>NZ_CP166291.1:0-82946 GCF_000280725.2 Rhodococcus sp. JVH1 | reverse complement strand
TCGCTCGAGCGCCTCCGCTGCGCCGACTCGCTCCCAAGAAGCGGCATCACAAAGCTGCTCCGTCGTCGGCGACAACGGCCCCTCTCCGACGTCCTCCGTCGCCACCACGAACTCGTTGTCTCCCGCTGCGTATTGACATGCAAGGCGCGCGACGTGGGCGTTGCTGGGTTCGTCGCCCGAGATGGAATCAAATCCATTGGGGTATCCACACGCCTTTACGTGCCCCATCAACGGCCTCAGAAACTTGATATCCGCTTTGAACGGCGACAGCTTCCTTCCGAGCCCCGCGGCCCACGCGGCTACAGGCTCGTCTCGGGCGGTAACCCCCAGGTCGAGAGCAACCTCACGAGGAAAGCACAGGAGGCAGCTTTCGACTCGGACCGTCAATTCACCGAAAAGATCGATCGATCGTTCTTTCGATGTCAGACTCGGCATCACCTGCAATGCGCTAGCGTCCGCAATTACAACAACGGTCACGTGTCGGCGCCGATCGCCGCAAGTTGCTGAACATGACCCAATTCTTTTTCGGAAACACTAAGAAGCTCAGAAATTTGACGTCGCCGCAGAAGACCTCTCTCCTCGGCGGAAAAGAGCGTACTAATAAATTCGTGACCGTACTGGTCGACCCGGATAATCGGTCGCGTCCGAGGCTCCTGGCCCGGAACTGCAAACCCGCCCTTCTTCTGGTCTACCTTCGCTTCGCGATCGACTTTGCCGTAAAGACCCGATACCCCGAGCCCTAGCTCCTCAAGACGAATGGCGGCGGCCCGCATGCTCACACGGAAGCGATTTTTTATCGTTGTTATCTGCTTTAGGTCAGAAATTAGCTCAGAGCCGAACTTCGACTTCTTAAAGTCGACGAATGCGCGCCGTGGCATCAGCAGGGCCGACGCGACTCGGTTGCAGAATCTTTCGAGGCCCTGTTTCGCACCCCGCGTTCCACAGACTGCATCTTCACCCAAGCACAGATGGACGAGCTCGTGCGCGTATGAGAAGAGACGCGCAGGATGTGGGTCGCGTGTATTGGCGGCCACCAGCGGTGCGTAGGTGTCGTGAAGGCTGAACCCTCGGGAAGTACCTTCGTCCAGAGTGAGGTTCAGTGCCAGGATCCCCTTGGCCTGCAGTGCACTGCGGAAATCTCTGGCGACCGTTGCCTCCGTGGCGTCAGTCTGGTGTTCGGTCGACCAACCGAGCCATTCGCGAAGGCGCCCAGCTACCTCCTCGACGTCCTCGTCGACTGACAGCGCGGGAAGCTTAACGGGACCTTCGCCTCGCTGCCTGATCCATGCATGCGTCTTCTGGACTCGGCGGGCAAGTTTGATGCCTTCAATGGTTTTTGGACCAGGCCTACCGTTCGATCCCGCGAACCGCCTGAACTCCACGGGCGTTGGCTGTTGTTGCGGCGGCTCTTCCAAGAAGAAAAAGGACTCGGGGCGGCCGAGTGCCCTGGACAGCTTCTTGAGCTGGGTGGTGTTCGGGTACGCGTCCTCGTACATCCACGCCCGCAGCTGTGCTTCGGTGACTTCCACCCGGTCAGCGACCTCGCCCGGGGTTAGCTCGGTATCACGAATAGCCCACTCCAGCACGGAGCCAGTTATTGGCGCAGGTTGCGCTCGCATCACCAGACTCCTTTCGGGCAGTGGGGCTCTCGGGTCCGAATCCCCAGAATCTATCCCATACTCCCCCGAACACCTCGTGAGCGGTGGCGATCCCTCGATTCCGATCTACACGGGACGGCCTAAGTGCACGTCCTCATCACGCCTTTTGTGTGGGGTCGACCTCGGAGTTGGGGGGCGACCGACGGCCGAACTCTGCCCCGTGTGCCATCTCGTCTACCTGAAGGGGTGTATTCGTAGAATACGATGGTGGGATGTTGATCGGGTACGCACGTTGTTCGTCGTCCGGGGACGACGAACAAGGCCAGCGCGATCAGCTGCGAGTGTTGGGTGTGGGTGTCGACTCCATTCATGTGGATCACGGACTGACGGGCACGGACAGGCCTCGACCAGCGTTGACGGAGGCCTTGTCGGCGTTGTCCGCTCGTGACACCTTGGTCGTCACCTCGTTGGATCGACTGGCCCGCTCGGTTGCCGATCTCAGCGCGATCGCCACGGACCTCCAGGACCGCGATGTGCTGTTGATGTTCGACGGCACGGTGCACGATCCGCGGGATCCTATTGGGCGAACGGTGTTTGCGACGTTGTCGACTACCTTCGCCGAGTTCGAGTCCGGCCTGATTCGTCTGCGCACGATGGAGGGCAATGCCCGCCGTAAGGCTGCAGGCGGTTTCGCCGGCCGCAAACCGCGCCTCAATCCTGCACAACAGTCGGAACTCTACGACCTGCACAACGCGGGGCATTCCGTCGTAGAGTTGACGAAGCGTTTCAATCTCAGCCAGCCCGGCCTGTACAAGTACCTCGCCCGCGAGAAGGCACGACGGAACACACCCACCTCCCCCGCCGACCACTGAGCGACGCCACCAGCTGGCATAAGGCGGCAAGTCAGCGCGGAGCGGTGTCGCGGCAGCACCGTCGGCCATTGGCCCTGAGACACGCGCGCCAGCCTCGCGCGGACCGGGTCTGTGACTGTCCATTCGGTGTTAAGTAGGTCGTTATGGACACACCCAGTACCGAAACTGACCTTATGAGCACCGCGATCGCGAACCAGATGCGTATCCAGCGGACCATCCGGCGCTGGTCGCAGGACGACCTCGCGAAGGCGGCCGGTCTTGGTCGGTCGACCATTCTTCGACTCGAAACCACGAAGATTCCCATGAACATTCGGCACATGCAGGGGCTCTCGACAGCGTTCGAGATGCCCTGGTTCGAGTTCCTGAACCTGGTCAATGCCGAACTGGAGGGGTCCACCCAGAAGCGCGGCGACGGACTGCCCGCGTACTGACCCCGGACACGACAAGACCCCAACCCGCAGGGTAGGGCTGGGGAGGTGTTGGGGTCCTATTAGCTGGTCAGGCGCCTTTCCATCGCGGCAATCAGTTTGCTGAGGGGGATCCCGAGCGCCTTCGCGATCAGGACCGCCTCCTCGACCGGTGTCACGCGGGTACCACGGAGAATGCGCCCGATGGTCGGACCACTTATCCCGGTCATCTCCGCCAGCTGGGTGTTCGTCGTGATCCCGGCGTCGATCATCGCGTGAGCGACCACCTTCCCGAACTGCACGGAGATCTCACCCGGTTCGGTCGTCTTCTGGCCCATCAGGACACGCCGGCGAGGGTCGCCGCGTTCGGGAGTTCAGCCTGGTCACGGATCCACGCGGCCAGGTCGTCATGGTTCTCGTAGCCGTCCGGATCCACCGGGGCCGGCCGACCGGACCGGAGGGCATCGAGGGTCACCTGGACGTAGTGGAACCGCTGCTCAGCGGTCATGTCGTCGAGGTGGAGGGGCTGGGGTTCGATACTGGTGGTGGTCATCGTCCGAGTCCTGTTCGTTCGGTGATCAGGTCGGGGTGGGCGCTACCGACGTCCACCCCGACCGTCTTCTGCTGAGGCTATCCGGGCTGTGGGCCTCGTTTCAGTCGTGGCCTCATGTTCGTTTGCGCTGGGCTGCACGGAGGATCGGCGCGCGCCTACGCGGGTGCGCCCGCCGAGGAAACAGCGCGTGCAACACCGCCCACTGCGACTGCAACAGGCCGATCTCCGCCACCTCCGTGTGCAACGACGGTGTGCGCCTGCGGAAGGCTCTGCGCGCCACCAACACAGGCTGTGCAACCAGCTCGTTCGAGCGAAACGGTGTCGCAGCGGCACCGATGCCGGCATCAGTTAACGCAATGCATGCATGAACTCACTCATGCATTCCGGTGTGGTCCGATGAGACTGTCGAGGTAGGCGACCTGGGATTCGAGGGCTGCACGGATGTCGTCGATGTCGTTGCGTAGCGCGGAGGTCCGCTCGATTGAGTACTCGGCGCCGACGATGTCTTCGTAGAGTCGGTCGACGTCCGCTCCCCCGGTTGCCATCTCGGTGACGGCGTGGAGGTTGTGCACGCTCGTTGCGATAGGTGTCAGCGCAGCCTCGTAGGCGCGGAGTGCTGCGACTCGGTCGATGAGACCAGCCTCCGCCTTGGCAGCAACCACCTGCCGGCGTTCCCATTCGGCGCGTGCTCTGGCGAGGTTGTCGGTGATGTCGTTGTCCGGGACCGCTGGGGTGTTCGCGCGCAGACTGAACAGGTCGTGTGCCGCGGCCGCGACCAGGTGTAGCTCGATGGTGAACCCGAGGACGGTTCGGTGGCCGTCGAGTAGCGGGTGCTTCCATGCGGCGTGGGAAACAACGCGTGCAACAACGTCCTCGGCGACTGCAACCAGGCGGATCTCGGGCCCCTCCTCCCGCAACGGCCAGTGCAACGACGTGTGCGCTTGTCGAAGCTCTGCACGCTGCCCGGTTGTCAGTTGCGGGTATCCGCAAGGGCGGCCCGTGATGCGGCGCCACCAACTCGGCTGTGCAACGATCTCGTTCGGGTCGAGGATCACGTTCGAGAGGCCGGCTACCGCCGACTGTGTTGTTGCGGAGACGTGGGACCAGGCGATGACGGCCGTTGTACGCGGTGCACGTTGAGGGAAACGGAGTTGTTCGACCACCCACTCGCGGGCGACGTGCATCGCGTCGGTCAACTCGATCACCGTCTTTTCGCTGCGAAGGGATCAGGATGGTGCATCGCCCCGGACGGCCTAACACTCGCGGAGAAACCGAAAGACCTCCAGTGGAGCTTTGCCACCCATTTCATCACGTGACAACAGCGTTGCTGACCGGAGGAACGGCCGCCAACGTTGACGGCAGTTCGCTCCGGCCATGCAACGGACATGTTTACGCGGGCTGTAGTTCTCGTGCGGGCCGGAAGTCGGTCTCGGTATCGAACGGTTGCGGCAGTGGAGGCACGGAGAAGCCTTCGTCTTCCGCGGCGGCGACGAACGCCTTCCATCGTCTGCACACAGTGGATCGGTCCACGTTGATCTGCTGTGCAACGGTGACCTGCTTGAGGTGCGGTTCACGCACAAGCATTTCCGCAACCTCCTTCACCGGCTCAGGCAGCGCGCATTCCGTGAGGAACTGGGTGAGTCCTTCGTGGGTCTGCGGCCACCCGTTGCGTGTCCGCGGTACAACTGGTTCGTCCTGTTGCCTGGGCGGCTCAACGATGTTGACGTTTCCGGTTCGAGTGGCGCCGAGGTCAGCGGTTGCTTCGACCTGTTGCGCCACCGGTGCGGCTTCGGGTGCAGCCTCGTAGGTTGCCGGTGCGATGGATCCTGCTCGCTCGATAACCGGTGAGGGCTCGCCCGTAGGCCCCTGCAACGCGTGTGCACGCTCTTCACGGAAGGCACGCAACATCAGGGTCGACATGTGCATCAGTCCCAGCCACAGCAGCGGGAAGATCATCGCCATGCCTAACGCAGCGGGTGCCGGTTGCGGGATGAAGCCGAGATCCTCTCCCGCTGCAACACGAGCAGCGTTTCGCACTGCGAGCTGGTAGGCGTGGTAGCCGTTGCCAGCAACGCTCAGCCCCACAGCCCCCACGGCAAACGCCAGGCAATACCGACGGGACCAGCGGTGCCTCTCAGCTTTCAGCTCAACATAACCGAACGTTGCGGCAGCCTGCGCAATGTCGATTGCAACGGGTGCCATCCAGGAGAATCCGGGGCGCACGCCGATCTCAACGGCGAGCTGCCGGAGCGAATCGAACGACAGCGTGAAGGCGAGCGCGCCCATCCCCACTGCCATCACGCCAACAGCGGTCAACGCGAGCGTGCTCGCCCGCAACGGTGGTGCATCCTGAGTTGTATCGTCTGCCATAGCTGGGAAACCTCCAGATTCCTGGTGAGGGGCCCGCCGTACGGAGGTGCAACTCCTGGCGGGCCCCGCTGCGTGTGCGGTCGACCGTTGTGCGTTTCCGCATCTGCGGCTGCGGTGGCCTGTGCGTCTAAGGGGGTCCGTCGGTGCGCGCCTGCAGGACTTCCTCATATCCGTGTTTACGGATCCTCGTGTTTACGGATTTACGGATTTGCAACTAGAAACGGGTGTTGTGCAGGTCCTTCTTGACCTGCTCGCTCAGGTCGGGATCTGCAAGGAGTCTTTCCACGAGTGCAACAAGCACGTCCTGGGCCGTCACTCGGGCTACGCCGAGCTCTCTTGCTGCGGCGCGCTGCCAGTCCCCCAGCCGGTCATTCTGATCGGGCGAGAGGTCGACGTTCTTACGGATGTCCTTCTGCCGGGGAGCGATGACAGGGACCGCGCGAACGGCAGGCTTGCGGGGCTTGTCTTCTTCATGCACCCTCGCCGATGGGGCCGCCACTACTGGCTCTTGCTCCTCCTCCGGTTGGGCTTGCGCCGCCACTGGCCTTCGCGCGCGCTCGGCACTGGCGCGGATTCTGTCTGCTGCGGATGTCATGCGATCTCCTTCTGCGCGTCGAGGTCGAGGAGCTCGATCACCGCATCCCCGTAGGCCGAGTTGAGAGCATTCTCGATCGGCATCCCGAAGGCCTGGGAGTAGCGCTCGAGACGGCCGACAGTTGGCTTGAGTACGTAGTCACCGTCTTCGGTGACCATTTCTCGGTACACCTCTGTCGAGGCCGCATTCGAGACAGTTCGGGTGAACAGGACTGCAAAGGCAGGGGCGTCCCCGTCCCGAAGTTCGGCGACGTCCGCAAGCAATTGTCGTACCGCGGGAAGACGGTTGTACTCGATCGGTGTCGGGGCCATCGGGCAGACGACGTGCGTTGCAAGTCGTGCAGCCGAGAGCACGATGCTTCGTTGCTCCTTCATCGGCGGCGTGTCGATGACTACGGCGTCGTACTTGCCGTTCGCGATACCCGGAAGCTGCCTGTGCAAGTTCGGGACAGCCATGCCGATGACCGGGAAAGGCCATTCGCCGAGACTCCCCCACTGCAGAAGTGACTCGTTCTCTCCGTCTGCGTCAACGCCGAGGACTTTGAGCCCCGATTCATGGAGTGCGTGGAGGATGAAGGCGGCTGACGTGGTCTTCGAGGAACCGCCTTTGAGGTTCAGTGTTGTGATGACAAGCATGTCTCCCACTTCCGCATGTCCGCTCCTGCGTATTTCCGTATTTCCGTGTGTCCGCATGGAATTGCACTGGTAGATCCCGAATCTTGCGGGTGTGCAAGCCGAGTCGCACGAGCTGCAAGGTGCGGAATGGCGGATCTACGGAGGTCAGCGTACGCGGACTTCAGCATCTACTGATGGACTGACACGCGGAAAAACGCCTTTCCGTGTTTCCGTAAATCCGTATTCGCGGATCAGTGTGGTGCAACAGCGCGCCTCTGCCTCGCACCGTCGGCTGCAACGCCGGCCCAGAGCCCCCTGCACGCCCCGGTGCGGACACTGCACGAAGGCCTTGCACGATTGCGGCCGCCAGGCGGAGCGGTGCAGTTCGCGTGCACCCGTTCCGCTTCTACGGATCTACGGATCTACGGACTCGCGAAGACGGGGCTCGTCGCGGCCCGTCCGGGCTCACATGGCTGATCGCGGCTGTGGAAGTGCAATGTCAGGTCGACCGCTCCGCCACTACTGATTCACGGATCTACGGACTTGCGTAGGCAAGGACGTTCAGCGGCGGGAACCTTGGCCTTCCTCGTTGCACGGGCCTCGGCGGTAGCTGCGGGAGCAATCCCCAGCGCAGACATTGCGCACTCACGGAAATACGGAAATACGGAACTGCGGACTTGCGTGGGTGCCCGACGCGTGGAGACTCCCGTGCAGTGGACGTTGCACGCCCATGGTCGCCGGCGATGCAACACGGATTGCACCTCTCCGCATATACGGATTCACGAATCTACGGACAGGCGGGGTGGGTGCACCCGTGACCGCGAGTATGCAGCGGGTCTCGGCCGAGCTTCCGGCAGGGGGCATGGTGCTGCAATCCGGCCAAGTTCGCGTGCACGACCGTTGCGGTCCCGAAACGCAGGACTTTGTGGCGGCGTGCAATCTTGCCTCATCGTCCGCGTCTACTGATTACGGATAAACGGGCTTGCGGAGTTTCGCCACCACGCAGAGTGAGGGACATGGACGACGTGCCTTCACGTTGCACGCACGCCCGTCCGCAGCGGGTGCAATCGAGCCCATGGCGGTACATCTACGGATTTACTGACATGCGAATATACGGAATTACGGATATCACGCTCAGCTCCATATACCGCAGTCAACCCTCCTAGGTAGGACTAGTCATTCGTTTCGATGGGGGAGTGGGGCTTACACCGGATCAGCAACGCCGCAGCGTGCACCACTCAGATCTCCGCCGGCGCCGACCGGCGTGTCGGGTTGCGGGTGAGCGAACCGTTCGGCAGGGTCAAAGTAGGCCGGTTGCGGCGGGTCGGCCTTTCCTCCCCGTTGGGCGGACGGGGCGTGAGCATGGATGAAGAAGCCGGGCTCCATTGCCGCCGCACCTCTACCCCTTGTGCGCACACTGCACGAGATCGAATACCCGGTCCGGGGTAATCGTTTGCTCCCGCACATGCGACGACGCCCACGTGGCTGTGCGCCGGACGCGGGCTCTCCCCGTAGCGAGTGTTAGGTCGTCGGACACCCGGCAGGACCGTTCAGTCCGGCTCCACGAAACCCCGCCTGCCAGTGGTCGCGGCAACCAACCGCTTGGGGGCGTTCCCCTTGGAGTCGCCCCTCAACGTTCGATGTGATCGCGTGGATGGACGGTAAAAATCGCGGCCCCGGGAGCGCGCTGACCAGGAAAGATGACACGTCCCGGTTTGAGCCCGGCGCTGGTATCGGTGGTTGTGCGTGAGTGGATGGTCGCAGTAGCGTGACGTCCAGGTTCGGTCCGGTCTTCCTTCTCCGGCCAGCGGAGCGACTAGTGCGCTTGGCAGTCGGGTGAAAACGGGCTGATGCGATGCAGGCGCGTCTGTGTCGTGGGGCGGCCCCTTCCACCGTTTGCGGTGGTGGGGGCCGTTCGTGTTGTGCCTCGGCAGTCTCGGTGCCGGTGTCAGTAGGTAGAACCTCGGTCGCCCGCCGGTGGGTGTGGGCTGAACCCTGCTATTCGGGTTGTTCGAGGGCGTCGGTGATGCGGTCGTGGACCGGAGGTGTCGAGGTTCTGGCCGGCGGTGCGGGGGCGGCGCCGGCGGCGAGGACGACCACTTGTCGGGCTTGATCGGAGAACCCTCTAACACCATGACGCGCTCCCTCCCCAGGCCTCGCCGCGAGCGACGCGAAGTGTTAGGTCGTCGGACACCCGGCAGAACCGTTCAGTCCGGCTCCACGAAACCCCGCCTGCCAGTGGTCGCGGCAACCAACCGCTTGGGGACGTTACCCTTGGAGTCGCCCCTCAACGGAGGGGCTTCCTCGAGCCTGTTGCTTCGGTTCGAGTCGCATCGCAGTCGCGGGGTCCGACTTCCGCACTGCGCAATCGGGCTACATCGAAGGGTTGAGATGCCAAACACCACGCTGCCGTCCTCGTTCGACGTTGAGACACCTCGGGAAACCTCGCCAGAGTCGGGGACTGGTGACTGCGTACGGCCACAGCGCGATTTCAAGGTCGCTCCGTTCTCGTCGCGCCCCACCTCGGACTCTCGAGCGCAGTAGGCACGCTGGCGATGCCTGTTCGGGCACCTCGCCGAACCTGCTTACACCGAGAAAACTGGCCCAAACTTCTCGGGTGGTCCGGCACTGCGCGCTCGGCGGGTTCTATTTAGGTCCTTTTGCCGGTAGCGGGGCATGATGCCAGGTAGCAGCAGCATCCACATGTCGTCGACGCGTTCCTCGAGGTCGGCTCCTCCGGTGTGGATCAGGGACAGGGTTTGGACACCGGTGAACGCTCCGATCACGAATCGAGCGAAGGTCGCCGGATCTGTCTCATGACTGATGTCGCCCTGGTCGATGGCGCGCCGTGCGAGGTAGTCGCAGGTGTTGATCCAGTCGATGTAGGGGTCGGCGGGTCCATAGCCTTTGTCACTGAGCTCGACGGTGATACGGATCCCGGCTCTCACGACCGGCTCGTGAACGATCTGCCTGGCCATTTCGTGGCACAGCATCACGATCTGCTCTACCGCCGGCGCATGCTCTCCTCTGATTGCCTCGACCGCAGCGATGGAGATCGCGTGTTGCTCGGCAATGATGGCCCGCGCAAGCTCCTCCTTCGAGCCGAAGTGGAAGTACAACGCCCCCTTGGAGAGTCCAAGACTGTCGACGATCGCCTCCAGGCTGGTCCCGACGTAGCCGTTCCGGTCGAATGCCTCGGCCGCACCCGCGATGAGCTGGGCTCTCGTCGCTAAACCCCTAGCCTGCCGACTCACTTGCACCTCCGCCCACCAAGCGTCAAAACCAACCTGCGGAACGGTACCAGCACAGTTTGCAGGAACATGTTCCGAATTCTCAAACCCCAACGGCCGCCCGCTATCTGTGCACTTACGGTCTCATGTACTATGGCTCCGCTTCTCCCGAATGGGGGATTCTTCCCGGGGCCCACAACTTTGTTCCGGTCGTAGCAGCTGCAGGGTGCGATCTCTGCGGTCACTCCTACTTCCGGGGCGGTGTCGAGTTTGTCTATTAGCGGGGTCCATCATCTGAATTGCGGGACGTTCCTCACGCCACTTGTGGGCCCTCTGGTCTCACATGTGCTGCTCTGTGAGACGTCTGACGGCCTGGTCCTCGTCGACAGTGGGCTAGGCCTTCGTGACATCGAGTCACCTCGGCGACGGCTCGGCGCGCCCGCGATGATGTTGGGACCCGCGTTGCGTGCAGAGGAAACCGCTGTCAATCAGGTTGAGGGATTGGGCTATAGCCGATCCGACGTACGACATATCGTCGTGACCCACTTGGACTACGACCATATCGGTGGTGCAACGGACTTTCCCGACGCCGTCGTGCATACCACGTGCACAGAGCTACAGACGGCGCGTGCTCAGCGCACGTTGTCCGAGCGGTTCAGGTATCGGCAATCGCATCTCACGGCTCTCACGAATGTGCAGACGTACGACGAGATGACCGAGCAAGTGCTGGGTTTCGAGCTCGCCTATCCGATCGATGGTGTCGAGAACATGTGGCTGGTGCCTCTACCTGGTCATTCGGAAGGGCATTCCGGTGTTGCCTTGCAGGTCGACGGGCGTGGATGGTTGTTCCATGCCGGCGATGCGTTCTTCCACCACACCACCGTTCACCAGTCGGCGCCCTGGAGCTTGCGACGCGGAGCCGTGCGGGCAGTGGAAACGATCCTCGCGGACGACATCGCCGCGGTGCGCGAAAATCATTCGCGCTTAAGGCAACTGGCTCACAAAACAGACCGTGTGTCGGTTTTCTGTTCGCATGATGCCACGATGTTCGAGGAGATGAGGTCTGCCGCAGCGTCAATGCGACGGCGTTGCTAGGGTTCTACCCCATGCAAGGGGGTAGAGCATTTGACTGACACGGTGGAACCGCGTGTAGCGCAGCGGCCGGCGAGCACAAAGAGCGCCAAACTGGCGAATTGGCTGATTGTCGAAACGCTCGGGCGTTGGTCCAGTGAGGAGCCGACCCTGGTCGCGGAGGGTGGGGCACCGAAGGAGTTCACCAGTCTCCGCAACCGAAAGTGGAGCATCGCCAGAAGCCCCGGCGAGGGCGCACAGATCAGCAAGTTGGCGAAACTGCTCGTCGAGGCGGTGGCGGTCACCGGTGAAGAGCAGGTGGAGCTGCTCACAATCGCCAGCAAAACGCAGGGCGACATACGAGCCCGGTTTTCCGGCCATCCGATCTTGTCCGCCCGCGGCGAGGTCTTCGGTGTGGAGCTGTGGGTCGGCGACGCACGCCAACCTGTTCCTGCTCGACGCTCTGTCGGGGCGTTCGAATGGGATTATCGGACCCAGGTCACCGAACATGGTCCAGGTGCCGAAGAGAGCATCCTCGGTGCCGACGCGGCCGTCGAGCGCGGTGTGCAGGATGTCTGGAAATTTTTTGGCGGTTTCGAGCGGCTGAACGAATACGAAGACTATGTAAAAGATTTCGCTATCGGAGCGAAGCCAGCTGGTGCACCTTTTGCGTCGAAGGTGACGATCAGAGGGTCGCAGCCGCGTTTGACCTATATGGCAACGCGCACACGGGAAACTGCGGAGGGGAAGAAGATCAGCGGGGTCATCCACGACATCACCTCGGCCGAGAATCGCCCCCAGCAGGATTTCAGCCTTGACGCGTTGCGGACGGCTGCGCGACTGATTGCGGAATCCTCACCCGATCCTGTCGGGGTCTGCCAGCTCACCCTGGCGACAGGGATCTTCCTGGAGTGGTATCACAATCCGCCCGGATCGCTGGCCAGATGGGCGACTGAGGTTCCCGAGATCCACGAGAAGAGCATCCCCGAACTTGAGCAGGCCAGAAATGACCTGCGTAAGGGAGAAGTGACCCGCGTCGACCTGGCGCTCTTTCTCCGGTTCGCCGGCGACGAGGGGTGGACTCCTGCCGACCTGACCATCATCGCTGCGGAAGAAGCAGATCCGGCGAGGGGAGTGGAGGCCCGTCAGGGCATCGTTCAGGCACGACCGGGTACAGGTCCTCTCTGCTGGTAGGCACCGGTATGAGGTGCGAACCGGCTGGCGCGTCGTAGATACGTGCAATGCACGTTCAACGCGACAGGTGGCGGGTTCGCACCCACTATGGTTCTTCAGCAATTGCCATTCGGCGATAGCCTGACGAACTCGGAGGAGACCGGATGAGTACGAATTCAACTGAGAGCGAAGCACTTCGCGACGATCCGGACCGGGTAATGAGTGTCGGACCCGGCACCGTCGAGATCCCTGTACTGGCGCTCACCGAACTGCTCGAGGCCACCACCGAGTTGAACGAAGCTGCTGGTCCACGACCTAGCGCCGCGCTCGAGGCCGCGTTGCTGCGGGTGGGTGCCGCTACCTCCGGTGTCGTGCTGCCGCACATTATCGACACCGTCGAACGCAACGCCGGCCCGGGACGCGAGCTTCCGAAGTTCCTCGAGCACATGTTGGCGGAGCACCTGGACCAGCCAGCGGATCGACCGGGTGCGCATCCTCGCAATCTCGATGACCGGCTCTACCTTCGGTGGCTTGCGCATCGGCCGATCGATGTCGACGCCGCCACGATCGAGAAGTTCCACCGTCGATGGGCTGCGCGGGACAACAGCCGCCCCTGACCGGCCCGGTCCGGTCCGGATCGTCGCGGTCATCCCCGCCGGTCCTTTCGGCGGCGAGCGACCAGCTCGGCGCGGGCGACCCACTCCTGCTGAGCTTCACGCTGCCGCCGCTCCCTCCTGCGCTGGTTGATGAGCGCGGTGTGTTCGGCGATCGCAGTGCGAGCAGCACGACGGCCGGGGGAGTCGGGGCCAGCAGCATCCGCGTAGCGAGCACGCTCGGCGGCAAACTCGGCCACCTGCCGTTCCCGTTCGGCTTTCTCCTGGTCGAACGCAATCTGTGCGAGGACATGTGGAGGGAAAGCAAGATCTTGTTGCCCTAGGAGCCAGCGGACGAATGCAATCGGAGACTTCGGGGTCGGGGTCACCCGGTGTGCCGCCGCCCAGGTGTCGATCGTGTCGTTGAGGTCGGCCGCCGTCCAACCATGAGCCGCTGATTCGGCCAGAGCCGGTCCCCAACCCCGCGAGGTATGTTCCCGTGCCCATGCCCCCGTTCGTGGACTGCCGAGCCATCTGGCGGCCAGCAATACGCCCTTCCGGTTGGCTGCGGCCTTCTCGCGTTGACCCCTTGTCTCAGGGCGCCGCGAAGCGGCTCGTTTTTCCACAGATCGCTTTGTATTAGAAACCTCTCTAGGAGAGGAATGATCTAAAGAGTGACCCCGAGAGGGGTGGGGTGCCATTTGTATGGATCCGTCGACTGATCTGCGGGTTTGATCCACAGGCTTGCGGGGGTGCAGCGCCCACACGGATGCCCAGCCGCGTGACTTGTCTCCGACGCGGTATGAGGCCATGCGTTCGGACCCAAGACCATCACCGCGGTCCTTCCATCGCCGGAGTCGCCCACGGAGAACTTCGGTGGCCACGCCGAGCATCTTGAGGGCGAGCTTGGCGCGCTGCACGGTGCTCTTGCAGTACCCGGTCCGCTCCATCAGGGTGTCGTTTTTGAGCCTGGAGTTCTGGCCGGTGTTGTGGTCGGCGGCTGCGGCCATGGCGGCAGCGACCTTGAGGAGCGTCTTGAGGGCGACCCCGCCACCGCCTCGAATACGGCAGAGAGCTGGTCGGATGATGAGGTAGTGGCGCTTGTATGCCTCGCGGACCTCGATCTCGACCCAGGTTTGCTCGCCGCTCCATACGGCGATGCCGCCGTACGCGCCGTCGCCGAGGTCGAGTGTCACCCTGCAGAATCGCCGGCATGCTTCGTCGCGGCCGCCGATCGCGTTGATGAACGCTGGGGTCAGCGATTGGCACTGATGCCCGCGGATATGCCCGGGGATGGCGCGCGGTGTTCGCGCCGTTCCGTAGCGGGGACGCGCGGGACTGCTGCCGCAGTAATGGATCGTGGGCGCGTGTGACGAGACACGCGCATGGGTGATTGAACCTGCATCAGGATATGCGCTAGCCTGAGGCGTACTACCACTCACTGGTAAGCCCCTCTGGGGAAGGCAGTACCGCAGAGAACCGAGCTGGTTACTCGTTTCTCGCCAACTTGGAGAAGCCTCCGATCCGCCCGATCGGGGGTTTTTCCATTTCTCCGAGGTTGGCTGCCGTACTACAACGTGTTCATCTTTGGTTGTCGATCGATCCCGCCCGGACCGATCTCGCGTATTTGCTTACGCGGAGTGGGGCAGTTGTTCCTCCTGTTGGTTCGGTGTCACGAGGTGACTAAGACCAGTGTCGGCAGCCAGCAGCGCCGACACGTAAGTGTTGAGATCCATACCGTGTGCCTTGGCAGCGTTCTCGACGGCTTCTTTGAGCTCGGGATGCCAGCGGAGCAACACCTGTTTCCGGGTGCCCTTGCTGGGGCGGCCCGGTCCTCGTGATGACTTTGTAGCCATACGGGCAATTCTGATAGCCGGAACCGGCTATCACCTAACCGACACGCCGCGATCTCGCATCTTTTCTCATGCGGTCAATGCTTGCGGGCATTTCTATAGTCCTTCTATGCGTGCCGCGCGCGCCGCACGAGTGCGCTTCCACGCGTTCGCTACATCTTCGGCAGGAACACCGTAAGCCCTCGACATGGCCGCCAGCCAGTCGTCCGATCTTTCCCGCCGGCCTTTTTCCGCTTCGTACAGCACCGACGCGGACACACCAAGTCGTTCGGCTGCGGTGCGCTGGTTGAGCCCAGCTCTCGTTCGCAGGTCGGCTAATCGCAGCTTGTCAGGCGGGATGGGGATCAGGTCCGCAGTCTTTACGTTCAACCACGTTGCGGCCTTACCGATCATGACGGGTGTCGGAACCGTCTTGCCGGAAAGCCAGGCCGACACCGACTGTCGACTCACCCCGATTGCGTCTGCAAGGTCGTCCGAAGCTGCACCTTTGCGCCGCATCGCCGCCTCGAGAGCGGTGGGGCTGAAGCCCCTCACCCCACTTGGCGGCATGTCGTCTCCTACGGCTGGAATCCAATCCTGTCCGCTCATTCTGACTCCTCATCGGCTCACGTTTACCCTTGTTCCGGACCATGCTTGCATGTCATACTTTCATACAAGAGCTGACGAGAGAATCGCCGCTGATCACCGACCGAGCGGAATGTTGACGATGGACAAATGTTGCTCGCGGAGTAATTCTCCGACTAGCATCCTGAATCGGCCTCTCTGTGAGGTCTTCCTTGAGCCCGGCTCCGGCCACTTAGGTTCGAGACGTAGCGCGGTGTTGTGCATTCACGCACACACCGTTTCCCAGTCATATCCAAGATGGGTTGAATCGTTGCGCTCGAAGTGGTCTGCGGTAGCTGTCACAGGGTCATCCCGTGACTTCCGCATGCGCTCAGCACGTTTCGACATCATCGAGAACGCGAATCCCGAGCTGCGTTTCGCCCCGCCCATTGCGGCGACTCGCACGTCCTGTGGATTCATCCCCGGTCACCGCCCATATGACCGGGTCCATGACCATGCGCTACGTCGAGCTCCCGAGCTTCCGGACTCGCGTGCCGGCCCGATAGATCAGCAAGCCCCAGGTGCGGTGATGATTGGCGTCCTCGCCCGCACCTGGGGTTCTACTCCCCACAGCGTTTCAGCACGTAAACGTCCACGCCGCAGGATCTCGGATCCTCGCGGGCCATTTCTGTACCCAGTTGGAGGCTCCGATGTCTTTGGGTGCCCAGATCCACCCGCCTACTAATCCTACTTCCGCCCCGTTTTCGTTACAGGCAAGTTCCAGCAAGTCCGTTCCTCACGTTCCGATCTCGGTGAATGAGGGCGGGCGACCGCTCGGCGTGGTTGCTCTTTGTGCTGGTCGGGCGCCTGGTTACAGGTGCTACAGCATCGACCTTCCCGGGTTTGCGACCTGCCCTGCGGGTCACTCGCTGGTGCCGTACTCGTCGCCATGGGTCGGCGTTCAGCTAGTCGTGTAACTCGCCGACCGAATTCCAATCTCATTATCACGTAAGGGTTTTCGCCATGTTCCTCGTCTTTCTCATTGCATTGCTCTCCGGTCTCGGCGGGGCCTTCCCTGGCTGGCCTGCTTGACCGTCGCCCCGGCCGACGGTGGGGCCACCAGCCCCGTCCCGGCTCCCCACGAGATTGAAGGGTTCCGAATGCAGATGGTTCAGAGTTCAGGACTGGCGGGTGCGCGCCGCAGGTTCGCCGCTTCGGCGGTCGTCGGCGCTGTCGCGGTGGCAGTGAGTGTCGGTGCGAATACTGTTCCCGCACACGCGTCGACCAATTGGGTCGATCAGTTGGTGCAGGACTGCCCTGCGTTGTTCGTGCTCGGAGGGCAGGGCACGGGAGAGTCGTCGCCGGATGCTCCGGTGAAGGCCGACACGGGAATGCTCTCGAACATCATGTCGCCGCTGCTCGACCAGGCGCGACAGCTCGGCGTGGACGTCGACCGCGCCTACGTTCCGTATCCGGCGGCGTTCGGTGGTGCGGTTCCCGGCGGCAAGGAGTCGTACGCCGTGTCGGTCTCCACAGCAAAGGACAACCTCCAGACCGCGGCGGAGAAAGTCCTGGATTCGTGCCCGGCGACAAAGCTCGCGATCGCGGCCTACAGCCAGTTCGCCCACGCTGCCTCGGAGTGGCTCACAGAGGTGGGTGCCGGGAAGGTCAGCGGCGTTCCGGCATCGTCGATCGCATCGGCTGCGCTGTTCGGGTCCCCGACCCGCGCGGAGGGCGCCGGCATCTTCCCCGGCACTTCCCAGACCACGCCGTCCCCTGTCCCGGGGACCTCGGGTTCTGCGGTGAAGGCCCTTCCCGCGGTGACGGTCACGACGGCGACCGGGGCGGGGATCGGTCCGGTGGCCGACACCGCCTCCAGCTTCGGCGCATTGACCGGCCGGGTGTCGATGTGGTGCCAAACCGGTGACCTGGCCTGCGATGCCCCGCCGAAGGCTCCGATCGCGCGGGCCGTGGCGAACGTTGCGGGACAGGCCGAGGTCGGCGGCGACCCGTTCGTCGCAGTGCAGACGATCGGACTTGCTCTCGCGTCGACCGCCTTCAACGTCGGGGTCGACGTGATCAACGAAGACATTCAGGTCCCGAAGAACTCACTCGAGAACCTCTCGATCACGCCGAAGAAGACCTTGTCGCAGCGTTTGGCTGAGGGTTCGGATCCTCGGGCGACACCGCCGACCGGCCAAGAAGCGATTTCCGCGCTGATGAAGGTTGGCCTGGTGGCGGTGAACTCGGTGGTCACGATCGCGAAGAAGGTGATCACGCCGGAGACGATCGCCGCTGTCGCGGCTGTGGGTCTGGCGAATCCCGTTGCCGCTTTCGGCATCATCGCCGCGAAGACGGTCAACGCGGTGATCAATCTGGTTCCGCCGGCTACCACGCAGCGCCTGGTCAAGCAGACGTTCGACCTGGTCAAGGGCGAGGTCAAGGCGAACAAGGACCTCTTCGACCTGGCGGCGCTGACGAAGTACTCGAACATCCAGGCAGCCCACGGCTCGTATGGATCGTCGGCGGCGACTGCCACTGGGCTGGCCCCGACCGCGTACGTGGCGAAGATGTTCGCCGCGGTGGCTGCCGACCTCTCGACCAGCAACAAAACGTCCTCGTCGTCGAGCTCTTCCACGAGCACGACCCGGCCGAGTGCCACGTCATTGGCGCCCACAACGTCTCGGCCCGTCAGCTCCTCGCCTTCGACGTCGTCGGCTACGCCGACGTCCTCTACTTCCGTCGCCACGTCGACGGACTCGACGTTCTCACAGAACGGCCTGACCACTGATTCATCCACCGAAGGGAACAGCACACATGGGTAAGCACCGTAAGCAGGCCAGGATTGTGAGGGCTGCTGGCACAACGGCAGTCACGGCCGCGGTCATTGTCACAGCGTGCGGCGGTATCGCGCACGCAGAACCGTCGCAGGGCGGCGTGACGACGGCGCCGTCGACCCAGTCCGGCGTCACCACGCCCGCTCCGTCCACACAGGGTGGGGTCACGACCGCTCCTGCGCCCGAGCCCGAGCCGGTGCAGACCTGGGTTCCGGTGCCGGTGGAGTACCAGCAGCCTGCCAAGCCCCTCGACAACTGGGACTACAACTCGAACGAGTACGTCGTCCCCACCTACGACCAGGGCAGTTACGTCGAGCCGATCGACTACTCGCAGCTTCACCTGCCCACGCAGCTCGAGGAGTTCACCGCGCCGATTCAGGCACCGGAGGACAAGGTTCGTTGGGGTCGTTACCTCGGGGATCGCCCGAACTGGATGAGCAAGGACACCGCTGACCGCACGAATGGTCAGACGGCCGTCATCGAAGCCCAGGTCACCGACTTCTGGCGCTCCACGGGCCTCAAGACCGAGGAAGCCGAGCGCCTGGCGGCCGCGCAGGTCGCGGGCGGTGCAGCCGGAGCAGTGGGCGGTGCCCTCGCAGCCGGAGTGCCTGTCGCAGCCGTCGGCGCCGTGACTGGCGGACTTGTCGGCGGCACAATCGGCGGCACCAGCGCAGTCGTGCTGGCCGCCCCGGTTCTGACGCCGCTCGGTGTCATCCCCGCCGGTGTCGTCGGCACGGCAGCCGGTGCCGGCATCGGCGCAGGTATCGGCGCGCTTGCCGGAGTTCCGGCAGCTGCGGGTGGCGCAATCGTCGGTGGCGCGATTGGCGTTGCCGCAGCCACGGCCTACGGCGCCGGTGAGGTCGGTGCACCGACCGAGGTCGAGATCCCCGACATCGACCAGGCTGCGATCACGGCGCAGACCGAAACCACCCTCGATCAGTGGGAAGCCAACGCTCCGGTCGGCTCCGCGGCCGCCGACGCTGTCCGCGACGTGGTTGAGGCTGCCCCGATCGTCGACCAGCAGGCCCGCGACGCGGTGTCCTCGCTTCCCGGTGGCGAGCAGGCTGTCGCCGCATTCGACGAGGCAGTGACCGATTTCCAGGCGAACACCGCAGTCCCCGGATTGCCGATGGGAATGATCACCGACGCGATCGGCGCGGGCATCCCGGCGTGAGCCCCTGGCGAGGGCAGGAACGCATCCTGCCCTCGCCGATCAACTTGGAGGAAAAATGGCGACGGACAATCGCACGGATCAGCTCTTTCCGGACGTTCCAGAGCATTACGGGGACGCCGTCATCGACTCGAGCGATGACGTGGACTTCCCTGTGCCGCAGGAAAACTACGACACCGCCTATCCCGCCGTCGACGAGGCTTCGTACGACGACGTCGTGCTTCCGGTGGTGCAGATGGAACCGGAGATCCCGGACGCGCCTTCGCCCGTCGCCGAACACGACGACGATCCGACCGACGAACTGACCACGGTCCTGCCTGTCTACGGCTGGAGCGACGCCGACGACCACGACACAACAGTCGAGAACCCTCAGACAGACGCTGCCGACCTCGACGGAGAGTCTGCGATCGAGTTCCCCGAGGTGGACGCCGATCCGTATGCGGATGCACCGGATTGGGTCCGCGCTCATATCCCACGCGGTCCACTCGTCGCCCAGGAGCAGGCACGGCGCGGATTGTCCGTCCGCCTCCCGCGCCGCCCCGCCCGAGCTTCCGTCGACGCCGACGTGCCCGATGACGTGGTAGCGCCCGCGCCGAAGGAGCCGAAGGTCAAGCCTGCCCGCGAGTCCGCTGGCGGCGGCAAGAAGAACCCTTGGGTCCTCTTCGGCGCGGGTGCGGCGGCACTGGCGGTAGTCGCCGGCACCGTCGTGGTGCTCGGTTCCTCCGACAACAGCACGGACGTCGCGGTGCCCCCGCTGCCGTCTTCGGTCCGGGCTGCCGGCCCGTCCGTGGCGGCAAACGAGCCTGCTTGGTGCGAAAGCTCGACCGGGGGAGGGAAGATCGTCGGCCGCGGCCCCGGTGACCTCACCAGCGGTCCCGGTCTGATCCAGGCCTTCGACTACGCGTACTACGTCGAGCGTGACGGCGCGAAGGTCGCCTCGATGATGCTCACCCCGAATCCGGTCGGCACCATCCAGGCCTCGATCGATGCGGCCGCCGCCACCGGCGCCGCGCACTGCCTGACCATCGCGGCCACCCCCAATCCGAACGCCTTCGACGTCCAGTTGCTCCTGCGTACCGACTCCGGTTCCGAGAGCACCATCCCGCAGCGCATCACCGTCGCCGATGCCGGTGCAGGTCTGAAAATCGCCACCCTCGAGGAGATCCGATGAGCAACGTCGTCCCCATCCGCCGCACCCCGAAGGTCGCCGAACCGGAGAAGGTGTCCGCCATGGTCGTCGCCGGTTCCGGCGGGGCCTCCACCACCACTACGACCTTCGGCCTGGCCACGGCCCTGCGGCTCGGCACCGGCAAGGACATCACCGCGATCGACTCGACCAGCGACGGAGGCAACCTGCTCTCCCGCACCCGGTTCCGCGCCGTCGATCCTGCCCGGTCCATCGACAGTCTCAGCGCCCGGATGGCAGAGACCACCTCGGGGACAGTCGTCGTCGGCAGCTCCCACCACGGCCACAGCGCCGATCCGATGATGGTCGATCTACTGCTCGAAGGCCGGGCGAGTGCCCGCGTCCACGACGTCGGCACGGCCCTTCGCTCACCACGCCTGGCTCCACTGATCCAGTCCGGAGCTGCCCTGGTCGTCGTGGCGCCCGCGCGCTCGGAGCCGCTGAGCCGGATGCGAGAGGCGATGAATTGGCTCAAGTCGACATTCGGCCCGGACACCCTGGGCGAGACGATCGTGGTGGTCTCCCATCAGATGCCCACCTCTCCGGTCGAACTGGCCCCGATCCGGGCGGCACTCGCACCGCAGATCGCTGGTTTCGTCGAGGTTCCGTTCGATCCCGTCTTGGCCCGCCCGGGAGTGATCGACCACCGCCGGTTGTCCACCGCCACGATCGACGCCTGGACCGACGCCCTCGATGTCCTCGGCACTCTCTCGCCCCAATCCGATACCCGCCGCGACGGCAAGACCGGAGAACTGGCATGACCGCAGCAATTCACTCCGCACCGATTCCAGCGGATCGTCCGGGACCTGCTGTGTGGTTGCTCGGCGCGCACGGTGGCGCGGGAGTTTCCACCCTGGCGCACTACCTCAGTTTCACCGGGGACTGCGATCGGCAATGGCCGTGCGGCAACGACGTCGAGACCGAATCCCCGTACGTGGTGATGGTCGCTCGCGAGACGGACGACGGGTTGAAGAAGGCGCACGAGCGGCTCATCCAGCATCGCGAGGAGAACCTCGACTGTGAGCTTCTCGGGCTGATCACTGTCGCGAACTCACCAGCCCTCGACAAGAGCGTGCGCCAGTACCGCGAGGTCGTGGAGTCGGCAACGGCCGCACATTGGCGGATCGACTGGCACAAATTCCTCCCCGCAGCGTCTCTGCCAGCGCTTCCCCGGTGGCACCCGCTCGACGGTGTGCCCGAACAGACCAAGGGAGCCCGGGCAGCGGTTCCCAAGGACGTGATCGATGCCGGCGTCGGCATCGTCACAGCAATCCAGCGTTCACTGCCGCATCTGCGCTCCGGGCACTGAACTCACTCTCACCGAAAGGACAGCCATGATCCACACCATCCACGACACCGCAATCCTCGCGATCGACTTCAACGTCACACCCGAGTTGCCGCCGGGAGCCAATGGGCTTCTGCGTCTCGTGAACTGGCTCCTGTGGGGCATTCTCCTCGCCTGCGTCGCCGCGCTCGTCTTCTCGGGTGGCAAGTTCGCGTGGGAAAAGTGGAGCCAGGGCCAGACCGGCGGTGTGACGATGCTCGTCGGTTCGCTGGTAGGCGCGATCGTCGCCGGTTCTGCGAACACGATCCTCAACGCCGTCACGGCCTCCTGATGTTCGCGATGATTCCCACCGATGGCGGCACTCTCCCTGTGTCCGGCCCGATGCCATTGGAGCTGCAGATCTGGGTGCTCTGGTTTGTCGCCGCCGCGTGCGCCGTGGCGATGGTCTATTCCGTGATCGTTCTGGCGGTGATGCGTGTGCGAAACCTCCTGGCGAAGCGGGCCGTAGCGCTAGCAGACGGCCCGGTCACACTCGCGATCGGAGGCGCAACCGGGGTGGTGTTCACGACTAGCGCCGCCCTGATCCTGACGAACTTGGCGGGGCAATGAGAGGGGTACGCGCGATGACGAAGATCGACAAGCAGCACGTTTCTCGAATCGGTGTCGGCACCACCAGCTTCTTGTCCTATTTCGCGGCCGGAGGGTCGCTGGTCGCAACCTCGGGGGCGTTGTTCGTGCTCGCGGTCGCCATCGGCTCGATCGAGTGGGTACAGCCGTGACGGGCACCGATCGCGGTGTGGTGCTCGCGGCGGTGGAGTTGCCCGACTACATCACCCAGGACATCAACACCGCGTTGAGCTGGATCGCCGGCATTGCTGCGGTCGTGTGCATCGCGAAGATCATCTTCGTCGGCGGCCGGATGGCGTGGGACCACAAGCACACACCGGGTTTGGAATCACCCACGGCCGCAGAGTTCCTCGCGGCGGTATTTGGTTGGATCCTCGCGAGCGGTGCGGCCGTCACAATGGCCGTCGTTCTCATCGAGGCCGGCCGAATTCCCGAGAACTCAGCTCCGGCGCCGGACAAGCCTCCGAACCTCGTCACTGACATCCAACAGAAGTTCCCCCCGCTCGAAGAGGAGAAGTAATGCGCGTACTTGCCTGTGCGACAGTCGCGGTCGCAGCGCTGGCGCTAGCGGGGTGCGGTGGCTCGTCCGAGGACAGCAGCGAAACCCCCACGGTGTCGCTCACGGACGCCCCGGCCATCGCGAGCTGGTCGAGCGTGAACGGTGTGATGGTGCCGCTCGGGAAGACCGACGGCCCCACGAGCGCGGTCTGGGAGCCGCTGACCGGGTTCTCGCACACCCCGCAGGGCGCAGCGCTTGCCGCGATCGGTCAATCCGTCCAGCTCTCCACCGCAGCAGATCAGTCCTGGTCGAAGGTGCTGTCCGTTGTCGCGGCGAGTGGAGAGGGACGCGACGCCTTCGCCGTCAACCGTTCCCTGATTTCCTCGACCGGCACGGTCGACCCGGCGGTCGTCCCGTCCGTCGTCGGCTACGTGTTCGCGGACTACACCGACACCGCCGCCTCCGTCGACATCGTTCAACGCTTCCCGGACGAGTCCCTGGCCTCGACACGCACCAACGTGATCTGGGCGGACTCCGACTGGAAGCTCAACCTCTCCACCCCGGAAAACGCTGTGGCGGCGACCGCACTGACGGAACTTCCGCAGAACATGGTCGACCTGGAAGGAACGCGCAAGTGAGCGAGCAACCTACCGATACCCAGACCCCCACACCGGCCCCGCGCCCGGAACAGCCCGAATCTGGATCCGGACGCGACAACGCCACCCGCCTGCTGATGGGTGGATCGATCCTCGGTGTCATCGTCGTCGCCGCGATCATCACCAGCATCATCATCTTCGTACGCGGCGGGGACGAGCCGCTGGTTCCCGCCGGGGACCAGGGATCAGGTGCGACCGCGGCGACCCAGCCCGACCAATTCGAACCCGATCCGTTCTTCGACGAGCAGGGCCGCGTCGTCTACGCCCCACTCAACGACAACGGAGTGCTGCTGGCGCAGTCCTCGCCGGCCACCGGACGTTCCGCGGCGACCGCGCCGTCCGGGATCATGCTCCAACGCGTCCACGGAAACATGTACCTGCCGTTCTCCACCTCTGACGGACCGACGGCGTTCAGTGACACTGGGGTCGCGACCGGCTTCGCCCGCACTGCCCAAGGTGCGGGCCTGGCAGCAGTCCACTACCTGAACTACCTCGCCACCGGCAACAACCGCATCCAGATGCTCCAGGATGCGGGCCTGGTCGCCGATCCGCAGGACCAGCTCGCCGAGCAGAAGGCCTTCAACGCCTCGAATCAGCCAGGTGCCGCTCCGGACAACTTTCCCGGTCGCGTCATGCAGATGATCAAGGTGAACTTCACCGAGGATCTGGCGCGAGTCCACATCGGCGCGACGACAAATCTCAAGGACGGCCGTACCCAGAACGCCGACATTTCGCTGGACCTGGTCTGGCGTGAGGGAACCGGTTGGGTCGTGCAGGTCCAAGGCGCCAACCCGTTCGGTGCGCGAGCGGTTGCCGACTTCTCCGACGGTTGGACGTCGTGGTGGTGACGGCGCAGACCGCGTGGAAGCGGTTCCTTCTGGTCTGCCTCGTGGCATGCGCCGCACTGGTCGGCACCGCCTCGCCGGCACTCGCACAAGAAGATCCCGGGCCGTCCGCCGCCGACACTGCCGGGGACCTGGCGATGTGCGCTGCGGTTCCGATTGGTGGCGGCGGTCTGCAGTTGGCCCTCGATGCTCTGGGCGCAGCGACTGGCACTGAAATGCCCAGCTGCGCTAATGGTGCGCAGACCGTTGCCGAGGCTCCGCAGGCCTACGTCAAGAAGGTTGCGACTGGTGCGTTCGAGACGATGGGGCTGAGTTTCGGTGACGCAGGCGCCGCAGTGTTGAAGTTTGCGCTCGGCTGGTGGATCACCATTCCCGGCCAGGACGAGAACTCCTTCATGGCCACACTCGGCCAGGTCACGCAGTACACGTACTGGATTCAAGTCGCATTCCTGGTGGTCTCACTGATGTTCCTCGGAATCCGGCTGATGATGGCCCGATCCGGTGCCATCCGTGATGTCTCCACCGAAGGCGTTCAGCAACTCGCTCGGGCGACGGTCCTCGCGGGCTCGCTCGGGTTCATCGTCGTACTGGGCACCCGGCTCTCGGACAACATCTCCCGCTGGTTCATCGACGGCACTGTCGGCTCGGATCCGGACGCACTCGTTGACGCGATGATTCAGATCGGAATCTACGCCTCACCTGGTGGAACGTCCTTGCTGTACGTCATCGGGATCATCGGCATTCTCGGCGGCCTGGTGATGGCGTTCCTGCTGCTGATGAGGATGGGATTACTCGTCGTCATCACCGCAGCGCTCCCGATTGCCGGCGCGGCCGGCGGCACCAAGATCGGCTCACAGGCCTACGAGAAGATGATCGCCTGGACACTCGCGTTCCTGCTGTTCAAGCCGGTCGGATCGTTCGTGATCGGCGTGGCGGCAATGCTTTTCATGCAGTCTGCGCCCTCCCGCGATGAGAACGGCGGCGCGATGACGGCATTGATCGGCGCACTCCTGTTGTGCTCGGCTGCCTTGGTCCTTCCGTCCCTGATGCGGTTGATCGTCCCGGCAGTCGGATCCCTCGGCGGCGGCGGCAGCGGGCTTGCCGCAGCCGCGGGCGTGGCCGCGGTCGGCGCCAAGGTCGGCGGCGCGATCGCGACCGGAGGCGCGTCGGCTGGAGCGTCAGGCGGGGCGGCCGCGGGAGGTATGACCTCGGCGAGTTCGACCACGACCAGCCCTTCCGGACCTTCCGGTGCGCCCCCCAGCTTCGGCACTTCCGGAATCGACGGCGGCACACCGGGCGCAAACGCCACGGGCGGCGTGGACGGCACACCGTCGAACCAGTCAGCGCCGTCCGGCGGAAACGCCGCAGGCGGGGTGGACGGCACACCCACCAACCACAACGGCGCACCGGGCGCGCCTGATGGCCCAGGCACATCCGGAGACGGCCCGACCGGAGCAATGCCACCGAGTCGCAATGGAGGTTTTGAGGGATGACGAGGACCGAGACGACGACCGAGTACCGGATGTACGGCAACTGGCGAAAGCCCAGGTCGACCGGCATGGCCGGGGCAACGTTCGGGACCACGATGCTCGGCATCGGCGCGGTCATTGCCCTGGTGTTTCTGAGCCTTGCGATCGGCTTCGTGCCCGCACTGGTTCTGGGGCTGTTCACGGCGCTTGCATTCGTGCCGTTGGTGATCGAGAAGGACGGACGTAGCGGATATGAGAGGGCACTTCTGATGATGCAGTGGCGGCGGGCGTTCAAGCGCGGAGAACACATCTACAGCTCGGGCACCTTTTCCCGCGTTCCCGGGGGCCGGTACCGGCCCCCGGGTGTGCTGGCGGACACCGAGATCTACGAAGGTATCGACGGAAACAACCGGCCCTTCGGGATGATCCACATGCCGCAGGCGAACAACTACACCGTCGTTCTCGACGCATACCCGCAGGGCAGTGAGAACTTCGACCAGTCCGTACTCGATGCTGCGGTGGGCAATTGGTCGCAGATGTTGACGGCAATGGGCGAGACCTCGGACATTGTCGCCCTGGTCGCGGTGATCGAGTCATTGCCCAACACCGGGATCGAGCTGTACGAGACCGTGTCGCAGCGGGTGCGTCATGACGCGCCGAAGTTGGCCCGCGATTCGATGTACCAGTTGGCGACCGGCCTGGTCACCGGTGGCGTCCGCTTGGGGGCCCGGATTTCGATCACGTTTCAGGCTCAGACCGCCGACCGCAAGAAGGACCCGTCGGAGCAGGCGGTGGAGATCGCCCGCCGGCTGCCGGGGATCACCGAAGCCGCGGCCCGTGCCGGGGTTCCGGCCACCCCGATGAGTGCCGACGAGATCATGGGGACGGTACGCCGATCCGTCGATCCGGCGTCCTTGAGCAACATCGAGCGGGCACTGTTCTCCGGTGAAGGCACCGGCCTGGAGTGGGCAGACTGCGGTCCACGCACCCAGATCGAGGAGAAGGACCGCCTAATCCACGACGGAGCGATCTCGGTGACGTGGGAGATGCGAGAGGCTCCGAAGAGTGCGGTGCACGAGACCGTCCTCAAACGACTGCTCGACCCGAACCCGGCATTGCCGATCAAGCGCGTTGCGATCATCTACCGGCCGCACTCGGCCGCGGACGCGACGGACATCGTCAACCGTGACCACCGCGACGCGATGGCTGCGGTGACCTCGGGGCGTGGGATCGCGTCGGCGAAGGCGAAGCTCGAAGTGGCCGCGACGGAACAGAGCCGCATGGAGGTCGCGCGCGGCCACGGCCTGACCCGTTTCGGGATCCTCATCACCGTCACCCAGCCGGTCGGCAACGCGGACGTTCCCCGAGTGGACGCACTGGTGCGCGATTTGTCCATCCAGAGTCAGCTGCAGGTGCGCCGGTCATTTTGCTGGCAGTCGGCTGCGTTCTGGTCATCGCTCGGCGTCGGCGTGATTCCACCCGAGCACACGACCATTCCCTCGTTCCTGAGCAACTAAGGCGGACACAGTGGCCAAGACCAAGACCAGGACCAAGACCCCCAAAGCGGTGAACATCAAGGTTCTCTCCGACGAGGACCTCGCACGCCTGGAAGCCCGCGAAGCAGCGGCGACCAGCCTCTTCCGCAAGAAGGTGCTGGCCAGACTCGTCCAGCGGCAGTACGACCGGCGGGCGAACATCGCGGCGAACGAGCGGGCCCGCTCCGACTCGTCCGACCGTGACGTTCATGCCCTCGACGAGCGCGGCTTCTCCGGTGCCGGCGGTGGCCGGATGGGCGCGATCCTGCCCCCAGTCGAGTTTCGTGGCACCAACATTCAGGTGGCGGGAATCAACCCCTGGGTCGTGGGAGCGAATGCCCCTCTGCTGGGAACCCCGCTGGGCCACCACCTGGCACCGCCGCATGCACCGGTGTGCTTCGACCCGCTGTCGGCGAAGGAAGCGAAGGCGATCACCGCTCCTGCCTGCATGATCATCGCTCTCAACGGCTTCGGTAAGTCGACGTTGCTACGCCGGATCGCTCTGGGCGACATCGCCGCTGGTGTGCGCGTGGTGTGGCCGGGCGACGTCAAGCCGGACGGGCGGAAACTGACCGAGGCCGTGGCTGGTCAGTGCACCGAGGTCGGGTACGGCGGGATCGGCCGAATCAACCCGCTCGATCCCGGTCTGATCGGGGTGGCGATCACCCTGCTCTCCGGCCGGATCGCCGAACTCGCCCACCGCATCGCACTCGAGAACGACCCGGCGCTGCGGGACGAGCTGATACTCGAGCGCCAGAAATTGGAGCTGCAACGTCAGCAGACTCAATACGCACTGCATGCGCGCCAGGAGAACATCACCGCCGCACTGTGTGAGATCGTGCGCGGCAAGCGGCTCGAGGACTTCGAGCAGACGCTGCTCGCGTCGGCGATTCGCCTGCTCTACACCCCGGTAGCGCAGGGAGGTGCGGGGTTCACCTCCGAGAACCCCGCAATCCTCGACGATTTGATCGCACTGCTGACGTCGAACAGTCAGGAACTCAAGGACGACGCGGTCGCCGAGACCGACGAGGAGTATCGGGCCGCGATCCAGGGGTTGCGTCGAACGCTGCGTTCGATGGTGAAGGGCCGCTTCGGGGAGGTCTTCAACGGGCAGTCGACCGTCCGCCTCGATGTCGAGGCACCCTCGATGTGCCTGGACATGTCCAGCGTCCCGCAGGACGACAAGATGATGCGTGCCGCTGTCCTGATCGCAGGGTGGAACGAGGCGTTCGCGACGATCGAAGCCGCTCACGTGCGAGCAGACGCCGGCCTGGGACCGAACCTCGCGTTCAACGTGCTCATGGACGAACTTTGGCAGGTCCTCGCATTGCCGATGATGGCCGAGCGCATCGATGCGCTGCTGCGTCTGCAGCGCGTGGTCGGTGTGGGGATCACGTTCGTGACCCACTCGATCGAGGAGCTGGAGAAGGCCGGCGCTCTAGGACTGATCGAACGGTGCCGCGCCCGCATCATCGGCCCGGTTCCGTCGGCGGAGATCGAGCGCCTCGAGAAGGTCATCCACTTCTCGCAGATCGAGAAGAGCATGCTCACGAACTGGTCGGACGCCGCAGATCTGAATTCCCCGATCGACCAGAAGACAGCGCGGCGGCGCCAGGCTGCGGAGAAGGTCCGTCTCGCGGCCGAGAAGGCCGGAATCGTGTCGGCCGCGAAACAGGCTCCGGTCCCCAATCCTGTTGCAGCCGGTACGGGGCAGTTTCTGCTCAAACTCGGTGAGGGCGATCGTCCCGGTGTGCCGTTCAAGGTGTGGGTGACCCCGGCGGAACTTGCGTCGGGTATCCACAACACCGACGAGCGTTTGAATGCCGCGGTCAAGGATCGGGAGCATACGGGGTTCGCCGCATGACGCCCGCGCGCCGCCGCTACCGCGTGGTCGACGAGCAGACCAAGGCCGATGCGGTGGCCACGGCCATCAAGTGCATCGAGGCCGGTGACTCGTTCACCGCCTCCTGCGCCGCGGTGGCGGCGCAGCTCGACGTGTCCGAGACCGCGGTGCGCAGTTGGGTCAACGCATCCGGCCGGCGTCCGCAGCCGTCGTGGACGGTCGTGAGTCGGCTGCGCGCCGATCTCGCGGCCGCCACGGAACTCAATCGCCGCCTGGTGAATCGGTACGCCCCGGCCGACTGCGGGATGGGCGCGGCTCAGTAATGGAATCGAAGAACAGCTCACTGCTGATCGTGGTGCTCGCCTTGGTGCTCGGGATTCCGATGTCACTGATCGTTCTGCTGGCCATCCTGTTCCAGGACGAGGAAGAGCAGGCCTCGACGGACTGCCTCGGCGGTAGCGGCACATCCGTGATCGGTGGCGACATGATCGCCCCCGCAGGATCGTTCATCAAGCCGGCCGATCCGACTCTGGTGACGTTCACCTCCGGATTCGGTGAGCGGGATGGTGCCCAGCACAAGGGCATCGACCTGGCCGGTCCGATCGGGACCCCGATCTACGCGGCCGCCGACGGCACAGTCGCCGACGCAGGCGAAGCGAGCGGCTTCGGGCAGTGGGTTGTTCTCGACCATGTGATCAACGGGCAGCTGTTCTCCACCGTCTACGGGCACGTCGACACCTACCTCGTCGAGGCGGGCCAGCAGGTTCGCGCGGGCCAGCAGATCGCCACCATCGGGAACCGGGGTGAATCGACCGGGCCGCACCTGCACTTCGAGACGTGGCCGGGTGGCCGGACCGGCGGCGCGGCCGTGGATCCGAAGCCGCAGTACGACTCCGCACCTGCACCGGGCGAACAGAGGCCCGGACCAGCCACCCCGAGCCCGGCACCCTCGGCGCCCGGTGGCGCCGACCTGGCGCAGGCACTGCCGGCCTCGGCCGGGTCCGAACAGAACATGCAGGTCAACACCAAACGCCTCATCCGGGCCCTGCACCTGAGATTCGGGGACCGCCTCGACACCCTCGGCGGATGGCGCGCCGACGGCGGCGGTTTCAACGACCACCCGAGCGGCCAGGCCGTCGACGCGATGATCCCGGACTACAACTCCGGAACCGGCGTCGCGACCGGCGACGCCGTCTTGGACTACGTCATGGCGAACGCCGACTTCTTCCACGTCGACTACGCGATCTGGCGGCAGACGTACTACCCGGCCGGTGGCACGCCGAACAAAATGGAGGACCGGGGCAGCGACAACGAGAACCACTTCAACCACGTCCACATCACCGTCAAGGGCGGCGGATTCGACGAAGCCACCGCACAGTGGGGTTCCCTGCCCGGCGGCAGCGGCCAGGCCACCAAATCGGCCACCGACTGCACCATCTCCGGTGAAGGCCTCGGCGACACCCTCGCCGCCGGTACGGTGCCCACCGAGTTCGCACCGTGGATCGAACGAGCCGGGGCACTGTGCCCGCAGATCAAGCCCTCCCTTCTGGCGGCACAGCTCGCTGCGGAGAACGGCTTCCAGTACGGAGCCAATGCACCGGTCTCGAACACCGGTGCCGGTGGTCCCGCACAGTTCATGCCGGGGACGTGGGCGACATACGGCAAGGACTACGACGGCGACGGCCGCGTCGACATCAACAGCATCGGCGATGCGGTCATGGCGCAGGGCACCTACATGTGCACGATCGCGAAGACGATCGACGGCTGGATCGCCGACGGATCGGTCAAGGCAACCAACGGCCGCACCGAGCTGTACCTCGCCGGCTACAACGCGGGTGAAGGCGCAGTACAGAGCTCCGGCGGCTTCCCGACCGGGTCGACCGACTACATCGTCCAGACCCGCCCGTACGCCGACAAGATCATCGCCAACGAAGCGCAGTACCGCGCCATCAACAAATAGCCGACGGTAGGTCTCTACTTAGAGACCCCTTAACGTAGAATCGATGTGTTGCGCCATGCAGTCTCCGTATTCGTTCGAACATCCCAATCCTCGCCCACGAGAACGGAAGTCCCCGATGAAAATGTTGGCACTGAACGCGGTGGTGTTGTGCGTCGGCGGCCTGGCAGTCCTCCGGTACGGCTTGGGCTTGCGGTCATCGGACCCGTACCGCGGAACTTGGTGCGCCGCCTCTCCGAATAGCTCCGGTTACGTCCACTGCGGCGGAATTCCGCATGGGCAACTCTTCGTCGTCATCGGGGGCACGTTGATCGTCCTGACGCTTCTTTCTCTGGTGCTCGTGGTGCTGGAACTTGTTGGCCGGCCGCTCGACTCCTCGCAGCCAGCCCGAACCATGGGAAAGGACGTATGACCATGCGCTTCTCGACGAAACTGCTGATCGCGGGAGTGTTGTCCACGACGATGGTGCTGGCCGGTTGCGGCTCATCCGGCACCGATGACGAGCCGGTGGGCAGTGACGATCACGTGCACATCGACCCCCTGGACCCGGCGCACCTCGACGCGGACGGCACGGCCGTCACGGCGATGCAGGCAATCCTCTCGTGGCAGCCCGCCGTCGACGAGAGCAAGTCCGATGCGTTGCATCGCGCTCGCCCCTGGCTGGGTGGGGAACTGGCGACCACCGTCGACAACGACAACGGTGCAGCGACTGGTCTTCGACCTGATCGGGAGTGGCTGGCGTGGCAGCAGGCCGGTGACGCACTGACCGCGTCCTGCACCGAAGCCGACAGCACCCCAGCGGCACCGGAAGGAATGCGGACCGTCGTCATCGACGTCAGCTGCCGACAGACCGTGCTGCACACCGCCGGATCGAGCACCCCTCTCGCCGAACAGACCTGGCGCACCACCGTCACCCGGACCGACGACGGTTGGCGTCTGACCGACTTCCGCTACCAGTGAGGACATAGGGATGAATCATGTGATCGCTCCGGACGATCCAGCTACCCGGCGCCAGTGGGTCCTTGACCATGATCCGTTTGTGACCCGAGGTGAGCTCCTTGACACCCTGAATCAGATCGCGGACTGGCCACTGAGAGTCGGCCCGGCCACGGTATTGGCCGCGCACGGGCTGACCGACCTGGCCGACACGTTGCGGGCGCTCCCGCCCGCCGGCGGACTCATGGAGGAACTACTCGACAACCCCACAGCGGGAGAAGAACTCGAGACCACCCTGGTTGCCGGGCGGGATGCCCTGCGGGAGCTACTCGACCAGGCGGGACACCCCGCATGGATGCGCGAGCGAGACCAGCGCTCGGACTCGGCGGGTATCTCCCGGCTTGTCGCGAGTGTCGCCGCCGATGTGGGAGGGACGCATTGGGTGCGCACTGCCGGGCGGGCAGCAGAAAGCATCATCCTGCTCGGCTGCAACAAGAGGCTCTTCGACAGCGCAGAACAGCGAGAAAGATTCGTCGCAGACCTCGACCTCGGGCTCCGTGTCGAGATCGCGTCCCACGCCAGTCTGGTCGATTGGGTCCCCACCGGCACCCGACCCGCCGCCGCCGAATCTTCCGCGCCACCACTGCCCGCTGAGGGGACCGACGATTCTGCACCCGAATCGCACACTGACCAGCCAAGAGACCGGCGGTGGCTCGTCGCCGACGAGATCTTCAGTGCCATCGATCCGATCGTCGCGCAGTCCAACCTCAACGGCGTACTGGCAGAAGCAACCGCCGACTGGGTGCTCCGCTTCGGCCCCGCAGAGGCACTGAGAGCGTGCCGATTCTGGGACGAACACGACATGGTGGCAACGCTGCCCATGGTGACGCCCGAAATGTTCCGGCAGCCCAGCCGACTCCGGCCGCACGTGCGCGCCCTCAAGCGCGCCACCCTCGCACTCGAGGAACGCGAAATCGACCTGTCCCATGCGGGGATCCACCACAACGCGCACCAGCGACTCGCCCCGGCGGGGCAGGCCTCGAGCTTGGCTGTCAAAGCCGACCTGCTCGCCCGTACACCGAGTTCGAAGGCGGGGTACTGGGCCTACCGGTTGCTGTGCACCGCCCTGACCGTCACCGAACTCGACCCCACCACCAGCAGCGGCCGCCTCCGGCAAAGCCTCGAACAAGCAGTGAAGAGGATCTGGTTCACCGGCATCCCCGATATGGAGTGGATCGTCAAGCTGGACGTGCTCCGTGACATCGACCCGGACACCGATGCACAGACCTGGCGTATCTCCGAACCCGCACCAACGCCGCTCGGCGGCTGACCAACCTCCGCTACCAGTAAGGACAACGACCATGACGGAAATGCGTCGCGATCGGCCAAAGGTGAGCAGGAACAAAGAGATGGTGGTGCTCAAAGCCATCGCCGTCGCGGTCCCCGCCTCCTTCCTGCCGGTATTCGCCTACAACCTCGGCGGCGGCGAGGAGACGCTGTGGCACCCGCTCGGCCTGTTCCTCGATGTGGCCCAGGGGAATCGGGCGTGGCCGGGCGGCGCGACCGCGGTACTGATCGGAGAAGTGGTCGCCATCGCCGCGCTCGTGGTGGGCGGGTTCTGGCTGCTCAAGAAGACGGGGCGGCTCGAGAAGATTCAAGAGAAGCGGTCGGAGAAGCGGATCGACAAGTACGCCGAATCGATGACGGACCCGCGGGACGTCGAGCAGGCAAACGCAGCCGCCGCCGCGGACGAGACGAGGCGGCTTGCACCGACGATCAGCGAGACTCATCCCGGTCACGGCGGCATCGTCATGGGCAACACGGTCAAATCGAACCGCGAACTTCGGATGCCGTGGGAGTGGGTATGCATCGCGATCGCCGGCTCCCGAATGGGAAAGTCAGCGACCCTCGCGATTCCGGCCATCTGCTACGCCCCCGGATTCTGCCTTGGCACATCCAACAAGCCCGACATCTACACCCACACCCTCTACCTGCGTAAACAGATGGGGAAGGTCTGGCTCTTCGACCTGGAAGGCGTGACCACCGGCAACCGGCGCGAGAAGGCAACCTTCTGGTTCAACCCGCTGCGCCGCGTCGACGACCTGCCGTCGGCGCGAGTGGTGTGCGACTACTTCATCTCCGCCGCCACCGACGACAACGCCCGGGTCGACGCCTACTTCGACGGCGCCGCCCGGGACCTGTTCGGCTCCTACCTTCTCGCCGCCGCGCTCGCCGGCGGCGATCTTCGGCACGTCGTGGACTGGCTCCGCGAAACACAATCCCAGATCCCGGTGAAGGTGCTCGCCCAGAACGGGTACGCCGACCTCGCGAACACCATGCAGAGCAAGCAGAGCGTCAACGCCAAACAGCGCGACGGCTTCTACGACATGGCGCGCCGATTCCTCGCACCCCTGGACGAGCCCCGCTACGAAGAAACGATCCTGCCGAACACCCGGATCACGATCGGGACGGACAGCGAGGGGCGAATCCTCATCACCCCCGGCCGTGAAGTCCACGACCTGCCCGAACTCGATATCGACCAGGTCATTCGCAGCACCGACACCGTCTACGCCATGAGCAAGAAGGGAGCCGGATCCGCCTCCGCGCTCACCACAGCCTTGGTCGGCGCCATCGGGGACGCATTGCAGGAGTACGGCGCCCAACAGAGCGACGGGCGGGTCCCGATCCCGGCGGTCATGGTTCTCGACGAAGCCGCGAACATCTGCAAGCTGCAGCAACTCCCCGAGTGGTACTCGCACTTCGGATCCCGCGGATGCATCCTCATCACCATCCTGCAGTCACCGTCGCAGGCGAAGAAGGTGTGGGGTGAGACCAACTACGACGCCATGGTCGATGCCGCCAACATGCTCTGGTACGGCGGCAACGTCAACGACAAAGGGTTCCTGGCCTCGCTGTCCGACGAGATCGGCGACCATTTCGTCGAGGTCGAGAACCGCAGCCGCAGCGGCGGAATTCTAGGCAGTGGGCAAACAACGATCAGCACGTCGCACCAGCGGGAGAAGATCCTCACCGTCGACGACCTCAAGGCCCTGCCGCAGACTCGGGCCATCGTCACGATGGGCGGCAACAAGCCGCTGCTGGTCCGCAAGAACTTCTGGGGGAACACACCGTTCGCCGACGACATCAAGCGGTCCCTCGCCGAGTGCATGACCAGCACCGACCGCGTCGAGCAGAAGGCGCTTCCGGTCGGATTCTCCGATCGGGAGGCATCGGAGGCACCCACCGGCCCGATCCCACGGATCGCTGCCGCAGCCGACAAGGAACTGATCGAGCTACCCGTTCAGCACAACGTCGTCGCGCCGACCACGAGCGTCGCCGCAGCACCTGATGCCGTCGACGACATCTTCGAGTCCGAATTCTTCGCGGAAGGAAGGCAGTGATGGTCAATCTCTCAGCAACCGAGGACGAGTGGCAGACCGACGACGAGACCGGGTACGAGAACCCCTACGACTACGACCCGAACGCCGTCGACGAGAACGACCCCACCGTCGACGGGGACGATCCCAGCCTCGACCCCGACGAAGACACGGAAGAGATCGTCGAGGACGAAGACGACGAGCTCGAGGGCGTCGAGGCCGACGAAGAGGATGGCGAGCTCGCCGAGATCGAGCCGATGTATCCCACCTACGAGGCGTGGGTAGAAGGATGGTTCACCCAGGTCATCCGCCGGAAAATGGGTCCCGGCGGCGGCGAAAGCGGCCTGGCCTGGGACGCGAGATGGTGGCTGTACCCCGAAGTCGCCGGCCGACTCAAATCCCTCTGGTTTGGATGGGAAGAAGCCCGAGCCTCCGACAAAGCGTCGGCAATGTCGAACTGGTGGATCCACCAGCTCGACCCGCATCTGCGGGTGATCTTCGACAGCGATTCCGGCCCCATGTCCCATGCGAAGGCCGACGGATCGTTCTCGGGCTGGCCCGCCCTCCCATATGAGCCCATGCCCCCCGGTCTACGTGATCCATGGAACGAAGATCCGGAATGACGAATTACCCGATCATGATCCCCTCGCGTGTGCACTACTACAGCACGTTTGCGGCAGGAGGTGGGTTCAGCCGCCGTGGGCGCGGCGATGCTCGATGTACTCGAACATCCACAGGCCGGCGAGGACTCCGGACCCGGCGCCGAGGATCATCCCCAGTGGGCCCCACGTCTCTATCGCAGCCTCGATGAAGTTCCCGACATCATAGGCCGATCCTGTGACAGTTACAGGTTCGCTGTAAGTGCCAACTCCGATGACCGTTGCAACTAGGGCCGCGACGGTCAAGCAAACCACGATTCCTAATAACAGCTGGTAGCCGCCTGTAAACTGATGTTTTTCGTTTGCCTTAAGTAGCAAAATTGACAAACAGCACCCACCCGACCATGAAAGGGTTGCCAAGAATATCCCTACAAAAGTGCTTTGCCCTTGTAGTTGTTCCGATATAAGTCCGTTGAGTAGAGGGCCCAGTCCGAGCAATCCGAACACAGGCCAAATATGTTCGCTGAGGAATGATGCCCCTTTCTCGAAATCGCGGATATTCTGCCTTGCTTCCTCGACTTGGGGGGGCACTCCAATCGGTGGGGGAGGCGCACCCGGCCCGAACGCCGGCGGAGGCGACGGCTGGAAGGCCCCCGCGGACTCCTCGCCGCGCGGAGCTGGAGGCGGAACAAAGGGACCTGCCGACGACGGAGGCGGAACGAAAGGACCTGCCGACGACGGAGGCGGAACGAAAGGACCTGCCGACGACGGAGGCGGAACGAAAGGACCTGATTGGAAGGGAGTCCCCCACCCCGGCGGCACACCCGGCCCGGACGCCGGCGGAGGCGACGGCTGGAAGGCCCCCGCGGACTCCTCACCGCGCGGAGCTGGAGGCGGCGGAACAAAGGGACCTGCCGACGACGGAGGCGGAACGAAGAGACCTGATTGGAAGGGAGTCCCCCAACCCGGCGGGACCTCGGACGAAGCAATGGGACAGCGTTCAACTTGCCCTAACCCGTCATAGATGACTACCTCTCCACCCCCGCCACTCGCGACCTCACGTTTCGCGATAGCGATAGCATCAAAACGAGTGCGATGCAGTGATCTTGCCATTGTCTGGGGGCGTTCCCGGATTGCCCATCGACCGCGGCCGGTAGGTTCGACGATCCGAGTGATTGGCATAGCAGGATATCCAATCCTTGAGGACGTCACGAGCCCTTTTCAAATATATGGCGCATCTCGTACGGCTAGAGTTTCCGCACCCAGAGGTTAGACTTCCCTTAAAATCGCGTCTTTCCGTTTTTCGAAGTCCTGACCGCTAATGACTCCCCGATCAAGAAGCGATTGGAGCTCGGCAATCCGCCTCTCAGTTGCGGTGCGAGGATCCGGGTACGGCTCCGGATCGGTCGGTTCCGGGCAGTTAATGTGGTCGTTGCGTGGGTGAAAGGGGCGAAATATGTCGCCTCCTCGGCGCGCGAAGTCGAAGACTCTTCTCGTCTCCTCGACGTTCTCAGAGACCTTCTTTCGATTGAACCGGAACATCTCGTTCCACCTCTTCAGATAAGACTGGTCGGTTCCATTCGATCGTCCTCGCTTTCTGCGGGGGTGTCACTGATGGTTTGCTGCACTAAGTTCTCGTGGGCCGCCGGCGCTTCGCCCCCGATGTCGTAGAGCGGTTCTACACTGCCCGAGCGACGAGAAAGAGGTCGCCACCCACTGCCATGGTTGACGGGGAGATTTCCCTGTCGCCCTGATCCGAGAAGTGTTCTCGGATCGGCGGGGTGGCGACCTCTTTCTCTGTTCGGAGCCGCTCTAGACCGAGTGCACGGTGTCTCGGCGGTGTTCGCGGTCGAGTTGCGGTTCCTGCTCGAAGGCGAGTTCGCTCTCTTCATCGGGCCGCTGCTCGACGTTGAGGAGTTCCTTGATGGATCGGGGGTGGCTGGACATGGCAGCCTTCATCGCGGGGGCAATGCTGGCGGCCAGGTTCGCGAGTTCTTCGTTGAGCTGGGTCAGGTTGATCGGCGACAGATTGGCGGCGACGTCGTCGTCGCCGGCCACTGGTCCGGCTGCTTGGGCGAGTCCTCGTCCCACGGAGTCGAGCACGCTCTTGGTCTTGTCGACCTTCGATTGGCCACCGCTGACGGGTGCCTTCTCCGCCGATTCTTCCGCTGCAGTTTCGGGCACGGGACCGAGCTGGGCTTCAGAAAGCTGGGCGAGCTGGTCGTAGGCGGGAAGTCCCCGCGCGGCCACATATCCCAGTGCGACGGCAGATGCGGCGTCGAAGACGCGGCGATCGTTGGTCGTCTCTCGCTCGATGCGCTCCTGGTCGGCGGCGGCGAGTTCATCCTTCGTTGTCTCATTGGCGGCGTGGAAGAGGACCGCGTTTCGGCGTTCGTGCTCGCGCAGGGAGCGCAGCCGTGCGTCGTTGTCCTGGACCAGCCTATTCAAGCGTTGGGCATTGGCCGACTCCACGCCTTCGAGGTGGCGCGCCGCCGCGGCGGCGGCCAGGACCTGGATTCTGGTCTGATCGATCGGTGCACCTCGGTAGACGCCCAGCACCTCACGGATCGGTTTGGGGCGGGCGACCTTTTGGCCGGTTCGATGGCGTACCTCGACGTCGGTCAGGAACGCTGCGATGTCGTGCACACGCTGATTCGGCGGCGGCGCGGTGTGCTGCTTCGACCGTTTCGTCTGGCTGTCGCGGGGTCTCGCCGCGATGGCATCGACACGTACTCCGTCGTCGACCGCTCGTGTAGAGGTGCGGGTGGGTGCGGGTTCTTTGGTGAGTGCCGGCGAGTGTGCGTAGTCGTCTGACCGGTCCGGTTCGTCGGCGGCTACCTGTTCACCGTCTTCGCCTGTTGGCCAGGATGGGTCGAGGTCGAGTTGCTCTTGCGGTTCGAGTGAACCCGCGTCGGCCGCCACGGATTCGTTGGATAGGCCGGGAGTCGGTTGGATGCCGGCCTCGCGGTTGTCGGGCTCCTGATCGTGGTACTCCCAGTCTCCCGAGGGGGTTCGTCGCGGTACGCGTAGGCGTCGCGGTGCGTCGAGGTCGAGTTCCTCCTCGTACCCGGTCACCTCTTCCTCGTCGTAGTTCCGTTCGGCCCAATCGGCCTCTTCGTCCATGCGTTGCTGGTACTCGTCGGTGGTGCGGTCGATGTCGGCCATGCCTTCTCCTCCTCGTTTCCCCCCTCGCTGGTGGCGGCGAGGATGTTCAGTGCTCAGCTACAGCTCCGGGCCACGATCGTGTTCCTCGTCGTAGGGCGGTTCCTCGTCGTAGGCCGGCGGTGGCTCCTGCTCGTAGATGGGCGGTGGATCTTGCTCGTAGATGGGCGGTGCCGGGTCGTTCTGCTGTTCGGTGATCTGTGCGTTCCGGCGCCGCGGTCCTGTTGCGCTGCTGTCGGTCCGGTGACGTTGTTCTGCCTCGATGAGCTCAAGCCGCTTCCGGTCGGTGGCGAGCGACTTTTCGAGTCGCGCGATTCGCGTCTGGAGCTGCCCGAGTACCCGCTCGTCCGTCTGCTCGGCCCGCTGGCGGCGTCCATGGTTGGCGCGGTTCGCGGCCGCCGATGCTTCGATCGCACCCCATCGTCGTTCGGACGGCGCATCCGCTTCGGCGGCCTGCCGGGCGGCGCTGGCCTGTTCGATCTGTTCGGCGGTGGCGGCGGGATCGCGCTGGATCCGGTTATGGATCTCACGGGCGCGGCGCACCGCGAGGATCTTCTGCTCTTCGGCCTCAATCTCAGCGATGACCGAATTGACCGCGCCTGCGGTCGATTCGTTGGTCGCACGATCGAGTTCGTGCTTTGCCGATCCGAGCATCTGCCGTGTGTCGGATATACGTCGGCGCGCGGCCGCGGCGGCGGTGTTCAGCTCGTCGGTGCCGTACGCCGAGTAGACACTGGCCGCCTGGCGTGGCGCGGTGATCTGCTCGATCTGCTTCTTCACTGCCTCGGTGCGGACCTCATTCAGTGATGCGAACGGGTCTGCAACGTCGTCGCCTACGTTCCACAGAATCCGTGAGACCGCCACCTCAGTGGCGGTGCTGTGGAACAGGGCTTGCTTGCGTGGATCGGTACCGGGGTCGCCGAGTGCTGCGGCCCATTCCGCGCCGCTGTCGATCGCCTTCTCGATGTAGGTGTCGACGTAGGCGTGCATCTGTTCCTGGTGCTGGCGGGCGTAGGCGGCGAGGATCTTGTCCTCGCCGGCCGCGGCTTCGGAGAGGAGCGGAACGCGGTATCGGGCAACGGCGTCGGTTCGGCTACGGGGCAGTTTTCCGGGTGCGGTTGCCTTGCCGAGCGTATCGGCCATGACCTTGCCGGGGGTGTTCCTCTCGTCGTCGAGCTTGCCCTTCTTGCCGACCGCCCGCATCACATTGGCGGCGTCGGTGAGGAGCTGGCGGGTGTCCCAGCCGAACGTCTCTGACTGTGCGACGGTCTCGACGATCTTGTCCCAACCGCCGAATGTGTGGACCCAGGTGAACTGTTTGTCGGTGAGGATTTCGTCCAGCAGCGCGGCGGTGTGTTCCTCGTACAGGGCACTGACGGCGGCGATGTAGCCGTCCTTGATGGCGTCGAACGACTCGGCGTGAACGCGGGCCTCTTCGATCATCTGGTGCGCGGTGCGCTGCGATCCGTCGCGGGCCAAGATCCCCTTGATGACCCCGAGAGCGCCGGGATGCTCATCGGGTCGATGCTCGAAGTCCCAATCGGGGAGTTCGTCTTCCGCCGCGTAGGCGATGTTCTTGCTCTTGCCTCGTGTCATCGCGACGTAGAAGCCCTGCCGGTCCATCCCCGCGGAGGTCAGGACGTGGCAGGACCCGACCGTCATTCCCTGCGACCGGTGGACCGTGGCGGCATAGCCGAGTTGGACGTTCTCGGCGATGTAGTCGGAAGCGACGACAACGCGGCCGCCGCTGGCGTGGTTCTCCAGGCGCAGTGAGCCGTCGGCGCCGATCTCGACGATGGTCCACAGATCACCGTTGTTGACGCGTCCGGTGCGTTTGCCCCTGTCGTCCTTCACGACGTACTTGCTGTTGTTCTTGCGGGTGACCACGACGTCGCCGACCGCCCCTTCGAGCCCATCGGCGAGCACGATCCCAGGCCCGGTGACGGTGCCGTTGTCCCGGTAGTACGCGGTGGCTTTCAGGTTCAGTTCGCGCACCAGGTCGTTGGTCGGGGCGACCATGAGGGTGACCTCGTCGTCTTCGACGTCGGCGACGTAGGCGTTGAAGACCTTGTCGGCGAGCTCATGAGTCATGGCCGACTGAATGCGGTCGTTCTCCTCGTACCACTCGATCGCGCTCTCGTCGCCGTCGCGGAGCATCAGGCTCGCGGCCGCTTCACCCTCGGTGCGGAATCGGTGGATCTTCGACAGGAACGGCGCAAAGGTGCGCTCGGCCAGATCGCGAAGAACACCGCCGGACTCCACTGAGGCCAACTGCTGGTGATCGCCGAGAAGGCGCACCACGGCCCCGGCATCCGCCGCGATTCGAGTGAGGTCGGCAAGGTTTCGAGCCGATGCCATGCCGGCCTCGTCCACCAAAAGAAGGTCTCCGGCGTCGATCCCAGTCGGGACGCCGTGCTTGTCGCGGGTCAGGATGTCCGCGATGGTGCGGCCCTCGACCTCGATTTCCGATCCGAGAACTTCCGCGGCGCGGGCAGATGGTCCGAGTGCGATGACCTTGCCGTTCGTCTGTTCCCATGCTCGGGCGACCACTTTGGCGGCGGTGGTCTTTCCGGCGCCCGCGGCGCCGACGGCCACGGCGACCGTCTTCTTGGCGGTGAGGAAGTGCTCGATCATCGCGATCTGATCGGTTCCGAGGTGGAACCCGTCGATCTTCGATTCCTTCGCGACGGCCTTCTCGATCTTCCGGATCTGGCGCCGGATGACACGATCCGCGACGGTCAGTTCGCTCGCGGCGTCGGCCTTGCTGCGCATGAATGACTCAGCGGCGAGGACCGACTCGGAGGTGTAGCGCATGGTGGTGCGGTCGACGGTGTGCAGTCGAACCAGACCACCTTCGATCTCCTCGGACAGCTTGTCCGGGGCAACGTAGATCTCGGTGAACACGGGGATGCAATGGTTCTTCACGAGGGTGTCGACGGCCGCGCGGACGTAGACGTCCAGGTCGAGATCGTCGGCGAAGCTGAACGCTCGGGCTTGCCGCTGAACCTCGGCGGTGAGACTGTAAACGGTCCAGGTTCCGACCTTGCGGGACAAGTCTTCTTCGACGGTGCGGATCAGTTCCGGGAGGTCGGCGGGGCCGAACGGAGGTCGGCTATCGTGGCCGGTCTGTGCCTCTTCCACCAGCTGCTGGGGTGAGGTGTCGACGATGATTGCGCGTGCCCGCTCGTCCCACTCGGCCCGCAGTTCTGCCATCGACCGGGGCGGGTTCTTCGCGTTGCGGGTGTCCAACGTTGCCTGCTGCGCTTGCGCGAACTGGACCTTCTTCGGCGGATTCTTGCCGTGGCGGGCGGTGTACTCGCGGGCCAGTTCTGCCTGCCGGTCCACGATGGCCTGACGGCGCGAGAACTCTTCGATCAGCGCCAGTGGGATGCCTTCGACTTCGTAGACCGGCTGCTTTCCGGCAGGGGTGTCGGCGCGTGGCGCGAAGCTCACGCCGAGGTTGCGTGCCACCAGATCCGCGACTCGGGTGTTGTACCGCTCGGACGCTGAGACGGCCGCACGGTAAAACATGCGGCCGTCGATAGTGGTCCACTTACCCTCCGCGTAGACCCGGTTCAGGACCGCGCAGTGCGTGTGCAGGTTCGGGTCGCCGACTCGGTTGTCCCAGTGGTCGAATCGGGCGATGAGCAGACCCTCGGCCTTGACCATCCGCGTTCCTCCGGCGCCGCGCCGGGTGTAGGTCAGTTCGTCCTCGACGTACCCCAAGGTCTCGTCGACGGCCTGGCGGTGCGCCGCCTCGATGACCTCCTTCACGCGTGGATCGCCCAGCCCCCACAGCAACGAGACTGACTTCATGGGCGTGAAGACGAGGTCGTAGCCCGCGACCGGCTGCCGCATCTTCCGGTAGCTGTCGGCGATGAACTTGGTAACCTCAGCGTCGCTCAGCAGAGCTGCCTTGTCGCCCTTCGCCTTCCCAAGATGGCGCACCGCGACGTCCCACTTGATGGCATCCTTCGCCGCAGATTCGGGAAACTTGCCGGTCGCGCGCTTGTAGTCGTTGCACCGATCCACGACCTCGTGGACGTACTCCTGCGAAGCAGTGAACCAGCTGAACGGCCGACCGAGCGCCGTCGCGGCGGACCAGTCATAGCGTTCCTGCTGCGAGGCCGTCACCGGCGGCATCGTGGCAAAAGCGTTCGGAGTTCGCGCGGCACCGAACGACGAACGCATCGCACTTTCGGTCACTACGTCGCCGACGGCGACTCCGGCTCGCGCCGTAGCTTTCCCGTACCAACGCCCAGGCGGCGTGCCCTTGGCGTTGTAGTAGTCGATGACATCGCCCTTTTTCGACTCGGTCGCGTCGCCGGCCGCGACGTGGTTCGTCAGGTACGTGTATCCATCCCCAGCTGAGAGCTTGTGGATGGTCATCATGGCGACCATTGTGCCAGGTGGCACCTTTAGTGCAAGAGGTGTGTAAAAGATTTTGGACCTGCCGCAGGCAGGTCCATGTTTATACGGTGCCGTCAGGCTCAGTTTCTTCTCGCCGGAGGCGAGGGTGTTAGGTAGTTGCTCGTCCGAACGTTGGATGTGTCGATTCGGTTCGTATTTGAATTCACAGATCGCTGTCTCCGCGTTGCGCCCGCCCACGCGCGTGCCGAGCCGATACACTTCGCGCCATGGCCACCCCATCTGAAACGGCGGCGATCCGCTCCCGCCGACTGCACACCGTCAAGAACGTCGAAGAGAACGTCAAGGCAGCAAGGCAGCGCGCGCTCGAGCGTCAGAACCGCATCGAGGAGTTGTCGAAGCCGCTGAACTCGGTGTCGGAGAAGCTCGCCCGCCTCGATCGCGAAAGGGATTCGGTGTCCGCTGCGGGTGACCGCCGAATCGAGTCGTTGAAGAACGGACTCCAGAAGAAGATCGAGAAGCTCAAGGCCGACACCGCCGCACAGATCGAGCAGGCCAAAAAGGACTCGGAGACAAAGCTCGCGGAGCTCCACACTTCGCAGCGCAAGTCCGAGGACGCACTGATGCTCGAGTACGCCCAGGCGATCGTGCAGTTCTCACACAGCGGATCGAACGCCGACCTCGCCACCGTCCTCGGTATCTCCCAAAAGAAGGCGAAGGAACTGATCGCATCCTCGACGGCCGAACTGGAGAAGGCCGGCATCTCCACCGACCGGCCCACCGACACGGCGTCGCAAGCGAACACGCCGGCGCCGTCCGCGGAACAGCCTGCACCCGCGACGGAGGACGAGGGCGAGACTGAGGCGGCACCGGTCGACGCGCCTGCCCTCGCCTCGGCGTGACGGCCCGGTCCGGGGCTGAAACGTTCGGAAGGCTAGACCATGACCCTCTACGACATGGCCCCGTGGCTGCAGCCCGTGTGGCAGGGCGCGATCGACCTCTGGCTCTCGCTGTGGTGGCCGGGGTCGATATGAACGGCATGGACCGGCTAGGTCGATCGGGCCGGACGGCACAGGCGCGGGTTTGCGTGATCAGTGAGTGAAGAAGTCGAGCCGGGGTTGTGGCCTGCAGAAGAATCTGAGGGCACCGGTCCCGGCTCCGTTGATGTTCCGGCCGGCACTCGCCGACGGCGCTCCGTCGATACGACACTTGCTCCGAATGCGCGCGCGACTGCACTGTTCTGGTCGAAGGTCGTGAAGTCCCCGACCTGTTGGTACTGGACCGGCGCAATCAGTGCACCGGACGGGTACGGCCGATTCAACTATCAACGCGACAACCGCCAGCGGACGGTCCTCGCGCACCGCTTCTCGGTGGAGCTGGTGCACGGTCCAATGGACGACGGTGTCGTGTGCGAGCACAAGTGCAACGAACCGCTCTGCGTCCGTGTACACCCGAAGCATTTGGTGCAGTCGACGTACTCGGAGAACGTTCGATTCGCGATCGCGCTCGGACGGTTGGTCGGGCACACACTCCTCGACGGCAACGGTCGATCACGCGTCGACCGTTCTCTCGCCATTCGGGAAGCCTTGCGGTTTGGCTACAACGAAGAAGCGGTGCTTCGCGCAAAGACGGATCCAGGCCCAGACCAAGGCGTTCTGTTCTGAAACACTCCGACCTCGGCGGTCGTCTAGAGTTTCTCAGCATGTCGGAGACAGGCAAGTCGACCCGCAGCCCCATCATGCTGTCACGGGGGGCACGCATTTCATCAGGCGCAGTTGGCTTGGTCTCAGCAAGCCTTGGCGGATGGTCGGTCTTTGCGAGCACGAACCAAGCCGGAAGTACCGCCCTGTTGTTACTCGGTGCCGTCTTTCTTCTCATGGCCATGACGGGGCGCGTCCCCGACCGCATCGGAAGAGAAGGAATCGAACACGACTCCATCGAAGAGAAGACGGTCAAGGACGCACTAGAGTTCGGAAGCCCGGGGACGCAGAGGGAAGTCGCGGAGCTCCTGAATAGCAACGCACGCGAAGTCCGAAGGTGGACCGCACCAACGGAAACGCTTGTTACGCCCGCCGACAGCTCGCGAGCGCAGGCACTTGCCCGAATCATCAGTCTTGAGGAAGCGGTCGCTTCGGTGATCGCTACGACAGTCGCTCCACCCTTCACCGTCGAACGCGATGTTCAGGTGGGGAAGTCGCCGCAGTTGCACGGCGCGACGGTGGACATCGTCATCAACAGAGGCGACGCACTCCCCATTGGTGTCGTAGTTCTAGCGGGCCCCCGCACTGCGAAGAGTGGTCACGTCCTCAAACAGCTGAATGAAATGGTTGCAGAAGGCTCACTCGCCCACGCCATCATCGTTGTAGCCCGTGCCGGAACCGATCCCAACCGCGCCTGGTGGGTGGAACCCAGAGAGATCACCGATGGCAACATCACGGTCGTCGAGTTCGATGACCATCAGGTCGGCGAGGTGTCCAGCGAAGCTGCCGTTCTCATCAGCAGCGCCGTCGAGAAGGCTCTCCGAAGTTCGTGATCGGCCCCAGGCGCTGATACCCGTCGGAGTGGGGTACGCGCCGGGCTTTTGTGCCGCCGCGGGTGCCGTCGATCGATCAGTCTGATTCCTCGCTGCCGTCATCGCCTAAGCACGGTTGGTTCTGCTCCATAAGACCTGCTCTCTCGGCGGCCGCCGGCCTCGCCTCCAAGTTGCGTGGTGTGAACCCGTCGGGCCAAGTGGTGTCGTCGTCTACCAGAACACCGGTAACGTCCGCCCCGGCTAGAGCCGCCCCCGTCAGATCCACTCCCATCAAGTTCGCGCCGACCAAATTTGCCCCCCTCAGGTTCGCATCTGTGAGGGTCGCCCCACCCAGCCTCGCCCCCTGCAGAATGGCGCCATGCAAGTTCGAGCCGTCCAGATTCGCCCCGGTCATATAGGCGCCCACCAATTTCGCGCGGACGAGTTCCGCCCCCCTCAGACTTACGTGTCGCATGTGGGCGCCCGTAAGATCGACCTCCATCATCGAAGCGCCATCTAGACGCGCTTCGTTAAGTTTTGCGTCCGACAGGTTCGCGTCCTCCAACTTCGCACCGTCGAGACGCGCTTTAAGGAGTATGGCGTGCGATAGATCGGCGCCCAGAAATCTCACACCGCGGAGGTCTGCCTCGTACAAACGAGCTCCACTCAGATCCGCGCGGGACAGGTCGACCGCAATCAGCGACCGCACACCAACTTTTCCTGCCTTCAGCCAATCCCCCACCTCTAGGCGCCAGTCAATACTTTGTTTTCCCAACACCTCGATGATCGATGCACGAACCGCGTGCTCGTCGGGATCAGGCGCATCAGAGATCCGATCAACAAGCCGCCGGCTGGCTCGGAGATACGAACACAGTAGGTTCACGCATACTTGTGCGCCGGAAGCCGCGAGCGATCCTCGGCCGGTTAGTTCGCCGAATCGGATCCAGTCATCGGCAAGGGCTGCGACGGCATACACTCCGGCTTCGCGAATCGCTGGGCTACTATCGGCCAGCTGCTGCGCTGCGGTGGTGTATCGCTCGCGTAGGTCGGCTTCTCGATCTCGTTCGGCCTTCTCCTTGTGGTGGTGTGCGTCCTGGGACCGGCTCTTTTCCCCGTTGTGGAAGGCGAGATAGCCGGCGGTAATGGCCCCTGCGCCAGCGAGAGCGGTAGCGAGTGGTTGCGCGGCGACTTCCCAGATCTGTGTGCTGCCGGGGACGGCGAAGAGCCGACCGATAAGGTAGCCGCCCGCGAGTCCAGCGATGCCTGTGCTCACCGGGACGCCGATTCGTCGGTGCAGCTGCTTCGATGTGGCTGTCGATTCGGCGTCGGCGTTCATGTTGTTCCTTCGGGAAGCAGTCGCTCGGTCGTAGATCGGCTCGAAACAGTATCTGTTCTCCAGGCGGAACTCGATCTTCTACAGCTCGTACCCGGTGTCGTGTGCGGGCGCCCGCTCCGGACCGCGCGCTTCCGCTGGCTCCGCCCGTGATTCGGCCCTGCCCGAGAGCATCCCCTCGATGGGGCGGGGATGCCCCGCGGTCGCAGTGCGTAGTGAGCCGATGTCGTAGCCGTGGCCCGCGGTCGATGCTTCCGGGTCGCGCGGTGGTGCGGCGACGACCACGGCGGCGTCGATCGTTTCGTGTAGCAGCGTGGTCTCGCCGGTCTGCATGTACTCGAATCGTCCCCACACGAATTGCTCCCGCAGATCCCCGACCAACGAACTCTCGTGGGGAAGGTTCGCTTCGGCGGGTTGGAATCGTGCGGTGTCGAAGGAGTAGCCGGCGTCCGCGCTGAGTTGTGTGAAGAACGCGAACTGCGCCCGGGTGTTCCCTTCCCGGAACGGGTGGACGTAGTTGATCCGCGCCCACACCTTCGTCAGCTCGTCGACGAATGTCTCGCGGTCGAGTCCGCGCAAGTGGTTCTTGGCTGCCATTCGATCGAGCACCGCGGTGCCGTATCCGCGGACCTCTTTGGCGGCGAAGTAGCGGTGCGGGATCTCCGGTGGGTTTCGGATGCCCTGCCGGTACGCCTGCACGTCCGGTCCGAGTTTGACCATCGGCCAATCACGTGGGGCTGTGCGCAGTTCGCCGGCCCAGGGGTAGACGTCCTGGAACAGGTGGTGGTGGATCCGGCGCAGGTGTGTCAGGTCGTAGTTGCCGGGGATCGGCTCACGTCTCAGTTCGGACATGCGCTTGTACGTCGCCAGCCCCTCGTACACATCGAGGACCTCCGGGTCGGTGATGCCGTACGGCCGATCGGCGGACACACGAACGAGGTTGCGCATGACAGCACCGGAGATGTCCGGGAATCCGGTGGCATCCCATTGCACCGTCGACGGGATGAAGTAGTCGATCCACTCCTGTGAGAACGGGCGCGGCCGGGTCACTGCTCGGTCTGGGCTCGTCGGCGAAGGATCGAGTCGAGCGCATCGTCGAGCGTGATGTTCTCCTGCAGCAGTTGGACGAGGAGTTCCTTGGTGGGCTCGTCCATCGCTCGTCCCTCGATGGCCATGATCGGCGCGAGCCGCTCGTATTCGGCTCGCGCCTGCGCCTCGGTCAGACCGCGCGGTGGTTCGTCGTCGTTCATACGGCGCGCTCGCCTTCTTCGTCGATGCCGTAACCGTGGTCGATCTCGGCTTCCGGGTGGATCGGGGTGACGTTCCCATTGTCCGCGGCAGTGGTGGTGCCGAGGACATCTCGGATGGGGCGGGCGTGTCCGCTGCTGGCGGCCTTGATGCCGTCGATGACGGACTGCTCCACGATCGTGGCGACCGGTTGGGTCGGCTCGATGATGGTGTCCGTTGACTGATCGGGTGCTGCGGCTTGTCCGGCGCGGAGTTCGACGCCGCGTTTGAGGCTGGCTTCGTACAGCTTCTCCCGGGGCACCTCACGTTCCTTGGCGAGCTTGTCGGCGCTGCGTTCGCCGGTGGCGAAGGCGTCGCCGCGGCGGTTGGCGGCTCCGCGATCAGTCTGCCCGGCGCCGTCCCAGGATTCCCAGTTCCACTGCCGGCCGTGCCAGTACGTGCGGGCGCCGGGCATTCCGGAGTTGGGGTCGAAGCCGTACCGCCACTCGTATTCGCTGGAGTCGAGAGTTTGCCAGGGCCGCCGTTGGAGGTCTTCGGCGCGGGCTTGGGCGTTTTCTTCCCACTCCTTGCGGGCGGCGGCCATGCGCCCGGGCACGCTCGCGATCACCGCTTCGCGGGTCATCCCTTGCTCCTCTGCCCATCCTTCGGTCGGGTTGAGGTCGAGCGACCATCCTCGGTACTGGCCGTCGGCCCGGCGCCGTTCGGTGTCGAGCCGCTCGCGGCGTAGCGCCTCGGGTGAGTTCTCCCGCGAGTTGACCTCGAGGCTCAGTTCGTGGGCCTCGAGTTTCGCCTGTTCGAGTTCGTCTTCCTGGGTGAACACCAGCTCGGGTTCGGCGGTGGCGACTTCGAGTTTGGCCTTGTCGCGTTCGAGTTGAGCTGCGAGTGCGTCGCCGCGGTTGCTGACCGCGGAGAGGTGATTTCGGGTGGACTGGATGAACCCGGTGGTGGCGCTGTCGAGTGCGACGATGTCGATCATCTTGTCGCGCTCGATGTAGCGCTCCTCCCCCGCGATGTCGACGATGTAGTTGGCGAGGGTGTGCGAGTAGCCGAGGGTGATCGGGACTCCGTTGATCGACCCGATCGGAAGGAACTTGCGTGCCTTCGTGACCTCTTCGCGGGCCTGTGCCAGCGATTCCTTGACCGCATCGCGAAGTTCGGGTGCCTCGCTGTCGGGCACCGCGCGGCCGGCGACGTGCCAGATGCGTTTGCTGCGGTCCGGGGTGGCGAGCCAGTCCTGGAGTTTCCCGCTCTGTTCCCTCAGTTCGGGCAGCCGTTCCGTCGCGGCCGCGATCTGCCGTTCGAGGGAGCGGATCGTGGCCTGTCGGGCGGCGTTGTTGTTGGTGACGGCGTTGCGTTGAGCTTCGAGCATGGTGACCTTCTGCTCGGCCTCGACCTGCTGGACGAAGACCGGGTCGCCGGTGGCGGCGGCCTTGGTCTGCGCCCACGACAACGACAGGTCGCCGCCGACGTCCTCCATCGTCTGGGGGACGTCTTCACGGCGCAGCTGGGCGACGAACCCGGACTTGCGGGCGACGTACTGGTACATCATCGCGTCGTAGGAGCGGCGGGCCACGACGTTGATGACGCTGACCTTCTCGAAGGTGTTGCCCTGGCGGATGATGCGTCCGATCCGCTGTTCCATGTCCGCGGCCGTCCAGGCCGGATCGAGGTTGACGAGCTGTTTGAGTGCGCGCTGGACGTTGAGTCCGGTGCCGCCCTTCTTCGTCGAGGTCAGCAGGACACGGATCCGCCCGTCGCGGCACGCCTCGGTGAGTTTGGCTTTTGCCTTGGGCGAGTTGTGGTCGTGCATGAAGGCGATTTCCTCGGGTTTCATCCCGCGTGCGATCAGGGCGTCGCGCAGTTCGGTGTAGACGTTGCGGGCGCGGCGGCTGTCGCCGACCTTCGGTGTCCCGCGGTCGCAGAACACGAGCTGGAAGGCGCCGGTCATGTCCGGGCCGTATTTGTCGGCCGGAATGACCACGTCGGCGTTGTCGACGTAGGCGTTCCAGATGGCGTCGGCGGCGACCTCGACCCGGGAGTTCTCCGGGGGCGGGGACGGCAGGTTCGCCAGTCTCGGGTGCATGGCGACGTTGCGCCCGTCGGTGGAGATCTTGAGCGTGTTGTCGATGTGCATCTCATCGCCCTTGACGTTGCCCAGGCGTTCGTCCAGGTCGGCGACGAAATCGAGGACGTCATGGCCCTGGTCGAATTCGAGGATCGTGGGCGTTCCTCCCTCGATGACGGGCAGCCGAACCGGGATCTGGTCGGCGGTGACGACGTCCCGGAACTGGTCGAGCATCGCGACGAGCTGGGGCACGTTCGCGTACTCGGCCATGCGGGTGACCATCCGCAGTTTGGTTCCGGTGATGTTCATTTCGACCGCGGTGACGGGCTTGGCGAAGGTGCCGGCCCAGTTGTCGATCCGGCTCATTCCCGTCCGTGTCAGCAGGTCCGGCCGCAGCATCTTGGTCATCACCCAGATCTCCGACATGGCGTTGGTGATCGGGGTGCCGGTGGCGAAGGCCATCGCCTTGGCGGGCGCGTTGGGTTTGCCGGCCCGGGCGTTGCGGTCCTGGGCTTGCTTGCGCAGGAACCTTGCCTTCATTTCCAGGTCGGTGGCCCGCTGCGACCCTTCCGCTACCGACAGGTCAGCGGAGTTCGAGGGCCGTGAGAGGTTCTTGTAGTCGTGTGCCTCGTCGATGAACATGAAGTCGCACCCGGACTGCTCGAAGCTCAGACCGTCGTCGGTGGACTTCTGCCCGACGATCGTCTCGATGCGCTTCTTCATCGCCTTGATCGCGTTCTCGATCTGTTTGACCGAGAACTCCGATCCGGACTTGGTGGCGGCCGCGAGGGCGCCCCGCAGTTCGGCTTCCTCGTTCTCGAGGTACTCGATCTGCGCCTCGCGTTTCATCGCGATCAGGCCGAACACGGACTGCGGGACGATCACCATGTCCCAGTCACCGACGGCGGTCTGCCCGATGAACCGTTGCCGGTCCTCGATCCCGTCGAGCTCGGAGGCGACGAGGATCTTCGCGTTCGGGTAGGCGTCGCGGGCCTCGTTGCCCCACTGTGAGAGCAGGTGGTTGGGGACGACGACCCACGGCTGGCGGACCTGCCCGAGTCGTTTGGCCTCCATGCAGGACACCGTCATGGTCAACGTCTTGCCGGCGCCGACGACGTGATCGAGCAGGATCGTCTCGTCGTGCAGGAACCGTTGGACGGCGGCGGCCTGGTAGTCGTACAGCTCGTACTTGGGGTTCAGCCCGGGGAACTGCTTGAACTCGGTGCCGTACTTCGGTTTGACGAACGAGTTGCACAGCTCGTTGTAGGTGGCGGCGAGTGTGACGTAGCGGTCGCCGTCGGACCACAACCATTCGGCGAACCGCTCCTGCAGGGCTGCCGCGTTCGAGCGGGCTGCGGCCGTCAGTTCGGGATGGAACCGCGGCTTCGGGGACCGCTCGAGTTCCTCGGCGGTCTTGAGGACCTGAACAGCCTTATTGTTGGCGATCAGGTTGAACATCTCGACGCCGGAGAGCTGGGCGCTGCCGTACTTGTCGGTGTAGCCGCTGGTGGGGTTCTTGTGGCGGCTGTTCTGCTCGGTCTCGAAATTCCAGTTGCCGCTGACCTTGTCGAACTCGGTCGTGAGCCGGTTCGGGTTGAGGCCGAACTCCTTGATGAGGAATTCCCGGTAGTACTCCATCGGTACCCAGATCGCGCCGGGCCGGACACCGATGGCGGCCGGATCGACGTCGGGCGGGATGACCCGTTCGAGGGCTTCGACAGCCCCGCCGTAGAGCTCGGGGTCCTCGGCCGCGAGGCGCTGGGACTTGGCGTGCTTGTCGCGGACGTGCCCGGAGAGGAACGTCTCGGCGATCTCCCATTCGCCGGGGTGATCGAGGGACGGGAACATACGCCCGCGGGCCTGGTCGATGACATCGCCGACCTCGAGGTCGAGCAACTCCCCCATCCGCTCGGGTGAGAGGTAGCCGAGTTCGTCGAAGCTGATCGCCATTGCCTCGTCGACATGGTCGGCCGTCTCGGCTCGACTCTTGAACGGGGTGGTGTCCTCGGTGAAGATCGGTGACTTGCTGGCCTCGGCGTCGGTGCCGTCGAACCGCGAGGTGAAGTTCTCGATCGAGAGCACCATGCCGATTCGGGGATCACGCAGGATCGCACCCTTGAGGTGGTTCTGGTTCTTCTGCGGGATCGGCTCCGTAGCGGCCTTGTCCTGCATGTCCTCGAGGACATCGTCGGGGATCGGCCCCGTGTAGGGGCCGGCCTCCTCGGCGCTGAGCCCTTCCTCCCGGGCCTCGGCCTTGCCGGTCTTGATGCGCCACCGGGTGATGGCCTTGTCGAGGCGTTCGGCGATCTTCTTCTCGGTCAGCGGCGCGGGTTCGGTGAGGGTGAACCTGTTGAGCGGTCCCCACCGGTTGGTGTAGCGGTCGTAGAGGGTGCCCAGCTGAACTCGCAGGGCGTCGCGGTCGGCTCGGGTGGAGTCGGTCGAGCGGCTCGCCTCGGTCAGATTCATGACGGTCTCACCGAGTGCGATGAGTACCTTCCACTGCTCGGCCTTGTCCTTGCCGATGCAGTTGACGTAGGTCCATCCCTGACCGATCTTGAACTGCTCGAACTGGCCTTTGACCTCGTCGAACCGCATCGTTCCGGGTTCGACTGTGGTTGCTTCGATTCCGGTGCCGGTCAGCAGGCCAGCGGAGGTGAACGGTGCGGCGGCCGTCGGCGATGGTCGGGGTGCGGTGAATCCGAGTCCGCGGTCGACGGCCCGGTCGATGATCGGGTCGAGCTGGCGGCGGATCTGCTCGGCCAGCGGTGTGTGGGTGCGGGGTTCGACGATCAGATTCAGTTTGCCGTTCGGACCGTTCCCGACCGCCAGGGTGCCGAGCACCCGCTCGGGGTGCTGTTCGAAGTAGCGGTTGATCCAGTACTGCGCCGTCGGTGCGCCGCCCTGGTCCGCGCCCTGTCGATGGTCGAGCGGAATGCTCTTGACCTCGCCGGCCCACGCCGCGGTCTCGGGGGATGGTTCCTGCCCGTCGGGGCGGCGCCGGAAGACCAGTACGTCGGTGACGACCGCGGTCTTGGCCTGCCGGTCGAAAGCTCCGGTCGGCAGCCGCACCGCGCCGATCAGGTCCGCGGTCTCGGTGATCTTCTGACGTGCACCTGGCCGTCTCGCGTCGGAGGTGTACGCGGAGGTCACGACCGCGACGTAGCCGCCGGGGGCGGTGAGGGCGAGAGCTTTGACGATGAATTGGTTGTGCAGGGAATGGCCGTCGGCGTTGTGGATCGGGTCGTAGACGCCGTCCTTGCCGAAGGGCACGTTGCCGATCGCGCCGGTGAAGGTGTCGTCTCCGGCGAAGTTGCGCTCGAATCCGTGGTTGCGGATCTGCTGCGACGGATACAGGTGGTGCGCGATCTGGGCGCTGATCGGCTCGATTTCGACGCCGACCATGTTCACCCCGGCCGGGGCGGTGCCGACGAAGTACCCGGCTCCGCAGCCGGGTTCGAGTATCAGGGCGTTCTTCGGCATCCCTGCGCGTTCGACGGCGCGCCAGAGTTCGTGGACCACGGCCGGATCGGTGTAGTGCGCGTTGAGGGTGGTCTCGCGGGCCTGCGCGAAGCCTCGCTCGCCGAGGAGCTCGTACAACTCGTCGCGTTCGGTGCGCCAGGTATCGCGGAACCGTGCCCGGTTGTCGAATACCTCGGGGACCGCGCCCCAGCCGGACCACTGGGCGAGGACTGTCTGTTCTTCCGCCGTCGCCAGCCGCTGTTCGCGGTCCAGCTCGGTGACCAGCCGGGCAGCGGCGATGTTGGCGCGGACACGGGCTTTCGCGCCGGACGGGACCAGGATGTCGGTGCCCAGCTCGAAGTCCGCGGGTGCCGCGATGGGCTCTGTCGGCCGCGGGACCTCCGCGATCTCCTCGACCTCGGCTTCCTCGACCGCCTCGGAGTCCGCGAGCATCGACTCCAGCAGCGCCTGCCGTTGCGCCAGCTCGCCGGCAGTGGCGGTCAGCGGGTCCAGGGCGGCCAGCTCGTCCGGTGTGAGCGGTGCGGCGGCCTCGGGTGCCTGGGTGATCCCCGGCTCCGGCTCCGCGGCCGGTGCGGAGTCGGCGGGGCCGTACTGGGCGGCGGTCTCGGGGGAAACCCAGACGTGACCGCCGCTTTCCTTGCGGACCTCGATCAGGCCGCCGTTGCGCCACAGCGGACTGGTGATCGGTTCGCCGCGAACATGATCGGGGACTACCGGCAACTCCGCGTCGGCGATGCGAGGGGTCCGCTCAGTGGGGGCCGCCGGGTCGGCGACCCCGGGTTGTTCCGACGACGGGTCGGCCCCTTCTACCTGGGCGGTGGTCTCCTGGTGTTCGTCGAGGACCAGCGGGCTGGCCGGCTCCGCCACGATCTCGATCTCATCGGCGGTGGCCTGTTCGGACTGCGTCTGAGCGTCCCGTTCGGCCTCGACCGTCTGAGTCGCCTCGGCCGTTTCGGACGAGGCAGCGGCGCGTTTGCGCGGCAGGAGCACGCGGGCCTCGTCGATGGCCTCGCGCCAGGAACGAACCTCGCTGTAGACCTGCCCGTCCAGTTCGGCGGCCTCGGTATCTCGGTTCTGCCTCGGCCTTCTCACCTCGATGTGGGTGCCCTCGGGGTCACCGACGTACACCCTGCCGTTTGAGTAGACCGTCAGATCGCTGACGTCGAAGGTGGCGTACGGGTCCTTCGCGTTCTGCTTCCGCATCGCGACCAGGAGCTGCCGGTCGTTCTCCGTCTCCAGCACCCAGTCCAGATCGAACCCCCGCGCTTCGAGCAGGGACACCTCGCTCCCCAACGTGCGGCGCAGGTCGTCGATGATGGTGCGGCGCGCTTCCCGCACCGGCCCGTTGTCGGCGGCGGAGGATCCGTTCTTCGAGTACTTCCAGAGCGGGTCGCTGTGTGCGGCTGCGTGATAGAACTCGTGACCCCGGGCGAGCATGGCGGCGGTGGCCATGATCCGATCGCGCGCCTCGCGCACGGGCCGGTAGGTGCGCTCGACCCACGCCGGGATCGGGTGGCCGGCGGCGTCGAGGAGGCCACCGACAGCGACACGGTAGTCCTCACCGCAGTTGATCTCGGTGTCGCCTCCGGTGAGGGTGTACTCCCATCCGCGGGCGGTGTGGCGGATCCCGGACCGTGGCTTCGACTTCAGACGCAGCCCATGTATGCCGCCGCGTTCGAAGTACTCGTGGCCGTTGTGCGCGTAGACGACCTCCATGTCGTCGTGAAGGTTGGGGACGATGGTGCGCCGCAGTTCGGCGGCGAGCCGCTCCTGGCCGATGCTCGCGGTGGCGGCGACGAGGTCGGGACGCTCGTATTCGAGGACCTCGAAGGCGACCGCGATGGCCGCCTCCAGCTCCGAGCCGCGGGTCCGCGAGGGCAAACCCGCCCAGGGCGCGACGAGGGGATCGGTGCGCAGGTGCGCACGCATCCACTGCGTCCACTCCTCGCGTACCGACTTGTCCCACGTCAGATCGTCGCGGTGCGCGGCAATCCACGCCTGGGCCACCGTCTCGTAGAACCCGGCGTCCTCGAGTGGGCGCAGGTCCCGCACGATGAGCTGGGCGGCTGCCTGCCGGGTCGTGGAGCCGGTTCGGGCGAGCTCGACGAACGTCTCACGGACGATCGTGTCGAACCGGGTGGACTCTGCAAGGTCGCCGGCCGCGCGGCCGCCGACCGCCTCGATGAGGCGGGAATCCGCGGCGGCCGCCGCGTACAGGAATGCCTGGTCGGCGGCCGTGACGTCGCGTTGCGCGTCGACGCAGCCCTTCCACCACTGGTTCGTCATTGCGACCCGTGCCTTTTCGCCCTTGAGCTTGCGCAGCGCGGTGACGAAGGCGGGATCGCAGTCGGGATGCGGCAAGTCCAGCGGTGTGGCGGGGTCGAACTTGACGCGGGCGCGGCGGTACCAGTCGTTTTCCGGGATGACGCCCAGGTCCAGGGCTTCCTGAACGGCCTCGAGGGTCTCGACGCGGTCGTTGAGTTCGAGCAGTTCCGCCTCGGCCTGTTCAAGACTCATCTCGTCGTCGAGATCGAGATCGGTGTCGATCTCGGTGTTCTCGACGGCCGCCAGCACGGACTCTGCGGCGCGCTGCGCGGTTTCGAGGTAGGCCTCGCCGACCTCGCGTTCGACGGCGTCTCGCGCGGCCACCACTGCGTCGGTGACCGCCGTGGTGATCGGGTGTTGGATCGCCTCGGGGCGGCGGGCTTCCCAGTACGCCTCGGCGGCCTTGCGGCCCAGTTCATGCCACCGGTCGGTGCTGAGCAGAATCGTCCGGCACGCGGTGAACATCTCGTCCGAGATGTTCTGCCGGTCGCTCATCAGGTCCGCCAGCGCCACCTGGGCTTTCGTCTTGAAATGTCCCTCTGCCCAAGCGAGGAACTGGGTAGCGGTGTTCGCCGAGGACGCGGCGGAGGTATCGGCTTCGGGGTCCGGCTCGGAAAGTGCCTGCAGGATTCTGACTTCGACCTCGGCGGTCGCGTCCAGGGGCGTAGTGACGGCCGCTGCGTCCTCGACCGGGTCGGTGTCGGCAGAAGCGTCGGCGCTTGCGGCATCGAACTGCGCATTGTCGGTGGGCGCGGGCTCTGGGAACAGGGGGCCGGCGGGACGATCGCGGAACTGGACCTCTTTGAGGTTGCCGCTGAGGATGGCCGAGATGAGGTCGTGCGCTTCGCCCTTGGTGATCGTCGTGTCGACCGTGAACGGCTTCTCGACCTCGCCGGCCAGCTGTTCGAGCTTGCGGATCTGTGCCCGGCTGATCGTGTCGCTACGCCAACCGGCGGCCGGGGTGCGCTCGGCTGTGGACATTTCCTGCACGAGGGCACGCGGCACCTCATGCGGATCGATGCCCAGCGCGTGGATCTGATTGCGCAGCTCACCCTCTCGGGCCGACTGGACGCGCCACTGGGTGCGGAGCCGCTCGAGCTTCCCGGTGATGCTGTGGACGTTCTCGATGTTCGCGACGATCCCGGCCTGCAGCCCCCGCTGCTGCGCGGTCGCGAGCGCCCGCTGAGCGGCCGCCAACTGCCGGGTGAGCTTGGCCCCGTGCCGTTCGAGTTCTGCGACCTGCTCGCTGGCGGCCGCCCACTGCGCTTGTGCAGCTAGAACGGAAGATTCGGGTCCTGTGGCGGATTGCGCCGGATCTCCTCGTCGATCATCTCCGCCAACTCGTCCGCGATCGGGTCGTACGCGGTCATCGGCACCGGCTGGTTGTCCTCGATCCGCTGCGCCACCAGTGCCCGCCCCAACTGCTGGAACCACGCCTGGCGATCGAGCCACACCCGGTGCACGATCTGTTCCGCCACCGGCATCGGCCGCACGTTCAGGCTCTTCCACCGGTCCGGATCGTGTTCCCGCCGGGCCCGCTCCTGCTCCGCCTCGATCTGGTTGTCCGCCCAGGCCTCGAATTCCGTCCTGCGGGCGGCGATCTCCGGTGTCACCTGCGGATACAGTTCCTCGGCGAGGATCATCTCCCGCGCCGCCCGCCACGCCGATTCCTTCGCCTGCACCACGTTCCAGTAGGTCGGGGTCATGCCCCGGTTCGCCTCGGCCCACTGCTCGTGCGCCTGAGTCTCCAGTGGCCCGCTCGCGGACTCGGTCAGCTGCTGCAGGCGCAGGGCCTCCCGGTCGATCCGCTCCAGGTCCTGCGGGGAGGTCGGGTCCAGGCCGAGCCACTCGACCAGAATCCGTCGCGTCTCGTCCGCGATCGTCACGTCGATCCCCTCGACCTGCTCGATCGCTTCCTCGCTCTGCGCTTCCATCCCCTGCTCCTTCATCCTCGAAATCGAACGCGCCCTGGTTGACGTTTCCGCGTGCCACTCGACCTCCTCGTCAGCGCCCATCCGGGGCGACACCCCACCCGAAAACGGGGAGTTTCTGAGGTCGATTTTACTACAGAACTACGACAAAAATGGTGCCTGACCTGCATTAATGCCGAATTCGTTGCCGGATTCAAGTGCTCCGGGAAGCGCCCTGAGGGCGCGCCAGAGCGACGAAGATCATCAGCACCAATGGGGCGATGAACAACCCGCCGATACCCGCCATGAACGCCCGTGCGGGGCGGCGATGGCGGTTGTACGAGCGGCGAGCGCAGACCACCGCCCCTGTGATGGACAACACATTGAACGCGACAAACACGGTGGCGGCGAACGCGTTTCCGTCCATCACGGGGCCAACCTCTCTAGCGGGTGTTAGGTGCCTTCATCGAACCGCACGGGATCGACATCGCTGATCCGGGAGGGGTTGTCGGCCCCGAAGCCGAAACTTCCGGGGGCGGCAGCCCCACCGATCGTTGCGCCCGGCATTGCGGCCGCGAACGGCACGGCCCTCCATTGCGCACCCGATAGGGTGCTGCTGCCCTCCGCGGCCGCGGCTGGGAAGTCGAGGATTTGAGTGACCGCCTCGATCCGGGTCCAGGGCAGTTCGACCTCGATCGTCGCCGGTTGCAGCCGCAGGCGCGAATTGGAGGGATCCAGCTCCCTGGCCTTCGCCAGCAAGCCCGCGAGAGGGTTTTCCACGGTGAACCACGCGGACGAGTGACCGGACTCGAAAACTGTGGTGTGCACGGATCGGTAGCCCTCCAGCGCCTCCAACGCGGCGAGGAACTTGACCTTCTGCGGCCCCAGTTTGGACCGTTCGCTCTCGTCGAGATCGTCGTGGCGGCGCGCCCACGCATCGAAGAGTTGGTTCAGCTCGACCATTTCGACATCGGTGGCGTAGTACTCGAGGTGCGGAATCGTCACGCCCTCCGCGAGGTGAACAACCTTGGCCATGCCTGCTCCTTCTGGATTCTCGTTCATGCCGTCAGTAGTGAGATCAGTTGCCAGACTGCGTGTGCGGTGCTGGCGGCATCGCGCGGGTCGACGGGTCGGTCTGCGACGGTAACCCAGCCCTCCGACGACTTCTCCAACGCTCGGACGAGGAGCGTTCCGGATACGTCGACAACGGTGAACAGGATGTCGTGGCCGTCGCCGCTGCGCCAGATGAGGTCGCCGTCGTCGAGCGTGATGTTCGAAGCCAGGGATTCAGTCTCGGCGTGCGAGTCGCTGCGCTCGTAGAACTCGCGCGCCAGCTGCGCCAGCGCCTGTTCGTGGCCGGCGCCCATCGGTTGATGCACCGCCAGCCCGACCTCGCCGCGCAACGCCTGGTCGATCAACAGAACCGTCACAAGCCTGTCCTTCCGTTCGCGCGTCATCCGCGTTTCGACTCGACAACTCACCACCTACTCTACATAGAGACCTCTCCAAGTAGAATAGGTACGTGCCGGCCGTTGCTCGTCGGGCACGGGATCTGGCTCAAGGTCAAAGACTGACGGCAAGATGAGCCGAGGCGTCTCGGCTGCCTTCTCCGACAGGACGTCGGCGGCGAGTACGCAGGCGAATGCGCCCTGGGTTGTCCTTCGATTAGGGCGGCGTGCGGCCCTGTCTGGGTAACGGGCCTTGCCAGGTCAGCGATACGTCAGGCAGGTCGGGAGGACCAGGAGACAGTCATGATCGGCATCGTGTTTGACATCCCAGTGTTCGGCGACCCGATCTGGCCACCGGGTGTTTGGTACGTCAACTTCGCCCACTGGTGGAATCAGTTCTAGCCATGTCACCCCCAGGAATGTATGACCCGGTCGGCGACTTCTATGTGACCTCTGGCAGGCATTGCTTCAAGCCTGGGATGGACTGGCGGTACCGATCATGATCGGTACCTTTCCTGACCTCCCAGAATGGTTTTCGGAAGGGGAATGGGCCTTCTGGTTCCCGATCCTTACCCAAATCGCCAACTGGTGGAATCCGTTCTAAGGGGCGCGCAATGATCGGCATACTGCCTGACCTTTTCTACACGTGGTGGCTTCCGCTCGCAGGTCCATGGAACAACTTCGTTGATTGGTTCAATCAGCTCTGATCGTTCTGTCACGGCCGCATGGTGGCAGCCGCTCGTTCGACGTGTTCGCGCCATTTCACAGCTGCCCTCCTCGGATCTTGGTGAGTCGTTCGGTGGCTTCTCGTAGTCGGCGGCCGTGGGCGCACATGTGCTCGAAGAGGTCCCGTTCGGGGAGGCGTTCGGCCGCTTCTGCCAGCGATTGTGCGGCGAGGTGGAATCCGCGGCGGTATGCCTGGGTGATCACGGCGTCGGCGTAGTGTTCGGCTCCGCCGGTTGCCCCGAGCGTCGTGACGTCGGCGAGGGCGGTGGTGAGCTGCTTCCCCTTGTGTCCGGCAGTGCGGCCTTCACGGCTCAGCATGAGTGCGACGTGCGCCGAATCGTGGGGTTTGCCGGCTGCGACGAGTGCGGCGATCTGGCCGTACAGCTCCCCGTAGGTCGGGCGGTCGAAGTCCGCGGCCCTGATCAGCGCGGTCACGCGCCGAGCCTCGGCAGGCTGCGCCCACAGCAGCGCGCACAACAGCTGCGCCTCGACGTCCAGGCGGGGGTCGTAGTCCATGTCATCGGCCGAAATGGCCTCGTGCGGGTCGGCGGCGAGTGCGGTGCTCATCGGGTAGTCCTCCTGTCGGTGACTGGCTGCCGTGGCGTCCATCAGGCCGCGAGCGCCTTGATGCGGTCGATCCGGAAACCGGACCAGTGATCGTCTCCTGCAACGACAACCGGCGCCTGGAGGTATCCCAGACTCATCACGTAGTCCCGCGCCTCGGCGTCTTCGGTGATGTCGACGATCCGGTATTCGATGCCGCGCTTGTCGAGTTGCAGGCAGGTGGCGTTGCATTGATCGCACGCGGGCTTGCTGTAGACGGTGACAGCCATGAGACTTCCTCCCCTACTCCCACACCTGACGGTCAGGTGGTGGGGTGTTCCTTGTCGAGCTGGGCGACGCGCTGGTGGCTGATCTCGAGGATGGTGGCCACGTCACGCACGGACAGTCCCCGGGCGCGCAAATCGTGCACCAGCGCGCGGGACAGTCGCGAGGCCTTCTCCACGGCTCGCTGCGCCTCCGCGCTTCGCTGCTTCGCCTCGGCGATGTTCCGCAGCACGGCCGGATCACCGAGGTCGTAGTCGAGCGTGACCTCCACCTGGTCCGCAGCCACCTCGGTGAGCAGTGCGGCGGCGTCGGCCACCATCGCGGGAATCTGGTCGAGCCGCTTCGCCGGGATGAACAGCCCGTCCACCTCCGGTACGTCGACCGTCCACCACTCCCCGATGCGCACCGCATGTGCTGTGACCTTCATGTCCTGCCCTTCCTCGGCACGCTTCAGCCATTCCGAGCTGCTTCACCCAAGTGAAAGTCTACCCCCCTAGACTGTTTCAGTCTAGGGGGGTAGACACTCTTATTCGTCCAGGTCGAAGACCTGATCGGGGGTCCGTCGTCCGACCATGATTTCCTCGATCGGCGTGAGCGGATGCCCCATTCCCTCGAGGTATTCGAGGTAGGCCTCGGTGCCCCTGCGCGTCGATCGCCACGAGTCCTTGAGGATCCGTGACTCCTGGGCGGTGAGGACCAGGGCCAGAGTGAGGACCTGGGCGCGGGATGCTCCGGCCTTGTCGACCTGGTCGGCCACGAAATCCGATTTGTAGAGAGCCTTGATCGCCAGCACCTCCTTGAGGACTTCGTCCGCCCGGTACTCGGTGAGCAGGTGCCCGTCGGCGGCGAGTGTGGTGGCGACGTCCGCGGCAGCGGACTTCGGGGGCGTCTTGGCCGCCAGCAGACCGCTCAGAAACTTCCGGCGGACGACGGTCGCGGCCTCTGCCTTGATGTTCAGCGAGCGGACCATCTTGCGCTTACGCCGCACCCGCTCCTCGGTCTCAAGCTCCTTCCGCCTGGCCTCGGCCTCGGCTTCGAGCCTCTGACGTTCCGCCTCCGCGCGTGGATCCCCTTCGGTCACCGCAGCGTCCACGCCCGGTCCGCCAGCTCGCACCGCTGCCATCACGGGTGAGAGCTGCAATCCTGCGGCGTCCGGATCGGCGCACACGTACTCGGGGAGCCACGTGTCCTCGATGTTGACGGTGTTGACGTGGACCAACCCTTCGCCGGCCTCGATGTCGGCCTGGCCCTCGGTGTACCAGTCGATGGCATCCTCGTGGAGCGGCAGTCCGGTCTCGATGTCGGAGATGAGCTGGCCTTTGCTCAGGACCACGGTCCAGTGCTCGGCGTTGGCCTCGACGTTCTGAAGGGTGACCTCGCCGCCGTCGCGGGTGCGCAGGTCCGCCATCGCGAGCACGGTTCCGTAGCCGGGGTGCTCGCGCAGAACGAGGAAACCCTTGTCCTCGTACGGTGCGGCCGCATCCTCGAATTCTTCGCGTGCGATTCGCGCGGCCCTCAGCTCCTCGGCGGTCGACTCCATCCGCCAGCGAGAGCAATAGCGCAACCGCTGCACTGCCTCCTCGTCGCCGTCGAACTCCGCGAGGATCGCGGCACTCGCGAAGTCGAGCTGGTCCTCGTCGACGAGATTGCGCGCGATCTTGGATTTGCCGACCTTGGCTGCCTGCTCCACCCATGCCTTGTCTTCGTGGATGGCCTTGGCGACCTTGGCCACCGAGACACCCAGGTCCAGCAATTCAGCTGCTCCTGCGGCGCGCTGGCCGGGCGTGAGGGCAAGTCTCTGGTCGTTCGCCTCCATCTGTGCGATCAACCGCTCGGCGTTGCGTGCACGCTCGTCCGTGGCGGTGTCCAGGCGCACGATCACCGGAATCGACGTCGCGCCGGTCTCTCGCGCCGCGAGCGTTCGTCTTTGACCGTCCCGCACGACAATCTGCCCGTCTGCGAGCTGCACGGCGCTGATCGCTTCGAGCACGCCGTGGTCGCGGATGGATTCCACGAAATCGGGCGTCTCGGACAGGTCGACCTGGTCGCGGACGTTGGCGCCGATGTCGAGAGCGTGCGGGTCGAGACGGACGAACATCTCGCCGTCGATGATCTCGGCGACGGGGCCGTTCTGAATTGCAGTCATGCTGGTCTCTCTCCTAGGATTCGGATCCAAGACACCGGGCAGGTACCAACTGCCCGGTGTCTTGTGTTTTCCGGTGGGAATGGTTCAGTTAGCCGGTCGCGGACCCGTCATGTGCGGGAAGGCCGGTCACCCTTCTCCACGTAGTTCCCGTGTGGAGGTAGTACTCCGAGAGGTGGAGTTTCTGAAGGTCGGCGGCGAGTGCGTCGAACCCCAGCGCTTCCAGCAACGCGACGTAACGGTCGACGTAGCGGCAGTCGAGAAGCGCGACTTGCCGGATCACGGACTTGTCCGCGAAAACTACCTCGGCGAACGTGTCTGCGGCCTCGCAGATAGCCAGAATGTCGTACACCTTGTGTGCCTTTCGTTCGGTGAGTGGTGCCTGAGCCAGTTCAGCGCGGGCGACATCAGGACTGCTGTTTATGACTCCGTTGACCACGAAATCGTTTGTGCCGCTCACAGTTACCTCCAATTCGGATCAGGACACCTGCCGCGCCCTAATCGTTCTTTTTGCCTTGCTGGCAAGGAGAGTCGGATCGGCGGTATCAGGGCCTGGCGCAACCTCTGGGCCGGGAAGTTTCTCTGCGAGCGCCAGCGAGTGCGGGTTGAGAAAGTTCTCGGAGCCGAAGGCCGGCGAAGCCGCCAGGGGTTTTGCCAGGACCGCCGTCGATCAGGATCGGATGGACAGCAAGTCAAAGAACGATGTTCTTCAACAGAGCGGAGCGAAGCGGAGCATCCTCTTGGGGGACACCGAAGGTGGCCAGGCCGCCGGGCAGGCGGATCACCAGCTGATAGACGACTGCGTTCGTCGCGTCACCGGTTCATCCGAGACGGCGGGCCCGCGTTCGGCAGCTAGGCGGAGGGCGGTTCGCTGATGGCGTCGGCAGTGACGACCATGTCGAGTTCGAGGCTGTTCATCCCCGCGGCGTCGGTGACGTACACGGTGATCGCAGCCAGCCACTGTCCATCGTGGATTTTGAACCAGTGAGTTTGAAGCGCCGGCCGCAGACCGGACAGGTAGACCGCTGAGCTCTTCACCCGCATGCTGACGTAATCGGCGCGCGCCGATCCGCCACGTCCGAGGGGCAACGCCTTGCTGATGTCCACCTGGACCGGGCGCGGCGGGTCGAATGTCCTGATGACCGGGTGCTCGGGCCATCGTTCGGTCCAGCTGTCGGTGTTCATCACAGCGCAGCTCGCAAGGGGGTGTGGCCGGTGGCCTGGACCTCGGGGACCGTGCGCCAGGCCACCGAACCGGAGTCGCTGCGGATCTCCATACGCCGTGTGCGCCGTTGGAATCCCTTGCCGGCGGCCGCGACGTCGAGTTGCACCCCGGTGACGCGGCCGTGCCCCTCGCCGAGACCGGAGTATCCGGCGACTCGGGACTCGATGCGCAGATCCACCCCGTCCCAGCGCCCCTCGGTCACCAGCAAGACGGCGCCCTTCGACCGCGCCCGCGCCACCACCGCCCTCGCCCTCGACGGCGTCACGGCCGCGCCCGAAAGCCCGAGAATCACGAGGTCAACACCATCGAGAAGAATCGCGGCAACCTCGACCGCGGAGTCCTTCGGCTCAGGTACAAGCGCAATCCTGGAGAGGTCCGCGCCTTGCTCGACCGCGGCGAGCAGACTCAGGTCCGGCATTCCGATCACGGCCGCGTGTGAACCGGACGCGGTGACCGAGGCGAGTAGGCCGACCAGCACTGACGACGTGCCGGCGACACTGGCAACGGTGCCACGGGCGAGTCCTCCGCGCGGAAGAAGCTCCGCGATCGGAGAGGGCACGGGAAGCGTGCGCAACGTGGTCTGAGCGGTGGCCACAATCGGTGCCCGCTCGTCGACGGACCGCAGTATCACCGCAGGCATAGCCGGTTCAGTACCGTCGGAACGGGCGGGAATCGCCGCCATCTTCCGACGCAGCTGTTCGAGCTTTTGCGCCTTACTGAGCGCGTCCGAAGCGGGCGCGATCGGCTGTTCGCTCATACCCGCCGCCTTCGCACATCTCTGAACCCGATCTACCCCACTGAGTGTAGTCGAACATAGGTTCGATCCGAATGCTTCACCGAAGCCGGTCCGGGTCCGTTGCACCCCAGGTCCGGGGGCCTTTCACAATGAGCCAGGCAGCACCGACCCATGCGAGAAGGCCCGCCCCGAATGGGGCGGGCCTCCTCGATCTCGGGTATCAGTCACCGTGCGGCGTGAAGTACGAAAGATGGAGTCAGCTCGCGCTGCCCGAGTCGCCGCCTGCACCGCCGTCGGTACCGCCCGTGCCGCCGTCGGCGTAGTAGATGCCCGCGGGGACATCACTGGCCGCCGGAGTCCGCGGTTGCCGAGTCGTCGGAGTGCCCGTGCGGCGGATCGACCGGTCGCGGGCGTCGTCCTCGACCGCAGCTTTGGCGAGTCGAGTGAGATCGGGCTCAACGGGGTCGGGTGCGTCCAGGGCTCCGCCCCTCCGACGCATCACGAACGCGGTGATCATGGCGACCGCGAGGCAGATGGCGCCGGCAATGAGCCCGGCCAGCCATCCCGGTCCGAGATCGGTGGGCGGGGCGGGATTGATCACGTCACCGCCGCCGCCAGGCCAGAGGAGTGCAACGACCACGCCAATGACCGCGGCGAACGCGACTTCAATGAGCAGGATGCGGCGCATTCCAAGGGTCATGCTGGTATCTCCTTCGGTGAACGAACCGTCAGTGTGCCGTAAGGGTCTGTCATGTTCACGACCCGCTCAGAAGAGCGCTATCTGGTGCTCGGCGGCCGCGGCGTCGATCCGCTGCAGATAGGCATCAGCAAGTTTCCGGACCGCGCCCTCGCTGTATCCCATCTCCTTGGCCACCCGAGACCAGGTCAGCCCATCCTCGTGGTGGAGTTGCCAGGCATCGCGCGCGTCGTCGTCAGCGATCATCATTTCACCCTCCCAATTTTGCGCATGCGGTTTCACAGCGACCGTCATGCATTTCCCTCCGAGTCAATTATCAATTGGTCTCATAATATCGAATAAAACAAATTTTCCCAACCCTTTTTCGTCAATTTTTCGAGTAATTTACGGCGCATTCACAACCGATTTGGAAACCCCTCTGGCGAACCGACCATGTCGCCGCCCGCGCCCACTGAAACCCTTCCACCAGGGTTTAATCCCAGTTCGGACGTTGCATTGGCGGCGGCACTACATCCGAGGGAGGATTTCGTGAATTGCGAAGTCAACCCCGAACACTATAAATTTCCGGCGCGCTGCGAGAGCACGCCGAGTGAAAGGATCGCAAAGGGATACTCGACTGGGCTTCGTCTCCATACTTCACATTCCCTTTGAGTGAAAATATGGCGCGAATTGTGCTGCCGGCCGCCGTTAAGAATTGTGGTGATCGATGCCCCGGCGCCCGGGTCCTGATGGGGCGGGGCCTGGTCCGGGCCTATGTTGCGGTCGCGCGCTCCCGCCTCCTAGTCTTTCGGGAGAGAACACCGGGCAGGCTCCTACTGCCCGGTGTTCTTGTTCCCGCGAGGTGGAGGGATCAGACTTCGGCGGCCTGGGCGCTCGCAGCGGCTGCGTCGAGGTCGATCGTCACCTTCTCGAGCCAGGTCCGAGGCACATTCCAGTACCGGCTCTCGTCGTTACCCAGCTTGGCGACCTTCACCTTGCTGCCGTTCGAGAGGACTACGAACAGTGTGGACGGATCGATATTCGCCGCCTTCACTCGAACAGTCGAGCCGAGCTCCAAGGGCGTGACCGCCACGATTGGCTTCGCCAACAGTTCCTTGGGGGCGGGCACGATCTCCCCAGGGTGGGCCGCCAAGTTACGGCCGACACCGTCGAGCGGCCGCAGCTCGTAGTTCACCTTCATCCGGCGAACCACCTCGAAAACGCGGCCTCTCAGGGACTTGGTCACGTACTCGGGGTCGATGATGACCCGGTCACCGGGCTGAAACTCGTTCTCCGACATATTGTTCGTTCTCCTTTGGATGTGTGGGTGGTGGTGTTGCGGGGGTCCACCGGGCAGGCTCCTACTGCCCGGTGGCCCCTACTTCTGCGTGCGATGAGAGCTCAGCTGCCGACGTCGTGATCGTCGGAGCCGTCGATCTTGGCGCAGATCCTGCATTCCCATCGGCCCCTGACTCGGGTGCAAGTCCGCGTGCTTTCGCAGATCCAGCAGCACTGGCTTGCTCTCCGCTCGGGGCCATTCGGTTCTCTGAGATCGGCGCCGGTGCCGAGTTCGCTCTGGTCCTGACCCGGTGCCTCCGGCTCGAGGATGCGAATCTCCTGCAGCATCCAGTCGAAGGCGATGCGGCATCGTTCGCACACGTCACCGTCCTGAGCGACGGATGATGAGCAGGCGTGAATTTTGCACGGACTGAGCAATTCCAACTGCATGGGACCTCCTTGTGTTGGCGCTCTAGAGAGCTTGTCGAAGCAGAACCTGGACGGCCTTGAACAAGCAGTCCGCGCATTCTGTGACCCGATGTTCGGTTCGCTCCGGGGTGGTGTTCTCCCACGGTTTGTCGTTGTGGTGGAGAGCCACGGAGTAGCCGTCATCGCTGATGTGGAAGGTCCCGTACATGCCCGGAGACCCGCCGTCGTACCCGATGGCACCGGCCTTGTAGTACAGGTAGTCGCAGGTAGCGTCCGGGTCGACGGTCAGGTCGGCTTCGTTGGCATCGGCGAGGTGTTTGAACTCGGCCGCAATTTCGGGGTTGATGTGGATGGTCACGGGCAGAAACCCTTTCAGGATGGGTGGGTCGATCGCGGAGACTGAGACGCCGCTATCGGTCACTCGGGGCTCCAGCTCATGCCGTGGTCGCCGATGTGTGCGACCTTCCCTGCCGGTGCGGCGCTGGCGTACTGGTGCAGTGCCGTGCAGGCGCGGGTGATCGCGCAGCCGAGGGCATCGGGAGAGTTGCCGAATGCGTCGACGGTGGCCTCTCCCATGGCCAGGGCTACCGAGTCGCCCTCGGTCTCGTACAGGCCGACAGCCCAGCTCGTGATCGGCGAATCGGTGGTCAGAGCGGGTTCGCCGTTGGTGGTGGCGAGGAGGTGGATCGACCGGCCGTCGGCAGTGCGGCCGGGATTGCCGGTGAGGGCGTAGCAGTTCCCGCCGGTCGAGGTCACTTCAGGATCCCCGACGCCTGCCTCTGCCAGTCGGCCCAGCTCGTGGGCGTAGATCTCCTCCAAGGTGCCGTAGTGCCGGTAGTCGAGCAGCTCGGACGTCCCCGCAACGGGAGCTCTGGATGCTGTTGCTGTGGTCATAGGTCAGTGACCTTTCGTACGGGATCGGACCACTCGCGTGCCCCGATCGTTCGTTTTGCCGTGCTGGCAAAGGAGAGTCGGATCGGCGGTATCAGGGCCTGGCGCAACTCCTGGGCCGGGAAGTTTCTCTGCGAGCGCCAGCGAGTGCGGGTTGAGAAAGTTTCCGGAGCCTTGTGCCGGCGAAGCCGCCAGGGGTTTTGCCAGGACCGCCGTCGATCAGGATCGGAAGGCCAGCACGTCAAACGAACGATGTTCTTCAACAGGGCGGAGCGCAGCGGAGTTCGAATTGGGGCCGCCGGAGGTGGCCGGGTAGCCGCCGGAGGCGGGTACATCGCGACCCGAGTCGCCCGATGTGATCAGTCGTGCTGGGTGTTGCGGCGTGCTTGGCGGCGAGCGTGCCGGGCCATCAGGTGCGCCTTGTTCTTCTCGCTGCGGAAGATCTCCCGGTTCACTGCTTGGTCGATCTTTCCGGGCTCGTCGAGCACACGTTTCGCGGCGAGGCGCATCAGTTCGGCGCGGTCGGACCCGACCCGTGCCGCCAGCCCATCGAGCTTGTCGCGCAGGGGGATATCGAAGTGCACATTCGCCCTGGCTGGATAGATCTCGGGTCTGAGATCGCGCAGTGGTGCGATCTTCTCCAGGTCTGCGGTGAGGTCGCCAGGCTCGTCGAGCAGGCGTCGTAGTGCGACTCGGAGCAGTGCGGTGTTGAGCTTGTCCCCGTATCGGCCGGCGAGGTGCCAGATCCGTTCCTTGCTGGTGGGGTTGACCATGACGTCGACCCAGTCGGACAAGCCGGTTCGCTCGGCCTCGCGGAGCATCGGGTGTTTGTAGCGACCGGGGGTTTCGAGGAATCGGTGCAGCGCGATCCGCATGAGCGCGCTGACCGTGGTGTCGTACTCGGCGGCCAGCGCGGCGAACTTCTGTGCGGTGTCCGGTTCCAACTTGATCTTGAGCATGACCAGCGGGATCGCCCGCAGCGTTTCCGAGAGTCGCCGTTGTTCGGCGAGGCCGGTGCCGACGGCCTTGGGCTGGGTGATGAGGCGTCGGCAGGCGACACGGATCAGCGCGCCGAATCGGCGTGGCCCGATGCCTTTGGCCATCTCTTCGAGTCTGCGTTTGGTCTCGGGGTCGAAGCGCAGTGCGATGGGATCGCCTACAGGGATCCGCCCTGGCTTCGACTCCGTCATCCCTCGATCTTCGCTGTGCGCATGGTTGTGCCCCGGCATCGGGGGGGGAGGTGACGCCGGGGCACAGGGGGGTGTTCCGAGAACAAAATTGGGGGGATGCTCCAGAACGAAGCTGAGTCTACGGAGCACCACTGACATCCGTTCGCGCGGCCGCGGTTCGTCGTCAGTCGGACTTGGGAGGAGTGAACCACCGGTCCGCCTGTGGTTGCGCACCGGCACAGGGCGGTGTCCGCACTGTCTGACCGCACGAACGGCAGAAGTGTGTGCGGTGGCCGCCGTTGCTTGCAGTGTCACAGGCGCACACCTCCCAGCCGACGACGCACGTGTTCGGCCCGAGCATGTGCCCTGAGGGGCAGTGCACCGGAGCGCGTTCGACGTGCTTCACCCCTCGATTTTCGCACATCCGTTCGATAGATGTAATCTTGCTGCTGCCTCGGCACGGAGACGATCCGCCGCGGTGCACAAACTCTTATACCGCCGATGACCTGCAATTTCGGCGTCTTGAAGACTGGAGGGCTGATCCGATGGCGCCAGGGGACACGGTGTTGCTCCACCCTCAAGGGGTCTCGAAGTTCAAAATCCTCTCCATCGATGAGGACGGCCACGCGCTCATCGAGTCCCTACTGGCCAGCCCGGGCACCTATCCGTTCAGCGTCCAGACGAAGTTTCTGGTCCCGGCGGATTCCTAGCAGTCAGCGGTCTCGTCCCGGCTGCGCTTCATCGACGCCTGCGCAGGCTTACCGCAACAGCGCGCCCGACAGGCCCAGGATGCATTACCGGCCGCCATGTGCACGTTCGCGGTCAACGGGACTCTGAGGTCTGGACGTCGCATCTCATGCGTGGTCCGGGCACAAGAGGCCCGGTGCAACGGTCCATCCCGCTGCGGTGAGCCATCGTTCGACCGGCTTGGTCAGTTCGCCGTTCCGCGCCTCTTCTGCGAGCGCGCCGGCGAGGATGGGTCCGTCGCCACAAATACTGCAGGCGATATCGAATGCCGGTTGTCCTGGTTCGCAGTGCCGACAATGGTGTCGACTGATCAGCGTTCCGCGGTGCTGGGGATCGGGATGAAGCCAGATCACCGCGAGGTCAGCGCGTTGATGCACTGCCTCGGCGCGAGTGGTCGGCTCGTGACCGCAAGTCGGGCACGTGCGAGAGTTGGGTGCCGGCGGACCGGCGACTACGGCGGTCTCCTGCGCGAGCGGTGTGGTGTCCACCCTTCGCTTGTTTAAGTGCCCATAGACCGTGGTGCGCGGCACTTTCAGCATGTCGGCAATCTGGGCGACGGTGTGCTCTCCTGCGTCGTACAGGCGTTGAGCGAGTGCGATCTGGTCTGGACCGAGCTTCGAGGGTCGACCACCCTTGCGGCCGCGGGCACGGGCGGCGGCCAGTCCGTCACGAGTGTTGGCCGCGATCAGCTCGCGTTGGAAGTCGGCCAGGACCGACAGCATCCCGAACATGGCACGGCCCTCGGCGGTAGCGGTGTCGATGCCCTGCTCGAGGACCCTCAGACCGATTCCGCGCTCCCGCAGGTCGGCGCCGAGTGTGATCAGGTGCAGCATCGACCGTCCGAGCCGGTCCAGCCGGGTGATCACCAGGACATCGTCCTCGCGCAGCCGCGCCAGCACCAGATCGAGTTGGGGGCGTGACGCTTTCGCCCCGCCCGCCTGGTCGACGTGGATGTTCTCGGACGCCACTCCGGCGCGGCGCAGCGCATCGACCTGGTGGTCGGGGTTCTGGTCTGCGCTGGGCACCCGCGCGTAGCCGATCAACATGTGTCGAGAATACCCTCGTTCGAGGTTTTCGACATAGTTTTTCGACACGAGTTTTCGACGCTCTGTGCTGGCACTTCTCCGGGTCAGCGGGGTGTCGGAAACGCATCCGAGCAGTGCACACACAACAACTCGTGGGCGTCATCCACGGGCGGTACTGCTGCGGCATGCGGGTGATCGCTCAGGCCGATCTGTGCAGGTGGACCCGTAGTCTCTCCTGGTGCCCGCTCCCTCCAACGACCTCTCCGACGAGCATCCCCCAGTGCTGCCGTCATTGACCGCACTGGGTCCGTCGGCGGATCCGCACGTGATCACCGTGCCTGCCCGGACCGGCACGAACATCGAGCTGCGGATCCACACATCGCTCACGGTGTTCGATGTCGCGGCCGAGGAGTGGGTGCCGCCGGCATCGGGATTCGTGGTCACCGTGCTCGTGCACATCGTCGACGCCGCAACGGGCCTACCGCGGTATCTCCCGGTCACCGAACCGGGCGAGTGGGCGCGGGCGATCTTCGCCGATGCCGACGCGACGCAGGGGTATTTCCTCGGCGCCGTCGACCCGGACACCGGTGAACACCGGGACGGGCAGCTGGCCTACCGGCTCTACCTCGACGCCGACCGGCAGGCGATCCGGGCGCCCCGCCAAGTCGTTGGATGTCCGCACTACCGCCTGCAGGCAGGCGATACCGATCCCGAGATTCGGATCGTCACCACCGCCTGATCCAACGACAGGTCCCGTCCATCCAGCCGGACAGTCAGAACGCCCCTGCGGAGTTCTCCACGGGGCCGTTCCTGTGGTCGTCAGGGATGATTCCGACCATTGCCTGACTCTCGCTCGGTCACGCGCGCGAGCATCTGTTCCATCTGCGGCCACCCGACCCGCAGATCGGCGGCGATCATCCCTGCACGGGTGTCGAGCTGCGGCTCGAACGCGGCGAAGATCACCCGCGCAGCTGGGGCGAGGACCTCGTGTTCAACAGCTTCAACGGTCTCGCGTGACCAGCGGTCCTCGTTGGTGGTGGTGTCGGGTTCCCCGAACAGCTCCGTCAGCCGGTACCGGACGTATCCGGCCTGCTCGAGGTCGGTTGCGGTGTAGAACTCGGTCATAGTTCCCCTTGTGCGTTCGGGCTTGGCAGTTTCCGGTGTCTCTTACTGGGCAGTTGTACCGATCCGCCTCCGGCGGTCGATACACAGCGTAGGAGGGGTGCGCTTCCATTCAACTGAGCCCGTTTCCGACCAAGGAGATCACGATGGACCTCTTGTTCTGGTACCCCTGGCTCACGCCTGTTGTCGACGTAATGGTTGCAGCAACGAGGTGGTGGCAGTCGCTTCCATTCAACTAACCCCGGAGGTGATGGCGGTGATTCCGATCCCCCCGTACGGGTTGGGCGGCAGCTGGATGGTGTGGACGCCCTGGCTGGTGCCCATAGTTCTCTGGTGGAACTCCTGGCACTGACCCTGTACCTCGCGCGCCGCCGGCGACGCGCTGTCCTGAGCCTTCTACCTGCGTAGCTCCCAGGTCACGGGCACAATCGGGGCTATGCGGCTGATCGCGCCCATGCTGGCCACGGCCGGCACGCTTCCGGACAACACGGACCGCCCGTGGAGTTTCGAGATGAAGTACGACGGGTGCCGGATACTGGCCTCGGTCGGTGGCGGGCGCGAGCCGGTGCTGTGGACCCGCGCCATGAACGTGGTGACATCCTCGTATCCCGAGATCGCCGAGGCATTGACAGCGGCGTTCGGCGGCCGCGGGCGCATCGTTCTCGACGGCGAGGTAGTCGTACTCGATGATCACGGCAAGCCCTCGTTCGGACTGCTCCAGCGCAGAATGGGGGTTGCGCGTGCGACGAAGCCATTACAGAAGCGAATACCTGTGACATTCTTACCCTTTGACGTCCTGGCGCTCGACGGAGACGATCTCACGAAGGCGTCGTATCTGGATCGGCGGGCGGAACTGGCCGAGCTGGATGCGGTCATCCAGGACGTCGGCGGCCTGCCCATCACCGTCCCTCCGTTCTGGGAGAATCAGAGCAGCAAAATCATGCTCAATGCAGCGAGAAGTGCTGGCATGGAAGGGATTGTGGCCAAAAGATCGGCGTCGATCTACCTTCCGGGCCAGAGGAGCCGGTCCTGGATCAAACACGCAATCCGCACTCGCAGTTCGGTTTTGGTGATCGGATTCGTCGGCTCGAGCCGATCGGTCGCGGCGCTGATCCTCGGGGCGTACGACGCGGAAGGACGGTTAGTCCAGGTAGGTTCTGTCTCCAGCGGACTCACGGTCTCGATGCGCCGACAGCTCCGGGAGGACTTCCGGCCGCTGGAACGCCCTAGCAGCCCTCTCACGGACCCGTCAGCGGCCGCGGAGACCTTCCCTGGGGTTCAGTGGCTGACTCCTCGGCTGGTCGTGGACGTCGCCTACAGGGCGCACACGGCGGGCGGGCTCCGGCACCCCTCATTGAAAGGCCGGCGCTTCGACGTCGATTTTCAATCGGTTCGTGTGGAGGACCTGTAGCCCGGCCAGAGGAAAGCCGCCGACACCTTCCCCGGCGTCAGCGGCTCCTCATCCCCTACGTCGAGAACGCTACGCAATGCAGGTCTTACCCCGGCTCGGGGGTGACAGTGGCGCGCCATATCGCCTCTCGGCAAGTGGTCGCTCGCAGCCACCGATCGTTATGTGGTACCCGGTGCGTCAGATACCCAATCACGTTAAGGGTCGAGGCTGCTCCCGGCCGCTCCGTTCGACCTCACCATTGATGACGCCATAGGCGAGGGGGTTCGGTGTATGCAGCGGGTCAGGCTTACCGATGAGGGGGTGATCGATCAGCGGCGCACCGAGAATCGCCAGGCCGCCACGGTGCAGGGTCAGTCCGGTGATCGATCCCACCAGCACAACCGTCTTGTCGTGAACCATGAGGACGATCGTTGATGCAGCGACGTGATCGGCCCGGAACTTCCACACTCCACGTCCCCGCTCCCACAGTTCTTGCGGAGTGAGATCTGGGGCGTAGCCGACGTGCGTTCGGCCGAGGGGGTCGTCGGGTTCGGCGGGTGAGGATTCGTCGAGCGCGACCCGTAGGGCCGTTATCCGTGGTGTGAGCTGCTTCGGACGGAATCGCTGCAGTTCGGTCTCTGCCCCTTTCTCGCGGTCCCGGGGAAGGTGGCTGAAGGCGGGATAGTGCCTGTCTGCGAGGTTGACCAGCGGGAGCTCACCGGTCGCGGAGAAGCGTTGTCGCTCGCAGAATTGAAGGCGCCGCTCGATATCGTCCGGTAGCGGTGTGTCGAGGATGTCGAAGCCGAGCTTCTTCAGCGCCCATCCGACCTCGACAGTGTGCCGGCCGGGAAGATACGTCGAATGCATGTGACCGGCGTCTTCCGGCACGGCCGAGTACATCTCCTCCCGACAGTCCTGCGGCAGCGCATCGAGGATGCGCAGCATGCACGCGCCGAGCACGCTCGATGTCGGCTCGCTCAAAGCGTGACGATGCTCGACGGTCGCGATAGCGACGTACACGCTGACCATGCGAACGAAATATGCCTCCACCAGCGGGAAGAGATCTTCCCACCACTCGACTGTGTCGGCCGCTTTGCTGCAGAACAGGGCGTAGTGCGGGCTCTCATCGAGGATGCGGACCGCGGCCGCGGCCGAATCGTCCAGGGCGTCGAGAATCAGTTGTGCGTGCTCTGTGCTCTCACACTTGTCGCACGGGTGGGCCAGCACTCGAAAGGTGGATTCACTGCGCCGAAACCTGCGGTGACCGCAGCTGTACACAAGGCAGCCAGGAGCTACGCAGTACAGGCATGCGGTGAGATCCCCCTTCTTCCACATCGCGTGTGACCGGCGTTGCAGGGGCGTTTCTCGCCACTCGTGACCAACAGGACAACGCCACCACAGCATCTCGTGAGAGGAGGCCGTGGTCGAATCAAGATCGACCCCGGCATTGCGGGCCCGATGTAGTTGCCGAAACAGTTCTGGGTGCTCATCTTTGAGACGCATACCAGGTGCATGCTCCTGTTCTGAGGCAGGTGCCGTCAGTGGGCGTCGTGGAAGGCTTGCTCGACCTCGGCGGGTATACGACCGCGGGAGGAGAGCTCGTAGCCCTGCTCAAGTGCCCAGGCGCGGATCTTCTTCGTTTCGCCCGATGGCCGCTTCCCGGGAGTGGGGTTGCCCGGCCGGTCCGCACGGTGCTTGCGGCCGCCGACCCGGGTGGAGTGCGCGATGTAGTACTCGAAGGTCTCTCGGAGTTCCTTCGCGTGCTCGTCTTTCAGGTCGATCACGTACTCGACGCCGTCGACTGCATAGTGGATGCTCTCGCCGTCCTCACCGAAGGCGGTGCCGTCGATGTCGTCGACCATCTCAACTACGACCTTGCGTGCCACAGATTCCACTCCTCGTTCTCCGGTACAGACCGGATGAAAGTACTGGCAGTATCAGAAAACTCCGCGAGTCCCGGGCTCCTATGGGTGCCCGGCCGGATGGTCTGACTCCGGGAAGCTCTCGGCCCACTCCCCGTCATCGGTCCGGACCTCGAAGTGCGCCTCCCACCGGGAGATCGAAATGAGTCACTTCGTGCCGCCCCGTTCGCCGTCCTTTGTGGCCGCGCTGGCGATACGCGCCTCGGCGAGTTCGTCGCGCAGCTCATCAGCTCGCTCGCGGGCAGTCGCAGCCTGCGCCTGCGCGGTCACGAGATCCGCCTTGGTGGCGCCGAGCTCGTCACGGAGTTCGCCGGCTCGCTCACGAGCGGCCGCTGCCTGCGCTTGGGCGGTAGCGAGATCCGCCCGGGCGGCGGCGAGTTCGTCGCGGACTGTGTCCACCCGGGTGCGTTCGGACTGCACTGCGGTCCGCGCCTCTGCGAGATCGGCCTCGAGCCGTTCGATGTTGGCCGTCGCCGCTGCCGCTGCGCGGTCAGATTCACTCCGGACCTGGTCAACCTCGCTCACGAGCTCGGCGTTGCGTCCGCGCAGGGTCTCGATGATTTTGTGTTGTTCTGCCGCCTGGTCGCGGTGCTCGGCGGCCGCGCTGTCGAACTGCTGCTGCCACCGATCAAGGACTGCGGCGTGCTCCTCAGTGAGCGCGGCAAGCTCCTGCTGCTGAGCTACCCGCAGGGCCTGCAACTGCTCAGCGTGCTCACGCTGGGCCTCGGTCAGGGCCGTCGCTGATTCCGCGGCCGCTGCTTCGGCGGCCTGGGCGGCGACGTCGGCATTGGCCCGGTCATCGAGCGCCGCGTCGAGCTGGTTACGGAGTTCTTCGATCTCCGCGGCGGCGTCGGCCTCCACCTTGGCGGCAGTGACCTGCGCGCGACGTAGATGGGCGTCGATCGCCGCTGGGTCTCCGAGTAGGTCGACCGCACCGGTGATCCGATCGGCGACCGCAGACAGTCTTTCCAACGCGCCGTCGGCTTCCTGCCGCAGCAACGGCAGGACCTGCGCCAACGCCGCCGCCGCCTCGGCCGGATCGGTCGGCAGTTCGGTCTCCGCCGCGGCAGAGGCGGCCTCCTGCTTCTGCCGCGCCCGCCAGGCCCGGACTCGGTCGGCGTCCGACGCGTACTCCCGGGGCCTACCCGGCTTGTTTTCAGCCATTTCGACGCTCCCACCGTTGACGTGAGGTAAATCGTAACACATTATCGTTTCGTTTCATTACGTTTCGGTTATGAAACGAAACGATACGAAACGGCGAAATGTGTAGCGCGCTTCACGGTAAGTGTGTAGCGTGCTTTACGAAATAGGGCAGAACCGCTGATGAAGGAGACAGAATGTCGCCGACCTATGCCGCTCACATCGTGACCAGCGACGCCGTCGCCCTCGGCGATCCCGAGATCCTCGTGATGACCGCTCCGGACGAACCCGGCCTCATCGCCAGCTATCCCCTGGCCGACGACGAAGCCCCAGAGGACGTCCTGGCAGCGAACGGATGGCGGGTCACCAGCGGCGACACGCCTACGGTCGAGATGGGCTACAGGATCGTGGAGGTCGAGGCCGTCGATTGGGAGCAGATCGTCAAACACGTGACGTTCGCCAAGGCACAGGCGGAGATTGAGGCGGGCCGGCAGGACCTGGCGTGGCGTACCGCACTCCGCGATGCGATGCGCGCCGGCGGTTCAGCTACACGGCTCGCAGGGGCGGCCGGAGTCAGCCGCGAGCGGGTCTACCAGATTCGCGACGGTCGCCGGTAAATCCCTCTCCGACAACGGATGAAGACGAGCAGAGTTCCCGGTGCCGTTCGGCGGCCTGGGGGTCTTCCTCGTCGGTTTCAGACCTGGCTGGCGTAACAACCCCGGATCAACAGAAATCAGCGACAATCGGGCAGTGATGGACTCTCACGGATCCGGTGGAATGGCAGCGTGGTGGGTTAGCACCACCCAGGTACCCCGTTGGGGAATCCCGCTTTTCGCCGGCCTCTCGATGTTCATCGGCTTCTTGCTTGGCCGCTGGTTTGAGGTTCCGGGATCGTCCGAGTTCTGGACGATTGCGGGCCAACCTGTGGCGACTCTCTTCGCTGGGCTAGCTGCGTTGGGGGCGGCTATTCTCGCCTACATCACAGGTAAACGTGCGTGGCACCAGGCGAAGGAACATCATCGCTCGGACAGGAGCTGGTCAAGGCTTCAGTGGGTGATCGACAAAGGCGCAAGCCCAGGTAGTAATGATCCAGGCCTAACGGAAACGCTGCGTGAGAAGATCCTCGACGCGATCGAATCCGAGTCTTACAGTCTCGACGACAGCACATTGAAGGAGGCCGTCGTCGCCTACTCAACCGAAGTTATTGACAGGTATCGCGAGGTTAAGGATGCTCAGCAGGCGTCCTAAAAACCTAGGTCCGGATGCAGCGACCTCCTGACCACTGCAACACCTGCGATGACGCCACAACTAGACAGGCCGCACGATGAGCACTCTTCGAGAGCAGATCGCCAACCTAGAACCCACCGAGTACGCGCGAGACGCACACGCAGCGGCACGCTCGGCGAAACGTCGCGCTGAACGGCTGGGTCGCCCCGTACCGGACTCCGCGCTGGAGATCTTGGCCATTCCTGAGGACGAGCTGGCCCGTCAGCGTGAGAAAGCAATCGAAGTTGCCCGCGAGGCCGCAGCGAGTACACCTTCAACACCAGCGAATGAGTTCAGTGGCGTCGGCCGCGATCACGTGCTCGATTCTGACGTTGAACTAGAGGAGGAGGACGAATACGAGGAGGACGAGGAGGACGAGGACGAGGACGAGCAGGAGGCGCGACCCAGGAAGCGCATTGCCGCACCTCGGAGGACCGCGGAGAAGGTGAAAGGAAGGGTCCGCGGCGCCCGCGGCGAGAGGGCACAGCCCACGGCGGCCCGACGACGAACGAATAGGTAACGCGCACCCTCCGCGACGTCTTCTCAAGATTCGCCGCTCACCGAATCAACAATGGTGGGGACGCCGCATCAATCCGACCCTTCCGCGAGATGCCTGTAGAGGGTTGCTCGTCCGATTTCTAGGACGGCGGCGATCTCAGTTTTCGGTGTGCCGTCCTCGAGCATTCGCAGGATCTGGCGTGCTTTGGCGGGGGTGATCTTGGCTGGCTGGCCACCGACCCGGCCACGAGCACGCGCTGCGGCGAGGCCGGCCAAGGTGCGTTCCTTGACCAACTCACGTTCAAATTCTGCGAGAGAGCTGAATATGTGGAACACCAATCGTCCTGTGGGCGTGGAGGTATCGATACCCTCGGTCAGGCTCCGGAAGGCCGCCCCCTTGCTTTCGATGAGTCCTACCGTCTCGATGAGATGACTCAGCGAGCGGCCAAGCCGGTCTAGTCGCCACACCACCAAGGTGTCTCCTGCGCGGAGGCTGTCGAGAGCCTGTTGCAACTGCGGGCGCTCCTTCTGCGCGCCTGAAGCAACTTCTTCCCACACGCGTAAACAGTTCTCGGCCGCCAGAGCGTCTCTCTGAAGATCCAACGACTGGTCGGCGGTTGACACTCTCAGGTACCCCAATACGGCGCTCACAGAGCAAGACTGTCTCAGAAACGTCCGACACCCACGAGCGGGCGATTCAGTGGTTGAGACGGGTTTCTGAGACACGTCACAGTTTGATAACTTCCGACGTCGGATTGGCCGGTGGACCTCCCCCAGCGTGCCGATCTGCTCGAGCGGCCCTCACTTGCAGCGCTAGCCCGACGGTGTCTCACGTTTCGGTGTCTCGGAAATGATCGATAGCGAGACAGTTCCGGATTCGACGTACAGAGAGATAGCTCGCCAGAGTCCACCGAGGCGACCACTCCGTCGGGTGGTGAGATCCGTAAATCCGTAGATCCGCATGTACGTAGATCCGTAGACGCTCGCCTACCAAAAAGTAGTTGTCTCACGAATCAGCGCCTCAGAAAGGACCCGATTCCGAAGCAGGACAGACACAATCCGTCGATACCCGTGACGGGCCTCGGGAATCCGCGCTGCCGCTAGCGATCCTTGTCTGGCGGGAGAAGGAAATCCCGCAGGATCTTAAGCTGTTCTAGGATCTCGTCGTACGTCACAATCTTCACGCTCCGCGAGTTTCCTCGGTACATCTCGAACGACTTCTTCTCGTCATCCGAGGAGGGGGTGCGCCCAATAACGACGAAGCACGACACCGCGTACGCCTCCAGATTTGTCACCCGCGAGGCGACTTTCTTACTCGCGAAAGTAATCATCAGGCGATTCGCCTGATCCATCACCTGTGTCACGGCGCCGGCGAGTTCTTTTGACGGGCCGAACGCACCCCCGCGATACGGCTTAGCGGTGAGCAGCGATGTTGCCGGCTTTTTAAGCTCCACCAAAGCCACATTATTGGTCAGCGGGTTCTTGAACATGTAGTCGGCGATCTTTTCTCCGCTACCGTCGAATCCGACACCACCGACACTTGCACTTGACTGAAAATGGACCATTGGCACGCCGAATACCTGCTGAAGTGCAAAAGAATTGTCGTCAAAGAAGTTCTGCCAGAACCCCTCCTTCTTACGGCTAGCCATTGCATCCTCGTAGGACGCAATGAGCAGATCGAGGCTTACGAGCTCGACATCACGGTGGAGCTTCACAAACGACTCCGGCCGTGTCCGCGCCAGTACCGCGGACTCGGATGCAAACGTGTCGAGCAGCGCGTCCTGCTCTTGCTTGGTCAACTCCGTGACACCGCCAGCCGCCTTCGTCAGCACCTGCGACACCGGATGGCGGCCGAGGCTGTACACCGCCGGCTCAAGCCCGAAGGTGGAGGCCAGTTCATTGTGAACGAATGCATTTTTGACGCGTCCAGCCCCGTCATTGCCGCGGCTGTTGATTCGCCGGATCTCCGAAAGGATCGCCTCGAAGCGATCCAGGCCGAACAGCAGCTGCTTCCCGTCCACTGCGACTGTCGTCCCTCCCATAAAGTAGATTTCGTCGCACTCGGTGTGCTCCTCGATCAGTCGTACGAGGCGATTGCAGTCCTTGAGTAGCCCAAGACCAGATTTGTAGGTCTTGCGGAAGCCGTTCGGCAAATACTCAAGAATCTCCGTGAAATCAACATCATCGATGTCAATATCCGGCAAGGCAATCGTCAACGTGCGAATTACCGGGTACCTCGACTGGAGGTACTTCTCCTTGTCCGGGAATGTGTTGATGGGGAAGATTCGCAGCTCCGAACTGTCCCCTGAGAAGTTGAGTATCCGCACCCCATTGGAAGCCCCAGGATCGTCGGTTGGAGTATCGAGTGGGACGAAGAATCCGTCCACCTCATTATCACGACGCCGAACGTCAAGTTCGGCCTTTATGTCCTGGTCACTGCTGTATCTCACCACGAAGTGAGTGTCTCATCGTTCGGCATTCCAGAAGTCGTCGATTCGCAACACTGTCGATCACTGTGAGCACCGGGGGTGAGGTAGGTGGCACTACGAAGGCTCCTCGTGGGGGTATTCTCCGCGAGTGAGGGATGCCTCCTTGGCCTTGTATCCGGCGTCCTCACCATATTCAGCCCACTGGTCGCGCGGAAGACGCGGGTAGTCGGTTCAGCAGCGCCGGCCACCCGCCAGTGCATACCTCTTCGCGCAGGCGGAGAGTAGCCATGCCATGGTTTGTGAATGGCGATCTTGGAAGAGTACTGGTCCGGCGTGCTTCGTCGACTCCAGGCTGAGGTGGACACATTCAACCGGTTGATTGATCACCAGGGAGAAAAGGGTCGAGAAAACGAGCTTTCCCTGGCGCGCGTGCTGGAGCGTTTAGTCCCTTCCAAGTACGGAATAGGCTCTGGTCTCCTCATTGACTCTGAGGGAAATTACTCAAAGCAGATGGACATCGTCGTCTACGACCACTCCGAAGAGCCAGCCCTACTTGCCCAGACGAACCAGGTTCTATTTCCGGTGGAAAACGTCAGGCTCTGCATTGAGGTGAAAACGACAGCAGACAAAGAGGAAATAGAAGACGCGGCCAAAAAGATGGCCAGCATACGTGCTTTGAAATCAACAGGAACCCATCCATCTTTTGCATTCGTTGGATATCAGGCATCACAAATGGCTAAGACGATCGCTGGACATTTGAAGTCCGGCGAGCAAGACAATCGCCTTGATTTCGCATGCGTTCTTCAATTAGGAATGTTCGCATCGAAGGCAGAATTCGCACCAGGGGTCGTCGAGAAGGAGGAGGAGTACGTTGTCGGCGTGACCCTCATGCACAAACGAACGGACAACATTCGAACTTCGGGAACATTCATGCAGCCTTCCGATGAAGACACAACCGACGTCTTGTACGACGGCCACCAATATCCCATCGTAAATATAGGCGATGATTTCGTCTGCGAGCCCTCGCGGGCACTTCTACTGTTTTGCGAGTCCATGCTCAACGCGCTGACGCTCGGAGATCGAAGGTCCGTCTTGTCCCACTACCTCACGGATACCGGGCGCGAACTTACGAGACTATGAGAGGAAGCATCCGAGCCCGAG
>NZ_CP166290.1:0-1206422 GCF_000280725.2 Rhodococcus sp. JVH1 | reverse complement strand
ATGCTGGAACCACGACCCAGAAGATCTGTTCACCTGGACCGGAGGTGACGGTGCCTGGCGCGCACGGACCGTCCTACAGGTGCGTGGACAACTCAGCCACCAACCACTGATGCACTCCGAATGCGCAGAGATACGGCAGGTGCAGCTCAGCGAAGCGGGCTATGCCGAGCTGAAATCCGCCTTCCCATCGCTCGCCAGATCACTGGTCGTAACCCGCAGGCTCCCCGCCAGCCGGCGACAAGGAAGGCCCGAGGAAACCCATTCGGACAGCGTAGTTTTGATCGACACCCCACCATCTGGGAAAGGATCGACATAGGTTCGTTTTACGCCGCCGCCCCACCATGAGAAACCAAGTCGACACGGGGATGGCTAATGTCAGCGGGCAGAGATTTGGTGTTGCGCCGACGACACGGGATCACTTCGCCCCTTCCATGACGTCGGCAGTGGAGGCATGCATCTGCAACGCTCTCCGAGAGGTTTGCACCGCCGCCTTCGATCTCACCCCGAATAGAGGCGGTCATGCTCTAAGCATTTAGCTCTCCCTCTCCTGTTCGTGAAGTCCGCGGGCCACTCTCAGCAACATCTCGTCCGCCTCCTTTGTACGGTCCAAAGCATTGCCAAACACTGGAGGCATGACATTTTTTCTTAAAAGCATCGGTAATGCATCACGGCGCGTGGCGATCTCGTCGAGCGCCGCGGCGCTATGCGGCATGTGTAGGCTGGGCGCTGCGGGATCAGCAAGAGCCCACAACTGAGCCGCAGTATAGGCTGACGAAGGCCCGATCGTAACCGACATCTGCGCAATCATCGAATACTCTTCTCCGATGTGTGCATGCGCTCCGACAGACGCTATGCAGAGGCTGAGCGCGGATTGATCAGCCTCAAGTTCAGTCGTCAGCAGTACGTCTGAACTAGCGGAAGATCGAGTGTGTTTGGGATGTTTCGCCAAAATGTGGCCCAGTTCATGCGCGATAATGAACTGTTCGGAAGCAGCCACAACAGCCAACCTTGTATTGACCGTGCGGACGAACTCCTCGTCACCTTTGAGGACCGCGGAATATCGGTGGCCGTAGGGGTCGGGACCCACGTCGTACAAGTGCCGGACACGGCTCAAGACCAGCATTGTGGCTTGAGTCACCAATTGAGTTCGACGGTGGGCGAGCTCGCCGACATCACCGAATCCGAATATGTCCGTGCCCGATCCAGGACTGGCATACCCGTCAAGGTCGATCCGAATCGACCTGAGGTTCGAGTAGAACTCATGCATCGATCGAATCATCCTGATCAGACCTACGCTGATGAAAATGAAGTCGACATCGCCCGATCCAGTTTTTGCGCTGGCCATGAACTCTCGACTCCAGGCCATCCTGACTGATACTGGCCGCGCATCAATGAGGTCACGATGGTCAGGACGAACCTCCGCGAGAAGAGAAAGCAGGAGCCACTGGAGAAATATATCCCCGTCATTGTCATAGGATTCGGGATCGATGCACCACCCATATCCCAGCTTCCGCGTGAGGTGGGGGTACGCCTTCAGCAAATCGGCGATTAATTTGAGTACGGATCTCCCACCTCCAACAGGACGTCTCACCATGTCGGACTCGTCCCGATATTCCTCAACCAGGTCGAGCGCCGACGTTGCTGCCGCCCGGACTGACCGCCCGGACGGGCCCCACATACTCATATCGGCAACATCTGGGCGAGTCCGAACCAGCGCGCGTTAACCAATTCATACGCCGTTCCATTACTCCACACTGACAATCGGATCACTGAGTGGCGTCCTCTGCCGTGTCCCAATAGATAGCGCAGTACTTCAGTACACCTGCTCTGACCGTGAGCACGGCGATGGAAACCGAAACCTCAGAGGAGACCTGATAGTGCTGAAGTACGAGGTCTGCAATCGCGGATCCTAATGCGACCGATTCCCCATTGTCCTGTGAGAGTTTTCGAATCTCATCGCTAGTACAAATTTGCTCACGTAGCTTTGCTGTGAGGTTGAGGTATGCCTGCTTTCCTCGCCTCAAGGGGTCGCTAGGAAACGCTCCGTATTCAGACAGTCCGATCGTCCGGTAGAGGTCGTCATCAGACCGAGTCAGGGCGGCTTTTACTTCGGCGTAGCTACTCATGCACAGTTTTTACCACGCCAACCACCTGCAACCTCAGTGTCATTCATCCGAGTGATATCCGACCTCGCACTGCACGAGACATCGCAGCGACTACTTCTCTTAAGCGCTGGGATGATGGGAGTGAGGTAGTCAGGCCTCTCAGAGGAAGCTGCGTGGAAGGCTGTGTCTACCGTGTTCGAGCCATCGCGCTGTCGGATGTTCTGCCGGATGCGAGGGGTGTCGTCGGAGGATCTCGATCAGCGGGTCAGGTTGACCACACATGCGTCGAGGGCTTGGACACGCTCGTCGCCGGGCGAAACACGCAGTGGAGCGTCACTGGCCTTCGCAAACGAGGTCGTATTCCGCGCACCCCCGGTGGACGCGTACGCGGTCCCGTTCGAGATCACCCACACGTCGGACCGGTTCTTGACCTTGCCGGAAGCGTCTACCGTGGTTCCGCCCACGAAAGTCAGCGGACCGGAATTGATTACCGTGCCGTTGATGAGCGACAGCCCCGTCTCCGAGAAGCCCGATTGCACGCGAGAGACCAGTGCGTCGTCGGCGGGCACGCAGCGCGGGTCGGACGCGGGCTTCGACGGTGCCGCCTGCGGCTGACTCACCGAACCAGATGGAGCTACCGTGGGCGCCGACGATGACGGAGCCACCGCCGGCGTGGTCGTGGCCGACCCCGGTGCCGCGGACGTGGCCGATGTCGCGGCCGAGTCTCCATTCGACCCGCACGCGGTCAACGACAAAAATGCACAGGCGGCGCCGGCCGCGAACAACGTCCTCATGCAGCGTATTCAAGCAGACCCAGCGCGCCTGCTCGTCACCCGAGCGGGCTGTGGATGCCAGGCCGTGTCGGTGAGCCGGTCTGTCAATACGTTGCATGAATGAATCTGCGGCGCAGCGTATATGCTCTTCAGCTCCCGCCATGCGAGGACACCGGCAGCTACGGCGCCGGACTCGCGTCTGTCGCGAAGAATTAATAATACGGACGAGGCGGCGCAGCTCACCATAGGTGAGGTCGGAGGTACGGCATCGAGATACCCAGATCGCCGGCGATTCGCATTTGGGGCCGCGGTTCACACCCGACCTAGTCAGATCCGTTTCTCGAGTGCCCGCCTGGGTGCAGTCGCGTTTGTGCGATACCGACGTTCACGGATGTCGCACAGTACCGTCCACACGAACATGCCGACGAGCGTGAGCATCACCACCCCGTAGGGCCTCATGCTGCTCTCGGCCACGAACACCCAGCCTCCCCCGGTCAACCACAACGAGAGGTAGATTCCAATCAGGATCTTCGGTCCTCCCAGTGGATTCTTCGGACGCGCGGTGTGGCCGCCTTCCACTGGAGATGAGTGCCGTACCCGGCAGCGGCCCAGAACAGGGCTGCGGCACCGGCAAGCACAACCCCGAGGACAGCACCCCATCCCGAGCCGTACCACGCGATCAACACCGCGATCTCCGCCAGCAGCACGGCAACGAGCAGCGCGGACAACGGCGAGAGTCCAGCCGCCGAAGGCGACGGCCGAACATCCTTCTTCGGCGGGGAAGGGCTTGCGACAGCAGGCGCGATTTCGCGCGGATACTCCAGCGCCAACTCCTCCACCAGACGCCCCACCGGGTTCGCTGCGGCGATCCTGCCCAGCACGTCATAGGTGAACAGGGCGATACCCACAGTGTCGGCGTAGGCCACCGCCTGCCGGGAATACCCGGCCGCGGAGAAGAACAACAGGTCGCGGGAACGATCCTCACCGCGGGTACCATACAGTCGTTGCAACGCCGGTCGGCCGGTCTGGTAACTCTCCTGCTTCACCTGCGCCACTGCACGATCGGACACGACGTCCACACCACCATCGGCGCCACGACCGGTCACGCGCGCATCGGAGTAGCCCAACTCGCGCATGCGGGCAGCGGCATTTAGCTCCGCAGCCTCCGGAGTCGTGAGGTATTCCACCGCTCACCTCGCTCTGCACCCTGAGAAATTCGAATCGTAGTCAACCAGTCACACCGTCGTTGGGCGTTAGTCGACTCTCGCCGTCACTGACAGCTCAGGCTCTCGGTTTGCTGGATAGGCATGAGGTTGCGCGCTGGCGGTTTGGTTTCGATCACGCATGCAGCGACGCGTTGCCAGGGACCACGGGAAGGGTGCCAGACCCCTGGCACGGCGTGCGCGGAGCGATGGCGCTGTCAGCAGAATCGGCCGCGGCACCGGCCGCCCCACCCTCCCCCGCCTCCACTTCCTCCACCACCGCTGGTGTCGAGATAGAGCTCACCCTGTTCGTTGTACCGCCAGTTCCTGAAATCATCATCGCTCGTACCGAATTCACCGTCGGGACCGCGGCGCACGCGGGTGAGCTCGTCGTCACGCTGCTTCTTGAGCACATCTTCGGCTTCCTTGGCCCTGCAGTCGGCTTGGAATCCGCCGTGCCCGTCCCAGGCGATTCGATGAGCATCAAGGAGTCGGGGAAAGAGCGAGAGACTCGGGTTCAGCTCCAGGGGCGCGTAACCGGCATACATCTGTTCCTCGACCGTGTTGGGTGCCACGGCCGACAGGTTGATATCCGGGTTGACCAGGGAGCCCAGCCCCTCGGCGAGGATCGTCTCATTCAACGACGTGCCAGTCGGCAGGTCGGGATCTGGGGCCTCACTGGTCGGTGCAGCGACGCTACGAGTCGCGACGCTGGTGGTGGTGCTCGGGGCAGTGGGGGTGCTCGGGGCGGTGGTGGTCATACTGGAGCCTGGCTCCCGCGTGGTTGAGGTGACTGGTGCAGCGTCCGACGCATCCGCCAGGTACACGAATCCGTCCTGACTGAAGTCGATGGTGCGACCGATCTGCTTCGTTCCTCGCACGATAGTGACCTCGGTACCAGGTGGCGCGAGCTGACTCAGGCGGGCAAGTACTGCTGCAGTCGTCTCATCCCTATCCGCGAAGTGCTTACAGCTGGGCGTGCCGACGTGAGCAAGCACAACCGACTCGAAGTGGTCGCTGCCGAGATTCACCCGCAGCACCGGGGAATGGTAGTCACCGCCGTACGTATCCACGGTTCCAGACCACACCGGCTGATCCTTCAGCGGCACGAGAGCTGCGGCACCGGTGCGGGAACCAGAGCCCGAGTCGTCAGTCCCGTCGTCGTTGCAGCTGGCGAACAGCATGAGAACGACCAGGGCGGCACCACCCATCGCCCACTTCTGCTGCTTCCCCGCCATCGATGCCTCCCACGTTTGGTTGCCCGGAGTTTGCCGTCCGGGACCGCGTGAGCTTAGACCGCGAGTCGTGCCAACTCAGCGGCGGGATTGGCTGCTGGCCGGAACCTCACTCATCCAACCCGGTTCGAGTAGTCCGTTCCCCGCGCGCGGCGGGACCCGCCTGGTTTCGAGGGTGTCGCCCTTCGGAGAGCCGAAGACGACGGAACCAGCTTCTCGGGAGGGTGAGCACCCAAGCAGCCATACGTATCGGTTGGTTACAGATGACCTTGCCGCTGAGTTGACCCGCTGCAACCGTGCTATCAGTTGACATCGTCTCACTTTTCGCGCCGCGGGTAGATGGCCACCGGTACGGCGCAGGATTCCATAGCCCGTGTCATTCATGTGAATGACAGACGGGCTCAATGATACTGGCGATCCCTGAATCCAAGAGCTAAACCATGAGGCGAGGCAAGTGCTTGCACGCAGGTGTGGTAACTCTAAGGATCTTGCTCCCGTCGTGGGCGGGGGCGACGATGAATGCGCTCTGTGCGCGCCGGGCAGGGGGCGTTAATGGTCAGTGCGGCAGAACCGCACGCCGAGGCAGGAGGTCTCGGTGAGTCGACGCTGGCTCCTTCCGGCGCCGACGGTCTCACCCATCTGGTATTCGGGCTGGCTCCTGCGGAGGACAGCGGATCGGACACACTGGGACGGTACCGCTATCAGGCGGAGGTGGCCGCCCGTGATTGCCTGACCATGCTCACCGAGGAAAGCATTGACTTCATCGTGTGCGAGTGGCACGAGGACTTTGTGGTGGCCTTCACCGATGGATCGGTGGAACTGGTCTCGGTCAAGCACCGGGAGGAGAGCCAGGGCCCCTGGTCGGTCACGGAGCTGTGCAAAACCGGAGGGTTGGCGCACCTCTTCGACCGCTGGTGTGCGTGTGAATGCGCCCCCAACGTTCGACTGAGGCTGGCTACGAACGCCGCGATGAAGCCGAGCAAGAACAACGCTGGCACACTTGCGCGGATGTGCGGTCCGGAGCCGGAACTCACCAGCGGGTTGACGGACATGGTGAAGACGGTCGCCCATCAAATGCTCAAGATCCGCTGGAAGCAAGAGTATCTCAACATCCCCCTGACCCCGGAGGTGAAGCTCGCCGATATTCAACCGCCCGCTGGATTCGTGGAGAAGGTCAGACGCTTCCTCGCTGTACTTGAGATCTCGTGTGCTCCTCCGCAGCGCCGCTATATCACAGACGTCAATATTCAGAGACTCCTTGCACCTGCCGTCAAAAGCCTGGAACTGGTGGACGTCGACCTCGAGGCAACTTACCGGGCAATCGTAAACCGGATCGAGCAGGCCAACCGCGACGAGGAAGACCGCAGCCAACTCGCGGTGTACATCGCCGACCCCACCCGGGTCCGCTACAACACACAGCTGCAGCAGCGCATCAGCCGACGCCAGCTGACCCGAACCATCATCTACGAAGAGTTCGAATACACGACGGTGCAGCCTCCAACCGTCCCGCGTGGCCAAACTCCCGTCGTGGCTCCGGGAGGCATCAGACTTCGACGCAAGTTGAGTCGTGGACAGGTGCTGTCGGACGAGGCGGAGTTCGCCGAGTCGCTTCGCTCGGCGTGGTTCACGACCTGGTCCGGGCGACGTTCTGGATTGGTCGGCGACGAAACGGACTTGATGAACCTGTCGTTCGACGTACTTGACACTGCATTCAAATGCCGCCGCCACGCGCGCAGCGAGGTCAACGACGGCAGCGCATTCGGGACCGAAATGAACGAGCTGCTCGCCGAACGGCTCACCGTCGACGCGCTGTCCTCTACCCCGCCCTTCCCTCTCAACGACCTGCACTTGCGCGGGCTGGCCTACCAGTTGTGCGACGAGTGCCGCTTCTACTTCTCCGAGCCGTTCGACACGGACGAGGAAGCCTCGTGACGCACAGTCTCGACTTCGAAACCGCAGCAGCGCGCATGCGGACACAACAGCGCGCGGCCGAACAGCGCGAAGCCCATTATCACGAGGCTCGCGTTCTCCTACTCATCTCCCAGTTCACCACGGCCAAAAAGGGTCTGGCAGGCCTGACCAAGCTCGCAAAACTCGACTTCCTTCTGCGCTATCCCGCGATGCTCGAACGTCTCCTACCCTCTGGTGTGGCGTCCTGGCCGGAAGGGACCGCCCCGACCGGGCCGGAACGCCTGGCCGTCGAAAGCCGGATGACTCGTTACAAGTACGGGCCCTGGGACCAGCGTTACTACAACATCCTCGGCTCACTCGCCGCCCGCGGCCTGATCACGTACGGAGACGGCGCCAGAGCCGAATTCTTGGCCACCCCGCAAGGTGTCGCAGCCGCGACCGCCCTCGCCGCAACACCCGAGTGGTCGGTCGTCGCGGACCGGGCCAAGTTGTTGAAGAGGCATTTCAACAAATCAGGTTCGGCCTTGAAGGACCTCATCTACGACCGTCTGCCCGACGCGGTAGACCGGCCCTGGCGAACGGAAATTTGACGTGGCCGTCCACCTGCGCTTCTTGTCTCTGACAGTCACCACCGCCGAAGCTGAGAGCACCTACCGTTTCGACAAGCCGGCCACCGTCATTACCGGCCCCATCGGCACCGGCAAGTCCAGCCTGCTCATGCTTCTCAAGCACGTCGTCGGTGGCAATGCAATGCTCACCCCAGCGGTCCGCGAGAACGTGCTCTCCGTTCAGGCCGAGATCGCAGTCGGCACCGAACGCACTGTCGTCAAACGAGCGATCGATGGAGACACCACCGACCGCGTCGACCTGCTCGATCCCGACACACTCACTCTGCGCTCGTCCCTCCCCACACGGACCACACCGGGTGAGAACACCGTCTCCGACCATCTCCTCGACGCGCTCGGCTTCCCCCGCGAACAGGTCGCAGCTCGACGCGACGGGGTGTCGCGGCCCCAGAACCTCACATTCAACGACCTGTACGCCTACGTCTACATGCAGGCACGCGAGATCGACCGGCAGGTCGTCGGCCACCTCGACTCATATTTCGACCCCAAACGCAAAGAACTCTTCCGGCTAATGTTCGCGCTCACCAACAGCACGCTGATGGAACTCAAACGAGACGCCAGCGCACTTGCCGACGAGCTGAAATCCAAGACCTCCGAACACAAAAGCGTCGATGCGTTCCTCCTGGCATCCGATCCCCGCAGCGACGACGAACTGCGTGCCGAACTCACCGAACTCCGCGACACTCTGCAACGAGCCGAATCGACGCTGTCCGCCCTACGCTTTGAACTCTCCGAACAATCCGCCGCCGATACCGCGCTGCGTGAGGAACTGCAGTACGCGATTCAAATCGCACGACGGGCCGAGGAAGAAGTAGTAGCCGCACGTGAGTTGGTAGATGCACGCCAGGCGGTGGTCGCCCAAGTCCAACTCGACGTGTCTCGACTCAACCGATCCGCCACCGCAATCGACCGCCTTGCCCCATTCCAGTTCGTCCTCTGCCCGCGCTGCATGCAATCGCTGACCGGCCGACACATCGCCGAGGATCATTGTGTCGTGTGTCTGCAACCCGATCCCGTCGGAGCAGACATCGACCCCGCCGCCATCGAGGAAACCCGCGCGGTGCTGCACCAGCAGCTCGAGGATGCGCAGCACATCGAACAGTCCGACATCGCACACCTTCAGGCCGCACATCAGCAGGCTCAGCAAGCCAGCTTCGTCGTTGCCAGCCTGCGTAGGGAGCTCGATACTCAAAGCCGCGATGTAGTGGCCCCACGATTTGATGCAATCGCCGATGCCAGTTCCCGCGTCGCCACGCTCAAGGCCAGCATCGACGCTGTCACCCAGTTGCGAGAATCCTGGGCCCGTGTCCGCGCGATCGAAGCGAAGATCCGCGAAATCAAGAGAACCCGCAGGCAGATCAACAAGGAGATCAAGGATATGTCCGAGCAACTTGCGGCCCGCCAGGCGACAGTGATAGCCGAGCTCAGCACGGAATTCGGGAATCTGCTCAGAAGCTGGAACTTGCCCTGGGTCAACACCGCCGTTATCGACAGCGACAGCTACCTGCCCATGGTCAACGGCCAGCCCCTCGAAAGCCAGCAGGCATCCGGTGGTGGTATCGCTACCTCCATCAACGTCGCCTACAGTCTCACGCTCCTCGCATTCGGGCTCGATCACCCCGATGTCCTTGTTCCGTCCCTCCTGATCATCGACTCTCCTCGTAAAGCATTCGGCAACAACGAATCCGACCGACAGCGAGCAACTCAGATCTACAGTCGCTTCCGCACACTTGCCGATGCATACGGCGAACGTCTCCAACTCATCATCGCCGACAACGACCCCCCGCCAATTTCGAGCGACTCCTTCGGCAAGGTGGAGTTCACCTACGAGAACCCTATGGTGCCCGGAGTCCACCACCCCGGACCCGACCACGTCGTCCGCCTCGAAGACGGCGCAGACAGTTAAGATTTCGCTTGCCAATTCGGACCGCCCGATTCGTGCGGCGATCTCAGTGCACCTGCGGAGCCGACGCGATCGAACACCTTGACGCCGCTCACCTCATAGTCGGCGCTGGAAGCGCACGGTTCCCCTGTCGTGGCCGCGGCTCGAAACGGCTTCGCGCGAAGAACAACAGCGGGCAATCTCCGGGGTGGCGCTCCCTGAGCTACGTCAACCCGCAAGCAGATTGACCTCCGCGGGGCCCTGTGAAAAAGTTGGCCTACCCCTCGGACCTGCACACCCGAGGGGACCAAATCTGAGTGGCCATACGCTCGGCGGCTGCCGTCTCGGTCAACCCACTACTTCAGCTCGTTGCGCCTGGACTGGACCAGGAGTGACCCCGTGAGGCCATGACCGATGTTCTTGATTGCGTGCCAGGAATTTACGCCCATACGCATCCACCTCGTGCTTCCTTTGTCGGATCCTTGACGGTTACTTTCAGCACCGCTTCTGAGTGACTCCAACACCGGAACGACGATCGTGAAGACAAAAACACTGCACACGGTCACGGCCAACAACACCGTAATCGGTGCTCCAGACCCAAACCACGCGCAACGAGCCGACTATAATTATAGTAGTCCCGTCACATCAGCCCCACGGGCCCCTCCTCTCGCGCATGTGAACCAGTTCGCTGCCGAACATCCAGGTCAAGAGCGTGGCGCGACTTCTTCGAATCAATCATCCCGACGGCGTCGAAGACTAATCCGTGTGCGTTGGCCCGCAGTGAGGTCCCGTGGGGCGTGGGTGGCAGTCGCGACTGCGCGAGCCGCACGCGCTTCGCTTCGACCGCGCCACGCGCGACCGCGAAGGACTGGGGCGAGGGCCCTCACCACGTCCCGCCTAGCGTCACCTGCCCAGCGAAGACACGCTGGTCCCGCCGGAGTTCGGCGGGCGGGCACACGATTGAGCTGCCAATCAGCGCTGCTGTGGCCTGCAAAAGGAGGGGCCCACCTCCCACAGGCCGGGGCGCTCGGAACGCTTTGACCTGTGCTTCCTCGGTCGAACTGCCTCGGCCCAATTGCGCAGCAGCTTGCTGCGCAATTGTCCGTTCCCTCGCTTCGTCGTCTTGAGGAGCGACAGGAAGTCGACGCCCCCGAAGGTAGGCAGCGGTGTCGGCACGCCCAGTTTCACCCCCTGTCGGTTGGATGGGAGAAGATGGCGACGATGAGTCGAGCAGAAGAAATCGAGCCCGCCGGCTACGGCGCATTGCTCGAGGACATCAAGTCCCAGGTCCGCACCGCCCGTGTCCACGCCGCTCGCAAGGTCAACACGGAGCTGATCCTCCTGTACTGGAAGATCGGGAAGCTGATCCGCGCTCGGCAGAGCGAGGAAGGGTGGGGAACCCGGGTCATTGCCCGGCTCGCCGACGACCTCCGCACCGAGTTCCCCGGCATGCGAGGACTGTCCCAGCGCAACCTCGTCTACATGCGCACCCTTGCCACCGAATACCCCGACCCAATTGCGCAGCACCCTGCTGCGCAATTGCCGTGGGGACACATCCTCGTCCTCCTCGACCGTCTCCCCGACCCCCGTGTCCGCGACTGGTACGCCGGCCAGGCCGCCCATCACGGCTGGTCCCGCGCCACACTCGTCCATCACATCAGTTCTGATCGGCATCTGCGGGTGGGTGCCGCCCCGAACAATTTCCCCAGCACGCTGCCGGCGCACGAATCCGACCTGGCCCACGAGATCCTGCAGGATCCGTACAACCTCGATTTCCTCGGCCTCGACGCCGGGTACAGCGAGCGCGACCTCGAAGACGCCCTCATCGGTCGGCTCACCCATTTCCTCATCGAGCTCGGTGGTGGCTTTTCCTTCGTCGGACGCCAGTACAAGCTCACCGTCGGCAACTCCGACTTCTACCTCGATCTGCTGTTCTTCCACCTGGGCCTGCGCCGCTTCGTCGTCTTCGAGCTGAAAATCGGCCACGCCGAGCCCGAACACATCGGCAAGCTCAACTTCTACGTCAACGCCGTCGATGACCTGCTCCGCAAGCCCGACCACGGCGACGGCACCACCATCGGAATCCTCCTCGCCGCGGACCGCGACGACATCGTCGTCGAATACGCCCTTCGCGGTCTGGAATCGCCGCTCGCCGTCAGCACCTACACCACGCACCGGTCCCTGCCCGCCGACGTCCGGCCCGCCCTGCCGACAGCCGCCGACCTCGCCGACGCCATCCGAGACGTCCGACACCCGAACAACCCCCAGACCCCCCTTACCGGACCAGCAACCGACAGCTGAACACCCGCACCCCTGGGTGCCGGGGAACGCGTTGCAACGCAGAGTCCGGGCACCTTCGCGAGGCATCGCACGCCAGGCGTCCCGCGCCAGATACCGGTCGATGATCGTGCGGCGCAGCCGCAGCCGGGCCGGGGATGCCGCAAAGCGGATCATCGTGCCGGTGTCGGATTTGGTGTGCAGTGGGCCACTGGGTACGGACATGGCGGTGAGCTGCGCGGCGACCTTGCCGCGCAGCGGATCCGGGGAGTTCACGCAGACCGTGCCGCCTGCTGCAGGGCGTCCTTGTTGCGTTCCATCAGCCGCCCGATCTCGTCGTCGGTGAGCAGGCCGCGGTAGTAGGCGCGTTCGATCTCGTCCCAGCTACCCGGCTCGTACGCATCGGCCGAGACTCCGCCGCTGACCGGGACATGGCCGAAGGTGAAAGGCCAGTCCAGCAGAACCTGCATCATCTCGTCGCCGCTGATCTGGCCGGCGGTGCGGCGGTCGATGACCTCGGTCGGTGTCCGATCGAGGAGGGTTGGGTTCTCCAGCACGGTGCGCAGCATGCGATGAATCGTCGGTTGTGAGATTCCGATGTGCTCATGGATCACCCGTTGGGTGATGTTGGCGGCGTTCGCCTCGGCCACCGCCCGCAGGACGTCGAGGTCGGCGACCCTGCGCCGGGCGGCCGCAGCATCGAGTGCGGCGACAGCCTTGTGGTCGATGGTGTCCACGACAAGCACCTCCTCGTGTGATTCATAATGAATCATCCCACTACAGGGGACCCACACCCGCCCGACACCGTCCACCCATCACCGATCTCACCGGGCCTCGACGCATTCTGGTCCGTCCCCCTTCGATGCGCCCCCACATCAACCGCTCGGCCGCCGAGTCGGTCACCGGGGCGTCGACCCTGACACCGCAATCCTCCGACACGGACCTGCCGGCTCGATGCGGGTTCGGGCGCCTTCATCAATGGCGCCGAGGAGAAATTACTTAGCAAAAAGAGTTAGCACTCTCCTGATCTGAGTGCTAAATTCTGATGGGGTCCGGGTCACAAGCTGGAGACCCTGACCGAGTCGCAACGACCGGCCACTGACGCTGCCTCGACAACTGCCGCGCAAGTTCGTGGACCGAACAGTCCCGACGACACCTCCGGCCCCGTAACGCCGACACGTCCGCCGGCTCGACTCGTCGACCGTACGAAGGAGGATCATGACCGCCGCCGTCCCCCGCAGCCCCCGCGCCGACAACCGCATGAGTTCCGCCGACGACAACGGCAACGGCAACGGCAACGAGAACCGGAAGCGGCATGGTTCCCGGTTGCCCGCCCTGTCGATCACCCTCGGGGCGCTGTCCGTGGCGTCGTTCTGGGTGGTCGGACTCGGCTTCCTCTTGGGCGTGGCCGCGGTGGTCTGCGGCGCCGTCGCCACGTCGCGGTCCGCGGTGGCCGACGACGAGGCGGCATCCTTGCGGGCCCTGCTGGGCGTCGTTGCCGGCGTCGCGGGGATTACCGTCTCCGCGATCGCTCTGTTTCCCGTGCTGGTGCAGCTGTGAACCGCGCACGAGCCGCTGCAGTTCCGGTCGACACCCGGATTTGACCTGCACCACCCTGTCACCGCTGCCCCATGCTCACCGCGTGATCCCATCAGGGCCAGGACCTCGGGCGCTGCACGGGCGGGATCATGTCGGATCCCCCGGTGATCGTTCGAGACTGTTGAGCTCATCGAGAACCTGGTCGACCGCGGTGGTCGGGATACCGGCATCCGTGCTCTCCGAAGCGCGGAGGCGGTTGCGCACGGAGGCGAGCATGGCGAGTGCACGCGCGAGGTCTGGGGCGGTTCGGTCGCCCACGTTCTCATCCTTCACTGAGCGGGTGGTGATCAGAACTGCGGGCTGACCGGCTCAGTGAGATTGTTGAATACCGGTACCTCACACACTATTTCGATCCTGTAATACCGAGAGGGCGCTCGAGGGCTTCGCGCTGACGTCGAGCACCTGGTACACGGCACGAGCGGGAAGGGACCTGAGGCAGTCGGTCCGGCAGCGACCAATTCCGGAGCGAATCCGGTTCGCCGAGGCAACCGGCACAATGTAGATCCGAGATGAGCCGGTTGAGCCCATGGCCGGCTACGTCGAGGGTCTCGACGGCGTCAGTGACGCGCTGCGACAACATCGTTGTCGAGAAAACCCTTCAACCCGCCGCTGAAGACATCGTTGTCGTCGCCGGCGACCATATGACCGGCCCCGGCAACGTCGATCAGTGTGGCGGTCGGGATCAGCTCGAGCAGCTCCCTGGCGCCTTCCTCGCTGACCACATGGGATTGCTTGCCACGCACGAGCATCGTGGGAACCGTGACCGCGGCCGCAGCCTTCCGTGCGCGTTCGTATCGCACGAGCGAAGCGGCCTGACGAGTAGGTTCGTCGCCCTGGCGAAGAAACTTTGGATCCCAATGCCAGAACCAGCGCCCATCACGCAGGCGGAGGTTCTTGCGCAACCCGTCCGGGTTGGGCTTGCGAACACGGTTCGGGGTATACGCCGCGATCGCCGCAGCAGCCTCGGCCAGGCTCTCGAAACCCTCGAGGCCACTGCGCATGAACGCCATGATCTCCGCGGTACCGGCGGTTTCGACCTTCGGCGCGATATCGACCAAGACCAGACCGCGAGCGAGCTCCGGGTTCTCCCCCTGCCCGATCAACGACGTCATACCGCCCATCGAGGCACCGACGAGTACCGGCTGCTCCCCCAGCTGCCCGATGACCGACGTGAGGTCGGCGACCAACGCATCGATGCCGTAGTCCCCATCCGGTGCCCACTGGCTGTCACCATGCCCCCGTGCGTCCACCGCGATCGCGGACCAGCCGTCCGCCGCGAGGCTGCGGCCGGTGTTGCGCCAGGAATGGCGGGTCTGCCCGCCGCCGTGCAGCAACAGCACCACGCCTTTTCTGTCGACGCCTGATCCGCCGGCACCCGGTGATAGTGGATCCCATCGGTCGGCGGCGAGGGTGACACCGGCACCGCGGAATTCGGGCTGTGTGACTACGGGATCCATAAAGTTCCTCACCACCATTATCGAATGAGCGTTTCCCTTCATGTTGCACCACGAGGTGAACCATGATTCACCCGCACTCCTCGTGACATGACGTATCAGCACAGGTGTGGGCTGTGTCGGCCGACTGCCGTCGGTGTCTTCCGAGGTTGCCGGCCCCCGGTCGATGGGACCGACTTGCCGGATCACCGCCCTCCCAACCTACCTGCAGTCGTTGGCCTGCTGACTGTCCAGGCCCGCCCTCTCGCGACGCGAGCCGCAAGGACTCTCGCACACGCAAGGCACCGTAGCCCGCACAAGGAGCCCGCTACACCGGGACAGCGATCGCCGCGCCGTACTCGCCCGCGAGGCACTGAACGTAGGCCGTGCCAGCCCGCGACCCGATGCAGGGATGAGTACCGTGATCAGGCGGCTTGCCGCCCAGTCGGCTCACAGCGGCCCTATCCTTGTTGAAGATCCCTCGGTGCGCGCCGCTCATCGCAGCGACGCTGGTCGCCGACACCGCTCATGTCGACGAGATTTCACTCGGGGGTCGCCGTCTTCTCGGCGACCGCGGTCGCCGGATGCACGGCGACCAGGCCGAGGCCCTGGCGTCGCTTACACAGCCGCGCCAGTTCGCGATACACGGCCTTGCCGAGCAACGCGGTGAGCTCCCGCGCGTACGACTGCCACACCGGTTTGGCGCCGACGTGCGCGTCCGGCGAGCCGGAGCAGTACCAGTTCAGGTCTGATCCGCCCTCACCCCAGCCGCGGCGGTCGTACTCGGTGATCGTCGTCTTGAGGATCTGCTCGCCGTCGGGTCCTCCACCCATTCCTGGGTGCGCCGGATCGGCAGCTGCCAACACACGTCCGGCTTCACCTCGAGCGGCTCGATACCGCGCTCGAGCGCCATCGAATGCAGCGCGCACCCGATGCCACCCTCGAATCCGGGACGGTTGAGGAAGATGCACGCACCCCGGTAGCGGCGGGTACGCAACGCCGGCTCGCCCTCGAGCTCGTCCTCCTCGATGTACCCCCTCTTCCCCGAGGTTGCGCTCGACTTCGCTCGGGAATGGGTGGAGTTCCTCGATCCCGACGACGCCGAGCATCTCATCGCCGCGGACATGACGTGGCTTCTCTAGCAGTGGACCTGCGTGTTCGGTACTCCGGCGTGCCAGGGCATCATTGCGGGCCGACCCGACGACGGCTGCTGCTCGCACGGCGCCTTCTTCACCGACGAGGAGGATGTTGCGAGGTTGCACCAGTCCGTGAAGCTGCTCAGGCCTGGGGACTGTTCGCGACGGCCGCCCCGGCGGCCCCAACCTCGCCGCCGCCGGTTTCCTCTCGGCGCCGCCGCGCTGGCCGGTGCGCTCGGAGCCAACGCAGGGTCCACGATCCCGGCCGAGCGGGCTACCTGCTGCGCCATGGTCGGTGCCGAGGTGTCCATACGGTCAGCGCCCTGTGCGGCGCTCGCCCTTACTCGCTCTGATCGCCGTCGGAACTGGAGACCTCGTGCGATGCAACAACTTGGGGTTGATCAACCGGATATCACCGCGGTGATGTCGCAGGGGTCTCGGCGAGAGTCGGGTCGGGCGTCGTTCGCTCTCGGACGGGATCGGATCGGTCCTTGTCTGTCATGTGGGTGGGCTACCGTCGGGGTCTGTGACAGCAGATAGTTCGCGGCGTGCGCACAAGATGACGCCCAGCCGGTGCCGAGTCAGCACTTCCGCGGACGCCGGGGCCGGGCGGCGACCGCGCTCCCCCGTGTCGAGGGACCGGAATCACGCCAGAGCGGTTGGCGCTGGCCGGTTTCCGGAAGGGGGGTCGATCACATGCTGTGATCCCACCGAGGTGTGTTCCTGCGTTGGTTCAGCTGGCGTGGGCGTGCCGGTGTGGGAGTTGGGTGAGAAGCTGCTCCCATTCGTCGAACCGGACTGCGTCCGGTGTCCGCCGACGGGTCGGGGATCCGGCGGCAAGGTCGACCAGATTCCGGGCGGCACCGACAACGGTCTGGTGATGACGGCGGGAGACGTCGAGGAGTTCGTCGAAAGCCTGGGCGCCACTGCAGCCGCGGGCGGCCATCAGGATGCCCTTCGCGGTGGCGAGAAGTTCGCGACCGTCGGGGCGCCGGCGGGGAAGAAGGCGCGTCGCGCCCGGCACCGGGGTGAGGGGTGATTCTGCGGTGTCCTCGATCATGTGATGTGCCCTTTGCTCTCGTGCATCGACCGGGACGTGCCGGTGTGCCGGCAACCATCCCGAGCGGACATGAATGTGAGCCACATCACTGACGATGTGTGATCAGTTCTAGCACACCGGCACCAACCGGCGATCTGCACACACGTCCAGATACCGGCCGCCACCTCGCACACACCAACGTGGTCGTCATGCGCGACGTGGCGACGCGACCGCGGTGGGGCGCGGCAACACCGCTGGTCGGACAGGTACGGACGGGAGGAGGGTCAGCGCGCTCAGGGCCAGGGTGACGAGCAACCCTCCGGCGATGGCTCCGCCACTGCCTGCGCGGAGAACGAGGACCTCGTCGGTCGCAGAAGCGGGGCGCGGATGGTGTGCGGTCATCGGTTCTCCTTGACGGCCTGGCTCGCCCGAAACGAACTTATCTATGTCAAATACAATAGATTTTGTTCGACATCGACGCAATAAAAACTCAAGCCACGGGCGGCCCTGAGTCCACCCGATGATCGCCGAGGTCAACCGACAGCTGACAGAACGCAGCGACGGATGGATGGTTGCTCGCTGGTGGATGACTGTCGTGGACGGGCACACTCCGGCCGGCCTGATCGATACCGACCCGGAGGCCCTGCGCGTGCGGGCGGCGGCGTTCGCCGGGTAGCGCGGTGATCGCACCGGCTCGGTTTCGGCGACGCGGGGCATTGCCCTGCGGCCGGGGGGTCGGGCGGCGGCGGTTCATGCGCGCATAGGATCAAACACGTTCTCCAGCAGGCAGCGCGCGCGCGTTTTGCCTGCCTGCCCCGCCCTGCCCCGGTCCCTGTCCGGTACTGCTTCAGTGATCGCCCGCCTGCGCCGTAACGCCCAGGGAGGTCCCCAAGGTGCCTCAGCCATGGGGTGACGTCGCAACTCACCACACAAGGTGAGATGTTTACCGCATGAGTGCGCGCCCGGTCGGCAACCTGCCCGTGGAGTTGACCAGCTTCGTCGGTCGTCGGGATGGTCTCACCCAAGCCAAAAACCTTATCGGCTCCGCTCGGATGCTGACCTTGACCGGTATGGGGGGTGTGGGCAAGACTCGATTCGCTCTAAGACTCGCGAACGAAGTGCGGCGTCACTTTCCCGACGGGGTGTGGCTGGTGGAACTGGCGGATCTCCGTCAGGGTGACCTGCTGGCACAGACCGTCAGCAACGCACTTCGAATTCGGAATGAGTCGTCCGATCCTCAGAGCATCTTGGTCGAACACCTTCAGGAGCGGCGGCTTCTCCTCGTCCTCGACAATTGTGAGCATCTAGCCGAAGCATGCGCGTTGTTGATCGGCCGGCTTCTGCAGGCGGCACCGGCTCTCAAAGTGTTGGGGACGAGTAGACATGTGCTCGGGGTCGTGGGTGAGCAGGTCTTTCCGGTACCTCCGCTCACACACGAGTCACCCGCGACCGGCTTGAGCGAGGCGGTGGTGTTGTTCGAGGAGCGCGCATCCGCTGCAGATCCGCAGTTCCGGATCACCGATGAAAATCGCGAGGATGTCGCGAAGCTGTGCCGAGCACTCGAGGGCCTGCCGTTGGCCGTCGAACTCGCCGCAGCCCACGTCCGGACGTTCAGCGCCGCCGAGATCGCCGAGCGGCTCGAGCATGCGGAGGTCCTGACGGCCACCGAGCGTACTCGACACCCGCGCCACCGCACGTTGGACGCAGCGGTCGACTGGAGCTACCAGTTGTGCACGCCGGGTGAACGCCGCTTATGGGAGCAGCTCTCTGTCTTTTCGGGAGGATTCACGATCGAAACCGCGAACGGGGTCTGTCTGGCCGCCGAGCCGGCCTCCACTGTCCTTGGCGCATTGATAGGGCTGGTCGACAAGTCGGTCATCGTCCGCATCAATACCCCTCACGGGATGCATGGCCGCTACCGAATGCTGGAACCCGTGCGCCAGTTTGCCCGCGAGAAGCTGGCGTCCTCCCCTGACGAGCAGCTCGTGCGGCGCCGTCACCGTGACTACTTCTTCCGCCTCGCCCAGCGCAGTCTCACTGACTACTGCAGCAGCAAAGACGTCGAGTGGTACGCCACGACGCGAAGCGAGCAGGCGAATATTCGCGAAGCACTCGAATTCAGCCTGACCGACCCCGACAGTGTCGCTACAGCGATCGAGATGGCGACGGCTCTGCGTCCCTTCTGGCAGCAGTCCGGATCGATGCGCGAGGGATACCATTGGCTCCGCCGGGCCCTTGACCGCATTACAGAGCCCTCCGCCGAGCGTGCCGCGGGACTCGTTGCCGCGAGCATTCTCGGGTTTCTTATCGAACAGACGGACGAAGCCAGGGCGCTACTTCGTGAGTACCGCGAACTGATTGCTCGACCGGGATTCGACGACGTCAGCGCGATAACACCTTTCGCCTACGCGATGGAGGCGTTTGCTGACGGGGACGTCCATCTTGCGTTCCTACAAGCAGAAAAGGCGGTCGAACTGGGGACTGAACAGGAATGCATTGTCCCGGTCTCGGAAGCGATGGCCCTGTCCGCTCTGTGCGCTTTCATTACGGAGCACGAACGCGCAGAAGAAATAGCTCAGCGTTTCGTCCACTTCACGGAACAACACGCCGCGCACTTGTTCCAAGCTATAGCTCTGTACCCGCTCGGTGCAGTGCGGTGGCGTAGCGGAGATATCGCTTCCGCCACAGCTCTCATGAGGAAGGCCATCCATCTTTATCAGATGTTCGAGCAAGCAGGCATGGTCGCGGTCTGCATCGAGGGGCTTGCTTGGTCAGCCGCCAAGCGCGATCCTCGCCGTGCTGTCATGCTTCTCGGCGCCGCCAAATCGATTTGGCGGCGCAGCCAGATGCGGCTGCCTCAGGCCGCCGTGCACGCCGTCACCAGGGGAATCGAAGCTCAGCTCCGCGAGGAGTTGGGCGACCCGGTCTTCACACAGGTCTTCGCCTCCGGCCAGGATCTCTCATTCGACGAATCGGTGGCGCTCGCCCTGGGATCCGAGTCGGATCCAAAACCCCGAGCCCGAAGCTCTGCTGCTCACGCCGGCCTGACGCGGCGCGAGCAGCAGATCGCGGCTTTGGTGGCCGAAGGACTCACCAACAGGGAAATTGCCGCCAAACTGGTGATCTCACCCAGGACGGTCGACGCTCACGTCGAGCACGTCCTCGTCAAGCTCGGCTTTCGCTCCCGGACCCAGATCGCGCGATGGTTCGGCTCGCCCGACCAATCGGACTAAACACCCGCAGTCGCTCACGCGGTAGCGGCGAGGTAGGCGAGCGCTTCTACACCCGCGTGCGTCAGAATGACGTCGCTGCTGCTTCGCCCCTCAGCGCCGAAGGCAATGAGACCCAGATCTTCGAGTCGTCCGAGCGCCTGATACTCGGCGCCGGAATCCATGTGGCGAAGGCCGATCTGTGCACTGTCAGATTCGCACCACCGGTGAGACTGCGCCACCAACTCCCTAACCGCTATCTGCTTGAGCACACCCAGCTCTGCTGTTTTCATGTGACCTCCTTGTCCAGGTCCAAGCCTGGCCGGAGACGGTCCTGGATACCATTCGGCAAACTACCTACGTAGGTACCTATGCCCTGGATCACATTGTGATATCGATGCGCGCCCGCGTTTCCCCACGGCCGGCTGGCCCGGCCGCGGCGCAACGTTCGATTAGTGCACCGTGACCGTCCCCGCGCCGCCATCAACCGTGAGCACTGCGCCGTCCTTGATTCGCTTGGTCGCTTGCCGGACGCCGAGCACGCACGGGATGCCGAGTTCTCGGCTCACGATGGCCGCGTGACTCATGGAGGAGCCGACATTCACCACGACGGCAGCTGCTGAGGTAAAGATCGGCGTCCAGCCGGGATCGGTGAGCGGCGCAACGAGGATCTCACCCGGTTCCAGGTCGGGGGCATCTTCGGGGTTAGCGATGACACGCGCGACGCCGGTCGCGACGCCGGTGCAGGCGGGCAGCCCCGTCAAAACATCCCCCGAAACGACAGCCTCGGCACCGGGGTCCGTCTTCTTCGGCCACTCGGTGACTGGCGGAATCTTTCCAGCCTCGAGGAGGAACGGGGGCTCGAGTTCGGCGAGCTGATCGAACCACTCCCAGCGTTCGACAATGATGTTGTGGAAGGAACGCGGGTCGGCGACCAGGGCGTCCAGCTCGTCTTCGCGCACCATCACAATGTCGTCGGGACGGTCGAAGATGCCTTGATCGGCGTACCTTTGCCCGAGCTCGGCCATGGGTAGCCGGGCCTCGTGCAAGACCCTGATCGTGTTGGTCTTGCTTTGTTCGCGTGCAGGTGAATAGACGGAGACCGACTGAAGTGCGGCCTCGAGCTTGGCCAGCTGTTCAGGCGAGTCGGCGAGCTTGTCGCGTATCTGAGCGACGCAGAGCTCCCTCTCCTCTCTGAGCCTTTTACTCTGCTGGACCGGGTTCTTGTCCTCGTCCTGAAGTCGCATCCGGTCGATCATTCCCAACGGAATGGACGGGAACGCTTCCCAGGTTCGCGCATTAGCCTCCCATTCCTGTGTGGAGCGGGAACCGAACTCGTAGAGGAACTCGTCGAATACGGCGAGGAAGTCATCAATCTCTGGATCGCCTGCGGCTCGGAGGCGCTCGTCGAGCGAGGCTATTCCTTGTTCGAAGTGAGCTGTCAGGATCGGACTCTGCCTCACCAGTCGCCCGAGTTTCCACATCGCATGATTCGGGGCGGCCGAGGCGATGTTGCCGAGGCCCGCGGTCAGCCGGACCGCTAGCCCCGGATCGTCGAATGGGGCAACGGCGTCCTCCAATGCCCCGGTGACGATGGAACCCTCGTAGACCATCCGCAGATGGGTGCGGGTAAACGTCGGATAATGCTCTCGCATCACCATGCGCTGGTAGGCGACGAGGTCTGACTCGCTCATCGAAGCATAGTCGGGGCGGGCGCTGCGCAGCTGCTCGGCTGCTTTCCGATGCTCCTCGATATCGGATCGGCTGGTTTCGCTCATGACCCGCTGGACAGTGGCCAGGATCCGATCGGTGTACTCGGGCTTGTCGTCGTCGGGGTGCGGGATGTAGGGCGGCGCTTCGCGGTCTCCGAGATAGGTGCGGTCCATCAGATCTGCGGTTGCACCGGGCATCCGGGCACCGAAAGTGCGCATGTTGGACAGGTTCAAGTACACGTATCCGTGCACGAGCCCTTGGATATCGATGACATCGCCCCGAAACTCGTCGAGGTCGAATGCACCGAATTCGGCGAGCGCCTGCTGCCACTCACGTTCCGAAGGCGGGCCACCGATCATGCTCCAGAACAACGGTGTAGCAACGGTAGACGACACTTCGCCGACATTTCCGCGGGTGTACACAGGCCACCGCGCACTCAATTCGTTGTCGACTACCCAGGGCCGCGTGATGTCGCCCATAATTCCCCTTCCGGCGACTCCGAGTGGCGCCGCTCACAAAGAATACTAGTGTAATCAACAATCGGATTCTAGATCTACTTGCCCATTCTGCCGTCTCATGTCACCACTGCGCCACATGATCGGCAGGTGGGCGAACCCGGCCTCGCCGTCGACCTCGATCGCTGCCAGATTCTCCCGGTGACCCGGCTCGATCAGATGCCCGTCGCAAAGGACAGCACCGGAATCGGCCAGTTCGTAGACGTCGTATTCGGCTACGTCGCCGCGACGAGCGCCGAAGCCCGAGCCGTCGTTGAAACCGCGGTTGTAGCCGCCTCCGCGACTGGCCCAGGCTCTGCTCGGGTGTGGCGTCGCACGCATCGAGAGTTCACTCCCATCCTCCAACGTGAGGCGTAGCAGAGCTTCACTCCAACCGCCGGGCACCTTTGTCACGTTGTGGTCGACCGCCGTAACCCCCAGCGAGGAGCCGTCATTCGCATATACACGTCCATCGATATAAGGGGGCCGACCGTCGGCATACTCGCGCAGTTGTATCAGGCCGTACCGGGTCGAGGTCGAGAAGTTGCACCAGATCGTCACGCTGCCGACGCGGCGCGACAGTGGCGGAGGTTCGAGTCCTCCGACGTCGACGCGCACACCCCAGGAATGGTCTCGGTCACCCCACCAGTCGTTGACGTCGAGGCGCCGCCCCTCTACCTCCACCCAGCCATTCCAGGACCCGACCTGGTCGTAACGGGTCTGCTCTTGAATAAGTCGGTGGCCCGCCATTTCTCGATGCTTGGCCTCGAGATGCGGATGGCGAGCGGTGGTGAACACGAGTTCGGCCCGTACGGGCTCAGACGGTCCGTCGACCGTCAACCGGATTCGCCGGAACGGTTCCTCCACATCGATTTCGAAGGGGCCGACGCCAACGTGATGAATATCTGCCGCATCGGCGATCACGTCGATCTCTGTGGCCATGCGCAGATTGTGCTGACGAGACCCAATCAGCACGTTGACGAAGGCATCCCGCGTCGCCATATTCGGGTACCTACCCGTGCCGGCGAAGAAGGCGAACCCGCCGACGGGGTCCAACCCTGAGAACCAGTACCGATCGAAGAATCGATGGTCTGGTGTCGCCACGACGGCGAAGGGGTCCGACGTCTGATGGAATAGGCTCTCGTCCAGTGGCGTCAGCACTTGATGGCTCCCGACAAGTGCATCGACGACACGGAAAGTGCTGCTCGCGTAAGGAATCGAGGAGCGAGCAGCAGCCCTGAGATGCCATAGAGAACCTGCTCGGGCCGCTGCAGGAAGACACTGCGCATCCGGTACGCCGAGACGGCCCGCCAGAAGTCCTGCCACACGATGTACCACGCCAGCGCGTCGCCAGAAGGTTCCAGCCCGCCCACTGCAACATACTCGCGCAGAAACTCCGACCACGACTCGTCGTCGAGCGTGGGACGCAAATACGCGAGATCTTCGACTGCAAGCCCGACGTGACTACGTTCCCAATCGAGCACTCCCGACAGTTCCTCACCCTCGAGGAGGAAGTTGTGCGGCCCGAAGTCGCCGTGCACCAGCACCGGCGCGTCAGTCTGGTCGGGGATCGCTGCTTCGAGCCATTCGAGCACTACGTGGAAAGCCGGTGCCCACGCGTCGTCACCGTCAGCCCATATACTTTCGAGGACGCCTCGTCGTTCGGCGAGCGCCTCCCGACGGTCGTCGATGGACACCAACGGCGGCAGCGGGGCCGTGTCGATCGCCGCAACGTCGACCTTGTGCTGGCCGGCGACAGCTAGTGCCACCGATGCCAACACCGTCGCCGACGGTGGTTCGAGCCACCCGTTCGGGTCGCCGGCGGGTACGCCGGAGACGGCGGAGGTCGCGATCGCGGGGGCGCCCAGTACGTCGGCGTCGTACCACCACGGTTCGGGTACGGGACACCCGTGCTGAAACGCCGACCGCAGGACGTCATATTCGGCGCGAAGGCCGTCTGCCCGACGTCCCGGAGCCACCTTGCGCACGACGAATCGTTCGCGGGAGCCGTCCGTGTAGGCCGCTGTCGCCATCACCATCTCCTTGGAGAAGCCACCGGACAGTCGCCTGATTTCCTCGACGGAAGTCGCCGTGTGCTCGTCCCGCGGATGGTGATCGAGTGCGGCGCCGAGGCTAGCAGCAGTCACGGTCAGTTCCGCGGAGGTTCCGTAGTCGATCGGCACCGGCGCACCGTCCAGTTCGTCTCCGACCGAGGGCAACTCACGAGCGAGGAGCTGATCGGCGCCCTGGGGCGATGGGTTTGCGGCACGTCTGTGTCCGAGGTCGTCGTCGAGTTCTGCCCGTTTGAGGAGAGCACGCCCGACCGTCACCAGCTCGGCGACCCGACGCGGGTCGGTGCCGACGAGCGCCAGCTCTGCTTGAAGGACACGAGCCACCTGTGAGGTTACCGAATGTCGCACTCCCGCACCGTAGCACCGAACGGCAATAACATCTAGAGTTAGACTATCGATGTTTCGATTATCCGACCCTGCTCTCACGAGGTGACCAGTGATTGACGAACGCTCCCTCCACCCTGCGGACGAAACCCTGCTCCACCAGGCGCCGTGGCCGTTCCTGTACGCCGCGACGAGCGATCACCGATTCTTCGACCGCTACTGGTTCGCAGGTGTCGATCCCTCTGGCGGTTTCGGATTCGTCGCAGGGCTCGCCGTCTACAAGAACATGGGTGTATGCGACGGCTTCCTCTGCATCCTCGAGGGGGACCGGCAGCACAACTCCCGGTTCTCCCGCGCTCTGAGCGATGACGTCCTCACCACGGGGGTGGGTGGCCTCAGGGTGGACGTAGTCGAGCCGTATCGGCAGATCAACGTCCGCCTGGACAACCCTGACACGCCGATTACCGCGGACTTGACCTTCACCAGCGACCATGCGCCGGCGTGCGAGGCGCATTACGTCGACTCGCGCGGTGGGCGGATCGGCCAAGAGATCACGAGATATCACCAGCCCGGGCGTTGGGAGGGCTGGATTCAGTACCCCGAGAACAAGGTCACCGTGAACAACTGGTGGGGTACCCGTGACCATTCCTGGGGTATACGGCCGGGCGTAGGTGGATTCGATCGCTCGGTCGCGGATCCACAGGCCGCCAAGGCCGCGTCCCCGACGGCGCCGACCGCATCGCTGCTGCACATCGCTCTGGTCGTGGAGCACGAAGATCTCTGGGTGTCGCTCCAACAGCGTGAGGACGGCGAAGGGAAGATCACTTTCAGCGACATGGTCGCCATGACACGGGAGGGCCTGCGCCTGCCTGTCAGCGTGTCGGCGTTCGACATCACCTTCCACCCCGGAACCCGGCAGTACGACGAAGTGCGGCTGGGGCTCTCGATCGGTGACGGGCAGGATCTCACAGTCCGCGTCACACCGTTGATCCATGCCTGGGCGTATGCCGGCACGGGATACGACGGCGGCTACAGGGATGGTCGTGGCCTCGGCGCCTGGCGCGGAGACGTCGCCGAATACGACGTCTATGTGCATGCCGATCGCGAGCAGGTTCTCCTCGAGGGTCGGCCGACTCCGACAGGGCATCGGGAGCAACTCGCAAAGATGACGGTGAACGGGATCGATTCCACTGGATACTGCGCCGTGATGACGCGCGGGGCGCTGCCGCATCGCGGCCTCGCCGAGTGAGCGGCGACCCCGCTACGCCCAGGTGTAGCGGGGTCGAATGGTTTTTTCGCCCGATATTCAGCTACGACCCGATAGTCGTGCGATCGGCGAGCATCTCCGGCCGAGGAGTCTGCCAGGGCATGAGTGAACGCACTCCGACACCGCCATCCACCGGGAGGACCACACCGTTGACGTAGCGCCCGGCGCTCGAGCTGAGATACAACACCGCGTGCGCGATATCCTCGGGCGCTCCTGCTCTCGGAAGAGTGGGCTCCCGCCAGGCATCGCGATCCTCCTCAGCCGGGTCCGCGGCCGCACGGAGCCCCCCACCGTGATCTACCGCTATTCGACCGACACGAATTGCGTTGCAGCGTATTCCGAGATGCCCATAGCTTCCCGCGATCGCACGGGTCATCGACTCGATCGCCCCCTTTCCGGTGGCGTACGTGTCGAAACCGGGCATCGCCTGGGCTGCGGCCATGGACGAGATCATGATGATACTTCCGGCACGTGCACCGACCATGTCGCCCAGCGCTTCACGAGTCGGAAGGTAACTCGACGTGACGGTTCTGTTCATCAGCGTTGCAAACGCAGCCGGCTGTACCGCACCCAACGGACCATCCACATCGCGCGAGTGCAGAAGATCGGTCGGGCCGGCGTTGTTGACGAGAACACTGACCGCCCCGTAGCGAGAGCGGACCTCGCCGAACAGCTCGGTGACCGAAGCCTCGTCGCTCACGTCCGCCCTGGCGAAGTGGACGTCGCCCACCGTTCCCAATTGCTCGGCCGCGTGCTGCCCGCGATCGGAATTGCGCCCGCACACGACGACCCTGGCTCCAGCAGCGAGCAGCACCTTCGCGGTCTCGTACCCTATGCCCGCGGTGCCACCGGTGACAATCGCGACTTCGCCATCCATGCGGAACGGAGCGGTGATCATAACGTCGCCCCATGGCAGTCGATTGGGTTGTCGAGCGGCTCGGACATTTCTGCCGGGCACCTGAAGGTACATCTCGGACTCATGTTTCCCCTTCCTGTAGGGGTCGTGCATCTTGTTGCGCGAGTGGTGGTTTCTCGCACGATCAACTCGACGGCGCAGCGTGGAGTCCGGGAACGTGGACCCCACGCTGCGATCGAGTCAGGCGCCGACGGCCCCGTGGCCCATCTCCTGAGCCAGCGACTGCAGCTGAGTTGCGGTACCGAGGCTGTCCAAGTAGTCGGTGTAGCGGCGAATCTTGCCGTCCCGTACCTCGAGAACACCGGCGACACGGAAGTCCATGATCTTCGACCCGTCGCCCCGGTACATCGTGTCCACCCGTTCCGTGAAGACCAGGTCGCCGGCCGAACCGATGTTGATCACATTGATTTCGCAGAAGGCCATTCCGGTTTGCTCGGCCAGGGTGTCGAGGTACTTCAGCGAGTCCTCCAGATTGGGGTGATGATCGAACCCCACGCTTTCCCACTCCACGTCCTCGGCGAGGTAGTCACGATAGGTCTTCTTGAATGACTCCAGGTCAGGACCCATTCCCTTGAAGAAGTCGAGGACGAACTGTTCCTTGTCACTGTTGGCCGAGACCATGCCATCTCCTTGAAAGATCGAGCGATAGATATTCCACGCCAAGAGTATCAGGTTAGTGACGTAGATTACAGAGCATTTTCGGCGAGAGCCGATCGCAGGACACTCGCACGACGAAACTCGCTGATTCCGATTGGCAATAGCCAAGCAGTGCTGACGATCGCAGATCTCCTCCTCGCCGGCCGGTCAGCCGATGATGCCGGGAATAACCAACGGGTTGTCGTGGATAACCTCCCGGTTGCCGACCTTCCAGGCAGCCAGCTTGTCGGCGATCGAAGGCGACTGCAGCGCACCACGATCGAAATAGTGGGCGTATCGCTTGACCGCGAGGGCCACCTCCGGATCATCGGTCGCCACCCGAGACAGCAGTGCACCCGCCTCCATATCGTCTGCGGATGGTCTCTGCACTCCGATGAGCTCGGCGCCCTCGTACGCTCCGTCTGTCGACACCGCCATCGCGAAGACGACGTCGATAACGTCCTTCATCGCCGTTTGTACGCGAGACGCGAGCCCGGCGGTCGATGAATCCTCGGACAGACTGCGCGACAGGGCCACTGCTTCACAGGCGGCCACCGACATGCCTTGGCCGTACAACGGGTTGAATGCCATGACGGCATCGCCGATCAGCAGGTAACCGTCAGGCCTCTGGGTGAGATCCTCCCAGACCCGCCGCCGGCTTCCACGCACCCGATAGGTGGCAATATCTGTAAGGAATTCCGCCTTCCGGGCCATCTCCCCCACAATGGGACTCGGCGCGGCGTCGAGATGAGCCATGAATCCGTCGATGTCCCGGGGCGGATCCTGATTCATCATCCCGAGGCCGGCAATCAGATAGATCCCGTTGTCGGCGGGAACCACCGCGGCCCCGCGACAGTTGCCGGGATGCGGGTGCGCCAACACGCCTGCCACATCATCGTCGAAGACATCCTCGGGCAGTCGCACCTCGACGGTGGCGTAGCCGATGTGCGACCGCATCTCCCGCTCCTGCGGAGCGTCGTACCCGATATCACCGAGCCACTCCACCGATCGCGAAACTCTCCCGGTAGCGTCGACGACGAGATCCCCCTCCAGCGTGGCGCCGTCGAGCAGTGTGAATCCCGCTACTCGCGACCGGTCATCGGTGACCGATATCCCGGTGACGGCCGACGACCGGAGGGTGACGTTCGGTAGCGCCAGCACCCTTTCCCGCACCACGTGCTCGAGTACGGGTCGGCGCATCATCACAGTTCGAGTTCCGCTCTGCACACGACCAGCCCAGCCGAAGCGCCCATAGACGGCCAGGTCGGCGGGTGAGTCGACCATGCGAGCTCCGGCCCCCTCGAAGTCGTCGACGATGCCCGGCAGCAGTTCGGCCATGGCATCCTGGCCTGCGCCGAGCAGCGCGTGGACCTGCCTTCCCTGGGGGACTCCGCGTCTAGGTGCCGGTTCGACCGGTATCTCGTCCTTTTCGACGATGACGACGTGCCGTGCGAACGGACTCACGGAAGCGGCAGCGAGCAGGCCCGCCATACCTCCTCCGGCGATGACAACCGAGTCCAGACCCATTGCGCCTCCCAGGCATCTCGCAGAACTTACATTGACGATCAATAGTCTTGCATGCGACTATTGATGTGACAAGGAACATAGGAGGACGCAAGTGATCATCCACCCTGGGGCAGAAGCACAGACCGACGCAGAGAAGGCAGTCGTCGGGTTTCTCGACGACTGGGGACCTGGCGCCTGGCCGCACATGCGCTACGACCACTGGATGACCGACGACGTTTCCTGGGAAGATACCGGGTCACCGGCCACCAAGGGCAAGCAGGCAGCGATGGACTTTCTGACCACGCTGCACGACACCCTCGAGATGGAGTACTGCACCGCCGAGCTACTGAACATCGCCTCGCGCAGCAACATCGTTCTCACCGAGCGGATCGACCGGGTGCACACCGCCGACGGCAGCGTCGCGATCGAAATACCGATCATGGGTTCATTCGTCGTCACGGACGGAAAGATCGCACGCTACTCCGACTACAACGCAGACTCGCCTATCCGGGAACGATTCCCGCGACACACCCACTGACACTTCGTCGCACAGAGGACGGAATAATGACTGTTGAATCCATGGAACAGACTGTTCGTCGACTCGTTGCCATAGAGGACATTCGCCAACTCAAGGCTCGATACTTCCGTTGTGTTGATCTCCGACTCTGGGACGAATTCGCGGACCTGTTCACCGGCGACCTCATCGTCGACTTCGCCGAATCGACCTCCTCCCCTCGCGGCAAGCAGGAGTTTCTTGCCAGCGTGGCCAGGCACTTCGAAACCGGTTACTCGGTCCACCACGGACACGTACCCGAGATCGACATTGTCGACGAGACGACAGCAACGGCCATCTGGCCGATGTACGACCGCGTAGAGTCCCCGGCCGACAGCGGCTATGTATCCCACGAGGGGTGGGGGCACTACACCGAGACATACCGGCGATGCAAGGACGGGCGCTGGCGTATCTGTCGCAGTCGACTGTCCCGAATCAAACGACACGAACTTCCGAAGCAGGCGACGGGAGTTACCTCGTGACAACAATCGGGCTCACACTGCCACAGCTGGGACCGGTCGTTACGGCATCGTTGATCCGCGACTTCGTTCAGCAAGCCGACGACATGGGTTTCGACAGCCTGTGGGTGCAGGACCACTTCCTCTACGCACTCCAGCAGTCCGGCGATTACGGTGGCAGCGCAACCGACCAGCCCGACGTCTACCGTTCGGTATGGGCACCCACCGAGTTGCTCGCCGCCGTTGCAACATGGACAGATCGCCTGCAACTGGGAACCAGCATTCTCGTCGGCGGAAACCACTGGCCTGCGCAACTGGCCAACCGACTTGCCACCGTCGACCGAATCAGCCAAGGCCGCCTTTCCGTCGTGGGCCTGAGCGTGGGATGGTCCGAGGAAGAACATCGGGCCGTCGGAGTCGACCCCCGCACGCGAGGCAAGCGAATGGATGACTTCGTTCCCGCACTCCGTGCGTGCTGGAGTGACGATCCAGTGGAACACCATGGCGCGTTCTTCGAGATCGGACCGGCCATCATGCAACCGAAGCCGACACGGATCCCCCGCCTGATGTCGGGCATGTACTCCAAAGCCGGCCTCGCACGAACTGCTCGCGACTTCGACCTGTGGAATCCCGGCTCCATCCCCATCAGCAATGTGGTCGGCATCCTCGAGGACATCAACAGACAACGACCGCCAGACAAGAACCCGGTCGGAGCGATCTACCGACTGGCTCAGCAATCCACCGCCGGCAAACGAATGACCGTGGACGAGATGACCATCCGAGTTGAGGAGTGCGTTGCCGCAGACCTCGAAGGAGTCATAATCGAGACCAACTTCTGCTCCGAAATCACATCATCAACAGGATGGCACGAGGTTCTCACAAACCTGAAGCCGCTTGTCGAAGCCGCGAAGGGCTGATCACATGATCACCACCATCGATAGCCTGACCCTGCGCGTCACCAATGTGGCCGTGATCGCCGACGACGTCATCGAAGTATCTTTCGCAGATCCGGAAGGGCATCCTCTGCCGGCCTGGGAGCCGGGGGCTCACATCGAAGTGCACCTACCTTCGGGACTTTCTCGTCAATACTCACTCTGCGGGAACAGAGACGATCGATCGAAGTACACGATCGCCGTTCTGCGGGAGGAGAACGGCCGCGGCGGTTCGAAGGAACTGCACGATGCCGCCGTGGCCGGTGTCGAGCTGAGCATCCGCCTTCCGAGGAACAACTTTCATCTGGTCGAGGCGGACTCGTACATCTTCATCGGCGGAGGGATTGGCATCACACCGCTCATCCCCATGATTGAGCAGGTGCGCAAAGCGTCTGCACAGTGGGCTCTCGTTTACGGTGGCCGCAGTGCCAGTTCGATGGCGTATCGCGAGCAGCTCGGTTCACTCGGCGATCAGGTGGATTTGTGGATCGAGGAGGAGCGCGGCTATCCCGATCTGTCGTCCATCCTCGCGAGTGCGCCGGGCGGCACCGTGATCTATACCTGCGGCCCGAGCGCGATGATTGATGCAGTTGCGGCGGAGTTCTCCGCGCACGACCAACTCGGCGGCCTGCACTTTGAACGCTTCTCGGCCAGCGGACCCGTGGACACCAGTGGCGATTCGTTCGAGGTGGAACTACGACGAACAGGTGCCACGTTCACCGTCCCCGAGGGAGTCAACATCCTGGACGAAGTACGGAAAGTGCTTCCCGATCAGCCTTTCTCCTGCGAGGAGGGGTATTGCGGCGAATGCGAGACAAAAGTACTGGAAGGCCAGCCCGACCACCGAGACGACTACCTGACTCCCGACGAGCAGGAAAACGGCGACATGATGATGATCTGCGTGAGTCGCTGCAAGGGGAAAAAACTCGTACTCGACCTGTGAGCATACTGCGTCGATCCAGCAAGCAGATGTGCGCTGGATCGACGCCGACTTTGTATCCAGACGCCCGCGACGCCTGATTCGTCGACTCACCGAGAATGGCCTGCGTGACGACGGTCTTCCTGAGTGGTGTCGTCTTGGCAGTGGCGAGGGTGATCAGTTCGGTGACCGAGAGATTGGACCAGGCGCTGGACGGCGGGAGCCGACGATGGTGCACACACCGCCCGGTTCTTCTGCTCAGTATGAGCGCCGTCGTTGAAGCTTCCCGGCTCCGACCGGGTGAGGCTTATGTGCCGTCTCTCGATCAGTCGAGCGAATGGTGATCGATGAACTCGCTGCCGTTGTCCGAGTCGATCCCGAGTAGTGGGAACGGCAGTGCTCGCGATCTTCTCTATCGCGGTGTCCACCCATTTGCGGGCCGTGTCGGGGACCGCCCGATTCTCGGCCGCGCCGGTGGCGATGTCGGTGACCGTCAGTGTGTACCAGTGTTCGCAGACCGTGTTGCCGCGCTCGTGTCCGACCGGGTAGATCTCGACCGAAACGGGCACGACATCGTCCCGTTGCGCCCGGGTGCGGATCCAGCTCTGCAACTGAGCAAGGTGCCAGGTTTGGTGTGCGCACGGCCCCTCCGATCAACGCCGCAACAACGAACGGGCGTTCGTGATCGCGTTCTGGGCGGCGGTCGAGATCCCGAATGGTGGCGACGGGTGCAGAGTCGGTGGCGGCCTCTGCAGCAGGGCGGGTGCGACTGCGGCGCCGCCGACGTTCAAATCCGTACGTCGGTGAGCGCGCTGCCCCGCGGTCGTAACACCTTCGGGGCCAACGCTGCCCGCAATTTCGTGCGGGCGCCGTCGCGATACCAACCGATCGAGACGCCTGGCTCGTCGAGGATCCTCGCCGTGCCCGCCGCGCGGGCATTCTCAGATGAGGCAACCACGAACTTACACGGAATTGTGGATGAGTCAACGCGGCGTATAGACACGCCGCCGCGCCGTCAGATACTCTAGTAATCAATATTCTAGCAATCGTGCATGAGGAGTTTGCGGTGACAGATCGAGCGGACACAACAACCTGCCCCGCCGCCACATTCGATGACCTGCTAGCACTGCGTCCCGACGTCGTCCGGTGTCCTTACAGCGCATATGCGGCCCAGCGCGACAGCGAACCGGTCTCATACAACGAGCAGTTGGGCGCTTGGGTTGTCACGCGGCACGAAGACGTCCTGGATGTGTTGCGCGATGCCACCCGGTTCTCGAACCGCATGGCCAGCGGGCCCAGTTCGGTATCAGGTATCGCCCAGCAGATACTGCAGAACGCCGATCTCCCGGAGCGCACCCGGCAGCAGGCCGCCCGGCGCATCGAACTCAGCAAATCGCGTGTCCTGCTGTTTTCCGATCCGCCCTTGCACAAGCGCCAGCGCTCACTTGTCAATGCTGCTTTCACTCCGCGCCGGGTGGCAGAACTCGACGGCGCCGTGAAGGAACTGACCAACCAGCTCATCGACAACTTCGCCACCGACGGGCCTACCGACGTCGTCACCGGTTTCAGCATGCCCATTCCGATGACGGTGATCGCTACCCTTCTCGGGGTGCCGCCTTCACATATGGCGACCTTTAAAGAGTGGTCCAACGCCTTCACACGTGGGGTCGGCGCACTCTCCCACGACACGGATGCGATCATCGAAATCTTCGACCAGGTCGACGCGTTCTACGACTACTTCACCGAGGAACTCGATCGCCGGCGCGAGCACCCTGTCGATGATCTTTTGAGTGACCTACTGGCAGCGCGACTCGATGGCGAAGCTCCTCTGACTCTCGCCGAGTTACTCCAGATGCTGGTGCAATTCCTGGTCGCCGGCAACGAGACGACGACCAACCTGCTGACCAGTGCACTCTGGATGCTCGCCAAGGATCCCGAGTTGCAGGAATCCCTGCGTGAGGATCCCGAAAAGATCACCAACTTCCTCGATGAGGTGCTCCGCCTGGAACCGCCCGTACAAGGAATTTGGAGGGTCGCCGTCGATGATGTGGAGGTCGGAGGTACCCGCATTCCTGCCGATGGTCTGATCTACCTGGTTACCGGCTCCGCCAACCGCGACCCAGCGGTGTACAGCGAGCCTGACGCACTCGATCTCGACAATGCACGTGCCCGCCATCTGACGTTCGGTCGCGGCGAGCACTCCTGCTTGGGTATGAATTTGGCCAAGATGGAGTCCAAGGCAGCGTTGTCGGTTCTATTGGATCGCTGTCATTCCATCGCTCTGGCCGATTCCGACCAGGAAGTGACTTTCCACCGGAGTTTCGTGCTTCATGGCATCGAATCGCTTCCAATCACCTTCTCTTCGCCCTCGCGCTGACTTAGCGACGGGTCTGCCCTTTCAGTGATCACACGACAGTGCGAGTCCCATCCGGGACTCGCACTGTCGTTCACTTATCGCAGCCACTCTCGATCGCTGCCCCCCCCTGCTTCACGCCGTCGCGGTTTCCGCCGCGTTTGCTCGCGTAAGGACGCTGACCAGGTTCGCGGGACCATCCACCCGAATGTGGTCCCCATCGTGGATGATCCTCGTCCCGCTCTCCGTGCCGATCACGAAGGGAATGCCCAGTTCGCGGGCGACCACCGCCCCGTGACTTGCCGATCCACCGATGTCGATAACGAGGGCCTCGGCCAGCGCCATCAGGGGAGCCCAGCTCGGATCGGTGAACCGACACACCAGGACATCGCCGGCGTCGAGTTCGATTTCCTGGTCCGGGTCGACCACAACACGCGCCCGACCCTCCACGCTACCGCCGCCGCTCGCAGCGCCGGACAATTCGGTGACATCGTCGACACCGACGTCGCCCTTAAGCGGTTCCGGCATGCCTCGGAACGCGACGGGAAGCACCATTGCCTTGTACTCGGCGCGTGTTGCGCGGCGAACTTCGACGATCTCTTGCACATTCGGTATGCGCCCGCAGGCCAATTCCTGGCATTCCTCGACCGTGAAGAAGAAGATGTCGTCGATTTGCTGGAGTACGCCGCCTTCCACAAGTTGAGCACCGAGGTTGCGAGCCGCTGCCCGGGCGGCGTCGATTGCCATGAGGTACGCGGCCTTCCCGATCTGCAGCGTGCGGATGATGTTTCGCATCCGATGCACTAACCAGCGGGTCGCCGGACGGCGAGACCAGGGAGTCGCCGCGAGAAGGCGGCGTTCCGCCTCGGAGCCGACTTCCTGGGCACGCGCTGCGCGCGCCGCGGGTCGCTCGGACCGCTGTGCGTATGCGGCCGCCAATGCACGGATCGGTGCGGGGTTCTCACGCCACACCGAGGTATAGGGATTTCCTTCATTCGGTCCGTGGTAGCCCCAGTTTTCGAGGAACTCGCCCTCGGTCAACTCGCCCTGACCCAATCGCCAGAGGTCGTCAGCCATCCTCGTCTCGTTGACATCTCCCACTCCCGATAGCAGTTGGTCGGCAAGTGTTGCATCTCCGGCCTTTTCGGCGGTTTGCGCCACCGCGCTCTGCGCACCCTGAAACACGAACCGCCATACACAGTGGACGGAGAAGATGCGCTGAAACTGCTCGCGCGCTTGCACCAAAGCATCGATGGGCTCGTGGCTCGACTGTTCCTGTGGGAAGACCGACGCGAGCCAACGCTTGTACATCTCGTCGTGCAGAGACTTCAACCGCGAGCCGGTCCGTAGGAGTGCGTATGGCGCCTTGAACATGAGCACGGGAACACGGGCGTAGCTCGACTTGAACCGCGGCGCATCCGGTCGGACACTTCCCATGAGATCCCGCTCGAAGTCGTCGGCATCGACTCCGGGCAGCGCCGACATGATCTTCTTGATTGCGTCGACGTTCAGTGCCTGCCTCCCATAAAAGCAGGACAGGCCGCGGTCGTTTACGTCGGGAGAGACAGTGACCTTCTTCTTCGGGAGCACGCCGAATGCGTACATCGAGTAGAGCCAACCCAGCTCCGCTGACCGTTCCCACAAACTCCAGCACATGGGTGACATGACCTCGGGGCACGCCTCGCCCAGGTTGGTGCTGGTCCAATACCGATCAGGTTCAGATGTTCCGCGAATCGGGTCGGTGACGGTGGTGTACAAAAGCTTCTCCTCATCGTGAGCGCCGATGCTGCCGTGCCGACGAAGGCCGGGACAGCCTTGGAGGCAGCACCCTCCGGCACAGTGATGCCGCAGACTTCTGCGGCGATAAGTGACGGGCACCACAATTAAACTCTACTCTTGGACTATGGTGCAATAGATTGTCGAGCAGAATATGCCCACAGGCGGCACCGGCCCCCCAGGTGCCCCCGGCCACCGTGATCTCCCGCCCTATCCGGATTCCCGCATCCACTCAACGCTACGAGAAAGGGAACTGCACGTCGAAGATTTCTCGCACCAGCATTGCTCCTTTGGGTGTCGACACCGAGGGCAGACTCGATCGACTAGGGTGCAATCTGGCGCACGAAAGTTTCGACATGCTGTTTGAAACGAGCGGTGGGGTACACGCCTCCGATAAGTCCCTCCTCGAGGGCTGCGCGAGCCGTGAGCGTCTCACCGAGGAGGCTCATTCTCAGCGCGCGATTTCTGCCGATTGCCCTGGCCGTGAGGACCGCCGCAATCGAGGCATGGGGACCATACCGCCATTCGCTCTGCGCGATCGAGAACTCGCTCGAATCGGAAGCGACGGTGACGTCACACGCCAACGCCAGTGCCAGACCTGCGCCGGCCGCGAGACCGTTGACCGCACCAATCACGGGGCGGGGAAACGCGACCATTGCTTCGACGACCCTTTCCAACGCCTCACCGGCGGCGGCGATTACAATATCGGAGCTTTGTGATGTGTCACCGATTTCCACCCCTGCGCAAAAGGAATACACGGTTCCGGCGACGACGATCGCACGGACCGTACGGTCATGGCGGGTATCACAGAGCAGGTCGGCGAGTGCGTGCAGCGTCCTCGTGGTGATCAGGTCGCCGCGGACCGCTCGGTGGAATCGGACACGGAGGACACCCTCATTGCATTCAACGACGATTTCCGGATACCTAACAGCCACTTACTTCTCCGTCATATCTTCGCACCGACACCGTCAGGCGTGACGTGTGCTTATTGTCATGTACCGGACGCATCTCTGACATAGGATCCACTCAGCAGCAGTACATTCGACAGCCGACTCGCGGCGCCCGTGACCACGATCCGACCATTCCCGTGAGGCGGAATCGTCTACACAGGCAATCCACCCGTATCACGTCGACCATGCAGTGCAAGCGTGTCTCACTCATGGGCCGGCGCGGGCAGTAGCGCGGGATCGGCGCTCCCTTCCGCGCAGATACTCTAACATCAGACTATTGTTGGTCGTGCATTCCCGAGGTGCCCGCGGACGGACAGCGCACAAGCGCCGGTGCGCCGTCGATACGCACCCCGGCCAAGGTTCCGCGATTGCCCACGAGGGCGGCGCGCATTCTGACAGGACACTTAGTGACCACTTCCCACACCCACATCACGTCCGACGCCGGCGTCCTAAGCATCTCCGTGGCTACCACCGCACGCGGCACTTCCCTCTCGGCCACGGGTCTCGCCCAGGGCATCGACGCACTACACGGCGCGGGGCCCGACGACATCGGCGCCGTCGTCCTCGTCGGCGAGGGCGCCAATTTCTGCGCCGGTGGCGACGTCCGTGCGTTCGCCAACGAGCCCAACCGCGGCGAATTCGTCGGCGACCTCGCACACTTGTTCAATCACTTCGTGCGCGCGATCATTGCGATTCAGGCGCCGGTGGTGGCCGCCGTGAACGGTTGGGCCGCGGGCGCAGGCATGAGTATCGTGCTCCACTCCGACATCGCACTCGGCAGCCCGTCCACCAAGCTACGGCCGGCATACCCGTCAATCGGCTTCACGCCGGATGGGGGCATGTCGTGGACCCTTCCACGGGTCGTCGGTCTGGCACGAGCACGCGAGATCCTCCTCACCGACGCCGTCCTGAATGCCGGCGAGGCAGTTCGCCTCGGCATCCTCAGCCGCCTCGTACCCGAAGAGGAATTGCAGAACGAGGCAATGCGGGTAGCCAGATCACTCGTGAGCGGCCCCACTGCCGCCTACGCACGCACTCGGGAACTTCTTGCCGAATCCGCCGAACGATCCCTGATCGAACAACTCGATGCGGAAGCAGCAGCGATCGCCATAGCGGCGAACAATCCTACCGGCATTGAAGGGGTGAACGCGTTCATAGAGAAACGAGACCCCGATTTCAATGCCGTCGCGCGTCGCTGACCGGAACCGTCGCACACTCGGACTAGATATCGCATCAACGACAGTCGACGCCTAGACTTTATTGTGGTCTATGTCATAGAGTCGTCCCAGCGACGGCCACTGTCTCAGTCGTGTCACTCCGCGAACCCGCTCATGGCCGAAGCCCACAATCCACCGTGCCACAGAGAGGCGCAGTAATGGTTTCTACGCCACCGAAAGGCTCTATACAACGGGCCACTCCCACCGAGAGTCGCGAGGAGTCCTCGTTCGAGGGGATCACATCACGAGGCAAGTTGATCATTGCGGCTGTGGTTGTCATCGCAATCATCGCCGCCCTGATCATCACCGCACTCCGGCAGGGTCCTGTCCTCGGAAGCGCCGACTTCACAATAGATCCCGAGTTCGGCATCCCCACACCGCCGCACAACACGCCGTACATGTCGACGAACAACATCATCGCTACCGTCTGCATGACTGCGGTCGGACTCATCGGCGTCGGCCTGGGAATCCGCGAGATAAGGCGAACCGGCTCTCTGCTCCCGCTGATGCTCGCACTCAGTGGGGCGGTGATCTGCATACCCGAGGCGTTCTACGACGTGATCGGCGCGGTCTACTTCCCCTGGAGCGAGTCGAACCACGCGTACACCATCCTCGGCCGCGAGATGCCCTGGTGGATCGTCGCGGGTTGGTTCGGATACGGCGCCTTCATGATCTTCATCTACAAGCTGCTCGAGAGTAACCCTCGGACCAAGACGATCTGGTTGATGTGGGCAGGCGCAGCCGCCAGTTCCGTTATTTTCGAAGAAATTCTATTGAGCATGGGCGTCTACCACTACTACGGGAACCAGCCGCTCGTCATCCTCGCGCAGCTACCGTGGTGGTGGATTCCGTGTAACTCGGTCGGCGTGTTCCTGGCCGCAGCGATCGCCTACCGATACCGCGAGCAGTTGCGCGGCTGGAAGTCGATATCGATGCTCCTGATCACTCCCCTGTCCGTCACCGCCGTATACGGTTTCATCGCGATGCCGTCCTGGATCGCCGTCAACGGCAACTATCCCTGGCTTCCCACACAATTGCTCGGCATGGTGACCATCGCACTCGGTGTGGCCGTATTTGCTTTCATCCTCGACGCCCTGCTCGGTCGGCCACCATTCCGGCCCAACTACATTCCTCCTCGTCTCCCGCCGGAAAGCGGAGTCGAGGTGCAACGGTAAGCGCGCATCACCGGCGGGCCCGTCCTGTGCCACCGTCACTCGGTGTCGAAATCCCTGACCACGCGCCGGTCCCAACGGATCGGCGCGTGTCATGCCTGGCGCCCGGTTCCCTATGAGGTCTCGATGAATCTCTTGTACAACTTTCCGTTGTCACCCCGCGGGAGGCTCTCTACGACGATGATGCGCCGCGGGCACTTGTAGCCGGCAAGTTTCGATCGGCAATATGCGCTCAGCGTTGCCTCAGTCTGCGTCCCGTTCTGAAATCCCTCCCGCAGTACGACATAGGCAGCAACGATCTCGCCGTACTCGGAGTCCGGAAGGCCGACGACAGCGACGTCCGAGACCACGGGGTGCAACAGCAGAAGGTCTTCGACCTCTTGCGGATAGATGTTGACACCGCCCGAAATGATGAGCTGACTTCTCCTGCCGGTGAGGTAGAGGTAGCCGTCGCTGTCGAGATGGCCGACGTCCCCCACGATCTGCCATCTTCGGCCGCTCGGCTGTCGTTTGTCGTCGTTGTACGCGAACGTGGGAGTACCTTCGAACCAGACCGTGCCGTCTCTGCCCACAGGACATTCCCTTCCGTCGTCGTCGGTGATATGAATCGTGCCGACGAGCGCCCTGCCGACGGAACCCGGGCGCGCCAGCGCTTCATCTGGCCCGATGTGACAATTGCCGTAACTCTCCGACGCTCCATAGAGTTCGTGCAGCACCGGCCCCCACCATCTCGCGATCCGGAGCTTGAGCTCCGGAGGGCATGGTGCCGCTCCGGTGATGGCGACCTTCAGGCTGGATATATCGGCTGAACTCTTAACCGTTTCCGGGAGTCGATCCAGACGGATCAGCATCGTCGGAACGAACTGCGCGTGGGTGACCCGATGCGCGGTGATTGCCTGCAGCGCCCGGATGGGATCGAATCGTTCCATGCAGACGACGGTCCCGCCGAGCTGCGTGATCGCGAGTACGAATCTGAAGGGGGCCGTGTGATAGATCGGCGCCGGGGACAGATAGACGGTGTGGAGATCGAATTCGAACAACTCCGTGTATCTACCGAGATGCGGTGGCGCCTCGGCGGGATGGACGACCGGTACGGAATGACGTATCGCCTTGGGTGTGCCCGTCGTCCCCGCACTGAACATCACGCGGCCACCGAGTTGCTCGTCCGGCAATTCCGATGCGGAAACTGCTGACAGCATGGCGGTTTCGTAGTCTTCGACGTTTCCCAGCCCACCGGAAGCGCCCTCGACGCCGCCCAACACCAAGATCGTCTCGACCTCGGGCAGGCGGCGACCGACCGCTGTCTGCACTGCCTCGAGACAGTCCCGAGAGGTGATGACGACGCGCGTCACACGCACCCAGGACTGCACAGAGCTCGTCGCCACCCAGGTGCCAGTTGACGGGGGCGATGTCGAATCCTGCGCGGGCAGTCGCCCAGATGACCTCGGCCCACCCGATCCTGTTCTCGGCGACGACTGCGATCGTGTCACCGGCGGACAGCCCCCGGCGTCTCAGCAGTACCGCAAGGGACATCGACCGCCGATCAAGCTCTCGATAACTGATCCGAGTACCGGAGCCAGCCATGATCATTGCAGAGCGCTCGGGATGCGATCGCGCGAAAGTTCCTGGATAGCCCACTTGCTGTGCTCCACTTCTCGGTACGCCACTTGACGGTCGACCCAACACCACTACTCTAGACTTAGATTATCGATCAAAAGTGTATTCTCGGCCGATCGGCCATACCTCGAGGACGGGACACCGCATGGACATCGAACACACCGCCGCACTGGTCACCGGAGCAGCCTCCGGGCTCGGCGCCGCCACCGCCAAGCGTCTCGCCGACGCCGGAGCCACCGTGTTCGGACTCGACCTGCAGCAGTCCATCGAGCGCGCCGGCGACAACGTCCCCGACGGCGTGACCCTCCTCGCCACCGACGTCACCAGCGGCGACGAGGTCCAGGCCGCCATCGACAAGATCGTCGAATCGGGTCTGCCGCTGCGCATCGTCGTCAACTGCGCCGGCGTCGGCTGGGCCGGCCGCATCCTGTCGAAGAAGGGCCCCCACGACCTCGAACTGTTCCGCACCGTCATCACCGTCAACCTCCTCGGCACGTTCAACGTCATGCGCCTCGCCGCCGACGCCATCGCCAAGACCGACACCGTCGACGAGTCCGGGCAGCGCGGCGTCATCATCAACACCGCATCCGTCGCCGCGTTCGAGGGCCAGATCGGCCAGATCGCGTACTCCGCGTCCAAGGGCGGCGTGCACGGCATGACCGTCCCCGCCGCCCGCGACCTCGCGCAGTTCGCCATCCGCGTCAACACCATCGCACCCGGCATCATCGACACCCCGATGCTCGCCGGCGTCACCGACGAATACCGCAAGGGCCTCGAAGCGGGCGTGCCGTTCCCCTCCCGCCTCGGTCAGCCCGCCGAATACGCACAGCTCGCCCAGATGATCGTCGAACACGACTACCTCAACGGTGAGACCATTCGTATGGACGGCGCTCTGCGCATGACGCCGCGGTAGGCGGCTTTTTTACTCAGCATGCCAGGCCAGGCCGCGCCACTACGTTGACGGCGCCCTGGCTGGTCATCAATCAGTTCATCCCCAGGAAGTTGAGAAACATGAAGGTCTCCGATTCGATCGTGGTGGTCGACGGCGCGAGGACCCCGATCGGCAGCTTCGGCGGCGCGTTCAAGGACGTGCCCGCCCACGAACTGGGTGCCACCGCCGTCAAGGCCGCACTGGGGCGTGCCGGGGTGCCGGGCGGCGACATCGACGAGGTGGTGATGGGCTGCATCGGTCAGGTCGGGCCGGACGCCTACAACGCCCGCCGCGTGGCCCTGGCCGCGGGACTTCCCGAGAAGACCCCCGCGTACACCGTCAACCGGCTGTGCGGGTCCGGGCTGCAGGCGGTGTGGTCGGCGGCGCAGCAGATGCGCTGGGGTGGGGTGGACTTCGCCCTCGCCGGCGGCAACGAGAGCATGTCGCGGATGCCGTTCTACGACTTCTCCGCCCGCTCGGGCTACAAGCTCGGTGACCGCACACTCGTGGACGGCACGGTCGCGATCCTGACCGACCCGTTCGGTGGCGTGCACATGGGCCGCACCGCCGAGGCCGTCGCCCGCAAGTACGACGTCAGCCGGCAGCAGCAGGACGAGTTCGCCGTCGAATCCCAGCGCCGCGCCGCCTCCGAGGCCGCCCGGGCCGCGTTCGCCGAGGAGATCACCCCGGTCGAGATCGGGGGCCGCCGCCCGAGGACGATCGAGGTCGACGAGCACCCCAAGCCCGACACCACCCTCGAGACCCTGGCGAAGCTGCGGCCGGCGTTCGAGGAGGGTGGCTCGGTGACCGCGGGCAACGCGTCCGGTATCAACGACGGCGCGGCGGCCCTGGTGCTGGCCACGGCGTCCGCGGCGCAGGAGAAGGGTCTGACCGGGCTGGTCACCCTGGAGGCCGTCGCGACCGCGGCGATGGACCCGGCCCTGATGGGGTACGCCCCCGTGCTGGCGCTGGCGAATCTGTTCGAGCAGACCGGCACCACCCCCGGCGACATCGACGTGATCGAGCTGAACGAGGCGTTCGCGTCGCAGGCGGTCGCGGTGATCCGGGACGCGAAGCTGAACCCGGAGAAGACCAACCCGTACGGCGGTGCCATCGCTCTGGGGCACCCGGTCGGGGCGACCGGGGCGATCCTGAGCCTGCGTCTGGCGAAGGACCTCGTGCGCCGCGACCTCGAACTCGGCATCGTCACCATGTGCATCGGCGGCGGCCAGGCCCTCGCGGCACTCTTCAAGCGAGCGGCATGAGCCGCACCTCACGCAAATCAGGGCGACGGGCCGTGCAGCAGTGGCTGCAGGTTCAAGCGATTACGTTGGACGATAGCGAATCGATCTCGCGCCACGACCGCGACATCGTACTGTTCGCGTTGAAGTGGTTGCCCTTCAGGGGGGCGAGCGCCGAGCACATCTGGCTCGAATTCGGAATGACGCCGGATCGCTACCTCGATCGCCTCGTCGAGTTTCTCAATAGCCCGAAAGCTGCTGCACTCCAACACGATTCTGCGCGGGAGTTACGACGGTTTGCGTCAGCGAGAGACCTGGAGCGTCGCATCCGCAACAAGAAGCATTGAACGGTAGTCACACTCCGGTTCAGCCGAGTTCCAAGCAGGCTAGCGGAAGGCGGCCGGCGGTTGCCTCACCACGTAGACTCCTGTCGCCGTGGCGACCAAGTCGGCAGCACCATCTACTCTGACCACCCCACTAGTGTGAAAGCGGCCGTCGAGGATCTCGTCGATTTGCGCTTCGAGCGTAAGCTCTTGGCGTGCATCGACCGATCGTTCGCAGTCGATCGAAAGATGTTCGGCATGAAGCAATTTCGCTACCAGAGCACCGAGAGTTCCCATCGACTCGTCCAAAATCGCGGAGATCAGGCCGAATGGGACCACACCGGAGCAACGCAATTTCGATGTTGCCGGTACGAAGGAGGTCCGCACGGTGAGGCCCGGGCCCGCGACGTAGCGGAGGCCCAGTCCGATCGGATTGTCGGCGCCGCATCCGAAGCAACCATCACCGTGATCGGCGTGCGCGCCAGGGGCGTCGAAGGAATCACCCGGCGACGAGGCTGTGGGCAGTTGAGGCAAACCGTGCATCCTCTCAGTCTAGATGCGGCTCTCCGCTCTGCACAGCAGGGTGGTTCCGCGTTCTCGCGCGGAACCACCCTGAACCGACTGAGCGGATGCACCTGCTCGATCAGTTGGCGGCCGCGAGGATCTTGTTGAGCGGGTTGTCATTTCCCGTTTCGCTGGCAGCGAGCCACTGTGTGACTACCTGCAGATCGGGGTGGGTGTCCTTCGACGGGACTTCAACTTCGAGAATTCCGTCGAGAATCTCGCCCGATGTGGCGTCGACCGTGACGTTCCGGCCTACCAGGTCCATGAGCGAGCCTTCACCGCAGCCGACGACGCAGGCCCTGTTGAATTCGCGGCTGACCACGGCGGCATGGGAGGTGGCGCCGCCGATCTCCGTGATGATTGCCTTGGCGGCGAGGATTCCATGGACGTCGTCCGGATCGGTTGTCGGGCGCGCGAGGATGACGTCGATTCCTTGCTCTGCCATCTCCTCCGCCTCGTCGGCGGTGCCGACAACGATGCCGGTGACGACCCCTGGACATGCGACTTCGCCGCGAGCGAGAACTGTGGCACCGATACGGGCGGTGGGCGAGAGATGTGGGCGGAGGAAGGCGCTCAGTTGGTCGGGACTGATCATCGACAGTGCCCCTTCCGGTGTGACGATACCTTCCTTCTCGAAGGTGACGGCATGGTGCACGGCCGCGCTCGCCGAGCGTTTCGCCGACCGCGTTTGCAGCAGCCACAGGTGCCCAGACTCGACGGTGAACTCGATGTCCTGCACGTCGCAGAACGTGCGCTCCAACAGCGACGCCGCATCCATCAATTGCCTGTGGACGTCCGGCATGTGTTCGGCGAGGTGGCCGAGGGACAGGGGTGTACAGCGGCCGGATACGACGTCCTCACCCTGCCCCTGGGGAAGCCATTCGCCCAGCGGTGCCGACTGAGCGGTGACGGGGTCACGCGTGAACAACACACCAGTTCCCGAACGGTCGTCCAAGTTTCCGAAGACCATAGCCTGAACCGTGACGGCGGTGCCCCCGTCGTCGGAGATGCCGTGGTGGCGGCGATACGCCACCGCTCTCGGGGAATGCCAGGAATCGAACACGGCCGCGACGGCGGCCTCGAGTTGGTCCCAGGGTTCCGGAGACGGGTCGCTCCCGACGACCTTGCGAAACTGCTCCCTGAAACGGCGGTGGGTGTCGGCGGCGTAGTGCGCATCGGCGGTCTCCTCACGGAGTGCCTTCTCGACGCTGTCGTTGATACCGAGGTTGAGAACGGTATCCATCATCCCAGGCATGCTGCGGGGCGCTCCGGAGCGAACGGAGACGAGCAATGGCTTGTGCGTCGCCCCGAAGGTGCGTCCGAGTGTGCTTTCGAGACACTCGATCCCGCTCCTCAGCTCCGCCAGTACGTCTTCGGCGAGGTTCCGATCAGAGGCGTAGTACCGAGTGCATTCGTCGGTTCCGAGTACGAACGCCGGCGGAACTGGGAGACCGAGGGTAAGCATCGAGTTGATGCTGAACGCCTTCCCCCCGATGAGCTCGCGCGTCGCATCCGGGCACTGCCCAAGGCGCAAGACGGTCATCTTTTGTCCTTCCTGACTAACTTTTGGGCCATATGTGATGGCGGGTTTCAGATTGCGCGGCCGGCCGCGGCTTCGGATGCGCGGTCCCTGCCGAGCAATCCGATCAGTTCTTCGTGCAGCTCGAACCACACGGTGTGGTAGCTGTCGGCGATCGGACGCGCAATGAAGGTGTGGTCACCGCTGCGAACCTGGTCAAGTGCGGTGTCGAAACGTGCGGTGTAATGAGCCAAGCGCTGATTGAGCTCCGCAAGTCGTCCCAGCCAGGGCCGGAAAGACTCGTGAAGCGTGGTCAGCCGGCTCACGATCTCCGAGTCGTAGTCGGCGTCGGTGTGATCGTTGGGGGTGTTCGCGTCCTTCATCTGCCAGTCGGTGATGAGGGCCTTCAAGTCGTTGTTGTAGGGGTCGAACTCCTCGTAGAGGCTTTCCAGGCGCGCCTGGTCGACCGACGCTCGTTCGGCGGCGGCCAGTTCCGCGAGCCGTTCCTTCCCGGAGGGTGACACCTTCACGTACTGCCCCGATCGGGTACAGCGTTCCGCGGCGACAGCATCCTCCACGAGTCGCTCGACCGTCGATTCGTCGATCCCGGTGGCGGACGCGAGCGCACTGGGCGTCGCGCGCCCTTTCAGGCGAAGCGTCTGCAGCAGGCTCAGTTCCTGCGACGTGTCTTCCTGGTTCGAAGTTCCGGTGCTCATCGATTCTGCCCTCGTGCTCGGTGTACATGGCTTACTCGACACATTAATTGTCGGTTCTTAGAGTAAAACCGATCGTACAGCACTGTGCAACAGATCACTACCGACGGGCGGCGGCATGTCCTGGCCATTGCCGTCGGTGTTAGGACCCGGATGGCACGACAAGGGAAGGGAGGAATGCACGATGCCGCATGACAGGTGCAGTCGAGATCGACGCCTCACAAGCACGCCTCAAGACCGATACGGCCCGGGCGCCCGGCCAAAAGCCCGACCACCACCATCGACATGAGGTGGCGTGCAACCTGTGTTTATGGCCGTCGAGCCGCATCAGGGCAGCCGGGCCGTTCCTCGGCTATCGGCCGACTTCGTCGACCTGGACACGGGTGCCGACAGAATTCACACCGAGTGTTTTCACCTGGATCCGGTCGAGCAGGCGATGGCGACGAACCGCATGCTCGAAGGTGGGTGCGACGGCAGTTCCGGTCAGCAAGTCGTCGCGGATCTGGGCGTATGCATTTGCAACGTTGTACGCCCGGGGCGCGTCGCCGAATTGATCGCTCGGCACCAGTTCGTAGCGCCGAGGCGGGGTCATCGCGGCCAAGGGTTCACCCGAACGGGATCCGCGCAACTCCACGTCGGCCAGCTGCAGATGCCCCGAGTTTCCGGTCAGCACGAGGTCCCCGGCGGTGCCGTTGATCTCCCAGAGCAAGTTCGTGCCCGCCGACATTCCGCCGCGGAAGTGCACGGAAGCGACAGCACCGCTTTCCAGGGCACCAGTGACCACAATCTGGTCCTCCGCAGTCATCGGCAACGTTGTTCCGGAATCGCCGTTGGTGACCTGCGGCCGGCGTATCGCTGTCGTGACCGCAAGATCCGCGAACTCCCCCAACACCAAGGTGAGCGCATCGACGGTGTGACCGAACGGGATGGTCAGCATTGTCGCGCCGTTGCCACGGTCGAGGGTGTACGCGTTTCGGGCATCGACGCTTGCCCCCCAACTGCCCCCCGATCCTATAACGCTGGTCGACAGAACCTCTCCGACGAACCCGTCTGCGACCAGATCACGCATGTACCGGATCATCGGGGCGGATCGCGCTTGGAGACCGACGAAGCCCGGCAGTCCACGACTGCATGCTGCGTCCGCGAGTTGCTCGGTTTCCCCGAGCCCATTGCCCAGAGGCCATTCGCAGAGGACCGCCTTGCCGGCGTCGAGGGCCGCCATGACGAGGTCGCGATGCTCGGGAACCTTCACGGTGACAACGATGAGGTCGACTTCCTCGCACTCCGCAAGCTCGTGTACGTCGTCGAACACGTGAGCGACCCCGAACTTGTCGCCTGCTGCCTTCGCCGTGGCGGCACTGCTGGAAGCCAGACCGCGCAGCTCGTAACCAGGGAGCCGCGAAATCGCAGGTACGTGCGCGCTGGCGGCCCACCCTCCGGACGCGCTGAGTCCCACGATGCCGACTCCGAGCGAACCGCGATCACTGACAGGGAACCCCATACCGACATCCACTCCTCTTCGAGACAGTCTTTTCGTTGGCGTGATGCCGCCTCCCTGCCCCGGAGCTAGCGCACTTCGTCCGCCAGGTACCTCTCGATGGAGACGCAGCACCGCCGCACCCCATACTATCTATCTGTTGATTATTGATTGCAAGAGTGATTGGCTGTCAGCGACGTACCGATGACGAGCAGTTTGGAGACATCGTTGACCGACCTCACATCCACAGTGGAACTTCTCGCGGCCGAACGTGACATCGACCGGGCGTTGAAGATGTACTGCCGTGGCATCGACCGGCGCGACGGAGAGCTCGTGCGCTCCGTCTATCACGACGACGCGATCGACGACCACGGCGGTGCATTCCTCGGTGGACCCGACGCATACGTGGAGTGGGTGATGGACCATCTCCTCCACTTCGTCAGCTCGATGCATACCCTGCACAACAGTGCGATCGACGTCGATGGAGACGTCGCCCGCGTCGAAAGTTACTGCGTAGCACACCACGTGCGCCGCGCCGAAGGCGAAGAGTTGACCATGGATGTCTTCGGGTGTCGCTACATCGACCGGTTCGAGAACCGGCCGGAGGCCGGATGGAGGATCGCGCACCGCATCGTCGTTCGCGAGTGGCGTCTCCGTCAGCCGATGCTCCCGGAGGCCGAGCAGCCACGCGGCTTCGCTCGGTCACGGCGCGATCGCACCGACCTCAGCTACATGGATCGGCTTCCCACACGAGGAGACGATTCCGTCGCGGGAACGCTCTTACCCTGGTGGCTACCGTCCGACCTTGCCTGAGACTACTGCCGCCCGAGGAGTTGATCCGTTCATGAATGAAACCGAACATCCGACCCCCTCACCCGACTCCGCGCCGTCGACGCGCGATCGGATACATCGAGCACTGCTCATCGAGGGGCCGCGCACGGAGGTGGTCCTCGTGCGGCATGCCCAACAGACTTCACCTCCCAGGAGCGCGCCTCGCGCAGCGCATTTGGATCCTCCACTCTCCGATCTCGGCCGAACCCAGGCAGATGCGGTCGCGGCGCACCTCGCGCTCGAGCCGTTTGCCGCCATCTATTGCAGCGACCTCGAGCGAGCGCATGAGACTGCCAGACGAGTTGCGCAAGTCCAGTCGCAATCCTCCGACCCTGTTGTAGTCGAGGGGTTACGAGAAATCGATGTGTTCGGTTTCGGTGACGAGTCGCGCGCAGATCCGACCCCCGAACAGCTCGCAGCCGCGAGCGACGAATTCCTCCGGACACGACGCTGGGAGGTATTTCCTCACAGCGAACGCAGCAACGACTTCCGCGCACGGGTATACTGCGAGATCGAAAAACTGGCATTTCGCCATGCCGGAGAGCGATTCGCCGTCGTCGCCCACGGCGGTGTGATCAGCGCGTTCTTGGCGTCGATCTTCGAGATTCGCGAAGACATGTTCTTCTACTCAGCCCATACCGCAGTCACCCGCGTATTCCACGGTGACGAACGGTGGGCAATGCACACCGTCAACGAGCTCGGCCACCTGCGGCCCGGCGACCTCGTAACCTATTAGACGGTTCGGTGACGGTCTCAATGGGACCGGTCGAGGTCGCCGGCCGTCCGGCGTACCGGAGCCAGTAGTTCGACGAGGAACCGGGCCGTGTCAGGATCCAGACCCGGCATACCGAAACCGCAGCGACCAAGCATGTCTGTCGCCGAATCGACGACCGCCTTGCCTTGCTCGGTAATGGTGACGCACGTGGCTCGCCGATCGCGAGGATGTGCGTGCCGGTAGAGCAATCCACGCGCTTCCAGGCGGTCGGTAGCAATGGTCACCGTGGTCGCATGCACGAGCAGGTGCCACGCCACACGGCTCAGCAACCTGGTCCCCTCGTCGCTCATCTGTAGCGTCTTGAGCATCAGAAAATCCGTCAGATTCATCGCGAAATGCTCTTTCAACTCATGCTCGAGAACCGACGTCATGTGTTGCTGAAGACGCATGAGTGACCGCATCGCCATGAACATGGTTGTGGTCGCACCTTCGCGATGCTCCCGCGCGAAGGTCAACCAGTCGACGGACTCTGGCTGCGGGGGAGCACCCAGCGTCAGAGCCTCCGCTGCCACATCGGGGTTGTGGTCCGCAGCCATTGCCGCCTCCTGATCACGATCCGTTCCGGACCACTCGAGCCAACCAGCAAATGCGCCAGCGAAACGCGATCGCGGACACGTCGATCAACCATCCCGGTGCTAGTTCGTCATCGAACGGAGACGGTGCTCGAGCACCTCGCCGGCGTCTGAGATGATCCGGTCTACTACGTCCGCGCACGATGCAACCTCGTGGATAAGCCCCTGCGCCTGACCTGCCCACCACATGCCGTCGTCGACGAGGCCGTTCTCGAGAACCTGCGATCGCCCCCGCTTACCCGAGGCAAGGTGTGCGACGTCCTCAAATGACGCCCCGGGCCTCCGCGAGATCTCCGCGATCTGCTCGGAGATCTCATTCCGCGCGACACGAGCAGTGTTCCTGAACTCGCGGAACACCACGACGGTGGATCGTTCGTCGTTGGCGACGATCTGTTGCTTAACATTCTCGTGCACGGGTGCCTCGTCGGTGGCGACGAACCGGGTGCCCATGTTGATGGCGGAGGCCCCCAGCGCAAGTGCTGCAATCAGACCGGCACCGGTAGCGAACCCGCCGCTGGCAACAATCGGAATGGAGAGGGCACGGGCTGCCGCTGGTATCAAAATCAGACCGGGGATGTCGTCGTCACCGGGATGGCCGGCGCATTCGAAGCCGTCGATACTGACGGCGTCGACACCCAAGGCTTGTGCCTTCACAGCGTGCCGCACCGCGACCGCCTTGTGGATGACCTTCACGCCGGCCGATTTGAAGGCGGGCAGGTGCGGCGCCGGGTTGCTGCCTGCGGTCTCGACGATCTTGATACCGCTGTCGATGATCACGTCGCGGTACTCGTCATACGGGACAGGGTCGATGGTCGGCAGAATTGTCAGATTGACTCCGAAGGGCCGGTCGGTCATCTCCCGGCAGCGTGCGATTTCCTTCGCCAGGTCTTCCGGTGTGGGTTGCGTCAGCGCCGTGAGAAAGCCGAGCGCTCCCGCATTCGCGACGGCCGAGATCAATTCCGCTGTACCGACAGCGGTCATACCACCGCAGACGATCGGGTGTTCGATACCGAAGGTGGTGGTGAAGTCGGTGGTGAACATGCACATCCTCAATACTCGGGCTCAGGGATCAGGATCGGCGGTCAGCCGGTGTACTCGGCGCGACCGTCGTCGAGGACGACGCGCTGGTTGGTCCCGTCCGGTCCGGCAGCCTCGGTACGGAACACCGCGAGACCGGGGTCCGTCGTCCACATCGAGGTTGTCAGTGTCTCGCCGGGAAAGACCGGAGACGTGAACCTGGCACCAATTGCGGTGATGCTCTGCGCTTTACCGTTACCCAACGCGGTGACGAGGGCACGTCCCGCGACACCGTAGGTGCACAGTCCGTGCAGAATGGGCCGAGGAAAGCCCGCCTTCTCCGTCGCGAACCAGGGGTCGCTGTGCAGAGGGTTCCGATCTCCGGACAACCGGTACAGCAGGGCCTGGTCTTCGCGGGTGGGCAGGCTGATTCGTGCGTCCGGAGCGCGGTCGGGGATCACGAGGGCGTCGGCGCGAGTTCCCGGCTCCCCGCCGAACCCGCCGGCGCCGCGGATGATCAGCGTGGTCCGGGTTTCCACCACGGCGATACCTGTCTCCGGATCGGTCCCCCGGGCGAGCAGAACGACGACGGCGTTCTTCCCTTCGCCCTTGTCCTGGATGTCGGCAACTTCGGATACCACCTCGAGGCTACCGGCCGCAGGCAGGGGCGCAAACAATCTGATCTCCTGAGATCCATGAAGGAGCCTGCCCCAGTTGATCTTCCCTACCCTCGACAGTGCACCGAACCCGGCACACGCGATGACGGCGTAGGTGGGAAGAACCTGCTGCGCGACACCGCTGCTGTTCTCTGTGGTGAATGACAGATCGTCCGTCCCTGCTCCGACACCGAGGGCATAGAGAAGGGTGTCCCGGTCGGTCCAGGTGAACAGTTTCGGCTCAGTGACCGCACCGATGGCTGCGGGGTTGATCGACATCGTTTGCTTCCTGTCTGTCTCGTACGCAGGGCGCACGGGGGTATCAGTTCGTCGCCGGCTTGTACGTGTTCCCGGCGATGCCGCGGGCGATCAGCTCCTGACCGCCCTCCAGCCCCCAGTCCGTCAACACCTCGAGCGTGTGTTCGCCCAACCTGGCAGGCCGACGCTGTACGGCGCCTGGGGTTCGGTCGAATCGTGGTGCAGGTGCCGGTTGCCGTACACCGGCGATGTCCACGAAGGTCTGGCGTTCGCGCAGGTGTGGGTGCTCTGCAGCCTCGCCGAGAGTGAGCACCGGGGCGACGCAGGCGTCGGTGCACTCGAAGACGGCAGTCCACTCGGTCTGGGTCTTGCTGCGGAAACGTTCTGCGATGTGCTTTCGCAATTCAGGCCAACCGTCGCTTTTCGGACGTCGGGCGAATTGTTCGGGGAGACCGAGAAGCGTGACGAACTGGCCGTAGAACTTCGACTCGAGTGCGCCGACAGTCATCCATCGACCGTCGGATGTCTCGTACACGTCGTACCAGGGGCGGCCGGTGTCGAGGAGGTTCACGCCACGCTCGTCCTTCCAGCTCCCCGCATGGAGCATGCCGTGCAGCATCGTCGTGAGTGAGGCGGCACCGTCGACAATGGCAGCGTCGACGACCTGACCGCGACCGGAACTTCGCGATTCCCAGAGCGCGGCGAGCACGCCCATGACGAGATAGGTCGATCCGGCTCCGAAATCGCCGAGCATGTTGACGGGCACCGCGGGCGGCTCGCCAGCTCGGCCGATCGCATGCAGTGCACCGGTCAGTGCCACGTAGTTGATGTCGTGACCCGCCATCTGCGCCCAGGGCCCGGATTGTCCCCACCCCGTCATCCGTCCGTAGACGATGCGGGGGTTGCGGGCAAGGCAGGTGTCGGGCCCGACACCGAGGCGTTCGGCGACCCCCGGCCGATATCCTTCGATGAGGACGTCGGCCTGCTCGACCAGTTGCAGCAGGACCGTGACGGACTCGTCCCGGCGAAGATCGAGGACAACCGAGCGCCTGCCTCGTTGGAGCACGTCGGTCGCCCCGAGACCGCTCTCGGGACCGGGTCGATCTACTCGCACGACGTCGGCGCCCATGTCGGACAGCAGCATCGCCGCGAACGGTCCGGGGCCGATTCCCCCGAGCTCCAGAACTTTCAGTCCTGTCAGCGGTCCGCTGGAGGGCGTGCCAACTTCCGGGATATGGGCTTGGTCAGGCACTCGCGATCAACTCCGTGGGTCAGTTTTGGCCGTATCATCGATATTCTCTCACAAGATTATCTAATAATAGAGCTTCTGGTCAACGGGTGTCAGAGACGCTCGATGATCGTCGCCGTGGCCATGCCACCCCCGGTGCACATGGTGACGAGCGCGGTGGCGAGGTCGCGGCGTTCCAGTTCGTCGAGGACGGTCTGGAAGAGCATCGGGCCGGTGCCTCCGATCGGATGTCCCAAGGCAATCGCTCCGCCGTTGACATTGACGCGGTCCGGGTCGATTTTCAAGTCGCGCATCACTTTCAGCGGCACCGCGGCGAAGGCTTCGTTGATCTCCCACAGATCGATGTCCTGGACGGACATCCCCGCCTGTTCGAGACAGCGCTCGGACGCCGGGCCCGGGGCGGTCAACATGATGACCGGATCAGCGGCGGCCACCGCCGCCGACCGGATCGACGCCCGCGCCGTCAGACCGTGAGCCTTCGCGTAATCGGGAGACGACAACAGCAGGGCACCTGCACCGTCGACGACGCCCGACGAATTGCCCGCATGGTGCACATGGTTGACCGCATCGATCTCCGGGTACGAATTGATGCACATCTGATCGAAGGAGATACCTTCCGGTTCACGCACTTTGGACCCGCTGCGCGCGAACGACGGTTCCAGCGCGGTCAGCGATTCCATCGTGGTCTGTGGCCGAGGGTGCTCGTCGGCGTCGAGAACGACCCGGCCGGCCCCGTCACGAACCGGAACCACGCTACCCGCGAACCGCCCGTCGGCGATCGCCGACGCAGCCTTCTGCTGACTCTGCAGCGCGAACTGGTCAACGTCCGCGCGGGAAAAACCCTCCACCGAAGCGATCAAGTCGGCGGAGATTCCCTGGGGAACCAAGGCGTGCTTCTGCAGGATCGCCGCGTTCCCGCCGTCGAGGCGACCACTGGTCCGTCGTGGCTGATACCGCGACATCGACTCCACTCCGCCTGCGACGACAAGCTTCTGCCATCCCGCGGCGATACCCGCGGCGCCGAACATCACCGCCTGCTGCCCCGAACCACAGAATCTGTTGAGCGTTACCCCCGGCACCGTGACCGGCCAACCGGCCGCGAGCACCGCCAACCGGCCGATGTCGTCACCGTGGTCGTCGCGCTGGTCGCCGTTCCCGACGATGACGTCATCGACGTCGGCGGCTGCGATTCCGGTGCGCTCGGACAGAGCGGACAGGAGTTGCGCAACCAACTCCTGAGGGTGCACGTCGTGCAGTGCACCGCTCGGCTTGCCCTTGCCCCGCGGAGTTCGAACGCCGTCGAGTATCCATGCCTGAGTCATCTTTGTCGTGTCCTTGCTGCGAGTGACGTGTGATTCGGCAACCCATCGGTCCGCATGGTTGCTTGCCACGAAACTCTACTCATATACTATTTTCGTGTCGAGCTTTTGTGTGATGGCTCGGCCCCTACCGCTCAATACGCAGATCGGACAGATCATCATGCCGGGACAGATCCCGGTCGTCGACTACCTGGTGCTCGGCGACCCTCCCCATCTCCAGGCGCGGATGTGCGCGCAATGCGACGCGCTCTTCTTCGATCGCCGCAACGCCTGTGCTCATTGTGGTCAGCGCGACTTCACCATGAAGGCCCTCGCAAGCACCGGACAGCTCCGCGGCTACACCCAGGTCCACCGGGCAGCACCCTCGATTCCGGTGCCCTACATCTCCGCCATCGTCGAACTCGACGGTGGTGGCGTCGTCAAGGCAAACCTTCTCGACGCCGAACTGGACGACATCACTCCCGGTCTCGCCGTCACCATGACGACCTTCGTGGCCGGCGTCGACGACGACGGAACCGAGGCGATCGCATTCGGTTTCACGCCCGCGAAGGAGCACAAGTGAGTAGCGGCGACATCTGGATCATCGGTGCGTCCATGACGCCGTTCGGCCGTCACGACGACAAGGATCTCATCGACATCGCTGCCGAGTCAGCGCTCGCCGCGCTCGCCGATGCCGACGTTTCGATCAACGACATCAACATCCTCACCATGGGGAACGTTTACGAAGCGAACTCCCACAACGGACAGCGGCTACAGAAGCAGATCGGTCAGACGGGCATTCCGGTCTACAACGTCGTGAACGCCTGCGCGACCGGTGCTACCGCCCTTCGCGTCGCACTGTTGTCGATCAAGGCCGGTGAATCGGATATAGGCCTGGCTGTGGGCGTCGAAAAGATGGGTAAGGGAGGCCTGATCGGCGGTGCCGCCAAGAAGCGCGACGCCAAGAAGATTTACAGCCCCAGCGGCCGCTACGGCTCGGTACTCAAGACCGAGGGAATCCTGGGCACTGGAATCATGCCCGGCGTCTTCGCTCAGGCCGGAACCGAATACGCCCTTGCGCACGGGGTGACTGCAACCCATTTCGCCAAGGTCGCCCAGAAGAATCATGCCCATTCCGTGCTCAATCCGCTGGCGCACTATCGTAAAGAGTTCAGCCTCGACGACATCCTGAACGCCGATGTCATCGCCTTCCCCAACACTTTGCCGATGTGCTGCCCCAACACCGACGGCGCGGCCAGCGTGGTCGTGGTCTCCGATGCGAGACTGAAGACCATGGATCCCGATATCCGCAGGCGAGCCGTCAAGATCTCGGCGTCGGTACTGACCTCCGACCCATGGGTGGAAGGCTGTCAGGTGCAGCCCGACGTCAGCACACTCACCCGAAACGCGGCCGCCGCAGCCTATGAACAGGCCGGAGTCGGCCCCGCCGACCTCGACCTCGTCGAACTCCATGACTGCTTCGCGACCGCCGAACTGATCCACTACGACAACCTAGGCCTGTGCGAACCGGGCGGTGCCGGCGACTTCCTGGATTCCGGTGCGCCCTGGCGCGACGGAAAGACCCCGGTCAATGTGTCAGGGGGCCTGCTGTCGAAGGGACACCCCCTCGGCGCTACCGGTATCGCGAATATCTACGAGATCGCGACACATCTTCGCGGTGAGGCAGGAGACCGCCAGATCCCCGGCGCTAAGGTCGGGCTCACGCACGTCATCGGACTCGCATCGGCATGTGCCGTTCACATCCTCGAGGCAGGTGTGCACTAATGACCACGATCCAGCCGGCACTTCGCAGCGACATGTCGATCGACGAGTTGCGGACGGCCTTTCGCCGCTGGCTCACAGACCGGGCTGACTCGTTGGAGCAGTTCCGCGCACTTCCGACGGACGTCGAGGGCATCTTCTCGACTCTCTCGAAGATGCAGCGTGAGCTCTACGAGGCCGGCTGGATCCGATTGGGCTGGCCCGAGGAGCTCGGCGGCCTGGGTGGCGTGACGGCGTTGCGTGCGGTCGTCAGCGAGGAACTGGCCGGGGCCGGTTATCCCCCACCATTCTCGTTCGCAACCCAGGAAGTGCTGGGACCCGCCATCGCTCGTTACGCCCGATCTGAACTCGCAACCGAGGTTCTTCCCCGCCTGCTGCGCGGCGAGGAAAGTTGGTGCCAGGGCTTTTCCGAGCCGGGCGCCGGGAGCGACCTCGCCTCACTGCGCACGAAGGCCGTCGACGCCGGCGACCACTGGGTTGTCAACGGCGAAAAGATCTGGACCAGTTGGGCACAATTCGCCGATCGTTGCATCGTCCTGACTCGCACCGGGGCGGCCGACTCCGCTCATCGGGGGATCACGGCTCTTTTCGTCGACATGGACACACCGGGCATCACCGTGAGTCCGCTGGTCGCTATCACCGGCGAGGCAGACTTCTCCAGTCTCCACTTCGACAACGTGCAGGTGCCGAAGGCCCGCACCCTCGGCGACGTCGGCAGCGGCTGGGCCATCGCGATGTTCATCCTCAGCTGTGAGCGAGGTGCCGCCGCATGGCAACGGCAAGCATGGATGCGGTGGCGCCTGGACCGGCTCGTTGCGGACGCCGCGGAGCTCACCGATGCCCGTGCCGGTGAAGCTTTCGAACTCATCACGGCGCTGCGCCTGCTCTCTCGACGCACGCTGCGCTCGCTTTCCGCGGGTCGAGATCTCGGTGTACTTCCCTCGTTCGACAAGTACCTGATGTCGACCGCCGAGAAATTCTTGTTCGACACGGCGCTGCAAGCGATGCCGGAGACCCTTCTCCTTCACAACGATCGTGAGTCGAAAGACTGGCGCACCGACTACCTGTACTCACGAGCTTCCTCAATATATGGCGGCGCGAAGGAAATTCAGCGCAACGTCATCGCCGAGCGGATCCTCGGCCTTCCCCGGGAGAAATGATGGACACAGACGAAAAAGATCTGTTTCGCACCAGCCTGGAGAACGTGACCGCGTCGGCAAGTCCCGACGCATGGCCGACCGCTGTCGCGGACTTCGGCTGGCACGAACTGCTCGAGGAAGATGCGGAAACCGCCGTCAGCATCTTGTCGGACCTCCAAGGCAGATTCCTGCCCCACACATCCTTCGTCGATGATGTGGCACTGGCAGCGGCGAGCCGAACCGACTGGAGCCGTCACCCCGATGCACCGGTCGCGCGCATAGTCTTTCCCAGACTTGGAACGGCCGGGATCGGGAGCATCGTCCAGGACGGACCCGCGACAGATTCGGGTGACTGCACCGTCGCGGTGGCAGGAGTCGTTTCGCTGGACCCACGTGAGACCACGTCCCTGCTCGTTCCCGCACTCGACAGGGATCTCCTCGTCATCGTGATGGTTCCCTTCCGAGATGAAGACCTGACTCTCGAGCCTGCGGGGATCGAGCCGGAATCAGGGTGGACCCGCGTCACAGGCACCGTGGTGGCCAAGACCGTCGCAACTGGAGCGGAAGCCGCCAGCCTCTGGCAGGACATGCGCGGCGCAGCATACCGGGCCCTGGCGTACGAAATGAACTCGATCGGACGGGAGATGCTCGCGGCCACCGTCGAGCATGTGTCCTCACGAAAACAGTTTGGTCGCCAACTCGGCAGCTTCCAGGCCGTCAAGCATGCGCTCGCCGATACCCGAGTGTGGCAAGAATGCGCCGAGCTCGCATCCGACGCCGCGTGGGAGAGCAACACCCCTCAAGCAGCCATCCTTGCGAAAACACTCTCCGGCCGCTTCTTCCGCAGTGCCGCAGAAAACTGCCAACAATTGTTGGGAGGCATGGGATTTACCTGGGAGCACAGCTTTCACAGGTACCTTCGCCGCGGCCTGATTCTGGAACAACTGCTCGGCACCTCCGCCGAGCTTCGCGCCGAACTCGGCGCGACCGTCAAGAGCGGTGACATGCCCGTGCTCGCCCCACTGTGATCATGCAGGACGCGGGCTCCACCCGAAACCGGCCGAGCGGTCGGGAATCGACACCCGTACCGGAGAAACGATGACGTCGACAGTGGCCGAGGTGGTCAGCCTCCTCACCCTCGAGGAGATCGCTCCCGACACGTTTCGCGGCGCACAACCCAATGAAGATCGACAGCGGGTCTTCGGCGGCCAAGTCGCTGCGCAAGCCCTCATGGCAGCGGCCCACACTGTCCAGGGTCGTGTACCACACAGCCTTCACGGCTACTTTCTCCGGCCAGGTAATCCATCCGGTCCACTTCTCTATACGGTGGACTGTCTGCGGGACGGCGGGGCGTTCTCGGCGCGCAGAGTCACTGCGACCCAGGATGGCACCGCCATCTTCGAGGCGCTCGTCTCGTTCAGCGCACACATCAGCGGCATCGACTACCAGGAGAAGATGCCTACTGTCCCGCAGCCGGACAGCCTTGTCCGCATCGAAGCGCAACTCGCCCCGTACGCCGACGAATACGACGGATGGTGGATTCGTCGGCGCCCCTTCGATATGCGCTACGTGAATGCACCTCCACGCGTCGCGTTGGATCTCGACGTTGCGTCGCCACCGCAGAGCAGACTCTGGCTCCGACCCGACGGTGAGGTACCGAACGATCCAACCGTCAACAGCTGCCTCATCACCTTCCTCAGCGACCTGACCTTGCTGGACTCGGTCATGTTGCCGGCGCGCAGGACTTCCCGAGGTCCCGGAATCGTCGCCTCCCTCGATCATGCGATCTGGTTCCACCGGCCCGCTGACTTCTCCGATTGGGTTCTCTACGACCAACACTCGCCCAACGGCAGAGCAGGCCGCGGACTCGCATCCGGGCGCATCTTCAACCGTTCGGGAGCATTGGTCGCCAGCATCATGCAAGAGGGATATCTCGGCAAGAGCAGTTGACGCACCCCGGCGCGCTTCGCTCCGGCTACGACGCCCTCCAATGTCCCGCTCGCGTCCGGAAAGGAATACGCATGTACCGGCGGCTTTCCACAATTTCCACTGCGGCGGCAGCCCTCACCACCGCCTTTTGTTTGACGGCATGCGCCACGACCCCGGACTCCGCACACAGTGCCGAACAGACAGCCACTCGCGGCGAGACGGCCCCGATCACGCTCACCCTGATGCGCCACGCCGAGTCTGCAGGCAACGCATCCGGACTCATCGACACCTCGATTCCGGGTCCGGGCATCACGGACAAGGGCCGGCAGGAGGCACAAGCCGCCGCCTACAGATTCGCCGGACAGGACTTCGACGGTGTATCGCGTCCTCGATGGTACGAACACAGCAAACCGCCGACTACATGGCCCACGCCGTAGGCGAACCCGTCGAGGTGCTCCCGGGCCTGCGAGAAATCGAAGCCGGACAATACGAGGGACAGCCGGAATCCACGGCACAAAGTACCTATCTCGCAACCCCGGTCAGTTGGTTGCAGGACCACCGCGATGATCGGATTCCTGGTTCGATTGACGGCAACGAGTTCGATCGGCGATTCGACGACGCCGTGAAGCAGATATTCGACAGCGGGGACACCCACCCCATCGCGTTTGCTCACGGTGGCTCGATCATGATCTGGACGTTGATGAACGTAAACAATCCCGATCCCAGCTTGCTGAAGACCAATCCTCTGCGCAATACCGGGTATGTCGTCATTGCCGGATCCCCGAGCACCGGGTGGACGCTTGTGGACTGGAACGGTACGCCAGTCCCTCATTGACCCGACTAGTGCACGGGCAAGATGGGTGGGCCGCACCGTGTCGGCAAGACCCACCCATCACCGGTCGGACCTACACGCGTGCCACTTGCTCGGTGCTCGCAGGCGTGACGGAGGTGGGCTTACGCCAGCGAATCGCCGCGGTCACGATGAAGAGAACGCCCAAGACGGCAAGCCCGACGGGAAGCCATACGCCCAGGACCGACAGCAGCGAGCCGTTCTTCGACAACTCGCCCGCCAGGGCAGTGACTTCACTGTCCGCGGTGTGCAGCTTCACCGTCGAGAGCGGAAGCACGGGAACATCCTCGCCGTTCACCGGGATGGTCGCATACATGCTCTGTGTCTGGTTGACATCCAGAGGGGCACCGAATCGCTGGTCCACTGCCAGAGTCGCGGCGTTGGCGCTGCCGAACCCGAGGTCCAGAACATCGGGCAGGTTGGGGAGATTGTCCTGCAGGACTGCGCGGGATTCGTCGGGGACGACGCCCGCTTGCAGCAGGCCCGCGACGACGGCCTTGGGGAATTGTGACGGGAAGTCCTTGAACTGCGCCAGTACCGCCGGGCTTGCAATCGGACCGGACGCGTTGACTTCGTAGTTGTTTACCTCACGCCCCTCGAGAGTGCCCGAATCGACGAAGGTCGCTGCCTGCCCGGACCGAGTGACGGAGTCGTACAGGAGGTTACCGTCCTCAGCGGGCTCCATCGGGAAGCTGAACGCGATGCCCTCGTGGTCCTCGAATGTGGCCTTGTCGTCGGCGGGTATCAGGGTCTCCTTCTGCTCATCGGTGAGCGAGATCGGTGTGTAGTCCACGCGACTGACCGCGTAGCTGTGCACGTCCTTCTGCGTTGACCCGTCGGGCAGGGTGATGGTGGTGTTGCTGGTGACGATGGCGGTGTCACCGTCTGTCGCATCCACCGACAAGGATCGGTCGGCGGTGATCGGCATCTCCGGGGTGATCAGATTCGCGAGGTCGTTGGCCGCAAACGCCTGTGGGTTCAGTGCACTCATCGTCCCCTCGTACTTCTGGCTCTGGCTCAGGTCGGCCGGAAGCTTCGTCAGCGAGGGGAGAGCAACGAATCTGATCCCGCCGGCCGCTACGACGAGCGCCAGGCCGACCACTAACAGCACTATCGATGACCTGCGGATTGACATGCAGAACTCCTCGTTGTGGGTGAGCGAAATGCGATCGAGACAGCACCGCCGGAATCAGGGAAATCCGATTGCCGCCGGTGGGTTCCGACCCGGATGCGCTGCATCCGTGGAACCAACTCGACCAGGCGAAATGTGACGCCAGTCACCAACCATAGTCGGTTTGTGGACTATTTGTAAGTAGAGTTTGCAACCAATTGCGAATCGCCCACGCGGCCACACTGAGGGTTCCGACGACGTCTCGACAGAAGGATGATCCATCCATTCGCGCGAGTGGCATTTCGCTGTGCCATTCATTCCGGGTTGCCTGTCCCGGCCGCCGGCAGCCCGTTTTCAGTCAGCCGAGTGGCATCCGCCGATCCCCGATCGTCAGTTGCCGCCCAGGCCCGCGGCCTCACCTCACCGAAGGGGATCGAAGTGACAAGACAAAACCCGTACTCGCGGAGACGGGCCTCGATCGCAATCCTGGCGACCATCGCGACTGTGTGGACGCTCTCGATGACAGCAGCGACCGCCGCACCTGCGGCCGGGTTCGTGGAATACCCGGATCCGTTGCACGCGCCGTGTGAGGGCATCTATCACGCCTCGAGCGGGCGGATCTATATCGAAGAGATCGTCAACCCAGGGGAGAACGGGAACGTCGGAAGCCTTGGCGTCCTCGATCCGGCGACGGGTGCGATCGATCGCTACCCGCTTCCCGTACCGGGAACGACGGCCGGCGGAGCCGCATTAGGACCCGACGGAAATCTCTGGTTCACCTACTTCGGCTCCTCCAGCGGGGTGGCCTTCCTCGACCCCGACACCAAGGAGTACAGAACCTTCCCCACTGTCGATCCGACTGCGACTCCGACAGATATCTGGCCTGGACCGGACAATGCGATGTACTTTCCCGAGTCGATCGCACAGAAGCTGGGACGAATCGATGTAGCGACGCACCAAATCAGCGAAACACCGATTCCGGGCGGCGGATTGAATGTCCCCACCACGATCATCATGCCCGGAGCCGGAACTAAGATGATGTTCTCGGCGGCCCTCGCCAACCGGATCGTCGAGTACGACACGGCAACCGGAGAATTTACGCAGCACGACGTGCCCACGCCCGGTGCAGTGCCCCAGGGCCTGACGCTGGGTCCTGATGGCGCCATCTGGTTCAGCGAGACGCTGGGAGCGAAGATCGGTCGAATCGATTCCGTTTCCGGTGAGATCACCGAGTACCCGATCGCAACCCCCGAGGTACCCGTCCCCTCCATGGGCCCACTCGTTCTGGGTTCGGACGGCAACCTGTGGTCCGCCAATGGCGGCTTCACCGCAGGAAGCACAATCGGACGGTTCAACACCACCTCTCACCGCATCGACTACTTCACCCTTCCCCGTCCCGCCTCCGGACCGTGCGACATTGATTCGGCTGCTGCCGCGACCGGGAAGCTTGTCATCGGGCAAACGACAGGCGGGGCCGTCGCGGTCGCCGACATCGACGACCTGAACGCGATCAAGTAGACCGTCCACGGGCCCAGATGAACTTCCTCCTGTCCGGGATCAACTCGCGCACCCGATGGAAGATCATTGGTGGACGGCCGTACTCGAATCTGTCTGCCCGCGGGACATGGCGACCTGTAGGCCCGCCAGCAGCGCGAGTGCAGTCACCAGTCCCCCGCCGACCGCTATCCCGACATCCGAGGATTTGATCAGGGCCGACTCGGGGGTCCCGGACAGAGCAACGACATGCGCACCTCCCGTAGCTCGAGTCGCCTCCACGGCCCCCAAGGTGATGGGATTCAGTCCACTGAGGCTCACCGCCAGGAGTACGTTCGGAGTGGAAAGTCGGCCCGCCGTCAGTCTCTGGATCAGGGCATCGGACGGTGCCTCAGCCTGGCGATCTGATTGCAGGAACATCGCTGCCGCCACAGCCCCCAAAAGTGCCGATTCTCCGTTGCCGATGACAAGTATTCGCTCGGCCGCGGACAGCAGGTGAACTGCGCTGTCGACAGCCAACGGGTCCAGCGCACCGGGTGCCGTCCGGAGCCGGCCTGACATGTCCGCAAGGGTGGTGCGCAGGACCACGATGGCCGAGGCCGGGCCACCCGAACGATTCGGCGACGGCTCGTGGGCCGAGGCTCCGAGTTCCCGTAAGAGTGCATCGCGGAGCTGACCGAACCCGGTAAACCCCAAACTGCGGCAGGCACGGATCACGGTAGCGCCAGATGTGCGTGACTGTGCGGCGAGATCGGCGACCGATCCCCATGCGACGTCCTGCGGCCGCTCCACGCAGACTTCGGCGACTCGCCGCTCGCTTGCCGTCAGTGCTTGTGCAGCCAAGTAGATCTCGGACATCGACAGTCCGGGTGGTCCGGTCGATTTCGGTGGGAAATCGCTCGAGGCCACGGTCACCGACGCGGATGGGAGTGCGGCAGTTGTTCAGCCACGCTGCGCGGCTTGGAGGAATCGCACCGTGGCTTCCGACAGACCACCGTCGACGTACAGCACCTGTCCCGTTACGTATCGGGCGTCTTTCGATGCGAAGAAGGACACTACGTCCGCGATGTCCTCGGGCGCGGCCCTGCGGCCCAGCGGCACCAGCGTATTGAACCGCTCCTCACGGGCGGGGTCGGCCATCGCAGCGGCCGTCCCTTCCGTGGCCACTCCGCCGGGAGCCACGGCGTTGAATCGCACACCGGACTGGGCGAATTCCACCGCACAGAGCTTGGTCAATGACACCACCGCTGCCTTCGACGGTGAGTAGGCGCCGGTCCCCGGTGTCGGTACCTTCGCCGCCATCGATGCGATGTTGACCACCGAGCCGCCGGACGCCGTCAATTGGGGAAGCAGTTGCTGAGTGAGAAGCAGCGGGCCTACCACGTTGACGTCCATCACCCGACGGAACTGCGCGATGTCGACGTCCGCCAGCGACGCCGACGGGAAGATGCCGGCGTTGTTCACCAACACATCGAGGTCGTCCACGGTCGCCGCGAGCTCGTGCACTGCGTCCGGGTCCGATATGTCGCACGCCACCGCTCGACCACCGACTTCTGCCGCCGCCGCCTTCGCCGTCTCTGCATCCAGGTCGACGACGATGACGGAGTATCCGTCTTCCGTCAATCGTCGCGCGATCGCACGTCCGATGCCCTGTCCCGCGCCCGTGACCAACGCTGTACTCACTCGCCACACCTCTCTACAGATAATGCTCAGCTCGTCGCGGACTAGTCGCCCACGACAACAGTCTATTGATAGATAGTGCATTGCGCGACTATTGCGCTTATGCCAGTCTGACACTCCGACACCCCCGAGGCAATGGCCGCGGAAACAATTGCCGGGCGACTCGCTCGACGGTCGACACCATGAGCCTTTACGACATCGTTGATCTGAGTTCTACTGGAACCACCACAAGAGAGGTGACCGCATGATCACCCCATTGAGCCCACAGGCCGCCAAGACGTGGCAACTCCTCGCAGATCGCGCGACCGCAGAGCAGAACCCGCGCCTACGCGCGAATCTGGAGGTCGTGGCACGGCATGTCGAGGCCGAAGTTCGAGGCGATGTACCCGCCCTGATGGCGACCCTCGTGGCAGAACCGCGGTATCAAGTCTGGGGTGCCTCGGCGAGCGTCGGACCGCAGGGTTATGACGAGGTAGCGAACTTCTACCGGGCGGCGATCGAGATCGGGAAGAACCGGCTCGAGTTCGAAATTTCGCGGGTTATGGTGGACCATCACACTGTCCTCACCGAGGGCATATTCCGCCACGCATATTCCGGCGCCATGCTGACCGCCCGTGGTCATGACGGTCTACAGGACGATGCGAGCATCTGGTTCCTGGTGGAGTACCAGGCGCTGATTGTCTGGCCGATCAGCGCAGACGGGTTGATTCTGGGCGAAGACATGTATGCAGGCGAAACGCCCCGAATCGTGCGGCGACTCGGCGCGGGCGAACTCGATCACCTTGGCCCCGTCGACCGCGCCTGAGCGTTCGCGGCCGCTCGACCGCACACCTTCGACAACTCGCTCTAGTGAGACGACTCACACTACGATACGATAATCGTCCAGTAGATAATTGACGACGCCGGGTGCTTCCGGTATTCCAAAGACGAGTCGCCGGTCGGCGGTGCGGCGCGCACCGTGATTTCGGCAATCCCGACTCGGCGCACGCTCATGGCTTCGATGCCTGCAACCGCCATGAGTTTAAGCCACGTCGGCGGCGGAACCCGAGCACGCGCCACTGAAAGCACGACATCCCGAATCGGGCGTGCACCCCGTGCGGAGTCTCCTCGCGCGAAAGGAAGACCATGCTCAGCCCATACGACGAACTTCCCGTCCACCAGACGTCTCACCCGTTGTCGATAGTGTCCAACACTGACCCCGGATTCGACGACGGCTACTTCTTCAGTGTGTTCTCCGCTGACCAGGGGATCGTCTGCTTCCAGGGTCTGCGAATCAATCCCAATACCGACATCGTCGGTGGATACGTCGGCTTCATTCGCAATGGGGTACAGAGGACGGTCCGGTTCAGCCGGACCTGGCGCGAACTGTGCGATACCGCCGTAGGCCCTTATCGCATCGAGGTCGTCGAGCCCTACCGCGACATCCGTCTCACCCTCGACGACAATCCCTCCGGCATCCGATTCGATCTGCATTGGTTGGGCACCTCGCCAGCTTACGAGGAGGCCCACCATCTGGCGACCAATCGTGGTCGGCCGACCACGGACCAGACGAGATACTCGCAGGCAGGATCGGCGCGAGGATGGATCGACGTCGACGGTGAGCGAATCGACGTGGACCCAGAACACTGGTACGGCAGTCGGGACCATTCCTGGGGGCTGTACCACGAGCGCCCCCCGCTTGCACCGAACCCGCGGTTCCTTCCGCCACGGGAGGCGGAGGGCATCCCTCGCGCCCTGCGATTCTGGACCCTGTTCGGTTCCGATGAGCTGTCGGGGTTCTACGCCATCCACGAGTCACCCGACGGCAAGCAGGTACCGCTGAACGACACATTCGGCACGCCCTTCGAGGGCAGGCTTCACATCGGATGGGACACGGAGATAGTCGATCTCGTTGGCGGCTCACACGAACTCGAACTCGTACCCGGCACGCGGCTGTTGCGAGCCGGGACGGTCACCCTGCACGATGCCGACGGAGGGAAGTGGGTGCAGCACGTCGAGCCGGTGTCACCGCCATGGGTCACCGCCACCATCGGTTACCAGGCCGGCAGCTGGAAGGACGGCGGGTCGATGCGCACCTACCACGGCCCCGGGGTGAGCGTGGAGTGGGACGAATTCGATTTCGCGAAGCAGCCTTTCGATCACACGATGTATGACGGCACGGTCTACCGCAACCTGCACGGTAAGGAGTACCTGTCTCGGGTGACCACTACCGCCCCCGATGGTCGACGATGGGTCGGCGCCGGCCATACCGAATTGTTCCTCGACGGCCCCTTCTCACCGTACGAGTTGCAGTGATGGCACAACTCGGGGAAATCGACTTCGTCGAGCGGTGGTTCCACGAACGACTCGCCAGGATCGATCCGCAGGCGACCGCTATTCGAATCGACTCGGTCGATCGGCTTTCGCGGGGCGTGTCGCGCGAAACATGGGCGGTGGCCGGCACCGTATGCACTGCCGGAGTATGGAAACCGCGGCAGTTCATCGTCCGGCGCGACCACGCCAGTGGGAGTGTCATCCCGACCCCGCTGCGGACCGAGTACGACGTCTACCGGCTTCTGCGTGATTCCGCAATTCCGACGTCGACGGCGCTGTGGTTCGAAGACCACGCCGAGTGGTGCCCGGACGCGAGACCGGCGTACGTTCGCACGCACGTCTCCGGCGACTGGAGGCTGCCGTTCATCGGCAACACGGATGAGGCGTACGACGACGTCCGAATTGCCGCGTCGAAGGAACATCTCGACAAGCTCGCACTCGTGCACACCGCCGACTGGAAAGGTCTCGGATTCGGCGAAATCTTCGCGGTACCGGCCTCTCCTGCGGACTGCGCGGAGAACCTGATTCGCGCAAACCTGGCACAGCTGGCCCAATTCCAGTTCGAGCCGAGCCCGGCCCTTGCCGAAGGCGTCGCTCGCCTTCTACAGGTGGCTCCAAAACACTGCCCGCACATCACGCTATGCAAGGGAACCAACGGTCACGGCGAGGAGGTCTGGTCTGGCGGGCGCATCGTGGCGATGTCCGACTGGGAACTCGCCGCGCTCGGTGATCCGGCATACGACTTCGCCCAGATTCAGGAAATGATTCCCGAAATCGAACGGCACGGACGACGCCTCTGGGGGCTTCCGGAGGCGCTGGCCTACTACCACGACCGCACCGGCATCGAGGTCACCGTCGAGCGAATCGACTACTACCGAGACCTGTACGGGCTGCTGCAGTTTCTGTACACGCACCATGCGGCCGCCCAAGTCCGACGTCAACAGCGGCCCCCGTTGCGCTTCGTGTGGAACGCCGCCGAGATCGGATTCCACAGTGAAGTGCGCTTGGCCGCAACGTTCGGCAGCGCGCCCGGAAAAGTGAGGTCTTCGCAATGATCTATCCCACCACGGATGTGGTTCTCGCCTCGATCATCGACGCCGTCGAGGCCGACATCGCTCCGCACGTCCACGACGACTACGCCGCGAGTTTGTGCAAGACCGTGGCCCAGATGCTGCGCTCAGTGCGAGTTCGCGCATCCGAAGAAATTCCGGCCCTGCACGCCGGCAACGATGAGTTGCGCAGAATCCTCGCGACGGCCCTGGACCGAGAGGATCAGCCCGCAGACGTCCACGCATCCCTCACCGCAGCGCTCGATCAATCCCCCGCACCGCGTCACCCTGCCCTGGCAGAGCTTCAGCATGACGCATTCCGTCTCCGTGCCGCACTGACCGCGGTCATCGACGCCACGCCCGATGATCTACACCCCACCCGTCAGGCAGCGCGAGAATACGTGCGAAACCAACTCGAGCGCGAACAGCGCTGGCAGCAAGACGCATTCACCGGCCCGCGACGATAGTGCGGGGTGCCGAGGTCAACCACCGGCTGTGAGCACCTGCCGGATCCGAGTGACCTCGGCGCCCCGCCCGATCGACTCGACGAAGCTGTCGAAGGATCCGTGATCGTCGCGGAACGCGTCGAGGAACCCGAGCATTACCTCGGGCGGCGTGTACACCATCGATTCTTCATCTTTGACGATCGTGGCCATCGCTACCGGGTCGTTGGCGCGCATCCATTCGAGACTTCGTCGCATACCTGCTGAACTGCGCGCGTAGTCCTCGGCAATGTGCTCGTCTGGAACACCGAGGATCCCGAGAAGGACGGCGACGACAATCGCCGTCCGATCCCGTCCCGAGGTGCAGTGGATGATCGCGGGCATTCCCGCATCGGTGGCGAGAAGGGTCAACACCGCCGCGATCATCTCCCTGCCCTCGGCAAACATGGCACGGTACGCGTCGATCATCGGCGCAGGGGTACGCCACTCCTCCGACTGGGATCTCGTCGGCAGGGTCTCCCACGCCACAAGCGGCATCGCGTACGTTTCCGGGACCCGTTCGTACCACGAACACAAACCTTGCTGATCCACCTCTATTGGAGTCCGCAAGTCGATGATCGTCCTCAGGCCAATATCCGACAGCAGGCGCTGGTCGATCCGGTCGAGCCGCACAAGTGCATCCGATCTGAACAGCATTCGCTCACGGATCGAGGTCCCCGAGGCAGCAGGAAGCCCTCCAAGGTCCCGGAAATTGAAGCACCCACCGAGCTGGATTCCATTGGGACTGGTCGCACCCGACACCATGCTGATACGGCTCCTCGCTGCCTCGTCGAATCACGGGTTCCGGAAATTGGGAACTTGCTTCTTCATCCTGGCGCGGCCGGCCACCCGCGCCTCCTGACCTTTGAAGCTGACCGACTGGCTCAACGTCTCGCGGTCGATAGCCTGTCGAAACGACGACTCCGTCGACACGTTGACCAGGCTTTTCATCATCGCCAGGGCTGATGTCGGCCCGTCCGCCAACGTTTGCGCCCAGTCCTGGACGAAGACATCGAGTTCGGTGGCAGGCACTGCACGATTGGCGATCCCGATCTCTGCGGCTTCCTTGCCGGACAGCTGGCGCCCGAAGAACAGGAGCTCCTTCGACTTCGCGACTCCTATGAGACGAGGCAGGGACCAGGATGCCCCGCCGTCAGCAGAGATTCCGAGGTTCGCGAAGGTCTCGCCGAAGACGGCATCGTCTGCCGCCACGACGAGGTCACAGCACAGCGCGAAGTTGCATCCGAACCCGATGGCGGGTCCGGCAACCTTCGCAATGGTGGGCCGCGGCAGGTCATGGAGGAGTGTGCACAACTGACCCACACGACGCATGAAGGACAATTCGTCCGGCAAAAGCGGTGCACCGAGGTCCATACCGGAGCAGAAGGCGCCACCGGCTCCGGTGACCACGACTGCACGGTCGTCGGGCGTTCGTGCGATCTCCTCCAGAACCGAGATCGCCTCTTCCACGAGGTCACCAGTGAGCGCGTTCTTGCGCTGCGGACGGTTCAACGTGAGCGTCACAACCCCCTCGGACCGGGCGACCAGAACGTCAGACACTCCTTTCCCCCAACCCGGACAACCGAGCGACGCGCTCCCGGTGCTCATCCGCGGTGCCGAGGTACAGTTCGCCGAATTTAGCTCGGCGATAGTACAGGTGTGCGTCGTGCTCCCACGTGAAACCGATCCCGCCGAAGACGTGCAACGTTTCCTCGGCGATGTGCATGAATGCGTCGGCGCACACGGACTTCGACACGCTCGCCGCAATCGCAAAAGCGCTCGCATTCTCGGGTCCGGGGCTGTGCAGCCACTTCTCCCCGGCCGATGCTGCGGCATCAGCGGCGGACCGTGCCATCTCCAGCTCGAGCAGCACATCGACAAGCGTGTGCTTGATGGCCTGGAAGCTGCCGATCTTCCGATCGAACTGCACACGCTGCTTCGCATAGGCAACGGCCTGGTCGAGGCACTGCTGGCCCGCCCCGACCAGCTCCGCCGAGAGCAGGGTGACGGCCAGGTCGAGGCCACCAGCGACGGCCTGCGAGGCAGCTTCTCCGACTGCCAGGAGAGTTGCCGGCGTGTCCTCGAATTCGACGATGCCGAGTGGGCGCACCAGATCGAGCGACTCCAGCGTTCGCCTCTGCAGCCCGGCGGCGCCGGCGTTCACCGCGAAAAGGCCTGTTCCGGTGGGAGTAGCAGCGGTGACGAGAATGAAGTCGGCGGCCGCGGCATCGACGACGAAGCCCTTGGCTCCGGTGATGTGCCATTCTCCGTTCTTCTCCGTGGCTGCGGTCGAGCGGGGAGGCAGAAACCATCCGGAGTCGATCTCGTGGAACGCTACCGTTGCGACAACGGCCCGGTCGGCGACCTTCTGCAGGAGCCGCCGAGCGTCTGGTGCATCGCCGCACCCCAGCAGGATCGCCGAGGCCAGTCCCACTGTGGAGAACAGCGGTACCGGGGACAACGCACGGCCCGCCTCCTCGAAAACTGCGGCAGCGTCGGCGACCTGTGCGCCGGCGCCGCCGAGATCCTCCGCCACCAGCAGACCCGCGACGCCGACTTCTTCGGCGAGCGTTCGCCACAGACCCAGGTCGCAGCCGCCCCCGGGTTCCGCGGTCGATTCCAGCCACTCGCGAACGTCCCGATGTCGTGCGATCACGCTGCGGACGGCGGACCGCAGTTGCTCACGCTCTTCGAGCATCACGTCAGACATGAGAGCGAATGCTTTCGCCTGCTCGTGCCCGGATTGCGACTGGCGACTTCGGTGTGGTGCGGCTCGGCAGAGCCACGACGGCTGTTCCCGGCATCACGTTGTCTCCCCGCTGGTTTCGGGCGTACGTCTCGAGTTCGACGATGTACTCGCCGTCCTCGTCGACGCGCTTGCCCGTCACCGATCCGCCGAGTTCGATGACGTCGCCGAGGTAGACGAACCCTCGATATTCCGCGGTCACGTGCTTGACCCAGGCGTTGTCGCCGCACCAGTGCGTGAGCGCGAGGATCTGCCAGCATTGACGCTGGAATCCGACGTCGTACTGGTACGCGACGCCCATCGCGTTGGCCGCGGCCTGGTTGTAATGAACCGAGTAGATCGGCTCACGTGCCTTGGTCACCGGATCACGGAATGCCCACGCGGGGTGCGCTGCATAGTCGAGCGCAGCTGATGCGTTCGCCTTCAGCCGGGGAATGGGTGCGCCGCCACCGGCGACGAACGCGACCTCGTCGGTGAGCCCGATCGGGCCCTTTGTCATGGTCGAGACCGCATCACCGATCGTGACATCCTCCCACCACAGAGGATTCTCACCCCGCGGCTTTTCCGCCAGCACTCGGCGTTCGACGTCCTCGATCTCTTCGACGGTCCACCGGTGAGGCACCTGAATGTCGCGCTTCTTGCTCTTGCTCCGCGCGGCGCCTCGTTCGTAATTGACAACCTGCCATCGGATTTCGGCGACATCTTGCCCCAAGTGGTTGACATAGTTGTTGGTGAAGGTGTCGGTGACCATCTTGCCGGCGAAGTTGCTGGGCCGCGGGCCGGTGAAGCCGTCGTAGCGGCAGGTGGAGCTGATCTTGTCGTTCCAATAGATCGGGGCGACGAGGTCCATCTGGGTCGCGCAGTGGAAGGCGCCGAGGCCCGGCCATCCGAACTGGATTCCCGAGAAGCAGCCGATCGAGAACGAGGGCGGAGCAACCGGAGCGCCGTAGTCGGAGCGCCGGCCATGGTCCGCGTCCGTCCAGAGGGGGTTGATGTCCCCGATACCGCCAGCGAACTTCGCCACCGCGATGCGGGTTGCCTCCTCATTGTTCACCGAATGGTCGATCCGCAGCTGTGCGCCGATCTTCGCCGTCATCGAGTCGATCATCGCGTCGTCGATGACCGCTTCGGGCATCCGAGCCTCTTCCGTCTCCGGTGCAGACTGGATGGCGCCGGCGGTCACTTCGTACCTGCGTTCGGGTTCGCGGTCCACTTCTGACCCGACGGGATTCCGGCGTCCTGTACCGCCTTGGCCAGGTCGGAGACCGTCCATCGCCCTTCCGTCTGCAGCTTCCAGGCGGGATCCTTCTCCCAAGGCTTGATCCGCTGCACTCGGCTACCACCAACGAGGAAGACCTCGCCCGTCAGTTCGGATTCCGGCGACGCCAGGAAGACAACGAACGGGGAGACATTCGCGGGGTCCCACCGATCGAACTTTCCTTCGTCCGACGACAACGCATCACCGAAGGCGCTGACCGTCAGGCGCGTACGCGCCTGCGGGAGGATGGCGTTGACCCGAACTCCATACCGCTCGAGCTCCTTCGCGCTGACCTGCGTCAGGGATGCGACGGCGGCCTTGGCGGCGGCGTAGTTCGCCTGCCCCGGGTTGCCGAACACCCCCGACTCGCTGGAGGTGTTGATCACCGAGCCGTTGACCGACCGTCCCGCCTTGCTCTCTTCGCGCCAGTACCGTGCTGCCGCGCGAGTGACCAGGAAAGTTCCGCGGAGGTTGACCCGGACAACGAGATCCCAGTCGTCGTCGTCGATGTTGACGAGAACCCGGTCGCGCAGAATGCCGGCGTTGTTGACGACAACGTCGAGGCGGCCGAACGAGTCGATGGCGGTGTCGATGATCCGCTGGGCGCCGGCCGCATCGGAGACGTCGTCCCCGTTCGCGACGGCCTCACCGCCGTTCGCACGGATCTCGGCTGCGACCTCCTCCGCGGGAGTCGACGCCGCGCCGGTACCGTCCTGTCCGCCGCCGAGGTCGTTGACGACGACCTTGGCGCCCTCTGCCGCCAGCAGCAGTGCATGTTCACGGCCGATTCCTCGACCTGCGCCCGTCACGATTGCGACGGAATTGTCCAAGCTTCCCATGTGAAACTCCTCGAGTGTGTGTGGATGCCGCGCCCGCCCGCAGGCCGGCCACGGCGCCGAATGGGCAATCAGCCCTTGGTCGATGTGCTCGTCGCCGGGGCCGGTTCCTTCGGCAATCCCAGGACGCGCTCTGCAATGATGTTCCGCTGAATTTCGTCCGTTCCTCCACCGAGTCGGAAGCCCGGTACCCCCAACACGAACTCGGACCAGGAATACGTTCCCCACTCGCCCGTATCGGCGAGCAGTTTCGGTCCCAGAGCCTGGCTCACGAGATGTGCGAGAGCGGCCAGGTTTCGAGTGAGCGCCAATTTCGACAGGGACATCTCGGGTCCGGGCAGCTGCCCGGCCTTCGCAGCGGCCTCCGCACGCGCTCTCATCGCCTTCGCCGCGGCAACGCCGGAATAGACCTTGGCGTATGCCTGACGGATCGACGGATCGAATTGTGCACCCAGTTGAACGAGCATTCCCGCGAGGCGGTTCATGTCGAACAGCCCGCTTCCGCCACCCGCGGATCCTCCGATGGCGCCGCGTTCGTGCATGAGAGTGGCGAGAGCGACCTGCCACCCCTCGTCGACCTCGCCGAGCCTGTACGCGTCGTCGACACGTACGTTCTCGAGAAAGACCTCGTTGAAGTCGGCACCGCCGGTCATCTGCCGGAGCGGACGTACTTCGACGCCGGGTGCGTGCATGTCGATCACGAATGCGGTGAGGTTCTGGTGGCGGGGGGTCGGTGATGTCCTGGCAAGGAGCAGACCCACATCCGAATAGTGCGCCCCAGAGGTCCACACCTTTTGTCCGCTGATGATCCAATGGTCTTCGACCCGTATGGCTTTCGTCTTTACAGCCGCCAGATCCGACCCTGCAGCGGGTTCACTGAAGAGCTGGCAGCCGATGACGTCGCCCCGGTAGAGCGCCTTCAGCCAACGCTCCTTGGCGGTGTCGGATCCGAATTGGTCGAGGGTGGGTCCGACCATACCGAGGCTGACTCCGAGCGGTGAGCGCGACGGCGTCTCGTAGTTCCGCTCGATCTGCAGGTATGCTTTCTCGTACTTCGACGGCAGTCCGCGACCGCCCCATTCTCGTGGACCGCGGATCCATCCGAAGCCGGCGTCGAAGACCGTGCGCCGCCACTCGCATGCCTCCTCGGCATCCTCGGCGGTCGCGCCCCGGAAGAGGCTGAACGTGTCGTCGCCCTCACCCCAGGACTCAGCGGTACGCGGTCGCCGCGGCTGCGCGGCACCGTTGAGGAACTCTTTCGCGGCGGCTCGGAAGTCGTCGAGCGTGGGGATGGCGGTGTCGCCGTCCACGGTTCCGGTTGTCTCGATTGTCTGCATGCCGCTCACATCAGTTCCTCGACACTGCGGACAATCTTCGCCACCGTCGGATAGCCGGACAGCGCGGATGAGAACGGGACGGGCGAGTAGTCACTGCCCACGCGCTGCACGGGTGCCACCAGTTCGTTGAAGAGTTCTTCGTGGATCCGTGAGCTGATCTCGGCGCCCGGGCCACAGAATTGTGTTGCCTCGTGCACCACGACCGCACGCCGTGTCCGCTCCACCGAGGACAGGATGGTGTCGAAGTCGAGGGGAACAAGGGTCCGCAGGTCGATGACCTCCGCCTCGATGCCCTTCGCTGCCAGTTCCTCGGCTGCCTCCGCGACTACGGGTACCTGCGGTCCGTAGGTGATGAGGGTGACGTCTCGTCCGGGGCGTAGTACGTTCGCCTGTCCGAGCGGGATGCTGTAATGCCCGGTCGGCACATCTTCCTTCTTGCTGTACGCCAGCGAGATGTGCTCGATGTACAGGCACGGGTCGTCCGATTCGAGACAAGCCGCGAGCAGGCCCTTCGCGTCTGCGGGTGAGGACGGCATCACCACGTTGATTCCGGGAGTGTGCATGAACCAGGCCTCGAGCGACTGGGCGTGCTGAGCGCCGAACCGGCTGCTGCCCACGACTGTCCGGACGGTGATCGGTGTCGGGGTGGCTCCGCCCGTCATGTATCGGAACTTCGCTGCGTGATTGACAACCTGGTCCATACAGACTGCGATGAAGTCGAAGAACATGATTTCGGCGACGGCCCGGTACCCGCCGAGCGCGAGTCCGACCGCGGTCCCGACGATCGCTTGTTCCGCGATCGGCGTCGACCGGACGCGCTCGACGCCGTACCTGGTCGAGAGCCCCTTGCTGACCTTGAATACGCCGCCGGTGGGCTCGGCGATGTCCTCACCGAGGAGGATGATCTTCTCGTCGGCCGCCATCGCCACGTCGAGTGCGGAGTTCATTGCTGCCGCCGATGTCATCACGGCGGTCTCGGTGCTGCGTTCGATGGTGGTCACTTCACACTCCGTACCCAGGTGTCGTCGGCAAAAACGTCGGTGAACAACTCGTCCTCGCCGGGCAGGGGGCTGTTTTCCGCGAACTGGAAGGCGTCCGCGACGTAGGCTTCTGCTTCCCGGTCCAGCTCGTCGATTCGCTCGCCGGCCGTCAGCCCTTGTTCGATCAGCCACGAACGGAATGTCGGCGCAGGGTCGCGCTTCATGGCATCCTCCAGTTCGTCACGGGGAACGTACGAGAAGTCGGCGGTTCCACTGTGTCCTGTCAGTCGGTAGGTAACGCATTCGAGGAAGGTGGGGCCCTCGTTTCTGCGGGCCCGTTCGACGGCGGTTTCGAGGGCGTGCAGCGTCGCAAGTGGGTCGAAGCCGTCGACGCGTTCGGCGTGGATCGAATATGCGGCTGCTCGTTTCGCCAGTTCGACGGAGGGAGCGTACTCGGCGATCGGGGTGTGCTCCCCCCATTGGTTGTTCTGGCAGACAAAGACGATCGGGAGCTTCCACAGAGCGGCGAAGTTCATTGCCTCGTGGTAGGCGCCGATGGACGTGGCGGCGTCACCGAACGTGACGACGGTGGCTGCGCCGCTCCCGTCGAGCTGGTTGGCCAGCGCCAAACCCACAGCGATCGGGAGTCCGGAGCCGACGATGCCGGTGGTCGCCATGAACCCGACCGCGGTGTCGTGGAGGTGCATCGGGCCGCCCTTGCCTTTCGACGTGCCGTCGACCCGACCGTACAGCTCGGCCATGATCGATCGGAGGGTGACGCCCTTGGCGAGAGCGTCGCCGAGGTTGCGGTACGTCGAGACCAATCGGTCCTGCGGGGTCAGTGCCGCGCCGATCGCCGCACATACCGCTTCCATTCCCCGCACGGGGTAGAAGGCAGCCTGGAGTCTGCCGGCCTTCGCCTCCTCGGTCGAGCGCTTGTCGGCGAGGGTCGTGGTGACCATCAACCGGTACATCTGTTCGAGCACAGCGATATCCGGCGTTGATCCGGTATCGGTGGTCGTCGTGTGCGACAGCGTCTGTTCTGACATGTCGACCTCTCCGTCGTGTGTGATCACGCCTACCTACCGATCTGCTTGCGGTACAGGTCGTAGAAGTGGCGGATCTTGGTTTCCTGATACGCGCCGAACGTCACTCCCGGTTTGTTCTCGACGAGAGTGTGCAGTCCCTTCTGCACCCAACCGACGTTGTATTCGTCCTGGAAGAACACCCGCGCCAGCGTCCCCAGTTCGTCGGCGTCGACGAAGGTCTCGTCCAATCCCATTCGGCGGACCTTGGCCGGCGCTGGGCGCTCTCCCTGGAAGGGAGACAGAATGAGGCATTCCATGATGCAGGTTTCGGGATCGTCCCCATTGGGCTTGAACCGGTAGCACGTGCGGTTGTAGGCACCCCAGGGGTGGAAGTTCGGGTACACCGTGTAGAAGAAGGTGTCGACGCATTCGGAGTCCGACAGGCTCTGTGCCTTGTCTCCCAGGGTGTCGGCCATGGCTTTGCGGGTCGCGTCTGCGATCACGGTGCGAGCACGGACGTCGTCGGGCAACGTCTTGATCGGGGCGTCCTCGAGACCGAGGCCCATCATCGAATCGAAGATTTCTTGCTCGGTCGGCTGCACGGTGAGATGCGGGCTCGGGGTTCCCCGTGGTGTGACCGCGCGACTGACATTGCTCCAGTAGTCGTATTGGGAGTTGGCGTCGCCGATGCCTTGCAGCAACTGCGGGTGTGTGGTGACGACGTGGAAGGACTCCATGAACGCTTCCTGCGCCACCTTCCAGTTGCACGGCAGGACCTTCTCGACATGCGCCTGGGTGTAGCGATCCTCGAAGTCCCAGCGCGCGAATTGCGCCGGGATCTCTCCGAGGTAATCCAGGAGGGATTCGGCGTCACGGTCCATATTCACGAAGACGAATCCACCCCACGTGTCCACCAGCACCTCGGGCAGACCGAACTTGTCGGGTTCGATCTGTGGAAAGTCCCATTGGGCCGGCACGTGTTTCAGGGAACCGTCCAGGCCCCAGCAGAACCCGTGGAACTGGCAACGCAGTTCGCGCACACTGCCGGGCTCCTCCCGAAGCTGCCGACCCCGGTGAAGACAGGCGTTGTAGTATCCCTTGATCTCGTCGGGCGCAGTGCGGACGAGGAGAATGGAGATGTTCGCGATGTCGTAGATTTCGGTGTCACCGACATTCGGAATGAGTTCCTCGCGACAGGCAAACTGCCATGTCTTACGCCAGATTTTCTCCTTCTCCAACTCGTGGATCTCCGGTGAGAAGTAGAAGTACGCAGGGATATCTGCGGTTCCGAGATCGTGCGGCGACTCCATGCGGAGAAAGTCGGGCACTTGCTGGGTGTCGGCGTCCAGCAGGTCCTGATAACTCACTCCAGGCGAGCGGTCGATGCGTGTTCGCGGTTCGAGATCGGTCATAGCGTTGATCACACCTCCTTGGCAGACGGGGTCGGGGTTGATGCGTGGCTTCTCCCGAAACCCGAGGCGTGCCGGGACACCACTGCCTTCTCATGTGTCCCCACCCATCGGCACATCTCCGGATCCGCTGTACGGACCTCGCCGGAAAGCCAGACACCGTAGCGGTCGAAAACACCTGTTTTACCGCCTTTGTCGACCTCGACGCGCGCATCGGGCAGTGCGGAGTAGATGTGACCGTTGAGCGGGTGTCGCAGTTTGAAAACCATAATTACACCACCTTGCGGAAGGTCAGCGGAAGAGCCTTCAATCCATGAAGAACGACGTTGGGAAGATACTTCACATCGTTTGGGGCACAATCGAGTCGGATGTCATCGAGTCGGGACAGCAGGATTTCGATGCTGATCCCCGCCTCCATCCGGGCAAGGGGAGCACCAAGGCAAAAGTGCTCGCCCTTGCCGAACGCGAGATGCTGCCTCGACAGTGCGCCGTCGAGATCGAGGTCGTCCGCGGCTGGGTACGCCGACCGATCGCGGTTCGCCGATCCGTACACCAGCCAGATGAGGGATCCGGCAGGAATCGGTGTTCCGCCGATCTCGACGTCTTCGTTGGCGATGCGGAAGAGTCCCTGCACTGGGGGTTCGAGGCGAAGCACTTCCTCGGTGAGCGCACGGATCTCTTTGTGGTCGTGGCGCACTCGCGTCATGAGGTTGTGGTCCGTGACCAGTTTGTACATGATCGATGCCAGCAGGTTGGTTGTTGTTTCATTGCCGGCGATCAGGAACTGGACGAGCATTTGAAGGATCTCGTTCAGCGTGAGCGGTTCTTCTCCGCTCACGCTTGCCCTTACCAGGTCGGTGAGCAGATCGTCTCGGGGTCTGACGCGCCGATCTGCAATCTGGCTGGTGAAGTAGTCGTAGAACTGGTCGACTGCGGAGAACATGTCTTCCAGCTCGTCGTGTGTAAGGTTCAAGTTGCCGGTTTCGGCAGCGAAGGAATCTGACCACCACTTTAAGGTGTCAGTCATGGATTTCGGGACACCGAGGATGTTCGCGATCACCGCCATGGGGAGCTTGATCGCGAACTCCTGCACCAGGTCGACCTGTCCGACATCGATGAAAGTGTCGATCAGGTCGTTGGCGATAGCGTGCACTTCCGGCTCGAGTGCGGCGATGCGTCGGGCAGTGAAACCCTTGTTCACCAGTTTGCGTTGCCGCACGTGGATCGGCGGATCGGCGTTGAGGAGCACGGCCGATCGACTGATCTCGAGTCGACGCTGCAATTGTCCGCGGAGGATGGCGGACGCGTTCGGGTCTTCGGAGATCTTGCGTGCGAGCGGCGTAACCGACGCCGGAACACTGGCCATTGCCGACGAGTACGTCTGAGCGTCACTTAGTACCGACACGACGTCGTCGTATCGCGTCACCATGAAGGCGTTGAGTCGCTCCACCCACAGCGGTGCCTCTTCTCGGACTTGCGAGTAGGTGGTGTACGGGCAGCGGCCGCTCTGCGGATTCAACTCGAACAAACCGTCGAATTGAGTGTGAGTCACAGTCATGCTTCCTCCGTGCGATGGCGACTTCCGCTGCGACCGAGATTACTCTAACGATAGAACATTGACAAGAAGAGTGTTTGCAAACAGGCGCGGCGCGCAAAGGTCACATCAGGGGATCAGGAATGTTCCGATAGCAGCCCGTGCGCGCCGCCCGACTGCATCGAAAGCCACTACTGGAGTGTCCGATGGGCGCGTTTCATTCTTTTTGCAGGCCTCGCGGGTCGCGGACTGAAACCCGACACTCAAACGCAGCCCCTACGTCGCCGTGGAATCAGCTATATCAGCAGTTACCGACCCAAGCAGCGCCCCGACGGTAGCCGAATTTCGAGAACCACGCTCTGCCGATCGTCAATTAGCTAAGGCCGTGGGTGTCCCCAGGGGCCTGAGACAATCAGCCGCCATGCATGTCTTGAGTTGAGACGCCGTGCGGCAGTCGGCCAGCCTATGTGACGACTGCCGAGCCGGGCAGCTGATAACCTGGGTACTCTAGGGTTCGATTTTCACCGATCTGAGCATCTGTGCGTGCCCTGACCTGATGTGACAGAAGGAGAACGACAGTGGCACCCAAAGTCGCGAAGAAGCCGGTAGTGCGGAAAGCCGCGGAGAAAGCGGTTGCACCGAGAGCCGCGAAGAAAACGGTGACCCCGAGAGCTGCAAAGAAGACTGCACGCAACGCCGAGTTGACTGACGTAGAAAAGCTAGATCCCATGCAGTGGATCAAGTTCTACTGGCAGCAGCAGGTGGACGACGACCCGTATCCCTTCTTGGCGATGAGTTCGGTCCTGCGTCTGCACCAACTCATGACGTCAGTGCTGGAACAAGAGCTGAAGAAGGGCTTCGAGATGAGCCTGACGGACTACCTCATGCTGAAAACGCTCCAGCTCAGCGACACCGGCACTCGATTGCTAAGCCGGGTGGCGTGGCATCTTCTGGTTCACGCGACCACGGTGACGATTGCCACGGATCGTCTGGAAGCTCGCGGTTTGCTCACGCGGCAGGCGCACCCCAAGGACCGTCGAGCTACGCTCGTCACCATCACCGACGCTGGCCGCGTGCTCGTGGATGAGGCCACCGAAGTCCTGAGCAGAGCTGACTTCGGCCTCCCCGGCTTGACCCGGGATCAGGCGGAGGCTCTTGTGGAGATTGTCGCGCCGATCCGAAAAGCGGCCGGCGACCTCGACCGCGCCCACTAAAAGGCCTCGCTCACGGCGGCGCGGCGGGGTATCCAAGGCTGCCCAAGGTGGACACGCACCCTGCATGCTCGACCCAGGTTTCGGCGGCCTTCGTTTTGCACTGCCCGAGGCCAGGGTTCTCCCACCAGCTGTTCACATCGAGAGGTTTGATCTATACCGACGCGGTCGGCGCCATCGTCGATCGAGAACGTGGCCTGGGCAACAGCCACGCGCGCTGAAACCCCCGGCATCGAATGCGGATCGAATCCGCAGACGAGCGACCGGTAAGCCGAGACGCCGCACGTATCCTCGTCATGAGGTCCGTCCGATGGCCAGATCCCGCAGTGACCCGCCCGGATCAGGTTGATGCGTCGACCTGATCCGGGAACGCGGGGGATGACACATTCCGGGTGCGTCGCGCCTTACTGCCGCACAGGTGCCGATTCTTGATCCCAGTAGGGTGCGCGCAGCGTCCGCTTGTTGATCTTCCCTACCGCGCTGCGGTGCAGCGTCTCGACGAATTCGACGGACCGGGGGCACTTGTAGTGCGACAGCCGGTCCCGGCAGTAGGCGAGGACTTCACGCTCCGTCAGGTCTGGATCGTTCCGCACGACCAGTGCCAGTAGCTGCTCACCCATCTGCTCGTCCGGGATTCCGATGCATGCCACTTCGCCGATCCCGGGGTGGGCGGCCAGGACCTGCTCAGACTCGGCGGGGTAGATGTTCACTCCTCCCGAGACCACCATGTCCGAGAAGCGGTCCGTGATATAGACGTACCCGTCAGCATCCTGGTATCCGATCTCACCCAATGTGAACAGTCCGGGCTCGAGGTGCGCGTCCGTGTTGGAGGCGTTGTGGTAGACAACGCCGCGGCCGGTCGCATCACGGAAGTACAGGCGGCCGGTGACTTCGGGCGGTACCGGCTCTCCGTCGGCGTCGACGACCACCACTTCGAAGGGTGGAACGGGCCTGCCGACGGAACCACGGTGCTCCAGCCACTCCTGGGCGCTAATGCGGCATACCGTGCCGACCTCGCTGGCGCCGTAGCTTTCCCACACGACCGGTCCCCACCATTGGATGATTGCGGCCTTGACGTCGGTGGGGCACTTCGCCCCGACCTGCTGCACGAATCGCAACGACCCGAGGTCGTACCTCGACCGCACCTGGTCCGGCAGCGCGAGAATCCGTTGAAAGTGTGTCGGAACCATGATCGAGGAGCCGATCCGATCCCTCTCGATCGCCTCGAGCACCGCTTGCGGATCAAACTTGGGCAGCACCGTGACCGGAACGCCGGCCAGGAACAACCGGGTCCCCACCAATGGGCCACTGTGATACAGAGGCCCCACCACGAGGTGTCTCCCATGTTTGACCAGGGAGTTTTCGCCGAGCCGCACCAGGTGTTCGGCAATATCGGCGCCACCGGCGAAGGCAGTGGGTGGCAGTTCGGTTCCCTTGGGCCGTCCGGTCGTGCCCGAGGTGTACACCAGCGACGGCAGCGGCGTGAGGTCGGTGCTCGGCTCCGTGTCGGATGCGGCGCTGAGCCATTCGTGCCACCGATGACCTGCGGGATCCACCGTCTCCGGGATCTCGCCCCAGACAATGATCGTCGCGATGCCCGCCGTTTCTGCCGCGGCGCGGCCGCGCTCGAGCGTGTCGGCGTCGACGAATGCCACGGATGCGCCGGAGTCCTCGAAGATGTAGGCCGCTTCTTCGGCTGTCAGGTGGAAGTTGACCGGGACAGCCGAGGCGCCGGCAAGGGTGATGCCCCCGTACGCAAGGACGGCTTCGGTGGAGTTGCCACCGAAAACGGCTACGCGCCGGAGCGTACCGAGGTCGAGCGCGTTCAGTCCGTTTGCGATCCGCCGCAGAGCCGTGTCGGCCTGGTCCCAGGTCATCTCGGTGTCGCCGCAGCGCAGAGCAGGCTGCGCTCCACCATCCTCTGCGTTTCGCGAAGCAAACGTCATCAGCGCACACTCCTTCTGTCGTTCATGTGGGGACGGGGCCGCGCCGGGAACGAACACCGGCGCAGAGCCTGCAACTTACTCTAATAAACAACTATCGAGGAAGCAACGTAGTACGCTACGATCGAGACGCACCGAGCCCGAGTGCACGACGTCATCGACGCCACGACTCGCGCACATTCTGCGCGCGAGGTCACCGATGACCGAATTTTCTCGTCGAGTCGAAAGGCTGAAATGGCGGACTACAAGACTGTGAGACTGTCGAAGGACGGTCACGTGGGCGAGCTGCAACTGTGCCGTCCCAATGTGCTCAACCGCTTCGACAGCGACCTCCTCGGCGAACTTGGCGGGGCGCTGAGCGAACTCGGAAGGGATCGCGGCGTCCGCGCAGTGGTTCTCACATCGACCGGGCGCCACTTCTCCGCCGGAGGTGACACCGAGGCCATGCTCGCGGCCAACAGCGACCTGCAGGTCCTCCTGGAGCAGGTCGACGACGGCCGCCAGCTGTTCCGAACTTTCGCCGACTTCCCGAAGCCACTTGTGGTCGCCCTGCACGGGCACGTGTTCGGTGTGGCGACCAGTTTGATCCTGACCGCCGATGCGATCGTGTCCACTCCGTCGGTCCGTTTGTCCGACCCGCACGTCCAACTCGGGCTCGTGCCCGGAGACGGCGGCTGCGTGACCTGGCCGGCCAACTTGCCGATGGTCCGCGCGAAACGGCACCTGCTCTGGGGTGAACCACTCCTGGCCGAGGACGCATACCGGCTGGGCATGGTGACCGAACTGGTCGACTCCGCGGACGAGGTCGCGCCGCTGGCACGGTCGCTCGCCGCGAAGGTCGCCGAACTTCCCCCGGCCGCAGTCCAGCTCACGAAACGAGCGCTGAACAAGGGCATGCACGCGCGCATCGACGAGGTCTTCGACACCGCCTTCTACCTCGAAGCCATCAGCGCTTCCACCGGCGATCTTCGCGAAGCAGTCAATGCCTTCAAGGAAAAGAGGCCAGGAACATGGCAAGGACGATGACGAACACCCACAGCAGCGAGCGCGACACGCTCGAGCAGGTGTGGGGCACCGACGTTCGTTCGGCGGACTACGCGGGCCATCCCGGGCTGCTCTACGAGCCTCACCCGCGTTCGTTCGAGGAACTCCTCCTCGGCACCGAGCGGTGGAACACTCGCACGTACATGGTCCAAGGTGACCGTCGCATCACCTTCCGCCAGTTCTCCTCCGCGATTGCGCCGGCCTGCAAGCACTTTGCCGATCTCGGTGTTCGCGAAGGCGACCGGGTCATGCTCCTCGCCTACAACAGTCCCGACTGGGTTCTCGCGCTGTGGTCGCTGTGGATGATCGGCGCCGTGCCGGTGCTCGGCAACAGATGGTGGAGTCCGCACGAGATCGACAACGCCGTCGACGTGGTGTCACCGCGCTGCATTGTCACCGATATGCCCCAGCCGCCGGACTCGGTGACCGTCCCGACGACACCGGTGGCAGACCTCCGTCGGTTCTTCGAGGCAGCCGACTCGGAACTCTCACCCCGCCGAGAAGACACCACCTTGTCGCGGGGAGACGAGGACGCGCCGGCTCTCATTCTCTTCACTTCCGGCAGTTCCGGCATGCCCAAAGCTGTTGAGCTGTCACTTCGTTCCGTCATCGCCAATCAGCACAACCTGCTGCTCCGCTCGCGCCGGCTCCCCCAGCAACTCCCCGACGACGCACCGCAGGCATCGACCCTCGTCTGCACCCCGTTGTTTCACATCGGTGGAATCTCCAACCTCGTCACCCAGCTGATCAACGGCGGCAAGATCGTCCTGAACACAGGCCGCTTCGACCCGCATCAGGTGCTTACGTTGATCGAGCAGGAGAAGGTGCAGAGCTGGGGCGGTGTGCCCACCATGGCGAGCCGGGTACTCGAGCATCCCGACTTCGACTCGTTCGACCTGTCGAGCTTGCGGTCGTGGCCGTTGGGCGGCGCCCCGGTGACCCCCGGCCTTCTCGAGCGAATGCAGCGGAAGCTGCCCCAGCTTCGGGAGCGGGGACTGGGCAACACCTGGGGAATGACCGAATCCGGTGGGTTCCTCACCGTCGCCGGCAACCGCGATCTCGAGCGGTATCCCGGCACCGTGGGCCGCCCCTATCCGGTTGTGGAGCTCGAGATCCTCGGACCGGACGAGCGGGGCGTCGGCGAGATCCTGGTTCGCTCCCCAACGGTGATGCTCGGCTACATCGGCATCGACGACGGAACCGTCGATGCCGAAGGCTGGCTCCACACCGGAGACCTCGGGCACACCAATGACGAGGGCTATCTGTTCCTCGACGGCCGGAGCAAAGACATCGTCATCCGCGGTGGCGAGAACATTGCCTGCGCCCACGTCGAGGCCGCGCTGGCCAATCATCCCGACGTCATCGAGGTCGCCGCAATCGGTCTTCCCCACCCCGACCTCGGGGAAGAACTGGCAGCCGTTGTCGTCTTCCGTCCCGGAGGCACCCCTCCCACGTCCGATACACTGCGCGAATTCCTCACCGGCACGCTCTCATACTTCGCGATTCCAACTCGGTGGCAGTTCCAGGACACCCCACTTCCCACCCTGGCCGGCGAGAAGACCGACAAGAAGACTCTCGTCGCCCAGTTCCCGACCGACAATGACGAGCGAGGCTGAATCACCGTGGTCCGTCTGACACCGCCCGACGAGTACTTCACCCATCAGGTCTCGTACCCCCACGCGATGGTGGGATCGAGCGATCCCAGCTGGCGTGAGCGGTACTGGATCAGCATCCAGGACGTCGAGAACAAGGACACCGTTCTCAGCATCGGGATCGGGCAGTACCCGAACCAGGATGTACAAGAGGCGTTCGTTGCCCTGTCCTGCAACGGCAAACAGCACAACCTGAGACTTTCCCGGGCGCTGGCACCGGAAAGCCACGTCATGAAGGTCGGTCCGCTGACCATCGAGGTGATCAAACCCCTCGAAGAACTGCGTCTGACCCTCGAACCGAACCCGTCCGGGATCGAGTTCGACATCACGTGGTCCGGACGCATGGAGCCCACACTCGAGGGCCGCCATTTCCAAGTCAGTCGATCCAAGGTCACCTACGACGCCGTCCGGTACGTCCAGGTCGGCCGCGCGGCAGGCAGCCTGACCGCGCCCGACTATGCGGCCACCCTGACACCCGACACGTGGTGGAGCGAGCGTGACCACTCGTGGGGAACCCGGCCGCTGCCGCGCGCGCAGGGCGCCCCTCCCGGAGAACGCCCAGAGTGGAAGATGCTGATGTTCTGCCCACTTCAGCTGCCCGACTTCGGTCTCCATTTCTACTACTACGAGGCCGAACCCGGTCGGCCGGTGCACCTCTCCGCGGCGTTCTCGCGGCCGATCGGTGCACCGGAGGGAGATCAGGACGAGCTGATCGTCGGGGTGGACCACGACTTGCGCTGGGTGGACGGGGCCCCGGCCGCCACCCTGGCCGGGGGTCGCATCACCCTCACCCTGGACAGCGGCAAGAAACTCGAATTCGAACTGACCGCTCATCCCGGTCGCGCGCATCTGCGCGGCGGGGGATACGAGGGTTGGAACGGCTGGTACCAAGGTCACTGGAAAGGGGAGAACAGCCTCGAACACGAGGTGTGGGATCTCAACGACAAGGACAACTTCTACCGGTACGCGAAGGCAGGCAGCGACCACCTCGTGGAGGTGCGGCACAACGGCCAGGTCGGGTACGGCGTGATGGAGTACATGGTGCTGCCCGGTTACGCGCGGTACCCGGAAGCCATCCCCCCGAAGCCCGCGAAGGCGAAGGCAAGCGATGAGTAGCGCCGTGTCCACCGAAGAACTGACGATGCCGGAGTTGACCGACGCGTTGCGTGCCTTTCTGAGCCGGCACCTTCCTCCCGGTGCCGAACCCGAGATCGCGGCGCTCTATCGCGCCGGGACCGGCAGTTCCCGGGAAAACTGGCCATTCGATGCCACGTGGACCGAGGCCGGGGAACGATCGACTCATCGGCTCCTGATGCGCCGGGACCCGACCAGCGCGGTGGTGGATACGGCCAGAAGTGCCGAGTTCCGTCTCCTCGAAGCCCTGGAAGCAACCACGATTCCAGCGCCGCGGGTGCGCTGGCTCGACGACGAGGGCGCGGACCTCGCCCGCCCGACGATGATCGGTGACCGCTACGACGGCAGGGCGCATCGCGGTGTTCTCCGTGACAAGAATCCTCTGCACCTGACCGCTGAGCAGCGACTGACGCTGGCTCAGGGCATGTGTGACGTTCTGGGGCAGCTGCATTCGCTCGAAATCGACGCACTCGGGTTACGGCAGATCTTGCCGGTTCCGGCGAGTTCGCCGGCCGAACACGAACTCGAGCGGTGGATCGGCGAGCTCACCAGCAACGAACTCGAACCGCAACCGGGCCTGCGCCTGTGCGCCGAATGGCTTCGGGACCACCTTCCGACCGGCCCGGACCGCCTCGTGCTCGTCCACGGTGACTTTCGCCCGGCGAACGTGCTGGTCGACGGCGGCGATTTCGGTGTCCTCCTCGACTGGGAACTCGCCCGCCTCGGCGACCCCCTCGACGACCTCGGGTGGTACACAACCCCGCTGTATCGCGGCGAGCACTTCATTCCCGGTCAGTGGACCCAGGAGGACTTCCTGGCGCGGTACACCGCCCGAACCGGTATCGACGTATCACCGACAGCGCTGACCTTCTGGCAGATCCTATCCACGTTCCGTCTGGCGATCATCGCGCTCAACGGTGTCCGCAACTTCTGCGAGCTGGGATCGGATCGGCCGGCGGCGCCCGTCGATGCGCTGATCGCCAAGGTCGTCGACCAGGTACTCGCGGCGGAGAAAGGCTGAATCATGCGCCCCGCACCACAAGAGATCATCTCGGGAATCTCGAGGATCCTGAAAGAAACCATCGAACCTCAGCTCACCGACGAGCACGCCCTCAACAGGCTCCGCGAAGTCAGGGCTGTTCTTGCACAGGTCGATTGGAACGACACCACGACAAAGCTCGGCCTCGAGACGGAGTCGGTGGCTGCCGTGCTGGAGAACTGGCGCGTATGGACCGAAGCGGATGACGCCCGGGCGGCAGCGTTCGCCGCCCAACGCGCTCGACTCGACGAGCTCTCCGACGAGTCTCGTCGATCACCTCGCTACGAAGCCTTCGCCGTCCTCGATGCTCGGCATGCGCGGTACGGACAGCTGGTTGTCGACGTCGCGAGTGCCACATCCCGATGGGCCCGTGACGAGGACGGCCGCGCCGAGGCGGCGGAGCCGATCCTGCACAGCCTTCGGCAGCACTACTCCACTCGACGCGGCTGACCTCCGCCGCTCGACGGGTGAGCACCGCGCGCGAGGCGGCCCGGAAACCAGACGCAACAGCGGAGCATCAGGAGATGCCGTGACACATGACGATACTGCGGCGCGGGAGACCTCCACCCTCACGGAGGCCTTTCTTCACACCGTGGAGACCTGTGGCGAGCACCTCGCATTGACGTGCGGGGCCAGCGGGCGAGCCCTGACCTGGGCAGAGTACGGTCAGGAAGCCGCTGCCCTCGCGGACGGGTTCTCGTCGTCGGGCATTCGCGCCGGCGATCATGTCGTCCTCATGTTGACCAATCGAGCCGAGTTCTATCTGGTCGATACCGCCTTGATGCTCATCGGCGCGATACCGGTGTCGGTGTACAACTCGCCGTCGATCGACCGGCTGAGCTACATCTGGGGGCACTGCACTCCGGTCGCGGTTGTCGTCGAGGACGACCTTCAGCTCGAACGGGCCCGCGCCGCCGAAGCGAGGAGTAACCACCGTCCCCGGTTGATCGCGGTCGAGGCCGTGCCGGCGGACGACGACATCGTCAAGCTCGCAAGCCTCGCTGCGCGATCGCCGACGAATTTGGCTGAACTGTCGCGCCGCAGCAATCCGGACGACATTGCCACGATGCTGTATACGTCTGGTACGACGGGGAACCCGAAGGGTGTGCCACTGACCCACCGCAACTTGTTGTTTGCCGCTCGGACGCTCATGAGCCGGATGGGCATCAGCCTTCGCGGCCGCCGTCAGCTGTCGTACCTTCCGATGGCGCACATCGGTGAACGATTGGCGACCCACTACGTGCACATGTTTCAAGGCAGCGCGGTGACCTGTTGCGCAAGCCTCGAACTGTTCCCTGAGCTTCTGGCCCAGACCAAGCCACACATGCTGTTCGGTGCGCCGCGCATGTGGGAGAAGCTGTACGTCCGCATACAGGACTTGTCGGCAACGGATTCCACCATCGGACCGAGCGCTACGGTTCCCGGCCCCGGCGACGCCCTCCAGCGCCATCTGGACACGCTGGGACTCGGGCAGATCGACATCGCGATCGTGGGCTCGGCGCCACTCCCCCGACACATTCAGGAATTCTGGCTTGCTGCAGGCATACCCCTGGCCGACTGCTACGGCCAAAGCGAGACCTGCGGGGTAGGGACCTGGGACCCCCACCGACTCGTACTCGGAACGTGCGGAAAGCCTTTCGACGGAGTGGAGGTCACCGTCTCCGATCTCGGCGAGATCCTCGTACGAAGTGAGGCCGTGTTCGCCGGTTACTACCGTGACGACGCCCGAACGCGGACCGTCCTCGACAAGGACGGCTGGTTCCACACGAACGACCTCGGCTCAATGGACGCCGACCACAATTTGATCGTCCGAGGCCGGATGGACGACCTGCTGGTGCCCACGTCCGGGCACAACGTCAGTCCCGCACCGATCGAAGCGCGGCTACTGCAAATTCCACTGGTGAGCCACGCCGTGCTGTGTGGCAGCGGCAGGCCGTACATCACGGCGCTGCTGGTGCTCGATCCTGACGCCGTCGTCAAGCGCGCGGCCGACCTCGGAGTCGCGGAACGGTCGCCGGCGGAGCTCACTTCCGACCCGGCGGTCCGCTCGATCGTCAGCCGTCACCTCGACGAGATCAACGCGGGACTGCCGGGAGCGGAGAAGATCAGGTCGTTCGCGCTCGTGTCCGCGGAGAGCGAGTGGGACCCCGATTCCCCGTTGGTCACCGCCACGGGAAAGATTCGGCGGAACAACATCTTGCAGCGATATGCCGAGACCATCGAATCGATGTACGTCTGACTCGAGGTTTCACATTTCTCCCCTACGGCTTGCGCCGTAGGGGAGAAATGTTGCGCCGACCCGGCCAATGGTTGAAGCCGGGCCCCACCCCGAGGGTGGGTTCGTGGAGGATCGCCCCACGCGTCTGATGGTTACCGCGGAGATCGGGAATCTCCGTGCGACACGGCCGCTCGTTAGTGGGAGGAGACCACCGATTCCCTACGGGCGCGCCATGTCGCCATGTCGCAGTAGTCGCGGACTGTTGCGATGAGGCCGCCACCGTCCAGTTCGACGACTCCGACACACTCGATGGCTACCTCGCGTCCGGAGAACCAGAACCGGTCCACGCGCTCGAGCCAGATGCGGTCGCCGTCGAGCGCGGAGGTCACGAGGTCCCACTGCACCCGGTCGGAGGCTTCGAGTATTTTCGCGAAGGTGCCTGCGATGGCCTCCCGTCCACGGGCGGGCTCCTGAGGGACCGCGAAGTGGTAGACGCCATCCGGTGTGAAGCAGGCTGCGACCGCGGCGGCGTCGCGGGCGTGGACTGCAGCGAGGAATGCCTCCACGGCGCCGGGCATTGTCATGATGCAGCTCCGGACTTGGCCTTGTGAGCGGCTTCTTCGCCGGCGATCCGGCCGAAGCCACACGCGTTCGCCAAGGAGTTTCCGCTTCCCATGTAGGTTTCGCCGAGAATTCCGCCGGTGCATTCGCCGGCGGCGAACAGCCCGTCGATGGCCGAACCGTCTTGCCGCAGCACTCGTGCCTTCTGGTCGATTCGGAGCCCGCAGGAGGTCACGTTGACGGTCGCCGGGCGAACTTCGACAGCGTAGAAGGGCGGCGTCTTCAGCGGCATGAGGAACTTGCCCGCCTTCCCGAAGTCGATGTCTTCCCCCTCGATCGCGAGAGCGTTGTATCGCGCTACCTCACCTTCGAGGGTGTCGACGGGCACTCCGATCGCGTCCGCGAGAGCGGGCAGATCGGAAGCGGCCTTGGCCTTGCCTGTGGTGATGTTCTCGTCGACGAGGTCTGCCGTGTAGTTCTTGGGCCGGAAGGGCGGATGGTTCGGCCATACCTGCTTATAACAGTCCCGGTATCGGTCTGCCTGGTCTGTCGGCGGGCGCAGAGCAGCGTCGTCGAAGACGACGAACGCGCGGTTGCCGCGTGCCCGTACCAAGGTGTCGAGGATTCCGTACGGCGCAGTCTCGTCACAGAACCGGCGGCCGGACGCGTCCAGCAGCACGGTCCATCCCGGGAGGAACGCTTCGTTGAGTTTGGCGAAGTGGGGGTCGAGCGTCCGCAGGCCGCGGTCGAATCCAGTGAGCTGGGCTCCGAGCTGTTCGGCGAAGCCGATCGCATCGCCTCGCGACCCATCCGCACCGATATACCACGTCCAGTCCGTCGTCCACGACGAGGGGAAGTACTTCTGCAGCAGATCAGGATTGGCACCGAATCCCCCGGTGGCAATGACGACGGCGTCGGCTGTGATCGTCTCGCCTTCGGCGAGTACCCCTGTCACTTTGTCCCCGTCGGTGAGTAGTTGCTCGACACGGTGGCCCAGTGCCACATCGACGCCCGCGCGCTGACATGCCGACCACAAGGCGTTGACGAGGGCCTGTCCGCCGCCGTCGACACAGTGCGATCGCGGCTTTCGTTCGTCCCCGCCGAAAATCAGGCGATCGAAGAAGGCCACCCCGCGTTCGCTCAACCAGTCGATCGTTTCGCCGCTCCGCGCGGTCAGTCGCTTCACCGGACCCGCCGCGACATCCCAGTGGTTGAGCGACATGTATTCCTTGAACAGATCCGTCGGATCGTCCTCGATGCCTGCGTTGCGCTGGAGTTCACTGCCGCTGCCCATGATGACGCCGCCGGCGAGTCGTGAGGATCCGCCCACGACGGCCGTGGCCTCACTGATCAAGACCCGCTCGCAGCCCTGCTCGACGGCCGACAGCGCCGCGGCCAGGCCTGCGGCGCCGGCGCCGATGACAACGACGTCGAAATCCGAATCGGACACTCTCATGCTCCTTGCGTTCGAACTGCACGTATACCGAGGTCGAAACCGCGCAGGTGCGGGGTTTCGTTCAAACTGACGAGGGTGCGACGCGTGCGACCGGCTCGGATCCGCGCGAAGCCGGTGTACCCGGGCTCATGGATCGTCAGCCGGCTCGCACCGACCAGTCCTCCGATGAAGGCATTGGCGACGCCACCGTGAGAGACGACGAGGACTCGTTCGCCGGGGTGAGCGTCGATGATGCGGTCGAATTCCGCTGTGACGCGCTTCCTGAAGGAAGGAACATCAGTGCCCCAGGCACTCAGGTCGTCCCGGAGAAACGCCTCGTATCGAGGGTCGTTGTTGACGCGAAGATCTTCGAAGTGCAGATATTCGGCGGCGTCCCGATCGAACTCGGCGAGATCGGCCCTGATGTGGGGATTTAGACCCACGGCCTCCCCGATGATGTCCGCAGTGTCGATCGCGCGGGTGAGGGGCGAGGTGTAGAGCGCAGCGAAATCCTCAGCAGCGAGGTAGTCGGCGGCTCGGGCTGCCTGTTCGCGTCCTCGATCGCTGAGTCCCGGGTTCGCTCGTGCCGGCCCGGCGGCCGCTCGGTCCGGTTCAGCGTGTCGAACGAGTACCAGCTCCACCGAATTATTCCTCTCGACGTCACAGCGAGCCGACGGGGAACGCCGCTCGAAAACCCATACCCTCTACCACTCGATGTTCTATCAATAGAGTAAGCATGACCCCTGGAGATGTCCATTCATACTTGCGTTCTAGATATTCTATTGTAAGACTATCTGGTGTGACGTGATGCACATCGCGTCAGCGCATCTTTTCGGACGCCGCTTACCTAGAGCAACAGGAGCATCATGAGCACCCTCGACGAGCCGTGGTTGGCAGACACCCCGCCGAGCAAGCGGTTCCCCATCTACACCAGGTCCAACATCTCGGAGGTCTTTCCCGATGTGGTCACACCACTGGCCGCCACCGGTGAGGTCTGGCGCGGCGCAGAGCACGGGTGGCGCAACGGACTGATCCGATTCGGCGCGTTCGACAAGGACGAGTTCGACAGCGAACACGACGAAATGATCGGCATCTTCGGCGGTTACGGCTACCTGAACGTATCGGTCTCCCGAGTCATGGGCGTGCGGATGCCCGGAAGCAACCCCGACCTTGTCGACCAGTCCTACTTCGGCAGCCAGCCCGGTGTCCCGCCCTACGATCCTCGCCCCGAGGACGTAAACCCGGAGCTGACCGCACGCATGGGCGAGATCATCAACTGGGCGATGACGGCCGACGGGCTCCCCGAACTAGAGGAGTACCGCACCAGGGCTGCTGACCTGCGCAGGGAACGACCTGACCTCGACGCATTGACCAACGAGCAGCTTGCTGAACGCGCCCTGGGCATCCAGGAATCTCTGTTCCTTCCCTGGGTGAGTGACCACTTCTTTCTCATCTACGTCGCCTCCATCCCGGTCGGCGGTCTCGCTGCACTCACCGCCAGCCTGGGCGTGCCCGAGCTACTGACTCCGCTGATCAGCGGTTTCGGTGACGTCGACTCAGCCGCACCATCACTGGCGATGTGGGACCTCGGCAGAATCGCAAGGTCGTCCGATGCGCTACAGACACTCTTCACGGAAGGCGTCAAAGGCCTGGACACCCGCCTTCGCCAGTCCGTCGACGCGGACGTGGTGGCCTTCGTCAAGCAGTTCGATCACTTCCTGTACGAATTCGGGTCGCGCGGCGTCAACGAGTGGGAGATGAACACACCCACATGGCAGACACACCCTGATATCGCACTCGGCGCGATCGACCGAATGCGCATCGCAGACGAGAGCAAGGCACCACGAACAAACCTCGCACGAATGGCACAGGACCGTGCGGAGGCCATTGAGACCGTGCGGAACAAAATCGCCGGCGACGAGGCGACGGCGGCACAGTTCGAGGCCCTCCTACACGCCGCCGAAGTATTCCTTCCCGCCCGCGAGCGAAGCAAGACTTCGTTGGTCCGCATGATCGGCGAAGTCAAGGTACCGTTCCGTGAACTCGGCCTGCGACTCGCCGAAGCCGGGCATATCGACAACCCCGAGGACTTTGCACTCGTGACCCGGCAGGAATTCGACGGCTTCGTCGCGAATCCGGGCGGATACACCGAGATCATTCGGGAACGCCGGGCTCGCATGGCAGAGATGGCGGCCCTCGTGCCTCCGTTCATCGTTGTCGGCGAACCACCCGCCCCCGATACATGGGAACGACGGGACGCCCGGTCCGCGGAAACCGCCGCCGCTGGTGTGGTGCTTCAAGGTGTGGCCGCCTGTGCAGGCGTGGCCACCGGCCCGGCCCGGGTCATCAATGATCCAAGCCAGGCCGACGAGTTGGAACCGGGCGAGATCCTCGTCGCCCCTGGCACCGACCCGTCCTGGACGCCCTTATTCGTCTCGTCCGCAGCCGTTGTCGTGGATGTCGGTGCACCGATGAGTCATGCGGCCATCGTCAGCCGTGAATTGGGGATCCCCTGCGTCGTTTCCTGCACCGACGCAACACGGCGAATTACGAATGGAACTGTCATCACAGTCGATGGTGCTGCAGGAACAGTGACGATCGGCCACTGATCGGCCGTGAGAGGAGTGGTGGTCTGTGCAGCAGGCTTTGCCGACGCTGCGCGAACCACCCCCCTCACCCTCAGTACATCCGGAGACAGATAGCCAAGCTTTGGCGAGCCCAGTCCCGATCCGCGCACTGGTCGGAACAGTACAGATCGCCACTTCTCGTCGAGCAGAACAAGTCGCGCTCGCAGTAGCCGCAGAACATCTTTCGCACGGCACGCCTCGCACGCACCCCAGACCGAAAGTCGACGATACCACGACGCAGCCTTACGCAGAACGTGAGTTGCATTCCATTTCTCCCGTAATGGCACGACGACTGCATTTCAGCAATACTCCACTGGTAGACCTTCCATCACAAGAGCAGTTGATGAATTCTCAGTGTGTACGCATCGGATGACAGCCCGTCGTGCCGAATTGATTCCGGCTCCGGGCGAATCATCACAACGGGCCGCAAGGGTACCCTCTCGCACCCCGAACTGCAGTAGCCGGCTGTTGTCGGCGCAACGAGAAAGGCGGAACTTCATGGCCGACGACTTGACGATAGTGGAGCGTCTCACCGCCATCGAGGAAATCAAGCAACTAAAAGCCCGCTACTTCAGGTTTTTGGACCAACACAAGTGGGATGACTTTGCTGCACTCTTCGGCAGCAACCTTGTGGGTCAACATCGGCGAGTCGACTACCGGTCCGAAGGACCGGGACTCGTTCATCGCGTCGGTCCGTGCACACCTGGACGGTGCGGTGACGGTCCACCAGGGCCACACGCCCGAGATCACGATTATCGATGCCGATCACGCGACAGGTATCTGGGCGACGTTCGACCTGGTCGAACCTCCAGTGGACAGTGGGTTTCCGCTGCTGACCGGGTACGGACACTATCTCGATTACATTCGGGAAGACGGTGTCTGGCGAATCTCCCGGTTGGAACTAACCCGCATCAAGCGGTCCACAGCCTTCGATCGCGCCGGCGGATGAACTTGCCAGGTCTGTTCGGGGGAGCTCAATCAGGGGCAGAGAATCGGGAGATACGTGACGCGCTCAGCCCGCTGGCCCGTCTGGACCCGGTTTCACATGCCGGGATTCCGTGACACGCGGCAATTTGTGCGCGAGAAGTGAATCCCAGCTTCACAAGTAGGTGCTCGACGTGCCCCTGCGCCATCCGCGGGGAGATTCCTTGCGGGTGGCAATCTCGCGATTGGTCGGTCCCTCAGCGACCAGTTCGGCGACCTGAAGTTCTCGCTTCGTCGGCGTTGTCCCCGCCGGGAACTCCCGTGAAGAGGGCAAGGACATCCTCTCCTCGAGTGCATACGCGACGGCCTCTACAACGGCGAGCGCTCGACCTTTTCGTTGCGCCGCATCGAATGCCCTTTGGGTCAGCACTTGTCGGGCACCCGCGGCACCCAGCTCGCCGAAGGCGGCGCCCGGATCCAGACGATCTTGCCGTAGAGCGGGTGTTGACCCGGTGTTCGATGGCAATACTCGGACATCACAGCGCGACCATGTCCATGATTTACAGCCGCATCTCCGATCCCGAGATCCGCCGCCAATACGAGTCGGCGCTCGCCGACGGGCACCGGATCGCCGGCCCGGCGGCCGATGCCCTGCTGCACGATGCCCTCGACGACGACACCGTGGACTGGCTGAAGACGAATTTCCTCAAGATAACCGGGACACTGCCTGCGGCTACCCGCCGAGGGGCCGTGCGAATGCGACCTGATCCTGACCTGCCCGAAGTTCCTCACCACCAGCGAATACGCGCCACGGATCAGGGCCGCCCGCGACCGAACAAGTCCTGATCGACGACGCCCGCTCCCGCGGCTGGGACCGGGAAGTCGAAGGGCACGAAGCAACCTGCCGGTGGCTGCAGCACCTGCTCGAGGAACTCGACAACGACATCCGGTGAGAGGAATGGTGTGGGGCACAACAGGTCCGATGTCACCGACCAGTCATGCTGTGCACGCCAGTCCCGGACCGGCGCCGGGACCTCGTCGGTGCCGGGATCTGTTCCGGTGATCAGCGGTCCGTCCCCACACCGGCGGCAGCTGATCGCCAGACCGTGACCATTCGGACGAAATCGTTCGCAGCCTCAGTGGCTGTTTTCGTGGTTCTGCTGCCGCCGCAGGTGCCCTGACTCGTTGATGCTGACCAGGCGTCGCGAGCGGCCATGGTCAACCAAGACCCGGCTTATGCTCGTGTACTCCGGATCGTGGAACATGAATTCGGCGATGCCCAGGACCCCGCCGAGGTAGGCGTTGAGAACACCACCGTGGCACACGACTACCACACGCTCACCGGGCCGGCACTCGCGAAGCAATCTGTCGAAGGCTCGTGCGACTCGACTCCTGAAGCTGGTCACGTCGGTTCCCCATGGGCTGAGATCCTCGCGTAGGTATGCGTCGTAGCGAGGGTCCTTGTTTGCGATCAAGTCCTCGAAGAAGAGGTACTCGGTTGCATCTCGATCGAACTCCGCCAGGTCTGGATCGAAGGTGAGCCGCACATCCAGCTCACGCGCGATCGTGGCGGCGGTCTCGGCAGCGCGCAGCAGTGAAGAGGAGTGCACTCGATCCGCGCCTTCGGCTTTGAGATGTTCAGCCACGCGCCGTGCCTGTCGATGCCCGAGATCACCGAGCGGAGGATCAGCAGGATTCTGGCTTTCGCGCGGGTTTCCGGGCCGACCGTGGCGCACGATGATCAGTTCGACTGGCTCGTTGACGTCTTGATCCGGGTTTGCCACTGTCATCCCTCAGCGCTTCTCATCTGTTTCGACACTGCGAGATCGACCTTCGGGACGTCACCGGCGTCCAAGATCACGACAGTGCCTGTCGTACCGTCGACGACGATCCGGTCGCCTTCCTTGATGATCCGGGTGCCGTCGTCGGTTCCGATGACGTAGGGGATGCCGAGCTCGCGGGCAACGACCGCGCCATGGCTGGACTGGCTCCCGATGTCGATGACGAGTGCCTCCGCCAGCGACATCAGGGGCGCCCAGCTGGGATCGGTGAAGCGGCAGACAAGGATGTCTCCTTGGCAGAGTTCGATGTCGTCGGCAGCGTTGAGCACGAGACGGGCCCGACCCTCGACTCGACAGCCTCCCCATGCTTTGCCGGCGATCTCGGTGCGTCGGAGATCGCCGTTGGGTGCTGCCGTCACAGTAGGCATCCCGGTGAACGAGACCGGCAAGATCATGTCCGCGTATCGCTCACGTTCGCCTCGGCGGTATGCAATAAGGGGCCGCACGTCAACCGTGGAGTCTGCAAAGAGCGATTCGAGTTCCGGGATGGTGAGGAAGAAGGCGTCGTCGATCTCATCAAGCCGACCTGCCTCGACCAGCTCGGCCCCGACGACGCGTGCCGCGGCGCGGGCACCGTCGAGTGCCATCAGGTACGCGGCCTTACCCATTTCGAGCTTACGAATCAATCCAGCCGATCGGCGAAGCATGAACGACACCACCGGACGCTTCCGCCGTGGCAGGGCACGCAGCAGTTGCCTCTCGGCTTCCTCGCGGGCAGCCATCGTAGCTGCCTCACGATCGAGTGGTCGGGCGACGTCCGACCGGCCCCGGTATGACGCGACCAGACCTTCGACACGCTCCGGTTGTTCGCGCCACGACCGCGTGTAGACATTGCCTTCATTGGGACCGTGAAATGCATACTCGGCCAGAAAATCTTCGACGGTCACCTCGCCTCGACCGACCCTCCACAACCGTTCAGCCATCTCCGTCTCCGCGACATTGCCCCACCCCTGCAATGCGGGTGCCGCCAGCTCGGAAGCGCCCGCGGATTGCGCTGCGCTGTGCACAGCACCTTCGGCCGCGGGTAGTAGGAACCGGACCATCGCGTGCAGCGTCATCGCGACCGCAAAGCGGTCTGCGGCGCTCCTGAGGCGTTCGAGGGGGGACCCGGTCGGCGCGCTCCCCTTGCGGGAAACGTCATAAACCTCGCGTCGCCACCATGTACGTTGTTCGTCGTACATCCGTTGCATCCGTCCGTCCAGGCGGAGCATCGCAATGGGGAACTTGACCAGAACGATGGGTGCGCGAGCCGGGGTGCCTGGCTCCTGGCGGGTGTCGGGCCTGACGCTACCGAGGAGGTCCCGCTCGACCTCATCGGGCTTGACACCTGGAAGCCTTGCAAGGACCGCTCGAAGCAGGTCGACGTTGGCGGCCTGCCTTCCGTAGATGGAAGCAGTCGAGCGGCGGTTCATATCCTCGGCCATCGCGAGCTCGCTCTTGGCGAGGACACCGAACTCGTACATCGAGGTGAGCCAGGCACGCTCGAGACCATCGCCCCATACACTCCAGCACAACGGACTGAGGATGTCCGGTGTCGCTTCGGCGACGTTTGTCGTCGACCAATACCTCGCAGGTTCACTATTGCCACGTACCGGGTCAGTCATCTCGGCGTACTTCATGGATGATCCTTCTGTTCGTTGTCCCCGCTTGGCACGTCGCCGTGTTGCAACACCGCAGGCACGATGAAATCGGAGATCCACGGCCTCAGATCCGCGGGAAAGAGCGTTGAACTGGTCATAAAGAAGTAGTGGTTGGTCATGAACCACCGCACGATCTTCTCGTCTGAAAGATGGTCGGCGATTTCACCCCGAGCCCGACCATGGGCGAGGATCGGTCGCCAATACTCGAGTTCAACGCCGAGGAGTTGATCATCGGTAGCCACGAGCTCCGCTGTGACGCCCACCGTGTCGTCAGCAAACGCAACCGCAAGCAACATGTCCCTGTCGGTCCGCTCGACGCCCTCTGCGAGTGACTCGACGATCAGTTCCCGGACTGAGCCCTCCACGGGTAGACGCTGTCGTCGCTCGGCGTTTATCTTCGCGACCTCCGCGATGACCACCCGCTTGATCAGTTCGTCCTTGCTCGGGAAGTAGCGGTACAGGTTCGGCCGGGCGATACCGGCCCTGTCTGCGACATCGTCCATCCGCGTACCGTTGATGCCGCGCTCACCGAAAACGTCGCGAGCAGCATCGAGGATCACCGCGCGTTTGCCATGAGGCATGGGAGTTCTCCGTCGCTCTCAGGAGATTCGCTGCTCGGCGGGGATGCGGTCACGGAAGTATTCGAACCATCCGTAACCGAACTCGACCTTGCGGTCATCTCCCCGACGGGTCGTGATCCCAGCCATCGAACCGTACCCCGCCCATCGAGACGCCTCGAACGCATCCATGTGGCCGGTCTTGTCACTGCGATATTCCCAGACCTGGCCGGCCGACTCCTGATCGGCATAGTGGATTTGCCCCGATTCCTCCACGCGGTAGCGACAGTCGAGTTCGTTGTTCGCGAGCACAACCTTGCCGACGCCATCGAGATCCTCGACCACCGCTGCAACGCAGAGTCCGCGGTCGCCGCGCACCAAGTAGCCCCACTGCATGGTTCCGTCGTCGAGCAAGTTGCCGAAGGCGTTGAAGCTCCGCTCGAGTTTCTGGTAGAATTCCGCTTCCTTGGGCTCAACACCATGTTTCCAATAGCCGGTTTCGACGACCATGATTCCGCGGCACGGTCGCCCGAGAACTGTTCCGCTCACACGGTTGGGATAGGAAGAGTAAAACCACGGGTCGTTCGGCATAGGGGCGTATCCCTGGACTCCGAGAGCACCCGGCGTGCCCTCGAGGTGCAGCAGGTCACCCTCGTCCCACAACACCGACGTGTCGGTAATTTCCACCAAGAGCGGTCGCTCGTCAGCGGGAGCCAGACCCTCTCCGATCCGTTGAATGACAGGATCGGCCCAACGACGCATCTCCGGTGTGCTCGTGCGGCGCAGCTCACCACGGGCACTGAGGCTGGTCTCGGGCCGCAGACCGAGGGTGCCGAGTTCGTTGCACATCAGATAGAGGCCGCCGGTCATCGAACCCATGTACTTGCGCTCGACCACGTAGGAATTGCCCTGGTCGTCGCCGAGGTATGCGTAGGTGTATTGCACCTGCATGCCCAGACCGTGATAGGTCGAGGTGGGTTGCATGTTGGCAACCCTAGGGCGGAACGGGCCCACCACCGTATGGAAGTCGAACTCTGCAAACTCTGGAACGAGGCTGTTGGACATGAAGACTCCGCTGTTGAAGGAAGGACTGCCACCCGAGTGGAACGTGGCCTACTCGTGGCGATACACGAGAGTAGTTTGTGTATCGACCGTGACGATACATACAACACATGGTTGTCTCAAGGCTTTCGGCTATCCTCCGTGCGACGAGAAGATCTCGCCGACAGGCGGATACACAGCAGCCATTCAGGCCGGCAAGAGGCACGGCACCCACTCGGTTCCCTGCTCGTGATAGGTCAGCGTCGAATCCAGAATCGATCGATTCGCTTGCACCACTGCCTATAAAGGCAGGCTCGACCCCGAGTCGCGAGCAACCCATTTTCGTTCCGAGGCCAGGTTCGCCGACTGCGGACGCGCTATTCGTCAACGAGTAGACCACTTCCAGGAAGCGCGACCGCGGCTGCGAGGTCGATAGCACGTGAGGCGTGACACAGCGGCGAAATGCCTTCGCACGCATCGTTGCCGACGATTCCCACCGCAGTCCGAGGAGGTCGGCTTCGGTGGAGAATACGTGATTCTACGGACGACTGAGGATAGTGACAGTTCCGTTCGTACCGTCGACGCGGATCCGATCGCCGTCCTGAATCACTCGAGAGCCGTTGCCGGTGTTGATAACACAAGGAATACCTAGTTCTCGTGCAACGATCGCGCCGTGGCTTGCGGTGCTCCCGATGTCGATCACTACAGCGTCCACTAAAGTGAAAAGCGGCGTCCAACTCGGGTTGGTGCTGTAACAAACCAGGATGTCGCCATCCTCGAACAGGTCGTCCTCCTCCGTCGACACCAGTCGGGCCCTACCCTCCGCGATGCCGTTACTCGCTGCGATGCCTGTCAGCTCGCGGATGGCCGTTGTGTCCAACGTGGCTTGGATCGGATCGGGTACGCCGTAGAAGGTCATGGGGATCTCGACTGCCTCGTATTCCCTACGTCGTTGTCGACGAAACGAAACGAGTTCCCGTACGTTCTCTGGCGGATCGGCGAGTTCCTCGATGGTGAGGAAGAAGACGTCTTCGGAGTCGGAGAGCACCCTGGTCTGCTCGAACTGATTGCCGACGCGCCGGGCCGCGGCGCGGCAACCGTCCAACGCGATGTGATAGGCGGCCTTGCCGAGCTCGAGATTTCGGACCTGAGTAGCCGCTTGTGTGAACAAGAAACGCGTCAGTCTGCGTTGAGGGCCTGACATGCCGGCCACCAGCTCAGCCTCTGCCTCCTTCCGCGCGTCCATCGCGGCTTGGCTTCGAGTGGCACCGTGGTCTGTGCGCGCGGTGACGGACCGCACCAGCGAGTGAAGTGGACCCGGGTCTTCTCGCCACGACGATGTCCAGACCATTCCTTCGTTCGGCCCGTAGAACCCGTGCCGCGCGATGAAGGTGCCGAGGTCGATACGACCCGACCCGAGAGACCAGATGTCCTCGGCCAAAGCAGATTCGGAGACGTCACCGAAACCGGCGAACAAGGTGAGCGCGAGCTCTGGCCGCCCGGACTTCTCTGCGACACCGACCAGGGCGCCCTGCACGCCCTGCAGAAAGGTCCGCACACGGATATGGACGTTCATTGTCTCGTAAAAGCGTTGCCCGGCGGCGCGAAGGTCGGAGAGGGGATCGCCGGAACCATCGCCGTGCAGCACGTCGGTCTGCCACCAGGCGAGTGTGTCGTCGTGGAGCTGTTGGAGTTCCCGATTCGTCTGACGGTAAGCCCTGGGCAGCTTGGCAAGCATCGCCGGCACGCGTCGATTGCTACCCTTCTCGTCGGGCATCCCGCTTCGTACCGTTCCGCAAATGTCTCGCTCGAAGTCGTTCGGTGACGCTCCGGGAACCGACCCCATGAACGTCCGTACGTAGTCCACGTTGAGCGCGTGGCGGCCGTAGAATGGTGAGGTCTGCCGAAGATTCGGATCGTCGGGAAGGTAGACATCTTTCGAACTCATAATTCCGAGGTCGCACCAGGCGCGCCGGGTAGCGAGTTCGAAATTGTCCCAAATGCTCCAGTCGAGAGCCGCGAGGATGCCGGGTGTGACCTCACCTGTATTGGCGAGTGTCCAGAATCGGTCCGGTTCTGAGGTGACGTGCACGGGGTCGAACAGTGACGGTGTCGCGGGCGTGAGCACGTGCGTCTGATTTCCCGATCCGGGACCGGGACCGCCTGCTTCGAGGGATGACATCTCACTCCTGGTGTATGGCTGAACGCTAGAGATTGTGAGCATTGGCGAGACAAATCAGATGGAATCGAGTTCGTCGAGTCCAGACCATTTCGGCGGCTGACCTGCGCATTCGTGAACTTCCGGCTTGCGATGCAGTGTGGAACAGTGCCCCCGGAACCTCGGCGAAATCAGGGGGCGCCGCTTTCAGCTGGTATAGCTCAGTTGGGCTTGCCGTCGGGTCCGACACGCTCGACGGGGAAGCCCTCGTTCCAGGTGAGGCCGTCGACCAGTGCGCGGTCGTCGCCATCACGGCGTGTGCGGCCCAGTTGCGCCCTGTAGCCTGCCCAGCGTGACTCCGAGAACTGAGTCATCCGACCGGTTTTCGGTGCGTCTGTGCGGTAGGTGGCATCGCCTACTTGGAACGTCGCCTCGATCGGCCACCGATCCTCGTCGAGATCGAACCACGCGTCGGTGTCCGACGTGAGCTGCACGTCGCCGGTGCTCTGGATCACGACGCCCGGGGAAAAACCGTTACGGCCGGAGACCAAGTGTCCCCACTCGTAGGAACCGTCGTCGAACTTGTTGCAGAACACGTTCCACATGATCTGGTCGTCCAAGAAGTACCCGTATTCCTTCCACTCGACGCCGTGCTTCCAGAAGGAATTGTCGAACCAGATCGGACCGGAAACTCGCTTGCCCTGGAACAGGCCCGTCATCCAGAAACAGGTGCTCGTGTACAGCAGGGGCCGGTCGAGAGACGGGATGAAGAACTGCATACCTAGGCCGGCCGACTCCCCTTCCATCTCGACGATGTCACCCTCGCTGTAGGTCAGTCGGTTCTGGCTGAACTCGAGATCCATCGGCTGTTCACCCTCGGGAAAGCATCCCTTCGGGAGCTTCTGGAAAACTGGATCGTGCCACCGTCGTGTCTTGCCTTCAAGCACGCGCCGTAGTTCGCCGCGCGCGCTTCGACCCGAATCTGGGTGGACATCCAATTCGTTTTCGGCACTGCCGTTCTGGGTCATCACGAACAGGCCGGAGGTAAGTGAGCCGACGAAGTTGCGCTCCAGGCAGTAGGTCAGTCCGTCCTCGTCACGGAAGAAGCCGTACAACCACGACTTCTGGACGCCGAGGCCGTGCTTCTCGGCCAGCAGGTCCATCTCGTCGGGATCGGTCTCGAACGCTCCTACCGCGGGCCGTGTTCCGAAGTCGCCCAGTTTCCAGCGTGTGTCCATCCGTGCCTCCTATGACAAAATAGAATTTTGTAATGTGAGCGTAGACACATAGGAGCGTTTATGTCTATAGGTAGACATTCCATGGATGGACTATTGTCATGGGGGTGAAAGCCCGGGATCGCATTGTCGACGCAGCACGGGCGGAATTCCTTACTTCCGGGATCGGGCCGACGCGCATGGACACCATCGCCACCCGAGTGGGCATGGCCCGCCCGAACGTATATCGGTACTTCAGCAGAAAGCACGATCTCGTCAAGGAGGTGATTCTCCGTGAGGTCCGCGCCGTGAACGCGCAACGCCGAGCGACAATCTCCCTGGACGGTGGATCTGCCGACATCATGCTCGCAGCGCTGGTCTCGGGCGCAGAGCTAATCAAAGGTACCGAGTTCCTGTCAATGGCACTACGCACGGACAGAGAGCAGGTGACCAGGTTCTTGATCTCGAACGATGAAGACCTGTTCGCAACCCAGCATCAGTACTGGGAGCCCATCCTCAGACAGGCGAGAGAACGCGGCGACCTAAGGGCAGACTTGGACGACGACCGAATCATTCGCTGGTTCATGTCGAACAATTTCAGCTTGGTGACCCTGCCTGAGATGTACCCCGGCAGCACGACCGCATGGTTCGCAGACTTTGTGATACCGCCAGTACTGGCACAGAGATCTGAGCAGCAGCTCTGACCTCATGAGGTGTCACCGCCCCGGCCGTTGGTAGGGAGAAGATCCGCGAGTTCGCCCACACTCGGTGTCCACCACGAATGCCATCCACGTCGATGCCGACGCCGCCTGCGCCGCGGGCCATCCCGATGTTACTGTGCCACCGACTTTTGCGGCGGTGGTGGTCGAACCCGCGGTCGCACAGCTGCTTCGCAGCCCGGACACCGGCCTCGATCGATGTGCCCGTTCGCAGTTGTCTAATACGAGCACTACCTCACGGGCGACGAGGAAATCCTCGAGGACCTCCAGGAGCTGCCTCGCGGATCGGTCACGCAATCCCAGCGTCTCCGCGACCATGGTCACGACCAGTGAGTCGTCACGCAGCTCACCTAGCTCGACCAGAAACACTCCGTCCGCGAAGCTGAGCCGCGCCTGGTCGGCAACCCGCAGCGCCAGGCGGGTCTTTCCTACGCCACCCATACCGGTCAAGGTCACCATGCGGACCGTCGACAGCAGATTCTTGACCTCCACCGACTCCTCGCGACGGTCGATGAAGTTGGTCAGTTCCAGCGGGAGTGCCCCCGTTCGGCCCGAATGGACCGTACGTGGCCGGTCGTCGGATCCGTGCGGCGCTGGCGCGTAGGGGGAGGCGGTCTCGTTGGCCTCTTCAAATTCGGCGCGCGCAACCAGGTCGTCGCCGGCGAACCCATGCATAGTTCGCACGTGCCGGAGCTGGCTTGCCAGTTCCTCCACGGATGGACGACTGGCAGGGTCCGCTGCCATCGCGCCCTCAATCACGGCGCTGACATCGTCGGCGATGCCGTGCTCTCGCGGGTTCGGTGTCGGTTCGGTGGTGATCCGAATGAACTAAGCTAAGCAACCAGTTCCTCACCGCTAGGGCGCTCGAAGGCGGCGTGCCCGGTGACGGCGGCGAACAAGGTCGCGCCCACACCGTAGACATCGGCGGCCGGGCTTGGTGCGCCGCCAGCGATGACCTCGGGTGCAGTGAAGACCGGTGATCCCGTCACGACTCCGGTGGTGGTTTCGAATCCTCCCGAGACATGTGCAATACCGAAGTCTGTTAGCGCGGGCTCACCGTAGTCGGTGAGCAAGATGTTGGCCGGTTTGACGTCACGATGGAGGATACCGAGCTGATGTGCGGCGTGGAGTGCCCCGCCGATCTTGATTCCGACGCGCAATGTTTCCTCGAGCGTCAGCGGGCCGCTGCGCCGGATGCGCGCATCGAGAGAGTCGTGAACGTAGAAGGGCATGACGATATAGGGCCGGTCATGCTTTGTTCTTCCGACCTGCGGGATGTTGACAACATTGGGATGGCCGGTCAATCGACCCGCGGCACGCTGCTCGCGTAGAAACGGACATCGATAGACCACCCCGAACCCACCACGCCCGATCTCCCGGGCATCAACGAAACCATCCGCCGCCAATTCCGCGACCACCGTCCCGGCCACGCCGCGGTGGGTAGCGTAGGGATCGACGTCATTTATCGCCTACACCGATCCAGGGATCGTCGAGTAGAACACCAGCCGCACCTCGCTGACTACCCCGAGGATATCGTCCCGCACCTGTGATTCTCGGATTGCCGAATCCGCGTCAGTTGTTTGCTTGTTTCAAGCTACGCGACGGGATGACCCTCCCGCGTCGGGTTTGCGCCGGACGCGACCGAGCGCGCGGTTGTCGCCGTCAGCAGGTGGGGGCCGTCAACAGGTGAGTCTCTCGGGTACCGATGCCGGGGCCGAGTGGACTGCCCGACATTTCGACGGTCACTCGGTGAAGCGCTCGATCCAGAGCCGGATCGTCTCGTCGGTGGCGCCGAGCGAGCGCACCCACTCGTGCACGCCACCGGGGTGAGCGTCCCACTGAGTCAGAATACCCTCGATAGCCTCTGGGATGGCGCCTCGGAGATCGCGGTCGTTGGGGTGGGTCTGGCCGAGTTCGGGGGCAAACCGGGTGATCCGGGCAAGGACGGCGCTCATGTGCTCGTTGGTCGAGAGGTAGTCGGCGACGATGTGGTCGGGCTCGACGCCGGCCGTGCGCAACAGCAAGGCGATCGCGACGCCTGTGCGGTCCTTCCCCGCTGCGCAGTGCAGCAGCACCGGTCCGGGTGCGGTGGCTGCGATCTGCAGGACACCCGCGAGTTTTTTGCCCGCGTTGGTGAGGATGCCCTGGTAGATGTCGGTGAGCCGGGCTCCCTGGCTAGGAGCGGCGACTTCGGCGTCACTCAGGAGGGAGATCAGGTGCACGGTGGCGTCGGACTGCAGCGGGTGTGCGCGGGTGGCGAACTCGCGTGGGCTGCGCAGGTCGACGACGGTGCGGGCCGGCCAGTTGTCGACCGCGGTGGGGCGTGCGTCGCCCGGCGCAGGAAGTGCGCTGCGGTAGAGCACCCCCGCACGCGTGCTCCGCCCGCCGGCGGCGGGGAGGCCGCCGAGGTCACGCAGGTTGGGCAGGACGTCGATATCGGTCACTGTCATTTGAGCCTCTTTCTGAGATAGGACGCAGCGCGGTCGAGGGTCACCACGACCACCAGGACGACCAGGACGACCAGGACGACCAGGACGACCAGGACGACCAGGACGACCAGGACGACCAGGACGATGGTGAGGACGTTGCCGTATTCGAAGAGCCGGAGTTGCTGGGTGAGTTCCATGCCGATGCCGCCTGCGCCGACGATGCCGAGGAGCGAGGCGGCGCGCACGTTCCCGTCGAGCACGAGGAGGGTGTAGCTGGCGACGGTCGGCACGGACTGCGGCAGCAGTACCCAGCTGATGCGCTGGGAACGGGTGGCACCGGCTGCGGCGGCCGCTTCCCACGCGCGCATGTCCGTGGTTTCGAAGATGTCGGCGAACAGGCGTGCCATCCCGGCGGCGGATCCGATGATGATCGCCAGGGTGCCCGCGAGTGGGCCCAGCCCGACCGCAGAGACGAACAGCAGCGCCCACATTAGTTCCGGGACGGCCCGAGTGACGTTGATCGAGGACCGCGCCGCGTGATGGAGCCATGCCTGACCGAAAACCGAACGGGCCGCGAGCAACGCCCACGGCAGCGCCAGGAGGACCCCGACGGCGGTCCCGATGACCGCGATGGCAAGGGTTTCGCCCATCAGCGATACAGCGGCGGGAAGGATGGAGAGGTCGGGGGGGAACATGCGTCCGACGAAGTCGGCGATGTTGGGTAGTCCGTCGGCCAGTGCGGGCAGCGAGAATTCCGTTGCGTGCGCCGACCCGAGGATCATCACGGCGACCGCCAGAATTCCGGCGCCGGTCTGCCATGACGGCCGTCGCAGTGCCGCGAGGTCGGACATCGACACGGGCGGCGCCTGGGGGCGTTCGGTTTCGAGGGCCATCACTGCACCCCCGCCAGCGCACGCTCGGGATCGGCGTAGAGCTGATCGAGATCGTCCGCGCGCACCGACGCGGTGGGACGGTCGAAGACGAGGCGTCCGGCCCGCAAGCCGACGAGCCGGTCCGCGACGTGTCGCGCCAACTCGACATCGTGCAGATTCAGTACAGCGGTGAGGCCCTCGTCGCGGGCGAGGCGCACGATGTCGTCGACGACCCCGCGCGCGAGGACGGGATCGAGGTTGGCGACGGGCTCGTCGGCCAGGAGCATGTCGGGCTGCTGCGCGAGCGCGCGGGCGATCGCGACCCGCTGACGCTGCCCACCCGACAGCGCGTCGGCACGCTTGCGGAGTTGCTCTTCGAGACCGAGCCGGCGGACGGACTCGACAGCGATCTCCCGGTCACTGCGCCGGACGAAATGCACCAGGCTCGGCAGCAGCGGCTGGTACGCAAGTCGCCCGATCAGTGCGTTTGATAGCACCGTCGCCCGCTCGACGAGCTGGAACTCCTGGAACACCAATCCCACTCGCGCGTGCGCGCGACGCTTGGCGCGTCCTCGTAGTCCGCTGCGGTCGACTCCGTCGTGCAGTACGCGCCCCGACGTCGGCGCATCGAGGCCGGCGAGGCAGCGCATGAGCGTCGACTTCCCGGCCCCACTACGACCGAGGACCGCGACGATCTCGCCGGGCGCCACTCGCACCGACACCTCGTGCAACGCCGGGGTGCCGTCGGGGTATCGGTAGCTCACCGCGTCGGCTTCCACGCGCGCAGTTTCAACTCGTGAGGACGTCGTCATTTGCGCGACAGCTCCTCGAGATCCACACCGAGTTCGGTTGCGGCGTCGCGGAAGATCGCGAAATCGCTGTCCTGCGCCTGCTCGAAGCTTGTCGCACCGACCACGCCGAGTGCTGCGGCGTTATCGCCTTTGACGAACGCATCCACGATGCCCTGCTCCAGTGCGGGGTCGAGGTCCTTGCGCGCAATGATCACCAGGGAGACCGGAATGGGGTCGGATTCGGCGACGATTGTCTGTTCGGCGCCGTCGATCACACCCTTGTCCACCATCGTCTGATAGGACGACCGCGCGTCCGCGGCGCAATCAACCGAACCCTATTTGACGGCCAGTTCGGCCGTGTCGTGACCGCCGGCATAGCTGCCCTCGATGTCGGTCTCCGGGTCGAGCCCGGCGCGCTTGAGTAGGAGCTTGGGGATGTAGTTGCCGCTGGTCGATCCGGCGTCGACGAACGCGATCTTGCGTCCGCGGAGTTCGTCGATCGAGTCGATGCCGCTGTCTGTGCGGCACACGAACACCGAACTGTAGGCGGCGCCCTTCGCGACCACGAGCGGTTCGACACCGGCGACGGCCTCGGCGAGGGGCGTCGGGAAGGGGCTGAATGCGGCGACGTCGATGAGTCCGGACCGCATGGCCTCGACGATCGATAGGTAGTCACTTGTCGGCTTCACCTCCACGGCCTTGCCCGTGCCCGCGGCGATCAGCGAGGTGATCGGTTCGAACTTCGCCTGCAGGTTGGCGTTGGCCTCCGCGGGCGGCAGCCCGACTTTCAGCACGGCGGGCGCGCTTTCCTGGGCAGAGAGGAGTCACCGCAGGCGGCGGCGCCGCACACGGTGACCGCACACACGGCGGCGGCCAGTGTGCGGCTCAGTGTCGGGTTGATTCTCACGGGCGGGCCTTTCCAAGATGTATCCGAAGTTGGTACTCGAATATTCATCTAGACAAGTAGCCTAAACCACGTCCCTTCGTGTCCGACGAGTGAATGCCTTTTGAACAGCGGTGATGAAGCACGCTTGCACTCCGCGCCTCGTTGATGGTCCTCTAGACTTACTGCATGCCGAGCAAAACGTCCGCAGCCCGGGTGCCGCTCTACCGCCAGGTCCAGGACATCCTGTTGCAGCGACTCGACAGCGGAGTGCTGGGACCGGGTGACCGACTGCCGCCCGAGACCGACCTGGCCGCCGAACTCCGGGTCAACCGGCTCACAGTGCGGCAGGCTATCGGGGAACTGACCCGGGCCGGTCGGCTGGTAACGCGGCAGGGGTCGGGTACGTTCGTTGCCCCGCCGCCCCAGCACTTTCCCATCGAACTCGCGGCCAGCTACATCAGCGGTCCGGACGGGCTCACTGATGCCTTCGCCGCCGTCGGTCGCACGCTGACCGAGTCGCTCGTAGCGAGCAAGATCGTGCTCCGCGGCAGCGCACCGCAGGCCGAGGAGTATCTGCCCGAACGCCGCTTAAGGCGGATCGACACCGTGCTCGAGGTCGACGGCGAACCCTGGTTCGCGAACTCCGTGTGGATGGACGACCGCCGGTTTGCCGGGATCGACCGCCACCTGGGCGATGGCGTCTCCCTGTACACGGTCTGGCGCAACGTCTACGGGGTGCGATTGAAAGCCGCCTGGCGATCGTTCGCCGCCGCGGCGGCATCACCACGCGTGGCGGAACTACTCGAAATCCCAGCAGGCGCACCAATACTGATGCGCGACGGCCTGAACCTCGACGAGGACGACACGCCCACCGTGTACATCAACCGCGCCTGCCGCAGCGACCGGGTCCGATTCGTCGCAAACTACACCTCAAAAAGCGAGCCATCTACCTCATAGGCGTCATTATTTTCACCCCGCAATTGCTGGTGGACCGCGTGCGTCATCATGACACCCCTTCCAGTTTATTGGGACAGACCCCCAAGCCCCTGTAGCCAATAGCGGTAGGGGCGGGCTTACGCCCGGCGCCCGTTCCGTGTATGGCAACCACCTTCCACGGGCCCCTCTCTGTCAGGCTGTGATGAGACACTCGGCCTGACCCGAGATCACTCAATGAGGGCTTGAATGGAGCATCACCTGTGAGCAGCCCTACCTCTACGATCCCGGACGGTGAGCCGGTGGATCCGGCCCCGAAGCCGACCCGCCGGACCTTCACCGCGGAGTACCGCAACAAGATCATCGACGAGTACAACAAGGCCGCACACGGAGAGAAGTCGGCGGTCCTGCGCCGGGAGGGCTTGCATCAGTCCCAGCTCCGGGAATGGACCCTGACCCGCAACGCGAAGGCGGCCGGCAAGACACAATCCCGATCCCACACCGACGGGGAGGCGGCCACGCGCCGGGAGAACGCACGCCTGGCCAAGCAGCTGACGCAGGCGGAGGCGGCGCTGGAGATCATGGGAAAACTTCATGTGTTCTTGGAGTCCATCTCCGAGAACACGGGCACACCGCCATCGTCGACGAAGCCCTGAGCGGCACGTTCACCGAGCTTCGGGAGGCATCGATCCCGATCCGCCGCTCCTGCCAGCTGCTCGGCCGAGCACGCGCCACCCACTACCGGCATCAGCAACCACCGATCCTGGGCCCCAAGAAGCCCCGGGCGGTGCCGGACAACGGTCAGGCGCTGACCGCCGCGGAGCGAGCCCAGGTGCTCACCGTCATCAACAGCGCCCAGTACGCGGACCTCGCGATCTGCCAGATCTGGGCCCGCGAACTCGATGAGGGGAACTACCGGTGCTCGATGTCGAGTATGTACCGCATCGCCGCCGCCGCAGGTCAGAGTCGGGAACGGCGCCGGTTGGCGACCCATTCGGCGAAGGTCAAACCCGAACTCCTCGCCGACGGGCCGTCGCAGGTGTGGACCTGGGACATCACCAAGCTCCGCGGCCCCGGCAAAGGGGTCTGGTATCACCTGTACGTGTTGATCGACATCTACTCGAGGTACAACCCGGCCTAATTCGTTGCGCCTGGCGAAAGCGCTGATCTTGCGAAGGACTTCATCGACGAGGCCATCGCTCGTAACGGCGCTGTCCCGCATACCGTGCACGCCGACCGCGGCACGTCCATGACCTCCGGCCCGGTGTCGGCGCTGCTGACCAACCTCGGGATCACCCGGTCTCACTCGCGGCCGCGGGTCTCGAACGACAATCCGTTCTCGGATTATACCGAGTGTGTGATTATGCCGAGCCCGAACCCGAATGGGCGGGTTCGTGCTGGTCGGAGGACTGCCGGGGGCGAATCGTTCGGCATAATCACGTAGCCGATTGATGCTTACTCTGTACAGATTCTTCGTTCAGAGGAGGCCGAGATGAAGAAGCGACAGTCGGTAACCGATTCTGGTCCACTTTCTTTGTATGCAGAGGGGTTTGGGAAGAAGCTCGAACGCAGGGGCTACGCACCGGACTCGGTTCGTTGGAGGTTGCGGCAGCTCGCAGCACTGGATCGATGGTTACGCGAGCATCGTCTGGCCGCCGGCGATCTCGATGACGCGTGCGTGGATCGGATGGTCGCGGACCGACGGGCGGCGGGGCGAACGACATTGGTGGCAGTGGCGAACTTTTCGGTTCCGATCGCATATCTGCGCGAGATCGGCGTTGTGTCGCCGCAGGTCTCATCGCAGTCGGATCCGGTCACACAGATTCTCGAGCGGTATCGCAGATATCTGGTCACCGAACGTGGTCTTGTCACGAGTTCGATATCGGTCAACCTCCGTGTCGCCGAAGTCTTCTGCAGGAAACGAGATCTCCGGTTGGAGGAGCTATCGGCAGCCGAGGTCACCGCCCATATTGTGGCGATATCCACACGCTCGAGCATCGGGTGGACGAAGAAGACGGTGAGTGCGTTGGCCTCGTTTCTGCGGTTCCTCCACGCCGTTGGCGTCACCGCCCAACCGCTTGCCGCGGCATTGCCGAAGCTCGCCGGACACCGTCGCACCGTGCCATGTGAACTCGACGAATCCGATTTCGCACGCCTGCTCGGGGGCTGCGACTGCAGCCGCGACGTCGGGTTACGCGACTGTGCGATCTTGACGGTTCTCTGGCGGCTGGGACTGCGCCGTGCTGAAGTGGCCGGGTTGAGGGTCGATGACATCGACTGGCGGCGTGGTGAAATCACGATCCGAGGAAAAGGCAACCGCCACGAGCTTCTCCCGATCCCCATCGACGTCGGTGACGCAATCGTGCGGTACCTGCACGATGGTCATCGTCGGGTCCCGCCGGGCTGCCGTGCGTTGTTCGTTCAGGTGAGAGCGCCAGAGGGCGCGATGAGCCCCGACGGTGTGGGTGACGTGGTGGCACGCGTGTCCCGCCGCGTGGGGCTACCCGCGATGAGTGCGGATCGGCTCCGGCACGGCACCGCGACCCAGCCGGTGCGCAACGGCGCGTCCTGGCCCGAGATCGCCCAGGTCATGCGGCACCGCACCGTCGCGGTCACTGCGTCCTATGCCACCGTCGACCCTGCGCTCACGAGCGAGTTGGCGCGCCCCTGGCCGGGTGCGCTATGACCGACGTTGCCGCCGCGGTCGACTCCTATCTCGCCATGCGTCGCGGTGTGGGCTTCGCGCTCGTCGATGCCGGATCGTTGTTGCCGGACTTCGTCGGCTACCTGCACCACAACGGCGCTGAACATGTCAGCACCGAACTGGCCGTCGCATGGGCAATCCAGCCGGTGAACGCCGGGCCGATCTGGTGGCGTCAACGGCTGGGGATCGTGCGCGGCTTCGCCGAGTACCTGCGCACCATCGATCCGGACACCGAGGTGCCGCCACGGGACCTGCTACCGGCACGGCAGCAGCGGGTTGCGCCGTACTTGTACTCCGCCGCCGACATCGCGGCGCTAATGGCGGCCGCCCGGGCCCTGAACCCGCCGCTGCGTGCCGCGACCTACGAGACGTTCATCGGGTTGCTTTCGGTCACCGGCCTACGACTGGGAGAAGCTCTCGCGCTCAACCGCGACGACCTGGACAAGAAGCGATTACTGCTCATTGTCCGGCACGCCAAGCGAGGAGGCCGAAATATACCTTTGCACGAGAAGACCTTTCGTGCCCTGCAACACTATTTCGAGGGTGTCGACCGTTGCTTCCCGCAACCCGTGTCACCGTCGGTATTCGTTTCGATCCGAGGCACTCGGATGAACAAAGACTCGATACACGCGACGTTTCCCGCACTGATCGACAGGGCCGGGCTGACCGGGCGCGGACAACGACCCCGGCCCCGGATTCACGACCTCCGTCATACCTTCGCGGTTCGCCAACTGGTCGACTGGCACCAACAGCACGCCGACGTCGATGCCCGAATACCACTGCTGTCGGCTGTTCTCGGGCACAGTGATCCCGCATCCACGTACTGGTATTACTCCGATTCTCGGGTTATTCCGATGCCCGCTCCTTCCTGCGCGTAAGAGGCCTGGGACCTTGGCTGACGCGCTCTGGCAACTATCGCCTGTCGGAATAATCCGGTGTCACTCCTTAAGTCCGCACAGGCGCTGGATGATGTCCTCGCGGTCGTGCCAGAGCGGGGTCGGCAGAGGGCTGCGGGTTGTTGCGCTGTTTGCTTTCTCGAGAGCGTGGCGCTTCATCTCGGTGTCGGCGTGTGCGTAGATGAGCGTGGTCTCAGGGTCGGCGTGCCCGAGCCACTCGGTGAGCAGGGCCAGTGGCATGCCGGCCTGGTAGAGGTGCATCGCCCGGGAGTGCCGGAGCATGTGCGGGTGGATCCGGGCCGGGACGTCGGAGCATCTGGCTTTAGCGGTGGCGGCGTGCTGGCGAATGAGCCTGGCGACGTTGTCGTCAGACATCCGCGTCGGACGATGATTCCGCCTGGTGTAGAACATCGGGGTCGCCGGTTCCGGGCTGGGGTGGAACACCGCGGCGTAGCGGCCGAAGTGCTGGGCCGTCTCGCTGGTGATGGGCAGGCGCCTGGGTTTGGAGCCCTTCCCGAGCAGGTCCACGGTGAGTCGCCTGGTGTCGATGTCGGCGAGGGTCATGGCGAGCATCTCGGCGTCTCGGGCAGCCAGGTCATACATGAGGATCATGAAGAACTGGTCACGCAGCCCGATCCGGGTGCCCGGGTCCGGGGCGGCGAGCAGCGCCGTGACCGCGTCTGTGCTCATGTACTTCACCGGTGCCGCGGCCGGAGCCTTGAGTCGCGGGATGGCGGCGAGGTCGGCAAGGTAGATCGTGAGCGTCGGCTCAGCGGCCGCCGCGTAGGTGAAGAACGACCGGATGCACGCCAGTCGCTGGTTGTAGGTCGAGGGCGTCCACGACTTGGTGGCCCGCATGTGTTCAAGGAACCCGGTGACGGTGACCCGGTCAACCATAGTGAAGGTGACCTTCTCGACACCGATGTGGTGATGTTCGGCGACGTAGCCTAGGAGCATGTTCCAGGTCTGGCGGCACGAGGTGATCGTGTTCTCGGCTGCACCACGCTGGCGGGGCAAAAACGCTGTGAACCACTCGCGAAGGTGCCGGTAGAAGCCGTCCGCAGCCTGCTGGCGGGTCTTCATGACGTCACCGCCGGGATGATGCCGGCCGCGCGGGTCAGGCCGGCCGCTGCGAGGCGCTCGGGCAGCAAATGCACGTACCACGCTGTCGAGGAGTACTTCTGGTGTCCCATGTAGGCGGCGAGGTAGGGCAGCCATGCCTCAATGTCTTTGCCTTCTTCGACCCACCGCATCAGGGTGCGCGCGGCGTAATTGTGCCGCAGCGTATACGGGGTTGAGGCCGGCGCGATCCCGCCCGCACGTTCGCAGCAGCGGTGGTAGCTGGCGATGAGCCAGGATGGGGAGTACTGACAGCCATGCTGGTCCTCGAAGAACCACTCTCGGTCCGCGCGCCGCATGTCGGCTAGGTGATCGAAACGGGCAAGCAGCCCGGCCAGGTCCCCGCTGACGGGGACATGGCGGTCCTTGTTCCGTTTGGAGCGTTCGATCATCACCATCGCGCCTTCGGCGTCAACGTCGTGGCGGCGCAGGCGGCGGGCTTCGGGCGGGCGCAGGCCCGCGCCGAGGATCAGCCGGAAGATGACCGGGATCGTGTACTCGCGGAACGGGCTGCGGTAATCGGCGTCGATGGAGTCGGCCGCCCGGAAGAACGCGGCCAGCTCCTCATCGGTGAACATGTGCGGTAGGCCGCGGGTCGGGCTGGCGATCCACGCGGACGGCACGATGAACGCGTCCACGCCGGCCAGTTGGAGGTACTTGCCGAACTCACGGACCGCGCGGCTCCGGTAGGCGCCCCAGGTGCCCGTCGCGGTGTCCCTGCACCAGGCGGTCGCCAGTTCCCGGGTCAGCACCGTTTCGCCGGGGTGATGCGATGAGCAGAACCTGTCGAAACCGGCCATCGCGTTTCGCATGTCGCGCAGGCTGTGTCCGAGCGAGGTTCGCCATTCGAGCATCGCCTCGATGTGGGGTGCGAAATTGCTGGTGAATGTGTTCATCGCAGCCCCTCCTTCGTGCAGGCGAGATCCTGCAGCGGCAGGCAGCACTGTCGGAGCTGCTCGCTGGCCAGAGCGAAGTAGGGGCGGGAGGAATTGATGCGGGCGTGGCCCAGGATCTGCGCGGCCAGCGGCAGGCCGGCGCCCGACTCGATGAGCCTTGTCCCCGCGGTGCGCCGCAGGGCATGGAAGGACTTGCCGTCGTGGGCCACATGCTCGATGCCGGCCCGGGTCAGGCGGCGGCGCATGAGGGTCGAGCCGGTCGAGTTCCCGAGCTTCACGAACGGCGCTTGGAGCCGGACGAACACTTCCGGGGCGTCACAATCGGGCCGGCCATGCAAGATCCATTCAGCGACGGCGTTGCCTGCCAGTGCTGACAGCGGCAGTACCAGCGGCCTCGATGTCTTGGCCTGGACCAGCCGGATCTCGTCGCGGCGCCAGTCGATCTCATCCAGGCGCAGTGCGACGATGTCGCAGCACCGCAGCCCGGTCGAGACCGCGAGCAAGACCATCGCGTAGTCCCTCTTCCCGCAGGGGGTCTCGGTCTCGATCCTTTCAATGAGACGGCCGGTCTCCTCACGGGTAAAGCACGGCAGCGCCCGCACCCGCCGCGGCGCGGCATGCGCGAGCAAGCCATCGATGCGCACGTCGCTAAGCCCGGCGGCGTTGAGGAAGGCGAAGAACCTCTTGAGCGACCACACCAGGTTGCCGATGCCCGCTGGCCGCTTGGGCGCCATCTCGACCATGAACCCTCGTACGTCGTCCGCAGTGACGGTACCGGGAGCACCCCGGCCGATCCGGTCGAGGTAGGCCAGGAAATGACGGATCTCGCTGGCCAGCAACCTCACTGATCCCGGGGCCAGCTCTGGGCCGGCCGCCGCGGCGAACTGTTTCAGTACGGCACGGGAACTCTCGCTGAGCGTGAGATCAGGGTCTGGGCTCATCATCCGCCAGACCACGGCGCCGGTTGCCTGGAGCTCCAGCATCATGCGGGCTGACTTCACCAGAGCCTTTCGCCTGTTCGGGCCGATCTCACCGCGGCGGGCACGCTCCTGCTGGCACGCGACGAACTCGTCGACCACCCTGGCTGACAGCGCGTCGAGGCCCCGCTGCTCACAAAACTTCACGACCACGCCGCAGCACTTGCGGTAGCGAGCGACCGTGTCTGCCGACAAGCCCACGCTTGCCACCACGCCGAGCACGGCATCAGCCAGCTCGGACACCATCAATCCCATGACATCGACCTTTCATTCGATGGAGCCGCCGGTTCGGATGAATATGGCGGCACCGTCACCATGGGCGGAGAACGTCAGGGAGAGGAAGAGGTCCCGTGCGCGCACCGGATTATTCCGACAGGCGATAGTTGCCAGAGCGCGTCAGCCAAGGTCCCAGGCCTCTTACGCGCAGGAAGGAGCGGGCATCGGAATAACCCGAGAATCGGAGTAATACCAATAGGTGTCGACCGGGTTGCAATGCCCGAGCCAGAAGGACAATACGGCGAACGTGTGCCCGGGATCGCGTCCTGTCCGGTAGGCCTCGACCATCGTCAGGGTGGCGAAACTGTGGCGCAGGTCGTGCAGGCGTGGACGGGCGCCGGCACGATGGCCCAGTCCGACACGGCGGACCAGCTGGCCGAAGCCGCCGCAGACGGTGGAGTAGGAGACCGCGGTGCCTGTGCCGGTGACGAACAGCGGCCGATCGGTGCCGGTGCCCAGATCGCGTCGAGGCGGGTCGTGGAGGTAGGCCCGTAACGCCTCGGTGGTGCTGGTATCGAGGCAGACGATGCCTTCGCGACCGAGCTTCGCGTGCCGGATCATCAGGGTGTTCTGCTCGGTGTCGAGGTCGCCGACATTCAGGTGCAGCGTCTCACCGATGCGCATTCCGGTGACGAAGAGCAGCCCGATGAGGGTGCGCATGGTGGCGGCACGCAAGGGTGTGAACACCGCATCGGTGGCGTCCATGAGGTCGACGACCTCGCAGGTCGAATACAGATACGGGGTGGCTCGGCGAGACGAGGTCGGTGTCTGCCGGGAGGCCGGCACGACAACGGGTAGGCCGGATCCGGCGAGGTAGAGCGCGAAGCCCCGCACGATCGACAAGCGAGCCGACACCCAGGAAGGTGCTGCCTGATCAGGGAGGTTCGCCCAGGTCAGCGCATCGGCGTTGCTGAACAGCAGACCGTCGTCGCGGCTGTCGGGCAGCGAGGCGACGAACTGCGGGAGCAATCGTTCTATCTTGCGGCTCGGTTGGAATCCTCGTGCGATGCGGAAGTCGAGGTACTCGTCGATGAGGACAGTCCAGGTGGGCATCACTGCCCCCTGACCGGCCACGGGCGGGCAAGGGGACGCATCGACGCGAGGTCGAACGACGAGTACGCCATGGTGACCTGCCGGGTGGCGTGACCGAGCAGCTCACCGACCTCCTCGAACGTGCCGCCACCGACGAGCACGGCGCGAGCAGCACTGTGCCGCAACCGGTGTGCGTGCACCATCCCCAGACCCGCCGTGCGGGCATTGCGCTCGACCACCTGCGTCACCGCCCCGCGGGTCATCGGCACCGGCGCCCCGTAGTTTGTGAGGAATACTTCACGGTGAGGGGTCGGAGTGGGACGCCGCTGCAGGTACTCCACCAAAGCAGAGCCGACATCGCCGGGAATGGGCAACTCGAGGACGTTCCCTCCTTTGACCCGCACCCTGACTTTCGCATGCGCCCAGTCGATGTCGTCGAGGCGAAGTCCGCCGACTTCGCCGGCACGTAATCCGAGCCGGGACATCAGGACCAGCAGTGCGTAATCGCGGGTTCCGCCCAGAGTGCGCCGATCGGGTGCCGCCAACAGGCGTACCAGTTCGTCCAGGTGCAGCGCCTTGGGGATCTTGCCGGACCGATGAGTGATCACCGGGCCGACTGCGCCGGTCAGATCCGAGCTCATCTGTCCGGACATCCACGCAAACCGCAGAAAGATTCGCAGCGCAGTTGCCTTGAGTTTCAGTGATTGTGGAGCGTAACGTTCGCCCAGATCTGTGACATACGAACGGACCTGTGGCCCTGACAACTGTTCGAGGTCGACCGCAGCTGCCGACTGCGCGACAGTGTTCAGGAACGCTCGTGCGTGTCGGGTGTAGCACTGGCGGGTCATCTCGGATGCGTTCTTACCCGTGATCAGGTAACGGTCGAAGTCCTTGATCGCGTCGTCGATCATGATCCAGCGAGTGCCATCGTCGGTGGTGGACATGGCTGTGTTTCCTTCCCTTTGACACCAGGGAACACCAGCATTACGCCTGACTCGGCATTCGGTGATTATGCCGAACAATCCACCGGTGACGAGGCGACTACCAGCAACGATGCGACCCATGTCGGCATAACCCCGACATCGTCCTAACCCTTCTTAGGTCGAGTTCGACCTAAGAAAGGCTACGTCACCAACATCCCCGCCACACTGATGGACTCGGCGAGGTGATCGGCAAGTATCACGACCTTCGGCATGTCGAGCAGTCGTTCCGCATGTCGAAAACCGACCTACGGGCGCCGCCGATGTTCCACCACACCCGCGACGCGATCGAAGCCCACCTCACGGTCGTGTTCACCGCGCTCGCGGTCGCGCTATCTGCAGGCCGAGACCGGGGTCTCGATCGGGCGCATCGTGAAACCCTGCGCCCGCTACAAAAAATCAGCCTGACCATCGCCGGCCACCCACACCGCCGCCGACCCGCTCACCGTCGAAGCCGCAGCCATCCTCACCTCGCTGGAACTACCGACACGCTGACCGGGGCACTAAAACTGCGCAAGTCAGGGCCAAATATCGAGCCTGGTCAATCTGCCGCGCCGACCGCGCGCCGCCCGTGGAAAGATCCCACGATTCCCGTTTGGACCGCGCTCCGCCGTCCTGGGTGGCAGGTAGTTGGTGGCTCGACCGAGTACCGACTAATCTCGCCCTCGAACGCCGCCCGAGCCGGTATGGATCTGGATATCGGCCGAAACCACGTATTTATGGTCTCCTAACGGGCCTCTCGCCTATAGAAGGTGCCGTCGTCGTTAACAAGCAAGTCCGGGGCGATCAGCTCAAGATCATGGGCGAGTAATTTTGTAAGGGGGTGTCCCCCTGGATACCAAGTGCGCATTATTTCCAGAGCTTGCTGATAACAGTCACGGGCTTGTGGGGTCATCCCTGAAGCCGCGTTGGATTGACCCAAATGGCGGAGAGCTATAGCAACCTGAGGATGGTCATCGCCATAAAACTGTCTGAGGAGGTGAAGTGCCCGTTCGTTGAATTTTCGGCCCTTCGCAGGGTCGCCGAGTGCCCGCCAGACAAACCCTAAGTGATCGAGAATCGCTGCATATTTAGGGCTATTAGTACCGAAGGCCCACCCTATGCCGTCCAATGCCTGCTTGAGCAGATCAAGAGCCTCTGGGTACTTTCTCTGATTCGCCAATGCCACACCCAAATTGTGCAGGTTGATAGCGGTAAAAGGATGGTCTAGACCGAAATGTTCTGTGTTGATACGCAGCGCACGCTCAATCAACACTTGACCCTTCTTCGGATTATCTTCCTCACGCCAAGCTATACCGAGTAGTTGGGCCGTGACCGCTTCTCGCGTGTTTCCAGGAGGAAAATTCCATTCAATAATGCGCAATGAGCGTTTGAGCTGTTCGATCGCGTCCGAATGTTTTCCGAGATCTAAGAGGGCAGTACCGAGTTGGTCGAGATTTTGCGCGACGACGGCGGCGTTGCGACCGAACGCGTTTTCGTTGATCTCCAAAGCGCGCACAGCGAGCACGCGCGCCGTGTCGGGCTTCCCCAGGTCAAGCCATACCCCGGCCAAGAAATTGAGTGTGCTGGCCGCCTTGGGGTCGTCAAGACCGAACGCTGTCTCGTTGATGCTGCGGGCGCGTTCAAGTAGCTTAAGCGCCTTCGTAGGGTTCCCCAAGTTACGCCAGGTATTGCCGAGTTCGTTCAGTGTGGCAGCCACCGTGGGGTCGTTGGAACCGAACTCTGTCTCGTTGATTTCCAGTGCCTGGTCGTACAGTTCCGCGGCTTTCGACAGCTGACCGGTAGCGTCATAGGCGATACCCAAGCGCAGCAGGCTGACGGCCGCCTCTACCGATCGAGGACCATGTGCGAGTTGCGTCAACTTGAGTAGTCGACGCGCGGGAAGAATTTCGGCCTGGCGATTCCAACGAGCGAGGCTGTAGTCTGCGGCCCGCCTGAGCCAGACCGCAGAAGGTTCGTCGAGGGACGTCACCTTCGCCCACGCGTTTCCAGCGATCTTGTGGTCACCGCTGATGTGCGCGCGGAAGCCGATTTGCCCAATTGCCTCGGAGTCGCCGTTCGTGTGAGCCTCACCGAGGGCCGCGTCCCAAATCTCCTTGGGGGGTGATTCACCCTCTGACAAGCGGAGTTTGGCGATCTGCTGACTTGTATCAAAGGATTGTCCATCTGAAGCGGATGCAGTGAGGAGCGCCTTCCCACCCACAACCGGTGCCATAGCCCATCCAAACGCTTCAGTCATGTGTGACGGCGTCAGGAGTGTGGAGCTAAATTTGCGCCTCAACAGCTTTTCGAGCTGTTGACGCGTAATCGACCGCGGGGTTCCGGTAGATGCCCACGCCGTCGCAACATCGACGATCGCTCGTGAAAGTGTGCAATCGTTTCCGTACTGCTCGAAGGAACAACTCGTCTGGCCGGCCCGCAGTCGGACCAGCAGGGCTGTTAATCCCTGGAATGCTATGGCAATACCTTCGCTGAAGTCGATACCGGGATGCGCTTCCTCCGCACGAGTTTGCTCAGCGAGTGACGGCAACCGATCAATAGAGATAGGCGGACCAAACTCCGCTGCTAGAGGCGTATTGTCAGCGATCCATGCTTCGTATCTGGTGGACGGAATGGTCGCCACGATGCGCATTCCGGCAGTTCCGGACAACCGACGCAATAGCGCCACAGTCAGCCCACCATCGCTGAATTGGTCGAGGCGGTCTAGCCACACCAACAGACGTGTAGGCGAGGTAAGTCTGGAGAGGATCTCAAGATCGTCGACAGCACGCTTGAGCCCATCTGGTGGTTCCGGTACAAGGACCACAGGTTTTGTATGTAGCGAGCGCGACAATTCGTAGGCAGTGCGTGTGGTACCGCTGCCGGGTACTCCTAGCAGCAACACCAGACCGCTGGACTGAAGTTGCTTCTGCGCCTTCTGGTCGATGTCCCGGGCGACATATGTGGGGAGGTAGTCCGTTTTGGATTCTGGGAGCCCCACTCGGTCGATCCCCAGATCGTATGGGTTAACGTCCGAGATCGAAGGGGCTGGCCATAGCCGAAGGCAGGTTTCCACCGCACGTTTCCATTGCGCGTCCCTCTGCTCCTGCTTGAGGCGTTTCCGTTCCTCCTTGTCCGCGGCCATTCTTCGCTCAGTGCGTACCTTCTCGACCACCGCCCCAATGGTGAGTAAACAGAGGGCTGAAGCCGCAGTGAGCTGTGCCCAGGTCGGCCAATGCAACCTAATGGCCGCCGTCGCGATCGCAGTCGCCAGCGCGATCGATATCGCCCAAAGCGCCCAGTCGGGAACCTTGTGGATCCTGGTGCTTACGAACTCCATCTCAGCCCCTTAGAAAACTAGGGTTACGCACAGTTGTATTCTGCCGGGCCGGGGTACGAGGGGTGCATGTATTGGCCGTTCTAGGTAGGTAGCGACGAAATCGAACGAATACCATCCTGGATCAGGGTTTCGATCGGAGGATCGAACCGTGCGCGGAAGTACGGATGAAGCAACCGTCCCGACGGTTGCGGATCGGGTCGTTCAGGCGGCGCTGAAGCTGGTGCTGGAACCGATTTCGAGGCCGACTTCCTGCCGGTCTCCTATGGGTTCCGGCCGAGGCGGCGGGCGCACGACGCAGTCGCGGAGATTCAGTATTTCGGCACCAAGGGTTATCGCTGGTGCTTGATGCCGTCATCGAAGCGTGCTTCGATTCGATCGAGCACACGGCCCTGAGGGGCCGGGTGCGCGCCCGGGTCGCAGACAAGCGCGTGTTGTTGCTGGTCAAGTCGTTCCCCAAGGCCGGAGTGATGAGTGAAACCGGCCATCGCGAGGACAATCCGACCGGCACGCCGCAAGGAGCTTTATGCACAGCTGAACATAAGCCGCCTTGTGGCGTGCCCGTCACCGGACGCCGCACCAGACCATCCTCCATCACGCCCGCGCGCAGGATCGCGCGCAGCAATTTGAGAACGGACTGGTCACAGACACGTTCCTCGATCGCCTGCATCAACTTCTCGTGCGGAATCGCCGAGAAGCAATTGGCAATTGTCCGCCTCGAACGCCGGCTCCAGCACGATCTTCAGTGCAGCAGTCGCGATCCGGTCACGAACTAAAAGGAATCGACAGCGGTCTCCGCTCATCTGCCACGCCCGGCTTCGGAATGAACACCCGCCGGGCAGGAAGCGGCCGATACCGCCCCTCCCTCAATTCGTCAGCCAACTCATCGAGCAGCCGGACCACGGAAGTACTCGTCGACCTCGACCAGGGTGACCCTGTCGATACCCGGTGCGCCCTCGTTGCGCGCACCTTGGGCCCACCCACGCCATAGGACGTCTCTGCGACAGACTTTGTCCCACAGCGCATGAAACTTCTCGCCTGGGATCGGCCTTGGCCGCCCGGTACAGCGCATGCTGCAACCCGCGAACCGGATCTGCGGGAGAAGATCCCGCAGCGGCGGAACTAGTCACCCCGACACTCACGAGCCCCTCCAATACAGCACTACACATCGACGAAGTAGCGGCCCTTCCCTCACCTGCGGTTATGTTGTCCGCTCGGCTCGAGCAGTACTACGGCCGCCTCCGACGCCTTCCCAGCCGCGACACCCACTTCCCGGGTTACCGGTTATACGGCACGCCGCTCCGAAGAAGCACCAATCCGCAGGTTCCCGGGCCGGGAAGGGGGCCTCCCCCGGTTCCCGCCGCCACTATCGATACGTTCGAACACCCCATACGCCGGAGAGTCCTTCGGTGCCTGCACTTTCCAGGCCTTGGGCACCTTCCGTGGCCTTCACCCTGATGGAGCGGGCTCGGCACTCTCACTTTCCCACCCACAGGGCGGGCTACCCTAACGCGCCGCAGGTTTCGCTTCATGCCTACGGACCGCATCCTCGCTCCCCCTATTACAGGCACTGTCAACTTGAGCAGGTGTGGTCAGCGCTGGCAGGATCCTGGTCGTGACCAGCGCAGAAGTATCGTACAAGGGATTCCGGTACCCCGCGGAGATCATCAGCCATTGCATCTGGCTGTACTTCCGCTTCCCGCTCAGCTTCCGCGAGGTCGAGGAGTTGATGCTGCAACGCGGCGTTGTCGTCTCCCACGAGTCCGTCCGGCAGTGGTGCCACAAATTCGGGCAAACCTACGCCGACCGGCTGCGCCGCCGCCGACCGCGACCCGGCGATAAATGGAACCTCGACGAGGTGTACATCCGCATCAACGGCCAACAACACTACCTCTGGCGCGCCGTCGACCAGCAGGGCAACGTGCTCGACGTCCTGGTCCAGTCCCGCCGAAACACCAAGGCCGCCATCAAGTTCTTCCGCAGACTGCTCAAGGGGCTGCAGTATGTGCCGCGGGTCATCGTGACCGACAAGCTCGCCAGCTACCAGCTCGCACACCAGCAGATGCTGGCGTCGGTCGAGCATCGTCGGTCGAAGTACCTGAACAACCGCGCCGAGAACTCGCATCAGCCGACGAGGCAGCGTGAACGCGCGATGAAGCGGTTCAAATCGCCTGGTCACGCGCAACGGTTTCTGTCCGCGTTCAGCGGGATCTCACCGCACTTCCGGCCGCGCCGGCATTTGCTCTCGGCGGCGGGATGGCGAGCTGAGATGACCGACCGCTTCGCGGCCTGGCAGGACGCGACCGGGACCGCCCCTGCCGCCTGAATCGCGAACAGCAGCAGGAACAGTCACCCAACTTCATCCCAAAACAACTACGCTGACGCACCTTCCAGCCAAGTTGACAGTGCCGGCACGCGGAACGATTCCTGTCCGCCTTCTCGGGCATCTCTCCGCATTTCCGGCCCAACCGGCACAGACTCTCGGCGCCCGAATGGCGTACCGAGATGGCCGACCGATACGCGGTCTGGCAGGACGTCACAGCGACCGACGCCGCCGCCTGAAAGTGGACGGCTCGGCGGCGTACCGTAGCCTCATTCCCCAAATAGACAGCGCCGCTGTATTGTTCAACTAGCGTGACAGTGTCGTTTCCTCGATATGAGTGCTACCACGACCACGATCGCCACGACCAACAGATATACAGACCAGATCAACAGGAACGGTCGCAGCCACCCGGCGTCGATCGTTTGCCCACGGTCGCCGACGCAATGCAACGTGAAATTGGTGGAAGTCCCGTCGCCGGTCGCATAGGTGTCCGACACGACTATTCCCTCGCTCGTTGGTTCTTCGCAGAGCAACGGTGCAAGGTAGACCGCCTGACCCAGCCAGATCACCGACGAAACCAACGCGAGAATCCGGACGGACGCGACGACACCGGCCCCACCAGAATGTTCGCATCACGACAGGTCGTCTCCGACGTGCGGACTCCACAGCCAATTCCACGGGTTCGGTCACGGCCGCTGCACCCGACCAGAACTCCCCCGGCATCGAACACGACCAGTGACCGTGACCGCGGTGACTCGACCGCGCCCCATGGACGGTCACATCGGACGTGCATTGCGCCCTCGGATGCCACAACCTGCTGGTGGCTCCGGACGGTGCGGTAGCCGCCATCTTGGGCTGGGAGATGGCCAAGATCGGCAACCCAGCAACGTACCAATCCACTTCGCGGCACGGGTGCGATCAGGTGTGTTCATAAACTTGCCGCCACCGTTCGCCGCAGTCGCACAGTCCCTACGTCGCTAATAGCTCGCGACGAATCTCACGCGGTCGCTGCGGCATGAACGGCTGATGTACACGGTGGGCGTGTCGTCCTCGTCGAGGTTCAGGCCGTCGCGCAGGAGAACCGGTGCGCCCGGAGGGACTCCGAGCAGGTCTGCCACCCGCGGCGACGCGGCTCCGGCGGCGAACGAACGCCATGCGGCCTTCAGACGCACCCCGTAGACGTCGCGCCAGACCGTATACAGCGGGACGCCGTCTCGCAGATGTCGGTCGATTCCGGCGAACCGGCGGTCGTCGATCCAGACCGAGTTCGCGAACCAGGGTTCGTCGTCGACTTCGAGCACGGTGTCGATGCGCCGTAGCCGGCATCGGGGCAGATACTCCTCGGCCTGCGGTGCGCTGGCGCCGAGCACGATCTCGCTTGCCACGAGCGACTCGGTCAGCGTGCGTCCCACGGACCGAAAAGCTTCGCTGAGGCCGTCGGCGTCGTTGATGTAACTGGCCGCAAGTTCGATGGGAAAGTGCTGGGGCGGCGGGGCGACGAACGTGCCCGACCCCTGCCGCGAAACAAGCCGGCCGGCCCGGGTCAGTTCGCCGATGGCCTGCCGCACGGTGAGCCGGTTGACCCGCAGTTCGGCGGCGAGGTCGGTCTCGGGTGGCAGTCGGTCGCCCGGTCGCAGCGTGCCACTGTCGAGTCGCTGCAACAGGACGTCCTGTACCTGGCGGTAGAGCGGCACCCGGGCTACGGACGTTTTGCTCGGCATGGACATAAGTCTAGAGGACAGTGACAGAGGGAGTGGGTGCGATCAATCTTCATCGTTACTGTTCAAGAGGCATTCACTTCCCGGACATGACGGGGCGTGGTTTACGCTACTTGTCTAGATGAATATTCGGACATCAACTTCGGATACATCTCGGAAAGGCCCGCCCGTGAGCATCAACCCGACCCTGCGCCGCACCTTGGCCGCTGCCGCGTGTGCGGTCACCGTGTCCGGCGCCGCCGCCTGTGGTGACTCCTCTGCCCAGGACGGCGCGCCCGCCGTGCTGAAGGTGGGGCTGCCCCCGGCGGAGGCCAATGCGAACCTGCAGGCGAAGTTTGAACCGGTCACCTCGCTGATCGCCACAGGCACGGGTAAGGCGGTGGAGGTGAAGCCGACGAGCGACTACCTGTCGATTGTTGAGGCGATGCGGTCCGGACTCATCGACGTCGCCGCATTCAGCCCGTTTCCGACGCCGCTCGCCGAGGCTGTCGCCGGTGTCGAGCCGCTCGTGGTGGCCAAGGGCGCCGCCTACAGTTCGGTGTTCGTGTGCCGCACCGGCAGCGGCATCGACTCGATCGACGATCTCCGGGGACGCAAGATCGCGTTCGTCGACGCCGGATCGACCAGCGGCAACTACATTCCCAAGCTGTTGCTCAAGCGGGCCGGGATCAACCCGGAGACCGAGATCGAGGGCAGCTATGCCGGCGGTCACGACACGGCCGAACTGGCCGTCAAGCAGGGTTCGGTTGACTGCGCCGCGGACGCGCGGTCGTCCTATCAGACGATGGTGGACAAGGGCGTGATCGACGGCGCCGAACAGACGATCGTCGCCGAATCCGACCCCATTCCCGTCTCCCTGGTGATCATCGCACGCAAGGACCTCGACCCCGCAGTGGAGCAGGGCATCGTGGACGCGTTCGTCAGCGGTGACAACGCGGCGGCACTCGGCGTGGTCGGGGCAACGAGCTTCGAGCAGGCTCAGGACAGCGATTTCGCGATCTTCCGCGACGCCGCAACCGAACTCGGTGTGGATCTCGAGGAGCTGTCGCGCAAATGACGTCGACACGAAACGAACCTTCGCGCGTGGAAGCCGACGCGGTGAGCTACCGATACCCCGACGGCACCGCAGCGTTGCACGAGGTGTCGGTGCGGGTGGCGCCCGGGGAGATCGTCGCGGTGCTCGGTCGTAGTGGCGCCGGGAAGTCGACGCTCATGCGTTGCCTCGCCGGCCTGGAGAGTCCGACGTCGGGGCGGGTGCTGCACGACGGGGTCGACCGCAGCGGGCTGCGTGGCCGCGTCAAGCGTCGATCGCACGCGCGAGTGGGATTGGTGTTCCAGGAGTTCCAGCTCGTCGAGCGGGCGACGGTGCTGTCGAACGCGCTGATCGGACGACTCGCGTACCAGCCGCTGTTGCCGAGCCTGGTGCATTTCGTCCGGCGCAGTGACCGGGAGATCGCCGTCGAGTCCGTCCGCCAGCTTGGTCTCGAGGAGCAACTCCGCAAGCGGGCGGACGCGCTGTCGGGTGGGCAGCGTCAGCGGGTGGCGATCGCTCGTGCGCTGGCGCAGCAGCCGGATATGTTGCTGGCCGACGAACCGGTCGCCAACCTCGATCCCGTCCTCGCGCGTGGGGTCGTCGACGACATCGTGCGGCTCGCCCGCGACGAGGGCCTCACCGCGGTACTGAATCTGCATGACGTCGAGTTGGCACGCCGCGTTGCGGACCGGCTCGTGGGCTTGCGGGCGGGACGACTCGTATTCGATCGGTCGACCGAGACCATCTCCGACGCCGATCTCGATCTCCTGTACGCCGATCCGGCTCGCACCCTCGCAGGAGTGCAGTGATGACACTGGACGCAAAACCCGCCGAGAAGACGCCTGCGACCACCGATCTCGCGGCGCTGCGCCGACCCTCCTGGCAGACCGGCACCGGAGTGATTGTCGTGGTGGCACTCATCCTGTGGTCGGCACAGACCGCCGAATTTTCCCTGAATGCGCTTCTCGACGGACTGCCCAATATCGCGGACTTCGTCGGCCGCATGTTCCCGCCCGACCTCGCCATTCTCCCCACCGCTGTTTCTCTGATGGGTGAAACCCTAGCTATCGCGGTCATCGGTACCGCGGTCGGTGTCCTCCTCGCGCTCCCGTGGGCGCTGCTCGCGGCGCGGTCGGTGTTCGGTCAGGCCTGGCTTCATCACACGGCGCGGGCCTCGATCAACGTCACGCGGGCCGTCCCGGAACTGATGTGGGCGCTGCTGTTCGTTTCGGCGGTCGGGTTGGGCCCACTCGCGGGCACCCTGGCGATCATCATCGGATCCGCCGCTGGGATGGCCCGGCTGTTCGCCGACATCTTCGAGACCATGGATATGCGCGCGTGGGAGGCGGCCGCCGCGGCCGGTGCCACCCGCACTCAGCGCATCAGCTGGGTATTGCTGCCACAGTCCGTGCCGACCATCGCCAGCTACACCCTGCTCGTGCTCGACGGGAACGTGCGCGCCGCCTCGCTCCTCGGCATCGTCGGCGCAGGCGGCATCGGCATGGAACTCACCCAGCAACTCCGGCTCTTCGAATACGGAAACGTCCTCACCATCGTCCTGGTCGTCCTGGTGGTCGTAGTTGCGCTCGACCGCGCCGCCTCTTACCTCAGAAGGAAACTCATATGACCGTCACCGACATCGACATTCTCCCCAACCTCCGCGACCTCGGCGGACTCCCCGCCACTGACGGGCGCCGGACACGTCCCGGGGTGTTGTACCGCAGCGCACTGCCGATCGCAGGCGATACCTTCCCGACCACCGTTGCGACCTGGCCTGCTCGCACCGTCATCGACCTCCGCAGTCCGCGCGAGTTCGCCAAGGCGCCGCATCCGTTGCGGTCCTCAGACACCACCGTTTTTCAGGTACCTCTCATGTCCGACGACGACGTGTCCCAGCCACACCAGGGCCGCCTGATCGCCGACGTGTACCAGGGCGTGCTCGACAACTCCGGACCGGGACTGGCCCGAATCCTCGATATCGCCTCCACCGCACAGCCACCCGTGCTACTCCACTGCGCGGCAGGCAAGGACCGCACCGGCATCGCGATCGCCCTTCTGCTCCGCATCGCCGGAGTCGAACCCGACGACATCGTCGCCGACTACCTGTCCACCAACGAGCACATGGACGCCGTCTTGGCCCGCATCGCCCGGGTAGCACCCGAACTCGCGTCTACCGACCGCGATCTCGCCGGCGCCGTTCCGGGCGCGATCCACGGCGTCCTCGAACGGTGGGAAGCCTTCCCTGGCGGTATCGTCCGCTGGCTCGGAGGCCACGGCGCCACCAACCAGATGCTAGGGCGGTGGGTGGACCGGTTCACTGTCAGCGAGTAAGAGGCAAAGTCGAGGATGCGTGTGCCTCCGACAGTGCTGCTTTTACTCACCCCGCCGCCAGTCCAGGAGCGGGCCGTCACACCGCGTGACCGATCGTTCTCATAGACTGGTCCGATGACACGGGAAGAGCAGATCCTCGAGGCTGCAACGAAGCTGTTTTCCGAGCGAAGCTTCGACGGCGTCGGTGTGGACGCAATCGCAAAGGAGTCGGGCATTACCGGGTCCGCGATCTACCGGCACTTCACCAGCAAGGACGAGATCCTGTCGGTCCTGTTCGACCGCGCCACCGACGCACTTCTCGTGCGCATCGGCCGGCCGCTGGCGGATCCGCGGGACGAGCTGCGCCGCCTCGTCGACGCCCACATCGAGTTCTCGCTGAGCATGGACCGACTGGCCAGTATCTGGGCACGGGAACAGCGTGCCCTGTCGGACGCCCACCGCCGCAACCACCTGCGACGACAGCGCCAATACACTGACCGATGGATCGACTGCCTCAACGCGTGCTATCCGGGTCACCTCCGTGAGGACCTCGCCGCGACGGTGCGCGCGATGCACGGGCTCATCACCTCCGACATCACGCGTCCGCGCCGGACAGCGCGGCCCTCGCACCTCGCCGAACTGCTGGCGTCACTAGCCTTCGCGGCCCTCGATTCACTGCAGTCAACGGCTCCGCGCCCCGCGGCGACCCCGGCCGGCTGAGGGCCGAATATTTTTTGCCTTAAGGTCGCAAACAATCTCTACTTCAACGTTGCGCCAGGTTAGTCTGACGACGCGGCTACTGCAGAACGACTACTCCCCCGACGAACGAATTCGACCTCCGCCGATGGCCATGCAGGTCGACCTCCAGACTCCTATCTATCGAGCGACGCAGAACACCGGAACAGGCTTCCCGGCCCCCTTCGCGGGGTCGGTGGCGAAGTGCTTCTCGAGCGAAATGGCCAGGCAGGACTCCGACCTCGCCATGCAGCTCCATGGCGGCTATGGGTTTCCGTCGAGTACGAGGTGGAGCGACTCCGCCGTCACGCGCATGGCTGGGCACTGGCGGGCGGTACTCCGAACATCCAGCGGATGCGGATCGCCTCCGAGTACCTCGCTCGCCGATTCGATCAACGAACCTGAGCGCTCCCCAACTGACCGGGCACGGCGGGGCTCGGCCATTTCCATCAGCCGTCCGAGGTCACCGTGTCGATTGCTTCCTCGAATCGGTGGGGAACCTCAAACATCGGGTAGTGCCCGCACGCGGGCAGTGTGACGAGATCGCTGCCCAGCCTTTCCTGTAACCAAGACGCGCCTTCGGCGGAATGCACCGGGTCGTCCGCGCCGACCACTTGTACGACGGGCACGGTAAGCTCACCGACTCGCGGACTGAGATCGGTGCACAGGTAGCTCTCGTATGACGCAACCGCTGCCCATGACGGCATCTGGATCGACAGTGCCGCAAGCCAGTCCAGCAGCGCCGTTGTGGGCGGGACGTGGAAGCCCGCGGCGATGGCGCGCCGACGGGCGCCGATGCGATCGCGTGCCTCGTCCTCGATCATCGAGGGCAGAACCCGCTGTGCCGGCAAACCGAATGGATAGTTCTCGGTCCGGGAGGCACTGACCGCGTTGCTGCCGACCAGGACGAGCCGCCGCAACCTCTCCGGATGGTCGAGTGCGATCCGAAAGGCCACCTGACCGCCATAGGACCATCCGAGCAGGTCGGCGTCGCGAAGATCGAGCGCATCCAGAACAACCCCGAGGTCCGCTGCATGCCGCTCGATCGTGTATCCCTCGAGCGGCTTGTCCGACGCCCCCGTGCCCCGTAGATCCACGCACACCACCCGCCGACTCGGCGCAAGTCGACGGACCAGTCCGTCGAAGACGTCGTGACACATACCGATGCCGGCCAGCGCAATGATCGGGCGGCCGGACCCAAGGTCCTGGACGGACAGACTCACGCCGGCCTCCACCTCGATCCGGCTCGTTCCCGTGCTCACGGCTCTCCATTCCTGCCGGCGAGCCGCGTGACGTCTGCAGCAGACAGACCCCATTGTTGCAGGACCAACACCAAGGCAACGGTTTCGATGGGTCCGGCCTTCCTGCCGCCGAATCGCGGTGCCGGGGACGGAACCGTCAACTCGTTCTGCTGACGGAAGGAGTCCCGCGCGACATTGTGCGGGTGGGAAGGTGCCTCGTCGAGGGTGAGGACCGGGGTTGCGCAGGCGTCTGTGTGCTGAAGCAGATCGGTCCATTCCTGTCTCGTTCGCGTGCGAAACACGGCGGCGAACCGCTCCTTGGTCTGCGGCCATCTGTCGCGGTCCCATTGCGGGGCGTCGGCGGTCGTGATATCGAGAAACCGAAGCAGTTCCACGTAGAACTGCGATTCGATAGCGCCGACCGCCATATGGCCGCCGTCGGCTGTCTCGTATACCTCGTAGAAGGGCGCACCGCTGTCCAGGAGGTTGGTGCCCGGACGATCCCAGCCGCCCGCCGACTGAAAGGCGAAGAACAGGGTCGCCAGCTGTGCGGCACCGTCAACCATCGCGGCATCGACGACCTCCCCGCGGCCTGTCCGGGCCACCTGCACCAGTGCGGAGACGACGCCGAGGGCGAGAAGCATGCCGCCACCGCCGTAGTCGCCGACGAGATTGAGCGGAGCGAGAGGCCGCTCCCCATCTCGTCGAATCGCACCGAGAACACCGGCGATCGCAAGATAGTTGATGTCGTGTCCTGGGACCTGCGCCAACGGCCCGTTCTGGCCGTAGCCAGTCATCCGGCCGTAGATGAGCCGCGGATTGACGGCCAGCAGCTCGTCGGGACCGAGGCCCAATCGCTCCATGACGCCCGGCCTGTAACCCTCCAGGAGGACGTCGGCCTCGGCGACGAGACGACGGACCGAGTCACGGTCGTCCGCATCCTTCAGATCAGCAATTACCTCGGTGCGACCACGCAGTTCCGCACCGGTCCCGGGAAGCCCGCCGGGGACGGCGGCGCCGGCGCGCTGAACCCTAACGACCGTTGCGCCCATGTCTGCGAGCAACATCCCGGCGAACGGCGCGGGCCCCATTCCCGCGAACTCGACAACCTTGATCCCCGTGAGCGGCCCAGTCACACCGTCTCCACATTTGCGGAGGCAGCTGCAAGCATCATCGCCGCGGTGTCCCAATAGAACGCCTGAATACCCGATGCCTTGTCGTCGCGGAACGTCCACCACTCCAACGCCCGTGACCAGCTATCACCGATTCGGAAGTGCAACTCCACCAGTACATTCCACCCGTCAGCACAAGGGTCCACCAGTACGGTCCCGATCCGCATGGCCCCCGGGCCGCCGCTGTGTTTCGCCGCAGAGGTCGAGAATCGGCGGACCCGCTCGATTCCGTCGAGCCGGCCGCCGCCGCGCAACGATTCCGGCCGATGCACGAAGGAGTCGGTCGAGAAGTGCTCGACAACGAATGCGTCAACAGCTTCAACCTCACCGTTGTCGATCAACTCGTAGTAGCGCTCGACTGTTTCACGCGCGGTCGCTCTGCTCGCGGCGTGTGCTCTGGGGTTGTTCATGGCCCTCGTTCCTCAATGTCGGTCGCAGCACCGCCACGACGATTTCACAGTTTTCGAAAAGTCGTTCTTCAATAGTTCGTTCCTGAGAATCAATCATTGGAACGGAATACTTTTCCCTCGTAGCGTTTTTCACGATACGCTGACCGCCAGATCCGAACACAGAGGAGTGATCGTTCACATGACTGGTACACCGTCCACTCGCGAGATCGTCGAGACCTTCACCGCGGCGCGCGGCCGCAACGACGCGGACTCGATCAGCGCCCTGCTCGCGGAGAACGTCGAGTGGCACCCGCCCTACGCGGTACGCCCGCGCCCGTTCGTCGGGCGCGACCGAGTTGTCAAAGCCCTCACCGGTGGTACGACCGGGCCGATCCTCGATGTCGACTCGATCAAGCGAGAGATCTTGGAGACCGTCGTAGACGGTGACACCGGAGTCGTCCGTCAGCTCATGACCGCGACACTGCACTCTGGCGGCGAGTACCGGAACGAATACTGCTGGGTCTACCACTGTGCGGACGGCCAGATCGTGCGTCTATTTGAGTACGGTGATTCACTCGCCACGGCCCGCGCCGGGTTCGTCCCGCTGCGTCCCGGCGAGTAGTCCCCGCCGGAACCCTCGAGATCAGTCGACTGGTGCCGCGTTGACTCCGGCGATAAGTAGATGCCCGGAGTCGACCGGCACGGTCACGCCGGTCACGTTCGACGCCAACTCCGAGTTGAGGAACAGCGCCGCGTTCGCAATCACATCCGGTGACATGAACGTCGAGCCCTTGAGCGCCCCATAATGCTTGCCGGCCGTGATGACGTCATCTCGCGTGCCTCCTGGGTGCCCGGCATACATGTCCCATGCCTTCTGGTTGTCTGTCATTCCCGTGTAGACCGCACCGGGACTGACCGCGTTACATCGGATGCCGTGCGGCGCCAACTCGAGTGCGATGTTCTTCATCAGACCGATGACACCGTGCTTGGCCGAAACATAATGGGCATAGCCAAGTCCCGGCTCGAGGCCGTTGACCGACGACGTGATGACGATCGAACCGGTCTGACGCTCGATGAGGTGGGGGGTCACCGCCTTGGCGGACCGCCACACACCGGACAGATTGATGTCTATCATGTCGGCCCACTGTTCCTCGCTGATCTCCCAGAACGGGTTGCCCGACCAGATTCCGGCGTTGGCGATGAGCACGTCGATCTTGCCGAACGCGGCAATTGCCCGCTGAACAACGTCGTCCAGTTGCTTCTGCGACCGGACGTCGGCCGTCACGCCGAGGGCGCGGCGGCCGAGAGCCTCGACCTCCTTGACAGTCCGGGCCATGTCGTCTTCCCGCGCGAGCGGGTACTCAACGGTCTCGAGGTCTTCGACGACGTCGACGAGAACCACGTCCGCCCCCTCCCTGGCGGACGTCACAGCGTGCGCTCGGCCCTGGCCCCGCGCACCGCCGGTGATGAAGACGACCTTGTCTTCGAGCAATCCCATGATCTCTCTCGCTTTCTCTCCGTGGGTAATTCACGACAGGTAAGTGAATGACGTCGACGCACCGACCCGCCCCGTCACGACAGCGCCACTGCTCCCTCGGCAATCAGCCTCTGTCGGCCAATGATCAGCGCGCGCCTGTGTCCGATGCCGATGACGCCTACGAGGCGCTCGTCCCGGTAGCTGTGGACGACGACGTCGCTGTCGACCTTGCCGACCGCCACCTCATGGCGGTCGGCGAGTCCGGGAACACCGTAGGCCTGGATGCGCAGTCCGACTTGGTCACTCCAGAAGCTCGGCACCGGTCGGAACTCCCCGGGCTCCCCCAGCAGTGTGCGGGCGGCCTGGTTGCCGGTATCGGTGGCCATGGACCAGTGCTCGATTCGGCGTGGCACGTCGTCGATCAGTGGATTGGGGAACCGGGCGACGTCTCCTACCGCAAACAACCGCTCGTGTCCGACGGCACGCAAGGAGTTGTCGCACAGTACGCCGTCGGACAGGTCGAGGCCGTTGCCGTCCAGCCATCCGGTCTCGGGTCGGCAACCAACTGCCTCGACGACGACGGGTGCGGTGAGCACGGTGCCGTCGTCGAGGTGGAGATTCTCGACGCGTTCCGTCCCTTCGCATGCGGTCGGCATTCGACCGAGCAGGAACCGGACGCCATTCGCTTCGTGGCGGCGTCGCATCGCCGCGCCTAGTTCCTCGCCCAGCACCCGGATCATCGGCTCGGTTTCCGGCGCGACGATCGTGACGTCACATCCCAGGGCTCTGGCAGCGGATGCGATTTCACATCCGATGAAGCTTGCTCCCAGGATCACCACCGTTCCGTGATCGCGCAGTTCGGGGGCGAGCGCACGCGCGTCGTCATAGGTGCGGACGACGTGTCGGCCCTTCGCCGGTCCGGGAAGGTCGAGGCGCCGCGGGGTGAGGCCCGTCGCCGCCACGAGGACGTCGAAGGTCTCGATATCCGAGTCGTCGAGTTCGACGCGGCCCGCGTCGAGGTCGGCAGACACGGCGCGAACGCCGAGTCGCCACGTGACGTCGTCGCCCAGATCGTGTGGAAATTGGAAATCGGTGAGTTCGGCGTTCTCGCCGAGTGCCGACTTCGAGAGCGGCGGGCGGTTGTAGGGTGCGTGCGCCTCGTCTCCGATGACGGTCAGCGAACCTGCGAAGCCGTGTCTGCGGAGTGCCTCGGCGGTGCGTAAGCCGGCCAGCGAGGCTCCGACCACGACGATCTTTTCCACGTTCACCCGTCCTGCAGTGTGATGGCCTGGACGGGGCAGGCGCCGACAGCCGCCTTCAGTGCTTCACTCCTGGTGGGGTCTGGAGATTCCACCCACTCGAGTTCGCCGTCATCGGTGATGTCGAAAAGGTCCGGGGCGGCGAACACACACTGGCCGTGGTACTCGCACCGGTCCATGTTCACGAGGACCTTCATCGTGCACCGCCGGCTGTGCGACGGATCGGCAGAGACTTTAGCTGGTTGGCGAAGATGTTGGCCCCTCGTACCGCCTCACCGGCGAGCTCGAACTTGAGCCCTCGTGCGAAGACTTCCTCGAGGAAGAGCCGTACCTCGAGGCGTGCGACGTGGTTTCCCATGCAGTGATGGACACCGCCCCCGCCAAATGCCATGTGCATGTTCGGGCTTCGGGTGGGATCGAAGCGGTGCGGTTCTGGGAAGACCTTGGGATCGCGGTTTCCCGCGGTGTACCAGAGGACGACCTCGTCGCCCTTCCGAATTCGGCAACCGCTCAGTTCTACGTCCTCCGTTGCTGTACGAGAGAAATAGTTGACCGGGGTGACGAATCGCAAGAGTTCCTCGACTGCGCCGCTCGAGCCGCCGTCGGCCACCGCGGCTTGCAACTGATCGGCGATCTCGGGATGCTTGATCATGGCGAGCATCGTCTGCCCGAGGAGGGTGTGGGTGGTCTCGTAGCCCGCGAGCACCAGGAGGGCGATGTACTTGACGTATTCCTGGTCGGTGAGCAGCTCACCGTTCTCGTCGCGTGCGTCGATGAGGGACGTCACCATGTCGTCTCCCGGATACAAACGCTTGTGATCGCGTAGCTCGACGACATACTGCGCAAGACGCTCCTGAGCGCGCACGTGCCGCTCCGGACCGTCAGGGGCGTCGATCGCGAAGATGTCGTTCGCGCAGTCGACGATCAATTCGCGATCCTTCTCCTCGTCGATCCCGAGAATCGACGCGATCACCAATCCCGGAATGCGCGCAGCGACGACGCTGATGAAGTCGAACGATTCGGTCTCGGGGATTTCGTCAAGGATCTGAACCACGACGTCCCGGATCCACGTGTTGAACTTGCTGACGACCCGCGGAGTGAAGCTCTTCGACACCATCCTGCGCAGGCGCGTGTGGTCCGGAGGATCCATCAACAGCAGCATGCCCCGCTGCGAGTCGAGCACCTCCGGAGCCGGGCGAGGATAGAAGCTGCCCTGCTCGACAGTGAACCTGTCGTGATCCTTCGACACCGCCGCGATCTCGTCGTAGCCGGTCAGTGCCCAATAACCCCCGGTCGGCGGCTCGACCCACGAGATGCCACCGTGCTCTCGGAGCAGGTCGAAGGCCTCGTGCGGCACGCCGGGTACCCAGGTCTGTGGATCGGTGAGACTTGTCGCTGACAAATCCGACATGTCATCTCCTCAATGTTCGCGCGCTGCCGACCTGATGCCAGAAACGCAAATTTTGAACCAAGGGTCTCAATATTGAGTGACAGCTCTCACAGTGTCAAGCAGCGCCAACCGTCACTCTTGCAGGCATCCATTGACCACGCGACGGGTGTCCTTTAGCTTTATGACATAGCGAGTCTCAACAATTCACGTTCGCGTTTCTACGTCGCGGAACAGTCGAAGGAGATCCCATGGGTCGTGTAGAAGGCAAGGTCGCTCTCATCTCGGGAGTCGCACGAGGGCAGGGTCGGTCACATGCCCTGCGGCTCGCCGAGGAAGGGGCCGACATCATCGGGTTCGACGTGTGCGCGAACAACGATGTGGTCGCGTACCCCCTGGCCACCGAGGACGATCTCAAGGAGACCGGGCGCCTGATCGAAAAGTTCGGTCGCAAGTCGTATCTGCGCAAGGCCGACGTCCGCGATATCGACGCCGTCAAAGCGGTCATCGAGGGCGGCGTCGCGGAGTTCGGACGCCTCGACATCGTCTTGGCCAATGCCGGGATCATGCCGACGATCGGTGACGAGTGTCTGCTGGACTCGGCGTACTACCAGTCGATCGACGTCATGCTCAACGGCGTGTACAACACGGTCTACCCCGCTATCCCCCACATCAAAGCAGGCGATCGCGGCGGTGCAGTCGTCATCACCAGTTCCACCGCAGGACTCAAGGGCACCGGAGACGGCACCTCGGGTGTGCTCGGCTACGTGGCCGCCAAGCATGGAGTCGTCGGACTGATGCGGGCCTGGGCCAACGCACATGCCGCCGACCGCATCCGCATCAACACCGTGCATCCGGCCGGCGTGAACACCCCGATGATCCTCAACCAGGCGTTCACCGACTACGTCGAGTCACATCCCGAGATCCTGGACAATGTGAAGAATCCGTTGCCGACCATCGACGGTCTGATCGACGCAAACGACGTGAGCAATCTGGTGCTGCACCTCGTCTCCGACGAAGGCCGGTTCACCACCGGCGCCACCATGACAGTCGACGCCGGATTCACGAACAAGATCTGAGAGGCACAGATGACCACCACCATCGGCTCCGAAGCCACCGCCTCCCACCTCGACGTGCGCAGTCCGGTCGACGGCTCCACCGTCGCCACGGTGGCGGCCACGACGCCCACCGAGGTTGTCGACATCGCCGCCCGACTGCGCGCCGCCCAACCGGAATGGCACGCGATCGGCCCCCGCGGCCGCGCGGAATGGGTGCGGAAATGGCGCGACTGGATCGCCGCCAACACCGAACGCCTCGTGGCCATGATCCAACAGGAGACGGGCAAGGCGTACGGCGATGCCATCTCCGAACCCGGTTACTCGCTGCTGGTCGCCAGCTACTGGATCGACCATGCGGAAACCCTTCTGGCCGAGGAACATCCGGAATCAACCATCCCCACACAGCGACTGATCGTCGAGCACGCGCCCTACCCGTTGGTCGGCGTCATCTCGCCGTGGAACTGGCCTCTCACGATGCCGATGCTCGACATCCCGGCAGCGCTCATGGCCGGCTCGGCCGTGCTCTCGAAGCCGTCGGAACTCACCCCACTGACGTGGAACGAAGTCGTCCGCGCCTGGAGAGAAGAAATCGGCGCTCCCGACGTCCTCGCCTGCGTAAACGGTGGCGGCAACATCGGCGTCGCGGTAGTCGACACGGTCGACATGATCCAGTTCACCGGCTCGGTGCGCACGGGGCGTCTCGTTGCGGCTCGGGCCGGCGAACGGCTGATCCCCTGCGGCCTCGAACTCGGCGGTAAAGATCCGATGGTGGTGCTGGCGGACGCCGACGTCGAGCGCGCCGCCAATGCGGCGGTCTGGGGTGCCTGCGTCAACGGCGGTCAGGGCTGCAGCGCGATCGAGCGGGTGTATGTGGAGGGCCCGATCTACGACCGGTTCGTCGAACTCGTCACCGAGAAGACCCGCGCCCTGCGACTCGGCACCGATACCGAGTCGCCGTTCACCGTCGATGTCGGCGCGATGTCGAGTGAGGCGCAGCTGCGGATCGTCGAAGACCACGTCGAGCAGGCCGTCGCTGCCGGCGCCCGGGTTCTGACGGGCGGCAAGCGCGCCGACGGCGACGGTTGGTACTACGAGCCCACTGTGCTGGTCGATGTCGACCACTCGATGGCGGTCATGCGGGACGAGACGTTCGGTCCCGTCGTGCCGATCATGAATGTGGCCGACGTGGACGAGGCGATGCGGCTCGCGAACGACTCCGAATTCGGGCTCTGCGGGAGCATCTGGACCGGCGACCGCGAGCGGGGAATCGCCCTCGGACGCCAACTTGAAGTCGGTGCACTCTGCGTGAACGACGCCTGTGTCACTAACTTTCAGCTCGCCCTGCCCTCGGGTGGATGGAAATCCTCCGGCGTCGGGGCTCGCTTCGGTGGGGCCGAGGGAATCCGCAAGTACACCCGCCCCCGCGCCATCCTGAGCAATCTCGCCGAACCGGCCACCGAGCCGCACTGGTACCCGTTCGGAGGCTGATCCGTGGCCGCCCGCGCTGTCGGGCGGCCACGTGATTCCTACTCCCCCACCCCGAAGGACACCCATGTCCCAACCCATGACCCGGTCGGCCCGCGAAGACTGGTTCGCCCCCGAGGGACCGCACCTGCTGGGCGCCACCTGCACCACCTGCGGATCCATCTTCTTCCCACCGCAGATCGGCTTCTGCCGCAACCCGGCGTGTGACGGTGAGAACTTCGACCGCACGCCCCTGAGCCGGAGCGGCACCGTGTGGTCGTTCACCGTCAACCACTACAAGCCCCCGGCGCCGTATGTCAGTCCAGAACCGTTCACGCCCTACACCGTGGTTGCGGTCGAACTCCATACCGAGGGCATGGTCGTCCTCGGACAGCTCAGCCCCGACAGCCCGAGAATCGCTGTCGGTGACCGCGTGCATCTGGTGTCCGAAGTGCTCGTCCGCACCGACGATGAGGAACAACTCGTGTGGCGCTGGGCCCTCGATCAGGAAGGACGTGAGGTCGCATGAGCGATGTGGCAGTGCTCGGGGTGGGTATGCACCCGTGGGGCAAGTTCGGAAAGAGTTTCATCGAATACGGGCGTGTGGCGGCACGCGCCGCGCTCGCCGACGCCGGAATCGACTGGTCCGAGGTCCAGATGGTCGCCGGTGCCAATACCTGGCGCGGCGGATACCCGGGACTCGTGTCCGGTTCCACCTTCGCTCAGGCACTCGGGTGGAACGGCGCCCGCATAAGTAGCTCGTTCGCGGCCTGCGCCTCGGGATCTCAGGCAGTCAATGCCGCTCGAACGCATATCCTTTCGGGACTCTGCGATGTCGCTCTCGTCGTCGGTGCAGACACGACGCCGAAGGGGTTCTTCGGTCCGTCGGGTAGCGACGAGAACGACCCGGACTGGCTCCGTTTCCGCCTTCTCGGCGCCACCAACCCGACCTACTTCGGGCTCTACGCGCAGCGTCGGGTCGCCCGGTACGGCGCCACCCCGGAGGACTTCGCCCGGGTGAAGGCTAAGAACAGCCGGCACGGCATCAGCAACCCGAATGCCCGCTTTCGCAAGATCGTGACGGAGGAAGAAGTACTGGCGTCCCCGTACGTCTCGGAGCCTCTTCACCTGCTCGATGTCTGCGCGACCAGTGATGGCGCAGCCGCGATGGTGCTGACGAGTGTCGAGTATGCGAGGCGCAAATCGGCGGGCAACCCCGTTCGCATCAAGGCGGTCTCGACCAACACCCCCGTGTACCCGAACGATCTCATCGAGATGCCCAATTTCGCCACCGATTCCACGGTGAAGGTGTCTGCACCCGAACTCGGCTTCCGCCGATCGATCGCCGCCCACGCGTATGCGGAGGCGGGACTAGGTCCCGACGATGTGGATCTCGCCGAGGTGTACGACCTGTCGACCGCGCTCGAACTCGACTGGTATGAGGACATCGGACTGTGCGCGCCGGGCGAGGCCGAAAAGCTACTACTCGACGGCGCCACCGAGCTCGGTGGCCGCGTTCCGGTCAACGCGAGCGGCGGGCTCGCAAGCTTCGGCGAGGCGGTACCTGCCCAGGCGATCGCTCAGATGTGTGAGTTGACCACTCAGCTGCGCGGCGACGCCGGCGAGCGTCAGGTCGACGGTGCACGCGTGGGCATCTCGGTCAACCAGGGTCTGTTCGGCCACGGGTCCGCAGCCATCCTCGCTCGCTAGTTTTGATCCTCCTCGTACGGCGCGAAGAGGCTGTACGAGGAGGATCAAGTCACATCCTCTCGACACCAACGAGATCCGCCCGGCGCACACAGGCGGCCGGGCGGATCTCGTTGTTCGTTCTAGGCTAGTCCTTCTTCACGCGCGGGTGCCACGGGCAACCGTCACACCCCGACACCGAGCACCATGTCGGCAACCCGATCGCGATGGTGATCTACGCTGCCCCACGCGTTCAGCAGGCTCCAGGTCCGCATCAGGTGAAGGTGGAGATCGGCTTCCATCGTGTATCCGATCGCTCCGTGGCACTGCAATGCGGCTTTGGCGGTGATGCGTCCCGCTTCGCCGGCCAGCGCCTTGGCCATCGAGCACAGTCGCGGAGCGTCGGGTGACGAGGCGCTCATGGCCATTGCGGCGGCATCGACCACGGGGCGAGCGAATTCGACGGCGATGTACGCGTTGGCCAAATGATGCTTCACGGCCTGGAAGCTGCCGATCGACACGCCGAACTGGGTGCGCATCGTGTCGTAGGTGACGGTAGCGTCGATCATCGACGACGCAAGGCCCAGGAGAAATGATGCGGTGCCGAGTGCCGCGCGATCTTCGGCTCGGGCAACCGCCGCCGCGACCTGTGGGCCGGAGGCAAGAACCGTGGTTTCGCCGAGAGCTTCGTCCGGCAATGTGGCCACCTGCCGTGATTTGTCGAATGCCGCGGCGGCGGGGGTCTCGGACTGCGCGTCGAGCGCTACCCTGTGAATGGTGTCGCCGCGCAGGAAGAGTGCGGAATCGGACATCGCGGCGTACGGGACGACAGAACCGGCCGTCGCGGTCACGAGCTGTCCTTCGTCGAGCACAGTCTCGAGCACGCTCGGAGCGAGTTCGGCGAGCAGCGGGACGGCCACCGCCGCGTGTTCGACAAGGGGGCCGGGCGCCGCTGCTCTGCCCAGCTCGTCCAGGGCAGCGGTAAGTTCACGCTCGCTACCACCTCCGCCCAGTTCCTCGGGCGCAAGTAAGGTGGGAAATCCAGTGGCCACTAGCGCTTCCCACACGGCTGGACGCTCCACGGCGTCGAGTTCCCACGCCTCCCGGACGTCGGCCGGTTTGCTCGAGCGCGATACGACGGCGGCGACAGAGTCGCGGAACATCCTCTGTTCTTCGGTCTGAGCGAAGCGCATGTCAACCCCTCGGTAAGCCGAGCACACGTTCGGCGATGATGTTGCGTTGGATTTCGTTGGTACCGGCAAAGATCGGCGTCGCCATCGAGGTGATGAAACCGTGGGACCACGGATCCTCGAGCTCCGCGCCTTCGGCGAGGAGGTCGAGCGCGGTCTCGTGCATGTGCACGTCCATCTCGGACCAAAACACCTTGTTGGCGCTCGATTCGGCCCCGATCTTGCCACCGTCCGCCAGCGTGGTGACCGTGCGCATCGCCATCAGCTTGTATGCTTCCGCGGCCATCCACGCATCGACGACTTCACGGCGCGCGGACGGCGACGCGCCCGGCGTGCCACGGTAGAGGTCGACGAGTCGATTCGCCGCTGCGGAGAATCGTCCGGGCGATCGAAGAACCAGGCCACGCTCGGACCCCGTGGTCGCCATTGCGACCTTCCACCCGTTGCCAGCTCCACCGAGGACGTCCGAATCCGGGACGAAGGCCCCGTCGAACGTCACCTCGCCGAAGCCGGTCTCACCCCCGAGCTTCTGCACAGGGCGGACGGACACCCCCGGCGCTGTCAGGTCAATCAGCAGGTACGACAGACCCCGATGCCGGGTCGACCCCGGTTCGGTGCGCACGATGGCGAACAGTTTGTCGCAGAACGCGGCGCGGGTACTCCAGATCTTCCGGCCGTAGACACGCCATCCGCCCCCATCTTCGTCACGCTCCGCGTAGGTACGCACTCCGGCCAGGTCGCTACCTGCTTCCGGTTCGGACCAGCCCTGCGCCCACATGTCCTCCACTCCGGCGATCCTCGGCAGCAATTCGTGTTTCTGCTGTTCGGTTCCGAATTCGAAGAGCGACGGCGCGAGGAGGAAGATGCCGTTCTGCGCCGCGCGGGGACCGAGCCCGGCCGCGAAGTACTCCTCCTCGAAGATCATCCACTCCCACAGGCCGAGTCCGCGACCGCCGTATTCCTTCGGCCAGGACACGACTGACCATTCGGCGTCGAACAGCGTGCGCTCCCAGGCGCGGTTCTGCGCGAACCCCTCCGGAGTGTCGGGTGAGGGCAAAGGTTCGGATGGTTTGTTGGCATGTAACCATTTTCGAGCTTCGAGGCGGAAGGCCTCGTCCTCGGGTGATTCGAAGAAGTCCACGCAACCGACCATATGGCATGGCAGACCGGAAATCCAGAGGTTTTGATACTTTATGTCTCTCTATTTTGGGGAAGGCTCGATCTCCTGAAATTCGAACGGGGTGCCGCTCGTGAACGAGGTGTCGACGTGAAGCACCCACTGCCCCTCATGGTTTTCGCTGCGCGTGAATGGTGTTCCTCGCACCTCGAGGTCGAGCGCGAACTGTTCTAGTCCGCGGACCGCGAGAACGACGGCATGCGGTCCCGGCCCCCACTTCCCCGCAAAGTCGGCGAGGTCGGAGTCCGCACTCGTCGGCTGAGCCAGCTCGATCCCAGCGCTTGCGCCGATCCCGAAGGTATAGCGAGCACGCCGAGCGACGGTATCGGTGACGAGGCCGGACGGGGTGAGCAGAAGATTCGCGTCCAGCGCGCGCACCGCCTCGTCCAGGTCCGCCACAAGGAACCGCCGGGCGGCCACCCGCACGATCGTGCCAGGGGCATAAGAGTCGAAGTCCGCGGGATCGGCGTATTCGGTCGGCAGTCCGGCGAGGTCCGGCGAGATCACCTCCGCGAGGAGGCCGCCGTCCACGGTCGGGTCGTATCCGAGCGGATCGTCGTCGGTGACCCCGATCCAGACACGCGGCGAGGGGAAGTCGTTTCCCGCCGGCGAGACCCGGTGACGCACTCCGCGCCGCTCCAGGTTCGTGATGACAGATTCGACGTCGCCGGCGAACACTGTCGCGTGGGTCCGAACAGGCCGGGGTAGTTGAGCGGACATGCGCTCCTCGAGGTGGTCGCCCGGTTCGGTCCGAGGCCGCGGGCCGATCACTTCGATGCGGGTCGGCGATACCTTCATCGATGGGTGCGCACGCATCCACACGGCCCGGAAACCATGCCCGGGCGGTTCGGAGAACGCCGAAGGGCGAGGCGTCGGCAGACCAAGCGAAGCGACGAGCTGTTGAGACGATCCGTCTGGATCGTCAGTGACCAAATCCGCGGAGACCAATGCGTCGTACATGAGCGTGAACCTCGAAACGTCGGTGAGAGAGGTTGCCAGAAGGCAGACAGTGAACGTACGTTCCGAACTAGTTGTACCTCACTAATCCCCTTCGTCGCGAGGAGTCGCCATGTCCGACGCCGTCATCCTGTCCGCCTGCCGTACTGCGATCGGCACCTCATTCAAAGGCGCGCTGCGGGACACCCCTGCCACCGAATTGTCAGTTCCTGTCGTGACCGAGGCGGTTCTCCGATCGGGGATCGCCCCGGAATCGTTCGACGACATCGTTCTCGCGGAGTCGCTTTACGGCGGGGGCGTCCTCGCCCGATACACCGCCCTCGAGGTGGGAATGCGTAACGTTCCCGGTGTGGCGGTGAACCGCCACTGCGCGGGCGGGCTGACAAGCGTGATGGTCTCGGCCGCAAACCTCCGCGGCGGCTTCGACGAGGCGATAGTCGCCGGCGGCGTGCAGTCGTCATCCACCGCTCCGGGTCTGGTGCAGCGCCTGGACGGCACCGTCGAGTGGCGGTCGGAGTCGCACCGCCCGACCTCGGACGCACCCGCGCACGACATGTCGATCACGGTCGGCTGGAACGCAGCTCGCCAAGCCGGCATCCGCCGCGAGGATATGGACGCCTGGGCCTACCGGTCCCACGTCCGCGCCGTCGCGGCAACGAGCGCAGGCCAGTTCACGGACGAGATCGTCCCACTGAAGATCACAACCTCAGACGGCTCGATCTCGACATTCGACGTCGACGAGCACCCTCGATCGAACACCAGCGTCGAACGGCTCGCCGGCCTGCGCGTTCTGCACCCAGAGATCGAAGGTTTCTCCATCACTGCGGGAAATTCGAGCGGGATCAACGACGCTGCCGCAGCCGTGACGGTCGCGAGTTCTGACCTGGCGAGTCGACTTGGCCTGACCCCACTTGCGGTGGTGCGGGGATGGGCGGCCGTCGGTGTCGAGCCCGGCGAGACCGGTACCGCCGCCGTTGCCGCGATTCGCAAAGCCTTGCAGCGCACGAGCTTGTCGCCCGGGGAGATCGACCTGTGGGAGATCAACGAGGCTTTCGCGTCGGTGCCGATCGCGGCGGTTCGGGCCCTCGATCTCGACGAAGACCGTGTCAATCCATGGGGCAGCGGCTGTTCGCTCGGGCATCCGGTCGCCGCATCCGGAACCCGCATGCTCACCACCCTGTCACACGAATTGGCACGTCGCGGCAGAGGCATCGCGGTCGCCGCGATGTGCGCGGGCGGCGGCATGGCGGCGGCAGTGATCATCGAAGCCATCTGAACCGAGAACAGACCTGCGAACCCTTAGAACGATCGTTCGCAGGGTCCGCAGACGATCGAAACACCCCTTGGCCTTCGCCGGTAGGCCCGTGCAATCGCGTCAGAATCGTTCTTGACGGTAACTCCCACCTGACCTATATTGAGACGCATAAGCTCTTTATTGGTCTCGACGACCGCACGGCATGCGGAACCTTCCACCCATAGGCATCACGGGGTTCCAAGTAACGGCTGACGCTCGTCCGACCCATCGACCACTTAATGAAGGAGTCCCTCGTGTCGGAATCCGTGCTCACCGGAACCCCCGCGACCCTGGCGACCGTCGAGGATCACCAGTTGCGCCTCGCACTCGAAGACGCGAACCTGCCGACGCTGATGCTCGTTCTCGCCCACCTGACCGGTGACACCAAGTGGCTTCACGAGCCGTACACCCCGCGCAAGGGCAATCCACTGGACGACAACGATTCCGCCGGGCTCCCGGCTGAACTCGGTGACGAGGTTCGCGCCGCGGCGTACGACGCCGTGACGGCCGTCCGCGAGGGCCGGCTCGTTCCCGGAGACCTGACCCCAGAACAGGTCGCGGAGTATCTCGAGATCGCACTGGGCGAGGAAGTTCCGCGTTCGTACGGTCCACTGCTGTCTGAAGAACTGGGGCTGCTCAGCCGGGACGTCGACGTCCACGAGCCGCCGTCCGGATTCTCGGCCCTCGTGGTCGGCACCGGCATGTCCGGTCTGTGTGCTGCCATCAAACTCCAGGAGGCCGGCATCGACTACACGGTCATCGAGAAGGACCCGGACGTGGGCGGCGCCTGGTTGGAGAACGTTTACCCCGGCTGCGGCGTCGACACACCGAGTCACCTGTACTCGTTCTCGTTCGATCCCAACACCCGATGGTCGCGGTACTTCGCCAAACGTGACGAGTTGCACTCATACTTCGCGCGGCTCACCGACGAGAACGACCTGCGAAAGAACATCCGCTTCAACACCGAAGTCCTCGGTGCCGTATTCGACGAAGAGTCCAACCTGTGGCGGGTGACCATACGTAATCCCGACTCGTCGATCGAGGAACTGACGACCACGGTACTGATCACTGCGGTCGGGATGGTCAACCGTCCCTCCATACCGGCACTTGCCGGCCTCGACACGTTCGACGGTCCGACACTGCACACCGCGGCGTGGGACCAGAGCGTCGAGATCGCCGGAAAACGCGTCGCCGTTGTCGGCACGGGGGCCAGTGCCATGCAGTTGGTCCCCTCGATCGCGGACGAGGCAGAACGCGTACTCGTATTTCAGCGGTCGAAGCAGTGGGCGCTGCCGCACCCCAACTACCAACGGGATGTCTCCGAGGGCGTCCGCCATCTCATGGATCACGTTCCGTATTACTCGGGCTGGTACCGTCTGCGCGCGTTCTGGAACTTCAGCGACCGACTGCACGCCGATCTCCAGATCGACCCCACCTGGGAACACCCGGAACGAGCGATCAACGCGGCCAACGACCGGCACCGCATCTTCCTGACGAAGTACATCACAGACCAGTTGGGCGACCGCACGGACCTGATCGACGCGTGCGTGCCTGATTACCCCCCGTACTCGAAGCGAGCCCTTCTCGACAACGGGTGGTTCGCGACCATGACCCGCGATGACGTCGACCTGATCACCGACGCCGTGGCCGAGATCCGCGAGCACAGCCTCGTGACGCGCGGCGGTGAGGAGTACGACGCGGACGTGATCGTCTTCGCCACCGGTTTCAAGATCCTTCAATTCCTGGCTCCCATGGAGATCATCGGGAAGGGCGGTGTCGTCCTGCGTGAACAATGGGGAGACGACGACGCTCGCGCCTATCTGGGCATCACGGTGCCGAACTTCCCAAACCTCTTCGTCCTCAACGGCCCCAACACTAACGCCGGCCACGGCGGCAGTGCCGTGATCGCGGCCGAGTTCCAGGTGCGTTACATCATGCAGGCCATCGACCACCTCGTTACGCACGACGTAGGCAGCGTGGAAATCCGTCAGGAGCCGTACGAGCAGTACAACCGTGAACTCGATGATGCGCTCGGCCACAGCATCTGGGCACACCACGGCACGACGACCTACCACCGCAACGCCGCGGGCCGGGTCGTGGTGAGCAGTCCGTGGAAATATCTCGACTACTGGAAGCGGACTCTGAACTTCGACCCCAGCGAGTACGAAGAGAGGCCTGCACCGACCTCGGTCTGAAGCCTCGACGACTATCGCGCCCTCGGACTTGTGACCTGGCGCACATCTATGGCATTTTTGAGAAGACCAGTACAAATATCATCACACTCAGCAGCGATACGAACCATGGCGCACCAGCCGGACAGTCAGGAGGACTCACCCACCATGAGTGCAGCAACCGTCGGTGCGAGCGCCGATCCCGCCACCGCAAGCGTCATCGCTCCAGTCGAGTCGCCGACTTTGGCCGCAGCGTTCCAGCGCACCGTGGAACTCCACGGAGACCGACCCGGGCTCCGGACGATTGGTGGTGACGTGGAGTTGACGTGGGGGGAGGTCGGCAGTCGGGTCAAGGCGATCGCCGGGGGGCTGTCGTCGCTCGGGCTCCGCAAAGGGGACACCATCGCGTTCCTCGCCACGAATTCGGTCGAGAACCACCTCGTCGATTACGCCGCCGTCCACGTCGGCGCGCTCCCATTCGGAATTTTCAACAGTTCCTCCCCCGAGCAGATCGCCTACCAGGTCGGCAACGCCGAGGCACGCATCATCGTCGTCGAACAGCAATTCCTCGCCAAAACCCGGGTCGCGATCGCGGAGCTCGGCCGCCTCGTCGAACATGTAGTCCTCCTCGACGGTGATCCCGCTGAGGGCACCCTGCCGCTCGCCGAGCTCGAAACGCTCGTCGATCCGGGGTTCGACTTCGAGACCAGCTGGCGGAGCCTCACGGCTGACGACCTGGAATGCATCATCTACACCTCAGGCACCACCGGACCGCCGAAGGCGGTGCAATGGTCGAACCGCACGGTGATGTCGCAGCTGCGTGCACTCGACGCCGCACTCCCCCTGCCGAAGAAGGCGCTCATCTCCTTCCTCCCCATGGCACACGCCGGAGGACGGATCAACGGCCCGCACACGGCCGTCGTCTACGGAGCCACGATCACCGCCTGCCCGGTCATGAACGACGTACCGAAGGCACTCGTCGACGCGCACCCCGACGTCCTGTTCTCCTCGCCCAGACTCTTCGAGAAGCTGCAGGTCGCCATCGAATCGCTCATCGAGTCCGAGAGCGACCCAGACCTGCGCGACCGGATCCGGAAGGCGATCGAACTGGGCCTGCAGATCGCACGCGCGGAAGAGGCCGGCACGGAGGCAACCATCGAGATGACGCCGGACCTGCTCGACGAGCGGGCGGCTGGCCTGAACCTCTTCGCGCCAGTCCTGCATCGGCTGGGGCTCGACAAGGTCAACGTCGCCATCATCGGTGGCGCGCCGGTGGCCGCCGAAGTCGTCCACTTCTTCCGCGCCGTCGGCGTTCCCATGCTCGAGGCATACGGCGCCACCGAGACGTCACTCAACATCTTCAACCGGATCGACGATTTCAAGACGGGAACCGCGGGCAAGCCGCTGCCCGGCGTCGAAGTGATACTCGGTCCCGACGGCGAGATCCTCTGCCGTTCGGACCTCAACATGGTCGGGTACCGCAACAACCCCGAGCAGAATGCCGCCACCATCGATTCCGACGGCTGGGTGCGTACCGGCGACATCGCCGAACTCGACGACGACGGCTTCGTGAAGATCGTCGACCGCAAGAAAGAAATCATCATCAACTCGGCAGGCAAGAACATGTCGCCGGCCAACATCGAGATGGCGATCCTCGGCGAGAGCTCCCTGATCGGCCAGGTCGTCGCGATCGGCGACGGCCGCAAGTACGTCACCGCACTCATCACTCTCGACCTGGACGCCGTGCCGACCGCAGCAGCCAGGCTCGGCCTCACCGGTATGCCGCTCGAGGACATCGTGCGCTCGCCGGACCTTCGGGCCGAGATCCAGCGCGCGGTCGACCGCGGAAACACGCACCTCAACAGCAACGAACAGATCAAAAACTTCGTGCTTTTGCCCGGAGCGTGGGCCCCCGACAGCGAAGAACTCACACCGACCGCCAAGCTTCGACGCCGCGTCATCTATCAGAAGTACGCGGAGCAGATCGACTCCCTCTACGCCTGACCGGCCTCACGCTCTCCCTATACGGACAAGGACTGACCATGCTGAGCCCCTATGACGAGCTCCCCATCCACCAGACGCCGCACCCGGTGTCCATCGTCTCCAACACTGATCCATCCTTCGACGACGGCTACTACTTCGGGGTGTTCTCACCCGAGGCCAAGGTATTCGTGTTCCAGGGCATGCGCATCAATCCGAACACCGACGTCGTCGGCGGGTACGTCGGCATCAATCGTGACGGGAAGCAGCGAACGGTGCGCTTCAGCCGCACCTGGCGCGAGTTGAGCAAGACCGAGATCGGACCATATTCGATCGAGGTCATCGAACCTTTCCGAGAAATCCGCCTCAAACTCGACGAGAACGACTCGGGAATCTCGTTCGACCTCCGCTGGTACGGGTCCTCTCCTGCCTTCGAAGAAGCACATCACTGGGCGGTCAACCGTGGCCGGCCGACGACCGATCAGACGCGGTACTCGCAGAGCGGTGAACCGCGGGGCTGGATCCAGATCGACGGCGATCGATGGGAGGTCGAACCCGGTGCCTGGTATGCGAGCCGCGATCACTCATGGGGGCTCTACCACGAGCGCGCACCCATGGCTCCTGACCCGAAGTGGCTGCCACCCCGCAACCCGGGTGGCATCCCCCGTGCACTGCGCTTCTGGACCATCTTCGGCGCCGGCGAGCTGTCGGGCTTCTACGGTTTCCACGAGGATGCCAAGGGACGCCAGGTAAAGATGAACGACACCTTCGGCACACCGTTCGAGGGTCAGCTCACGATCGGCTGGGACGACGAAGTGATCGACCTGGTCGGCGGCACGCGGGAACTTGAATTTGTTCCGGGCACAAGGCTTCTCGCTCGGGCGACCATTACCCTGGAGGATTCCGAAGGCGGCAAGTGGGTCCAGGAGATCGATCCCGTGAGCCCGCCGTGGGTGGCCAACACCATGGGCTACGACGCCGGCAGTTGGCGTGACGGCGGCTCGCTGCGCACCTACCACGGTCCGGGCGTCTCGCTCGAATGGGACGAGTTCGACTTCTCGAAGCAGCCGTTCGACCACGAACTCTACGACGGAACGGTCCGCAAGGACCTCATCGGCCGTGAGTACCTCTCGGTCATCACAACCACGGCCCCCGATGGACGCAGCTGGACCGGGGCCGGACAGACGGAGTTGTTCCTCGACGGCCCGTACGAGCCGTACGGATTCACGTCATGACTGCGTACGAGCAGACGCTCGACGACGTCGCGTTCGTCGATGCCTGGTTCCGGCACCGTAAGGACCGCATCGGTTCGGACGTCCAAGATATCTCGGTGGTCTCGGTCGAGCGCCTGACACGCGGTGTCAGTCGACAAACGTGGTCGCTCGATGCACTTGTCGACGGGACACCGCGGTGCTTCATCGTCCGTCGCGATCACGAGACCGGAGCGGTCATCCCAACGTTGCTGACCACGGAGTACGAGGTCTACCGGGGGCTGAACGACGCGCCGGTTCCGACCGCACGCGCCCTGTGGTTCGAGGACGACCCGCAGTGGCAGCCCGACCACCGTGCGGCCTACGTGCGGGAGAAGATCGCCGGCGATTGGTACCTGCCCTTCATCGCCGACGGGTCTCCCGAGCACGACGAGCGACGCATCGCTGCGTCCAAGGAACACCTGACGCAGCTCGCGCGACTGCACACGGCAGACTGGCAGTCACTGGGCTTCGGCGAAGTGTTCGCCGTACCAAAGTCTCCTGCCGATTGCGCCGCGAACCTGATCCGCGACAATCTACGCCGACTCGCGGAGTACCAGTTCGAGCCGAGCCCGGTGCTCGCCGAGGGTGTCGCCCAGCTACTCGAGAGCGCACCGCGAGATGTCCCGCGGATCAGCCTGTGCAAGGGGACGAACGGGCACGGCGAGGAGGTGTGGGCCGACGGCCGGATCGTCGCGATGTCCGACTGGGAGCTCGCGTGCCTCGGGGATCCCGCGTACGACTTTGCGCAACTTCAGGAGATGGTGCCGGAGATCGTCCGCGACGGGCGCGAGGTGTGGGGCTGGGACCAGGCACTGGAGTTCTACCGGGAGCAGTCTGGAATCGATGTCAGCCTGGAGAGGATCCACTACTACCGGGCCGTCAACGGACTCCTACAGTTCCTGTACACCCACCACTCCGGTTCCCAGGTGAAGCAACTCGGCGTCACCGATCTGCGTTTCGTCTGGACGGCGTGGGAGAACTCGTTCCGCAGCAACATCCGCCTCGCTCAGGAGTACGGATTCGAACCCGAAGGATCGGCGATCAAATGATCTACCCCGGAGTCGACGAGGCGCTACGCGCCATCATCCATACCGTCGAGGACGAGATCGCACCTCACGTCGAGGACGACCTCGCGCAGAGCCGCTGCCGCACAGTCGCGCAGATGCTGCGCTCGGTGCAGGTACGTGTACGCGAGGAGACGCAGGCACTCGCCGCAGACAACGCCGAATTGCGCGAGCTGTTCGCCGAGTGGTCCGGCACCCTCCCCGCCGATGTCGCCCCGCAGGTAGCAGCGGCGCTCGCCGATCCCGCTCCGGCCGTGTATCCATCGCTGACGGACCTCCAAGCGGACGCTGTGCGATTGCGTCAGGCCCTCGTGCACGTCATCGAGGCCGTGCCGGACTCCGGCGACCCGATCCGCAAGACGGCGCGCGACTACCTGCGACGCCAGCTCGGCAGGGAGAAGGCGTGGATGCAGGACGCATTCACCGGCCCCCGCCGCTGAGCAGGCATTACAGCGATTTGTGAACGATCGTTTCCACAAGTGACCACGCTGGTATACGCTGATGTGAGCGCTACTGGTACCCCGTGCCGCGAACGACTATTTCCGCCATCGCGCCACGGCCCCCGAGTTCGAGGAGAGACCCGTGGGTTATCCGATTCCCACCGATGCCCGGTTCAAGGGCCCGTTCCAACCGATGCGGTTCGAGGCAACCGTCGAGGAGTGCATTGTCACTCACGGCGAGATTCCCAAGGATATTGCCGGCGGTTTCTACCGGACCGGACCGACCTGGAAGCGTCCGACCAAGCAAGGCACCGACGGCCTGCTGTCCATGGATGGCATGGTGCAGGGCCTCGTCATCGAGAACGGCAACGCAACCTTCCGCAACCGCTGGATCCGCACCCCGAAGTATGTGCTCGAAGAGCAGCACGGCAAGGGCATGTTCGCATGGACCGACGGCGACTGGCACGACTGGCGCAACTTCGGCCTCGGTGACGTCGTCCGAGACATGTGCACAACGGGCGTGCCGCAGGGCACCAACAACATCAACATCTTTCCGTTCCAGGGCAAAATGGTCGCCACCGCGGACTCCGTCGGCGCGCCGATCGCGATCGACCCGATCACTCTCGACACCATCGGGATCGTGCCGTGGTCGACCCAGCTGTCGGCGGGCATCCATGAGAAGGCTGCGTTCGGGGACGCCGGGTTCACCGCACATCCGAAATGGGACCCGGAGACCGGCGAACTGTACGGCTGGGCCTATCGTGATCGCCAGCCGTACGTCACGCTGCACTTCGTCAACCCCGACGGCACGGTTCGCTCACGTGACATCACCGATGCTCCCTACAACACTGTGGCGCACGATATCTGGCTCACTCCGGAGCACGTCGTCATGCCCTTCCAGCCCTTCCTCGTCGACAAGCAGCGAATTCTCCAGGACAAGAGCGTCTACGCCTGGGAACCCGACCTGCCGATCGTCCTGGCGCTCATTCCGCGCTGTGACATCAACGGCCCCATCAAGTGGGTCACGATGGACGTCGAGCCGCAGTACGTCATGCACACCATGTCGGGGAACATGACGGGTAGTCGACTGACATTGGATGCGCCGATCTTCAACCGCCCGCCCTTCCCGTTCGAGCAGGACTTCGCGGACGGCGACGACGTCGCCCTGTTCTTCAGCATCGCCAAGAGTCACCTCGGCCGCTGGACGGTCGATCTCGAGACCGGTGCCACGAAGTCAGAGCAGCTTTCCGACCGACCGTCCGAACTGCCCAAGGTCGACGAACGGTTCTACGGCAAGGGCTACCGATGGGGCTACCAGGTCGGTGGCCGGGTCAAGCGCAGCGGCATGTCGATGAACAGCCTCGTGATCACCGACATGCACACGCTGCAGGATCAGGAATACCAGATTCGTCACGAGCAGCCGGCGGGCGTGCTCGAGGCCACGTTCGTCCCCCGCACCCTGGATGCACCCGAAGGAGACGGTTACATCATCGTTCCCGTTTCGTGGTGGGCAGAAAACCGCGGTGAATACCTCATCTTCGACACGCACGACATCACGAAGGGGCCGATCACCCGCATCGACATCCCGTTCCGTCTCGGCTGGACCGCACACGGACATTGGATGGACTTCCGCTGACGGCGATCGCCCCGGTTCTCGCCCGTGGGAGCCGGGGCGATCTCCTCAAACCCGAAGGGAAAGCAGGCGGTTACCGGCACTTCTTCATGATTTGCCACCGAGTATGCGATTATTGAGACGACCCAGCTCTCCGACCGCGAGGGACCCGCGCCATGACCGACCACACCACGGACTCGACCGTTCTCAGCACCAACGGATCCGGGTCTGACGAGCCGGTCCGTCGTGGACCGGGCCGTCCACGACGCAGCATATCCATGTCGGACGTCGCCGACGTCGCCGTCCAACTGTTCTCCGAGGGCGGCTATGACGCCGTCTCGATCGAGGCCGCCGCCGAACGCCTCTCCGTCTCCCGCGCCACCCTCTACCGCACCGTTTCCACCAAGGACGACCTGCTCGGCATCGTTCTCGAACGCCTCACCCGCGAATTGAGTGAAGGCGCCACCGAACTCATGGAATCCACCGACGATCCCGAAGAGGCCCTCCTCGGACTCCTTCGTCTACAGATCGACGCGGCAATCAAGACCCGCCGCTACCTCGCCGTGCTCTTCGGAGGCGTCGGCCTCGCACCGGAAGCCTACGCACGCTGGCAGGAGTGGAGCCGCGACTACGAGGCACTCTGGACCACCGCTGTCACCCGCGCCATGAAGGCCGACGTTCTGCAGTGGTCCGACCCCCGCATCACCACCCGACTCCTCCTGGGCATGGCCATCTGGGTCTCCCGCTGGTTCCGGCCCACCGAAGGTTTCACCGCCGATGAAATCGCTGAAGCCGCGGTGCAACTCATCTCTTCCCACCGCGTCAGCTGATGCATCCGAGTGCGGACCGCACGATGTCGGTTTGATAAGCGACCGTACAACCGACATCAAATCGCCCGGTACACCTGGCGGAGGGGCCAGTTCGCGAGGCTACGCCGAGGATGATCGACATCAATGTCGCGGTCTCGTCGCCACGAATGGACCACACCGCGGGACGACGAACGAATCACCAAAGTCGTGCACACGCTCGGACCCGTATTTGAGTTCGCACACTACGGATCCCGAGCCAGGCAAGTACCCACCGACCCGGGATGTAGAAACCCGAAACTGCGCCAGGCGTGCCCACTATTTGCTCGTGGAAAAAGAACGCCGGCTTCCCGTTCTCGACGAAACCGGTCATCATCCTTGTGTTCCGCACTGCGGGCCGAAAAGCGATGCACGTCAGAGTGCGCCACCAGCATCCACGAGGTGGGTGGTACCGGTCACCGCCCTTCCGCTGTTACCGACCAGGTACAAAACTGCGGCGGAAATGTCCGACGACTCCGTCAAAGGCATAGGAAGGGCGTTCAATGTGGCCGCCGCCTGCATGAAGTCGTCTCGGGTCGGCGCCTCCAGGTCGGGCCGGAACAGTCGATACGTTGCGTCGTTCAGAACCATCTCGGTCGCCACGGTGGTCGGGTGGATGGTGTTGACGCGGATACCGTCCGGCGCGAGCTCTTTTGCAAGCACACGCATGAATCCCACAAGGCCCGACTTGGCCGCCGAGTAGTGCGCGATATTTGCGTTCGGGCGTAGGGCCGCCAATGAGCTCGTGATGACGACCGAGCCACCTCGCCCGCCGGCGACGATGTGGGGCACAGCAGCGCGGACGGTCTTCCACACGCCGGTGAGATTGACGTCTATCATCGTCGACCACATGTTCTCCGTCATCGTGAGCGTTGGCGCCGGAGCCGAGATGCCTGCGTTGGCCAACACGATGTCCAGCCGACCGAATAGCGCTATCCCACGTTCCACCACCGACTCCAGACCGGCGAGATCGCGCACATCCACTTGCTCTGCGAGAATTCGCCTGCCGAGTTGTTCGACCTGGCGGACTGTCTCGGCGAGATCGTTCTCCGTGGCCGCAGGATATGGAACGGTGTCTGAGGTTGCCCCTCGGGAGTGGACACCGGATTTCATGCGGCGACTGACAGCGTAGACGACGCGATGAGTCGTTGTTCGAACTCCACTGGGGTGAGGTATCCGAGGGCGGAGTGACGGCGACGTCGATTGAAGTACGAGAGCCACTCGAACAACTCCAGCCGTGCCTGCGACTTCGACGTCCAACTCCGTCCGTGCAGCCACTCCCTCTTGAGTCCTTGGAAGAACGACTCGGCGAGAGCATTATCGTAACTTGACCCGACCCGTCCTCGACTTTGCTGAATCCCATGACGGCGGCATACATCGACGAAAGCTGCTGCGGTGTACTGTGATCCGCGGTCGCTGTGGAAGATAACGCCACCGACGTCACCACCGCGGGTGCGCACCGCCATCTCGATCGCGTCCGTGACGAGATCGGTGCGCATGTGGTCAGCGATCGACCAGCCCACCACCCGGCGTGAGAAGATGTCGATCACCGTGGCCAAGAACAACCACGAGGATCCCACCGGGATGTAGGTTATGTCCCCACACCACTTGGTATCGACAGCCGTAGCGGTGAAGTCTCGCATCACCAGATCCGGCACCGACGGAGCCGACTTGTCCGCGATGGTCGTGCGCTTGCTGCGGCGCAGGTGCCTGCCCACCACGTGGTGGATTCGCATCAGCCGGGTCACCCGTTTGCGGTTGATCCTGCGCCCGCGGGAGCGGAGTTCGGCGTGAACCCGCGGAGCGCCGTAGGCGCTCCGGTGCTCGGTATGGATTGCGCGGATCTCGGCGACTGTCGCGGCTTCCTCGGCCTGGCGCTCGACACGGGCCGGCTCCGTGATCAGGTGCTTGTAGTAGGCGGAACGGGAGGTCCCGAGCACCCGGCACAGCCGCTGCACGCCGAACTCGGCGCGATGGTCGGAGATGAAGTCCCAGCGGCGGGTCTTCACTTCACCTCCTTTGCGAAATACGCGGCTGCCCGGCGCAGAATCTCGCGTTCGAGCTGCCATTCCTTTTCCGCACCGCGCAGCCGCGCATTCTCCGCGCGCAGCCGCGCGAGCTCGTCCGCCTCGGTCCCGTCGGCGCCGGTACTGCGGTCCTGCGAGCGCGCGTTACGGGCGGTGTCCTTGCGGACCCACGTCCGTAGCGTTTCGCCACTGACGCCCACATCCGCGGCCACCGCCGCGTACGTGCGTTTGCCGTCGGCCGCGCGATACAACGCGACCGCGTCTTTCCGGAATTCCTCCGTGTACAGAGACTGGCGTCCCACCTCGACATCCCTCCTGGCTCTCCTAGAACCATTGTCCGGGGTGTCCACTCAAAGGGTGCAGCCTCAGTCGATCTGCTGGCAGGCGTCGACCGCGATGATGTCGGCCCCCTCGCTCGCGAGAGCGATCGCATGGCTCCGCCCCTGTCCGCGCGCGGCACCGGTCACGAATGCAACCATTCCATCCAATTGCCCCATGGTGTGAGTTTCCTTTCCACATGCACTGGTGATAGCAAATGCCACACCGGCCGGTTGGCCGGAGAACGATCTCGTTGGCACTTTCCAATCCGGCTGAGCTGACGATCTAGACGGGCCGCCAAGGCTGTGCTGACACGATTCAGAACATCGTGCCGGTCTGCGGTATTAGCGTTACAGGATGAGGCTTGCTGGCCTTCGACCTAATTGTCGGAGATCGGGCACGACGAACTCGATGATGAGTGTGGCGCACCCTCGATGACGGCCGCCACGAGGCCCACACCATCAGGCGTATTTCGCGACGGGACTGCGGCTGCGTCAGCGGCGAGGACCGAGGCGCGGCCCTATCAATTTCCCCAATCTTGTCTCACAATCTAGGTGATGTGCGCCACTCTGTCCAGTCCTTCGCGCGACAGAGATCGACAACCAGCTTCGGCAATCCCTGCGCCATGCCAGTTTCGAAAATTGGATCCGCCGGTCGTTGACGGCGCAATGTCCCGGTATGTAGATTTGTGAGACACATAGACTTAAAACTGCGAATCGTGGTGCGTCGCCTGTGCGTCGCCTGTGCGTCGCTTAGCCCTCCGCGACCGAAGGAGACTCCATGACTGCTCAAGACTCGCTTACAGCCACTGTGGCATCGAGCGTGATACAGAGTCCGTCGGATGGTCGCGAGCTGGCCCGGGTGCCCGATACCTCCCGGGCCGATGTCGTGGCGATCGCCGCGCGGTTGCGTGGAGCTCAGCCGGAGTGGCTCGCACTAGGGGTGGAGGGCCGGGCACAGTGGTTGCGCCGTTGGAGCGAGTGGCTGGTCGAGCACAATGACAAACTTGTCACTCTCATCCGCGCCGAAACCGGCAAAGCCCCTGGCGACACCGCTGGCGAGCCCGCCTATGGCGCCTCGGTCGCCGAGTACTGGATCGACAACGCCGGAGCGTTCCTCGAGCCCGGGCGCCCGGAGTCGACGAATCCGACGCAGGCCTTGGAGATCCAGTACTGCCCCTATCCGCTGGTGGGTGTCATCTCGCCGTGGAACGGCCCGCTCTCGATGCCGATGCTCGACATCCCCGCGGCCCTGATGGCGGGCTGTGCCGTCATCTCGAAACCCTCCGATCTCACTCCGCTCACGTGGCGGGAAGTCGTGCGGGGCTGGCGTGAAGACCTCGGCGCACCCGACGTGCTGGAATGCGTGCCCGGTGGCGGTGAGACGGGCGCTGCCGTGGTGGACGTTGTGGACATGATTCAGTTCACGGGTTCGGTGCGCACCGGCCGGATCGTGGCATCCCGGGCCGGCGAGCGGCTCATCCCTTGCAGCCTCGAGCTCGGCGGCAAGGACCCGATGATTGTTCTAGCCGACGCCGACCTCGAACGCGCGTCCAACGCGGCGGTCTGGGGCGCCTGCTTCAACGTCGGGCAGGGTTGCAGCTGCGTGGAGCGGGTCTACGTGGAGAGTTCAGCCTACGACGAGTTCGTTCGGCTCCTGACCGAAAAGGCAACACAACTTCGTCAGGGTTCGGGCGATACGGAGACCGTCGATATCGGCGCGATGTCCAGCGAAAATCAGATGCGAATCGTGGAACGGCAGGTAGAGGACGCCGTCCGTGCCGGTGCGCGGATACTCACCGGTGGGCAACGGCGGCCAGGTCCCGGCTGGTATTACCCACCGACCGTTCTGGTCGATGTCGATCACACGATGGATGTCATGCGCGAGGAAACCTTTGGCCCGGTCATCCCGGTCATGCGGGTGGCAGACGCCGATGAGGCCGTCCGTCTTGCCAACGACTCCGACTTTGGCCTTTGTGGGAGCGTGTGGACGCGCGACCGGGCTCGCGGGATCGCGATAGCGGATCTGGTGGAAGTAGGCGGAATATGCGTGAACGACGTCTGCTCCACCAACTTCCAGCTGTCGCTTCCGTCCGGCGGGTGGAAGAACTCCGGTGTCGGCAGCAGGTTCGGCGGCGAATCGGGTATCAAGAAGTACACCCGGCCCAGGGTCGTGCTCAGCACGACCGAGGAACCGGCGAAGGAACCGCATTGGTACCCGGTGGGATGATCTCGCCCGACGCCCCTCCCGAACAGCGGCCGGCCACGGCGGTGCTGCGCTCGCTGATGACGTCCCGGTGCAGCACTCGCGGGTTCACGGCCGAGCCTGTGGCGCGGGATCGGATCGAGACCCTGCTCGACCTCGCACGGCTCGCTCCATCATGGTGCAACACCCAGCCGTGGCATGTCGTCGTGACCGAGGGCGCCGGAACGGAGCGGTTCCGCTCCGCGTTAGCAGAGCATGCCGCCGACCATGAGCCCCGACCCGACTTCGCTTTTCCTGCAAAGAACTCCGTTATCAGCGCTGAACGTCGCCGCCAATGCGCCCGGCAACTCTACGCCGCGGTGGGGGTCGAGTGGGGCGACCGTGACTCGTCCGCGCGCGAGGCAGCGCGGAACTTCGAGTTTTTCGGCGCCCTGCACGTCGCAGTCGTGTCCAGTCCTGCCGAGCTCGGGATATACGGCGCGGTCGACTGCGGCCTGTACGTGCAGAGCTTCCTGCTTGCCGCGGAAGGTCTCGGACTCGACGCCGTCCCGCAGGCCGCCCTCGCCGTTCACTCGGAGTTCGTCCGCAAGCACCTGGGAATACCCGCCGATCACCGCGTCGTGTGCGGAATCTCGTTCGGACATCGTGACGAGGCGCACCCCGCGAACACCTTCCGCACCCCACGCACATCGACCGAGGATTACGTCCTCTGGAGGACACGATGACAACCGCCACCCGAACCGGCAATGATGAACATGTGACGTGCAAAAGCTGGGATGAGGTCTCCGTCGACGACGCGCTGCCCGAACTGCGCTACCCGATCACCCTCAAGACATTGCTCCTACAGTCGGTCGGCAATCGGGACTTCTTTCCCTACCACCACAACCGTGACTTCACCCAGAAGCTGGGGATACGAGACGCATTCGTCAACACGACGTTCTTCCAGGCCCTGTTCGGCCGCTACGTGACGGACTGGTCGGGACCGGAATCCGTGCTCGTTTCGATGACACTGCGCATGCGCGACCAGCTCTGCCCCGGCGACACCGCAATCGTCGCGGGCCGCGTCACCGATCGCTCCGCAGACACCACTCGCGCCCTCGTTACCGTCGACCTCGACCTACACAACGAACACGGCCCGGTAGCGAGCTGCACGGTCGTGCTGGTGATGCCGTCGGCCGACCTGGGTCCGGTAGTGGTGCAGATGCCCCCTGCGGCCCCCGAACCGCAACGCCTCGACGGCACGCCGGAGCAGGCGATCGCCGAACTGGGCCGCCGCATCGAACGGGACGGGCCGTATCCCGTCAGCGAAGCACAGATCATGTACTGGTGCGAGATGGTCCGCGATGGCCACCCCGGCTATGTCGACGGCGATTTCGCGACATCGCACGGTGGGGTCGTCGCACCGGCACAGTCGCTCATCATGTGGGCGCAACCGCGGGCAACGCAGATGGGCCTCGACTGGGATCACCCTGATGTCGACCTGCCCGATCAGAGACCGTGGCCGGAGCCGGCGGGTGGGCGACCGTTCGAATTCCGGGTGACGGGCACGACTGACATCATCGTCCAGGACGTGCACTGCGAGTTCGGTGAGCCGCTACGTCCGGGCGACCGCGTGACAGCGTCCTGCGAACTCATTTCCTGCTCGGGCCTCAAGCGCACCCGGTTGGGCGACGGGTACTTCGTGACGAGCCTGGAGGTATACCGCAATCAGCATGGCACGGTGGTGGGACACACTGTCATGACGATGCTGCAGTACGGGCCACCACCGAGTGATCGGCAGTAACACAGAGGAACCCGGGCAGTCTGGACGACGCCCGGGTTCCTCTGTGTTACTGCTCTGTCGAACCGGCCACGGCGAGCAGGTGTTCCATACTCGTCAGTTTGACGCGCGGACGTTGCTGTGCGACACCGAGACCGCGCTCCCGCTCATCGATGAGTATCCAACCCTGATAGTCGGTAACCACCCCACCATCGGCAGCCAGGTCGTCGTGGAACGACTCCGTGTGCCCTGGGGGATTCACCAGAAGACCCGCGTCGAAATCCTCGAGGAGTTGCTGGGCGGTTTCGACCGCGTCCTTGCGGTTCGTGCCGATGACGCCTGACGGTCCTCGCTTGGCCCACCCCGCAACGTAGACACCAGGTGACACCCTCCCCTGCTTGTGCCGAAATACTCCGCGACCGGCTTCGTACGGCACCGTCGCGATCGGCCGTGCCACGTAACCCGTGGCAGCGATCACGAGTGCCGTCGCGAGGGTCTCGGTGGTGTCGGTAGCAACGGCGAAGGTGGTGCCGTCGTCCCGGACACGCAATTCCGTGCGCGCGAGCGTGATTCCCTCGACCGCCGATTCTCCGACCACCTCGACGGGTGCAGCGAAGAACCTGAGGACCACTCGGATTCGCCGCCCTTCCGTACGCCGCCCGCCCAGATCCCGGTAGAGGTCGGCGAGCGGTGCGTCGGGGTGGTCGGATGCCGGGCCGAATGCCCGCAGATGCTCGTCCATCCAGTCGTGCGCTCCGGGAACGATGACGTCGACATCTTCCATGCCCGCCAGTTCCGTGAGCTCGGCTCGCGTGAACGCGGCTTGGGCGGGTCCCCGTCTACCGACCACAACGATCTCCGAAATACGCGACGCGGAGAGCACATCGACGGCATGATCCGCAATGTCGGTGGATCTCAGCGCCTCGATCCGACTTGCCAGGATTCGGGTGATGTCGAGTGCGACGTTACCGTTCCCCACGATCACGACGCGCTCGCCCGACACCTCGAGATGCCGATCCGAGTGCTCGGGGTGACCGTTGTACCACGGCACCACATCCGCGGCGGTGTGGAAACCCGACAGTCCTTCACCCGGGATGCCCAGTGGCCGTGGGACAGGTGCGCCGGTGGCGTACACGACCGCATGATGTCGCGCGGCGAGGGTCGCATGGTCGATATCGTCGCCGATCGTCACCCCGCCGTGGAAACAAACCGACGGAGAAGCGGCGATCTTGTCGAACACGCGCGTGACCGCTTTGATGTGCTGGTGGTCCGGCGCGACGCCGGCACGGACGAGTCCGTAGGGTGTGGGCAACCGATCGATCAACTCGACGTGGACACCGGTACCCTTCTCCCGCACCAGCGTGTCTGCGGTGTAGAAGCCGGCCGGCCCGGCGCCGACGATCGCGACTCGGAGGATGTCAGTCACGGTCGGCTCCGCGCGGAAGCGACGCAACGAATGCAACGTCCCGGTCGGTCAGGTCCACGTCCGTGGCACCACCCGGAGCGCCGATGTCGTCGAAGAACTGCTCGTTGGCCGCCCGGAATGCGACCAGGGGGTCGGGCAGGTCGTGTTCGTTGTAGATGGCGCGCTGGGGGCACACCGGAAGGCACGCAGCGCATTCGATGCACTCCTGCGGATTGATGTATGCCATCCGCCCGCCCTCGTAGATGCAGTCGACCGGGCACTCCTGCATGCAGGATTTGTCCAGGCAGTCCACACACGCCTGCGTCACCACGTATGCCATGGCACTTACCTCCTTCTGCGGTTCAGCGGATGTCGATCGCGCGCTCGGGACAGGCCGCCGCACCCTTGCGGGCCGATTCCTCCAACCCAGCAGCGATGTCACCGGATCCGATCTGGTTGTAGCCGAAGTCATCGATCTCATAGACCTCGGGCGCCGCCATGAAACATCGCGCGTGCCCTGTACAGGCGTCTTTGTTCACCTCGATCCTCATGCCGTCACCTCCACGCGGTCCCCGTACGTCCGCTCGTCGGGCCGCGTGACGATCCGCTCGCCCGGGGTGAAGGTCGCGCGCACGCTGGCCCATCCGGCCATGCCTGCCTGATTGGCGTTGCGGTGCGCCGCCGTTTCATCGACCAGGTAGTCCGGCATGCGCACGAGGACCTGCCCGACCAGATGTTGGAGGACGTAGCGGGCGAGGTGCATCCCCGGGCAGCGATGGATGCCGAGGCCGAAGGCGACGTGCCGGTTCGGGAATCGGTCGAGGACGACGGTGTCGGCGTTTGGGAACTCGTCCTCGTCCCAGCACGCGGACGCCTCGCTGACCAGCACCCGGTCACCGGCTTTCATCGGGCAGCCCCCGACCTCGACGTCCTGGGCGACCGTGCGGCCGTGTCCGAGGACCGGTGGGTACCGCCGCAGGAATTCGTCCACCGCAGTCCCCCACAGTTCCGGGTTTTGCCGGAGTTCCTCGCGATGGTCGGGGTGTTGGTGCAGGTGCACGAGGGTCGAAGTGGACCCGGATGCGGTGGTGTCGACGCCGCCGGCAATGAGAAGGCGCACCATCGCCTCGGCCATCTCGGCCGTCATGGGCTCGCCGTCGATCTTCTGTGCCACCAGGTAGGACATGGCATCCTCACGCGGGGTGCCCTCTGCCAGTTCCCGGCGGCGAATCGCGATCTCCTCGGTGATGCGGCGCGCCTGGAACACGGCGATGTCGGCGAACGCCTTCTGGGCACGCTCCGACTCCGGCGGATAGCCCACGGCATCGTGGAAGCTCTCGCTGATCCGGCGCCAGTCTTCACTCGGGAAGCCGAGCCACTCCAGAACTACCGCTCCGATCACCGGTGATGCCAAGTCGTAGACGAGGTCACATTCACCTGTTTCGATGACCTGGTCGAGGTGCCAGTCCACCCAGTAGCGGGCGCGCGCGCTGAGCGGGCCCTCCTGCACCTTCTGCAGCGACAGCACGCCGTTGAGCAGACGGCGGTATGGCAGGAAGTCCGGCGGGTCGAGTTCTTCGGGAACCTGAATCTTAAACGGGGACGGCGGAATACTCAGATTCGTCAGATCGGGCGTCTCGGGGTTCCGGGCCGTGGTGAACGACTTGTAATCCTGGAACACCTTCGACACGTGCTCATGCTTGGTCACGATCCAGTAGCCGCCGTGCTCCTCCGACCACGCCACGGGGCAGGAGTTCCGTAACTCCCTGTAGGCGTCCTCCGGAGCGTTACCGTCGGCCAGGAAGTGGTGGTTGAAGTCGACTGCGCTGCGCTGCTGCTGATCGGGTTGGGTCGTCACGAGTCCTCCGCTGGGGTCGTTGTGCGCGACGGGGTGCGGCGAACATACGCCCGACGCCTATTTTGGATCAGTACGTCTCAATACTAAGTGGCTCGGGTCACATGTCAAGCAGCCGTCATCGTCCGGTCCATTGCGGGGCCCGTCTTTCGATGAACGACCGCACCCCCTCACGGGCATCCTCCGCCGCCATCACCGGCTCCCAGGCAGAGTCCTGCTCACTCCAGCCGTCAGCGTATGCCCAGCTCGCACTGGCTCCCGCGATTCGTTTGGTCGCCGCGAGAGCCAGAGGTCCGTTCCCTGCGATCCGGTTCGCGAGCCGGAGCGCGGTCTCGAGCGCTTCGCCGTCCGGCACTGCCCGGGTAATCAGACCGAGAGCGGCAGCACGCTCGCCGTCGATAGGGTCGCCGGTCAGCAGCATCTCCATCGCGACCGCGTACGGGATCCGGCGGGGAAGCAGCAGTGCGCCGCCCCCGCCCGCGACGAGCGACAGCTGCACCTCGGGTAGTCCGAATTTCGCGGTCCTGCCTGCGACGACGAGGTCACAGGCGAGCATCAGCTCGAATCCGCCCGCGAGCGCCCACCCTTCCACCGCCGCGATCACCGGCTTACGCGGCGCAGACTTCGTGATTCCGCACAGCCCGCGGTCACCGACGACCGGCCACTCCCCGCGTTGCCAAGCCGCGAGATCCATCCCCGACGAGAAGCACCCGTCGGCGCCAGTAATGACGGCGACGCGCAGGTCGTCGTCGGCATCGAGTTCGTCGACAGCGGCGGCCACGGCGTGCGCGACCGCTTCGTCGATCGCGTTCCTCACCTCGGGACGATTGATGGTGATGACCTGCACCGCATCCCGACGTTCGACCAGCACAGGGGCGGACATCAGCGCTTCACCAGCTGAAGGTCGGAGCTGTTGCGATCCCAGGTCGACGGCGTGCATCCCTCGCCGCGGAGCTGAAACTTCAGCACTCGACCCAGCGGATTCTTGGGCAGCGCGTCCCGAAATTCAACATATCGGGGCACGGCGAAGTATGGGACGTAGTCGATCGACCACGTACACAAGTTCTCTGCCGTAAGAGTGGCACCGGGCCTGAGGACAACAGTCACCTTGACATCGTCCTCGGCGATCTCACTCGGGACCGAGTGTACGGCGACCTCGGCGATGTCAGGGTGCCGCATGAACGTCGACTCCATCTCGAAGCTGGAGATGTTCTCACCGCCCCGCCGCAGGTAGTCCTTCTTCCTGTCCGCGAAGAAGAAGTTACCCTGCTCGTCGAAGCGTCCCAGGTCGCCCGTGTGAAACCAGAGGTTGCGCATGACAGCCGCGGTGGCTTCGGGGCGATTCCAGTACCCCTCGAACATCACATGCGGCCGCTTCGGTCGCGCCACGATCTCCCCGACCTCGCCAGGTGGCAGTTCGCGGTCCGCCTCGTCGACGATTCGGACGTCGAAGTCATCGTTTCGACGGCCGCAAGCGTCAGGCACCGGAAACTCAGTCAATGGAGCAGACACGATCATCGCGGCTTCGGAATTGCCGTAGCCGGGAGCGCCCGCCACTTCGACGCCGAACCGCTCCCGCCATGCCTGCACCATGTCGTGCCGGAATGGTGCGCCGAGCGCGATTCGCAGCTGGCCGTGGCACCGCGCCATCGCATCGGTCTCGGGCATCTGGGCAATCAACGGGATCATCACTCCGAGGAGGCTGACCATCCGCGCATTGCTGCGTTCGATCTCATCCCAAAAGCGCGACACCGAGAAGCGCGGATAGACGCTGATGGTCCCCTGGAGCATCGCGGTCGACAAGACGGACCCAGCCGCGGCATTGACGTGAAAGAGCGGCAAGGGTGTCCACAGTGTCTCGTCCGCACGTCGCGTCGACATCGCGGTCACCTGTCGAGCCAAATTGCCGGCGTAGTTGTGGCTGATCATGCAGCCCTTGGCCGGTCCTGTCGTGCCCGCGGTGTAGATCAGCATCGAGAGATCAGACGGGTCGGGCGCCGAGCCCGGGTCGCGCGTATCGCCGCTGTCGAGGTCGTCGAGGTCCGTGACCCGTAGTCGGGTGCACCGCCCGCTCGCCGGCAGCGGCCCGCGCACGTACAGGTGCGCAACATCGGGCAGACCGTCCGATATGGCGAGAATGCGTTCGGCGTAGTCGGATTCGGCGATGACTAGCCGAGCACGCGCGTCAGCGATTTGGTGCCGCAGGAATTCGCCTTTGTACGCAGTGTTGACGGGCACGCTGACAGCGCCGGCGGCATTGATCGCAAACCAGGAAGTCACGGCGTCGAGACTGTTGTCGAGGACCGTGACCACGGTGTCGCCGCCGCCGATGCCTCGGGCACGCAGTCCATTGGCCATACTCATAACCCGAGTGAAAAATGACGCGTACGTAGAGGTGTCTCCGCTGAAATCGAGGAACACGGTATCCGGCGACATCTCAGCCGCGATTCGGAGTACCCCCGTCGTCGTGACCTGCTCCCCTGTCGACCAACCGGGGGAAAATGCCGTTTGGGCCATGCAACTCTCCTTCGTCTGTCGTATCAGGGTCGGCCGCGCGACGGGCTACAGACCCCTCGTATTTTGATACAGATAGTCTCAGCGTAACGCGGGTCACACTGTCGGTCAAAGAGCGGTAAGCAGTCGTTCTCTACGTACGATGCGGACTGCCTTCCACATCCATGCCACTCGGCCTCGCGAGCGCCCCCACTGCCATCGCGCCGTTAACCTTGGTCGTAAGGCGGCCCTCGGCGTCATAGACGGCCACCCGCACGAAAGCGAGGCTGCGGCCGATTCGGTCGACCTGCGCGTCGAAGGCCAACGGGGCAAGGTTCGGGAGATGGAACTCCGACGTCAGCGTCGCAGTGACCGGTAGTCGGTCACCCGAGATCGAACGCACGGTCACGGCCCCAAAACAATGATCGGCCGCCGCCAGGACCAATCCGCCGTGGACTGCCCCGTTCGGATTGAGGGGCCATGGAGAGGCAGCCATGACGAACGAGGCGCGGCCGACGTCGATCCGTGTGCATTCGAGCCCGAGACAAGCGCTGACGGCCATCCCGTTGGCCCAATCCAGCCACAAGCGTTCGTCGGCGCCGGGACGCGGAGGTGTGATGGCGGTATCAATCATGCATGCATCCTAGGCTTCTGTGAACGAGTGTTCACACGGTTGTCACCTGAGCATGTCTGCGCCGCCGGTAACCCCGGAACACGCGTAGCGGGCACCGGCCTATGGGGCCCATGCCCGCTACGAGGAGGGGATCCGCTCAGCTCAGGCGGCAGCAGGCTCCGGCAGAGGAAGTTCCTCGCGTCCCGTCCTCTTGGATAAAGTCACGAGCCCCAGCAGCGCCAGAGAAACCGCAGCGGTCGCCGCGGGCACGCTGGCGAACATGAAGATCGCCTTCGAGCTCATGCCCGAACTAAGCATGAGACCACCGATTGCTGGTCCGATCACCGAGCCGACGCGTCCGATGCCATATGCCCATCCGATTCCGGTCGAGCGCATGGGTGACGGGTAGATCGATGCCGCGACCGCCGTGACGCAGATTTGCGTGCCGATCGCGCCGAAACCAACTGCGAAGATCGCGATGAGCATGGGCACCAGGTTCCCCAGGGTCATGGAGGTGACGAGGATCGCGACGGCGGCGAGGAGGAAGCCACCGACCAGCATCGAGTACTTAGCGCGGACACGGTCGTAGAAGATGCCGAACAGCGAGCCACCGACCAGGCCGCCGAACGTGCACAGCGTCGACGACGCGACGGCGAGCTGAGAGTCGAGGCCGGCGTTTGCAAAGACGGAGGGTAACCAGCTGAAGATGAAAAGGCTCAACAAAAGTGCGCTGAAGAAGACGCACCACAGGAGAAGGGTGCTCACGGCTCTACCGTCGGTGAACAGCGAGCGGAGGGGGGCTTTGACGGTGTCCTTCTGCGGTACGAAGAAATCGTCTTCAGGATTGACCGTGACAGTCCTGTCAATCTTGGACAGGGACTCGATGATGATCTCCCGCGGAGCCCGAGTGGCGACGAGGAACTGGATAGACTCAGGGAGCATCCGCACCGAGACGGCCACGAGGACAACCGAGCAGAGGCCGCCGAGAACAAAGACAGACGGCCAGCCGAACGCGGGGATCATCAGGGTGGCCACGAACCCACCGATGAATCCGCCGCCGGCAAGTCCGCAGCTCACTGCGGTCACCAGCGCTGTGCGCGACCGCGCCGGCGCCAACTCCGAGCCCAACGCAAGAAGGATCGATGGGACCGCGCCGAGTCCGAGGCCTGCGATGAACCGAAGAACCGCCATCTGCTCTACGTTCTGGGCGAACGCCGCAGCGAACGTGAAGAGACCGAAGAGCAGCGAGCCGGCGATCAACATCTTCCGCCGGCCGAAGCGGTCCGCCAACGGAGCAATGAACAGGGAGCTCAAAATCATGCCGATGAGCCCGGAGAGAACCACTGGGGTAAAGCTCGACGGCGCGATCCCCCAATCCTTCGAGATTGCAGGTGTGACGAAACCTAGAGTGAGACTGTCGAATCCATCCACAAGGCCCAACGCGACAGTAAGAATCAAGGCGCGCTTCTGGGTCTTCGATATCGGCGCGTCGTCTACAATCTGCTGAACATTGTGAGTGCGTGCTGACTGCATGGGCTTTCCTTCAGGGAAGGGCACGGTGCCAGGGTGAACGAGATGGATCAATCGCCGAACCTCGCTGCTGCAAGATCGGCTGCAAAGCCGTGAGCCGAAGAGTGGCCGCAGAGATGCGCCCAGCCCGGCGCATTCCCGCAAATCAATCCGGAGGTGTGGGCCGAAGAGTCAGCTTCATGAGATGAATCCCTACGTCCTGCGGAAAGCCGCCCACGTCTTCTTTCTGAGCTTATGTGTATCATTATTAAGTGACTCGGAGCACAAAGTCAACGCTTTGCCTTGAATCACCGACGCCGCAGCCGGGAAGCACCGCCGCCACGCCGCACTGGAGTCGATCTGCCGATGCCGGCCACTGAACGCAGTGGAGCCAGTAACAGCAGGGCGAGGTCAATTCACTAGCGGTGGGCACAGCAGCGATCTAAGTCCATGCGCAGGCGCCAACCATGTTGTTGGTGATGGAGGCCCATTCCGCACCGTCGAAGCTTTGCCCTTCGGAGGGCGACCCGCAAAGTGCGTCGACCAGGGAAGCCGACGATCGCCGCCATAGCCCAGGAGGGCTAGATGCATCGCCTGGGGCTTGATGCCCCCGACTGGTGGCGCTCGCAGCGATGCTGGGGAATTCCTGGGCACCCACTCGCGATGACCACCGACTTGATGGAGGACGGGGTGACGTCGACGACGACTCCACGGCCGCACTGCGGGCCGAAGCAAGCCCGCCCGACGGACCCGACCAGCGCCTTACGCGGATCGCCACAAAGCGACTGCGCTCGCCAGCGGTCAACCTTCGCCCGACTCGATGACTATCCTTCCAACCGCCCACTCCTTATAATTTGATCCCGACCGTCTCAGTATAATGGGCGCGGCGCAGCGCGGCCCCCGGATGCTGCTCACCCGGAGAGGTGTCACTTGCCGTTCGCCAGGATCACTAAGAGGAAGTTGGAAATCGGATGATGTTCGATCTGGAAGGGAAGGCCGTCCTAGTCACCGGGGGCGCCTCCGGTATCGGTCTGGCGGTCTCACGGGCTGCGGCCGAACAGGGCATGTCGATCGCTGTACTGGACGTCAACGTCGAGGCAGTTGAAAGAGCGACGACCGAGCTGCGGGGGCGAGGCGTGCAGTGCCACGGGCTCACCGTCGACGTATCGGACTCAGCCGCTGTGGCCCGGGCGGTCGAGGCCGCGGAAGCCCAGTTGGGATCGCTCGAGGGATTGGTCGCGTGTGCCGGCATCTCCCAGAACACGCCGGTCGTCGATATGCCGGACGAGGAGTGGGACCGCGTCATGAGTGTCAACCTGCGAGGCGTGTTCGCAATCTCCCGCGAGGTGGGTCGTCGCATGGTCGAGCGCCAGCGAGGATCGATCGTGATAATTGGGTCGACCGATAGCATCGGGGGGCACTTGAACCATGCGGCGTACGCGGCCACCAAGCATGCCGTGGCCGGATTCGCCAAGAGCGCCGCGATCGAATGGGGCCGTGCGGGCGTTCGGGTCAACGTCGTGGCCCCCGGAGGTGTGGACACTCCGCTGCTGCGCCGGGCGCATGACGACGCGTCCGTCACGCGTCGCCTGCTGTACAACATCCCGCTCGGTCGACTCTCCCAGCCCAGGGAACAGGCAAGCGCATGCATGTTCATGCTTTCCGCCGCGGCGTCCTACATCAGCGGCACCACCCTGTGCGTCGACGGCGGACTGACCACGGGCTTCTTCTACAACGACCAGGTGAACTGATCGAGCGGCGGACGAGCGGCCCGGAACGAGCGAGGCCAAGAAGCAGCTTGGCCAGCCCAACCCTCCATCAAGACCGTAACTTCCGCCGCCGAAACAAAAGCACACTGGCGCTGAACACCACCGCGAGGACGACCCGCAGCTACCCCTTCAGGTATATCCGAACCCCGAGTCTGACACCCCTGCAACTAACGGCACGCCCAATGTCGGCACGTCCCTCACACCGCACATCGGAACTGATCAGCGGCGGGCCAACCGTTGACCTCACACGCCGAAGTCGGTATTTTTGCGACATATGGTCGCTTAAAGGCTCGGGGGCTTAATCACCATCCGAGGTGTTACGCGACGACTCGACCGGACAGAGTTCGGTCGAGCTGCACAGGATTACTCGAAGGATGCGTAAGTGACGAGCACAACCTGGATCGGAGTTCCGTCGGTGACGCGCCGCCTGCCTCGAACTACCCCATCGCACTCAATACCTCGCTTCTGCAGTCGGTCGGAACGGACGAGGCACTCGCCGCGCTGGGTCATCGGACCGAGAGGAAGAGACCATACTGAGTGAACGAGCGCAGACCGCGTACGGTGTGAGGCAGTCAGAGACCCAAGTTACGTTGAGCGCAACTTCGCCAGCACGCACGGTGGCATCGTTCATCCAGCCTCACGCGCAAACCGAGAGGTTAGACGCCGCTGCCTCTTCTACTCCACCGAAGGTTGCCGCGCGAAGGCATCGGCGTGTTAGTCGGAAGCGGCGGTCTACCGCCAGCGCGCTTGTCAGAAACCCAGATCAAGTTCTTCCACTCATGATAGTGACCGACATGTTCGAATCAACGAGAACGACTTCGCATTCACCCACATCGAACCGTGGCGGTGAAGGAGCAGGCCCGTCAAGCCCAGGCAGTTCCGTACTGGACACAGCGATACGTGACTACCGACTCCAACGTCGCCGTCGACTTGCGCACGCTCACAGCGCCGCTCCTGGACTCAACGACGCCACGGAGCTTGTGCGGCTCGCCGAAATGTGGGCACCATTCGGCGGAGTTCCTGCTGACCAAATATTTGTAAAGTATGGACTTACTCGGGAAACTTTCGACGCTCGTCTAGAGCGCGCACTCGTCCAGTTAGGTTACGCGCCAACTGAGATCAACGATTTGTTAGCCTCTCCTTCTGAATGGAACAACCCATGATGACCAACCGCAGACTGGTTCCTCCGGTCTCCACCGACCCCCACGCCCTGGATGACCTGCGCGCCGATGTCCGTGACTTTCTTGCCGATCAACTCGGCCGACGAGAGATCTGCCGACAGGTCGACTCGTGGCTGACAGGCTGGGACGAGGACTTCACACGCGCATTGGCGGACCGCGGATGGCTTGGCATGACTGTGCCCGTCGAGTACGGCGGTCACGGCCGTAACCACTCCGAGAGGTTCGTTGTTACTGAGGAACTGGTGGCAGCCGGCGCACCAGTGGCCGCGCACTGGATCGCGGACCGGCAGATCGTGCCGTCGCTGCTCAAGTACGGCACGGAGATCCAGAAGCAAAAGTATCTGTCGGCAATCGCGAACGGGGAGTGTTACTTCGGCATCGGCATGAGCGAGCCAGACTCGGGATCGGATCTGGCGAGCGTGCGCACCAAGGCCACCCGAGTCGACGGCGGCTGGTCCGTTACCGGTGCCAAGGTGTGGACCTCCGGTGCACACAAGGCCGACGCGTTCATCTGCCTCGCCCGTACTACCCCGGTCGATCCCACGCAGCGTCACAGCGGACTGAGCCAGTTCCTGGTCGACCTGCGGTCCCCCGGCATCGATATCCGGCCCATCGTCTCAATGAACGGGCAGCACCACTTCAATGAGGTTCTCCTCGACGAGGTCTTCGTCGACGATGACATGGTGTTCGGCGAGATCGGCAACGGATGGCAGCAGGTCACCTCCGAACTGAGCTTCGAACGTAGCGGTCCGGAACGCTTCCTGTCCACGTTCACGCTTCTCGCCGAGACCGCAGAGCAGATGCGCCAGGACACCCTGCCAAGGCACAGCGACCTCGGGCGGTACCTCGCGAGAGTCGCTGGATTGCACCAGATGTCGACTGCCGTCGCAAGTGCACTCGAGCGCGATGAACCAGCCCATATCGCCGCAGCCCTGGTCAAAGTCCTGGGCACGTCCACCGAAGGCGACATCGCCGATTTCGCGGACCTGCTCACCGGTAATTGCACAGCGGACCAGGTCGAATACCAAATGATGCTGAACGACGCGATAGTCCAACGCCCCGGATTTACGCTCCGCGGCGGCACCAACGAGGTATTGCGCGGGGTAGTCGCGCGAGGATTGGGGATGCGCTGATGCCCACACCAACCACCGTCGACCAGGATCTCGTAGAGATGATGTCCTCGTTGTTCGCGAACCACCGGGAACACCACGCACCCGAAATCGGCACTGCCAGGCTGGATATCGGACTATGGAACCATCTCGACGAGCTGGGCCTGGTCCGGTTCACCGGCCGGGAAGAGTACGGCGGTAGCGGTGCCAGCTGGTTCGAAGCAGCGGAACTGCTGCGTGCCACCGCGTGGAACGGTGTCCGCGTACCTCTTCCCGAACATGACTTGCTTGCCGGCTGGTTGCTCGATGTCGCCGGACTTGCCGTCGACGAAAAACGCCGCACCGTCTGCGTACTCGACGACAACGGTACCGCGTCCGGAGTGCCGTGGGCCGCGGCGTCCGAGAAAGTGGTCACTGTGTGGCGGCAATCCGGAACCTACCGAGTCGCCGACGTCGAGACCTCCGCGCTGACTGTCACCACCGGCGCCAACATCGCGAACGAACCGCGCGACACCGTCGCCGCCGACATCACGACCCTCGCGGGTACACCAGTCGCCGACGCCGTGATCGATCAGCTCCGGCTGCGCGGCGCCCTTGTGCGCGGTCTGCAAGTGTGCGCGGCGCTCGAACGCATCCTCGATCTGTCGATCGCCCACACCACCGAACGCATCCAGTTCGGCCGGGCGCTCGCCCAATTCCAAGCTGTACAGAACCTGGTCGCTGACATCGCCGCCGAAACCTCGCTTGCTCGTGCCGCCACCGACGCGGCCCTCATCCAGGCAGTCCGCACCGACTGGTCCGGAACGAACCTCGAGTTTCCCATCGCCGTCGCCCGCTCCTGCGCCGGCCACGCCGCGTCAGTCGTCGTCCGCAACGCCCATCAGGTGCATGGGGCGATCGGAACGACCCGCGAGCACCGCTTGCACGAGTTCACGAACTCTGCCCTGGCGTGGCGCTCGGAATTCGGCTCCGTCCACCATTGGGACGACACGCTCACCACCGCCGCCGTTAGCGCCGGCCGCAAGGACCTCTGGAGGCTCATCACCGGATGACGGCACCTCAGGTCCTACAGCCGGATCTTCCGTAGAAATCCACCGATGTCGGACACGGGTCTTCCACATCTTCACTATGGCACCCGCCCCTTCCAACACTGCTCCGCTATCCCACACCGCAAACCCACAGCTGCAACAGCTAGTCAGAATCTCGCCCAACGACATAGATCAGACCGAATTCGTCGGCGCCTGCGTCCTCAATCGCCTGGGCGCGAGACCCAAGGTACAAGAACTACGTCGCCTACCTCTATTCCGCCATCTCCATACTCACTCACCTCTTCATCGGGAAGCCCGGGACGTGGACCTGGTCCGAACACAGACCGCACCTTAGGCCGCCAAGACCGCGTCGACCGCCACGCAGAGAAAAGGACACGACAATGGCTGACCTCCAATACACCGTCGCGAACGGCATCGGAACCATCCTGCTCAACCGTCCACAACGCAAGAACGCCTTCACCCTCGACATGCTCGATCAGTGGGCTGGGGCGCTGAGATCAGCCCGCATCGACCCCGACGTGCGCGTCGTCCGCGTCACCGGCGCCGACGGCGCGTTCTGCGCAGGCGTCGACCTCGACGACTTCGCCGAAATCACCTCGACCCTCGGTCGCCAAGAGGTTCTGCACGACCGCGTCCACCGTGTCGCAGCAGCGGCAATGGAACTCGACAAACCCCTCATCGCCGCGGTCGACGGCGTCGCCGTCGGCGCCGGCATGGACATGGCCCTTGCCTGCGACATCCGCCTCGCCTCCACCCGCGCACGGTTCTCCGAAGCCTACGTTCGCGTCGGCCTCATCCCCGGTGACGGCGGCGCCCACCTGCTGCCCCGCATCGTCGGGCAGGCCCGCGCGCTCGAACTGCTGTGGACCGGACGATTCGTCGAGGCACAGGAAGCCCTCGACCTCGGAATCGTGCTGTCGCTACACAGCCCCGACGACCTCCCCGCCGTAGTCGACGACCTCTGCCGACGTCTAGCCGACGGCCCACCCGTCGCCATCCGCGCGATCAAACGCCTCGTCCGCAACGGCGAACGAACCGACTTCATGACCTCACTGTCGATGGTCGCCGCCGAACAGGCCGTCGTCCAGTCAACGCGAGACTCCGCCGAAGCAGCCGCGGCCTTCCGCGACAAGAGAACTCCCACATTCGTCGGCGAATGACCACTTGCTTCGCCTCTGTTCACACTCGCCGAACGGAACAGCACTGCGGTGACGACGAGCAATGAGGTGCGCTGTCCGCCAAGTATGCTGTCACGGGCGACCTCGGCAGCATGGACCGGGCGGCAAATACGTCGGTTATCCCCCGAAACGCCGCAGTACCTCGATTTCGTTGTGGCACATACTCCGTCCCGTTCGAGGTCGCAGCCGAGGAGTGGTTCCCCGCGGCGGCCGGGTTCGCCGTCACGGTCATCGTGCACATCGTCGACGCGCAGACGGGCGTGCCGCGGTATCTGCCGCCGGCGGAGCCCGCCGAGTGGGAGCGGGCGCTCTTCTCGACCGTCGACAACGCTCACGGGTACTTCCTCGGCGCCGTCGACCCAGGCACCGGCGGCCATCGACACGGGCAACTCGCATACCGCCTCTACCTCGACACCGACCGCCGGGCGATTCCCGTACCTCGGCAGGTGGTCGCCTGCCCGCACTACCTACTATCTGCCATCGACGGCAGAGCCGAGATCGCCATTCCCACCACGGCCTGACCCGGACGGCCAGCTGGGAGCTGGACCACGGTCTGCGGGCGCGGCTTCCTCCGCTGTCCGATCTGTGCGACCTCCGAAGGGGGCGACCTTGAAGTCGCGTCCACGCTGCTCGCTCATGCGGTTCCTCCATCCGTCTCGATCCGATCCCCTGCCAAAGACAGCTGGTCGCCGCTGCCCACAAAATCGAGGACGACGCCCTGGGGCGGAATCGAGACGGTGATCCACCCGGGGAGGGCTGCGGCACTTGGATACAGTTGTGCCACAAGCTCATTGCCACTTCTGAAGCCGACCACGACAGACTTCAGGAATCTCCCGGGTGGGAGCGCGGCGACAAGACTACCAGCGCACCGAATCCCGCGGCAGGGGACGTGTCATTTCGGCTGGTCAAAGAGCAATTCAGGTGCGGATTCGGCACCACCACCCACCGCCGGCGCTGATGTCGATCCGGTGCCGGCGGTGGCGAGCTTCTCGAACGACGAGGCAAGCATGTCCGCGGTCGGCCGCCATCACAATCGCCGCCCTCCCGGTCCGGTTAAGCTTCCCGGCATGGCGCTTGGACTCACCAGGCGCACGCGCGCCCACCCCGTCGATCTCGAACACCTCGCCTACGCTGCGTACGAGTTCCGGGAAGCGCTGATTCCGCGCCGCGGCATCACCCCCGACCGCTGCGATGCCGCAGCCACCGAGTTGCGGAACAGAGCACTCGTAGCTGAGGAACGATTCTTCGCTGCTGCCGCTGGGCTCCCCCGCCGCGAGCGCACACTCGCCGGCCACTGGGAGAACGCCGCGGTCATGCGGTACCGGTATTGGCTGGAGGTCTTCGCCCGCGCCGAAGACCTCGGCGCCGACATGCTCGCCCAACTCGCCACCCACCGGCGGCCGTCGTTGCCCGCGCTCACCGAACTGTGTGACGTCTGTACCCATGCCCGCACCCTCGATCAGCACCAACGGCCCGAGATGTTCGGGGCCATACCCCGCAGGGCCACCCGACTCCTTCGCACCGCCACCGCCGACTCGGCCGACGCCGACCACGGTATGGCCACCGGGAGGTCCTGCATTGTCGATCAAACTGAACTCCGGTGGCGGATCCGCCGCGATCTGACAAGCCTTCTCGTCGAGAATCCCTAGCGGGCAACGGAATCACCCGGGAAGCCGAACGCCACCTCGTCCCGTGGCTGAAACTGGCATGCGAAACCCTCGACAGTCCGATGAGCATCGACGGTCTCGAGGACGTCGCCGCGCAATGGCGCGAGCGCCGCCGGCCCTACATGCTCGCCGCCGCAGATCGGGCCGACGTGATCATCGTTGACCCGATCCCTCGTCAGCCCGCGACCCTGTGGTGGAAACTCGTCCACGGCGACGAACCACCACCGCCGCAGTAAGACGGCACGCGTCGTCGTCGCCCAGAAGAGATGGGGACGTGTCATGTCCACAGTTCATCACCACTTTTCGCAGAGACCGGCGGTGCAATTGGCCTCGCGGGCTGCACCGTACGCTCCGGGCCCGCGCCAATCGGGGTACAGCGCATCACGCCCGCACTGCCGTTCTACCTATGGGGACGACATTTCACGGGGCCGAGTCCCTGGCCGCACATCACCCGCGCCATTCGAGTGAGGGGGCCGCGGCACGCGGCGGTCGCGTACCTAGGCGAGGACGCGCCGACGCTGCTGCCGTTGCGGGCCGGTGATCTCCTCGTCGTGAACGCCTCCCGGGCGGCGGTGCGCGCGCATGTGACCTCACCGATTGCGCTTGCGTACTACGTCGAGGCCGGGGTCCGGGTCCTGTCGTCGCCGAACCTGCACGCCAACGTGATCGCCACCAGTCGGGGGGCGGTCATCGGCTCCGCGAATGCCTCCCACAGCTCGACGATCGCCGATGAGGCCGTGGTCATCACCGATGATCCGGAGGTCGTTGCCGGCGTGCGGAAGTTTATCGACGGTATCGAGGAGATCACCGAGGTCGATCAGGTGTTTCTCGACAACGCCACCCGGAAAGCGCACAGGTTCGTGCGAACGTGTGCACGGTGACGCCTGAAATCTCACAGGTCCGCGAGCAGGGTGGGATCGACACGGTCGGCGAAGTAGGCCAGGACGCCCTCGGCGCTCATGCCGTAGGTGGTGGCAATCAGATTGGGATCGTGGCTGTTGGCCAAGGCCAGCAGTCGGGAGGCGCGCAGCGTGGAGATCGTGGTGTCGGCGGGGTCGAGGAGGTGGCTGAGGTAGGGCCGGGACGCCGGTGTCCGCCCGGATCGGGTTCGGCTGGTGACGATGACGTGGGGATTGTGGGTGCCGGATGTGAGCTGCGCCGCCTGCTCGCCGAACGCGGCGGACTCGAGCTGTCGTCCCGAACGGGCCCTGCCCGAAGTAGACGTCCGCGATCTCGAGTTTGGACGCCTCATCGGAGCGCAACCCGGCGTGATACAAGGTCCGGAACAGCGCATAATCCCGGGCCGCTGGCGCGTACTTGCGAGCCGAGCCGATCCGTTCCTTGAGGAAGTCGAAGAAGACGGCCACCCGACTCACGCTCGGAGGTGGAAGCAGCCTCGGTGAATCGTCACCTACATGACGGCTCGCATTGAACTCGTCGATCGGGTTCGTCAACCGCACCCCGAACAACGCCTCGATCTCCCCGGCGCGGCGGGTGATCAGGCCCGCCGTCGCCGCGTTCGAACGCGCAATGCTCGACGAACGAGGCCGCGCCCGCCGCGCCGGGACCCGGCCCCGCGCCGACACCACCATCGACAAGCGATTGGCCCAGGTCCGTGACCTGACCCGCTCGATCCCGCAGCGGGGACACGGCGACTTCGCCGCAGCGGCGACCGCGTTGCGCCAGCACCGGCAGCACAAATCGCGGCCCAGTCGGCCCCGCGGCCGACCGCAGCGGGCGCAGTCCCCGACCTTCTTCGTCACACCGGCGGCATCGACCGGCCGCCGACTCGCCGCGCCGCGGGCTCCGACGCTGTCGGCGCCGAGGGCTCGGCGGGGACCCGATCGGGCGTGGTGTCGAGGTCGAACAGGTCGTTCGGGGTGCAGTCGAGCGCAGTGCACAACGCCAGCAGCGTGCTGAGCTTGATCTGCGAGGGTTCCTTGGTGAACAACGCCGACACCGACGCCGACGACAGCTCGAGTCCGCCGCGTTCGGCGAGCAGGCGGCGCAGCTGGGTGCCGGTCCATACTTCCCGTTGCGCCGCGGCCATCCGCAGTTTCCATCTAATGTGCATCATCATCTCCCTGCAGGAACGCGACGGTGTCGGACACCGCGCTGCGGTAGGCGTCCTCGATGAACGTCTCCGACGGACGGACGTACCGCATCGTCGATCCCACCGTCCAGTGCCCTAACATCTGTTGTATCGCAACGAGATCGACTCCTCGTTCATAGTTGTGGGTGGCGCATGCCCGGCGCAACGCGTGCGGGCTGAACCGGTCCGCCGGCGAGCAGTGCTCGAGATCCTGCAGATACCGCAGACGGTTGCGGATCGTGCCCCGGGCCATCGCACCACCACTCTGATCGCAGAACAACACCGCCGATTCCGGCAACTTCGGTCGTACATCCTCGAGATACCACCGCACCACCAGATCGAGGTGGTCGAGCATCGGAACCCACCGCGGCCGCGGCCCGGAGGTGCGGGCACCCTTGCCGAACCGCACATGCAACTTCCCGAACGGGCCCTGCCCGAAGTAGACGTCCGCGATCTCGAGTTTGGACGCCTCATCGGAGCGCAACCCGGCGTGATACAAGGTCCGGAACAGCGCATAATCCCGGGCCGCTGGCGCGTACTTGCGAGCCGAGCCGATCCGTTCCTTGAGGAAGTCGAAGAAGACGGCCACCCGACTCACGCTCGGAGGTGGAAGCAGCCTCGGTGAATCGTCACCTACATGACGGCTCGCATTGAACTCGTCGATCGGGTTCGTCAACCGCACCCCGAACAACGCCTCGATCTCCCCGGCGCGGCGGGTGATCAGGAACCGGTGAAAACTGCTCAGCGCCTGCACATATCTGCGTCGAGTCGACGCCAGCAAGCCGTCCGCGGCCATCGCTCCGACCACTCGATCGACATCGTCGGCGGTGGCCTCCCACACCGGTTTGCCCAGCGCCGCCAGCATCCGCTCGAGCTCACCTGTCTCGTTCTCGATGGTCACCGCACTGAAGCCTCGGACCACCCGCGAGGTCACGAACGCCTCGACGCATTCGAGTTGAAAGGTCAGCGGATCGGTCGACGCGTGGGCGACCTCGACCGTCCTGCCCTGCACCACACGAAATGTGTGACTCATGCCACACAGGTTAAGGCCACCTTGCTCGTCAAGGTGGTACCGACACGAATGGAATCCCACCTCGAAAACAGTGGACTCCCCAAACCGGGCTGAATGACCAGCTCGCAGGCAATTTCCGAGAGAACGAACGTATGCCACTTCCAATCGAATGGCAGATCGGTCGGTCGGTGCCGATCCCTGGGGTCGGTGGCCGGGTGCGCGCCGAACTGGATTTCCTTCCTGCACGGGTGAACCGGATGTTCCTGCGGCACATCGTCGAGTACGAACCCAGCGCAACCGAGCAACAGACATGGGCCACCCAGGCCGGCCGATCCTCAGCCTCCACCGGCGGGCCGGCAGCGACATATCAGCTCGAATGGTTCCGCCCAGGCGACCGACGTGCCCGCCTCAACCGAGGCGATGTCCTCATTTTCGTCACCGACGACAACGAATGGATCTACCCGCCCGCGGGCACCCGGCGCCCGATACGCCCGGGACCAGCGACGAATTCCTCCGTCGCCCTCCTGGACCAAGCACCGTCAGGAGGCGGATCAGTTCAACACGTGGTCAGTCCCGCCCCCCTGGGGAGAACCCTGCGGACCGGTCGCCCCTCGGGGGCGCGGCCCCCATGTGGTTCTTCCACCGCCCAGGACCGGTCTACCCGGCGGATCCTGGCGTGCTCGGGTCGGCAGTGAGGTCGTCGGTGTCGGCGAAGACCAGCCGCCCGTCGTCGAGAGCGACGGCCCACCGATGCACAGGAGCCCAGGCATGCCCACGCTCCTCGGTGTCGGTCAGCTCGGCGTAGTCCTCGACGATCCGACCGGTCTGCGCCGATTCGGACGGCCGGCGCACCAGCACCCGCGCGCCCGCGCCGAGCGGACCAGGTTCGGGTCTCGGACTGTGATCCTTCTTCTCGGGCATCGGTCTGCGCCTTCCGGTCGGGCTACACGCCCGGATCATAAGCACCTCGCCGACGAAACCTCATGCTCGACACCGCCAGGGGCTAGCAATCGACGACGAACCGACCGGACTCCGGTGCTCGCGCCTGCGCCAACGGTGGCTCACACCGCCCGGCGAGCACCAGCTCATTACCTCAGGACCGCCCCCAGGCGCCGTAGACACCCATAACGCTGTAAACGGGGTCAACGTTTAGGGACCGCCACTCCGCTACCGGGGATTCTTCTCGGCGACCGCGGTCGCCGGGTGCACCGCGACCAGGCCAAGGCCTTGCCGTCGCTTACACAGCCGCGCCAACTCCCGATACGCGGCCTCACCGAGCAACTCCGTCAGCTCCGGCGCATACGACTGCCACACCGCCTTCGCGCCGACATGCGCGTCCGGCGAGCCGGAGCAGTACCAGTCCAGATCCGCGCCGCCCTCACCCCACCCGCGACGGTCGTACTCGGTGATCGTCGTCTTCAAGATCAGCTCGCCGTCGGGTCGCTCCACCCATTCCTGGGTGCGCCGGATCGGCAGCTGCCAGCACACGTCCGGCTTCACCTCGAGCGGCTCGATCCCACGCTCGAGCGCCATCGAATGCAACGCGCACCCGATGCCACCCTCGAAGCCGGGACGGTTGAGGAAGATGCACGCACCCTTGTAGCGGCGGGTACGCAGCGCCGGCTCGCCCTCGAGCTCGTCCTCCTCGATGTACCCCTTCTTCCCGAGACCCTGCTTCATGAACTGCCAGTCCCCGGGCCGGAGCAGCGTCACCGACTCGTGCAACCTCGCGACGTCCTCCTCGTCCGAGAAGAACGCGCCGTGCGAGCAGCAGCCGTCGTCGGGTCGACCCGCGATGATGCCCTGGCAGGCCGGGGTGCCGAACACGCAGGTCCAGTGCGAGAGCAGCCACGCCATGTCCGCGGCGATGAGATGCTCGGCGTTATCGGGATCGAGGAACTCCACCCATTCCCGTGCGAAGTCGAGCGCAACCTCGGGGCTCAGCGCCATCTTGTCCGACGGCCCCGGAATACCTGCTGCCACAAACCCCCACGGTAGCCAACCCACATAACAGACAAGGACTGATCAGATCCCCGTCCGGGAGCGAACAACACTCGACCCGAATCGCGCCGACGTGGGTGTAACGCCGCGGCCTCCACCGCGAATAACCAGCGAACGTTCTCGCGCCTATGTCGGGGCACGGGAGGAGGCAACAACCCTCCTGATGTCGACACCCTCGGGTGGGGCGTGTCGTCACCGGTGTCGACGGTGCGAAGGGAAGGATCGACGTAGAACGCGACAGTCGAGGAGGGTGCGATGAACCCCAGTCGCATACGCAGGCTCCGGCCGGTGCCCGACGCCGAGCCGCAAATGATGTTCCGCACCATCCACGGGTACCGGCGCGCCTTCCGCATGATCGGGGAAGGCCCCGCGCTGCTGCTGTTGCACGGCATCGGCGACAACTCGGCGACATGGACCGAGATCATCCCGCACCTCGCCGAGAATTACACCGTGATCGCACCCGATCTTCTCGGCCACGGTCGCTCCGACAAGCCCCGTGCCGACTATTCGGTCGCCGCCTATGCCAACGGCATGCGCGATCTACTCTCGACCCTGGGAATCGACCACGCCACCGTGATCGGACATTCGCTCGGCGGCGGCATCGCGATGCAGTTCGCCTACCAGTTCCCGCAGATGGTGGATCGGCTCATTCTGGTTTCCGCCGGCGGTATCACCAAGGACGTTCATCCACTCCTGCGGCTCGCGGCGACGCCGATCCTCAATGAGGCACTGAAGTTACTGCGCCTGCCGGGAGCGGTGCCCGCGGTGCGGTGGGTGGGAACGGTGTTGACTCGGCTGCACGGCACTGCCCTGCACCCCGGTGCGACGCTGCACGACACACCGGATCTGGTGCGTATCTTGACCGAACTGCCCGACCCCACCGCGTACGAGGCCTACCTACGCACCCTGCGTGCGGTGGTCGACTGGCGCGGACAGACGGTGACCATGCTCGACCGCTGCTATCTGACGGCAAGTCTCCCTGTTCAACTCATCTGGGGAGATCGGGATACGGTTATCCCCGTCAGCCACGCCCACACCGCCCACGCGGCAATGCCGGATTCGCGGCTGGACATCTTCCGGGGCACCGGTCACTTCCCCTTCCGAGACGACCCCATGCGCTTTGTCCACACCGTCGAGGAGTTCCTGTCCGATACGCGCCCATCGCCGTTCGACGAGGCCAGGTGGCGGCAGCTGCTCAACATCGGAACCGTCGAGACGGTCCTTACCCCCGACGTCTCCACGCGTGCCGCCGTGCTCGACGCGGTCGGATCCGCCGAACGCAACGCCACCTGATCCGGGCTCAGGTGACCGTCACCGGGCACAACACCCACCCGGTACCTGGGGTAGGTACCACTCGGCACGGTCACCGGTCGCGAGCAGGCGCCACTCCGGTGCCGATAGCGGCTTGAGCATGGCGGCGGTCGGCACACACTTACGGCGCGGCATCGGAATCCGAATCCAAATTCCGTCCAGGCGATCCGAGAGAGATCCCCTCGCTGCCGCGATCGGCTTTCGCTCTGGCAGAGGAGAACAGCCTGCCACTCTGTCAACGGCACTTGAACCCTCCTGGTCATTCTTCACACCTCGTCGATAGACCGGTTCGAGGCGCACGAGTTCGGCGCTGAACGCGAACTCCCGAGGCTATGAAGCGAGTTCGACGGCCGACCACCAACCGAACATCGCCATCACCCAGTTCCAACCTGAGCACACCCACCGCGTTGTGAGAAAATTGAGATTGGAGGACTATTCCCGAAACATCGACTCGGACAACGGGGTTGGTGCAATGATCCGGTGCTGTCCATCCTGGACTTGAAAGACCAGATGAGCTTGCGCAACAGAAACATCCGATGCCGCGTCCAGATACGAGACATTGGTCTGCCCACGATTTCCGAGGTAGTACGCGCCGTTGACCCCGCGATGAACGGCTTCCCGGAGCCGGGCATTGACCTCCCTGAAATCCCTCGGCGACGCGCATCTCGACCATGCCAGTGCCAACAGATGCACCATGTCGTAATGAATCCCGGCGCTCGAGAGCCCTGGGCGCTCGCCGAACCGCCGGTGGAACCGCTCCCCGAACTGTCGACCGAATCGGTCACCGTAGAGACCGGTAACAGTGGCCCACAGAAGGCCCTCTGCAGCCTCACCGGCTTGCTCGAGGAATCCCGGCACGGACGGCGCATACAGGGTGTAGATCAGCGGACCCGGCAGCTCGGACCGGATGAGCTTAACGAACGCCGCAACTTGCGGAGCGGAGAAGTTTGTCACCATCACCGCGGCGGGATCGCGAACGACGATCTCGCGGACCGCTACAGGCCAGTCCGATTTCACCGAGTCGATGTGTTCGACATCGAGCTGCCATCCCGCTCGATCGGCAGCAACGAGCGCGCCCGGGCGGAGCGTGACCATGTCGGGATCCTGCGACTCCAGTACCAGAATCCGTGATGACGCCGGCACCCACACCCCGGAATCCCTCAAATCGGTGATCGCGCGGACGAACCCGATACCGTACATATCTTCCGCGGCGCACACCTGGAACACATTCCCGTACCGTTCGGGGTCCTCCAACGTCAGACGCGTTGCATTCGCCGAGGTCGAATGATGCAGCAAAGGACATTCGGCCGACGAAGCACTATCGAACTGCGCAGCGAGGCCGGCGATGGTGCGGTCATAGGTGTAGCCGAGGGTCAGGGCATCGACATTGCTGTCGATGAGCCCTTCAATGGCACTTCGGACGCTGCGCCCATCTGTCGCATCGACGTGCAGCGGTAGAACCTCGATGCGGCGGCCGGCGACACCTCCTCGCTCGTTGATCTCCTCAACCGCGAGGCGCGTGCCCTTCGTCATCTGCGCCCCGTCAGCCGCCGACGAGGTGTCCCGCGGGTAGATCGCACCCAGTGTCAACGGACTGCGCGTGCGGGGTGGCCGCGTGGACAAAGTGGTTTCATTCGCGCCCGATCGCAACCACCGTTCCAACCTCAAAGCGCCCACTGGTGGGATCGCCCGTACATCGCCCACGAGAGGAAGCGCGATCAACTCCTGGTCGGCCGCAACCGCGGCTGCGGCTGCCCTGTTCGGTAGGCACAGCTTGCTGAAGAGACTCTCAACGTGGGAGGCCGCCGTTCTGCGCTCGACCGACAGGCAGTCGGCGATCGCGCTGTTGGTCAGACCGCACACCATCAAGGTCAACACCTGTAGCTCACGTCGGGTAAGTCCGGACAGGTCGGTTTGATCTGTCTCGGTGACGTCCACCTCACAGGTCTCCGGTGTGCCGGTCGGAAGAACTCGAACGCGCAACACCGCGTTCCGGCTCGCCGCGTTCCGGTCTCCGGGGGCGAGCCACAGAAATCCGAACGGCACCTCGTGACCGAAGCGCACCCCGACACGCAGGTAGTCGATCAGTCGCGAGTGCTGAGCCAACGCGCCGCGCGGACGGTCACGGACTACCCCGGACCGGGAAACAAGCGCCGTGGCATTCCGGCCGTGCGCGCGATTGGCCGCCATCACGCCACGCTACCACCACCCGTTTACCAGGCAAATCGGTCATTCGACCGATGTGCGGAGGGTCATCGCCACGGGAGCATAAATACAGATCACACGTGAAAGGACCCGCCGACGTGCCACGCATCGCTAGTTGCTCCACTGTCTTCCGCAACGTCCCGGACTTCGAATCGTTCGCGGCCCACATGGTCGAAGTTCTCGACCACGCGGCCGGGGCGGATCTCGTCGTTCTCCCCGAGCTCGTCACCTTCGAGCTGATGACTGCGGTGCCCGGATGGCAGGACGCCACCGACCTGCAGCCGGCCGTCCGTACCGCAGATTTCGCCGACCGCTACCGCGAATTTATGAGCGCCGAGGCCCGACGCCGCCAACAACACGTCCTCGCCGGCTCGCATCTCGTGCAGACCGAGGACGGGAGGCTGCTCAATGTTGCGCCGCTGTTTGGGCCGACCGGGAGGCTGCTCCACGAACACGCCAAGACCCACCTGTTCCCGCTCGAATTCACGCTCGATATCGCCGAAGGCGATGACATGAAGGTCGTGGATCTGCCGTTCGCGAGAATCGGTGTCAACATCTGTTACGAGGCCGAAATCCCGGAGTGTTCGGCGTCATTGGTCGAGCAAGGCGCCCACATCATTCTCTGCCCATCGCTGACCTTGAACGAAGCAGGATTCTGGCGGGTGCGCCATTGCCTTGCCGCCCGGTCGATCGAGAACCAAGTCTTCACCGTGCACGCCGGATCAGCGAGTCCACCACGCGGCCCATGGCCGGGAACCTGGGCGCAGAGCGCGCTGCTCGGTCCGTGCGACACAAGATGGCCCGCAGATGGGGTGCTCGCCCAGACCCCGCCCAACATCGACGCCGTCGCCATCGCCGACCTCGACCTGAACCACCTGGAGGACAACCGGAGCAGCGGCGCAGCGACAACATTCGCGGACCGGCGGCGCCGCGCCGACCGATATCGCGCATGGCCCACCCATGTCACCACCGCCTCCACACCCGTCCACCCCTAGCTCGAGGAGCATCTTCATGTCACAACCAACGGTGTGCCTGACCTTCGATTTCGATGCCATTTCCGTGTGGCTGGGATCGTTCGGCGTCGCCACCCCCACCTATGTCTCGCGTGGCGAGTTCGCAGCAAATGTCGCCACCCCCCGGATCCTCGACCTGCTCGAGAGAGAAGGAGTGACCAGCACCTGGTTCATCCCCGGACTCGACGCAGATACCTACCCCGATGTGTGCAGACGCATCCGGGACGCCGGACACGAAATCGGACACCACGGCTACGCCCACGAAGGCCCCACAAGCCTCGACGAAGCCGCCGAACGCACCGTGATCGAACGTGGCCTCGACGCACTGGACCGGGTGCTCGGCGTTCGCCCAGCCGGATACCGATCCCCCGCGTTCGACCTCTCCCCGAACTCCACACGGCTTCTCAGTGAGTACGGATTCACCTACGACAGCAGCATGATGGGACACGACTTCGAGCTCTATCGCTGCCGCACAGGAGATGTCATCCATACCGATCGCGCAGCGGAGTTCGGGCCCGAACTCGATCTCGTCGAGGTGCCCGTCTCCTGGACACTCGACGACTTCCCATTCATGGAGTTCGCCCTCGTCCCCCCGATCTTGGTTCCCGGTTCAACAGATGTGAACGCGCTGGCCGATAGATGGGTCGGAGATCTCGACTTCATGGTCGACGAACTACCGCACGGAGTGTTCACTCAGACATTCCACCCACAATCGATCGGACGAGCCGCCCGGATCAGGATCCTTGAGCGCATGATCCACAGAGCCAAGGAACACGGTGCCCTGTTCTCCACAGTCAGCGCCGCAGCGAACGCCTGGTCGAGAAACCCCGACAACACCACACCCCCAGCGTCAGTCCTGAACTAGACCACCCGATACCCCGGTGGCACCGTCGGCAGCGCCGAACTGCCGGGGTCGCTCGTCGTTCGACCGGAGCCACATCGGAGACTCACGCCGGCTCGCCCGGCGAGGGCGCCCCTACACACTAAGAGGTTGTCTCACGTGGGGAGCTTCTTGTAGCAAGTGAGCGCGGCCGCGAGATGGAGGAATCCGGCAAAGTGCTCGGAGTGGCGTTCGTAGCGGATGGTCAGGCGTCGGTAGCCGGTGAGCCAGGCGGTGGTGCGTTCGATCTTCCACCGGTACCGGCCCAGCCGGTCGTTCCTCTCGATTCCGCGGCGGGCGATGCGTGGAACAATTCCCTCTTCGCGCAGCCACCGGCGGTGCTTGTCGTAGTCGTAGTCCTTGTCGGCGCGAAGCTTTCCGGGTTTGCGACGGCGCGGACCGCGTCGGGACTTCACCGCCGGGATCGCGCTGACCATCGGTTGCAGCAGGGTGCTGTCGTGGGTATTCGCCGCGGACACATCGACGACCAGCGGGATGCCGTTGGCCTCGGACAGGACGTGGATCTTCGACCCCTTCTTGCCGCGATCGACCGGACTCGGCCCGGTCAGCGATCCCCTTTTTTCGCCCGCACGCTCGCAGCGTCCAGGATTGCTGCCGTCCAGTCGAGTTCACCGGCGCTACCGAGGCGGTCGAGCACCTCGCGGTGCAGTCTGTCGAACACCCGGCCGCCGCCCAGGCGGTAAACCTTCGGTGCGCGGTAGGAACGGTGACCCCGAACCAGGGCGGCAGATGCCGCCACGCACATCCACTGGTCAGCACGTACACGATCGCGGTTGAACACCGCCCGATCATCCACCGGTGCACTGCCACCTCCCTGCGGCCGCGCGGCGAATCGCGGAATCAACGGTTCGACGGTCTCCCACAACGCATCCGGCACCAACCGCAGTGACAACCCATCTAACACGCGTCACATTATGTCCCACACATCACTTCATCCACATGAGACACGCTCTAAATGCGCTCCGACAGTTGCTGCGCGGGATTGTAACGTCCGAACTGGCCCTCTCCCTACATATATCGTTGTCGCACACCAGAACGCATGAATACTCAACTCGTGCCGGCGAACCACTCGCACGACAGCCATGGATCACTCACCTCTATCCACGATGAAGTGCACAAACGGGAGAACGGCGTTGCGACGACGGCGGCGTTCATCATCTTTGATTGCCGCCTGCGCGCATCCGCTTACTCCTGTCAGTGGACACGAATAGTTCGGCCGAGACTCGGATTCGCACGACTGTCCGCTCCAGCGGCGCCGCCGCCTACCCCCTCATGTGACGGGCTACTCGCCTTCGGATTCCGCGATCTCCGACCTCGGCTGTTCATTCTGCTTCGGCGCTGCCGGCACCCATTCCCGCAGTTGTTGAACCACTGTCCCGTAGAACGCGTCGGTCGATGACGTCACGCTGGTGATGAAGCTCGCCGCGGTGCCCGACCGCCGGCCGCCCATCGGGAAGGTTTGTTCGAGGGAGAAGGAGACGATGTCTCCGGAGCGCCCATTGGTCAGTACCTTCGGGTCCGCTCGCACCGTGTCGAGGTGCTCGCAGGCTTCGTTGCCGCGCTCGGAGAACACCGCTTCGACCTGAACATCGCCGGGTACGTCCTTGAGTTGCTTGAGTAGCCACGACAGCCGACGACCGGAGGTTCCCTCGTTCGGTGCCTCCACGGTGGTGCGGCAGCGGATCTTGTTGGTCCGCACATCCGCGATCACCACCAAATCCCCGGCCGTTTCCGGGATCCGCAGCACCGCTTCGAACACCCCGTCGGTCGCCAACCTTTCGGCTACCGCCGCATTGCGGGCCGCGGGGTCGCTGCCGTGACGGCGGGGCAGAATGTGTTTGACGGTGACACCGAGTTCGGCGGTCAGCCGCAGCGCGAGATGACGGGAGAGGGACACCCAGGTGTCGGCCACGGTGGCGGCTTTCTGGTCGCCGGCGCGGAGGGTGCCGGCGGTGACCGCGTCGCGGACGGTCACCCAGTGCCGGCCCATGTCGACGAACTCGGCCGCCCCGGAGCGGGGGTGGTCGAGGTAGCGCAGGAATTCGGCCAGGATCCAGGCCTGCAGGTTATCGTCGATACCGCCGTGCGAGAGCAACATCCGTGCCTCGTGCGCCACCTCCGCCCACGACAAATGGCGCAGCGCGACCTTGGCAAGCTTGCGACGGTCGACCTCCACCGGCAACTCCCCGGCACTGGCGGGGACGTCGTTCGACAGGCTGACCACCACGTCGTACTTCTTCTTCCGCGCCACGTCGAGATAGTTCTCGAGCTGTTCCTTCTTGAGCTTGCCGTTGCCGGTCTTGACCTCGAGCAGGCCGGTCCACACCCTGGTGCCGCGGGAGACCTTCAGCACCGCGTCGGGGATCACCTTCGTCTCACCCCGCTCGTACGCGACCTCGACGTAGCCTTCGAAGACACCGACCGGGGCCCCCATCCGGGCGCACACCGCGCGTGCGAAGGGGCGCATGGCCTGCATGGTGGCGATCAGGGCTGAGGTAGCGCGCCGCTCCTGTTCCTCCCCGGTGCCGACGCCGATGACCGAGAACAACCGCGCCGGCTGCCAGGTGTCCTGTTCGGCGAGGGTGAATTCGACCGGCTTCGACTTTTTCACCGCCCGCTTGGCGGTGCGGACACCCCGGCCTCTCGCCTTCGCCGGTGTCGCCGGCGCGACGGCGGGTGGGGTGGGCAGTTCGGGCACCAGTTGCGGGGCGTCGCCGGCGGACCCGTTCGGCGGTGCAGCGGGTTCGACACTGCCGGATGAGTCATCGCCGGTGGTGAGCTCGAGATCCGGTTCGTTGTCGATGTCGACACCGAAATCCGTGGCCAAACCGGCCAGCCCGGACTCCCAGCCCTGCCCGACCGCTCGGATCTTCCACTCCCCGTTGCGGCGGTACACCTCGCCGAACACGAACGCCGACTCGGTTGTGGCATCGGCCGTGACGTACTCCGCCAACGTGTACCCGGCCCCGTCGACGACACGCAGAGCGAGCTTTCCGAGATCACCGAACCTGCCCTCGGCGACACTGCCGACCAAGGCCACGGTGTGCACGTCCTCCGGCACAGTGGACAGGTCGATCGCGATCCGCGCCTGCGCACCTTCCTCGGTGCCGCTCGTACCCAGGAACCGGATCGACCCGTCCGTCGACTCGGGCTGGTTGTAGAACACGAAATCCTCGTCGGAGCGCACTTTCCCCTGCGCGTTCAACAACAGCGCGGAGGCATCGACCTCGACCTCCGACTCGGTCCACCCCAGCACCACATCGATCTGCTCCACCTCAGCGGGCAGCGACACGTTCTGTCCCTTGGACAGCATCGGAAACTCCACCAGAAACCACCCTCGTTCGACCCGGAACCGCACCAACCCTGCGCGGCCGGACAAGAGCCGAAGCCTTTGCTTCCGACGTCCGTCGCATCAACTGCGCATACTAATCGGTTCGTTTCAGTCGCGGACACCACCCGGCAAACATTGTGACACCGTGGAACCGCACGGCGTCCACGGGTTGATTCTCCCGAGCCGACCGGTGTCATCTACGTGAATGACACTGCACATCAGTAGAAGTGAGCCCCGATTGGCGGCAATCCGATAACCGCGGGCTCAACGCGCGGCTCCCGGCCGGCGCACCACGGAGAAAGATACGCACGCTGCAGCTATCACGCCCGCGACCGATTACCCGCCTCTGCTCGCACCCACGTCGACGCGGCCAGCCGACGTCTCCACTGGAGTCCGTGATTCCGGCAAACCGTGGTGGATATCCGGCGGAAGATGGCCTCACATCGCCCGACAGGACCGGTCATGAGGGATTCATTGCGACCCTGTCTGCCGCCTGGTGACGCTGACTGCCGCGATCGTCGGTGCACCTGCCGTGTTCGCGGCACCGGTCGATACGGTTCTGCCCGTGCCGGTGGCCGGCAACACGTTGTCGTTTCAGTATGCGACGTGGATGGGCATCTGCCAGGGCCGCGTCATCGCGCGAACCGACACCGCGACACCGGGTCTGACGTACTTCCGCATGGCGACCGGATGCACCGGAACCGCGCATTGGCGCAACCTCACCACCGGCGCGGCCGGGGATGCCGAGGTGCGCGCATCCCACTCCCCGCAATCACCGCCACCGGCGGCCGCCGCGACCGGGGCCGGTGTCCTCGTCGCCACCATCACCCTGGGCATCCCCTACAGCACCACATTCTGGCCGGGGATGGGCATGTGGACTGTGCCCTGACCCGGTAAAGGTGGGCTGTTTCCAAGCGCGGGGATGACGTGGCAGCGCATGCCAGACCCTTCGGTGACGTCACCTGGGTGCGACCCCTTCACACCGGTGACCAGCACCCCGGGCTCTGCACGGCATCAGGTGGGATCCCACGGTGATCGTTCGAGACTGTTGAACTCATCGAGGACCTGGTCGACGGCGGTGGTCGGGACGCGGAAGTCGTTGCCCTCCGAAGCCCGCAGGCGGTCACGCACGTGGGCGAGCATGGCGCGTTCACACTCGACGTCGGCTGCGGTGCGGTCTCTCACGGTTTCATCCTGCCCTGAGTGCGGTGATCAGCAGCAGGCCCTTCCGCTGGCCGCAACGGAAGCAACGATGTAATATTGCGGTGCAAACGTAGCAAGGAGTGCTCATGTCGACCCACCGATCGATCTCTCCCCGGCGACACCACAAGCTCGCCGGCTACCGGCTGCGCCCCGACACCGTCACCGGCCGCTACACCCGCGCCGGCGACCGCCCGCAAGGCATTCCGTCGCCGGACGAACGGCACCGTTTGTCGGATCTGTCGACCCCCGAACTGATCGACGTCGTCGCCTCCGAACTCGCCGCCCGCCCCGAGATGCACCTGGTCCGCAACCAGGTGACCGCGCTGCTCGCGATGGCACCGACCCTGACCGACCGCACCCAGGCCGCCCGGATCGGCGCCGACCTCGTCGACGACGCCATCGCACAAGCCGACCTCGAGCAAGCCGCCCGCCGGCACATCCTCGACCACCCGATGCTCACCGCCGGCCAGGTCGCCGCCACCCTGCACCGGCCCGCAGCCGACCGCACCGTCGCCTCCCGCCTGCGCACCACCGGCAAGGTCGTCGCCCTGCCCGTCGGCAACAGCTACCGGTACCCGGCATTCCAGTTCGACGAGGCCACCGCCTCGGTCCGCGACACCGTGGCCGCCGTCAACACGGCCCTCGGCGCCGCTGATGACCCATGGGGTGTGGCGTCGTGGTGGCTGACCCCCTCCACCCGCCTACCCGAGGGGCAGACCCCAGCCGACCTCGCCGCCGACCCCGACCCCGCCACCGGCCGGAAGCTCGAGCGGCTCGCCTCCGCGGTGCTGCCCGACTGATGCCGAACATCGAACCACCGGCCGCAGGACTGCTCCGGCCGGCGCACCGAACCGTGCTGACTGCCGGAACAGTGGTGTGGCGGGTGCACAGCAGCCACCGCGCCCCGCACGCCCCGAACCCGACGGCGCAGCCCGACGAACTCGCCGGCGGCCGGTTCGACTCCCTCGACGGCAGCTACGCCTACCTCTATATCGCCGACAGCCCCGACGGGGCGATCGCCGAAACCATCTGCCGGGACCTCCCCTTGGACCCCACGATCGCGCGGATCGTTCCTGCCTCCGCCGTGACCGGCCGCACCCTGACCGCCCTCACCGTCACCCGCACCCTCACCACCGCCGCACTCCACGGCCCGCACCTCTCTGCGGTCGGACAAGACCTCTGGCTCACCAAATGCGAAGCCCGGCACTACGTCACCACAAGGCGGTGGGCGAACGCCATCCGCGCCGCCGACCCCGACATCGACGGCCTCGCCTACCGGCCCCGGCACAACGAAGACACCCTCGCCTGGATCCTCACCACCAACCCCGCACTCACACCCCACCCCGACCTGACCCTCGACCCCACCACCCCACCCCTGCCCCTCGACCAGCGCCCCGGCCGCGACCTCGTCGCCCGCATCATCGCCGACCACAGCGCCATCCTCTCCCCTACCTGAGCCCCATTGAGCCGCACCAGCGTCAACGCCCTTCGACACACGACATCGAGGGTGATGCGTACCGACCGCGACGAGCGGCAGTCGCGCTCGTCTCTGTGAACGATCCGTCGGTGGACGAACCCAGCCGAGAAGTGCGTGCGCGCAGACCACGAAGGAAGGTTCGGCCTCACCCAAAGATTTCCCGCAATCACTGCTCACCAGCCTTCCAGAATGGCACGGTCGTCGCTGAACTGCTTGCGCACTGGCTATGCGCGATTGTTGAATAGCGTTACTTGACAATGAGTCTCAGGCAAGAAGAACCAACGTTCACGCATGACTTCGCGTTTACCTCGAGCACACCGTTCGCGGACACGACGGGTAAGGCAACCCGACGGATCCTCGGACCGGGCTCGGCGCCGCGGCAACGACGCCCCGAACCCCGATCACCTACGGGCCCGCCGTGGCGCGAAGAGCCGGTGTAGGCATCGTCCGAAGCGCCGTTCCCTCGACCGACGTGCGTCCGGGCACCTAAACAGGCACCCCACCCCGCCGGATGGCCGGTCCGGATCCGTGGGTGATCGCGAACTATGGAAGAACCCGATCAGTTCTACACCCGCCAGAGGCATCCATGCTCGAAAATCCCGCCCCACCGCCGAGGACGTCACCGGCAACGCTCGACCCCTCCGCTGCAGAAGCAGTCGTCCCGTGCCGGGCTCACCCCGAGCGCATCCGGATCGGCAACCGCGGCGCCCGTCGGCGGCGCGCGGGCATCGCCGTTCCCACCGACTCTCCCGAACTCAACTGGCTACGGCAGTCCCTGCGCGTCTGCGACCTGCTCGCCAGCGTGCACTCCATCACCCCCGCGGACCGGGCGCTCGTTGCCTTCGCCATCGAATGGGCGCCCTACGGCGGCGCCGACGCCGAGGACTTATTCATCAAATTCGGCGTACAACGGAACAGGTTCCTCCATCTACTCCAAGCCGCGATGACCCCGCGACCATCAGACCTGGGGCACCTGCGCAACGTCAAGACCACCCTCTGCAACGACCTCCTCCGCGCATGGAACGACACCCACCACACAATCTGAAGTAGCGCCGCAGGATTTCAGCACAGAGGCGTCCGTGGGCAACACAGAACCGCGCCCGAACCACGAACAGAGCCGGCAACCGGCAATCTCCATCCGGGGGCGCATTCGGTTGCCGGACCGACATCACTGGGCAATGAAACCCCGGACGTGTGTCGCGTCGACCGACCCTCTAATCTGGCGGATCCGAACACCCAGAGCATGAGGTACAACAACCATGGCCACCGACTACGACGCCCCCAGAGTCACCGAATCCGACGAGAGCGACACGTCCCTCGAACAGCTGACCGCCAGCCGGAAAGACACGCAGTCCCCCGTCGTGGACGTCGAGGATACCGACACCGCCGAATCCTTCGAACTGCCCGGCGCCGACCTGTCCGGTGAAGAACTCACAGTCCGCGTCATCCCCAAGCAGGCAGACGAATTCACCTGCACCAGTTGCTTCCTCGTCCATCACCGCAGCCGACTCGCCGACCCCGCGCAGCTGATCTGCCGGGACTGCGCCTAACCGAACACCGAATCCCTGCCGGGCACCTCCGACGCCTTCGGGCTCCTCACCGCACGGGGCACCCCACATCCCCGGGGGCCGGGACCCGTCGGCGGGCGGCGCGGGGTGCGACCGTCACTCTCCCCGGTGCCGGCCGGATGTGCGCACGACCCGATCGCGGTCCGGGTCCGGGATGGGGTGGTGGAAACTCGGATCGATGGTCAGGTCCTCGGTGTCGGCGAAGACCAGTCGCCCGTCGTCGACCGCGATCGCCCACCGATGCACCGGCGCCCACTCGTGCCCACCACCACCGGGGTCGGTCACTGCCGCATAGTCCTCGATGATCTCCCCGATGACGTCGGCCGCGGCGCTCCTGCGGACCAGCACCCGGACACCGACCGTCAACACCGGGCCATCGACCGGCCGGTTGCCGCTGTTCCCGGCCATGCTGCGCCACCTTTCCGCTCCGCGAACACCCCGGGATCGAGCATAAGCACCGCCCGCACCCGGCACGCGAGCGGACCTGCACTAACACCGCCCACGCACGCCGCGCTCCGCGGCCGCCCTCTCAACACTCCCGCCCATCGCCGCGGCGCGCAACGCCCCTGGCGGGCACGACACCCGGACCCGGCCGCTGCCCGGCACCGGCCATCCCCACCTCGACGACACCGAGGCTCACACCCCCGCACCGGTGCGCGCTGGAGCAGGTCCGGTCACCGGCCGTACTCATCCCGCTGTTGTGCCGATCGCGGTCGCCGCGTCGTGCGGATGGCGCACTTATCGGTCTGCAGCAAGCACGTGCAGTCGTTCCGGCGCGCTGAGCGCACTAATCCTGACCGCCGGGCGATCCGGTGACGGCAACATCGGTGCGGGCCGCCCGGATCCGCATCATGCCGGAGTGCCGGGCGGTCGGCATGATCCCCGGCAGCAGGAACCCCCACATCTCGTCCACCCGCTGCTCGAGATCCACGCGATGGGTCAGGACCTGAGACAGGGTCTGGACCCCGGTGAACGCGCCGATGACGAACCGCGCGAACGTCGGCGGGTCGATAGTGTCCACAAGGTCGCCCTCGGCGACCGCACGCGCCGCCAACCCTTGACAGGCGGCGATCCAATCCAAGTACGGGCCCGCGGGGCCACGGTCGTCGGCGCTGAGCTCGAGGGTGATGCGGATCCCGGCCCGCACGATCGGATCCTGCACGATCTGCCGGGCCATCTCGTGGCAGAGCATCACGATCTGCTCGATCGCCGACGCCTCCTGCGCGGCGATGGCCTGCACCGCGGAGATGGAGATCCGGTGCTGCTCGGCGATGATGTGCCGGGCCAAATCTTCCTTGGACCGGAAATGAAAGTACAAGGCCCCCTTCGTCATGCCCGCCGCCTCGAGGATCTCGACGAGACTGGCGCCCTCGAACCCGGACTTGTCGAACATTTCCGCTGCCCCGCGGACGATCTGCGCCCGGGTCACCGCCGCCCGTTGCTGTTGCACCATCTACCGCACCTTCCGTGCCCTTCGCCGCTGCAGCCCTTGGTCAAGATTGGGAGCGACGTCGCCCCGGGGACTTTCGATCGCACCCCATGCAGCCTGCGCGACGCTACCACCGGCACCGGCGCGCCGTACCTCCGGGAAACCCGCGTCCACCTGCACAGCCGCCGACACCCGCTCACACGAAAACAGACCACGGTGCCGCTTCTTCGGTGGGCGCCGCCCGGTCAGCTCCAGCGCCATCGCGGCTCGGGTGTGTCGCTATCGGTGGTCGCGGTACTGCTCGGCGATCTCGTCGGCGTCCCGGGCCAGCCAGGTCAGCTCCCCCACCGATTCATCCCCAGGTAAGAGCAAATCCGCCCATCGGCGCTGCGGCCCGCGGACGCACACCAATGCCAACCCGGAATCGGACAACGTCTGCCACAGCTGCTCACCCGCCGACGACCCCATGGCACGCATTCAACCGCAACACACCGCACTTACCCGAGTAACAGACCGGCCAGTCCGACCTCGCCGACGATCTCTCATTGCCCGGGCGGGCAGAGTTCGGCACCAGGCGAGTCGATCGGTCAGGCACCGAATCCGCCCTGGCAGAACAAAGGCCCGTACTCGAATGCATGTATTTGAATCGGCGAGCCTGCACCGACGGCCGCCGGCCGACGTACGGGCCACCGAGAAAGTCATGTGGCCTGTGTCACATTGCGCCGGTTGGGGTGGGCGGCGGATCTACCATTTCCTCGCACCGGAACACGACGGAGCAGGTCACCAAAACAATACGGCGCCAGCCAAACCTGTACTGGCTAGCAGGGCTTGGCGCACTGTTCCGCCGAGCTCCGTGGATCCGGTCGCTATTTCCACCCGTAGCACATCCGAGGAGACATCAGCGACGCTGACCACCCCGGTGCACCAACGCGGAACCGCGCTTCTCGACCGGAGCGCGTCTCCCGGACGCGCACTGCGTGAGGAGCGCGGTCAGGATTCACGCGGCGGGTACCGGTTGTACGTCCCGGCGAGGCCCGGCCGGAGGGGACTGCACTCCGACCGGGCCGCTTCGGCTCACCTGGGCGTGCCCGCATCGAGGGGGCCTCTGGCGCATATGTCACAGCGGCCGAGATGGTTTCATCTTCGTTGATCTTTAAACTGCGGGTTCGCAGGTTGTGGGCTCAGCCCACCCCGTAACGACAGTCGCGAGCCACCACACGCACTCCCGGCTTACGTCGTCGGCTTCACCCGACACAGATCAAGACACCCACGACCGCTACTGCGACCAGCGAGGCGCCGCCGCAGATCAACCACGCCCGCGTCGCCAGCTGCCGCCACCGATCGCACCGCTCGTCCACATCCGCGACAGCGACCGAGCCCACCGGATTCGGATGGGACGCCCGGGACTCCGCAAGGCGGCGGACCTTCGCGTCCGCTCGTGCCGCCACACCCAACGAGACGGGCACCACCAGAAGCGCCACCACCAGCAGGCCAACCATGAGACCTACGCCCGTCCCGAACATCATCGTCCCTTCCACAGCAAACAGGGCCCGTCACGGGTATCGCGCGTTGATCACCGGCCACGCGAGGCCACGGGCACAACCACGCCCCTGTCAGCTCTATCGCCGAACTGCCACCTGGTGTTTCACTCGCCAGGCATCGGCGCAGGACCAGGAGTCGCCGCGGGACTACACGCCGGGCATCGGGAACTTCCACACTGCCACCACAACCACGCCCATGATCAGCCCCGCGTACAGAACAGTGCCAACCACACCGACCCGCAACGTATTCAGCAGATTTATACCCAAGTTTTAGGCGATCCGTGCCATGACAACTCTTCTCTCACGTGCAGATAATTCTCGACTGCCACGTCGACGACGCGCACCAGCCACTTTGGACCGACTTCGGCATTTGCACATTGGCCGAAATACCTACACCCATACCCGAAATTAGGTCTGGAGGCTTTGGGTCTCAGCCTAGGGTTGCAACCGAACGCCCCCGAGCACCAGACTTCTCCCACAAATTCAGCTGTGGTCTGCATCACATGAGGGGTGTTCAAACCATGCCTGACCAAGCATTTCGCGACAACTGCACAAATCGTGCGAGCCTTGCCGACCACCCGCCAGCACTGAACCGACCGGGCCGTTGGTCGTCAGCGTCCACGGCAAGTGAGCGGCTCGCCACACATACTCGATTGCACAGACAGTTACGAATAGGCCCGGACACGCTGCAGCACAGAACAACCAGTGGACGATACAAGCTTGTCGCTCAATCACTCGATGCCGAAATCCGCCGGCACTGTTGTGGCGAAGCAGAACTCATCGGGTCCGGCGGTACCACCCCCTGTTGCCGGATCGCGCCGACCCGTGACCGAGAGACTGCCACCGGATCGCACACCGTGAAAGAAGACGTGAAATCGCACTTACTGGTCGGTAATTCAGGTTGCGGAGAAAGTGCAATGGCATGGATCACACTCCCTGGACTTCCAGGGTCCGGCTCACGAAGATCAATTGTGCGCTGCTCGTTCCTACGTGCAGGTTGTCCGTGTAGCGCCCCTGCCAGCTGATATACATCGTTGGCGGGGGCTGCGCTTGGCCGCACCACAACACATCAACCGTGTCGCCGCCGCTGTTCGCACCTGTGACGCGGCGAGCCTCGGCTGACGTGTCACCCCTCGGAGCGAATCCCCCTCGCCCCCATCTCGTTCGTCTACTTCTGCGCACGTCCATCCTCGACGCCGCCCTTCGACCGCCCTGACACGACGCAGACCATCGGCGAACCCGAAGTCGGCAGATCGCCTCCCGACTCCTACACGAACCCCAGTGTCCACCAGTCATAGTCGACTGTTTCGGACCGTTACGTCGCAGAGCCGACACCGACAACCGGACCCAATGGCTGACGTCTCCACACGATGCCGCGACGTGTGTGCAGTCCCATGGAAACGGGCGAGGAACGTGCGCGCGTTTCGCTGCCATAGTGTGTTCCCGGTGGGAATCGAACGAATGTCGCTGGAGTTGCCGGCCGGCGCGGCCCGTGACGGCGCGGAGGAGAGGGCGGTCGCGCAGTTGCGCGCGCAGGGCGTCCGCGCCTGGTCCGATCTGTCCCTGCAGACGGTCTTGACGACCGATTCGCCCGGGATCAGCCGGTACACCTTCACCTACTGGGTCGACGAGAACGACCGTCACTAACCACCCCAGCGATCACCCACCGCCCGGCGATCTCGCACGCGACGATCCTGTGCTGCCGGCACCATCGAGGTATCCGCCCAGCACAACCCGCTTCGAAGGTACTTTTCGGCGCGGCCGCGTCGCCGGCCTCTACCTGACGTCCCGCTCCGCCCCGAATCAGCTGCAAGGCTGTCGCGACCTCGGCGTGCCGCTGTCTGCCGGCACGCGGGATCAGGGTCCGAGCGCGGCGTTGTGCGGGGTGAGGATCGCACCCAACAGGTAGTGCCCGTCGGCGGAGTCGAGCGCGATCACCCCTCCGGCGGCGGTGACGGCGGGGTGGGTGTGCGCGGCCGGGTCATCGGCCAGCATCCAGGCGAGGGTGTTCTCGTCGTGCCGCGGCCGGTACTGCACGCCATCGACATCGGGGTTCGCGGCGAGGATCGCGGCGACCCACCGGCGGGTGTGCAGATACCCGGAGGGGTCGCACTTGGACAACCAGGCGCCGGCATTGATCCGGGACGCCCCGGTCCCGGTCAGATCCACGACTTTCACCGTGCGGGTGGTCCGCAGTTCACTCAGGACCCGGCCGGCGACCGTCGCCCGCGGGATAAGCCGCGGGGACTTCTCGACCGGCAGGTTGCGGCAGAGGGTCTCGGCGACCGCCGCAGCCGGACTGTCACCGAGGTACAGGTAGCCGTAGGAGCCGTCGAGACTGTCGAACCGGCCCCCAACCCTGACGCGGGGCCGGGCGGTGGGGTTCAACTCCGCGGCGCCGCGGGTGGCGCTGTGGATGCGCCACAGCGAGGTATCGGCGGGAATGGTGGTGATCAGGGCAGCAGGCAGCGGTGTGGGTGGATCCGGGTAGGTCACGCGGGTTCAGTCCTGCGTCAGGTCGTCGGCCAGGTCCCGCAGATCCTGCTCGTGCCCACCGTCGACGGCCAGCGCGGCCGGGGATCGCGGGTCGTCGGCGAAGTCGGTCGGGCTGAGCCACCAGGACGCCACCCCCCACGGGTCGCCCTTCGCGTCGAGGGCCCGGTTGAGCTCGGCGACGATCGGGCGGACCTGCCGACGGTCGGGATCGAACTGGAACGCCGGGTAGAGCTTGTGCCCCGATACCGGCAGCGCGATCACCGTGCCGGCCGCCGACAGGCGGCTGGCGGTGTTCCGGCTGGTGGCCGCCTTCCCCAGGACACGGCTGACGGCGGTGGAGTCGAGCATCTCGTGCTTCTCGACGATCGCGTTCAGCACGGACGCGACGATCCGCGTGCGGGCCACCGCCGCGGCGGCCGGGTTGGCGACCGCACGCTCCTGCTGACGCGCCAGCGCGGGGCTCATCGACAGCAATGCCGTCACATCGTCCCGCACGGGACGCAGGGCCGGCCGCCGGGCGAACTCCTCAACCAACAGCTCCACGAGGTCCGGATCCGACAAGGCATGGATCGAGTCGCGGGCACGATCACGGTCGACCAGCATGTCCACCACCTCCATTTGTGCCAACAGTGTACCGCGTACCATCCGTGTCACGATAGACGGGCGGACGGACTCGACACTGGCACCCTCTCGCCGATACTGCGCCAATCAGCGGGTCCGCAACACGCGCCCCACCCTGCCGCGCCGACATAAATCGGCATTCGCACTCAGCGACATCGCGGGAACCGCCTCGGCTCCCCAGACAACGAAGCGCCCTTCGCTCGACAACCGAGCCAGCACCGTCCACCCCTCGGGCCTGGGCGAATGTCCACGGCCACGGAGCCCGGGGTGGATACACCTACGCAGCGGGCGGCGAGGTCATGAAATTACTTAGCGAAAAGAGTTAGCACTCACACGATACGAGTGCTAAATTCGTATGGGGTCTTCGTCACAAGCGACAGACCCTCGATCGAGTCGCAACCCTCGACCACCGAAACGGCTTCGACAACACCGTTCCCGTTGCGCCCGAACAGTTTCGAAGACACTTTCGGTCTCGTCAACCCTATGTGCCCCGTCGACCCGACTCGTCAACCGTGAGAAGGAGGATCATGACCGCCGCCGTCCCCGACAGCCCCGGTGCCGACCACCGCATGTGTTCCCCCCTCGACGACACCGGGATACGGAAACAGCATGGGTCGCGGTTGCCCGCCATGTCGATCACCCTCGGGGCGCTGTCCGTGGCGTCGTTCTGGGTGGTCGGACTCGGCTTCCTCTTCGGAGTGGCCGCGGTGGCCTGCGGCGCCCTCGCCACCTCGCGGTCCGCGGTGGCGGACGACGAGGCGGCATCGTTGCGGGCCCTCCTGGGCGTCGTTGCCGGCGCCGCGGGGATCACCGTCTCCGCGATCGCCCTGTTCCCCATGCTCGCGCACCTGTGAACCGAGAACTCGGCCCACACATTTGCGGTCATCATCCTGCCTGACCCACACCACCCCGGCACCACCGTCCCTGACCAAGGGTGACACCATCGCGACCAACAGGCCTCGGGGTGCCGCACCACCGGAAATCACGTGGGATCACATGGTGATAGTTCGACACTGGTCAGCTCATGGAGAGCCTGGTCGAACGTGGTCGTCGGGATGTGGAATCCTCGCCCTCCGGCGTGCGGAAACAGTCGCGAACGTATGCCAGTTCACGCGCGAGGTCTACTGCTGTTCGATCGCCCACGGTCTCATCCTGCCCTGAGTGGGCGGGAATCACACTGCGACGATCGACGAACGTGAAGACACGCAGCATCCGGTTCACGGGAGGGGATTTGGCGTTCGAGCAGCTCCGCCAACTCCTCGATTGCGACCTCCACGGTGCCGAACAAATGTTCAGACGCCTGATTTACCCCGCGGCAATGCGATCGACCGGCCGCACGCCCAGATCGTCGGCTGCCTTCGCCAGATTAGCGCGCCGCTCTTCGACGGTGGCACCCTTCCAGATCGAGTCCGCCCACACGACCAGGTTGGTCATGCCGCAATCGTGGTACCGCTGTAGCTGAGTCACGCTCGTTGCGTCGACACGAACATAGCAAACGAATTCGTCTGTTTTACCGTACTTTTCACGTAACTGTGCTATCTCGGTTACCAGTTCCAGCGATCCCTCGAACGAGGGCGTGCCTGACGTGAACCATCCGTCTCCGAGCCTCGCTGCGCGGTCCAGCGCCTTGGGTCCGTTTCCTCCCAGTATGACGGGGATGTCCACCTTTCGCGAATGCATCTGCACTGAGCCGATGTGGAAGTGTTTGCCATTGTGCACGAACGGTTTCCCGGACCACGCCGCCCTCAGCACCTCGATGCACTCCTCTGTTCGCGACATCCGGGTCCTGTAGGGCACTCCGAGTGAAGCGAACTCTTCCTCCAACCATCCGGCACCGACGCCGAGTAACACTCGGCCCCCGCTCAATTCCTGAACGGTGATGGTGGTGCGCGCGGTGAGCAACGGATGGCGCAGTGGGGCCAGGTACACGGCGGTACCGAGTCGGATCCGTGTCGTCGAGGCCGCGATCGCCGCATGCACCGCCCAGGGGTCGGTCAGTTCGGTGTCGGTGTCCAGGATCGGGCCGGCATGGTGACTGTGCGCCTGCGTCCCGTCGGTCGGATGATCACTTCCGTACCCGATCGGATGGAAGATGTGTTCACCGAGCCATAGCGCATCGAATCCCAGTTGGTCCGCTGATATCGCCAACTCCAACAGGTCGTGACCTGTCATGCCGAACGCGGACAATCCAAGTGACGTCACTGGCCTTCCTTTCGTGATCTCCCGAGGCATCTGGGCGTTCCGCCCCCATGCGTCAACTCAGTGCGAGTTCGAGAAGGCGCTCGGCATGATGCTGCGGCGTGCCCAGCAACCCCGCACTGCTCAGCGCCCGCCGATAATAGAGATGAGCAGGGTGCTCCCAGGTGAATCCGATACCGCCGTGGACCTGAATACACTCGCCCGCAGCGAGAACTGCTGCGGGAGCGCATGCCATTGCCACCATCGCGGCCGCGCGCGACAGTTCGTCGGCGGTGCCCTTCGCTGCCGCCCAGATACCGTGCTCGACTGCAGACTCGGCGCTCTGCACGGCGACCGCCACCTCGGCGAGCTTGTGCTTGATCGCTTGGAATGAACCAATGGGCCTTCCGAACTGTATGCGTTCACGTGCGTACTCGACAGCCATATTCAGGACGGTCTTCGACTGTCCCAGCTGTTCGCATCCGATTGCCAGCAACGCGAGATCGCGGGCACGGGCGAGCAGCTGTCCGGCGTCGCCGACCGTACCGATCAACTCGGCCGGTGCATTTTCGGCCGTGATCACGGCCAGCGGCCGCGTGGGATCGAGTGTATGCATGGCGTCCCGCCGCAGGTGTTTGCCTTCGACGGCGAAGAGGGTGCACCCCGAGCCGTCTCGGACCGGTATCAGGATGAGATCTGCTGTTGCTCCGTCGATCACGAACTCTGCCGTTCCCGACAGGGTGTATGCGTCGGGCGTCCGTTGTGCAGTGAAGGGAGCGGACTGTTCGGCGTATGCGTGGTCACCGATCAGGACCGGATCGAAGATGACGGTGGCGGTGGCCTCTCCGGCGGCAAGCCGAGGAACCCACGTGTCCGAAACTTCGCAACCTGCTGCAGCGAGAAGAACTTCGGTGGCGACGACGGTAGTTAGGTAGGGCACAGTGGCCAACGCTGCTCCGAGTTCCTCGAGGACCACAGCGGCCTCTGCGAAGGTCGCCCCCACCCCGCCGAGAGCCTCGGGAACTGCCAGGGCAGGCGCCGCGAAATCTCCACTGAGTGCCGACCACAGCTCCGTGTCGGTGCCACCGGCCGACGCCGTCTCGGCCCGTTCGAGGAGATTTTCGGGTGGATTGACCTTGCGGACCATCGCGATGATCGATTCGCGAAGCAGTATCCGATCTTCGGTGGCTTCGGAGTATTCGAGGATCATGCCGTCGCTCCTTCGAGACGGGCGGCCAGTTCGGTGCGAACCTCACGACGCAACAGCTTCCCGAGCTCGTTGTAGGGCAACTCGTCACGATAGTGGATCTCGGCGGGAACCCGGGTCGAGCGCAGGGTCACGCGGACCAATTCCTGCAATTCCTCGACGCCTGCGGCTGTGCCGGCAGCAAGCACCACCACAGCTTCGACGCGCTCACCCCACTCCGGATCGGGCACACCGACCACGGCGACGTCGGCCACAGCTTCATGGCTACGCAAACAGTCCTCGATCTCCGCCGGAGCAATGTTCTCGCCCCCGCGGACGATCACATCGTCCGCGCGGCCGTGTAGGAACAGGTAACCATCAGCGTCGAGATGCCCATGATCGCGGGTGGGGTACCACCCTCCCTCCCCCATTGCCGAGTGCGAAAGGTACTCCCCTGACACTTGTTCGCCGCGCACCCAAACTTCCCCCGCCGCACCGGCCGGTAGCACTGACCCATCGTCGGACCGCACCTCGAGTTCGATCGACGGGATCGGGCGGCCCACCGAGCCGAGCCGCGCGCGAACTGACGGGTCGGTACTGGCCGCGGCGACCCGATGATCGTCAGGCCCCAGAACCGCGATGGTCGAGCTGGTCTCGGTGAGACCGTACGCATTGACCAAATCGACTCCGGGTAGCAGTGCGAGAGCGCGCTCGACCGTCTCCACCGGCATCCGCCCACCGCCGTACGACAGATGTCGCAGCGCGTCGAGCCGCTGGCCACGCTGTTCGAGCACATCGAGGATCCGGCCCAGCATCGTCGGAACCACCATGGCGTGCGTGATGGCCTCTTCCGCGGCGAGATCCACCCAGGATTCCGGTTCGAACGCGGGAAGTTGAACGATACGACGTCCCGAATACACCGATGTGAGCGCTGAGCTCACCGAGGCGATATGGTAGGGCGGGACCGATACCAGGATCGCTTCCTCGGGACCCGCATTGAAAAACTCGACTGTACTGACCACGTACGGCACGAGATTGCTGCTTCGCAGAACTGCGGCTTTCGGATCACCACTGGTACCGCTCGTGAACAGCAACACCGCCGGTGAACGTTCGTTGCGTGCCGCGACGGCTTCCTCCGCGGTGTCCGGTGTGGACAGATCGAGCAGGCTGACGCTGTCGCTGGACTCGACTCGGGCGGTGAAGTCGGCGCCGGCGACCACCGCGACCGGCGCGAGTCGTTCGAGCGCGCGGCCAACCTGTTGGTCGGTCCAACGGTAGTTGATGGGAGCGAACGGCACACCCGCGTAGCTGCATCCGAACAGCAGCGCAATGCACGTCGGCGAGTTCAGGTCGAGATACGCCAACGCCTGCGCGTCGAGCCGGCCGATCTGAGAGCCGTAACCACGACTCAGTTCGAGCAGTTCGCGGTAGGTCAGACCGTCTCGTCGGGTACCGACGGCGATTCGGTCACCGTCCGCGTCTGCGGCCATTTCCAACAGCATCGCAAGATTCATGGTCGTACCCATCAGTCCGAGGAGGGAAGGGCCTTGGGCACCGACAACTCGAGTGGCCGGTCATCGGCCGATACGGAGCCGGCACCGGGCTTGACGCACAGGACTTCCACGCCGGACTCCGTGTCGATGTACCTTTTTCCCAGCACGGTGCCCGCAGCGAAGCCGGCCGCAGGGGCGCCGACCGCCTCGGTCGACTCGTCCGGTGCCAGCATCGGTGCACCACCGCAGCACAGGGTGATGTCTCCGGTACCGGCGCGGATGACCATGACTTCGGTGCTGCAGACCGCGCTGCGCATTTTGGCACCAGTTTTCATTACATACTCCTCGTTGTTTTCATCGCGGAATTCGATATCAGGACAGCAACCCGAGGGCGCGACGAGCGAGCGGCGGAATCAGTGCGCCACGCTCCCCCATCCGGGCATCGGTGGTCTGACCTCGAACGTAGCGGGCGTAGAGCTGTTGGAGAATCACCGACGTCTTCCAACATCCGAGTGCTTCGTACCAGGCGATGTCGGACAGGTCGAGACTGCTGCTCTTCCCGTATCGGTCGATGACAGCGGCACGGGGCGGCAGGCCGAGTCCGTGCATCCCCGGAACCGCGATGAAGGCCGCATCCGAGTCGGGATCGAGTGTGCTGTCCGGCCAGTAGTTCAACAATGTGCCCAGATCCGACAGCGTGTCACCGGTTGTCGCCATGTCCCAATCGAAGACCGCTGTGACGCGGTCCGGGTCACCCGGCCTGAATTGGCAGTTGTCGATCTTGTAGTCGTTGTGCACGATCCCGCTGCGCTGGCTTCGCGGCTGGCCCTTCACGAGCCGGACCGCGACCTCCCGTATGACGGCCGCGGTCTCCGGCGAGTCGACCTCCGGTTCCACAGCAGCCCAGCGCCTCTGCCAACCGCGGAGCTGCCGGTCGAGGTAGCCCTCGGGCCGGCCCAAATCGGACAGTCCCGCCTTCCCCGGATCCACCTCGTGCAAGTCGGCGAGTGCATCGATCACTGCCAGCCCGATACGTTCGCCAGCATTGTCGGAGCCGGACATCGAGTCAGGTACCCGGTCCCAGACGACGATGCCCTCGCGGTACTCGTTGACGAAGAACTCCGCGCCGATGACCGACTCGTCGGCGCAGTGCAGGAGAGCGCGCGGCGCACGGGGAAACTCGGTGTGCAGCTGTGCGAGAACCTTGTACTCGCGGGCCATGTCGTGGGCGCCGGCGGCGATCGTGCCGAAGGGTGGTCGGCGGACCACCAGTTGCCGATCACCGAAGGTGACCTGATATGTCAGGTTCGCTGATCCGCGGGGGAACTGGAGAACCGAGAAGTCGCCCTCGAGGTCCGGGAGCTGCTCGCGGAGATAGCTTTCGAGCCGGTCCCAGTCGAGTATCTCGCCGGCGCGAACCGGTGCGAGCTCGGCCTGATCGTGGTTGACCTCGGTGCTCATGGCAGTGTGGCCAGATCGAGATGCGCATACTTTTCCTGGGCCGCCGCCTCCAGGGCGGGAAGATGACGGGTGGGAAACAGTCCCGGTGCCGGGGTTGCGGTGCGCAGCAGTTGCTTTGCCACGGTCTGCAGGTGCAACTCGGTGGCCCCGTCGGCGAGCCCCATGTGGTAGCTCTCCATGATCCAGCGCCCGAACGGCAATTCCGTCGAAATGCCCAGTGATCCGTGGATCTGGGCCGCGCGTGAGGTCACGTCGAGGAGAACCTTGGGCATCGCGGCCTTGACCGCCGAGATGTCGACCAGGACTCGCTTGTAGTCGTTGTACTTGTCGATCTTCCACGCGGTCTGCAGCACCAGAAGCCGGAACTGCTGGAGCTGAATCCAGGATTCGGCGATCATGGCCTGCACCATTTGCAGGTCCGCGAGCCGCTGCCCGCGGGTATGGCGGGACACCGCTCGCTCGAGCATCATGTCCAGCGACGCCTTCACCAGTCCTACGGTTCGCATCGCGTGGTGGATCCGGCCGCCTCCGAGTCGGGTTTGCGCGACCTCGAAGCCCTGGCCCTCGTCCCCGAGGCGGTTGCCCGCGGGGATTCGCACGTCCGTGTACCGCATGTAGGCGTGAGTGGCCTCATGGTCCTCATGGCCGGACACACCGACGTTGCGGACGATCTCCACACCCGGGGTGTCGATCGGTACCAGGAACATGGATGCTCGCTTGTGCGGTGCGGCCTCGGGGTCGGTGACCGCCATGACGATGAGGAATGTCGCGAACCGGGCGTGTGAAGAGAACCACTTCTCGCCGTTGATGACGTACTCGTCGCCGTCTCGTACCGCACGAGTGATGAATCCCGTCGGGTCGGAGCCCCCGGCCGGCTCGGTCATCGAGTAGGCCGACATGATGTCACCGTCGATCAGCGGCTCCATGTAGCGCTTCTTGAGATCGGCGCTGCCGAAGTGCGCCAGCACCTCCGCGTTGCCCGAGTCCGGGGCCTGGCAGCCGAACACCACCGGGCCACTGTGGGTTCGCCCGAGGATCTCGTTGAGAAGGGCTAGCTTGAGCTGTCCGTAGCCTCGTCCGCCGAGATCGGGCGTGAGATGGCAGGCCCACAGGTTCCGCTCACGTACCTGCTGCTGCAGCGGGCGGATGAGCTCGTTGCGCTTGGGATCCGTTACGTCCCAGGCGTGCTCGATCAGCCTGTCGAGGGGTTCGACCTCGGTGCGGACGAAGTCCTCCACCCACTCCAACTGGGCCTGGAATTCGGGATCGGTTTCAAAGTCCCAGCTCATCGCATGCTCCTAGAATACGTAGTGAAAGAGGAAAGTTCGTTGAGGGCTACCGGGACAGCACGGTGCACGCGCTGATGCCCGGTGCCCCGTAGACGTGGCTGAAGGCCAGCTTCGGATCACCCGGTACCTGCCGGGCACCGGCGGCGCCGCGTAACTGCACCACGTTCTCGTACACCTGCCGCAGCCCGGTCGCGCCGATGGGTTCACCGTTGGCGATGCAGCCGCCGTCGGTGTTGATCGGGATCCGCCCGCCGATGGCGGTCTCCCCCGCCGCGATCAGCGCCTGCTGCTCTCCGTGTTTGCAGAGTCCGGTCTCGGCCATGTGCATGATTTCGGCCCCCGATTCGGTGTCCTGGATCTGTGCGACGTTGATATCGGCCGGGTCCACGCCGGCAGCCTCGAAGGCCGCTCGCGCCGCTGTCACCGTGGGCCCGTCGGCACGTTCGGGCGAGACCCACGGACTGAACACCTCGAACGAGCCGAACTGACGTGAACGCAGCTCCGCGGCCTCGAGGAACACCGGGGTATCGGTGTACTTCTTCGCCTGATCGGCACGCGCGAGAATCAGCGCTACGGCGCCCTCTGCGGGAGAGCAGAACATGAACTGCGTCAACGGATGGCTGACCATTGTCGAGGACAAGACCTGTTCCTCGGTCATCGGAGTCCGGCGCCACGCATGAGGAGCCAGGGATCCGTTACCGAACGCCTTCACCGCGACCTGCGCGAGTGTGTTCTCGCTGATGCCGTGTTCGGCCATGTACCGCTGAATCTTCATCGCGAAGAACTGGGTGGTCACCATCATGCCCGTCTCGCCGTACCACTGCCCCAGCCCATTCGCCTTGGGATCGGCGTTGAAGGCGCCCTTGGGATGCTTGTCGAACCCGATGGCGATCCCCAGGTCGTGCTTGCCCGATGCGATCGTGTTCACCGCGGACGTCAACGCGCTCCCGCCGGTGGCGCAACCATTGGAGACGTTGATGAACGGCAGGCCGGTCAGTCCGAGTTCGGAGACGAGGGTGTCGGCGTTTCCGGCGGAATCACTGCCACCGTAGGCAAATTGAATGTCCGACCATTCGACACGCGCATCCTCGAGCGCCTGTCGCGCGGCATAGACCGCTTGAGCGCGGCCGCTCACACCCTCGGTCCGCCCGAATTGGTGGATGCCTACTCCGACGATCGCGACCTTCATTTCGTTTCCTTAGTGCTGCCGGGGCCGAACGCGTAGGTCAGGACCTCGGAACCGTCGGCGTCACGGTGGTTGACCATCGTGGTCAATGTCATCGAATCGCCGATCTCGAGTTGGTCTGGGTCATTGACCGTCAGCCGGGCCTCCACGATGACTGGACCCAGGTCGATATATCCGACACCGAACGGGACGAAGTCATCCGGACCGAGGAACGGGCGTTTCGGCCGAAATGCCTGCACGGTGTACGACCACAACGTTCCGGCCGATGGAAGCTCGACGCTGACCATCGAGGAGCCGCTGCACCGCGGACACGTATCCTGCACCGGAAAGGTGACGGTCCCACAGTCGCCGCACCGCCCGCCGAGTAGAACCACACCCTGATCATCGATCCGAAGCACCTCGCTATCGATCGATCTACCTGGCAACGATGCCTGCGTCGGCGTCATTCTCGAACTCCTGACTCGTGTGTCCCGAGGCTCCGCCGATCGACCGCATGTTGCTCGACAGCAGTCATGACGTACCTCCAATTTTCTTCGCCCGGGTCGCGGTCAGGTATCTCAGCACCGACCGGCCCTGTGCCTCGCGTCACTCCCGATACACCGAGCATAATTATCATGAGGAAATTTCGCAATACGGTTTTCACGAGCCAGGGGAAGTGGAGGGAACCCTGCGGCCGGCCGGCTGTCACGGACCGGCAGAATGGGCCCCGAGAGGTACTTTCGGCTCGTCACCGCCGCAATTTTGCAGTGCCGGGGATGGCCGGGCGCCGGCAAGATCGCCCATCCACCTCGTCGTCCGGCGACGCGTCGGTCGATCATCGGCGCGCGCAGTGAGGGTGATCCTGTAGCGTTCGGGCCGCGAGCAGGTTGGGATCGCCGAGCTCGAGGACGAACTGAGATCAGGACAGCTCCGGACGGCCGTCCACGCCCCGATCGTGACCGCAATGCTGGCTTCGCCGCCGACGGGTATCGGGTGACGCACTGGAGCAGCGAGCTATTCGCCGGCCGACATATATTTCTGATTGAGTGGTTTACTGCGAATGCTTGTGGAAGTTCTCAGGAGCTGTCGGACCGCCAGTGGCCTGGCCATCCGCGACCGGCGAGTGACTTACCGAATGGGTCGGGAACCGCTCGGACGCAGGTGGTTGTGGATATACGCACGTTAGAATGCGTATCTCTTCCTGGTCGCAGTTCGATTCAGGAATGACCTGCCACAGACGCTCGACGAACCGGCGCGTTGTCATTCCGAAGTTCACAAGGATCTCCTCCCTGGTGGGGCCCCCGTATGGTGCCCATCTCCTGGCGAAGTCGATGAGGAGCTCCGCATCGTTGTCAGGATGTATACGCTTGCGGTTGACTTCGATCCACGTGGCACGACGCCTTTGACGCCATTGGCGATATTCTGCAGGGTTCATGGTATTCAACACATCTATTCGGGCCTGGGCAGGCCATTGGAATTGCGAATCTTCCTCACTGCGGCTAGGTATGCATTCGGTAGATGACGGTTTCCGTCCACCCATCTGCTCGGCGATTCCGAGATACCCTGGACTGCCAGGGCAGCCGGGTGACGACTCCTGTCTGCAATTGCAAACCCACCTTTTATGTAGCGGTGGAGACGCGCGCCCTCGAACTCGCCTTTGTGCGGGCGACCTGGACCAGGTCAGATCCTGCGGTTGTCCCCCATACGTTCCTTCGCGATGGTCCATGTGGGAAGCACCCTGGCGTTGCCCTCACGATCGGGTCCGAGATCCTCGAATTCGACGACGAGTTCAGTGGTCTCGTCGACGTCCACCCTGCCGGGTAGATGGCCGATCATCCGGACGTTCTGTTCGCCGTGGACGTCGATCAGGACCACCGTGTACGGCACCGGAAAGAGTGGATGGACCTGGTGTTCCACAACGGTCCACGACTTCGCCCGGCCGCGGCCGGCGACGGCGGACCATTCGAGATTGTTTCCGCCGCATCCCACACACCGGGGCCTGGGCAGATGGATCCGGGTTCCGCAGTCCGTGCAGGTGAGGACTCCAAGTTTCCCTTCCGCCGCCAACTCGAAGAAGCCGCGACTCGCTGGGTCGTCGACCCTCGGTGCCAGCCGGGCGCTCATGCCGACACCAGGATCAGCGCGGCGGTGGACGGCGGTGGTGCCGACGTCACGAGGGACACCGACGCCCCCTGCACCTGGTTCGACGACTGTCCGCGAATCTGCCGAACACCTTCGACGACATGGTTCATTCCGTGGATGTAACCCTCGGACATATGACCTCCACTCGTGTTGAACGGCATCGCCCCACCGACTTCGAGTTCACCGGATTCGATGAAGGCGCCGGCCTCCCCTCGGGCGCAGAAGCCGTAGTCTTCGATCTGCAGCAGCGCAGTGATGGAGAAGCAGTCGTAGAGCTGTGCCGAGTCGATGTCTTTAGGTCCGAGACCTGCACGCGCATACAGTGTCTCCGCACACTGCCGCGACGGCATCGATAATGGATCCTCGCGCATCAGTGCCGGATACATCTGCCCCGGTTGCGGGCGGGGCCCGCTCGCCATGGCTGCGGCACGGATCACGGCGGGGGGTTGCCGCAGGTCCTTCGCGCGTTCGGTCGTGGTGACGACAACCGCGGCGGCACCATCGGTTTCGAGACAATAGTCGAACAGGCGCAATGGTGTGGACAGCATGCGCGAGTCCATGTAGTCGTCCAACGTCATCGTTCGGTGATGCATTTGCGCCGCGGGATTGTTGTTGGCGTGTTTGCGCGCAACAAGTGCGATGTTCGCGAGTTGCTCGGACTTTAGCCCGGTCTCGTTCATGTACTGCTGCGCGATGAGCGCGAAGAACATTCCCGGGGAGAGCAACCCGTACGGGCCGTAGAACTCTGTGAACGACTCGGCGCCGCCGATGACGGGATCCAGCTCGGCGGAGAGTCCGAACCGGTTGCCGGAGCGTCCGTTGAGGGAGCGGAAGACCACCACGGTGTCCGCCTGTCCACTCATGATCGCGGCGACGGCCTGTGCAACCATCGCGCAGGGACCCGATCCACCGGGACCGGCCTCACCGTAGTAGCTCAGATTGCGTGCGCCGATCGCATCTCCGAGAGCCGCGCAGGAGACGAGGTCCATGTCGTTGCGAATGATGCCGTCGACCTCGGCGGGGTCGATGCCTGCGTCTGCCAGCGCCGCGAGCGCCGCGTCCGCCGCGAGAGCTGTCACGCTCACACCGGAGTTCTTCGAATAGGCGCTCTGCCCGACCCCAGTGATTGCGCAGACGTCGCGTTGCCATCGATCAGTCATGTGCCAGGACCTCTTCTGTGTGCTCGCCGAGGCGTGGTGGACGGGTCGGTGCGCCGTCACCGCCGGAGAATCGGTACGGGGTGCCGGGAAAGAGCGCACGGGAGCCGTCGTGCATCTCGACGGGGACGAAGAACCCGCGTTCGGCGAGGTGCTCGTCGTCGAACAACTCTTCCGGGGCCCGCAGAGGTCCGATCGGCAGACCGCGCCCCTGGCCCTCGCGGTAGATGGTTCCCGAATCCTGAATGAGGAAGAAGACCTCGAGCAGTTCCTGGATGTGTGAGAAATTCTTCTGCCGATGCGCCAGCGACAGGTATTCGTCGTCGACGAGGTCCGCCGCGACGCTAGCCGATTCCATCCACGAGGTCAGTGCCTTCCATGCATGCTGGTCGGCGAGAATGAGAGCGAAGTACACCCACACCCCGTCCGCGCACTGGAACAACGCCGGCTGTGTCGGCTCCGGTTGGGCGTGGCGGCAGGTCTGCCTCTGCACCAGTGCCTTCGGGTAGAACCAGTAGGGGTTTGCCAACTCGCCCGTGACCGCGATCGATTCGTGCATGGACACGTCGACCAACTGTCCCTGTCCGGTGTTCTGGCGCTCGATGAGTGCCAGAAGGAGTCCGCAGAGCGCGAAGCTCGCGGCGGTCATGTAGCCCTGATTTCCGCCTGGACGGATCGGCGGAATCGAATGATCGTCGTACCCGCAGGTGGTGAGCAGCCCGCCCATCGCGAGACCGACCAGGTCGGAGCTGCGGTAATTTGCCCAGGGGCCGGTCAATCCGAATGGGGAGACCGATAGTGCGATCAGCCGAGGTTGTTCCGCGCACAGCCGTTCGAGGTCCAATCCCTGCGCCTCGAGATCCACCGGCCGGCCGGTGGTCAGAAGAATGTCCGCGCCGGCGATGAGATCGGCAAGTGCGGCGCGTCCCTCCTCGCGATCGGTATCCAGGGTGACCGAACGCTTCGAGGTGTTGTACGTCCAGAAGTTCAGGCTCTTGTCCGGATCGACATCGCCACCCACGTAGGGTCCGATATGTCGGCTCGCCGCGCCACCGAGGGGCTCGACCTTGATGACGTCGGCGCCCTGATCGGCAAGGAGCTTGCCGGTATATTCGCCGGCCGGATCGTCAGCGAGTTCGACGACGACCAGTCCACTGTATGCAAGTTCCATCAGATCACGCCCTCTGCGGTAAGCGTCGCAATCTCGTCCGCGCCGAGTCCGAGGATGTCGCCGAACACATACTGATTGTCTTCTCCGAGTAGTGGTGCGCTGCGCCAATTGTCCTGGACGGTGCGGGAAAACTGCATGGGTGAGCCTTCGAATTTGGCCATACCGATGACCGGGTGATCCAACTCGAAGAATGTTCCGCGTAGGCCGATCTGGGGGTCCGATTCGGTGAGGTCCTGCGAGTTCCGCACGGCACCGGCCGCCACACCGGCAGTCTGCAGCAACTCCATGGACTCGTGTGCGGGCCGACTGGCGGACCAGCGGGAGATGTGTTCGTCGAGCTGGTCGTGGTGGGCGAAGCGCGAGGATTGATTCGCGAACTCCGGCGACGACGCCCATGCGGGATTGCCGAGTGCTGTGACGAACCGGGACCAGTCCGCGTCGTCGAACACCGCGATTGCGAGCCATTTGTCCTCGCCCGCGGCTGGATAGACACCGTGCGGGGCCGCATGCGGATTGTTCAGGCGGTTTCCGTTCGGGTATCCGGGTCTGCGGGTGGTGGCCTTGTTCACGGACACGTCGAGCAGGTCAGGGCCGATCAGATTGATGCCGGCCTCGACGGCAGAAACGTCGATCTCCTGCCCCTGGCCGGTGGTGTTGCGCTGCATGATCGCCATCATGAGTGCCATCGAATTGTAGTAGGCGGCTTGGTTATCCATGTAGGACAGTCCCCAGCCGGACGGCTCCCGATCCGGCAGACCGGAGATGAAGGACAGGCCGCACACCGCTTGGATTACCGGGCCGTAGCTCTTGAATCGGTGGTGTGGCCCGCTGTGCCCGAATCCGCTCATCCGCGCGAAGATGATCTCGGGATTGATCTCCCGCAGGTCGTCGTAGGTCAGTCCCCACTTCTCCATGACACCGGGTGCGAAGTTTTCTGTCACGACCGAACTGGCGGCGATGAGCTGCCGCACCAACTGCTGGCCGCGTTCGGTCTTCATGTTGACGGTGATGCCGAGCTTGTTGCGGCTGTAATTGTTGAACAGCCCGCCCTTGTTCGGATCCGGATTCGGATCTTCGTCTCCGTACGAACGCAGTTCATTCTTGTAGATGGGCAAGCGCCTGGGCATGTCCAGACGATCACGTGCCTCGATCTTGATGACCTCGGCGCCGAAATCTGCCAGCAGGCGGGTGGCGACAGCACCGACACCCATCCAGCAGAAGTCTGCGATCCGCACACCGGCAAGCGGTCCCGTGCGCTGTTGGGGCAGGCGCCCACTGTCCAGGTGTGTCTGCGTTGGCCGCGTGTGCTCTATTGCCGTCACCACGTGCCTCCCATCCTCGTCGTGTTGTCGGGGTTTCAGCCGGGCAGCTCACTCACCGGCAGTTCGTGTGCCTCGGGTCACTCCCGCTGCACCGAGCATAATTATCATGAGGAAATATGGCAATAGGCTTGATGCAGGGTAATACCCGCACAAGCTGCGAACCCCGCGCACCGGGGGGCAATGCGCGGGGTTCGAAGGGATTGGCGCTGAAAGTTCGCAGCGGCCAATCAAGTAGGCGAGGTCTGTCAGGGGACCGGCAACGGATTATCCGACGGCCATTCGCCCACCGTCGACCGGCAGGATCGTCCCCGTGGTGTAACTCGACGAATCGCCGGCGAAGTACAGCACCGCCCCGACGATCTCCTCCGGCCTGCCACCACGCGAGATGGGCCAGGCCCCAGCGAGATCGTCGAATTCGTCCATGTCCCACCCCTTGCTGATGTCGGTGAAGAAGGAGCCGGCCATCACGCAGTTGACGCGGACCCCGGGTCCGTAGGCGGAAGCGAGTCCCTTGGTCAGCGAGTTCAAACCGGCTTTGGCTGCGCCGTACGGGATGTAGGCGGGGGCCGGCCGCTCGGACGCGTTGCTACTGATGTTGATGATCGATCCGCCGCCCGCTGCGGTCATTCGCGTCGCGGCGAGGGCGCTCAGCCGGAAGGGACCCTTGAGGTTCACGTCGACGATCTTGTCGAACAGTTCCTCGCTCACCTCTTCGATACTCGGATAGAGCGGTGCGATGCCGGCATTGTTGACCAGCACGTCCAACTTGCCGAAGGTCGAGTACACCTCGTCGATCAGCGTCGGTAGAGTCGCCCAGTCCCCCACGTGCGCCGCCACACCGAGCGCCTTGACCCCAGTCTTGGCCTCGATTTCCGCAGCGAGTTCCCGGCACGGCTCGACCTTGCGGCTCGCGATCACGACGTGTGCGCCCTCTTCTGCGAACGCCCAGGCCATCGAGGCTCCCAGACCCCTGCTGCCGCCGGTGATCAGGGCTACCTTGCCGGCGAGATTGTGTCGATCGGTACTCATGGTTCCTCGATTCGTTCAGGCGCGCGAGCGCGACGTCGATTCACGCCACGACTTGCCCTTGTCGGCCCGCGCTTCTGCGGGGAGCCCCAGCAGTCGTTCGGCGATGATGTTGCGCTGGATCTCGTCGGAGCCGCCCGCAATGCGGTAACCGGGCGCCCCGAGCACGTGCTCGTTCCACGCGTATGTTCCCGGTCGCCCCGTGTCGGCGAGTAGCGTCCGTCCGAGTATCGCAGTGGCGGTGTCGGACACCAGATTCAGCTTGTCCACCCACTGGACCTTGCGCACCGATCCCACCGCGCCGGGGGCGCCTCCCGCCGCCCGTGCCTGGCGATCGCGCAGCAGGTCGATCTCGGCCAGAGTCTGGCGAAGGTAGACCTCGGCCAGCTGCTGCCGAATCTGTGGATCACCGATCCGTCCGGCAGCGCGTGCGGAGGCAACGAGCTGGCTGAACTGTCCGCCGACTCCCGCTGTGTTGGAGTTTCCGCCTCGTTCGAATGCCAGGGTCGTCAACGCGACATTCCAGCCTGCCCCCACCTCGCCCAGTCGCAGACGATCCGGGACACGGACGTCGGTGAAGAAGACCTCGTTGAAACTGGTACCTCCGGACATTTGCCGGATCTGGCGTACCTCCACACCCGGTGCGTCGAGCGGCACGAGGAACGCGGTCATTCCCGCATGTTTCGGTACGTCGGGATCGGTGCGTGCGATGAGTTCGCCCCACTCGGCGAATTGCGCCCCCGAGGTCCACACCTTCTGTCCGTTGATCACCCATTCGTCGCCGTGCCGGACGGCGCGGGTGCCGAGGGAGGCGAGGTCCGAGCCGGCACCGGGCTCGGAGAACAACTGGCAGGCCAGGAGTTCGCCGCGGAGCATCGAGGGCAGGAAGGTCTCTTTCTGTCTCGGCGTCCCGAGGATCCGAATGGTCGGGGCGATCAAGTGCATCGTGACCGAGAACAACTCGTGTGGCGCCAACGGCAACAGTAGCGACTCCTCCCTCGCGAACACATCGGCGTGCTCGACGCTCAATCCGGCGCCGCCATCCTCGATCGGCCAGTCGAGGGCACCGTAGCCGGCGTCGAACTTGATACGCTGCCATCGCTTGTGTTCCTCGAGCAATGCCTGTTCCGCCTCGAACGGCAGTGAATGGAATACCGCCACATCGAACGGGTCCCGCTCCGTGGTGCCCGCGACGGCGCCGACGTTCTCGCGCAGCCATTGCCCGGCCTGTTCACGAAACTCTGACAGGGTCATACAACCTCCGAAATTTGTGCGGCGACAGGCGCCCCGGCCAGCCGGGAAGCGCCGATGCTCAGTACAACGACTCTCCGCCGTCGACGATCTGGTTGGTGCCGGTGATGAACTTCGCGCTCGGACTGCACACGAACACCGCGGCCGCGGCCATGTCTTCGACGCTGCCGGCTCGACCCAAGGGAACTGTGGCGGCCATCCTCTCGAAGACCTCCGGGTTCCGCTCCAACGCCATCGGGGTTGCGGTGATACCGGGCGAGAGAGCGTTGACGCGGACACCCTGCTCGGCCAGCTCATAGGCTGCCACGCGCACGAACTGATTGAGTCCCGCCTTGGTGGTCGCGTAGTGGATCGTGCCTGGCCGCGTCCCCAGTGCGCGGACCGACGAGAGCACCAGAATCGCCGCGTTCTCGCTCTTGTCCGCCCTTGCCGCCATCCGCGTCGCGGCCTGGTGACAGCAGCGGAAGGTGCCCGTGAGGTTCAAGTCGATCGTGTTGGTCCACACCTCCTCCGTCATCTCCAGGAACGGGACCATCGACCCGCTGCCCGCGTTGGCGACGAAGATGTTGAGCGTAGGGAAGGTGCGGTCTACGAGTTCGAACATCGCGCAAACCGATTCCGGGTCACGGATGTCCACTTCCGCAATCTCGACCTGCTGACCGGGCGCGGCCAGCTCCTGCAGTTCCTTACGGGCCAGCTCCAGCTGTGGTCGCCGACGGGCCGCGATCATCACGCTGGCGCCGGCTTCCACCATTCCCTTCGCGATGCCGAGCCCGATGCCTTCGCTGGCACCTGTGACGAGCACGTACTGCCCGGCCAGCGAGCCCTGGATTCCGCTCTCTCGACTCACGACACCGCTCTCCTTGTGTTCTGTCCGCTGCGCGACTGCGGGTTCAGCGCCACTACCGATGTCCGAATGGACGGATGTATCACGCGTCGAGACGCAGTGAGACCGAGCGCGCACGTGACACGCACAGCATCATGGTCTGACCGCATTCACGCTCATCGTCGGTCAACACCGAATCCCGGTGGTCTGGAATGCCCTCGAGGACGGGAGTTTCACAGGTTCCGCAGGTTCCCTCGTTGCACGAAGAGAGAATGTCGATTCCGTTCTCCTCCGCCACGTACAGGATCGTTCGATCTGCGGGAACGGTGACCGTGATACCGGACTGTACGAACTCGACGTCGATGTCGTGATCGGGTCCGTCCAGTTCGATCTCTTTTGCCACAAAACGCTCGGTGCGCAGAGTCCGCTTCACCGGCCCGGCCGTGCAGACATCTTCCAACTTGGCCAGCAGCCCTTCGGGACCGCAGGAGTAGATGATTGTCTGCGGATCTGTGGCGGTGACGAGCCCGTCGATGTCGGGCATCCCCCGTTCGTCGTCCGGCCAGATCTGGACCCGATCGCCGAACTGGGCCAACTCGTCGAGGTAGGCCATGCTGGCCCGCGATCGTCCGGCGTAGAACAACTTCCAATCCCGGCCTTCACGCTCGAGCTGCATGATCATGGGGATGAGGGGGGTGATGCCGATCCCACCGGCCACGAACTGAACCGCGACGCCCCCGGCGAGAGGGAAATGATTGCGGGGCGCGCTGACTGTGACCGACGACTGCTCCGCGAGCGAGTCGTGAACGGACACCGAACCGCCGCGACTGTTCGGCTCCCGGAGCACCGAGATGACCCATCGGGTGTCGGCGACGCCGAAACCGGTCAGCGAATACTGGCGAATCAATCCGTTGCCCACGTGAAGATCGATGTGGGATCCGGGTTCCCAGCGCGGAAGTGCGTCACCGCTGTCGGCTTCGAGTGCCAGTTCGACGATGCCGTCGGCGACCGTGCGTCGTTCGACGACGCGAAGATCGAGGTTCATGTTCACTTCCCAGAAGTTTGTCGAAAGGTGCCGACTCCCTCGAAGCAGGACCAACCCGCTTCGAGGGAACGCCGCGGCCTATCCGTAGTCGCACCACTCGGTCAACCGACCATTCTCGAACGTCATGATCGACAGGACGTTGAGCTTGCAGAACTCGCCGGCCTTGCCGAACCCGGGAACATCCGCTGTCGCGGTGCCCTGCCACGTGGTCTCGCGCAGGACCGAGTTGCCGGTCACTGCCCAACGGGTGGTCTCACCGATCGAGCGGTCGGGGAACACCTGCTTCATCTGTTTTACCGTCTCGATCATGAGATCGCGACCGGTTGCCGCGACGCCCCGATTCTGGTGCACCACCACGATGTTCTCGTCGACGAGGTCGTGGAGCACGTCGAGTTCGAGGTTGTTCCACGCATCGACGACCTTGTGGGCCTGCGCCAACAGTTCTTCCGGAGCCGGGTTGGTCATGAGTAATCAGTCCTTCTACGTGAGATGGCCAGGGATGGGGTGGGGGTCGTCAGTCGGTGAGTACTTCGATGTCGAACTCGTGGATTCCGCGGGTGGGCATCGAGTGGTACCCGATGGCCTGTCCCTCCACCAGTGTGAACTTCGGCATCTTGGTGACGATCCGCTCGAGTACGAGAATCATCATCACGCGCGCGAAGTTGGAGCCGAGGCACCGGTGTGGACCGATGCTGAAGGCGATGTGGTTCTTGTCCTTGCGATGCAGGTCCCACTGGTGCGGGTTCGGGAACTTCGTTTCGTCACGGTTGGCCCCGTTGTAGGACGTCCATACCTTGGCGCCCTCATCGAGATCGGTCTGGCCGACGGTGACGGGGCACGTGGTGGTCCGCTGGAGTGCAGTGACATTCGCGAACATGCGAAGGCCTTCTTCGACGGCGTTGGGAACCAGATCTGGATTCTCCACCAGTTCGGTCAGGTCGTCGGGATGAGTGGCGAGGTGGTGAACGATGCCGCCGAGGATGGTTCCGGTCGATTCCAGGCCGGCGATCGACAGCGGGAGTACCACGGCAATGCGCTCGGACAGGGTGGGCTCGCGGCCGTCGATCTCTTTGACCTGGCACACCAGGCTGACCAGGTCGTCCTCGATCGGATCGGCCATACGCGCCTTCACCAGGGCTTCGATGGCGGCGTACAGGCTGACGAACGCATTCTCCGACGCCTCCGCCGTCTCGCCGACGAAGATATCGTGAGCCCACTGCATCCAGTCGTCGATCTTGTCGCCCTCGAGCTGGAGCAGATTACTGAAGACCGCCCGCAGCTGCAGCGGGCGCAGGAAGTCTTCCATGACGCTGAACCGGCCACGCTCGATCCCCGCATCCAGGAGAGTATCGATCTCGGCGGTGATCGACGGCGCGAAGACTCTCATCTTCTCTTCCGTCAGTTCAGGGTTGAGGATTTTACGCCAGTCCGTCTGCGCCGGCGGATCGAGATCCTCGGGCAGGAACCGGCCCTCGTTCTTCGGAGGCGCCGCCCGGTTGTCATGGCCGAGAATCGCGACGCCCCCTTCTGAGGAGAAGCGCTTCCAGTCACGCAGGATCTTGAAGACATCCTCGTAGCGGGTGGCCACATAGCAGGGGGTATCGCCCTGCGTATGGACGCTGAGCTCGTCGAGTTTCTGCATGCGATTGATCTCGGGCCAGAAATTGTCGTTGAACTCCGACGACCACATATCGACGGGGCATCGACCGGTCGTGGTCGTCTCCGACTGCAACTGTTCAGTCATTTCCAATACCTGTCTCTCACACGGAGGTAATAGCGGCTTCGGGGCACACGGCCAGGATCTCGTCTACCGTGTTCGACTCCGGCACCGCGCCGTCGTTCTTCACCTGTGCGCGGCCCTCGTCGTCGGGTTCGAACAGATCAGGGAACATTGCGTAGCACCTACCGTGCGCCTGGCAGAAGTCCTGATCTACCGATACCTTGTTCGTCATTTTCGCTCCAATCGATGTCATCCGGTGCACCTCAGGCGCGGGCGAGTTGTCCGCCGTCGACGGGAATCGCTGCGCCAGTGACAAATCGGGCCTCATCCGAGGCGAGCCACAGCACCGCGTTGCTCACATCCTCGGGCTCTACCCACGGGATCGGGAGAAGCGTGAGGTTGCTGAAAAGGTCTGCCGCGTCCGCGGGAGTCGGGTTCTCGATATCGGGAAGGAACATCTTCAGCAGGCTTTCGTTGATCGCCATTTCGGTGTTGACGGCGCCGGGATTGACCGAGTTGACCCGGATGTTGTGTTGACCCACCTCGTTGGCCAGCGACAGCATCAGACCCTGCATGCCGTGCTTGGAAGCGCTGTAGTGCGCCTGCCCGGGCGCACCGCGCAACCCGACCGTTGAGCTGACGAAGATGACGGACCCACCCGCGCCGCGCTCGATCATCGAGGGCAGAACTGCGCGGCACGAATGCCAGGCTCCGACCAGGTTAGTACCGAGAATGTCTTCCCACTGCTGGTCGGTGAGCCCGACCACCGATCCCTGGTTCGAGATGCCGGCGTTGGAGACGAGGATGTCGATCCCACCGAACTCACGGAGCGCCTCTTCGACAACCACATCCAAAGATGCCTGGTCCCGCACATCGGCGGCACGCGCGATGATCCGGCGGCCTTCCTTTTCGACCAGCCGCACCGTTTCCTCGAGATCCTCGGGAGTGCCGGACGTGTAGTCGAGGTTGGCCTGCTGCCTGCACAGATCGACCGCAACGATGTCGGCGCCTTCCTGCGCAAGCCGGACGGCGTGGGTACGCCCCTGTCCGCGTGCAGCACCAGTGATGAACGCGATCTTGCCATCCAGCCGTGTCACTTGATTGCCTCCTATTGGCAGCTGTCTCGACGGTTACGCCAGGTACTTGAATAATTGGCGACGCCAAGCAGAAGAAGAGATGTCGGGAGCGCATCACAGCAAACTGTCGAGCTCCGGTTCGTAGGGCCTTGTTAATCCAGTCACACCCCGGACAACATGAGATCAATATTGCTCATGAGGAACTCCGATGTCAAGGGGTGGTCTCACTTTGCGCTGCACCACCTATACGGCTTGACAAAATTGGCTTGACCAGCACGTTCAACGTGTCCGCCCACAGCCTAAGGAATAGTGTCGAGACCCCGGCAAAGCACAAGCGCGATTTCGAGCCGTTCGAGACTCGGTGAACCAACGAAGAGGACAGGACAGACAAGCGCCCGCGGATCGTGCACAGCCGCCCGAATGCGATTCGGGTACGACAGATTTCGGGCAGATAAGTTCCCCGGTGGCTGCGGCGCATGTCAGCCGCAGAGAAACACGCCGACCTCCATCATGAAGTCGGCGTTCGGTGTTCGGCTCAACCCGGGCGCGCCGGTTGCGCGCGTATCCAGTTCGGCGTCAGCTCACAACCACTCGATCGCAGAATCGAGCGATCCTCCCAGGCGATCCCGGCAGTAGTCGACCACGCCACGCAAGTGCTCTTCCATGAGATCGCGGGCGCGCTTGGGCTGCCCAGCAGCGACCGCCCTGGCAATCTTGTGATGATCATCGACGAGAACGCTTCGGAGAGTGCGCGGGTCGTCGACCATGGCGACGTGGTGCGCGACGATCTGGCCGTAGGATTCGAGACTCAACTCGAGGACCCGATTGCGAACCAACGAGGCAACCGCCCCGTGAAACCCGGCATGCTCCTCGAGGTAGCGCTCGAGGAGCTCGTCGGATTCGTGGTGGTGCCCGTCCATGAACGGCGCCATGGTGGAGGCGCGCATGTCGGCGTCGGGATGCCGAGCCGCACGCTCGGCCAGCTCCCCCTGCCCCCACACCCACGCCTCGAAAAGTTCCTGGTAGGTGGCACCCGACATGTGAAAGAACAACGCGGAGACTCTTCCGAGGTGTGCTGCGCCCACAGACCCGACCACGGGACCGCCTCCGGGGCCGCGTCGAATCGCGATCATTCCCTGCACCTCGAGTAGGCGCAGTCCCTCCCTCAGCGATTCTCGGCTCACACCGTACTGCGTCAGCATCGCCGCTTCCGACGGCAGTCCATCGCCCGGCCGGAGGTTCTGAGCACGGATGTCGCCCACAATGTTCCGCGCGATGACTTCTGCAGCTTTGAGCGGTCGGAGCAGCGAGGATCCGCCCGCCGCGATCGGAATCGGGCGGTCACCGTTCGTCTCGCGCTTGCGCGTCTCGCGCTTGCGCGTACCTTCGCTGCGTACGACCATCGCGCCATCCTCTTCGAGTACCGGACCCACACACCACCGGTTCGCGGTGCGCACGGCACCCTAGAACACGGACGTGCTGGACATCACACCGGATATTATCATGATGTTTTGCCACCTGCTCCGACACGGGAGTCTCCCCTCGAGGTCGTATAGGCACGCTCATCACTGCCCCGAATTGATCTCGTCCACGAGACCCCACGCCAGCGCGGTGCCGGCGTCGAGGGCGGCACCCGTCGCACACAGCCAGAACGCCCGCCACCGCCCGATCCGCCGAGGCACACCCACCGTTCCACCCGCCCCGGGGATCAATCCCATCGACACCTCCGGCAACCGGAACACCGTGCCCGGCGCGGCCACGATCCGGCCCGCGAACGCGGGTACCTCGATGCCCGCCCCGACACAGCTGCCGTGCACCCGGACCTCCATCCGGTCGGCCAACTGCGAAACCAGCCGGGCCGCGCCGGCACGGGTGCGGATCAAATGCGCGGTCGCGAGGTCAGGGGTGGTGCCGAACTCGTCCAGGTCGCCGCCCGCGGAGAACACCGGGCCCGCCCCGTCGAGCACGATCGAAGTGATCGTGTCGTCCATTATTGCCAGCCGCAGCGCCTCGACCAGGCCGTCCCGCACCTCGGCCCCGTAGGCGTTGCGCCGCTCGGGCCGGTTCAGGGTGATGTGTAGCCGCTCGGCCTCGCGGCGCATCAGCACCGGATCCTGCGGCGCTGGCGGCGGCAACGGGCGAGGACCGCGCTGCTGCAGCCAGCGCCGGAAACCCGGGGTGCCGAGGAGGGTGGAGTACGCGAGCGACTCGACGTCTATCGCCTGCGGCACCGGCAACTCCTCCGACAACCGCAGCACCTGCCCCAGCACGATCGCGGCGTGCACATTGGCGGCCACGACGTCGCGTAGTTCGGCGACCGCGGCGTCCGGATCTCGGGCGCCGACCAGCCGGCGGTCAACCGGAGCGGCGTCAGCGACAAACGTGGTGTCGAGACCGGCCGCCAGATCCGCGACCGCCTCCGGGACCGGTCCGGGTGTGCGCTGCACCCCGACCAGCAACCGGTCGGAGTGCAGCGCCCGCTCCGCGGCCCGGACCGCGGTCGCCGCATCGACCGCGATGTCGAGATCCACGACCAGCATCGGGATGTCGACGACGGCGCCCTCGCCGAGCAGGGGGGTATCGGCGACCCCGTCGGCAAGGTCCTGCGGGCTGATCACGGGTAGCACGGTATCCACGACGGACAGCTTGCCAGCATAGGATCAACCGGTGTCACCTACTCCCCCGCTCAGCCCCTCGGCGCCGGATCCGGTGCGGGACTGGGCCGAAAGCGGAGTCGTCACCCTCACCGGCCACCCAGACGGACCACCGGTCATACCGCCCGGCCGGGCCGCGACCGTCGCGCGCGCCATGTCGACATGGATCTCCGACGTCAGTGCCCTCGGCGGTCGGCGGATCGACGTCGACGGCGCCCGCCTACTCTCCGAGCGCGCGGCCTTCACCGGACGTACGCGTCGCGGCGAGGTGTCGGTAGGCGGCAGTTGCCGGCTGCTGCCGACCGCCGACGGGTGGGCTGCCGTGTCCTGCGCCCGCCCCGACGACCCAACCCTGCTGGGGGCGCTGATCAGCGACACCATCAACGAGAACGACCCCTGGCCTGCCGTTGCCGATTGGCTCCGCACCCACACCGGCGCCGAGTTGGCCCAACGCGCGGAACTGCTCGGCGTCGCTGCCGGCCCCGTGTCGCGGGCAGGCGCCCTGCCGTCGGTCCCGGTGCCGCTGTATCCCCGGCCTGTCGACGGGCACCTCGTCGTCGACTTCAGCTCCCTCTGGGCAGGCCCGCTGTGCGCCCACCTACTCGGGCTCGCCGGCGCACGCGTGGTGAAGATCGAAACCCCCGACCGCCCCGACGGCGCCCGGCGTGGCAATCCGCACTTCTACCGGCTCCTACACGGCGGTCACGAATCGGTGGTCCTCGACCCCACGACCACCGGGGGACGAGGAACGATGGCCGCGCTCGTCGACGCCGCCGACATCGTCATCGAGGCCTCCCGCCCCCGCGCCCTGACCCGCTTCGGGCTCGACGCCGACGCCGCAGTCGCCCGCGGCGCCACCTGGGTGTCGATCACCGCCGCGGGACGATCCTCCGACCGCATCGGCTTCGGCGACGACCTCGCCGCCGCAGCCGGACTCATCGCCTACGACTCCGACGGCACACCCCTCTTCGTGGGCGACGCCCTCGCCGACCCGCTCACCGGGGTCACCGCCGCGGCCCTCGCGATGTCCGCGCCCGCCGACGGGTCCGGACGGCTGTGGGATCTGTCGATGTCCGACGTCGTCGCGTCAACCCTCACCGACCACCCGGTGCCGCAACCCTTCCGAAGTGACGGCCACTGGGTGGTCGGAACCTCCTCCGGTGTCGTTCCCGTCGCCGAGCCGCGTCCGCGCGTGCCCGCCGGACGGGTCGCCACACCCGGCGCGGACACCACCACCGTGCTGCAATCGCTGGGGATCGCAGTCCCGTGACCGATCTCGTCATCCGTGGTGCGGAGGTCAACGGCGTTCCTGGTGTCGACGTCGCCGTCACCGGCGACCGCATCACGGCAGTCGGGGCGCATCTACCCGCCTCCCGGGCCGAGGTGTTCGACGCCGACGGCGGTGCCCTGATCCCCGGTCTGCACGATCATCACCTGCACCTGCATGCGATGGCCGCCGACGCCGCCTCGGTGCGCTGCGGGCCACCGCGCGTCCGCGACCCGGCTGCCCTCGCGGACGCGCTCGGCCGTGCGCCGGGTGACGACAGCGGCTGGGTCCGCGGCGTCGGCTACATCGAAACTGTCGCAGGTGATCTCGACGCCGACGCCCTCGATCGCCTGCACCCGGCGCGCCCGGTGCGGATCCAGCACCGTAGCGGTGCGATGTGGATCCTCAACGGCGCGGCGGTGACCGCGACGCACCTCGACGGGGCATCGCATCCCGGGATCGAACGTGGCCAGGACGGTCGGCCGACCGGACGGGTGTGGCGAGCCGACACCTGGCTGCGCGCCCGGCTCCCACCGTCCCGACCGCCGCGCCTCGACAACATCGGCGCCGCCCTCTCGCGGATGGGAATCACTGGCGTCACCGACGCCACACCCGACCTCGACCCACAATCTCGCTCGGCGATCGAGACATCGATCACCGACGGTATCCTGCCGCAACGCGTACATCTGCTCGGCGCACCACCGGATGCCGAATCGGTCTCTCCGGCGGCCCGTCTGACCGTCGGCCCATACAAGATCGTCCTCGCCGACTCCGAGCTCCCCGACCTCGACGACCTGGCACGCCGGATCCACCGCGTTCATAACCGAGGGCGGGCGGTGGCCGTGCACTGCGTCACCCGCGAGGCGCTGCTGATCCTGCTGACGGTCCTCGACGAGGTGGGCACTCTCCCCGGTGACCGCATCGAACACGGCGCCCTCATCCCCGCCGAGACCATCGACGATCTCCGTCGGCGCGGACTCACCGTGGTCACCCAGCCCGGCTTTCTCGCCGACCGCGGCCACGACTACCTGCGCGACATCGACAGGCGAGACCAGTCCGACCTCTACCGTTGCCGGTCGCTTATCGACGCGAGCGTCGCGGTCGCGTTGTCCAGCGACGCACCGTACGGCCCCCTCGACCCCTGGGCGGTGATCACCGCCGCAGTGACCCGCCGTGCACCGACAGGCGAGATCGTCGGAAGCACCGAACGCATCACCGCTGCACAGGCATTGGCGCGATACCTTACCCCCGCTGATAATCCGGGCGGAACCCCACGCCGCATCCGCGTGGGTGCGACCGCCGACATGGTCCTCCTATCCGCGCCCCTCGCCGACATACTCACTGCGCCCGCCGCCGACGCGGTACAGGCCACGATGATTGGTGGACACTGGGCTTATCCGGACTAGTAACCCGAGGCGAGAGGTGGTCTTTCCTCACCCGTAGCCAGGCCTGGAACGCATTATGACGAGGAGGAACGGCGCGGTCGGATACCGACGGTTCGTCGAGGACTACTCCGACGAGGGGCAGGCTTCCACGACATCGGTTGCGGGTACGCCCGACCCAAGGCAACCCAGATCGCCGTGGTGCAGGAGGTTGAGTTCGCAATCGGCCTGTCGACCGAACCACATGATGCACTGGTGTCGGACGCCGGAACGATCGACTCAGTCGCACCGGTGAACCACTCCGCGGAGTTCGCTCCGGTTGCTCAACCACCCTCGACACCGGTACGCCGGCACTCGTGGTCGCCGCGCTCGCCTTGCTCTCGCCGTCCACCTGAGGTACGGGCCGCGTCGCCGAGCGTTGCAGGGGTGCGGTCGTTTTCGGACATCGACCGGGTCCCATCGCGACAGCCGTTCCCGCATCAGCTTGTGAAAATGACTTTCTTGTAGTCGAATCCGGGACTGACTTGCATAACAATGTCGGCAGGATCGGTGACTGCGTACGCGACCCGGAACGCCGACTCTCGACCAGGCAGTGTCGGGGTATTCGGGGAACCACCGACACCGTTAGCGGAGTCGAAGATCTTGCTCGCCTCGCGGTTCCCGCTCTGCAACGTCGTTGCGAACACCATCGTCTCGTAGTTTTCGGGTGACCCGTTGACGATGGTGATATCGAAGACCACAGGCGACAACAGCGAGCACGTTCTTGATGGATTTCACTTATTCTCCCAGCTCAAGGTCAATACGTCACCCGATATATCGGGTCAGCTGTCCAAGCGTTCACGACCGTCCGCCGCCCACTTCTTGACGACACGCCGAGTCCACACGCGCGGGTTCAAGAACTAATTGGACCGCGGACGGCACCCTGTACGTCGGCGTGTCGCGGGTGCCTGTGGACGCTACCGGCGGCACTGCAGCAGAGTGCACGACTTGTCAGCGCGGGGCTAGAGAGCAATTACTCTGACAGGCAGTGACGTTGGCTGCACGGGAGTGCACAACGTGTTTTCTTCGGTCCCCCTCGGTCATGCCACCCCAAACGCCGTAGTGCTCACCCACCGTCAGAGCGTGATCGCGGCACTGCGCGAGCACGGGGCAGAGCTGACAAACCTGTCGGGCCTGCGCTTCGCGCCGGTCGCGAGCGTGGCCACGTTCACCCTCGGGTGAAAAGAACACCGACACGTCGGCGCCGCGGCACACCGCACGCTCCCGCCACTCACCGGAATCGGAGGTGGCCGTCACCTCTCGCGTGGGACCTTCCAGGGGGAACAATTGCCGGCCCTTCCTCATCGAGAACCGCCGACGTCAGGGGAGCCGGATGCCAGATCGACCGTGGGACGGGGATGTTGCGGTTCACAGCGACCGGTAACCAGGGACGGCCGGGACAAGACGTCTTGAGCTGCGGTGGCGACACTGATGTGGTTGCTTCGGGCACCATCGATCAGGGCATCGAAGGCGGCGTCATGGCTGCAGGCGCACCGCTCGGCCATAATGGCCGCTGCGGTGGCCAGCAATTGCGCGCCAGCAGGTCCCGGCAAAGGGCGTCGCCCGGATAATGCTGACGCGTCGGTCGACACGATAGCCCTTTCGGTCATTGGCGGTGCACATGACGTAGGCAGCACTGGTGTCCCGCACTCGTATCGCCGAGGTCACCGGTCGTCACTCCAGTCTCGTCGAAGACGATGGCCAGAGAACACAGGAATTTACCTAGTCGTACCTAGGCACCTCACTGTCGACCGATGCACCCTGGAGCTGCCGACGGGCTGGTTGTCGAGGTCCAACGAACTGCGCAATGTCGTCAGATGTCTCGGAAGCGGCGTTCGAAGATGCTCACGGTACGTCTGCGGGCGGCATCGACCCTTCCCGCGGTTGGAGATCACGCTAGTTTCGGAAGACCCTGGAATACTTCCCTTTTCCGTCGTCTGTGACGAAAGAATGGGCTGTGCGGTGTGCGCGTGCCGGCGGATCGCCGCCCGAGGCACCGGGTTGCGGGCGAGAGCGTCACTCCGCACCTTCGAGGTCGAGCCGCCAACGGTGGTCCATCGCGTATCTCACACCCAGCAAGTTGAAGATTCAACTTTAGGTGTGTGAATATCGGATGACATGGAGGTGGCGAGGTGGAGCGGTTCAACAGGACTGAGGACGCACGGACGCGTCAGGCACGGATATTCGTCGACCATCTCCTGTCGAAGATCGTGAGCCTGTCGAAATCGATCGAACATGAAGAGCGCTTCCATCCCGCCGGTTCACCCGCGCTACGCATCGAACTGTACGAGGCGCACCGACAGGTCGGCCAGTTGTGTCGCCGTTTCCCGGCGATCGAGGATCAGGTCCGCCAGCCGAGCAGGTGTGCGGGCCGGGAATTGTTGTTTTAGAAACTATTTCGAATCGCAGAGAAGACCGAGGAAGGAGTCGATTATGTCCATTGATGAGGAACGACGTCAGGTCGAGCGGGTCGCCGCCAGGCTCGCCGCGCACCACGCGGACCTACCACACCACAGGGTCGAGCAGATCGTGCACGAGGCGCATACCGCATTCGACGCGGGGAGGGTGCGCGACTTCGTTCCATTGCTGGTCGAACGGTCCGCGAAGCGGAAGATCGTTGCCCTCAACAGTTCCTGAGGTACGGTCGCCTGCTCGACCCGCGTTGCCAATCGCACCAACCAGAGGGTTCTAGGTGCCGGTCGATGACCGGGTCTGCCGACACTGGCCGTGAAGACGCATAGCTGGCCGATGCCGGCAACCCTTGCATGTCCACCGATGCAGGATGGAACGGGACCTGTGACCGTCCCCGCACAGTAGTGGATCGGCGAAATTACACAGAAGGAGATGGATTTCGACGGATATACGAGATCGACTGCGTCGGGTCCACTCTCACCGCCCGCAGTCCGGCCGGAGCACATTGTGACGAAATGGCGGGCTGGGATACTGACGGCCCGTCGAGAACTACCCGATGCGGGGCAGGCTTCCACGACCTCAGTCTCGGTACGCCCAGCCCGAGGCAACCCCTGATCGCTGTGGCGCGTGAGCCCGAATTCGTCAACACCCCTGCCGGCCGAACCACACGATGTACCGATGTCTCACACCCTCGTCGTCGATCGTTGCCGGGAACCCTCCCCCTGGTCAGCAGCGGAGGTATGTTTGGAAGCCACATCCACGGATCCCGATGATTGCCCGCGGTGGTTACAGCCAGGCGAGCGCGGCCACGACGAGGGCCTCGGTTCCGGTGCCGAGGGTGGGTTGGAGCACCGGGGCGAAGGTGGCCGAGTGGTTGACCGGAATATCTTCGGCCACGCGCCCGGCCTCCTCGGCGGTGCGGTAGCTGTCGGGGTCGATGCCGCCGATACCCCAGTAGGTGTAGGGCACCCCGAGGGCGGTCGGGAGGTCGCTGAAGTCCTCGCTCGCGGTCTGCAACGGCATCACCCGGCTGCGGCCACCGAAATGCTCGGTAAACGCGGCCGCGACCCGCGCGGTGGTGTCCGGGTCGTTGACGGTGGGCGGGAACCGGTCGAACAACTCGAACTCCGGATCCTTCGGGGACCTGGAGGCCTGACACTCGGCGACCACGATCCGGCGGATCGCATCGAGGATCGCGGTGCGGGTCGCGTCACTGTACGTCCTGACGTTCAGCTCGAGGACCGCATGATCGGCAATCACGTTGCTCTTGGTCCCGGCGACGATGCGGCCGACGGTCAGGACCGCGGCCTCCGCCGGCGCGGTTTCCCGCGAGATGACGGTCTGCAACCGGATCACGATCATCGCAGCCAGCACCACCGGGTCCACCGTGGCCTGCGGCATGGACCCGTGCCCGCCGCGGCCGTGCACGGTGATCCGCATGCTGTCGGCCGCCGACAGCACCGGCCCGGGGTGGGTGCCGACCACCCCGGCCGGGGCGGGCAGCACATGCTGGGCCAGCGCGACATCAACCGCCGGGAGCACCTCTGCCAGGCGGTCGTCGATCATTCCGCGGGCACCGTCGCCGGTCTCCTCGGCCGGCTGGAAGACGGTGACCAGGGTGCCGTGCCAGTGCTCGGTTCCGTCGGCGAGCAGCTGGGCGGCGCCGAGCAGGCAGGCGACGTGGACGTCGTGGCCGCACGCGTGCATCACCGGCACCTCGTCCCCGGCCGCATCGACGGCGGTGACGGTGCTGGCAAATGGCAGACCGGTCGCCTCCCGGATGGGCAGGGCGTCCATGTCCGCCCGCAGCAGCACGGCCGGGCCGTCCCCGTTGCGCAGCACCCCGACCACCCCGGTGCCGCCGATGCCCTCGTGCACCGAATACCCGCTCTGGCGTAACTGCCCCGCGACGATGCCGGCTGTGCGGTGCTCCTGGTGCGAGAGCTCCGGGTGCTGGTGCAGGTCCCGGTACAGCTCCTCCTGCCAGCCCCGGATACCGGCGAGTCCGGTCAACACTGCCTCGCTCCGCGACAATGTGGCCATCACTTCTCCTTCCGCCGTCGATGCCGAAAACGGTCGGGCCGACGCCAGGCGATCTGTTCCGGCAGCATCCAGCCCCGCCAACGCGCGAGCAGGCACAACACCGCCCCGACCACGGTGGCCGCGACCAGCCCCGCCTGCGGGTACCCGGAATACTGGACGAGCACCAGTGTGCCACTGGCGATCAGCGCGCACGTCGCATACAGGGTGTTCCCGCCGAAGACCGCCGGGATCCTGCCCACCGCGACATCACGGACGGCGCCGCCGCCGACCGCGGTCACCGTGCCCAACAGCACCGCCGGCAACCAGCCCAACCCCACTGTGAGGGTCTTCTGCGCACCGGCAGCCGCCCAGCACCCCAACGCCAGCGCATCCACGAACGGGAACACCCGATCCCAGCCGCGGCCCTCGAACCGCACCACGAACGCGACCACCGCACCGATCAACGCCGTCGTCAAATACGCGTAGTCGGTCAACGCCACCGGCGTGCCCCGCTGCAACAAGGTGTCGCGGATGATGCCGCCGCCCAGACCCGACACGATCGCCAACGCCGCGAACCCGACCAGGTCGAACCGCAGGCCCCGCGCGACCGCGCCACCGAGCAGTGCGTTGGCGAACACGCCGGTCAGATCGAGCGCCCGCAACAGGTCCGGCACCGACGCAGACACAGCCGCCATCACTGATCCTCTCCGGCCACGGCGCGAGTACCCCCTTCACACGTTAACCGGCTCGACTTCTCGTCGGCGCCGACATGTTCTCGGCACCCGAGCTCGTTCCCACCGCCGATGAACTCGCCTGCGCGCCGAGGAACCAGCGCGTCGTCTGGCTGTCACTGAACTTCAGGCCAAGATCTCGCAGGTAACGTTGTTTCCGGCGCCGCGCACGGTCCTCGCACCCACATCCTGTGGGGTGTTGCCTCTCCTGATCGAGAGAACCACGCGATACGTCGGGCTGACCGACGCCGGTCCGGTGCTCGGGTTGGCACGGGTTCGCACAGCGGGACATCGGCCCATCGCCGAAGCCAAGAGCTTTGCTGTGGGGTGCTGCGGTGCTGTCGATCATTCTTCTGCCGATACACACCGAGGGCTCGTTTCACCTCGCCCCGCGCCGCGAGGAGCGCGAGGACTAGGGGTCTGCGGCTGCGCGAACGCCGGAAACAGGCTGTGTGTCACCCGGTCGGCCCAGTCCGGCTCCACCTGGCCGCTGCGGGCCCGTTCGGCGACGTACGCCCCCACGATGCAATCGAGGAACGTCTCCACCTCGAGATCCTCACGGATCTGCCCGGCGGCAATGCGCTGCTGCAAAACCTGCGCCAACGAGCTCCGATGCTGCACCAACAACGACCGCATCAGCTCCGTGAACCACGGTTCGTCCTCCATGACCAGAGCCGCCATCCCCCCGAATCCGATCCCGCCCTCGACCGCACGCCGGGACTGCTCGACCACCCAGCGCAGCACCTGAATCGGCGGCACGTCCGGGCCCGGGGGTGTGGGCTGGGTGATCGGCGCCATCGCCGCGGTCAGCATCTCGTCGCGATCGCGATAGCGACGATAAATCGTCGTGCGGGCCATGCCGGTGCGCGTGGCCACAGCCTCGATCGTCACCGCCCTGGGCCCCCTGCTGCGGAGCAGGTCCACAACGGCGCCCGCAATCCGCTGCTCCGGTGAAGCCCCGCCAGTGCTCCGCGGCATCATCGCCCCCTGTTCCCGTCGTCCCTTACCGTGCTCGGCCGATAACGCTACACTGTATGTAGCTACACCACGCGTAGCGTATCTGTTGAAGGAGTGGTATGAACACATCAACTCGATGGATCGGCGTTGCCGCGCTGATCCTGGGTCTTTTCACGATGTCGGCCTCGTTCTGGTCCGGGACCACAGCGGCCGGAGCGGGATTCACGCTCGGTTTCGGAGCCATCGCCTCGCTCTACGCCTTGTGGTCGCTTCTCGCCCGCGATCCCACCAAGGACCACTGGTCCCTGACCGTGGTGGGGTTGGTGTTGTTCATATCGCCGTGGCTGGGCCAGTTCGCCGGTGACGGCGCCGCATGGACCTCGTGGATTGCCGGCGCGTTGATCATGGGTCTCGCGGCCTTCGCGTACACCCACGACGAGTCGGCCAACGTCACCGAAGTCACCCGAGAACAGAACCGGTCGACCTACGAAAGGCACGCCAGCAAGATTCGGGCCCACTGAATTCGCACCGAGTCCGGCGCCGTTGCACCGGTGCAGCTGCGGGGGAACATCCACATCGACCGCCGGCCGGCGTCCACCGGCCGGCGCGCCTCGCATCAAGGCTTATCCGAGCGCGCCGAGGCACCCGGTACGATTCCGGAGAAACCTTTGACCTGAACGGTATCGGGCACAGGTAGTTTGGAAGCGGGAAACGAATCGCGTGTGCCGGCGGTCGCGCAGCCGGCAGGGACTGCACCCGAGGCGCCCGCTTCCCGGCACCCTCGCTGTCGACTCCATTACGCTGCGCTGGCGGTGCGCTGCGGCTGCCGGCCCTTGGGGGTCGTCCGCCTGGCCCCTTTCAGGTCCGGCGTCGCTCAAACCCGTACCGCGGCAACGCGATCGGGGCGTCGTTCAATGCCTTCCTTCTCGCCGCGTCCATACGGGCCGGTGAACTGTTCTCGCGGCAAAGTTGTGTGTGCAGTGGCGACCACGCGGATCGCCTGCACCGTCCGCTCGGCTACATATCGGCTCTGCTTCTCGAGAGCAGCGAACTCCGCACTCGCTGACTGCGCTCCATGCCTCACGTCTGTTGAGGTACCTGCAGAATTTCGCACCGCAACCCGGGGATGTGTGCGCGTGGCGAGCCGTGACCGGAATCCGTTGTTCCCAGCGTGGTTATCTGCCGTCGGCGTTGTGCGCACATGACACAGCGGTCCCGTTGTTCGGGCGCGTTCCGGCTGCTGTCGGCGCTGTCGGCGCTGTCGAACACCCTCATGTCTTCGGTACCGAGCTGAATCTGCCTCGTCGGCGACGTTCCGATGACCGACCGAATCCCCGGACGCCGACCTGCGGCAGCCGAGTCGGTGTCGGATGCCCAGATCGCTGTCGTGCGGGGAAGACCCGAGGGAGGGCCTTGACCACCCACTCGGGCGGCACCCGAACTACACACCACCAGCACACGCACCACGCACACCTCAGAAGGATTGTGTGTCGCGGCGCCCGGTTCGGCGGGGTCGGCGCCACACGGGGGCGTCGGTCGATGTTGCTGTGCACCGACAGGATCTGGGGTGGACAGCGGTCCTCAGTCGGATGCCAGGCCGGGCCACAGGGTGTCGAGGAGTCGTTGCGCCCAGGTCTGCTCGACGGTTCCGTGGCGCAGTAGTTCGGCAAGGTAGGCGCCGAGGATGGTGCTGATGGTCATGTCGGTGTCGAGTCCCGTCGGCAGAGCCCCGGCCTCGATCGCGGCCTCGAGGACATCGATCATGGTGCGCCGGTGGGCGGCGGTGACCTCACGGAACAACTCGGTGAACTCCGGGTCCTGATTGGTCAGGACCGCAGCGATCATCCCCCGGCCGGCGTGTTCCTCGACGGTGCGGCGGGTGTCGTCGAACATCCACAGCAGTTGCCGGCGAATCGGCAGCTCCGACGGGATCTCGGGGGCGGTCTCCTCCACCGCCACTGTCAGTGCCGCTCGCAACATCTCCGCCCGGTCCTGATAGTGCCGATAGATGGTGGTTTTCGCGACACCAGACCGCTCGGAGACGGCCTCGATGGTGACCCGGTGCGGGCCCTTCGTGCGCAACAATTCGAGGGTGGCCGCGTTGATCCGGGCCACACTGAGTTGCCCCCGCTGCGCATACGGCACCGAAATATCCGTGCTGGGCATGATTGTCCCGTCCTTCCCACTCCGTGAGCGGCTTCCGAGGGAACCGCGGTAGGCCGTCCGCACTCGCACCGGTATCCCGAGTTCCGCCTCGCACTCGGCGAACGCGATTCGTACGCTACGGTCATAGTAGCGTATCGTGTGCCCGGCGCACCGGACCGGCGCAAGGTCGGCGGCGGATCGTTCGACCCGGCCGCGGCGTGGCGGCTGCACCCTCAGGTAGCGCTTCGTCCCGAACCTTTCGGGGCGTTGCTCTACCACTTCGGGACCCGCAAGCTGCCGTTCTCGAAGAACACCACCATCGTGCAGGTCGCCGAAACCTTCGAGCACCCGTCCGTGCGTGCGGCGTTGACCGCGCCCGGCATCGACGAGACTGCCTCACAGCCGTATCTGCGCGCGCTCGACACCTTGTCGGATTCCCAGATGATCGTGCCGGCCTAGGTTTTCGCCGGCTCCGTTGCATACGCCCACCATGAGGACGCAGCCATGGCCTCTGCAATCGAAACGCCCGCGACATCCGGACCGCCGAAGGTCGGCCGCCTGGCTGACCAATTCGAGAAGGGCCTCGACGCCCCCATCTACCCGACCCGGGAACTGACCTCGCCCGCAACCTCGTGCGTGCACTGCCTGTCGCGTCCGGCAAACGCGACCCGCAGTTTCTTGCCGGAAACGTGCTGTCCGACGGCGGATTCCAGCACGTCTGGCAGCATTCGAAGCTCTTTGCCGAGCTGCGCGCACCGCAGGCCGGCGGGGCACGGGACACGGGGTACGTGCACCTTCTACGACTCGTGTCCCGGCGGTTGCATGGCCGCGAAATTCTTCACCAGCCTGCCGATCGACGGTCCCGATCCCGAATGTGCTCGGCGCTTCGGGGTATCGGCACGGACGGCCGACCGGACCGTGCCATGCCGCAGCCGAGCGTGGACCATTCGCGCACCGGTACGCGCGCCGCGCCGCGTGCGCCCGCGCCGCTGGAACTCCTGGTGCACCACCGTCGCATGCCCTGACGAAAACCCACTCACCGGCCTGGCGTAGACAGCACCAATCGGGCAGTTAGTTGACTTCGCAACAAAAAGAGCTATGTGACGATAGTTGAAGATGCAACTACATCGGTGCTGGACGCCACGCCGCACCACTCTCCTGAACTTGCAGGAGCAACCACGGGATAGAGGTGGAACATGGCCAACGACTGGTCCGAACCGTCGCCGTCGCCCAGAAACGGGCGAAGAAGAAGTTGCCTTTGCCCAAATCCGTTGACGCCGCAATCATCACCGGGTCGGAGAAGGGCGTGACCGTCGAGGACAACACCGCTGCGTCGCCGAACTCGGGCTCGCACCCACGCGGCGAATCTGTCCGGTAACCGCGAGATGGACATCCACGCACTGGGTCAAGACGTATCGCCGCCGGTGCTGAGATCTCCCCCACCGGAGCACAGGCCGTACACCCGACCGAACGGATGCGGGCACGCCGAGTCCGGCGATCGGTCCGTCACCCGCCGAGAGTCGGCCGACATCGAGCGGGCGACCGGAGTTCGCCCCGCCACCGCCGAATACGTGTCGGTATCGAGACTCAGCGAACTCACATAAACATTCGCTACGCTATTCGTAGCGCAGCGTTCAGCGGGCGAACCTGAGGCTCTTCCCCTCGGTGGCACACGGCGCACGCTTCGCCCCGCGAGATCAGAACTCGCGGTTACAGAGGAAACAACTGGAGATACACCCATGCACATCAACCCCCATCACACGCTCACCCGGATCGAATCGGCGCACACCAACCGCGGAACACACCCGGAGTCCGACCACTCGCCGCTGCCGGTGATTGCCGTCGCCGCCTCCGTGTCGGCCGCGGTGCCAGGGGCCGCGGTGACCCAGTCGGTGGGGGTCGGGGTCCTGATCGGACTGTTGATGCTGGCCTGTATCTCCCTGGCCGCGTGGATGATCTGAGGAGAAACACGCCGCAGCGGCCCGCCAACTACCCACAACGGACAGGAAACGACAATGAACCTGACGAGAACGCCGACCACCACCCTCTACGGATCCGTCGCCTTCGGCGGATCGATGAGCACCCCAGAAATCAAGGCCCATCTCGAATCCATGCTCGACTCCGACCACACGGCGACTGAATCAGTCGACACCCCGCGCCGTACTTCATTTACCGACAGCAACTCCCATCGCCGGGATGGGTTTGACGGGAACCGTTTAGTGAAGTAGATCGCGGTCGCCCCATGCGGAGCCCTGCCAGGGGCCCGCGATCCCACCGACCGGGCCGAGCACCGTGCGCACTGCGTCGAGGCATTCGGCGATGCCCCAGCCGCCGGATCACCTCACGGAAGCAGCGATGTTCCGGTGACAAAAGGCCCATTTAGTTCCATTTTCAATCATATTTGACGTCGCACCCTTCTGGTCGCGGAGGGTCACGGCCGAAACTCAACGTACGGAGGACATCATGATCAGCAGTTCGACTCAGCCCAGTGGCTCCATCGGGACCGTGTCCCAGAAGGGCATCCCCGGCCAGGTCGACGCGACGATCGTCGGGTCCGGCGGTGCCGGCCTGATGGCAGCACTCACCGCCGCCAAGGAGGGCGCACGCGTCCTCGTGGTCGAGTCCCGCGAGATCGTCGGGGGCGCCACCGGGATCTCGGCGGGTGCCGCCTGGATCCCCAACCACGGCTTCTCGACCAAGGCCCTGAAGGTCAACGACGACCTGGACCAGGCTCGGCGGTACATCTACGGCGAAGGTCGCGACCAGATCCTCGACCACGACCTGGTGGAGAAATTCCTGGAAACCGGACCCCACGTCGCCCGGTTCATCGAAGAGCACACCTCCTTCGGGTGGATCCCGACGATCTGGCCGGACTATCGATCCGACATCGACGGCGCGTCCGTCGGCCGGGCACTGTTCCCCGGCCCCTACTCCCCCGAGGGACTGGGAGAGAACGCGAAGTTCGTGCGCCCCGCTCTGACGACGGGCATGGCCAAGAATCCGCTCCCGTTCTGGTTGCTGGGCGGCATCGGCATCGACGACGTCTGGCTCGCCGGACCGGCATTGATCGGAGCGCTCCTCGAGGCATGCCTGCGCAACGGTGTCGACGTACGCGTCGAGACACCCGCGACCCGGCTCGTCACCGATGAGTCGGGGGTGCGCGGGATCGTCATCCGGGCTGACGGCGTCGAGCACACAGTGCATGCCACCAGCGGGGTCCTGCTGGCCACCGGCGGATTCGAGAGCTCGACCGAGACCACCACCACCTACCTCGGCGCGCCCTTCGGCGTGCAGGTCTCCCCCACGGGCCATGACGGCATCGCGGTGCAGTTGGCCCAGGAGATGGGCGCCGATCTGACCGGAATGGACGACGCCTGGTGGATGCCCGGGGTGCAGTTGCCCGGTGAGGAGCTCGAGGGCCGCCCGCTCGCTCGGGTGTTCCTCGGCGAGCGCGCGCTGCCGCACAGCATCATGGTCAACAGCAAGGGTGAACGCTTCGCGAACGAGGCCCTCGCCTACGACCAGTTCGGCCAGATCATGCGCGAGGTCGACCCGGAGACCGGCACCATGCCCAATGCCACGGCGTGGCTGATCTTCGACCAGAACTACTGGACGAAATTCGGAATCTTCGGCATCACCCCGGGCGCAGCGGTGCCCGACTACCTCCACCGCGCCGACACCCTGTCGGAGCTGGCGGACAAGATCGGGGTCGACGAGGCGGGGCTGCTCCGCACGGTCGACCGGTTCAACCCCGAGGCCGCGCGAGCTCGCGACCGGCAGTTCCACCGCGGCGACACGGTCTTCGACCGCTACTTCGGCGCCTACTATCCCTGGCTGGGCAAGAACTCCCCCGACGCGCGGTTCCCCGCCGCCACCGCACAGGCCCGGCAGGGCATCGCCGCGACGATCGGCCCGATCGTGAGCAAGCTCGCCGGCCGGGTGGCGCAGAAGAACGACCCCGAACGCGTGCGTTCCCTCGTGGTCGGGCCCCTGGCGAAGATCATCCGACCCGTGCTGAAAAGCCCGAAATCGAGCGTGCTGGGGCCGATCGACACCGCGCCGTACTACGCCCTCGAGGTTCAGGCCAGCGCCCTCGGCACCGTCGGTGGTCCGAAGACCGACGCACTCGGGCGCGCGCTGAACACCGAAGGCAACATCATTCCGGGCCTGTACGCCGCCGGCAACGCAGGTGGTGCGCCCATGAAGGGGTTCTACGGAGGCGCCGGAGGGACGATCTCCCTCGGGCTGGTGTTCGGCTACCTGGCGGGACGGGAAGCAGCCAAACGACAGAATGACGCCTGAGCATCTCGTTGGTGACCTCGACCGTCGAGATGGCGGTCGAGGTCACCCCTCACTGGGCAACACCCCATCCGCCGCCGCGACTCCACCCGGGAAAACCGGTGTGCGAACCGCGCATAGAACGCTGTGACATTGGGATCGCGGTCAGCGCGCACTCCGCCTGAATGCCGCCTCGGCACCGTTGGACTGGCGCCTGTTCCTGCCCGGGGCATGGGACGATCGGTCCACCACCAACCCCGACGCCATCGCGACGATCACCGCCCGCCGGAAGCGGTCCGCGATCCCCGAGACCGAACATCACCGTCCCAAGTGGGAGATGACGATCGAGATGATCGACGAGCTGACCGAGTGGGGTCGCACCCCACCAACGGCGGTCGCGGACCCCGGCTACGGCGACACCACTGCCTTCCGGCTTGTCGCGTTGTTCGATAGGTTCGGTGCACCGAGTGTTCGGATACGGTGTGAGAGAGCAGCGTTAGGCGGTTCTTATTGATGAAGCGGTGGTGCTCCCGGTGGTCTCATGTCAGACCGCGAAGGTCGGCCATCACCTGTCGGTAGTCGTTGGCTAAGCCTGTGCCGGCGCGGTCGAAAGTGCGAGGATAAGACGCCGACCGCGGATAGGAACCGGTGCGTATGCGCTGAGGATTTGAACCGCCGCACTTCGGGCCGCGATGCTCCTCCGACGGCATGAACTCGCGGTGCGCGATCTGGTAGCTGGTCAGCTTGTCGGCGGTCAGCACCGGCGGCCGGTAGCGCACCGTGCTTGAATAGCTTCCGGCGGAATCGCTTGACATCCTGCGTATTTCACCCAACTGTGCCCGCGCGTCGAGGACGATGTCCTGATCGACGGCCGCACCACAGGTACTGCCGCCCGGCCGTTGATCGTCAAGAACATCTCGTCAAGATGCCAGTTGTTGCCGGGGTTCAGTCGTTCGGGCGGAACGGCGTACCGCGGGTGCTGCGGCGACTGCCGGGCCGCCTCAGAAGAGCCTGCAGGACCGCGGTGCCGCCGATTCCTCCGGCGAGCAACACCAGTAGCAGTGCCACGTTAGTGTTCATGTCGACGTCCCTTCGGGTGTGATGATGACCGGACGATGTTTCGGCGAGCTTGACCCCGTGCTCGCGTACGCATAGTCGAATGACGGGCGGACCCGTCTCTACTTCGCCGTGCCCGCTGTCGTCACGGATACCTCTGCGAAAGTCTGCGGGCGCCGGCGCGCCTTAGCTTCGCGGGCGTAGGCCTTGGACCGCAGGGGGTTGCCTGTCTTGGCCACACGATGTCCGACAAGAGTCAGCATCGGTCGTGGAATTCCGACACCCTTCACCGGCATGCCTGTCACATATCCCTCCTTGAAGAGATAGTTCGAGGCGTCGTACACCTCGTCGTCGTTGAGCGCCGACGCTGCCCACCCGACTTCTCCTCCGATGGCGTCCGCGTCCAAAATTGGGCTGCGATAACCTTCCGTTGTCTTTGCAAGAAGCCAACGCAGGACAGCGTCACGAACCGCCCATTGACGATCGGTAGCTGCACTCACACTTCAGTCCTCCAGTGGATGTCGTTGATGCCTCCATGCACCATAGCCGTCGGCAATGAATAGGCAAGTATCGAATCATTCTGCACGTATTGGGATTTCGGAGACTCCTCAGGTTGAGGCTGCAAGCCGGTAGACACGGGCGTGATTGAGGCGCAGGGTATCTCGCGCGAGAACAGACCGGCGACAACTTACTGGCCGATCCCGTCGTCCCCGTCGACGCAATCCGAACCGACCCTTTGTGCATGGCTCACTGGGCGTGCCGTTCCCTGAATCTGCCTCTGAACTGGACTTATTTCTTTTATTGGGTATGGTCGAGGTCAGTTCGCGGTTGCCGATTCGGAAAGGACCGACAATGGCTGACAAGTCCGCCGTCAAGAGTTCAAAACAGTCTGCACGTGCTCTCAAGGAGCGTCGGGCGGAGAAGAGAGCGAAGGCCCTCGAATCGACTCAGTTCATTCGAAAGCGTAAGAGCTGACGTCACCCTGGAGCATCGTCACCGCATCCGCCATCCTCTTCACTGCCTGAGTGGTGGAATGTCGCACCCGAAGCTCGGCCAATAGAAAAGCCGACTCGCCCCATCACGGACTGATGATATCGGGTTCGAGCTACGCAGGGGTGAGGACCTCGCCGGGCTTCCCTCTTTTCCGCTCATATATACAGAAACGGAAAAGACGCACGGAGCGCTGAAGAGTTTACTGGAAACATGGCGTATGTCATTTGTCGGCATTCGCGTGAGACCTAGCGGGGGGCCAACTTCCAGCGCTCTTTAATGCTGGGTGTCGGATCGACTGAAACGAGTGGTGACGATGCGAGTGTTGAACGTGATGCAGCGACCGGTTCGAGTGGTGCGCCAATCCGACAGTATGCGCACGGCCGCAGTGCTACTGGCCGAGTACGGGTTCGCGGCGGTGCCGGTGGTCGACGACCACGACCGGCTGGTTGGGATGTTGAACAGCGGAGACGTGTTGCGGGCCGGACAAGCGTCCTCGAAGACGGTGGGCGAGGTGATGACTGCACCCGCCGTTGCTGCGCCGATGTATCAATATTTGGCCGATGTGAGCCAGATGCTGCTTCAACAGGGACTACGCAGTCTGCCGGTCGTGGATATCGACGGACGGGTAGTGGGCATCCTCAGCCGCAGTGACGTGGTGCGGTTGATGCTCAAACCGAACGAGATGATCGCCGTGGGCGCCCAACGCCGCCTCGACGACTACACCGGGGACGGACGCTGGCGTGTGACGGTCGAAGAGGGCTGCGTCACCATCGCAGGCCAGTTCGCGGACGAATCCGAACGCCGCATCGCGATCGCGTTGAGCAAGACCGTACCGGGCACCCGCATAGTGTCTGTCGCCGCTGGAGAATAAGAGCTGGTCGATGAGGCACAGGGCACAACCTGTTGGCAACAGCGTCCCGGTGATCACTGCAACGCCGACTCTGTGCGCGATGAGGGTGTCTCGGCATCGCCCCGACGGCCTGAGTGATCAGTCCGCGGCCTCGCCGACCAGGTTGTGGCCGAAGGCACTCTGCGCGCGGCTCCCGTCGTGGCGCTGCGCCGCACGCACGGCCACCCCGCGCCGATAGCGGCCGGGGGCCGAGAAAGAGAGAACGAGGAATGTATCGATCACGCACGCCCGCCGTGGCACTCCACCGATCCTTCGCCCACGGCGGATCGATGAGCACCCGCCAGATCAAGGCCCATCTCGAGGCGATGTTCACCCCCGAGACCGATCACGGCGCCCAGCCCGGAAACGCCGGTTCAGTGCCCGCAAACCGGCTCAGCGAGGCTGAGGAGAACACAGTTCTGCTTCTCGAGGACACTGCCTGAGATCGCGGAGCGTCGGGCACCCCGCAGCACACGTGGGTACCGATCACACCGATGGGCGCGGTCCCCCACCATGCCGACACAGCACAATCGGGGCGGCCTCGGCCTGGATGACCACAACCAGGACCCCGACACAGACACCGACCTACGGAACGTCAGGAGCAACCATGACCACCACCCCCATCACCACCACCCTCGACGCCGAGCAGCAGCGGATCGCCGGCGTTGCCCTGCAGGGCACGGTCGTCGACCTGATCGACCTGAGCCTGATCGCCAAACAGGCCCACTGGAACGTCATCGGACCCCGCTTCCTGGCGGTACACCCCTCCCTCGACGAGCTGGTCACGGTCGCACGCAATTTCACCGATGAGGCGGCCGAACGGGCCACCGCGATCGGCGTCAGCCCGGACGGCCGCGCGGCGACCGTGGCCGCGGACGCGGGTACCGCAGGATTCGGCGAAGGTTGGACGCCCGACGCCGAGGTGGTCGAGACGATCGTCGCGAACCTGGCCGCCGTCATCGAGCGGCTGCGGGCACGCATCGAGTCCACCGAGAAGGCGGACCCGGTCACCCAGGACCTGCTGATCGGCATCACCGCCCGACTCGAGCAACTGCACTGGATGTGGCAGGCCCAGAACGCGCAACCATCTGCCCAGCGTCGTCGACTCGGACAATTGCTCGTCACATAGCTCCGCCAGACCCGCGCATGAGGAGGCGGCCGCGACGGGCGATCGGCACCGGTGGTCTCGGCCTCAGCGCCGTAACGACCGCGTTTGCACGCCGCACTCCAGTAACCCCAGCACGCGAAACCCGAGTGCGACGACAGTCCATGCCGCCTCATGATCGGTTGCGGGCCATTCCAGCGGCTGCGCCAGAGGGCGTGTGAGAACTCGCGACGGCGCGCCTGCGCCTCGCCGAGAATCGAAGACAGTGGGCTCCTGTTGGGTCGGTGATCATCAGATCACCGACCCAACAGGAGCTCACAACGCCATCATCACCGACTTCGTTGTGCCCGTGGGACGTGGTTGCGCGGTGTGCTCGCCGTCGGTCCCCGACGCAGAGTGCGCCCCTCGACCCGCCGTTGTCTGCACCGGGTGGCACGGCAGGTCGCGGGAGGCGACCCGAGAAGTATTGCCGCCGTTGCCAGTGGATGGCATCCAGTACATCGTGCGCGGTGGCACCGCGTGTCGGGAAACTGCCGGCGGAGTTCTGGTCAACCGGGACGGTGTGTGCGGTCTTCGCCCGCAAAAGACCTTGCACGAAACTCGCCCAGAAACTCATCGCAATGGTCTGCGGATCTGGATTTCGACGAACACCGTCTGTACTCGACGGGACACCGGAATCCGGACGATCAGGTGCAGCCTGCGGTACCCCGTTCGGCTCTGTCGACGGTACGTGAAAACTCGATCGCGAGCCGTCACCTGACAGTCCTTCGGGCCGCCAGGACGATGCTCTTCCGTGCCTCGCCGAAGCGCTCCGACGGTACGAATCGGCCCGGTCCAGGTCGGCGTGGGTGTCAGCCGGTGGTGGGTGACCCGTCGACGCGCCACCGGTGTACGCGCGGTCGAGCGCCACGGTGGATGCGGCCCGGTCTATCCCCGATGTGGCGCCGACAGGTTGATCACGGAAAGACCCGAGCGGTCGACGCTCACCGCGGCGGGAACGGTGGGTGTGCTTGCGTCGGTCCGTCTCGGTCATGCCACCCCACACGCCGTAGGATTCACCCACCGTCAGCGCGTGATCGCGACACCGCACCAGCATGGGGCAGACCTGACAGATCTGCCGGGCCAGCGCTTCACGCCGATCGCGAGCGGAGCGCCGTTCGCCGTCGGGGGAGAAGAACACCGACAGATCGGCGCCGCGGCACGCGGCACGCACCCGCCACTCACTGGAATCAACGGTGACCGCCGCCGGGAACGGATCCTTCGGGATCGGCAAGGGCGGATTCCTATCCATTGACACCACCACCGGCACCGCGATCGTGGCGCGGCAGATGCGCTGTTGCACGGGAATGCTGCTTCTGCTTCGCCTGGCCACCGCGATCCACAGACGGCCGCGACAGGACACGTACAGCCGCGGTGGTGACGCTGACGTGGCTACGGCGGGCCACATCGAGGAGAGCGTCGAAGCCGGCGTCATGGCTACAGGCTCGCTGCTCGGCCAGGACTGCAGCCGCGGCGGACAGCAACTGCGCGTCCGCGCGCTGCGGCGAAGGCCCTCGTCCGGGTACTGCTGAGGTGTCGGTGGGCATGGGAGTCCTTTCGCTACATCGGGCGGTGCAGCGGTACAGGTGATGTCGGCGCAGGTGGGTGCTGTCTCGCACCTCCCTGTTGACGCCGCCGGGCATGGTCCGTCACTCCAGTCTCCAGGAAGGGACATCCCGAGAACACAGGCCTTTACCTAGGCCTTACCTAGCTGGGTGAGTGCGGTGTCGTGGATGGGACCGTTGATGGGGTGCTCGGTCTTGTGTCGCGTACCACATACGTCGGCGGCGGCGATCTACGACCCGATACCGATACGCCGGCGTTTACGAGCGTTTCACGTCGGCGAAGGTCCAGATGAATGTGGCTGCGCCAGGATAAGTATGACGAGACCTTCGGCCTCAGCGAGAGCTGACGTTCCTGCCGAACGATCGGTCGCATGCCTTCGCCGAGCAGTGCCTGATGCGACAGTGTTCGTCGCAGTGGTCGATTCCTGCGCGTGGCACCCACTCCGAACGGTGCGATGCACCCCCGCCGGGTCGGTCGGGACGGTCTCGACCCGGAGCAAGGAACCGGAATCGGCCCCGAGCCCGCTCGGGGAGATTCCGCCTCCGGCCGACAGATCCCCGCCACGATGGCATGCACCACCACCGTCGACAGCGAGCAAGCACTTTCGCTGAGTCTTCCTGCATGTCTTAGGCTCTCGAGACGAGCGTGCGGTGATGGACGAGGATCGAGGTTGATGTGGTCGAGGTTGTGGTGCGCATCGACATCGGGTGTGCGGCGGATCTGGTGCCCGTCGTCTCGGCGAACCTCCAGCGGGGCGTAGACCAGGTGTACCGCGCACACCAGGGTGCATCAGCTTCCAGGGTGCGGACGGCTCTCAAACGCAAGTTCGGCAGGGCGATCGGGACAACGGCAATCGAGGCCCTCGCCGGGTGCATCTTGGATGGGAACACTCCGGTGATCACGTACTCGTCCCCGTAGTGATCGGGCCGGCAGATCAGAGGAGAGCCCGAGCGATCTGTATATCCCGGTCTTCATCACCGCCACTCGCAGTTGCAGCCTGCCCGGGCGATCGCACGGGAGGCCCAATGCGGTGCACCCGGAAGACCCACGGGCGGACTGGCGCGGGGGTAGTGATCAAACGGTCGCCGGCGACTGGCCACCGCCGAAGGCTTCGGGCGTTGGCAGCCTCGGTATCGCCCGGCATAGATGACGTATCCGGGGATCGGCCCTGATGGCGCACCTCGACGTTGTGCAGGGCCCCTTCGACACCACGGCGCCAATCTCCGGCCGGGCGTGTTCGCCGTCCTTATGGGATCCTCAGCGCTGTGGGTCGACGAGGTCGCCAAGGCATCTGCCCGGGCCCGCACGCACCCGGTTGCAGGGACTTGCACCTGTCGTCTTCGTCGGCTTCGCGGACATCAATGAAAGTGGGTCGGCGACAGTAGTACCCGTGCCAGACACACCCATCGCATGAACGCTCACACGAATTTCCTTCTCGGCCCTCGATGGGCCTGGCTCCGAGAAATTTGGATCAGCCGCCGATGTGGAACACCGCACGCCGACCGCGGTCAGCGGAACGGCGCAACGCGGCCTGTACGGCGGCGGTGCCACCGATTCCGCCGGCGAGGACAAGTAACAGCAGGGCGACATTGAGGTTCACGGGACAGGTCCTCCTCGGGGTGGGCCAAATGTGACGTCCGGTGCGGATGGTGATGCGGTGGAGCTCAGTTCGCTCACAGCCTGCGGGGTCGGCAACGAGAGCGACGGGGTGTCGGCGTTGTCGTCCCCGACCATCGCGGCAAGTCGGGCCGTGAACTGAGCGGTGCCGATCGACCCGGCACCGGCGAGGGTCGACGATGTCGTGTGGTCGGAATATCACACGCACCTACTCATCGTCGAGTGGCCGGTCGAGGCCATCCTCCCTTTACTTCACGGCCGCCGGCCCGTCGCGGATGTCTCCGCGAACGGAGCCGGCAGATGCTGACGCAACTTCGCTACGTGAACGTCGATCTTGGACCTTAACGGTTTGCCTGCCTTGGCAACCCGGCGTCCCGCGACAGTCAGCATCGGACGTGGAATCCCGATACCCATGACCGGCACGCCTGTCACATAGTTCTCCTTGAAGAGAAACATCGAGGCGTCGACCACTTCGTCATGGGTGAGCGCCGAAGCCACCCACCCGACCTCTGCTCCGATGGCATCCGCGTCCAGAATCGGGCTGCGATAGCCCTCCGTTGTCTTCGCGAGAAGCCAACGCAGAACAGCGTCACGAACCGCCCACTGACGATCGGTAGCTGCACTCACACTTCAGTCCTCCAAATAGATGCCACTAATGCTGCCCTGCACCATAGCCATCGATAGGAAATACGCAAGCCCCGTGAAATTTCCTGCGCGCCTTGCACCTCGGAAACCGCCGACGGACGTCGGACGGCGACCGCACCGGACGGCATCGGAGGTGAGAGCACCCAGGATCGGGGAACAACCCGCCGGCGCACCAACCGACCCTCTCGCCGCGACCCGCGCATCACCGAACCCCTCTAAATCCTATAAATCGGCCGCTGAACTGGACTTACTTCTTTTGTTGGGTATGGTCAAGGTCAGTTCGCGGTTGCCGATTCGGAAAGGACCGACAATGGCTGACAAGTCCGCCGTCAAGAGTTCGAAACAGTCCGCACGGGCTCTCAAGGAGCGCCGGGCGGAGAAGCGAGAGAAGGCGCTCGAGTCCACTCAACTCATCCGAAAGCGGAAGAGCTGATACGACGCTGGGATTAACACCCCCGGCCACCCTCCTTGACTGCCTGAGGATCGATGATGTTGCCCCGGGAACTCGGCCAATACCCCTGACCCGTGCCCACAGTGAGAAGTAGCGGCTTCGGAAGAGAACGGTTCGGACCGTGGCGATATCACCGACTGCACTCGCTTCCATTTTTCTACAGCAGCGAAAAAGGCCCATAAGGCTATTCCGCGTTCGACGGAAGCACACCGCAGGCTTTCGGCCTGCCCCTGCGTGTGACCACCCGATCGGGGGCCAACTTCCGGCCTCTGACACGGCCGTCCCGGCCCCTGCGCGGCCGGGACGGCCGTGTTTCTCACAGAGTTCGGGAGGAGCGAGGCAGGGGCACTCACCCAACGACGTCCGGGATGACGTCTCCTGTGCCGACCCATGGGGTCGGCACAGGAGCGCCGGATGCGTCGAGAATTGATGGAACAGAAATGAATCGTCCTGGACTCGTGACCCGTCGGCCGGACCCGGTTTCGCTGTCGCCTGGGAGACGCCGGGCACTGTTGCGGGTCATTCTGCTGCCGTTGGATATCGTGGAAAGCGCTGACCCGGTCCCGGTGCCCGCGGTCGACGAGGTCGAACCGTTCCTGCCGGCCCGCATCAGCGCCCCCTCCGCCACCGGAGACGATGGACCCCGGGCACAGTTGCTGGCGTTCCGGCACATCGTCGATCGCAGCAGTCCCCCGATTTCCTTCGGTCTCGCACTCGATGGGGAGCGCGCACCTGACGGCCTGCAACGCCCGTACGTCGGCCCGCCGGCAACATGCCTGTCACTGTGGGAGGTGCCCGGCAACGGACTGGTGCTGGCCTGCGAGGAACTCACCTCCGACCGTGCCGGCAGACTGGTCGACCGACACCATGACCCGCTCCGCGGCGGCGGTAGCCCCGAATTCTGGGCCACTATCGATGCATTTCTTCGCCCCTTCGGGCTGACGGTCGACGCCACCCCGCTCGATATCTTCCCACGGCTGAACACCCGACTGCCCAGCCCACAGGTTTCCTGGCCGCTGCGCACCCTGACAATCCACGGCCCTCACAGGACCGAGCCGGACACCCTCGAGGCCCTGATCGTCGAGGTCCACATCGACGGGGGCGATACGGTACGGCGACTGGTCGATGAACCGGGCACCACACCCTGTACGGGGGCCGCGTCCCGCTCCTGCCGTGGACTCTTGCGCTGGCACCGGGTCCCGCTTATCGACAGGGCGTCGCGTCTTGGGTCGGGGATCGCGATTCGCGGGGACGCCCGCGTCCTCGCCGTCGACCTCGGTGGCCCCGTTATCGGTCCCGAATATCTCGGTCAGGGCACCCGTGAGATGCTCTACGGCCTCATCGGCTGGGTCGCCCTCCGCGCACAGCACTCGGCGGACCACCGACGGGTCCTGTCGCTCCTGCGCAACCGCCGCCACCTGAGCGAACGCGGCGCCCTCGCCGGCCTCGGCGACATCGCGGCGGCCCGCAGACGGATGATCGAGACACGGCTTCTGCAAGCACATCTCACCGGTGCACACCGACGTCCGCCACGGATCGCATCGACACACCTGCGATCAACGCTGGTCCACCACACCGCCGACGAGATCGCCTTCCTGCATACCGAGCTCGGTAAGCTGTGTGACAGTGCCGAAAGCAGTCTGCTGTCCCACGCTGCCGCCTCCGCCCGAGACCTGCGATCCACGCTCGTAGCGGTCGCCGCCGGGGCGCTGTTCGCGACGTCGCTCCACACCGCCGACGCGGCATCACCGGAGGATTTGCAGCGCTGGGGGCTCACCGTGGCGGCTGTCACCGCGATCGGCGCTGTCACACTACTCGCGGCTGTCGCACGTCGTCGCCCCTCCAGGACACTCACGATCCAGACAACACCGGTTGCGATACCGCGTGCCTCGCCCGCCGTGAAGCCTGTCAAGGACCTCGAACGTCGACGGCGCGAGTCCATCTTCCCATTCGAGACGCACGTGTGGCGCACCGCTCCCAAGCGCCGCGACATGACGCCCACACTGCGAGAGTGCCGAGAGGCCAACAACCTTTCCGGCTTCGAACCTTCCAACCCGCCGTTGGTGGTGGCAAGTCAGTCGTCCCGTCCAGAATGAATAGACCCGCCCCTCAGAAACAGCGGCACCCTGACAGCACCCACACGTGAGGATCAGAATGTTCCAGCGGACGGGCGCAACTGTTCCTATTCTCTTATTGTCAAAGGATTATCCGAGCGATGCTCGTGACCTCGCACCCGCCCTGGTGGCGGTGTTGTCGGTGGCCGTCGCGCTCTCCGCTGCGGTGGGCATGGAGCGACAACTGCGGCAGAAGTCCGCCGGGATGCGCACCCATCCCCTGGTCGGCCTCGGAGCCGCACTGTTCATGATCGTCAGTAAGTACAGACGACCCGAGAAAGATATGTGGCGTGAGTCACATTTCAGCGATCGGAGCAGGCGGCGGATCTACCCCATCCTCGCACCGCAAACACGAAGGAACAGGTCGACAAACCAATACCGCACCAGCCACACCTACACTGGCTGGCAGGGATTGGTGCACACCGGTCTGCCGAGATCCGTAGATCCGGTCGAGAATTTCACCCGCTGTCAAACGCCCGAGGTGACATCAGCGACGCCCACAACCCAGCACACCAACGCGGAACCGCACCGCCCAACGGGAGCGCACCCCTTCCCGGACGCACACCGGGACGAGTGCGGTCATGACGTACGCGGCGGGTACCTGCTGCACGTCCCGGCGAGGCCCGGCCGGAGCGGACTACACTCCGACCGGGCCGCTTCGGCCCACCTGGTTTCAGGGCTCGACCCGTCCCGCACCGACAGCCGCGAACCGCCCACCGCACATACCCGGCAACGTCGTCACCCCTCACCCGACACAGATCAGCACACCCACAACCGCCACAGCAACCAGCGAGGCGCCGCCACAGATCAGCCACGCCCGCGTTGCCAGCTGCCGCCACCGATCGCACCGCTCGTCCACGTCCGCGACCGATCCGCTCAGATACGGATCGGATGGTCGGAACATTGAGAGGCGGCGAACCTTCGCGTCCGCTCGTGCCGCCACACCGAACGAGACGGGCACCACCACCAGCGCAGCCACCAGTAGACCCACCATCGCGCCCGTGCCCGTCCCGAACATCGTCGCTTCCTTCCACATCAACAGGCGCCCGTTACGGGTACCGCGCGTTGATCACCCGCCACGCGGAGCCACGGGCACGACCGCGCCCCCTGTCAGCTCTATCGCCGAACTGCCACCGAGTGTTTCACCCGCCGGGCGTCGGCGGAGAACCATGAGTCGCCGCTTGGCCTACACGCCGGGCATCGGGAACTTCCACACCGCCACCACAACCACTCCCATGATGAGCCCGGCGTACAGAACAGTGCCAACCACACCGACCCGCAACGTATTCAGCAGATTGGTGCCCAGGTTCTCGGCAATCCGTGCCATGACAACTCTTCTCTCACGTGCAGATATTTTCGATTGCCACGTCGATGACCCGCACCAGTTACCTTGGACCGACTTCGACACCTGCACATTGGCCGAACTACCTACACCCATACCCGAAATTGGGCCTGGAGGTTATGGGTCTCGGCTTAGGGTTGCAACCGAACACCCCCGAGCGCCAGGCTTTTTCCACAAATTCAGGTGTGCTCTACGTCACACACCGGCGTTTGAACTCTGTCGCCGAAGCATTTCGTTACGCCAGCACAGATCGTTAGGGGGTTCGTCAGCGACACTGGGAGGTAGAGCAGCTCGCCGCACATACTCGATTGCGCAGAACAGCTGCGCGCTATCGGACATGCTGCAGCACAAAATAATCGGCGTCCCGACCGAAACGGGATTGTCACTCAATCACTCGATGCCGAAGCCCGCCGCCATTGCTGTGGCGAAGCAAAACACGCCGGTTCCGGCAGTACCCCCCGTCGCAGGCTCGCGCCGATCGCGACTCAGCCGATTCGTGTACGCACCGCAGGAAGCGTCGAAATCGCACTTACCGGTCGGTAATTCAGGTTGCGAAAATTACTGCAATGGCATGGATCACACTCCCTGGACTTCCAGGGTCCGGCTCACGAAGATCATTGATGCGCTGCTCGTTACTACGTGCAGGTTGTCCGTGTAGCGCCCCTGCCAGCTGATCTACATCGTTGGCGGGGGCTGCGCTTGGCTGCACCACAACACACCAATCGGAGCCGCCGCCGCTCTGGGCACCTCGGACGCGGCGACCCTCGACTGACGTGTCACCCTCGCAGCGAGTCGCCCGTCGCCTACCTCGTTCGTCTACTTCTGCGCACGCATCCTCGACGCCGCCCCCCTTCGCTGCCCGGACACGACGCAGACCATCGGCGTACCCCACCTCGGCAGACCGCTTCCGACTCGTACACGAACCCCAGTGTCCACCAGTCATAGTCGACTGTTCCGGGCCGTTACGCCGCAGAGCCGATCCGAAACCTGACCCCACGGCTGACGTCTCCACACGATGCCGCGACGTGTGTGCAGTCCCATGGAAACCGGCGAGGAATGTGCGCGCATATCGCTGCCATACTGTGTTCCCGGTGGGAATCAAACGAATGTCACTGGAGTTGCAGGCCGGCGCGGCCCGTGACGACGCGGAGAAAGAGGCGGTCGCACAGTTGCGCGCACAGGGCGTCCGCACCTGGTCCGATCTGTCCCTGCAGACGATCCTGACCACCGATTCGCCCGAGATCAGCCGGTACACCTTCACCTACTGGGTCGACGACAACGACCGTCACTGACCACCAGCGATCACCCACCGCCCGGCGATCACGCACGCGACGATCATTTGCTGCCGGCACCATCGAGGCAACCGCCCAGCACAACCCGCTTCGACGGTCTCCGGGTCGACCTCGCGCATGATCTGTCCGAACTGGTCGTCCGCCGACGGGCACTACCTGTTGGGTGCGATTCTCACCCCGCACAACGCCGCGCTCGGACCCTGATCCAGCCCGTGCCGGCAGACAGCGGCACGCCGAGGTCGCGACAGCCCTGGAGCTGACTCGGGGCGGAGCGCGACGTCAGGTAGCGGCCGGCGACGCGGCCGCGTCAAAAGTACCTTCCCCAGTTCCACCGCGGCGACACGATGTTCGACCGCTACTTCGGCGCCTACTATCCCCGACTTGGGCAAGAACTCCCCCGATGCACGGTTCCCCGCCGCCACCGCACAGGCCCGGATGCGCATCGCCGCGGCGATCGGTCCGATCGTGAGCAAGCTCGCGGGGCGGGTGGCGAAGAAGAACGACCCCGAACGCGTGCGTTCCCTCGTGGTCGGGCCCCTGGCGAAGATCATCCGACCCGTGCTGAAGAGCCCGAAGTCGAGCGTTCTCGGACCGGTCGACACCGCACCGTACTACGCCCTCGAGGTCGGTGCCAGCGCGCTCGGCACCGTGGGCGGTCCGAAGACCGACGCACTCGGGCGCGCCCTGGACACCGACGGCAAGGTCATCCCGGGCCTATACGCCGCCGGCAATTCCGGTGGCGCGCCCACCAAGGGGTTCTACGGAGGCGCCGGCACCATGCCGAATGCCAAGGCGTGGCTGATCTTCGACCAGAACTACTGGACGAAGTTCGGGATCTTCGGCGTCACACCGGGCGGAGAGGTGCCCGACTACCTCCACCGCGCCGGCACCCTGTCGGAGCTTGCGAGCACGATCGGGGTCGACGAGACGGGGCTACTCCGCACGGTCGACAGGTTCAACCCCGAGGCCGCACGAGCTCGCGACCCTCCCATCCGAGCGGGATGACAACTGTACCCAACTCGATTCGACTCGTGCGCTATGAGGCCGCAGCCAGCACAGCGACCGGGGACGAAACGGCGTACTGCAGATGTTCGGTGCCGCACCCACGCGCCCCCCGGATCAGTCGCTCATCGCGGACCCGCTCCTGACCCCAGGGCGTACTCCTCGTGATCGAGTTCGCGTTCGAGGATTCGCAGGCTCGCATCGGGTAGTCGGCCGGCATCGCGCCAGCGCAGCAATTCTTCGCGCTGGACGTCGATGACCAGATGCCGTGCGCTCAGTGCCGACTCGAACGCCGGCGAAATTACGCTCGTGCCGTCCCCGTAATCCTGCAGTGCCTCGAGCCGACGGCGGTAACGCGCGGCGCGTTGGTCCAAGCTCGTTCGCAATGCGCTGGTCACGCCCGGCTCGAGTCCCTCGTCGTGAGCGATCTGGTCCAGTCCCGCCAGCGCCGCGCTCACCGATGCCGCGCGCGCTTCGTTCCGCAGCCGCGCCTCGTCTGCGGCGTCGGCCTGCAAGCCCATCGCACGGACCAGCGGGCCGAACGTCATTCCCTGGCCCACCAATGTCACGAGCACGATCACGAAGGCACAGAACTGCAGCAGATCGCGGCCCGGGAACGGCGCCCCGGTCGACGTGACGAGGGGCAGCGAAAAGATGGCGGCCAGCGTGATGACGCCGCGGGTGCCGGCCCAGCTGAGCACCAACACCTCTTTGCCGCTCAATCGCCGATTGTCGTCGGCGCCTTCCGCGCCCAGGCGCATGTGCAGTCGTCGCGGCAGGTATTCGGTGAACGTCAGCCACAGCGGCCGGAGCAGCAGGACGATTCCTACGCTCGCGACGGACGCGACGACGATCGTGCCGGTGGAGTAGGCGTCGAGTCCGGTCAAGATCGTCGGAAGCTGCTCACCGATCAACAGGAACACGAACCCTTCGAGCAAGAAGTCGACCAGCCGCCACACCGCACCGGTCTGCAGGCGGCTGGCGCCCGATACCGCGCGCGGTGTGTCATGCCCGACGAGCAGACCAGCCACTACCACTGCCAGAACTCCCGAGGCGTGCAACTGCTCCCCCAGCAGGTACGCGGCAAACGGAGTTGCCAACGAAATGGTGTTGAGCATCAATGGTTCCCGTACCACCGAGCGCACCAGCCGAACGGCGAACGCGATGACCGCGCCGACAAAGACACCGCCGATCGCCGCCAGCAGGAACAGACCACCGGCATGGCCGAGCGAGAAGCCGCCGCTGGTCGCAGCCGCAACGGCCACGCTGAACACCGTCAGTGCAGTTGCGTCGTTGAGCAGGCCTTCGCCCTCGATAAGGGTGATGATCTTCGGGTGCAATCCAGCCCGCCTACCCACCGCGAGTGCAGCCACCGGATCCGGCGGAGCAATGGCTGCGCCGAACGCGATGCCGGCAGCAAGCGTCACACCAGGTATCAGCAGATCGATACCGAGACCCACCAGCACCGCGGTGGCAACTATCAACGCCACCGACAAACTGAACACCGAGCGAAGGTTCTTCCCGATGGCAAGCAGTGACGAGTTCAGTGCTGCGCTGTAGAGCAGCGGCGGAATGACGAAGGTCAGAATCACCTCCGGATCGAGCTCGATGCCGGGTATCGGCAACGCCGCACCCACCAGACCTGCCAGTGTCAGGAGCGCAGCAGCAGGTAACCCCGTCTTGTCGGCGACGAGATGCACGACAACGATGACGGCAACCGCCAGCAGAACGAACGCGAGAATCCCCAACATCGGAGGTTCTAACCCCGACTCTGGAACGGGCGGTCAATCGCCGCGACTGCGCGACTCAGATAATTAGCCATACTATGGATTCTGCCAGGCAGGCCGACGAGCGCCTGTGTCAATTCTGATTCGGCCGTGCTGCTCGCTCGTCACCGAGATCGAACATACTGGGCGCTTGCCTTCACCGCCATCGAGGAACGCTTCGGCGCGGTCGATGTGCCCGAGTTCTCGCCGGCGCCCAAGAGTGCGGCGTCTACGCCGCTCAGCTCCACACATTTCTTCGCCGGAGCCTGCACATCTACTGCGCGGGAGGTGTCCTCTACCGTGAATGCCTTCGACCCAAGCCGCCCGCGGCCGCGGCTTCCAGTAGATCAGGCAAGCTTCGCCGCCGGCACCCGCCCCGGGCACGCCATCAGGATCGGCAGCGCCGACGAGCCGACCATGAAGGTCGTCCTCGCCCACGAAGTGCTGGGCATCGACCGATTCTTCGGGCAGGCAGATTGGGGCGGAATGCCCCGCACTCTCGTCGAGGAGTCGATCGCCCGCCTCGCGACCGAGATTGCACCCGCCACCCGAAATGCAATGACACTGAACAGAAAAGCGCAACACGATGAACGTCACCGTATTAGGCGCAGCCGGAGCAACCGGACAACTGGGTGGTGCAGGACCTGCAGAGCGCGTGACGATGTCACTGCGCACTGAAGAGCATGCGGTGGATTTCCTCGCCGGTCTTACTCTCAGGATTGGCGGCGGGGGTGACGGAACCGGCCAGTGCTCCGTCCGGCCTGGTTGTCGCCTGGCCGATCTCCGCTTGTGGGTCGTAGAAGAGCAGTTCGTCTACCTCATGCCCACTGTTCACAGTGCTCCTTTGTCGTAATTGCATGTGGCACGCGGCCACACCCACGATTCACGCCGTTTCCCCGGTCCTGCCGCTATAAGTCCGAGCGAGGCAGTCGATGGTCCATTCCGAGGACGCCTTGTGCGCTGCTCAGATACTCAAACACCGATACGAGCGCCTGGTGTTGCGAGATCGCCGACCGCCGGGGTCGAGAAACCCATCGGCGTGTACTCCATTGTACGACTCCGGCGTAAAAGACTCCCGCCCGCCATCGACTCCGGTGAGCGATGACCGAAAGCCCAGGTTCTTCACACATCCATCCAGCAATGTGGACCGTTACGTCGGCCGACTGACGCGACTGTCCGCAGACGGGCGACACGTGCTCTGCATGGCAGTCGGGCAGAGCACGTGTCGCATGCGATGCATGCTCTGCGACGTCGCACCACAAGGACGTGGATTCATCCGGTGACGTAAGGATGTTATCGGCAATGCAATTGCACTGCTCAGCAATGTCTTTCACATCTTGCGACGGCACTTTTCAACTAACCCGTGATCCCGGTTCTCGGTCATCGCTGCATGTCACGATCGGCCGGATGGTACTCAAGGAGAATTGTGTGGTGCACGCCCGCATCGGTCTCAGCTGATCCGCGGATTCGCGTCGAATCGGCGAGCGGCGGCAAGTGCGAACTGCCATATGATCACTGATCGGCGTGGCCCGGAGCACACTACGTACGGCCGACGGCACCGAGTGCCTCCGCTGCGGGTCTTCGCCGACGGTCGTGGAGACGGCACGTCCAGGTCAGGGATCGGTCGCCCGGAGGAACCCATCGAGAGCCGCATATGCTCTTGCCGTTGTGAGGGTCTCGGTCGTAGCAGGTGGCACGCCCGGCAGGACCCGCGACGGTTGCCGTGACCGGGCACGCAGTTGTCACAACCAGGCCAGTGCGGCGACGACCAACGCCTCGGTGCCGGTGTCGAGGGTGGGTTGGATCACCGGGGCGAAGGTCGCCGAATGGTTGACCGGAATATCCTCCGATATCCGCCCGGCCCGCTCGGCGGTGCGGTAGGTGTCGGGGTCGATGCCGCCGAAACCCCAGTAGGTGTACGGCACGCCGAGCGCGGTGGGGATGTCGCTGAAGTCCTCGCGCGCGGTCTGCATCGGCATCACCCGGCTGCGGTCACCGAAATGCTCGGCGAACGCGGCCGCCACCCGGGCGGTGGTGTCCGGGTCGTTGACGGTGGGTGGGAAACGGTCGAACAACTCGAACTCCGGGTCCCTCGGCGACCGGGAGGCGTGGCATTCGGCGATCACGATCCGGCGGATCGCACCCAGGATCGCGGTGCGGGTCGCGTCGCTGTAGGTCCGGATGTTGAGTTGCAGGACCGCGTGGTCGGCGATGACGTTGCTCTTGGTTCCGGCGGTGAGGCTGCCGACGGTGAGGACCGCGGACTCCCCCGGCGCGGTTTCCCGGGAGATGACGGTCTGCAACCGGATCACGGTCATCGCGGCCAGCACCACCGGGTCGACCGTGGCCTGCGGCATGGAGCCGTGCCCGCCGCGGCCGTGGACGGTGATCCGCATGCTGTCGGCCGCGGACAGCACCGGCCCGGGATGGGTGCCCACGACGCCGGCCGGGGCGGGCAGCACGTGCTGGGCCATCGCGACATCGACCGTCGGACCACGGGCTGTCCACCGATGCCTTCCTTCCGGCATGGGCGAGCTGAATCGCCGGCACCGCCCCGTGGGCGCGAATGGCGGTTGTGATTGGCGCAAACGCGTTCAGTTGGGTGTCGTTCCACAGGCCTAGGTCCCAGGGAGTGATGCGTCCATCCGGTCGGACGGCCGTGGCCTCGACCATGATCAGACCGGCACCGCCAGCCGCGCGACTTGCCAGGTGGGCGAGGTGAAAGTCCGTCGGCGCGCCGGTCGCCGGGCCTTCGGGTGCGGCGGAGTACATGCACATCGGCGACATCCAGACCCTGTTCGGGGTTTCCAGTTCTCGCAGCTTCAATGAGGTGAACAGATTACTCATAGGTACTCCTTAAGTTCGTAAGCGCAGTTACTTCGTCCGATAACTTCGATTGCGTTGTGCTGCGGCCCGGGCGCGGATGAGGCGGAGGGTGGTTTGCCTGCTCTCGGGTGTGGGCTGATGGCTCACATCAGGGCGAGTGTGGAACCGTCACTTCGCCTGCGCTCGCCGAGTTGTGGAGGACCTGTGCGGCGTGGAGGAGGACCAGTGTGGGGCCTTCGAGGGCCGGGATCAAGTCGAGAGCAGCACGGACAAACCTCCCGCAGCGATCAGCACAATCACTCCCTTGCGGAAGGTGTCCGCGGGCAGCCGCCGTGCGAAGCGGGTACTGATGGCTGTTACAACCAACGCGACCGGTAGCCAACAGGCGACTCCGATCAGAATGGTCCCGGTGTCGCGGGGTGCGCTCATCACGACCACCACAGCGGACAGGATGCTGGAGGACACCAGGAATCCGGCCAGGTCGGCGAGTGTCGAGGTCGCGCTGCGCCCTTCACGGGCGTACATGACCGCAGGAGGTACTCCGTTCAGCGATGCGACGATGCCCAGCACACCGGCTACGGCGCCGACCCCGGATGCTGCGGCACGCCCGAACCGTCGGCCAGTGGGCCGCGACGTCGCCAACACGAGTGCCGCCACGAGAACGGCGACTCCCACCCCCTTCTTGAGGATGGCCGTATCCGCGTGTTCGAGAAGGAGCCACCCGAGAGCTATCCCTGGCACAGTGCCGACGAGAAGAGTCAGTACACGGCCGTAGTCGATCTCCCGCCACAACTGAATGGCAACGGCCAGTCGGGTCGACATGCCGAAAGCCAAGTTGATCGCCACCACCGTCGGTAGGGGCAGGCCGATCAGCAGGAACAGCGGGGTGGAGACCAAGGCGAACCCGAATCCCGACACTCCCCCGATCGCCGCCGCAACCGCGACGACCACTGCTCCCAGGAACAACTGCTCCACGACCACGCCATCTCTCCTTCCTTTTCGCACCGATCAGGTTCTGGCACGCTGGATGCGGGGCGACCGGCCCGGGTACTCGAGTCGCCGACCGGTCGGTCGCGAACCTGTTCAGAGCAGTTGGGTAAGACATACGCCTGCCCCCAACGCCATTGAGACACTGACGGCCGCCGGGCCGAGGTCAGGCATGGGGCGCGGGTCGTGGGGATTTCTCCGATAGCGGCGAGCGCGCACAATCGAACACGACGCCAGGACGCCGATCGTTACCAGCACAAGTCCGACGACGCCGAGCAGAGCTGGCGACGACGCGGTCGTTGCGGCGCGTAGGCAGAGCAAGAGCGTGCATACTGCGGTGAGCAGGGTGCGTCGCCACGCCAGAGTGGTTCGTTCGGGTTGAAGTCCCGGATCTCGGCCGTCCGCAAGGTTCACGTGAGGACCAAGGTCCCGCATACGAGGGCCGCGGCGCAGACCCCGCCCACGGTCAGTCGCACCATGGAGGAGGTTGGTAGGGGGTCACCCCGTCGCATCGCTGATTGCACCTGCCGCCACCGGACGAACGCGCCCAGCGCGATCGTGGTCGCGAGTGTGATGCACACGATTCCCAGTACTTGGTGGAGGGATTCGTCGTGCGTCGCCGTGAACAACTGGCCTACGGCGACACCTGCGGCGAGTAGCGCCAGTGCCGTCCGGATCCAGGCGAGGAAGGTGCGTTCGTTGGCGAGTGTGAAGCGGTAGTCGGGTTCACTGTCTATCACGATATTTCCTAGTGACGGTGACGGGGTTCGTCGATGCGGATGGCGCGGAGTTGCGGGAGTGGTTGGTGGCCGATAAGAGTGGAAGGGCTATGCCCCCAGACCATTTCCGGCCGTGGCGCGCTCCCCGAGAACCTTGAAGACGACGGCGATGTCGTCCTGCCCATGTCCGAGCCGATGGCAGTCCTCGTAGAGTTCGAGCGCCCCGAGACCGTGCGTGACGACGTCGCCGGGGTCGCGAGTCGCAAGTGCGTCCATGTACAGTCGGAGGTCCTTGAGGAGGATGTCGACCTTCGCGCCGCCGCTGTAGTCGTCTTTCAGGGCTGGCGCGAAGAGCCACTCGAGCGCGAAGGAGTTCGTCGAGGACGAGCGAAAGACGTCCCAGGCCACATCTGGATCAATGCCGAAACCCCGCGCCACGGCGAATGCTTCCGCCGTGGACGTCGCGATCGAGGCCAGCAGGGTGTTGTGGACGAGTTTGGTCATCTGTCCGGCGCCCGGGATGCCCATGTGAAAGGTGCGGGCGCTGAAGCAGCGGAACAGCTGCTCCGTTCCTGCCGGGATCGGCCCGTCGCTGCCTGCCAGGATCTTCAGGTTGCCGGCCTCGGCGGCCGGAGCACCCCCGCCGATGACCGGTGCGTCGAGGTAGGTCACTCCCTTTGTCCGGGCCGCCTCGGCCTCGCGCACAGCTTCGGCGTATCCGATCGTGCCCAGCTGCACCAGGATCGAGGTTGCCGGGGCATGAGTGAGGACCTCGTCGAACACCAGGCGGGAGATTTCGACCGTCGGCAGCATCATCAGTACCACGTCGGCGTCCGCGACGGCTTCGGTGAGTGATTCGGTCATGCGGATCCCCGCGGCGTGGGCATTGGCGCGGACCGCCTCGGAGTTGTCCACTCCGGTGAGGTCGAACCCGGCTTCGTGGATTCTCTTCGCGATCGGGAATCCCATGATCCCGAGACCGGCGAACACGACCTTTGTCTTCTCATTCATCTGCTGCTCTCTTCTGAGGGTGTCTGTGCGCCTAATGCGCGTGGCGGGGCGGGGCGGATCGAGACGGCCGCGGCTATGCCGTCGGGCGCGACTCCGTGGACGCCGCCTCCAACCGCTTGCGGTCCCGGTCCGGGTTACCCAGGGCGATCAGCATCCCGCCGGCCGCCACCATGAGCACGCCCGAGACGACGAAACTGATGAAATACCCGTCACTCTCACTAGCTGCGAGGTCGAGGACACGACCGGTGAACGCCGGCGCAATGACCCCGGCAGACGTGCCGAAGGCGATGTAGGAACCCAACCCCAACCCGTGCTGCTGAGACGGGATGATGTGGGCGATCGCGTTGGGTGCCGCGCTTCCTACGGCCAGGCACAACGAAAACGCCACCAGCATCACGACGATATTCACGACGCCGTTACCGGGCAGCACAGCGAAGACGAGCATCGCGACTCCACTGGTCAGGACCGCACCGCCACTGACCCAACCGAGTGCGATCCAGCTGGAGCCGCCACGGGACATGACGCGGTCACCGATCAAGCCCTGCAACAGCATCGCGATCGCGCAGAGCAGCGCTGCGGCACCCACGAGGTTACCGGCGGTGACCGCCGAGAACCCGAGCTGAGAGGTCAGGAAGTGGGGCATCCAGCTCAGCAGCAGCGCGGAGGTCCAGTAGGCGGCGAACAGTCCGAGGGTGAAGCACAGCCACGTCCGCGTGCAGAGGAGCTTCCACCACGGCAGTCTGACGGTGCTGACGGACTCCGACTTCGCGGCCGCCTCCGTATCCTCAGCAGTGTCCGCTGAGAGGTACGGGCCTTCCTTACCGACGACCAGCCAGACGAGGGCCCAGATCAGTCCGAGGGCGGCCATCAGGATGAACGCCGAACGCCATCCCCAGTTCGAGATCACCCAGCTCAGCGTCGGCGCGGCGACGGCGAGGCCGATGAGGGAGCCGGTAACGACGATGGAGACCGGAAGGGTCCGTTTCTCGGCGGGGAACCATTTCATGGCGGCAATACTGGCCAGCGGGGAGGCGGGGCCTTCTGCGGCGCCCAGGAGGGTGCGACCGGCGATGAGTGCTCCGAGGGTCGGCACGAGTAGGACCGGGACCATCGCGACGGACCACAGCACCGCCATGACGAGCAGCAAGCGGCGGGTTCCGACTCGGTCCGACAAAGTGCTGGTGAACAGGGCGGAGAGGCCGAACAGGAGGAAGACAGCGCTGCTCGCGAGGCCGAACTGCGAGGCCGACAGACCCAGTTCCTTCATGAGCGGCTCGGCGGCGAGCCCGAGGATCGCCTTATCCGCCCAGTTCAGCAGCATGAAGACGAAGAGGACGATCGCCACCGTCCAAGCGCGTGCCGTGCTCGGAGTCGACCGTACAGGGTGTGCTGGCGGCTTCACCTGACTCGTCTGACTTGTCGTGGTCATGGGACATTCCTTGTCATATCGTCTCCCACACGGTGCTCCCGTGCGGGTGGATCGTCACTGCGTAGGCCCAGGCGGTGGTATCGGCGAAGAGCTGGTTCTCCGCCGCCGTGTGAAGGGGCACGGGCGGAATTGACGTGCAGGGTCGTTCGGTGGTCAGTGCGCCGAGCGGGTGATACCGCCGTCGATGCAAATGACCTGGCCGGTGATGAAGTCGGACTTCGGTCCTGCAAGGAACTCGACGAGGTCGGCGCAGTCCTCGGGAGTACCGAGCCGGCGCAGAGCGCTCATGTTGGTCCACTCCTCGAGGCGTTTCGGGTCGGCGGCGCCGAGTCGGGCTTTGAACTGACCGCTGGCGATGAAACCCGGGGCGATCGCGTTGGCCGTGATGCCCGCGGGACCGAGGTCTTGCGCGAGACAGCGGGTGTAGTGGGCGACAGCCCCCTTGGCGACGGCGTAGTCCGCGCCGTGTCCGTCACCGAGGACCATCGTCCCGGTGAAGGACGAGATCGTGATGATCTTCCCGGACTTCTGCTGCTTCATATAGGGAGCAACGGCGGCGACGGTGTGGATCGTGGAGAAGATGTTCCGCTCGAATGTCGCGTGCATCGCCGACTCCTCGATTTCCGAGGGCCGCTGTGCGGCGAAGTTGCCGCCGCCGCCGGCATTACAGACCAGCACGTCGATGCGTCCCCAGGTCTGATGGACCGTGTCGGCGAAGTTCTGGAGAGAGTCCCGGTCGGTGGCGTCGACCTGTTCGAGGATCACATCGGTTCCCCACTGGCGCAGCGTCTTTTCGAGATCGCCGTCGACGAGACGGTTCAACTCCTCGTCGTATTCCTGCGCCGACTGCAGGTTCAGGTCGCAGATCGCGATGTTCGCGCCCCGCTCGGCCAGTCGAAGGGCGTAATCGAGTCCGATTCCGCGGGCGGCGCCGGTCACGATGGCGACCTTGCCCTCGAGGTCCTTCATGTCATTTCTCCGTTTCGACGAAAAGGTCGTGTGTTCGGCTCAGTGGCCGGCGTGTGCGAGCGGGTGTGTGTTGTGAACGTGTTCGAGGAGCAGCTGGGTGCAGACATCGACGGATTCGATTTGCGGCCAGTGTCCGACTCCGTCGAGGACGACGGTCCGCGTCTGTGCCGGCCGCAGGCTGTGCTCAACTGCGAAGACCAGCTCGTGCGAGGAAATTCTGTCGTCGGATCCTCGGACGAGTAACGCCCGGCATGCCTGGGCCATCGGAGCACCGGGTTCGGTGGCGTCACCGATGACAGCGCAGCACGCCGCGTAACTGGTGGGGTCCTGTCCCAGGAGGAACTCCCGAACCAGGGCAACGGAGAGCGGCTTGCCGGCGAGGGTGTGCGCGGCGAGGCTCGCGACTCCGAAATTGTCCGCGACGGCGGGCATGCCGTCGGTGAGGGCGGCCTGTCCCCTCGAGGTGAAGATCGGGCGCTGCTCGTCGCTGGGGGCGGTGATCGGACCGAACAGCACCAGCGCATCCACCCGCGCGTCGCGGGCCGCGACACGACGAGCGATCAAGGTGCCCAACGAATGTCCCACGAGGATCAGGTGTTGGAACCGTCCCGCCGCGGCCACGGCCTCCTGGATCTGGTCGACCCAGGTCTCCATTGATTCCGGAACACTGTGCCGGCTCCGGCCGAGACCGATGAGGTCGATTGCGACGGTGGCGTGGATACCGGCGACGGCTTCCTGCAGTGGATGGTGGACCATCGAGTTGCCGCCGAGGCCGTGGACGAATACGACACAGGTATCGGTGTCCGGGTTCATCTCCGGCTTGGTGCCTTCGGCGAAGAACCGTGGCGTGGTCAGGTCAGTGCGTACGTGCGACATCGCTGTCCAACTCCCGGTAGATATCGTCGGCGTGTGCGGTTCCTCGTTCGTCGTCGGGGTAACGCACGACGAAGTCGTCCAGAGACGTGGACCGGGTCATGTTCCAGTAGTCGGCTGAGGTCCAGGGCATGTTGGCGGTGACCCTGCCCTTCGAGTTCCGGTACCAGGTGGTACCGACGGGAAGCGACCAGATCAGCGTCTCCATCTCCTGGTCGAGGCGGCGGTTGTAGTCCTCGAAGACGTCCTGCCGGACCTCGGCGCTGGAGGCGCCGCGTTCGATCATGTCGCGGATCAGCCGGGCGATGCAGGTGCTCTGGGCCTCGGCCTGGAAGAAGATGCTTCCCCCGACACCGATGTTCGTGTTCGGCCCATACAGGATGAAGAGGTTGGGGAACCCGGTGACCGTGAGCCCGAGGTAGGCGCGCGGGTCCTCCTCGCCCCACACGTCGCGGATGGAGACGCCGTCACGGCCGACGACCTCGTAGGACGAGAGCATGCGCGCCGCCTTGAAACCGGTCGCGAAGATGATGACGTCGGCTTCGTGCTGCCGGCCGTGTTCGTCGACGATGCCGTTCTCCGTGAACCGGCTGGCCGCCCCGGTCACCAGCTCGACGTTCGGGCGTCCGAACATCCGGCACCAGCCGTTGTCGCGGAGCATCCGCTTCATCATCGGGGGAAAGTCCGGCACCATCTGGTCCAGAAGATCCTGCCGCTCCCCGAGCTCGGATCTCATGTAGCCAATCAGGCGTTCACGCAGCTTTTCGTTGGCCTCGTTGATCGTTCCCTCGGGTCCGTCCCAGTTCTTGTCGACAGTTGCCGCGGGGCGCATGATGTCGTTCATCGAGAGCATGGTCCGTACCCGGAACCACCGTTCGTACGCGGGAAGGTTGGAGAGCACCCACTTCTCGTCCTCGGGGACCGAGTCGAGGTACCCGGTGACACCGTTGACCCACTGCGGGCTGCGCTGCAGCACCGTCAGTCTTTCGACATCAGGTGCGATCGCCGGGCCGATCTGGTTGGCGCTCGCCCCGTTCCCGACCAGGACGACCTTCTTACCGGTCACGTCGATGGTCGGGTCCCACTCCGCCGAGTGGCACACCTTTCCCCGAAACTCCCCTCGGCCGGGAAGCTCCGGGACGGAGGGTGTGCTCAGCGCGCCGACACCGCTGACAACCACCTTCGCTCGCATGGTTCGGGCCGGTCCGTCGCCGGTCCGGATTTCCAGGACCCACTCCTGTGTGGCCTCTTCGTAGGAAACCGACTGAACGGTGGTGCGGAACTCGATCTTCTCGCCGATACCGAAGGTGCGAACGATGTCCTTCAGGTACGCGAGGATCTCCGGCTGTTTCGCGTAGTACCGGCTCCAGTCGGATTTGGGCGCGAAGGAGAACGAGAAGTAGTGGCTTGCGATGTCGACCCCGCATCCCGGGTACGTGTTGACCAACCAGGTGCCGCCGACCTCGTCGTTCTTGTCGAGCACGACGAACGGAATCCCCATCCGCTCGAGGTGGATCGCGGTGGCGATCCCGGACATGCCGGCACCGATGATCACGACCGGGAACTGGTCCGCACGATCCGGTCGTACGGCGCCCCAGTCGACGAACGCCTCGTCGAGCAGGCCCATTTCCTTCAGTACCAGCGGCTTCTCCGCATCGGGTATCACCCGGTCGGTCGCGGCCGCGGTGAGCGCCCGGAACAGCTCCGAATCCTCCGACAGACGCTCCGTCTGTGCCCCCCGCTCGATCAGCAGGTCGGCGACCCGAGCCCGGATTTCCTCGGCTTCGGCCGTGGGGAACTCGGCATTGATCGGTGTCGGACCCTGGATCCACTTGCCCCACCGGTCGAGCGATGCGGTGTCGCCGGTCATCTCCACCAGGGCAAGGAGCAACGACGCGGTTTCCGCGGACGCGAGCTTCCTTGTCAGCTCGGCGACCGACATGGACTTGAACTGGGCTTTGATCATCAAAATTGCACCCTTTCGTCAACCTTGCGCTCCGCGAGTGTGGCCATTGCGCGGGCGAGGCTCGAGAGATCTTTGTTCGGATGGTGGTGAAGACTGGGAAATCGAGGAAGGCGGCGAGACACGGTCGGAAGGCGCACCCCGGGAGGCGTCAGCGGACGGTGCGTATGAGCTTCTTGTTGGCAAACTCGTCGATGCCGAATCGACCGAGCTCTCGACCGACTCCCGAACACTTCGCGCCGCCGAACGGCAGATCGGGTGAACTCTTGCTGGTGCCGTTGATCCACACCATGCCCACGTCCAAACGTTCCGCGACTCGTCGTCCCTGCTGGGGGTCACCGGTGAACACAGCCGCACCGAGACCGAACGGCGACTCGTTCGCGACGACGATCGCGTCCTCCTCGTCCCGGACGCGATGAACCACGGCGACCGGTCCGAACAGTTCCTCGTGGTAGGCCCTCATATCGGGAGTCACCCCGGCGAGAACCGTGGGTTCGTAGGCGGCGTCGGCATCGCCGGAGCGTCGTCCGCCGGTCAGAAGCGTCGCGCCCTTGTCGATCGCATCGTCGACCTGCTCGGCGAGTTCGTCGGTCGCGTGGCGGGACGAGAGCGGCCCCAGAGTTGTCGCCGGATCGGTTGGGTCGCCGGGGTTCACGGAATCCATGGCTCGGGTGAACTTGTCGAGGAACCGGTCGTAGACCTGGTCGAGGACGAGGAAACGCTTCGATGCCGTGCACGCCTGACCGGCGTTGTAGAGCCGGTTGTTCACTGCCGCGGCGACCGACGAGTCGAGATCACTGTCGTCGAGCACGATAAACGGGTCGGAACCGCCGAGTTCGAGGACGAACTTCTTCATGTGCCGGCCGGCGATCTCGGCGACGGCGGAGCCGGCGCGCTCGGAGCCGGTCAGGGACACACCGCGGATGCGGGAGTCGGCGACCATCCGTCCCACCTGTGTGCTGTCGGCGAACACATTCACATACACGTCGCCGGGCAGCCCGGCGTCGGCGAACATCCGGCTGATGGCGAGGGCGGACTGTGGGCAATTCCGCGAATGTTTGATCACTATCGTGTTGCCCAGTAACAGGTTCGGTGCCGCGAATCGGACCACCTGGTAGTAGGGGAAGTTCCACGGCATCACCCCCATCAGTGGACCGATCGGTTCGGTGCGTACGACAGCGGTGCCGCCGGCGGCGATCGAGAGAACCTCGTCCTCGAGGAAAGCTGGGCCTTGGTCTGCGTAGTAATCGAAGATGTCGGCGCACAACGAGACTTCCGCTCGTGCTTGTGCGACCGGCTTGCCTAGTTCGACGGTCAGTGTGGGAGCGAGGTCGTTCGTTTGCTCGCGCCAGGTCTTGGCGATCCGTCGCAGGATATCGGCGCGTTCTGCCAGGGGTACCGCACGCCAACCGTGGTATGCCGCTGCCGAGTTCGCCAACGCGGCATCGATCTCCGCCTCGGTTGCGCGGTCGAACTCGCATACCCGCTCACCGGTTGCCGGATTGATGGTGGCGTAGTAGCTCATGATCCTCGATTCCTGGAACTGGTAGATGTCACCATCGGCTTCAGCGGTCGGCCACGATCGGCAGTCGGATGGGGGCCGGTCACTTACCTCGTTGGCGCGTGACTCACGTTACAACGCGCATTAGACATAGAAGAATGATTCTGGCTAGAATTCCGCTATGTCGAATGCTGCGACCTACACCTCGGCGGACAACGTGTTGCGACTGCTGCGCTATCTGCAGCACACGGACGCGGCGCGAGTCAGCGACGCCGCCGACGAACTGGGCGTGGCCAGGTCGACGGCCCACCGACTCCTCGGCAGTCTCTGCGGTAACGGTTTCGCCAAACAGAACTCCGACCGGACCTACACCTACACCGGGCCTGTGGACGGTCCGGCGGGTGTGAGTACTGCACAACTTGCGGAGCTCGTCCGACCGCACATCGAATGGCTTGTCGAAGAGACCGACGAAACGGCTCACCTGATGACCCTCGAAGGACAAATGGTCAGGGTCATCGACAGCGTCGAAGCATCGCAGCCTCTGCGCATAGGGAGCAGAATGGGAGTCTTGCTACCCAGTCACATCGCAGCAACCGGCAGACTTCTTCTCGCGGCGATACCGGAGGACACCTTCACTGCCATCTACACGGACGGGCCGCCAGAGGACAGTGGCTATGCAGACATTGAAGCGTTTCGCCGGGCGATTCGAGTGCAGCGGGACTACCTTCCGATCTTCGGCGAAGCGGAACGCGGGGTTCACGCTGTGGCCATGCTGGTGAAGTCACCGAGCGGAAATCCGCTCGGTGCGATTTCCCTGTCGGGGCCGTCGATGCGGCTCACCCGAGCGCGGATGCCATGGGCTGTCGCCCACGTGCAACAGACGGTGCAGCGCATTCACGCAAGCCTGGTCGTCCACCTCATGGGACGCTAAGAACGGGAAATACCCGCCGACCAATCGTATCGGTCGAGGATGTCGAGTTGGACGCGGTCTCGGTGGCCGATCTCCCACCGGCCGCTTCCAGATCCGCGAGGAGGTCCCGGCACCGCTCCTCAGTGCTCACGTCCGCGCCGTGTCCGATCACGTTTATCGGGCCGCGGATTCCGTTGCGCCAGTCGATGACCGAGTAGACAAACTCACCGGTGGTGAAGTCGCGTGGGCGGGTGCAGACGACGAAGTGCTTCGAGAGTGCGCGGACGGTGTAGGGACGGCAGGTTCGATAGCGAAGCGGATCCGCCCACCGGCGACGAGTGGGATCGGGGTGGTGGGTGATCTCGGGGCGTTCATCAGTGTCACCGCGCACCGTCCACTGGGAATTGGCCTTCGAAGAGGTTCGCCCCCACTGATTCTCGGCGAGCGTGTCCCGATCGATGTCGCCGTTGTGTAAACAAACTCTCGTGTTCGCCACAATCCTCAAAGGACGTGTCACAGCATCCCAGCTGTTGTCCGGGTGCACCTTCGACCTCACCACCGCTTCAATTGCTCCCGACGGTGAAAGGACACTGAGCGGCATCAAGCTCGGTTCGGCATGTCCACCCTCGTCCAGGCCAACGGACTGAATCTCGTCTTCGACGCAGGACGCGGCGCGACCACCCGGTTGACTCAGGCCGGCGTCCCGCTCGGACAGATCGACGGAGTCTTCCTGACGCACTTCCATTCCGACCACGTCAATGGCCTCGCTGACATGTGGCTGAGCGGATACATCCCCGCACTCGGCGGACGCGAGGGCGCCTTCGATCTATACGGACCGGCCGGTGTGAAGAGCATTGGCGACGGACTCGTGCAGACGTTCCGCAACGACATCGACGTCCGCGTCGCGGACGCGGAAGTCGACCCTGCCACGACACCGATCGTCTCCCACGAATTCGAAGGTGACCGAGTGATTTTCGATCGCGACGGTGTCGCGGTGACCATGTTCACGGTGCAACACGACCCGAAGAACGCCATCGAACCAGCCGTTGGCTACCGCGTCGACTACGCCGGCAAATCGGTACTCATCAGCGGTGACACCGTGCCAGTGGACAACGTGATCCGTTACGGCACCGGCGTCGACGTCCTGATCCACGAAGTCGCCGACTTCCAAGACCCGTCGGCGCTGCCGAACGTCTACGCCCACCACACCAATCCGCGGCAGGCGGGCGAGATCTTCGCCAAGACCCGCCCGGAGATGGCGGTATACAGCCACATCGTCAACGGAATCCCCGGACGCGTGCCCGGCATCCCTGACGAGACCCTCATCGAGCGGACCCGGGAAAGCTACGACGGACCGCTGACCGTCGGTCAAGATCTAATGAGCTTCCAGATCACCGACAACGAAGTGCAGGTCAGCCAGACCTGACACCGCAAAGGGCGCAATTCGCTCCCCAGATCGCGAACGCGCCGCGTTAGGTCACTGCGGACTTCGTGCTCTCTGCTCTATCGAGTAGGTGCGGGTGAGCGGTCCGTGGGTAAAACAGTGCTGCCCGCAACACCGACCGGGCACCGCAAAGGAGCGCGGTGGAAAAGCGGTGTGGCCTGTTTCGTTTGTGTCACCAATCCGAGTGCATCCGCAAAACTCTGAGCGCCGCGTCTGACGCCACGGGGCGAGGTGGTTCCAGTCGTCGAAGACCTGCGGCCACTGATCGGCGGCGACCCGGCTCAGGACGGGGTAGGCCGGGCTGTCGTCGTGAACACCGAGGTTCCCTCAGCATGAACCTTGACCTCGTCGCCGACATTCAGACCCGCGCGGGTTCCCGGGTTCTCGGTCATAAGACATGACTAACCCGTCCGGATTCGGTGTGCAAGCCGCCGATACTTTCCGGGTTCGATCGATCGTGCTCCGACTGCCGCATCGGGGTGCCACAGCACTGTGCCGCTATCCGATCGCTGAGCGGGCAACGGCAGACTATTTCAGTGCCTCAAGCACCCTGATTGCACCGGCCTCAACCACTTCACGGCCGTGCAGGTGAATCGCTCGCTCGATCAGTTTATCGATGGGGCGGCCATGTCCAGCTCGAGCGTGGATGTCATCGACGATCCACAGATGCGGGTGAGCACCCAGACCATTTGCCAATCGCTCTACCAACCGTCCGCGGCGGACTCGAACACACCCTCACCCGATCGCTGCGGACTGGACGTCGGCTGCGCCGACCCAGTCGGAAGGTCGGCCAGCGCAAGAACTGGATCCCCGACATTGCCAATATCGCCGACCGCCCCAAAGACGTGAACGCCCGTTCTGATCATGGACCTTGGGAGACAAATCGCATTGTCGGCAAACGGAATCTGGGCGCGATCTGCACACTCGTCGAACGTTCGACGGGCACCGGCACGCTCGTTCATCTGCCCGGCGGCGAATACAAGCCCGAGCACACCGCGCCGGCGATGTCCGAACACCTCGAGACGCTGCCCGCTAACCTGCGACGGACCCTGACGTGGGACCAGGGTTCGGAGATGCGGGACTGGAAGAGCGTCAGCGCGGCCACCGGCATCGACATCTACTTCTGTGATCCACACTCACCATGGCAGCGCGGAACCAACGAGAATACGACGGCATTCTCCGTCAGCACTTCCCCTCAGGCACGGACCTGACTGTGCACTCGAAGCGGACCTGGAACGTGTCACGGCAACTCAATCAGCGCCACCGGAAACGGCTAGGCCTTCGCACACCCATCGAAGAGATGGAACGACTGCTGTAGCGATGACCGCCACAATCCGCCGCTACGCCGGCTGCTATCCCCGCCACTCACCTCCAGCATTTTCCGGTCAGGAACCCACCGGAAAATGCCGGTAGGTCCCCTCACCATCACGCAACTGTCCGCGTTCCTGAGAATTGTATTGAGCGTCGCCATCGACTCCATGGCAACCGATTTCCGTGCGTCGGGCGCACTCACATGCGCAATTCCACGCGGTCGATCATAACCTTGTTTCAATCGACTTGGATAATCGTCTTCCCGAGGTTGCCACCTTTCAAGAGCAGTTCAAGAGCTTCAGGCGCACGCTCAATGCCTACCAAAACATGTTCTCTGTATTTTAGCGCACCGCTATCCACAAGAGTAGTAAGATGGTCAACTACGCTATCGAATTCGTGACTGTGATCTTGCAACAAGAATCCTTCCATCCGCGCACGCTTTGTCAGCAGCTGCCGATGAATTCTAGGACCAGTAGGTAAGGGATCCCAGGATTCAATCGCCGCTGTACCGCATACGATTATCCTAGCATTTTTGTTTAGATAGCCCATGACAGCGTCGCTAATTCGACCCGATGTGTTATCGAAATATATATCAACTCCATCAGCGCATGCGTCTTCAAGATGATCGAGAAACGTATCCGATTTGTAGTTAATTGCTACGTCGTAACCGAACTCGTTCAGGCAAATGTCTGCTTTTTCATCGCTACCCACGATGCCGATCGTGCGGCATCCGGCCAGTCGTGCGAGTTGGCCAACGAGAGACCCGACTGCGCCAGCAGCGGTGGACACAACGACCACATCACCGCGTTTTGGTTGCCCGATATTCATAAACCCTAGCCAGGCAGTGACTCCATTGGCACCCAACGCGCCGAGGGCGAGAGAAGGAGGGTAAGACGCGCTGACAACTCTTACTTCGGTCATGTCGTCCACAATGGCATACTCCTGCCATCCAAACCTTCCGACGACAATCTCTCCGAGTTTCAGATGAGTCGATCGGCTTGAAACTACCCGGCCCACGGCAGAGGCGCGCATCACAGCACCAATGGCAACTGGATCGGCATAGTTCGACTCATCGCTAACCCAGCCACGCATCGCTGGATCAACAGATAAGTATTGGTTCTCGACTAGAGCTTGCCCCGGCCCAAGCTCGCCAACTATGTCATCAATGATTCTGAAATTCCCTCGATTCGGTAATCCGAGTGGGCGGGATGCGAGTACGGCTTTTCGATTCTTACGCAGTGTCATTCTGTCCTCACAAGCTATTCCTCATAGGAAATAAATCTCGGAATTCGGTAGTTGACATCGGACTGTCCGACTTGTTCGGAATAAATTAACTCTAATTCTAGAGATTATTCGTGCTCGAAGTCTCATAAAGATGCCTTAACTGGTGGACACCGCGAAACATCGCTCGCGTAACGATGGACTCTGCGCTGCCGATGGCGCCGTGTACGTATGCGCAGACTCGCACGTTACATCGGGCCAACTCAGATTACCGGCCTTCCAACGTGGGCGCGCCAAGCTATCGCCTCGCTCAGCAATACATCCCGAAGAATGATTGAACTTTCTCGATCTGTTCAGCGATGAATCTGTATGTAATTGACTGCTTCTCAAGAGTATTGGCACCTTCGGCAGTGAGGATGCGAGCAGGATTGGCTTTGAATCCGGCTTTCCCTAAAAAGTGCCGGTCCGTACCCGACGCTGCGAAATATTTCTCACTGATACCTGCATGTTCGCTGTTTGGCGACAACCAACATCCGAGTCGGCCCCGAAATGGCGTCGGCGGATTGTCCGGGGTGCACACCGAGGAATGCAGCTAGCTCTTATTGTCAGTTTCTGCCGTCGGTACCTCAGATAGCGGTGACGCCCGCATCTACAATGAACTCCGAACCTGTCGAATAACTTGACTCGTCTGAGGCAAGGAAGAGCACGAGGTTCGAGACCTCTTCAGGCTGAGCAACTCGACCGAGTGGGATGCCTTCCACCACACGCGCAAGCAGATCGTTGGGAGTGCCCTCGAGCATCGTGGTGGCGATCATACCGGGGTGAACGGAGTTCACCCGGATTCCGTCGCGTCCGAGTTCGGCGGCGGCGGCTTTCGTCAGCCCCCGCACGCCGAACTTAGACGATGTATACGCCGCATAGTTCTTGTTTCCGATGATCCCGGCTGCGGACGAGATGTTGATGATTGATCCCCCGCCTGCTGCGCGCATCGAGACGAGGGCGGACTTGATTCCCAGCCACGTACCGATGAGGTTGATGTCCAAGGTTCGGCGAAACTGCTCCTCGGTGGTTTCTTCGAACGATCCGGCCGGCGCGATGCCCGCGTTGTTGACCAGGACGTTCACGTGACCGAAGCGCTCCTCGGTGGTGCGGATCACCACTCCCCAGTCATCGGCCTTGGTCACATCCTGCGGTACGAATGCGACATTCTTACCCAGCTCGTCTGCCAGTGCCTTGCCCTCAGCCTCAAGGAGGTCGCTGAACACCACCATGGCTCCTTCTCTCACCATGAAACGCACATGCGAGGCGCCCATGCCGCGTGAGCCACCTGTGACTACCGCAACCTTGCCACTCAACCGACCCATGAAATGCACCTCTCATCGTGACGAACCAAACGAACAGATCCTATGTTTTGTGTCGCCGCCCTGGCGCTTGGTTGCGATCCTTAGAAGATTGCACCGCGCTACAGTTTCGCAACCTAGTCATTGTCTTCTCACCATGTTGAGATTCCCCGCTTCCCCGGAAACCGGGGCGACGATCTCGCCGGCGCAGCCGGTGCGCCCGTCCGGGGTGTACACGTCGTCGCTGCGGCGGGTGGCCAGCACGTGGGAAATATCGCGTTCCTCGAGACAGACACGGAGGTACTTGACCTGACCGTCGGCCTCGTCCGCGGTGAGCCAGGAGAACGGGACCTTCGCGTCGAGCGCGCGTTGCATCATGTGCTGTGCCAGCACGGGTTTGGTCGCGAAGTCGACATTGTCTCCGCTGCCAGCGGCGCGGCAGCGTTCTCTGTCGGCGGTCCACGATTCGGGGCGGTAGAGATTCCGGTCGATCAACGCGTGGCCGGCCGCGCTTGCATAGGCGAGTAACATCCGGTCTGACAATTTTCCACCCGCCCGGCGGTGCCCGAATACTGGCGCTGCACGCCGGCCGAGCGGGTGCCCTTCTTAAGGAGGCCGGTGTCGTCGACGATCAACACCCCGGCCATATCGCCGAGCCGTTCGACTGCATAATCACGGACATCGTCACGGACATCGTCACGGACCCCGTCGACGTCCCAGTCCGACTGCCGCAGCAAACGTTACATCCCCTCCCGGGCTCACCTCGCCAGCACGCTCGGCGAGGGTCCACCCGTTCTTGCGTTCCAGACCCGCAACATACTCCCGCACCCGGGTCCGCGGCTCCGACCGAACGAACCGACCGGAGATCCGCTCTTGCAACGCTTCCAATTCGGCAGCAACCAGATCGACAACCACCCAACCAGTGCCGTTGCAGTACTAACCCCCGTCCGCAAGTTTTTGGAACCCGCCGGACCGTCATCCGCCTGGGCCGTTGGTTCGGCGGTTGTGCGGGTATGCGCTCGCCAAACTGCGTATTTGTTCTTGGACACAGTTTGATTCGGGGATGACCTGCCACAATCGCTCGATAAACCGGTGCGTTGTCATTCCGAAGTTCACAAGGATTTCCTGCGCGGGAGCGCCCCCAAATGGTGCCCACCTGCTCGCGAACTCGATGAGGTGTTCGGTCTCGGTGTCGGTATGGTTGTGCTTGTGGTTGGCTTCGATCGAAGCGGCACCACACCTCTGGCGCCATTTGCGATACTCACGCGAGCTCATGGGAAGTCTCACATCTCATCGGGATTATGTAAGCCTTGAAAGTTGATTCTTGGGGTGGCCCTTGCCGTACCGAGGGAAATTTGCGGAGTGCCAGTCGCTCTCGCCGTGACCGTCAGGGTTGCCTATGCCCCGCGAGACTAGAGAGCAAGCGTTGCACGTGCGCTGACTACTTGATCGATGCCCCACCGTCGATAGGAAGTGCCACCCCTGTAACGGAATGCGACTGGTCCGAGGCAAGGAAGAGCGCTGCATTGCTGACGTCGACTGATTCCACTCATGGAATAGGCAACGTCTCTCCAGTCGAACGAGCGAAATCATCCTTGGTTGGACTCTCAATGTCAGATGAGAACAGTTCGGATCTGTGAATTCTGGACCATCTCCGCATCGACCTGAGTAGAAATAACAGCGATCGGCCGAATGCTATGTGCTGCAGACAAAGTCGCGAACATCTTCATCTACCCGAATGCCGGGCGGCGACATAGTGCGCAACCCTCGCGCATGGGCGGAGTCCAGCCACCGACGACGTGAGAACAATAGAGCCAAACTCTCCACTTGTCCTTACTGACCCGACGAGGAGTCCACCCATCTGACGTCGATCTCTCCCGATCATGACCGAGTGCTCGGACGCGCTTATGTCCCCTCGATAAAGGACGTCACGATCCGATTGAACTCATCTGAGTGTTCGAGCTGCACCCAGTGCCCGCACCGGTTGATGATGACCAGTCGTGCATCTTTGATAGTCGATACCAGTCGCAGCGAATTCTCGACGCTTAACACTCGATCATCTCTGCCGTGAAGCAAAAGGACTGGCACCTTGATCCCTGCGATCTCGCTTGGAGTCGCAGGCTTTAGAATGATGGGGAGGTGCTCGTCCAGATCGGCGACGAAGTTCTCGCGATGCTCGGGATACATCAGAGTGTTGGTCGAGCGCTCGACTGCCACTTCCTCCGAATTGCCACTCGAGTCGAAGGTCATCACATCAACCAGCCGCATCATATTCCGCGGAGTGGGATCGCGGTATGCCTGGAACAGCACCTTCAGTCCCTCGGTCGGACCGTCTGCCGGTCCGAATATCATCTGCTGCCCAACCATCGCCGCCCCCATCGTCACCACGTGCGTCACGCGCTCGGGATGCCGCGCTGCGAATGCAAGCGCAGTGACCGCCCCCATCGAGTTGCCCACGACAGCAACACGCCCTATCTCGAGCGCGTCGAGAACCTCGAGAAGCGTGGCCGCATGGTCCCGTTCTCGCACTCTCACCGCGTGGGATCCACCCCAACCCGGCATGTCAATTCCCAAAACTCGGAACCGCTTCGACAGGACTTCGATGTTTGATCCGAAGTTGCTCCACGCTGTCGCACCGGGACCACTTCCGTGAAGGAGAACCAGGACCGGCCCGTTACCGATGTCGTGGTAGCGGATATCACCGGTCGATACGGTGACATATTGCTCTGACCGCTTCTCGAGCATTGACGCTGTCATTCGAACACCTCATGGTCGTCGTCGTCGTGCTTTGGGAGTATGGAGGAGAGGGAGTCGCGCTGGGTTCAAATAGTCGCTCCGACGGGTGATCCCTTTTTGGCGAGCGCGGCGTTCACTGCCGGCACCACGTCCTCGGACATCAATTGCATCGAACGGATCCAGAGATCTTTCCGGTCCTCGTAGTCAACGCATTCCAACAGCAGCGTGCCGAATCCGCCTGTCTCTTGCTGCATCTGGATGAGCTGCTCGGTCACTGTATCGACTGAGCCGACAAGGAACTGATGCTTCAGCAGGTACTCCATATCGATATCCTCGGATTTCACTGCCTCATCGTGCTTCCAACTCTCACTGAATCCGAGAAACTTGAAAATGGGAAGCAAGAACCCATTCTGGAACTCAGCAAAATAGCCCTCTCGCGCAAGGCTGAGTGCTTCATCGTCAGTGTCCGCAACGATGACTTCCCGCGAGATCCTCCAGTCGTTACGGTCAGCCACGCGGCCCCGGCTCTCAGCTGCGGCCCGATATGTCTCCCACTGGCCTGCCATGAATCGAGTGTTCATGCCCTTCGAGATCGGCAGGAGACCTTCTTCGCCGGCCCACTTAAGTGTGGCGGAGTTAGCGCTGAGCCCAGCAACAGCGATCGGCGGATGGGGACGCTGGTACGGCAGCAGGTGGTGACCGAGCGTTCCTGGGACCGAGGGAAAAGCCTCCGAGGCCACCTTTTCACAGGTCCAGAACTCACCCTCGAAACGCCATGGGCCTTCGTCCGTCCAATACTTCTTCATGATCTCCAGACCCTCGGCTGCCCTCCGCCGATGCTCGCCGGTTGACATGTCGATGTCGAACATCTGCGCATCTGTCGGCGTTCCACCCGAGCCGATCCCGATCATGTAGCGGCCCTCAAGCAGCTGATCTTGGTAGGCGATGCGAGCCGCCAGCTCCGCTGGATGGTGGAAGCCGGGAACGTGTGCGCCCGCAGCGAGAACGATGTTCTCAGTCTCCGTGATCGCCGCCTGGATCAGTAGATCGGGCGAGGGGAGAGGTTCCCAGAGATTCGTGAAATGCTCTCCTACCCATGCCTCCGAGTATCCGAGCCGGTCGCCCGTCGTGATCATCTCGAGGTCCCATTCGAAACCCTTTTTGTACCCGCCGGGGGACATCGATTGCGACGGCCGGTGGTTCGTCATCAGAAACATTCCGAGCTTCATACTGTTCTCCTTGTGCATTCAGAAGTGAAAGGCTTTGATCGTGTGGGCGATTACCGACTGAGACGTACGCTCGTCGCTTTGCCCGGCATCTCCGCTCCGGGTAGCGGAAGGCGGGGACGAGGGCCTGAATTACTCGCTTGTGGCGGCGGCTACGAGGTCCCGAAATTGCGCCCTGTGCCAGACAAGTGGATCCTCACCGGAGAAACCCATCTTCGTCGTCTCCAGAAGAATCATCCAGTGGTCACCGGCTTCGACTTCGTCGTGCACGACACACTCGAGCCACAGGGCGGCATCTTCTATGAAGACCGCTCCCGAGTCAGCGACCTCTACCGCGACTTCGTCGAATCGAGCGGCCCGGTTCTTGCCCGCGAACTGTCGGGTAAGAGGTCCCTGCCCTCGGCTGAAAACAGACACGCCAAGCGTTTTGCCGCTCCTCACCAACGGCCACGTCTTGGAGGATCGTTGCACGGCGACCGCCACCAAACACGGATCTAGTGAAACTCCCACCATGAACGACGACGCCACCAGAGCGTGCTTTTGCAGATTATGTTCGGTCGCCACCACTACCACACCGGAGGGGAACCGGCCGAACGTCTCGCGAATAAGCGCCGGGTCATCACTGCAAGTGGTCACCTTCGAAGTCGAAGTTGTAGTCTTCGCTAATGCTGTGATTGTCATTGCTTGATTCCTTGCTTCCGCACGTACCTGCAGTTGATATGCGCCGTGCTTGGATGTTGATCTTCGCGACAGGGAGAAGAATTGTCAGTGCGTCACCCTGAGCCGTACAGATCAAATTCTTCTGACCGACGACTGGCGATATCCCGTACCGACATGATCAGGATCACATGGGCCGACCGAAAGGGCTAGACATAACTGTGGTATCGCTCTGCAACCGATGCGGTATCACGATGACGTGAACCGCTAGCACGGTGAACGCGACACACTGTCTAGGTGCGTCTATGCGCACCGGCCGACCTGTTGCCTACGATGCCCCCGGCCACATCGTCTGCAGAGCGAGCGGTGCCCGGCTACCTAGATCAGGAGTTCTCCTCCGGGGAGCAGATTGATGTGCTTGTCGGCGGAAGCTGCGATTACGTCGATCGCGTCCCGGACCAACCGTCGCGTATCGGATTTGCGCTGCGCAACGGCGAACACCGACGGCAACAGTCCTTCGACAATCAGTCCCCGAACAACGCCGGATGGTGCGAGTCGCATCGTCGACTGCGACATCGTGATCGCGGCGTCAGTCGTCGTCAGCGCCAGTTGAGCGCCCAACACCGTGCGCACGTGCCCCATCGACTTGTCGAGAAGCGAGCTTCCCCGAAGATCGTCGAGTTGCCACTCCCTCGCCCACTCGGGTGGAGCGTCCAGACCGAGCATTCGCAGCTTCAATACTTCTTCAGCGCTGACCTGGCCAGCCTCGGCCAACGGGTGCTGCTGCCCCACGACAAGGCACCGTGGCTCCTGTGCTATCGGCACCAACGCCAGGTCCGAGGCGCCGACCGGAGGGCGAACGAAGGCGATATCAACTTCACCGCTACGCAACGACTCGACCTGATCGGCGAATGTGGTCTCGTGCAGGACCACCTCCGTATTCTCCAAGCCGGCCTGCAGGTCCATGAGAATCGGGGCCGTCAGTTCACCCGCTACGAATTCACCATTCAGGACTGCGATCTTGAGGACTGTTCTGGGCACACCAGCGCCGAACTTCATCGCATCGCGGGCCGCGTCGACCTGCGCGAGAATCTCCCGCGCGCGTCGCACTAGCTCCCAACCTGCGTCCGTCGGGACAACGCCCCTTGTGCTCCGCTCGAAGAGCGTCACTCGAAGTTCAGCCTCCAGCTGCCGGATCGCCGCGGACAACGGGGGTTGAGCGGTGTACAACCGCCTCGCCGCCGGCCGAAACCCACCCTCCTCGGCCACCGCAACCACGTATTCGAGCTTTCTGAGATCCATGTCGGAGTCCTCTTCCGTGCGTGCGATCGAGTGCCTCAGCTCGCTGAGGGCTCGGACGCTGGTGGAGAGAGTAACATGGAGCTGTCGCACTTCCAACGTATCCGCAGAAAATGCAAACTTCCTGGAACATAGTGGAATTCGATGCCACAGCGTGATCACGCCGTGCGGTCGACAGCGCCTCTGGCAGCCTTTACTAAGCCGCTCCTTCCGGGCTCTGCAGCGATGGCCCCCGAGCGGATGTGGCGTGTGCCCACTGCAAGGTCGCCCCGATGTCGGTGCGCAGTGTGGCGTCCTCGGCAGTTGTCGACGTCGATTGGATGCTGCGGTGTCCGTGCAACTTGGCGCCCAACCAGACGGTCACGAACTCATTCGGGAGCTCGTCCCCTGAATCGACTAGGTGAGCCGAGAGGAATGTGGCGTCACGACCCGGACCATGGGAGCCGCCGATCGAGACGACGGCGAGGTGTCGTCTCCCGTCCTGTCGGTCGAGCCATCCTGCCCAGACGCCCGCGGTGTCAGCGCTGGGGACATCGTCGCTGCTGAGTCGCACGGCCGGCGCGGAGGAGTCTGTTGGATCTCGGCGCGGCGGGTCGGTGATACCTTGCACCACAAAAAGCAGCGGAGGCAGCTCCGTACCGGCTACCTCAACCCCTCCCGTCGTCGGTGAGCTGGCGCGCTGCGGCCGCGACGACGGGCGGGTGGTGACATCGAGCGGCATCATTCCCAGGCGGTGAACCATCCGGCTGGTGGCCGGGTCCGGAACGAAGGTACGCCCCGGGGTTACAGCGTGGGGGTCGGTACCGCGAAGGTAGAGGAGTGCGCCGGATCCGTCCGCGGCCAAGCGCGCCATGGCAGCGTCAAGGTCAGTCGCACAACCACAATCGGTCGAACCGAAAGTGTCGCCGGTGTCGCAGCCGTGGTGGATTCTAATCGGTAGCGGTTTTCCCGGGGTGACGGTGCCGGCGATCAGTGCGCTGTGTGTGACCCCGGTGCGGGTGTCATGGAAATCGATGATGCCGAAGTTCCCGTGCGTGGTGTTGATGCGGCGCAGCGGTGTGGTCACCAGGTCTTTGTTGCGGAGGTGCAGGTGTGCGGCAAGGTCGTCGATGGTGACCCACTGCATGCTGTGGCGTTCGGCGAACTGCACGAGTTCTCGACGATCGGCCATCTGGACGGGGTTTTCGGGGGAGACGAGTTCGGCATAGACAGCGCCGGAGTGTTGGCCACCCATCCTGGACAGCTCGAGCGCTGCACACGGCAGAGAGGGTCGCCGCTCGCGGTGACCGGTCGGTACCCGAACAGGAACGACATGACCTGGTCTGGTGAAATCCTCAGGGACACTGATCGGGTCTGCCAGAGCTCGCACTGTGGCTGCGCGATCGGCCGCGGAAATTCCGGTTGTGATCCCGGCTCGAGCGTCGACGGTAACCACCATGGACGTGGTCTCCGCAGATACCGCTCCTGCCATATGCACGAGCTCGAGTCTGAGACAATCGGATTCAGGCAAAGCGACGCACAGGAATCCCGAGGAGTGTCGGATGGCGAAGGCGGTGTTCTCGACCGTTGCCATGGCTGCAGAGTAGATGATGGCGCCTTCGTCGATGCGGTCGTCGACGAGCACGATGCTGTGGCCGGCCGCCAGCGCACTCGTTGCTGCATCGATACGGTCGAGCGCGCCGCTACGGCGCCCGATTTGGATCATGACCTCTAATGTCCTTTCTGAGCGAACGAGGTTCGTCTCTGCACTTTGTTCCGGTGCCGAGCTGCGTCTCGGGGCGCAGAAGGACCATCGAGCGGACGGCCGCGCGCAGCACCTGTCGCCACATCAGTCGTGCAGCGTCAACCCCGTTCTATCCTCAAGGTCGGATACGGTGACGCCGCCGAACGTCTCCCGAATCCGGAATCCGACGGCCGTCACGTTGAATACCGCGTGATCGGTGTAAACCCTTGCGACGCAGCGTGCGGCGGTCAATGGATATGTGCACGACGCGACAAGTTTCGGCTCACCGGATTTCGTGAAGAGATCAGTCATGACGTAGACCTTCTTCGCACCACGTGCAAGGTCCATCGCACCGCCGACCGCAGGCACTGAGCCAGACTCCCCTGTCGACCAATTGGCCAGATCGCCGTGTTCCGAAACCTGAAACGCGCCGAGCACACACAGGTCGAGGTGACCGCCACGCATCATCGCGAACGAATCCGCATGGTGAAAATAGGCTGCACCCGGACGTTCGGTCACGGGATGTTTCCCCGCGTTGATGAGATCGGGATCGATGAGATCGGATAAGGGTTCCGGGCCCATCCCAAGCATACCGTTCTCGGTGTGCAGCACTACCTCTCGATCAGAGGGGATGAAACCGGCGATGAGCGTCGGTGCACCGATACCCAGATTGACGACGGCTCCTTCGGGAACATCCCGGGCGATTTTGGCTGCCACTTCAGCACGGCTGAGTAGTCTTGTCATCCAAATCCCTCCTCACGACCGGCGTCGGCGTTCCGGCCGCGTCGGTGCCACCGATGAATTTCCCATTTGCCAGCCACAAGCGCTCCCCGACCGGCACCACACAGTCGACAAATATTCCGGGAGTGATGATGGCCTCGGGATTGAGCTCACCGAGGTCGACGCACATATCGACTTGAGCGATCGTCGTAGTGGCGGCCGTAGCCATGATGGGACCGAAGTTCCGGCCAGTCTTGCGGTAGATCAAATTGCCGAATCGGTCACCCCGTAGCGCACTGATGAGCGCCACATCCGCGAACAGTGGGTGTTCCAGTATGTATTCGCGCCCGTTAAGTGTGCGGTGTTCCTTACCCGACGCAAGGGCCGTACCGACGCCCGTGGGCGTGAAGAAGGCGCCGATACCGGCGCCGGCCGCACGAATTCGTTCCGCGAGGTTTCCTTGCGGAACGAGTTCGAGCTCGACCTCACCCGCTCGATACAGGCGATCGAACACCCACGAATCGCTCTGCCGCGGGAAGGAGCAGATCACTTTTCGGACACGGCCCGCCGCGAGGAGAGCCGCGATCCCAGTGTCGCCGCTACCGGCGTTGTTACTCACTATCGTGAGATCATCGGCTCCGTGTTCGATAAGTGCGTTGATCAGTTCAACCGGCTGGCCTCCGCGACCGAATCCACCGATCATGACAGTCGAGCCATCAGAGACGGCCGCGACCGCTTCGCGGATATCCGATCTAATCTTCGATATCACAACACACCTCAGGGGCCGACGTGTTCCATCGCATGGACTTACCTCTGTCCGGAGCCACTGAAAATGGTGAACTCTCGTGCCATCGGCGACCCATACCAGATGAGCGACTTGTCCAGGTTCTCCTCGGTCCAGGTGAGCGGCTTCCAGGCCGGATCGAAGATCAGGTAGCCGGTGTCGCCGAACAGCTCGATACGGTTTCCACCAGGCTCAAAGACGTACAGGAACTGGGCCTGCGTCGCACCATGCTTGCCGGGTCCGATGTCGATGGTGAGGCCGTGATCAGTGAACATGTCCGCGGCATCGAGCAAATGCTGGGGGAAGCCGTACCAGAATGCGAGATGGTGCAGGCTCCCCTTTCCGTCCGCCGACTTACCCGTACGATCGGCGAGATTGGCGATCTCGTGGACAAGCGGACTCACGCTCATCCAAGCCGCGGCCTCCCGTCCGCCGACCACGATGTTCTCGCGCAGTCGGAATCCCAGCGTGTCCCGCAAGAATTCACGGTTCTCGGTGACATTGTCGACCAAGTGGTTGACGTGATCGAGTCGCCGGACGGGGACACCCTTCAAAGGGCGCTTCTGAGGGCGGCTGAGCAGCCTCGACGCTTGATCACTGGGTGCTTCGTAATACTCGACGTCCCACAGAATCGAATGCGCATGACCGGACGGCGACCTGAAGTCGACGGTCGGCCCCTGTCCGAGGTCACCGTCCCTCCAGCGGAGGGGCACACCGCTCGCCTCGAGGGCATCAACGCGCCGGCCGAGTGCCTGTGGGGAACTGCTCCGCCAGGTGGTTCTCCCGATCCCGGGCTCCCGGCGATAGGTGACCTTCAACGAATGGTGATACCAGTCCTCATATGCACGAAGGTAGACGGAGTCGCCGTCGCGGTCCGACACCGACATTCCGAGTAGCTCTGTGAAGAACCAGATGGTTTCGTCAACCTTGGGCGAGAACATCTCCACGCTTGCCAGCTGCGCGACATCGAAATTGGGTTCGGGGTAGGTGTTGTCGATTTGATTGCTGAATGTCATTGTCTTTCTCAGTTCTCATAGTGGATGCCGCACAGCGGGCAGCCGAAATCCTGGGGTGAGGCGGGGAACACCGCCGGCGGGGATTCGCTTCGTGGACGAAAGTCGCCGGGCGTCTGCGCCGAGCAGGCTAGTGGGTTACCAGATGCCGCTATACTGCAGCAGAAGCCGCGTCCTTCACCCGTGGCGCAACCTCTTTGGCTAGTAGCTCAAGAGAGCGGAACCACGCGTCCTTGTCGTCCTCATAGTCCATGGCTTCCACTAGAAGCGTCCCGAAACCACCAGAGTCTCGTTGCATGTCCAGGATCTTCTGGGTGACCGTTTCAACCGATCCGACGACGAACATATGCTCGATTAGATAGTCGAGTGTGAGCTCGTCGTAGGTCACCGAGTCGTCGTGCTTCCAGTTGTCCGCGATGCCGCCGAGATTCTTGAACACCGGCAGCAACTGGTCGCGGTAGAAACGGCCATAGAAGCCGTTGCGCACGTGATCGATGGCCTCTTCGTCAGTATCTGCGACGAACACCTCGCGTGCGATTCTCCAATCATCCCGGTTCGCAGTGCGACCAGACTTCCGCGCACCCCGTTCAACGGTTTCCCAGTGCCCGGCCATGAATCGATTGTTCATGTTGAGTGAAATCGGGAGGTATCCCATCTCTCCGGCCAGTTCCAGTGACGGTGAGTTCGGGCTCAAGCCGGAGATCGCAATGGGAGGGTGCGGGTCCTGGAATGGACGAAGATGATGGCCGAGCGTGCCTGGAACCGGACCGAAGGCGTCCGGTGCGATCTTCTCACACGTCCAGTACTTGCCTTCGTACCGCCATGGGCCCTCTTCGGTCCAGTACTTGACGATGATTTCCACTGCCTCGCGATTCATATCGCGGTGCTCGCCGGCGGCCATGTCGATGTTGAACATTTTCAGGTCGGTCGGCACGGATCCGGCGCCGAACCCCACCATATAGCGGCCCTCGAACAATTGATCCTGATAGGAGATGCGTGATGCGAGCTCGGCGGGGTGGTGAAGTGGCGGCAGGAACGTGCCGGCGCCGAGCTTGATGTTCGTGGTCTCCCGTGCGGCGGTCTGGAGAATGAGGTCCGGCGAAGGGACAGGCTCCCAGAGGTGAGTGAAGTGCTCGCCGTACCAGATTTCCTCGTATCCGAGGGTGTCGGCGTGCTTGATGACCGAGATATCCCAATCGAACATTCGCTTGTAGCCGCCGCGTTCCTGTGTACGCTCTGGGGGGGTGGGCCGGCGCGAAGAACAGTCCGAGTTTCACATTTATCTCCCTTGTTCGTTGATGTGGTTGGTGCGTTTGGTCGTTGCGGCTAGAGAATCACCCTGCGGGTGACGATGGCGGAGTCATCCCACATTTTCACGAAAGAGGATTCGGCCGACGACGTCCGTGAGAGTTTCTGCTGCGTCGGCCGGATAGCTGTCAAACCGCCAGGCGACGTGACGATCGGGACGTACAAGCACGCATCCGCTCTCGCCGACTTCCCGCCGACTGGCCCACTCGCCGTACAGATCTCGGAATCCATCATGCTGGCCGATCACATGTACGTCGATCTCGATTCCTGACGCAGCACTTGCTGCCGCAGCAGCCTCGAACCAGTCTTCACCGCCGAAACCCGTGAGCAGGCAGAGACGGGTGCCCTCCACGAGATCGAGCGTCGAGCATTCCCTGGTGCCACGGCCCAGGCGAGCGTGCGGAAGGCGTGCTCCCGGTTGGGTCGTCGGACGAAAATAGAGGTCGGGGTCAGAAGAGGGGTGATCTTCCGGCAGCGCATCATCAACGATCGCACCACACTTGTAGCGATATCCCAGTTCTACGCCGTGAGCATTGAACTGGTAGTTCGTTTGCTCGATGGCCTTGCGGAGCGATTCTCGACGCTGATCACCGACCGGGCCCGGTTCGGTGAGTTCATCGAGACGACTCTGGCCTTCCTCGACACTCTGACCAGGCTCGTATCCGAGCGCATCCGACACCGCCGCGAATTCTCTTCGACTCTGCAGTGCACGCGCCACCCCAGCTGCGCCGACGGGCTGACGTTCCGAGGAGTACGTATTCAGCAGCTCGGGACCGGCTTGCCCCTTCAGCACCAGGGCCATCTTCCACGCCAAATTGAAGGCATCCGCGACCGACATGTTGAGACCTAGGCCGTTGGCGGGCGGATGCCGGTGCACCGAGTCTCCCATGCAGAAAGCGCGGCCCGCCGAATACGTGGGAGCCACCTGACCGCTGACAATCCACGGTGCGCTTCCCAAGATCTCCACATCGACACCATCCTCGCCGATGAGTGCGCGCACCCGTGAGATCAGCGCTTCATCATCGAACGCAGTCGGATCCTCGGCTTCCGGGTCATAGTTGATGACCAAGACGAATTCCGTGAACGGACGATGGCAGATCAAGGTGCCCAATCGTCCCGTCGGAAGGGGCCCCGGAGCGAGATTCCACGCGAGTACCCCTGGCCGATGCGCGAGGTACTGGGTCAGATCTGCGCGAAACCAGATGTTCAAGGCATGTGCGATTCCAGCTTCTCCCGCAACCGCGAGCCCGGCCTGAGAGAGCACCGTGGCTCTTGCGCCGTCCGCTCCGATCAGGAACTGCGATCGAATACGAAGGGTCTCGCCGGTTTCAAGGTCCTTTACGATACTGACGACACCGTGCTCGTCTTCTTCGTACGATTCGAACTCGTGACGCATGCGTACATCGCAGTCCGCGTCGCGCACACTCTCCAACAGGAGTGGTTCCAATATGGTCTGGGGGCAGTTGAGCATCGGGCTCGGGCTCGCAGCAGCGTACTCCCCGGCGCGTTCGTTGCCGGTGCCCCAAGCTTCGAGACGCCCGACCTCGGGGGCTGCGAGCGTCGTGATCCACAGATTGTTGCGCATCAACGCGGGCGGAGTCGAGATCTCGATGAGGCGGTCATCGACTCCCAGGTGACGCATGATCTCTACCGTCCGCTGATTGACGATGTGAGCCCGCGGGGTGTGAGCGGTGCCAGCGTACTTCTCGACGAGCAAGCATTCGATCCCGTACTGGCGAAGCGCCAACGCAGTGGTCAGGCCAGATGGTCCCGCCCCGACGATCAAAACAGGCACATTGACTTCTTGCATCGGATCAGCTCCCAGATTTCCTAAATGACATGCGGTTCGAATTCCGGCGCGTGAACGGCCCCGTCGAATCGTCGTTGCCAGTTGCGCCCCGCTTTGCGACTGTTAGCAGACTCACATGTCACGGCGGTTGTGACTAGGTCGTGATTTCATATCGCGGGTGCAATCGCCTGAGACTCACCAGAGCACGATTGATAACTGCATGAACCACGTAGTGATGACGTTCAAGACGATTGCGGCGCGGTAGTCGCACTGGACTTCGGGAACGCAATAGCCGAACGCCAGCAAGCCCAAGGGTGGGGAGTCAGGTCATCGACGCCGCCGACCTGCGATCGGCGTTTCCCCAGATGCTGCGCGGCCTGTCCCGCAGCAACCTGAAATGCGCGCCGCCATGGCCGCGGTCCGCAACTGGGCAACAACCCGTTGGCCAACTGCCGTGGGGACACATCACCGTGCTGTTGGACAACCTCGACGACCAGGACCAGCGCATCTGGTACGCGCCGAGATATGCGTCGACACAGAACCCCCGGACGGGCGGGGCTGAGTTCGCCTCACGGTGGTGGCAAGTTGCCCACGTCGCCGCAACCGGCAGATTTATCGCGCTCGGACTTACGCATGGCGGGGCCGAGATATAGGTCGCGGCATCCGACTCGTCAGCGAGCACCAGGACCGACGCCGGGTCCACCCAGTGCATTCCAGCAATGCCCACTGCAGGTCGAGATTGGTGCAGCGCCACGCGTTCGGGCAACGATTCGACCCGAAACAACAGGTTACTACGTTCGCGGGTAGTTTGAGGCGAAGTACGGACGGCGTAATCAACGTCGTCCACGGCAACCGCGACGTCGGGACGGTCCTCATTGCCGGTGCGGAAGCAAGGCAGGGCTTCACCGTACGCACCGCCATCGCTCGACGTAATGACCTGGGCCGCAGACACCAAGGCTCACGCTCGAACTCGGTGACAACGATCCGGCGATCGTCCTCGACGAAGTGAACAACAGCGCCGCGCGGGACCGGACACCCGAGCCGGGAAGAGCTTCTCGCGGTTGCAGCGAGTCGACCAGTACGCCGGCCGGCCACCGCCTGGCCGAGGACGCGAGCCTCGGACTCCGAGTGTGATCCGGTACATCGAAGAAACGCTGTCGACAGTCCGGTCCGTGATCTCCTCGCCGTCTACGACGACAGGTCGTGTTGGGCTAACGAATCCGAGTACGGCTGGGACCCGTCCACGGCGGACGTCCGATATGGATCGCGGACTTGCAATCGTGTCAGATCGAAAACCGGCAGTACCTTCTTCAGTTCGCACACATTCGAATCACTCGGCCTGCGTGCGCCTTTCGAAAGGGTGAAGCAGAGCGGTATCGGCCGCCAAGTTTCGACCGAAGCCGGCATGAGGGAGTATGCCGAGGACCACACGATCCCCGTCGTGAGGTAATCAGCCCCTTGCTGCGGCGGGCCGAGTCTCCGCCGCCGCAACCGGACTCAGCTCGCGGCGGCCTCCGGATTCGTCGCGAGCAGGTCGAGGGTGATGTCGACGATGAGGTCTTCCTGTCCGCCGACGAGGCCGCGGCGTCCGACCTCGAGGAGGATGGTGCGGACGTCGATGCCGTATCGCTGGGAGGCGGCTTCGGCGTGCCGGAGGAAGGACGAGTACACGCCGGCGTAGCCGAGGGTGAGGGTTTCCCGGTCGACGCGGACGGGCCGGTCCTGGAGCGGCCGGACGAGGTCGTCGGCGGCGTCCTGGAGGGCGAACAGGTCGCTGTTGTGCTTCCAGCCCTGCAGGTCCGCGACGGCGATGAACGGTTCGATCGGACAGTTGCCGGCGCCGGCGCCGTGCCCGGCCAGGGAGGCGTCGACCCGGGTGACACCCTCTTCGACGGCGACAACGGAATTGGCGACCGACAGCGACAGGTTCTCGTGGGCGTGGATGCCGATCTCGGTGGCCTCGTCGAGCACGTCCCGGTAGGCGCGGACCCGGTCGCGGACGCCGTCCATGGTCAACCGGCCACCGGAGTCGGTGACGTAGACGCAGTGCGCGCCGTAGGACTCCATGAGCTTGGCCTGGGCGGCGAGCTCGGGTGCGGTGGTCATGTGGCTCATCATGAGGAAGCCGGAGACGTCCATGCCGAGTTCACGGGCTTTGCCGATGTGCTGGGCGGCGACGTCGGCTTCGGTGCAGTGGGTGGCCACGCGGACGGACCGCACGCCCAGTTGGTAGGCGTGTTCGAGTTCGGCGATGGTGCCGATGCCGGGCAGTAGCAGGGTGGTCAGCCGGGCGTGGGTGAGGTTGGCGGCGGCGGCTTCGATCCATTCCCAGTCGGTGTTGCTGCCGGGGCCGTAGTTCAGCGAGCCGCCGGCGAGTCCGTCGCCGTGGGCGACCTCGATGCCGTCGACACCGGCGGCGTCGAGCGCGGCCACGATCTTGCCGACGTCGTCGGGGGTGATGCGGTGGCGGACGGCGTGCATGCCGTCGCGGAGGGTGACGTCTTGGATGAACAGCCTGGTGGTCATCGGGTGGCTCCCTGGGTTGCCGTCGGGGCGGCGATCGTGTCGGCGACGGACTCGGCGTAGCGCACTGCGGCCGAGGTCATGATGTCGAGGTTTCCGGCGTAGGCCGGCAGGTAGTGGGCGGCGCCTTCGACTTCGAGGAACACCGTCACCTGGTGGGTGGGGGCGGCCGTGTCCCCGGAGGCGAGCAGGGTGTGGACGGGTTGGCCGTCCGGGACCGGGGTGATCTGGACCTGTTGCTTGAGTCGGTAGCCGGGCACGTAGGTCGCGACATGGTCGACCATCGTCTGGATCGAGTCGCGCACCTTGTCGTGGGTGGCCGGGTCGGGGGCGGAGATCAGGCACAGGACGGTATCGCGCATGATCAGCGGCGGGTCGGCCGGGTTGAGGATGATGATGGCCTTTCCGCGGCGGGCGCCGCCGACTGTTTCGATTGCGTGGGAGGTTGTTTCGGTGAACTCGTCGATGTTCGCGCGGGTGCCCGGACCCGCGGACTTCGACGCGATGGAGGCGACGATTTCGGCGTAGGCGACCGGTGTCACGCGGGAGACGGCGGCGACGATCGGGATGGTGGCCTGACCGCCGCAGGTGACCATGTTGACGTTGGTGGCGTCCCGGTGTTCGTCGAGGTTGACCGCCGGCACCACGAAGGGGCCGAGGGCGGCCGGGGTGAGGTCGATCAGCCGTTTGCCGAGCGGTTCGAGCAGGGCGGCGTTGGCGGCGTGTGCCTTGGCGGAGGTGGCGTCGAAGATCACGTCGATCTCGTCGAAGTTCGGCAGCTGAAGCAGGCCCTGGACGCCGTCCGAGGGGCATTGTCACGTTAACTGAGAGATTCTGCAGGGCATCGGATTCGGGTGCGGCATTGTCCGAGTCGGATGTTGCTGTAAGTGGTTCAGGCCGCGACCGCGGTGTCGGTGATCTCACGCCAGATGGTGAACCGGGCGGCCATCACCTGCCGGTACTCACCCGCCGACAATCGGTGTCGGTGTGGCCGGAAGTGCGGTGAGATCGACGAGAACGCCGACAGAAATCGCTGCGCGTGCCGCATCGATTTGAAGCGCTTCATCGCCCGCTCCCGCTGCCGGGTCGGCTGATGCGAGTTCTCGGCTCGATTGTTCAGGTACTTGGATCGGCGATGCTCGACGGAGCCGAGCAGGGCGCGATGCGCGACGGTGTAACTGGACAGCTTGTCGGTGACCAGCACCCGCGGCACGTATCGCACGCCCTTGAGCAGCTTACGAAAGAATCGCTTGGCAGCCTTGGCATTGCGGCGGGACTGCACCAGCACGTCGAGCACGTTGCCGTGCTGGTCGACCGCCCGCCACAAGTAGCGTTGTTCGCCATCGATCCTCATAAAGACCTCGTCGAGGTGCCACTTATCGCCCGGTCGTGCCCGGCGGCACCGCAGCTGGCTCGCCCAGTCCTGCCCGAACTTCGCGCACCAGCGCCGGATCGTCTCATAGGACACCACGACACCGCGTTCGAACATCATCTCCTCCACATCGCGGAAGCTGAGGCTGAAGCGGAAGTACAACCACACGCAGCGCTGGATGATGTCGACCGGGAAGCGGTGACGCTTGTACGACGGCGCTGCGGTGTTCACCAAGCCGATCCTGCCAGCCGGACCCCACTACCGTTAACGTGACAATGCCCTATGGAGTGTGGGGCGGCACCACCGACCTCGACCGCCAACATCTCACTACACCTCGTCCCCCGCGCAAACCTGTTTGCGTTTCGGGGCGGTTTGCAATCAGGACTGTTCGGCCTGTCGCTGCTCGATGATCCATGCCGCGATCTGAGTACGGGACGTGAATCCCAGTTTGGAGAGGATGTGTTCGACGTGGCCCTGGGCGGTTCGTTGCGAAATGACGAGCTTGCCGGAGATCGCTCTGTTGGTGAGGCCTTCGGCGACGAGCTCGGCTACCTGCTGTTCCCGCCGCGTGAGACTCGTGAATCCCGGCTTAACTGAGGTATCGGGCCGACCCTTCTCGTCGAGGGCATACGCTGCGAAATCGTCGAACCACGCCGTGAGGCCGCGCCGGAACTCCGTCTCGAACGCCCGGTTACCGATCACCCTGCGGGCCTTTTGCTCGATCCCGGTGTGCTGGACGAGCAGGTTCGGGTAGATGTTGCTCGGGCTCCCGACCGTCCGGGCGAGCGCCTCGGCAGCACCCATCATTTTGGCGGCCCGCCGGGGAGCTCCCTCATCCACAGCGATCCACGAGAGAACCTCCATACACCCCGCAGCGCTGGTGTGGTCGTCCACCAGCCGAGCGAGCTGCAGCCCCTGCGTGACCAGATCTTTCGCATGGGAGTGCTCGCGACCCCGCCAGGCCCCCACCCCCGCACACCACAGCGACCATCCCCGGTAGACGGACTCGCCTCGCGACTCGGTGAGCGCAAGAATCTCCCGGTAGCACTCCTCGCTCCGCGTCCGGTGTCCGTCCGCGTCACTTGCCAGCGCGAGCCCGAGCAGCGACCAGATCATGTACAGCAGGTTGCCCTCCTTGCGAAAGACCGCGAGCGAGGATTCGAAGTGCTCACACGCGGTCGAGGCATCCCGGGCGACCAGAGCGTGACAACCGGCGGCATCGGCCATGAGTGCCGTGCCGGTACGATCGCCGAGCTGCGCTGCCAGGGCGCCTCCACGCTGCGCATAGAGTGCCGACGCCTCCGGGTCGCCGTGCAGCCCGGACAGCACACTCAGCACGTATAACGCCTTGATCCGCTCAACACCGGGTTCACCGCACTGAACCGCCAGGAGCTGTGCGAGCCACCGCATTCCTTCTCGCAGCCTGCCCCGCACCCGCCAGTACGGGTACAGCGCCGTCGCCATGCGAATTCCCGTGTCCGCATCACTCGGGCCTGTCAAGCAGAACTGCAGAGCCGCACGGATGTTGGACTGCTCGGCGTCGAGACGCACGACCCAGGCCGCCTGCCGCGAACTGATCCAGTCGGACTCCGCCCGCAGCACCAAGTGTTCGTACCAGTCCCGGTGCCACCGCAACAGCGATCCGAACTCGCCGGTCTCTTCCAACCGGTCCGTACCGTAGTCGCGCAGCGTATCGAGCAGCCGGTACCGCACCGCTCCCGTGACCCCTTCCCGGATCAGGATCGATTTGTCGATCAGAGACGCGACCACGTCTACGACCTGGGCCGGCGTCATGGTGTTGGCGCAGATGGCTTCGACGGCGTCCAGGTCGAAGCCGCCCGAGAACACTGTCAGCCGTGCCCACAACTCCCGCTCGGCCGGGGAGCACAACTCGTGGCTCCAGTCGATGCACCACTGAAGAGTCTGCTGCCGTGCTGGCGCCCCACGACTACCCGTTGTCAGCAGACCATAGCGGTCCGTCAGTCGTTGCAGGATCTGCTCCACCGACATCACCCTGATCCGTACCGCCGCCAGTTCGATCGCGAGCGGCAGACCGTCTAGTCGGCGGCAGATCGCCGCCACGACGTCCTCGTTGTTCTCGGCGATCTCGAAGTCCGGGACCGCCGTCGCCGCGCGTTCGACGAAGAGGTTCACCGCCTCGTACTGGCCGAGCCCACTTCCGACCGCCGATCGATAGTGCAGATCCGGCATCGTAAGGGGCGGCACCCGGAGCGTCGCTTCTCCTCCAATGCCGAGTGGTTCTCGGCTGGTCGCAAGTATCCGAAGTTCCGGGCAGCTGCGGAGAAGGGTTTCGGCGAGGGCGGCAACCGGTTCGACCAGGTGCTCGCAGTTGTCCAGGACGAGCAGCAGCTTCCGTACTGCGAGGTATTCGACGAGCAGCGTCTCGGGTGGTCCGCCCCGACCCTCGCGCAGTTTCAATGCTGACGACACTGCGTCGATGACCGTGTCCGGGTCGTGCAGTTCGCCCAACCCGACCAACCACACACCGTCGTCGAACGCGCGGCTGGCGTCGGCCGCGACACGCAATGCGAGCCTGGTCTTTACCACTCCCCCGACACCAGTCAACGTCACGAGACGCGACACGGAGAGCAGCCGACGACCTTCGGTGATTTCACGGCGACGGCCGACGAAGCTTGTCAGTTCGTAAGGCAGGTTTCCCACGTTCGCCTTGCCACCGGAAGGCATGAAACCGTCACTTTCATCTCACGTACCCCTGTGACCACGGTACCTCCGCAAATTGCGGCCTCACAGCGGCGTGGTGAAGCCGTTCGCGACGCGGCTCACCTGGTCGAACGTGGGGGTGCCTGGCTGTCCCGGTAGCAGCGGTCGGGATGGTGCCGGCGGGCGCAGACCAGGGACCATCCGTTCGTCGGTGATGGCATCGTTCACCGTTTCGCGAATGTGTGAAAGTCACACACTTACCCGCTTGGAGGTATTCCATTATGAGTTCAGTCACAAGCATCGACTGATACGAGGAATTGGTATGACTGCCGTCTCAACGCTCGCAGCTTCGCGAGATCTACTGCAACACAAGTTCCAGCAATTGCTCAACGGCAAGCTGGTGGACGGCGCTGCTTCCCAGCCCGTGATCGACCCGGCCACGGGCCAGGTCATCGCACACGCCCCTGTGGCCGATCGGCAACAAGTCGACAACGCCGTCGCAGCCGCGAAAGCTGCGTTCCCTGCCTGGCGCGATGCGTCTGTTGCGGACCGTGCGGATGTCATCCGGCGACTCGCAGACATCATCGAAGAACGCCGCGACGAGATCGCGCGGGTGATTGTCCTCGAGAATGGAAAGCCGCTGGCTGACGCCACCGCCGATGTCGAGTACTCGATCACCTGGGCACGTCATATCGCGGACATGTCGTTGGATGGCACGGTCATCCGCGACGACGACGAAGCCTATGTCGAGGTCCGGCGCAAGCCGATCGGCGTGGTCGCGGCGATTCTTCCCTGGAACTTCCCGTTCTTCCAGTTCGTGTATAAGCTGGCTCCCGCACTGCTCACCGGCAACACCGTGGTCGTCAAACCGTCTCCGACGACGCCCCTCAGCGCACTGCTTGTCGGCGAGGCATTGCGTAGTCTCGTGCCCGCTGGTGTGGTGAACATCGTGGGAGACGCCGGCGAGGTCGGACCCATGCTCACCAGTCACCCCGATGTCGGGAAGGTGTCGTTCACCGGATCCACGGCGGCCGGCAAACGCGTCATGGCCAGCGGTGCGGAAACCCTCAAGCGCATTGTCCTCGAGCTCGGCGGCAACGATTCAGCGATCGTCATGCCCGATGCCGACGTGAAGAAGTCCGCCGCCGGCATCTACACCTGGGCCTTCGCCAACTCCGGCCAAGTCTGCATCAGCATCAAGCGCATCTACGTTCACTCGTCGCTGTACGACAGCTTCTGCAATGAACTCGCGGAACTAGCAAACAACGCGGTCGTGGGACACGGTCTCAATCCCGAAACCGATCTCGGACCGATCCAGAACGCCCGTCAGTTCGAAACCGTGAAAGAATCACTCAAACTCGCTCACGCGCAGGGGACAGTGATCGCCGGTGGCGAGGTACTCGACGGCGGTGGCTATTTCGTTCGACCGACAGTGGTTCGCGATGTGGATGAATCATCTCCGTTGGTGTCCGCGGAAACCTTCGGACCGATCCGCTCGGTGATGCGCTATGACGATCTCGATGATGCGATCGCTCGGGCCAACAACACCCCGTACGGGCTCGGCAACTCGGTCTGGGGTGAGGATCTCGACGCGGCAGAGCAGATCGCAGACCGGCTCGAAAGCGGCACTGTGTGGGTCAACACCCACTTTGCGCTGGCCCCCGACGTGCCATTCGGCGGGCGCAAACAGTCCGGACTGGGGGTCGAGTTCGGCCGCGAGGGCATCGAGGAATACACCGATGCCCACGTTATTCACATCGCTCGACAGTAGTACCCGACACAGTCTCGCTCCGTTCAAGCCGCTGACAAACGATCCCGACAAACACCCCTGGCCACACGATGGGAAAACCATGACACTCGATTTCAGTCTCAGTGAGGAACAAAAGCAGATCCAGGCAGACGCTGCCGAGTTCGCGGATACTGTACTGACCCAGGTCGCCGGCGCGATGCGCCCGTACCACGATCCGGAGTCGCGATTCAACGCGATCAAGCCGTTCTATGAGCAGATGGCCGACGCAGGTTTCATCACCGCATTGATCCCCAAGGAATACGGAGGAACCGCATTTACGTCACTCGAGTTCTGTCTCTCCGCCGAAGAACTGGCTCGCGTGGACATCAACGTCCCGAGCGCCATCCTCTCAACGGGCCTTGGACTCGACGCCATCATCAACTTCGGCAGCGACGAACAAAAGACAGAGTTCCTACCGCAGTTCACCGACGGCACACCCAGGCTCGCCGGCATCGCATTCTCCGAGGTGGGCGGATCGGCGAACTTCGACTCCAATGTCGTCGGCACCGGGGTTCGGACCACTGCCCGTCTCGAGGGCGATGAGTGGGTGATCAATGGGCACAAGCAGTACACGACCAACGGAACCGGTTGGGACGGAGCTCATCCCGATCTCTTCACTGTCCTCTGTACGACCGATCCGCTCAGTCCGATCTCCGAGGCCGCGGCCATGATCGTTGTACCCGGGTCGACACCGGGCATCGAGGTCGTCGGAATGATTGACACGTTGGGGCACGTCGCGACCCCGTCGCCGATGGTCAACTTCACCGACGTCCGGGTCCCGGCGGGCAATATCCTGGGCAGTCCGGGAGACGGTGTGAAGATTGCGCAGTCCTCCTTCACCTGGACCTCCGCACCGATCGCCATCGCGTGTGTCGGTCGTATGCGTGCAGCATTCGACGTGGCCTACGAGTTCGCGAAAACTCAGCATCGCGGTGGGCCCACGCCGATCATCGAGTATCAGAACGCCGGCTACATGCTCGCCGACCTGAAGATGAAGATCGAAGCGGGACGCTACCTCGCCTTGAAGGCCGCGGACCACTACGACAAGACTGGTGGCGCCGATAGGGAGATAGCCAACATCGCCAAGGTCTACAACTCCGAGCTGTGCGTGCAGGCAGTCTATGACGCAATGCGTCTGGTCGGCGTCGAGTCCTACGGCGGAACCGACAATGCACTCTCGGAAATCATGGCAGATGCACTGTGCTTCCCCATCTACGACGGCGGAAACATGGGTGTTCGCCGGCGGCAGCTGCACGAGTTGATGAAGCAAGAGGGATACGATCCGCTCGCGCTGCGAGATGGAAAGGCGTCCGTTTACAGCACAGAGAAGGACGCCGTCCAGCTCGTCTAGAACGCCTCAACGGGAACGGATCTCGGGGCTGAATCAGTAGCACTTCAAACAGTGCAGGCGTCGAGACCGACCCGTATCCGTGACGGCGGGTGAGCGCCGGGCCATCCATGCCCAGCGCTCACCCGCCCACAGTGCAACACAAACCTCGTTCCCCGGCCAGTGCGACGTTGGACGGCTATGTCAGTCAGCGAGGAAACGACTGGCACCCCCCATATACACCTCGCTGCCGCGGGCAAACCAATAATCCCGAAGGCCTCCGCAAAAGATGTGTTAAGTAACATGAACTCTCGCGAGTATCGCCAATGGCGCCAGAGGCGGCGCGCCGCTTGGATCGAAGTGAACCGCACACCCAAACATCCTGACACCGAGGCGGAGCGCCTCATCGAGTTTGCCAGCACGTGGGCACCATACGGGGGCGCTACCGAGGAGGAGATCCTCGTGCACTTCGGAATGACGACGCGCCGGTTCATTGAGCGTTTGTGGCAGATCATTCCTGAATCGAATTGTGCCCGAGAAGAGATACACAGTTTAGCGAGCGCGTATCCGCACCACCGGCGAACGAACGGTTCCTCACCCGCTTCGTAGTCGCTCGGCGTCCGGTTACGTGGACGACCCAGGTGAGTGGCAGTCCGACAGATCCCAAGAACCTGAGCAAGATTCAGAGTAAACGCAACTTAGGCGGGAAAGAAATGTGGCACAGCCATAGCGACAATGACATTCTCGACTTTGCCCTTCTCTGGGAACCACTCGGGGGACCCGCTCCGGAAAATGTTGCAGCCGCCTTCGCAATCGACATCAGTGATTACAACCGCCGGCTCGACGCTGCTCGTAGGTTCCAGTTGGCGCGACTTCGGCAGGGCGTCACATCCCCCGAGCACATCTATGGTCTGTCCGCTATTACAGCGCTTGATCGAGATCCCCCGCTAGAGCATGTCATACGAGCGACCGAGTCATCCTCGTGACTCGTTGTTCAAGACATGACCGTCGAAACACTTACCCCACGACACACCAGGTTTCAGTGTGGGACGGCCCGCGATCTCAGGCTGCGATACGCGAATCGGAGACCAGCCTCATCTGGCATAGCGCCTCGTTCGGTGTTGCGGACCAGAACAACGACTGCACGGTCCATACGCGGCCACACCCGAGCAGTCGAGCCACTTGTCTCGACACGCAGTGTCAGAGGAATTTTCGCGCGCATCACGAGACCATCCGCCCTAGCGCATCTGCATCCCCTGTTGGGGCAACTCGACCATGCGATCAATCAAAGGAGAGTCATGTCCTTCCAAACCGATCATGTCGGGCTCAACGTCACCGACCTGAACAAGTCCACAGAGTTCTACACCCGCATCTTCGGCTTTACAGTGGTGGCCGAGTCGCACGACGGCGATCGTCGGTCAGCCTTCCTGGCCCAGGACGAAGCGATCGTGCTGACACTCTGGCAGCAGAGTAGCGGCCGCTTCGACGTCGCCGGTCCGGGACTTCACCACCTTTCTTTCCAGGTGGCAGATCTCGACGCCGTCCGCGCGGCAGAAGCGGTGATCAAAGAGGTCGGAGCCGTTCTCCACTACGACGGCGTCGTGCCACACGCAGAGGGCACCCCGTCGGGTGGAATTTTCTTCGAGGACCCCGACGGCATCCGGCTGGAGATCTTCGCTCCCGAAGGCGCTGCCGACCTTCGCGCCCCCACCGCCGGGGCCCCGAGCTGTGGGTTCTTCTGATCAGGCATCCAGGAGAGGTCGCAGTCCAGCACCGGACGGGACTGCGGCTGGCCGATCACGGGAGCTCACGAGTTGGTTCGCGGATCCCCGACGTGGCCGCAGAGTTTCTCCGGAACCAGCACGCGCTCGTCATCGGCGCCGCCGACGATGACGGGCGGGTCTGGGCCGGGATGCTGGCCGGCCCGATCGGCTTCGCCGCACCCCGCGACGATCGAACGATCGACCTCAGCGTCTTACCCCACCCCGGGGACCCCCTTCACGGGCTGTTCGAACAGAACCGGGACGTTGGTCTGCTGGCCATCGAGCCACAGACGCGGCGCAGAATGCGGGTGAACGGCATAGCCGTGAGGGCCGACGAGATACTGACGGTGAGCGCCGAGCAGGTCTACTCCAACTGCCCCAAGCACATCCAGGCCCGTCCCTATACCTCTCCTCCCGTACCGCGACAGGAACTCGGACGTAACACCGCACTGTCACAACGGCACTGTGAGTGGATCACCGAGGCGGACACCTTCTTCATCGCCACATACGTCATGGGTTACGGTGCGGATGCGTCCCACCGAGGCGGCAACCCCGGGTTCGTCAGTGTGACCGGCCCGCGCACGCTGCAGTTCGAGGACTATCCGGGTAACTCGATGTTCATGACACTGGGCAACCTCGAACTCGACCCAGCAGCAGGACTGCTGTTCGTCGACTGGGAACGCGGAGAGACACTGCAGCTCACCGGCCGCGCGTGGGTGGAATGGAACGACAAACGCATCGTGCACTTCGAACTCGACGAATACATACACCCCGCCGGCACCGTGTCGGCAAATGCTGACGCCAATGCACCCCTCCCGACGACCAGCGATTCACCCCCGCGGATCGACCGCGACTGATTACCGAGATGATCACCGACATCGGCGATCGCGGTCGCCGGTGTCGGCGCGCTCCGGCTCGTTGCGGCCGTGTCTCCTAGCTCAGGTGATCTGGAAGTACCGCAGCCGGGCATACAGCTTGGACCGGCTTATACCGAGGCGTTTGGCTGTATGTACTTTGTTGCCGTCGCAGGCGACGAGCGTTCTCTCGATCAGTTCCCACTCGGCCTGTTCGAAGGGCGTCAGTTTCGATCGCACCGCACTCAGGCGCTGATATCGAGTGGGGAGATCAGTGATGGAGATGTCGCCTGCGCTCCGTCGTCTGCTGACCTCGGCCAGCACTGCGGCTAGTTCGGCCAGATTTCCCGGCCAGCGATGGCGGCGCAACAGATCGATGACCGGAGTGGAGAGGCGTACCTGGGGCGCCCTACCCGCATGGAGCTCACGCAAAATAGCGTTGGCGATTTGCGCTACGTCCTCCAGCCTCTCCCGAAGCGGCGGTAACTCGACCCATTCTGTGCACAAGCCACCGAGATAGTCGATGTCTTTGTGGCCGGCGTCGCGCACCGTGGTCATCACTATGCGTCTGCTGGCGGTGCGAATCGTCTCGGCCACCTCCGCGACGGCACGGGAACTCAGGCAGTCAGCCTCTTCGATCACAAGAGCAGTTGTCGAGTCTGTCATGGGCTCGTGCTCGAAATCGGCCGCAGAGATCACGACCGCGCTTTCACCAGCAATGCGGTGCGCGGCCCGTGAACGTCCGGTGCCGCGCTCGCCGATCACGAGCACTGGGGTACGCCGGGCGGCGAGGGCGTCGAGGCGTTCGTCGATTCGATCCGATACCGATCTGGTTCGGCCGAGCGTACGTGGCACCGGTGGGCGCTCGCGTACGTTGCTGCGGACACGGAGCAATGCTGCTTGGCCATGACTCGGGCTGGCCACCTGGACGGCCACTTCACGGCCCGACTCGAGAGTTAAACGCGCCTCGGTGGAGTGTCCGCCGGCCATCGCGTGCTGCTCGAGTTCTGACAGGTCGGACGTCGACAATTCGTCGAGCGCGCGGCGATTGTGCAAGACGAAGTCGCGTCCGAACAGGACCACCGGATCGTCGGTTCGCCGCACCAGAGCATGGAAGGCGATCAGGGACTGTTGGACGTCAGGGTCGTAGTCGGCGAGAAATCGCATGGAGATCTCACGCACCATCCGGTCAAGTACAACTTCGAGTGCTCGACGCTGCCGATGCTCAAATCCGGTATCGACCATCAGGTCGATGACGCCTTCGAGACGTCGAGTCACCGGGTTGATAATCGGAAGTCCGTAGCAGTCGAAGCTCTTGAGGCATTCCAGAAAGTGCTCCTCACCGACGACGGTCACGGGTTCGCGTGTCTCAACGCATGTCGCGATCGCGTTGGTCCCCGTGCGGGACTCGTCGAACGGCATTCCCAGGCATCCTCCGAACCGGTCGGTGCTGGCAGCGAGGTCTGCATCTCCGAAGAATCGGCCGACGATGGTGCCGCTGGAATCAGCAAGCAACCCGCCCGCCCGAACACCGCTCAGTGACTCGCGAACGCTGTCGAGAACCGGTGTAGCCGCCTGGAGCAGTCTGCTGGAAGAATCGAACTCCAACTTGGCAGGCCCGACGATATGGTTGGCCGGTTCCAGACCGAAATGTTGGGATCGGCGCCACGACATCGCGATCGTGGGTCGAAGGAGCTGGGGGCCTACGGTGGCATCGCCATCGGCCGAATCGGGGGTTTGAGCCATTGACCTGGATTCTACCGAATTGTGATATGGATCACCGGGTGGCATCTGTTGGTCGTCGAGGGGTACGGCCTCGGCATCCGGACCCTTTGCGTGTCCGCCGAGAGATTGCGGGACGGCTTCTACAAAACTCATGCCATATCTCCCTCATGACCGACTGCGGGGAGGTTGACTACGCGAAGGTCAACCGCATCTCCGAGTGTCCGGATGAATCCATGGTCGGCGACCCACGCGCCGCTAAGTGTGCGAGGTTCGTACATTCGGGCAGGAAGTGTTCGCCGCCCCGGAACGGGGCCGCTACCAGCTCGTCACCGAACACAAACTCGTCCGGATCCAGCAGCAGAGACAAATGATGTTCCGAGCTCTGGCCGACCGCCTTCACGACGAGACCGGTCTGGCTCAAACCGACCTGATCGTCTTCCGTGACCGACAACGGAATCGTCCACTTGATCGACGGGCACCCTTCGACCACAGCGCATCGGCCTGTCCCGACCGCACGCCTGCTTCCCCCGTCCTGCCCAACCAAACCGACGGAACGACTGTCTGTGGCCCTCGCTCAACTCGGGAATCCAATCGCCTGCGAACCGACTACCCATCGTTCCCGTCAGCCAGCCAGCCGATCTGTTCAGACTCTGGACCGACCCTCCCGGAGGAGCCCGCGCGAGGTCATCTCGGCTGAGCGTGCATCCCCGCCCATGGTTCACCACTCGATGGTGGTGGACCATCGGACCCGAGTAGTACACCTTCCATCTGGCGCATCGTGGTTCTGAGTTCGCGGACTACGGCCGCCACGGCCGGTCTGCGGAGAGTGTCGGATCGAGCAACCAGCCAGTAGTCCATCTGGACCGCAATCTCGTCGGGAAGGATCCTGATGAGATCGTCGTGGCGCGCTGCCATGAAGGTCGGAAGCAACCCGAGCCCCGCGCCGGCCCTCGTGGCCTCGACGTGCGCGAAGACGTTGGTGGAGGTAACCGAGTCGCGCATGTCAGGCAGATAGCGTCGACCGACGTCGAGGTCGTCGACTTGCAGCATCGAGGATATGAAGTAGACGAGCCGGTGCTGGGTGAGGTCGTCGACGGTGGTCGGGGGGTAGTGCCGGCGCAGGTAGTCGGTCGAGACGAACAGGCCGAGCATGTAGCCGCCGAGCCGGAACGCCTCGGCTCGGACCACCTGCGGCTCGCCGATGACAATCTCGATCTCCAGACCGGACCGGTGCTGCCCTGCTCTCCGGGTCGTGGAGACGATCTCCACGCTGATGCCGGGGTGACGCTGGTGGAGGCGTGCCGCGGCGGGTGCGGCGATGAACGTGCTGAATGCATCGGTGGCGGACAGCCGGACGACGTCCTCGATGACGGGTTCGGTTTCCGGGCTCGACTCGAGCTCCTGCAGGACGCCCTCCAGCCTCTCCGCGGCGGTCAGGGCGCGCTGGCCGAGCGGGGTCAGTTCCCACCCCCCGTTCGACCGGGTGAGCAACTTGCCGCCCATGGTGCGTTCGAGAGCACTGATCCGCCGCGAGATGGTGACGTGATTGATCCCGAGTGTCTCAGCCGCTCGGTTGAATCGGCCGCTACGGGCCACCTCCAGCAGGACCAGCAAGTCATCGGCACTCGGCCACGATGGTGCCATCTTCACCTTTTTGCAGATTTGCTGTTCGAGTTCGGCCATTGCCTGAACCGCGGTGGCTAATCAGACTCGATCGTATGCCCGCTCGTACGCGGATCCGAAACCAGTCACGGACCCGAAAGAGTGGGACGCCGTCCTCGTCCATCACCAAACTCCCGGTCGTGCGAGCGGTAGTCCCCGCGTCGATGGCCCGCACCCGCGCTTCCCGTTCCTCCCAGGGCCCAGGGCCCAGGGCCCCGCACAACACACGAAGGACATCAGCATGACTAACCCGTGACTAACCCCGAGTCACGTATTCGCAATCGTCACCGGGTCGGCTCAAGGCATCGTCGAGCCATCGCCGAACGGCTGATCGCCGACGGAAACGACGTGATACTGCTCGATCTCGCCGCCCACGTCCACCAAACGGCGGAAGAGATCAAGGCCGTGGGCGCCCTGCAGATCGACGTCCGTGACGTGGAATCGCTGCAGGCAGGAATCCGCTCCATCGCCCGCGAGCAGGGCCGCCTGGACATTCTTGTCAACTGCGCTGGCACCTGCGGCCGCGAATCGTTCGAAACACTGAGTCCGCAGACCTGGCACCAAGGCCTCGACACCTGACCGCGACCGCATTCGCCTGCCAGGCAGCGGTTTTCCCACACATGCGTGCCAGGTCGGGTCCTGGGGCATCACATGCAACGTCGTCGCTCCCGGTCCGATTGCCTCACCGATGGCCGCCGGCGCCGACTATGGCGTCGAGTCGCTGCCGATCCCCCGATTCGGCAAACCGAGCGAAGTTGCCGGCGCAGCGTCGTACCTGCTCACCCCCGACGCCGACTACACCACCGGCACCTGCCTGCACGTCGTCGGCGGAAGCGTCCTCGCCTGACCAGCGGCTGCAGCGGCTAACGCGGCGGCCGCCGGCAGCCCGTCCGGGCAAAAGCCGGCATTCGAGGGTGCGGCCGTTGGCGACCGCGCCGACCAAGACAAGCGGCGCGGCGCCGATTTCTTTGTGCCGCAAACCAAACCGTATGTCGACAGCGCCAGAGAGAGTCCTCCTCGTTGGCCGTCCACATGAACTTGGCAGCCGACAGCGATTGCGCCCGTTTCTCCCGAACCGGTTCACGTGCTTGTCAGTTTACGTGCTTGCCAAAGGAAGACCGAGCACCCACGCAGCTTCCACGATCGTGGAGGTGCTGGTGAGAGAAACTCCGACCAGTTCCTCGTATTTGCCGAGACGGTAGCGAAGGGTGTTGGGATGCACGACCAATTTCTGCGCCGCGCGCACGATATTGAGGTCCTCTTGCAGCAGAGCCTTCACGCTGTCTAGCAGCAGCTCACCGAACTCACCGAGATCGAGAGCAGGCTGCACATACTTCGTGCGCAGAAGGCCTGTCACGGCGGGTTCGGCCAAGGTGGCGATACGCCAACTTGCGTCGTCAAGGCTGTAGGTGCCTGGCGGCTGGTTCTGGGCGATTCTCAGAATCAGATCGGCGATTCGTGCCGACTCAGGGAGATCGGCGAGCTCGACACGTGGGCCGACGGCCACGACATGCCTGGGGGGGCGCATATTGGGTGGGTCGACGGTCAGTCCTACCCAACGGCCCTCGAACTCGGCCATCACCGGCGGAGGATCCGTGAGATGTTCCAACGCCGCCCGTACGGTGTCCCCTTCCGCAGTGCCGTGCGGTAGCAGGCAGAACACCGAATATCGCCCGACCGGATCGATGTTCAATGCCGTCGCAGCGGAATGGATTCGCGGGTTGCTCAGGGACCCACCGAGAAGTTCGCGCAGCAGTTCGGCACGTCGCATCGTCTCTCTGACTGCGTCGCGAACGGCATGGTGTCGATACTCCACCGCCGCGATGGCGGTGAACCAGTCCCCGACTTCCCACAGAAGGTTCGATGATTCCAAGATCTCGTCGGCCGGCATCCCAGCCTCGGCTGCCAGTTCGAGGAATCGGTCGTGGATGACCCGCAACGAGAGTCGGTAACCGCGGATGATGTCCTCGATCGGCACTCCTTCCTGAGCGCGCTCCCCTGTGGTCACGGCTGCCTCGTCACGTATCCAGGCGCTGGGCGCCTGCCGGGAGCGCAGCGTGGTAATGGCCCGACGGATATTTCGGCCCACGGACTCTTGGACGTCATCCCGGTTGACTCCGGCGCCGGCGTAGCTGGGCAGTTCCGTGAAGATCGCGTCGGCTGCGCGGCTGCCGAGCGCGGCCCATTCCCGATCCAGACAGTTGGTGACTGACACAATCGGATCGTCAGGGAGTGGGCTCACCGGACCATGCTAATCCTCATCGCATGGCCGTCGTTGTAAGAATATCCAACGAGGTCAACGCAAGGTTGGGTCGAGGGACGTAGACGATCGCCCACCCAGGTGCGATTCTGGATGGCAGTGATGGGCGCCACACGAGCGCCGCTCTTCGATCCCAACCATATTGCTTGATGGAGAAAATACGCATGACTAGGGAACTTCTCAGCGGAAAAAACGCAATCGTGACCGGCGCCGGCGCTGTCGGGGACGGCATCGGCAACGGCCGTGCAGCGGCAATCCGCCTGGCAGACGAAGGCGCACGGGTTGCGCTGTTGGACGTGAACGACTCCGGTGAGCGCACCCGCCAAATGATCGAGGAACGAGGCGGCACATGCGCAGCATTCCAATGCGACGTCACCGACCCCGTTCGCGTCAGCGAAGTCGTCAGTGAGATCGAACGGCGATGGGGTGCAATCGAGATCTTGTTCAACAACGTGGGCATCGCAGGACCGCCCGGCACGGTGGTCGACGTCGATCTCGACGACTGGACCCGCTGCCTCGAGGTCAATCTGACCTCCATGGTCGTGATCTCACGATTCGTGATCCCGTCCATGGAAAGGGCGGGCGGCGGCTCGATCATCAACATGTCATCCCTGGCCGGCCTGCGCGGCGGACATGCCGCGATCGGGTATGCCACCACCAAAGGTGCGGTGGTGAGCATGACTCAGGCCATGGCCAGCCAGCACGGCCGCCAGGGCATCCGCGTCAACGCCGTTGCGCCAGGGCTCGTCTACACACCAATGGTGTCAACGAAGCCGGGAATCGACGACGAGGTTCGCGCTCTCCGCGCTTCCCTCAACGTGCTCGGCACGGAAGGCACCGCATGGGACGTGGCCGAGGCAGTTCTCTACCTCGCCAGCCCAGCTGCGAAATGGGTGACGGGCACAGTCATCCCCGTGGACGCCGGAGCAGCGTCGCACTCCTCGACAATCGAAGTATCAGTCACCGACCGCGGCGCGACCGTTCCCTGAGGTCGGTCCCCCGCGAACGCGACCGCGGGGTGGCGGGCGAGGACGACGGCTGCCGGACAAGTCGATGCTCGTCTCACCTCGAGCCGCGTACCTCGGCACCTGTTCCCGGCGTCCGGCGGAGGCACGGCTCCAGCTGCACCTCTCGCGCAGTTCGGCTCCGGTCGTCCAGGCCCCTGCATCGCGACGACCCTCCGCGCCTTGCCCGAATGACGGATCACCTCGATCGGCAGCGGCCTCTCGCACTGATCGCCGTCGCACGGTGAGGCGGCCGCCCTGCCGAAAGCCACCCCCGTTACGGCGTCCGCCGTGCCGATTCTCGAACCGGTCACCGCAGCCAGAAGCGAGCCGCAGACCTCGCCTTATGACCGACGACACCCGACACGACTCCGCAAACAAAGGAGATGCTCACCCATGACAACTGAGACATTCCAGAGCATCTGGAACTCGACCGTGCACGAACACACCGACAATTCGTTCCTCGTCTTCCGATCCGAGTCGGGTTTGGTCAGCGAGTGGACCTACGGGGAATTCGACACGGTGGTCGCGCGCACCGCCGGCACCCTGCGGGAGGCGGGAGTCGGTCCCGGATCACCGGTCCATGTGGCGCTGCGGAACTGTCCGGCCTTCATCGCTTTGTGGCTCGCCGCGGCCCGCCTGGGCGCCTGGCTGGTCCCGGTCGACCCGGCATCTACGGCCCGAGATCTGGCCAGCCAGATCCGTCGAGTGCGCCCGGTCCTCGGGGTGTGCGCCGCCGATCGAGCCGCCGCGTACAAGGAAGGGGCGGCCGAGTCCGCTCCGGTCGTGATCGAGCTCGCAGAAGACGCTTCCGACATCGCAGTCGAAGGTCCTCTCGCCGCGGGTATCCCTGTCGAGAAACCGGCCCCGGTAACGCAATTCGACCGGCTAGCGGTGATGTTCACCTCCGGCACTACGTCGGAGCCCAAAGGCGTCGTCCTGACCCAGGCGAACTACGCGCATGTCGCCGAGACCATGGCCGAGGTGACACGCCTACAGTCTCGGCACCGCTGGCACGTCACCCTGCCGCTCTTTCACGCCAACGCCCAGTACTACTGCTTCGCCCCCGCAATCGCTGTCGGCGCGAGCGTCGCACTCAGCGCCGCCTTCAGCGCCTCGGGCTGGGTCTCGCATGCCCGCGAGCTCGGCGTCACCCATGCCAGCCTGTTCGCCGCACCGATCCGCATGATCCTCGCGCGTTGCGCACCCGACGAACAACCGCTTAACCTCGAACATGTCTGGTTCGCACAAAGTTTGGGCGCCGAACACTACGAGCAATTCGCTCAGCTAGTCGGAACGCGACCGCGCCAGTTGTACGGGATGACCGAAACGGTCGCGATCGTCTGCGCGGACACCAGCGACCCGCTTCGGCACGACGTGATCGGCACACCGCTGCCGGGCCGACGTGCCCTCGTCTGCGACCACGACGGAAGTGGGACCGCCGCATCGGGTGTACCGGGCGAATTGCGGGTGCTGGGGACTCCCGGTGTCGACCTGTTCGCAGGTTACCTCGACGACGAACAGACCACAGCCAAGGCATTCCGGCAGACCGAGGAAGGCACATGGTTCGCCACTGGTGACCTCGTGTCCGCCGTCGACGGGGTGCTGCGGTTCGTCGGCCGCGTCGACGACGTCATCAAGGTGTCCGGGGAGAACGTCAGCCTGACCGAGGTCGAAGCGGCGGTCGCGCAAGCACCGGGTGTTCTCGAGGTCGCCGTGGTCGCTCAACCCGACCCGATGCGGGATGTCGTCCCCGTTGCCTACGTCGTCGCCCGCGACCCCCATAATCCGCCGCATGCCGATGACCTGACCGAGTGGGCATCACGCAATCTCTCGCCCGCCGCGCGGCCCCGGCAATGGAATCTGATCGACGAACTCCCCCGCACCAGTGTCGGCAAGATACGCCGCTTCCGACTGCCCGCCGACCAGTGAAGAACTCCCAGGTCGCATCCCCCGCGGGTAAGTCCGACGAAAGAAACACATCGATGCCGCAGAACACGAAACCCGGTGCCAATGCCGTGGTCGATCTCGCCCTCCGCTGGTTGCCCTACGGCGGCCCCGAACCTGACGAGATCTTCGTGCAGTTCGGATTCGGCACGTCGACCTTTGCCACCAAGATCGACGAGTTTCTGGCCACGAACATCTCAGCGCTATCGATGCCGGAGCGGAACGCGCTGCGGGAGATGACTGCCACGCTCAAGCGAACCCGGACGAGTAAGCCCCCGAGACTCCCGAACGTCACCGCCTATTGACGAGCCGCAATCCGGCCGGTGCCGGGACAGCGAACCTCCTGAACCACTCCTGAACCGTCGCCATCGTCGAAGTCAATCAACCGGTGGATTCACAAGAAAGGATCTGACCCGAATGTCAGCCAACCCCCAAGCGGCGACCGTCGACCTGAAACGACGGAAACGGGCATTTCGTGGCGCCATCGCCGGCCATCTCATCGAATGGTACGACTACGGCGCCTATGGATTCCTCGCTGTCTACATTGGACAACTGTTCTTTCCTGCCAACGGTGCAGCAACCGAACTCTTGAGCAGTTTCGCGGTCTTCGCGCTGAGCTTCTTCGTGCGACCTCTGGGCGGAGTCTTCTTCGGCCCGATGGCAGACCGTGTGGGACGCAAGCGCACGCTGCTGGCCGTCATGGTGGTGATGACAGGTTCGACCTTCATGATCGGGCTTCTCCCCACGCACGCCAGCATCGGTGTTGTCGCCCCCATTGCGCTGATCCTCGCCAGGTGCGCGCAAGGGTTCTCCGCCGGAGGAGAAATCGGGACCACCACCAGTTTCATCGCCGAATACGCAGGACCCGGCCGACGTGGATACTCCACAAGTTGGTTAATGGTCACCGCCGTTGCAGGCCTGATGCTCGGTGGTGTGGTTGCCAACGGCCTCATCGCCGTGCTCGGCAACGAGAGCATGCTTGCCTGGGGCTGGCGCATCCCCTTCCTCATTGCCGGGCCCCTCGGACTGATCGCTCTCTTCATTCGCCTCAAGCTCGAAGACAGCCCCGAGTTCGAAGCCATCGCGAACGCAGGAACAAAGTCCGATGCGCCACTACGTGAAGCCTTACACTTCAAGCGTCCGATCGTCCTGATCTTCTGCATCATCACGCTGCACGCGTCGGTGTTCTACCTCATCGTCACCTACGCGTCGACCTACATGTCAAAGACCTTGGGATTCGACGACAACGCTCGCTTGGCCCTTGTGTTCGTATCCTGTGTTGTCGCGGCTGTCGTCATGCCTTTCGGCGGTGTCGTCACCGACCGCTACGGCCGCCGGAACTTCCTTCTCGTAACCGGCTTCCTCACGACGGTGTCGGTCATCTGGTTCTTCGAAGCAGGTCCCGGCGCAACGCCCACGAGCTTTGTCGCCCCCCTGGTGATTACCTCGCTGTGTCTCGGCCTCTACGCGTCGTCCACGTACGCCACCATGAGCGACCTGCTTCCGACACGCGTCCGGTCGACGGGAATCGCTCTCGCGTACAACCTCCCGGTTGCCTTGTTCGGTGGCAGCGCACCACTCATCTCCACCTGGTTGGTGGCCCGCACCGGAAACATCGCTTCTCCGTGGTACTTCTATGTGGCGACGTGCTTCTTATCGCTGATCGCGTTGGTTTCGCTACGTACATCCGACTTCGAAGCAGCAGCCGACCTCAATGTTGACGACAGCGTCACAGCAGACGCCACCACACACGACGACAACGACACCGCGCTCCCCTCCAGTCCCGCCCGATAGCACTGCCGCTTGTGGCGCTAGAAGCCGCACCGCCACGGCCACACATGCTGTAGTGCAATAACATTGGCGTGCTACAACTCTGCCTGGTCCAAGTGCCCACCCTCGGTGTAGGTTCCGCCGGGGCGATGTCAGTTATGTGATCCCGACCTGCGGTTTTCCGGAGATGTGTCGGCGACGGATTCCGGCGATCTTTTCGGTTTCGTCGGTCGTCGAAATCTCGTTTCGTGAGGGGATTCGATGTGGCATCCCCTCATCGGACCCGCTGTGGGATTCGTCAGCCCCAGAAGATGTGGATCGGGTCCCGGTCGAGTTCGATCAGCAGGGTCTCGAGGTGCGGCGACGGTGCCAGCCGGTCGTAGGCGTGGAAGCGGAGATTGCGGTCCCGCCAGTACAGGCTCCAGGTCTTCGTGGCCTTGGTGTAGCGTAGCCGTGCGATGGGCAGGCTGGTCCACTCCGGCCCGACGTCATCGCACCAGGGGGCGCGCCGCTCGACGATGGTCAGGTGCCGCGCCGCGACCTCACATTCGAAGCGAACCTCACGCCGGGCGTGCTCGGGAACGCGGACACTGCACCGCCGCTGCACCTGCGCAATATCCAGCTCCGGCAGGCCGGGAACCGCCGGTCCCGGCCGCGGCGGCACATCGCCGGTCCTGTCGCCGACGGCCACCATGGCCGGGGGTGAGCTGTGCGGGTTCTCGACGGCCTCACTGAGTACGGTGAACGCAGCGTCGAGGCGCTGCTGGCGGCGCCGGTTCGGTTCATGGTTGGCGTCGGCGGCCACGTACCCGATCAGCTCCTCGAGGTCCTCGTCGCTCACCGGCACGATTATGTCGTCCCCGTCGACATACGCGCGGAAGACAATGCGTTCGCAGTCGGTGTCCAGCAGCATGATGCCGCGCAGTGTCGCGGCCACCTCGTCGGAGATGCGGCGATGTTGCACCGAGCTGATCCGCCGCCAGTTCGAACGCGAACTGCTGTGATGGAGAGCAGGTCGGCCAGGAGTTGGTCGGCGCGGTTGCGGTGACCGCGGGAGAGCCTGCGGTCACCGAGACCGGTGTGTTGACCGCCGCCGATTCTGAATGGGATTGCGCGTGTGCGCGGTTCGCGGAGTACCGTGACCGACTGCGTTGTCGCAGGAACTCAACCCAGTGAACGAACACGGACCTCACTCTCCCTCAACGACGACGTGCGTTTTCTGGACGTGTGCAGTCGAGTAGTGAACGCGTGCAGTCGTCTTCTGAAACTGACACCGGCACACCCGAGAACGGCGCTCCAGAGCGAACCGGTGTCAGTTTCGGAAGGCGACTGCACGGACTCTTTAGGGTTCGCCGCTCCGTGCAGTGGACTCCTGACACTTTCTGGTCAAGAGGGCTATGCACGAGGACTACAGGCCTCCAGAAGCCAGACCGAAGAGCGACGCTCACCAGATTCGATAGCCGCACATTTCGAGAGTAGGTAGGCGCGGTGCAGCACAGGATCGTGCAGTTCGATCCACCGCAGCGTCGCCTGCTGCCCGGCGGTGACGGTGTCCGGGTTCTTCAGCAACGCCCACCGGCTGCGTTTCACCGTTTGAGCTGGTCCGGCCTTCGGGCGGCGGCGTGGTTTCCAACCGCCGCCGCGGGAGGCGTTCTCGGTGGCCCGGGCCCGGTTCCACGCGGCCCGGCGGACCGCGTCGAGGGCTTCGGTGGCCCAGGCGACCACGTGGAACGGGTCCGCGCAGCGGATCGCATCCGGGCAGTACCGGGCCACCACCGATCCGATCCACCCTGCCGCGTCCGAGGTGACGTGGGTGATTTTCGCGCAGCGTTCGGGCCCGAGCCGGTCGAAGAACCCGGACAGGGTGGCCGCGTCGCGGCCGGGGGCGGCCCACACCAGCCGACCGGAGTCGTGGTCGACGACGACCGTCAGATACTTGTGGCCCTTCTTATAGGAGATCTCGTCGATCCCGATCCGACGCAGCCCGGCCAGCGGGTCCCGGGCGGGTGCGGTGTCGGCCCACACCCGGTCCACGATCGCCCCGACCGTGCGCCAGGCGGTGCGCGTCACCTCGCAGGTCGCGGCCTTCGAGGTGTGCGTGGCCAGCCACGCCACCGTCTGGTCGAACGAGTAGGTGTGCCCGGCGCGGTGCCGGGCCCAGGGCACAGCGGCCACCGTGACCCCGTGTTCGCGGCAGGACACCCGTGGGGCGTCGGCCTCGATAAAGGTGCGGACCAGGCCGCAGTCCGGGCCGCGCCATCGCCGCCGCCCGGTGCCGCCGTCGTAGCCGGGGCTACGGCGACCGCACACCCCGCACCGGGACCGGGCCCGGGCCTGCGGCCGGACCGCGACAATCACCGCCACGGCCGTGGCATCGAAATCGACACCCTCGATCACCGTCTTTTCGACACCCAACACCTGACGCCATATCCTGGCTTCGCGCACGCCGTTCCCCACACATGTAGCTGACTGACCCTAGACAAGCCAGAACGCTACTGGGACAACGGCGTGCGCCCTCACCAGGACCGGAATTCACCCACGATCACAGCAATAGAGCCCCTTTTCTGGCGTCAAAGTCCGATGACGACTCGAAGTGTCGACCACCATGGCCACATCCCGACGCCGGCGGCGACCTCCGCTGACACCCACCCATCTCCACCGCCTCATCGGCTGTGAGGCTTCGCTTAACTGAATCGATTGTGCCACAACCGCTCAACTGACGCATTCGGCTGCACCGCAACGCGAATGGAGTTGATCGACCACTTACCTACCGAACGTTTTCGGGCCGTGCGAGCGGTCTGCGCCGAAGAATGACCAAGGGAGCAAAGCAATGCCATTGAGAAGAACGGTCGTGCTCGGCGTCGTCGCCGCCATCGGTGCCTACTGTTTCTCTTCCCGCTCGTCACCGGAATGATGACCAAGGTCCAGGGCGTGGAACACCTCACCGGTGACCTGCGCGCCAGCTTCGAGCTTCAGGCGTTGGCCCAGACCCGGGCCGACATGGACACGGTGCAGGCGATGTCGGGTCAACTGCAGTCGCAAACCCTGCCCGCACTGCCAAAGCCGAAAGGTTTGAGAAGCTGTGGAGGAGGTCGGCGTCTACTCGGCGTCCAGTTCCCTGCGTAGCGTGTCGAGTTCCTCCTTTATCCGAGGCCGTCCTGTTGTGTCATCGATCCATAGGGCCCCATCACGATCAACTCGGTACGCTCCGGCGAGAGCGAGCACCGCTCGCGCAGTCGGCCTGTCGCGTCGTCCCCGTTCTTTGATCGAAAGATCAAGGCCCGTATCTGGAATACGTTCTGCTGCAGCAGATTCGCTGCGCCGCGGAGTTCGTTCCGGTCGTGGCGGCCGCCAGGTCCGGCCAGTGGAAACTCTCAAACTCGTGGCATTGGGTCCAAGCACTACCCGCCCGCCGACGCACCCCCGGCCAGTACCGACGACATGAACACCTCCGAGATCGCCGGCCAACGTGACGGCCAGCGCTGTTGCGTCTGCATGTCCCGCAACCGCGCAACAAGGTGCATCATGGGCGGCCCCTCGTCGCACAGAAGCCTGATCACGCCCAGACCCGAGCACTGTGCGGCCAGCGGTACCAGAGCTTCCAAGGCCTCCTGCTCATCACCGGCGACGAGAACCGACACGACGTGCAACAGTCGCGCTCGCAGCAGCGCACGGGGACGCTCGTGGGTCGCGATCCGCTCTACCAGGGCAGCTGCCCTCGTACGAGCACGGAATGCGCTCGGCAACGACTTCTCTGCCATTAGGCGCCGGATCGCCGAATCCTCCTCAAGTTCTGCTCTCACCTCGACGATCCCGTCCACCCGATCCGGCACACGTGCGGGAGCGTCCGAGTCGCCCTCGGCCAGGTGCTGCGCGGGAACGGCGGCGGAGAGCCCCCACCTCGTCCGCTCGTTGTCGATACGGGCGGCCAACCTCGGCAGCGCCAGCTCGGCGGCGATCTGCGCACCGTCGTCCAGCCGCTTGGCGGCCGCTGTGATATCTCCCCGGATGGCCTTGATCCGGGATCCGGTGCCGTACGTGACGAGCATGAAATCGACGACACCGCCCTCCGAGCCGAGTTGATAGCTTTCGTCCAGCAGTCGCTCGGCCTCGTCCAGCTGGCCACGCTCGTAGAGCAGATCCCCCAGCATTGTGCTTGCGAGCTTCGTGGAATACGAGAGGTGACCTCCCGCCTCACGCGCGAGACCATAGGCCAACCGAAAATACCGCTCGGCTTCGTCCACGCGCAGCATCTCGTTTGCCGCGATCCCGGAAAAGCAGTGCCCGTACACCACACTGAACGGCCCCGTCGTGCGCGCGTGGAAGGGCGACCCCCATTCCTGCCACCGCTGTGCGGCGTCGAACTCGAAGCGGTGAATCGCCTCGTAGGACGCGACGTTGGACGCAGCGGCGAGGACGAACGGGCGCAGGGTCTTCTGCCGGTCAGTGCAGTCCGACACCAACTCGGTGAGCCCGTCGATGCGGTCCCCGAAGAGGTCCGCGACTCCCCTCACCAGTGCGGCGTCGACCCGCAGGTCGGCCGTAGTGGTGTCGGCAGCGGGTAGGTCGGCGATACTGGCATCTAGAGATCGAAGTGATTCCTCCACGATGGTGTGGTCATGGTGGAGCAGTACGTGCGCCCAGGCGAGGGCGAGCTGCAGGTGTGGGCGATCGGCCGCGAGCGCCCGGGGAACCTTGTCGATCAGACCCAGTACCGACGCGAGCTGCGAATGCTCGATCAGCGCCAGTCCTCGTGCGTCGACGAGGTCGGCCGCGAGTTCCCGGTCCCCGGCGGCCAGTGCCTGACCGACAGCCTCGCTCAGCAGATCGTGCGCGGCGAACCACTGCGACGCCGTGCGGTGCAGTTCGGCGATGCGCGCGGGATGATCGCGCTGCATGCGACGACGCAGGAAATCGGCGAACAAGTGGTGATACCGAAACCACTCTCGCTCGTCGTCGAGTGCACGGAGGAACAGATCGCGTTCCTCGATTTGTTCGAGTAGCGCTTGGCCGTCGTCGACGCGCGCGAGCACGGCCGCGAGATCACCGCAGAGCCGTTCGGTGACCGATGTCGCCAGCATGAAGTCGAGGAGGTCGGGTTCGAGGGCGCTGAGAACGTTCTCGGCGAGGTACTCGCCGATGCCTCGGTGTCGGCCCGACAGGTGGCTGATGAATTCGGCTGGATCGTCGCGCCCTCGCAAAGACAGCGACGCCAACTGTAAGGCCGCGACCCACCCCTCGGTGGAGTCCCTCAGGTCGGAGATGTCGTCCTGTTCAAGGGGCAGTCCACACATATCGACGAGGAACTCTCGGGATTCGTCCAGGTCGAACCGGAGGGCAGCGGCGTCGAGCTCGACGAGTTCATCACGGACCCGCATGCGGCTGAGTGGCAATCCCGACTGACTGCGGCTGGTGACCAGCACCTGCAAATGGTGGCACCCATGATCGAGAAGGAATCCCATCGCGGCGATGGTCGCGGCATCGGTCGCTCGGTGCCAGTCGTCGATGACGACGGTCAGCAGCTCGCCTCGTTCGTGGATCTCGTTGATCAGGGTCGTGAGCACGTACCGGTCGGCCTGGTTGCCGTGTTCCTCGAGAATCTGGCCGAGTTCCGCGGCAAGATCGGGTCGGACGGTGCGGATCGACTCCGTCAGGTGTGCGAGGAACCAGACGACGTTGTTGTCGTCCGAGTCGATGCTCAGCCACGCGACCGCAACACCGGAATTGATCAGGGTGTCGCGCCACTGCGCGGCCAGTGTGCTCTTTCCGAACCCTGCAGGGGCGTGGATCAAGATCAATCGCCGGCGACTGGCGTCACGTAACTGTCCGGCGAGTCTACTGCGTGGCACTAGTGCCCGCGTGGGTGTCGGCGGCCGGTACTTCGTCGACGCGCTCGGCGGTTGCAGCGACGACCCGACGGCGTCAGGCAGCGAAGCGGGGTGTGTCTGAGTTGGCACATAGCTGACTGTGCCGGTGGCACGGTCTTGAATCGATCGAACAGGTGTTCGGTCGGCTTTAGTTGGTATTGCCATCTCGTCGACAACCAGATCGTGACTGCGTTCGATCTCGCGGAATAGATTTCCGAACTCCGCTGCGGTGCATGGACGGGCGCCTGGATCCCGAGCCATCGCGGTCTCGATCGCTGCGCGAACGTCGGCTGGGATGCGGGCGGACGGCAAACGCGGTGCTGGTTCGGCGGTAATGCGCAGGAATTGGGCAACGACCTGTTCACCGGACCGGCGCTCGAAGGCCGCATGCCCGGTGATGAGAGAGAACAGGGTTGCGCCGAGCCCATAGATATCGGATGCGACGCTGGGAGATTCGCCGGAAAGCACTTCCGGGGCCGTGTATGCCGGTGAACCGGTGAGCGCGCCGGAGTCCGTCTCGAAGCCGCCTTCGATACGTGCAATACCAAAGTCGGAGAGCTCCGGCTCCCCGTAGTCGGTCAGCAAGATGTTGGCCGGCTTGACATCGCGATGGAGGATCCCCGCGCGATGTACGGTCTCGAGCGCTCCTGAAAGCTTCACCGCGATGCGGATTGCCAACTCCCACCCCGTCGGTCCGTGGCGCCGGACTGCAGCCTCCAGTGAGTCGCACTGGTGGTATTGCATGACGATGAAGGGAAGGCCACTCCGAGTCGCCCCGATCCGCAGCACATTGACGATGTTTGGGTGCCCCGAGAGCTGCCCCATTGCGCGCTGCTCCCGCAGAAACCGCGCTCGATTTTCCTCGTCGAGCCCCGAACCCAGCACCTTGACGGCGACGACCCGGTCGAGCGATGACTCCCGACATCGGAATACCACCCCGAACCCGCCGTGGCCGATCACCTCCACTTCCCCGAAGCCCTCGGCTTCGAGTTCAGCCTTGATCGTCGGAACCGCACCGCCGATGGGAGCGGAACCATCCGCGCCTACCATCGATCGCTCACCCCTGGGCCTGGGCGGCGGAGGTCGCGTCCTTGGTCCATCCCGCATCACCGATTTCCCAATCGTCTACCAGACGAGCGCCAGTCGACAGGCGGCTGCAAACGTTCGTCGCCCCAAAGCTTACTCGGTTGGGATCCGCGAGTAATCGGTCACGGCACATGGTTCCGCTGTTCCACGGGAGCGAGTCTGTTCGGGCTGCTGATGAGCCGTACGGGGAGCCCGCCACCAGGAGGGAAGATTGAGAGCTGTTGGGCACCGCACCGCGCACCGGGCAGAACAGTACCGCCGAGATCAAGGCCCGCATCGAGGCCAGGTTCCCCGACGACGGACCCCGGCCCACCCGTTGAACCCAACCCACCGTTCGCCCGACACCGACACGGGGCACTCGTGAGGACCTCGAACATGAATACCAACGTGGCACTGCTGATGGGATTGCTCGCAGGAAGCCTCGGCGGCTGCGCGGCCCTGCAGACCTTCCTCGGAGAACCGGCGGCAAACGCCGCACACGGGAGGCTCCCTTCCACCCGAACGGCTAACCACCGCGACGATCACCTGCCACTGCGCGGTCCGGGCGGGTCGACGCACCAGCGGATCGGCTACAGTGTAGCAGCGAGCCAAAGTGCCCGGTCGAATTATTCTGCCACACAAGACTATACGATTCCCGCGCGACACTGTCCGCACTTCTCCCTTCCCCGGCATCGCCCAGGGCCCCGCCCGCGGACGATGAGCCGGGCCGCTCGGGCGTCCCCCGCCCTCCACCCGCCGCCGACATCTGACCTCATTCGACATCCGCGGTTGTTGACGCGGCCGAGGACGTCTCATCGCTCGGCGGTGAACCGACGTTGTGCAGTGCCCGCGATGCCCGATGTCAGTGAGCGTGCCGACCTCAGCCCAGTCTGCCGCGGGCAACCGGAGACGGCGAATCGACTCATCGCGGAGCAAACGCGGCGATATGCGCTTCCGCCCCTTGTGACGAATCGTATTCCGCAGCTTGACATCAGAGCTGTCCCGGGTGCCTGAAACCACGTCGTGATCACCCGCGTCCGTGCGCCTCGGTCTCCGGACCGATGTCGTGTCACACCGAAGCAATGCTGCTGTTGGGCACGGCCGCGAAGGACTGACCGCGGGACTGTCGAGCGCCGCCAATCCGTGGCGCAGGCCCCCGACCAGGCGTTGATCGGCAACATCCTGTCCGACCTTGTATGACGCTCACCCGCGGTTGGCCTGCTTGGTCGGCCGGCCTATTCCCCGGGGCGCATCCTGGAGTGTTCGGGCATGTCGCCTGCGGTCCCGCGCTGCCTCCCATGATCACCACACTCGCCCCCGCCGACGCCCCCAAGACGATCGCGGCGATCGACACCGCCCGCGCTGCAGCCAGGGAGACCGCATCTCTGGGGCCGGCGAACATGCTCCCGACCAGGGCATATGCATGTGTAGAGTCTGTTGCCCCATGGTCACGGTGTTGTTTCGGGATGCTGTCTTCGGTGCATGTGCCCGGGTGAGCGAAGTGTAAGCACACCGTGACAACACGCCATTGAACGGACACATTCCGCCCCTAGGGTTCTGCAAATCTTCAAACCCCCAGGAGCTAAGCCGTGGTAACCATATCTCAGTCACATTCGAACTCATCACATTCCCCGGTATCGGTCGGGCATCGGATCGACAACTGGGACCCCGAGGACGAGGCCGCCTGGGAGGCGGGCGGGGAGAACATTGCCCGCCGGAATCTCGTCGGCTCCATTCTGGCCGAGCACATCGGGTTTTCGGTGTGGTCGGTGTGGTCGGTGATGGTGCTGTTCATGCCCGCGGCGATTTACCACATCGATGCAGCCGGAAAGTTCTTCCTCGTCGCCGTACCCACCCTGGTCGGCGCGGTTCTACGCCTGCCGTACACGTTCGCCACGGCCACGTTCGGTGGCCGCAACTGGACCATCATCAGTGCACTGGCCCTGGCGGTTCCGATGACATTGACGCTGTACTTCATCTCCAGACCCGAGACGTCCTACACCACGTTCATGATCATCGCCGCGTTCGCCGGACTCGGCGGCGGGAACTTCGCGTCCTCGATGACCAACATCAACGCGTTCTACCCGCAACGACTCAAAGGCTGGGCCCTGGGTTTGAACGCGGGCGGCGGGAACATCGGCGTCCCAGCCATCCAGTTGATCGGCCTGCTCGTGATCGCCACCTGGGGCAACCGCAGCCCGCAGATCGTCTGCGCGGTGTACCTGGTATTCATCGGCATCGCCGCCGTCATCGCGGCCCTCTACATGGACAACCTCACCGACCAGAAAACCGGCGCACGATCGTTGATCGATGTGCTCAAGTTCCGCGACTCCTGGATCATCTCGTTCCTCTACATCGGAACATTCGGATCGTTCATCGGATTCAGCTTCGCCTTCGGCCAGATCCTGCAACTCAACTTCCTCGCCGGACTCACCAACGGCGCTCCGGCGACCCCCGCAATGCAGGCCACCGCCGCCCTGCACGCCGCCCAGATCGCCTTCATCGGACCGCTCCTCGGGTCACTGTCCCGCCCACTCGGCGGACGCCTCGCCGACAAGATCGGCGGCGGCAAGATCACCCTCTACAGCTTCGTGGCGATGATGGCAGCCGCCGGTATTCTCGTCGTCGCCGGCACCGTCGACGACTCGACACCCGGGGCAGCGAACACCGCCATCATGACCGCCTACGTCGTCGGATTCATCCTGCTGTTCGTCATCTCGGGAATCGGCAACGGGTCCGTCTACAAAATGATCCCGGCAATCTTCGCAGCGAAAGCCGCATCACTACACCCCCACGACGCACCCACCGCCGCCGCCTGGTCACGCACCATGTCCGGAGCACTGATCGGAATCGCCGGCGCCGTCGGTGCACTCGGCGGAGTTGCAATCAACCTCGTCCTGCGCGCGTCCTACCTCGGGGTACACAAGTCGGCCACCACAGCATTCTGGGTGTTCGCCGCGTTCTACATCATCTGCGCGGCGGTCACATGGACCATGTACCTCCGGCGACCGACCGCATCGACACCCTCACCGGCCGACGCCCTCACGCCTGCACTCTGAACAACAACCTACGGAACCGCAGGAACGTACGGGAATGCCGATCCCATCCGCGGAACCCCGTTCAGCAGAACTCCATCCCCGCCTTGACTGCTGCACCCCCAGCGTGCGGGGTTAACACCCACACGACAGCGATTCAGCGCCTTTCGGCCGCGTCGACCGACGCCGCCGTCATCCGCTGGACAAGTCCAGTACAGCCGGGACCGTTCGGTCCTTGGAACACCTGAGTAAGGAAATCTACGAGCATGAGAATGTCCAAACTGATGGCCGTCGCTGCCATGACCATCGCGTCGATGGGTATCGTCGCCGGCACCGCCCACGCGGAACCCGCACCGGTCCCGGCCGCCGGGGTCGGGTGGAACCTCACCCGCAACGGTGATCAGGTCATCGTCAACACCACGGCCGGGTCACTGAGCAACGAGAACAACCACCTGATCGTCCGCGACGCCTCTGGTGCCACACTCGAGTCGGTGCCACTATCGATCGCCGTCGACGGCTTCGCGCACCCAGTCGCCGCACAGATCAACGGCCGCACCGCAACCCTGACCACCGACACCAGCCCGGCCGCCGCAACCCCGGTCACCCTGCCGCTCCGGCAGGTCGACCTGCCCGCCGCAACCGCCGGAGTCAAGGACAACATCACCCTCACGGCAGCCGTCGGCGGCTTCCTCGGCGCGGCAACCGGTTTGGTCGGCGGCTGCCTCCTCGGAGCAGTAGCCGGGGCCGTGATCTCCGCACCGGCAGCACTGCTGTTCGGCGCGGGCCCGTTGGCCGGATGCATCGGCGGCGCACTACTGGTCGGCGCGGGCGCCTCCCTCGCCGGCACCGCGATCGGCGGCCTCGGAGCCATGGCGGCCAACGCTGATCCGTTCATCACGCTACTGAACGCACCCCCGTCCCCGAAGAAGTAACACGGCCCGCAGTGCCATCGACTCGATAAGCTCCTGTGAGTGCGGCCCGCGCTGGCGGGCCGCACCGCGGACGCTTGGGTCGCAGATGCCGATTCGTATCGGCGCAGTATTTCGGGCGAATGAACACCACTGGAGCAGCCGTCGCACACACTGCGCAGCCGGTGCACTACTGAATAGGGCAAGACGTCGACGTATGTGCGAGCATCTCGAGTGCCGGTGCCGACACGGCGTCGCCGGCCTCCCAATGGGGCCGGACGGAGAGGGAGGAGGGCCGACCGGATCGAGAGAAGCTGACCGGCACACGACGCTCACGGCCATGAACAGCTACGAACCGATCGACGACCACAACCCGCACGCACCGCCGGTGGCGTGCTGGTTCTGCTATCCGTCGCCGGCCAGGACACAACTTCCTGCAACAACCGCCGCCTGTTCCCGAGGCCGACGCCGAGCCGCTCGCCGCGGTTGGGGACCTGGGCCAGCTACTACATAGATCGAAGAAAAGTCAGACCCTGTTCTTTACTAGGCCAGTAGCCCCCAAACGGACCCATATCATCTGGCTGGGAAACATGACATCTCTCCTATTACACCGGACACGACAACGTCGGCTGGACCAGGCTGCGGCTCCGTCCGCGTCCTCGCGGACCTCATCGACGAACACGGACCCGGCATCTACCCCACCCCAGCTCCCCAATCATCCACACCCGTCGCTGATTCAGCCAAGCCCGCCGTCACCACACCAGTGCGGCGGACTTTTCCGCTACACAAGGCGGCATCGACGTTAAGATCTATTGAGCTTGGCGGTTAGTCAAACAGACGGGGAGGACGACAGGGTGGTCCGTGATCAACTCCGCATCGGTGTGCCGAAGAAGGTTGCCGAGGACCTCTATGAGCTTGGATTCGATCAACCTGTCGAGACCTCACGTGACACGGAGCACACCCTGGAGACGATTCGTGTCTACGTGGAAGTCTCCGGTGCCGTGATCTCTTCACTGGATAGCTTTTCCACCGTACTGGTCAACCTCGGCGAATTGCCCGATCTGTGTAGCGCGATCGCGGGCTGGGTCAAGCGGGAAGGTGAGATCGCACAGGGCGGCTCGGAATCTCCGGAATCCAACCAGAAAGGACTGCATTTCAGTGTGACGCTGTCGAAGCCCTCCGCGACGAGCGAGTCCGGTCGGGTGAAGTTTGACGATGTCACGTCAACTACGGAGCACGAGTTCGTCACTCATTTGCTTGGCGCGTTCCGCAAGCATGTTGCCGAGGCTCGCTAGAACGGGACGCGCGTCGCCACGAGAACGCTTTCGAAGCATGGCGATGCGTACCCCGTCCACACAGCGAAACACTCGTACAGTCGGGGAATGCTGCATCCCAGCCGGATCTGTGAACGCACCGGATTCGGGTTGCTCTAAAGTCTGTCCGCCAACCTTCTGGCAGCGAGCTGAACGGCTTCCCACACCGTTGCAAAGGGGGGCGCGTACGACAGATCCATGGCGGCGAGGTCGTCGACAGTCATCTGCCCCCATAGTGCTGCGGCCGCAGTGTCAATTCGCTTCGCAGAATTTCGGCCTCCGACGATCTGAACACCAAGAAGTCGTCTACTCCTCCGGTCTGCGATGATCTTGGTAGCGATCGGTGACCGCTCCGGCATGTACCCGCTGGCGGTTCCCCCCACTGTGACCAGCGATTCTGGGCTGAATCCGGCGTCAATTGCAGCGTCGGTCGAGAGCCCGGCCCGTCCCACTTCCACGTGCACATTTGGATTGGTGAATCTGGTTATGGCTGTCGCCAGCACACCAGCAAATTGCTGTTTTCCGCCGACGACGTTGTATCCGCAGATCCTGCCTTGCTTGTTCGCATGCGTGCCTAGAGGAGCGAATGTACGGGTACCCGTGATCCTGTCGATGACCTCGCAGCAATCTCCCGCAGCCCAGACGTTTTCAGCCACTAATTGGTTCTCATTTGGCAGGTATCCGCCAAAGTCGCCAACCGGGAGGCCGGCGGCGACGCCCAGCTCAGTGGCGGGCCTGACACCGAGCCCGAGTACAACGACATCCGCGGGGTACGTTTCACCGTTGCTTGCTGTCAGTGAACGAACTCTTCCATCAACGATGTCGATGCCCTCGACTACGCACTGCGGGACAACGTGAACTCCGCCCTCGGCGAGGCCGCTGTGGACGCGGGCGCTCATGTCCTCGTCGAGGTTGCTCATCACCGAACTGCGGGTGATCAGCGTAGTCTCGAATCCGCGATCGACCATCGCTTCTGCCATCTCGACACCGATGTAGCCGGCACCAACAACTACCGCGCGCCGAATGGCTTCGGTTGCTTCGGAGTCTGACGATTGTTCTGGCAGTACAAGACTGAGCCATCTACGTGCATCGTCGAGGTTCTTCACAGGGAGAATTCCCGGTGTCAGATGTCCGTTGCCGTCAACCGCCCATGGTGGAATGACGGGGTGCGCTCCAGTTGCGAGCACGAGCTTGTCGAAGTCTACCGTTTCGGATACGCCGACGCTATTTCCGTATGTGACGGTGCGCGTTTCGAGGTTGATATCGGTCACCAACGCATCGAGGCGAAGATCGACGCCCATTTCTCGATGGCGGTCGGGAGTGCGGGCGATCAGTTCGTCTTCGTGGGCTACCGTTCCCGAGATCAGATACGGCATTCCGCATGCTGAGTAGGAGGTGTCGCGGGTTCTTTCCAACACGACAACCTCGATCGTGCGACCATCGGCGCGCGCCGAACGTAGCGCTTGGTGCGCGGCACTCATACCAGCGGCGTCAGCACCGACAACGACTACGCGTTCGGTGTGTTCTTGGGTGGTCATCAGCGGACCTCTGCATTCGCACAGAGCTCTGCCACCCACGATATGGTACTGGTTGCGAGATGTGTTCCGCTGAGTGCGTCGATTTCGCGAATTCCCGTGGGGCTGGTTACATTCACTTCGGTGAGCCTATCTCCGATGATGTCGATTCCGACGAAATGGAGCCCGCGTTTGACGAGCTCCGGACCGATGGTTTTGCAGATCCTGCGATCGTTCTCTGTGACTGTGTCGATTTCCACGCTCGCGCCCGTTGCCATGTTGCAGCGGAATTCGTCGCCCTCTGCGATGCGCCGGACAGCACCGACTGGGGTTCCACCGAGAACGATGACGCGTCGGTCCCCAGCCGTGACCGCGGGGATGAATTGCTGGACAACGACGTGTGTGGTTCCACGCTCGGTAGCGGTATCGAGGATCGAGTGCAGATTGGGGTCGCCAGGGCTGAGCAGCATGATCCCGCGTCCGGCCATCCCGTCCGTTGGTTTGAGAACGGCCCTCCCCCAAGACTGGACCGCGTCGATGATCTCGGTTTGATCTGCGGAGATGAGCGTCGGCGGGCCGAGTTCTGGAAAGCGAAGAGCAAAAAGCTTCTCGTTTGCGTCCCGCAGACCGCTAGGTGAGTTCAGCATGAGCGTACGCGCGGGATCGACCAGGTCGAGGATATATGTCGCCCGCAGGTAGTCGGGATTCACCGGAGGGTCGGTCCTCATGAATACCGCTGCCGCAGTGTCGAGAAAGATCTGCTCGGATTCGGTCGCGACGAACCAATTCTTTCCGACGACCCACTTGCCGTCGATAAGCACTGCAGGCTGCAGCGTGACGTCGCGGGTCTGCGCCGTTGCCCGCCCAGCTGTCACGCCCAATTCGGCGATGGTGGTCACCAGGACGCGATGTCCCAGCGCCTGAGCTGCTTCCATCAGTGCCACTGTGGTGTCGTGGGCGGGGGCCAGCTCACTGAGCGGATCGGTAATGAACACGAACGTGAACCGTGAACTGACCGTATCGGTAGTCGCTCTTGAAGGGATGACTTGTTGCCTCATGGGTCCGTCCTATTTTGGGCGCGTCGGCGGCTGTGCGTACGATCGTTCGATGCACGGGTGTGGGGAGCTGTCGGCCCGCGCTAGGTAAGACGCGCTCGTTACTGGAATGTTGCGACGAGCCGACCTCTCCATTCGTGCATGTCAGCGCTTAACCCGGAGCACCCTGAAATTGGTGTATTCGAGGATCCCGTGGACGGACTGTTCAACACCCAATCCGGACTGCTTGATTCCGCCGAAGGGGACATCTGATGTCAGCACTGGATGCTGATTAACCCACGCAGTTCCGGCTTCCAGGCGATTCGCTACTTGCACTGCGCGTTGTTCGTCCGTGGACCACACCGAGGCGCCGAGACCGAGATCCGAATTGTTGGCGCGCTCGACGACGTCGTCGATGTCGGTATAGGTCAGGATCGGCAGAACCGGTCCGAACTGCTCTTCCCTGACCAGTGGAGTCGTGTCGTCGACACCGCGAACAAGAGTAACGGGATGGAAGTATCCTGGCCCGTCCGGGATTTCGCCACGGAAGTAAACATCGGCGCCGCGTTGCACCGCATCGTCGACATAGCCTCGGACCTTTTCCAGCTGCGCCAGGTTCTGGATTGGTCCCATGTCTACGCCCTCGTCAAGTCCGTTGCCGACGACGATCGTCGTGGCCACTTCAGCGAGAGCCTCCTCGATCGCGGGCGCGAGGTGGGCAGGGACGTACAGGCGTTTGAGACCGGCGCAGACGGCACCACAGTTGGACAGCGCCGCCCAATAGAGGTCGTCTGCAATGGCCGCAACGTCCACGTCGTCGAGAACGATACCCGCGTCGTTGCCTCCCAATTCCAGGGTCAGCCTCTTCAACGTCGGACCCGCGCCGGACATGATCGATTTGCCTGCCCGCTCCGAGCCAGTGAAGGTGATCTTGTTGATCCCCGGATGGGCGGTCATTGCGCGCCCCAGGTCGTCCCCACCACTCAGAATTTGGAGAACACCGGCGGGAAGCGCCTGTTGGAGTAGTTCACCGAGACGGAGGGTGGCCACCGGGGTCAGTGGGGATGGCTTGAGGATGATGGTGTTTCCGGTGACCAGCGCCGGCCCGATCTTCCACAACGCCAGTAACAATGGGTAGTTCCAGGCGGTGATCGCACCGACTACACCGACTGGCTCGCGATGGATCTCGATGTACTCGTCGTCGTTGTCCCGAAAGATCTCGACCGGGATGTCGGTACTTGCGTACCGAGTGAGGCCTCGAAGTCCGGAATCAATCTCGCCGGCAGCCTTGGCTAAGGGCTTGCCCTGTTCCAGCGTCACCAGCATGGCGAGTTCGTCGATATTCGTGCGAACTAGCTCGACAACGTTCCGAACGATTTCCTGTCGCGCTGCTATGCCCATGTCACGCCAGCTGGGGGCTGCCCGTCTTGCGGCATCCACAGCAGCGTCAAGATGCTCGGCGCCAGCGTCGGGGACTTCAGCGAAGACTTCGCCGGTCGCGGGGTTGATCACCCTGTTGACGGCCGAGGTTGTCACGATCTGTCCATCGATGGTGAGACCGGGTGCTTTGTCGGCCACCAGGGCTGGGGAGTTGCTCATGCCGGGGATCCTTCGGGTCGGAACAGACGTTGGAACTGTTCTGCGTTGTAGATGTTCTTTCGCGCCGCTTCTTCGCGCGGGTCGGAGATCTTCACCTTCGCGGCCGGGCGCGCTGCGATTCGGTCCGACCACGCCTTCATATTCGGATAGTCCGAGACCGTAATTCCGTGCCCACCGGCAACTCTGGTCCAGGTGTAGGTTGAGATGTCGGCTATCGAGTACTCGCCGGCCAGATAGTCGCGATCACGGAGCCGGTCGTCGAGAACCTTGTACAGGCGTGCTACCTCACCGACGTATCGGCTGCGGGCGTAGGGGTTATCGATCCCCTGTTTGGGTGCGTGGGAGACGAAGTGGGCGGCCTGTCCTGCCATCGGGCCATGGTTCGCCACCTGCCAGAACAGCCAGCAGAGCGCCTCCTGGCGGCCGCGGGGATCTGTGGGCAGCAATCGTCCGGTCTTTTCGGCAAGATACTGCAGAATGGCCCCCGTCTCGAAGATCGCGATTGGCTCGCCTCCGGGGCCATCGTGATCGACGATCGCCGGGACCTTGCCGTTCGGATTGATTTCGAGATACTCGGGGGCGAATTGATCCCCTTCCTTGATGTCGGTCCAGATGATCTGGTATTCGAGCGAAAGCTCTTCGAGTGCAATGAGCACTTTTCGCACGTTCGGGCTTGTGTAGTAGTAGAGGTCAATCATCGACGATGCTCCAAGAAGGTCGGTTACCGGCGGGTCAGATGTCGTACTGCTTGCGGATGCGTTCCAGGTACGCCATCAGGTTCGGTTTGGTCTGGACGTACCCGGCGCCCAGCCAGTCCTGTGGTTGGTCGGCGATGTGCCGGAGGATCGAGTACACAGTTGCGTCGATGGAACGCAGTTCGCTTCCGAGGAAGTACTCGCTGTCTCCGAGGAAATCCGAGAGAGCATCGACATCTGCACGGAAGAAGTCGACGACTACTTCAGCCTTCCGTCGTCCCATTCCCTGGCCATTGAAGCCCTCGACGACCCGGACACGGAATGCGTCCAGGAATGCCCGCAGCTCCGGGGTCACTTCGCCGCCGCCGACGATGCAGGGGATGTACGTCTCCCAGCCCGAATCTTCGCGGTAGCGCGGCTGGATGATTCCGCTCCAGTAGAGGTGCTCTTCGACCAACCGGCTGAACGACAGGGACAACGCCCGGTCTTTGGCAGACAGGTCAGCGTCAAGCTTGTCGCCGAACTTGTCCTTCAGGTAGGCAAGGATCGTGTTGGAGTCGCCGACCTTGGTTCCGTCCTCGTCGACGATGTACGGAAGTTTGCCGTGGGGCGAGTCCTGGTCGAGCGTTGCCAGGTCCTGCGTCTTGTGCTCGAACTCGACACCCGTGAACGTCATGTAGTTGACAATCTTGGTGACGTAGGGGCTGATGTCCGGAACACCGAAGGCTGGTGTGTATCCGTAGATGGTGATCATTGCGACTTTGGATTCCTAGTCTTGGGAGTCAGGGTGTCCGGGGGTTCCGCAGAGGCGGTCTACCACTGCAAGAAAGTGCCATTCGAATGCTGAAATCGACCGGCGTTCTCGGGGGTGAGGTTGTCGATGTTTTTGATCAGTCCGGCGGCGGCCTGTTCCGGGGTGATGTAGGTGTGCTCGCCGGGGAAGTCCTTGGTCAGGTCGGTGGCGACCATGCCCGGATGGAGCATGAGCACGCTGATCCCGTTCTTGGACAGGTCGTGGTGCAGGTTCAAGCCGGCCATGTTGGCGGCGGCCTTGGAAATCCGGTAGCTGTACATGCCACCGGAGGTGTTGTCTCCGAGGGATCCGACCCGGCTGGTGACGATGCCGACCTTCGCGCCCTCGTTGAGCAACGGACGCACTGCTTCGATCGTGCGCAGCGGTCCGAGGGTGTTGATCTCGATCTGTTTGCGGACCAGGTCGTAGTCGATCGACCCCAGTTCGTCGAGCCACATGACCCCGGCGACGTGGAAGACTGCGTCGAGGTTCGTGTCGGCCGCTGTCAAGCGCTGCGCGAGCGCGTCGACCGATTCCTGTGATGTGACATCGACGTTCGGCTCGACGGTGATGCCGTCGGCGGTGAGGTCGGCGCCGTCGAACAAGCAGGCGGCGATGACGTTATCGCCGCGCTCGTGCAACTGGCGGACGATCGAGTGCGCGATGCCCTTGTCGGCACCGACAACCAATACTGTGGACATAGTGTCTTTTCCTTTCAGGCAGTGACGCCGACAACGGCGCTCTGCTCGGATCCGATGATGTTGGTAGCCGCAAGCTCGGCGATTTCTTCAGCAGTGAACCCATATTCGGCAAGAATTTCGGCATTGTGCTGGCCGAGTAGCGGCGCTCCGCGTGGCGCTTCCGGAACGGTGCCGAGGAACCTCGCGGGAACCCGGGCTTGCCGCACGCGTCCGGCTACGGGGTGAGTCGATTCGACAATAATTTCGGCGGCTTTGACCTGCGGGTGTTCGATGACCTCTGCCCGCGTGAGAATGGGCGCCGCTGGCACGTCGAAGGTGTCGAGCACGGTCAACCAATCAGCTGAAGTCCTGGTCAGGAGTACTTCCTGGATCAACTCAAGGCGCTCGTTGATGTGCTTCGACCGACCCACCGGGGTGGAGAACCGCTCGTCCTCGATCCACTCGGGGTGACCGAGTGCCTTGCACATGCTCTGCCACTCGCCGTTGCTGTTCGTGGCGACGGTGATGTAGCCGTCCGCGGTCTGGTAGATCAAGTCGATGAAACTCCCGCCCTGCGCCAGCGGCACGGGCTGGTCCGGGAACGTGTAGGCGCCCATGTCCGATGCCCACAGGAACGACAGCACCGCCTCGAGCATCGACAGGCGAATGTGCTGCCCCTCCCCGGTGCGTTCCCGAGCGAACAGTGCAGCCGAAAGTGCTTGGGAAGCAACAATGGCGCTGAGTTTGTCGGGGAGGATCGTGCGGATCAGGCGGGGTCGTTCCTCATCGGAGCCGGCCTGCACGGTGGTCAGGCCGGTCAGGGCCTGAATCAGCGAATCGTAGACCCGCTGGCCGGAGGCGGGGCCGCGTTCACCGAATCCGCTCATCGAGAGATAGATGAGTTTCGAGTTGAGCGGGGCGAGGTCGTCGTATCCGATGCCGAGGCGCTCGACGACGCCCGGCCGGAAGTTCTGCACCACGACATCAGCGGTGGAAACCAGCTTCTTCAGCACCGCAACGCCTTCCGGCGTCTTCAGGTCGAGGGTCAGGGACCGCTTCGACCTGTTGACGTTGACGAACATCGCCGACATGTCGCCGGAACGATTAGGCAGGGAGCGGACGTGATCGCCCTTGCCCGGCACCTCCACCTTGACGACGTCCGCGCCCTGGTCGCCGAGGATGTCCGTGGCCCAGGGGCCCGACATCATCGAACACAGGTCGACGATCTTGATTCCGGTCATGGGGCCGCTCATGAAGGGCGCCTTTCTGTCGAGAGAAGTACTTCGGGGGTTCACGTGGCCAACAGCCAGATCTCGTTGCTCAGTGTGGCCTGCCTCACGCATACTATTGAGCTTTCTTTCACGAGTCAATTGTTTGTTGCAGATTATTTTCATCAGTGAATAGATGCGTGCGCATCTATATGCCGTTCTTTCGCAGGATCGCCTGCGTGGAGGTGCCGGAGGTGATCACTCACCCGAGTTGGTCGTCAGGCCGAATACCGACGGCGAGCTGGAGAACGCGTCGCAATCACGGCGCCGGGGGCATGCACCGATCGAGGCGACGGGATCCGCGGAAGAGGTCTCGGGACAGCGCGGGACAGCGCACACTCGTGGCCGCGGTATGGAGGCCACAAGGAAGTTCCAAACCCGCGTCCACGAACTTGAAATGTCGGGGCCGGGGCCGTTTGCGCGGAGCGAGGGTGCAGCCCCTGCGGCGACGTCGGCAGGGCGCAGCGGCACGACCAGTCGTACAGAGAGCAAGGGTGCCTGCGTGCGGCGGGGACCACCGTCCTGTCCGTAGGCGTCGACGGGCGTGCTGGCGGTACCGGGAGTGGCCGTCCGGGCGGTGTCGGCCATCTACGAGAGCGCCACCGCAAGGACAATCTGGGTGGGTCGACGTGATCATGGTCGAGCCGATTCGCGCGAAGGAGTGCCTGGATGACATCAGTCCACGGGCGACGAACCGCCGTGGCGATCGAGCCACGCCTCGTGACCATGCGTGATGACGCCCAGCGCGAGATGAAGTGCGTCCCCCAGGTCAGAGTTCGGACGCCTGCAGCGAGTACGTCACCGACGCGCAATGACCGTCGCGCTCGACTCGTCACCCAGTCACGAACATTGGTACCGCGCAGAGCCACTCGATGCGCCCATCAACTTCGACAAGCCAAGGTCCACGCATATTCGAGAGCCTTCACCCGAATACATCGGCAATCCGCCAACTGGTGGATTGCCGTCGGACTATTCGGTCTCAGTTAGCCACGCCCCGGGTCCTCGAAGTGGGCGAGGAGGAGTTTGAGGAGCCTGCGAAGCTCGGTGTCATCGTCTTCGCTCACAAACGCGAGGAGTTGCGCCTCGTGACCCAGGATGTCGGAGGCGACCTCGTCGATGAGTTGGACACCACTTCTGGTCAATTGCACGTCGACGCGACGACGGTCTTGTGGGTGAAAGCTCCGTTTGAGCAGACCACTGCGCTCGAGTTTGTCCAGGCGGTTCGAGATACCCGCCGGGGTTATCAGCGCGGCCTCGGTGAGTTGCCCGGCCGTCATCCGATACGGCTTGCCGGAGCGCCGCAGCATTGCCAAGAGGTCGAGCGTCGCACGATCGGTTCCTAGCTCCACCAGGCGTTGACTGCGTTCGCGCTCCAGGTATCGCGCAATACGCCAGATCCTCGAAACGATGCCCACTGAACTGACGTCGATATCCGGCCGTTCACGTACCCATGCCTGCTCGATGCGATCGACGCCATCATCTCCAGCCACGTCCCGAATCGATGGTGCTTCGACGCCCATCCCACACCCCATGTCACTTGAATTGATCAGCTCGGGACTATTCACTGCTAAGTAGTTTTGCTTGAAAGTTTACACGTGCACCTGGGACTGGCAACATTGCAGTCGCGGTCCGACCAGATGTCAACACATTTCGGCAGTATTGGGCGTTGATCAGCAAGGTCGCGAATCTGATCAACATGACCGCAGAGACGCCCGATTCGAGCCACCGGTGTGCGTCGAGCATCGCCGGCGGCCTCCAGCGACAGGCAGGCTGCAGTGTCGGTATCGAATCGCCGCACACACGGCGTACCTTCACCTCAATGTGGGGCCGCTCGACATGACGCCTCAAGTGACCGAATGCCGGGCATCCTGCCGCGGAAATGCGCGTTCTGCGTTCGTCGCGCTCGACTATTGTATGGTCGATTCTCGGTGACGATCTACGCTCCACGAGCCACTGCAGTCCGATCCGCGCCTGATTCCGGTGAAGAACTACTTTGTGGCACTGCGCTTTACGTGGGCGTGCCACAGGAACGAACTCGGTGGTTCGTGGTGTGCAGGACTTGCTTCCGTGGCGTGTCTGGTTCACGATCTACCCGTCGTTGCGCGCCGTCTGTTGCGGGGCGCCTTCGCCACACACGATTGAATTCCGTCTAGCGTTCGCCGGTACCCCTTTGGAGTGGGCGCGGTGGGCAAGTTAGGACAGCTGATGACTACTTCGGTGATCGTTGCCGGTGCCCGGACCCCTATGGGTCGGTTTATGGGGGCTTTGCGGGATCTGTCGGGTTCCGACCTCGGTGGCGTCGCGATTCGGGGAGCCCTGGACAAATCTGGAGTGCCCGCCGCGCTGGTCGAGTACGTGATCATGGGTCAAGTGCTCACAGCTGGCGTCGGCCAGATTCCGGCCAGGCAGGCGGCGGTCGCGGCCGGAATCCCGATGGACGTGCCGGCGCTGACAGTCAACAAGGTCTGTCTGTCGGGCATCGACGCGATCGCGTTGGCCGATCAGTTAATCCGTGCCCGGGAGTTCGAGGTGATCGTCGCGGGTGGCCAGGAGTCCATGTCACAGGTTCCGCATCTGCTGGAAAACGCGCGAGCGGGCTTCAAGTACGGCGATGCGACGATCCGCGATTCCATGGCATTCGACGGGCTGTACGACATCTTCACAGATCAGCCGATGGGGAATCTGGCCGAGGTGAAGAACGGGGAGGCCGATCATCGAATCTCTCGCTCCGAGCAGGACGCGTTCGCGGCGGCGTCACATCAGAATGCGGCGCGGGCGTGGAAAGACGGGCGGTTCGACGACGAAGTGGTGACGGTAACGGTTCCGCAGCGGCGTGGAGGGGCGGTGGAACTCGCGCAGGACGAGGGGATTCGCGCGGATACCACCGTGGAGTCGCTGGCGAAGCTGAGACCGGCGTTCAGTGTGGACGGAACAATCACCGCCGGGTCCGCGTCACAGATTTCCGATGGTGCGGCCGCGGTCGTGGTGATGAGTAGGGCCAAGGCGCAGGAGCTCGGGCTTGCATGGATCGCCGAAATCGGGGCGCACGGCGTCGTTGCAGGTCCCGACTCGACCTTGCAGTCACAGCCCGCACGGGCGATCACCAAGGCGTGCGCGAGGGAGGGCATCTCTCCGGAAGATTTGGACCTGGTGGAGATCAACGAGGCCTTCGCGGCGGTGGGAATCGCCTCGACGCGCGAGCTCGGGTTGGATCCGGCGCGGGTCAACGTCAATGGCGGAGCAATTGCGCTGGGCCATCCGCTGGGCATGTCCGGGGCGCGGATCACCCTGCATCTGGCTTTGGAGTTGCAGCGCCGCGGCGGTGGTGTCGGGGCTGCTGCCCTGTGTGGTGGAGGGGGGCAGGGCGACGCCCTGATTATCCGCGTCCCGAAGAAGTAGAGACATACGTCCCCTCAGCGAAAGGTTCGAACATGAATATTCAGGAGACCGCAGCACTGGTCACCGGAGCCGCCTCCGGCCTCGGCGCCGCCACCGCCAAGCGTCTCGCCGACGCCGGAGCCACCGTGTTCGGACTCGACCTGCAGCAGTCCATCGAGCGCGCCGGCGACAACGTCCCCGACGGCGTGACCCTCCTCGCCACCGACGTCACCAGCGGCGACGAGGTCCAGGCCGCGATCGAGAAGATCGTCGAGTCGGGTCTGCCGCTGCGCATCGTCGTCAACTGCGCCGGCGTCGGCTGGGCCGGCCGCATCCTGTCGAAGAAGGGCCCGCACGACCTCGAACTGTTCCGCACCGTCATCACGGTCAACCTGCTCGGCACGTTCAACGTCATGCGCCTCGCCGCCGACGCCATCGCCAAGACCGACACCGTCGACGAGTCCGGGCAGCGCGGCGTCATCATCAACACCGCGTCCGTCGCCGCGTTCGAGGGCCAGATCGGCCAGATCGCGTACTCCGCATCCAAGGGCGGCGTGCACGGCATGACCGTCCCCGCCGCCCGCGACCTCGCGCAGTTCGGCATCCGCGTCAACACCATCGCCCCCGGCATCATCGACACCCCGATGCTCGCCGGCGTCACCGACGAATACCGCAAGGGCCTCGAAGCCGGCGTCCCGTTCCCCTCCCGCCTCGGTCAGCCCGCCGAATACGCCCAGCTCGCCCAGATGATCGTCGAACACGACTACCTCAACGGTGAGACCATTCGCATGGACGGCGCGCTGCGCATGGCGCCGCGGTAGGCGGCTGGCTCGCGAGAAGGGCTCGGGCGCCCTTCCTGCCCTGCGACGGTGACGCGATCGCAGGGCTCCGGAGTTGCCCATTCGCACAGCCATCGCCGACGGGCCCCTGGTCTCTGGACCAGGGGCCCGTCGGCCTGCGTCGAACAGAGAGTCACGCTCCCGGCGCGCGAAGCAGCCTCCCTTCGTACGCGCGCTCCTCCACTTCACGAACTATTTCTCAGGCAAACACTAAACTGAAATAACTATTGACTCGTGAAATATTGGGGACAATACTGATTACATCAGGTTAAGAAGCGGCAGATCATTGGAGCTGGCCGCCCGGAGGATCGGAAAATCCGGTGAGTGCGACATTCGAACCCGCAATTCGGTGGGAAAGACGATCAACCATCGCGGCAGACGACGGGGTTCCGCTCGTGACCCGCGAGTACGGCCCCGAAGCGGCACCCTTGACCGTCATCTTTGCGCACGGTCACTGTCTGAACATGCAATCGTGGGAGCTGCAACGCGCCTTCCTTCAGAGCACCTTCGGGTCAGAGATCCGGCTGGTCTTCTACGACCAGCGCGGCCATGGCGAGTCCGGGGCCGCAGCGCCCGACACCATGACGATCGAGCAACTCGGCCAGGATCTCGACTCCGTCATTCGTGCGGTGGGGGGCAATGCACCGATTGCATTGGTAGGGCACTCCATGGGCGGGATGAGCATCCTCAGCTGGGCCCGTCAGCACCCGGAAAAGATCGGGTTTCCCGTGGTCGCCGCCGGCCTCATCGCGACCGCCGCAAGCGAGCTCATCGGGTCCGGTATCGCTCGTAGCCTGAGCAATCCGCTGGTACTCGCGGCCACGACCGTTGCCCGGCACGCTCCTTGGATTCTGGGTGCCGGACGTGTCGTCGCCGGGAAAGCATGCGAACGCGTAGTTCGGCATGCAGCCTACGGTCGGGCCCCGATCCACCCGCGCCTGGTTACCTGCGCCAACACGTTGATCAACGACACCGCATCCGCGACCATCCTCGGGTTCCTTCCTGCCTTCACGCATCTGGACGAAACGGCAGGAGTGAAGGCACTCGCAGCGATCCCGGCGATGGTGCTGTGTGGGTCAGGGGACCTGATGACGCCGTATGCGCATTCGCAGAACATTGCGGACCAGCTACCGCTCTCGGAACTGGTGCCCGTCCCAGACGCCGGACACATGGTGATCCGCGAGCGAGCAGCCGTCGTGTCCGAGGCCATCGTCAGACTGCTCACGCGCGTTCGGGCCGCGCGGGAGCCGTACGCGCCCGCCGCTGTCGAGCCCGCTTCCGTCGGGGCCTAGGGTCTCGACGGACACATACGGGGAGCCGCCGGTGGACCTGGGGACCTGGGCGGCTTTCGACGCATCGACGTGCCAATCCCGTCGCACCGCGCCGCCGTGGGATGGGGTTCGCCGGCGCCACGACCGGCGAGCTGGTCGACGAGGGGCGTGGGCGGTTCGGGGTAGCTTCGAGCACGCAAATCTTGCTCTGGTGTATTTTTTAGCCGTGAACTTCTCTCTCGTCGTAGACTGCATCCATGCGGCTTCGAGGATCACATGACTGCTGAGATTTCGACGGCGGATTCGGACTCGATCGACGACGGTGTCGATCGGGTTGAGCAGGCATGGGCGCGTGAACGCCCGGACATCGACGTCAGTTCCGTGGGAATCGTGACCAGGATCTGGCGCATTGCACGGCATTTGGAGCGCGAACGTGTCGAGCGTTTGGCCGAACTCGGCACCGACAGGGTCACACTCGATGTCCTCGCGATGCTGCGGCGTGCCGGAAAGCCGTATCGGATGACGGCCGGGCGCCTTTCCGAGGCGGCACTGATTACTCCCGGGGGGATCTCGAACCGGCTGGACAAGCTCGAGCGCAGCGGACTGGTCAAGCGGAGCTTCCACCCGAAGGACCGTCGTCGGGTGGATGTGCAATTGACGAGGAAGGGTGTCAAGCTCGTCGATGAGGTCGTCTCCGACATCATGGATCACGAGTCTCGGCTCTTGGAGATCCTGGCCGGCGACGACCAAGCGGAGCTTCGGCGGCTCCTCAAGATCCTTCTGGCTCAGTTCGAGGATCCCGCGGTGGGGCTGGAGACCGACTGAGCCGGATCCTCGGGGCCTAAGCCGAGCGCGGTTCGGCGCAGCACGTCCATCCCGACGCTGCCGACGGCCAGAGCTCGGTCGTGAAATTGCCGCAGATCCGATTCGGGGTTGCGCCGGAGATAGTCGTCGCGCAGTTGCTGCCATAGTCGCTGACCCACGGCGTATGACGGAGCTTGGCCGGCCCATCCCAGGTACCGGTCGTGTTCGTGCCGCCGACTGATCTCGTCCAGTACGCAATGCTCGGCCAGAAACTGCCACGCCTTGCCAGGATCCCACGACAGATGCCTCCGCCCAGACAACTCGGGGCAGGCAGTTCGCAGTGAAGACCGATATCGATCACTACCCGCGCGGAGCGCAGACGTTGTGACTGGAGCATTCCCATACGGTCAGCCGGGTCGTCCAGCAGACCGAGGTCGACCGCCAGCGTCTCGGCATACAAAGCCCACCCCTCCCCGTGCCCGGAGGTGAAGTTCGCCAGGCGGCGCCATCGATTGAGCTCGTGCCCTCGCGCCATGGCGGTGCCGACCTGCAGGTGATGTCCTGGGACGCCTTCATGGAACACGCGGGACGTTTCGTGCCAGGTGTGAAAGCGGTCGACTCCGGCGGGTACCGACCACCACATGCGTCCGGGGCGAGTCAGTTCTTCGTCGGGGCCGGTGTAGTAGATACCACCGGTGCGGGTCGGGGCGATCCGGCACTCGAGTCGCTCGATCTCACGCGGGATCGTGAAATGCGTATCCTGCAGGTTCGCCAGGGTTCGGTCGGAGAGGTCCTGCATCCACCGTTGTAATGCGTCGGTGCCATGCAGCGTGTACCGCGGGTTCGCATCGAGTAGCTCGAGTACCCGCGATATGCCGGCCCGGGGTGAGAGCGTCGGCGGTCCGTTGCTGGGCGGACACGATGGACGCCAGGGTGGCCCTCCCCCACTCGTACGTCTCTTCCAGGTCGATGCTGGTCCCGATGAAACTTCGCGACCTGAGTCGGTAGACGTCCTTGCCGACACTGTCTTTTGTTCCCGTGTGGGGGGCGATTTCGGATTCGAGGACCTCCGCGAGTGCGAGATAGGACCGGGATGCCGAGCGGGCGGCCTTGACGAGGTCGCGCCCAAGGGGTGAATCACCGTCCGGTCCCCTGTGGATCAGGCCGTCGAAAGCGACGGGCGACAAGCGGGCATGTTCGATCCCACATTCCACCTGCCGGATCGGGATACGATGCGCAGTTCGTTGTCGGGCGCGGAGGGCTTCTGTGTAGCTTTCGATCGACCGGGGAACCTGTGTCAGCCTCGCCACCAGAGTCCTCCAGTCGTCGTCGGTGGCTGTGGGCTGAAGGTCGAAGACACGACGAATGCTCTGCAGGGGCGAGCTGATCACGTTGAGTTCGCCGACGAGTAGATCCGCATCGGACAGCGCGAGGAATGAGTCGATCCGCTCGAGCATGGCAGCGATGGTGACCGCATCAATGGTGTCCTGCGGTGGTATCTGCTGCAAGCGTCGCCGCGCCGCGCGTGCGGCGCGCACCCGGTCGGCGATACCGTCCGGTGAATAGTCGGTCACCTGGTCGTCGAAGCCGTGTACCCCGATGCGGGTCGCCTCCACCGGGTCCAGTTCGCAGCACGCGATCAGGTAGTTCTCTGCGATCCGGTCGACGAGTGTGGGAGTCCGGACGGGGGTGTGCCCTTGCGGGGTCTCATTGGTGTCCGAGCTGCACTGGTCGGGCGATTCAGCAGGCATCGGTCACGGTGCCGCCACGACCGCAGCGTCGAGCCGTGCGAACGCGTCGGTTTCGATGTCCCCGTGCACGTGTGCGGGGGCCAGTCCGTGCTTGGTGTAGCGATCGATGTAGGTCGCAACCGTTCCCGCGGCGAACGAATGGGTCGGGTGCCGGCGTAGGTGCAGCTCGACCACGCCGAGCAGGAGCTTTGCGGCGTCCCGCAGTACCGGGTCGTTGAGTCCGTCACGCGCGGCCGTCACCCAGAGGTCCTGCGTATCCGGGAGCAGGTCGATCAGTTCCGCGGCAACTCGTTCTTCCATTGCGGTCGAGGCGACGAGGACCGCGGCGGAGCGGCAATCCGACTCCAAGGCATCGATCATCCGGAACTCTAGCCAGCCGCGAGGCCGGATCGGCGGAAACAGTGTCGTCAGGTGGTAGCGCAGATCGTCCTCGGTCGGCCAGCCTGCCGGGTGCCCTGTTGTCATCCAGTCGGCGAAGGTCAACCCGGGCGGAACGCTGGTCCCCAGATCGCCGCCGCGGATGAAGAACACATCGGCCGCGAGAGCATATTGCGCCCAATCCGTTCCGGGTTGATCACTCACCGGGACCGGTGCCGTCCGCCCGGGGTCGATCCCATTCCAGATCGCTTGCCGTACCGATTGCCAGCGTTGCCCGTCGGGACCGATACCGGGAGAATTCGCGAAGGCCGCGACGAGGACCGGGCCCATCTTGTTCGCCAGTACCCAGCGCAGGTTCCGGCCGTCGGGATGGTGGCTGATGTTGATCTGCACCGATGCGGTGTTCGTCATCATCCATGTCCCTTCCCGGCCGCGGTGCGCGTAGAAGCTCTCCATCGCCCGATACCGGGGGAGGTCGAGGATCCGGTGCGGGGGACGGCGGTCGTCCACTGCGAGGTCGGTCGGAATCAACCCATGCGCTCGTAGCCGATGGTGAAGAATCACGGCGTCTTCGTTGATTGCGCGTAGCGTGGCGGGCCCCGATTCGAGCGGCGGACCAGACAGTTCGATCTGCCCGCCCGGCTCGATCGTGATGCGGCTGCCGTTCGGCAGGGGACGGTTCATGATGGGCAGGAAGTCGGCGGGTTCGGGGCGTGAGAGGCTGCCTCGCTTGTGCACCGGCCATTCAATCTCGACGCCGACGAGGTCCGCGCCACCGGGTTCGAATGCTTCGCGGGCGACCGCGTATGCCCTCTGGATCGTCAGTGTAGGGCGAGAACTGGTCATGTCACCAGGTCCTTTCGTCGTCGATACTATAGCGGGAAAACATTTCACGTCGAAACAATTGACGAGCAAGAGATATCTCCATACTATGGAGTGAAGCACATCACAACAAGCCCCAGTTTGTGTCGCTCGACACTTCGCAAAACTGTCTTCTACCAGGTGAAAGGTGCCCTTCATGAGCGGCCCCATGACCGGAATCAAGATCGTCGACCTGTGTTCGATGATGTCGGGCCCCTGGGCCACGGACATCCTCGGCGACCAGGGCGCGGACGTCGTCAAGGTGGAGGTGCCGGGCAAGGGCGATCACGTCCGCTCCCTGCCTAATCGTTCCGGCGACATGTCGGCGATGTTCGTCAACGTCAACAGGTCGAAGCGGTCCCTGACCCTCGACCTGAAGACGCCGGAAGGCGTTGCGGTGCTGAAGAAGCTGGTTTCCACCGCTGATGTCGTGGTGCAGAACTTCCGGCCGGGCGTCGTCGAGCGCCTCGGCATCGGATACGACGACCTCGCCCCGCTCAACTCGAAACTCATCTATCTCTCGATGAGCGGATTCGGTGAACGCGGCCCCGCCTCCGGCCAGCGGGTCTACGATTCGCTGATTCAGGCCCTGACCGGCCTGACCACCGTGCAGGCCGGCTCCGATGAGGAACGACCCCGCCTGATCCGCACGATCCTCCCCGACAAACTGACCGCAGTCGTTGCAGCGCAGGCTATTTCGGCGGCACTGTTCGCCCGCGAACGCACCGGGGAGGGCCAGCACATTCGCCTGTCGATGCTCGAGGCGGTGCTGTCGTTCCTGTGGGCATCGGACATGGGCGCCTACACGTTCCCGGACCAGCCCGTGCCGCTGGCGCAGGGCGGGAGTTTCATCGACTTGATCTACCAGACCGCGGACGGCTACATCACCGTCGCCACGAACAGCAACGGCGAGTGGCAGAGCATGTGCAAGGCACTCGGTCACCCCGAGTGGATCGAGGACGAGCGGTTCTCCACCCCGGTGGGTCGATCGAAGCACATCAATGAGCGTCTGGAACTCATCCAATCTGTGCTGCTGGACAAGATCTCTGCCGAGTGGTTGGCGCTGCTCGACGAGTTCGACGTACCGGCCGCACCCATCCTCACGCGGGCAGAGGTCATCGAACACCCGCAGGTCAAGGCCGCCGAGATCATCGTCGAATCCGAGCACCCCGCGGCAGGGCGTGTGCGGCAGGCCCGTGTTCCCGCGCGGTTCCTGGGCACCGTCCCGGATGCACCCAAGGGTGCGCCGCTGCTCGGCCAGCACAACGCCGAGATCCTCGCAGAAATCGGCTACAGCAACGACGACATCGCTTCGCTCGCTGCACAGAAGATCATCGGAACCGAGCAGGACGCCACCGCCGGCGTCCTCGCCTGAAAGGAAGTTTGGACAGTGTCCACAGTATTGGTCGTCGGTGCCGACAAGGGCATCGCGCACTCGATCGTCCGCCAGATGCACGAGCGCGGCGATAACGTCATCGCCGCCTGCCTGTTCGACGGCGCCGACCTCACCGCCGACGGCATCACCGTCGAGCCGAACGTCGATGTCACATCACAGGAATCGGTCGACGCGCTCGCTTCACGGCTCGCTGCAGCGGGTACCAAACTGGACGCCCTGGTCCATGTTGCCGGGGTCATGTGGCTCGACGAACTGGGGTCGATCGACTACGACCTGGTCCGCAAACAGATCGAGATCAACACCCTCGGACCGCTGCGGACCGTGGAGGCACTGCGGTCGCTCCTGCAGCCCGGCGCGAAGGTCGGCATCGTCACCAGCCGGGTCGGATCCCTCGGAGACAACACCTCCGGTGGCATGTACAGCTACCGGATCTCCAAGGCCGCCGCCAACATGGCCGGACAGAACCTGCACCACGACCTGTCCAAGAACGGGATCAGCGTGCTCATGCTCCATCCGGGCATGGTCGCCACCGACCTGACCAAGGACTTCCCCGGCGAGCACACCTACATCACCCCGGAACAGGCCGCCGCCGGACTGATCAAAAACATCGACAACCTCACCCCCGAGAACTCGGGCCGGTTCCAGCACTCGGACGGAACCTTCCTGCAGTGGTGAGCAACAGCTCGCACCCTGTTCGCCAGTGAATCTCCATCCCATCGAGACAGAAGGACGTCACACACGATGATCACCGTCTACGGATATGTTCCCGCCTGGGGGATCCCGGACATCAGCCCGTACGTCACGAAGGTAGTCAACTACCTGAAGTTCACGGGTGTCGAGTTCGAGCACAAGACGCAGGACCTTGCGACCCTGGACGAGGACTCGCCCCACGGCAAACTTCCGTACATCGTCGACAGCGACGGAACCAAGGTCGGCGACTCCAACACGATCATCGCCTACCTGAAGGACAAGCACGGCGACAAGCTCGATGCGGATCTGAGCAAGCAGGAGCTTGCCCTGGCTCTCGCGTTCAATCGGTTGATCGAGGAGCACCTGTACTGGAGCGGCATCATCCAGCCGCGCTGGCGTGAGGACAGCGGGTGGGAGACCTACATCCCGTACATCGTTCAGGGCGCCGAGGTGACCCCGGAGATGCGCGAAGGCCTGGACGGGTTCCGGGGCCGGATCCTCACCGAGTTCGACGGCCAGGGTATGGGCCGGCGTAGCGCGGAGGTCGTCGTCGAGTTCTTCCGGGCGGATATCGATGCCCTGTCCGACTTCCTGGCCGACAAGGACTTCTTCCTCGGCGACAAGTTGCATTCGATCGACGCCTCGGTGTATTCGACGCTGCGGCACATCGCCGACCAGCCGCAGCAGTGGCTCGGATCCGGATATGTCCAGTCCAAGGCGAACCTCGTGGACTACATGGACCGCATCCGCAAGCAGTACGACATCTAACTCGCCGGTAATCGACTGTCTTGGAGCATTGTTCGATGATTGATCTCTACTACTACACAAGCCCCAACGTGCGGAAGGTGCTCATCGCGCTGGAGGAATTGGGACTTGACTACCAGATCGTCTGGACCGACATCAGTGAGGGCGATCAGTTCGAATCGGAGTACGTCGAGATCAATCCGAACAGCAAAGTGCCGGCCATCGTGGATCACGATGGCCCCGGTGGCCGGCGCTTGGCGATCTTCGAATCCGGTGCCATCCTGCTCTACCTGGCGGAGAAGACTGGTCGCCTGCTCCCCGAGGATCCGATCGCCCGCCAAGAAGTGTTGTGCTGGCTGTTCTGGCAGGTGGCCAACCAGGGACCGATGGCCGGACAAGCCGCCCACTTCGTCTCGCATGCCCCGAATCAGGGAATCGACAACCCGTACGCCCGAAACCGCTACGCGGGCGAGGTGGCCCGCCTCTACCGCGTCATGGATGACCGGCTCCGTGATCGCGAGTACCTCGCCGGCGAGTACTCGATCGCGGACATCGCGACCTTCCCGTGGACTCGGGTGGCCGCCGGGCACGGGGTCGATGTCGCCGACTACCCCAACGTCAAAGCGTGGGCCGACCGTATTTCTGCCCGACCCGCCGCCAAGGTCCGGATCTCCGACCCGCGCGAGGAGAAGGCCCGAAACCACGTCTACAGCGCGGAACAGTTCAAGACCCTCTTCCGCCCGGAAGGAAGTCAACCATGAGTATCACCGCAGATTCTCTGTCCAACATCACCCCACCTGGGCTGACCATCGACGGAGAGATCACGACTACCGCAGCGGTGATCCCCGTGATCAACCCCGCCACCGAGTCGGCCTTCATCGAGGTTCCGGACGCCGGAGTCGAGCACCTGGACGCCGCGGTCTCTGCCGCTCGGCGCGCCGCCAAGCACTGGGCTACGCACGACCTCCCCTTCCGACAAGGCATCGTCCTTCGCCTGGTCGACCACGTGCGTGCCAACATCGACGAACTGGCCCGTCTGGTGACCCTCGAACAGGGAAAGCCGTTGGCGAAGGCCGCCGGCGAGATCGAATCGGGTCTGCGTGGTCTCGAGCGGTATGCGAGCTGGGACATTCCTGTCGAGGTCATCCGGGACAACGCCGACGAGCTGATCGAGGTGCACCGCGCACCGGTCGGGGTCGTCGGGGGCATCACCGCCTGGAACTATCCCCTCCTGCTGGCGCTGTGGAAGATCGGCCCCGCCCTGATCACCGGCAACCCGATCATCGTCAAACCCTCACCCCTGACCCCGGTGGCCACCTTGCGCCTGGGTGAGCTCGCGCAGCAGATCCTCCCCCCGGGTGTGTTGCAGGTGCTCAGCGGCGGCGACGATCTCGGCCGGGCGATGACGGCTCACACCGGGATCGACAAGATCACGTTCACCGGGTCCGAACGCGCGGGGAAGTCGATCATGGAGGGCGCCGGCGCGACCCTCAAGCGCCTGACCCTCGAACTCGGTGGCAACGATCCCGGCATCGTCCTCGACGACGTCGACGTGGCGTCGATCGCGGCGGATCTGTACTGGGGCGCCCTGTCGAACTGTGGTCAGGTCTGCGCTGGCCTCAAGCGCCTCTACGTGCCCCAGCACCTCGCCCCCGCGATCGAAGAAGCTCTGGCCGAGGTCGCCAAGGGGGTGAAGGTGGGCAACGGGCTCAACGACGGGGTCGACATGGGCCCGGTCCAGAACGCCGCCCAGTTCGCCAAGGTGCGTGGCTATGTCGATGATGCGGCCCACCGCGGCGCCGACGTGTACTTCCGCGGTGAGGTGCCCGAGGGCCCCGGCTACTTCCACCCGGTCACGTTGGTGCGCGGGGTCGACGACTCCGCGCCCCTGGTTGGCGAGGAACAGTTCGGCCCGGTCCTGCCGATCCTGACCTACACCGACATCGATGATGTGATCGCACGGGCCAACGACTCCGAACTCGCGCTCGGCGCCTCGGTGTGGTCCTCCGACGAACAACGCGCGACCGAGGTCGCCGAACGGGTCGAAGCGGGCACGGTCTGGGTCAACCAGCACCCGATGCTCTCCTCCGATGTGCCGTTCGGCGGCGTCAAGCAGTCCGGCCTCGGAGTCGAGCAGTCCATCCACGGGGTCCTCGAGTACACCAACTACAGAGTGCTGCGGGTCAAACGATGACCGCGGCACCGAACAATCCAGCTGAACCGAACCATCCAGAAGATCACCGCCCATACCGTCACAATGGAAGGCGCACAATATGCTATTGAACCGGGACGATTGGTACGACATCTCGCGAGACCTCGACTGGGAACTGAGCTACGTCGATCCGGCGGTGGCGTTCCCGACGAGTTGGAGCGGTGCGGGGGACGTACCGAAGGAGGCCTGGGACAAGTGGGACGAACCCTTCCGGGTGTCGTACCGCGACTACGTCCGTATCCAGCGTGAGAAGGAGTCGGGCGTCAAGGCTGTCAGCAGCGCCCTGGTGCGTTCCGGCACCTACGAGAAGCTCGATCCCGCGCACGTCGCCACGACGCACCTACACATGGGCACCACCTGCATGGTCGAGCACATGGCAGTGACCATGCAGAGCCGATTCTGCCGGTTCGCGCCGTCCCCGCGCTGGCGCAATCTCGGCGTCTTCGGGATGCTCGACGAGACCCGCCACGCCCAGCTCGATCTGCGCTTCTCCCACGATCTGCTCAAGCAGGATCCGCGTTTCGACTGGTCGCAGAAGGCGTTCCACACAAAGGAGTGGGGTGTCCTGGCGGTGAAGAACTTCTTCGACGATGCGATGCTCAACGCCGACTGCGTCGAGGCAGCGCTGGCGACGAGCCTGACCGTCGAACACGGATTCACCAACGTCCAGTTCGTCGCATTGGCCGCCGACGCCATGGCTGCCGGCGACATCAACTGGTCGAACCTGTTGTCCTCCATCCAAACCGATGAGGCACGCCACGCGCAGCAGGGCTTCCCCACCCTGTCCATCATGATGGAGCACGACCCCGCCCGCGCGCAGAAGGCACTCGATGTCGCCTTCTGGCGGTCCACCCGGCTGTTCCAGACGTTGACCGGGCCGGCGATGGATTACTACACGCCCCTCGATCAGCGCAAGATGAGCTTCAAGGAGTTCATGCTCGAGTGGATCGTCAACCACCACGAACGGATCCTCGAGGACTACGGGCTGAAGAAGCCCTGGTATTGGGACCAGTTCCTGTACTCGCTCGAGAACGGCCATCACGCCATGCACCTGGGGACATGGTTCTGGCGCCCGACGCTGTTCTGGAAGCCGAATGCCGGCGTCTCGAAGGACGAACGGGAATGGCTGCGGGAGAAGTACCCCACCTGGGAAGAGAACTGGGGTGTGATGTGGGACGAGATCATCAAGAACGTCAACGATGATCGGATCGAGGACACTCTGCCGGACACGTTGCCGGCGCTGTGCAACCTCACCCAGCTCCCGTTGGGATCGGCGTTCTCCCGGCACGATCTCGCCGACCACAGCTTGACCTACAAGGGTCGGCTCTACCACTTCGATTCCGAGATCTCCAAGTGGTGCTTCGAGCAGGACCCCGAGCGCTACGCCGGCCACCAGAACTTCATCGACCGCTTCATCGACGGTCAGATTCTCCCGGCCGACCTCGCCGGTGGGCTGCTCTACATGGGTCTGACCCCGGACGTGATGGGAGACGATGTGTATGACTACGCCTGGGCGAAGGACTACCTCCCGTCGAAGCCCGCACCGGTGGAGGAGTCCGTTGAACGCGAACCGATCTCGATCTGAGCTCGAACTTCACTCGATCGGCAAGGAGAAGAACTGATATGGCACCGTTTCCCATTACCGGCCGTTTCGTCGGCGATTTCGTCCCAGTCCTCGTGGCCGTGGATACCGACGACACCTGGGATCAGATTGCCCGCAAGGTCGCGTTGCATTCGGTGGGCCGGCGGGTCCCGAAACCTGAGGTGAGCCCTGGATACGACGTGCTGGTGGACGGCACCGTGATGACGTCCGACGCCACCTTCGGCGAACTGCTCGGCACGCGCACGGTCCCACCGTTGCAATGGGTCGACGTTCGATTCCGGGAGCAGGTGGGTTCCGATGGCTGACGAGCTCGGCAACGACTTCGTCGACCTGGTCGCCGAGGACGAACTGTGGGACGACGAGATGGAATCGTTCGACGTCGGGGACGACGAAGTGCTCGTGGTGAAGGTGAACGGTGAGGTCCGCGCGTACGACGGAATCTGCCCGCACCAGAGCATCTCGCTGGTCGAGGGGGAATTCGAGAACGGTGTCGTCACCTGCCGCGCACACGAGTGGCAGTTCGACGCGCTGACCGGTGCCGGGGTCAATCCCCGAGACACCTGTCTGCACAAGCACGACGTCCGAATCGTGGACGGTGTCATTCAAGTTCGCCTCAAGTCGCCGGCCGCGGCGCATCACTGACCGTAGGAGTTCACACTCATGACCATTGTCGACATGGATGCCTCGGACGAGTCGTCCCCCGACCTTGTGGGTCCGGTCATCCGGGCCGGAAACCTTGCGGAGGCGGTGATCGATGCGATCGAGGAGGACAACCCGGGACAGGACGTGCTGGTGCTCGACCGCGAGGACTACGTCCGCATCCACACACGCGGAGCGTGCCGCCTGACGCAGTCGAGCTTGGAAAAGCACTTCGGCCAGAGTTGTCAGCTGGCCGCGCTCGAGATCGATATGCCCTCGTTCAAGGGGCGCCTCAAGACTCGCACCGATGAATACGTCTGGTTCTTCGAGAACTCGGGACAGGAGAAGTCATGACCAACAAGACACCGCGGTCCCGTTCGCGCGGGCTCAAGACTTGGAGTGCGTTCGGCAATCTCGGGCGACGGCCCACCGAGTACGAAGTGCTCACGCACAACATGAACCACACCACCGGGCCCGTGCCACTCGAAATGGGACCGGACGTTCACGGAAACGTGTGGCTGCGCGAGCACCGTGACTCGATGAAATTGACGGTCGCCGACTGGGATAGCTTCAGGGATCCCGATACCGTCACCTACGGCAGTTATGTTGCCGACCAGGACGATCAGGAGACGTACGTCGAGGGTTTGATCGCCCAGTTCGACGGCGAAGGCTCCGACGAGACGCTTTCGGATGAGGCACTGACCCTGCTGGTGCGGGCCCTGACCCCGACGCGGTATGTCGCGCACAGCCAGCAGATGTTGTCCGCCTACGTCCAGCAGCTCGCGATCAGTAGCTATGTCGCCAACTGTGCCGCCTTTCAGACCGCGGACCAGCTCCGCCGGGTGCAGCTCACCGCGTACCGCACGACCCAGCTGCAGTTGACGCATCCCGAACGCGGCTTCGGTACCGCGGAGAAGGAATTCTGGACCGAGCGCCCCGATTGGCAGCCGATTCGGGCCGCATTCGAATGGGCCCTGGTGGAATTCGATTGGGACCGAGCATTCGTCGCCACCAATCTGGTGACCAAGGCGATTGCCGATCAGCTCTTCCTCGTCCAGCTCCGGCGCCAAACCGCTCGTGTGGGAGCGCGATTGGACTCGCTCATTCTGGAGAACCTCTGGCGTGACAGCTTGCGGAGTCAGCGCTGGTCGGTAGCACTGGTCGAATTCATCGTCGCGGCTGACCCCGGCAATCTGGATGTGCTTCAGGGTCATTTGAGCGAATGGTCCGCACGCGGGAGCGAGATGATCGAGGCCGGCGCCCGGATCGTCGCGTCACCGAGTGGAGCGTCCGCGGACGAGATTGCCACCGCTGTCCGCCAGGACTGGCACTCGTTCCTCGACTCCGTCGGTCTGCGGGCTGAAACCGATTGAGATCTGAGACCATGACTGTCACAGTGAACTTCAGTGGGTACGAGGGACCGGTGACGTGCGGGCCCGAAGAGACACTTCTTCGGGCCGGCCTCCGGGCCGGACTGGCCCTGCCCTACGAATGCGCCAGCGGTGGATGCGGCAGTTGCCGCGCGCAACTCGTGGACGGGGAGGTCAAGACCCTCTGGCCCGACGCCGCGGGACTCTCCGAACGTGATCGCCGACGCGGCAATCGGATCCTGATGTGCCAGTCGATTCCCACGGCCAACTGCACAGTCAAGGCACCGATACTTGACGGGCCGACGGTGAGCCGAGAGGCAGTGCCCGAGCGTGTGACTGCCCGACTCCTGGGCCGGGAAGCGCTGACCCCCGACACCGCTCTGTTCACCCTCGACTTCAGCTCACCCATCGACTTCCTGCCAGGGCAGTTCATGCTCCTGGAATCACCGGACGGGGTTCGGCGGGCCTACTCGATGGCGCACCCCGCCGACGGTGCCGGCTCCACCACCGTGGAATTCATCATCCGCGCCAAGCCCGGCGGCGCGGCATCGAGTTGGCTCTTCGAAAAGGTCCAGGTGGGCGAGGAAATCCTCGTCGAAGGACCGTACGGGCGTGCATACGCACAACCGGGGTCCGAGCGTCCGGCGGTGTGTATTGCGGGCGGCACCGGGCTGGCACCGATCCTCGCGATCACCGAGGAACTTCTCGTCGAGAACCGGGCGCGGCGGGTGGACCTGTACATCGGTGCACGTATGGCCGGGGACATCGTTCTCCTCGACCGGCTCGCCCGCTTGAACGAACTGGGTGCCCGTGTCGCCGTCTCGGTCGAAGATCCCGACCTCGCTGGCAACGAGCCAGCGGGATGGGACGTGTTTGACGATTCCCGGGTAGGGCGGGTGATCGACCACGTCGCCGAAGACTGGACCGATCTCAGTGATCACGACATCTATCTCGCCGGCCCTGCCGGACTGGTCGACGCGGCGTTGCGAGCGCTGGTGCGCGAGCGTGGGGCCTCCGCGGACCGGCTGTTCTTCGACCGTTTCATCGCCTGAACGCAGTACCCCTCTCGAACTCGGAAGGATCCATCATGTTGCTGGAAACCATCGAACTACCGACCGATGAGCACTACGCACGTAACCTCATCGACGGAAGGTGGGTGTTTCCGGCCGCGCCTTACGAGTACGAGATCCGGAACCCCTCCGACAGCACGATCACCGCGGTTGTGCCCCTCTCGTCGCGATTCGACGTCGACCGGGCGATCTCGGCCGCCGGTGACGCGCTGTCGGGACCATGGTCCGAGCTACACACCCGGGACCAGCTGTTGGCTCTGTTGCTGCACCGGCTCGCCGAGGCGGCACCCGAGCTGGCGCGCCTGCAGTCGACCGAGACAGGTCTCGGGTACGCCGATTCCCTCGCCACTATCGAATCGACATTGAGGATCGCTCGCGCGATCCTCACCCGGGAGGTCCTGCACCCACGGCCCACACCCGCAGGCATCTCCGGGCACGTATTGTCCTGGGGGGCACCGTTCTCGGAGATGCTCCTGAATGTTTTCCCGGCACTGGCCGCCGGAAACACCGTAGTGGTCAAGCCGTCGCTGCGCGGTCCCCTGTCACCGGTGGCGGTCGCGTTCATCGCAGACCGGCTGGGATTTCCCGCCGGCGTTCTCAATATCGTGCAGGGCACCGGCGTCGACGTGGGCGCGGCGCTCATCAGTAGTACCGCACTGAAGACGCTGCACGTGCGGGCGAACGAGTCCACCCTGAGCCGGGCCAGCCGAGCTGAACGCCGGACACACGTGCCCCTGCGGACCCTGACCGGCGGCGGCAACGCCGCGATCATCTACCCCGGGCTCGGACAAGACAAATTCGCGACGATGGCCTCCGCCATCGCGGAAGCGGTTCGGGTCCACAACGCGGGCGGACCATTCGGTCTGCACACCGTCGCGGTGCACCGGGACGTCGCCAAGAATGCCATCGCCGCGGTTCTCGGCCAGCTGACCCTCTTCAACAATCGTGCCGCTCCCCTGCCCAGCGAACCCATCCGGCGGCGGGCCTTCGACCGGATCGACGAGTTGGACGCCGGCGGCGGGCGAGTACTGCTGGGGGGAACGATTCCCGATGACATCAGGCATCGAATGGGGTGGCGGCTGCCCACCACGGTCATCGACCTCGGCGACGCGACGTCAAAGGCCGCGGCAAAGGCACTGGCCCACTCCCGTGAACCACTGGGACCCGTGCTCACCATCGTCCATTGGGACACCCTCGCCGACCTCGACAGGGTATTCGACGCTCGGCGCCATCGTGACGGCTACGCATCGATCTGGGGGGACGACTCCGCCGACGACCGCACCCGGTTCGGTGTCGCCGCCCGCGAACAGGGACCGCAAAGTGCCATGTACGGCGGCCTGGTACCGGCCGCATGGACAGGGGAGTCGGCGCATCGCACTACCGGCGAGGTGGCGTCATGAGCGGGCCGCCGGTGCTCGACGACCCGCAGGCCCGGTCCGGACTTCGGTTGGACTTCGTGTTCATCACCGATCCCCTTGACGGGCTGGCACCCGCGCACGACACCACCATCGCCTTGATGGAGGAAGCGCAGTTGGCCGGCCATCGCGTGTTGACCACGACGATCGGCGAGCTCGGCATCGATCGAGGGCGCGCATTCGCCCGTTGCCGGGAGGTGACGTTACGCCCGGCGGTCTTGAGCGAAGACAAGTGGATCGCCGACACCGACTGGTACACCAGTGGCGCACCCCGCCGCCTCCCTCTCGACGAGGTATCGGCAATCTTCATGCGGACCGACCCTCCGGTCGACAGCAACTACCTTCGAGCCACCTTCATCCTCGACATGGTCGATCCCACCACGACGCTGCTGATCAATTCCCCTGCCGGGCTCCGCGACGCGAACGAGAAGTTGTTCGCCCTGCGGATGCCCGAACTGGGTCCCCCCACCCTCGTCTCCGCGGACAGAGACGAAATAGTCGAAGCCGTACATTCTTGGGGCACAGCAGTTCTCAAACCCACCGACGAAATGGCGGGCCGTGGCATCATGCTCCTGCGACCGCATGACCCGAACCTGCACTCGATACTCGACACCGCCACCGTCCGCGGTGGCCAGCACGTGGTCGTCCAGCAGTACATTCCGGAGGCGGAGACAGCGGGAGACCGTCGCGTGATCGTCCTCGACGGAAAACCGATCGGATCCGTCCGCCGCATCGTCGAGACCGGTGGCGCCGGCGACGAATTCCGGTGCAACATGGCCACCGGTGCACGCGTCGTGCGCGACACCGTGACCGCCCGCGATCGTGACATCTGCAACACACTCGGACCCGAGCTCGTCAGGCGCGGACTCGTGTTCGTCGGAATCGACATCATCGGAGACAGGCTCACCGAAGTGAATGTCACCAGCCCCACAGGAATCCGCGAGATCGATGCGCTCAGCGGAACCCACCTGGCAGCCGACACGATCGAATGGGCGGTTGCACGGTGCACAACCATGACGGAGATGCGATGAGCACGGCGGTCCCACCGAAACAGCGCGAGCAGATCGTCGTCATCGGCGCCGACGCCGCGGGTATGAGCGCGGCCCATCAGGCGCTGCGCAGCGCGAAAGCCGCGGGACGCGACGTCGACGTGATCGCGCTCGAGAAGACCTCCGACACCTCGTATTCTGCCTGCGGAATCCCGTACCTGGTGTCCGGGACGGTCGGCACGACCGACGAATTGAGCGCTCGCACGCCCGAGAAGCATCGGGCGATGGGGGTGGACCTCCGGATGAACGTCACCGCAACACAGATCGACCTCGATACTCGCACGGTCACCTACGCCCACAACGCCGGAGGTGAGGAGGAAGTTGTTCGATTCGACAAGCTTGTCCTCGCCACCGGTGCCCATCCGATCATCCCGGAGTGGGCGGTGACCGACGGGGGTGAGCTGGTGGGAGGCGTGCACCCGGTCAAGGATCTCGATCATGCCCGGCACTGGCTCGATCTCGTCTCTCGCCGGTCACGCGATGGAATAGCCATCCGCCGCCGCGCGGTGGTGGTGGGCGGCGGGTACATCGGCGTCGAAATGGCCGAGGCGATGGTGCAACGCGGATTCAGCACCACCCTCCTGACGCGCAGTGCTGTGATGAGCAGCCTCGACAGCGATATATGAGTGAGAGGGTGCGCGAAACCGTCCAAGCCGGCGGAGTTGACGTCGTCACGAACACCACGGTCGCCGATATCGACATCGACAGCATCGACGGCCACGTTCGGTCGGTCACCGGCAGCAACGGACAGGTCTACCCCACCGACGTCGTCGTCCTCGGACTCGGTGTGCACCCGGCCACCGAACTCGGCGTGGCCGCGGGATTGCCCATCGGCGAACGCGGCGGCTACTTGCCCAACGAGCGACAAGAGGTCGCCAAAGGCGTATGGGCGGCCGGGGACTGCTGCGAGGTCATCGACCGAATCCGGGGGAAGTACGTCCTTGCACCCCTGGGCACCCACGCGAACAAGCAGGGTCGTATCTGCGGGTACAACACGGTTGGCGGATCGCACGAGTTCCCTGGTGTTCTGGGCACCGCCATTACCCGGTTCGTGTCCGCCGGCACTCACGTGGAGGTCGCCCGTACAGGCCTCGGTACTCGGGAGGCGACCGAGGCGGGGTACGACGTGGAGTCTCTGGTCACTGTCGGCGGCACGGCGAGTGGATATATGCCGGAGCGATCACCGATCGCCACCAAGATCATCGCCGACCGTCGTACGCGCCGGATGCTCGGTGTGCAGATCGTGGGCGGGGCGCAGTCAGCCAAGAGGATCGACACTGCCGCCGCGGTGCTGTGGGGCGAGATGAGCGTCGACGACCTTGCCGCGATGGATCTCTCGTATGCCCCACCGTTCGCCACGGTGTGGGAAGCGATTCAGCTCGCCGCCCGCCGATTGTCGGATCGGATGTGACCGCGCCGAACCAGCACCGCTTCGGGACGAAAGGCGCAGTTGTGGACAGTGTGCCTGAGCCGATGCCGATGGAAGACCTGCTCGTCGAACTGAACTGTTGGGCCGGTGGGATCGGGGCCCGCGAGGCGCGGCCAGGGGTGACCGTCTGCCGGTTCGAGGAGCCGGGTCCGTATTCGTGGGAGCCGGCCCATGGCGTCACCTTCGGTCTCGTCGCCCAGGGGCGACTGTCCGTGGACATCGATCGCACCGCGCACGGATGCGGCCCACTCGAGGGAGTCGTCTTCACGGACCGTCTGTGCCCCGCGATCGAAGTAGTCGCGGCCTCCGCCGACCATCCCTTCCTCGCGATGTTTCTGCAGATCGACGCGGCGATCATTCGCCGCATCTCGACGGATGTCTTGGTCAGCGATGCCGCGGCGGTGCCGATGGCCCGGCGTGGCCGTGCGGGCGGCAATCAGTGCAGCGGCACCTTCGGTGTCGATGCGCGACTACTCCACTCGGTTCTCCGGTTCCTTCATGCACTCGATGGCGAGTTGGACGAGCGAGTGCTAGCACCGATCTGTTTGCAGGAGATCGTGTATCGCCTTCTGCAGATCGTCAGCTGTCAGGATCCGCTCGAGGTTGCTTCACGCGAGTCCGACGTGGATCCTACGCGGGCGGCGATCGAGTACATCAGGTCTCACCTCACTGAATCGATGAGTGTGAGTGACATCGCGCGGGAGGTTCAGCTGAGTGAGTCGGCATTTGCGCATACCTTCCGTGCGACGATCGGCGTGAGTCCCTACCAGTTCCTCAAATCCGAGCGGCTGGACGCTGCTCGACGCATGCTCATCTCCCGTTCCGGCATCAGTGTGAGCGAAGTTGCACGCGCCGTGGGCTATTCGAGCGCGTCCCACTTCATTACAGAGTTCAAGCGCCGGTACGCGGTCACACCCCGCGAATATGCGAACGGGAAGTACTCCTGCGCTGCGCTGGAGGCCCTCGACCGTCAGGACGGCACCCACGCGAGAACAGCAGAAATAGTGCACTTCCCGGCAGGCAACTGATACGCGAAGGCCGGCGGATATCGTACGGCCGATTTGACGCCGCGACGCATCTCATACGACGCAATCTGTACGGCACTGAATCTGGGCAGACTTCCGAACTAAAAGGGTTGCTGCGGAGCTGAACTCAAGGAATGGGAGATCGACAATGCCGGCGAAGAAGATCGTTCTGGGGGTGGTAGCCGCAGTAGGTTTGATGCTGTTCCTCTTTCCCCTCGTTTCCAGCATGCTGCAGAAGACCCAAGGTGTGGAAGAGCTCACGGGTAGCCTGCGGACCAGTTTCGAACCGACGGCGTTATCCCAGACGCGCACCGACATGGACACGATCCAGGCGATGGCCGATCAACTCCAGACCGAAACACTGCCGGCCCTCCCCGGCGCGCTGGCGATGACACCCGACCAGTTCCAGAGTTACATGGGCGAGAACTTTCCACAGGTCACCCACGGTGTCGGTCAGCTCGACACGATCCTGCCCAAGTTCCAGGCGCTGGTCGCCGGTTTGGAGACACAGGCGCCGAACTTCCGCAGCGCTGATCAGATACCGACAAACTTTCTGCCCAGCGCGACGGTGCCGTTTCTGTTCTACGTTCCGGGAGCGGTCCTGTTCCTGGTAGCCGGTGGAGCACTGATCCGAGGCGACCAGCGGCGGACATCTCTTGCACGTGCAGCGCTGCTCACAGCCACGACTGTCGGCGCGGTCTTCATCATTGCCCCCCTCCTGCTGTCCGTTCCGCAGAAGGCGCACGCCACCGATGAGCTCACTGGAGCGTTCGCTACGGTCTTCACCGGCGAAGGCGCGGCCGCCGTGCGCGCCGACATGAACGTCATTCAAGACATGTCCGATCAATTGCAGGAGCAGACACTCCCAGCGCTCGCGGGAGCCTTGAAGATGGACACGGCTCAGTTCCAGAACTTCATGTCGCAGAATTACCCCGACGTGGCCACCGGCGTCGGAGCGCTCAACACCGTGCTCCCCCGCTTCCAGGGACTTGTCGGCGGCATCGAAGGGAACGTCGGGAGCTTCCAATTGGCATCCAGTATTCCCACCTCCCACACGGCGACGACCACCCTGACCCTGTGGTTCCTTGTTCCGGGCGCGGTCTTGGTGGCCGCCGGCGTGCTCGGGCTGGCTTTGCGTGAGCCAAATCGTTCCCCCCAGCCGAGGCCCCGCGAAAGTTCGCTCGCCGTCTCCTGAAAGGTGGTGCGATCGGCCGCGGGAGTGGGGTGAGTGCTCTAGTGCACTCACCCCCACCCCATGCGGTGCCCACGCGGGCGAGGGCTGGCGTGCGTGGTGGAAGTGCGTGCGCTGCCCGGTCAGCCCTCGACAAGAGATCCCAGACCGACGACCACTCAGACGCCGCACACACCGAGGAATGCGATGTCGAGGGTCTCGAATACTGAACGCTCGCTACACCGTGGATCCACCGGAGCTCCGGTGGATCCACGGTCTCTGCCGCAGTCGGCTATATGTACTACTGCGCCAGCTGCATAGCCCAGCTCGGCTCGATCATTCCTGTTCCCACCAGAGTGTGCCGGCCTCTGAATCCTCGTCGTCGTCCAGAGGCCAGCCGCCGAAGGTGGCGCCGGTCAGAGTGAGAATCGCGGTGAAGAACTTCTCCAAGAATGGCACGAAAGTCTGCTCTCTGTCCCCAATGGGACCATGTGTGTTAGTTGCTGCACGGCGCTCTCCCCGCGGCGTGCCGACCCGGTGATTCGCCGAAGCAGGCATGGGCATTGCCATGGGCCCTCACCGGGACGGACAGGGGGTTACGCCGCGTGATTGGCGGGCGCCAGCATCGGCACCAGAACCGAGTGAACCCCCGTCACACTGAGCATCTGCCGGATCGGGCCGCCTTGGCACAACTGGGAAGCCAGCATTCGTTCGCGGCACCGCTCGGGATTGGCGGTCCTCGGATCGATCGGGATCCCGATCAGTATTTCCGCTGACGTTGCACTCCGGCTCGCATCTACCAGTAACGATTCCTCGTCGACCGCCCGGATGGGCACGTCGCGTCGGCCGCGTACCGAACCGATGATCACTACGACGTAGTCGTCGCCGTCATGGGTGAAGGTAATCAATCGGCAGTGGCGCCCGGCAACCACGAGTCTGACGTCCAGGCCGCGCTGTGGCAGATCTCCCGCCGTATCACCTTGGACCCGTCGCAGTCCCGACGTTGTCGAGGCTCGATGCCCCGCCCCGATGACGGTTCGCCGTGAGGTCCAGCTGAAAAATTCGTCTGTCGCGTCCATTGGTCGCGCCTCTTCTGTGCATCCGATCGTCCTGCCGGGCCTGCACCCGATCCCAACATTGTGTTGTGGATCACATAATCATAGGAGTGAAAAGATCGCTAGTCAATTATTCACCGTATAGACTTTCTTAGTAGTGAAAGGTTTCCTGCCAGGCAGATGTTAGCCGAGCAGAACTGGCACAGCAATCAGGACGCCCGGCCGGTCGGATGCAGTACCGGACCATGCCAACCAGACCCCAGGGCGCACTGCTGCGTCATGCGGCTTCCGGTCCGGACCAGTCGACGGGTCGTGAGGTGTGTACGAATGAAAAGACAATCGGAGTTGGTGGCGCCAGCCATCCGCGGGGACGAGCCCGGATCACAATGCCGACTGTGGGATCTGATCCTCTGGTCGGTGATCGTGATCGCAGCGGCGGTAGGTGTTGCGGCGGTGCTCACCGCCCGATGACCAAGCCGCACCGGAGCTGCCAGTAGTTGGCCGCATGAGTTCCGGTTTCTCTGCCCGCAGTCCGGAGCCGCGGCTGACCTCCTGGCACACTTCACCGGCCCGGCCCGGCCCGGGCCGCCGGCATGCTGCTGTGCAGGATTCGGCGGCCCCCTGCACGGAGCGCGCGTGGACGCACTCTGCCACCGTTCCAAACAACACAGGATGACGGAGCGCCGCGGCTTCTGACCGCTATGACATCGGCATTTTCACAAGCTCAACACAGGCCACAATCAAGATGGGACCGAAAGGAACAGCGGTGAACGAGTTCGACACGATCCTGGTCGAGCGTACCGGGCGGGTCGGTACGGTCACACTGAACCGGACCAAGGCGCTCAACGCCCTCAACACTGCGATGCTCGCGGACGTCATCACCGCGCTCGACGACCTGGAGAACGACGCCGGGATCGGAGCCATCATCCTGACCGGCTCGGAGCGGGCTTTCGCGGCCGGCGCCGACATCAAGGAGATGCGTCCCCGAACCTACATCGATGTGTTCGCCAGCGACTTTCTCGCAGGTTGGGAACGGTTGGCAGCGGTACGTAAGCCGACCATCGCTGCCGTAGCCGGATATGCGCTCGGCGGCGGCTGCGAGGTGGCGATGATGTGCGACTTGGTCATCGCCGCTGATACCGCGAGATTCGGCCAGCCCGAGGTCACCTTGGGCGTGATCCCCGGTCTCGGTGGCTCACAGCGCCTTACGCGGGCAATCGGCAAGGCCAAGGCCATGGACCTACTACTGACCGGACGCACTATGGACGCGGCGGAGGCCGAGCGCGCCGGACTGGTCAGCCGTATCGTTCCCGCCGAGCAACTGCTCGGCGAGGCGCAGAGTATCGCCGAGGCGATCGCATCGATGTCGTTACCGGTCGCGATGCTGGCGAAGGAAGCAGTCGATCGTTCCTTCGAGACCACTCTCGGCGAGGGATTGCGCTACGAACGGAGGGCTTTCCATTCGACGTTCGGACTCGACGATCAGAAGGAAGGCATGTCCGCGTTCATCGAGAAACGCGCACCGACCTTCACCCACCGCTGAGTGCCGACGGGGCCGCTGTCGCGCCTCCACCCCGCCCGGCCATTCATCGCGCTGCAGGTGGGTCCCTCACTGCGCTCCTGCGCTACCAGGTCCACCCGCGGCCCGGCGGGCACAACGATTCTGCTGACTCGTTGCAGATTCTCACGATGATCACCCGGACGTCCACCGCCACCCTGCTCCGCCTCTGTGTAATCAGAAGGACCTCCCGCCGCGCTGCCGCGGTCACCACCTGCAAAGGAATGCCAATGACCCCCCAGCATCATATCGACCACCCCACAGAGGGACTGCTCCGCGAGATCACCGACGAGGAGCGGGCGGATTTCGCTGCCAATGGAGTTACTCGTCTCAAGGCCGTAATCGCTGCGTCGTGGATCGACTACCTCCGGACCGCGGTGGATCGGCTGATGACCGACGTTCACGCCACCTCTCAGAACTACACGACCCCGGGTCAGCCTCGCTTCTTCTCCCAGGCCTTTCCTCGCTTCGTCGACTCGGCGTTCGACGCCTGGGCTCTGTGCGGACCGACCAAGAACATTGCCCGCCAAATCCATCCTGCAGTGAGGTCGCTACGGTTCTTCTACGACCAGGTGTTCGCGCAGGAGCCGGGGTCGGCCCAGGGTGCGCCCTTCCACCAGGACTACGCCTATCTGCCTATCGACGGCGATCAGTACTTCCGTATCTGGGTCCCGCTCGACACCGTCACGACCGACAACGGTGCCGTTCACTACCTGAAAGGCTCACACCTCGGTCCGGTCTACCGACCCCGCAGTTTCAGCGGCAATCCTGAGGTTGCTGCCGTCTATCAGCGTTCGCCCTACCCCGAACTACCCGATTTCTCCGCCGACTACGACCGCCATGAATGGTTCATCGGTGACGCCGAGCCGGGCGATGCGCTACTGCACCATCCCAAGACCGTCCACGGATCGCCCGCCAACCATTCCAGTCGCCCCCGCCGTGCCGTAACAACGATCTTCGCCGGCGACCAAGTCGTCTGGGATCCGAGGCCGGGCACCAGCTTCGACCATATTGCCAGCATCGGCGGGTTCTCTGTCCCTCCGATGACCCCCGGCTCACAGATCAGCGGCGACATGTTCCCCGTTGTGTGGCAGAACCCCCGCGCCATGACTGAGAGGTTCCGGCACCACCGGCCGTCTCCCGCGAAGCGGTAGCTGATCACGCCCCCGGGCGGTGGCTTAGAGCGTGTCTCATGTGGGCAGCTTCTTGAAGCAGGTGAGTGCCGCGGCGAGGTGGAGAAAGCCGGCGAAGTGTTCGCCGTGGCGTTCGTAGCGAATGGTCATGCGCCGGTAGCCGGTGAGCCAGGCGATGGTGCGTTCGATCTTCCACCGGTACCGGCCGAGGCGATCGTTTCGCTCGATGCCGCGGCGGGCGATCCTCGGGACGATGCCTCGTTCGCGCAGCCACCGTCGGTGAATGTCGTAGTCGTAGCCCTTGTCGGCGCGAAGCTTTCCCGGTTTGCGTCGGCGGGGTCCGCGCCTTGACTTCGTTGCCGGAATCGCTGCCACCATCGGTTGCAGCATCGTGCTGTCGTGGGTGTTCGCCCCGGTCACACCCACGACCAGTGGGATTCCATTCGTTTCGGACAGAACGTGGATCTTCGATCCCTTCTTGCCGCGGTCGACCGGGCTGGGGCCGGTCAGTGATCCCCCCTAATGAGAGCCAGCGAGTCCGCTCATGCGGCAGACTCGTCACCGGTAGCGGCGGGCAGGTGAGCACTCTTCCCCCCTGGACCTGGAGTCCTGAAAAAGAGCGTGCCCCTGCCCGTCCGCCGGGAGAACGGAATCGCTGATGGGATGTCGTGCCCGCTCCGGCGTGAGCACTGCTTCATTAGGGCGCTGATGGTTCTTCCGCACGCTGCCCGAATGTGGTCGAAGTCGAGGACGATGGGAGGAGTCTCAATGCAGTTGTTCGTCGGAGATGACTGGTCGGAAGAGCACCACGATGTCGAGCTGATGGACCCGGCCGGGCGCAGGCTCAGCAAGGCCCGGCTTCCGGAAGGAGTGGCCGGGATCGCACGGTTGCACGCGATGGTCGGCGACCAACTCGGCGACGATGTCGACGAGTCCGAGGTGGCGATCGGAATCGAGACCGACCGCGGCCCGTGGGTGGCGGCGTTGGTGGCCGCCGGCTACACAGTGTTCGCGGTGAATCCGTTGCAGGCAGCTCGCTTTCGAGAGCGCAGCGGTGTCTCGGGCGCCAAGAGCGACGCCGCCGACGCACACATGCTGGCCGACATGGTCCGCACCGATTCCCACCAGCTGCGGCCGGTGGCCGGCGACAGCGCCGAGGCCGAGGCAGTCAAGGTCCTCGCCCGGGCCCACAAGACCCTGATCTTTCGAACGCACCCGCCAGACCCAGCGACTGCGGCACGCGCTGCGCGAGTACTTCCCGGCCGCATTGGAGGCGTTCGACGACCTCGATGCCGCCGATGTCCTCGAGCTGCTCGGGAAGGCGCCGGACCCGGCCTCGGCGGCGCGACTGACACGCGGGCAGATCACCGCGGCGCTACGGAACGCCCGCCGCCGCGACATCGAGACCAAGACCGATCGGATCCAGGCAGCCCTGCGAGGTGAGCAGCTGGGCAGGGCGGCGGTGATCACCGCCGCCTACGCGGCCACCACCCGCTCCGCCGTAGCGGTTCTGTCGACGCTGAACGCGGAGATCAGAGCATTGCAAGGGCAGGTCGATGCCCATTTTGGCCGGCACCCGGACGCTGAGATCATCCTGTCCCAGCCGGGGCTCGGATGGTCGCTCGGTCCCCGGGTGCTCGGGGAGTTCGGCGACGACCCGGAACGGTATGCCACCGCGAAGGCTCGCAAGAACTACGCCGCCACCAGTCCGATCACCCGAGCCTCCGGCAAGAAGAAGGTCGTCGCGGCCCGGTTCGTCCTTGGGCGATCGGCTCGTCGATGCGCTGAACTCGCAAGCGTTCTCGGCCCTACACGCTTCTCCCGGCGCTCGTGCCTACTACGACAAACAACGCGCCCGAGGTCTCGACCACGGCCCTGCCCTGCGGCAGCTGGCCAACCGGCTCGTCGGCATCCTGCACGGATGCCTCAAGACCCGCACCCACTACGACGAAACGACGGCCTGGTCGCATCACGTCGAGAAGGCTGCTGCTTGACACCCAAGCTCCTGGGATGTCTTTTCGCCCGAACGCTTGCCGCATCCAGGATCGCTGCCGTCCAGTCGAGTTCACCCGCGCTACCGAGCCGATCGAGCACCTCGCGATGCAGTTTCTCGAACACCCCATCCCGCACCCAGGCACTGAACCGTCGATGCGCGGTCGGCACGGTCACTCCGAACGAGGGCGGCAGGTGCCGCCACGCGCATCCGCTGGTGAGCACATACACGATCGCGGTGAACACCGCCCGGTCATCGGCCGGCGCACTGCCACCTCCCTGCGGCCGGGCGACAAAAGGCGGAATCAACGGTTCGACCATCTCCCACAGCGCATCCGGAACCAACCTCAGTGACAACTCATCTACCACGCGTCACATTATGTCCCACGTATCACTTCATCCACATGAGACACGCTCTTAGCCACTCCCGACCACATGTGGACCGAGGCATCAATCCCAGATCCACATCGCCTCGGATACTCCGGCTCTCTATTGCCCGGAGTATCCGAGGTCGTGTCGCTCATCTGTATCGGTGTCGTGTCAGTTTCCGATGACCGGCAGGATCAGCGCGATCCGCAGTTTCTGGTCGATCGTTTGCCCGAGGGCGAGTGATCGGTCCAACAAGGGGGCCAGGGCTTGGACTTTCGCGTCCGCGTCGGCGAGGGTATGCACGATCTGCTCCGCTGGAACGGCGGCGGCATTTGCCTGATCGGTTGCAGATGCACCTGCGTCGATGATGCCGCCGAGTGGGGCGTCCGCGGATTTCAGGGCGTCACCGAGCGCCTGGAGTTGGGTGCCGAGATCCCCGAGGGTCTGGTCAGCGCGGGTGAGGGAGTCGAGCACCCCGATGACTTCTGGAAGGCCTTGGTTGATGGCGGCGTTGGCGGGAGGCAATTCCTTCGCCCCGGACAGTGCGTCGTTGGTGGTCTTGTCAACGGTTTTCGCTTGATTGACACCGTCTTTGAAGATGTCGTTGGTGATGCTCAAGTCTCGTGTGACGATGAGGATGCCGCATAGGAGTGCGATGGTGAATGCCAGGGCAATCGCCCAGGAGAGCCGAAACATGGTGTGTGTTCTGCCTTTCACTCGTTCCGTGTCATTTCCTGACCAGTCCGAGCGTTACGGGGTGGGGGTGGTCGCGACGCCGAGAGGGGGGAGGTTCAGGGAGTTGACCGGGGGACCGACTACCGCGAGCAGCGGTCCGAGTTCCTGGATGTGCCGGGCTTCTTCCTCGACGTTCGCGAGGGTCGCGGCGATGGCGGTGGCCTTGGGGCCGAGCGTTCCCAGGGTGCCTTCGATCGTGGTCAGTCCGGTGTTGATGGCCTCGAGTTGGGTGGTGACCGAGCCGACGGCGGTCGACAGTCCCGCCACCGTCGGGCTCGCTTGGTTGGCGCGGTCGGTCACGTTCGCGACCAGGCCCGGCAGGGGCTCCGCGATCGTGCTGACGGTGCCGGTGGAGGCATTGAGTGTCTTGGCTTGCCCCGTCAGCTCTCCGGCCTTGGTGGTCAGGCCTTCCAGGTCGTTGGCCAGCGGGTCCAACGCCTGGATGTCTCCGGCGAGCTGGGCGTGTTTGGGGACGAGGATGCCGGTGAGAGTGTCGAACTGGCCGGCGGAATCGATGACCTCGAGGCTCAGCTGCGACGGTCGTCCCAGGGGGTCGACGACGTCGTCGAGTCCGGGAAGGAACCCGTTGACGGCGCAGAGCAGCGCGGCGGGCGCGAGCCCCAGCCCGAGCACTACCCCGAGCCATGCCTTTTTGGTGATCATCAGTTCCCTCCCGGTGCTGGAATGAAGGCTCCCTGTTCGGGAATCAGCGCGAGTTTGTTCGTCGTCCGCGTCAGCTCCGCGTTGAGTGCGTTCACGAGATCGATCGCCGTGGTGAGCTCGTTGTTCACGTCGCTGACGGTGGTGTTCGCGTCCGCCGAGATTTGATGCAGCGAAGCCGCGAAACCCTGCAGCGTGGTGGCGACGGTCTCGAGCTGTCCGGCGATCGCGGTGTCGCCTTGCCCGGCGGCGAGCAACGCCCGTGCGTCCGGCAGCAGCGCGGCCAGGTGATCGATGTCGGCGGCGGTTGCGGCGTTGAGCTGGGCCAACACCCCCGCCAGCTCGTCGAGTTGCTTGTGTGCCGTGGCCGGGGCGGTGAGGTCTGCCCGTTGGGCGAAGTAGTCGTTGGTCAGCCGGAAGTTATCCACGATCGTGCGTGCACTGTCCTGCACGAGCTGACCCTTGTGGATGGCCGCCAACACCAGCCCGAACAGGACAACGGCCAGGACCGCGGCGAGGCGGCCCATCCATTCGGTGGCTACGGCGAACCCGGTGGAACTCGGTGTCGCAGTGGTGGGTATGTCCAACCGGTGGGGCAGTACGCCCTTTCGGTATGGCAGCGCCGATGCCGGGATATCGAGTCGCTGAAGTCCGGCCAGGCCTCGGCGGGGGTACGCCTCTGGCGGTAAGTCGGTGCCCTGCTGCATGTCACGTCCAGTCGAGAGTAGGTACAGATCGGTCGGGGCAGAGAAGGTGGGTTCAGCCCGGGAGCGGAAGCATCTGGTTGATGGTCTGCGCGGCCGCGACCGAACCTTGCAGGTCGCTGACGAGGCCCTGAACGATGGCCAGTAGCTGCCGCCCCTGGTCGCCGAACGCTTCCGCGGATGACACGAGCGGGAGCACGGTGTTCTGGACCTCGCCGAGGATGCCCTGGATGTTGGTCAGCTGCTCGTTCGTCAGCTGTGCGCCGTCGGTGCTGCTGGCAAGCATCTGCGCGGCCGGGGTGATCGCTTCATCCAGTTTGGTCAGCAGCGGCCCGAGTGCGGCGGTGGCATCGAGCGCGGTTTGCGCGGTGTGGGTGAGTTCAGTCAGCTGCTGGAGCTGATTGGTCAGTCGGTCGTTGACGTCGACGATGCCCTGGGAGGCGGTGATGCTCGTTTCGTTGGCCTTCTGCTGGTTGTCGAGTCGGGTGTTCAGGTTGAACACGACGAAGGCGAGCAGGCCGAGAACCCCGACCGCGACGATCGACAGGACCAGGCGCGCCGGTCCGCCGCGGCGTCCGAAGAAAATCAAGGTACTTCTCCTACTTTCCAGACAGGTCGTTGGCGGATTCTTCCGCCGACAAGCGGGCGCTGTGGACCTTCGCGGCGGTGGATCGTGCGTCGGTGAGGATGGCGTCCAAGGTGGCGCGGTCGTCGGTCAGGGCCGCGGTGGCGCCGTCGACCGGCGGCTGGAGTGAGCTGATGTGCTCGGTCAATGTGTCGAGTGAGGCGACGAGATCGGTCACGTTCGAGCCGGCGAGGTCGAGGGTCTTCTGCACGTCGCCGGTGATTTGTCCGGTGAGGGTGTTCAGTTCCGCCGTCACCGCCGCATCGGTGGTCAACACACTCGCCAGTGATGCCTTCATCTTGTCGAGCGCGTCGAACGCGGCCAGCGTGACCTTCTCGTGCTCGACAATCTGATCCAGGGCCGGGTTGTAGTTGCCGGCGGACACCACGGCCTGGTCGAGGCGGTACGGGGTGGCCGTCAAGTCGTAGATCCGGGGATACAGGTATAACGCACCCACCGGAATCAGCGCGAGAACCAGGAGCACGCGCGCCACATTCGTTGTGGTCGAGGCGCGCCGCGGCGTATCGGCGAATCCGTCCGGTGCGATCTCATCGGGAGATGCGATCGGCATGGTGGCCTCGCTATCGAGGGTGTGCCGGTTCCGGCTCGAAATCGCCGTCATGACTCGACAACCGAGACCAGCGCAATGGTGCGCAACGCCGTCAGCGTGTGTGTGAGAAGACCCTTCACCACGAGCTTGTGCGTGAGGATTCCGCCGAGCACCTTCATCCCACGGTTGGTGAAGAAGCCCACCGGGATCAACCCGCCGGCTTTCATCGGCAACTGTGAAACGTCGAGGATCTGGTCCACGCTGGCACTGATGGTGACGCTCGGCCGACCCACGATGTCGTTGTAGACAATTGCCTCGTCGGTGCCGAACACGATCGTGCAGGCGCTGTCGGTGTCGGTGCTGTAGATCGACACCGGCCGGGAGATCTTACGTGCGAACTTGACTCGGGACGGGAAGTTCTCGACGTTCTGCCCGATCAGCATCCCGACGATGCTGGCGACGCCGTTCGCGTCGTCCCCGTCGTACAGAGTGACCGGGTATGTCTCGGATTCAACAGTGGTCATCGATCATGGCCTTTCACAGCAGGGGTCAGCGATATGTCATATCGGCCCCTGCGCGGGACTCGCCTGGAGAACACGCGAGTCCCACACGGGCCGTTTGTTAGTGGGTCACACGTCCCAGTCCGTGGGCACCTGACCCCACGACAACAGGAAATTGTTGAAGGCTCCAGCATTCTCGATGGCCGCCGACATCGGCCCCTTGGCGAACTTGACCTTTCCGGCCAGCAGCAGTTTTCCGCCCTCGGCGTCGCCCTCGGCCGCGCGCTGCCACGTCTCGAGGGTCCCGTTGATCTTCAACCACAGGTCGCTCTCGTCGAACTTGCGGATCGTCCAGGAGACGATCTTGGCCTTCTCCCACTCGATATGGCAGGCCACATCGTCTTTACCGATGGTGCCGAATTCCATGCGATTGGTGAACGAATCGGGGTCCTTGAACCCCTTGTACACCTCCGCGTTCGCGTTGACAGCCTCGAGCGCCAGTTCACACCACTCCTGCGAGAAAAACTTCAGCTTGTCGGTCATCGGTTCGACTCCTGTTCAGTCACTCTGTCTCAAAAGAACTGTGCAGATGCACATTTCATTAGACTGGAGGGCGCCTCGGTACTAGCTCACATCTCGCCACGACATCGCCGAGTGACACCGCTCACATCCGCAATTACCGTAGGCATTGATTTTTCACTCGTCAATTACTGATTCCTGCCTGCTTTTGCGACATGAAGGATTATTGACGGGCGCCCCGATCGGGGCCATCACCGGACTACCCGCACTTCGGGAACACATTCGTGCCTGCCGATTCGTCACCAGCCAACGAAGAAGCGCCGTGTTTCAATCCACAGATTCGAGCTCGTGTCATGAGCCTGATCGGCCCTCCATGCCGCGCCGTGACACGTGCGGCGGGCCGCAGCCAGTCGCATACCCGAGCGGCTGATCGCTGCGGTCGTCAATTGGTTTTGGGATCCTGCTGATTCGTTTCGCATTCGACCCGTAATCACCACCGCGGGCCCGCGAACGCCTCACCAGGTGTGTAATCCGAGGGAAACACCCGGATAGAGCCGACTACGTCCGCGAAACGGAACCCGGCAGGATCCATCCGGCCTATCGATGAGGTGAGATTGACGATGTCCTCGGTGCTGATCGCCGTCGCCGGCGCCGACTGAAGGCCACTTGTCCTGCGGTTCTCCGGAGATGTTGCGCAATGTCCCTTTTCGCAGCCACGGCGGTGTCGACCGCATGAGGGGTTCAGACTTCAGCATCATCGGCACTCGCTCAGCCCTGGCACACCGCTCACGTCACCACGATCAGCGTGAACTCGTCCGGGGGAAGTGGGGACGACATCACGCACCATTCCGAACGAAGACAAAGGGCACCGATTGTCGTGGATCCCCTGATGATTTCACTGGTCCGATCAAGCTTCAAATCTATCGGAGCGATCCCTGAAGGCGAGGACAAGTTCGCACGTTCCTTCTACGCCATTCTGTTTGCCACTCATCCCGAGACCCGCCAGCACTTCCCGGCAGCCATGGACACGCAACGCGATCGGCTGATGCGGGCGATCAGCTACGTCATCGACCAACTCGAGACGCCGGAATCCGTACTCCCGCTGCTAGCCCAACTCGGACGAGATCACCGCAAATACGGAGTCACAGAGGAGCACTACACCGCCGTCGGCGAGGCACTCGTCGCCGCGCTGGCCAACCTTGCCGGACCCGAACTCTGGACCGACGAGACGGACCACGCGTGGCGTCTGACGATCGCACTTATCGCCTCGATCATGACCGAGGCCGCCAACTCCGACGAAGGACCCCCGACACGTGTGGGCATGGTGATCGAACACCGCCGAGTACTCGACGACCTCGCCATCGTGCGTCTGGAACTCGACCACACGATGTCGTATGAACCGGGACAGTATGTCAGCGTGCAGGTACCCAGCCGTCCGAGGATGTGGCGCTACCTGTCGTTGGCAACGCCACCCACACCGGACCGGATCGTCGAGTTCCATGTCCGACGAGTATCCGGTGGCTGGGTGAGTCCCGCGATCGTAGGAGACTCACAGATCGGCGACACCTGGCTGATCGGATCACCACTCGGTTCTCTCGGTATGTGGCGAGAACCTCGCCGAAGTCGGCTGATGATCGGTGAAGGAACCGGAATCGCTCCTTTGCGAGCGCAGTTGATGGACACCGCACAGCTCGACGGCCACCCTCGGACGCATCTGTTTGTCGGCGGCACCTACCCCTGTGACCTGTACGACCTCGACATGCTGTGGGCATTGACGCGGACGAATCCGCAGCTGACCGTCATCCCGGTAACCGAGTACAGCGACAATCCGTGGTGGGTCTCCAGAACGTCGCACACCTCGGGCGGGGTGCACGATCCACTGACCGGCCAGATCAGCCGTGTGGTCGCCGAATACGCGGACTGGACCGACCACGACATCGAAGTCGTGGGATCACCGTCAATGGTCCAGACAACCAACTATCGATTGATGGCCGCCGGAGTCGATTCCTGCAACATTCGCCATGACCCGCTGTACTGAGCGCCGACGCCGCCAAATCTTTGAAATCGCCACGATGCGCGGATCTCACCGCTGAGACCGCGAGCTCGTCCGCGGTCTCCGAGATGTCTTCCCTCACCCTCGACGTCGTCTTCCTGATCCTCGACACCTGCCGAGGCACGCTTCTTGTTCGACCGACAAGGCGGTCGTCACGCACCCGGGTGTAGTTCAGGGTCGTCACTGCCGAAATCCTCGATGCCGCCCTCCCGCAACTGAGCGCCGCGGCACCTCATCTTCCTCCTCTACCACCACACCGTCCGTCAGCCGATCACACACGCTTGGCGTACGCGTCGCGGCCGCCGACTGGATCGACACCTGGGTAACATCTCGTTCGACGCCCTCTATGTCAACGCCGAGGACGTGTCCGGGTTCATCGTCCCGCCGCTGTCGGCGCGCGAGTCCAGCACCGCGGAGAAGCCCGATTTAATCGGCTGTGTGAGTTCGGCGCCGACCGACTGAGCATCAAGTCTCGTCGTGTCTTTCGCATCGAAATAGTCGCCGGCCTTGCGTTTCACGTCGTCTGTCCCCCAGTCCCGGTGATGCGGAACACGCGCCATTCGCGGAATGTGCTTGCGGCAGTGAATGTAGGCCTCGTCGACATCGACGACCACCCAGCACTCCGGCGTGCGTCCGTTCGACCCGCCGACGGGAAGGCCGACGACCTCTGACCGCAGGTCCGCGTCCTCCACGAGCCGCGCTGCGCCGTTGACGTGCAGGCCGATGAGATCGTGCACGAAATCCACCAGAATGAGTCCGACATGCGGGTTCTCGAGGATGTTGCCGAGGCTCGCCATCACCCCGTTACCCCGGTACTCGGGGTAGGCGAGCGTCGTCGAGTCGATGACGTGAATAAATCCCGGAGCTCCGGCACGCAGGCTGTTGTCGCATTCGCCGGACGCGTCAGCGGTGGCGACGAAGGTCATCTCCTGACGACCGACGAACTCGATCATGGCCAGATTGAGATGGTCGAGAACCTGATCCGCGTAGAACCTCGCGGCGCGATCCGCCGTGCCGTGCCGTTGTTGGAGTTGTCGCTCACCCACACTGCCGATCTCGCTCATTCGTACCCCGCTCTCTCACGCCCGGTCATGTCGCCCGCCCACCGCTCCGGCTGATCTTCATCTGAATGCTCCGGGTGGTGAGTTCGCCCTGACCATCCGGACGGTTCGCCGTAACTCCGCACCCGCCGGGTCGAATTCGGCGAACCGATGTGCATCGAGTTGGACCGGACTGATCTCACAGCAGGTCAAACTGTACCGTGCCTGAAACTTGGCGTGACATCATCTAATTTGTCATCAGGTTTCTGAATCTTCAACGGCCGAAGGCGGCGCCAGCGATCACGACAGCAGCAACAACCGCACCCGCTGAGTGCAAGTACAAGTAGAGGAAGGATCGCAGGTAGAGGCAGTCGGGTTTCACCGAAGAACTCCTTCCACCTTGATCCACCGCAGTTCAGAGCTCGACGTTCACACCGATGAACCGACGAGCGTGCAGTACGGCCGGCGATATGCGCATCTGTGCTAACCATGCGTTGCGCCCGACTCGAGTAGAAGGATCCTGCTGACTCGTTGCGCATTCCCTCACAGAATCACCACTGCACCTGTCTGTGCCGCCTCACCAGTGTGTAATCCACGAGTACACGGTGGACCCGGAAGTTAGAGGTCCGCCGATGGAAGCCGACATGGGGCGCATTCCGCCCTTACCGAACACATGAACAGGTGGGATCCAGGATGTCTTCCGTATTGATCGCCGTCACCGGTGTCGACTATTGGACACTCGCGGACGGCACCAAGCACCCCTGTGGGTACTGGCCGGAAGAACTAGCCACCCCGCACCGCGTCTTCGACCATGCCGGCCTCGAAATCACGATTGCGACACCGGGGGCAGTGATACCCACGGCCGATCAGGCGGGCTTCAGTCCAGAGATGAACGGCGGCAGCGCCGAAGCCGGTCAGAGGATTGCGGACTACCTCACGTCGATCGCCGACGAGCTCAACAACCCGAAGGCGTTGGAGGACACCGATCCCGACGCCTTCGACTTCGTGTTCGTTCCGGGCGGCCACGGCCCGATGGAAGACCTGGCCGATTCGGATCGATTCGGGGAAATCATTCGTAGCTTCCACGATGCCGGGAAACCTGTTGCGGCCGTGTGCCACGGCCCCGCAGCACTTCTGTCCGCACGGACCGACGGCGGATCCTGGCTGTTCGCCGGTCACAAGATGACAGCATTCAGCAACGTCGAAGAACGTCAGGTCGGCTTCGCAGACCGAGCCATGTGGCTCCTGGAGGACCGTCTCGTATCCGAGGGGGGCGTCTATAGTGCCGCTCAACAGCCCTGGGGCGAATGCGTGGTCGTCGACCGGAACCTCTACACGGGCCAAAATCCAGCCTCGTCTGAAGGGCTTGCCCGTCGCTTGGTCGACGCGATTACGGACAGTAGCGGACTTGAGTAGGAGCGCTCGGCCGGATCCGCAGGCATCCGCGATCTGACTTACCGATTCAGTATGACCAATCGGCGTGGTGGTCCCTAGCCATCACCGCCTACCCTCGCGGCACCTCCGCGAAATCGTGTTCGATTCGACTCACAGTTCACCCCTGCGGCAGGGAGTGACCCCAAGATGCGCGACCCGATCTCCGGATGGTTTTGGACACGACACTAAAGGCCCTCCCGGACCAGCCGATCCCGCCGTTTCGTCTCGCCGAACCGCCGGCCCCCGGCCGCGGCGGCGCAAAAGGTGGCAGTAGCGGCGCGACCCGCGCACGCGCGTCCTAGATGTCACCGTCCCCCATCGCGACGGAGTGGAGAGTGTCTCGGATCAAGGTGTGCTGCTTCCACAACCGTGACGAGTGGTGGGCCGAGGCCTCGGTCTAGCACGCCGCCCTCGCCACGCCGAGGGTGAGGGTGAGGGAGCCGTTGATCCGCAGAAGCAGCCGGTCGGTCGGTCGGTCGGCGATGGTGAGGCCGGAACCTCCGGTGCCACCAACATGCATCACCGAGTCCCGAGGCACTTTCAGCCCGTCGAAGACCCGAGATTCGATACCCGCGAACGCCCGGACCGTCCACCGCATCCATCAGAGAAGTGACCGTCCACTGGGCACCGGTGCCGTACGTGGCGACGCCGATGACGTCGACAACTCCCCCATCCGGTTTTGGTGGCCGTGACGAGGGGTGCTCTCGGCTTGCGAACCCCTACCGGACACACCGGCCTTGACCGCACCGGCCTAGTCTCACCCAGCCTGCGGGCCGCGCTGCTCCAGCTCTGGAACCTCTGACTGTTCTGGTCCAGCGGGGGCGGATCGAGGTCCCAGTTCAGAGCGTGGGTGTATCCGGTCGTTGTGGGCGATAACGGCACCGACGCAGACCGCCATCATCACCGCGCAGGCCGCGACGAGGCCCCACACCCGGTGTCCGGCCATGCGTCCCAGGAGGGCGGCGCCGGACACGGTGGCTGACGAGCATCGCTGCGGTCAGGTCGAATCGGCGCGGCGGAACCATTCGACAAGTTCATGCGAATCTACCGGCGCGGCGAACAATGGAAGATCCGGAACGTCTCCGTCGGCTGGGACAGCGGCCTCAAGGCCCTCCTCACCGAACACGGTGTCACCGTCGACGATGCCCCCACCCACCCGCCTGCCCCACCCCTGCGCCCACTCCCCCGACCCAGGCACCCAATACCGTGATCGCCCTCCCGCGCCCACCCCGCCTCCGGCACCGCAGCCCCGGGTCCAGCTCAGCAAGATCACCCTCACCAAGGCAGCCCCACCGTGTCCCTCGCCAAGCGCGGCGACACCGGAACGATGCGGATCAACCTCAACTGGACCCGCGGCCGTCGCGGCCTCCTCGGCAACGGCGCGATCGACCTCGACCTCGCCTGCCTATACCAACTCAACGACGGGTCCAAAGGCGTCGTCCAAGCCCTCGGAAATGCGTTCGGCGACCTGCACTACCCGCCCTACATCGCCCTCGACGGCGACGACCGCTCCGGCACCAACGCCGGCGGCGAGAACCTCCACATCAACCTCGCCCACCTCGCCGACTTCAAACGCATCCTCATCTTCGCCTACATCTACGACGGCACCCCGAACTGGTCCACCGCCGACGGCGTGGTCACCTTGTACCCACCCCACGGCCCCGAAGTGGAGGTACGCCTCGACTCGCCCGACAACCGCGCCCGATCCTGCGCCATCGCCCTGCTGAAAAGCGAAAAGAACGAACTCACCGTCACACGAGAAGTGAGGTACATCAACGGAACCCAATCCGAAATCTCCAAAGCCTACCGCTGGGGCCTGAAATGGACTGCCGGCCGCAAATGACCGCACCCGAGGGGACCGATCGAGGGGTGATCGCCGCCGGACGGACGACCCACATCCGACGACCACACCACGATGTCAGCGCGAGTGCCGGGAATCGACCACCGGGACTGAACCGAAGCCGATCGGCCTCGCCTGACCGCGAGAAAGACCACACCACGACACACCGCCCGGGCAGATTCGGCCACCGATAGTCGCCGTTTTGGTACGGGAGACAGTTCTCGGCACCGACACTCACCCAGCAGGTGCCAGCGGAACTCCCATCGGCCACTCGGTGCACACTGTCGACCAGCGCTCGTGAATGCAACCTCCCGTACCAGTCGCACCGACCGTCCGCCCGCGTTCAGGGCTGTGACACCGGCGCGCTCATCTTCGGTGAGCCTGGCTTCGAAGAGACAGGCAAGGGTTCATCCACCGAACGTCCGTCGGATTCAGAGAACCCGGCAACCCGGAGTCGGTGGGTCGCGCTCAAGAGCGGACACCACTCGGTTCAGCCGCCCACAGCCGGCAACTTCGCCGCAGCGTCATGGAAGGCACGCACGATTGCGGCCGAAATCCGACCGCGGAAGGACACTTCACGGCCCTCCCCGATCGCCCACTCTCGAATCTCCTTGGCCGTCTTCTCCACCGGAGCCGTGCCCGCCGCCGCTCCCTTCACCGGAGCCTCCTTCTCGACAACCTTCTCCGCGGCCGTCGTCTCCACGGCCGTCGTCTCCCCTGTCGTTCTCGCCCCTGCCGTCTTCCCCGCTGCCGTCGTCTTCGCCGGAGCCTTCTCCACGGCCGTCTTCTTCGCCGGAGCCTTCTCCACGGCCGCCTTCTTCGCCGGAGCCTTCTCCACGGCCGTCGTCTTCGCCGGAGCCTTCTTCGCCGGCACCGTTTTTGCCTGAGCCTTCGTTGCCTGAGCCTTCGTTGCCTGAGCCTTCGTTGCCTGAGCGTCATGGAAAGCTTGCACGATCTCGGCCGAAATCCGACCGCGGGGAGACACTTCGCGACCCTCTCCGATCGCCCACTCTCGAATATCCTTGGTCGTCGTCGCCGCCGGAGCCTTGCTCACCGCCGGTACCTTCGTGGCGACAAACTTCTCCGCGGCCGTCTTCGTCGGAGCCGTACCCGCCGCCGCTCCCTTCACCGGAGCCTCCTTCTCGACGACCTTCTCCACGGCCGTCTTCTTCGCAGCCGTCTTCGTCGGCCCTGTCGTCTTCGCCGGCGACTTCTTCGCGGCCGTTTTCTTCGCGGGAGCCTTCCCCGCGACTATCTTCTTCGCGGCCGCCTTCTTCGCCGGCACCGTTTTTGCCTGAGCCTTCGTCGCCTGAGCCTCATGGAAAGCTTGCTCGATCTCGGCCGAAATCCGACCGCGGGGAGACACTTCGCGACCCTCTCCGATCGCCCACTCTCGAATATCCTTGGTCGTCGTCACCGCCGGAGCCTGGCTCACCGCCGGTACCTTCGTGGCGACAAACTTCTCCGCGGCCGTCGACTTCGCCCCTGCCGTCTTCACCGGAGACTTCCTCGCCGACGCCTTCTTCGCAGCCGTCTTCTTCGGCCCTGTCGTCTTCGCCGGCGACTTCTTGGCAGCCGTTTTCTTCGCGGGAGCCTTCCCCGCGACTATCTTCTTCGCGGCCGCCTTCTTCGCCGGCGCCGCTTTTGCCTGAGCCTTCGTCGCCTGAGCCTCATGGAAAGCTTGCTCGATCTCGGCCGAAATCCGACCGCGGGGAGACACTTCGCGACCCTCTCCGATCGCCCACTCTCGAATATCCTTGGTCGTCGTCACCGCCGGAGCCTGGCTCACCGCCGGTACCTTCGTGGCGACAAACTTCTCCGCGGCCGTCGACTTCGTCCCTGCCGTCTTCACCGGAGACTTCCTCGCCGACGCCTTCTTCGCAGCCGTCTTCTTCGGCCCTGTCGTCTTCGCCGGCGACTTCTTGGCAGCCGTTTTCTTCGCGGGAGCCTTCCCCGCGACTATCTTCTTCGCGGCCGCCTTCTTCGCCGGCGCCGCTTTTGCCTGAGCCTTCGTCGCCTGAGCCTTCGTCGCCTGAGCCTCATGGAAAGCTTGCACGATCTCGGCCGAAATCCGACCGCGGGGAGACACTTCGCGACCCTCTCCGATCGCCCACTCGCGGATCTCCTTGGTTGTCCCCTTCGCCGAACCTTCGGAAATCCTCGGTGATACCGCCATCGTGCTCTCCTTCTACGTCAGGGCAATCGTCGAACGCACACAGTAACGGCAGGCTCGTCCCGCAAATGAGGAAGCTCACCGAACTAACAATTCAACGTCTCAAGACATTGTCCATGTGGGCAGACCAAACACGATCCTCTTCGAGCCCAAAATCACATCGCACCGAGCTTCATCCAGGACGAGCACGACTCACCCCGACAGGGACTATTCTCCGCCGAAATCCCGAAATTGCCTCGGCAACTGCGGCATTGAAGTGGTCGACATTGCCGAATTCGGTGTTCACGGTGCCGAGCAGGGTGTGCGCCTGACGGCCCACCACCTACTCACCGAAGACTGTGCCGCAATTCCGGCGGTGCAGCGCCTCCCGGACTCGGGTCACAGCGGCACCGAACCTTACGTCGCGAAGGCCGCGCGCCGGCCACATCCCCAGCAGCCCGGAGAACACCGTCGTGGCCGTGCCGCCGCATTCGGGGGGTGGTCACCCACAGCCGGCATCGTTCTCTTCCGCACCGCACTCACACACGGTTCACCCGAAACCGACTGCGGCACCGTGCACACGAGTGGAGACAACTCGACTTAACACCGCGATGATCAACAGGCACCGGGACGGCTACCCCTCGCGACAACAGTGGGGCGCGCGCCGGCCGAGAAACCGCGGGTGCTCACTCCGATCAGCTGGCGTCAGCCCGGACGTCGCCGCGTTATCCCAATGTCAGATCGAAAATCGTGACCGAGCGAGGCGAGCACCATCTCTCGGGCCCATCCGTCGGCATCGCGCGGCGCCGACCGCACCACCATCAGCGTCGGTGGTTTTTCGTCCGTCGACCAGCATGAGCGCGAGTTCATTGCATCCGTGCCGGCACTCGTCATGCAGCCCCTGCGCGACGATCGTGTGGGTCACGTTGTCGGTCGCGGTTCGGCGGGTCTGCGCGAAGTCCCGCCACGTGCACGCCGTCAGCTAGGCGTCCTGGCCGAGCCTGATGATGTTCCGCCGGCCACCGCAGGACCGCCACCTCGACCTCCTCGTCGAGCACCAGTTCCGTCAACGACTTGTCGGCCAACGGTCGCGTGCGGATGATCAGGTCCGGTGGGATGTCCTGGCCGCGCCGTGTTTCCCTCGGCAACCACGGCGCCGACGGACAGACCGATATACACCGAAGGTCAGCTCCCCCATCGCACCTGTTCCCTTCAGCGCTGACAAGGTCTCGGGGCACATCGTCACGACTCGGCACCCGGCCCCGGAGCCCCCGTGTCGGGGGTGGAAGATCTCCCGGTTCAGGCGCAGCGGCGGCCGGTGTGGGTCGCTGTGTGCGTAAGAATGCGCGCTACCAGCACAGATTCGGTGAGGTGCGGTTGACGTACGGTGTGGGGATGGGATCGCCCATCACCAGTCTGTACGCGCGCGTGGCGCAGGACTTCACCGATCGTCTCCTGGGCTGCCCGCAGGACCGCTGGAACTCGGCCTCCCCCTGCCCAGGCTGGACCGCCTGGGACGTGGCCGCCCATGTGGTGGGTAACCACCGACGGGCCTGCGCAGGGCTCAGGGGAAATGACTACCGGGTGCCTACCGCCGGGGAGGACGTGGTGGCCGCCTGGCTGGATGCGACGGCCGCGGTACAGGCTGCCCTGGAGTCGGAGGCGACCGCCCAGCAGGTATTGGGTGCCGAGTTCGGCAACCTGCCCTTCGAGCAATTCGTCCGGCGGATGGCGTGCGCCGACACGCTGATTCATACCTGGGATTTCGCGCGCGCAACCGGGCAGGACGAACACCTCGATCCCGAGGCAGTCGAGCTGGCCCGAACCTTTCTGGTCGCAGAAGACGACCGGATCCGGCTCCCCCACGCCTTCGGGGCCAAGGTGGCACCCACAGACAACGCCGACGCACAGACCCAGCTATTGAACTTCCTGGGCCGCACCACCTAACAGAACGAACTGCGTGACGCACAGAGTCCGCCGCACGGCTCTATCGACGATGTGCCGATCGACTGGGCTGATCGCGCGACGACGCCATTCTTCATCGTCGCGGTCGCGTTCGGCGGTCTGGTCGCGATCGCCGTGTGGCTCGATCTGCTCTTCAGGGTGACGTTGCTGCCCTGAACTGAGGAACCGCATCGAAGACGCTGAGTGCGGAGATCTTCTCCGCCATCCCGCCTTTTCCCGGATCGACCGCGACCGGAGATGCAACGCGCCGTTGCCGGCCCCGTCATGCCTCCCGCAGCGGATTCAGATGCGTTCGCTCGGCGCCCAGAACCTCACTGCCCACCGAATGTAGGGTCGGGAGCCGGCTCGGTGGCAGATCCTGACCGAAAGTCGCGCAGCCACTATGAGCAGAGCGGATTCCCGCTCAGCTGTTCTTCTTCGCGACCGTGGCCATGGTGCCCCGTTTCCAGCTCCCGCACTCAAACACTCGCTCAGTGTGCGGCTCGGGCCGGGACGACGAATAGAGACCGTATGCTCGCACAGCACGGTTCCAGGTCGCGAGCCGACCACATCGGCCCCCCGACTCCGCTGAGTCGATTCGATCAGGTCCTATTCAGCACAATGGCAACACTATTCGGTCTGTTTAGGGTGCCCTGTGCCCGCATGCTTCAGCCACAACGTGCGGTGCTCGATATCCAGCACATACCAGACCCGGCCACCGGCGGTGACCTCGTACTGCCACTGCTCCATCTCCACCCCGTTGTGCACCCCGGTCGCGAGCTTGCCCTTCAACCGGTGATGGCGCGTCGTCGACTCTCCGACGACCGTGCGGCGTCGCAACTCCTCGTACGCCACCAATGTGTTCGCCGGCGCCTGCCGGCACAGCTCGTCCCACCCCTTCGCCGCGTCACTGGTCGCGAACCGCAGCTCCCACAACTCGCCCGATGCCGGCGGCGCGACCCGCTCACCCCGCTTCGGGCTCACAGCTCCGGCACCGGCACGGCCCCGAAGTCACCCTCAGACGGCGCCGACAGGATCCGGGCCAGCTCCGGATCGGCATACACCTCCGCCGTGTGCCGCCACGTCTCGATCGTCCGGGCCGGCGGTGCCGGATTATCCAGTGACGAACCCGCCCGTAGCGACGCGATCAGCTCGTCGACGAAGTCGGCGAGTTCCTCAGCCGACAGGTAGCTCACCCACGGGAACGCCGCCGCCACCACCTTGCGGACCAGAGCGCTGTCATCGGAGTGCAGCAGGGCGTCGACCATCGCCGTCGCCGCCGCGAGCACCTCCCGCTCCTGATCCGCCCGCACCGCCGTCATCAACACCAAATCCTCATCGCCGCGCCGCGTCACCCGCAGCGGCCGCGCCCCCGACCGCTGCCACTCCGACAGTGTCGCCTTCCCCTTGTTCTGGATATCCGAGAACGGCACCTCACCCACAGACATACTTTCAATCTACTTTCAAAGTACGCGGTCGGCAAGGTCGGGATGCGCGGTCCTCTGGCCCCCACAGTCTTGCTGCAGCCGAGACAGGGCCGGGACCCGTGATCGCGGCGTGCGTATCTGACCGTCCGATCCATGCGCCAAGCACGACCCTGCGGGTGATCGGTAGCCAAGAAATCAACACTGAATTACACTGTTAATGAGCGTTAGGAGGACTCTTGTGACTGTCGCAGACGATCGTCAGGCCCGCGTTGCCGCAGAGCAGTACGCCGCCGGCGCGCTGTCGTTCGAGGACGCCTTGACCCGCACCGTCGGACACCCGATCGATCGAGCAACGGTCGCCACAGCTCTCGAGTACCTCGCGTCCCTCGGCGCCCTACAACCGCACGGGGCGCTCTCGCGTCACGATGCCGACCTACTCGACGAAGCCGGCTTCACCGACGACGGCGAACGAGCCAGCTTCTCCGTCGCGCTGGGACGGGCACAGTCCATGAGCGATCTGCGTCGCTCCGCCCTCACCGCCGCCGAGGTCGCCGACCTGCTGACGGTGAAGGCGCCCCGGGTCCGCCAACTCACCTCGATCGAACATAAACTCTGGGCCCTCGACGACGTCGATCGACGAGGACGCCTGTACCCGAAGGTGCAATTTACCGACGCCGGGATGGTGCCGTACCTCGACCAGATCCTGCCCCAACTCCCCGCCGACCTGCACCCCCTCACCGTCAACGCGGTGCTGACCCTGCCCCGCGTTGACCTCACCACCGACGGTCACCCCGCATCGGTCGTCGAGTTCCTCACCTTCGCCGCAGCCGAGAAGGACCTGCCCCTCGTCCTCGAGGTCGTCGAACGCGCGACGAGCCTCGGCTAGTGGCCACGACCACCCCACCCTCGATCGCGGACATGCGCGATCAGGGGGTACGCGACGACGAACTGGTCACCATCGCGGCCACCACCCGCCGTCTCTGGCGTATCCACCCCACCGACGGCGCCCACGTGTTGCCGTGGCACGGTTTCCGCACATACGGGCCACTGCTGCGCTTCGACCATCACCCACGGCCGAGAACGGACCACCCCAAGTACGGCATCTGGTACGGAGCCAGTAGCCCGCGCGGCGCCCTCGCCGAGGTCTTCCAGGAAACCCGAGTGATCGACCGATTCCATCGCACCCCGTACCTCTCAGCACTGACCCTGGACCGCCCACTCACCCTGCTCGATCTCGGAGGGTTCTCCGGCGGCACCTGGCCGACCCGGCTCGGATGCAATCACTCTCTCGACTCCGGCCCGCACTCCCAATCCCAGGCGTGGGCCAGGACGATCCACCGCGCCCACCCCAACCTCGACGGCATCGCCTACCGCGGCAGATTCGCCGGTGAGCTGTGCGTGGCGCTGTTCGAGCACGCCGCGAACGCCTTCCCCACCAACCCAGCGCTCTCACTGCCACTGTCCCACGTCGGACTCGCACGCCGTATCGACAGCGCGGCAGTGGAATTGGGATACCAAGTCGTTTGACCGTCGCGCACGGGGATCTCCAGCTACAGCCACGACGACACCGAGCCTCCATACGATTGCGTGATTCGAGGTACCTGTCGGTGGCGTCGACGTCGGTTCGGGCGAAGCCCGGGTCGACGTTCTCGACGGCGAGTATTTCAGAGCCGCTGCGGGCGTGAATCCTCCATCCGTGCGGGGCGGTGATGTCGACCGCGAGTGCGTCCACGCTTCCGCAGCAACGAGCGGCGACCTGGTCGGGGCGGGGCGTGATGATCTCGGTGTCCGAGTGGGATGAGGTGGTCCTCTCTGTGGTTATTCGGGGTCGCGAGTGATGTGAGGGTGACCTGATGGCCCACAACGCGAGATGTCCCGCCGTCGGGGCGTGAAACGTCCAGTCCGGGCCTCGGCCACTACCAGAATCGTCCACCGCATCCGTCCCTTGGGCGCCGTGGGTCGGCGCGATGCCCCAGCGCTTGCGCGTGCAATGAGCGGGCCGGGACGCGCTACCTGTCGTCTACCTCTTGGCGTAGTCGGCGACGCCGGTCCAGTCGATGACCACGCAGGGCTCATCGCCGAGAATCCAGGCGTCGTGTCCGGGCGGGCAGATCATGAGATCGCCGGGACCGAACTCAATGTCCTCCCCGTCGTCCATGACGATCTTCATTCGACCCGAGATGACGTAACCCATGTGAGCGGCTTGGCAGCTGTCCGTCTTGGCTATCGGTTTGACGTGCTTGGACCACTGCCAGCCGGGTTGGAAGGTCGCCCTCCCCACCGCGCCGGACGCGATGTTGACGAGTTCGAGCTTGCCCATATCGTCCTCGAAGGGGCGGGTTTCCTCGGGTGAATCGAGACTCTTGCGGATCAGACCGGACATCGGTTGTCCTCCCAGGTCGTTGAGGCGGCACCCACCGATGCGGCGGACCTCCGACCGGCCAAATCGGGAACCGCGGGATGAATCGAATTTTCTGGCACTTCAATTCTGGGCGGGCACCATCGTGTGCCGCAATACCGAGCGGCGGCCCGTCGGTGGGACGGTGGCGCACCGGGCGAACCACCTCTACGCCGGGAGCACCCCACTGACACCAGGGTCCACGCCAGTGCATTTTGTGGGCAGAGCTGCTACCGGGGCGGGAGAGTCGTCGAGTTACCGGGTGGGTAGGTAGCGCGGCGGCGTTCTCGAAAGCGTGTTAGGTGATGCTCCATCACGACTTTGGGTTCGGTGTGGATGCTACTTGGGTGGCGGGCGATCGCGTGTTTGACGTCGCCGTCGAGTACCTGCACGATGTCACGCGGACCGCACCGGCTCAGTCTTATCCAATCCCGCGGCTCCCCCGGAGCCTGCCGCGCCGCGGGGAGGAGATGACCGGATGACGCGACGAACCCGACGCTGTCCGGGGTGGAGTATCGAAGATGCGGGCGAGTTCATCGAGGTCAGGGCAGCATCAAGCGAGGCAGACCAATGGGATGCGCGCTACAGCGAACGGGATCGCGTGTGGAGCGGAGAACCCCACGGCGCATGTTGACGAGATGACCAGCGCACGGCCGGAACGCGACCTCGACGTCGGTTGCGGTGAAGGCGCCGACGCGATCCAGCTCGCCCTCAGCGCTCCTTGGGCGCTCCCGGACAGGCGCCCCGGCGGCCCGCCCACTGCCGATCCTCGACTTCGACAACACAAGCTGACACCGCTCTACGTATCTGACGCTCGAGGGTAGGACATTTCAGCCCCGCAGGCGATGTTCTCCACCTGCCTTGAGAACGAGAATTGTACTTGTTCAGGAATCGAATGACCCTCAGCCGAAGCGCTATTGGGCACACTAAGCAGGAGAGGAGGTCATCATGTATACGTGGATATTCACCGGATTCCTCAATGGGGTCAGCGGCGGTTTGATTCCCCAGGTGTGGGGACCAATCTAATCCGGCATCAGCACACACCAAACACTGTGTGCGACTATGAATGCCGGAGGGGCAACGGAGGAATTTTCCATCAAACTCCCCTGCGGCCGGATGGGCGGCCCGAATCGGCGCCAGCGACCGATCGGGTCGCCGACCATCCGCACGGGGCGGCGTGGTGTGAACCGTGCTGGACTTCCTGCCGTTCCGCCCTGATGCCGGCTCCGGTTGGAGAGTCGGGTGTTGAGGGTAGGGAGCCGCCTCGTACTCGTCCGTGGGAACTATCCGAGGCTCGCCGATGATTACCCGCATATCCAACCAGTCGCCACTCGATCGGCGCGTACTCGGCGACCGTGAACCTGACTGCCGAAGAGTAACCCCACTGGCGCCACCTCAGGTGAGCACACCCAGGCCCCCGTTCTGCCCGTGCTCTCTGGCGTACTGGTCGAGGCGGTCGGTGATGCTCGCCCGCACCCCGTGCGGGGTCCGCACTGCCGGGCTCACCGACCGACCGTCCACGCGGACGTCATCGTCCCAGTGGATGCGGGCTTGCCGACGGTTCGGCCGCCCCGAGGGCGGTGGCGAACGACCGCACCAGCGCATCGCGCACTGTCACTCGGTCAGCGCCCTTCACCAGCACGACGCTCAGCTGCCCGACATCCGACGGCGCTGCCCGTGGTGGTGGCGGTGTCGTGAGGTCGGGAGTGCCCTTCCGGGCGATATCCGCGACGGCCAGCGTGGTCGCCCCCCTGTGCGCGATCAGCGCCTCGACGAGGCCTACCCCTCCAGCACACGGTGACCGTCATCGAACGCGCGCGGGGACAGCACAACCACCACCTCCTCCACCGTGACCAGACCTCGGATGAGTCCGGACCATAGGGCCCAGGCGGCCGGCATCGGCGCCGAAGGCGTCGAGATCACCGATGGTGCGGGCTAGGGTCGTCACCGGCAGCCCATCGACGACCCCTGCCACTCCTCCCGCCACAGCGAACCCCGCTGCCCGATCACCTCGGGCAGCGACAGCCGGATCCGGCGGGTCGCGGTCAGCTCCACGACATCGGTATCCAGATCCCCCCAGCCCGTACAATCCCGGCGGCGGTACGGTGCGAGAACACCACGGTGGGCACCAGCCGATCCAACGACTCGGGTCCGGCGGCGGCCGAGAACCGTCCTCCGGACCCACATCGGGGGCGAGGAGAGTTCCATCCTCCGACACTGAACTCAGGAACCGCCTGCACCCGCTCGGCCTATGGTCCGGGCGTCCACCCCTGGCCCTGGACACACAAGATCGGGATGCCGTCCGGCGTTTGGGAAGCCTTGTCGGTCGTGGGGTCGCATGGTTCCCCAATGTTGTGGACACCGACGATGTCGGCGGTGACCCAGACGCCGTCCGGGTAGTAGTCGCGGGAGTAGACGCAGACGATATCCTCGCCGGTGGTCACGTCGACTCCGACCCGATTGCCTGAGCATCGCTGACCCGCTGTCCCAGGAACGGGTTCGGGCTGACTCGCACCGGTGGCGTACGCGATCGTTGCTCCGCCGCTGACGGTGGCGGTTTGAGCGGCCGAGGCGATGCCGGCCCCGAAGGCGATGACCGGCGCGATGACGGCCGAGGCATGGCAGCCACACGCAAAGTTCTGTTGTTCATTGTGCTCACTTACCAATTTCTGATGGGCCAGGCTCAGCGCCGAGCGCGGCAGTGGAATTTGTTGTGGTGACGTGTTCGCGGGCATCCCGGTCGAAAGGTTGGGATTCCCGCGCCGTACCCATCCTGATCCCTGGCACCCGCGGACACCATCCTCGCCAGGGTGGAAACTCGTCACACCGGATGAGTTTCCGACCGTGATCGACCTCTCGGGCCGACCCGATCGAGGAAGCCCGCAGCCCGTGCCGCGCCTGACACCCCTCGACGACGACAAGCCGCGATCATCACCCTCGGGCCGCGGCGCCATGACCGGGAGCGGGCGGCTCGAGGCTCTCGTCGCCGGCGTCGGCGAAATCACGCACGGCGCCGGCGAGGAGTGTGCCCGCCTAATAGGGCCCGCGGGCGGCGGGCAACGACAGCGGGACCGAGGCGCTCTGGGATGAGGTCGTTCGCGCAGGCGGCAGCGGCCCGGCCCTCGAGGTGCAGGGACGGCCACACGATCACGACCTGTTCCCCGGCGAGCCGTCCGGGAGGCGGCGTCACCAGGACATGCCGATGTCCTCGATCGCTGCAGCCGGATGTGCACCGCCCGCATTGGATACCTGCAATGGGACCCTTCCGCCGACGGCATGGCGTTTTACATCGTGTCGATATTCGAGCGAACACACCCGCGAAACCACTCGCCGGGACCCAATCATCACCGATGTTCAGGTGTGACGACTTCCCACCCGAGAGCTGATGTTTCAGCACCTCGCACGGGGTGACGATTGTCCGTACCAAACGGAGATTCTCCCCGGATCCCGGAAGCAGCGGAAGCAGATTCCGCCTACAGATAGAGGAAAGACCATGAACAAGAATGTCATCCGAGCGGCCATCGCTTCTGTTGCGGTGGGGCCCGTGATCGTCCTCGGATCAGGTGTTGCAGCAGCCGCTCCGACGCTGGAGCCAGATGGGCGACCCTCGGTCGTGGGGACGGTCCTCCGGGCTGATGGTCTACCAATGGAGGGCTGGACCTGCACGGTATTTCAGGGCCTCACCGTCGGGATGGTGTCCGCCCCGGACGTGAACACCCATCACGGCAAAATCGTCAATCCACTGTTTGGCGCCTGGGCTGCGGGCCCGGTGAACGGTGCCTGCATGGGAACCGGAGGGGTAGCGTTTCCATCCGGAATGGCCGGGTGACGACCTCAATAGACCTGGTCGCAATTGCCCACTGTCGCTACGTCACAACACGGGATGGTGGTCGGCGCCGTCGGCAACACCGTGTGTACGCCCTCGGTGGCGCCGCCAAGCCAGCGCACGCAGAATCCACCGCCCTTGCAGTAGCGCCGCGCACCATGCAATGGGCACCGATGTAGCGGTCGTCGACCGTTGCGCCGATCTCCCGGCAGCAGGCACCGGCGAGCACAGCGGCCGGAAACGCTCTGGATCGTCGGCGGGGACCCACACAGGGCTGGGCTCTCCCGATAGGCTGCCCGTCGCAGAGCTGCGGCGGCGGTTTCCGACGCCTACACTCGCGGCGGACTAGGACTGTGTGGTGGTGCACGCGGATCCCGCGCTCGAGCGCATGCTCAGCCACGACGAGGACGGGTTGGTCGGCCGCTCGGTGACCGAGATCGTCGATCCGGAGTCCTCGCCGAGCGACGCCGATGCGTTGGGACCGCTGCACGATTGCGCGGCATGCTCGTACTTGCCCCGCGGGAGGGTTTCATGGTGCGGGCGGCGGTCAGCGGATCGGTGCTGGTGCGGCAGGACAATCCCCTCCTCCTCGTCTGCTTCCAGGACATGACTGAACAGCTGTGGAGCCGAGGGCGCGCGCCGCGCTTCACCTGAGCCGAGAGGTCTGTGCCCTACGTTGAAACAGAGTGCGCGCCTGGTCGGAGGCACGGTTGGCCGCGCCAACGATACTGTTAGGCAGCGTATCTGGGTTTTCCGATGACTGAAGAGGCTTCAACTAGATTCGGATTACACTTTTCCCCAATGGTTTTCAATGTTCTCCCTGCGGCGGCAACGTCGCGCGACTCATCGGATGATCGATGGCGCTTGGATCGGCACCACAGCAGGACGGTTGGTCGGCCGGTCGAATCACTGACAACGGCCGGCATCTCGCTCGGGCTGCGGAAAGCACCCGGTGCACCGACTCGCGGCGGCCCGGGAAGGATCGGGGTGAGCCTACGGCCGAGAGATTTGTCTCGGATTCACAGATCGCTGGCGGTGATGATGCCGCTGTGCCGGGCGCGGGCGACGAGTTGCATGCGCTTCTGGTTGTTCGGCAGATCCTCGAGACCGAACTTCGAGAAGAGCACGCGGAGATGGCATTTGATCGTGTCGACCGTCAAGAAGAGGTGGTCGGCGATCTCCTGATTCGAGGCGGGGTGGGCATAGGCTGCGTCGTTCTTGTACGGCCGGCACAACTCCACCAGGACCGCGAATTGCGCCGGAGTCAGAGCGGCTCGGGTGGGCAGGGCGTCGGCGGTGCCGGTCATCTCCCCGCTGGCCGCAATGAAGGTGCGGAAGGTCAGTGACGAGGAACCGACCCTAATGACGTCACCGGCGTGGAGTCGTCGCCGCCCACTGAGGCGGTCGCCGTTGACGAAGGTACCGTTGCGGGAAAGTCCGTCATCGGTCACCGTCCAATAGGATCCGATCCATTCGATGGTGGCGTGCAGCCGCGACACGTTCGGATCCGATGGCAACGCGATATCGGCCTTCTCCGAGCGGCCCACGGTGATCCGTGGTGCGTCCACGGACAACACGAATTCGCGGGTGCCGTATCCGCCATCGAGATAGCAGAGAGTCGGTTCGCTCAATGCGTTCATCGCCGTCCTCCCCCGCAATTTCGGGCACACGACTTTCGGTCGGACGCTTCGCCCTGTTGCCAGTCTAATTCCGCAGGTCGGCGCGGCACCATGGTCGGCGGTGCGGTTCCATCGCGAACCGGCGTGCCGCATCCGACGAGGGGTGATAAGGGTCCACCCGGCGGGTGATGATTCGGCCGCGACGAGCACGTCACACTGAAAGTCGACCACTTCGACCTGAGAAGATGCGATGCCTCGAACCCGTCACCACAGCCACCACGTCCGCCAGGAACTCGGTGCGCGTCGGGTATTGCCCCGGCGCGCAGCACCGGCGCAGACTGAAGGTACCGAACGCGCACCCGAGGGGGTGGGGCAGATGCCCCGACCTACCCGCTGGCGGCGGGCGGTCATGGTGATGTCCACCCTTGTGGTCGTCGGCGCTCTCGGGTTTTTCGGGTTCCTCTCAGGGCCCCCGCTTGCGGTCGCGGCGCCACACTCGGTGGCCACCGATGTTGTGCGGCAACAACCCGTCGCGCCGTGGCCGACGATACCCCAGCTTCCTCTCCCAGGGTTGGGAGAGAATCTCGACCCGACACCGTACGCAACTGCGCGCAATCAACCGCCGCTCTGTGTACCTCCGGATCCAGGCTGTTCACCTGCTCCAGACGGTGTCGCTCCCTGGACGCCACCCCAGCAGGAACCATGGATCCCACCCGAGGAAGAGCCCTGGATCCCACCCCAGCAGGAACCATGGATCCCACCCGAGGAAGAGCCCTGGATCCCACCCCAGCAGGAACCATGGATCCCACCCGAGGAAGAGCCCTGGATCCCACCCCAGCAGGAACCATGGATCCCGCCCGAGGAAGAGCCCTGGATCCCACCCGAGGAAGAGCCGTGGACGCCGCCGGAGGAAATCATTCCGGACGAGTTCCCGGGTGAGATCGGCGGTGGCGGCTGCTATCCGGCCGGCACACACTGCACGGAGCGCGACATCGATATCCCACCGATCGGCGGCGAGACCATCTGCGACCCCGCCGAATCCCCTTGTTTCGATACCAACACCATTCCTCGTGAACCCCTGAGGACCGGCGACGGCACCTGCATCCCGCTGTGTACACCGCCGGAATGCACCCCACCATGCACACCGCCGGAGATTCCGCTGCCGGAGCGATGCACTGACGCGGCACCGTGTCCCCCGGTGAGGCAGATCCCGGGATCACCGCGGCCGGGACCGGGACCGGGACAAGAGTCCACGCTTCCCGGTTCGGTCGGGCCGATACCGGAGGTGCCCAGCCTGATTTCTCCAGCTGGCGTGATCCCTGACGAGGTGTCGCCACCACCAGAGCCCGGGCTGGTGTTCACCGCTGAGGCCGTGGAACCGGGTGACGCGGTGACCCTGGCCGGATCAGGATGTCCGCCGGACGCCGAGGTACTGCTCTCGGTTGATGGTGCGCGAGTCGGCGAAATTCGCGCCGACGCCACCGGCGTCTTCCGGACACCGCTACGCGCCGTGGGCGCCGATGTCGGACGTCACGACGTGTCAGCCGACTGTGGCCCCACGTTCGCTGCGCCACTGGATATCGTGCTCGTCAGTCAAGCGACGGGATCCACCGCGACCGCCGTGGTAATCGTGTTCTTCCTACTCGTAGGTCTGTCGATCTACCGTCGACGCCTTCTCACTCCACAGCCCGGCCGCGAGGAGGAATCATGATCATGCGGTGGTTGATTTCGCTCGTCATTACCTTCGGGACAGTGCTACTCGTCGTTCCCGGCGCCGGTGCAGCAGAGTCGGTGGGGATGACGGTGACCGTCAACGGTCAGGATATCGTCACCGCCGGCCCGACCAATCCGATCCGTCTCGACCCGCACAGCCCTGCGCAGGTGACGGTGAATCTCGACAACGACACCGCGTCCCCGGTCACCGTCGCTGCGGTCGACCTGTCCGGGCACGTCCTCGGGTTGACCTTCTTTTCCTATCACACCGCGGTCGGGTTGACCGTGGCGCCGGGACAGACCCAGTCCCTCGATTTCGAGCTCGATCTGTCCGGGCTCGACGGGCAGGCCACCGGCCTGATCAACGGGACGGTCACCGTCCGCGGCGGCGATGGGACCGTTCTGGGCGACATCGCGACCGTGACCGATGTGCGCGGCTCGCTGGTGTCGGTGTACGGGCTGTTCGGGCTGGCGCTGGCTCTGCTCACCGCACTCGCGGTGCTCGACGCCGCCCTCGGCATCGCCCGGCGCCGACTGCACGAGAACCGGTGGCGACGCGGCCTGCGGATGCTTACCCCCGGCATCGGGATCGGGTTGGTGCTCGCTTTCACCCTGTCCGCCACCCGGGTGTGGGCGCCGACGCTGGATCGGTGGCTGCTCCTCGCCGGCGGATTCGCCGCCGGCTTCTTCATCCTCGGCTACCTCACCCCCACACCGGACACGGACGAGGACGAGGACGTCGACGACATGGCCGACGACGAACTCGAGGACGGTGACGTCGTGGACGACGACCGGACCGGACGGATCGGTGAAGATCCCACCGACCGGTGGCCGTCAGACACCGGCCCGCCGTCCACTCGCCCCCTCGGCAGCAACCGACCCCGTTGATCGGACCGGCACATGGATACCGACATCGATCGTGTGGCCGCCGCCCTCCCCGCGTACGAGGTGAGCGGCGAACTCGGCCACGGCGGATGGGGAATCGTGCTCGCCGGACGCCATCGCGCCCTCGGCCGCCCGGTCGCGATCAAACAGCTGCCGCCCGCCTTCGCCACCGACCCGGGCATCCGGCGCCGATTCACCGCCGAGGGCCAGCTGCTGGCCTCCCTCGACCACCCGCACGTGGTGCCCGTCTACGACTTCGTCGAACACGACGGCCTGTGCCTGCTGGTCATGGAACTACTCCCCGGCGGCACGGTGTGGAACCGGTTCACCCGCACCGGATTCAACGCGCATGCCGCCGTCGCGGTGGCCCTGGCCTGCGCCGCCGGGCTGACCGCCGCCCACAACCGGTCCATCCTGCACCGCGACATCAAACCCGAAAACCTGCTGTTCGCCGCCTCCGGGGCGATCAAGGTGACCGACTTCGGCATCGCCAAGGTCATCGGCGGCGACCAAACCCTGGCCACCAAGGCCGGTGATGTCCTCGGCACCCCGTCCTACATCGCGCCGGAACAGGCCCGCGGCGGCGAACTCACCCCCGCCACCGACGTCTACGCGCTGGCCACCATGCTCTACGAACTCCTCGCCGGGGAACTGCCGTTCCCACCGGCTGACGACGCCATGGCCTTGCTGTTCATGCACGCCTTCGACGCCCCCACCCCGCTGCAGGAGACCGCGCCCGCCGTCCCCGACCCGATAGCCGACGTGGTCATGCGCGGACTGGCCACCGACCCCACCCTGCGTTACCCGTCCGCCGAGGCCTTCGGGATCGCACTGGCATGCGCCTCCACCGGACGCTGGGGCCCGGGGTGGCTGACCACCGAGGGCATCCCGGTGATGGGAGCCGACACCATCGTCTCGGCCACCGGACTCGGCCCCCCGCACACCCCGACGCTGACCGACAGCGACGACCATCCACCGTTGCCGCTGACCCGACCACACGCCGCACCCCGACGGCCCGTCCCAAGCCCTCCCGGCACCGAACCACACCGGGCCGACCCGGCAGCCACCACCGACCCGACCGCAACCACCGACCCCACCGCATCACCCACCGCGCCGGCACCCGGGTCGCGTGCGACGGAATCGCCGCCGACGGTGCGCCCGTCGATCACCGTCCACGCTCCCGGCGCCCGCCTGGCCGACGTCGCCGGCGCCGACCTCGTCAACGTCCGCACCGTCGTCAATCTCCCCTCCCCTCGTGTTCCGCTGGTCATCGCCGCCGCCCTGGCGGTCATCACCGTCCTGGTGGCATTGCTCGGTCTCGGTGCGCCCCCGATCGATGTGCCCCCGGTCGGCGCTGTCACCGTCGCCGGCGCGGACCCGGCCGGCGGTGCGCCCGTCCCTGTCGATCTGACCGCGCCGGTGCCGGTGGCGGTGGCGAGTGCCGGCCTCGCCGACGCCGCGACCCTGGCCCTCGACGTACTCGACATCCCGGTCAAGAACACCGGCGCCGCGCCACTGATCAACCAGGGTGCTGCCGCGGTCGCGACACTGTCCCCACTCGGCGGACAGTACTTCGTGGCCGGAACTCTCACCGGAACCCTGACCCTGCTCCAGGCCGGTCAGGTGATCGAAACGTGGACATTTCCGGTCCGCACCACCCAGCCGGCGACCACCACCGCGGCCGCCGTCGGACTCGCCGCCGCGGCGCTGTTCGCCGTGGCCTACCTCGAATCGTTCCTGCGTTCCCTGCGCCGGGGTCGGGGCCGGATCACCGGCATCATCGGTGCCACCGTCACCGCCGGCGTGCTCGGCGCCGCGATCGTCGGCGCCCTCTGGATTCTCACCGCTCGCCCACCGACCACCACCACCGTGGCGGTCTGCGCGGCAGTCGCGGCGGCAGCCGGGGCCGCCGCCGCCGTCGGCGCCGCCCGCATTGGCCGTCGCCGCCGCTACCGTCGAACCCACCGCAACACCAGATCCGCGGGCACCACCACCGACCAGCGGTAATACTTCGTCCCCGGCGACAGCATCGCCCGGGAACGACCCGTCCCCCGGGCGCGGTCCACCCGTGGAGCGAGCCACGAACCCGACACTGCCCGGGAACCGAAGTCCCGATGCCGCACCACCTCGTGCTCATCCGCAAGACCACACCGACGGCGGGAAGAGGGACTGCCGTCGCGAACCGCGGCATCTACCTGAGGATGAAATAGGTTGTCGCACAGAAGGTGATGGAGCGGTTACGGGATCTCCGGAGGATCGGGCAGGCCGATGGTGGGGCCCGGGAAGGCGATACCGTCGGTGCCGACACCGACACCACCCACAGTAATCCCGGGCAGGGAAACACCGGGGATATAGACGGATACGGTCGGTGCGGGCGGCGCAGCCGAGGGGTCGGCCGCGGTAGCTTCTTCCGGCACTTCCCAGCTGTAGCCCTCCCGCGGGCCGCTCTCATTGGTTGCCGCGCCGGCGATTCCCCCGCCGACGGTCAGGGCCACTGCGGTGAAGGCGATCAGGGGGACAGCGAATTTCATAGTGTTCGACATGGTCAAACTCCTTGCGTGATGAGGTCGAGTGAGGTCTGGGGCGTCCCGGAACGGTACGGATATCGCCGAGATCAGCTTGCGGCCTTTGGACTCACCGTCGATCCCGAAAGATTGCTTCGATTGGGCACTCCGGCGGGTAGGGAAGCCGGTGGTCTGCGGCGACGGGTAGCGGTGGTGACCCGCCCCGCCTGCACCTGACCGGCCGGTCACGATTTCGTGCGCGTCCACGCGGGTTCGATGAATGAGGATGCGGCATCATCGCCAGCTGGGCGATTGCCGCAGGATCAGTCGTTGCCCCCGGAAGAGAAGCTTCGACACACCATGTTCGGGGCGATACGCCCCCCACAGGGCCGGCCCGGTGTCTCGTGGGTGGGCCGGCCCTGTGGGAGTCCGCGATCCCTTACGGGCAGGGATGGCGATCAGCAGACGAACGGAATCGGGATGACGCAGATGCCGGGGCCGCCGCCCTGAGCAGGTGCAGGTGCCTGCTGGATCGTGCCGCCGTCACCTCCGGGGGCCGCTCCACCGTTGCCGCCCGCACCGTTGCCGCCGACACCCCAGCCGCCGACGCCGTCGCCGCCGGTGGTTGGGCCCGTGGTGGCGTCGCCGGAACGCGCATTGCCGCCGTCGCCGCCGCTGCCCACCTCGCTGTTGCCGTTGCCGCCGCCGTTGTTCAGTCCGATGGTCGGGCCGCCGAAGGAAATTCCGGGGGCGCCGGCGCCGCCGTCACCGGCGTTGGCGTTGCCGGACTGGGCGTTGCTTTGTGCGTCACCGCCCGTGCCGGGGGCCCCGACACCCGGTGCACCGACCCCGGGTGCACCCGGTGCGCTACCCCCGGCGCCGCCCGGTGCCGCGGGTTCGGCGGACGCAATTCCCGCACCAGCCGACAGCGCAAAGGCGGCAATGGCAATCGCCGTGACAGTGCGCTTCTTGATGTTCAACATGTGAAACTCCTTGTGTTGCTTGCCGGTTTTGCTGTCCCGACAAGATTCCCGCGAAATGAAGCGAATTGATATCCTCGGCAGGTCTGAAGTTCCTCACCCCTGCATCGGCAGTGCACCGACGCGGGACGCGCTCCCCTACTTTCTCTCGGCGTCACCGAACCGATTGGCGCAAATAATCTTTGCCGGTCATGCGATGGGGACCAAAATAATTGGTGGAGTGCGAGTCTCGGCACGGCAACACTGGCAACGGGATCGCTCGTGACATCCGGCGCTCCACAGACGCCCCACAGACGCCCCGCAGGCTCGCCGCCTTACTGCGTGATAGGCAGGGAAATCGATTCCCAGGGATATCGATCGACAGGGAGATCGATCGGCACGCGTTCGACAGGTGACCGCGCCGAGGGACCTTGGCGACGGCCGTGGGCTGAGCGGAGGTAGAGGTCTGTGCGAGCGGGCTGTTCGCCCATACCGGGCTCGGTCGAGGATGCGCAGGGAGAGGGTGCACGAACACCATCGGGGGTGAGGAACTTTCACCCCACTGTCGAAGATCCCCCGTGCCTGTCCGCGAGAAGCTAGTAAGCGTTGATCGGCACGGAAACGCTGCCCCCGCCAAAGAAAGATTCGCTATGAGGCCCAACTTCCTTCGCTCGGCTCTTCTGATCAGTGCTGTCGTACCCGCAGCTCTCCTGCTCCCCGCACTAGCCTCGGCCGCCGAACCCACATCGGAAGGAAGCCGGTCGGCAGTGGAGCGCGAGATCGACAAGATCGGCTGGCACGATGGCTTCGAGATCACCGTCGACGAGGTGACCGTGAACTCGGACGATGCCTCGACGACACTCGATTTCGACCTGAACTACAAGAACCTGGTGGGAGTCAGCCACACCCCCACCGACAAGGCATACCTCGAGGTCGATGGCGCGGTGGTCAAATTGTCATTCGACAGCCCCGAGATCGCCGGCGGCGGGGAAGCGTCCGGTACGGCGACCGCCTCCATAATGGCTCCGTCGGAGACACTCGACGGCGACGATGTCGTCGACAGCGTCGTCCTCGTTTACGGCCAGGCCGACGAGAACCAGACACGAATCCCGCTAGCCGAACACGACAGCGTCGAGAGCATCGAGCCGAGGGGCCTCCCGGTCGGGATGACATTCGGCACTGACATGGAGATCACCCTGGACGAGGCGTTTCTCTGGCCGAGTTACCAGCCTGGCGAGAAGGACAAGCACGAGGTCTGGGTCAAGATCAACGCAAACTGCGGCCGTTGCTCGACCGGCGGGTTTTCTGATGTCAACCCCGGCGACTTCGAACTGACAGGTCCGGACGGCCAGTCCGCCCGCGGCGACAAGCGCGGTGGATTCATCTCCGAGAACGTCTCCTCTATAAACAAGATCGAAGGCGAGTGGATCGTATTTGTCATGGACGAACCCGTCCCTGGCGCATACACATTCCTATGGGAGAACAGCAACCCGGCAAAGCCTGCGCAGGCCTCGACGGAGATGACCCTCTGAGTGCCGAACGGCCCGAGGCATGACATCGGGCATCCAGCACTGGCACGGGCATGATCGGTCATGGCCTTCGAGGCAGGGTGAAAACATCCTCCACCCGTCGTTGAGTTTCGATCGGTTTTCATCCGGGACAGGTAGGGCCGTCAGGCAGCCGGGTGGCAAGAGCGGAAGGTTGCGACTGTTCTTGACCCGGACCAGCAGGTGCGCACCGGTGTTGCGGACCGCCGTGAGCAGCGCCCTCGAGGCGAAGTTGCAGTCGGCCAGCGCGATCACCCCGAACCCGACGACACCGGAACCCACATCGTCACCCATCACTGCGCCGCCTGCCCGCCCACCGGACCCGTGACCGACCTGGCCTGCACAACCTGCGGGCAGGGACCACTGCTCGCCGCGTCCGACCATCCCCACCGAGGCTGGCGCACTGCTCGACGAGGCGCGGGCGTGGCTACGCGACCGCACTGGCAGCTCGAGCCCGGCCTGACCTGCCCCCGCTTACACCACCGTCGATCACGGCACGCCACACCAGCCCCGCCACCACTGACCAGTGGAAATCGCACAAGTCACCATCACCGCCGCCGCAGGTTTGTCTCGTATCCCGGGGACCCAATACCGGCCTGGATTCACGATCACCGTGGGATGGGAAGAAATCGACCCTAGGGTGCGGCTGATCAGCCCTAGGGTTGGTGCTCGTCACCGCGGATGCGGACGAGGGTTGTCGATATCCACGAGGGCGTTCCGCCAACCGAAGGGATGCCCCGGACGATCGAAGAAGAACCCCATGTCCGAGCCAGGAATACCCTGGGCACAAATCATCGAGAAACTGCGGTACGGCCAAATGACCATGGCCGAAGCGGCCGCAGCAGCGAACACCACCGTCGCGGGAGTCGAGGCGGAACTACGCACCGCACGGTTCCTCGGACATCACGGCGCCGAAGCCGCAAAGATGGCCGAGAAAATCCTCGAGATGCAGAAGTTCGCGGAGGCCAAGAAAGCGGCCGAGGCCGCAAAAGGCGTCCAGAAGCTCAGCCAGGGCGCCCGGAACGCCAACAGAGCCGCCCAAGCCACCAGGGCCTTCGGTCCGGCTAAGAGGGCCCGGGAGGCCCGGCTGCTCCTCGGTCTCAGTGGGCCCGCTCTGGCCCTCCTCATGGTCGGCATCGCCGCCATCGGCCTGATCGGTGCCGTCTACGTGAACTACGGCAACACCCCGGTCCAGCCCGGCCCGAAGATGCTGAACCGGCCCGCCGCGACACCGGTCGAGGAACCCGCTCCGGGGGATGAGGGGATCGCTCCCGTCGAGCCGGCACCCGACCCGGGGGACCCCGGGCTCGTTCCGGCCGAGCCCGTGTCCGATCCGGCGACGCCCGAACCGGTTCCGGCTCCGGCGCCGCCCGCTCCACCCGCTCCACCCGCCCCAGCTCCCGCCGACCCCGCACCTGTGGGCGCTCCCGCTCCGGCGGCCCCTGCTCCCGCCGCGGCGGGCCCCGTAGACCCGGCTCCCGCGCCGGCCGTGCCTGCTCCGGCAGTCGAGACAGCGCCGGCGCCGGCGATACCCGACACTGGCCATGACGGCAGCGCACCCGTGCAACCCGCGCCGGCAATCCCCGCACCCCCAGTCGAGGCTGCGCCCGTGGCCCCGGCGCCTCCGATCGAAGCTGCGCCCGTGGCCCCTATGCCCGATTCTTCACATGGCGCTCCACCTGACTTCGGTGGCTACGGGGCGGATCCCGGAACCTACACGGACCCGGGGGCGACGTACACCGACCCGGGAACGACCTACACCGACCCGGGAACGACCTACACCGACCCGGGAACGACCTACACCGACCCGGGAACGACCTACACCGACCCGGGGGCGACGTACACCGACCCGGGAACGACCTACACCGACCCGGGAACGACCTACACCGACCCGGGGGCGACGTACACCGACCCGGGAACGACCTACACCGACCCGGGGGCGACGTACACCGATCCCGGCGGCACCGGAACCGACCAAGGCACATACAGATTGCCACAAAACTGGTCGCCTGAAGACACCCCATGCGGCGCTTCGGAGTGCGCACCACAGTACGGCGATAACCCAAACGCAGCACAGAATTAGCTCCGCATACATGCCCCAATGCGCATCTACCGGCCCGCTCGGAGGGGGCCGGTAGATCACCGCTTTGGACGCCACCACCGAGGCAAGTTTCAGTTCCCGTCCAGTTAACCCAGCGCCGACACGACTTCCGCATCGGGAATCGACGCTAACCCGGACGGGACCGGTCCGCCACGATTTCTGATTCCCTACAACCGCGGCAGGTTTGTCCCATATCCCGGTCGGCCCCCTTGGGTGTCTCGCCCTCGGCGGACCCGATCGAGCGCGGCAGGCGCTCGCCCGGACACCGGGTGTCGTCGATCCGGGCATTGACACCCAGAATTTGTCCACATAATCGAAGCGGAAGGAGACACCGAGGCCGTCGAAAAGCTGATGACCGCTGGCCGGTGCCGTAGTCGGAGACGGCGACCAGGTTCTGGGCACGCTCGATCACCGACAGCAACAAGCGAGCGCCTGCCGTTTCCGGTTCCACCCTGGCCGTCCTTCCCCAGCATCCGCTGGCGGGCGCCATCGTGGCACCCGCTCACGTCGGCTCGTTCGATGATCCGAGTGAACACCGAACAGGTTCGATCGGTCGACCCCGTCGCCGTCCGATGCCATCGTCTCCGTGTAGTCGAGTATGACGATGCCCGGGGAGGTCACCAGCAATACGCGATTCACATTGGCAATGAACTCTGGTGCACGAGCAGAAGGCGGTCGCCGTTCTCGGCACATATTTCGACACCCATATTCCGGCGGTACGTCCGTTCCCACGTGGATCACTGACCGGTCACCAATGGTTGCGCGGGAACGCCCGCCGACGCCGCACATGGTGTGGTCCGGGCCGATGCGGACAGTCCGTTCTCAAACAAGGGCTTGAGGTGCCTGAGAAGCTGACGGCGAGCCCGCCGTGCCCACCCGAACGGTCAGAGCGAATTGATCCCTTCCAGGGCCGCGACAACGGCGGCCGGGAGCAGCACACCGAACCCGGCCGAGGCCAACCTGGCCCCGGCGGTCCGATGACCGGCGAGGTGGAACACACCCAGTCCGATGAGACCTACAGCAGCGGCGGCCAGCACCAGGTAGAACGGGGTGAGGGCCAGCACCGCACCGCATCCGACGGCGAACCCGACCACGACCCAACCCCACCGCAGATCTTCGACTTCGAGACTCGACCCGGTCAGCATCAACCACTCCCTCGCTGACCTGGACTTTACCCGCCCGCTGGGCTATTCGGCGCTCTGCCCGCCGCCGATCTCATGTGCCGGGCGCTGTGGCAGATCATCGTCGGGCAGAGACTGGTGGAGCACGGTGATGGCTCACCGACGGCCTATTCCCCTGCGGTTTGGTAGGCGTCGACCGCCTTCTGCAGGCGGGCGAGTGCGGCGACGATCGCCGCGTAGTCGCCGCTGTCCTGGGCGGTGCGTAGGTTGGCCAGTGCCGCGTCGAGTTCGTCGACCGCGGTGGCCACATCCGCGGGTGCGGGTGCGGGTGCGGGCGCTGTGGGGGCGGGGGTGTCCTGCTGCTGCGGTGGGGGTGCTTCGGTCCCGGGCGGGGCAGGGGGTGGGGCGGGGGTTGCGGCGTCGCCGCCGGGCGCGGTGGCCGCGCGACCGGTTCCGGCGCCGAAGACCTGGTCGAGGGCCTCGGCGAGGGTGGGGGCGTAGCCGACCCGGACACCGCCGGTGCCGGGCTCACGGTAGCTGACCAGCACCCGCGAGAGTTGGGGGAAGGTGGAACCGTTCTGTTCCGAGGAGATCCGCTCGGTGTAGAGGGGTTCGAGGTAGAGGACCCCGCCGTCGGCGATCGGCAACGTCAGCAGGTTGCCGTACTGGATACGGTTCGAGCGCTCGAGCAGGGTGCGTTCGGAGGCGACCCGGGTGTCGGAGATCATCGAATTCTGAATCTGTTGCGGTCCCTGCGTGAGGGTGTCCGTCGGCAACCGCAGCACGGTGAGCGTGCCGTAATTGTCGGGGTCGGAATGCGCGGAGATGTACGCGGAGAGGAACTCGCGGTTGAACCCCACCATCGCGCTGGCCAACCGGAACGACGGTTCCGCGGTCACCGGGTCCCCGACCAGCACGTAGAACGGTCGCTGGTTCGGGTTCTCCTCCACAGTCGGGTCGCTGGGCACCGACCAGAAGGCGTTGGTGGTGAAGAACTCCCGGGGCTCGTCCACGTGGTACTTGGCCAGCAGCTCCCGCTGCACCTCGAACAGGTCCTCGGGGTAGCGGAAGTGGGCGCGCAGCTCCTCGGGCACCGCGTCCTGCGACTGCACGGTGCCGGGGAAGATGTTCATCCACGCGGTCAGGACCGGATCCTGGTCATCGACCTGATACAGCGTCACGGTGCCGTCGTAGGCGTCGACGGTGGCCTTGACGGAGTTGCGTGCGTAGGAGATTTCCTCGCGGGGCAGCTGGCGGCCGGTGGCGGCGTCGGTGACCGGCTCGTCGAAGGAGCTGCGCTGCGCGTACGGGTAGTTGCCCAGGGTGGTGTACGCGTCGATGATCCAGACGATCTTCCCGGCCACGACCGCGGGATAGGGGTTGGCGTCGGTGGTCAGCCAGGGGGCGACGTGCTGGACGCGTTCTACCGGGTCGCGGTGGAAGAGGATCTTCGAATCGGCGCCGATTGCCCGCGAGAACAACAGGTTGCGTTCGGCGTACTTGGCGGCGAATGCCAATCGGTTGAGCCAGTTTCCGATGGGGACGCCGCCGGCTCCGGTGTAGGTGTAGGTGGAGGTGTCGGTGTCGTATTCGCGGGGCGGCGAGTCCGGGGTGGCGCCGACGACGGCGTAGTCCGGGTCCGATTGGGCGATCACCTCGCCGTAGTAGATGCGGGGTTGCTCGACCGGGATCACCTGGTCTGCCGATCCCTGGGTGGCGATGTCGCTGACGGCGTAGATGGGGTAGCCGCTGTTGCTGTTGGAGGCCTCGACGGTCGCGTCCCGCACGGCGGCGTTCACGCGGTTCGCGGGGGCGGCGACGAATCCGTTGCCGTGTGTGTAGACGGTGTGCTGGTTGATCCAGTCCGTCTGGTTGCCGGTGAGGCTGTTCGGGGACAGTTCACGGGCGGCGACGATGTAGTCCCGGGGTTCGCCGTCGATGTCGTATCGGTCGATGTCCAGTGTCGCCGGGAACCCGTAGAAGTTCTTGAGTTGCTGCTGCTGAGTGAAGGTGCGCGAGAGCACATCCGGGTCCAAGAGGCGGGCGTTGGCGATGGTCGTCACGTCCGCGGGAACCTCGCGGGGAGCGCGGGTTCCCACACCCGGATAGTCTCGGTATTCGACGGTGTCGCCGCCGATCCGGTACGCGTGACGGGTGGCGTCGATGTTGCGCTCGATGTAGGGGCGCTCGACATCGGCGGCGTTCGGGCGCACCGAGAACTGCTCCATCAGCAGCGGCCACACCCCGCCGACCAGGATCGAGGACAGCACCAGCAGCGCCGCGGCCATGGCCGGGATCCGCAGGTCGCGCAGCACGATCGCGGCGAAGAACGAGGCGGCGCAGATCACCGCGATCGCCGCCAGGATGAGTTTGGCGGGCAGTTCGGCGTGGATGTCGGTGTAGCCGGCTCCGGTGAAGGTGGGTTCCTTACGGCTGCTCGAGAGCAGCGCGTAGCGGTCGAGCCAGTACGCCACCGCCTTGAGGACGATGAACGTTCCGGCGAGCACCGCGAGCTGGATGCGGGCAGGCCCGGACAGTGCGCCGCCCTTGCCGGACACCCGCAACCCGCCGAACAGGTAGTGCGTCAGCAGGTTCGCCAGAAGAGCGAACAGTACGGCCACGAACAACCAGTTGAGCACGCTGCGGTAGAAGGGCAGATCGAAGGCGTAGAACCCGATGTCGTGCCCGAACTCGGGATCGGTCCGCCCGAAGGAGCCGCCGCGCAGGAACAGTTGCACCGTCGCCCAGTTGCCCTGCGCGATCAACCCACAGAGCAGTCCCACAGCGATCGGAATCCCCAGCCCGAACAACCGTTTCCGGCCGAGCACCATCGTGCGGTAGCGGGCGATCGGGTCCTCCGGCCCGGAGGCGGGGATGAACACCGGCCGCGAGCGGTAGGCCAGCAGCACACCCAGGAACACGATGCCGGCGACCAGCGCCGCGACGATCGCGAACAGCGACAGCCGGGTGAGCACCACCGTCATCCAGACGCCGCGGAACCCGACCTCCCCGAACCACAACCAGTTCGTGTACATCTCGATCAGCGGTGGCCCGACGAACAGCAGGACGAACGATGCGAACGCCACCATCAGCCACACCCGGGCGCGGCGGGACAACAACGGTTGACCGTCGGGGGTCCGTATTCCCATGTCCCACGCTCCCGGTCTAGGTACGAGTCCAAACTTTCGCCACTGTTGCCCGCGGCCTGGTCCTCACACGCCGCCAGGAGCTCGCCGTGGCGGCCGCTGCTGCGCACGGAACACGGAGTGCTGTGCACGCAGCACAGAGCAGGACAGCAGCAGGAGTCCGTGCACGGCCACGTTGAGCAGCGCCGCTCCCAGGTACACGGTGTACACAAGGGATTCGGCCGCGGGGTCGAAGCGGTACGGGTCGACGATCACCGGCAGGGACCAGGGCAGACCCAGCGGCAGCAACGGCAGCAGCAGGATGCCGGCACCGATGTTCGCGCCGCCGGTGGGATTGGTGAGCTCGGCGACGAGCACGAACAACAGAAGCAATCCGAGCACCAACGCCGCGTGCACGCCGAAGAGCCAGGTCCAGATCCGGCCCTGCCGCCGATTCTTCACGAGGTGAGTATCGTCCGGCGGCACCGCCGCCGCCAAGGCCGCTGCCGGCCGAGGCCGGACCGGCGGGTGTTGCGCCGGTTCGCGGCCGCCGTCTCGGCGCCGAAGCCGACCACCGACCAGTCGAGTCGGCCCGGAATGGTACGGACCGAGGGCGTTGCGGTTCATGACCGCTCCGAGTCCACGTGCGTGCGCCGCGTGTCCGCGGTCGGCCGGGGGTGGGTGACGCGGACCCGGGAGATGCGGCGGCCGTCGACGGCGCTGACGGTGAGCCGGTGACCGTCGAAGGTGATGCCGTCACCGAGTTGCGGCACCCGTTGCAGCTCGTGCAGCAAGAAACCCGCGACCGTCTCGTACGGGCCGTCGGGCAGGGTGATGCCGGTGACGGTCTCGAAGTCCTCGATGATCAGGAGCCCATCCACCTGCTGGTGGGCCGGTGGACGCGATACTCCGTGGGCGGTCACCGACGGCGTGGGATCGTCGTACTCGTCGCCGATCTCGCCGACGATTTCCTCCACGATGTCCTCGAGGGTGACGATGCCGGCGGTGCCGCCGTATTCGTCGACGACGATCGCGATCTGCAGATTGTCGCGGCGCATGTCCGACAACGCGGCCAGGGCGGGTTTGGAGGCGGGCAGTTGCAGGACCGGCCGGCACACATCGGCCACCGTGGTGACCTCGGACTCGTCGGCGAGCAGCAGGTCACGCAGGTGGACGAAGCCGACGATGTCGTCGAACGAGGCGCCGGTGACCGGATACCGGCTGTGCCCCCCATCCAGCGCCAATTGTCGGGCCCGGCCGAGGGGGGTGTCGGCGGGCAGGAAGTCGACGTCGGTACGCGGGCGCATCACCTCGACCAGCGAGCGCCGGCCGGCATCGAAGACCTCCGAGAGGATGCGGCGTTCGCTCTCGGCGATCGCGGTGTGCCCGATCAGCAGATCCCGCAGCTCCTCATGGGTGATCGCCTCACCTTTCGCCTTCGGGTCTCCACCCACCAGCCGCACCAGCAGGTCGGCGGAGGCCGACAGCAACCAGATGACCGGGCGCATCGCGGTGGCGAACCGGTCCAATGTGGGCGCCGTCAGCAGCGAGACCTCGGTGGAGCGTTGCAGGGCAATACGTTTGGGGACCAACTCACCCAGGATCAACGACAGATACGCGATCAGCACGGTGGTGCCGATCAGTGCAGTGGCCGAGGCGGCCGCCGGCGGCAGACCCCACGACTGCAGAGAGGGCACCAGAGCGGGGGCGATGGTGGAGGCGCCGTAGGCGGCGGAGAGAAAGCCGGCCACGGTGACACCGATCTGCACCGCGGACAGGAACCGGTTGGGATTACGCGCCAACGCCGCGGTGCGGGCGCTGCGGCCCCCGCGCCGCTCGAGGCGACGGATCTGCCCCTCCCGCAAGGACACCAACGCGATCTCGGTGGCGGCGAACACGCCACCGACCAGCACAAAAAGCAGGACCAGTCCGGCATTGACCACGATGTCGTTCATCGCAGCCGCCCAGATCGGAGCGGCCGGGGTCTGTGACGGTGGCCCATGTCCCTTCTCCTCGCGAGGAGTCCTCGAACGGCTGGTGGGCTTCAGTGTAGGCGAAACCGGACAAATCGGACATTATGGATGGGAGGTGTGGGCCGACGTCCGCCGGAGCGGGTCCGAGGGAGGAAGAAAGTGTTCGGTCTTTGTTGCACCGACACGGGTTCTCCGACACATTCGTGTCTGTGCCTCTCACCGTTCTGGTCCAAATCGCCTGTGTGGTCGCGTTGGTGTCGGTGGGCACGATGCTGGTGGTGGTCGGAGCGCTCGGATCGGGGTTGGTGTGCCTGCTGGGCAGCGGGGTGTGGTTCTGGCGGCTGTACCGCGACAGCGAGCCCTGACCGGGAGATCGCTCGGTCAGGACCCGCCGCGTAGGGACCCGCTGGGTCAGGCGGCGGCGCCGGCGGCCGGCAGCAGCCGCTGCAGCACGTCGGTGAGGGTGAGCAGCCCGGTCACCGCACCGTGATCGTCGAGGACGAGCGCCAGGTGGCTGCGGGTCTCGCGCATCAGGCGCAGCGCCTCGTACACCGGGGCCGTGGCGGGCAGGGTGAGCACCGACCGCATCAACGCCCGCGCGGTGTACACCGGCGGCGCGTGCAGGCTGTCGCGCACGTGCACCACGCCCTCGACGCCAGCGTCGCCGCGGACCAGCAGCCGCAGGTGCCCGCTGCGTTGCCCGGCCGCGCGGATCTCCGCCGGGGTCGCCTCCGGGGGGACACTGGACGGTGCCGGGTTCGGCCGCACCATCTCCCCGACGGTCACAGCCTCGAGTTCCAAGGCGCTGGTCAACTGACCGTGGTAGCGCTCGTCGAGGGTGCCCACCGTCGCCGAGTGCTCCACCAGGTGCCGCAGTGTGTCGGAGTCCTGACCGGAGCCGACCTGGTCGACCGGGGTCACCCCGACCTTGACCAGGCACCAGTTCGCCATCCGGTTCAGCGCGTTCAGTGCGGGGCGGGTGGCCCACATGAACCCGCGCATCGGGATCGCCAACATCGTCGCCGATTTCTCCGGGTGCGCGATCGCCCACGACTTCGGCGCCATCTCCCCGACGACCAGGTGCAGGAAGGTGACGACGATCAGGGCGAGGACGAACCCGGCGATGTCCGCCGCCCACAGCGGGGCGCCCCATCCCTCGAAGGCCGGGGTGAGCCAGTGGTGCACCGCGGGTTTGGTGATTGCACCGAGCGCGAGGGTGCAGACCGTGATGCCGAGCTGGGAGCCGGCCAGCAGCACCGACAGCTCCGACGCGCTGCGCAACGCGGCTCGGGCCGCCCGGCTGCTGAGTGCGGCGTCCTCGAGCCGGTGCCGGCGGGCCGCGATGAGCGCGAACTCGACCGCGACGAAGAACGCGCTGGCCGCGATCAGCCCGACCGTGACGACCAAGACGATCCACGGACTACTCATCGGCCGACCATCCTTGCTGTTCGACGTGAACGGTGACGGACACCGAGGACGGCACCCGATTGGCGACCCCGCGAACCTGCGCGGTGAGGTACCGGCGTGGGGGATCGTCGTCGGCGATCAGGTCGGCCGGGTCGGGCGCGAGCGGGATGTCCACGGTGTCTCCCATGCGGGGCAGACCGCCGAAATGGGCGATCACCAGCCCGGCGAGCGTCTCGTAATCCCCGTCCGGCACGGGGTGCCCGACGATGCGTTCGACCTCGTCCAGATGCAGCCCTCCGGGAACCGTCCAGCCGTCGGCGGCGGACCCGATCACCGTGCTGGTGTTGGCGGGGTCGTGCTCGTCGGCGATCTCCCCGACCAGTTCCTCCGCGAGATCCTCGATCGTGACGATTCCGGCGAATCCGCCGTACTCGTCGATGACCAGGGCCATCTCCTCCTTCCTCTCGGTCAGCTGGGCGAGGACCTGCGGCAGCGGCAGCGAGGCGGGCACGATCACCGGCGGCCGGCACCGCGACCCCGCGGTCCCAGTCGGCTCGGCACCCAGGAGGTCGTGCAGGTGGATCACCCCATGCAGGTCGTCCGAGCTCTCACCGACGACGGGGTAGCGGGTGTGCCCGGAGCCCATCCGGTCGAGCACCGCGGACAGCGGCTCGGCGGCGCGGACGGTGTCCACGTGTGCGCGCGGGATCATGGCGTGCTCGGCCGTCTCGGTGGGGAAATCGAGAATGCGGTCGAGCAGGGTGGACAACTCCTTCGGCAACTCACCGGTAGCGCGGGACTGCGCGACGATGTGCGCGAGATCGCGCGCGGTCGCCGAATGCTCGACGTCGTGCACCGGCTCGATCCGCAGCGCCCGCAGCAGCAGGTTCGACGACTGGTCGAACAGCCGGATCAACCAGCCGAACAGCCTCAGATACAGGGTGGTCGACAGGGCCAGCCAGCGGGCCACCGGTTCCGGACGGGCAATGGCCAGGTTCTTCGGGAACAGCTCACCGAAGACCATCTGGACGAAGGTGGAGAACCCGATCGCGAGGATCGCGCCGACCCCGATCCCGACCGCGGTCGGGACCCCGACGCCGCCGAGGAGTTCCCCGAGGCCGCGGCCGATCAGAGGTTCGGCGACGTAACCGACCAGCAGGCCGGTGACGGTGATGCCGAGCTGGGCACCGGAGAGCATGAACGAGGTGCGCCGGGTGACTGTCAGCGCCCGGGCCGCGGCGGTGTCACCGGCCTCGGCGCGGGCCTTCAGCCGCGAGCGGTCCACCGCCATGTAGGCGAATTCCTGGGCCACGAAATACCCGGTCACCGCGGTGATGGCGACCACGACCAGGATCCCGAACATGATGCTCACAACGATGGTCACCATCTGCTCACCCGCAACCGGGTGATGGGGCTGCGATCAGCAGCACGGGGCGGGCGGGGTCTTCGAGGTTTGCGTTTGCGCGAAGCGCTGCTCATAACTCTCTCTGCAATTCGGGGACACGAACGTCGCTACCAGGACGACGACCCAATGGTAAAGGGTTCTTTACAATCCGGTCTGCGGGCGGGGTCCCCGAACGCCCGCTCTCCACACAAGTGCCACCTGCTCCCGGAGGCGCTTCGTTCGCTGCGTGCCGCGATGTGGCACTCCTTCGGCTCGAGTTGCACACCGGTGCCCCACCGGTGACGGTGGCTGGGGACGAACTCGCACCATTGACAACAACGGCAGAAGACGGGCCGACCTGGCCGCCGACTGCCCGGAAAGGGAGGCGGTCGCGCGATGACCTACACCGTGCAGGTGACCCGGGACGGCCAGTCGTGGTTACTCGAGGTACCCGAGTTCGGCATCGCCGGCCACACCTGGCGCCTGGCCGACGCCGAAGCCGACGCACCCGACCTCATCGCCGCACACCTCGCCGTGCCCCCCAGCGCGATCCGAATCAAGGTCTGTGTGAACCGTTCCTAGGCTCCGGTCGTATCCACCAGCATGATCAGCCACGGCACCGAGCAGCAGCAGGACACCCGGCGGCGACGCCGATCATCGGCGGCCAGAACGCCACCCACACCGCTCCCGCAAGGGCGCACGGGCATCCACCAAGTGTTCGTCGTCGGTCAGTCGGTCACCTGCCGGATGTAGAGCAGGATGTCACCGGCCTCGATTGCAGCCACGTCGGGTGTTCCGCTGCGCAGCAACCGTCCGTCGCGCACCACACCGAGGACGATGTCCGGCAGCTGCTCCGGTAACTCGCCGACCTCGCCGAACTCGACGGCGCGTTCGGCGATCGCGAAGCCGGTCTCCGGGGTGAGCAGGTCCTCGATGATGTCCACCACGTTCGGGGTGGTGGTGGACGCGCCGAGCAACCGGCCCGCCGTCTCGGAGGAGACGACCACGGTGTCGGCGCCCGACCGGCGCAGCAGGTGCGCATTGTCGGCTTCGCGAACCGAGGCGACGATCTTCACGTCCGGTGCGAGTTCGCGCGCGGTGAGCGTCACCAGCACCGCGGTGTCGTCGCGACTGGTGGCCACGACAATCGACGCCGCGTGCCGGGCACCGGCCAGCCGCAGCACGTCCGACTGCGTCGCCGACCCGTGCACGGTCACCAACCCCTGCCCGGTTGCGGTGTCGAGCACCGCCGGATCGGTATCGACGATCACGATGTTCGCGGGGTCGACGCCATCACCGAGCATCGCGGCGACGGCGGCGCGGCCCTTGGTGCCGTACCCGACGACGACGGTGTGGTCGTGGGTGCGGCGCCGCCAGCGTTGAATCTTGTAGCTCTGGCGGGAGGTCTCGGTCAGCGCGGCGAGGGTGGTGCCGACCAGGACGATGAGGAAGAAGATCCGCAGCGGCGTGACGACGAGGATGTTGACCAGCCGCGCCTGTGCGGTGATCGGGGTGATGTCCCCGTAGCCGGTGGTCGACAGCGACACCGTTGCGTAGTAGAGGCAATCGAGCAGCGAGAGCGGGTTCTCCTGCACGTCGCGGTAGCCGTCGCGGCCGAGATACACGATCAGCACCACCGCGGCCAGGGCGGCGAGCGCGTACCCGATCCGCCGGGTGATGGCCCGCACGGGACTGCGGTGCAGCTGCGGCACCCGCAGGATTCCGACCAGCGCGAAATCGGGGCGTTCGGTGAGCACGTCGGACCGGCTCAGCCGCGCGCGCAAGCTACCGCGCATCGCTCGATCACCTCGTTCTCGTCGCCGGCCTCGCGGCGGAGCCTACGCGCCGACAGCTGCCGTCAACTCACCACCGGACCATCGGGGCCTTCGCAACGTTCTCGTCCCCGTTTCGATCAGGCCGGGGAGTGGGCGGGTAACGACGCGAGGTCAGGTCAGTTCGCTGAATCGTTCGGTGTCGCGGACCTGGCCGGAGACGATGATGGTGTCACCGGGTTCGATGACGGTGTCCGCGGTGGCGTAGGTGAAATCTTCGCCGGGGCGTTTGATCGCGACGACGGTGACCCCGTACGTGGAGCGGACGGTGGTCTCGCCGAGGCGTTTGCCGACCACGGTCGCGGGCGGGACGGTTTTGACCATGGCGAAGCCGTCGTCGAATTCGATGTAATCCATCATCCGGCCCCGCACAAGGTGCGCCACCCGCTTGCCCATGTCGTGCTCGGGCCGCACGACGTGCTCGACACCGATCTGCCGGAGAATCTTGGCGTGCGCGTTGCTGATCGCCTTGGCCCACACGTTCGGCACCGACAGGTTGATCAGCGCCGACGCGGTGAGCAGGCTGGCCTCGAGGTCGGAGCCGATCCCGACGACGGCCCGGTCGTAGTCGTGCACCGACAGTTGCCGCAGCGATTCCTCGTCGGTGGTGTCGGCGACCGCGGCGTGGGTGAGACGGTGCGAGATCTTTTGCACCACCGCCTCACTCGCGTCGATGCCGAGTACCTCGGTGCCCTGCTCCATCAGCTCGAGGGCGAGGGCCGTGCCGAACCGGCCCAGCCCCAGCACCACCACGACGTCGGAGGACGGTTTCCTAGCCAATGAAGGGCCTTTCTTCGGGGAGTTCGTAGCGTCGGTCCCGCTGCCGGGCGGCGAGCGCGCTGACCAGGGTGATCGAGCCGATGCGGCCCAGATACATCAGCAGCACCAGGATCAACTGACCCCAGTCCGGGAGTTGCGCGGTGATGCCGGTGGACAGGCCCACCGTCGCGAACGCGGAGGTCACCTCGAACAGCAGCACGTTCAGGTCGAAGTGGGTGCCGGCGAGCAGCACGATCGTCGGGACCATCACCAGGGCGACACCGATGAGCGCCACCGACAGTGCCTGCCGCTGCACCCGCGGTGCGATCCGGCGGTCGAAGATGGTCACCGACCGATCGCCGCGGACCTCGGCGACGATCGCGAACAGCAACAGCGCGAAGGTGGTGACCTTGATGCCGCCGGCGGTGCCGCCGCTGCCGCCGCCGATGAACATCAGCACGTCCGTCACCAGCAGGGTCGCAGGATCCATCTGGGCGTAGTCGACGCTGTTGAAGCCGGCGGTGCGGGGCATGATGCCCTGGAATGCGGCCACCAGTAGCTTCGCTCCGAGATCGTGGTGGCGCAGGGTGTAGCCCCACTCGAGGGCCAGCACCAGCGCCGGCCCGGCCACCAGCAGCACCGCGGTGACCGTGACGGTCAGCCGGGTGTGCAGGCTCCACCGTCCGGAGGTGGTGCCGCGGACCCGCCGGCCCACCTCGAACAGCACCGGAAAGCCGATGCCGCCGAGGATCACCGCGGCCAGCAACGGCACGCAGATCCACGGGTCGTCGGCGAATCCGATGATGTTGTCGCTGTACAGGGCGAATCCGGCGTTGTTGAACGCCGAGATCGAGTGGAACACCCCCAACCACAGGGCCCGGCCGGGCGGCTCGTCGTAGCCGACCGCGAACCTCATTGCCAGGCACAGCGCGGTGACAGCCTCGATGAGGATGCTGACCCGGACGACGCCGACGACGACGCTGCGCACGTCCCCGAGCCCGGAGGCCCGGACCTCGGCGGCGGCGTTGAGCCGGGCCCGCAGCCCGATCCGGTTCGCGAGCATCAGCCCGACCAGCGACGCCATCGTCATGATCCCGAAGCCGCCGGCCTGGATCAGACCCAGGATGACGCCCTGGCCGAACCCCGACCAGTGGGTGGGGGTGTCGACCACGACGAGCCCGGTCAGGCACATCGCCGACGTCGAGGTGAACACGGCGTCGATCACGCCGGTGTCCATTCCCGGTTGACTCGCCGCCGGAATCAGGAGCAGGCCGGTGCCGACCGCGATCGCCGTCGCGAAACCCAGGGCCACCACCCGGACCGGGGTCAGGGTCACCCGTGCCGCCGTCCAGCGCAGCGGGGAGCCGGGCGCGCCGGTGCGTGAAGTCACGAAGAGGAGAGTAGACCCGGACGCCGACTCCGTAGTGTTCGAATGGCGCCGCGCAGCTAGTTGTTGCGGGTCATGACGTTGTAGACGCCCGGCGGAGCATAGGCTGAGCGAAGGGGACGGGCCTTCCGACGGCAGGATGAGAAGTACCACCAACGCATCCGCCGACAGGAAGAACCCGTCCGTGCTCCACCGTAACGCGCCGCTGTCCGTCGAAGGCCGCCGCCGACTCGTCGAACGTTGCCAGACCCGTCCCATCGCCCACGTCGCCGCCGAGATGGGCATCTCCCGCGCCTGCGCCAGCAAATGGGTAACCCGCTTCCGCGAGTTCGGGGAACTGGGACTGCTGGATCGCCCGAGCGTGCCCCACCACCAACCGACCGCCACCCCCACCTCGGTGGTGGCACGGATCGAGAAGCTGCGCCGCGACAAGAAATGGTCGGCCCGCCGCATCGCCCACGAACTGAGCAGTGATGGCACCGCGATATCCGTGCGCACCGTCAGCCGACACCTGGCCCTCCTCGGACTGAACCGGCGCAAGTTCCTCGACCCCACCGGTGAGAGCAACCGTGAACCAAGGCGAATCGTCGCCCGCTGGCCGGGGCACATGGTGCACGTGGACGTGAAGAAGGTCGGGCGGATACCGGAAGGCGGTGGCTGGCGTGCCCACGGCAAGGGCTCTGACCAGGCGAAGGCCGTCGAACGCGCCAAGGCTGCCGGAGCCCGCGCCGGATACGTATACCTGCACTCCGCCGTCGACGGGTTCTCCCGCCTTGCCTACACCGAGGCTTTGACCGATGAGAAAGCCTCCACAGCAATCGGATTCATGCATCGAGCCCGGGTGTTCTTCGCTGCACACGGCATCGGCCACATCAATCGGATCGTCACCGACAACGGCTCATGCTACCGCGCGAAAGACTTCGCCAAGGTCCTGCACGGCGCGCGCCACCAGCGGATCAACCCATACACCCCACGGCACAATGGCAAGGTCGAGCGCTACAACCGGATCCTGTCCGAGGAGTTCCTCTACGCCCGAACCTGGACCAGCGAGCAGCAGCGCTCACAAGCTCTCGAAGTGTGGAACGTGCACTACAACTACCATCGACCTCACACTGCCGCCGGAAACCGGCCACCCGCGAGCAAGCTCCACGCCGGTGTCACCAACGTTATGGCCTCATACAGCTAGTGCACGTCGAAGACAGCCTTATTGCCTTTCGGGTCGGGCAGCGGTCTGCGTGGCTCGCGCATCCCGCCGCCTCCGTCGTCATTTCTGTCGATCCACACGGCCAGCGCGGAACCAGGGTCGACCAGTGAGCCTGGTGTGGGTGCTTGTGCCGTGATCACCCCGGTGGGCAGGTCGGACTTGCCTAGTGGCCCGGCGTCCGCTTCGGGACCGCGTAGCCAGAGACCGGCGTGGTCGGCCGCACGCCTGGCCTTCGAGGGGGACATACCGATGACGTTGGGGACCACCACGAGGTCACGATGGCGTCGAAACATCGGGTGTCACCACCTCGCCGCGAAACCGGAGGGAACAGTGTGCACAGTCGACGATACGTGTATCGACAACGACGACGACCGCAATCGCCGACGTACTCGCCGTCGGCGTCGCTCTCCGAGCGGACACCGCACTGTGTGTTGCACCGGTTCGACAGGCTCGGGTGGAGATCGTCGATCGGCGGTGGTCGACGGAATCCGCGTGGACAAGCGCCGGTCCGACCTGACCCCTGCCTGGGATACGCCACACCCCGGCTGTCCGTGGACACTGGGGGTGATGAGCGGCGGACTGCGACCCCAACCCGCGTGGGAAGCCCGATGCTTGGTGCTGCTGCCGCTGCGGCGCGACGATCCTGACCGACTCCACCGACGCCGACGGGTGGACCGTCCACCCCGGCGACCCATTCTCCGCGCACCCGGTGATCTTCCCGGTCTGCCCGCACTGCGCACCGGAACTGCGGACCCGGTATTGGGGTGCGGTGGACCCGGGCGGCGGCCTCGACCAGTGAGCCGGATCCGGATTTTCGAGCCTTCCGACCCTGTTCACCGCCTGCCCGTTGCCACGTCTGTTCGATGGGAAATACGCCCTGATCGGCTATGACGCCAAGGTTGAGGGCATTGCCGTTCACCGGAGAGCGAGAACATGTCCCTGTTCGTGGTGGAGTGCACGTATTCGGCCGATACCGTCGCCGGGGGTGGCGAGCATCCGGGTGAGCGACACTTCGGCGAGCGCTGTGTCGGAGAGCATTCCGGTCTTGGGGATGTCGGTACCGCGCAGGATCCCCTCGGCGACCACCGCACCCACCGACAACCCGACGTACAGGTAGCCACCGACCAGTGATCCGCCGGGGCAGACGCGGTCGTCGTGGACCGGGTCGAACCGGCCCTGCCGCGGTACCCGCATGGTGCGGGTGTTGATCGTCAAGCCGTCCGCGAGCGGGGCGATGGCGGCGGAGTTGAAGCTGTTCGGCGGGAAGGAGCTGTCGGTGCGGTGGATCCGCCACAACTCGGTGCCGGCCGCAATGGTGTCGGTGTGCGCGGGTGCGCCGTTGCACGTTCGCACCCGCTCACATGCCTCGGCGTGCAACGTCGAGGACGTTGTCGATCGCGATTTCGGTCAGCTCGCCGGCCTCGAGGTCCTCGAGGGGGCTGCGGCCGTCGAGGATGTCGGTGGCGGTCAGCCACCACGACGCCGCACCGTACGGGTCGTCCGCCACCGCGAGTCGCCGGTTCGCGTACTTCACCAGGTCATAAATCTGGTGGCGTGCCCGGTCGAACTGGAACAGCGGGTACCGGTAGTCCGGGCGGGCGCCGATCGGCAACCCGATCAACTCCCCCGCCTTCCGGCGTTTCTGTGCGACGCTGCGGATCGGCTCACTGGTCGGCGCCAGAATCGTGGCGACCTCCTTCGAGTCGATCACCTCGAGGGCGTCGAGGACCGACCTGCGGGCCGTGGCCAGCGGCGAGACGGCGTCGGCGTCGGTGACGGTCGCGATCAGTGACTGCGCGAGCTGCAACCGCTCCGTCTGTGACAGGGCGGCCGCGGAAAACCGGGTGAGCGCGGTGACCACGTCCCCGCCCGCCTCCTCTGCCCCCAGCGCTGTCGGTTCGGTACCGCGCCGACCCGCGCGGGGCCCGGGCTCCGGGGCGTTTCCGCCTGCCTGCACCAGGGCGAGGCGGAACTCGGCGAAATAGGTACCCAGCGCCCGCTCGAGCCCCTCGACGCGGATCGACTCGGACATCCGCGCCACCACCACCGGGTCGATGGCAGGAGCAGGTCCAGAGGAGAACGCTTCGGCACTCATCCCACCCTCCCAGGTACGATTCTTGCAACTACGTACCTATCGTACCTTCGAGTGGTCGATCCGTCGATGCCCCAGCCCAGCGGCCCAGACTGAGGCCAGTGAGTGTGCCGCCTATTCCCCTCACAGTTCTCACCGGCGGGTCTCGCACCGAGCGGACGGGCACGGAGGGGCGGGGCGGGGATCGACGGTCACCTCGTCCGTGCCCGCGAAGACCCGGCGCCGTGCGCGATCACCCCGCCCCGTACGCCGGCACCGCTGACGCGGACCACCGCCCAGCGCATGGCGCCGAAGGCCATGATTCCCACCGGATCATGGCCTTCGCGACAGGATGTCCACGATGCGCACCGGGACGATATTGCAACTCACGCGACCGGTTTCTCCGCCTGAGCGTCACGGAAAGCTCGCTGGATCTCGGACGGAATTCGGCCACGCGAGGACACCTCATGACCCGCCCCGATCGCCCACTCACGAATCTCCCTCGACGACTTGCTCGCCGGAGCTTTGCTCACCACTTCCCTCGCCGCCGGCACTTTCGCCGCGACCGGCTTCTTCCCGGCCGACGTATCCCCAACTCTTTTCTTCTCCCCCGCCTTGGTCGCGGCTGTCTTCTTCGCGGCCGTCTTCGTCGTGGGAGCCGTGATCGCCGTCGCCGGCTTCACCAGAACCCTCGCGGCGGTCTTCTTCGCGGCGGCCTTCTTTACCGGCGCCGCCTTTGCCCGAACGTGCTTCGCCTGAGCTTCATGGAAAGCTTGCTGAATCTCGGCCGGAATTCGGCCACGCGAAGACACCTCATGACCCGCCCCGAGCGCCCACTCACGAATCTCCCTCGACGACTTCTTCGCCGGAGCCTTACTCACCACTTCCCCCGCCGTCGGCGCCTTCGCCGAGACCGTCTTCTTCACGGCCGTCTTCTTCACGGCCGTGTTCGTCGCCGGAGCCGTTACAGCCTGAGCCTTCTTCGCCCGAGCCGTCGCCGCGGCCGGGTTCCTGACAGCTGCCTTCGTCGCGGCTGCATTCTTCGCGGCTACCTTCTTTACTGGCGCCGCCTTTGCCTGAATCTGCTTCGCCTGAGCCTCATGGAAGGCCTGCTGAATCTCGACCGGAATTCGGCCACGCGAAGACACCTCATGACCCGCCCCGAGCGCCCACTCACGAATCTCCCTCGAAGACTTCTTCGCCGGAGCCTTACTCACCACTTCCCCCGCCGTCGGCGCCTTCGCCGCGACCGGCTTCTTCACAGCCGTCTTCTCCGCAACCGACTTCGTCGAAGCTTTTTTCATCGCGGCCGCTTTGTTGGCGGCTGTCTTCGTCGCCGGAGGCGTGCTCGTCGTCGCCGACGTCACCGGAGCCTTCGCCCGCTTTCCCGCAGTCGTCGCCGCGACCAGCTTCTTCACAGCCGTCTTTGTCGCGGCCGTCTTCTTTACCGGCGCCGCTTTCGCCTGAACCTTCTTCGGCTGAGCGTCATAGAAGGCCTGCTCGATCTCGGCCGAAATCCGGCCGCGCAAGGACACCTCGCGACCCTCCCCGATCGCCCACTCACGAATCTCTTTGGTTGTCTTCTTCGCCGAACTGTCAGAACCCCTCGGTGATATCGCCATGTGTCTCCTTCTTCGCTGGGCAACCGTCGAACGCACACAGTAACGGCAGGCGGGCACTCCCGGTAATCAGGAAACTCTCCCGAACTGACAGGTCATCGTTCCCAACCCATCGCCGATCTGGCATGCCGACACGATCTTCCTGGAGTCCCACTCGCGACGCACCAGTCTTGAGGCAGTAAGAGTGCGAATACGATTGGTAGTCAATAACTTTGGTTGCCGCAGCACGATAGAGCAAAGTTGGGATTGCGCTATAGGGCAGGCGGTATCCGTCAGGCCTAGTTTCTCCGATTCCGGATCAGCGATTCTCGATCCGTGTGTCTATCACGTAGGAATATGCATCTGTGTGTTTCCTCGAGTGAACCCTGATCCAGACAGCGCCACTCAATTGCGAGCCAGGATAATCAAGATCAGTGACCGGTCAGCGATCGCCGCTCGCCTCCCGGGCAAGTAAGTCGAGCGGGTCCGCGTCCGTTAGGTGCCGACCTCGTCCCGGTGCGGGCTATTGACAGGCACAGTTGACCGAGACCGCCCTCTACGACGCGGGAACAAGCCGGCGCTACGCCTGAAGATCTCCAGAGCCATCCCGCAATGAAATACTGCTATAGACGAGCTGAACTCACCGATCCTGAGAATCATGCCCCCGCTCATACCGGTCGGGCTGGTCGTGCGCGAACAGTGCGGCTGTGGTACCCGAGGACGCCACGAACCGGTGGACCGTGCTTATCGAGCAGGCTTCCGGCGTCTGGTCGTCGCCTTCGATGCTCACTCTCAGCCCGCCCCCTTTAGCTCCACCACTCGATCGGGGATCTCCCCCATCGCATCTTCAACGGCTGAGCGTCCAATACTCCGCTCCGCCGGATCCACATGGGGGTTTGCCGAACAAGTTATGGATGGTGCTCACGGCCACCGCAGCCGCAGCCGCAGATGTAAGCGTCCTGATCAGGAGCATGCTCGACGAAGTCGAACACCCATTAGCCGACGACGAATTCATCGTTGCGCTGGCGTGCCGCTCCCTTCCGATTGTTGTTTTGAGCTGTCGGCCGTCGGATGCCGATTATCGTGGGCTGTGATCCCAACGACACCGCCAGCTACTGCTCGGAGAAGGATCGAGATGGACAACTTCATTCATCTGACGGGAGACAGCTGGAACTTCTGGTCCCCATTTTCCGCCCACAGTAACTTCCTGGCTGATCGATGTAATGGGCCAGCTTTCGCGGGCGGGAATCATCCCCGGCGGCAGCTGAGTATCGAGGTATGCCGCAGTGGCGGCGGTCCCCGCACGGCGCCGACGACACCGAATGGGTCGCCGTCGTCGAACTCACCGAGCAGTCTCCGGACGGCACGCGTGATCTCGATGTGCGTACTCGTGGCACGGTGCACTGGATTCAACCGGATACGTAGCCGATCCAGCAAACGCGGACAACATGGCGAGAATCTCGATGCCCCGTCCGCGGCTGTCGGACGAGACGGCGGGCCTGCGACCCTGTTTCCCACGCTTTTTCTGGGATCGCTGACCGGTCACCGGACCGACGTGGAGTTCGCTAACAGGCTCCGGTGATTGGGCAGGCCCAACTGCGGGCGATCTTCCAGATACCGTCCTCGGCGACGAACGTCACCGGGACCACGTCACCACGCGGGTTGCCGTCGACGGCGACCTGCCCACGGGCAGATACTTCCCCTCACCGATGCTGGTTACCGAGGTGAACTCGACCGTCAGTTCCTCCTGGACGAAACGTTGGGCGAGCGCCGGACCGCTCCCACTCCCCCTGCAACAGCTTCACACGATCGGCAACCGAACGAAAGCCGAACGTCTATCGGAGCGGCGGGTACGCCGTCCCGTTGCCGACCCGGACAGGCAGCCGCACCGTCGGAGAAGAGCCGAATTGCACACCAAGCCGCTCGGGGAACATCTGAATCCTGCGGAAGAGGTGGATCCGGCGCCTAACGGTCGTCGGCGACGCTGGCGAACGAGACGGTGGATGTGACGCCAGTTACTTTCGAGCGATACCCTTCGGTATCATTCGCCGTGTCGCTACCATCAAGTGCACACCGTTCGCCACCTCATTAGAGGTGACCGAGTGTGGATCATCCGGGTTCGTCCCGGTCCCCACCGATGTCGAGCCCAGGCATCACCGCACCGACACGCACTGTGGCCGTGGCGTCGACCCGATCACAGTCCCGGTCCTGGCCAGCCGCTGCCCGACTGCCGCCTTCAGCGGCATCGGAAGTAACTGCAATGCGTCGAGGATGCATGTCTCACAACCCTTTCGGACGGCCATGCGCTACACACCCAGTCGACCCGGTTACCCAAAAGGTCCTGCCCACCCACAGCGCCCCGACATTGATTGCCTGGCACACATCCACGGCCACAAGCCCAGGCCCGCCACACCCGCACGCCCGCCCTTCCCGACGGATCGGCTCACCGGAACTTGTCAAGGTGTTTGAGTCCAACAGGTGTTACGCGGCGAGCTGATCCGCGTCGGGTTCGGCCTCCTCGGACTCGGCGACGGGCTGGTTGATCCAGGCGTCGGTCGGCAGGTCGAGGATCTTCGGGGTACCGGTCGTGCCGAACCGCTCGGGATGCGCGAGCCGGGCCGCAGCGAGCACCGCAGAGCGTTCGTCGGCCTTGTGCGCGGCCAGTCCGAAGTGCAGGTCGGCGGGGGTGTGCAGGCCTATGCCGGTATGGCGATGTTCGTGGTTGTACCAATGGACGAACGAGTCCATGAACTCTCGTGCGTCGTGGATGGACCCGAACCGCTCCGGGAATGCCGGGCCGTACTTGAGGGTCTTGAACAGTGACTCTGAATAGGGGTTGTCGTTGGATACTCGCGGCCGAGAATGCGAGCGGGTGACCTCGAGATCGGCGAGCAGGGTGGCGACGGTCTTGCTGGTCATCGAGGTTCCCCGGTCGGCGTGCACGACGTTCGGTATTCCGTGCACAGCAAAGGTTTCGGTCATCATCTCGGCAGCGAGGAGCCCCGACTCGTGGGTCTGGACGTGGGCGCCGACGATGTAGCGGGAGAAGATGTCGATCATCACGTACGCGTCGAAATACGTGCCCTTGACTGGGCCTGGAAGTTTAGTGATGTCCCACGAGTACACCTCCCGCGGTGCGGTCGCCACCAGTTCCGGACAGGCCCGGGCGGGGTGGCGGGCCTGCCGTCGACGGTCGGTGACCTGCGCGTTTTCGCGCAGTATCCGATACATCGTCGAGACCGAGCACAGGTAGATGCCCTCGTCGAGGAGTTGGGCATAGACCTCGGCCGGGGCTCGGTCGACGAACCGGTCACTGTCGAGAACGTCGAGGACAGTCCGGCGTTCGGCGTCGGTGAGCTTGTTCTCCGGGGTGCGCGTGACTGCGGCGGCGGTCGGATCCGGTGCCGCGGGCCGGGTCTTGTCTCGTGCTGCGGTGGATCGAATGATTCCCGTCAGTTGGGTTGCATCCCTTGTTGTTACACCGGAATCGGTGAGTTCGTGGTGGGTGCGCATCAACGTTTCTTGCGCTGCTCGTCCGCATCCGCGCTCTCGGAGAGTTGCTCCAAGAGCGAATGTGCTTTTCCCATGATTTCCAGTGCAGTCTCGGTGGTGGCCAGTCGCTTGTTTGCTCTCTCCAACTCGCGTTTGAGGCGTGCGATCTCGGCCTGCTCGGTGGTGAGTTTGCCGATCTTGTCGCCGGGCTTCTTGCCGTCGAGGACGCCGGCATCGCGTTGTTTGCGCCACTCGCTGATCAGGGACGAGTACAGGCCTTCGCGGCGCAGGTACGCGCCTCCGCCGTTGCTCTCGCAGGCCTGTTCATAGGCGGTCAGGTGGGCGAGCTTGTCGGCGGCGCTGAAGGCGCGTCGTCGCTGCGGGCCGTCGGCGCGTGGGTGCGAGGGGTCCATCCGGACATTGTCCTCGACCAGAACCGTGGGAGAAATCGTCATCGCGGGTTGATCCGTATCTCGCCCTGCAGGCGGGTTTGCTGTGAACCACTGGACTCAACTCACCCTGACACCCAGGGCACCGCTCCACTCCGAAAGCGACTCCTCCCGCTGTGCCTGATCATTTCCACCACTCTCTCGACCGGGACTGGCAGCACCGCGCCTTATGCCGCGGCACCGATACCGACCTGTTCTTCTCCCCCGATGGTGAACGCGGCAACGTCCGTGCCCGGCGTGAGCGCGCCGCCAAACAGATCTGCCAAGACTGTCCCGTGCTCGCCGACTGCCGCGCTTATGCCCTCACCGCCACCGAGTCTTATGGCATCTGGGGTGGCATGTCCGAGACCGAGCGCGCCCGCCACACCCGGCGCACCCGCCGCCCGGCCCGACCCCGCGAGTGTGTCGTGTCGACGGACCCTCTAACCTGGCGGATCCGAACACCCAGAGCGTGAAGGTAGAACAGCCATGGCCACCGACTACGACGCACCACGAGTCACCGAATCCGACGACCCGGACACCTCCCTCGAACAGCTGACCGCCAGCCGGAAAGACACCCAGTCCCCCGTCGTGGACGTCGAGGACGCCGACACCGCCGAGTCGTTCGAACTGCCCGGCGCCGACCTGTCCGGTGAAGAATTCACCGTCCGCGTCATCCCCAAGCAGTCGGACGAATTCACCTGCACGAGTTGCTTTCTGGTCCACCACCGCAGCCGCCTCGCCGACACGGCGCAACAACTCTGCCGCGACTGCGCCTGAGAACGTCGATCAATCGGAGTGCCTCGCACCTCCGGGATCCCGGCTTCCCGGCTTCGGTCGTCATCACCCTCGCTGAGTAACCTCTCACCTCGCCAGTGGGCTCGCGGCCGAGGCGTTGCGGATTCACATCCCAGCGGGGGCACGTGGCACGGGCGGGAAGGTCAGGGCTCGGGTCGGTCGGCCGGAACCTGCGGGTAGACCACGACACCGTTCTCCTTCACCCACGTCTCGTCCCCGCCATCGGCGTGCTCGACGAGCAGCTCGACCGTCGGGATCTCGGCGGACAGTGGATGATCGAACGCGGCCCGGGCGTTCCGTGCGCACACCGTCTCCTCAGAGCTGTCGGTGTAGAGGGCGTCGATGACGAACCCCGGGGTGAACCGGCCACCGAACCCGTCACCGCCACGTAGCGCTTCCTGCCGGCCCCGCCACCACCGGGTCAGCGCCCGGGCCCGCACGATGGGCGCTGGTGCTTCGACATCGAGGATCGTGAACTTCTCATACTCCGCGTACGCGAGGTCCGTCAGCAGCCGCGGACCCAGCCCGGGCCAGCTGAACGCGCCCTCGAGGACCAGGTTCTCCCCACGGGACAAACAGATCTCGGTGATCATGTCGAGCAGATTCGTCGACTCGGTGTGCACGAGGGTGGCGAGTTCGCGGGGCATCAGGCGGTGTCCGTCCGCAAGGTCGATGCTCAGCAGGTCGGTGTAGACGCCCTGCTCGATGGCGTCCCGCAGCAGATGGTCCTTGATCGTGTCCGCATCGAGTACCCGCCATCCCTGCCCGGCGAGGTGCCGGCGGTCGATACTCGTTGACTTGCCCACCCCCGGTGGGCCGGCGGTCGCCAAAGCCAGGAACTGCCGGCCGATCCCGACGTCGGTCTGCTCCGCCGGGTAGGCATCGACGATGCCGTCCCGGGTTCGGCGACGAGCGACCGGGTCGAACAGGTGGATCGAGGCGGAGGGGCCGTCCTTGTCGGAGGATCCCGCCGGGCCGGCACCAGGCCTCGAGGTCGGCGGCGACAGCGGCGGGGTCAGAGTGCATTCGCCTGCGCACGCCGGTCGGCGGTGGCCGCGAGGAGGACCCGGTAGTCGTCGTCGCCGAGCAGGTCGCGGGAGCGTTCGATCTGATCCCAGGTGCCCCGCACATAGCTCTCCCCGAGCGGATCATCGCCCGGAACATGCCCGAAGGTGTAGTCCCAGGCCATCAGCTCGGCCATCATCCGGTCGTGGTCGATCCGCTTCGCAGCGTGCTCGAGCAGCACCTCCCGGGGGGAGCGGTCGCGGGCGGCCGGGTTCAACCGCAGCTTCTTCACGATCCGGCTGACCTCCGGCTGTGTGACGGCCAGGTTCTTCGCGATCACCCGCTGCGGCACCTGATTGTCCGTCGCGTGCGCCACCGCGCGCAGCAACTTGATCTGCAGCAGTTCCTTCTCCGCCGGGATCGCCCGCAGATCACGCTCCACATCCGCCAACGCCATCACACACCACCTTCAACTGCAGTTATACAAAATTGTATCACCGCTACGACCAACACCGGATCGAAGGTCGCGACGGTGTGAGGTGGAGCTGTCTAACTGAACGTGTTTCTATTCCGTCGCGAGCGCGCTGACCTGCCGAGGTCCGGGACCACGGGTGTGACTCACCCGACCTAGAACGACGTGAAGGACTCCGTCGACGAGGCGGTCGCCGAACTCGCGCAGTCTCGGGCGGTGATCGAGCAGGCCAAGGGTGCGTTGATGCTGGTCTACGGCATCACCGCCGCCCGGGCGTTCGACGTCCTGACCTGGCGCTCCCAGGAAACCAACACCCGGCTCCGCACGATCGCCGACGAGATCGTCACCCGGTTCGGCGAGTTCGACACCGACACCGGGCTACGGGCGCGGTTCGATCATCTGCCGCTGACCGCCCACCAACGCGCCGGCAACCGGAGTAGGTGACGGTTCTGCGGGCTGGGTAGTCAACCCGCAGAACCTGGACCGAGTCCTCAACCGGTCGAGGACCACCCCTGTCTCCCGCTTTCCCCGAATCCCGAGCACCGAATCCACCGGGCACGGTTCCGACCGAGTTTGAGTTGATCGAGGACCAGCGCCCTCCCGCCGACCGCGGCCAACGATCGGCCACAGCACCACACCGATCACCGCGACCGCACCCATGGTCAGCACGGCCACCGGGGTCGAATGACTTCCGCGCGGCAGGTGGTGTGTCAGCCGGATGCGGGGCCGGGCTGATCCGACTTGCGGCGATGGGTGTGCTGGAGTTCCGCGTTGATGCGTCGGGCCTCGGCGAGTTGGTCTTCCAGGATGATGATCCGGCACGCGGAATCGAGCGCGGTGCCCTGGTCGATCAGTTCACGGGCTCGGGCGGCGAGACGCAGCTGGTATCGGGAGTAGCGGCGGTGGCCGCCCTCCGAGCGCCCGGGGGTGAGCAGCTTCGCGGCGTCGAGGCTGCGCAGGAATGCCTGTGTCACGCCGAGGATCTCGGCGGCGTGACCCATGCTGTAGGCCGGGTAGTCCTCGTCGTCGAGCTTCCCGGCCGCGCTTCGGTCGGGCGAATCTTCCGGAATGGGGTGACACCTTTCCAACGGACAGGGCCCCCGGCGCCGTGAGGCACCGGGGGCCGGAGCGGGTTTCACTTCCTTGTTCACTGCACTTCTTCCGGCTGTCGGGCCTTAGTGCTGCCCGGCCGCCGGCGGATATGCCGGGGCCTTACACACTCATATCAACCCTTGCCCGGCACATCCTGGTCTTGCGGTACTTCTCTGCGGGCAGTTCATTCTCTCCCGCACCTCGTGAACTCTTTCCTTGCGACGAGAGGAACTCTACAACAGCGTCCCCTCGATGTCTACAGTTACCACTACAGATATTCTGGAGCGGTTGACCGGGGATTTCACCTCCGTCAGCCGACTTTTCTGTCCACGTCGGCGGCCGCTCGCTCGACGGACCGGCTCTCGTTGATCGATGACGGACGGCGAAGTCGGCAGTCGCAGTAGGCGTCGAGATGTCCGCTTCCTCAGATCAGTGTGGTCGTCCCGATCCGTCGTCTGGGTGGCAGGATCACTGGTATCGAGATCGGGAATTCGATGTGAGTGCCCGGATCGACATTTAGGGAGTCTGGGCATGGCGCAGGGCATTGTGAAGTGGTTCAACGGCGAGAAGGGCTTCGGTTTCATCGCGCCCGACGACGGAACTCCGGACGTCTTCGTGCATTACTCGGAAATCTCGGGCAGCGGTTTCACGTCGCTCGATGAGAACCAGCGTGTGGAGTTCGAGGTGGGCCAGGGATAGAAGGGCCCGCAGGCCACGAATGTGCGGGCTGTCTAACTAGCCTGCGGGACCGCACCCGCCGGGTGCGGTCCTCATTCGATAGCCGGATGAGGATCCGCTAACGGTGCGGCTTCCTCCATCTGAGGTCTGCGATCTGGGATCTGGGATCTGGGATCTGGGACGGCATGGTGTGTACGGTCACCGAATCCGGCCATCGCCATCAGCCGAAGATCGGGCCGAAGATCGTTACCAACGGGTACACCGTGTACCAGTAATGGTCACCGAGCCAGTACCACATCGGGGAAGGGGACATCGGGGATCCTCTCGTCGATCGCACGGCAAGTGCTCGCGGCCACCCCGACCTACGTCCACGTTCGCCCAGCTAGCCGACCCTGTCAACCGAGCCCCACGCATCAAGGACGCCAGGCACTCTGAAGGATCGGCGACGGTCAACGATCCCGCTAACGGGATGGGGACCGAATTGAGGATTCCGACAAGTTCGTGAGAATCGGCACTGACACGATGTTGAGAACCCGCAGGTCAAAGATTCAGAGAAGTGACGCCGAGCCGTGGAACCCTACCGTGGTGTTTCCGTATGCCGGAGACGGTGATGCGGTTGTATAGACGATGGTCGAACGACCCTTGCCGTTGCCGAACGTCATCTTCCGCACTCGGTAGAGCTCATTGTCGGGCTCGGCGCCAGTCACCGTTTCGGTCAGCTCGAATGGCGTGACGTTCTCATATCCAATATGCAAGTCAGTCATTGCACGGCCAGCCTGTGGCCCGGTCCTCAGGTGCTCGTGGCGGCCTCGTCGCCGATGCCGACACAGTGATCGGCGAAAGACGCCTGTTTCTCGGCCGACACTGGGGGCCGGCCCGAGGATAGGTGATCGTGCGTTTCGATCCAGACGCACTGCTCCCAGTACGCCAGTGACCGTGCCCGCGGAACACTCATGCGGATCTCCTCAAGGTGCGCGTGGCAATGCCCCTCATCGGAGGGAGATCCGCTCTCTCCAAAACACAGACGCCGCGCGGCAGGTAGATGGATAGCTTCTCGTTGGCGCACCCCTCGGCAACACCAACAAACATCTCGTTCCTTTGTAGTCCTCGGCGCACCCGGCGTCGTCATCCTCAGCTGCCGAAGCGGCGCCGTTCGGTTCAGCTGTTCCCAGGAACCGCAAAGTCGGTATTCCCCCGTGGTCAACCGAATCTGCCGACGCTGCTGAACTCAGCCTCTGTGGGCATGGCGATGCCCGGGGCGTGAAAACGTCGGGGTGGTGGTCGGCAAGGTGACGTTCACCGGCAACACTGCCATCGGCAACGGGATCGCGGACGCTACCGTCGTGCCCGTGAACCGTGATCGCTGCTGTTGCGGTGTTGGCGGTGACGGGCTATGCCCGCGACGGATTTCTCCGGCCGAGGAGAGCGGGCGCGAGCAACCAGCACCACACCCGCCGCGAGGAATCCGGCCGTGGTCACCGCGACCACGACCATCGCCGGCGCGGTCAGCGCACCGAGCCCGACCACCAACGCGACACCGGACACCGCACCCAACGCCAGGCAGACCACCCCGGCCAGCACCGTCACGACCCTGACCACGAGCACACTCTCATCCCCCGGGCGCGAACTCACCGCGTCCCGTCGCCCCGAGCGTCGCGGCCGGCGGCCGGGCACCGACCGGTGCTCGAGACCCGACCGGCCGCGCTTGCTGGTGGGCCGCCGCGGTGTTCGGTGCCGCGGCGGACCCGTCATTGGATGCGGGGATCGTTCTCGGCGCCGGGACGTGGGAGGAGCCGTTGGCCGGTGAGGGCCTCAACGACGCCGGCGATGTCGGTCGTGGACAATTGTTTCTCCGGCCAAGGGTTCGGGATGCGCTCGGGCCGCGGGTTGCCGGGTATCTGATTCGTCATGAGCTGGATGCCCCATCCGGTCGAAGGTGCTGGGCGCGAATCCCACCGTATGCGCGCGCCGCAACCAGGGTGTTTCGCGTAGATGAGGTCGACATGACTTCTCTCCCCCGGCTCGCCGCCGCGGCCCGGTCGGTCCGGTACACCGGCGGGCCCGCACGGCGGAGCCGGCTGGGCCGATACTGGGCGGGTGCAGCACTTCCTCGCCGACCACGAGTTCGCGGTGACTGCGGTGATGTCCGGCCTCATCGTCACGCTCGCCGTCGCGGCGATCTGGTCGATCTTCCAATGCCGCGTGACGTCCTCGACGAGGGATCGCGAACGCGAGCGGTTCCGCCCGACTAGGCGCTCTTGAAGAGAGAGTTCTTCGTCGAGGAAGCCGGCACGACCTCGAGCCGCTGTAGCTCAGCACCGGCACCGGTGACGTCACCGTCAGCTTGGTCGAGTATTTGCAGGCCTTTCTCAACTGCGCGCCAGTCCGCGGACAGATCGAAATATCCCAGGAGATCAACGACCTCGGCGACCCACCGTTTCGCGCCGCGTCTGTCACGTCGCAGCTGGGCGTAATAGGTCACCATGGCGTCGCTCACCGACTTCTTGCGCTGCCCCCACTTCTCGCCCTTCCGGGCCGCCTCACTGGCCAGTCGCCACAGCTGTGCAACGTCGACGTGCCGATCCAGCACCGGTTCCCTCACACCTGGCACAGTAGCGATCCACCAGGACAGGTGATAGCGACCCTGCTGCATGTAGCTGATCCCCACACGGTTCGCTGCCGCGATCGGTGTCTCACGGATCTGTGCGTCAGAAACGGCCGAATCTGAGACGGTCTCGGTAGCCGGTCGAATGAGAGACGACCCGCACAGTCGCATAACTATCCACGATGTGGGGTCTGTGCATCTCGAACGATTAATGACATGCACCTAGACTAGGTCGGGAGGAAACTAAACAGACCGGTCGTCTCCCCGCACATGTCCGATGAATGCGACTCGATATGTCAGTAAGCCGAATAGTCGATCCGGTCGGTCGCGGGAAGTGGGCGGTCCGCGTTCGCCCCCAAGTATTGCCGACTTCATTGCACAACAGCTGTTCAGAAGCCATCGAGGTCGCACACGGAGAGGTCGCGCGAGCGGGAGGCGGCGAAGTCCTCATCCGCGATCCCGGTGGCCAGGTAACCGACGTGCAGTTGGTCTCCCCGCCAGTACAGTCTCAAGATCGTCCTTCGCAGTCACCGCGCCAGAGCTACTCGCAAGCTGAAACCCAGCAACGGGAGACACCACCGCGCAACCACGCGCAAGGCCCGCACGAAGGTCCGCCGCCGCGACACACGCAGGATGAGCCGCCTACAAACTCCAATCGTGCTGGAAAGATCGCTAAGAAAATCTGGAAGCCATTTCAACTGATCACTAAATCCATATTGGGAATCTCTGCCCTTATTGCCGCGGTTACTCTTATACTCCAGTTCGCACCAGGCGTTTGGCGCACTGTCAACTGGCGTCCGGTTGAATATTCCGTTCTGAATGATATTCATGCGGGATACAATATCGAGTACTTCGAATCCAAGCTGGGGAATTCCACACTAACCGATAGCGCAATTCCGGGAGCACCCGGGTGGCGTAAGCATACATTCGTCCGACGTGAATACTTCGTGGATGTCATCGTTAACGAAACCGGTCGAGTTGAAGCGTATTCAGTTGTAACGTGCAATCCTAATTTCACGCCGACTCTGAAGGCACCCGACGGGTCAAATGTAGCCCTGAACTCCGTGCCACTTGCACTATCCCAACAGCCGACATCCTCAAACAGCGTCCGGTCTAATGACGGGACGATCCTCCGTCAAAAGACAACTAAAGAACTCAATAATGACCGTCTTCTGAACTATTTTCCGGGAAAATCAGTAAGTAGCATCAACTCATACCTTGAAGCTATGCCGAATAGCGGATCGAACTCTGCCGGGGGTTGGGGGCTCTACGTCGGAATATCCTCTGCATGCATAAGAACCTCGGAGTATCCTGACGTATTCCAATCGCCGGATTACCAAGGTGACGTCGATGGAGCACCATCGGGTGCAATCAATATTCGAGAAAAAGTTGCCGCAAATTTATACTGCGAGACCGCGCCCAATTCTCCATTGGTTATGGTCGAAGATGGCAGATTCACATTCGCCAGCAACCAGGGACCGAAATTTTCGCCGGTTCCAGCCTTTATAATTGGCCCGTATTGGATGGGGCTGCCTGCTGATCTTCGAAACGTACATGGGACGCGAGTCTTCAACCCCTGAGCCGACCGGAGGCACAAAAGTTTGCCGAGGATGCTGGTGACCAGCGCCGCGATCTGGGTGTAACCGGACGGGTCCGGGATGATCGCGAGGATCTGGGAGATCAACTTCAAGTCGACATCGGCGGCCGTCTTCACCATGGGCTCGAACTGCACTTTCAGCTCTCGGGGGGTATCGCGGGCGGCGCGGACATTGCCGGCGGCGATCTTCTGCGGGAGCACGATCAGGTTGTGCAGGATCTTCGGAATATCGAGGGCAGTGACGCCGGTGACGACGTTCAGTGCCTGGTCGACGACGACTTTCGGTTTGAGGGCCGACAGCACGCTCGACGCGGAGGAGAGGGCATCTGCCGGGGCGGCGGCGACGGGTGCGATTTGGCTACCGAGTGACGCGGCGGTGGTGGAGATTTGAGCGAATTCGGGTGCGGTGGCGGGCAGTGTGGTGGTGCCACCGTTCGAGAGTTTGGCTGCGGTGTTCGCGATCGTGGCCACCGAGTCGAGTGCACCGGCCAGGTCCGCTTGGCTGGCTGTGGTGAGGACCTGTGCGGCCGCGTTTTCCGGTGTGCCCACCGGGGCTGCGGCCAAGCTACTAGTGGCAGCGGTGTTCGCGGCCCCGGACTGCAGCAGGTCGACCAGCGGGCTGAGCGTCTTGGACAGCGAGGTCGCAGTGTCGGCGATCTGGTTCACATCAACCGAGCCGCCGGTACCGGTGCCGGACAGTTGCGTTCCGAGCGCGTCGACATTCGATCCGAGACCGGGCAGGTCGGCGTCGGTGAAATCCGAGGTCAGCGCGGTCGCGACCGCCGCGTTACCACCACCCGCGCCGACACCGGTGTTGCCGGGGGTCTTCGACAGGATCGACCCGAGCGATCCGAGGAACGGGTTGGCGCCCTCGCGGATCGAGCAGTACAGGTCGTTCGGATCGCAGATCGAGGCGACCCGCCCCGACAGCTTGCCCATGCCCTGTGACCGGGGACCGGCGATCCCCTCCCCCGACGTCGTCGGCCCCACCGTCGCGGCGCCCTTCGTGCCGGCACCCGGGTCAGCGATCAGCGCCACACCGAGGACCTCGTCCGCATCGACCGGACCCTGATCGTTTCCGATCGCCGACGCGAGATCGCCTGCAGCGTCCGCACCCTGGGAGTAGCCGGTGATCGTGATCTTCGTGCCCTGGCATTTGTCGGCGTTGGACTTCAGCACGGCGGTGGCCTTGCCGACCGCGTGGAGTTTGCTGTCGGCGTAGGTGTGGCCGTTGTCGAACGCGGACGCCATGTACGGCAGCGTGTAAATCTGTGCGCGGGCACCGTTCGTCGCTTTAATCGCCTCCGCGACCGGGGCCAGCATGCCCACCGGCCGGGCCGGGTCGGCGTTCTCGTTGGTCTCCCACGTGCCGGGGATAAACAAATTGAATGTCGACGCACAGTTGGCCGGGGCGGCGTTGGTCGGGGCGGCGTTGCCGATCGCGGGTGCGGTAAGAGCGACGCCGACGACGACGGTCGCAGTGGCGATCAGTGCGACCGTGCGACGGGTTCTCGAACCTCTGGCGGGCATTGGCACCTCGAATTGCCGGAAGGGACACTGATGCCTACATTCACCCATTTCGGTGCTTCCCCTCAACGGGGTGTCGGGGGCGCCCCGCACCCTTTTAGGGCGCTGACCGGCGAGAATGGGCCGGAGTCGGGTGTTTTCACCTGCAATGGAACAAGGGCCACCCGACCCGTGCCGCGGCGGGCCGGTGCGGGGTGGTCCCCAGGCGTTTTAGATCCAGTCGATGTGGACGGAGTCGATGTGGTCGAAGTGGAATCCGAACTGGTCGCTGTACGTGTCGAAGCCCTTGTTTTCGGGGTAGTCGAGGGTGGCGTGCCGCTCGAGCAACGCGACGACGCGGGCGTGATCGTCATTCGCCAGCGCGGCGGCCAGCTCGCGGGACTCGTCACTGCTGAACGGGGTGTCGGAGTTCGCGAAGTCCAGGGTGCGGATGCGGTAGTCGTAGCCCTCGTCGGCGCCGTTGCGGACCATGACGCCGCCCTTGACGCGGATGACCGCTTTTTTGGGGGTTCCGTCCGGGCGCAACACGCCGGCGCGTTTCATGATGTCCTCGGCTTTGACGTTGCGGAGTTTCTTGCTGGCGTCGGCGCGCAGCTCGTTCGTTTCACCGGACCGGTATCGGGAGACGGCGGAGCGGGACCGCCCGATCTTGGTGGCCACAGCGTCGATGCCGCCGAGGCGTTCGATCGCCGCACGGCGTTGCGCTCGCTCGAGGACGTCCGGGTGGGGGATGCGGCCTTGTTGCGCCCACCGGCGCAACGTGCGGGCGGACGGCGGTGTGCGGCCGGCATCGATTGCGGCCTGCCGCAGGCCCTCGTTGCCGAGTTCCTTACGCAACTGTTTCACCGAGACCTTGCTGGTTAAACCCGCGAGTCCCCCGCTTTTGACCTGCTTCGACTTCTCCACACCGCTGGTCGCGGCGCTGGCGACGGAAACCTTGAGGCCATCGAGACCGACCGCCTGCTGCGGCGGCTTCGTGGTGCGCGGCTTCGGAAGATGCAGGGCCATCAGTCCTCGTCGTCCTCGGCGAATGCCGCTTTGATCGTTAGTTTCACATCGTGCATGTCCTCCGCCGACGCTAGGTCAGACAGAAGCGTGTCGGTGAGCAGTGTGTCCTTCTCCACCGACATCTTCCCCAAAGCGTCGCTCGGGTCGGCGATGTCCTCACCGTCAGCGAGCAGGTACACCCAGGAGTCGGTGACGGTGCGGACCGGCCAGTGGCCGTGCTCGCGGGCGATCCGCATCGCCACCCGCCGGCCGCGCCACCGGCAGTGCGCGATGATCGCCGCACGCCACAGCGGTTGGTGGTGATGTTGCATCTGCTTCGCGGTCCACATGTCCGGGTTCACCATCCGCCCGATGTAGCCCTTGTAGCAGGAGCCGATGAACCGTTTCGTCGCCGTGTCCTCGGTGTCCACCGCGGCCTTGCGCGCCTCGCGGAGGATCTTCGCCCACTTGTCCAGAACGCGGCCCTGCTGCGGGTACACCCAGGCCTCGGTGATGTCCAAGTCGTCGAGGTCGGCGCCGATCCCCCCATCCGCGACCGGTGAGCACAACCCGTCGAGGCTGACGGAGGTGACCCACGTCTGCACCGGCTGGTCGGCGAGCATATGGGGGTGCGGCAACGGGAGCTTCTCGGGCAGTGACAAAGTTTGCCCCGCGGGCAGGGTGATCCGCCACAGCCCGAACGGGGCGCCCTTGTCCCCCACCGCCGCCGCAGCAGCGGCGTCCCCGGTCAGATGTGTGGGTTGCCCGTACCCGAATTCGAGCATCCCGGCCGAGGCCAGGTAGGCGGCGCGTTGGTCGATGGACACCAACCGGCTCGCGCCCTCGAGGTCCTGCGCGTCGGGGACCCGGGTCCAACCGACCGCGGGTTCGAGGTCCCCGCGTGGAACGCCGTCCAGCGGCGGCACCGGGCCGGCGGTCGCCACCACAATGCCCTTGCCCGAGCGGGTGCGTTCACGTTTGATCTTGTCGACGATCGCGGCACCGGTGCGGGCCGGTGTCGGCCCCGGAAGCACCCCGAGATGTTTCGCGGACCACGCCAACCGGCGCCCCAGTTCACGCGCAGCCGGCAGATCGTCGTCGGGGAGATACGTTCCGGCGGTGGGTGAGCCGAGGATGCCCATCTCGCCGACCCGGTTGTTCCAGCCGAAGTCCTTGTTCCAGTACGTCCACACGTACGGCTCGATCACCACATCGACCATCGAGGTGAACTTGCCGATGCTGCGGGACAGGTGCACCACGTGCCCTGGATCGCCGCGCAACTCCCACCCCGCACTCAGCATCGGCGTCAGGGTGGCTTGCAGCACCGCGGTCAGCTCGGACGCGGCGCGGGTGCGCAGTGCCTCCATGTCGTCGAAGTCGTCTTCGCTGCCCGGGTCGATCACCCACCCCAACGCTTCACACGCGTCCTGGCCCACGATCCACACCTGCGGAGGAGCACCCAGCGGCTTCAAGGAGGCCCAGCGAACCAGTTTGTCGAGCTTCTCCACCGAATCGACCGGACCGGTCAACTCCCGCCCGGACGGTGTGTACGTTCCCGCGGCGGTCACGATCAGAGCATGCTCATCCGCCTCGGCACCGACCGGTAGCGACTCCCACACCGGTCGGCTCGGTGTTGTTGTCGGCTCGGTTGCCGGTGCAGTCGGTGGTTCCGTGGCGGTGGTGGGCGTCGGCGGTTCCACCGCGGCGCTCTCCTCCGCGCCGATCTCGGTGGCATCGTCGGTGCCAGGATCCGGGGCGGAGGGCTCGTGCAGGTCGAACAGGGCAATCTGCTCCCACGGACGGCTCATCGGTTTACTGCTCCCTGATCCGACCATCGGGGTCGGCCAGCGGTACGTCGTAGCGGTCGAGCAACTCCTGCAGGGCAACGTCAACGACGCTGGTGACCGTGAACTGTCGGTTCGCCACCAGCCACTTCAACCGGGCCTCCGTCGAAGCCAGCACCCACGTATTCAGCTGCACCTTCGCCGGACCCTTGCGGGATTCAAGCTTCGACGTAAACCCCTCGGTGGACGCCGCGGCGACGGGACCGCCTCCCGACACGGGGGCATCGTTGCGTGAACGCGTAGTTCGACCTCCCCCGCTCGGCCGCGAAGAGTGGCCTCCACGCTTTCCGACCTGCGCCATAGCCACTCCTCTGCCCGCTCCCCTTGGCCGCCGTGCGTGTTCCCGCAGCCGCTGCAGCTCACACTAATCGATACGCGCAAGATCACGCGTTAAGCTACGCGTGGTATTACACGTATATTTGCACGCTTCCACCGTGCGCCCACATAGGGACCGACGGGCACTACAGCTTTCACCTTTCTGACCTCGGCGGCAGCCACCGCCGGCTGAGCGACGCCGATGCCGGCGGTGGGTACCGTGGCAACACTCGGGGGTCATGCTGATCTTCGTGGCGCGACCGAGGGGCAGCCTGGGCCGAAGAACGTGAGGATGCCGTTGCTGCGACCACCGCGCGTTCCTTCTGCGTGTAGCGGAGAGCGATCGAGTTGCGCATGCACGAAAGTGATTGTTCTGCAGAAACGATCGTGGCTGTGGCCTTGAACTGCAGAAGCCACTCGGCCTACAGGCGGTCAGCTGTCGGCTGGTTCACCATGCTCGGTTGGGTTCCCGATACGCGACGAACCGTCTGTGAGCACCCAAGAAATCATGTGTGGTGTACGACACACTCTTGGGATCGGCGGTTTCGGCATCATACGATCTGGATTGCACCGGCTGACCCGATGTGCAGGCCGCTGGTGTCGCAACACCGTGAGTTGAATCCTGTTCAGCCAGTACGGTTCGCGCTGCTTGACCGATCCTCGACTGCCGGTGTCGCGGCCCCGCCGTCCGCCAGCTCCGGCGGGGTTCCGCGTGGTTCGACCTCGAAGCGGCTCGATTCGGCCACGATGCGACGCGGTGACGCCAACGAGCCCATCCGCATCCGATGCGCGAACTCTGGCAACCTCCACCGACTTGCGAAGCTACAGCCTCACGGTGATCGGCGAGTGCGGGCCATGGGTTCTCCATCGTCGAATTTCATTGCAGTAGAAGTGTTTTAAATCGTTCTCAACGCGACCAACTCAGCGCACACTTGGTTGATCATATATGATCGGCGACCAGGCGGACACGTAAATCTTCATTCGCACGACCCCTGACCAGCCCGATCTCCGTCTGCAAGGGCTAGGGTCGTCGCCCCGACTGCAATTTGCTCGCGAAGGCCCGGCAATTGCCTCAGTCCCCGACAGTCTCTTGCTTTGGTCGCACACGTGGTCCATCCATTTGCACGTTCGTAACGAAGCGGGAAGTGTCGGATCCGTATTGAACATCTCTCAACCAGATTGGCTTACTCACGACGTTGCGCATCCACCCGCACCTTCGGGTGATGCACGGTGCATCACCTGACGTTCGGGTGATGCACCGTGCATCACCCGAAGGCAGTTCTGAGGAATTCGCGAAAGTCCCCGTGCAGTAGGCGTAGACCTCTGCATCGAGCCGTTCCCCGTACAGCGCCGAGAAACTCGATACGTTTGTGGAGTACATGCCGACGCTACGTGCCTCCGTAAGATCGTTTGGCGTTCACTCGACACCCGGTCAATCCTGCGATCTGGCGAGGAAGGCGGGCTGCCTTTCCTGCCCGACACCATTCTCCAAAACCTCGGTTGCTTACGCGGATCCGGTTCACCTCACACCGAAGCTGTTCTGCACCCAGCATCGAGTGCCCCGGATGGCGCAGGCCGGTCGGGCACCGAACTTCCCCTCCATCGGCCCCATTGCCGACGGCGTCGGGCCACACAGGGAGTGGATCACTAACGGCCGCTCCAACAGGACTCGGGCATTTCCCACGAATTCCACACCATGCAGCCAACGTCCGTACCCGGCCGACTCGCTCGGAGCACCATAACGATGACACGGGCCGCCTCCGGCTCTGAGGAAGACGGTGAATATTCTTCGCCGCCCATTACGGCGAGGCACGAGCGACATCGACTGAAACTAATCCAGCTACCGCGCATCCGGCCTCGCAGCGCTCATCGAGCCGAAAGTCGAGCACCCCGTCGATCAATGGGATGTCCAGGCTTGGAGCACAAGGAAGGCGAGACCACACGCTGAGGCATATCCAACCGACGACCAGCGTTCAGTTACCACGCAGTCCCGCTCCGTCGAAACGGTCGTCGCCGCCCCGAGCGAAATCAACGGCAACTCACCAATCCATCGCATCGGAGTCGCAACACTACGACGCCCTGAGGATGGACCCAACTTCGGTGATGCACCGTGCATCACCAAAGGCGTACACCACCCCGGCTCCGGGCCAAATCAATCTCGCCCGATCGACGCGAGGTCCACACCCACCCGTGATGCACGGTGCATCACCGCAGTGGAGTCGCGATCAGGCCGGCTCGTCGCCTGCTTGACCGATACGCGCGTTAGTTTGTTGTCGATGCCCTGGGTGATGCGCGGTGCATCACCGAGGAGGGACACAACCGGTTCCAAGCCGCAAGTGGCTGTGACGGCGAAAGGTCTCGGCACCGGGCGAGGTGGACAGGGCACCCCACCGATGATGCACGGTGCATCACCGCAGTGGAGTCGCGGTCACGCTGACTCGTCGCCTGCCCTACCGTCGCGCGCCAGTCCGTTCGTTGTCGGTGCATCGTCATCTATTACCCACTGGGACCAAGACCGGTGCACCAACATTCGCTGTGGCGCGCAATTCGTCGCCGAGAAGAGGTCAGCGTCACTATCTTCGCCTCCAGCGGGCCGAGATGCTGAACTGACCAAAAGCTGCAACCCTTCGAGATCTGGATGTTGACGAAGTTTCGCGAGTAGTGGCGCGGGATCGAATCCAGGACTGCCCAACCGACTTTTGACGACGCGATCACGTCTTCGTATCGCCTCTAACCGCACCGCCCCAGCTACTGTTGCGTATCGTTCCGTCAGCTAGCGGCGCTCCTGCCCGCAGCGATAGTCGGCCGGTCACTGACAATCACGATAACTTCCTGTGCCGCCAGATTGCATGTCGTACAATTTGCCGTCGGTCGGGGGGTGACTGCATTCTTGTCCACGCGAGTTCCCCGTCTCTTGACTGGATAATTCGGCGGACGACTGAATCGTGAGGTATCGAACTTGCGTCGTGCATTTATGCTCGGGTCGCCAGTGATCATTTCGCAGATACTCGTTGCCCCGGACCGGACCAACGAGGACCCGCGAGCCCAACCACCCTGACGGCATTGCTTGCTCCGCGTGAAGTGCAATCCGCTTCTCTGGCGTTGGGCTCAACAGTACTGGGCACGAGACATCGCGGATGGTTCCTTCGTTCAAATAGTAGCCCTCCCGGTATCAGCCAGGATCGCGTAGACCTGAACGTCAAGATGGTCGACAGCCGAACCCGCGTCGATCATGATGACCATAAGATGGCCGCGGCTCACATGGTTGAAAGGCCGGCAAAGATCCTCGGTGAGTTGCGGCGTTCATCGTGCGCATTTCCACTCCTTCGCCCCAAGTGGGTCTGTGTAGCGCGTCGGCAGAAGGCCAATTGGGATGTCGGTGTCACCCACCTGATTGAAGGTCGTCGAGGAGAGATGACTCTTTTCGATGGCGCCACAGAATTCAACTCGTGCGAAGAACCCTTGGCAGTCGGGCTGTGATTCGTCCCAACGATTCCACGCCTCGCTCAAATTGCTTTCTCCCTATTTCGCTGGCACGCCGATAACGGATGGGCCGGGAGTCCTGCAAAGAGGTCGAATCTGCGGATATGGCGAGGTCAGAGATTCGCCACGGGGAGGGTCGGTGACATCCGTGGTGGGAAGGTGTTGTGAGCGGCTCTCGATCTCTTGTTGTCGCGAGGCGGTGTAATTGTACGTAAATCGCTGTATCACACAGATTTTGATTCATCACGTGACGTTTCTTGGGTGGTGTGATTGCCTGCGGCGGCATCGTAAGATTTGATCAGATATTTCTTCAGTAGGCGGGGTGGCGATCGCATACGATTCGGAGCCAGATTCACGCCTGGAGGAGGGTCCGACGCGTCATTTTCGAGTTTTATTTAACTCGGCGTGTCGCTGCGCGGTTTAGTTAAACCCAAAGAGCAGGATTTAAGGCATGACAACTCGGAAAAGTCGGGGCGGGCGCCCAGCCCGCGACGTCGCCGTTCGCCATATCGGGGTTGAGTTCCCCGCGGAGATCGCCGACCGGATTCTCGCACCGGTTGACGATGGTCGTGTGAAGACAATCACCGATCGAATGATCGCGCTTGTTCAGCTGGCACTCGAGAACGAGCCAGCGATTCCGGCGCAAGCCAGACAGGAAGAGTTGCCAATGACGGGCTGATCAGAGCCCAGAAAAGGCGAAACCCCCCTTCGCTCGCCAGCTCCGGGGGTTCCGCTCGTCGTACAAACCGCCACGCAAGGGAGGAGGTCTGCCTTCTATGAGTATAGGACGCGCGATTCGTCGTGCGCACGCGACACGACGTGATATTGGTGTCCGCAACGTCTCATCTCAGCGTCAACGTGACAATTCCGTGTACGCAGACCTAATGTCGCCGGCCCTTCCGGCGTTCACGCATGCCGTGAGGGGGTGTCGATTCCACTAGCGAAAACGTCGGTGGGTCCCACCGTTTCCGGATGAGACCCACCGCCCATATTTGGCCGTTCCAACACGACCGCTCCTGTGATTGGCAGTCCCGCGAGCAGTCGTGTCGATACCGTGCGCTCTTGTCAGGGTAAGCCATGTCCTGCTGGTGATGCCAGCGACTCACGGCAACAACCTGGTTAAGGGCGCGTGAAAGGCGCGTCATGCACCCCAATTCTGCGGCTCAAGCGGCCGCATTTTCCGTCGACGCTGTTCAGATCACCCCTGTTGGCGAGGTTTCTACGACCAACGACCCAGAATGGGACGCTCTCGTCTCGGCCGCTGTCGAGCGGGTCAATGAAATCGAGCGACTCAACGCAGAGAGCGAGCAGCGTGGCCGGTCCTGGTCGTTACCCGTCGATCCGGGCCGACAAGCCTCAACACCAGCTTGGACCGGGCGAACTGCCTGGCAGCTCCAGGTCCGCAATGTGTTGAACTCCACTACCGGACGTGACGTTTGTCGGCGATTCAAGGTGAGCACAGAGTTTGTCTTCGCCGTGGCCGTAACCATGGCCTCGTTCGCAGAGCGGTCAACGGGCCGGCGCGTATGCGCCGCGCGGGACACGATCGCCCACCGCAGCGGAGTCAGCGTGTCAGTTGTAAAACGCGCGAGAAGGGCACTTCAGACACTTTCTGTCGCCCGCGAGATGGTACGAGGGAGGTACCTGAGAGCTGACGAATCGTATGCTGCTGAATCTCATCACGGGCGGATTCAACGTCGTGCGGCGTCAGTTTGGGCGCTGACATCACCGAAATCCCTGGTCATAGCCGCTGGACGCGCGGGGGAAAGGCTCTCCAAGAAGGTCCGACGCTCAAAGAATGCGGCTCGCTCGAGTTATCCCCAATTGCTCGCTCGTGGCCCCCTATCCCCTTCCAGGGGATTTAAGTTGTTATCTCTTGTTAGAGAGTTATCACCAAAACGCGCGCGAGCGCGCGCGGGCCAGCAATCTAAGAATCCGAAGTCCCTGGCACAGCAACCTCGACCGATCGACCTGCAGCGCACAGCCGCAGAGCTGCTCGTTCATGCACCAGCATTCGAATCGGCTGGGCACATTGGGGCAATCTGCGAAGTCCTTGCGAGTGCCGGCGTTGATGGGAATCGCTGGTGCGGGCGTGACATCGCCGCTGAGCTCACGCGCGATACCCAACAGCGGGGCTGGATTTGGCCGCAACATATCGAGAGGCCTGTTGGATACCTCCGGTGGCGGTTGACTCAGATCGATTGGTCCCGCCCCTCACCATCTGAGATGGCCCAAAAAGCGGCCCAGGAAGCCCGTCAGCGCATCGCTGACCGCGACGCGCGTCTCGGTTGCCGTGATCACCTCGTGGCGACTCCTGGGCACCGTGAGCGGTGCAAACAAGCCCTAACGTCGAAGCTGTTTGAGCGTCGAAAGGCTGATGCGCATACCTGAACACTGATGATCGACTTAGGCAGAGGCCAATGGCCAGTTCTGGGGCAGCCAATTCGCGAAAGGGTCCTGGGTGCAGGTACATGCGCTGCGTAGGCGATGGTTTAGGCCGTCATGGTCCCTCAGCGAATGGCGATCGCTGAGGCCGAGCGTGATCTTGCAGTCCAAGTGCATGGGCCCACTCCTACACTGCGCGTTAGAGCTTGGCGCCCGGCGCAACCAGTCGGGCCGGTGGCCGGTTTGTATTGCCGTGTCTAGTCGCGTCCTTGGTCCATCGTTCGTCTCACCGGGTCAAGTCCCGGGGCGTGGTGTACGAAGGTCGTTGTGTGCCTACTCGTTGGTGAGCAAGGCAGTCAAGGCCGGCGTCACCTCCTCAGTGAACTCACTGGTGCTGTCGGTGGGATGTCGCTGCAGGAGCGGGCCAGCGCGTTCAGGCTGAGATAGCGGCGCCCTTCGCTCCACTCGTCGTGTTGTTCGGCGAGGACCGCTCCGACGAGCCGAATCAGGGCGTGCGATCGGGGAAGACTCCAACCACATCGGTTGTCCGACGGACTTCCTTATGGAGGTCCTCCTGCGGATTGTTCGTCCAGATCTGCTCGGGGAATGCGGTGAACGTGCCAACAGGTCCGGCCGGGCGGCGTCGAGGTGATCGGCGACCTTCGGCAGCTTCTCGGCGGAAGCGCAAATGATTCGATCATATTGGGCATGAACGGAATCGGCGCCGGTTGGTCGTAGACCGAGCGCAGCATCATCTTCACCCAAGGCCGCGACGCCTTCTCTGGTCACCGGCATGAGGTTCGTCGAAGTAATGGGGTGCGGCACCTCGGTCACAAGGCACTCGGAAGGGTAGCGCCGATCGCAACCACCGGCACGGCGTGCGCGTCGGAGGTCACCAATCGCACCCCGGGACAAGCCGCGGGCGACCAGGGACCGGAAAAATGCCAGCCACCGGCCCCGTCCTCGGACTAGGTCACATCCACGACTAGGGCTTGCACGTTGACCACCCGCCCGTTCTCCCGCACCGTGAGCACCAGTGCGTGGGCAGCGACAAACGTGTAAGGCCCGGCATCGGGTGGCCGGCCGCGGAACGCCTCCACCTGGGTGTCGAGGTCCTCGGCCATGACCGAAACCTGCGACTTCGACAGCGAGCTGATGCCCAACGTGTCGACGAGCCGCTCCGTCCGCCGGGTGGAGACGCCGAGCAGGTAGCCAGTGACAATCACGGTGGCCTGTGCCTTTCGGCGCTCTTGCGGCGCCGCAGCAACCAGATGCTCCGGGAAGTACGAACCGGATCGCAGCTTGAGGATAGCCACGTCGAGGGTGTCGTAGCCGCGGTTCCGGTAGCCGTTCCGGCTGTTGCCGCGCTCGTCGGAGCGTTGTTCCGTAGTCGGCGCGGCACCGTGCGTCGGCCTCATCAGGGTGTGGATGAACCGTCAGTAGCTGGTGCAGCAGGTCGGGGTTGCGTCGGCGAGTTGGTCCGTCCGGATCTGCTGCAGGTCGATATCGTAGGCCCATGCACCTGTCTACGACAGGCCGGTCAGATGCGGAACCGATCGGTCTGCGGCCGACGAGCGCGGTGGCGGACACGGACCGCCGTCTTGACCAAAGTCACGTGCACCCGTAAACGTTTCGTCTCATGACCTTCCCGGAGTTTTGTGGTGGCGTCGAGACGCGGCGGCTGGCACTCCCGAGCCGAACTTTCAACCGGTGAGTGGATGACAAGCCGACCGGGAACCGGTCAGATCGCTAGGAAAGTCAACGGCCTCAGCCATGTTCGATTGCCATCCGGCGATCTGGACTAACGGTTGACGGCGCTGGATGTGCGACGGCTGGGCGAGGCGACTGGAACTCGCTCAAGCCCTCGGATTTGTGTTCTCAAGCCCTGGGGCCGACCGCATCGGGGTGATGCACCGTGCATCACCCGATGGATTGATCAGACGAGGTCGGGGGTGATCAGGCGGAGATGGACGGGACGTTGCCTGAAGGGATCACCCAACTTCCCGTCGGGTTGGTCTAGCGGGAAGACTGACCCGTGCGCCAGGGTGCTGCACCGCTCGACGGATCCCGAGACGTTTGCACGCAGTATTAGAAATTTGGCCTCGCCTGTTGGATTACGACAGGCGAGGCGGGTCGCCGCGTCATGATGGTTGGCGCTCAGTCCGAGCGTTCGGGACAGAAACGAATTCGACTGGGCGGCAGACCGCGATCCACAATCTGATCGCTAGATCTTACCCAGGACCGGGCGGGGAAGGTGTACTGAGCACTCCAGAAAGCCCCGGCCAGATGGACAGCATTCGGTTAGTCAGCGACACATTCGACGAAGGCGGTCGTGGGTGATGCACCGTGCATCACCCACGACTCGATCGAGCGACGCTCCCGTGAGCGCTAGCTGGTCAACTTCAAGCCCCATCCTCCCGTTCCTTGCATATGTCGTCACACGCCCACTCCCCCGGTGCGTCCAGGCTCGGTTGTGCTGCCTTGGTGGGGAACGGCCTCACCAAGGTGAACCAAGGCAGTGGACTCGGGAGAGCGTCAATATGCCGGAGCAACAAGGATGCAGCGCAGCGGGAATGCCCCGCCGATCGCTAGAGCGAAACCGATATGCGCGCGGGGCCACCCATCGCATCTCAGGCAGGACCCAGTTAGCCGGCGACCGGTATGACGCCACTTCCAATTGGCCCCAGCCCTCAGCGGAGGCTTCCCACGAGGCTCATCAAGTGGAATGGCCTCGATGCTGATACGGCCCCAACAAGTGCGTGAAGGTTCACCGCCTCGACGTGACATGCAACCCGTAGAGCAAGATCCGCTTCGTAACGAACGCCCCATCGATCGGTCTGGCAATGACCGCTGCCCCGAGCACCGCCATGTAGATAGACGCCTACCCGGGCGCGAGACTCTTGTCGCCAGCGCCTCCCGCGGCTTCCAACCTCACCTGACTGCCTGTGCGGTGATGCACCGTGCATCAGCGAAGGCCTCGACAGCGAAAGGCATCGGCCGCGCGGGCGGTCAAGTAGGCGACGAGCCGCGCTGAGCGACTCCCTTGCGGTGATGCACCGTGCATCACCACGAAGCGTGTTGTGTGGACCTCGCCTCGCCAGGGAATCTTGACTTGGCCCGACATGGGGTGCGTTACGCCGACAGTGATGCACGGTGCATCACGGCGAGATCCCGTGAGGTGGTCTACGAAATGTTGCGCGACTCCTCGAGGCATGCGGTCCGCTGCGTCCTCTCCGTTCGGGTTCTGCAGTGGCGGTGTGACCGCCAAGGGGACAGGTAAGAACGTCGAGGCCCATGACCGACGCGGTGGGGCGCCGTCGCTTCGCACGGGCGGTGTTGACTTGGGAGTGGGGTGCGCCTTTGGTGATGCATCGTGCATCACCAAAGGCGTCGACAGGGAGTCGACAGGGAAGGGACTCGGCCACGCCTAGCGGTCAAGTGGACGACGAACCAGGCTGATCGCGAATCCTCTGCGGTGATGCACGGTGCATCACCGGTTGGCAGTGGAACGCTTACCGGGCGCTGGGACTCTTCGCCGCCGAACCTAACCGCGGCTTGCAACCTCATCCGACTGCTTGTTCGGTGATGCACCGTGCATCACCCGGTGTTCAAGTCGGTGTGATGCACGGTGCATCACCGCATGGGCGACACGCCGTCGGAGATATCAAAGGAGGCGGATCGATCCCAGTACGCTCCATCTAAATACATGCAAAGCATGCGCAGAGAATGGAGGATGATGAACGCCGGAGTGACATCCGAAATGGTGGCCACCAGCTCATCGACCAGTCCGGCCGCGAGCAAACGTAAGCCGGCCGCACGTAAACCGGCAGGCAGGAAGACTGCGAGTCGGTTCCGAAAGTACGCCGGCGGCGAGGATAGCGAGGAGCTTGCGGCCGCCGCCTCCGGCGATGTAACTACTACGCAGGCGAATGGTGATGCAAACACGGGCGGCATCACCGCCGCGCTTGCTGGATTAGCTGCCGCCGACGGCCAAACCGTTGTGCAGGTTCCAGTTCTCCAGACCGCCCCGCACCCGTTCAACGACCCGGACAGGTCTAAGCCCCAGGCTGGCGACCCAAAGTGGGATGAGTTGGTCAACGGCGCCAGGGCGAACGGCATCAAGGTTCCCGCGCTGCTGGTAACACGCGAGGGTTTCCTCGCGCAACGGCCCGACCTCGCCCACGCTATTGGTGACGATGCCGAGTATGTGGTCATCTACGGGCACCGCCGCCGTGCGGCCGCCATTGCCGCCGGGCTGGCGACGATTCCGGCGGTGATTGACGACGCCGTGATGGACGATCACGGCGACCTCGACGCCATGACGCTGGAGAATCTCGGACGCCAGGACCTTTCGGAGATCGCCGAGGCCCAGATGTTCGCTCGGTACTCCGAGTTGGGAATGGGCCAGCGTGCCATCGCGGAGAAGCTAGGTGTCGATCAGGCGACGGTGTCCAGGCGGCTGTCGCTGTTGCTTCTCGCCCCCGAGGTTCAAGCCGCGATTGCGGAGGATGCGATTCGTAGCGCCGAGGGGGCCGCTTTGGCTGGCGCGCTCCCCTATGGTCCCGCGCGGAGCTGGCAGAAGAAGCCGGATCCGGCTCAGGGCACGGATGTTCGTCGTTCTGAGCAACTTGCGGCGTTCGCGCTGATTGCTGATCGCGGAATGAGCCCGACGCGCGCGGCTGAACGTGTGTTGACGGAGCGGAAGTCCCGAGAGCAAGCATCGGCTGCGGGGCTCGATATCGTGGATCCGCACGAGCGGTTCGGTGTGAGCTTCCATGAGCATCGACTGTTCGAAGTATCCGATATCGATCTCGCGAGCACCAAAGTCGTCGGCGCGATCGACCCCGGGCAGGGAACGCTTGTCTACTACGCCGTCGACAAACCCGCTCGAGCCGACGACGATGCCGACGAGTTGGCCGCGAAGCGAGAAGCGGAAGCAGGGGCGGCGGCAGCGAAAGCACGTCGAGAAGCGGGCAAGAAGCTCGCGGCCTCCGTTCCGTCGCGGGAGAAGTTGGTGACTTTCCTCATCGACCAATATGCCTATGGCATCTCCGCTCTGGCGACGAGCAAGGAGGGGTGGAGGCTGGCGCAGGCGTTCGTTGGATTGGAAGGCCTGGAACCCGCCGAGTTTCGGGTGAGTGTCGAGAATGGTGACGAGAAGCGCCGCAGTGAGATCGCCTGGGCATGTGCGGTTGCAGGTTACGAACTCGCGGCAGCCGATTCCTCCCGGGATTGGGGCCGTTCCGATCTCGTGTACTTGGACTTGCTGTCCGAGCGTGCCGGTTACAAGCCGACCGCGTGGGAGGAAGCCCGCCTCGACGCTGCGCGTCGCGCACTGTCTCTCCCCGCTTGATGTCGGTGATGCACGGTGCATCACCGAGTTCGCATCCCGCGCCGCCGCGGGGTGATGCACCGTGCATCACCCCATAAGCGGACACCAACGAATTCAGAACCTTCAAACCGCAAGGAGTTCCCGTGGCTACCTACGCAGTAGCAACACTGTCCGGCAGTGCCGGAAAAACGACGACGGTCACGTCGACCGCCACGTTGCTCGCCCAGGACGGATACCGCGTCCGAGTCCTCGACATGGACAGTCAGGCAAACGCGAGCACCTGGCTCGGATATCCGGAAGCCTCCGGTAAGACCGCGGCCGACGTCCTTCGTCGCAACGCTTCGATCAAGGAAGTCGAACGCCCAGCGCGGGTGTTTCGGGGGTACGACGAAGCCGATCAACCCGTGTACGAGGAGATCCCCAACCTCACAATCGTCCCCGCCGCTCGCGACACCCTCGACAAGCTGATCGTGGAGTTGCCCGCGGTGACCGGTGGTGTCCTTCATCTGCGTGACGCCCTCGAGGAAGCGGATCCTGTCGACGTCACCCTGATCGACTCTCCCGGCTCCTTGAATGTCCTGGTGATCGCCGGCATCCTCGCGACAACCGTCGATGAGGAAGGGCCGTACGGCTCCTGGGGCCTGATCACCTGCACGAAGCCATCCGGCAAGGAGAACGAAGGCATCCCGGCGTTGGAGCAGGAACTGCGGAAGATCAAGCGGACCTACCGAGTCGACGTTCCGCTGCTGTCCATCGTCCCCTGCGCGGTCCCCCCGATCGGCGACGTTTACCGTGAGCAGATGGACGATCTGCTGAGCGAATACGAGGACAGGGTGACGCCCCCGATCCGTCGTGCGAGCATCGTGGATGAGGCCTACACGAACTATGTTCCGGTGCCGATCTACGGTTACAGGGCAAAGACGGTCACCAGCGACTACCGCGCTGCGCTGACTCACATGCAGAAGCTGGGGCTGTTCGGACAACGGGCAGTGGTCGCGTAGGGACTGGAGGCCACCTGTGGTGAACGATGTTGGGCGGCACATGCGGCCTTCACGTGGGACAAGCACAGTCAATGTGCCCCATGATCTGCACGCGCTAGCCCGGGCCGCCGTACGCCTCGTGCGTCGTAAGACCGGGCGGCCGTACTCGCTTATGCAGTTCACACAGGAGGCATTCGCAGCGCAACTGAGAGTGATTGCCGAGACCTACAACGATGGTCGCGCGATTCAGCCCGACGCCGAGCCGTTGGAGCCCGGTAAGGCGGTGTGAGGCAGGGCGGGTGGCGTGGAGAGCTCTAGAGGCAGGCGGAAGGGCTTGTGACAAGCCGTCGATGCAATCCCGCGGCGGTAAGCCCTCTGCTGGATCGTCATAGATGAGCGAGGGCTACCAAGCGAGCGTCGCGAGCCAAGTCGGTGTGGTCGGCCGGCGCGGTTCCGTCGCCACGATTGATGAAACTGGGCTGTCCCGTTCCCGCGTCGATCGTGCCATGCCGGACGGTGCAGTCAATCGTGTGATGGACGACGGACGCGGCTCCACAGTCCACGGCATGCGTACGCCGTTGCCGCACTGCCGGCGAAGATCAGAATGATCAGAAACAAGACCCCGGTAACCGACGTGCTGCCTTGGCCACTGAACCATTCCCAGCCCAGCGAGAGACCGGGCACCAGTGCCGCGAGACCGACCGTGAGGAGTACGACCAGACCCGCGATCGTGTCTCGGGAGAACGTTGTTTCGGCCACCGCGTCACCATATCGGGACGGGTGTCCGCAGTGACGACCTTTCCCGGAGGGTCTGCGTGCGATGCGGTGCCCGACGGGCCGGGGACGCCTCCGCCACTTTGCTGAGGCGACGACGGCTCTCTCCACGACTGGACGCCCCTCCCCCGGTTCCCCGCCCCGTTCGATTATCGATTCGCGCGTGTCCGGGTTCGGTTGCCGCTATTCAGTCTGGTCGGACATCCAAATACAGGCGGAGTGCGTGTTCGACCAGCGCGCTACGGCTACCCGCGGACCACTCTTCGGCAAGAGCATCGAGTGTGGCGGTATCGGAGGCGATGATCCCGGCAAGAGGCACACGAGCCTGAATCTCGCTGTGCCGTCGGCGGCGCGGTTGCGCACCTGCCTCGCGCCGCTTGAACAGTCCAGCGCTTGCTTGAGGTTCTGCGGCGCTCCAGTGGCGTTGAAGTTCGCCGGCGTGCCTCTCAACAGCGTCGAGGACCACTTGCCCATAGGGACGCGCCGTTGCGCGGTCACGCTGTCTTTCCTCGAGCGTGACTTGGCGCAGTGCTGTGTATACCGCCGGGGGGAGATAGACCTCAGGAGGGGCGGTCCGGATCGGCGCCGGGCTGCTGTCGCTGCGTGTTTTGGTTTTCCGACGAGGCGCAACGACCGGCTTTGAAGCCTCAGACTGCAGTTGGGGGGCTTCAGGTTCAGCGTTCGGCAATTCCGGCGACGCGTCGTCCGACTCGGGAGGATCGGGCAACGCTACGGGTGACGGTTCCGGTACGGTGGCCGCTGCCTCGCCTTCTTGATCCTCCGATGAGGGTGCGGACTGCGGGGCAGTCGTTTCGTCGACCGTTTCGGTGACAATGCTCAACGTGGGGAGCAAATCGTCGAGATCTCCAAGAGCTCCGGGATCGAATGCAGCCTTCCGGCGTCGTGCACTCACGCCACTCCCCCGGAAACTTCGTCCTTCTCCGCCGACGCCAACCGGCTGAGAACTTCTCGGGTAAGGGATTGGTAGTCACTCGCGAGACCTGACGGGTCTCGGGACCACAAACGCTCACCGAGGCGCTTCTTGTCGCGCAGCCGCTGGATCCGATTCTTCAGTTGATCCTCGGCGGCGGCAACCAGTTCCGCGGGGGTCAGGTGACGGATCCGGAGATCGACGGCGGCTGCACGATCAGAGCGAATGAAGGTTTCGAACGGCGCAGCGCCGCTGCCCTCGAGCAGGTCCTCAACCTGCTCGAAAACCTCACGGTTCCGCGCTGTCGCGCGTGGGTTCGCATCAAAGAGAACAACACCGAGAAGTTGGATGAGGGAACCGTTCTCCCGTGCGCGAAGGTAGCGGGCTGCGAGGAGCTCCACTCCCGACAGGCTTGCATCGTCGTCCTTGGTCGGCACGAGGAGGTAGCGCGCGGTACCCAGCAGTGCGTCGAGCAGTGGGGCGTCTCCGGGGCCCGAGTCGATCAGAATCAGGTCGTAGTGTTCGACTGACTGCAATTCGGTGAGGGTGGACACGAGGTTGCCCCGCAGATCCATTCCTGACTGGGCGGCGGTCGCTGCGATCGCGCCGATGACCGCGAGTGCTGGTCCTCCGGGGATGAGATCGAGGTTCGGTCGGACCTCTCGGGTGGGTTCGAGCGGGTGCGCGTACTGAAGGGCCATGCTGAGGCCCTTCCCGCGGTCTCCCTCAACTCCGAGATCCGAGGATGTGACGTTTGCCTGCTGGTCTGCGTCAACGACGAGTACCCGGCGTCCGGCGGCTGAGACCATGCCTGCGACAGCTGCGACGATCGAGCTTTTGCCGACACCGCCCTTTTGGTTGGCGATGAGCACACTGCGCGGGGGCTGCGTTGGTGACATGCATAGCACGGTACGGCTGGCCGGTCTCGTAGATGGCCAACGACACGCCCCTGTCTAAGGGGGTGCAACACGTCATGAGTATCGCCGTTGCTAAGGCTATTAATCACGCCTGTTCAACGGTGGTTGGGCAGGTGGTGCAACAGGTCTTGTTCTAGGCCTTTGTGAACGGTGTTGACATCGGCCTTATAGGCCGTCTTGTAGAAGGTCGGGTTGATGATCGTCTACACGGCCTATTCAAGGGCGGTGTGTAAGGGCATGGTTAACGTGGTTGCGATGGTTGTCGCACAGGGCATAAACGAGGTGACTGTGGCGGTCATGTCACTGGTGGTGGTAGCGGCGTTTGTTAAGGACGTTGCCAAGGCCATAGTTAAGGCCATAGATATACGAGCAGTTCAGAGGGTCTTTTGCTCGTTCAGATCGGCAGACCTGAACGGTTCACATAGTGGCGAAATTGGTTCTCCTGTTGCCTGAATCTGCGCGATGGGGGAGTGGACTCTGCTTGCTCGGCACCGACCTTTCGGGGTCACGGTGGGTCGTTCCCCTACACGGAGCGGCGAGGTAGGAACCTGGTCTTGCGGACGGCAGCCGAAGGGGGCCTGGCGCTTCTCGCGGGGCACGGAGCCATAAACTCCCTGTTCAGAGGGGAAACCGCTCTCGTTGCTGCATACCCGGGCCGGGGGAGCGGGGGTGGGTGCCGGCCGCGGCCTTCTTCGGTGCGCCACCAAGAGTGCGAATGGCGCCGTGTTCAACTCCTGGATCGAGCTGCCATGAACAACTTACCTAAGGCCATATGCACGGCCATACCAACGGCCATACGCATGGTCGCCACCGAAGTCTTTGGTTGGCCGGGGCGATCGGTGAAGAATGTCGCCGAGCTAATGCCTGGAATCCGCCCTTAGGGGCGGGGCCACGCCTGGAACCGACCCACATTAGGCCCGCCGTACCCCTCCCAGTGTTACGTCACTTGACGAAACTCCAGAAGGGGCGTTCTTCCCGCTGTCAAGATAATTGACCGCTCCAGTCTCGGTGAGACGGACGCCTTCAGACGGGTCTTGATGCACGGAGCGAGAAGAGGGGCGTCAGCAATTCGTAACGTCATCGTCAACGAGCGCAAAGCCGTCGGCGCAGTGCCTCCAACCAGTTATCGCGTTGCCGGCATAATGGGGAACCGTCGCACAAGTCGTGCTGACCGCAGCCGCCACGTCTGATGGCAACGAAATGCCTGTTCAAGAGGTTCCGGTGTGGGTTTGTAGCAGCGGGATCTACGGCCCTCTGACCCACGGCGAGCGGCAAGTATTCTGCGGAAACGGCGAAGAAAAGAAGCTAGGGTCCAGTCACTTCCGCAATCTGTTATCAGACCCACGCTAAAAGAAGCTCAGAACTCGATGTGAGGAAGTCCCCAGGTCAGGACCTCTTCCAAGAATATAGGCACCATCCGAACAATGGAAGTTGCGATCGACTGTTGCGGGGAGCTGCCTCGGATTGCATCAACCGCAGGAGGAAGCATCAGGGGGTGGTCGTGCGAGAGTGGGGAGCGGGGTCTGCTTCAGTAGGCCGCGCGACCGGGTGATGCACCGTGCATCACCACATCCGGCGAACGAGAACATCCCGGTCGCAGCTGTGCCATTACGGCACGGCGTAGCGGATCCACGAAAACGACCGCTACTCCTGGAATGATGTGCACGTGAGCACTCACGATGTGTCACGCCCTGCAAGCCCGACGTCAGCGGAGGCCATGCCTACCGTTCCGTCGGGCGGCGACGCGACGCAGTCGCTGCCGGGAGTTGACCATCGAGTCATTGCCGAACTCGACCGGCTGCAATCTGCCAGCACCGCACGAAACTACCGGCAGGACTGGGTTAGGTTCGCGAGTTGGTGTGCGCCCCGAGAAATTTCATTGATGCCCACCGACCCTCGTGCTGTCGCCGACTATGTGCGTGAGAGCGCGGAGACGCGGTCCGAGGTGGGCGATCGGATGTACTCCATTGCGACATTGAGTCGCTGGGTGGCGTCCATCAACTATTGGCACCGCGCATCTGGATTGCCCCTGCCCGGTCGGTCGCCGTGTGTCAAAGACGCGCTCGCGAACGCGCGAAGGGCATACAAGCAGAACGGTGACCGCCCAACCAAACGGGCGCACCCACTTCGTATCGGCGAGCTCGAAGGAATTGTCGATGCGAGCCGTCGTGACGCAACGACATGGGTCAAGCGTGCGCGGGAGCGCCGCGACAGCGCACTGTTGCTCATGGGTTTCGCGGGGGCACTTCGGCGCTGCGAGCTGTCCATGCTCACCATTGCTGACGTGGCGCAGGGCCGCGACGGCGACCTTCAGGTCCAGCGTGTAGGGCCGCACGGAAGTCTGGTCGATGGCTTAATCCAGCATGTCCAGTCAACGCGGGATCACACAATGTGCGCGCCGTGTGCCTACAGGCGCTGGCTCGAGGTGGTTTCGGCTGTCGACGGCTTCGGTCGTCCAGGTGTGATTCGGTTGCTCCACCAACACGAGGAGTTCGAAGACCACGTCTGCCTTTCCGCAGCGCCAGTTGTCCAGGATCCGGCGTTACCGATATTCCGTGCCATCCGTGCGAACGGCAATATCAACTCGGGCGCGCTCTCGGGTGCTGCAATTCACGCCGCGATACGGCGGCGCGCAGCCCTTGCGGGCCATTCGCACGAGTTCGTCGAACGCGTCGGGGGAGAGTCGTTGCGGGCCGGCTCTGCTGCGGAGCGATTGGACAACGACTCGCAGCGTGACCGATCTTTGCGCCGCACGGCTTAGTGTCGCGAGTGGTCTCGGGAGCGAGCGAAACAACAGTTGGACTCCGGGCCCGATCATCACGCTATTGGGAGTGAAGGTGACAGAGGGCGGGCTTTGGTGGCGTGCGGTTGTGGTTCTTCGTCCGTTGCGCGGCTGGCCAGGGGATAATGCCGAACGTGCGGTGTGGGCAGTTGCCTGGCTCGGGAAGAGAGCTCTCTGGGCGACACATGGCTCTGGTGCGTGATTGGCGGCATCGTATTGCATAGCCTCGTACTATGACGATCGCGCAGTCGGAAATCAAAGGCGTGCAGAATGTTTCCGCGCTGGTTCCCCGGAGTGGTCAGGGTGCACAGTACCGATACGACTGGGCTCTGTTCGCTGATTGGTGTACTGCGCTCGCGGCGTCGGCGCTCCCCGCTGATCCCCTTGCCCTCGCGAGCTTCCTTGACGAGCATCCGGCGGCTCAGTCCACCCAACGGCGCCGTGTCGCAGCGATCAATTGGGTGCACAACGCCAGTGGGTACCCCACGCCTGGGTCTGCTCGAGTGATCCGCCAAGTTCTGTCAGCACGTGCAGGTAGACGCGACGATCTCGCTCGCACCGCACGCGGGGCGCTGTTGACGCTGCCAACGGTCGGGTGGCCACAAGGATTGTTTGGCCGAAGGGATGCGCTCATCCTCGTGCTCAACTGCGTTGTTGGGATCTCCGCGACCGAGGTGGGGGACCTTCAGCGGAGCGACGTCACGTATGACGGGAATATCGTCACCGTCGGCGCCGGACACGCTGTGGAGCTGCACCCACTAGCGGACGACCCTCAGCGCTGCCCCGTCGCGATCTACCTGAGATGGGCACGCCTGCAGGCGTTCTTCGATCGCTACCCCTCGAACCGAGTGCTCGCACGAAGTCTTGCCAGTGCTCATGAAATCGCCGATGACACGGTGGAGTCCTACGGGAAGCTGCCGGGCCTGCGGGAGGGCCAGGACGGGCCCCTGCTGCCGAGCTTCGATCAGTGGGGACATTTCGCCGCACTCCGCCGCGATCGCCGCGGGGTGTCCGGCAAGTCGGTCACGACAATCGTTACTGCCCATCTGACGGGAGCCGCCTCGGCGAGTCATACCCGCTCAGATCCGAAGGACAGGCCTGCCGAGGTCGAGGTGGAAGAGGAGGTGTCCTCACCATGGGTCTACGGCTCCGAGAACGGGGTGGACTGCGCATCGCTCGGCCCGGAAACGCTCACCGAGCAGTATGAGGCGGCTATCGCTCGGAAGTATGCGGATGTCCGGGCATTGGGAGATCTGGCTGAGGCTTTCGAGGATATCGATCGGAAGGCTGACGCGATCCTAAGTCGCACCGAGGAACTGCTAGCGCAGATGGGCATGGCGTAGTCACTGGCGGTGCGACGACCGGGATTGAACAAGATCCTGTCCCAGTGAGAGGACGAGGAACAGTGTTCTCCGCCGAGAGGATTGGGTGCGGGTGAGGACTTACGCCGTGTAATACGGTCGTACGTATTGCGGGCATGGGTAGGTCGCACCGATTGCGCCGACGGATGGCTACGACGATTCCGGACTTGGACTTTCGAAGACCTCCGCAATGGGCAATTCATCAAAGACGCGGAGGACACTCTCCATCGCTCAGGCGGAGGGCCTGTTGGGCGGGATCGGTTTTCACGCTGCGGTTCTTGGTCCGCGTGGGCGGGGACCGGGAGAAACTCCAAGTGCTGCGAGTGGGCCACGCTCCTCGTCGGGTAGCGCGTCTGCTCGCCACTTCTTCACTGCCCGGTAGAGCCACTGACCTACCTGTTCGCCCTCAGAGTTGACATAGTTCGCGGGAACGAGTGCATTGCCATGCTGCTCACGGTAAGCAGCGATCTCGGCCAGCATCCGACGTCGCTTGCTGTCGGTGCGGGTGACCGCGGGTAGTGGGGCATTGTCTTCGCTCCATACGAAGCCGATTGAATCGAGTTGGTGAATGCGATCTGCCGGAAGGGTGCCGAGCATTCGCGCGACGCGCTGCCGGTACTGCCAGCGACCGAGTTGGAAGCCAAATTCAGTTACGTAGTTCTCGGGTATCGCTGTGTGAGGATGTTGTTGCCGGAATGCTGAGTACAGCTCCAACGCCGAGGCTGCGGACCGGTGAGTACGCATCGAGATCAGTCCTTCTGTGGAATCCATATACTTGTAAAGTACATAGCTTCTTCTTTGGCGATGTCAACCACATTGACCGCGTGTCGCTAAAATCACCCGGACCGAGGCGAGGCGACCGCCGGACTGGCGCCGAGTATCTGTCCAACTCAGACTTCTCGATCGTGTCCTTTTCGCAATCGTCCTCGGCGAGAGTGCCGTCGAGGTTCCCTGCATTCGCATCAGCGGGAACTGGAAGTGTCTCGATCCCCGAGTTCGGGCCCTGTTGAGCTGAGTTGGGATCCGAGGGGTCCTCGCTACGGCCGCACGTTGTTGCTCCTCGCAGGTTCCGTGGCTTTACGTCCACCGACAGAATGACTTCCGGCCAAAGGGGATCCATTGTCGCGCTCGGTCTTCAGGCCGCGGCGGTCCATGGCTACCAGCTGGCGGTGGGCGGTCATGGTTGAAGGTGCAACGGAACGTCCATAAACCTCCACGCATGAGAGGCCGTGCGGTCGGCGGGATACGGATCGCTTGGATTTCTAGTGGTTCCAGTGAGACGAGCGTTCGTCGTGAGCCGGGATCTACGACCGGATGGCCGCGCCCAGCCTCCGAGGAGTGGGCACCGATCGTGCTCTACCAAACGCTGGAATCAGCGATGTCCCGTTCGAAGACCTGTCACGGATTGGCAGGTGAACATGACTTCGCAGTAGTGTTCCCCGGGTTATCGACGTGAAGGAGTGGACTGTGGCGCGCAAAATTGTTGTCGAACGCATCGACGACATCGACGGAACTCCGATCCAGAACGGCAAAGGGGAGACCATCGCGTTCTCAGTCGACGTGTCGACTACGAGATCGACCTGAAGGACAACAACGCCAAGGAATTCCACAGCACTCTCACCTTCTACATCGAGCATGCAACTCGCGTCGGTGGAAGGAAGCGTCGGTCGACTCCTGCAGTGGAACCGTCGCAGGGGCGTACGCGGGCAAAGGAAATTCGGGAATGGGCGACCACCGAGGGCTATGAGCTGTCCACGCGTGGACGGATCCCCGCTCAGATCGAGGAAGCGTACAGCGCAGCTCACTGAGTCCACGTTTTCGCGCGAAGGCGAAAAACAGCCTCCAGCCAGCTCATTTCGAGTTGGCCGGAGGCTGTGACAGTTCGAAGGTCAGGAGGCGGACGACGCTTCGATCAGTGCCTGGCGCTGGTTGGCTCCGAGTCCGCCGATACGACGGGTCTCGGCGATCGACAGTTCCTCGAGGAGTTTCGCGGCCTTCACTGATCCGACGCCGGGGAGCGCCTTGAGCAGTGCCGAGACCTTCGTCTTCTTCACGATTTCGTCCGTTTCGGCCTTGGTGAGCACCGCCTCGACGCTGAGGTCTCCCGCCTTCACTGCGGATAGGAGTTCGCTACGCGCTTTGCGGGCTTCCGCGGCCTTCGCCAGTGCCTCGGCGCGTTGTTCCGGTGTTAAGACAGGCAGTGCCATGATGGTGCTCCTTGTTGCGTTGTTCGGCCAGATCGTCTGGCTGTCCCTCGCCATCGTGCCAGGTGGAACGGACATGTCCGCATACTGATCGGTTGGCGCCGACCTCCGGATGGCTGTTCTTACAACTACGGATGTGTCCGACAGTGTGCCTGATCAATACGTCGTCAGGGTGTCTCGTTAGCAATGAGCGTTGTCGATTCAGAGCAAAGACGTCCTTACGTCTGGGTGATCAATGATCGCCAATCGTGTCCCTGCTTCGGGTGGAAGCTGTTGCGGCGGAGATGAACGCTGCGGATTTCGGAGGCGCGTGCAACCTGAGGATCATCGTCAAGAAGCCCGCTGACTCAATAATTCGAAGAGCGCGAGCCGGGGTGGCGTGCTACCCCTGTGCGTGCCGGCGAAGTAGGGGTCGGCGAAAGGTTCCTCAGTTTCGAGGAGCGTGCCGGATCGATTGCTAATGGTGTTCGGTGGTGGCGTACGCGTCGGTGCGGCATGATTCGCCATGGTCAGTCATAGTCGTATGACGAGGTCACAGTCGGTGGAGGTGAGTGATGGATCCGTTCGAGTTCGTTGCTCATATTCCCTGTCCGCACTGTCGTGTAGGGATTGGTGAACGGTGTGTCACCAAGGATGGGTATGTGCGGAAGATCCCATGCCTACATCGCGTTAAACTCGCTAAATGGCCTGACACGGAAAAACTTCCAGATCATCGATCGGATTCGAAGCGTGATGATGACGCGCATGGGAGCTCCCGCGACGAGTGAAGGTGCGCCATCGACTCCCACGCGGAGTTTCTATATCGACTTGCTGTTCTTCAACTGGGTGCAGTCCCGCTTCGGTGTAGTCGAGCTCAAAATAGGCCGGTTCGAACCCGAGTACGTCGGCAAGCTTGGCTTCTACGTGTCCTGGGTTGACGACAACCTTCACGACCACAACCAGCATGCTCCGACCATCGGGCTTCTGCTCTGTGCGGGCCGCAATGACAACGTTGTCCGCTACTCCCTGGCCGAGACCACCGCACCACCGCACCCTCGGCCGTGGCCGACTACACCTACGACACCCTGCCCGCGCCGGTCCGCGAACTTGTCCCCACCGACGATGAACTCGCGTCCGCCGTCGGCGAGACCCTCACCGACTTGAAAGAGAGCCGTTCATCACGTGCCGACGTCGACGCCACGCAACCCACTGCGCAGACTGCGCTGGTGGCCCCACCTGACGTATTTATCCAACACGCTGTTGGACAAATACAGATACGGCACAGCCGGCGCTTGGTTTCGATCAGAGTCGTCTGGAGATGGTGATGCGCCTCTTCTCGATGTCCCGAATCGCGGAAACGTCGAAAACCGCAGGTCTATGCGGAGACTCGACAGTACTTCACCGCGGTGCACGAGATCAGAGAGCGTGGCGATCGCTGCAACGTCTGCGGCCGGCAGCCCGACCTCCAGAGCATCCAGTTGCGCACAAACGTGAATGTCCTGCAGCACGAATCGTCTGCTCAGTGGCACCTTGTATCGCACGTGGGCAAGGTAGAGCGCTGCTTGGCGCAGTGATTCCGTCAGCAACATGTGTCGTACAGGCCGCCCCTCGTGCGGTAGAAGCCGTGCAGGCGCGGCCGCTGTGCCGCGATGACGAAGTGATTCGTCTGAGTGACCGTTCGGCGTGATCAGTGAGGAAGACCTCGGCGATCGCCTGCCGATGCACGTATCAGCGGGTAATCGACCGCTCGAAGGATAGGACAGGAATTGCCTCGAGTAGCGGTTGGCATGCTCGCGCCACGAACCCCTCCACAGAAAACCAACCGGTTCTAATGTGCCATCGAAGGTGATGCTATTTGCCGCCAGCGCCGGCGGGCCTCAGTGGGGCGCCGCTTCCTCGCCTCTCGAGAAGTAGACGCTCGCAGCGACGATCTTAATGTGGCATCCGTGGGTATGTCCGGCACAGTCGATTCGTTCAACGGAGTCGGAGGTACGGTTCCGGGTCCGCGCCGGGAGACGACACGCTAGGAGGATACGAGGTACGAGGACAGTCGGCGAGCGGCGAACTGGGAGAAGTAGTCGACTTTCGCGTCGTCGACTAGCCCGGGCAGGAAAACCTTCCATGCGGTGGTCATACGCTCAGGCAGTTCCCTCAGTGTGTCGGTTGCGACCGCCAGTAGGCGCGTGCCGAACGTTATCTCGAGCAGCAGGCGGCCGGCCTCGTCCGGATTTGTGTCAGCGCGGAAGTCGCCTTCGTCGACTGCCCTTGCCGCCAGTGCCTGGTAGGTCGAGGTCCATTGATCGAAGACCACGTGCCCCGTGCCCCGGAAGTCGCCCATCTCGTTGAGCAGGCGGAATGCGGCCGACATCAGGATGTCATTGTTGGACGGATCGATCATCACGTACGAGATTCCGATCAACGCTTCCAGTGCTGGTGTGCGGGAGTCGAATTGTTGAGAGCATGCCGCATCGAGGCGTGCGCAGCCTTCGTCGATGACCGCCCGTGCCAACTGTTCTTTCGAGCTGAAGTGGAAGTAGAGCGACCCCTTCGTCACCCCGGATTCGGAGATGATCTCTTGTAGGCCTGCGTTCACGTAACCCATACGGTTGAACGCCTCAGCTGCGGCGACCAGCACAGCCTGCCGCGTGGCGATAGCGCGCTTCTGCAAGGCGCCCCCTTTCTGCAGCTGATGCTGGTGTCGTATCAAAACCTACAGGTCGGTATTGGTTATGAGAACTTGGACGGATGTCTTGTTTTGCTGCGCATGCAAGTCCCCGGAAACCCTGGGGTCTTCTGCGCCGCCGCGGGGGCGTTCCTCGGGACGGGTCTGTGCCGCGGACTGGCGAAAAAGAATTGACGTCATCGACTGCGTCACACTTTCTGACTATTGGTGACCGCTATCATACGATTAACCGGCACATGCCTACTGTCCAAGCGACGTGGGCGGGTGTATTTGACCCCGCCAGCCAAACCCCCAGTGGCTGGCGGGGTTCTCCAATTCTTGGTGGTCCGACTGCCCTGAATCGATGCCATCACTGGGAAGCTACTGTCCGCGCCGGCGGATGGGCGAACTTGCATCACTGCACCGATGTTTGTAATGAACATCCTCGACGTAGCGGAACAGTCCGCACGGGCGATGCCCGTCCGCCCGAAAGGGGTGGCGGGCGATCCAGAGGGCTTTTACTCGCGACGCGACTAGAGGAATTGGTATGCCGAAGTCCGACCACCGGGTTGCCCAGCTGAACCGCTCGATTGAGTCGCGGCTGACCAACTACGAGAGCGCGAGGCGTCACCTGCCCGAGGTTGCAGCGTACGTAAGGGTGCAGAGGACGCTCATGGCCGATCACCAGCCCGAGGGCGGACGGTGGGGCGCCTTATGCCTTGCCGACCATGACCCGATGACGCCGTGGCCCTGCGACGGCGTACGGAAGTTCGACAGTCCTACCGCCTACTTCGACTGAATGCAGGTCGGATAGACCCAGGCGCGTCGCGGCAAGCCGACCGGCGATCAGGTCGGAAATGGCTGCAGGAGCCGCCTGTGTGCGGTGTCCGCCCGTGTCCATGGATTCCCTATGACATTCCCTGTCATCGGATAAGGAATTGACGACTGGTACGGGCCTTGGGTTGCGTCCATAAAGATGGTGTACCGACCGGATTCGGATCTGACCGGCGTGTCGTAGCCCAATGAAGGCGGCCATCGCGTGACTCTTCGAGAGACCGACCAAAGCCACTCGATGAAGGACCACGCGATGACCACTGCCCACGATATCGACCTGCACCAGTTCCTGACCGACCGCCTCACCGACGCCAGCCCCGACCTGCTGCGCAGCCTGCTGTCCACGTTCATCGACGCGCTGATGGGCGCCGAGGCCGACAGCCTGTGCGGCGCCGGTTTTGGTGAACGCTCCGAGGACCGCACCAACAGCCGGAACGGTTACCGCCACCGGGACTTCGCTCCCCCAAGCACTGCGTGCAGGGCGGTACCCCCACCCGCGCCGGAACCCTTGACATCGCGATCCCCAAGCTGCGTCAGGGCTCGTACTTTCCTGATTGGTTACTGCAGCGCCGCAAGCGTGCCGAGCGGGCCCTGACCTCGGTGGTGGCCACCTGCTACCTGCTCGGGGTCTCGACCCGCCGGATGGAGAAACTCGTCGACTCGCTCGGCATCACCAGCCTGTCGAAATCCTAGGTGTCCGTGATGGCCAAGGACCTCGACGCCCAGGTCGAGGCGTTCCGCAGCCGCCCGCTCGACGCCGGCCCGTACACGTTCGTCGCCGCCGACGCCCTCGTCCTGAAGGTCCGCGAGAACGGCCGGGTGGTGAACGTGCACGCGCTCGTCGCGGTCGGAGTGAACGCCGAGGGCTACCGCGAGATCCTGGGAATCGAGGTGACCTCCGCCGAGGACGGGGCCGGTTGGCTGGCGTTCTTCCGGTCGCTGGTCGCCCGCGGGCTGTCCGGCGTGCGGTTGGTGACCTCTTCACGCGCACGCCGGCCTCGTGTCGGCGATCGGCGCGACCCTGCCCGGGGCCGCTTGGCAACGCTGCCGAACGCATTATTCGACCAATCTCATGTCCCAGACACCGAAGAACTCGTGGCCCTGGGTGCGTGCGCTCCTGCACTCCGTCTACGACCAGCCGGACGCCGATTCCGTTCATGCTCAATATGATCGAGTGATCGACGCCTTGTCGGAGAAGCTTCCGAAGGTCGCCGACCATCTCGACGCGGCTCGCCCGGATCTGCTCGCGTTCACCGGCTTCCCGAAGCAGATCTGGCGTCAGATCTGGTCGAACAATCCCCGATCGGTTAACCGGCTCTCGGGCGACACGATTCTATGCGCGGCGTGAGGTCCGGGGCCGATGGCCGGATGGGGCGCATGCTGACGGTGTCGGCTCGATCGGAGAGGAGCAGGCGATGGCCGTTCGGGTGCACGCGGTGGACGACGGTTATGTGGTGGTCGGCGAGTGGGAGGGTTGCGCGGCAGCGAACGCGTTCCTCAAACATCTGGCCGGGCGTGCGTTCAGCGTGGCGACGGTGCGGGCGTATGCCTTCGATGTGCTGAACCTGGCGCGGTTCCTGATCGCCCGCGATCTCGGATTGGCGTCGGTGACGCCGGTGACCGTGTTCGAGTGGATCGACTGGCAGGGCGTGCGCCGTGATCCCCGACCCGGCGCAACGACGAGGAACGGCAGGCAGCGCACGGCGGCGGCGTCGACGATCAACCGGCGGGTCGCGGCGGTGCGGGCGTTGTTCGAGTACCTGGTGATGACCGGGGTGCGCGCCGACAATCCGGTGCCCTCACCCCGGCGGGGTCAAGGGTTACGTCCGTCGGGGCGGGGTTTGCTCGGGCATCTCGGGCCCGGCCGGCCCCGGGCCGGAGGCCGTCTGGTGCGCCAGCCGCGGTTGCTGCCCGAATCCCTCGACGCCGACGCGGTGGACGTGTTCGTCTCGTCGCTGCGCACCCATCGGGATCGGGCGATGGTGTGGGCGATGCTGCTCGGGGGTCTGCGCAGCGCCGAGGTGCGATCGCTTCGGTTGGCGGAGGTGGATTTCGGTCGACGCCGGCTGCGGGTGCTCGGCAAGGGTTCGAAGGAGCGTGTGGTGCCGGTCGATGCGGTGTTCTTCACCGAACTATCGGCCTATCTGCGCCTCGAGCGGCCACCCGGGTTGGTCACACCGGAGTGCTTCGTGGTGCTGCGGGGCCCCACCGTGGGGGCGCCGGTGACCGAGGCCGGGTTGCGATCGTTGTTCCGGCGGCACCGGGACCTGTCCGGCGCGGGTCGGGTGCGTCCGCACCGGCTGCGACACACCTACGGCACCGAACTCGCCTCCGCGGGAATCGATCTGATGGTGCTGCGGGAGTTGATGGGGCACGCCTCCCCGGAGACCACCGCCGAGTACGTGCACCTGTCGATCGAGCAGCTCGCCGCCGAATACGGCGCCGCCCGGGCCAGTCTCGCCGGGGCACGGCGATGACCACGGCATGGCCGACCGTGGTGGACCCGGATACGGTGCTGGCCGGCTATCTCGACCACGTCGCCACCCTCGGGCTGGGCGGAAGAGCCGTCCGCGGCCGCACCCGCATCGCAACCGCATTCCTGGCCGTGCACCCGGATCTGCGGGAATGGATGGCCCGGCCTGCCTCGGACCGGCTTACCGAACTCCGCAGCACCGGGGCGTGGCCGCTGTTGTGTCACGTCATCGGTCGAGACGAGCTGCGACTGGACCTCGAGTTCGCCGCGGTCAAGAACCTCACCGGACTCGGGAGTGCGGTCGAGGCCCGCGACCCGGACGGGTTCGCCGCGGCCCGGACTGCCGGACTGGCCTTGGGCTGGGCACCGTCGTGGGTCGAGACCGTCCTCGGCGAGTGCCTGGCGGTGCTGCTCGCCTGGCATGGCGGACTCGTCAGCGACATCACCAACGACACCGTCGACGATTTCGACGCCGCATTGGCTGCAACACAATCTATTCCGCCGTCGTCTCGGCGGGCATACCGCAACCGGATCGCGGGTCTGCGGCAGGTGCTGTTCGAGGCCCGCATCGTCGACATTCCACCACGGCGCCGGTCCTGGGCCCGCAGCCACGCCCAACGGTTCGCCGACGTTCCGATGGCAGACGCGATCCGCGAGACGTTGTTGCGCTACGTCACCGTCCGAGCCGCCGTGCTTCGCCCGAAATCCGTCGAATCACTGATCAACGACCTCCTGCCGTTCGCCGACTACCTCACCACACACCACCCCGAGGTCACGTCCCTCGACGGCCTCGACCGCAGTCACATCGAGGGCTTCCTCGCCTGGAACCGCACCCGCACCTGGCGTGGGCAACGCGCCGCCGCCGGCGCCGGACGCACCATCTCGAGGGCCGTGATCCAATCGGCGGTGCTGAGCCTGCGCAACCTACTTGACGATCTCACCGAATGGGGCTGGGAGCAGGCACCACCGCGTCGGCTGGTCTTCGCTGCCGACGTCCCCAAGCTCGACCAACCCTTGCCCCGCGCACTGGCACCCGACGTCGACGGCGTGGTGATGAACGCTGTTGCCGGATTGGAGGATCCGTTCGCCCGCATCGGGTTGACGGCGCTCCGCGGGGCGGGGTTGCGGGTCGGGGAACTGCTCGATCTCGAGCTCAGCAGCGTCGTCGACTACGGCCCGGCCGGGACCTGGCTGAAGGTGCCGCTGGGCAAACTCGCGACCGAGCGCATGGTGCCGCTCTCGGCCGCCACCGTCGCGGTGTTGGACGAGTGGACCACCCAACGCGGCGTCTGCCGACCACTGCCGCATCCGCGCACCGGAGCTTTGACCGATTTTCTGTTCGTCGCGCACGGCCGCCGCCTCGGCCAGACCCGGCTGCGCAACGGGCTGCTCGCCGCCGTTGAACGGTCTGGGTTGCGCGGCACTGGCGGCGGGCCCCTGATTGTCACCCCGCACCAGCTGCGGCATACCTGGGCCACCGAGCTCGCCAATGCCGGGATGAGCCTGCAGGCGTTGATGGCGCTGCTCGGGCACGTCACTCCTCAGATGACTCTCCGCTACGCCACCCTCGCATCGCCGACGTTGCGCGACGCCTACGACCAGGCCATGGGCAAGATGCGCCGCCGGTTCACCCTTACCCCGGTCGGCAAGCCGATCGTTCCCGACACCGTCAGCTGGCTCGGCAGCGAGATGCTCAAAACCCGTGTTGCCCATGGCTACTGTTCTCGGCACGAAGCGGCCGGAGCCTGTCCCTATGCCAACATCTGCGAGACCTGCGACAACTTCGTCACCGGACCCGAGTTCCGCGGCGCGCTCGAGGCGCAACGCACCGACGTCCAGGCACTCGAAGCCGATGCCTGCGACCGCGGCTGGCCCGACGAAGCTGCTCGCCACCACCGCGTTGCAGACGCCCTGACCGATCACCTCCACCGGCTCGACCGCTGACTCCAGATCGCCAGTCTGCGATTGACCCACACGCGAAGGCCGGTTAAAGGAACGGCTCAACAAGGAGATCCGGCGCAGAACCGACGTGGTCGGGATCTTCCCCGATCGCACCGCCCTGATTCGGCTTGTCGGCGCGGTACTCGCCGAGCAGCATGACGAGTGGATCGAAGGCCGCCGCTATCTCGGGCTCGACGTGCTGGCCCGCTCCCGCGGTGTCCACCCCGACGGCACCGCCACCGAATCCACTCAGGAGGTGACTCAAGCGGCACTGACCGCATAACCACCCGACGAAGACTCACGCGACGATGTCGTACACCACCTCACGGGACTTGACCGGGCCTTGTGGCATCGGTTACCGAGGGGCTGGGCTGGCCTTCGTCGTCTTCGAGCAGAACCTTCGCGAAGCTGCTGGTGACTTGGATTCTCGGCGCCGGTGGCTCTTTCGTTTCGTTGTTCGCCAACGGGTGGTGGACAGCGAGATTGTCGGGTCCGCGCTCGGGGCCTCTCCAAATTTCGGCGTCTTTGGTCGCAGCGGATGGCTCATACTGGGCAGAAGAGCGACTCGAAACTCGACCCGCACACCGGGGCCGGGGTCAAGCCGCCGACGGTACGGAATCGGAGGCCAACCGGTGATTACACTTCAGAACGCTTTCGAGCTTGCCCGCACGGAGCAGGGTTTAGCTGTCGTTGCGACACTGCGTACCGACGCGACCATCCAGTCAAGCGTTTTGACGTCCTCCCGGCCGTGAACGACCGGGATTCCTTACTGCGCCGCTGCGCGCCGCTTGGGTGGGTTCCTGTTTCGTTGGGGCTCGCTTCCCTCTAGGAGAGAAGGCTGACTGCCCCTCCGCAGGCGTTTAGCCACTCCGCACGTCCTGCGGCGTGGATGTTCTTCGCGGCGTTGACGTCGCGGTCGTGAACCGCTTCGCACGCCTTGCATGCCCACTCCCGGATCGAAAGCGGTTTCGGGCCGCCCCGGACCCCACATTGGGAGCAGATCTGCGACGACGGATAGAACCGGTCCACCTTGACGAAGGTGCGCCCGTAGCGGGCGGCTTTCTCCTCCACCATGCGGGTGAACATGCCCCACCCGGCGTCGTGGACCGATTTCGCCAACCGCGTCCGCGCCAGCCCCCTCACGCACAGATCCTCGACGAACACCGCTTGGTTCTCGCGGATAATCGCCGTGGAGTGCTTGTGCGCCCAGTCCTTGCGAGCGTCGGACACTCTGGCGTGGGCCTTCGCGACGCGAATACGTGCCTTGACCCGGTTGTTGCTGCCTTTCTCCTTGCGCGACAGAACTTGCTGCGCCTTGCGGAGCTTGCGTTCTGCACGGCGCAGGAACTTCGGCGAGCTGATCGTCTTGCCGTTCGACAGGACCGCGAACGTTGCCAACCCGAGGTCGATACCGACCTCCGCATCGACCGGCGGCAGAGGTTCGTCGGTGGTCTCGACCACGAACGACGCGAAGTACCGGCCCGCTGCATCCTTGACGATCGTCACCGAGGACGGTTCCGAGGGCAGATCGCGGGACCAGGCGACCTCCAACTCGCCGACCTTCGCCACGTACAGCTTCCCGTTCGGGCGATTCGAGAACCCGTTGCGGGTCAGCCGGATCGCCTGCCGATTGTCCCTGCGGGACCGGAACCGTGGCGCGCCGACCTTGCGGCCCTTCCGTTTCCCGGAGAGCGAGTCGAACCAGTTTCGGTACGCCCGCCGCGCGTCCTGACACGCCTGCACCAGCACCACCGATGCGACCTCGCCCAACCAGGCCCGCTCCGGAGTCTTCTTCGCTGCGGTGACTACCTGCTTCTGCACGGCGGTATCCGACAGCTTCACCCCGGACGCATACGCGTCCTGGTGGATGCGCAGGCAGTCGTTGAACACCACCCGCGCACACCCGAACGACCGGGCCAGCATGTCCTGCTGACCGGGCGTCGGATAGACGCGGTACTGGTATCGCAACTGCACACCCAAAGAATAACATTGGTCTATGGTTTCTGAACCTGAATACAGACGTGGCCGCTCCGTTGTTTCTGCCCTGCACGTCCACTTGGTCTTTGTTACCAAGTATCGGCGCGGAGTCCTCACCGACGAGCTGCTGACCACCTGCGAACAGGTGATGCGCAGCGTGTGCGACGACTTCGGTTCTCGGCTGGTCGAGTTCAACGGGGAGGGCGACCACGTGCACCTGCTGATCGAATATCCTCCGACCATCCAAATCTCGAAGCTGGTGAACAGCCTCAAAGGCGTCTCCGCACGCCGCCTACGCGACCAATACCGCGAATGGGTGAACCGACACTCGATGAACGGACACCTCTGGTCCCCGAGCTACTTCGCCGCATCGTGTGGCGGGGCACCTATCTCGATCATCCGGCAGTACATCGAGCAGCAGCGGCGACCGCCCCGTGCTCCCGGTAGGCCGAAGTCGATGCGCTAACCGGCCCTGAAGGACCGGGCTTGCGCGCTACGCACCGCGGTCAGCTGGACTTGGTTGTGGAGGCTGGCCACACCGGGACCAGCGTTCCGACCTTGTCGTAACGGTCGATCTGGGCGATGCCGCGCCGGGGTGGATGGGGCCGGTGCGTCTCGTTAATCGCGTGAAAGTCTGATTCGAATGTCTTCTCGCTCGATGTTCCATCATCGAGCGTTACCAGGTACCTGGGCATACTCAGAAATATGCCACTGCGGCTCTCGGTTCGGGCACAATCGTAGGATCCGTCCATAAACCAGTCATGACCGACTTCGATTCAGCGACAGCATTTTCCATCCGTGGGGCCAGCGGCAGGGCGGGCGGAGGAGTTGGTGACGGGGTCAAGCCGCGCAGGTCCATTGGCAGGTAGGGCAAATGTGAACTCTCACCGAATACACGGCGCGCCTCGCGTTAGGTTGTCGGCCCGGGTGTTAGACCAGATCTACGCTTTTGAGCGAGGTGGTCGTCTTGTTCGTGCTGGTCGGGCGTGTTCGTGCACGCTGGAGCTGCTCCCGTACAGCGCGGCCCCCGTTTCGGTGGTCGTCAGATTCGGAAGTAACGGGTGCTCAGGGGCAAGAGACCGGCACCAGGGGACACCAGGGTGGGCAGGGACGAAGCTGCCTCAACAGGGCGTTGGCGGCGTAGCCGCAAGTCCGCCGGATCGGTGGGCGTGTCGAAGGGAAGAGGTGATCGACACTGATGTCCGTCGCTGGTACTGATGGTTTCTGGTGCAGTGTCGCTGCCGATTTCTGGTTGAGGAGGCGCAGTGTCCAATAGTGGTGTGCCGTTGTTGATGGTGGATCGGTCCGAGGCCCTCGATCGCGATGATGCGTTCGCGGTGACCGAGCTCGCCGACGGTTCGGGTTGGAAGGTGGAGGTGCACATCGCCGGGGTCGCGGACGTCGTGGCCCTAGGTTCCGACGCCGATGCGACGGCATTCCTGCGCCGTGAATCGAAGTATCTGTCCCGTCGGACGGTGCCGATGCTTGGCCGCGACACCGAGCAGGCGGCGACATTGACCGAGGCAGCGGAGAGGTCCACGCTGCGGGTATTAGCTGATCTGTCCGCGGACGGGGTGGTGTCCGGGGTGAGCGTCGATCGCGGGCGGGTGCCGGCCGGTAGGTGTGTCGCGGTCGATCATGCGCAGATCACCGAAATCCTCAGGTCGGTCGCTGACCCGCTACACGAGGGCGTGCGAGCCGCGAATGGCGCTGCGGAGGTGCTGCTCCAGGGACGTCGCAGGTCCGGTGTCTTCGCCCTCTACGATCTCGCGCACGGCTGGGGCTCCACTGAGGAAGGGGGGATCGCGCCGATCCCGCTGGACGTGCGGACGGTGGGATATGTCATCGTGCAGGAGTTGATGATCGCAGCCAACGAGGCGATCGCCATGTGGTGTGTGCGGGAGGATCTTCCTGTACTGTTCCGCAATCACCGTAGCGCGGTGACGGCGGGCAGCACCGAGGACCTCGCGGCGGAGGTTGCGGTGGCGATGACCGATCCAGTGCTGTTCGAGAAGCTGCGTTCGCGTCTGCAATCGTCGTATCGTGCTGCCACGTACGCACCGACGGTGCATGGCCATCACGGGCTCCGGTTGGCGGCGTATACGCACGCGACGTCGCCGCTGCGTAGGGTGTCGGACCTGATTACCCAGCGGGTGATCTTCGCCCATCTCGACTCCGAGCCTGTCCCGTACACGACAGAGCAACTGGGCAACCTCGCCGCTGATATCAACCGGCGGGTCGCCGCGGACCGGGAAGAGAAGGCAGCGCACTTCAAGGCACGCGATCGAAAGGTGACCGCGCAGGTCGTCGCGGCCGGAGAACTCGAGGGTCTCGACTCGAAGCGGTGGGCGAAGGTGCTCGCGGCTGCAACAGCACGTGACCCGATCGGTGAGGTGGTCAGCGAGTTGCGCCGCCGCGTGCAGACCGATGACGTGACGGTGACCGCGATCGTGACGTTGCTCGAAGCCGGGGAGAATTGGGCGCCGATCCGACGTGAGGTCTTCGACTGGGCGTCGCGGGCGCATCCGGAGTTCGGGCCGAGTGTGGTGTCGATGTGGCTGCAGGCGCACCCGGACCTGCACCGGCCCGAGATTGACGGCGATCACCGCGGGCCCTCGCACACGCCGGTGTTCGCGGCCCGGTTCCGGGTGGGTCAGGTCTGTGGGCCGTGGGCCACCGCGGGCAGTAAGAAGCGCGCCGAGCAGGACGCAGCGTGGGGCCTGACGAAGGCCGTCGCGGCAGGGGAGAGCCATCCGGAGGTCGGCTCTCCGCTGCGTGACGATCCGCAGCCCGTTTCCCCGAGCGCCACCCACGCAGGGGTACGGGTGAGGTCGGCGTCAGCGCGCTGCGGACCCATGGATTCGGATTCGGGCCAGGCATCGAGACGGCGGGAGCGAGCGCAGAAGAACCCGATCGCCTGGGTGATCAGCCATGCCGAACACCACGGCCATCCCTCCCCGCAGTGGGCCGTGAGAATGGAGGGCGCCGCCCACGCGCCGGTGTTCACGTGCGAAGTCCGCTACCTGGATCACACAGCAACCGGCAGTGGGACAACAAAGAACCTCGCAAGAACCGCCGCGGCAGCGGACCTTGTCGATTCGCTTCTCGACGAGACGTCTCCAGCCCGATCACACCGGTAAACCGAAGCTCACTCACCCGGTCAGTGTCCGTGTCGATAAAGACTTTATGGGCGCCGCCGTGGCCACGGCGGCGCCGGCGAGCTCTTGATGCCTCGGCGGCGAGCGGCCCCCCGGCCAGCGAAAGGGGAGCGCTGGTCGTAGGGCCTGGCTGCCACCGGGACCGTCGAGCCCGCTGTGCAGCGTAGGTCGGGAGTACCCGCGGAACATCGGATTACTCCGCGCTTCGTCCCGGGAGAAATCGACCGTAATGCGGGCCGTGGGCGACCCGTATGCTAGCTCGCCACCTGCGCGGCCGGCGCACGTGTGGACCCACATGGCCTGAGCACAGATCGGCTGGTGGTTGTGAGTTCGTCTGGTGGGCGCGGACGGGTCATGCTTATGCTCCGAGGGGCAGCCGAAGAAAGGTGCAGTCCATGAGTGACGAGAGCGAGAAGGCGTCACCTGATGCGATGCGCGTGGGCACCCGGGTGCTGGTGCGTAGGCCGTCTGAGGCAGCGACAGGCGTGATCGTCGAGGACTACGCCGAACTGACCGACACCGCTGGACGCGGCCACGATTGGGCACCTGTCCATAGGTGGGCGGTCGCCCTTGACGACGGCCGTCTGGTCTTCGCCGACACCGAGGACCTCACGGTCGATATCGGCACAGCAGACTCCGAATAGCCGGCAGCACCACTGACGAGGTGGTCGGGAACGGTCGCACCGGCGAGTCGGTGCTGCTTCCCCAAGATCATCCCGAACCACGACGAGGAACGTTCCGACCCTCCATACGCCCTCCCAATCACCTCGGGATCTGCCGTCACCGACCCACCCACGAACCTGAGAAAGATTCGTTGCTCGACTGAATTTTCCAGCTCCTCCGTAATGGCTCATATTGTCGCAGTAGACAGTTCACGGGAACGAGTGCGACACGACGCTTTCGAGGGCGCACCGACGGTATACCGACCAATCCCGACTGGTACTACAACCTGCGTCACCGCATGCGGCAAAGATCGAACGAGACACCGAGCAGTACCCGGTGACAGGGTATGAGGTGTCGAATCCGAGCCCTGACCCCGAACAGCTGCGACCAGACTCGTTGCTACGTCTATGCTCGCGTCAGTGACCGACGTCAGGGACGGTAGCCCCGCTCGGTGCGCACGTGGCACGGCGTCCGTGGGAGTGTCATTTATGTTGTGGTCCAACGCCATACGACTGCCGGTCGGCCGGTGGCCTGCACTCGGACGCGCTCGTCGGTACGTTCGAGTCCAGGTATCGCCTTGAGCGTGCGATTGAGATTGCCTTGATCGGGCCGGCTGCCCGTGAGGGCAGTGGTGACCGTGACTGCGTGGGTGGCGGGAAATTCTGCGCCGAGGAGGGCCCGGGTGAATGTTGCGTCCCGCCAGAGGAGGCTGGTGGCGAGGATGCGGCGTCCGGCCGCGACGATGCGGTCGTGGTCGAAGGCAAGGGTGCCGTGTTCGTCGAAGCCACGCCACAGTGTGGCGGCGGCAGGGTCCGTGGTGATGTTGTCGGCGGTGATGACGGCCCACATGGCGATGGACAGGGTCGGCCCGCGTGGGTCGCGACTGGGTTCGTCGAACACCTCGAGTTGTCCCACGGCCAGGATCGCGTCGTCCGGGATACCGAGCTTGGTGGTGACGGCACGGCGGGCAGCCGTCTCGAGGCGTTCACCGGCGCCGAGAAGGACACCGGGCAGGGCCGTCTGCCCGGTGTACGGCTCCCAGCGGCGGGGCGCGACGCCGTAGCGCAGCGAGCCTGGCTCCGGGTTGCCGAACCGGAGAGCGACCACGTCGACGGAGACCGATGACTGTTCCATACGGTGATCATGCGACAGCAGGCTCTCGGACGCGACGAGCGGCCCGACGGGGACCGTCGGAGGTGAGCACCACCGGTGCGCCGACCAGCGATGCGAGGTGCGCCGCGACGTCTGCTGGATGTGTCGGCAACTCGACTGTGTCGGGCGTGAGTGCGGACAGGACGTCGGTGAGGTGTTGTTGATGCGTGAGGTCCTTCCACGGCCCGAGGGGCAGCAGGTCGCCGACGCCGGGGTACCGGCGTGCGCTACGGAGGGGAATGCCGGCCGCTGCGGCACGGGTGACGGCGTCGAAGTGGGTGACGGCGAGAGTGTCCACCCCGCCGCATACCTTTGTCGCGTACCGCATCAGTACCTCGTCGAGGTCCCCGATCCGGAAGGTGCCCTGGTAGCTGCCGGTGTCGTTGTGCCGTTCGGGTAGGACCGTAGCGAGTGTCGGGTTCTCGGTGGGCATCGGGCCTGCACCGTGCCGGGTGGTGTAGGTGCGGGTGACGCCGAGGACGTGGCTGTCGCGGCCTTGCTCGGCGGAGAGTGTGCGCGCGTTGCTCGGTTCCACGGTGGACCAGGTGGTGTGTGGGTGGAACCCGCGCCACTCGTCGAGTAGCACTCCTTGTGCGCCCTCGTAAACCAGGCGCCCTTGGTTCGCGAGGGCGGCGAGGTCACCGTCGTCGGTGATCCGGACCGCGGCCGCGAATTCGGAGTACATGATGACCATGTCGTCGAGGGCGGGCCACCGGTGCACGCTGGGGGAGACCAGGTGACGGTAGTGGTCGGCCATCGCGGCAAGTTTGGCACGCAGAACTGATGGGCGGTGGCAGTCCCCGACGGTGGGTGCGTCCGGGTGATCGAGGGCGTAGGCGGCGGTCTCGCCGATGCCCTTGCCGCAGGAGCCGTGCCGGCCGTCGCCGCGGGCGTCCTCGCGGGCGCGGTTGGCGGCGACGTGGATCGGGGTTGTCAGTAGCGCGTGGGCGTCGATGTGCAGTAACTGGAGCGGATTCGGCACCCCCAACGCGGCCAGGGCGCGGGCCTCGGTGGCGAGGGCGATCGGTTCGACGAGGACATGCTTCGACAGCACCGTGGGAACGCCGGAGAAGGTTCCGGATCCGAACTGGGAAAAGGTGTGGTGGCGACCGTCGACGACGACGTTGTGCGCGGCCTGTGCGCCGCCGTTGAACCGGACGACGGCTGCGACGTCGAGGCTGGCGTCCGGTGCGCAGAGCCAGTCGACGGTGGCGCCTTTGCCGGCGTCGCCGAAGCCCAGGTCGACGACGATGATGTCGCGGTCACCGAACACCGTGGTCATGGGTCTCCTGTCGTGGAAGGGGGCGTCCGGGAGGTGGGGCTCGCACCCGAAGCGGGATCGAATGCCCCGCCTACCGAACGGGTGTCAGGTGAAGGACACGTCGTCGCTGCCGGCCGGATCGATCGGCAGCGGGCTGACCACGACGGGGGTCCGCGCCGCACTGAGGACGGCGAGCGCGTGACCGACGGTGTCCGCTTCGGCGGCGGATCCGACGTCACGCAGGTCCGCCAGACCCTCCCCGAGGTCGATGCGGTCCTCGCCGATGCCGACCGTCAGCGCGATCAGCTCGCAGACCGCGCCCGGGTCGTCCAGCTTGAGGAACCGTTCCCCGAACAGACTTTGCCAGTGGTCCGCGATCTCGGGATCGTGGTAGTACGCCGACTGATTCGGCAGTACGAAGTAGACGTTCCACCGCCGTTCGAGTTCCCGGTACACCGACTCGACGGTGACATCGCGGTCGAGGTCGTCGCCGATCACCGTCCGCACGTGGCGGGCCGACAGTCGGGCCTTGTTCAGTTCGTCGCCGATGATGAACAGGTACCCCTTGTGGCCGCGTTTGTCCCACGCGTCCGTGGCGGTGTGACGGGCCATGAAATATGCGGCCAGTTCGTAGCTTTCGGACTTCTGCCCGCCGCCGTTGCCTTCGAGGAAGATGGTGCGGAGTTGCTCGTCCATGGCGTTGCCGGACTCGAATTGACCGACCTGCAAGGGCACTGGGTCGGAGTCGGCGTCCCCGATGCCGCCGAACAGGATCTGCGGGTCGTCGGCATACCCCTTGCGCTGCAGCAGTCCGTGCAGTTTGCCGAGCTTGTCCTGCATGATCCGCGGTACCGCGCCCATCGAACCGGTGACGTCGAAGAGCACGGCGATCGGTAGCGACTCGGGGTGCCCGGCCGAATCCCGGCATTCCCGCACGGTCACACCCAGCGGGTCCAGGGTCGGACCGGCCTTCCACTGGTCTCTCGGCCGTGCGTACATCGCGCTGGTGTAGCCGAAGTCGTCGACGCCGCGGGTGGCGCGGAACGTCTTGGCCGCGGTGTAGGTGTCGTCATCCCACTTGCCGTATCCCATGGTGGATCACTGTCCTTTCGTGGTGGGCATGGTGAACGGGCGGAAGCGTCGCCGCCCGTAGAGCGTGTCGAGCAGGTCGTCGAACTCGTCGAGCAGATCGACGGCGTCAGGGCGCAGACCAGGTTGTGGTTGCAGGCAGCCGCATGCGAACGCGCGCAGGCGGTCCGGGGCCGTGTCGGCGAGCATGGTCAGCATCAACCGGTGGGCCATGAACACATCCCAGGCCGGGGTTGCGGGGGAGCCGGTGGAACTTTCCGGTGGATAGTGATCACGCCGAGAGGGGATCGTCGCCAGCGGAACCGTTCCTGGGCGGGTGGCGAACGCCCACCCGGCCAGTACCACTCCATGCCGCTCAGGGTGAATGAGCACGTTGTCCGCGGTCACCGCGGTGTGCACCCAACCGGCGCGATGCGCGGCGGCAAGAGCCCGCAGTAGACGCCGGTGCATCCACACCCAATCCCGCGGATCGAGCCCGTCCGGGTACGCAGCCCGGACACCTCGGCGAGGGTGACGAATCCAGTGGTCAGCGAGTCCAGCACGTTCACCTGCCGCCGGGCGCCGGTCACAGGGTCGGCGTGGGTGAGGTGGTCGATCAGCTGTGGGAAGTACGCGCGCAGCCAATCATTCCCGCCCTCGGCGGACGCCGCGATCTCAGTAAGCGCGGCCCATTCGGCATCGATCAAGGCGTTCGAGGAGACATTGCGGGGAACCTTGATCACCACGCCCGCCCCGCCGCTGTCGGCGGCATGGTGCAGGTCGGCGATCGAACCGCGGGCATGCCGGGGCCCGAGTCGATAGGAGCCGCGATTGCCGTCCAACACGATCGCCGTGGCCGTGGCCGTGGCCGTGGTCGAGGTCGTAGTGGTCGCATCGTGCTGCCAGCGGCGGTACAGGTTGGACGCGTGCGTGAATGCCGCTGCGGCGCGGGCTGCGTACGCGGGATCAACCCGATCCGGGTGAATCAGAACCGACAGGCGGTGGAACCGTCGACGGGCAGCGCGCTGAGCCGCCGGATCGTGGGTGATTGGGCCGAACAGGTCGCTCGGCACGATTGCCGCACCGACGACGTCGAGTGCCTCCGTCATCGCTTCCATGGTTTTAGTCCAAACGACTAAAACATGGGATTGCAATCCCCCCACTGGGATCAGCAAGAAGCAATGCCGATCGGCGCCACCCATGTCGGCGGAACCCACGAGTACGTCGCCGCGATCCCCGCCCACTCCTGGAGTCGCCGGTTGGCGGGAACGACCGGTCACGTGCGCCAGCGACACCATCAGTCCGCCACCACACGTCATTGGAAGTGCATCGACGACCGGTCGTAGATCGATGCGAATACGGTGCGCGGTCTTCGCGACTACACCGAGGATGGGAGGATCAGGTCATCGAGATCGGAACCTCGATGTGAGGGTCCGGATCGAGATTTAGGGAGTATCGGCATGGCGCAGGGCATTGTGAAGTGGTTCAACGGTGAGAAGGGCTTCGGTTTCATCGCACCCGACGACGGAACTCCGGACGTCTTCGTGCACTACTCGGAAATCTCGGGCAGCGGTTTCAAGTCGCTCGACGAGAACCAGCGTGTGGAGTTCGAGGTCGGTCAGGGGCAGAAGGGCCCGCAGGCCACGAACGTGCGCTCTGTCTGACCAGTGTCACGTGGGGACCGCATCCGGTGGGTGTGGTCCCCCTTTTATAGGTCGCTCCGACGACGTCGAGGTCGGATTCACAGTCGGTGGATCGAACGGCGTTGACGCGTACCCACGCCGGCGTGGTGGCGGTGGCTGCGGCGACGATGCGGCGTGCATCGGCTTTGTGCTGGGTGGGCACCGCGTCCCCGAGGTCGAGGATGACGGCGTCGGCGCCCGGGCCTGTCGGATTCCCGGGCGAGTGATCGGCGCCAGGCGGCGCTAGGCCACCCGCGGCTGCGTTCCACGGCCGACCCCGCGCCCTGTTCAGGCGCACGGTGGGGTACTTCGGGTCGGACAGGATCGACGGCGCCGTCGATCTCGGGCGGTCCTGACTACGCGAAGGCATTGGCAGAAATCGGATCGGCTAGAACAGCCTTCTCGCACTGTGTAGAGCATCATTCAAAGTCGCTGCACTCACCGATCTACTGCATGCCGACATGCATCAAGACACCGGGCAAGCTCAGCGAGTTGCGCGACGATGCAGATGTCACCCGTCAGCTCTGCCGAGGGGCATACGGAGGAGTGGGCGCGGGCGAGGGTCGCGATCGACCTGTCGGTCGTACCGGACCTCTGCGCACCGTCGACTTGGTCGGCGGTGTCGGTATCGCGTCATCGCCCTGCAAGCTTGCGTCGGCGGACAATGGATCTTGACGCAATCGCGAGGCTTCACTCTTCCGAAGGAGCACCGATGACTGACACCGTTGTCGACGCCGTAGCAGCCCTCCATGTGACCGAGTACTGGGTGGTCGAAGTCGACCGCCACGACGGGACGTGTTGCACGTTCGGGCCGTTCACCGCCGACGCAGCCTGGGCCAGATTGGAACACCGGACCGCGCCCACCAGGTTCGCCGCCGTTGTTGGGAAGCGATGAGCACCAAGGACGGCGGCGAGGGCATCATCCGCATCATCTACCGACCGCCATCCCGACGTAATGAAGATGGTCTTATCCGCTGGTGGTGTCGCCAAATCTCGGTGAGGAGTCGTTGACCGTGGATACGGGTGCCGGAATTGAGGAGGAGCGGTTCCGGAATCTCCCCACTCGATCGGGGTGAGGTGGATCGTCTCTCGTTTCGAGATCTTCTCCCCTGCGTCGCCGGCGCAGCTTCACGATTTTTGTTGATAGCGCTGGTCAGAAGTGGTCGGATACTGGCGAGAGTCTGTGAAGAAGATCGAGGTTTTCCTTGAGGACAAGTGGTTCATTGGAAGGGCGGGGATTGGTCGCGGTTGCTCCGAGACCGGGCATGCGCGTCGAATGGCAGGTCTGGGAGCAGAATTTAGTGCAGGAACTCTCGCCGATACGCCATCCGCGAATGCCGACTCTCCTTCAGCCTGCCATTCCATCCACCCGATCGCGGAGCTGAAATAACAACGGCGCTCTTCTGGCGGTCGTCAGTGAGCAGCGTTGTACGCGTCCGCGATCTCGGTGGGAATTCGCCCGCGGACCCCGATGTCATAGCCCTGTTCCTGAGCCCATTCCCGTACTGCCCTCATATGGTCACGGTCCCGCCGCGCAGGTTTCCGCTTGACCTCACCACCCGATGTGAGTGTGCCTGCGGATCGATTCTTGCGGCCACCCACTTTCGTGGCGTGATCGATGTAGTGATCGAGTTTCTTGTGGAACTCTTTCGCATTCTTCGCTGACAAGTCGATCTCGTAGTCGATTCCATTTACGGAGAAGCCGATCGTTTCGCCCTTTCCCTCCACGATGGGGGTTCCGTCGATATCGTCGACGTGTTCGACAACTATTTGGCGCGCCATTCCAACTCCTTCGTCCCTTTCATGCACCCACTCTACGTCCATTGCACAATGCTCGCCTCAGCCAAATGCTGTGCTCGACACGCATGCATCGAAAATGACAAGTCGGACGGAAATTCTTGGCGGAAAGAACCTCCGTTGCAGTCGGCGGCACGGGGGGGAGAAGGACATGGCACGGGGTGACGAAACCTCACGATATGGATTTGCTGCTTGTTGTTCTCTCGACAGATCCCCGCATGGTGTTGTGTCTGGAGGTTGTGGACGGAGATGCAGCCGTCCGCGGCGGCAACATCGTGGGGCGCCCTTCCTCGACGGTTCTGTTCCGTCACGGCATTTTGTTCGATGCAGTGAAAAAGCTTTCAGGACTTCATGTTCGAATGTACGAGAGCTACCGCGGGGCGGACGCGCATGCGATCTTGGACGCCCTCGACAAGGAGTACCACCTCAATACCCCGTGGTTCACCCGGCGCGGTGGCTGGAGGGCCACGGGGTCGACTTCTAGCTATGTGACCAGTCGGGGACAGGCGGCGGTACGAGCCGCCGCCGATCCGCTGGACCGACCGGGCAACAAGGGTGCGTGCCCTGTCCTTTGCCCGGAATAGCCTCGCAGCGTGAACGAGCCACGAGACCGAGGTTGTCAGCCGTTGGCGTGGAAGGGGGCGCCCTGTCCGCGGCGCCGTGGGGTGGGGCGGCGGAGGAGGACCTCGAGGGCGGCGGTGCCGCCGAGCAGCAGCATGAGCAGTGCTTTGTGGGTGTTCACGGGATTCCTTCCTACCGGGCGGACATCGGTGCTGTGCCGGTGGTGCTGGTCGAGTGGCGGTCGGCGAATAGGGCCGCAATCCGGGTTTTGATCTCCTCGGTACTGATCGAGGTGCTGTGGAGGCCGGGTCGTGGAGAGGTGGTAGAAGTATTCGGTGCGCTCATCGAAGGGTCGCGCTTCCTTCCTGTACGGGAAAACTGGTGTCGAGTAGGGCTTTCGATCATTGCGGCCGCCCCTGCGATGGCCGTCACGGCGAGCCCAGGGGTGGTGTTACAGGCCGACGACGTGTTCGAGGGCGTCGAGTTCGGTGTCGAGGTGGTCGAGCATCGGGTGCAGGTTCGGGATGGTGCGCCGGCAGCCGGTCAACCCGAAGACGAGTTGGTCGTCGCTGCTGGTGCAGGTGATGTTCAGGGCTTGTCCGGTGACCGGGATCGACAGTGGGTAGAGGGAGTCGAGGCGGGCGCCGTTCCAATACAGCGGGGTGTCGGGTCCGGCGACGTTGGAGATCACCAGGTTGAACGGCGGCCGCTGCGGTCCCCGCCGGCCGAGGAGCATCTCGATGCCGAGGGGGGCGGCGCCGAGGGCGCTCATCGCCAGTACTTGGGCGGGGCTCATCGCGTGCAGGGCGTGTTTGCCTTCGCGCATGCAGGTGCGCACGGTGTCAAGGCGGTGGGCGGGGTCGGGTAGGTGGGTGGCGAGGTTGCACATCAGGACCCCGATCCGGTTCCCGCTCGGGGATTCCGGGTCGGTGTCGGAGATGTTGGGGCGCAGGGACACCGGGACCATCGCGATCAGAGGCTCGGCGGGCAACGCACCGAGATCGTGCAGGTAGCTGCGCAGTGCTCCGGCGGACATCGTCAGGATGATGTCGTTGACGGTGGCGTCGGCGTGCTTGGCGAGTAGCCGGATCCGTTCGAGCGGCCAGGTCCGGGCGGCGAAGTGCCGGGCGCCCCCGATTGCGACGTTGAACATCGTGTGCGGTGCCCGTGTCGACAGCGGTCCGCCCTCGGCGCGCAGGGCGCGGTCCACGGTGCCGGCAAGCGCCGGTGCCAGGCCGGCGACCTCCCCGGCCGCGCCGCGGGCGCCGCGCAGGACCTGGCCCGGTAGGCCTCGCAGGTTGGTCGGCGTCGATGGTGGTGGCGCTGTCCGGGCCTGGTCGGTCGTCGTCGCGGGTGCGGCGGGTTGCCAGGGGGGCGGGCATATTTCTGCGGGTGGGGTCCGCGCTCATGCTGCGGCGCAGCAGGTTCATCGCGGAGGCTCCGTCGGCGAGGGCGTGGTGGATCTTGGTGTAGACCGCGTAGCGGCCGTCGGTGAGGCCTTCGATCAGGTGCATCTCCCACAGCGGGCGGCTGCGGTCGAGTGGGGTGCCGTGCAGCCTCGACACCAATGTCATCAGTTCGGGCATGCCGCCCGGGCGGGGGAGGGCGTTGCGGTGTACGTGATAGTCGACGTCGACGTTGGTCGCGGTGTCCCAACCCCACTGTCCCAGGGTGGTCACCGATCGGCGGGCCCGCTTGCGGAACAGCGGGGCCACCTCGTCCGAGGCAGCCGCCGTCTCGAACATCGCCCCCATCTCGGCCGCGTCGGCCCCGTCCGGTGGAGTGAAGATCGCCAGGCCGCCGACGTGCATCGGATGCGCACGGGATTCGCCGAGGAGGAACAGCGAATCGGTCGGACATCGGCAGCAGCATGGGAGGTGTCCTTCCGTCTGTCCGGATCGAGTATCCGCACTGCCACTGCGGGTACTTCCGGGGCTGAGCGTTCAGCTCCGGGTAATCGGGTCGTAAGATAACGGTTAGGTGTGGTTCATGTCACAAACCGGCATCCCTGTTTAGTTGTACAGGACGAGCGGGCGACCGCGCGAGGCCGAAAGTCCTGGATGGGATAAGTCGGACAATTCGCCGGTCAAGTTCGGCATCCGTCGACCGCATTGGTGTGTGGGAATCGGGCATTCCGCTAGGTGGTGCCTGCGCTGGCAATACGTAGGATCATCGCCGCTGTACCATTTCGCGCGGCGGGTCGAGCGTTGTTTGTGGCCGCGGATCACAGGGTGGCGGAGGTGTAGCGATGGCCACCGGCATCCGCTCTGAACCGTGCGAGAAGAAGCGTATCGTCCAGTGTGAACTAGATCACACTGCATTGTCTGGCGCCCGGCCGCAGAACCTGGCCGAGGAGACCGATCAGTGGTTTGGCCGTCCGCCAGGGCAGGGTTGCGTCCATGACAATGGTGTACGAGCCGGATCAGGACGTCACCGGCGTGTCCAAGCCGGAAAGTAGGCGGTCATCACGTGATTCTTCGAGAGAGCTACCAACACTCGACTCGACGAAAGAGCACGCGATGGCCACTACCCACGATATCGACCTGCACCAGTTCCTGTTCGGCGGCCTCCTCGGCGCAGCCGTCGGGGGTGGTCGCAGGCTCCGCGAGGTCGCCCACCGAATCACGCCCGAATGCGCGTCGAACGATCGCCTCACCGAGGCCAGCCCTGACCTGCTGCGGAGCTTGTTGTCCACCTTCATTGAGGCGCTCATGGGCGCCGAGGCCGACACCCTGTGCGGTGCCGGCTACGGCGAACGCTCCGAGGACCGCACCAACAGCCGCAACGGGTACCGACACCGCGACTTCGACACCCGCGCCGGCACTCTCGATATTGCGATCCCCAAGCTGCGTCAGGGTTCGTATTTCCCAGAGTGGTTGCTCCAGCGCCGCAAGCGTGCCGAGCGTGCGCTGACCTCGGTGGTGGCCACCTGCTACCTGCTCGGCGCCTCCGCCCGCCGGATGGAGAAACTCGTCGATTCCCTCGGAATCACCTCGCTGTCGAAGTCGCAGGTCAGCGTGATGGCCAAGGACCTTGACGCCCAGGTCGAGGCATTCCGCAGCCGTTCAAATAGGCGAGGTTGAGCGTAGGGGAGGGAGGAGTACCCGGATCTCGGTCGCGTCGAGGGCCTCTCGCGCTCGCAAAACAGCTACTCGGGGGTCATCCGCATACGCACGAGCATGTCCGAACCGTGAATTCGAAGCGCGCAGTGGCTCCAACCTGGCACCAGCAGCGCGGTACAGCTCCACCTCGCGCACACCCTCGCGGAGCCGAGCCGCCTCGAGGCCGCTTATCGACTCGAGCGTGCAGTCCATCTCGCTTGACGCGAACCAGATTGCCTCGTACCTGGGTGGTCGCGTCGCCGCGTGGGCGAGCTCGGCGCGGAGCCCGTCGAGGAGATTCCGTTCGCCGAGGACCTGGCGGACGGTGTACTCGGTCAGGTTCACCGCAAGAGCGTCCTGGACCAGCTGGGGGATGCAATCGCCGGCGAGCCGGGTGTGTGTCTCGATGATCCGAGGCCCGTTCTCGGTCAGGACCAACTCGGTGTGGGTCGGGCCGAAGCCGATCTCCAGAGCCGACAGCACCGAGCGGACGTAGGTGCTGATCGCTGTTAGCTGGTCGGCACTCACCTCGGCTGGCAGCACGTGGCCTACCTCGACGTGGGTGAATGGGTCGGAGTACTTCTGGGTGACGCACACGATTTCGTGCGTGCCTTCGTCGGAAAATGCCTCCACGCTGACTTGCACCCCGATGTGCAGCCGTTCGACCAGCACGCCTCCGCTGGTCCACTCGCCGGTGACGTCGGCTGCATCGAAGGCGGTCGCCAGATCGGCCTCGGTTTCTATCTGGCGGATTCCTATGCTCCCTGCGCCGACGGCGGGCTTGGCGATGCACGGGAATCCGTGGATCCGTGCAAACTCGCGCAGCTCGGCGACGGACCGGACGATGGCGTGCGGTGTGTCGTCCATGCCGAGCGCGGACAGCCGCTCCCGCATGCTTGGCTTGTGGTGCACCCAGTGAATGGTTTGCTTGGTGTGCATAGGAAGGCCGAGTTCCTCTGCGATCACGGCTGCCCGATCCTGATCCCGTTCGGCGAACGAAGCGATCTTGGTGAATGGGTCGAGGCGATGGACCGCTGACGCAATCGCCAGCCACTCCTGGTCGCTCGCCTCCGCCCGCAGCCCCAATATGCGCTGATGCAAATGTTGCTCACGCAGTTTCGGCACGATGGCTAGCTGGCAGACGACCGACGTCCGCACATCGGTGCCCAAGGACCGCAACAGCCCCGGCATGGTCATGCCTCCACCGACGACAAGCACGTGATCTGACATCGTTCGCCTCATTTCGAAGCCGCTAGGTGAATGTCTTTGTCCCGAGAGGCAGTTGATATCGTCGTGAAGCCAACGGTGGCCGCGGCAAAGACGATTGCCAGAACAAGCCAGCCGGTTGTGGGCAGCGCGAGAACCACACCGGTCATGAGCACCGGCCCAACGATTCGCTGGAGGCCGGAGCCGCTGTTGAATGCGCTGAGGTACTCGCTGCGGCGGGCATCCGGAGCCAGTTCGAAAGACACCTGCCACGCCGCGATGCTATGGAGGTTCTCACCGAGGGTGAGTAACGCAACTGCCGCCGCGCAGAGGGCAATTGCCGCTGATCCGGTGAGTCGTTCGGCGGTGAGACAGCAGAAACATGCGGCGACGAGGGCGCTGGCGGCGACGAACAACGTCGAGTTCGTCGCGGTCGTCAACCGCCGAATGCGGCCGAACCCCAGTTGCATCGCCACCGTGAGCCCGGTGTTCAGCGCGAGCATCAGTGAGACCCACAGTGGCGAGGCCCCCAGTCGCAACACCATCCACAGTGGCAGCAGTACAAACAGGACGGAGTCGTGTAGCAGCAGCAGACCGTTGAGCCCGGCCAGGCTGAGAAACGCTGGGTTGCGCAATGCTGGTCTCGAGCTTCCGCAGTCCTTCTCCTGCTGTTGGGCCGGTGGGATTGCACTGCGTCGAAGCGAGTGCACGACCCACGCAAGTATGAGAAACGAGGTCCCGTTTATTGCGAGGAGGGCTGCTACCAGCGGCTGCGAGTGCGTCGTCAATGCGGCGCCCGCGACGAGAGTCCCGGCGCCGAGTGCCACGTTGCGCGCGGCCCTGATCGAGGACATCACTCGGATTCGGGCATCACCGGCGAACAACTGCGCTACCAGCGACTGTTGTAGTGGCGGCGTCGCCGCCTCCAGTGCCATCAACGGAAGCGTCAACAAGAGGAAGGTGACGTACTGGGTGGCCAGGGCATAGGCGACGAATCCGATTCCGCGCAACGCGAGGGCAGTGCAGTAAACCCTGATCAGCCCGAAGCGGTCCGCCAGTCGTCCCACGAGGATGGGACTGAGGACACCGAAGATTGCGCCGGCCGACATTGCGGCGACGACCGAGTTGGCGGTGAAACCGACGATCGTGACGAAGTAGAGGATCGTGGCGGCCGCGCTGATTCCGGTGCCGAATGAGTCCACGGCAGCGCCTGCGACCAGGCGCTGCATGCTTCTCGGCTGCGAACGTGCCGGCGTTATCGGCTCATTTGCGACGTCGGGAACGCTCATGAGTTTCCCGTCGTGCCATTGCGAAGTGCCGCACGATCGACCTTGGCTCGCCTGTCCAACGGGAGTCGCGTGACTACGAGGATCTTGTCCGGCAACTGGGCGGGGGCGAGCGTGTCGAGCAGCGCCATCCGAATAGCGCGAAGTGAGAGAGTGTCCGAACCTGCGGATACACCGCAGTACAACACGATCCGGTCGCCCTGCTGCACCACCGCGGCTGCGGCGTCGACGGCCGGGACAGCGACCGCCGCTGCCTCGATGGCCGGCAACGAGACCTTGACGCCGCGGCGCTTGACGACGTGGTCCAGTCGGCCTTCCACAACGACGCTGCCATCGGGCGCGAGTGAGGCGAGATCTCCGGTGCGCAGTCGACGTCGGCCCGCCGCATCACGCTCGAATCGGGTCGACCCGGTCACGGGCGTGAGGTAACCCAGTGCGAGGTCCTCACTGACGAGACAAAGCTCCTGGGCATCGTCGAGGTCATCGACCGGCACGAATTCGACCGCGGTACCCGGTATCGGTGTGCCGACGGGCACGATCGCGGTATGTACCTCGGCGCCCGCCGGGAGCACGTGGCGAAGTTTGATCACGGTGGACTCGGTGGGTCCATACAGGTTGATGACGACCGGGTGAGGGGCGTGTGCTCGCCAACGTCTCAACAGCGGCTGCGGAAAAGGTTCTCCGGACACTAGGATTCGCCGTAGATGCTCGGTCGCCGAGCGGACCGTAGTCGGGTCGGCGCGGTCCATCGCAGTAACCAACCGGGCCAGCATCGACGGAAGGAGGCACACCATTGTGGGCCGATGCTCGGCGAGCCACGTCAATAACGTCGTGCCGCCGGCGAGCGCAGCAGGGGGTGTCACGGTGATCGTCGCGCCGGCGACCAGAGCGCCGAGTGTTTCCTTGAACGAGAAATCGAACCACGGATCCGCAGTGTTGGACACCACGTCGCTCGGGTCGAGGGCCAGCTCTGCCTGCTGCCACTGTAGGTAGCGAGCCAGCCCGCTACGCGAGCCGACGACGACTTTCGGTTCACCCGACGTGCCCGAGGTGGTCAGCAGGTATCCGCAACCTTCCGGTGTGTCGGGGAGGGTGGTCGGATCGATCGTGGAATCTGGAGTGACCGGTACGAACGGGCGTTCCGCCAGAATGCATCCCACCATTTCGGTGAGCGACTCCACGCCCCGAGGTTTGCTGATCAGAACCGGGCCCGTGCCAGAGGTGAGTTTCGCGGCGAGTTCCCTCGATTTCGTGTGCAACTCACCATAGGTCAGCACGGCATCGCCCTGCACCACTGCTGGGTGCATCGGGTCCGTCCCGCACAATCCGGACTCGATCACCCGACGCAGTGTGACGTCGATCGAGCCGGGGGCGGCGTCAGTGGCCGGTGACCGCATCGCTCGACCCGGTGGGATGGTCGGTGACGAGGATCCGCACGCCGGCAGGATCAGAGTCGCAATCAAACCGCAGCACCGTACCTCCCCGTCGTATCAGCACGTCGCCTCCGTGCATCGGAAGGCGTGTGCAGGCACCGTTTCCGCGAGCCTGACGCAACAATGCAACCCGGGATCCGTCGCCATCGCCGTAAGCGAGCGTGACCTCTTCGGGCAGCAGGGCGTCCGCCGCGGAGGCGCCGAGTTCGGCCAGGGCATCTGCGATGACGCCGAGGTCGAACCCGGCGGCCAAATTCGTGCGGTACTCGCCGAGGCGTCGATTCAGATGGTCGAGATAGCCGGCAAACTCACGCGGAGTCGGGGCCAGATAAAGATCTCTGAGTTCAACCGGCAATCCCGTGGATAGCGAAAGTTCGGAAACGATCGAGGCAGCGAGCAACGAGTTCCCCTCGAGGTCGAAGAAGAAATCGTCATCGGGCCGGACAGGAGCCCCGTCGAGTAGCCGACTCCATAGAGCTGCGATTGAAACGGCTTCCATAAGTGATTCCCTTCCAGCGGAACGTCCAGGATGAATTGCTCCATGAGACAGTCGTTTCGGAGGGTGATCACCCTCGATGGACACGGAGAATCATCGGTGCCTGGCACACGTAAAGTAAATCCACCCTTGGTGTGGAGTGTCGGACCCCTTGTCGTGCAGGCGGGCCGTTCCGCGTCGCTCACCGCGTGCACACCAGTCGCGTTCGGGATTGCGCACGGTACCCCGGTGCACGCGGCGATCGGCCGCGGTGGGGCATGAAGGTTTCGCGCCCGGACGGGAGGCCTGTGGATGGGTCACTTTGCACCCAAGGGTGTCTATCGGTGACTGGGCGAGCCACCCATGATTCATCCCAGGCCGCCGAGGAGTCGGTCTCGAGATGAGGACGAACGACCTGCCACAATCGAACTCGCCGACGGTGTCTCCGTCGAAACCGGGGCCGATCTGTTGGTCGGGCGATCTTGCTCGGAAATGTGTCCAGCAGGCGCGTCGAATGGATCGGGGCAAGCTACATGAAGAACCGAATGCGAACCTTCCGCGGCGTGCAGCTGGCCGACCTTCCGCAGCTTGACCAGTTCACGGAGCAGGAACGGCACGAAATGCGCGTCGTCGCAAACCTATTGCCGTTCAGAGTCAACAACTATGTTCTGGATGAGTTGATCGATTGGTCGTCGGCTCCCGACGACCCAATCTTTCGGATGACTTTTCCGGCCCGAGAAATGGTGCCTCCACGCATATACGATCTGGTGTCGGACGCGCTCTCGAACGGCGTCGACCGGAAGCAGCTGCAAGCAATCGCCCAGAAGTGCCGCCAAGACCTCAACCCGCATCCCTCCGGTCAGCGTGAGCACAATGTGCCACTGCTCGACGGCGAGCCGGTTGCTGGGCTCCAGCACAAGTACCGACAAACGCTTCTGGTATTTCCATCCCAGGGTCAGACGTGTCACTCGTACTGCTCGTACTGCTTTCGTTGGGCACAATTCGTCGGTGATGCGGACCTGAAGTTCGCCGCACCTGGTCCAGGTCGGATGATCGATTACCTCCGTGGCCACCGGGAGGTCACCGACGTGCTGCTCACCGGCGGCGATCCACTGATCATGTCGACTCCGGTCCTGGCCCGGTGGGTCACGCCGCTTCTAGCGCCCGATCTGGAGCACGTGACGAACATCCGCATCGGCACCAAGGCTGTGGTGCAGTGGCCGTACCGCGTCACGTCCGGGCCTGACGCCGACGAGCTGCTGCGGCTGATCGAGGCGTGCACTGCCGCGGGAAAGAGCGTCGCGATCATGCTGCACGTCTCGCACCCACGCGAGCTCGAGAACGAGGCGGCAGCGGCCGCAGTAGCGAGGTTGCGTTCCGCGGGGGCCGTAGTCCGAGCGCAGGCGCCGATCATTCGCCACGTGAACGACTCACCTCAGGCGTGGGCAACCATGTGGCGGCACATGGTGCGGCTCGGTATCCAGCCGTACTACACCTTCGTCGAGCGCGACACCGGTGCGAGCTCGTTCTTCGAGGTTCCGCTGGCCCGTGCGCTGACCATTTACCAGGAGGCGCAGCGTGCGGTATCCGGGCTGGCGCGCACTGCTCGCGGCCCCGTCATGTCGGCCACCCCCGGCAAAATCGCTATCGATGGGGAAACGGTCGTGAACGGCGAACGTTTGTTCGTGCTGCGCCTGCTGCAGGCCCGTGACGACGCTCTTGCCGGCACGCTGTTCTTCGCCAGGCACAGCGACAGCGCAGTCTGGATCGACCATTTGACCCCTGCTCTGTCCACGTCATGGCCGTGGGAATCATCTCGCGATCGCATCCAATTCGAACCCATTGAAGGAGTTAGCCGATGACCACAGACTCGGTCACCCAGGGCGTCGCTCACAGTGTCAACGGAAGACTGCCGGAACTGGACTTCGAGAACAGGCCCTCGGGCGCGAAACTCGGAATCTTCGATCTGCCGAAGCTCGAGGTTTCGGTGGCGCCATTCACGCTGGCACACATCCGTGTGCCCGGGGGCGTCACCACCGCCGAGGATCACCATGAGGTGCGCGAGATCTGGCTCGTCCAGTCCGGATCGGGGATTCTGACCCTGGACGGAGTCCGGTCGAGGGTGCGGGCCGGCGACACGCTGTACTACGAGAGCTATCGACGCCACCAACTGCACAACGACGGCGACTCTCCGGTCGAGATCGTGTCGATCTGGTGGCGTCCGTGAACGCCAGGCCGAGCTTGAGCGTGATGTTCTTCTCCGGTTCGGTGCCGGCGGACCGCACTGACCGCTACCGCCTGGTTCACGACGCCGCGGCGGTCGCCGACCGTCTCGGCTACGAGGCGATCTGGTTGCCCGAACGTCATTTCGACGTGTTCGGTGGGCTGTTCCCGAATCCGTCCGTTCTGGCCGCCGCACTTGCGGGCACGACGAAGCGGTGTCACTTGCGCGCCGGGAGCGTCGTTGCGCCGTTACATGATCCGATAAGGATCGCCGAGGAATGGTCGGTGGTGGACAATCTGTCCGGCGGTGGCCGCATCGGGCTGTCGATCGGTTCAGGATGGAATACGAACGACTTCGTATTGGCGCCTGATCGGTACGAGACCCGGGTGGCCCATTCGCGGGACTCCATAGATGAGCTTCGCGCGCTGTGGGCAGGACGGCGGGTCGCACGGCGCAACGGTTCGGGCCGAACGGTCGAGGTGGCTATCCAACCGGAACCGCTTTCCGGTGAGTTGCCCCTGTGGATGACCGCGTCCGGAAATCCCGACACCTTCACTGCGGCAGGGCGATTGGGAACCAACCTACTTACGCACCTCTTGGGCCAGGACCTGGGCGAGCTGGCGTGCAAGATCAAACTCTACCGTGACGCACGAGCGACCGCGGGCCACGACCCCGACTCTGGCCGGGTCACCCTGATGCTGCATACGCTGGCAACGGCCGACGACGCGCATGCGTGGACGGCAGCTCGCGCACCGTTGCGGTCGTATCTGCGATCGGCGCTGGAGCTGGAGCTGCGGGCGTCAGCTGGTGGTGGCCGGGTGAGCGGCGGCAGACGAATTGCGGTGCCCGCGTTGTCCGAGGCGGTTGTGGAGGAATTGCTCGACGAACGCACGCGCCGCTTCTTCGATGACGCCAGCTTGCTGGGCGCCGTGCCCAAGTGTCTGGCGATGCTCGAGGCGGTCGCCGCCGCCGGAGTGGACGAGGTTGCGTGCCTCATCGACTTCGGTCCTTCGAGGCAGCTCGTTCTGGACGGTCTGAATCGTCTCGCACCGCTTCTCCACCCCGAAGTCGAGGGAGCTGTCAATGTTGGAACACCTTGATCTGGTTGGTATTGGTGCAGGTCCGTCCAATCTCAGCGTCGCAGCGCTTTCCGCGCCGGTCGGTCGGCTGCGGTGCAAGTTCTTGGACCGGCAACCGACACAACGTTGGTACCCCGGGCTGATGCTGTCCGCCGCGGTGCTGCAGGTTTCGCACCTGAAAGACCTCGTGACCTTGGTCGATCCGACGAGCCGGTACACCTTCCTGAACTTCCTCGCGCGCACGGGGCGGCTCCACCGCTTCGCCAGTTTGCATACCCCGCTGATCGCTCGCCGAGAATACGAGAGCTACCTGCGCTGGGTCAGCGACCAGTTGGATGAGGTGCAGTTCGGGTGTGCGGTCGAGGAAGTGACATTCGACGGGCAGGCGTTCAGGGTGGAATCCACCCGAGGTACGTATGCGGCACAACACCTGTCGATCGGGGTCGGGCCGCGACCGTACGTGCCGGAGCTCGCCACAGGCACGCTCGGTGAGGATGTGTTCCACTCATCTGACTTCGGCTACCACACCGATTCACTCGCCGGCCGCGACGTCGTGGTAGTCGGGGGTGGGCAGAGCGGCGCCGAGGTAGTGGAACACCTTCTGCAGCGTTCGGGCCGGGATGCAGTCGGCTCGCTCACCTGGGCGAGCAGGCGGATCGGGTTCCAGCCGCTCGACGAGTCGCCGTTCACCAACGAGTGGTTCCATCCGGACTATGTTCGGTATTTCCACGGTCTGTCGCAGAGCCGTCGTAGCCAGTTGCTCGACGCCCAGCAGCTCGCCAGCGACGGCATTTCGAAGGGGCTGCTGGAATCGATCTACCGCAGGCTGTACCACAACGATTTCGTCGATTCGGACCGCATCCGGACAACCCTGCTGCCTGGTCGTGAACTGACCGGGCTCTGTCGCGGGCCGGGCGGCAAGGGCTGGCGGACAACCCTGACCCACATCGATACCGGAGAAATCGATTCGGTCGGTGCCGACATCGTGGTCCTCGCCACCGGATACCATTTCCCCCTTCCCGAGTTCCTCCATACCCTCGGGGGTCGCATCGCGCGTACCAATTGCGGCCTGCCCCAGCTTGCAGCCGACTACTCGGTTTCATGGGCGGGCCCAGCCGGAAACAAGATGTTCTTCCTCAACGCCGGAAAGCTCAGTCACGGCATCGCGGATCCCAATCTCAGTCTCGCCTCGTGGCGTGCGGCCACCGTCTTGAACACGATCACCGAGAGCCCGTTATATCCCGACCTGCGTAGCTCGACGTGTTCGTGGGACGTCGCGGATCGTGCTGCCACCCATCCGCCGGTGGATTCCGGCGTCGACCTGCTCACGGAAAGTAGCCGACAATGACCCAGCACCTCATCGTGCCGAGCAATCCCACGCCGAACGGGGACCTGCACATCGGGCACATCGCTGGACCGTACATCGGTGCGGACGCACTACGGCGTGCGGCCATCGCCCGGGGTGAAGACGCCGCTGTCCTGCTCGGCACCGCCTGGCAGCAAACGCATGTGCTGTTGGCCGCCCGCCGGCAGGGTCGCGACGTCCTTGCCGTCGCGAGCGAGTTCGCCGCCCAGATCGAGGAGTCCTTCGCCGCAGCAGATATCGGGTACGACGTGATGCTTCGACACGAGGACATGCCGTCGATCGAACAGATGACCCGGCGCGCATGGTCGACGCTACGTGAGCTCGGCATGATCGCGGTGAGGGATTCCGTCGCACACTACTGCTCGCCATGCCGAGCGTGGCGCTTCCAGGGACTCGTTGCCGGTCGCTGCCCGCGTTGCGGGTCGTCTGACGCGTACGGCATCGACTGTGAACAGTGCGGTCTGTACCACGACGACGCCGAACTGCTCGACGCCGTGTGCACCGTGTGCCACGAGCCGACAGAACTTCGGTCCCTGCGCCGTGCGTTCCTCGAGCTGGAACCACAGCGTGCCTGGTTCGAGCAATACCTGGGCAGCATCACACTCGGCGACCCGGTCCGCGAATACGCCGAGTCCGTGATGTCGGAGGCGCTGCCGTCCGTTGCCGTCACGGTCCTCGGCGGACCGGGGATCCCGGCCTTGGACGAGGAGTTGCCAGGTCAGACCATCTACCCGGCATTCGAGTTGGCACCCCGCTATGTCGTCATGACCGCGCGACACAGCGCTGGCAGTGTCTACGAACCCGCACGCACCAGGACCAGCATGGTGTTCGGTGTCGACAACGCGTTCGAGCGAGTATTCCTTTTCCCCTCAGTACTGCGCGGGCTGACCGAAACACACGCTCCCTTTCCGGACGTCATGCACTTGACCTACTTCTACATGCTCGACGGGGCCAAATTCTCCACGTCCCGCCGCCACACCGTCAGCGTCGCAGAACTTGTCGGAGTGGCGGGCGCGGATGCGGCCCGCCTGTACCTCGCTGCGAACCGGCCCGAGCGTTCGCCGACCAACTTCACCCGATCGGCATTCGAGGGGTCGGCAGAGGTCTCCGCGGTACGTCGGCTGCGAGCGTGGGCGGATACCGGCGAGATTCCACGCGCGGAGGAGGACTCTTCCAGAGATCCCTGCATCGAGCTCGAGCACGCCACCTCCGAACTTGCCGATGCGCTGCAGCCCGAGCGCTTGTCCTGCCAGAACGCGGCGCGGGCGGTGCTCACCCTGACCGGGTTGGCCGGAGCATCCCACGGTGACAGGTTCCGGGACGCGGTCCTGAACGTCCTCGTCAATGGGGCAGTGCTTGTCCCGGACACCGCGGCCCGCTTGGCCAGCGCCTTCGCGGTGCCGCGAACACGTTTCGATGGTGCCGCACAGCGCACGAGTGGAGGCCGAGGATGAGCGATCCCGTCAGGTGCGCCTTGATCGGCTGTGGTCCGATGGGCGCCGCCACCGCCCGCGAGTTGGTGCTTTCCTGGCCCCACCATGGGGCGCCGCTGCAGCTGACTCTGGTCGACCGCGACGCGAGACGGCTCCATGCGCTCGCAGCGGCCCTACCGGCATCGGCCGGCGTTGCGGTCGAAGCGCACCACGGCGACGCGGCACACCATCGCACCCGGCAACTACTCGCCGAGCAAACGGTGTTGGCCACCGCCCTGTCGTGGGTCGACGCCGCACCGGCGCTCGATCTCACGCTGGAGCACGGACTTCGGCTGGTGGGTATCGGTCGCCCACCAGCAGATCCACGAACAGAACTGGCTAGTCGCGCATCGGTATCCGGTGCTTCGATCGTTGTCGGCGCCGGTCTCGAGCCCGGTTTGACCGAAATCCTGGCGCGGCGATTGGCACGTGACCTCGATGTGGGCGGAACCGTGCACTCATACTGTGGCGGGGTCCCACGGTCACCGCGACCGCCGATGCATCACGTGTCCTGGTACGGCACGCGCATGACGATCGACGCGCGACCGACCTACCGGCTTCGCGGCGGCGTGCTCCGCCAGGTCGAACGATTCAGTGGAGTCGAAATGGTCGACGTCCCCGGCCTCGGCTCGCTGGAAGCTTTCCACGACGGTCTGGCGCCCTACGTCGGCGCCGATGCCGTGCTCGGCTCGCTGGCCGACTACACGGCCAAAACGCTGCGGTGGCGGGGATATGCCGATCGTGTCCGGCTACTCGCAGAGATTGGCCTGCTGGGGGAGCTGCCGGTCCAGACCGTCGACGGCCCGGTCCGTCCCCGTGCGCTGCTCGACGCCGTACTCGCTCCGCACATTTCCGCTCAGCACGGGGACACCGACGTCACCGTGCTGGCCGTCCAGTCGAGCGGTACTTCGGGTGGAACGCCCTCGAACAGGTCGACCGTGACTATCGCCGAGACCGACCTCGTCACCGGCGTCACCGGTATGGGACGACTGACCGGGGCGGTGCACGCCGCTGCCATTCGGGCAGCATGCGGCCTGGGAGCCGGTGTTCACTACGCCCACGAAGTTCTGGCCGACGGGAAGGCGGATGCACTTCTCGAGCGTTTCCTCGCGACGGGGATATCGGTGACAGAACACTCAGACGCGTGGCTGACGCGATCGCAGCCGGGACACGGCGTCACGGAGGACCGCGATGAGTGAATCCGTCGGATCGCTTGCCGCGAAGTGGCCGCCCGGCAGGATGAGATGGGTATGAGAGGCCGCGGTGGCCGCCGACCACCGACGAACTGCGGCGGCATCGACCACCACATCGTCGATGTAGCTCAGCGCTGTGACCGGTGCGGACACCCGGACACCATCCCACGAGTAGCGTGCGCTGAGCTCGAAATCGGCGCGCAGCAACGGAATCAGCATGTCCTGAACCGAACGGTCGAGTGCGTGCGCGCCCCACGACTGGACCGTGGCCAGCAATTCTGCATCGGTCTGGTGGGTGAGTTCTCCTGCAATTCCAGCGCACTGCGGAGCCTGCCGGGCGGACACCACCAACTCGACGTCGACCGCGTCGTCGGCGAGCAGTCGGGCGGCCTCGAACGCCACCGTCGCCCCGATGCTGTGACCGAAAAGGACGACCTGGGGTTGCTCGAGGGCGAGAATCCTGCCTGCCACGTCCGCCGCGGCCGCGGTGAGCGACGTCGCAAGCGGTTCGTTCATGCGCTCCTCATGACCCGGCCGCGACAACGGCACCACGCGCGCCCCGTCCACAGCGCGCGGCCACCGGCGAAAGAACGACCGGCCGGCACCGGACGGCGGCACGCACACCACCACTGCCATGCACACTCCGAACAACGACAAGGGGACTAGCAATATGGTACGTCGAACGATCGTCTTCATGGGCACTCGGCGAGTCCCTCTGGAAGTGCAGGCGGCATTGCTCTCCGCACACGCTGCCGGGTATCGAGTTGCCCTGGTCACGGGGTCGGTTCCGCCGATGTGCAAGAACCTGGTCGACGATGTCGAAATCGTCGACATCTTCGACCGCCCAGCCGCCCTGCGGGCAGCCATGGCACTCGCGAGCCGCAGCGGGGCAGAGGGCGTCGTGTCCTGGACGGACATCGGTGTTGAGCTGGCCGCCGCGTTGGCAGAGCGATGCGGATGGCCGGGTCCTGGCACCGAGGCAGCGCACCGGGCTCGCAACAAACACTCGATGAGGTCCGCGATGGCCGATCAGCCGCAATTCATTCCACGGTTCAGACATGTTCGTTCCCTGTCGGACCTGCACTCGGCTTACGAGGAGATCGGCACACCTGCGGTGCTCAAGCCGGCGGGTGGCAGTGGCAGCAGGTCCATACTGCACGTCGAGGACGGCGCCGACCTCGCCGCGTTGTACGCGCACGCCTCCCGGCTGACCAGAACGGACATTTCTCCGTTGTTTGCCGACTACGACGGCGAATTCGTCTACGAGGAGCGGTTGGGCGGCACCGAGCACAGTGTCGAGGGCCTGGTCAGTGACGGGAAAGTGCACATCGCTGGGATCACGGACAAATGGGTGACCGAGCCGTACTACGTCGAGTACGAACAGGTGCACCCCACCGCTCTGCCGGCAGCCGTGCAGCGCAGCGTGCACGAACTCACCGAGGCCGTGGTCAAGGCGATCGGCCTGAACTGGTGCGCGTTCCATCTCGAATGTCGCGTCCTTCCCGACGGGAGTGCCAAGCTGCTCGAGGTCGCCGCCCGGCCGGCCGGTGGTTACATCACCTCCCACCTGATTCCGTTCGCCACCGGAATTCCCTTCCACGAAAACCTCGTTCGAGTGGCAACCGGGCAACAGCCCGACATGATTCCGACGCGGAATCGGTACGCGGGCAGCCGCGGCGTACTCAGCCCGGCACGGGGCCGATTCGCGGGCTTCGACGGTCTGGCCGATGTTCTCGACCTGTTTGGAATCGAGCACTTCGTCTTCGAGCGTGAAATCGGTGGGAACATCATGCTCCCGCCCGGCGACACATTGAGCGCCGTACTCGGTTACGCGATCGCCCGATCCGTCAGCTACGACGATGTCCGCGACGTTCTACGGCGCGCAGTGGCGCTGTCCCGGCCGCGAGTGGAGACCTAGATGCGCGCCAACGGATTACCGCCGGTCGAGCGGATCGAGCTCGGTGCCGGCTTGACCGGGCGGGTAGTCGCCACGGTCGACCTACTCGTGCAGGAGGGTTTGGCAGCGCTGAACGGGGAGGCGGCGTGGACCTCGCCTGAATGGTGGCGCTTTGTGGAGGCCGATCCCGACCACGAATCGCTGTACCTGGTCATCGACGGCGCGGACAACCGACCGGTCGCCGTAGCACCGGCGTTGATCATTCGGGACACCCGAGGCCTGCTGTTCTACAACGGTCCGCGGATCATCGGTGACCTGTCCGCGATCGGCTCGGTCTCCCATCTCGCGCTCGACGAACAGGAAGCGCTGCCCTGGTTGACCGCTGGGGTCGAGGCGGCGCGGCCGGCCCTCTACCCGTCGCTGACGGTCGGCACATTCGGATCGAACCTCGGATTGCGGCCCTTCGCACCCGATCGAACGACTCTCCCCGTTTCAAGCATCGTCCCGGCGCTGGCCAGACTGGCAGAGGTCGTCGCCGAACTCCTCGGCTGCCGAAGCCATGCATTGCTGTACCTCGATCCGGAGGAGGACGCGGCTTTGGCGTCGGACGCCAAAACCGCCGGCCTCTGCCGTTCGGTGTTCGGCGGTGAAGGCGTCCTCGACGTGCCAGACGGGCACTTCGACGACTACCTCTCGATGCTGCCCAGTTCGCGGCGGAGGACCATCCGTCGCGAAATCCGAGCATACGCCGAGTTCGGTGCCCGAACCGAAGTCGACTACGGCTCAGGGGCGCTCACCGACGACCATGTCCGATTGCGGTCGGCCTTGCGGGAAAAATATGGTCACACGGCCGGACGAACGTGGGCGCGTAAGGAATTCGACACCCTCCGCGACACCCTAGGCGAGAGGCTTGTCGTGTTCAGCGCCCGCGGGACCGAACAGATCCTCGGATACCTGATGGCCTTCCGATACGGCGATGTGCTGTATACGCGTGCCGCCGGCTTCGACTACGAGGCATCTTCAGGTGCCTACTGCTACTTCAACGTCGTCTACTACGACGTCATCAAATGGGCCCAGCGCAATGGCGTGCGTCGAATACACTACGGACTCGGAACCACGGCTGCGAAGGCCTGGCGAGGATGCACGCTGCGGCCGCGCTGGGCCTACTTCGGCCTCGGGCCCGACGCTGCGCCAGACGCGAGCGAAATGATCGCAATCCAGAACGCAACAGCTTCACGGTTGCTTGCCAGCCTAGGGGCAGAGTTGGAGTACGGGAGCACTGCAGGCGCGAAGGCGGAATGAGACCCTACTTTTCACGAATTCGGGTTGGGAAATGGCGGCGCCGATGATGTGAGGGGTTACCTCGACACCGGGGGACAGCCGGGGCGCAGGTATCGGACGTTGCGGGTGCACGCGGTCAGTTCGGAGAGGGCCTGGTGTAGTTGGCCGGTGACGTCCCACACATCGGGGACGAGGTTTCGGCAGGTGATGATGCCGACGTCGAGGTGCCGGCCGTAGGACATGGCGGCGATGGTGATGCCGCCGGTCATGTCGCTGACGGCGGAGACGGGGAAGTTCCCGGTTACCTCGATGCCCGCGGTGTACAGCGGCCGAGCAGGGCCGGCGGCGTGGGAGATGATCAGGTTGACCGGTGGCGTGGGCATGGTCAGTGCCCGCAGCGGTGTGCGTGAGATCGGACCGCGAAGTGCTCGCGGCAGCGCGGCGCCGAAGTCGCGGACGAGGGTGGCGGGTGCGGCGCGGAAACGTTGGGGTGCCGCCGTGAGTGAGGTGTGCACCTTGTGCAGGCGGCGGGCCGGGTCGGCTTCGTTGATCGGAAGGGCGATGGGCAGGAGGGAGAGTCGATGGTCGGCGGCCGCGAACTGTGCGTCGGTGCGCCGCGCGATCGGCATGGCCGCGGCCAGCGCAGTGTTTGGCGGGGCATCGTGGTCGATGAGCCAGCGACGCAGCATGGTGGTGCACAGCGCCGTCACCACGTCGTCGACGGTGAACCCCAGCGCGGTCCTGACCGCATCGACCTCGCCGAGCGGTAGCGAGGTGAACGCGAACCGTCGGCGCGCGGTGTCGGGGCCGGGGAATGGGGTGTCGGGCGGTGCCGGTGCCCCGGCCGTCGCCTCGTCGGCCGACCGCCGCCATGTGCGCGGAGTCAGCCTCCGGGCGAGAGTGCCCAGCAGGTCCGCGCCCGGGACGGTGAGGGCGTCGGCGAGCTCGGGCAGGTGCGGTGCCAGCCGGAGCGAGGACCACATCAGCCGCGCGGGCAACAGTGCCAGATGCCAGGCACTGTTGCCGAGCATCCCCAGGGCGCCGGCCGCCTGGTACTGCTCGTCGCTGAGCCGGTGCGGCACCGTGCGGGGTTGCGGGGTGGTGTCCATCAGCACCGCGAGAGCCTGCGCCGCGGTCAGGCCGTCGATCACCGCGGGGTGCACCTTGGTGTAGATCGCCTGCCGGCCACCGGTGAGCCCGTTCACCAGGTAGCACTCCCACAGGGGCCGGTCGCGGCTCAGTGGACGTGCCGCGAGACCGGAAATCTGCTCGGCGAGCTGTTCGTCGGTGCCGGGACGGGCCAAGGTGACCTCCCGGATGTGATAGCCGAGGTCGAGGAACTCGGAGTCCACCCAGTAGGGCCGGTCGAGCCCGAGAGGTACCTGCTGTAGCCGCCACCGCAGTGGCCCCACCAGGTGTAATCGGCCATCGGCGAGCGCCCGGAGGGCCTGCACCGTGAGCCCGCCACCCGGTGTGGTGGGGCCGAGGACGCTCAGGATCCCGACATGGGTGCAGGTGGTGGATGTCTCGGCGTCGAGGAACTGCGCATCGAGTGAACTGAGCTGGTGCATAAGGTTTTACCTGGATTGGGTGAGCCAACGTGCTGGGCGAGCCCACAAGGCGTCACCCCAACGCTACGCCGCGGCGCGCCCCCCCGTGGTGCCCGAGCAAGTCGTTGACCGAATCCGCGCTGAACTTCGCTCGAAAATTTCGAATTGGCGCACAACGAGATTCGAATTGCGCCGCCGGTGCGGCCGCACGCGGGCGGCAGCGAAGGTTCGTGACATCCCGGCGTGTCCGGACACCAGAGAACTCGGCGATCGCACCGTGGATGCGCGATTCCGGCGACCCGGGGGTCCTGCGCGGCGGGCAGGACGGAGCGGTCCGACGTGGAGAAGTCGCTGGGGCCGCGCCTCGATTTGCCGGCTACGCTTCAGCGTCCCCGTGGCGGTCGAGGTCTGGCGCGCTACCGCGGCGTGGGGACAGTGGCGGCGCGGGATGCTGGGGCCGCAGTTGATCAAGGTCGCGGGGTGTTTGTGCGCTGAAGTGCGTCGGCGGCGCGTTCATCCGGTCGCGGCGCTTCCCGGGTCCCAGGGGTGGGTCGTGCGGATGTCGGCATTGAAGTCCTCGATCCGGCGTCGCAGGTTCAATTCGGTGTAGCCGATGGCTTGGGCGGCGAAGGGTTCGAAGAGTCGACCGAGGGCCTTTCCGGTCAGCCCGGTGGGGAGTTGGTAGCTGAAGTCCACGGTCAGTCGGGTCTCGGTGATCCCGACGGCGGTGAAGCGCCAAGTCGAGGTGTTCTTGAAGCCCTCGATCGAGTCGAGGGCGATCAGTCGGTTTCTTTCCCAGGCAGTGATCGTGAGGATCGAGTGGAGGGTTTTGAAGCCGACCTGCATGGCGGCGTTGAACGTGGCGCCGAGGCCGTGGTCCAGGGTGCCCGTGGGATCGAATCGCGAGATGCCGAACACCCAGGTGGGGACGTTGCGGTAGTTGCCGATGAAGTCGAACGCGACGTCGATGGGCACGGTGGCGATCGCGCTGTGGTGGGTATGCATCATTTGTTCGCCTTTCGGTGTTGTTGCACCGAAACCGGGGCTCGTAGTGACCCGCGTATCGACTGTTCGATCGTTCGGCTGTCTCCTGAACGCCTCTTCCGGGCACAGCTCCACAAGGACCGTGGTCTACCCGATCGGCACCTCCAACGTCAGTGACTGTTCGCCGCATCGGTGGGCCCGCTGGAAACCGTTGCTCAGTCGTCGATGGGGGCGCTCGGGGCGGCACCGTTCGGTGTTCGCACATCCTTTGGCCGACTCATGGCCTGGGCCGGCCCAACACCGCTCCGCGCCGTCGGGCTAACTTGTCAACCTCAAACATACTCAAGGTATGTTATAAGCGCAATAAAGGACTATGGGTTTCTTGGCCCACCTGAGTCGCGGCCTGACCGCCAGGCAATATGCAGATGGATCCAGGGGCTGAGATCGGACTCCCGGTACAACCGGACCGCGCGCTCCCGCAGCTCCGGCGGATACTTTCCTCGTTCCCACAGTGACGTCCTTCCTCCATCTACCCAGGATCAAACCTGGTTCGGAAGTCTCCGGAGAAACGGGGGAGGCTCAGGGTTGCAACGAACGGCTGACCCGGCCGGGTGGCTACCACGATGCGTGGTGTGCGCACTGCCGGGTTGGTGGAAAGCGTGATCATGTGGCGGAGGTGAACCTCGCCAAACGTGCATTGTTGGGGCGCGGCGCCGCCGTCCGCACCCGTGACACGAAACCGGAGATCCGGAGGGTCGAGCATGCCCCGGTGCGCAAGTGCCGGGACAAGACCGGTCCCACCCGGCTCGGCCGCGGCATCGCCGTGTCCGCCGCAGTGTTCCTACCGCGACACCCCGGGGTGGGGGTGACACGATCAAGTACCCGTCCTGCATCACAAGCGTCGGTGTGGGACACGGTCGAACCCGCAGCACCGCACGGTGTTACGGGTAGCCGTGAAGCACGTACATCTTCACCGCCTGCCACCTCGGTGGCAGAAAGTATGAGATTTACGTAGACGCTAGAGGGCGGTAAACAGTGGTAGCGAGCAGACGGTTCCTGTGGCAGGGACGAAGGGCAACTGCGATCACCCGCGCATGTGGAAGCGCCAGAAACCACAAGGTCACCGAACGCGCCCCGCGCCGAGACCGTCATGCGTCGTACCGGGACTTGCGCAACGCCGGCCATTTCGGCGCACCTGCCGTGCCCGGTGATTCGGTGGCCGCCCGGCGTTCCCGCAACGACACCGGTTCTGGCCGCAAGCCGGGCGTTTTCGGAGCCGGCGTCCTACGATGCGGGCATGCTCACCCGCCGTATCTTCCTCTGGACCCTCGCGTTCAGCGTGGCGGTAGTTGCCGGCTGCAGCACCGACACCAATCCGGGAGGGAGCGCGAACCTGCCGGACGCGGCCGGGCTGCTCGCCGAGTCGGCGTCCGCCCTCCGCGATATCAAGAGCGCACACTTCACGATGACCGTCAACGGCTCGATTCCGGGCATCAGCGTGCAGACCGCCGAGGGCGATCTGACCAGGGAGGGCGGTCCGGCCGGTGGCGCGAAGGGCACGGTGAAGCTGACCCTGGCCGGCCAGCTGATCGAAGGTGAATTCGTGCTGGTCGACGACTCGCTGTACCTGAGGGGCCCGACCGGCACCTTTCAGCGGTATCCGTCCTCGCTCACCTCCGAGTACTACGACCCGACCGCCATTCTCGACCCGGACCGGGGCTTCGCGAAGGTGCTGACCAGCATCACGGATGCGAAGACCGAGGCGAGGGAAAAGGTTGACGGGACACCTGCGTACAAGATCACCGGACGGGCGGACAAGGATGCGGTGGGCAACATCGTTCCCGGGGTCGAGTCCGAGGTGGACATCACGGTGTGGCTTGACGAGGACGGCATGCACCTCCCGATGAGAGCGCTGGTCACGTTCCCGAAGCCGGCCGGCGCAGACGCCCCGACCGTCGACGTGGTGGTGTCCGAGCTGGACAAGCCCGTGACGGTGACACCCCCGCCGTGAGTGTCGAGCTGATCCCGGGGCGGAGCAGGACCGTCGCCATCGGCGCCGCGGCGCTCGCCGTGCTGCTCGGCGCGCTGGACACCTACGTCGTGGTGAGCATGATCCGGCAGATCATGGACGATCTGCTGATCCCGGTGAACCGACTGGAGCGGGTGACCCCGATCGTCACCGGGTACCTGCTCGGCTACATTGCCGCGATGCCGCTGCTCGGCCAGGCATCGGACCGGTTCGGCCGCAAGCTAGTGCTGCAGAGCTGCCTCGCCGGGTTCCTGGTCGGCTCGGTGGTCACCGCGCTCGCCGACGACCTGCCCATGCTCGTTGCCGGGCGGGTCGTTCAGGGTGTCGCAAGTGGAGCGTTGCTGCCAGTGACCATGGCGCTTGCCGCCGACCTGTGGGCAACCCACAAGCGGTCGAACGTGCTCGGCGCGGTGGGTGCCGTGCAGGAGCTGGGCAGCGTGCTGGGCCCGCTATACGGAGTGGCGATCGCAGGTCTTGCCGTGTGGTCAAGCGCGTTCGGCATCGCCGGCTGGCGCGGCGTGTTCTGGATGAACGTACCGCTCGGCGTGCTTGCCATGATCGCGGTGCAGGTTTCGGTGTCGCGCCGCGATCCGGCGCACGAACCCGTCCGGGTGGATGTGGTCGGGGGGCTGCTGCTCGCGGTCGCCCTTGGGCTGGCCGTCGTCGGCCTGTACAACCCGGACCCGCGCACCGCCGTGCTGCCACCGTGGGGCGGGCCGATGCTGGTCGGGGTCGGTGTCGCGACCGTCGCCTTCGTCGGCTGGGAGCTGCGTGCCAAGACCCGGCTGATCGACCCGGTCGACGTGCAGATGGGCGCGTTCCTCGCCGCGCTCGGGGTATCCGGTGCGGCAGGCGTCGCGCTGATGGTGACCCTGGTGGACGTCGACCTGTTCGCCCAGTCGCTGCTCGATCGGGACGACCGGGGAGCGGTCATACTGCTGCTGCGGTTCCTGGCCGCGCTCCCGGTCGGCGCGTTGCTCGGTGGGCTGCTGGCGGCACGGTTGGGCGACAGGGTGGTCGCGGCGGTCGGCATGCTGCTGGCCGCGGCGGGTTACTTCCGGATGGCCCGGTGGCCGATGGACGTGCTGTCCGTGCCGTACCAGGTCGGGCCGATTGCGGTGCCCCGGCTGGACACCGACCTGGCCGTCGCTGGGCTAGGGCTCGGCCTGGTGATCGCGCCGCTCTCCGTTGCGGTGCTCCGCGCCGTGCCGCCCATCCAGTACGGGATCGCCTCTGCAGGTGTGGTGGTCGCGCGGATGACCGGGATGCTCGTCGGGGTTGCCGCGTTATCCGCGTGGGGGCTGCACCGCTTCCACAGCCTGACTGCGAACCTGCAGGTGCCGTTCCCCGTCGGCAAACCTCCCGAGCAGGCGGCGAGGGAGCTGGCCGGGTACACCGGGGCAGTCGACCGTGCTCTGGTTACCGAGTACACCGGGATATTTCTGATCACGTCGGTGGTGTGCGCGGCGGGAGCGCTGCTGGCATTGTTCCTCGGCCGCCACCCAGCCAAGGCTTCGGACTCCGCCGAGAACAGCATCACCAAGCGGACATGACCCCGTCGAATGGCGACCTGACCGAGTACATGCACACTCCGTCCTCGGTCCTCACTACAGCCTGGCGCTCACGGTCGCCGCGTCCGCGTCCGGGACCGGAAGACCGACGGTGCGGGCGAGTTCCGCATTCGTCGGATTGCGTAGCACCTTCTCGCCGTGCCAGATCACGACGGGAGTGTCCTCGGGGGCGACGTCCAGGCTGCGCAGCAGCTGCTCCGCCGATTTGTCCCGCTGCGGGTCCTCACTCTCGGATTTTTCGATCCGGATGGGCGTCGGCCAGGGATCGCTGCGCAGCCCCGCACCGGTTGGTGGACGCGGTCGGTCTCGGGTCCGGATGAGTCGCTCGCCGGAGCGGCGGGGGGTCGGCGGGCGGTGAGGGTATGCGGACCGCGGGGTGAATTTCGTTCTCGAGCTCGCACCACGGTGGGGCGTCCCCTTCGTTTGCGGAGGCATGTCGGGTTGCGTCCAATTTCTTGTACGTAATGACTGGAGGTGTGCTCATGCGAACCATGACCTACTCGGAGTCTCGCGCGCGGTACGCCGAGGTCCTCAACGCCGTCGTCGATGACCGGGAAGAAATCGTCATCACGCGGGCGGGTCACGAGCCGGTGGTGATGGTTTCGCTCGACGACTATGAGTCGTTGAAGGAAACGGCATACTTGCTCAGGAGTCCGGAGAACGCCCGCCGGCTGTTGGCGTCGATCGATCGGTTGGAGTCCGGCGGGGGAACTGTCCGGGATCTGGCTGAATGAAACTTGTCTGGGACGAGTCTGCGTGGGAGGACTACGTCTGGTGGCAGGCGCAGGATCGGAAGATCGTCAAGCGGATCGACACACTACTCAAGGATGTCGAACGCAACGGGAACGACGGAATCGGCAAGCCCGAGCCCCTCAAGCACGGTTTTCAGGGCTACTGGTCCCGGCGTATCACCGATGAGCACCGGCTGGTTTATAAAATTGTCGATGATCAGATCCGCATTGCTGCCTGCCGTTACCGCTACGGACACTGATCGCGCTCACCACGGCGCGGCGGCTGGGCTTGTCGACAACGACTGCGGAATGGTTCTAGTCCAATGGGCATGACGCTCCGACTGTCCGCGTTTCGGGAGGGCGCGTAGTAGGCAGGATTGGTGGTTGAGGTGTGGCCGACCCGCCGAGTTGGGGGATGTCTTGGAGGCTGGGCTGGACGCCCTGACCGACCGCGGCCTGCTGGCCCGTCGAACCGATCGGCAGCGTCTGCTGACGATCGGCTTCGACGACCTTCGGGGAATCCTGCACCACGCGAATCGCTGCACGGGCCATCACCTCAGCCGACGAAACGGCCTCCCCGCACCGACGCTCTCGCTGCAGCCAGCTGATGCGCATGGACGGCGTGTTTCGGCCGGCGAGTGGCAGGGTGCCCTTGACGGTCGTTTCCACGGTTCTGCCGATCTCGATCACCGCGATGACTCGGAGGAGCCATGTGTCGCCGGCCGAGGAGGAACCGGCGACGAGCCGCGCCCGCGAACCCGGCGGCGCTCTACTCGCGGGTCCACTTCGCCCAATCCGATGCCGAGTGCTCGCCGGCCAGGATGAGCCCGGCGCCGCATAGAAATAGAATGGGGTGATACGAACGCCTTCGCTGGATCGGGCGAGGTAGTCCGCGGCGGGGCTGCTCGTGAGCCGACCCGTGGGAGGTGGCCATGCAACCGTCCGACCGGATGCGGGCGCTGCCGCGGCGGGCCCGGGTCATGATCATGGTGACGGTGGCGCTCATTGCGTTGCTGGTGATCGGGCCGCGTCTGGTCGTGGGGTATACCGATTGGCTGTGGTTCGGTGAGGTTGGTTACCGTCGCGTGTGGGGGACGGTCCTGGTCACCCGCCTGATCCTGTTCACGGCGGTGACGCTGCTGGTGGGTGCGGTGATCTTCGCGGCTGTGGTGTGGGCGTACCGGTCCCGCCCACTGTTCGCGGCCTCGGGCGCGAACACGGCGAAGGATCCGGTCGAGCGGTACCGGGAGGTGGTGTCGCGCCGGCCGCGGTCGTTCACGGTGGGGATCGCATTGCTGCTGGCGTTGCCGTTCGGGCTGCACGCGCAGGCGAGTTGGGAGACGGTGCAACTGTTCTTGCACGGCGGCGCGTTTGGCATCGTGGACGCGGAGTTCGGGTATGACATCGGCTTCTACGTCTTCGATCTGCCGTTCTACCGGCTGATCCTGGCGTGGTTGTTCATCGCGGTGTTCCTGGCGTTGTTGATTGGGCTGGGAACCCACTACCTGTTCGGCGGCATCCGGCTGGCACCGAGCAAGGACCACGTCATCGAGGTGTCCCGGCCGGCGCGCATCCAGCTTGCGGTGTTCGCGGGCACGTTCATCGCGCTGAAGGCGGCGTCCTACTGGCTCGACCGGTACTCCTTGTTGTGGAGCGGCCGGAAGGAACCGACTTTCACCGGCGCCGGGTACACCGACATCAACGCGGTGCTGCCGGCCCGGTTGATCATGGTCGCGATCGCGGTGCTGTGCGCGGTGGCGTTCTTCGCCGCGATCGCGGTGCGGGACCTGCGGATCCCGGCGATGGCCACGGCACTGCTGGTGCTCTCGGCGATCCTGGTCGGTGGAATCTATCCGGCGCTGATCGAGCAGTTCTCGGTCCGCCCGAATGCCGCCGACCGGGAGAGTCCCTACATCGAACGCAACATCGCCGCGACCCGGCAGGCGTACGGAATCGGCCCGGACCGGGTCGACTACCTCGACTACCCAGGGGTGGGCACCCGGTCGCCCCGGGACATTCCCGCCGACGTCACCACGATCGCCAACGCCCGCCTGCTGGACCCGACCGTGCTCTCGCGCACCTTCACCCAGCAGCAACAGCTGAAGAACTTCTACGGCTTTCCCGAGCACCTCAACATCGACCGCTACACCATCGACGGACAACTCACCGACTACATCGTCGCGGCCCGCGAGCTCTCCCCGAACAGCCTCAGCGGCAACCAGACCCAGTGGATCAACCGGCACACCGTTTACACCCACGGCAACGGGTTCATCGCCGCTCCCGCCAATAGGGTCAACGCCGCCGTCCGCGATGTCGCCGGGCAGAGCGCGAGCAGTGACAGCGGGTATCCGATCTATGCGGTCAGCGATATCGCCTCCCAGGTGGGCGGCGACCAGGTGATCCCGGTCGAGCAACCGCGCATCTACTTCGGTGAGGTGATCGCGCAAGCGGACCCGGACTACGCCATCGTCGGCGGCCCGGAGGGTGCGCCGCCGCATGAGTACGACACCGACACCGCCCAGTACACCTATACGGGCACCGGTGGGGTGCCGGTGGGCAGTTGGGTCAACCGGTTGGCGTTCGCCGCCCGGTACGGCGAGCGAAACATCTTGTTCTCCGGCGCCATCGGGTCCGAGTCGAAGATCATCTTCAACCGGGACCCGGCCGGCCGGGTTGAACACGTCGCCCCGTGGCTGACCACCGACTCCAACCCGTATCCGGCGGTGGTCGGCGGCCGGATCGTGTGGATTGTCGACGGCTACACCACCGCCGCGCACTACCCGTACTCGCAGGTCGGTTCACTCGCTGCGCCGGTCGTGAACGACACCGGCCGAACCCTGGCCCGCGAGGAGGTGTCCTATGTGCGGAATTCGGTGAAGGCTACCGTCGACGCCTACGACGGCACCGTCACCCTCTACCAGGTCGACGAGAACGACCCGGTCCTGCGGGCGTGGATGAGCGTGTTCCCCGGCACCGTGCAGCCGCCGACGGCGATCCCGACCGAGCTGCGCGCGCACTTCCGCTACCCCGAGGATTTGTTCCGCCTGCAGCGGGACCTGCTGGCGAAGTACCACGTCGATGATCCGCGGGAGTTCTTCACCACCAACGCGTTCTGGTCGGTGCCCAGCGATCCGACCGCCGACACCGGTGGGGAGCAGCCGCCGTACTACGTTCTGGTCGGCGACGCCGACACCGCGGCCCCGTCCTTCCGGCTCACCAGCGCCATGGTCGGCTTCAACCGCGAATTCCTCTCCGCCTACCTCTCGGTGCACTCCGACCCCGAAAACTACGGCAGGATCGATATTCTGCGGTTGCCGACGGACACCCAGACCCAGGGCCCGCGGCAGACCCAGAACTCGATGATCTCCGACACCCGCGTCGCGTCCGAGCGCACCCTGCTCGAGCGGTCCAACCGGATCTACTACGCCAACCTGCTGACCCTTCCGATCGCCGACGGCGGCATCCTCTATGTCGAACCGGTGTTCACCGAACGTTTGACCAGCACGCCCAACAGTTCCACGTTCCCGCAGCTGGCCCGGGTCCTGGTCAGCTATCGCGAACCCGGCACGGGCGGGGTGCGGATCGGATACGCCCCTACCCTCGCCGAGGCCCTCGACCAGGTCTTCGGCACCGGCACCGGCACCGGAGCCGTCGCCACCGCATCCGGCGGCGACGCCACCACCACGCCACCACCTACCGGCGGGCAACCGCCGGCGCCAGCCCCACCGGGCGCCCCGCCCGCCCCGCCGCCGGCGGCATCGGACCAGCTGACCGCCGCGGTCCTCGAACTCAACGACGCCCTGGCCAACCTGCGCGAGGCGCAACGCACCGGCGACTTCACCGCCTACGGCGCCGCCCTGGACCGCCTGCAACAGGCCATCGACACCTACCTGGCCGCGGGCGGAACCCCGCGCTGACCCGTCCCCTCGGCGCGGTGGTCCGTGCAATGACGTTGTCCCGTAAGGAAAATTGCGGATTCAGGCTGTAGACCGCCAGGACCACCCGCCGGTCGCGCACGCGTTCACCATCGCCGTCTCTCCGCCCCTCGAACTGATCAAGATCGACGGCGGCGAACTCTCTGCCGATCCTCGGTCTGGTTTCGCTCCCGCTCGTCGGGTAGCGACCCATCCTTGTGTCGTTACTCGGCGGCCCGCCGCCTACGCTCGCGTGTCCCGTATCCGCCGGAAGGGCGTCCCGGCACGGTGACCAGCACCGTCCAAGACCACGAGAAGTGGGCGCATGCGGGGACTGTCGGGATAACGGTTGAACTGGATCTGGCGGACACGCCGAGTTCTCTTGGCGAGAAGGCAAGACGATGACCGAAACGCTGGATCCCATGGATCAGTCGAAGATTGACCACCAGAAGCTGGCCCAACAACTGTTGGCCCAGGCCAAAGCCGAGGGCGTCGAGTTGGTCGGCCCGAAAGACTGCTCAACCAGCTCACCGCGAACGTTCTCGAAACCGCACTCGAAGCCGAAATGGACGAGCACCTCGGCTACGAGAAACACCACGTCAGGGGACGAAACGGAGAAAACTCCCGGAACGGGAGGCGGACGAAGACCGTGCTCACCGAAATCGGACCGGTACAGATCCAGGTGCCACGAGACACCGATGCCTCGTTCGATCCGCAGATCGTCAAGAAACGGCAGCGACGCCTGACCGGGGTCGACGAAATCATTCTGTCCCTCTCGGCGAAAGGCCTGACCACAGGGGAAATCGCGGCGCACTTCGATGACGTCTACGGCGCATCGGTCTCGAGGGAGACGATCAGCAAGATCACCGACAAGGTCCTCACGGAGATGACCGAATGGTCCGTCCGTCCCCTCGACTCGGTGTACCCGGTGATGTTCATCGATGCTATCCACGTCAAGGTCCGCGACGGTCAGGTCGCCAACCGACCCGTCTATGTCGCCGTCGGCGTCACGACCGCCGGGGTACGCGAGATCCTGGGATTGTGGGCAGGTGACGGCGGGGAGGGGGCCAAGTTTTGGCTCGCGTGCTGACGGAAATTCGCAACCGAGGGGTCGCCGACGTGTGCATCGCCGTCTGCGATGGGCTCAAGGGGCTGCCCGACGCGATTACTACCGTGTGGTCACTCACGGTGGTTCAGACATGCCTGATTCACCTCCTGCGTAACACCTTTCGTTATGCGTCACGTCAGTACTGGGACGAGATGTCACGGGACCTGCGGCCGATATACACCGCAGTCAACGAGGCCGCGGCCAAGGAGCAGTTCATCGAGTTCGCCGACAAGTGGGGGCCGAGGTATCCGGCGATCGTCCGGCTGTGGGAAAGCGCCTGGAGCGAGTTCGTGCCGTTCCTCGATTACGACCCAGAGATACGCCGGGTCATTTGCTCGACGAATGCGATCGAGTCCCTCAACGCGCGCTACCGGCGGGTGGTGCGGGCGAGGGGCCACTTCCTATTAGTTACGTGGAATCAGAACAGGGCTGAGAGGATCTCGGCCAAGGTGACCACGGAACTGGGAGGCAGGCATGGGAACGGTGGTGCTAGAGGAGAAGTGGCCGGTGCTCGGCAGGCACGAGCGCGCGGCAGGCTGGTTGCAGGTGTGGGGTGATCTGGGTCGAGCACCGCGGACGATCGACGCGTATGCCCGCGGGCTGGCGGAGTTCCTGCAGGTCTGTGAGGACCATGACATCGACCCGGTCACCGCGAACCGGGCCGATGTCGCGGTGTTCGTTCGCGAGCTGACCGGGCGGGCCAGCCGCCGCGGCACGAACGTGGTGTCGATCGATTCCGGGTGCGGATTGGCGAATGCCACGATCCAGCAGCGGCTGGTGCCGGTGCGGCTATTCTTCGACTTTTTGGTGGAGGAAGGTGTTCGGGAGTCTAATCCTGTTGGTCGAGGAAGGTATACGCCAGGGCGGAAGTGGGGTGGGCAGCAGCGTGGCCTTGTGCCACGGCTGGTGAAACTTCCGTGGATCCCGACCGAGCAGCAGTGGCTCGACATCCTCGCAGTCGCCGCGGCCGAGCCGCTGCGCAACCGGCTGATGCTCGCACTGGCCTACGACGCCGCGCTGCGGCGCGAGGAGCTGTGCTCGCTGCGCACCGACGACCTGGATCCAGCTCGTCGAATGTTACGCGTGCGAGCGGAGACGACGAAGAACCGGCTCGAGCGAATACTGCCGTATTCGGCACCGACCGGGGTGTTGCTGCGGGAGTATCTGACGCATCGAGCGACCATAAGCCGGGCCCGAGGACCGCTGTTTCTGTCCGAGTCGCGCCGCAACTACGCTGAGCCGTTGAGTTTGTGGACGTGGTCGAAAGTGTTGCGGCGCATTGCGATCGACTCTGGAGTGCCGCAGTTCTCCACCCACACGACCCGGCATCTGTGCTTGACGGACCTGGCACGGACGGGTTGGGAACTACACGCGATCGCCACCTTCGCCGGACATCGCAGCACCGAAACCACACTCACCTATATCCACCTGTCCGGGCGGGAGCTGGCCGACAAGCTCGCTCGCGGCATGGACCACATCCACTCCTGGCGGGTGGAGATGCTGGCCCGCCTCGGCGAGCAGGAGACCAGTCGCCGATGACAACGATGGTGAATTCGCAGGCACAATCCGCTTGGGAGTGGCCTCTACGGCTGGATCGTTTCCGGCGCCACGAACGGCTCTCGAAGAACGAAACCGATGCGCTGCAGACCCTCGGTTTCGATCTGCTGCGGCTCGACCGGGACCGCGAACACCCGCAATGGCAGGCAATTGCGCGGTTGACCGCACCACTGGACGAGGCGGTCGCGGCTCTGCACTGGCATCCTGACACCGTGTTCCAGCGACGGTTCGCCCGCTACGCCACCGCGATCGTCCTGCACCGCTGCGGTGAGCTGGGCCGCGACTTCTGGTCCTGGTCGACACAGGAGTGGGCCGAGCTGCTGCGCCCACCGCAGCTGCGGCAGCGTTTCCGGGGGCAGGTCGGCATGCAGGCACGCCCCTATCTGCTCGCCCATGCCTATCTGCTCACCGGGTTCACCGCATTCGATCTGGTCGGCCCGTTCGCGCGGCAAACTTTGGCGCAGCGGATATTCGGTTCCGCCAGCGTCGATCAGGCGGTCGAGCCGGTTCGCGCGGTGCTGAACGGATGGGGATATCGTGCCGCGAATCTGGAGTCGATGATCTGCACCTTGCTGCTGCTCAACCGCAGCCCGAAGCTGAACGAGCTCACCTCACCGGCGCTGGATCGGCTGCGGGCGGACGCGGCGATCGAACGGCACTTCCACGGCCGCCACCTGCACGGCGTTCACCGTGCTCTGGCCACGCTCGGCCACACCGGCCCGCCACCGGCACCGAGATACGGGGACGGGCCCGTCCCCATCACGGGCACCGCCCCGGGCTGGGCGCAGGCCGTCGAACGCTGGCACGCCTCCGCAACGGTCCAACCGAGTACCCGCGACACCCATCGCGTCGTGCTGGCCAAGATCGGCCGCTGGCTCGCCGCCGACCATCCCGACATCACCGGGCCCGCTGACTGGACACGGCAGACCTGCACGGCCTGGGTCGCCGCCGTCGACCGCATGCGTGTCGGCGACCACATCCAATCGAAGAACTGGCGTGAGAGCCGCACCGAACAGCTCGGAAAACTGTTGTCGGCGAAAGCGAAACGCACCTACATCCGCATCGCCCGCACCTTCTTCCGCGATATCCAGGACTGGGACTGGATCCCGCGTCGGTTCGACCCCGCGCGAGCACTGAAACCCCGCGCAGCATCCGGGCACTGCAAGGACCCGACCCGCGGGTGATCGCCGACGACCTCTGGGCCAAACTTCTCTGGGCCGGCCTCAACCTCGATCCCGGCGACCTGCCCGGAGGACCCGGAGCCCACCCCGCCGACATGGTCCGCGCCATCACACTGACCTGGCTGTTCGCCGGCCAGCGCAGCGACGAGATCGCCCGGCTCCGGCTCGGCTGCATCCGCTGGCAACACGATCAGCCCGCCGTCGGCGACGACCCACAGCAGACCGACTCATCGGTCTGTCTCCTCGATATCCCCACCCACAAGACCGGCACCGCGTTCACCAAGCCCGTCGACCCGCTGTTGGGTCGGGCGATCGAAGCATGGCAGGCCCTGCGCCCCGCGCAACCACCGATGCTGGACCGGAAAACCGGTGAGAAGGTGCACTTCCTGTTCGCTGTCCGGGCCGGACGGATCAGCAAGAACTACATCAACGACACGATCATCCCAGCACTCTGCCGCAAGGCCGACATCCCGTCCGCCGACGTTCGCGGACCGATCACCAGCCACCGCGCTCGCTCCACCATCGCGACACAGCTCTGCAACGCCAAGGAACCAATGACGCTGTTCGAGCTGCAGGCTTGGCTCGGCCACCGCAGCCCGGAATCGACCCAGCACTACGCCAAATCACCCCGGACACCCTGGCCAAGACATACAACGACGCCGGCTACTTCGCCCGCAACGTCCGAACCATCGAAGTCCTCGTTGACCGCGACGCGGCCACCTCCGGCGCTGCCGCCGCTGGTGAGCCTTGGCAGCACTACGACCTCGGCCACGGGTTCTGCAGCTACACCTTCTTCGAGCAATGCCCGCACCGCATGGCCTGCGCCCGCTGCGACTTCTACATTCCCAAAGAGTCCAGCAAAAGCCAACTCCTGCAGGCGAAAGCGAATCTTCAGCGGATGCTCGTCAGCATCCCGCTCACCGACGATGAACAAGCAGCCGTCGAAGACGGTCAAGCCGCCCTCGACCAGCTACTGCAACGCCTCGCCGACGTTCCGACCCCGGCCGGAACAACACCACGCCAACTGACCGCCACCCCGTTGCCGATCGGCGCTGTCAACCATGGCCGACCAGCACGAACTTGACAATCCTGATTCCACAGAACCAGCGAGCAGTCCGCGCTCAAGTGTCTCTACCTCGCCACCCGGTCGCTGGACCCCACAGGTAAGGGAAGAGCACGATGGGTGACGAGGTGGAAGCCGGCCCTCAATGCGTTTGCTATCACATTCGAAGGCCGTATCACCCCAACTGTGATCTAGATTCATGCGCCAGATCTGGATCCACCGATGTTCTGACAGTCCCCCGCTGCTTGACAGATGAGCAAGTGACAGTCGCGATGACGGCGGAAAACCTTCCTCGCCGCGGCGATGTTTCGATCCCGTCAAAGCTGTGGTTTAGAACATATCTCGAATGGGGTACAGAGATAACCCTGAGGGGGACTGTCACACGCTTTCAGTAGTGGTTTGCTTCAAGTTCTCCGCAGTCCACCTGATTCTCGAAATGTGAGTGACCATGACTCAAGATGAAGTCGCCATGCTTACCTTCGCCCTGCGCTGGGCGCCCTACGGAGGCGGAGACGAGCATATCCTTCCCGAGTTCGGATTGCTTCCGACAGTGTTCTACCGGCGTCTCCAGGCCATACTGATGGCGAGAGCGCTCAGCGGAGTCGAATTCGCAACAAGACGTGGTCTGCTCGAACTGTGCGCGGTCAAGCTTTCGGGGTCGAGTTCATCGGCATCCAGTGCAGGGCGACGAGAGACAACACAAAGCGCTTAGGCGGCTCGCCGGCACACTGTTCTGCGGACGATTGTTCGTCGACTCCTCGTGTTGAGAACGAACTCAGCGGTCGGTGGCGATACACAAGTGCTCGACACGAACTATTGGTGCAGTCAGCATTTCGTCTCGGAGTCGCCGGGATGTGTCAGGGACACTTCGCGGGACTCGCCAACGATGTCGGCGGTCGGCTCAAGTCCCGGGGCAGCGAGGTGCGTGTGCGGCAGCACGGTCCGGCCGTCGGCCCAGTCGCGGCATGTCCCGTTGCCGGGCTCCGTTCTACGCCGTCGGGGCGGGCCGTGAGGCGCGTAGGGACACGAAACGACGGAGGTCGTCGCGGAAGTTGGGATCGAGTTGGTTGGCTGTCGGTCCTGCCAGGATGCTGTCCAGTCTCGCGATGTAGCAGGCTGGAGTCATGCCGAACTCGACCAGGAGGTCGCCGGTTGTACCACCGCCGTAGGGAAGCCATCGGCGCGCGAACTCGATGATCCTCATATCTTCGATGGCAGAGTCGTCGAACACGGTACTACCTCCAACCGTTAGACCTGGACAAACGTGGAGAACTGCGTCTTCTCGACCGAGTTGTTCCGGGACGGTGCCCGGACCCGGACAGGCTGTCGCCAGAATTGGATTGCTGTCTGAAATTCTACCGAGTGCGCGAGACCATTCGATCTGTCTAGTGCACCAGCGCGCGGACTGGACTGCAACTCCTTGCAGGAAGGATCCCCCTGTTGGGGAGTGTTTTTCCCCCTCAGGGGGAGTCCGGTCGGGTGATGTGAGCCATATCTTGAGAGATGTCTTGGCACGGCGTTTGGGTCTATGCGCCTCAAATCCGGCATGTTCATCCCTGGAAGTTTGGAGTACCGATGTCAGCCGTCAGCTCGGTGGAACAGCCCGGGGAGGGAGTTGGCGTTGTCGGAGGGAACCACACACGAAGGGTGGGGACCGAATCGGATTTCTTGACACGTTCGAGTTTCTTTCCTGGCAACAGCCTTCAGTCCAAGCTCCTGACACACGCGTTACGTGCGACCGTCAAACCTGCGCTCGGTGTGTGGGCACACGTTCCGAGCGCACGTTGGGCCGCGCGGCTGGTTGACCAGGCCGCGTGCGTGCTACCCCCGCTCGATGGGGTCGGGCATCGTCGTGTGCGCTTGACGGATTGCGACGCGGATTGGATCCAGGCGCACAACGCCGACCTGCACAGCGTGGTCCTCTACCTTCACGGCGGGGGGTTCCTGACCGGTGGCCTCAATACGCATCGCCGTCTCGCTTCCCGGATTTCGCAGTCGGCCGATGCCAGCGTGCTCAGTGTCAACTACCGACTGATGCCCACACACGCAATTGGGGACGCCGTCGCCGACGGGCTCGCCGGCTATCGCTGGTTGCTTGCACGAGGATTCTCCCCGACCCAGATCGTCATCGCCGGCGATTCCGCCGGCGGATATCTTGCGTTCATGGTGGCACTGGCACTCGCCGACCTGGATCTGCCGAGGCCGGCCGGTCTGGTCGCATTATCACCGCTCACCGACTTGGACCCGACCGTCAAGTTGCAGCATCCCGCGTCTGCACGATGTCCGATCCTTCCCAGTTCTGCACTGGTAGCGCTGACCGCCCTCACCGAGCGCGTGGAGCGCCGTACTCGTGGCGTTTCGGAGCTGCCTTTGTCTCCCGTCGACGCAGACCTGCGCGGGCTCCCGCCGGTACTACTTCAGGTCGGATCCAGAGATATGCTATTTCCCGATGCGCGGTTGATGTTCGAGTGCCTTACCGATGCCAGGGTCCCGGTCGCCCTCGAGGTCTGGGATGGCCAGTTCCACGTCTTTCATGTGGCTGCGGATCTTCTGCCCGAGGCACGCAGGGCAATTGAGCGCGTCGCGGAGTTCATTCGCGTGGTGACCACCGTTCGAGGCGGCGATTCGGCACCTGACCCCCTTGATTCGGACCGCGAGATCGCCTAACGCTTCACGCAAGTCGGTACGGGCGATGCTCTGGGGTTGAATCCTGTACGGAAGATCGCTAGCGCGATGTGACAGCAGATCTGTGTGAGCAACATTTTCGGCACGAGCCGCACAGGGTGATTTGCGTGGAAGATACGGCAAAACCTTCACGAGGGATGGGAATCGATTTCAATGGCCTGGCTGTTTCTTGTTATAGCGATTGTTCTCGAGGTTGCGGCTACGAGTATGTTGCCGCTCACGCATGAATTCACCCGATTTCGGGTATCTGCGGCGGTGTTGGTGCTCTATGGGGGCGCGTTCTTTCTGTTGGCGAATGCAGTCAGGCAGATCGACATCGGCGTTGTCTACGCGCTGTGGTCGGCGCTGGGGACGGCGGCGGTGGTTGCACTCGGCGTCCTCTTCCATGGAGAACGTGTCTCACGGGTCAAGGTTGCCGGTCTGGCTCTAACCGTCGTCGGTATCGTCGCGATGAATTTTGGAGGGTAGGCGCCATGGGTTGGTTCTACCTCATGGGGGCGGTTGTCGTGGAAATCTTTGCCACAACCGGTCTTCACTTGACTGACGGGTTCACGCGGCTGCTTCCGACGGTCGGGGTTCTCGCTGGATACCTCCTTTCGTTCTTCTTCTTGTCGAAGGCGCTCAGATCGCTCTCTCTGGGTGTCTCGTACGCGTTGTGGTCGGCAATTGGCACCGCCTCTATTGCGGTGGTGGGAGTGCTGCTGTTCGGTGATGCTGTATCGGTCGCACGAGTGGCCGGATTGATATGCATCGTGGCCGGTGTGGTCATCTTGAACATCGAGACGGACCGTGAGTCCAGGCCGACCGTGCCAGTGGATGCCCAGCAAACGGTGGAGTGCGACTGAAGGCAATCGCGCGAGAGCGTCGGCACTTGTGATGCCGTACACGCGTGTTCTCCCAACAGAGGAAAGCCGATGGTCTTCGGTATCCGCGTGAGGTGCAAGGTTGTCCGCAGACAGAAGGTCTTTACGTCGATGAGTTCCGGTGGCGCCACGTGTGTTGTCAGGTCGCGGCCAGTATGTGGGCGATCCGTGCGTCCTCGTCCAACAATACTTGGGTCAATCCGAGCTCCGAGCATTTCGCTGCGACCGGAGCCAGCACGGACCGCGCCTCCGCGAACTGCTCCGCGGCGGACAAACACACCGTCAACAGCAATTTCGTGCGGATGAGCGCCCGGGGTCTGGCCTGACTTTCGATGCTGAGCATGAGTTCCTTCGCGCGCGCACAGGCGTGCGCGACACTGTCGGGAGAATCCTCACGGAGCAGGAGCCTGATCGACGAGTCTTCGTCGAGTTCGGATGTGATGGTGGCGATCCCGTCTGCTTGCGGACGGTAGGCCTTCGACGCCATCAACCGCGTGCGGATCTCGTCGCCGACGGGAAGCCCTGCGCGGATCCGCTCGTTGACCATCCGGGCGGCCAGACGTGGCAGCCGCAGCGATTCGGCAATCCTGGCGCCCTCCTCGAGCCGATGTTCGGCCTCCTCATGATGTCGGAGTGAGGATTTGACCCGTGATCCGGTGCCGTAGGTGGCGAGCATGAATTCCACGAGGCCACCGCCCTCGGAGCCGAGTTTGTAGCTTTCGTCCAGGAGTCGTTCGGCCTCGGCAATCTGTCCCATCTCGTAGAGAAGCGCTCCGAGCAAGGCCCCGGCGAGTCGTGCTGCATGGGCGTGGACCCCAGATTTTCCAGTCATCGCCACTGCGGATCGGAAGTAGTTCTCGGCCGCGGGAATATCGAGTTGTTCGTATGCCGCCGCGCCGGCCAGACAGTATCCGTACATGACACTGAAGGGGCCGCTGGTTTGCGCATGATATGCGGCTGCCCAGTCCTGCCAACGGCGCGCTGCGTCGAAGTCGAATGTGTAGAGGGCCACGAAGGAAGCGATGCTGCCGGCGCCCGACGCGAGGAAGGGCCGCACCGCGTTCGGGTGGCGCAAACAATCGGCGACGAGTTCCTGCACCCCTGAAATCTCATCGGCAAAGAGTTTGCCGGATGCTTGGACGACAGCAGCTTCGACGCGAAGGGCATGTATTGCAGCCTCGTCTGCCTCGGTGTTCGTGAGTGCGGCATCGAGTTGATCGAGTGCTGCTCTCATCTGTCGTGGACGCTGCATCAGAATGTTCGCCCAGGCGATGTTCAATTGGAGTCGGGCACTTGTCACAGCAAGGTTCGGGGGAAGTTTCGCGACAAGCCCGAGGAGGGTCGTCATCCGCGAGTCCTCGATGAGTGTCATGCCACCGTCCTCGACCAGTCGAAGGGCGTGGTCGGTGTCGCCGGCGGCAAGCGCGTTGTCGACCGCCTCGCTGAGCATGTTGTGGTCGGCAAACCAGTGTGCGGCGATCCGGTGGAGATGTTCACGACGGCCCGGATGGAGGCGTTCGAGGCGGCGATGGAGGAGATCGGCGAACAGGTGGTGGTAGCGGAACCATTCCCTGTCGTCATCGATGCTTTGCAGAAACAGGTCTCGTCGTTCGATTTCCTCGAGCATCTCTTGGCCGGATGGAACGTGTGTGAGCTTTCCTGCGAGGTCACCGCAGGTCTTCTCCGTGATGGCTGTGGACAGGAGGAACTCGAGGATCGTCGGTTCGAGCGTGCTCAGGACGTTCTCCACCAGGTACTCGTGGATGGCATGGTGTCCTCCGGACAGATGCGCGATGAAGTCCAAGCGATTGCTGCGCCCACGTAGCGACAGCGATGCCAATTGCAGCGCCGCGACCCACCCGTCGGTCGATTGGCGGAGGCTGCTCACTTCTTCGTCGTCCAGTGCGAGTCCGTTGACGTCGACGAGGAACGCCCTGGATTCCGCGCTGTCGAAACGCATTGCCGTCGGCCCGATCTCGACGAGTTCGTCGCGTACTCGCATGAGGCTCAGCGGAAGACCGGATTGGGATCTTGTCGCGACGATGACCTGGACGTGATGGCATCCGTTCTCGAGCAGGAAGTCCATTGCCGCCACAGTGTCGGAAGAGGTCACCCGGTGCCAGTCGTCGATTATGATGGCGATCGCGCGGCCACCGTCGTGAATGTCGTTGATCAACGAGGGCAGCACGTATCGCGCGGCATCTTCGTAGTGGTCTTCGAGGATGCGCTCCAGTTCGGGCGTGATCGTGGGCAGCGCGGTGTGGATTGCCTTCACCAGGTGGGACAGAAACCAGGTGACGTTGTTGTCATCGCGGTCGATGGTGAGCCAGGCGACGGGCATTCCGTCGGCGATGAGAGCGTGCCGCCATTGGGAGGCCAGGGTGCTCTTGCCGAAACCTGCGGGGGCGTGGATCACTGTCAGGCGTCGACCAGCACCGGCGTGCAGGGTCTCGAGGAGTCGTCGGCGCTCGACCAGTGGCCGAGCCGAGGTCGGGGGACGAAACTTTGTGGCGGCGGTGGGCGGGGTGTTCGGCACCGCTGCCGACGTCTTCGATGCGGGAGCCCCGCCCCTTCCTGTCGGGGGCGATGTGGCTCGGTACGGATCGGCGGGCATTGCCATCGCGTCCATTTGCAGCCCGTGCAGGAGTTGGACCGTTCGAAGCTCGTTTCCGAATGCGTCGGCCGATGCTGGTCGATCGGCGGGATCGCCCGCCATGGCGTGTTCGATGGCGGTGCACACGTCGTCGGGAATACCGTGCTCACGCAGGTTCGGGACCGGTTGGTTGGTGACCCGCACGAACTGTGCAACCACCCCTTCCTGGGTGCGGCGCTCGAAGGCAGCGTGTCCAGTCATCAGGCAAAACAGCGTCGCACCGAGACCGTATATATCGGACGCGGGACTCGGAGGTTGTCCCTTGAGCACTTCGGGGGCGGTGAAGGCGGGGGTGCCGACGATGCTGCCCGCGGATGTTTCGAATTCGCCCCCGATCCGGGCGATGCCGAAGTCGGTCAGTTGCGGCTCGCTATATCCCGTGATCAGGATGTTGGCAGGTTTGATGTCACGGTGGAGGATGCCCTCGCGGTGAGCGGCCGCCAGAGCACCGGCCAGTTTCACTCCGATCCCGAGCACGGTGGGCAACGGGAAGGGCCCTTTCTGCCGAAGCAGGGTTTGGAGAGACCCGTGTTCGTGGTATGGCATCACGAGGAAGAGGGACCCGTTCGCGGTGACGCCGACATGGAGAATTTGGACGATGTGGGGATGGCTGGAGAGTTTGCCCATGGCGCGTTGTTCTCGAATGAAGCGGGTGCGGTCGTCTGGGTCGACATCGGTGGTCAGCACTTTGACGGCGACTGTTCGATCGAGGGAACGCTCTGTGCAGCGATAGACCACCCCGAATCCTCCGCGTCCGACTTCCTCCGCGTTCTCGAGTCCGGCCAGGTCCAACTCGGTGGCGATATCGCGGCTCAGATCACGTTGAGTATTCGGCAGGTCGACTTCGTCGAACTCGTCCATCGGTAGCTCAATCCTCGATGTACTTCTACCTCTTTGCGGCAGGTCTAAGGGTGTGTCACGACTGCGGTGCCTCCCATTCGGGGCAAAGTCCGCCGCGAGTGGCTCATACACATCTCCAATCAATGTGATTCAACTCACATGCTAGCGGAGTGCGATTCGGTGCTGTGGCCAAGTCCGAGCCTTTTGACAGCAGAGTGGGGCGGCGGCAGATCGATCTGGTCATCCGCTACCGGCGACGCATGCCCTCGAAGGTCAGGCGTAGGACTGCGTCGCCGAGATCCTCGGATGATCCTTCGGTTCGCGGTCGGTACCACTCGATGAGCGAGTTGAGCATGCCGAACACGAGGCGGCCGGTGAGCGCGGGATCGATGCCTGGCCGGAGGTCTCCCTCCTCGGCGGCCCCGACGACGAGGTCACGCACAAAGAGATCGAACTCCCGTCGCCGGGCGATGGCGCGGCGTTCCACGGGAGTGTTCCCGCGAACGCGCAGCAGGAGGGTGACATAGGGCAGTTCTGCGACGAGGATCTCGGCGGTGCGCCGGAGGAAGTACTCGAGGCGGTCGATGTGTCGGCCGTTGGTGGCCTGCCGTTCGGTGGTGACGGCTAAGAGTGAGTCGAGCGCTCGCGACAATGCTCGCTCCAGCAGTTCGGTCTTACCCGACACGTGGTGGTAAATCGACGACTTCGTGATTCCCAGCCGCTGGGCCAAGGCCTCCATGCTGGTGCCCTCGTAACCCTTGTCGTTGAAGACCTTCACGGTAACGGCGAGGAGTGAGTCGAGGTCATAGCCGGGTCGTCCGGGCCGCTGAGCGGGGTGTGCGGTCCTCATGAGTTACGCACCTTCCCGCGGCGCCCGTGCGACGTTGCAGTGCCCGTCGTGATCGTCAGCCACGTCCGTTCTCGCCGAAGCGACGATCGCGCCGGCTCCGCGGTTTGGCAGGGCTCACCCAGGGTGGTGGTCGAGCCCGTGTCGGAGGCTCCGTGGTGTGTGGGCGGTGTCGGCGTGTCCGTCCGGGTCGGAACACCGCATGGCGCTGGTGGGTGCCGTCTCACACCACTCGCCGAGCCTTCATCCCATCGAACACGGGCGCGATGCGAACCACGTCGCCGGTGGTGGGCGCGTGCACCATTTTGCCGTTGCCGATGTAGATTGCCACGTGCCCGGGGCCGGCGGGACCCCAGTTGCCGAACAGCAGGTCACCTGGCCTTGCGTCGGCGAGGGGAATCTCGGTACCGACGTTCCACTGAGTTTCCGAGGTGCGAGGTAGGGATACGTTCTCTGTTGTTGCGGCGTGGACGGCGTACGAGGTAAGCCCGGAACAGTCGAAACCGCCACCGGAGGGCCCGTTCACGTTGCCGCCGCCCCACACGTAGGGAAGGCCGAGATAGCGCAGGGCGGACTCGACGATCCTGCCGCCGACGCCTCCCCAGTCGCCGGCTCCGGAAGCGAAGAACGACGCGAACCGGGATTCGGCTGCCCGGATCTTCGCCACGTAGGGCTTTGTCTGATTCTCGTAGTCGGGGAGCCCCGAGGGCATTCCGCCCGATCGGCGGACCGCTCCCACGCCGGCGTTGTACCCGGCGAGCGTCAGGTCCAGCACGTCACCTGAGACGATGCCGGCCTGCTTCCACGAATCGATCTCCTCGTACATGTCGCAGAGCAGATGCCCGGACGCCATGACCGAGTCGCCGACAGCAAGTACGTCCGCCTTTCCGTCGCCATCGGCGTCGCGCCCGTATTTTGCCCAGGTGCCGGGCATGAACTGACCGGGTCCACGGGCGCCATCCGGAGACACGGGCGCTGAGGCGCCGTATCGGAAGTTGTTCTCCGCCGAGTACAAGGCCGCCAGGACCGGGGCTTTGATGCCGTCGCAGATACTTCCCGCCTTCTGGAACCAGGGGACGAATACTGCGATCGCCCCCAGCTGTGAGGCTGCCCGGGGGGAGGCGTCGGATACGGTGGGGTGGTAGGAGATCTCGGAGACGGCAAGCGGCGTCGAGTCGAATTGCTCAACGTGGTCACTATATTCGGGGATTGTCCCGTCAGGTTCGGGTTCGTGCACGGTGGAAGGAATCTCGCCCGTGGTGTCACCGGTCGCGTCGGGTGGGGGAGAGGCGCTCTCAGGCGGTGGTGAGTAGGCTTCTATCGTATCCTGGACGGCATCTGCAGTATTGGTGATCGTTTGCTGCACTGCGCCTTGCGTCTCGGGCGGTAGCTGCTCGACGGCGTCGTTGACCTGTTGCCCGATCGCGGGTGCGGCTTCTGTGATCTGTTGTACCTGTTGGGTGCCATAGTCTTTCAAGGCCGGAGGCGCCTCCGATCCGTGTATCGCGCCACCGAGCGCTGTGGCGACTGCGACGATGATCGCCGAAGGATCGACCGACATCTACTTCCTCCCGTGCTGTGACCCAACCCTGTGAAATCTTCTGATGTGATCCAAGTCTCGACCACTGGGCGGCCAAGTTCCTCACACCATTTGGGGATTAGGGTCCACCTTTAGAGAGATTCGCGGGGGTGTGTCGGTACTTCGCCTGTGGGCGAGACGCGCCTCCTCGAATCGAATTGGCCGATCCGACGACCGCGCCAGGCCGGTCCGGCGATGACGTTCGTCGCCTCACCGGGGTGACCGCGGGTGGGCGCGGCCTCGCGGGTCAGGGGGTTGTGGGCCGATTGTGCACTCCGGAGGCAACCGTGCTCTGGGTCGCCGCGTCGAGGCCGTACGGGGTGTACAGGGTGAATCGGTCGATGATGTCGCCGAACCTGCGTGATATCTCGGCCGCGGCCGCGTCGGGCTCGCCGACGACCGCGAAGGTGCGCAGGATGGTGTCGTCGATCAGTCGTGTCATGGACGACCAGTCGTCGAGCTTGGACAGCCGGCGGAGCTCTGTCTGCAGGTCGCCCCAGCCGTGAAGGTCGAGGACTGCCCGGTACGCCGCTGTGGACCCGTAGAAGGCGATCTGTTTGCGCACGGCGGTTGCCGCTTCCTCGAATTGCCGTTCATCTGATCCGGTGACGACGAGTCCGGGATAGGACAGGGTGAAATCCTCGAAGGTCTTTCCGGCCGTGGCGAGGGCGGATTTGATCTGCGGGACGGTCACTTCCCGGAGATATCGTTCGGTGGTGAAGCCGTGGACGAGCATCCCGTCCGCGACCTCGGCGGCGACGGACGTCATCTGCGGGCCTACGGCGGCGATCATCACTTGGGGAGGCCCGAATTCGTTACGCGGAGGTCGGAACATCGGTGTCATCAGGGTGTGGCTGTAGTAATCCCCGCGGAAGTCGAGGGCTGTCTGGTTTTGCCAGCTGTCCCAGATGGCGTGGAGTGCATTGACGAATTCCCGCATCCTCGGCGCCGGCGCGGACCACGGCATGCTGAACCGGCGCTCGATGTGCGGCTTGATCTGTGATCCCAATCCGAGGGTGAATCTCCCGGAGCTGAAGGACTGCATATCGTTGGCGACCGTGGCGAGAGTCATGGGATTGCGTGCAAATGCCACAGCGATCGCGGTGCCCACGTGGAGTCGGGGTGCGTTCTCCGCCGCGAGGAGAAGCGGCAGGAAGGGGTCGCGACTGACCTCCGTCGACCACACCCCGTCGAAGCCGGCCCGTTCCGCGAGTCCGACCTGCTCGTGTATCTCGTGGAGGTTCGCCCCTCCCGTTCCGTCGATGGATCCGCCTATGTTGCCGTCGATCAGCATCCGAACTCCCTAGATTCCAACATCCAGTCAGGGTTGACTGGATGTTGGTTCGACGATACCGTGAGCGAACGGTCGGCGACAGTGGTTCGACCGCAGGTTCTTCACTTCGTCCTCTGTGGCTCTGCGCATCTCGAAGAGCGCCTCCCCAGGGGATTCGTTCACAATCCGAGGAGAGTTGCCTTGTCTGAAGAGGCATTTGTATACGAGGCCATTCGCACGCCTCGCGGTAAGGGCAAGAACGGAAGTCTGCACTCGGTCAAACCGATCGACCTCGTGGTGGGCCTGATCGATGAACTGCGCGCACGGTTTCCGGACCTGGACCCGGGCTACATCGACGACATCGTGCTGGGCGTCGTCTCCCCGGTCGGCGAACAGGGTGGTGATATCGCCCGCGCCGCGGCGCTGGTGGCGGGCCTGCCTCTGACCGTGGCCGGATTGCAGATCAACCGGTTCTGCGCATCCGGACTCGAGGCGACGAATCTCGCTGCACAGAAAGTACGGTCGGGTTTCGAGAACCTCGTGATCGCCGGTGGCGTCGAATCCATGTCGCGAGTGCCGCTGGGCAGTGACGGAGGTGCCCTCTTCAACGACCCGACCACCGCATACGATCTCCACTTCGCTCCGCAGGGAATCGGTGCGGACCTGATCGCGACGATCGAGGGTTTCAGCCGCGAAGACGTCGATGCCTACGCAGCGCGGTCGCAGGCTCGAGCCGAGGCCGCCTGGTCCGGTGGATACTTCGCCAAGTCGGTTGTTCCGGTCAAGGACTTCAACGGTGTCCCGCTGCTCGATCACGACGAACACCGCCGCCCAGGCACCACCGTCGAATCGCTGGCCTCACTGAAACCCTCCTTTGCGACACTTGGTCAACATGGCGGCTTCGATGCTGTTGCACTGCAGAAGTATACGTCGGTGGAGCGGATAAACCACGTCCATCACGGCGGTAACAGCTCCGGCATCGTGGACGGCGCGGCGCTGGTCCTGATCGGCAACGAAAAGGCCGGCAAGCAGTTCGGCCTCACACCCCGCGCCCGGATTATCGCCACCGCTGTCACCGGGGCAGACCCCACGATCATGCTCACTGCCCCCACCCCCGTGGCTCTGAAGGCACTCGATGTCGCCGGACTCACCGTCGACGACATCGATCTGTTCGAACTGAACGAGGCGTTTGCCTCGGTGGTCCTGAAATTCCAGAAAGATCTGGCCATTCCGGACGAGAAACTCAACGTGAACGGCGGCGCGATCGCCATGGGCCACCCCTTGGGAGCGACCGGCGCGATGCTCGTCGGAACGGTGATCGACGAGTTGGAGCGGCGCAGCGACCGGCGCGCATTGATCAACCTGTGCGTCGGTGGCGGCATGGGTATCGCGGCCATCATCGAGCGAGTCTGAAAGGCAACGGCAACAACATGAGTGCAACATCAACCATCACGTGGTCGCAGGATTCGGACGGAATCGTGCTGCTGACCCTCGACGATCCGGCCCAGTCCGCAAACACCATGAACTCGCATTACGTCGAGTCCATGGGCAACGTACTCGACCGGCTCGAGGCCGAGCGTGACTCTGTCACCGGTGTCGTGATCACGTCGGCGAAGAAGACCTTCTTCGCGGGCGGTGACCTCAACGACCTGGTCCGTGCCACCGCGCAGGATGCGGTCAAGTTCACGGACTTCGCGAATGGGATCAAGGCCCAGTTCCGACGTCTCGAGACCCTGGGCCGTCCAGTGGTGGCGGCGGTCAACGGTGCCGCCCTCGGCGGTGGCCTCGAGATCACCCTGGCCACCCACCACCGCATCGCGGTCGATTCGAGATCGGTGATCTTCGGACTGCCCGAAGTCACGCTCGGTTTGCTACCCGGTGTCGGCGGAATCACCCGGACTGTTCGGATGTTGGGGCTCGAGAACGCACTGACGAGCCTGCTGCTGACCGGGAAGACGTTCAGCCCCGCGGCCGCGAAGACGCTCGGCCTCGTCGACGACCTGGTGACCAGCGCCGACGAACTCGTTCCCGCAGCCAAGAAGTGGATCAAGGACAACCCCGAGTCCGGTGTACAGCCGTGGGACCGAAAGGGATTCCGGATCCCCGGCGGCACCGCGCTCAATCCGGCGGTGACGGCGAACCTGCGCCGCACCGTGGCAGGGGCACCCCTCGAGGCGCCGCGGGCCATCCTCGCCGCCGCCGCCGAGGGAGCCTTGGTCGACCTCGACACGGCAGCGCAAATCGAGACACGCTACTTCGTCGGCCTCGTCGCCGGTCAGGTGTCGACGAACATGATCAAGGCACAGTTCTTCGATCTGCAGAGCATCAAAGCCGGCGGAAGCCGGCCGGAGGGGCATCCCAGGTTCGCGGCACAGAAGGTCGGCGTGATCGGCGCCGGGATGATGGGTGCCGCGGTGGCCTACGTCTCGGCCAAGGCGGGAATCGACGTCGTGCTACAGGACGTCTCGATCGAGTCGGCGCGAAAAGGGAAGGCCTACGCCGAAAAACTGGAGGCCAAGGCCCTCGCTCGTGGAACAACGACCGAGGAGAAGTCCGCCGCGCTGCTCGCCCGCATCACCCCGACCGACAATCCGGCCGACTTCGCGAATGTCGATTTCGTCGTCGAGGCGGTCTTCGAGAGCGTGGAGGTCAAACAGGCGGTCTTCAAGTCGATCCAGGACGTCGTCGCCCCCGACGCCGTGCTGGGCTCGAATACGTCGACGCTGCCGATCACCACGCTGGCCGAAGGCGTCGACCGTAAGGAAGACTTCATCGGTGTGCACTTCTTCTCCCCAGTCGAACGGATGCCGTTGGTCGAGATCATCGTCGGCGCACACACCGCACCGGCAACATTGGCGAAGGCGTTCGACTTCGCGCAGCAGATCAAGAAGACCCCGATCGTCGTTAACGACAGCCGCGGCTTCTTCACCAGCCGCGTGATCACGAAATTCCTCGACGAGGCCGCCGCCGCGGTCGGTGAGGGAATCGAACCGGTGATCATCGAGCAAGCGGGGGCCCAGGCCGGCTATCCCGCACCCCCTCTGCAGCTGCTCGACGAGCTGACGTTGACCCTGCCACGCAAGATTCGTCAGGAAGCCCGTGCGGCAGTCGAGGCGGACGGCGGCGTCTGGGTCGAGCACGGATCGGAGGCCGTCCTCGACCGGCTGGTCGAGGAACTCGATCGTCGCGGTCGGTCGACCGGTGGCGGCTTCTACGAGTACGACGAGTCGGGCAGCCGCGTCGGCCTCTGGCCGGGGCTGCGCGAGGCATTCCAGTCGGGGAGCACCGAGATCCCGTTCGACGACCTCAAGGAACGGATGCTTTTCGCAGAGTCCCTCGAGACGGTGCGCTGCCTCGACGAAGGGGTCCTGACCTCGGTCGCCGACGCCAACGTCGGATCACTGCTCGGGATCGGGTTCCCTACGTGGACCGGAGGCGTCCTCCAGTACATCAACGGCTACCCGGGTGGGGTCGCGGCGTTCGTCGAGCGGGCACGCGTACTTGCCGCCCGGTACGGCACTCGCTTCGAGCCGCCCGCCTCACTGGTGGCCAAGGCCGAGCGCGGAGAGACCTACGAGTAACGGCGTCATTTACGATCGGGGTTGGCACCACTGTGGGCAGTGGCGCCAACCCCGTTGAGGGCTTTTCTCCGAACGGATGGAGCTGATGTCGGTGTCGATCAGTGACGCCTCGGTCAAGCGCACCCAGCAAGAACGGCGGGCGATCACACGCAGGCAGATACTCGACGCCGCCGTTGCGGTGTTGTTCCGGGACGGCTACTCCGCCGCCACCACGTTGCGGATCCAACACGAGGCGGGGGTGTCCCGTGGCCGTCTCTTACAACAATTTCCCTCACGCGAAGCGCTGCTCGTCGCCGCCGTCCAGCATCTCGCGACGGCGCGGATGGAGGACATGCGGCATCGCGAAGATTGGCCACACGACCCCACAGAGCGCATCGACTGGGCAATCGAGATTATGTGGCCCACCTTCCACCAGCCGTATTTCTGGGCCGCGACCGAGTTGTGGCTCGCCTCCCGCGCCAACGACAAGTTACGCGAAGCGCTGCTACCGGAGGAGCGCCGGCTGGGCCACCTCGTGAGAGCAACGACCGACGCGTTCTTCGGCAGCGAGTTGTGCGCACGCCCGCGCTACGAGTTGGTACGCGAACAACTCAACACCTCGATGCGGGGTGCCGCACTGACCTATGCGCTCGATCCGCGCGATCCCGCCACCGACCCGCACCTGCACGAGTGGAAACTGATGGCGCGAGAACTGCTTACCTGACGGCCCTTACGGCGGAGCTATCCCGCGCCACCGATCTGGCGCGGGATTCCTCGTATTCCCGGGCGGTCTTCTCGATGAGCGTGGCGACCGAGAGGACCGCGTCCACCCCGGACACGCTGTGCCCACCACTCCACGCCGTGCGGTTGCTGAGCAATCGGTCCTGGCGGAAACCCTCGGATGCGGGATGCTCGGCGGCGTTTCCGGCCTGCCGATTGACCCAGCACTTGAGCAGGCTCGCCGGAATGCCACCTACCTGGGTCGAGAGGACGACGTCGTCGAGGCTCGCCTCGACCAGCGCCCGCCGATAGTCGTTGTCGGCCCGACTTTCGTCGGTGGCGATGAACTTCGTTCCCATGTACCCGAGGTCGGCGCCGAGAACCTGGGCGGCATGCAACGCCACGCCGTCACTGATACCGCCGGCCAGAACGATGGTGCCGTCGAATCGCTCGCGGACGGCGCGGACGAAGGAGAACGGGTTTGCCCAGCCCGTCTGGCCTCCCGCACCCGCGGTCAGGAGCACCAACCCGTCCACGCCCAAGGCGATGGCCCGGTCCGCATGCTGCAACGTCGCGACGTCGGCGTAGACCTGGCATCCGATCGCGCGCAATGGGGCAATAACGGGCTCGGGGGACCCGACACTGGTGATGACGAGTTCTACGCCGTGATCCACCAGGCACGCGAGGTCTTCGCGCAGTCGCCGGTTCGATCGGTGCACCACGAGGTTCGGCGCAAAGGGCGCAGACCTCGGGACCTCGCTCAGGGCCTTCTCGATGCGGGTGAGCCAGTGGTCGAGTTCGCCGGTTGTGACCGCATTGTGGGTGGGCAAGGATCCCACGACGCCTTCGCGGCACGCCGCGATCACCAGGTCGGGGCCGGATACCTCCGTCATCGGGGCGGCGATCAACGGAACGGTCAATCGATTCGTCAACGCTTCGGAAATGGACACGTCAGACTCCTTGCGAGAACCACGAGAGGCAGGTCTGCACCTAAGTAAATGCCGAGAAAGCGGCGATGGCGCATGCTAGGTTGAAAATCAAGCTACAACCCCGGTAAGTAAATCTCAAGCCACATCGAATGCGTCGAAGGGGGCGGGCAGCATCGACGAACTAGTGCGCCCGAGGCGAGCTGGGCTCACGAGCACTCCGCGTCCCCGTAACCGCAGGGCCCAGATCCTGGCCGCCGCGAGCGTCCTGTTCTCCGAACGCGGCTACCACAATGTGGGCACCGAGGAGATCGCCTCGTCCGTCGGGATCACCGCCGGGGCCTTGTACCGGCACTTTCGGAGTAAACAGGAATTGCTCGCCTGCACGGTGGCCGAGAGCTTCGATCAGGCGGGTGAGCTGCTGACCTCACACGGAATCGATGACCTCACGGCACTGCTGCACGGGCTGGCGGAAACGGCCGGCACTCGACGTGACCTCGGAGTTCTGTGGAATCGCGAGATTCGACACCTGCCACCGGAGCAGCAGGCGGGCCTGCGTGACCGATTGCATGATGTGGTGTCGCGTCTCTCCGCAGTGCTCGGCCATTCCGTGCCGGGGGTGAGCGGCGTTGACGCGGAACTGCTGGCGTGGTGCATTCTTGCGGTTCTGACCAGCCCGGGCTATCACCGCACCGAGATCCTGCCGGGCCGTTTGATCGAGCTGCTCGCCACCATGGCCATGGCCGTAGGCGCGGCGCCGTTCGGCAGTGCAGCTGAACCGGCCGCCGATCTTCCCGGACGGACCGGCATGGCGCCGGCATCCCGCCGCGAGGCACTCCTGGGCGCGGCCACCAGACTGTTCAGCGCGAAGGGATACCAGGCAGTCACGATGGACGAGATCGCAGCCGCTGTGCAGGTCCACAGCGCCAGCGTCTACCGACACTTCGATACGAAGGCCGATCTCCTGGCCGCGGTGATCGACCGGGGCGCGGAACCGCTCCAGTTGGGGCTGTCGCAGGCACTGTTCTCCGCGGACACCTCCCAGGAGGCCCTGGACGCCGCGGTCGATGCGTACATTGAGTTCGCGATGATCCACTACGACCTGCTGGCCGTGCTGACCTCCGAAGTACTCAGCCTTCCACCCACCCGACGACACGCTGTGCGCAGCGCGCAGCACGACTACGTCGGGCAGTGGTTCCAACTGCTGCAAGAATCCCGGCCCGAACTCGAGGACACCGAGGTGCGATTTCGTGTCCACGCTGCGCTGACAATCGTCAACGACGTATCCAGGACGGTACGGTTGCGCTGCATGCCCAACGTGCAGGAACGTGTGCGCCTGGCTGCCCGCCGCGCATTGTATGGCTGACTCCCCCTGGCTCCATAGTTAAGGACAATTCACTACCGACCGCGGGTCAACCCTGCGCGATTCCGGCACAAACCCCCTGACAAGGGGGTATTCAAAGTCGCCGCGTTGACAATAGTGATGCGGGTCACCACAATGGCAGACGTAAGTAAATGGTGAGCCACGACATGGTGAATTGAAGGCAGGTGCAGTGCCGCAGCATCCCGAGGATGAACGTCGCCGATATGGCGGCATGGATGCCCCGCACCTCGACATGGAGGAACAGTGAATACTTCCGCCGCCCAGCCGTCCGTCGCCCACCGGCTGAGCGAGATGGCGGCCGCGATGCGAGAAATAGCGGGGGTGGAGTTCACCGAGACCCGAAACGAGGATGACACGATCGATGAGACCGGTACGTTGTCCGCCATTCTCGAGGAGCTCCACCAAGCGCAAGGCGTCCTCTACGAGCAGGCCTGCCTGACTCCCCAGCGCGGTCTGGAACGCGTGCTCGGTTCGCTGGCCCGCCTGCGCTCGTCGGCGGCCGGGCCCGCCCAGTTCTTCAGTAGTTCGGCCGAAGAACTGTGTACTGCAGGAAGATTCGACCGGGTTCTGGTCTCTCGCATCCAGGGTTCGATGTGGATTCCGCACACCCTGCACCTGGTCTCCGAGGCCATCTCCGCCGCGCTGCGCAACTATCTGAGCGATCTCGAGATCCCCTTGAGCGCGTCGCCGCTCGAGGCCGATGTTGTACGGCGCCGGATCCCGATGCTGGTGAGCGATGCCGGTTCAGAAACCCGCACGTATCGTCCGCTCATCAGGTTGTCGAGGACCACCAGCTATGTCGTTGCGCCAGTGGTGGTCGACGGAACAGTCGTCGCCCTGCTTCATGCCGACACCAATATCTCGGGCCGGGTGCTGACGTCCGTGGACCGTGACATCGTTCGGCTCTTCGCCGACGGGCTGGGACCGATCTACGAACGGATGGTGCTCACCGAGCGACTGCGTGAACAGCGTGATCGGCTCGGCATGGTCTTCAGCGCCACGGAAGCGATGATCGACGACGTTCACGGTGGCCCGCTGACCCTCGACCCCCCCGTCGAGATGTTGTCTCCGGCGGCTGTCGATCCTTCTCGCCGAGATCGCAGATCGTCGGAGGTGCCAGTCGCAGGGCGGCCCGAACGGCTCTTGACCGCACGCGAGGTCGATGTGGTGGAACTGCTGTCGAAAGGCGCCTCGAACGCGGAAATCGCCGCCCACCTCACCGTGTCCGAGAGCACGGTGAAATCCCACGTAAAACACATCTTCCGCAAGTTGGGCGCCACCAACAGGGCCAGCGCCATCGCGCGATACGGGAAGATGAAACGCTCGATGGGACGGACGCTATGACACAGGCATTGATCGCAACAGCGCAGCACCAGACGGCACGGGGATCCTTGCAGGGATGGCGACGCAAAGACATCGAGCTGATCACTCGGCTGGAGGCCATCCGGGACGAGATCTTCGCTGATGTCGGTTCCACCACTCTTCCGGGGATTCGGCACGAGCGTCCTGCCCATTCTGCAGAGGCGATCTCGGTCCTGACGCATCACTGCGTCGACGAGCTGCGACGGGCCGCGGCAGCCGACACCGCCAAGGTGGAGCGGCTGACCAAGACTGTGCTCGACCTGCAGCAGTTGGCGATGGATCTGTACCTGAACGAAATGGGCCGCAGGACCGAGCGTCTGGCCGAGTGTTCGGCGGGACTCCACCGGTTGCGGACCGTTCCGAGCACCTCCGACCTTCTCGACCGCCTCTGTGAGGACGTGGCCGTTCGTTGCGGATTCCGGCGGGTGGTGCTGTCGCGAGTCGAGGCGGGAACCTGGAAGCCGTGGAAGGCGTACCTGGGCGAGGGCGATGAATCGGACTCATGGTTCACCGACTGGATCGATCGCGGGATACCGTTCGATGAGCGGGCTCCTGAAGCGCGGCTGCTGACCGATCATCGGCCGGCGATCGTCTACGACACGGAAAGTGCGCCGGTATACCGGCCGATCATCGTCGAGTCGGGTCGCTCACGCTCGTACGTGGTGTCGGCCCTGGTTCTCGACAACAACGTTGTCGGTTTGCTTCATGCCGACCATTTCCCGGTTCCGAGTCGGATCGACGAGATCGACCGCGACGTCCTGTGGGCCTTCACTGAAGGGGTCGGCTACATCTACGAGCGGACGTCGCTGATGGAGCGGTTGCGGAGCCAACGCGACCAGATCAGGGAAATCCTCTCGTCGACGGTGGCGACGATGGACGAGCTGTGCGAATCGGGGATGGCCTCGGCCGGCCGGGCAGACTCCGATCCTGCCGGAGCCGACTCGTCGGCGGAATTCGCCTCGCGTCCTAGCTTGGTCCCTCTCGCCGAATTCACCTCCCGCGAACAAGAGGTGTTCACCTTGATGGCGGCGGGGGCGACCAACAACGACATCGCCGAGTCCCTCGTCATCACCGAGGGGACGGTGAAATCGCATGTCAAGCACATCCTGCGGAAGCTCGGTGCGACCAACCGTTCACAGGCCATTGCCTGGTCGATCGGCAACCGTATCGCGTAGTCGATTTGGCACCATCTGCTCAGCGTCACGCCGTCCGGCACTCTGCCGGGCGGCGGTTCTATTCCGGTGCCAAACCATGTTCCCCGGGTGCGCCCGTTTCGGTACTGACGACCGCTCGCAGCTGCGTCGGCATTCCCGACCGGACCTGCCGGCTCGATAGTCGAAGTCTCCGAGCCCCGGTGCCGCGTCCTCCGAGTATCCCCCTGTTGAGGGGTGGGTTTCCTCCCCAAGTAAGTCGCCGCCGGTGTGACCTACGCAATACCTTGAAGGTGTTCCTGAAGTGAGCGGAGCACATCGATATTCGAGTATCCGCGGGGACTATGACAACCACCGAGGAGAGCGATATTCATGAGTCATTCCTTTGCTGTCAAGTGGCTGAAGGCCTTCCGTGAGAGCCCCGAAGCGGTCGTTGCGTTGTACGCCGACGACTTCCTCTTCGAAGATCCCATCCTCGGCCAGAAGATCACCGACAGGGACGAACTCCTCCGTGTCTTCGGGCCGTACGCCAACAAGGACACCGAAAACGGGATCGGCATCAACAACTTTCGGATCGATGAGGTCGTCGGCGACGAGAAGTCGGCGATCTACCGGTGGACCTGGAAGGCGCCCACGGCGACCGCTTTCGTCGGCGTCCCGACCAACGGGAAGGTGCCCGGAGCGCGGGGACTGACGTTCCACATCTACAACGAAGCCGGCCTCATCACCCGGGAAGCGAGCCTGTGGGACATCGCGACGGCAGCGGCGGACCTGGGACAGCCCGTCGACCCGTCCAGCGTGACCAAGTCCGCTGTTCTCGTCTGACACCGAACCCTGCGAAAGGAAACTACGAGCACCATGAGTAAGCACGAAGAGCACGCCCGGCGCTGGATCACCGCGTTGACCTCCGACACCGCGGCGGCAGTCGCCCTGTACGCCGATGACCTGGTCTACGACGACCACGCCGATTCCGACCACGTCACCGACACCGCCATCACCAAGGATGAGCTGGCGCCGAAGCTCGCCCCGTACGCGAACACCGACACGGCCAACGGTGTCGGCCTACACTCCTTCGAGATCACCGACTCGTTCCCGGTGGCCGGCGTGGCCGGAAATCCGGCCGTTGTGATCCTGTGGAACTGGACGGGCACCGGTCTCGAGACCTACAAGGGAGTTCCGACCGAGGGCAAGACGCTGTCCACCCGCGGCATCACCTGGCACCAGCTCGACAGCGACGGTCAGATCGTCCGCGAAACGACGTACTGGAACGACACCCCTGTGCTGCAGGAACTCGGAATCCCGATCATCACGCCGGAGTACTGGGTCGAAGGATTCGACCCGTCCGTTCTCGTTGGATCCTGACCATGTGGGGGCCGTTGCCGGACGTGCTCGATCGGGCATGTACCTACTACAAGGACAACGTCGCGATCGTCGATGGTGATCGTCGGGTGACCTATCGCGAGCTTCTCGACTGGCGCAACCAGGTAGCGAACGGACTCGTCTCTCTGGGGCTGCAGAAAGGCGAGCGCGTCGGCCTACTGATGCCGAACTGCTTGGAATTCATTCCCACGCAGCACGGAATCTGGGCTGCCGGCGGGGTGTTGGTGCAGATGCCTACACGTAATGCTGCCAACGCATTCCGGTCGAGTCTCTCCCAGACAGATGCCACCACGCTGATCTATCACGCCCAGTTCGACGCAGTCGTCGCCGAGATCAGAGGTGACCTGCCGAAGCTGCAGACCGTGATCCGGATCGGGAGCAGTCCGGCTTCGGCGTCCCCCGAGATCGGCGAAGTGTTCGGCTACGATGGACTCTTCCGATCGCAGCCGACGGTTCGTCCCGAGGTGGAGATCGACGTCCACGACGAGGCGTACGTCCTGTTCACCTCGGGGAGCACCGGGGACCCCAAGGGTGTGGTCAACTCGCACTTCACCTGGGGCCACTACAGCATCACCGCGGGTCTCGAGATCGGTGACATCGCCTGGGGTGAGGTCTTCGCGCACGGTGCGCCATTGACCCACTACACGCAGATCTTCGTCATGCCGACGTTCCTGCGGGGCGGCACCAACGTGATGCTGCCCGGGTTGGACGTGGACAAACTGCTCAGCACCATCGAGCAGGAGAAGGTGACCGCGACCGCCGTCGTTCCCACCATCATCTACCTGCTGCTCGACCATCCGCGCCGCGAAGCGCATGACCTGTCTTCGCTGCGGACTATGGTTTACGCAGGATCTCCCATCTCACCCGACCGGCTGCGTCAGGCGTTGGACGTGTTCGGCCCGATCTTTATCCAGGCCTATGCCGGGACCGAACCCGGTTACGTCTCCTGTCTGCGCAAAAACGAGCACCGGGTGGACAGCGAGGTGTGGATCAAACGGCTCGCCTCGGCCGGACGGCCTCTGTTCCACGTCGACGTGACAATCCAGGACGAAACGGATCAGGTGTTGCCGCCCGGCGAACCCGGCGAGATCGTGTCCCGCCAGCTCGGGCAGATGCTCAGCTACGTCGACGTCTCACGCAACGCCGAGGCGCTGCGTGACGGTTGGGTGCACACCGGCGATATCGGTCGCCTCGACGAGGACGGGTTCCTCTACATCGTGGACCGCAAGAAGGACCTGGTGGTCACCGGCGGGTTCAACGTGTTTCCGCGGCAGGTTGAGGACGCCCTGGCCGGCCACGCCGCAGTTGCACAGGCAGCAGTGATCGGAGTCCCCCACGAGAAGTGGGGCGAAGCGGTACACGCGGTAATCGCTCTCAAGAGCGGTGTCACGGCAACCGAGCAGGAACTGATCGATCACGTCAAAAGGGAGATGGGCAGCGTCCACGCGCCCAAGACGGTGGCATTCGTCGACACCCTCCCGGTCAATCCGGCCGGAAAGATCGACAAGAAATCGATCCGTGCCCCGTTCTGGGAAGGGCGGGCCCGCCAGATCAGCTGACCATCGCAACCTTCGACACCGCACTGCTGTCGCTAGTCACATCAGAGAAAGAGGAGCACGCCGATGAGCGTCCCGCACTACTCGCTCTATATCAACGGCGAATGGGTTGATACCGGCGAGAACTACGAAATTCGCAGCCCTGCAACCGAAGAGCTCGTCGCCACCGTCGCCAAGGGCGGCGTGACACAGGTCGACCAGGCCGTCGCCGCGGCCAAGGCGGCGCACGAAGAGGGCACCTGGCGGCGTACCCCGCCCGCGCAACGCGCGGCCCTGCTCAACGATGTCGCAGGCAGGCTCGGCGGCCGTATCGACGAGCTCGCCGCGCTCCAGACACGGGAGAACGGCGCCACCATCCGGATCACCGGGGCCCTGCATATTGGGTTGTCGATCGCTCAGATGCAGTACCTGGCCGACCAGGCCGCCACGTACGAGTTCGAGACGGCGGGCCCCGAGATCGGTCCGGTGCCGGCCGAAGGCCTCGTCCGGCGCGAGCCGCTGGGTGTGGTGGCGGCGATCGTGCCGTGGAACATTCCGCTGCTGGTCATCGTGTGGAAGATCGCCCCTGCCCTCGCGGCGGGCAACACGGTCGTCCTCAAGCCCGACGAGCATGCACCTCTGGTGGCGCTCGAGCTGGCGAAGGAGTTCGAGGCGGCGGGACTGCCGCCCGGCGTGCTCAACGTGGTGACCGGCGACGGAGAACCCGTCGGCGCGCACCTCAGCGGGCACCCCGACGTGCGCAAGGTGGCCTTCACCGGTTCCACCGCGGTCGGCAAGAGCATCCTGCGCCAGTCGGCCGACACCGTGAAGCGAGTGACCCTCGAACTCGGCGGCAAGGGACCGAACATCATTCTTGACAGCGCCGACCTCGACACCGCGATCGACGGCTCGCTGTTCGCGGCCCTGGCCAACAACGGCCAGGCCTGTGAAGCCGGCACCCGACTGCTAATCCCTTCGAGCAAACGCGACGAGATCGTCTCGCGGCTGGTCGAGCGCGCCCGCACACTGAAGGTCGGTGATCCACTCGACCCCGCGACCGGAGTCGGGCCGATCATCTCCAAAGTCCAGCATCAGCGGATCCTCGACTACTTCGCGATCGCCGAAACCGAGGGCGCCAAGGCCGTGATCGGCGGCGGCGTTCCCACCGGTCCCGGGTTCGACAAGGGCTACTGGATCGAGCCGACGATCTTCGTCGGTGTGACCAACGATGCCAGGATCGCACGTGAAGAGGTGTTCGGACCGGTCCTGGTCGTGCTCACCTACGACTCGGTCGAGGAGGCGATCAAGATCGCCAACGACACCGATTACGGACTGTCCGCCGGGGTATGGGGCGACGAGGAACAGGCGATCGAGATCGCCCGCGAACTCGATGCCGGCATGGTGTGGATCAATGACTGGCACGTCATTCATCCGGCCTACCCGTTCGGTGGATTCAAGCAGAGTGGTCTGGGCCGTGAAGGCGGCCCCCACGCACTCGACGAGTACACCGAGGCGAAGTTCATCTCGTTGAATCGCTCCCCGGGTCCGGAGGCGCGTGCCTTCGCGATCGTGATCGACCCGGTCTGATAGACACGGCCCCTGCACGATTCATCCCTCGGGATCGTGCAGGGGCCGCCATCCGTTCCGCGTCGATATCTGGGACCGCAGCGCAAGTGGTATCGCCACCGTGCAATTGCGGGATAGTGAACCGCGGAAAATTGGCGCACGTATTTCGGATCTTCGACCACCCCGCCCTCAGGTCTCTCGCGGGACCCCGGGTTGTCGCCCTCACGGTCGGCGCCACCGTGCTGCGTCAGCGCTCATGTCGCCCCCGGCCGGACTGTCCGGCACCTTCGTTCTCTTCCCAGGCACTTTCATGGGAGTGAAAAGTCGGCGCCGACTGGGCCAATGATCATTGCACTGCACGACGCGACCCCGTCGACCCGGCTCGTGGCGATCGATTGCCGATCTCGTGGGGCCTCTTGGCGTCATCCGCGGTGCGGCAGTTTCGTTCCGAAGCGTCGGAGACAGCGGCGGCGGCCCCGACTCTGCGGATCCAACAACGAATCCTGCAGCGGTCATCCTTATACCGCCGCAGGATTCGTTGTGGTGCTAGGTCGTTGTCGAACTCACGCCGAGGACCGCGAGTGCCGAGTCAGCGAGGATCTGCCGTAAACGTTCGACTGGAAGCCCGACGCTGTGAAACAGCGTCGATTGAAGTGCACCGATGGCGGCGTGCACGACTGCCCTGGCTTCCCCGTCGTCGAGGTCTGTGCGCAGTTCGTCGACCAGATGTACCCATTCCTCGATGTAGAGCCGCTGCTTCCGCCGCAGGCGTCGGCGGTCGTCTTCGGGGAGGTTGTGGATCTCGTTGTGGTAGACCTGCGCGACCTCGCGTTTTCCCACGACGAATTCGATCTGTCCATCGACCAGCTCACGCAGCGCCTGCTCGAGTCCGATCCCGCTATCCAGGGTTCGTTCAGCGTCTGCGAGCAGGCGATCTATCGCGATGTCGAAGAGTTCGACGAGAACGGCGGACTTGCTGTCGAAGTGCCGGTAGATCGCCGAGCCGGTGATACCGGACGCCGCACCGATGTCGGCCATCGACACGGAATTGAAACCGTTTCGCGCCACAAGGTCCGCCGTGGCGGTCAAGATCCTGTAGCGGCGCGCCGGGTCCCGTGTGCGTACCGGCTCGGTTCTGTCGTCGATCATCCCACTACTCTCCACCATCGTCGTCCCACCTTCTTTCATAGTGCTCGGCAAACCGCTCGCGAACCACATTCTTCTGGATCTTGCCAGTCGAGGTTCGGGGGAGCGCATCGACCACGATGATTGCTTTGGGGGTCTTGTACGGATCGATCAACCGTTTGATCTTGTCGATGAGCGTCGCGGGATCGACCTTTGCGCCGGATGCCGGCACCACGACCGCGGTGATCGCCTCGCTCCATCGGTGGTGGGGGAGCCCTACGACAGTTGCTTCCGCGATGCGCGGATCGGCCTGATAGATGGCGCGCTCCACTTCGAGGGAGGAGACGTTCTCGCCGCCGGTCTTGATGACGTCCTTGAACCGGTCGGTGAACCAGAGGATGCCGTCGTCGTCGAACCGACCGATGTCGCCGGAATGGAACCACCCGTGGTCGAAGGCCTCCGCGGTGGCCTCGGGGTTGTCCAGGTATTCGGTCATGGTGTGCGGGCTTCGGTAGACGATCTCTCCCTCGTCCCCCGTGGGCAGGAGTCCGCCGTCCTGTCCCATGATCGCCGCTTGCACCCCGATCACCGGCGTTCCGACAGCGCCGATGTGGGTCAACTGGTGTTCGGGACGGAACAGCGTGGTCGTCGGACTCATCTCCGTCTGGCCGAACAACAGGTAGAAATCGCATGCAAAGACCTCGATGCAGCGTTCGATGAGATGCCGCGGCATGGGGGCCATGGCGTATAGCGCGCGGCGAAGAGAGGAAAGATTACGGGAACCGATGTCCGAATGCTCGAGCATTTCGCTGTACATCATCGGGAGGGCGAAGATTTGGGTGATTTGTTCGGATTCGATCAGGGCTAACAGGCGGCGAGCGTCGAAGCGTCGTTCGATGAAGATTGTGGCTCCGACGAGGATTGCAGCGGTGCAGTGGGTGTTGAGTTGAGCGGTGTGGAACATCGGCATCATTGCCACGAACCGGTCGTCCTCACGGAACTGCGCCTCGAGCGCCATGGTCATCGACTCGAGGTAGATGGCGGCGTGGTTTCCGACCACCCCTTTCGGGAACGAGGTGGTGCCACTGGTGTAAAGGTACGATAGCGGTGCGCGGTCGGCGATCGCATGCTCAGGTTCGGAATCCGGTGAACCACTGGCCAGCTCCGCGAAGGCGGCGAGTGTGGGATCCCCTGTGTCGACCTCGCCGTCGACGAGAAAGATGTCAACGACGCTGACTGTAGCGCCCAGAGCGTCTTGAACTCTCGGTAGAAATTCGTTCTCGACGACGACCGCTCTGGCCGCCGAATGGTCGAGGACATAGGAGATTTCGCTTGTGCCCCATCCAAGATTGATCGGGACGCACACGAGCCCCAGTTTCGCGCAGGCGTAATAGGTGACGAGGAACTCCGCGCAATTACCGGACGCGAGGGCGAGCGCGTCGCCGCTGCGAAGACCGTGACGATGCAACCCGTGTGAGACCCGGTTGACCCAGCTGTTGAACTCGCGGTAGGTGAATCGGCGGTCTCCGTCGACCAGCGCCAGCGCCTCGGGTCTGCGCCAGGCCGACCGGGTGAGGCTGTCACCGACGTTGATCCGGTGGATCAGATTGCGACCGATTTCGGTGGTGGACATCGTGTTCCTCGGTTCGTGGGAGGCGCTGTCAGTAGGACCGGGGCAGTTGCAGGCTGTGCTGGGCTACGTAGTTGAGGATCATCTCGCGGCTCACCGGGGCGATCCGGAGAAGCCGGGCAAGCCCCCACTGCGGGAGAAGCCCGTAGTCGTTGCTCAGTCCGTTGCCGCCGTGCGTCTGGATGGCGGCATCCGCCGCCGCGACCGCCGCCTCGGCGGCCGCGTACTTTGCCACGTTCGATGCTTCGGCTGCGGGTTTTCCGTGCTCGTACAACCACGCGGCCTTCGCAGTGGCCAGGGCGGCCAGTTGTACCTCGACCTGCGCCTTTGCCAGCGGGTGAGACAGCCCCTGATGCATCCCGATCGGCTGGCCCCAGACCGTGCGTGTCCGGGCGTACTCGGCCGCGCGGCCCAGGGTGAACCGGCCGACTCCGACACAGATCGCGGCGCCGGTAATCCGCTCGGGGTTCAGGCCATCGAAGACTTGGGAAAAGCCCTCGTGTTCGACTCCCAGCAGGCTGTCGGCCGGAACCCGTACGTCGTCGAAGTGCAGGGTGAACTGCCTTTCGGGGAGCGCGACGCCGACCGGGAGCACGTTTTTGACCAGCCCCGGAGCATCAGTGGGGATCAGGAACAACGACAGTTGAGCCCGCCCGGTCACCTCGTCGTGCCCGGTACGGGCGACGACCACAAGCGCCTCCGCCTCATCGACACCCGAAATGTAGTACTTCGTGCCGTTCAGAACGTAGTCGTCGCCGTCGCGAACGGCGTGCGTGGACAGTTGGTGCGTATTCGACCCTGCGTCGGGCTCGGTGATCGCGAAGACCGCCTTGGTCTCGCCCGACGCCATGCCCGGAAGCCATCGCTGCCGTTGGTCGTCGCTGCCGTACTTGGCGATCAATTCCCCGGAGATGGCGCTGGAGACGAGTAGGAGCAGAAGCGGGCAGCCGTGGGCGGCGGTCTCCTCGCACACTAGCGCCAACTCCGTCATGCCGGCGCCGCCCCCGCCGTACTCTTCCGGGAGGTTGATGCCGATGAAACCGCTGTTACCCAGTGCCTTCCAGAGATCCGTGGTCGGTTCGTGGGCCAAGGCGTGGCGGGTGTAATAGTCGGGACCGAACTTGGTGGTGATGGCGGCGACCGCCTCGCGGATCGCGACGTGCTCGTCGGATTCGATGAAATCCATGGTGGTTCCTCCGTGGGGCGGCGGTCGCCGCCGGTGCGTCAGTTGGTCTCGGGGAGCAATGTCGTCGGGATGTCGGTGTGACGGGCGCGTAGGTACTCACCGAGACTCTTGGCCTGTGCATCGGTGCGGGTCGAGGACGCCACGCCGTCGCCCAGGAATCCGACGATGACGAAGTTCAGTGCCCGAAGGTTCGGGAGCTCGTAGCGGTGTACGGGCAAGGACGCCGCCTCGGGGACCAGGTCGATGAACTTCTCGACGGTCAGGTGACGGCGCAGCCAGCTCCACCGTTCCGGGGTATCGGTCCACACACCGACATTCGCCTTGCCACCCTTGTCGCCGGAGCGGGCGGCAACGACGGACCCCAAGGGCAGACGAGTGGTGGATACCATGTCGGCCACGTCCGTGTGCGGCGTCGACGGTGCCGGCGTCAGCGGCGGTCTCTGGGTCCGCGGGCAGTGGTCGATGAGTTCCTTGGTTCCGTTGGCATGGAGGACCACATGTTCAATTTCGTTCGCCGGGATGAGCGAGGGCCAGTAAACACCGAACTCCGATGCCGAAGACGGCGGAGTGGTGGTGTGGAAACCCGCATAGCCGGCGACGGCGATCTCGGTGACCGAGTTGGAGAACGCGCGGTCGACTTTGGCGCGATCGGCATCTTTGACAGTCACCCGCAGGTGCGCTGTCGATTGGGCGGCGGTGGGCGGGTCGGGAATGTCGTAGCGGAGCAGTTGGACGTCGACGTCGTCGAACTTTTCTTTCCCGCCGAGGATCTCGAACAGCTCGTCGATCGCCCAAGCGGCCTTTTCTTCGACGTCGAGTCCGGTGAGGACCAGGGTCATCGTATTCCGGAAGCCGCCGATGTAGTTCATCGCCACCTTCAGGTCGGGCGGCGGGGGACTTCCCGTGGTTCCAGCCACCCGGACCCGGTCGGGTCCTTCTTGGGTGATCTCGATGGTCTCGAAGTGCGCGGCGACGTCCGGGTTCAGGTAGAGGGGGCCATCGATCTCGTACAACAACTGGGCCGTGACGGTTCCCACGGACACCAGGCCTCCGGTTCCAGGGTCCTTGGTGATGACAAAGCTCCCGTCGTGCGCAATTTCGGCGATCGGGGAGCCCGGGTACCGACGATCGTGCACTTCCCGGATTTGTGAATAGTTGCCCCCCGTTGCTTGCGGGCCGCACTCGATGATGTGTCCGGCTGCTACCGCCCCGGCAAGGGCATCGAAGTCGGTGCGTCCCCAGCCGTGCCACCACGCGCTGGTGCCGACAACGAGTGCTGCGTCGGTGACGCGTGGACAGATCACCACGTCGGCACCGTTGTTCAGTGCCGCGGCGATACCCCAGCCACCGAGGTACGCGTTCGCCGACACCGGGTTCACCCCGGCCTCTGCCAGCGTGGTGCCCTTGTCGAGGTGCCGGAACTCGTGCCCGTCGGCCAGGAGTGATTCGAGTCGGGGCCGGATGTCATCGCCCTCGAGATGCGCGACGGACAGGTCGAGCCCCTGATCGGCGATGAGCTTGCGGACCTCGTCGGCTAGACCGGCAGGATTGAGGCCGCCCGCGTTCACGACGATCTTGATTCCCTTGGCGGCGCAATCGGCGAGTGATTGACGGGCCTGGGTGAGGAACGTTTTCGCGTAGCCGGTGGCGGGGTCCTTCTTGCGGGCCTTCCAGAGGATGAGCATGGTCAGTTCGGCGAGGTAGTCGCCGGTGATCACGTCGACCGGGCTGCCGTCGACCATGTCGCGGAAGGCGGAGAGCCGGTCGCCGTAGAATCCCGATGCGTTGCCGATACGGATCGGCCGACGCGGGGCGTCAGACTCTCTCATCGGGTTCCTCCAGTGGTTGACGGTGCGGCGAGACTGGGTCGGCCGGGGCCGGGGGCCCCGGCGAAGGCTTGGGCGATGCCCATCCAGGTGTGGGCGACGGGGCCGGTGACGACGAGGCGGGTGTCGGCCACGTTGCGTCGTTGCGTGACGACGAGGACGAAGTCCTCGGCCGGACCCACGACGGCGTTCTCGGCGTCAGCGGGCCCCCACGTCCACGCATTGGCGTCGGGGTGCGGGGCTTGCAGTACCACCCGGACAGGCTGCTCGGGCACCGGTAGTCCATTGAGCTGATGGGCGAAGGCAAAGGTACTCACCCCCAGGTGCGCGATGCTGCGCAGACCTGGACTGGCCTGGTGTCGTAGGCCGAGGGCATCGTAGATATCCCGGCCGTGGGCCCACGTCTCCATCAACCGTGCGGTTGCCGAGGAGGCGGCACTCATATCGGGTCCGTACCAGGGCATCCGTGCTTTCGGATCGGTTCGTCGCAGCGTCTTGAGCAATTCGCTTCGAGAGTGCACGAACCAGTCGATCAGGTCCTGGTGGGACATTGTTCGCAGGTCACGAGCGATCCGGTCCGGAAAATCCATTCCGCCGGCGATCAGGACGGCGGATTCTTCGCGGAACCGCTGGGGATCGTCCATCGCGGTTTGTGCGGCATCGTCGAAGAAGGCCAGATGCGAGACCTGATCGCGCAGGGCCCAGCCCTCGGCTGGGGTATCGATCTCCCATTGACCCGGTGTGAGGTCGCGAAGAACGAGGATCAGCCGTACCGTCTCGACGTCGAGGTCGTCGAGAAGTGCCTCATAGTCCAGTGCCATCAGTGCCCCTTCCAGTGGGGGCGCCGTTTTTCGTTGAAGGCGAGCATTCCCTCTTGTGCGTCGTCGCTGAGGTACACGGGTTCCCAGATCTTTTCGGCCATCTCGAACGCGCCGGACAGGGGATGCTCGGCGGTCAGCTTGGCCGTCTTCTTTCCCGCACTCACCGACAACGGGGCATTCGCTGCGATCAGTTCGGCGAATTGTTGTGTTGCGTCGGTAAATTCGCAGGGCTCGACGACCTGGTTGACGAAGCCGATCTCGTAGGCGCGCTGGGCGGTAAGGGCCGCGCCGGTGAGCACGATTTCCATCGCGATCCGCGGCGGGACCATCAATGGCAGCGGAGCCGCCCAGGGCGAGCCGCGGCCGATCTTCACCTCGGAAATCGCGAAGGTGGCCGTACTCGAGGCGATGCAGAGGTCGCAGGTCTGTGCCAGTAGGAAACCGCCGGCGAAGGCGGCGCCGTTGACCGCCGCGATGGTCGGCTTGTCGACCTCGATGTTCCGCCCGAACTGGGGGACGAAGTCCACGGGCGGGACGGTGAGTTGTTCCTGGCTCATCTCCTTGAGATCCCCGCCGGCGCAAAACGCCTTGTCGCCGCTGCCGGTGAGGACGAGGACCTTCGCGGACTCGTCGTCGTTGAAGCGCCGGACGCCGGCGAACAGGCCCTCTCGGACCGCGCGGTTGAGACTGTTGCGTGCATCGGGACGGTTGATCGTGAGCCAGGCGACCGAATTGCGTACCTCGTAGGTGACCGCCGCGGTGGAGGTGTCGTGTGCCATCTATGCGTCCTCCTGCCCGTCGTGCACCACAGCGAGCACGGTGCCGGAGTCGACCTGCTGGCCGACGGTGACCGGAATCTTTGTCACCACCCCGTCGATGGGGGCCTTGACCGTGTGCTCCATCTTCATGGCCTCGAGCACGACGACGGCGGCCCCGGCCGTGATTTCGTCTCCCTCGGATACCTCGATCCGCACGACCGAGCCGGGCATCGGCGCGAGCAGGGAACCGGACTCCTGCACATCGCTCGGATCGGGGAATCGCTCCACCTCGTGCAGTTCGGTGGCACCGAGGGCGCTGTTGACGAAGTGCGCGGCACCATCTCGGACGATCGAGTAGCGGCGGCGCACACCCTCGATGACCGCGTCGACGAGAGTGGGGGAGGCCTCGATCAGCTCGATGTCTTCGATGTCACGTCCGTCGGCGGCCGCGTTGATCCGGTCGCGGAGAAACTCGTAGGCGATCTCGATCTCGTTGTCACCGTTGCGGAACAGCACTGCCTGCGGTGCGCTGCGCACGGTGCGGAAGCCGGAGGGTAGTCCAGGCAGCGTCGCCGTCGTCGCTCGGCGCTCGGTCTGAGCAGCGAGTGCGGCGACGAGCGCGTGGGTCGCGGTAGTGGCGTCACCGGTGACGCAGCCGGCGGTCAGATCGGCGACCGAGTGCCGGTCGAGGTAGCCGGTGTCGGTCTGCCCGTTGCGGAACTCGGGTTCGCGGAGAATGCCGATCAACAGGTCACGGTTGGTGGTCACGCCGTGGATGAGTGATTCGTCCAGAGCCCGGGCCACCCGATCGCAGGCTTCTTCCCGGGTCCGGCCGAATCCGATCACCTTCGCCAGCATCGGATCGTAGAAGGTACTGACGGTAGACCCAGACGCGAATCCCGCGTCGACGCGGATACCGGGAAGGTCGGCGATCTCGAAGGTGGTCAGCTTTCCGGACACCGGCACGAATCCGGCCGGTACGTCCTCGGCGTAGAGCCGAACCTCGACCGCGTGTCCGTTGAACTCCGGTGATTCGATCTCGGGGGGCAACTTCTGGCCGGCGGCAACGAGGAGCTGACCGCGCACCAAGTCTGTCCCGGTGACGAGTTCGGTGACCGGATGTTCCACCTGTAGGCGGGTGTTGACCTCGAGGAAATAGAACGCGCCGTCGGGTGCCATCACGAATTCGACGGTGCCGGCACCCTCGTAGTTGAGTGCCTTGCCCGCCGAGACCGCGGCGGCGCCGAGTTCTTCCCGCAACTCCCGGTCGACCGCTGTCGAGGGCGACTCCTCGACAATCTTCTGGTAGCGACGCTGGATGGAGCACTCTCGTTCACCCAGATGAACGACGTTGCCGAAGCTGTCACCGAAGATCTGCACCTCGATGTGCCTCGGCGACTGGACGAACTTCTCGAGGAAGACGGTGCCGTTGCCGAACGCCGACTGTGCCTCGCGGCGGGCGCTGCGGACCGCTTCGACGATCTCGTCGCGGTCGTTGACGATCCGCATCCCGCGGCCGCCGCCGCCGAACGCGGCCTTGACCAGCACCGGCAATCCGATGTCGTCTGCTGCCGACCGCAGCCGCTCCGGATCTTCGTCGGATTCGTTCTCGATCACCATTCCCGGCAGCACGGGAACTCCCGCATCCGCCATGATGCGCTTGGCCTCGATCTTCGATCCCATCGCCGCGATCGCTTCGGGTGAGGGGCCGACAAAGATGATGCCCTCGTCCTTGCATCGTCGTGCGAAGTCCTCGTTCTCAGAGAGGAACCCGTAGCCGGGGTGGATGGCGTTCGCGCCGGTTCGGTGTGCGGCGGCGATAACCAGATCGACCCGAAGGTAGGTGTCGGTGGGAGTGGTGCCCGGGAGGTGGATGGATTCGTCGGCCTCGAGCACGTACGGCGAGTGCCGATCGGCGTCGGAATAGAGCGCCACCGTCGAGATGTCCATTTCGCGCGCCGTCCTGATGATGCGCGACGCGATTTCGCCTCGGTTGGCGATCAGCAGCTTGGTGATCGTTGACACTGCGGTACTCACATTCTGAAGACGCCGTAGCCACGCTGGCCGGCAATGTGGTTGGAATGGGCGGCGGACAATGCGATCGCGAGGATCGCACGGGTGTCACGCGGATCGATGACGCCGTCGTCGTAGAGGCGTCCGGAAATGAAGAAGGGATGTGACTCGGCTTCGATCTGCTGCTCGATTGCTGCGGTGCGCGCGGCATCGGCCTCCACGTCGAATTCACGACCTGCGGCCTCTGCGGAGGTCTTGCCGACGATCGACATCACACCGGCGAGTTGCTGGGCACCCATCACCGCGAGCTTGGCATTGGCCCACGTGAACATGAAGCGGGGGTCGTAGGCCCGGCCGGACATTCCGTAGTTTCCGGCACCGAAGGAACCTCCCACGTTGATCGTGATGTGCGGGACCTTGCTGTTGGTGACCGCATTGATCATCTTGGAACCGTCCTTGATGATGCCGCCCTGCTCGTACTCGGTTCCGACCATGTAGCCGGTTGTGTTGTGCAGGAAGATCAGCGGGGTGTCGGTCTGGTTCGCCAACAGAATGAATTCGGTGGCCTTCTTGGCCTCTTCGCTGAAGAGGACGCCGCGGTGGTTGGCGAGGATTCCGACCGGAAATCCGTGGATCGACGCCCAACCGGTCACCAGACTCGACCCGTAGCGCGGTTTGTACTCGGAGAACCTCGAGCCGTCGGCGACACGGGCGATGACATCCCGAGGATCGAACGGGACCCGCGGGTCCCCCGAGGCGATGCCGAGGAGTTCCTCGGGGTCGTACAGCGGGTCGTCGGCGGCCGCGGACGGGGCGGGCCCGAACTTGCGCCAGTTGAGGCGGCTGACGATGTCGCGGCCGATTCTGATGCAGTCGTTCTCGTCGACGGCGAACTGGTCGGCCACACCGGAAACGCGCGAGTGCATGTCGGCGCCCCCGAGGTCCTCGTCGTTGGCGTCCTCTCCGGTGGCCATCTTCACCAGCGGGGGGCCACCCAGGAACACCTTGGCCTGTTTGTCGACCAACACCGCGTAGTCGCACATTCCTGGGACGTACGCGCCGCCGGCGGTCGCGTTGCCGAAGACCAGCGCGATGGTCGGAATTCCCATCGACGACAGTTCACTCAGGTCGTGGAAGATCTTGCCGGCGAACACGAAGAGTTCTGACTGGGTCGGCAGGTCCGCGCCGCCGGACTCCACCAGGTAGACCACTGGCAGTCGGTTGACGCGAGCGATCTCCAACGCACGCAGATTCTTCTTCAATGTGAAGGGGTTCATCGTTCCGCCCCGCACCGTGGGGTCGTGGGCGATGATCATGGTTTCGACGCCCGAAACGACGCCGACGCCCGTGACGATGGCCGCCCCGACGTTGAACTGAGTTCCCCACGCCGCCAACGGTGACAACTCCATGAACGGAGCATCGCGGTCGATGAGGAGTTCGATCCGTTCGCGGACGAGTAGGCGCCCGCGATCGTGGTGGCGTTGAGTGTACCGCTGGCCACCCCCCGCGATGACGAGGTCGAGTTGCTCATTCAGCGCCGCGACCGCGGCGAGCTGAACTCTGCGGTTCTCCTGGTAGGTATCCGATGACGTGTCGATCACCGAGTCGAGTACGGGCATCCGTACGCCTTTCTTTCAGATCTGGGGACTCTCACCGACGAGGGCGAGCATCGAAGCTGTGACCAGAGTAACCCAAAAGTGAATCGCCGTACACTTACATCTTGAGATCACCACGGCTCGGCGCTATCGTAGGAGGTAACGCAGCGGCAATCTCGGCTCATGTACATCACGCTTCACTAAATGCTGAGGAAGATCGCAGTCGGCTGCAGAGAACCCTTCCGCTTGAATGGAGAAACCGGTGTCCCAGTCCCTTGACAACTCCGCCCACAGGGCGGGAGCGTCCACCACCATCGATGCCGATCTCTACCGGACGGCACTTCGTCGCCATCCCGCCGGCGTCACGATCATCACCCTCGACTCCCCGAACGGACCGGTCGGGTTCACCGCTACCTCGTTCTCGTCTCTGTCACTGAACCCGCCACTGGTGTCCTTCAATATCGCACACACCTCGTCGAGCATCAGTGCCCTACACCAGGCGCAATCGTTGATCGTCCACCTGGTCGGAGATCATCAAATCCCACTTGCGCAACGCTTTTCCGCGAGTGCCGATCAGCGATTCGCCGACGAATCGGCCTGGGTGACATTGTCCACCGGCGAGCCCCTCCTGCGCGACACGCACTGCTGGTTGCGGACCGGTGTGCATCAGCTGATCGAGGCCGGGGATCACACCTTGGTCATCGGGGCGGTCGAGGAGATCCACATCGATGACGCCGACGGAACGTCGGACGCGGCCCCACTGCTGTATCACGAGGGCCGCTACCACCGGGCCGTACCGTTCGGGTCGTAGACCGCCACGGCCACTGCCTCCCCGCACCCAACTGGAGAAAATGTGCCATGACAAGCCTGAAACCAACGACCCGACCCGCCCTGAGGGTCGCCGCGGAACTCAACGGCTACGGCCACCACCCCGCGCTCAGCATCGACCCTCGGGCCGGACGTCCAGAGCCTCGCTGGGTTGACCTGCGCCGAGCCGACGACGACGGTGGTCTTCCGCACGATCACGCGACGATCGTGCGGATACAGGCGGCAGACATGGCCCAAGCTCATCGAGAGCGCGCGACGCTGCGATCGGAGATCCAGGCCAAGGGAGGGCATCCCGACGATATCGCGGTGCTCGTCGACATTGCGGTGCTCATCGCCCCTGAGGCCCGGTCCGCGCGCAAGGAACTGATGACGCTCGACAGCATGCTGCCGGTCCCGCGACCGAGCGAGTCCTTGGAATACATCGGCACGCCCATCGGACTCGCCAGCCTGATCGCGGATCTGTACGTCGTCGGTGTCGTCGACGGAGTCACCCTTCTGCCCATATCGGAACCCGCAGTGCTGGATCAGGTTGTGAATGAGTCACTGCCGTGGTTAACGCTGCGAGGCGTCTACCCGCCCCCTAGAGGGGCAGCCCTGGCACGAACACCCTTCCGGTAGATCCGTTGCTGGAACTCGCACACGAAGGCCGCGTCGATGACGCCGCGGCCTTCCGCGTTCCACGAGGCGGGCGCCTGCCATCCGCCGATCTGAAGATCTGTGGGACGCAGGAAGCGGGTGAGGTGCGCCGGGCCTGCCCTTCCTCTGGCTGCCACCCCGAGCCAGATCCGGCGAACCCTTCGATCCCGTCCTGCCGAGTCTGAGCCGCCGACGCTCTCCCGCCGTCCCGCTGGAAACTGTTGCGAAATAGCCGATCTCGGGTACCAGGGAGCTCGTAGCCGGCGCACACATGCACCTTCAGGCCCGTGCGGGCATCTGGAATTGCGTCGCCGGCTTATCTCCCCAACGTGGGGGTGAAATCCCTCTTCAGAGGGGTGTGGACACGGAGTGACCGCTGCCACACTTGGTTCATCCAGTACCGGAATCGAAGGGTCGACATGAGTACATTCGCCAACGCCGACGAGGTCTACACCTATATCGGTGGAATTTTCGACAGAGCCACGAAGGAAAAGACCTTCATCGACGCGACCGCGGGGACCGGTCTGGTGATCAAGCTGATCCAGACAGATCCGGACGCGGTGATGATCATCGATTTCCCGGGGCAGAAGGTCACCACGGGCGATGCGACCGAGGGGATGGCGTCCACGGTGCAGTTGCGGATGTCGTCGGACAACAGCAACAAGTTCTGGCAGGGCAAGCTCAACTTCACCCTCGCCATGGCGCAGCGGAAGGTCAAGCTCGACGGCAAACGCTCGGTGGCGCTCAAGCTTCTCCCACTCACCGGCGGCCTGTTCGACGTCTACAAGCAGCTTCTGAAGGAAAACGGCCGCGAAGACCTCTTGATCGACTGACACCACGCTTGAACAACTCATTAACGACACAGCAATTGGAGTGCACATGCTAGAGCAGGACCTGACCGACGAAGAATTCCAGCCCTACTTCGAGAAGGCGGAAGAACTTTCCAAGTTCTTCCGCGAGATCGGCCCCAAGTACGACGCCGAAAACACGTTCGCGTACCCGTCCATCAAGGCGTTCAAGGAATCCGGACTCGGATCCCTTCCGGTGCCGAAGGCGTTCGGCGGGCCCGGCGGCAACCTGCTGCAGGCCTCGAAGGTCATCAGTGAGTTGTCCAAGGGCGACTCCGCAATCACGTTGGCCTACAACATGCACTACATCATGGTCGGCATCGCCGGCAACCTGATGAGTGAAGAGCAGAACAAGTACTGGCTCGGGCGCGTTGCCGACGGCGAGATCATGTTCGGTCCGTTCTCCGAGCAGCGAGCCGGATTCAGCGGTCTCGCCGACATGAAGGCCATTCCCCAGCCCAACGGCGGATGGAAGCTCTACGGCAAGAAGACGTGGGGAACACTCTGTGAGGCCGCGGATATCATCACCACCAACGCGACCATCACCGATTCCGAGGGAAATCTACCGGAGGACTTCCAGGAGCGCGTCAACGCGGAAAGCTTCTTCATCGGCGACTTCAACGTCGACGAGAACGGCCAGGGTGACGGAATCCGCATCGAAAAGACCTGGGACGCTCTCGGTATGCATGCCACCGGTACGCAGACCATCCACTTCGATGGCTACTTCGTCCCGGAAGACGGGTTCATCTGTGAGTGGCGCTCCGGCGCGTTCGGCGTCCTCGAGTGGGCATCGCTGATGTTCGCGAGCATCTACCTGGGTATGCAGTACCGCGTTCTCGAGGAATCTCGCGCCACCCTGTCGAAGAAGACCCTCGGCGCCACCTTCGGGGCCATCGTCGCAGAAGACACCAAGGTCTCCGGCGTCGGGCACATCATCGACGGTATCGGCGACATGGCCTCACGGGTGGAGATCTCGCGCCGGGTGCTCTACCAGACCTGCCAGGAACTCCTCGACGGCAAGGACGACGAATGGCCGTTGGAGCTCCGCTTCCCGTACATCGGTCTGGCCAAGACCTTTATCGCCGAGAACGTCATGCACATGACCAGGCACGCCATGAGCATGGCCGGTGGGTCGTCGTTCCGTAAGGGGGCGATCTTCGAGCGTCTGTACCGCGATTCGGCGGCCTCGATGTTCCAGCCGCTCAACTCCGATCAATCTCGCACGTACATCGGCGAGTATCTTCTGCAGCCCGAGCAACTCAACGACTGATCGGCTTCCACGAAAGCCCTCCGGTTTCCTGTCCTGAGCAGGACACCGGAGGGCTTTCGCGTACGCGTCCAGAACCCCATCCGCGCGCGGCGACAGGGCCTGTAGTCACGTCGTCGGCGGTTGTCTCCTTGCCGCTGGCCAGGTCGGCCGTTCCATACGCCGCTACGGGAGATCCCATGGGTAAAAGTACATTGCGGATCACTTTCTCCTCCCCTCATCCCCCCTTGGGGGGAACTCCGACGCGGTTTCCTGCCACTTCGGGGTGAGATTGCTCCCCCGAACGGAGGAAGTGAATAGCAATTTACTTGTGTTGTGATCTAGCGTAGCCCTACCATTCCAATGTGATGCGGCGCACAACATATCTGGTTGTGGATGGGCCCGAGTAGCCCGATCAGTCGCTCGACACACTTCATTTTCCATTTGACGAGGAGGAAACCGGTGACCGGTTCCCCACCGCTCGCTGTAGATCCGCGTGCACCGGGCCCCGACGACGCGCCTGTCCGCAAGCCCGGGAAGGCTCGGAGCTGGGCCGAATCGGCACTGCGGCCCCTGGGCGCATTCTTCGAGATGTGCGCGGCGACATTCCGGGCGCTGTTCCGGCCCCCGTTTCAATGGCGAGAGTTCGTTCTGCAGTCCTGGTTCATCGTTCGCGTCGCGTTGCTGCCCACCCTGCTTGTCGCGGTGCCGTTCACCGTTCTGGTGGTCTTCACGCTCAACATCCTCCTAGTCGAGTTCGGAGCTGCCGACCTGTCCGGTGCGGGTGCGGCACTCGGCGCGGTAACCCAGATCGGCCCGCTCGTTACCGTTCTCGTCGTGGCCGGCGCCGGAGCCACCGCGATCTGCGCCGACCTCGGAGCCCGGACGATCCGCGAGGAGATCGACGCCATGAAAGTACTGGGAATCGACCCGATTCAACGTCTGGTGGTCCCGCGAGTGCTCGGCTCCACCCTGGTGGCGCTGCTCCTGAACGGGCTGGTGATCACGATCGGCATCGTCGGAGGTTTCTTCTTCTCCGTCGTCTTCCAGAACGTCACCCCGGGCGCATACGTGTCGTCTCTGACCTTCGTCACCGGTTTGCCGGAGGTCATCATCTCCGAGGTCAAGGCGTGCTTGTTCGGGCTCATTGCGGGTCTGGTGGCGTGCCATCGTGGGCTCACAGTGAAGGGCGGCCCGAAGAGCGTCGGCGACGCCGTCAATGAGACGGTCGTGTACGCCTTCATGGCCTTGTTCGCGGTGAATGTGATTGTCACCGCCATCGGCGTGAAATACGGAACGGGGCGATGACCGTGGCCAACAGCCTGACCGGAAAACGACGAGTATCGAAGGTCGCGGCGGCGCCGCTCCGGTTCCTCGAATCCCTCGGTGAACAGGCAGTCTTCTTCTGGCGAACAATCCGGTTCACTCCGCACGCCCTGAAGACATACTCGCGCGAAACCCTCCGGCTGATCGCCGAAATCGGCATGGGATCCGGGGCCTTGGCGGTGATCGGCGGCACCGTGGCGATCGTGGGATTCATGACCTTCGCCGGCGGAACCCTCGCCGCTATCCAAGGGTTCAACTCGCTGGGCAACATCGGTGTGGAGGCACTGACCGGGTTCTTCGCAGCGTTCTGCAACGTCCGGATCATGGCACCCGTGGTCGCCGGTATCGCGCTGGCCGCGACCATCGGTGCGGGCGCCACCGCCCAGCTGGGGGCGATGCGGATCAGCGAGGAAATCGACGCACTCGAAGTGACCGGCATCCGGTCGATGTCCTACCTGGTGTCGACCAGGGCCATCGCCGGCATCGTCGCGATCATCCCGCTGTACTCCATGGCCGTCATCATGTCGTTCCTCGCTGCGCAGGTGACGACCACCGGGATCTACGGCCAGTCCGCCGGCGTCTACAACCACTACTTCTTCACCTTCTTGCGGACGAGCGACCTGTTCTGGTCCTTCCTGGAGGCCCTACTGATGGCCACCGTGGTCATGCTGATCCACTGCTACTACGGCTACAACGCCGCCGGTGGCCCCGCCGGCGTAGGCGAGGCGGTCGGACGGGCCGTACGCACATCACTGATCGCGGTGGTGATGGTCGTTCTGTTTGCCTCACTTGCGATTTACGGAACATCCGGCAATTTCAACCTGGCCGGTTAGACGGGGGACGCGCTGATGGGAACACGCAACAAATCACACTACAAACAGCCACCGCTCCGGGTCGCCGGCGCCGCGATGCTGGTCGGCGTCATCACGGCCCTGGTGCTGTGTATGCAGACATTCCGCGGGGCCTTCGAGGAAACCGTTCCGTTGACCGTCGTCGCCGATAGGTCCGGCCTGGTGATGGAACCCGGGGCCAAGGTCCAACTCAATGGAGTCGAGATCGGCAGGGTCAAGGAAGTCCAGCAGTTGGCCGGTACCTCGCGACTGAGCCTCGATATCGATTCGGCACGGTTCGACCTGCTCTCGGCCGACACCACCGCCGAGATCAAAGCGACGACGGCGTTCGGCGCCAAGTACGTCGCGCTGACCAGCGCCTCAGGGCAGGGACAGCTCGCCGCGGGAAGTGAAGTCCGGTCGGGCAACGTCACGACGGAGATCAACACCGTATTCGAGAACTTGACGTCGGTGATGCACCACGTCGACCCGGCGAAGCTGAACTCGGCACTCGGCGCGGTCGCCGAGGGTCTGCGCGGCCGAGGGGAGCAGTTCGGCGACACCATGGTCAAGGCCGATTCCGTCCTCACCCGACTCAACCCGGTCCTGCCGCAACTTCAGAGCGACCTCCGCGACACGTCCACCGTCGTCAACACCTATGCGGATGTCGCGCCGACCATGATGGAGCTGCTGAAATTCGCCTCCACGACGTCGGATTCGGTCGTCGAGAGAGAGGAACAGCTCGATTCGACGCTGACCGCAGCGGTGAACTTCGGAAACGACGGCGCGGCGCTGACCAATGACCTCGAGCGCGGGCTGGTCGATTCCATGCGGCTACTGCTGCCGACGACAGGCCTTCTGTCCAAGTACAGTCCCGAAATCACCTGTCTACTCCAGCAATCGGTCGACACCCGCGACGTCTTGTCGAACTCGTTCGGTGACAATACCGGCTACTCCCTCGACCTCGATGTCGGGTTCCTTCCTGGCGACGACCCCTATCGTTATCCAAAGAACCTACCGAAGGTCGAGGCATCCGGGGGTCCGGGCGGGCAACCGGGGTGCTATCCAATGATCACCAAAGACATGTACCCGTCGCCCGTGCTGGTCACCGACACCGGTGCATCGATCGCCGATTCGACCAGCCCCCGTCTGGGTTCCCCGTTCTTCGTCGACTATCTGTTCGGGAATATCGTGGGAGGGCCTGCGCGCTAATGAAAATCACTGGAACCATTGCACGTTTGGCGCTCTTCGCGGTGATCATGGTGCTCTTCACCGCCGCGGTTGTCGTGGTCTTCTCCCAAGTGCGGTTCGGCAGCGAACGAACCTACAAGGCCGCCTTCGCGGACGCCTCCGGTTTGAAGTCGGATGAGTTCGTGCGGGTCGCCGGCGTCGAGGTCGGGAAGGTGAAGTCCGTCGAGATCGTCGACGAGGCCACCGCCCTGGTCGAGTTCTCGCTCACCAAGGCCGTGCCGTTCACCGAATCCACCAAGCTCGCCGTGCGGTACGAGAACCTCATCGGAGCCCACTACCTCGAACTGCTCGACAGCCCCGGGTCCAACACCACACAACCCGAGGACGCAACCATCCCGGCAGATCGCACGATGGCCGCGCTGGATCTCGATGCCCTGATCAACGGCTTCCGGCCACTGTTCAAAGCACTGGACCCCGATCAGGTCAACAAGCTCTCGACCTCACTGGTGAATGTTCTGCAAGGACAGGGCGGAACGGTATCGGACTTCCTGAAACAATCCGGCGAACTGACCTCCGCACTGGCCGACCGCGATCAGCTGATCGGCTCCGTGATCGACAACCTCAACCGGGTACTCGGCACGGTCGACGAACACAACAAGCAGTTCGACGAAGGTATCGACAAACTGCAGCAAGTCATCAGTGGACTCTCCGAGCAGTCCGACCCGATCGGCGATGCCCTCGTCCGCGTCAACGACGCGTCCGCCTCCGTCGCCGACCTCCTGGTGAACGCCCGCCCGGCGATCAGGAACGACGTCACCGAGATCGGACGAGTCGCCGGCAACATCAATGCCGACAAGGACTACGCCAACTGGGCGCTCAGCACACTCCCCGACGCGTACGGCCGCCTCGCCCGACTCGGACTCTACGGCGACTTCTTTACGTTCTACCTCTGCGATGTCACATTGAAAGTCAATGGCCCTGACGGTAATCCCGCCCTCATCCCGATCATCGGACAGCGGGCAGGAAGGTGTACAGCACAGTGAGTCGAACACAGAAAACCAACACGGTACGCACCGGTCTGATCGGCGTCCTGGTGGTCGCGGCCCTGGTGCTGATCTCGGTCAACTTCGACCGTATCGCTTCCACATTGAGCTCGTCGGTGACCTACACCGCATACGTCGGTGACACAGGCGGGCTCGAGACCGGCGACAAGGTGTTCCTCTCCGGCGTCCACGTCGGGGATGTCGAAGACATCGACCTCGATGGCGACAAGGTCCGGATCGCATTCAGCGTGGACGGACCGCGTCTGGGCGTGGACTCCGAGGTCTCGATCAAGACATTGACCGTGCTGGGACGAAAGTTCCTGCAGGTGACGCCAAAGGGGGACAAAGCGCTCTCACCGGATCAGCCGATCCCGCTCGAGCACACCTCCACCCCCTATCTCCTGACCGATGCGCTCGGCGACCTGTCCACCACTGTGAGCAATCTGGACACCGACCAGGTCACCAACGCACTGGACACCCTCAGCCAAACCCTTGATCAGACCGCACCGAACCTCAGTGCCGCGCTCGACGGAGTCTCCCGGCTCTCGGACACCGTGGGCACCCGCGATCAGATGGTCAAGGACCTGTTCCACAACGCGGAATCACTGACCAAGGTCCTCGGCGGACGTAGCGAACAGATCAACAAGCTGCTCCTCGACAGCAACACCCTCTTCACCGCGCTCGATCAGCGCCGACAGGCAATCGACACACTCCTGGTGAACCTGTCCGCCGTCACCGCGCAGGTGGCGTCACTGGTCGATGACAACGAAGCCCAACTCCGGCCGGTACTCGATCAACTCAACAGCGTGACAGCACTCTTGAACGAACGTAAGGACGATGTGAAGAAGGCGATCCTGCCGGCAAGCCAATACATCACCTCGCTCGGTGAATCGGTGGCCTCCGGCCCATTCTTCAAGGCCTACATCATGAATCTGCTTCCCGGCCAGTTCCTACAGCCCTTCATCGACGCCGCATTCCGGGAACAAGGCGTCAACCCCGGCACGCTCAACGGGCAAAACCAATTCCCGGTGACATGTGGACACAACGCGGCCCCGGGGCTGACCCCGCCCGGCCACACCACCCCGCTTCCCGATCCGAGCACCTGCCCCGTCCAGCCCGGCGACCCCGCCGCTCCTGCAGCCGCTCCGGCCCAACCCGGACCACCCGCACTGCCTGGCCTGCCTCAGCTGCCGCCACTACCGCAGCTGCCTGGACTTCCGCCGCTACCCGGATTGGGAGGATGACCATGTTCGCGTCTTTGATGACACGCGGATCGACCCGACGGCGAATCACCATCCTGACCATCGTCGTCCTGCTCGTGGCCGGAACGCTCGGCCTCGCATGGCGCGCGTATGACCGAGTCACCACGAGGTCCGCGGTCGCGTACTTCGAGAACACCAACGGTCTGTACGTCGGGGACAAGGTCAAAATCCTCGGCGTCGACGTCGGGGTGATCGATTCCATCGATCCGGCCGGCGAGCGGATGCGAGTGGGGTTCCACTACGACGCCGACTACAAGGTCCCTCAGCAGGCCAAGGCGGCGGTACTCTCACAGAGCCTGATCTCCTCACGTGCGATCCAACTGACACCCGCGTACACCGGCGGTCCCGAACTGAGTGACGGCGGACAGATCCCGATCGAACGCACCGCGGTGCCAGTGGAATGGGACGACCTTCGGGAACAGCTGCAACACCTCGCCGAATCGATCGGCCCGACCGAGGCCAACAAGGCCGGCTCTCTCGGCGAGTTCGTCGAGACGGCAGCCGAGTCGTTGGCCGGCAAGGGTGACGACATCAACTCGACATTGACCAAGCTCTCCGATGCCATGTCGACGATGTCGGACGGCCGCGACGATCTCTTCGCCACCGTGCGCAACCTGCAGGCATTCATGACCGCACTCGCCGCCAGCGACGATCAAATCGTCGAGCTGAATCAGAACGTCGCCTCGGTGTCGTCGGTGCTCGACAACTCCGATCAAGAACTGGCGACCGCATTGCAGAACATCGATGCGATGACCAGCCGGCTGGGGCAGTTTGTGAAAGACAACCGCGACGGGCTCAGCAAATCGGTGAGCGACCTCGCCACCGTGACAACGTCGTTGAACGAGATTCGGCCCGACATCGAGCAACTCCTGCACGTCGGTCCGACGGCAATCCAGAACTTCTACAACATCTACGAACCCGCACACGGGTCCTTCACCGGCGCGCTGGCTGTCACCCAGCTCCAGAACCCGGTGCAGTTCATCTGCGGCGCAATCCAGGCGGCAAGTCAGCTGGGTGCGGCCGAGGCGGCGAAACTGTGCGTCCAACAGCTCGCACCGGTATTGCAGCTCGTGCAGATGAACTACCCACCGGTCGGAATCAACCCGGTGGCCGGCAAACAGGTCAGACCCGAGCAGATCGACTACAGCGAAGAATGGCTGCGCGGTACGGTCCCCGCTCCCGCAGCTGTCGAGCCCGTCGGCGCACCCGCCGGACTGGCAGGGCTACTCGGAATCCCGGCACCCGCTGGAGGTGGGCGATAATGGCCAACAACAAACTCACCCGAGGTGCCCTCGTGGCACTCGTCGGCGGATTCACCCTCACGGTGTCGGGGTGCGATTGGCAAGGCGCCAATTCCCTGCCACTGCCAGGAACCGCCGGTTCCGAAGACGGCTCGTACACCGTCAAGATCGAGATGCCGAACGTGACATCGATCCAACGGAACAGTCGGGTACGCGTCGGCGATGTCACGGTAGGCAACGTCGACGACGTGCAGCTCGCCGGATGGCACGCCGTCGTTACCGTCTCACTCGAGTCCGACGTCCACCTCCCCGGCAACGCAACGGCGAAGGTGGGGCAGACCAGTTTGCTCGGTTCGTTGCACATCGAACTGGCACCACCACTGACGGAACCGCCCGCGGGCGAACTCCGCGACGGTGACACGATCCCGATCGACAACGCCAGCACGTATCCGACCACGGAACAGACACTGGCGTCGGTGTCGACCGTGCTCAACGGCGGAGGCCTCGCACAGATCCAAGAGATCAGTGGTGAACTCAACGCCGGGTTGTCCGGGCACGAGATAGAAGTCCGCGACCTTCTCAATCAAGCGAATACGTTCAGCGGCAGTCTGAACGAACAGCGCGACGACATCATCACCGCCGCCGAAGGCCTCGATCGCCTCGCCTCGACCGTCGACCAGCAGAACGCCGTACTGGCCGGCGCGCTCGAACGGATCCCGCCCGCGCTCGCCATCCTCGACGAACAGCAGAGGAAGCTAACCGACACGGTGACCTCCGTCGGCAACTTCGCCGACTCGGCGAACCGGGTTGTCACGGCGAGCTCGCAGGACGTCCAGACCAACGTCCGTGAGCTCGAGCCGGTATTGCGTGAGCTCGGCAACTCCGGTTCCGACCTGACCCAGGCATTGGGTCTCCTACCCACGTATCCGTGGCCGCTGGAAAACATTCCGAAGTTCTTCAAAGGCGACGCCGGTAACCTCTCCGCCACCGTCGATCTCACCATGGGTCGCCTCGACCGAGGATTGCTGCAGGGCACACCCCTCGAGGGGTCGCTCACGAACGCCGAAACCGCCCTTGGTCGTACGGAGGGTCGAATTCCGGCGGTCTCGACGAAGAACCCGCTGACGGCGGGACTCGACAACGTTGTGATGAGGGGTACCCGATGATTCTGTCGAAATTCGTCAAGATTCAGCTGATCATCTTCGCCGTCCTCACCGTGATCGCCCTGATCACGATGAGTGTCGTGTACATGCGGTTGCCCGCGCTGGTGGGCATCGGGCGCTACTCGGTCGCCGTCGAACTTCCGACGAGTGGTGGGCTGTACAGCAGCGCGAACGTCACCTATCGCGGGTCGACCATCGGTACCGTCACCGATGTCACGCCCACCGCCGGCGGGGCACGTGCCACGCTGAATCTCGATAGCTCGGTCAGCATCCCGGTCACAGCCGAGGCCCAGGTGCACAGCAGGTCCGCGATAGGCGAACAGTACCTCGACTTCGTTCCCAGCTCGCTCGAGGGACCGTTCCTCGAGGATGGGGCGGTCGTACCAGCGAGCCAAGCGAGTGTGCCGCAAGACATCGGACCGATGATCGACACCCTCAACGCCAGCCTCACCTCGATCCCGCAGCAACAGCTGAGCGCACTGATCGACGAGACACACACCGCCTTCGAGGGATCCGGCCCCTCACTGCAACGAATCCTCAACGGATCCGACCGTATACTGGATCAGGCCTACACCGACGCCGACGCCACCACCACGTTGATCAACGACGCGGCACCATTTCTGGACTCCCAAAAAGTCAGCAGCCCCGCCATCCGCGAGTGGGTGGCGAACCTGGCGGGAACCGTCCAACAGGCCGAAGCGAATGACCAGCACGTCCGGCACATCCTGGAAACCAGCCCCGCAGCGGCCAGTGAAGCAAGTGCACTCTTCCAGCAACTGCACCCCACCGCTCCACTCCTGGCGGCCAACCTGACCAGTCTCGGTCAGGTCGCGGTCACCTACAATCAATCACTGGAACAGCTGCTGGTCCTGCTGCCCGCCAGCGTCAGCGCCCTCAAGACGATCAACGTCCCCGATCAGGGAACGTCCAACGGCGCATTCCTCGACTTCAACCTGAATCTGAACGCACCCCCGCCCTGCACGACCGGGTTCCTCCCGGCCTCCGAGCGGCGCGATGGCTCTGCCGTCGACGCACCGACACGCACATCCGACCCGATCTTCTGCGCGGTGCCGCAGGACTCGTCGGTCGCCGTGCGCGGCGCACGGAACCTGCCGTGCATGGACAACCCCGGCAAACGCGCCCCCACCGTGGAGATCTGCAAGAGCGACGAGCCGTACACCTCGTCGGGAACCAATCCCTGGATAGGGGACCCGACACCGACCACCGGCAACTCCGCCGCCCCCGCGTCCCACACACAAGAACCGGCCGCCCCTCAGATCGGGACGGCAAGCTACAACCCGCGGTCCGGCCAGTATCAGGGCAGCGACGGCAGAACATACACGCAAACAGATCTCAGCCGCACGGGATCTGCGCACGGTGAAACATCGCCCGTACAGGCGATTCTGACAGGAGGCCACTGATGCTCCGACGCAAATCCGAGACCGTGTCGGATGTCGCCGCCGTCCGCGCCGCACTCGACGCAAGGCAGGCCGCCGAGGCGGCCGTCGAAGCGGCCGAGGCAGCGGAAGCCGCGGCCGCCGCACAGGAAGAAGGCGATACCGGCGACATACCAGCCGTCCGCCACGATCCGCGGCGCCCCAGACCAGGTGCCCGCCGATGGAACACCCTCGCCGCGGCGCTGTTCGCGGTCGTTCTGGTGGGCCTGTTGGTGGCCGCGGGCGCCCTCGCACACGCGCACCGCAACAGCCAGGACGCCCGCGATCAGGATCTGGCCATGCTCGGCGCTGCCCGGCAGTCAGTCCTCAACCTGATCTCCCCGAGCTCGCAGGATCCCGCGGCTGGCGCGGATCGGATCATCAACGACGCGACCGGATCGTGGCTCACCGAATTCGAGGGAACAAAGGATCAGTTCGTCTCCGCCATCGCGGAGTCGAAGACCGAGTCGAGCGGCGAAATTCTCGGTGCGGGCATCGAGGGCAGAAACGACGACGGCAGTACGACCGTCCTGGTATCGGCGGTGTCGAAGGTAAGCAACGCCGCCGGCGCCAAGGACGAGCCACGAACCTGGCGTCTACGAGTCGGCATCGTCGATGTCGACGGGTCCTACAAACTGTCAAAAGTGGAGGTCGTGCCATGACCTGTGAACTCGAGAACAAAGATGTCGCAGCGGAACCGACACAGGAACCGCCCGCCGCGGCCGCACCGAACCCGGCCACCGCCCGGCAGGCCGTCTTCCTCAGATGCGGACTCACTGCGGTCGCACTCGCTGCCCTCGTGGCCACCGGGGTTGTTCTCGAGTTCCCCCTCTGGTTCATCCTTTCGGGCACACTCGGTGTCCTCGCCATCGGCGCTCTGACCTACCGCAGTGAAACCGCGTTCACCCGCTCAGCCACCATCAGAGGGCGGCGCACGCGCACACTGGTTGCGGTGGCGCTCCTGGCCTCTTCGACGGCAACCTTCGCCGTCGTAGCGCACCTGCACCTCACCGTCTCCGACGAACGCACCGAACGGACACGGGCCGCTGTCGCAGAGAGTGCCGGTGAACTGACCGCGGGGGTCCTGACCTACAAGGCACCCACCGTCGAGGACGACGTCGCCCAGGCCAAAAGTCATCTGACCGGCGAATTCTTGGACTCGTACTCAACTCTTACCGCCGAGACCATAATCCCGCAGGCGAAGCAAGGTCAGGTCGAGACGCATTGGGAAGCGAGCGGAACGTCGGTGATTTCCGTCGAACCCGACTCCGCGGTGGTACTCGTTTTCCTCCGCGGCACCACGGCCAGCGCCGCGAAACCGGATCCGACGTACCTCTTCAGCAGTGTACGAGTACGCATGGAGGCATCCGGCGATCAGTGGCTCATCTCCCAACTCGAGCCCCTGTGAAATGCCCCGTCCCGAAACGTCCAAGGAGGCTGGGATGATGAAGACATCCACCAACACGCCACGATCGCGGATCGACGACGACACCACGACCCTGCGCGCTCACGCAATCGAAGCGCGAGCGGCCGCGGTGGCCGCACTCGCTGCCGCCGAGCGCGCCGCGAAAGCCGCCGAACCACGTCCGCCGGACGATTCCCCAGACCCGGCTGCCGACGAGCAGCCACAGCGTCCGGCAAGACGGGGTGGTGCGTCGCCAGGGCGCCGGGGTACAACGATCTACCGCGCCGCGGTCGTGCTCCTCGTTGTGACGTCCCTCGCCGGATCCGCCTCCGGTGTCAAGGCATGGTGGGATCACCGTGCGGTCGAACAACGCGATTCGGCGGACCAGGCCCTGATGCATTTTGCCGAAGACGCAGTTGTGCAGCTTATCTCGACGAGCAAAGAGGACCCCGACGCCTACGTGCAACGCATCCTCGACAATGCAGCCGGTCAGTGGCACGACGACTTCGACGCCCGCAAACAGACCGTCCTCGACACCATGAAAGCAGCGGGCAACGTCACCGTCGGCAATGCCGTCGAATCCGGCATCGAGCGACGAAATGACGACGGCAGCACCACTGTTCTGGTGGCCGCATTGGCGGACGGCAACGTACCGCTCGCCGGACCCGGTTCCGCTGACCCGGCCACAGGAGGGGCCGGAGATCAGGCCCAGCCGTCGGGCGATGATCCCGGTATGACAGCGACGATCGAGCCGCAGGAGTACCAACTGCGCGTGGACGTTGTCGACGTCGACGGTCAACTCAAATTGTCGAAGGTGGGATTCGTCCAATGACGACACTGAACATCGATACCCAGGTGAAAGAAGAGAGCGCAGAGCCCGAGCGCAACAGCGCGGGGGAGCAGGGAGCATCGCTCGTTCGCCGCGCCCGCGCACTGACAGTAGACATGTGCCCGCCCCTCGCCGCGGCGGCCTCTGCAGGGGCGCTGTCCCACATTCTGGCGGGGCAGGCATGGGCCGTCCTGTGTTGGGGCATCGCGGCGGTGTCCGGGCTCGTCATCGTCGCCAACAGCATCGTCTGCCATGGTCGCACCGGACGAACCGCCGGCAAGTACCTCGAGGGCCTCCGCACGGTATCCACCACCACGGGGGCTCCGATCGGTGTCTTCCGTGCACTCGTCCGCCTAGGGTGCCTGCCCGTCGACGGGGTCTTGTTCCTCATCGGGTGGTTCTGGCCCCTCCATCGAGGAGAGCGGCGTACCTTCGCCGACAACATCGCCGGATCAGTGGTCAAGACCTCCGATACGGAGGGACCAACCGACGCTCGGCGCCGACTCGGCATGACCGCCGCAGCGGTGATCCCGCTCGGTGCAGTCCTCGTCCTCGTCCTCGTCCAACTGTTCGTTCAACGCGCCGGCGACCAGGAAATCGCGGCAGCGCACGGATCCGTGACGCAGGTTGCTTCCGACGGTGCCGTAGCGCTTCTGTCGTACAAGCCCGACACCGTCGATCAGGATCTGGACGCCGCACGTGGCGTGCTGACCGGCGACTTCCTCGAAACATACACAAAGCTGGCGAAAGATGTGGTCGCGCCGACGGCAAAAGACAAGCAGGTAACGATGCAAGCGTCCGCGGCAGGTTCTGCCGTCGAGTCGGTGTCCGCAGACCAAGCATCGGTTCTCGTTTACATCAACCAGAGCACGACGACGGCAAGCAGTCCCGAAACGACGCAGTCGCAGAATGCCATTTGGGTCGGCCTCACCCGCGTCGACGACACCTGGTTGATCAGCCGATTCGAACCGTTGTTCTGACAAATACTGCAGCGGATAGTGGCCACCGCTGCTGCGAAACACCAATCCCTAGGCCGTGAGAGTGAGGAAACAATGGGTGTCGAGGTAGCGGTCACCAATCTGACGAAGTCCTTCGGATCGCAGAAGATTTGGCAGGACGTGTCGCTGACGCTTCCACCCGGTGAGGTCAGCGCGTTGCTGGGCCCATCGGGAACCGGTAAGTCGGTGTTCCTGAAGTCGCTGATCGGTCTGCTCCGCCCGGAGCAAGGATCGATCGTAATCGACGGCACCGACATCCTGGAGTGCTCGACGAAGGAACTCTACGAGATCCGCAAGCTGTTCGGAGTGCTGTTCCAGGACGGCGCCCTATTCGGCTCGATGAACCTCTACGACAACGTGGCCTTCCCGCTGCGCGAGCACACCAAGAAGAGCGAATCCGAGATCCGCACGATCGTCATGGAAAAGCTTGAACTGACCGGACTGATCGGCGCCGAGACCAAACTGCCCGGCGAAATCTCCGGCGGCATGCGCAAGCGAGCCGGCCTGGCCCGCGCCCTGGTGCTGGACCCACAGATCATCCTGGTCGACGAGCCCGACTCGGGCCTGGACCCGGTACGCACCACCTACATCTCCCAGACCCTGATCGACATCAACGCCGAGATCGACGCAACGATCCTGATCGTCTCGCACAACATCAACCTCGCCCGCACGGTGCCGGACAACATCGGCATGCTCTTCCGCCGCCAACTGGTGATGTTCGGACCCCGCGAGGTGCTGCTCACCAGCGAGGAGCCGGTGGTCAAACAGTTCCTCAACGGCACCATGATCGGCCCGATCGGCATGTCCGAGGAGAAGGACGACGCGCAGATGGCAGCAGAGCAGGCCATGGTCGACGCCGGTCACCACGCCGGCGGTGTTGACGACGTCGAGGGCATCGTCCCGCAGATGAAGGCGACTCCCGGCATGCCATTCCGCCAAGCCGTCGCCCGCAGGCAAGAACGGGTGCGCGAGATCATGGACACCCTGCCCTACAGTGCCCAGCTCGCGATCCAGGAGAGCTTCGAATCAACGGCACTGACCGAAGAGTTTTCGGCGGTCATCACGGACGAGATGTACGCCGTCGACTAGCGCGAGGCGAATCCGATCAACCCACGAAGAAGAGAGATCACATGATCATCGACCTGGTAGACCCGATCCAGAACCTCGTGACCGCGATTGCGTGGTTACTCGTCAGAGGTCACCTCCCTCCACTGTAGGAATCATGACACCCCGAACCGAAAGACGAGCGACGCAGGCAGGACCGATGGCTTCACGGCGGCGAGTACCGTCCGCAATATTCGACGAGGCAACAGTGGTACTCGACGAACCGGATTGGCGACACTTCGAACAACCAGAACTGTCACCGATCCTTCGCGGAGCCCTGGATGCCTTCTACGAAAACGGTTTTCGTGGCACGACGGTGCGAGATATTTCTCAACGCGCAGGAGTTACGATGCCGACGCTGTATTACTACCACGGCAACAAGGAAGGCATCTTCACCGCATTGCTCGAGTGTGCGACCAAGGACGTTCTCGCACGCGCGTATGCCGCACGCGATGATGGTGACAACGATCCGGCGCGCAAGCTTGCCAATGTCATCGAATCGATGATTCTGCGGACCCTCACCTTCCCACGACTGGTAACCCTGGAAGCGGATGTTCGGTACCTCAGCACTCCCAACCGAGATCGCTTTGACACCGTGCGAACAGAAATCGAAGGGGTGGTCCGTGGGATCATTCGAGAGGGAAACAGGAGGGCACTGTTCAGCACTTCAGACCCTATCGTGACCGCACGAGCCCTACTCGTCATGTGTGATGCCCTCCAGTGCTGGTACGAGAACTGCCCGCCGAAACCCCGCGCCGTGGCCAGGAAGTACGGCGCCATCGCCCTGAAAACAGTGGGATTCCGCGCAGGTACATAGCCACCGGCCAGGGCGAACCCTGGCGCACCCCAGGCCAGCTGCATCCACCGACTCGGGTCAAACGGCTCGGCGAACGCTGGGATCTCACCGGAAACTCCACCTTGTCCCCACACGCCGAACGGGTGGATGCGCTGTGCCCCTATGGGCTCGGGGCAGGGTCGAGCGATGCAGCCCCATCGTTGGTTGCACCATACGAAAAGCGGTTGCGAAGCTGCGAACTCTTGCGAATTCCGACGCAGGGCGCGGCTGGCGGTGGTTCGGGATCGGGTCGACGATGATCACGTCGGTCGGGGCGGCGGTGCGGAGCACGCTTCGACCGGGCAATACGGGCGGCGACCCTCCCGTCGTTAAGCTTGTATAGACCTGAGAAGCCGGTTCAATACGGGTCGACGAACGAGGGGGCTTTCCCGGAGACACCAGCAGCGACAGCAGCCTTCTGATTCGGGCTGCCGAGAAGCCCCTTCTGGAGTTCGGACTCGAGGGCAAGTGCACGGGCGGGGTGTGTTCCGGTCCAGGTCTCATCGTAGAGGCGTTTCGCGGCACGGACGGCATCGGGAGATTGCTTAGCGATTTCGTCTGCTAGCGCAAGTGCATCGGTGAGTGGATTTCCGCTGTACGAGTGACCAACCCAAGGGCGCTCGCCTCTAGACCCGACACGATACGTCTGGTGAATGTGAGCTCCTTGGCTACGTCGATGCCCATAACGCGCGGCAGCGTCTGAGTAATCGCCATGTCCGGCACCAGTCCCCATTTCACCTCCATGAGGGACAATCGTGCAGTGGGCGAGGCTATTCGGATGTCCGCGCCGAGGGCGATCTGCATCCCCCCGCCGAAGCAATTGCCGCTGATCGCCGCTATCACCGGCACGGGAACAGTGGACCAGTCATATGCCGCGCGCTGAACGAAGTTGGCAAGCCGATGATCGTCGCGGACGAAGAGGGCATCGACCCCTACCTTGGAGTCGGCAAGAAAGCTCGAGACGTCGATTCCCGAGCAAAATCTTTCTCCCTCGCCGTGAAGTACGACAGCTCTGGCCTTGCGATTAGCAGCTAGCTGACTGGCGGCGTCCAGCAGGCCCTCGAACATCGATCGGTCCAAGGCATTGTGCTTGTCGCTGCGGGTCATGGTGACCGTCGCGACGCCACTATCGCTAATGTTCGTCCGAATTCTACTATGGCTCATGGGATGTGAGCTTACCCCTGAAGTCGGGTGTCATGAAGGCTCGGCGACAGCTTCGGCTTTTGTTCAATGAGCTGACACCGCGAGTGCCTTGCTCATGTGGTCCCTGGTTCGCGACCATGCGTATCTCGAAATGGGCATGCCCCTGCCCCCGTGGGGGGATGTGCTGCATGACACAGCGGACTTAGTGTGCAAGGTGTCGCGAGTCTAAGCCGCAGCCGAGTGGAAGCGGTCCCTAAAATCACAAGTTGGAGCAGGAGTCATCATGGGTCGCATGCCATCCGAGGTCATGCAGCACGAACTAGACTTGATGTGGCAGAGCATCTTTACCTGGGCAAGTTGGGTGATTGTCTCCTTGATGCTGGCCATCGCATTTCGAATGTGCATCCAGCAGCGAACCCCCTTCTACCTGCTGGCATGCCTGGCTGCCGGTGTCGCGGCCTTCGCGGAGCCGCTCTATGACGTAGCCTTTGACCTCTGGTTCTATGACGTTCATAACGGTGAGTCGGGGGCTATGTTTTCTCACTTCACGGCGTTCGGGGTCGTTCAGCCGAACTGGACGCATAGCGGCTACATTATCCTGTACGCGAGCGCGTGTCTCTACGCTGGCCGCCGCTTGTACGAGGGGCGCCTGAGGCGCAAGCATCTGTTCCTGATCTGGGGCGCGGAGATTATCACTTCGTGCGTATTTGAGGTCATCGGCACCGGAACAAATGTCTACACCTACTACGGCCCGTACGAGTTGCGAATTTGGAACTACCCGTTGGTCATCGGCGTACTGGAGGGTACCCAGGTTGTGCTCTTTACCGTGCTGGCGGTGCAGCTCTGGCGCCGGGTGTCGACTGCGTGGGGCCTAGTCGGTCTGCTAGCGGTCTTTCCAGTCACAATGTTCGGTGCGAACTTCGGTATCGGCGCGCCACTCATCATCGCGCTGCACCTCGGCGAGGACGAATTCTCCGGCGGATTAGTCTGGGCCGCCACCTTGCTCACCATTGTGTTGTGTGTTCTTGCGGTGAACGGCGCGAGCAAGTTCATGCCGCGGCCGGTCGGTACGTCTGAGCCGGATGGGGTGGCCGCCCCTCGGAAGGACACGGTCGTCGCCACCTGAGGTCGCGATATGACGCCAAGCCCGGCACTGCATGGCGTCCGCGACACGATGGCTAGATGTTTCGCCATCCGGCTCCGGTGCCGCGCTCCTGGGCTGCATCGCGCAACACCATCTGTGGGGATTCATGGCGGCCGCGGCGGTGATGATCGCGGTCAGCGCCCGCGCCGCCCTCGCCCACAAAGCCCAGATTAAGACGTCCTGAACTGCGCATACGACCCTTCCCAATGGTGCTTCCGCCGTCCTCGAAGGCCTGTGCGGCCTCGTACTGCGTCGTGTCGGGATTCGCATCGTGAGGCATAAACCCTGTCCAACAGATTCGCGGCAATTTCCCGCAGTCCTGCTCGGTGGTTGCAACTGAACGTCTTGCGGGCATTTCATACCCGCGTCAGCACGCGACTTTAGCCAATCCGATAGCAACATCGTCTGACGACCACCAAACTAGACTGGGTGGGCCGCTGGTGAGGTGAAGCCGCGAGCGCGGGGCTGGGTCGTTAGCTGGTCTCGTCGACAAGGCCCCATGCCAGCGCGGTGTCGGTGTCGAGGGCGGCGCCGGTGGCGCACAGCCAGAACGCCCGCCATCGGCCGATCCGCCGCGGCACGCTCACGGTTCCGCCGGCTCCGGGGATCAGCCCCATGGATACCTCCGGCAGTCGGAACACGGTGCCCGGCGCGGCGACGATCCGGCCCGCGAATGCGGGTACCTCGATCCCGGCGCCGACGCAGCTGCCGTGCACCCGGACCTCGATGCGATCCGCCAGCTGCGCTACCAGCCGTCCGGCGCCGGCGCGGGTGCGTATGAGGTGCGCGGTGGTGAGGTCGGGGGTGGTGCCGAACTCGTCGAGGTCGCCGCCCGCGGAGAACGAGGGCCCCGCCCCGTCGAGCACGATCGCGGTGATCGTGTCGTCCGCGATGGCCAACCTGAGCGCGTCGACGAGCCCGTCGCGGACCTCCGCGCCGTAGGCGTTGCGGCGCTCGGGCCGGTTGAGGGTGATCAGCAGCCGCTCGGCATCGCGCCGCACGAGCACCGGTTCCTGCGGCGACGGCGGCGGCAACGGGCGTGGTCCGCGCTGCTGGAGCCACCGTTGGAAGCCCGGCGTCCCCAGGAGCGTGGAGTAGGCCAGCGATTCGACGTCGATCGCCTGTGGCACCGGGAGATCTTCCGACAACCGCAGAACCTGGCCGAGCACGATCGCGGAGTGCACGTTCCCGGCCACGACGCCGTGCAATTCGGCGAGCGCGGTATCCAGATCGTCCACGCCGACGACCCACCGGTCGGCCGGGTCGGCGGCGGTGGCGAGGGTGGTGTCGAGACCGGCAGCGAGGTCGGCGATCGTTTCGGGAACGGGGCCCGGAGTGCGGCGCACACCGACCAGTAAACGGTCGGTGCGCCGCGCCCGCGCGGCGGCTCGCGCCGCGATGTCCTCGTCGACCGCGACATCGAGATCCACCATGAGCAACGGAGCATCCACGACGGCACCCGCTGCGAGCAGGGGAGTGTCGGCGACGCCGTCCACCAGGTCCTGTGGGGTGATCACGGGCTGCGAGGTATCCACGGATGACAGCTTGCAGCATAGGATCGAGCGGTGTTCATCCCGCCCCCGCACGCGTATCCGGCGCCGGATCCGGTGCGGGACTGGGCCGAAAGTGGAGTAGTAGCCCTCACCGGCCGGGTCGACGGGCCACCGATCGTCCCTCCCGGTCGGGCGGCGACGGTGGCGCGTGCGATGGCCGCGTGGATCGCCGACGTCAGCGCCCTCGGTGGTCGGCGGATCGGAGTCGACGGTGCCGGGTTGCTGTCGGAGCGGGCGGCGTTCACCGGTTTCCGGCGCCGAGGCGATGTGTCGCTGGGCGGCAGCTGCCGGTTGCTCCCGGCCGCCGACGGGTGGGCCGCCGTCTCCTGCGCCCGGCCCGACGATCCCGCGCTCCTCGGCGCCTTGGTGAGCACCGTCGTGGACGAGGACGATCCCTGGCCGGTCGTCGCCGACTGGGTACGCCGGCACCGCGGCACAGAGTTGGCCGAACGGGGGGCTCTGGTGAGCGTCGCAGCGGGCCCGGTGTCGAGGGCGCGCACACCTCCACTCCCGCCGATGCCGCTGCACCCTCGGCCCGTCGACGGGTTGCTGGTCGTCGACTTCAGTGCCCTCTGGGCGGGCCCGCTGTGCGCCCATCTGCTCGGACTCGCCGGAGCACGCGTAGTGAAGGTCGAGACCCCGGACCGCCCGGACGGCGCGCGCCGCGGGAACGCGTCGTTCTACCGGCTACTTCACGCGGGCCACGAATCGGTGGTGCTCGATCCCGCCACGACCGAGGGCCGTCGTGCCCTGACCGCGCTGGTCGCTGCCGCCGACATCGTGATCGAGGCGTCCCGCCCGCGCGCACTGGCGGGTTTCGGACTCGACGCCGCCGCCGTCGTCGACCGTGGGGCGACGTGGGTGTCGATCACCGCGTCCGGACGGTCGTCGGACCGTATCGGCTTCGGTGACGACGTGTCCGCGGCCGCAGGGCTGGTCGCTCGTGATGCCAAAGGTCCGGTCTTCGTCGGTGATGCGCTTGCCGACCCACTGACCGGGGTCATCGCGGCGGCGGTCGCGATGTCCGCCCCTGCCGATGGGGCGGGGCAACTCTGGGATCTGTCGATGTCGGATCTGGTCGCGTCGACGCTGACGGACGACCCGGTGCCGAAATCCACTCTGCGTGACGGCCGGTGGGTAGTCGAGACGGCGTCGGGGGTCGTTCCGATCGCCGAACCGCGTGCCCGGACAGCGGCCGGGTGTGCCCCCGAATCCGGCGTGGACACCGCGGCGGTGCTGCGGTCGTTGGGGATCGCGGCGCCGTGACCGGCCTCGTGATCCGCAACGCGGAAATCGATGGCGTTCCCGGAATCGACGTGTCGATCTCCGACGGCCGGATCACGGGGGTCGGGCCGAATCTGCCCTCGACGTCGGCGGACGTGATCGATGCCGATGGCGGCGCACTGATCCCCGGTCTGCACGATCACCACCTGCACCTGCATGCGATGGCCGCTGACGCCGCGTCCGTGTATTGCGGGCCGCCGGGTGTCCGCGACGCCGCCGCCCTGGCCGACGCTCTCGGGAGGGCGCCGGGTGACGACAACGGCTGGGTCCGTGGCGTCGGCTACATCGAGACTGTCGCGGGCGACCTCGACGCCGACGCACTCGACCGCCTTCACTCGGCCCGGCCGGTGCGCGTCCAGCATCGCAGCGGCGCGATGTGGCTGCTCAACGGTGCCGCCGTCACCGCCGTGCGGTTGGCCGACGCGGCGCATCCCGGAATCGAGCGCGCCCCGGACGGCCGTCCCACCGGCAGGGTGTGGCGCGCCGACGCCTGGCTGCGTGACCGGCTCCCGCCGTCCGGTCCGCCGCGCCTCGATGCGGTCGGTGCCGCCCTCGCCCGGTGGGGGATCACGGGGGTCACCGACGCCAGCCCGGACCTCGACCCCCGTTCACGCGCCGCGATCGAGTCGTCGGTCTCGGACGGCAGCCTGCCGCAGCGAGTGCACCTACTCGGGGCACCGCCCGACAGCGACATGACGTCACCGCAGGGCCGGGTCACCGTGGGCCCCTACAAGATAGTGCTGGCCGACTCCGGGCTTCCCGATCTCGACGACCTCGCCGAACGGATCCGCGACGTCCACGACCGGGGCCGGGCGGTGGCCGTGCACTGCGTCACCCGGGAGTCGTTGCTGCTTCTGCTCGCGGTTCTCGACGACGTCGGAACACGTGCCTGTGACCGGATCGAACACGGCTCGCTCATCCCCGGGGAGACGATCGACGGCCTCCGCCGACGTGGACTCACCGTCGTGACCCAGCCCGGCTTTATCGCACACCGTGGCGACGACTACCTGCGCGACATCGACGAGATCGACCACCCCGACCTGTATCGCTGCCGATCATTGATCGAGGGGGGCGTTCGGGTCGCACTCTCGAGCGACGCCCCGTACGGACCATCGGATCCGTGGGCTGTGATGACCGCCGCCGTCAACCGGCGGGCGCCGACCGGTGAGGTCGTCGGAGGTTCCGAACGCCTCACTGCCGCAGATGCATTGACGCGGTATCTCACCCCTGCGGACGATCCCGGCGGCAGGCCCCGCGCCGTCCGTCCGGGCGTAGCCGCGGATCTGGTACTTCTGCACGCTCCGCTCGCCGACGTCCTCACCGCGCCATCCGCCGATGCCGTCCGAGCCACCCTCTTCGGCGGAATACCGGACCGAATCTGAAAGGCCCGTCAGGGGCGGGCGAACACGGCGCCGGCGTAACTTCAACACCCAGACGCGCCGCTGGGAACGGCTGATCCGGCGTTCGAGGTTGAACTCGTCCAGACTGGCACGGCCGTGACGGTCCCAATTCAAGCCACACGCGCGGTCTGGTAAAGGGTCCAACCGGGCTTCAAGCAACCAGGGCTCCGATGACGCCGGCGATGGCATGTCTTGTGGTTCCAGGTGGCGATCGCCGCCGCAGTTCTTCCCAGCTGGTCAGGCGTTGTCGGTCGAAGACTTTCCGCTGCGAGAGTGCGATGAACGATTCCATAGCGCGTTGTGGCCACACCTCCGGACCCGCCCATGGAATCGTGTAATCCGTCGTTGAACATCGCTTCCCCGAATGCGAGAGATCGGACGAGACTATGGCGATTCGTCCGCGATCGTACTGCTCGGATCCCTTTGTGCGATGCGTTGCGCCGCGCGGACCGGGCCAATACGGCCGTCTCGCGCTCGACGATCGAGACCAACGATATGAACCATATGTCAGATATATGGGGTGAACGAGATGCGGACTTGCGCATACCACGTACCTTTGTGTCGAAACATATTGTGAAAAAGCCATGAGTAACAGGATGGCACCCACCTGATCGAGGAAGCAAGGGAACGCAATGTCAGATATCCTGCAGGGTAGGCGCATTATCATTACCGGAGGGGCCAGCGGAATGGGAGAAGGCCTTGTGCGGGCGTTTCCTGCCCTCGGGGCCGAAGTGGTATCGCTCGACCGCGCCGAGCGTGAGGGACGTGAGATCGCAGAGTCCAGCAAGGCTCGATTCGTCCAATGTGATGTTTCGGAACAGAAGTCGGTCGATGCGGCGTTCGCGCAGGCCGTCGATTCGCTGGGCGGTCTCGACGTCCTCATTCATGCAGCGGGCATCGCTCCAGGGGGAGCGGCCGAAGAGATTCCGCTCGACACCTGGAATCGGGTCATGGGCATCAACGCGACAGGCACGTTTCTCACGAATCAGGCGGCGTTCCGCCATCTGAGGGACGGCGGCGGACAGATCATCAACTTCGCGTGCGCCGCCGGGGTCCAGGGCTTGACGAATAAGGCTGCGTACTCGGCCAGCAAGGGTGCTGTGGTCGCGTGGACCCGCACCGCCGCTCAGGAATGGGGAAAATACGGCGTCACCGTGAACGCCATCGCGCCGGCAATCTGGACTCCCATGTACGACAAGACCCGTGCATCGATGACGACGGAACAACTGGCCGCGCACGACGCGTACATGGCGAAAGCCGTCCCGCTCGGGGGCAAGCTCGGTGACGTCGAGAAGGATTTCGTTCCGGTGCTGGCCTTCCTCTCCGGTGAGGGTGCTCGGTTCATGACGGGGCAAATCTTCCCGGTCGACGGCGGAACTCTAATGATGCGGTGACCGAAACGCGGCACACCCTCGACGTGACGCCGATAACCATCTAACGTTTGTGTCATGTTTGATTTCGTGCCACGGACCGACAGCGTTCCCCGGCGACGAGTCAGGTTCGAGGAGGGTGTCTTGAGTGAAGTGAAGCGGGCGACTGCGAACCGGATGGTGGTGTGCGCGAGCCACAGCCCAGGAATGGAGCGAGATGTCGACCGAGTGTTCGGTACCACGTTCCGAACGGGGTTGGCGCGCGCGAGTTCGATCGTCCGAGAATTCGATCCCGATTACATCGTCCTGTTCGGCGGGGACCACAGGCGGGCATTCCGGCACGTCGTCCCCACTTTCGGGGTGGCACTGTCTGCCGGGATCATGGCGGAGGCCGGGCATTCTGCAGGCGCATTGAACGTCCCCCAGGGCACTGCGAGAGGCCTCGCCGAGCATCTGCTCGACTCCGGGATAGATATCTCGGTCTGCCGGGATGTGCAGCTCGACCACGCGTTCGCACAGCCTTTGCGTGATCTGACCGGCAGCGTGGACGCGTATCCCGTCATCCCGCTGCCCATCAACTGCGCAACGGCGCCGTTGCCCAAGGCCGAGCGGGTGCTCGCGTTCGGGGACGCGGTAGGCCGATATCTGTCCGGCACCGGCGATCGGGTCCTGGTCATCGGTACCGGCGGTCTTTCGCATTCGCCACCCAGTCTCGAAGTGGACACGTACGACATCAGCGACGAGGAACGCGCCAGGATCATCGCGGAGGGTTCCGCCGCCGCGCGGAAGAAGATCAAACCTGCGTGGGACAAGGCCTTCCTGCACGCATCCGCGACCTGGGACAGGGAGGCCCTCGCGCGTCTCACCGACAGCGCGCACGCGGATGCCGGTGCGGGAGCCAACGAGGTGCGGACCTGGCTGGCTGCGGGTGCGGCCGGCGGCGGCGTTCCGCTCGAGCCGCTGATCTACGAGCCGGTGGAGGAGTGGATCACCGGCATGGCTGTCGCAGTGTCGGCGTGATCTGACAGATTGTCGATAAAACTCCGCGGTCCTTTCTCTGCACGGAGGTGTGTTCGTGGGCTCGTCGTTCGATGTGGTGATTCTGGGTTCGGGTGCTGCCGGTTTGACGGCGGCCTTCACGGCGGCAGTGAGCGGTGCCCGGGTGGGGGTGTTCGAGAAGGCTGACAAGGTCGGCGGTACGGCCGCGTGGTCGGGCGGGAACGTGTGGGTTCCGAACAATCCGCTGATGGGTGCTGCCGGCGTCGCGGACTCCGAGGAGGAGTCGGTGGAATACATCATGTCGCTGTCACGGGGCTTGCTCGACGAGGACCTGGTGCGAGCGTTCGTGGTGGCGGGGCGCGAGATGGTGACCTTCCTCGACGCGGAAGCCGGAACGGAATTTTATGTTGCCGAAGGGTTTCCGGACTACCACGCCGAACATCCGGGCGGCAAGGCCGGTGGCGGCCGGACGTTGGAGACCCCGCTGTTCGCGTTCGACGAGTTGGGAGAGTGGGCGTCCCGGGTGACACCGGGACCCTATTTCGCGAATCTGCACCTCGTGCAACGTGAGACACCGATCGGCGCCGCAGTGCCGCGGCCGCCGACGGACGCGGAGATCGCTCGCCGCCGGGAACGCGACGAGCGGGGACGAGGACAGTCGTTGGTGGGCCGGCTACTCGCTGCCTGCCTCGGGGCCGGGGTGGAAGTGTTCCCGGGCATGCGAGCCCGGAGATTGGTGACAGCGTCGGCGCCGGACGGTCGTGTGGCCGTGACGGGAGTGCATTTCGAGTCGGCCGGCGGTGAGCACGTTGAGGTGACTGCCGGGTCTGGTGTGGTGCTGGCGACCGGGGGATTCGAGTGGAACGAGGAATTCAAAAGGGCGTTCCTGCGGGGTCCGCTGACGCATCCGGTCTCGATGCCCACGTGTGAGGGCGACGGCTTGTCGATGGCGATGCGGGTCGGGGCGATGCTCGGGAACATGAGAGAGGCGTGGTGGAGTCCGGTGGCCGAATTGCCGGACGGTGTGAACGAGATGAACCGGGTGATGGTCAACGCGGACCGCACACGGCCACGGTCGATCATGGTGAACCGCTCGGGGCGGCGTTTCACGAACGAGGCGGCGAACTACAACGCCTTCGGTGGGGCATTCCACCAGGAGGATGTGGCCGCCTTCCGCTACGCCAACCTTCCGTGCTGGTTGATCTTCGATCAGGAGTATCTGCGGCGTTACGGCACGGTCGGACCGTGGCCGCCGGGAGAGGTAGCGCCGGAATGGATGACACGGGCCGACAGCGTTGCGGAGTTGGCGGCCGCCCTGGGGATTCCGGGCGACGCGCTGGAACAGACGGTCGAGCGGTGGAACGGACAGGTGGCGGAGGGATGCGATCCGGACTTCCACCGCGGTGAGAGTGCGCACGACCGATGGTGGGGCGACCCGCACCTGAAGGGTGCCGTCGAGGGCACCCTCGGTCCTCTGACCGAGGCGCCGTTCTATGCGGTGCGGCTCGAAAGCGGGGCGTTGGGGACGAAGGGCGGTCCGAAGGTCGACAAGCACGGCAGAGTGGTGGACCTCGACGGCGGGGTGATCGGCGGGTTGTTTGCGGCGGGCAACGTGATGGCGTCGCCGTTCGGGATGACGTACGGCGGCGCGGGTGGGACGCTGGCACCGGCAATGGTGTTCGGATATCTCGCCGGTCGCCACGCCGCATCGAGGCCGGTGCACCCATGACCTCGGGTCGGATCTCGGAACTGCCCGGACATCTGCGCGCGGACACCATCTTCGACCTTGTGATCGCTCGGGCGGAAGCAACGCCCGACGACACCCTCTTGATCGACGAGCGTCGGCGCACCATGAGCTTTCGGGAGTTCCGAGAATCCGTCGAGCGGGTTTCCGCGGGCCTGGCCGAACACGGCGTCACCGCGGGCGCGGTGGTCTCCTGGCAGTTGCCGAGTTGGACCGAGACCATGGTGCTGACCATGGCACTCTCCCGGATCGGCGCCGTGCAGAATCCTCTGATCATGATGCTGCGCGAACCCGAGGTGGAGTTCATCTGTCGTCAGGTCGGCAGCCGGCTTCTGATCGTCCCGGAGGAATTCCGCGGTTACGCCCACGGCAAGATGGCACGTTCGGTGGCAGCTCGGCTGCCCGGAATCGACGTCCTCGTCACTGACCGCACCCTTCCTCGAGCCGAACCTCGCACCGAGCAACCGCCGCCGAAGCCGACCGATGTCCGCTGGGTGTTCTACACCTCCGGTACCACTTCGCAACCCAAGGGCGCCCGACACGTGGACACGGGACTACTCGCCGCTGCCGAAACATTCTGCGAAGCCGTCGCTCCTGGACCGGACGACAGGATCGCTGCGCTCGCACCGATCGCCCATGTGGGCGGTGTCCTGCACCTGCTCGTCGCGCTGATGTCCGGTGCGGCGTTGATCACCACCGATGTCTTCGAACCCGAGGCGACCGCGCGACTCCTCGCCGACACCGGTGTCACCCTGGGAGGCAACGGAACCCCCTTCGCGCAAGCCTTTCTCCGGCAACAGCGTGCGCGTGATGGTCGGCTGTTCCCGGACCTGAGGGCCTTTCTCATCGGGGGCGCGCCGCGTCCGGTCGCCCTGCACCGCGAGGTCTCGAGCGAACTCGGCGGGGTGGGCCTGGTGTCCGGGTACGGGCTCACGGAATGCCCGTTCATCGCGTGGGGGAGTCCCTCGGGCAGCCCGAACGAGATCGCGGTGACCGAAGGCCGTCCGGGACCCGGCACATTCATACGTATCGTCGGCGCGGACGGCGCCGAAGTGGCTACCGGCGAGCGCGGTGAACTGAGAGTGAAGGCCCGGCAACTCAGCGTCGGGTACGTGGACGCCGCACTGGACGTCGAGGCGTTCGACGACGACGGTTACTTTCGCACGGGTGACCTCGCCTTCCTCGACGACGAGGGATGCCTTAACATCGTCGGCCGTCTCAAGGACGTGATCATCAGGAACATGGAGAACATTTCCGCCCGGGAAGTCGAGGATCACCTCGTCACCGTTCCCGGACTCGTCGATTCGACGATCATCGGACTCCCCGACCCGGAGACGGGTGAACGTGTCTGTGCGGTAGTGGTACCCGAGGGTTCGGCGGTGGCTCCGAGCCTGGCCGACGTCTGCGAGCACCTCGTGGTCCGGGGGCTGAACAAGCGCAAGCTGCCCGTGCAGCTCGAGGTACTCGATCAACTGCCCCGAAATGCCATGGGCAAGGTCGTGAAAAAGGATCTGGCCCGGTTATTCGGGAAGGACGCCCAGTGAGCCTCTGCGTGAACTGATGTTCGATCGAGCACAGCAATTCGAATCCAACGCGAACAACACTCGTGCGAGGAGGCACTTCTGATGGAAATCGATGTCGAGGTCGCGGTGGTGGGTGCCGGTCCATGCGGTGCCACACTGGCCAATCTGCTGGGCACACAGGGCGTGACGACGGTCGTGCTCGACAAGGAGCCGGCGATCATCGACCATCCGCGGGCGGTGGCGGTCGACGACGAATCGTTGCGCTCGTTCCAGACCGCGGGGATCGTCGACGACATCGTGCGGGACACCATCCAGAATGCGCCGATCCGGTACTACAACTCGCGCGGCAAGCAGTTGGCCCACGTGCGTCCCAGCGGGCAACCGTACGGCTGGCCTCGACGCAACCTGTTCCTTCAGCCGCTGATGGAAGCCGGGCTCCGGAAAGGCCTCGACCGTTTCGCCAACGTGGAACTCCATGCTGCCACCGAGGTCACGGAGTTGCTGCAGACTTCGAACGCGGTGCACCTGGTAGCGAAGTCCGAGGCGGGTGAAGTGCGGGTGCGAGCGCAGTACGTAGTCGGCGCGGACGGTGGCCGCAGCTTCGTCCGTGATGCAGCGGGTCTGCTGCTCACCGGGGAGACGGCGCCGTCGAAGTGGCTCGTCGTCGACGTCGCCGAAGATTCCCTCGATGCGCCCTATTCGGCGGTCTACTGCGATCCGGATCGGCCGGCGATGACGATCCCGCTACCGTACGGGTATCGGCGATTCGAATTCAAACTCCTACCTGACGAGACCGAGGAGGACGTCGTCACCGATCGGTCCGTCGATCGGCTGCTGCGAAAGTTCTACCGCGGGATACCGATGCCCACCATCCTGCGGCGTCGCGTGTACTGGCATCATTCGCGGACAGCGGACCGGTTCGGGTCCGGCCGCGTCTTCGTGGCAGGCGACGCTGCGCACCTGCAACCGCCGTTCTTCGGGCAGGGCATGAACTCCGGAATCCGTGACGCGACGAACCTGGCATGGAAGTTGGCTGCGGTCGTCCAGGGACGGGCCGGTGACCGGTTGCTCGACACCTACGACGCAGAGCGCAGGAAGAATGCCGAGGCGATGGTGTCGTTCGCCACCCGGATCGGGAGCTACTATCAGCCGCGTAATCGCGCCACCGAGGTGGTGCGCGACGCCGTGTTCCGCGGGGTTCAGCTGATTCCCGGCGCGCGCGAATACATTCTGCAGATGAAATACAAGCCGGCGCCGCGTTACACCGACGGGGTGGTGGTGGCCGAACCGGAACAGGACTCCGGATCTCCGGTAGGCCGGCTCTTCGGGCAGCCTTCGGTGCAACTCGCCGATGGCAACCGAGTGAAGCTGGACGATGCGGTCGGACGGGGATTTGCTGTTCTCGGACTGACGGGCGATCCAGCAGAATCGCTCTCGCCGGCCACTCGAGCCCGCGTGAATGCGCTGGGGGCGAAACTGTTCCGCGTGACGGATCCGCCGTCCGCGCGCCGCCACGGGTTCAGGGTGACGAGCAGCGGGAGTAGTTCGAGCACCGAACTGTTCGACGTCGACGGTGCGTTCCGCGACCTGAATCTCGAACGTCGGCAGGACGAGGTGATCGTCCTCCGGCCGGATCGGTACGTGGCAGCGGTGTGCCGGGCCGACGAACTGGACCGGGTCATGTCTCGCCTGTGCGACGGGATGGCCGTTCCCGGCTGAACGACGTCGCGGGCCCGCCCCACAAGAGGAGCCGGGGCGGCGGGGGCGCCGAGGTTGCAGATTCCTGGGTTCTTTCTGCTTATCGGTCGCAGCTCCGACTCACTTGCCAAACTCATGCAGATCGCGGACGGATGCGCCCATCCGTGCCGGAATTGCCCCCTCGGGTCAAGCGAGGCCCTCGCCCATGACTCAGCGCACTTCGAGTCTGCAGATGGCGGAGAGGATGGTACCGGCCGCGGGGGAGTCATGTGGAGGGAGACGTTGTGACTGTTAGGGTTTGACGGCGACAGCTCCACGCTCGCTGTCGGTGAGAGTCGCGCGCGGATCGGTTGCGGCCGGGCTTGTGCCTCTGCTCAGTATCGTGGCAGCGGCGAGTGCGACAACGAGGGCTGCGATCCCGAACCAGGCGGCGGCGTCGTAGCCGGTGTCGGTGGGTGTGTCCTCACCGGCGGGGACGGTCCCGATCAGCAGGGTGGCGCTGAGGGCGCTGCCGGCGGAGTAGCCGATGTAGCGGAGGACTTGGTAGAAGCTTGTGGCGCTGCCGGTTTCCTCGGCGGGCACACCCCGCACAATTTGCGTGGGGTGGACGGCGAAGATGCAGCCGACACCGAAACCGGCCAGTGTCATCGTCACGAGCAGCATGATCAGGTTTGCGCGTGTGGTGAGGAACAGCACCATGGCGGCGATGAGGACGAGGCAATTGACTGCGACGACGGTTTCGAGCGACATCCGCCGCAGGAGGCGGCGGATGACTTTGCTCGCGGCGAAGCTGGCGATCGAATACGGTACCAGCATCATCCCGGCGACGAGGGTGGAGGTGCCGAATCCGTATCCGCTGCCGGTAGGGGCCTGGACGTAGCGCACCACCAGTGACAGCAACGGGTAGATGCCGAGGCCGACGAGGACGACGGTGATGTCGGCGGCCAGGACGGAGCGGTGACGCAGCAGACGCAGGTCTACGAGGGGGTGGGTTGTCCGTAGCTCCCACAGGGTCCAGCCGGCGAGGACGACGAGTGCCGCGGCGAGCATGCCGAGCAGGCGGGGAGACGTCCATCCCCAATCGGGTCCCTGGGAGCACACCAACAGTAGGGCGGTGACCCACGTGCCGAGCAGGACCGCGCCGGTGACGTCGACGCGGTGGCGGGGACGCGCAGCGCTCGAGGGGAGGAGCCACACGGCCAGCAGGAACGCCACGCCGCTGACGGCTGCTCCGAACCAGAATGCTGCCGCCAGTCCGAGGTATTCGGTGACGAATCCGGCGATCGGGTAGCCGACACCCAGTCCGGCGGCGGTGGTCACGCCGAGCAGGGCGATTCCGGACCCGACTCTGTGTCCGGGGAGGGCGTCGCGTGCCGCGGTGATCGCCAGCGGCACCAGTCCGAGGCCGACGCCCTGCATGGCGCGTCCGATCATCAGCCACCCGAAGCCGAAGGGCAGGGCTGACAGCACACATCCGATGCACACCACAGCGGTGGCGGACAGGATGACCGGCCGGCGGTGAGGTCCGTCGGCCAGTCGGCCCAACACCGGTGAGGCGACGGCGCCGACCAGCAGTGAGATGGTCAACGTCCACTGTGACGCAGCCAGCGAGACGTCGTCGACGTCGGCGATGGTCACCAGCAGTGGGGCGCCGAGGCTGCCGACCGCGGTGGAGACCACGCCGAGGAAGACTAGCATGGGTAGGATCGGACCTACGCCAGTTTTATTAGCTACGCTCACTAGTTGACCGTAAGGCGCGTCACTGACCGATGTCCATGACTTATACGTCACACAATCTGTTGCGTTATCCACACCCGCGCAGGCCGTGTTGATGTTGACATCGCCAATCCACAGTCGATCGATAGGGCCCTGCGGATCGCAGTGTCCGAAGGAGAAGGGCTCCGAGGCGGGCGACCAGCGGCCTTGAACCCGCCGCTCTAACGTCACCGAAACAGACAGAAGCTAGTCGACGCTGGTGACCGGTATCGAACCGCCGGTGATCGCGGAACCGTTGTCCGACAACAGGAAGTCGACGACCTTCGCAATCTCCGTCGGCTTCGACCACCCCTTACGGTCCGAGTCGGGCATGGCGGAACGGTTTCCTGGAGTGTCTATGACGAACGGCAACAGCGCGTTGACTCGGATGTGGTCGTCGATGTACTCGAGTGCAAGAGTCTCGACGAGTGCCACCACGGCAGCCTTCGACGCGATGTACGACGCCGCACCGGGAAACGGTCGACGTGTCGCGGCGGCGGACATGCAGATCACGGAACCTCCACCCCCCCGAATCAAGTGCGGGAGCGCGGACTGGGTCACCGTGTACGCGGTCCGGACATTGAGGTTCAGCTGTGCGTCGAGTGTCGCCACCGGCGTTTCGTGCACCCGTGTCCCCGAAGTGAAACCCCCGACGAGGTTGACGACGCCGAAAAGGGGCCGATCCGCGTCGTCACCGGCGATGGCGACGACGTTCTCGAGGTCGTCCTCGTCGGCGAGATCGGTGCGCACCAACTGCAGATTGGGATGCTCGGGAAGGCGGCCGAGTTCGTCACGGTTGATCCACGGGACCACCACCCGCCATCCGGCCATCAGGAGGTGAGTGGTGACCGACGACCCGAGGCCACCGGTTCCTCCGGTCACCAGAGCTGTGCGTGCCATGTCCTTCACTGTCCTTTCCATACCGGCGCACGCTTCTCGGCGAATGCGCGGGGTCCTTCCTTGGCATCCTCCGACGTGGCGATCCGCGGTAGTTCGTCGGACGTCATCGACCAGCCGGCGTGCTCGTCGGGACGGTCACCGTTCGCTCGCTGTGCGAGGGCAATTCGCTTGTGTGCCTGCACGGCCAGCGGGGCGTTCGACCCGATCTGTTCGGCGAGTGCGAGCGCCGTGGCCAGCACACGCTCGGCAGGTACGACCCGATTGACCAGATGAAATTCGAGTGCCTGCCGGGCCGTCACCGGTTCACCGGTGAGGAGGAGTTCCATCGCGACCGTGGCGGGCAGCTTGGCGGGGAGACGGAAGGCACCACCGGCACCTGCGATCAGGCCCCGCTTGACTTCGGGTAGTCCGAACGTCGCCGTGTCGGCTGCGACGGCGAGATCACTCGCGAGGACCAATTCGGTTCCACCACCGAGCGCGGGCCCATTGACCGCAGCGATGGTCGGCTTGCTGATGGCGTGGCCGACGTAGCCCGCGAGCCCCCAGGCTTCGCGGCCCGCTGGAATGACGCTTTCACCGCGAGCGAGCGCCTTGAGGTCGGCCCCCGCGCAGAACGCCTTGTCGCCCGCGCCGGTGAGCACCACGACGCGGACGTTCGGGTCGGCTTCCGCTTCCTCGAGGGCGTCGCCCACCCGGATACACATGTCGGCGTTGACCGCGTTGCGCGCCTCCGGACGGTTCAACGTGATCAACATCGTGTGGCCACGCACTTCGACGAGCGCCGGGGGCGTGGTGGAGGTGGTCGATTCTGTGACGGTCATACTCTGTCCTTCGCAGTGGGGAGATGAGTTCGGTGGGCGCAGGTCATACCCACACCCGATCGAGGTCCGCGGCCTCCCGTGGTGGGGAGGTCGGTGTAGAGGGCGGTGTCCGCGAGAAACGGGGCGCCGGCATGGGTTGCACGACGCCGTCGATCTCCACGAAGGACCCGCGGGTGGAGAAATGAGGATCGGTGGGGGCCTCGGCGAAGCTCGATACGGGGGTGACGCACGCGTCCACGTCGGCGAAAGCGGCCGCCCACTCGGCCCTGCTGCGGGTGGTGAACCTCGCTGCCAACTGGACGCGGAGCTCGGGCCATCGACTGCGGTCGTTGCGGTCTGGAAGGGTGTTCGGGTCGAGCCCCAGAACGGCGATCAGCCTGTCGTAGAACTGTGGTTCGAACGCACCGACCGCCATATAGTGGCCGTCCGAGCACTCGTAGGTGTCCCAGAACGGGCAGCTACCGTCGACGAGGTTCGCGCCGCGCTCGTCCGACCAGCTTCCCTGCCCCCGCATCGACCACGCGTGCTGGGTCAGGACCGCCGCCCCCTCGGCAGCGGAGACGTCGACCACCTGACCGAGTCCGGATCGCTGTCGCTCCCAGAGGGCCGAGAGGATCCCGGTGACCATGAACATGGACCCACCAGCAAACCCGGCCACCACGTTGAGTGGTGGCACGGGCCGCTCCTGGCCCCTGCCGATCGAGTGGAGGATTCCCGTCGGTGCGATGAAGTTGATGTCGTGTCCGGCCTTGTCGGCTCGGGGGCCGTCCTGACCCCATCCGGTGACGCGGGCGTACACCAGGGAGGGCACGTGTTCGAGCACGATCGCCGGCCCCAATCCGAGGCGTTCGACGACGCCGGGACGGAAGCCCTCGACGAGGACGTCTGCACCGGACGCGAGGGCGAGGACGTCGGCGGCTCCTCGAGAATCTTTGAGATCGACCTCCACGACCCGCTTCCCGCGGTGCAAGTGCTCGGCGCTGGTGTGGTCCTCGGGGAGAAGACCGGGGCGTTGGACGCGGACGACGTCGGCACCGAGATCGGCGAGAACCATCGCGGCGTGGGCGCTCGGTCCGATGTTCGCCAGCTCGACGACCCGCAGCCCGATCAAGGGTCCGCTCCTGCTCACCCTCGATCAGCTCCACACAGTGTTCGCCGGAACCGCTACCCGCGAGGGGGCCGTCGGTGTGGCCGTCGGGGTACGCGAGAACGCCGGTGCCGGTGCGGGCTGCAGGACACCGTCGAGGTCGGTGAAGACGTTCCGGTCCATCATCTGTGGGTCCCGTGCGGCCTCGTCGAAGTCCAATACCGGTGTGACGCAGGCGTCCACGTCGACGAACTGCGCTGCCCACTCGTCGCGAGTGCGCGACGCGAATTTCTCGGTGAACAGCTTGCGCACGAGGGGCCAGCCCTCGACATCACGCTGATGCCCCAGCGTCGCCGGATCGATGTCGAGAACACGCAGCAGCTCTGCGTAGAACTGGGGCTCGAGCGCACCGACGGCGACGTACTTACCGTCGGAACACTCGTAGGTGTCGTAGAAGGGTGCGGATCCGTCGAAGACGTTGGTGCCCCGGTCGTCCGACCACTGACCGGTGCCGCGCATCGACCAGAGCAGATGGGCGAGCGCGGGGGCGCCGTTGACCATCGCCGCGTCGACCACCTGTCCCCGGCCCGACAGTTGACGTTCCACGAGAGCAGCGAGTACCCCGACGACGAGGAACATCGACCCACCACCGAAGTCGCCGAACAGATTCAGCGGTGGAACCGGGCGTTCGTCCTTTCGGCCGACGGCGTGGAGCAATCCGGTCACCGAGATGTAGTTGAGGTCGTGGCCGGCCTGCAACGCGCGTGGTCCGCTCTGCCCCCACCCCGTGACCCGACCGTAGATCAGGCGTGGATTGCGGGTGAGGGCCTCGTCCGGTCCGAGCCCCATACGTTCGGTCACTCCGGGTCGGAATCCCTCGACGAGAACGTCGGCTCGGTCGAGAAGGCCGAGGACCATGGCGACGTCCTCGGGACGTTTGAGGTCCGCTTCGACAATGGTGCGTCCGCGTAGTTGCTGGCTCGCCGTGCGATCGGGTGCCGGCAGACCGCCGGCGCGCTGAACTCGAACCACGTCGGCTCCGAGGTCTGCTAGAAGCATTGCAGCATGCGGTCCGGGGCCCATTCCGGCGAGTTCCAGTACGCGGATACCCGCCAGGGGACCGCTGCCGACGTCTTCGGTGGGCACGGCTGCTCCTGGGTCGAGGTGGTGTGAAGTGCGGTCGGCGACCCGGTCAGTCACTCGACGGAAGGGGCTTGGCGCTCTTGAGCGCGAGCACTTCGTCACCCAGAGCCAGGCTTCCCTCGCCGCTCTTGGTGGCGAGGACCTCGACGGAATTGGCGGCATCCGTGTAACGCTTGCCGATCGTGGTGCCCCCGGCGAGATCCCCGGCCGGTGTGAGTCCTTCCGCCGGCGATCCGGCAGGATCGATCATCGGCTGCCCGCCGCACGTCAGGGCGACGTCACCGCTCCCGCCCCGGACGACGATGACCTCGGTGCTACACACCTGGCTGCGCAGTCGTGCTCCGGTCTTCAACATGGGAATCCCTCTCTTGCTGTGGTATTCGGCCCGGTGCTCCCCGGGCCGAGGGTGGACGGCTAGACGGCGGACTTCTGAGGTTCGCAGTCGATGACGCCCGCGACGATCTCCGCGACGATGTCCTTGCGCAGGATTTTCCCGGTCAGGGTGGTGGGCAGTTCGCTGCGGTAGACGATCCGATCGGGAGTCCGGGAACCGCGCAGACGGGCGCGCACGAACTGTCGAAGCTCCTCCGCGTCGGGGACCTTGCCGGGCACGGGAACCACCGTCGCGACGATGGCCTGACCCCAGTGGTCGTCCGGGATGCCGACGACCACCACCGAGCGCACCCGTGGGTGCTCCACCAGGACGTCCTCGATCTCCGCCGGCGCGATGTTCTCGCCGCCGCGGATGATCGTGTCGTCGTTGCGACCCACCACGAAGAGGAAACCCTCGACGTCCTCGAACGCCAGATCACGGGTGGGGAACCAACCGTCGGCGTCGAGTACCGAACCGTTACCCATGTATTCGCCGGACACCTGAGGTCCGCGGACCCACAGTTCGCCTTCGTCACCCTGTGCGACGGGCTTGTCGTAGGCATCTCTGATCTCGACCTCGATGCCGGGCACGGGCCGGCCGATCGATCCGAGCCGGGCGCGGACCGCAGGATCTTCGGATTCCAGTGCGGCGCGGTGATCCTCCGGGCCGAGCAGGGCGATCGTGGAGCTGGTCTCGGTGAGTCCGTAGGCATTGACGAAACCGACGTTCGGGAACGCGCGGAGGGCGGCTTCCAATGTGGGGCGCGGCATGCGCGCACCTCCGTAGGACAGCGACCGCAGCGTGGGGACGTCGGCATCACTGCCGCCGAGGTGATCCACGATGCGGTCGAGCATCGTCGGGACGACCATCGCCGACGTGGCCCTCGCGGTCCGCGCGAGTTCGACCCAGTCCGCGGCGTCGAACTGCGGGAGGTAGATCATTTTCCGGCCCGCGTAGAAGTTGGTGAGAATCGTGCCCATGCCCGCGACGTGGTAGGGCGGAACGCTGATGAGCGCGCCGTCCGTCTCCTCGGCGGAGGCGAACTCGACGGTCCCCATCACGTAGCTCAGCAGATGGCTGTGCCGGAGCACGACGCCCTTGGGGGCGGAGGTGGTACCGCTCGTGAACAACACGATCGCCGGTTCGTCCGGGTCGACGTCGGCGGGCGGTACCGGATCTGGGGCCAGCTCCTCGGCGCGGGCAAAGAAGTCGTCGGTGGTGACGACGCGGGTGGCGTCGGCGTCCGCGACCGGTGCGAGGTAGACCGGGTCGACGACGACGAGTGCGTCGTCGACTCTCGCGATCAACTGCTGCAACTGCGCTGCACCGAGCCGGTAGTTGACGGGAGTGAACGGCACACCGGCGTAGGCGGAGGCGAAGAGCAGCGCAGGAAGTTCGAGTCCGGAGCCTCCGAGGAACACGACGTTGCGCGCGCCCGACTCGATCACGGCGCTTCCCGCGCCGGCGACGAGCCGGCCGAACTCCTGGTAGGTGAGCGAACCGTCACCGACGGTGATCGCGGTGCGGTCCGGGTTGCCGGAGATCGCCATCTCCAGGATCAGCGAAATGCTCATGGTTGTCTTCCGATCAGGTGAGTGTCGAGGGAGCCGTCAGTGGGGGTCCTTGGCCGGCAGGGCCGCGATCGATGGGGGATCGTTCTCGGTTCGCCCGGTCTTCGCGGCACTGCCGGGAGAGCCGAGTTCGTCGAAGAACTCCGCGTTGGAACTGACGTATCCGGACCATTGATCAGGCAGGTCGTCGTCGAAGAAGATGGCCTCGACGGGGCAGACGGGTTCACAGGCTCCGCAGTCGACGCACTCGTCGGGATGGATGTACATCATCCGTCCGCCCTCGTAGATGCAGTCGACGGGGCATTCTTCGATGCAGGCTTTGTCCAGTACATCGACGCAGGGTTCGGCAATTACGTACGGCACGGCGGGTCGGACTCCTAGCTCTGACGATGACCTAACTCAACTTGTCGAGAACCATATGCCATCTTCTGACATCTTGTCTATGAAATTGTGAAGTCGGTCCCGAGTCGGCCGGAGGCAGGGCGCGGCCTGGGGATATGTGCGCTATCCGCACAATGTCGGCGGGGAACATCGGTTATTCGCGATCGGCCCTGTTGCGCGGCGGGATCATTGGATAGTCTTCTATCTGACAGCTCAGGTCACATCGAGATCCTGCAGCTCCGACGCGGCTGCGATGCCGTTCCACTCAATCGAAAGGTACTCCGCCATGGCCTTGGCGATCTCGGAAGAACACAAGGAACTGGCCGACGTGGCCGCGTCCCATCTCGCGCGGGGGAACGTGCGGGCGGCCGCACGTCAGACTCTCGACGGCACCGGCGCGGACCTTCCCGCGTTCTGGTCCGCGACCGCAGGGCTCGGCTGGTTCGGACTGCACCTGCCCGAAGGACACGGGGGGTCGGGCTTCGGTCTCCCCGAACTGACGGTGGTACTGGAGGCCCTCGGACACGAACTGGCCCCGGGGCCGTTCCTTCCGACGGTGACGGCCTCGGCGATCCTGGCACACAGCGCGCCCGAATCGGTTCAGGCTCGGTGGCTTCCGGGATTGGCCGACGGTTCGGCGATCGGCGCCGTCGGCCTGTCGCCGGGATTGACTCTCGATTCGGACGGTGGCCTCACCGGCGAGAGTCGCGCGGTGATTGGCGCGCCCCAGGCCGCTGTGCTCGTGCTGGTCGCGGGAGATGACGTCGTGGTGGTCGAACCCGGCGAGACCGGTGTCTCGGTGTCCACACGAGTGGGCTTGGACACGACGCGGACGATCGGCAATGTCACGGTCGACGGCGCTGCGATCCCCGCCGAGCGCATCCTGAAGGGTGCAGCGCGCGCTGCGGTCACGTATTTCCGCATCCTCGCCGCCGCCGAGGCCGTGGGAAGCGCGATGGCCTGCCTCGAGACCGCCACCGACTACGTGAAGACCCGCGAACAGTTCGGCCGCCCGGTCAGCACCTTCCAGGCCGTGAAGCATCATTGCGCGAACATGCTGATCGACATCGAGATGACCGTGGCCTCCACCTGGGACGCGGCACGGGCCGGAGACGTCGAGAGCGCCTGGTTCGCCGCCGCGGTCGCGGCGTCGCACGCTGCCCGGGCGCAGGTGAAAGCGGCCCGCCTCAACATCCAGCTGCACGGTGGTATCGGCTTCACCTGGGAACACGACGCGCACCTGTACCTGCGTCGAGCGGACACCGTGGCGGCCGTAGTGGCGGACGGGCGAGACCCGCTGGTCGACGTCGTCGAGGCCTTCCGCGCCGGAGAGGCGCACGGTGCGTCGTTCGAACTGCCGGAGGACGCACAGGCGTTCCGTGAGCAGGCCGGTGCCGCGGTGCGGCACTACAAGGCGCTGCCCGAGTCGGAGCAGCGTGACTATCTGGTGGACAGCGGCTACCTCGTTCCGCACTGGCGGAAGCCCTGGGGCCGGGAAGCCGGAGTGGTGGAGCAGCTGGTGATCGAGGAGGAGTTCGCGGGAATCGATCTGCCCGATCTCGGAATCACCGGCTGGGTCAACCTCACGATCTCTCAGGTCGGGACGGACGAGCAGAAACACCGGTGGATCGATCCCGTTCTCCGTGGGCAGACCAACTGGTGCCAGTTGTTCAGCGAGCCTGGTGCGGGGTCCGACGCGGCCGCGGTTCGCACGGCGGGCAAACGCGTCGACGGGGGGTGGCGTGTCACGGGACAGAAGGTGTGGACGAGTGCTGCGCTCGGTTGCGAGTGGGGTCTGGCCACGGTCCGGACGGATCCGCAGGCCTCGAAGCACGCCGGCGTGACGATGATGGCGATACGGCTGGACTCACCAGGAGTCGAGATCCGTCCGCTGCGGGAGATCACCGGGGACGCACTGTTCAACGAGGTGTTCTTCGACGACGTCTTCGTGCCGGACACCGACGTGGTCGGGGGCGAGGGAGAGGGCTGGAAGGTGGCCCGTGCGACGCTCGGCAACGAACGCGTCTCCATCGGTGGCGGTAGTGGTTCCATCGCGTTCACCGGGAAGGAATTGGTCAAGCTGCTCGACGGGTCTCCCGGTGCCAGGGAAAGCGCGGAGCACGAGGTGGGGGAGATCCTCGCGGAGGAGCACACGTTGCGTCTGCTCAACCTCCGCCAGGCCGCACGGGCGATCGTCGGGGCCGGTCCCGGTCCCGAGGCCAACGTCACCAAACTCGTCAAAGCCGAACACTCCCAGCGCATCACCAACCTCGGCATGTCGCTCGCGGGTACAGCGGCGGTGATGGGCGAGGTTCCGGACGTCTCCTACCCTTACCTCTTCACCCGTTGCCTGACGATCGCGGGTGGAACGTCGGAAATCATGCGCAACACCATCGCCGAACGGATCCTGGGGCTTCCGCGCGATCCGCTGGTCCGCTGAGCAATGACAGACGAAAGGAATTGCACGTGAACGACCTTCCCCTCGAGGGCATCACCGTGGTCAGCCTGGAACAGGCTGTGGCGGCACCGTTCGCGACGCGTCAACTGGCAGATCTGGGAGCCCGAGTCATCAAGGTCGAGCGACCTGGAGACGGGGATTTCGCCCGCGGCTACGACGTTTCGGTTCACGGACAGTCGAGCTACTTCGTCTGGCTCAACCGATCCAAGGAATCGCTGTCACTCGACCTCAAGGCCGACGAAGGCAGGGAAATCCTGTTCGAGCTCCTCGCGACGGCAGATGTCTTCGTGCAGAACCTGGGGCCGGGAGCCACCGGCCGCATGGGCCTGGGCGCGGAGGATCTCGCCGCGCGCTTCCCGACGCTGATCGTCTGCGACATCTCCGGCTACGGTGCCGACGGACCGTGGGGTACGCGCAAGGCCTACGACCTCCTGGTCCAGGCGGAGGCTGGGCTGCTGTCCATCACCGGGTCGCCGGACGAGGTCGCGAAGGCCGGAATCTCGGTCGCCGACATCGCAGCAGGAAGTTTCGCCTACTCGGGAATCCTTGCCTCCCTGTACGCCCGGGCGGTGTCGGGCCGAGTGCGCTCGGCCAGTGTGTCGCTGTTCGACGCGCTGGCCGAGTGGATGGGGTCACCGGCGTACTACGCGCAGTACGGCGGTGAGAGCCCCCGGCGCACCGGTGCTCGGCACGCGACGATCGCACCGTACGGGCCGTTCACGGCAGGTGACGGCGAGCGGGTTCTCCTCGCGATCCAGAATCAACGTGAATGGGAGCGGCTGTGCATCGAGATACTGGCACAGCCCCACCTCGTCACCGACCCTCGGTTCGCCACCAATCCCGACCGAGTGGCCAACCGAGAGGTGTTGGAGCAGATCATCACCGATGCCATCGAGGGTTTCACCGCAGACCGACTCGCCGGGCGACTGGAGGAGGCGTCGATCGCGAACGCGCGGATGAACACGGTCGGCGAGCTCTGGGCGCACCCGGTACTGTCCGAGCGCAAGCGATGGCGAGATGTCGCGACGCCGCGCGGGACTATCCAGGCACTCGTGCCGCCGGCGTCGTTCACGGGCGTCGAACCACGGATGGATCCGGTCCCGGCGGTCGGGGAGCACTCGGCCGCGATCCTCACCGGCCTCGGACGTTCCGGCACCGACATCGCACACCTGAGGTCGAAGGCGATCATCTGACGAGAGGGAGTTTCACGTGGAAGATCTGGCGCTGGTCTTGGCGGGCGGAGGAGTCGCAGGTATCGCGTGGGAACTGGGCTTCCTCCTCGGAGTGCACGACGAGTCGGAGCACGTGGCTCGGGCGTTGCTGGATTCCACACATCTCGTCGGCACCTCGGCCGGTGCCACCGTCGCGGCCCAGATCTCCAGTGGCGTCGGCCTGAGCGATCTGTTCCACACGCAACTCGCGGCGGAGACCACCGAGATCGATCCCGGCGTCGACCTCGAGCAGCTGATGGCGGTCTTCGCGGAGGGACTCGGCGACGAGGACGCCCCGCCCCGGGAACGGTTACGCCGCATCGGGGCGGCGGCGCTCCGGGCCACCACAGTGAGTGAGGAGACGCGCAGGGCAGTCATCGAGTCTCGGCTTCCCTCGCACGAATGGCCGGAGCGGGCGCTGAGTATCACCGCAATCGACGCGTCGACCGGTGAGCTCGTCGTCTTCCAGCAAGGTCACGGTGTCTCGCTCGTCGACGCCGTGGCCGCGAGCTGTGCGGTACCGGGAATCTGGCCGACGGTGACGATCGACGGACGCAAGTTCATGGACGGTGGTGTGGAAAGTACCGCCAACGCGTTCTTGGCGGGAGTGTGCGGACGAGTCGTAGTCCTTGTTCCCGCACCCGAGCCCGGTCCCTATCTGCTCGGAGGGAGTCTGCTCACCGAGATCACGTCGATGACCGGTTCCGACGTGCTTCCCGTTTTTGCCGACGCTGCCGCGGTCGGGGCATTCGGGACGAACCCGTTGGCGCCCTCGACTCGAGCTCCGGCTGCACTCGCCGGGCGCGATCAGGGCCGGCGAGCAGCCGCGCAGCTGGGCGAGTTTCTCGGCGTCGTTCCCTGACGGGAACGCTCCGAAACGCAGACGACCACGAAGAGACCCGCCATGGGCTCGACACTCGCTACGGTGTCGTGCCCATGGCGGGTCGCGGCGTTCGACGGGCCGGCTGAGAGGCCTTGGCGTCTACTTCGGCTGGAAACGCAGCGCACCGTCGATCCGGATGACCTCGCCGTTGAGGTAGTCGTTTTCCGCGATGTGTTGCACGAGGCCGGCGTACTCGGACGGGCTGCCCATGCGGTTCGGGAACGGAACATTCGAACCCCAGAACTTCTCGGCCTCTTCGCGCTCCATCTTGAACGCGGGTGTGAAGAAGGTGCCCGGCGCGATGGCCATCACGCGGATACCGAACTTGGTGAGGTCACGAGCAGCCGGCAGGGTCAGACCTACTACGCCGCCCTTGGCGGCGGAGTAGGCGGTCTGTCCGATCTGGCCCTCGAATGCCGCAATGCTCGCGGTGTTGACGATGACGCCACGGCTGCCGTTCTCGTCGGCGTCGTTCTTGGCCATGGCTGCCGCGCCCAGGCGAAGCACGTTGAACGTGCCGTTGAGGAAAAGGTTGACGTACCACTGGAACTGCTCGAACGAGGCGGGCTCGCCGTCCCGTCCGACCACGCGTGAGGCCCCGGCGCCGCCGCCGTGAGCGTTGACGACGATGCGGAGCGGAGCGAGCTCGTTTGCTGCGGCGAGGGCTGCGACGACGCTGTCTTCATCGAGTACGTCGGTGCTGACGTACCGAACCTTCTCGCCGAGTCCGGCTTCCAGTGCCTTACCGCGCTCGTCGTTGAGGTCGGCGACGATCACCGAGGTTCCGGCAGCTGCGAGCTGACGTACGGTGGCCTCTCCGAGGCCTCCCGCTCCGCCCGTGACGAGCGCGGACGCATTACTGATGTCCATCTTCGTTGTTCCTCTCCTGGCCACGAAACGAGCCGCGAGCCGTTGACTGGTGCACTCATTCAAAAATGACACAATTGTCAGAAAAGTTCAATAGCGTGGAGGGGTAGATGTCCGATCCCGCGCGCGAGTCCGAAAGCGACTGGTGCATAGATAGTTCGAGCCCTACCGCGCCATGCGGTAGGGCTCGAACTGTCCATCGACGGTCAGATGATTATCAGGCGGCGTGGCTGAAGAACCCGCGCTTGATGCACGCCACGAGCAGCGACACGAAGTCGTCCTGCGACAGTGGTTCGGGAAGCTCCTGCGACGCTTGCGGCACCCGGCCGACGAGAGCGCGGAAGATCAAGGCCGCCATGACCGGGTCGAACGGGTAGTCGCGCTTGCGGCTCGTCACCACCGCCAGGAGGGCGTCGTCCATGCGTGCCTGCCCGTAGGTGCCCAGGTCCACCACTATGTCGTTCCCACTGTTGCGCTCGGACCAGACGTCGATCGATCCCGCGTATCGAGTGATGTACTGCGAAAACCCCACCAGCCATTCTCGCAACTCGGTGTCGTCCTCTGCCATCGGATCGATCTTCCGAACCCGCTCGGCCTGTTCGATCGCGCACCCGGTGGCCTCCACGCTCAGCGCCACGAGCAGATCCTGTTTCTCGCTGAAGTACTTGTAGAACGTTCCGCGCGCGAATCCAGCCTGCTCGACGATGTCGTCGACACTCGTGCGGTGGTACCCCTTTTCGCGAAACTGGATCGCACCTGCTTCGACCAGGGTCTCGACGGTCTTCACCGCTCGCTTGCTGAGGCCTGCCACGCGGTCCTGGGTGGACAGGCCCTGGGTGTTCGGGGGCTCGGGCATGTCGATCGACCCGGTGCCCGACGTGCGCAACGAGAGGCTGTTCAGGACCTCGGGCGGGGTTTCGGGGAACAGTACCAACTGAATGAATACGGACACGGCGTCGACGACGGACTGGGTGTCGCGACCGTAGGCCCGTCCGGTGTGGATGAAGAGGTTCATCCGGTGGACGATTGCGGTCATCATCATGGCACCCGCGTCAGGATCGATGCCCTCGATTCCCGATGTGGCCAAGCGTTCGGAGATCCGCTTGTTGTAGCCCTCGATGAACCGGGTGATCTCCGGCCTCACTGCGGTGTCGGACGCGGCGACCTGCGTCCACTGCACGAACATCGTCGAATACTTGTCGAAGACCCAGCTCCACTCGCCCAGCCACCAGTTGAGGTTGTCGAACCCCACCTCGGTGGGGCCCAGGGGGCCGATGCGGCGCGCGACGCGGAACAGCGCACGGCCGCACTCTTCGAGGAGTTCGAGGAAGATCTCGTCCTTGCCGGGGAAGTACTGGTAGAGCGTGGCACGGGAAATGTCCGCGGCTTTGGCGATCGCCTCCACCGAGGTGTTGAAGAAGCCGACCTCGGCGAAGAGATCCAGTGACACTTCCACGATCTTGTTGCGCGTGCTTGCGCCCCGACTGCCCACTTCGGGGCTCGACGGGCCGTAACTTGCTCGGCGGGTGATCGAATTTTCTGACATCAGTGGACAGTCTATGGGGAGTCGAGGCAGATTGCGAGGACGAGGGCAGGGGAGTGGCCGGAATTACTACGCATCGGTAACACCGAATTCCGCGGTACCGCTGATGGCGATTCCGCCCGTCTGGCGGGTGCAGGTCAGGGCGACGGTGGCGACTTTCGTTCCATCGGGCGCCGTATCGATGCCCGTGATCTCTCCGGTACACGTCAAAATGTCTCCGGGCCACACCTGCTCGCGGAATCGGACACCGAATCTCCGGACATTTCGGGCACCGAGCCAGTCGGTGGCGAAGGTTGCCAGCAAAGCGCTCTGGTGCATTCCCTGAGAGAACACGGACGGGTTTCCCGCGGCGCGAGCCAGCACGTCGTCGTAGTGCATCGGGTTGAGATCTCCTGACGCGCCGGAGTACCGCACGAACATCTGGGTGGTCAGCGGACCGAACTGGCGCGGTTCGGCCTGCGCGCCGACCACGAGCGGAGCTGTCGTCGTCATTCGGCACCTTCTTTGGCGGCGGTTTCGATGAAGGTTCCGCGCGCTTCGGCGATCAGTTCGCCTTCGGGGGAGTGGAATTCGGTCGCGATCACGGCGAACCTCATCAGGCCGCCTTTCTTGCCGGGTTTCTCGAATCGGTCGACCACCCTTTCCCTGGCGAGCAGTCGGTCTCCGGCGGTGGGGAGCGCACCGTGGAAGATGTACTCCTGCTCGCCGTGCAGGAGGCGCTTGCGCTCGAACCCCAGAGTCAACCGCACTCCCGGCGGAGCCCACTGCGCCGCTGTGATGAGAAAGGTCGGCGGGACGATCGCGTCTGCGCCGGCGTAGTCGGGATTGTCCGATTGCATGGCGGTGGCGAACTCGCGAATTTTGCCACGCTCGACGAACACCTCCCACTCCTCGCTGACAGCGCCCTTCGGCGCGGGTTCGGTCGACGGGATCGTCATGATGTCGTGCTCCTTCTGGCGATGTGGTCGGCGAGATACTGCCGAGTGAGCTCGACAGCGGTAGTCGGATAGGTTCGTGCCGTCGCTTCGTCCAGGCCGTCGCGAGCGAGGAGCAGCGCCAGTCGGTTCGTGATCAGTGCCAGCACGAACGCGGCGAGCATCGTGTAGTAGGTGATGTCCCCGGTGGGTCGCCCGCCGAATTCCACGTAGCGACGAACGGTCTCGTCGTCGTCGGGTACTCCCGGCAGCCGGGTGAAGCCCAGAGCCTCGCACAGGTACCGCTCGAACATCAGCCACCAGCCCAGGTCGATGTCGGGTGGCCCGGTGGTGGCCGTCTCCCAGTCGAACAGCGCGGCAACGGAGAGATCGTCGGCGAAGGACATGTTCCCGACGCGTGCGTCACCCCAGACCGGTACCTCGGCGTCCGTTTCGGGCGCGTGGTCGAGAAGCTCGGCGAGCGCGTCCGCGAGGACGTCCGAACCCACGACCAGATCGCTGCGGCACCATGCGTACCATTCGCGAAGGCGGTCGAGATAGCGGTGAAGTGCCGTACCCCCCGTAGTGCCGGAACCGTTCCGGAGATATGCGAGATCGCTCTCGTCGGCTATCCGGTGCACGGCGACGAGTGCTCTGATCGCGTTGTCGCAGAGCGTTTCCCGTTCGGATTCGGTGAGTTCCACCGTCCAGCCGCGCTTGTGCCAGCTGGGGACGTCTGAGGGAGTGCGGCCGTGCACCCTCCTCATGAGGTAAAAGGGCGCGCCGAGAACGCTCGGGTCCGGTTCGATCAGGACGATGTCCGGGGTGCCGACGCCGGGGTGGCGACCGAGTCGGTGCATCACTTCCGCCTGCCGGACGGCATCGGGCTCCACGAACAACTGGTGGTTCGACGCCTGCATGCGCAGCACGAGGTCGGCACGCCGGCGGACGCCGTGTATATCCGACCAGGACGCGGTGAAGAACACCGTCTTGCCGGAATATCCCGCGTCGGGAGCGGAGAACTCTGATATCTCGAAGTCGCTGTGCGTCTCGGGAACCAGTCGCGGGGGCAGCCATCGCGCGAGGACGTCGCGCACGTCGCCCTCCAGTTCGCCTCTTGTTGCCGTGTAGGCCACGTGGGTCCCTCCATGCTTCTACTTCGAGTCGTCGTGCCGGTTGTCGTGACGGGGAGATCCGGCACGACGGCCGGTCCGTCGTTCACGACCATTTCATTATGTGACCAATACTGTCAGAATAGGCCCATGAATGATGAGAAATCCACCCCCGGGCCCGGCGCGGTCCCCCGTGGGGCTCCCGTAGCGGTCCGCGATCGGCTCGGTCTCGGTGCATATGCCCTCCCCGGCCGGGTGCCCGATCCCCGGCCCGCCATCGCCCAGGCAGTCGAAGCCGAACGGCTCGGCTTGGACACGCTGTGGCTGAGCGAGCGGTGGGGAACCAAGGACTTCGGCGTACTTGCCGGAGCGTTCAGTCAGGTCACGAGCACGATCAAGATCGCGGCCGGCGTGACCCATCTGCAGTCTCGGCATCCCGCGATGCTGGCTTCGCTGGCGATGACGGCACAGGGTCTCTGCGACGGCCGGATCATGATCGGAGTCGGCCGTTCGGTCGACCGGATGTGGAGCGCTGTCGGCCTCCCCAAATCCACGAATCGGTCCCTGGTCGACGCCGCCGACATCTTCCGTCGACTGTGCCGCGGCGAGAAGGTCACCTACGACGGGCCTGCGGGCGTCTACCCCGCTCTTCGCCTCAACGACATCCCTGACCAGCCTGTTCCTCCGCTCGTCTTTGCTGCGATCGGCCCGAAGGGGCTCGAGCTCGCCGGCCGCCACTTCGACGGAGTTCTGTTGCATCCCTTCCTCACACCTGATGCTGTCCGGCGATCGGCCGAGGCGGTCAGGGCCGCCGCCGTCGATGCTGGCCGTGACCCGGACTCTGTGCGGATTTACGCGACTGTGGTGGTCGCATCCGGCCTGGAGGCGGACGAGGAAGCTGCGGTCGTCGGCGGGCGCGCCGTCACCTACTACCAAATCCCGACCTTCGGGGAGCAGCTAGCGAAGGTGAATGGGTGGGACCCTGACCTACTGGCAGCCCTCCGCGCCCACCCACAGCTCGCCGGTGTGAAGGGCGCGGCGGATTCGGTCCGCACTCGCGCCCAGCTGACGGAAGCGGCGGAGTCTCTGCCCGCCGAATGGGTTCGAGGCGCGGCAGCGCTCGGTTCGCCGAGCGAGTGCCGGTCGATGTTCGACAGGTATCGCGAGGCTGGCGCCGACGAGTTGGTTTTGCACGGCAGCACGCCGGACCAATTGGGCGAAGTCGTGGACCGCGCCTGAATCGACCTTGCCCTAACGTGACATTACTGCCAGAATTCGATGTCTATACGCGCTACCCGAGGTTTACGTATCTCGGTGCGGGGCGCGTCGATCGCCACAGAGGGTGATCTCCGGACGAGAGGGAACCAGTGCACAACTACGAGGGCATCTACGTCTCCGGGAAATGGTCTCCGAGCGCAGGCGCACGAATAGCGGTGACCTCGCCCGCCTCGGGTGAGGTGCTCGGGCACGTCACCGCCGCCACCTCGGAAGAGGTCGGAGCGGCGATCGCCGCGGCCCGTGATGCGCTCGAGCGCGGTCCGTGGGCCACGACGACCGCCGCCGAGCGGGCAGCCGCGATCGGCCGGCTGGCCGATGCGATCGAGGCGGAGTCCCGGGATTACGCCGACGTGGTCTCTGCCGAAGTGGGCTCGCCTCGGAAGTGGACGTCCTTCGGGCAGATCGGAACCGCGCTCGGAGTTCTTCGCACCTTCGAGAAGATCACACCCGAATACCGTTTCGAGGACCGTCGCCCGTCAGTGATCGGCGGAGAAGTCCTGGTGCGGCAGCTCCCGGTCGGTGTCGTCGGTGCGATTCTGCCGTGGAACGCGCCGCTGTTCACCGCCTTCCTGAAGCTGGCCCCCGCCCTCGCCGCGGGTTGCACGCTGGTGCTCAAGCCGTCGCCCGAGGCTCCGCTCGCATTGTCGAAGCTGACGGCGGCAGTGGAGGCCGCCGGGATTCCGGCGGGAGTGATCAACATCGTGTCCGGTGACGTGCAGACGGGCGAGGCCCTGGTGTCACATCCCGGTGTCGACAAGGTGAGTTTCACCGGTTCGACAGCGGCAGGCAGACGCATCGGCGCCGTCTGCGCGGCAGACATTCGCCGGTGCGGCCTCGAGCTCGGCGGAAAGTCTGCTGCCGTCGTCCTGGACGACGTTGTTCTCGACCAGAAGGTCGTGTCGGGTCTCGTCACCGGCGTCATGGCGAACAATGGTCAGGTCTGTGCCGCACAGACTCGTATCCTGCTGCCGCGCAGTCGCTACGAGGAGTGCGTCGACGCGATCGCCGCCGCCGTCGCCGCGCTCACGGTCGGGGACCCGGCGAATCGTTCGACCGACGTCGGGCCGGTGATCAACAGTGCCGCGCGCGATCGGATCGAAGCCCACATCCAGCGCGCGGTGCAGGACGGGGCGCGGGTGGTCGCCGGCGGCTCTCGTCCCCACGGTCTCGACACCGGTTGGTTTGTGGCGCCCACTGTGCTCGCGGATGTCCACAACGACATGGCCATTGCGCGCGAAGAACTCTTCGGGCCCGTCTGCGTCCTGATCCCGTACGAGGGAGAGGACGAGGCCGTGGCTCTCGCCAACGACTCCGACTACGGACTCGCAGGGGCGGTGTGGTCCGCGGACGCCGCCCGGGCGGCGCGCGTGGCCGCTCGACTTCGCGTGGGATCGGTATCGGTCAACTCACCCGCACCACTCGACTTCGGCAGCCCCTTCGGCGGTTTCAAGAAGTCAGGCGTCGGCAGGGAAGGTGGTCCGGAAGGTATCGCCGGGTACCTCGAGACGCAGTCGATCATTCTCTGACCCCCAGGACACTCACCCGCGTCGACACCTGCCGGTGCCGCGCCGATGGAAGGAATTACATGGAGACGCAGGCAGCAGTCCTGTGGGAGCGCAACTCTCCCTGGTCTATCGAAACCATTCAGCTCGACCCGCCCAAGGAACAAGAAGTTCTGGTCGAGTTGCACGCGTCCGGGATGTGCCATTCGGACGAGCACATCGTGACCGGAGACATGCCGTTCCGGCTTCCGTGTATCGGTGGCCACGAAGGCGCCGGAGTCGTCAAGGAAGTCGGTTCCCACGTGTCGTGGCTGCAACCGGGCGACCACGTCGTGTTCGGGTTCATTCCCTCGTGCGGTCGTTGTCCGTCGTGCTCGAACGGTCACCAGAGTCTGTGTGACCTCGGAGCCAAGATCTACAGTGGGCGTCAAATCTTCGACGACACCGCACGCCACCACATCAGGGACGAAGATCTCGCGCTTGCGTGCGGTATCGGGTCTTTCGCACACCACACCGTGGTCCACGAGGCCAGTTGCATCAAGATCGAACCGCATCATCCGCTCGACCGTGCCTGCCTCCTGGGTTGTGGCTTCGTCACCGGCTGGGGTTCGGCCGTGTATTCGGCAGATGTCCGGCCCGGCGAGACCGTCGTCGTCGCGGGTGTGGGTGGTATCGGTGCCGCGGCAGTGCAAGGAGCGAGAATCGCTGGGGCGCGCACCATCACGGTCATCGAGCCCTCCGAATTCAAGCGTGAGGAAGCCAAGCGGATGGGTGCTACCCACGTGGCGTCGTCGTGGGAGGAAGCCCCGGAGGTCGTCGCCGAGGCCACATGGCATCGTGGCGCCGACAAGTTCATCTGCGCGATGGGCGTGGGCGAGGGCCGTCTGGTGGCGAAGGCCCTGGCCATGACCGCGAAGCGTGGCCGGCTGGTGGTGACGAACATCCACCCGATGGCGGAGCGCGAGATCTCGGTCAGCCTGATGGACCTGACACTCACGGAGAAGCAGATCGTCGGCAGTCTCTACGGCTCAGCCAATCCGCGTGCCGACATCCCGAAGCTGCTGGAGCTCTGGAGTTCGGGCGGCGTCGACCTAGATTCGATGGTGACGAGGGACTACCCCCTCGAGAAGGTCAACGACGGCTACGACGACATGCGCGGCGGCCGCAACATCCGCGGAGTCCTCCGCTACCCCGCGGCGGATGCGTGATCGCTGGAGCACACGCACTGTAGGTTCCGGGATGGCCACGGGTGAAGCGGGCGCACACCTGGGGATACCGAGTTACACGGCATTCCGCCCAAATCGCGTTCCCCACTCCAGCGTCAACAGCGTGACGCCGATCCTGTGGTACAACGTGTTTCGTCAGGGATGTCGAAACACGGTGTACAGCAACCGGGTGGTACCCCGAAGAGTCACCATGTGCCAAGCTGCGATTGCAACGAGCTGGTAGGCGGGTCGGCCTCGGCTGGAACACTGTGCGGCCTCGCTCTGGGAGAACTCTTGTTGTTACGGCGCACCATTCTCGGTTGCCTCACCGGGCAGTGCGCTGACGTATCTCCCTCGACTCATCTTCGGTGTCGGAGTCGTGAACGAGGTCCGATTTGCGAACGAGAATATTGCCAAGGGATGGCGCCAGAGCCGCCAGCGGCGGTGAGACCTTCGGCGATGAGCGGAAACGTTCCACCGAAGAGGGCCACGGAGAGCATCGACGGCAATCCCACGCCCACGGCTCGCACTGCTGGAGGGAACAATTGAGGGCCGACCATGGCGAAGGGACCTGTTACAGATCCGAGGACAGTGAGGTACAGCAGTGCTCCGGGCAGAATGGGCACCACCCCGGTGGAAAGTCCGATGATGACGGGCAGTGTGCACACCGCAAGGGTCACGTACCCGATCCGCAATATCCGGAGGCCACCGAATCGGTCCGCGCGGAATCCCGACACCAAGATGACGGGGATCAAATACACCGTGAAGATCGGCACATACCCCGTGACTTGCTCCTTCGTCGCGACGCCGGCGTGGGAAAGGAACTTGGCCAGGTAGGCGGTGATGAAGTACATGCCCATGGTGACCGGGACGAGCATCAGGAAGATCGCGGCGGCCTGACGGGTGCGTGCGCGAAGTAGTGGGAGTTGACGCGGACGTTCGTTCTTCACTTGTTCGGTGAAGATTTCGCTCTCTGGCGCGGCACCACGAATCCACACCGCGATCAGTCCCATTGCGGCGCAGACGAGGAAGCCCACACGCCAGCCGCCGGACTCGAGTCCCTCGACGCCGTAGATTCCCAGCAGGATCGCCAGACACGCAGTCGCCAGCATTTGCCCGACGCAGCTCGAGGCGCTGGCAACCGCGCCGAAGAGGAACCGTCGATTCCGGGGCGCCGTCTCGAGAAGGTACGTTCCGACTGTGGCTTGCTCACCACTCATCGACAGGCCCTGAACGAGCCGGGCGAGGACGACGATGACCGCTGCCCACACACCGATGGTGTCGTAGCTGGGCGTCAGCGCGATGACAAGGGCGCCGACGGACATCATGGACACCGACTCGACGAGTTCGCGCGCCTCGAGCCGTCGCCCGATCCTGCCTCCGTGATCTGGGCTGTGTGGATGGCCCTGACTTTGAACACGCAATCCGGTTTGGATGGATATCTGCTCTGGAAAAAGGCTGCCGCCACAGCCCCTGAGGTGATGGACAGGGCAAACGGCGAGCGTCGCCGGAGTGTCCAGCTGGCACTGACTGCCTTCATTTCAGCCTCATTGGGCCTCGATCCGGACGCCGACATGCGTCCTCAACTCATGGCTGCGACACTCGAGGCGGCAACTCTGCTCTGGTGAACTTTTGGGTTGCGCGCGGTGGAGTCGAAGATCTGTACTCGATGTATCAAGATGCTGCCCAGTCGATTTCAGAACTGTCCGTCAGCATCCTCGATGCGGAGGCGTTCTCGTCGATCGAAGCCCAGCGGTGACAGAAATCGATCCTCGAGCCGAGACGTCTAGAGCGACCGCGCGAGTATGTCTGTGGCAATCGGTGCCCTCCACGACATCCGCACCGGTGTCCGCAGACGACCATTACGCAACTCCTCACGGGGCAGATCACGTGTCGAGTGGGTCGAGCGCCTGGGTCTCCACTGCGGTCTTGCTGCTGAGGGGAGCGTTGGGCAGCACGAGTGCGGCAACGAGTCCGAGGAGTCCGAGCGGCGTGCACAGCAGGAAGAGGTCGCCGATGCCGTCGGCGTACGCGGTCTGAAGCTGTCCGCGTAGGGGTTCGCCGATGTCGGCCACGCGTGGAACAGATGCGTTCACCAACTCCGATTCGTCTCCGCCAGTGTGAAATGCGGAGATTCTCGTAGCGAGAACAGCGCCCAGGATGCTGACGCTCATCGCGCTCGCGAGTTGACGGAAGAACGCGGGCAGCGCGCTGGCGGCACCCAGTTGGTGCGGCGGCGCGCAATTCTGCGCGACGACGAGAAGATTGTGCATCAGGACTCCGATCGCGAACCCGATGCACAGCAGATACACGGACACCGTGGCCAGCCCGGATGAGACGGTGAGGGTCGACAGACCGGCGAGCCCGCAGACGAGCGCAACGCTGGCGAGGACGACCCAGCGCTTCCACAATCCGGTTCGGCTGATCCGATGTCCGATCACGGAGGCGGCCAGAAACGTCGCGACGGACATGGACAGCATGAAGATTCCTGACACCGAGGCGCTGAGTCCTCGGGCGATCTGCAGGTACTGACTCATGAATGTCGGTACAGCGAGCATCGTGACACCCAATGCCGTACTGGCGATCACGACGCGGGAGATCGAGGGATTCCTGAGCAGCGCGAGGGGTATGACGGGCTCGCGGACCTTCGCCTCGACCACTGCCGCGGCGAGGGCGCACACGACCGCACCACCCAACACGACATATGACGTCGGTGAGAGCCAGTCGAACTGACTGCCCGCCAACGTGACCCACATCATGAGCGCGCATGCACTGACCGAGATCAGGCCGGCGCCGACCCAGTCGATGCGGATTGGACGATGGTCGACGGGCAGGTGTAAGGACCGCTGAAGGAGTACCACGGCCGCTATCGCAAAGGGGATGCCGAGGTAGAAGCTCCAGCGCCAGCCGATGGTGTCGGTGACGATCCCCCCGATGACGGGGCCGCCGATCGTGCCGATGCCGATCACCCCGCTGATCAGGCCGGCGTATCGCCCACGTTCGCGCGGGCTCAGGAGATCCGCGAGCAGGACCGGCCCGACGGCGATCACTCCTCCGGCCCCGATTCCTTGAAGGGCTCGGCACCCGATCAGGACGGTGGTGTTCGGTGCGAGCCCGGCGAACAGGGATGCGACGACGAACACGGCGATGGCCGCGAACATGAGCTTCTTGTGGGAGAAGAGGTCGGCAAGCTTTCCCCAGATCGCGAGGCTGACCGTGGTCGTGAGCAGAGTAGAACCGACCACCCAGGTGTATGCGGTCTGATCCCCGCCGAGTTCGTGCATCATCACCGGAAGGGACGTGAGGACGGTCGTCGAGGCCAGCGCCGCGAGAACGAGACCGAGCAGGGTGCCTGTCAGTGCGAGCATCCTGTCCTGCCGGCTGTGCGGGTGCGCGGCGGCATCTCGGACTTTGTCTCGGGTGTCTTCCGAAAATGCCAAGCGTGAACGTATTCGGGTGTGCCACACGTCTCGAGTGCTCATGTGCGCCTTTCCGGGCGCCGTCGGCGTCGGGAAGAGGACGTAGACAGTGCCAGATCTCAGAGACGTGGAGAGGGTGCCGCGGGTCCGGCACCCTCTCCACGTCACATGTAATTGTCCGACAACAACGTCGGGGTCAGAGGATTGCTCCACTCACCTTGTATTGGATGATCTGGTCCATGCTCAGGCCGAGTTCCTCGAGCACCTCGTCGGTGTGCTCACCGTGTTCGGGTGCGCGCGTGACCTGGCTGGGTTGTTCATTGAACTGCACCGGTGCCGTCACGAGCTTGAAGGGAGTGCCTGCCGCGTCTTCGAGGTCCGCGATGTAGCCGTTTGCCTCGACCTGGGGGTCGGTGACGACCTCGCGTGGCTTCTGTACGGCCGACCACACTCCGTTGATGTCCTTCAAGGCCACCTTCCACTCGTCGAGTGTCTTTTTCGCGAACCCTGCCGAGATGGCGGCAATGCACGCGGCCCGGTTCTCGGCACGCGTCGCGTGGCTGTCGAACCGGGGGTCGTCGATGAGCTCGGGGCTCTCCAGCACCGTCATCAGCTCGGGCCAGAAGCGGTCCGATTCGAGCATGACGATGGAGATGAACCGATCGTCCGCCGTCCTGTACATGTTGACCAGGGGGTTTGCAGCTTCCGACTGAACCGGCTTGGGGTACTCGTCGATCTCGAAGGCATGCGCGCCTGCGATCGTCGCGCCCATCGCCCAGGACCCCATCGCGAGGAGCGAGCTGTCGACGACAAGGGCCTCGCCGGTTCGTTCCCGGTGGAACAGCGCCGACGAGATCGCTCCCGCGATGGTGAGGCCGCCGAGGGTGTCCCCGTAGGCGGGGCCCGGCATGTTCACCGGGTACTCGCTCGATGCGGGGGTGACGTTGTCGGCAGCCCCGCTGCGACCCCAGAAGGACGACATGTCGTATCCGCCGCGTTCGGCTTCCGGTCCGCGCTGACCGGCCGCGGAGCCGCGGACGTAGATGATCTTGTCGTTGTGCGCACGAACGTCGTCGACGTCGATACGCAGCTTCTTGCGCGCCGAGGGACGGAAGTTCGTCAGAAACACGTCGGCCGTGGCGACGAGTTTCATCAACAGCTCGCGCCCTTCCTCCGACTTCAGATCGAGTGCCACACTCCGCTTCCCGCGGTTCGGTAGCTCGAACATGTGGTTTACACCGCCGGCGGGGATCAGTCCGGAGCTGACCAGACCTCGTTGCGGGTCGCCGCTTTCGGGGTGCTCGATCTTCAGGACGTCGGCACCCCACTCGGTGAGTATTGCGCCGGCCACGGGCACATAGGTCCATGCCGCAACTTCGACGACTCGGATTCCGTTCATTACACCGACCACGGTGATGCTTCCTTTCCGGATGGGGACAGCGGGCAGGTGCCGAAACGGGTACGGCGCCGGTAAGCCGGCGAGCCCTGGCGAACCTGGAGACACTGTGAACCTGAAACCTCTGAGGAGAAGTATCTGACTCAGTGTACATAAAAATGCGAGGTTTGTGTGTTCCGCATCACAAGCGTATCGAACGTGCATTTTCTGATTGACGGTGGGGGCGGCCGACAAGCGTGATAGGTCACGAACTACCACTGCATGGCCCGGAAGGCGTCGACATCCCGACCGTGCCAATCGCCTCCGGTCAGACGTGCGTTTCAACGAGGCGGATCGCCGCACGGCGCAATCGTGCGGATTTCGCATCGTCAATCTGACACAGCGAGTACTTTGAGGATGGTCGCCTGCCCAACTGGTGGTAGATGGGACATGTGCGCCCGCGCTCGCGTACTCATTGGTGTGAACATCAGTGTCAGAGAATTGAGAGCCGAGGGCTGCGACCCTGTGGTCGCGGGCGCGTCGCGGAACATTTGTGTGAACTACTCGGCACGGTGACCGAGCGGACGATCGACGGGCATGCGAACGTCGATTCCCTCGAATATATGCAGCGCATAAGGGCAAAGGTTCGAGCGCGGTGCAGGCAACGTCATCCTCGTGCGGTTGAGTACCGGCATCGGGAGCGGGCGCTTCCCGAGGCTGATATTCCGCTCGACTCTTTCGTGACACAACCATCAGATGCTAGGGTTCGCCCAGGGTGACCGAGGTCACGTCTGATCCGTTTCGCGCGGCTGATCGGTATCGGGCACCCGTCAGCGACAGTTCTTTGGAGGAACTCGATGTCAAACCAATCGGGACGAATGCTCCCCGAGGTGACCGCGGAGTCGCGGGACTTCTGGACCGGAGGATTCGAAGACGAACTACGCATCTATCGGTGCCGAGCGTGCCGTGGGTGGATCCATCCGCCGGTCGGCGCGTGCTGGCGGTGTCACAGCCGCGACGTCGGTCCCGAGGTCGCTTCGGGTACCGGCAAGGTCGCGGCGTACACCGTCAATCACCATCAGTGGTTTCCCGCGTTCCCGCCTCCCTATGTCATTGCGGCGGTGGAACTCGACGATCAACCGGACGTTCGCCTGACCACCTGCCTCGTCGAGTGCGACGTCGATGCAGTCGAGGTCGGCATGGCGGTCGAGGTGGTCTTCGACGAGCAGGACGACGTGGCACTTCCCTTCTTCAGGCCGGTGACGAAATGACCTTTGTGGACGACCGTGCTGTCATCACGGGTATCGGGCAGTCTCAGATCGGACGCCGTATCGGGCGGACCGGTATCGACCTCGCACTCGAGGCCTCGGAGCGAGCGGTGGAGCATGCCGGACTGTCGTTCGATGACATCGACGGTGTAGCCAGCTATCCCGGTCCGGTGAACGCGGAGGGCGGCTTCGTCGGCGCGACGACACACGACGTCCGTGACGCTTTCGGCCTGAAGACCCGCTGGCACGTCAGCGGTGTCGAAACTTCGGGGCAGATCGGAACACTCCTGGATGCAGCTGCCGCCGTGGCGAGCGGGCGCGCCACCCACGTACTCTGCTTCCGCTCGGTGTGGGAGGCGACAGCTCAGGCGTCGGGTCGCGCCGCGGCACTGACCGGGAAGATGGTTCGCGCCAGTGGGCACTCGGAGTTCAGGCTGCCGTTCGGGGCGGCTTCGCCGGCCAACTGGATCGGCATGTACGCGCAGCGATACATGCACGAATTCGGGCTCACCCGTGAGCAGATCGGCAAGCTCGTCATCAACGGCCGTCGTAATGCCGGCCTCAACCCCAATGCCATCTACCGGGATCCGATGACGATGGACGACTACCTCGGCGCCCGGTTGATCTCCTGGCCGCTCGGTCTCTACGACTGCGATGTTCCGTGTGACGGCGCGACGGCGATCATCGTCTCGCGGCGCGAAGCGTCGACCGGACTGAACAATTCGCCCCTCGCCATCGAAGCGGCGGGTGCGTCGCTCGCGGAGCGGCACACCTGGGATCAGCGAGCCGATCTCACGACCATGGCATCCCACGACGCGGCGGACTCGATGTGGGAGACCACCAAGCTGACGCCCGGTGACGTCGACTTCGCGACGCTCTATGACGGCTTCAGTTACTTGACGACTCAGTGGATCGAAGCACTCGGGTTCTGTGAGCACGGCAAGGTCGGCCAGTTCCTCGACGAAGAAGGCCGCTACCGCCTCGACGGTGAACTCCCCATCAACCCGCACGGTGGCCAGCTCTCGGCCGGCCGTCTACACGGATACGGCTTTTTGCACGAAGCCTGCGTGCAGTTGTGGCGGGAGGGCGGAGACCGGCAGATCGCCAAGGACGTCGAAATCGCCGCAGTCGGTATCGGTGGCGGACCCGAGGCAGGCTGCATGCTGCTACGTCGCGAAGGGTGACGACATGACCACCGCAGAATCCACCAGTTCCCGCGGCACGTGGTCCACACGGCTGCGTGGCGGCCGAAAATGGCGTGCGCTCCGTTCCAATCGGGCGGCCATGGTGTCGCTCGCTTTTCTCGTCCTGCTCGTGCTGGTCGCAGTGTTCGGTTCCGTCCTGATGACTCACGACCCCAACGCGCAGGCACTCAGTGCACGTCTGCAGGGGCCGAGCGGTGAACACTGGTTCGGCACCGACGGTTACGGACGTGACGTCTTCAGCCGCATGGTCGACGCAACCCAGGTCGCTGTACTCGCAATCGTCCAGGCAATGGCGCTGGCGGCGATCATCGGTATCCCGTTCGGTCTCCTCGCCGGACTGGTGGGCGGTCCGGTGGACGCAGTGCTCAGTCGTATCGCCGAAGCACTGCTCGCGCTGCCGCCGCTGATCCTTGCTCTGGCGGTGGTCGGTGTGCTCGGTCCCGGACTGACGAACGCCATGATCGCCGTCGGAATGCTGCTGGCGCCGAGACTGTTCCGCATCGCGCGGTCCGAGGCGCAGGCCGTGGCAGGCGAGTCCTACATCGAGGCCTGCCGTAGCGTCGGGTGCTCGAACTTCCGGTTGCTGTGGCGGCACGTTCTTCCGAACGCCAGCTCTGCCCTGATGATCCAGGTGACGTTCGGTGCCGGCATCGTCATCATTGTCGAGGCGAGCCTGAGCTTCCTCGGACTCGGTGTCGAGTCACCTCAGGCCAGCTGGGGATCCATGCTCCAGGACGCGTTCCAGAACGTGAGCGTCTCGCCCAGCTTCATGATCGTGCCCACCGCTGCGATCGTGTTGACGGTCCTGGCGTTGTCGACGTTCGGTGACGGTATGCGTGATGCTTTCGAAGGGCGTGGAGCAAATGGCTGACAAGACACTACTGGCGGCAGACGAAGCGGTGGCCGATCACGTCGACCTCGGGCAGAAAGTCCTGGAAGTCACGGATCTGTGCATCGATTTCAAGACCGAGCACGGATGGTCCCGTGTGGTCGATCATCTCGACCTGGTGTTGCGCCGAGGAGAGACGCTAGGACTGGTGGGAGAGTCCGGTTCCGGCAAGACCGTCACGTCGTTGGCGATCATGGGACTTCTCACCGGACCCAAGGTTCGGATCACCGGCTCGGTTCGCCTGGAGGGCCGAGAGCTTATCGGCCTGTCCAACCGTGAGATGAACGACCTTCGGGGCAAGACGATCGGCATGATCTTCCAGGAACCGCGCCGATCCCTCAACCCCGCCTTCACCGTAGGCGATCAGATTGCCGAGGTGGTGCGCAGACACAAGGAGGACGTCGGGCGCAAGGAGTCCTGGAGCCGTGCCGTCGAGATGCTGGATCTGGTCGGTATTCCCGACCCGGAGAAGCGCGCGCACGAGTATCCGCACCAGTTCAGCGGTGGTATGTGTCAGCGGGTAATGCTGGCGATGGCCGTCGCCTGCGAGCCGGTCGTCCTCATCGCGGACGAACCGACGACGGCACTGGATGTCACGGTTCAGGCTCAGGTGCTGGACCTTCTCACGGAGCTTCAGGAGCGGATGGGGCTCGGCGTCCTGTTCATCACGCACGACCTCGGTGTGGTCGCGCAGACGTGCGACCGGGTTGCTGTCCTCTACGGTGGCCAGGTAATGGAGACGACCGTCGCCGAGAAACTCTTCTACGAGCCCGAGCATCCCTACACCGAAGGACTACTGGCGTCGACGCCGGACGCTCAGGTGCGAGCCGAGCGACTCTTCGCGATTCCGGGAACCGTACCCGCGGCCTGGAATTGGCCGAGCGGGTGCAGGTTCCACCCCCGTTGCGGATACGCCGCGGCGGGGCAGTGCGATGAGGGCACTGTCCCGCTCGAGGGTTCCGATCATCACCTGGTGCGTTGCGTCCGGTCCGATGAGTTGCGCTTGGAAGGAATCAAGGAATGAGTCCGATCCTCGAAATCGACAGCCTCGTCAAGTCCTTCGTCAAGAAGCGGAATCTTCTGGGCATCCCGACGGAACACACCCACGCCGTCAAGGACGTGTCGTTCACGCTGGAGAAGGGCCGGACCCGGGCGATCGTCGGCGAGAGCGGTGCCGGCAAGTCCACGATCGGCCGGATGGCTCTGCGACTGGCCACCCCTGACACGGGTTCCGTGAAGTTGTTCGGAGACGACATCATGACGATGTCGGCGAAGGAGGTGCGCAGGCTTCGCCGGCGCGCGACGATGATCTTCCAGGATCCGTTCAACTCGTTGGATCCCCGCATGTTGATCGGCCAGTCCGTGGCGGAGCCGCTCACCTTGCACACGAAACTGCGGGGGAGCGCTCGTAACGAGCGGGTTGCGGAACTGCTCGAGCGGGTAGGGCTCCGCATGGACCAACTCGAGAAGTACCCACACGAGTTCTCCGGAGGCCAGTTGCAGCGCATCGCCATCGCGCGCGCGCTGGCCACCGAGCCGGAGCTGATCGTGTGCGACGAACCCGTGGCGGCACTTGATGTCTCGATCCAGGCCCAGGTACTCAATCTCCTGCAGGATCTGCAGCAGGAACGGCAGATCAGCTACCTGTTCATTTCCCACGACCTGGCGCTGGTGAAGATGTTCGCCCACGATGTCACCGTGATGCGACGCGGCGAGGTCGTCGAGTCGGGCACTACCGAGCAGATCTTCGAGGACCCGAAGGATCCGTATACGAAGGAACTGCTGTCGGCGATCCCGGTGATGAATCCGCGCAAGCGTGCCGCGAAGCGAACTCTGGTCGTCCAGGCATGAACCACGGGATCACCAGACAACCGATTTCACCGGTGTCGCCGACTTCTGCCGCGTGGGCAAGTCCGACACCTGACCACATCTTTCGTCTCATGAGGAGTCGGGTTTCATGCTCAAGCTCGTCGTCAGTCGCGTCTTAGCGGCGATACCCCTGTTGCTGTTGGTGGCGTTTCTCTCCTTCGCGTTGCTCGAGTTGGCGAACCGGGGCACGGACCCGGCGGCTCGGATCGCGGGCGAAGGCGCCAGTGCCGATCAAATCGAGCAGGTGCGCCAGAACTTGAATCTCGACGCGCCCATGGTTGTTCGCTATGTCGAGTGGGTCGCTCATGCCCTCACCGGAGATCTGGGTACCTCCCTCTACAGCGGCCAGCCCGTGACCGATGCGCTGATGGAGCGGATCTGGATCACCGGCTCACTCGCGTTGTGGGCCATCGTGCTCACCGTGGTCATCGGAATCCCTCTGGGCGTGTGGGCTGCCGTGCGCCAGGGATCCGTCGTCGATCGCGCGGTGACGACGCTGGCGGCGCTCCTCATGTCGGTCCCCCCGTTCGTTCTGGGCCTGGTTCTGGTGATCACGTTCGCGATCACTCGCGCGTGGCTCCCCGCGACCGGATATGTGACGATCGCGGAGGGCGGGATCGTCGAATGGTCGCGCCATCTGATCCTGCCGGCGCTCGCACTGGCCGCGGTGTCCGCGGCGGAACTCGCGCGTCAGACGAGAGGTTCCATCGTCGATGCGATGAACAAGGACTACGTGCGCACCGCGCGCGCCAAGGGACTCGCCGAGCGTGGCGTCCTGTGGAAGCACACCATGAAGAACGCGTCCGTATCGATCGTCACGGTGCTCGGTATGCAGATGGGGCGCATCCTGGGCGGCGCGGTGACCGTCGAATTCGTCTTTGCGATATCGGGATTGGGGATGCTCGGGTACACCGCGGTCGTGCAGCGCGACCTCCCCGTCGTTCAGGGTGTGGTCATCATCAGCGCGCTGGTGGTGCTGGTGTGCAATCTTCTGGTCGACATGTCGTACGGTTACCTCAATCCGAAGATCCGCAAGTAGACAGGGTTGGGCCGAAGCGGATTTCGGCCGTATCTGCCTACGCGAGAGGGCTGTCGGCTGTGTGTCCGGCAGCCCTCTCAGGTGTGTTCGCTGGTGTGGAGCGTAGCGATAGAAGACTTCTATGGGCTCGATCCGCGGATTGCATGGCGAAAGATGTTGCGCCACTTGCGATATGTGATCACGGTCACTAGTATTGGCCACGCACGCCAAGGCATGCGCAGTGAGTCGAAAAGCCGTGAGCGCCGTGATCGCCGTGTCGGACGGGTCGCCCATCGATGGGTCTCGGCCATTCGCGATTCCTTCCGATTCTCTGCCAGGCACTCTTGGCGCCGTGCAAGGCGAGTTCGTGAACATGACGTACCGATCAAGGTGAGAAATGGGCGTGTGGGTATGAAGATCCGTAGCGGAGTTTCCTCCGGTATCAAGATGCTGGTGATGGCGGTCACGGTGGCGGCGGTCGCGTCCGCCTGTGGCGGCGGCGGGTCGACTGCGGGGGCCGTGAGCGGTGGTGAGGTAGACCGGAACGGGACGTTGAAGATGGCGTGGACGCTGGCCCCCAACAATCTCGATCCCCACCAGTCCAGCAACTATCAGGTCGATTTCAGTTACCTTGCCCCGGTCTACGATCGGCTGACGCAAGCAGTATCGGGGCCGGCGATCGAGCCCATGCTGGCGGAGTCCTGGCAGTTCTCCCCGGACGGTCTCAGCGCGGATTTCGTTCTCCGTACCGACGCGAAGTTCCACGACGGAACCCCGGTCGATGCCGCCGCCGTGGTGAAGAGCCTCGACCGTGCTCGGGACCCGCAACGGGCACGTTCGGCGGGATCGCTCGCGGTGATCACCTCGGTCCAGGCCGTGAACGACAACACGGTGCGGATCACGACCAGCAGGCCCGCAGCAGACTTGCCGGCCATCCTCTCGACAACCACGGCGGCCATCGTCAACCCGGTCGCCATCGACGGTGGAGTCGACCTGTCCGTGGAGACGGCGGGCTCGGGACCCTACGTGGCCGAGCAGATCCGACGAGGCGACCGCATCATCTACAAGCGTTTCGACGGGTACTGGGATCCGGAAGCGCAGAAAGCCGCCAATCTCGAGATCATCGGGATCAGCGACGACAACGCACGACTCAATGCCTTCCGTAGCGGTCAGATCGACGTCATGCTCGCGAAAGCAGGCCAGACCGACGAGCTGCAGACCCTGCTGCGACAGCCGCAGTACCAGATGCACACCTTCCCCGTGTCGCAGTACTACGCAGTGCAACTCGACATCGGACAGCAGGGTCTCACCGACCCGCGAGTTCGGCAGGCTCTCAATTACGCGATCGACCGGGACAGCATCAACTCGGCGCTTCTGAAGGACCAATGCCAGCCGATCTCGCAGCCGATCGCCGACGGCGTCAACGGCCACAACTCCGACGTCGACGGCAAGTACACGTACGATCCGGACAAGGCGCGCCAGCTGCTGAAGGAGGCCAACGCGCCTGCAGATCTGAAGCTGCGGCTGATCACGGTCTCGGGCCTGTCTCCCCAGCAGGAGATGGCCACCGCCATCCAGGCACAGTTGGCCGATGTCGGGGTGGGGCTCGACATCATGCCGCTCCCCGCGGCCGATGCGCAGACCACGATGGGGGAGGGGAGCTACTCGCTCCTGAACCCGCGCCTGACGTACCCGACCCCCGCACAGTCGCTCCAGACCAATTACCTCGTTCCGTTGCGCTTCCCGACGGCACCTTCGCAGGAGTTCACTGATGCGGTGAACCGTTCGCTGGACCCGAACACTCCTGACGCCGACCGCACCCAGCTGTACTCGGAAGCCTCGGGTATCGCCTCGGAGAATGCGTACGACATGTTCATCTGTGGAATTCCGACGCAGGCCGCATACACCGACAAGGTCGTCGGTATCGACACCATCGGGCAAGCGGACTTCAGCGGAATCCTCGACACGCGGTACCTGGGCAAGACCTCCTGACCCAGTTCTCATCAGAGTGTTGTCGGGCGAGGGGCGTTGCCCGGGCATGGTCCCGGGGCGACGCCCCTCGTTCTGTGCGGCGCGGGTCGGTGTCTGCGTCGATTCCGAGGAAATGGAGCACATTCATGTTCGATAGAAGTTCTCGTCGCCGTCGATACCCGGTGGCGGTTGCTGTGCTGGCCGCCGGCGTCGTGGTCTCGTGTGGGACCGCGACAGGCGAGCACGGGGCACAAGGCGAGGTGGATCGCACGGCGACTCTGCGAGTGGCCGGCAACGTCGTCCCGAACAATCTCGATCCCCACCAGTCGGGCAACTATCAGATCGACTTCCCGTTTCTGTCTCCGGTGTACGACCGGCTGACCCAAGCTGTAAGTGGTCCGACGATCGCACCGATGGTCGCCGAATCGTGGACATTCGCCGACGACGGAAGGTCAGTCGATTTCACGCTTCGGAACGACGTGACGTTCCACGACGGCACGCCGGTGGACGCCCAGGCTGTCGTCGCGAGCCTTGCCCGCGCGCGTGATCCGCAGAAGTCGAAGGTGGCGGGCAGATTCGACATGGTGACCGGTGTGGACGCCGTGAACGGGAACACAGTGCGGATATGGACCAGTCGTCCGGCGCTCGATCTCCCCGCCGTGCTGTCGACGACCGAGGCGGCGATCGTGAATGTGAAGGCTCTCGATGCGGGACTCGACATCGGCCGCACGGACGCCGGTTCGGGACCGTACCGCTTCGATCAGGTGCGCCCCGGTGATCGTGTGACGTACGTGCGTTACGACGGCTACTGGGATCCGGACGCGCAGAAGCCCCAGCGGCTCGAGCTGATCGGAATGGCTGACGACAACTCGCGGCTCAATGCGTTCCGTTCCGGACAAGTCGATGCGATCAAGGTCGATCCGGACCAATACGACGAGATCCGTGCTGTCACCGGGGGTTCGGGGTTCGAGATACGCGAGTATCCGACCGTCCAGTCATACGCCGTCCAACTCGACATCGGCACACCCGGACTCGAGAACGCGAAGGTCCGGCAGGCGTTGAACTATGCCATCGACCGCGAGGGTATCAATTCGGCTCTGCTCAACGGAAAGTGTGCACCACTGTCGCAACCGCTTCCCGAAGGTGTGGACGGCCACGACGACAGCAGGACCGCCCTCTATACGTACGATCCGGCCAAGGCGAAGGCTCTGCTGAAGGAGGCGGGAGCGCCGGAGAACCTGTCCCTGCGCGTGATCTATGTCGCGGGTGCGTCGCCGCAGCAGGAGATGGCGACGTCGGTGCAGGCGCAATTTCGTGACATCGGCGTCGACGCACAGCTATTGCCCATTCCGGCTGTCGATGCACAGTCGACTTTCCGTCAGGGCGACTATGGGCTCTTGAACTCGAGGTTGGCGTATCCGATTCCCGGCCAGTCACTGTTGCTGAACTACATGGCCGACTACCGCTTCCCGAGCCCGCCGTCGGCCCAGTTCTCCGACACGGTTCTGCACTCGCTCGACCCGCGGCTCGATGACGGCGAGAGAACCGAGCTTTTACGCCGTGCCTCCGGCATCGCTGCCGACGATGCATACGACGTCTTCATCTGTGGAGTACCGACGATCGTCGCGTACTCGTCCTCAACGATCGGCATGGACACTCTCGGGCAAGCGGATTTCACGAGCATCTTCGATGTGCGCTATGCGGGCAAGACGACGTCGTGATCCGCACGATATGTCAGAAACTGAAAGAAGTCCGCGTTCTCGCGAGCTGTCGATCGCCTCGGCGTTACCAAAGTTCATGGCAATCGCTCTGAATTGCCTGCAGAGATTGACGCTGGTGACCCATCTCACTACGATGACATGGTGTCAGATAGATCACTGACAATCCGGATGACGTCACGACCAGGACCCGTCATCCCATTCACTTAGGGAGTCGAAGTGCCGCTTCAGGACCATATGCATTTGATCTCGGTGGACGACCATCTGATCGAGCCGCCCACCGTGTGGACCGATCGGTTGCCCAAGAAGTTCCACGAGCAGGGCCCGCGGATCGTCGAGATGGACATGAGCCAGAGCCACGGCGACGAGGGGTTGTCCGCGCTGCTGCTCGACACGGCCCGCCAGGGAGACACCGCGCCCAAGAAGAAGAAGCTCGCGGAGGTGTGGTCGTACGAGGGTCGGATCTATCCGAACATCGGATTGAATGCGGTGGCGGGCAAGAAGCCGCAGGAATACGGGATGGATCCCACGCGCTACTCGGACATGCTGCCGGGGTGTTACGACCCGAAGGCGCGGGTGGCGGACATGGACATCGACGGCGTGCAGGCCGCGTTGTGCTTCCCGTCCTTCCCACGCTTCGCCGGCACCGTGTTTCTGGAAGGGAAGGACCGAGAGTTGGCTCTGCTGTCAGTGAAGGCGTGGAACGACTTTCACCTCGATGAATGGGCGGCGTCCAATCCCGATCGTTTCATTCCTCTGATCATTCTGCCGCTGTGGGATCCGCAGGAGGCGGCGAAGGAGATCTACCGGTGCGCGGCGAAGGGGGCGAAGGCGATCACGTTCCCCGAGAACACCGTCGGGCTCGGGTTGCCGTCGTTCTACACCGATTTCTGGGATCCGGTCTTCCGCGCCGCGGAGGAGACGAAGATGCCGCTGTGCATGCATTTCGGCTCCTCGGGTAAGGCGCCGATCACCTCTCCGGAGGCGCCGATGGCGGTGATGATCGCGCTCTTCGGTACCAACTCGATGGACGCGACCGCGGATCTGTTGTTCTCGCCGGTGTTCTACAAGTTCCCTAATCTGAAGGTAGCGCTGTCGGAGGGTGGTATCGGGTGGATGCCGTACCTGCTCGAGCGGATCGATCTGACGTGGGAGAAGCACCGCTGGTACCAGAACGTGAACAAGGAAGTGCGTCCGTCGGATCTGTTCCGCGAGCACATGTACGGCTGCTTCATCGACGACTTCGAGGGTGTCGCCCGGCGCCACCAGATCGGTATCGACAACATCACCTGGGAGTGCGACTACCCGCATTCGGATTCGAACTGGCCCAACAGCCGGCAGTACACCACGAAACTGCTCCAGGATGTTCCCGATGACGAAGCGCACAAGATCGTCGAACTGAACGCCCGGAAGTTGTACAACTTTCCCAGGGCCGCGACAGCGTGACACCGTGATGTCATCGAGCTCCCCCGCTTGACCGCGGGGGAGCTCAGCTGTTCACCGCCATCGGTGTCCGTATCTGGTTCCGACCGGGAAAAGACTGCAGTGCAATCGTTCTGAACGCCGATACTGCGGGGGCGAGCGTTCCCGGCCGGCAGAGAAGGCCGATCTTGGTTTCGCTCACGGGAACGATGGTCTTCATCCGCGCTCCGTCCGGCAGCCGGGACACCCCCTGGGTGCCGAGACAGGCACCGACACCGGCGCGCACCATCTCCAGGGTCGACTCGTAGTCCTCATTCTCCACCGCGACCGTCATTCGGGCATCGTGCGCAGCGAACACGCGATCGAGCGCGAGACGCGCCTGATTGCCGATCGGCGGCACTATCAGCGGAAGTTCGGCGGCCTGGGGCCAGGTGATGTCGGAGGCGTCCGGGTGGGGATCGTGGCGCCGCGGAACGATGACCGCGAGCGACTCCACGTCGAGTACGTCGGCAGAGAGCTCCGGGGGCGTGCGGTCCACTCGCGCGAAGGCGATGTCGCAGTCACCCGATGCCACGAGTGTATGAACCTCCGATTCCGTTCTCGGCGCACCCATCGTGACCTTCATCTGCGGGAACTGGCGGCAGAATTCCGACACCACTTCTGCGATGGAGGTAGTGAAGGAGCGGGTGGTCACCACCCGCACCGTTCCCTCTGTCATGCCGCGCAGTGACGACACGGTGGCGTCGATGTCGTCCAGCGCCGAAAGTACCCGCCGCGCGGGCCCCAGGATCGAGTGACCGGCGGATGTGAATGTCGCACCGCGGGAGGATCGGTGGAAGAGCTGCATCCGAAGTTCGGATTCGAGCTTCGCGATAGCATGCGAGAGCGACGGCTGCGTGAGATGTATGGCTGCGGCCGCCTTGGTGAACGAACCGTGTTCCGCGACCGCGACGAGGCATCGGAGTTGCTGGATCTCCATCAGCACTCCGCGGCGTGGGGTGAGGAGGCCATTTCTATTACCGTCTTGCCGAGAGACCGCCCCGCAGCGACGGTGTGCAGAGCTGCGTTCACCTGGGTGAGGGGATACCGGGCGCCGATGAGGGGCCGGATCCGGCCCGACGCCCACAAGTTCGTGAACTCTGCGCGGTCTCGTTCTGCGCGGCTGGGGTCGTGGGAGGCGAACGTGCGAATTTCGAGGCCGCGAACGTCGACGCCCCTGAGCAGCACCAGGTTCAGCGGGATCTGGGGAATGTGTCCGCTGGCGTAACCCAGGGTGACGAACCGCCCGCCCCAGCGCATCTCCCGCAGTGCCTGTTCGGACAGCGTGCCGCCCACCGGGTCGATGACGATGTCGATCGAGCCCGAGCCGATCGCCTCTCGGACTCCGGTCCGCAGATCGGTTGCGGAGTAGTCGACTGTGAATTCCGCGCCCCGGCTGCGAGCGGCCTCGAGTTTGTCTGCCGACGATGCGGCAGCGACGACCCGGCCCCCGAGAATGGTGGCGAGTTCCACGGCGGCGAGCCCGACTCCACCACCGGCTCCGAGAACGAGAACCTTCTCGCCCGAGACGATCTCGGCTGTCGACCGCAACGCGTGATACGCGGTCAGGTGGCACACCCAGGTAGCGGCGGCCTCGTCGAAACCGACGGTGTCCGGGATCGGCACAGCAGCGGTGGCCGGTGCGACCACGTACTCGGCGAATGCTCCCGGGGCGAGGACCGCCACCCGGTCGCCTTGAACCGGGGCGGTGACGTCCGGCCCCACGGCGTGCACCACGCCGGCCGCCTCGTGCCCGGGGACGAAGGGGAGTGGCACCTGAACCTGGTATTTTCCCGCGATCATCAGGGTGTCGGGAAAATTCACGGCCGCCGCGCGCACCGCAACCAGGATTTCTCCCCGTCCCGGTGCCGGAACGGCGACGGAATCGATGCCTATCGCGTCGGGATCTCCCAGCCTGTGGATGCGGGCTGCCGACATCACGGTGGGAGTTTCGGTAGGGGTCATCGGTGTCCTCTCGCGGATTCGCGGGTCTCCAGCAGGGAGTATGCCGGAGATGCCCACAGAGTAATTGCATTCTGCTAAATCAGTCATTATGTTCCAAGTATGGCAGATCACAGTGACAGCACCTCGGTCGCGGACCGGCTCGACGACAAGCCCGCCCTCTCGCTCGACGTCGAAGGGCTCGGCAAATGGATGGACGGCCAAGGGATTCCCGGAGCCGGCGAACCGGTGCAGGCGCGGAGTCTGGCCGGTGGATCGCAGAACGAGCTCTTCGAGATCCTTCGCGGGGGCGAGAAGATGGCGCTTCGACGTCCACCCGGCTACGGAGTCGAAGGCAGAGCCAAAGTCCTCATGCGTGAGGCGCAGCTTCTCAGGGCCCTCGCAGACACCGACGTACCGCACGCCAGGCTGCGCGGCGCGACCGATGACGTGTCTGTCATCGGGTCGCCCTTCTACCTGATGGATCTGGTGGACGGCTGGAGCCCCATGGGCGGCGGCTGGGCGGCGCCGTTCGACACCGATCTACAGGCCCGATCGGGACTCGCGATCCAACTGGTCGACGGCGCCGCGAAGATGGCGCGCGTCGACTGGAAAGCGCAGGGCCTCGAAGGCTTCGGTAAGCCGGACGGCTTCCTCGACCGGCAGGTGGATCGCTGGCTGTCGCATTTGGCCGGGTTCAAGTTCCGCGACATTCCAGGACTGGACGAGACCGCAACGTGGCTCCGGAACCACCAGCCCCGGACCTTCGAGCCCGGAATCATGCACGGTGACTACCAGTTCGCGAACGTCATGTATCGACACGGTGCGCCGGCCGAGCTCGCGGCGATCATCGACTGGGAAATGGCGACAATTGGCGACCCGCTGCTCGATCTCGGTTGGGTGCTGGTCGCGTGGCCGCCCGAGGGGGATGCGATGCAGCATGCCCGCTATCTGAACTACGACGGGATGCCGTCCCGGGAAGACATGCTCGAGCACTATGCGACGGTCAGTGGACGCGACGTCACCGACGTGGATTACTACGTCATTCTCGCCCGGTTCAAGCTGGCCATCGTCTTGGAGGCGAGTGTGGCCCGGCACGCGAAGGGGGAGGCAGACGCCCGCGTCGCCCGCTTCGGCCCGATCGTGCACGAGCTCATGCAGTTCGCCGCAAACCTGTCGAAGACGACGTCGCTCCGCTAGCGCACCGACGTCGCACCGAAGAATCGAGGAATGGGAATGTCCTGGGATTTCGAAACCGATCCTGAATTTCAGAAGAAACTCGACTGGACCGCGCGGTTCGTGCGCGAGGAGGTCGAACCGCTCGATCTGGTGTGGCCGCACGACAACTACAAGCCACTCGACGACGAGCACCGTCGAGTCGTGGATCCGCTCAAGCAGAAGGTGCGCGACCAGCAGCTCTGGGCATGCCATCTCGAACCCGCTCTCGGCGGGCAGGGGTACGGACAACTGAAACTCGCCCTGCTCAACGAAATCCTCGGCCGCTCCGCCTGGGCTCCGGTCATCTTCGGGACCCAGGCTCCCGACACCGGGAACGCCGAGATCATCGCCCACTTCGGCACCGAGCAGCAGAAGGCGACCTACCTCCAGCCGTTGCTCGAGGGGGAGATCTTCTCCTGCTATTCGATGACCGAACCGCAGGGCGGCGCCGACGTCTCCGGTTTCGAGACGACAGCCGTCCGCGACGGTGACGACTGGATCATCAACGGGTGGAAGTTCTTCTCCTCCAACGCCCGCTACGCGACGTTCTGCATCGTCATGGCGTACACCGACAAGGATGCCGGTCCACACAAAGGCATGTCGATGTTCCTCGTTCCCACCGACTCTCCGGGTCTGACGATCGAGCGTAACCTTGCACTGATCCACGAACCGGCGGACGAGGGCTCGGAAGCCTACATCCACTACGACAACGTCCGTGTTCCCCACACCGCGCTGCTCGGTGACGAGGGACGAGCCTTCGAGGTGGCGCAGGTCCGTCTCGGCGGTGGTCGCGTCCATCACGCCATGCGCACGGTCGGACTCGCACAGCGTGCACTGGACATGATGTGTGAGCGGGCACTGAGCCGCACCACCCGCGGGAAGGCACTCTCCGAACGCGAGACCGTGCAGAACTACATCGCCGAATCGTATGCGGAACTGGAGCAGTTCCGGCTGTTCGTTCTTCGCACGGCGTGGTTGATCGACAAGACCAAGGACTACTCGCTGTGCCGCAAGGACATCAGCGCGATCAAGTTCCTTACACCCAAGGTGCTCCACGACATCGTCCAGCGCTCGATCCAGGTACACGGGGCCCTCGGTGTTACCCAAGACACTCCGTTGGCCAAGATGTGGGTCACGGCGCCGGTAATGGGCCTCGTGGACGGTCCGACCGAGGTTCACCTGCGTCAGGTGGCGAGGGCGGTGCTCGAGGACCACCGGTCCACCGACGGGCTCTGGCCGACCGACCACATTCCGTCGAAGCTCGAAGCAGCGAAGGACAAGCTCGGCATCGTCTGATCACGGAGGCGGGGAGCGTGGAGGCGCATGTCCACGCTCCCTTCCTGTGTCTGTTTCGAGTGAATTCGATTGGGGGCCTGTGACGCCCGACGCTCCGCGGCTTTGACAGATGTGAGCTGGAGCACTAGCTTTCTGATCGGCGTGAAAATTCCGCCATTCAGTTGATCCCCGGGACCGTTCTCGTCGGATCTCGGCATCTGATCGGAGAAGTTCATGGCTTCGTCTCGTGTGATCAAGATCGGGGCACTCGCGGTCGCCACCCTCGTCGCAGGCGCATGTGGAGGCGCCGGTGGTACTACGGGCCACACCGACTCACTGACGGTGGCGTGGTTCATTCCCCCGTCGTCGATGGATCCGCACATGAACCCGAGTGCGGCCGGGGCTCACCCGTACATCGACCTCCTGTACGACCGGCTGACCGCAATCGAACCGGTCGACGGTGTACCCACGGTGGTGCCGAGCGTGGCCGAGTCCTGGGACTACTCTGCCGACGGCCGGACGCTGACGTTCTCTCTCCGGCGCGACGTGAAGTTCGACGACGGCACGCCACTCGATGCGAAGGCGGTCGTCGCGAGCATGGACCGAGCGCTGCACCGGCCACAGTCTTCGGCTCAGGACAAGTTCACGATGGTCGAGGACGTCAGTGCACCAGGTGATTACACAGTGCAGTTCGCGCTCGACGAGCCGTCGACCGATCTGCCGTTCATTCTGGCGACGACTCTGGGATCGATCGTCAATCCGAAGGCAGTTGATGACGACCTGAGTATGCATCCCGCTGGATCGGGCCCGTACGAGCTGACGTCTCTGACGGTCGGGGACAAGGCAACGTTCACGAGGGTGCACGACTACTGGAACCCGGACACATACGTGATTCCCAAGGTCGAGATCCGTGGGATCGTGGATGACAACGCGCGAATGAATGCGCTTCGCAGCGGTCAGATCGATGCCGCGCTCTCGCGGATGAGCCAGTACCGGGATGCGACAGCCATGGCCGATTCGGGCGACTTCACCTTGTCCACCTCGGGGCGGACATCCTGGTACACCATCTATCTCAACTCCGATCGCGGACCGCTGCGCGATCCCCGCGTCCGTCAGGCGCTCAACTATGCGATCGACCGGGACGCGTTGAACGATTCTCTGATGAACGGACAGTGCGCTCCGACGTCGCAGCCGCTCCAGGAGGGAGTCGACGGACATGTGTCCGAGGACGGATTCGGATATCGCCACGACCCGGACAAGGCGCGTGCCCTGCTGGCCGAGGCCGGTTACGCAGACGGCCTGGAGATCAAGGCGTTGACAACCGGCGCGCACGCTCAACTGTCCGTCGGCATCCAGGCTCAGCTGCAGACCGTCGGTGTGAAGATGGACTTCGAGAACTCCGATTTCGGTGAAGCGCTTCCGCGATGGGAATCGGGCGAGGTCGATGGCTGGCAGTACAGCATGGCGGGAAACCCCGAACCGGGCTTCACCCTTCGCGACCGCTACCTGGATCGTAGCCAGCAGGGCCCGCTCCCCGACGGGTTCGCGCAGACGATCCGGTCAGCGCTGGCACACGAGCCTGGCGACGCAACCCGAACCGCACTGCTGGAACAGGCGTCCCGAGTTGCGTCCGAACAAGCGCTGGAAGTGTTCATCTGCGCGCCGGCGACCCAGTACCTGCACACGCCGGGAGTAGTGGGATTCGACGAGATGACCCCGCCGTTCGTAGGTGGCCCGTTCGAACTCCGGCACGTCCATTTCGCGGAGTGATGTAGGGTTCGGCGGCGGCCGGGCCCTTCAGAAGTCCGTGCCGCCGTCGATGTTCACCAAGGCACCGGTCATATAGCCGGCTCGCGGTGACAGGAGGAACGCAACGAGTTCGCCGACCTCGTCGGGCTGTCCGGGCCTGCCCAGCGCCGCCTCGAGGCCCCACTCCTCCACCATCACCCGTTCCAGCGCTTCCTCGTACGGGTATCCCCGTTCCCGCGCCACGTGGGCACGGATCGCCCGCAACGCGTCCGTCTCGATGGCCCCCGGGCAGATGCAGTTCGCGCGAATGCCCTTGCTGCCATACGCCTTCGCGATCCCCTTGGTGAACACCGCGACGGAACCTTTCAGTGATGCTACGGCAGTCGCACGAGTTCGGGAGAGCGCACCGAGTACGCCGCCGTCGTCGCGATCGTGCCTCGGGTGGAGGTGAGATCGGGTAGTGCGGCCTCGACCGTCCGCGTCGTGCCCAGCACGACGTCGCGGAGGGCCCCGATCCACATCTCCTCGGGTGATTCGATCGGCTCCTTCCCGAGGATGCCGGTGGTCACCGCCACCCCGTCCAGGCGGCCGAGGAGTTCGACGGCCTCTGCCACCGCCTCTTCGGCCTGGCCGGCGACGCCGACGTCGAACGACAGTCCGTACGCACGTGCGGCGCCGGCTTCGCGAATCTCGGCGGCCGCGTGCTCCGCGCGCGCTGCGTCACGCCCCACCACAACGACCGAGGCGCCGTCGCCGGCGAGGGCGCGGGCCGACGCGAGCCCCATCCCGGCAGTTCCACCGACGACGAGATAGCCCTTGCCGCGAACGAGAAGATCCATGTGTTCCACGCTTCCTTGATGTGAGCCCAACCGTCCGGTGATGACAGCATCGTCAGAACAATTCGGCCCTGGAGGAGACCGCCCTCTCGGGTCGGGGATCGGTTCGGGATCCGCGCGGGCCTGTCGCCGGGTCCCGCATCGACGGAGCGGCGGGATCGCCGTTGCAGCCTCGAGGAGTTTCGGGTTGCCGACATAGGCGAGTTCGACCTGGTGAAGCTCCGAATCGCACCATTGACATGTGAACGACGTCACAATAATGTGCGTTGTGTCAGATGCGGATCCCGCTTCGGAGTTAGGTGTTCGTTTCTTCCGGAATCGAGGCTGCACGGGCGCGCTGGGTGCACCGGCGGGAGCTGCGTCCGATGAGCAGGATGTCTGATCGCTGCTGCATCCGCGCGCAACCAGGCGCTGTCGAGGCAAGCATCGTCACCCGAGACGTCGATCGAGGAGAGTCGTGAACCGAGTTGAAGGCAAGATCGCTTTTGTGACCGGAGCCGCGCGGGGGCAGGGACGAAGCCATGCTTTGAACCTTGCTCAGGAAGGCGCCGACATCATCGCCTTCGATCTGTGTGAGGACATCGAGACGAACGAGTACCCGCTGTCGACCGAGGAAGATCTTGCGCACACGGTCAAGCTGGTGGAAGCCGAAGGTCGGCGCGTCGTGTCGGCGAAGGTGGACGTGCGTGATCGCGTCGGACTGGAGAAGGCTCTGGCGCAAGCCGTTGCGGAACTGGGCGGTCTCGACATCGTCGTCGCGAACGCCGGAATCTGTCCGCTCGGCAAAGACATCCCGATGCAGGGTTTCGTCGACTCGTTCGACGTCGACTTCCTCGGCGTCGTGAACTCGATCCACGGTGCCCTACCACACCTGAGCGACGGCGGCTCGATCATCGCCACCGGTTCGCTCGCGGCCCTCATGCCTGCCGGTTTGACCAGCCCGGGAGGAACCGGGTACGGACTGGCCAAACGGATGATCCCGCAATACGTACGCACCGTGGCACATCTGCTGGCAGCCAGAGGCATCCGGGCCAACACGATTCATCCTTCCAATTGCAACACCGATATGTTGCAGAGCCCCCCGATGTACAAGATGTTCCGCGACGACCTCGACAATCCCACTCTCGACGACGTCAAAGACGGTTTCGCGAGCATGCACCCCATCCCGACGCCGTGGGTGGAACCTGCCGACATCTCTAGCCTCGTGGTCTACCTCGCGTCGGACGAATCCCGCTTCGTCACGGGTCAGGAGGTGCGGGTGGATGCCGGCGCCGGACTGGCTCTCGGACTCTGATCACCACGCTCGACTTCGCCATCGGCAACCGTGCTGCGACGGCGTCGCGGCCCCACACGAAAGAAGTACGTCAATGGGATCTTCAGTCAACGCCCCGGTGAGCGCGCCGACATTGTCGCTCGCCGAACCGCGGATGCTGATCGGCGGTGAGTTGGTCGAGGCGCTCTCCGGCCGAGTGTTCGAGAACATAGACCCCGCAACGGAAGACGTTCTCGGCGTCACCGCGGACGGATCGACGGAGGACGCCGATCGCGCCGTGAGCGCCGCGCGCCGCGCATTCGACACGACCGACTGGTCGACGAACTCGTCCCTGCGAAGCCGGGTGCTGCGGCAGCTCGCCGACGCGATGGACGAGCGCCGAGCGGATCTCGGCGAGGTCGTCACGGCCGAGGCGGGCGCTCCCATGGCCCTGCACGACATGATGCAGATCGGTCCCGGAATAGAATCGCTGCGGTGGATGGCGGATCTCGCCGACACCTACGAATACGAGAAGCAGTTCCCCACCCGCGTTGCGCTGGGCACCTCGACGGCGCCGCTGGTCCGGAAGGAAGCGGCGGGAGTGGTCGCGGCGATCACCGCCTGGAACTATCCGTTTTTCCTGAACATGGTCAAGCTGTCCGCCGCACTTGCAGCCGGGTGCACTGTGGTGCTCAAACCCGCACCCGACACCCCGTGGTCCGCGACGATGATCGGAAAGCTCGCCGCCGAGTACACCGACATGCCCGCCGGAGTGCTCAACGTCGTTACGTCGTCCGACAACGCCGTCGGTGAGGCACTCACCACGGATCCGCGGGTCGACGTCGTCACGTTCACCGGGTCGACGGCTACGGGGCGCAAGATCCTTGCCGCCGGCGCACCGACGGTGAAGCGCACCCTTCTCGAGCTCGGCGGCAAGTCCGCTGCAATCGTTCTCGAAGATGCAGACATGCAGGCAGCCATCGGTCAGGTCGCCGGTTCGGTCTGCTCGCACGCCGGTCAGGGCTGCGCACTGACCACGCGTCTGCTGCTTCCGCGTTCTCGCTACGACGAAGGGCTGCAGGTCGCCCAGGCGGTCATGTCCGCGATGGTGCCCGGGGATCCGAAAGACCCGTCGACATTCATCGGTCCGGTGATCAATGCGGTTCAGCTCGAACGTGTTCTCGGGTACATCGAACTCGGCAGGATCGAGGGGCGGATCGTCTTCGGAGGGGGCCGGGCGGAGAATCACGATCGCGGCTTCTTCGTGAATCCGACGCTCATTGCGGATGTTGCCCCCGACGCGCGGATCGCCCAGGAGGAAATCTTCGGTCCGGTACTCGTCGTCATTCCCTACGAGACCGAGGACGAGGCGATCGATATCGCGAACAACTCGTTGTACGGCCTGTCCGGCTCGGTGTTCGGCGGCGATGTCGCCCGTGCGACAGACGTGGCCAGGAGAGTCCGGACCGGCACGATTTCCGTGAACGGTGCCGCGTTCCTCGCCGACGACGTCCCGTTCGGTGGGTATCGCCACAGCGGTCTGGGACGGGAGCACGGCGTCGAAGGCTTCGAGGAGTTCCTCGAGAGCAAGACCATCGGCATTCCGGCGACAGCGTGACAGGGGGCCCATCGATGGCGGAACCGTCGACGGTCCGAGAACCTGTGTGCACACCCGACTGGTGGGCGGACCGCGACCCGTCGCGCCCGGCGGTGGTCGTGCCCGGCGGCGAGACGCTGACCTACGGCGAACTCGCTGCGAAATCGCGCTGGCTGGAACGGGACTGGATCTCGAAGGGAATCTCACCCGGGGATCGCGTGGCCGTCGTCATGGAGAACCGCACCGACTATGTCGTCGTCGCGATCGCGGCGCTGCGATGCGGCGTCCGGTTGGTAGCGGTGAACGTTCACCTGACGCGGGCAGAGGCCGTTCACGTCATCTACGACTCGGACGCCCGGCTGATCGTCGCCAGCGAGCGGTTTGCTGATCTGGTGGCCGAGGCGGCGGGTGCGTCGCCCGCAGTGGAGGCGGTGCAGATCGTCGGCGAAGTCCGCGACGGGTACGAGGGTCTGTACGACGGCGTGGAATCCGACCCTGCCCCTGCAACACGACCCAGTGCTGATAAGGCGGTGCGCCAGGGCGCCTTCATGTTCTACTCCTCGGGGACCACCGGAAAACCCAAGGGAATTCTGCGGGAGATGCCCGACGTGTCGTTCGAGCAGGGCGATCCGCTGACGGCCAACTTCCCGCACACATGGGGGTTCGACCAGGACTCGGTGTGGTTGAACTCGGCCCCGCTCTATCACGCGTATCCGTTGCAGACCTGCACGTCCGTGGTCAGGTGGGGCGGAACGCTGGTTCTGACCGAGAAGTTCGATGCCGAGGAGAGTCTTCGGATCGTCGAGGAATTCGGCGTCACGCACACCAGCATGGTTCCCACCATGTTCGTTCGCTTCCTGCGCTTGCCCGCGGACGTTCGGCGGCGCTACGACGTCTCGTCGATCCGGTTGGCGATTCATGCCGGCGCCGCCTGCCCGGTGCCTGTGAAGCGCGCGATGATGGAATGGTGGGGGCCGGTGCTCTACGAGTTCTACGGCGGCAGCGAGAACATCGGCATGGTCCTCATCACGCCGGACGAGTGGCTCGCGCATCCCGGTTCCGTGGGTCGGCCGGCACCCGGAACCATATCGGTGCTCGGTGAAGACCACGCGCCGGTGGCCCCGTACGAGCGGGGAACCATCTGGTTCGACCATGCCCCCGATTTCAGCTACCACCACTCACCGGAGAAGACCGCGGGTGTCTTCGACGCGGACGGGCGCGCGACGCTCGGCGATCTCGGTTACCTGGACGAGGACGGCTACCTGTACCTCGACGGCAGACGCACCGATCTCATCATTTCCGGGGGAGTCAACATCTACCCCGCCGAGATCGAGTCTCGGCTGGTCGAGCATCCCGCGGTGTTCGATGTCGCGGTGATCGGTGTTCCGGACGAGGAATACGGCCAGCGGGTCGAAGCCTTCGTGCAACTAGACAGCGGCGTTGCGGGCGACGCGGAGTTGGAGCGTGAGCTCCTCGAATTCTGCCGGAAGGAACTTGCGTCCTTCAAGTGCCCGAGATCGGTGACCTTCGAGGAGTCGCTACCGCGGACTCCGGCCGGAAAGCTACTCAAACGCGTGTTGATGGGAAGGGTCTGGACATGACAGCAGTGAACGACGCGGTGGTACTGATCCACGGCGGGCAGCACACGAGCGAGTGCTGGGACCCCACCGTCACGGCGCTGAGAGAGCTCCGGCCGGATGTGACGGTACTCGCCGTGGACCTACCGGGCCGGGGGTCGAAGCCTGCCGCCCTGTCCGAGGTCGGTATCGCCGAGTGTGTTCGCTCGGTGGTGGCTGACATCGATGCGGCCGGATTGTCCGCGGTGGTGCTGATTGCGCATTCGATGGGCGGCGTCACGATGCCCGGAGTGGCAGCGGCGCTGGGAAAGGAGCGTGTCCGCCGGATGGTCTTCGTGGCCGCTGCGGCGCCGCCTAACGGAATGTCGATTCTCGACGACCTCATGGGTGAACTTCAGGAAGACGTCCGGGAGCGCGTCGACGCTCCGGCGGAGTCGCCTCCCTTTCCCCGTGAGACGGTGGAATCGCTGTTCTGCAACGGGATGACCGAAGCGCAGACGGACTTCGTCGTGCGGTGCATGTGCCCGGAGAGCAACCTCCTCGCCACGCAGAAAGTCGATCGCAGCGACATGCCGCCGTCGATTCCGCGGACCTGGGTGCTCACACTGCAGGATCAGGCGGTGCCGCCGGACCAGCAGCGGCAACACGTCGACAATCTCGGGGGAGTCGACGAGATCGTCGAGATCGACACCTGTCACGACGTTATGGTGAGTGAACCGGAGATTCTCGCGAAGATCCTGATCGATCGCCTAGTCTGATTCGAGTGATGCGCAGAAGCACCGGGGCGTAACGCCTCGGTGCACCTGCGCGTCCGGCGGATCAGGGAATGCCGCCGTCGGACCGTACGATGGTTCCGGACGTGTAGCTGGACGCGTCGCTGGCGAGGAAGAGTGCAGCACCGACGATTTCGGCGGGATTTCCGATCCGCTCAAGATGCAGGCGTGAGGCCATCCTGTTCGTGTGCTGCATGTCCCAGGCGGCGGCGATGTCGGTCAGATACTGGCCGGGCATCAATGTGTTCACCCGGACCTCGGGTCCGAGCAGTTCGGCATACCCCTCGGTCATGGCGTTGAGGCCGTTCTTGGCAGCGGCGTAGGGAATGATCGAGCCCATCGGCCGCAGCGATCCGGTGCTGCTGACGTTGATGACGCTGCCCGAGCCGCGTTCCTTCATGCGGGTTCCCACCAGCTGGGTCAGTCGGAAGGGGCCCTTGAGGTTGAGATTGAGGACGCTGTCGTACATCTTCTCGGTGACGTCGGTGACCTTGTCGTACACGGGCGACATCCCGGCGTTGTTCACCAGCACGTCCACCTTGCCGAACTTCGCGTACGCGGCCTCGACCAAGCCTTCGATCTCGTCCCAGCGGCCCATGTGGCAGCTGTAGGCGAGGGCATCCCGCCCGGTCGTCGACCTGATCTCGTCCGCGACTTCCTCGCACTTCTCGAGATTTCGGCTCGCGACGACGACGTCCGCCCCTGCCCGTGCGAACGCCACACTCATTTCCCGGCCCATTCCGCGACTACCACCGGTGACCAGCGCGACCTTGCCCTCGAGGCTGAACAAGTCGAATGGCGACGGAAGGTCTCCCTTCGTGTGAACAGGGGTGTCGTCCATACTGGAAGCCATACGTCTCCTCAAAACAGAATCGGATTACTCGAGATGCAGAACGATACATCAGAGTCGCAGTCACGGGCAGGGGTCAGTCGCGCCGCGCAGGCGGCTGCCCGACGAACCGCACGTCAGCGCCAATCGGCCGAGGACGAGATCGAGCGTCTGCTCGAGGTGACGCTGGAGCTGATCGAGAAGTCCGCGCCTGCAATGCCTTCCGTGTCGGCGATCGTCGCAGCCGCGGGAATTTCGAATCAGACTCTGTATCGATCCTTTCCGAGCAAGGACGATCTGATTCTCGCCGTCCTCGAGAAGGGTGTCCATCGGGTGGCCGACTACATCACCGCACGCATGGCCGGTGTCGACGAACCGCGCGAGCAGATTCTCGTGTGGACGCGCGGAGTCCTACGGCAAGTCAGTCACAGCGACGCTGCGCAGACCAGCCGTTCGGTGCTCGAGCACCTCGAGAAGGCCGGCTCGTCGACTCAGGAGGACGGGGGTCAGGACGAACTGCTGAAGCCGGTGACAAGTCTGCTCGCTGCCCCGTTGCAGGCACTCGGATCCGACCCGGTCCTCGACGGTGCCTGCATCTCCGACCTGGTGCTCGGGGCGATGCGCCGGCATCTCTGGAAATCAACCGCGCCCTCTCCCGACGAGATCGAATGGATCGGGCGGTTCGTCCTCGGCGGGCTGAATGCGAACAACCGAGACGGATAGACAGACGTTCGGCCGGTTGACAAGTGGCGCCTGATCGCAGAGGTTGGGACGACACCCGGTGGTGACGTGTGAGCTCCCATCCGGTGTCCTCCATTCACCGGCCGAACGTGTCGTTGCTCCAGCGCATTGACAATGCAGCGACGGTCGCGGCCGAACTCCAGGAAGGCTCAGACATGTCGACTGGCATCCCTTGTCTCGACGGAACCATCTCCATCGTCACCGGAGGGGCTTCGGGTATCGGCTTCGCGATCGCCGAAGAGTTGATCGCCGAGGGTTCGACGGTGGTGATGGCCGATGTCGAGGCCGCCGCCCTGGCGCGAGCAGGCGCCGCTCTCGGCGTCGACACCGTGCTCGCTGACGTGAGTAGTGCCGACGACGTTCAGCGAGTGGCAGACGAGGTGGTTCGTTGGCACGGGCGCATCGATATTGCTGTCAACAACGCCGGAATCGCGCGCGTAGCACCGTTCGACGAGTTGACGCTGGACGACTTCCGTTGGGTGCTGGACGTCAACCTGTGGGGCGTGATCCACGGGATGAAGTCGTTTCTACCCGTGATCGAACAGACCTCGCAGCGCGGATACATCGTCAACACCGCGTCCATCGCCGGTCTGCGCACCGCAGCTGGCCTCGGCGCCTATGCCGTGTCGAAATTCGGCGTCGTCGCGTTGACGGAGACCGTGGGTATGGAACTCGACGCGAGAGGCTCGCACGTCGGTGTGGGGGTACTGCTTCCCTCAATGGTGCGGTCCAATATCGCGGCAAGTGAGCGGAACCGTCCGGGCGCGGTTCCCCGCGGCGCGGGCGGTTCGGGTGCATCGACACGGGTACCGGTTGCAGCAATGGGCGCGGACGTCGTCGGTCGCCTGGTCGTGGCGGCGATCAAGCGGGGCGAGCGATACATCGTCAGTCATCCCGAGACGCTCGAATCCGTCCGCGCCCGGCACCGTGGCATCGAGGACGCGTATGCCGTATTTCCGTACAACCAGGAATGAGTACAGACCGTCAGATACTGATGGAAAGTCCTCTCTGCCGGATTCGTGTACGAAGCGCCGGTGTGGGTCGGAACTGCGAATAGAATCCAGATATCGCGGGATATCTTGACACTTGTGACGGCGATCACTAGCGTACGAAGCGTCAGATAATCGGCATAGACCGCGGGCAGGGACTGACGCGCTACCCGGATCGTGCCATTGTTCGAGTAGGAGTAGCAGTGCCGCTTCAAGACCATATGCAATTGATCTCCGTAGACGACCATTTGATCGAGCCCCCGAACCTGTGGACCGATCGCCTGCCCAAGAAGTTCCACGAGCAGGGCCCGCGGATCGTCGAGATGGACATGAGCCAGAGCCACGGCGACGAGGGTTTGTCGGCCGCTCTCCTCGATGCCGCCCGCCAGGGAGACTCCGCCCCGAGGGAGAAGAAGCTCGCTCAGGTGTGGTCGTACGAGGGCCGGATCTATCCGAACATCGGCCTCAATGCGGTGGCGGGCAAGAAGCCGCAGGAATACGGGATGGATCCCACCCGGTACTCCGACATGCTGCCGGGGTGTTACGACCCGAAGGCGCGGGTGGCGGACATGGATATCGACGGCGTGCAGGCTGCGTTGTGCTTCCCGTCCTTCCCGCGGTTCTCCGGCACCGTCTTCCTCGAAGCCGAGGACAAGGAACTTGCACTGCTCTCGGTGAAGGCGTGGAACGACTTTCACCTCGACGAATGGTGCGCTGCATACCCGGACCGGTTCATCCCGATGATCATTCTGCCGCTGTGGGATCCGCAGGAGGCAGCCAAGGAGATCTACCGGTGCGCGGAGAAGGGGGCGAAGGCGATCACGTTCCCCGAGAACACCGTCGGGCTCGGGTTGCCGTCGTTCTACACCGATTTCTGGGATCCGGTCTTCCGTGCCGCGGAGGAGACGAAGATGCCGCTGTGCATGCATTTCGGCTCCTCGGGTAAGGCGCCGATCACCTCTCCGGAGGCGCCGATGGCGGTGATGATCGCGCTCTTCGGTACCAACTCGATGGATGCGACCGCGGATCTGTTGTTCTCGCCGGTGTTCTACAAGTTCCCGAATCTGAAGGTTGCGCTCTCGGAGGGTGGTATCGGGTGGATGCCGTACCTGCTCGAGCGGATCGATCTGACGTGGGAGAAGCACCGCTGGTATCAGAACGTGAACAAGGAAGTGCGTCCGTCGGATCTGTTCCGCGAGCATATGTACGGTTGCTTCATCGACGACTTCGAGGGTGTCGCCCGGCGTGACAAGATCGGTATCGACAACATCATGTGGGAGTGCGACTACCCGCATTCGGATTCGAACTGGCCCAACAGTCGGCAGTACACCACGAAACTGCTCCAGGATGTTCCCGATGGCGACGCGCACAAGATCGTCGAACTGAACGCCCGCAGGCTCTACAACTTCCCCCGCATCGACAGAAAGTGACGGGATCCGATCATGGCCCACGAGAAGGACATCGACGCGGCAGACTGGACCGACCAGGATCTCCTGACCCGCGACGAAGCCGGTGAACGCCTCGACGACGAGATCGAGACGACACGCAACCGGCTCACCGAGTTGAAATCCCAGTCCGGCGAAGACCCGAATCATGCCTCCGCTCTGGACATGGTCACTCGCCGCCTGGCGGCCATGGAGAATCTTCGCGATTCTCTGTAGATCGCGCTCAGGCCGTTCCGGTTCCACCGGAACGGCCTTCTGCGTCTCGGGCGCGCGTTCGAGACTTCGACGACACACACACGGTAAAAGGGAGCACGGGCATGGGAGCACGACTCGAAGGAAAGGTGGCGTTGGTCACCGGCTCGACCAGAGGTATCGGCCGTTCGATCGCGGAACTCTTCGCATCGGAGGGGGCGAAGGTGGCGGTCACCGGCCGCACCGCGGACCGCGGCCGGAAAGTGGTCGACCGAATCCGGGACGCCGGTGGTGAAGCGGAGTTCTTCCCGCTTGACGTCACGTCGGAGGACAGTGTGCGCGACGTGGTGGCAGCTACCGCAGCGCATTTCGGCACTCTCACGACACTGGTGAACAACGCTGCGCCCACCGATGCGGTCGCGAGTACCGTCAAGCCGCTGCACGAGTACTCCACGGACGAGTGGCAGCGAATCATGACGGGAACGTTGACGGGCAACGTGTTCTGGGCATCGAAGTACGCGTGGCCCCACCTTGCGCGTGCGGAGGGTGCCTCGATTCTCAACATCTCCTCGGGACAGTCTCTCGCCGGCTTCAAGGGCTTCGGGGCGTATGGTGCCGCAAAGGCCGGAGTGAACAGCCTGACCCGATCACTGGCGGTGGAGGGCAGTGCCGACGGTATTCGGGCCAACTGCATCCTCGTGGGACGGGTGGTGTCGTCGCGGGGCGACTCGGGTCATCACACCGGTGGTGGACGCTTGACTCGTATCGGAAATCCGATGGATATCGCTCATGCCGCAACCTGGTTGGTCTCGGACGAGGCGGCGTTTTCCACCGGCGCGTTGGTGACGATCGACGGCGGATTCTCGATCAACGGTGACGCCGCCACCGATGCCGAGAATCTGGCCTCGGTGGCGGGCTGAACCTTCTGGCAGGGCAGGGCAGGGCAGGTCAGTTCGGTAGCCGGTCGATCACGTCCGCTGCCGAACTGACCCGTGTCAACACGGTGAGCAGATTCGCCACCATGAAGGTGTGTACCTCGTCCGACGAACCCGCCGTACAGTCCTCTGCGAGGATGACATCGTAGCCGCGATTCACGGCTTCGAGGGCAAGTCCCGGAAGTGCGATGTTCGTGGAAACGCCTGCCAGCACCAGGGTTGCCACCTTCTGCAACCGCAGCATCGCGTCGAGGTTCGTTCCGTAGAATGCCGTCAGTCCGGTGGCTCGACTGCTCACGATGTCGCTCGGTTCGGGGCCCAGTTCGTGCGGGATCTCGACATCGATACTGCCCGTGCTCATCCCGCGGCTCCGCAGTGCCATCGTCCCGAGATACGAGTTGGGCAGCATCCCCTTCTGGTCCTGGCGATGTTCGATGACGCAGTGGAACACAGGCAGACCGCGAGCGCGGAAAGCCTGCGCAAGCTGCGCTGTGCGTGGCACCACGCCGCGTCGCGCGACCTCGTGTGCAAGTCCCGGCGAGACCGACCTCCCGGGTTCCAGAATCCCGTGCTGGCATTCGCTGATGACCAGCGCCGCTGAACTGATCGGCCGGGGAAGGGCTCGAGATGGTTGCGATGACTGGGGCGACACGTCGACTCCGTTCGAGAATGAATAGTACTCAAGGTGACGATATAGCCAGTTGCTACTCGGCGATAGTCAAACAGTGTGTATAAACGTGCTGGTAGTGGTAGTTGCCAATTGGTGACACTAATGCCAGAATCGGGTGAGCGAGTAACCCGGGTCACAGAGTGGGGTGCGCGACCATCCCAGTCCGACTCGGCCGTCGGCCGAAGGTGCCGTGCGGCGCGGGTCCCCACTTACGAAGAATCGAGGCGGTGCCAATGATTGAAACCGACGAGGTCGCGTCCACTCCACTGAACGACCTCACGTGGTGGCAGAACGGGGCGGCAGAACGTGATGCGTTGTTCGCAGGCCTGCGCCGCGACAATCCGCGTGCATTCGTCCCGCTGCCGGGCCGGGCGGGTGACGGAGAGAAGGGCTTCTGGGCCCTGACCCGTCACGCGGACGTGCTCGAGGTCAGCCGCCGGCCCGACGATTTCTGCTCGGGTGAGGGTACGCAGATCTTCGATCAGCCGCAGAAGCTCCGCGAGTATCGCGGCTCGATCATCGACATGGACAACCCCGAGCATGCCCGCATGCGCAAGATCGTCTCCCGTGGTTTCACGAACAAGAGCCTCGAGGGTATCCGGAGCGAGGTCGAGACCACCGTCCGGGAGATCCTCGACGAAATGCCGTCATCGGGGGAGTGCGACTTCGTGAGCGACTTCGCGGCATTGCTGCCGCTCCGCATCATCGACAATCTCCTGGGCATACCTCGTGAGCACGAGAAGTTCATTCTCGAGGCCACCAACACCATTCTCGGTGCGAGCGATGCAGAGTACATCGAGGATCAATCCGCGGCCGGTATCGGCAAGGCCGTGACCGCGGCCAGCGAAGGGCTCATCGACCTACTGCGATCGCTGTCGGAAGAGCGAATCGCACATCCCAAGGACGACCTGATCACCAAACTCGTGGCGGCGGAGGGCGAGAATCTCACTCCCCAGGAGATGGCCAAGTTCTTCATTCTGCTCGTGGGCGCGGGCAACGAGACGACCCGCAACGTCATCACACACGGCCTTTTCGTACTCACGAGAAATCCAGACCAGCGCGACATTTGGATGGCGGACTACGACAGCCTGGCGCCGGCAGCCATCGAGGAATTGCTGCGGTGGGCCAGTCCCGTAGTGCACATGCGCCGCACGGTGACGCGAGACGGTGTCCGTCTGGGAGAGCAGGTGTTTTCTCAGGGCGACAAGGTGGTGTTGTGGTACAACTCCGCCAATCGTGACGAGTCCGTGTTCGTAGATCCGTTCACATTCGATATTTCCCGTAACCCCAATCCGCATCTCGCGTTCGGTGCTCCCGGACCGCATTTCTGCCTGGGTGCACACCTCGCGCGACTCGAACTCGACGTCGCGTTCCGGGAACTGTTCCGGCGGTACCCGGACATTCGGGCAGTGGGGGAGCCTGCGGTGCTGCGGTCGAACTTCTTGAACGGCATCAAACATCTCGACGCGCAGTACACAGTCAAGTGACGACAATTCGCGAGGAGACATCAGTGACCGAGACGATCGCCGAGCGGGACCTCGGCACATCCGTTCTGCACCGGGTCGAACACGGGGTTATGACGATCACCTTGAACCGACCGTATGCGGCCAACGCCATCAGGCCTGACGACCGCGACCTGCTGATCGAGTTGTTCGCCGACGCGGATGTGAATACCGATGTCCGCGTGGTCCTGCTGAAAGCGAACGGACGGCACTTCTGCGCAGGCGCAGACGTGGTGAAACTCGCTGACGGGCATGCGAAGAACGTCAAACGTGTGACCACACCGATGCGCACGATCATGAACGGAGCGCAACGCCTGGTGGCATCAGTGCTCGATTGCGGCAAGCCGGTGGTCACTGTCGTACAGGGTGCCGCTGCAGGCATCGGGGCTCACCTCGCCTACGCGTCGGACCTGGTGATCGCGACCGAGCAGGCCTACTTCGCAGAGTCCTTCGTCAAGCGCGGGTTGGTGGTGGACGGCGGCGGCGCGTACCTGCTGCCGCGCAGGATCGGCATGCAGAAGGCCAAGGAGATGGTCTTCTTCGGTGAGAAGCTTCCGGCTCGGGAGGCACTGTCTCTGGGCCTGGTCAACCGCGTCGTTCCGGTGGATGAACTGGATACGGCGGTGGACGATTTCGTCGGTCGACTGGCTGCTGCGCCGACCAGTGCGATCGCGCTGACGAAACGACTCTTCAACAACTCGCCGGACGGTGATCGCGCCAGCGCCTTCACCGAGGAGGCCATGGCGCAGGAGATCCAGTCCTACTCGCACGATGCGGGCGAGGGCGTACGTGCGTTCGTGGAGAAGCGCTCCGCGGAGTTCGTGGGGTGGTGACCAGCATGACTGACAAGACTGCCGCAGCCCCGGCAGAGAAGCCGCGCGCCGACATCCCGACCATCGAGAACGAGAGTCGCCCGTACTGGGCCGCAGCGAAGGAGGGCCGTCTCCTCATCGCACAATGTAACGCCTGCGGGAAAGTCCACCATTATCCGCGTCCATTCTGCCCGTCCTGCTGGAGTGAGGACGTGGTCCAGGTGGAGGCGAGCGGGCGAGGAACCCTCTACACCTATTCCACCGTCTACGTCAATGATCTGCATCCGTTCAAAGGCAGGCTGCCCTACGTCGCGGCGATCGTAGAACTCGAGGAAGGGCCGCGACTGATGACCAACATCGAAGGTTGCGAACCCTCCGATCTCGAAGTGGGGATGCCCGTGCAGGTGGACTTTCGGGCGATCACCGAAGACATCGATGCCACGGTGTTCCGTCCTGCCGGTGTGTAGACGCACGGGCCATTCGACAATTGCAAGGAGACACACACAATGAGCGGATTGCTCGACGGTAAGGTTGCGCTGGTCACGGGTTCGGGTCACGGCATCGGTCGTGGGCACGCCCTGGAACTTGCCAAGCACGGCGCGACGGTGATCGTCAACGACCTCGGGACCTCGATCGACGGGGAGGGCACCGGAAAAGTCGCCGACGAGGTCGTGCAGATCATCAAAGATCGCGGCGGCGAGGCAATTTCCGATTTCAGCGACATCGGCGACGAAGAACAGGTCGAAGGGCTGGTCGAACGTGCGTATTCGGAGCTCGGACGGCTCGACATCGTGGTCAACAACGCGGGCATCGTCCGTGACCGGGCGATCTGGAACATGAGCGCGGACGATTTCGATCTCGTCATGCGTGTGCATGTGCGAGGTAGCTGGCTGACCAGCCGCGCGGTGGCCCGCAAGTGGCGGGAGGAATCCAAGGCGTCGGGTTCCAAGGTCTACGGCCGGATCATCAACACCACGTCCGGTGCCGGCCTGCTCGGACACTTCGGCCAATCGAACTACGGTGCTGCCAAGGCTGCCATCGTCGGTCTGACCCAGACGCTCAGCCTCGAGCTCGCGTCGATCGGTGCGACGGTCAACGCGATCAGCCCCGGTGGCCGCACTCGGATGTCCGCCACCATGGCCGGCGCCGACGCCCCGATCGAACCGGACGAGCGCGGCGAGGACGAGTTCGATCCGAAGGATCCGTCTCTCGGCTCACCCGTGGTCGCGTGGCTCGCCAGCCCGGAGGCGGGGCATGTGAGCGGGCAGGTAATCAAGGCGCTCGGCGAGAACATTCAGTGGCTCCAGGGCTGGACACCGGTCTCCACGGTCTCCAACGGCGGGAAGCGCTGGGATGCGAACAAGCTCGGCGCAGTCATGGGCACGGACGTGTTCCGGACCCGGGCCGCAGGACTGCGATTGGGCGGATAGCCGCAGAGTCGACGCTGATGATCGGCCTCGGTCCCTCGGGACCGAGGCCGATCACGTGTTTCAGGTCAGTATCGGGTCTCGGGGAAGTCCCAGGATGCGTTCGGCGATGTGATTGCGCATCACCTCGGAGCTGCCCCCGGCGATCGTGAGGCAGCGGGCGAACAGATACGACTCCTCTACCACCGGAAGCTCGCCGGTCGTTGCGGCCAACCCGCCCAGACGCATACCGAGGTCCGTGATCTTCTGGGAGTGTTCGGCTTTGACGAGCTTGGACAGGGCTGCTTCCGGGCCGGGGTCCGCCCCCTGGACAGCGCGTGAGGCCTGTCGGAGGTTGAGCAGTCGGAGCGCGTGGCCTTCGGCCAGCAGTTCACCGACCTCGCGGAGGTCCTCGTTCGTGGCCATTGCGAGAAGATCGGTCGCGGCGAGAGGAACGGATCCCGCACCGGCTCCGATCGACACTCTCTCGTTGCCGAACGTCGCTCGCGCGACCTTCCACCCTGCTCCTACCTCGCCGAGAACGTCGGAATCCGGAACGAAGACCTCGTCGAGAAATACCTCGTTGAAGCCGGCCTGACCGTTGAGTTCGCGGATGGGGCGCACGTTGACACCCTCCGCTGCGAGATCGACGGCCATCATCGTGATGCCCGCGTGCTTTGGTGCCCGAGGGTCGGTACGGACGGTCGCGATTCCCCAATCGGATTCGTGGGCGAGGCTCGTCCAGATCTTCTGTCCGGTGACGCGCCACCCGCCCTCGACCCGGACCGCCGATGTGCGGATCGCGGCAGCGTCGGAGCCTGCCCCGGGCTCGCTGAAGAGCTGGCACCATTGCGTCTCTCCGAGCAGCACCGACTTCACCCACCGTCGCTGCTGGTCGGGGGTCCCCAACTCGGAGATGGTGAGAGCAATCCATCCAGTGATCGACAGGTCGGGAACCGGTGTGGTGCGGAACTCCTCTTCGACGACGAGTTGTTGGACCGGGTCGGCTGCCAGACCCCACGGCTTCTTCCAGTGCGGCACGAGGTATCCGCTGTCGACCAGGAACGCGCGCTGTCGATCCTCGGGGAGTGATTGCCATTGATCGCGGGCCTCTCGCGCCGCCGTCCGGTATTCCTGCGCCTCGGGCGGAAGGTCGAGCGTGAGGCGGGGCGTCGGGTCGGCGCGGTACCCCTCCGCGACTGCGTGTGCCGCACTACCGCATTCGGCGACGAAAGACTGGAGGGATTCGGCTCGGCGCAGGTACAGATGAGCATCGTGGTCCCACGTGAATCCGATACCGCCGTGCAACTGGATGTTCGTCCGAGCGCAGTGGATTTGGGCGCGGCGTGCGTATGTCGCGGCGACGGCTGCCGCGAGGCCGGCTCGGCCGGGGGCGGTGATGCGGGCAGCATCCCAGGTGGCGGCCACGGTGAGTTCGGCGTCGAGCAGCATGTTCGCGAGGTGGTGCTTCACGGCCTGGAATGTGCCGATCGGGCGGCCGAACTGAACTCGCTCGAGGGCGTACCGCTTCGACATCTCGACGCACGCCAGGGCACTGCCGAGGGCTTCGGCCGATGCCAGCGTGCGCAGCCGCGTCCGGGCCGCCGGCGCTGCACCGGGCAGGATGGTGACCGCCGACAGGGGGACCTTCCGTGCGGTCACACGCCCGATCTGCCGTGTGGGATCGAGTCCGGGCAGGATCTCCACGGCCAGACCGTCGGCGTCGGCGTCGACTACGAGGACGTCCTCGTGCGAGAGAAGGAGGAGAACGTCGGCGAAGCCAGGGGTGAGCACTCCCTCGGATCGGCCCTCGAGTCCCTGGTGGTCGACAACCCAGGTGCCACCCGAACCGAATCCCGCGACCAGGGAACCGTCGGCGAGTCCAGGAAGGAGCTTTTGTCTCAGTTCATCGGTTCCGTGGTCGCACAGAATCGCGGACGCCAGCACGGTGGGCAGGAACGGACCGGGCACCAGACCGTGCCCCGTCGCTTCGAGAACGACACACAACTCGGCGATGCCGTATCCGGAGCCTCCGTAACTGTCGGGCAGGTGCAGACCCATCCATCCGAGTTCGGCCATCGCCTCCCAGAACGGCGGGAGGGACTTGTTCGATGTGTCCAGCGACTCCCGGGCGGTGGCCAACGAACCGTGACGGGACAGGAAGGCCGTGGCGGCGTCGGCGAGTTGGCGGTGTTCGTCGGTGATTGCCAGAGCCATGGGTGGCTCCTTTCGATTCGGCCGATCCTATTCGGCGGGTGAGGAATTGCGTGCCTGCCCACGTCCGTGAGCGACGACGCCCGCCGTGCGCGCTGCGACAGCGGACGCGGCGGCCGACCAGGAGCGGTTCAGGGCGGCTTCCCGGTGGACGGCATCGGCGGTACCGTCGGCCGACACCGCGTCGTACAGTTGCCACACCGCGTCGAGTGTGGGCTTGTCGGCCGCCGAGAATGCGTCGGCCACGGCCCACCCACGGTCGGCCAGCTCGCGGTCGTCGACGATCTCGTTCACCAGGCCCCAGGACAGCGCGGTACGGGCGTCGATATAGCAGCCGGTGGCACTCATCTGGCGAGCACGACGAACTCCGACCGCCTCGGCGAGTCGAGCCGTCAGACCTCCACCAGGGACGATGCCCACCCGGCAATGGGTATCGGCGAATCGGGCGGACTCGCCCGCGATCAGGAAGTCGCATGCGAGAGCCAGCTCGAACCCTCCTGTCACTGCGGGGCCGCTGACGAGACCGATGACCGGCGTCACGAGTTCGGCGACGTAGGTGATGCAGTTGCCGTCCGTCGCTTCTGCGCCGTCGAAGCCGCTCTCGGCGAGATCCTTCAGGTCGACGCCAGAGCAGAAGGCTCCGCCGGCGCCGGTGAGCAGGACAACCGTGACGGTGGGATCGGCGTCGGACGCGCGGAGGGCGTGCACCAGTTCGGCGCTGAGGGATCTGCTCAACGCGTTGCGCACCCTCGGCCGGTTGAGTGTGAGCATGCGCACGCTGCCGCGTTGCTCGGCGACGACCAGGTTGCCGCTGTCCTCGTCGGGGCCGGATGTGCGGGGGATCGCGTTGTCACTGTCGGTCATCGCTCGTGGCCTTTGCTTCGGTATCGGTGAATGTCGGTGTCCTGTCCGCCGACACGGCCTGTCGCCGCGTCATGGCACGGATGCGTCGGCGCACGTTGCGCTGCGCGGCAACCGCGTCCCCCGCGATGATCGCGTCGACCAGTTCGACGTTCCGCTCGTGAATCCACCGACGTTCCGCCTCTGTCGGGCTGACGCCGTGGATGCGGGCAAGGTTGTTGCCGATGTGCATGAACAACTCGAGTACCGGATTACCTGTCAGGCGGGCGATCTCCGTGTGCACGGTGACAGCCTGCGCACGCAGGTCGTCCGAGCGGGTTTCCTCGGCCAGCACCTGACGGAGTCTGTCGACTCCCGCCGGATCGATCGTTGCGGACAACTGCGCTGCTGCGGCGGTCTCCAACGTTTCCATCGTCTCGAACAGGTCGGCGGCAGCAAAACCCGCGTACTCGAGGTACAGCGAGGCGTGGTCGAGCACAGCGGACCGCTCGGGTGCGGTCACGACGAGGCCGCCGCCCGGTCCGCGGCGGGGCTTCGCGACGTGCCGGCTCTCCAGAATCCGGCACGCTTCCCGGATGACCGAACGTCCCACTCCGAACCGTGCCATCAGGCTGGTCTCGGATCCGAGTGCCTCACCCACCCGCCACCCGGCTGCGACGATCTCGTCCTCGATCGCCCGCGCCACATCCGCGGCGCGGGGACGCGGTGGCCCCTCACTGGTGGACGCAGTCTCGTCATCTGGTCGTGCCATATACCCTCCTGGGCAATTCCGTGGACTGAATAGAAGGTATCTGCTCTAATCGTCAGAGGGAAGAGGCGAGACTCTCCCAATTACGTTGACCTAATACACTGCTCGGTCCGAGTAGAGTTGCCGTCTCCCGTCTGGAGTGACATGAAATCCGAAGTCTGTGGGCGTCCGTCGTTCGATGTGGTCGTCGACCCGGGAACCGGACGCGCCGCCGAGATTGCACACCGCGCCGAGAACGTCGGGTTCGGCGGCTTCTTCCTCGGTGAAACCAGCCACGATCCCTTGCTTCTCCTGGCCGCGGCGTCGCAGACGACGTCGACGATGACGCTGGGGACGAGTATCTACGTCGCGTTCGCGAGAACGCCGATGGTGACCGCGGTCGCGGCCAACGACGTGCAGGCGCTCTCACACGGACGCCTCCGGCTCGGTCTCGGGAGTCAGGTGAAGCCGCACATCACCCGGCGGTTCAGCATGCCGTGGTCGCGGCCCGCGGCACGGATGCGCGAATACGTACAGGCACTGCACGCCATCTGGGACGCGTGGGAGACCGGTTCGCCGTTGGATTTCGACGGGGAGTTCTACCAGCACACCCTGATGACACCGATGTTCGATCCCGGACCGAATCCGTTCGGGCGCCCACCCGTCCAACTCGCCGGTGTCGGAGAGGCGATGTCACGCGTGGCAGGAGAGGTCGCAGACGGGTTTCTCGTGCATTCCTTCGTCACCGACCGTTACCTTGCCGAGGTCGTACTACCCAGTGTGCAAGAAGGATTGTCGTGTTCGGGCCGGCCTCGAAGGGATTTCACCATCGGGGTCACCCCAATGGTGGCGTGCGGTACCACCGCGGACGAGATCGCGGCAGCCCGCGACCACGTGCGCGGGCAGATCGCCTTCTACGGATCCACGCCCGCCTATCGGGGCGTGCTCGATCTGCACGGATGGGCCGGACTTCACGAGAAGTTGTATGCACTGTCGAAAGCGGGGGAGTGGGACGTCATGCGAAGCCTGATCGACGACGACGTTCTCGCAGCGTTCGCCGTCGTGGGCTCCGTGGAGGAGGTCGCGGACGCGCTGGTCGCGCGGTGGGGAGCGGTGTCCGATCACATCAGCGTCGCCGCGCGTTCGATCGACAGTCTCGCGGGATGGCGCTCGGTCTTGAAAAACACTGAGGCACAAGATATCAATGAAGTACATGACTGAGAATCTTCTGATCCCGAAGCATGGTATCCATGCACCGTCGACCAGCACGCCTGCGCGCCGTCCGTGTTCGGTCCGTCGCACGACGTCTGTGGACATCGAACGCCCACGGGGACACTCCGACCTTCTCCAACTCCGCGGGGCCGGAGTCGATGTCGTGACGGACAAGGCAGGGGAGTGGTCGCGAACCGGCGGGGGCGCCGTCGATGTCGACGTCGACCTTGGCCGAGGGCGCATCGTCACGGACATCGCCGACGGCGCCGCGGCGGCCGACCTCACACCACTGATCGGTCTCTCCGTAGCGTCAGGGTTTCGCAAAGCGGCGAAGGGTTGCCTCGCACCTCACGATCAGGGCAGCGTCATCGCGCGACTACTGGACGACGTCCCGGTGGCGACCGTCATCTCGGGATATGCACTGACCCGCGAACTCTCCGCAGAGCAGCAGCGGCGCCTCGGTGGGCGCGGTGCCCTCGCACGGGCCGATTACTGTGCCGGGTTCGCAGCCGGGGGAACGATGATGACGGGCGTCGCGCGAGACGGGGCACCTCCCCTCGTCAACGGCCCGCAGGCGCCGGACCTCGTCCGGGTGGGCGCGGGCTGGCACCCTATGAGTGAACTTCGGCCGGGGTCGATGCGACGCATTCGGCGGATCGACGTGAGTGTGGGCGATGACGCGGAACTGTCGGTGGACGCGATGTTCCGCGACACCTACGTGAACGCCGCCGGGATCGAAACCGTGGTGCACGAGTACGGGACCGACGTTCTGGTCGACTCACGCACGTTGACGGTGCAGCGGTTGACCGTCACTCCGCGGGTCCTGCCCTGGCCGGAATGCCCTGGTGCGGTGGCCGGCGCGCAACGCCTTGTCGGGCGCAAGGTCACGGAGATCGAGCGCCTGGTCGGCTCGGACTTCCACGGTGTCGGATCCTGCACGCACCTGAACGACCTACTGCGATCGCTCGGTGACGTCTCCCCGCTCGCGGTACTTCTCCCCGGCCTCGACAATTCTTCCGCGCACGTCTGAAAGGCAACTCATGACCAGGTATGACCGTACCGAAGTGGAGGGCGCCTTCCGGCACTACTTCACTGTGGGCCCCATTTCGGAGAACTGGGACGCGATGGCGCAGCTGTTCACCGACGATGGTATCTACCGAGATCACTTCTACGGCATGTTCACCGGGCCCTCGGAGATCTCGCGCTATCTCGAAGGCACTATGGGTGCTGCCCCGTATGTGTACAACCCGCTCGTCTGGTACACGATCGACGACGATCGGGTGGTGTACAAAGTGGTCAACCGGGCCGACAATCCGGAACCGGGTGCACCGGCCCTCGGTTTCGACTCACTACAGGTACTCACGTATGCGGGACGGGGAAAGTGGTCCGCGCAGGAGGACTGGTGGGTGATGTACGAGATGAAGAAGTTCGCCGCCGAGTTCCGCGAGGCGTCGTCGAAATTTCCGATGCCGGATTCCCCACTCAGGCGGCGTGATTGGGGCGACTGGGTCGAGTGGGCACGTCCGGCCGAGGGGCATGTGGCGCACCCGTCCTGGATGGACAGAGACGGTTTCACACCCATCTCCGGACGGGCCGATATCGACTTCGGTACTCGTAACAGCTGACCTAATACCGATTCAGCTGCGTAGCAGCTTGATCGCACTCATCGGGCAGGCCGAGGCGCCGGACTCGGCCTGTCCGATCTGCGACTCCGCCACGTCGAAATCGGTGGTGGCGGCGAATCCGTCGTCGTCGAGTTCATAGAGGTCCGGTTCGGTGGCGGCGCACATACCGTGGCCTTCGCATTGCTCGAGTTCGATGTGGACCTTCATGGCGTTACCTTTCGTCAGTGTGTGTGAGTCGGGTGAGGGACTGTCCATCGCGGGGTGACATCAGGCACGCAGTCGGTGCCGCCACGCCCGCAGGTCGTCTCGGTTGGCACCGTGATCGACGAGCCAGCCGTCCGGACCGGTGCGCCACCCCTGTAGTCGGTCGATGACTGCGGTGATGGCTTCTTCCGGTGTGAGCAACCACTTCTCGTCCACGACGGGACGATGCTGACCCGCGTGGGACCGGGCCGTCCACCGTCTGCGGAGGTCGTTCATGTTTCCGGCCGTCAAGAGATAGTCTGCGATCACTTCGGAGGGCTCGACTCCTGCACCGAGAAGAAGCGAGGCGACCACGACGCCGGTGCGGTCCTTGCCTGCCGCGCAGTGCACGAGAATCGGGCCGTCCGCCCTGGAGACGAGCGCGAGCAGACCGGCCACGCGGTCGGGTACGGTATCGAGGATCTGCGAGTACAGTGCGGTGAGATCCGGTGGACGTCGGTCGGTCGGTGCCGCAGCGTCGTGCAGAGGCCGGTGGTGGGAGACCGTCGGTTGCGTCCATTCGAAATGTGCGCGATCGCGTTCGGCGGATGAGCGCAGATCCACGACCGCGACGGGTGGCCACGGTGCAACATGTTCGGGTAGCGAGTCCCCGGAGTAGGGTGCATCGCTGCGGTAGAGGATTCCGGTGCGGGTGGTACCGCCGTCGGTGAGACGCAGACCGCCGACATCGCGCAGGTTTGCGAGGCGGTCGGTGGTCACGGTCTCGTGCAGGAGCGCTTCGTGTTCGTCGATCACGGCCGAGGTCCCTTCTCTGTGTTTCGCCGGGTCGGCGGGTGCGCGTCGACGAGTTCCCGCAGCCGGGCCCGGTCGGTCTTCGACATGGCGGTCAGCGGAATCTCGTCGACGAGCACGAGGTGATCGGGTGCCTTGTAGTCCGCGAGTCGCGTGGTGATCCACGCGCGGAGTTCCGGCAACGACGGTGTCCTGGTGGGAGACATGGGAACGACGAACGCGACTCCTATCTCCCCGATCACTCGAGCGGAGTAGCCGATCACCGCTGCGTCCCGGACCTCCGGGTGCTCGGCGAGCACCTGTTCGACCTCGACGGGGTGGACGTTGAAGCCTCCGCGAATGTAGAGGTCTCCGGTCCGGCCGGCCAGGACCACGTTGCCTTCTTCGGTCAGCATGCCCAGGTCGCCGGTGACGAAGTAGCCGTCGGCGTCGAAGGCTTCGGTTGTGCGCGCGGGTGCGTTCCAGTAGCCCCGCATCACGCAGCCGCCCTTCACGCGAATGCGTCCGATCTCCCCGTTGGGTAGCTCCGCGCCGTCCTCGCGGGTGACGCGCACCGCCATCCCGGTCTGGGGGCGGCCGACAGTCCGGAATTGCACCGAGGGCGGATCCGTGGGCTCGGTGCCACAGACGGTGGGAGATTCGGTCATGGCGTATCGAACGACGAGGGGAACGCCGATCAGGGCGGCGGTCTTCTCGACCAGTTCGGGAGCGGCGGGCGCGCTTGCGACGACGCCGACACGAAGGTGCGGCAGGGATTCACGGTTCACGCCGGGTTCGTCGAGCAGCTTTGCCCACTGGGTGGGAACGCCACCACCGACCGTGATCCGCTCGTTCCTCAGCACCGCGAACATTTTTGCGGCCGACCACGGAACGGGGGAGATGACGACGGTCGTTCCCCAGATCAGTTGGTCCCAGAGTTTCGACATGAAACCTGCGTGCGGGAATGGTGTCGACGTCAGTCGGCGGTCGTAGGGTGCGCTCATGATGCCGGACGCCATCGCGGACGCTGCGAGGTTGTCGGAATCGAACCATGCCCCCTTGGGGAGGCCGGTCGTTCCACTCGTGAAGATGATCGAGACAGGGTCGCTGCGGGTGAGAACCACATCGGGTAGGGCGTCGGTCGCGCGTCCCTCGGCAGCGACGAGTTCCGAACGGGGCAGGACGGCGATCCCCTCGGGAACTTCGGGCAGGCCCGCGTCGGTGTCGCGGATGACGAGGGCCGGCGTGACGCCGAGCAGGATCGAGTCGGTCTCGCGTGGGCCGAGCCGCGGATTCAAGCCGGTGGTGACGGCACCCAGAAACGCTGCGGCGCAATAGCAGACCGCATAGTCGATGCCCGAAGGCAACATCAGTGCGACGACGTCGCCCTTGCGTACCCCGCGCTCTGCCAGATGTGTGGCGAGGCGGCGGGCCCGGCCGATCCACTGTGCGAAACCGATTCGCGTGCCGTCCTGTTCGACGTAGGCGTCCCGCTCGCCGTGTACCTGCGCCGCCGCGTCGAGCAACGCCCGGGTGTTGGCGAATTCGCCCACCAGCGGTGGCCTGGCTACCGCGGTGGGAGCGGCTGGACCGCCGACCGTCGCAGACACGGTCACGGTGCTTCTGATCCGAGGAGCACAGTGCCGCTCGAGCAGAACCAACCACCGGTGCCGCTGACGCAGGCGATCTTCGCGTCCTCCACCTGCCGCGGGCCGCATTCTCCGCGAAGCTGCCTGGCCGCCTCGACAATCAGGAATAGTCCGCGCTGACCAGGATGGCAGGCGGACAGTCCGCCACCGTCGGTATTCGTGGGGAGTTCGCCGCCCAGCCGCAGCGTGCCCTTCTCGACGAAGGCGCCGCCCTCACCCTTCTCGCAGAAACCGAGGTCTTCCATGGTGAGCATCAGCATGTAGCTGAACGCATCGTAGACCTCGGCGATGTCCACGTCCGTGGGCTTCAACCCCGCGCGTTCGAACGCCAGCGGCCCGGTGATCGATGCCGGCCCGACGGTCATGTCGTCCCACTGACTGGTGAGCATGTGTGACGTGGCCTCGCCGGTTCCCAGTACCCACACCGGTTCGGAACGAAGGTCCTTCACCCGGTCCTCGGCCACGAGAACCGCCGCCGCGCCGCCGTCCGAGCGGATGCAGCAGTGCAGTTTCGTGAACGGATCGGCGATCATGGGGCCGGACAGCACATCGTCGATGGTGATGGGGTCGCGGTAGTACGCTTCCTCGTTGTCCTTGGCGTTGAACCGCGCGGACACTGCCACTTCGGCGAGCTGCTCGATCGTCGTGCCGTACTGGTGCATGTGCCGTCGGGCCGCCATCGCGTACTTCGACACGAGCGTGTGCCCGTAGGGCGCATCCCACTGCAACGGTCCTCGCGAACCCCAGTTGATGTTCGCGGTCCGCAGTCCCTTGCGCAGGTCGGCGCGTGCCGTCGAGCCGTACGTCAGCAGGACCACGTCGGCATGACCGGCCGAGATCGCGTCCGCGGCATGGGCGAGCATGACCTCCCACGAGGCCCCGCCCACCGATGTCGAGTCGATCCAGCGAGGCTTCAGGCCGAGATACTCCCCGACATCGGTGGGCGGCAACGTGCCCTGCCCGGTGGAGGCGAGTCCGTCCACGTCCTCGGGGCGCAGTCCCGCGTCGGCGAGGGCCCTGCGACTGGCCTGCCCCATCAGTTCGTAGGCGTTCTTGTCGTCGACCCGTCCCACGTCCGACAACGCGACACCGGCGATGGCAACTCTTCGGCTCACTGCGGTGCTCCCTGCTCCAGAAGTTCGGCCAGCACGTCGGCCGGTTCGTCGAATAGGTGGGTGAGCACGTGCGCCCGCTTGAGGTAGAGGTGCGCGTTGTGCTCGTACGTGTAACCCATTCCGCCGTGGACCTGGATGCTCGACGCCGCATTGCCCACGGCTGCGCGGGCGGCGACGGACTTGGCGGAGAGGATCTGGAACAACGCGTCCGAGCGCCCCGACTGCAGACTCACCGCAGCGAACAGGGTCTGCGACAGTGCCGCGTCGGCGGCCACCGCCATGTCGGCGCAGGCGTGCTTGATCGCCTGGTTCACGCCGATCGGGCGTCCGAACTGAATTCGCGTTTTCGCGTGCTCGGTTGACAGCCGCAGCGTCGCCTCGGCGAGGCCGGACAGGCCGGCCGCGGTGAGCACCATGGCGCGCAACCAGATCGGGTCCGTCTGGGCGGACAGCCAGTGCTGCACGCGCCCGCTGGCGACGGTCGACGTCGCGAGCCGGGTTCCCGGGTCCATGGATGTGAGTGGGGTGACGTCCGGGAACTCGGATATCTCGACTAGAGCCGCTCCCTGCTGAGCGACGAGCAGCACGTGGCTGACGCCGACGCAGTCCAGCAGGTCGAACGAGCCCTTGAACCCGTCCTGATCGACCGCGCCGTCCCCGCGCAGTTCGCCGAGTCCGACCATGGCGTCTCCGGACCCGATGCGGTCGGTGAGATCCTGGTCGCCGTGTGCCGCACTGACGCGGGTGGCCAGCGTGGAGGCGAGGAAGGGACCTGTTGCAAGGTGCTCGGCCAGGGCCGCGAACAGGAGTACCTCGTCGTCGAGGGGCCGGCCGGAGCCGCCGTGGCCCTCGTCGAGCCCCAGAGTGAGCAGGCCCAGTTCGGCGCCCTCGGCCCACACGCTCCGCTCGACCGATGACTCCTCGCGCGCACGCCGCCTGATGTCCTCGATCGGCATGCGGGTGCTGATGAAATCGACTGCCGCGGAGACTAGTTCGAGTTGGTCCTCGGAGGGGAGAAGGTTCATGATCTCTGCTTTCTGTCAGCGCGGAAGGCCGAGGATGCGATCCCCGATGATGTTCCGTTGGATTTCGGACGTTCCGCCGCCGATGGACTGAGAGAAGGAATGGAAGTAGTTTCCGACCCAACCGTGGTGGTCCCATCGCGAGGTTCCGCGGAGGGCTTCGGCGCCGACGATGTCCATTGCCAGCGCGGCAACTTCTTTTGCCAGATCGGCGTAGTGGAGCTTGAGCATCGACCCGCGCGGTCCGGGTGTGTCGGATTGCATGTTCTGGCAGATCCCTACGTAGGTCATCGCCCGCAGTGACGCGACGGAAGACCGGGCGCGCGCCAGCCGCCGGGAGATCTCGTCGTCCGCGATGGCCGGTCGCCGACCGTCCGGTCCGACGTGGTCGCGGGAAAACTCGATGAGGTCCTCGACGACCCCCGCCAGGCGAACCTGGTTGGCGGTGAAGGCGGTTCCGCGCTCGAACGACAACGTCGACATCGCGACACTCCAACCGGAACCGATTTCGCCGACGACATTGCTGACGGGGATCCGGACGTCGTCGTAGAAGACCTCACAGAATTCGGCACCGCCCTCGATGGTCTCGATGGGACGGACGTCGATGCCCGGTGTGTGCATGTCGCAGATCACCCAGGTGATGCCCTGGTGCTTCGACCCCGCATTATCGGTGCGTACCAACAGTTCCTGGTAGTCCGCGCACTTGGCGAAACTGGTCCAGATCTTCTGACCGGTCACCACGAGATGATCGCCGTCGATGACGGCCCTGGTCTTGAGGGAGGCCAGGTCGGAGCCGGCCTCCGGCTCCGAGAACCCCTGGCACCACACGGCATCACCCTGCAGGATTCTCGGCAGGTGGAATGCCTTCTGTTCCTCGGTGGCGCGGGTGATCAGGGTGGGGCCGGCGTGGTTGAGGCCGACGAAGCTCGCATCGATTCCGGGCAGTCCCTGGGCCGCGTACTCCTCGTACCAGATCAACTGCTGGAGGAGGGTCAGGCCGCCGCCCCCATACTCTTTCGGCCAGGCGATTCCGGCCCATCCGCCTTCCCACTGGGTCTTCTGCCAGGCCATGTCGTATTCGCGAATACCGGCGTCGTCCCGCGGGCGCGGATCACGGGGCTTGTTCTCGACCAGCCACGTACGTACCTGGTCGCGGAACTCCACCTGTTCCTGTGTGAAGTCCAAATCCATAGGAGACCTTCCATAGCGGCGAATCGCGAAGATCCGCACTCGACCACTCGAGTATAAGTGACAATAGTGTCAGATTAAAGGGTTTCAGGCCGTTTGATCTGGATCGGCCGAATAGCGTCGGGCCAGGGCCTCGCTGCCCCGGGCCAGGACGGTCACATCGGCACCGACGAGGACGAAGCCAGCGCCGGCCGACATGTACCGGCGGGCGATGGTCTCGTTGAAGGCGTTGACGCCGGCGGCCTTGCCGGACGACGCGATGACGAAAATTGCCTTCTCGATCACTTCAACGACCTCCGGGCTCTCCGGCTTTCCGAGGTAACCCATCGAGGCTGCGAGATCTGCGGGGCCGATGAAGACCGCGTCGATTCCGTCGACGGCGAGAATCTCCTCCAGGCAGTCCAGCCCCTCCGTCGACTCGACCTGGACGGTGAGGGTGATGCTCTCGTCGGCGGTAGGCAGGTAGTCAGAAATTCGATTCCACCGGGACGCCCGGGCAAGCGCGCTGCCCACGCCACGGATGCCGATCGGGGGATATCGCGTGGCGGCGACGAGCGCCCGCGCATCGTCCGCGGATTCGACCATCGGCACGATCAGGTTGGTTACCCCGATGTCGAGCAGCTGCTTGATCGCCACGGGGTCGCCCGATGCCGGCCGGACGAGGACCTCGACCGGGTACGCCGCCAGCGTCTGCAGCTGCGCGAGTGTCGAACGAATGTCGTTGGGAACGTGCTCCAGGTCGAGCATGAGCCAGTCGAGCCCTGCGCCTGCGCAGATCTCGGCGCTGTATGCGTTGCCGGACGCGATCCACATGCCGATCTTCGGACGGTCGGCGCGCAACAATTCTGCCCATCGGTTCTGCATCAGCCGACTTCCCTCGCGAACGAACAGGAGACCGTTCCCAGCGGCCCGTAGTCGGCGACGAACGTGTCGCCGGGCTCGGCGAAGATCGGGGTGGTGAACGAACCGGCCAGGATCACCTCGCCGGCCCGCAGGGGTACGCCGTGCGGTGCGAGCCGGTTCGCAAGCCACGCCACGCCGTTACCGGGGTGATTGAGCACGGCCGCGGCGACGCCCGACTCCTCGATGGAGCCGTTGCGCAGCAACAGTGCGCTCACCCATCTCAGGTCGACGTCCATGGGCCTCACGACCCGGCCACCGAGCACGATTCCCGCGTCCGCAGCGTTGTCCGCGATGGTGTCGACGATGGTGCGGAGATGGCCGGTCTCCGGATCGCTCATCTGTACGCGGGCGTCGAGGATCTCGAGAGCGGGGGTGACGTACTCGCTCGCGCTCAGGACGTCGTACAGCGTCACCCCGGGGCCCTTCAGGTCCTCGCCGAGAATAAAGGCGAGTTCCACCTCGATGCGGGGCCGGATGAATCGCCCGGCCGGCACAGTTCCACCGTCGTCGAAGAACATGTCGTCGAAGATCGCGCCGTAGTCGGGTTCGGTGATCGAGACCGCACGTTGCATGACCTTGGAGGTGAGGCCGATCTTACGGCCTCTGACGCTGCGCCCGTCGGCCGCCTTCAGGTCGACGAGCGCCCGCTGAACCGCGTAGGCGTCATCGATCGTCATCCCCGGATACTGCAGGGAGAGTTGGCGAATGGGCACCCGCGTCTTCTCGGCCTCGTAGAGGCGGCGCGCGGTGTCGGCGATCGCCTCCGCGCTCAATGTGTCGGATTCAGGCATGGTGGTTGCTCACTTGCCGAGGAAGGCGAGTGCGGCCGGATTGAAACTCGCAGGGTCCTCGAAGTGTGGCCAGTGGCGTACCTCGGGCATCTCGAAGACCTCGGAGTCGGGGATCAGCCTGGCGACGGTGCGCGCCGTGTTCTGGTACTCGCCGTGGTCCTTTCCGGACGCGACGATCATGGTCGGTGCCGTGATGGTCTTCCACTGCTCCTCGGGAATGAGGTTGCGATCCCTCGCCGTCGCGTCCTGCAGGATCAGCAGGTGGTCGATCGTGTCGCGGGTGTCGTCGCGTCGGTAGATGGCCTGACGCAGGGCGACGAGGTCGGGAAGACGGTTGTCCTCGTCGGCGATGAGGTGCTCGAAGACCTTGTGGATCGACTCCCACGTGGGGTTCTCGACCGCGGCAGTGCGCTCGGCGCGGATCCGGGCCATGTTGGACGCCGTGGCGATCAGCCCGGCCGGCGACATCAGGATCAGCTTGTGAACGCGGTCGGGACGCTGCACGGCAACGGCGGCGGAGACCCATGCCCCGAGTGACATGCCGATGAAGTGCGCCTTCGGCATCCCGAAGTGATCCATCACGGCCAGTATCTGCCGTACGTAGACCGCAATTTCGTAATCGTGGTCGGGCTTCTCGGAGAAGCCGTTGCCCACCATGTCGATGGCGACGCAGTGGTACTGCTCGCTCAGTGCGGCGAGATTCGGGGCGAACGTCTCCCAGTGGCCGCCGGTTCCGTGGAGCAGGATCGCGTGCGGCTTGTCGGGAGAGCCTGCCTCGGCGAACCGTGTCCGCACGCCGTCGACATCCACGAATCCCTGACGGAAGTCGAGCTCGCGAAGAAAGCCCCAGATGCTTCGGTAGTTGTCGGTGGCGACGGCCGGGACGGTCATTTTTGTCTCGCTCATGTACAGGCCTTCCTGGATTCGATGGCGGCGCCACGGCCGGACATCGATCTGACGGTTGTGTCTTGTTTTGACCCTATTATGCACAGTGTGCACGTATGGGTTGGGTTAATTCAATAGCTGTGAACTGGGAAATCCTGGAGATCCAGGATTGCGGGCTTCGGATATCGACCATTGTTTCTGACACTCACATACGATATGACTATGAGAGGTGTTCAGTCGTTTGGGCACGCCTCCCCGGACGCGAAGCACACACCGGACCGCCTGCGAAGTCCGTCGCGGGCGGGTCACGAGAAGAGCTGAGGGCAATGTCGGTACATGAGGAGACCCGCGCGATCGAGCGACGGGAGCTGGCGCAGCTGGCCAACGAGTTCGCCGTGGTCCGCGTGTCGCTGGACACGACCGGGAACGGTCCCAGATTGCTGGTCGAGGACGCCGAGACGGGAGATCATATCTTCCTCTCACCGCTCGAGCTCGCGAGCCTGTGCCTCGCGACCCCCGAGGACCGTGAGGAGTGGATGCGCGTCGGCAACTACCGCGACGAGCACCGCGACCGCTCGCTGGGGCCGGTGGGGACGGTTCGCCCCCTCACGAGGGACGTGTCGTGACGGTCGACCTGGTCGGTCTGGGCATGACCACGATGTCGCTGAAGCCCGGTGACACCCCGCTCCAACTCGCGTGCCAGGCGACCCGGGGGGCTCTGGCCGACGCCGGAATCACGCACGCCGACGTCGACGGACTTCTCGTCGGGTCCTCACAGGGTGTACGGCCTGACCGCCTCGGAGTGACGTTCGCGGCCCAGGGCGGATTCTCGGATCTTCGACTTCTCGAGCACGTCGAGATCAAGGGCGCCACCACGATCGCGATGATCCAGCGGGCAGAGGCCGCCATCGACGCCGGCGCGGCCCGGACCGTGGTCTGTGTCTTCGCCGACGCCCCGCTGGTGGAAGGCAAGGGCGCCGGGTCGACATACGCCCACAGCGGGGGAAACACCGGGACGCGGGGACTCGAACGGGCATCGGGACTGCTGGGTTCGGTACCCACCTACGCATTGCTCACCCGGAGATGGATGCACCTCACCGGAGGCACGGCCACCGACCTGTCTGCTGTCGCCACGACCACGCGGGCGTGGGCACTGGGCAATCCCGATGCGGTGGTGACGAAGCCGCTGGACGACGAGGGGTACCTGGCCAGCCCGATGATCGCCGATCCGCTGCGTCGCCTCGACTGTGCCCGGCCCGTGAACGGTGCGGTCGCCGTCGTCCTCAGTGCGGATCCGGGCATCGATAACCCCGTTCGCCTCGTCGTCCGGGGGACCGGTCGCGATCACCCGGTCCGGCGTCGTCGTGCCGGGGGAGAGTCGTGGTTCGGGGGTGGTGCGCGTGCAGTGGACGACGCGCTCGGCCAGGCGGGAATGTCCCGGACGGACCTGGACATCGCACAGCTCTACGACCCGTTCTCGGTGGTCACGCTCCTCCTCCTCGAGGAATACGGGCTCACCGGCGGAACACCGGCGGGCGAGTTCGTACGCGGCGGCGGAACGAGCCGGGGTGGCGCACTTCCCGTCAACACCGGTGGCGGCCAGCTGTCCGGCTTCTACCTTCAGGGCATGACGCCCCTCGCGGAGGCGATGATCCAACTGCGTGGCGAGGGAGGCGAGCGCCAGGTGCCCGACGCTCGCACTGCTCTCGTCGGTGGAATCGGTGGCCGGGTCGATCACCATGCCGCCATGATCCTGGAGAGAGCTGCATGACCACGACGACGGAAGACACCGACTGGCTGCTCGATCCCGGCCTCGTACCGGATGTGGCAGCCGACCCGCTCGCGCCCCTCTACGAGGCGAGCGCCCGCGGCGAACTCGCCCTGCCCTTTTGTGCCCGCTGCGGAATTCCTCTCGACCTCGAGCAGTACGTCTGTGACGGTTGCGGGTCGAGCGAGAGCGACTGGCGGGTGGTCGAACCGACCGGAGTCGTCCATTCCGCCACGACCATGCACCGCTTCGAGCCGGGACTGGTGCGGACGGCCGAGCCCTACGCGATCCTCGACGTCGAGCTGTCCGCCGGGCACCGTCTGATCATGACCACGCTTCACCCGACGGCTCGCCCGCCCCGCATCGGCGACACCGTCGACGTCGCCTTTCGGCAACTGGGCGGCGTCTGGATTCCCGCCGCGTGCACCACCGAGACACACAGCAATAGAACGAGTTCGGCTGAGCCGACCGCCCGGACCACAGCCCCAATCGAGACGGAGGCCCACTCATGACCACCATGGAATCGACACCGACCACGGTGCCCGACGACTTCGATGTCGCGCGCATCGTGCAGAACGATCGCGTGCACGGTTCGGTCTACACCTCGCCCGAGATCTTCCAGCGCGAGATGGACACCATCTTCCGGAAAGGATGGGTCTACGTAGCGCACGAGAGCGAGGTCAGCGAGCCGGGTGACTACCTCACCCGCCGTATCGGCCACGACCCGGTGGTCGTGGTCCACGGCAAGGACGGCAAGATCCGGGTCCTGCTCAACCGCTGTTCGCACCGCGCGAACAAGCTGTGCAACGCGGAGATGGGCAACGCCAACTCCTTCCGATGCCCGTACCACGGGTGGACTTTCAGCAACGACGGATCACTCACCGCGGTTCCGATGCGGAACGGATACGGCGAGGCATTCCAGAAGGTGCGCTCGGAACTGGGCATGGCCGAGGCCCCGCGCGTGGACAGTTACGGCGGCTTCCTCTTCGCGTCCCTCGCAGCGGACGGTATCTCACTGCAGGAACATCTCGGTAACGCGACGAAAGCGATCGACCGACTGCTCAACCTGTCACCGACGGGCACCATCGACCTCCGGTCGAACTGGATGAAGCATCTCCACCACGCGAACTGGAAGATGGTGGTGGAGAACAATGTCGACGGCTATCACGCGCTGTTCACCCACGCATCGGTCTACGACGCGATCCGGCCGGCCAAGGTGTCGCACATTCCGTCGAAGGTCGACGTCGTGGTCCGCGACATGGGCGGCGGGCACTCGGAGATCGACTACTCGGCGGAGTACCGCAAGCTGGACGAGGAATTCGTCTGGTACGGGCGCACACCCCGCGAGAAGCTGCCCGAGTACGTCGCGGCGCTGGAGGCGGCCCACGGTCCCGAGAAGACGCACGACTCACTCGTGGTGGGCCCACCGCACACCCTGATCTGGCCCAACCTGTTCCTCGCCGAGATGAACATCATGTACGTCGAACCGATCGGTCCCGACGAGACGGTGGCCTACACGACGGCAGCGCTGTTCCCCGGGCAGGACCGCATGAACGAGCGGATGCTGCGTCGCTCGGAGGGTGCGATGGGCCCGGCCGGATTCCTGATCGCCGACGACGGTGAGATCGGCATGCGCAATCAGGCAGGCCTCGCCGCCCGGGACCCCAAGTGGCTGAGACTGTCCCGCGGTCTGGAGACCGATGTGACAGACGAAACCGGAATCGTCAATAGCGACAAAAGCGCCGAGACCCCGCAGCGCGGTTTCTACCGCCAGTGGGCGAGCGTCGTCGGACAGGAGATCTGAGCATGACCACCGTGGAGAACTCGGCGGCCCCCGCCCTGCAGAGTGCACCCCTCCCGCTGCCCGCGCCCGACGCCGACATCGCGGCGTTCCTCAACCTCGAGGCGCGCCTCGCGGACGAGGCCCGGTACTCCGAGTGGGAACTCCTGTGGGACGACGACGCGCTCTACTGGGTCCCCATGCATCCCGACGACGACCCGAAGACCCGGTTGTCGTACATCTACGACAACCGCCGCCGCATCAAGAGCCGGGTGGCGCAGCTCAATACCGGAAACCGGCATTCGCAGACCCCGCCGTCGGTGATGCGCCGACTGCTCAGCAACTCCGAGGTGCTGGACACCGACGAGGACACCGTGACCGTCGGATCGAACTTCGCGCTCTTCGAGTACCGCTACTCCCAGCGGGTCTGGGCCGGCCGGGTGATCCACCGTGTGCGCCGCACTCCGGGCGGACTGAAGCTGGCAGGGAAGACGGTCCACCTCATCAGCGCGGGCGGCCCCGTGGACACACTCGCTTTCCTCATCTGACCGACAACGCACCCCACCATCGAAGGCGCCGCCTTCCAGAATCAATTTGCGAGGAAAAGTGCTAGTAGGCGACATCCCACGGAACAACGCACGGCGATACCCGAACAAGCCGGCCGTCGTCGAGGGCGATCGAACCCACACGTGGACGACGGTCGACGAACGGGCCCGACGGTTGGCGAACCATCTCCTCGACCAGGGTTTGGCGAAGGGTGACCGGGTCCTCGTCATCGCCCGCAACTGCATCGAATGGCCGGAGATCACCTATGCTCTCGCCAAGTCCGGACTCGTCGCGGTGCCGGTGAACATCCGCCTTGCTCCCGACGAACTCGCGCACGTCCGCGACGACTCGGGAGCTCGCGGCGCGATCGTCCACACGGACCAGGTGGAGCGGTTCGGCGCGGAACTGAACGACCTGGCTCCGGTTCTCGAGATCGGGGGCAGCGTCGCCGGCGCCGAGTACGAGACGGCCCTGCGCGGTGCCCGATCCACCGACCCGACTCCGGCGGATCTCACGCCGGACGACATCCAGTTCATTCTCTACACGAGCGGAACGACGGGCCGCTCGAAAGGGGTTGTGAACACGCACCGCGGGATGCTTGCCCAGGTCGTGGACACCACTCTCGTCACCGAAGGCGATCGTTCGGACGTCTTTCTCGCCACCACCCCCTTCTTCACCGCAGGTGGGATGGTGCGCACTCTGTCCTGGACTTACCTGGGGCAGACGATGGTGATCCACCGTCGGTTCGACCCTCAGGCCGTCATCGACGAGATCGAGCGCAGCGGAGTCACGTTCACCACCTTCATCCCGACGATGCTGCAGCGGACACTGCGGATCCTGGAGGAGGGACCCGCACGGGACATGTCCAGCCTGCGCCGAATCAGCTACGGTTCGGCGCCCGTCCCTCCGGGGTTGGCCAAGAAGGCCATGGACATGCTCGGCTGCGACATGCAGCAGCGATACGGTCTGACCGAATGCGGTGGGCAGGCGACGATCCTGACGCCCCGGGACCACCGGGACATGGTGGCGGGCAAGACCTCGATCCTCACCTCGTGTGGCCAGGAGACACCGATGTGTTCCATCCGCATCGTGGACGCCGACGGCAACGAACTCCCTGCAGGTGAAATCGGCGAGATCGTGATCGTGAGCGAAGCGAACGCGGTCGGGTACTGGAACCGCCCGGAGCAGACGGCCGAGGCATTCCGCTCCACCGGTCTCTGGTCCGGCGATCTCGGTTACCTCGATGAGGAGCGCTATCTGCACATCACCGGGCGCAAGACCGACATGATCATCTCGGGCGGATTCAACGTGTACCCGGCGGAGATCGAGCGGGTCATCGGACACCACACACAGGTCGAGATGGTGGCGGTAGTGGGAATTCCCGACCCGGAGTGGGGCGAGACACCGGTCGCGGTGATCGTCCCGCGCGGTGACGTGGACGAGGACGCCCTCACTGCCGAGCTGACGGCGCTGTGCCGGGCGGAGCTGGCCGGGTACAAGCAGCCCAGGCGCTTCGTCTACCGCGGCGACTTCCCTCTCGGCCCCGCAGGCAAGATTCTCAAGCGCGTCATCGCCGACGACCTCCGGGTCTCGGCGGAGTAGGGAGAACAGGCCATGGTCAGCGCCCAGAGCGTGGTCGACGCGAGCAGACTACAGGTGGAATCGATCTGGGAGACGCTGGCGGCGAGAGCCGCCATCACCCCGTCCGCCGAGTTCGCGGTCGACGAAACGCGGCGCTCCTTCTCCTTCGACGCATTCCGTCGGTTGGCGGAAGGAATCGCGGCGACGCTCTACACGAAGGGGATTCGAGCCGGGGACGTGGTGTCCTGGCAACTGCCGAACACGGTCGAGACCATGGCTCTGGCCATGGCCCTGTCGCGGCTCGGCGCGGTGCAGAACCCACTCGTCACGATGTTGCGTGACCCAGAGATCGGGTTCATCAGCGAGCAGCTCGGTTCGCGCCTCCTGATCGTGCCCCGGATGTTCCGCGGTTACGACTACGCGGACATGGCGGCGCGGGTCGCGGCCGGAAGTGCCCGCGGCCTCGAGATACTCGTCGTCGACGGGGACTGGGAACTCGGCGACCCGGCGGTCCTACCACCACCGGCACATCCCGCGGACGCGGACGACGTGTCGTGGATCTTCTACACCTCCGGTACCACCGCAGCTCCCAAGGGCGTCAAGCACACCGACGGCGGACTCCTCGCGGCAGCGGCGACCTTCGTCACCAACGTCCGGGCCCGTCCGGAGGATCGATGCGCTGCACTGGCACCGGTCGCCCACATCGGGGGCATCGCACACCTGCTGCACGCGGTGATCGTCGGACACGCCCTCATCGTGAGCGCGACCTTCGTCCCCGAGGAGACGACGAATCTCCTGATCGAGCAGAACGTCACCCTGGTGGGATCCGGTCTTCCGTTCACGAACGAGTACCTTCGCCTCTCCCGTGAACGGGGTGCGGTGCCGCTGTTTCCCCACGCACGGGCCACCCTTGCGGGTGGATCACCGCGACCACGTGCGCAGCACACCGCGGCGAAGACCGCACTCGGCGGGGTCGGTGTCATCTCGGGCTACGGAATGACCGAATGCCCCTACATCACCTGGGGTACTCCGGACGACACGGACGAGCAGCACGCGGTCTTCGAAGGCTTCCCCGCGGGTGGGGGTGCGGTCCGGATCGTTCGCACCGACGAAACAGATGCGGCGCCCGGTGAGATCGGGGAGATCCGGGTGCGCGGACCGCAGCTGTTCAAGGGCTACGTGGACAGCGCACTGGACGAAGGAACGCTCGACCGGAACGGATACTTCCGCACCGGCGACCTGGGCTATGTGGACGCCGACGGTTGCCTCGCGGTCACCGGCCGCATCAAGGACATCATCGTCCGCAAGATGGAGAACATCTCGGCGCGTGAAGTCGAGGAAGCCGTCATCGGCCACCCAGCTGTCGCGGACGTCGCGGTGATCGGGATACCGGACCCGAACAGCGGCGAGCGAGTGTGCGCCGTTGTGGTGCCGGCGAATCCCGGCCGACCGCCGGCCCTGGAGGATCTGCGGGACTTCCTTCACGAGGTCGGTCTGAACATCCGTAAGTTCCCGGAGCAGGTCGAGGTGCTCGACGTGCTGCCGCGCAACGCGATGGGAAAGATCGTCAAACCGGAACTACGGAAGCGGTTCGCCTCCGAAGACAGTTCGCAACCGAGGCCTTCGGAACATACACGAGTGGAGCCGATCGTGACCGAAACCGTGTTCGACACCATCGAATTCGAGATCGCGGACCATATTGCCATTATCACCCTGAACCGCCCGGACCAACTGAACTGCTTCAACGAGGCCATGACCCGGGAAATGGCCGCTGTGTGGGCACGGGTGCGGGACGACGACGACATCCATGTCGCGGTGGTCCGCGCCAAGGGGGAGCGGGCCTTCTGCACCGGAGTCGATGTCAGTGCACCGCCCTGGTGGACCCACCTGAACCAGTGGAACCAGGAAGACCCCGGAGTGCTGCTGGGCCCCCGGCAGCACAAGGTGTGGAAGCCGGTCGTCTGCGCGGTGAACGGCATGGCTGCCGGCGGCGCGATGTACTTCGTCAACGAGTCCGACATCGTGATCTGTTCGGAGGACGCGACCTTCTTCGACCCACATGCAAACGGTGGCAGGGTCTCCGCCCTCGAGCCGATCGGCATGCTGGCGCGCGGAATCCCCTTCGGGGAGGTTATGCGGTGGGCGCTGCTCGGCAGCGACGAACGCATCACGGCGCACACCGCTCTGCGGGCCGGAATCGTGACCGAGGTGACCGAACCCGGGCAGTTGTGGGATCGCGCCCACGAACTCGCAACCGAGATCGCAGGGCGGCGCCCCGAGGCAATCCAGGGCACGGTTCGTGCCATCTGGGAATCCCTCGACATGATGCCGTCGATGGCACTGCGCAACGGGCTGTCCTATACCCAGATCGGAAACAACGGCAGGGACGACGTCGACTCCCGCACCAACAAGCGCAAGCCGCGATTCCGCTGAACCTGCCCCACCGAACAAGGAGTGTGCTGTGAGCAGCAGCGTCGTTACAGAACAAGTGATCCGGTTACCGCTGCTGATCGGCGGCGCCGAGGTGGAAGCCGAGTCGGGCAGAACGTACGACAGCCTCGACCCGTTCACCGGAAGGCCCTGGGCCACGGTGCCCGACGGTGGAGTGTCGGACGTCGACCGTGCGGTTCGTGCCGCGAGGGAGGCACTGAACGGTCCGTGGGGCCGGATGACCGCGACGGCCCGCGGCAAGCTCATCTGGAAGCTCGGCGACGTCATCGCCCGGGAGGCTGACAACCTCGCCGAGCTCGAGGTTCGCGACGGTGGAAAGCTGTTGCGGGAGATGGCCGGACAGATGAAGGGCCTGCCCGAGTACTACTACTATTACGCGGGCATGGCAGACAAGCTCGAGGGCGGTGTCATTCCGACGGACAAGCCCAACTACCTCGTGTACACGAAGCACGAACCGGTCGGCGTCGTCGGTGCGATCACGCCGTGGAACTCGCCCCTGCTGCTGCTCACCTGGAAGCTCGCCGCGGGACTGGCAGCGGGATGCACGTTCGTCGTCAAGCCGAGTGACCACACACCCGCGTCGACGCTCGCCTTCGCGCGGCTTTTCGAGGAAGCGGGCTTCCCACCCGGGGTCATCAACGTGGTCACCGGATGGGGTCCCGAGACCGGCGCCGCTCTCGCGTCACATCCCGGCGTCGACAAGGTGGCCTTCACCGGTTCCACCGGTACGGGCATCAAAGTCGGTCAGGCCGCTCTGGAGAACATGACCCGGTTCACGCTCGAGCTCGGCGGCAAGTCGGCTCAGGTGGTGTTCCCCGACGCCGACCTCGATGCCGCTGCCAATGGCGTGATTTCGGGGATCTTCGCTGCGACGGGACAGACCTGCCTCGCCGGGTCGCGTCTGCTCGTACACGAGAGTGTCGCCGAGGAACTGGTGTCGAAGATCGTGGCCCGGGCATCGACCATCGTCCTCGGGGACCCGCGGGATCCGGCTACCGAGATGGGGCCGGTCTCCAACGAGCCGCAGTTCCGGAAAGTGCTGTCGCACTTCGAGTCGGCGCGCGAGCAGGGAGCGACCATCGCCTACGGTGCAGAAGCAGTGGAGGAACTCGGCGGCTACTTCGTCAAGCCCACCGTCCTGACCGATGTCACACCGGACATGCGCGCCGTGGCCGAGGAAGTGTTCGGACCCGTCCTGGTCGTCTCCACGTTCACCGACGAGGACGAGGCAGTCGCGGCTGCGAACGGCAATGAGTTCGGTCTCGCGGGTTCGGTGTGGACCAAGGACGTTCACCGGGCGCATCGGGTGGCAGGCAAGCTGCGTGCCGGCACGATCTGGATCAACGCGTATCGTGCCGTAGCCCCGAGCGTGCCCTTCGGCGGCATGGGGGCCAGCGGCATCGGCCGCGAGAACGGTATCGACGCCGTCAAGGACTTCACCGAAACCAAGGCGGTGTGGGTCGAGCTGACCGGCGACACCCGTGACCCCTTCACGCTCGGCTGACCCCGCGCATCCCACTATCGAAGGACTGGACAGTGTCAGAATCAGGAAAGATCGAAGCCGTCATCGTTGCCGGTGCCCGTACACCCATCGGTACGGCATTCAAGGGCACCCTGCGCGACACCACCGCCATGGAACTCGCCCGCGTCGTACTCGAAGAAGTGCAGAAGCGCTCCGGGCTCGACGTGTCGCAGATCGACGACGTCATCCTCGCCGAGTCCAACTACGGCGGCGGCGACATCGCCCGGCACGCGGCGGTGGTCGCCGGGATGCTCCAGGTGCCCGGACAGGCCGTCAACCGGCACTGCGCAGGCAGCCTCACCGCGATCGGTCACGCCGCCGCTTCCGTGATCGCGGGAGCGGAACGCGCGGTGATCGCCGGCGGCACCCAGTCGACCTCCACCGGCCCGCTGCAGAAGTTCCGCACTCCCGGGACCGTCGACGAGTTCACCGGCAAGTGGATGCCGCCGACACACCCGGACTCCGCCGAGGCACCCAACATGGACATGTCGATCACGGTGGGATGGAACACGGCACGCGAGGTCGGTATCACCCGCGAGGAAATGGATGCCTGGGCACTCAGGTCCCACGAAAGGGCGCTCGCCGCAATCGATTCCGGTGCCTTCGCGGACGAGATCGTCCCAGTGCAGGCGCTCCAGCCGGATGGTTCGGTGGTGGAATTCTCCACCGATGAACATCCGCGCCGCGGTTCGACCGCGGAGAAGCTGGCGAGCCTGAAGGTCCTTCATCCCGAGATCGAGGACTTCTCCATCACCGCGGGTAACGCCAGCGGCATCAATGATGCTGCCGCTGCGGTGGCGATCGTGGGCAGCGACCTCGTGGCCGAGGCCGGACTCACACCCCTCGCCACCGTGAAGTCCTGGGCGGCGACGGCAGTCGACCCGGCGCGCACCGGACTTGCGGTGCTGGACGTGATCCCCAAGGTGCTGGACCGGGCCGGAATCTCGATCGCCGACGTGGCCCTGTGGGAGATCAACGAGGCCTTCGCGTCGGTTCCCGTTGCGGCGTGCAAGAAACTCGGGATCGACGAATCGATAGTGAACACTGCCGGAAGCGGATGCAGCCTGGGTCACCCGGTGGCCGCCTCGGGCGCGCGGATGGTCGTCACGCTGATGAACGAGCTGCGTCGGCGGGGTGGCGGTTACGGCGTCGCGGCGATGTGTGCGGGTGGCGGTCAGGCCGGCGCAGTCGTGATCGAAGTTCCGGTCCCGAAAGACTAGAAATGAACACAACTGTCAGATAAAGTAAGGGAACGGCAGCCCGGGCGGGTGGGTACCCAGAGTCCTCGCCCGGGCCGCCGAGACAAACTCCCGGTGTGGCCCCACGCGGTGCAGCCCACGAGAAAGGCGGTTCGGATGGAGCTCGACGTAGAGCCTTCGGATGTTCCGGAAACGCTGAGTATCGAGGGGGCGGGGCTTCGACTCTCGGCAGACCGGTGGAAAAGGTTCGGTGCCAGCGGCAAATACGCTGGCGTCGTCCTACTGTTGCACGGCGGCGGCCAGACGAGGCACTCGTGGCGTCGAACCGGTGAACGCCTGGCGGCGGCCGGCTGGATCGCGTACGCCGTCGACCTCCGCGGCCACGGCGACAGCGAGTGGGACGAATCCGGAAACTACGGCATGTCGATCATGACCGAAGACGTCCGTCTAATTGTCCAACATGTCAGAAATGAACACGGTGACCTTCCGGTGGCTCTGGTGGGCGCCTCTCTCGGCGGCAAGGTGTCGTTGATCGCGATCGGTGAGGATTCCGAGCTCGCACAGGCTCTGGTGCTCGTCGACATCGCAGTACGTGTCGAGGTGGCGGGCGGACAGCGGGTCCGGCAGTTCATGAGGAGCGCACCCGACGGCTTCGGCTCCCTCGAGGAAGCCTCCGCGGCGGTCTCCGCGTACAACCCGCGCCGCCGGCCCTCCGGCAACCTCGAAGGCCTGAAGAAGAACCTCCGGCTGCGCGACGGTCGCTGGCACTGGCACTGGGATCCCCGCGTCATGTTCAACGACGATGCGGGCTCCCACCCCGATACGCCGGTCAGCGCAGTCATCTACGAACGTTCGCGCCGGGCGGCACGCAACATCACCTGTCCCGTCCTGCTGGTGCGCGGCAAGGAGTCCGACGTCGTATCCGACGAGGGCGTCGCGGAGATGCGCGAACTGATCCCGCACGCCCAAGTCGTCGACGTCAGGGACGCCGGCCACATGGTGGCCGGCGACGACAACGACATCTTCACCGCGAGCTTGCTCGGGTACCTCGACCAGTCGATACGGGCTCTGGCCTCGGAATCGGCGAAGGGAAATCGGTAGTCAGATGGAATCCACGACGCAATCGGCGACCGGACCGGTCACCAAACTCGAACAGGTCGTCATCCGGATCGCCGGCGACTCCGGCGACGGCATGCAACTGGCGGGCGACCAGTTCACAGCAGAGGCAGCCGCTTTCGGGAACGATCTCGCCACGCAGCCGAACTTTCCGGCCGAGATCAGGGCGCCACAGGGAACCCTTCCCGGCGTCTCGAGCTTTCAGATCCAGATCGCCGAGTACGACATCCTCACGGCGGGTGACCGCCCGGATGTCCTCGTCGCGATGAACCCGGCCGCGCTGAAGGCGAACATCGGTGACCTGCCTCGCGGTGGCACGCTGATCGTCAACAGCGACGAGTTCACCAAGCGGAACCTGTCGAAGGTCGGGTACGACGGCGACCCCCTCGAGACCGCCGAGTTCGAGGACTACCAGATCCACGAGATCGCCATGGCCACCCTCACATTGGGTGCGGTGGAATCGGTCGGGCTGGGCAAGAAGGACGCCGAGCGGTCGAAGAACATGTTCGCACTCGGAGTTCTGTCCTGGATGTACGGACGGCCCCTCGCCGCCATCGAGGAGTTTTTGGGCAGCAAGTTCGCCAAGAAACCGGACATCGCGAAGGCCAACGTCCTGGCCCTGCGGGCCGGGTGGAACTACGGCGAGACCACCGAATCGTTCGCCACGAGCTTCGAGGTGGCGCCTGCGACGCTGCCCGCCGGAACCTATCGGCAGGTCACGGGCAACACCGCCCTGGCCTACGGGTTGCTGGCAGCAGGCCGGACGTCCGGAATGGACGTCTTCCTCGGTACGTACCCGATCACGCCGGCCTCGGACATTCTGCACGAGCTCAGCAAGCACAAGCACTTCGGCGTCGTCACATTCCAGGCCGAGGACGAGATCTCCGGCATCGGCGCGGCGCTCGGTGCGTCCTACGGCGGTGCCCTGGGCGTGACGAGCACGTCGGGTCCCGGACTCGCCCTCAAGTCCGAGGCGATCGGGCTGGCCGTCATGACGGAACTGCCGTTGGTCATCGTCGACGTGCAACGAGGTGGACCCTCGACCGGGCTGCCGACGAAAACCGAACAGTCCGACCTGCTGCAGGCCCTGTACGGCCGCAATGGGGAATCCCCGGTCGCGGTGATCGCGCCGCAGTCGCCCGCAGACTGCTTCGATGCCGCCCTCGAGGCCGCGCGGATCGCCGTCACCTACCGCACCCCCGTTCTCGTACTGTCCGACGGTGCCATCGCGAACGGCTCGGAACCGTGGAGTATCCCGGACGTCGGTGCGCTACCTCCGATCGATCCGGCGTTCGCCGTCACCGGGCACGGTGGTGGCGCCGACGGCGGCTACCTGCCCTACGCTCGTGACCCGCAGACGCTCGCCCGCGACTGGGCTGTTCCCGGTAGCGCCGGTCTCGAGCACCGGATCGGCGGACTCGAGAAGGAAAACGGCAGCGGCGACATCTCGTACACCGACGTCAACCACGAACTGATGACCCGGATTCGGGCGGCGAAGATCGCCGGCATCGAGGTTCCCGATCTGATCGTGGACGATCCCGACGGTGACGCCGACGTGCTGGTCATCGGCTGGGGCTCGTCCTACGGCCCTATCGGTGAAGCAGTCCGGCGAATGCGCCGTGGGGGCAACAAGATCGCTCGTGCGCACCTGCGGCACCTGAATCCGATGCCGGCGAACCTCGCCGAGGTGTTGACCGGGTACCGGCGTGTTCTGGCCCCCGAGATGAACCTCGGCCAGTTGTCGATGTTGCTGCGCGCCCGGTTCGACGCCGACATCCAGCCCGTCACCAAGGTGTCGGGGATGGCGTTCCGGGCGGACGAGCTGCACGAAGCGTTCCTCCAGGAATTCGGCGGCACCCTCGCCGCCTCCGAATCGGCCAAGACCCCGGCCGCCCGCGCGGCCGTGGTCACGCGCTAGCTCTGCGACCCACAGTTCTTCGATTGGAGCTCTCCCATGACCAGTGTCATCCCGTCCGATCTTCGTGGATTCGAACTGGGGCTCAGTGCCCTCGACACCGTCCCGAAGTCGGAGGTGCCGATGAAGGCGAAGGACTTCGCGTCCACCCAGGAGGTGCGCTGGTGCCCCGGTTGTGGCGACTACGTGATCCTGGCAACCGTCAAGAGCATGCTGCCGCAATTGGGGCTCAAGCGGGAGAACATCGCGTTCATCTCGGGCATCGGCTGCTCCTCCCGCTTCCCGTACTACCTGGAGACCTACGGGGTGCACTCCATCCACGGCCGGGCACCGACCCTCGCGACCGGCCTGTCGGTCACCCGTCCCGACCTGTCGATCTGGGTGGTCACCGGTGACGGCGACGCGATGTCGATCGGCGGCAACCATCTGATCCACGCCCTTCGCCGCAACGTGAACATGCGAGTCCTCATGTTCAACAACAGGATCTACGGCCTCACCAAGGGGCAGTACTCACCGACCTCGGAAGTCGGCAAGGTCACCAAGTCCACACCGATGGGATCGGTCGACGCGCCGTTCAACACCATGTCCCTCACCGTCGGCGCCGAAGCCACCTTCGTCGCCCGGGCCCTCGATTCAGACCGTGCGGGCCTCACCGAGGTGCTGATGGCCGCCGCCCGCCACCGCGGGACGGCGTTCGTCGAGATCCTGCAGGACTGCCCCATCTTCAACGACGGATCGTTCGACGCCCTCCGCAAGGAAGAAGCGGCAAGGCGGCTGATCCCGCTGCGCCACGGTGAGCCGATCACGTTCGGCGACGACGGCGAACTGTGCGTCGTACGAAGAGGTTTCGGATTGCAGGTGACGAATACCGGTGATGTCGCACCACACGACATCGTGATCCACGACGCCCACACCGACGACCCCGAGTACGCCTACGCGCTCTCGCGTCTGTCGGATCAGAGTCTGAAGTACACCGTCACCGGCATCATCCGTTCGGTGACACGCCCCACCTACGACGACGCAGTCCGGAACCAGGTGACGGCGGCGAAATCCACCGGGGGTGCCGACCTGCAGGCCACCCTCAACGGCCACAACACGTGGACCATCGACTGAGCTCAGGCTCCATTGCTGGTTCGGCGATCACCGACCAACACCCCCGAGATGAAGGAACACACCATGACCGTCGATACCGATGCCGCCAACAAGGTGCTAGCCGGGCTGCGACCCTTTCCCGTCGCCATCACCACCATCGACGGTGGGTTCGGCAACGGCCTCATGTCGCTGTCCGCGGGCTCCGCAAGCATCATTCCCGAGGCGCCCCGCGCCACCATCAGCCTGACCAAGTACAACAAGACCCACGACATGGTGGCCAACTCCGGCATCTTCGTCATGCACATGCTCAGCGCCGAGGACGATCAGCTGGAGAAGTCCCTCGAAATCCTGATGACGCTCGGTGGCAGTTCGGGCCGGGACGGGGACAAGCTCTCGAAGCTGCGCACCAAGACCGGAGTCACCGGGGCCCCGATCCTGCTCGACGCGCACAGCTACGTCGAGGCCCGCATCGTCGGCACGCTCGACGTCCAGGAGAGCTCGATCTTCGTCGGTGACGTCGTCGCAGCCGAAATCTTGAATCCCGGCCAGCGCTTGAAGATCAACGAGGCCTGGGGCAAGCTTCCCGAGGAGTGGATCGCCCAGTACGACGCGAACCACGAGCCGCAGCTCGCCAACGCCCGGGCGCGACGCTTCGGCCAGAAGGTCTAGGAACGGCCGATGACCACTGTCGAACAGTCCTCCGTCACCGGTGCCTGGGAACTGCCCGAAGAGTTCCGCATGCTGCGGGACACCGTGCGCAGATTCATGGAGTCGGAGGTGCATCCCCTCGAAGCGACCCTGCCGCACGACGCGGCGGGGCTGCCCCGCGAACAACTGATTCCGTTGCAGGAGAAGGCGCGGTCGCTCGGGTTGTGGGCTATGCAGACGCCGGAGGAGTTCGGTGGTGCCGGCCTCAGCGTCCTGGGGCAGGTCGTCGTGGCCGAGGAGGCCGCGAAATGCCGTATGGGTGCGTTCTTCCCGGCGTTGGGTGCGTTCGGTGGCAATCCGCCGAACGTGATGTATAAGGCGACGGAAGAGCAATTCAGCAGGTACGCACAACCGATCATCGACGGCACGGCAACCAAGGCCTATACGTCGATCAGTGAGGCGTCCGGGGGGTCGGATCCCGCACGGGCGATCAAGCTCAAGGCAGTCCGCAACGGCGACCACTACGTGCTGAACGGGAGCAAGATGTGGACCAGTCACGCCGAGAAGGCGGACTGGGGCGTCGTCTACGCCCGGACCGGGGAAGGCCGGAGCGGCATTTCCTGTTTCATCGTGGAGAAGGACACTCCGGGGATGTCGTTTCACCGTATCGGGGTGATGGCGTCGTTCGCGCCGTACGAGCTGCATTTCGACGACGTGCGCATCCCCGTCGAAAACCTGATCGGTGAGGAGGGCAGAGGGTTCGCCCTCGCCTCCGACTTTCTGGTGCACGGCCGGATCATCTACGCCGCCGGACCCATCGGCATCGCGCAGACGGCCCTCGACATGGCGTGCCGGTGGGCGAAGGACCGGCAGGTGTTCGGCGGCACACTCGCCGACAAGCAGGGTATCCAGTGGATGCTCGTCGACTGCGAAGTCGAGCTGCGGGCCGCCCGACTCCTGATGTACCAGGCGGCGTGGAATGCTGATCTCGGCAAAGACGTGCGCACCGACGCCTCCGTGTCCAAGATGTACGGCACCGAGGTGGCGTACAAGGTGATCGACCGGTGCATCCAGATCCACGGCGCTCTCGGGCTCTCCGACGAACTGCCACTCGAACGGTGGTTTCGCGACCTTCGCGTGAAGCGGCTGGGCGAGGGCGCCACCGAGGTCCAACGGGTGGTCATAGCCCGTGAACTGCTGAATTGAAGGGGAACCCAGGGACATGGATCTGAAATTCAATCTGATGTTCCCGATGCGTGCGGTGAAGCACTACCCGCAGTGGATCGGCGACAGCAGTCTCGGGCAGGTGGCCAAGCTCGTCGAGGATGCGGGGTTCGACGGCTTCGCGATGAGTGAGCACCCGTACCCGGACAAGAAGTGGCTGGCCAACGGGGGTCACCACGCCTTCGACCCGTTCGTCGCATTGAGTATGGCCGCGGAGGCAACGACACGGATCCGACTCATCACCTACGTGATGGTGGCCGCGTATCGCAGCCCCTACCTCGGGGCCAAATCGGCAGCGAGCCTCGACCTACTGTCGGGTGGACGGCTCACCCTCGGCATGGCCGCGGGCTATCTCGAGACCGAGTTCAACGCGCTCGGAGCAGATTTCGCCCGGCGCGGGAAGTTGCTCGACGAGGCGATCGCCGCGATGCGCTCCACCTGGGTGGGCGAAGATCACGACGGTCCGGAGTTCGGATGCAGCAACCACCTCTCGCTCCCGCTGCCGGCGCAGCCGGGGGGACCACCGATCTGGATCGGGGGCAACAGCACGGCAGCCCGACGTCGCGTCGTCGAATCGGCGGACGGATGGATGCCGATGGCGCAGTCCGCGCAAATGGCGGAAATCACGAGAACTCCGCCGCTCGAAGACATCGGCAGCCTCCGCGAGATGATCTCCGCGCAAAACAAGAAGCGGGCCGAAGCCGGTAAATCGTCCATCGACGTCTCGTTCGTGCCCTTCGAGAAGGAACTGCAGCAGTCCGGCGATTCGACCGCATTCTGTGACGCCCTCGCACCGCGGCTGAGTGCCTACGCGGACGCCGGCGTCACCTGGATCACGATCGAGCCATCCAGCCGGAGCTTCGACGACTTCGAGCGCGATATCGCGATGATGAGCGAACGGCTGATCAGCCGATAGACCGGCTGTTCCGGCACGAGAATCGAGCGGACCCGCGCGTTCCGGTGGAGCGCGCGGGTGTCCGCTTCCCACGATCAGGAGCGAGACGAAGGAGCCACAGTGCCCAAATCGACTGTGCCGAGCGAACAATACGTGACGACGTCCCCCTATCATCCGGGCGAGTGGGCGCGAGACGTGGCGGAGGAAATGCCGGGGAGCCGCGAGTTCGGTGAGCTCGTCGAGACGTTCCGTGAACTGCAATCCGCACTGTGTGCAGCAGCGCCTTCGGTCGAACTCATGGCGCAGTTGAACCGGGAGTTCCGCGATGCGACGGAGCGGCTGACCGAGTTCCGGGTGCCCGAACTCGAACGCTACCCGCGCCGGCCCGATCTGACCGGCCGGGGACATCCGGTGCTGATCCCGTACACGGTCCAGGAACTTCGCGACCGGGACATGGTCGCGGTCGTCGAGTTCACCGACGCCCAGTTGGGCGGAAACGGTGCCGTCCACGGCGGCACCATCCCGCTACTGTTCGACGATCTGCTCGGGATCTTCGTGAGTATCAAGGGACAGCCGGGATCGCGGACGGCGTTCCTGAAGGTGAACTATCGGAAGATCACTCCCATCCACAGGAAGTTGCGAGTCGAAGCATCCATCGACCGGATCGACGGTCGCAAGACGTGGATCACGGGGCGCCTCCTCGACGGCGACGGACTGCTGGCCGACGCCGAAGCGTTGTTCCTGCGACTGCTACCCGGGCAGCCGTGACGGCCGACGTACGCCACCGGATGGGTGACCTGCAGTTCGGCGTCTACGTTCCCCAGTTCAAGATGGATGTGACCTCCGTACTCGCGACCGCGACGGTGGTGGAAGAGTGCGGGTTCGATTCCTTCTGGCTGATGGACCACCTCTACGCGCCGGGCGCTCTTCCGTGCGACATGCTCGAAAGCTGGACTCTGCTGACGGCAGTCGCGGCTGTGACGTCGCGGATACGACTCGGCCACCTCGTCGGATGCAATCCGTTCCGGCATCCCGCGCTGCTCGCGAAAATGGCGGCCACCTTGGACCAGATCAGTGGGGGGCGGCTCGATCTGGGACTGGGCTGGGGCTCAGTCGAGTCTGAATTGACCGCGTTCGGATTTCCCCTCGGATCCAAACGCGAGCGCTCGGAAGCGTTGGGGGAGACTCTCGAGATCCTGGAACTGATGTTCACCGGTGAGCCCTTCGACTACGAGGGTCGGCAGTTCCAGCTGCACAGCGCGTTCGGACTTCCACGTCCCGTGCACGGCCGGATCCCCATTCACATCGGTGGTGGTGGCCCGACGCTGACCATGCCGCTGGTCGCCCGGTACGCCGATTGGTGGAACTGCGTCGGGGGAGCGCGGAACAGACTCGAGGAACTGTCCGAGCTGAAAGGTCGAGCTCGCATCTCCGCCCAGTACGCCGTCGGAATGGCAGCGGACGAATCGGACGTCGAACACGTGGCAGCACTGACTGCGCGGCGGATGCCGGTACCTGCGTGGGGAGCCGCCCTCGTCGGCACTACCGCGCAGCTGGTCGAGCAGTTTCAGCGGGAACACGAACGCGGAGTGGAACTATTCGTACTCCGGTTCCACGACTTCGCCGCCGCAGATACCCTCAGACGTTTCGCGGGTGAGGTTCTGGAACCGCTCAAAGCATGGGTAGAGGCGTGATGATGAAGTTGGGTTACAAGGCGTCGGCGGAGCAGTTCGGTCCGCGGGAGTTGGTGGAGCTGGGTGTTCTGGCGGAGGCACACGGGATGGATTCGGCGACGGTGTCGGATCATTTCCAGCCGTGGCGGCACGAGGGCGGTCACGCGCCGTTCTCGTTGGCGTGGATGACGGCGGTCGGGGAGCGCACGTCACGGTTGCAGCTGGGGACGTCGGTGATGACGCCGACGTTCCGGTACAACCCGGCGGTGGTGGCGCAGGCGTTCGCGACGATGGGGTGTCTGTACCCGGGACGGATCATGCTCGGCGTGGGTACCGGTGAGGCCCTCAACGAGATCGCGACAGGTTTCGCGGGTCAGTGGCCGGAGTTCAAGGAGCGGTTCGCGCGGCTGCGGGAGGCGGTCCGGTTGATGCGTGAGCTGTGGCTCGGTGATCGGGTCGATTTCGAGGGGGAGTACTTCACCACGAGGGGGGCGTCGATCTACGACGTGCCCGAGGGTGGGATTCCGGTGTACATCGCCGCCGGTGGTCCGGTGGTGGCCCGGTACGCCGGTCGGAGCGGTGACGGGTTCATCTGCACGTCCGGGAAGGGCATGGAGCTGTACACGGAGAAGTTGATGCCTGCGGTCGCCGAGGGGGCGGAGAAGGCCGACCGTGATGTGGCGGAGATCGACAAGATGATCGAGATCAAGATTTCGTATGACACGGATCCGGAGTTGGCGTTGGAGAACACGCGGTTCTGGGCGCCGTTGTCGTTGACGCCGGAGCAGAAGCATTCGATCGACGATCCGATCGAGATGGAGAAGGCAGCGGATGCGTTGCCGATCGAGCAGGTGGCGAAGCGGTGGATCGTGGCGTCGGATCCGGATGAGGCGGTGGCGCAGATCCGCCCGTATCTCGATGCCGGGTTGAACCACCTCGTGTTCCATGCTCCCGGGCACGATCAGAAGCGGTTCCTGGAACTCTTCGAGCGGGATCTGGCCCCCCGCCTCCGTGAAGTTTCTTCTCCGTCGAGACCGGATGCAACCTCGAACGCTTCGTACACTACGGGCCGGTCAGTTCCCGGCATCCGAGCAGTCACGAAGGAATAGGGATGCCTGCAAAGCTACTGACACTACCTCATGGGTGAGTCGGACCTGATCCGACACGGAGAAGCGGCTGGCGGGTGGTCACTGAGATATTACCGATCCGGGCGCAGTCTGAGACGGTGAGCTGCTGGAAGGTGATCACTGCCGATGATGTCACCGGACTGTGTGAGAGGTCTGAATATAGACGGTGGCCCTGCCAGTCGTCCCGAGGTTCGTGATCGGCTTGTGAGATGCCGCGCCGTGAGCGCTGTCCATGAGGTCGCCGCACCGGCCTCGAGCTCACCGGAATGGGTTCGCTGTCAGCAAGGGAAGGATCGGTATGCGGATCACCTGCGGTATTGATTGGGCCGAAATCCACCACGACATTGCGCTCGCCGACGAAACGGGACACATCGTCGCCCGCGCACGGATCGACACCGGCGCGGCCGGTTTCAACGACCTCCTCAGACTGATCGCGGAAAGCGGTGGCACCCCGGAAGACACGCCGATCGCCATCGAAACCGACAAGAACCTGATCGTCGTCGCCCTCGCCGAGGCCGGGTTCACCGTCTACCCAATCAACCCGCGGGCGGTGGCACGTTATCGCGAACGGCATGCCCAGGCCGGTGGCAAATCAGACCCCGGGGATGCCGCGATACTGGCGAACATCTTGCGCACCGATCCCGACGTGCACCGCGTGCTGCCGGCAATCAGCGAGCACGGGCGAGCGGTCAAAGCACTCGCTCGCCAACACCAGGAGGCGATCTGGGCGCTGCACCGGACCATCAGCCGCCTCCGATCGGTGCTGCTCGAATTCTATCCGCAAGCACTGCAAGCATTTCCGAATCTCAAACTCCGATCCGCGCTGACCGTCTTGACCGCGGTGCCCACTCCCGCTACGGGACAAAAACTCACCAGCCGCCGGCTGGTGACGTTGCTGCACCGCTGTGGCCGCCGCAACGACCCCGGCCTGGTGGAGCAGATCCTCGCCGATCTGAAGACCCCGGCGCTGCGGCAGCCACCGCAGGTCGAGGCGGCCCTCGGTCACGCGGTGACCGGGCTGCTGGGCATCATTGCCGCGATGCACGAGGCGGTCGATGCGCTGGAGGCCGAACTCGGGCGCTGTTTCGACTCACACCCGCAGGCACAGCTCCTGCGCTCGGTCCCCGGCCTCGGGCCGATTCTCGCCGCCCGAGTCCTCGCCGAAATCGGCGACGATGGAGAACGTTTCCCGACACCCGCAGCTCTCCGTGCGTTCGCGGGCACAGCACCGATCACCAGGGCGTCGGGACGCTCGCACTACGTGAAAGCTCGCAAGGTCCGAAACAAGCGACTCGGCGACGCGTGCCATTGGTGGGCGTTCGCGACGCTCACCAAATCACCCGGCGCCCGCGCGCACTACGACAAGCGACGAGCGGTCGGCGACCACCACAACGCGGCGTTGCGTAACCTCGCCAACAAGCTCCTCGGGCGGCTGTGGTGGTGCCTGCAACACGACGAACCCTGGGACGAGCACGCCGCCTGGCCCGACCTCGATACGGAAGCGCAACCGGCGGCCGCTTGACAGCTGACCCGCGTGGGATGTCTATACCGATCTCCGAGGTGTGGGACTGGCAGTTGTCCGCTGCATGTCGTGGAACCGACACGACAATCTTCTACCATCCGGACCACGAACGCGGCGAGGCGCGGGCGGAACGGATACGTGCCGCCAAACTGGTCTGCGATCGCTGTCCAGTGCGAGCGGCGTGCTTGAACCACGCGTTGGAAACGGCCGAACCCCACGGCACTTGGGGTGGTTTCACGGAGGAAGAACGCAAGGAATGGCGACTCCAGAAACGGTTCCGAAGGCAGCTCGCCCGATGGCCGACGCATCAACGTCCGGTTGCGTCCATGACGATGGTGTACGAGCCGGATCAGAACGTCACCGGCGTGTCGTAGCCGGAAAGCAGGCGGTCATCGCGTGATTCTTCGAGAGAGCTACCAACTCGACTCGACGAAAGAGCACGCGATGACCACTGCCCACGATATCGACCTGCACGAGTTCCTGACCGATCGCCTCACCGACGCCAGCCCCGATCTGCTGCGGAGTTTGCTGTCCACGTTCATCGACGCCCTGATGGGCGCCGAGGCCGACAGTCTGTGCGGCGCCGGTTTCGGTGAACGATCCGAGACCCGCGTCAACAGCCGCAACGGGGTACCGACACCGTGACTTCGACACCTGCGCCGGCACTCTCGACGTCGCCATCCCTAAGCTGCGTCAGGGTTCGTATTTCCCGGACTGGTTACTGCAGCGCCGCAAGCGCGCTGAACGTGCCCTGACCTCGGTGGTGGCCACCTGCTACCTGCTCGGCGTCTCGACCCGCCGGATGGAAAAACTCGTCGATTCCCTCGGCATTACGAGCCTGTCGAAGTCGCAGGTGTCCGTCATGGCCAAGGACCTCGACACCCAGGTCGAGGCGTTCCGCAGCCGACCCTTGGATGCCGGGCCGTACACGTTCGTCGCCGCCGACGCCCTGGTGCTCAAGGTCCGGGAGAACGGGCGGGTGGTGAACGTGCACGCGCTGGTCGCGGTCGGGGTGAACGCCGAGGGTTACCGGGAGATCCTGGGGATCGATGTGACCTCCGCCGAGGATGGTGCCGGCTGGCTGGCGTTCCTCCGGTCGCTGGTTGCTGCACTCGGTCTACGACCAACCGGACGCCGATTCCGTTCATGCTCAATACGACCGAGTGATCGACGCCCTGACGGAGAAATTGCCGAAGGTCGCTGACCACCTCGACGCTGCCCGATCGGATCTGTTGGCGTTCACCGCATTTCCCAAGCAGATCTGGAAACAGATCTGGAGTAACAATCCGCGATCGGTTAACCGGCTCTCGGGCGACACGATTCTATGCGCGGCGTGAGGTCCGGGGCCGATGGCCGGATGGGGCGCATGCTGACGGTGTCGGCTCGATCGGAGAGGAGCAGGCGATGGCCGTTCGGGTGCACGCGGTGGACGACGGTTATGTGGTGGTCGGCGAGTGGGAGGGTTGCGCGGCAGCGAACGCGTTCCTCAAACATCTGGCCGGGCGTGCGTTCAGCGTGGCGACGGTGCGGGCGTATGCCTTCGATGTGCTGAACCTGGCGCGGTTCCTGATCGCCCGCGATCTCGGATTGGCGTCGGTGACGCCGGTGACCGTGTTCGAGTGGATCGACTGGCAGGGCGTGCGCCGTGATCCCCGACCCGGCGCAACGACGAGGAACGGCAGGCAGCGCACGGCGGCGGCGTCGACGATCAACCGGCGGGTCGCGGCGGTGCGGGCGTTGTTCGAGTACCTGGTGATGACCGGGGTGCGCGCCGACAATCCGGTGCCCTCACCCCGGCGGGGTCAAGGGTTACGTCCGTCGGGGCGGGGTTTGCTCGGGCATCTCGGGCCCGGCCGGCCCCGGGCCGGAGGCCGTCTGGTGCGCCAGCCGCGGTTGCTGCCCGAATCCCTCGACGCCGACGCGGTGGACGTGTTCGTCTCGTCGCTGCGCACCCATCGGGATCGGGCGATGGTGTGGGCGATGCTGCTCGGGGGTCTGCGCAGCGCCGAGGTGCGATCGCTTCGGTTGGCGGAGGTGGATTTCGGTCGACGCCGGCTGCGGGTGCTCGGCAAGGGTTCGAAGGAGCGTGTGGTGCCGGTCGATGCGGTGTTCTTCACCGAACTATCGGCCTATCTGCGCCTCGAGCGGCCACCCGGGTTGGTCACACCGGAGTGCTTCGTGGTGCTGCGGGGCCCCACCGTGGGGGCGCCGGTGACCGAGGCCGGGTTGCGATCGTTGTTCCGGCGGCACCGGGACCTGTCCGGCGCGGGTCGGGTGCGTCCGCACCGGCTGCGACACACCTACGGCACCGAACTCGCCTCCGCGGGAATCGATCTGATGGTGCTGCGGGAGTTGATGGGGCACGCCTCCCCGGAGACCACCGCCGAGTACGTGCACCTGTCGATCGAGCAGCTCGCCGCCGAATACGGCGCCGCCCGGGCCAGTCTCGCCGGGGCACGGCGATGACCACGGCATGGCCGACCGTGGTGGACCCGGATACGGTGCTGGCCGGCTATCTCGACCACGTCGCCACCCTCGGGCTGGGCGGAAGAGCCGTCCGCGGCCGCACCCGCATCGCAACCGCATTCCTGGCCGTGCACCCGGATCTGCGGGAATGGATGGCCCGGCCTGCCTCGGACCGGCTTACCGAACTCCGCAGCACCGGGGCGTGGCCGCTGTTGTGTCACGTCATCGGTCGAGACGAGCTGCGACTGGACCTCGAGTTCGCCGCGGTCAAGAACCTCACCGGACTCGGGAGTGCGGTCGAGGCCCGCGACCCGGACGGGTTCGCCGCGGCCCGGACTGCCGGACTGGCCTTGGGCTGGGCACCGTCGTGGGTCGAGACCGTCCTCGGCGAGTGCCTGGCGGTGCTGCTCGCCTGGCATGGCGGACTCGTCAGCGACATCACCAACGACACCGTCGACGATTTCGACGCCGCATTGGCTGCAACACAATCTATTCCGCCGTCGTCTCGGCGGGCATACCGCAACCGGATCGCGGGTCTGCGGCAGGTGCTGTTCGAGGCCCGCATCGTCGACATTCCACCACGGCGCCGGTCCTGGGCCCGCAGCCACGCCCAACGGTTCGCCGACGTTCCGATGGCAGACGCGATCCGCGAGACGTTGTTGCGCTACGTCACCGTCCGAGCCGCCGTGCTTCGCCCGAAATCCGTCGAATCACTGATCAACGACCTCCTGCCGTTCGCCGACTACCTCACCACACACCACCCCGAGGTCACGTCCCTCGACGGCCTCGACCGCAGTCACATCGAGGGCTTCCTCGCCTGGAACCGCACCCGCACCTGGCGTGGGCAACGCGCCGCAGCCGGCGCCGGACGCACCATCTCGAGGGCCGTGATCCAATCGGCGGTGCTGAGCCTGCGCAACCTACTTGACGATCTCACCGAATGGGGCTGGGAGCAGGCACCACCGCGTCGGCTGGTCTTCGCTGCCGACGTCCCCAAGCTCGACCAACCCTTGCCCCGCGCACTGGCACCCGACGTCGACGGCGTGGTGATGAACGCTGTTGCCGGATTGGAGGATCCGTTCGCCCGCATCGGGTTGACGGCGCTCCGCGGGGCGGGGTTGCGGGTCGGGGAACTGCTCGATCTCGAGCTCAGCAGCGTCGTCGACTACGGCCCGGCCGGGACCTGGCTGAAGGTGCCGCTGGGCAAACTCGCGACCGAGCGCATGGTGCCGCTCTCGGCCGCCACCGTCGCGGTGTTGGACGAGTGGACCACCCAACGCGGCGTCTGCCGACCACTGCCGCATCCGCGCACCGGAGCTTTGACCGATTTTCTGTTCGTCGCGCACGGCCGCCGCCTCGGCCAGACCCGGCTGCGCAACGGGCTGCTCGCCGCCGTTGAACGGTCTGGGTTGCGCGGCACTGGCGGCGGGCCCCTGATTGTCACCCCGCACCAGCTGCGGCATACCTGGGCCACCGAGCTCGCCAATGCCGGGATGAGCCTGCAGGCGTTGATGGCGCTGCTCGGGCACGTCACTCCTCAGATGACTCTCCGCTACGCCACCCTCGCATCGCCGACGTTGCGCGACGCCTACGACCAGGCCATGGGCAAGATGCGCCGCCGGTTCACCCTTACCCCGGTCGGCAAGCCGATCGTTCCCGACACCGTCAGCTGGCTCGGCAGCGAGATGCTCAAAACCCGTGTTGCCCATGGCTACTGTTCTCGGCACGAAGCGGCCGGAGCCTGTCCCTATGCCAACATCTGCGAGACCTGCGACAACTTCGTCACCGGACCCGAGTTCCGCGGCGCGCTCGAGGCGCAACGCACCGACGTCCAGGCACTCGAAGCCGATGCCTGCGACCGCGGCTGGCCCGACGAAGCTGCTCGCCACCACCGCGTTGCAGACGCCCTGACCGATCACCTCCACCGGCTCGACCGCTGACTCCAGATCGCCAGTCTGCGATTGACCCACACGCGAAGGCCGGTTAAAGGAGCGGCTGACCAAGGAAATCCGCAGGAGAACAGATGTGGTCGGGATCTTCCCCGACCGCACCGCCTTGACCCGTCTCGTTGGAGCCGTCCTCGCCGAGCAACACGACGAGTGGATCGAGGGTCGCCGCTATCTCGGTCTCGACGTGCTCGCCCGTTCCCACCGCGACCACACCACCACGACCGAACCCGAGCAGGAGGTGACACCCGCGGCACTGACCGCATAACCCCACGAGGAGTCACACGACGACCTCGTACACCACGCCCCGGGACTTGACCCAACGTCCCACTGCCGCGCAGTACCTGGAGGATGCCCCTACCACAGCGCATCGTCGCATACTGATACAGCCGGAACCTCGAGAATCGAGCCTCCCATGAGTGGACTGGGTTATAAGTGTCGTGCTTGCAAGCGGCACGACGGCGTGGATCGTCTCGACTCGTATGACGCTGACGAGCGGGATCGGATGGAGTTCGAGCGGTGGGCATATCTATGCCAGGCGCAAACATAGCCAGCGGAGCTGTGTGCTTCGCGGCAGACCGAGTACGACGCGGCCGGGGAGTTCCGGACAGCTGAACTGCCCGGCGGATCGAGGTTGAGAGAACTTCGAGATGGGGCCGAGACATCGGGTGGCGGCGTTACCCTGAGAACACAGGTTTTCACGGTGAGAATGCGCGGCGTCGATCGTCGAGCGTCGCGGATCGGATGGATCGCTGGATAGCTGATGGCCGACGATGATGATCCGCTCGTAACCCAACGCAACGTGGGCGCAGGGGTCGCTGCGCAGCTAGGGGCAGAAGGGTTCGACGACGCCGAGGAGATCGGGCGTGGTGGGTTCGGTGTCGTGTACCGCTGCACTCAGCCGGGCGTGGACCGTGTCGTCGCAGTGAAGGTGCTCACCGCTGACCTGGACGAGGTAAATCGAGCGCGATTCCTCCGGGAACAGCGGGCGATGGGCAGGCTGAGCGGACACCCGAATATCATCAACGTGCTGCAGGTCGGCGTCACCGAGTGCGGTCTCCACTACATTGCGATGCAGTACCACGCGCAGGACTCGCTGGATGTTCGGATCCGCCGACACGGGCCGCTCCCGATCGACGAGTCGTTGCGTCTGGGGGTGAAGATGGCCGGGGCGGTGGAGACCGCTCACCGGCTCGGGATCTTGCACCGTGACATCAAGCCCGCAAATATTCTGCTCACCGACTACCGAGATCCGGCATTGAGCGACTTCGGGATCGCACACATCTCCGGCGGATTCGAGACCGGCACCGGTACAGTGACCGGCTCGCCGGCGTTCACAGCCCCAGAGGTGCTCCGGGGAGATCCGCCGAGCCGGGCCTCGGACGTATACGGACTCGGCGCCTCGTTGTTCAGCGCCCTGACCGGTCATGCCGCCTTCGAGCGCCGCAGCGGTGAGCAGGTGGTGGCCCAGTTCCTGCGGATTACCACCCAGCCGGTACCGGACCTACGCGAGCACGGAATCGACGACGACGTGTCCGCGGCGATCGGACGCGCAATGGCCGCAGATCCTCAGGACCGGCCTTCGGCTGCTGAGCTCGGTGACGAACTGCGGCGGATCCAGCTGCGCCACGGCTTCCCTGTCGACGAGATGTCTCTGCACGCCGAACCAGGCGCACAGCAGCAATCACCGGTTGCAAACGTTTCACCATTCGCCAAGAACATTACGTTGGCGCACCGCGAACCGACGTCACATCCCACTCGCGGCGCCAAGGGAAACCTTCCCATCGAGCTCACCAGCTTCGTCGGGCGTCGGAGTGAAGTGACGGACACCAAAGCGATGCTGTCGGTCTCCCACCTTGTGACGCTGACCGGGATCGGCGGTGTCGGCAAGACCCGTCTGGCCCTGCGAGTGGCCGAGAATATGCGACGTGAGTTCGATGACGGAGTATGGCTGGTGGAGTTGGGTGAGCTGTCCGATGGGATGTCGTTGAGCGATGTAGTGGCTGCCGCGCTCGGGTTGCGTGAACAGGCGGGGACATCGTTGCGCGAGGTACTGCTGGAGTTCCTGGCCCCCCGGGAATTGCTGCTGGTTCTCGATAACTGCGAGCAGATCGTGGACGCGGCGGCAGGGCTGGTCGAGACTCTGTTGCGCGCCTGCCGAGGAGTGCGGGTCCTCGCCACGAGCCGCGAACCCCTGGGGATCGGCGGAGAGGCGGCGCTGCGGGTACCGCCACTGACGGTGCCCGACCCGGATCGGCAGTCGACGCTGCGGGGCCTACCCCGTTATGACGCGGTCACCCTGTTCGTAGACCGCGCCGCCATCGCCGTCCCAGGGTTCGAGCTCACCGACACCAACAAGGATGCAGTCGCCCGAATCTGCCATCGACTGGACGGGCTGCCGCTACCGATCGAGCTGGCTGCGGCTCGGCTCCGGGCGATGTCCCCCGAGCAGATCCTGCAGCGGCTCACCGACCGTTATGCGCTGCTGACTCGAGGCAGCCGGGTGGCGCCCTCACGGCAGCAAACTCTCCGGCTGTGTATCGACTGGAGCTACGAGCTTTGCACACCGGATGAGCAGGCGGTGTGGTCTCGACTGGCGGTGTTCGCCGGAAGCTTCGAACTCGACGCCGCCGAACAGATCGGCGGCCGCGGTCTGGATCCGGAGAATCTCCTCGACCTGGTGACCTCACTGGTGGACAAGTCGATACTGATCCGCGAAGAGGCCGGCACCGTTGTGCGGTTCCGGATGCTCGAGACTCTGCGCGACTATGGCCGCATGCAATTGCAGGAGAGCGGTGAGTACGACCAATTTCGCAGGCAGCACCGGGATTGGTACGTGAAGTTGGCACTTGCGGCGGAAGACGAGTGGATAAGCTCGAGGCAGTTGGACTGGATCGCCCGGCTCGGGCGGGAGCAGTCGAATTCGAGAGAGGCGCTGGAGTTCTGCGCGACCGATAGTCCCGAGACAGGACTGCGTCTCGCCGCCGCCCTGTTCCCCTTCTGGATCTCGCAGAGCTGGTACAGCGAGGGACGGCGTTGGCTCGACCGCCTTCTGGTCAGCGCTCCGAGGCTGCCTACCCGCGAAAGAGTCAAGGGGCTGTATGCGGACAGCGTGCTAGCCGAATTGCAGGGTGACATTCCGGTAGGAACCGCACTCGTGGAGGAGGGGCGCGCACTGGCCGAACAATCGACCGACCCGTTGGTCCATGCACTCGTCGCCTATTCCGACGGCATGCTCGCGCTCTTCAGCGGGAATCTCGGTCGTGCACCCTCGCTCCTCCACAGTGCCCTCGCGACTTTCACCAGCCGGAAGAACCACCCACTCCACATCGGGGCGCTACACATGCTGGGGATAGCCCACGAACTCCTCGGTGAAACTGAGCAGGCAATCGAGTGCTACGAGCAGGTGCGCGCAACCACGGAAGCGCGCGGTGAATCGATGTACCGCGCGTACGCGCTGTGGGGTATGGGCGTTGCAGTGTGGCGGCAGGGTGATGCGGTTCGGGCGGCGCGGCTACTCGAACAGTCGCTGCGTCTGGCACGGCAGGTGAACAGCCCGAGAACCGTCGCCACCTGTCTCGAAGCTCTCGGTTGGCTCGCCGCAGGCGAGCATGACGCGCATCGCGCGATCGTTCTGATTGCTGCGGCCGAGGCCCTCGGGCACTCCATCGGCAGCGCCGGAGTCGTGTTCCCGACGATGCTCGCTCACCACGAGCAGTGCGAGGAATCGGGTCGTCGGGCTCTCGGGGAGCGAGCATACGATGCGGCCCGCCTGGAGGGCCGCGCCCTGGGGCTCGAAGCCGCCATCGCCTACGCTCTCGGCGAGCCGGCACCAACTTCCTCGGCGTCCGCGGCAACTTCGCCGAAGCTGACCAAACGAGAGCGCCAGGTCGCCGACCTGGTCGCCGAGGGCCTGACCAACAAGGAGATCGCAGCTCGACTCGTGATCTCGCCCCGCACAGCCCAGGGCCACGTGGAGCATCTACTCGCCAAACTCGGATTCACCTCCCGCGCAAAGATTGCCGCGTGGGTCGTGGAACAGACGGGAAGCGAGCACTGAGGCGGGCTCGAGTCAGTACAGGCGGTCCGCCGGGCAACCGCGGCCATGGTCGAAGGCGGATACCTCGAGAGTCTAGGTGGATCCGGCACCTATGTGACAGGTCGAGAGCTGACAGGCAGATTCGATCTCGACCTGCACAAACCGTGGCGGCAGCAGCTGATCGCGCAAGGTCACGACGCGAGATCTCGGATGGACGACACCTCGGGCGCTCCTGTTCCACCTGAACTGGAGAGGACCTTCAAGCAGTTTGTGTCGACCGGACGCTTGATATTGCCCGTGAGATACATCTTGTCGACGAAATACGATCGGCCTCACGGAATCGTGGTCGCCGGCCGAGTTGGCCGGCGCTGAGGCGATCGTTTCTTTGGCACCCGATCAACCTGTTGTTGCAGAGTGTTTCGCGGAGATGGGCTTTGCGACGACGCTCCAGGCCGAACTCCTGCACTCGTACTTGGACATGGCACTCGTAGTGGTGCACGCCCAGTCCCGACTGGCAAATACTCGACAGTTGGTCGAATTGTCGCGAACATCATGGCTCGGGAGCAGGGTTCGGTTGTCCTATGACCGCGAACTCGTTCTGTCCGATATCGATAGCATGCAATTCCTTTCGATCCTGCCTGACGGTGACGCGGCAGACTCGGACTGACAGCGGCACGTCAACTTGGTGAAAGTCTCGCGCTTTGCGGGCCACGGGAGGTATGCGAGAAGTCTCGACGAGTGTGTCGACGAGAAGGACGGGCGCGGTGATCGGGGTGACCACACCGTTCGCCGTGACGGTTCGGGTCGGCGTCGCGGGGTGCGACTGTTCGAGCACATTCGCCGGGACGCCCGGTGCGAGGATCTGTCGATCGGCGCACCCCGGATGGCTGGACGAAGACCTTCACCGGCCCTGCTCTGCGCCGCCATCGTCGACTCGGTGTCCGGGCACTGACGCGCGACCTTGCCGATCAGCGCAGGTCACCTGGCATGGGTGAGTCCATGTGTAGCCGTCTCAACCTCCCGCGGATTGCCAAAATATACAGTGAGTGCAATCATTCACTGTATGCAAGAAAAGGGTGGGTTGCGTGAGCGTAAACGGCTGGCGACTCGTCAACTCATCGAAACGACGGCTGTCGAGCTGGTGGGCGCGCGTGGATACGACGCGGTGACAGTAGACATGATCTGTGCCGCCAGCAACGTCTCGAGCAGGACCTTCTTCAACTACTTTCCGTCCAAAGATGCCGCGGTCATCGGCGATGTGCTCGTCGCTCCTGATGACGACACCGTCAACCGGTTGCTCGACGAATACCCTGCAGACCCGCTTCGCGCGGTGATTCACATCTTCGAGACCGCGGTACACGGCCTCGGTGACGACTTCGATCTCCTCTCGCGGCGCCGCCAGATCATCAAAGGCAATCCGGAACTTCTGCAGCGCCACCTGAGGGGCTTGCACGAACTGGAGGAGTCTCTGACGCGACTTGTGGCGCAGCGTTTACTGGCCAACCCGGAACAGCGACACCTCGCGGGGAGAGTGGACGCCGAAGAGGAGGCCAGTGCCACGGTCATGACCGCGGGAGCCGCGATGCGCTACGTCTTCCGCCGCTGGCAGAACAGCGACAAGAACCAGACCCGAGCTGAACTCCTCACCCCTGCGCTCGAGTTGATGGCCGAGATCATTCGGCCCGCAAACCCTCAGAAGTAAGGATCTCGATGACCACACCGACGCCGGCGTCCCCGGACGCCACCCCGGAGCTGACCGATCGAGGTCCGGCAGGAGCATCTTCGAGCGATCGCCGCAGCATTGTGCTGGTTTTTGCAGGCTTGATGATTACCATGCTGCTTGCATCATTGGATCAAATGATCTTCAGCACCGCGCTGCCCACCATTGTCGGGGAACTCAACGGCGTGAACCACATGTTGTGGGTGACCACCGCATACATCCTTGCTTCGACAATCATGATGCCCGTCTACGGGAAACTCGGCGATCTCATCGGTCGGAAAGGTCTGTTCATCGGCGCCATCAGCATCTTCATCGCCGGGTCGATCATCGGAGGCCTCGCGCCCGGCATGACCGCTCTGATCATCGGACGCGCGGTTCAGGGGCTCGGTGGCGGCGGACTGATCCTGCTGTCCCAAGCGATCATCGCCGACGTCATCCCCGCCCGCGAACGCGGAAAGTACATGGGCGCCATGGGCGGTGTGTTCGCACTCGCGTCGGTCGGCGGACCGTTGCTGGGCGGGTGGTTCACCGAGAGCATCGGCTGGCGCTGGGCATTCTGGATCAACGTGCCACTGGGATTTCTCGCCATCGCTGCCGCGGTATTGTTCCTCCACCTGCCCAAAGGCCGTACCACCAAACCCACGATCGACGGCTGGGGTATGGCACTGATTGCGGTCGCAGCCACCTGCCTCATCCTCTTCACCACCTGGGGCGGCAACACCTACGCCTGGGGTTCGACCGTCATCATCGGCCTCATCATCGGCGCGATCGGAGCCTCCATCGCCTTCGTCATGGTGGAGCGTCGCTCTCCCGAACCGATCATCCCCCTGCACCTGTTCGCCGAACGCAACTTCGTTCTCACCACCGTGGCGGGTCTCATCACCGGAATCGCGATGTTCGGCGCCTTGGCATACCTACCGACGTACCTGCAGATGGTTACAGGCAAGAATGCCACCGAGGCCGGCCTGCTGATGATTCCGATGATGGCGGGACTGCTCGTCGCCTCGATCGGATCCGGACTAGTCGTGAGTAAGACCGGACGATACAAGTGGTTCCCGATCATCGGCACCCTCATCGTCGCTGGTGCCCTGGTGCAGCTGTCGACACTGACGCCCACCACGTCACTGGCAGTGATCGGATGCTACATCGCTCTCATGGGAGTCGGACTCGGGCTCGGCATGCAAATCCTCATACTCATCGTCCAAAACACTTTCCCTGCAAGTGAAGTGGGAACAGCAACCGCATCCAACAACTTCTTCCGCCAGATCGGGGCATCACTCGGAGCCGCGATCGTCGGAAGCCTGTTCACCACGCGCCTGACGAACCTTCTCGCCGAGCGGATGCCTGACACCGGCACGGCGCTCCCTCGAGGCGAGAACTCACTGACCCCGGCCATCCTCAAAAGCCTCCCAGAACCGGTACGTGAGGTGATCATTGGCGCCTACAACGACGCGTTGACCCCGATCTTCCTGTACATGGTCCCACTCGTGATCCTCGCGGTCTTCCTCCTACTCTTCGTCCAGGAAAAGCCTCTGGCGACCCGCATCGACCGCGAACCGAACGTCGATCTCATTGGCGCTCTCGACGGGCCGGAAGACGGTCAGACCGCAGCACCCGGCATCGGGTCACCCCGGACCAGTACATCGAGGTAAGGCGGGGGGAGTGGGCTGTGCGGCAGCACGTTGTCGTGACTGCAATTCTGACCGGTCCGCCGACAGTGCGCCCACCCCTATTGCGCGGGAAGGGTTTCGATATGTAGAACCGGACTTCGGAACACGTCTGAGGGCTTCAGACAGGTTCCTTTCTAGTGCTCGGCAGGGTTGTGACCGCCGTGTTGCCTGCGAAATGTTGCTCGTGCCTGCGCATGGAACGCGTCGCCGGAATCTACCGGCTGGGTTCCTGCCACTGAGCGCTAAGCGCGGGCTGCGCCCCGAATTGGTGCTGCCTCGATCCGCCGGCTTTGCGCTGGTCCGGGGGAGAGCCGGTCGAGAGTTGGGTACAACGGTTCGAACGAAGCCATGGGCTTGCTGTGTTGTCGAAACCTATGAGCAGGGACACGCCCGATCGGCGTGTCCCTGCTTGTTCTTGGCTGGGTCCGAGGGGACTTATGCGACGGGATCAGGCGTGACCGGACGTGTTTCCGTTGATTTCACGGAGTCTTGGGTGCGTCTCCGCCCGGCGACCGCGAACGCTGCCGACAAGACCAGTGTGGCGACCACGAACACATAGGTCATCGCGTCGATCGGAGCCGGTGGTGGGTTGATGATTGCGCTGACAAGCAACCATGCCATCGTCAGCGCGCCCACGGTGCACGCGGTGACCAGACCCGCACCCAGCTTCTTCTCGCGCGCGACCAGTCTCACTGCTCCAGCGCAGATGAGGACATAGGGAATGACCCAGAAGTATGCGACCAGCGTCGCGACGGCAGAGTAGATCGTCAACGGCGATCCCAGGTCCAGCGCGACCATGGTCACGAGCCCCACGAGACCGACACCGACCGTCAGGAGAATGGCATTGACAGGACTGTGTAGACGACGATGTACTTGCGCGAACCGGATCGAGAGCAGTCCGTCCGCTGCCAGTGTCGCAGCGAACCTGGAACCGTAGTTGGCGAAGCCGATGAGGGACGCGAACGTGGCGATCGCCAAGACGAGATCCGATGCCTGTCCGATTCCCTCGCCAAGGCCGGATTGCTGCGCGAGGGCTGCAGGTCCGGACATGCCTGCTTCGATGTTCGCCGAGGCCTGCATCAAACCGGGGATTTGAAGGAACGTTGCGGCGAGATACGCGACGCCGAGGATTACCGGGACGCTCATCACGGCTGCGGGGACATTGCGTTTGGGATCCTTGGTTTCGGCGGCCAGGGCAGCGCAACTCTCGAGGCCGACGACAAAGGCGGCACCAATAGCGATGCCGGCAATGATGCCGCTGGTGGTCGAGCCCTGCAGTGACAACTGTTCGCCGAGATGAAGGCCCGTGTGGATAGCGCTGGCACCGGTGATCAACAGCATCAACGGCAACGACAATACGGTGAGCGAAACCGCGACGACGACTGACGTGTCCAGACCCCTGCACGTCACCGCGATGACCACGATCGCGGACACCACGTAGATCAAGATTTGGGTGCCGTGGTCCAGCCCGGAATCGACGCCCACCGACAGGAGGAAGCTGCCTGAGTAGAGGCCGATGATCAATAACATCGACAGAATCTGTGCAAGGTAACCGAGGAACAGGGTCGCGGCCATCAGGTAGCGCGCCCAGGGGCCGAAGACTTCGGCGATATACGAATACAGTGACCCCGTGGCGACGAACCGCTTGGCAAACGTGATCACGGCAACGCCGACGCATGTTGTCGCAACTGCAGAGATCAACGATGCCAACCAACTGCCGTTGCCGGCGGTGGCTACCAGGAGAACGGGGAAGCTGGCGATCGCCACGGCAGGGATGAACGACGCCAGAGCGAGCGAGATGATCTGAGTTCGACTCAGATGCCCTTCATCAAGACCGGGGAGTTCGATCTCGCCAGTGACGGCAGATGTCGGTTTATCAATCATTGCTGGATCCTCCAGGCCTGTCCTGACGATGACAGGCCGTAGTTGCCTCGTCAAGAGTTGCTCTTTCAAATGGGGTGGGACGTCGAGTAGCGATTGATGGATGCGGTAGCCGCTCGTATCGACCGGTGAATGCGGGCAGGAGCGGCGGACTTCCTCTTGGTTCGGTTCGGCATGAGGATGACCTTCTGGTGACTGCCCTCACGTCCTCCGTCGAACGTGAGCTGAGTCACTGACTGGGTCATTCGGTCAAGTTAGTTGCCCAAGCCGAATGTGTCAACACTTGACCGAGGCGCTTCGCTGCGGTCCCGGCCAACTCGTACCTGTGCGACCATCTTGTCCAAGCGATCAAGTCGTTGGCTCAAGTAATTAGGCGTGTTCTTCGAGTGCGCTGTCAACGTCACCGAATCCCCGGTTACACACTGTTGACCTGCAGGTACCGGTGTTACGTTGATGTTTCCGAACGTCCCGATCGGGGAAGGCATGCCCGCGCCGGGCTCGCGTGACTGGATCTCGCAACGCGACGACTGTAGATGTACTTCCGTGCAAGATCCTCTTCGAATCCGAGGGGCTCGAGCCCGAGGCATGCCGCGCGTCGCGCCGCGTTGAACCAATGCGGTACGTGTGACAGCGCTCCGCGGCTTCGTATCGCGGGGTGCAGCGGCAGGCCCGACCGAGAAGGATTGCGGCTCGGAGCCATGACAAGAGGTGACAATGTCCGAGGACAACATCAACAAGTGCACGGGGTACGGCGACTGGAGGATGCGGCGAAATTTGCTGGCTGAAGAGAATCTACCGACCGGTCGGCACCGCCATGCTTCGTACCTGCCTGGGACTTGCCGATCCTGCGGTTCCGGACCTGTGCTGACACCGACCACACCGACTTCCTGCGTATTACCCATCGATGCGGATGCCGGTTTGCACGATACTGATCTGCTACGTCAACCCAGAGTGCTTCCTCCGGGTGGCGATCGTCGATATTCGTTTCCACGGCCTCAATAAGGTTGCCGCTGCGAAGATCTTGTGTGCTACGCGGTCCGAAAGCGCTCATCGTAATCGGTGACTTCAGCCCTCACGAGGATCGGATCGCGCTGTTCGATGCGGGCGGCGGACCATGTCTTGGACGGACGGACAGCAGCTCGGAACTGGTTTGCATGCGTGCGTTCGATTCTGAGGAGGGCGCGGAATTCGACCACCGCTCACGACACAAGTCTCCTGGGATCGAGACCCGCGCCCTGGCCCACGGTTACGCGAATAATCAGCGTGATTGATGCGGACCATCGTGCGCCGAGTGATACCGCATGTCTCGAGGCAACCGTGGGTCGGCGGGCGAGAGTGGCGACCGATCCCCATCCACGTTGGAACTTCTTGGGGGAGAGGGGATCGGCAAACGATATCCAGGGTCGGCTTCCGGTTTCAGCAAGCCGACCTCCGGCATGTCGCGCACGTGCAGAGTTCACGCGACACAACAGAATGATGATGCCTCGGGGTGCGTGAATTATATGTTCACAACACTTCCCGAATGCTGGCGGCAGCGTGATCGGGCCGACCGGTGGGGAGTGAAACCGACCTCCGGCCGGCATGCGGCACTCGACGGCTACCATCCGGCGCAGGAGCGACCACAGATCTTCGAGACGCGATCTCCGGAGTGTAGACCGGCGGCCGAGTCGCCGGTGCCCTAGCGGGCCAGATAGCCGCCGTCCACAACGAGATCGGAGCCGGTCATGTATGAGCTGTCGTCCGATGCCAGGAAGGCCACTGCTCGTGCGATCTCGGCCGGCTCGGCGAGCCGTTTGAGGGGGGTGTCGTCGATCGACGAGGCGAGGTCGAGTTCGTCGTCGTTCATCGAGGTTTTGATGTAGCCGGGACATACCGTGTTGACTCGGATTCGATCGCCCGCGAGTTCGAGCGCAACGCTGCGGGTCATCTGCCTGACGGCGCCCTTGGTGGCGGTATATGCGAGGTAGTCGGGATCGCCGACGTACCCCATGATGGACGCGATGTTGATGATCGATCCGCCTCCGGCAGCTCGCATCGCCGGTGTCACGGCACGCATACCCAGGAACGGTCCCGTCTGATTGACAGCGACGATGGAGTCCCACCCCTCGAGTTCGGAGGCGATGCCTTCTCCAGGACCGGAGATCCCGGCATTGTTGACCAGGACCGCTACGCCGCCGACACAGCGCTGTGCCAGTTCTACCGCGTCGCCCCAAGATGTTTCATCGGTGACATCGAGGTGTGTGTAGTGGACCTCGAGTCCTTCGGTGCGTAGTTGTGCTGCATGTTTCTCGCCGTCGTCGTCGAGCACGTCGGCGAAAAGGACCCGGGCACCGCGCTCGGCGAGGACGCGGCCGATCGCGGCCCCCAATCCCCGTGCCGCGCCGGTGACGATCGCACCGCGTCCTTCGAGTGTGGAATTCATGTACTACTCCGATCGGTCGTGGGCGGCCCCACGCGAGGATCCTGCCCGAGCAGGTGTCGGCGAACGATGGGCTGACGGCTCACAGACCGAGGTAGTCCTCGATGTCGTCGTAGTTGACCTGCCAAAGTCCGGGGTAACCGTGGCTGTCGTCGTGGAAGGAACGGAAGCCGAGCAGCTGCTGCACCCGAGGCGACAGCGTCCGAGCAAGCTCGAGATCGATCACGTGCGGATACGCCTCCTCAGGTACGAGATATCCGGGGTTGAAGGTGAAGGCCACTCCCCGACGGCGAACATCCGAGGTGACGTTGGCCCCGCCGCCGTGCGCCAGTTTCCCGCTGAAGAACAGGGCGTCGCCCGCCTTCATCGTTGCAGGAATGGTCTGTTCCGGGGTACCGCGGTCGTTGAAGTCGGGCCACTTGTGGCTGCCCGGAATGACGCGGGTGGCGCCGTTCTCCTCGGTGAAGTCGGTCAGTGCGATGAGGAAGTTGCACATCACCTCAGGGCCGTGGGGGCCCAGTGCGAGGAACGGCGGGTAGTTCTCGAGGTCGCGGTGATGCGGCTGTGCCTTGTTTCCGGGGCCGATGTCGATCACCTGGGCGGTGCCCATCCAGTACGAGTCGTAGGAGTCGAGCATCGCCCGGTCCGCGACGGCGAGGGCGAGGTCGTGATCGATGATCTCTTCGCGGAAGGTCTTACTCAAGGTGACGAGATTCGTCAGGCGCCTGGTCTGAGCACCGTGAAAGTCCTGGACCCCTTCATTCGAGGACAGCGACCCGGGCCGGAGGCCGTCGAGGTGCGGGTCGATCTCAGCGTTGAATCGGGCGACTTGGTCGTCGGTGAGCATCCCGTCGATGATGACACCGCCGTCGCGCTCGACGATCGCTGCGATCTCGTCCGCCGTGGCGGTGTTCGGAACATGAGCGAGGGCTGCCTGAGTTGTGCTGGTCATCGGACTTCCATCCTTCGGGTAGGTGGTCAGCAGGGGAATCTCGTCACGTGGCAGGTGCTGCTTCAGCCGCCACAATTTCTTGGGACAGTGACTTGAATCACTGACTTGGGCATATGGTCAAGATAGTTGCTCGAGTTTGTAGTGTCAACGCCTGTTCGCGGGAGTGGCGTAGGGCGTTCAGCTCATCTTGACCGAACGACTTGTTCGACTGCCCAAGTCGGAGTGGGTCCATTAGGCGCTGTTTTTGCCGTCGTGTCAAGTGCCGGACAGAAATGGCAGAACTGTTTTGCATCAACTTAATTCGTCGTTTCTGGCGTGTTTCAAACGCGTCACCAACACCGCGTTGCACCGCGGATCTGCCCGACTGGTGAACTGGGCTTCGTTCCCGCGTGGGCCGACGACATTCGATGCATGCCAGGGGCGGTGATGGGGATCTGGGCGGGACTATCACGGGCGCGCCTGACGAGAGGCCAAAACTTTGGTCGGCCCAGAGAATCCCATTACTGTGACGTAGGATATGACTGAGTCAATCGCCCAGGTCGGTTCGTCCACCCTCGGCGGTTGTGAACATTTAGGCCGATAGTGAGGAACCGGATATGGCACATGTACCGGCTGAGCAGCGCCGGCATCTCTTCGTCGAGGCTGCGGTTCGCGTGATCGCGCAGCACGGGGTGTCCGGTGCGACCACCCGCAAGATCGCCGAGGAGGCCGGCGCACCCCCGGCGACCCTGCACTATTGCTTCCGCAGCAAGGAGGAGATCTTCTACGAGCTGTTCAAACAGCAGGCGGAGAAGATCGAGGAGAAAGCCGACTATGGCCTGGAGGGGGAGGGTCTTGCCGCTGCCTCGGCCCGCTTGCTGAATGAGATCGTGGCGTGGTATCGCAGTGACCCGGACTACACCCGAGCGCAGATGGAGCTGCTGATGTGGTCGATCCGCCAGCCTCAGTACCCCGATCTGGCGGTGCGGTCGTATGACATCCACGAGAAGCTCTTCGCCGAGGTCCTGCGGCACGGCCTGGCGGAGGGTGAGGACGAGTCCCTGGTCGACCTGCTCGCCGAGCAGATCCCCGCCGTCGCGGACGGGTTGTCGCTGCAGTGGTTCACCTATCAGGACGACGACAAACTCCAACGAGGCATGGAGTTCGCGGCGCAGTCCTTCGCGGCACTCATCGAGCAACGCCACGACCGCACGAAAACTGTGAAGGCGCGTTCGAGCAGCAAACCCGCGGCGGCATCCAAGAAGCCTGCGGCGACAACGGCAAGGCGGACGTCGAAGACATCGAAGTAGGACCAGGACCTACCGTGTGGTACCCGCTCCGCCTATCACGTACTCGGAGGCGAGGAGGACCACAACATTGGCAACATCCTGAACGTCCGGGAGGCGGCCTATCGGCGTCCCGGCGGCTCACTCGTCGAGCGTGGTGCCCGCGGCGATCGCTGCTTCGTCCGCCGTCGCGCTACGGGTGAACGTGGGATGGATCGAATTCGCCCGGATATTGTTCGCGGCCTGCTCGATTGCCGCGTGTTTGGACACGAGTCGGACGGCGCCCCTGGAGACCCCGTGCAGCACATGCTGTGCCGCACCGATGAGTCCGGCGGTCGACGAAGCGTTGATGATCCGCCGGTGACATGAACTTTCATCAACCGATTCCACATTCGACGGAAATCTCGGTCAAGGGCGCGGCCGCGCCCTTCCACCCGCTGCCGTGACTTCCTCCACCATCCGATGGGCGGCGTCGCCATCGATGTCGATGACGACAACGTCGGTCCCGGCCTTCGCCAGCGACAACGACGCTGCCCTACCGATTCCGGCGAGCCACCGCCGGTGACGAGCGCGACGCTCCCTCCGGGTGACGGCCCGACAATCACTACCTTCCGGGTGGGTGTTACGAAATGTGGGCGGGCTATGGTCAGTCCGAGACTCGGACCACGAGCTTCCCGAAGTTCTTGCCCTGCAGCAGCCCGAGGAAGGCCGCAGGTGCCTGCTCGAGTCCGTCGACCACTTCTTCGCGGTACGCGAACCGCCCGTCGGCCAACCAGCGCGACACGTCCGTCTGGAACTGATCGTGCAGGTCGTCGGCGAAGTCGTAGACGATGAAGCCGCGCACGGTAAGGCGTTTGACCAGGACCTTGGAGAAGAACCCGGGAAGCCGGTCAGCGCCGTCCGCCACGTAGGAGTCGTTGTACTGGGCGACCAGACCACAGACCGGCACTCGGGCGAAATCGTTCAAGAGTGGAAGGACGGCTGACGCCACCTCGCCCCCGACGTTCTCGAAGTAGACGTCGATGCCGTTCGGTACCGCGGCCCGCAACTGGTCCGCGAAGTCGGGCGCCCGGTGGTCGATCGCGGCATCGAAACCGAGTTCGTCGAGCAGGAAGGAACACTTCTCGGGCCCGCCGGCGATTCCGACGGCACGCGCCCCCCGCAGTTTCGCGATCTGTCCGACCGCGGAGCCGACAGGTCCACTGGCTGCGGCAACGACAACGGTCTCGCCGGGCTTCGGCTGCCCGATCTCGTGCAAACCCGCATATGCGGTGAATCCGGGCATACCGAGAACGCCGAGAGCGGTGGAGACAGGCCCGGCGGCGGGATCGAGCTTGCGGACAGCGGCACCGTCGACCACGTCATGGGTTTGCCAACCCGAATCCGACAACACGATGTCGCCGGGCTTGAAGTCGGGGTGGCGAGAATCGAGGACCTCACAGACCGTGCCACCCACCATCACCGACCCGACGTCAACCGGGTCGGCGTAGGACTCGCCGGCATCCATCCGACCCCGCATGTAGGGGTCGAGCGAGAGGAACTGCGTGCGCAGTAACAGCTGCCCGTCGTACGGATCGGGGGTAACGCAGGATTCGAGACGGAAGTTGTCGACTGTGGGACTGCCGGTGGGGCGCGAGGCGAGAACGATTCGTGACGTGCTGATGGCCATTACGACCTTTCCGGAAAGAGGAAGTGGAGACGAACGGGTTGCCCGTCGGCGTCGCGGCGACGCGTAGACGGACCGCAAGTGTGGGGATTCAGGAATACTCGGCAGCGACTGATGCGAGGTGGCTGATCAGTTCGGTGGCGTGTGTGCGGTCGATCTTTCCGCTGGCGTTGTGGGGGAGTTCGTCGATGATGACGAATTGTTCGGGGACTGCGTAGTCGGGAACACGGCCGTGCAGTTGTGCTTTGGCGTCGGTTTCGTCGAGTGCGTGCCCGTCGCGGAGGACGACGCCGGCGACGATACGTTCTCCCATGACCGGGTCGGGGAGGCCGACCACGGCGACCTCGGCGATTGCGGTGCTGTGTGCGAGGAGGTCCTCGAGCTGGGTGGGGAGGATCTTCTCGCCGCCCCGGTTGATGACTTGATTGATCCGGCCGAGGAGCCGCAGTCGCCCGTCCGGGTCGACGGCTCCGACGTCGCCGGTGCGGAGCCAGTGACCGCTGAATGCGTCTGCGGTGGCGTCGGGTCGCTTCCAGTATTCGAGCATCCGCATCGGCCCGCTGACCCACACCTCGCCGGCGGCGCCCACTGGCACCTCATTGCCGTCTTTGTCACGGATAGAGCACTGCACACCTGCCACCGGGTAGCCGACGGTGTCGCCGTGGTCGATGATTTCCTCGGCGGGCAACAGGTGAGTAGCCGAGGTGAACTCGGTCAGGCCGTAGACGTGGAAGAGGTTCAGCTCTGGCCAGCGTTCGAAGAACTCGGTGCTCCACGCCGGTGGCATTCCGGCACCCCCGACCAGGGCGTGCCGGCAGGAACCAAGAATTGTGTCAGCGTGCTCGGTGAGCATGAGCATGCGGTAGATGCTCGGGACGGAGGCGAGGTGAGACGGTGGTCGCCGGGTCATGGCGTCGATGGCGGCCGTGGTGCGGAACCGCGGCACGAGATCGACCTGGCCGCCGATGACCAGCATGAATCCGAGTTGGTCGACGTAACCGGTGTTGTGGAACAGCGGAACCAGAATGGTCGAGACCGCGCGTTCGCGGAGCGGCATCCACGCCACGTATACACTCGACGAATCGACGAGGGAGCCGTGAGATATCGAGGCAGCCTTGGGGTTTCCGGTGGTTCCGGAGGTGAAGCTCAGCAGGGCGAGGGTGTCGCGGTCCTCTGTGCTGGGGGCGTACCAGCGGTGATCGGTGGGCATGCCGGTGAACGCGTCGGTGATGTCCCCTGAGCCCAGCGGGTGTACCGGAGTTCCGGATTCGGCGATCCGTGCGGTGGTGAATACCTCGAGCTGGGTGTGGTCGACGAGGACGATGCGGGGTTCGACGAGGTCGATCAGTGGCCGGAGTTGTTCGGCCCCGAGCCGAGAGTTCAAGGGCACGATCACCGCGCGCATGCGCAGCGCCGCGAGGAAGGTTACTACCCAGGCCGGGGTGTTGATGCCCGAGAGAACGACCCGGTCTCCCGGCCGGACACCGGCCGCGGATAGGCGTGCGGCGGTGCTGTCGATGAGTGAGAGGAGTTCTGCGTAGCTGATTTCGGTGTCGAACGAGGATACGGCGATCGCGTCGGGGGTGTGGTGCGCCCAGTGTTCGACGTGGTCGGTGACGCTGTTGAGTGGGTTGCTCATGAGGGGACCGCCTGTGTGGTGACAAGCTCGACGAGCGAGGATTCGATTCCGGCAGGTTCGGTGTAGTGGGGGTCGAGTGCGGCGAAGAATTCCTCCGCCGGCACTGCCGCTTCGGGGGTGACCACACCACGGAGCGAGACGTCGCCGCGGGCAAGTAACCGGAGGGCGACGGCCGCGGGGACGGCGGTGGCACCAGCCATCTTTCCTGGTGCCCAGCGGGTGATGCCTGCCGCGGCGATCGTCTCGGCCCCGTCTCGGGTGCCCCGGGCCCATGCGAATACGGGTGGGAGCCGGCGGGTGCGTGGAGCGTCGGTCGGTCGTGGCGGGGTGCGGTCCATCGCCACCGCGGCGTGGTCGGCAGTGATCCGGCCGGATTCGACGCCGTCCATCAGGTCGGTGACGTAGTCGAAGTACCAGTCGGGACCCGACATGACGTTGACGCAGCGCTGCAGACCGGGGTAGGTGCGGGGAAGTGTTACCGCCTCGGGATGGCCGATGGTGCGCACCACGACGTCCCCGATGCCGGGGTAGTGGATCGGGAGGGTCTGCAGGGGCGCCACATCCACATATTCGCCGCTTTCGACCGCGCGGATCGTGCCAGTGCACTGGTGGACCACGTGCAGCATGGCGGCCTGGGGGCGATCGCTGCCGGCGTCGGAGGCGATCCCGACCAATGCCCACCCGGTCAGCAACTCGTGAACTTCGTCGAGTTGAGCGGCGGCCGTGGCGGCGAGCACGTTCGACACGCCCGGGCTTGCGCCCATCCCGATCAGCGCCGTTACATCCGCAGCCTTGGCTGCCTCATCGAGTTCGAACGCTTGAAGGGTCGGTTCCCAGTCGTCGTTGATGTCGACGTACTGGCAGCCCGACTCGATAGCCGCCTTCATGATCTTGGTCCCGAACCGCGTGTACGGTCCGAGGGAGCTGAGCACGCCCCACGCACCCGAGAACAACTGCCGTGGATCGTCGCGGTCGGCATCGAACTTCACCGCCGAGACCCGCGGACCCAACTCGGCGGCCAGCGACTCCGCCGCTGCGGCGTTGAAGTCGGCGATCACGAGTTCGGTGAACTCGTCGAATTCGGCGGCGGTGCGGACCGCGCGTGAACCCATGGCGCCGGCTCCGCCGACGAATACCACCCGCATCTTATTTTCTCCAGTTCACGTTGTTTACAGATTGTCCCGGGCACACCCTGGCAGGCCACATCGGTCGGCGCTCCGACAAACTTTGCGCCGACCGATGAAATGTCAGTTGTGTTGTGGCCGGATCGCGGCGAAGTCCGATTTCTTGTACAGCCGCGTCTGACGCCAGAAGTTCGGTGTCAGATCCGGCCACAGGGTGTCGACTCGGCCGTCCGCGGACTGGTACCAACTGCTGCAACCACCGGTCACCCACACCGTCTCGCGCATCTTCTTCTGGGTCTGCTCGTACCAGCGGGTCTGAACGTCGAGGTCGAGATCGAGGGCGGCACCGCGGGAGCGGAGCAGCCGCTTGACGGCGGTGGTGATGTAGCGTGCCTGCGCCTCGATCATGAAGACCACCGAGTTGTGGCCGAGGCCGGCGTTCGGTCCGAACATGATGAACAGGTTCGGGAAGCCGTGGGTCGCGACCCCCAATTTCGTTGCGGCACCGTCCTTCCATGCGTCGGACAACTCGACACCACGGCGACCGAACACCTTCATCGGCGCCAGGAAACTCGTGCCGGTGAACCCGGTGCCGAAGATGATCGAGTCGACCTCGTGCTCCTCGCCGTCGGTGGTGACGATCGAGTGCGGCCGAATCTCGGCTATACCCGCGGTAACGAGCTCGACATCGTCGCGCTGCAGGGTGGGATACCACTCGTCGGAGACGAGGCGGCGCTTGCATCCCGGGTCGTAGTCGGGGGTGAGCTTGGCGCGCAGTCCCGGATCGGGCACCTGTTCGGCGAGGAATTCGAGGGCCTTCTCGCGGTAGTTCTCGACCACCTTCGGGTGGTTGCCGAGGAAGCCGCGGGACAGGGTCTCGAAATCCCAGTAGGTGCGCCACCGCTCGAACCGCTCGAGCAGCGGGAAGCGTCGGTAGAGGCGGCGGGTGCGGGCGCTGATGGGCTGGTCACCGCGTTCCATGACCCAGTGGGGTGAACGCTGGAAGACATACAGCTTCTCGGTATCGTTGGCGATTTTCGGGATGAACTGAATCGCGCTCGCACCGGTTCCGATGACCGCGACCTTCTCGCCTTCGAGCTTGTGGTCGTGACGCCACTGCGCCGAGTGGAAGGTAGTTCCCTCGAACGACTCCAATCCCGGAATCTGTGGAATCGAGGGTTGGCTGAGAATACCGACACAGCTGATGACGGAACGTGCGGTCACGGACTCACCCGAGGTGAAGCTCACGGTCCAGTTCAGGGCACTGTCGTCGAACCGGAGTTCGGACACTTCGGCACCGTACTTGATGTGCGAGTCGATCTCGAAGTCTTTGGACACCTTGACCAGATAGTCGTGGATCTCGTTCCACGGACTGTAGGTCCTGGTCCACTCCGGATTCTGAGCGAATGAGAACGAGTACAGGACGCTGGGAACGTCGCATGCTGCCCCGGGATAGGTGTTGTCGCGCCACGTTCCCCCCACGTCATCGGCACGCTCGTAGATGACGAAATCCTCGATCCCGGATTCCTTCAGCTTGATCGCGGCGCAGATCCCGGAGAATCCGGTTCCGATGATGGCGATGTGGTTGTCGGTCACTGTGGTGTTACCCATGATCGCTCTTTCTGTTTCCGTGGTATGCGTTTCGGTCATGCGCCGACATCCGTGGTCAGGGTTGCGTGTACCGCTGCAAGAGAATCTCGACCGTGCCCCGCAGCCTGTGCGGCGCGCAGATTCGCCAGCAACGCGTTGTTGAGGTGCGCAGGTTGACCGGAATGCTGGATGGACTCGGTGATCATGGCGACGGCCTTTTCGTAGGTGTCGACGGCCGCTTGGTCGGTCGTATAATCACCGGAGACGATCGCGCGTGCGCCGTTTTCGATCTCGGTCCTCAGCTGCTCGGTCCACCTGAGCGCGTAGGGAACGAGCTTGTCCGCCGCCATCCCCGAGCGCGCGGCATATGCCGTGGCTTCGTAGAACGCTCCCATCGCAACGCAGAAGAAGCTGCCGGTGACCGAAGTGTCGATGACATTGGCGTGCTCGATCTGCTCACCGACAAAGGCGGTGCCGGAACCCAACGACATCAGTACTGGACGGTGCGCATCCCACACGGTTTCAGGGCCCGCGATCACGACGTCGGCGTCGGCGCCGATCGCCTTGGGGTAGGACAGGATCGCACCGTCGAGGTACACGATACCGGTGGGGGCCAGGTGGCTTCGCAACTCGATAGCTGCTGCCGCGTCTCCGGTCGTCAGGTTCAGAACCGTTGCAGCCTCCGGGCGGCGCGAGTCGCCGTTGATCGCGTCCAGCACGTCCCGGACCGACCGGTAGTCGGACAGGACGATGACGGTCAACTCGCTCACGGCCAGCACCTCGGTAGGGGTGCCTGCTGCAGAGGCACCCAATTCCACCAACCGTTCGGCCTTGGACGCCGTGCGGTTCCATACGGTGACCGAATGGCCGGCCACGAGAAATGCTTCGGCGATTGCGGACCCCATGAGGCCGAGTCCGAGAACTCCTATCCGTGCCATGCGTTCATCCTTTCCGTTGGTCGCGCGTTCACAGCTGGATCCAGGTGGTCTTGAGCGAGGTGAATTTTTCGAGTCCGTGTTCGCTCTTGTCGGCGCCGTGCCCGGATAGCTTGCGGCCGCCGAAGGGAACGGTCAGATCGCCTTCTTCGAAGCAGTTGACCCAGACGATTCCGGCATCGATACGGCGTGAAACATCATGGGCTGTGCGCAGATTCGTGGTCCAGATTCCGGACCCGAGTGCGTACTGCGAGTCGTTCGCCAGCGCGACAGCCTCGTCGGCGCCGTCGAACGATGTCACCGAGAGCACGGGGCCGAAGATTTCCTCCTGGAACAACGCCTGCTTGGGGGCGACACCAGTGAAGACGACCGGATCGAAGTAGAACCCATCGCCGTCGGCGATGTCGGGGGACCCGAATTCGAGCGTGGCACCTTCCTGGACGCCGCGCCGGACATGGGCGGCGACATCCTTGCGGTGCTTGGCGCTGGACAGGGGACCGATCACTGTCTCGGGGGCAAAGGGGTCACCGACCTTCTTGGCGGCGATCCTTTCGATCACGTTGCTGACGAATTGCTTGTCGATGCGCTCGTCGACGATCAGTCGCGCGCCTGCAGTGCACATCTGGCCGGCATTGAAGGTGATCGCCCATGCCACCGACTCTGCTGCTGCGTCCAGATCCGCGTCGGCGAACACGATGTGCGGGCTCTTTCCACCCAGCTCCAGATGCACGGGTTTGGCGTTGGAATCGCCGGAGTAGTGCATCAGCTGCTTTCCGACACTCGGTGAGCCGGTGAAGGTCAGGCAGTTGACGCCCTCGTGACGAGCCAGACGCGATCCGGCCTGTCCGCCAGTCCCGGTCAGTACCTGCAGCACCCCGGCGGGCAGACCTGCGGCGGTACCGAGCTCGGCGACCCGAAGCAGCGACAACGGGGACTGGATGGCGGGTTTGACCACGACACTGTTGCCGACGACCAGTGCTGCCGCGATCTTCCAGCTGCTCAGCGTCATGGGGAAGTTCCACGGGGTGATCGCGGCGACCACACCGACGGGCTCGCGCGTGACCAAGGCGACTGCGTCGGCGAGTCCTCGAGGGGATTCGTCGAGCTGCTTGTCGGCAAGCTCGCCGTACCACCGGTACGTCTGCTCTGTGGTCTTCAGCTCGATGTCGCGGGCGTCGAGGACGGGCTTGCCCATTTCGAGGGCGACCAGTGCCGCGAGCTCGTCACGGTTGTCGTGAATCAGATCCGCCCACCGCTGGAGTACCTTGCCACGCTCACGCGCCGAGATCCGCGACCAGTCGCCGCGTTCGAAGGCAGCCCGTGCACCGGCGACAGCGAGATCGACGTCGTCGTCGCCGGCCAACGGCACCTGAGTGACGGCGCTTCCGTTGCGCGGGCTGATCACATCGTGAACGGAGTCGCCAGTGCCTTCTCGCCAGCCACCGTCGATCCACATCGCGGTCGGCAGGACCAATTCGCCGACGTACTGTTCCCACTCTGCGCGCGTCTGGGCCATCACTGAAGCACTTCCTCGGGTACGGACCCGCCGAGGCCTGCAATGGCTCCAGACGGGTCGATGTTGTCTGCTGTGACATGAATGGGGGGTACTCGGCCGGCCCAGGGCGCGGCCTGCTCGAGCTCTGAGGCCAGCGCCAACAAGGTGTGCTCACCGCCCTGCGCGGCGGCGAACTGACCACCGACCGGTAGACCGTCGACCATGCCGATCGGCACCGAGATCGCCGGCTGACCAGTGACGTTGAACAACACGGTGAAGGGCACGTGTTCGAAGATCTCGCGGATCCACGATTCGGCGCTCCAGCCCGGTTGGTTTCCGCGCATGCTCCCGACGCTCCAGGCGGGTGTGGCGACCGTCGGCGTCATCAGGACGTCGTACTCGTCGGCGAAGAAACCGGCAGTGCTCCGCGTGATGTCGTTCTGCCAGGAACGGGCCTCCGCGACATCTGTCCAGCGGAGATCGAGGCCGCGGCGTCCGCATGCGGCAGTGGAAGCCTCGACACGTGCCAGCGATGCTTCGACATCGTCGCGTCCGCTGATCTCCTGGATGGTGTGGCCGATCGACGCGGCGAAGAAACGGATGGTGAGTTCGAGAAGCATCGAGCCATCGACGATTGGCTGCGCGTAGTCGACGTGGTGGCCCAGTTGTTCGAGCACCTGGGCAGTTGCCAGGACCTGTTCGGCGACCCTCGGGTCGACGGCAGTACCGAACGGTGACTCAGTGCTCACCGCGATCCGAAGAGGATGCCGCGCATCGATGAGGGCGTCGGAATACCGGCCAGGTGGGCGAGCGATCAGGTAACGGTCGCCGGGAACACCGCCGTGTACCTCGTCGAGGAGTGCGGCAGCATCGCGCACTGTGCGGGTGACTGCGAACTCGCTCGTCAACCCGAAGAGCGGTTCGTCGGCACCTGGACCGACCGGTGTCCGGCCCCGGGTCGGTTTGAGACCGACGAGCCCGCACAGGGCCGAGGGGATACGAATGGAACCGGCCGCGTCGTTGGCGTGCGCCCAGGGAACTGCGCCGGACGCGACGAGCGCGGCTGATCCACCACTGGATCCACCGGGGGTGCGGGTGGGATCCCACGGGTTGCGGGTTGGTCCACTGACCACTGGCTCGGTGGTGCAGCTCAACCCGAATTCCGGTGTGGAGGTACGGCACACAGTCGCCAAACCTGCCTCGCGCCAACGCGACATGAGATCGGAGTCGGCAGAGGCAACGAAATCACGGGTCAGAGCGCTACCGGATTCGGACGGAACACCCTGTGCGGTGAGCAACAGATCTTTGACCGCGAACGGGACGCCGGCGAACGGGCCCCGGGTGTCGTATTCGAGTGGGTGCTGGAAGAGGGGTCCGACGACCGCATTGAGGCTCGTGTTCACCTTCTCGATTGCGGTGACGGCAGCCCGGAATACCTCACCGGCCGAGACGGTCCCGGAGCGGATCAGGTGACGCAACTCGGTCGCGTCGGCTGCGGCGTACTCATGCAGCTCCACGGCGTCCTCCTTGATCTGCTGATGCCTGGTCGATGAACCAGTCGAAGATCTCATCCTTGTGCCGCCATTCCGGATGCCACTGCACTCCGACGACAGGTTTGTCGCCGTACTCGATTGCTTCGACGACCCCGTCGGGTGCCCACCCGGTCACGGTGAGACCGGCGCCTGCGGTGTCGACGGCCTGATGGTGGAGGGAGTTCACGTTTGCGGTGCGCCCGTAGATGTTGAACATCGTCGATCCGGTCAGGAACTGCACCGTGTGCGTCTCGTTCTCGACCGGCTGACCTGGCTGTTGGTGATGAAGTTCGTGCGTCGGCAGGTCGGGTACGAGACTGCCGCCGAGTGCGACGTTGAGGATCTGCATTCCGCGGCAGATACCGAGTATCGGGATTCCGGCATCGAGCGCGTCGCGGATCAGGGCGATTTCGTATTCGTCGCGAAGCGGATCAATGTCGCAAGCATCGATAGGTTCGCCGCCCCAGCGGACCGGGTCGACGTCCTGGCCGCCGCTGATCAACAGTCCGTCCAGGCGGTCGATCAGATCCGGGCCGGTGGATTCGTACGGAAGTTGCACCGGTAGACCACCGGCGGCGGCTACCTTGGTCGCAAAATCCGAGACGTGGACGTCGAACGGCTTCTTCTGATAGCGGGCTTCCATGTCGACGCGGGTTCCTTGCCAACGACGCCCAGAGATACCAATGAGTGGTCGCACGATGCTTCCTCCTGTCTCTACTGATCGAATTCGATGACGACGCGGGTGATCCCGCCCTCGCGCATGGCGTCGAAACCGTCGTTGATCTCGTCGAGTCGGATCCGTTCGGACACCATCTCGTCGAGCCGGAGTCGGCCCTGGAGGTAGTAGTTGACGAACCGCGGGATGTCGACCATGAATTGGTTCGATCCGAACAGGGATCCCTGGATGCGCTTTTCCTTCACGAAGAATTCCGACGACGGGATGCGCAGCGGCTGCTCGTCGGGGACCATGCCCAGAATCGTTGCCACGCCGCCCGGCGCGAGCATGGTTACGGCTTGCTCGGCAGTGACGCGGACTCCGATCGCCTCGAAGGAGTAGTCGACTCCACCGCCGGTCAGCTCGCGCACCGCCTCGACGGAATCGACTTCACGGCCGTTGACCGTCGAAGTCGCACCGAAGAACTTCGCCTGCTCGAGAGCATGTTCGTTGACATCGATGGCGATGATCTGGGAAGCGCCGGCAAGGCGGGCGCCCTGAATCGTTGCGATGCCGACACCGCCGCACCCGATGACCGCGACAGTCGATCCCGGCTGTACCTGCGCGCCCCGGAATACTGCTCCCACGCCGGTGACGATCGAGCAGCCGAGAAGGCACGCCCGGTCGAAGGGCATGGCCTTGTTGATCTTAACGACACCGTTCTCGTGAACCAACATGCTGTCGGCGAATCCGCCGAGTCCGCCCATCGTTCCTACCGGCCGGCCCGCTGCATTGGTGAGCTTGGGGCGTGGCCTGGTCCGCAGTGCCTGGTGGTTCAGGCACAGGGACAGTTGGCCGTTGGTGCAGTAGCGGCAGTACCCGCAGAAGATGGTGGCGCAGGTGACGACGTGATCACCCGGCCGGACCGACGACACCTCGCTACCGACGGCGGCGACGACACCGGCGACTTCGTGCCCGAGAACCTCTGGCAAGTCGGTGCTCCAGGTCGCATCGATGTAGTGCAGATCCGAATGGCACAGCCCTACCGCCGCTGTACGGATGACGACCTCACGTGGTCCGGGGTCGTCCATGGTGAGGTCTTCGAGCTCGAGTTTTCCCGGAGCCGAATTGAGCACTGCCGCTCTCATAATGAGCTTCCTGCCGATCGTGGTGTTCGCTGTCAGATGTGTTCGAAGTAGCGCTGAAGTTCCCAGTCGGAGATGCCGGCGTCCGGGTCGCCGCCTGTGGTGTGGAACTGCAACCACTCCCACCGGCGCGTACCGGCCCAGTAGTCGACCAGATCCGCTCCCAGGACCTTCGACAACAGGGTGTCGGCGACCAGGATGTCCGTAGCTGCGGACAGGCTCGTCGGGATCTTCGGTACGGTTCCGGCGGGGAGCCCCCACGCCATGACACTGCATTCGGGTCCCGGATCGATGTGCTGGTCGAGCCCGATGATGCCGCCCGCGAGGAAAGCCGCGAACGCGAGATAGATGTTCACATCGGCCGAGGTCACTCGGTACTCGACTCGGGTCTGCTTGGCATCGCGGCAGATCGCACGCACTGCCGTCGACTTGTTCTCCACGCCCCAGGTGATGCTGGTGGGCGGGCCATCCAACTCCACGATGCGCTTGTACGAGTTGATCGTCGGGAACTGGAACGTCGTTGCAGCCGGCAATGTCGCGAGCACTCCACCGATGAAGTCGGTCATCGCCTGCGACGGACGGTGCGGGTTGTCCGGGTTGTGGAAGGCGTTGACTCCGTCACGTTCGAGGGACAGATTGATATGCGAGCCCTGACCGTACTGGTCCGGTGCCCAGCGTGCCATGAAGGTGACCGTGCGGCCCAGTTCGTACGCGACAGTACGCATGGCCTGGCGGGTCCGCACGTACAGGTCAGCGGCGGTGACGATGTCGGTGGGGGAGATGTTGAACTCGATCTGTCCGATCGAGGACTCGTCGGCCCAGCCTTCCCATGGGATTCCGAGTTCGTCGAGTCGACGCGCAACCGCATCCATGTATTCGGTGAAATCACGCGAGCGGCTCAGCACGTAGACGGCACCCGACGAGCCACCCAGCGGGTGTAAATTCTTGAAGTCCTGGGCGCGGGCCTGCTCGATCGACTCCTCGAAAACGGTGGCCTCGATCTCGATGGCGGCCTTGCCGGTATACCCACGCGCAGCCAGCTCCTCGACCATTCGCTTGAGGGTGGACCGTGAGCAGACTGGGAGTGGCACGCCGTTCTGGTCGGTGATGTCACACAGCACCGACCCCAGACCGTCGAGAGAGGGGTCCACTACGAGGGTGCTCGGATCCGGCCTCAACTGGATATCGCGGAGTTCACCGCGCCAGTCACCGAAATCGAACCCCAACTGAGGAATGTTGGCCATGTCCACACCGAAGACGATGTCCGCGAAACTGAATCCGCCACCGTGAGCGCCCGAAATGAACTTCTGCGGGGCGAGGTGCTTTCCGATCAGGACACCGTCGAGGCTGAGGGTTTCCGCCCGAACGGTGCGGATGGAATGCTGATCGACCCACGCCGCCGCATCGAAATTGTTAGACATCGTAAACCGCCTTCATAGATGCGCCGGTGACAACAGACCACTCGCGGAAGGTGCCACTGATGGTCAACTTGCCCGCGAACAGCGAATCGGGGAATGTCTCCAAACCACCGAGGATGCGGCGCAAATCTGCTTCGGCACCGTGAATCTCATAGGGTCGTGCGCTGTCACCGACGACCACTTGGTCGCCCGAGTCGGTCGCGACGAACTTCAGCGCCGGCATGCCGGGGATATTCTTCGTCAGCTCCCAGAATTCGGCCGCGACATCGGCCAGCTCGGGCAATTCCGGCTCGAGGACCGCGGCGACCGCTGCCGCCCCGGGCTCGACGTCGTCCTGGCTCCCAGCGAGGCGGCGAGTTGCCGGATCGACGTCGACGACCACGTCTGTGTCCGTTGCCAGACCACGGTGCACCCGGACCTCCGAGGCGCCCGAAACTATTGTCGCCCTCTGGAAATCGGAGGCCGAGCGAACGCCGACGACAGCGGGCAGGGTGGACAGCAATTCGATGCCGGCCGGTGTGCCTGCGGACCGGCGCAGCGCTGTGGTGATGGCGCGGACAAAGGGCGTCGCGTCGTCCTCCCGGACGATCGGGGGAGTGGTGGCGGTGCTCATTTTGCTCCAAACAGAGTCTGTGCGGCCATGGTCGTGCTGATCTCCCTGTCCTCGAGGAGGATGTGAGGATCGTTCATCTCGTATGCGCCGAGGAACGGCGGGCACACGTCGTAGCCGAGGAGTCGCTGGACCTCTTCGGAGTACTCGAGAACTTTCTCGCGAGGGATGGCGAGGTACTGGTTCTCCTCCTGCCGCAGGTTGCCCAGATCGAGACCGATCGTGAGGCCGGTGCGCGGCTGGTCGGACCGGTTGTGCCCACCGCCGTGATAGACACCGCCCACCCAGATCAGTGCAGATCCGGCTGCCATCACCGTGGGAGTCGCTTCGGACTCGAGGGGGGTGCGCTCGTCGTCCCAATGGTGGCTGGCGGGAATGACCATCGTGCCGCCGTTTTCCTCGGTGAACTCACTCATTGCGAGCATCAGCTGGACACGGCTGTGAGGGCCGGGGTGGCGGCGAAGGTGGATCGCGTCGTCGCGGTGGAGGGGCTGTTTGCCCTGACCCGGGTGAATTTGGATGGCCTGGCTGATACTGATCTGAATGGTGGGCGTGATGTCCATCCACTCGTCGAGATACACCTTGACGGGCTTCTGCATCAGCGCGCGGGCGGTCTGGAGATACGACGGCTGGGTGACCACCGTTTCCATGTGGTTGCTACGGGCAAACAGCGACGAGATTCGACGGGTCTTCTTGCCGAGGTACTCGTCGGCTCCGCCGGGAGTCTTGTCGAGGTCAGGTCCGAGATCGTCCCACAGCCCGGCAAGGGTCTCGTCGTCGATGAAGTTCTCGACGATCACGCCGCCCTCGCGGTCGACGATCTCGATGATGTGTTCTACCAGGGTGTCGTTCGGAACAGTCTGCAAGGCCGCCATCTGTTCATCTCCTTTTGTGTGTCAGGACTATGCGTCGCGCGTGGTCGGGTAGGGGTGCGTCTAGGGCAGAAGTTGCGTGGACAGTGCGGGTAGCGACTTGTCGCCCAAACCTGCTTCATGGGCTCGTCGCAGGTCGGCGACGAGGGGAGCAATATGCAGGTCGCGGTGTCCGGCGAGGAGGCTCATCGCCTCCGCTGCCATCTCGGTCCCGCGCCAGTGCACGTCGATATCGGCCTGATCGGTGTCGAACTTGCCCGCCCGCATTTCGGCGACCGCGATAGGGATCTGGTGGCGGAGCAATGCGACCAGTTCGAGTGCCACTCGTTCGATACTCTCGAACGAAACGTTCTCGTGCCGCGCGAAGACAGCCGACTCGACGAATGCACCGATAGCTGTGTGATAAAAGTTGATGCACATCGCCGTGTCGATCGCCGCCGCCACTCCGACGGATTCCCCGGCGTACCAGGATGCGCCTCCCAGCTCAGAGAGCAGTTCGCGATTGCGGTTCCACACATGTTCGGACCCCGAGTAGACGATTCCGAGTTCCTTGGTGCCGACCGCTTCGGGGTAGTCGGGAATGATGCCGTCCAGGTACTCGGCGCCGGCGTCGTGGAAGAGTTTCTGCAGTTCGCCCGCTTCGCGTGGCACTCCCGTCGAGAGATTCACGATGGTTCGGCCCTTCACCGCGGACACCGCTTCAGGAGCGTCGAGCAAGGCGCGAACCGCTGCATTGTCCGACAGGCAGATCACCGACAGGGAACTGGCAGCAAGCGCGGCCGCTGCGGACGGCGCAGACTCCGCCTGAAGTCCCACATTCCTGCCCGGCGTCCGGTTCCAGACGGTGGCAGAACGGTCAGCAGCGTCGAATGCCCGCGCCAGTGCATATCCCATGTTTCCGAGCCCGAGCACCGATACTTCGCTGACCATGGTTTCCTCCGCTGCGTTCGTGGGCAATCCGATGTGGCTCCCGTTCTCGGCGAGCGAACGGAACGATCACATCCTGGTTGGGTCGTGATCCAAGTCACTCGACTTGGGCACATGGTCAAGCTAGTTGGTCGACTCGACGGCTGTCAATCCCTTCAGGGCAATTGGTTAAGCCGCATGACTTGTGCAGTTGATCAACTATCGGACCCTGTCCATTAACCGCGTCGGTTTCGCGCTTGTCAAGTCGCATGTCTTGTGGTCGGAATGGATTGCCGTGCAACAATATTCATTGTTACGTAGATGTTTCTGCGCGGTAAGGATGCGGTGCCGTTCTCGGCTTCGAAATGGGCGAGGCGTCCTCGCGTGCCTGGGCCGTCGATTTGGCGAGTCCAAAGTATTGTCTCTTGACAGGCAAGTGGGCCATATGGTCGAGTCGGGTGATCTGACCGCGCAGCCGCATGTAGGGAGAACCATTTCCGGCTGTCGCGCGAGGCGTGCTGCTTATCCGGAAGCGTCGGCCTCGTCGTGGTCTTACGATCGCGCGATCAGGCGTGTTCCGGCCCGAATTCTCCGATGAAAGTTGGCACCCATGTCCGAACCGTATGTCACTGCCCTGACTCCACTGGCTTTCCTCGACCGTGCTGCCAAGACCTTTCCGGACAAGACCGCGATCGTCCTCGGAGGTCGACGTGCGACCTATAGCGAGTTCGCAGCAGAAGCCGCCGCACTCGCGCGTGGGCTCGCTCGCCTCGGCGTCGGCGAGCAGGATCGCGTGGCCTATCTCGCTCCCAACGTTCCGGAACTACTCGTTGCGCATTTCGGAGTTCCGTTGTCCAAGGGTGTCCTAGTGGCACTCAACACCAGGCTGGCGTCGGCAGAGATCGCCTACATCCTCGCCCACTGCGACGCCAAGATCCTTGTCGTCCACGAGTCGCTATTGGACTCGATCCGGCCCATCGCCGGCGAATTGAGACTGTCCACGGTTGTGGTCATCGGTGCCGGCGATATCGCCGGCGTCGATGCCCTCGAATATCGAAAGATTCTCGATCACAATGCGCACGAGCCGATCGACTGGACGGTCCGGGACGAGCTGGCGACGATCAGCATCAACTACACCTCGGGCACTACCGGGCGTCCCAAAGGGGTGATGTACACCCATCGGGGCGCATACCTGAATGCGATGGGGGAGCTGATCCATTCTCGGCACACCTCCGACAGCGTCTACCTCTGGACCTTGCCCATGTTCCACTGCAACGGCTGGTGCACACCGTGGGCGATTACCGCCATCGGTGGCACCCACATCTGTCTCGAGGCCATCGACAGCGAGAAGATCTGGGCCCTCTTCCGCACCGAGGGGGTCAGTCATTTCAACGCGGCCCCCACCGTCCTGGTGATGCTGGTCAACTCTCCCTCGGCGGCGGCCCTTCCGCAGGCCGTCACGGTGACAACGGCAGGGGCCCCTCCCAGCCCCACCATCATCGAGCAAGCTCGGGCGCTCGGGTTCGAGATCATTCACGTCTACGGCCTGACCGAGACATACGGACCGTATTCGGTGTGCGAAACACAGTCCGACTGGGCCGAGCTACCCGCAACCGAGCAAGCCAGACTCGCAGCACGTCAAGGCGTAGGAATGATCCACACGGACGGAGTGCGGGTGGTGGACAAGAACATGACCGACGTCCCCGCGGACGGGTCCACCATCGGTGAAATCGTGATGCGAGGCAATGGCGTCATGAAGGGATATCTCAACGATCCCGCGGCCACCGAAAAGGCTTTCGAAGGAGGGTGGTTTCACTCCGGTGACCTCGGGGTCATGCATCCCGACGGCTACGTCGAGCTCCGGGACCGTAGCAAGGACATAGTCATCTCCGGAGGAGAGAACATTTCCTCTGTCGAGGTCGAACAGGTGCTTGTCTCACACCCGGCCGTTCTCGAAGCTGCGGTGATCGGTGTACCCAGCGAAAAATGGGGGGAACGACCCAAGGCATTCGTGGTGACGAAGCCGAACGCGCAGGTGACACCCGACGAACTGCGGAGTCATGCGGCCACTCGAATGGCGAAGTTCAAGGTGCCCGACGTCATCGATGTCATTGACGCACTTCCGAAGACATCTACTGGCAAAATCCAGAAGTTTCAACTGCGAGACAGAGAGTGGTCCGGACACCACACCCGCATCCAAGGGTGAGGTGGCGCAGACCGAAATGACTTTCCGGATCGGATCCGGTGGACTAGGACGGAGAAAGACGTTGGGGTACTCCACGCTCACCGAGCGACGTGCTCAGTTGGTGCGCGCCGCTGCGCGGGTCATCGCGCGTGAAGGGCTGTCCAAGGCCACCACTCGTCGCATCGCGGAAGAAGCGAGCCTCAACCTCGCGGCACTCCACTACAGCTTCGGGTCGAAAGCCGAGTTGTTCGCCGCCGTTCTCGAAAACACCGAGGCCTTTGCGTCGGGGCCTTGGGAGTCGAGCAACCCGAACTCGAGTCCACCTCTCGAGGACGCGGTGGCGGCAATGGTATGCGGTTATCAGCAGCTGTTCGACGGAAGCTCGGATGTCGCCATTGCGCAGTACGAACTGTTGCTGTGGGCACTGCGGACTCAGCAGAGCGACAACCTTGCTGCGCAGAGTTTCCGTAAGCACGTGGATGCGGTTGCAGACCGGCTGGCCATATCGGCTCTGGCAGAGGGGATCGATCCGGTCATTTTGGCGGACTACCTGGTCGGGATGCTGGACGGACTGGTCCTCCAGCAAATGGCATCCCACCGGCAGCGCATCGGCGGGCCCGAAACAGTGGCGCTGGCACGATATCTGGTGGATCTCGCCCGGTCTGTCACGCACATTCGTCGTTTGGAGTCCGAGCAGTACCTTGCAGCACGAGCATGAGCGGCGCGGGACACGGGCCCATCGACACTATCGTGATCAAGCAAGTGCGGATCGCATTCTGAACAGTGGCAGTGCAGTGCCACTGAAGCGGTGCGGACGTGAGCGATGATGAGCCGGTCAGTGGGATTCGGCCCGTGCTGCGCTGATCGATGCTCGAGCGGCCGCGGCGTACCGATCTGAACTGCGTTTCCCCGTCGACGAAACCGTTCGTCGGCGATACCCCACCTTCGAGAAGGAGACTGCCCCATGAACCAAACAACCTTGTCAGTCTTGGGACCTCCCGGTTTACCGGTGCCGGACGATTTCGTCAGCGGACTGGAAGGCGTGGTCGCGTTCACCAGCAACATCGCCGAACCCGACAAGGACGGCGGCGCCCTGCGCTACCGCGGCGTCGACATCGAAGAACTCGTCTCCAAGCACGTCACCTTCGGCAACGTGTGGGCCCTGCTCGTCGACGGCCGCTTCGGCCCCGGACTGCCCCCGGCCGAACCGTTCCCCCTGCCCGTGCACACCGGCGACGTCCGCGTCGACGTCCAGGCCGGCCTGGCCATGCTCGCCCCCATCTGGGGATACCAGCCCCTCCTCGACATCGACGACGACACCGCCCGCGAACAACTCGCCCGCGCCTCCGTCATGGCCCTGTCCTACGTCGCCCAGTCCGCCCGCGGCATCTACCAGCCCGCCGTCCCGCAGAAACGCATCGACGAGGCCAAGACCGTCACCGAACGGTTCATGGTCCGCTGGAAAGGCGACCCCGACCCCGCCCACGTCGCCGCCATCGACGCCTACTGGGTCTCCGCCGCCGAACACGGCATGAACGCCTCCACCTTCACCGCCCGCGTCATCGCCTCCACCGGCGCCGACGTCGCCGCCTCCCTGTCCGGGGCCATCGGCGCGATGTCCGGCCCCCTGCACGGCGGCGCCCCCGCCCGCGTCCTGCCGATGATCGAAGACACCGAAAAGTCCGGCGACGCCCGCGCCCTGGTCAAGTGCATCCTCGACCGCAAGGAAAAGCTGATGGGCTTCGGGCACCGCGTCTACCGCGCCGAAGACCCCCGCGCCCGGGTGCTCCGCGCCACCGCGAAACGCCTGAACGCCCCCCGCTACGAGGCCGCCGCCGCCCTCGAACAGGCCGCCCTCGCCGAACTGCGCGAACGCCGCCCCGACCGGGCCATCGAAACCAACGTCGAATTCTGGGCCGCGGTCATCCTCGACTTCGCCGAGGTCCCCGCGCACATGATGCCCGCGATGTTCACCTGCGGCCGCACCGCCGGCTGGTGCGCCCACATCCTCGAGCAGAAACGTCTCGGCAAGCTCGTCCGCCCCGCCGCCATCTACACCGGACCCGCACCCCGCACCCCCGAATCCGTCGAGGGCTGGGACACAATTCCGCACACCAGTGGATAATTCGGCACGCGGTCAACACCTTCGGCCCCGAGATCTACAGATCTCGGGGCCAAAGGTGTTGGTAGATGCTTCAATGATCCGGATCGAGTGTGGCGGTCTCTCAGGTGCGCTTGAAGAGTGCGGCGAGGGCCTGTCCGCCGCCGATGCACATGGTGACGATGCCGAGTTCGAGGTCGCGGCGCACGAGGTCCTTCGCGAGGCGCAGGCTCAGGATCGCGCCGGTCGCCCCGACCGGGTGACCCAGAGCGATCGCACCGCCGTACGGGTTGGTCTTCTCCGGGTTCAGCTTCGCGTCCCGGATCACCGCGACCGCCTGCGACGCGAACGCCTCGTTCAGCTCGATCACGTCGATGTCGCCGGGGGTGGTGCCGGTCTGCTCGAACAGGTTCGCCAGCGCCAGCACGGGGGCGTACCCCATCAGGGCCGGGTCCATCGCCGCGGTCGCGACGGCCTCGAGCGTGACCAGCCCGGTCAGGCCCTTCTCCCGGGCGGCGGACTCGGTGGCCAGCACCAGCGCCGCGGCACCGTCGTTGATCCCGGACGCGTTGCCCGCGGTCACCGAGCCGCCCTCCTCGAACGCCGGCCTCAGCTTCGCGAGGGTCTCGAGGGTGGTGTCGGGCTTGGGGTGCTCGTCGACGTCGATCGTCTGCGGGCGGCGGCCCCCGATCTGCACCGGGGTGATCTCCTCGGCGAACGCGGCCTTGGCGGCCTCGGAGGCGGCGCGGCGCTGGGATTCGACGGCGAACTCGTCCTGCTGCTGCCGGCTGACGTCGTACTTGCGGGCGACGGCCTCGGCGGTGCGGCCCATGTGCACGCCACCGAACGGGTCGGTCAGGATCGCGACCGTGCCGTCGACGAGCTTGCGGTCACCGAGCTTGTAGCCCGAGCGGGCGGAGAAGTCGTAGAACGGCATCCGCGACATGCTCTCGTTGCCGCCGGCGAGGGCGAAGTCCACCCCACCCCAGCGCATCTGCTGCGCCGCCGACCACACCGCCTGCAGCCCGGACCCGCACAGCCGGTTGACGGTGTACGCCGGCGTCTTCTCGGGAAGTCCCGCGGCCAGGGCCACGCGGCGGGCGTTGTAGGCGTCCGGCCCGACCTGACCGATGCAGCCCATCACCACCTCGTCGATGTCGCCGCCCGGCACCCCGGCACGGTCCAGTGCGGCCTTGACGGCGGTGGCACCAAGTTCGTGGGCGGGCACGTCCTTGAACGCACCACCGAAGCTGCCGATCGGGGTCCTCGCGCCGTCGACTACCACGATCGGTTCAGGAGAATTCATGACGTGCCCTTCCATATCGGTCACTTGCAAGCAGGTCGTTTCGTGTCGTGTCCGCATCGCCGGTACAGCGCAGCGCCACTCCACCCCTAGGCAGGTCGGTAGAAGCCTGCCGTTCCTCCGCCATCGATGGCGTACAGCATGCCGTTCGTGAACGACGAGTCGGGGCCGAGTAGGTGTGCGACTGCTTTCGCGACCTCGTCGGGCAGTGCGAATCGACCCATGGGAATGACGTCGCGATAGAACTCTGCTTCCCCCGGCGCGGTGCTGTCGAAAATTCTGGTCGCCATTGGGGTTTCAACGAATGACGGGCACACCACATTGGAGCGCACGCCCTGCACGCCGTGGTCGAGCGCCATACTCTTGACCAAACCCACCACTGCATGCTTTGCGGCGCAGTACGCCGCGTAGCCCTGGGCGCCCTCGGTGCCGGCATCCGATGCGATCGCGACGAAGGATCCTCGGGAGGTGATGAGGTGCGGCAGGGCACCCTTGGCCAGGTTGAATACTCCAGACGCATTGACTGACAGGCTTCGTTGCCAATCCTCGAAATCGAGATCGAGAACACCGCCGACGACTTCGATTCCCGCGCAGGCAACTGCGCCGGTGAGGTGACCCCAGTTGGCGACCGTCTGGTCGACGGCGGAAGCCACGGCAGCGGTGTCGGTGACGTCGCCTTCCCAGGCAAGCGCCCTGCCCCCGCGTGAGTTGATTTCGTCCGCGAATTCGGTAACGGCAGTACCGTTGCGGTCGAACCCTGCCACCGCATAGCCGCGGTCGGCGAGCAGTGTTGCAGTGGCGCGTCCGATCCCGGATCCGGCGCCGGTCACGAAGACCGTTGTGGAATTACTCATTCGGGTTCCTTCTCCGGTGATTCGTAACCGCTCGCAAGCTACGCATTTGTCGATTCGACCGAGACTGTAGTGATCTCGATCAGCGGCTTCTCGGTGCCGTGGGGCTCGGTGTACAGCGGGTCCAGTTCGGCGAAGAAGAGGTCCGCCGGGATTGCTTCTTCAGGTGTGACCACTCCACGCACCTTGATCTCGCCCCAGGCCAGCAGGCGCAACGCGACCGCTGCGGGGGTGCCGGTCGATCCAGGCATCTTGCCGGTCGGCCACCTGTTCATACCGCCCACCGCGATGGTGTCGACCCCGTTCTTCTTTCCTGATGCCCATACCCACAGCGTGGGTGTGTGGGGCGTAGCAGGGGCATTCGCAGGACGCACCGGCGGCTCCTCCTCCATCAGAATGGCGGCATCCAACGGGGAGAGCCGACCGGCATCAACTTCGGACATGCGTGCGGCCATCTGGTCGAAGTACCACGCCGGTCCGGCCATCACATTGACACACCGCTGCAGACCGGTAAAGGTGCGAGGCAGGGTGATGGCTTCGGGATGGCCGATGGTACGGACGGCAAGGTTTCCGATGCCCGGATAGAACAGGGTCAACTCCTGCATGGGGGGCACGTCGGCCCACCGACCGTCTTCGATGACTCGGATCGTTCCTGTGGTCTGGTGCACGAAGTGCACCATCGCTGCGTCGGGTCGCTTACCCGGGGCGTCCGATCGCGTCCCGGACAGGTTCCACGCGGTGATGAGTTCATGCACCTCGTCGAGTTCGTCGGCAACCTTCGCAGCGAGCACGTTGGTGACACCGGGGCTCTGGCCCACGCCGATCAGTGCCGTGACTCGCGCGTCCTTCGCCAGCTGAGTCAATTCCAGCGCCTCGAGAGTCGGCTCCCAGTCGTCATTGATGTCTACATAGTGACAACCGGAGGCGATCGCGGCGCCCATGATCTTGGTACCGAATCGGGTGAACGGACCGAGGGTGCTCAGCACACCCCACGCGCCGTCGAACAGTGCGCGGGCGTCGTCGTTGTTCGCATCGAACTTGACCGCTGAGACTCGAGGTCCGAGTTCTGCTGCAAGCGACTGGGCTGCTTCCAGATTGAAATCGGCAATGACCAATTCGGTGAACTCGTCGAACCCGACAGCGGTACGAACTGCCCTGCTGCCCATTGCGCCTGCGCCACCGACAAATACAACGCGCATGATTTCTCCACCTCGCTCGAGTGACCATCTTTTTCGCGGCCGTTCCCGGTACAGTAAGGCGAACTTGGGCAGACAGTCAAGACGTTTGGCCCACTTCTGTTCCATGTCAGGTTCTATTTCTGGCGGTGGGCGAGCTGCTGCATCGCATCCGGGGGATTGCCTCGTGGCCCCTGTTGTGGAATTGTCGGGGACGACTTCGACCGAGCGAGTGATCGGTCGGTACTGGAGTCGTCGTACTGACTGGAGGTAGTTGTGGCGATCGATCTGTCCTACGCACCCGGGGTGACCGCGCTCGTCGAGAAGACCGAGGCGTTCATCCGCGAAGTCGTGCTGCCCATCGAGGACGAGCACGGCGGCGACATCACAGCTGCTGGTGGCGACACCCTGCGCGTGGAGCTGCAGAAGGCAGCCAAGGACGCCGGAGTCTTCGCCCCGCACGCACCCGTCGAGTACGGCGGGCACGGCCTGAACATGACCGATCGCGCGCCCGTCTTCGAGGCTGCGGGCTATTCGCTGTTCGGTCCGACGGCCCTGAACATCGGGGCCCCCGACGAAGGCAACGTCCACATGCTCGCGCACATCGCCAGCCCCGAGCAGAAGGAGCGGTTCCTCGCCCCGCTGGCGCACGGCGACATGCGGTCGGCGTTCGCAATGACCGAGCCGTCGCCCGGAGCCGGCTCCGACCCCTCGGCGCTGACCACGCGCGCCGAGAAGGTGCCGGGCGGGTGGAAGATCAACGGCCACAAGTACTTCATCACCGGCGCCGACGGCGCGGGATTCTTCATCATCTTCGCCCGCACCTCCGGCGTGCCCGGCGACCGCGGCGGCGCCACGATGTTCCTCACACCGGCCGACGCCGACGGGCTGAGGGTGGGACGCCACATCGACACCCTCGACAGGGCAATGATCGGTGGGCACTGCGAGGTGTTCTTCGACGATCTGTTCGTCCCCGACAGCGGGGTTCTCGGCGAGGTGGACCAGGGATTCGCCTACGCCCAGGTCCGGCTCGGGCCCGCCCGGATGACACACGTCATGCGCTGGCTCGGCGCGGCGCGCCGCGGCCACGACGTTGCCGTGGCACACGTCGCGCAACGTGACGGTTTCGGAGGCAAGCTGGGCGATCTCGGCATGGTCCAGAAGATGGTCGCGGACAACGAGATCGACATCGCCGCCAGCCGGGCACTGTTGACGCGGGCGTGCTGGGAACTCGATCAGGGCGGCCACGCGAGCAACTCCACGTCCATCGCCAAGACCTACGCGTCCGAGGCCATCTTCCGCATCGTCGACCGCTCGATCCAGATGTGCGGCGGTCTCGGCGTGTCCGGCGACCTGCCCCTCGCCCGGCTGTCCCGCGAGGTGCGACCGTTCCGCGTCTACGACGGACCGTCCGAGGTGCACCGCTGGGCCATCGCCAAGCGTGTCGTGGGTGCCGCGAAAAAGGCCGCGCGGGAGGCGGGCGCATGAGCGAACATCGGGGGCTCGATCTCGTTGCGCTGCGGAGGTTCCTGTCCGCGTCGGACGTTCCTCTCGACGGTGAGTTGCGGGCCGACCTGATCGCCGGCGGCAAGTCCAACCTCACGTACGCCATCTTCGACGACTCCTCGCGGTGGGTGCTGCGAAGGCCGCCCACCGCGGGGCTCACACCCTCGGCGCACGACGTGGCCCGCGAGTTCCGCATCACCTCGGCCCTGCAGGGCACCGACGTCCCGGTGGCCGCCACCGTCGCGCTGTGCGAGGGCGACAGTGTCATGGGCGCGCCGTTCACCGTGGTGGAACACGTGACGGGCCAGGTGATCCGGACCAAGTCGGATCTCGAGGCGCTGTCCGGCGACGACATCGACTCGTGCACCGACGAACTGGTCCGTGTGCTCGGCGCTTTGCACAACGTCGACTACGACGCCGTCGGACTGGGCGCGCTCGGCCGCCCGGACGGGTACGTGGCCCGGCAGGTCACATTGTGGGCGAGCCAGTGGGGGCGGGTGAAGACGACGGACTCCGCGGACGTCGACCGCCTGCATACCGCGCTCGTCGAATCGATTCCGCAGCAGTCGGAGTCGTCGATCGTGCACGGCGACTACCGCATCGACAACACCATCCTCGCGTCCGGCGACGTGAGCACCGTCGCGGCGGTCGTCGACTGGGAACTCTCGACCCTCGGCGACCCGCTCACCGACGTCGCCCTGATGTGCGTCTACCGGCATCCGGCTCTCGACCTGGTGCTCGGCGAACCGGCGGCCTGGACGAGCCCGCGACTGCCGTCGGCCGACGACCTCGCGCAGCGCTACACCGTGGCCTCGGGGCGCGAATTGGTCCACTGGAACTTCTACCTGGCGCTCGCGAACTTCAAACTCGCCGTCATCGCCGAGGGCATCAACCACCGCTACCGTGTCGGCGCCACCGTCGGAGAAGGTTTCGACAAGGCAGGCGACGCGGTGCCCGAATTCATCGCGGCCGGCCTGCGCGCCCTGAAAGGACAGACCGTATGAGCCGCACCGCACTGATCACCGGCGCCTCACGTGGCATCGGACTCGGCATCGCCACCCGCCTCGCCGAACAGGGGTACGGGCTGACGATCACCGCCCGCGATCGCGATCGGCTCGAGTCCGTAGCCGCCGACCTGCGGACCGCGGGCGCGAAGGAGGTCGTCGCGGTCGCGGGTGACCTCGCCGACGAGGAATCCGCGGGACACGTCGTCGAGGCGCACACCGACGCGTTCGGGTCGCTCAACGCGCTGGTACTCAATGCCGGGGTCGGAACCGCAGGCGCCATCGGCGAGTTCCCCATGCGCCGATTCGACAAAAGCCTCGAAGTCAACCTGCGGGCGCCGTTCAGCCTGCTGCAGCAGTCGCTGCCGCTGCTCCGGACCGGTGCGGCGGAGAACCCGGGACGCGGGTCCAAGGTCGTGGCCCTGGCATCGATCACCGGCGTGTACGCCGAAGCGGGGCTCGCCGTCTACGGCGCGACCAAGGCCGCCCTGATCTCCCTGACCGAGACGCTGAACGTGGAAGAGTCGGGCAACGGCGTCTCCGCGACCGCGCTCGCCCCCGCGTACGTCGACACCGACATGTCCGCGTGGATCCACGACACGATCCCGCCCGAAGCGATGATCGAGGTCAACGACATCGTCGAACTCGTCGACGCCCTGCTGCGGCTGTCGTCGCGTGCGGTGGTCCCGAAGATCGTCGTCGGACGCGGCGGAACAGACGGCTACCGCGCGTGATTTCGATTCATCGGAGCTTTGCAGGGCAGGGGGTTCCCGGCGCCGAGCAGGGTCAGTGACTCCACCCCATACTCCGAACTGTTCAGGTGTTCGCAATGCGTGAGTGAGGCATTGGATCGCACAGGGAAGGGATCACAGATTGTTTTTTTGCATCATTCTCGCGACGAATCCGTTGGCCCGCGGTTTCACCTTCAGCACCAAAGAAGGCGTCCGGCCCGATGTACCGACACTGTGCGTTTAGCTGCCAGCCATGTCGTCACCCGTGGTGAGAAGCGCACTCCGTAACAGTCGGAGGGGCGGCCAGGAACGGGCGCAACTCGAGCCATTCGTGGATCGGTTTCCCATCCGCACCTGAGGCCGCGGACAGCTCGCCGGCCAGTTCGAGTGCCCATCCAATTTCTGAACTAGTGGGGCACACCGATTACTGGCTCGGTCAGCAGGCCGGTTCACTCATCCGATGGTGATTTGGCCCGACGCCGACCACTACGAGCCGATCGGTTGGGACGAGGCGTTCCGGTTGATCGCGGGGGAGTTGCGGGCGTGAGTCGCACCCCGCCGACGCACTCCAATGGTGGGCGACGCCGTGAGACTCGCCCAGCTTCTGAGAACTCGCACCACTGTGGCAGCGGTCCAGTGCCGCAACTGCGATCGAGATGTGCCCCAGATCGCCTCCGGTGTTGTTCGACAGAGGCGGTCGGCAAAATCGTCCGCAGTAGCAGTCGGTCCGTCACCCGAGGTGGGGCGGCTCGATGACTGTGGAGGACTACCCGCGAAACTGGTGAACGTTCCTCTGGATGGCTCATCGGAGATCGACTCGGCGATGTGTGGTGTGAGCTTCCCGCTGCTCCGGGGTTGCTTGGATGGCGTTGCGATGGTGGATCGCGGTGCGGCGGGTGTGTTGTTCGCGGCGGCGCCGGGCGTTGGCTGCGGTGCGGTGCTGGCTGGGGGAGGGGCCGGTCCAGTCGATGTGGGTCAGGTGCCAGCGGAGGAGGGCGACCGGTGAGCTGATCCGGTCTGCGGTAGGCCAGGTCCACCCGCGTTGGGTGGTGTCGCGGTCGAGGGTCTGCGCGATGTCATCACCGGTCCAGCGGGTGGTGTCGATCCCGGCGGCCTGGATGGTGTCGCAGATGTTGCCGATATGGCCGCGGGCGAGAACGGGGGAGCGGGAGATGAGGGTGGCGACGGCTCGTTGGAGGTGGAGTGGTCGGGGTTGTGGGATGGATGTGGTGGGCCGCGCGTGTGCGCGTTGGTGAGTACTTCGTAACGAAAGACTATGTGAAGGAACGTAAGTACCGGGGGATAGGGTGTCAGCACCGGTGGCCTGGGGATGAGCTGTGCTGGCCGCGGTGGTGGATTGTTGGGGCCGGGTGCGGTGGCGTGCGAGACGTCGGGCGGCGCGGGCGCGGCGCGGACGCGATGGTCGTTGTGGGGGTGGGGGAGTGGCGTCGACGATGCTTTTCGGGGAGCTGAGTGCCCAGACGGAGGCGGCTTGGTGTTGTTGGCCGCCGTGGTGGAGTTCGGCGGCCATGTATTCACGGGTGCGCAGTGTTCGGCCGCGTTCGAGTTCGACGCCCATGCTGAGGGTCTTGAGGACGCGGCGGGCGCGGTTGACCACGGAGAGTGAGACACCGGCGTGGTGCGCGATGAGTTGCCGAGACGCGGTGACACCGCGGCCGGTGGTGGAATCCGCGAATCGGGCGTGGGCTGTGGCGACCGCCATCAGGCGTTCGATGCTGATGCTATGGGTGGTGAGTGCGCCCTGACCGGTGGTGGTGTGGGTGATGTGGTGGCGGAGTTGGCGTAGCCATTGGGTGCGGCCGGACCAGACGGGGATGGTGGCTTCGCGTCCGGGTGTGGTGGGGAGGGTGAAGGATCGGCCGCGTTGCCCGGTGTCGCGGTTGTATTCGTGGAGTTGGTTGATGGCGTGGGTGGCGGCGTGGACGGAGGCTTCCCAGGTGTCGACTTCTGCCGACTGCGGGATGTGCCTACCGCCGTGTGTCGATGACCTGGTGTTGGTGGGCGAAACGATTGGTGTTGATGCTGATTCAGCGCATGCGTTAGCATCAGACGTACCTGCCATAGGTATGTCCCTTCGGGGAATGCAGAACGAGCGCCGGAAGCGGTCAACTTCCGACACTCACCCTCAGAGAATGTGACGGCGCGGCAAGGCCTTCACCCTCTGGGTTGAGGAGGACCGGCAAGTCCTCCTCAACAACATGCCGCGGAGCGGTTCGTGAATCTGAAACCACCCCCACCAAGGGGGTTTTCGCATTTCTGAGGTCTGCGCTATGAAATTTGGGTTATCGGGTCGCGCGATGGTTACGAGTCAGGGGCATCGCCTCGCTGTGGGCGTGATTGGGCGCCGATCCACTAGCGCGGTCACCGCGAACTGTGAAGGTTCGCGCGTGTCCGTTGAAAGGGATCGGTGAAGGGTGGTTTTAGCCGCAGCCGTGCCAGTTACGCCGACCGCGGTGCCGGCTTCACACCGAGCAACAGGTGGGCCGCGGCGGCGACCTCACGGATCTGCTCAACCGTGGCCGTTTCGGGCTCCGATGCGACGAGGTCGACGACATCTACGAGCGCGTCGCGTGCTCCCGGGCTGAGACGACACCTGTCGGGTGAGAGTCGGATTGGGCCGTGTGTCTCGATGAGGTGTGCGGCGGACACCACGGTCGGCGTGCTCGTGTCGGCGACGAGTAGCGCGCAGATGACGCTGTCAATTGCGATGAGTTCCCACGTGTGCCCGTTGCGGTCGGTGGCGGTGAGGCCCGTCATGTGATTGCCCCTCTCGTCGAGGGGAAGTGCAGCCGTGACGCCCAGGCCTCGATGGCCGCGGCGATGCACTTCTCGGCGACAGACTCAGGTTTGGCGGCGAGGTGCGCCCAGAACGCGGCGGCGACAGCTTCCGCACCACTGAACTGATGGCCACTCAGGTAGTCATGAGCATCGACGGTGGTATCGGCGACCGCGGACCAGGCATAGAGGGCCGCCGACTGAGCGCGGCTGACGCCGATCGCCCCGAGCCGGTGCACCGCATCCCATCGGGTAGCAAGGGAGTTGACCGTGCCGGTCGGCATGTCGCGGCACAACGTGGCGACGGTGTGTCCCACGGCGGTGGAGAAGCCCGGAATGGTGACCAGACCCCACACCGGGTGGGAATAGAGATCAGCGAGCCATCCCCAACGCAGGGCCCCTGGCCCTTCGGTAGCGGGGCACTCGATCACGCCGGTCGCCATGAGCAGGACACGGTCGGAAAGACTGATCATGCCGCCGACCCCCGCTCGATTGCCCGTTGCCCTTCGACGCGGTTGTAGTACACCCGCAGCTCACGATCAGTGGCGACGGCTGTTCCGTCGTGGCGATACGCGACACCGGCCCAGATCATCGACTGCGGCGGATCTCCCGCGGCGATCATCTTTGCGACTTCGGCGCGGCATGCGGCGAGCCGCGGGCACCGGAAGCATTCCCGCTGCGCGTCGCGGCCGGCGCGGTACGAACCCTCATCGATGTCCCACGACTGCGGGTCAATCGCGCACGGCAGGACCGTCGGGGCTAATCGGCGGGCGGTCATGCGGCATCACCACCAGCAGTGACGTGGTTGGCGGGACCTCGGGGAGTCCTCGCACGCAGGACTGCATACGCCCGGAGCCGATCGGCGGGTACATGATTGCCGTAGTAGTCGAACGCGGCGCCCGCCACGATCTGATCCTGCGGCGGTTCACCCCCAGCGATTCGATTGCGCAGCGTGGTGCGGCACTGGGTGAGGATCGGGCATTCGTGGCACGAATCGATCGCACGCCGCCACGATGCCAAGTTCTGTCCCGTCAGTTCCCAGGTAGCGGACTTGCCCGCGCACGTGCCCACACCCGGCTCGGGTGCGGTCAACGGGATCATTCCGCGTGCTTCCAACTCGCGGCGGATACTCCGCAGCTGCGGGCAGTCTTGGCATTTGGCGGTGTAGACGAAGCCGCACCGGAAGCAACGCCCCTCAGGGGTTGGTCGGTGTGCGCTCGCCGAACGCAGCAACGTCGCGACCGAAAAGCGAATCGTTCTCGACGATGTGTCCGCAGTTCCATCGCGCCGCGCTAGCTCGCGGAGCGCGGCCGCAGTTCGGGGGCACAGAGGCTTAGCTGCCGTGACTATGGCGCCGCATTCCTCGCAACGCCCCTCGGAGGACACGTGTTGGGCAGTGATGCGCACCAGGTCGGCAGTGGCTAACGATCGCGCCACGGCTGGATGCCGCTTACCGCGCTCTCTTTGGGCGCCAGCTATCGTGTTCATTGCAGAGACTCCAATCTGCTGATGGTGCCTGAACGGACCGCTAATCCGTTGAGGCTCGAGCCCCCTGGCCGCCGCTAACGGTCAGGGGGTTTCTCGTTGCAATAGGGCTCGACTCTTAGCTCCACCCCCATGTCGCTCTCGTGCGATCATATAAAAGCGATCGTTTAAAACCGATCGTATGTGCGCATCGTAACGGGAGGGCGGCACAGTGTCTACCAGTGACCACATGTGCGGCAGGATTATTTCGGTGAGTCGGCGAGTTATGCGCGGGTTTACTCCGTCCGCCCTGGTTGGCGCGCGCCGCAACGCCGGCTGGTCGCAAGCGGATTTGGCACGGCTTTCCGACGTCGGCGTCGCCACGATTAGAAGGTGGGAGAAGGGCACTGCATCGCCCCAAGTTGACGTCCTGGCGAGGGTTGCCGCTGTTCTTGAAGTTCCCATCTCCGACTTTGTGAATATCCCAGTCTCGGAGCGCTTCCCGGGCGACTGGCGGGTTCTGCTGGGGCTGACCCAACCGCAACTCGGTGCGCGTGCCGGGGTCCGTACTGCCGTGGTTGGCAGCATCGAGCGTGGGGAGACGGCATTGTCCGACAACGTTGCTGAGCGACTGTCGTCTGCGCTCGACATCTCCATTGCGGAGCTGCGGGACGCGCATCAGCGGGCGCGGAGCCGGCCGCCGGGCATGCCCGCCTGACGCCCTCGTGCGCGGTGGCGTGCCCGAATTCCGTGACACCGGTGCCTCGCCTTCTGTCGTTCATGTGAATGATCCTGAGCCTACTTTACTACTGCAAACTTGCAACAGTAAACACTTCCGTAACTACTGCAATAAGGCGACGTCAACGACATCTATACTCATGTCCAACTACCGGCGAAGCTTGAAGTTTGGAGGATGTGCGGTGAGCGAGAGTTTCGCCGAGAGGCTGCGACATCTATTCGACACGGTCCATCCGAAGGGGCGAGGCCCCTACAGCCAAGCGGAAGTTGTCGAGGCCATCCGAGCCGCCGGTGGCAATATGACGCCGGGATACATGTCGCAGTTGCTGTCCGGAAAGCGATCTTCGCCGAGTTGGACCACGCTGCGAGACATATGTCGAGTCTTCGCAGTACCAATGGACTACTTCAATGACGACGATGTCTACGAGGAGATCAAGGGCTACATCGCCTACATCCAAGGTCTCCGAGACGCCGAAGACCAGAATATTGCAGCACGAACGTACTTCCCGTTCCGGCGTCCCGAATAGGGCTAGGTGAACAGTGTGTACGTGCCTCCAGCGATGACGGCGCCCACGAACGCACCCACGATGACCTGACCAGTCGTGTGATCACCGAGCCGCACCCGAGACCAACCGATCGCGGGCGTGCACGCTAGCGCCAGAACCCAAATCGGTGAGACAGCGAGCATGAGAATCACGGTGATGCCCGCTGAGACAGCAGTATGCACACTGACCTTCCACCGAACGACGCTGGTAATTATCCCGATGGCCAGCAACGTCGCAAACCCTGCGGCCGTGAAGGCGATTAGTTCTGCGGGTGCATTGGCGCAGATCTGGATGACGAGACCCGCAAGCACGATTGCCAAGATAACGACAATCAGAAGGTGACGTTCGCGGTGCTCGGTCACATGGTGATCGCCGATCCGTGATCGCCAGATTTCGAACAGAATGAAGGCCATGGGGAGGCCGCCGGAAATCATGGCGACGAAGATCCCCCATGCAATCGACTCAAGGTACACGCCTAGGAAGAGTGACGAGACAATGTTGAGAACCCAAGGAGCTCCCACCTCAGTCAATGCTCTGGCAAGGCGATCAACACGGTCGCCGCGGGTTTGATTCTCAGTCATCGCCATCTGCGGCCACCAATTTTTCCTGTCGTGCGGTGTTGAAAGCGACACCGAGAGTGCGCACCCACTCGACGTCTGAGACGCCCTCCGCAGCGCCGAGAGCTTCCTGGGCCAACTCTTCCCGTGCGAAGCCGGTAAGGATCCACTCAGCTATTGCAACTGGCGCTTCGTCCTCGGGAATCGGGGCGCCAGGGGGGAGGCCTGCGGCCTGGGCGGCGATGCTAAGGGCGTCCATCACTTCCGTGGCGCGGTCGGCAACGCGATCCGTGGCGCTGCTACCTTTCCAGGAGGGTCGAACGACACCAGGCCACCGCGTAGTGAGCACCTCATGGAATTCGAAGAAATCTCGCAACGCCCGGCGTGCGGCCGTCCAGAGAGCCATCGACGGCCACAGCACACCGATGGTGACCATGAGGACCCCGACGAGCGCAAGAACCTGAGTGATGTCGAAGACTCGGGGAGTCGGATCGATTGCACCGGTAGACGCGGCCAGTACGTATGTGATTCGCATGCCTGCGTAGATGGTGAGCATGAAAACCCCGGGGCACAGCACCATCAAGCCACGACCCGTCGCGGTCCGCGTGTCGGCATGGCCGGCCGTCACGATGGTCACCACGATGCAGAGAAGGAACGGGTAGAGCATCGCGGTAATGCCGGCCTCCGCATATCCGGGAGTGTGAGCATACAGGTCGTCGAAGGTATATCCGTCGCGCTGTTCCGGCACTTCCGGGGCAGTCAAGAAGAAGGCCACCGACCCGCCTGCGGTGACCATTGACAGCAGTGCATGAAGCCGGATGAGCTGTGCTCGACGTCGATCGGACGGAGCCATAAGGTCTGTCACGAGTATGGCTGCACCGAAGCAGATTCCGCTAAACAGGACCATCTTGACCGCGCCAGCACCATTTGAGTGACCAAGTGCGCCTCTCAGTAAGCTCTCGAAGAGCGGCAGGTTGACTGTCATGTGGGCGGCCATGCAGGTGAAAACAGTCAGAACACCGACCAGGTTCCATGTGCGAGCCCACCACCACCTACGGAACCGACTGGCTGCGGCTATCCATAGAAGGACTGCGACCGCCGCTGTTGCCGTCACCTGATCGCCTCGTCGAGGCGAGCGCGCACACCGGGATTGCGGGATGCTTGGTTACTATTCACCCGCCCAAGGAGTCTGCTCGCGAACGCCTCAGCCTCGATTTCCTCAGCGTCGTGTCCGTCACTGCACTCGCGCCGAAGCATTATCTTTGCCAATCCATGAGCCGCTGCTGGAAGAAACTCTTCCGCGAACTCGCGGGCTGGTCGGCCCCGATGCCCGAGCAGGATGTGGCCGAGTTCGTGGGCAAGCGTGCGCTCGCGGGCGTGAACCCACTCAGCGCAGGAAATCTCATCCCGGTCGGGATGTTGAACCCATTGGCCGAAAACGCCTAGCGGCAGGTTCTTGTGGGATTGAACGACGGTGATCGGGCGCTTCCGGTCCCGGGCTGCGGCCTCCACCAAACCTGTAAGCGTCGACGCTTCACCTGACGTCGCTACGCGAAACAGTCGATCGACAGCCTCTGAAACACGATTCGTCATTGCCAACCTCCACCCGGGACGATATGCGGCGCATATGAATACACGTGTGCCACATCTTGACGCTGCATCTGAAGCCGCCCCGACGGGCTTCAGGGAACTCCCGGGCGGGAGCGCGGTGGCTAGATTATCAGCACCGCGGATGGCTGCAACCAGAAGGTCTCGGGCACCTCGGTGCCAAGCTCTGCGCGCGTAATTGTAGTCGGCGGGAAGGTGGAGAAACCATCCTGAAGTCGTGTTTCGCTGCTGGAGAACAGAACTGCGGTACTCAAACATCGAACCTATCGGTAGCCGGGCGACTGTCAGGCAGAGTGGCATAGCTACTCAGAGCTGGTGCCGGTTCGCCCGGCACGCGTGGTGCCCCCAACTGCAATGCGTGCCGATTCGCAATACGGGGTGTGTGGCGACTGTGAGAAATTGATGCTTCGGCGAGTCGATATCTCCGCTACCCATTGCAGTTGAGATGCATGTAGATGTCGAGGTCGTCATACGGCGAGTTCACGATCCAGTGGGGCGGAGTGTCGTCGTCGACCTGAATTTCGACTTCTCCGACCGATGGCTTGTCCCAGGTAATGCCGAGAGGAAATTGCTTGGGGCTACCCTTCGATCGTGTTCTGCTGACGGCCTCGATCGCTCCCGGGGATTCGGCGAAGTCGTGTGCTGGGTAGTTGAGGCTCTCGTTCTCGATCGTGACGGTTTGGGATCCGTGGGTGAGGGTGGCATGCCATCCGTTTGGTGCGGCGACGTCGATGGTGAGGTTGTCGCCCTCGCCGTGGCACTCGACGTCGACCTGGTCCGGAGTAGGAAGGGTCACGAGGTCGATGCCTTTGCGGTTGCCGACGCCGATGGCGATGTTGCCGTCCCACCCGTCGGATCCGCCGGACGATTCGGCGGACGTGACGCTGCCGGGCCGAGTGTCATCGCTCGACGAACCTGAGCATGCGGCAAGGGTCGCGGCGATCATGGCGATGAGCGCGAGCCCGGCGAGTGCACGGCTGCTGGACATTTGGTTCTCCTTCTGTTGCCGCAGTACGGCGTTGTCGAACTCGATACTGTGGTTACTGCGTTCAGTACCGGATGGTGTCGATGAGCCAGTTGCCCCCAGTCTTGGTAAGCGTGACCCAGACAGTGGTATCGGGGTCAACGGGAACGGCGTTGTCCCCGGCAATCGCGGTCTGGTGGATGGTGGCGACGCGGTGGATGAGGGTATCGGTATCGGGCGGGCAGCCGGAGCAGCCGATCATCACGTCGGCGACGACCTTTGCGTTCGTGGTGGCCCACTGTCCCCATTGCAGGCCGGGACCGCGTTCGGTCGTGACTGGAATGGCGACTTGCGCCGCGAGCCTGTCGGTCAGCCACTGTCGGGCCCGTACGAAGCCGTCGTTGGGGGACTGGTCGGTGGCCGGGTACCAAGTGAACGCGACCGATAGGGCTTGGCGGGCGATGTCCTCCGCCGCGGCGGCGTCCGGAGCCGGCGCCGCCGTGGTTGGTGGAGGTACGGGCGCAAAGGTCGTAGTTGGTGCTGTGGTTGCCGGTGGTGTCGTGGCCGCCGGTAACGACGTCTCTAGAGGCGACGTCTGCGGATCCTGTTGGGTTGGCCGGCACGCATACACGAGTATGGCGACCAGCGCGCCGAGGATCACGACCACGGCCAGGAATCGACGCACGCTCATCTCAGTCCTCCTGCAGTTGCGGGCAGTCCACTCATCACATCACCCTCCGTGCCTTCATCCCGCCCATCAGCGGCGCTTCTTTCACGACGTCGCCGGTGGTCGGGGCGTGGATCATGCGTCCGCCACCAAGGGCAATGCCGACGTGACCCGGCCCCGACCCGGCCCAGGATCCGAACACGAGGTCGCCCGGTTGGGCCTGGTCGATCGGGATTTCGACGCCCACGGTCCACTGCTGCTCCGAGGTCCGTGGCAGCGTGACCTTGCCGCCGCTGCCGGTGAAGATGGCGTAGCTGGTCAGGCCGGAACAGTCGAAGCCCCCGCCGGACGGTCCGCCGGTGCTACCTCCACCCCAGACATATGGGGTGCCGAGGTACTGGCGGGCGGCCGCGACGACCTGGCCGCCGTCTTTCGATCCGTTCGGGACCAGGCGGCCGGTGGAACTCAGGGAGGTGTACTTGGCCTGGCCGAGGATGATCTTCGCGACGTAGTTCTGGGTCTCGGCGTATGGGGGGATGCCGCGGTGAGCCTGCACCGCACCGAGGCCTGCGTTGTACGCGGCCAGTGACAGCTCGACCGGGTCTCCCATGACGGTGCCGGCCGCGAGCGCGGCGTTGACCTGGTCGTTGAGCGCGCACATGAAATACCCCTGGGCCATGACGGCGTCGCCGATCGAATTGGGGTCGACCTTGCCATCGCCGTCGTAGTCCTTGCCCCAGGTGGCCCAGGTTCCGGGCATGAACTGTGCAGGTCCGAGAGCACCGGAGGGGGAGGTGGGGGCGTTGGCGCCGTGCCTGAATTGATTCTCGGCGTGGAGCTGCGAGGACAGGACCGGGGGCCGAATGCCGGGGCAGATGCTGCCGGCCTTGCGGATCCACGGATCGAATTCGGCCGGCACCGATCCGGCGGCCAGCTCACCGCCACCGACGGTCCCGAAGCCCGCGCAGTTGATCGGCGACGACAGGGAGGCCAGCCGCACGTCCGCGCTGTCCGGCGCGCCAGGAGGTGAGGCCGCGCTGCCCAGTTTGATCATCGGGTCCACGGCGGTGCCGCCTTGGAAACGGCCGCCTTCCCAGTACTCGAAATGCAGGTGGGCGCCGGTGCTTTGGCCGTCGTTCCCGATGTTGGCGATGTGGTCACCGGCCCTGACCTGTTGGCCTTCGCGGGCGATTAGCCCGTCGGTGAACATGTGTCCGTAGACGGTGGAGACTGGTGTGTCGCCGACGAGGGAGTCGATGACGATCCAGTGTCCGAATCCGGTGGCGGTGCCGGAACGGACGACGAGGCCGTCGAGGGCTGCGTAGATCGGGGTGCCGATGGGGCCGGCGAAGTCGACGCCCCGGTGTTCGGTACCCCACCGTGGCCCGAAGCCGGAGGTGAATGCGGTGGTCCCGGCCCTCGTCGGTGCAGTGATCGGTCCGGAGGAGCGCAGCTGGCCACCGGCGGGTGTGCCCGGATCGTTATCGGTGGAGGATGTCTTGCATCGGTCGTGGGGGATGACCGGCTGAGGGGCGCAGGCCGTCGTGCTGACGACTGTGGTGGCTGCGGCCGCGAGTAGCAGCGCTGTCCCGCGTCGGCGCAGTGTCACAGGGCTCCAGGGATCGGGGTGTCGAGTTCGGGGATCGGGATAGGCCCGGGCACCGGCACGGGTGTCGGTTCGGGTTCGGGCATCGCTGGCGGTGTGGTGACAGATTCGGGCGCCGAGGTCGTCGTCGACGGTTTCGGCTGGCTCGTGGTCGGCTGCGTTGCAGTCTGGGGCGTGGTCGAGTGTGAGGAGGGTGAGGGGACACTCACTAGGGTCGGCGCGGCGCCGAGTTTGTTGACCTCGTCGCGGTCGAGAGTGGGAAACGGGTTCTGGACCTGCCATTTCGGCCCGCTCGGGGACTCGGCCACCTGCAGGGATACGCGCAGGTCGCCGGCCTGAGTGGCGATGGTGACCTCTGCGCGCCGCTCGTCACCGGCGCCGGTGACGATCTCACTGGTCGTGGGCCCGGTGATCGCGACGGGCACCTGTGGACGTGCGACGACCATCGTGTCACTGGGGGTGTCGGTGGTGTACCGGCCGAGTTTGGTTCTCCACTCGGTATTCGACTGCGTGATGTCGATGTAGCTGTGCGCATAAGCCATCGCTGTGGCGGGCGCGCTCTTCCCGGCCGCGGCCGTCGTTGTACCTGCGATGGCCGACTCGGTGACCTCGACTAGGTCGTAGGTGACCTCGTTTACTTGTGCAGGAGTCGTCGTCGGTGCACCGGCTACCGCCGCGGTACTCGGCGTATGGCTTGTAGCAGGGGATTCCCCGAATACGGTGCCGGCCACGACTAGAACGCCGAGAACGGCGGCCATGCTGATCATTAGGTTGGTGCGCGAGTACAGCACCCACCGGCGGATCGGGGCGAGGACCGGGTTGCCTGCGGGGCGGGCCATCAGGTGAAACTCTCGCTCGGGTGCCTGCGCACTTCGGGAGTCAGCGACGGCTCGTACAAGCGGGTATTCGACCGCGGCGGAGCGGAAATGCTGGCGGGCGCGGACGTGGCGGGGACCTTCCCTAATGACGTGTCCTTGCGGGTCGGAGTGAAGACCTTCGTCGGGGCGATGGCAGAACCCGCTCCGCCGTCCCATGTCTCACTGACCGTCGGGGTGTCACCACGGCGCGCTCCGCCACCCAAGCGGCTGGCTTCGAGCGCTTGCAGCGCCGCGCTACGGTCGCGGCCGACGTGGGTGTTCGCAGTGTCCTGTCCACGATGCTTGCCACCCTTGGTGAGGTTCATGTGGCGGGCGTCCTGGGATTCCTTGCGTGAGTCAGCCAGCCGTTGCAGGAGGTCCATCTTCTTGTGGGCGGCGATCTGAGTTTGGTCGGCCTCGTGCCGGCGACGCTGGTTGAGTTCACGCCCCTCCGGGCGGGCTGGGGCTGCGGAGTTGCTGTCGGAGTCTTCGTCGTCGGTGCGGCGGTTCTTGGTTTTCTTGCGTAGCGCCCCGACTCCTTCCTCGACCATCGCGCCGGCCGGGCCGCCGATGACCGCGCTGGCGCCCGTGAAGAATTTCTGCTTCATCGACGACTGCGCGTGACGGGCCTTTCGGTTGAGGGCGCCGGCGCGGTTCTGGGTGAAGGTTCGCGAGACCCGTTTGAACGGCCGCATGATGAACCAGCACACCAGGGTCAAGATGACCATGAACCACAACCGCCACGACCCGTCGATCTGCCCGTTGTCGGTGACGTACAGCTTCACCAGGGCCAGCAGGTAGAGGGCGACGATGACGGAACCGGCCACGCCCCACATGTAGGCGCTGGCGATCATCCGGCACACTCGCATTAGCGTTCCCGCGTGTGCGGCTGCGAGCGGTATCCAGATCGGGGCGAACAGGATGGCCAGGCGGATGGCGAGCAGCGCGATGAGCTTCAGCACCGATGCGCCGATCCATAGGAGCGACGGCATGCCGACCTTGACCATTGCCATGAATCCGATTCCGGTGCGGCCCGAGTCCTTGCCTTGGAACGTGTAGTAGGACAGTCCGTAGTCGTCGTTGAGTGGCTTGACGATGTTGTCGCGAAAGATTCTCTCCTTCTTCGCCTTCAGGTCGTTCTCGACACCCGAATCTGGTGCGTTCTCGATCTGCTGCTGTTCCTCGTAGGAGAATGCGAGCGCATCGCGCAGCTTGGGGCCGAGTTGGTTCTCGTTGTCGCGGTAGTTCGGACCGAACCAGCCCTTACGCCAGTCGTCGAGGAAGATGTCGTCGAGCAGTACGTCGCGAGGTCCTTTGCCGCTGCCGGAGACCGAGAGCATCTCGTTCTGGGTGTCGGTGATTACTGCCCCGAATGTGTCGTCGGCGAGCCGGATTGCCTGCTGGGGTGCGCCGATCAGCAGAGCGCCGAGGGCGAGAGCGGCTCCACCGACGGCCATAGATTTCGTGACGCCGGCAGCGTTCGACTTGAGTGCGTGCCAGAGCATGATCGAGGCAGCCGCGGTCAGTCCGATACCGAGCCAGAGGCCGTAGATGCCGAGCATGCCGTTCGAGATCGAGGAGACGACCTGGTCGAACTGTTCCATTGCGGGTGCGACCCCGGCGTCTTCGGCGGCCTGACCGGTCTTGGTCTGGTCGTCGAGCCAGAATGCGGCCGCGGCCAGGGACTTCCCGATCGTCAGGAATCTATTGCCCCAGTCGGTGTCGGTGACGGCGCCGGGGGCGCGCACCAGGTCCATGCCGCAACCGAGGTCGTAGGTGTACCACTGCAGGCCCGCCCACCCGTAGGTGGTGTATCCGGTGACCCCGTTGTCGGGGCGGTTCTGGCTGGTCGCGTCGAAGACCCCGGGGAACGCCCCCTTGGGGTATTCCGGGGCGGGGACTTCGTCGCACGCGAAGCCGCTGGCCGCCGCGACGGGGGAGAGCGGGTCGACGAGCAACGGGGCCAGCGCTAGGGCGAGGACGGCCAGAAGACGCCCCAGCCGACCCGTCGGGCGTCGATTCGGGCTCGCCTGGGGGTTGTGGGACCGATAAGTGCCTGCGGGCCGAGAATGCAGGTTGAGTCGCCGCAGGGTGGTGGTCATGTGGCACCGCCGAGGGCGTTCTTTGCGGTACTCGAGTTCAACGCGGCGAACACGTGGGACAGGTGCACGTAGTGGACCCAGCTCGACCGGACCAGTTCGACGTCGTCGGCCATCCTGACCATCCACCGGCGGGCCTGATCTTGGTAGGAGGTGTCGGTGTCCTCGTCGAGCGTGTCCTCGCCGCCGCTGCCGAGTTCGGCGAGGAATTGCTCGAAACCCCGCCCGGTGGGGAGTTTGAGGAGCTTGAGCGCGCCGTCGATGGCGTGTGGGTCGCCGCCGACGTCGCCTACGAACACTTCGTAGGTCAGGGCTGTTTTGTCGTCGGTGCCGTCGAGGCCGAGGAAGTCGTCGGGCAGTTGCGAGCACACCAGGGCGCGGACCTTGAACTTGCGTGAGTCGCGGGCGATCCGCAGGTTCAGGGTTCTGCCGGCGCCAATGGATTCGAGGTACTTGTTCTCGTCGAGGAACAACACTTTACGGACGTGTCTCGGCTTTTCGTAGACGAGGCGGTTCGCCAGCCACGCGGCCATGTGCATCAGTGGGGCGGTCATCCGCTGCTGTGGGGTCCACTGCGAGGAGGGAACACCTTCCGGTGGCAGCTGCAGACCGGGCATGGTCAGGATGGTCAGCCGGATATCGGCGTCGAAGTCGTCGACGCCGCTGCCGACCGTGCCAGCCTCGGGGAAGAGTACCCGGGCTTCGGCGAGCCTGGACATCAACTCCAGCTGCTGATATATCCCGGCGGCGCAGGTGCGCACGGCCTGATCGGGATCGTCCTGGCCGATCGTCTTGATGGCGTCGAGGACTTCGCCCAGGTTGTGGTCGCGGTCCCCGCCGACGCGGTTGGCGGCGAGGTGCAGCACCGATTCGGTGTGTTCGAGATGCAGATGCCGTTCGGTGAGCATCATCTTCAGCACCGAGACGGCGACCTCGACGCGCTCGGCGGCCGCGGCGCGCATGTCCGCGTCGTACTTCGCTTGCGCCGCGGCGAAAGGGTCCGCGGCCCGCGCGAAATCCGGGTGGAGGGTGTCGTACTCGGGGTCCTCGCGTCGGGGGTCGATGATGACCCGGTAGGGGTTGAGCGCCCCGGGGCGGGAGTCGCGGCCGGTGAGCGCGTAGACCCGGGCGATGTCCCGGAATTCGGGTAGGTTCGCCAGTTCCTTGAGTGGCCCCGAGGGGTCGTGGATGACTCCGTAGGCGCCCGCGCGGACGGCTTGGTAGACGATCATCCCGGCCATGAAGGTTTTGCCGGAACCGGGGACCGCGACGATGGGGGTCAGACCCGATTTGTGTTTGATCTCGTGTGCGGCGAAGAGGTCCCAGATCACCGGGCGTGGTGCGATCGACGAGGTCTCACCGAGCACGACTCCGCGGCGGTCACCGATCCGGTCACCGACGGTGGCCATTCCCGCGGCGACGGCCTCGACGTCCATGTGGCGTTTGTTGGCGACGTTCGCGAGCGGCTCGCCGGGGATGAATTCGCGCAGTAGTTGGAACTGTCCGTGCTCCTGCTCGAGTGCGATGTGCGGGTAGTACATCTCCTGCAGGCCGGCGACCTTCTTGCGTGCTTCGTCGGGGGTGGCTCCGACGATGGCGACCCGGTACCAACCCGAGGTGCGGGTGGAGAGCCCGGAGTGGTCTTCCTCGACGTCGGAGATGACGTCCTGGACCCGGGCGTGTTGCTCGGCCAGCTCCTTCGGTGGGACCTGGTCGTGTTCGACGGTGTAGTGGTCGAACTGAGACTCGATCTTGCCCGTCAGCGAGCGCATGGTGCGGATGGTTTTCGCCTTGTCGTGCAGCTCGATCCGATCCGACCATTCGAGCGGTTCGCCGGAGGGGTCGCCGATGACCTGCCAGGGCAGCATCCGCTCCGGGATCGGTAGCGGTGCCATGCGTCCGACGGTGAGCACGATGACCGCACCGGTGTAGCGGCGGCCCTCGACGACGCCGGAGACGGTGGTGTAACCATCCCCTGGGGTGAGGGTCAGGTCGGTGAGGTCTTCGAGAGCGGCGACGTCGGTTTCCTCCCAGTCTCCGGCTCCCGCGTTCGCGCCACCCGCAGCCAGGGGCAGGCCGATCGTCGCCGACCGGCGCAGCAGGTAGTCGATAGCGGCAGGGGAAGCGGGTGCTGCGTTGACTCCGCGGCCGGTCATGATCCGTTCGAGTGCGGCGAGATGATCGGCGAGCGCTGCCTGCTCGCGGGCGAACGCGTCGTCGGCCCAGCCGGTGATCAGGGACGAGAGTGTGCCCAGCAGTGGCCAGTTCGCGACGTAGCCGAGCGTGTGGGCGAGGTAGTCGAGCCCGGCACCGAGCGCAGAGCGGTGGGGCAGTTCGATGCCCCAGTAGCGGCCCTTGATCGTGGCGTTCGACCACAGCATCGCGTGCTGCTGACCGCGTAGATACTCGGCCCACGACAGCGCGCCCGGGACGTCGTCGATCGGCGCAGCCCACCGGTCGTGGTCCTTGGCCCACTGCTCGACCGGAAACGGCGTGCGCACCAAGCGTCGGTGCAGTCGCTCGACGCCGGCCTTTTGCAGGTTGGTCAGCACCATCGCCTCGTCCTGGATGAAGCGCCGCTGCTTGCCGATGGTGCGGAAGTTCCACGGCCCCTGCTTCTGCACGAACCATGCCGTCGACGTGCGTGAGGTGCGGGTGATGTGACCGGAGGTCCCGGTTAGCTGCAGCCGCACCGACTTCCGGGTACGGTCGGTCCGCTTCTTCGCCGCGGCCTTCTCTCGATCGGCGGGCGTCTTCCGGCGCCGCTTGGAGCGCTTGCGTCGTCGCTCCCGCGCGCGGGGGTGGTCCTCCGCCAGGAGGGTCGGGTCGCACGCCCGAGCGTTGATCTCCTCGGACACCTCGGTGACCGGGTGCGGGGGCAACTCCACTTCCGACCACGCCCGGGGCCCCTGCGGTGGCTGTGGTGGGGATGCCTGCCGGCCGGCCGCCCACGACGGCGGCAGCGCCCCGGGAGGGATGACCGGAACCGGGTCATCGAGCTGAGGGTCGAACAGCGATGCGATGTCGTTGTCGTCGTAGGTGGTCATCGGTGTGAGTCCTCACCGTCGATGCGGGCAGTGACGTCGTCAGGTTGTGAATCGGTGGTCAGCCGGTCGGGGAGGGTGACGGACACCGTCACCCCAGGCTTCGGTGGGCGCGGGGCACTCAGGTCGTTGGCGGCGGCCTTCAGCACTGACCGCAGCGGCCGATCCGGCGTCACGTATTTCGAGATCCGCGTCGTGGCCCACACCGTCACCAGGACCATCACCAGCAGCGGCTTGAACCCGAGCGGCACGTGCAGGATGGCGCGGGCGATCAGAAACACCGCCGCGAACACGACGGCGCCCACCAAGCCGGCGGTGTACCGAATCCGGACCGGCAGGGTGTAGCCAGTCGGGCCGAGATAGTGGCGGTCCACTCGATACAGCAGGTCATCGTTGTTGATCACCTAACGCTCCCTTCTCGGTGCGGGAACCATCACTCGGTCAGGCGTTGATGCCGAAGAGGCCGAGAACCCAGTTCCCGAGGCCCTTGGCGGCGGTTTCCGAGGTGGCGATGCCGACGAACGCGAGACCCACCAACGTCAACCCGCCGACGGTGAACACCTTCGACAGATTTCCGCGCAGGCCACCGGTCAGGACGACGCAGGCGATGACGACCAGGATGGTGAAGACGATGTTGTCCTCGATCCACCTCCTGAGCCCGCCGGTGCTGACTTGCGTTTCTTGGGCAACAATCGAGATGTCGGGGGCGGGGTGAGCCGCGTTCGCGAGGGCGACGACGGTGGAAGCGATAACGGACATGCTGCCTCTCCAAAAGGGTGCGTAACCGAAATGAGCGAACGTGGTTGCGCGGGAACGTAGAAGAGATACATCGCCAGAATCAACGTGACCTGTGGATAACTTTTCGAGCCGAGGTGACTTTGTTGCGGTGTCGTGCATGACGGTTGCAGAGGACAAGGCGAGAACGAGCCCGAATGCTGGAAACCGTCTGGGCTGCTAGGCGTGTGCCGTCCGACCTTGCGTGCCGCTCGGGCAAGTGCTCGTGGCGCCGGCCCATCGTGCGATCTGAAAGCGATACGAACGCCTCGGATCGCACTGTCGTGCAGCTGTGAATCGACTGGGCCCGGCGAGCCCGAACCGCTCCACGCCCGCGCGCATCGCTACTACCGGTCGAATGGGAGGTGGTCGTGACGCCGTATGAGAGGCGCAGCGGTACTGCGTGAGCAGGCCGCGACAGACGGTCGGGGATTCACCCGAGCCGACAGCGCTCGCATTCGTCTCGCCGCCCGCGGGGGATTGACGCGATGTCGAGAAGGGCGGATTTCGCGGTGCGGTGGGAGCGTTCGAGGGGCGGGTAAAAACACCGTCCCCCTGCGGGGGTCACTCCCCGGCCCTTCGGGCCTAGGGGAGTGTACCTGAGAAAAATGCGTCGCGCCAACCGATTTCAGATACGGCTGTTCACGCGCTGTGGAGACCGCTTCGCGAAACGCTACACGCAGCGGGCCATAGACCCGGTCGGCTGCGGTGCCCGATCGCGCCCGACGAGCGGGTGAAACGGCGAATGATGGCCACCGAATCATCCCGTGCCGGGACCGTTCGGTCGAGGGCTTGCCCGGTCGGTTCAGCTCGTTTCTCTGTGCGCCCGCCAGGCTGCGGTGAGGGGCGGTGACGCACCGACTCGCGTAGCCGACTGACCGCCACTCTCGTAGTCGCAAGCGGCTGGTGCCTCCGCGGGCGACGGAGACGCCACGAACCCGCCGTGCATGCGCTCGCAAATGCGTGGTGGGAAGTCGCCCGAACGCGGAGATGCCCCGCAGCCACAATCGATCCGGAAGATATGAGCAAGCGCGCCTGCATCATCTGACCGACACGAGCGTGCGCCGCAGCGGCGCGGTGTCCCACACCGGGCGTGAACTGCACCTGGGCGAAGTTATCCACAGATCACGTTGAACCAGATCACCCGCATCTGCCAGTGTGCGCATCCATCACACCCGTCCGCTGTCGGAGGCGGGCACAAATCAACCGGAAAGCGGAGGAGCGATGGCGCAGCGAGATCCGCTGAAAGACTTCCTTGTCGAACTGTTCGGGCCCGCACCCGGCGCCCGCAACGGCCGCACCGGTCAGCCGACACCCGAACCCGCCGTCGACCCGTACCGAACCTTCGCCCCGGTCGCCGTCGCCGCCGCGGCCCTTGCGTTCTACGCACCTCAGCTCGCCGACACCGCGATCACGGACACGGTCGACCAGGCCCGCCAAATCATCACGACGGTCCACGGGTACCGCTGGCCGCTCGGCGCCCTCGCGTCCGGGTGGAGTGCGCTCGACCTCGTCCGGTGGCGCGGCCACCGACAACGCCTGGCGCTCGAAGCGCAGCTACGGCAGACGACAAGGCACCTGCCGGTCAAGGTGACCGTCGCGTTCCCACCCGGAATCGGTGCACTGCGCAGCGCCAAGATCCGACTTCCGCGGGGTGCGATCATCCGCCCCAAGGAGATGGACGAATTCACCACCGCGGTCCGCGGAGTAGCCGGCCGCACCGGCACGTACACCTACTCCGTTCGCCATCACGCGCACCGCGACCTGATCCTGATCACTCGCAAACCGATTGAACCCGACACCCGCTCACCGCGCCACAAGGCCCTCCAAACCGCGTTGGCCGCCGGCACCATCTTCAAAGAGCCCAACGTCACGGTCCACTCCTGCAACGACGACGGAATCGAGACCGGCTACAAGATCACCTTCACTCCCTCCCTGAACAGCGGCGCCCGCGGTTTCCAGGCCAAGGTCGATGAAGCACTCGCCGCGCTCGCCGGCGACCACGAATCCGGCCGCACCTGGGCCACCGAATGGACCCCCTCCGAGGGCTACCTGATGATGTACCTGCGCGCGCCGCTACCCACCCGCGTCGACCACCCCCTCGCCCTGGTCGACGAGAACCTCCGCCACCTGCCCTACGCCACCGGCGCCGCGAACCTGAGCCTGTACTGGGATGTCTCGACCAAATCGAACAAACCGCACTGCCTGATCGTCGGCCCCACCGGCGGCGGTAAGACCTCGGTGATCCGCACCCTGCTCACCGAGGCCTCGCGCCGCGGAATCCCTTTCCTCGGGGTCGATCCGAAGATGATCGAACTCGACGGTCTTGAGGGCTACCCCGGATGCGCGGCCATCGTCTACGACGCCGTCCGATCCGCGATGCTCGTGCGCGCGCTGCACGCGGAAATGATGGCCCGCAACCACTACGTGCACGTGAAGAAGATCGAACCCTCGCAACTGCCGCTGCTGATAGCCGTCCTCGACGAGTTCTTCATCCTCTCCGGCAAATGGCAGCGCCTGGCCAAGGACGAGGACGAGGAGATCCGCGCGCAGGTCAAACAGCTCGACCCGCTGGGGGCGTGGGCCGACCTCGCGGTCCTGGCCCGCTCGGCCGGGATCCGCCTGCTGCTCGGGGTGCAACGCCCGGACGCCTCCTTGTTCGGATCGAGCTCGGGCAATGCCCGCGACAACTTCGGCACCCGGATCTCACTTGGCAACCTGTCGCAGGACGGCGCGCTGATGATGTGGGGCGACGCCCACGTCGGCCGCGAAGTGGACACCTCCATTCCCGGCCGCGGGGTGGTCACCGCCCTCGACGGTTCCCCGGTGGATGCGCAGATGTGGTGGACCCCGAATGTTGATCCGCACCCAAACAAATGGAACCAACTCTCCGCCGGGGAGAAGGCGATCGTGCACGGTCTGGCGCCGATCGAGTCGCCCACGTTCGAGTTCTTTTCCACGGAGCTGCGGGAATTCGTCGAAGCCGAGCGGGCACTGGCCAAGCGCGCGCGGGAGTTCGGCGACGCACCGGAACCGTCCGTCCTCACCGACTTCCCGACCGACCACGACACGGTCGACGACGAGGTCGCCGACGCTATCCCGGCCTCGGCGGTCACCGAGGGAATGGCCATCCTGCTCGACGAGGACAACGGCCACCCGGTGCCCGTCACCGTCGACACGGTCACGGTCGTGCGGGACAAGGACACCGGCGACGTCGTCGAAACCGTCCTGTCGATCAACGCCGGCGGGCGGGTGAAAACCACCGTCCACTTCGACGCCACCGAGGTCGTGATGCTCCCCGAACCCGACACCGTCCTCACCACCGCATGAGACGGACGCCCCGACCACACAGGGACCGAGCGCACGCACACCAGCCCGACCGCCCGTGATCCCGCCGCCGCACCAACCCATCGAGAGGACCTCGACCCATGAGCCGCCGCATCTCCCAGTCGATCACCCCCACCACCGACGACGTCACCGTGCTGCGTGAACCATTCGCGGCTAAGGGCGCCAACGACCCCGTCATCGCGGAACTGCGCCGGGTCCTCAAGGCGGCCGTCCCGGCATGGCTGGCGAAGCTCACCGAGGAGCAGGAACTCACCTCCGGGCGCCTCGAGGAAATCAAGGCCGCCGTGGCGATGCGACGCCAAATCATCGAGGCCCTCCCCGACGGCAAGGCCCGCTCCGACGCGCTCGACGCCCTCACCAAGGCCGAGAAGACCGTGGCCGACATGGACACGGAACTCTCGTCCGTCGGCGCCTTCGGCGGGTGAACCGCATGCACGAGTTCACCATCGAGATAGTCTCCGACACCGCCGCACGGGTAACCGGCACCGGCGACGAGCTGGTCGCACCCGCCGGGAAGACGATCCAGGACAGCATCTACGAATACAGCCAGAAACGAGCCGTCGACGCCGGCGCGCCCGTCGAGGTCGCCGTCCACCGGTCCGGCCGCTGCACGCAGGTCACCGTCTCACCCGACGGAACCGCGACCCGCTCCGCCCCGACCGGCCCCATCCCCTCCACCGACCACGACGGGGAACTGGACAACGCCGCCCCTGTCGCCCAGGAACCGGTCAGCATCACCATGGACGCCCTCGGCCACACCGGGCACCCGGCACCCGACCAGGCCGAGAAGGAGAGCGGGCGACACCCCACACCCGTTCGACGCCAGGCGGTGTCGATCCTGGCGGCACCCGGAATCAACCCGGGTGCAGCGGAGCCGGCGCACACCGGCATGCGGGGACGACTCAACGCCGCCCTGGGCCTGCGCCTGACCCCGAAACGCCAGTCGGCCGAAATGCGACTCCGCGCGGCCGCGGCGACAATCACCGGCCGGGTCCCCGACTTCGCCACGGTCACCGTGGCCAACATCAAAGGCGGGGTCGGCAAAACCCCGATCGCCGTCGGCGTCGCGCAAACGCTGGCCACGCACCGCGGCGGCGCCAGCGTGGTCTGCGCCGACCTCGCCGAGAGCGCGGGCAGCCTCGCTGACCGTGTCCCCGTCCCACCTGCGGACGGGCAACATGTCTTCGGGCTCCTCGCCGCCGACCAGGCCGCCACCGGGCACCTGCGGCCCTCGGTACTCGGCCGGCATCTGACCCGCCAGCCCTCCGGCGAGGACGTCCTCGTCGGCCACCACGACACCGCAGCACAGCGGGCAGGTTTAGGCCGCAAGGATGCCGCGGCACTGGCCTCGATCCTCGCCCACCACCGCGAGATCCTGGTCGCAGACACCGGGAACAACCCCCTCGCCGGCAGCTGGCAATGGGCCGTCTCGCAGGCCGACGCCCTCGTCGTGCCCGTGCCCCTGCGCCGCGATGCCGCCACCACAGCCCACCGCATGCTCCTCGACCTCTCCACCTCGCACAGCGGCCGACTGGACCGGACCGTGGTCATCATCACCGATGGCCCCGGGGACAGCCCGATGGTCGAATCCGACACCGTTGACGCATTCATTGCACTGGGTGTGCAGGTACTCCGCATGCCCTACGAGCCGCTGTTCGCCGGAGGGGAACGCATCGTCCCGAGCCGCCTGCGGCGTACCACCACCGACTCTTTGACCGTGATCGCCGCGACCGTCGTCGACCTGATCACCAGCACCGGCTGACCTAAGCCGCGCCTCCGCCAGCCCATAACCGTTCACCCACGGAAACCGCACACACCCAGTCACGAAAGGGAAGAATTATGACCGCTCCGAACTCCCACACCAGGAACCGAGCACACCACACCGGGCGCCACCGCCAGGTCGTGCGCCAGAGCACCACCGCCGCCCTTGTGGCCGCGTGCATCGCGGCAGGGATCTCCCTCGCCCCCAACGCGGCAGCGGTACCGGGACAGGCCGGCATCAACGACAACACCGGGCAAGCCGGCATCACCGGCGACGGCGGCCAGGCCGGCGTCACCACCCCCACCCCGGAGCCGTCCCAGACCCCACAGCAGAGCTCCGAAGACGCTGGCACAACCGCGGACTGGGACACCTACATCCCGATCCCCACCGAGTACCAGAACTCGCCCACCCGCCAAGCACCCACATACACCGAGCCCACCTTCTACAACGACACCCCGTTACCAGTAGGGAAGCAGCACGTACCCGAGGCCGATCAGGAACCCGAGATTGTCCCGGGACACGGCGGTCCGGTCGCACCGATCCAAGCCCCAGAAGACACCTACCGCTTCGGCTATCTCACCGGACCCCGCCCAGACTGGCTGCCCAAGACCGAGGCCGACAAACTCAACAACACCAGCGCCATCCTCGAAGCTCAGGGCGCGACATTCTTCAACTCCCTCGGCGTCCCCACCACCCGCTCGGACCGCATGGCCGCCGCCGCCACAGCAGGTGCCGTCACCGCCGGTGTGGCCGGTGCGACCGCAGCTGGGGTCACCGCCGGTGCCGTGGGAGCCGCCGGCGGCGCACTGATCGGCCTCGCCGCCGGGACCGCTATCGGCGGGCCCGTCCTCGCCGGTCCGGGCGCCGGTACCGGCGCGATCATCGGCGGCCTCGCACTCGGCGCGCCCGCGGCCGTCACCGTCGGGGCGATGTCCGCGGCAGGAGGTGCACTCGCGGGCGCCGCCTACGGGGCGGGCGAGAACCTTGGCGAGGCACCCGAACCCGCACCCGAACCCGCACCCGTGCCGGCTCCCGAACCTGCGCCGGTCGTCGATCTGCAGCCCGCCGCCCAATTCGTCGAACAGGCCACCCCCGCGGCAGCACAGGCCGTCGACACCGCCGCCACGACAACCACCGGTTCCGCCGCGATCGAGTGGGCCGACAACACCGCACCCGCCGTAACCGAGGCCATCGGCCAACCAGTGATCGATCAGGCCGTCGACGCCGGAACACAGACAGCAGCATGGGTGGCCGAACAGCCAGGCGGAAACCAACTGCTCCAGGCCGGCGCAGACCTACGCACGGCGATGCCCGCAGAGGTCGGCGCGCTCCTGTCGACCGTCGAAACCGCTGCACGGTGAAACCGAAAGGGACCGCAGGTGAGGAAATACAGGCCTAACAGCGGAGCGCGGAAACCAACCCGGCATCCGGCAGTGATCGACACCCTCGGACCAGCACCCACTGCCACCACCCCGTCGGGCCGACGCGACACCACCTCGTCGTCCGGCGGGCCCGCCGCCACGAGCACACCGGCCCGATCACTCCCACCGCCGAAATCAGAGAAGCCTGGGCAGCGGCGAGTCGGCACCAAGACCGCCATCGGCGCCGTGCTGGTTCTCGCTGCGGCGGGCACCGTCGGCTGGACCGCACTGCGGGTCGGCGAGCCCGAAAACACCACTCCAGGCGCCCCAGAGGCAACCCAACAACCCGAAACTGTCACAACTACCCCCGCGGCGAACTCCGATCCCGCAGAAAGCCTCTCAGCCGCACCCCGCGGTGACGAGAGCCAGTGCCAGAGCGACCGCGGCGACCAGAAGACCGGAACTGGGGTGATCGCCGCATTCGAACACGCCTACTACGTGCTCCGATCCGGCCAAGCCGTACGCGCCCTCGCCGCACCAAGCTCACCGCTCCCGACGGCCGACAAGATCCAAGCAGGCATCGACACCGTCCCACTCGGCACCAACTACTGCCTCCGCACCATCGAAACCAACGACAACCACTACACGCTCGTCCTCACCGAGATGCGACCCGGCGAACCCGCCACGCAATTCACCCAGACGATCACCACCACCCACGTCGCCGGGCGCTGGCTGATCGACGTGATCGCGTGAACACGGACACCCGGCATTGCATACCCACCGGAGGCGCCAACCTCGCCGCAGCCGCAGCCGCAGCCGCAACCGCAGCCACAACGCAGCCGCCCCGGCCCATTGCGCACTTCGCCGACCGTCGTTGCAACGATTCCCTCCCCGTGCGCCTCGAGTTGCGCCGACGTGCAGCTCGAGGCGCAATACGGCGCAACGCGGACAACCGCCACCGTGTCCTCTGCACAGAATTGCGCCCGACGGCACACCACGCAAGCAGCAACGCTTATCCGTTTGCGCACGCCGCGCTCGAGCCCGCCGACGTGCGACCGTCCCGAGCAAACGGGAGAACGCGTTGCGCAACCACCACAGCACGACCCGAACCCCACGAAAGGCCTACCCCCGATCAATTGCACGCTTCGGTTCGGCCGGGCAAGAAAGCAGGATGTGCCCGCAACCGGATGGCGCACGCCCCAAGACACACATTGCGCACTCACCGCCGGCCGCGACAGGTACGCAACGGCGTTCGACCCGACCGCGCCCGCACACGCACACCAGGCGCAACGCCGCGACTACCAACGCTTCGTTTCCGCAACCCGCGAACGCCACCTCGCCGCAACCTGCAACATCCTCAACCCACATACGCGCAATGAACCCTCGGCCAGTGAGCGCGAGCGCAAGCTTTCGCGTTTCGTCCGCAACGCCACGGCAAAGCAACGGCATGCGCCACGGTGTCCGTGCCCGCTCGCGAATCCGCAATCTGACAGCGACCGGCGCGGCGCGGCCGCGCGCCACGACCAACCCGGAACCGGAAAGGACCATCCGAACATGACAGACCTCAACCTCCGCGCCGCACGAATTCAGCTCCACGCCCTGATCGCCGCATTGCTCATTGCGATCATCATTGCGGTGGGCATCACCATCGGTGCGTTCGTTCTGTCCTTCGCGGTGCAACGAGACCTTTCGCAACAGGCGGGCATTCCGCACTGGCTCGCTTGGATTTTCCCGGCCATCGTGGATGGTGCAATTCTCGGTGCCACGATTGCGGTCGTTGCGCTGAGCAAGATCAGCGGCGGTGCGGCCGGGAAGAAGTTCTTCCTGTCCCTCGCCGTCGTCGTCGTGCTCATCAGCGTGTTCGGCAACGCTTATCACGCACATCAGGCTGGTCTCCGAGCTGCCCGCGCTGTCACAGCCGGTATCGACCTCGGCTACACACCACTGTCGCCGACCGGTGCCTCACTCATTGCGATCATCCCGCCCTTGCTCGTCCTCGCCTTCACACATGGCGTCGGCGTCCTCATCAAGGCAATCGGGTCCGCGTACGCCGAGTTCAATGTGCTCGCACAGTCGCTTGCCTTCGGCGGCGGCGATGCAATGCTGGTCAACAACTCCGACTGGGTCGTTGCCGGGGATGATCGCGTGGAGGCGAGCGTTGCAGCAGTTGGCAACGTCGGCGACGTTGACGCAAGCGCGGTTGCCGCGGACTGCGAGGTTGCGAAACATGCTGCTGCCACCGCAATGACCGAGGCACACGGTGAACCCGGGATGCGGGCGGCAGAGCCGACTACCGCGCAACTGCTGGCGTTCATCGAGGAGAGCAGTCTCGATCCGCTGGTGAAGAAGACGGCTCGAATCAAGATCACCGAACCGGCCACGACCTGGGGTCAGCTCGCCGATGCCACCGAGGCAAAAGCCCCGAGCACCGCGCTTCGCCGGTACAACAAGGCCGTCGCAGCCGCGGTCAATGCAGGATTCGCGATCCCACCGCTCCCTGCCTTCGACCGGCATGACGACCTCACTAACACCCCGGTGTCCCGGGAACGCAACGGGTCCCTGATCAGCTTGCGCAACCGGATGGTCAGTGCGCACTGCTAATCCCACCACGGCGTGAGATGCGGCGCTCCACGGGCACGCCCGCACAGGACGAGGTCGGCCGCAGCCCACCGATTTGCATGCGGCTGCCGCAACGCCACCGGTGCCTCCGAAAGCCGTTGCGCAACGTCTACCGAGAATGATGTGGACATTAGCGCCCGACGCAATCGAGGCAGTGCAACGGCCGCGACGAAGCCGGATAACTCGATACCGGCGCAACATCGTTTTTCGCGGGGATCGAGGCCCGCACTCATGGACTTTCATGAACCGGACGCCACATTGACCGGGGTGCGAACCCGGCACAGCGGTGACCATCTCGACGGAGGCCCATAGACCGTGGAGTTATCCACAGGTCACGTTGATCTCACCGTACTAACCGACCACTGTGGGCACTCACCTCGACGCGAGCGCAACCGGCTGGGGCCACTGTTGTGCTCACCGAACGGTGATCCACCCCAGTCCGCCCGGTAGATGAGGTGCCAATGCCCGCCACACGTCCGACCGCCCAACGCACATTCGCGGCACTGGTCACCGCGACGGTCGCCACCGGAGCCGCAGCGGTGACCGTCCCGGCGGTGGCGCACGCGGACCCGGCCAGATGCGCATCGACATTCAACCTCTTCATCCCCGGAACCTGGGAAACCAACGAGCATGCCGACCCCTCCGTTGCGGTCGGCATCCTCAAACCGATCGCCGACACCATCACAGCTACCCACGGTGACCGCGCGGAGGTCTACACCCTGCCGTATATGGCCCGCGCGTTCGACAACGGAAAGACCTACGCCGACAGCAAGTCCGACGCACGCACCAAAGCAGCCAATGTGCTGACCGACATGGCAAGCAAGTGCACGCGAACGAAGTTCACGATCACCGGATACTCTCAGGGCGCTGACGCGGCCGGCGATCTCGCCTCCGACATCGGTAACGGCAAGGGCCCCATCCAACCCGATCGAGTACTCGGGGTCGGCCTGCTGGCGGACCCCGGCTCGGGCACCCAGGGTGAAGCCGTCGTCGGCCCCCGCGCCGCAGGCACCGGCATCGCCGACCCCCGCCCGCAGGGAATGGGCCAGCTCTCCGGCCGGGTCGCCTCCATCTGCTACACCGGCAAGGACCTGTACTGCTCCATCCAGAAAGGGACAAGCCCGCTCCTCGGGTCGCTCGGCTCCATCCTCAGCAAGACGCCCAGTGCCGACCTCGGGGCGCCCGCCCCCCGACGGAAGCACTGGCATCGCTCAGGCATTGACCGCGGACTTCTCCCAAGCCGATCTGCCAGCACTCGGCCGCAACGCCACCACATTGGCGCAACAAATCAACGCAGACACGATCGACGTCGGACAGCTGGCGAACTCCGCGACGTCCCTGATGCATACCCTCAGCCCGATCGCGGATCTGATCGCGACCGGCGCAGCGAATTCCGCTGCCACCGCCCACCTGACCACCGCAGCACCGGGAACCGCTGAACACGCCGCCGGACAGCTCCTGACCGCCGCGTCCCAGGCCGACCTGTCGAATGCGGTGACCACCGCGAGCAAACTCGCCGACACCGCTTCGGCGTTGGTCCAGTCCGGCGCAGCCACCGTGCCAGCCACCTCGCCGGAGGCGACCGCACTGTCCAACGCAGCAGGAACACTGAGCGCACAGGTCGCGCCGCTGACCGCCACACCCGCCGACGCTCTCACGACCGCATCGAGCGTGCTGGCGGTCCTCAAGCCGAGCGTCGTCGTCGGCCAAGTACTCAACGTGGTGACCGGCGTAACCGCACTCGACTTCCCCGGAATCCTGCACAACCTGACGGTCCTCCCGCAGACGGTTGCCGCGCTCGACGCACACGGGGCGCACCAGATCGCGGGGGAGTTGAACAACCAGTTCGCGCCGTTGGTCACACTCGCCGCGGGCGTCGACCTTCGGTGGGTCTCACAAATCCTCTCGGTCATCCCGGACCCCTCCGGGTTCACCCAGATCGCAGCCCTGGTGACCTCGATCCTGGCCAATGTCGATGTCATCCGGCTCGCCAACCTGATCGGCCAGATCCAGGAAATCGCCTGGGCCGCCGTGGAGAAACTCCTCCCACCACCAGGGCAGGCGCCCGACCCGCTCGGCGCCGGAGCCGCCATGACCGGACTGCTGCCCGTCGGCCTCGACATCGCCTCGGTCGCGGTGAACATGCTCACCGGCAAGGCCACCAAAACAAACCCGGCCCTCCTCGGCAAACAAGCCCACACTGCTCCGACCCCGATCAACGCCCAAGCGCAGAATCTCGACCTGAATGGACTGACCGGATCGCTGACCACCATCGCCCACTCCCAAGGTGCCGGCGACCTCGCCGCCCTGGTCTCCGAAGGGTTGAACGCCGCATCATTCTTCACCTCCAGCGCCCACACCGACTACAACCACCTCGTCGTCGACAACGCCGGCCGCACCGCCATCCAATGGCTCACCGACTGGCTCAACCTCCAGATCGACCGGGGCGCGTAGCCGCCTTCTACGAATGGTCCTGCACGTGAAAAGAGGCGAAACACCATGGCCCTAACTCGATCACACAATCCCGCTGCCCGGTGGATCTGGTGCAGGCGCTGCAAACTCCGAAGCTACCTTGCCCGATCCGACGCCAAGAGCGTCCGCAGACGCCACCACGGATCGAAAGGACTCTCGGTGTTCCCCTGCCCCCACAATCCCGGCCAGTACCACGTCGGACACCGCCCCACCGCCCTCACCCACGGAGCCATCGACCGCCGCAGACTACGTAATCAAGCACTCAAAGACCCCGGGCCAGTCACCGACCGGGACCCACCTCCAACGCGTTAGCGCAGCGACAGCATCCACCCACCGAAGACTTCGACACATGCGCATCGAAGAAGGAGATCCTATGCGGGCACCGAGGAGGAAGACTCACCGATCAGTCGACCCTGCCGTGCTCCGAACGACGCGGTCGATCCTACGCAACGTTTGGCGATACTAAACCCAACAAGGAACACAAAAAATGACCTCCTGCCACATTCATGCCGGCCATGCGGATTCGCCGGTCATCTTGCACGTCCCGCATGCCTCCCGCTCCATCCCCGAGACGGTCGGTGCCGGAATGCTCCTGACCGACGACGAGTTGCAGCTAGAGCTGGACGAATCGACTGACACCGCAACAGATCACATCGCCATCCGTGCTGCGGAACTTCTCGCATCCGGGCGCCCGCGACCCTGGCTGGCCACCAACGAGTTCTCCCGCCTCGTCATCGACCCCGAAAGATTCCCCGGCGACGACGAGCCCATGAACGCCGTCGGCAGGGGAGCGGTATACACCCGCACCTGCAACCGCGCACCGCTGCGGCCCGAACCCGCCACGGACGCACAACGCCTCATGGACACCTACTACCGGCCCTACGCCGCCACGCTAACCGACCTGGTCGACGACCGGATCGCCAACACCGGCGCAGCCGTCATCATCGACGTCCACTCCTACCCCCAACACCCCTCCCGATTCGAGAACCCCAACAAGTCCCGCCCAGCGCTTTGCCTCGGCACCGACGACTTCCACACTTCGAATGAACTTCGCGAACAGGCACTCGACGCGTTCGCACCACTCGGCGACATCGCCACCAACACCCCCTAGGGCGGCTGCTACGTCCCCCTCAACCGCTACCGGCACGACCCGCGGGTGAGCGCCGTGATGATCGAACTCCGCCGCGACCAGTACCTCATCACACCCCGCACCACGGAGACTGCAAAGGTCGAGACAATCGCCCGCATGTTCGCAACCCTCGTCGACCACCGCACTCCGAAAGTGGCCGCCGACTGATGTGCCAACCCAAACCCGGACCACGCTGCTCCCCACACCTGCGCATCCGACTCACCCGCGCCCGAACCAAACTGAACGATGCACTCCACGCACTAGCTGACGATCCCGACAACAACACCCGCAAACAACGCGTCCACCGAGCCGAAGCAACCGTCGCAGAACATACCGCGCTCTACGACTCCACCTCAGCCGGCCAGAACGAACTTCGCGAAGCAATCGCACACGAAAACAACGACACTTCTCGCAACCTACTCAACCAACGACTGGCCGCCGCTGAAGCGCTACGCGCACAACAGATACACGCGATGCACAATAGTCAGCAGGACCCAACCACAAAGGACAATCACCATGAGCAACGAACCAACACTGACCCAGGAACAACGGGAAGCGTTCTGGCGTCTACACGGGTGGCGCCCGAACCTGCCGGACAACAAGCGCCGGGAGATCGAGCAGTACTGGACCGACCCGGAGATCGTGGAGGCCGAAGCCCTCGGATTCTGATCTCCGGTCGCGAGATCACTCCCATCGCCGAACACACTCTCTCATCGCACATACGCGAGCGGCTAGTCGCAAAAGGTGTCAGCACACCCACGCTGTACGAACTCGACCGACACGACGCAGATCTGTATCGAGAGCAGATGCTCGCACTCCGAAACAACAATCCTACGCGGCCTCTGTCTACGTCTACGACACTCACGAGTACCGCGGAATGCGGATGCTCGTCACCGACGACGGGAAGGCCGGCGTCGCAGTCAACGGCGATGAAGTTGTCTCCGTCTTCGCGCACAACGATTGTGCCCATCCAAGGGCGGCATATGCGCTGCTATCTCAGACAACCGAAATCGGCGGACACCGACTGGATTGCTTCGACACAGTGCTTCCAAAGATCTACGCGCAATCGGGATTCGTCCCGGTCGCCCGCCTCGCCTGGAACGACGACTACGCACCCGATGGCTGGAACTACAGCACATACCGGAAGTTCAACAACGGACGGCCCGACGTCGTCTTCCTGGCCTACGACCCAGCAGCAATCGGTTCGAAGTACACCAAAACAGCTGCCAAGTATGTCGACAACTACGACACGGGGATCGAATCTGCCCGGAACTACTCGTCTCGCAGGCCCTCTGCACCGAGTCCGGCAGAGCGGTAACCACCGAAGCGGAGGCAGGCGTAGCGGCTAGAAACTCTGCTCGCAAGATTGCAAGGCCGTGGTGCCAGGACCTGCACGTCCTGGCGCGGGTTAAGCCCGAACTTGTGGGGGATGCGGCGAGCGACGATGTCGACCACCAACTCGGCGGTCTCCTCGGCCGGGTGCAGATCCGACTGTTCCGCGAGTTCGCAGGCGAACCAGAAGAAGTCGTCGAACCCGGTGAGCTGCGGCGGGGTTGCGGCGTTGATCCGGTGGGCGTTGACCACGATCCCGGACTGCCGGGCCTGCCGGAAGAACTTCGTCAACCGCACCCGCGGAATCGTGTCGGCGGACAGCAGGTCGCGCAGTACTTCTCCGGCACCGACGGAAGGGAGCTGGTCGACGTCACCGACCAGCAGCAGATGAGCCCCCTCCGGGATGGCTTTGACCAGCTTGTTGGCCAGGATGACGTCCATCATCGACGACTCGTCCACCACAACAAGGTTAGCGTCCAGCCTGTTGTCGCGATCGTATTTCGGGTCGCCGCCGGGTTGCAGCTCCAGCAGGCGGTGGACGGTGCAGGCCTCATGGCCGGTCAGCTCGGCCAGCCGTTTGGCGGCCCGCCCGGTCGGCTCACGCAGCCAAGGGCATGGTCGAGGATCGGTTTTCAGGATCGGCAGTCCAACGAGGTGATCATCCGGTGGGCCTTGGCGGCGAGTTTGACGTTTTCGCGTTGGGAGGCGTCGACGAGGGACGCGAAGGTGGTGTCCTCGCCGATCCCGCGGGAGGCCATCAGGGCACCTTTGGCGTGTTCGATGACGCCCCGGTTCTCCATGGCGGTTTTCAGGCCGGACAGGTCGTGGAGTGCCTCTCGAGGTCCCGGGAGAGGCCGATGATGGTTTCCCCGACAGTGGTGTAGATCTTCAGCAGGGCGGCGTCGAGGTCGCTGAAACCGTGGCCGTCGACGCTGTAGAGGTGGAGGGCACCGATATGATCCTCGCCCAGGCGCAGCGGCGCGGACAGGTAGCAGGCCGCGGTCGCCGGACGATCCGCGGCGGAGGCGTTCGCCGGGATCAACGGGTGGGTCATCGGCGCGACCACCCGGTGTCCGATGTGCGCGACCGCTCGCATCGCCCGTATTGCCTGAGCGTCGGACGCTCGTGTGCGGGTATGCAGGTCGGTTCGCCGGCAGCTTCCGGGCGACCGGGAAGCGTCCACCACCCGCTCGGCATTCAGCTCGACGAACAGCGTCTCCACAGTCACCGCTGGGCATCGGACTTGAAGGTGGTGGGGAAGGGGCTGGGCCCGAGTGCGAGGGTGAACGAGGTGGGGTGGAGTCCGCCCCGAGGCCAGGACCACTGCGTCGACCAATCGAGGGCGTCGGTGCGGGGCCGGGTTTCGTAGCGCGCGAAGTCGGCGCGGAGACCGGCGACGTACAGCGGGAACCGCAGCAGCAGCCCGGATGCGAACGCGGTCGCTGTGGACGGTTTCAGGGTGAGGCGTTCTCGGTCACGATCGGCATGCCCGCGTGCAGGGCGATCCTCCCGTGGTGGGCGGCGCGAGGGCCGGCCAACGACGGCGGCGCATGCTTCGATCGTCGCATCACCCGGCCCGGCGGTGTCGGTGAATTTCCTGAGAATCCCTACCCGCGAGAATGATTCGAACACGAGTCCTACGTCCGGGTAGCTGAGATCAGCATACCTACCCGCCGGTCCGCCGGGGTCGCGAGCTCTGGGGTGGATCCGCCAAGGCGCGACGAACGCACGACGCTCGGGTTCGCCGGTTCTGCGGCGCTGACTCTCACGCTGACACAAGCACGCTGACGATCAGAGGTCCCACAACCCCAGCAACGCGGACCTAAGGCCAGGGGAGCGGACGAAGTGGTCGGTCCGCAGCCGTGAGCCCGGGTGCCCTAGATCGGTCAGCGCCTTCTCAGCATCGGAAAGGAGGACTGGAGACAGGCCGGTGCGCAGGCGCAGGAAGTACAGAACCGCTCCACCGGACCGCGGGATCTTCATGGGATCGGACACCACGACCGCCGGCGCGTAAATCCACTCGTCATCGGCCGAGACGAAGACGATCACGTCGCCCCGCTTCACCCCGCTGGGCCTGTCGAGGCGAAGCGATTCGAGCTGGTACTTCGCCGCCGGGCCGCCGCGGCTGTGATGGCGGCCCCGCAGTTCGTCGAGGACCTGTTGTTCGGTGCGGGTGGGTTGATAGTCGACGGCGTGTTTGACGAACATCCGAGTCACCGGCGTCGGCAGGAAATCTGTCTCGATGCGAACCCTGCCGGTGACCCCGGGCAGTGGAACCGCGCGGCCGATCTCCCACTCCAGGATCGCGTCGTCCAGGAACACCTGATCGACCTCGGTGATCTCGTCGAGGCCGTCGATGAACTTACGGACACCGGCGACGATCTCAGGGTCGTCGGTAATGACCACAGCGTCATCGGCCAGGGTGGAGTTTTCCGACGCGTTCGCCGACCCGATCACCGCCCGGGTGTTGGTCGCGATCACCTTGGCATGCAGGGTCGGCGACGACAGCACCCGCACCCCCCTGTTCACGTAGTACGCGAGGGCGGCGGGGGAGGTGGCGTGCGCCCGGACCGCAGCCTTGGAGGCGTTGACGACCAGGACGTCCCCGGCGCGCAGCGGGAGCAGCGCGGGCGCGTCCTGTCCGAGGTAGCCGATCGCGGCGTACCGGGCGCCGCGGGTGCGGATGGCGCGGGTGATGTGCGGCCACGGACTCGGCCCGTGGAAGGTGGTCCCCATACCGACAGACGGTAACCGGTCTCGTCCACTGCCTCATGAAGCGCCACGGGAGGTGGTGAACCTGTCGCCGACCTCCTGGAGCCCGGCTCACGGCTTGAGTTCGACGGCGCAGGAGCCGGTCGGTCGAGGGCCCTCATGGTGTCGGTCGTCAACGCTGCGGCCAGCCCTGTCGGGGCGGGGGCGTCGCCGAGATTCGACAGCCTCGTCACCAAGGCCACAAAAAAATCGGCACTCTGCAGAGCAAAAACGCGGTGACGTGGGGATTCGGGCCCGTAGCTGCGATAACTGAATTATCACCGCCCAGTGCGCACAAACCATGCGTGACCCGGGACAAGACGCGAATCCCTCCACTACAACGCTGGGTTCGGGACGTCAGCAGAGCGTGACGAGACCTCGCGCCGTCGACGGCGACCTCGAACACGGCTAGCCCGCGCGAGGAATGACCGTTGAGTACGTGCGCGACGGCCGCATGATTGGCGCGGTTGTGGAGGGTGGAACGCCGGCGCAACGGGTAGTGGGACGCAAGCGTGTCGCGCTCAGCACGGGGCTTGCGCCTAGAGATCCGCACGGCGGCAACCGTGAAATGTTTCCGGCACCGAAACTCCGCCCTCCACCCTTTTACATCAAACCTCTAAGATTGTATGTTGTAGAAAAAAGTGAAGGAGTCCCATTCATGGAGGACACCCGCGACGTCATCGTCGCCCGAACGACATCAGCCGGCCCACTGCACTCACCACTGCGCGTCGGAGCGCTAAACCTGCCCAACCGGGTGTTGATGGCGCCGCTCACTCGGATGCGAGCCACCCCACCAGACGACGTACCCAACGACCTGATGCGTGACTACTACGTTCAACGTGCGTGCGCCGGCCTGATCGTCTCGGAAGGAACGCAGATCTCCCCCGAGGGCAAGGGCTATATGGACACGCCGGGTATCTACAGCCCCGAGCAGGTGGCCGGGTGGCGCCGCGTGACAGACGCGGTGCATGCGGCCGGCGGCCGTATCGCCGCTCAGCTGTGGCACGTGGGTCGCGTATCCCATGAGTCACTACACGACGGAGCGTTGCCCGTGTCGGCGAGCGCGCTGCCGTACCGAAACCGCACGACCTTGCGCGGCGTGAATGGGCGTCCGGAGCGTGTGAGCTGCCCGACGCCCCGAGCACTGCGTACTGACGAGATCCCACGCGTAATCGATGACTACCGCGCGGCAACGGTCAACGCGCGCGAGGCGGGTTTCGACGCAGTTGAGATCCATGGCGCGCACGGTTATCTCCTCCACCAGTTCCTTTCGCCACAGTCGAACCACCGGGACGACGCTTACGGCGGATCGCAGACCAACCGCGCCCGGCTGATGTTGGAGGTCGTCGACGCGGTGACCGGCGCGTGGGACGCCGACCACATCGGTGTCCGCGTCTCGCCAGTCGGTCCCTTCAACGGGCTCGACGACCCGGAAAGTGCCGAGATGGGGTTTCACGTGGCGACGGAGCTCGCGGCTCGCGGTATAGCGTTTCTGCACCTTTCCGAGCCGGACTGGGCGGGCGGCCCGCCCCTGGACCAAGAGTTTCGCGCCCAACTGCGGTCAGCATTTCCCGGCGTCATCGTCGGCGCCGGCAGCTACGACGTCGAGAAGGCCGAGACCTGATTGATGCCGTCGCCTTCGGCCGCTCGTTCATTGCCAACCCCGATCTGCCCGTCCGCCTTGCGAAAGGACTGCCGCTCAACGAACCGGTGCCCGCGACGTTCTACGGCGGGGACGCCGAGGGCTACACGGACTATCCGGCCCACAGCGCGTAGCACCACATCTGCCTGCGCCCGTGTTACTCGGCGCCCATCGACTCGCGTCGAGTTCCTCGGCGCCGGCACCATGGGACGGTGGCCTCGAGGACGAGGCTCGCCTCGATTCAGCTCCTCCGGCGGTGGTGGAATGCTTGTACTGGACAGCCGAAGATCGACTCATTCACCAAGCGGGCATGCAGCCTCCGGGGTCCAACCCAAGCCGCCCGACCGTGGCCACTTCAGGCGGAACCAGTCTGGTCAGCCGGCGAGGGCGCGACGCGTGGAGCCGTGACGGGTGGCATGACGGGGTGGTCGGCGCACACGCTGGCTCGGGTGCGCCGACCTGAGTTGCCGCCCTGGTTAACTGCGACCTACCAGGGTTGTCACGTATGGCACGAGTCCTTGCCCGGCGTAGAACCGGATCGCGGCCCCGTTACTCGTGATCACGGATAGCTCCAACTGGGCCGCGTCCTGCTTCGCAAACTCGGACCGGACTGCCTCGAACAGCCGCGTCCCGATCCCGCTTCCGCGCTGATCGGCCTGTACGGAAAGGGATTTCAGGACGCCTGTCCTCGCCCCCGACTCCCACGAGCCCTGAGCCTCATCCTTCACACGGGCCATGGCGTAGCCGATCGGTTCACCGTTTACCTCGCCGTCAGAGCGAAGGCGTCCGGTGAGGCGAGCCACTCCACGTACTTCGCCTTGCGATTCCTCCACGGCGCTTCGGGGGACAGCGGCGCTCCGATCGGTTCCTCGACCCGGGCTCGGAGGTAGAGTCCGACAGCCAGCAGCATGAACGCGGATAGGAAAGGCACTCGCCAACCCCTGCCGTCGAACTGTTCATCGGGTAGCAGGCCGACGAGTGCGAACGTGCCGCTTGAGAGCAACAGCCCGATCGGGACTCCGAATTGCGGTACCGCGGCGTACTAGTCGCGGCGGTGCGCAGGTGCGTACTCGAGCGCTATCAGTGTCGCGCCGCCCCACTCCCCGCCGACCGAAACCCCTTGGAGAACCGCGGCGCGGTGAGCAAGATGGGGCGGCGCTCCGATGGCGTCGTAGGTGGGGAGCAGCCCGATCAGGCCGGTCGATAAGCCTATGAGAGTGACGGTGATGATCAGCGCGAGTCGTCGTCCGCGCCGATCTCCGAGGTGGCCGAATACCGCCGCCCCGAGCGGTCTGACGACGAAACCGGCGGCGAAGAACGCCAGCAGCGTACCGACCACCGGGTCGAAGGAGGGAAAGAACAACCGGTTGGACACAAGTGCAGCGGCGGTTCCGTGAGGAAGTAGTCGCTTCTAGCGCGGTTCCGACAACTCATGCCGTCGCGCCCCGCCTGGGCTCACGCTCGGGGGTGAGAAGGTCCTTACTCACTGGTTCGTCATCCGCTAGCTCCTCGGAGTCACTGATGTCTACGGCGACGAGCGCGTCGCTGCATTGAGCGTAGGACCGACTTCGACAGCTTGCGGCGCCAGTGGCTATCGGGTCGATCGGCGGGCGAAGTAAGCAGTGTGTATTCGGCGCGCGATGCTGGGGTCGCAGTCGGGCAGGTAGATCGCCTGTCGAAGGGCCTCTAGGTAGCGGGCTGTGGTCATCCCGAACTGGACCATGATTTCGTCTGGCGGCGGTCCTCCGTACGGGATCCAGTTCTGTGCGAAGCGGATCAGCTGGTCTGCCTCACGCGGAACGCGGGTGTGTCGCTCCGCGCGGACTCTGTCGCGCAGCCGTTGTCGGCGGGGGAGTGGATGCGCCGTGGGGTGCTCGTCGGCGGCGGGGTTGTTGGCGAGGCTCCTGCTCGACGTGGGGTCGTGCCGGAAGTCGCGGGTCTTGGTGTGCGGTTCAGACATGGGAAACCAGCTGTCTAGAGAAGTAATTCAGTCGGATAGTTGTCCGGGGATCGAGCCGGCAGTACCGGCATACGTCGGTGTTCGCAGTCGGGCGACGATGCGCGGCAACCTAATCAGCGCGCCAGGCTGGGCTGTCATCGGGTGGTGGGGGTGTGTTCGTGCGCTGCGTCTCGTCGAGTTCGGTGAGGATCGAGGATCCGTACACGTGCTCGAGATCGGCGCGAGTGCGTTCGGGAAGGCGCCTTCGGTGGAAGCGGATTGCATTGAGTAGTCGGCGACGATAGTCGTCGACCTCGATGTGGAAGAGATCTCTGATCCGGTCCCGGGGTGGGCCCGCCGATCGGCGCCCACAGAGTGGCCAGGTCGAGAATGTCGTCGTCGGGATGTGTCACCGTCGATTCCACAGGTTTCTCCCAACCGTTGAGGGGTGAGTTCCTCGGTAGTGGTCCGTGTGTCCGGTCTGGGCGGCGGCCGCCGTTGTACAGGTGCAGATGTCGGCGGTCGCCGCCTTCACGGGAAGTTGATGCCGTGCCGCGAGGGCGACGGCAGGTTCACAAGGGAAATGCTTTGGTGGGGAAGTTGTTGTTCCAGATTCCGGCGAGCGTGCCGTTCGCGATTAGGTGCTGGATCGCCTCGTTTAGGCTGGTGCGCAACGCATCTGAATCTTTGCGCACCGCAATGCCGTACGGGTTTCCGCTGGGTGCGATGAAAGCGACCCGCAGCTTACCGGTGGCTTCGAGTGCGGGCAGGACGATCTCGTCGTCGACGAACGCATCGATGGTGCCGTCGACGGCGGCGTCGGCCATCTCGTGGAAGGCGTCGTCACCGGAGCCGTATTCGACGACCTCGGCGCCGGTGAACGATGCGGCCAGCGCAATGTTGGTGGTCCCGGTGATGGCGCCGACTTTACGGCCGACGAGGTCGGCGGCCGAGTGGATGGGGCTGTCGGTGCGGACGACGACTCCTTCGTTGAACCGTCCGTAGGGGAGGGTGAAGTCGACGATTTCCTCGCGGTCGGGGGTGATGGCCTGGTTGCACAGGATTGCGTCGCATCGCTTCTCGGTCAGTGTCGGCACGAAATCGGACCACCGGCGGACGTCGACCCACTGGAGTTCGAGGCCCAGATGACCGGCCAGTGCCCGGCCGAGGTCGGGCTCGTAGCCGAACCGCACACCGTCGACGACGGAGGTCATGGGGGGAGCGGCAATGTCCGTGGAGCACAGGACGAGAGTTCCGGATTGGATGAGTTGCAGATCGCTCACGGTAGGGATCCTTCTGGAGGTGATACCGGCATGGACGATCGGACCCCGCCCGGGGGCGGGGTCCGAAAGGGTGTGTTACGGGGTGTACCGCAGGTAGGTGTTGAAGTCCCAGTCGGTGATCGCGCCCGAGCGCCGGTTGCATTCGTCACGCTTGCAGGCGGTGAAGGTGTCGTAGAGCGAGCCGGGCAGAACGGAGCGGACCGCCTTGTCTTCCTCGAGGGCGTCCAAGGCTTCGGACAAGGTCAGGGGCGGCGCCGCGAAGGTCGAGGGGGTCTCTTCGTCGGAGGGTGCGTAGGCGTTGCCGAGTTCGGGTTTGCCGGGATCGAGGTTGCGGCGGATGCCGTCGGCCATCGCACCGAGTAGCGCGGCGTGGGACAGGTAGGGGTTGACGGCGGCGTCGGGGGAGCGGACTTCGACGCGTCCGGGCAGCACACGGTAGCTGGTGGTGCGGTTGTCGTATCCCCAGTTGGTGACGGCCGGCGCGAACAGGCCGACGTCCCAGAACCGGGCGTAGGAGTTGGTCGTCGATGCGAGCACCGCGGTCATTCCGCGGGTGTGCTCGAGCAGGCCACCGAGCGCGTGCCGGCCGAGTTCGGTGAGATCGTCGTCGTCGGCGAACACGTTTTCGTCGCCACGCCAGAGGCTCGCATGGTGGTGGCAGCCGTTGGCCATGATGCCGGGGACCGGCTTGGGCATGAAGGTGGCCAGGACGCCGAACTCCTTGGCCACCGCCATGCAGATCTGCCGGTAGGTGATCAGTCGGTCTGCGGTCGCGAGGGCGTTGTCGTAGAGGAAGTTGCACTCGAGCTGGCCGGGGTCCTCGTAGTCGGACTGGATCATCTCGAAGCCCATTTCCTGGGCGTATTGGGTGATGCGCTTGAGGATCGGCATCATTTCCGCGATGTGCTCGAGGTGGTAGGACGGGCCCACCCAGTCGGGGAAGAAGGAGGCGGAGCGGTCGATGGCGTCCGGGCCGCTGAACCAGCTCATCTCCGGTTCGCACCCGGTGCGGAGCTCGAGTCCGGTCTCTTCCCGGAAGGCGGCGATGACGCGCTTGAGGTTGCCGCGGGCGTCGGCCTCTTCCGGTTCACCCGGTCCGACTTCCTCGCGCAGTGAGCGGAAGTGGTCGCAGAACACTCGTGCCACGCTCCGGTCCCACGGCAGGATCTGCGCGGTGGCCAAGTCGGGGACCAGGAGGCCCTCCCGGGTGCTGATGCCGCCTGGTCCGAGCAGCTCACCGGCCAGGCTCGCCTGCAGGCCGCCGGCGACGGCGTAGCCGAAGGGCACGCCCTTGCGGCCGGCGGTCTCGAGGAAATACTTGACCGGCATCACCTTTCCGAGGACGCGGCCCTGCACACTCACGTACTGGCAATGCACGTGCGTGACACCGCCTTCGTCGAACAGCTGCCGACACCGTTCCAGCTCGGAGTCACGGGCGGGATCGCTGAGCGCGAGTTCCAGCGGGGTCATGTGTTCACGGGTGGTGGGCATACTTGTCCTCCGGGGTCTCAAGAATAGTGTGCTACGCCGCGCCCATCGAGTGGGCGTTCCGGGCGACGTGTGCGGCACGGGGGGATCCCAGGGGCGAACCCTGAGTGATGATATAACATCAGACATTAGATGTTATTCGCTTGTTGGGTGTTCCGCAACCCTCCGGTCCGGTGTATTCAGCATCCAGACCGGTCTGTACGAATGTTCCGGCGCCGCCGCGAGCGGTGCGCCGGGACATCACGTCTCAGGGCTCAACCGTGCTTGATCCAGAGGTGTTTGACCTGGGTGAACTCGTCGATGCCGTAACTCGAGCCTTCGCTGCCGTACCCGGAATCCTTGACCCCGCCGTGCGGCATCTCGGGAAGCATCGACAGGTGGTCGTTCATCCAGACCGTGCCGAACTCGAGGCGCGGGGCGGTGTTCATCGCCCGGTTCAGGTCGCGGGTCCACAGGGACGCGGCCAGCCCGAAGGGGGTCCCGTTCGCCCACTCCACCGCCTGGGCGTCGGTGTCGAACGGTTGCACGGTCACGACCGGACCGAAAATCTCCTCCTGCACGATCGTGTCACCCTGCTCGACGCCGGTGATCACCGTCGGGGTAACGAAATTGCTGTCGGAGTCCTGGTCGAGGTGCCCGGTCAGAATCTTCGCGTTCTGGGCCTTGTGGATGTAGCCGACAACCCGATCACGGTGCCCGCGATAGGCAAGTGGCCCCATCTCGATGTGCTCGCCCTCCTCGGGCGCGCCGACTCGGACCGACTCGAACGCGGGAACGAGGCGATCGAGAAGATCGTCGTAGCAGGACTTCGCCACCAGAAGCCGCGACGCTGAAAGGCAGACCTGACCGGAGTTGACCGTGGCGGCCTGACGAATTCCGGCGACCACCGCATCGAGATCGGCGTCACCGAAGACGATGGCGGGACAGTTGCCCCCCAATTCGAGATGCACCCGCTTGAGGGTGTGCGCCGCCGCGGCGGCCACCGCCTTTCCGGTAGTGACCGCGCCGGTAACCGACACCATGCGAATCTTGGGATGCTGGGAGAGCGCGGATCCGACCGGATCGCCCTGTCCGGTAATGACGTTGAGGACTCCAGGCGGCAGGATCGGGTGCGCCAGTTCGGCGAGTGCCAGTGTCGTCAACGGGGTCTGCTCGGCGGGTTTGAGCACGCAGGCGTTCCCCGCGGCGAGTGCGGCGCCGACCTTCCAGATCGCGCCCATCAGGGGGAAGTTCCACGCGGTAATCAGGCCTACGACGCCGATGGGTTCCCGGCGCACGATCGAGGTGGTGCCACGGCGGAATCCGTTGGACGCCAATCCCTCTGAGCTGCGTATCGCACCGGCGAAGAAGCGCAGGCCGTCGATCGCCTCGTCGACCTCGCCGCGGGCATTCAGGATGGGCTTGCCCACATTCGCCGATTCGAGATCGGCCAGCTCGCTCTTGTTCGCGGCCATCGCGTCGGCGAGGGCGAAGAGATACTCCGAGCGCTCCCGCGGGGTCGTCTCTCGCCATGTCTGCCAGCCGGATTCGGCGGCATCGACCGCACGGTCGACGTCGGCGCGTGAGCTCGCCGCCACCTCGCCGATCACCGTGCCCGTTGCCGGATTCGTGATCGGCGCCCGCGCGCCGTCGGCGGGGTCGACCCACCGTCCGCCGATGAAGTTCTGGCTGCGTATCTGCGTCATGCGTTTGCTCCTCCGTTGACATCCATAAATCAAACCTATAATGTCAGAGGTTAGAAGGCAAGATCCCCCGAAACTGAGTCAGAGTGGAGGTAGTCGAGTTGAGTGCGAATCCCGTGCAGACCGTCGATTCCGACCCGAGCAGGCATCTGTGGATGCATTTCAGCAACATGGGTGCGTATGCGCAGGGGGCCGAAGTCCCGGTCATCGTCCGCGGCGAGGGTTGCTACGTGTGGGACCAGCACGGGAACCGGTACCTCGACGGCCTGAGCTCGCTCTACTGCGTGAACGTCGGCCACGGCCGCACCGAGTTGGCTGACGCCGCGGCCAAGCAGGCGACCGAGTTGGCCTTCTTCCCGACGTGGGGGTTCGCTCACCCTCGCGCGATCGAGCTCGCAACCAAGATCGCCGACCTGGCGCCCGCGGATCTCAACCGGGTGTTCTTCGTCGGTGGTGGCGGCGAAGCCGTCGACTCCGCCTTCAAGCTCGCCCGGCAGTACCACAAGATTCGCGGCAAGGCCGGCAAGTACAAGGTAATCTCCCGCAACACCGCCTATCACGGCACCACCCTGGGCGCGCTGGCGGCGACCGCGTTGTCGCCGGCACGGGCACCGTTCGAGCCGCTGCCCATCGGCGGAAGCCACGTGACGAACACCAACGTGTACCGGCTGGACCCGCAGGCGGTCGATACCCTCGCCGAGGCGATCCGGGAAAGGATCGAGTTCGAGGGACCGGACACCGTCGCGGCGGTGATCCTCGAACCGGTGCAGAATTCGGGAGGCTGTTTCGTCCCGCCGGAGGGCTACTTCCAGCGCGTACGGGAGATCTGCGACCAGTACGACGTCCTGCTGATCTCCGACGAGGTCATCTGCGCGTTCGGACGCCTGGGCGAGTGGTTCGGCGCCCAACGGTTCGACTACGTGCCCGACATCATCACCACGGCCAAGGGCCTCACCTCCGCGTACGCGCCGATGGGCGCGGTCATCGCCTCCGACCGCGTCATGGAGCCGTTCCTCACCGACAACAACGTGTTCATGCACGGTGTCACCTTCGGTGGGCACCCAGTCGCCTCGGCGGTCGCGCTGGCCAACATCGAGCTGATCGAGAGCGAGAAGATGCTCGAAAACGTGCGCGCCAATGAACCGGTGTTGCGCGGAATGCTCGAGTCGCTGCGCGACATTCCCCTGGTCGGTGACGTGCGCGGAGCAGGCTACTTCTGGGCGATCGAACTGGTCAAGGACCCCCCGACGAAGCAACGCTTCTCGCCGGCCGAGGGCAAGGCGCTGCTGGCTTTCCTTGCCCCAGAACTCTATCGGCGGGGACTGATCTGCCGCGCGGACATGCGCGGAGACCTCGTGGTCCAACTGGCGCCGCCGCTCATCGCCGGCCCCGAACACTTCGCCGAGATCGAGACCATCCTGCGATCGACACTCGTCGACGCCGCGGCGCTCTCGTTGCCGACCGACTGACCCCCAGGAGAAAACTGATGAGCACGATCGACACCACCGGGCTGCCCGAATACCAGATGTACATCGACGGAGCCTGGGTCGCCGCCGAATCCGGGGCCCGCTATGCCACCACCAACCCCTACACCCAGGAGCCGTGGTCGACGGCCCCCGACGCCGGCGCCACCGACGTCGACCGCGCCGTCGCCGCCGCCCGCACCGCCCTGACCACCGGGCCGTGGTCGACCACCACCGGCGCCGAACGGGCACGGCTGATGCGCACCTTCGCCGACCTGCTCGAGCGCGATGCCACCACCCTCGGCGCCATCGAGACCACAGACAACGGCAAACTGCTGCGCGAAATGGCCGCCCAGATGGCCTATCTCCCGCAGTGGTACCGCTACTACGCCGGAATCGCCGAGACACTCGGCGGCGACACCCTGCCGTCCGATCGCCCCAACTTCTTCATCTACACCCGACGCGAGCCGGTCGGCGTCGTCGGCACCATCCTGCCCTGGAACTCACCGCTGATGCTGCTGGCGTGGAAGCTCGCGCCCGCCCTCGCTGCCGGCTGCACCCTCGTCGTCAAACCCTCGGATTACACCCCGGCCTCGACCCTCGAATTCGCCCAGCGGATGGACGAGGCGGGCTTCCCCCCGGGTGTCTTCAACGTGGTGACCGGCACCGGACCGGAGGTCGGCAAGGCCCTCGCCGGCCACCCCGGCATCGACAAGATCGCTTTCACCGGTTCCACCGCTGTCGGTATCGAGGTTGGCCGTGCGGCCCTGCAGAACATGACCCGGGTGCTGCTCGAGCTCGGCGGCAAGTCCGCCCAACTGGTGTTCCCCGACGCGGATCTGGAAGCCGCCGCCAACGGTGTCATCGCCGGCGTATTCGCCGCCACCGGGCAGACCTGCTTGGCCGGCTCACGCCTGCTGGTCCACGAATCCATCCACGACGAGCTGGTCGAGTTGATCGTGCGCCGCGCGCAGACCATCGTGCTGGGCGACCCGACGGATCCGGCCACCGAGATGGGACCGGTGGCGAACGAGAGGCAACTCGCCTCGGTGCTCGGGATGATCGACAAGGCGGTCGCCGACGGCGCCACCGTGGCCACCGGTGGTGGCCAATCACCGGGCCGCGGTGGATTGTTCGTCGAACCCACCGTGCTCACCGACGTCCGGCCGGACATGCCCATCGCGCAGGAGGAGGTCTTCGGCCCGGTACTCGCCGTGACACGCTTCTCGACCGAGGACGAGGCACTCGCATTGGCCAACGGCACGAAATACGGCCTGGCCGCCGGCGTGTGGACCCGTGACCTGCAACGCGCACATCGCGTCGCGGCTGCCGTCACGGCCGGCACCGTGTGGATCAACGCCTACCGAGTGGTCGGACCGGGCGTACCGTTCGGCGGTTTCAAGGGCAGCGGATGGGGCAGAGAAAACGGACCGGACGCAGTCCTCGAATTCACCGAAGCCAAGGCGGTGTGGGTCGAACTGACCGGCGCCACCCGCGACCCCTTCACGATCGGCTGAGGTGACCACCATGGACTCCTCCAATTCCGGGCGCGTGAAGGTCGGCATCGTCGTCGGCGTCGAACACGGGGACTTCGGGATGTGGAAGAACATCCCCACCACGACGTTGCCGACCACCTACATCGAGGCCGTCCGGCGCGCCGGGGGGACCGCGCTGCTGTTCCCGGCCGATGACGACATCACCGAAAACCCGGACCAGGTACTCGATCTCGTCGACGCGGTCATCCTGGCCGGGGGACGTGACATCGGCCCGGAGACGTACGGCCACGCCGCCCACGCCGCCACGGCCGAACCTGACACCGCGCGCGATCTCGCCGAGCTCGCGGTGGCCCGCCGCGCCCTCGAACTCGACGTCCCGATCCTCGGCATCTGCCGCGGAATGCAGATGCTCAACCTCGCCTTCGGCGGAACACTCGACCAGCACGTGCCCGACTCACTGGCCCACGACGACCACGCCGCCCACGACGGTGTGTTCGGCAAGCACGAGGTCACCCTCGTCCCGGACACGGTCGCCGCGCGCGCCTACCAGTCCGACACCGCGACCGTGTACTCCGCACACCACCAGGGCGTCGGCCGGCTCGGCACCGGGTTGATGGTCAGTGCGTACTCGGTGCCGGACGGGGTGATCGAGGCCATCGAGTCCGCCGAGCATAGGTTCGCGCTCGGTGTGTTGTGGCATCCCGAACAGGACCCGATGACCCCCCTGTTCCGGGCGTTCCTCGACCACGTCGAGGGCCGGGAACGCCACCAGCGCACCGGCTCCTGATCCGTCCGGGAACCCCCGGCAGACGACAACGACCGTACCCAGCGCGGTACAGCGACCGACCACTCAGGGAGAAGAGGCCCCATCATGAAAGTCACCGTAGACACCGCGGTGTGCGCCGACCACGGACAGTGCATCTTCAGCGCGCCGAAGGTATTTCAGTTCGATGACGACGGGAGGCTGGTCTGGGAGCCGGCGCCCGACGAATCCCTTCGCTCATCCGTCGAAGAAGCCGCGGACGTGTGCCCCGTCCAGGCGATCCGTGTGGACGACTAACCGATGACACCACGGATTGTCATCGTCGGCGGCTCCCTCGGCGGGCTGCGCGCCGCTGAGCAACTGCGCGTGCACGGCTGGTCGGGTGAGCTGACGGTGGTCGGCGCCGAGGCTCATCTGCCCTACAATCGTCCACCGCTGTCGAAGAACGTCTTGGTCGCCTCCGACGCCAGTGCACTCGGCGCCACCGAACTGATCAACTATCCGGGCGTGGCCCTGCGCCGCCGCGCGCACGTCGAGGACGTGTCCTGGATGACGGGCACCGAGGTAACCGGGGCCGTGCTGGCGGACCACGTCGTGCATACCGCCGACGGACGCACGCTCGCCTATGACGGTCTGGTCGTCTCCACAGGTCTGCGGCCCCGCCGATTGCCGATCGACGGGTTCGGCTCGCAGCGGCACGTACTACGCACCCTCGACGATGCGATCGCACTGCGTGCGCAGCTGACCGCGGGAGCCTCCGTGGTGGTTGTCGGCGGCGGCTTCATCGGCTGCGAGGTCGCCGCCAGTGCCCGCCGCGCCGGATGCCGGGTCACGGTCGTCGAGCCGTTCGCCGCACCGATGCTGCGCCCGCTCGGCTCCGAACTCGCCCGCACCCTGCAGATCTTCCACGAGGAGCAGGGCGTGGCGTTCGCACTGGGCAGGTCGGTCTCGGCCCTCGTCGGACGGTCATCGGATCCCGAGACGCTGGGTACGGTCATCCTCGACGACGAGACCGAACTCGCAGCCGACGTCCTGGTCGAGGCAGTCGGATCACGGCCCAACGTCGAATGGCTGGACGGGAACGGCCTGGACCTGTCGGACGGCGTCCTCTGCGACAACATGATGCGCGTCGAAGGTCGCGACGAGGTGGTGGCGGTCGGGGATGTGGCTCGCTTCCCGAATCCGCGATTCGACAGCACCCCGCGCCGCGTCGAACACTGGTGCGTTCCCGCCGACACCGCGCAGCGCGCCGCCACCACCTTGATCCGCGGACTGAGCCCCGCCGACAGCGATGACCGAGATCCGGCACCATTTGCGCCGCTGCCAGCTTTCTGGAGCGACCAATTCGACGTCAGAATCCAGGGATTCGGGCGCACCGACCACGCAGACCGTATCGAGGTCCTGGAGGGAGGATTCACCCCTGGATGGGCATCGGACGGCGTCGTGGTCGGCTACTTCAGAGAGTCCACGATGACCGGCGTCGTCATCGCCGGCGGCACGCCGGCGCAACGGCTGCGGCACAAAGCCCTTCTCGACGCCGTGGGCTGAGCCCTCGCCCGCCGCCACGCGTCCCACACCCTGCGGGCAAGGCCGGAGAAACCCCACCGTAGCGCAGGTTTCGGTGGCCGCCGCGTCCGAACACCCGGGCACGTCCACCTAAGCGCCCAGGCCGCTTCCCGGACCGGACACCCGCCGCCGCCGACTCCCCGGGAGCGGCGAGCCGCGGTCTCGCCCCCTGAGGCAACGTCCGGCCGTACCGCGCCGACTTGTCTACGCACCGTTGAATCACCACCCGTCTCGACAACCAAGAAAAGATCGAAGTGAGGGTCCTGTGAAGGTCAGCATTCCCAAGGAAATCAAGAACCACGAGTACCGCGTCGCCATCACCCCGGCCGGTGTACACGAACTCGTCGCGCACGGGCACGAGGTGTTCGTGGAGGAGTCGGCCGGGGTCGGATCGTCGATCCCGGACGAGGACTACCTCGCCGCCGGCGCAAAGATCCTCTCCTCGGCCGACGATGTGTGGGCCAGCGGTGACCTGATCCTGAAGGTCAAAGAACCCATCGCACCCGAGTATCACCGGATGCGTGAGGGGCAGGTCCTGTTCACCTACCTCCATCTGGCCGCCGACAAGCCACTGACCGAAGAGCTGCAGAAACGTCAGGTGACCGGCATCGCCTACGAAACGGTGCAGACCCCAAGCGGAGCCCTCCCACTCCTGGCACCGATGAGCGAGGTCGCCGGCCGGCTGGCGCCGCAAGCCGGCGCCTACCACCTGATGCGGGCCGGCGGCGGGCGCGGCGTGCTTCTCGGCGGGGTGCCCGGTGTCCCGGCGGCCAAGGTCGTCGTGATCGGTGCCGGTGTCTCGGGCATGAACGCCGCAACGATCGCACTGGGCCTGCAAGCGGAGGTTTCGCTGCTGGACCGGAACGTCGACACCCTGCGCGCCGCGGACCGCATCTACCAAGGGCGCCTGCGCACCGTCACCTCCAACGCCTACGCGATCGAAGACGCGGTCCTGGGCGCCGACCTGGTGATCGGTGCGGTGCTGGTGCCCGGAGCCAAGGCCCCGACATTGATCTCCAACGAGCTGGTCAGCCGGATGAAACCCGGATCGGTGCTGGTCGACATCTCCATCGATCAGGGTGGGTGCTTCGAGGACTCACGCCCCACCACGCACGCCCAGCCCACCTACGAAGTGCACAACTCGATCTTCTACTGCGTGGCGAACATGCCCGGCGCCGTGCCCCATACCTCCACCTATGCCCTGACCAACGTCACACTGCCCTATGCCCTCGCCCTGGCGAACAAGGGTTGGGAGCAGGCGCTGAACGACGATCAGTCGCTGGCGCGGGGCCTGAACACCCACGCCGGGCAGGTGACCTACGCCCCCGTCGCGCACCCGCACGGACTCGAGTCGGCTCACCTCGTCACCGTCTGACGGATCCGCACTTCTCCCACATCCGAAGGCTGGCCAACGGGCCGCCGAACGACCTCTTCCCCGCGCCGACCACCCCTGTTAGACGGTGGGCGCGGGGAACGGCGCGTTCGGCGGCCATTTCGGCATCTTCATCACAGAAACGGCGGGTGTAGCGCATGACGCCGATTGGGACGCGTCCCTCGGCACCAGACTTCGTCGACGACTACGCCAGCACGCTGGCTCGACCAGGGACAGGTGCGCGATACCGCGGAGTCCCGGCGCGCTTCCTCAGACGCCCAACGGAACGCGGGAAGCGAGACCTCAGAAAATTAAGACTACAACCTCTAGTATATGAAGTTATGTGGTGTTAGGTTGTGATCGCGCTCATAGTTGATGAAGGAGAGAGTGTCGATGAACGAAGTATTTGACGTAGTTGTCGTGGGGGCCGGATTCGCCGGCATCACCGCCGCCCGAGACCTGACCGCGGAGGGGAAGTCGGTCGTCGTTCTCGAGGGACGCGATCGCATCGGCGGCCGTACCTACACCGATGACAAGATCGGGCGGGCGGTGGAACTCGGCGGCGCCTACGTGCACTGGACCCAGCCGAACCTGTGGCGGGAGATGCAGCGGCACGGTCTCGAACTGTCGACCCCCGTGCCGATCGACCGCGTTCACTGGCTCGCCGACGGCGCCCTGCACTCGGGCACCGAGGTGGAATTCGACGCCCTCGCCGGCCCGGGCATGGAGCGGTTCGTCGAGGACGCTCGCGAGCATTTCCCGTATCCCCACGACGTCCACACCGCGGACATCGGGGAGATCGATCTGGAGACCTTCACCGACCGGATGAAGCGACTCGATCTCGACCCGGCCGAACGCGACATGCTCGACGGCATCCTCTCCTACACGGTGGCCGCCCCCGACCAGCAGGCGGTATCGCAGATTCTCCGTTGGGCCGCACTGTATTTCGGCGAATGGCGCGTTCTCTGGGAATCGGGTGCCTACTGGCGCATCACGACCGGAACCAAGAGCCTGATCGAAGCGATTGCCGCCGAATCCTCCGCCGATATCCGGCTGTCGACTCCGGTGTCGGCCATCGCGAACGACGGCGGCGGAGTGCGCGTCACCACTCGGGTGGGGGAGACGATCCGCGCCAAGTCCGTCATCGTGACCGTCCCGGTCAATGCCCTCAACACGATCGAGTTCTCGCCCGCGTTGAACGAGGGTAGCCAGCGCCTCGTCGACGAGGGGCATCCGATGCGCAACCGCAAGATCTGGGTCCGGGCCAAGGGCGAGATCGAAGCGTTCACCGCCTACGCCCCGCTCGGGGCCAACCCCATCACCATCGCCATGACCGAATACCGTCTCGACGGTGACACCTTGATCGTGTGCTTCTGTCCCGACGCCACCGCGATCGACCCCGACGACAAGGACGCGGTCCAGGACGCGTTGCGCGCGTACGTGCCCGACCTCGAGGTCGTGGACACCGACGGGCATGACTGGGCAGACGACGAATTCTCGCAGGGCACCTGGATGATGATGCGTCCTGGACAGCTGTCATCGGCAGTCCCGGACATCCAGAAGCCGCACGGCCACGTCTACTTCGCCGGCAGCGACATCGCACCCTCGTTCGTCGGGTGGATCGAGGGTGCTCTCGAAAGCGGCGCCCTCGCCGCCCGGAACGTGGTCCGCGATCAGGCGGCAACCACCCCGCGGGCCTGAGAGCCCGACCCGGCTTTTTCCGGCGAATCGGCAGCCAGTGCGCCGGAAGTCCGGACGGCGGGCTCGTCGATCGCCGGGTGCCAACCCGGCCGCAGCGGCGAAGACACTCGCGGATCGCCGCGGCCGTCAATCCCGTCGTGGGCATCGGCCCCGAACGGGCCGGCCCCCGATCACCCCCGTACCCCACACTCAACCACTATTTTCCCGGGTGTGCCGTGCGTGATACGGCCCACCCGGGGGCACAGAAGGGAATCCCCGTGCGCCCCGGCTTGCACAACTTCGTCAAGGACATGGACAAGGCATGGGCGGCCGCGCAGCCCCACAAGGCTATCGCCGCGCATTTCGCGGAAGACGGTGTCCTGCACGATATGACCTCACCCGGCCCGGCCACCGGCCGGGCTGCGATCGCCGAAGCGATGAGCGCCTTCACGAACGCCTTCTCATCGATGGAGTTCCACAGTTCCGTCGTCGCCGACGACGGTGAGACGGCCACCGTCGAATGGACCGTGACCGGAGTCCATACCGGGGACCTGGACGGAATCGCACCGACCGGCAACTACATCGAGGTACGCGGCGTCAACTTGCTCAAATGCAACTCCGACGGACAGTTGCTCGAAGAGCGCTCGTACTGGGACTCGGGGACGCTGCTCCGCCAGCTCGGAGTCTTCGACAACTGATCAAAAAGTCAACACAGCGGCGCCCGGGGACCTCTCAGGGCGCCGTTGCTGTACGCACCGCCGCTGCCCCCCACGTTCGCCGGCGGCACCACCCCCCGCAACTCACACTCGAACGCCCGCTCCCACCCCTTCACCATGGAGACCCCAAATGATGATGACACGCCTGATTGCGGTGACCGCCTTTGCTATTACGGCAGTGGTCGCCACCACCAGCACCGCCAGTGCCGCCCCGGAACAGGCCGACCCGCACCATGGTTCAGCCCTGGAAACGGAGATCCTTCCCGGTATCCATTACACCGCGAGTATCGTCGACAAGTCCGTCGTCCTGACCACCGACGGCGGCTCGCTGACCACCCAGGGCAACCAGTTCCAGGTACTCGATGCCGCCGGGAATCTGGTGGCCGGGTTCCCGCTGACCTACTCACGGGATGGGAAAGAATGGCCGATCGCCGCCCAGATCGACGGCAGGAGTGCCACCCTCACACTCAGCACTGAACCCGCTACCGCCACGCCGCTGAAGGATGCAGCGCTCCCACTGCAGCCGACCGCATTGGACGTGCGGTCACCGGAATTCAGCGCTGCCATCATCAACTTCGGTACCGAAGTTGCGCTCGGCATCGGTATCGGCAGTCTGATCGGCACGGCGATCGGTGCCGGGATCGGATGCATTGCCGGAGGAGCGCTCGTCGGATCCGCGGTCGCCGTTCCGACAATCGGGACCCTCGCGGTCCCCGGGTTCCTCGGTGGATGCTTGGTCACCGGAGCCGCGGCAGGGGCGATCGGAGCGGTCGCCGGAACCGTCATCGTGGGTGGGCCCGTCGCCGTTGCGAGCGCACTCCAGTTCTATGACGCGATCAACGCCCCCGCCGCCGAACCCGTCCCCGCCGCCGAACCCCTGGCAGGGTGACACCCGGACAACACGGCGCGCTGTTCGGCCGGTGTTCGGGCCCGGACGGGTCGGGCCCGAATACCGGACCGGGGGTCGTACGACGAGTGCCGCGAGGAGCACGGTGCGGCTGCGCTCCATCCCGGGCACTAGGCAGGGTGCCCGACGAGGGCCATCACGCGGTCGACGAGTGCGTCATCGCGCGCCGCATTGGCGATGACCAGTGTCTGGAGGCGGGGGGCGTCGGCGGCGAGGGGCCGGTAGGTAATCCCCGGAACGGTCCCGTCCCGGATCTCCCGTGGGACGAGACACACGCAGTTGGTGGATGCGACCAAACCGAGCATTCCCATCAGGCTGTCCGCTCGCCCGCCGTCCCGGGGTTCGAAACCTCCGGCGCGGCAACCCGCGTAAATCAACTGGCTGAGCCCGGGCAATGCGGTTGCGGATGGCAGCGCGAAATCCTGATGCCGCAAGTCGGCTAGGGCGATGTCTTCCCGGGACGCGAGAAGATGGTCGGCGGGCAGAGCGCATACCAGGGGTTCGTCGTGCAGGAGCCGGATATCGAGGTGTTCGGGGTCGGACAGTGGAGCGCGCACCATGGCGAAGTCCAGCCGACGGCTGCGCACCATGTCGGCGAGTTCGGCGGAGGTGCGTTGGTAGAGGTTGATGTGCAGTCCCGGCAGGTTGTCGCGGACCATGCCGATGAGGCGGGGGACTGAGACGTAAGAGGCGCCGCTGATGAATCCGAGGCGGAGGGTTCCCTCCGCTCCTTGCGCGATCCGCCTGGCGCGTTCGGCGGCGGAACTCTGTGCGTCCAAGAGGTGTCGTGCGTCGAGAGCAAATGCTTTGCCGGCGGGGGTGAGTTGCACCTGGCGGGTGCTTCGTTCCAGCAGCGGGACCCCGATGGTCTTCTCGAGGCGTTTGATCGCCTGAGTGAGGGGCGGCTGACTCATGGACAGGCGCTCGGCGGCGCGGGTGAAGTGACGCTCTTCGGCGACCACGACGAACTGCTCCAGCAGCCGCCGCGAAAAATCCATATCTTCCATCATATGAATTCTGCCCCAATTAGTATTGGATATCGACAGGCTTTGAGGTTTTCATTGTGGTGTGAAGCATGACAACCCCGTTTCGATCGGTTCGAGAACATCCATCCCCCCTGGTGGGCGGGAAGTATCCCCCCATCCCGGTGCGGCAGGCGGCCCCCTGGAAGGGCTCCGCGTAATCGAACTGGCCACGGTGATCATGGGCCCCTACGCCGGTCAGCAGTTCGGTGACCTCGGTGCGGATGTGATCAAGGTCGAGGCTCCCGGCGGCGATCCCACCCGACAGTTCGAACCGAAACGTCATTCGGGGATGGGCGGGCCGACCCTCAATCTCAACCGCAACAAGCGAAGTGTCACACTCGATCTCAAGAATGCCTCCGATCGGGATTCGCTGCTCGCGTTGCTCGAGACCGCGGACGTCCTCATCACCAATGTCCGTCCCGGCGCCCTCGCGCGACTCTCGCTCGGCTGGGAGGACGTGGCCGCGGTCAATCCACGTCTGGTGTACGCCACCGCACAAGGGTTTCGGTCCGACTCGGCGATGCGAGACAACGCCGCCTACGACGACATCATCCAGGCGGCCACCGGCCTGGTGTGGCTCAACGAGCAAGTCTCCGGCCAACCGAACTACATCCCCTCGGTGGTGGCCGACAAGGTGTGCGGTCTGATGATGGTGCAATCGGTGCTCGCCGCATTGCACTACCGAGACCGCACCGGGCGCGGACAGCACGTCGAAATCCCGATGGCGGACACCATGATCGCCTTCAATCTCGTCGAACACCTCGCCGGAGCAACCCTCGATCCGGCCGACGAAAGCGATTACGGATACCGGCGGGTACTCAGCCGCGAACGCAAGGCCTGCCGAACCGCCGACGGGTGGATGTGCATCCTGCCCTACAACGACGCGAACTGGCGGGACTTCTTCGAATTCGCCGGCGACCCCGCCGCGGCAACCGATCCCCGGTTCACCACCATGGCCGGCCGCGTCGCGAACTCCGATGTCCTGTACGCCAGAATGCGCACCCTGACAGCACAGTTCAGCACCGCCCAGTGGCAGCGCCTGTGCGACGACGCGAGCATTCCGGCGCATCCGGTCTACAGCCTCGCTCAGAGCGCGACCAGTCGCTACGCGCAGGACGGCGGTCTGCTGACCACGACGGACCACCCCACCGAGGGCCCGTACCAGCTGATCGGACACCCGGTCCGGTATTCCGAGACACCGGCGCAACTGCGCCGACACTGCCCGGCACAGGGACAGCACACCGAGTCAATCCTCGAGGACCTCGACCATCGGCAGCGGAGCCGGGCATGACCACAGTCATTCGACCCCCGACCCCCACCTGTCGTATCACCGAAAATAAGGACGCACTGTCATGACATTCTCCGGAGGTGACCTCGTCGTCACCATTGACAACCACATCGGGCGCATCATCCTCAACCGGCCCGAGAAGAAAAACTCCTTCACCGTCGACATGCTCGCGGACTGGGCGCACGCCCTGCGCGAGTTTCAGCGTGACGAGCGGGTGCGGGTAGTGGTGGTCCGCGGCACTGGTGAGGCCTTCTGCGCCGGAGCTGATCTCGCCGACATCGGCGAGATCGATCGCACACCGCTGACCAACCGGAAACTAATGACCGACACCGTCCACCAGGTGGCACGCGCGGTCGACGACCTGACCAAACCCCTGATTGCCGGTGTGAGCGGGCCCGCCGTCGGCGCCGGGATGGATATGGCCCTGATGTGTGACTACCGGATCGCCTCAGCTGCGGCCCGGTTCTCCGAGGGATACATCCGCGTCGGCCTGGTACCCGGTGACGGCGGCTGCTTCTACCTCCCACGGCTGATCGGCCGCCCCCGCGCACTGCGCCTGCTGTGGACCGGCGAATTCGTCACCGCCGAACAGGCCCTCGACTGGAATCTCGTCGACGAAGTCTGCGCCGCCGACGAGTTCGACACCCGACTCGAGGAGTTTGCCACCCAGATCGCCCGTCAGCCACCCGTGGCTGTCCAGATGATCAAGAACGCGGTACGCCAATCCGATACCGGCGATCTGCGGTCGGCACTCGATCTCATCGCCTCACACCAGGCGGTGGCGATGACCACTGCCGATTCGATCGAGGCGCTCGACGCCTTCACCACCCGACGAACCCCCGCCTTCGAGGGACGATGACAAGCCAGGACACGATGACTACACGAGAACAATCGCTGCGCGCGAAGGTGCGCGAACTGTGCGCCGACTGGGACTACGAACCCCGATGCGACGCCTGGGGCGGCGAGGCCGACCCCGACTTCAGCCAGGAACTCGGGCGGCGCGGACTACTCGCGCTGACCTGGCCAAAGGACCTCGGCGGGGCCGCGGAATCGAACCTCACCCGACTCGCGGTCACCGAGGAACTACTCCGGGCCGGCGCACCGGTTTCCTACCACTGGGCGGGCGAACGGCAGATCGGCCCCACCCTGATCCGTCACGGCAGCCGGGCGCTCCAGGATGAATTCTGTCCCCGCCTGGCCAGGGCCGAGATCAGCTTCGCGCTCGGGATGAGCGAACCGGACGCCGGCTCCGACCTGGCCGCGGTCCGCACCACGGCCACCCGCACCGACGAGGGCTGGGTCATCAACGGCCGCAAGGTCTGGACGAGCGGCGCCCACTTCGCCGACTACCTCTACGTCCTCGCCCGCACCTCCAAGAGCGAGGACCGGCACGCCGGTCTGAGTGAGTTCGTGGTCGACACGACCGCGCCCGGGGTACACGTGCAACCGATCATCGGCATGGACGGAGGACATCACTTCAACGAAGTCGTCTTCGACGAGGTCCACGTGCCCGACCGGTGGCTGATCGGTACCGAGGGACACGGCTGGCAGCAGGTTATCTCGCAGCTCGCCTTCGAACGCGGTGGCCCCGAACGGTTCCTGTCGATGTACCCGCTCCTGGGCGCGGTCCTCGACACCGGGGTGCTCGACGACACCGACCGCGCCGCACTTCGCGGGCTGACCGCACAGCTGACGGTGCTGCGTTCTCTTGCGCGGAACATCGCGGCCGACCTCGACGCCGGGCGCAGCCCGGTCGCGCAGGCCGCCACCAGCAAGTACCTCGGAAACCGGCTCGAGCTGGCCATGCTCGACTTCGTCCGCCCCCTGCTGAGCCGGTGCGATGGGCGGATACGCGCACTGTTCGACGCGGCCGTGATCGCCTCCCCGAAGTCGGGCCTGCGCGGCGGCGCCGCCCCGGTCATGCTGTCCATCGTCACGAAGGAAATGCAATGAGCACGACGATTCTCACCGACGAAGCCGCACAACTCGCGGCGACCGTCGCCGATGTGGTGACCACCTGGGCACTTCCGGTCGCCGGCGGCCTCGTCTCGGAGGCCGAACACTTCCACGCCCAGTGGAAGACCGCCGAGGAACTGGGATGGACCACGATCCTCGAAGACGTCGACATCACCAGCTTCGAGGCGCTGGCCGAGTCGGCCGATCTCATCGCCGCCGCCGCCGCCGTCACCCGCGCCCTCGCCCACGCCGGCGCCGCCCTTCCCGTCCGCCAGACCCTGGTTGCGCGCGCCCTCGCCTCCGAGCCGATCGCCACCGGGCCGATCGTTGTCAGCGCGCACTCGTTCGGGGTCTGGGATCCGATCGCGACCGCCTTTGTCGGCGCCGACGGCACCACCGAGGACCGGGCGGCGCAGGGTTCGGTGGACCGCGACGTCGCTGCCCGCCCGCTGCACCGAACCGAGCCCCCGGAGGCCCTCGGGGATCGACCCGACGGTGTGCTGGCCCAGTTCCTGCTCGTCCAGGAAATCGCGGGCGCAGCCCGCGGCGCGATCGAGCAGACGCGCGCCTACGTTTCCAGCCGGGTCCAGTTCGGCCGGCCACTGATCAAGCTTCCCGCCGTGGCTCAGGAGCTGGGAAGGCTGACGATCGCGCAGCGGCAACTCGACGAGGCGATCGCCGAGTTCGCGCGGCGACTGCACACCGCAGCTCCCGATCGGATCCGCTTCGCTGCCACCGTAGCCCGAGCGCTCGCTTGTGATGTCGCCTCCGATGTCGCCACCCAGGCGCACCAACTGCACGGTGCCCTCGGATTGACCGCAGACGCCACGCTCCGGCAACGCACCCTGCTGCTCTGGGCCGACCGGGACGAGGGTCTGCATCAGCGCAGCTGGGGCGTCGACACCCTCCCGAACCGCGAGGTCGACCTGTGGACGCTGAGCGAGCCGGAGCACACGCACCGGCTCTAGATGGCCGCGACACCGTTCCGCCCGGACCCTCTATCGGGTCAGGCAGGCCGAGCGAGCGGCACCCCCGGGGTCCCTGCGGGCCATCCCGAACAGGCGTGGAGGAGGTAGTGCGCCGGCGATCAGAAGGGTGGCGCACTCCGTCGATCCCGGGCCCAGGCGTGCGTGTTTCGTTTGTTGACGCGCGCCTGGGCTTCGGGGGACCGGAACAAGGGGGCGAGAGACCCTGAAACACAGCGGCGCGCAGGCACACCCTCGCGCGCCCGACCGACTGAGTTCGGGTTAACCGCCGGCGCTTGCCGCGGCGCGGGTAAATCCCAGAATTGCTTCCGCGCTGCTGGTCATGTGCTCGGCCATCAGGCGGCGCGCCCGCTCGCCGTCTCCGGCCTCGATCGCCGCGAAGATCTTGCGGTGCTGTTCATTGGAGGTATGCCGCGCCTGTGGGCCCACCCGGAACGCCCCCATCAATGGGGTCAACTCTGCCTGCACTTCCGTCTCCGCCCGCGCCAGCCGCTGCGACCGCGTGCAGGACGCGATGGTGACGTGAAAGGTTGCGTCACACTTGCGAAATTCCTCGAATGCCTCTGCGGCGTCCATACGTTCGATCAGATCCCGCATCCCGGCAAGATCCTCGGCCGTCGCGCGTTCGGCGGCCAGGGCCGCACTCTCCCCGCCGATGGCGACTCGGTAATCGGTGAGGTCGGTGATGTACTCGTCGGTGATCGTCGCGATCCGCTTCTGCGCCTCGCGCTCGGGAACCGTCAGTGCCAGCTGTTTGACATAGGTGCCGCCCTGGCGACCGCGTCGGGTCTCGACGTAGCCGGCTTCGCGCATCACCGCCAGCGCTTCGCGCAACGTCATCGCGGAAATCCCTAGCTGGTCGGCTAGTTCCGACTCGGAGGGAAGTCGCGCTCCGACATCGAAGATGCCCAGGCCGATGGCATCGCCGAGCCGACGAACGGTCTGCGCGACCAGCCCCTCACCGCCGATCGGGGACAGGATGACACTGCGAACGAGCAGGGACGCCGGTGAGGGGGTCCGGGAATCGGACGCCGAGTCATTTATATCCATTATCTTCACATCATATAGGTCTAGAGAAGGCAAAGTCGAGCACTTGCAACTCTAACATCTAATGTTAGAGTTAAAGCATGAGTATTGAATCTTTCACCGACGGCAATCTGCTGAAGATCACCGACCCGGGTTTCTCTGCGATGGGCGAGGAGATCCGTGCGGCCAGGGAGCAAAACTGGTATGCCCGAACCACTTACGGAATCGCTGTCCTACGTCACGGTGAGGTGGGCGCTCTGCTCAAGGATCGCCGCCTCCGGCAGGGAAGCTGGTCGTGGCCCGCACAGAACGGCATCACCGACGGTGTGCTGTCGGACTGGTGGAAGAACTCCCTGGTCGGCATGGAGGGTGAGGATCATGCCCGCATCCGCAAGCTGGTCAACCCCGCGTTTTCCCACTCGGTCATCGCTACGATGACCGAGAGTTTCCGGGAACTCGCCCACGACGTCATCGACCAGTTCGCCGACTCCGGCGCATGCGAATTCATGACGGACTTCGCCGAACCGTACTCGTCTCGCGCCCTGTGCCGGCTGCTCGCCCTACCCGAAGGGGACTGGCGCGAGCTCACGCAGCTCTCGTCCGACATGGGGCTGGCCTTCGGCCCCGAGATCGCCGAGCAGCGAGGCACGATCGAAACCGCAATCCTCGCGCTCTATGCCCGCGCCGACGAACTCGTCGCCCAGCGCCGCCGCCAGCCCACCGACGACTTCGTCTCGCAACTGGTTATCGCTACGGACGAGAACGGGGACCGGCTGAGCGATCAGGAACTTCGGGAGCTGATCACCAGCCTGATCTTCGGCGGCATGGACACCACCCGCAGCCAACTCGGACTGATGATGCAGGCCTTCGTCGAGCATCCCGATCAATGGGCGCTGCTCGCCGACCAGCCGGAACTCGCCGCCCAGGCCGTCGAGGAAGTCATTCGCTTCAACCCGACGATCCACTGGACCACCCGACTGGCCATCGAGGACTTCTCCTTCCGGGATGTCGACATCCCGGAGGGAACGGTGCTCCACCTCATGTCCTACTCCTCCGGCACCGACCCCCTCGCAGTCGGAGACGCAAGCTTCGACATCACGGCCAAGCGCGCCCCCCACTTCGGTTTCGGGGGAGGGCGGCATCACTGCCTCGGGCACTTCGTCGCCCGCCTCGACATCCGCGAAGCGCTGCAAGCCCTTTCGCAGCGCCTCACGCAGCCGCGATTCTCCGCCCAGCCCAGTAATCGGCCACCGACCGGGAACACCGGCCCGATCGAGCTTCCCGTGAGCTTCGTTCCGGCACGCCCGAACTGACGGCAAGGGTGACAGGCAGGCCGTCTCGCCGGCGGACGTCACGGCGGTGCCTTGCGCGGGCGAGGGCGCGGGGGAAACCTACCGCTCATACTTTTAACATAAAACCTCTTGTGTTAGCGGTATCGCAGCAGTAGCGTTCTCGCTCATCGATCGGAGTGTGCGTCATCACACCCCGGTCAGTCACCCTCACCGAAGGAGCTCACATGACCGAGCGAGAATCCACCGTCCACAGAAATGGACGGAACTGTCTGAGGACGGCGTGCCTCGGCACGGCGACGAAGGCGGCGTGAAATGACCAACCCATCCACGCCCACAACCGGCGCCGACCTCACCGAGCAGGCGCATCTCGAGACGGGACGGTTGGGCAGGACCTCCCTGGTCTCACTGTCGCTGGCGTCCTTCTTCCCCGCAGTCGGCATCGCCTTGGTGCCACTGCTCGTGTTCAGCACCGCCGGCACCAATGCATGGCAGGCATCACTACTGTCCACGATCGCCGTCATCTGCGTCGGGCGAGCAGTCACCGCCTTCGCCCGGCGATACGTCGCCACCGGATCGCTGTACTCCTACATCGGAGAGGTATTCGGCCCCTGGGCCCGATACCTGACCGCGGCCGCCCTACTCGCCGGGTTCATCGCCGCGATCGGAGCACTCGCCGCCGTCGTCGGGATCTTCGCCGGTAGCTTCCTGCTCTCCCACGGGGTCGACAACGCCCTGTCCTTCGGGCCGCAACTGGCAATCTTCCTCGTCGCTCTCGCCCTCGCCGCTGCGATCGCCTACCGCGGTCTCGACACCTCGGTCTGGATCGCGGTGACCCTGGCCGTGTTGTCGTTCCCCCTCGTCCTGGTCATCACCATCGCCAGCGCCGCCAAGACCGGACTCGATCTCGCCGATCAGTTCAGCCTCAGCGAGTTCAGCCTCAGCGGAACGCTCCAGGGCATGGCCGTCGGAGCTGCCTTCCTGGTCGGCTTCGAATCCTGTACCGCACTCGCCGCGGAGACCCGCAACCCCCGCCGCAACGTGCCTCTCGCGGTCATGTCCGTCCCGGTTCTCCTCGGCGGCCTCTTTCCCCTGGTCACGATTCTCCAGGTCCCGGGGCTGCAGGCGGCGTCCGCCGAACTGGAGGCCGGAATGTCGGCTCCCGCGGCGCTGGCACTGCATGCCGGTCTCGGCTCCGGGGTCGCCACCGCCAGCGATCTGGTCCTCGCGGTCGCTACCTTCGCCGCACTGATCGGCTTCATCAACTATGGTGCGCGTTTCGCCATGACCCTCGCCGATGACGGTCTCCTGCCCGCTCCGCTGGGGAGGATCCATCCTCGCCACCACAGCCCCTTCGTCAGCATCGCGGTGATGTCCGTCGCCGGGTTCGTCCTCGTTGCCGCCCTGGTCTTTACCGCGGGAGATGTGGTGTCGGCGTACTACACCGTCGCTCCTCTAGTCGTGTACCTGTGGGTGCTCCCATACGTCCTGATCACCGTCGGCGCCATCGTCCTCACCGTGCGGGCGCATGAGTACCGGCCGTTGCTGATCGGCGCGTCCGTCTTCGGCGCAGTGGCGACCGCCTGGATGTACATCAACGGGGTGATCAACCCACCACCCGCGCCGGCGAACGCCATGTCCTGGATCGTGCTGATCGTCCTCGCCGTCCTCCTCGCCGTTTTTGCGATCACCAAGCGCAGACAAGCGCCGAGCACCGCGGTGGAAGTCTCTCCGCAACCGGTCGCCCAGGTCGAGGAGGTCTGACGAGTTCGAATCTGAAAACCGTGGTGGCTGGAAGGACACATCCTTCCAGCCACTTCACCGCGCCCCAACCGGTGAACACAGCGGCCTCGACCACGCCCCGCGTGGCTCCCGACCGCGGAGCCCGCACAACGACACCTCCGAGAAAGAAACACCATGAACAAACACATTCCGTCGTGGCACGACGACGAGGTCAAGGCCCTGTCCGAGCTCGCGGTCGGGTTCTTCGAACGCGAGGTGGTCGCGCACAACGAGAAGTGGGACGCCCAGCACCGCATCGACCGTGCGGTGTGGCTCGCGGCAGGCGAGCTGGGGTTGCTGTGCTGCTCGATCCCGGAGGAGTACGGCGGCGGTGGCGGCACGTTCGCGCACGACCTCGCCGTGTTCGAGGCCCAGGGCTATGCCGGCGACCTCGCGCTCGGCATCTCGGTGCATTCGGGGATCGTGGCGCACTACCTCCTCGAGTACGGCACCGAGGAACAGAAGAAGACCTGGCTGCCGGCGATGGCGACCGGGGAGATCCTCGGCGCCATCGGCATGACCGAACCCGGCGCCGGATCGGACCTCAAGGCGATCAAGACCACCGCCATCCGGGACGGCGACGAGTACGTCGTCAACGGGTCGAAGACGTTCATCACCAACGGCGCGTCCGCCGACATGATCGTGCTGGCGGTCAAGACCGATCCGAAGGCCGGTGCCAAGGGGGTGGCGCTGCTGATCGTCGATCTGCGGGACTGCCCCGGGTTCGCTGTCGGGCGGGTGTTGGACAAGGTCGGTCAGCACGGCGCCGACACGTCGGAGTTGTCGTTCACCGATGTGCGGGTGCCGGTGTCGAATCTGCTCGGTGAGGAGGGGCAGGGTTTCGGGCAGCTGATGGCGCAGTTGGTGCAGGAGCGGTTGATCATCGGCGCGCAGGCGTCCGGTGCGATGACTCGTGCGGTGGAGGACACCGTTGCGTACACGAAGTCGCGGCAGGCGTTCGGGCACAGTCTGTTCGAGTTCCAGAACACGGCGTTCGAGCTGGCCGAGTGCCAGACCATCGCCCGCACGTGTGCGGTGTTCCTGGACCATTGCATCGAGGCGCACCTGCGTGGGGAACTGGACCCGTCCGAGGCGGCGATGGTCAAGTACTGGCTCACCGAGCAGCAGTGCGCGGTGATCGACCGGTGTGTGCAGTTGCACGGCGGGTACGGGTACATGCGCGAGTACCTGATCGCCCGGATGTACGAGGACGCCCGCGTCCAGAAGATCTACGCGGGCGCCAACGAGGTGATGAAGGGAATCATCGCGAAGTCGCTGTAGCCGACGCCGGCTCACGCGACACGTCGTACGCCGCCTCGTCGAACCGGCCGAGTCGCTGCCGCATGCGGTCGGTCGACCACGGCCAGTTGAAGCTGTTGCGGCCGTTGACGTCGACGAAGTAGCGATTCGAACGCTACCGGTATCAGTGTTACCCGCAGCGCATCAGCGCAGTCAGTCCACTGATGTCTGATCCACGATCTCTGTGTGTCTCGCGGCCCGCGAGAGTATCCAGCGCAGACACGTTGTCCGGGTTCTTTGACGTCCTCCCGGTCGTTCACGGCCGGGAGGACGTCAATGTGGTGCACACCGCACCCCCACACGCTGCGAGTTCGACAGCTGTGCGCAATTGGGAGTCGACCGAGTTGTTCTCCTTTTACCGACAGCAGGTGAGACTGAGACGTTGAAGAAGCTCGACGAGTGGTCCGCCTACGTAGGGGAATTCACTGCCTAGACGGGTGGGCCAATCGACGCTCCGGGCCAGGGAAGCGCTCGCACAGTGCGGGAGTGGGGGCGGTCTTCGCGCACGACCCGTCATGGTCGGCGCACTTGCCCAAGGTGTTAATTTCCATCTGGACTCCGCGCTTGTTTCAGACGCACCGGGAAGCTACGACGATTGCCGTTCTTCGACAACCCAGGCCGCGACCTGTGCTCGCGAGGTGAATCCGAGTTTGGTGAGGATGTGCTCGACATGCCCTTGCGCGGTGCGTTGGGAGATCACCAGGCGGGCGGCGATCGCCTTGTTGGTCAGGCCCTCGGCGACCAGCTCTGCGACCTGCTGTTCGCGTTTCGTCAAGCGAGTCGGACCCGGCGACGTCGGCTTTCGAGGACGCTCGCCGAGCGCGTAGGAGACAGCGGAATCGAGATCCATGGCTCTGCCGTGGTGCAGGGCCTCCTCGAAGACGTGTTCGGTGAGCATCCGGCGGGCGGACCGCTCGCATTCCTCGTGATAGACGAGCAGGTCGGGAACGAGCACGGAGGGGCTTCCGGCCGCGCGGCCGAGCGCCTCCGCGGCCCCCATCAGTGTGCTGGCACGTTCAGGGTCACTGGTTCCGGCGAGCCACGCGAATGCTTCCAAGCAATTTGCGCAACCGACCGGGTCGTCGACGCGCCGAGCGAGGCGCACTCCATCTCCGAGCAATTCGACTGCGCGACTTTGTGCGCCCAGGCGCCATTGGGCAACAGCCATCGCCCACAGTGCGTAGGACCGATAGACGGATTCACCATGCACCTTCGTGATCGCGAGAACTTCCTCGTAGCATTCGATCGCCCGGAGGGGTTCGGTGTCGAGCACCTGATACGCCAATCCCAGCAACGTCAGAGACTCGATCTGTAGCGCAGGCTCGTTCTCTGCTTCTCGGAACATCGATACTGCTCGCTCCAGACCTGACACCGCGCGCGTGAGATCGCCGCTGAACAACCCGACGATGCCATCGGCGTGGTCGACGATCGCCTGCGCTACCGGGTCGGTGAGTTGGTCAGCGAGGAGGCGCGCCTGCTCGACCAGAGCGGCACCTCGCTGATGGTCCCGCTGCTGTTCAGTCATGAGGCAGTCGGCGTACAGCGCTCTGATGGTGGCAAGGGTGGGATGTTCTCCCTGGCGTGACAGGAATTGGTCGAGCCACCGTCTCGCCTCGCTGAGCAGGCCGCGTGACCCCCAGAACTGCATTAAGGGGGCGGCGATCTGTAAACCGGCTTCGGCATCATTTTCGGCGACGCAGAAGTCCATCGCGTCCCGCAGATTCGGCTGCTCACTGCTGAGTCGCGCGATCCACTCGAGCTGCCGGGGACCGATGAACTCGTCCTCGGCGGTGCGGGCCAGCTGGCGGTACCAATCCCGGTGTCGCTGGCGCAGGTCGTGGAAGTCGCCGTTCTGCTGGGCCTTTTCTCGTCCGTAAGCGCGGAGGGTCTCGAGCAGCCTGAAGCGGACGGCGGTGCCGTGCTCTTCGCGGATCAGGATCGACTTGTCGACGAGGGATGCCACCGAGTCCAGCAGATCCCCGGTCTGCACATTGTCCCCGCACACGTGTTCTGCGGTATCGAGATCGAAGCTGCCGGTGAACACCGACAGTCGTGCCCATGTCAGTTGTTCGAGCGGGGTGCACAGGTCGTAGCTCCAGTCGACACATAATCGGAGTGTCTGCTGGCGTGAAGGTGCGGCTCGGCTGCCGCGGGTCAACAGCGCGTAGCGGTCGGACAGGCGTTGCAGGATCTGTTCGGGCGACATCGCACGCAACCGCGCCGCCGCCAGTTCAATCGGCAACGGCAACCCGTCCAGCCGGTGACAGATCCGGGTGACCGCGGACTTGTTGGTGTCGGTCAACGTAAATGTCGATACCGCGGTGGTGGCGCGTTGGGTGAACAGCGACACCGCGTCGTATTGGGGCAGACCTTGCAGGGACGGCTCGCGATCGGGGTCGGGGACGGTGAGTGGGGGAACGCGCAGCGTTGCCTCCCCATCTACTGCCAGAGGCTCGCGGCTGGTCGCGAGGATGCGCAGATTCGGGTTGTGTTGCAGTAGCGTTGCGGCGAGGTCGGCCACCGCGTCGATCACTTGCTCGCAATTGTCCAAGATCAACAACAGTTCTCGCGAGGACAGGAAGTCCAGCAGAATCTCGTATAGCGACCGGTCGGTTTTGTCCCGCACGCCAAGCGTTGCGGCCACCACGTCGATCAATCGAGACGGAGTGCGGACTTCATCGAGCTCGACGAGCCATGCTCCGTCGGCGAACTCGCGGCGGATACTCGTTGCAAGTCGAAGTGCGAGACGCGTTTTCCCGACGCCGCCCATTCCAACCAGCGTCAGCAGGCGTGACGATGCCAGCAAATTCTTCGCTTCGGTGAGTTCGTGCCTGCGTCCGACGAAGCTGGACAATTCCAGGGGCAGGTTCCCTTCCTCATGATGGGAAGGGCTCGACGCAAACCGCCCATGCGGTATCGGTTCTGGTTTCAGTGCGGCACGCGTATGGAGCGCCATGTCGTCCGCGGGTAGTCCGCGGCTGCGTTGGAGCTCGCGCAGGTTCTCACCCAATGCGGCGGCAGAGGGTTGCCGGTCCTCGGGACGACCGGACATTGCCTTCTCGATCACACTGGCAACATCGTCTGCGAGGCCTTGATCCCGTAGATCCGGGACGGATTCTGTTGTAATACGAACGAATTGGGCTACCAACTGTTCGCCGCTGTGGCGTTCAAATGCGGCGTGGCCGGTGACTGCGCAGAACAGGGTGGCGCCAAGTCCGTAGATGTCGGAGGCCGGGCTCGGGGAGGCGCCGCCGAGGACCTCGGGCGCCGTGAACGCGGGCGAACCGGTCACGATGCCCGTAGCGGTCTCGAATCCACCGGAGATATGCGCGATCCCGAAGTCCGAGAGCGCCGGCTCACCATAATCGGTGAGAAGGATGTTCGCGGGCTTGACATCGCGGTGGACGATGTCCTGACTGTGAGCTGCCTCCAGCGCACCAGCCAGTTTCACTCCTATCCGCAGCACTTCGTCCACGGGCAGAGGACCATGCCGCCTGATCCGTTCGTCCAGGGAACCCTGTGGGTGATACGGCATCACAATGTATGGTTCGCCGCTGTCGGTGACCCCGACCTCGAGAACATTCACGATGTTCGGGTGGCCGGTCAGACGACCCATCGCACGTTGTTCGCGGAAGAATCGCTCCCGGTTCTCCTCCGAGAGATTGTTGGTGAGCACCTTCACTGCAACGGTCCGGTCGAGAGAGGTTTGGGTGCACTGATACACGACGCCGAAGCCGCCCCGCCCGATCTCTTGGGCGTCGTCGAATCCGTCAGCTCTCAGCTCCGAAGTGACCGATGGGGTCACATCGCGGTGGGTCTCGAACGGATCGGTATCGGACATCGTCCAGGTCGATTCATCCGGTCCACGATACGTTCGATGAAATCCACACGGGTTAGCCTCTCGACGACGTGCTTCCCAGGATATCGCTGTCAGCGGCGCTGGCGGTGCGGGCTACGGCTCGCAGTCGAACGCTTGGAGTGGACGGAGCGCGCGGCGACGCGCCACGCGATTAGCGCTGTCACCCGCCGCAGCCGCGGATCTGCCGAATGCATCGGCAACCGAGCCGGCGGCAACACCACCCTCACCGGTATGGGAGACATTGCCCGCAGGAGACGAAGCCGATGGCCATGCGTTGATCGTGACCGCCGCCGGGACCTACACACACACCGTCCGGGCGGGCGTCGACCGGTCCCGTCGACTCGGTCGAGAAACAGGACATGCTGATCCGCTGGGCGCGCCCACATTTGGTGTTCGCCGCGCCGGTGCTGGGCGTTTGCCTCGGGCCAGCGGCAGATAGGAGTGCGTCGGATCTGCTCATGCCCTTGACCCAGGGGCCCTCGATCGCGGGCATCCATCCGAACCTGCCGTCCCGGCGGTTCTTCCACCGCACCGCGTACACATCGGTGCGGCACCGCAGCAGGTCGGCGAAGAACCGGACCTTCTCCTCGGGTGCGGATCGCATGTCCACGGTGCCCCCGGAGTTCCGGTCAGCGCGCCCTGATCTGGATCGGCGGCGCGGGCCTGCTCGATCCAGCAACCACCGCAACCTTGCATTGTCCGCTCGCAGGGTGTCCAGTTCTTTCGGATAGCGTTGAAGCACGTGGTGGCGTCGCGGTGGTGGCCTGGTGGGTGCCGGTACCTGTCGAGCGTGTGCTTCGCCGGACGCTGGCCCCATGGCCGCAAGTGCACGGGCCCGTCGACCTGAGATGCACACCAGTGCACAAGCGGGCTAAGATGTGCATATGGGGTCGTTGGAGAAGGTGGATTCGCTCGACGCGCTGCTTGCTAAGCATCACGTCGACCTCACCGCCCGTGAGATGCTTCGCGAACTCGACGCTGCACTCACTGCGGTACCCGCCGCGTCGGACACGTTGTCGGCTGGAGAGATCGAGTTCCTCCGCACGCACGCCGGCGAGGGCGTCGGCGAAGTCCTCGACCAGTGGTCGTCGGTGGCCGAGATCCGCGCTCGTGCGGTGGAGATCGCGCGGCAAACGGTGACGGCGCTCGCGGATTCGTTGGACGTCAAGGAGGCAGCGGCGCTGCTCGGTATTGACAGGTCGGTGGTGTCCCGGCGGCTCACCGCGCGCACGCTGTGGGCGTTCGATCTGCACGGGCACCGCCGCATCCCGCGATGGCAGTTCGTCGGTGACGATGTCTTGCCGGGGCTTAGTACTGTCGTGGCAGCCATCCCCTCGACCGCCAGCCCCGTGTCGGTCGCCGCGCTCATGCACACCTCGCAACCCGACCTCGGCGACCGGACCCCGCTCGAGCATCTGGCCGCCGCGGCGGACCCGGCACCTGTGGTCGCACTCGTGGAATCCCTCGACACCTGGTGAGCGGTCGGCACCCGAAGACTCCGCGGGCACCGCGGACCCCGCTCACCGTTGCCCCGGAGGACATGCTGGCCTACGACGGTGTGCTGTGGCGGATCCACCGCACCACCGGTCCTCACGTGGTGTCCTGGCGGACTCTGCGCACCTACGGGCCGATCGCGTCCACGCGCTACGACCCGCACCCCGGCCCCGCCCCGGCAGCGACCACCATCGGGGTCCTCTACGCCGCCTGCGATGTCGCCACCGCGCTGGCCGAGGTGTACCAGGCGACACGGACGATCGACACCGCGATCGGGGCGCCTGCCCTGACAGGGTGGCGCCCGACCCGTCCCCTGAATCTGCTGAATCTCACCGAAACCTGGCTGGTACGTCACCACGCCTCGTACGCACTGCTTCACGGACCGCGTACCGTGTGCCGAACGTGGGCGCGCACCATCCACCTGACATGGCCGCACCTCGACGGTCTGTACGTACCGTCCACCATGACCGGCCGTCCGAACGTCGTCCTGTGGAACCCCGCCGCCGACTCATTCCCCACCAACCCCGAGTTCACTCGACCACTCGATCACCCGCGCGTGCGGCCCATCCTCCGCACCGCCGCACGCACCCTCGGATACGCATCGACGGTCTAACACTGTCCCAGCCCGATCGGATTCGACGGGATCGCCGTCGCCGCGGTTGATGCGGATCGCCGCCATCCCGAGCGCATACCGCACACCGCTGACCGTCGAGCAGGGGCCTCGACGCCGCCCGAAGCCGGTTGAGTCAACCGTCCGCGATCGTGCCGGTATCCGAGTCGGACACCTCGCAGCGCTACGAACCCGGTGGACACCCACCGGCACGGGCGGAAAACCCGCTCCACGACGCCCACCGTGCCGCCCTCGCCCTCGCCCTCGCGCAGCGGGCCACGGTCGTCACCGTTGGGCAACGACGTCGCCGGTTTCGGTGCGTGGACGGCAGCCGGAATCCTAGAGCCCCAATGCCTCCCGCAGTCGCCGTACGCTCATCGCCCCCGGCCGCTCCTGCTGCGGGAAGGAGTCGAGCAGCCGGATCACATCGTCGCGGCGGGTGGGGTCGGCGGCGCACTCGCGCGGGGTGTGACCGCCGAGGGCGGGGATCGCCTCGTCGAGCCACTGCTGCTCGTATCCGCGGATGTGCTCGTCGAGCGCCGCCGCGATCGCGGGATCCTCGGGGTCGACGGGGTGTGTCGGCCGAACGTTTTCCTGCGCCTGAGCCATCAGCTCCGCCGCCGGCGTCCGGGTCTGCTCGCGCAGTCTCGCCCCGGGATCGGCGGCGCCGACGGCGTCGACCAGCGACTCGAAGCGTGGCTCGTTCATCGCCTCGACCTCGAGCACCCAGGGGTCGGTGCCGGGGGCCAGGTTCAGCACGCCGAGCACGCTGCCCTGCTCGGTCCAGGTCCACCGGTCTGCGTCGGCGGCGCCGAAGCGGCGACTGAGCTTGCGCCGGATCCCGGCGGTGTCGGCCACCTCGAACACGGCCCGGCACGCCACCATCGGGTGCCCGTCGGGGGTGACCAGCCGCGGCGGCGCGAACCGGGCGCTGAGGAACTCGACCAGCTCGTCAGGGTCGGTGGATTCCGAATCGAGCAACTCGATCAGCCGACCACGCTGTCCGGGCTCGATCGGTTCGATGCCGCCGAAGATCTGCATCGTGGAACCGGCGGGAACCACTCGGGCGCAGAAGAAGTCGCCGGCCCCGCAACTGCCTGCTGGCGGTCCGCTCGGTGACCTCCAGGCGGTCGCCGGTGCGCACGTCGCGCAGCGTCAGCCCCTCGCCCGGACGCACCGCCTCCACCTCGTGCACCGACCGCTCGGCGAGCAACCACTGCTGCGCCAGGAGCAGTTCGTCCGCGGGCAGCAGCACGCCGCGCTCGGCGACGAACCGCGCGAACGCTCCGCATTCGAACATCACCACATCCGCGACCAGCGGGTCGTCGAGCGCGTGATACAGCGCGAACGGATCGTCGTCGTGCGCGGACCGAATCTGGGCGAGCGAGATCAGCAGCGGTCGCCACTCGATGCCCTGCGCGAACGAACCCGCCTTCTGGTACAGCCATGCAGCCCGCTGCTCGAGTGGGTGTTCGGCCTTGCCGAGGTGGCACGCCTTGTATTTGCGCCCGGATCCGCACCAGCACCGATCGTTGCGCCCCAGGTCCGGCCGGTCGACAGGAAGAAACGATTGGAGCAGGTCGTACATGGGTTCGCGATACGCACCCTCGACCCGGTCGAGCAGTCCGATCGCCCGCACCGCGTCACCACGATCGGACGCGAAGCGGGCCAAAGCCTCGAGCGCCTCGTCCCAGCTCGGGTCCTCCTCGACGGTACCGAGGTGGTGTACGTCGAGATCTTGCAGGGGCGAGATGCGCCGTGGCTTCCGTCCGGCGTCGGTGGTCGGTTGCCCGCCCACGCGACCGGGGTGGGCAAGGCACTGCTGGCCGGTTCGTCGGACGACGTCCTCGCGGCGGTGATCGCGACGGGACTGCCACGCGTTGGCCCCCGTACCATCACGACACCGGGGCCACTGGTGCGGCAGCTCAAGCGCATCAGCGCGAGTGGCATCGCGTACGAGCATGAGGAATCCGCTCCCGGTGTCGCCTGCGTCGCGAGTGCCATCCGCGTGGACGGCGGCCCGCCGGTGGCCGCCGTCTCCGCGTCGGGGTGGATCGGCAAGGTCGACATCCGGCGTGTGGGACCCGCGGTGCACACCACAGCCTTGAGCATCGCCCGGGCCCTCCCCTCGAAATCACAATAGGTCTCTGCCTGCCGTGGAATGACACACAGACCGGGTTGCTCGGCGGTAGGCCAAGCTGTCGGCTTTGAAGCCATCGCGAGCAATACGCGACCCGCGGCACGAGCGCATCGGCGTCGTCTGCGGCGACGAGCTTGGCGATCAGGTGAGGTTTGCTGGCACAGGGACGCTGTCTCTTTCGAGCCATTACGAATCCTGCTAGTTGTCAGCGGAAATCGATGTTGGACTTGTCGATTCTCTCGGCGCAAAGTTGTTGCTGGCGGACGCAAGCTGAGCCTGGACGACCGTCAGGAACCGGCAACAGTGCGTTGGGGGGTTGGAGCACTCGTGTGGCGCAAACCAGCAATGCACCCAATGGAAAGCGTCGGCCACGAGTGTTGCGGTCGTATGCCTGAGCGCAAAGTGAACGTGGGATTGATCGTTGCTCCCGATTGACTCGCGTGGGTGGAGCGCCTTCGGTGCACTCCATCGTATACGGGCGCGAGGTGCAGCGATGTCCACGTGCGAGATTGGGCGAGGACGACGCTGCGAGAATCGGCAGCTGAATTCCGAGGTGCTGTCGCGTTCCCACAGGATCGGGTAGCTCACCCACGCACTCAGGCGCTATCCCGAGCAGCATGTCACGTAGGGCTGCTGATCGTCTATTCGCGCGAAAATACCCTTCAATACTAGTGAGGTTAAGTGTTTGGCGACAATATCTCTGACAGTTCTCAACTGACCACGGAGCACCAGCTCGTACAACGACGTGTCGTAGCGCTGCGGTGGCGGGCAGCGTTGCTGATGGTGGCGGTAATCTCGGCCTCGATCGCCGTGCGTCCACCGATCACAGTGATCGGTCCGCTCGCCGACACTGTCCACGCCTCGACGGGGCTGTCTTCGACGGCCGTTGGTGTCCTCACTACGCTGCCGATGGTGGTGTTTATGCTCGTGTCGGCCCACGTGTCTCGTGTCGCTCGCCGACTCGGTATGGAAGTCGCGATGGCAGTCGGATTCGCACTCGTTCTCGCCGGCAGCGTGATCCGATGGTTCCCGTCTATTCCGCTGATGTATCTGGGAACGGCAGTGGTCGCCATCGGTCTGACGATGCCCAACGTGCTTCTACCGGGAATTATCCGTCGGGACTTCCAGACCCGGATAGGGCCGATGACAAGTCTGTACATCGCCTTGACTGCCGGGGGCTCTGGTGTCGCGTCGTTCCTCGCCCTTCCGCTTGTGATCGACTTCGGTTGGGGTTGGCGCGCGACTATAGCCTCCACTGGAGTACTTGCCGCGATCGCTGCGATGACTTGGTCGCTGGTCGGCGGTGAACGACATCAGCCCGCGGCCGAGATCGTGACGCAGACCGTGGTGTGGCGTTCGCGGACAGCATGGTGGGTTGCACTGTTCTTCTCCACGCAGACGTTGACATTCTATTGTGTTGTGGCGTGGCTGGTGCCGGTGCTCACTGTCAAGGGGCTGACGCCGACTGCAAGCGGCGCTTTCCTAGGTGGATTCTCGATAGTCGGCATCGGCAGCAGCCTCGTGGCACCCATTCTTGCTGCGCGGCATCCGAGTCAGAGTACTGTTGCCGCTGCGTTCGGCGTGATTCAAACGGTTGGCGCCCTGGGGATGCTTGTGTCCACGGGGCTGGCAGCGGGGGCCTTTGCCCTTGTTTTCGGTGTTGGGGCTGCCGGCGGCTTCGCTGTGGCGTTCACTTTGTTCGGGCTCCGGGCCCCCAATCACATAGTGTCGAGTGAGCTTGCTGGCATGGCCCAAACTGTCGGATACGGTGTCGCAGCGATCGGTCCGTTGCTGTTCGGGTTCCTTCACGATCTGTTCGGGAACTGGAATATTCTCCTCGGCGCGTTCGTGGTGCTGGCAGTCTTGGCTGTCGCTCTCGGGGTTCTCGCGGGACGGCCACACTTCGTGTCCGCTGGTCCATCTTTGGGCAATCGTCGCGACGAGATGCATGTTTCGTAGATTTGTGCGGCGGCTCGCCTCGATTGGTCGGGACTCGTAGCGTGTTTGTATGTGGGCGCTGGTGAATCGATGGAGAATATGCCAGTTGCAGTCCTTCGTACCGTCGAGTTGGCCTGCCGAAGCTGAACACGCTGGGTAGAGTGAAGGCTTCGTGCGGGCCAACTCGAGGACCTAGGTGGGGGTCCGACTCTACTATCCCGCAAGTGGTCGCAAATGCCCCAAGGTGGTGGTCACCGAATGGATGTGGAGAGTCGTGATCAATTACCGATGCAGCCGGACAGTTTGAACTAGCAGAACTTGTCAACGGTTTCCGCGTGTCTGAGTCATTTCCGATCTGCAGGTGGACCGCGAAGCCCGGCAGTCGGGGTAGTCCGCGTGATGTTCAGCACCAGATCGGTCGGCTTAGCTGTGTGCGTCACCATATGGCGCACCGCATGGATGTACTAGGCGATCGCCCGCTCCAATACGGGTTCACGGGTTGCGCCGGCGGTTTGGTCGGATCGTCGACGGTGCACACGGTCTTCGCGCTCTGTAGCCGTTGCTGCATTCGACGTGTGCGTGCGGCTCGCCGGTATGTCAGTCATCCTGGGGTGACGTGATGGCGGGAGCTGGCGGCGTGTCGTCCATCTCTGTGCCGGCTGCCTCGTCGAGCAGGATGTAGCTCGCAAACGAGAGTCCAACCCATGAGAGTAGGAACCGGCAGATTCGGTCCAGCATGTTTGTTCTCCAGAATCTCGGGGGTGCGCGGCCGATAGGCCTCGGCAACTGTGTGTGATGGACTTTCGTCGAGGGGGACGTGGTTCTGGTTCCATATTGTTGTGAGGCAGATGGAGTCGTTGACCGTTTACAGCAGAAGATGCGGCGGAGTCGGTCGTGCACCGCCGCGGTGTCCCACCCTTGGAGGCGATGGTCGCCAGAAGCTGGTCGTGCAGTTATGGGTTGTGCTAGAGCGGCTAGGTGTATCGGGGGACTCGCGGGCGACGACTAGGTCGATGCCGGCGCTCGCGGACCGGGCCGGTCATATGTTCGTGATCGAGCCCGGTACAGGTCAGATGAGGGCGGGATCGACGTAGAGGGTCTGTGTCTCGGTGTAGTCGTCGAGGCTTTCCGGTCCGAACTCGCGTCCGATCCCACTGGCCTTGAACCCGCCAAACGGGCTACCGAAGTCGAGGGTGAATGTGTTCACTCCGAACATTCCGGTCCGAATGCGGTTGGCGACAGCCATGCCGGCGGTACGGTCGTTCGTCCACACCGAGCCACCCAGGCCGTAAGGGGAGTCCTGTGCGATTCTTACCGCGTCGTCGATGTCCTCGTACTCGATTACGCACACGACGGGGCCGAAGATCTCTTCCTGCGCGATCCTCATTTCGTTGTCTACATCGACGAAGAGCGTCGGGCGGACGTACCACCCGCGCGTCAATCCGTCCGGCATCCCTGGCCCGCCGACGAGAGTGGATGCGCCCTCGTCGGCGCCGAGTTTGATGTAGCTGGTCACCCGTTGCTGCTGGGCGCGGGTCACCATCGGCCCGACATCGACGGCGGGGTTGGACGGGTCGCCGACCCGCAGCGACTGGACCATGTCCGCGAGGGCTCCGATATAGGCCTTCTTGCGTGCACGGGGAACGAGAATACGGGTCTGGCTCACGCACCCCTGCCCGCTGTTGGCGAAGGAAGCGAACTCCATAGCGGACGAGGTGGCCACGGGATCCGCATCGTCGAGAATGATTGCCGCAGACTTGCCGCCCAGTTCAACGGTACAGCGCCGCATATCACGTCCACACACGGAGGCGATCTGCCGCCCGACGGGCGTCGAGCCTGTGAATGCGATCTTGTCCACCAATGGATGCGCTACCAGGTGTTTGGATGCGGCCTTGTCCGCGGGTACGACGTTCACCACCCCTGCGGGCAGGCCGACTTGTTCGACGAGCTCGGCCAGCAGCAGCGCATCCAGGGGGCATTCCGGAGCTGGCTTGACTATCACGGTGCAGCCCGCGACGAGGGCTGGTGCAAGTTTCGCCATGATCAGCATTTGTGGGAAGTTGAAAGGGACGATCGCGCCGACGACGCCGACCGGAAGTTTGCGGACGATCGCCGGTCCGCTTTCGGCAGTGGAGCGAGTTTCCTCCCAGTTGTACTCAGCGGCGAGCGCGATTGTTGAACGCAAGCAGTAGAGTCCGCCGGCTGCCTGACGAGTTCGCGACAGCGTGATCGGCGCGCCCATCTCCGCAGTAATGATCTCGGCAAATTCGTCCAGTCGTGCCTCGTAGAGATCGGCGAGTCGGGTCAGGTACCTGAGGCGTTCGGGAAGTGCCATCTGTGGCCAGGGGCCCGTGTCGAATGCGAGTCGGGCCGCGGCGACGGCCGCGTCGATATCGTCCGGAGTTCCGTTCGGAACTGTTGCGATGACTGTCTCGTCGTGCGGCGAGACGATCTCGATTGTGGCGTCTCCTGTCGAAGGAACCCACTGTCCGTTAACGAAGATCGTGTGGTAGTTGCGCATGTTCGCCTCTTTGGTCGATGGAGTAGGAGCACAGGAGCGCCCGGGTGTGAAGCGGAAGTTGTTTCGTACGGCTGAACGGCGTCATGGACGGTGCCGCACCCTCTACATAGCGTATGAGTGGTCGCGCGTCAGACGAGTGTCGGATCGAATACTACTGTGTACCAATTTATTCAAAGGATGGGGCGATGGAGAGATTAGTATTGTGGCCGACCGGTCCGGTTCGGGAGTGGCCGACAGCGGCGCTCGAGCGGTTCGTCGCCGAGGTTGATCGTGGCATGGTGATCCGCGCCGCCGCCGGTGGGTGCTTCCTGACGCTGAACGACGCCCATACCGAGTTGGCCCGCCGACGGACCGGAACTCGGTAGCCGCCATACAAGGACGCTAACTCGACACGGGCCCAGTTGTGAGCTTCGTTCCGAGTTCTGGAACGCTGGTTTCAGCGCACAATTCGGTGCCAATTCCCGTGGCGCCGGGTCGTTGTTCTGGATCGAAGATATTCACAGGATTCGGAGCCTGCAACGAGCACTCGCTTTGGTCCCGGGCACGGAAAGACTATTAAACGCAACGAATATGCACCAGCGCCGCAGATTTGTGCGTCGCGCCAGCCCGCCGACATCCGAGCGGGTCCTGCGTCTGACGCTGCGGACGCTCGGCAGGTAATCGAGGGCGGTCGAGCACGGGTGTCGTGTATAGCGTGTTGTGGCTCGGTTTTGGGTTTAGTCTTCCGTCGCCGGAGGCATGGTTATGGCCCTCGGTTGCGTGCGGAGTCGTACTCGCGGCCGCTGTCGACCCCAATCTACTGGAGGCGCAGGTGTGCGGGGCTGGGCGGTGCCGATGGGTCGATCGTGTCCGACGGCACCGGCGCGAACACGAATGCTCCCGCGATCCCGATTGGCCAAATGGCCGCCGATCTGATCGCCGCGCGCTGAGCGACTGCCCGGGCCGAGCATGTCTGTGCGCCATAAGAAATTCGCATGGGAGTCAGCTGAACCAGCTATTGGACATGTGGAAGCATCGGTTGCACAGTTGATTTCGTCGAACAGCACATTACGAAGCGTCGACACTCGAGGTTCGGCTCGACGCTGAAACGCTCACGAATGAAAGGGGATAGAGCTACGGCCGTACTTCGGCGGGGCTCTCGAACGCGCAATGACAGACTTTCATGATCTGCGGCACTACATCGACAATTTGAGAGAGAAGCTGGGAGATGACGAGGTACGTCTCATCGAAGGTGCAGACTGGGACCTCGAGATTGGCTGCATCACTGAACTTCTTGCCGAGAACGAGGGCCCCGCGCTTCTATTCGACAACATCCCTGGCTACCCGCCAGGATACCGGGTCTTTGCGAACTTCATGGGAACCGCGCAACGCTGTGCGGTGGCACTCGGACTGCCCGCCGACACCTCGAAGATGGATATCATCCGGGCCTGGAAAGACCTCAGTAAGCGGATCGAACCGATTCCGCCGATAGAGGTCTCAACTGGAACGGTCCTCCAGAACGTTATGGAGGGAGACGACGTCGATCTGACGGCGTTCCCGACCCCGCGTTGGCATGAGGGAGATGGTGGTCGCTACATCGGCACCGCCTGCATGGTCATCACCCGCGATCCCGACACCGGGTGGGTCAACGTCGGCACCTACCGCGGATGCGTGCAAGGCAAGGACCGGTTGTCATTGTGGATGCTGGGTAACCGGCACGCACTCGCCATCGCGAAGAAGTACTGGGCGCGCGGCCAGGCATGTCCGATCGCGGTGGTCGTCGGTTCGGATCCGATCCTGTCCACCGTCGCCGCCATCGCTGCCCCCGCTGGCGTGTCCGAGTTCGACGTCGCCGGGGGCTTGCGTGGAAAGGGCGTCGAGATCCTCTATGCCCCCGGCAGTGACCTGCCGATCCCCGCCCACGCCGAGATCGTGATTCAAGGCGAGATGCCGCCGGTGGAGGAGGAGTCGGTACTGGAAGGCCCGTTCGGCGAGTGGACAGGCTACTTCACTCATGCAGGTCATGAGACCGTCGTTCGGGTGAATCGGATCATGCATCGCGACTCGCCGATCATTCTCGGAGCGCCGCCGATGATTCCGACCGTCCCGGCCGGCGACCAGGCAGTTCCGCTCTACTCCGCCTCCGTCACTTGGGACCATCTCGAGGCATCGGGCGTGCAAAACATACGCGGTGTGTGGGCGTATGCCCGGCAGCTCATGATGGTCATCTCCATCGAGCAGACCGGTGCGGGAGACGCTATGCACGCCTTGCTCGCGGCGGCCGGGCGCAAGCGGACCGGTGGCATGGAGCGCTACTTCGTTGTCGTCGACGAGGACATCGATGTCACCGACATCAACCACGTTCTGTGGGCGATGTTCACCCGGGTGGATCCGTCCGAGTCGATCCACATCCTGCGCACGCCGACAACCGCGATCGACCCACGGTTGTCCCCCGCCAAGCGCGAGGCCGGGGACATGTCGATGGGAATTGTACTGATCGATGCCTGTAAACCATTCGCGTGGAAGGACTCGTACCCGAGTGCGAATCGGTTCGACGAGCCCTACCGGGCCGAGATCCGCGAACGGTGGAAGGCGACATTGCCGCTGTAGACGGGTCGGTACGTACCGAGTACCAATGTCAGCCGAGTCGAGAGAACGGAAAGGTGGAGTCGGATGATATCGATTCCCGATGAGATTGTCGCACTGCTGCACGGATTTCCTTATACGGGTGCACACGAGCAGGCCTTTCCGTTCCTCTCCGTCGACGCGGCCGGATACCCGCATAGCGCGTTACTGTCGCGGGCGGAGCTCGAACCGGGTGCGGATACCGCCACTCTGTTGGCCGTCGTCGCGAGCAGTCGAACCCGGACCAATTTGCAACGATCCTCGACGGCCGCCCTCATTGCGGTGGATGGTTTCGTCTGCCATCACCTGAAGCTCGAGATGGTGGCCTCGGTGAGCGCCGACGAGGTCCTCGGATGTGTATTTGTACCTGTCGAGCACAAACGCGACGACATAGGAATAGCAATGCAACCATTGAGTTTTCACACGACATCTGAACTCGCCGTACGCGAGGACTGGCCGCGTAGTGCTGCAATGTTCAGCCGGTTGCAGGCACTGCTGGGAAAGCGAGATGAACACCGATGACGAACGCCACGACTCGCATTATCGTCGCGATCACGGGGGCCAGCGGTGCACCGTTCGCTGTGCGTCTGTTGGAGACGTTGCGCGACATGCCGCAGATCGAGACTCATCTCGTGATGAGCACGTGGGCGCGGTCCAACATCGAAATGGAGACGGCTCGCTCTGTGCGTGAGGTCGTGGAGCTTGGGGATGTGACCTACAAGGTTGGGGAGCAGGGCGCGGCGATCTCGTCCGGATCATTCCGAACGGCCGGGATGATCGTCGTGCCGTGCAGCATGCGAACGCTCGCGGGCATCCGCCACGGATATGCCGACAACCTCATCTGTCGCGCCGCCGATGTAGTACTCAAGGAGCGGCGGCGTCTGGTCCTGGTGCCCCGCGAAACGCCGCTCAACGAGATTCACCTCGAGAACATGCTCGCGCTGAGCCGCATGGGTGCTCGGATCGTGCCACCTATGCCGGCATTCTACAACCGCCCCGAGACAATTTCTGACATCGTCGACCACGTCGTGGTCCGGATCCTTGACCAGTTCGATATCGATGCGCCGCAGGCAAGGCGGTGGCGGGGCATCAACGCGGCGCGACATGAGCTATCCGGGTCGCGAGACGGTGGATCCTCGTCCTCATAGGTGTCTGATCACTCCACAGCTTGCCGCTTCATCGCTAGCGCCGCAGTGTGGTCGATGAACGCTCGTGCCGCCGGGCTCGCGGCGGCGCCGACGCGCCAGACAATTCCTAAGCGACCGGGTGGAAGCTCGGGGACTTGCACTGAGACTACTCGATTATTAAGTGTGAGAGCGGATTCCGGTACGAGTGCCACGCCGAGACCCTTCTCGACCATCATGACGAGGGTGTCCGGGTTACCAGCCTCGAACGCGATGTGGGCGCGGACGCCGTCGCGGGCAAGGGCACGGTCGAACTCCCAACGTAGCCCCGAACCCTTTGGAAGAGTGATCAACGGCCGTTCACCCAAGGCGCTGAGAGGTAGCTCCGTGTTGTCGGCGAGAGGATCGGAGGGCGGGAAGGCCAGCACGACCGGTTCGCGGTGTAGCTCTCGGGTGCGCACGCCTGTCACGTTGTCGGCGGTGAGGCTGGTGAACGCTACGTCGAGCGTGCCGTCACCCGTGCGTCGTAGAAGTGTGGCGGCTGTGTCCTCGGTCAGGGAGATGTCGACGCCGGGGTGTTTGCGGTGGAACGAGGCAAGGGTCTCGGGCAGGTCGATGCTGCGCGGATAGATGGAAGGAATGCTGCCGATCGCGACGTGTCCGCGCAGCAGTCCGGTCAGCGCGTCGATCGATGCGCGTCCGGCCGCGAGCGCATCCAATGCCGCGTGTGCGTGTGGCAGTAGCGACTCGCCGGCTGCGGTGAGTTTCGCGACGCGTGGCAGGCGCTCGAAGAGCTGCTGTCCGAGTTCCTTTTCCAATGCCTTGATATGCGCACTGACGCCGGATTGAGCGACATGCACGCGGTGCGCCGCACGGGTGAAGGTGCCTTCCTCGGCGACTGCGATGAAATAGTGGAGCTGGCGCAGATCCATCGTCAGTGTGTATCGAAGATGTGTTGATACGTTGCAACTGCTTGCTCGGTGGCGGTCCGTTCGGCCGGGGTTGGGTTGGTCGGGTCTTCTGCGACCGGCAGTGTGCCAAGCTTCAGGAGCGCCGCCATCAGCAGCATCCGAGCCTTGGTCGAGGTCAGATTGCTACCGGAGATGAAGATTGGGTCGGTGCGGTAGGCCATGCCGCCGGTGTTGCCGCGCCCCACCCGGACTACCGGCATACCCGAGAACACCGCGGTGGCCAGCGCCGAGTTCGTAGCAGGACTGGACATTCCGAACGGCGACATGCCCTCGCATACGAAGCCGGCAAGCGGAGCGTCGACGAGGTTGGCTGCGATTCGGCCTAGAACCTCAACTTCGCTACCGGTGTCCGGAGCCTCGTCGGGGCCGGTCGACATTCGTCCGTATCGGCCGTACTTGGTGATCGAGACGACCGGCATCGCGTCGGGAACCAGGTAGCCGTCGGCGTCCTTCACAGTGATCTCGACCAGGCGGATCTTGCCCGGTTCGCCGGACACTCCGCTGACAGTGGTCGGCAGATGGCTCAACCGGACATCGGAGGAGTGGGTATGCAGGTACGTCGGTGTGTAGGTGACCCGCGGCGGTCCGTATCCGCCCATATCGGCGACGATGCCGCCGTGGCCCCCGGTTGCTTCATATCCGCCAGGGCGGGCATCGACCTTAGTTACCTCGCGTGCCGAGTAGACCAGCTCGTCGACTATCAGGACGGCACCGAGCCGGTTGCGCCCCGTCTCGTCGACCGCGGCCGACGAGACGAGGAACTTTACGCCGTCGATGATGTTGCGGGCGCCGTCGGCGCTGGCGGACTGGTGGCGCCTCTGGGCGGTGTGCCCGACGATCGGCACCGTGGTGTCAACGAGCAAGGCGAGCCAGTACAGGGTTTCCTCTGTGGTCGGACTGCCCTCCAGCCACTGGGCCCCGATGTAGTCGCCACTGGCGAGTACTTGTTGGACCAGATTGGTTGCTCGCGCCAGTGTGGCCAGATCAGGTTCGCGCTGGAGGTGATAGGGGTAGTACGGGAAGTAATCCTCGCCGAATGATTCCGGACCATCGTCGTCGTGGCTTGTGCGATACCCGCCGCTGGGTGCGGGGCGGAAGAAGTCGAACTCCGCCCGCGTACTTAGGTCGATCGGGTGCCCGTGGTCTTCGAGGCCGAAGCGCTCGATCTCCTCGTAGACGCGTCTGGCGTCGGGATAGAAGGTTTGGCGGCTGTGCGCCGGAGGGGCGAATGGGAAAGTAGTCGTTGCATCCCACGCGGATCCGTCAGCTTGACGCGCCATGTAGGGCAGCGGATAGAGCCCGTCGTCCGGCCGCAACTCCACCTCGTACACGGGGGTACCGCCGTCGTCGGGCTCGACGGACTGGAACTCGCCGCGTGCATTTAGCCATCCGTCCGGGAGGGCGTAGAGCTCGCGGGCGTCGGCCTCGAGCGGATGAGCGGTGTAGGCCTCCACGTACACCGTCACCGGCGCGGCGAGGCGCTGTGGACGGAGGAGATCGAAGCGGGGCGTCGCGCCGTCCAGAGTGGTCAGCGGGTCCAGCCCATGCCGCCTGCGTGCCTTGTTCGATGTGACCAAGTCAGGGCTATTGCCGATTGTGGCAGTCGGACCGGAGAACACCGCTATTCGGACGCGCGGCGTCGCCCGCGGGTTGTCAGATGGTGTGGTCACGCCAACTCCTCTTCTCACTCAATATCTTTGTACTGGTGCGGTTTACGGGTTCGGCACCCGAAACAGGTGGAGCGCGGGTGCGCTGCGCGGTTCTCGGGTTCAGTTGCGGGGTGGAAAAGCTACGAGATCAGCTCGCCGCCCAGCGGAACCAACCCGCGGCTTTGTAGTCCACCATCAGAGTGGATGACGCAACCTGTCACCGACTTCGTCCGTTCCTTGGAAGCCAGGTAGACGTACGCCCACGCGTGGTCGGCGGGTTCGGACGCCACCTGCAGCGGATTGGTTTGGCGAATCAAGCCGGGCAGGTCAGGCATGTCAACCAGGCGCTGATCACCAGAGTCCATCGCCTCCACACCGCGCAGTGGCGTGACAGTCCCGCCTGGTGCGACAGCGTTCACCCGGATGTGCGGGGCGAGTTCGAAGGAGAGCTGAGATAGCAGGCCGCGGACAGCGAACTTGGAACCGGTGTACAGCGGTCCGCCCCCACCAGGGAGGAATCCTGCATTCGAGATCGTGAGCACCACGTTGCCCCGTGACTTGGACAGTTCGGGCAGGGCCGCCTTTACGGCTAAGAGCGAGCCTTTCACATTGACGTCGAACATCTCGGCGAAGGCGGCGTCGATTCGATCATCGTCGAGGCTTTCGAGTGATACGAAGTAGTCGAAGATGCCCGCCACTGTGACCAGCACATCGAGTCGGCCGAAGCGCTGGACGGTGTCGGCGACTGCACGCTTGTGGTCGTCGAGATTTCGGACGTCGCCGTGGGTCGCGGTAACGTTCTTGCCGGGCAGCGCACGCAGTTCCGCGACGGCTTCCTCCGACCTGTCGAGGACACCGACCTGCGCGCCTTCCTTAACGAAGCGCTCCACCACGGCGCGACCAATCCCGGTGCCACCACCGGTGATCAGTACAACCTTTCCGGTCAACCAACCTTCACTCATGTTGATCCTCTCCACGATGGTGTCGCCCGACTCTTCGGGCAGTGCAGTAAGTAATCACAACGATGTTGGGCCGGTCGAGCCCTCGAGCATTCGAGTGAACACATCGGTGGTCTGCCAGGTGAGGGCTTCCAACTCGACTGGATCGAGCCGGATGGTGGTGCCCCTCCGAGGCGAGGTGATCTCGAGCCGCTCGCCGTTGCCGGTCGCGACCACCCGCACGGTCACGTCGGCGAACTCGTTGCGGAGCTGCAGCGAGGTCACAGGAACACCCCGAGGTTCGCGGTGACAAGCGTGGTGTGCGCCAGATGCACGGTTCGGGCCGCCAGCCTCCAGCCGTCGGGGGTGTCGTGTAGGACGTCGCACCTCTCGCCGACGATCAGGTCGGAGTCGGTGCCGTCGCCCTGGGCTCGGTAGCACATGAAGTTGCTCCGTACGTTGTACTTGTCGTCGGCGTGGAGCGGATCGACGCGGACGTTGGTCACCAGTCGTTGGGTGCGCGATGGTGGGTCTTCTGCGTAGGCGTGTTCGGTATACAGCCGGGAAACTCGCATCTTCATCGATGCATAGTTGTCCTTCATGTGGAAGCCGACTGGTGAGAATTCGAGATTTCGTGCCTCTGCGCCGCGGGTGACGCGAACCGGCATCACGTAGACCAGTTCTTCGGACAGGCATTCGAGCCAGCGGTGGAACTCTCTGTGGTCGAGATATTCGGCCTCGCGGAAGAGGAATTGTGTGCATTCGGCGGCGATGTCGCGCGGGGTGGTGGTTGAGGTGCTGGAGACGGTCACTGCTCTGTCTCCGTTCGGCCGACGCTGTCCGGTGTGGACACCTCGCGCAACCACCGGCGGTAGAAGGCGCGCTGCGGGGCCTCCCCGAGGGCCGTGGTCGTGGCCCGGCCGGGGAATCGCCACTCGGGGTCCTCGGCGTAGTCGCTCATGCCGTCCAAGCCGAGCTGAAAGTTAAAGCGCATGCCGCTCTTTCGTGCAAAGGAGGATCGTCCTGCTACGGGTGCGCCACCCCAGACGACGGTGTCGTCCTGTTCGAGGATGCCCGCTGGGCCATGCATGCTCAACGCCGCAACGTAGGCGTCCTCGTTGAATTGCTCCGATGCGCTGTTCCAACCCAGCGTCCAGTTCCAGTTCACGATGGTGCTGGGACCGTGGGGCTGCCACTGCCGCAGGTAGGTGAAGACCGTAGGCGGGGCGTCAGGGTGCGGGGATGCAGGCACCCGGACCAGTCCGAGGTTCGGGAAGATGAGGAATGTTGTTGCGGAGTGATTCTCGACGAACTGGCGCTGATCAGGACTGAGTCGATCGAGCTGGAACGTGTCGGCAACCTCGGGTGGGAATCCTGAGCGGTGCCACGGTGGTGGCAGGAATCCGTCATTGATGATCATGCCGTGGCCCTCGTCGAAATACACATGGCGGGAAGACGCCTGCGGTCCCGCCCCGCCCGCCTCGATGCCGGGGAACATGCCAACTTCTTCCGCGGATCGATGAAGGGAGGGAACGTGGTAGGCGTCGGCCATGAAGTTCTCGGCGCCGGACTTCCAGTTTGCGGGAACCCGCCAGCGGTGCGGCTCACCGATTGCTCGCATGCCCTGCTCGTTGAGGCCGAGAAGCGCGTCCAAGTACCATCGCATGCCGCCGAGGTACTCGTCGAGCGTCGGCGCTTCGGGATCCAACGACGCGAAAATCAGGCCATGTACCGAGTCCACGTGTGGTGCCGACGCCAGGCCCCACTTTGCGGAATCGAGCTTCTTGTAGGCCTTCTTACGGTGCGGCGCACCGCTCCACTCACCGTTGTTCTTGAAGAGCCACGAATGGTATGGGCAGCGGAAATGTGAACTGTTTCCCTTCTCGACCCTGCAGACCGGGCTACCACGGTGGGTGCAGTTGTTGAACAGGACCCGAACCTGACAGTCTTCGTCGCGCACGACGATGAATTGATCTTGTCCGATGTACCGAAGTACGTAGTCGCCCGGCATGGGAATTTCGGATTCGTGCGCGACGAAACACCAGCAGCGAGCAAAAATGCGGTCCAGCTCCAGGGCGTAGAGTTCGGGATCGCTGAATACTTCGGGTGAAACAATTCCCTGCTGTAGCTCTTGATCGACAGTTCGGAACAGTTCCACGGTTGCGGGTGATGTCTGGATACGCGGACCGGATTTCGGCTCTGTCAGATGATCGAACACGTGACATCTCCTCGTGGTGTGTCATGCGATTTCTCGGTAAGGTACGACCCTCACGACGAGGTGCCAACAGGGGCGGTCCGACGGTTGGAACGCCACTGAACGGCCGCGATTCCCGGATGTCGCTTGGATGCCGATGACTATCGTTGAGAGCCGAAGACCCACGAAGGACCGAGGTGCTGTGATGGCTGATGACCCGCCACTCCCGAGCGCGGCGGGCGGCCTTCCGGTGGACATGACCAGCCTGGTAGGGCGCAACTCGGAATCGGCGGAGGTCCGCCGGCTGTTGGCGAACTCGCGGCTGGTGACACTGACCGGGAGCGGCGGGGTGGGCAAGACACGCCTCGCGATCGACGTGGCGCGCAGGGCCCGTCGCAGGTTCTCCGACGGAGCGATGTTGGTCGAACTCGCCGAGGTGGCCGATCCTGCCCTGGTCGCGTTGACAGTGGCGCAGGTGGTGGGCGCGCCCACCCATCAGACCGACGTGGTGGCAACGTTGATCGATTATCTGCGGGGACGTGAACTCTTGCTGGTGCTCGACAACTGTGAGCACCTGCTGGACGAGAGCGCGGTCCTGGTCCGCAACTTGCTGTCCGCCTCGGCTGACCTGCGCATTCTGGTGACCAGCCGTGAGCCGTTGCGAATCGCCGGTGAGCATGTCTTCGAGGTCGAGCCGCTTTCAGTACGTCGTACGGCGATGGATCCGGCACACGAAGGTGCACGATCCGAGGCCGTGACGCTGTTCGCCGAGCGGGCCGCGGCCGCTGCCCCCGGATTCCGGATCACCCCGGACAACGCCGAGACGGTAGAGGAACTGTGTCGTCGACTCGACGGGTTGCCGCTGGCGATCGAGCTCGCGGCCGGGCGAATGCGCGCATTGTCACCCAGCGAGTTACTCGATCGCCTCGACGACCACTATCGATTGCTGAGCGTCGGCGACCGGTCCGCAGCGCCGCGCCAGCAGTCCCTGTGGGCGACCCTGGACTGGAGTTACGAACTCTGTTCGAATCGGGAACGCGTCTTGTGGGAGCGGTTGTCGGTCTTCACCGGAACCGTTCATTTGCACGCGGCGGAGTCCGTCTGCAGCGGCGACGCCCTATCGCAGGACGAGGTCGTGGATTGCATCGCGGCGCTGGTGGACAAGTCGATTCTCGTGAAGCGCGTCACCGGGGGCAGGCCAACCTATCGCATGCTCGAGACGGTGCGTGAGTACGGACTTCGCAAGTTGCGCGGAAATCCGGCCGAGGCCACGATCGAGGAGCGATATCGGTCTTACTACCAGCGGCTTGCGCGGGAGTTCGACGAGAACTGGTTCGGTCCGGGGCAGGAACAGATGGTCGACCGGATGCGGGGGGAGCACGCCAACCTGCGTGCCGTCCTCGATTCGCTGCTTTCGGATCCCGAGCGCGGACGGGACGCACTTGGCATGGCATCGAAACTGTTCTGGTACTGGCTGGGGTGTGGACAGCAGCGTGAGGGACGGTACTGGTTAGATAGATCGCTGGCGTCGGACAGCGTCTCCAGTTCCGAGCGTGCGGCCGCGTTGTGGGGAAACGGTTACCTCGCGGTGGCGGAGGGCAAGGCTGTTGTCGCCTTAGATCTGCTGCGTGGCAGCGAGAATCTCGCGCGAGAGCTGGGTGATTCCGTGAACCTGGCACACGCCACACACCTTCGTGGGGTCGCCGAGCACAACCTCGGGAACACGACACTCGGGATGGCATTGATCGAAGAGGGGTCGGCAATGGAGGAGTTGGGCGGTCCCAGCATGCTCCAAGTCCTCGCCCTCGAACATGTCGGTTGGGCGTTCTGCCTTCGGCAACAACCAGAACGGGCGCTTGAGGTGCTCGAACGGTGTCGCCGCATATGCACCGAGCACGGCGAACGCTGGTTGCTATCGTGGATCCTCACATTCCTTGGTTTGGCGCTGTGGATGCGTAGCGACCTCGAACGGGCCGGCGAGCATTTGAGGGAGGCACTGGCCGTCAAGCGTCCCTTCCACGATGCGCTCGGTATCGCGGTGGTGATGGAGATCCTGTCCTGGGTCGCGGCTGCGGAGGGCGACGCGGAATGGTCGGCACGATTGATGGGCGCGGTCCGACGGGTGTGGGAGCCGCTGGGGGACTACCCCGGTGGATTCGAACTAAGGGGCTGGAGCGAGACGACCTCCCGTGAGATTCGAACACGACTGGGCGGGAACGCATTCGATTCCGCCTTTGCTGAGGGCCGCCTGCTTGGTACCGAGCAGGCGATCGCGTATGCGCTGGGAGAGGCGCCGCCGGCCAAGGACGAATCCTCGCCCGACGACGCGCTCATCAGCAGCCTCACCCCCCGCGAGGCGCAGGTCGCAGACATGCTGGCGGAGGGTATGACTAACAAACAGATCGCGCAGGCATTGGTCGTCGCGCCACGTACGGTTGAGACTCACATTGAGCACATCTTCACCAAACTGGGAGTGAACTCGCGGACCCAGGTCGCGGTTTTGATTGCAGCGCAGCGGAGCTGATCGATCACTGCTGCAAGGGCCCCGCGGGAACCGGAGATCACCGCGAGCCGCTCGACGCAATTCGCACGGCGGTGTCGACGATCGAGTCCGCTTCGACTATAAAACGCGCAACGCTTCGCAGCCGCGACGAGTGTGCTATGGAACCGTGTAGCAACCTTCATCCGAACCTTTGTCGATTCGAGCTAGGGAGAGTGTCGGTAGGGGTAGTCTTTTCAACTCACAATTTCAGTGGTCTTTCAAGCCTTGCTCCGACACCTTCGATGTCCCAGATCTCAAAGTGGCGCGGGCGCTCGGTTGGCCAGCACTCCCGTCCGTGCGCGCGAGCGGATCGCTGTGGCTGCGTCGACGTCGGCGATGAGCAGGTCCGGCCCGGTTCCCAATCGGTGGGTGACGGCGCCGAGTGGATCGGCAACCAAGGACCGGCCAATACCGGTCGGCGCGTCCGGATTTACCTGTGTACCTGTGACCTTCGGATCAGCCTGGTCGCATCCGAGTACCCACGACCCGGAATCCAGTGCGCGTGCGCGCACGAGCACCTCCCACTGCTCTGCCTTGCCTTCGCCGGCACCCCACGAAGTTGTGAGCAGCACCGCACTCGCTCCGGCGTCGGCGAGTCGCTGGAATAGCGCCGGGAACCGCACGTCGTAGCAGGTTGCGACACCGAGTACGAGATTGTCGACCGTCACGGTGACGCAGTCCGTTCCTGGCGCGACGGTGTCGGATTCGCGATACCCGAATGCGTCATAGAGGTGGATCTTGTGATAGCCGAGATGATGGCCCAGCCCGGTGAGTAACACGGTGTTGCGCACTCGGTCCCCATCTGGGGTGAACATACCTGCAGCGATCAGGACACCATGGTCGGCGGCGATCTGTTCGACCGCAGACGCCCATGCGCCGTCGATCGATTCGGCGACCGCGGCGAGCGGGACGCCGAAATGGGCCATGGTGGCTTCCGGGAAGACCACGACCCGTGCTCCGGCGTCGGCGGCGCGCTCCACCCAGCTGCGTATGAGCGACAGGTTGTGTCCGGGGTCGGAGGTGGAGGTCATCTGGCAGAGCCCGATTCGTACGCTTGTGCCCGTCATGGCTTAGCGTCCTGTCCCTCGCGCGGAATCCATCCAGGTCGGCTCAATAGATAGCGCACCATCCGTGGCGGGATGGTCAGGGTGGTCTCGATATCGGCTGCGTTCTCTGGTAGCTGGGTCCGGACCTGGGTGTGCGCACCGGTCATGAGTTTGTCGATCCACTCGGGGTCGATGAGGGCCGCACGGCCGACCGCCACCAGGTCCGCGCCCGCGCCCAGGGCATCGTGGGCATCGTCGAGTGTGCGGATGCCGCCACTTGCGACGACCGCGCTGCGCCCGGCGACCGCGGCGGCGATAGCCTCGATCGGATTGCGCGACTCCACGCGTTCCCGGATCTTGGTCCAGTCTCGGTCCTCCGGTTGAGGGGAGTTTCGGCGGAAGTTGTCCATCGAGATGTGTACGTAGTCGACTCCCTCGCTCGCCAGGCGATCGGCCAGGCGAGCGGAATCGTCGAGGGTGTAACCGCCGGCCTCGGACTCGAACGGTGTGATCCGAAAGCCGACGGAGATCTCCGGCCCCACCGCGTCGCGCACGGCCTGCGCGACCGCGAGCGGAAAGCGCATCCGTTCGGTGACGCTACCGCCCCACCGGTCGGTGCGCTGGTTGGCGCGTGGAGAGAAGAACTGATGGATCAGGTAATGGTTTGCGCCGTGGATCTCGATACCGTCGAAGCCTGCCTGCACACCGAGGGAAGCCGCCCGTCCGAATGAGGCGACGAGATCATGGATCTCTCGGTCGGTGAGTTCACGCGGGGTTTGCGCGTTGGGACGGGCCGACGGGATGGGAGAGGGGCCGCGGATACCGCCTGGCCCGACTAGATCTGGCAGTGCGATGCGGCCGCCGTCGTAGATCTGCAGCACGCCGAGACCACCGTCGCCACGCACGGCTTTGGCGACCGTCTGCAGGCTGCGCAAGTGGGCCTCATCGGTCGCACCGATTCCCTGCCAGGACCGGCCGTCTGGGTGCACGTAGGCGCAGGAGGTGATGGCTGCGCCGAACTCGGCTGAGCCTCGGCGAGCGAGGTAACTCAGTTCGGCTGCGGTGGCTGAACCGTCGGGATGTGAGGAGTCGGTCGTCATGGGTGCGAGAACGAACCGATTTCTCAGCGTTGCACCGGACTTGAGTCGAAGCGGAGACCAAGGGTCGGAAGGATCGTGCATAGCAGCTCCTGCGGGGAATGGAATCGTCGGCAAATCAGGCGAGGAGATTGGGGTATCAGTCAACAGGCGGCGGAGTCTGGCGCACCGTGTAGGACAGCGAGATCGACTGGCTTGTACGGGGGTCGCTCAGTTCGACGTTCCATCCGGTGCTGAATTGGTCAACTTCGGTGCGCATGGGGATGGTTCCGGACATGAGTATGGTGCCCGGGTTCAGCAGTTTGCGGGCACTCAGTTCCTCTGCCCAGTACATGGGGGTCAGCAGTTCGGCGAGTGTGCCGTGCTGGATTACTTGAGGTCCGGCCTCGGTCTGTACGCTTCCAGTAAGGGTGATTTCGTCGATGTGGTCTGCGACATCGGTCAGCCGCCAGGCCTGGCGCGCGAGCACGTCCGGTGCGGCCTGCTTACTCCATGCGACACCGTGCTGTTCGAGTCGTCGGTCGGTGTGGTCGCAGGCGGCGGTTAGCAGCAGCTCACTCGGATCGGTTCCGGCGACTACCAATGCCCACTCGGCCTCGCCGGAGGTGCGTTCGTGTTGGACGGGCACCTCGTCGATCTGCATGGCCAGGTATGGAGCGATCGGATAGATGCACGGGATCCTGGTCGGTGCCGGCACTCCGAGCTCGGCGAGCTCGGCGATGTGTGCGGCGACGTCGGCTTGGCTGCGACCGGCATATCCGGCGTTGAGCAGGGTATGAACCGTCACTGCTACTTGCTCGTGATCGGGTAGCTCGAAGGTCAGACGGGTCATGGTTGTCCTCACTACTGGCGTGGCAGTGCCACGGTTGAATGGTGCGCGTGGCTGCGCTAGTGGGCTGTTCGGCGGTTGTTGGGGATGGGGAGCAACAGCGTTGTCAGGGTGTGGCTGCTCCGCTGGGCTCGGGAAGTGAGCGATTAGCCGGAGGTGTGTCGCTGCCAGCTCGCCTCCTGAGCGAGTTTGGCGACGCCGGCGGCGACCGTGCGGATGGCGGGCACCGCATTTGCCGGACGGAAGCGATGAACCGGACCTGAGATCGAGACCGCGGCGATCACCGCCCCCGACCAGCTCCGCACGGGTGCCGCGATGCAGGTCAGGCCCGGCTTGGTTTCCTGCCGGTCGTAGGCGATGCCCGAGCGCTGGATGACGGCGACTTCGCGAGCGAGCTGGCGGGGGGTGGCGATACTCGACGACGTGGCTGGCCGTAGGTTTTCGGAGACTCGCGCGAGGACGTCGTTGCCGCTGAACGCGAGTAATGCCTTGCCGGCCGCGGTGTTGGCCGCTGGCAGCCGGGCGCCGACGCAAGCCGGCGAGTTGACGCTGTTGTGGCCGTGAATCTTGTCCACGTACAGGGCGTCCTCCCCAGCGAGGATGCAGAGGTTCACGGTTTCGTGGGTCATTTCGTATAGATCCAAGAGATGGGGCAGCGCGACCCTGCGCAACTCTTGGGCATCGGGTTGTGCAGTGAGCGCGGCCAACTCGTTCAGCCGGGCGCCCGGCGAGTATTCAGTGCCGCGCTTGGTGACCATTTCCCAGTCGACGAGGACGGCGAGCAGTCGGTGCGCCGTCGACTTTGGCATATGCGTCCGGCGAGCGATTTCGGAAACGCCCATCGTCGGATGGTGTGGGGTGAAGGCGCTGAGCAATGCCAGCGCCTTGGCCACGGAGGTGAGTGAATCGCGGTCGGGATCTCGGCCGGTGATCAACTGGATGCTCGTGCCGCCAAGGGTGGTGCTGGCGGGTTGGCTGGACGCGGCGGTGCCGGAAACGGTCATGGTTGCCTCTCGATCGCCAGGCCGACCGCGGGGTCGGTGGGCAGGGCTGTTACGGATGCGACGCGTCGGTCGCACTCAGGTCCAGGTCGCCGAGCGCGTCGAGACGTTCGTCGGAGTACCGTCCACCGTGCGCGTGTCGGCCGTGCACTCACCAGGGGCTTAACCGGGCTGACAGTCTCGGTGAGGTGGTGTGGTCACCTGGTCGACGCGCGCAGTGTGTTCGGTGTTCGACCTGCTCCTTGACGTTATCCGGACCGTGGGCGCCGTCACATCGGGAAAACTCCCGAGGGACTACCCATTCATGGTGTGGGTGGGTGGTGGCAGGCAGCCCTTCCGTAACCTCGCGGGCGCTCAGCTAGTCACGGCGATCGAGCCGAGATGAGTGAACTGGGCGCTGATGGTCGTTCCGCGGGGTGCAGCGATTGCGTCGGTCAGACCACCGGTCATCACGATCCATCCAGCCTCGATCGCGTGACCGCGCTCAGCCAGCGAGTTCGCGGCCATGGCCAACGCCTCGCCGGGGTGTCCCTGCACGTCTGCTCCGACTCCGGTAGCAGTGAGGCGTCCATCGACCTCGAGGAGACAAGCCTCAAGAGGAAGGTTGAGAACGGCTGGATCCGCGCCGACCGGTCCGGTCAGGTAGTAGGCGGAGGACGCATTATCTGCGATCACGTCTGGCAGCGTGAACCGAAAATCGAGGTAGCGGCTGTCGATGACTTCGAGGCTTGCGTACACCCGATCGACCGCAGCCAGCGCCGTTGCGGCTGTGACACCTGGCCCGGCTAGTCGCCGGCCCATGACGAAGGTGATCTCGGGCTCGACGCGGGGATGAATCAACTTTTCCTGGGGGAGTGGGGTGCGGGTGGGCAGCGTCATCGCGTCGGTGAGCCAGGCGGTCAGTGGTGCGGACACTCCCATTTGCAGTTGTTTGGCCGGCGAGGTCAGTCCGAGTTTGATGCCCACGATGTTCTCGCCGCGTTCGATTCGTTGACTCAGCGCCTCGTCCTGGATGCGATAGGCCAAGTCGATGTCCAAGTTTGGGTATGTGTCGGTGAGCGGTGCGCGCGCCGTGTGCTCTGCCTCCGCCCGCAACAGTTCGCTCGCCAACGACTCAACCGATCGCAGCGGCTCTACTGTCTGGACCATATCGCCGGATTCTTTCTCCATGCCTTGCTCCTCGCGTCGTGGTGTCTGGTGAAGGCTCACACTGACGCGCCCGACCAGAGGTGAGAATCTCCGCGGTCCGTCCCCCGGAACATGGCTCGGGAACTTGCGTGTCGGCGCCCGAGCTTGCCGTCCTGTGGAACGCGACGGTTGCCGGGCGTTGCAGCGGCCTCGATCCTGACTTCTCGACAATCCGAGTCGGAGCGAAAGGGAGTGCACTGATGGCCACATTGGCGGTTGACGGTGTCGAGGTCTACTACGAGGATCACGGGCGGGGGGAGCCGCTGTTGTTGGTGCACGGCGCAGCGGCGTCCGGGCAGTGGTTCGGTGATCTTGTTCCCCAGCTTGCCCGCGAGTACCGGGTGATTGTGCCGGACCTTCGGGGGCTCGGGCGAAGTCAGCGGGTGGCCCCGCTGACGCGCCCGCAGGTGTGGGTGGAGGACCTCTGGCGGCTGTTGGATGAGCTCGAACTCGACCGGGTCCACGTGGCGGGGGTGTCGCTCGGCTCGCGGATCGCGGGCCGGCTTGTGCTCGACAACGCTTCTCGGGTCCGCACTCTGACGGTCGACGCGCCGATCGTCGGCTTGACCAGCACAGGAAACGCGTCGCTCAATACGGTGTTCTCTGCAGTGGATTCCGGTAGCGCGCAGGCCCAGGAATGGCAGACCCTGCACGGCGACGACTGGCGGGACGCGATTGACTTCTACGCCAAGACTCGTAGTACCAACGAGTTTCAGGACTACTTCACACTGAGGCCCCATCTCGCTGATGTTGGCGTGCCTACCCTGGTGTGCCGCGGCGACCTCGACGATTCGATCCACCCGGTCGACGATGCGTTCATCTGGCACAAGCAGGCGCCGAACACGCAACTGTTCATCGCGCCGGGTCTGACCCAGTCATCGGTGATGCTCGAGCGGACTGAGCAGTTCGTCGCGGAGTTTGCTGCGTTCCAGGCGCGGTGCTCGCTGGCTGCTGTGTCATGAGTCGGGTCCTAGTCACGGGATTCGGGCCGTACGCCGAGGAAACCGATAACCCCAGTGGGGCGATCGCGCGTCGGGTCGACGGGCAACGGATCGAGGGGTGTGAGGTTGTCGGCTGGGTGTTGCCGGTGGACACCGAGACGGTGCGCGGTGTTCTGGCCGAGGCCATCGCACACTCGCGCCCGGATGTCATCGTCGTGACCGGGGTAGCGCCCGGACGCACGGCACCAGCACTGGAACGTGTCGCGATCAATGTTCGTGATTTCCCGATTCCAGATGTCGACGGGCACAGCCCAATCGATCAAACGGTTGAGCCGGAGGCGCCCGCCGCCTATCTGAGCACGCTGCCCGTCAAGGCGATAATGGATGGTTGGCGCCGCGCAGGTATTCCCGGCTACATCTCGAACACCGCCGGTACCTACTTGTGCAACCAGACATTCTATCTTGCAAGGCATCTCTCTCATGGGGTGTCACCGCGCGTCGGTATGGTGCACCTTCCGGTGGTCCCCTCGCGAGCAGTCGAGATTGGGGCTCCGCCTCCGCCATCGATGTCGCTAGAAGCGCTCGAGCATGCCGTGTCGCTTGCGGTTTCGATTGCGGTCCGGCACGAGGGGCCGGATCTGGGCATCAGTGGCGGAGCGCTCAGCTAATTCATCACTGTGTACGGAGGAGTGTTCGATTGATTGAGCTGTCGGAGCAATCTAGTAGTCGGACCTTGGAGGTCGACGGGAGTACGGTTCATTACCACGATGTCGGCTCGGGCGAGCCACTGATCATTCAACAGGCATTTGGGCCATTACCCGGAACAACGGCGTGGCTGACCTACCACCGGATCCTCGCGGACCTCGCTGCGGACCATCGTTGTATCATGGTGGACTACCCCAATTTCGGGCGCAGCAGTCCCCGCGAGTTTCATGAGCCCGTGCATGACCTGTATGTGCGGAACACCCTGGCCGTGCTAGATGAACTCGATCTCGACACCGTGACGGTGCTCGGGGTGTCGACCGGTGGCACGGTGGCGCTCGACATGGCGATGACCGCGCCCGAACGAGTCAGAAGACTCATCGTAGGCGGATGCAGCGCGTCGACCGGCGGTGACCCGTATCTGCTCACCCCCGCGCCAACTGAGGTAGGCCGGCTGTTCGACGAATGTCAATCGAGCCAGCCCGATCGCGAACGAATCGCGCGGCTGCTCCGCGGCATCGTGTACGACGCCGCGCTGATCGACGACGATCTTGTCGAGCAGATGTACTCGTGGCGGTTGCGTGAGCCCGAGCACTCCGAGGCGTGGTCGCATTCGACGATCGTCCCGCGGAGCAACCTGCAGGCGTTGTCGACGATCACTGTGCCGACATTGGTCGTGCACGGCCGGTTCGACCGCATGGTTCCCCTGGAGGGGGCATTGATGCTGTTGGGCTACCTACCGACTGCTGACCTCATGGTGCTGAATAACTGTGGGCATTGGCCACCCTTCGAGCGTCCACGCGACTTTGTCGCCGCGGTTCGTACGTTCCTCGCTGCCTGACGACCCGCAAGGGCGTCCTACCTGCGTTCCAGCAGGTGGATCGGGGTCGTTGCCGCGAACCGGATCCCTCACCCAAGCTCAATACCCAAGTGGAAACCACCATCGGATTCAACCGATCATTCAGGAAGGCAACACGCGATCATGACTGAAGTTGTCGGGCTCGGGTATGTGGGCCTGTATGCGACGGACCTTGAGGCCTGGCGCACGTATGGGACCGAAGTGCTAGGTCTGCAGGATGTTTCAGAAGCTGGGGACTCCGGACACCAGACCGTGCTGCTTCGAGCCGACGAACGTGGTTGGCGGTTCGCGATCCATCGTGGCGATGCTGGCGGTGCCGCCTACATCGGGTGGGAGGTCGCCAATCAGGGAGCTCTCGATGCGCTCGGGCGGCGACTCGCCGCGGCTGGTGTCGAAGTCGAGGAGGACCCCGAATGTGCTGCCGTGCGTGGGGTCGAGGGCTTGCTGTGGTGCACCGACGCCGACGGACACCGGCTCGAGTTCTTCTACGGCGCTCTCGTGCCGAAGCGGCCGTTCATATCGCCGCGCGGGGTCCGCTTCGTCACCGGTGAGCTCGGTCTAGGCCACGTCTTCTTCTTTGTCACCGATCTGGCGGCGGCCAAGGCGTTCTACCTCGATGTCGTCGGGTTCCGACTCAGCGACACCATCGAGTTCCACCAGCGCAAGGTGCACTTCTTGCACGTCAACCCGCGTCACCACAGCCTGGCGTTCGTGCAGAACGACAAGTTGGCGCCGGCACTGGGCCATTTCATGCTGGAGGTGAACGAAATCGACGACGTGGGCCGCACTCTCGACGAGGTGAATGCTCGAGGCGTCGAGCTCACCGAGACACTGGGCCGGCACACGAACGATCTGGCGATCTCGTTCTTCATGAAGAACCCGTCGGGTTCCGAGGTCGAGTACGGATACGACGGGCGACTCGTCGACGACGCCACCTGGCGGGTATCGAATTACGACGCAACCAGTCTGTGGGGTCACCATCGCGACTGAGCAGCCGGGTGCGCACGATCGTGCGGTGCCCTCGAATGAGACAGACCTCCGGTAGAGACAGAGACATCGAGATGACAGAGACACAGAGATGACTGAAACCTACGTCGTGGTCGGCGCGAGCCTTGCCGGCGCGCGTGCGGTCGAGACGCTTCGCACCGAGGGGTTCGACGGCCGCGTCGTCCTGGTCGGAGCCGAGAACCACTTGCCGTACGACCGTCCGCCGCTGTCGAAGGAGGTGATTCTCGGGCACAAACAGCCTGGCGAGACGTTGATACATCCCGCGGAGTTTTATTCCGACAACGACATCGAACTTCTACTGGGGGCCTGGGCGACACGCATCGATACCCATGGCGGCCGGGTCGAACTCGACCGCGGGCGGTCGATCGCGGCGGACAAGGTCCTGTTGTGCACCGGTACTACCCCACGGCGCCCGGACGTCCCTGGACTCGATCTCGACGGCGTGCACTTCTTGCGCACCATCGACGATTCGGCGGCCATCCGCGACAAACTACTCGCGGGCGGATCCGTCGTCATCATCGGCGGCGGGTTGATCGGAATCGAGCTCGCCGCCTCGGCGTTGGCGTTGGGGAACGACGTCACGGTGCTCGAACGTGATGCTGGACTGCTACGCCGCGTCCTGGGAGCACGGATTGGAGATCGCCTGTCGCGGCTACATTCCGAGAATGGAATACGCATCCGAACCAACGCCGAAGTGGCCAGGATAGAGGGCGATCACCACGTTCGGCGGGTGCACACAATGGACGGGTTCGTCGTCGAGGCCGACGTAGTGGTGGTGGGAATCGGCGTCCTACCGGCGATCGAGCTCGCCCGTGACTCCGGTATCGATCTCGACAATGGAATCGTCGTCGACGAGTTTTGTGAAACATCGGTCCCGAATATCTATGCCGCGGGCGATATCGCCAATCATCCCAACGAGGTCGCTGGAGAACGAATCAGGCTCGAACATTGGCAGAACGCGCAGAATCAGGGCATTGCGGCCGCACGCTCAATGGTGGGCCACCGAGAACCCTACCGAGACGTGCCGTGGTTCTGGTCTGACCAGGGCGAGACGAATATTCAGGTCGCCGGGCGCCCGCGTGCCACCGATGACCTGGTATGGCGGGGCGACCCGGAATCGATGGAGTTCAGCGTGTTCCATCTGCGTCATGGCGTGCTCGTCGGTGTCGTTGGGGTCAACCGAAGACGTGATGTTCGGATGGCGATGAGTTTGATCGACAAGCATGTTCGCCCGGAACAAGCGCTACTGGCCGACCCAGCAGTGGATTTACGCAAGATCGGCGACTCGCAGTCGGTGGTCCGCGGTCTGCCGCAGTAAGAGAAGGAGGAAGCAATGACAACTACGGAGAAGTCGGAGAATCTGATCCGGGTGTGCTCGGTCGACGAACTCACACCGGGAAACGTGACCAGGGTGAATACTCAGCCACCCATCGCGGTCTACAACATAGATGGCGAGTTCTATGCGACCGCAGACTGGTGCTCGCACGATAAATCGTCACTGGCGGACGAGGGATTCATCGAAGACGGCCAGATTGAATGCGGATGGCACTTCGCAAAATTCTGCATCAAGACCGGCGCAGTGACCGCACCTCCCGCGTCGGAGCCGCTGGCGAAGTACGCGGTTCAGGTGGACGACGGAGCCGTATACGTTGTGGTCGCAGGCTGAAGCTCCGTTCCGAAGCTCAGAACGGATGCATCGACTCCGTGACCGGGTGTTGGTTAGCTGTAAGGCAGAGACCAAATGATAACGCCGGAAGACGAATAATCTTTCCGCGCCGAGACCATGTGAAAAGTGAAGGGGGATAATCGTGGCCGTTGACGCCGATTATCTGCATTCGTTGGTGAAATGGGACCAGGGCATTATCGGGCCCGAGATTTTCGTGAGCGACGAAATCTATAAGTTGGAACAAGAACGCATCTTCGGTCGTTCCTGGTTGTTCCTGGCGCACGACAGCATGATCCCGAATCCGCACGACTTCTTCGCCACGTACATGGGGGGAGACCCCGTACTCGTGGTGCGTCAGCCCGACGGCAGCGTCAAGGCGTTCCTCAATGTCTGTCGGCACCGAGGTATGCGAGTCTGCCGTGCCGAGGAGGGCAACACCCGCTCGTTCATGTGCAGCTATCACGGCTGGACGTACGACACCGCGGGAAAGCTGGTCGGGGTCCCCAACCTCGACGACGCATACGACAACAAGCTGTCGCTCGAGGACAATGGCCTGGTCCAGGTCGCGCAGATCGATAGCTACCAGGGACTGATCTTCGGCAACTTCGACTCCACGGCGCCGCCGCTGCACGAGTACCTGGGAGAGCTGAAATACTATATCGACGGCTGGGTTGATCACGCCGAAGGTGGCATCGAGGTCTTGCCGGGTGTCATCAAGTGGACCATCAACGCCAACTGGAAACTGGCTGCCGAGCAGTTCGCCGGCGACACCTACCACGCCACCACCAGCCACCTTTCCTCATTGCTGTCGTTCGGCCCTGGATTCGATGCAAAAGACGGCGCGCACGTTTCGCTCCGCGAGGGACACGGCGAGAGCTTCCTCTTCGAACGGCATACCCGATTCGAGGACGACCCCCTCGGCCAGTACAACGAGAAAAAGCGGCAGATCGCACGTGAGCGTGTAGGCGAGCGCGCCGACATGGTGGCCAACTTCAACGCCTTTCCGAACTTCTCTGGACTGCCGGGATCAGCCAACTTCCGAGTCTGGCATCCCAAGGGGCCCAACAAGTTCGAGATCTGGTCATTCACTGTCGTGGAGAAGGACGCACCCGAGGAAGCCAAGCGTGCGCAACAGATCTCGGCGTCGTTCACCGAGGGCGCTGCAGGCGTCGTGGAGACCGACGACGGCGAGAACTGGGGCATGATCGGCGGCATCCTCGAGCAGGGCCACCAGGCGCGGAAGATGGCGTGGAACTACGAAATGGGTCTCGGAACCGAAGAGAAACACCCGGAGTTTCCAGGCGAGTACCACGATTCATTCTTTGGCGAGGCCGGCCAGAGGGGCTTCTACCGGCGGTGGCTCGAGTTCATGACCAGTGACACGTGGCCGGTGATCCCAGCGGAGGAGTGCGAGCCCACCGCCGACGCTAAGCACGGCGTCACGGTGGGAACCAACGCGGGAGCTTCGCGATGACCGTCCAACAGACTGACGCGCCGGCGAACGCGAATGTGTTGGAGCAGATGTTGCTCCAACACCGGGTAGAGAAGTTCCTTTACAGCGAGGCCCAGCTGCTTGACCACTGGCGGTGGAGTCAGTGGCTGGAGTTGTTCGCCGAGGATGTCCTCTACTGGATGCCAGTGCGTAAAAACAGGCTTCGTCGCCAAAGAGACCAGGATGAGGTTCCCCAGGGGATCGAGATGGCGCACTTCTATGACGACATCAAGTCGCTGCAGCTGCGGGTGAACCAGATGCACTCGGGGACGCACTGGGCCGAGGATCCTCCGTCCCGTTGCCGGCATCTGGTAACGAATGTGCGGGTCACGCCGCGTGAGGTCGAGACCTCGGCGTCCCCGGAATACGACGTGTGGTCGAACTTCCTGGTCTACCGCAACCGTCTCGAATCGGAGACGGACATCTGGGCCGGTGAACGACGGGACGTGCTTCGTGCGGTGGGGGAAAGTTTCGAAATCGCCAAGCGGACGATCCTGCTGGATCAGAACGTAGTGCAATCGAAGAACCTGAGCGTTCTGTTCTAGGTCGGCGCCCAGATCCGACCGACACTCGGCCGTCCCTGGCCGGAAATGGAGATGGATAACCATGGTAGTCACCGATATGGATAGTGCTGCCGACACAGCGACCCTGCATGCGGCGCTCGTCGAGCGGGCACGTGCTCTCACCCCACGGATACGGGAACGGGCCGCCCACACCGAGGCACTGCGTGCGGTTCCGCACGAGTCGATCGACGAGATTGTCGCTGCCGGGCTGGGAGGGCGAATCCTTGCCCCGCGTCGGTTTGGCGGAGACGAACTGTCGCTTGACACGATGTACGAGGTGTCGTTGGAGCTCGGTAGAGCATGTGCCTCCACTGCCTGGTGCGCGGCATTGCTTCCGCACGATGCGCACATGGTCGGATTCTTCCCTCAGACTGCACAAGAGGCGGTCTGGATGGACGGACCTGATGCCTGCATTGCTGCATCGCTCGCGCCCGCCGCAACCGTGCAGAAGGTCGACGGTGGATACCGCCTGACCGGCCGGCACGGCTTCGCCAGTGGCGTGGACCACGCGTCGTGGGTGATCGTGAGCGGGCTTATCAAGGACGGAGGTCGGCCGGCGAATCACCACTTCCTGGTGAAGCCGGGCGACTACACCGTTGACGACGACTGGTTCGCTGCCGGTATGCGCGGGACCGGCAGCAAGACGATCGTGATCGACGACGTCTTCGTGCCCGAAGGATTTGTGCTTGCGGCGGCGGCGCTGGTGGCCGGCGACGGTCCCGGCAGAGAGGTCAACCATGGCCCGCTCTATCGCCAACCGCTCGCACTACATGCCGGGCTGACGTTCCTGGGCCCCATGATGGGCACCGCACTGGACGCCTATGACTATTTCGTGGAGTGGGCGCGCGGGCGAGCGCAAACCGCCGGGTCGGAGATCGTCCAGGAGGCGGTCGCTAGAACCGCGGCCGACCTCGAGCTGGCTCAGCTGTCGGTGCGGAGAATCCTCGCCGCAGCCCGAACATCGGGAAGTCTCGAGCTGGCAGATCGCGCGGAGATCCTGCGCGATTACAACCGAGTGGCCGAACTACTCACCGAATCGGTGGATCGACTGTTTGGGTTGAGCGGAACCTCAGGGTTCAAGGAGACCAGCCCGATGCAGCAGAAGTGGCGTGACATCCACATGATGGCCAGTCACGTTTCGTTCACTCGTGCCAACTTCCAGCACTACGGCCGAATGGTGCTGGGCCTCGAGCGTGACCCGAAGCTCGTCGTGTTCTGAGACCCTCGACGTTTGCGCGCGTCCCTCAATCTGCATTGCTCCACTATCTCTCCGGGAAAGAAGCACATCCATGGCCGCTGTCAGCCAGCTCAGTTATGTTGTCGGGACGTCCAGCGACGTCTCGGGGTGGAAGAAGTACGCTACGGAAGTCCTCGGACTGGAGGTGTCGCGTGATAGTGACGACAGCCTGCTCTACGTCCGCGCCGATGACCGGCATCACCGGATTGGAATGCGGGCCGGCCACGATGACGACGTCGCCTACGTCGGTTGGGACGTGGCCTCGAAGGTGGCGCTCGAGCTTGCCGCGGCTCAGCTGGAGGCCGCCGGGATCGCAGTGACGGCGGGTACACCCGAGGAGGCGTCCGATCGTCGCGTCATGGAGTTTGTCCACTTCACGTGTCCGTACTCGGGCGTGCGGATGGAACTCGTACTCGGACACGAGAAGGTGTTCATGCCGCGGTTCCGCCCGTCGCGTGACTTGGCTGGGTTCAACATGGGCGAGATGGGCATGGGGCATGTCGTGCTGTATGCCGAAGACATCACGGGCGCGGCGGACTTCTACTCTCGCGTGCTGGGGTTCGGTGTCAGCGATTTCGCGCACATCCCGCAGGTCGGACCGTTCGCAGTGTTCTTGCACTGCAATACCCGGCACCATTCGCTGGCATTCATGAATATTCCGGGTGCGCAAAGACGTATTCAGCACGTGATGTTCGAGACGGTCAGCATCGACGACGTGGGTCATAGCTACGACCTGTGCCTGGACCGCGGCATCACAAGTACCTCGACGGGGCGTCACCAGAACGATCATGTCTTCTCGTTCTACTTCCGCAATCCGTCGGGTTGGCACTTCGAGTACGGCTGGGGACCGCGAATGGTCGATCCTGAGTCGTGGACGGCTGAAAACTATTCCTTGGGTTCAGGGTTCGCCTGGGGCCATGACGGTCTGATGAAGATGGTGTGACGGAACAGTGGACTTTACAGTGCAACCGTTCATTGTTGGTCTCGGCGGAACGTTGCGGGCGGACTCCTCGACGGAGTCTGCCCTCCGTATCGCGCTGGACGCAGCGGAGGCGCACGGTGCGCGCACCGAGCTGTTCGGTGGTAGCACGCTTGCACGGCTACCCATGTACGACCCGGACACCCCGAATGGTGAGGATGCGCAGCGGCTCATCGAATCGCTTCGGCTCGCCGATGGGGTGATCATCGCGTCCCCGGGATACCACGGTTCGGTCTCGGGCTTAGTCAAGAACGCCCTAGACTATGTAGAGGAACTGCGACAAGACGGCAATCCCTACCTCTCGGGCCGCGCGGTCGGGTGCGTTACCACGGCCTACGGATGGCAGGCGGCTGTCACAACGTTGCAGACGCTCCGAAGCATCGTGCACGCGCTGCGGGGGTGGCCGACTCCTCTTGGAGCGGCGATTAACTCGGGAGTCACTCGGATCGAATACGGGCAGCAGCCAGACGAGCGAGTCGACTTTCAATTGCGCACAGTCGGTCGCGAGGTCTGCGCGCTGAGCCGCGTTTCACGGTCGACAGCCGAAGGGCTCGCGGGCGCGCGATCTGAGTAGCTGTTGTCATCGAAACTTAAGGGCAATCGCCCCGGTGTTCTAGTCGAACACCGGGGCGATTCGCGTTGCGCGGTGCAGGGTTGGTTAGGCGTCCTCGAAGATGGCAAAGTGTTTTCCGGCCGTGAGCCCGCCGTCGACGGCAAGGACGGCGCCGGTGATATAGCTGGCCTCATCGGAGGCCAGGAAGACCGCCGGACGGGCGATCTCCTCCGGTTCGGCATAACGCTTCATCGGACACAGCTCGTCGAGCAGAGACTCGTGGCCGGGTAGACGGTCCAGGTAGTCCTGGATTCGTGGAGTCAAAGTGCTCCCCGGGCACACCGCATTCACACGAATGCCGTCTGCGGCGTAGTCCATCGCCATATTCTTGGTCAGCAGAAGCACTCCACCCTTGGCGGCACTATAGGCCGAGCAACGGTTCTCGGCGAGGATTCCAGCCGTGGACGATATGTTGACAATGCTTCCGCCGCCGGTGCGTCGAAGCTCGGGAATTACCTGTTTCGCGCAGCGGTACACCGAGGTGAGGTTAATGTCGATCATTCGATACCAATCGATATCGTCCATCTCGTCGACACGCTTGGGCAGGCTCGCACCTGCGACATTGAACAACGCGTTGATCTGGCCGTATCCGTCGAGTGCTGCGGCGACCGCACTTGGCATCGATTCGGGATCGGTCACATCGACTGCAGCCCAAATGGCGCTACCACCTTTGTGATTGATCTCCTCCGCGGTGGCGACGGCTGCGTCGGCACGTAGATCCGCGACGACGACCGAGCCGCCTCGCGAAGACCACTCGATCGCGATGGCTCGCCCGATGCCGGCCCCGGCCGCGGTGACAATTGCTGTACGGCCCAACAGGGGCAGTGGGGGATTAGATGACAACATGGCAAGTAGGCCTTTCCATCATGTGGCACAGTAGATTTGGGGATTCTCGTGCTTGACCCCGAGTGAATCAGATCATAGTATTTCGGCATCGGCGGTAGCTCGTTCTAATTGCCGGAACCATGAGGGCGCATCGTTTCTTGTTGCATCAACAACGAGCGCCCCAAAGAACTTGATCCGGAGGCCACTCCTATGGTGCATACCACCATATCCGAACTCGAAACCGCGACCGACTACGAGCAGGCTCGCGCGGCGATCGCCACGCGCTTCACCAACCCACTTGACCTGCCCAAGGAGATCTTCTCCGATCCGCTGGTGTACCGGGAAGAGCTGGAACGCATCTTCTACGGTCCCTACTGGCACCCGGTGGCTCACCGCGCTGAACTCGGGGAAATCAACAGCTTCAAGACGACGTGGCTCGGCGAGATCCCTATTCTAGTCAGCCGTGGCCAAGATGATCGCATCCGAGCGTTCGTGAATACCTGTACGCACCGCGGAACCCTGCTCGAGCAGCGTGAGGTCGGTGTCGCCCAGGAGTTCCAGTGTCCGTACCATCGGTGGCTCTTCAACAGCACCGGTGATTTCTGCGGGGCGCCGGGAGAGCGCGAGTTTCGAGCCGATTTCGATCGCAAGGACTACGCCTTGCCTGAGCTGCGAGTCTCGGAGATCGCTGGGCTGATCTTCATCACCCGACACCCGGACACTCCGCTGCTCGAGACCTTCCTTGGTGAATGCGCCGATCCAGTCCGGGACTGCCTGATCGATGACGGGGACTTGACACTACTCGGCTACCAAAAGGTGGTGTACAAGACGAACTGGAAAACCTACTTCGATAACGACTTCTACCATGCACCGCTGCTGCACACAGGGTTTCGCATCATGGGCTGGCAAGGCGGCAAAGGGGAGGTACGCATCACTGAGCCGGTTGGCCACTTCTCGGTCGGCTACCAGAGCACCCCGTACGTCGACAACGGATATCTTGGCGACCCAAGTGTCGTACAGTTCCGTGGAACCGACGATCGGGCCAGGGTCGTGGCCCTCCGTCCTGTCACCGTGATGACCAAGCACGTGGACACCATCAACGTACGGTTCGCGCGACCCCGCGGTGTCGACCGGACCGAGGTCAGTTACGCATTCTTCGGCCATGCCAGTGATTCCGCGGAATACCGCCACCACCGCGTGCGGCAGGCGTCGAACCTACTTGGCCCGAGCGGATTCATCACGATTGAGGATGCCGCAGTCTTCAACCGCCAACAAATGACAGCAGACGACGGGACACTTGCTCGTTTCGTCAAGGGAGTCGATGGACGTCCCGAGGATGCCACCCAAAACGACGAGATCGGCAACACCGTCGGCTGGGCCAACTACCGAAGGGTGATGGGCTTTGATCACTGACACTGCCAATGAGATCCGCGCCATCGATGATCTACTCGGACGCTACTCACGGGTACTCGACGACCAGGACTGGGAGCAGTGGCCCGACTTGTTCGCGCAGGAGTGCTCGTACACCGTTCACACGCTCGACAACATTCAGCGTGGCCTTCCGCTGGCATACATGTACGACGACAACCGGGCACGGGTGCTCGACCGAATCAAGTTCATCACCGAGGTATGGGTGGGGACGATCGAGCCATACCGGACCCGACACGTCACCCAACGCACTGAAGCGGCACCGCTGGACGGGGCCAGGTGGACCATCCGCTCGAACTTCCAGGTCAGCTTCACCGAGAACGATTCGTTGTCCGGGCTCCTGGCGACCGGATACTACGAGGACGTCGTGGAGTTGACCACCGATGGGGCACGGTTTACGAGTCGCGCAGTTCGACTCGACAGCATGCCTGCGCGGTACCTGGTGTACCCGCTGTAACGGCCGCGGGTGCGGATCCGGCTTCTCTGGGGCCGCACATCTCGGCATCACCGAACTTGGCGTGACCGACAACGACAACTCGCCATTCGTCAGAACACAGGTCATCCCGCCTACCTCATGAAGCAGCGGCGTTGGACCTGCTGTCTCTGGCCCGGGTGTCATGGAGGAACTGATCACGGCCCTGGCGATCCGGCACCGAGCTCATTGATGAATTCTTGGGGCGATCTTCCTAACCTGAGGTAGATGGACGAGATTCGCCCAATCCCTCTCGGATACACGGAGAGCGCTACAAAGGCAGCCATCTGTCTGCACCCTGCAGATGATCTCAACGGCTCGCCTCGACCAATGCTAGTTGGTTGGCGTGGCACCACGACACCAGGAGGACGATTCCGTTCCGACGGGACAGCGACCGTCTAGTCGGACTGATGGGCGGAACACGAATCCGCCCTCATTTGTCAGATCCACCCATCGCTATCGCACTCTCACGGAATGGAACCAAGATGGACATATCAACTGCGATCAAGAAGTCGCCGATGACCCGCTTCCAATATCTCGCGTTGACGGCTTGCTTGCTCGTCCTCACCATCGACGGATTCGATGTGTTCGTCATGGGATTCGTACTTCCTCACCTTCCAGACGGATTCTTCGGCAGCAGCGCGGAGAAGGGCTACCTACTCAGCGCCGGTCTGGTGGGCATGACGGCGGGATCATTGTTGCTATCCCCGCTCGGTGATCGATTCGGCCGGCGCAAGCTTGTTCTCTGGTGCCTGGTAGTCAACTTCATCGGCATGGCTGCGTCGGCGATGTCACCGAACGTTGAGTCCCTCACCCTGGCGCGCTTTGTCACTGGCCTGGGTATCGGCGGCATGACAGCCAGTCTGACTGTGCTGGTACAGGAGTACTCTTCCGAGAAGCGACGAAACGCTGTGATGGGCGTATACACGATTGGGTTCCCGCTCGGATCTCTCATAGGCGGGTTCATCGGCACGATGCTCGTCAGCGCGTTCGGCGGTGCGTGGCAGGCGATGTTTGTTTTCGGTGCCGCCATCACCGGCCTCGCATTCATTCTCGCGCTCACGGTGATCCCCGAGTCGATTGACTTTCTGGTCACGGCCAACACTGCAGAAGCCCGCGCCGAAATCGTCAGGGTCGCGGCAAAACTCGGCAACCCAGCGGTTGACCCCGACGCTCCGCCGGCAATGGCGGATAAGGCTGACTCAACGGGTTCAATCCGTGGCCTGCTCGCGAAGGGAATGTACTACCGCACCCTGCTGACGTGGGTAGCGTATTCCTGCGTCATGTCGATGTTCTACTTCGCCAGCTTCTGGACCCCAGAGCTGATCCGGTTGTCCAGCGGCAATGCCGATCTCGGCACGACCGCGGGACTGATCCTTAGCCTCGGTGGTGTCGTCGGAGCCCTAGTCTTCGGTGTTTGGACGTTGAAGATCTCCGCTCTCAAATTGGTCTGGATTGCGATGCTGATAACTGCGCTGGCTATCGTCGCCTTTGCCTCGTTTTTCTCCCAGCCTGGTATCGCCATCGCGCTGACCGTGGTCATTGGACTGTTTACCTTCATCTCGATCACGGGCCTCATGGCGGTGGTTCCGCCGCTGTATCCGGTACGGACACGTTCGACTGCTCTTGGTTGGATGCTTGGCATCGGTCGTATGTTCTCGATTTCCGCGCCAATCCTGGTGGGCTATGCCCTCATGGTCGCCGCACCACGGACACTGTACTTCTATGCAGCGGTGCCCATGCTTGTCGGTGCGGCCGTCATGTACGCATTGTGGCGGCACGTACGAGGCGAGGCAACCTCGATGTCTGCAATAGGTACTGCGACGCAACCGGTATCGCGTCCTGCACATGGCGAGGATGAGGTTGTCTCCCTCTGATTCGCGGCATCGTACTTTGCTGGAGAAGAGCAGCGGATGCGCGCCGGGACAGCGACTCGACGCGCATCGCTTCTACACAGGTCAGATGCGGAGCATCGAAGTCGCGCAGCCAGCGAGGCCCACAGCGGACTCCTGACTACTCAGGGTCTCCGACTACACGAACGAATAGCAGTCCATCCACCAGGAATAGTCATGAATGTTGAGCATTTGTTCCCGCAGGACGCGTCGTCCACGTCAGCCACGAACTTTGAGGGTGAGGTCCGACGGTATCGACAGAATCGGCGGCGGAAGGCTCGGGAAAGGGCCGTACACGAGAGGCACACTGCCTCGAGTGAGGCGGACCACATCGTCGGCTTCGCCCGAATCTGGGCGCCGTATGGTGGCGCGCCTGACGACGAAGTGTTTCAGCGATTCGGAGTGTCGCGCATCCGATTCATCGAGAAGGTGTGGGAGACCATTCAAGATGCGGGGTGCGATTCAAGGATCGTCGACCAACTCGCAACGGTGTACCCCCGAACGCAGGTTCCGCCGACCGAGGAAAGCGAGACATACGGGTAGTTCATGGACCACAACGGTCAGCGACTGTCGATTCCTGTCGCGACGCGCGGATTTTATGTCCTCTCCGCTCGGCCTAGAGCACTGTGGCTGCCCGCCCCACGTGGCTGGGTCCGATGTGGTGCTTCGGACAGTGGTGTTTCAGTGGGTACAGAATGTGAAGGACTCGTCTCTAGCCCAATGACGTGGCCGTCGGTACCGCCGGTCGAGGACAACGATGACCGGCGGGCCGCGCTCCCGGAGGCGCCTCAGTTGCCAACTGCGATGACACGGAGCGGCACGCGATCGGTGCGACTGTTCTCTGCCCAAGAGTATTCCTCATCCGAAGTTCGTTCAGGCGCTCTGCCCTCGGCGACCACCCCCCTTAGCGGACGCCCTCCGAGGGTGTCAACGTCGCCGGCCGCGGGCTTCGGCGGTCTAGTCCGTGACTGTGCAGCTCCCCGCGAGACGCTTGGCAAACACGGCCGCTTCTGCGTCGACGGTTGCTGAGGCACTCGGCCCATACGGCGCCAGCATCGCGCATCGCCGACCGCGAGGCCCACGCAGCCGGACCGGTCGGTTATCGAGATCTCCTGATCGACTGAAGCGAGAGGTTCGCTGTCATCGCTCTGAGTCGTGTGTTCTCGGGCCGTATGGCGGTTCAGCCGCGGACCGCTGTGCCTGCGCGACGTGATCCGTAAAGGGACCAGCTGGTCCGCAATGTGGCAGTGATCGCGCGTCGCCGTACAGGGCGGACAGCGAGCCCTTCAAGACGCGTGAATGTCGTCTTGAATGTATGGGCCGTTTCGCAGGGCAGCGAGAGGTACGCTGCGGACAGGGCACCGCACAGCTCAGGATTGAAGATTTCGATGGCCGAACTCAACTCCAGTGGTTCACGACATGACATAACGCTTGCAGCAGCGTCGGAACTAGCCGCGGCCGGATTCGAAGATCCGATCGAGATCGGGCACGGTGGATTTGGTGTCGTCTACCGCTGCCGACAGCCTGCCCTCCGCCGGACAGTAGCCGTTAAAGTCCTCACTTCCCTTCTCGATCCGGAGAACCTCGAGAGGTTCCTGCGGGAGCAGCAAGCGATGGGCAGGCTGTCGGAACATCCGAACATAGTGACCATATTGCAAGCCGGTGCAACCAGCAGCGGCCTGCCGTACATCGTGATGCCCTACCACCCCCAAGATTCGCTCGATGTGCGGATCCGCCAAGACGGACCACTAGGGTGGGACGACACGCTTCATTTAGGCGTGAAGGTGGCCGGCGCGCTGGAGACCGCTCACAGACGTGATGTTCTCCATCGCGATGTGAAACCTGCCAACATCCTGCTCACTGAGTATGACGAGCCGCAGTTGACCGACTTCGGGATCGCCCACATGGCCGGAGCCTTCGAGACGACGGCGGGAACAATCACTGGATCTCCGGCCTTCACCGCCCCAGAGGTCCTGGCAGGCCAGACACCAAGCCCAGCCTCCGACATCTACGGCCTCGGCGCGACGCTGTTCTGCGCGCTCACAGGGCACGCCCCGTTCGAGCGCCGAAGCGGTGAACGGGTGGTCGCCCAGTTTCTGCGGATTACGACCGAACCGATACCCAACCTACGAGAACAAGATGTTCCCGACGATGTCAGCGCGGCGATCGAGTCGGCTATGGCACGCGATCCGAACGATCGCCCACCCACCGCCGCGGACTTCGGCGATCAACTCCGTGCCGCTGAACGGCACCACGACCGCCGAGTCGACGATATGGCAGTGCCTGCGCGCAACAACACGGCGCAAACGGATCAGCCGACGATGGCGTCGCCCGCCGGTCCGACGGAACGCTCTCAAGTGCCCCGAACGTCCACCCTGAATGCCTCGACCACGCCTCCCGCTCGACGGGGGCCGTTCGCACCTAGCAAACGACGCAGAACGGGAAACCTCCCCCTTGAATTGACAAGTTTCGTCGGTCGGCGACACGAGCGCACCGAGGCGAAGAAGATGCTGTCTTCATACCGGCTGGTGACTATGACTGGGATCGGGGGCGTCGGCAAGACCCGGCTCGCGCTTCGCGTCGCCACCGACTCGAGGCGTGCGTTCCCGGAAGGCGTATGGCTAGTCGAGCTGGCCGAAGTCCGCGACACCATGCTGGTGACAAGCGCCGTCTTCGCGGCCCTCGGACTGCGAGAGCAATCGGCCGACCCTCCGCTGACCCTGCTGGCAGACTACCTCGCCGACCGGAGGCTGCTCCTGGTGCTCGACAATTGCGAGCACCTGGTCAAAGAGGTCGCGAGCGTGGTCGAATCGCTATTGCGGAGCTGCCCGGGGTTAAGGGTCCTCGCAACGAGTCGTGAACCTTTGGGCATCGGTGGAGAGGTGTCGATGAGGGTGCCGCCGTTGGCGGTTCCCGATGTTGACCGCTTGACATCAGTTGGCGGGCTTCCTCGATACGAGGCGGTGGCCCTGTTTGCCGAGCGAGCTGCGACCGCCGTCCCTGGGTTCGATCTCACCGAGGACAACCAGGGCGTGGTGGCCCAGATCTGTCAGCGACTGGACGGTCTGCCGCTGCCGATTGAACTGGCAGCGGTGCGATTACGGGCAATGTCCGCACAGCAGATCCTCAACCGTCTAACAGACCGCTACCGCCTCCTGAACGTGGGCAACCGCGGTGCGCCCTCGCGTCAGCAGACATTGCGTCTATGCATTGACTGGAGCCACGAGTTGTGCACACCGCGCGAGCAACAATTGTGGGCCCAATGTTCGGTATTTGCTGGCAGCTTCGAATTGGATGCAGCAGAAGTCATCTGCGCCAACGACTTCCCATCAGCCGACATGCTTGATGTGATGGCATCGCTCGTCGACAAGTCAATCCTGATCCGGGAGGAGCCAGGCGCCGTGGTTCGGTACCGGCTACTCGAAACCTTGCGCGACTACGGCAGGGAGAAACTGCAGACCAGCGGTGAGTACGCGGTGTTCCGACGGCGCCACCGGGATTGGTACGACCAGTTGGTGCAGCAGGCAGAGGCCGAATGGATTAGCCCTCACCAGTTGGAATGGATCGCTCGTCTCGAGCGAGAACAGCCGAATCTCCGTGACACTCTCCGCTTCTGTCTAGACGACCCGCGCGAGACCGATGTCGGCCTGCGAATTGCCGGAGCACTATTTCCATTCTGGCTCTCGCGTGGACTTCACAGCGAAGGCAGGCTCTGGCTCGACCGTCTTCTAGCCGTAGACGGCGGCCAATCTTCAGCGTACCGAGTCAAAGCTCTCTACGCGGACAGCGTGCTCGCCGGAACCCAAGGCGACGTTGCGGCCGGGAGAGCCCTACTGGCCGAGGGCGACGACTCTGCCGATCAACCGGGTACCTCGTTGCAGCCCGCGCTCTCTGGGTATGCCGCTGGGTGCATGGCTCTGTTCAGTGGCGATCCACCACGCGCCGTCGCCGACTACAAGCGCGCACTCACGGCGCCTCAAGAAGACGGCAACCCGCTTCGCCGGATCGCTAGCCTATTCGGTCTTGGACTGGCATACGGACTGCTGGGTGACACGACCGGAGCTATTTCGTGTCATGAGGAAATCCTCGCAGTCACAGAAAGAAGCGGAGAGACTGTGTACCGCGGGCGGTCGTCGCTGGCTGCCGGACTGGCACTGTGGGCGAAAGGCGAGGCGGATCGCGCGACAGTACTGCTCGAGCAGGGCGTCCGGCTGACACGTCCAGTGGACGATCCCGCGGGTGCCGCACGGTGCCTTCAGACCCTGGCATGGATCGAAGCCGACCAACACCACGAGGCGCGGGCTGCTGTCCTACTGGGCGCTGCCGAAGGCTGGTGGCGTTCCATGGGGGGACCGACGGTCAGCTTTCCCGACATGCTCGTGTATCAAGAAGAATGCGAGCGCCGTACTCGGCGAGCCCTCGGTGAACGAGAGTTCAAGAAGAATTTCAACCATGGCAATGCGCTGATTTACGAGGACGCCGTCGCGTATGCCCTCGGCAAGAAGCCTCGAGCGGCACAGGCGCAATCCAGCGATGCGGCGAATCTGACTCGACGCGAGCGGCAAGTCGCCGACTTGGTCGCGGAGGGACTTACCAACAAGGCAATTGCGGAAAGACTGGTCATCTCGGACCGCACAGCCCAGGGACACGTGGAGCACATACTGTCCAAGCTCGGCTTCACCTCACGAACCCAGGTCGCCGCATGGGTCGTCGAGCAGACTCAGAATCCGACGACCTAAAGCGATACGGTCGAATAGTGCAGAACCCGTGTGTCTGTAGGTAGTTTCCTCCGCCATAGACGTCATCAAGCACATCGATGGCTGTCCCGATGTGCTTGATGACCTTGCGTCAAACATGTGTCGCCCCAATGAATGTCATTCGTCAGGACTACTGGATTCCTCACTCACCCGCTGTCCTCAGTGAATGGAGGTCAAGGGGCTACGAGCGGGAGGTCATCGAGGTCGTAGGTCACCTTGTCGGAGTCGATGTAGTTGTCGATGTTGCTGGTATCCCAGAACGTCGACTTGATGATCAGATCGGCGGTATTGCCCTCCTGGATGTTCTGGACGGCTTTGATGATCGACATACCGCTAGCCACGTTGTTGGGATCCCAGGTCCCGGTCAGACGCCCCTCCCGAATGGCCTGAATAGCATCGGCGTCACCGTTGGTGCCGTGGATGATCACACCCGGGCTCTGGCCATCGGAAACCTTCAGGCCAGCGGCAGTCACTGCCGACGATGCGCCCAATGCGGTCAGGTCGTTGTACGCCCAGATGAAGTCGACATCGGGATATTTCGCCAGAAGGTCTGAGGTCAACGCCAATGCGTTGGCCGAGTCGTCCTTGACGTTGTCGGTCCGGTTGATGATCTCCAACCCGGCGTCCTCTGCAGCCTCGGTGAAACAGGATGCGTTCTTCTGCACCGAAGGAGCCGGTGGCCCACCCAATACGATCACCTTCGCGCCAGGACGCTCCTTGGCCACTGACTGCGCAGCCCGCTTGAACGGTGCATCAGGAGCCTCGCACATGAAGGACTCCCACCAGACGGTGGTCGTGATCCCTTCATCGTCTGAATTGACACCGATGATCGGTATGCCTTGTTCTTTGGCTTGCGCATAGACTCCCCCCATTGCGCCGGCATCGAGCGTCCACACTGTGATCGCGTCGGCCTGAGTCTGGATCATGGTTTGAATGTTCGAGACTTGGGTGTCCGGAGAGAGATTCGCATCATAGATCTTCGCGTCCCAGCCAACGCTGTGCGCCGCTGCCTCAAACGCGTTGTTCAGAACGTGCTGTGCCGGCTGAGAAGCCACAGGGTTGGAGTACTCGACAGTCTGCGAGCTTCCTCCCGAGGAATCAGAGAAGCCGCAGGCACTAATGGGCACCATTGCTGTCGCTGTCGCTGTCGCTGCAGCGGCAGTCAGGATCGTTCTTCGCAAGGTCATTGTTGAACCTTTCACTGGTCTAGCGCCACTCGGCGCGCTTATAGCGGATCCGCGTCGGCCTCTGATCCAAGCTTGTCGATCGGCGGACAAGGTGCGGCCGGCTGCATCCCGAGTTCCGGGGTGGTGGTGACCGCAGCATCGTGTCAACCCTCTCGCGACAGGGTGTACATCACCGATATGCCATTCGTCGGCGACCTTCTGCCTACTGAAGTGGGATCGCGGTCTGGCTCAAGTGTGGGGACAATGGGAACGAGGTAATGTTGTCGTTCCTCGTGGGTTCGGTTGGAGGGAAAGTGACTGCCTTGCGGTGCCCCGCATGGATGCCGACTTAGCCAAACGCCGCTGGTCGAAGCTTTGCGAACCAACCGTGCTGGCGGGCCACACCCAAGGTGACTGCTGCGATCAGTACCAGCCCGTTGACTGTTCCGCGCCAGAACGTTGAGACGTCGATCATCAGCTCTTGCACGATGACGTAGGCGACGGTCCGAAGTTCGGCGGAGATCGCCACGATCGCCCCGTCCTCGCTGCTCGCCCAGCCGCGGGTGAGGTCGTAGAACGCCAGCGCCCCGCCGTCGCGGCGGGCGCCGAGCAGAACTTGCGCGGCGGCATCCGCCGCGGCCAACCAGGCATGGAGCGGATGCTGCGGGTCGGTCAGGATGCCGGGCACCTGGGCGTGGTCGATGGCCGCGCATCTTCCGGATCGGATGTGCCCGCGGGCGACGGTGACGTCGACCAACCGACCGTCGGTGGTGAGGGTGCCGGTGACCCGCAGACTGGTCCGCGCGGCGTCGGTGGTCAAGGTGGCAGCCTGTTCGGCCGTCTCGCCGAGCATCGGGATGGTGCGGCCCGGCAGGTACCGCGTCTCGGCTCGCAGGAACGCCTGCTCGTCGGCGACCGACCCCAGGCCGACGACGTCGGCGACACCGGCGATGTGAACCTCGACCGCCCACCCGCGGCCGCCGGCGAGCGGGGTGACGGCGAAGGCGTCGTCTCGGTCCCGCGCAGATGCGGAGTCGATCATCAGCAGCGTCGCCATGTCGGTCGTGGTCGGTGATGCCATGGCGGGTACCCCCCTTGGTTCATTACAGGTCTTCGACGATAACCGGCTGCTGTCCCTGCGGGTCGCCGGCACACGCCGGGCCAACCCCCCAGGCGTGGGTGGCATCCTCGTGTGAGGTCCCATGGAATGGTGTGCGGTCAGCACTGCGGGGTGTCACAACGCGGCCGACGAAGTTGACGGTCCTCTCGCGGGGCGGATGCGGGTCACGGTGAGGACGCCGAGCCCCTTCATCTGGCCGGACGCGATGGTGCTCCGCAATTCAGGTGCCCCGGTCTCGTGGGATGTCCTGCTCGACGTTGACGTCCCCGAGCCCCTGGACGTGGTCGTCCGAGGTTGCGTCTGCACACGGTCACACCACCAGCCCGCGCGGGCCTGTGATCTCGTGGAGTGGTCCACGCTCTGCGTCGGCCCGCAGCCGGGGCCGAAGGGGATGCGGGCCCCATCAGGGGGCGTTCCAGGGCGGTGACACTGCCCGGGTGGCGTCGAGGACGACTGCGGTGTACAACGTCAGCAACAGAAAATGTGCAGCGGATCACATAACTGTGATGGTGGTGCACACACGGGTGGGTGCCGTCCGCGGACACGACGAAGGGTAGGGCCCATGACCACAGCCTCGATGACTCCGGCGTCTTCGATCACCACACGCCCGATGCGGCGCCCTGGTGCCATGAGTACCGCGGAGATCAAGTCGAGGATCGAGGCCATGTTCGCCGACGACCGTAGCCCCGCCCGCCCGGCGGCCACTGCTGACCGCCGACGGGGGATCGCCTCGTAAATGTGCTGCTCCTGCTGATGGTGCTGGCAGTGGCGTTCGCTGCCGTCCTGGCGATGCCGACCGGGGACCAGGCCCGCTCGCGCCACTGACCGGCCGGTCAGTGTGCGCTCCAGCCGATCCGCGCCGCACCCGCACGGAGTCGTATTCGCAGTCCCGCTCGCCATTTCGCGACACTGCCCCCTCAACTCGACCTCGGCGTGACGGGCTGGGGCAGCGGTAGTGCCTGCCGAACGGGCATCGTCAACTTGGCTATGCGGGTGACCGCGGGGAGGATCGGCGACCGTGACCTCGGTGAAATGTTCATCTCGATCAACGGCGAGCGGGTGTATTTGTGGCGCGCGGTCGACCAGGACGGCGTGGTGCTCAATATCCTTGTTCGGTCGCGTCGAAACACCTAGGCGGCGAATAACTTCCTCCGTAAGCTGCTCGAGGGGCTGCGGTACGTGCCGCGGGTGCTGGTGACCGATAAGCTTTGGCCAACTACGAGGTGGCGCACCGCGAGATCCTGGCGTCGGTCGAGCATTGCCGGTCGAAGTATCTGAACAGTCGGGTCGAGAACTCACATCAGCCGACGCGGCAACAGGAGCACCGGATGGAGCGTTCGCCTTACACGGATAGGTGCAACGGTTCCTGTCCGCGTTCTCCGGCATCACGGGACACTTCCAGCTGCGGCGGCACATGTTGTCGGCATCCGACTGGCGTCGCGAGATGACCGACCGCTTCGCCGTGTGGAGCGAAATCACCGCGGCCGCTACCGCTACCTGAACAACGACACCAGCCAACAATTTCCGGGCGGCGACGAGCCCAACCTGACTGCGCTGCTGCGACTATCACTGAAGTTGACGATGCCGGAATATGACACCTCTGTTTACGGGAGGAAGTTCAAGAATTCTTGGCTCCCCCCGGCACCGTCGGTACGAATCAACACTTCGTTGCCGGGTCTGGATCCGGTGGTGAACGGGAGCGGCGCCAGCGCTTTGCCGTTGATCTCGACATGATCGGACGCGGTATTCTGCGATTGATCTTTCAACTCCCAGCCGAGGAGGCCGCTATCGAACTCGACCGATTGATCGGCTGGGCCCGGCGGTCCCGGCGTTCGTCGCATTGCAGGCGAATATCCTCGCCGCCGAAACCCACGATCCTCGCCGCCATCGAACACGGGTTCTCGAGCGGCCAATTGAATCGGTCAATACCAAGATCCGCCTCATCGCCCGACGTAGTTTCGGGTCCCACACCCCCGATTCCGTCATCGCCCTCGTGATGCTCAGCATCGGAGGAGCTCGACCACAATTACCCGGCAGAACACACCCACGAATGAGTCAGTAGAGCCGTATTTTTCTGTGTGTTGACGGACCGTTCCGTCGCCAGCTCTGCCATGCTCGACAGGCGAGAGCGAGACAAGGTTCGATGAAATCCCTGCATATGAGGTCATACTCAGGCCAAGCGGGTCATACCGTCAACGGCAAGGATGTGCCCCGTGACGTAGGAAGAGTTCGGCGAAGCCAAGAAGGCGATTGTTCGCGCGACGTCTTCGGGCTCGCCCAGCCTCCCGAGGGCGCTGTGTGAAGCTTTGTCCGCGAAGCCCGTCGTGACCGAGTTCGCCCGCACTCGGTCCGTCATAATGTAGCCGGGCGATACTGCGTTGACCCGGATGCTGTACTGGCCCAGGTCTTCGGCGAGATATCGGGTGTAATGCGCGAGTGCCGCCTTGGCCAAGGCATACCCCGCGTACGAACCGCCTGGCAAGACGCCTTCGGCAGACAGTGACGTAATGTTGACGATCGACGGGCTCGCTGATGCTCTGAGGGTAGACACCGACGCCTGACACAGATAGATCGCGGACATGAGGTTCACGTCCAAAGCCTTGCGAATGTCGGCGGGGCTGGTAACGCTGGCACGACTGCCTTCATAGGATGTAATAGCGCCGCCTGCGACATTTACAAGTATGTCGAAGCCACCCCACTCTTCAAGCACCGCGGATATCACAGTCGTCGCGCTTGATTCTTCCGTGAGGTCCACTTCGAGGCCCATAGTCCTGGACCCAAGGCCCGCGACCGCCTCCGTCGTCGAATCACTCTTCTCGACAGAAGTTCCGTTCCCCGAGCGAAGATCGATATCGACGACTGCGACGTCTGCCCCCTGCTCAGCGAGAGCGATCGCGGTGGCACGGCCGATGCCTCGGCCTGCACCTGTTACGACGGCTCGAAGGCCTGCTAAAGCCGCGTTCATATCGTCTCCTGGAATTTAGGTCTCAAACCGGCAAGCAGAAGCGCCTGACCGGGGATGTGCTGCGGCTCGTCCACCAACAGGCGAGCAATCTTCGCGCGAAGCGATCGCACGAACGTGGTTCTCGGTCTTCGTCGCATGGATCACCCACCCGACGACCGGGGTCGAGTCGTCTACCCTTGTGCGCCAAACTCCGTCGATGCCGACAATGCAATCGCTCTGATAGGCAAGTCGCAAGAGACATTTGTCGCACTCGCACCGAGGTAAACCTCGGTTGTGTACGACCTCGGTCTTCGTCGGTGGCCATCAATGTCCTCCGACCCAAGCGTCAGCCGGGAGGCGCCTGCCTATACCGTGTTTCCAGGTGCCCGCCCGCTGTCGCACAGGGCTTATGACGTCATTCGGGGGAGTCGCCGAGCAGGAACCCCCCAACGGGTCGCTCCCGCTCCGATCGACGAGGCGGTCACTGCGGTCTTGCCCTCCTGAGCCGCGACGATTGGGGCTTGTTCGGGGTCTGGCTTGGTGTCAATGTACTTCCGTTTACGGTGGTAGCAGGGTATCGCCTTGGCCGCACTGCTCGGGCTCGCGTCCTGGTGGCATACGGTCTTTCGCTCCGACAGCATATTTCGGCAGAGCCGATCGTGGGCCTTGCACATCTCAGCGATCAGAACCGTCATCTGTATCCATATGAGTGAACCGCATCTGGGACCAATGCTCTTCTCGCCACGGCGAACATGTTCAGCGCATAAGTATTGACGATTGAAGTTGGTGCATTCGGAGAATACGTATGGCCGGGCGAACTCCGGTGAGGGACGGTGTTCGCCCGGCCGCGGTCGAATTGCTCTCGAACTTCACTCTTGCTTGAGCGCGTACCCCTGTAGTTGCCCGTCAGCCGCCCAGTTGTGCAGGACGTCGTAGTAGGCCAGTGGTCCGTCTCCGTAGCGCCCACCGATGAACAGGTCGGCGCTACTCTCGGCCTTGCCTTCGGCGTTGTAGTAACCAGGTGTGCATTGCGCGAAGAACCGGAACATCGCGTGATTCTTGGGCGATTCGGCGATGATCCTTACCCACTGTTCGACGTGTTCGGGTTCTGCCTCGACAGCGCGTGCATTCTTGGCATCGGTCTGCGCGATTATGTGTGCGACGTACTGGGACTGCTCGTCCAGCAGGTGCACGGCATTGACCGCCGACGCAGTCTGGGTGTTTCCGCCGATAAAGAACATGTTCGGGAACTTGTCGGTCGACATGCCGTGCAGTGTCCGGACGCCGTTCGACCAGTGCTGCGAGAGTGTTTTCTCCCGCCCGACGATGTCGAAACCAGTCAACTCGGTGTACGAGATCGCCGATTCGAATCCCGTCGCCATGATCAGGCAGTCGAGCCGATGCTCGACACCGTCCACCACGACACCGTTGGGTGTGAATCGCTCCACACCCTGACCGTGAGTATCGATCAACGTGACGTTCGTCCGATTGAACGCAGCGAGATAGTCGTCATGCCACCCGGGCCGCTTGCACCACCAGCGATACCACGGCTTGAGAGCCTCGGCGGTGGTCGGATCTTCGACCACGTCGTCGACCCGGCCTCGGATCTGGTTCATCAGCCTGTAGTCGTTGATCTCAGAGAGCTCGGCGAGCTCTTCCTCCGTCGGGCGCCGTCCCAATCGTGTGATCACCGAGTCTTCCGGCTCAGCGAGAACCTCGAACGCTGCAGTCCATCCATCGCCGACCATGTCGACGTCAGGCCGCACGTAACCAACTTGCGTGCCGAATTGAACATGGGCTTGGAAGTTTTCGCGGCGTTCGCGCTGCCAGCCGGGTTTGGACATATCGACCCAGTCGGGTCCGGTTTCGCATTGTCCGCGGACCCCGACCGTCGAGGGCGTCCGCTGGAACACCAGGAGCTCGCCGGCATCTTTGGCGACTTCGGGCACGATTTGCAGAGCCGTCGCGCCTGTTCCGACGACTCCGACTCGCTTGTCCTTCAGCCCGGTGAGCCCGCCCTCGCTGCTACCGCCGGTGTAGCTGTAGTCCCATCGGCTCGAATGGAAGATGTGGCCTTCGAACTGATCGATTCCGGGCAAGTTGGGGAGTTTCGGCAGACTTTGACGGCCGCAGGCGAGAATGAAGTAGTCGGCGGTCAGCTTGTCGTTTCGGTCTGTCTCAATGTGCCAACGGTTCTGGTCCTCGGACCACTGCGCGCCCGTGATCGCGGTGTGGAAGCAGGCTTTGTCGTAGAGTCCGTATTCTTTACCGATTCGCTGGCTGATTTCGAGCATTTCTGCTGCATAGGCGTAGCGATGCTTGGGGGCGTAGTTCAGCTCTTCGAGCAGGGGAAGATAGATGTGTGCTTCGATGTCGCACATGGCTCCGGGGTACCTGTTCCAGTACCACGTTCCACCGAAGTCACCGCCCGTCTCGATCACCCGGATATCGGTCACCCCGGCATCGCGCAGGCGAGCGCCCAGCAACAGTCCGCCGAAGCCGCCGCCCGCGATGATCACGGATGTGTGCTCGGTCAAAGCCTCTCGGGGAACATCGGCGTCGCTCCATGGGTCACGGCTGTACTGCTCGAATCGCCCGCCGGACGTTCCGACGTACTGCTTCTTGCCGTCCGGGCGGATGCGGCGATCACGTTCGTAGTCGTACCGTTCCTTCAAAGCTGTTGGATCGAAATCCAGATCACCAATGAGTTTGTCGTTCGACACTGGTTCCTCACCCTCGTCTGGCGGCGTCTGTTCGAGTGACGCCTGCAGGTCTGCTGATGTGCAGTCCTAGCGGTGTTGAAGCGAATCCCGGGGCATACTGCTGGGCAGTAGTAGCCTCTTCGGGTTGCTGGCATTGCTACCTTCGCGATGTATTCAGTTAATCAGTGATCGCCATCACCTTGAAGCGACATCGGTCGCGACGGACCGAGACAATTGTTGCGAAAAACGGGGTGGTGCTTCCCGAAAGCGGTGTGGTGCCCACGCAGACTCACACCCTCAGACGGGACGACACATAATTGACTCCAGCCTGCGTTGGACAGACGAAAGCCGCCACGGTCGAAGTCGACCGTGGCGGCACGCCACGACGCTGGCAAGGTTTCGTAGTGGCAACCGAGAACCCGCTTCACGAGCGCAGGCCGGCGGCCTGGCACGCACCGTGGGTCGTGACCCCGGCAGAAGCGTGTTAGAGGAGGCGGAGGAGGGTGGCGTTGGCCTGTCCGCCGCCCTCGCACATGGTTTGTAGGCCGAACTCGATGTCATTCTCGCGCATGTGGTGAACCATCGTCGTCATCAGCCTGGCGCCGCTCCCACCGAGGGGATGCCCGAGTGCGATTGCGCCACCGTTGGGATTCAACCGTTCTTCGTTGGCCCCGACTTCCTTCAGCCACGCCAAGGCAACCGAGGCGAAAGCTTCATTGACCTCGTACGTTCCGATATCGTCGATCGTGAGGCCGCGTCGAGCGAGCAGTTTCTCGGTTGCGGGCATGGGCCCGGTGAGCATCGGCATCGGCGGCGATCCGATGACGACGGCTGTATCGATGGCTGCGATCGGCGTGAAACCGAGCTCGGCGGCGGTGTCGGATCCCATGATCAGCAGTGCGGCGGAGCCATCGCTGATCTGCGAGGAATTGGCTGCGGTGATCTTTCCGTCCGGGGTGAAGGCAGGCTTGAGCTTGGCGAGCGATTCGAGGGTGCCTCCCCGCCGAACCCCCTCGTCGACCGCTATTTTCTCTCCATCGACCGGGATGGATGCGATCTGGGATTCGAATCGTCCCGCGTCGATTGCCGCGGCCGCCTTGGCGTGGGAGCCCAGAGCGAACTCGTCGAGCTGTGTTCGCGACAGTCCCCAGTCGTCGGCGATCTGTTCCGCACCGATTCCTTGATTGGGGAACTCGGATCCAAACCGCTGGGAGTAGAGCTCACCGAGCGGGGAATTGCCCGCCGCGGTCGACGACCCGATGGGGATGCGGGACATGGATTCGACGCCACCTGCGACGACGATGTCGTAGTGCCCGGCAACTACGCTCGCTGCGGCGAAGCTGACGGCCTGTTGCGATGACCCGCACTGCCGATCGATGGTGGTGCCGGGAACGTGAATGGGCCATCCTGCGGACAGTGCCGCGGTCCGCGCGATGTCGAAGCTTTGTTCACCGACCTGACTGACGCATCCCCAGATGACATCCTCGACCAACGCGGGATCGAGGCCGGTTCGTTCGATGAGAGCGCGCAACACGTACGCCGACAGATCGGCAGGATGAACGGAAGACAGCCCCCCGTTTCTTCTACCAACTGGCGAGCGGACGGCATCGACGATGACTGCTTCACGAGACATGAACATGCTTTCTGATCGAGCGGAACCTGGTATGCGGGTATTGCGGTGGCGCCGGCCTCATCGGTGCGCGGCGACCGGCCATCTCAGAACCAGTCGGCGGACATGTCGAGTGTGGTCCGATCGAGACTGGCGAGAAGATCGAACTGTGCTCTCGTGGCCGGGAGCTCGTAGCGGAAAAAGTAGCGCGCTGCCTGACGCTTTCCGTCGTAGAAGTCTCCCTGCGAATCTCCGACTGCAAGGAACTGTTCGAGCCAGATCCAGGCTACGACGACGTGGCCGACCGCTTCGAGGTAGATCGACGAGTTGGCCAGCGACTGCGCCTTGTCGGGTTCGTCGCGAAGAGCCGTCGTCACCGCTCGGGTGCGGTCGAGTGCAGCGTCGAGATCAGTTGCCAATTCGGCTGCTTCGCCGCCCGCGTGCTGAGCACGCTCAATGGTGGAACCGATGGTGGCCACGAGCAGGTCCAGACCCGCACCGTTTTGCATGACCATCTTTCGGCCGAGCAGGTCGAGACCCTGGATGCCGTGAGTGCCCTCGTGAATCTGGTTGAGCCGATTGTCGCGGTAGAACTGTTCGACGTCGTAGTCCCGGGTGTAGCCGTAACCGCCGTGCACTTGAATGGCGAGGTCGTTGGCGCGGAGGCACCACTGGGATGGCCAACTCTTCGCGATCGGAGTCAACACATCGAGCAACAGGGTCTTTTCGCTCTTCAGCTGCGTGTCGTCGAGGGTGTCCTGCTCATCGACGAGGTTGGAGCAGAAGAGGCCCAGGGCGAGAGCGCCTTCGACGTACGCCTTCTGTGCGAGCAGCATTCTCTTGACGTCGGCGTGTTCAACGATAGGGACCGGCTTGGATGCTGGGTCGCGGTCGGTCTGGCTTCGTCCTTGGGTGCGCGTGAGGGCGTAGCTGACCGATTGACGGTAGCCGGCGTAGCCGAGAGCTGTGGCGAGGAATCCGACCCCGATTCTCGCCTCGTTCATCATGTGGAACATGTAGTTCAACCCACGGTTCGGTGACCCGACGAGGTATCCGATCGCCCCACTGGTCCCCTTCGGGGTGTGGCTGCCGTCCCCGAAGTTCAGCAGGGTGTTCGTGGTGCCACGGTTCCCCATCTTGTGGTTCAGCCCGACGAGCGCGACATCGTTGCGTTCTCCGGGGTTGCCGTCGGCGTCGAGTACGTATTTGGGAACGATGAACAGTGAGATGCCCTTGACGCCGGGTGCGCTGCCGGGAATTTTCGCAAGCACGAGATGGACGATGTTCTCGCTCAGCTCGTGGTCGCCTCCCGAGATCCACATCTTGGTGCCGGTCAGCCGGTAGCTGCCGTCCGGCTGTTCGACCGCTTTGGTCGTGATGTCGGCCAGGGAGGATCCGGCCTGAGGCTCGGACAGACACATCGTTCCGAAGAATCGGCCTTCGAGCATCGGCCGGACGTAGGCGTCGATCTGCTCCTCGGTTGCGTGGGCGACGAGCAGATTCGCGTTCGCCACCGTGAGGAAGGGATAGCCGGTGGTGGATGCGTTGGATGCCTGAAACCACGCCACCGATGCCCGCATCACCGACATCGGCAGTTGCATCCCGCCGAGTGACTCGTCGAACGATCCGGCGAAGAGCCCCGCCTGGGCAAAGACCTCCAGGGCCTTCTTGGCCTCGGGTGTAGTGATGACTTTTCCGTCGTCACCTATCGTCGGTTCCTGAGCGTCCGCGAGCTTGTTGTGGGGCGCGAAGAACTTCGCGGCCATGTCCGCGCTGAGGTCGAGAACAGCGTCGAAGGTGTCCCGGGAGTGTTCCGCGAACCGCGGGCGTTCGGTGAGTGACTCGACATCGAGCCATTCGTAGAGCAAAAATTCGATGTCGCGGCGCGAGAGCGGTGGCGTGGTCATGACATTCCTTCTGTTCTAGATCGACGCGCCGCCGTCGACCGGCAACACGACACCGGTGATGTACCCGGCCTCTTCGGAAGCCAAGAACGCGACGGCTGTGGCCATTTCTGAGGGGTCCGCGAACCGGGCGATCGGGCCGGTGACTTCCGGGATCTTCTCTTCCGGAATGGAGGCCGTCATTCGTGTGGCGGCGTTGGGGGAAATCGCATTGACGGTGACACCGAACAGTGCGAGTTCCTTGGCGGTGGTCTTGGTGAAACCGATGATGCCGGCCTTGGCGGCCGCGTAGTTCGCCTGACCTCGGTTACCGCGAAGACCGGTGTAGGAGGTCACGTTGACGATGCGTCCGTAGTTCTGGGTCCGGAAATGAGGCACAACGGCGCGGGTGAAGCGGAAGGTGCCGCCGGCGTGGACATCAAGCACCTGCGACCAGTCGTCGTCGGTGAGCTTCCACACGACACGATCGCGCAGGATCCCCGCGTTGTTGACCACGACGTCGATACGGCCGGTGCGCTCGACCGTATCGCTCACCACTCTCTCGACATCCTCGGTGTTGCTGACGTCGGCCTGAGCAGCAGCAGCACCGATATCGTCGGCCGCACGTGCCAGCTCGTCACCGTCGAAATCCACCATGACTACTTCGGCGCCGGAAGTCTTGAAATGCCGGGCCAGCTCGAGGCCGATCCCTCTGGCGGCGCCGGTGACGAGAACTGTTCGTCCGGTGAAGTCGAAGTTGATGTTGCCCATTGATAGTCCTGTTCGTAAGTAGGTCGCGCCGGGTAGCGGTCGAGTCCGGTGTCGGTCAGTGCTGCTCGACGACGGAGGCGCGTTGCAACACGGTCTCGAAGATCCGGGCCGTGGCTGCGTCGACCATGACACCGTCGATGGCGACGGCGCCGTCACCGGCGGCTTCGGCCTCGCGCATCGCGGTGACGACCTTGCGTGCCTGTGCTACCTCTTCCTCGGAGGGCGAGTAGACGTCGTTGGCCAGCGTCACCTGGTTCGGATGGATCGCCCACTTGCCGACCGCGCCGAGTTCTGCGGCCCAATTCGCCTGTTGGAGGTAGGCGTCGTTGTTCTTGAAGTCACCGAACGGACCATCGATTGCATCGAGGCCGTTGCTGCGGGCAGCGACGATCAACTTCGTTCGAGCCGAGTGCCAGATGTCACCCGGGTAGCCGGAACTGGTGCCGATGTGTGCAGATCTCATTCCATGACTGGCCGCGAGGTCACCGACGCCCAGGATCAGCGCCTCCAACCGCGGGCTGCTCGCGGCGATCGCGTCGACGGCCGCCAGAGCTTCCACTTCTTCGATCAGTACCTCCAAGCCGATACCGCCGATCTTCAGGCCGTGCTTGTGTTCGAGCTGCGTCAGCAGAGTGTCGATGAACCAGACATCGCGCGCGGATTTGACCTTGGGAATGATCAACACGTCCAAGTTGGCACCTGCGCCGGCAACCACTTCGGTGATGTCGTCGAGGCACCAGGTCGTCTGGACGCCGTTGATGCGCACCGCGCGGGTCTTCCGCCCCCAATCGAGTTCGCGCAAGGCCGTGACGGCCTGCTTGCGTGCCACGTCCTTGGCGTTGGGCGCGACCGCATCCTCGAGATCGAGAAAAACGAGATCGGCGTCGCCGGCAGCGGCTTTGGCCATCATCTTTTCGCTGGTAGCGGGGGTGGACAGCTCGGATCGGCGTGGCCGCACCGGCCTCGGGTTCGTCATCGGTACTCCTTCGAGATGAATGTGTGAGAAGAATGCTGGTCAGCGTCAGGGGCGCCAGTGGCTGCGTCGCTTGATCAACACACGACGCGTGCACTCGAACACGACACGCATGTCGGATGTGGCTCCCCAGTGTTGGAACTGCACGACACCGGCGTCGTCGCGGTCCGCCGGTTCGACGGACAGCACCTGGGTGTACGCATAGATCGTGTCTCCGTGAAAGACACCGGCTTTGAAACGAATACCGTCCAGACCCAGCTCGGCGAGTGCATTCTCGGCAGTGTCCTGACTGGTGAGCCCCAGAGTGAGCGAACCGGTGATGAGCCCGAACACCAACCGACTCTTTCCCCACGGCGAGTCCTTCATCGCCGCTTCGTTCCAGTGCTCCTGCGCGGTGTTCATGACCATCTTGGTGATCAACTGATTCTCGACCTCGTCGATGGTCGCACCGCGTGCATGCTTCCACCGCTGGCCGACCTCGAACGATTCGAACCATCCCGAGTCTTCGGTAACCCATTCCTGGGAAGCGGAGTGTGGTTGTGTCTGAGTCATTTCCGGTGGCTCCCGTCGATCGATTCGTGTGCCGACGCTTCAGCTGCAGTTCGGCCCGTGCAGCTCACAGTGACCCCTTGCCGGCCAACAGGTTCTTGCGCACGAAACGCAGGACCACCTCGTCGTGCTGGTCGAATGCCATGGTTTTCCACGTCACGATGCCGTATCCAGGCCGGCTGGCGGAGGGCCGCGAATCCAGGACGACCGACTCGGTGCGCACGGTGTCACCGGGGTAGATCGGCTGCTCGAACACGCACTCTTCGATGCCCAGAAAGGGACCACCGGATTCGCTGAGATCCTCGACCGACAACCCCACGACCGTGCACAGCACGAGGAACGGGTTCAACGGCGCATCCTTGTGCCCGTGGGCGCGAGCGTACTCGGCGTTGAGGTACATCGGAGACCAATGGGCGAGTGCGGTACTGAACAACACGTTGTCCGCGGTGGTGATCGTGCGGCCCCAGTGGTGAGTGAAAACCTGCCCGGTTTCGAACTTCTCGAAGTAGGCGCCGCGTTGACGAACGGGGAACCCGGCGAGATCGGGGGTGGTTGCGGTGTCGGTCATGGACTTCTCCTGACAGTGGGCGTCCCACCCACCATACAATGTTAGTAGTTGACTACCAACTAACTGGACGGGGTCAATACGTCTGCTCCGGCATTCCGAAGGTCGATGTTGTCGGTCCGGGGCAGGCGGTAGATGCAGAAGCCTGCGATCAGGCAGAAGATGGCGAGCATGGCGAACACCGAGCCGAGTCCCAGTCCGTTCGCGACGAGCAACGACGCTGCCACCGGGCCGAGGCCGCCGCCGATGAGTGAGGAGATCTGGTAGCTCATTCCCACACCCGTGTAGCGCACGGCGGTGGGGAACAACTCCGAGTACAGCGCACCGATCGGTGCGATACACAGCGAGTGGAAGGTGAAGACCAGCGCATACCCAACTATCACTCCCACCGTGGTGGCGCCGGTGAACAGTGGCCACAGGAGCAGGAGATTCAAAGTTGCGAGCGTGACGCCGACGGCCAGCACGCGGCGACGGCCGAACCTGTCCGCGAGAAGGCCGCCGATAGGAATGCCGATGAACGAGAACGCGACTCCGATGACGGACGCATTGAGCAGGAACGATCGCGCCATGCCCAATTCGGTGACTCCGTAGGAGGTGAAGAAGGTTCCCAAGCAGGACTGAATCATGAACGGTCCGGCGAAGACTCCGGCGGCGAGCGCGACGGGCTTCGCGTACTGCGTGAATACGATCGTGATCGGCAATTTGGTTGCACGAGCGTTCTTCTCGGCAGCCTCGACCATCACCGGGCTCTCGGTGATCCGTAGGCGCATGTACATCGCCAAGCCGAACAGCACGACGGTTGCCAAGAATGGCAGTCTCCAACCCCAGGTGAGGAAGTTGTCACCGGTCAGCGAAACGACTATCGAGAATGCCGCGAACCCCAGAAGCACTCCCAATGCCGACCCCATGGCGGTGGCGCTTCCCATGAAGGACCGGCGCTTCGTCGATGAATGCTCGGTCGTCATGACCACTGCCCCGCCCCATTCGCCACCGACGGACAGACCCTGTATGACTCGGAGGGTGACCAGCAATACGGGCGCGAGCGCTCCCACTGCCTCGTATGTCGGCAGGATGCCGATGAGGGTAGTGGCCAGGCCCATGAGAACGACGGTCGTGATGAGGGTGGTCTTGCGGCCGATCTTGTCACCGAAATGGCCGAAGACAATCGCCCCGACAGGGCGGGCGATGTAGCCCGCTGCCAGGGTGAGGAATGACAGGACCACTCCGACGGATGCTTGTGCCGGGCTGAAGAACAGCGGACCGAATACCAACGCTGCCGCGGTGGCGTAGATGCTGAAGTCGTAGAACTCGATGGCCGCGCCGATGAAGCTGGAGAACCAGACGCGCTTCGGTTGCCTTGCTGGTGGCGATGACAGTTTGACCGTGTCGCTCTCGATCTCGGACATGAGGGCCTCTTTCGGTGGGGGACTAGTACGGCGTGGGATAGGTGATATGACGGTCGAGTTGTCGAACGAGCCACGAGAAGATCGGGTCACGCCCGATGGAGTGCACTTTCGAGGACCTCGATCGAGCGCTGAAAACGCGGACAACCATTAAATGTGTTTGGGGGAGATGCCGCCTTCCCGAGGTTTGGCCAACTAGAACCTCGCAGCGCCGCGTGGCCCTCGGTTGCACTTGGTGATACGCAAGGCGAATGCAGCTGCATAACTTTCCGTAGCGGGCGCTTCGATCTGCTCCCGAGAAGGCGTGAGGTCGCGAAAATCATGGCACCTAGTCCGTTTCCGCGACTCTTCCTGCTGGACCTTGCTTCCCGTAGTCTTCGCCAGCTCTGGGGAGCTGTCGGACCGCCCCGTCCGCCAGTTCGACGGCTCGGCGGTGGCGCGGGAATGCGTTCGAGAATTTGCGTATCTCGTCTTGGGTACAGGTCGATTCAGGGATGAGCTGCCACAATCGTTCGATGAACCGGCGCGTTGTCATTCCGAAGTGCACCAGGATCTCCTCCTCGGGAGCACCCCCGAATGGTGCCCACCTGCTGGCGAAGTCGATGAGGCACGTCGCCTCGGAATTGCGATGAGTGGGTCTGCGGTCGGCGTCGATCCGAGCGGAGCGACGCCGTTGACGCCACGGGCGGTACTCACGAGATTTCATGGGAATTCACACATCTAATCGGGGTAGCGGAAGCCTCGAACGATTGGGGACCTTGCCGGCGATGGCACATCGGAGTTCCGATGCACTCGTTCTCGTCAAACTATTTGTGTCATGCCGTCCGGGTGATGTCGGAGCGCTGGGACTGTGCGTTTGTCGGCAAGTTCAGAAGGTGTAGCGGATGATTGATTCGGCGATGCACGCCGGTTTCGGGGACTCATTCGGGTAGATGGCGACTTCCACGATCGCGTCGACTGCGCCTGGACGATCGACCACGTCGAGGATCCGGCCCTCGGCATGCAGCATGGAATTGGACGGAACCGCGACGGGAAAGCGGACGCGATTGAGTCCGTAGTTGATCGAGCTCGTCGCACCCTGTACCTCGATCAGGTCCGTCAGAAACGGCGCGAGCAAGGACAGCGTGAGAAAACCGTGGGCGATCGTGGTGCCAAAGGGCCCGTTCGCTGCCCTGTCTGCGTCGACGTGAATCCACTGATGGTCTTCGGTGACCGCGGCGAACTCGTCGATACGTGCCTGTGATACCTCGATTTTTCTCGAGATTCCCAGGTCGGCGCCCTTCGACTGCCGAAGATGATCAATGGAGGAGAAGGTGGACACCGGCGAAGACTCCGATCTGTTGAGGCTGACCGCCCCTTGTAGGCGTCAGCAGTGTTCCTGGAAAAAGCGGTGATGCGCAGGCGTGAAGCGAGGGTGAAACTCCTTCTTGCTGCGCCCGGCGCCGCGTCGAGCCCTCGTGCCGACACGTAGCGCCGCGGGGCGCCGGTGCCGGCTGCTCTGGTGCGAAAGCCGAATCTGAAATTGTGTGGTGGCGGCGGTGACTACACCGACGGTTCAGCAGCCGACGCGGACACAACCGATGTTGCCCGCACCGCCTGAAGAATCAGGTCCGACGAGTTCGTCTTCCAGACGAAATCGCGTGCACCCGCCGCCCTGGCACACCGTGCGTCGTCCTGCCTCACGCTCAGCGCCACGACATGCTGATCGTGGCCAATCTTCCGGATCAGTTCGCAGCTGCTCGCAGGGTCGGGTAGCTGCATGTCGACCAGGATGAGATCAAACGGTGCCGACTGCGCTTCGGACAGTGCCGTTGCAGCATCGGCGATTTCGATGACCAGTGCATTCGTGTGGGTTGCCTCCATCAGCCGTTTGAGCGCCGAACGTGCTCTCCTGTCCGAGTCGACGACCATGATCGAAGGCCCGGCACCCGGATCGCGTGGGACGGATGCAGCTGGCAGCATGTCCATGAAATCCCCTGTCTCGGTGTGCTCACTCCATACAATCAGCTGTGACGCCAATCACGTAGAGTCCAGCGACGCGGAATGGCCGAGTCAAATGTCTCGTCCTGGCTCGATGCCCTCAAAGTCTCTATTCGTAAACCCGGTTTCTGGGTACGCTTCCGGCTTGAGCGACTGCGCTCGTAACTCTTTCGACTGTGTATGCAACCGGTCGTCGTTGATCCGAATCGAAGGTGAGTTCTTGATGACCCGTACTTTCCGTCCACGCCGATCCTGCTTGGCAGTGCCGGGTAGCAATCCCAAGATGCTGACCAAAGCGCAGGGCCTCGCGGTCGACGAGGTCTTCCTCGACCTCGAGGATTCCGTGGCGCCATCGGCCAAGGTCGCCGCGCGCGCCAACATCCTCACAGCTCTCCACGAAGGAGACTGGCGCGGAAAGGTCGTCGTCGTTCGGGTCAACGACGCCGAAACTCAGTGGGCATACGACGATGTCATCGAGATCGTCAGGGGGGCCGGCACCATTATCGACTGCATCATGCTTCCCAAAGTGGAGAAGCTCGCGCACATTCATTGGCTCGATGTCCTGCTCGGTCAGCTCGAACGGGACCTGGGGCTCCCGGAGGGCAAGATCGGCATCGAAGTACAGATCGAGGGCCCGTCAGGTTTGAGCATCGTCGATGACATTGCAGCGTCGACTCCGCGAGTGGAGACTCTCATTTTCGGTCCGGGAGACTTCATGGCGGCAATGCAGATTCCGACCCTGGTGATCGGCGAAAACAGCTACGGCGGCCACAACCCCATCGATCCTGTCTTCATGACGCTCGCGGTGACGGCACGCAAGTACGGCTTGCAGGTCATCGACGGCCCCTACGCTGTCATCGGGGACACCGAAGGATTCCACCGGGCGGCAGTGCACGCTGCTGCGTTCGGCTTCGACGGCAAGTGGGTGCTCCATCCCACCCAGGTGGAGGCCGCGAACTCGGTGTTCTCGCCCGCGCAGGACGCCTACGACAAGGCCGAAGCCATTCTGGAGGCATACGACTACCACCGCTCCGCCGACGGCGGAGGACGGGGCGCTGCCATGCTCAACGGTGAAATGATCGATGAGGCCAGCCGCAAACTCGCACTCGTCACAGCAGAAAAAGGACGACGAGCGGGTCTGACGCGGACAGCTGAACTCGCTCGGTGAGTATCGGAGACGGCGGCGGTCCGCTCAGGCAGTTGGTCGTCGCCGCCGCCGAACTCCGCTTCGAAGACCTTCCGGGCGACGTCGTTGCCGCAGCCAGCCGCAACATTCTCGACACCATCGGTGTCGCACTGGCGGGCGCGGACGAACCCGTCACCGAGATCGTGCGCAAAGCCCTGACCGTCGAGGACACCGGGTGCGGTCCGGCCCGCATCTGGGGCACGACCTCACGGAGCTCGGCGATCGATGCGGCAACGATCAACGGCACGGCCGCCCACGCCCTGGACTTCGACGATTGGGCGCCGGGCTCGGGTATCCACCCCTCGGCTCCCATTCTGCCGGCAGTAATGGCGGTAGCCGACGAGATCGGTAGTAGCGGCGCAGACGTCATCACCGCGTACATCGCCGGCTATGAAGTCCAGGAACGACTCGGATTAGCTGTCGGCTCGAGCCACTACGACCTCGGGTTTCATACCACGGGGACGATCGGAACATTCGGCGCCGCGACAGCGGTAGCGCAGATGCTCGGAGCCGGCCCCCATCAGATGTCGACCGCTCTGCGGGTGGCCGCGACCCAGGCTGCGGGACTGAAAGCCATGTTCGGCTCGATGGGCAAGCCTCTGCACGCGGGACGCGCCGCTGCGGCCGGCATTCTGGCAGCACGCCTGGCCATGAGCGGATTCGTCGCATCGAGCGATTCGGTCCTCGGGGAACAGGGATTTGTCCCCACCCATGCAACCGGTCTCGACGACGCCTGGCTGCATGCGCGGTTCGATGAGTTGTGGCTCGTTCGGGATACTCGAATTAAGCGCTACGCAGCCTGTTTCGGCACCCACGCCGCCATCGACGCTGCGCTGACCTTGCGTGCCGATCCGCAGTTCGACCCCGCAACGATTGAACGCATCGAGCTCGACATCCCTCGAATCTGCGTCGGAGTGTGCACCATCGCCACACCGACCACGGCGCTCGAAGCCAAATTCAGCATCGCCTTCGTGATCGCAGCGGCCCTCATCCATGGCACCGCGGGCGTCGAGCAGTTCACTGCAGCCTCCCTCACCGACCCTGCGGTACAGCGGCTCGCGCAAGTGGTGCGTCTGCGTCCCAATGACTGGATGGACAAAACCAGGACCGATGCCCGAGTGTTCTTCACCGGTGGCCGGCTCGCATCGGCATCGGCCGATGCGAACCGAAGCTGGACACATCTTTCCGACAGCGAGCGCGTCGCGCAGGTAAGAGGCAAGTTCACCACCCTGGCCGCGCCGATCATCAGCTACGAGCGCGCTGACAGACTCGCCGATCGGATCACGAACCTAGTGCACTGCCCCGACATGAGCACCATTGCCGACGATTTGGTGCCGCAACACAAGCAGTAGGGCATCCACCGTTCGCGTGAGCACAGACTGCGTAGCCCGCCGACGTGCTCGCCGACCATCGCCGCAAGATCGAGATAACAAACCACGGTCAGTGGGAGCCCCGGTGGGTGGTTCGCAGGTGCGGTCGCCACCCACCAGGGAGTTTGTGGAGTACGGACTGGCGTCTGTTCGTCATTCCGTCACAGGGTGCAGCCGAACCTGCGAGTTGTGCCCAGGTCTTCTGCTGGAAGCACCACTCTGGTCTGTCGGCACCACGGGGCGGCGTTCTTTACTGGCCGGCCTGTTGGCCGGCGACGAAGGGATTGTGGAGTCCGGTCAGCGCGGGGGCCGCGGCAGAATGCGGTCACTGATGATTTTTTGCTGGATTTGACTCGTGCCCTCGAAGATGGTGGTCAGCCGCGCATCTCGCCAATACCGCTCGATGGAGTGCTCGCGGGTGTAACCGTTGCCGCCGTGCAACTGTAGCGCCTGCCCGGTGACCTCGACCGCCATTTCCGTCGCCAGCAGCTTCGTCATCGCGGCTTCTTGTTCGCAGGCCACGCCGTTGTCCATCAGGTTCGCGACGTACTGGTAGAACGTGCGGGCTTGAGCCACCTTTGCGGCCATGTCCGCCACGGTGAATCGAAGGGCTTGAAAGTCGCCCAGTGGGGATCCGAACTGAACACGCGTCTGCAGGTACGCGACGGTGTCTTCGAGAGCTGCCCGGGCAAGGCCGACGGCACGTGCAGCTGTTTGTACTCGGGCTACGTTCAGCCCGTTGACGACCGCCTTGAATCCCTGGCCTTCGGCCCCGGAGAAGCCGAACGGTTCGACCATGTCGTCAGCGGCTGCCTGTACCTCGTCGAAGGTGAGATTCCAGCTGACAATGCCGTGGTAGCCGATTTTGTCGATCGGTTCGCCCGTGACGCCTGCAGGGAAGCTGTTGCGGTCCTTCGGCAAGGCGAATGTCCGGATGGGACCCGGGTCCGGGCCGTCCTCGATCCGACACATGACCAGGATGAAATCGCCCTCGTAAGCGTTTCCACACCATCGTTTGTGACCGCTGATGATGTATCGATCGCCGACCCGGCGAGCGACAGTCTGAATCGAGCCCAGGTCCGATCCGGCGTCGGGCTCGGAAAACGCTGCTGCCCCGATCCACTCACCTCGTGCACTGCGTCTGGTCAACTCGTCTCGGCGGTCTGGATCGTCGAAACGTGTTCCCAGTCCCTGAGCGCGCGCGATGATCGAGGCCACGCTCATCCACGACCGGGACAGTTCTTCCGAGATCATGGCGTATTCGAAGACCCCCAGACCGAGACCGCCGTATTCGGCGGGCACCGTGATCCCGAAGTAGCCCAACTCGGCGAGTCGGTCCATGAGGTGGGCCGGAATCGCTTTTTCGGTCCGGTCATGGAGGTTCGCGGCGGGAAGGACCTCGGTACTGCTGAAGGCGCGGACAGTAGTCAACAGTTCAGCGCGTTCGGCGGTCACCCAGGGCGGTTGCAGCTGCGGCGGTTGGACCGCCACCAGCACGTCTTGACTTTGGTTTCGATTCTCTGTCAGCAATTTTGACTCGCTTTCGGCATAACTTCAGGATTTCAACGACGCCGCCGCGGCGACCGAAGCGTTCGCGTGTGACGGATTCTTCTCACGGCCGAATGCCTGTGCGACGAACGCGGTCAGGTATCTCAGCGCTCGCTGCGACTCCGGGACCTTGGATGCAAAGAAGGGGAAGATGTGGATCATCTCCGGCCACACATCGAGATCGACACTGCCACCCGCGTCCCGGATCCTGCGCGCCAAGCGGAGTGAATCGTCGAGTAGTACCTCGGCTGTTCCGCACTGGATCAGCACCGGTGGCAACGAGTGCAGGTCGGCGTACAACGGGGAGGCCAGGGGATCGGTCGGATCGCCCTGTTCGCCCAGGTAGCGAACGGCGTAGGAGTGACTTCCTTCCGGGGTGACGATCGGATCGGCGTAGGCCTTCTCGAGTACCGATGCCCCGGTGTGGGCCAGGTCGGTCAATGGAGAGATGCACACGGCGGCGGCAGGTAGCGCGATTGCGGCATCACGCAGTGCCACCATCATCGACACGGTCAATCCGCCGCCGGCAGAATCACCGGCCACGACTATTCGATCAGCGTGTACGCCCGAATCGATGAGCCAGCGGTACGCGGTGACCGCATCATCGAGGGCAGCGGGGAACCGGTGTTCGGGGGCCAACCGGTAGCCGACCGACAGCACAGCCGAACCGGAGCCTTCCGAGATGCGTGCGCAGAAGTCGCGATATCCCTCGATCGATCCGATGGAATAGCCGCCGCCGTGCAGGTAGAGCACGACCTGCGAGCGATCACAGCCGGGTACTCGAGTCCACTCGACGTCGACGCCGTTCGCATTGTCGCGTACGAATTCGGCCGCCGGGGGATTGTAGAAGGAGGCCGCGAACTTTTCGAAGTTGGCTCGTAGCTTGGGCACGGTCGTGGTGTCGGCGCGAAACGGGGATTGCCGCAGACGCTCAACCAGATCGGTGAATTCCGGGCTCACCTCATAGGCAGTCACCTCGCGACTCCGTGGACGGTTGCGGCGCGGGTCTCGGCACGCAGGGCGTCCCCGTGCTCGTCGAGCTGGGGTGCTCGGGCGCCGACAGTTGCCTGAGTTCGACTGAACTTGATGGGTTGGCCGGCAACGATCGCCCGCTGGGTGGATCCGGGGTTCTCGATCTCGACGAGCATCTTTCGAGCCCATGCGTGGGGGTCGTCGAAGATGTCCCGGATGTCGTTGACAGGCCCGAACGGAACCTTTCCACCCAATTTTTCGCGGAGCTCCGCCCGCGTGAGGTCGCGCGACCAGGTGTCGAGGATGTGCCGAATCTCGGAGCGGTGCTCGACACGGCAACCCTCGTCCCGGAACCGGGGGTCAGTGATGAGTTCCGGCATTTCCATGATGCGGCACAGCGCCTCCCACCTCAGCTGGGTGGTAGCGGCGATGGCAATCCACCCGTCCTTGACTTCGAGCACGTCGAAAGGGGTGAGAATGGGGTGCGTGTTGCCGATCGGCTTGGGTACCTGTCCGGTGTAGGAGTACTGGTAGACCATGCGTTCGCAGAGGGAGAGCATGGCATCGAACATCGACACGTCGATCTGTTGCCCCTCCCCGGTCTGTTGAACTTCCCACAGTGCGGCCAGAACGCCGATCGTCAACATCGTCCCGGGAAAGATGTCCCCGATGCCGGGGCCGATTTTGACAGGTTTTCCGTCTTCGGTTCCCGTGATACTCAGGGCCCCCGCCATGGCTTGGATGGTGATATCCATTGCAGGCCAATCAATGTAGGGACTTTCACCCGACCACGCAGCCCCGAAACCGGTCAACGATCCGTACACCAGACGCGGATTGACGCGGCGCAGTTCGTCGTAGGAGATATTGAGTCGCTCGACCACCCCCGGGCCGAAGTTCTCGACCACGACGTCGGCAGTGCGGACCAGGTCCAGTAACTCCGCGTGCCCCTGCGGGGTCTTGAGATCGAGAACGATGCTGCGCTTTCCGCGGTTGATGCTCTGGAAGTACCCACCGAGTGTTTGCTGACCGTCCGTGCTGGTCGGGTACGGCCCCACTCTGCGCGTGACCTCTCCGCCCGGTGGCTCGACTTTGATGATGTCGGCTCCCAGGTCGGCAAGAATCATGGTGCCGTACGGTCCGGCAAGTGCAGCGGTCAAGTCGATGACGCGCACACCCGAAAGTGGGCCGGTCATAGCGTTCTCCTTCGTTGAGCTGACACTGCGCGGCAAGAAGGTCCAACTCGAGTCGCGTCAGTTCCAAAGCAGCTCCGTGTTCAAGCGGCGGGGTCGAGATGTTGCGGGTACACGTACGCCTCATACGGGCGAGCCATTTCCCTCAATCAAGTCAAGACCTATGGTGCACGTCACAACAGGGTCGGTGGACGCGTCTTGATCGAGACATTCGTCGCAATGCCACCTCGCACCCCGCAATTGGCGAGCATTCAGACCACGACCAAAGGTCATCGGCGACAAAAATAGAGTGCTGCACCTGTGTGTTCGGGTGTGTCACGGCGGAGAATCGAACACTCGGCGGGGGTCCGCCGTCAGAGACCGCGCCTTGTCGTCCACGACGGCCAGCACTGCCGCCCTCTTGCCGTCGACGGCGCAGCTGGCGGCCGGGTCAATCGCGCTCGTCGGGGGCGCCCAGCAGGGCGAGTTGGCGGGCGAGGCTGGTCAACCCGCCGGCAAAGTCGACTCGATCCTCGTCGAGCATCCATCGGTACGCGAGGCCCCGCAGGGCATTGACCGCCAGTTCGGTGATCTCCGCCGGATCGACGCCATCTCGGAGGCGGCCGGTTTGCCGCCCGCGGGCGACCTGTTGCGTGAGGCTTTCGATGTAGTCGGCATGCAGATCGGCGACAAAGCCGTGAAGTTCGGGGATGGGTTTGAGGCCTTCGAAGAGCAACGCGTAGAAGCCTCGAATTGACTGGGTCGAGTTCGAGGCGTCCTTTCCTATCTCCTCGATAACGGCCAACAGGGCGTCGATACCCGTGCTGTGGGCAAGGGTCTGGGGCAGTTGTCGGTGACCGAAGCGTTCGCTGAGCCGTGTGATGAGGGCCTCGACCAGAGCCGACTTGCTGCCGAACCGTCGACTGACCATGCCGTGGCTGTATCCGGCGCGCTTGCCGATCTCGGCCAGTGTCGTACGGTCGTATCCCACTTCCGCGATGAGCTCGGCGGTAGCTTGCAACAGGCGTCGGGTAGATAGATTTGAGCGTTCCGACTGCTTGTTCCCAGTGCGATCGACACCGGTCACCCGACACCCTCCGTCTGAGTTGGTAGTTACCTATCAACTTTAGCGTGTCGCTGCCGATGTGTCGCTGCCCGTCGATCTCGCCCGGCCGTCAGGGGATGGACCGTAGCTGATCCGGGCGACGTCGCGCCGGGACCGATTGGCACGAACCTCACGCGGTTGCCGGAGACGATCGTGGGCACGATCGGCGCATCGACCCGCTCAGAATGTGGCGATACCCTCTCGGATCGCCCAGAGCGCCGCTTGGATTCGCGACGACAAGCCGAGTTTGGAGATGATGTGACTGACATGCGTGCGAGCGGTTCGTTCGCTGAGGAAGAGCGCATCCGCGATTTCTTGATTCGAGTAGCCCCGGGCCACCAACGCCAGCACTTCGCGTTCCCGGGCAGATAGGGCGGCCCCGTGACCGGTTCTCATGGACCGCGCGAGTACCTGTGCGACAGCCGGGTCGAGGTGTACCTGATCGCGTTGCGCCGATCTGATGGCGGTGATGATCTCGCCGGGGTCGGAGCTCTTCAGCAGGTAACCGGTGGCACCAGCCTGCAACGCGGCGTGCACCCGTTCGGTCTCCGAAAAGCTTGATAGTGCAATTATTTTCAGGTCCGGATGCGTGGCGCGCAGGGCAGTGATTGCGCCCACACCGTCGAGTTCGGGCATGACGAGGTCCATCAGGATTACATCGGGTAGTTGGCCCGCTGCGGCATGCGCCCGGAGCTTGTCGATCGCCTGTTTCCCGTTTTCGGCCTCACCGATGACGGTGACATCCTTTTGCGTGGCGAGAAATGCCCTCAGCCCGTGGCGAACCAACGTATGGTCGTCGACCAGAAATACCGATATCTCATCCATCGTGTGCAACCTCATCTCCCGCGCCCGGATCATCACCGAGGGGACTCAAACTGGGAATTTCCACACGTACAGTGGTGCCGTGTGCTGGGTCGCTCCCGGGGCGGGAGCGTACGGTCAGCTTTCCGCCGTGTGCTTTCACCCGCTCCGACATCGAAACCAGGCCGAAAGAGTACTGGTCATCGCTGGGGCCGGAGAAACCTACTCCGTCGTCGACGATCGTCACCGTCAAGACCGATGCGTCCGCGAACGACCGCCGGATCCGCACGACCGCACTCGTCGCTTGCGCATGCTTGACGACGTTATGGATCGCCTCGCCGACAACCATGAACAGGTCTTCTTCGACGGTCTCATCGAGCTCGTAGAACTCGTCGTCGGATTCGACCGTCAGGGATAGGCCCTCACGCGCGGCAACCGCGGCGACGTGTTTGCGGATTGAGGGGACCAATCCTTCCTCGCCGAGGGCGGCGGGGCGGCGGTGCATGATCAGGGCCCGCATCTCCGTTTGCGCCCCACAGACGAGTTCGTGGATCTGCCGGACTTGTTCGACCAGGTCGATGTCCTCACCGGTGTCGACGCTGACTTCGAGAGCTTTGGTCCGCAACGACAGTGAGAACAATGCCTGAGTGACCGAATCGTGCATGTCCCGGGCAAGTTTGCGGCGTTCTTCCCGTGCTGCTTGCAGCTCGAGGCGCTTGAACATCTGCGCGTTCGACACCGCGATCGCCGCCTGGTCGGCCATCGCGGCGATGAATCGGATGTCTTCTCGGTCGGGCGCTCGTCCCTCGGTCAAGAAGCCGGCGAGCGCACCGATGACCTTGTCTCGGACGACCAACGGAACAGCGACGTAGGTGTCCCAGTCCATAGTGCGAAGGAGGTCGTGGACGGGGTGCCATCGAGGGTCTGCGAGGGCAGCGTCTCGAAACTTCTCCGAGATCACGATGCGTGCCTCGTCGATCGCTTTCGTGGTGGCCAAGGGTGCGCCTTGGCGGCGGCACAACTCGATTCGCTCGCCGTAGTCGACTGGAAGGCCCGACTTGCCGACATGGTGGAGTGCGCCGGTGGCCTCGTCGACGAGGATGACGGCGCAGGTCGCCATTCCCACGGTGTCGCGCACCTCGGCTGCGAGCCTGTCGAGAACGACGTCGAGCTGGTTCTCGCATGCGATGGCGGCCGCAGTCCGGGTGAAGGCGGCGAGCGCACGCCGGTCACGCACAGCGGGGTCGGTGGGGCAGAACCGTACGACTCGGCACCCTTCACCGGTGTCGAGCTGGGCCGGGCGGATGTGATACTCGACTTCGGCCGTGCCGATCCACACCGTTCCGTCGATGCAGTGATTTCCCGACTCCGGCCAGTTCCGGTCGCCGAGGAACACCGCTCGTCGGCCGATCAGGTCGGCATCGCCGGAGCCGAGGATGCGCTGGCCCGCGGGGTTGACGGTCAGGTAGCACCCGGATGCGTCGAGGACCGCCAACCCCTCGTTGCTCAGGTCGATCAGCGCCTCGTGCGGGGTCCTGCGATCGCTGCTGGTCTGGTCAGCGGCCATCTCGGCGGTCCTCGGGTGGGGCGGCGAGATGGACGAGCTGACGCGCGAGCGAATCGAGGCCACAGTTGAAGTCCACCCGATCCTCGTCGAGCAACCACCGGTATGCCAGGCCCCGGAGAGCATTGACCGTGAGTTCGGTGATCTCGGCGGGGTCGACCCCTTGGCGAAGTCGACCCGTCTGACGGCCGGCTGCCACTTGTCGGGTAAGGCCGGCAACATACCTGGCGTGGAGGTCTGCGACGAAAGTGTGCAATTCCGGGATCGGTTTGAGACCTTCGAAGAGCAGGGCGTAAAAGCCGCGGAGCGATTCCGGCGAGTTCGCAGAGTCCTTCTGGATCTCGTCGAGGACTGCCAACAGTGCGTCGACTCCCGTTGCATGGAGCAGAGTGCCCGGAAGCTGCTCGTGCCCGAAACGTTCACTCAACTTCTCGATCAGGGTTTCGACGAGCGCGGATTTGCTACCGAATCGCCGACTGACCAGACCGTGGCTGTAGCCTGCACGTTTGCCGATCTCGGTCAGGGTCGTCCGGTCGTACCCCACCTCGGCAATCAACTGTGCCGTGGACTTCAGTAGTCGCCGGGTCGACAGACCCGAGCGTTCTTCCTGCCGGTTTCCCGAACGAACCGAGTCGGTCACACGACACCTTCCAAATTAGTTTGTTGCTCACCATCTACCATAGCGAGTGTCGTGTGACCTCCCCTCCGGACGCGGGTATCCGGCGGATCAGGAACGGACGGGCGCCCCGGACGGCACTTCACGCAGGGCGATGGACTGGTCCTCGATGCGTCGCCGGTCGATCCGAACGCCCTCGGCGATCCAGCGCTTGCCGGCCATGAACTCGGGCGCAGAATTGACCGTCTCGACGGCGCGCACGGTGTCGTCGTCGGCGAGATGAAACACCGCGAAGCGGTCGTCGGCGGGATTGCCGCGAACCACCGCGGTCGTCGCGTCCACCAAGAGGCCGGCGATCTTGATCTTGGCATCGAACTGGTCCGACCAAAACCACGGCACCTCCGGTTTGGGCGCATCGAGCCCGAGGATGGCGGCGACCGCCTGGCCGGCCTGCTCCGTCGCGCTGGGAATGCTCTCCAGCCGGAACCGGCCAGGATAGGGAGGGACCGGCCGACTCGTGACATCGCCGATCGCATACACCGACGGCGCGGACGTACGGGCGTCGGCGTCGACTACCACACCCGTGCTGTCACAGTGGATGCCGGCGGCGCGGGCCAACCCGTCACAGGGGAGAACCCCGACCCCCACAAGCGCACCGTCGCAGTCGATTACCGTGCCGTCGGCCAGACGCAGAGCACGGACCGCCCCTTCCTCTCCGGGAAGGAACTCCTGCAGGTCTGCGCTGGTCAACAGTCGGGTGCCGCGGTCGCGGTGGTATCCCGACAACCACGTCGACAGGTCCGGGCTTGCTACTCGACCCAACGCACGCTCGGCGCGTTCGACGACGGTGATGTCCACCCCGTGCTTGAGGCCCGCGGCGGCCACCTCGAGACCGACGTACCCGGCGCCGACGATAGCGACTTTGGTACCGGGGCCGGCGCCAAGCAAATCTCGCAGTGCCAGGGAGTCTTCATAGTTGTGCAGGCTGGTCACACCGCGGAGGGAGGAGCCGGCAATGGTCAGATCTCGTGGACGTGCCCCGGTGGCCAGGATCAGCGACGAGTATTCGAGGGTCGTTCCGTCATCGAGCCGCACCACCTTGCGGTCAGGATCGATCATCGAAACCTGCTGTCCGCGAATGAGGTCGATTCCCTCGCTGCGGTAGAACTCGGACGGTCTCAGCGGATCCAGTGCGCCGTCAGGGCCGGACAGATAGGACTTCGACAACGGGGGGCGGTGGTAGGGCAGGTGTTCACTGTCCCCGACGATGGTGACCGGGGCGTCGAATCCGCGTTGGCGAAGCAGTGCTGCGGCGGTGATGCCGGCGTGGCCGGCGCCGATGATGACGGCGCCGACCACGGAGGTTTCCGTACTCATCGGTTAGGCCTTCGTGATGCTGACCGGAAGGGACTTCAGGCCGGACAGGAAGTTGGCTGCCACATACTTGGGTTCTCCGACAACCTCGACCTTGCGGATGCGAGGAAGCAGTTCCTCGAACAGGATCCGCATCTCCAGCTTGGCCACGTGCTGGCCGATGCACATGTGCGGACCGTGACCGAAGGCGATGTGCTTGTTCGGGCGCCGAGTGATGTCGAACTGATCCGGGTTGTCGAAGACTTCCTCGTCCCGGTTCGCCGACGGGTACAGCAACATGACGTGGTCGCCGCGGTGGAGCTGGCGGCCACGGAACTCGTGGTCCTGGGTGACGACACGCTGGAAGTGTTTGACCGGAGAGATGTACCGGACGGCTTCCTCCACCAGCGAGGGAATCAGTGACAGATCACCTCGGACCTTCTCGAGCTGATCGGGGTTGTCGGCGAGTGCCTTGATGGCACCGGACACGGTCGACGAGGTGGTGTCGTGACCGGCCGTGGCGATCGCCACGTAGTAACCGTTGATGAACGAGGGCGAGAGGTACTCCCCGTCGACCTTGGCGTTGGCGATGATCGACGCGAGGTCATCGGTAGGGTTCTTTCGGCGTTCGGCGGCCAGATCGTTGAAGTACGTGGAGAAGTCGTCGATGGCGGCCTTCCACATACGGGCCATCGCGTCCGGTTCCGGAACCATCTCGGCCCGCTGGGTCTCCGGGTCGGCAGGTCCGAACATTTCCTGTGTCAGGGTGAGCATCCGGGGCTCGTCCTCCGGCGGCACTCCGAACAGGCTCATGATGACCCGCAGTGGGTAGTAGATGGCGAAGTCCTTCACGAAATCGCACTCGCCGTCGAACGAGAGCAGCCGGTCGACCGCATCCTTGGCCAACGTGCGGATTTCGTCTTCGCGCTTGCGCACACTCGCGGGCATGAACCAGGCACTCGTGACGTTCTTGATCTTGGTGTGCTCGGGTGCGTCCATGTAGGCCAGCGTGTCCAGGGTGCGGCTCCCACCGCTGTTGACCATTTTCAGGAAGCCCGCACTGGCACTGTCGTTGATGTTCGGCTCGTCCATGCCGCTGGCGAATACCGCGGGATTCTTCTCGATCTCCAGGATGTCGGCGTGCTTGGTGGCAAGCCAGATCGGGTCGTATCCCTCGACGTGCGCGACCCCGAACGGGTTGTTCGCACGAAGCCAAGCAAACGCCGGGTACGTGACGGCCTGCTCGTCGGTGTAGGACTCCGGCAGGATAGCGGCCTTCGCGATGTTTTCGGGAACGCGGTAGTCCTGCTCGGTCAGGTGTGCAGTCATGGTGTTCAATACCTCCTCCGGTCGATGTGTTCGACCGGATCGATGTGCAGAAAGAGCTGAACTGGAGTGAGTCGAGGTTGTTTCGTGACGGTTTCGGGTTAGACGGCGACAGCGTCGGCAGTGGCCACGTCGATGGACTTGCCGAGAATCAGATCCGCCCCACGCTCACCGATCATGATCGCCGGGGCGTTGGTGTTGCCCGAGACGATTCTCGGCATGATCGATGCGTCTACGACGCGCAAACCCTCGATGCCGTGGACCTTCAGGTCCGGATCGACGACACCCTCTCCCGGAACACCGATCCGGCAGGTGCTGGTGGGGTGGTACATGTGCTGGGTGTCGGCGCGGACCCATGCGGCGAGTTCGGCCTTGCCGACACTCCGGCCGGGATTGACCCGTTCGCCGAACGTCGTAGACAGTTCCGGTCGACCCGCGATTTCCTCGGCCAGGCCGATGGCGCGGATGACCGCGTCCACCTCGGACTGCTGCGAGAGCAGATTGCTGACGATGCGCGGTGGGGCTGCCGGATCGGACGAGCGCAACCGCACCGAACCCGACGAGGACGGGCCGTTGTAGGACAGCCCGATCGTGACACCGCCGACCGTCGGTCGGCGGAAACCGTGGTCCCAGAAGAAGCCGGGAACGAACACCATCTGGAAGTCCGCGGCGGGCAGGGACGAGTCGGATCGCCACAGCACCGCGGCCTCGGCGGCGTTCGACGTCAGCTTGCCCGTACCCTCCGCGAGCCACTGATCCATGTACGCGGGCTGGGCGAGGTCACTGATCGTGTCGGTGCTGTCGGTGTCCCAGTGCAACAACGTCAGCGGATGATCCTGCAAGTTACCGCCCACGTGCGGAGAGTCGAGAACGGTGTCGATGCCGATCTCCCGCAGATGCTCGGCCGGGCCGATTCCCGAGAGCATGAGAATCTTCGGGGAGTTGTAGGCGCCTGCACTGAGAATGACCTCACGATCGGCGACCGCCGTGTGCAGAAAACCGTCCTCGATGTACTCCACGCCCACCGCCCGGTTCCCGTCGAGAACGATCCGTCGCACGAGAGCTCCGGTGACGACCTCGACATTGGGCCGCTCCATCGCCGGCCGCAGGAATGCATCCGCCGCTGAGCAGCGCCGACCTTGGTGTGCGGTGACCTGGAACAGTCCGGTGCCGTCCTGTTGTGCGCCGTTGAAGTCGTCATTTCGGGCGATGCCGCTGGAAGCGGCAGCATCGATAAATGACTCGGCATGGGGAGAAAGCCAGCGATCGCGCGTCACATGCAGGCCGCCGTCGTGCCCGTGGAATTCGTCGCGGATGTCGGCATTGTTCTCGGACCGCTTGAAGTACGGCAACACCTCGTCGTATGACCAACCGGTGGCGCCGAAGTCGTCGACCCAGCGGTCATAGTCGGTGCGAGCACCGCGCATGTAAATGAGGGCGTTCATCGACGAGCAGCCGCCGAGCATCTTCCCGCGTGGCAAGAACAGGCGCCGACCATACAGTCCCGGCTCGGGCTCAGAGTTGTAATTCCAGTCGTTGGGACCCTGGAACATTCCGGCGAACAGGGCAGGAATCTTGACCAGGGGGTCATCGTCGGAGCCGCCGGCCTCGAGGACGAGGACGCGTGCTCCGTCGGCGCTGAGCCGGTCGGCGAGGACGGAGCCGGCAGAACCTGCTCCGACGATCAGATAGTCACACTGCTTCACTACAGGTCTCCATCGGACTTGAAGGGTCCCGGTTGCATGGGAAGGGTGTAAGCCGTTCCAGCAGAGGGGATCTCAAAGGAAGGGGCATCGGTTTCCCGTGCCATGGTTAGTAATCTATGTCACATCGGATGGGGCGGGTAGATGCAAGATCGCATCGCGTGATTCCGTATCGGAATCACTGGTCATGACGAGGCGAAAGTCCTGCTCCAGATGCTGACCGAGTCAGGCGAGCAGGTTTGCGTCGGGGATATCGGTGACCCGTTCTCGGGTCACGCGCACCGCGGTCGCGACGAAGTCGCAGACCTCATCGCGGTAGTCGCCACGCGCGGTGGCCACCGCCGCGATCGATCGGGGCCCATCACGCAGAGGGACCGTGCTCAACGACGACGGGTCCAGTCCGAGGCGCCACGCGCTGCCGACGAGTGGAGTGACAGTGCGGGGGCTGCATGCGACGGCGAGACCCATCTCGGAAAGAGTTCGGACAGACTGCTCTGTGGGTGGTCGCCCGTGGCGCTCGTTGACCAGAAGCCAGAAATCGGTCCACAGGACCGGAGCATCGGCCATGTCCAGCATCGGTTCCTCGACGATGTCGGCGATCTCGAGGCGGTCCTTATCCGCGAGTCTATGGTCCTCCCGGCAGCACAGCATGATCGGCTCGTCGAACAGGGAGGTCAGTGCGACGTCCGGGGTCGGGCATGGCGGGCGCACCAGGGCGACGTCCACCAGCCCATCGGAGATCGCGGTGAACTGATTGGGGAAGTTGAGTTCGCGCAGTGTCAGTTTCACATCCGGTCGGTCGACCCGATATTGGCGGATGATCTCTTTGGTCAACTCCGCCGCCGCCACAGCCCCGGCGATGAGACCGATTATCAACTCGCGTCCGGGTTCGCCCGCCTTGCGCACGATCTCGATGGTGCGGCCCATGCGCTCGAGTATTTCCTTGGCCTGAGTAAGAAGGACCTGGCCCGCCACGGTAAGTCCGATTCCTTGCGGGGACCGGATCAGCAGTTCGGTACCGAGTTGGCGCTCGAGCTTGCGCAGCGACTTAGATACTGCGGGCTGGGCTATCAGCAGTCGGCGGGCCCCGCCGTGGATGCTTCCCTCCTCGGCGACCGCGACGAACATCTCCAGTTGCTGCACATCCACCTGAGCGACTCCTTTTGCTGCGAACCCGAGCGTGAGAGGCCGCAAGCCTGCCCCGTCAGTGTGATCGCCGCCACTGCTGGTGACAAGGGAGGTGCTCGAAGACGAGACATTTGTCGCTTGGGGAGACGCAGCGCACGGGCGACTCGGGCGCCATCTACGGCATCCGAGTCGCCCAGCTGCATCGTTGGCTACGGTGCGTTGTACATCGACTTGACCAGCTGGAAGCCAGCCAGGCCCTCCGGGCCCATCTCCCGGCCCATACCGCTTGCCTTGATCCCGCCGAAGGGCGAGACCGGGTCGTTGACGTAGGAGTTGATGCCGATACTCCCGGTGCGCACACGGTTGGCTACCGACAGCGCCCGCTCCGGGTCTTCACTCCACACCGAACCACCCAGTCCGAACTCGCTGTCGTTGGCCATCGCCACGGCCTGGTCGACGTCGTCGTAGGGAATCAGCGCCAGAACCGGTCCGAAGATCTCCTCCTGAGCGATGGTGTGGCGGTTGTCGACATCGGCGAACACCGTCGGCGAGATGAAGTAACCGTGATCGTGGTCCGCCGGCCGACCGCCACCAGCGGTGACGCGCGCGCCCTCAGCGGTGCCTTTGGCGATGTACGACTCGATGCGCTCTCGCTGACGCGCGGACACGACCGGGCCGATCTGAGTGGCCGGATCGAGCGGATCACCGACGGTCAGGCTCGCCGCGAAGTCGGAAATTGTGTCAACGAGTTCACCGTATCGAGCACGGGGCGCGAGGATCCGGGTGCTGAGGAAGCAGGTTTGTCCGTTGTTGAACAGGGTGGCAGGGAAGAATTGTTCGAGCCGGCTGCCCAGATCGGCGTCGTCGAGGACGATTGCCGCCGACTTGCCGCCGAGTTCGAGGGTGACCGGCCGAAGGAGGCGTCCACAGGTCTCGGCGATGCTCCGGCCGGCTGCGGTGGAGCCGGTGAACGCGACCTTGTCGATGCCCGGATGGGCCACGAGATAGGCGCCTACAGCCGCCCCCGCCGGGACCACGTTCAGGACGCCGGCTGGAAGGCCGGCTTCCATGGCGGCCCCGATCATGACGTACGAATCGAGGACTGTCTCGGGCGAGGGCTTCATCACCACGGTGCAACCCGCCGCAAGAGCAGGCGCAATCTTGGTGAAGGCGAGAGCTTGAGGGAAGTTCCACGGGACGATCGCGGCGACGACACCGACCGGTTCCCGGCGCACGACGGTCGTACCCCCGAACATCGCCGGACGGCGCTCATCGGTCGATTCTTTGACCAAACCGGCGTAGTACCGCAGCAGCAGCGCGGGGAAGACGGCTTCCATGCTCTGTGAGGTCTGAATCGGCATCCCGTTTTGCCGACTGACCGCCTCGGCGGTGCGGGCTCCGCGCTTGTCGAGTGCGTCGGCGAAGCGTTCGAGGATCTCGGCACGGCGGTGAGGCTCGTACTGCGACCAACCCGTCGGATCGTCGAAGGCCGCCCGACCGGCATCGACTGCGCGATCAATGTCTGCCTCGGTGCCTTCAGGAACCGAACCAATCACCTCTTCAGTGGTGGGGGAGACGACGGTATACGTTGACGGACTTGACGGGGTTGTCCAGTCGCCGCCGATGTAGAGGGTGTCGAAGTTGGTCGTCACTGTGTTCTCCTGGGGTGTGGTCAACGATCAGCCCTGCTGCGGCGGGACGCTGACGGTCAGACCGTCGAGTTCGGTATCGATTGCGATCTGGCACGACAGACGTGAATTGGGCTGTACGCCTTCAAGGAACTCCAGGAGCTCGAGTTCCTCCGGGGCGGCGGGCTCGAGCTTGTCGAACCACCCACCTTCCACGTACACGTGGCACGTCGCGCACGAACAACCTCCGCCGCACTCCGCCACAATCCCGTTGACGTTGTTCATGGTGGCCACCGACATCACGGTGCTACCCGTGTCCGCGTGGATGCACGATTCTTCGCCGTTGTTGAGGAACTTGATGTGGGGCATAGCTACTCCGTTGGGCTTCGGGAAACGATGGAACATTTGCGCCGACCGTGGCATTGCCCCGCCGCGCATTGCTTCTAGTTCGTAACGTAGGTCACACGCCGGAGCGTCGGTAGGCAGCAAATCGCCATCACGCGATGCCCAACGAGCATCCCTCGTCAGTTAGTACGTCGGCGGTGTCTCGCAGTGGCTCGGGGGACTCCGGCTAGGTCGCCCGAGGGCAGGTGATCGTTCGGCACGACCCCGCCACTGTTATTAATTCATTCGGTGCAATGCCGGCAGGGCGTTCAGGTTGACGTAATAATCCTTACCGGATAATGGAAATTCTTGTCTGCCAGCATATTTGGCAGACACGCACTGCCGAAATGGTCGTATCGCTGTGCGGCGCCGCATCAAGGATCAGTCATTCCGCGGAGATCGGCTCCGCTTCTATCGTTTCTGTAGCCACGAATGCGCCCGCGACAGTTGTGTTCAAGATCGATCGTCGGGAACCGCCCATAGGCCGGAGCCGGATCGTCGGCCGCCGGTGTCGGGGATGAGTGCCCGGAGCCGGGCGGCGTCTTCGCGGAGTGTCTTCTGCAGGTGGGGTCGGACGTCCTCGGCGACGTCTGGTGGCAGTGGGAGCCTTGGCGTACGAGGTCGGCGGTGTTCTCGATGAGCCGCGCCGCTCGCATGAGGAGCGGCTCGGGCACCCGGACGGCGGGGAGGTCCCCGTTGTGGTCTCTGGCCAGGACGCCGAGCGTGGAGATCATCGAGGAGTGCCGTCGTCGCTCATGCCCGGAACGGGTCGTGAACTGGGAATATGACACGTCCCCTCCGATTCTCGATGGTGACCATGCGGCCGTAGACCTCTCGGCTCCAGCGACAGCGGAATCAGGTCGGGGCGTTCGGCCGGCGCGAGAGCCGGGATTCGAGGGGATCTGCCCCACCACGCCGCGGTTACGCAGGGTTACACCTACCACTTCTGTCTGCTCCGCGTCGCTTGTAGACATCCCAGGGGCGCAAGTCGTCAAGCAGCCCGGGTGGTGCGGCGGTAGTCCCAGGCGATGTGTTCGTCGTAGTGGGTGCGGTGGCGGAGGCAGCCGTGGAGGATGCCGACGAGGCGGTTGCCGAGGACGCGGAGAGCTTGGTGGTGGAGGTCGCCGGCGTCGCGTCTCTGGTCGTAGAAGTCGCGGGCGCCGGGGCTGGACGAGAGTGCGCAGAATGCCCATTGGTCGATGGCGTCGTAGAGGCGCCGGTTGCGGACGTGGCGGGCGAGCACCGCGCGTTTTTTGCCGGACGCGACAGTTAGCGGGGAGGTGCCGGCGTAGTTTCTGCGAGACTTGGTGGTGGTGTAGCGGTCGGGGTCGTCCCCGAATTCACCGAGCACCCGGGCGCCGAGTATGACACCAAGTCCTGGCAGGGAGCGGTAGATGTCGGCGTCCGGGTGTGCCTCAAAATGTGTTGCCAGTTCGGCCTCGAGTTCGGTGATTTGCCGGTTCAACTCGGCGATGAGGCCGACCGCAGCTCTGGTGGTGGCGGCGAACGCGGCAGCGACCGGCGGCGGAGCAGCGAGATGTTCGACCCTCAGTCCGGCCTGGATGTCGCGGGCCCGGGTGTCGAGGTTGCGTTGCCGGCCAGCCTTTTTGAGGGCGGATCGGATCGCCGGCAGGGTCAGGTGCGCGGCCTCGGCGGGAGTCGGGGCGCGACCGAGCACGGCCAGGGCGTCGCGGTCGTGCAGGTCGTCGAACACCTCCAGCGCGGCCGGGTAGTACTCCCGCAGTGCCGAGCGCAGTGAGTTGGTCTGCCGGGTGCGGGCCCAGATCAGATTCTGGTGTCCGCGGGCGAGGACCTTGATCGCCTCCACGTCCGGGCTGTCTCCGCCGATCGGGCGGTGGTTGTGTCGGTCCGTGCGCACCAGGTCCGCGAGCAGCTTGGCGTCACCGGGGTCGGACTTCGCACCCGAGACGTGGTGCCGGTCTCGGTAGCGCGCGGCCGCGAGCGGGTTGACCGCGTACACCTGATAGCAGGCGGCGGTCAGCGCCTGTACCCACAGGCCGCGGTCGGTTTCGATGCCGACAACTACTTGACCTGGTTCTTCGGCGTGCTCGGCTACCAGTTCATGGAGCTGCCGGATGCCGGCCAGCCCTTCCGGCAGCCGCCGAGATGCCAACCTCCGCCCGGCCTCGTCCATCAGATACACATCGTGATGCTGTTCGGCCCAATCGTCGCCGACGAAGATCATCGATCACCGCCCCTTCCTTCGGTTTTCGCTCAATCAATTTCGAGCTCGAGGACACCCGGCGGCTACCTAATGGACCAGTGCTCGAGGTTGGCACGACATCCCATCAGCGCTACAGGCGACCTCACCGACCGGCCGGGGCACGCTCTACAATCAGGAATCTGAATCGACCCTCACTCCAGGCTCTCGCAGTGCTCACCGGCCGGCGGCTCGGTGATCAGCTTCCCCCTCGTGATCCGTTTCCTGTCGAAGGCTCGCTGATCGACTCCCATTAGGCTTCCGCGCATGACTGACAGCGGACGTGAACTCGATCTCGTCATCTACGGTGCCACCGGGTTCGTCGGACGGTTGCTCGCCGACTATCTCGCACGCACCGCCCCCGGCGGTGTGCGGATCGGACTCGCCGGACGGTCACAGGCGAAACTCGAAACAACGCGGGCGGCGCTCGGGCCCCGCGCCGCCGATTGGCCGATCGTCATCGCCGATGCCGACGACCCCGTCGCGCTCGCCGAGCTGGCCTCCCGCACACGGGTTGTCGCGACGACAGTGGGACCGTACGCGAAGTACGGCACCGAACTCGTCACCGCCGCCGTCGCGGCCGGCACCGACTACGTGGACCTGACCGGGGAGGTGTTGTTCGTCCGCGCCAGCATCGACGCCCACCACGACAAGGCCCGCGCCAACGGTGTCCGCATCGTGCACTCCTGCGGCTACGACTCCATCCCTTCCGACCTGGGCGTGCACGTACTGCACCAGAAGATCCAAGCCGACGGCGCCGGGGAACTCACCGACACCACCCTGGTCGCGTCGCTGAGCGGCGGAGTCTCCGGCGGAACGATCGACTCGCTGCGCACCCAGATCGACGTCTCCCGGGGCGATGCGGCACTGCGCCGGCTCGCCGCCTCCCCGTACTCGCTCAGCCCCGACCGGACGAAAGAACCCGACCTCGGCCGACAATCCGACGTCGCCGTCGTCGACGGCGCCGACATCGCCCCGCAGGTACGCGGATGGAAGGCCCCGTTCGTCATGGGCTCCTACAACACCCGCGTCGTGCGGCGCAGCAACGCCCTCAAAGGGTGGGTGTACGGCCGCAAGTTCAAGTACCGGGAGGTGATGAGCGTCGGTGATTCGCGCCTGTCCCGCGTCTACGCGGCCGGTGTCGCGGCCATCCTCGGCGGGCTCGTCCTCGGTCTCAGCGTTCCGCCCACCCGGTACGTCCTCGACCGCATCCTGCCTGCACCCGGCGAGGGCCCCAGCGACAAGACGCAGCGCAACGGCTACTTCGCGATGGACATCTACACCACCACCACGACCGGCGCCCGGTACGCGTCCCGGGTGACGGCGCAGGGTGATCCCGGATACCGGGCCACCGCGGTCCTGCTGGGGGAGGCGGCCCTGAGCCTGGTGCTCGACCGCGATCGGCTCCCCGACGAGGCCGGTGTCCTCACCCCGGCCACCGCGCTCGGCGACGTGCTCGTCGAACGACTGCGCGGTGCAGGGGTCGAGATTTCCGCCCGCACACTCTGAAGATGATGCGCACGGCGCCGAACTGTTCCGTGCCCGGGGAAGTGCCCCAAACGGTCTCGGCGCGCATCATCGCCAAGGGATGGTCGCGCACCCTCGGCGGCGGGCAATAGCGCCTGTGCGGGCATCGCCACCGCCGAAGTGATCCGCGTGGGCTGCATCCACTGCTCGGACCCTGCGTGGGAGGGTCCGAGGGCCGGCGGCCGTGGTCTGCGTTCGGTTGCCGCGATGAAGCGCCGTGCGCTGCGGCCGGGGGCCTCGGCCACCGCCCGGGGCCGCGGTGTCCTACGTGAGAGGCCCTCGCCCGGCAGTCTGGAGGGAATCGCGGGATGTCGGGGACATGTCATCTCCCCAGCTGGACGCCCCATTCCGTCGTGCCGACGCCCGGCCGCTGACTGTCCGCGTCATCGAACATGACGCGTGTGGGCCCCTGGTGACGTTCCGCCGGAGCGTCCTCCGCAGGAACTCCCGTGCGGCTCGCACCTTGCAATGTATCGCTGTATCGTAGGGCAGCACCGACCGAACCGGACCCCCTGCCGGCATCGCCGAAAAGGGTGATGAACAGAAAGGGCTCACCGATGGCCAACCCACATCGACTGACCACAGCTCAGGCCCTCGAGTTGATCAAGGAGGAAACCGGTAACGAGCTGTCCTCCTCGACGTTCCGCGGCTACGTCTCCCGTGGGCAAGCACCGGCACCGGTGGAGTGGATCGGCCGCACCCCGCTGTTCAAACGCTCGGAGATCACCGCGTGGGCCCACAACAGACCCGGCCAGGGCGCGCGCACCGACCTGCGTACAGCACGCCGGCGCCGCGCCGAATGATCACCGTCGTACCCGTGGCCTCAGGTTTGTCATGACGACGGAACATCTCGTCCCCCAGCGGATCCCGGTGCAGTATGGGTTCCTACCGGGCGGGAAAGTGACGTGTGTGAATGTGGTGCACCGCGACGGAAGGTTCTCAAGACCGTTAGGATCGTCCACGGCCTGCGGGGGATCGGCTTCGCACAGCAACGACAGATCAACAATTATCAGGGGGAGCGCACACACATGACAGCTGGTGAGGTCACTCAGGCGGAAAAGGACGGAGCCAACAAGTACAGCCGGGCCGTCCTCGCGGCGTACGACACCTTCGTCCTGAAGTGGAGCAACACCTACGCCTGGCGCTGCCCCCGCGAACGACTCCTCACCCACTACAACACCCACCTGGGCGGCCGGCACCTCGACATCGGCCCCGGCACCGGCTGGTACCTCCACCAGGCCACCCACCCGAGCGCGGCGCCCGAGGTCACGCTGATGGACCTCAACACCCACACGATGGCGATGACCACCAGTCGGCTCGCCGACCGGAACATCACCCCCGAGGTTCACACCGGAAGCATCCTCGCCCCCCTCGACCCCGCCGTGGGCGTATTCGATTCCGTCGCAGCGAACTTCGTGTTCCACTGTGTTCCCGGAACCTGGACGCAGAAGGGGGAAGCGTTTGGGCACATCGCCCAGGTCGTCGCCGACGACGGCGTGTGCTTCGGCTCCACCATCCTCGGGACCGGGGTGGAGCACAACCTCTTCGGCCGCACCCTCTGCGCCCTCTACAACGGGCCGATCAAGGCCTTCGACAACCGGGCCGACGACCTCGACGGCCTGCGCACCGCGCTGTCGGCAGCATTCGAGTCCGCCGACATCACCGTCGTCGGAACGGTGGCGGTGTTCGCTGCGCACCGACCGCGACGAACCCCGCCGCAGTAGGGCGCTCACGTGCTCCTCGTGCAGGCATTGATGCCGACGAGACGGGGGACGGGTACTGAGGATGTGGCGGCCAGGGTGCACTGTGCGTGGGCCACCACACGCCGCGGGTTGTGCCATGCTGGAGCAGCAGAGAGTTGACGTCGGGGGACAACATGAATGGTCATACATTGGTGCGATCCACAAGCAGGCGCGGCTGGACGGTGCGGTGCGATCTGTGCGAACACACCTTCGCCGCTGCCGTCGCCGGCCGGCCCGAGGCGGTGGCGTTTGCCGAGACGACTGGGTGGATCGTCGGCGAGCGCACGTGGTGCCCGATGTGCGCTGCGGCCCACGCCTCCCGGCGCACAGCCTGAAATCGCCGATCCACGGCCCTGACCCGGAACTCCGGGGCGGTTGTTGGGCTGTGAGGATGGATTCGAAGCTTTCGTCTCGCGTTGAAGGGAAATGTTGTGGGGGAGCTGGCCGCGGCGAGCAAGGTACACGTGATGGTGTCGTACTGGTGGAGCCGCGGGGACAGCCTCGCCAACCACCAACTCGGCCAGATCCTCACCCGCGCAGCAGGTGTGGACCAGGTTGATCTCACCGATTCGCAGTCGCTCGACCGTGCGTTGCGGATCGCGGTCGCCGATCCCGCGGTGCTGGCCGAGTTGGACGAGTGGTGGCAGATGGTCGAAACCCGCCGGGCCGGCAACGGCACCCGCAACCCGGGACTGGGCCTGAAGACGTCGATTCGGTACCTCACCGACCGGCTCGACACCGCAACAATGACGCCGGAGGCGCTCGACGAATGCCGCCGGCAGGTCGCCGCCGTCGATCAGACCATCATCAGCGCGAAGAACCTCCCCGAACTCGCGCACCCGGACGCCGAGATGCTCGACCTCCTCGCCCGCTACCTGGAGGCACGTTCCCGAGTTCTCGCCCTGGCATGACCCCACCCGGGTGAGCCGACGCCAAGGCGCGAGCCACAGGGTGGGACGGCGAACCGCCACCCGCGGAAGCGACCTGCCGGCATTGCCATAATTGCGTGCATTGTCGGCGATTATGGCGGTTCGGTGACTCGTGGGGACGTGTCATTTCCGCCGGTCACGCTGCGTATTGGCCGCCATGGTTCAGAGGTTCCAGAGTTGGAGCAGAGCGGTCCGCAGGCTGGCGGAGGCGATCCGGTGGTCGGCCCGTAGGCGGGGGTTGGGGTGCCCGAGGTTGGCGAGGGTCTGCTCGGCGTCCGGCACCGGGACCGGGAGAGGTCAGCTCGGCTGCGATTGCGGACCGCGACGGTGCGAAGTCCCAGTTCTGAAGTGCTGGCCACGGATGGCGAGTAGTAGGCCCGTATCGCTTTCTTTGTTAAGGCTAGGTTCGGTCGGAACAGGTCCCTTAGCGGATTCGAATTACGCCGTGGGGGCTGTATTTCCGGCCAGCTTCGCGGTGACAGCCTCGGCGGCGGTCAGCAAACGATCTCGGTACCGTTCGACCGCCGCGCCGGACAATTGATGGGGGAGCTGGTAGAGACTCAACAGGAGCTCCGGTTGCGTGTCTTTACCGAATACCGGTGCACTGATGATCCGGACATCGTATGTGGCAGCAGGGTCGATCTCGGCCGGTTCATATCCTTCGAGGCTGAGGGCGCGGGCGGCTGCGGTGACGTCACCTGCCAGATCGCCCGTTGCGCCGGTCAGTGGAAGCCGCGCAACAGCGCCTTCAAATCGCACCTGGGCATCGCTACGCAGCACGAGCGACCAGCCGCGGTCACGGACGCGTGTGGTTGCTTGCAGGAGTAGGTCTCGATCGAGTGCCTCTCCGCCGCGGCCGATCCACTTGTCGAGTTCGCGTCCTTCGGTCCATGCCATCAGTGGCAGTGCGAGCGGCGGTACGAAGGGCATCCGTTGGCCGAGGCGGATGTGTGGCGACGTCGGGAGAGTGCTTGCCATGCTGCTTCCTACCAGGACCAGTTGGTCTCTGATCGCGACGGAGGCGCAACATTCGACACCCAGCTCGCGGGCGACCGCGTCCATCTCCGGGCGGGCCTGATCAACGATGCTCAGGGGGTGCAACAGATCAGCCTCGCCGGGGGCGGTGAGGGATGTCGAGGAGAAACAGCCGTAGCCGCCCTGGAAGAAGATGAGCGGTGAGGTCGCATCCTCGACCTCGAGTGATGCGACCCGGCCTATCACCAGATAATGGTCACCGGCCTCGTGGACTGTATCGATCACGCAGTCGATCCACGCGATGGAGTCGTGGATACGCGGATTGCCATGCTGTGTCGGTGTCCAGTCGATCGACGCGAACTTGTCAGAACCCTTCAGTGCGAGACTTCGGCAGATGTCCTGCTGGCCGGCACCGAGCACGTTCACGCAGAAACGGCCGCTTTCGCGAATCTTCGGGAAGGTGCTGGAGCTTTTGTCCGGGAGGAACGCGACCAACGCCGGATCGAGCGAGACCGACGTGAAGGAGCCGACGGCCATGCCGACCGGTAGTCCAGCCGAATCGGTCGAGGTGATCGCCACGACGCCGGTCGGGAAGTGGCCGAGCACGGTGCGAAAATGCCCCGGGTCGATCACTGTGTTGGTCTCGGTGAGTGTCATCGGGTCATCCTTCTCGGCGTAGGGGCCGCAGTTTCCTGTTCGTCCTCGGTATTTGGTGGTACGGCTCGGGCCGTTGCGCTGCCTGGCTCCCGTCGAACTCAGAACGCCGCCCGATCACTTCGGCCTGCCTCTGGTGGAACTGCATGAGCACATCGCGTCGCGCATGTGACGTGCGTCGCTCTGTCCATGATGGTTGCACCTAACGCGACACGCTGTCAACTCTAACGTTGAACACTTCTACGAACATGTTGACGCCCGAGGTGGCTTCGTCCAGTTGGTGGATCGCATGTGACGTGCCGCGATGTCGGAATCGGAGGACGGGGAGAGCGGGGATCGAGCGAGCTGAGCGTCTACATAATTGTTGAGTTCGTGGCTGCAACTTCTCGATAGCCGGCCCGAATTCGATCCGGTCCCTTGTGAGGGCTCAGTTCGCCGCCGCGGCGATCGCGTCGGCGATCTCGGCAGGCTTGGTGAACATCGGTCCGTGGCCGGCGTCCACCTTGACGACAGTATCGACGTGGCTCGCGAACTCCTGCTGCAAGGCGACCGAGAACTGCTTGTCCTGCAGCGTGATCACGTAGGTGGCGGGGTGTTGTTGCCAGCCGAGTCCAGTGGCTGGTTCACCGAGCGTGCCGAGGGCGTGTGGGCCCATCTTGTCCAGTACCGGGGCGAGCTGCTCTTCTGTGGCGTCGTTGAACATGGTCTCCCGTGCTACCTCGCGCTTGAAGGTGGCGGTCCCGTCCGCCCGCTGCTCGAGCGCTCCCGCGAGGTCATCGTGTGGCTCCGGGTCGTGGCCCAGGAGATCGCTCACAGCTTCGCCGGCCTGGGGCAGAGCCGCACAGACGTAGACGAGATGCGCCACGCCGTCGTTGTTCGCGGAGGCACGGGTGATCACGGCACCGCCATACGAATGGCCGACCAAAACGGTCGGCTCATGAACTACCTCGAGCGCGTCACGGACTGTCTGGGCATCTCGCTCGAGCGTTCCGTCCGCACCCTGGCTCGGAAGATCCACGGTAGTTGCCTGTATGCCGCGTAGTTTCAGTTCGGTAACCACTTTGTCCCACACCCATGATCCGGTGAAGGCGCCGTGCACGAGAAGTACGGGCTTGGTCATATATCCCACCTCAGTTCGCTCTTCGTCGGATAGTCGCGTCAACGCCCGGCAGATGTTTTCTCGTATTCGAGGCGTTCGCTGTGCCCCGGCACGTCAACCCGCAGGTCAACCTATCGAGCCTCGCGCTGCAGCACCCAAGGGCACGCCGACGTGAAGGGCTACTTCCGCAAATCGAATTTCGCTTTGACGTCTCGAAGACGATCTAAGCCGTGTCCGGCGTATCCGTCAATCCTTCGCGTTAGCTTGCCGGAGAATACCTCTGGATGAGTGCGCAAGCGACAGCGCCCGGCGGATCTTGCGGCGCCGAATTAAAGTGCGGCGGTGCGAATTGGCTCAGGAAGCGCCAAGAGCGGCAGCTGGTGGCAAGCTCGGCCGGAGGACCGCTCTCGAGTGGGATGGACCACGAAATCTTCCATCCTACAGGGCGATTGCCTCAACACGACCGAACCATACAGTCAGCGGACGGCAGCGAATCCGCCGTCCACGGGTAGAAGCTGGCCTGTGATGAAGTGCGAGGCGTCGCTTGCCAGGAAAACCAATACCGGTGCAAGGTCTCTCTCTGCGTTGCCGAAGGTTCCTCCGAGAGGAATATCTTTGCGTAGCTGTTCTTGGTAAGCCGCGAGCTCACTCGCTCCCAGAGAGCTGGTGTACTTGTCGAACATTGGCGTATTTACATAGGGGAGAACGGCATTGACGCGAATTCCCGACGGCCCCCATTCTCGTGCAACAGTCCGGGTCCACGTGTGTACGGCACCCTTCGACGAGCCGTACGTCGAATTGGAGAGTTCGCCGGTGAAACCGGACATGGATCCGAAGTTGATGATGGCGCCGGTGCCTGCATCCTTCATGATCCGGAAGGCTGATTGGTTCGTATGGATTGTGCCGAGCACGTTGACTCGGTAGATACTGTCGAAAAGCTCGTCGGTGATGTCCTCGGCCATGGCGGATCTCTGGAGACCTGCGATGTTTACGAGGACGTCGACACCTCCTAGATCTTGCGCGGCGCTGCGGAAGATTGAGTCTGTTGCAGGTCCGTCCGTGATGTCCAACTTATTGAAGGTGGCGGATCCAGGGCCGGTCTCGGTGGCTTCTCTCGCGGTTGTGGATCCGTCCTCTTCGTTCAGGTCGAAGGAGTAGACCTGGGCTCCTTCGGATACGTAGGACTTGACTATTGCAGCACCGATGCCTTGGGCACCGCCGGTCACCAGAATTCGCTTACCTTCGAGCAGCATCCGTTGCTTCCTTCGACTATATGTGGTGTGAGCCTGAACATCGCTCATCTGGACGTGCGGGTGTGGTTAGGGAACGGTGAGGACGAGTTTGCCGATCACCTCTCGGGTGTGGACGGCCGTCAACGCTTCGGCGACAGCGGTCATGGGGTAGGTATTCGACACCAGCGGCCGCAGTTTGCCTGCGGCGAAGAGCCTCGCGAGTTCTCTCGAGTTGCGCGCCTTTTCGGCGGGATTCGACTGCACGAATGTGTTCCAGTAGACACCGACTACGGAGTAGCCCTTCAGCAGTAGGAGGTTGACCGCGACACTCGGGATCGATCCACTGGCAAATCCCACAACCAGCAGCCGTCCCCCTTGCGCCATCTCACGAGAAGCTGCGTGAAAGGCGTCCCCGCCGACGGCGTCGATGCAGACATCGACGCCTTTCCCTCGTGTCGCGTTACGGATTGCGCCTCGTAGATCGTGCTGGCGGTAGTTGATCAGTTCGTCGGCGCCATGTGCTTTCGCCATTGCGAGCTTTTCTGGGCTGCCGGCTGCCGCTATGACCCGAGCTCCGAGTGCCTTGCCGATCTCGATTGCTGCGAGGCCGATCCCGCCTGCGGCACCGAGTACGAGCAGGGTTTCGCCTACGCATAACCGGCCTCTCTGAACGAGAGCGTGGAAACTTGTTCCGTAGCAGGAGTAGAACGCTGTTGCAGTTGTGTAGTCCATTCCGTCGGGGATCAACTCTGCGGTGTGTTGGTCGGTGACGGACTCCTCGGCGAATCCGCCGTAGCCTGCGCCGATCAAGGCCATTACTTTCTGTCCGACCGTGTATTCGGTGACGCCTGAGCCGACTTCGGTGATGACTCCTGCGACCTCGAAGCCGGGGGTGAAGGGAAGTTCTGGCTGTACCTGGTATTTGCCCTCGATGATCAAGGTGTCGGGGAAGTTGACGCTTGCAGCGCGGACGGAGATGCGTACGTCCGTGTTACCGAGGGTGGGTCTGGGCACGTCTTCGATTCTGAGGTTTTCTGGAGAGCCGTGTGTTTCGCAGAGTACCGCTCGCATTATCGGCTCGATTCTGTCGAGCCGAGGAAGCTGTAGAGGGGGTCGTTGCTGCGGGCTCCCTGTTTGAATCCATCGAGTGGCATGGGTGGATTGGTGGATCGCCACTGTTCGCACTTGTGCCAGTCCAGCACTACCGTCCTCTCGGCGATCCGCCACACGTCGTGTTTGCGGGTGAACACGTCCAGGTAGCGTGCGCCCATCAGGTCGACGATCGGTGGGCCGTCCCCTCTCCGGATCAATGTGACCATAACCTGGCTCTCTGCGTGCGCAGTCTCGTGGTCGAGTATGTCGATGAGTGTGTTGGTGACGGAGTGGGTCGTGGCCGAGTTCGCCTCGGTCAGTCGTCCGGCCACGAAGGCGGCGAACTCCCGCCCGTTTCCTTTCCAGTAGCCGTGATCGTCGTAGGAGTCCGGGTGATACACGGACTCGAGGAGCTCGACGTCACATCGGTCGACTCCGCGGCAGTACCGGTGGATGACCTCTGTTATGGCCTGCTTGTCCAGCAGGTTCTTCAGTTCCTCGTTCATGACCCGACCTGTCTGCACTCGTTGGGCGGGTTGGATCGACGAAGCGGTGTCACAGTTCGAGTTCTTCCCGGTGTTGGTTGCGTTGCGATCCCCGAAGGGTCAGCAAGGCCACGACACTGATGATCGCGCAACCGAGGGTGTAGTAGGCGGCGGAGAGGGGGTCGCCGGTCGCCGAGGCCAACCATGTGATGATGTACGGTGCGGTTCCGCCGAAGATCGCCACGGACAGTGCGTAGGTCACCGAGACACCGGTTGCACGATTGCGGGTGCGGAAACGCTCGGACAGGAACGCCGGCATGGGTCCTCCCACGACGCCGATCAGGATTCCTGCGATGATGAGCGCCACCAGTCCTCCACCGAATCCCCACTTCAGCATGGAGTACAGCGGGTAGGACAGCACCACCACGGCGGCGGATCCGAAAAGTAGGACCGGTCGTCGACCGATTCGGTCGGACACGGCGCCGAACAGGGGCATCGTCAGCCCGGCAATCAGTCCAGTCACGAGCGCCAGAAAGTAGGAGCGCTCGAACGACATGTTGTAGCTCGTGGACAGGAAGGTGGGCATGCCGACCATGAATGTGTTTCCGACTGCGTTGTAGACCACCACTACGCCGAGGGTGGTCAGCAGGTAGGTCAGTGGACGGCGTGCTGTTTCTGCCGGGGAGGGGAGGTCGCCGGCTTCGGTTTCCACCTTGACCTGTTTGAAGTGGGGTGTCTCATCGACCTTCAATCTCAGGTACAACACGACGATACCCATGGGAGCGGCCAGCAGAAATCCGAGGCGCCACCCCCACGAAGCCATCGCGTCGTCCGAGAGGAGGACTGCCAACAGTGTGGCAACTCCGCCACCGAGCACGAATCCCAGTGTCGTTCCCACGAAGGACCAGGATCCGTACACGCCGCGCTTGTTCGCAGGTGCGGACTCCACCATCAGAGATACTGCGCCCCCCATTTCGCCGCCCGCGGAGATGCCTTGGGCGATTCGGCACAGCGTTAGAAGCAATGGTGCGAGCAGCCCGATCGCTTCGTGCGTCGGCAGGAGACCGATGCAGGTTGTCGCGACGGACATCAGTCCGATGATGAGCGCCAGAACTGGCTTGCGTCCGATTCGGTCGGTCATCCGCCCGAAGATGAGTGCACCGATGGGGCGAAGGAAGAACGCCAGGGCGAAGAGCAGAAATGTCGAGAGGATGGAGGCCGTCGGATTCTCGGAGGGAAAGAACAGCGGTGCGATGATCGGTGCCATATAAGCGTAGATGGCAAACTCGTACCATTCGACGAGATTTCCGAGAGAACCCGCTACCAGCGCTTTTCGTGACTTGCTGACATCCAGCACCAGTTCGGTACCTGGGTTTGAACTCGTGATGTTCGACATGGGGTTCGTCCGTTTCAGGATGTGCTTCACCCATCCGGCGAGTGGATGAGCAGGGAAGACCGGTCGTTGTGACTCGAGCCACATCAACGTCAACGTGAATGTTGCCCGTGTCGGATAGGAATGTCAACGCATACGTGGATGGAACGATGAAAATCAACTTCGACGTTGACAAGTTTGCGTGCCTGCTGCCACCATGAGGGAGCGACTCATCAACGCGCGCGTTGAAGGGTGGGAGTGATCCGGGCGAGGAGCGCTGGTCTCCGGTAGCCACATCGATGCGAGAGGTAATCGAATGAAGACAGTGCAAGGTGAGTCCCCGGCCCCGGATGGTGCAACCGGGGTGGGTTTCAATCCAGACCGATTGACCGAAGCCGAGGTCCGAACGGCAGTCGGGCGCGCAAACGTGCCCTCCCTGTTGATGGTCGTGTTCCAAACCACCGGGGACGAGAAGTGGCTGGAGGCACCCTATCGACCCACCCGAGGAAAGGGACTCGGCGATCACGACTCCGGTGGTCTCGACGAGGCAGTGCAAGACGAGATTCGCGAAGCTGCTGTCTCGGCGATCCTCGATCTACAGAACGGCGTCCGCCCGGCCATCGAGGCACCGTCCCCCGACCTGACCGTACGCATGATGAGCGTGTGCATGGGTGAGCCCGTTGGTGCGGAGTACGGGCCGATGCTCTCGCTCGAGCTGGCACGTCGGGCGGCGCCGGAGTCACCGCATCTTGCCCTCGATCCGATCGAGGCCCCCGAGGGCTTCTCGGTCATCGTCATCGGCACGGGCGTCGCCGGAATCGCCGCCGCTCAGCAGCTCGAAGACATGGGGGTGAACTACGTCATCCTGGAGAAGCAGCCCGAGGCCGGCGGGAACTGGTGGCAGAACACGTATCCCGGTGCCGGTGTCGACACCCCCAGCCATCTGTACTCGTTCTCGTTCGCCAAGAATGACTGGACTACGCATTTCGAGCTCCGCAACGAGCTGCAGGGCTACTTCGCTCGGGTCCTGAAGGACCTCGGCGCGGGCGAGCGTGTTCGGTACGGAACCGAGGTGCGATCGGCAACCTATGACGAAAACGCAGCTCAATGGACTGTCGAGGTGCGAAACCCAGACGGTTCTTCCTCGACCTTGCGGTCCGATGTGGTGATCAGCGCCGTGGGCGTGTTGAATCGACCGAAAACCCCCAACGTTCCTGGTATGGACAAGTTCGAGGGGATCAGCTTCCATTCCGCCGACTGGCCGGAGAACCTCGAACTCGACGGCAAGCGCGTCGCGATCGTCGGAACGGGTGCGAGCTCGATGCAGATCGCCCCGGCTATTGCCGATCAGGTAGCGCAGTTGACGATATTCCAGCGTTCTCCCCAGTGGGTGGCTCCGTTCGAGAAGTTCAGGATGCCTATCCCGATGGAGCTGCGACGGCTCATGCAGACGTGCCCGATCTATCACAGCTGGTACTGGATTCGACTGTTCTGGCAGTTCGGCGACAAGGTCATCGAATCGTTGCGAGTCGATCCGGAATGGGATCACCCCGAGCGTTCGGTGAACGCACGCAACGACGCGCACCGGGAGTACTTCACCCGGTACATCACTGCACAGGTCGGTGACCGGGAAGACCTGCTCGACAAGGTCCTGCCGGACTACCCTCCGTTCGGAAAGCGCATTTTGCTCGACAACGGGTGGTACTCGACGTTGCGCAGGGACAATGTCAACCTGATCGACAGGTCGGTCGCCGCTGTACGGGCAGAGGGATTGGTCGACGATCAGGGTACGCAGACCGACGTCGACGTGATCGTGTGGGCTACCGGATTCGAGGCGGCACGGTTCGTCAGCTCGATGGATGTGCGCGGGATCGGTGGACTGTCGCTCCGCGAGGCCTGGAACGACGACGACCCCAAGGCCTATTTGGGTGTGTCCGTACCCGATTTCCCAAACTTCTTCATGCTGGGCGGGCCGAACTCGTTCCCCGGCAGCGGCAGCTTCATGTTCTTCATGGAGGTGCAGATGCGTTACATCCGAGGCCTTCTCACCGAAATGTTCCGCAACGGAATCAAAGCCCTCGATGCGACAGCAGAGGCGAACCGTGAGTACAACGAACTCGTCGACTCGACGCATGCGCGTACGGTCTGGACGCACCGCGGAATGTCGACCTACTACCGAAACTCACACGGTCGGGTGGTATTCGTGATGCCGTTCTTGAACGTGGAGTACTGGCAAATGACCCAACGCCCCGACCTGGAGAACTACACAGCACGGTGATCGTGGCAAGACCGTCACGACCCTGAGTCCTTGACCGAACAGTGCCCCGGAGACGCATACGACTCCGGGGCACTGTTCGCGGATAAGGACCACATACGGTAGCAGCGTTCCTTGACGGGTGGTCGATACCGACTAGGTGTTCGTCGATCTGGCAGCTGCCGGTCAGAATGCATTCTCATAGCGACTCGCCGGTCGATTCGTCCGGTCGTAACCGCAGTCCCTCGAATGCAACAGCGAGTGGATGCTGGCCGAGCGGACCGGGAGGCGAGCACGGACGGGATGCAACGTTGCTGCGCGGAGTGAACTGGGACGTCAACGGCGTCTGTGACACCTACGCGCCTGCCCCACCACGACCGTGTCGAGGCTCGCCCCCGCCTGGGTTACCGACTGAAACCGAGGCTGTGGAGCGGGAGTCGCGCTCGATGATCAGGTCATGATCGCGTAGACGATACAGAGATCCGTCGTGCAGCTGAATCTCCGGCATGCCCCCGGCGAGCACGTGTGGTACCGGTCATGCTGGCCGAGAGATCGAACCGCGGCCACTTCCGATCAGCGCCGTTGCGGTACTGAGGCGCTACCAGGTATCGATCCGACGGCGCACGCTGGACGGGCGGTCCGGTCGTGGCGTGCTGATCACCGAGAGGATCCACGATCTCGTCGAGGACGGATCGATGACGTCGTCGATTTCGAAGACCGACGCAGCGTTGATCGCTTTGCCCTGCTTTTCATACTGCTCGAGGTGAGCACGATAGGCCTGGTCCCGTTCGGCGTCGTCGACGATGGCATCGAGCTCACGGCGAAAGCCAAGTTTCACTGCGCCTTCCGGGCCCATCGCACCGAGTTCACCGGTCGGCCAGGCCACGATCGCGTCGGGAACACGAAAGCTGCCCCCGGCCATCGCCTGGCCGCCGAGCCCGTATGCCTTACGCACGATCACTGTGCAGAACGGCACCGTGAGCGATGGTGCAATGACGAACAGGCGGCTGACGTGCCGAACGGATGCCGTCCGTTCGGCGTCGGGTCCGACGAGGAATCCTGCTGTGTCGCAGAGCGACACGACCGGTATCGCATAGGCCTCGCAGAGTTGCAAGAAGCGCGCCATCTTGTCTGCCTCGGCGCTTCCGATAGTCCCGCCGGCACGGCTGCCGTCGTTGGCGACGACACCGGTAGGCCGTCCCTCGATCCGAACCAACGCCGTGACGATGCCCGGTGCGAAGTCGCGGCGAAGCTCGAGCACAGAGTCTTCATCTGCGATGGTGTCGACGATGGTGCGTATGTCGAAGGGTCGGCTGCGTCGCTCGGGCACGATGTGCCGCAGCTGCCGCTGATCGGGTTCCCTCCACGTTGTCGTAGACCCGCGGAAATAGCCCAAGTAGCGTCGTGCGACCGCTACTGCTTCGGCCTCGTCCTCGACGAGCACGTCGATGACACCGTTGGGACCCTGAACCGACACAGGCCCGATCTCCTCCGCAGCGAAGGATCCGAGACCACCCCCCTCGATCATCGCCGGACCGCCGAGACCGATAGTCGAGTCTTGTGTGGCGATGACGACATCGCATGCTCCCACCAGGGCAGCGTTGCCTGCGAAGCATCGTCCTGAGGCGATCCCGACTGTCGGCACTACTCCGTTGAGGCGGCCGAGTGCAACGAACGTTCCCAGATCCATCCGTGTTGCGCGGGACATGTCGTCCGTGTCGCCTGGTCTGCCGCCGCCGCCTTCGGCGAACACGACGACGGGGGTCCCTCGCCTGCCGGCAAGGTCGAACATCCGCTCAGCCTTCTTGTGGCTCTGGAGCCCCTGTGTCCCAGCCAGCACGGTGTAGTCGTAGGCCAATGCTGCGGTTTGATAACCGTCGACAGTCCCAAAGCCCGCGACGAGACCGTCCGCCGGTGTGGAGTCTTCGAGTTCGGCGACGGGCCTGCGACGGCGTTGTGCTGCGACCACGAGAGATCCGTATTCATGGAACGGTTCGGGATCGAACAGGTCCCGCAGGTTCTCCCTCGCGGTGCGCTTGCCACGCTGATGCCGACGTTCGACGGCGGCTACGCGGGCCTCGTCGAGCGTTCGCCGGTGTCGAGCCATAATGTCGTCGAGGTCGGATCGTGTGGCTGTGAGGTCGAGGCGGTCGATGATTGCCGCTTGCTCGGGCTGATGGCCGTTCGGCTCAATGGCCGCAAGTAGGGTTCGGGCCGATACCGACTGCCCGACCTCCACATGCACGGCGGTGACGGACCCGGAAACTGGCGAGCGTACGTCGGTTTCCATCTTCATCGCTTCGACCGTGACCAGGACGTCGCCGCGGTCGACAGTGGAACCGGATTTCACCGACAGCGCGACGACGGTTCCGGTCACTGGAGTCCGAACGTCGACGGTTTCCTCGTCCGGTGCCGCCTCGCTCGCCGGTGCCGTCTTCACCAGGTGGTCGTCGATCGTTCGTGTCGTCGTTCGACCGCATCGGAACGCGTCGCTGCCGACGAACCACTGGAGTGTAGCGATGTCGGTATCGAGGTCATCGAGACGAACATCGTCGAGGGACGAATACAACTCCGTAGCGGCGGTGGCGAAGTCACCGTCATCCTGATGAACTATCACCTTTGCGAGCAATGGATCGTAACCGGTGCCGACCCGCATTCCGGGCTGCATGTGTGATTCGACTCGAAGGTGCGGTCCGGTGGGAAAGCGCACTTCCTTCAGTCGGTCGGAACCGTCCGGTCTGGGTCCTCCGGTGATCCGGGCCTCGATTGCGATGCCACGGGGGTGACCGAGGGCGCCGGGGGAGAGGTTCAGGTCCGGGAGAGTCCGGTGGTGCGCAAGGTCGAGCTGCAGACCCACCAGGTCCAGGCCGGTGATTTGTTCGGTGATGCCGTGCTCGACTTGCAACCGGGGATTGGCCTCGATGAAATACCACTGATCGAGGTCATTGGCGTCGACCAGGAACTCGAAAGTCGCCAAGCCTCGCAGTGATACTGCGGAGGCGAGTGACACAGCGGCGGTGAACAGAGCCTCGCGCGTGGTGTCGGGTAAGAACTGCGCCGGCGCGATCTCGACCATCTTCTGGTGGCGACGCTGTCCAGTGCAATCCCGGTCGAACAGGTGCATGGGGAATTTGCTACCGTCGCCGGCCACCTGAACTTCGATATGGCGGGCGCGCGGGAGATAGGCCTCGACGTAGACATCGGGAATGCCGAAGCTACGTTCGGCTTCGGAACGGCACCTGTCGATGGCTTGATCGAGTTCCCGGAGATCGTCGACTATGCGCATGCCGCGCCCGCCGCCACCAGCGGCGGCCTTGACTATGACCGCGGTCGCGCCCAGGGACTCGGCGAAGTCGCGGGCCGCTGCCTTGGTAGTCGGGCCGGGTGTGGCGGGCAGCACGGGGACCGAGCATCGGGTGGCCAGTGCCCGGGTGGTGGACTTGTCCCCGAGAAGGCGCAGGGTTGGACCGTCCGGGCCCACGAAAGTCAGCCCGGCCGCGGCGCATGCTTCGGCCAGCTCGGCACTTTCGCTGAGGAACCCGTAGCCGGGGTGCACGATCGTTGCCCGAGTCGACAACGCCGCGCCGCAGATGTTCGCCACGCCCAGATATGCGGACGGTCCGACTCCGGGAATCGGAATCGATTCGTCCGCGCGCATTACGTGCGGCGCATCAGGTTCGTCCTCGCTGTACACCGCTACGGTGCGCAGACCTCGTGCGGCCGCAGTGCGCATGATGCGTAGTGCGACCTCGCCGCGATTGGCGACGAGCAACCCCGTCATGTGGAGGTTTCGGTAGCGGCGAAGCCGCCGTAACCGCCTTGGAAGAAAATCAAGGGAGACTCGGGTGTATCGAGTTCGAGATGATGGACCCGTCCCACGACGATGTAGTGGTCGCCGGCGTGGTGCACGGCGTCGATCTCGCAGTCGATCCACGCCAGGGAACCTACAATGCGAGGCATTCCCGACGGGGTCGGTATCCAGTCGACATCTGCGAACTTGTCTTCGCCTTTGCGGGACAAACTTCGGCACACGTGCCGTTGATCGTTCCCGAGTACGTTTGCGCAGAATCTCTGCGCCGCAAGGATCTTGGGGAAGGTTGTCGACGACTTGTCGGGCAGGAAGGCGACGAGGGGTGGTTCCAGCGAGACGGAGGTAAATGATCCTACGGCCATGCCGACCGGCCGACCGTCGGCGGCGATTGCTGTTACCGCTACTACTCCCGTGGGGAAATGACCCAAGATGTTGCGGAACAGTCCTGGGTCGATCACGCGATCGTCGTCGACTACCAACGATCCCTCGGCCACTCCCGGGGTCTGGGTGCCGATCATTTGATCGTCAACCCTGCGTCGACGGGCAGCATCACACCGGTGACGTATCTGGATTGATCGGATACCAGCCAGGCGACGGCATTGCTGATCTCCTCGGGTTCGAGGATCTCGATCGGCAGCAAGTTGCTGATCGAATTACCCATGTTGGCCGGATCTGCCAATGCCTCCGCCAACGCGGTGTTTCCCACCACCATCGGTGTGTTCACCCCGGTGGGGTGTACCGAGTTGACTCGAATGTTGTGCTCGGCCAGCAGCACGGCGTACTGCCGCATCAGACCCACCACCCCGTGCTTGCTTGCGGTGTAACCGATGCCCGCGCCAGAGCTTCCCCCGACAGCCTTGATTCCGGCCGTCGAACTCGTCATCACGATCGACCCACCACGCCCCTGCGCGATCATGCGTTCCCGCGCGACCTCGACGGTATTGAAGACTCCGACCAGATTGACGCCGATCACGTCGGCGAAGACTGCATCGCGATCCGGTTCGTGCGACTGCTGCGGGGCGATGCCTGCGTTGGCCACCACGATGTCGACTCCGCCGAGCTCCGTGGCACCTTCATCGAGTGCGGCCGACAGTGCCTTCTTGTCGCGTACGTCAGCTGTTCGGGCAACGATGCGGCGATCAAGTTTTTCCACGAGCGCGACCGTCTCGGCAAGATCGTCCTCCGTTGCCAGTGAATACGGCACCGAGTCGATCGAGCGGCAGATATCGACGGCAATGATGTCAGCGCCCTCCTCGGCGAGCCGTACCGCGTGGCTGCGGCCCTGCCCGCGGGCCGCGCCGGTGATGAATGCAACCTTGCCTTCTAGCGTGCCGCTCATACGGAGTCTCCCTTTCGAAATGGACCCGGTCCGGGCACTGACGAGACATGGCACCCAGCCCGAAATTCAATGCGTCTCACGACTCCGCCCGCGACGGATAGCCGTCGACGAGCGCCACAGCTCCGCTATGGCGGCTACCACACCCGACTGTGACGCGCATCGCTCTCTCGAAGCCTGCCTTCACACGGCAATTCTGTCAACTGCGTCGTTGATCTGATCCACAACCACGTAGATTGCAACACTGTGTGCACTGACATTGGAGGTTGACATCTGTGGCACGGCGCATAATGATCGGACCAGCGATCTACGCCGACGTTGATCGCGGCGCGTGCGGGCGACAACGGATGCGCACGACCAGCTCGTCCCGAAGGAGTGCAGATGACCGACATCGAGACCAGGGTGCGACGGCTCGAAGATCGCGCCGAGCTTCAGGACCTCGCGGTTCGATACTTTTTGGCGTCCGACTTCGACGACTTCGACGCCATCGCCGACGCCTTCGCGCCCGAGGGGACCTTCTCCGCGGGCGGTTTCCCCGGTGCGACCGGCGGAAGCGGGATCGCCGACATGATTCGGCAAGCGCGAACGGCGTTCGGTACCACTATCCACACGCCTCACTACGTACTGGTCGACTTCATCGACGACGATCACGCAACGGGCCTCGTCGGTGCGCACCTCGAAATCGCGACGGGCGGCACGACCGTGTTCGGTGCCGTGCGCTACGAAGACGAGTACGTCCGAGTGGATGGCCGCTGGCGATTCGCCTCGCGCAACATGCGCACCGTCCATGTAGGCCCCTGGGACGACGTCGCGTCGTCGTTGACCACGGAGCTGCCGGTCCGTTGGCCAGGCGCCGACCCCGCACCCTCCGACTATCCCGTCACTGCCTGACTCGCGGCGCGTCCGCACCCGAGACGCAGTCGACTGCGGGAGCTACCCGTCATCGAGTCCGGCGGCTCCGCGAGTCTTCGGAAACGTTGACAAATTCGTACTGCAGTATCCAGTTCACTGGATCGAATTAAGCCATACATACAAGTCGCATTGAAGGAGATTCTTATGACTGCCACCCGCGAGGTGTCCACCCGCGAGCTCACCGAGCTCGTCGAGAAGGGAAAGATCGAACGGGTTCTGTTCGACTACGCCTACAACCTGGACATGAACCTTCCTGACCAGCTCGCCGAGCTCTTCACGGAGGATTGCTACGTCGCCTACGGACCGGACTTCGGCGCCGAAGGACGCGCCGCCTACCGCGAGACGCTCGACGGCATCGGCACGTTCTTCACGGCCACCAGCCATCATGTCTCCAACGTCGTCGTCGACTTCTCCGAGGATCTGAACTCGGCCAAGGTCCGTTCGGTCCTCTACGCATGGCATCAATACACCAAGGAAGGCAAGGCTGACGGCTATTTCTTCGGCCAGTACCACGATGACTTCGTGTACGACGACGAGCACGGCTGGCGCTTCGCTCGGCGGGAACTGCGGGCGTCCGGTGTCGTCGACTTCCACGTCAAGAAGCAAATTCCGATCGGACGGGCATGACAACGGTCGCCGAGACCAAACCGGACGCTCAGTTCGAGAACATTCGGATCGAGCATCGGGGCCCCATCAGTTGGATCGTCCTGAACCGACCGGACAAGGCCAATTCGCTGTCGAACGAGCTGCTGGACGAGTTCAGTGCGGCGTTGGCCGCGCTGGCCACCTCCGGAGGTCCGGTCATCGGAATCCGCGGAGCCGGCAAGGGCTTCTCGGCCGGCTACGACATCGGTCAGGTCGGCAAAGTGGTAGCGGATCCGGATCCGGTGGCCGACCGGGAGCGTTTGGCTCGCAACGTCAACCGATTCCTCGCGATCTGGGACCATCCGAAGCCGGTGATCGCCGCCGTACACGGCTACTGCATCGCGGGAGCCACCCAGATGTGCGTGTTCACCGATCTCACCTTCGTGGCACGCAACGCGAAGATCGGTGAGCCGGCGATACCGCTCGGTGGTGGGTACATCGCCCCACTGTGGGCCCCCCTCGTCGGCCCCAAGCGGGCCAAGGAACTGGCGTTCGTGCCTGGTAATTCGATCGACGGCACTACCGCGGTCGAGTGGGGCTGGGCCAATCACGCCGTGGACGAGCAACACCTGATCGACGAAGTAGAGGCGCTTGCCGCTCGCATGGCACGCACTCCATCGGACATTCTGCGGATCAAGAAGCTGTCCATCAACAAGACGATGGAAGCAATGGGCGTGCGCACCGCGGCCCAAGGCGGTGCGGAAATGGATGCACTGCTCCATCTGTCACCGTCGGTGGCCGAGGTCCGCAAGTTCGTGGCCGAGGTGGGCCTGAAGGCCGCTATCGCAGCCTATCGCGAACCCGTCGAGCTGACCAATCAACCTGTGGCAGAGAAGTAATGAGGAAGGACTTACCGTGAGCAGCGGAATCTTGTTCGAGCTGGACAAACACGTCGCACGTGTGACGCTCGATCGCCCCAAAGCACTGAACTCCATCGATCCCGAGATGGATTCGGCGTTGTTCGAGGCATGGACCGAAATCAACTCGAATCCCGACATCTGGGTCGCCGTGCTCGCTGCGACGGGGGAGAAGGCCTTCTGCGCCGGCGCCAACGTCAGCGGAGGGACGGAAGGCGATGGCCGCAGGATGGCGCTCGGCGGTGGACTCACCGGCGTCGGTGGACCCATGCTCACTCTTCGTAAACCTCTGATTGCGGCCGTTCAGGGCTACGCGATCGGCGGAGGTTTCGAACTCGCCATGTGCGCCGACATCATCGTCGCGGCGGACAACGCCCAGTTCGGTATTCCCGAAACCAAGGTGGGCATCATCGGCGAGGCAGGCATCATGCACCGTGCGATTCGGCAGCTGCCACATCACATCGCGATGGCCTTGATTCTCACCGGCGAGCGCATCGATGCACAGCAAGCCGAGCGTTACGGACTCGTCAACGAGGTCGTACCGTACGAAAAGCTGCTCGAAACTGCTACATCGTGGGCGGACCGAATCGCCTCGGCGTCGCCCCTCGCCGTTCAGGCCGCGAAGGACGCCGTTCTGTCGCGCGCGGGTTGGCCGCTCGAGGTCGCGCTGGCAACCCGGTACGAGCCGATCGAGGCCTACGCGAGCAGTGCGGACCGGCTCGAAGGCAGGGCAGCCTTCGCCGAGAAGCGTGCAGCCCAATGGACCGGTCGCTGAAAGCACCTTGATGATGTGCGCTGGGTCAGGTGATCGTTTCCTGACCCAGCGCACAGTCAGTTCTTCGTCCTCGCACCCCTGAAGAACAACGCGCAGAAGGCCTCGGCGGTCTGCTTGGCATCCACTTTGCGCATGCCGGGTTTGAGCCACCGATGTGTCCAGTTGATCATCCCGAACAGTGACTTCGCCATCAGCTGCACCGGTACCTCGGTACGCAGTGCGCCCTCGTCGACGCCCTGTTGGAGCGTGTCGAGGACAAGAGTTTCGAAGCGCTTGGTCTTACGGGCCATCTCTTTGCCCCAGGACGTTGCGTCCAGCTGCAACTGCGTCATGTCCTCCTGGATATACAGGTAGACGAAGGGATAGTTTTTCTCGTAAGAGTTCAGCTGTTGCTCGACGAGCCGGCGAAGCTTTCCGGTCGCGTCGTCGTCGCTGGCAATGATGTGTTCGGCAACCGCGATGTTCTCATCGAGAACATCGACCAGAATGTCGTGGAACAGGGCCTGGAACAGCTCTCTCTTACTCGCGAAGTAGTAGTAGATCGACGCTCTGTCGGTCCCGAACCGCTCGGCAATGTCGTGGAGCGTTGTCCCTTCGAAGCCCTTTTCCCTGAAAACTTCGGCGGCGGTCCGCAGCAGGTCCTGGCGTTTGGCCTGATAGTTGGGGCTGCTGTCGTTCTGAGCCCTGCGACGGCGTCGGCTCATGCCGCTGGTGGCTGCGGTCGAAGTAGGCATTGTCGGATCATACGCCCGGATCGAGGTGGGTGATCAACATCGACGTAGAGCACGATCGGGTCCAATTCTTCAGGCGGAGAAAAGCTCCGAGCACGGGCTGCCGTTCGATGACGGTACTTCTTGCGATCGGCGGTCGACCACGGGGCAATGCCGTACGTCGGTCTCGAACCTTCGGGACCGGGCTGCAGGCGAGATCTCACTGCGGAGTAGCGGTCGACGCAGAGCCTTCTGTGTGCTTCGGGTCATCCGTAACAAGAGTGGGGAGCTCCTCGAAACTCGCGTCGACTAAATCAACTCCAACGTTGACAGGGTGACGTGAGTCGCTTAGCGTTGACATCAACAGACCTTCTGCGCGCAGCACGCGAAGTCTGTGCCACGTTTCAGACAGATTCGGCAAACGAAAACTTTGCCGACGACCGACAATTGAGGACGACATGACTGACTCCGGCGACTGGTGCACCGTCACTCCGCTCGGCGACCTGTTGGTGCGTGGAGCACACGCACATCCCGACCGCGACTTGATCGTGTTTCCCGACGAGCGGTTCACCTACGCCGAGGTACTCGAGCGTGCCATCGCGATTGCACGCGGGCTGTTGGCCATGGGAGTCCAGTCCGGCGACCACGTCGCGCTCCTCGCACCGAACGGTATCGAATTCGTCGAGGGATTCTTCGGATCGGCCTTGATCGGGGCAGTCGTCGTACCGCTCAATGCGCGGCACAAGGCGAAAGAGCTCGGCTACATCATCGAAAATGCGGACATCACCGCGTTGCTGACGGTGTCCGGTCCCGACGACTACGTGGACTTCGTGCAGGTGCTGCACGAATCACTTCCCTCTTTGGCCACTGCGGGCCCAGGTGATCTCCATCTTCCCGAAGCACCGCGCCTGCGTCGAGCCGTTTTGCTGAAAGGGACCGACCGACCCGGTTTCACGTCCAAGGCCGCGTTGGATGCGGCCACAGAGACCGTCGACGCGACTCTCGTGCACCGTCACCGCCGCCGAGTGAGGACGAGAGACATCGCCGCGATTCTCTACACGTCGGGGACGACTGCCAATCCCCGTGGATGCTTGCTCACCCACGAATCGATGACGCGTGGCCCGGTAGAGCGCGCGACCGGCCGCTTGTCGGCAGGGGAGCGCCACCTCAGCTGGGCCGGCGGGCCGCTGTTCCACATCGCTGCACTGGCCCCGCTCATCGGCGCAATCGGTGCCGGGGGAACGTTCCTGACCGACACGTTCTTCGAACCTGGCCGCGCCATTGAGCTGATCAGGGCCGAGCGGCCGACCTGTGTCTGGCCCTGGTTCCCCGGACCGATGCAGATGATGATGGCGCACCCGAACTTCGACGCGGCCGAGTTCGACTCGATTCGGTACCTGTTCCTGATCGGTCCACGGGTCCTCATCGAACAGGTTCAGAATCTCTTTCCTGCGGCCGAATTGATGGCCGCATGCGGAATGACGGAAACGACCGGAATCTATGCACTCAGTGAGCCGGACGAGTCGTTCGAGGATCGAAGCGGTGCGCAAGGAAAGCCCGTTCCAGGGGTTGAGATTCGCATCGTCGATCCATTCGACGGTGCGGAGCAGCCAGTGGGGGTTCCCGGTGAGATCTTGATTCGAGGGTATTGCGTGACCGAGGGGTACTACAAGGACCCCGAGAAGACTGCCGAGTCGATCGATTCGGACGGCTGGTTGCGGACCGGGGACCTCTACAGTCGTACCGAGTCGGGGTGCCTGGTGTTCCACGGACGGCTCAAGGACATGCTGAAGGTCGGTGGCGAAAACGTCGCCGCCATCGAGGTCGAGTCCTTCCTGTGCTCGCATCCTGCCGTTCTGACTGCGGCTGTCATCGGCCGGCCAGACGACCGGCTCGACGAAGTACCTGTGGCGTTCGTTGAGGTCCGCGAGGGCCACCAGCTCACCGCGGAAGAGCTGATCACATACTGTGAAGGCAAAATCGGCCGGTACAAGATCCCGCGTGCGGTGTACTTCGTCGAGGCGGGGGCGTGGCCGATGTCGGCGACTAAGATCAACAAGCGCGGGCTCAAAACACAACTGACGACGCCGGCCAAGTCCATGAGCGCAGCCGGATGAGTTCCGTGACAGTCGGATTCGACTCCCAAGATCTTCGTGTGTTGGCGGAAGAGATTTTGGAAGGAGTTCAGGATGGAGCCGGCCTCGATGAGCAAACCCGTGTGCTCACACACATCGCGGTTCGCGCGGTAGCAACGACGATGGATGTCGCGGGTACCGGCCGCTACATCGAGGAAGCGCTCGACCTGGGCCTCGACGCTGCGCAGATCCAGGAAGCGCTGACGGTGGTATCGGGACTCGGGGTGCACACACTGTTCGAGTCGTCCAGGCAATTGGCGTCTGCCGTTCGCCGCAGAAACGGCGGCGAGGACGCACCGCTCGATCAGACGCAGCAGAACCTGTGGGATCGCTACATCGGCACCGACCCGTACTGGCAGCGCATGGAAACCGAGCTTCCGGGCTTCTTCGACGCACTGCTCAGGATGTCACCGGAAACGTTCGTAGCGTTCTTCGACTACTGCGCGGTGCCGTGGAAGAGTCGGGCACTGCGGGCAGTGACCAAGGAATTGATCTCTCTGGCCGCAGATTCCACTCCCACCCACCGATACAAGCCCGGGATCTTGCTGCACCTGAGAAACGCCCTCGACCTCGGCGCCGGTGCCCGCAGCATCCGTGAAGTTCTCGAAATCTCGGCGGCCGCCCCTGAGCACCGCGGCGTCGGCTGACTTAGCTTAGTCAGCTACCACGAGTCACATCATGCACCATAAGTCACTTCATCCACATGAGACACGCTCTTAGTCCACGATGCTCGATGTGGATCTCGGCCGAGAAGCGTCGAATCTCGTTGGCCCTGCGTAGCTCGCGGTTCTCGCGTTCGAGTTCGGCGATCCGTGCGGCCTCCTCGGTGCGCACCCCGGGACGGTGGCCGTCATCGATCTCGGCCTGGCACCCAGTTGCGCGGCCTCCGGGTGCACACCCAACTGGTCGGCGATCCGCTTGATCGCGCCATGGCTGGTGCCGGGTCCCGCCGCCCTCGGTCGCCAACCTCGTCGCCCGTTCCCGCAACTCGTCCGGGTACTTCTTCGGTGCAACCATGACTTTCATCCTTCCGTGTGATGAAAGCCTCCACCAGAGTCGGGGCGTAACAGTACGACGACCCGCGTTCAGCAGGCGCAGGCGCTGTGCGATCTCGCAGCCGGAAGGCCGGTCGTCCTCACCGGCATCTCCACAGCCAACCCCATCGTCAGTCCGGCGCACACAACAGTGCCAACGACACTGACGCGCCAAAAGATCCGAAATGTCTGGCTCCCAGACTGTCGCTGATCCGCCTGATGACAACCCTTCGTTCAAGTGCAGAGGTTCCGGACTGCCATGTCGATGAGGCGCACCAGACACACTCGATCGACTTCGTCACCGTGTTTGCCCAGCGCAGCACCGCGGAAGTTCGACGTCGCCGTGGACCGTCAGCTCAGCGACAACGGGAGCGAGAAGCTCGCCGCACCCCCGATCGCACGGACAGCTCCGAGCTAGCTGTCGAACACATTGTGGCCGATTGCCATCGGAAGAGCTTGCAGGATTCGCACGGCTACGAGCCGATTTCCGTCGCACCGGTACGACGAGCAGAACACTCCGGTTCCGGCACCACCACACCGGACCCGGGACTCGGGCCCATCGCGACTCGGCAGTGCATGCCGAAGGGACAACGCTTCCTCCACGAACGTCATCGTGCCGCCACAACGAATCAGATTCATATGAGCCACCCCCTCATTCTGCGACAGGTAAATTAGCCGTCGCCATCCGGACCAAGGCCGTTCCTGCAGCAGTCAGGTCCTGTTTGCGGTAGACGAGCACGGTATGCCGCTGCAAGGTGGGTTGAATCCGGCAGACAACAGCACCCTGTTGTTTCGCACGCTCCGCGGATCGTGGCAGTAGTAGGGCGGCGCCCGCACCGGCGAGCAGCAGCGGCACGATCGCCTCTCGGTGGAAGGTCTCCACTGCCACCAAAGTTTCTACCCCGTGCGCAGCCAGCATGGACATGACAGACGCGTGCACTCGCGGGTCGACGATGAGGGGGATCTGGGCAAGTTCCTGTATTGAGAGAACATCGCCTGGGAGCCTGGACGAACCGGGGCCAAACGCAATCGAGACGTCCTCCGCCGGCAGGGCAAGGGCCCCGAGATCCCTGGTAGCGACGGGACCGAGCGTAAGTCCGATCTCGTAAGTTCCCGCGCTCACCAAATCGACCACGTCTCCGCCGTCGGGCACTCCGATCCGAACATTGACCCCTGGGTAGCGCTTTCGGAAACGGCCCACGAGCTCTGCGAGGGGATCTGCCGCCAAAGTCGGCTGGGCGACGATGTCGAGTCTCCCGTCACGCAACTCTTGGACGTTGCTCACCGCGGTGGCAGCCACGCCGAGGGCCCGCAAGGCAAGCCTGGCTGGTCCGACGAGCGCCTCGCCAGCCGAGGTCATCACCACCCCTGTGCGACCACGCCGGAACAACGGCGCACCGACCTCGGCCTCCAATGCGTGAATTGCCTGGCTGAGGCTCGGTTGGGCGACGTGAATTGCTTTGGCTGCTGCCGTGAATGAGCCGTTGTCGGCGACCGCGAGGAAGTAAACGAGGTGTCTACGCTCGATGTCAGTCCCTCCTAGAATCTCCCTGGCTTTCGATTCGGTCTCCGGGGACTCGGAGACCGACAAGCATATATTGCTGCTGCCTATGGCGGCACCAGGGTATTGGTCTTTGCTCGACCGACTTGCTCTCAATAGCGTGATGGCCGTGCCCGTGAATCCGTCGCGGAAGATCGCCAATGAAGGTGGTGCAGATATGCCTCGATCTGGCATTCAGGTCGTTTACCTGTGTTTTCTGGTCGTTCTCGTAGACGGCTACGACATCGCCGTCTACGGAACGGTCCTGCCCGCTCTGCTGAACCAGAATGTATGGGCACTGAGTCCAGGCCTTGCCGGGGCGATAGCCAGCCTTACCCTCTTAGGTCAGATTCTAGGAGCGTTCGCGGCAGGACGACTGACCGATCGGTATGGGCGGAGAACGCTTCTCCTCGCCAGTGTATGCGTATTCACCGTTCTCACGTTCTTGTGTGCGGTCGCTCCCGGGCCCGTGTGGTTTGGCCTATTACGCTTCCTCATGGGGCTGGCGGTAGGTGGTGTCATGCCAACGGCCATTGCACTCGCACTGGAGTTCGCACCGCGCCTCCGCCATAACTTCTACGGTTCTGCAGTTCAAGCGGGTTACGGCCTAGGTGCCGTAACTGTTGCCGTCGCAGGGATATTCATCCTCCCAGAACTCGGCTTCCGCATGATGTTCGTCATCGGTGGACTGCTGGGCCTCGTCATGCTCCCATTCCTCTGGAGGCTTTTGCCAGAATCGCCAGAGTTTCTGATGGCGCGAGGACAATCGGAGCGCGCTTTCCAGGTCGCGGAGCGATTTGGTCTTACTGTCTCCGAGACGCCCCGCGGCAGTCAGCCTGCCAGGGCCGACCAGCGGGCCGCGTTGCGCACGATGATGTCCGCTAGATACCGACGGGCGACCATTGCCTTCCCGATCTCAGGATTCTTCGGGTTCCTGCTTGCCTTTGGGCTGCTCACGTGGTTGCCGGTCATTCTCGGGCAGGAGGGCCACGCCCTGGGGTCCGCCCTGTTCTTGCTTGTCGCACTGAACGTCGGCAGCTCATTAGGCAGCCTCCTACTGTCTCGTATCGCGGACTGGCTTGGTCCCCGGGGCACCATCGCCGTCTGCTTCACTGTGGCGGGCATCTGTGTCGCCAGCGTGGCGTTTCCCCTGCCCACTCCCATGCTCTACGTGCTGGTCTTGGCGGCGGGATTTGCCGGATTCGGCGCCCAGGTGGTGTCATTCAGCTTTGCCGGTGACAGTTATCCGGCAGCCGTGCGGGGCACGGCGCTCGGCTGGACCACCGGTATGGCGCGCATCGGCGGGATCGCTGGACCGACGCTCGGTGGACTGCTCGTCGGTTCCGCCGTAGCGCCCGGATGGAGCTTCGTCACTTTCGGTGCCGCTGCACTCTGTGCCGGTGTCGTCATCCTGCTCGTCCCGCGTGCACGTCGCGCTGCCGACCTGCACCCCGATGAGTCAGCGAAGGTTGTTCCGTCCCAGAACACGCCGGTTTGACTCGTCCCCCACAATCGAAGGAGTATGCCGTGGATCGTTACAACTTGCCGCCCTCTCGCCGACCGCGTCACCCAATTTCACCGGCCACCGACATCCGCCAGCAGGTGCCCGGATACGAGCCGGAGGAACCGGTGCGGCCCCCGGTGGGAGCACCGAACATCCTGTTGATCCTCGTAGACGACATGGGTTTCGGAGCATCGTCGGCCTTCGGCGGGCCGTGCCGGATGCCCGCCGCCGAGCGGCTGGCCGCGGACGGACTCCGCTACACACGTTTCCACACCACGGCGCTATGCTCACCGACCCGCGCCGCCCTGCTGACTGGCCGCAACCACCACACGTGCGGCATGGGTGGAGTGGTGGACACAGCCACGACGGCTCCCGGATACACCGGACGACGGCCACGGGAGGTGGCGACTGTCGCGCGGATGCTCCAGGCGAACGGGTATGCCACCGGGGCGTTCGGGAAGATGCACCAGACCCCGGGCGCCGAGTCCACACCGGCTGGTCCGTTCGACCGCTGGCCCACGCAAGAAGGTTTCGACCGCTTCTACGGGTTCCTCGGTGCTGAGACGAACCAGTTCACCCCCAACCTCATCGACGGGTTGACCCCGATCGAGCCGCCCGCCACCGAGGAGGAGGGCTACCACCTTTCGGAAGATCTGGTCGACCAGTCGATCTCCTGGATCGACTCGGTGTCAACCCTTGATCCGGACAAGCCGTGGTTCTGCTATCTCAGCTACGGCGCATGCCATAGCCCGTTCCAGTTGCCGCGCAGCTGGCGTGGTCGTTACCGGGGAGAGTTCGCGCACGGCTGGGATCAGCAGTGTGAGCAGACCCTTCGTCGCCAGCGTGAGCTCGGTATCGTGCCCGAGGACGCAGATCTGGCCCCATGGGCTGAAGGCGTGCCACATTGGGATGAGCTCAACGACATCGAGAAGGAAGTCGCAGAACGGCTGATGGAGTCGTACGCGTCCTTCGCCGAGCACATGGACACCCAGACCGGCCGGCTGACGACCGCAATCGAGCAACGCGGTCAGCTAGACGACACCCTCATCATCTACATCCTCGGAGACAACGGCGCCTCCGCCGAGGGTGGGTTGGTGGGCACGCTGAACGAGGCTCTCACCACGAACGGTTTCCAAGACTCCGCCGAGCGCATCCACGAAAGACTTGACGACATCGGCGGACCGATGGCGTATGCGCATTACCCTGTCGGTTGGGCGCTCGCGATGGACACGCCCTATGCGTGGGCGAAGCAGGTGGCCTCCCACTATGGCGGCACTCGCAACGGCATGATCGTGCACTGGCCGAACGGCATCGCCGCCCGAGGAGAGCTCCGCCACCAGTGGCACCACTGCATCGATGTCGCTCCGACGTTGCTCGCAGTCGCGGGCATCGAGGAGCCGCATGTCGTCGATGGTGCAGCCCAGCGGCCGATCGAAGGCACCCCGTTCGCCTACACATTTGCCGACGCCACCGCCCCGGACCGGCACACGACGCAGTACTTCGAGATGGTTGGCAACCGCGGGATTTATCATGACGGATGGACCGCGGTCACACAGCACCGCGTGCCATGGCGGTTGGACCAGGCGCGGCCAGCGCCGTTCGCGGAGGACGTCTGGGAGCTTTACGACACGACGACCGACTGGACCCAGGCCCACAACGTGGCACACATATTCCCCGAGAAGCTGGCGGAACTGCAGGAACGCTTCCTGGTCGAGGCGGCCCGTTACCAGGTCTTCCCGCTGGACGACCGAATGACGGAGAAGATCAATCCCAAGGTCGCGGGCCGGCGCGACCTCATGGGCGACCGCCTCAGCGTGACCCTGCGGCCGGGTCTTCCCGGGCTGCGTGAGGACGCCGCGCCGAACATGAAGAACCGGTCCTTCACCCTCACGGCTTCGCTCGCGGTGCCATCCGAGGATCCTGTGTCCGGAGTGATTATCGCTCAAGGCGGCCGCTTTGGTGGATGGTCGCTTTACCTTATTGACGGGAAGGTCTGCTTCTGCCACAACGTCTGTGGCTTGCAGCGGTATACGGTCCGCCACACGGTGCCGCTCAGTCCCGGTGAACACGAGGTCACGCTCCGCTTCGACTACGACGGTGGGGGCCTCGGTCGCGGCGGCATCGCGACCATCAGTATCGACGGCGTGGAGGTGCAGTCAGGGAGGATCGACAGCACTACCCCATTCTTCTTCTCGATCGACGAGACGATGGATGTCGGCCGCGACCGAGGCACGCCGGTGACCGAGGACTATCCGCAGGGCACGGCCAATAAATTCGGCGGACAACTGAATTGGGTGCGCGTCGATCTCGGAGTGGAGCAGGACGAGCCCTCCCCGGCCGAGACTTTGCGGGCCATCCTCACCACTCATTGAATCCCCCCAACTCACCGATGGAGACCAGAATATGGGCAAGTTAGACGGCAAGGTCGCGTTCATTACCGGCGCGGCACGAGGGCAGGGTCGCAGCCACGCCATCCGCCTCGCGCAGGAAGGGGCGGACATCATCGCGGTGGACTCGCTGACCGACATCGACACGGTCGATTACCCGATGTCCACACAGTCGGAGATGGACGAAACGGTCAACCAGGTAAAGGCGCTGAACCGGCGTATCCACACGACGAAAGCCGACGTACGTGACTTCGCCGCGATGAAGTCCGCGTACCAGAACGGCGTAGCCGCGATCGGGCCGGTCGACATTGTGCTGGGCAATGCCGGCATCTGCCAGCTGGGCAGCAAGGAAACGGACCCCGTACAGTCGTTCGGCGACGTAATCGGGGTCAACCTGATCGGCGTCTGGAACACCGTTTTCGTAGCTGCGCAAGATATGGTCGACCGCGGCGCCGGTGGATCAATCGTGCTGACCAGTTCGACTCAAGGCTTGTCGGGTCGCGGCGCGGACGGTTCGGGCGGCGTCCAGGGATATGCAGCAGCAAAGCACGGCGTGGTCGGGCTGATGCGCAGCTTCGCCAACTGGCTCTCCCCGCACGGGATTCGCGTGAACACCGTCCATCCCACCGGCGTGGCGACGCCCATGGTAGAAAACAACGTTGTCGGTAAGTACCTGCAGGAGAACCCACAGGCCACCCAGATGGCCGCCAATCTGATGCCAGTCGGACTAATGGACCCGGCAGACGTCAGCAACGCAATTCTCTATCTGGTCAGCGACGACGGCCGCTATGTCACCGGCGTGACGTTACCAGTCGATGCCGGCTTCAATGCCAAGTAGAATACCCCTAATAATGACAGTCTTAAGCATTGGTGTAATGCCTCTATCGCCGTCGTTAACTCCAAACAAGTCCGCAATCGATGTTATTCGTGAAACGCATTCTGAGGTGACGAGCGTAGTGTCATCTCGGCGTCGAAATCAGCGGCGGAACCGTGTATCAACAAGACCGGCCCGACGTTTGCGCTTGTTGGCCCAATTGGAACCGCCGATCGTCTGACTCGACCGTCGGAGCCCCGACGATATGCCTGCCTTCGGTGGGAGGTCAATTCACTCTTCCCTGCCGAACACGTGTCGTACCCCGCACCGCTAGGCAGTGCGTCGCGCGTGCGGGGTTGAAGGCCTCTGCCCCACCAATCCCAGAGGGTAAGCATCCATAGTCGACAAACTCGCCGACAAGATGCGTTCATCACCGAACCAACCCAGGCCAAAGGCGATGCCATGCACCGAGACTGAGCGACGAAGGCCCAGCGCCATCGCCGTCGACGTCTCCGCACAAGTCAACTCAGTCGTCTACGCGCCGGAAACCGAAGAGGACCCGGGGGACGCCGCCGAACCAAATTCGGAGACGGACATTCACGCAAACAACGCCGACATCGCACCGTAAACGACCGAGCGGGACCGAAACCGGGCTTCGAGCAGATAACGCGCTTCCCGCCACGGCACTGTCCCGAGAGGAACATAGAGTCATGGGCCACTGAAGATGATAATGATTAGAGAGCCTATGCGGCAGACGTATCCAAGTCAGAGCATGACCTGCTACGAAAGTACGACAAGGCCCCCTCAGTAACACCCACCAGAGCTGGACGTTGCTCAACAGTGCTGATCCACAAAGTCCCCAAGGAGCCAAGTCGGCATGCTCAATATCACCAACTCAGCAACACGGGCGAGGAATGCGGTAGCGGCCAAAATGCTCCCGGGCCAGAATGAACCGGATCCACGATTCACCCTGGCCAATGAACGCACCTTCCTCGCTTGGATACGCACATCCTTGGCATTGTTGGCGGCAGGGATCGCCGTCGAGGCCTTCGCCACCGAATTGTTCGCGGATCCGGTTCGGCGTGTAGTGGCGACATCACTGCTGTTACTGGGACTAGCCCTCAGTGTCGGCTCTGGGGTGCGGTGGCTTAGGGTGGAAAGGGCCATTCGGCAGCAAGCACCTCTCCCCATACCCTCGATCGCATTCTTGCTGCTATCGCTCGGGGGTGCGGTTGCTGCTGCGACATTTATTGCAGTCGTTGCTTCCGGGAAATGACCAGCAAGCGGCACACGATGGCCCGGCACTCTGATCCCGGGTTGCAACCCGAGCGCACAACGCTCGCATGGTCCAGAACTCTGTTGGCATTGGGTGTTATCGGCGCCACGTTGCTGCGTTGGACACAAGTGCACGGCGCTACGAATGTTCTTGTGGTGTTGGCTATCCTTGTATTCGTGGCGGCCATTTACGCTACACAAAAATGGCGATATTCCCAATCGAGCATTGGAATCTCCGAGGAGTTCCTCTGCGCCAACGCCGGATCGGTTTTCCTACTGGGCATTGGAACTTCCATCGTTGCGATCGTAGCCATACTTTTCATATGGATTTGAGTGACTGTAAAACCCTGCCAGGATAAAGTGGTGACGTCGCAGTCAGCAGTCACCGATCCTCGAAATTCATGGTTCCCAATTTCAACCTCAATAGCTAGGAGACTAAGAGGGTGTCTCATGTGGATGAAGTGACCTGTGGGATATAATGTGACGCGTGGTAGATGAGTTGTCACTGAGGTTGGTTCCGGATGCGTTGTGGGAGATAGTAGAACCGTTGATTCCTCCTTTTGTCGCCCGGCCGCAGGGAGGTGGCAGTGCGCCGGCCGATGACCGGGCGGTGTTCACCGCGATCGTGTACGTGCTCACCAGCGGATGTGCGTGGCGGCACCTGCCGCCCTCGTTCGGGGTAACCGTGCCGACCGCGCATCGACGGTTCAGTGCCTGGGTGCGGGATGGGGTGTTCGAGAAACTCCATCGCGAGGTGCTCGATCGACTCGGTAGCGCGGGCGAACTCGACTGGACGGCAGCGATCCTGGACGCGGCAAGCGTGCGGGCGAAAAGGGGGGCTCACTGACGGGTCCCAGCCCGGTCGACCGCGGTAAGAAGGGCTCGAAGATCCACGTCCTGTCCGAAACGAATGGAATCCCACTGGTCGTGGGCGTGACCGGGGCGAACACCCATGACAGCACGATGCTGCAACCATTGGTGGCAGCGATTCCGGGCGTGAAGTCTCGGCGCGAACCACGCCGACGCAAGCCGCGAAAGCTTCGCGCCGACAAGGGCTACGACTTCGACATTCACCGACGGTGGCTGCGCGAACGAGGCATCGTCCCGCGGATCGCCCGCCGCGGCATCGAGCGAAACGATCGCCTCGGCCGGTACCGATGGAAGATCGTACGCACCATCGCCTGGCTCACCGGCTACCGGCGCATGACCATCCGCTACGAGCGCCACGGCGAACACTTCGCCGGCTTCCTTCACCTCGCCGCCGCACTCACCTGCTTCAAGAAGCTCCCCACATGAGACACGCTCTAACATTTAGATGAATCCACCTCGTCATTCCAAGAGAGGTTAACGGTGCTTGAATGCCACCTATCGAATCGCAGGCAAAGCACAAGGAAGGTCACCGTTTACGGGACGCTTCCGACGGTGAAGGGTGATTCCATGAAGCGCGCGGTACCGAAAAACATGGAATGGATTTCGGGTGGTACTTTCTGGATGGGTTCGGAGGACTTCTACCCCGAGGAACGCCCCGTCCACCAGGTGACCGTCGACGGATTCTGGATGGACTCGCACCAGGTCACCGTGGCCGAGTTTCGGCGATTCGTGAAGGACACCGGTCACGTCACGACCGCGGAGATCGCCCCCGACCCCGCGCAGTACCCGGGCGCGGATCCGGCTCTGCTCGTGCCCGGTTCGCTCGTGTTCACCCCGACACCGGGGCCCGTCCCGCTCGACGACTACACCCGCTGGTGGTCGTTCACGCCGGGCGCGGATTGGCGGCACCCGGAGGGTCCGGGCAGCAACGTCGGCGGACGCGAACGCCATCCCGTCACGCATGTGTCGTGGTTCGACGCCCGCGCCTACGCGGAATGGGCGGGCAAGGACCTGCCGACCGAGGCCGAATGGGAGTTCGCTGCCCGCGGCGGGCTCGACCGGAAGCAGTTCGTGTGGGGCGAGGAGCACGAACCGGGCGGCAGGCCCGGCGGAAACGTCTGGCAGGGACGGTTCCCGTGGGAGAACCTCCTCGAGGACGGGTTCGCCGGGACCTCGCCGGTAGGACGCTACCAACCCAACGGTTACCGGCTCAGCGACATGGCCGGCAACGTGTGGGAATGGACAGCAGATCACTACACCGCCGACCACTCCGCAGGCGGCAAGAACGTAACCCCCGCACATTCGTGCTGTATACCGGCCAACCCGCGCGTTGATGCCATGCAGATCAACGATCCGGACGAACCATACACGCGCCGCGTAATCAAAGGCGGCTCTCACCTGTGCGCACCAAACTACTGCCTTCGATACCGCCCGTCCGCACGGCAGGGGGAGACCGAAGACACGTCCACCTGCCAGATCGGGTTCCGGTGCATCATTCATGTTTAGAGCGTGTCTCATGTGGATGAAGTGACCTGTGGGACATAATGTGACGCGTGGTAGATGAGTTGTCACTGAGGTTGGTTCCGGATGCGTTGTGGGAGATAGTCGAACCGTTGATTCCTCCTTTTGTCGCCCGGCCGCAGGGAGGTGGCAGTGCGCCGGCCGATGACCGGGCGGTGTTCACCGCGATCGTGTACGTGCTCACCAGCGGATGTGCGTGGCGGCACCTGCCGCCCTCGTTCGGGGTAACCGTGCCGACGGCGCATCGACGGTTCAGTGCCTGGGTGCGGGATGGGGTGTTCGAGAAACTCCATCGCGAGGTGCTCGATCGACTCGGTAGCGCGGGCGAACTCGACTGGACGGCAGCGATCCTGGACGCGGCAAGCGTGCGGGCGAAAAGGGGGGCTCACTGACGGGTCCCAGCCCGGTCGACCGCGGTAAGAAGGGATCGAAGATCCACGTCCTGTCCGAAACGAATGGAATCCCACTGGTCGTGGGCGTGACCGGGGCGAACACCCATGACAGCACGATGCTGCAACCATTGGTGGCAGCGATTCCGGGCGTGAGGTCTCGGCGCGGACCGCGCCGACGCAAGCCGGGAAAGCTTCGCGCCGACAAGGGCTACGACTACGACATTCACCGACGGTGGCTGCGCGAACGAGGCATCGTCCCGCGGATCGCCCGCCGCGGCATCGAGCGAAACGATCGCCTAGGCCGGTACCGATGGAAGATCGAACGCACCATCGCCTGGCTCACCGGCTACCGGCGCATGACCATCCGCTACGAGCGCCACGGCGAACACTTCGCCGGCTCCCTTCACCTCGCCGCCGCACTCACCTGCTTCAAGAAGCTCCGACTTGTATGAGTGTCAGCGGTTCGTGATCGGGTCAGCTACCCGTAGCGTCCCGTAGCAGACCGGAAGGGCTGACTCGAGAAGCTCCTGTCACCCGCACGGTGGGTTGACCCTTGTGGGGTGTGTCCAACCCTCCCGGTCTGCGTTCGCGGAGTGACTGAAGAGAGGCGTGACCCCAAGCTGCTGTGAGAGGTACTTGAAGTCGGATTGTCCTCCGCGGATCCCATCCTGACAGAGAAGGGAACCGTCTTCCATGATCGTCATCGGTATCGACCCGCACAAGTCCACCCACACCGCAACCGCGGTCGACCCGGCCACCAACACCGACCTCGGCTCGATCCGCATCGACGCCACCCTCACCGGCTACAAGACGCTGATTGCCTGGGCCAAGTCCTGGCCGCAACGCCAGTGGGCGGTCGAGAATGCCTACGGCCTCGGACATCACCTTGCGCGGTGGCTGCTCGTCCTCGGGGAGGTTACCCTCGACGTTCCGACCACCGCCACCGCCCGGGTGCGGGAACTCTCCCGCGGCGGCCGCCGCAAGAACGACCGCATCGACGCAGCCGCGGCGGCGTGTGTGGCCGCGCTGCAGGGCGACGCCCGCCCGGTCGACCCGGAGGGTCCCGCCGAGATTCTCGGACTACTCGACGAGCGACGAACAAATCTGTCCAACAGTAGAACCCGCAACATGAATCAGCTGCATGCGCTACTGCGGCAGCTGCTTGCCGGGGGTGCCCCGACCTCGCTCACCGCCTCTGCGGCAGCCGCCCTGTTACGAAGCTTCCGCGCCAAGAGCCCTGTCGACTGGATGCGGGTCGGGCTGTGTCGAGATCTCATCGCGGACATCCGACGCCTCGACGACCAGCTCGCGGCGAACGAGAAGCAGATGGCCGAGACCCTCGACGAGCACGGCACCCGCCTGCGCGAGGTCGACGGAATCGGTGCGGTGACCGCGGCCCGGCTGATCGGCCGCACCGGTCGGCCAGATCGTTTCCCGACCGCGGCGGCCTATGCGAACTACAACGGCTCGGCACCGGTCCAGATCGCCAGCGCCGACACCGACCGGCACCGACTCTCACGCTACGGCGACCGGCAGCTCAACAGCGCGCTCTACACCGTCGCTGTGGTTCAGATCCGGATGCGCGCCAGCGCCGGGCGCAACTATTTCGAGAAGAAAATCGCCGAGGGCAAGAAGCCGGCAGCGGCCAGGCGCGCCCTCAAACGTCACCTGTCCGATCACGTCTGGCGCATCATGCTGTCCGACGAAAAGCGTCGTCTTCAACCAGAGAACAATCACTCCGCAAGGGCCGCTTGACAAACAGAGAGGCACCCCACATGAGACACGCTCTTAATGCCCGTAGTTGCGCCACAAATAGATCGAATGCGTTACTCGATTCTTCATGCCAACGGATCAAATTGCCGCAGAACCCGATCTCAAAGGAATATCGCGAGTGCCCGAAAGCAGCGGGAATCGCGAGGCGCGTTGCACAGCACTATTACGACCACCACAGTCGGGCAATCAACGTCAACGTAACAGTTGACAGTGATCGCGATCACCATTACACTGGAGGGTGCGGTGATCGGTCTGTACTTCCCGGCAACACGCCGAGGCACGTCGCCGGATGATGGACAGAGCCCGTGTTCGATGCCTTCGCGTTTATCGCCCATCGGGCGGCGCGAAGCCGCGGATCTGCGTGAACGATGCAATCCGCAACGAGTGACTGAACGACTCGGAGCATTTTCTCGCGTCCCGACCGGAAAGCGCTGCACTGTCGACACGACCGAAATCGATACCTCGATGATGACAAAGATTGGGAGATCCAGAAATGGAATGCGGAATTTTTCACACCCCGTACATGCGCCCCGGGCGTAAGGACAAGGAGACGTTCGAGTACTCGTTGCTGCTCGCGGCGGCCGCCGACAAGTTCGGTTATCGCGACTTCATGGTCGGCGAGCACGGCATGCAGGCGTGGGAGAATATTCCCAACCCCGAGTTGCTGATCGTCGCTGCCGCTCAGATCACCGAGCGCATGCGTTTTGCCCCGATGGCGCACATCGTGCCGCTGCACAACCCGTCGACGCTCGCCATCCAGGTCGGGTACACCTCGCAGTTGCTCGAGGACCGTTATTTCCTCGGTGTCGGCGCGGGATCCTGGGAAAACGAGGCGGTACTGCGTGGCCAGCCCGGTGACCTGTCCGAAGCCCACCCTCGATTGATGGAGGGACTCGAGGTGATGGACAAGGTCTGGCGTCAGGAACCCTTCAACTTCGAAGGCAAGTACTACAAGGCCGCACGCCTCGACGGACAGATCGATCCGGGTAGCGTCGCATCGCATGGTGAGTTCAAGGTCAAGGACGGCGAGGAGTACCACCTGACCGCAGATCATTCGCCGCACGGCGGCGCAGACGGTCTCGAGATCGCTGTCACTGGTCTGAGCAAGAACTCTCCGTCCCACCGACTCGCCGGTGAACGCGGATGGACCCCCATCTCCTTCTACGGAGGTTCTGCGCTACTGAGGTCGCAGTGGGATACGTACTCCGAGGCCGTCCGGTCCATCGGTGGAACGCCGCAGGGTGCGAACTTCAAGATCGCCCGCGACGTGTACGTTGCAAAGACCGACGAGGAAGCCAAGGAGCAGGCCAAGAACGGCGCCCTGGGTCATGCGTGGAAGAAGTACCTGATGCCGGTCTACCAGAAGTACCGGATTCTTCAGGGCTTCATCGATGATGCAGACAAGAAGGTCGACATCGACGATGTCGACCTGGACTACCTGGCCGACCACGTCTGGCTGTGTGGCAGCCCCGAAACGGTCATCGCCAAGATCGAGAAGACCTTCGAGCTGGCAGGTTTCCGGTACGGCCAGCTGGCGGTCAACACCCATGACGCTCTCGACGATCCGGCACCGTGGGTGGAGTCACTGCGCCTGTTCGCGACGGAGGTCGTGCCGAACGTGCACGTGGAAGGCACCCACGAGACGGTCGCAGCGAACTGACGTCCAATTCGGTTTACGTCCCTGGAGATTCATCCAGTGTTCCAGGCACCGGGGTTCGATGGGCATCGTCAAGTGGTTGGCCTGCCCGAGTCTCTGCGACGATCGGCGGTCGTGGCCACTGCAGCGTCGCACAAAGGATTCCGGTATCCGAACGAGATCATCGCCCACTGTGTGTGGCTCGACCACCGCTTCGCGTTGAGCCTGCGTGACATCTCGGAGAGGATGCTCGAGCGCGGCGTCGTGGTCTCCCACGAAAACGATCCGCCAATGGTGCGCTAAGTTCGGCCACGACTACGCCAATCAGCTCCGCCGGGGGGCGACCTCGGTCTGGAGACAAGTGGGATCTGGACGAGGTGTTCATCCAGATCAACGGGAAGCAATACTACTCGGGCGCGCCGTCGACCAGGACGGCAACGTCCTCGACGTCCTGGTCCAGTCCCGCCCAATCGACATCGAAAGGTCTCCCAGCAGATGAAGGCATGGCAATTCACGGCGATAGACGAACCACTGCACATGGTCGACTTGGCTGACCCGGAGCCCGGACCCACCGACATCATCGTCGACACCAGGGCGGTCGGACTGTGCCACTCAGACATCGGCTTCATGAACGGAACCATCACGGCGCTACTCGGGCACGTACCCATCGTCCTCGGGCACGAGATCGTCGGCACCGTGTCCGCAGTCGGGACTGACGTTACCGAGTTCGTCAAAGGCGACCGCATCGGGATACCCGCCACTACCGATGGGCCGGGCACCGCACTGAACGGTGGGTACGCTCAAAAAGTCAAGGTCCCGGCCCATCTGCCGGTCAAACTGCCCGAGGGCCTCTCGTTCCGCGATGCCGCGCCAGCTACCTGCTCCGGCCGTACGGCGTACAGGGCAGTGCATACCGCTGGGCAGGTCGAATCCGGAATGAAAGTGGGCATCATCGGTTTCGGCGGTCTCGGCTATTTCGGCGTCCAGATCGCACTGGCGGCAGGGGCTACCGTGTTCGTCTCCGAGCTCAACGAGTCTCGATGGCCACTTGCGCGCGAACTGGGTGCGAAGGGGTGTTCGAAGGACATCCGCGATTTCGAGTCCGAGCAATTGGACTTGATCATCGACTTCGCGGGCGCAGACGGAACTCTGAACTCAGCAGTCGATGCCATTCGCCACAGTGGCCGCATCGTCGAGGTCGGCCTGGGGGCGGAGACGTCGTCGGTGTCCATTCCCAACATCACGATGAAGGAAGTCCGCATCGTAGGCTCGTCCAACGGAACGAAGGACGAAGCGCGCGCGATACTCGAGCTCGTCGCGGACGGATCGGTTCGTCCCCACACCGAGCAGATCGCGTTCGACGACATTCCCGCAGGACTGCATCGCCTAGAGCAAGGAGCAACGGACACGCGCCTGATCGCGGTCCTGTAACCGGAAAATGTCGGCAACCCACCGGCCCTCGAACGCTGGTGCCGGTGGGTTGCCAACTGATCGGATCATATGCCCGGGTCGGTCCGCGAAACGACGAGACAGAAGAAGAGCAGAGATCGACCGCGACCAAACGGTTGCTTTGCGGGCCTAGCCAAACTTCGGCGTAGCCAGATTATTGAGTCAAGTTTGTGGTGTTCCGTTCATGTTCGACTGCTTGATAGCTCAGGCTGCGAGTTGCGCTGTGGCGGTGAGGTTATCGACAGGGTGCGGTAGGCGGTGGCAGCTGCTCGCAGGCGTCCGGGAGTGGTTGTCGGGGTGGCGAGTTCGGCCAGGCCCGTGCGTAGGACCAGGTCGTGGACATAGGTGAGGAACTTGGGCGTCCCCCCGAGATGTGGACACCAATTCGATGCAACGGTGGTCAGCGTAGCCGATCGCTGCTCGAACTCGATCGGACAGATCCGCGCCGACATGGGTTACGACTACGACAAACACCGCCGATGGCTGCGCGAACACGGCATCGTCCCGGGCATTGCCCGACGCGGTATCGACAGGAACGACCGGCTCGGCCGGTACCGGTGGAAGATCGAACGCACCATGTCGCGTGACTCACCGGCTACCGACGCCTGACCATTCGCTACGAACGCCGCGGTGAACACTTCGCCGGCTTCCTCTACCTCGCCGGGGCACTCACCTGCTTCAAGAAACTCTCCACATGAGACAAGCTCTTAGACGTCTTTGCCCCCGCGCGTTGACGCGGAGGGCATCACCGCTGCGGCGAACCCAAGCGTTTCACTCCAGTCGGACTCTGGTCGCTGACGTGAGTGAGGCTGCCACTTGAGAGCGGCGGGCTACTCCCAACTTACGAAGCAGGTGCGCGACGTGCCCCTCGACGGTTCTGACGGACAGGACCAATCGGTCCGCGATCTCCCTGTTGGTGAGTCCGTTCGCCACGTATTGTGCAATGTCCATCTCCCGGGGTGAGAGTCCAACCACCGGATGTGGCGATGCCGCCGGGTGGTCGTCGGGCTCCTCGTCCAGGGCGTAAGCGATGAGTTCGGCTATCGACAGTGTCGACCCCCAACGACGCGCTGCCGTGTAGACCTCGTCTCCGAGCGAAGTCCGCGCACGCGATTCGTACACCTCTCTCCGTTCGACCCAGTGCCGGGATCCGTAGAGCTGCATGCCAAACGATTCCCACATGGACGATGCTGCACCGAGAAGTACGGCGGCGCGTTCCCCGGAACCTGCCGCGGATTCTGCCCATGCGAGAAGGTCGGTGACCAATGTTGCTCCGACTGTGTCGTCGAAGGAGCGGTTGAGTGTGAGGGCGTTCATTGCGTGGGTGATGGCCTCGTCGTGACGGCCGCGAACCAGCTCTACCAATCCCAATCCGTACACCGCGTACGACAACATCCATTTCTCTCCGGTAGCCGATGCCTGCGCGTAAACGAACCCGAAGTTCTCGGCAGCGCGTTCGGTCTCTCCGCGAGAGCTGCATAGCATTCCCATCTCGATATGGGCCGTCCACATCAGATCGGTAATACCGGGGAGGCGCTCGTATAGTGTCAACGCGTCCGACAGGTGGCGTTCGCCGGCCTCGAAATTACCGCCCAGGTAAGTGTTGAGGCCCTGCGTCTGCAGGGCGAATGCCAGTGTCGCATTGTCACCGAGTTCGCGTGCGCGTTGCGCGGCAGCAGCAAGCGCTCGGGCCGCTGGGACTCTCTCGCCCTGCATCGTCTGCAGCAATCCCAGCGCCGCGTTGAGCTTTGCTACGACATCTTCGGCAATGTCGTCGTGACCGAGGAACTCAGTCACCCACATCCGGTGTTCTCGTACCGAAAATGCCGACGACCACAGGAACCAGGTCGCGACGAGGCTCGCCGCGAGGTGCAGCGTCTCGTGATTCCGGTCGCTCAGCGCAGTCTGTAATGCCGACCGCAAGTTGGCGCGGTTCTCGCGAAGCCGGGTGCTCACACGCTCTTGCTCGGCCCCTGTCCATGATCGACGGGCGGTGCGCGCCAGTTCAACGCACCAACGCAGGTGTGCCACCCGTAGCTCGGCCTTCTCGCCATCGGACAGTTTGCCGGCACCGAAGTGCCGAATCGTTTCCAGCATCTTGAACCGGACCCGTCCCTCGCCGGTGGTGCGCTGTAGCACCGACTTGCCTATCAGACCGGTGATCGTATCCAAGATGCTCATGGCGTCGACAGGACCTCCGGCACAGACACTTTCGGCCGCGGCGAGATCGAATCCCTCGGAGAATACGGACAATCGGGCCCAGAGTACCTGCTCCTGCGGAGTGCAGAGATCGTAACTCCACTCGACCGTCGCATGCAGACTTCGATGTCTACTCGGCCCGCCGCGGTTACCCGTTGTCAACAACGCCAGCCGGTCGTCGAGACGTTCCGCCAGATCTTCTACGGACAGCGCGGTCAAGCGAGCACAAGCCAGTTCGATGGCCAGCGGCATACCGTCCAGTTGTGTGCACACCCGGCGGGCGGCGTCCCGGCTCGAATCCGTGATGAAGAATCCGGACAGTGCCGCCGAGGCGCGGCTCTCGAACAACTCGATGGCTGGACCCGGCCTGTCCGGGTCACGGTGGTCCGTCATGGACAGTGGATCGAGGACGAGCACGTGCTCTTCGGGAATCGACAGCACTTCACGACTGGTGGCCAGAATCTTCACATGTTCGGTGTTTCGCAACAGAAGCGAGATCAACTCGGCGCACGCGCTGACGAGATGCTCGCAATTGTCCAGCACCAGCAACAGGTGCTTGTAACGTATCGATTCGAGGAGCGATTCGGTTGCACTTCGTTCCGGTGCATCTCGCTCGTCGAACCCCAGGGCGTCCAGAATCGTCTGGGGGAGCAGAGTCTCGCTTCGCAGGGACGCAAGTTCCACGAAGCGGACTCCATCGGAAAATGCCCGACGGTACGTAGCTGCCGCCTCTGCGGCGAGTCTGGTCTTGCCGATACCACCGGGGCCGGCGACAGTGACGAATTGGCTGTCGCCGAGTAGTACCCGGATTCTGTCCAGGTCTTCGCTGCGACCGACGAAACTTGTCGAGAAGAGTGGAATATCGGTCCCAGTGGACGTGCGGATGCTCGATGTGCCGCTGCCGGTCGTTCGTGAACGCTCCTCCTTGACGCGCCGGACCGCGCTCGCCAGCGTATTTCGCGATCCGCTCCATTCGAGTTCCCGATGCAGTTGTGCCACTGTCACATTCGGATCCGCGACGAGCGCCGCGGCGATGCGGGGGCGGAGGGCGTCGGCTGACGACCCAGACCGTGGTCGGTGGTCCCGCGGGGGTGCCTCGAAGTTCAGGGCGCGCCGCACTGTGTTGCGCGAGACCTTCAAGCGCGTCGCGATGCCCGAGATCGATTCACCGGATTGTCGAAGCTCGACTATCTCGCGCCACTCGTCAGCGTTCACTGTGCTCTTTCGTCCGCGTACGTGGATTTGTGATGGGTGACACTGTTCGATCATGCCCGTGTCGGGGCGCGTGGTCAAGATCTGACAACGCACACATTGACAACCAGTGACCGGTTCATGACCGACAAAAGCGCAACCTGACCTGCATCAATCACGCCGCGCCGGGATAAGTGGTGAACCGGGTACAACTACGGTTTCGTGCACGGCGCAGACAGTCCACAGTGATACAGGTCATAGACGAATAGATCGCTGCACAGACGGAGCATCCATGAGCACGCCGGAACAAAACATCGCCTCAGCCAACAATTTCGCAAAGGTCTTCTCCACGGGCGACGTGGAACAGATCCTCGACACGCTTCACCCTGAGGCGACCTACTGGGTGTCCGGGGGTATCGACGGAATGTCGGGAAGCTATGACAAGGACGGTCTCGGTGCGTTACTCAGCGGGGTCACGTCCATATACGAGAACGGCGCTCTCGAGATCACTCCGACTGCGGCGATCGCGCAAGGCGACAAGGTCGCCGTCGAGGCCACCTCGTACGCGAAGTTGAAGAACGGCAGGGTCTATCAGAACCAGTACCACTTCCTGTTCGAGTTTCGCGACGGGAAGATCCTGTCGGTCAAGGAGTATATGGACACCAAGCACGCATACGACATCTTTTATGACTGACAAAAGGTCTCGTACCAGCACTGGATAGTCGACCACAAATTCGTAGAAAGGCAATTCACGATGGCAATGGAAACAGGACTCATCGTCCACCCGTACATGCGCCCCGAGCGGACCGCGCGCCAGACGTTCGACTGGTGCGTACAGCAGGCCATCGAGACCGACAAGATCGGCTTCGACTCGATCATGTTCTCCGAACACGCCTCACAGCGTTGGGAGAATATTCCCAACCCGGAGTTGATCATCGCAGCAGCCGCACGCCAGACCGAGCGGATCAAGTTTGCGCCGATGGCTCACATCCTTCCCCACCACAATCCGGCGAAGCTCGCGATCATGGTGGGCTGGCTGTCGCAGATCCTCGAGGGCCGGTACTTCCTCGGCGTCGGTGCTGGCGCCTATCCGGACGCCTCGTACATTCATGGCATCAAAAATGGTGAAGACACCCAGTTCACCAACGAGATGGTCCGCGAGTCACTCGACATCATGGAGAAGATCTGGAAGCGCGAACCCTTCTTCTATGAGGGACGTTTCTGGAACGCCGGCTACCCGGAAGAGAAGCACGGCGACGAGGGCGACGACCAGCACAAGCTGGCCGACCTCAGCCCGTGGGGTGGTGCACCGGAAATCGCCGTGACCGGATTCAGCGCCAAGTCACCGTCGATGAAGTTCGCCGGCGAGCGCGGATTCCGACCGATGTCGATCTTCTCCGGGCTGGACGCCCTGAAGATGCACTGGGACATCTACTCCACCGCCGCCGAGGCCAATGGGCACGTCGCCGATCGTTCGCGCTATCACGTGTCCCAGACGGTGTTCGTCGCCGACACGGACAAGGAGGCGAAGCGGCTTGTGATGGAAGGGCCTATCGGATACTGCTTCGAGCGCTACCTCATTCCCATCTGGTGGCGCTTCGGCATGATGGACGGATTCATCAAGGACGCCGGAGCGGACAGGGCCGACGTCGACCTCGAATGGGTTGTCGACAACGTGTTCTGTGTGGGCTCACCGGACACCGTGGTAGACAAGATCAATACGTTGTTCGAGGCCAGCGGTGGCTGGGGCACGCTGCAGATCGAATCCCACGACTACTCCGACGACCCGGCGCCCTGGTTCAATTCGCTGGCAATGATCCAGAAGGAAGTGGCTCCCAAGATCTCACTTCCTACAGCAGTGACGGTGTAGTGCTCGGATCGAACGAAGGACAGCAATGAACGTAGCGGTGATGAGAGCACAGCAGCCCCTCATCACCGCTACGTCTCAGGAAACGGCCCATCACATCCGACGATATAGCCCTGGTGGGTATTCCGGGCCGCAACGTCCTATAGACGCTCCGTCGCGAAACGAAGGAGTTCGATCGGACATCCATCCGACCCCGGTGCCCAGAACACCGATGACCCTCCAGGGACGTAAACCGGGCAGGACGTCAGTTCGCTGCGACCGTCTCGTGGGTGCCTTCCACATGCACGTTCGGCACGACCTCCGTCGCGAACAGGCGCAGTGACTCCACCCACGGTGCCGGATCGTCGAGAGCGTCATGGGTGTTGACCGCCAGCTGGCCGTACCGGAAACCTGCCAGCTCGAAGGTCTTCTCGATCTTGGCGATGACCGTTTCGGGGCTGCCACACAGCCAGACGTGGTCGGCCAGGTAGTCCAGGTCGACATCGTCGATGTCGACCTTCTTGTCTGCATCATCGATGAAGCCCTGAAGAATCCGGTACTTCTGGTAGACCGGCATCAGGTACTTCTTCCACGCATGACCCAGGGCGCCGTTCTTGGCCTGCTCCTTGGCTTCCTCGTCGGTCTTTGCAACGTACACGTCGCGGGCGATCTTGAAGTTCGCACCCTGCGGCGTTCCACCGATGGACCGGACGGCCTCGGAGTACGTATCCCACTGCGACCTCAGTAGCGCAGAACCTCCGTAGAAGGAGATGGGGGTCCATCCGCGTTCACCGGCGAGTCGGTGGGACGGAGAGTTCTTGCTCAGACCAGTGACAGCGATCTCGAGACCGTCTGCGCCGCCGTGCGGCGAATGATCTGCGGTCAGGTGGTACTCCTCGCCGTCCTTGACCTTGAACTCACCATGCGATGCGACGCTACCCGGATCGATCTGTCCGTCGAGGCGTGCGGCCTTGTAGTACTTGCCTTCGAAGTTGAAGGGTTCCTGACGCCAGACCTTGTCCATCACCTCGAGTCCCTCCATCAATCGAGGGTGGGCTTCGGACAGGTCACCGGGCTGGCCACGCAGTACCGCCTCGTTTTCCCAGGATCCCGCGCCGACACCGAGGAAATAACGGTCCTCGAGCAACTGCGAGGTGTACCCGACCTGGATGGCGAGCGTCGACGGGTTGTGCAGCGGCACGATGTGCGCCATCGGGGCAAAACGCATGCGCTCGGTGATCTGAGCGGCAGCGACGATCAGCAACTCGGGGTTGGGAATATTCTCCCACGCCTGCATGCCGTGCTCGCCGACCATGAAGTCGCGATAACCGAACTTGTCGGCGGCCGCCGCGAGCAGCAACGAGTACTCGAACGTCTCCTTGTCCTTACGCCCGGGGCGCATGTACGGGGTGTGAAAAATTCCGCATTCCATTTCTGGATCTCCCAATCTTTGTCATCATCGAGGTATCGATTTCGGTCGTGTCGACAGTGCAGCGCTTTCCGGTCGGGACGCGAGAAAATGCTCCGAGTCGTTCAGTCACTCGTTGCGGATTGCATCGTTCACGCAGATCCGCGGCTTCGCGCCGCCCGATGGGCGATAAACGCGAAGGCATCGAACACGGGCTCTGTCCATCATCCGGCGACGTGCCTCGGCGTGTTGCCGGGAAGTACAGACCGATCACCGCACCCTCCAGGGTAATGGTGATCGCGATCACTGTCAACTGTTACGTTGACGTTGATTGCCCGACTGTGGTGGTCGTAATAGTGCTGTGCAACGCGCCTCGCGATTCCCGCTGGAACGGACGGCATGGTGCCGATTCATCCGACGGGGTGCATCAGTGATCGGGTCCGTACCACGTCGGCAGAGAGTGCTGCGATGAGCTCTTCTTTCGACGCGAAGGCAGCCTGCCCCCGCACCCAATGCTCTAGCTGCACAGTGACAGTCAGGCCATAGAGGTCGCCGGAGAAGTCGAGTAAGTGAGCCTCGAGTAGTCGGGCACCCGACCGCCCGTAGAAGGTGGGTCGCCTGCCGATCGAAATGGCGGCGGTAAAAATCGAGCCGTCCGGCAACGTGCAGCGACCGGCCCACACTCCGTCTGCTATCGAGTTCGAATCCTCGAGTTCGAGGTTTGCAGTGCGGAAGCCCAGTTCACGGCCACGCTGATCCCCACGCACCACCCTCCCGACAACGTGGGTGGATTGGCGGTCGACGTCCGCCGAGTAGTGTGAGGGAAGGCCGGGGTCGGTCGTGGCGGAGCCGAACGACTGACTGCTGATACTCATCCCGAAATGCCACATCGTGGTACGAGCTTCGGGCGAGAAGTTGAGCAGAATCGGCGAGCGATATCCGCACTCGCGCACGACCTCGACCAGATCTGCATTGACGTCGGCCGACAGCACCCCACCATTGCTGCGCCGCGCCACTATCACTGTGCCATAACCATGTTCAGCGACCATGGTCAGAGCCGTTGTGGCGATGTCCGGCGTCAGATGCGGTACTGGATCGCTCTCGCTTTCCAAGCAGACGATGGGCGTGGCGACACCCGGAGACGAATCGAGAGAATAGGCGACATAGTCGATATCGGTGACATCGCTGCGATATCCGACGCAATGCACATGCCCCAGTGTCGACTCGCGCACCAGCGTGAACTGTGTGAGGAGATGCGATTCGGCCATGCGCCGGTAGGTGACTACGTCTTCGATGGAGACAACGCCCAGACCGTGGTCGGCGGCGAACCGCTGTGCCTCCCCGGAGCTGGAGATACGGGTGGGATCATCGTCGGAGACTAATGCGGTGAAGGTACCGGCTCGTCGTAGGCCCGCCACGCTTGCCAGGTCGACAGCGGCTTCAGCGGCAGCTCGGCGGGACAGGACGCCGGCGGGATCCGTTCGCACCGGCAACACATGTCCTGGCCTGGTGAATGCATCGGCGGCGCTGGAGCCGTCCGACAGCATGCGTAGTGTCCGGGCCCGGTCCGTGGCCGATATGCCGGTCCCCGGCCCAACGGCGTCGACGCTCACGGTGTACTCGATGCCGGAATGGTCACGGTCCTCGCCGACCATTCTGGTCAGCTGCAAGCGGTCGCATTCGGTACCAGGAAGTGCGGCACAGATCAATCCGGAGCCGAACCTCACCATGAAGGCGATCGACTCGACCGTTGCCTTCTCGGCGGCGAGTACGAGGTGTGCATCGTTGGCCGGATTCGTGCCTGTCAGCACGACTGGTCGTCCGGCGCTGAGATCAGACAAGGCACGTTGTACCCGGGTGGTCGGACAGTCCATCGTCGGCCTCGATTCTTCCAGGGTGTTTGCCAATCCTCTGTGACGAGCGTCGCAAAGATCGCCACTTCTGTCAACATCAACGTGGACATTGAGAGTTTGGGGGACCCCCGACGGCGGACGTACAGGAGACTGTGCCGCTGGTGCATGGCCGACGAGTGGCAGACCGGTGGTGCAGATAATTCGAAGTGGGCGAGCGGAGGTGCGTATCCCGGTGTTGGAGAGTTCGCCCGAAGACGGGCCAGGCTCTGTCCTGGCGCCCATCTGGCCTGGCCGGTGTCGGGAATAGGACACGGCGCTGAGGCGATCGGTGAGGTTGCCGGGGCATCGTTGCCGATGGCGTCACCATGCGTTGACTGAAAGTTCGCGCAACGAAATGTGCACCAGTGAAGACCGTCCGCGTGCGATCTCTGGGTGAGCGCAACCACAACCCGCGGATCGCACCGAAGCACCATGGTGATGTCCATGCACGCCACGACATGCATCGGAGTGTGGAGCACTCGGACTTCTCTACCGTCTGACGATCAGTGCATTCCCCTGGCCGCCACCGCCGCACAGTGCTGCTGCGCCGACGCCACCGCCGCGGCGCTTCAACGAGTACGCCAGTGAAAGCGCGAGCCGTGCGCCGGACATACCGACGGGGTGCCCGAGTGCGATTGCTCCGCCGTGGATGTTGACCTTGTCGGCGTCGACGCCCAGTTGGCGAACCGACTCCAGTGCGACGCCGGCGAAAGCCTCGTTGATCTCCACGAGATCGAGATCCTCCACCTTCAGATTGTCGTCCTTATCGAAAGCCCGCGTGATTGCGTTGGCCGGCTGGGGCAGCAGTGACGTGTCCGGACCGGCGACGAACGCGGACGTCCCGAGCTCGGCCAGCCATTCGAGACCGAGTTCCTCTGCCTTCGCCTTGCTCATCAGAACCACCGCGGCCGCGCCGTCGGACAGTTGTGATGCCGAACCGGCAGTGATGGTGCCGTCCTCGAGGAATGCGGGCTGGAGTTTGCCGAGGGTCTCCACAGTCGTGCTGCCGCGGATGCCCTCGTCGGCGGTGACCGTCGTCGAACCGCGGCGTGACACGATCTCCACGGGAACGATCTCGTCGGCGAACGTGCCGTCCTCGGTCGCGGCAGCAGCCCGCTCGTGCGATCGCGCCGCGAAGGCGTCCTGGCTTGCGCGATCGAGGTTGGTGGCCTGGACGTAGCGGTCGGTCGCCTCACCCATCGAGATGTCGTCGAACGCGCAGATCAGCGCGTCTCGGTCCAGTGCATCGTCGAATGAGACTGCACCGTAACGATATCCAAGACGCGCTCCGCGCGCGAGATAGGGGGCGCCCGTCATCGACTCCATGCCCCCTGCGACAACGATATCGGCATCGCCGGACTTGATGAGCCGGTCTGCGTCGATGATCGCTTGCAGTCCAGAAAGGCAGAGGTTGTTGATCGTGACCGCGGGGGTAGTGAGTGGAATGGACGCTGCGGCCGCTGCCTGGCGTGCCGGGTTGGGCCCGACGCCTGCCTGGACGACGTTACCCATGATGATCGCGTCCACCGCGCCCCCGTCGACGCGGGCCCTCGCCAGGGCGCCGCGAATGGCGTGCCCTCCGAGTTCGACGGCAGTCAGTGAGGCGAGCGCTCCGCCCAGCTTTCCGATGGGAGTACGAGCCCCCGCTACCAATACCGTCGCTGTCACGTGCGTCTCCTCTAAGGTCCTTCGGCCGACAACCGGCCGTGTGGTCAACAGTAGCGTAGATTGGCCCAATATCGCGCGGCTTCATCGGCCACCCACCGGCACATGCGTCGAGGGCCGGTGGGTGGCCGACGGGTTCCTGTTAGAGAACCGCGATCAGGCGCGCGTCCGTTTTCCCCTGCTCCAAGCGGTGCAGTCCTGCGGGAATGTCGTCGAACGCGATCTGCTCGGTGTGGGGACGAACCGATCCGTCCGCGACGAGCTCGAGTATCGCGCGCGCTTCGTCCTTCGTTCCGTTGGACGAGCCTACGATGCGGACTTCCTTCATCGTGATGTTGGGAATGGACACCGACGACGTCTCCGCCCCCAGGCCGACCTCGACGATGCGGCCACTGTGGCGAATGGCATCGACTGCTGAGTTCAGAGTTCCGTCTGCGCCCGCGAAGTCGATGATCAAGTCCAATTGCTCGGACTCGAAATCGCGGATGTCCTTCGAACACCCCTTCGCACCCAGTTCGCGCGCAAGTGGCCATCGAGACTCGTTGAGCTCGGAGACGAACACGGTAGCCCCTGCCGCCAGTGCGATCTGGACGCCGAAATAGCCGAGACCGCCGAAACCGATGATGCCCACTTTCATTCCGGATTCGACCTGCCCAGCGGTATGCACTGCCCTGTACGCCGTTCGGCCGGAGCAGGTAGCTGGCGCGGCATCGCGGAACGAGAGGCCCTCGGGCAGTTTGACCGGCAGATGGGCCGGGACCTTGACTTTTTGAGCGTACCCACCGTTCAGTGCGGTGCCCGGCCCATCGGTAGTGGCGGGTATCCCGATGCGGTCGCCTTTGACGAACTCGGTTACGTCAGTCCCGACTGCGGACACGGTGCCGACGATCTCGTGCCCGAGGACGATGGGTACGTGCCCGAGTAGCGCCGTGATGGTTCCGTTCATGAAGCCGATGTCTGAGTGGCACAGTCCGACCGCCCTGGTGTCGACGATGATGTCGGTGGGTCCGGGCTCCGGGTCAGCCAAGTCGACCATGTGCAGTGGTTCGTCTATCGCCGTGAATTGCCATGCCTTCATCTTCTGGGAGGCCTTTCGAGGTTGATGTGTGTAGGGGACTTCACCACTGCAGCGGCAAGCTGACAACGGCACCGACGATTCCGGAACGGTGATCGATCTGCTCTCCGGGAACGATCTCGAAATCGGGGATACGAGCGAGCCATTCCTTCAACGTCGTTGTGATCTCCTTGCGGGCCAGGTAGGAGCCCGCACAGTGGTGCACCCCGTGGCCGAAAGTGAAGTGCTCAGGATCCTTTCGCTTCAGGTCGACGTCCATGGGGCACCCTGTCACCTGTGGATCGAGTCCGAAGAGCATCGTCGGCACGGCGATCATGTCGCCGTCGAGTAACCTGACTCCGTCCATCTCGCTGTCTCCATTGATGATTCGAGCGTCGGCGACTAGGCCGTATCGACGCAGCAACTCTTCGGCTGCGTTGTCGATGAGTTCCGGATTGTCGACGAGCGTCTGTCGATCGGCGGGGTTCTCGGCAAGATGTTGCATCATGAAGCTGAGGAAGTTGACGACAGTGTCCAGTCCTGCAAGCAGAAGCAGCCCACAGATTCGCAGGCATTCGTCCTGTGTGAGCGGCCGCCCCTCGACGGTGCTTTTGACTACCGCGCTGATGGCGTCCGGTCCGGGGTTCTCGCGTCGTTCGTTGATGACGGGCCCGAGGTAGTCGAAGAATAGGTTCGTTGCCTCGGTCATCGTCATCGTACCGTCGGGTCGCGTCATCTGGTCTGCGATGAACTTCAGGCGAGCCGAATCCGAGCTCGGAAGGTCGACCAGACGCAAGAACACCTCGACAGGGAAGATTTCGGCGAACGCTTTCGTGAAGTCGCACTTGCCGTCGGCGACGATCGAGTCGATCAAGTCGGCCGCGATGCCCTCGATTTCACCTTCGATGCGGCGGATCGACGCCGGGCCTACAGCCGAGTTGAGCACTTTCCGGTACGGCCGGTGCTCGGGTGGGTCGAGGGAGGTCGGTATGAAGCTGTACTGCTCACCGGCTTCTTTCGGCAAGAAAGGGCACTTACTCGAAAAGGTCTCGTGGTTCTCGAATATCGCTTTGAGGAGCTGGCCGCGCACCGCGATCCAGTGCCCACCGTTGCGTGGCGTCCATACGAGGCCGTGTCCGGTGTCCTGCAAACCCGCCCACGCAGCCTGTAGACCGCTACTGATGTCCCCGGGCGCGAACATGTCGAAATCGACCACTCGTTCTGGCGGTACGTTGCTGGGAAGGTTCTGGGTCTCGATGCTTGTGGTCATGTCTTGTCCTTCTGGTTGGAGGGAACGTTGTTAATGGTCACCACTGTTCGGGGGCGACACGAACGACGAGTGAGGCCAGGTCGTCGCGCATGACCAGCTGGCAACCGAGACGACTATTGGGTAGGACTTCGGAGGCTGCGTCACCGAGCATTTCGTCCTCGTTGGCGGTCTTGGGGGGCAGCTTTTCGTGGTGACTCTCCACGTACACATGGCACGTGGCGCACGATGCGCTCCCCCCGCAGTCACCCACGATCGATTCGATGCCGTGGGATACAGCGGCTTTCATGATCGAGGTTCCTACCGGTACCTCGACCGCTTCCAATTCCCCGTCGGGGCAGATATAGGTGACGGTTGGCATGATTGTCCTTTCGTAGGCGGTTCGGATGCTTGATTGCTCAGGCGTCAATCGTCTCCGCGATTCGCCGTTTACCCGACTGGAACGCCGCAGCATGGTTGATGGCATCGACTGCGATGAGTCGACCGTCTCTCAGATACTCGACTGCGAAGGAGGTGCCCTGGGAGTCATCGATGACCCGCGTCTCGTCGTATCCGGTGGAGAGCCCGACGATCTTGAGGCTGTGCTCGTACTGATTGGACCAAAACCACGGAACCTGCCAGGGTTTCGGACCTCTGCCGGTCAACGTGTTCGCCGCGCGGCGGGCGTGTTCCACAGCGTTGGCGACCGATTCGATTCGCACGCGGCGGTCGTAGAATTCACTGTGGAAGTCCACGCAGTCCCCTGTGGCGAGGATGTTCGGGTCGCTGGTTGTCATCGAATCGTCGACGATGATTCCGTTGCCGATCTCCAGACCCGCATCGCTGGCGAGTTCGATATTGGGCTCCAAACCGACGCCCACTACCAGATTGTCGACACGGTATTCGGACCCGTCGGACGTCGCGACACTACTTACACGCCCGTCGGTGCCGAACGACAGGCGCTCGATCGTCGTGGAGGTCAAGATCTCCACGCCTCGTTTGGCGTGTTCGCGTTCGAAGAACTGTGAGACCACCGGCGCCGTCACCCTCGCAAGAACGCGGGGCGCGGCTTCGAGGAGGATTACTCTCTGGCCGGCCTTCACTGCGGCTGCGGCCACTTCCAGTCCGATGTAGCCTGCACCCACGATCATCAAAACGCGGCCGGTGTGAAAGCAGGCACGCAGTCGTGCGCAGTCGTCGAGGGTGCGAAGCTGGTGGACGTTGGTGGGTTGTGTTTCGAGTTGAGCAACCAGCGGGAGCTCGCGGGCGCGCCCTCCGACCGCCAGGACCAGACGATCGTAGGAGAGAGCCTGATTCGCATTCAGGCTCAGCGTTCGAGCATTTGCGTCGATGCCGTCGACCCGAGTTCCCAAGCGAAGGTCGACATCCTTCTTGGCATATAGTGGTGCGCCTTTCAACGGATCCGGATCAGCGAAGATGGCGTCCATCTTCAATAGGTCCTTCGACAGTGGCGGCCGGTGGTACGGCGGGTACGCCTCGTCGCTCAGGACTATGATCTCACCTCTCCAGCCCCCGCTTCGGGACGCGAAGGCTACTTCGGCGCCGGCGGTTCCCCCGCCCACGACGACAAGTCGTCCCGTCAAGGCGGTCTGATTTTCGTCGGTCACTAGTCACACTCCATCTCGGTAACGGTTCCTCGAAGGTCCTCGGCTCCGCCGCCCAGCGCGTTGAAGGCGAATGGAGCTGGTGTTCCGCCGCAGCTACCGCGTGTTAGAAGTTGTTCCGGCAATGGAAACGCTCTCCCTTTCTCGCGTGCGCCAGTTGGTCGCTTGTCAGGTGCGTTGATTGCTGTTCAGCGTTCGTGGTGTCGCAGTGGTGCGTTGTTCGCATCAGTGATCTGGGCAGTACCGGATACCTCATGCAGCCGGCGATGAGCCCTCAACGGTGGAATCAGGGTCTCGAATCGATGTCGAACTATTCGGCTATTAACAATCTAGGCGTGCAGGTTGTCGATTGCACCGGTCGCGCGACACACAGATAAGGCCTCGATTTGGTCTGTGCGCCCAATCACAGTCGGTATCCAAAGTGGTTGTAGTCATACTGTCGGCTGTGCACGCCCGAGTCCTCATCTGGACAGCGGATAGTCCCGTCGATTGATGCGCGGGTTCAAGCTTGCGTCAATACTGCTGATCCAAGCCAAAAAGCGAGTTCCAGTGCGTTCTCGAGGTCCAACCTGTGGTCCCGTACGGAGCACCCGAGCTGGTCTTCGATCTTTTTGAGCCGGTAGACGACAGAGTTCTTGTGCATGTGCAGTGCGTCAGCGGTGGCAGCGTAACTGCCGCCCGTCCGTAGAAACTCTCGCAGTGTCGCACGTAGCTGAGTGGCGGAGGTGTCGTCGACGCCGAGCGGACCCAGGATGTCCGCCACCCATGCCCGGGTTGCGCTCAGGTCGTTGCACATCAACGTCACCGCTCCCAGGTCGCTAGCGCACACGATCCGTTGGCCAGGCGATTCCGACGCCTGCACGACGACTCTGGCCAGATCGGCTTCGTTGTGAGTACGCACGAACCCCTCGACACCTTCGCGAGGTTGCCCGATGCTGACGAAAACAGGACTGTCCCACCGGCGCTCAAGCGCGCTCAGACGCTCACGGTCGACGGTCCCAGCGCCCGCCAGCGGCACCCAGGCGCGTGCCATGTGCGCATCTCGAGCCTCGAAGAGCGGAGGCGCACTGATGCCCAGCTGACGTGCAAGAGTAGTGGCGGCCGATTCGAGATGTGCTAACCCCACTTCGGGGCTCTGGGTGCGCTCGGTCCACAGGATGATGCCGAGGTGGTGCTGGCCGAAGTGGTATCCCAGTATCCTCTCGGTCGGTTCGACTTCGACCGGGCGATTCGCAAGAACGTCGTTTATCCGCGCCGACCTTGAGGCGCTTCGACGCGACCGCCAAGCGTCGCGCTCGAATTCGTAGGTGGACAACAACTGTTGGGCGATCAGGTTGACGTGGGCGGATACCAGGTTGGTAATCTCGAGAGCAGCACCAGCGGTGACCGTTGCGCTTTCGCTACGAACAGCGAGCTCCTGCAAACACCATCGAACAACGCTGTCTTGGTACAACCGGTATGCATGCTCGAGAGCCGTAATCGGAATGTCGCGCTGTGCGAGCAGTTGAGCTAGCTCGGTCGCGGGCGCCGACGGTCCGACCTGCTCGATTTCAATATCGTGCCGCAAGATCTGCATGGTGATGGCGAAGTTGTGGGCTGCGCCGGCATTCAACTGATCGAGGATCGCTTGATCAATTGCGAAGTATTCGATCTCACTGATCAGACGCGCGACGATCGTGTCAGCAATCTCGGTGAGGCGGGCGTCAGCAGCGGCCGTGATCGACGAAACAACCTCTCTCACCAAAGGATCAGCATGATCCTGTCGGCTGGATTCGGCACGGTCAGGCAATTCCGCCACCCTTAGTCTGCCGTTCCGAATCGGTGTGCGTGTGCGGCGTCGGTCGCTTGTAAGGTCATTGTCGGCTGTCATTCATCGCCGGGTGTAGATGAGCGCGGTGCGGCAAGCGCACCGTCGATCGAGCCTGGATGCGGCGGTGCCAACGGTGCGCGGTTCTGCGTCGATGCTGCAAGAAGCTGCCGGCCTCGGCCCAGTGCCGCGCGATACGGTCGGGCGTGAACCTGCTGCACTCGCATATGGCGAAGACCAGGATTGGCCTTGCCTCCGATTTTGGAATCGCCAACCTCCCTTTCTCCAGGCGTGACGGGCACCACAGTGGATCACTGTAGACTTTTCCGGCCACCGCCGTCAACGGCAGGGTTGATTACGTTGTGGTCGGCATCCCTCCGAGGTCTCCGAAAGGTTGCTCCTGACGCCGATGCAGTGGGGCGCTGCTCAGGCTGGAACAGTTCGAGCGAATGGGGTGTCCTCAGAGTGAGGACGATTTACCCGTCGTTGGCGACACGGTGACCTCGGCATACACCCGCTTCTGCGTGGCCAATGGCATCCGCCGCATCCGCCGCATCCGCCGCATCCGCCGCATCGGCTTGCCTGGGCCGGGGATGGATGCCGAACACGTGCGACGGGTGTCGTCCGACGGCCTCCAATGCCGCCACTGCGCTGGTCGGCGCCGGGCCGCATCGGATGCGCGTGCCTCGGCTCCCGCGTGCCTTCCGCCACTGGGCCGCACCCGGTCGAGGAGAACAGTGCCGCCGACACTCTCGCTACACACGCCAGCGGCGATCTCGTAGTCCGCGCACCACCGAGGTTTCCGTGCGGTGGGCGGAGCCATCCCTGGTCGCGGTCCGCCGCTCGCGGGTTCGCCGGTGCCGTCACTGCGTAGTTCGGTGTTCGTTGGCCGGCTCATCGTGAGTAGGGCCGGCGAGGTGGTGCAATGCGCGCTCCGCCGGCGAGGCAACCGTGGGAAGGCCCTCGTCCGCGAGGTGGCGAGGAACCCGGAGGAGGGTGATCGCCATCAGATGCGCCTGGCCGCCGATAGTGGGCCTGGGATGTCGTGTTGGGTCGATGCTCCGAGTCCTGCGTTCGAGCCCCGGCGGAGACGGCGAGCGCTGCGGCTTTGCCCATGCGGTCCCGCAACCGCGGTTCAGCGGTACCGTGAGGCTGCGGTAGATCGGCCGGTGCGGTTGGGGTAGCCGACGGCGTTCTGGAAGACGCCGCCCAGGTGGGGGAGGCCCGACCCGCGCCCGTCTTAGACGAGGAGAGGTCGCCACGGCTCGGCCGCTCAATGTCGGCGAATATGCACAGCAGCGTGCCCTTGTCTGCCCCGAACGGGCGAGTTGCATGCTCTCGCCGCAGCGGACCAGGAGGCGACCGGATGTTGTGGGCCCCCCGCCCGCGGAGCACACTCAGATGCAGGGCGGGGCATCTGCTCGACCATTGCAGGATTGGAGCGCAGTCGGATTCGCGTCCAGGTGGTGCTTCCCGTGCGCCGTTCGGCCTACGACTCGGGTTTCAACGCACCCTCGAAAAAGAGACTGCAGAAGGCATCGATGGTCTGTTTGGCATTGACCTTGCGCGGTCCCGGCTTGAGCCACCGATGGGTCCAGTTGATCATCCCAAACAATGCCTTAGCCATCAGCGGCGTGGGGATGTCATCGCGGAAGGTTCCCTCGGCGACAAGCTCGTCGAGCAATTCGGAGACGATCTTCTCGAACCGCCTGGTCATCCGGAGCATGTCTTTAGCCCAGGGCGTCGACTGGAACTCGAGCTTTGCCATGTCTTCCTGGATGTACAGGAAGACATATGGATAGTTGTTCTCGTACGACAGTAGCTGGAGTTCCACCAGTCGACGAAGTTTCTCGGCGGGGGGTAGGTCGAGCGCGAGCACAGCCTCCGCAGCTTTGATGTTCTCGTCGAGGACGCCGCTGACCACATCGTGGAAAAGCGCCTGAAAAAGCTCTTTCTTGCTCGCGAAGTAATAGTAAATCGACGCGCGATCGGTGCCGAACCGTTCCGCGATGTCGTTCAACGTCGCGGCTTCATAGCCCTTCTCCTGGAACACGATGGCGGCATCCTGCAGCAATTCGCGGCGTTTTGCCTGGTAATTGGGGCTACTTTCGTTCTGTGCGCTACGCCGACGCCGACTCATCCCGCTGCTGGTGGTCACTGAGGTTCTGGGCACCTACGGAATGATACGCGTTCCCCGTCCGAACTTCCATCAACGTTGATGTAATCAACTTCAACGTTGACCGTGTGTTCTTGGTCGCATAGCGTCGGTGCAACCAACCGCGTTCCGCTGCTATCGTTCCACACTGATTGCATGAGTGAGGGGCCCATGACGTACGAGGGTGACTGGTGTGAGGTGACGCCCGTCGGAGACCTTCTGGTCCGCGGTGCCCACCGTCATCCTCATCAGGACCTGATCGTCTTCCCTGGAAGCCGCCACACCTACGTCGAGGTCCTCGACCGTGCCATCTGGATTGATGACGCTCTCCCATCGCGGGCAGGGGCGGCGTCTCCGTCACGGCTCGCTCTGCCCGAGGCCCAAGGCTGCGAGGCGTCGTGCTCATCCGGGGTGAGGACGAAGCGGGCTTCATCGGGCGATCGGACTTCGACCGCCTGGCGGTAGGGCAGACTTGCGGCGACGTGGATCGCCAGCGGTTGTGTGTCCGCATTCGGGACACCGCGGCGATCCTCTACACATCCGGCACGACGGCACATCCCAAAGGCTGCATGCTCTCGCATGAGGCGATGACCCGCGGCCCGGTCGACCGTGCCACGAAGCGGCTGACTACCGATGGTCGTCATATCAGCTGGAGCGCTGGACCGCTCTTCCATATCGCCGCGCTCGCACCATTGCTGGGGGCCATTGGGGCAGGTGGCACGTACTTGACCGACACCTACTTCGAGCCCTGGCGGGCACTCGAGCTGATTGCACGCGAACGCCCCACGACAGCCTGGCCTTGGTTCCCTGCCGCGATCCAGGCGTTGATGGATCATCCGTCGTTCGATGCCGGGCACTTCGACTCCTTGCGATACCTGTTTCTGACCGCCCACGCGTACTCATCGAGCAGGTCCAGCGAACGTTTCCCGCCGCCGAGTTGGTCGCTGCCTGCGGGATGACGGAAACCGCAGGCATCTATGCGCTGAGTGAGCGGTCGGAGACCGTCGCCGATCGGTCAGGAGCACAGGGCAAGCCGGCGCCGGCGATCGAAATATGCATCATCGACCCGGAAACCGGGGCCGAGCAGCCCCTTGACGTGCCAGGAGAGATCCTGGTGCGCGGCTACTGTGTCACCGAGGGCTACTACAAGGATCCGGTCAAGACCGCCGAGGCGATCGACGACGGCCGGTGGCTCCACACCGGCGACCTCTACAGCCGCAATGAGGCTGGCTGTCTGGTCTTCTATGGAAGGCTCAAGGACATGCTCAAGGTAGGTGGAGAAAACGTCGCCGCCATCGAGATCGAAGCCTTTCTCTGCGAGCATCCCGCCGTAAAGGTCGCCGCTGTCATCGGACGTCCCGATGAGTGGCTCGACGAGGTTCCAGTGGCATTTGTCGAGAGCCGAGCCGGTCACACCTTCCGGGAGGAGGAGCTGATCGAGTTCTGCCAGGGACGGATCGGCCGTTATAAGATCCCGCGGGCGGTGTACTTTCTCCACTCCCACGAATGGCCGATGTCCGCGACCAAGATCAACAAGCGCCAACTGCAGGTCCGGCTCGCGGAATTGACGAACGACGTGGATGTACCGCAGTGACACCTGCCAACGCAATCCGCGGCCGGTAGCACGTCTGTCGCCGCTGCCGACTACCAGCTCACCACCGATGACATCCTCGCCTTCGCTCTCGTGGCAGAGGTATTTCCCTCGTCGGCAAGGCCGAAGTGGTTGCCGTGCGGTCGTCGGTACGACGATGGATGTTGAGGATCGAGGCGTTGCGGAAGACAGCGCGCTCGGTATCGGTGCGAGACTGGAGTCCACGAGGCTCTGGCAATGGTATCTGGGCTGAGGCCCTACCTTTCGAAGCCAGTAGGCCGCTTCGCCGAATTCTCTTCGAGCGTCAAGGACTTGAGGCCGCTGCATTAGATTCCATTCGTGATTGAATGTGTGACAATCGCGTCGGGTGAGCCCCAATTCGTCACCGGGACAATGGCCACTGTTGATCGTGCGGCACGTCGGTGGCGAACCGCGTGGGTGGGGTGGAGGAGGCGTTTGCGGCGATGGGTACGGATTTTTCCCAGCTCCTCTCGGCCGCGAAGGCCGCCCGCGCCGACCCATACTGTCAGCCATCGAGACGGCCGTGGTTTGCGTGACGGGGCACCGACGATAGACCCGTGGAGGACAGTCGAACAGGCGGCGATCGTCGATCAACGGTCGACGAACGCGGCGACAGCCGCACGTCCATCTGAAGAATCCGCACAGTCGGCGATGGACGTGGCTTCAGCATCGAGGTGGGCACTCAACGAGCTCGTACCAGAACGGCGGAGTAGATCCTTCGATCTTCGCAGGGCACGGCGTGGCCCCGCCGCGAGCATCACGGCGATGCGCTCGGCGTGATCTTTGATGTCATTCTCGGCAACCGACTCCGTGAGCAGTCCAAGTCGCAGCGCCTCTTCGTCCCTGATTGTTCTGTCGGCCAGGAGAATTGATTGTGCGCGTCTTTCACCAACGATCCGTGGAAGCGTCCACGTGAGTCCACCATCGGGTGTGAACGCGAGACCCGGGTATCCCGGCTTGAACTTGGTCGACGGTCCTCCCACAACGATGTCAGTCGCGCACGCGACGCTCATCCCCGCTCCGACCGCCCAGCCTTGGACTGCGGCGATGGTCGGGACATCGGCGTTCATGAGCAGTTCGATGAAGTGGTGGAATTCCATGGCCATGCTCTTGACAAGCGCGCGTGGATCGGACGCCGCGGCGAAGGCATGTACGTCGCCACCCGAACAGAAGTTCGGTCCCGATCCGGTTATGAGAACGGCCCCGATCTCGCACCAGCCCGACTCCGCTGATCGCCGCAGTGCCCGCGCGGCCGCAGAAGTGCGATCGAGGTCGAGCGACGCCCCCTTCCTCGTCGTTGAAATCTCTATGTGGATGACGCCATCACGCACTCGCGGCTCGAGCTTCGTGTGGGACGGCATGTGAGCATGGCCTTTCGGGTTCGTGAGTTGCTGTGCAATCCGCCGGGTCGGATACTCGTCGTCGGACCGCGAGACGGGCACCGTGGTGCTCAGGCGCGAGGTGGTTCTCTCACTTCTGCAGCCGCAGCGCGCACACATTTCGGATCGCTGCGCGGGTCTGGCCACACGTAATAGACCGGTCCGACTCGAGTATGCGTGCCAGCCTGCTGAAGTAGGCCGGCGCTTCCATACCGAACTCCTCGAAGGGGAGTCTGCTGGAGCCGCCACCGAAGCGATGCCAGCGCAGCGCGAATTCCAGCATCAGTCGTTCGAAGCGATCAGTGGTGTCCGCAAGCACGAGAGATCTCCGATTCTTCGCGACAGGTTCTGTACGGGTGCATCTCGTCGGTCGCGTCGCCGTCTTCGGGCGCCGCGGAGAATCGATGTCCCGGTGAGCGACCGGGTTGAGCCAGTACGCGGACTCGTCGAACGTCGTCGTCGAGCGCCGCGATCAACTCTTCTTTCGACGAGAAAGTGGCCTGGGCGCGGATCCAGTGGTCCAGGTGCACGGTGATCTCGAGACCGTACATATCTTCCTGGAAGTCGAGGAGGTGCGCCTCGAGTAGGCGTGGTCCCACACGCCCATAGAACGTCGATCGTCGCCCGATGGACACGGCCGATATCACTGACACTCCGTTGGGGAGTTCACAACGCCCAGCCCACACTCCGTCAACGAGTCCCGAGTTGGTGTCATCCTCGACCACCAGGTTGGCAGTCGGAAAGCCCAGCTCGCGGCCTCGCTGATCACCATGCGTGACCACCCCGCGCACGGAACGGAGCGACGTCGAGGCCGTTCCAGTTGTCGATTCCGACGTGAGCGACGCCGCAGGTTCGCGGGCCGGAACCGCCTCTGCCGCGATCCCGAGATCGCCGAAAGCGACATGGAGGTCCGCCGGTGAGGCGAGAAGGCGGGGCGCCGTGATACCCACTTCGCGGAGGATCTGCGCGATATCGGCATTTCTGCCGACTCGCTTACGGGCACGTTCGTCCGAGGTGAGGGTGAAGAAGTCGGCATTGTCGATGTTCCGCTCAACGATAACTACGCCGCCGCCGTGGCTGGCTATGAACGTGAACATATCCTGCAGGCCTTGGTCGACGGGGGTTGCGTGGGGCGCGAAGTTGATCTCTCGGTGCACATGCACCAGCGGGGCGTCGATGGCGTGCGGTCGTCCGATTCGGTAGGCGACATAATCGGACCCGGTCACATCACTCCGGAACCCGGACGTGCGAAGATCGCCGAAAGGTCCGCCGCGGGTGACCGTGAAGGTGGTACGCACATGCAGTTCAACGGCTCGACGATAGAGAATGAGATCGTCAGCGGTCACCCAGTTCAGTTCGTGGTCCTTGGCGAACTGTCGACACTCGTGTGCGCGCGCATTCTGGGTGGGATCCTTCCTCGAGACCAACACCGCGAATGCACCCACCCGCCGAAGTCCTGCCGCCCGATTGAGATCGGTGACCACTTCGGCAGGGCCCGGATGGGCGAGTACACCATCTTCGCGGGCACACTGCGGAACTACATGGCCGGGGCGGGTGAACTGGCGGGCCGTACTCGCCGGGCTGGCGAGCAATCGAAGAGTCCGCGCTCGATCCGACGCCGAGATTCCGGTACCGACGTTCTCGATTGCGTCGACCGCCACCGTGTACCAGCTACCGGATTGTTTCCGGTCCGTCCCCGCCATGGGCGGGAGGTCGAGGCGGGTGCAGTCACGCCCCGTGACGGCGGCACAGACGAAACCGGAGCTGTGCTGGACGAGGAACGCGACGGAAGCCGACGACGCTGTCTCCGCGGCAAGAAGGAGATAGCCGTCGGGATCACCAGTCGAGCCGGGTACCAGCACGACTGGCCTGCCGGCAGCGAGGTCGGAAAGGCTCTGTTGTACCCGCGTCATCGAACTAGCCATAGCGGTGGATATCCATTCTGTCGCTGCCAGCGGTAGAGGAATCGGAGCATGTGCCACTGCCGAAGCAGTGCGGCCGGGTCCTTCTGTGACTAGGATTGCAAGTTTCCCGTCCGGAGTCAACATCAACGTAGATGTGTGTGTTCGGGGACCTGGTGGGCATCGGAAGGAGCGAGGGGCGCCGTTGACAAGGGGATTCGGCATCGTTAACTTAGCGTAGTCAATATAGACGTTGATGGAGGTGGTGCGGTTGCAGCTGTCGGTGTGCGCCCGTTTGGGGCCTGAGGCCAGCGAGGCCTCAGGACGTCGATGGAGTCGCTCTTCGCGCCGCCGTCGAATCACCGAACGGCGTTGCCGAGGAAATCAGCATCGTGTGGGGGTGGTTCGATGCCCGCGCATCGCTCGAATCAGCTATCTCCCTTGTGGATATCGCTCACCAGATCTACCGCATGAAGGCTATACGCGTGCTTCCGCACCGGCGGCGCGCGCCAGCAGGAGGCGGCCCGTCGCGGTCGCCGCGACGTAAGGAATTCGGACTGTGGAAATTCAGGGAACCGCCGCACTGGTCACCGGAGCGGCCTCGGGCCTCGGCGCCGCCACCGCCAAGCGTCTCGCCGACGCCGGAGCCACCGTGTTCGGACTCGACCTGCAGCAGTCCATCGAGCGCGCCGGCGACAACGTCCCCGACGGCGTGACCCTCCTCGCCACCGACGTCACCAGCGGCGACGAGGTCCAGGCCGCAGTCGAGAAGATCGTCGAATCGGGTCTGCCGCTGCGCATCGTCGTCAACTGTGCCGGCGTCGGCTGGGCCGGGCGCATCCTGTCGAAGAAGGGCCCCCACGACCTCGAACTGTTCCGCACCGTCATCACGGTCAACCTGCTCGGCACGTTCAACGTCATGCGCCTCGCCGCCGACGCCATCGCCAAGACCGACACCGTCGACGAGTCCGGGCAGCGCGGCGTCATCATCAACACCGCATCCGTCGCCGCGTTCGAGGGCCAGATCGGCCAGATCGCGTACTCCGCGTCCAAGGGTGGCGTGCACGGCATGACCGTCCCCGCCGCCCGCGACCTCGCGCAGTTCGGCATCCGCGTCAACACCATCGCCCCCGGCATCATCGACACCCCGATGCTCGCCGGCGTCACCGACGAATACCGCAAGGGCCTCGAAACGGGGGTGCCGTTCCCCTCACGCCTCGGCCAGCCCGCCGAATACGCGCAGCTCGCTCAGATGATTGTCGAACACGACTACCTCAACGGTGAGACCTTTCGTATGGATGGTGCACTTCGCATGGCCGCGAGGTAGGATGACCGATGTTGCCGCGCTGCTGAATTCGATTCCGTTCCGTGCTGCGGTGAGGAGGGGCCGGTCGGTGACGAAGGTTCGTCCTCCGCCGCATTGTGCTTGACGGAGGCGGCGGCAGGAGATCGACTTCTTCGGCAACGATGAACAAGTCGCAGTGAAAGACTCACTCCGACGCGGCCTTCGGCTCGGGCCATATACCCGACTCGTCCACGTTCCTGTCTTCAATGCCATGTCCGTGGCGGACACGGACAACGCGTCGCAACGAAGGCAATCGATGGTGCCTTTGGCCACGCGTGGGAGAAGTCGTGACCGTGTATCCAAAGTTCGGGATTCTCTAGGGCTGCATTGACGGTTCCGGGACCGACATCGGCACTGACGAAGTCGACCGGACTTCGTGGCTCAGCACGTATGGCTGTGCGGCTCGTCCGACACCCTTCGCCGAGAAGATCAAGCACGCGAGGAGGTCGGTGTTCGGTGCGGACAGCTGTGCATGAAGACTCATGACTCGTTCGATGACCCGAACTCTGGGGGCGAATCGATGCGGTTGCTCGCTACCAAAGTCGCTCCCCGTGTCACCATCCCAGGAGGGGCCGAAGTTTCGGCCTAAGTTGCGCCCGTCTAGCCCCAATACCGTTCAGTTAGTGAACGAGGATGGTGCATTTCGGCGGTTGGGTGGGTTGTGGATGGTGTTGGTGGTGTGCGCGTTTGGCGGCCCATTTGAGGACTTTGCGTTTGACGACGCGGGGGTTGGCGCGGGGTCGGCGTGCTGGGTTGATGCGGCGCAGGATTTTGGCGATGCCCTGATTCCACAATCGGGTGGCGGCGTGGTGGTTATGAGGGGGAAAAAGAGCTGTGGGACAGGGATCGTCGGGTGATCCGCAGGGCGGCGACGAAGGACATCCGATCCGGGTCGTGACCGCCGGCGGTCACGGCGTCGCGCATCAGCGTGCGGATGGCGTAGTGGCAGCACAGGTGCCCCCAGATTTCCTGCTGAACCAGCGGTGGGGATTTCGACCGCAGCACGGCGCGTGGTCCGCGTTGGTGGGTCTTGAGTTCGTCGAAGGTGTTCTCGATTTCCCAGCGTTGGGCGTAGGCGAGGGCGAGATCTTCCGCGGGTGCGTCGGAGGGGTCGAGGATGGTGGTCAGCAGTCGGTACTGTTCGGGGGTTTCCCGCCCGTCGTCGAGGGTGTAGTCGATCACGCGCACCGTCAGTGGTGTGCGCTGCTGCCGATTCTTCCCGGAGGTGGGGATGATCTGTGCCAGCCAGGATCCGTCGTCGAGGGTCTCGAGGTGGCGGGGTGAGAGCGTCGATTTGACCCTCCACAGCAGATCGGCGCCGGTGGCGGCGGCCCGGGTCCACATGTCGAATCCGTACAGGCCGCGGTCGGCGAGCAGCAGCATTCCCGGTTCGAGGGTGTCGAACAGATCGTGCGTCAACTCCCGCTCGGAGGTGCGGCACGGTCCGATCGCGGCGTCGAAGACCGCGTGGGTGCCGCATTCGGCGAGGGCCACCAATCGTGCCTGCGGGAACGCGGACTTCTCGCCGCGACTCGATCCGGGCCGGCCGAAATGCTCGGCGTTGGCCGGGGTGTCGGGCAGGTCGAGGCAGGTCCCGTCGAGGGCCACCAACCGGCGCCCCGCGAGCCAGGATCCGGGTGTATCCGCGTCGGCGAGCGGTCGTGCGACACGGCGGAACAGCTCCCGCACCGGTTCGTGCCCCAGCCGGGACCGGGCCTGGAAGATCGCCGATTTCGTCGGCGACGACCAGGACTGCGACCATCCCGACGACCACGACAAACCGTCGGTGAGCTGCTCGAAGACCTCCTCATAGGAGCCTTGCGAATTCAATGCCATCCCGATCGAGAAATACGCCGTCACGCGAGCGGTCAACGACCTACTGCGCTGCTCGGTCCGACCGCATTCCGCGATCACCTCATCAACCAAGGACGCGGGAAACACCCTGGTCAACAACCCCACCGACACCACATCCGACAACCGCCGATCCGAGACCGGCTTCACCCATCCACTCCGAGGCACACCTCATCGTAACGCAACCCGCACTAACTGAACGGTATTGCGTCTAGCCCGGTGCACGCATACCCTCGGCAGAGGACTTCCCGCGTCACGTGGAACAAACTAGGTAACGCGCGATGGGCTATTGCTGGAAGTTGGGTGTGATGAGAACACGTCAGAGAGGATGTGGAAGATGCCGTCCGAGGTGTGGAACATCGCCTAGCGTGCGAATCAAGTCATTGAGGTGGGTGCACGAGGACACGCCGGAAAGGGTTGTCGGCACGGCACGGCGCACGTTGGATACCGACATACCAACAATCCTTTGCGTCGAGTCCGCTGCTTTCGGGCACTCGCGATAGGGGAGGACTCTCGGGGTACTCTCGATCGCGGAAATTTCCTGAGTGGGCATATCGATCTGTGCAGCCAGGTCGTATTCGTGAATGACGGTCTCGTGTCCGTCGCTGTCCACGTGGCTGTCTCGGAACATCGCCTCGGCGAGAAACGCACCGTTGGTGTGAATCAGGTCGAGTTGACGTAGCCGGCGTACTGCATGGCGCTCCAGTTCTGGAAGACTATGCCAACCGGATGGATCGAACGCGTCGAGCGCTGGTGCCGGCGGGCCCGTCCGTATCGGTATTGTGCCCGATTTCATCAACGCAAGATCGACTGTGCCGCCTGGTCGCCACCCCATGCATACGCCTATGCGATCCGGGTTCGGCTGTTTCCCGAACGGGGTGCCCTCAACCGCGGTGGAATAGCCGGCAACCATCACAACAACCGGAAGATCATCGAGAAGTTGTGCGGCGAGCGAGCCAGATTCGGCGTAGTGACCGGGGGCGATCGCTTTCCGGAAACCGCGCCTGAGCGATGTCCCTGTCAAGCTGCGGAGCGCCGCCGAAACCGGTGTGTGGACCGAATCGATGACACCGTCGTGTTTTCCGGCGGTCAACACAAAGTTGATCTCATCGTTGGTCGCAGCACCAGCTTGGCTGGTGAGCATATCTTGGCCCCGGCAGGTGATCTGTAACCGATTGCGCGAGTCGTGAAGGTGGAGGACGTCGATGCTCGTCGTACGCCGTATCGAATCAGGTTGACGGTTCGGGCTCTGTGAGCGCGGGACACCGCCGGACGCAAGCCCTGTGGGTAACACGATCGCTCCTCTCGCTGTCACCATGCCTGGGGTGCAGCTCGATCATCGGATAGTCATATACACGGAAGTGGTCGTTCGAGTGGCAGCCGACGAGAGGTGACGATGCGATGTTTTGCTGCCGCTCCGAAGAGCGATCCCGCCCTGCGGATGTCCCCTGCAGTCAAGAGGACCACATCCAGTGCACCGGAGTCAACAGTGGCGTAGATTAGAGGTTCGGTCGGCGGGATACCTGGCCACCCACATCTACGACGACGAACGCGGGTCCGCCAGAGTCGACTGGTGGAAATGTCCAGATGGTTGGTCTCAGTCCTGCTTCGGCTGAGCGTGCTCGGCTACCCAGGCCGCGATCTGGGCTCGTGAGGTGAACCCGAGTTTGGTGAGGATATGTTCCACGTGGCCCTGCGCGGTGCGTTGGGATATTACGAGTTGGGTGGCGATGGCCTTGTTGGTCAGGCCCTGGGCGACCAGGTCAGCGACCTGCCGCTCACGCTTCGTCAGGTTCGGTGTTTGATCAGCGCGCTGCGTCATAGGTGGTGTGTGCTCGCCCAAGGCGTAGGCAACGGCTTCCTCGAAGCTCAGGGCCGCACCCTTCCGCTGTGCCGCCGTTATCGCTTGTGCGCCGAGCGCCTGGTGGATTTGCCGTTCGCTGTGCTCATGATGAGGGAGCAGGGTATCGAAGAGCACCGAGGAACTCCCGACGGACCGGCCCAGTGCCTCAGCCGCGGCCAAGAGTACGGCCGCACGTTGTGGGTGGCCCTCGTCGGCAGCGATCCATGCTTGCGTCTCCAGGGCCACGGCCGCAGTGAGCGGCTCGTCCAACAGCCGGGTCAGCCGTAGGCATTGCTTCAGTAACTGACCCGCTCGACCGCGATCGCCTTGCTGGAAGATCGCCACCCCCATGGCCCATAGTGAGTACGATCGAAACACTGATTCGCCGTGGGCTTCGGTGGTGTCCAGCACTCGCTCATGGCAGGCGATGGCACGGGGAGCGTCACCCTGCAATTCGTAGGCCAGCCCGAGCATCAAAAGAATCCACACCTGGTCTGACAGGTTCCTGCGTGCGCCGAACACCTCGAGTGCTTCCTCCAACCGGGCACAGGCGCGGGGTATATCGCCGCTGTAGAGGGCCAGCAGTCCATCGGCGTGGGCAATGCGCGCGTGGACCACGGGGTCGGCCAGCTGCTCGTCCAGGGCCTGCGCCTCCTCAACCAGGAGGCTGCCCGCCGTAAGGTCGCCCTGTACGTCCGCCAGCACGCTGTCGGCGTACAGCGCTTCGATTCGTGCCGTGGTCGACAGCCCGGCCCCGTGGGCGAGGGCTCGGTCGAGCCAATGCCGCCCCTCGCTGAGCAGGCCGCGGGAGAGCCAGAACTGGAACAGGGCGGCGGCAATCCGCAGCCCTGCGGTGGCGTCGCCACCGGGCCCGGAGGACAGGCACAATTTCATCGCCTCGCGCAGGTTCGGTAGTTCCCGCTCGAGGCGTGCGATCCACTCCCGCTGACGGGGGCTGATCCACTCGGCCGCCGCTTGTAATGCCAAGTGCTGGTACCAATCTCGGTGGCGCCGGCGCAATACGGGGTGCTCCCCGGACTGCTCGGACTTCTCCCGGCCGTAGTCTCGCAGCGTCTCGAGCATCCGGAACCGCACCACCGCCCCCGCGTCCTCTCGGATCAGGATCGACTTGTCGACGAGCGAGGTCACTACATCGAGCAGATCTCCTTCCGCCAGGTCCGTGGCGCAAATTTCCTCGGCCGCGTCCAATTCGAAGCTGCCTGCGAACACAGATAGGCGGGCCCACAGCTGCTGTTCCTGTGGCGTGCACAGGTCGTGACTCCAGTCGATGGACAGTCGCAGCGTCTGCTGCCGCGTTGGTGCTCCGCGATTGCCGCGTGTGAGTAGCGTGTACCGGTCGGTGAGCCGCTCAAGGATCTGCTCGGGCGCCATCGCCCGCAATCGCGCCGCAGCCAACTCGATCGACAGGGGCAGACCGTCGAGTTGTCGGCAGATCAGGGACACGGCGCCGCGGTTGGCCTCGGTGAGTTCGAATCCCGGTACCGCGGCGCAAGCCCGGTCCACGAACAACGTCACCGCGTCGTACGTAGGAAGCCCGCGCAGGGTCGGCGTCCGCTCAGGGTCGGGGACCGTCAGCGGCGGCACGCGCAGCACCGCCTCGCCGCCAACGGCGAGGGCTTCGCGGCTGGTGGTCAGGACACGCAGCTCTGGGCAGGTGTGCAGCAGCTGCTCGGTCAGCGCGGCGATTGCATCCACTACGTGCTCGCAGTTGTCCAGTACGAGCAGCAGGTGCTGCGGAGCGAGGAAGTCCGCCACGACGTCGTCGAGTCGGCGCGCGGACCGATCCCGCACGCCGAGCGCGGTCGCCACCATCCCCACGACCAGCGACCCATCTTGCAACTCGCCGAGCTCGACCCACCGCACCCCGTCAGCAAAACCTTTCCGGACATCGGCGGCCACCCTCAGGGCGAGACGTGTTTTGCCGACACCACCTATTCCGGTCAACGTCACCAGGCGAGACGTCGCCAGCATCTTCTTCGCCTCGGTCAGCTCCTTTCGGCGACCAACGAAACTGGTAAGCCCGAGGGGCGGGTCTCCCACCGAGGCTCGGACCGCGGTCATCGAAGATATGCGCCGAGGCGGCGTGGTGTCCGCAGGATGCGGACGGGCACTCGCTGGGTCCCCATCGCGGCGTGTGGTGCCGGCGTCGCCGGGCAGTGCCATCTCGTCGACCGGAAACCCATGGTCGCGTTGGATCCGGCGCAGTTGGTCACCGAATCCCGCGGCGGAGGCGGGCCGGTCCTGCGGGTCTGCGGCCATTGCACGTTCGATGACCTCGCTGACCTCGTCCGGGATGCCCTGCTCGCGTAGGTCCGGGACCGGCTGGGTGGTAATACGCAGGAACTGGGCTACTACCTGCTCACCGCTGCGGCGCTCGAACGCCGCATGCCCTGTGATGGCACAGAACACGGTGGCGCCGAGACTGTAGACGTCCGAGGAGGGGCTGGGGGGTTCGCCGCTGAGAACCTCGGGCGCGGTGAAGGCCGGCGAGCCGGTTACCGTTCCGGTGGCGGTCCGGAAGCCGCCGGAAACGTGGGCAATGCCGAAGTCGGTCAGCGCCGGCTCGTCGTAATCCGTAAGCAAGATGTTTGCTGGTTTTACGTCCCGGTGCAGGATGCCCACCCGGTGCGCGGACTCCACCGCCGCCGCGATCTTTATCCCCACCCGGAGTGCGTCTTCCAGCGGCAGCGGGCCACCACGGCGAATCCGTGCATCGAGGGAGTCCTGTGGGTGATATGGCATCACGATGTAGGGACGGCCGGTGCCGGTGACACCGACATGTAGGGCCGTAACAATGTTCGGGTGACCGGTCAGGCGGCCCATCGCCCGCTGTTCCCGGAAGAATCGGGCCTGGTTCTCGTCGTCCAGATCGGCCTCGAGGATCTTGACTGCCACGGTGCGGTCCAGTGATGGCTGCAAGCAGCGGTAGACCACACCGAAGCCGCCGCGTCCGATTTCGTGCGCATCCTCGAACCCGGCCGCACTCAGCTCCTCCGCGACCGCGAGAGTCACTGCTTTCTGAGTCTCGAAGGGATCCTCAGCGGCCATAAGAGAGTCCTCTCACCGTCTCCCGACAGCGTCGAGAACAGAACCTGAGCGGTATGGCCGCCGAGGACGCAAACATGCCGATCACCTCAGAAGGTTGTGCTTTTCAGGATATCGATTCTTGTCGGCGGCGACGGACTTCTCGCACGGAAGGTCGCGGATACCCGGTCGGTCTGGGCGCGTCAACCAGCGTCAAGATGCATTGGCGTGGGCGATGGCGCGATGGTGAGCGGCGCAACCGGTTCTAGTGCGCACGGACGCCGCGGTATCCAGAATCACCCCTTTGCGACACGCCGGCAGGGTGGTGGCAAGAACCGTCGAGTTCGGCGACTCAAGTCCAACGACTTCCCGGATTCCGTAGCGGCGAATTCGTTGGCCGAGGAGCTCGTCGCCGGGGGAATCGCGGCCCTCAAAGTTGGAGGGTGAGCGGGTGTATGGGGACTAGAACGCCCATGGGCTGTGAGCAAGTTCTCCGCGGGCAAGCAACATCCAGTAGTTGCCGTGCGGCTGATCCGCTTCTGCGAATACACGCAGCGTCACTCGACAGTCGTCGGGTCCAAATTGAGAGCTCGATCTCAAGGTGTAGAAGGATTCACCGGGCCAAGTCCGCAGCGGTACTCGGCTGCCGTCCGAGCACTCCAGCGAAACTTCACTGTTCGGACCGGTCTGGTGTGCGTTTTTTGCTACCGGATGCTCCACGATGCCAACAGGTCTGGTCGGCGTGTAGATGTGCTCACCGAACTGGACGAGCAGGATGCCACTGAAGAACTTGCGGCTCTCTGGCTTCTCGTTCATTTGTCCTCGCCGAAGTGGAGGCTGTCTGAGGCGTCGCCTGCCCCGCGAGATCGGCGCGGGGCGGGCGACGATAGATCACAGCCGAATCTGGACGTTCTTGACCGTGGTGTATTCGAGGATTCCGGCGATGCCGCCGAGGCGGCCGAGTCCGCTTTGCTTGACACCGCCGAATGGTGCGTTGGCGGCGGCAGGTGCAACGCCGCCGTTGATTCCCACGTTGCCGGTTTCGAGCGCAGCGGCAACGCGCAGGGCTCTGCCGAGATCGCTGGTGTGTATGTAGCCGGCCAAGCCGTACTGTGAGGCGTTCGCCATCTCGATGGCCTGGTCCTCGTCCTCGAATCGAAGCGCGGACAGCACTGGGCCGAAGACTTCGTCCTGGGCGAGCTCACTGGAGTTGTCGACATCGCCGAACAATGTGGGAGCGATCATGTAACCGGGAAGGTCCAGGCGCGTACCGCCGGTCAGGAGCTCGCCCCCTGCTGTTGCGCGCGGTCGACCATGCCGAGGATCCGCTCGACGGCCCGGGCGTTGATAACTGGACCCATGCCGGTGTTCGGGTCGATTGCGTCCCCGACCTTCAGTCCCTGCATCAAACCGGTCAGGGTTTCCACATACTGGTCGTAGATGTCGGTGTGCACGATGAACCGTGATGCCAAGGTGCAGGCCTGTCCATTGGTGACCAGAAGCCATCCCAGCGCCTCCTGGGCTGCCTTGGTGACATCCGCGTCGGAGAACACCAGGTCGGCGGACTTCCCGCCGAGTTCGAGGACGCAACGTTTGCCCATTTCGGCGCACTTGGTGGCGATGGTGCGGGAGGTCGCTGTGCCGCCGGTGAAACTGATCATGTCTACCCCGGGATGTCCCACGAGGGCCTGCCCCGCCTCGGCGCCCCCAGGTAGCACCGACACGACGCCGGGCGGAAGTCCGGCTTCCTGACAGAGCTTGCCGAAGAGGCTGGCGCTGAAGGGCGCGAGTTCCGAGGGTTTGATGATGACGCAGCAGCCAGCGGCGAGTGGAGGCAGCGCGCACATACCGAGTGAACCCACCGGACCGTTCCACGGAATGATGACGCCCACCACTCCGACCGGTTCGACGAGCGTGTAATCGAAGATCTCGCCCGGAGTGCTGGGGACGACCTCACCGGATAGTTTGTCCGCTGCGCTAGCCGCGTAGTCGGTCCAGTTCAGTGAGTTCTCGACCAGAACGCCCGCCATCGAGATCGGGATTCCACTCTCGAGCGCCTGGACGGTGTGCAGCTCGTCAGCATGCGACCGCATGAGGTCGGCCAACCTGGTCAGGGCTCGACGACGCTCGACCGGATCCCACTTGCGCCATGTGCGGAAGGCTTCGCGCGCCGCGGCCACCGCTTCGTCGACGTCGGCTACGCCTGCCATCGGCACCGAGGCCTGTGGCAGGCCGGTGGATGGATTGATGTGCTCGAACTCGCCGCCGGTCGATTTCTGCCGGAATCTTCCTCCGATGAGGAGCTCTGCCGACAGCAGATCGGAGTGTTCGACGGTAGCGGTCATGTGAAGGACACCTTTCGATGAGAGATAGGAATTCGGGCCAGCGAGAGGCCGTGCGTCATGGGCACCGGCAGGCTGGTCGATCGCGACATCGGGCTTCAGTTGGAAACGTATGTGACACGCGTCATGATGTCAACAGGTATGTTGATGTGCCGACTGTGGGCGTCAACCATTATGTTGACGTAGAGGATGAGTGGCCATAACGTTGCCCAAAAGGTTTCGAGAGGAGCTTCCACCACATGCCTGAAGTGCACATTCCGGCCCATCCCTGGTGGCCCTCTGGCATGAGGCCAGATCGAGGCGGGCAGCAATACGCAGCACTGGTCGAAAGTCTTCGTGAGCTGGTCGACACAGTCGCCGGGATCGAGGCGACACATTCGGAGCTCGTCCGAGCAACGGTGGCCGTGAGCGCGATCTCGGCCGAGTTGCGCGATCACGTAGTACCGGGTGATCACCAGATCGCAGGAACACGGCTCGATCTTCCCGGGCGAGGTCATCCCGGGGTGGTTCCCTACATACCCACCTCCTGGAACGTGGACCGCATGACCGCACGAGTTCGATTCGGGCGTGCGTACCTGGGGGACCGAGCCGCCGTCCACGGCGGAGCATTGTCGTTACTTTTCGACGAAATTCTGGGGCGCTTCGCCAATCATGGTCGGGAAGGCGCTCGAACCGCACGATTGCAGGTCGATTACCGTCAGGTCGTTCCACTCGATCGGGATCTCGACGTGGAAGCATGGGTATCCGACCAGCGGGGCCGGAAGCTGACGATCGCGGGCCGGCTCGCCAATGGTGGGCACACTCTCGCTGAGGCGGAGGCGCTCTTCGTCGTCTTGCACAAGGGGCAGCCGTGAGCTCGGTGAGGGTTGGGAACGTTGTGACGTGGGGAGCCCTGGTCGGCGGGTTCCGCGGGGGTCGTAAGGTGGCTTCTCGAGGTTCACGGTGTTGGTGGAGGGGTATGTGATGGCTGACCAGCCCAGCGGTATCGGTGTTCGGCGCCGCAACGCCCGCGAGGAGTCGTCGGAAGTGTACGACGAGCGTCGCGAGCAGTTGTTGCTTGCGGCCGCGAAGGTGTTTCGTGCGAAAGGGTTTCATGCCACGAGTGTGTCCGATATCGCCGCCGAATTCGGCAGTGACCGGGCATCGCTCTACTACTACGTGAGCAGCAAGAAAGAACTGTTCGAGATGGTGGTCGAGCAGGCGGTCCTCGGGAATGTGCAGATGGCCGAGCAGATTCGTGACGGTGCGGGGGAGCCGGCAGCGAAGCTGCGCGAGATCATGATCGGGTTGATGCGCTCGTACGACGCGAACTATCCGCAGCTCTTCGTGTTCTTGCAGGAGGACACCGATCGGTTGGCGGGCAAGGATGAGGCCTGGCGTGAGCGTATGCAGGAGTGGAGTCGGCGGTATTTCCAGGCTGTACGGGATGTGATCGAGTCCGGGATAGATTCCGGCGTGTTCGCCTCGCAGTTGCCGCTGGCGGTGATCGCTCAGGGTGTGGTGGGCATGGTGAGCTGGTCGCATCGCTGGTACCAACCCGGCAGTGGTCTTCCGGCCGAGCAGATCGGCGCCGGCTTCGCCGACATGCTGCTCGACGGGCTGACCGCCCACTAAGCAGACGTACCCTTCACAAGGCTGCGTTCACGAACGGTGAGGGTCACCGTGTACACAAGCAGGGGAATAGCGCCGGCGACCATCACCGCGCCGCCACCGACGAATGCAGCAAAGGGATTGTGTGTCAGGTCGACCACCCAGCCTGCGCTGTGCGGTCCGAGGATCTGACCGATCCCCACGGGAATGAACATCAACCCGAAGGCCGCCGTCATCGCGGGCGGCGATAGCCGGTCGTGCAGGTCTGCGGAAATCACTGCCGCGGTGCCAGACATGCACATCCCTACGATAATCGCTGCCATAGTCACCCAGGGCTCCGCGGACGTCGTTACGAGAAACATCGCCAACCCTGACAACACGAATTCGCCAGCCAGCGTGGGCAGCCGACCGATCGACCGAGAGAGCCGTTCGGACACGATGCCACCGGCGATCATCGCCACTCCGATGGCGGCGTACGAAGCACTTGCGTGGCCGGGTTGCCAGTGCCCGCTATCGCGTAACGCCGCGACGAAGAAGGTCAGACAGGTCACGATCCCGAGACTGAATGATGCGAAACCGACGACGGTCCATGCCCAACGACTATCGGGCCGCCACCGGACGGTGTCCTTCACACTGTCGCGGGAGGTTTCCACTCGCGGCAGCCAGCGTAGTCCGGCAAGCAGGGTGCCCACCGCGAGCACGGTCTCGATACCCCACGCGATCCGCCAATCACCCATCATGCTCAGGAGCGCTGGGATGGCACTTCCCGCTGCGATGCCGACACCCATGCTGCTGGCAACGATGCCGATGGCCCGGCCGGGATTTCGGGGCCAGATCGCCGTAGCCAGGCCCGGTGCCGACATCCAGACCAGCGCTCCTCCCGCACCGGTCAGAAAGAGTCCGGCCCCGGCGACGGCCATGGCGGGGCTGAGCGTTAGAGATGCCAATCCGGATGCAGTACAGAGCATTCCGTACTTGATCAGCGTGTTGGGCGCTAGCCGCCTGCTCGCGCCGATGCTGACCAATGCGCCGATCAAATATCCGATCATGTGGACGGTGGCGAGCATGCCACCGTCCCCGTACGAATGGACGATGTCCTCGCGCATCGCTGGGAGCAGCGGTCCGAAGGAAAACCGAGCGAGTCCTTGAGCGATTGTCGTCGACAAAGCCAGTACCAGGAGGGCAACTGCTGAAATACAGCTCACCGGCGGCGGCGTGAGGATTACGTTGGCATCACCCTCGTCAGTCAATTGCGGCCACTCGGGAGCGAAGGGTCTGGACAGATCCTTCGCCGTCGCGGCCGACATAGACGTCGAACGACACTTCCGTGTCGGGTGAGCTGTACATGGCGTCGATGAGCGATCGATACCGTTCCAGCACCGTGGTTCGGCGCAGCTTCATGCTGCGTGTCAGTTCACCGTGCTCGGCGCTGAGATGTTTGGGCAAAACGGCAAATACACCGATGTCGAGAGGTTGATCGCTGTTGCTCGCCGCAAGCTCCTTCCTCGTCAGAGCAATGACGCGCGGGTCAGTGGCGAGTTCGGCGTAGTCGAGTCCACCATTCCCGCCGTCGAATAGGTGGTCGCGGATACTCTGTTCGTTGATCTCGATGAGTGCGCCGATCCGGGAATCGTCGCCGTGCCCCGGAACGAGAAGGACATTGCTGATGAAAGGGCTTCGACACGCGCTGATTTCCAGCGGCTGCGGTGCGAACAGCGTCCCGTTGGGAAGAAATTTGATGTTTCCGACTCGGTCGACAACGCGCAGAACGCGGCCGTCCCAGGTGCCGGCGTCTCCGCTGCGTAGCCATCCGTCGGACGTAAGTGAGAGCTGGTGAGCGTTGCCCCAGTATCCGGCGCACCGCACACCACCGCGAATCAAAATCTCGCCAGTGTCGTCGACTCGAACCTCGATCGGTTCATCACCGTACGGCGAGGGCAGTGGTGCACCGACGCTGTCGAGGTCGGTGCCCCCTTGGGTTCCGGTGATGATACCGGTTTCCGAGAAGCCGTAGACGCTGCGAATGCCCACTCCGATTTGGCGGAAGAAGTCGAAGACCTCGGAACTGAGAGAGCCGCCCGCACTGATGCCGGACTTGACGTTGTGCAGACCGAGCTCATGTCGGATTTCGGCGCTGCGGGCTTGGAGCTCATTGGGCCGTTCGAGGAGTGCGGTCGGGATCTTGGCTCGTAGGGCTTCCCACTGCCGGGGCCCGAGGAATCGGAATTGCGCTGCGGCAGAGACAAAGTCCTCGTCGATCGACGCAGGCGAGCGGGCGAAGGCGACATTCAGTGGTAGCGCAGCGGTGAGGGCCATGCCGCAGTACTGCTCTACGGAGAATGCTGCCGGCAAGGAGCTCAAATAGCTGTCACACGGCTGTGCACCATAGAGCAGGGCATAGCGCGCTGCGATGTCGAGCATGTACCGGTGTGTCCCCATCACCCCTTTGGGGGTGCCGGTGGTGCCGGACGTGAGGATGATACAGGCAACGTCGTCGAGGCCGGTCGCGTCGATTCGACGCTTGAGTTCTGCGGACGCATGAGATAGATAACGGCGACCGCGGGAGCGGAGCTCGGTGAACGCCAGAACTTTGTCGTCGTCGGGTGCGGTCTGTGTGCCCCATTGGACGATCGTCTCGATGCCGAGTACCTCTGCGGCGTCGAGGAGTTCGCGGGTCAAAGCCGCCGTGCCGCTGAATGCCACCTTCGCGCCATACCCGGTCAACGTCGTCGTCATCTCGCCGGCGGTCATGGTCTCAAAGAGCGGGAAGGCGATGCCGCCGAGCGATTGAATCGCATATTCGCTGATGAAGTACTCGGGACTGTTGGGCCCGATGACAAATGCAGGGAGTCGGTCGGCGTGTCCGAGGTCGAGTAGTCCGGCTGCGGTTTCGAGCATGACGCGTTCGACCTCGCTCCAGGTCCACGGACTCCACCCATCCAGTTCGGGAGTCCGAAATGCGGTGGAGGCCCCCAGGTGGGTGGCGTTGCGCCGGATGAACTGGGGAATGGTGGCCGAATCCATCGATGCGTCGACGCTGAACCGTGTGGCGGCAGGGCTCGCGGACTCGACTTCGGGGGTGGTAAGCATGGTTCTCCCTGGGAGCTGAAAAGGTGGTCAGTGATGCTCGAAGTGGCGCTGGTCCCGCAGTACGCCGTCGCCCGGTGGAAGCGCGTCGACGAATCGCACTGCAGTGCGGATGCGGAGTGCGCGCTCGAGCGCGGCAGATACCGAGGCGATGTCCGCCCCGGGTGTTCCACTGATGAGAACTTCGATCTCGTCCCGGCCCTCGTGGCGATCGACTACGACACAGTGTTCGGAATCGATTCCCATGTTGGTGAGGGTCCTCGTCACGAGGCTGGGAACGATGAACATTCCGCGCACCTTGGTGATGTCGTTGGCGCGGCCGACGATGCGGGGAATGCGGGGAGCGCTGTTGCCGCAGCCACAATCGTCGTAGATGATCTCGTCGACCAGGTCTCCACTGCGCAGTCGCACAATGGGCATTGCCTCCCGTGCGAAGTCGGTGACCACGATCTCGGACGGGGAACCCTTGGTCGGGGAGGAGAGCTCTCCAGTTTCGGGGTTGACGAACTCGATGAGGAGATCGGAGCGCAGGTGCATCCCGTCACCTCGTTCGCATTCGTACGCGACCGCGCCGACGTCGCCGACGCCGTAGAACTCTCGAACGGTCACACCATAGGTGTCCGCGATACGTTGTTTGGCGCCGGCATCGCTGAGCTCACCCATGATTACTGCTTTTCTCAGCGTATGCGGCCGATCACCGATGGTCTTCAGCAGGTGCTCGAGAAACGAGGGCATGGCAATCACACCGGTGACGCCGACCCGGGCGATGACCTCGGCGTGCTGGTCGGTGGCCCCGGGACCGCCCGGTACAACGGCGCACCTGAGGGTGCGGAGTGCGTGGTCGACCATTGTCGCTGCGATGACCCAGTTGTAGAGCAGGGTCTGATCGACGATGTCCGCGGAATCGAGCCCGCAGGAGCCGAGTGCGCGCGCGTATGCGGCGGTGACCCGCTTCATGTCATCGGCGGTGTAGGGCATGTAGATGGGACCTGGGGCGGCAAACACCCAGGCCAGGTCGGCTGGCTGGACGGTCAGGCGACCACCGAACGGATCTTCGGTCACCGCCGAGATGAGTTGCTCTTTGCTCAGCAGCGGCAGCGATTCCCACGTGTCAGAAGTGATTGAGTCTGCGGCGATGTCCCATTCTGCCGCGTAGGCGCGAGTTGTCGCCGCCAGTCGTGCGATCTGGACGGCCTGCCTGCGGACTTCGGCGTTTTCTTGCCACATCAGTGGGGAACCTTCCACTCAGAATTGTCGTCTCGGTTTGCGCCGTCTCGGCGCCTTTTCCCGGTTCATACGCTGATGTTAGGCACACCACACCGTCTCGTCAACAACCCTGTTGAATGCAGTACTATTCGGTCAACACATTGGTTGATCAAGTGCGGTTGGGAGAAGTTTCGTGTCGAGAAACAACACATGTACGGCTCGGTGCTGCTCGTTTCCAGTGGGCTGCAGGCTCTGATGGGAACAGAGTCCAGCGGCATAGGTGTTCGGCGTCGCACCGCGCGCGAAGAGTCGTCGGAAATCTATGACGAGCGCCGTGAGCAATTGCTGCGGGCGGCCGCGAAGATCTTCCGGGCAAAGGGATTTCATGCCACGAGCGTGTCGGACATCGCCGCGGAGTTCGGCAGTGACCGGGCCTCGCTGTACTACTACGTGGCCAGTAAGAAAGAGCTGTTCGAGCTGGTCATCGAACAGGCGGTCCTCGACAACGTGCAGACAGCAGAACAAATACGCGACCGCGGAGGGGAGCCGGCGGCGAAGTTGCGGGAGATCCTGATCGCGCTGATGCGGTCCTACGATGTGCACTTTCCGCAGCTGTTCGTCTTCCTGCAGGAGGACACGGGCCGATTGGCCGGCAAGGACGAGGCGTGGAGCCACAGGATGCAGGAGTGGAGCCGGCGATACTTCCGAGCGGTCCGGGACGTTATCCAAGCAGGCATCGACTCCGGTGCGTTTGCCTCTGCCCTGCCGGTGGCGGTAATCGCCCAGGGCGTAGTAGGCATGGTCAGCTGGTCACACCGGTGGTACCAGCCCAACAGTGGTGTCCCGGCAGAGGAGATCGGTGCAGGCTTCGCCGACACTCTTCTCGGTGGACTGGAGCGAGCGGTATGAGAACGATTCTCTGTGCGGAAGGACTGTACGAGCCCACCGTCGGTATCGCTTACTACCTCGACCGGTTCCCCGCCACTGCGGACGATCCCGTCGAGTTGCTTTTCGGGGTGCGCCGGACACCGGTCCCAGCGAGCGTCACCGGTACGCCACATGTGAAGCTGGCATCGTTCATCCCGGGCCGGGGCTTGCCGCGCCACGAGCATGTCGACTACCGGAGGTATTCGTACAGCCAGATCTGCAACTCACTCCTGCGCGGAGAACTCCGACTCGACGCCGTCGTCACGGTCGCCGGGCCGCCGCTGTCGAACCGTAGGCGCAGTCTCGGTGTGATCGACGGCTACCTGCAACTGGCCATCGATCGAGCGCGCATCATCGTGGCAGAAGAGCGCGACGGCGTTCCGCACCTCACCGGGGCCGCCACAGTCGACGCCGATTGTGCTGTCGTATCCGCTCCCGTCGAGGATGCCTTCACGCCGCTCTCCGGTGTGCCGGATGCAACGAGCGCCCGGATTGCCGAACGCATCGCGGAGTTGATCCCCCCTCGGCCGACCATCGCCCTCGGTGTCGGCCGGATCCTCGACGCATTGACCGACCGTCTCACGCAGTTAACGAACCTCCGCATCGTCAGTGGTGCAATCACGGATGCCGCGGCTGCCCTCGACGCAGTCGGCGCGCTGGATTCGAGCGCTCCCGTCGAAGGCATGTCCCTGGTGGGTAGCCACGACCTGGTCTCATGGGCTGCGGACGACGGCAGGGTGCGGTTACGGCCGTCCACTCGAATCCACGACCCATCCTGGTTGGCGGCACATCCGCGCTTCATCTGTGCACTGGGTGCGCTGTCGGTCGACCTCGCGGGCAACGTCAACTCCGAACGAATCGGCGACAGGGTGGTCTCCGGTCTGGGCGGAGCCCCCGATCTTGCCGCAGGCGCTCACCGAAGCGCAGGCGGCCTGTGCATTGTTGCGCTGCCTTCCTCGGATCCCCACGCGCGGACGACCCTGAAAGAAACGCTTCCCGTCGTCTCTGTCGAAGGGCGGTTCGTCGATGCCATCGTGACCGAGAAGGGCGTGGCCCAGCGCACCGGAACCAACGACGACTGGCGACATGCGATCGAACGCATCTTCTAGCCATCAACAGGTATGTTGACCCCGAGCGTGTGGGTCGCTACCGTGGACTTTCGACCCGGGATCGACCCGGCTTCAATCTTCGAGTGTCCGGGAGGGCATCAATGAACTCATGGGGTCAATGGGGCGAGGACGACGAGCGAGGCGCCCTCAATCGCATCGACGACGACGCGCGTCGGCGAGGAGTGTCGGCGATCTCGGCCTTCGAGCCTCACTCCTTGGCCATCCCGATCTCCGAGAAATCGATTCCATTCGCTGGAATGCGAACTCCGCCAATGCACTTCATGACACGCGACGGTGGCGACTATGCGGCAGGGCACCGAGAGGCCGGGGGCTTCGGGTTCGCCGACGACTACCTCATGGTGGCGTGCCACGGAACAACCCATCTCGATGCCCTGTCCCATGTCTGGCAAGACGGCCAAATGTGGAACGGCCACTCCGCCAACGAGGTCACCAGTCGCGGCGCACGGCGCTGCGGGATCGAGAAGACCGGCCCCATCGTCACCCGTGGAGTGTTCGTCGACATGGCAGACACGCCCGACCCGATCATCGGGGTCGGGGACCTCAAAGCTGCCATCTCGGAGTGCGGCATGCAATTGCTGCCCGGCGATGCCCTACTGGTACGGACCGGATGGCTCGATCGCTGGCGCAAAGGGGCCACCGGCCTCGACGCGTGGCCCGGACTCGGCATCGACTGCGCGAGCTGGCTCGACGACTGTGGAATCAGCCTCGTCGGCGCCGACAACATTGCAGTGGAAGCATTTCCGTCCGGAGTCGAAGGGGAACAGATTCCGCTGCATATCGAACTGATGCGCAACAGGGGTGTTCATTTCCTCGAACTGCTCGACCTCGAGGCCCTGGCTCGGACATCGCGGCACGAATTCCTTCTCGTCATCTCACCCCTACCGATCGTCGGCGGGGTCGGCAGCCCGGTAGCTCCGGTCGCCATTATCTGAAAGGTGGTATCCGTGCCTCGTGCTGTCATTTCCGGACTCGGCGAAATAGCCCCGGTTCGCCGTTCGGGTCGTACCACCTTGGATATGGTCGCCGATGCCACCAGACTGGCACTGGCCGACGCCGGGATCGCACCGGCGGACGTCGGGGGCGTCGTCACCGAGGCGTCCCTGACGCCGAAGATGGCCCCGATCGGGGACCTGGCGCCGACGGTGGGCCTCGACCGGGTCAGCGTGACCGCACTGTCGAGTCCCACCGGTGCCGGCATACTCCAAGCGATCGGCATCGCTGCGGCACTTGTCGAATCCGGAACAGCCGACCACGTGGTCTCGTACTTCGGGATCGACTGGGGAACCCGGACCAGCGGGCCGAACGACTATCACGCTGCGATGGACGCGAAATCCGTGATCGAAAGACCCGCAGGCTTCGTCGGCCCACCGCTGTACTTCGCCGCGGCGATGCGCCGCTACAGCCATGTCTACGGACTGTCCGAGCACGACACCGAAAACCTCCTTGCATCGATCGCGATGGCAGCGCGCGTAAACGCCACGCTGCACCCCGGCGCCCAGGTCACCTCGCCGCTCACCCGCGAGGACTACGACAGAAGTCCGATGATCGCGTCCCCGGTTCGAAAGGCGGACTGCTGCCTGCTCAGTGACGGCGCCGTAGCGGTGGTTGTCTCGAACTCGCACGCCGTCTCGCCGCGAGGGCGAGCGGTGTCGATACGCGGCTGGTCCTGGGCGCAGGACCGATTCGATGATGCCTCCTTCTACAGCCAAAGCCCGCTGCCTCTGCTGTCGGCCACTGCACGTGCCAGCGAGGAGGCGTTCCGGCTGGCCGGCGTGACACCCGCGAACATCGACGTCGCCGAGATCTACGACTGCTTCTCACCGGCGATCGTGTTGCAGCTCGAGAGCGCGGGTTTCTGCGCACCCGGCTCCGCCGCCGACTACGCAGCCGCCGGCGCCCTCGAAACAGCAGGGGAGCACCCGACGAACACCCATGGCGGATTGCTATCACACGGGTATCTGTTCGGAGCCAATCATCTCGCCGAGGCGGTCACCCAGCTCCGGCACGAGGCCGGGCCACGCCAAGTTCGTGATGCGGAACTGGCCTTCGTCGGAGCCGGACCGGGCCGTCAGTACACCGCGCTGATCCTCGAACACGCAGGAGAATGAACATGTCCGAACCGCTGTCGACGTGGGCTGACGGGCTGATCCGGGGAATTCCGCAGGTCCCGCGGTGTGAGAAGTGCGGGCTCTGGAACTGGTATCCACAACCGACGTGCCGCGGCTGCCAGGGGTCCGACTTCACCTGGCAGGACATCGGGACCGAAGGTGTGGTTCACACCTGGACGGAGGTCCTGCGCGCGATCGACAGCGTCGACGGCCTCGAACCACCGTATGTGGTCGCCCTCGTCGAACCCGTGCAGACTCCCGGGGTTCGAATTCCGATGCGGGCAGCACGAGGCATCGGAATCGGCGATCGCGTCGTATTCGAGCCCGTCTCCACCCCCGCGGGACCGGCACTCGAAATCTCATCAACAGGGTTGTTGACCTAGCCCGATAAACGTCGTATCGTCGGTCTATGCCCGATATCAACAAGGTCGTTGACGACGAAATTTTCCTGCATCGCATTGCCCAGGCTCGCTCCGGTGACAAGAACGATGTCTCCGACATCACCGTCTTCCTGGCAACCGCCGAGCTGTTCGAACGCGTAGAACCGCTTCTGACCCGCGAACGCGTCGCCGAGCACATGGCCCCGCTGGCAACCGGCCGAATCGACCGGTACGTGTTGCCGACCGTATGGGGGGTCAAGTTCGTCCTGCACGACGCGCTCGGCGGTGGCGGATCGAGCAGCTTGCGCGGCGACAACCTCGGCAAATCCATGGCCGCCGCTCTTCTTCAGATGACGGTGCCCGGAGTGCCGGAGGAACTTGCGCAAGCATCGCACACCTACTACGGACCGAAGGACTCGAGCCGATGACCACACCGACGATTCTCGCTGCCGGCCAAGGCTTCTACGGAGACAGCCCGCGACCGTCCAGGCGCGCCCTGGAAACCTCCGACGTCGACTTCATGGCCTTCGATGCGCTGGCCGAATTGACCCTTGCCATCCTTGCCAAAGATCGCTCACGTAACCCCGAGCTCGGCTACGCCAAGGATTTGCCGGGCATGTTCGCAGATCTGTACCCCGGCGCCGCGCGGCGCGGCGCGACCCTGCTGTCTAATGCCGGCGGTCTCAATCCCCGTGCGGCCGCTCATGCCGTGGCGAACGAATGCGCCAAGCGGGGACATTCGGACGCATCGGTGGTCGCCGTCAGCGGCGATGATGTCCTCGAATGCCTGGGTGACTGGAACGCCAACGGCATCGATCTCACCGACAAAGACACCGGACAGGCATTCGACGACATGCCCACCAAGCCGTTGTTCGCTCACGTGTACCTGGGCGCGGAACCGATCGTCGAAGCCCTCACGCACAAACCGAATTTCGTCATCACTGGCCGAGTCACCGACACCGCGCTGTTCCTCGCGCCCTTGATCTCCACCGGAGCGATCAACCCCAACGACCCGGCGGATCTCGCCCGCGGAATCTTGGCCGGACACCTTCTCGAATGCGCAGGACAGGCCTCCGGCGGTAACTTCAGTGGTGACTGGTGGAACGTCGAGCGACTCGAGGACATCGGATACCCGCTCGCCGAGGTCACCGCGGACGACCTCGTCATCACCAAACCAGCGGGGACCGGCGGTCGTGTCAGCCGCGACACACTCAAGGAACAGCTCTTCTACGAAATTCACGATCCCACCTCGTACCTGACCCCCGACGTCACCGCAGACTTCTCCCGAGTGCAACTGATCGACATCGGCCCCGACCGTGTCCGCGTGTCCGGTGTGACCGGCACCGCCGCACCGGAAACCCTCAAGCTGATCGCCGGCATTCCTGATGGATACCTTGCATCAGTGTCACTGCCGTTCGCCGCGCCGTACGCCCTCGACAAGGCCCAGCGCGCGGCCGACATCGTGCGCAAGCAGATTGCCATCGACCAGCTTCCCGTGACGGACATCCACGTCGAGTACATCGGGGTCAGCTCGCTGATGGGCGGCGTGGCAACCATTCCCGCCGAGCGCGACGTAAACGAAGTCGTCATGCGAGTCGCGGTGCGCACTGACTCGGAGACCGCTGCGCGAGCATTCATCAAGCTGCTCCCACCGCTGGCGATCAACTCCTACCCCTTCGTCGGTGGCCTACGTGGTGGTTCGTTCGTCAGTCAGGTCCTGCGGGAATGGACCAGCCTGGTGCCCCGTGAGCTCATGGCTGACCGGATTCGGATCGATGCGGTGACCGCCGATGAGTAAGGACCTGGTCACCGTCGATGTGGACAACGCGGTCGCGACAGTTCTGCTCCGCGACGGGGCCCGACGCAATCCGCTCAGTGACCGGATGATCGAGGCACTCGTCGAGGCATTGCACTCAGCCGAGGTCCGCAACGCACCTGTAGTCGCTATCCGCGGCGAATCCGGATTCTTCAGCGCCGGGGGAGACCTCGACCAGTTCTACGCCAATCTCACCACCGACGCGCTGGTCGAGTTCCGAGCAACCGAGCTGTTCCGTTCGCTGTTTCAGGCGCTCGAGGCGCTGCCAGGAATCACGATCGCGCTGGTCGAAGGGAAGGCACTCGGAGGCGGCTTCGGGCTTGCGGCGGCGTGTGACATGGTGCTCGCGTCCCGATCGGCGATGTTCGGATGCCCCGAGATCAAAATCGGTGCCTTCCCCATGGTGATCGTTCCACCCTTGGTGCGGGCCATTGGTGCCCGCAACACCCTCGCGCTCTCGGTGACCGGGCAGCCGGTCACGGCCGAACGAGCCCGGGAACTCGGGCTCGTCACGGAGATCTTCGACGCCGAAGATTTCGACGAACGTGCGCGTACTTTCGTCACCGCCCTCGGAAATCAACCCGCACATGTGCTGACCCTCGGAAAATCGACGGTGCGCAGCGCGGCGGAGTCGACCTACGACGAGGGACTTCTGATGGGCAGCGTGATGCGGGCGCTGGTCTTCTCACAGCAGTCCTTCCACGACGGTGTGTCGGCGTTCGTTCAAAGGAAACCCTGATGTACCCAGGACTCCCAGCCTTCGACTCTCTGTTGACGGATCTGACGGCGCGAGCCTTGCCACGCTGCGTCGTGGTCGCACCTCACACACATGCGGCGATGACCGCGGTAGCGCAGGTCGTGGCAACTGGAGCGCACGTTGATGTGGTCGGGGACGTAACGCTTGTCTCCGGTCTCGCCTCGAAGATGAGTGTTGATCCGGATCTCCTGCGGGTCCACCCCGCTTCGGACGCCGCTGCGGCCGTCGAACGCGCCGCTCGACTCGTGCGAGAGGGCGACGCGGCGTTCGTGGTCAAAGGCTCACTGTCGACCGCCGAGCTGCTCGGCGGTTTGTTGAGAGAGCGGCTTCCAGGGCGCAGCTCCTGCGCCTCGCATGCGTATGTGATGCACCTCGAAGCCTTCGGCGAGCGCACCGTCATCTTGACCGATGCGGGGGTCAACATTGCTCCCACACTCGAAACCAAGGTGGCCATCGTCGACAACGCGGCGGCACTTTTTCGGTCGCTCGCACGGACCGAGCAGCGAGTTGCGGTACCCCGCGTGGCGTTGCTCAGTGCTGTCGAGAAGGTCAACCCAAAGCTCGCCAGCACCATCGACGCCGCCGCGTTACGCGTGATGTGGGAACGCGGCCAGATCAACGATGTTCTCATCGACGGGCCGATGCCGCTCGACGCTGCACTGGTTCCGCACTCGGCGGCGGAGAAGGGGCTGGAGGGGGCTGTCGCCGGACAGGCCGACATCCTGGTCGCGCCCGACCTGGATGCGGGAAATCTGTTGGCCAAGGCACTGATCGGGCAGCGCACCCCGGCAATGGGTGTGGTCCTCGGCGTCGGTGTCCCGGTAGCGCTACCCAGCCGCGGCGACACCGTCGATACCCGAACTCTCAGCTTCTTCCTCGCCGCGCATCTGGCGGAAACGAACCAACTCGAACTCGAACGAACATGGTGATTTGATATGAAGTGGAACGAAACACTGCGCGACGAACAGAAGTTGTTCCTTCGCTCACTCACCGACGCGTGCCGGCGCTTCGACGATACCTACTGGGCCGAGCACGAGGAGGCTCACGAGTTCCCGGCCGAATTCTTCAAGGCGATGGCCGAAATGGGTGTCATCGGAATGCTGATGCCTCCAGAATACGGCGGTGAGGGCGGATCGCTCGAGGATGCGGCTCTGGCTCTGCAGACCATCGCGGCAACCGGTGCCGGACTGAACGGATGCTCCGCCATCCACCTGTCCATGTTCGGGTTCCACCCGCTGGTGGTGCACGGCACCGAGGAACTCAAACAACGGTACCTGCCGCGTGTGGCCGCCGGCGACATCCATATCGCTTTCGGCGTGACCGAACCCAACGCCGGGATCGACACCGGGCGGGTATCGACCCGGGCGGTGCGGGACGGGGACGACTGGAAGATCACCGGTCGCAAGGTCTGGATGACCAAAGCGGGTTTCTCCGAGGCGGCGCTCGTCTTGACCCGCACACGGCCAGTCGAGGAGACGAAACGCCCCATCGACGGGTTGACCCTGTTCGTCGTCGATATGGACTCCGAATACGTTGATGCGCGACCGATTAAGAAGATGGGGCGCAACGCGGTAGCCAGCTACGAAGTCGCCTTCGACGGGTTGCCGGTTTCAGCTGCGAACATGGTGGGCGAGGAAGGGCGCGGGTTCTACACCCTTCTGGACGGACTCAACCCCGAACGTATTCTTGTCGCCGCCGAAGCAATCGGCATCGGCCTCGCCGCCGTCGAACGAGCCAGCCGGTACGCCAAGGAGCGGGTCGTGTTCGGCAAGGCGATCGGCTCCCATCAGGGCATCGCACACCCGCTGGCCGACGCGTACATGCAGCTGCTGGCCGCCAACCACGTCATGCTCGACGCTGCCCGGCGATACGACCGCGGTGAGTCCTGCGGTCTCGAGGCCAATACCGCGAAGTTCCTCGCCGGTCGCGCCGGCTTCTTCGCCGCCGACCGCGCCGTCCAAACACACGGTGGCTACGGATACGCCAGCGAGTACGTCGTCGAGCGGCTCTTCCGAGAGGTGCGCCTGACCCGCATCGCCCCCATCCCCGAGGAAATGATCCTCAACTTCGTCGCAGAACAAGAGCTGGGTCTGCCCCGCTCGTACTGAACCCCGAACTGCTCCGTCGTGTTGCCAGTCAACCCGGCCGGAAGCGATGGAAGGATTTTGCCCAATGAGCGTTGTGGATACCGACCCCGGCACCGCCGTGGATGTCTTCGCGAAATGGCTCGACCACTTCGGCCAGCTGCTCGAAAACGGATCGACGCAGTCGATCGCGAACGAGTTCGAGACCGAGGGCCATTGGAAGGACATTCTGTCCTTTACCTGGAGCTACAAGACATTCTCAGGCCGCGACCAGATCGAGCACGCCCTCGCCACTACCCGCGAGGCGAGCAAGCCCAGAAACCTACGGCCCGCCGCCGGCCGGCAGGACGCGCGTTTCGTCCGACGGTCCGCGCGATCGGTGATCGAGGCATACTTCGATTTCGATACCGACCTCGGCCAGGGGAGCGGGTTTGTACGTTTGGCCGTTGATCCTGCGCGTCCCACCGACCCGGTGATCTGGATCCTGCTGACCAGCCTGCAGGAATTACGTGGATTCGAAGAGCGGGTCGACGATCACCGACCGACGGGCATCGAATTTTCGCAGAACTTCTCCGGTGACAACTGGCTCGACAAGCGACACAAGACGCGGGAATTCGCCGATCGTGACCCAGAAGTGCTTGTCGTCGGCGGCGGTCAAGCAGGACTGGCCCTGGCAGCCCGACTCGGACAGATGGGAGCAGATACTCTCGTCGTCGAGCGCGAACAGCGCATCGGTGACAACTGGCGTAATCGGTACCACTCGTTGACTTTGCACAACGAGGTATGGGCCAACGGATTGCCGTACCTTCCCTTTCCCCCCACGTGGCCGACCTTCGTCCCCAAGGACAAACTGGCGGGCTGGCTCGAGCACTACGCCGAGGCGCTCGAGCTCAACGTCTGGACCGGAACCGAGTTCCTGGCAGGCGATTACGACGAGCAAGCCGGTAGATGGGATGTCACCGTGCGCCGTCCCGACGGCACGGAACGCAGCATGCACGTTCCGCATCTGGTGTTCGCCACCGGCGGAGTCAGTGGAGTTCCCAAGATGCCCCACCTGCCGGGTCTCGACAAGTTCGGCGGCGAGGTGATGCACTCCGCCCAGTTCTCCAGCGGCACTCAGTATGCAGGACGTAAAGCGCTCGTGTTCGGTACCGGTAACAGCGGCCACGATGTAGCGCAAGACCTGTACTCCAACGGTGCCGATTCGGTGTCGATCGTTCAGCGTGGGTCGACGTGCGTGGTGAGCCTGGTACCCAGCGGAACTCTCGTCTATTCGCTCTACTCCGAAGGGCGAAGCGCCGAGGACACCGATCTGATCACCGCTGCCATCCCGTACCCGGTTCTGCGCCAGACGTATCAGTTTCTGACGGAGAAGATCCGGGGGCTGGACAGCGAACTCATCGGCAAGCTCGAGGCGGTCGGCTTCCGGACCGACTACGGCGAGGACGAGACCGGCTTCCACATGAAATACCTGCGCACCGGTGGCGGCTACTACATCAACGTCGGATGCTCGGACCTGATCGCAGAGGAGAAGATCGGCCTGGTCCAGGCGGAGCAGATCGAATCATTCGACGAGAAGGGCGTAGTCCTCGCGGACGGCACCGCGGTGGAGGCGGATTTGGTCGTCATGGCGACCGGATACGAGAACCTGCAGGAAGGCGTGCGCCGTCTGCTCGGTGACCGAGTTGCCGACAAGGTGGGTCTCATCTGGGGATTCGACGACGACTTCACGATGAAGAACATGTGGAAGAAGACGGCGCAGCAGGGATTCTGGGTGATGGGCGGAAATCTGATGGACTGCCGCCTGCATTCACGTTTCCTGGCGCTGCAGATCGTCGCCGAACTGAGGGGGGTGGCACCTACGGTCGCGGTCGTCGATCACGTCAGTTCAGAGGTTCTGGCCTGATGTAGCCCGCAACAACCTTCATCTGGTCCCTCGTTTATCCGCGCATAGCCGAGTCGCCCACGTGCGCGACTCGGCTACCTGCGTATCCGTAGGTGGAGCCTCGTCTCGGGCTGGCAACATACCTGTTGACAGGTGTGAGCCAGGTCGCATATTCTCTGAATAACACACCAGGAGAGGAGTTTTCAGTGTCAAGAGTAGATGGAAAGGTAGCGTTCATTACCGGTGCTGCGCGCAGTCAGGGGCGATCGCACGCGGTGCGCCTCGCGGAGGAGGGCGCCGACATCATCGCGGTCGACATCTGTCAGCAGATCGACACCGTGCCGTATCCGCTCTCGACCGAAGAGGATCTCGCGGAAACGGCGCGGCTCGTCGAGAAGCACGGGCGGCGGATCGTGACGGTACAGGCGGACGTCCGAGATGCCGACGCCATGAAGAAGGCCGTTCAAGCCGGCCTCGATGAATTCGGCCATATCGACATCGTTTCGGCCAACGCCGGCATCTGGAGTTCCAACCGCACCTGGGAGCTCACCCAGGAGCAGTGGGACGACATGATCGGCGTCAATCTGACTGGTGTCTGGCAGGCCATCAAAGCGGTGGTGCCGTCGATGATCGAAGCCGGAAACGGCGGATCGATCATCATCACGAGCTCCAACGGCGGCGTAGCGGGTTTCGAGAACCTCGCACACTACGTCGCAGCCAAGCACGGCGTCGTCGGCCTCACCCGCACGCTGGCCAACGAGCTCGGGCGCCACAACATCAGAGTCAACAACATCCAGCCGACCGCAGTAAATACCAACATGATTCACCACGACGGGGTGTACCAGCTGTTCTTCCCCGGCGATCCCAATCCGACCCGGGAGCAGTTCGCGTCAGCGTTCCAGTCACTGAATTCCATGCCGGTCCCGTGGGTCGAACCCGTCGATGTATCGAACGCGTTGCTCTGGCTCGCCTCCGACGAGGCCCGCTTCGTTACCGGAATATCCCTGCCGGTCGACGCCGGCTTCCTGCAAAAAGTCGGTGCAAGCTAGCACATCACCGGCGCGGGTGACCTGTTCACGCCCCCCGCAGGTCACCCGCTGAGACAGACGCAGAACCTTGATTATGCAGTCCTACCAGGCAACCGGCCTCGAGTACCTTCGGGTCGCGCTCGTCACCACCAGCCGCTTCCAAGACGGCCTCCGAACGACATAAGGATTCCCGTGGACACTACTCCGGAACTCGGCGTTCACCCCCAGGCGGTACATGACGACCCCGTTCGAGGACAAAGCTCCCTACGGCGCGTCATCGGCTCGGCTACCGCCGGCACCTTCATCGAGTACTACGACTTCGCGATCTACGGGTCGATGGCACCGATCATCGCGAAGGCATTCTTTCCCAACGCCGACCCGGTGGTCGCACTACTGAGCACCTTCGCCGTTTTCGCCCTCGCGTTCGTAGCCCGGCCGCTGGGAGGGTTCGTGTGGGGGCCGATCGGCGACCGTATCGGCCGCAAACGCACCCTGTCGGCGATTATCCTGCTCATCTCCATCGCAACCGTACTCATCGGCCTGACACCCGATTACCACGCCATCGGAATTGCAGCACCGATCGCGCTCGTCGTACTTCGTCTCGTCCAAGGCCTCTCGGCCGGAGGGGAGATCGCCGGCGCAGCCATCTTCGTCGCCGAGCACGCCCCAACTCGGCGCCGAGGGTTCCTCGTCAGCTGGCTGCAGGTCGCCACGACCGCCGCATTTCTGTCGGGCATATTCGTCGCAGCGGCCGTCGCCGCCCTCCTTTCTGACGACGCGATGCAATCGTGGGGGTGGCGAATCCCCTTCCTTCTCGCAGGACCGGTCGGACTTATCGGGCTCTACATTCGACTCAAGGTAGACGAGACGCCCAGCTTCCAGTCCGTCAAGCGTGACGCCGCGGTGGCGCGGACTCCCCTCGTCGCAGCATTGCGGGGACGCACCAATCTCGCGGAAATGGGCTATGCCGCGGCCTATTACATGCCGGTACTGGTGAGCTTCTACCTCTTGATGACGTTCATGCCGACGTTCCTGAAGAAGGAAATGAACTTCACCGCAACAACCTCGCTGCTGATCATCGCCATCGCAGGCACCATCCAGATGATCGCAGTCCCCATTTTCGGCAAGATTTCGGACATCATCGGCCGACGAGTCCTCCTCCGTCTGACCACCGCCGGGTTCATCGTGCTCACCGTGCCGGCCTTTCTTCTGCTCAACAGCGGAGATCTCCGTCAGGCCGCGCTGGGGCTGATCCTGCTCGCAATCCCGACATCCGCGGCACAAGCGAACAATCTCACTCCCGCACTCGAACGGTTCCGCACAAATATCCGCTTCACAGGATCCGCTGCTACTCTCGGCGTGCTCGCCGCACTTTTCGGTGGAACCGCACCGTACATCTCGACCTACCTGATCGAGATAACTGGCAGCCCACTCGCTCCCGGAATCTACTTGATCCTCACCGTCCTGCCGTCCTTCGTCATCTCCTTCTTCGTAACCGAAACGGCCAACCGGGCACTGCCGGACTGAGGTCGAGAAGAACTCGCAGTGGCGGATGACACGGCCCCCAGCGCTGACGCCTGAAGCCGGGCCCCAGAGCTGCGATGCTCCGGGGCCCGGCACTGTCGGACCACGGCCCGTAAGCGAGCAACCTGCGACGATCTCGGTCGTGCACGCCGCCGGCACAGCAGTTGTGCCGAGACCACATAGCTGAGAGAGCATCGATGACATGTGAACCACACACCGAAGACCTCCGCAGAAATAGCTACGCACCCGAGGACCCCCACCCCGCGCGGCATCCCGCGGAAGCGCTGACCGGCTGCCGAGTGGTCGAACGCGGTGGTGGGCGCGCTCGGGCAACTATGCCCGTACCGGACTTTCATGCCTCCGAGACAGTGACACTCGGATGGATGGGCACGATCGCGGACGCGGCCGCGGCGCAGGCCTTCGCTTCCCGTGTGGCGAACGGGCACGATATCCGGACTGTGAATCTTCGACTCGACAGACTCGGCGCCCTACCGTCATCGCAGTCGATGACGACTGCTCTCGCGGAAGCGTTGTGCGTCGACGATCTCACCGGGGTGAGTAGGGCGACCCTACTGGACGTTGAGGGACGCGCATTCGCCGAGTGCACCGCCAGATTCGCAGTGGTGCCCTCGCAGGACGCCACGATGCCGCCTCAGCCTCATGACCGACGCGCCACTGTACACCCGACGACGCCCGCCGAGATCGTAGGAGTTCAACGCGTGAAAGTCGATTCGGAACGGGTCGATATCCTCGCACGCCCCCCGATCAGCGTCTGCAACCATTTCGGAATCGTCCATGGAGGATTGCATGCAGGTTTCATGGACTTCGCGATGAGCGAGTTGCTGACGGCCACGTCGCCGAGCCGACACCTCATGCTCGACCTCTCGCTCGTCTACCATCGTCCGGCGACGCTCGAGCGTGATCGAGATCTTCATCTGACGGCCTCAATCGGCCGTCGTGGACGGCGTATCACCACCGTCGACGCATCGATACTGTCGTCGACCGGGCGGGTTTTGACGATCGCTCGTGGAACCTTCACGACGGGATGACGTGGGACCGCGGGTCGGGGTGAATCCGAGACGGGCCAACGCCGCTGGCGGTGAGTGTCGTACGTGCGGCGATTGTCCCACCGCGCTGATCCCGATCAGCCTGGTTGGTGCGCAGCTTTTCCCCCAGCTGTTCACCCGCGACAGCGCTTGTGGCTTCTTCGAGCAGCACGTAACTCCCGAAGCCGATTCCGGTTAGCGTGAGCATTGCTGCATAGAGTTTGTCGAGCATGGGGCCATCGTCTCCTCGATCTCGGGTTGGACTACGTTTATTCGCTCAGCTCCCGAGAACGGGCACATGGCTCCCATCCTTCTCGCGAGCCGCGACGGCGTGTTGTGACGTCGCCGCGATGACGGGACCGAGAGTTGGTTCAGGAGGCGGTCAGGCCGCCATCGATGACGTGCTCCATGCCGGAGATGTATGACGAGTCGTCGCAGGCGAGGAACAGAACCAGTTTGGACACCTCGTCGGGTTCGGCCATGCGGCGGATCGGGACCGAGTCTGCGATGCCGCCGCCTGTTTCGTCGGTGGCTGCCGCCATCATGGGTGTCTTGATGTAGCCCGGGTGGACGGAGTTGACCCGGATATTGTCGGGGCCGAACTGTACGGCTACCTGTTTTGTCATACCTCGGGAGGCGAACTTGCTGCCTACGTAGGCAAGATTTGGCGCACCGACGATGGACACCATCCCTGCCGTCGATGAGATGTTGACGATGGTGCCGCCTCCTGCCTTCTTCATCGAGGGGATGACAGTCTTCATTCCGTAGAACTGCGAATGCTGGTTTACGGCAATCACTTTGAGGTAATCTTCCTCACTGATCTCGACGACATCCTTGATCGGCCCGAGGATTCCCGCGTTGTTGACCAGCACGGTCACGGGCCCGAAGGCTTCCTCGGTCTGGTGGACGACATCGGCCCAGTCGCTGAGTGACGCGACGTCGTGCTCGAGGAACAGTGCGTTGGCGCCGAGCTCGTCGGCAAGCTTCTTGCCTTCAACTTCGCTGACATCGGTCAGCGCGACTTTCGCGCCCTCCTCGATGAACTTTCTCGCGTGCGCGGCGCCCATGCCCTGCGCCGCTCCGGTGATGATGGCAACCTTGCCGTCCAGTTTTCCCATAATCGTCGTACTCCTTGATGCGAAAGCTCTCGTCGCCACTCCGGGCCCGCCAGAGGCGGCTGCCTCGGAGGGCAATCTTGGTGGTTCGTCACATTAATGGAACTGAGTACCACAATGCAATGGTGCGGCGGAACTTCCTGTCCACGGTGGTTACAGTGTGGGGATGCAGACGCCGCCTCGCCGGAGCCCAGGAAGACCGTACGCGGCGAATCGCGATGCGGTCGAGCGCGCCGCTCTCACTCTGATGTTGCGCGAGGGCTATGACCAGGTCAGCGTCGATGACATCGCACGAGAGGCCGGGATTGGGCGGACGACGTTCTTTCGCTACTTCAAGTCGAAGCCGGGCGTCGTGTGGTCTGCGTTCGACGACACGATCTCATGGCTGGCGGAGGATCTCACCGAGAGGCAGGAGTCTCTAGGCATCCTTGATGCCGTTCGCGAAAGCATTGTTTTCTCCACGCGCTCGGCGATCTACAACAGCGAGGTGTGGCTGGAGCGTTTCAGACTGCTCGACAGTTGCGGGGAACTCCGTGCCGACGCATACGATCACTGGGAACGGTGGGCCTCCACGATCGCGACCTTCGTCGCTACCCGCACGGGAATCGCTCCGCACGACGCGATCCCCATGGCAATCGCTGGCGCGGCCCGGGGCATGTTCGTTTCCGAACTCCGACACTGGCTGAACATCGATGACAATCGCGAAGACATCCTCAATCGACTCGACCACAATTTGAAAACAGTTTTCACTGCGTTGAGCGGGCTGTTGGCAGATCCTGACGGTGGGACTGCGCAGCCGCCGCTGGCTGGAAGGTCCTCATAAAGATAGAGCGGAAGACCGCTGAATTGGTCTGGTGGTTCGAGGGCCAACTGCATTTGTCGATCGACTAGCTGTCGCCGATCGGTTACGAAACGATTATGCAACCGCGCCCTCCGACAACAGGTAGCCGCCGAGGTGGGATCCGCCGGAGCAATTCCCTCCGCCAATCCGGCCTGGCAGAGGGAATTCTGCGCGGTACCGACGTCCCCAAGACCGGAATGCTCCGCCTAGCACTCGTTGATCGGTCACAGCGGTTGCGTCCTTCCCCGGCCGGGGCGCGCGGTGAAATCTTTTGTCGCAACGAACGCGAGGTGAATTAGTGTTCACCCCGTGGTGCACCATGGTGGAGAACGCTCGACTCGACGATGTTGGTGAGGAAGCTTGATGAATCCGGTAGTTGAACAGTCCGAATTCCGTGGTGCCGGTGTCACCGTTGCCGTCGACCGGTGGGATCCACCGTCGCAGGGTGCGGGCGGATCGGGCGTCGACAGGAAGGGCTTGGTCCTGTTACTGCACGGCGGCGGGCAGACCCGGCATTCCTGGCGGAACACCGGACAAAGCCTCGCCGCGGACGGGTGGTCCGCGGTCGCGGTGGACGCACGCGGGCATGGCGACAGCCAATGGGCACCGGACGGGGATACGGCATCGATGCGCTTGTCGCCGAACTGAACTCGGTCATCGGCGAACTGGGGGAGAAGCCGGTACTTGTCGGTGCCTCGATGGGCGGGATGACGTCGTTGATCGGGCAGGGGGAGAATCCGGAGCTTGCTCGCGGCCTGGTCTTGGTTGATATCGCGCCGAAGGTGGAAACGGCCGGCACCGCGGAAATCATGGCTTTCATGCGCAGTGGGCTCGATGGTTTCGGCAGTCTCGACGACGCCGCAGCGGCGATCGCGGCGTATACCCCGAACCGTGTCCGCAAGCCCAACCCGCAAGGGTTGCGCAAGAACCTGCGTCTGCGTGATGGTCGCTGGTATTGACATTGGGATCCGGCGTTCCTACGCCAGGGTGACGAACCCACTCGCCAAGCCGACTCGATCGTGCGCTACGAACGCGCCCGGGATGCCGCCGCAGCGATCTCCGTGCCCACGATGCTCGTCCGTGGCAAGCAATCCCATGTGGTCAGTGAAGAAGGCGCCAAGGAACTGCTCGAGCTGATCCCGACCGCCAAGCTGATCGACGTCGCGGGGGCAGGTCATATGGTTGCCGGCGACGACAACGATGTCTTCAGTGGGGGATTGAAGGAATTCCTGGACGAGGACGTTGCCGCATTGCGTCAATGATGATGCGGGTTGAGGCACTCGAATGAACCTGCCAGAGGATGATCCCGATCAAACTGGACGTCGACCTGTAAACGCAGCAGCCATGGTGGGATCTATAGGTGCGCCAGCATGGGGAACAGGCGATCGCGGAGACGGTGATCCCTGTGGCGCCGGCAACGACGCCCAGTAGGGCCCGCAACGATGCCGCCTCGTCATCGACCACCGCAGACCGCGAGGTGGCGACCGCGCCGCAGACCACCGCGGCCACTCCCAAGAGGAAACCGAGTCCGACCACCCAGAACGACGCAACCGACAGGGCTCCAGAGCGATCGACACTGCGGGCAACCGCGAGCCATGTTGCTTTCGTTTCTCGTTGTCGTCGACGGAGGATCTGGGGTATCACGTGCGGCACAGCGCGGTGGCGATCTTGCAGGGGTGGTTGGACGACCACGCCGCGACCTTCCTGCGCCACCATGTCCAGCGCGGCGTCGAGCGACGACCAGGCGGGAGACGGCGACGGTTGGTGCAGGTAGCGGACACCGAGTTGGTATCCGACGAGGTCGCCGCGTTCGCGCAACCGGCTGGCGGGGCCCTAGCCAGTTGCTGTCGTGCGAACGCAGCGAGTCGGTTATGTGCTGGTGCATTTGGGTGGCCACCGACCGCACGATGACAGCCGACTGCTTAGGCGGCGGTTCGATCGCGGATGGTGTTCGTGCAGGTCGGGTCGCGTACCGGGTGGTGCTTATGCTCGATCTCGGGAGTTTAGCCGAGCGAAGAGGTGCATCAGCATGGCCCGAAACAGTGGCAGCCGGCCGGTCGGTGGCGCGGAGTTGACGGTCGGTGTCCGGGTGCTGGTCCGCAGGAGCGCCGGGGCCGATCTCACCGGTGAGGTGGTCGAGGATTATGCGGCAGTGACCGATCCTGGCGGTGGTGGGCACGAGTGGGCGCCGGTGCGACGGTGGGCGATCGCGCTCGACGACGGGCGGCTGGTCTTCGCCGACACCGAGGACCTGACCATCGATCCGGGTTCCTACCGTTCCGCCCCGAACCTGAGCTCGGACTCGGATTCGGCCCGTGTGGACGCCCGGCCGTCACCGGGGAGAATGATCGGCGGCAGCCGCTTCGTGGCCGGTTCTGGGCGGCGCCGGGCATCGTGCACACGAATGTCGCTAGCAGTCAGTCGATTACATGACTGAGGTCGATGAGGTCATCGAGGGGCAGGGGCTACGTCGATCTCATCGCATGATCTGTTGGGGTATGCCTGAGTCGTCGCATGCCGCACCGAATGTGTTTCGTGCTGTGGTGTTGTTCGGAACTAACGTTTCAGGGTTACCGTGTCCGGTATGAGAGGCGATGAGGCGCGGGTAGCCCGGGACTTCGCGGGGTGGTTGTCATCTCAGGGGTGGACGGTCCGCACCGAGGTGGAGTTCGTCGACATCGTTGCCGAGAAGGACGGCCACCAGCTCCACGTCGAGGTCAAGGGTGCGAGCTCCGCGCCGGGGTTGGATGTCGATACCGCCATCGGGCAGCTGGTGCGGCGGATGCCGAGCGAGGCGGATCAGTCGGTGTCGTTTGCGCTGGTCGTGCCTGACGAGCCGCGATCGGTGGGCGCGGCGGTGCGAGCACCGCAGCGGATTCTGGATCTGTTGGGGATGGCGTTGTATGCGGTCGATGAGGACGGTGGCGTGCGGCAGCTCTTCGGCCGCGCATGAAGCGCGCATGAAGACCGTCCTCGGTACGGCCGGGGCCACGGCCAGAAGGTGGCCGGTAGCATCACCACGCCCCACGATGGGGGATAGTGCGGTGATGGGGCGGTAGCTCAGTCGGTGAGAGCCGTGGACTCATAATCGGTTGGTCGCGGGTTCGAGCCCTGCCCGCCCCACCGCGTGTCGCCTGCGGGCCCGCAGGAGGCCCTTTGAAGGCGAATCAGACCGGGCGTCGGTATCGAGGGTGTGCGATGGCCGACCAATCCGAGGGCGGCCGAGCTTCTCGGTTGGTCCGAGGTGTTCAGGCGCAGTCGCGGCAGAGTTGTTGCGCCGTGTCGGCGAGGCGGCTGCGGTGGTGGACCAGGAAGCAACTGGTGCAGGTGAATTCGTCCGCCTGCTTGGGGATGACGCGGACAGAGAGTTCTTCACCGGACAGGTCCGCGCCGGGCAGTTCGAAGGACTCGGCGGTGTCGGTGTCTTCGACGTCGACGACAGGCGACTGGGTGTCTTTCCGGCTGGCGGTCAGCTGTTCGAGGGAGGTGTCCGGCTCGTCGGATTCGGCGACTCGCGGGGCGTCGTAGTCGGTGGCCATGGCTGTTCTACCTTCACGCTCTGGGGGTTCGGATCCGCCAGGTTAGAGGGTCCGTCGACACGACATGCTCGCGGGGTCGGGCCGGGAGGCGGGTGCGCCGGGCGTGGCGGGCGCGCTCGGTTTCGGACATGCCGCCCCAGATGCCGTAGGCCTCGGTGGCGGTGAGTGCATGAGCGCGGCAGTTGTCGAGCACGGGACAGTCTTGGCAGAGCTGTTTGGCGGCGCGCTCCCGCCGGGCGCGGACGTTGCCGCGTTCACCGTCGGGGGAGAAGAACATGTCGGTGTCGGTGCCGCGGCAGGAGGCGCGGTGTTGCCAGTCCCGGGCGGGGGAGTGGTGGAATTGATCAGGCACAGCGGGCTGGGTCGCTTTCGCATTGGAGCGGTAGGCGGCTCTTCGGTCAGGGCGGAGCGCGTGGGTGTGGCTGGCAGACCTGGGCTCGTTGCGGCGGTCTGCCGGGCGGATCGGTGCGGGTTTGGCGTGGCCTCGCGGGAACAATCACGTTCTTTTTCATCCGAAGGTGTTGTGCGACATGACTACTCGACACATCGCGGTGTCACCGCTGAGCCCGGAGTCGGCAGTCGGAGCGGCAGCGACCAACCTGGATCCGGGACTGTGATCGGTGCGGCACCACGTCCGCAGGGCGTGTCGGTGCATTTGATGCCTGGGCTTGACATCGGTGAAACCGGGACGAACCCGGATGATCCACACTCTGTCACCTCTCATGAGGTGGTAAAGGGTGTGCAATTGATGGTAGCGACACGGCGAATGATACCGAAGGGTATCGCTCGAAAGTAACTGGCATCACATCCACCGTCACGTTCGCCAGCGTCGCCGACCACCGTGAGGGCCGGTGCCGGACCGTGCACGGCGGCCACGGATAGCGCCCCACGACCGGCAAGGGGAGCAGGTGCGCGGAAACAATCATCGCCCGAACGCGTACCTTATCCGGCCGACGCCCCCTCCGTGCGCCCGTGGGGTGCACCGCACGCGCCCGGGTCCCGGGGTGCGGTCGCGGCGGCGAGCGGCGGATCGGCCGAACCGGCCGTAACGGGGTCGAGTTCGATCAGCACGGTGTCCGTCAGCGGGTCGGTCGGCGCTGTCACGGATGCATTACCTCTCGCGCCCGCTGAGTCCCGTATTGCCCTGTTCGGCGGTCTCGAGGCCCCGCGCGTCCGCGGCGTTCGCGCTGGCCGTCGGGATTGCCGCGTTTGTGTGTGTGTGTGTGTGTGTGCTGATCGTGATCCTGTCCCCGGTCGGTTTGGTGCTGGGCATCATCGGGTTGATCCTCTGCGGCCGGCCCGGAGGGTGGGGATCACCGGGAAGGGTGTGGCGATCGCCGGTCTGGTGCTGAGCGGGTTGGCGATCGTCGTCTCGATCGCCTTTGCCGCCGGCGTCGTCACGGTCATGAACAACGACTCGGCGGTGGAGCGGATCGAGCAGGAAGTGAACAAGGTGCGCGACCAACTCCCACCAGTGTCGAGGTCCCGCAACCCTGACACCCGGCACGGATGCCGTTCGGCGCCCGTCGACCGGAGGGAGCGGGGCAGTCGATCAGGGACCAGCTGCGTGGGTTTCTCGTCAAGTTGCGAAGCGCCGCGCCGCAGGTCTGTCGTGGGGCGGGCACGGTGCGGTCGCAGCGTGGAGGGTGTCTTTCTGCATCCCATCAGGTGTGTCGGGCTCTACGCCGGGGGTGTGAATGCGCTGTGATCGGGCGTTCTCGTGATCGACGATTGCGTTCTTCTATTGCAGATCGGAGCATGTGCATCGCGGTGTGGTGCAAGGGGTCCGGCACCCCGAGGTGATTTGGTTGGCGGGCGGGGGTACGCGACCCGGCGCTTAGTGGGGTTCTCTCGGTGGTATGTCGAATTGTTTCCACTCCTGTGCCCAGCGCCGCAACCGGTTTCGGGTGAATTGTCGGTGTGCGATGGCCGTGGAGAGTAGGACGGCGCCGGCGGCGAGTGCCCACAGCCCGCAGGCGGCGGTCACGGCCAGGGCGGTGTTTTCCCGGGTGTCGGGGATGGGGCCGGTGAGGTTGCCGTCGGCGTCCACGTCGATGGTGATGGTCTGGCCGGCCTTCGCGGGGGCGTCGGTGGGCACGGCGGCGACGTGATCCCCGTGGGGTGTGGTCCAGCGGGCCCGGGCGGTGTTCTGGCTGCCGGCGGGGCGGATCGTGTACTCGGGGGAGTCGGGGGCGAGGTAGGTGTCCTCGAGCAACACTGCCGGTACGGGGTGGACGCCGGCCCGCAGCGCCTGGGCTTGTTGCTCCAGCCGGGTATGCGTCGCGGTTCCGAACGCGGCCGCGACGGGGATCAACAGCAGGACCACGGCCGCGGCGAGCATCACCAGGGTGGCCTCAATGCGGTCGCTGGCCCGCATCAGGTTGTTGCGGCTCCACGGGCGCAGTCGCCACCACCGGACCGGAGTGGCCATCGGCATTGGTGCCGGTTCCTCCCGACGCATGCTCACCTCCCGCAGGATCTCCGCTTCCCCTCCTTTCGATTGTGCAACGGAATCGGGAGGCGGGTGTTTCCGCGCGTTGACCGGCGGGTCGGAAGACTCGCGGGTGACTGTCAGGCGGAGTGCTCCTGGATGTATTCCTCGACTGCCTCGCGCATGAGTTCGCTGGGCTTGCGGTGCTGGCGCTGCGCGAGTTCGTCGAGTTTGTTGCTCAGCGGCAGTGGAAGTCGAACTTGCCGCGCGTGCCGGGCGAAGCCTCAGCCGCAGACGTGTGGTGCGGCGAGAAACAATCCACCACAGACGAAGGCGCGCGATAGCCTCCACTCGTTGTTAAAACGCACGAAGGGAATTGGTCCCACCGGGTAAGGTTCCATGCCTTCGATGTGGCCCTGCCCAATTGCGTTGACCATCTCTGGGCCGACGAGTTCCACGGCGGTGAACTGGAGGTATTGGGGTGAGGGTTGGGCACCCCAGGCCCGCGCGATCGGCAGGGTCTGGTCGCTGGGACCCTCCAGAAGTCGCGCCCGGTCCTCCTCGCGTATGGAGTAGTTGGTGGTGGCGTTGTACAGGGCGGTCAGTTGCTCGGCGGTGGGCACAAGATCGGTGATCGGCGCCGGCGACGGTGCGAACTGTGTGGATTGGACGAAGACGGCCGGTTCGCGCGATTCTGTGTCCTCGGGCGAGCAGGCGCAGCTCGCGGTTGCGATCGCGACAAGAGCGCTGGCACCTATCGCAGCTTTCCTCACCCTCATGATCTGGGTATCGCCCCAAGCCGACGCAACGTGACAAGCCGGTGCCACACCAACTCGCTGGTTGCCTCTCCATCATCGATCGGATGCCGGTCATCGATCGGCGTCCGGTTCACCGACGCACCCCCGGACATGTCGCGGGCATGAAGGCGGTGAGCTCGAAAAAGGCTATGCCCTGGAGGGCACCGAAGACCCCTGTGGTTGCTCGCTGCCAAGGCGCACACCTATTACGGCGACCTGAAACAGGCCAGCTGAGTCAGACTGCTGCGGTGTCTATTTGCGACCTCGAGCGGGTCCCGTCCTCTGGTGAACGTCCCGCGGGTCATCTGACGCGGACCCGCTCGGCTTGCTTGTCCGGGAGGCGAGCTGCGATTCGCTGATTGGTCACTGATCTTGATTATTCTGTGCTCGCAATGGGGTGGTGCTGTCTGGATCGGGGTTCACTCGAGGAAACCCGCAGATGCGCATTCCTACGTGATAGACATACGATCGAGAATCGCTGATCCAGATCGGAGCGACTCGGCCTGATGGATACCGCCTGCCCTGTAGCGAAGATCCCAACGTTGCTCTATCGTGCTGCGGCACCAAAGTTATTGACTGCCAAACTGAGTCGCACTCTATCTGCCTGAAGTCTAGGTGCGTCGCGAGTGGGGACTCCAGGAAGATCGTGTCGGCATGCCCAGATCGGCAATGGGTTGGGAACAATGAAATCTCAGCTCGGAAGAATTTCCTGATTACCGTGAGTACCCGCCTGCCGTTACTGTGTGCGTTCGACATTAACCCAGCGAAGAAGGAGACACATGGCGATATCACCGAGGAGTTCTGACGGTTCGACGAAGAAGACAACCAAAGAAATTCGCGAGTGGGCGATCGGGCAGGGCCGCGAGGTGTCCTTGCGCGGCCGGATCTCGGCCGAGATCGAGCAGGCCTTCTATGACGCTCAGCCGAAGAAGGTTCAGGAAAAAGCGACGCCGGTAAGGAAGACGGCCGCTACAAAGACGGCTGTGAAGAAGCCGGTCGCGGCGACGACTTCGGGAAAGCGGGCGAAGGCTCCGGGGAAGGCGGCGACGGCGAGCACGCCTCCGGCGACGAAGACAGCCGCTAAGAAGACAGCTGAGAAGAAAAAGGCTACGACGAAAACGGCCACGGAGAAGACGGCTGTGAAGATGCCGGTCGCGGCGAAGGTGCCGGCGGCGGGGGAGGTGGCGAGTAAGGCTCCTGCGAAGAAGTCGTCGAGGGAGATTCGTGAGTGGGCGCTCGGGGTGGGTCATGAGGTGTCTTCGCGTGGCCGAATTCCGGTCGAGATTCAGCAGGCCTTCCATGACGCTCGGGCGAAGCAGGTTCAGTCAAAGGCGGCGCCGGTAAAGAAGGCAGCCGCGAGGAAGGCAGCTGTCAGGAAGACGGCCGCGGCGACGGCTCAGGCGAAGAATACTCAGGCTGTATCGGCTCCGGCGACGAAAACGGCCGCGAAGAAGGCAGCCGTAAAGAAGGCGGTCGTGGCGAAGGTGCCGGCGGCGGGGGAGGTGGTGAGTAAGGCTCCGGCGGGTAAGTCGTCGTCGAGGGAGATTCGTGAGTGGGCGATTGGGGTGGGTCATGAGGTGTCTTCGCGTGGCCGGATTCCGGTCGAGATTCAGCAGGCCTTCCATGACGCTCGGGCGGAGCAGGTTCAGGCAACGGCGGCGACGGTAAAGAAGACCGCCGGGAAGAAGACCGCCTCGACCGTTCCGGTGAAGCCGGCGAGGTCGAGCACCGCTCCCGCGACGAAGACGGCCGCGAAGAAGAAGACGGCCGCGAAGAAGAAGACGGCCGCGAAGGAGAAGACGGCCGCGAAGAAGACAGCCGCGACCAAGACAGGGGAGAAGAAAAGAGTTGGGGAGAAGTCGGCCGCGATCGTCTCGGCGAAGGTGCCAGTGACGACGGAAGGGGTGAGTAAGGCTCCGACGAAGAGGACGACCAGGGAGATTCGTGAGTGGGCGCTCGGGGCGGGTCATGAGGTGTCCTCGCGTGGCCGAATTCCGTCCGAGATCCAGCGAGCTTTCCGTGACGCTCAGGTGGAGATCCCGGTCGCGTGAGTTCCAACATCGTCCCGGTGCACATCGTGGACATCCTGTCGCGAAGGCCATGATCCGGTGGGGATCATGGCCTTCGGCGCCATGCGGTGGGCGATGGTCCGTGTCAGCGGTGCCGGGGTACGGGGCGGGGTAGTCGCGCACGAGGATGGCGCCGGGTCTTCGCGGGCACGGACGAGGTGACCGTCGGTCCCCGCCCCGCCCCTCCGTGCCTGTCCGCTTCGGGGCGGGACCCGCCGGCGAGAACTGTGAGGGGAATCGGCGGCCAGCTCACTGACCCCCGTTTGGACAGCTGGTCTCGGGCATCGACGGGTTGACCGCTCGAAGGTACGATAGGTACGTAGTTGTGACGATCGTACCTGGGAGGGTTGGATGAGTGCCGAAGCGTTCTCCTCGGGACCGGATCCTGCCATCGATCCGGTGGTGGTGGCGCGGATGTCCGAGTCGATCCGCGTCGAGGGGCTCGAGCGGGCGTTGGGTGCGTATTTCGCGGAGTTCCGCCTCGCCCTGGTCCAGGCAAGCGAGAAGGCGCCGGAGCCCGGGCCCCGCGCAGGTCGGCGCGGTCACCGCCTGACAGCACTGGGGGCAGAGGAGGCGGGCGGGGACGTGGTCACGGCGCTCACCAAGTTTTCCGCGGCCGCGCTGTCACAGACGGAGCGGTTGCAGCTCGCGCAGTCGCTGATCGCGTCCGTCACCGACACCCATGACACTGGGCCGCGGGCCTCGGCCCGCCGGTCGGTCCTCGACGCCCTCGAGGTGATCGACTCCAAGGAGGTCGCCGCGATCCTGGCGCCGACCAGTGAGCCGATCCGCAGCGTCGCACAGAAACGGCGGAAGGCGGGGGAGTTGATCGGTTTGCCGATCGGCACCCGCCCGGACTACCGGTACCCGCTGTTCCAGTTCGACCGGAACCGGCACAAGATCCACGACCTGGTGAAGTACGCGAACCGGCAGCTCGCCGTGGCGGACGACCCGTACGGTGCGGCGTCGTGGTGGCTGACCGCCACCGAGATCCTCGACGGCCGCAGCCCCGTCGAGGACCTCGAGGCCGGCGAGCTGACCGAGATCGCGATCGACAACGTCCTCGACGTGGCACGCCGGGGCATGTGAGCGGGTGCGAACGTATAACGGCGCACCCGCGCACACCGACACCATTGCGGCCGGCACCGAGTTGTGGCGGATCCACCGCACCGACAGCCCCTTCCCGCCGAACAGCTTCAACTCCGCCGCCATCGCCCCGCTCGAGGACGGCTTGACGATCAACACCCGCACCACGCGGGTGCCGCGGCAGGGCCGGTTCGACCCGGTCCACGACAACCGACTCTGCCCCAGCGGCTCACATCTCGGCGGCTACCTGTACGTCGGGTTGTCGGTCGGCGCTGTGGTGGCCGAGGGGATCCTGCGCGGCACCGACATCCCCAAGTCCGGAATGCTCTCCGACACAGCGCTCGCCGAAGCGTCGCTTACCCGGATGATTGCGGGTGAGGACATCACGGTCGCGGTCCTCGACACCCAGGCCGGGTTGGCGGCGATCAACCAGGACGGCTCGCTGGCCGGGTGCACGTGGTGGGACTACCGCGACTCCCGCATCACCTGCACGAACATCCTGATCGGCACCCCGACCGCATCTGGGGTGCGGTATCGGTGCCGCCACGGACAGGACGAACGCGCCGTCATGCTGGTCGAACGGGGCACACCACCGAACATCAGCATCGACGCCACAGGTGATCTCGCCGACCGGGGATGGGCACGGACCGGGTCATCGACTCCCTCCTCGACGACTTCGGGCTCGTCGTGGATGTCCCGTAACCGGCGTCCGCAGACCAGTGTTTCGAATGAGAGGATGCGGGCATAGTTGTGGGGCGGCGACGTCGTCGAACCACGCGGTGCTTCGTTCAGCGCATGGTAACGAGAACTATGACGGCGGTCAGCACGACGGCGATCAGTTCGATGGCCCCAGGGCCAGAGCGGCAACGGCGAGGCCGGAGCCGGTTTCGTGTTCGCGTCCGCCGGTCTCTACGTAACCGATTGCGCCGAATACCAATGCGGGGATGAATAATCCCGTCAGGGCGCAGAACAATCCCACGATCGCGCATACGTTGGTGCGCTCGGGCACCTCGATACCGAGGTCGGTCTCGTCGGATGCCACCACGGGCAATTCCTCTCGTTCATTGGTCAGCAGAGCGGCTTGGTCAAGCGATTCCTACAACAGCATCAACCTGCACCAATGGTGGACCACCTCGGCCGCCCGGCTCGGCTCTGCCCCGCGCACCGACGAGCAACGCTCCGAGCTGGCAATCCTGCTCACGAGCGAGCCGCGTCCGGTGCTGCAGGTGATGCGCGATCAGACGACCGCGCTGACGCTGCGGACACGGATAGTGGCGGACGCGGTCCGCGCCGCCCGCACCGGCGCGGCCGAGGGGCTGGCGTCGTGACCGTGTCCCGGGTGTGGGAGATCGAAATGACCGCCCGCTCGCCGATCTCGCACCGCGGGGAGCTGATCGGCACCACCGCGATCGGCCGAAGGATGAAAATCATCCAGCCAGACGGGTCGGTGGAGCTGGTCCCGGTCATCTCCGGCAACTCCTTCCGCGGCGTGCTGCGCCGAATCGGCGAGGAACTGCTGCGCGACGTCCTCGGCTACGAGGGCCAGCTCCCGCTGGCGGTCGCGCACACCCTCCGCAACGGCGGCGCGATCGTGAAAACCCAGGCGGAACCGATCACCGGCCGCCGCCTGCACCAACTCCGGGAGCTGATCCCGCAGCTGAGCGTGTTCGGCGGCGCCATCGGGGCCGCCCCGATCGACGGCTGCCTGCGCGTCGGGCACGTGGTCCCGATCGTCACCGAAGCCACCCGGATCCTGCGCCGTACCTACGAGGGGCCGATCCCGTCCCGGTTCGACATCGAGGCCCTCGAGTCCTACTCACACCTCGACGTGACCGCCAGCCACGCCGGCACCACCGTCGACACCGACGCCGAGACAGGTGGGTCGGGATCGCCGGTGATGCGGTACGACATCGAAACCCTCGCCCCCGGCACCCGGTTCGAATCGTGGGTGCAACTGGTCCGCGGCTCCGACCTCGATCACGCCTTCGCCGAGGACGTGCTGGCCGAGTTCACCCGGTCGGGCTGGCTGGGCGGTCGCACGGGGATCGGGCACGGCCAGATCGCCACCACCATCACCGAGCAGGTCGAGGGTGGTCCGGTGGTCGATTGGCGGGAGATCGTCGCCGCACGGCGCGATGAGGCCCTGGAAACCCTGCTTTCGCTTCCCGCATGACCCTTCACGTGCCCGAGGGGATGGTGGCGCTGGTGATCCGGGCTCGACTGGCCGCTGGCGTCGCGCATGGGGTGCCGTGGGGTATCAGCCTCGACGGCCTACTCGCCTCCGAGATCCGAGAGAACACCAAGGCCGCGGCACGAGAGGCGGGCACCGACTACGAGCCGTACAGCTCGGACACCGTGCCGGAGGATCTGGAGTTGCCGCTGGCCCGCTGCCCCGGTGGAGGGAGCGAGTTGTGGCATTGGGCGGCGACCTTCGCTTTCCCTGAGGACGAGGTGCCGGGTCCGCACGTGCAGTACTGGTCCGCCCGCCCGGATCAGCAGGCCCTGGGCCAGATCTCGACGGAGTTGCCGGCGTTGGTGTCCGAACGGCAGGGCCGCTACCGCTCGCGGGTGATGCCGCTACCGCTGACGGTGTGCCGGCACCTGGTGTGGCGGGCGGTCGGAAACCCGGCCGCGGTCGCCGAGCTACTCGAGCCCATCGCTGCGATCGGGAAGAAGCGCAGTGCCGGACACGGCCACGTCCTGTCCTGGGAGGTCGCCGAACAGCCGGACGCCGACCCGTGGGAGTTCGCACACCTGCATCCCGGCGGAAGCCTCGGCCGAACCGCACCCCCGTCCTGCCTGCAGGACCACGATCACGTGCGGACCGGAGGGGAGGGACAGATGGGGTTGCGGCCGCCGTACATGCACCCCGTCCGCAGGTCCCAGGTCTTCTTACCCGTCTGATCCAGGCGAGACGGTGGGCGAAGGTTCGTCGTCTGCCATCTCCCCGGTCGTCAACTGATGGAACACCTTGACGAGCACCGTGAAGAGGGCGATGGCGGTGAGGATCACGTTGGCCTGGCCGTCGCCGTCGAGGACCGCGATCTTCGTCTTGACCGCCTCGGTGTCGGCGCCCTGCAGGACGGCATCGAACATTTCCGATGCCATAGCCCGGTACTCGGGTTCGAGCTCGAAATCCAGGCGCAGATACTCCGCCGGGAGGGTGCTGACGCTCATCTGCGCCCTGTTCGCAGCCAGCGCGGGATACTTCTCATCCAGTCCGGACACGCAGGTGTCCGCGATCATCTCGGTCAAGGTCGGGCCCAGGCCGAGAGCGAGGATCTCGTCCCACTCCTCGGACGTGCCCATCTCCTCGAGGGTGAAGTCTTGGAACGGGTTCTCCAGCCGGCTTCCCAGTTCTCCGACCACGATCTTCGAGATGAATCGGGTGGCTCGGGCGATGGTGATGTCATCCACGCCCTGCGCTGAGGGTTCGGTCATGTGGGCTCCGATGATCGTTGGGTAGAGGGGGACGTGCCTTGTCGATGCGCGCCGGCAGCCTATTTCGGCGGTTACGGGCAGGTCGCACCATCATTGAGGATGGTTGCAGCTTGGAACTTGTTGCGAAGTCCGGTCTGTGCAAGCCCCAGGTTGTCGAGCGCGAATGAGGACGTACCCAACCGTGTGCCTCCGGTCGAGTCGGCAGACGTACCGCAGTCGATGTTGACGTGCCACCCCCCGCTTTCGCTCGAGTGCAGGTCGACGACGTCCCGCATGACCTTGAGCATCTCGTCGCGGGGGTAACGGGTGGGGACGATGACCGTGATGTAGCGGGGGCCATTCGTCCGCATCCAGTATTCGGGGACGACATACGGTGTGATGGTCGCCGGCGCGGTGGTGAATCTGCTTGTCGATGGTTGCGTTGCCATCACAGGCATAGGCACCTGTGACGTGGTTGTCGGCGATGCGGTGGTGGCCTCGTCGTCGTCGGCGAGGTTCTGCAGAGCTGAGATACCTACGTAACCGGCGATGAGTGCTGCGATGAGGCCGACAGCGATCAAGTTGTTCCTACGTCTAGTTGTACTGACCACGGACGTTGGTGACGGCGTGGCGAGGTGACATAGAGAAGACCTCCGAGTGAAGTGCGAGCTGTCTAGGAACGCATCACTCACTCAGGAGGTCTTCGTGGTCCACCGTAATGCCCCGTTGTCCGAAACGGGTCGCCTGCGCCTTGCTCAATGTGTCGTTGATGATGGGTGGCCGCTGCGGCGGGCTGCTGAACGGTTCCAGGTCGCGGTCACCACCGCAGCACGCTGGAGCGCTCGCTACCGCGCCGAGGGGCCGGCCGGGATGGCCGATCGCAGCTCACGGCCACATCGCAGCCCGAACCAGACCCCGACGCGCACCGAGCGGCGCATCATCAAGGTCCGCGTCATCCGCCGCTGGGGTCCGGCCCGGATCGCGTATCTGCTGGGTCTGAATGTTTCGACAGTGCACAAGGTCCTGAGCCGGTACGGGTTGGCTCGACTGCGGTGGCTCGACCGCCCGACCGGACGGGTGATCCGTCGCATGCACTCACCGCACTGCGGCGATCTCGTTCATGTCGATGTCAAGAAACTGGGCAAGATCCCCGCCGGCGGCGGATGGCGGAAGGTCGGTCGCTCGGCAGGCAGCCGCAATGCCCGGGCCGACAAAAGCAGCGGCGAGGTCGACAAGTACTACCGTCCGGTCCGCGGCTACCACTTCCTGCACACCGCGATCGACGCACACTCACGGTTGGCCTACTCCGAACTGTTGGGCGACGAACGCAAAGCCACCGCCGCCGCGTTCTGGCTACGCGCCAACGCGTGGTTCACCGAGCACGGCATCACGGTCGAAAAGGTGTTGACCGACAACGGTTCCTGCTACCGATCACACGCGTTCCGAGACGCACTCGGTGAGATCAAGCATCGCCGAACCCGCCCCTACCGACCCCAAACCAACGGCAAAGTCGAACGCTTCCACCGCACCCTGGCCGACGAATGGGCCTACGCCCGCCTCTACACCAGCGACCGCGAACGCTGCGACGAGTTCCCGCGATGGCTGCACACCTACAATTACCACCGAGGCCACACCGCACTCGGCGGCCAACCACCCGCCACCCGCGTACCCAACCTCCCAGGTCAGTACATCTAGTCGTCGGATCGACGGGAGTCGGCGGTGCCGGCAGTGTCGGAGGTTGCTGCGGCGCGGCAGCTCTGTGGGTTTCCGAGGTCCATTGTTGGCCGTCCCACCAGCGGAGTCGCTGCGGTTCTTCGGGGTCCGGATGCCAGCCGGGCGGTGTTGTCATTGTGCATACATACCAGGGTGCGAAGATACTGCCCTCCAGTGTCATTCGCATGGACTACATCCCTGGAGCGGTCAGATGCGTGCCCTCAGGGCAAAGTCGAACCTTGCGCGCCGGCTCGACAACGCAGAAGTCATGACGAATGGGTTCACGCTGTTGCGGAGGTGTCGAGATCCTTCTTCGGGTGAAGCCGCGGAACCTCAGGGTCGTCGATCCCCGAGAGCTCCCACGGGGTGACCTCCGTCACTGTCTTGACGACATTGCCCAGGTAAGCCACGAAGACGGTGTCGTCGGTGCCCGTCATCCGGAAGGGGATGGAACCGGCCGCGTTTCGCTTCCCGCGGGCCTCGATCGACGTCGACGGGTGGAAGTAGGCGAGAGGGCCCGTGAGTCGGAGAGTCCTGTCGAAGAGCTGGACTGTATTCCCGAACACTGCCAGGGACGCACACAGCCCCGACTTGACCTCCCCGCCGGGGTGCGTGTGCCCGTCCAGTACCTGGCGGGGGATCGGCACGATACCGCCGTCGAGAATGATGCGCAGGATGCGGAGCCAGATCCGCTCGAGTCCGCTGATCTCCGTGGGCATCGCGAAGATGCTCCCTGTCCGGTCCTGTACCCGGTCCAGGTCGCGGGCGATGTCGGCGGTCACCGTGAAGTCGGCATCCTCGATCTCGCCGAATTGCTCATCGACACTCAGGGTGCTCAGCTTCTGGCCGTCCAGGTGGATCTGGATAGTCTCGGCTCGCCGGATGGCGTGCCTGAGATCAATGCCGCGGTACACCTCCCGTGGCTCGCAGCCGGTGGTGTCGAGCGTGATCGTGCTGCGGCCCTTCTCGCCGACCGTGAACGGCACCAGCATGGTGATCTCGAGTGACCGGTGGAACCCTGCGGTGATCGAGCAGCCATCGGACCCGTAGGAGCCGCGCGTGATCAAGCCTTCCTGGACCGTTGTTTCGAGGCCGGCGTCGTCGTACAGCGATAGCCGCACGGCCTTGCCCTTGAGGGCCTCGACCCCTTCGGCTTCGCCGATCAGCACCTTCGACAGCTCGCCGTCCGGTGACATGAACTCGGGGCCGAACCAGGTGAAGTCCTTGACGACCTCCGCGGGCAGCACGACCTCGCCTGGCGCACCGAAGCCGAGGACATCTCGAATGGTGCCGGCGAGTGCCTCGTCTGCTTCCGCAATGTCAATCCCGAACTTCACCCCCAACGGGCTCATTTCCGCCGCCCGAGGGTGCTTCGCACGGGGAGTCACGATGGTTGCTCCGCGGTACGAGGAGTAATCCAGGGTCCAATGCTCGTCCTGAGCGGCGACGACTCGGTCGAGGCCACGGATCCGAGAACCCAAGTCGGCGATGCCGCCGGTGAGCGCGGATTCCTCCGCGCGGTGCAACTTCACGAGCTCGTCGAAGTGACTGTCCCGCGAGAACATGTCCAGTAGGTCTGGATTGTCCAGGAGCTTCGCGTCCAACCGGGGTTGATCGAGCATGTCGAACTTCGGCTTCGGGTCCTCGACCTTGGCGACCAATTCGTCGGTCACGTACGTGACGATCGAGTCCTTGAACTTGCAGGGGACGACGAGGACCCATTCGTCCGGCCGCGGCGTCAGTTTCATCGCCTTCTCGAACGAACCCTTGATCTGCGCCTTGCGGGTGCGCTCGTTGCTGGAGAGACCGTCGGTGTAGAACTTGAGCTGGTAGACAATCCGTCGGTCCGGATAGTCGACGAGGATGTCGATTCCCTTGTCACCGCCGCGGTCATCGGGAATCCGCACGACCTTGGCCTCGCGGTGCTCACGGATCATCAGCTGCTCGACCACCCACTCGAAGTCTTCGCGTTCCGCGTACTTCCAGTTTGGACCGACGCCCATGCGTCCCCTCAATTGCGCCTCCCACCAGCGATTTCACGTAACAGTAGCGGAGCCTATCGCGAGTGATTCAGACGACATCGGCGGCGCGGTCCGGTTCGAGTGATCTGTCCGCGACGGCCGGCCGACAGCGTGCGCCGCGGACCCGCCGGTCCCAATCCCGCTGACGTGCCCCCGCGGAAATTGACAACCCGCTGTGTCAGCGGCGCCACGCGATGACCTTTTCCTTGACGATCAACGGTGCATCGTCCGGTCCCTTGACGTGTTCGTTGATCAATATCGGCTTGTTGGTCCCCAAGCTGGGATACCGCTGCTTGCGCCAGTGCCCGCGAACCACCCATCGGCGTGAGTACTGCACGGTGGTCGCAACATCGTCGCCGGCGCGCGGGTTCTGCTCTCGTCGCAGCGTGATGACGATGGTCGACTTCGGTTCTGTGCGGAACCGGCGTGCCGTCTTGCTCTGTTTGCCGGTGGGCTCGATGTCGCCGAGTGCTGCGAGCGGTTGCTGCATCAGTGTCCACAGAGCGCGTGCATGGCGGTTCAGGTTGATCGACGCCTGGTCGAGTGCGCCCAGGCGGAGGTCATTAGTCGAACGGAGTATCGCACCAGTGGGTAAGAACTCTCCGGAGAGAAGAGGGCTGAAAGGTCCGCTGAACTCCAGGTCTCCATCGTCCTCGGGCACCCGGTACCACTGCATCAGCGTGCCGTCGTCGACCTGGCCGGGGTGAGTTGCCGACTTCGGGACCGTCCGCCGAGCCGGCCGCCAGGCCAGGGCGTTGAGGTGGACGGCGCGGCCGAACTCCTCGGGGATCGGAAACACCAGGGGAACTGCGAACACGATGAATCCGTGCGGAGCGGGCGGGTGCTCGATGGCGACGTCGTCGTCAGGTATCGACCCCTGCGCGGTGACGAGAATTGCGCACATGTCCTCCGACACCCAGTAAGTCTCGGCCTGGTTCAGGCTCGCGATGTTGTCTGCGGGGCTGTCGGAGAGCCCTTGTGCTTCGTATCCGCTGCCCTGTTGCAGCGTGTACTCGTGTAGCTCTTGGGCTTCGGGAAGCCGTAGATGCCTGATGGCATCGAGTTTCGCATCGAGGGCGACGAGTGGATCGTTCAGCGGACGCACGAGCAGTAATCGTGCCAGAGCTGTCGATTGGGCACTGTCACGTTAGTCGAAACGCCCAGCAGCGACGCCTGTTTGAGGCAGGCTGTTACGGGACACCGCCGGGCCGTTCACTTTCAGGCGGCGGCGTCGGTCGCGGTGACTTCCTGCCAGACCGCGAAACGGTCGGTCATCTCGGTACGCCATTTGAGTGCTGTGAGCCGGTGTCGGCCGGGCCGGAAATACGGTGAGATGCCCGAGAAGGCGGACAGGAATCGTTGCGCGTGCCCGGGCGATGTGAACCGTTTCATAGCACGTTCTCGCTGCCTGGTGGGTTGATGCGAGTTCTCGGCTCGATTGTTCAAATACTTCGACCGGCGATGCTCGACCGAGGCCATTATCTCGCGGTGCGTCACTTGGTAGCTGCCGAGTTTGTCGGTGACGATCACCCGCGGCACATACGCCGGCCTTTCGAGCAGCTTGCGGAAGAATCGTTTGGCGGCGTTGCCGTTTCGGCGCGACTGAATCAGCACATCGAGCACGTTGCCGTGCTGGTCGACCGCGCGCCACAGGTAGTGCTGGGTGCCGTTGATGCGGATGAAGACCTCGTCGAGATGCCATGTGTCACCGGGCCGGGAACGCCGTCGACGCAACTGGTTGGCGTATGCCTGCCCGAACTTGGCGCACCACCGCCGGATCGTCTCGTAACTCACCACGACTCCGCGTTCGAGCATCATCTCCTCGACTTCACGGAAGCTGAGCGGGAAGCGGAAGTACAACCACACGCAGTGGTTGATGATCTCGACCGGGTAGCGGTGGCCCTTGTACGACAGCATTGGGGTGGTCACGCCACATTCTCCCAGTTTGCCGCGTTCAACAACGTGACAGTGCCTGCTCGGCGATGCGGCGTCGAACGGAGTGGTGACTGCTGGTGTTTCATTCGCTCCGTGATGCACTCTGTCGAGATCGCGACGCCCACTGCGCCTGAGCCCCCATCACGAAGTTCATGACGATTGCCTATCTTCTACGATCCAGGCTGCGATTTGTGTGCGTGAGGTGAATCCGAGTTTGGCGAGTACGTGCTCGACGTGTCCTTGTGCGGTGCGTTGGGAGATCACTAGGCGGGCAGCGATCGCCTTGTTGGTCAGGCCCTCGGCGATCAGTTCGGCGACTTCTCGTTCGCGTTTGGTCAGGTTCATCGATGGCCGCGGAGAGATCGGTGCTTTCGGGGGTTGCTCGCCGAGGGCGTAGGCGATGGCGGCGTCCAAGCCTAGCGCCTGCCCTTCGCTGCGGGCCGATTCAAACATTCGCTGACCGAGCGTTTGGCGTGTGGTTCGCTCACACTCGGCGTGGTACACGTCCAGGTTGGGAACGAACACCGGGGAGCTTCCTGCAGCGTGGCCTAGGTATTCGGCGGCACCCATGAGTACACCAGCCCGCTTGTGGTCTCCTCCGCTCCCGGCGGTCCAGGCGAGCGCCTCGAGGCAGTTGGCGGAGCCGACGGGGTCGTTGACAAGTCGCGCCAGTCGTAGCCCTTGCTTGAGAAGTTCGTTTGCTCTGCTGTGATTGTCCTGGCGCCACTGCGCAACTGCCATGGCCCACAGGGTGTACGACCGATACACCGATTCGCCCCGCGATTCCGTGATGGCCAGCACCTCCTCGTAGCACTCGATTGCCCGCACAGTGCTTTCATCGTGCAGCTCGTATGCCAAACCCAGCAGCAGCAGCGCTTCGACCTGCAGCATGAGATTGCCCGTTGCTCGAAACATCGTGAGGGCATCTTCCATGTGTGAGCATGCAGGACCGAGATCGCCGCTGAACAGACTGAGGAGGCCGTCGGCGTGGGCGACGAGAGCGTGGACCTCGGGGTCACTCGTATGCTCGGCGATAGAACGTCCTTCCTGCAGTAGAACACCTCCCCTATGAAGGTCGCCCTGTTGTTCGGCCAGTACGCTGTTTACATACAGTGCTTTGACCCTTCCAACGGTCGGAGAGCCGGTGTGACGGGCCAAGAATCGGTCGAGCCAGCGCCGACCCTCACTGAGCAGACCCCTCGTGCCCCAGATCAAATACATACCCGAAGCGATGCGCAGACCCGCCTGGACATCATCGTCGAGTTCCGACGACAGACAGAACTCCATCGCCTCCCGCAGATTCGGTTGCTCCCGGTCGTACCGGGCAATCCACTCAAGTTGTCGTGAACTGATCCAGTCGGCTTCGGCGTCCACGACGAACTGCCGAAACCAGTCCCGGTGTCGCCGGCATAGGCCTTCGTAGGCGTTACTCTGCTGAGCCTTCTCTCGGCCGTACTCGCGTAGAGTCTCGAGCAGCCGGAAGCGCACAACGGCGTTCGGTTCCTCACGGATCAGGATCGACTTGTCGACCAGCGAGGTCACGACATCGAGCAGATCGCCTGGCTTCATGTCGGAGCCGCAAATCTGTTCCGCCGCGTCCAGTTCGAAGCTTCCGGCGAATACCGATAGGCGACCCCATACCTGTTGCTCCTGTGCAGTGCAGAGTTCGTAGCTCCAGTCGATGCACAACCGCAGTGTTTGTTGCCGGGTCGGTGCGCCCCTGTTGCCCCGCGTCAGTAGTGCGTAGCGGTCCGCTAGGGCGTGTCTCCCAATGATTTGGGGTGTTGTGCTGCAGACTCTTCGCTGTGGCAGACGTTGTTAATCGGTTTGAGGTGTTGACGGACAAGCAGTGGGAGTTGCTTGCGCTGCTGTTGCCCAGTTCGGATGGGCTGCGGGGGCGGAAGTTCCAGAACAGCCGGCTCGTGGTGGAGGGGATGCTCTACCGGCTGCGTACCGGGCTCCCGTGGCGGGATCTACCTGCGCATTTCGGCCCCTGGAAGACGGTGTGGAAACGGCACCGACGCTACGCCGGGGATGGAACGTGGGATCGGGTACTCATAGCCCTGGCGGCGATGGCCGATGCCGGTGGCGACCTGGATTGGGCGGTGTCGGTGGATTCCACCGTGGTGCGGGTGCACCAGCACGGCGCCAACGCCGCGCGTGACACAGGGGGATCTACCGAATTACACGAATCTGCTTGACGAACCGGTCGATCACGGCATCGGCCGGTCCCGCGGCGGGCTGACCTGCAAAGTCCACCTGGCATGCGATGGCGACGGACGTCCCTTGTCGGTGCTGGTGGGTCCTGGCCAGGCAGGCGACAGCCCGATGTTCGGCCCGCTCCTGGAGGGCATCTGCGTGCCGCGCATCGGTGGCGGCGCACCCCGCACGCGCCCGGACGAGGTCCGTGCCGACAAGGCGTACACATCCAAGGCCAATCGAGAACTGCTACGCAGCAAGGGCATCAAGGCGGTCATTCCCGAGAAGTCCGATCAGGTGGCCAACCGCAAGAACAAGGGCAGCGCGGGCGGTCGGCCACCGAACTTCGATGCCGAGTCATACAAGGGCCGCAACGTGGTGGAAAGGGCCTTCAACAAGGCAAAACAGTGGCGAGCGGTGGCAACCCGGTATGACAAGCTTGCCCTGACTTACCGGGCTGGATTCCTTCTCGCCGGCATCGTCGAATGGCTCAAACTATTGGGAGACATGCCCTAGTCGCAGAAGGATCTGCTCGGGCGACATTGCCCGCAGCCTGGCCGCAGCCAACTCGATCGGCAGGGGCAAACCGTCCAGTCGGTGACAGATACGGGTCACGGCGACTTTGTTGCCTTCAGTGAGCTCGAAGTTAGGAACGGCGGCGGCGGCTCGAGCGGTAAACAAGGTCACCGCGTCGTAGCCCGGCAGTCCCTGTAACGAGGGCTCGCGGTCGGGATCGGGGACCGTGAGCGGAGGCACCCGCAACGCTACTTCCCCGTCGATCTCGAGGGGCTCGCGGCTCGTCGCGAGAATGCGCAGTCCCGGACACGTGCGTAGCAGCATCTCCGATAACTCAGCCACTGCGTCCACCAGTTGCTCGCAGTTGTCGAGGACCAGCAATAACTCTCGCGCGGCCAGGAATTCCGCAAGGATCTCGTATATCGGTCTCGCTGACTGGTCGCGTAATCCCAGCACACCGGCTATCACATCCACCAATAAGCTGTCGTCGCGTAGCTCACCCAATTCGACCAGCCACGCACCGTCGTTATAGCGCCGCTGTACGGTCGTTGCGAGCCGCAATGCCAGCCGCGTCTTACCGACCCCACCGATCCCCGTCAACGTCACCAGTCGGGACGTCGACAACAGGTTCTTCGCTTCGGTCAACTCGCGTCGGCGACCGACGAAACTGCTCAGCTCGAACGGGAGGTTTCCCGTGCCCTCGGCAGATGGGGGAGCAGCCCGGGCCCGCCCAGACGAAACAGATCCTTCCGCTTGAGAACCCGGATGCACGTCGGGAACTCCCTGCCGTCGCGTAGACCCCAACTCCGAGTGCAGCGCCATCTCGTCGACAGGGAGACCGTGCCGCACCTGGATCTCACGAAGTTCGTCCCCGAATTCCGCCGCCGATGGACGACCGTGCGGGTCACTCGACATTGCTCGCTCAACCGCCGCGCTCACGTCACCGGGGATGCCTTGGTCATGGAGATTCGGAACAGGCGAAGTAGTAATTCGTAGGAACTGGGCAATGAGTTGTTCCCCGCTGCGGCGCTCGAAGGCGGCGTGACCGGTGATGGCAGCAAACAGTGTCGCACCAAGACCGTAGGCGTCTGCGGCGGGGCTCGGGGAGTCCCCCGCCAGGACCTCCGGTGCGGTGAAAGCCGGTGAGCCCGTCACCACGCCGGTAGCGGTTTTGAAGCCTCCGGAGATGTGCGCGATGCCGAAATCCGTCAGTTCCGGCTCGCCGTAGTCGGTGAGCAGGATGTTTGCGGGTTTGATGTCGCGGTGCAGGATTCCGAGGCGGTGAGCGGTCTCCAACGCGCCCGCCATCTTCACCCCGATTTGAAGCGCGTCCGCCAGCGAAAGCGGACCATGGCGGCGGATCCGAACCTCGAGCGAATCCTGAGGGTGGTACTGCATCACAATGTACGGGCGACCGCTCTCGGTGGCATCCACCTGAAGGACGTTGACGATATTCGGGTGTCCGCTCAAGCGGCCCATCGCACGCTGCTCCCGGAAAAAGCGCTCCAGGTTTTCCTCGTCCAGGCTTGCGGCGAGTACCTTCACAGCTACCCTGCGGTCTAGGTTGGGCTGGGTACATCGATACACGACACCGAAGCCGCCGCGCCCGATCTCTTCGATATCTGAGAACCCGGCCGCGCTCAACTCCGACGTGACTGGGGCACCCACGTCGCGTTGTGTCGCGAACGGATCGACGTCGGCCATCGATCAGCTCGATTCATCCGGTCCGCAGCGCACTCGATGATGCAGCACTTTCTAACCTCTCGCTGAAGTCCAACCCAGAGTATCGCGACCCTCGACCCGCCCGCTCACGCTCGGAGCAAGACTGTGGCCGCGAGAAGCCGCAAGCCAAGGGGCGCAGAGCGGTTGCGTCGCCGGTAGCGCTCCGTCCGAAGTGGGACGGCACCGCAGGATTATCCTGCCAGGACCGCCGCAGCCGTTCGGGACCCGGATCGGTGGTGGCTGACCGATTCGGATGAGTCGCCCGAGTCTGGGTGCGGACGAGGCAGTACCTGTGGCGGATACCATCGCGCCTGCCCCGCTCAACGAAGTGGGGTGTTTGCGGCGCGGGTACGGGTGGGTACAACATCGATACTGCTATTCACCGAGTGCAGGTGCAGGTCCTCGCGGCGGATGGTCGGTGCGGCAGATAGCCTGCGCGTGCGCATAGTGCTGCGCCGCGGGGTGGACAGACGGGATGGTCGGGGTGGGTATTGAGCACGCAGAACACTTGCCCGCGCCGAGATGGTCCTGGGTCGGTTCCGGAAACAGCATTGAAGTGTGATCTAGAACTCCGCTTCTGAGACCGCAAAATCCGCGGCGCCAACATCGACAAGCGGGTCTCGTGGCACAGGATCTCGGCGACCACGCTCTCGCCATGCCATTTCGCATGCTGCCCGGTTCCGACCAGAGGTAGCGTCGTCCATCAAACGCACACTGTGCCGGCATTCAGATTGATTCGTGCAGAGCGAAACCCACTCCACGCATCGTCCGGATCGCGAGTGGGGCCCCGATCGACGCGAGCTTTCGGCGTAATGAACAGATATGTGCACCGACGACGTTGGTGGTGGTGTCACATGCGATTCCCCATACCACTAACAGGAGGTACTGACGTGAGAGGACGCGATCGGCGTTACGGATGAAGACTGATAGCAGATCGAGCTCGGTCTTGGTGAGCGCGATCTGGAGTCCGTCGTACTCGACGGTGCGACAACCCTCGCACACCGACAGCCGCGTACCTCGTGTCGTGAGCGGTGTGACCCTTACCCTACTGAGGGTGGAACGCACCCATGCAATCACTTCCCGGGCGGTTACCGGTACGTTCAAGACGTGGTCCGCGCCGGCATCGAGTAGCGCGATCCGATCATCGTTGGAGGCGAAGTCGCCGATGACGATCAGCGCTTCGTCGGACCGAGTGGTGGTCAAGATCTCGGCAGCCGCCAGCCTGTTGAGGTGGTGGGATCGAATGCCGACGATCGCGACCTCCGAAGGTAGCACGCCGGCTCTACGTAGAAAATCAACGTCGCGTCCGCCAGCATCCGAGTCGATGAGCAACACACAAGAAGGCGCCGCAGCCGCCTTCGGCAAAGGCTCAGATCCGCATGAACGACAACTCGTAGGGCCGTAAGAATTCCGGCGATGCCGACCGGTCGGTAGGAAATCGTTGATCGGCTGGCCGTGCCGCGGGCTCCAGCGGACAAGTTCCGCGGTCTCGTTTTGGTTGATCTCGTTCTCGGGCATTGTCACCGCTTGTTCTGGATGTGAGCTGATAATCGTTCTCGATCGGTCTATATGCGTTACGGGCGCGATGGCGCCAGCCGCACCGACACCGTGGTAACGGTCATACGGCTTTGAGTCCGCTCGGCATGGCGAAGCGCCACTGCCCCGCGGTACGGCGGTTTGCGGCAGCGGGTGTTACACATGCCGAGTCGGTTTCAACGTGGCGGGACCGTGCGCGTGCCTCGATTGAGGACGCCTCGGATCCGAATTGTGGTGTCACACGCGAAGATGGTTGGTCAAGAGGCTGGTCGGGAGTGTACATCGGTGATTGCCGCGGTCGCGAGATCAAGCTAGTCGCGCCCGGGGCCGACGGGTGGGCCGCTTCCGATCGGCAGGTTCGGGAAATGCCAATGCAACACCGGTACCTGCAGGTCGACAGGGTGTAACCGGAGAAACCGTCATCTGCCATCGCTGGCGAGACCGAACTACCTGGTCTTGATGAAGGGCATCTGAGTCGAACTCAGATCTTCTCGCTCGCTCTGGCGTCGTTCATCCCTGCCGTCGCGATAGCAACCTTCCCCGTGATTCTCGTGGCCACGGCAGGCAACGGTAGTTGGCTCGCTTCGCTGATCTCCGCGATTGCAACAACCTGCGTCGGTTTTGCCGTCATCACGTTCGCAGGCGCGCGGCGCCGCCGACTACCCGCACGCGCGCCGGCTGCTGATCACCGCCGACGCCGGTGGCTCCAACAGCTACCGGTACCGGTTGTGGAAGTCGGAATTGGCCGCGCTGGCATCCGAGACCGGGTTGGCGATCACGGTCTGTCATTTCCCGCCCGGCACCTCGAAGTGGAACAAGATCGAGCACCGGCTGTTCTCCCAGATCGCCATGAACTGGCGGGGACGGCCGCTGACCAGCCACGAGGTGGTGGTCAAGACCATCGCCTCCACCCGCACCCGCACCGGGCTGCGCGTGGACGCCGAGCTGGACACCGGCGACTACCCGATCGGGATCTCGGTTGGTCGAGACGAGTTGCGCGCGTTACCCATCCACCCGCACGCCCAGTGCGGAACGTGGAACTACACCATCGAACCCACCCACGCCGACGCCGCTCCGGTTCCCGGCCGCGACCGGGAAGGCGAGCGTGCCGTGGCCGTCGCGATGCTCGCCGACCCGCGTCTGACCGGCATGACCAGCGCCGAGCTGAACGCACTCACCGCACGGCTGGCACCAGCCCAGGCCGCGCGCGCCGAGCAACGCCGCTGGCACCAACGCGGCGGCCGGCGCCGCAATGCCCCGGGTGCAGGCGGGCGACGGCTGCTGTCGGACGCCGCGGCGCTGCTGGTCACCATCGTGTACCTGCGGCAGGTCTGCTCCCAGCGGGTGCTGTCGGATCTGCTCGGGGTGAATCCGAACTCCATCGGCGAAATCATCGCCGAAACGCGGATGCTGCTCGACGAACACGGCCACACGCACCCCGACCACCCGGCTGCGCTTCACCACCGCCACAGACCTCACGGGATTTCTCCGTGACGGCCCGGCACCCCACCTGACACCGAATTCGCCGCTCCCCGAAACATTGTCGCACCCGGCTCTGACCGGCATGAGTCGCCGCCAACTGGGCGACCTCGTCGAGCGCCTCGCCGTCCGGCAGGCCGCCCTGGTCGAACGACGCCGCTACACCCAACGCGGCGGCGAACGCATGCCCGGAGGCCGCGGCGGAATCTTCCGCCAGAAGATCACCGATGCAGAACGCGTCCTCGCCACCGTTCTGCACCTGCGCCAACTCTGCACCCGCGCCGTCCTCGCCGAACTGTTCCAGGTCAGCCCCCGCACCATCGGCAATGCCCTGCTCGACGTGCGGCCACTGCTCGAACAGGACGGCTACACCCCGGTACCGGTACCGGCACCCACCCGCTACCGCACCCGCCACCCTCCTCGCCGTCATACCACCGCACGAGGACGACACACCCGAATCGACACATTAATTCCTTACAGTCGCAGTGCGTCCGGCAAGCTTGCCACGCGGATCTTGGCAGGGTGGCGCCGATCGCGGGCACGAGACCGGCGTGCACGTTGACCACCCGCCCGTTCCCCCGGACCTCCATCACCGGGGCGTCGGCGGTGATGAACGTGTACAGGCCGGCGTCGAGCGGTCGGCTGCGGAACGCCTCGACCTGGGCGTCGAGGTCCTTGGCTGTGACGGACACCGGCGATCTCGACAGTGAGGTGATACTGAGGGAATCGACGAATTTCTCCATCCGTCGGGTCTAGACGCGAACAGGTAGCAGGTGGCCACCACCGAGGTCAGGGCACGTTCGGCACGCTTGCGGGCGCTTGCAGCAGCGAGTTTCGGAAATGCGAAACCCTGCCACAGCGTGGGGGATCACGATGTCGAGAGTTCCTGCGCGGGTATCGAAGTCCCGATGAGGTAGCCGTTTTCGGCTGTTGATGCGAGCCTCGGAGCGTCCACCGAAACCGGCCCCGCGCAGGCTGTCGGCCTCGGCGCCCGCGGCGCAGCAGGTCGGGGCTGGCGTCGGTGAGGTGGTCGGTCAGGAACTGGTGTAGTCGATATTGTGGACAGCGGTCATCGCGCGCTCTTTCGTCGAGTCGAATTGGTAGCTCTCTCGAAGAATCACGCGATGACCGCCTACTTTCCGGCTGACACGCCGGTCACGTCCTGATCCGGCTCGTACACCATTGTCATTGACGCAACCAGTATCGACCTTGGGGGCCTGCATCAATCGATCCGCAGTGGGTACGCGTGCGCACTGGGAGCGCCGAGAACTGTCGCCTGGTGGGGTGTATGCAGCTTGAGATGCGACGGATCGGTGGATCGGTGGATCGGTCGTGGGTCCGGGGACAGCGAGACGGCGTCAGGACCCCTCGATCAGACGTCTTGGCGTCCGATTCTCGAGTAGACCTCCGGCCGGAACTTCTTGTAACGCAGAGCCAGGGCAACACCGCTCAGTGCGACCACGGCAACGGCGGTAAGTGCAAGATATCCGGCGGTGTCGCTGCCGCCGATGACGGCACCCATGTTCTTCGCTGCGAGGAACAAGATGATAGCCAGACCGACGAGGGAAACAGATGGTGCGATTACCGATCGCCATACCCCGGCCGAATGGTCGGGGGTCCGGCGGAAGAACACGATGACCGCGACACTGGTGATCGTCATCATCAACAGCAAGCAGAACCCGCCGAAGCCGGCCAGTGAAGCGTATGTGATCACAGGATCAGTGCCCATGATGGCGGGTACGCCGTCGAGGACGAGGAACGCGGCGGCAACCACGATTGCCGCAACAAACGGCGAGCCGTGCTTCGGATGGACCTTGCCAAGTTTCGGGGACAGGACGCCGTCACTGCCGAGTGCATAGAGGTAGCGCGAGGCGATATTCTGCGTCGCGAGCAGTGCGGCGAAAGCGCTGGTGACGAGCAGTACGGTGGCGATATCCACGGCGGCGGTTCCGACGTAGGCGCTCAGGCTTGCAAGGAACGAACCCGACGGATCCGCGGCGGCCTCAGTGGGTGCGTCGGTCGGCCCGACAGCCACCACGTATGCCCAAGCTCCGATTGCGTACAACCCGGCGACGATCGCGACGGCTGCGTAGGTGGCGCGGGGGACAGTCTTGACCGGGTCACGTGTCTCTTCACGGAAAACGGCGACAGCCTCGAAACCTGTCACGCACAGCACGGCGAATAACAGGGCGAAACTCAGCGATCCCGACGTGAACGCAGAGGGCGTGAACGTACCGACGGAGTACCCCTCCGGTCCACCCTTGATCGCAACGGCAACCTGCCAGAGGACGACGATGGCGACTTCTGCACACATCGCTGCCCCTAGGACCTTTGCCGACAGATCGATCTCGAGCAGGCTCAGCGTCGACGCTGCGACCCATAGTACGAGCGACCAAACCCACCAGGGCAGTTCGGGGCCATGCAGCAGGCTGGTGACGAGGTCATTGACGAGAATCCCACCATATGCGTATGACGCTGCGCCGATCGTGAGGTATGCGGAGACTGCAACGAATGCGCCGCCGAGACCGGGGACCTTGCCGAGTCCTGCCGCGATGTAGCAGTAGAAGGCGCCGGGGCTCTTCATGAATTTGCTCATCGTGGTCAAACCAACGGCGAAAAGTAACAGCAATGCGCCGACGACGATGAACGTCGATGCCGCTCCCTGTCCGTTGCCGAATCCGACCACGATCGGTACGAAGCCGGCCATGACGGCCAGAGGCGCGTTGAAGGCCAGCACCGTGAACACCAACCCAGGGACACCGAGGTGCCCCTGTAGCTTGTGGGGAGCTGCCTCGGGTTGGGATGTAGAGCCCGTCGACGGTGGGATGTCCTTCAGTGTGCGGACTTCGTTCATATGAGGCTCCAGGATGTGGGCCGAGACGGGTGTTGTCGTCGGCATCCAGAAAAAGGGGGCTGATCCTGTGGGGTAATGCAGGGATAAAGGTGTGCAGTTGACTTGATCAAGTCACTTGTTCGTATGACTTGTGCAAGTGACCCACTGCACATTGATGATTGCTTCGGGCGGTCCGTATGTCAACAGGTGGTGGGTCTGGAAACGCTCTATTTACATGGGATCCCATGCAATGCATGGCTACTGGTCGGTTTCTGGAGTTCTGGGAGATACAACCCATCGGCAAGCGAAGTCGATGTTTTGATGAGATGCGGCTGGCAACGCTCAACATCCTGTTCGTCTGCGGCCTTCAGTGCCGGCGACGTATCCAGCGGAAACGGTATGCGCCGACGCAGCGCTACAGCAGCGCAAAACGAGATGGGTTGAAGGTCGTCGACTCCGACCCCTAGTGGTGCGTCTGTGAATTAACGAAGCGTTTTGTATGCTGTGTGCATGGTTGCAGCGGCGTTGTCTGTCAGTGACGAACAGCGGGCGGAGCTGGGGCGGATGGCTGGGTCGACGACGTTGCCGCACCGGAAGGTGGTCCAGGCGCGGGCATTGCTGTGGGCGGGCGACGGGGTGGCCAATGCCGAGATAGCCCGACGGTGTCAGGTGACTCCGGATGCGGTGCGGCGCTGGCGTTCTCGATTTGCTGAGGAGGGCACTTCCGGGGTCGGTGCGGTCGCGAAGGGGCGAGGCCGCAAACCGGGTTTGCCGGCGGGCACGGTCGAGGAGGTGCTGCGGTTGACGCATCAGGAGCGTCCGGCGGACGGCTCGACGCAGTGGAGCACCCGGACGATGGCCGCCCGCGTCGGGATCGGTAAGGACTCCGTCGCAAAGATCTGGGCGGACCACAACCTCAAGCCTTGGCGGGTCACGACGTTCAAGATCAGCAACGATCCTCGTTTCGAGGAGAAACTCGTCGATGTCGTTGGGCTGTACCTGAACCCGCCCGCGCGGGCGGTCGTGTTCTCTTTCGATGAGAAGACCCAGTGTCAGGCCTTGGACCGCACCCAGCCGTCGCTGCCCATGAAGCCAGGTCGTGCCGGGACGATGACCCACGACTACAAGCGCAACGGCACCATAGACCTGTTCGCGGCGATGAACGTCGGCACCGGGGAGGTTCTCACAGACCTGCGTAAGGGCCACGCCGGGACCGACGTGTTGCGGTTCTTCAAGCAGATCGACGCCAGCGTCCCGCGCTCGCTCGACGTTCACGTCGTGCTGGACAATCTTTCCGCGCACTCGACCCCGGAAATCAAAGCGTGGTTGGCGCACAAGAACCGTCGCCGGTGGCACCTGCATTACACCCCGACGTCGAGTTCCTGGCTGAACCTGATCGAACGGTGGTTCAAGGAATTGACAGACAAGCGGCTGCGCCGCGGCGTCTTCACCCGTGTTGACTCGGATTCGATCGCCCGCGAGTTCGAGCGCGACGCTGCGGGTCATCTGCCTGACGGCGCCCTTGGTGGCGGTATATGCGAGGTAGTCGGGATCGCCGACGTACCCCATGATCGACGCGATATTGATGATCGATCCGCCTCCCGCCGCGCGCATCGACGGTGTGACAGCGCGCATGCCCAGGAACGGTCCCGTCTGATTGACAGCGACGATGGAGTCCCACGCCTTGAGATCGGAGGCGATGCCTTCTCCAGGACCGGAGATCCCAGCGTTGTTGACCAGGACCGCGACGCCGCCGACACGGCGCTGCGCCAGTTCTACCGCGTCGCCCCAAGAGGTCTCATCGGTGACATCGAGGTGTGTGTAGTGGACGTCGAGTCCTTCGGTGCGTAGTTGTGCTGCGTACTTCTCGCCGACGTCGTCGAGCACGTCGGCGAGAAGTACCTGGGCACCGCGTTCGGCGAGGACGCGGCCGATCGCGGCCCCCAAACCCCGTGCCGCGCCGGTGACGAAGTGTCGGCGAACGATGGGCTGACGGCTCACAGGCCGAGGTAGTCCTCGATGTCGTCGTAGTTGACCTGCCAAAGTCCGGGGTAACCGTGGCTGTCGTCGTGGAAGGAACGGAAGCCGAGCAGCTGCTGCACCCGGGGCGACAGCGTCCGAGCAAGCTCGAGATCGATGACGTGCGGGTACGCCTCCTCGGGTACGAGGTATCCGGGGTTGAAGGTGAAGGCCACTCCCCGACGGCGATCTCGGCATGGTCCAGAAGTCGACGATGCGGAAGATGGCCTCGGATCGCGCTGATCGGCATCGGGGTGGGGGCACATGACCCGTTGCCAGCCGGTTCATCTCGGTGGTATGTCGAACTGTTTCCACTCCTGCCCAGCGCCGCAGCCGGTTTCGGTTGAACAGGATGTCGAGTGCGGCCGGGAGGACGATCGCGCCGGCCGCCAGTGCCCATACTCCGCAGGCTGCGGTCACGGCCAGCACGGTGTTTTCCCGACTGCCCGGGATGGCGCCGGTGGGGTTGCCGTCGGCGTCGACGCTGACGGTAATGGTTTGACCGGCCTTCGCGGGCTCGGCGGTGGGCACGGCGCCGGTGCGATCCCCGTGGGGTGTGGCCGTGCGGGCCCGGGGCGGTGTTCTGGGTGCCGACGGGGCGGATCGAGTACTCGGGGGTGTCGGGTGCGCGGTAGGTGTCCTCGAGCAGCACTGCGGGTACGTGGTGCACGCCGGCGCGCAGCGTCTGGGTCTGCTGTTCCAGCCGGGGATGCGTCGCGGTGCCGAACGCGGCCGCGACGGGGATCAGTAGCAGGATCAGAGCCGCGGTGAGCAAAACGATGGTGGCCTCGTAGCGATCGCTTCGGCGCATCAGGTGGTTACGGCTCCACGGTGCGAGCGGTCACCACCGGATCGGCGTGGGCACCGGAGTGACGCGGAGCTGCGTTCGGTATCGCCGGGGACGTCACGTCGGCTGTAGGTTCCACGGAACCGTGTCGGTTTCCAGATTTCATGTCGGTGGCGTGTCGGTTTCCGCATATCGTGCCGGAAGGTCGGACCCGACCTCTGCGTTTGCCCAGTTCGCAGCCTCGCAAATGCGGATTCGCGGCCTGACGCGTTCGAGGCTTCCGACAAGATGTTGAGAATCCCGCATCGACACGGCGATGGAAACACAGGTCAACGAATCACTCGACACTTAGCGCTGACAACGAGCCGGGCGCGCTCGGTGTCGTCTCAAGTAATCGGTCGCTGTGCTGATCAGTGGTGATGTGCGCCAAATGTGGATGAGACAGAACACCCAGGTGGCACGCTGGCATTCGTGTATCGCAGCCACCGAATGGGTGGTCTCACAAAAGGAGGTTGCCGTTCTTCTGGGATCGAGCGGAACAACGGTGCCCGGGTGCGCAGCACCAATTGCCGAGCGATGGATGGGAGAGTTCGATCGCCTACCTCGCATAAGGAGCAGATATCGGTCACCAGTCCTCCTCGTCACCGGTGTCGTCCGACATGTCGAAGAGTTCGTAGGTGCGTCTTGTGGTCAGTAGGTGATCGACAAGCCCGAGAGCGCGCTTCGCCAGGGCGGTAAGGAGTGTGTCCAGCATTCTTTCATTTCCTTGTGTGGGTGAGCCTACGAAGCGGCCATTTACTCAGTGGGCACATCGGGTGTTGGGGCAAGCCGACGGTCTCTGTTGGATCGGTTCGCGTACTGGCCCCCGGCCGTGCCCTTTACGGGGTGGGGATGGACCTCTTCTGTGAGGTCTGTCCGGTCGTCGGGGTGCCACCGATGCCTCGAGATGATGGTTGAGGCGGTCTCGCCAGCGTTTGCTTGATCGTGCCGGGCAGCGCGGCCGGACTCTGTTCGCGCAATCCGCTCGAGTCGGCGGAAGAACTCGTCGACCGAGATCCCGAATTCGACGAAGACCTCACTGGAAGGTGGTCCGCCGAAGTGTTTCCAGATCGCGTCGAGCCGGATCATTGCGGCGATGTCTTTGGGGCTCAGGGTCAGAGGTGGGGGTGCACCGCTGGGCGATTCGGTGGGTTCTCGACGCTCGTCTTGGCGTGCCATCTCATAAGTGCTCGTCATAGCTGTGTCCTCGGCCGGCGGTGAAGGACCAGTCGTGGTGAGTGTTTTCGACGATCGTGACGATGAGGTCGTTCTCGTTCACGGAGAGGCGGTCGTGGAGTTGGTCGGCGAGCACCCGATAGAGGGCACGCTTCTGGTCTGGCGTCCGCCCGGACTGGATTATCTCGACGACGACGATATCATCGGTTCGACTCTCGCTTGCGCCGGATTCGAATGTGATGATGCGTCCGGGCTTGTGCTCGGTGATGATCTGATATCGGTCGGTAGCCGCGGTACCGAATCCGTCGACGATGGCAGCGTGGATCGTGTCGGCGAGGATCTCCAGCTGTACGGGGGTTCGCCTGCCTTCGATGACGTCAATGCGTACGAGTGTCATTGTGGACACCCTCCTTCGATTTCGTGTGTTGTTGCCTTGACTGGGCTGTCGTAATGCGGGTGAGAGGACGATGTGGCCAGGCGATCTCGCGTTCGCGCGTGTTTGTGGACACCACGCTTGGTTTGTAGTTCGTCTGCAGCACGGCGTATCTGGACTGCGTCGATGCCGCATCCGGGAGCGTCAGCTCGGCGGTGGCTGAGTGACTGCGGCCCCCGAGAGGGTCTTTGCTATCAGGACCTCGGCGCATCCGTTCAACGAGATCCTCGTCATCTGTACCCGGGACGAGGAGCGGAAGGGGTAAGCACACCGCAGACGCGGAGGGCGGATTCACCAGCGCGACTTCGGACTCCCGCAGCTCCGGGTCATGGCTACCACGACAGCGACGGTATCCGCGCTCGATCTGACCTCGCAGTTCCCTCATCAGCACCTTCCTTCATCCTGTCGGGTCCCCGGCCAGCACCGCATTGGAACAGCGCCCGGGTGGTGGGCGAGTCACGCCACCCGGGCGCCTGCTTGTGGGGGACAGAACGCGCGGAGCTTCACAGCGCGACCACAGTTGCCACTCGTTGCTGCGCCCCCAAGCGGGTGGCAAGCGCATCCTTTTGGCTGCGTCCGGGAGGGGTGTTGCAAGCGGTCTTCCGGTGGAACGGAGTCACGCACATCCATCGAGGTCGTCGCGGCATGCGTGCTGCCACCACGCCGCTTGCGTTCTGCCACGACAATTATGTAAAGACAAATGACCGGAGGTGGACGTTTCGATCGATATGAGACGGGCGTCACGGATCACGGGTCCTGGCCGCCATCCTCCGACATCGTTGATGAGGTGAACTTGCGGTGGCAGCGAGATCCGGTGCGGTCTAGTGCATGAGGGGTCTCCTATGGCCCCGTTGCTGATGGCGACAGCCGGGCAACCCTTGTCCGACGGATTCGACTGGGGCGAGGGTGCCTGATTGGTTGACGCTGCAACTATCTGCTGACCGCAAATTTCGGGGCAGCTGAACATCAGAGATCAGGGTTGCTGTCGCTGAAAATCGTGGTCAACGCCCTCAACGTGATCGTCAATTCACTGCGCTGTGTATCCTCCGTCGACCAAAAGGCTTGTGCCGGTGATGAAACTCGCCTCGTCAGAGGCGAGGAAGGACACCGCTTTCGCCACTTCGAGAGGTGTTCCGATCCGGCCGAGCGGGTGCAGTCGGGGGATGCTCGGGTTCGCCTCGACATCGGAGCGGCCCATCGGGGTGTCGATGTAGCCGGGGCACACCGCGTTGACACGGACGTTGTGCGGAGCGTATTCGAGCGCCAGCGACTTTGTCATGCCGACGATGCCGTGTTTGGAGACGTTGTAGGACAACGAATCCGGAACACCTACAAGACCCATAATCGACGACATGTTCACGATCGACCCACCGCCGGTTTCCAGCATGCTGATGATCGCGTGCTTGGCCATCAAGAAGGAGCCGTCGAGGTTGACGCTCATCACCCGGTGCCAACTCGGCAACGTCACGGTATGGCCTAATCCGGGTAAACCGATCCCCGCATTGTTGAACAGGACATCACAGCCTCCGAATTGTTCGCGGGTGGTCGACATCACATTGCCGACGTGGTCTTCGTTCGAGACATCGGCTTCGATGAACACCACCCGCGCTCCCGCGCTGCGCAGTTGCGCCTCGAATCGAGACCCGGCGAGCGGATCGATGTCGGTGATCACGACAATGGCACCCTCGTCGACGAAATGGCGGACGGTCGCCGCGCCGATTCCTGATGCTCCACCGGTCACGATGGCGGTCTTGCCGTTCAGCTTGCCCATGGGCAGTTCCTCCTGCTTTGTCGCGTGATGGCGTCGGTGTTGCTCACTGCAACATTGGTGGTACGAAACGGCGTCCGGTGAGCGACGGCGTTGCGGCCAGTGTGGTGCTCACCGCGCCAGTCAGGTTCACTGCCAGGCAAACGGTTCCACTGCGCCACGCCGACCCCAATCTCCGTGCCTCGCAGCTCGATGCCGCACCCGTGACGGTGGCCGAATCCCTCCCCGTACGGATTCTGCCGTCGTCCGGGCGGCGCGGATGCCCCGGGTTCGGCGACGTCCGCATTTGCACGTACGCACCCGAGCACCACTCCCGATCCGCCGCGGTGTGTCGTCGAGACCTACACCGTCATGGTCGACAGCGACGATGACATGGGTGCGGCTCAGTTTCGACTGTGACAACATGGCCGAAGCTGTCATCTGACTCACCTGCCCCAGTGACGGGGGCGACCGCTTGCTTATTTGTTCATTCAAGGCATCACGGGTTGGTTGCATCGTGGATGTATCGGTGCCGGTGCGTCCGTGCGGTGGCGCGGCGGGCACGCGAGTCCGCCAAGTGAAAGGCGGAGCCCAGGACGGCCACTGCAATGACCGCAACGTAGGTCATGACGTCGATCGGAGATTCGGGCGGGTTGATGATGCTGTTGACGAAAAGCCACGCCATGGTAACGATGCCGATCACGGCGCTGATCACCACTCCGACAGTGAGCTTGTTCAGTCGCATCAAGAACACCACCGCTCCGATACCGACCAGGATGTACGGCAGCACCCAGAAGTAGACGGTCAACGTTGCCACCGCGGCGTAGACGGTGAAGATGGCGTTGGGGCTGATGAGCACAGTTGCAATCAGAATCCCTGCGGACAGTCCGACATTGAGAAGAATTGCATTGACAGGGGTGCCGACACGGGCGTTGATGGCTCGCAGGCCTGACGGAAGGAGACCGTCCTGGGACAGCGACATGGTGACACGGGAGGCGTAGTTGACGAATCCGATCAGGGAGGCGAACACCGCGACGGCGAGAACAATATCGGTGAGGCGCCCCACGTTCTCCGCCAGGCCTGCGCTCTCGGCAAGTGCCGCCGGTGCCGACTTGCCGGCCTCCAACGCATCGGTTGACGCCATGAGACCAGGCACCTGCAAGAAGGTGACGAGGAGGTAGGTGGTGCCGAGGACGACAGGCCAGGCCATCACCGCGGTCGGTACGTTGCGCTTGGGGTCGGAGGTCTCGGTCGCCAGCGATGCGGCGCTTTCGAAGCTGACGAGCCATGCCGCTCCGGCGGCGAGCCCGACGACGATCCCGGAGACGGAGGACCCTTCCATGGTCAGCTGGCGACCGAGTTCGAGTCCGGTATGCACCGCGCTGGCACCGCTGACAAACAGCAACAGGGGAACCGAGATCACCGCCAGTCTGACGGCGATCCGTACCGACGTGTCCAGTCCGCGGCAGGCCACCGCGGCGGGCACGGCAGCTGCGAGCACGAAAAGGCCGATCATCATCGGCGGGTCGCCCGCGGAGGCCATTCCGAGGCTGGTGGCGAAACTGATCGTGTACATCGCGAACAGCACGATCGAACACATCAGTTGGCCGAGATAGCCGAGAAACAGCGACGCCGCGGTCGCGGCACGTGCCCAGGGGTCGAACACCTCGACCATGTAGGAGGCGAGGGAACCGGCCGAGACGTAGCGGCGGGCGAACACGATGACGGTGCGGCCGATGCAGAAACCGGCAACCGCCGAGATCAACGCCGCCATCCAGCTGCCATACCCGGCGGGCCCGATCAGAAGGACCGGAAACGAGGCGATGCCGACGGCGGGCACGAACGACGACAATGTCAGCGCGACGAGTTGCCACCGGGACAATGAACCAGACGTCGGGGTGGTTGATGACGGGGTGGAATCGTGGACGCACCCAGTAGGGGATTGCGGCGCGTCCGAATGGAGCGCTCGAACCTATCTGGGTATGGCCCCGTAGAACGGGAGTGTCTACGGAATTGAGGAGGACGTGGGAATCGACATGTTTCCGGTGCTCAGGGTGTCGCAGGGCCGGTCGTGTTGCCGAAACCGCCGGCTTGGGTGGCCACCAGGGTGTCCTCGAGCACGGCAGACGGATCGGACATCACACCGTCGATTTCGATCCACCCCATGAGCGGCGGGCACGCCTGGTACCCGAGCAACTGGCGGACCCTCACCGGGTACTTCTTGACGACGTCGAGCGGAAGCGCCAAGTACAGGTTCTCCTCCTGCCGCAGGTACCCGAGATCAAGCCCGATAGACAGTCCGCGACGAGGTGCGTCGCTGACGTTCGCGCCACCAGCGTGGTAGGTCGAACCCGTCCAGAGCAGTGCCGAACCGGCCTTCATCTCCACCGGCGATGCCTCACCCAGCTCGGGCTGACGGTTGTCGTCCCATTTGTTGCTTTCCGGGATGACGAGGGTTGCACCGTTTTCGGCCGTGAAGTCGGTGAGTGCGACCATGATCTGCAGTCGCGCCTCGCGGCTGCCGCCCTCGGTGTGGCGCCACTGCCAGATGGCGTCGTCTCGGTGCAGTACCTGTCCGGTCTGGCCCGGGTGAATTTCGATGCAGTTGGTGGCACCCACCTGAATGGTCGGCACTTCAGCAGCTTCGTCGTCTCCGTACCACAGCGAGCTCGGCTTCTGCAGAATACGTTCCGCAGCACCGAGATACAGCGGATGCACCGTGATGTAGGTAAGGTGCATGGAATGCTTGTAGAGGGCGGCCACGCGCTTGGTCTTGTTACCGGCGAATCCGCCGGGCCCGAACGACGTCGCGTCGAGGACGGGCGACAGGTCCTCGTTCAGGCCCGCCAGCACCTCCGGGGTGAGGAAGTTTTCGATGACCACTCCGCCGTCACGCTCGATGATCTCGACCACGTCATCGAGTGCCGCGGTCGGTTGTACAACTGTCACAGTCATTTGGATCTCCATTTTCTGCTGCTGCCCGATTGCGGCACCGTCAGGCGGGGGTGTTGTAGTCCTTGACGATGGTTCCGTAGTCGAGTTCGAAGTTCATTTCCGTGTAGATGGCACTGATCGGCCCGAGAGGTTTGAAGGAAGCGATCGGGTCGAGGACGCCTTCGGGTCCGAACTCCACGGTGGCTGAGCCTGCATAGATTTCGGCCCGCCCGTCGGTACCGACAATGGGGCCGCCGTCGAAGTCGTCTTCGACCAACTGCAGGACCTCGGGACCCTTACCCTTCTCGGCCGACGGAATGTACTTGAGGCACAGTCCCGGGTATGCGGGGAGTTCGCTTGCCTCAGCGAACCGCTCCAACCGCATACGCGCTCCGGCGATCTTCGATCCTTCGGGCCGTTCCAGGGACGCGACGACCTCTTCCTTGACGAAGTCGAGTTCGACCTTGCCCATCTTCTTCGAGTCGCCCCAGAATTCGCGGCCGGCGGCCATCGCCGACTCGCTGCTGACCCACAGGAATGTTTCCATCATGTAGGCCTTGCCCTCGAACGAACACTCGAGGTAGCCGTACGCGGCCTCGTGCGGGCCGAAGGTACTGAAGGGACTCTTCTGGAACCACAGCACCATCCGCGGGTGGTCGTTCAAGGGTTCGACGCCTTCGGGCAGCTGGTCGAGAACCAACTCGGGGTCGACCTCGTAGCTGAGGATGAGGTTCTTGGTGTTGCGGTAGAAGTGCGGAGGCGCCGGGTACAGCCCGCCCCACGACGGTCCACTGTGCGGCATCTTGTCCAGTGTCATACGGCCCATGATCGGAACTCCTTCGAAAGTGATGCGGCGCCGCGAGCAGTCGTTTCCGAGTAGCGGGGCTCGGGTGCTTCGCGGCTGTGCGCTGAGGTGTTTGGCGGGGCATCCTTCGCCCCTTCCAAAACATGAATAAGTTTCACGTTTTAGCGTTGAGCAGGGATTTCGTGGACGTAACAAGTGCGTGTCGCATGTTTCCGGGCGGAGAAAACGGGTGGTACCGGCGTACATATGTCTGGTGGTGGCACGATAGGGAAGAGCGTGGGTTCACACATGGCAGCGCGAGGAGATGGCCGGCACACCGCACGAGCAGTGACCGCGGTCAACGAGACGAGAGGATGTGGTCGTGACCGAGTTCGAGGGGGGGCGTCTGGCGCTCCGCACTGAGCCCGCCCAACGCAGAAGCGCCCTTCGGACCGAGCGGATCCTCACCGCAGCCGGCAAGCTCATCGGACAACATGGCCCCGACGCGTTGAGCACGACTCGCCTCGCCAAGGAAGCCGGTGTATCGGTCGGATCGATCTACCGCTATTTCGTCGATCGTGAGGCAATCTTCGACGCCGTACTGCAACGCAATCTCGACATGTTGATCGACCGCTTGTTCGAAGTCGAATTTTCGCTGGCCGGCCCGGACTGGCGCGACAAGATCCGCGAAGCCGTCGACGTGAATGTCGATTTTCATCGCAACCGCGACTCGGGATACGTCGCAATGTGGTTCGCACGCTCCTTCGCCGGCAGGACCAACGAAGCGAACCGACGAGGCGATGAAATCGTAGCCAAACACCTGGTGGAAACGCTTCCCCCGGAGAGGCTCGCACGTCTCGGCCGGCATCCCGAAGCCATCGTGCACATGGCTATGGCGATCGGCACCAAAGGGATGGAACTGGCATTTGGTCACGACGATCCGACGGGTGATCAACTGATGATCGAAGAAACCAAGTGCGCGATGATCGCCTATCTCGAGCACTATTTCGACTGACGCGTTCGGCGAGCCACGCGTGTTGGCTGATGGTGTTGTCTGCGTGCGTGAATCATCTGGACCCGTCCCACGGCGGTCTTGTTCGGCCCATGAAGGCGTCCTCGGCGCAGCGACACGAGAACGAAACAGACGGGAAACGGCGCCAACACATCAAAACGTGAAACTTATTCACGTTCGGTGCTAGCGTCGGGGTGTTCAGTCACCGGGAAGTGCGACGGAAACAGCGGCCATGTGACACGGGTCGCTGAATGATCGCCGCGCGACCTTGCTTCGCCGAACCTCGAATCCGTACTCGACCGAAAGACGACACCACGATGTCTACTATCTCCGTTCTCGGCACCGGTCTCATGGGATCAGCGGTTGCCAGCACGCTGATCGACGCAGGTCACACGGTCACCGTGTGGAACAGATCAGCCGACAAGTCCGCGCCGCTGGTAGCGAAGGGGGCCAGGCGTGCGGACTCCGTTGCCGAGGCGATCAACGCCAGCGACATCACCTTCTCCCATGTCCTGTCCTCGGCAATGGGCTTCGACCTGGTCCGCGCAGCAGAGGGCGAGGTCGACTGGAACGGAAAGCTCTTCGTCAACCTGAGTACGGGCACACCGGACAGCGCACTGGCCTTCGGGGACTACCTCACATCCCACGGCGGCGGGTACGCCGATGGAGTCATCTCGGCGTACCCCGATGACATCGGAACCAATACCGCGATTGTCCAGTATGCCGCGGCCGACGAAGTGTGGGCGACGCTCGAACCCATTGCCAAGATCATCTCCCCTGCCGCATATGTCTACGTCGGCAGCCAACTCGACGCCCCTAACGTCATCGACCCCGCCGTCACCGGCGCGGTCTACTCGGTGGGGTACGGAGCGTTCCTCGAGAGCGCCGCATACGTGGCGTCACGAGGCATCGCCCCGAAGCATCTGATCGCCGGGGCCGACAAGATGATCGATTTGCTGCGTCACAGCATCCACGCGTCGATCGGATTGCTGGAGAAGGGGTCATGGGAGAGCGATCAATCGACGGTCGATGCGTACCACGCAGCGGTGATCCAGTGGCGCGACACGATGCTCGAGTCCGGTAACCGAGCCGCCTACTTCGGCGCTCTACTCGAGAATCTCGAAGCCGCTCGGGAAGCGGGTTACGGCCAACTCGGGTTTCACGCACAGTTCAAGACGGCGGTCGTGGCGCACGGCGCCGACTAGCGCACTCGAATAGCGAACGACGCGGTTGGCCCGGTGGCGCACCATCGGATCCCGCCTCGACCTTCCGGAACCGAGCAGGTCGCACTTCCTCTTGCGAAGCATCGTGGTGCGAAGCAGCGCGGATTACGTTGGGTGCCAGCAATTCCGAAGACAATGGCAAGTGGTGAGGTAGTCATCATGCGGCCGCCGATTCGGCTGCCAGGCCACTTCCAAAGGAACAGTCCATCGAGACCGAGCCTGATGCATTCGGCGAATCGAAAACTTCTCATCTGTGGACAACGTCCCCAACATACTCAAGGAGAAACTATGCGCCGCCTCAGTGTCGCAGTCATACCGCTAACCGCAACCGCGCTGATACTCGGAGCAGGCTGCAGCAGCACTGCAACCTCGGAAGAGACGTCGGCTTCCTCGTCATCCGTCGCAGTGAGCGAGTCGAGCGGAACTCCGGCCAGCCTCCGGATCCTCCTGACGAACGACGACGGTTGGAACGCACCCGGTATTCGCGCGGTGTATGCCGCGCTCGAGGGCGCCGGGCACGATGTCACGGTCGTAGCGCCGCTGAAGAGCCAGTCGGGCATGGGTGGCAGAAAGCTCTACTACGGAACACTTGCGGTCACCAACCCCGACCTGACGCAGTATCCCGAATACAACGGTGCAAAGGTATGGGCCGTCGGACCGGGCGAGGGAAATACAGCAGGGTCACCGTCAGATAGTATTTCCTTCGGGCTATCCAATGTGTTCAAGGACGAGAAGCCGGATCTTGTCATTTCAGGAGCAAACTTCGGCCAGAACACCGGGCGCATCATCAACAACTCCGGCACAGCCGGCGCCGCAGTCGAAGCCGCAGAAACCGGAATCCCCTCCATAGCGATCAGCAATGAATGCAACGCGGACTACGATCCGAAGGACGAGACCGAGCCGGACTTCGCCGGGTCAGCGGCATACTTGGTCAAACTGGTGGACAGTCTCACCTCCGCATCGCCGGACGGCGCAGTGATTCCGACGGGCACCGCCCTGAACGTGAACTACCCCAAGTCCCCGTTCAAGGGCACCAAGATCGTCTCGGTGGATTCCGTCGATCCCATCCCGACGTCGTACTCCGAGGTCCAGCCCGGCGTATACGACGTGGGTTACTCCTACGTCGGGCACCAAGACAACGGTGCCGTCGACACGGGCGCGCTGGCTCAGGGCTATGTCGCCCTCACCCCGATCGACTCGGACTTCGGGCGTGACGATGAAAAGCAGTGGCTCGAACCACTTGTCGCGCAGTTGAACTGACTTTCCGCGTCCGCTCCCACCCGAGCATCAACCGAACGAGTGCGTGCTCGTTGATTCAAGTCGCCGTTTTCTGGACCGGTGGTTCCTGGTTCAAACCAAGTCTTCGATCTTGCTATCGCTCGGGGGAGTCGGGAGGCTTTCGACGATAGCTCGTCGAGCCCCTGTGTAGTTCGTCAATCGGTGGCCTGGCACGGTCTCGCCCTGCCAGGCCACCGTCGAGAACGCTGAGGTTCCTGGTAAGTCGCCGTTCATCGATTGATATAGATGGAGTCAAGTGCACCAGCATGATCGAGTTTCATCGCCATCCGGGTCATTCGCAGAGGTCGCCGATACTGCACACGATCGTGCCATCGTCGGGACTGATCCACACGGCGTGCCCGCCCCGGACCTCTGGCTTCAGCAAGCGCAAGGGGCTGCGGCTCGAAACGGGCCAGAATGTGTGTTCATACCCCGTGAACCAGTCCTGCATCGCTTCGGCTATCCCTGCCGTGATGTGGTGGATAGATCGACGTCAACCGGGGCCCGAAACCATGGATTCCCCCGTGTTAGGCCTTGAGCCCGATGGACCAGCCCCCGAAGACTTTGGTTTCGTCGACTACAAGCCAGCTCATCTCACCGAGCCGCCTCAGGTGACAAATGGCACCTCGATGAGGTGTTCATCCGCATCAACGGCACCCAGCACTACTTGTGGCGGGCGGTCGACCAGGACGGCGACGTGCTCGACGTGCTGGTCCAGTCGCGCCGAAACGCTGTTGCGGCCAAGAAGTTCTTCCGCCGCCTGCTCAAAGGCCTGGAGTCGCGGGCACTGATCACCGACAAACTGGGCAGCTACACCGGCGGGCACCGCGAGCTGCTGGGCTCGGTCGAGCATCGCCGCTCGAAGTATCTGAACAATCGAGCCGAGAACTCGCACCAACCGACGCGGCAGCGCGAGCGGGCGATGAAACGGTTCACATCACCCGGGCACGCGCAGCGGTTCCTGTCCGCGTTCAGTTCGATCTCACCGCACTTCCGGCCAGGCCGGCACCGGCTCTCGGCGCCTGAATGGCGTACCGAGATGGCCGACCGGTTCGCGGTCTGGCGGGAAGTCACCGCGACCGACGTTGCCGCCTGAAAGGCGAACAACCCGATGATGTTCCGTAGCACCATCTCAAAAACCAACTGTGCCGCTATACTTTTCAATCAACGTGACAGTGCCCAAAGAAGTGCCCGTCGAAGCTCACCGACGAGGCCAAGGCTCGGGCCGTGGCAGTGCGTGCGGCGCTGGAGGCCTCCGGGCTAGACCACGGGCCGATCAGTGTGCACGACAAGATGCGCGCGATGGGCCTAAAGCAAGTGCCCTCGACGGCATCGCTGACATGGATCTTCCGCGAGGCTGGCGTCGCTCGTGTCGAGCCGAAGACGAAGCCCCGATCGGCATGGCGACGGTTCGTCTACCCGTCCCCGAACGCGTGCTGGCAACTCGACGCCACCGAATCGAACGTGGAATCGTCGAATACTGCGGCGCCACACTGGGATCGGCCATATTCGTCCACGAGTCGGACACAAGGGTCGTGACGTGCTCGCCGCGCGGAAGTACGTGACGTCGGCGAGAACATCGCGGCACGCATCACCGGCCTCGACAGCATCGATTCCGGTGCCCGACACCAGGACAGTGCAGGCGTCCGGTCCTGAGGAACGGGCACGCAGTCCGGCCCGAGAGCGTCCGACAATCAGGCGGATTCGCGCACGACGATTTCGGCAGTCGTCGGTTCCAGAACACGGGGCACAGACTCACCGGCCAACGCTCGCGCCACGGCGTCGGCAACTTTTCGCGCCTCCGAGGAAAGGTCGGTCGCGACGGTGGTGAGCGGCGGAACGGTAAGAGCCGCCGCCGGAATGTCGTCTGCGCCGATGACAGCGAGGTCTTGCGGGGCACGGAGGCCCAGCACGCTCAGTCCCGCGAGAATGGCGAGCGCGGTGTCGTCGTTGTATGCGCACACACCTGTCACCGGCGGAGTCGCAGAACGCCAACTGCGGATCGCCTCGGCCGCGGCGTCGGCATCCATGGGAACTGTCCTCACCAGCGGCTCTGGGACGCCCCTGCCTGCGCAGACTTCACGAACACCTGCCAGACGCGCCTCGGCAACGAGTCGAAGTCGGTCGTCGTCAGGGAGTGCGTATCCGATGCGACGATGGGAGCTGGCCAGATACTCCGCTTGTAGCCGGCCGATCGGCGCTTCGGGCATCGTCAATTCCCTGGATCGAAGCCGAGCAGTGGACCAGGACAGCACCGCCACCTCGATACCGGCCGCGCGCATCGTGGCGGCGTCCTCGTCGGTGATCTCCTCCAGCGACACCACCGCCGCAGGTGAGATTGCCTTCCACACGTCAGCAATCGACTGGGTGCCGTGCATACGCGGGTGCACGAGGAACGTGAGGTCGTGCCCTGCAAAAGCGATGGAGAGATCTTTCAGGTAACGGCCGAGGGTGTCACCGACCGGCAGATCTGGCAGCAAGCACAAGACGAGGTTCGATCGACCGCTGCGCAATGCTCGGGCTGCCGCTGAGGGGGCGTACGCGAGTAGTGCTGCTGCCTCCAGTACGCGTTGTCGAGTGGCGTCCGGAATGACCTGGTGAGGAGTGTCGTTGAGGACGTAGCTCACGGTGGATCGAGAGACACCGGCCTCCCGTGCCACATCAGTGCTGGTCACTCTGGCCTTGCGTCCGTTGGACGTCATGTTAATTCCTTGTGTTCCTGTTGTCAGCAATGAATCCTATCCTCTATGTTCTCACTTACACGTGTTACTGACACGTGTAAGTGAGAGAAAACCCTAACGAACAGACAGTCCAACAACAGGACGAGGATGGACAACGTGGTGAATGCTGAAATTACCGAAGGCGGTGAGGGGCAGACCTTCGATATTCCACAACCGAAGGCTCCCCGCGGATTCATCACCAAGATCGCCACCGCGCAGTTCGGTGTCGTCGGTGCCTTGTACACCCCCATTCTGGTCACGCTGGCGCTCCGCATCGCGCAGGTCGACCCTGACAACGAGGCCGGGAGCCTGAGCATTGTGCTCGCCACCGGTGCGCTGTTCGCGCTGTTCGCCAACCCACTGTTCGGACGGCTGTCCGACCGCACGAGATCCCGTTTCGGCCGCAGGCGTCCCTGGATGGTCGGGGGCGTGGTCGCAGGGCTCATCGGTCTCACACTCATCGCCTTCGCGCAGACGATCCCGATCATCCTCATCGGTTGGGTCATCACTCAGTGCGCTTACAACGCATGCCTTTCCAGCATGCAAGCCACCGTCGCAGACTTGGTGCCTTCGAATCAGCTCGGGAAGGTGTCGGGAGCGATCGGATTCGCCCAGACCGCACCGGCTATCGTCTGCATTCCGATTGCCACGCTCATGCCGGGTGCTCAGCTGAAATTCCTTCTCCCCGCGCTGTTCGCCGTTGCTGCGGTGGCGTTCTTTGCAATATCGCTACCCGACAGACAAGTCAGCGAACAGCGCGACCGGTTCTCGATCAAAGAGTTCATAGGCAGTCTGTGGACGAACCCGGTCGAACACCGAGACTTCGGCTGGGCCTGGATCTGTCGCTTTCTGGTCAGTTTCGGTGCGATGGCTCCTCCCGCTTACCTCTTCTACTACCTGACAGCTGATTTCGGTCTTTCGGAGGACGACGCAGTCGGCCAGGTCACGCTGCTCATCATGGTCAGCTACGTGGTGATGGCCGGCGCCGCCCTCGTCGGCGGTTGGCTCTCCGACAGGATCGCAGCCCGAAAGCCCTTCCTCATCGCCTCCAGCCTGGTGCAGTTCGTCGGCCTGGTAGTACTCGCCGCTGCCCCAGACTTATGGACGATCATGTTGTCGCAGGTGCTGGTAGGTATCGGTGGCGGCATCTTCTTCGCCGTCGATATGGCCGTGATGACCGAGGTGCTGCCCAACAAGGCGGACGCCGCCAAGGACCTCGGCGTCATGAACATCGCCGTTGTTCTACCGCAGGTCCTGGCACCGACGGTCGCGGTATTCATTCTCGGCGGCACCGACAACTATGTGCTCTTCTTCGTGGTCACAGCCGTCGTCAGTCTCTGCGGCACCTTCACCGTTCCTCGCATCCGGGGCATCCGCTGACCAGCGACTACCGCCCTCATCGACACCACTCGTGGTCGGCAGCGAATCTGCCCGACGCGAGAGATCTTCAAGGAAAGACGCTATGACGAAAAGGAAAGACGCTATGACGAACCCGAGTACGACCGTGGACCGCTATAACCGGGACATCGACGACCCAACGGCATGGTGGAAGTCGGCGATCGTCTATCAGGTGTACATCCGCAGCTTCGCCGACGGAAATGGCGACGGCATCGGCGATCTGGTGGGGTTGCGATCACGGCTTCCGTACCTCGCGTCGTTGGGCATCGATGCAGTGTGGATCAACCCGTGGTACCCATCGCCGATGATCGACGCCGGGTACGACGTGTCGAACTTCCGTGGAATCGAGCCGACCTACGGATCTTTGGACGACGCAGAGGCATTCATCACCGAAGCCCATGATCTCGACATCAAGGTCCTCATCGACATCGTGCCGAATCACGTCTCGTCCCAACATCCCTGGTTCGAGGCAGCACTGGCCGGCGAGATCGGGGCACGCGATCGTTTCCACTTCCGCCTCGGGCGTGGCGCGAACGGCGAAGAGCCGCCCAACGACTGGAGCAGCTACTTCGGAGGACCGGCATGGACACGACTCGACGACGGTTCCTGGTATCTGCACCTCTTCGCTCCTGCACAACCCGACCTGAACTGGGAGCAGGCAGACGTTCGGCGAGAATACGAAGACATCCTGCGCTTCTGGTTCGACCGTGGGGTCGACGGATTCCGAATCGACATGGCCAACGGACTGGTCAAGCATCCTGATCTGCCGGATGCCGGGCCGATCCCCCTTGGGCTGGAATTTCTCGACCCACATCCGGCGTGGGATCGTGACGGTGTCCACGACATCTATCGCGGGTGGCGAGCCGTCGCCGACTCCTATGGCTCCGACCGTGTTTTCGTGGCCGAGGCGTGGGTACCGAACAACGACAGACTTGCCCTCTACCTCCGCCCGGACGAGTTGCACACGGCGTTCCAGTTCGATTTCTTGAGGGCTCCGTGGCGGGCAGACAACATGCGAACAGTCATCGACAGCGCGCTCGAGCAAGCACGATCGATCGGCGCTCCGGCGACGTGGGTCCTGTCGAATCACGATGTTCCCCGGACTGTTACGCGCTATGCACGATCACAACCCGACCACTTCGTGGAGGTCGAGTGGGAACGCCAGCGATGGTCGAAGGAAGTCCCTGACATCGACCTCGGCAGGCGACGAGGACGGGCAGCTGCCCTACTCCAGTTCGCACTACCGGGTACGGCGTACATCTACCAGGGCGAGGAACTCGGCCTCGAGGAGATCGAGTCGATCCCGGACGAGGCCCGCCGGGATCCGACCTGGATCCAATCGGGCTTCACCGATGTCGGCCGTGACGGGTGCCGCATACCCATTCCGTGGTCCGGTGATGACGTGCCGTACGGATTTTCGCTGCCGGCATCGGCCGCGGACGCGTGGCTCCCTCAACCCGCACATTGGGGCTCGTCGACCGCCCGGTCTCAAGACACCGATCCGGCGTCCATGTTGTCGCTGTACCGACATGCACTGGCGATACGCAGCGAGATCTTCGCAAACGACGAGCCTGTGATCTGGATCGACAGTCCGGTGGACACGTTGGCGTTCTCACGTGGAAGAGCCCAGTGCTGGGTCAACTTCGGCGAAGTGAGCATAGAGCCGCCTACGGACATGAAAGTTGTTCTCTCCTCGAACCCGAATACACCTTCGGAGCTACTGGCGGCCGACGAGGCGGTATGGCTGCTGTCGGAATAGGGGGGACTCTTCTCGGCGTCGGGCGGCGTTCTGAGCGCTGGCGTGTTGCTCGCACGCGAGGCCGCGCACGCTTTCCATCGCGGGTTCGACTCGGCAAGTGTCAGGTCGCGCTTGACGACGGTGAGGTCGGCCTGCCAGACATCTCCGAAGATCCAGTCCGAACTCGACTTCCGAATATCGGTCCTCGCGATATTTGGCGTCGGTACGCTCAATGCAGCATGAGGACTGCGACAGATAACCCAACTCTGCCCGACGGAGCCGGCCCAGGCGGCCACGGTGATCGAGCGCGTGTCTTTCAGCGACGCAATTGAACGGGCGGGTTGCCAGCGGGAAACTCACAACGGCCTGTGCGGAACAGCCTCGGCTGGAGTGTCTCAGTGCCACGGAAGTCGCATGAGTGCGGCGCACCGAATTCGCTGCTCGCGCCGTAATCTCTGCACCCACGCGCGCTACGAGGCGGATAAGCCCCACGCCATAATGAGCCATCCCGGCAGGACATCGGTGACACTTCAGGTGGTCTTGGTGGTGACACTTCAGGTGGTCTTGGTGGTGACACTTCGGGCCTGAGGGTTTGGGGATGGCTGCCCCTGAACCCATCGATCCTCGTGTCCGGCTCGCGATCTCGCAGTGGCCCGATGATGCGCCACGCGGGGCGGTGACAATGTTCTGTGCTGAGCACGGCATCTCCCGCAAGTCGTTCTACGAGTTGCGCAAACGTGCCAGGTAGAGGGCCGGCCGCGGTGCTCGAACCCCGGCCCCGGCGGCCAACGACGAGCCCGTCGAAGCTCACCGACGAGGTCAAGGCTCGGGCCGTGGCAGTGCGTGCGGCGCTGGAGGCCTCCGGGCTGGACCACGGGCCGATCAGTGTGCACGACAAGATGCGCGCGATGGGCCTGAACCAAGTGCCCTCGACGGCGTCGTTGACATGGATCTTCCGCGAGGCTGGCGTCGCTCGTGTCGAGCCGAAGAAGAAGCCCCGATCGGCATGGCGACGGTTCGTCTACCCGTCCTCGAACGTGTACTGGCAATTCGACGCCAGCGAATACGTGCTCAGCGGTGGGCGCAAGTGTGTGATCTTCCAGCTCATCGATGACCACTCCCGCTACGCGGTCGCGTCCCACGTCGCATCCAGCGAGAACTCCAAGGCCGTGATCACCGGCAAGCCCTACACGCCGACCACCCAGGGCAAGAACGAACGCCTCCACCAGACCCTGTTCCGTTACCTCGATAAGCAGCCGATCGCTGAGTCGCTGGCCGAGCTCCAGGCCCAGGTCGACCAGGTTCGATTACATCTACAACACCGAGCGTCCGCACGAAGGGCTGCCCGGGCGCGTCACGCCCCTGACCGCGTGGGAAGCCACTCCCAAAGCAGAGTCGTCAGTCAGGTCCTGGGCACCGAGCGAGCACATCTGAACCCGGTACGGGAGGCCCTCCGCGCCGACGACGCAGCGCTGCACCGCCGGTTGCTGTCGATCCGGAAGGAGGCCGGACTCCCCGAAGAGATCTCCGCGCTTCGCGTGTTCGATGTGATCGCGTGGATGGACGGCAAGAGGCGCGGCCTCGAAGAGCGCTCTGACCTGGAAAGATGACACGTCCCGGTGTCCTCGCGTGAGTGGGGTTTATGGTGCCGTTCATGCATGAGCTGTTTGTCGTGACGCATCCGCATGCTGAGCACACCGAGCGTGATCTGGTGGGCGGCTGGTTCGATTCGCGGCTGACACCGCGGGGACGTCGTGATGCCGGATTGGTCGCGCAGGAGCTGTGTCGTCGCCGCGAGGGGGTGGGGCGGCGGCTGCGGATTACGACGTCCGATCTCGCACGCGCGGCGGAGACTGCGCAGATCCTCGCCGACGCACTTGGTGCTGAGGTGAGGGCGGATGCGCGGTTGCGGGAGATCAGTTTCGGGGAGGCTGAGGGGCGACCGAACGCATGGTTGTCCGGCCGGCAGATTCCGGCACCGGATGACGATCGGCTCGATCACCGGGGACCGGTCCCGGGCGCGGAGACTCGCCGTGAGGTCGCGACGCGGGTGGAAGCGTGTGTGCGGGAGTTGATGGCGGACCGCGATCACGACCACGTCGTCGTGACCCACGGCTATGCGCAGACGTTTGTCGTCACGACGTGGCCGCGGGTTCCGACGGAGGCAGTCGGGTTCGCGTCGTTTTCGACCAGGCCCGGCGCGATCACCCATTTGGCGCACGACGATTACTGGCGCAACAGGGCGGTGGTCGCTCTCGCGGATACCGCCCACCTGGACGATGGACTGCAGGATCCGCAGCGTAAGACCATCTGAACTGGTCTTACGACACGTCCTGGTTGATTCGCTATCGGCGATTCAACCTGTTATTCGGGTTGTGTGAGGGCGTCGGTGATGCGGTCGTGGACCGGAGGTTTCGAGGTTCTGGCCGGCGGTGTAGGCGGCAGCGTGGGCGCGGGTGTATTCGTCGTCGCTGAGCCGGATGGGGATGCCGTGGGCGGGGCCTGGGGTGGGCCTGTGGGCGAGTTCGCGTCTGAGGTGCTCACGCATCTCGCCGATGCTAAGGGATGCAAGGTCGGTGAGGATTTGAGCGCCGGTGGAGGCAGGGTCGTCGAGCAGGGCCAGGAGGAGATGGTCGGTGCCGATTTCTTCGTGCCCGAGCAGGGCGGTCTGGCGCAGGCTGGCTTCGAGGACCTTCTTCGTCTTCGTCGGTGATTGGGATGTGCCCGGCGGCCGGGGCGGATGCCGCCGTGCGCTGGTGCCCTGGAGCTTGCTCTCGAGTGCCGGGGCGGTGACGCCCCATGAGGTCAGTGCTGCCGTTCCGGGGCCGCCGGCGTCGAAGATTCCGACGAGCAGGTGTTCGGTGCCGACGGAGTTCTGGTGGTGGGTGCGGGCGGCGCCGGCGGCGAGGACGACCACTTGACGGGCTTGATCGGAGAATCTCTCGAACACCATGACGCGCTCCCTCCCCAGGCGTCGCCGCGAGCGACGCGATTCACTGCTGAATGCGCTGCTGCCCATTCTGGGCGGTGTGTAGGTGGTTTTGGGTGGGATCGATGCGACGTCGGCACCCGCGGGCGTAATGGTGCTGTGACCTGGTTTGATGACAGGTGTCGGCGGGCGCGCGGGTGTCTTTTCCGGCCGGTTTGGAGACGACGACCGCTGTCCCATTGGGTCCGTTCGCCGGTCCGTGCCCGGAACACTCGCGCCCGTGCGGGGACTGGGCGGGGTTGGCCTGCTCGTACAGCGTCGAACAGTATTGCCGCCAACTGGTCCCAATCCTGGGTACGGGCGTCGCTCCGGTTCCGTGCGGTGTGTGCGACGTCGATGGCCGGGTGCTCGATCCGCAGGAGTGCGGGCACGGTCACGTGGCGAAGCGCCATGCCCTGCCGATGCCCGCTCCTGGCCATGACGGAAATGGTCCTGCGCTCGTCGCGCCCGTTCGGGTACAACCGATGTCGGGCACAGCTCATGACGACGGCGCCGGAGCGGATCCGGTCGGCACTGGAACCGATCCTGGGGCGTCCACCGACCCTGATCCGGTCGGTACCGGAACGGTGGGGGGGGACGGCGGAGGCGTTGGAACCGATCCGGGTTCGGGGTACAGCTACACCCCGCGGTGTGATACGGCTGAACGTGCCTCCCGTCGTTTGCCATGGGTTTTAGGTTGAGTTGCCGTCGGCCGCAGGATCGCCTCGATCTTGCGGCCGACCGCAGTGCGTTTCGAAACTGCCATTTCGTGACAACGCGGCACGGGGAGGGCGTCCAGCAATCCATCCTTTGGCCGGACCCGGCAACGGCGGCAGAACCCCGGGACGATACGTACCGGCCGAAACGGTGATCTGTGACTATCGGAGTTCTCTGGCGAGGAGTGCGGTGGAACCCCACCACCTCAGCCGCACGAGCGAGTGCTATGTCTCTGAATCAGCTGATCTTTTCGTGTAGACGGGCGACTTTCGTAAGGATGGAGTGGGCGGTCGCGGTCCAGACGTACGCGTGGGGATGGTCGTTGTGCGGGTCGAGGTAGTCCTGGATCGAATCGATCAGGTCGGGTACCGAGTGAAGCCACCGCGCCGCAGCGTTGTGTCCGTCAACTCCCGGAACCAATGCTCGACGAGATGGAGCCACCACGAGGAGGTAGGTGTGGAATGCACCTGGAACCGAGGATGTTTGGCGAGCCAGGCTTGGGTTTTCGGGTCCTTGTGCGTGGCATCGTTGTCCAGGATCAGGTGGATCGCCAGGTTCTCGGGTACCTCACGGTCGATGGTGCGCAAGAACTTCACAAACTCCTGATGCCGGTGCCGGTGCCGGGGTAGGGGTAGGGGTTGGCCGATCATCATGCGAGTGAGCACGTCGAGTGCCGCGAACAGGGTCGTGGTTCCGTGGCGCTGGTGATCGTGGGACATCGTCTCGCGGCGCTCCTTGACCGTAGCCGGCGACGCTGCGCGCGGTCGAGGGCTTGCGCCGACGACTTCTGATCCGCGCACACCGCGATCGCCTGCTCCGGCGGGTTCAGGTACAGCCCGACGACGTCGACGAGCTTCTCCCCGAACCGAGGGTCGTTCGGGTACGTGGCGGTGTCGACCCGGTGCGGTTTGAGGCCCCGGGCCGACCACACGCGCTGCACGGTGTCTTTCGAGACCCCGACTGCCTCGGCCATTGTCCGGCAACTCCACTGAGTTTTGCCTTCGGGGCGATAGTTTTGCGTCAGATCCACGATCTTCTCGATCATCTCCTGCGGAATCGACGCTTTGCGGCCACGGCCCTTGCGGACGTCTCCCAGCCGTGCCACCCCGTCCTCGACGAACCGTGCCCGCCAGTTCGATACCGACCCGGGCGAGACGGACAACGCCCGTCCGATCGCGGCATTGGCCTGGCCGTCGGCTGCCATCAACAGCGCCTTGGCACGCACCACCTCACGATGGGCACCTGACTGCGACCGGGCCACCGACTCGAGCACCTCACGTTGACCCGGGGTCATCTCCAGGGCAGCGACCGGCTTTCTCATGTGGAAGTCCTATCCACCACGATGACAATGATTTGCGAGACGCAGTATGAGTGGGTACGCCCGACCCGAGTGCAGTCGAGTCGCTTGTCGGGTACGGCCACCATTACCGGACCGGTACGGTAGCGCGGGGCTTCATGACCGACCACAACCTTCGGGCTGCGAATTGCCGGAAGTACTCTTCTTTGGGTGCGTCGACCAGCGCCGGCAGAAGGAGCCGCCACGAGGTCGCCATGCCTTCGAGCAGGTGGTCGGGGTTCTCGGATGCCTCGGACAGCAGACGAATCCCGTAGGCCATGTGCACGAGGAGGAGTCCGAGCTCGTCGGGATCGCTGTCGTCGCGCAGATCGCCCTCCGTGAGCGCTCGGCCCGCGAGCTCCCGGCACGTCGTTATCCAGTTGTCGAATGCCACCGTGCGTGAGCCTCCTCGGTAGTCACCGATTTCGGTGACGAGCCGGAACGCGGCACGGATGACATGATCGTCTCGTCCGTAACCGGCCATCGCATAGGAAATTTCGATGAGCAATTCGAAGGCGCGGGGGTGCGATTCGATGCGCTGCGCGTATGCGCGTTCGAATCGGGTCAGGCCCTCGTCGATGACAGCTCGGGCAAGAGTTTCCTTGGAGCTGAAATGAAAGTAGAGGGCACCCTTGGTGGCGCCGGAACTCCCGATAATGCCGTTCAGGGTTGCGTGCACGTAACCTTGCCTGGCGAATTCGATGGCTGCGTGCTGTAACACCGTATCCCGGGTAATTCGTGCTCGCTTCTGCATGACGATGACCATCCATCTCCGCACTCTTCCGGTACCGAGTACCGGGCTCGAGTATGACTGAATCGGGGTATCTCCGAGGCAAGAGTGCGCCACACCAACATTGGAGAGACCAGCGACAGGCAAGGCGCCTGCCCCCGACTGGCAGACGCCTTGTGTCACACCGTAGGTCCTGAACAACTTCCTGACCGGACCACGCCGCTACTTCCCGAGAACTTCCCTGGTCGGCCAGGTCATTTCTGGCCGGCGGCGGCCGGAGCTTCCCCGTTGTCGGTATCGACCAGAGAGGTGTAGGCGACGATGTTGGACAGGTAGCTGCGGGCGTCCGGGTCGTACTCTCCTCCACAGGTGACCAGTTGCAGCGTTTCATCACCGTGCGAGCCGTACACCTCCTCGGCCGGGAACTCCGTCTTCGGATATGTCTGCACCTTGGTGACCGCGAAATGAGCGATGGTGCCGTCGGTCAAGCTCACCTCGATCGAGTCTCCCGCCTGCAGGTCTTTCAATCGGTAGAACACCGCCGGACCCTGATAGGAATCGACGTGCCCCAGGATCACTGCCGAACCCAGTTGGCCCGGAGCCGGCCCGAACTTGTACCATCCCGGCTTGTCGAAATCGGTGGGCACCTCGACTGTTTCGTCGGGATTGAGTCCGAGTGTGATGAGTGTTTCGTCCACCCCCAGTGCAGGGATCCGGAGCGCGACCGGTGCCGGGCCGGACGCCCCGTCGGAGGGCGCCGGCACGGTGTCGGTCACCGGTGGCGGTCCGAGCTGCGGATCTCCCGAATCCTGATAGCTGCGTAGGGCGAGGACAGCCGTCGCGATGAGTATCAGGACGGCTGCCAGCACCCACCAGCGTTTCGTCCTGCCCATCGCCCCCTCGGGCCCTGGCCACTCGGGGCCCGGGACGGGCTCGGGGTATTCAGGGCTCGGGTCGCTCATCGCTGCCTCCTGCGCAGTCGGGCTCCCTGGCCTGCCGCTATGGCTGATCCGGCCAGGGCCAGACCTGCGAGGGCGCGGAGAAGGGTGTTGTCATCGGAGTGGGGAGTGGTGCCGCCCGCCCCGGTTTCCGGATGCCCCTTGGGGATGATGTATCCGTTACCGCCGGGGCCGCCCTTGCCTCCGCCGCCGGGTCCACCTTGCTCACCGGGTCCGCCTTGCTCACCCGGGCCACCTTGCTCACCCGGGCCACCTTGTTCGCCGTCACCAGGTCCGCCAGGACCGCCAGGACCGCCGGGGGGAGCGGGGGGAGCGGGGGGAGCGGGGGGAGCCGGAGGAGCCGGAGGAGCGGGGGGAGCGGGGGGAGCCGGAGGAGCGGGGGGAGCCGGAGGGCCGGGGGGTGCCGGCGGGCCCGGAGGAGCGGGAGGGCCGGGAGGAGCGGGAGGGCCGGGAATTCCGGGGACACCGGGGATGCCGGGGACACCGGGGATGCCGGGGATGCCTCCGCCGGGGGGGATCGGAATGGGGATGGGGATCGGAATGGGAATCGGAATGATGGGACCGTTGGTGACGGTCGTAGTGGTGGTGGTCGGCGGTGCCGTGGTCGTGGTTGTCGTGGTCGGCGGCGGTGTCGTCGTGGACGTCGGCGGCGGCGTGACGCAGTTGGGCCGGGAGATGGTGTTGTTGTCCAGGGTGACCGCACCATTGCGTGCCAGTACGCGTCCGTTCACGGTGGTGCCGGTCTGCACCGAGATCGAGGTCAACGCCATGATGGTTCCGACGAAGGTGGTGTTGGTCCCCAGGGTCGCTGAGCTACCCACCTGCCAGAACACGTTGCACGGGGAGGCCCCGTTGATGAGGGCGACCGTGCTGCCCGACGCGGTGATCAACGTGGACCCGGCCTGAAAAATGAACACCGAGTTGGGATCACCCTGCGCATCGAGGGTGACGGTGCCGGTCAGTCCCATCGGGCCGGCCGTGTTGTAGGTGCCGTCGACCAGGGTCAGGCCACCGAGATCGGGGGGCGCCGCCGCGGTGGGCGGCCGGCCGGCCGCATCGTTGTAGGCCGTCGTCAGATCGGATTGAGCTTGCAGCGCAACGGCATCGGCAACATGTTGGGTGCCGTTGATCACCGTTCCCGGCGGAAAGCCGGTGACCGCGCTGCCCGGACTGACACCCAGGTCCCCGGAGATGATCGACGGGCCGGTGTTGGTGACCGTTTGGCCCGCCAATATCGCGAAGGAGTTGGCGGTCCCCAGTCCGACCGGGGGATGAGCCGCTGACGCGACTCCACCAAAGACGATCACAGCCGCGGCGGTCGCCATGGCCGCCCCCGCCACAAACCAGCGACGCGGAGTATGCGCCTGGGTCGAAGTGTGCACCGGTGTCACGAATTTCCCCTCACTAAATGGAGCGGTTGACGGCAGGAATCATTCGCAAACCAGCTGGTCTGTGTCAACGACCCCGTCGGTGTGTCGCTTAATTGACTAATTCCCACCCGGGATGGTGGACGTACTCATCACGAGAATTGTCGAGATTGAATTACCGCCGCCCGGTAGTGCAAATCCTTGCCTTTCGTAAGAAATAGAATTCGTTGCGTCCTCGAAAAGTTGAGGTGTAGCTGCATGCTGCCTGGTAGAAAGCTTTTGGTTAACCTTGTTGGACGTACAGGAAGTTTATTGTTGGTTTGTTACCAACCTACATTGCATGCTTTTTCGTACCTCAAGTTCATCGATGGGCCTCCTACCGTTTATGCGGCAGGAAAATGGGACGTTTTTCGGCCGATCGTCACATTTTACTAAACCATTACTTTGCTGGTAACAAGTTACGTTGCCGTCAATCGTGCTATCTTTCGACGCGTCAGCTTCAGTTCTGGCCCGTTCGTGAATGTGGTTAACAATCATTTCCGTTACTCGGCGTAACTCTAAAGCGTGTCCGCAGTGCCTGTATCCCTCAGGTCTTTTCGATTCCGGGATGGGCACGGGAGGTCTGGCAAGGGTCGCCGTTCTCGTCGACAGCTACCTCATCGGTTCGTCAAGGAGATGAAGATGTCCAAGGACCAACCCGCGGGAGTATTCGCCAGTGCGATGTCGCATGCGGTCCCCGATGGTGATGCGGATTCGCTCGCGCCAATGACTTCAGCCGAGCCCGCCGAACCGTCCGTGGGCGCGACGAAGCTCCCGCAGTTCTCCGCACGGGTTGACCCCGACTTGCTGCGGCAGGTGAAGATCGAAGTAGCCACCCGTGGGACGACGTTGCAGGCCGCGACTGCCGAGGCATTCCGGCTGTGGCTGTCCTCGAAGTAGGCACATCGAGGACAGCTCTCGCCACACTGTCGGACAGATTCACGGTGAGTGTCAGTGGTTGTTGTCCACTTTGATGATGACGCCATTGACGATCCCAGGGCGCCAAACGGAGCCGCGAGTCTGCCCACGGTCGCACGCGGTCTCCGCCCGATAAGGTACGGGGGACAGCGGTAATAACTGTCCGGTGAGGGGTAATCCCGCGGATCCGTTCTTCGATGGCATCCGGATCTCTTCATCGATGGCCGGTCGCGGATTTACGCAACTTTTCCGCTGAACCTACTTCTCGCGAAGTCTTTCCAAGAAATTCGGTAGGTGCCATCAGCGAAGCTGAGGTCGCGCACAGGACGGCATCTTCCCGCCGCGCGCGTGGTGCCGTTCTGAGGACACCTCCCCGCAGAATTGCTCTGAGGGCACCCCTGCGCTACCCCGGATGCAGGGGTGTCTCATTGTTCGGGCCCGGATCGCGTCGGCGACAAGGCGTTCGAGGAGGATCAGCGCGTCGAGTTCGAGATCGGATGGCGCAGGAAGGTCCGGAGGCCCAGAACGCGTGTGCCGTGTTGCCGATCGTCGTCGGAATTCATTGTGTGCGGCGCGGAAGACGCGGTGTTCGGGCACCGTGAGAACGTTGCAGCGCTACAACGCCCGGTAGGCGCTGTTCACCCGCCAACTCTCCGACGCAAGGGAGGGTGCATTTCGGGGACGTCGCCGGTCGTAGTAGCTCAACGGAGGTACCGGCGGAGGAGACGCTGCGTGAATGTTGTTCGGGATCACCCGTCCTTCTCGCCGAGCAGGTGGCGCTGTACTTCAGGTCAGTGAGCTCGACGAGCCATCGTCACTGACCGAACCAAATGTGACCTCAACTCGCTCAGAATGGGCGCGTGTGTGTGGGTGGGTCCTGGTTCAGGAAGGTGGTGCAGTTGTCTGCGGTCATCGGTGGTGTGAGGAAGAAGCCTTGCGCGAGGTCGCAGTCGCAGGCACGCAGTGCGTCGAGTTGGGCACGGTTCTCCACACCTGCTGCGGCCACTTTGGCGTGGAAGGCGTGGGCGAGGGCGACCACGGCCGACACGATTGCGGCGGAACGCCCACCGCTATTGGCTCGGGCCCGGAGCGTACGGTGCAGCCCATGAGGCCAATTGCGCCGCCGGTCTCCGCGAAAAGTGGTGATGAACTGCGGATATGACACGTCCCCATCTCTTCTGGGCGACGACGACGCGTGCCGCCTTACAGCGGCGGCGGCGGTTCGTCCCCGTGGACGAGCTTCCACCACAGGGTCGCGGGCTGACGAGGGATCGGGTCAACGATGATCACGTCGGCCCGATCGGCGGCGGCGAGCATGTAGGGCCGGCGGCGCTCGCGCCATTGCGCGGCGACATCCCCGGGGACCGTCGATGCTCATCGGACTGTCGAGGGTCTCGCACGCCAGTTTCAGCCACGGGACGAGGTGGCGTTCGGCTTCCCGGCTGATTCCGTCACCGGCGAGGGCGTTCTCGACGAGGAGACTTGTCAGATCGCGGCGGATCCGCCACCGCAGTTCAGCTTGATCGACAATGCAGGACCGCCCGGTGGCCCGGTCGTGGTCGGCGCCGGCCGAGTCGGCGGGGGCGGCGCGAAGCCGTCGGGTGGCTCTGCGGGTTATTGCCCCGAACATCTCGGGGCGTTGGTGTTGATCGAGGGTGCGGGCATGGGTACAGGCGTCACACAGTTCGGTGAGCGCGGGCAAAGACGGCCGCCGGTGGGTGGCGAGTTGGGCGAGCATGTCGGCGCCGAGGTCTTCGGCGCGCGCAAAGACTTCGAGCCCGTGCCGGTAGCGCATGACTGCGGCGTTCTCCCAGTGGCCGGCGAGTGTGCGCTCGCGGCGGGGGAGCGTAGCGGCAGCGGCGAAGAATCGTTGCTCAGCTACGAGTGCTCTGTTCCGCAACTCGGTGGCTGCGGCATCGCAGTGGTCGGGGGTGATGCCGTGCAGCGGAATCAGCGCTTCCCGGAACGCCTGCGCAGCGTAAGCGAAGTTTTCGAGATCGACGGGGAGGGCGCGCGTGCGTCTCAGCAGTCCAAGCGCCATGTCGGGCAGTCTAACCCGACCGGATTGGGATGCCGGTCCGCGCCCGCGCCGGTGCGCGCGGACCGACACGACCTCGGTTCCGGCGATGGCGATCGACGTCGAATCCGCGCCAAAAGGTGCGTGACCAGCAGAAATAACACGTCCCCTGCCCCGGTCTGTCGTAGTCGGCTTCAGAAGTGGCAATGAGCTTGTGGCACAACTATATCCATGTGCTGCAAGCGTCCCGGGTGGAACAACCGACTCGATTCCGCCCCAGGACGCCGTTCTCGTCTTCCGAGGCCGCGGCGACTGACTGTCTGTGGCAGGGGGCCGGATCGAGACGGATGGAGGATCCACATGAGCGAGCAGCAGCGACGTGACTTCAAGGTCGCCCCCTTCGCAGGACGCGCAGATCGGACACCGGTGGAAGCGGCGCCCGCAGACAGCGGCGCAGCTCCCGGCCTGCCGGCCGGGTCAAGCCGTCGTGGGAATGGTGATCTCAGCTCTGCCGTCGATGGCAGATAGCAGGTAGTGCGGGCAGGTGACCACCTGCTGAGGCACGGGAATCGCCTGCCGGTCGGTGTCGAGGTAGAGGCGGTAGCGAGTTGCCCGGGTCGATGGCCGCCGGTGTCCGGGTCGACGGCGCCGAGGAAGTACCCGTGCACGTTGTCGACGGTCGAGAAGATCGCGCGCGCCCACTCGGAGGGCTCCGCGGACGGCAGATGGCGTGGCCGGCCCGTCGCGGCGTCGACGGTGTACGCGATGACCGTGACGGCGAACCCGGCCGCAGCGGGGAACCACTGCTCTGCCGCAACGTCGAACGGTGCGATGTACGTGTGGATCCGCAGCTCGACATCCGTTCCGGTACGGGCCGCCGCTGTAATGATGTGCGGATCCACCGCGACGTCACCGGTGGTCAACTTCGGCAGCGCCTTGTCGGAGTCGGCGTGGATGCTGCCGGGATCAGCGGGCATGGGGCAAGGGTACGGGCCGCCGATCCGCGGCCGGCGGGGTGACGCGATTCGTCCGACCGACGACTGATCCGGCAGAATGAAGCGTTGACCTGCAGTGACGGCAGGTCGCCTAACGGAAGGGCTGGGCCGGTACCGGAGTGCGCGCAGGTTCGTTCGTGTGGCTGCATGAGGTATCAGCCGATTTCGGCTGGTCATGACATCGCGCGCAGCTTTTCGAACTACCGCACGATTCTGCTCGTAACTGATGATTCCACGAGTTACGCGTGCAAACCGGGAGTTGTTAGCGGATTCCGATACTCGTCCAGTGGCCCACAGGTTTCTGCACCGTTTGACGCACCCCGCTCTCTATCGGTCGTTGCAACACCTTCGATGACGTGGTGTTGGAATGGCGAAGAATGCGGATGCTGCTGCTCAGGCTCGGTTCCTCGGTTTGGTGCGAGAGGGATCGGCCGAGGCAATCGTCGGCGTCAAGGTTGGCCCCGGGGCGAATCAGCACGAGAACTACTTAGCGGAGAAAGGCGTGTTGCGACGCTTCGGGTATGTCGCCGCGGCCGAGAACCTCACCAACTCCGAGACCCCTACCTATAGGCCCTGACGAGAGTAAGCGTCCAAGGTATACCCAGTTCGGCCACGATCTGTCCCTCACAACCAACGACCGGCAGCCCGCCCGCGCCTGATTGAACATGGAACAGGACCGTCACCGTTCGTGATCTCCATCAAGCGAGTGTCCTACTTGCGACCGGGTCGTAGTAATAGCTCGGCGTCGACGGTGTCGTCACGAGCACGCCGGTCAGTGCAGGCTGACGGGTCTCCCTGACGAAGGGCGGCGACCAGCATCTCGACGAGGCGATCGGGCCTCTCGCGATCCCGTTGTCCATCAGCGACGAGACCGATACCTACCAGAGCTATGAGCACATCATCCGGTGCGATACCGAATCGCACGGCCCCGGTCGCGGTGGCCGCATCGAGAAGTGCCGACATGGCCTCAGTCAACCGGTTTGCAGTGCGCAGGCACGACCTCTCCCTGCCGGATATGATCACCTGAAGTGCCTCTGCCATCCCGGGAGTGGTTACCAGGAACTCCGCAAATCGGTGCATCCATCGCACAAGCGCGTCGCCGGCCCCACTGGAGGCCGATAACCGACCAGCGGTGGCGATCAGCCCGTCTAGCTCGGCATGGAACGCCGCTTCCACCAACGCGGCCCGTGTCGGGAAGTGCCTAAGTAGCGTCGTCTTGCCTACGCCGGCGTCTGTTGCGATGTCGGTAACGGTGGCATCCAACCCGTCACGGGCGAACACCCGGACTGCAGCGTCGGTGATCCGGGATACGTTGTGTTGCGCGTCTGCTCGCACGAAGGTCGTTCCAATCCAGAAATGTCATGGTCATCGAACGCAGATGACCTTCATCGACCCGCCCGGCAGGGGCGTGCACGCGGGCGCTGACACGCCGCGGCACAGCTCCCTGGCGGTCCGAGCCGATTATGCGGGGCTTGGGAGTGTCAGTATGCCCGCGGATGCTGTTGCTTTCTCGAACCTGTCCGCAACGTCAGCCCAGTTCACCACGTTCCAGTACGCCTTGACGTAGTCGGCCTTGATGTTCTTGTACTGCAGGTAGAACGCGTGCTCCCACATGTCGAGCATCAGAAGGGGGACGATGCCGATACTGATGTTGCCTTGCTGATCGGTCAGTTGCTCGATCACCAACCGTCGCCCGATCGTGTCCCACGCGAGAACGGCCCAGCCGGATCCCTGGAGGCTCGTGGCGACCGCCGAAAAATGAGCGAGGAAGTGGTTGAAGGATCCGAAGTCGCCTTCGATTGCTGCAGCGAGATCACCCGTCGGCTTGTCTCCTCCATTGGGCGACAGATTCTTCCAAAAGATCGAGTGATTGGTGTGGCCGCCGAGATGGAAGGCGAGATTCTTGCTCAACAGTGGGGCCTTCGCCGCGATCGTCGCATCCTCGCGGGCCTCGGCGAGCTGCTCGATGGCTAGGTTCGCGCCGGCCACATAGGTGGCGTGATGCTTGCTGTGGTGCAGCTCCATGATCTCCCCGGAAATGTGGGGTTCGAGCGCCGAATAGTCGTAGTCGAGTTCGGGGAGCACGTACGTTGCCATCAGATAGTCCCTTCGGTGTTCCGGTTGTGTGTCGGCGTGACAGACCGGTGCTGGCGGCCCGCTTCCTCCGGCGTGGGGGCTGCGGGAGGCGCGGAACGGTTGCTGGTGGTCCGCCCCGCTTTTTCGACGAAACCGACGCTAGTACCTCAACTGCAGTTGAGGTCCAGTCGATGTGGCGCACGGCACAACGCGCAGTCCTTGTCGAGTACATCCGAGGTTCGGCGGGGTAGCGGTGTCGCGCAGCGCTCCGTGGCTATCCGTTGGGACCAGCCGCGGTCGTTCTGCATGCGCGCCGTCGGAGCGCGGGCGAAGGTGCCCGGAGCGGCCGGGCATCGCGTGAGATGAAGTGAATAGTTGCCGATCGGGCGGCGTAGCGAGTGCGGCTCGAATCCGCCCTCATCGAAAGTCGAATTCGCCTCGCTGTCAAGGAGTGTGACGAAGAGGTAAGAAAGTTGACCCATGTTTGCGTATGCCTGAGTGTTCGGATAGTAGGCACTCGGAGCAGGCTCGAAAATGGGCGTGGAGCGGTCACTGCAGTGCGCCGCAGCCTGTGGCTGCAGATTCTACGGGGAGCGCTGGGAATAATGTCGCCACCAAGATGGTATTGCACAAATATCATCTGCGTGACAGCATAATCGTGGGAGAGTGCAGCACACCTTTGTCGGCATGTCGCCGACCAGCTCCCAGGGAAGGGGCGACCATGTCTCTGGCTTCCGCCTCCGCGGGCGTTGTCGACCGACGGATCGTCCACGCGCAGGATGCCACTGTGGTCCAAGATTCGGTCAATCATCGTGCGCGAGCGGCGGGTCGACGGAAATGGGAACGGCACGATCCGTTCCTGCCCATGTTGGAAGGCGACTGCGCGTTCGGACCGCCCCCACCCGAGGGCGGAGACAATCTCTGAAATCGAAGGACGTTTCACTCATCGCTGCAGGTAAGTCGCAGCATGAACCCGTTGTAGCGAGCGGACCAATTCTCATGAACACAGACGGCGAGCTGCGGCAGGCCATGTGCGACTGCCCAGGCAGGCGCGCTTCCACCACACCACCGCAGCACCCAGTAGGTCCACTATGACGCTGCGCTGCATATCCCTCAAGAAGACCTATCCTCGACAGGAGTACGACGTGGAACTTGGCATCTACAGCTTTGGCGATGTTCAAAAAATCGAAGAGACAGGCGAATTGGGCTCGACGGCAGAATCTATGCGCAACCTTGTCGAGGCGATCCGGGTGGCCGACCAAGTCGGACTCGACTACTTCGGCGTGGGTGAACACCACACTCGTGAGATGCCAGCGTCGGCCGCAGCCACCGTCCTTGCGGGCGCTTCTACCGTCACGCACAACATTCGCCTTGGCAGCTCGGTGACAGTGCTCAGTACAGATGACCCCGTCCGGGTCTTTCAGCAGTTCGCGACAGTCGACGCGCTCTCGAACGGGCGCGCAGAGATCACTGCCGGCCGGGGATCGTCGACGGAGTCCTTCCCCCTGTTTGGTTACGACCTCGGCGACTACGACACGCTTTACACCGAAAAACTCGACCTCCTCCAACTTCTCAACGAGTCCGAGGACCTCGCGGTGACGTGGAACGGCACCGTTCGTCCTGCGCTGCACAACGCAATCGTCGTTCCACGCCCGGAATGTGGATCGCTGCCTCTCTGGGTCGGAACCGGGGGTACACCTGCCTCCTCCGTGCGAGCAGGCCTCCGAAAGCTTCCGGTCATCTATGGCATCATCGGCGGTGCGCCCGCGTCATTCGCGCCACTCGCCGACCTTTACCGCAGGGCTGCCGCACAGGCCGGCACCCCTTCCTCGCAGACCCGAGTCGGCATCGCAGTGCCAGGGTTCCTCGGAGACGACGGTTCCTCGACCAGAGAGAAGTGGTGGGGGCACTGGTCGGGTCTCATGGAAACTGTCTCCAAACAGCGCGGAGCCCCGATGATGAGCTACGACAGCTACCGCCAAGCCACCGCGGCAGGAGGGGCCCTATTTGTCGGGGAACCCGAGGAGATAGCCGAGCGCATCGTCGCCCTACACCGTGTACTCGGACACGACCGACAGATTCTGCAAATGGACATCGGACACGTGCCCCAGAGAGATCTCCTGCATTCCATCGAGCTACTCGGCGCAAAGGTCAAGCCGCTCGTCGACGCCGATCTCGCCGCCGCACCGACCTCACCGGCAGTCGCACGCGGCTGAAACCCACCAAAGGAGAGAGGCAATGCCAAAATCTGCACAAACCATCGGCATCCTGGGGGCTGGACGGGTCGGCACCGCAATTGCACGCCAGGCCCTCAAGTCGGGATACGACGTCTCGATTGCGACGTCGAAGCCGCCAGAGGACATTTCTCTTCTGGTCGAGGTCGTCACTCCGGGAGCGACTGCGACAACGGCAACGGACGTTGCGACGGCCGACATTGTGATTCTGGCGATCCCACTGCACAGATACAAGACCTTGTCGGCCAGTTCCCTGACGGGCAAGGTCGTTGTCGACGCCATGAACTATTGGGCACCGACCGACGGTGAGATCGATGACTTCGAGGCCGACGATCGAATCAGCAGTTGTGTTGTCCAAGATCACCTGCGCGATGCCCGAATTATCAAGACGCTCAACCACATCGGATACCACGACTTGGAAGAAGAGTGGCGTAGTCCAGGAGCTGCCGACCGTCGAGCATTGGCGCTTGCGGGAGATGACACAACTGCCAAGTCCATCGTGAGTACTTTCATCGACACTCTCGGATTCGACGCCGTCGATGCGGGCCCGCTCACCGCGGGTGCGTTGTTCGAGCCCGGCACCGAGATTTTCAACGGTAAACACACTCAAGTTGAGTTGGAGAAGCTCCTACGCCGATCTCGCAGCTACGTCCCATCGAACTGAAGACCGGGCAGCAACCCCAAGTCGACAGTCAGGCACGCAGAGTGGCTTCGAGTGAGCGATGGTGAATTTCCGAGAAAGGCGGGTGTCACGGCAAGTTGTCCATCGCTTCGCAGGGGCTCGCCCCTGGTTGCTCTCGATGCACGATCATCGCAAGGCGGTGCATGGTCGATTCGAGTTCACTCGCCTCGCGCTCAGACAACCCCGAGAGGAATTGACGCTCGACAGCAGCCATCCGCTGTTCGAAATCCGCCAAACACCCCTCGCCCTTGGTGGTTGGCACGACCTTGCGTGCCCGGCGGTCTGAGGGATCAGGAATCCGTTCGACGAGTCCGGCTTTCACCAGGGTATCGAGAAGATAGGTCATCACTGTCCGATCGATCCCCAGATGACTCGCCAGCGCCAATTGGTTGGGCGGATTACGGTGCACCACGGTGGACAACACCTGATAGCCCCGAATCCCCCCGGGGAGGTCGGAAACTGTGTCTTCGAATCGCGTCTGATAGCCCCGCAAAACCATTGCGAGATGCCACCCGAGATCGCCCGGAACGACGGACGGTTTCGAGGCCGAAGGGGTATCTGCGATAGAGGCCATGAAACCGATTCTATCGTACAATAGGCATCCGACCAGATGATTTGTCAGTTAGATGATCTAATCTGCAGATTAAATGGCTAGGGCTGCGCGCACGACGCGAGCTGCTCGACACGTTGCGGAAGCAGATCCACCCGCACCTGGCAAGGCTGTACCTGAGCTTCGACAGCGACCGACGCCCGGAACGCCTCGCCGACGCGCACCTCTATTCCGGCTGCGCGACCTCAAAGCCAAGTACGACCCGGACAGCGTCTTCCGCGACAACTTCCGCATCGCCCCCGAGAGGAGCGCGTCATGACCGACCTCGGACACAATCTGATCTTCGGCAGCTTCGTCACTCCGGCCGTGAGCCCGCCGCACCATGCCGTTGAGCTCGCCGAACTCTCCGAGCGCGTCGGGCTCGACCTGGTCACCTTCCAGGACCACCCCTACCAGGCCACCTACCACGACACCTGGACGCTGCTGTCCTACGTGGCTTCGCGCACGCAGAGGATCCGGCTCAGCGGCAACGTGCTGAATCTGCCGCTGCGCCAGCCCGCCGTGCTCGCCCGCGCCGCGGCGAGCCTGGACCTGCTCAGCGGCGGCCGGGTCGAGCTCGGGATCGGCGCCGGCCGGTTCTGGGACGCCATCGAGGGCATGGGCGGGCGCCGGCTCACCCCCGGTCAATCGATCGATGCGCTGGACGAGGCGATCTCGGTCATCCGCGGGATCTGGGATACCGAGACGCGCGGAGATGTTCGCGTCGAGGGCTCCTACTACCAGGTCGAGGAGGTCAAGCGCGGGCCCGCGCCCGCCCACGACATCGGCATCTGGGTTGGTGCGTACAAGCCGCGCCTGCTCCGCCTCACCGGCCGCCGCGCCGACGGGTGGCTGCCGTCGCTGCCATACCTGCCCGATGGGGTCGACTCCCTCACCGAGATGAACAAGCACATCGATGACGGCGCGCAGCATGCCGGCCGCGACCCCGCCGCGATCACCCGACTCCTCAACATCACCGGGCAGTTCACTGACACCGGTGCGGGACTGCTTGTGGGAGCACCCGCCCAGTGGGCGCAGGAACTGGCCGGGATCACCCTCGACCACGGCATCTCGGGCTTCATCCTCATCGGCGACGATCCTTACGCCATCGAGGTCTTCGCTGCCGAGGTCGCGCCCGCGGTGCGGGAGATCGTCGCCGCCGAACGGCGCACATCGGGAACCGCGCACCGGTGAGCACCGGCCCTGCCCGCCGTCAATGCGGGCAGCGGGCAGGGCCGGATCCGCCAGCGGCCAGGATCGCCGGCGGCTGGTGATGATCGTGGTGTCGAACAGGGACCCGACGCCGCCGATTTGGTGGCGTCCAGGGCGAGGGTGACCCAGTAGCGGCCGGTAGAAACTCATCGAACCTCGTCGACCGATGGGGAGGTGATGGGGGAGGTGATGGGCGCTCGGAGCTAACCATCGAACCGTGCATGTTCCGGTAGCCTCTCTGTATGCAACCGGTGCAACCAGCCGAGCGGCCCCACGAGGCCGTCGCTCGGCAACTGCCATCCTCAGTCGACAGTATCGTCCCGGCGAGCGTCTGCCGGTCGAGCGCGAACTGATCGAGCGCTTCGCCGTCAGCCGCTCGGCGATCCGGCAGGCGCTGCTCATCCTGGACCAGCAAGGGCTCGTTCGCGTCCGGCCGGGGGTGGGTGGGGGCCCCTTCGTGGTTCGCGAAGCGCTTCCCGCCGCGGTGGCGGCGTTCGAGAACGTGCTGGCCGTCGACCCGGACGAAGTCGCGGAGTTCGCGCGCGCCAAGCTAGTGCTGGAGCCCGCAGTGAACGCGTCGGCGGCCGAGTCGATCTCGGACGAGCAACTCGCCACCCTGGAGGCCAAACGTCGCCGCTGCTCGGATGGGACTTGAGCGTGGCGAGCCGGTGAGGCACTTGATGATCGAGTTTCACTCGATTCTTATCAACTCGACCCGGAACCGGTTCCTGGCGCTGGTCGTCGAGCTCATGGGCCGCACCTTGGACCGGCTGAACCTGCCAGACCTTCAACCCGAGAACCGGTGGCGCATGTTGGAGGAGCACAAGCGCATGCTGGAGGCGCTGCGCCGCCACGACGCCGAGGAGGTGCGATCGCTCACGGTCGCGCACCTCTGCGGCGTCTGGGAGCAGCAGATCTCACCTTCCTCGTTCGAGAGACCGAAGCAGTGGGTATCGGCGAAGTTGAACTGGATGACCGTGTCCCTCGTATCTCACGAGGAATTCGTTGTCGGTGCGATGTCGTGTGCGAGTTGCCATGTGTGGGGCGCGAATTCGTTGTCGATGCCACATCGACGCTGTCGCCGCCGCTCGGGCTACAACGAAGCCATCGTGGAGACGATTGAGTGCAACGGTTGATGCTCACTGACCGTCGGACCAAGAAGCGTTGGGCCGCACCCGAGTCACGTGCTGGGTCGACACGTTGTTCATGATTCGCCTTCGGTGCTGCGCCGGACTCGAAACTGGTCGGCGGGTTGCGAGCCAAAAGGAGCTGTGTAGCCGGCACCGGCGTGTACCGGTGCCGGGCCACTGGAATGTTCGGCTATTTCTTGAGCAGGAATCCTGCGTCGACGGGCAGAGAGATGCCGGTGATGTAGCGGGCTTCGTCCGAGGCGAGGAACAGCAGGGCATTGCTGATGTCGACCGGGGAGACCCATGGAATCGGCAGGATGTTGGCGGCTACGTAGCTGGAGTCTGGTTTCTCCGCGTCGGCGCGGGTGGGCTTGTCCAGATGCGGCATGAACAGCTTACGAACCGTTTCGTTCTGGATCATCTCGGTGTCGACATTGGTGGGCAGGATCGCGTTGACCCGGATGAGGTGCTGTCCGAGTTCGAGCGCAAGGGTTTTCATCAGGCCGAGCATGCCGTGCTTCGCGGCGGCGTAGTGGGCGAGGTTCTGCACGGCCGTGACCCCGAGTGCGGAGCTTGTGAACACGACCGATCCACCGCGGCCACCGGCGATGATATGCGGAATGGTCACGGCGGCAGTGTTGTATGCGCCGGTCAGGTTGATGTCAATGACGTCGTGCCAGGATTGTTCCGGCATAGCGAGGGTCGGGTGTATCGACGCGATGCCGGCGTTGATGGAGACGATATCGAGACGACCGAGTTCGTCCACGGCCTCGTTGACCGCGCGGTTGAGCGCGTCGCGGTTGCGCACGTCCGCTTTGATGGTGACGATGCGTCGGTCCAGCTTCTCCACCTCGAGCTCGGTTTGGCGCAGGTCCTCCTCGGTGGACATGGTGTGGTTGGCCGATTCGATCTGCGCACAGATGTCGATCGCGATGATATCGGCGCCTTCCTCGGCTAGCCGAACAGCGTGGCTGCGGCCTTGGCCGCGGGCGGCACCGGTGATGAGTGCGACCTTCTTTTCTACTCTTCCCATGGTTGCTCCTCGTGGTTGCGGGGTGACGCTCGGAATTGGGCGGTGGTAGCGATTCCTGCGGGTTCTCGGGTCCGCTCGCGGCCCGATTTCCGGGAAGGCGCAGTCGTTCATCTGTTCTATGCTGGAACTGAAGGTGTGGTTGATCGCTACGTTCGACACCAATGGTGCGTCTATCGTCATTGATTGTGCTGGAGAGGATTTCGTTGACTTACTTGAGGAGTATTTGTCCTTTCTGTTCAGTATGAACGCGTCGGTCGCCGCGCGCCCTTGTGTCCGGGCGCGTAGTTGAGCACAAACGTGAACGATGGTCCATGAAAGTCCCAGCCGAAGAACGGAATCCGATACGCAATCGACTGTCCGCGAAGATGGGCACTGACCCATACGATGTCGAGTCGCAGGACCTTTATCCGTCAGCCGTGCTCAGGGTGCTGCAAGGGATGTGCCCGCGGACCTAGTGCGGTGTGGGCAAGTTTGACGGTCAAGCTGTCGCGAGCCACTAAAATCCTGATATCGATTGAGAAGGCGCCTGCAACGATCCGGCGCGGGCCCTCCAATCGGCTCCCCGAGAGAAGCGTAAGTCGAGAATGACATTCTCGTTATGGCTGTTCCACATTTCTTCCCTGCCGAAGTTTGCTTACTCTGATTTCGTCCACAAGTTGTTGGGACCTGTCGGACCGCCTGGGCCGCCTGGGCTGCCTGTTCAGCGGTGGTGCGGGTATGCGCTTGCTAAAATTCGAACTTCGCTCTGGGCACAGTTCGATTCAGGGATGACCTGCCACAGTCGCTCGATGAACCGGCGCGTTGTCATTCCGAAGTGCACAAGTATTTCCTCGTCGGTAGCGCCCCCAAATGGCGCCCACCTGATGGCGAACTCGATGAGGCGCTCAACCTCGTTGTCAGGATGTTTGCGCTTGCGGTTGGCTTCGATCCAAGAGGAGCGACGTCTATGCCGTGATTGCTGATACTCACGAGAGTTCATGGGAATTCACACATCTAATCGGGACTGCGGAAGCCGTGGAAGTTTGGGGGACCTCGCCCACGCGGGAGAAATACGTGCAGCGCCAGTTGCTCTCACCCTGACCGTCAAATTACTTATGTCACAACCCACTAGCAACCGCTTGCATGCTCGACGACGCGAAGGATACGCGCGGTCTTGAATCTCGCTGGACTCTGAACAGGTCGATCAAGGTTCGGTTAATCGGTACCGATCTCGATGTCAGTGCACCGGCGCGAGCGGATTCCCGATCTGGATCGAGCCGTTGCGCCCGATGGTGAAAGCCGTCAGCCCCTCAGAGTTCAGCGGCGGGTCAATTGCCAGGGCGACCAAGACCTTCTGGTAGTTCCACGAGCTCACTTCGATGGTGAGCTGCAGAAGCTCGGTATCGGAGAAGTGCATTCGCAGCTCATCGGCCAGGGCCTGCGACAGACCGGCGGGTTCGACCATGTGAGCATCGGCATACCTCAACGCAGCGGTGTGGGGAGCGCTCATCGAGCCTTGCTCATACGAGAGGATCCGGGTCTCCATCTCGGAATCGACGACTACCCGGTCTCCCTCGACCAGCCGGCAAGAGTTACAGAGTCCACATTGGTGGTACCAACCAGTGCGGATGCGGATGACCTCGCGAGTGAGGTTGTCCAATCCGTCGTGCGCCAGAATCTCGTCGTGCCACTTCATATTGGCGCGGGTCGGTGTGAGGACATGATCGGGCTCGGGAGGAGCTGCAAGGTCGTCTACGGGTGTGAACAGCTGCTCATGAGTCAGACTCAGGCGCACGCTCTGATCGGCGATATAGACGGCTTCGACAAAGTTGCGCAGCCCCGCTTTACCGTACTTGCCGAGGAGCGGCGCTCTCAGCTGCTCGTCCACATCGGCGACATAATCGACGAACTGGTCGATGAAGGCGAGCTCCGGAGTGTCGGTTGTGGCCGCAGGAACAGACTCGGCGCCGAGGATCTTCTCGATTCTGTCCCGGATAGCCGCGAGGACGGCGCCATCGATGGCAGCGGCGCTCGCTGCCCAGGCGCCCACGAGCGTTGCGTAGACGTCCGGGGCGCCTGAAGCGATTGTCTGGAGCCGCGGCGCAAAGGCGCGGCGGAGTGTGTTGATGTTGGGGTCCACATGTTCTCCTAGGTTCGGTGTCCGGCGGGTGGGCCCGCGCTGCCGGCATACCCACGCTGCGGGCGGCGGGCGGAAGCGGGTGAGGTGAACGTCGTGGGGAGTGGCTCGCCCTTTCTGGTGAGTGGGCTGCAGGCAGACCCGGTCCGTTGTCCATCAGTCGGGCGAGTCCGCGATCTGCCGGTGTGAGTGCCAGGACGGCTCCCGCTCCGGGTTTGAGATCACCGTCCGAAGAGACGAGCGAGGAGGCACCGGAAGCATTGGGACTCCGGAGACCGGAATGACCTTGTGTGATAGAGGACACTATGCTGAAGTGTGCGCGAAAATGTCAAGGGCTGTTGCGAACTGACTGCCACGCAGTGGCGTGGTAGGCGCTGCCGGCGATGATTCGGCCGGGGCGGTGGGCTACTCCATTCGGCAGAATTATGAGTATCGAGCCGTGTTCGCCGGCAAGGTGGTTCCGACGGTCCGGGCCGCACTCTCCCGGAACTGACGATCACCGGACGCGGACCCGGGCCGGGACGGGCCCCCGAATTGCGACCGCCCCCGACGGGTCACTGGGGGAACCCATGGGTGCGGGAGCGTTTCGATCACCACCGGTGCATCCACGACACTGGGCCGCTGCGGTGGTGGCATGCAGCCGGGACGCCGGAGTCATCAGTTCGGGCATTGCGCCCGGACCGAGCACGGCTGTCTGCGGTGCGCGAGTGTGTTGACGGATTTGGGAACCAGATCAGGCGGTTAGCGCGAGCGTCGCCTTTGCGAACACGTCGTCCAGTGCGACGGGGCGGGTCAGTATTTCTTGCTGAAGTGCGTGTTCGATCAGCGTCTCGAGCATGTTCCTGTTCGGTTCGATCCCATACGGCAGCGGGTCGGCACCGGTGGTTTCGAGGACGCGCGCATACATTCTGTCGGTGGCGGTAGGGCTGTCGATCGTGTTGGAGCGTAGGCGGTCGACGTAGCGTCGTTTGGATTCAGCGAAGGCGTCGAAGACAGCCGCTGCGACGTCCGGATACTTGTCGAGGACCTCGTCTTTGACGACGACGAGGTGGTTGATCGGGTAGAGCCCGTGTTCGCGCAGTGCTGCGTGGGCAGCGTCGTCGGGATTGGGGATCAGCGGCGCGACGTCGGGATGGTCGATCTCCACGCCGATGGCTGCGTCGATCTCGCCGTCGATCAGCATCGCGGCGAGGTCCTTGCCCGGAGCGGCGGGAACGACATTGCTCGGCGGCATATAGGAGGCGACGTGTTCGTCTCCTGAGGGAACCCAGGTCACCTTGTCCAGTGCGAGACCGTATTCCGACTCGAGGATGCCGCGGGCCCACACCCCGGTGGTCACGGTGTACCCGCGATTGACCCCCACGCGGCGACCCTCGAGGTCTTTCGGTCCGCGGATGCCGGAGCGGGTGTTGTAGACGATGGCGCCGTGATGGAAGCCGCGGACCAGGAAGATCGGCAATGCGGTAAAACGCACGCCGTGCTCACGTGCGGTGAGGTAGGTGGTGAGCGCCATCTCGCTCACGTCGAACTCGAGGGAGCGCACCATCCGGCGGAAGCCGTGCACGAGTACGGGAAACTCCTCGAATTCGAAGGTGAAACCGGAAGGTGTGACCGTCCCTTCCTTGAGTGCTCGGTTGTTGCCTTGTGTGCGGGTGACGGTGGTCAGCCTGCGATTCTGTCCGGGCATGGTTCTCCTGCTCTCGCGCCGTGGTACCGATCACACATCATGGTATATTGGAAAGACCATAAGGCCACCGTTGGCGTCGCGCCGACCGCGTGGCCGACCGAGTACTGGGAGTGATTTATGGGAGAGCAAGTCCTCGCGGCCGTGCGGACGGCGCCGGGCGCTACCGAGTTACGGCAGTTCTCGATGCCGAACCTTTCCGATGATGCCGCCCTGCTGAAGGTCGAAGTGGCCGGCATCTGCGGCACCGACGTCAAGATGTATGCGACACCGCCTTTCGACGACCCGGTGATCATGGGCCACGAGAATGTCGGCGTCATCGACCGCGCCGGCGAGAAGTTCAAGCAGCTGCACGGCGTCGAAGAGGGCGACCGCGTCTTCATCGAGCACTATGTCGGTTGCTTCAACTGTCAGTGGTGCCGGATCGGCGAGTATCGCCACTGCGAGGCCACCGACTGGCGCACCAACCCCGACGCCCGCCGGTACGGCTACACGTCGGCAAATAAGCCCGGCACGCTGTGGGGTGGATTCTCCGAGTACATGTACCTGCCGTGGAACGCGGTGGTGCACAAGGTTCCCGACGGGGTCACCGCAGAGCTAGCTGGACTGGTGACACCGCTGTCCAACGGCATTGAATGGGCATTGCTCGCCGCCGGGGTCGGGTACGCCGACACCGTCCTGATCCAAGGTCCCGGTCAGCAGGGGCTGTCCCAGGTGGTCGCCTGCAAGCAGGCCGGCGCGTCGAAGATCATCGTCACCGGGACGACACGGGACAAAGCACGCCTCGAACTCGCGATCAAGCTCGGCGCCGACGCGGTGATCGACATCCTCCAGGAAGATCCGCTCGAGCGGGTCATGGAGATCACCGGCGGCAAGGGCGTCGACTTCGTCCTCGATTGCACCTCGCGTGCCGGCGTCGGTCCGGTGCTGCTGGGAATCGAGGCCCTCAAGCGACGCGAGGGCACCCTGTTGATCCAAGGTGAGCTCGCCGCGTTCCCCGACTTCCCCGTCAAGAAACTCACCGAGAAGGCGATCACGATCAAGAGCGCCCGCGGCCACAGCTACCGTGCCTGCGAGCTCGCGCTCGAACAGCTCGCATCTGGAAGGTTCCCGCTCGAGCTGCTCAGCACCCACCGGTTCGGGCTGGACCAGGTCGATCATGCGATCCGGGTGCTCAGTGGTGAGACAGACGACGAGAACGTCATCCACATTTCCCTCATGCCCTGGCTCGGAAAGGAGTCCTGACATGTCAATCGTCGTTCAAAATCCGCGCCGACCAGATCCTGCCGTCCGCGACGCGTTCGCCGAGTTCGGCGTCGCCACCATCCACGAGGCCCAAGGACGCACAGGACTTCTCGCGTCCTACATGAACCCCATCTACGCCGGAGCCCGGGTGGCCGGTACCGCCGTCACCGTGAGCGTGGCACCGTGCGACAACTGGATGCTGCACGTGGCAGTCGAGCAATGCCAGGAGGGCGATGTCCTGGTGGTGGCGCCGACGTCCCCGTCGGATGCCGGGTACTTCGGGGAACTGCTGGCGACCGCGCTCGCAACACGAGGCGTTCGGGGCCTGGTGATCGACGCAGGGTGCCGCGACGTCGCCGAACTGACAGCGATGGGCTTTCCGGTCTGGTCGAAGTGCGTGTCCGCCGAGGGCACTGTCAAGGAGACGCTCGGGTCGGTGAACGTGCCGGTCGTGTGCGCAGGCCGCGTCATCAATCCCGGCGACGTGATCGTCGCCGACGACGACGGTGTGGTGGTCGTGCGCCGTGAAGCGGCCGACGAGGTGCTGGCCGCCTCACGATCTCGGGAGGAGAAAGAGGCCGCGTCGCGGGAGAGATACCGACGCGGTGAACTCAGCCTCGACGTCGGCAACATGAGAGAACGCTTGACGAGGAAGGGACTCAAATACGTCGAGCAGGAGGTACTGCCGGCGTGATCATCGATATCCATGGCCACTACACCACCACGCCGCCCGCCCACCAGGCATTCCGCGACAATCAGCTCGCCGCGTTGGCGAGCTCGTCGCAGCCGGTACCTTGGCCGGCGCAGATCAGTGACGACGCGATCCGCGAGAGCATCGAACACAACCAGCTCAAGATTCTGCGGGAACGCGGCGGAGACGTGATGCTGTTCTCACCGAAAGCCTCCGGGATGGAGCACCATGTTCCCGATCCCGATACGGCCACGGCGTGGGCGCGCGCATCGAACGACCTGGTGCACCGAGTCGGGGAGCTGTTTCCTGACACCTTCGTTCCGGTCGCCCAATTGCCTCAGACCCCGACAGGCCCACTCGACCCGGTGATCGCGGAGTTGCGGCGATGCGTCGAGGAACTGGGCTTCGTCGGGTGCAACCTCAACCCGGATCCGACCGGCGGGTACTGGACCTCCCCACCCATGACCGACGAATACTGGTACCCCCTGTATGAGGCACTGGTGGAACTGGAAGTGCCGGCCATGATTCATGTGTCGGCATCGTGCAACCCAAACTTCCACGCCCTCGGCGCGCACTACCTCAACGCCGACACCAGCGTCTTCATGCAACTCGTCCAGAAAGACCTGTTCGACCGCTTCCCGACGCTGAACTTCGTCATTCCTCACGGCGGCGGCGCGGTGCCGTACCACTGGGGCCGATACCGGGGTCTGGCGGCTCGGCTCGGTCGGCCGGACCCGAGCGAACTGCTGCGCAACGTCGTTTTCGATACATGCGTCTACCATCAGCCGGGAATCGATCTGCTGCACGAGGTCGTACCCGCGGACAACATCGTATTCGCGTCCGAAATGCTCGGCGCCGTGCGCGGGGCGGACCCGGCGACGGGTATCGAATGGGATGACACACTGCGCTACGTCGAGGGCACAGGGCTCGCAGAGGGTGACCGGCGAAAGGTCCTCGAACTCAACGCCCGGCGGGTATACCCCCGGCTCGACCGGCGCCTGGCGGCGGCGGGGCGGTGACCGTGGGACGTCTGCAACTGACCTTCGCGTGTGGGGACTACGACCGCACCCGAGCGCTCGAGGACGGCAGCGTCCGCGCAGACGGGATCGACCTGACGTACCTACAGCTCCCCGTCGAGGAAACATTCTTCCGAATGATGCGACACCGCGAGTTCGATGTGGCGGAGATGTCACTCTCAACCTATGTCGCCTCACTGGATTCGGGCCCCGCGCCGTTCGTGGCACTGCCCGTATTCACCTCGCGGATGTTCCGGCACGGGGGCATCTACGTGCATACCGATGCAGGCATCGACTCACCCGCAGACCTTCGCGGAAAGCTGGTGGGCACCCCGGAGTTCCAACTGACCGCCGGAGTATGGATCCGCGGAATACTCGCCGAGTACCACGGGGTGCCGGTCGATTCGGTCACGTACCTCACCGGCGGGCAGGAGTCACCCGGCCGCATCGAGAAATACGCGGTCGACACCGCGCTCGACGTTGTGCCAATCGCACCCGGCCACGCGCTGTCCGAGATGTTGGCCTCCGGGGACATCGATGCCCTCTACACCCCGCGCGTCCCGAGCTCGTTCCGACGCCGCGATCCACGGATTAAACGGCTGTTCCCGGATGTCGTTGCCGCCGAGAAGAATTACTACGCAACAACGGGCATCTTTCCGATCATGCACGTGGTAGTGATACGCCGCGACATCTACGAGCGCCATCCCTGGGCGGCGCAGTCGCTGTACAAGGCGTGTGTGCTCGCCCGTGACGACGCGTACGCCAGGATCGACGACTCCTCGGCCCTTCGATTTATGGAGCCCTGGCTGATCCAGCAACTCGAACAGACGCGGGAGCTACTCGGTCCGGACTACTGGTCGTACGGGCTGGAAGCGAACCGGAAGGCGCTCGACGTATTCCTTCGCTATCACCACGAGCAGGGACTGTCGTCACAACTACGACTACCGGAGGACTTGTTCGCTCCTGAGGCTGTTGAGTCGTTCGTGATCTGAGTCCGGCAGCCAGAAAGTAACACTGCGGCTAGGGAGAATCAGCCAAAGCGCAATGCGCCGAACTATATTCGAGCACCACCCCGGCGACGCGGTCACCGATCCGGGGCCGCAACGGATCAAACCCAACAGAAGAATGCCCTACCGATGCTTCCCAAGCACCGTTCCAACCGTGCATAATGGTATTACATTAGTCCAATCGCGCGATGGTGCATGGTGAGGGCCGACACCACAGACAGCGAAGACGAGAGGTCGAACGTGCTCAAGCAAGAGATCAACGAGCTGCTCACGCAGACGGGACCCGGTACGCCGATGGGCGATCTGTACCGTCAGTATTGGATTCCGGCCATTCTTGCCGAGGAACTCCCGGAGAACGACTGCCCACCGGTTCGGGTGAAGCTGCTGTCCGAACGCATGGTCGCCTTCCGGGACAGCGAGGGCCGTTACGGACTCATCGACGAGTTCTGCGCCCACCGTGGCGCCTCGTTGTGGTTCGGCCGCAACGAGGGATCTGGCCTGCGGTGCCCGTACCACGGCTGGAAGTACGACGTGACCGGCCAGGCGGTCGAGGTGCCGTCCGAACCCGACAACAGCAACTTCTGTTCCCACGTCAAACTGACGTCGTACCCGCTGGTGAAAATCGGCGATCTCTTGTGGACCTACATGGGAGATCCTGACAAGCAGCCTCCGCTGCCCGAATTCGAGTTCGCCTTGGTGCCGCCGGATCAGACTTACACCTCCAAGCGGTGGCAGGAGTGCAACTGGCTGCAGGCATTCGAGGGCGGTATCGATTCGAGCCACGTGTCGTTCCTGCACTCGGGTGGCCTCAAGTCCGACCCCTTGTTCAAGGGCACCAAGGGCAACGAGTACAACATGGGCGACCTCAAGCCGTTCTTCGAGGTAGCCGAGGCGGACGGCGGCCTGTTCGTCGGTGCTCGCCGCAACGCGGAGGAAGACACCTACTACTGGCGCATCACGCCGTGGGTGATGCCGTGTTTCACCATGGTTCCCCCGCGTGGTGATCACCCAGTCCACGGACACTTCTGGATCCCGATCGATGACGAGAACTGCTGGGCGTACTCGTTCGATTACCACCCGGTGCGTGCGCTCACCGCTGACGAGGTGCAGGCGATGAGGGACGGACACGGCATCCACAGCGAGAACGTCCCCGGCACTTACCGGCCGCTTCGGAACAAGGACAACGACTACTTGATGGACCGGGAGGCCCAAAAACGCGGCGACCCGTACTCGGGCGTGACGGGTATTGCGATCCAGGACTCGTCGCTGCAGGAAAGTATGGGCCCGATCGCCGATCGGACCAGGGAGATGCTGGTCTCCGCCGACACCGGCATCATCAAGGCCCGACAGAAGCTCCGTAAGGCCGCGCTCGCCCTGCGCGAGCAGGGAATCACGCCGCCCGGTGTCGACCCCGCCCACCACCACGTGCGGTCGGCTGCCGTGGTCCTGCCGCGCTCGGAGGCCTTCGCCGAGGCCTGCCGCGAGGATCTATCCGTGCGCCCAGGCGTGCCACAGACGTCGGTGTAAGGCATGACCACGATCCAGCCGATTCCGATGAGCAGTTGCGCCCGGGCCACTACCGCCCGGGAAATGCGCTTTCGGATCCAGCGGCCGATCGCGGGGCGTCGAGGGCCACGCATCGTGGCCCTCGACGCCGGCGCAGACGCCATCGTCCGCACCGTAGCCGCCCAACCGTGGGGCGCATCGCGGTTCTTCACCCTCGCCGCGCCTGTTCCGTCGACGGTGGCGGGCGGATCCGAGTCGATCCTGCTGCAGGACAGCGACGGCCAGTCGGCACACCTTCGCGACGAACTCGCCGATGCCGACGTCGTCATCATGATCGGCACGGTCGACAGCGATGACAACGCGGCCGCCCTCATCGGCGCGGCGTGTTCGGTACGCGGCATCACGACCGCCGGACTGATCGTCGGTGACCCCAGCGAGGTCGGCGCCACGGTCACCCACCTACGCCCTTACGCGCGGGTGCTGATGACCACCACCGACGAGCAGGACGTTGCCGAAGTATTGACGGCATTGCGGGCCTGAGATGGCACCCTAAAAGGAGAACTTCGATGAACAACAAAGTCAGCCTGACGGACCTCCAGGCGATGAAACGCGATGGCCGCAAGATCGTCGGCGTGGTGGCATGGGACTACCAGATCGCCCGGATCGTCGATCGCGCCGGCGTCGACATCGTCTCGGTGGGCGACACCGTCGGCGTCAACCTGTGGGGACAGTCGAATCCCCTCGAAATCACGATGGATCAGATGATCGTGGTCTGCCAGGCGGTCCGGCGGGGGGTCAGCACCGCCCTTTTGAGCTGCGACTTCCCCTTCGGCCCGCTGCAGGAAGGCCCGGACGCCGCGGTGCGGGCAGCGATTCGTCTGGTCAAGGAGGCCGGTGTCGACCTCGTGAAACTCGACGGAGCGTCGGACCACCTGGACGCCGTCGCAGCGGTGGTCCGCGCTGGAATTCCGGTGTTCGCGCAATTCGGCATCACCCCACAGACTGCGCTCAAGTACGGCGTCACCTACAGCGCAACACCGAAGCCTGGTGACGAGGTTCCGGTCGAGATGCTCGACGAGTTGGTCGACGAAGCCAAACGCCTCGAAGGGGCTGGTGCCTCTCTGCTCAATTTCACCAACTCGGGTCCTGTTGTCGGTGCCGCGGTGGCCGAGGCCGTGTCGATACCTGTGATCGGGGGCTTCGGTGGTGGCCCGTGGCTCGATGGACGCGTGCGGATGGCCACGGCTGCAATCGGTTACAGCGCAGAGGGTCTGGATCATCCGCCCACGACGTACGCCAACGTCGCCCAGATCGCCTACGACGCGATTTCCACCTACGTCGAGGATGTCCGATCGGCGCGGCAGATCGCCGGCGGTCTGCAGGTCGTCCCGGCCTGATCGACCCCACCGCTGGCTTCACGGTTGGCGGACTTCGGCCGGGAACGGCCATGGGAACGGAGAGTGACATGCTTACCGATACCGACGGTGCAGTCTCGGAATCATCGACGATCCTGGCGGACGGCATCCCCACGAGATATCAGCTGACCGGCTCCGGCCCGCCGCTGTTGATGTTCTCACCCGGCGGATTCAATGCAGCATTGGAGAACTGGCAGACGCACGGCATCTACCGCCGCACCGACATGCTCGCCCAACTGAGTGAGCACTTCACCTGCATCACCTTCGACAAGCGTGAGTCGGGCCGATCCGGTGGTCGTATCGAGCAGGTGACCTGGCGGGACTACGCACGCCAGGGTCTGGATCTGATCGACGGCCTCGGCTACGACCGGGTGCACCTGATGGGAGGGTGCATCGGATGTTCGATCGCCGCGGTGTTCGCGATGGCGTACCCGGAGCGGGTGGCGCGGATGGTGCTGTATTCGCCCGCCGGCGGTGTTCAGTACCGAATGAAGCAACACGCTCGTTTCACCACCCACCTGGCATACGTGGAGACGTATGGGTTGGACCAGGTCGTGCAGCGCGCGGTGGAGACCGACGACGGGTTCTCGGAGGATCCCCGTGTCGGGCCGTGGGCGACGGTGGTTCGTACCGACCAGGACTTCGCGAAACGCTATGCACAGTTCGATCCCGAGCGGTACGCGACGATCGTCACCGGCATGAGCAGAACACTTTTCGACCGTGACACCGTCCCCGGTCCCGAGCCGGAGCATTTGCTGGTGATGGATACCCCCGCGCTGATCGTGCCGGGACAGGACTCCTCCCATGCGCCCTCAGCGGCACACTACTTACGGGAGTGCCTGCCGGAGGCCGACTACTGGGACGCCCCCGTGGTCGCCCAGACCGCGAAGACCGCCCCCGCCCGTGTAGCCGATTTCCTGCTGTCCGAGTGATCTCGGGCCGCCGATGACAACAGTCAGACGGCCGCGGATCACCTCCAGCCCGGCACGGTCCGGACCGCCTCGAAACGGATGCTCTCATCGGGGCGGTCCGGATCGTGCTACTTGCCCTTCGCGACGTGCCGGGCCGTGCGCGCAATGTGAGTGCGCATGACCGCCGTTGCTTTGTCCGTGTCACGCTTGCTTACCGCGGCAACGAACTGACGATGCTCCTTGTTGCCCCGGACTCCCATCTCCGGATGCTCTTCCTTCACCTGTTCGAGCGAGCGGCGAGTGGGACCCTGAAATGAGTCGGCGAGCATCACAATGGCCGCATTGTGGGTTGCCCGAGCGACACGGCTGTGGAACTCCGCGGACAACGACATCGGATACGACCCATCAGCAAGTGCCGCGTCACCTCGGTCGCAGATCTCGAGCAGCTCGGCGATGTCCTGCTCGTCTGCACGCTCACACACCAGTGGGATGATCCCCAGCTCGAACACCTGCCGCGCCTCGGTCACCTCCGCGGGCGTCAACATCGACATCGCCAGCAGATCGACAATGCCCTCCCCGACCTGCGCACTGGTCGGGGCGGTCACGAAGGCTCCGCCCCCTGCACCTACCTTGATGGTGACCAACCCGCTCGCTTCCAGTCCGCGCAGTGCCTCACGTACCGAGACCCGGCTCACGCCGAATTTCTCCCCGAGGTCCCTCTCGGACGGCAGCCGTTCCCCAGGCTTCACCTGACCCTCTCGAATCAGCAACCGGATCTGATCCACGATCATCCCCGAGACACGGCCAGGGGTGATCCGGTGGTACAAGTCGCCGCTGCCGTCCGAAGTCGGCGGCGCAGCCTGTGTGCTCTGTGACGTCATGGACTAATGATAATGCCTTTTAGACGCTGGTGGTGCGTCCCGGGATGTCGGGGGACGTGTCACGATCGCCGCCGACTCGCACAGACCGAGGCGCGAGGGCCGCGGGCACTCCACTCCGCACCTCATCGGCCGCCTTGGCGAGCAACCTCGGCAATTCCCTCGGCGGCACGTTCTGGATCGAGATACACACCCCCGCGCACCAGGGGGGTCAGTGCGTCGTCGAGGTCGTAGCGCAGGGGGACGCCAGTGGGGACATTGAGTGCCTGTACTTCGTCCGGCGAAAGCCCATCCAGATGCGTGCAGAACGCGCGGATCGAATTACCATGCGAGACAACCAATGTGATTCTTCCAGCAGCAAGGTCGCCGGCGATCGCGTCCTGCCAGTACGGCACGAGTCGCCGGCGTACATCGGCGAGTGACTCGGCTGCAGGCAACTCGCGTGGAGGAAGGGCGGCGTACCTGGGGTCGTGCCGTGGGTGGTTCGGGTCGTCGAAGCTCACAGCGGGTGGGGCGAGGTCGTACGACCGGCGCCAACGCGTGAACAATGCGTCGCCGAACTCCTCGCGTACGGCGGTACGCGAGTGACCCTGGAGCACACCGTAGTGCCGTTCGTTGAGCCGCCAGCTGCGACGAATAGGTGGTGTGGCACCGCCGACGGCGTCCAGGGCAATGCGAGCTGTGTCGAGCGCGCGCGTCAGCAGCGACGCGTGAACAGTCTCGGGGATCAGCCCTGCCGCTGCAAGGAGCGCTCCGGCCGTGCGGGCTTCCGCTTCTCCTCGATCGGTCAGTGGGGAGTCGAGCCACCCACCGAACGCGTCATCGGCATTGGCGGAACTCTGTCCGTGACGCAGGAGGATGAGGGTGTGTGGCGAGAGCTTGTCGCGCAAGGGAATGCACCTTCGCAAGCGGGGAAGTGGGTCGCACGCAGCGGACGCCGGTGCGTAACCTGATTATGGCATGATGGTAACACCAATTACGCCGCCGCGCGCCTATCGCCAGGTGTTCGAAGTCGGCTAAGGTATGATGTTAGTCCAATAGACCGAGGCGCTCGGCGCCGGCGGCTGAACTCACCTGACGGGCAGTCTGGTCCGTCATCCAAGATTAGGGAGGGCGTCATGCCCAAAGTTGTCTTCCTAACAACCGATGGCTCCCAGCGCGTTGCCGATGCCCAGGTCGGGGACTCGGTGATGTCGGTCGCTGTGCGGAACGGCATCCCGGGGATCATCGCCGAATGCGGCGGCAACTGCAGCTGCGCAACATGCCACGTATACGTGAGCGACGCGTGGCTTCAGGCGGTAGGCGGGCCGGACGACATGGAAGAGGACCTTCTCGATATGGGCGTCACCGACCGACGCGACGGTAGCCGCCTCTCCTGCCAGATTCGGATGACCGAGGAATTCGACGAACTCACCGTTCAGATCCCGACGGTGCAGCCATGACCACGGAAGACTCCGCCGCAGGAACCCTAATCGTCGGGGCGAACCAAGCGGGCGTGCAACTTGCCGTCGCACTTCGTGAGGCAGGAGACGCCGCTCCCATCACACTGATCGGAGCGGAGCCACATCATCCATACCAGCGCCCGCCGTTGTCGAAGGCATTCCTGCAGGGCAAACTCGGCCTCGACGCGTTGGCGTTCCGCCCGCCCGCCTTCTTTACCGACAACGACATCACAATCGTCTGTGCGGAGCGGGTAGAGAGCATTGGTCTCGACGACGACGGCCACGCCGGATCCGGGACCGCCACGACCGAGAGCGGGCGGGTCGTTTCCTTCGACCGGCTCGCACTGACAGTGGGTGCGCGAACCCGTCGTCTCACACTTCCCGGCGCCGACCTCGATCGGGTCACCTATATGCGCACCGCAGACGATGCACATCGAGTCCGCGAGCACCTGTCCGGTTCCGAGTCCGTCGTCGTGATCGGTGGCGGTTTCATCGGCCTCGAAGCCGCAGCCGTGGCCCGTGCGCACGGAAAGGCGGTGACGGTGGTCGAAGCGGCGGACCGGCTGATCGCTCGTTCCGTGTCACCACTGGTCTCGGAGTTCTATCGGGCGGCGCATATTCGGCGCGGTGTGGATATCCGGTTGGGCGCCGGAGTCGCAGCACTGCACGGCACCGAGGGACGGGTGCGGGCCGTCGAACTGACCGACGGTACGCGCATCCCGGCCGATCTCGTTGTCGTTGGCGTCGGTATCGCCCCTCGCACCGAGCTGGCCGAGCAACTGGGACTCGACTGTGAAGGTGGCATCGTCGTCGACCACTACGCCCGCACGAGTAACCCGGCGATCGTCGCCGCCGGTGATTGCGCGGTGATGCCGAACCCGCTCACCGGTCAGGGCCGGGTCCGACTCGAATCGGTGCAGAACGCGGTGAGCCAGGCAAAAGTCGCTGCTGCGACGCTAGTGGGTCGACTCGAGCCGTATACGGCGGTGCCCTGGTTCTGGTCTGACCAATACGAACTGAAACTCCAGATCGCCGGGCTCTCCGCGGGCTACGACCATCAGGTGGTGCGCGGCGACCCCACCAGCGAGGCGTTCTCGGTGCTCTACTACCGAGACGATTCGCTGCTGGCCGTAGACGCGGTCAACGCCGGCGCGGACTACATGGCCGTGCGCAAGGCACTGACTCAGGGTGCGACGATTCCCGCTGCCAACGCCGGGAACCCCGCGGTCGCATTGCGAAACCTGATCACCCCGAACTCCGTTCGGTCCTAGGGGCCGTTCCCGCACACAGCGATCGTCGGCGCCCCTACCTCGGGGGTTCACGCGCGGCCCTAGCCGAAACGCGGAAGCTCAAGCACTGGCCGAGTTCGCGGAGCAGATGTGAGGGCCTGGGGGCGGCGGAGCACGACCCCGGCACCGCCGCAGGTTCCCCCTCCTTCGGCCGGTGGTGCCGCGACCGGGCGACATCGTGTGCTCATACCAACCACACGAGATCGCTCCCAGCGCGTATACCTGCGGCTCGGCGACGCCGTGCAGACCGCCGGCCCGCTGTCGGCTGACTCCTGCCAATGGCACCTCACACAGCGAGATCCTCGGCCTCCGTCACGCATGTCTCGGAGTACACCCTCGCCCCGTTTCGGAGGACGGCGAGATGGCCCCGACGGAATGAAGCACGCCGAGTCAGGGAACGGTGTGCGGGATGCGGTTAAGACTGCCCCAAAGGCTAAATCTAACTAAGAACCTTTGAAACTTTCCGGGTAGAGCTTCCTGCACCCGCCGAACATGCCGCGGCGCGCCGTAAATGGTCCTATTTTGCCTGATCAGTGCCATTATGGCCGTCATTGTCGCCGGAAGTGCGGGGGCGATTCAAGGCTTCGGAGACTATCTGCACGGCAGATATGGCAGCCAGAATGCTTGGCAAGTGGGCCATAGAGGGTGTTTACTGTGATGCAGGTCATGAAGACGAGCGGTACTCCGTTCGTCGAGTTCGTGACTGCGTACTGATTTGGCCGAATCCGGCCGATGCCTCTCCAGGAGATTTGATGACCGAGACCCCTCAGGCCGACTCCGAGACTTTTGTCGACCTCTACACCCGCAACGGATTCGCAGGAGCCACAGGGACGATCATTCGTTCCCACTACGCCCCGCCCTACGCCCGGATCAAGGGCGAGTATGCGCCACGCCGGCTGGACGTCGCCACTTCGGACGCGCTGTTCGAAAGTGCGGGCGAGCTGCCCGTGGCGGTACTCGAGGGCGATGGTGTCAGCATCGAACTAGCCTTTCGCTCCAAGCCGTCCTTCGCTGCGGTCCGGAATGTCTTCGCCGACGAAATCCACTACATTCTCGAAGGATCGGGGCGGCTCGAAACCGACTTCGGTGTTCTCGAGGTAAACGCCGGTGACTTCATCCTGCTGCCTCGGGCGGTGACGTACCGATTCGCCGCCATAACCTCCCCGATCCGCGAGATCCTGGTGGTTACTTCGTCGGAGATGGTGCTGGACCCGCAGCCCGCGATCGCACTCGACACCGACAAGCACGTCGATATCCCCATCCCGGATCCCACCCGCCGCAGCAAGGGGGAGTACCAGATCATCATTCGGCACGGAGCCGAGTTCACGACGTACTTCTTCGAGGACGACCCCATGCCGTGCGTCGAAACGGACGGAGCACAGATCGTCCGACGGTTCTCATTCGAGAACGTTCCCTATCTGACGTTCGAACAGACCGGCCCATTCCCTCCGAAGCTGTTCGACGACAGCACGACGAATGTCCTGCTGTTCAACCTCAGCAACCGCAAGAGTCCGCGCCCGCCGGTCCATCACAACGCGGACTACGACGAGTTGGTCTTCTACGTCGCCGGCCCCGGCCATTACGGACTCGTGGACAAGCCCGGCACGATCATGTGGACCCCCAAGGGCATCGTCCACCACGGACCCAGTGAAGACGTTCCCGATGGGTACAAGGCCTTCCTCGTCGAGACCCGTTCTTCCATGCGCATCACCCCTGCGGGGAAAACCATTGCCGCGCTTATGGAGACCGGACTGTTCGGGATTTTCGACAACGAAGAGTCCTGATCATCCCGCCGCAGCGGGGCCGTCCGCGATCGGCGGCGTGCGTCATCCCAAATACCTGTGAAGGACCCTCATGACCAACACCAGTACGTCGTCGTCTGTTGTCTACGACGACTTCAGCGGACCCGAGCTCGACACCGCCAAATGGACCTTCCTCGAGTACCCGTTCCCGAACGTGCATCTCTGCGCGGAACCGAACGCCCAGGTCGCCGTTGGCAACGGTGCCTACTCGGTACGCATTGAGCGTTTCGAGAACGAGCACGGCGTCCAGATCATCGACAATCCCAAGCACCTCGTGTACTCGAAGACCACGTTCCCGCTGCCCGATCACGGAGTCGCCAGCTTCTCGGTGAAGATGGCCGCCCAGGGTATCGGCACTGCGCCCTTCGACTACCGCGACGGGTTCGCCGCTTTCAACGTTCTCGACCTCGTCAATGGATGGGTTTTCGATCTGGCCGCTTCGTCCGAGCACATCTTTGCTATCCACGAGCGCCTGCACCTGCCCGGAGTGCACAACCCGTTCACCCATTGCGTCGAGGCACCACTCAGTGGTCTTGACAGCACCCCCGGACGCGAACACACCTACACGATAAGCCTGGACACGGCGGCCGGTGCCGTGACCTGGGAGGTAGATGGTCGAACGGTCTACCATCTACCTGGGGCGATACTCCCGTCACAGGTTCAGGTCGGTTTCGGGATCTTCACCCTGCATCCGGTCGTCAACGAACGCAGCGTCTCCCTCCACGGGCAGGGCTTCGACGTCACCTGGCGTGATCTGCGGATTGACATGACCGGTACCGCACGATAGGAATCCCACACGGTGGGGGCATCTCGATCACCATCAAGACGAGAGAGGGGCACCCAATGACCCGGTTCCAAGCCACGCCGACTCGACAGGCACGACTGTATGAGGACGTTGCCGATCAACTTCGCGAAGCCGTCCTGACCGGGCAGTTCAAAACTGGTGACAAGTTGCCCACCGAAACGGAGTTGGCCGCACAGTTCGGTGTCAGCAGAGCTGTGGTTCGCCAGGCGACACTCAACCTTGAGCATGAAGGCCTGGTAACGGTGCTGGTCGGCGCGAGTGGAGGGACCTTCGTCCGCGCACCCGACCCGCTACCGCTTCTCCGCGCGCTGGAGAACCACTTTCGGCACCGGGGGGTCTCCCTCGATGACTTCTTGCAAGCGAAGCGGATCCTCGAACCCAGCGTGCTCGGGGAGATAGTGCGTTTCAGCGACCGCGGGCACCGGGCGAAACTGCAGGAGAACATCGACCGATTCGAAGCGGCGATCGACGGGGGAGTCTCGCCGGAGGAGCTGCTGACGTTGTCCCTCGACTTCCACGACATTCTGATCGAGGCAACCGGAAATCCGGTCCTGCAGGTGCTCCTCGTCGCACTCGTCCGGATGGGGGAGCGGGTCCCGGAGTTCACGCAGATTCATATCCACAACCAGGACTGGAAACACATCCTGGCCGAACACCGAGCGATCCTGGCCACCCTCGAGGACAACAACCTGCGCGAGTTCCGGACTCTCATGCTCGAACACCTCGAGTCGGTCCAACACCTCTACGGCGATCCTGAGGCTCAGCGGGACAGTGATCAAGGCGGCAAGACCCAATACGCCTAACCTTCCCTTTATCTGCACAGAGGGTACTCTCTCTGTTATGCAGAATGATGAGCGTCGTCAACGTGGCACGGCGGAGGCCGAGCTGCCCACCGATTCGATCGCTCCCCAATATCCGATCGAATCGGTGGACAACGCCTTGAAGCTGGTTTTGCTCCTGGGGGAGCAATCCGAGATCCGGATGACCGAGGCGAGCCGGTACCTCGGCGTCGCCTCGTCGACCGCGCACCGGTTGCTCTCGATGCTGCAGTACCGCGGGTTCGTCCGGCAGGACCCCGTGTCGAAGGCCTACCGGTCCGGGCCGGCTCTGACAGGTGTCGCGTTCGCCATCTTCAGCCGTATCGACATCCAAGGCACCGCCACCCCCATCTTGCGGGAACTCAGCGAACGCCTGCGAGAAACGGTGCACGTCGGAATGCTCGACGGGGCTAGCACCCGGTTTGTCGCAGCGGTCGAGAGCCCGGCGGCGGTGCGAGTGGCCACTCGCCTGGGCCGCACGACGCCAGCGCATTGCACCTCGACGGGAAAGGTGATGCTTGCGAGGCTGTCCGAAACGGAGCTGCATCAGCTCTTCCCCGTCGAGGAATTGGAACGCATCACCCCGCACTCGATCGGTAGCAGAACCGAGCTCGCGGCCGAACTCGCTCGAGTCCGTGAACTCGGCTACGCCACAAACCGGGAGGAAAGCGAAGAAGGCGTCGCGTCGGTGGCGGTGCCAATTCCCACCCGTGCGCCCGGACTTCGACTGGCACTCAATGCCTCAGCCCCTCAATATCGCCTGAGCAAGTCGCAATATCCCCTGGTGGCCGCGATGCTCGTCGAGGCGGCCAAAGAGATCGGCGATCAGCTCGGATGACCGGGATTAAGGACGCGAGATGAACAACGATTCCACCTTCCCGGTGACCGTCGCCGTCGCGCGATACGCCAAACCTGCACACGGTGATGCGCTGGAGTCGTGGGCTCATGCCCTATGTACCTCGGCCCGCGACTTTCCCGGATTTCTCGGCTCGAATGTGCGGACCAGCGACCGCGGCGGGGCGGTGGAGATCGTTATTGGACTTAGCTTTTCACATCCGCAAGACCTGTCGGCATGGGAACAAAGCGAGCAGCGCGCCGGACACCTGCGCCACGGCGACGTCCTCACCGAGGGTTCGGACGTCGGCCTGACAGTCGATGACTTCCTCGGCAACGGCGCGTTCGGCTCACGACCCGGCCGCCCAGCTGTCGCCCCGGCCCGGTGGAAGACCGCCGTTGTGGTCTGGCTTGCGCTATACCCCGTGGCGACCCTGAGTAACTTCGCGCTTTCCCCGCATCTGCGTCAGCTGCCCGTCGCGATGGGCACCCTGATCACGACGCTGTTGCTAGTCCCCTTCGTCGTCTGGGTCGGTGTTCCCGCCGTTCACCGAGGCTGGAACCTCGTAAGCGCGCGCCGCCGCGCATAGCGATGGTTGCGCTTATCGATCGAGATGAGCACTGAAGTCGCATCTCCCGATTACGCAGTCGCCCAATGCATTACCAGCTGTCAGCGCTTCTTGCAGAATGAACGCGAGTGGGACCTCTTCAGGCTGACATACGTACCATCACCATTTGTCACAAGAATGAGGACACGAGCTCCCGGTATCTCTTGGCCGCGAGGTTCAACTCATCGTCCGAGATGCCGTACCCGGCCCCGTGTACCTGGAACGACTCCTGGATGTCGAACTGGCACAGCATCAGGGTGGAGATCCAATTGCTGAGATACACGTCGACTTCGTGGCGATTTCGCCCCTGAAGCGAATAGTCCTCGAGGCTCCCTCCGCACGTGACCGCGACGAGCGCCTTCTTGCCGGCGGTGGCGGTCGTGGTGCCGTCGTATGCGAAGGCCCAACCGTGGGTGAGTACATCGTCCTGCCACTGCCGGACCAGCGGCGGAAGGTTATACCAATGCACCGGATGCTGGAATATGACGACCTCATGTGACTCAACGAGGGCCTGTTCGGCCGCGACGTCGATCCGGAAGTCGGGATAGGCACGGTAGAGATCGTGCACCGTGACGTGATCGAGGTCCCCGATCGCCGCGACCAAAGCGGCATTGTGCCGTGACGTGGCAAGATTCGGGTGACCGACAATGACGAGAACCTTCGACATGGCTGCCCTTCGATCTGTTTGGGTATGAGGATTGGGCGCCGGAGCGAAGAGGCCCGGCGGAGACCACAATGCGCAAAGAGTGCGCTGAGTCACATCCTGGCATCCCTGCCGAATTGAGTCAATGTTTCAATATCCGCCGCGGATCTAAGGGGTAGGCGCAGATCCGAGGGTGCGTCTCTGAAAGGAGAGGCACTGCGTCAATCGAGTGGTTGGCGATTGCTCAGATACGAGTCATCGTTGTGAGGACCCCACCGACCGAAGCAGGACTGAGCCGCGCGTTTGGGTCTCGGCGGTGAAAACCTGGGGCCGCCGATGCCCGATTGGCCTGGTCGCTTGGTCGCAGCCAGCTGTGGTGCCGCAGCCCTGACGGCCACGCGGCTCTTCTGCAGCGCGTTCACGAACTCCGCCACCGTCTCGGTGTGGGACGAAAGCGCGTGTCTTACCGCCGGCGAGTGGTACCTGCCCATCCGGCTCGGCCAGGGCTATTCATCGGCCGCGGTACCCGCGTGTCAACGGAGAATAAAGAGTAAAGCTCTGTTGTGAAGAGCTAGGTGACTGTGCTCGCGGCGTGCGCCTACCGGGAGATACTTCGACTCTAGGGCGTTGCACTCCTGTGACCAGGATGTATGGACCCGGAACACTCCCGATCTTCGTCAGCCCATTTTGCTGCGCCTCGGACCGGATGCTCTTCACAGTAGAGAGTCCTTGCGCATGGTGGGACGCCCTGCCTAGTGTGTGACACCGCGCAGTGATGCACGTCTCATCGTGCAGCCAACCATCCGCGCTTCTATCAGGAGAGAAGAGATGGCTTCAGTCAAGATGTTTTGCGTCCTACCGAAGCGGCGCGATATCTCGGATCAGGAATTCCACGACCACTGGCGCCACCCCCACGGCACCCTCGGAACCCAGATCTCAACCGTGCGCCGCTACGTACAAAGCCATCGAATCGCCGACGAGCGTGTGGATTTCGACGAGAGCCGCCGCTACGAAGGAATTGTCGAGGTCTGGTTCGATAGTGCCGCCGACGCCCGGGGCATGCCCGATCATCCCACCTATCAGCGTCACCTCATCCCCGACGAACCGAACTTCATCGACATGGACGGCATCGAGTTCGTGTACACCGACGAACATGTCGTCCGCACTGCTCCGGACCCCCGCGAGGGCACCGAGGAGGCCACCCTGTTGTGGGACGAACGCCGCCGGCCCACCACGATCAAGCTGATCCAGGTATTCCGGGACTCCGCGCCCCGCCCTGACTCGACGGGGGAAGCCCAGCTTGCGCGCCGCGTCGGCGCCCTTCGGCACACCATCTGTACCCCCAATGCCGCAGTCCACTCCGTGGATCGACCCTCGATCGCCGCCGTACGCGAGCTGTGGTGGCCGACGGTCACCGAGTTCCACCGCGGCATCACCGGTGACGACGATGCCTGGGACCTCATCCTCAACTCGCCCGCAACGACCGCTCTCTACCAGGCCGAACGCCTGCTCTGACCCGCCAAGGAGGCCACCGATGACATCACAGATCACTGACCGAATGACGACCTTGATCGACGAGTCCGACATCATCCGACTGCTTACGCGTTACGCATGGTGCGTCGACGACAAGCGTTGGGACGACTGGGCCGCCTGCTTCACCGACGACACAGTCATCACAATGCCATTCGCCTCGCGTTCTGGTCGTGAAGGCCTGGCTGACTGGGGTCGCACGGCACTTGAACCGTTCGACTCCACCCACCATATGAGCACGAACTTCGAGATCGTCATCGACGGCGACCAGGCGGCGGCCCGGTCGAAGTTCCAGGCGGTCCACGTCCACGTCGCAGCTCGCACCGACCAGCATTTCATCGAGTCCGGCACCTACCGCTGGGAATTCGCGCGAACACCCGACGGCACCTGGCTCATCTCTAGCTGCACCATCAGCGTGTCGTGGACCGCCGGCAAGGACGAAACAGGACTAGCAGGGGGCTGACCAGCGGTTCCAGACATTCTCCTCGCCCCTCTTAATGTTTGAAACAATGTGGGTTATGATCGATGTGGCGGGCACCACATAGCCGAGCGCCACGCGAGTCCGCCCCCGGTCCCGGGGCGAGTCACGACACCCGATCCGCATAGTTTCGAACAATCTAGGAGTTACCGATGACGACACCACCCTCACTGTGGGAGGCGGCCAGCCGCGAGATGGAGAACTACGCGTTCGCCGCAGATCCTCGCCTTCAGCCGAAATGGGATGTGCCTGAGAAGATTGCCATCAATGTGGCCGTCGCGGGACGCGCAGGCGTCGGTGATTCACCCGACTACCCGGTCGATGTCGAGGAGTACGTCGACTCCGCTTCCGAGGTGATCGAGGCCGGTGCCGTCGGCGTCCACATCGACTTCACCTGGGTCACCGACTCCAAGGGGCGGCGGCTGGACAAGGACCTCCCGCCGACCGAGGCCTACGGGCTGGTCCTCGAACCACTTCGGAAGCGGTTCGGATACGACTTCGTCTCCAACCTCAACGTGCTCAACGGCAAGACCTTCGACGAGTGCATGAGCCCGGCGGTCGCAGGGCTCGCCGAGGTCGCGCCCTGCGCGGCCGGCCATCCCGTTGAGTTCGTGGTCCCGGCCGTTCAAACCCTGCAGGACAACGGCGTCAGCCCGGAGATCGTGGTCCACAGCTCCGGAGAGATTGAGTTCGCCAAGCGCCGACTCTTCGATACCGGGATCGCTAAGGGCCCGAGTAACTGGATCATCCTGTTCGCGCTTCCCGTGGATATCGGACGCACGCTGATCTCGGGCGCGTGGGTCACCGATACACGCTCCATGGCAACGCATCTGATGCTCATGGTCGACCAGATCCGCCAGATCGACCCGAACGCCGCCATCACCGTCTGCAACGCCGGCCGGGCGAACCTCTACATCACGACACTGGCCACCATGCTGGGGCTGAACATCCGGGTCGGCCTCGAAGACAGCGGATGGAAGCATCCGAACAGTGACGAGGCCACCAAGAGCAACCTCGAACTGTTCACGCGCGCAAAGTCGATCGCCGCTGAGCTGGGGCGGTCCCTCGCGACCGCAGACGACTATCGGAACCAGATCGGTCTCTCCGCCCGAGCGGGTGCCGCTGCGCGATAGTCCACTGCAGCCGTCCGTGTGGTCCGGGACTTCGCACCACCGGACCACACGGACGGCCTGTGCCGGACGGCCCCGGCGGCCGGTCGGCGACAACTCACAACTAGCTGTCGCTCCGACGACAACAACACACCGGGCTCACGCCCCAATCCACCACAAGGATGTTTGCTATGACATCAGGTCAGCGACTGGCGGGCAAGAGAGTCCTCATCACTGGAACAGCAGGAGGACAAGGGGCAGCAGCCCAGACATTATTCGCCCGCGAAGGCGCCCAGGTATTCGGCTGCGACCTCCAGGATGGAGCGGCGGAAGCGACCGCCAAAACATTGGAAGACCAGGGATACGCAGTCCACGGTGCAACGGTCGACCTCGCCGATCCCGACCAGGCCAGCGAGTGGGTGAAAAGTGCCGCCGCGGCCATGGGGGGTATCGATGTCCTTTATAACAACGCATCCGGGTTCGGATTCGCACCCTTCGAGGACATGACTCTCGAGATGTGGAGGCACGTTCTCCTCGTCGAACTCGACATCGTCTTCCACGTGACCAGTCCGGCGTGGTCCTTCCTGCGGGATGGTGGCGGCTCGATCGTCAATGTCGGCTCCGTCTCCGGTCTGCGCGGGATCGGTGCGATCGGACAGGCCGGGCACTCTGCTGCCAAGGGAGCCGTTATCGCCCTGACTCGCACCCTGGCCGCCGAGGGCGCCGTCGACGGCGTCCGTGCAAATGCAATCTCCCCTGGATTTGTCGTGACACCCGCCACCGATGCAGCAATGGATGACAACGCCCGCGACTACATGGTCTCGATGCATCTTCTGCAACGCGCCGGCACGAGCGAGGACATCGCGCCTCTCGCGCTGTATCTCGCCTCGGACGAGTCGAGTTGGGTCACCGGGCAGAACATTGCAATCGATGGCGGGTGGACTGCGGGATTCCGCTGAACAGCAACCGAAGGACAGAGAATGACATCAACATTTGACGGCAAAGTAGTACTCGTCACCGGCGCCGCCGCCGGCATCGGTCGAGCCTCCGCTCACGCCTTCGCTCGAGCCGGAGCAAAGGTCATCGTCGCCGATCTCGATGAGGTCGGCGCCAAACAGACCGTCGACCTCATCGGAGGCGACTCCGTCGCCCGTTACATCAGAGCCGACGTGTCCGACCACAACGATGCCCAACGCATGGTCGACATCGCACTATCGGCCTTCGGTCGACTCGACGTTGCACACAACAACGCAGGAATCGAGATCGCCGGCAAACCGGTCGCCGAGATAGACCCAGCCAACTGGGACAAAGTCCTCCAGGTCAACCTGACCGGTGTCTTCGCATGCATGCGGGCGCAGATCCCCGCGATACTCGGAGCCGGTGGCGGCGCTATCGTGAACACCGCCTCGGGGCTGGGCACAGTCGCCCTCCCGAACCAAGCGGCGTACGTCGCGTCCAAGCACGGAGTGATCGGCCTGACCAAGGCGGCAGCGTTGGAGTACTCCGCGGCCGGCATCCGAATCAACGCGGTGTGCCCGGGTGTCGTCCGAACAGCGATGGTGGATCAGTTGGCCGAGGCCGACGAGGCCTTCCTACCGATGATGACCCAGATGCATCCCATCGGACGGTTGGGAACCCCGGACGAGATCGCCGATGTCGTCACATGGCTGTCCTCCCCGGCAGCTTCCTTCGTCACCGGCCAAGCCATCCACGCCGACGGCGGATACACCACCCACTAGTGCGCCGTGCGGAAACAAACTTGACCGTTACCCCTGAATGGATGTCACTCCGCTTTCACACCTTGCCGCGGCGAGGACGACCAAATTCCGAAGGCCACCACAGGCCCTGAGTAGATCGTTCAATCCTATGAATTCTCGCGAGTATCGCAGATGGTCCCAGCGGCGACGCGCCGCATGGGATGAGGTCAACCGCACGCGCAAGCATCGCGACACCGAGGCGGAGCGGCTCATCGAGTTCGCCAGTATGTGGGCACCATACGGCGGTCCGGACGAGGAAGAGATCCTCGTTCACTTCGGACTGTCGCGGCTCCGGTTCATCGAACGTTTGTGGCAGGTCATACCCGATTCCAACTGCGCTCAAGGGGAAATACGCAGTTTAGCGGGCACATACCCCGCACCCCGTGCGAACGGACGATCCTCGTCTCGTTCCGTGAGTCGTTCGGCGGGTCACGTGGACGGAGCGGGCGGCTGGCGATCCGACAGATCCCAGGCAGTTACGCAAACTTGAGCACGCGCCGCACATAGGAACGAGATGTGGAACTGTCTTTGTGACAACGACATTCTGGACTTCGCGCTTCTTTGGGAACCGCTTGGTGGGCCTGCTCCGAGGGATGTCACTGCCGCATTCGCAATCGACATCACCGAGTACGAACGCCGACTAGCAGCAGCTGTCGGGTTCCAAGTGTCTCAACTTCGGAGAGGTGGCACCTCCCGCGAGTTCGTCTACGGGCTGTCTGCGATATCGGCGCTTGAACGAAATTCACTGCGAGTGGGTTACGTATGAGCAACAACATCGTCTAATGGCTCGTATCCGAAGCCAAGTCCGTCAAGTTACTTATCCCACGGCGCACTAGCGCCACAGGAAACAAGGACGCGCACAACAACACAGGCAAGGCGCGATCGGAGAATCACCATGTTGAACTGGGCCTTTTCCAACATTCTCACACTGGCAGGTGTCAGCTCCGACGGCTACATCACGCTCGACGAGGCGACTGAGACCGAGAACGAGACCGCAGAGCGTGATCGGATGAAGAAGTGAAGTGAGACACGACCCCGACTGCCGGTCGCATCTTCGAGCTGTCGTGGATTCGGCAGTTTCCGATTGCCGGCGGACCCGATCTCTGCGTGGGTTGATTCCGGCTGGGGTGATGGGTCCTTCGAGGATGATTGCGAGACCGAAATGTACGACACCACAGCCATAGCTGTCACCAACTCACTCACCGCTCGCCCGCGCGACGGGGAGACCCCACGTCGGTGTCGACAGCGAACTCTGGTGACTGCACGGACGGCGGCGCAATCAGCATCGCCAGCACTGCCATCGACGGAGCGGGGTAAGACCTCGTTTGGGCACGCAGTGCCTACTTTCTCGCCTTTTAGCTGAGGGAGGTGGGCGCGGTGACACGGGACACGTCGTGGTATAATGGTAGGACATTCATACCCATCAGAAGGAGTTCCGTTTTGGGAACCACGATTCCGGACTTCGAGACCGATATCTTCTCGGAAGAGGTACTTCAGGATCCCTATCCGACGTACGCGCGCATGAGGGAACTGGGTCCGGTCGTCCGGCTGGCTGCGCAGGGCGTCCTCGCGGTGACTCGGTACGCAGATGTGAGGACGATCCTGCTCGACCATGGCCGATTCGTCTCGGGTAGGGGTGTCGGCTTCAACGACGAGTTCAACAATGTACGCAAGAGCAGTGTCATTGCATCCGATCCGCCGCGGCATGAGATGCTCCGGGGTGTTCTCGAGGGCCGCCTCGGTCCACGATCGGTTCGCAGCGTCGAAGACGTAATCCGACCGAAGGCCTATGCACTGGTCGACGAGATGGTCCGGAGGGGATCCTTCGACGTCGTTTCCGACTTCGCCCAAATTTTTCCGGTCGAGGTGGTGGGCGAACTGATCGGCCTGCCGGTGGATGCGCGAACCGAGCTACTTCGTTGGGCCAACGGCGCTTTCGACGCCTTCGGTCCTCGCGGTGACCGAACCACAGCCGGCCTGGCCGACATCGCCGAACAGTTCGACTACATCCGCACAGTCGCAACCCGCGACAAACTGGCACCGGGCAGCATGGGTGCCGCGGTCTACGAAGCTGCGGATGCCGGGATCATCCCCGAGGAGTACTGCCTGCACCTACTGTCGGCCTACCTGACCGCCGGGATGGACACCACGGTCAATGCACTCGGCGCGATGGTGTGGCTCCTCGGTTCCCACCCCGAACAGTGGGCCGAACTTAGGACGATGCCCAAGCAGGCCGGTGCTGTGGTCAATGAAGTTCTTCGGATCGAGGCGCCTGCCCAACTCTTTTCACGAGTTGCAGCAGTCGATGTCAACCTCTCCGGATTCGAGATCGCGGAGGGCGAGCGAGTAGCCGTTGTCTACGCCAGCGCAAACCGAGATGAGCGGCAGTACGTCGACCCAGATCGTTTCGACATCCACCGCAATCCCGCAGGCCATCTCGCTTTCGGGACCGGACTGCATGCGTGTGCCGGCCAGGCCCTTGCCAGGCTCGAGCTCCGCACGGTGCTGGAAGCCATGATCGAGAAGGTCGAAACGATCACCGTCGGCGAACCGGTCCGCAAGCTCAACAATGTCGTTCGAGGATTTACGAGCATCCCAGCAGACTTCACATCGTTGTCCGTCGATGACTTCGCATCCTCCCGAGGATCGCTGTGATCGGTCGGAAGCATGACTGTGTCTATGTGAACGGGGCGTGGCAAACGGCCCATTCGACGGATCGCATCGACCTCATCGACCCGGCCACCGAGTCTTGGGTCGCCAGCGTCGTTGACGGAGATGCCGAAGATGTTGCAATGGCAGCTGCAGCGGCAAGGGATGCACTGCCCGGCTGGGCTGAAACGTCATCCACTGAACGGGCGAATCTCATTGCTGCGCTGGCGGATGCCTACGACCAGCGACGCGAGGAGTTCGCCAGCCTGGTTACCGCCCAGAATGGCGCGGTGATCTCCCGATCGCGTCGGACGAATGGCACTCGCCCCGTGGCCCTGTATCGGCACTATGCGGAGGTGGCACGTACTTTCCGTGCCGAGGCGCCCGGCCCCAATGCGCAAGGCATCGTGCGGCGTGAGCCGATCGGCGTCGTTGGGATCATCATCCCGTGGAACGCGCCGCAGTCTCTATTGGCCCACAAGCTTGGGCCGGCACTTGCCGCCGGATGCACCGTGGTCGTGAAGCCCTCTCCCGAGACGTCCCTGGACTCCTTGCTCATCGGTGAGATAGCGACCAGTGTCGGTTTCCCAGCCGGTGTGATCAACGTCGTCACCGGCGGGCGAACGACGGGTTCCGCGCTGGTCGAGGAACACGGAATCGACATGATCTCCTTCACCGGCTCGACGAGTGCAGGGCGCGCAATCGCCGCACGGTGTGGCGAATTGCTCAAACCCGTGGTGGCAGAGCTTGGCGGTAAGTCCGCTGCCATCGTGCTTGACGATGCCGACCTGTCGCTTTTCGCCGAGAAACTGATCGCTACCTGTCTACCGAACACCGGTCAGGTCTGCTATTCGTGCACAAGGGTTATCGTGCCCCGATCTCGATTCGACGAGGTGCTCGAGGTCGTCACCACGACCCTAGGTGACGCAGTCCTCGGCAGTCCGCAGGACCCCGCCGCCAGCTTCGGACCGCTGGCAAGTGCGACACAGCGCGAACGCGTCGAAGAATACATCGACTCCGCTCGGGCCGAGGGCGCCCGAGTCGTCCTGGGAGGCGGGAGGCCGGCTGGCCTGTCGACGGGCTATTACGTTGAGCCGACCGTACTAATCGATGTCGACCGGACGATGCGCGTGTTCCGCGAAGAGATCTTCGGACCAGTACTCGTGGTCGTCCCACACGACGGCGACGAGGATGCGATCCGCATCGCCAATGACTCGTCATACGGGCTTGGTGGTGCGGTATTCAGCGAGGACATCGAGAGGGCAACCGATGTCGCCCGCCGCATGCAGACCGGCGGCATCTCAATCAACGGACAGGAGCGCAGCGAAGCCGCACCGTCGTCCGGGTACAAAGACAGCGGCCTCGGCGGTGACGCTGGTGTGGATGCCCACGTCCAGTTCAAGTCCATCGCATGGCCACCTCGCACACTGATACAAGGAGTTTGAGCATGGCACTCGACGACAAGGTCGTCATCGTCACTGGCGCGGCGCGCGGCATCGGAGCCGAGTATGCCCAAGCATTCGCCGAGCAAGGCTGCCGCGTCCTGGTGGCGGACGTGGCCGATGCTGAAGAGACGGCGGAGAAAGCGCGAGCTTCAGGGGTGGAGGCGCTTTCGATCGTCACCGACCTACGCTCGCGGGCCCAAGCAGACGCGATGGTTGCCGCAGCGGTTGAGCGTTGGGGCAGAGTCGACGTTCTGGTCAACAATGCCGCCCGATATGCCGGCCTCTACCGCGGGGCACTGGAGTCCATACCCGCCGATGAATGGGACGACGTGATGGCCGTGAACGTTCGTGGCCTCTGGAACGCGACGGCCGCTGCGCTTGCCCCCATGCGGGCCCAGGGTTCGGGCGCGATCGTCAACATCTCATCCACGACGATTCTCAAGGGCACCCCCAACAACCTCCACTACGTCGCATCCAAGGGTGCTGTGCTCGCGATGACAAGGGCAATGGCGCGTGAGGTGGGCCCCATCGGGGTCCGCGTGAACTGTGTGACACCAGGACTCGTCGATAACGAGGCGAGTCGAGAAGGGCACGAGGAGGAGTTTGCAGCCAGAGCAGCTAGCCGCGCCCGTGAACGAAGTCTTGCTCGCGACATGTACCCCTCTGACGTGGTCGGAGCAGTGTTGTTCCTCGCATCCGACGACAGTGGCTTCATCACTGGACAGAATTTGACGGTCGATGGCGGGACCATCTTTTACTGATCCGCGACGGCCTGTCTCGCCCGGTCGTCGGCAGTCGGGTGGGCGTGTTGCCCTCCCGTCCTTGGCCGCCATGTGTATTCACGCTATGAAAGAGCGCAGCGTGAATGACTCTCGACGCCTGGCATGCCCTGAAGTGCAGTCTGTCCGTCCGCGCCGGTTCATTCCTCCGTATGCCTCAATCCTGGCTGTGGGGCACACTGTCGCCGCGGAACCTCGTGCCCCCGGGCAGCCCGAACCAATGCACATCAAAACGAAGATAGTCAATCCAAGCAGGCCTTCGTGGTGGTATAATGAACTAACCATTATGCCGGGTGGGGGGTACGGGGGCCCTGTCGCGGACCGGATTTGGGAGAAACGTGTCCATACATCTCATCGGAGTCATCGCGATGGTGCTGATTTTCGTCCTCGGCACTCAGCGGCCGGTCAACATCGGCGCTCTTGCGCTGATCGCAACATTCCTCGTCGGAACACTCGTAGCAAACGAGAGTGTCGGCGAACTGCTGGTGGGCTTTCCCCCGAACCTCTTCGTACTCCTCGTCGGAGTGACCTACCTGTTCGGCCTTGCCGCCGCCAACGGGACCCTCGAGTGGATCATCGACAGGGCCATAGGTTTGCTAGGTGACCGGCCGGCGATCGTCCCATGGTTGATGTTCTGGTTCTCAGCGATCCCTTCGACATTGGGAGCCCTCGGGCCGGCAAGCGTCGCGATGCTCGCGCCTTTGTGTATGCGCCTGGGCGAGCGTTACCGCATCGATCGCCGGATGACCGCGCTCATGGTGATGAACGGTTCCGGACTCGGCAACTTCTCCCCACTCAACGGCCTTGCCGCCATCGTTCGCCAAGTCGCCCGCGACAATGGTCTGGACGTCTCCGCATCCGCACTGTTCTTCGGCAATGCCGCCTTCAGCCTCGCGCTGGGGATCGTCGTCTATGTCATCTTCGGAGGGCGCGATCTCATCCGCCGGGCACGTGAGCAGCGCGTCGCGACCGGCGACCTCGTCAAGCGCGTCCCCCGTGGCCCGGCCGGTCTTGGCGGCGCGCTAGCTGTGGAGCCCACCGATGTGACCGGTGGGGAGGGCGCTGCACTGCCAGGAGCGGTCGCGACCATCGACACCACGACGGTCGCGGCACCGCAGCAGACACGCCTGCGGATCGACCAGGTGACCACGCTCCTGGTGATTCTGGGCGTAGCCGCGGGGGCGCTGGTGTTCGACGTAGAGATCGGTTTCCTCGCACTCACCGCCGCCGGCCTGCTGCATCTGCTGTTCCCGTCCAGGTTCGAGCAGGCCGACCGGCGCATTGTGTGGTCGGTCGTTCTGCTGATTTGCGGTGTCGTCACCTTTGTCTCAGCGCTGCAGCGCTACGGCACTGTGACGTTCGTCGGCGAGGCTGTCGCGGGCATCGGTGCCCCGTTGCTGACCGCTTTTCTGCTCTGCGTGGCGGCAGCTGTTACATCCGCTTTTGCTTCCAGTGCCGGCTTGCTCGGGGTACTCATCCCACTCGCCGTGCCATTCCTCGCTCAGGGTGAGGTCAGCGTGACTGCCATGATCGTGGCCTTGGCTATTTCGGCCACCGTCGTGGACGCAACCCCGTTCTCCTCGGTCGGTGCGTTGATCTTGTCCAACGCGCCAGAAGAAGGACGCCGCAAGCTGTTTCGTGCAATGTTCGGGTGGGGCATGGCAATGGTAGTCGTCGCACCTGTGATCACCTGGTTGATCTTCCTCCTCCCCACGACCACCTGAAGACCCGACCGCTCACCGCGATGAGGACGCGGGTACATCCCCAACAATCCCCAACAAGAAGGAGAAACTGATGACCAGGCTGCTTGCAGACTTCCAGGCCTGCCAGGGATACGGCAACTGCATCACAGGCGCGTCCGACGTCTACGACCTCGATGACGAAGGAACCGTCGTACTACTCAAGGACGAAATTCCCGAGTCCGACCGAGCCAGAGTCGAGGAAGCTGCCCGCAGCTGCCCGGTCAACGCACTCACCCTCGCCGAGCGCTGAGATGTCCATACCATCGACGGTCGTTGTTGTCGGATCCTCGGTAGCCGGCGTTCGGGCAGCCCAGGCGCTACGCACCGAAGGATTCCCCGGCCGGTTGATCATGGTGGGGGAGGAACCCGACCTTCCCTACGACAAACCGCCACTGTCGAAGCAGTTCCTCGCCGGAAGCGCGGACGTCGCGAGAGTCAGCCTGCTGACAGCTGAAACCGCCGAAGCCTCGGGGATCGAGTTGCGACTTGGAGCGGCAGCTGACCGCCTGGACATTTCCACCAAACAGTTGCACCTCGCCGACGGAACAGTCCTGGACTGGGATGCTGTTGTGCTCGCCACCGGGTCAGCGGCGCGGCCCTCACCGTGGACCACCGAGTCCGGTGTACACGTCGTGCGCACGATGGGCGACGCGCGAGCACTACGTGATGAACTCCAGAATGACCAGCCAGTAGTAGTGGTTGGTGGTGGGTTCATCGGCGCGGAGGTGGCGGCCACCGCGCACGCGTTGGGACGGCAGGTCACAGTGGTCGACCCACTTCATGCCCCCATCGGGAGACTCGTAGGCAGCGAGGTGGGCGAGTTCTTCACCGAGCTGCATCACCGACACGGGGTAACGACCGTGTTCGGCGTCGGTGTCGAGTCGGTGTCGGGACGAGCAGGCGACCTCACCGTCACCCTCACCGACGGCCGCGAGCTGCGTGCGGGCACCGTCGTGGTGGGGATCGGCGCCACGCCCAACGACGAGTGGCTGGCCACCTCAGGACTGCTGGTAGAGAACGGCGTCATCTGTGATGAATACTGTCGCGCAGTCAACACGGCCGACGTCTATGCAGTGGGCGATCTGGCTCGGTGCTTCCGCCCGACCAGCAAGGAGCACCTACGGGTCGAGCACTGGACGAATGCGGTCGACTCCGCGGCTATCGCCGCTCACAACATCGTCTGCCCCGACGACCTACGCTCCCACCAGGCTGTCGAGTACGTATGGAGTGACCAATACGACTGGAAGATCCAGATCGTGGGACGGCCCGCTCTCGCCACGGCGCATGCAGTCGTCGGAACATTGACCGGGGATACGGCACGGGGGGCGGCAGTCTATTCCGATGAGAGCGGCCGACTGCAAGGGGCGGTGACAGTGAACTGGCCCAAAGCGCTCATGACATGCCGCCGTCTGATGGCAGCCGACGGCACGTTCGAGGATGCACGGACAGAGCTGGATGCTCTACTCTCAGCCGCCCGCCAAAAACTAGGGTCTGCCCCACAGGTGGTTCAGCCTGCGTCGAGAGAAGCCACGCGTTACGCCGTTGGATCAGGTGATCCCGTTTGAACACAGTGGCGGGCCAATCTGTACGACCCCTCGAAGCTCCTTAACCCCATTCAGAATCAGGGACACTTGCGGGACTCTTGAGTACAGCGGTTCACCTGACGAAGGTCGATCTGTCGACGTACCGCCCACCACCTGGGCAACAACCGCTATGACGAAAGGTTCCCCGCAATGTTCCGTAAGACGAAAGTTCGCCCAACGCATCCCGACCAGCAAGCCGATACCGACGTCGTCGTTATCGGTGGCGGCCACAATGGCTTGATCGGTGCGACATACCTCGCTCGACAAGGCAAAAACGTCACCGTCGTCGAAGCTGGCAATTCCTTGGGGGGCATGACAACGTCGGGCAGGCTGATCGAGTCGGCCCCCGAGCACACTGTCCACCCGTGCGCCGTGGACATCATCTTCATGCGCACGACATCAATTATCAGCGATCTGGAGCTCCATCGCCACGGTCTTCGAACGATCGAGTCGGACGCCACCTATGCGTACTTACATACCGACGGTCGGTCCCTGGTGTTTTGGCGGGATCCCAAGCGGACGGCCGCCGACATTCGCCGCTTCTCGGCCGATGATGCGGACGCCTACATCGAATTTACCGACCTGCTCAGGGCTTTTTTGGCCGTCGCGGTGCCGGCCATGCGTATGGATCCCTTGAGGCCCGACCCCAAAGAACTGCGTCGAATCTTGACAGCCGCAATCGGCAACCGACGGCATGTCAACGATCTGGTCGGCCTGGCGACAGCTAGTGCCGTACAAATTGTCGCGGAGCGATTCGAGCACCCGGCTGTGCGCTCTGCACTTTTGGGCCTCGCTGCTGGCGCCGGTCCAGTAGCGGCTGATGGTTCAGCGATGTCCTTCGTTCTTGTAGGCCTACTCCACGAATATGGCGTCAGCCGCCCTGCCGGCGGCATGCAATCGCTTATCGACGCCGTCGCGGCGTCCTTCCGTGAGTCCGGGGGAAAGATTGTTACAGGTACACCGGTATCGGAGATTCTGATGGAGAGCGGCCGGGCGGCGGGAGTTGTTCTGGCAGACGGGCAAACGATCAAATCACAGGCCGTTCTATCTACGGCGGATCCGCACACTACTCTGCGTGAGCTCGTACCAGAGGGGACTCTCGATCGTCGGACGCTCGCTCGAGTTGATCACATACCGGCGAATGCAACCGGAGCGAGTCCGTTCAAAGTGGACTTGGCCTTGTCTGGCCGCGCCACCGTTCCGCACCACACCCATTCGGATGTTGACCTTCGTCAACCAGTGCTGCTCTACGGAACAGAAGAAGACATCGTATCCTCGTTCGAATCGGCGGCACGCGGCGAACTTCCCGGCAACCCGTTTATGTGGGCGTGCATCACGACAGCAGTTGACCCCACACAGGCGCCCAAGGGGCAAGACAGCGTCTACCTCTTCAACCCAGCGATGCCGGTCGCGCCACGAGAAGGATGGGCCCCGCTCGCAGGTCCCGCCGAGAAGCTGACAATCGACACGGCGCAGCGTTTCCTCGGGGGACTGTCCGACCACGAAATCGGACGCTGGGTCGAAAGCCCAGATCAGATGGCGGCGAGGACTCGAGCTTGGAAGGGCAGCATTGTGCACGTTGATATCTCGCTCACGCGCACCGGGCCGCTACGTCCGGCGTGGGGACTTGGAGGGTACACCACTCCTGTCGAAGGTCTCTTCCTCGGAGGCGCAGGCACGCATCCCGGGGGTTCGGTGTCCGGACTCCCCGGAAAGTTGTCATCAACCCGCGTCAGTCGCTATCTGTCGAAATTCGCCTGATCGAAGCCAGACGTCGAGATGAGCCGGGTGGTCCTGACTTTGACCTACTGGCGGGAGTCCTCGTCTTGGTGGCCGGAAATGTGCCGATCGATCAGTCAGCGGTATCCATCGATGGCCGTAAGAACAGCTTGCGCATAACGATTTCCGGACTGCCGATACTGATCGGTAAGGCAGGTTCCGTGGTCGATCACGCAGGCGAACAGCCCAATTTGTTTCGGATCGGTTCTAAGAATCCGGTAAAGCGCTTGGAGTGACAAATGCCGCATGCGGCGAAATTCACGAGAGGCGATTGCTGATGTGGTGCCGAGAAAACATCGCCTGTGCTGCTGGGGCATTCCGGCTGGTCGTCGATGCAGGTGCCGCATTGATTTCGATGGCGCTCGCGGTCCCGGTCGCATTCGGCATGGGGGAGGGATCAGCGACCGGGGCGCGCCGCGCGCGGCCAGACGCTGCCGACCAGTGCGGAGCCGGAGTCGAAGACGTAACGATCGTGACCACAGGTGACGCGCGACGGTGCTCGCGCACCTTGCTGAGTTGACAGTGGGTGCGTGGGTGCCGGTCCGCGGACAAGGAGGCGGCGGCGACCGGTGTGGTCGTCGAGGATAACGCGGACATCACCGGTACCGATGCGCGCAGGCATGATTGGGCGCCAGTGCTCGGTAGGCGGTCGCACTCACTCCTAGTCCTTGCCGACACCGAGGACCTCCCGATCGACCGCGGTATATCACGTCCCGCCAGGATGCGCGCGAACGGCTGAAGAGGTCAGGGGCGGCGAACTCCGGATGTGTTTCGGGTCGATCGAAGTGATGAGGAGGGAGTAGTTGGCGGACGTACCTGCATTGACCTCCGAGGAACGTGCGGAGGCGTGGGCGAAGGCCGCCGCGATCCGGAAGGCACGGCGCGATATTCTTCTCGCAGTCCAGACCGGACAGCTCACGGTTTCCGACGTTCTCGAGCACGCGGAAACCAACGCGATCGTGAGCAAGACTTGGGTGAGCGCCTTGATGAAGGCGCTTCCGGGGGCGGATGCGGTGTGGGCTAGTCAGATCCTCAAGGAGCTGTCTATTGCCGACAACCAGCGAATAGGCGGACTCAGCGCGAAGCAGCGCCAGGACCTGCTGGGCATCACCACCCGCCGTTGGGACCGGGGTGGCTGAGATCATCGCGGTGGCCAAATGAGCCATACGAAGGCCGCAACTGGACTGCAGGTTCCACGCGCCGGTCGCTGACGCCAGAACGTGACCGCAATTTTTTGAGCACCAACGACGGTTCCCGTATCTCTAGCCGTTGATGCCGTCGGTGTGGGCCTGTTCGTCGGTCCGGTCCAGTGTTGCGGCCCAGCTCGCGAGGAGCTTGAGCGCATCTTCGGACGGTGACTGAGGTTCAGCGGTGTAGGCGCTCATGGTCAGTCCGATGGGTGCCGACAGCTGCAGGTCGTCGTAGGTGAGCGTGAAGTCCCCGACAGCGGGGTGATGGAACTGCTTGGACCCGGTTCGGTGTAGTCGAACGTCGTGGGCCGCCCAGCGTTGACGGAAATCCCCGCTGCGGGTCGACAGTTCACCGATGAGGTCGGGAGTCCGCGATCGCGGGGATTGCGGGCGGCTTCGGTCCGCAACAGGGTCACCGATACGTTCGCGGAATCTTCCCAGTCGGGATAGAAATCGTGCGCCTGCGGATCGAGGAACGCGAATCGAGCAAAGTTGGCCGGCCGCCTCGGGTCGTCGTAGAGGGGGGAGTAGAGGGCGTATCCGAGCTGGCTCGCTCCCAGGATGTCCAAGCGGCCGTTGCGGATGATGGCGGGTACATCGGTCATCCCGGCCAGGACACGCTGGACGCTGGGACTGATCCGCGGGCCCCGGGTGGGACGCCGTCGGGTACGCGGTGTGGGATTCGCGGCGCGAGCCAGGTCGTACAGGTAGGTGTGCTCGGCTTCGTCGAGCTGTAGTGCACGGGCGATGGCCTCGAGCACGCTGTCGGAGACCCCGGTGAGGTTGCCGCGTTCGAGGCGGGCGTAGTAGTCGACACTGACACCGGCCAACGCTGCCACTTCCTCGCGGCGCAATCCGGGCACTCGGCGTCTGCCGTACACCGGTAGCCCTACCTGCTGCGGTGTGATCCTGGCCCGCCTCGTGGCCAGGAATTCGCGGATGTCCTCGGTACTGTCCACGCAGCCAGGTTAAGGCCTCGCGCGGGAAGCAGGGGTGTACTGCCAGTACATGGATAACCGGCCCCTGTCACAAATGCGCAGCCTGCGGTTGTCTAGGTACGGACGAGGACAGCGCGCAGGTTTCCTTCGGTCAGGTCGGCCAGGTCTCGGATCACCTCAGCCGCGCCATGAATAGCGGTCGTACCCAAGCTCAGGCGTCCAAAACGCTTACCCAACTGGCGTTCTACGCCGGATGGCCGAAGGTCTTCTCTGCGCGCTGCCGGTCGTCAAAGGGGTCGTCGCCAACCGGTCTGGTAGCCAATGGACGGCAGTCGATCCCGTCGGCCACACACCAGACCGTAGACCGACCAACTCGCCGCGCCCCAGCCACGTGAGCTCGGCGCAGAAAGGAACCCCATCATGCGAGGAACTGTCCTTCATGCTCCGCGCGATGTCCGCATCGAGGAGCGCCCCGAGCCGACGATCGTGTACCCGACCGATGCCATCGTGCGAATCACTGCCACCTGCGTATGCGGCTCGGACCTGTGGGACTACCGCGGCATCAACAAGGTGAGCGCGCCCACCCCGTTCGGCCACGAATACGTCGGAATCGTCGAACAGATCGGCGCTGACGTCAGATCGGTGAAGCCGGGCGAATTCGTCATCGGCTCGTTCATGGCCTCCGACAACATCTGCCCGAACTGCCGGCACGGCTACCAGAGCGGCTGTGCGCACGGCGAATTCATCGGTGGCTGTCAGGCCGAGTATGTGCGGATCCCGCTGGCCGACGGCACCCTCGTCGCCACCCCCGAGGTGCCCGGCGACGAACACGTCCCGAGCTTGCTGGCCTGCTCCGACGTCCTGGGCACCGGTTGGTACGCCGCCGTCGCCGCAGAAGTGAAACCCGGCCAGACCGTTGCCGTCGTCGGCGACGGCGCAGTCGGCCTCTCTGCAGTGCTCGCGGCCAAAGAACTCGGCGCCGAGAGGATCATCTCCATGAGCCGCCATGCCTCCCGCCAGAATCTGGCGACCCACTTCGGCGCCACCGACATCGTCGCCGAACGTGGCGGCGACGGGGTGACCCGCATCAAGGACCTGACCAGCGGTGTCGGCGCCGACGCCGTCCTCGAGTGCGTCGGCACCAGCGAGTCCATGCAGCAGGCACTGCACTCCACCCGCCAGGGCGGCAACATCGGCTTCGTCGGCGTCCCCCACGGTGTGAGCCTCGCCGGCGAAGAACTGTTCTTCTCGCACGTCGCCCTGCGCGGCGGCCCCGCTCCCGTGCGCCGATTCCTGCCCGATCTCATCGACCGCGTCCTTACCGGCCGTATCAACCCGGGCAAGATCTTCGACCTGACACTGCCCCTGGAGCGGGTCGCCGAGGGCTACCGCGCGATGGACGAACGCCGTGCCATCAAAACCCTGCTGCGGCCCTGACATACAGCGCATCGGACACGGCACCCACGGACCTCGCGCCCTGCCCCTCACCCCACAGCGCAACTGACCGATCGGCGTCACGCCGACCGATGATTGGAGCAACCCGCACTATGAACCCGATATACGACTTCGAGAACAAGGTGGCACTGGTCACCGGCGCAGCATCAGGCATGGGGCTTGCGACAGCCAGGGCCTTCGCCGAGGCCGGCGCCGCCGTCGTGCTGGCGGATGTCGACGAGAACGCCGTGGCAACCGCCGCCGAGACGCTGACATCATCCGGCCACCAGGCAATCGGAGTCGCCTGCGACGTCACGGACGAGGATCAAACGGCTGCGATGGTCGAACGTGCGGTCGCGACGTACGGTCGCCTGGACATGGCGTTCAACAACGCCGGTATCCAGGCGCCTCCTAGTGATGCGGCCGATGAGACGGCCGAGAACTTCGACCGCGTAAACGGAGTCAATCTGCGCGGCGTGTGGGCCTCCATGAAGCACGAGCTTCGCCAAATGCGGAAACAGGGCAGCGGCGCCATCGTCAACTGCTCTTCGTTGGGGGGACTCGTGGGACTGCCTGAACGAGCCGCGTATCACGCGTCCAAGCACGGCGTGATCGGGCTTACCAAAAGCGTCGCAGTCGAGTACGCCCCCAGAGGTATCCGAGTCAACGCAGTGTGCCCGGGAACGATCGACACCCCCATAGTCGCAGCCATGCTCGACAGCCAGCCCCACGCCATGGTTGAGATCATGAAGGAACAGTCGATCGGCCGACTGGGGCGTGCGGACGAAGTTGCAGCAGCTGTCCTCTGGCTGTGCAGTCCCGGTGCCAGCCTAATAGTCGGCGTCGCCCTTCCAGTCGATGGCGGCTTCACCGCTCACTGACCGGCCACCCGAGCCGGGCCGGGGGTATCGGTCCGGCAGGATCTACGGTGTGTTCAGGTGGGGGCCTGCGGATGCGCCCCGACGCCCGGCGGCTCCCGGCGCTGCGAAATCCTCGTCGGACGCGCGGCGCCGATCCAGTCGGAGATGGTTGCTTCCGGCCGGTCGAATCGCGTAGCGAGCCGGCGGGTGAGTCCGGTGCCACGGGTGGCTTTGTCGAGATAGGCGCGGACCACCTCCCGGAGATGGTCGTCGCTCAGCGTCGGGCGTCCGCGGGCGCGTGGCTCGGACCGTGGTTGCGGTGGTCAGGAGCGTTGCTCGCACGCCCGAGCGATCTCACCCGATGATGGCGAAGTACTTGCTTTGTAACGCAACACTTCCCTTCGGGCCGGAGCACTGGCGGTCCGGTACGAAACCAACGCCAGTTCGGTACGCCCGATACAGCCCACCGCGGACGGCATCGGGGGGAGCTGCCGATCAGGATTCGGGGCTGACCCGGCTGCGGACGGGGGTGATCTCGGCTGGGGGCTTGGGGCCGCGAACGGCGCCCTTCGTCGGGCACGCCACCGCGCCGGCGGCGCTGACGGTGACGGTGAGCGCACCGATGCGATCGATCTCGACGCTCACGGTGTCGCCGTCGTGGATCTGTCCGATACCGGCGGGAGTTCCGGTGGTGATGATGTCCCCCGGATGCAGGGTCATCACTGACGAGGCGTAGCTGACCAGTTCAGGCACACCCCAGATCAGGTCCGCGATATCGGCGTCCTGGCGGAGGGTGCCGTTGACGTGGGTCCGCAGCTGCAACGACGCGAGCGGGCCGACTTCGTCGGGGGTCACAAGATACGGGCCGACGGGGGTGAAGGTGTCGAAGGACTTGCGGGTGGAGCGGTCTTCGCCACCGCGCATGGTGATGTCGAGCAAGCAGGTGTAGCCGGCAACGGCGGCGAGGGCGTTGTCGATCGAGACGTTCTCGGTGGTCCGGCCGATGACCAGGGCGAGCTCGCCCTCCTGGTCGAAGCGGCGGTCGGTGTAGGGCAACCGGATGGTCTCGCCGTGCCCGATGACAGACGATGGGGCCTTGAGGAAGACACCGAGGGCGTCGATGTGATAGTCCTCCATCATTTCTGCCTGGTGGTCGCGGTAGTTGACCGGTGCGGCAATGATTTTGGTGGGGTCGGCGACGAGCGGGGCGACGGTGACGGTGTCCAGCGCGATGCGTTCGCGGCCGGCCAGCTCGGTGTCCTGGAATTGCAGGCGGCCCTCGGTGGCCTGCAGAAGTAGACGGATCGGGCTTACACCGGAGGCGGGTGCGGGAATCAGCGAACTCAGGTCGACGAGCGTGTCATCGGAGACCAGGGCGCCGACGCTGTCGTGGCCGGTGGCGGTGCGATAGCTGAGGATCTTCATGGATTTCCTTCTGCTGGGTGACGGTCGGTGGTCGGTTGGTATCAGGTGCGTAGCGGTCCCAGGTCGCTGGGTCGTTCGGCATAAAGCCAGTCGAGGTCGGTGTAATCGTCGGCGGCGCGCATGCGGAAGACACGGTTGCGCAGGGCGAGCAGAGCCGGGTCGTCGGTGTGCCAGGTCCGTCCCCAGGGCCTCGCCACGGTTTGGCACTTGCTGGTGATCGGGACGCGAGCTCCTTCGTAGGTCTTGAATGCTCGGGTGAGATCGTCGGGGAATGCCGCCAGGGATCGGGACAGGCTCAACGCATCCTCGAGGGCCTGGCAAGCCCCCTGCCCGAGGTATTGCAGCATCGCGTGGGCGGCGTCGCCGATCAGTACGGTGTGCGCGGTGCTCCAGGTGCTGATCGGGTCGCGGTCGAAGACCGGCCAGGCGCGGCTGGCATCGATTTGGGCGACCGCGTTGCGGACGCTCTCGCAGGCGGGCGTAAACATCTCGTCGAACTCTTCGCGGTGCCCCCAGTCGTCGCGACCCGCGGCGTAGCGGGGGCTCTCGTACACCGCGACCTGGTTATACAGCTCGCCGCGGCGCACCGGGTACTGCATCAGGTGGATGCCCGGGCCTATCCACAACACGACGTCGTCGGTGGATATGTCAGTGCGGACCTGGTCGATGTCGATGGCGCCGCGGTACGCGATGTGCCCGCTGAAGACCGGTTCGGAGATGTCGAGCAGTTGCCGGACCCTCGACTTGATGCCGTCCGCGCCGACCACGAGGTCGGCCGTGTACTCGTCACCGTCGGCGAAAGAGATGACCGCACCGCGCTCTGTGTCGGCGACCGTCTGCACGGTGCGGTTGTTTTCCAGGGTCACCAGCGGTTCACGTTCGCAGGCATGCAGCAGGATCGAGAGAACGTCGCTGCGGTGCGCGACCAAATACGGGTATCCGTAGCGGGCGCGGAACGCGGTGCCGAAGTCCAAGGCGGTGAGCACCTCACCGGTGAGGGCATCGCGCACGATCGCGCTGTGCGGATGCACCGCGACCGCGGAGAGTTCGTCGAGCAGGCCGAGACGGTCGAGGGCGCGGGTGGCGTTCGGGCCGATCTGCAGACCCGCCCCGATTTCGGTGAATGCGGAGGCCTGCTCGACCAGTTGGACGGGGCGGCCGGTCTGGGCGAGTGCGAGTGCGGTCGCCAGACCGCCGATGCCGCCTCCGATGATCAGGGTCTCGAAATGGCTGGGTGTCATGAGGATTGGACCTGCTCACTGCGGTAGAGGGAGAGCGCTTCGAGGACGGGCGCGTCGCTGGTGGTGAAGATGTCGAGGTCGTGGTCGGCCGTCAGCCGGTGGGTGGCCCAGGAGGGCACGACGAAGACGTCGCCGGCGGACAGGGTGAAGGTCTTCTCTCCGATGTCGACCCTGCCGCTGCCGCGCAGGACCGCGCAAACCCGGGAGCCGGTCTGCCGATCGGCTGGGGTGCTCACCCCGGCGAGGAGCCGGAGCATCTCGCAGCGCAGCGTCGGCATGACATCCCGATTGCGGGTGGGGTCACGGAAACGCAGTTGGGCGTGACCGGTGCCGGTCAATTCGAGCATCGCCAACAGCGCCGCGGTGGTGTCCGCCCACCGATAGACGGTCAGCGGCGAATGCGGACAGGTGTGCTCGGCGACAACGGATCCGGTGATCGGGACGATCCCGGAACCCTGCCCGTAGAGCCGTTCGGATCGCGAGCGTGGTGCGGCACTCTGGTCGGCTTCCTCGTTCGGGCGTCCGCTGGTGGGAGCGAACTGTGTTCACGGAAAGGTGAAGTGCGCCGGCGATCTCGCCGACCAACGGCCAGCGCACCCACGGTTTGCCCATCACCCGGCCGCAGCGGGCGCAGTTGCAGTCACCGGCGACCCACGTGGCCGACTATCGTCAGCTCGGTCAGTCATCGCGGGATCATCCGGGCTCGCTTGGGTCGTTGGCTGCCGATGAGTCTTCTTACGTCGAGCGTCCGCGTGGCGGGCACGGTGACCAGATCGGCTAGCGCACAGGCGAAGACATCGTAGATCGTTGCTATGACTTGTAACGGCACCCGTTGGGCCGGCTGGCCACGTTGTTCCGCACCGAGAAACGCCGCGACGCGAACGGTAATTGGTGATGTGCCACAGTAACATTCGGGCAGATGGGGTCGGCAGGGAGTTGGGTTCGGCGCGAACGAGCCGCCGATCCCGGGCGGGGGTACGCCCGTGGGCCGAACAGCTGCAGTCGGTGGCGCCCCCAGCGACACCGTGGCCCGGATCGGGGGCGACGAATTCCTCATGGTCTTCGGCGACGAGGTCGCGGCCTCGACGAATGATCGACCGCAAGTGCAACACGCCGATGTCATCTCCCTCAACGGCGACAGTTACCGCCTCAGAGGACGCGACCTCGGCCGCACACCCACCAGCCGAACCGCCGAGGACCTAAACCACAATCGGGGGCAGTCCCTGGCCTCCCCTGTCATATATGCACGAACAGCGCAGACGCCGTCAAATTATGGGGAGCTAGGTTCCAGAACTGAAGGGGGGTTGAACCGCGAATACTCCCCAAACGACCAATGGAGTGCGTAGGCCTCATCGACTTGGATTACCTGCTCAACATCGAAGTCGACCATCTGTTGTGCACCTGGAACAGCATCCGCACGGCTGCGATCCCAATCCACATAGGCTCGGCCAGTGATATGCAATGCACCACCACGCTCCCAGTCTGGAAAAAGGAGACCGCAGCGAGCATCGAGTTCAAGATTGCCGTGCGTCATGTACATCATGTTGCCGGAATAGTCTGGCCAGGACAGTCTGCGACTGCTCGACACTGTTACGAAACCGGGGTTGCCTCCTCGATGCGACACATCGGCCCCCAGCCCGGTGGCGCTTGTGGCTATGAAGAAGGTGTCAGCCTCTGTGATCCGCGTCCGTTGCCTATCAGTCAGCAGCTTTGTGCGGTGAACCTGCGGGTCGAAACACTCTGTGCGCGATACACCACGAACCTGAATATACTTAGGACAGTTCGCATAGACCTGATCCGTCTGCACCACTAGTTGAGCCCCAACCGTGTGTGCTCGCCCGTTGATCCGCATCCTCCGCCTGGTCCCAAGATCGATCGCAAGAATTCCGATTTCACGCTCTACATCAAACAGCTCTGACAAAGGGTCGAACATTCCAGGAAGTGCGTCGACGACGATAGTTCTATCGTCGATTGCTGTGACAAACCCTTCACGCCCGGCGAGCAGACTGGCCCACAGAGAACCGTCATCGGCCGCTGCGCCAATTACGATCATTGGCTGGTGTAGTAAGAAATTAGCAGCCACGGGTGGAATATTAGCCGAGACATGCGCGGACCCCCAGGGAGCAACCCGCACACCAACTCTCGCCTGCACTGTCTGCTCGCCGACGTGATCCACTAGAAGAATCCGCAGGTTGGTGCATCCGCGATGGGGGCGGGGGCGATATCCGCCCCCGCCGGTGCGTAAATCTCCAGACGGATTCCATCCGGATCGCTGAAGAAGATGCCGCCGGATGCGATGCCTTCGCCATGAGGAACAACACCTTGGTGGAACATTTTTGCGCCAAGTTCGCGCACCACCGCTTCCGCCCTACGTACGGCATCGATGTCAGGTACTTGGAAGGAGAGATGATGCAGGCCGGGAACGTCAGCATCGAATGCGCCTGAGCTTTGCTGCCAGAGCGTCAGCATCAACGTGCCGTCGAGGCCGAGGAATGCAAACCGGCGATCACCCGCTGTCTGTTCCCCGATGACGCTCATCCCGAGAACTCGCTGGTAAAACGATGCTGATCGGGCCAGATCTGTGACATTGAGCCCTACGTGGCCGGTCTGAAGCGTCGCCATTGCCTTCCAATTCTAATGCTTGAGTGTGATTCAACCGTTAGAAGCCTAGATCCAATATCTGACGGTGTCAACCGTTTGGAACCATTAGAAGCGCGAACGAGTGCGTTCGATACCATCGACGACATGGACGAGCATTCAGGTGGAGCACCGCTGCTCGGCGAGCCGATCGCGATCGAACTGGCCAATACGGCTTACGCCTCGCGCGGACGTCCACGCGAAGGCTTACAGAAGCCTGAGCATCTAGCGACATGGTTACGTGACGTTCGGATAGAAGTAGATGAAGTAACAGATGGGGACCTGACCGCCACACTGAGACTTAGAGATGCAATCAGGGCGATCGCCTCCGCGATCGTGAAGCGGTCCCCCCTCGACGCTGATGCCGTCAGTGCTCTCAATGAATTCGCAGGGGGAGTCCCTCAATGGCGTGAGCTACGTATCGAACCTGAATTGCATTCAGAGCCATGCACCAGTGGCCGGTCACTTGACCATGCGCTCTCCGTTATCGCGTCGTCGGCGGTCGATCTGTTCGGCGGGACTTTACGGTGTAAGTTGAGAGCCTGCGAGGGGCCTGGTTGCGTACTCTTCTTCATCAAGGACCATCCCAGACGAGAATGGTGCTCGCATGGCTGCGGAAATCGAGCCCGCGCGGCCCGGCACTACGCAAGGATTCGTCAATCGAACCAATCATCTTGAATATGCCCGGGTCGTCATTGCCAGAGATGGAACCGACTCCTACTCGTACAACAGGGATGTTTCCACCTGACCATTGCGATTCCGGATCAATGGACGCTGGCTCTGGCAGTCTGAAGTGGCCCCGGTCGGGCGCGCAAAACAGCCGGACCGCAGTACATGACACGCCTGTAGTAACGACGCACTACCCGCGGAGTGCGCCCCGGACGGCACCACGGAAGATGGATCATGATCGACGGGGCCGAGCGGGCCAGAAAGGCGGCGGTGCGCGGCGGAGGTCTCGAGCACTTCGACTCCATGGTCCGGGACTTGACCGCCCGAACAGAGCTACACCTGGTCGAGTCAGCTCAAAAACGAAGCAACAACGGGCTCGGACCGAAGGCCGGCTGGTTGGTGGAGACGAAGTCATCGATCTGGGAGTCGACTTCACCAAGGGTGAGATGTGGAAACCGTATACGGTCGTCGATCGCAACCTGTTCACCGGGCAGAACCCGGCCTCGGCAGCCGTGCTGGCCGAACGGCTGCTCAAAGTCCTGTAGCGAACCGCTCCGGGTGTCGGATGACGGAGCCGGTTCACACCGTCACAGGTCCAGGACCACGCTGTCCGTCGGCTGTGAACAACAGATCAGAACATTGCCGGCGGCGGGAGGTTCGACCGGTTCGGGGTCGTAGCGCACATCTCCGGACAACGCCGCGGTTTCACAGGTGTGACACACACCCGTGCGGCACGACCAGCGTGTCGGCACGTCGCAGGCTTCGGCGAAGTCGAGCAGACTTCCGTGACGGGGGTTCCACGGCACGGTGAGGCCGCTGCGAGAAAAGGACACGTCGGGCCCGGATCCCGGGGGCCCGGTGGGTGGGTGCGGCGGCGTCGACGACGAGACGGCGATGCCGGGTGTGAGCGCGGCTCCCGCGCCGAACGTCTCGCCGTGGATGCGGTCCGGATCCAGACCGTGGTCCGCGAGCACCGCGGTGAGGTCGGTCATGAAGGTGGCGGGACCGCACAGGTACGCATCCGCCTCACACGGCACACCGAGGTCGGCGATCAGGGCAGCGGAGAGCCGGCCCTTCGAGGTGTAGTCGACGCCCTGTCGATCGGTGCTCGAGGGGCGGCTGAAGCAGATGTGGGCACGAGCGTGCGCGAGCTGGTTCACAAGCACTCGAGCTTCTTTCGCGAACGGGTGCTCCGCGCTGTCGCGGGCTCCGTGCACCCACCACACCCGCCGGGCCGATCGCGCCGCGACCAGTGATTGCAGCATCGCCAGTACCGGGGTGACGCCGACACCGGCGGAGACGAGCACCACCGGCTCGTCAGTGTCGGAGAGGAAGAACGTGCCGCGCGGGGCGGCCACCTCGAGGGTGTCACCGACTCTCACGTGCGCGCGCAGGTAGCCGCTCGCCGCGCCGTGCGGCTCCTGTTTCACCGCGATCCGGTACCGGCTCGAGCCCGGCCGGTTCGACAGCGAGTAATTCCGCACCAGGGGGGCATTCCCCGATGTCGGCGGCAGGCGCAGTGTGATCGATTGGCCGGGGAGCCAGGTCGGGAGCGGCGAGCCGTCGGCGGCGGCCAGGGAAAGGGAGAACACGCTGCGGCTCTCGGCCTGCATGCCGGTGACCGTCAGCGGGCGAAACCCGGTCCATGCCGGTGGCGGACTGGTGGCGGCGGCAGTCAAGCCGGTGTTGCCCGGTGCCCCGGCCGCCCCACGGTCGGCCTGTTCCTGAAGGCTCCGTAGCGAACCTTGCCAGCCGGGACTGAGCGCCGGGACGCGGAGGGCGCGTGCGAGCCCGTCCCGAGGGTGGCCGGGGAGGTAGAGCAGTGCATCGATATCCGCAACCGTGACCCCTTCGGGGCCCGATTCGATCTTGACGATCTCCTGACCCGCTTGCACCTCACCCTCGGTGATCACCCTGAAGTAGAACCCCGGTCGGCGATGCGACACCAGGAGTGCGGCCATACGGGGCTCCCCCATGCGCAGACCCACGCGATAACACGTCACGCGGGGTTGGCTGACTTCGAATACGGCCTCACCGATCTGATAGCGGTCCCCGATACACACCTCGTCGTCGGGTAACCCGTCGACGGTGAAGTTCTCCCCGAACTGACCGGGCTCGAGGACCTCGCGACCGAGTTCTTGTTCCCAGTACCGGTAGGAATCGGTTTGGTACACCAGCACCGCACGGTGCTGGCCGCCGTGCCCGCCGAGATCCCCTTGCCCGTCACCGTCGATGTTGAGTCGTCGCACCATCCGCGGGCCGTCCACCGGCTTCTTCCAAATACCCGTGTACACGGTTCGCGCACGCCAGGAAACATCCTGTGGCAGTCCGACATTCAGGGAAATCAGAGTAGTCAATATCCTCGCCTCTTCATGAAACTCTCCCGGCGGGTTGTTCGGATCGCTGCGGGCACACTCGGCGCGCCTGGACCGCCCGATCCCGGTCATACAACTCTGAGTACAGACCGCCGGGTCCGGGTGAAGCTGCTACGCAGTTCATCTACCTCCGCCATGCAGTACCCGTATCGGTCGCGCACCAAACGGTCGGCGCGAAGAGCTGGCCGGGGCGCCGTGCCTTTCGCGCCTGACGGCCTGAGGAAGATGAAGTGACCGGAAAGCGCGGCCGCTGCCTACGCTGCGATTGACAGTGTGGAAGTCGAGCCGATTCTGCATGGGGTCACACAGAATCGGCCGCTCACCGTAGCATCGACCGTCGCAGCACATGAGGTGATCGGGCATATTTTCCTCGACGGTTTGCTCGGTTGCTTCAGTGTGCTGGGGCCGTCGCAAAGCTGTTGGGTTCCAGTTTTCCTCGCCGGACCGGGTTGACGTGGACTGGTCAACGACCCAGGCGACGATTTGTGCGCGTGAGATGAATCCGCGTTTGGTGAGGACGTGCTCGACGTGTCCTTGGGTACGCGGTGAGATCACCTTTTTGTCGACGATACCTCTGTTCGTCGGGGGATTCCCGCTCGGTAACCCACGAACATTGGTGAGGCGCCCCGGCCCGCAACCCCCAGCTCAGGCCGGCGGTCACCCATATCGTCTAGCGCGGGCCATGTGGTCGGAGCAGGACTGACTCGATTGGATGGGACCGGCAGCTCGATATGATGTTCATCGAGGTCTGTCCGAGAACTCCACGACTGATCCGAGCATGCACGATGACGCGAAAGTGGTCACGGCGGTCAATCGGAGCGCTGTCCCGGCGCGGCGCAGCGTCCCCACGGGCGGTTTCCGATGCGGACGCGCACCAGATGCCTGCGCGTCTGATATCGCTCCTGGTGCGTCCGACCACCCCGCCGTTGTGGCTGGGGATCGTGGTCGCCGCCACCGTGATCACCATGGAAACCGTTGTGGTGCACCAGCTGAACAAGGTCGCGCCGCAAAACGCATTCGGTGCGGTGTTCTTGCTCGGCGTTCTGGTGGTCTCGGCTCGGTGGGGATTCGCGCTGTCGGTGATGACGACGTTGGTGAGCGCCGTCGTCTACGCCTATTTTCACCTGCAGGTGGAGGGGGCCCTGATTCCGACCAAAGCCGGCGACTGGGTGGCCATTGTGGTGTTCCTGCCCGTTGCGCTGGTGGCCAACCTCATGGCAGGTCAGGCCAGATTGCGCACCGCGGAGGCGGTGCTGCGCCGCCGGGAGGCGGAGGCGAGCCGGGACGAGCTCAGCATCCTCGCCGGACACCAGGCTTCACTGCGGCGGGTGGCAACATTGGCGGCGCGTGGGGTGAGCCCTCCGGAGGTGTTCACGGCGGTGGCCGAAGAACTGGCGCTCTGGCTGTATGTGGTCGACGCCGTGTTGCTTCGCTACGAGGGGGACGGCACCGGGACGCTGGTCGCCGTTCGATACGAGCCGGGGGTAACTCGGATGCCCGGCACCGGGGACAGGATCTCGACGGAGGGCGGCGACGTCGGGGCGATGGTGTTGCGCACCGGCCACGGCGCCAGGATCGACAACCACGCACACGTCGGTGGGGCAGTTGCTACTCGCATTCGTGCCGAGGGCTTCGGTTCGATCGTGGGAGTCCCGATCGTCGTCGACGAACGGGTGTGGGGCGCGGCGATCGTCGGATCGCGGGGCACCGAGCCGCTGCCCGCGGACACCGAGGCACGACTCGGCGACTTCGCCGATCTCGTCGCGACCGCGATCGCCAATGCTGTGACCCGTGCCGAACTGATCGCCTCACGGGCCAGGATTGTCGCGGCCGCCGACGAGGCGCGCCGTCGCCTGGAACGTGACCTGCACGATGGGGCCCAACAGCGGTTGGTGTCGCTGGGCCTCGAGGTGCGCTTGGCAGAAGCGTCGGTGCCGGTCGAATGGCAGGACGTGAAGGAGCAGCTGTCGGCCATCGCCTCCGGGCTCAAGGGTGTGTCGGAGGATCTGCGGGAACTCTCGCACGGGATCCATCCGGCGATCCTGTCGAAGGGCGGGCTGGGGTCGGCTGTGCGGACGCTGGCCCGTCGTTCGGCTGTCCCCGTTTCCCTCGATATCGCCGTCGAACGCCGGTTCACCGAATCGGTCGAGGTCGCCGCCTACTATGTGGTCGCCGAGGCGCTCACCAATGCCGCCAAGCACGCCCACGCCTCCGAGGTGGACGTGTCCCTGCGGGCGGAGGACGACACCCTCGATCTCGTGATCCGGGACGACGGCGTCGGCGGTGCCTCGTCCGGTGCGGGCTCCGGGCTCATCGGCTTACAGGACCGCGTCGAGACACTCGGCGGCCACATGCAGATCACGAGTCCGCCCGGTCACGGGACCACGCTGGACATCACCATCCCGGTCGCCGGCGAGTGACCGAAGGGAAGCCTGCCCCGGTGGATTCCGCCGTGGGCAAACTGTCGGGGCATTAACGCGGTGCCAGGGAATCGGGTTGGCCCTACATCGTGAGGCAATATCGCCCAAATGACTCCTCGGTGTTGTCCGAGTCGAGCGCAGCTGCGAGCGGTTGGCTCTACTGCAATCGCCAGGATTGCAGCTACCTGGAAGACGGAGATTGGGGCTGGTGGTCTCCGCATATTCCTGCTGGCGGTGGCGACGTGGAGCCGCCGTTGCACGACGATTTACATCAATGGTCGTTCGATCATCAACCCATCACACGCTCCGCACAAGGCGGCGCAACACAGAAATGAAGGTTTGAACAATGAACAGGTTCGCAATCCGCGTGGCAATTGCCGCAGCCACGATCACACCCCTGATCGCCCTCGGTGCCGGAACTGCTTCCGCCGCAACATCGCTCGATACAGGGGCTACGCCTGCCGCTCGAATCGTCCCGGATGCGGGTCCCGTAACAGACGTACCAGATTCGGGTTTCCCCTGGGGCTGGCCGGGGTCGACGGGGCCGTTCGGACCCGGACGGCCGGATGTGCACCACTTCCCAGGGGAGTTCGGCGGTTTCGGTGGTTTCGGCCACCACGGCCACTTCGGCCACTTCGGCGGTCACGGTGCGTGGTAACTGAGCGTGCCTTGCACCACCCCATTCCCAGACCGGGAGTACGTACGAAAGGGCCCGTAGAGCGACTCGATCTTCCGGCAGGCAGCGAACGCGACGGAAATATCCTGGTTGGCCATATCTACCGCTCAAGGGAGTTAGACAGCGCAGGTCATCACAACCGGTGGCAGTGGTCGAGTCGACGCCTCGCTGCGTTAGCAACTCGGTGTGTGGTTCCACGAGTGGCCGGTAACCACGTTGCGATCAACGCGGCCGGGGCGTTTCGGCTCACCTCGAGGCCTTGATTCGGCGTGGCACCGGCTGTCGGCAGCGGGTACGGGGCGGCTTGGTGCCGTCACCACCTACGGGACCCTCGGCGTGGACACCTTTTCCTGCTACCCGGAATGCGTACCAGGAGTGCGAGGTCGATCATGAACGTCATGGTGTTGCAGCTCGGTCGTCTACGGTGCCTGATCGTCGACGACAACCCACGTTTTTCGGATACTGCCCGGCGTCTGCTCGAGCAGCAGGGCATCACGGTCGTCGGCACGGCGTCGAACACCGCCGACGCGGTCCGGTCGGCCGTGGAGCTACAGCCCGACGTCATCCTGGTCGACGTCGAACTCGGCGCGGAAAGTGGATTCGAACTCGCGGAGCGGCTCGACGACGAGGTGCACCCGTCAGCGGTGATCCTGATTTCCACGCACGCCGAGCAGGACCTGGCCGAACTGATCTCGGTGAGCCCGGCTGTTGGGTTCGTGTCGAAGTCCGATCTGTCAGCCGCTGCAGTCCGGGATCTGCTCGGCGCCGGTGACGGAACCGACGGAGAGCGGGTGGCTCCGGTCAGCGGGCCTCGAGGAAGGTGACGACCGCGAGGACTCGTCGGTGATCGTCGCCGGTCTCCGGGAGGTTCAGTTTGGTGAGGATGCTGCGTACGTGTTTCTCGACGGTGCCCGCGGTGACCCACAGTCGGTGGGCGATGCCGGAATTGGAACGTCCTTCCGCCATGAGGGCCAGTACCTCCCGCTCCCGCGCGCTGAGCGCGGCGAGCGGGTCGTTGCGCCTGCGGGCGGAGACCAACTCCTGAACCAGCGCGGGGTCGACGACGGAGGCCCCCGCGGCGATGCGCTGGAGGGTATCGATGAAGTCGTCCACGTCGGTGATGCGGCTCTTGAGCAGGTAGCCGATTCCCCGGCCGCTGGCCAGTAGCTCCATCGCGTGTTCGACTTCGGCGTGCGCCGACAGGACCAGGATGCCGACCTCGGGGAATTCGTCGCGGATCGCCCGGGCCGCGTCGAGCCCCTCGGTGGTGTGGGTCGGGGGCATCCGGATATCGACCATCACCAGGTCGGGGGCGCGCTCCCGGACGAGGTCGAGGAGTGTGGTTGCGTCGCCTGCCTGTTCCAGGACGTCGAAGCCGGAGCGAGTGAGCAGGCTCGCCACGCCCTCGCGGAGCAGGACGTCGTCGTCGGCCAGGATCACGCGCAGCCGTGTTGTCACCGGGCCGCTTTTGGAACTCGCCCGTGCCCGCGCCGACTGCGGGTGTTCGCGGGCGTGGTCGTCGCCGATGTCGGTGGGCACGGCCATGTCGTCGACGGGCAGGCCGTGGCGGCGCTGAATTCGTCGCAATTCCTCCCCGAACTCGGCGGCGGTCGCGGGCCGATCCTCGATGTTGGCCGCCATCGCGTGGTTGATGGCGGAGCGCACGTCGGCGGGTATGTCGGTGTGCGTCGAATCGGACAGCGCCGAATCGGATGTTGCCGCGTCGGTGGTGTGTGGTGCTCGAGTGGCCGTTTCCCCATCTCGGTGACGATCGCTGCCCGAGTGACCGTTGAGCGCGCACAGGAGCGTGGCCCCGAGGCTGTAGAGATCCGAGGCCGGTGTGGGGGTCTGTCCGTGGAGTACCTCGGGTGCGGTGAACGCGGGGGAACCGGAGACGAGGCCGGTGGCCGTCTCGAAGCCACCCGCGATTCGTGCGATGCCGAAGTCGGTCAGTTGAGGCTCTCCGTACTCGGTGAGCAGGATGTTCGCGGGTTTGATGTCGCGGTGGAGGGTGGCTCGTCGGTGTGCCGTTTCGAGTGCCCCGGCGATTTTGATGCCGATGTGCAGTGAATCCTGCCAGCTCAACGGGCCGGCGTCGCGGATCAGCGCGCCGAGGGAGTCGCGCGGGTGGTACTGCATCACGATGTAGGGCACGCCCGATTCCGTGGTGCCGCTCTGGAAGATGCTGACGATATTGGGATGCCCGGACAGTTTGCCCATGGCGTGCTGTTCACGCAGGAATCGGTCGAGATCGTCCGAGTCGAGTGCGGCGGCAGTGAGTACCTTGATGGCAACAGTGCGCTCGAGTGAGCGCTGCCAGCAGCGATAGACCGCTCCGAAACCGCCGCGTCCGACTTCGTGGGCATCGTCGAAGCCGGCCGCGGCCAGCTCTACCGCAATCGCCGAGAGCGGATCAGACCGCGTCGCCGGAGGATGGAATTCGGTCATCGTCGACCCCGAGTTTCCCCGTCCGTGAGAACAGCGCCCGATCACCGTGGAAGTGATCGACTTCGAGAATACGTCATCGGTGTCCGGCCCGACATGCCATGACACGGTCTCGCACACATCGATCGGTCATGGAATTGCAGTTACCTGGAAGATCGCGATTGCGGCTGGTTGCATCCGCAAGCTCCTGCTGGCGGTGGCGACGTCGGGCCGTTTTTCCGCGACTATTTATATCAATGGTCGTTCGATCATCAACCCATCACAAGCTCCGCGCAAGTCGGCGCAACACAGAAAATCAAGGCGAGAACAATGAACAAGGGAGACGGAATGAGCACCAAGGGCACCGTGTTGATCGTCGGTTCCAGCAGCGACACATTCGAACTGAAAAGCGGCCGGAAGGATCCGACTGGCTACTACCTCAACGAGCTTGCAATCCCGGCTCAGGCGCTCATCGACGCTGGATATGAGGTCCTCCTCACGACCCCGAAGGGGACGCCGCCCGTCGTCGAACAGTTCTCACTCAAGGCCGACTACTTCGGCGGTAGCGAAGCGGAGCTTCAAAAGGCCATCGAGTTCGTTGCCACCAGCCCTGGCCTTCAGAATCCGCCCTCGATCCGTTCAGTAATCGAGGGAGGGCTGGATGGCTACATCGCGGTATTCGTGCCGGGCGGTCACCCACCGATGATCGACCTGATGCAGGACCCTGATCTAGGGGAGGTCCTCCGTCACTTTCACACCGAAGCCAAGACGACCGCGGTTCTCTGCCACGGCCCAGTCGCCCTTACGGCAGCCATGCCGAAGGCCAAAGAGTTCAGGCAAGCACTCGTCGAAGGTGATGCAGAGGCCGCCAAGGCAGCGGCCGCGGACTGGCAATACAACGGCTACCGGATGACCGTTTTCACCAACGATGAGGAGAAATGGGCAGAGCAGAACATCCTGAACGGGGACGAGGTGGTGTTCTATCCGGCAAATGCGCTGACGGCCGCCGGCGGTGAGGTGCAGAACAAGGGTCTCTTCGAGCCGCATGTGATGCAGGACCGAGAACTCATCACAGGGCAAAACCCATTCTCCGACGGTCCCTTCGCCGAACTGTTGGTGAAGACGCTGGATCGGGCGGTCGCAAAGTATCGGGCCGTCGCAGGGTAAGGCCTAATACTGCAACGGCACTTATGGCAGGTGCCCGCGGGTTCGGTAATGGCAGGAGCGGGCCTGGCGCTGTCGGCGTCGTCGCCAGCGGGACCAGGACCAGACATGCTCGTCGGGGTGGGCGTGTCGCACGATCAGATGCACGAGTGGCCGCCGGATCTCGGGTGCCGTGTAGTCGATCATGCCCTGTTCGGCGACACCGATCCCCCTTTTACCGCTTGGGGTTTCGTGCCAGCCAGCCAGGAGAGCGCGAGCATCGAGAAGGTGGTGTGGGCATACCAGGCCCGGTAGGTGCGCACCTGATACTGGTCCAGTCCGGCCTCATTCTTGGCCTGCTGAAAGCACTCCTCGACCCGCCACCGCGACCCGGCGACGGTGGCGAGTCCGGTGAGCGTGGTACGCCGGGGTCCCGCACAGATGTAGTACGCGATCTCGGTGGCGTCCGACAACGATCGGCGGGCGAGGAGCCAGTGCCCGCGCCCGGGTGCCCACGCGATCCGGATCGGCACCCGCGCCCAGGAGTATTCCCGTGGTCCGTGCGCGCCGTCGCCGGCCGAGATCCGGCGCCACGGCTTCGCAGGGACCGCGGCGATCATCTCGTCGACGCGGCCGCTGCGGCCGTCCGGGTGAAGACGTCGTCGTTACGCCGAGTGGCCAGCACGTACGACACATCCCGCTCCTCGAGCCAGACCCGCAGGTACTTCACCTGCCCGTACACCTCGTCCACGGTGAGCCAGGAGACCGGCACCCGCGCATCAAGCGCGTTCGATCATGTGCTGCGCCCAGCACGGGTTTGGTCGCGAACTCCACATCGTCACCAATCCCTGTGGCCCGGCAGCGTTCCCGGTCGGACATCCACGATTTCGGGCAGGTAGAGCTCCCGATCAACGCGTGCCCGGCTGAGCTCGCGTAGGCGCGGAACACCCCGACCTGGCAGTTCTCCACCCCGGCAAGTTGCTCTCGTTTTTGCAGTGGTGCATCGGTGTGTACCGCAACGCGGTGCGCCACTCACTTCAAACGTTTTGGCAGACCCGTACGGCGCCGCGCGAGGCCGACACACTATTGATCCACGTAGGCGGGGCGGCCTAGCATCAATGGAGAAGTCGAGGCAGTTGGACAGCCCCTCCTCCCCGCCACGTCTGTGGTTACCGCATGATCGAATCGAGTTCTCGTGGACCACGAATTGGACTACCAGTCGTTGAGCCTGGGCGGATCGCCGAACGATATTCCCACTGTGGTTACCGCCGTGAGAGTTAACGGCGCCGACCACGAATTGACGATGGATAGTCGGGTAACCCTCCTGGACGTATTGCGTGATCACCTGGGGCTCACCGGGGCCAAGAAGGGATGCGATCAGGGCACCTGTGGTGCGTGCACCGTGCTGGTCAATGGCAAGCGAGTCCTGTCGTGTCTGACATTGGGTGCGCAATGCGACGGCCGAGACGTGACCACCGTCGAAGGGGTGTCGGTGGACGGTCGGCTCCACCCTATACAGGACGCATTCGTCCGGTGCGACGGCTATCAGTGCGGCTATTGCACCCCAGGACAGATCATGTCCGCCGTCGCTTTGTTGTCGGAAGAAGGACGCACGGACACCGACGACGACATTCGCGAATACATGAGCGGCAACATCTGCCGGTGTGGGGCCTACCCGAACATCGTGGCCGCCATCCGCGAGGTCGCAAGATCGGGTGGGAGAAGTGCGAACCTTTGAGTACGTCCGAGCATCGGACATCGACGACGCCATAGCGGCGGTCACCGCCGACCCGGACTCCAGCTTTCTTGCCGGCGGCACGACGCAGTTGGACCTGATGAAAGACGGAGTGCTGGTACCGGCCAAGCTCGTCGACATCACGAGATTGCCGGTGCACGGCGTCGCCGTCAACGACGGAATCCTGCATATCGGTGCGCTGACCACGATGGAAGAACTCGCAGCCGAACCCTCGGTGCGCGTAAGCCTGTCTTTCGTACGAGAGGCACTCCTGCTGGGCGCGTCGGTGCAACTGCGAAACATGGCGACCATCGGTGGGAACCTTCTGCAGCGCACCCGGTGCCGCTACTTCCGCGATCCGGCGGTAGCAGCATGCAACAAGCGGGAACCGGGCACCGGCTGTGCCGCGATGAACGGAAGCAATCGAATGCACGCCATTCTGGGGACCAGCGAGCACTGCATCGCCACTCATCCATCCGACCTCGCCGTCGCCCTCGTCGCGGCGGACGCTGAAGTTCAGACCCGCGGAGCTGAACTTGGGCGCAGCATCCCACTGACCGACTTCTACTACCAGCCAGGGGACACCCCAGACAAGGAGAACGTCCTCGAACATGGTGAGCTGATCACCGGCGTCGACGTACCACTTCTCCCCGCGAAAGCGCGGTCGCACTATCTCAAGGTCCGTGACCGTGCCTCTTACGAGTTCGCGCTGACCTCGTCGGCCGTCGCATTGGTGGTCGAGGACGGAACGATCAGCTACGCGCGCGTAGCGCTGGGCGGCGTAGGAACATTGCCGTGGAGGGCGCACGCCGCCGAGCAGATTCTGCACGGCGCACCCACCACCGGCGAGACATTCCGACGCGCGGCTGAGGCCGCGGTGGAGGGTGCGCGGACCCGGCCGGGTAACGCCTTCAAGGTGGAACTCGCCAAGCGCACGGTCGTCCGCGCTCTGGAGACGGTGTCGGGGCCAACGACATGACGATCGTCGGCAGCAACAAGATCATCGGCGAGGGGATCGACCGTGTCGAGGGGCCTCACAAGGTCACCGGAACCGCGAAGTATCCCAACGACTACGCGACCGCCGACCTCTGTCATGCCGCGCTGGTCCAGAGCACCATTGCGTCAGGAAGAATCCTCGACATCGACACCCGTGCTGCCGAATCCTCTCCGGGAGTCCTCCTGGTCCTCACGTACCGGAACGCCCCTCGACTGCAGCGCGGTCCGATGACCGACCTCGGTGCGGCAGCGACGCCTCCCCTGCAAGACGACCGCATTCTGCACTACGGCCAGCACGTCGCCGTAGTCGTGGCCGAGACTCCGGAACAGGCGACAGCCGCCTCCCACCTCGTCGAGGTGAGGTACGAGACGACCACCCCCGTCCTGGACATGGACGATCCGCGCTCTCCCGTCGTGAACAACCCGTGGGGCATGGACACCCAGCGCGGCGACGTCCAGGCCGCGTCGAGATCGGCCGACGTGATGATCGACGCGACGTACACGACACCTGACAACACGAACAACCCACTCGGATTGTTCAGCACCCTCGCAGACTGGGACGGCGACACCCTGCTCATCCGTGACTCGACCCAGTGGCCGCACAACGTCCGGAGGCAGCTCGCGGCGACCTTCGGAATACCGGAGAGCGGAGTCCGCGCTCTCGCACCGTATGTGGGCGGCGGATTCGGCGCCGGCCTACGGGTGTGGCCCCACACCGTCCTCACCGCCGTCGCAGCGCGTGAGATTCACCGACCCGTGAAACTGGTGCTGACCCGCCCGCAGATGTTCACCTCCGTAGGGCATCGACCCGACAGTGTGCAACGCATCAAACTGGGTGCCACCCGCGAAGGTGACCTCACCGTCATCGAGCACAGCAGCACCTCCTCGGTCGCAATGGAAGATGACGACTTCGAGCCGGTCGCCTCGGGCTCCGCCACCGCCTACGCCTGCCTCAACGTCGCAACCCGAGATCAGCAGCGACGGTTGAACATCCCATGTCCCACCTCCATGCGGGGTCCCGCGCAAGCCCAGGGGAACTTTGCACTCGAGTCGGCCATCGACGAACTCGCCTACGCGGTCGGCATCGACCCGCTGGACTTCCGTCTGCACAACTACGCAGAGAAAAATCCGCAACTACGACTTCCGTGGTCCAGTAACGCGCTGCGCGAGTGTTACATCCAAGGTGCCGAACGCTTCGGATGGTCCAGGCGAAGCGCCGAGCCCCGGTCGATGCGCGAGGGCCGATGGCTCGTCGGCTACGGCATGGCCGGTGTCGCCTACCCGTGGTACCAAGCCCCGTGCCAGGCCCGGGCATCGGTTCGCCGTGACGGTTCCGGTTACGTGTGCAGCGGAGCCATCGACATCGGCACCGGCACGTATACGGTGATGACCCAGCTTTCCGCGGAACTGCTGGGCCTGGACATCGACCGTGTCCGCTTCGACCTCGGCGACTCCGATATGCCGCTCTCGCCGCAGGCCGGCGGATCCGGTCTCACCAGCGCCCTGGGCAACGCTGTGCACGCGGCCTGCCGGAACCTCATTCAGGCCTTCGTCGGCCTGGTCCGCGACGACCCCGACTCGCCCTTACGAGGAAGCACGGTCGAGAACGTCACCGTCACCGATGGCAGAATTCATCGAGTGGGCGAGCCGTCTGCGAACGAGACCTACGCCGACATCCTCGCCAGGAACTCCCTCGAAGAATTGACTGCCGACGGAACAAGCACCCCACCAGCACCACATGATCTCGGCATGGCACTGACCGGTGCCTTCGGCGCCAAATTCGTTGAGGTCCAAGTAGACACCGATCTGGGACGACTGAAGATAGTCAGGATAGTCTCCGCCATCGACGGCGGACGGATCCTGAACCGAAAGACCGCATCCAGCCAAATTATCGGAGGAACCGTCGGGGGGATCGGGCAGGCGTTGTTCGAAGAAACGATCACCGACGCGGACACCGGACGTATCGCCAATGCAACCTTCGGGGACTACCTCGTATCCGTCAACGCCGACATCCCCGACATGGACGTCCTGTTCGTCGGCGAACCCGACCGAGCCACTGCGATCGGAACAAAGGGAGTCGGCGAGGTCGGACTCGTGGGCATTGCCGCGGCGATCGCCAACGGCGTCTTCCACGCGACCGGAAAGCGCATTCGCTCGCTGCCAATCACCCTAGATCAACTCCTCTGAGTGCGTGAACGACCATCTGCCCAAGCCGTGTTCGTGGCTGAAGAGAGGCCTGCAAAGCCGAAGTTGGTGTGCCCTCCTCGCACTCCACACGTCGTCAGCGCGTTGGGATGGGGCACTCACAGTCTGGCGCCCCTGTCCTTCCGCGGAGCCACCTACTCCGGCGTGTTCACCTTGATGCCGCCGTTGACCGGTCGCCGGCGTGAACACCACGGCCATGTCGTCGCCCCGGCCGCCGGCACTGGCAGATGGTGGGCAACTGGTCCCGCGCCTACACTCCAAGAGCTTCCCACCGGGGCGAGGTCAACGACGCCTACGCGAATGTCGAAAATAGCTCCACCACAGGCAAAGGGTGGTATTTCCGAACGTCTAGACAGCTCATCTCTTAGCGCCGTGCGCAGCGGACACGTTACTGGCTCGCCATCACCCCTTACCGCCAGCAGGTAGTGCTTACGGGTGTCTACGGGAAGCCCCAATGGATACGAGCACTGACGACATCGGCGGCCATTGGCGACATCATCGATTGAGTCAACCCGACACGCACGATCCGCTCGCCGACAAGAAAAGAGGCACTCCAATGAACTGGAACCGAAACGACACCGCCGTGGTGTTCATCGATCCGCAGAACGATGTACTCAGCCCCACCGGAATCAACTGGGCGGCGACCGGCGCCAGCGTGACCGAGAACGGCACCGTCGCGCACATGCTCGAGATCTTCCAGGCCGCCAAAGCGGCGTCGTTCGGAATGTTCATCTCACCCCACTACTTCTATCCCACCGATCACGGCTGGCTGTTCAACGGTGCACTGGAGGCCGACGAGCAGCGCACCGGCACCTTCGACCGTCCCGGCCCCTTGAACTTGGACGGGCTGTCCGGATCCGGAGCCGATTGGCTCGAAGAGTTCAAGCCCTACATCAACGATCCGGACACCATCGTCGTCAGCCCGCACAAGGTATTTGGCTCGCAGACCAACGACCTGGTCCTGCAGTTACATAAACGGCGAATCAGCAAGGTCCTTCTCGGTGGGATGCTCGCGAACATGTGCGTCGAATCGCATCTTCGCGATCTACTCGAACAAGGCTTCGAGGTTTACGTCGTCCGCGATGCCGTCGCCGGCCCCCGCCACCCCGAGTGGGGTGACGGTTACCAGGCTGCGATGGTCAACTACGCCTTCCTCGCCCATGGTGTCGTCTGGACCGAAGACGTCGTGACCGCAATGCAAATGCAAACCACGGCCTGACTGGCGGTCGTCTCGGTGAAGCCGCGCTCTGCCACACTCCATCTGACGTCGTACATGGGTTACTTCTCGACCCACCTACTGTTCTTGGACAAGCTCGGGGACGTCCCTCGGTATGAACTCGACGCGCCGGATCTACGGAAGAAGCCGAATGCGGCATTTCCGTATAGCGCTCGGATCGCTAACCATGCACAACCCCAGCCTCATCGTCGACAGCGTCCCGAACAAAGTATTCCTCGATTGCGGACTCGATCTCGATCGCTGGTACCCGCTGCCACGCAGCATGATCGGAACAACGCGGTTCATGCCCACACACCGCCGCGGACCCGACCACCTTCGCCACACCCTGGACACTGTGCGCGAACGATTCGATTTTCGCTGCGGCCCACTGAGCTAGGCTAGGAATTTATCGCCAGTTCCTGACGTCTTATGTCCGCAATGAGCCCCGTGACCGTGGCGCTTGCCGTTGTCAGTATGGCGCTGGCGCTGCAGTGATCCGCTGTCGTGGCGGTCGATGGTTCCGCCGCGAATCGGTGTCGGTCAGCGACCGACGAATGCCGCGTCCGCCGTGGTCAACGTGAAGATCCGGAACAACTCTTCCCGACCGATCTCGGGGAACCCCCGCAGCGCTCCAGTTCCTCGAATCCTCACGTACTGCCGCCAGCAAACGATCACGGTGCCGCGGATTGCGACCCAGTCAAAGGCGGCGGGTTCACGTATTGGTCGCAACACTCCTGATAGAAGGGGGTTCGACCAACTCCACACCGTATCCTCGCCAAGCTCGGCTTCACGTCGCGTGCACAGATCGCCGCCTGGATCGTCGAGTATGGGGAGACCGAACGTACCGGCTGAGCAAGCCCTGCAGTCTGATGATCGCCTCAAGCCACCCGGGGGTTCTCCAGTACGAGGGCGACTCCCTGTCCCGATCCGACGCACACTCCGAGCACGCCGTAGCGGGCTTCGCGCAGCCGTAGTTCGGTCGCGAGGGTGAGGACGTATCTGGTGCCGGACGATCCGAACGGGTGACCGATCGCGACGGCGCCGCCGTTCGGATTCAGGCGCTCGTCGGGGACTTCGAAGCCGTCGAGCTGATGCGGTAGCTCTCGGAGCACGCCGAGGGCTTGCGCCGAGTATGCCTCGTGAATTTCCCACACGCCGATGTCGCGGGGATTCAGGCCCGTCCGTGCGAGGGCCTTCGGGATGGCGAAGGCGGGCGCGATTCCCATGATCTGCGGGTCGAGGGCGTAGGTCGCCGACGCCACCACTCGGGCGAGGGGTTCGACGCCGAGTTGTTCTGCGGCGGCCCTGCTGGCGAGGACGACCGCGCTCGCCCCGTCGTTGAGCGGGGACGAGTTGCCGGCCGTCATCTGGGTGGTATTCGGTTGCGGCTGGAGTGCTGCCAGTTTGTCGGCGGTGGTGTCCCCGCGGATGCTCTCGTCGTGCTCGAACCGGCGGGCCGGCACTTTGCGGCTGGCAGGAATCTCGACAGGTTCGATCTCCATGGCGAGGCGGCCCGAATCTCGGGCGGCGGCGGCGTGGTGGTGTGAGCGTAGTGCGAACGCATCGATTTCTTCACGCGTCAGGTTGTAGCGGTCCGCGACGTTCTGCGCTGTCTGCATCATCTCGATGTACGCGTTGCGTGCGAGGAGGGTCGGGTTGGGTGGGCCGCCTGCGCCGGCCCACATCGTGTCGAGCATGAAGACGGGCCCGCGTGGCATGAACGGCGCGTCCCCTTTCATCAACGCCCATCCCGAACGGGACATGGATTCGACCCCGCAGGCGAGTCCGATTTCCATTTCGTCGCTGCGGATGGCGTGGGCGACCGAGATTGCCGCCGATAACGAGGATGCGCAGAATCGGTTGACCGTGATCGCCGGGACGGAGTCCGGGAAACCTGCGGCGAGTGCGGACCAGCGTGCAATGTCGCCCATCCCCTCGTGGGCGGGGTTCACACAGCCGGCGACGATATCTTCGATCTTGTCGAGCGGCACACTGGTGCGCTCGCATGCGGCGACCATTGTTCGGCCGAGCAGATCGTCGGTGCGTAGGTGCGAGAGCGATCCGCCGTAGCGCCCGACCGGCGTCCGAACGCCGCCCAGAACAAACGCGTCAGTCATACGGACTCCTCACCCGCGCAGGGACCCCACGCGTTACTCGTTCAGGTGGGCCGCTGCGGCGCGATCGACACGATCACCCGAGCGGAGCGCTCTCTGCATTATCTCTCTGCATTGCGCAGACGCTAGCCCTGGGTGTCAGGGTGAGTTGAGTCCAGTGGTTCACAGCAAACCCGCCTGCAGGGCGAGATACGGATCAACCCGCGATGACGATTTCTCCCACGGTTCTGGTCGAGGACAATGTCCGGATGGACCCCTCGCACCCACGCGCCGACGGCCCGCAGCGACGACGCGCCTTCAGCGCCGCCGACAAGCTCGCCCACCTGACCGCCTATGAACAGGCCTGCGAGAGCAACGGCGGAGGCGCGTACCTGCGCCGCGAAGGCCTGTACTCGTCCCTGATCAGCGAGTGGCGCAAACAACGCGATGCCGGCGTCCTCGACGGCAAGAAGCCCGGCGACAAGATCGGCAAACTCACCACCGAGCAGGCCGAGATCGCACGCCTCAAACGCGAGTTGGAGAGAGCAAACAAGCGACTGGCCACCACCGAGACTGCACTGGAAATCATGGGAAAAGCACATTCGCTCTTGGAGCAACTCTCCGAGAGCGCGGATGCGGACGAGCAGCGCAAGAAACGTTGATGCGCACCCACCACGAACTCACCGATTCCGGTGTAACAACAAGGGATGCAACCCAACTGACGGGAATCATTCGATCCACCGCAGCACGAGACAAGACCCGGCCCGCGGCACCGGATCCGACCGCCGCCGCAGTCACGCGCACCCCGGAGAACAAGCTCACCGACGCCGAACGCCGGACTGTCCTCGACGTTCTCGACAGTGACCGGTTCGTCGACCGAGCCCCGGCCGAGGTCTATGCCCAACTCCTCGACGAGGGCATCTACCTGTGCTCGGTCTCGACGATGTATCGGATACTGCGCGAAAACGCGCAGGTCACCGACCGTCGACGGCAGGCCCGCCACCCCGCCCGGGCCTGTCCGGAACTGGTGGCGACCGCACCGCGGGAGGTGTACTCGTGGGACATCACTAAACTTCCAGGCCCAGTCAAGGGCACGTATTTCGACGCGTACGTGATGATCGACATCTTCTCCCGCTACATCGTCGGCGCCCACGTCCAGACCCACGAGTCGGGGCTCCTCGCTGCCGAGATGATGACCGAAACCCTTGCTGTGCACGGAATACCGAACGTCGTGCACGCCGACCGGGGAACCTCGATGACCAGCAAGACCGTCGCCACCCTGCTCGCCGATCTCGAGGTCACCCGCTCGCATTCTCGGCCGCGAGTATGCCTGTTAACCGGCTAATCCACCGGATCGTTACCCATGAATCGACACGCCGTCCACGGAAATACTTGACCCCCATCGACGGTGGCGTTACACCTGTCTCATAACGAATCAGCACACGCTGCGTCTGGAGGCCGGCACCGACGTCGCCTGGATGTTGTCCGGGCCCAATGCCGACAACTACCCGCTGGTCAACCAATACCTCGGCTACCTCGCCGACCGAAACTATTCACCACGTACCCTGCGCGCCTACGGCTACGATCTGCTCGCATTCTGCCGCTGGCTCGAATCCCGGAACTACGACCTCGAATCGGTCACCACCAACACGGTATTGGACTTCATGCGGCATTGCCGCGAGACCTCGATCGTGGGACGCCCCGCGAACGTGCTGTCGATGACCGGCAAGCGCCTCGACCATTACTCGGCGACCACCATCAATCACCGGCTCGCCGCCCTGACCGGGCTGTTCACCTTCCGCACGCTGCGCGAACCCGACCTGCGCAACCCGATGCCCAGCGGACGGGAAGCCCGCAGAGTCAGCGCCGAGGAGCGCAGCGGTCTACTCGGACACCTGGTGCGACCGAAACGCCGATCGGTTCTACGCCTGCGGGAGCCGCGGCGACTACCACGGTCCCTGGATCGCCGGGAAACAGCCGACCTGCTCTCCAGCCTGCGGACGTGGCGGGACCGATCCCTCGCCGGTCTGATGTTGCTGTCCGGGTTGAGATCCGGAGAACTGTTGACCCTCGAAGTTACCGACGTTGACATCGGCGCCCGCTGGATACGAGTAGTGGGCAAAGGCGCGAAGGAACGCCGGGTGCCACTCGATGTGGAGGTCGCAGGGCTGATCCAAACGTATCTGCTCACCGAGCGGCCCGAATCGTCGAGCACTCGCTTGTTCCTCGTCGCCAAAGGCCCGAACAGAGGTAAGCCGTTGACGGCGGCCGGGCTGCGCACCATCTTCCGGTATCACCGGCTCAAAGCCGGAGTGCCCGCCGGGCACCCGCACGCACTCCGTCATACCTTCGGCACCGCGATGGCCGAAGCCGGTGTGGATCTGGCAGTGATGCAAGCACTGCTCGGGCACGCGCACGTCGACAGCACAGCCCGCTACATCCATTTGGCACCAACACATGTCAAGGCGGAATACGATGCAGCCCGCACACGACTACGCGCCCGCACCTGAGAGTCCGGCGGATATCTACGCCGCCTACCTGGTCCACCTCGAGCGGCGCCGTCGCGGCAACACCGCCTACACCCAAGCCGCTCGCTCGTTCCTGCGGCGCTGGCCGCAGGTCCAGCGGTGGGCCGACCTGCCCCTCGACACACGGTTGGCTGCGAACTGCTCGACCCGTCCGTTCATCACCTTCCTGATGGTCAGCCGAAGGCTGCAACCGGGCTACGACTACCTCGTCTCCCGCAAACTCGCGAGCCTCTGGCACGAACTGACCGACAGTTGCCTCGCACCGGACCTGAATCAGTTCATCTCCGCAGCATTGGAATTGGGATTCACCCAGCGCGTCGCATCGGCCATCGGGTCGCAAATCATCGCGAGGCTGCTGATTCAAACCGAACGTCCCCTGGCCGATCTACGCGAGAGCGATGTGCAGGACCTGCTGGACGCGTGCGATATTCGCCAGATGCGCACCGGCCGAGGTGCGAGGCACTACCGGAGCACCACCCACAGCGCGCGGCAGATTCTCTTTCACCTCGGGATCCTCGACAGTGAAGCCCGACCGGCAGTCACGCCGCTCACCCTCGACGAGCGGATGGCCGACGTCCCCGCGGCGCTGCGTCCGGCGTTCGTGGCCTACCTGCACCGCAAACGCGCCACCTGCGTGGCCAAGACGGTCAGCAGTCTCGCCACCCGCTTGGCGCACTTTGGCAGGTACCTCGCCGCCATCGACCCCGACATCGCCTCGCTGTCCGCGCTGGACCGGCGCCGACACATCGAACCGTTCATCACCTCACTGACCACCACCGTCAACACCGTCACCGGTGAGCCGATCACCGTCGCGGACCGGATCCGGCGCGTGCATGCGGTCGGCAATTTTCTCGCCGAGATCACCGAATGGGGCTGGGACGACGTACCCGCGCGGCGGCTGATCTTCCGCACCGATCTGCCCCGTCCGCAACGTTTCCTCCCTCGATACCTACCCGTTGATGCTGACCGCAAACTTGCTGCAGCACTGTCGGACTCGCCCTACAGACTGGCAGCCGATGCACTGTTGGTGCAGCGGGCATGCGGGCTGCGGATCGGTGAACTCCTCGACCTCGAACTCGACTGCATCCACGAAATACCCGGCCAGGGATCCTGGCTGAAGGTCCCCCTCGGCAAACTCGACTCCGAACGGATGGTTCCGCTCGACGAGGAGGTCCTCACCCTCGTCGATCGCATCACCGCCACCCGCTCACCCGGCCGACCCATGCGCCATCCCCGCACCGGGGCGCCCGCGGATTTCCTGTTCACGCACCACGGAAAGCGGCTCTCGCAGAACGCGGTGCGAGCAGAACTGGACCGAGCAGCCGAGACGGCAGGCCTTGGGCACGTCACGCCGCACCAACTCCGGCACACCTACGCCACCGCGCTCATTAACGCCGGGGTATCACTGCAAGCGCTGATGGCAATTCTCGGACACGTCTCGAGCCAAATGAGTCTGCGTTACGCGCATCTCTTCGACAGCACCGTGCGCACCGAATACGAACGCGCCTTGAACCTGGCGAAAAGCCACATCGGGCCGATGCCCACCGGCCGAACCCAGCTCCCGATCACCGACATCACCGACGGCGGGTGGAAGGACGCACCGGCGATCAAATCGCGCCTGGCCGGCGGCTACTGCCTGCGGGCACCCGCGCAAGGCTCTTGCCCTTACGCAAACATCTGCGAGCACTGCCCGAGCTTCCACACCGACTCCACCCACCTCGGAGTACTCGCTGCACAACGCGTGGATGCTCACGATCTCGCCGAAGATGCGGAAAAGCGCGGATGGATCGACGAGGCGAAGCGGCATCGCACCCTCGTGTCCCGACTCGACGCGCTCATCGCGCAATCGGACACCGCATGAGCGAGAACGCCCTGGTCAGGGTTGAACGGATCTGCGCCGAACTCGCCACCACGGGACAGCCGATCACCTTCACCGCCGTCGCCGAACAGGCCCAGATCGGCCGGGCGACGCTCTACCGGGACAAGCAACTGCGCGCCGTCGTCGATGAACACCGCACCCGACAAACCGACGCCCGCACCCTGACCGGTCTCGCCACCGAGGTCGCGCACCTTCGCACCGTGGTCGAGGCGCTCGCCGCCACCGTCACCAAACACGAAGAACAACTGCGCCGCCTTCGCCGCAATCCACCGCCCCGACGATGAACCATTCTGACCTCGATCGGCACAAACTGGGCCGCGATTAGCCGGTCAATCCAACGACAACCCCTATTCAGAGTCACTGTTCAAGACCCTCAAGTACGGCCCGGCATTCCCGGAGCGGTTCGGGTCCATCCACGACGCACGAGAGTTCATGGACTCGTTCGTCCATTGGTACAACCACGAACATCGCCATACCGGCATAGGCCTGCACACCCCCGCCGACCTGCACTTCGGACTGGCCGCGCACAAGGCCGACGAACGCTCTGCGGTGCTCGCTGCGGCCCGGCTCGCGCATCCCGAGCGGTTCGGCACGACCGGTACCCCGAAGATCCTCGACCTGCCGACCGACGCCTGGATCAACCAGCCCGTCGCCGAGTCCGAGGAGGCCGAACCCGACGCGGATCAGCTCGCCGCGTAACACCTGTTGGACTCAAACACCTTGACAAGTTCCGTAGCGCCGAAGGATGTCCAGCTGTTGGAATCTGTCATCCAACCCGTCCTGGCGTCGCCCGTCACAGGAGAGGCCAAATGTTCACAACGGCCCACCCACCCGGCTCGTACACCAGTCTCGCGGCCGCAACCACTGCCTCGGGGGAAGGAGTTCGCCAAGGTGTCGGGACACTCGTAGCTACAGAACGCTGAAAACCCACGTCACCGGCGCGAGCTATAAGGTGGTTCTCGGAAACATCTGGGTCGCAGATTCGCGTCGACGCTGTAGATCGTGATCAGCATTGTTGCGGCTCGATAGGAGGCGCCATGGTCGTGCACGATGTGGCCTCGTGTCGCCCCGGTGACCGATTCGAGTTCTGGCGTGAAGTGATCTGTCGAGAGTTCACCCCGCTGACACCGACTCCATCCGACCACGCGGTAGCTGACTTCGCCGGGAAAGTCGAAGTCAGACCGTTGGGGGCGACCAATCGCGCTGTGCTCGGATCGCAACCCCAACACGTCGCGCACGGGGCACGTGAGGTCGCCGAGGTGAGTGATGGCGTCTACTTTGTGAACGTCCAGTTGGCTGGCCGCTGCCACGTCCGCACAGACGCCGGCTCCGGCGATGTATCGCCAGGTCAACTGACTATCGTCGACACGAAACGGCCTTATTGGTTCGACTACGACGCGCCGTGGCGGCTGATGTCGTATCAGGTGCCCCATATAGCACTCGCTCGGCTCGACACAACCTCGGACTCGATAGGCCGTCCTATAGATACCGGATCGGGGGTCGGGCTTGTGCTGGCTTCGCTGATGCGAGCCCTGTGGGAAGTCGACGTGGTCGGTTCGTCCCGTCACACGTCTGAACATCACCTCGAGCGTTCGTTCTTCTCGGCGGTCGAAGCCACGCTGTGTTGTCCATGGAGCGAACCGTCCCTTCCGCCGAACTCGATCAGGACGGCAGCAATCGACTACGTGCGCGGACATCTCGGTGATCCGTCCCTGTCGGTGCCCTTGGTCGCTAATGCACTCGCGATCTCCCCCCGAGCTCTCCACTACGCATTTTCCAGTGGAGAGTCGTTCGCGTCGTCAGTGCGTACCGAGCGGCTCGAGGCCGTGGCCAGGGCCTTGCGCGACCCCCGGAACCGGGACAGCGTCTCCCATATCGCGGCCAGATATGGGTTTCTCGACGCAAGTTCGTTCAGTAGGGCCTTTCGTTGCCAGTACTCGATGTCGCCGAGGGACTACCGATTCCGATTCCTAGCACCGATCTGAATTCCCGGCTGTTGCGCGATCTGCACAGAATCTTGCGCGGGGTGGAAAGACGAGATTGCGCTAGTTCCGCAATGCTCTTTGTGTGCAGGAACGAACGGAAGCTCGTCACAACGACGCCGCTGGACCTTCCGTTCCTGCATGGCAGTCGATGCCCCAGCCGGATCCTTCGGCTTGATTGACTGCTGCCATTCACTCACACCCGTGGGAACGGAACAGGTATGCCGATCAGCTTCGAACTCAGCGCGGAACAGTTGAAACTCAAAGAGGTAGCTCGACAATTCGCCGACGACCATCTCTACGCTCTCGCCGAATCCGTCCGGATCACATCGGACCCAATCGAGCGCGCGCTCTTGGCTCGGCCGGTGTTCGAGAAGGCGGTTGCCGCGGGCTTCCTCAAGGGACTGATCCCGGAGCCGGTCGGTGGAGAGGCGACCAGCGGCGTCGACGCTGCCATCTTCGTCGAGGAATTCGCGGCTGCCAGCCCCGATTTCACCATCAGTCTGGCCGGACCGCTCATTGCTCTGGCCCCGGTCTACGAAGCCGGAACACCGGAACAGATTCAGCGGTTCGTTGCCCCGTTCCTCGTCGACAGCGGAAGCCCCGTCGCTGCGATGGCCTACAGCGAGCCCGGGGGGAGCGCAAACTTCGATGCGCCGCCGCCGGCAGAGGGGACGCGCACCACCGCCGTTCGCGACGGCGACGAGTGGGTCATCAACGGCGAAAAGATCTGGGCGTCGCACCTCGGCGGGTGGGATGGCCTCGGGCCCGACATCATGTCGGTGGTCTGCCGCACCGCCGGTGGATTGTCGATCATCGTCGTCGAACGCGCACAGTTCGTAAGCGGGTTTTCGGTGGAAGAGGTTTACGATCTTCCGGGTCTGAAGGGGTGTCTCACCTCCCGGGTCAGGTTCGACAATCTTCGAGTGCCGATTGCGAATCTGATCGGTGAGGAAGGTCAGGGCGCCACCCTGACGCGCAATGCATTTCTTGCCAGTGGCGCGTCGATCGGAGCTTTTTCGGTGGCAGCGATGCGGCAAGCGTTCCGCGCCGCGTACACGTTCGCCTCGAAAGAGAAGCGTGGGGGCCCCGTCCCGATCATCGACCATCAAGCTGTCGCCGATGTGCTCACCGACGCCAAAGGCAAGATCGAGGCCACGCGGCTGTTGACGTGGAGAGCGCTCGACGCGGTCGTTTCACAACATCCCTCGGCACTGGAAATGGCATTGCACGCAAAGATTTTCGGGTCAGAAACCGCGGTGGACGTGATCACCAGCCTGATCAAGATCGTCGGCGTAGAGGCATATAATCCGGCTTTCCCGATCATGAGCTACCTCGCCGACGCGGTTGCCTACCCGATCCTCGAGGGAAGCAACACGGGAGTCCGCAGACGTCAGATGCATGATCTCATGCGCACGCCTGGCTGGAACCCGCTCGACGCCTCGGGTTTGCGCTGACCGACCCAGCCTCCGCTCTGTTTGCCTACGGATGGATGTCCGTCCAATATCAGAAAATCCGGTTCGTTCATCACTGGCGGTGGCTCTGGTATCGGTTTCGAAGTCGTCGCGAAGCTCGCGACCGAGAGCGGCAACGATGTAGTTATTCTGGGTAGGTCTGAGAAGCTATTCAGGTCGGACCGGCTCGGAGCTTGAAAAATGGTCGAGCGTGGATGTCACCGACGGCAACGCGGCCACCAAAAGGTCGCAAGGAGTGGCAAATTCGACCATCTCGTCACCGCTGCCGCGGGTATCATCGTGTAACCGTTCGCGGAGCTTTGCACGTGCCTGTGAGCGCATGTGGATCGGTGGCAGTTCGTCGAACGTCGCTGAATTCCGGTCTCGGGTGACTTCCCCAGCGCCGATAGATATGTGAGTACCCATGGACTATCGCCGAGTACGCCAGAGGCGTCGCGCCGCTTGGATCGACGCCGACAGCAAACGCAAACGCAAACGCAAACACCCTGACCCCGAGGCGGAGTGGCTCATCGAGTTCGCCAGCCTGTGGGCACCATACGGGGGCGCTACCGAGGGGGAAATCCTTGTGCACTTCGGAATGACGACACGCCGGTTCATCGAGCGATTGTGGCGGGTCATCCCTGAATCGAATTGCACCAGAGACGAGATACGCAGTTTAACGATCGCCTACCCGCACCACCGGTGAGCCAGCGGTTCATCCCCCCACTCCGTAGGCCTCTCAACGCTCGGCTTTCTGGTGCCCGGGGTCAGAATCGATGAACCCAGTAATGAAGTCGTGGAGGAAGTTAGCGCCGCATCTCGTTCCAGGTGGTCGGCCGGTTGGATTCGGGTTCGGGTTCGTAAGCCAATTCGATTCGTTCGCGTGTCCGGGCACCGATCCATATCGCGCGCGTGTGCCCCGGGTGGGCCCGGTGGCAGGCGTTCTGCGCGCTGCTCGGCGGCGATCACGGATCATTGGTGATCCTGAGCTTCCCATGACGCCGGAGCCCGACGAGAAGGTCGGGTCACCCTGGCGGTCGAACAGTGCAGCGATGGAATTCTCGACCGAGGCAGTGCATCGGTCCGCCTATATGATCTCTGGACGACTCGCGGGGTGAGGGTGTGAACGTGGAAAGTGTGCTGTGGAGCTCTGATCGGCTGCAACAGCGACGGCGAGGCGAAACGTCACTGTCCTGTGACTGCTGAATGCGGTGGGATCACGGTCAGAGGGTCGATGCACGAGAGTAGGTGGTCGTTCTCTCTCCTGCTGCCTACCGAGATTCTGATTTCTCGGGGTCCGACAAGTCGGACAAGTGCGCCGTGCTGCGCCAGGAGTCGTACCTTCTCCGGTGCACCGTGTTGGTGGGGGAGGAACAGGAAGTTCGCCTGACTGGGGATTACCTCGATCCCGGTGCCTGTCAGAGTGTCGTAGACACGTTTCCTCTCGGATACCGTTGCTGTGATGCGAGATTCAAGCGCAGCTGTCACCGCGGGTTCGAGACACGCGAGGGCTGCAGCCTGAGCCACCGCGGAGACGGAGAAGGGGATTCGTACGGCGCGTAGCAAGGAGCCGACATCGGGGGACGACAGGGCATAGCCAATCCGCAGTCCTGCCAATCCTGCGGACTTCGACAGCGACTTGAGCACGACGACGTTCGGGAAACGTCCGAGGAGTCTGGGGCCACTCGCAGCGTTGGGATCGGTGACGAACTCGCCATAGCACTCGTCGAGGACGATCAGCAGGTCTCCGGGTACCGCCTCCACGAACGCCTCGAGCGCGGTGTGGTCGACGGTCGTGCCGGTCGGGTTGTTGGGCAGGCACAGAAACACCACCCGAGTGCGGTCGTTGATTGCGGCGAGGATGAGCGCGAGGTCGAGGCGGTGGTCGGGCGTGAGCGCGACTCGAATGGGTGTTGCTCCCGCGAGCAGCGCGGCGTGCTCGTAGCTCGCAAAGGAGGGCCATCCGTAGACGATTTCCGTTCCGGGGCCGGCGCAAGCGGTGACGATGCTACGCAGGAGGCTGCTGGACCCGCTGTCGACGCTCACCTGATCGGGAGACAGGCGCCATCGAGAGGCGAGGGCCTCGGTCAGTTCCCTGCTCTCGAAGTCCGGGTACCGATTGGCCTGCATGATGCTCGCGCTGATCGCCGCTGCCACCCTGTCGACGGGGGGAAAGGGTGACTCGTTCGACGCGAGCCTCGCTGCTCGTCTCAGAGAGGATCCGGAGCCGCCGGGTACGTAGCTGTCGATCTCGAGGATGCCCGGGCGATGTCGGATCATGCGAGATCGGCCTCGGTGGCGCGTTGGACCCAGGTCGCGAACTTCTCGGAGCCCGCGCGGTCGGCGGCGTAGCGTCGAACGATCCGCTCGACGTAGTCGGGCACCTCGGTGGTTGGAAGCTTGTGGCGGCGCAATTTGCGCTCGAAGCTCTTGTCCATCCCGAGGCCGCCGCCGAGATGAACCCGGTCGCCCTGGGCCCATTTCCCCTCCGCGCGTGGGGACTTCGCCCGGGCAGGGCGGGTCTTCGGTGTTGTCATCGGTGCTCCTCCGAAACTGTGTGCCGAACTGTAGCGTAGGCGAATAGATCGTGCAATAAGTATATGTGCACGCCCCGGTTGACACGCCCCGGTTGTCTACGAAGTGAAGGATGAGTCATGAGTAGAAGTAAGTTTCTGGGTGCGCAATGACCTGGTCGGTGACTGGGGCGGTTCCCCGGCACCTTGTGCGCAGGATCGTTCCGTTCGTTCCCGTCTTTGCCGCGTCCTTCCTGTTCCCGGGACGGCTTGGGCTGCGCCTCCATGGTCCTGCTCGGTGTGTTTCAGCTCTTCCGCGTCGCCACGGTTGATGGCGCCACGGTCAATGGCTACGACGTGGTGATCTCGACCCACTACTACTACCCCCGACCAGCGCTGATGCTCCAGCGGTCCGGTCGAGGAGGTGATGCACCTACTTGCTGAGGACGTCGTCCTGCGGTCCGTGATGATGACGACGGTCTCGTGTGGGCTGATCTCAATCACGGATCTCCGGTGTTGTTGCTATGGTCCGCTGTTCGAGGGACCGTGAAGCTTCTTGTATGCGGCCTTTCGGCGTTATGGCGGGACGCCTTCTTCGGGTTCTCCAGATCGGGCGGCAGTCCGTGCGTCTCGAGGCGTCGAGATCGGTTCTGCGCCGTATACGACCCGCATAGAACACGGCGATTCACCCGCCCGAGCGCGCCGAGCGTGGAAAGCTTCGAGGGTTCCGCCGCTGACTGGCTTGGGCAGTTCCGCGAATGCCCTGAGCGGCAACGCTCGTGCGGAGGCGGTAGCGCGTGCTCATCGCAAGAAGCGTGGTCTATGCGCGCGGATGTCGGCGGCGGCGAACTGGAGTCTCTAAGGACTCCGGTCGGGTGCGAGGGGAAGTGTGACGCCTGTCGACGACACGCGCATCGGACTTACGCAGATTCGTGCACCGCCAGTTTGGAGGGCGTGACGGGGTGCAACAACTTCAAGGTGGCGGTCAGGTTCTTCTCCAGGTGCTCATAGATCTGTTCGCGGATCACCTCAGGATCTCGGCTGGCGGCGGCGACCACTAGACGATTGTGAATGCGTTCGCGTTGTTCCATCGTGACGTGGGCACCCTCGAATGGCTCGAAGAGGATCCGAATGTAGCGCTCAGCCGCGTCCCACAGTGGTTCGAGTACCCGAAGGTCCCAGTCGCTGGCTGCCGGATGGATCAATGCAGTGTGGAACTGGCGGTGCAACTCCCAGTGCGTGTCCTCGGATTCGGCACTGAACGCCTCGCGAAGTAATTCACTGAGTTCATCGAGGTCGCTGTCGGACCGCTGAGCGACGGACAAGGCTGCGAGTTCGGGTTCGAGAGATAACCGGATACGGAAGATGTTCCGTAGGTCGTCCGGATCGAGCGGAGCAACGATCGCGCTACGAGAGGGGCTCAGTGCGACCAGCCCCTGTGCCTCGAGGGTGCGGAGCGCCTCTCGCACCGGCACATGGCTGACGCCGAGTCGTTCCGTCAGCGCGGGCACCGTGAATGGTTGTCCCGGCGACAGTTCGCCGCTCAAGATTGCGCGCCGGATCTCGTGTAATACGAGGTCGACCGTCGAAGTCTTGCGACCGACGACCGACCGGACCTTCGACTTTATCTCTGGCATCGGCCTCCTCCTTTCGCTAATACCTTATATCTTAGCTCCGCAGCGCGGATGCGGCGTAGCTCGCCGGTCCCGGGTAGCGACCCTATTGACAACTTATAAGATAGTTCTTAGCCTGTTATAAGTGCTGGAGGTCACAAACGACCCCAGCCGTGCTGCACCCCACGTTGTGTTCCTGCGTGGAGGCCATCCCGCTACTCCGCGCCGGCCCCAAGGGCTGTCGGGGGAGCGGCGATTACCTCACGAATAGGAGCGATAGCGGGTCGGGTCCGGCCGCGATGCGCCTTGTCGGGGTCGCGCCGCCCCGTTCAGAAAAGGAGCCCCCATGACGCCTGAAGCCGCACCCGACGACTGCCCGGGTACCGATATTGATCCCTTCTCCGACGCGTTCCTGGCTGACCCCTTCCCATTCCTCGAGGAGCTCCGGAGCCTCGGTGACGTCTTCTTTCTCCGCAAGTACCAGGTGTGGGGGGTGGCTCGTCATAGCCAGGTCACGGCGGTGCTGCAGAATCCCGGTGTCTTTTCGAATGCCGCCGGGGTGGGCTACTCGAATCTGAAGAAGGAGGAGCCCTGGCGGGCACCGAGCATCATTCTCGAGGTCGACCCACCCGTGCACACCACAACACGCGGAATCCTCACCCGCGTTCTCTCGCCCCGCGCCCTACGTGAACTGCAGGTCAGGTTCGCGCAGGAAGCCGAGATCCTCGCGGACCGACTGGTCACCGCTGGCACCTTCGACGCAGTCACCGATCTTGCGCAAGCCTTCATTCTCAAGGTGTTCCCCGATTCTCTGGGCCTACCACCCGCTGATCGCGAGAATCTGCTGACCTACGGTGGTATCACCTTTAACTCGCTCGGCCCGCGCAATCCACGTTTCGACGAGGCGATGAGGCGGGCGGAGGAGATCAAGACGTGGGTCTCCGACAACTGTGCGCGACAGGCACTGACTCCCGGCGGTTTCGGCGACAAGATCTTCGAGTCCGCGGATGCCGGCCTGGTGACCGAAGACGAGGCCGCGCTGTTGGTTCGCTCTCTTCTGACGGCGGGAGTGGATACGACAGTCAGCGCGATCGGGTTCGCCATTCGACGATTCGCTGAGCACCCGGATCAGTGGGAACTGCTGCGCAAGAACCCTTCTCTTATTCGTTCCGCATTCGATGAGGTCGTGCGCATCGACTCACCGGTCATCGGATTCTTCCGTACCACGACCTCCGAGACGACGTTGGGCACGACCACGATTCCGTCAGAGCGGAAGGTGATGGTGTTTTTCTCCGGTGCCAATCGTGATCCGGATCGATGGGAGGCGCCGGACCGCTTCGACATCACCCGCCGCACCCCGGGACACACCGGTTTCGGTGCCGGAATTCACGGCTGCGCAGGACAGATGGTCTCCCGCCTGGAAACTGAGGCGCTGCTGACTGCCTTCGCGCAGCGAGTCGAGCGCTGGGAACTGTCCGGCCCGCCTACCGCGGCCCTGAACAACACACTCCGTGCACTCGCGAGCCTGCCGGTCCGGGTGCATCAGGACGCTGCGCATCGTGCAGTGCCGTCGCCGATGTGACCACCACGCTGCTATCGAAACGATTCCCCGAAGGACAGCAATGCCGAAAGTAACGTTCCGCCACAGTAACGGCACCGAAGATGTCATCGATGCCACCCCCGGCACCAGTCTGATGCAGAATGCGATGCTCAGTGACGTGCCCGGGATCGTCGCCGAGTGCGGCGGGTCGATGATGTGCGCTACCTGCCACGTCTTCGTGAAGGAAGACTGGTTGGAGCAGGTCGGCGAACCTGGCGACTTGGAGCAGGAGATGCTCGAATCCACCACGGAACCGCGCCAGCCGAGCAGTCGCCTGTCATGCCAGATCACAGTCGCCGAGGACATGGACGGCTTGATCGTCGAGACACCCCGGACTCAGATATGACTACCTCGCGAGTGGTGGTGGCCGGCGCGGGGACAGCCGGCCACAATGTCGCCACCACGCTTCGGGAGTCCGGATTCACCGGCCCGATTTCCCTGATCGGTGATGAGCCATATCTGCCGTATCACAGACCGCCGTTGTCGAAGGATTTTCTCCTCGGGACTGTCACAGCGGAAGCGCTCGGTCTGCGCTCCCCAACGTTCTACACCGATCACGCGGTGGCCACCCACCTGGGCGCCGCCGTGATGCAGATCAACCGGGACGACCGCTGCGTCGTGCTCGACGACGACCGATCCATCGACTACGACCATTTGATTCTGGCGCTGGGTGCATCACCCCGACCTCTGGACATTCCGGGACGGCAGTTGAACGGAGTGCTGGAGTTGCGTACTCGCTCCGATGCCGAGCGGCTACGGGGTCATCTAACCGAGGGCGCCCGCGTTGTGATCGTCGGCGGTGGATTCATCGGATTAGAGGTGGCGGCCGCCGCGCGTAAGAGCGGCGCCGAGGTGACAGTGGTCGAAACCAATCCCACGTTGATGACGCGTGCCCTCTCATCGCGCGCAGCCGCCCATCTCGCCGCACTGCACACCACACACGGCGTCCGAATCTGCTGCTCCACCTCGGTGACAGCTCTTGAGGGCAGCGCGGGGCGCGTGGTTGCTGTCACCACGGCCCAGGGTGAACACTTGGCCGCCGACGTCGTCGTCCTCGGTATCGGGGTCGTGCCGAATGTCGGGCCGGCCTCGGCCGCCGGACTTCGCGTATCGAACGGCATTGTGGTCGACGAATACCTGGCGACCTCTGACCCGGCGATCTTCGCGGTCGGGGACTGCGCGAACTTTCCCGGTCCGGCGGACACCCGCATCCGACTGGAATCGATACAGAACGCGGTCGACCAAGCACGCTATGTGACCCGACGGATGCAAGGACATCGCGAACCTTACGACGCTGTCCCGTACTTCTGGAGTGACCAATATGGGACCAAGATCCAAATCGCTGGCTACGCCAAGACATCCGACGAGACGGTAATCCGCGGCACGAGTGAGAAGTTCTCCATCTTCCGTTTCTATCGGGGAAGCCTCGTCGCCGTCGAGTCGATCGATGATCCTCTCACTCATCTGCTGGTCCGCCGGATCTTCGGTGTGGGTGGGTCCGTGACTCCTGATCAGGCGGCCGATGTGTCCGTCGATCTCCGTTCCGTAGCACGCACGGTGGCTGTTCGCTGAGTACGTTCCCAACCGCCGTTCCCCTCACGCTTTCACCCGCAACCGCGCACTACACACGCCACCACGACCTCATCCGAAGGAGTCGGAGCATGACCGCAACCACAGACATTACGGAAGTCGCCCAAGTCGTCCTCAAGGAAAGGCAGGCACGCGACCGCGGCTGGTGGAACGTGATGCGCGAATGCATCCACCCCGACGCGCAGATCCGCCTCAGCTGGTTCCAGGGCAACGGAGCACAGTTCGTGGCCGAGTCCGAAGAGATGAGCCGTCGCGGCCAACAAGCGACTCATCGACTGTCGCCGCCGGCGGTATGGGTACACGGAGACCGAGCCGTCGTTGCAATCTCGGCGGTCATCGAGTTCCGGGACGAAATCGGCGGGGTCGAGGCCGACCTTGCCTCCTACACCCGGCTCGTTTACCGTCTCGAAAAACACTCCGGAACATGGCAGGTCGTCTCCCTCGACTGCATCTACGAACGCGACAGCCTCGTGCCCACGGTGCCCGGTGACACTCCGCAGATCGATAAGGCCGCGCTCGCCGACCTTCGGGCGCCCTACCGCTTTCTCGGCTACTACCTGCGCCACAGCGGCTACTCCATCACCGACGACCTGTACGGCGACGACCGTCCAGATGAGGTTGAGGAGCTCTACGTATCGGCCTTCGCCTGGGCTCGTGAGACGAAACAGCTCACAGAAGCCTAGCCGCCTGGGACCGCAGATGAACGCAATGGCAGTTCCCGACCGACCCGCGCCCGTTTCCGCAACGTATGGGACTATGTTTCGGGTAGCCGGTGCCGAATGTCCTTTGACAAGAACGTCATCGGACGGATCAACGCCACCCGGCGCGTCCACCTGTGAGGGTTGTGCTCGTCGCCGCGATCCACTGGGCCCAACGCCACGGCACGCCCAGACGCAAATTCGATCCCCGCCGGCTAGGTCGTTTCCGGCACTAGTTCGTACCGCTCTACTGCACTGAAAAGCGCGGCGATGACCACCCCAACCCGCCCCGACACCATTCTCGACCTGGCGGTTCTGTGGGCCCGACTCGTAGGCGACCCACGTCCAAGGCCATGAACTTGCTCAGGTATCGGCATCGCGGAACACCGATCCCCGGTCTGCAGTGTCGCGCACGAATGCTGGCGCAGGCATTTCGGAGACAGAACAACACCAGACACTTTCGAACGGGTCTACGTCACGATCGGACTCCCTCACCCGCGACCGAGCAGCACTGGCGGTGCATCGACAACTACGAGATGACCTGACCCTCACACGTCGCAAAAGACCCTTGGAACCCTCATGATTTCCAACCCCAACCCCAGCCCGCAACCGCCCAACGCACTTGAGGAGCCACTCGAGGATTGCATCCTGAGATACCGCCGAGAGCGGCGACGGCGGATCCTGGCAGGCCGTGCTCGAATCCGTTCGTGTCTCGCAATCGACGACGCGCACGAGCTGGTCCTGTTCGCCATGAATTGGGCGCCGTTCGGGGGACCTCGTGACGAAGAGATATTCCCGCGATTCGGAGTGCGCAGGAAACGTTTCGTCGAAATGCTTTGGCAAGCAATAAAAGACAGCAGCATCTCCGATACCATCAACGAGAAGCTAACCAATGTCTATCCCGACCCGCATAGTTGCGCTACTCGGGCGGCAAGCATGTGCAGCGTGTGCGCTCACCGGCATGCCCGTACGTTCGAGCGGGCAAGCAGGCCGGAGTGCGCTGCGAGTGCTCACGCGGCGCTTCCGCCCGTGAATCGACAGCACATTCTGGGTCAACCCTGGTCCATGGATCGTTCTGCTACCCGCACGCGCCGTACTCTCCGCCATCGATGGCGAGACCCGCCAGTGGTCGGGATCGTAGACGGCCCTACGGCGCCGCCGCGTCCGCTGAGTTCTCTTCGATCAGGTGGACGAGTAACGCGTCTCTGGTGTGCTGGATATGTTTGGTCAACTCGGCCACCGCTGCATCCAGATCGTGGGCGAGGACCGCATCGAGTACTGCCCGATGCTCGCCGGGGATGTCTCTATGTTCGTGGCCGAGTGGTACCGACCATCGTCGGTAGAGTTCCGCAGCGTCCCACAAAGACTTTGCGATCGCCAACAGCCGTGGATTGGGGCAAGCGGAGAGCAATGTGAAGTGGAACTCGGCGTGGGCGTCTGCCCACTCTTCCGAAACTCGGTCGGGGTCATCGATAGCCATCTGAGGAGTGTGTTCGAGTCGGTGATGGGCAGCGACCACCTGGGATTCCCACAGGACGCCTCCTTCCTTGACGGACGAGCGCAGTACCAGCGTCTCGATTGAGCACCGCGCCTCGGTCAGGTGTTCCAGATCCTGAGTGGAAAGTGACTTGACCCGAAAGCCCAGCTGGGGCTCGGTTTCGACCAGGCCCTCGGCGGCCAGTTTGGACAGTGCCTCTCGCACGACGCCCATGCTGGCGTTGTAGCTTGCGTTGAGTTCGAGGTACGGCAGTTTGGATCCCGGCCGTCGTCGCCCGGCGAGGATGTCTTTCCTGAGTGCGTTGTAGACACGTTCGCTGCGAGTGGATGTGCTCTTCGCCATGTCTTCAGTAGAGCACCTTCGACATCAACGCACAATTTCGAAATTACCTTGACATCACGAACTTTGGCGGAGCAGACTGTGACTCGCGTCCCACACGCTCGGAGACGCGATGTCCCTAACTCAAGGGAGAAATTCCGGTGATTCACGACATCGAATTCAAAGAGGTCATGGGAGCGGTCTGCTCGCCGGTCACCGTGATCACCACGTTGACACCCGACGGCCGGCCGCACGGCACAACTGTCAGTTCCTTTGCGTCCCTTTCCATGGAGCCCCCGATGGTCAGCTTCGCATTGGATCGTGGCTCCGAACTCCTTCGGCATCTCCATGAATCCGGACGGGCGGGTATCAACCTGCTCTCGCATGGACAGGAGAGTTTGGCCGTCACCTTCGCCCGGCGCGGCGCGGACAAGTTCGAAGATGTTCGGTGGCGGGTCGAGTCCGGCGTCCCCCGGCTCCATGGTGACGGCGGATGGATCGCGGTCACCGTCGACAACTTCGTCGCTGGCGGCGATCACGAAATGATCTTGGCGAGGGTCGACGAAGCAGAGTCGAGTAGCTCGTTCCCCTTGGTATACGCGCGACGCACTTTCGGAACCCATTCCCGATTCGAACAAGCAATGGACGCCCCCAGCGCGTCCTGACCGCACCGCATATCAGCACAGCTCACCGACTATCCACCCGCACCAATTCGATCCATGAATACTCAGATCCAGGAGAAACGATGACTAACATTCTCGACCGCCCCAGTGCCACGGATGCGCAGCGTCAACTCCGTGCCGAGCTGGTCGAACGTGCAGCGAAGATCGTTCCGCTGTTGGCGGCGAACGCTCAGAAGACCGAGGACGATCGTCGTGTCGTCGAGGAGAACATCAACGCCATCGAAGATGCGGGACTGTTCACGATCATGCAGCCGAAGCGATTCGGTGGTCTGGAAACCGACTTCAGAACAAAGCTGGAAGTCAGTCGTGAGCTCGCTCGCGGATGCGGATCGACCGCATGGGCCACCACACTGCTCAATGTGTGCGCATGGTTCACCGGCCTGTGGGGAGAGCAGGCACAGAACGACGTCTGGGAGGCCAATCCCCGCAATCGCATCGCCGGTGTGTTCGCCCCCACGGGAACCGCGGAGCCCGTCGAGGGAGGCTTCCGCGTCACCGGCAAATGGGGATGGGCGAGCGGATCCCTGCACGCGCAGTGGGTCCTGGTCGGAGTACCGGTCACCGATGCGGCCGGAGAAGTGGTCGATCAAGGCATGGTCCTCATCCCCGCATCCGACATTGCTATCGAGGACACCTGGTTCGTGGTGGGAATGCGAGGCACCGGCTCGAACACCATCGTCGCGGACCACGTCTTCGTACCCGCTCACCGATACCTTTCGGTCACCAAGATGCTGCAGGGAGAAGTGGCGACACCATTCAAAAATGAGGAGCTCTACCGGATCCCGTTCGTCCCCGGTGCCGCCATCATTCTCGCCGGCCCTCAACTCGGCCTCGCTCAGGCGGCCCTGGATCTGGTCATCGAGAAGGCCCCCCGGCGTGGAATCGCCTACACCTACTACGACAATCAGACTCAGTCACCCGAGGTGCAGTTGGCAGTGGCCAAGGCCGCATCGCTGATCGACACAGCGCATCTGCTGGCGTACCGAGCTGCTGCGGATATCGACGAAGCCGGCCACGCCGGAGTCTTCCCCGACTACACCGCCAGGGCCAGAGTTCGCATGGATACCGGCCAGGCAATCATCAACGCCCGCGAGGCCATTCGCATACTCGTCTCGGCCCACGGCGCATCCAGCTTCGCTGAGTCGAGCCCGATGCAGCGTATCTGGCGTGACAGCGAAGTCGCGAGTCGTCACGCAGTCGCCAACCCCGAGATCAGCGCAGAGATCTACGGAAAGGCACTGCTCGGGATCACCGGTGATGTCAGCCCGCTGGTCTGACACCCGCACACAGGCCGGCCCTGACGTTGAGGGAACAAGCAGCTCCAGGGCCGGACGGGCACGAAAAGGCTGGTTCAACGTTCACACACTGGCCGCCGACATACCCCGAACCACCCCGCATACGGAATCCGCTCGACAAGGAAGTGAAAGCATGACTGCACCCACAATGCCCTGGAAAGATCTCGTCGACTATTCCGAGACTCACGACTTGCTGGCCAAGCGCCTGTACGTCGTGTTCTCTGATCCGACAAGCGGCCTCGGCCCCGTACTGGAGAATCTCGATCCCCACGTACAACACCAGACGCGGCTCGAAATGGACGGAGTCATGTTCGCTGCCGGCCCATTCTCGAGCGAGGACGAGCAGCAATGGGATGGCAGCGGGATGTTCATCTACCGTGCTGATTCATTGGAGCAGGCACGCAAATTCGCCGACTCCGATCCGATGCATATCAGCGGAGCGCGGACATACACCATCAAAACCTGGCTGCTCAATGAAGGCACGTTCTCCGTCCAACTGTTCTACTCCGGCAGCAAACCCAAGATCAGCTGAGACTGCACCAACGCGACACTGTGTTCGCGACCGACGCTGCTCCAGAATCAGAAATGAAGACCATGAGCATCACCGAAACTCCCAGTTCAGTGCTTGAACACCCTGATGCCCACACAGCAACCAGCGGTTTGAGTCGGGCGGTCCGGGACATCGCATCCGGTCGACCGGTCGTGGTGGTGGACGACGCCGACCGTGAGAACGAAGGCGACCTGGTCTTCGCAGCCCAATACGCCACGCCCGAGCTCATGGCCTTCATGATCAGGCACACCTCGGGATTCGTCTGTGTGGCAATGCCGGAGACGGTCTGTGACGAACTCGTGCTGCCACCGATGTACTGGAAGAACGAGGAGGCGCGGCAAACGGCGTACTGCGTCACCGTCGATGCCGCGGACGGCGTCGGGACGGGTATCTCTGCGACCGATAGGGCCACCACTATCCGCCTGTTGGCAAATCCATCCGCAACTCGGCATTCATTCTGTAGGCCCGGCCATGTCGTCCCCCTCCGCGCTCGCCCTGGTGGAGTCCTCGAGCGGCCGGGTCATACGGAGGCGGCTGTCCGTCTCGCCGAGATGGCAGACCTCGTGCCCTGTGGCGTGCTCTGCGAAATTGTCAGCACTCACCGTCCCACCGAGATGGCCAACTTTGCGGAGTTGTGCGAGTTCGCAGATCAGCACAACCTGACGATGATCAGTGTCTCGGAGATTGTCGAGTACGACGCGAGAACATCAGCAGCCGGGAATCGGTGAGCTCGGCATACCTACTGCGAAGAACAGCCCGCCGATAGTCAAACAACAGTGGCGGTTTCAGCACATTCATCAGCGAACTCCGGCGAATCGCTTCCCTGGGGTTTACGAATCCGTAACTCTCCATGTCGCCGTAACCAGACTCCTTCGAAAGGGTTCCCTCATGCGCATTGCCAACTTGGATAACCGGGCCGTTCTCGTCGTCGGCGCCGGTACGGGCGCCGAGCGGGCTGTCGACATTGCCACGGTGTCCGACGGCCGCTTCGGGCCCAACATCTCGGCCGTCTTCGACGCGTGGGCCGAGGTCACCGAGTGGGCGGCCAAGCAGGATCTGCGCGCTCTAGCGGACGACGGCGTCGACATTGACCGACGGCTTCTCGGCGCACCCTCGCCGGCGCCGCGGCAGGTGTTCGCTGTCGGGCTGAACTATCACGACCACGCGGCCGAGTCCGGATTCGAATCACCGACCAACCTGCCGCCGGTATTCACCAAGTACGCATCGAGCTTCACCGGCCCCGACAGTGAGGTCACCATCCCGGCCGGGGGCAACGTGGACTGGGAGGTCGAGTTGGTAGCCGTCATCGGCCGAGAGTCATCCCAGATCGACGAGTCCGACGCTTGGTCGCATGTCGCTGGACTTACTGTGGGACAGGACATCTCCGAGCGCGTGTCACAACTGCGCGGGCCTGCCCCGCAGTTCGGGCTCGGCAAGTCGTTCGCCGGGTTCTCCCCGCAGGGACCGTGGCTGGTCACTCCGGACGAGTTCGCGAACCCAGATGACCTCGAGCTCGGCTGCGTCATCGATGGTGAGGAGGTGCAGAAGGGCCGCACCCGCGACCTGATTTTCCCTGTCTCCAAGCTGATCGCTGCCCTCTCGCGCACCGTCACGCTGTACCCGGGGGATGTGATCTTCACCGGCACTCCTGCAGGTGTTGGCGTCGGCCGCGACCCGCAGCGGTTCCTGCAGGCCGGCGAGCAGCTGGACAGCTGGATCGACGGGATCGGCGAACTGCGCCAGAGGTTCGTCGCCGACTCGAACGAGTAGAAACCAAGACCAGTAAGGACGAGACGTCATGGCATTGCACGGACTGGGCAAGGTCACCATCGGGGTTCCCAACGTCGAACAGACCATTGCCTACTACACCGAATTCGGGCTCGAGCATCGCGGCCGAGGGGTGTTCGCCACCCGCAACGGCGGCGAGCAACTCGAGATCGTGGAGGCACCGACGCGACGGCTGGTCGAGCTGACCGTCGCCGCCGACGACTCCGACGACATCGGCCGCATCACCGCCCGCTTGGGCGCGCACGGTCTGCCGATTGACGCCGACCCAACCTCGGTGCGCACGACAGAACCGGTCACCGGTACCAGCGTGCGAGTCGCCGTCCGGTCCCGCATCATGATCGAGCCACCCGTTCCCGCCACCCTCTATAACGGGCCCGGCCGGATCGATCGGTGGGGGCGGGCAACAGTCCTTGCCCGCACCGAACGGGTACGCCCACGCAAGCTCGGTCACGCGGTCATCGGATCCACCGACCTCGCGACCACGATGAAGTTCTTCACCGAAGGTCTCGGATTCAAGGTCAGCGACTACATGGGCGACACGGCGGCCTTCCTGCGCTGCTCGGTCGAGCACCACAACGTGCTCGTCATGGCGGCCCCGGTGAACTTCATGCACCACACCAGCTGGCAGGTCGACGACATCGACGAGGTCGGCCGCGGCGCCCACGCGATGCTCGAGGACAACCCCGAACGGCACATCTGGGGACTGGGCCGGCACTACGCCGGGGCGAACTTCTTCTGGTACCTCAAGGACCCGGCCGGGAACTTCTCCGAGTACTACTCCGACATGGACACCGTTCCCGAGGACGAACTCTGGTGCCCGGAGGTGCTGCACGGGCTCCAGGGTCTCTACGCCTGGGGACCGCCGCCCCCGCCGTCGTTCCTCGAACCCGACGACCTCGCTGCCCTGATGACCGGAGCCCATTCCTCCAAGGGCTAAGCCACCTCGCACCACGACCCGACCGAAGGATGACTAGATGACGATCACCCACGTGGTCACGTTCACGTTCAAACCGGATACCAGTCCGAAGGCGATCATCAAACTCTCCGAGTCGCTCGACGAGATGGCCTCGTCACTCGACGGAATCGAATCGTTCCGGCACGGCCCAGACGTTCAGGTACGCAAGGGCAACGCCGACTACGCAGTGTCAGCCGTATTCAGCGATAGAGACTCATTCGCTCAGTACATGGCCTCACCGGAGCACCGCCAACTGGTAACAGAACTCCTTACACCCCACCTCGTGTCCAAGAGTTCGGTCCAGTTCTAAAGTTCCGGACCGGAACCGACAACCTGGTTCCGCCGAGGAGTTCTCACTCATCTGTTGGTCCGCAGGATCCTCGGTGTGGGTGGGCCCGTGACTCCTGATCAGGCGGGCGATGTGTCCGTCGATCTCCGCTCGGTAGCACGCACGGTGACTGTTCGCTGACTGCGTTGCTCAACCGCCTGTCTCCACTCACGTTTTTCACTCCGGAAGGTTCACCCCGAATGTCCATTCGAGGATCCATCGACCAAGCCCCCATGAGCCGATACCAGGTCATGGTCGTGGGGATCTGCCTCGCGATCGTCTTGTCGGAAGGCTACGACCTGCTCTTAATGGCTTTCGCCGCCCCCGGAATTGCGCAGGAGTGGGGTCTGAGTGGGTCGCAGATCGGGTTGCTGCTCAGCAGTGCCCTGGTCGGTATGGCTCTGGGGTCGGCGTTCGTTGCCCCGCTGGCCGACCGCACCGGCCGGCGTCCCCTGACTCTGGGCTGTCTGCTGTTGGTCGTTTTGACGATGGCACTTGCCGCTCTTACCACGAGTTTCGCGCAGCTCGGTGTATGCCGGCTGCTGACGGGCATCGGCATCGGTGGCTTAGTCGCGAGCCTGCCGGTGCTGACCGCGGAGTTTTCCCCCCGTCGCCGTCGGGCCACGATGATCGCTCTTTACACCACTGGGTTACCGCTGGGCGGGGTCGTCGGCGGTGTCGTCGCCGCGGCACTGACCTCCACGTTCAGCTGGCGGGCCAGCTTCGTCGCCGGCGCTCTGCTCACTCTGGTGCTGCTCGTACTGGTCTACGCGCGCATGCCCGAATCCCTCGATTACCTGCTGGTGCGCCGCCCGGAGGGTGCTCTCGAGACGATCAACGCGACCTTGCCCAAGATGGGATTGCACCCGATCGACGCGCTTCCCGAACCTGAACCCCGGGCCGGGCAGGTGATGAAGAGTGCGATCTTCACCGGCCGGAACGGTGTGCGGTCCTTGCTGCTTGGAATCACCTTCTTCATCATGATGGCAGCCTTTTACTTCGCGGCCAGTTGGACACCGAAACTGCTGCAGCAGAGCGGTCTGTCGGCCCAGCAAGGCATCAGTGGCGGCATGCTGCTCAATTTCGGTGGCGCCGCCGCCACCCTGACCTTCAGTGTCCTGGCGATCGTGCTGACCAGTCGGGTCCTGACCATCTGCGCCCTTGCTGGCGCGAGCATCGCGTTCCTGGCGATGAGCACAGCCCTGGGCAGTCTTACCACCGCCCTGATCGCGGCGGTCGCCGTCGGCGCATTCGTCAACGCCAGCGCCACCGGACTCTACGCTCTCGCCCCCGACTGCTATCCGGCATCGGTTCGTGCCACTGCCATCGGATGGGCGTCGGCGATCGGCCGGCTCGGTGCGATCGTCTCGCCGATCCTCGCCGGGGTGCTGATCGACCACGCGTGGTCGCCGTCCTCCCTGTTCAGCCTGTTCGCGGTGCCCCTGCTCGTCGGTGCGCTGCTCGTGGCTGCCATCAGGATTCCTGCACCGCGGCCTACCCACACCAACACGACGTCAGCCGAAGAAGTCGGAGCATGACCGCAACCACATCGCGGAAGTCGCCCGAGTCGTCCTCAAGGACGGGCAAGCACACGACAAGGACAGGCAGGAACGCGACCGCGGATGGTGAAACGGAATGCGGGGATGCATCCACTCCGACGCACAGATCCGCCTCAGCCCGATTTCGTGGCAGCGAAGTCGAGTTCGTCATCGCGCCCAGAGAAGATAGGCCGTCAGTGTGCGAGAGCCGAAGGGCGAAAGTGACTTCGGCCAACTCTCCCTACCTCGACAACCAGCGGTCACCCTGGCGATCGGTACGGAAGTGAAATTCTAAGCGCAGCCACAAGAGAATGGAGACGTGTAATGGTCGATTTGCCTGAGCCGGGCACAGAGGTTGTCGAGACGATATACGGTCCCGTCAGGGGGGTATTTCGGCAGGAAATGAGCCAATTCCTTGGCATCCCGTATGCCGCGCCGCCAGTTGGCGATCTGCGGTGGCGTCCCCCAGCCTCTCCGACGCCGTGGGCCGAACCATTGGATGTGAGAACCTTCGGTTCCGTTTGCGCGCAGGACACTACCGGCCTTCCGGGATTCGGGCACTTCAGCGACACGGAAGATTGCCTCTATCTCAATGTATTCACCCCTGCGCAATCGGAACCAGGTCGTCAACTCCCGGTCATGGTGTGGATCCCAGGTGGGGGCCTGTACTGCGGCGGAAGCACAGGCTATGACCCGAGTGCACTCGTTCTGGACGGAGACATAGTTTTCGTTTCGATCAACTACCGATTGAATGTCTTCGGGTTCTTCTCTCACCCCGCCATCAATGCCGAAGGCCACGCGTCCGGCAATTATGGGATTCTGGATCAGCAGTGTGCCCTCCGCTGGGTCCAGCACAACATCGCGAAATTCGGTGGTGATCCCGAGAATGTCACCATATTTGGCGAATCGGCTGGCGGGATCAGCGTTCTTGCCAACATGGCGTCCCCGGCCTCTGCGGGATTGTTTCACCGCGCGATCCTTCAGAGTTGCAGTGGGGCAGCGATCACTTCGGCGCAGAGTCTTCAAAGCCAAGAACATGTCGGGGTAGCCCTGGCTGCGGCGGCGGGGTGTGATGAGCAGACGACAGCGAACTTGCGAGCGCTCTCCACACACGACCTCATGGCCGCGGACGCAATGGCGCAGCAGATGTTAGGTGTCGGAAAATTCCATATCGGCCTCGTTGTAGACGGAGAGATAATTCCGGAACCGATGCGGGAACTGTTTTCCACAGGTCGATTCAACCATGTCCCTCTGATCAATGGAATCAATCGCGACGAGTTCGCCTGGTTCCAAGCGATGATCGAATTCCATACCGGGCATGTCATTTCGGACGAAGAATATCCGAGCGCGGTCGAAACAACTCTGGCGGCTCTCGCCTCGAGCCCTGTCCTCGGAGTCGAAATCCCACCGGAAGCGATTCCCGATATCCTCATCCGTTATCCGCTGGAGAAGTATCCGAGCGCAAGCCGAGCGCTGGCCGCGATCATCGGAGATTGCGGTTTTATCAGCATGGGAGGCCGGAGGACCACACGAGTCATTCGAGAATTCGTCTCCGACGTTTACGCATACGAATGGGATGTACCGGACTCACCGGTCTCCTGGCCCGAGGTCTCCTTTCCCTACGGTTCGGCACACAGCCAAGAAATCCAATATATATTTCCCTCCTTCCACGGAGGATGTGGGGTCCCACATGACCTGAACAGTTCACAGAAAGAGCTCGCCAAGAAGATGGTGAGTTATTGGACGACCTTCGCCCACCGTGGAAACCCCAATGCCGAATTGCGCAAAAATCCGGAATGGCCGGCCTACGCCAGTAGTGTCGACAATTTCATGTCGCTGAGCCTTCCGGGACCAACGATTGTAAACTCATTCGGCGAGTCCCACCACTGTGACTTCTGGGACGAGTTGACTCAAGTCAAAGTGAAATTTCTGGGGTAACTCTTGCAGGAATTTGCACGTGGCGACAGACGCAAAACCAGGAGTTTTCATGAGTGTCCTGGGCAGACCCTGCGGTTACCTCCGACTGTGTTCTCAAGAGGGAATAACCTTCTTAAATACCGATCCGCCCGTGAGCGTTGGACCAAGCGGTAGCAGAACTCGGCTCACAGACCCACCTACGGAAACGGTCGAGTTCTGACCGCGGGAACGAACACACGATGCTCAGATCTCACATCCCACAGCGGCTGACGCACGAAAAACCCTGCGCCTGAGCGTGACCGTTATCAGTCAAGCCATGGGCGCATGTCAACACGGAATGTAAGGGCGGGTAGATGTCGGGTCTACGAAGTAGTCTCGCCGGAATAGTCCGGGCGGGCCGAACGCCGCACGGATACACGCTGGCGATCTGGTCGGCTGGCGCTCTGTGCCTCGGCCTCCACGGTGTCCCGGACCTGGTTGGTGTACTGCTCTTCTCATGCGGTGCCACACTGGTCTTCGCCAGCATCGGGATGGTCACCTACCGATTCGATGATGGCGAACTGAGCCCAGACCGTGTGCTACCAGTCTGGGTCTCGGCTCACATCCTGGCGCTCACGGCAGCAGCTTCGGCGAGTTGGGCAGCCGCAAAGGCACTCTCATCTCCGTGGTGCTGGCTCGGTTGTTCGGTAGCAGCAACGGTCACCTACGTTGTAGCACACGGCTGGCAAGATTCTCTCGCCAAATGGCACGCGAACCGACGAACTGGGTCACCGGCAGCGGCCACCAATCACAAACACGCCATGGGCGAGGTGCCCGCGCCGGAATCTGGGCCGAAAATACCACACGGAACATTGTGTTCCGGACTGCCGACGGCAGGGTCACGACGGCAACCCTGCGCATACGGCCGAGTCGAGGGGCTCACCGACCCCGCCTTGCCCAGCTCAGACCTGCGAGCTAGTCGATCCGGCGCCGGCGGCGATATCCGGTCCGCGCCGACCCAACAAGAAAGGTCCACCTTCGAATGAACACTCTCGCGCTACTTCGCTTCGGAGCACGAATAGCCACCGGATCCACCTACGCGATGCTCGGCTGGGATGCTGTCCGCGCCCCTGGGGCGCGAGTGCAGATGGCGGCCAGCACTCTCGATGCGACCCGAAGAGTTCTCCCCATACCCAACGACGACGAACTAATCGTTCGCGGCAATGCTGCAGCACAAACCGTCGGCGGGGCACTCCTCGCAATCGGTATCTATCCCCGGATCTCCGCGCTGGGGTTGGCACTCTCGCTAATCCCCACCACGCTTGCCGGCCACAGCTTCTGGGCAATCGAGGACACAGCGGCCCGGAAATTGCAACGCGTCCAATTCCACAAGAACGTTGCCATGCTCGGTGGACTGCTCTTCGTGCTCGTCGACCAACCCTCGCGGAGAAAGTCAACTTGACCTCCGGCAACCTGAGGCCAGTCTCCGTGAGCAACGAGGTGCCGATCAGGCGATGCGCAGCACCGCACCCGCAATGAACGTGATCCTCGCCCCGCTGGCTGCGGGGGGAGGGGGCCAAGGTGCGCGCGACACGCAGGGGGCGAGGACGGAATCGCCGCCGAGCCAACAAAGTATTACTAGTGCGGCGTGGCACAAGCAACTTGACGGTGAGCGCGAGAGCGACTGGCGCTCCACGTATTTCCCTCGCTGTGGCGAGGTCCGCCCAAACTTGCCAAGGCTTCCGCCAGTCCCGACTAGATGCGAAAATTCCCATGAACTCTCGTGAGTATCGCCAATGGCGCCAGAGGCGTCGCACCGCTTGGATCAAAGCCAACCGCAGACCCCAACCATCCCGACACCGAAGGGGAGCACCTCATCAACTTCGCCATCATGTGGGCGCCATTCGGTGGCGCTACCGAGGAGGAAATCCTTGTACGCTTCGGAATGACAACGCGCCGGTTCGTCGAGCGATTGTGGCAGGTCATCCCTGAATCGAACTGCGTCCAAGACGAGATACGCATCTTAGCGAGCGCATATCCGCACCACCGCCGAACTGACGGCCCAGACCGCTGACAGTCCGACAGGTCCCAAGAAGATTGCGACGCGACGGGCTTTACTTGGAGGAGCAGCGGAGACCGCCTCCGCAGCGTCCCGAACATCTAAGAACTGAGGGTACAGTCATGACGCTCGATTCCTATGTCACACTCGGCCGCTCGGGACTGCGAATCAGTCCGTTCACGCTCGGCACGATGACCTTCGGCGAGGATCACGGTTGGGGTAGCAGCCCAGAGGAGTCCAAGAGCATTCTCGCGGCCTACCTGGACCGCGGCGGCAACTCGATCGACACGGCCAACATCTATACCAACGGCCACTCCGAGACGATCATCGGCGATTACTTCGCCGGGCAGCACGCGCAGCGTGACCGGGTCGTCATCGGCACTAAGTTTTTCGGCAATCTCTACGAGAACGACCCCAACGGGGGCGGACCCAGCCGTAAGGCAATCATGCAACAGCTGGAGAACTCACTGCGGCGTATGCGGACCGACTACGTCGACATCTACTGGCTGCATAACTTCGACCGACCACGCCGGCCGACGAGACCCTCCGGGCCCTGGATGACCTGGTCACCGCTGGCAAAATCCGCTATGTCGGATTCTCCGACGTCCCGGCGTGGGCGACAGCCGAGGCAGCCACCATCGCACGCCTCCGCGGATGGGCTCCGATCATCGCACTGCAGCTCGAGTACTCCCTCCTCGAGCGGACCTCGGAAGGCGAGCTCATCCCGATGGCACAGGCCATGGGCATGGGCGTGCTGCCGTGGAGCCCGTTGAAGAGCGGGTTCTTGTCAGGCAAGTACTCCAGTGCCACTACAGGCCCGGTCGACACCACCCGCGCACAAATGGTCGGCGGCCCCAGCGAGGCCGACTACGTGGTGATTGACACCCTCAACGACGTCGCCAGTGAAATGGGCGCCAGTTCCGCCGCAGTGGCCCTGGCTTGGGTACGTAGCCGTCCCGGGATTACCTCCACCTTGGTTGGCGCGCGCCGCATGGACCAATTCGAGACCAATCTGCGGGCTCTGGACTTGACGCTTACCGACGCCCAGCTCACCACCCTGAACGAGGTGTCGAGCCCCAAGCTGAACTTCCCTGCCGACAACAACAAGATGCTGGCACCCATGCTGCAGTTCGCCGGAGCCACCGTGGACGGCAGTCCGTCGATCGTGTCCCCACTACTGCAAGCCAACAACGACCGCTACTGAGCACCACCTCACCACAGACAGAAGGTTGGAGAGGTCAGTATGACGCAGCATTTCGCAGACAAGACCGCACTCGTCACCAGGGCCGGTTCCGACATTGGGGTCGGGTGCGCGGGTGACAGCCCTGGCACCGGAAGGCGCGCTGTTGCGTGTCGCAGGTCGCACGCTGGAGCCGCTAAAAGTGCTTCTGATCGAATCCAACGGCGACTCAGCCGCCGTTGTGGCGAACGAATCCGCGGTGCAGGTCGCGGTGGGGAAGCGGTCGGGGATGCCCCATGACTGCGACAGACATCGGCGAAAGCCTCAGCGGTGTCTGCGATCCGCGATCGCTGTGGGAAATCACCCCGCTCACCTCGCCGCCGCGGGTGCTGACCGCCATCTCGATCGCGTCCGTGACGAATTCGGTGCGCATGTGGTCGGCGATGGACCAGCCCGCCACTCGTCGTGAACAGATGTCGATCACCGTGGCCAAATACATCCAAGAGGAGCTGCCCACCGGAATGTTTGTGGGGGTACCTGCATGAAGTGCTTGGGAATGTCCGCTTGGTATCGACAGCCGTGGCGGTGAAGTCCCTGATCACCAGATCCGGGACAGTGGACCGACTTGTCCGAGACCGTTGTGCGCTTCGTGCGGCGCAGGTGCCGGCCAACCATGTGGTGAATCCGCATCAGTCGGTCACCCGTTTGTGGTTGATCGTGCGCCCACGGGATCGGAGTTCGGCATGCACCCGCAGAGCGCCATAGGCGCTGCGGTGCTCGGAATGGATGGCGCGGATCTCGACAACCGCCGCGGCCGCCTCGGCCTGGCGTTCGACTCGGGCCGGCTCGGTGGCCAGGCGCCGGTACTGCCGGAGCGGGACGCTCCCAGCACCCGGCACAGCCGCAGCCGCAGCATGGAAGAACTCGGCGCGATGAGCGGAGATGAAGTCCCAGCGGCGGGTCTTCACTTCACCTCCTTCGCGAAATACCGGCTGCCCGGCACAGGATCTCGCGGTCGAGCTGCCATTCCTTCTCCGCACCACGCAGCCGGGCGTTCTCGGGCCGCAGCCGTCCAAGCTCTTCCGCATCGGTCTCACCACCGGGGGTGACACGCTCCTCCGAGCGTGCGCCTCGGACGGGGGCCTTGCGGACCCAGGTCCGCAGCGTCTCCCCACTGATCCCCAGATCCGCTGCCACTGCCGCGTAGGTGCGTTTACCGTCGGCCGCGCGGTACAGCGCGACCGCGTCCTTCCGGAATTCCTCCGGGGTACAGAGACTGGCGTCCCACCTCGACATCCCCTCGTGGCTCTACTAGAACCATTGTCAGTGTCCACTCCACGGGGGCAGCCTCAACCATGTGATTGTGTCGTTCTGGTGGAACCGCGGTGACGCGCTCGGCACTCACCTGCTGGGTCAGATCTCACCGCGCAGGCTTGCCTAAACGTTTCGCCTGTGCCTGCCCGCAATGTCGTCGTGCAGCCGTCGCGGGGGCGTCCCGTATCCCTGTCAAGAATGAAGTGCGCGATTGGTGGCAGAAATTTGGTCAGGATGGTCCAACGCTCACGGCAGGCGACAAGTCAGCCCGCGGACGCACTCCCTGGCGAAACCGCCAGCTCGGCGAGGTCCTAGGGGCGCCTCACGCGGCGGGTTCATCAGCACCGAGCTTTCACTGCAATGAGATGAATACTTCGTCGTCACCACTGAAGGACGCTTCGACGATCCAGTTGGCATCATCTCTGAGCTGTCAGCAGGAACGGGGACACAGACATTTACGCGTGAGCGTCCTCCCGGGTGGCATTTCGGCTAGGTCGGGTATCCGTCCATACTCCGTCGTGTGTGACGAATAACCAGATGGGAATCATTTAGCGTTCCCGTTTCGATGGCCGGTCGCTCGGGTGGGGGCCAGGAATATGCGCAGCATGATGCAGGTGTCGGGTCAGAGGCCGCTGCATGCTGGCAGGCATCAGGAATTCCGGGTGGCGGGGGGCAGTGATGGGTATCAGCAGTGACGACACGAGTGCGTGGGAGCGCCATCCTGGGTTGTGTTCAGATCGGGCCATCGAAGGAGTGCTGACATGCGAATCAAACTGACCTACATGCTGGCGTGCGTTGCGGCGGTGGCGACCGCCGCCGCGCCGACGGCCGCTGCCGATCCACTCCCGGCTCAGCCGGCAGTGGTCCCCCTCCGCCGACGGCCGTGGCCGGACATTTTGGCCAGGCCCGCGTCGGTGGCTGGGGGGCATCATGGAGGTTGGGGCGATCACGGGGGTTGGGACTCGGACCCGGCCGGGGGTGGAGACTGGGGCGTCGGGAGTTTTTAAACTACGTACCAGTGACCGGCGCGCTGTGCGTCAACCACCACAAGCTGCTTCGCTGTCCTGCCATGCGGCCCTTTCTCGCTGCACGGCACGGCTGGCGGCCTCCACTTCGCCGGCGCTCCTCGAACTTCCGGCGTCGTGTTCACAAGACACCGAATTCAATGAGCCTCCAGATTTTAGGAGAAGGAACATGTCCACATCCCCGCAGATCGACGGTGTCACTCTCCTGTCAAGTATGGCGAACGTCGCCGAGTCGTCGGTGTTCTTTCTGGTGTTCGTCGTCGCGTCCCTGTTGGCCCGACTGGTTCATTCCTTTGAATTCGTCGGTGATCCACGGAGCGGTCTCCGCCCATTCAATTTCCGCGAGCGGTCTCACAAGAGTCGCTCGACCTCGGTTCAACCGGAAGGACAGTCATGGTCGAGCCAGGCGCAAAGAATCCGACGGCACAATTGGTGATCGCCAGCACCCGTCCCGGACTGATCGGGCGCGCGTCGCGGAGTGGTTCACCTCGGGTGTGGTCGAGCACGGCGGTTCACCGTGGGTTGGTCGACCTGGGGCGGGGTGAGCCTCCCGATGATGGACGAGCCGAGCCATCCACGGCTTCGCCAATATGTCCACCAGCACACGATGGACTGGAGTGCGACCGCTGGAATCGGGATGAGCCCGCGGTGGGTGTTCGGCCCGAATCGGAACGTCTACGTACTGGCTGTGCCCCGGGTGCTGATGCTGAGCGGCAGGTTCGGGTAAGTGATTCTCGTCAGTCAGTTAGAGAAGCGTTAAGGGTTCGTTGTTCCTGTCTATGGCGTATGACACTGGCGATACAGCGTGGCGAGACATGGAGTCGCCGCTCTTGGTGGGACGATTGCGTCCCGGTTGGTTCCGACGGTGTGGCCTGCGACCGCCCGCTACCATCACGGACGAATCACGGTCGGCGGCGTCGAACTCGAGGAGATAGCCGATCGGTTCGGTTCGCCGACGTACCTGCTCGACGAAGTGAGCTTGGACAACGCACGTGAGACGATGTCGCGGCGGTTCCGCGACGCCGAAATCCTCTGCAGTTCCAGCTCTCTGCTCCCGAGTGGCGTCGCGCGATGGGTCGCCGGACAGCGCCTCGCGCTGGTGGTGCACTCACATCACGAAGGGGTGCTCGCTCGGCGTAACGGTGTCGATCCGGACAGAATTGTTCAACTGATCGGTTCGGCTGAATCGGGTTCGTGCTCAGCGAGGATGTTCGGGACGGGACGAGTCGGCCGCATTGTCGTCGATGCAGGCGCTCCGATCGAAACTATCCGAACTTCTGGGCCGGCGCCGCAGCAGACCATCGTCCGCGTCCAAACTCCCCGCTGCGCGGAGGCAACGGTGGGGCGAGTCGTTGCTGCTCCGGCACTCGATCTGGTCGGAGTACGGTGCGATACGGCGCCGACCCTGGACGGGGTCCGCGATCAGGTGCTGACCGCGATCGCGGTGATGTGCGACGCGTACCGCCAGCATCGGGTGCTAATGACGCAGTTGCATGTCGGCATCGGCATCGGCACCGGTGGCACCGACCTCGACGGTGCGCCCGATCTTGGGGAGGCCCTCGACGACGCAGTCGAGGAGGCGTGCATCCGAAACCGCTTTCCCCGGCCGCGTCTCGCCGTCGAGGTCGGTGAATCACTCACGGCACGGGCGGCTGCGGTGACGGTGTGCCGGGTCGCGGTGTCGATCGAACCCACCCCACTCGGCCGCCAGTCATTTTGGTGGAGTGCAGTACCCGGTCTAGGACTGCCGGTGCCCCGAATGCACCGGTTTCCGCGGCCGTCGCGAACCGCCCCCCGCTAGGCCCGACCGAGACGTTCTCGATCGTCGACCATCGCAGCGTGTCCGGCGATCCACTGTTCTCCGGAGTTGTTCTTTCGCATGATATTAGAGCGGGCGACGTGGTCGCATTGGTGAGCCGTGACGGCAGCGACGTGGCGGGCTCGGCGGGCGTGGTTTCCGTGGCACACGGCCGCGCACACCAAGTCCAGCCCGGATTGGGTTGCGGCCGTATTCCATGGACTCTCCGCCGATCCCTTCGCGGGTGCGGCGCGCGGCCCGGTCGACCACAGTGCTGACGGCGATCGCGATGAGGACGTCGACGAGCAGGGCGAGGACTTCTGGGCTTCGGCGATGGTGAAGGTGTACAGCGGCGGAGTGAAGTAGTAGTTCAGTAGCGCGGAGCCAAGTAGCGCGAGCCACCAACGCAGGCCAAAGCCCTCCCGCCAATGCGACGCCGACGACACCGATCAGGAAGATCAGGATGTCGCTCGGCAACGACAGTTGTGCCCGCAGATTCGCGAGCACGATCGACAGGGGAGGCATTTCGACGAGGGCGATCACGAACCCGGCGGCCCGTCGTCGCCGGGTCAGGGCGGACAAGCGCGCGTGCCGACCCTGTTTGGTTGCTTCATGGGTGACCATGTGGACGTCGATGGAGCCCGACAGCGCTGTCACCTCCACTCCGACGCCGCGCGAGAAGATCTGCGCGATCCGACCTCGCCGGGAGGCGCCGATCACGAGTTGGGTTGCGTTGACGCCGCGGGCGAACTCGAGCAGCGCGTTCGGGACGTCGTCACCGACGACGTGGTGAAACGTGCCACCGAGGCTCTCCACCAGTGCCCGCTGCCGTGCCAGGTGGGCGGGACTGGCGCCGGCCAGCCCGTCGCTGCGGGTGATGTGGACGGCGAACAGGTCGGCGCCCTTGGTCCGATCCGCGATCCGCGCAGCGCGGCGGATGAGCGTTTCGCCTTCGGGGCCGCCGGTCAGACCGACGACGACCCGTTCGCGCGCTTCCCAGATGCCGGTGATGTTACGTGGTCGCAGGGGCCCGGCCCGCCGACGCGGGTTTCAAGGCAATCCTGCTCACCATGGTGTTCTTCCAGAAGTAACTCCGTCGGACAGGTCGCGGGGGTGGACGGCTCCCGCCCGTTCTGCGCCCCCGGCGGTGTCGGCGCGGTGTTGTCGGTGATCGGTCCACGGGACCCGCGGAAACGTCGTGAAACCAACCCGGGTGATCAGTGTCAACGAGCCATGCTCCCGCGCATCACTCGATGGGGTGCAGCGCAGCTGAGCGCGCTAGCGGACGATCAGCAGCGGGCAGGTCACCGAATGCATCAACGCCCTGCTGGTCGAACCCAGAAGCAGGCTGGTGAAGCCGCCGCGCCCCCGACTCCCCACCACCAGCAACTGCGCATCTCCGGCGTGGTCGCGGAGATTGCGGACGGGCTGGTCCATGACCACCACCGACCGCACCTTCACGTCCGGGAATTCCTCGGCGCGACCGGCCAGGCTCTCCGACAGCAACGCGGTTTCCCGATTGACGATCGCCGTCCTATTGTTCTCGCTCGGGAAGGGAGCGTACAGATCGACATCGGACCAGGCGTGGACCGCAACGAGTTCGGTCTGCCGCAATGCCGCCTCCTCGAAGGCCATCGAGATCGCGGGTTCGCTGTGCGCCGAGCCGTCCACACCGACGACGACGGGTCCCTCGATGGAGTTGACCTCGGTATGCGGTAGCCCGCAGATAACGGCGACCGGAGAGTGGGCGTGCGTGGCGACGGCGGCACTGACAGAGCCCAGCAACGCTCGTTCGATGATCCCGGCCCGGTTCGCGCCGACGACGACCATCCGCGCAGACTTGGAACGCTCGATCAGTTCACCAGCCGGCGTACCCGTGCAGAACGCGACGTCGATGTCGAGGGTGTGCCCGGCTTCGGCTGCAGTGGCCGTCTCTTCCGCCCGGGCGAGCCGCTTCTTGCCGTCGAGTTCTTCCTCCTCGAAGAGGCTGGCGGGCACACCGATCGGCACACCATAGGTGCCGGGGACGAACATGGTGGTGACCAACGTCAGTGGCGCACCCCGGAGTGCGGCTTCCCGCGCGGCCCACGACACGGCCTGCAGGGACGACTGTGATCCGTCGACACCGACAACGATCGGTTGGGCGGTCATGATGGTCTCCTCGAGTTCGCGCGAATAGAGCGTGCCGATCGACTCGACCGCATACCCCGTACTCGGCCGTGAGGCGGGAGCCGCGGTGGCCTCTTCGCCGGTGATGACCTCGGTGGACTGTCGGGACGGGATCATGTCCGCACTCCTGCAATCGCTTTCGGGGACTTCCAGAATCGCAGTCGGGCGGGCCGATGTCGTCACCGGTGATGCCCATCCGCGCTGCCGGTCAGCCCCACCCATCGTGTACCTGCCAGCTGCAACTTCCCGGTCCATGCGACCGGTACGGTGTGGTGCGCAGCGCCGCCGAGCCGCCGAGCCCCGAGTCCGCCAGGAGCTATTGCGTGAGGGAGCGGCTGAACACCGTCCGAAGGGAGGGGCGAAACAACAACTTTCGCCCGCGACCCCGGTCCTTTCATCGGGATTGCCCTATTCGGTCCAGCTCAAGTTCTGTATTACCTCGACGGTGTCGTGGTTTCGGGATGCCCGCAGCCAAGCGCCCGCTGCGAGGGCGGCGATATTCTGGGGGGAGATCATCGAGAGGTGAGCAGCGGTGTTTTCTTCGGCAGTGGATTGGTCCGGATGAATCGATGTAGTCGATGAACGACATCGATCCATTCGCGACGCAACGCGACGTATCCGGTTCGGTCGGAGCGGAACTGGCAGCGGCCGGTTTTGAGGACGCGCAGGAGATTCCCGAGGTGGTGGCCGGCAAGCCCCCGAGCCCCGCCGCAGATGTCTATGGACTCGGCGCCACGTTTTTCGCTGCGCTCACCGGTCACGCCGCCTTCGAACGCCGCAGCGGTGAGCAGCTCTTCGTCGGCAGAATGGGCGTCAGAGGCGCGCTGGCCATCACGATCACCTCTCAGTTTGCGCCGAACGGGTAGCCCTCCGCTGGAGTTGACCAAAGTTTCGTCGACCGCCGCACGGAACTGGCCGAGGTGAAGAACCTGGTGTCGTCCTCGCCTCTGGTGACGCTGACTGGTGTCGGCGGGGTCGGGAAGACGCGTGTGGCTTTGCGGGTGGCCTCGAACAGCCAGGGCACGTTCGAGGACGGGGTGTGGCTGATCGAGCTGGGGGAGTTGCGCATCCTGCAATGTGCAATCGCGTCGTCAGACCGCGGCTTCGAGCTCCGCAACTTCCTCACCTGTGAGCGACAGCGCCACAGCATCGATGTTGTCGTTCAGATGTGCCACCGACGAGGTTCCAGGGATGGGCAGCACGACCGGCGAGCGCCGCAGCAACCAGGCCAAGGCCAACTGGGACGGTGATGCATGATACTTCCTCGCAAGCGTGTCCAGCGGGCCCCCTTCTGCGGCAAGACTTCCGGTGGCCAGGGGAAACCACGGAATGAACGCGATCGAGTTCTGCTCCGCGTGGTTGAGCAGCTCTTCGGCATCGCGATGCGCGAGGTTGTAAAGGTTTTGAACGGAATCGATAGGCGCGAACTCGCCGGCCGCTTTCACGTCGTCGACGCCGACCTCGCTGAGGCCAATGTGTTTGATCTTGCCTTCTTGCTGCAGCAGCGCCAGTTCGCCGACCTGATCGGCCAGCGGCACCTGGGGGTCGATGCGGTGTAGCTGAAACAGCGGAATCTGCTCGAGGCCCAGATTTCGCAGACTCAGCTCGGCCTGCTGGCGCAGGTATTCGGGGCGCCCCACCGGGCGCCAGTCACCGGGACCGGACCGCGTGAGGCCTGCCTTGGTGGCAATCACGATGTCGTCCGCGTACGGGTGGAGCGCCTTTTTCAGCAGTTGTTCGGCAACCACCGGCCCGTAGGAATCGGCAGTGTCGAAGAACGTCACCCCGCGCTCTACCGCGCGCTGCAGAACGCGAACCGCCTCGTCGGGGTCCTTTGGATCACCCCAGACGCCCTCGCCGGTGAGTTGCATTGTGCCGTACCCGAGCCGGACGACGGGTGTGGTGCCGCCGATCGAGAACGTTCCCGATAGGGCGGCGGAAACTGCGGTCGCTGTCATATCTACTCCTTCGTAAATGAACAAGAATCACAACTCACATCACCGCCCGCATGAGTCCGTCACGCAATCCCATCGGGCAACCCGGAGAGTCTCGATGCGCACTCGTTGTGCAACCTGTTGATTCGGCGTGCACTCGGTCCGCCCAGCAGTAAGTACCGGGGTTTGACGCGGTGAACCGTTTCTTCTTTCTGGACGTCTCCCAGTGTCGCGATAGGCAGGCTGGATGGCGTCGTGGCTAGTATCAATCTGCGTATGGCTACTAGCCGGCACCCTCGATTGCAGCCAACCGGTAACAAGACGGGCGCTGGCCACGATGACGGGCAACCGTCAGTGGGCGAACCTGTCTCGGCGTGTCAACCCGGCGGATGGAGAAACTCGTCGATTCCCGTGGCATCACCTCGCTGGGGGTACCTCCCTGCACGCAGTGTTTGGGGGAGCGAATTCGCAGGTCAGCGTCATGGCGGGGAGGCGGTCACGGTGGTGGGTGGGTGGGAGTGCCCTGGCGGGCGGAGTGGTGTCGACGGAGAACGACACCTGCCACCGGCCGACGATACGAGAGGGCATGCCCGGGTTGGTCGGTGATCGGTGCGGCACCGCCGCGATCGGAGCGGTTCGCCGGTGTCAGTGCAGTGACGCGGTGGTTTTCACGAGGATGTCGGCGAGCAGTGGGTAGTCGATTCCTTGTCCTTCGGTGAGGCTGGCGGCTTTGCGTTCGCCGTTGCCCATCGCCCGGATGAAGCCTTTCACCTCTGGGATGTCGGTCGCGTTGAACACCATGAAGTTCACCTTGTCCTTGGCGACGGCGATGACCGCGGCGTGCTGCCCGTTCTTGAGGTAGTGAGGCTTGCCGTATTGCAGGCGTTCCTCGACGTCGGGAACGGTTTCATGGACCATGTGGCGCAGCTTCTCGCAAATCTCCGCCTGCCACGGCTCAACCTTGCTGATGTATTCGGTGACGTCGCTGTTCATGGTTTCCCTCTCGTGGACTTTCCACTGACTATTCGGATGTGTTCGGCAGGTGGGACGTGCTGCACCCTTGACGACCTCGCTCACGGATCGCGTGCAGGGGCTGGACCGAGCCAGTCGGGTGGTCGGTCATGCGGCGACGGTAATGGGCTTCCAGTCGGTAATCTCGTGATATCGGCGGAGTTCGGCGAGTCCGGCGAGGTTGCCCAGCCATCCCGCGTAGGGGGGATTGTTGGTATCGAACCCGCTGGAGACGAGGGTGAGTCGGGTCCTACCTTCGGAGCCTTCCAATTCCCAGGTGCCGATTCCGCCGGGGCCCCAGTCGATGCTGACGCGTTCGTTGGGGACGAGGTCGACGATGATGGCGGGATGGGGGTTATTTTCGATGCCGCCCATGGCGAATCGGCCGTCGACGTGAGGCTCGATTTCGATGGGGTATCCGAACCATTCGGTCACCTTCTCCGAGGAGATGAGGGAGTCGTACACAGCGTCGACGGCGGCGTCGATCTCGACGGTGGCGCTGAGGGTGCTGCTGGTGAAATCGCCTCTCGCGGTGATCGTGCGACCTTCGAGGGAGTCCACGAGGTTGGCGAGGGCGAGCGACCAGAACGTTTGCAGGACGCCGCGGATGCTGGCGCCGGTGATGACGTCGTTGAAGTCGAAGTGACTCTGTGTCAGCGTGATGGTCGTTTCGTCGTTCTCGACGGCGATGGCGATCTCGGTCGAGGTCTCCTCGCCGTCCAGGAGCCAGGTGAACGCCAGGGAGGACTCGTCTGCAGTGACGAGTTGCTGGTGAGGTGCGTCCCCTTCGGGGACGGACGCTCCCCAGAACTCGTAGCGCTCGGGTAGCTCAACGGTGGCGTATTCGGCCAACCATGTCGTGAGGGATTTCTCCTCGGTGAGGGCGGCATACACCTGGTCAGCTGTGGCCGTCGTGCGGACTTTGAGGATGAGCGGTTCGGTCATGAGTGATCCTTTCCGAAGGGGTAGCAGGCGACGACGAGTTTGAAGGGATCACCTTCGCTGCCACCGTATTTGGTGAACACGGCTTGCAATGCTTCCTGGAGTTCGGTGAGGAAGGTGGGGCGCAGATCCGGGCGGATGCGGATCTGCCCGGCGATTCCGATGGAGGGCAGGTCCGTCTTCGCCAGATCGATCGCCGCGACGTCCTTCTGGACTTCCTCGGTCAGGTCGAGCAGGTGCCCCAGGCTCATGGCATCGCTCGACGGTCGTGCTCCGATCCGGCCCACCAGCTGCGGTGAGAGCCAGTACGAGCGCGCCACCGCCTGATAGATGCTCTCGTGGATGTTGCGTACCTTGCGTTCGGCGATCTGACGCACGATCCCGTTCTCCACCAATCGTTTGACGTGGTAGTAGATGCGCTGCGGCGACTGATCCAGCCTGGCGGCCACCTCGGTGCAGGTGGCCGGATCGGCGAGCGCGCGGAGAATCTCGATCCGCTGCGGCTTGAGCAGCGCCTCGGCCTGCTCGAGCCTCTCCAGGTAGACAACTTCCTTCACAAAAGTACTTTTACATAAAAATATGTTTTTGTGAAGGGGGTGGGTAACGCGCCGTGGCATCGGATCTCGACGGGCGATATTCGGCGATCCTGGACGACAGGGGGCCGCCCCCCGAGGTCTCGTCACTCCAGTCGGGTGGCCGGTGGAAGTGGGCCCGTGGACTCCGGCTTCCGGGTCTTCCGATTCGGTCGACGTGGTGGGGCGGTGGCTTCCGTGGCGACGTCGTGAGCGTCGTGTCGTGTCAGGGCGTCGAGTCCGTGGAGGGTGGTGCACACATCTGGTGGGCATGAGGTATCCGGGTGCGCTCACTGCGTGCTGTGCCAGTCCGTCGGTGACGTGGCGCAGGAGTGGACCGACCTCCACACACATGGCTGGACGGGGCGCATGTCTCTCGGGAAGATGCGCTCGCGAAGATCAATCCCGACGCGATCGAATAGTTACGCGGGTACGCGGCGTTCGCGCACAGCGACGGGCGTCGTCACCGACGACGGACTCGGGACATTTCGTCGTGCCACCCAGATCCTTGGTCTTGCCGGGGGTGACGTCGCCGCACTCGACGCCGAACTGGCCCGTCAGCACATGCTGACCGGCATCCGGTCGGGTCAGCTGCCCACAGTCCGCTCGATGAGCAGTGCTACCTGCTGGCACCGGCCACGAGGTATTTGAAGTCCGGCCCACAACCCACGCCGGGGCAACTCGTAGTCACCAACCGCAAGATTAGGTTCGTAGCACTGCCAGCACGGGGGCGAGGTACCCCTGTCGAAGCTGCACCGAGTCAACTGGGTGGGGCGCGACAGTATCGCCCTCGACGCGACCAACCGAGGGCTGCAAGCCCTCTGACGGGAATCGCACGTTGCACTGCGGCGCGGGACAAAGCCCGGCTGTGTCCAGCAGACCGGTGCCCGTCCCTCACTCATTCTGACCGCTCAGCGACCTGGCATCGGGAGGCACAACGATCTGGTGCAGGCTCCATCCTCGCCGCCTCGGGTGATGGTGGTGACTGGTGCCGTTGGAGCTTGTGGTGTAGGCCTTGTTTGCCTACTGTGCTGGCATCTGACCACCCCATGGGCTGTGCGTCGTTATGGTGCGGGTCTTCTGGACGTCGTTCCGGACGACGCTGGCGATACCAGGCATCCAGGTCTGAAGTCGCCGACGAGGTCCCATACCGTGGCGGCAGGAGCGTTGTACTTCTGCTTCTTGACTATTGTCATTTCGGTCCTTGGCTTGGTGTGTAAAGGGTGCCGGGCATGCGGCCCCGCTCACAGGCCCGGCACGGACCTTCCAGTGGTGGGTGACATTGCCCCCGGGGCGCAGGTTTGTGGGCTCCCTGGGTGTCAGGGTGAGTTGAGTCCAGTGGTTCACAGCAAACCCGCCTGCAGGGCGAGATACGGATCAACCCGCGATGACGATTTCTCCCACGGTTCTGGTCGAGGACAATGTCCGGATGGACCCCTCGCACCCACGCGCCGACGGCCCGCAGCGACGACGCGCCTTCAGCGCCGCCGACAAGCTCGCCCACCTGACCGCCTATGAACAGGCCTGCGAGAGCAACGGCGGAGGCGCGTACCTGCGCCGCGAAGGCCTGTACTCGTCCCTGATCAGCGAGTGGCGCAAACAACGCGATGCCGGCGTCCTCGACGGCAAGAAGCCCGGCGACAAGATCGGCAAACTCACCACCGAGCAGGCCGAGATCGCACGCCTCAAACGCGAGTTGGAGAGAGCAAACAAGCGACTGGCCACCACCGAGACTGCACTGGAAATCATGGGAAAAGCACATTCGCTCTTGGAGCAACTCTCCGAGAGCGCGGATGCGGACGAGCAGCGCAAGAAACGTTGATGCGCACCCATCACGAACTCACCGATTCCGGTGTAACAACAAGGGATGCAACCCAACTGACGGGAATCATTCGATCCACCGCAGCACGAGACAAGACCCGGCCCGCGGCACCGGATCCGACCGCCGCCGCAGTCACGCGCACCCCGGAGAACAAGCTCACCGACGCCGAACGCCGGACTGTCCTCGACGTTCTCGACAGTGACCGGTTCGTCGACCGAGCCCCGGCCGAGGTCTATGCCCAACTCCTCGACGAGGGCATCTACCTGTGCTCGGTCTCGACGATGTATCGGATACTGCGCGAAAACGCGCAGGTCACCGACCGTCGACGGCAGGCCCGCCACCCCGCCCGGGCCTGTCCGGAACTGGTGGCGACCGCACCGCGGGAGGTGTACTCGTGGGACATCACTAAACTTCCAGGCCCAGTCAAGGGCACGTATTTCGACGCGTACGTGATGATCGACATCTTCTCCCGCTACATCGTCGGCGCCCACGTCCAGACCCACGAGTCGGGGCTCCTCGCTGCCGAGATGATGACCGAAACCTTTGCTGTGCACGGAATACCGAACGTCGTGCACGCCGACCGGGGAACCTCGATGACCAGCAAGACCGTCGCCACCCTGCTCGCCGATCTCGAGGTCACCCGCTCGCATTCTCGGCCGCGAGTATCCAACGACAACCCCTATTCAGAGTCACTGTTCAAGACCCTCAAGTACGGCCCGGCATTCCCGGAGCGGTTCGGGTCCATCCACGACGCACGAGAGTTCATGGACTCGTTCGTCCATTGGTACAACCACGAACATCGCCATACCGGCATAGGCCTGCACACCCCCGCCGACCTGCACTTCGGACTGGCCGCGCACAAGGCCGACGAACGCTCTGCGGTGCTCGCTGCGGCCCGGCTCGCGCATCCCGAGCGGTTCGGCACGACCGGTACCCCGAAGATCCTCGACCTGCCGACCGACGCCTGGATCAACCAGCCCGTCGCCGAGTCCGAGGAGGCCGAACCCGACGCGGATCAGCTCGCCGCGTAACACCTGTTGGACTCAAACACCTTGACAAGTTCCGGCTTGCCGTATCGCTTACATGGCGGCGAGGATGTTCTCGTTGGTGGCGAGGACGTTCTTGCCGGCGGTGTGGATGTGCGCGTGGTGGGTGACGCGCGCGCCGAGGTGTTCGGCGGTTGCGATGTCGGCGGGGTGGACGGCGTCGGTGCCGCCGTCGACGGGGGTTTGGGCGCCGGCGCCGATCCAGAAGCCGAGGCGGTTGAGGTCGTCTTCGGAGGCGGTGAGGGCGTTCCAGCCGGGGGCGAGGCCGAGGCCGACCCAGATCATGTGGTGCTGAGCGGCGAGAGCGGTCATGAAGTTGAGGGTGTAGAGCTTGTCGCCGCTCTTGGAGCCGGAGTTAGTGAAACCGGCGGCGATCTTGTCGGCCCATGTGTGGTCGACGTAGCGGTGGCCGGTGCCTTCGGCGAAGGCGTGGAAGCCGGCGGAGGCGCCACCGTAATAGGTGGGGGAGCCGAAGATGATGGCGTCGGCGGCGTCGAGCTGCTGCCACTGTTCGTCGGTGATGGTGTCTACCGGGATGTAGGCTACCTCGGCTCCGGCCTTCTCGGCGCCGCGCTGGACTGCTTCGGCCAGGACGGCGGTGTGTCCGTAGCCGGAGTAGAACGCAACGGCGATCAGGGGGCGGTGGGTGGTCTCAGTCATGGGGAGTACTCCTCAAATCTAGTTGGGTGGCGAGTCTGGTGAAGTAGGCGACCTGGATGGCGTCCCGACGTGTTTCGTACGTTCTCGTACGCCGTGAAGCTCGGGCGCGGGTCGTCGCGCCCCTCGTACCTCTCTGGTCAGCGCCTCCCAACCCCAGAACGGGCCCCGAGGAACAGTTTGGCCTGCACCTGCGAAACTTTGGCCCGGTTGTCCGGTTCGTAGTGCACTTCCAGGACTTGCTCTAGCAGATCGCTCATGTCGCGTCTCCTTCGTGGTTGAGGTGAGGGTTTCACCGATCGCTGGCGTGCAAGCAAGCGCGAATGTCGGCAGCGGAGGTTTTCAGCAGGTACGGCTTGATCGGAGGACCTGGGATAGCGGTCGGGTCGGACCAGTCCCACTCGGGACAGGACGGCGTTCTCGTTGTTACCGCGCTCGTTCGGGCAATCTTTGACCGCAGGACGAAAGCGAGCCCCGTACGCGTCAGCATTGCTGCATGCGATTTGGTAGGCACTGTCACACTCGAACTCGGATCCCTACACGGGTCTACATCGGAGGTCAGTTGAGCCGGCAATCGGCGGAGCACGCAGTCGTCGACAGGAAATACGGTGTCCGAGGAGGGCACACGCTCCGGGGTAGCCGCAGATCCAGTTCCTCTTTGCGCTGACTGCGTCCAACGCTCGGTGCATCTGGGCGGTGTATCGCCGCCGGCGTGGTGCGGAGAACCGTAGTGTGCGGTGGCGTTCTCCGCCCACCACGGACCGAACTCTCAGAACAGCCATGGAACTTGGTCGTGTCCGAAGTCGTGGAAGTCGCCGAAACGGCCGGAATAGAAGACCAGTCCGGTTCCTTCTCGGCACCGCAGGTTGGCTGCCGTAGACGGCGCGATGGTCGCCGATGTCGTGGGCGCTGTGCACATCACATTCGATCTGCGCCAGCGTCCTTGATCAGCGGAAGACCGTTGTCGCCGGTATCGCAGTCGAGTCCTTCGAAGCGTGCGCCACCGCGGGTGGCGAATCGTCGGGCGATCGCTTCCTGGCGTGCGCTCAGGATGGAGACCGCGAATCGTCCCGCCTTGTCCACTGTGTCGGTGGTGCGCGATCCATGTGTTAAGGACACCAGGAGGATGGCGGGATCGAGGCTGATCGACGTCATCGAGCTGATGGTCATTCCGCACGATCCGCTCTCGGCGTCGTCGGCGGTGACGACACAGACACCGGCGATCAGGCGGCCCATGCAGCGTCGCATCGCCGTTGGGGTGGGTGCTTCGAATGTGGTCAGTGCCATGAGATTTCCCTACTTGGAGCTGTGGTAGCGCGCTTCGAAGGTGACCACGCCCTCGTCGGTGCGCCACGGGCCGTGAGGCTGCAAGAACTCGTGATCGTGATTGCTCCCCGACGCTCGTCCTCAGAGTTCCGTGTCCGTCCACGCTCGTCGCCATGGTGTGTGGTTCTCGGACTTGAGCATCCAGGCAGCCTTTTCCAGATCGTTGATTATGCGGTGCAGGAGGTCGGCGCTGGTGGGGTCGGTAGCGTCGACCTCGTCGTGAACGGAGCGGATGGTGTCGACTACGGCATCGACACGGGTGCCTACGTGGTCGACCGCATTGGTGGTGCTCAGCTCGGTGGGAGGGATGGCGGGCAGAGTCGTGGACGCCGCGATGGTGTCGGATCGTCCGTCGGGTACCGCGTCGAGGGCGCGCATGCGTTCAGCGATCGTGTCGCTGGCGTCGCGGGCAGTATCGACAATTTCGTCGAGTTGCAGGTGCAGGTCGCGAAAGTTGGTGCCGACCAGATTCCAGTGGGCTTGTTTGCTTTGTAGTTGAAGTTCGATGAGATCAACCAGGACCTTCTGCAGATTCTGCGGCAGACTGCGCGGGGCTTTGAACTCCCGCACGTCCTCGGACCGACGGCGTGAAGTAGTCATGACATGTCCTTTCGTCTGCGCTCCCCGTCTACGAGGGGTCGACCGCGCTCGCGTCTTGGTGGCGGGCCTCGATGGCCTTTATGGCTTGTCCGAATTGCTTTGCCAGGACGCGTCTGCCGCCGGCACCGAGCACGATCTCGAGGAGGCGTCCTTTGATGTTCTTGCCCTCGCGTACCACGATGGCGTCCACGTCGGTCGTCCCGTTGGGTTTGCGGGTGAGGGTGTAGGTGTGGCCTGAGTTCCCGCCCCATAGGTTGGAATCGGTGGTAGTCATTAGAATTCGGTGAGGGTCGGACCAGTTGTAATGTAAGCGTTCCCAGATGCCGCGCGAGCCTTCGGTGATGTCGACGTGATCGGGTCCTTGGCTGTGCACGCGGAGGTATTCGTCGGTGCTGTTGGGGAAGATAGTCGAGCGGCCTGGTCCGAAGTCGGTGAGGGCTGCGAGGATCTGTGCGGGCGTGGCGGTGGTGGTCTGGTGAAGGTGAATCGTGGTCATGGGGTTCGCCTTTGATATGTGGAGGGGTGTTGATGTTGTCGGTGTTGGGTTCCGTCGCGGAATACGGAAGAGCCGTGCCGTCGAGATGACGGCCGGGCGAGATGTGGTCGTCGTGGTCGTCTATGCGGTAGCCCGGTTCTGGCGGTCTGCTCTGCGGCCACCCGTGGTGGGTGCTGCTAACGGCGCGAGTCCCTGTGTTGCGGCGTCGCCGACAGAGGTGCGGCAAGGTCCGTACGAAGGCAGGCCCTTTCGGAAGTGCCGGCCCTGTGCAGGCCGGAATTGTGGTGGGTGGCGGCGTCAGATTCTCGTCGGATAGATTGCTGGCCCTACGGGGATACAGGGAGACAATAACTTTGGGGAGTGAGGTTGGGACAGAGACCCCACGGGAAGGGGCTGAACCTGTGACGTTCTGTTGGGCCTCCCCGGTCGTGACCGAATGGGTTGGGGCTGAATGGGTTGGGGCCGAGTCGGTGAGGAGCGATGGGATGGTGAGGATGATGAGGGAACGAGTTGTGGATCGACGACTGGTGGACGAATGACTGACTGGCGAGAGCGTCCGCAGGATCTGCCGCCGCCGCGCTGTCGCCGACCCCTCCGATGACAGTGATGGCCGCGACCGCGATTAGTGCACGACGAACAAGGTTCTTCATGGTTGAACTCATTTCTGTGTTGGTTTGGGCGTTGAGTGCCGAGACGGGCAGTGGACGTGAATGTTTCGGTTCGGCGGTGTTTGCGAGGTCAGTGGATTCGATGAGGGAAGTCATGTGGTTCGCGTTTCGAGGTGACACTCGTCGCGGATGGACCCGGAACTGAGCAAAGGTTCTATACCCTCCGTGATCCCCAGCCACCTGCCAGAGAGACTGCCCCGCCGACCAACGAGAGCCGCCACATGAGCACCGAGGTGTACCGCAATCGACGTGCGAGGGCCTCGGCAGGTTAGCTACTTCGCGCGCCCTCGCCTGGCGCTGGTGGAGCTTCCAGATCGGGTTGACACCGGTGGCGAGGTACGCCGTGACGGCGTCCTGTCCTTGCCGAAACACGGTGCCCGGCAGACGATGTCGACAATCGCGATGGTGAAACCCTCCTGTCCCTGTCACCGGTCTGGGCCGGTGTTATCAGCTATGACTGAACAGCCGCGCCGCTTGTGACAGGACGATCCGTTTCGAGCTTCGAGCCCCCAATTGCCCTGATTTGGCTGACTCCTCGGGTGGGAGCGGAAGCGGAAACATCGTCACCCGGATGCGGCCACTACTGCGCAGCCGCGATGACAGACCGGACTTGTCGTTGTTCGGATATTCATGATGTCCTGCGCGTGACGAAGTCCAGTCCCGATGTCCGGGGACCGGCCGGCAGCGCGCCCGCCCCGGCAGTCCGACCAGTTCGGTCGCTGTATCAGTGCGATCGAAGAGGTGGTCGGTTCCTGTAGCCGTCGTTTGAATGCCTGTAACAGGCGAGGCCGCTGTCCGGTCCTAGTTTGTGACCGCAGGCCTTCGAATGTCGCGGCAGAGTTCCGAAAGGGTCACCATGGCAGATCATCGACGGCGCAGTCCATCGGTTTGAAGTTCACGCACAATTTCCAGGGGTATGGGTATTCGGCTGAACCGTCGGATACTGCGAGTCCGGTGTGGCGGTGTCCGAAGTTGCACTGTGCGGTTCAGCGGGGCTACGCGAGCCAGTTGCTGGTTCGGCGCCCGAAAATTGAGTAAGGCGTCCACTGCCTCGAGACCACACGGATCGCGGCTGGTCAAAGTTGCCTCAGATGCCGTAAACAGCCGGTGGCGATTGAGGCGTCTACAGAGCACCAACGTCAGGACTCGCCGGATCCCGCTCCGCACGTTCCCGCAGAACCTGTTCTCTTCCGGTTCGATCCTGTACTCGACGTAGTTCACCCCCGACTATTCGCGGTCGCGCGTAAAATACGCGACGAGGTGGCGGTGCTGATGTCGAACAATGAACCGGGGCTGAACCTGCGTGGTCGACGAAGCGAATGCGCGGCGCTGGATCGCCTGGTGGCGGGTGTGCAGGCCGGCGAGAGTGAGGTGCTGGTCTTACGCGGCGAGACCGGTGTCGGCAAGACCGCGATGTTGGAATACCTGGCAGAGCACGCGGAAGGATGTCGCGTCGCTCGAGCGGCGGGCGTTGAGTCCGAGATGGAACTCGCGTTCGCTGGTTTGCAGCAGCTATGCGCGCCGCTATTGGACCATCTAGATCACCTCCCTGCCCCTCAGCGCGATGCGCTGGCCGTAGCGCTCGGCCTCAGCGCCGGGGACCCGCCGGACCGCTTCCTGGTTGGGCTGGCGGTGCTCAACCTGCTGGCCGAGGCCGCCGAGAAGCAACCGATCGTGTGCCTCGTCGATGATGCGCAATGGCTTGATCGCGTATCCGCGCAAACATTCGTCTTTGTCGCCCGCCGTCTCCTCGCGGAGCGGGTCGCACTCGTGTTCGCCGTGCGCGGGACTCGCGACGACCGCGCCTTTGTGGGGCTGCAGGAGCTCACGGTCCAGGGGCTGCGCGACGACGATGCCCGTGCGCTGCTGGACGCGGCATTACCCGGGCGACTGGACGAGCGCGTGAGAGACCGGATCATCGCCGAAACGCGCGGCAACCCGCTCGCCCTGCTGGAGTTGCCTCGGGGGCTGACGGCTGCGGAGCTGGCGGGCGGGTTCAGCAGTCCCGAGACGCGGCCGCTGGCGAGCCAGATAGAGCAGAGCTTCCTGCGGCGCGTCCAGTCGCTTCCGGCACAAACGCAACAACTACTTCTCACCGCCGCGGCGGAGCCGGTTGGCGATGTTCCTCTCCTGAGACGCGCGGCCGAGAGGCTCGGGATCGGAGCCGATGCAGCAACGCCGGCCGAGGCTGCGGGACTGATCGAGCTCGGCGTGCGAGTGCGTTTCCGCCATCCGCTGGTGCGCTCAGCTGCATACCGCGCGGCGGGCTTGGGTGACCGCCAGGCGGTGCATCGCGCGCTGGCCGAAGCGACCGATCCTGAATCCGATCCCGACCGTCGAGCGTGGCATCGTGCGCACGCGGCGGTGGGCCCCGATGAGGCGGTCGCCAGCGAGCTGGAGCGATCAGCCGACCGGGCACAAGGCCGCGGCGGCGTCGCGGCGGCCGCGGCATTTTTGGAGCGAGCAACCGCGCTGACGCCTGATCCGGCCCGGCGCGGAAGGCGTGCCTTCGCCGCCGCGCAGGCCAAGTTCGAGGTGGCAGCGCCCGATGCGGCGTACGACCTTCTCGCAACGGCGGAGTTGAGTCCGTTGAACGATCTTCAGCGTGCCCGGCTGGCGCGGTTACGGGCCCGGATGGCGTTCGCCCGCAGACGAGGGAGTGACGCGACGCCGTTGCTGCTCGATGCGGCCAAACGACTCGAGGGGCTCGATGACGGATTGGCACATGAGACGTACCTCGAAGCGCTCGGGGCGGCGATCTTCGCCGGCCGACTCGGTGGTGAGCGCGGAGTTCGAGAGGCGGCCCGAGCCGCACTTGCCGCGCCGCCGGGACCGCAACCGTCACGCCCGCTCGATCTTCTCCTGAAAGGAGTAGCGACGCGGTTCACCGAGGGCTACCCGGCCGGGGTGCCGGCACTGCGGCGCGGGCTGGATGCCCTTCGGCGGGAGACCCTCCCCACCGAGGACGACATCAGACGGTGGCTCTGGCTGGCATGCCCCATGGCGCAGTCGGTCGCATACGAGCTGTGGGACGACGAGGCATGGCATGAACTAGCCACTCGTGCTGTCCAGCTTGCTCGCGATGCCGGCGCGCTCGGAGTCCTTCCCGTAGCGCTCGTCTATCGCGCAAGCGTGCATCTGCACGCTGGCGAGCTCGCTTCTGCGTCCGCCCTGATCGAGGAGGCCGATGCGCTCACGGAGGCGCCCGGCTACGCGCGCACGAAGTACACGTCGCTGGTGCTGGCCGCCTGGCGCGGCGAGGAATCTCAGGCCGTGAAGATGATCGAGGCCGGCGTCGAGAACGCGACCGCCAGAGGCGAGGGCAGGATCATTGGGATGGCCGGGTACGTGACCGCGGTCCTATACAACGGTCACGGCCGCTACCAGGACGCCCTCGACGGTGCCCAACGAGCATGCGAATATGAGGATCTGGGCTTCTTCGGTTGGTCGCTCGTCGAGCTCGTCGAGGCGTCCGTCAGAAGCGGCGCCCACGAGGGGGCCGTCGAAGCCCTGCGGCGGCTCGAGAAACGAACGCTTCCCGCCGGCACCGACTGGGCCCGGGGCATCCTGGCCAGATCGAGGGCGCTACTGGCCAGCGGCAAGGCTGCAGACTCCCTGTACCGCGAGTCAATCGAACGGCTCGAGCGCACCCGGATCGTCGTTCATCTCGCCCGCGCCCACCTGCTGTATGGCGAATGGCTTCGCCGCGAGAATCGGCGCCTCGACGCGCGCGAGCACTTACGCATCTCCTACGAGATGCTCAGCCGCATGGGAGCCGAAGCGTTCGCCGAGCGCGCCCGACGCGAACTTCAGGCAACCGGCGAGACGGTACGTAGTCGCACGGTTGAAGCACGTGATGCCCTCACTGCCCAGGAGACGCAGATCGCCCGTCTCGCTGGTGACGGACTAACGAATCCGGAAATCGGAGCGCAGCTGTTCATCAGCCCGCACACGGTCGAATGGCACCTACGCAAAGTGTTCGCCAAGCTCGGCATCCGTTCCCGCAAACAGATCCGCGGGACGCTACCCGACGACGCAGAGCAGGCAGTCGGGGCGGTCCAACCCGATCTCTGACGGTGACCAGAAGCGTTCTTCGAGCGCCCGGCGCGGGACTCTAGCTGGCCACCGGCAAGGCGGTGGCAACGCACGTTTGAGACACGTAGGGTCCTCACGGCTCGAGAGATGACGTCTGTCGCCGAGGCTGCCGCTACACGTTGCCACAACCAATCTTGTTGTGGGCGTGGTTGTTTGCATTTCTACAAGTGTGAAGACGAGAGCGAAGTGACGTTTTGATACCGCCGCCGCGCAAGGGGCACGCCCGCTCGCCCCTCAGTGGATACTGTCGACACTCATGCTTATCCGACATACCGATCCGACCGATCATTCGGCTGGTGCGGGTAGCGCGTCGAATAGGCCGTGCGGCGGGAGGGTCAAATGTCGCAGCAGCCGACGGACCATTCGGCCGTGCCAGTTGGGAATCAAGACCGCATCTTCGGCTCGGCCGTAGGCGCAGGTTCTCATGGCCGGGAGTGTGCACGCCTGTCGGTGAGATCCACAGCTGCTGTGCGTAACCACTCACGCCGTAGACGTGTGCGGGGAGCGCAGAGTTCCGATGCTCACAGTTCGACCTTCGCTTGGGAGCGAGTGCTCCTCTCCGTCAGACCACGATCGATCCCCGCCTTCACCTGGTGGCCTCAGGTCTCGACGATCACCATCCCTAGGTGGCCACAACCATGCACCAGGGTGCCGACCACGGACTTCAAGGGCGCGATGAGCAGGCCCGAAGCGCGACTGTAGTTGCAGTGACATTGCCAGATGGCACCACACAGGAGCAGAGGGAGTCGAGAGCATGGACGCGAAGCTGGACACGCAGACGCAGACGCCGATTCAGGACACGAGCGAGGGTGCAGACGTGTACACAGGCGACGGCGGGCGGGAGATCAGCGACCTTGATCAGGCTGCCTCGGCTTTCCTCAACCTTCGACCTCGACTCTTCGGGATCGCATATCGAATCCTCGGAAGCGCGAGCGAGGCCGAGGACATCGTTCAGGAGGTTTGGCTTCGGTGGCAAGGCACCGACCGCACGGTCGTCATCAATCCGTCGGCGTTCCTGGCGACAACTACCACCAGGCTAGCCATCACGCTCGCCCAATCCGCCAGGAAACGGCACGAGACATACGACCTCCCCAGCCTTCCTGAGCCGGTGGACCCCCACAACGACCCGGCGGCAGAAGCTGAACTATGCGAGGAGGTCCAATCGGCGATGCTGATACTGCAGGAACTGACGCCCACGGAACGGGCCGCTTATGTTCTCCGGGAGGCCTTCGACTACCCATACCGGAAAATCTCAGAGATCCTTCACCTCGGTGTGGCCAACACCAGGCAACTCGTCAAACGCGCCCGCAATCGTATCGCGGCGCGCCGCGAGCACCGGGGTGTGATGAACGTGGTAGCGCATCGACGCCTCGTACGGGCGTTCTTTTCCGCAGCACAAGCAGGAAATTTCGCCGACCTCGAGGAGCTCCTCGCCAAGGATGTCGTCGACCCATCCAGACCGGGCATCGAATCTCGGAAGCCGATAAGTTCGATGACCGACCGTGAGTTCTGGCGACACGTCCAGCAAGACACCGACGACGAGCTGCAGGCGGATATCGACAACCCGGCCCGGACACCGGAGCAGCACGATGCACTGGTGCATGCACTCCTCGCTCGCAAAGATGCGCACGACGCAGCTGAGAGGCTGGCCGACAATCGCGAGCGCTGGCCATGGGTCCGCCCGAACTATTTCGACACCGATAGTGATTTCGCCACCGCTGCTGTGGTTTGACGAAACACACTTGCAGGAGAGCACGGTGCGAGTACACGAACCGCAGAGTCAACCTCGTCACCGACCGGGCCCACGCCGTGGTCGACACATCCGCTCCGCCGCCGACCCCGCCAGCGAATCACCGGCGACCTGGGAAGCCGCCTCCTTACGAGCCCGCGAAGCGAAACACTAGAGGCCGAACGTAGAGCGCATTCACGATGCATGATCCCGAGTTCCGTTTACTACCAACACTTTAGGAGGTCATCATGACCGAGGTGATAGCCGGTATCGCACTTCCCGATTCTTCCCTGGCGAACGATGCGACCGAACTCGTACGCGAAGCGGCGCCGCCGCTGCTGTTTCACCATTCGCGTCGCGTCTTCCTGTTCGGATCGCTCCATGGTCGGCGACTGGGGCGAACAGCCGATCCGGAACTGCTGTATGTCGGCGCGATGTTCCATGATCTCGGCCTGACGGAGACCTTCCGCGGCGACACCCAGCGATTCGAGCTCGATGGAGCTGACGAAGCGGAGCGGTTTCTCACGAGCCGCGGGATCCTCGCCGCCGACGTACGAACCGTCTGGGAGGCAATCGCGCTGCACACCACACCGGAAGTGCCGTACCGGCTGGCGCCGGAGATTGCACTGGTCACCGCCGGAGTGGAGACCGATGTCCTCGGGATAGGCCGAGGCGATCTTCCCGAAGCGCTCCTCGCGGAGATCACTCAGGCGCACCCGCGGCCCAACTTCAAGAAGGAGATTTTGCACGCCTTCACCGACGGCTTCAGACATCGCCCAGACAGCACCTTCGGCACCGTCAATGCGGACGTGCTCGAGCACTTCGTTCCCGGCTTCCACCACATCGATTTCGTCGACATCATCCAGAACTCCAGCTGGCCCGAATAGGTCGGTCACGACAAGACAAACGCATTGCCCACAGGTGCGAATTGTTCACCGTTCACGAAGAGGAAACTGAGAATGCCCGACACACAGTCCCATTCCAGAACCACCGACGCCGGTCCGCCGACGCACAACCAGCACCGCCCACGCGACTATCCGATGCTCGACCAGTTGCCGGCCGGACACGTGGGCCTCCCGACCATCGTGGCGGTAGGCCCGTTCGACGACCCCGAGCATGCCGAGCAACTGGCCGCGGCGTTCACCGTGGTGCGGCAGGTTCGGGAAGCGCAGCTCGTACTCGTCGGGACCGGTGCGCAGCGCGAGACCGTCGTGCGGCGGGCCGCCGCAAATAGTGTCGCGACCGACGTTCACCTGGTCGAGGATCCCTCCGGGCAGCAGTGGACCGACCTAATGGCCGCCGCAGACTTCGTGATGCCGAACAGCACCTCGGGCGCGACAACGCTCCTGGAGGTCTTAGCCGCCGGCCGGGCTGTGGTTGTCCCCGAACACCCCGCCACCGTGGGGCTGGTTCTACCCACCAGCGCGGGACTGGTCTACCGGCCCGGGGACGTGTACGGGATGGCCCAGGCGATGCTGCGGCTCCTCACCACACCCGAACTCCGGGACGGTATGGCCGCACGCGCCCGTGACGCCGCGACGCGATCACGGGGCGAAACAGAAACACGATATCGGCGAATGAGCGGCGCTCAGGATCGTCGGCGATTCAGGATTCCGAGGGATAGTCGTGAACCGAATTGAGAAATCCCGCCTGTCCTACACCGATGAACAGGGACGCAACCGAGACTGGATGCTGTCCGCGGCCGCCGGGCGGGTGACAGTGGGACGCTCTCACCGATCCGACATCGTATTGAGTTGGGACCCTATGGTGTCGCGGTTGCACGCGGTCATCGAATGGACGGGCACGCACTGGGCTGTCATAGATGACGGATTGTCCCGCAACGGCACCTTCGTCAACGGCAAACGGCTGACCGGCCTGAGACACCTTCGATCGGGTGACATCATCTCGATCGGTGTGACAGAGGTGATCTTCCACGGCCAAGACCACCCCGGCTGCGGGGAGACGCAGGAGCGGGTATTCATCGCGGCTCTCGCGGAGCACCGCATCATCTTCGACGTAGAGGCGGCACATGCATACCTTTTCGTCCTGGCCGGCGCCCCGCCCGAGCAGAACACCATGAGCGTGGTCGAGGGTCAGCGGTGGTGTACCGACGAGCGACTGAAGGAGGAGGCGCACGACCTTGCCGATCGCGTTCGCAGATCGATGCCCGGAGGCGCTGGGGAACGTGACTACTACGCGTTCACGCTGACCTCGACGGGTGATCTGCTCGAGAATCTGGCCCGGTCGATGATGATCATCCAGGAGGCCGACGCGGCCGGCGCCCTGCCCCCCTCCCTCCCATTCAGTCGCCTTGCGCACAAGTACACGAGCACCGTGCGGGAGCTGAGCAAGGCACCCACAGTCGAACCGCTATCGTCCGCGGAAGCGGGATCCAGCAGCGGGTACCTGATCATCGGCAGCGACGTGATCGACGACATATCAGCACTATTCGAGGCGGTCGGGTCCCTGCTGCTCGACCACAGCTATCGGCCGGAGCGCGCACTACGGGGTTCGGACCCCCTATTAGTGGCCACGAAAGCCATCGCCCGGGCCTCCGCTCTACGGTCGTCTCGACCCTAGACGGGCCCGGCTCGTGTTTGTCCGAGCTCGTTAACTTCGACAGCAATTCAACTCGGTGACCGTGACGGATCTAGTCGTAGCGGACCATCTCGTATCCGACCATTGCGAGCAGAACCGTGGTTCAGCACCCCGAGGGCGGCGAGACCGGGTTGTGCAACGGAGAGGAGCGATCAGCACGACCGCCGGCACGACACGCGGCACGGTGACCCCCCTTTCGGCGAAGGGCCGCCACTACAGCGTGGCCAACACATTGATCATTCAGTTCAGGAGGCCGACGCGACCGGCACTCTGCCCCGCCGCACTCCCCTTCAGCCGCCTCGCGCACAAATTCATCAGGCTACGTGTTGCTCATCGGAGGCGACGGGATCGACGACGTAGCAGCGTTCTTCGAGGCTACCGGGTCCCTACTCCTCTCCGGATCAGTAGAGGCGTCGGCCTTCGTTACGTCGGCAGCGTCGCGTTTCCGGTGCCGGCCAGCACGTTACCGAGCTGACTGCGGGACCCGATGCCCAGTTTCGTGTACACCTTGCGCAGGTGCCACTCGACAGTGCGGGAACTGATGAATAGTTGGCAGCCGATCTCCGGATTGGTATACCCCTCGCAAGCCAGTCGGGCGATTTGACCCTCCTGCGCCGTAAGCGTGGCGACGGTCTCGACCGTGCGCTTGCGTGCGGTCTCCCCGGTGGCCAGAAGCTCGCGACGCGCACGCTCGGCGAAGCCGCCCACCCCAATGTGGCTGAACATTTCGTGGGCGACACGAAGCTGTTCGCGCGAGGCCGAGCGATGGTTCTCACGACGTAACCACTCGCCGTACAGGAGGCGTGCGCGGAAGAGATGAACAACGATTCGGCTGCGGGTGAGCCGCTCGATCGCCTCGCGGTAGAGGGCATCGGCGGCGTCGGCGTCGCTCAGCAGGGCGCGCGAGCGTGCCTCTATTCCCAGTGCCCAGTCGGTGCCGCTGACCTGTGTCCGCTCCTCGAGCCTCTCCAACGCTGCAGCGGCGGCCTGCGGCCTGCCACTGCGGGCGGCCGCCTCGACCAGCTCGATCAACGCCCAGCCACACAGCCCTAGATCGTCATGTTCGCACGCTTTTTGTGCAGCCTCAAATGCGGCCTGGTATCGGCCGAGACCGTTGTATAACACTGCGGTCGCGTACTCAGCGAGCGTGATCGCCCTTCCCTCGCCTCTGCGGGTCGCATCGTCGAGGCTGGCCTGGGTCAGCTTCAGTACCTCGGGCTCCTGCCCACGCCAGGCAGCGAGCACCAGCGATGTATACCTGAGGGGCGCGTTGCCAGTTGCCTGTGTGATCGTCTCCGCTTCATCGATCAGAGTCGACGCGGCGACGAACTCGCCGGCGTGTACGCACACGCCGGCGCGGTAGGTGAGCGCGATGGGGAGAACATTGAGCGCGCCGGCACCACGAGCGAGCCGGACCTGAAGTGAGGCAAGCTCGTGCCAGCTCTCGTCGTCCCACAGATCCGTTGCGACTCGGCACGCTAGCCAAAGCCATCGGGCGTCGTCCTCGCCGGGGCCGCCGTCGCGACACAGCGCGCGCAGCGCTGCCTTGAGCGTGGGTACTGCCGCTGCGTAGCCCTCAGTGAACCTGGTCGCGAGACCGTCGAGCAGCAGGTCGATCGCCCGGGGCGGCTGCGGTCCTGGAGGCGCGGCCCGGGCCGCCTCGGCCGCTTCACGCAGCCCGCGGTCTCCGCCGAGCCGGCCGGCGAACATCGCCGCGCCGAGCATTTCCAGGTAGGTCTCACGGGCCAGCCCGGCATCGAGCAGGCTCAGCCGCCTGGCAGCGTCGAGCAGCAGCGCTGGAGCGTCGCTGCCGCGTTTGCGAGCGAACGTGATCTGGGCACGCAGCCGCTCCGCCCGCGCCCGCTGCATATCGTCAAGCGGACTCATCTCCGCGGTCGCGAGGAGCTCGGTCGCTCTGTCAGGCGCGCCAGCGTCGAACTTGGCCTGGGCTGCGGCCAGCGCCCGTGTTCCGAGCCGAGTCGGCTCTGGAGTCAGCTCGGCCGCGCGCTCCAGGAACGCCGCTGCCGCCGCGATGCCGCCGCGTCCCTGGGCCCGGTCGGCCGATTGCTCCAGTTCCCCGGCTACCGTCTCATCAGGCCCGGGTGCCGCACGGGCGCGATGCCAGGCCCGGCGATCGGGGTCGGCCTGTTGGTCGGTCGCCTCGGCCAGGGCACGATGTACCTCCCGGCGATCGCTCAAGGTCGCGGCCCGGTAGGCCGCTGAACGCACGAGCGGATGCCTGAACTGTACCCGGGCACCCAGCTCGAGTAACCCGGCGTCCTCGGCCGGCGCGGCAGCACTGGGGTCGATCCCGAGTAATCCAGCCGCGCGCCACAGCACGCTCGCGTCGCCGACCGGCTCAGCCGACGCCGTCAGCAGGAGCCGCTGCGTCTCGCGCGGCAGCGCCTCAAGGCGCATCCGGAAGCTCTGCTCAATGCGGCTCGCCAGCGGCCGGGTGGGAAGGCCGAAGCCGCCGGCCAACTCAGCAGGTGTGAGCCCCCTGGGCAACTCTAGGAGGGCTAGCGGGTTGCCGTGTGTTTCAGCCACAATTCGGTCCAGTACCTGCGCATCCAGCCGCCCCCGGACCGTGGAGGCCAGCAGCTCGCGCGCATCGCGATCGCCGATACCCTCAACCTCGAGGTCAGGAATGCCCAGCAGCTCCTGCTGCCTGATCTCACGGACCGCGAACACCAGGAGAACCGGCTCGGCCAGCAGCCGCCTGCCGGCGAACGCCAGCGCCTGGACGCTGGCCCGATCGAGCCATTGCACGTCATCGACCAGGCAGACGAGAGGCTGCTCCTCTGCGACCTCCGACAGCAGGCTCAGGACCGCCAGGCCGACCAGAAAGCGATCTGGCGAGTCTGCTGCGCGCAACCCGAACGCGATCCCTAGCGCATCTCGCTGCGGGGTTGGTAGGCGCTCGAGCTTGTGAAGCATCGGAGCACAAAGCTGATGCAAGCCAGCAAACGCCAGCTCCATCTCCGCCTCGACACCCCAAGCGCGCGCAACCTGGCAACCTGACGCTCGCTCCGCGAGGTAATCCAACAAGGCTGACTTACCGATCCCAGGGTCCCCACGCAACACCAACGTGCCGCTGCGCCCCGATCGCGTCTCGCAAAGCAGCCGGTCGAGGGTCCGGCACGCAGTCGCCCTGCCCAACAACATCAGTTCGCCGAATCCTCACCTCTCGAACGACGCTCGCCGCTGCACTCGACTGCTTCGGTCGTGTACCAGGTCGCTGCCGTACGCCCAGCTTCTCCACACTGTGTGGCTAAGGGCGACGTTCCCCTGCGCGACGGCAGGACGACATCGCCTGCCTCGCGAGCGGCCCGATGCAGTCACCAGGATCCGTTACGTAACCGCGCTCGCCACGGTTCAACACTAACCACAGGCGACCCGGACTGCCAGGGCAGAAGCACGACGATCTCCAATGCGGTCCTGGCTCTTCGGCACGAGGAACTCCTCGTTGATCCCGCAGTCCCTCCGGTCCCAGAAGTGGACGATTGTGCGCTGACCGCGGCGGCCACCGTCGAGGGTGTGGTGACACGACTGCCGAGGGGTAGGCACCAATCGGAGTACCACCGGGCGCCCATCGTGGCCACGAAAGTACTGGTGCAGCACCGCACCGAACGCACTTTGCTGGTGATCTGCCGTGCCGCCGCGGCCTGACCATTCGAGTATTGGTCGCAACACTTCTGACAGACGCGGACTGCGCTGATGGCCAGAAGAACAGGACGGAAGATAGGTTTGATGTCGAGTCTCAACATTGCGAGACGCGGCCTACTAATTTTGGCACTGTCGAGACTTACCAGCGACGCGTAGCCTCCTCAACCCTCCACTGCCGTTCCGGACCAAACCGCACGAAGAAGGCGCTCAAGGTCCTCGATGAGTACCCGCGAACGAGGCGAAATCGCTTGACAGTCAAGGGCAGGCTCTAAAGCCCTCGATGTCTGCATACCCTGGCGGCCGTGGAGCGTGCGATCATCGTGACGATGTCAGCTGGGTCACTCAACGCCGCAGGCACCGACGGTACGTGCGTTCTACACTTGAGGTTCCCCCGAGGATCGTCAGCACCTGATGGTTGAACTTCCGCCCCCTTTTGCATCAGGGTACTTAACCTCCAGGGGTCGCTGGTGGTGCACCTCATCACTCGCGGGTGCAAGAGCGATTGGACGGCGCGCAAGTCACCTGCGCCAAATGTGGGCGCCGCAAGCACCTCAGGCTCGGTCGTTTCCGTCAGGTCATTCGCCCCAACAGTTCTGCAGTGATGCGGTCGCGATCCTCACCCCAAACGATACCGCCAATTATTGCCTCGGTCGCGGCTCCGATCGTTTCCTCCGCTATTGCCGCGCTTACGACTTCGGCATCAAGCTCTTGTCTGAATATAGTTCGATCATGAACATTTGTGTTTTCCTTTCCTCCGCTGACCTCGACGAGCGCTACACCCGACCGGCTCGCGAGTTCGCAGAACTTATCGGCAAGGGCGGCCACACCCTGGTATGGGGAGGATCCGATACCGGGCTGATGAAGGTTGTCGCCGACGGAGTGCGCGCGACAGGAGGACGGCTCGTCGGGATCTCGGTCGACTTTCTCCGGCACTTTGCCCGGCAGGACGCCGACGAGATGGTGATCGCCATGGATCTCGCCGAACGCAAGGCGCTGCTGCTCGACAGAGCGGATGCGGTGGTGGTAATGGTCGGCGGCCTGGGCACGCTCGACGAGGCGACTGAGATCCTGGAGTTGAGGAAGCACGGACTGCTCGACAAACCGGTGGCGCTATTAAACACGGCGGGCTTCTACGACGGGTTGATACTCCAGCTTGAGCGGATGGAGGAAGAGGGGTTCTTGCCGGTGCCCCTAGTGGAACTGGTCTTCCTCGCCGACGACGGCGCCGACGCACTCGCCTTTCTGGAGGGCACCGTCGGAAGTCGCTGAGGGGATCATGGGGCCTGAACGCGATCGCAAGACGCTTCGACCCTCAGGTCGAGGGTGGACCGCTCCACGGAGGACACAGCGCCCAGGGGCGCCCCCCATGCTCAACTGCGTATCGGGACGTCGCCCGACGTGCGCAGAGCGACTTTACGCAGCATCCGGGCTACGACAGCGCCCTGTCTAGGGCATCACCCTGCACAGTGCGTCCAGCGCGCCCGCCCACGCACTGTCCGAGGGAGCTGCATAGTTGACCACCAACGCGTCCCGCTCGGGCAACTGCCACCCGGCGTCCGCCACTTCGTTACGGAACTGCGCGATCCCGCTGACCGCCAGTCCCTGCCGGGCCGCCGCCTCCACGACCGGGCGCTCGGTCCCGCGCGGGAGTTCGAGGACCGCTTGCAGCCCGGCGGCCATGCCGGTCACACGGACGTCGGGGGCCCTCTGCGCCAGGGCCGAGACCAGTTGGTCACGGCGGCGCCGGTAGCGCACCCGCATCGAACGCACATGACGGTCGTACGCGCCCGACGCGATGAACTCCGCGAGCGTCAGCTGCTCCAGCGCACTCGTCATATAGTCGCCGTGCGCCTTGGCCGTCACGATATCCGGGATGAGTTCCTCTGGTAGCACCATCCAGCCGAGCCGGAGCCCCGGCGCCAGCGACTTGCTCACCGAACCGAAATACACCACCCGCTCGCGGTCGAGGCCCTGCAGAGCACCCACCGGCTGACGGTCGTATCGGAACTCCCCGTCGTAGTCGTCCTCCAAGATCAGCCCGCCGGTGGCACGCGCCCAGTTGACAGCCGCCGTGCGCCGGTCCGGGCTCAGCGCGACCCCCGTCGGATACTGATGCGCCGGAGTCATCAGAACCGCACCTACTCCGCGCAATCGTGCCAACTCGTCTGTGCGGGCCCCATATTCGTCGACATAGAGGGGCGGGGTACGCAGGCCGGCGCCGGTCAGCAGGTCACGATAGAGGTCGAGGCCGTACGACTCGACGGCCACCGCCTGCACCCGCCGCGCCCTCAGTGCCTGCGCGATCAGCGTCAGACCATGGTGGAAACCGGAACAGATGACGACCCGCTCCGGCTCGACGTACACCCCACGGGCCCGCGCCAGATAGTCCGCTAGGGCGGTGCGCAGCTCGACCCGGCCGAGGGCATCGCCGTAACCGAAGGCGTCGTGCGGCGCCGCGGTCAGAGCGCGGCGGGCCGCGGTCAGCCACTGCACGCGCGGAAAGTCCGTGAGGTCCGGTGAACCCGGCAGCAGTCCGTACGTGGGACGGCGCTGAGTCGGCGTCGCGCGGGCAGCTGCGGGCGCGGCTGTGCGCGCCTCGGCCCGCCTCGCGACCCATGTCCCGGAACCCTGCTGCGCGCTGAGCCAGCCCTCGGCGACCAGTTCGGCGTAGGACTCGGTCACGGTATTTCGTGAGATACCAAGATCGGCGGCGAGCGAGCGGGACGCCGGCAGCCGCGTGCCAGGCGCCAGACGCCCCGTGCGCACGGCCTCTCGCAGTGCGTCCGTGAGGCCAGCGCGCAGCTTGGGTCCGTTCACTTCCAAATGCAGGTCAGCGCCGAACCCGACCTCCAGCGCGGACTCAGAATTGGTACGAGATTCGCACATGGAATTGGACAGTACTCTGGTACCACTTCGCGCGTAGCGTTATGAGCATGACAACGAACCAAACCCACGAAATCACCGAGCTTCTCCCGGAGCACGCACCACGTCTGGACTGGGCACAGTTCGCACCGGAGGCCTACAAGGGTCATGATCCGTCTCGACACGGCCGCTAGGCGGGGCGTGGAGCCGACGTTGCTCAACCTTGTCAAGATCCGCGCCTCCCAGATCAACCACTGCGCCTTCTGCCTGGACATGCACAGCAAGGACGCTGTGGCCGCCGGCGAATCGGCGACGCGGATCATCCAGCTCAACGCATGGACGGAGTCGAGGCACTTCTACACGGCGAAGGAGATCGCAGCGATCGAGCTGACAGAGTCGATCACCGTGCTCACGGACGGGTTCGTCCCGGACGAGGTGTACGCGAAGGCCGCGAACGAGTTCGACGACACCGAGCTGGCTCGACTCATCGTTGCGATCGCGACGATCAACACGTGGAACCGCTTCGGCGTGTCCACCCGCATGGTCCCCGATCACTACACGCCGAACGCCTAGCGCACTGACCGGACGAACAAAATCAGGATAGGCCATCACGCCTGAACTCCGTTCCTGCGCTTGAACTATCGAAAACTCATGGGCATTCAGACCGAGTCTGCCCAACGAACCAAACGAAATGAAGATGAGATGGGACAACTAGAAGGCAAGTCGGCGCTCGTAACGGGAGCCACGTCCGGAATTGGACGCGCCATTGCGACAAAGCTGGTTGCCGAAGGCGCGCATGTGTTCGCGACAGGGCGGCGCCAGACCGAACTTGATGAAATTGTTGGAGAACTCGGCGATGCGGTCACCGCGGTGCGCAGTGATATTTCCGACCTCGACGACCTTGACCGAGTGTTCAGCGCGGTGCAGGAACGTGGACAGGGACTCGATCTCGTCGTCGCCAACGCAGGGGTAGGCACTTTCGCTTCACTGGAACAACTGACCCCGGAAGGATTCGACTACACATTCAATGCGAATGTGCGGGGAACCGTCTTCACCGTGCAAAAGTCATTGCCATTCCTCGGCCCCGGGGCCTCCGTCGTAGTAACCGGTTCGACTTCGGCCAGCAGGGCCACTGCAACGTTCGGCGTCTACTCGGCGAGCAAAGCTGCACTTCGCCAGTTCACCCGCACGTGGGCAATCGAACTCGCCGCACGGGACATTCGAGTCAACATGATCGTCCCAGGGCCCACCGATACTCCAGGTCTCGCCGGATTGGCAGGCGATCCAGTTGCCGACCGCGAGAAGGTCCAGGCACTACTCGAGCAGGAGGCGAGCCACGTTCCCCTCGGCCGACTGGGCCGACCCTCCGAACTCGCCGATGCAGTCGTGTTTCTCGCCTCTGAACAGGCCGCGTTCATCACGGGTAGCGAGTTATTCGTCGACGGCGGCCAGTCGAAGATCTGAGCGAGGCGTATGCGCGCTTGTGTCACAGATCAGGCCTCTACTCGGTCTTAACTACAGGGTTGGCTCCACGCTCCCCGACGAATTGAATGATGATGAGCCTCAGACAGCAGGACCCGATCCGCCGAACAATCAAGTCTACGTAAAACTACCAGGTCAAATGGTCAGGTGTAATCATGAGAATTTTTCTTGCCGGCGCATCCGGCGTGATCGGGCAGCGTGTGATACCGCGACTGATTCAGGCCGGGCACATAGTCGGCGGCATGACACGCTCATCGAACAAAATGGAGTTGCTGGAGCAGTTTGGCGCCGAACCGATTCTGTGTGATGTCTTCGACCGGGACAAACTTTTCCAGGCCGTTCGGGACTTCGAACCGGACATCATGCTGAGCGAGCTGACCGATCTACCGGACGACGCGGCGCAGATCAGCGAACTCGTAGATCTGAACGCTCGCATCCGAACCGAGGGAACGCGAAATTTGATCGAGGCCGCACGGCGAAGCGGGTCGCCAAAAATCCTGGCTCAAAGCGTCGCTTGGCAACTACCCGACGGGCCCGATGCTCTAGCTGTCGCAGACCTCGAGCGGTCCGTCCTCGCCGAGGGCGGCGTTGTGTTGCGCTATGGACAGTTCTACGGGCCCGGCACCTATAACGAGCAACAACAACCCGCGGAACCTCGCGTGCACATCGACCGCGCTGCCGACCGAACAGTGGAGGCGCTGGGCGAACCCACAGGCATCGTCGTGATCACCGACTGAGTGCGACCACGCTTCGGACCCAGATCGGGCCGTAGAGAATTCGGGTAGCAAGGTGGCGCACTGGCGATCAGATGTGAATGTGCTCTGGCCGATCGTTCTACGTGGCTGAGAGAAGACTGCGCCACCGCCATGGCGACGGATGTTGTCGACACCGGCTGTTCGAGATCGACAAGACACCAGCGAGATTGGATGCTTTTGTCAGAAATGTCAAAGCCCCCGAGGTAGTCGTACCGGTACACCTCGCGCCGCTTACCGACATCGGGGTGTTCATCAAGAATCCAAATCGAGACCTGGCAAGTAGACGCGCGATGACTACCTCCTGACCGACGGGATCAGCGACCTGCATCCCACCGTATCCGCACTCATGCAAAGGGGCGACAAGCACTTACAGGCCGAGGAGGGCGCTCTACTGCACCTGACGGAACGAGGTGCCGCCGAGCCTGTGGACATCGAACAGCACATTGGGTCGGGGAGAAATCTCAACCTCAAACCCCGCGCTATCGCGACAAAGGGTTGACCAGCCGAACAGCTGACCTCTCATACGCCCGTTCATGCTAGCAATCACCACTCTTCGACCACCACGACTCCGCGGCTGGTCCGCTCCGGAAGGTCTTCTGTGTCACCATCCCAGGTATTCACCGAGGCGCCTTCGCATCGACCTCGTCGCATCTTACCCGCCGGCTTGGCGTTGACGGGGGGCGCGATCACGTTCACTAGTTTGTATCTAGCCGCGGGCGCGCTGACCCCGCTGCTGGTGCTCTACAAAGAGCAATGGGGCCTTCCCGCAGCGCTTCTGACGCTGGCGTTCGCTGTCTACGCGGTCGGCTTCCTCGCCGCCATCCTCACGCTGGGGTCCCTCTCGGACCATGTCGGCCGACGCCCAGTTCTGATCGGAGCCCTCATCCTTCAGCTCGCTTCGAACGTCATGTTCTTACTCGCCCCTGATATTGGATGGGTGATTACCAGCCGAATCGTCCAGGGCGTTGCGACCGGCGCGGCAACGACTGCTTTCACCGCGGCGCTCGTCGAACTCGCCCCTCCGAACCGGAAGCGACTGGGCACGATCCTCGGCAGCGTCGGCCTGACCGGCGGTCTCGGCATCGGCTCCTTGCTGGCTGGCCTCGCGATCCAGCTCACGACAGCGGCGAATTCGATCATCTTCATCGCCCTCGCCATCATCACGATCCTCGGGATCGTCGTCATCGCCCTGTCACCGCAGAGCGTGTCCCGCGCCCCCGGCGCGCTCCGCTCGCTGATCCCAAGCGTCGCGATCCCGTTCGCTGCTCGAAGGGAGTTCGCCGCGGCAGCGCCCGTGATCGCAGCAGTCTGGATGCTGGCAGGCCTTTCAGGCGGGCTCGCCCCGAGCATGGTTCGCAGCGTCTTCCATTTGGACAGCGGGCTGTTCAACGGCCTATCCGGGTTTATCTCGCCGGCAACATCGGCCGTCATAGGGCTGGTGTTCGCCAGACTCGACCCCCGGCACGCTATGACCCTCGGCATCTATGCGTCCCTCATCGGGGCCATCGGCATTATCAGTGGTGTACTCGCCGGAAGCCTGGCGATCATGATCAGCGGACAGGCCATCGCCGGTGTCGGCTTCGGTGCATCCTTCACCGCATCACTGCGCCTCATCCTCCCGCTTGCGCCCGAGCATCAGCGTGCGGGGGTCGTCGCCGGAATCTACGTCGTCTCCTACATCGCGTTCGGCGTGCCCATCGTCGTCGCCGGCGAACTCGCAGACGCACTCGGCCTGGTGCCCACGGTCGTCTGGTACAGCGCGGGAACCATACTCCTCGCGCTCATCAGCCTCGGAGCGCAGTTGCTCCTCGGGCGCAACACCCGAAGCGTCATTGGATCTGCTCACCCCTCGGATCTCCGAGCGGATAGCGCAAGTATGGCGGAGCAAGACGAAACACAACCCGTACCCACAACACCGACTACTCGGATCCCATGACGCATGGTTGCGCTGTCAATATTTACGAGGAGGTCAGACCAATTATGAACAAATACCCGGCCATTGAGCCCACGATTGCCCTTGTGGAAACCCCTAGCCCACGGCTCGTCGCCCTGGACATCGTCGGCACTAGCTCCACGAACCCCGGCCGATCAGCGACGCTGTGATCGATCAAGTGCGCCGACTCGACACCACCGGCCACCACGTCATATTTGCTACTGGGCGCCCCCCGCGCCGGCATCAGCGGCCGGCGCCGCGGACGTCACACGCATTCGCCGTCAGCGGATCGACCTTGAGCAACACGATCACAAACAGGCGAGATGCAATCCGGCGAGACGACACAGTCCGTGGTCGACGTACCCGATGGCTCCTACGTCGCACTCGCCTCCTGCTCCCGCACCCACACCGACCCCGCCATATGGGTGTCCAACTACCCAGGTCTCGAGGAGTACCTGGCGCATACCCGGGCGCCACGTTCACCGGGCAGCAGGCATCTACTGTCGTCACCGTCCCCGGCGAGGACCCCACACCCGCCGCCGACGACACCCCCCGACCTGAGCGATCTCGGCACCATCTTCGGCAGCTCACGCCGACCATCCCACCGAACACACACGGCCCCAACCGAAACCCGAGTGGGGGCGCAGCACACCGCGCACCAGACGCTGCATAGAAATTTCACGCCGGTGGGTGCGCGGAGGAGTTGATGGCAGCGACGAGTTCGTGCGTGAAGCTGCCGCCGCCGTGGCCGGCATCCTCGACGACGACGAGCCGGCTCCCTTCCCACAGGCGAGACAGTTCCCAGGCCGTGTCGAGAGGGCCGGACACGTCGTACCGGCCATGGACGAGCACGGTCGGAATTCCGGCCAGCACACTCATTCCGTCGCGGAGCTGGTTCTCCGCAAGGAAGTGGTCGTTGCCCCAGTAATGAGTGCTAGACGCGCGAACACCATCCGGAACGTGGGATCCCGATATCGGGGCAGCGGCGCCCAGCCCGGTACCAGGGAAACATGGGTGTCTTCCCACTCGCACCAGTGCAACGAGCTCGAAGCCACCGGCGAACACCGACAGCCGTGCCCACAGCTGCTGTTCCACCGGTTCGCACAAGTCGTAGCTCCAGTCGATGGACAGCTTCAGGGTCTGCTGGCGGGCCGGAGCACCGCGGCTGCCTGCGGTGAGCAGCCGATAGCGATCGGTCAGCCGATCCAGAATCTGTTGCGGGGACAGCACCCGCAGGTGGGCGCCGCCAACTCGATGGCCAGTGGCAGCCCATCCAGGCGCTGACAGATCAGGGTGACCGGAACCCGGTTGGCCTCCGAGAGCACAAATCCAGGTGCCGCAGCCTCGGCCCGCTGCACGAACAGCGTGACAGCATCGTACCCAGGCAGACCCTGCAACGCTGGTGGGCGATCCGGATCGGGGACTGTCAGGGGCGGCACCCGCATCACAGCTTCTCCGCCGAGGCCCAGCGGTTCGCGGCTCGTTGCCAGAATGCGCAGCCCAGGGCACCGGCGAAGCAACGTCTCGGCCAGCACCGCGACCGCCTCCACCAGGTGCTCGCAGTTGTCCAGCACGAGCAATACCCGCCGGTCGCCGAGATGCTCGGCCAGCAACTCCAGCGACGGGTTGGAGGACTGCTCCCGCAACCCCAATGCGACGACAACGGTGTCCGCCAACAGTTCCGGGTCATGGAGCTCCCCCAGCTCGATCAGCCACACACCGTCATCGAAGGCGCGGCGCACGTTCGCGGCCACACGCAATGCCAGTCGTGTCTTGCCGACACCACCGACGCCCGTCAGTGTCACCAGACGGGTGACCGACAGCAGCCCCTTCGTCTCCGTCAACTCGCGGCGACGACCCACGAAACTGGTCAATTCCACCGGCAAGTTTCCCACCTTGCCCCGGACGATAGGAAGCATCACATTTGTCACTCTCCGTTGGACAAAGTGGTGCCAGGACCGATGCGAGGTTGTACGCCAGCGACACCGCCGGGATACCGCACGCGCGTCGGGAAGAGCTCGGAGAAGAAGGCGCCGATGACGGCGCTACAGGCCGCGAAGATCAGAAGGCCGCCAGCGACCGCCAGCATGATGGCGGCGGAGCTATCGGTCTCGAGAAGCGCGAAGAACGCGAAGGCCCACCCGATCGTGGCCAGGGACGCACCGATGTAGATGGGGCGTCGGCCGATACGGTCGGCGAGGATCGCGAATGCGGGGATGGCCGCCAGCGCGACGACCATTCCGACCAGGACGGGGTTCGAGCCGACGCTGCGCGGCAGATCCCGCATCTGGGTGACGTAGGTGATTACGAACAGGGAGAAGATATAGAAGCCGGCGCTTTCCCCGAATCGGGTCACCGCGGCGAGAATGATCAGACGCCAATGGTCACGAACAGCCTCGCTGAGCGGTGCACGCACTGGTGCGTCATGTTGGCGTCCTTCGCCTGCTCGAACATCGGCGTCTCGGTGACGAACACCCGGAGAACGAGTCCGATGATCACCAGAAGCGCGGACAGCGCGGTTCGGAGGCTCGCGGAGACGATGGGGTGGTCGGTGTGCACTCAGGGGTTTGGGGTGCCTGAGGGCGGCCAGCCGTGCCAGCGCGCCTGTTCATCGCCACGTTCCACATCACAGCCGACACGGCCGAGTGCTTCGGCCTGCCGGGTGAGCGGACAGTGATCATGGGTTCTCGAATCGACGTGTACGGCGTGCGCATACGGCGCTTACGTGTTCGCCGGGTTGTGCGTGCCGGGGTCAATGCGCATATGTGGCATTGGATGCAGGACCGGTTCGTGCCGCGACGACCCCGGGAATCTGCGCGAGATTCGTGGCTATCTCAGTCATCTTCGTTGGGCCGCGCACTTCGAGTACCACGCAGACGGTGTCGGCAGCGTCGCTGGTCGGTAGGACGCTCAGGGCTTCCACGGTGCATCCGATGCGGGTCAGCTCGGTCATGGCCTGACGCAGCACTCCGGTGCCTTGCCGATAGGTCAATGCCAGTTCTCCCACGACGTCTTGGTTGCGTCTGAGCCGCTCGGTCACCGGCGTGTACGCCAGGGTGATTATCAGCTCGCCGATGGTGCCCGCGACGGCAAGGGTGTAGAGGCCGGCCCCGGCGGCCATGCCGACGGCTGCCACCACCCAGATGCTTGCGGCCGTGATGATGCCTCGTGCGCTTCCGTGGCGCACGAAAATGATCCCACCGCCCAGGAATCCGATTCCGGTGACGATCTGCCCCGACAGCTGGGACGGGTTGAGTATCACTCGGCCAGGATCCAGGATGTCGTCGAAGCCGTATTTGCTGATCAGCATGAACATCGCCGCACCCATGCCGACGAGCGCGTGGGTGCGCAACCCGGCGACCTTGTGGCGCATTTCCCGTTCAATACCGATCATCGAGGACAGCACGAACGCCACCACCAATGGAACGAGCTCAACGCTGACGCCGGTCACTGCTGCTCCTGTTTTCGGGGACGCCTCGCTACTCGTCGACTTAGGCGAGGTACCTTGACATGCTCGGGGTTGGTTGAGCTCAACAGGGTGAGCAGCACAGTCCGATCGGCGGTCCTTGTCGCGATCCGCCAACCGCTCGGCCCCACCCCCTTCCTTCTGCTCCGAAGCAGCTGTCCTGGAACAGGACTCAACGCGGCCTTTCCGCTGACTCCGGTGCAGACGGCACGGCACTCACCACCGGTTACGCCAGGGCCGGATCCAGGTGTGCCGGGTCGACGTGGAACACCAGCTGGCACACGTTCGCATTGCTGTGCTTGCGCAGCGCGTGCGTAACCCCGTCGGCACGGTGGGTGGGCAGGAGCCGGTGCCAGGCGGTGGCGGGTTCGATGGTGGCCAGCACCACGAAGGTGTGCCGGTGGGGGAAATGGGTGCGGACATACCGGGCCAGCGAGAGCCCGACAGAGTCGTCGGTGTCCTCGATCAGTATCAGCCGGGTATGCGGGTATCGGCTCTGCCACTGCCGAGTGAACTCCGTGGTGGATTCGTGTGGGTGACAGACGCGGATCGCGACCGGCTGAGATGTCATGGTGACCGCAGCAGAGAGCGCCATCCGGCTCACCTCGTCCACTCCGGACACCGGAACCAACACCGTGGGTCGCTCTCCGATGGTATGAGGGATCGTGACGTCCGGGACGGTGGTGTGTGGGTCACCGACGTGCTCGTGGGCTTCGCGTGCGTGGGCGAACGGGTGATAAACGGTCATCGCAAACTCCTCGACCCCTCAAGTGTCCACAGTGGATCACACGGGAGAACGACCTTCACACCTACACCGCCAACAGGACGTCAGATCTGGTCCTGACGTTTCCATGACGCCGACAGCACCGATTCTGACGCCACTTTTGCAGCACTGCGCTGTGCCCGTCCTGCATGATCGTCTGGGCCGTCGGCCGTCACCCTGCCGATCCTGAACTTTTCGGCGATGAGCGGTGTTCGTCGACGAGACCAAGGGAACACGGGTATCTGCTCTGCGCGGCGGTCGCAACATCACGGCGGCTCAGCGAGAGCAAGAAAGCGATGGGGAACGGTGAACTCCTCGCCCGCACACCCGGGAAACTCGTCGGCCAGAAAAGGCATCCTGCACGCGGTATGGGGAACGGCGTACGCCACCGAAACCCACCAACTATGGATCTTTCTCGCGCAGCTGCGGCGCAAACTCGAACCGGATCCGGCCCACACCCGGCATCTGGTGACCGAGACCGGGCCGGCCCGTGATACCGCCTCGAACTCTGACACCCTGCGGCGGCAACGAACGTCGTCGCCGAGTCAAGGACCCGGCACCGGACGCAAAGAAGTCGTCAAGCCACTCTGCCGGATGAGGTCGATCGGTGCATTCTCGAAATGGCGGGGCTGCAGTCGGTTTCGCGCCCGACTGCGGCCCGGCCGTATGACTTCCCCGAACCACCGAGGATCCTTTCATTGAAGCAGCGTCGAGAGCGGCGGCAACGACGCCGGGGTGCTGATGTGCAATCTCGGAACCGACCTCCCCGAGCCTGCGGATCGGCTGGACACCGTGCGCACCTGCATGCAAGGCAAACAGGCGATGGCTGCGATGAGCGGTGCACAGATCTTGGCGATGAGCGCACTCGGCGCGGGTCCTGCCGGGGCGAGCATGCTGTTCGGGCACAACCTGCGGCCCGAGCGCCGACAGGGAGTACGCCCGCTGCTGCGTCCACCGTTTAACCTGATCATCTCCAACGTGCTTGGTCCTCGCCACCCCCTGTACTGGAACGGGGCGCGCCTCGACGCGTTGTACCCGCTCTCGATCCCGGTCGACGGGCAAGGACTCAACATCACCTGTACCAGCAACGACGACACCGTCTCCTTCGGGATCACCGGTAGCCGCCGTGCCGCGCCGGCAGCTGCACACGCTGACGACCCACCTGGGCGACGCCTCACGTGCACTCGAACACGCTGCTGGAATCTGACGTCGCGGAGCACCGCAGTCGGATTCGCCAGATACGAAGACAAGGAACAGTTATTCATGGAAACCACGGGCACACCCGCCGCCCCGCGTCGCGGCCGCGGGGCCAGTAGGAGTTCGATGAGCACCGAGGAGATCAAGGCCCGTATCGAAGCGATGTTCGCGCCCGTGGAGGTACCTGCCGCGGTCGAGACCGGTAATCTCGGCGTGGAGGACGTGCGGACTGGCCGAAGACGACGACAGCGTAGAGAGGGCTGAGGGGTTCCGGGGCCGGAGGCACACGGCCGCCCCTGCCCAGCGCGTAAAGGAAACGTCAATATTGCGCTTTTCGGCGCTAAGGATCCGTCAACGAACTCGATTCTGGCCGGACAACGAGTTAACTTGCTGGTGCACGTGCGGTGGCGACAGCGACATTCAACCACCCGCCGACCGGCGGGCACCCTCGCAGAGTGTGCCGCGAAGGAAGATGACAGATGTCTGTTCTCGTGTTCATCGTGCTGACCGTGGTGATCTTCGCCGTGCTCGGCGTGATCCAGAGGGCGGTGGAACGGTTGTGAACCTCGACAACGCCGTCGGTCTGGTCCTGGCCGTGCTTGTCGCCGTGTTCCTGGTCGGGGCTCTGCTGTTTCCCGAGAGGTTCTAGTGAGTACCGCGACGGCGGGGATCCTGTTCGCTGGGACCCTTGTGCTCGCGTTGGTCCTAGTGCACAAACCGCTGGGCGACTACATGTATCGGGTGTACAGCGGCACCAAGCACTCCCGCGTGGAGCGGGTGATCTACCGGTTGATCGGAGCCGATCCGGCGTCCGAGCAGGCGTGGCCAGCCTATGCACGCAGCGTGCTCGCGTTCTCGGCGGTGAGCATCCTGTTCCTGTTCGGATTTGGGCTGCTGCAACAGCATCTGCCGCTGCACCTGCCGGACCCCGCCACCGAGATGACCGCGCCGCTGGCGTGGAACACCGCGGTCAGTTTCGTGACGAACACCAACTGGCAGGCGTACTCCGGTGAATCGACCATGGGTCATCTGGTGCAGATGGCCGGCCTCGGGGTGCAGAACTTCGTCTCGGCCGCCGTGGGTATGGCCGTCGCCATGGCCCTGGTCCGCGGATTCGTCCGCAGACGCACCGGCGATCTGGGGAACTTCTGGGTTGATCTGCTCCGCGGAACCCTCCGCATCCTGCTGCCGATCGCGTTCGTCGGCGCGATCGTGCTGGTCGCCGGTGGGGTGATCCAAAACTTCCATCTCCACACCCAGATTGCCGACACCGTCGCCGGGACCACACAGACCATAACCGGTGGCCCGGTGGCCAGCCAGGAGGCGATCAAGGAACTCGGCACCAACGGCGGCGGGTTCTACAACGTCAACTCGGCGCACCCGTTCGAGAACCCCACGACCTGGACGAACTGGGTGGAAATCTTCCTGCTGCTGGTGATCAGCTTCTCGCTGCCACGGACGTTCGGCCGGATGGTGGGCAGCAAGAAACAGGGTTACGCGATCGCCGCCGTCATGGCGACCCTCGCCATCGTGAGCGTGACGATCATGAGCATCGTCCAGTTACAGCATCACGGCACGGTGCCGACCGCGATCGGGTCGTCGATGGAGGGTGTGGAGCAACGATTCGGTGTCGCCAACTCGGCGACGTTCGCCGCATCGACCACACTGACCTCGACCGGAGCCGTCAATTCCTTCCACGATTCCTACACCAGCCTCGGCGGGCTGATGACGATGTTCAACATGCAGCTCGGCGAGGTCGCCCCCGGCGGTACCGGCTCGGGCCTGTCCGGGATGCTCATCTTGGCGGTCATCACGGTGTTCGTTGCCGGGCTGATGGTCGGCCGCACCCCGGAGTATTTGGGCAAGAAGATCACGCCACGCGAAATCAAGCTCGCTGCATCGTATTTCCTCGTCACCCCACTGATCGTTCTGGTCGGCACGGCCGCCGCCATGGCGCTTCCGGGGCAGCGGGCCGGGATGCTCAACACCGGACCGCACGGACTGTCCGAGGTCCTCTACGCCTTCACCTCGGCCGCCAACAACAACGGCTCCGCCTTCGCCGGCCTGACCGTGAACACCGAGTGGTACAACACGGCGCTCGGGCTGGCGATGGTCTTCGGCCGGTTCGTGCCCATGATCTTCGTGCTGGCCCTGGCCGGTTCGCTCGCCAGGCAGGGCACCACCCCGGAGTCGATCGGCACCCTACCGACCCACCGACCCCAATTCGTCGGCATGGTCGCCGGGGTGACCCTGATCCTGGTCGCACTCACCTTCCTCCCCGCGCTCGCGCTCGGACCCTTGGCAGAAGGAATCCACTGATGTCCACCACGACCATCGCGGCGTCCGCCGGACCGTCACAGCCGCCGACCACGGCCGGTCGGGTGCGGGGCGGGCTCCTGGACCCGAAGATGCTCCTGCGGTCGTTGCCGGACGCGGTCCGCAAACTCGACCCGCGCACCCTGTGGCGCAACCCGGTGATGTTCATCGTCGAGGTCGGTGCGGTCTGGGCCACCGTCCTGGCCATCATCGATCCCTCCTGGTTCGCGTGGGCGATCGTGTTCTGGCTCTGGCTGACGGTGATCTTCGCCAACCTCGCCGAGGCGGTCGCCGAGGGCCGCGGCAAGGCCCAGGCCGACACCCTCCGCAAGGCCAAGACCGAGATGCTCGCGCGCCGGGTCACCGGCTGGCAACCCGGTGCCGTCGTCACCGAGGAGCAGGTGCCGGCGCCGGCGCTCCAGCAGGGCGACTTCGTCGTCGTCGAGGCCGGCCAGACCATCCCCGGCGACGGTGACGTCGTCGAAGGCATTGCCTCGGTGGACGAATCGGCGATCACCGGCGAATCCGCGCCGGTCATCCGCGAGTCCGGCGGTGACCGGTCCGCGGTCACCGGCGGCACCCAGGTGCTGTCGGACCGGATCGTCGTCAAGATCACCCAGAAACCGGGGGAGAGCTTCATCGACCGGATGATCGCGCTCGTCGAGGGCGCCAACCGGCAGAAGACCCCCAACGAGATCGCCCTCAACATCCTGCTGGCCGCGCTGACGATCATCTTCGTGTTCGCGGTCGCGACGCTGCAGCCGCTGGCCATCTATTCCAAGGCGAACAACCCCGGAGTCCCCGACACCTCCGCGTTGGATCAGCACGGTGTCACCGGCATCGTCATGGTCTCGCTCCTGGTCTGCCTGATCCCGACCACGATCGGGGCGTTGCTCTCGGCCATCGGGATCGCCGGGATGGACCGCCTCGTGCAGCGCAACGTGCTGGCGATGTCCGGGCGCGCGGTCGAGGCGGCCGGCGACGTGAACACCCTGCTGCTGGACAAGACCGGCACCATCACCCTCGGCAACCGGCAGGCATCACAGTTCCTCCCGGTGGCGGGGGTGTCCGAGGACCGGCTCGCCGACGCCGCGCAGCTCTCCAGCCTCGCCGACGAGACCCCCGAGGGCCGCTCGATCGTCGTGTACGCCAAGGCGGCGTACGGGCTGCGCGAACGCACGCCGGGTGAACTCCTGCACGCGAGCTGGGTGGAGTTCACCGCGCAGACAAGGATGTCCGGCGTCGACCTCGACGGCGGTCACCAACTGCGTAAGGGCGCCGCCACCGCGGTCGCGGATTGGGTCCGCCACCAAGGCGGCGAGGTTCCCACGCAGCTCGGGCAGCTCGTCGACGGCATCTCCGCGTCCGGCGGCACCCCCCTGGTGGTCGGCGAGGTTACCGACGGCCGGGCCGCGGTCCTGGGCGTCATTCACCTCAAAGACGTCGTCAAACAGGGCATGCGGGAACGTTTCGACGAGATGCGCCGGATGGGGATCCGCACGGTCATGATCACCGGTGACAATCCGCTCACCGCCAAGGCGATCGCCGACGAGGCCGGCGTGGACGACTTCCTGGCCGAGGCAACACCGGAGGACAAGCTCGCGCTGATCAAGCAGGAGCAGGAGGGCGGCAAGCTCGTCGCGATGACCGGTGACGGCACCAACGACGCGCCCGCCCTCGCGCAGGCCGACGTCGGAGTCGCCATGAACACCGGGACGTCGGCGGCGAAAGAGGCCGGCAACATGGTCGACCTCGACTCCGACCCGACCAAACTCATCGAGATCGTCGAGATCGGCAAACAACTGCTCATCACCCGCGGCGCCCTGACGACCTTCTCGATCGCCAACGACATCGCCAAATACTTCGCGATCATCCCCGCAATGTTCGTCGCGGTCTTCCCCGGCCTCGACCTGCTCAACGTGATGCGCCTGCACAGCCCGCAATCGGCGATCCTGTCCGCGGTCATCTTCAACGCGATCATCATCGTCGCCCTGATCCCGCTGTCACTACGCGGGGTGAAATACCGACCGAGCAGCGCCTCGAAGCTGCTCAGCCGCAACCTCTACGTCTACGGCCTCGGCGGCATCATCGCCCCGTTCGCCGGGATCAAGCTCATCGACCTGATCGTCCAATTCCTCCCCGGGATGTCCTGACATGCGTACTTCAAGTTGGATCCGGCAGCACCTGGCCGCGCTGCGGGCCCTGCTCGTGCTCACCGTCATCACCGGCATCGCCTACCCACTCGCGGTCTGGGCGGTTTCCTTGGGCCCGAGCCTGCACGAGAACGCCGAGGGGTCGATCGTCGAGGTGAACGGGCAGGCCGTCGGCAGCACACTGATCGGGCAACTGTTCACCGACGCCGACGGCAACCCGCTCGCCCAGTATTTTCAGAGCCGGCCGTCCGCGGCAGGCGACGGCTACGACCCGACGTCGACGAGCGCGAGCAATCTCGGGCCGGAGAGTGTTCAGGACACCCCGGCCGACCCCGCGTTGCTCGCGCGGCCGGGCACGACCCAGGATGACGCCGGTTTCAAGGCGAGCCTGCTCACCATGGTGTGCTCGCGAAGCCAGTCCGTCGGGCAGCTCGAGGGGGTGGACGGCTCCCGCCCGTTCTGCACCCCCGGCGGTGTCGGCGCGGTGCTGTCGGTGATCGGCCCACGGGACCCCCGCGGAAACGTGGTGAACCCGACCCGGGTGATCAGTGTTAACGAGCCGTGCTCGAGCGACCCGGCTACCCCCGTCACCCCGTTCCTCGGGGCTTACGAGGGCGTGCAGGTCGAGTGCGCCGAATTCGGTGAGGACTACGCGATCGGCCAGATCGTCCCGATCCGCGGAGACGCCCCGGCGAACCCGGCCGTCCCGGCGGACGCCGTCACCGCCAGCGGCAGTGGCCTGGACCCGCACATCTCGCCGTCCTACGCGGACATGCAGGCCGCCCGCGTGGCCGATGCCCGAGGAATCCCCGTCGACCAGGTTCGCGCGCTGATCGAGGACAACCAGGACGGACGTACGCTCGGCTTCCTCGGGGAACCGAAGGTCAATGTGCTCGAACTCAACGTCGCGCTCGACACCAGGTACCCGGTGACGAGCTAGCGGACGCCAGGAGTCGGCCACGGGCAGGAGTCTCTATGCGGGGCACATTGCGCATCTACCTCGGTGCCGCCCCCGGGGTCGGCAAGACCTACGCCATGCTCGGCGAGGGGCGCCGCCGTCGTGACCGCGGCACCGATGTCGTCGTCGGTTACGTCGACGGTCATGGCAGGCCGCGCACCCTGGAGATGCTCGACGGCCTCGAGGTCGTCCCCAGCAAGACTATGACCTACCGGGACGCGACATTCACCGAGATGGACACCGACGCGGTCCTCGCACGCGCACCCCGAGTGGCTATCGTCGACGAGCTCGCTCACACCAACATTCCGGGTTCACAGCACGAAAAACGTTGGGAAGACGTGGAAGATCTCCTCGATGCCGGCATCGACGTCATCTCCACCGTCAACATCCAACACCTCGAGTCGCTCAACGACGTCGTCGAACAGATCACCGGTGTTCCTCAGCGTGAGACGGTCCCCGACGAGGTCGTCCGTCGCGCCGACCAGGTCGAGCTGGTCGACATGGCCCCCGAAGCCTTGCGGCGCAGGATGGCCCACGGCAACATCTATCCCCCGGAGAAGGTCGGCGCCGCACTCGGCAACTACTTCCGCGTCGGAAACCTCACCGCCCTGCGAGAATTGGCGATGCTCTGGCTGGCCGACAAGGTCGACGACCAACTCGACCGCTACCGGGCCGACCACCACATCACCGGCACCTGGGAAGCGCGCGAACGCGTCGTCGTCGGACTGACCGGCGGCCCCGAAGGGGAAACGCTCATCCGCCGTGCTGCGCGGATCGCGGATCGGTCCAAGGGCGCCGACCTGTTCGCCGTCCATATCACCCGCAGTGACGGGCTGGCCGGCGCCAGCCCCGCCCACCTGGCCCGGCAGCGGGCCCTGGTGGAGAGTCTGGGCGGCACGTTTCATCACGTCGTCGGTGACGACGTCCCGAACGCGCTGCTCGAGTTTGCCCGCGGCGTCAACGCAACCCAGCTCGTGCTCGGCGCCTCCCGGAGGGGGCGGATCGCGCAGATCTTCTCGCGCGGCGTCGGAGTGGACGTGACAGCGGTGTCGGGCAGCATCGACGTGCACATGGTCACCCATGAAGCAACCAACCAGGGTCGGTACGCGCGCTTGTCCGCCCTGTCCCGGCGGCGACGGGCCGCGGGGTTCGTGATCGCCCTCGTCGGAATGCCTCTCCTGTCGATCGTGCTCGCGAATCTGCGGGGACAACTGTCGTTGCCGAGCGACATCCTGATCTTCCTGTTCGGGGTCGTCGGCGTCGCGCTGGCGGGAGGGCTGTGGCCTGCGTTGGTGGCCGCGCTGCTCGGCTCGGCGCTACTGAACTTCTACTTCACCCCGCCGGAGTACACCTTCACCATCGCCGAATCCCAGAACGTCCTCGCCCTGCTCGTCTTCGTCCTCATCGCGATCGCCGTCAGCACCGTGGTCGACCTCGCTGCCCGCCGCACCCGTGAAGCGGCGCAGGCCAGTGCGAACGCCGCCGTACTGGCAAACCTGTCGAGCAGCGTGCTCCGTGGCGAAAAGGCGCTCGCCGCGATTCTCGAACGACTGCGCGAAACCTACGCGCTCGACACCGTCACCCTGCTCGAGCGCCCGCCCGACACCCCCCTGACCCCCGGACGTCAAAGGGACCCGCAACGCTGGCGAGTAGCCGCCGCGGTCGGCGGCGAGCCGTGCGGGAGCCCCGACGACGGTGACATTGCGGTCGCCATCGACGACGACCTGACGCTGGTCCTGTGCGGGCGGACACTCCCAGCCGCAGACCGGCAGGTCCTCGAAGCCTTCGCCGCCCAGGCCGCCGTGGCGCTGCGCCAGCAACGACTCGAGGACGAGGCGGGGCAAGCCCGGCCCCTCGCCGAGGCCGACCGGATACGCAGTGCGTTGCTCGGCGCCGTCGGCCAGGACCTGCGGATCCCGGTCGCGACCGCCGACGCAGCGATCGAGCGCCTCCGAAGCGCCGGCGCGAACAACTCCGAGGAGAAGCGGGCCGAGCTCCTCGACATTGCGGCCGTGTCGCTGAAACGACTCGACCATCTCGCCACCACCCTGCTCGAGATCAATCGACCAGGGGCCGGAGCACTCGGTAGTTCGGTTGAGGCGGTCGCACTCGACGATCTCGTTCCGCGCGCGTTCGACGCCCTCGGTGTGGGCGCCGACGGCATTCGGGTGGACATTCCCGACGATCTGCCCGCCGTTCTGGCCGACCCCGGCCTGCTCGAACACGTGCTCGTCGATCTGATCACTCACGCGCTGCGGCGAACACCTCCGGGGCACGACGTCCTGGTCACGGCACTCGCCTCCGGCGACACTGTCGAACTGCGAGTCGCCGACCGAGGGCAGAAGCTATCCCGAAGCGACGAGGGGGATCACCTCACCTTCGGAGCCCTCGAGCAGTCCCACAGCAACGACCGCCGGAGCGATCTCGGGCTCGCCTTTTCGGCGAGTCTCGTCGACGCGATGGGCGGCTCCATCACGTCCGAGGACACACCAGACGGCGTCACGATGATCATTGCCCTGCCCTCCGCCGAGACCGCCCCCCATCAATGAATCACCCGAAAGTTGCTGTATGAGACGCATTCTGGTCGTGGACGACGAACCACAACTCCTCCGGGCCCTCAGCCTCACCCTCCAGGCCCAGCACTACGACGTGCGTACCGCACCCGACGCCGCACAGGCCCTCACGCAGGTCGCGGCGTGGTACCCCGACCTGGTGATCCTCGACCTCGATCTCCCCGACCTCGACGGCATCGACGTCATCGAGGGACTGCGCGGCTGGAACCGGGTGCCGATCATCGCCTTGTCCGAGCGAACGGACCGACGCGACGAGGTGAACGCTCTCGATGCCGGCGCCGACGACTACATCACCAAGCCGTTCGGCATCGACGAACTGCTCGCCCACATCCGCGCCGTCATCCGGCGCGCCCCCGCCGGCGGCAGCACCCTCGTCGTCCAGGTCGGCGACTGCCGGGTCGACTTCGCTCGCAAGACCGTTACCGGCCCGCGGAACGAGAAGGTTCACCTCACCCCGATCGAGTGGGAAATATTGGAACCGCTCCTCCGCAACCCCGGCACCCTTATCCGCGGGCAACAACTCATGACCGAGGTTTGGGGGCCCAGCCACTCCGCCGACACCCACTACCTGCGGATATACCTGTCCTCATTACGTCACAAGCTCGAACCGAACCCGGCCCGGCCACGCCACCTCATCACCGAGCCCGGCATGGGTTACCGCTTCGAACCATGATCAACCGCGACCGCCGACGAACCTCGGCGCATCTACGGAAAACGGCTGCAACCCTATCCGCCCTGGATCTGGTGTGCGCGGCCGTGTGCCACGGAGACCACGCTCGCCGAGCCCACGAGGTCGCTGCCGTCAGGGCTCACCAACGCGACCACGTCCCCCGCTCGAATATCCTGCGAAAGAACAACTCCGGAAAGAAGTGGAACCCCGGACACGCTGCGATGGTCGACGATCGAAATCGTCTCGGTCGGGCCCAGCGGGTGCCGGTTCGCGATGGCCGCGGAAACCGGCGCACCCTGGGCACCGGCAGTCCCCGACCGGGTACCGGACTCCACCACGACGACTGGCGGCCGAGTGGGGTGGGTCCTATCGACACCGCGAACCCGGCACACCGTCACCGCCGCTCGCGCCGTGAGTGATTCGCCGACTTCCACAGCGAGAGACGGCCGGGGAAAGCGGTTTCGGATGCACGCCTCGTCGAGGGCGTCGTCGAGAGCCTCCCCGAGATCAGGCGCACCGTCGATGTCGGTGCGACCGGTGGCGATGCCGACATGCAATTGCGTCATCAACACACGGTGCTCGCGGTACGCGTCACACATCACCGCGACCGCGGTCAGCACCTGATCGCGGATCCCGTCCGGGGTCGGCGCCGTATCGCACCGTACTCCGACCAGATCGAGTGCCGCAGCGGCGACGACTCGCCCCACCGCGGCCTCCGCACACCTGGGAGTGTGGACGCGGACGATGGTCTGCTGCGGCGCCGGCCCAGAAGTTCGGATGGCTTCGATCGGAGCATCGGCGTCGACAACGATGCGGCCGACCCGCCCCGCCGCGAGCATCATCACTGAGCACGAACCCGATTCGGCCGAACCGATCAGTTGAATAATTCTGTCCGGGTCGACGCCGCTGCGCCGCGCGAGCACCCCCTCGTGGTGTGAATGCACCACCAGCGCATGACGCTGCCCTGCGACCGATCGCGCAACGCCTCCCGTGAGCAGAGAGCACGTACTGCACAGGATTTCGGCATTCCGGAACCTTCGCGACACGGCCTCACTGGCGTTGTTCACACTCACTTCGTCGAGTACATACGTCGGCGAGCCGAACCGATCGGCTACCTCGTCTAGGTCTACGCCGCCGACCGTGATCCGCCCGTGGTGGTAATGGGTGGTCACAGGCCACACCGTCGGATCCAACCGGGAAGTGGTCGTCCCACGAAGAGATGGAAGGATGTCGAGAAGCGTCACTCCGAACTCCTACGCACTGTGCAGTGAACCCTGTCGGTCGCCTGCTGTATCGCCAGTGTCATACGCCGAGACGGGATCAACGATCTCCTAACGCTTCGTTGACTGACTGGTGAGAACCTTTTACCCGAACCTGACGCTCGACAACATCACCCGGACGCACAGCCGTAGGCGGACGTCCCGATACTGACGGCCGAACACCTACCGCTTTCCAGCTCGGCTACGGCAGAACCGTTCACAAAGGCAGTTTCCTCGACCTGTGGGCGAAAATGCGGGTAAGCGACCTCCTGATTCGCGGGTTGGAATCCGTCCTGACCGGGACCCGAGTGCACACGGCACATGCGCCGCCGAGGCAATGTCGCCGGGCCACCACCGCCGACCCACCTCTGTCTTGCTCCGAGTTGCGCAACGCCTCTGCCTGATGGGGGCGGCTCGGAGTAGTTTGGCGGTTGGAGGTTGTTGAGAGTGACCGTGTGATGCCGCCACCCGCCCGGCGCAAGGTCGGGAACCTGCCCCTCGAACTCACGAGTTTCGTGGGCCGTCGTTGGGAGCTGGCGGAGGCGAAACGGCTGTTGTCGGTCTCGCGTCTGGTGACGATGACCGGTGTCGGCGGGGTCGGGAAGACTCGCTTGGCTCTGCGGGCGGCTGCGAACACGCGGGCCTTCGAGGACGGTGTGTGGCTGATAGAACTGGGAGAGTTGCACGACGCATCACTTCTGCCGGAAACCATCGATGCCGCGATGGGGTTGCGGGAGCACAGGCGCGATTCGGCGCTCGAGGTATTGGCTGAACACCTCGCTGACCGTCACGCGTTGCTGATACTGGACAATTGCGAACACATGGTGGGGGCGGTTGCAGCGCTGGCCGAGACACTTCTTCGGCGCTGCCCGCATCTGCACATCCTGACGACAAGCCGTGAATCCTTGAACATCGGCGGGGAAGCTGTGCTGCGGGTGCCCCCACTGACGCTTCCTGATTCCAGCGGACCTGCCCCGTTGCGCGCCCTCCCGGGATATGACGCCGTCACGCTCTTCACACAACGGGCCGAGGCCGCGGTACCTGGGTTCGTGCTCTCCGAGGAGAACCGGGTCACGGTCACGCGAATCTGCCAGCTGCTTTACGGGATGCCCCTGGCCATCGAGTTGGCGGCTGCCCGGCTGCGGGTCCTCTCCCCACAGCAGATCCTCGACCGACTCGCCGACCGGCTTCGGCTGCTCACCGCGGGAAACCGCGGTGCGCCGTCCCGCCAGCAGTCGCTGCGGTTGTCCATCGAGTGGAGTTACGACCTGTGCACCCCGGCGGAACGACAGCTGTGGGCTCTGTTGTCGGTATTCTCCGGTGGCTTCGAACTCGATGCTGCAGAGTATGTTTGCGCCGGATACTTGGAGCAGGAGGACGTCCTCGATGTGCTGGCCGGGCTGGTCGACAAGTCGGTCCTGATCCGCGAAGAGACGGGCGCGGCGGCACGGTACCGACTGCTCGAAGGGTTACGCGATTACGGAAGGCAGAAACTGGACGTGAGCGGCGAGGAGGCCACATTGCGCCGTCGGCACCACAATTGGTACCGACAGTTGGTGCTTCGTGCCGAGTCGGAGTGGATCGGGCCCCACCAACTCGAGTGGATTGCGCGACTGAAGCGAGAACAGCCGAATATGCGTGAGGCCCTGCATTTTTTCCTGTCCGAGCCGGGTGACGACGAGGCCGAGGCTGGTCTCCAAGTCGTGGCCGCCCTGCATACACTCTGGCTCACTCACGGACTGCTCAGTGAGGGCCGTTGTTGGCTCGACCGGATGCTGGCCCACCACGCGGGCCCACCGAGCATTGAACGAATCAAAGCCCTCTCCGCAGACAGCGTCCTCACCGCAATCCAAGGAGACCTGCAGAAGAGCGAGACCCTCGTCGAGGAAGCACACACCCTTGCCGACCAACTGGGAGGGGAATTGGCGCACGCCATCGTCTCACACACTGATGGCCTCCAGGCGCTCTTCGGCGGGGATTTGCGCCGCGCGATCGACTGTTTCGACGACGCCCTCGCAGCGTTCCGCGCCGAGGGTGACCTCCTGCACTTGATCGAGGGGCTGGTCGGACTGGAATTGGCGAGTGGTCTGCTCGGCGACATACCACGAGCCATCGCGTGCAGGGAAGAGGTACTGGCGATCACGAAGCTGCACGGCGAGTCGGTACAACGAGCCTATTCCCTCTCCGCGCAGGGGCTCGCCCTGTGGCAGACCGATCACGAGCTGGCAACCACACTGCTCGAGCAAAGCCTGCGACTCACCCGGCTGATGGAGTACCCGCTCACCTCCGCTTGGAATCTGGAGGCGCTCGCGTGGATTGCCACCGCCGAGGACGACAACCAGCGCGCCGCCGTGCTGCTGGGTGCCGCTGCTTCGCTGGCACAGGCTGCGGGCAGCTCCGCCATCCCTCTCCCGAACCTGCTTGTCTACCACGATGAAAGCGAGCGTAGGGCCCGCCGCGCCCTGGGCGCCGCAGCGTTCGACACGCAGGTACACCATGGCGAAAGCCTCCCCGTCGAAGAGGCCGTTGCCTACGCGCTCCACGAGGGCCGGAAGGCACCGCACATCCCCGGCGTCCACCGCGCAACCAGTCTGACCAAGCGGGAGTGGCAGGTCGCCGGGTTAGTGTCCGAGGGGCTCACAAACAAAGCGATAGCCGAGAAATTGGTGATCTCACAGCGCACCGCTCAGGGACATGTGGAGCACGTCCTCACCAAACTCGGATTCACCTCGCGCGCACAGATCGCCGCTTGGGTCGTTGAACAGTCCACGAGCCAACGCCCTCCGACCGGTTAGACAATCGTCGAGCGAGTGCCGGATCCGCCTCGCACGCCGCCGAGCAGGTTCAGCGAGACCTACGCCGACATCCTCGCCAGGAACTCCCTCGAAGAATTGACTGCGGACGGAGCAAGCGTCCCGCCAGCACAACATGATCTCGGCATGGCCCTGACGGGTGCTTTCGGCGCCAAATTCGTTGAGGTCCAGGTCGACACCGATCTGGGACGGCCGGTCGAGTTCCCGGCACTGCCGAGGCGGTCCAGTACCCGATGGTGGTGTCCCTCGAAGGGCCCGGAGTCGACGTAGGCGGTGAACTGGCGATGCGCCGTCGGGGCGATGCGCAGAAACGGTTGACTGTGATCGCCGGGGCGGAGTCCGGGAAACCCGCAGCGAGGGCGGACCAGCGTGCGATGTCGCCCATTCCCTCACGGGCGGGGTTCACGCAGCCGGCGACGATGTCCTCGATCAGGTCGAGCGGGACACCCGTCCGCTCGCACGCCGCGGCCATTGTTCGGCCGAGCAGATCATCGGTGCGCAGGTGCGAGAGCGAGCCACCGTACCGCCCGACCGGTGTCCGAACGCCACCCAGAACAAACGCATCAGTCATCTCGACTCCTCACCCGCGGAAGGGCGTGCGCGTTACCCGATCGGTGGACCGGTCAGCCACCTGCAACCCATTCCGAGCGCGCTGTCCATTACAGACTCTAGCGGCCGAAGGTTGTCCAGAGGCTAGGAAAACTGTCATCGATCCGATCTGGGCATCGTGCGCGTCGTTGCCGGCAAGATCGATCTTCATTCTTCGATCGCCACGAACACTGAGTCGACGCGGTTCCCTCGAGGTTGCGTTGTCCTGTGCGAGGCCCGTATTCGTGCAGGGGCCGGCGTTCGCTGGCCGCTTCTTTTGCACGGCGTCGGGCGAATGACCCAAGGCCACATCGCGCCATACTGCCCCTTCGCTGCGCCCGCGTATTAGCAACTGAACGAGCTACGAAGGGTCTGTGCGGGAAGTCCCGACGTCGAGCCACCGTCCTCAATCGGCCGCCGTCACCCTCGCAGCCAGCGTCGCCAGTTTGGCGTCCAACCCCAGGGCGGCCGTCCGAAGCGGGCGATTCGGTTCGATAACCATGAGTGATGACGGGCGAACATAGGTTAGGGCGCTTCGGCCGTGCTGTTCTTCGGTGAGCAGAAGTTCAACCGGAGCGAAGAGGCCCGCCGTCACGTCGTGGCGCAGCATGGTGATCGCGATCAGCGGGTTGCCGATCACAATCCGTAGCACTTTTCTTCCGAGACCTGCCTTCTTTATCCAACCACCATGGTTCCACTGCGCGAACAGCATGAAGCCGCTCGGGCCGACGTGTGATCGCACCTCGTGTTCATACGATTCCCAGCTCTCGAATCGTGCCGCGATGTCGTCGATCGGTACTGGCTTGCCGCCGACGTCGGCAAGCAACGCATCGGCGAGATCTTCGAAACTCTTTGTGCTGTCGAATCGTAAACGGACTCCAACAAACGGGATTTCGCGGGGATCAGCGGCGGACATGATCGGCGTCCGCGGCCGCGTCGGGATCTTGGCGTTCAACTCGCTCGTGCACATGAGCGGTCGCTGTGTGATCAACCAGCAGGCTGAGCAGTTCGGGGCGGCTGTAGTGCCCCCTGGCATCCATCTTCGCCTTTCGCCGGTCGATCAACGAGAAGTCGAGATCAGCGATCACCTCTCCCTCCCCGGAACGCACCGGCTCACCGAGTAATTCGCCCAGTGGTGACACGATCGCGGTGAAACAGCCACCGGAAATCGGGCCGATCGGGGACCCGGTGTCCGCAATGATCTGCGCCTGCTGACCGGGATCGAGCCAGGCGGTGGCATTGACGAAGAAGCTGGCCGATTCGAGTGCATGATTGCGCACGCTGACCTCGGTCTGCTCGGCGAAAAGATGGCCACCGAATGAACCCGGGAACATTCCCGAGTGAATCTGCTCCCTGTCGGCAATGAGGGCGTAGCGGGCCAGCGGGTTGTAATGCTCCCAACACGCCAACTGGCCGATGCGCCCGACCGCGCTGTCGACGGCCCGCAGTCCGGAACCGTCACCCTGTCCCCAGATCATCCGTTCGTGGTAGGTAGGTGCTATCTTGCGCCGACGCTGAATCAGGGCGCCGTCGGCGTCGAACAGCAGTTGTGCGTTGAACAGGGTGCCACCGTCCCGCTCATTAACCCCGATGGACACCACCATTCCCGCTTCCCTCGCCGCGTCAGCGATGACGTGTGTCACGGCCGACGGTATGGTCACCGCCTGATCGAGCAACCTGAGTTGCTCGACACCAATTTCGAACGGTCGCTGTACGAACGAGAAGTACGGGTAGTACGGGACCACCGACTCCGGGAAGGTGGCAAATTGGACGCCACGGCGCCCTAGGTCGGCGATTTTGCCCACCACCTTCTCCACGGTTCCGTCGCGGCTGTAGAGTACCGGACTGATTTGTACTGCAGCTGCTCTCACGACGGTCATTTCGACCACCCGATATGTGTGGTGTTCATGCTCTCGTTTCCTCTGCTCTTGGTTGCAGTGCCATCTGGCGATGCCACTGCAACCACCGTCGCGCGTCGGGCCTGTCCGTCGCGCCCTTGAAGTCCGTGGTCGGTCCCCTGGTATGTGGTTGCGGCCGCACCCGGATGGTGATGGACAGGACCGTGCCCATGGAGGTCGGAATCGGCGGATCGCAGCCGATACCCAGGTCACGTCCATCGGCACGACGAATGCTGGTCGTGCGACCAACGTTGTCCTCGTCGATGAACCGCAGGGGTTCAGCAGCCGTGCCACTCGCGCGTCCGCGCATTGAGGTGCGCGGGGGAGAAGGGACCTGCATCCAGAAAACACGACTTCGCACCCGGGAGCGCATCGAGGAGTAAGGGTCAGTGGGGAGCGGTGCAGGTTCCGCGCGCGGAGGTGATTGGTGCGGGTGTCCGCGGTCGACGAGCCGGTCTGGCTCCCGCCCAGGTGCACTGTGCTGGGGGTGAATGGGTGGCATGGGGTCGTCCGTGGTTGAGCAGCTATGGCAGAGGCTATCGGATTCCGGGTTGGCGTTGGTGTGCGTCCGAGGACCGCACTGCCGGCGGGCGGATCTGATGTCGCTCGTGGAGGAGTCGGTGGGGTGCTGATCTGGTTTGCGCGGGAGGCTGAGGAGATCGCCGAGCAATGCCGTTGCGCCAACGCCGATAGCGGCACGCCGGTGTGTCACGGCCTGGGAGCTGACCGGGGCGGAGCCGGACGGTCTTTACCTGTGGTGTGCGCCGTCTACGGCCCGTTGAAGAACGTGCTCAGGCTCGTGCCCTCGAGGGGTGTTCGGGTGCCCGATGCGCCTTCACATGGCGGTGATGACTCCGGTCAGGTAGGTGACCTCAGGAGGGCGCCCCCTGTTTCAGGGGGTCCGTAGGATGCGTCCCTCGGATGTTTCGGTGTTCTCAGGTGCAGTCCCTGCAAGTCAGCTGCCGATCGTCGGCGAGACGGCTGCGGTGATGGACCAGGAAGCAACTGGTGCAGGTGAATTCGTCCGACTGCTTCGGGATGACGCGGACGGTGAATTCTTCGCCGGACAGGTCGGCGCCGGGCAGCTCGAAGGTCTCGGCGGTGTCGGTGTCCTCGACGTCCACGACGGGGGACTGGGTGTCGTTCCTGCGGGCGGTCAGCTGTTCGAGCGAGGTGTCGGTCGACTCGTCGGATTCGGTGACTCTCGGTGCGTCGTAGTCGGTGGCCATGACTGTTTACCTCATGCTCTGGGTGTTTGGGCCCGCCAGCGTAGAGGGTCCGGTGCCGCGACCTACGCTCGGGGTCATGGGGTGCTGTGGCCGCTCGACTACACCGGTGCGACTCCCCACCCGACACAGGTGCAGGTCCCCCCAAAAAATCGGTGCGATGGCGGGATCCCGCCATCCGGGTTCGCGAGCCGCGGCCGGGCTAGCGGCGGCTCGTCCTCGTGTGGACGCGGCCGACAACGAACTTGTCACCGTGTCCGAGGCCGGCGCGCTCATTTCGTGAATCCCCCTCGGGGACCGTCTGTTCAGTTGATCGGCGCACAAGTTTCTGTGCTGCCCTCGGGTACCCGCGTGCTGAAATCCTGCGGCACTATTTCCCGCTGTGAGTTGGCGTTTCGTTCCATGCGCGGAGGAGTTCGTTGCAGAGGGTGGTCTTGAGGATGCGTAGGCGATCCAGGTCTGAGGGTCTGGGGGTCATCGCGGCTTGGAGGAGATATAGGAACCGGTTCCGTTGTACACCGAATTTGGTGAACAGTCCCCGGCGTCGGCGCCGCCGTAAGGGGCCCACTCGATGGCGAAAGCAACGAGCGCGCGGTCCGGGGGGGCTGATGGATTGCACGCTGGCGAGTAGATCGCAGACACTCAGGGACTGCCGTAACCAGTCGAGCCCAGGAGAGCCTGTGGGAACGCCAGGCCGGGCACGCCGCCGACGGGCCGCACGGTTGCCGATTCGACTGCGATCGGGGGTGAGCCCGACACGGGATGCTGGGTTTCGGCCGCGGGTGCGGTAAGGGTTGCCGGTGACGTCCGCGGCGGTGGGGCAGGGTTTTCGAGCATGGATGCCTCTAGCGTGTGAAGAGTTGATCGGGCCCTTCCATGGTTCGCGATTTCGCACGGATCCGGACCGGCCATCCGGCGGGGTGGTGTGCCCGTTTGAGTGCCCGCCCGAAGCTCGGTGTGGGAATGGCCGGGTCGGTAGGTGCCCAACTCGGGCCTCTGGGACCGCCGCGGGCCTGTGCGGGCCCGGGGATCGGAGCGTCGCTGTCGTAGCACTGAGCGTGGTCCGGGGATCCCGGTCGCTGCCCGAAGTCGTCATGACGCCAAATTGGATCCAACAAGTCGGGTGGCACGCCGAGCTACGCCCACGGCATGCCCGCTGCGGACGTATGGGGCCGAGGACACCGCCGGGGTGAGGTGCAACGGGTACGGGGTGAATCGTTGTTCACCGCGTGGTGCAACATGGGAGAAGGCTCAACGCGACGATGTTGGTGAGGAACTCCATGGATCCGGTAGTCAGACAGTCCGAATTCCGCGGTGACGGTGTCACGCTTGCCGCCGACCGGTGGGATCCACCGTCTCCGGGTGCCGGTAAATCGGGCGTCGACAGAAAGGGCTTGGTTCTGTTGCTGCACGGGGGCGGGCAGACCCGGCATTCCTGGGGTAACACCGGACGTAGCCTCGCGGCGGACGGTTGGTCCGCCATCGCTGTGGACGCGCGTGGGCATGGAGGCAGTCGGTGGGCACCGGACGGGGGCTATGGCATCGATGCGTTGGTCGCCGACTTGACCTCGATCGTCGCCGAGCTGGGGGAGAAGCCGGTGCTCGTTGGTGCCTCGATGGGCGGTATGACGTCGTTGATCGGGCAGGGGGAGAACCCTGATCTCGCTCGCGGTCTGGTTTTGGTCGATATCGCACCGAAGGTCGAGACGAGCGGTACCGCGGAGATCATGGCGTTCATGCGCAGTGGCCTTGAGGGTTTCGAGAGTCTCGACGAGGCTGCGGCGGCGATCGCGGCATATACCCCGAACCGGGTTCGCAAGCCCAACCCGGATGGGTTGCGCAAGAACCTCCGTCTGCGTGATGGACGCTGGTTCTGGCATTGGGATCCGGCGTTCCTTCGCCAGGGCGACGAACCTACTCGCCAAGCGGATTCGATCGTGCGCTACGAACGTGCTCGTGCCGCCGCGGCCGCGGTCACCGTTCCTACGATGCTCGTGCGTGGCCAGCAATCCCATGTGGTCAGCGAGGAAGGCGCCAAGGAACTGCTCGAGCTGATCCCGACCGCCAAGCTGATCGACGTCATCGGGGCCGGCCATATGGTCGCCGGCGACGACAACGATGTCTTCGGTGGCGGGTTGAAGGGATTTCTCGACGAAGACGTTGTCGCAGTGCGTCACTGACGCCATCGAGACTCTCGAACGCCGGCCATGACTCCTCGTTTCGGATCTGAATTCGTGGCGGTTGCCTCGGTGGTGGGATTCGCCCCGACACCGGTCGCCGTCGGAGTGGTCGCTCGATGCGGCCACCGAACTGCAGTCCACCGATCGCCTGTCGGTCAGCAGCAGCTGCCGGAAACGATCGCGGCGCTGGTCACCCGCGTTGACTGTCCTGTGGGGGCATGGGAGCGGCCCTCCTTCCTCTTGTCTGGGGCGCCGACCCGGCACGGCCGGAGGGCGTCCGGGTATGTAGGCGCCGTGCCGCCAGAGTGGGCCGAAAAACGATCCATCCTCTGAACAATCTAAAGTACGAAAGAGTAGTTTAGTTTGTACCACCAGCTAGCTGTGGTGATGATGATGGTGGTCGAGGAGGTGGCGAGGTGGATCCTGCGGATCGACTCTTGTCGAGTGCGCTGCTGTTGCTGCGTCGGGCGGGAATTCGAATCGTCTCCGGCGGACCCGCTGACCTGGTCCTGGTTCTCCCCGACGGGGGCACCGTGGAGGTCGAGGTGAAGGTCTACAAGAAGCCGCCCACCCCCAGCATCATCGAGGACCTCCGCCGCGGGCGGACGGACAACCGGTTTCTGTTCGTCACCACCCATGCAACGCCGCACTTGCAGAAACTGGGGGCACAGGCGGTGGTGGATCTCATCGCGATCGACGAGGGGCGTGTCATCATCTCCGGGACCGACCACACGTCCGCGGCGCCGTCCGACGACCGGTCGGAGGACCGGCATGCCCGTCGTGGGCGCCGGCCATGGACCCGGTGGGCGGTCGAACGGATACTCCTGCTGGCCGGTAGGCCGATGACACAGATCGACCTGGCGGCCACCTTGCAGGTCACGCAGCAATCGGTCTCCCACGCCCTGCGCCGCCATCCGTTCGCGGAGCGCACCGACCACGGATGGTCCATCGTCCAGCGCGGCGAAGCACTCGAGCGGTGGCTGTCCGAGTACCCGGGTCCGGGCGGCGTCTCCACCTACTGGTACGGGCTCGATCCAGTGGTGCGGCAAGCAGATTCAGTGGCCGCATGGAGCACCGCGGCGGGGGTGGCCTGTCTGCGGACCGGTGATGTGGCCGCGGATGAGTACGCACCCTGGCGGCTGCCGGCGATCGCCCGACTCTACAGCCGGGAACTGCTGGACCTCACCGCCGCCGGCTTCACCCCCGCCACCGATACGGAATACACGATGGTGGTGACGGTGCCGGAGGACCCCACCCTGTGGGGCACCGCAGCGGCAGCGGCAGCGGCACGCCCGCCGGGAGCAATGGCTGTCGTGCCGGCGGAGGCGCCGGTGGTGCGCGTCGATCCGATCATCGCGTTGCACGACGTGCTCGCCGGCCCGGGCCCGGACGCAGCCGAAGCGGCCGAGCATCTGCGCAGAGCCATCCTGGACGGGGCATGGCGTGGATGAGGGCGTCCGCATCGATGCCGCCTCCAACGTGGCGGACCTCGGCTTACGCGCGCTCGCGGATCTCGCTGCCGCCACCCGGGCACAACTACCGCATCATCGGCGGCCGCAGGGTGCAGATTCTGCGCCACGCGTATCCCACCGAGGGCACAGTGGCCCGCGTGACCGCCGATGCCGATGCGGGTATGGACGCCGTCGTCGCCGGCGGTGCGGACCTGCATGCGAACCTTCTCGCCCGAGGGTATGCGCGGGTGAGGGGCAACCACTACGAAGCACTGTCGGGGCAGGACACACCGCTGGCAGTGGATCTGCTCGTGCCGCTGACGACCGGTCGGCGAATGGACACCGTGTACGTCGGAGATCGCGGGTTTCGACGCCATCCCGGGGGTTGAGTCTCGCACTGTCCGCGCCGCCACTCGAGGTGTCAGTTCACGCGCACCTGCACAGCGGAGACACCCTGAGATATTCGATGCGCTCGTCCCAGGCCTCAAGGCCGCTGTCGTTCTCAAAGCGCTTGCCTGGCTAAACCGTTCGGCGGCCAAGGATGTCGGCGATCTGTGCTCGCTGCTGGCGATCGTTCATGAGCACCGGATGCGGCTGACACGGTGGAAGCTCGGTACCCGCAGACCGGAACGCGCCGGGACGCCGCGCGAGCGTTGTACGTCCTGGTCGCGATGGTCGATCGGCAGCAACGGATCGAGGGTTGACCATGCCGCCCGCGCGACTGGGTGCGCTGATTCGAGCCCACGTACTCGAGCCCTGAAACGGTTGCCCACCTCAGTTGCGTTGGATTCGGATGCTGCGGCGATCGCTGCGTGGACCCAGTACTCCGGCCTCCCAGGTCTGGGGAGGGCGCCTACTTCGGCGCATTTCGACGCATCGGGACCGGGTGTGTGCCAGGGCGAACGAAGCGGTGGTCTTGGCGCCCGATTCGCCAGGCGTATCGGCGCCGCACTGGGCGTTCGGGCCTGCAACGTCGGCTCGGAGCCACTGCCACCGGAGTTCGGGAGACGCTGCACCGCACGAACTTTGCGACACCACTCTCGGGTGGAGTAGGCGCGGGACCGCCAGGCGCACGCCCTGCTCGTCACACTGAACACCGAATGCGTCAAGGCCGACGTTGATGCCGCAGCCGCCGACACATTTCGGGATGCAGCGGGGGAATCGTCCCGCCAGGATCAGTCGCGCTCGTCCTACCTGAAGTGGTGCAACTGAGTGTGGAGCCGCGAGACGGTTAAGAGCGTGTCTCATGTGGGGAGTTTCTTGAAGCAGGTGAGTGCGGCGGCGAGGTGAAGGAAGCCGGCGAAGTGTTCGCCGCGGCGTTCGTAGCGGATGGTCATACGTCGGTAGCCGGTGAGCCAGGCAATGGTGCGTTCGATCTTCCACCGGTACCGGCCGAGGCGGTCGTTTCGCTCGATGCCGCGGCGGGCGATCCTCGGGACGATGCCTCGTTCGCGCAGCCACCGTCGGTGCATGTCGTAGTCGTAGCCCTTGTCGGCGCGAAGCTTTCCCGGCTTGCGTCGGCGTGGTCCGCGCCTGGACTTCGTTGCCGGAAGCGCGGCTACCATTGGTTGCAGCATCGTTCTGTCGTGAGTGTTCGCCCCGGTCACGCCCACGACCAGTGGGATTCCGTTTGTTTCGGACAGGACGTGGATCTTCGATCCCTTCTTGCCGCGGTCGACGGGACTGGGGCCGGTCAGCGAACCCCCCTTTTTGCCCGGACGCTTGCCGCGTCCAGGATTGCTGCCGTCCAGTCGAGTTCGCCCGCACTACCGAGTTGGTCGAGCACCTTACGATGCAGTTTTTCGAACACCCCGGCTGCCACCCACGCGGTAAACCTTCGGTGCGCAGTAGGAACCGTGACCCCGAACGAGGGCGGCAGGTGCCGCCACGCACATCCGCTGGTGAGCACGTACACGATCGCGGTGAACACCGCCCGGTCATCGGCCGGCGCACTGCCGCCTCCCTGTGGCCGGGCGACAAAAGGCGGTATCAACGGTTCGACTATCTCCCACAACGCATCCGGAACCAACCTCAGCGACAGCTCATCTACCACGCGTCACATTATGTCCCACACATCACTTCATCCACATGAGACACACTCTAAGAGGATCGTGTGGGCCTGTCCAGATGGGCAATGGGCTGGGGACGGTGAAATGTCAGCTCGGGTGAGCTTCCTGATTACCGGGGAAAGCCGCCTGCCGTTACTGTGTGCGTTCGACGTAGGCCCGGCGAAGAAGGAGACAACATGGCGGTATCCACCAAGGGTTCCGAAGGTTCGGCGAAGAAGACAACCAAGGAGATTCGCGAGTGGGCGATCAGGGAGGGCCGCGAAGTGTCCTCCCGCGGAAGGATTCCGGCCGAGATCGAGCAAGCCTTCCATGACGCTCAGGCGAAGAAGGTTCAGGTGAAACCGGCGCCGGTAAAGAAGACGGCCGCAAAGAAGACAATCGCGAAGAAGGCGGCTGCGGAGAAGACGCCCGTGAAAAAGGAAATCGAGGAGAAGGCTCCGCCGCAGCGGGCAGTGGTGAGTGAGGCTCCGGCGAAGAAAACGTCCAGGGAGATTCGTGAGTGGGCGATCGGGGCGGGGCGCGAAGTGTCCTCCCGCGGAAGGATTCCGGCCGAGATCGAGCAAGCCTTCGACGACGCGCAGGCGAAGAAGGTTCAGACAACACCGGCGCCGGTAAAGGAGACTGTCGCGAAGACAGCTGCGAGGAACACGGCCGCGGCGACGGCTTCGGTGAAGAGGGTGGCGGCGAGCACGGCTTCGGCGACGAAGACAGCCGCGACGAAGACGGTTGCGAAGAAGACGGCCGTGAAGAAGCCGGCCGCTACGAAGGCGCCGGTGAAGAGGGCAGTGGTGAGTGAGGCTCCGGCGAAAAAGACGTCCAGCGAGATTCGCGAGTGGGCGATCGGGGCGGGCCACGAGGTGTCCTCCCGCGGAAAGATTCCGGCCGAGATTCAGCAAGCCTTCCATGACGCGCAGGCGAAGAAGGTTCAGACAACACCGGCGCCGGTAAGGAAGACGCCCGCGAAGACAGCTGCGAGGAACGCGGCCCCGGCGACGGCTCCGGTGAAGACAGCCGCGAAGAAGGTAGTCGCGACCAAGGCGGCTGCGGAGAAACCGGCCGTCAAGAAGCCGGTCGCGGAGAAGCCGGCCGCAGCCAAGTTGCCGGTGAAGAGGGAAGTGGCGAGCAAGGCTCCGGCGAAGAAGACGAACAAGGCGATTCGTGAGTGGGCGATCGGGGCGGGCCACGAGGTGTCCTCCCGCGGAAGGATTCCGGCCGAGATCGAGCAAGCCTTCCATGACGCTCAGGTGAAGAAAGTGCAGGCAAAACCGGCGCCGGTAAAGAAGACGGCCGCGAAAACGACAGCTGCCAAGAAGACGGCTGCAGCGGCTCCGGTCAAGAGGGTAGCGGCGAGCAAGGCTCCGGCGGAGAAGAAGGTAGTCGCGGCGAGGGCGGCCGCGACGAAGACGGCCATGAGGAAAGTAGTCGCGACGAAGGTGGCTGCGCAGAAGACGGTCGTGAAGAAGTCGGTCGCGGCGAAGGCTCCGGTGAAGAGGGAAGTGGTGAGAAGGGCTCCGGCGAAGAAGTCGCCGAAGGAGATTCGTGAGTGGGCGATCGGGGCGGGTCATGAGGTGTCCTCCCGCGGCCGGATTCCGGTCGAGATCGAGCGAGCCTTCCATGATGCTCAGGCCGAGATGCCGGTCGCGTGAGTTTGCGACATTGCCCTGGTGCACAGCGTGGCCATCCTGCCGCGAAGGCTATGAGCCTGTGGCGATCATGATCTTCGGTGGGCGGTTGTCCGCGCAGCGGTGCCGGGGATGGGTGCGAGGTATCCCGGCGCACCTGACGTGACGATTCCCGCGCGGAGTGGATTGGGTGTAGGGAGTTCTGGTCAAGGGGCAGACCTGTGCGTGGCGCTTCGGGTGCGGCGGGAGACTTTGATGCCGCGGTGGGGCGAGTGGCGCTACAGGTCGACAACGGCTGGTGGACCTGCGGGGTCGCATATGCGTTGGGGAACCGCCGGTATCCGCCGAGTGCCGCCGTCCCGAGCGCCTTTCGGTGACACGATGTGCGGGTGGGGAGACAGAGCGGGATCGTCGGGGTTGTGGGTTTGGTCGTCGGGCTGGTGGCGACGGTGGTGTTCGCCGCGTTCACGTCGCGGCCGTACATGGTGGCCACGTCGTTCCAGCCGGGTGTGACTGTTCCATCGATTGTTGCGGTGGTCGTCCTCGGCGGTGCCACGGTGGCCGGGGCCGGTTGCGGGGTGGTGCTGTGGCTGTCCGGGTGGGCGGGGGGTGCGGGACGCGGCGAGTGAGGACGAACGCCGCCGTCGGCGCACCTTCCTGCTCGGCCGGACCGTCGCCGCGGCCCTGGGCGGTGTCACCGTGGGGTTGTCGCCGATGCTGGTGTTGCTGTATGCCGTGTTCACGGCCACCGTGAGTATCGCCGTGGAGTGGGCTGTGGTGCTGGTGCTCTACGTCGGCAGCGCGGTGCTGGCGTACGGGTGTGCACTGCTGGGTGTGTGGTGGGTGTTGGCCGCGGCGGGCGATGATCGACGCGCGGCGACCCCGCGGAGGCTCGCGGTGTTGCTCCCGGTCGGTGCGCTGACGGCCACTGCCGCCGGTGTGGGCGCCGCTGGGTTGTTCGGGTATTCCACCGTCCCTGCGACGTTCGTGTGCGTTATCGCGGTGGTGGCCGGGGTGCTGACGGCAACGGTGGTGCTGGTCTGGGTGCTGGCCCGGGCCCCGGGTGAGGGTGTCGGCGCCCGGTGACCTCACGGGTCGGGTGTCACCGGTACTGGTCTGGGCATGCGCCCCGCGGCTACCGTGTGCGACCGAGCGCACGGTGCATTGCGCGTCACGCGAGGAGCGGCCCGCGTTGGGGGCGCCAAGCCCCCGCCGGTGACCTACGACGACGCCTCCCGTTCCGGTCTTCTCGTTGCCGCCCACCCGGGTTCGAGGCCGGGCGGGCGGCGGGAGTGGTGCAACGAAGGTGTGCGACGAGACGAGTGAGAAAGTGTTCTGAAAGTGTCACGCCGCGCGGGTCGACTGCCAGGGGCGTCGTCCGCGTGCGGGGGCGAGTCGTCGGGTCATCAATCCGATCATTGCCCATTTGATCATCGCCTCCGAGTGCGCCGGGAGACGTTCGTAGTCGTGGTCAAGTCGACGGCAACGCACGATCCACGCCAGGGTCCGTTCGATTAGCCAACGGTGTGGCAGCACAGTGAATCCGAGCTGCCCCTTGGGTTTCCGCACGATATCGAGCGTCATCCGGCAATGCTCCGCGACCCACGCGACGAGACGTCCGGCGTAGCCGCCGTCTACCCACACCAACACCATCGACGGCATCACTGTCTTCGCCCGGGACAACGCCAGGCGCCCGCCGTCGCGGTCTTGCACGCTCGCCGCGGTCACCAGCACGACCACCAACAGGCCCAGCGAGTCCGTGACCACGTGTCGCTTCCTGCCGTTGACCCGTTTCCCGCCGTCCCATCCGCGGGTGTCCGTGCCGACCGTGTCGGCACCCTTGACCGCCTGCGCGTCGACCATCCCCGCCGACGCCATCGGATCCCGGCCGCTACGGTCACGGAGCTTCGCCCGCAGCGCGTCGTGGATGCGGTCGGTCACCCCGGACTCGTTCCATCGCTGGAAGTACCCGAAAACGGTCTGCCAGGGCGGGAAGTCGTGCGGGAGCTGCCGCCACGAGCAACCGGTGCGGTTGACGTAGAGGATCGCCTCCACGATCCGCCGTCGATCGTGGATCGCCGGGCGACCGCCCGGCAGCGCCGTGGGCACCATCGGTGCGATCAACTCCCAATGGGCATCGGTCAGATCGGACGGATACGGCGTCGGCTTGCGACGATTCCTGCGAGCAACCACGGACCCAATCATGCCGCCACCGGCCGGTCCGCCGCGCCCGAATCGAACACTTTCAAAACACTCTCTCAGGTACGTCCTTCTGACGTCCGCCGAACACAGTAACCGCCAACGCCGCTCAGTAGGGATACCTTTCGATCGTAGGGGTGCGTTTGACGCAGCGCAGATACCCGCCCATTTCTGGGCGGGTATCGCCCGATTGCCGGTAGCGGGTGGTTGTCCGGAGCGGGGGGCATACCTTCGGTAGAAGGCCGACGCGCTGGGCCTGAGTACTGGTGAGCGCTCACCTGAGACAGCGACGGGCGATCTGGCGTGACCGTGTGTTCGTGGCTGCTGTCTTGGATAGCTGCTGGTGCTGCGGTTACTCAGATGCGGCGGGCCCCCGATGGGATGGAACCCCGCCCAATCGCGCTGCGGGCAGGTGGGTTCCTCATCGGCGATCCCGAGTCGGGTAAGGCGGACCGCCGGACTGACCAGCACCACCAACCACAGGACAGGTCCACCGCGCTCGAAGCCGCGCACCCAATCACTCGTTGCCTCCAGGCCTCCACGGGTACTCCGTTCGCGTATCTGGTCAGGCCGGACTTCCTGCAAACTGTTCGCGCTCGTCTGGGTTTCCTCGGACGAGGATGTCGAATGGTCAGCGCGTGTGGGGGATTGTGTCCCAGCCCTCGACGGACTCGGGGGTGCGGGGGCGTGGTGCGGGTCCGGTGTAGATGGCGGCGGCGCGGACGAGCTTGCCGAGACGTTGTTGTTCGAGGATGTTGGACGCACCAGCCGGCGGGCGGCCGCAGGTGAACATCGCGGGCATCATGTGCGCGGGGACCTCGGCGAAGTCGGTGGTCCACCGTCGTCGATGGGACGAGCAATGAGGGCTGCAGGCGAGGCTCCGGACGCCGCATTTTCCGTCGTCGGCGATTGTGCCGTGGCATGTGCAAAATGCCACCCTCTGACAGGTTTGCTTAGCATCAGCCTGTGGAAATCAGCAGGGGAGGGTGTCGATCTGGGCGCGCCCGACCAGGTGAAGTGCGTCCAAGGATATGATCCCCATGTTCTGCGTGGGCAGAACCTTCGCACACGACGAGCTCCGAGGAGGGCCGATGGCAACAAACGACCAGCTAAAGGCCCTTGTCAAGAGTCACGCAGACCGCGACGATCCACAGTTCTATTCCGTGGCGATGCAGGTCGCGGCAAAGGCTGCGCGATCCGGGCAGGAGCGGTTTTCTCAGGAACTTCGCGACATGGTCGACGAGCTGCGCAGGAAGTCGGTCCAGTCCACTCGCATCGCGACCGTGGTGCCGGTCTCGCAGCCCCGCGGTGAACTTGCCTCCCTGCTGTCGGTGACGTACCCCGACGCTCGCTTGTCCGACCTAGCACTCGCTGACGACGTCTCCGATCGGCTGCGGCACCTCCTCCTCGAGCAGCGCCGACGCGGCGACCTTGCTCGTCACGGGTTGAGCCCAGTGCGGCGAATGTTGCTAGTGGGGCCGCCGGGGACAGGTAAGACCTCCACAGCCAAAGTGATCGCAGGAGAGCTGAGATTGCCGTTGTTCGCAATCCGGTTAGACACCATCATCACGAAGTTCATGGGTGAGACTGCCGCCAAATTGCGTCTGATCTTCGATGCTCTAGCCGAGACCCAGGGCGTGTATCTCTTCGACGAGGTCGATGCCCTTGCGGGCGACCGAACAGCAGGCAACGATGTCGGGGAGATTCGGCGCGTGTTGAATTCCTTCCTCCAGTTTCTCGAGGAAGAGACATCCGAGAGCGTCATTGTTGCTGCGACCAATCACCCGGAATTGTTGGACAAGGCAATGTTTCGTCGATTCGAATCGGTTGTCTCGTTCCCCCTTCCGGACGAAGATGCCGTTCGGGCGGTAATCAAGAACCGCCTCGCGAACTTCCGCCTCAGCAACCTCGGGTGGAAACGGATCATCAGCTCAGCCCGGGGTCTCAGCCACGCAGAGATCACCGTAGCTGCCGAGAATGCGGCGAAGCGCACCGTTCTCGCCGGTGACGCGCAGATACGCACTGACGATCTTGTGTCGGCGCTGGAGGACCGTCGTCGGACAACCTTCCACGGAGATGAGACTCGTAAACCGTAATGGCAGAAAGAAACAAACCGCATCTCGTCATTCCCACACCTCCACAGGCGGAGCCCTTCAAGTCCGTGAACTCCGGACGAAACGGAGAGAAGACCGCACCATTCACCGGCGATCGTGCAGCCCACGGCCGCCGTCTCGAGCGGGAGCTTCGCGCGGCGCTCGCACCCGAGAGCGAAGATGAGGAGGTCACCGGCACGCTCGTCACGTTCGTGTCGTTCGCGGGCCTCGATCTCGCGCTGAATAGTCTCGATCCGTTGGGAAGCGGCGAACAGCCCGAGCTCGTCGCCGTTAAAGAGGAAGTCACGGACGAGGGCCCGGTCCAGATGGCCACGGTCTACATTCCGGACGGTCAGAAGCAGTACTTCCTCAGCCGACTGACTGGTTACGTTGCGTCATTGGCGAAGGAGACCGTCAAGAATGCCACCCTCGTCGAGGGCATCGCCTCGATCCGCCGTGCCACAATCCGCGAGCTGTGGACCGACGCCGGCCGACTATTCCCGCTCGATGACGGCAAACGTCATTGGTGGGAAATCTGGCTCCGCCGACGAGATGGGGACGAGCTTCGTCGCCTCACCGACCAGGCACGCCAGATAGAATTGGCTACGAGCGCGCACTATCTCGGTTTCAGTGACCGAACGGTGCTTCTGCTGCAAGCGACGATCGACGAACTCTCCCAGATATTCGAGTCCATCGATGATATTGCCGAGTTGCGTTGGCCCAGCGATGTAGCCAGCGTGCTGACCGAGATGTCGGCCTCCGAACAGGCCGATTGGGTTGGCGATCTCCTCGTGCGCGTGCGCGCGGCGAGCGAGGATGCTCCGGTAGTGTGCGTGGTCGATACCGGGATCCAGGACGGCCATCCACTCCTACAGCACTCTCTGCACACTTCGGACCGCCACGTCGCGGAGACCGATTGGAAGAAAGATCCGACACACGGACACGGCACCGAGATGGCAGGGCTTGCACTCTACGGAGATCTCCACGCGGCCGTGCTCAACTCCCATGACGTCCACCTGCGACACCGCCTCGAGTCAGTAAAGTTCCTGCCGGACAACGGTGAAAACAAGCGGGACCTCTATGGTGCCATCACCGCCAAATCTGTCGACCGACCGGAGATCGAAGCTCCGCGCCGCAGCCGAACATTCATGCTCGCAGTCACCGCTCCTCGCCCCGCACGCGAAGAACGCACCACGGCCGACGACGCCACTGATCCCGGCAAGCCCACATCCTGGTCCGCAGCAATAGACGCATTGGCATACGGACGGGCAATCGACGACACCGCCAGCAAGCTGACCTACATCGACCGCTCCGACCGCCTCCACACGCGGCTGTTCATCATCTCGGCCGGAAACATTCGCGATATCTACCCAACAGATGACCACCTGGTCCGGTCCGACGGCGAGCCGGTGGAAGACCCTGCCCAAGCATGGAACGCGCTAACTGTCGGCGCATACACCGACAAAGGCGACATGGGAGGCGCGGATCCGGTATTCGCCGACTATGTTCCACTGGCCCCCCGCGGAGAATTGGCCCCGGTCAGCCGAACATCGCGAGAATTCGACGCCAAGTGGCCATTCAAGCCCGATGTGGTAGCCGAAGGCGGAAATGTTGCCGTCGCACCGGATCGGTCATCCGCCCAGACACCGGAAAGTTTGGCAGTCCTGACCACCAAACTCCAGAGCCCTCTGGAACAACGAGCCTTCACCACGACCCGAGACACCTCCGCAGCCACCGCTCAAGTAGCGGCACTCGCTGGCCAGATCATGGCCGAGTATCCCGATCTACGACCGGAAACAGTCCGAGGATTGATCGTCCATTCCGCGCAATGGACAAAAGCGATGCGTCGCCGCATCCAATCGGCACCGAACAAGGCCGAGAAGGTCAAACTTCTCCGGCGTTACGGCATGGGTGTGCCGAGTCTGTCCCGGGCTTTGCACAGCGCGTCGGACGCGCTGACACTTATCGCAGAATCACGCATCCACCCCTTCGAGAGGGAGAACGGAACGGCCACGATCGGACGAGCGCGCGAAATGAATCTCCACGCGCTTCCGTGGCCCAAGGAGCAACTCGAAGCGCTCGGTGGAGTGGATGTTCTTCTCCGCGTGACCTTGTCCTACTTTGTTGAACCGAACCCATCGAATCGCGGTTGGAACGGTCGATATGCCTACCCCTCGCACATGCTGCGGTTCGCAGTCCGCCGACCGGAGGACGCCATCGATGCGTTCCGGATGCGCGTCAACGCCCGCGCCCGCGAAGACGGGGAGAAGCCGATCTCGCTGACGACCGAGAAAGGGTGGCTGTTCGGATCGAACCAGCAACAGGCCAACGGGTCCCTCCACACGGATATCTGGGAAGGTCCTGCAGTCGATCTGGCCAGCAAGGAAGCAATTGCGGTATATCCAGTGGCCGGATGGTGGAAAGACAAACGTGCCTACGACCAAAGCGACAATGGCGTGCACTACTCCCTGATCGTGAGTATCGAATCGCCCAACGTGGAGGTAGATCTGTGGACTCCTATCGCCCAGCAGATCGCACCCGAGATCGTCATCGAGACGTAAGGTCCCGAGAAGGCGTACCAACGACCGCGGCAACATCTCTCCTGCGCGGTCACCCCCTCACGCAGTGCTGCCGCAGGCGGCGCATCTGTCCGCGGCCAACCCTGCAACTGCGCCCCGTCTGGACTTCGATCGGCCGACGATGAGATCTTGACCGCCGAGGAGATCGCCCGGTTCGTGGCCCGGGTTACGTATCCCACAAGTCCGGTGGTGCTGGTGGATGAGGAACTGGCGCTGGCAGGCCCCGGCGCGCGCCTACGGTGGTTGGCTCGATGCGTTGGGCCTGCCGGACTTGGGGGAAGGCGCGCACGCTTCTGCCGGAGACCGCCGTGCCGCAGGTCCATCCACCGGGGCGCTGCCGCATCCCTGCGGGCGGGCGGCGAAGCGCGGGGACGATCTCCCACAAGGCATCAGGTACCAACCGCAGAGACATCTCATCTACCACGCGTCACCTAATGCGCCACAAGTCACTTCATCCACATGAGACACGCTCATAAGTGGCTGCAGAGGAAGCTGCTGTAACGAAATCTTTGACAACACTGAGATGCTCAGGCTTCATGACACAGCATCTCAGGACGGTGGTGTGCTCACTATCATTTTGGACCTGAGGGTGCAGGCGCTGGAACCACTCGCTATCGAGTCGCAATAGTGCAGCATGCCAACCTCTTTCACTGAGAGCGGCGAATGCCTGTTCGGAGTGCTTCGAGATTTCCGAAGTCGTAGCGCCTTTGGGGAAGAAGCAAACCATATCGAGCTGGGAGGATGTCCCGAGTTCCGTGGAACTTCGGTGGCGGCCCGGGCGGGCGGATCACGCCCGGTGAGAGGTTCCGCCCCGGTCAGATCCCACTTGCTGCGACACCGACGCTACGTCAGTGATCATTCGCGAAACGAATGGGTTCGCGTTAGAGGCTGTCGGATGCCGCCCGTAGACTCCACCGCGTAGCCGTCCCGGCCGTGGTCCTGGACGTATACGGAAAAGTAGGACGTGCGAGAACCGGGAACCTTGCTGATAGGGCCGCAGCGTAGCGGGCGCAGTCGAGACCGCATCAAGCCAGCCCTCCGGAACACCTCCTGCCCGGCGTCGACGGGCAGGAAGGACTCCCCACAGTCATCGAGACTTGGGCTCCAGCACCGAGTTGTCCCGGGTGTCCGGGATGAAGTAGACGGCGATACCCGTGAGGGCAATGCAGCCGGTGACATACCAGAAGTAGGCCGACTCCATGCCCGCCTGCTTGAGCGCGAGCGCGACGGTCTCCGCAGTTCCGCCGAAGGTTGCGGTGACCAAAGCGTGGGGGAGTCCTACCCCCAGTGCCCGGACCTTCGTCGGGAACATCTCGGCCTTCACGATCGCCGCGAGAGCGGTGTAACCACTGAGGAAAACCATTGCCACGCAGACGATCAGGAATGCGAGGATAATGTTGGTCGTCTGGCCTAGCAGGGTCAGTAGAGGAACTGTCAGCAGCACCCCACCACCAGCGAAAACAGCCATGACCTTGCGGCGTCCGACACGGTCGGACAGGTGGCCAACGAGTGGCTGCAGGACCATCAGGAGCACCAGCGCGCCGAACATGACCAGAGACGCCTCGGACTTCGAGAGTCCAGCGGTGTTGACCATGTATCGCTGCGAGTAGCTCGTGAACGTGTAGAAGGCGACTGTGCCTCCGATCGCGAGTGCGAACACGGCCGCGAACTCGCCGGGGTACTCGGTGAAGAGCGAGCGCAGACCCTTTTTCACGACCCGGCCCTCCTCCTTAGCGAGGCGCTCGGCGGCCTGTTCTTCCTTGAATTGCTCGGACTCGTCCATGTGACGACGCAGGTAGAGGACAACCAAGGAAGCGGCAGCACCGATGAAGAAGGGAATCCGCCACCCCCATTCATACATCTGCTCCTCGGTTAGCAATGCCTGCCCGAGGAGCAGGACGGCCAGCGCGATCAGTTGGCCCAACACAATGGACACGTACTGGAAGCTGGAGTAGAAGCCACGGCGGCCTGGGGTGGCGACCTCGGAGAGATAGGTTGCGCTCGATCCGAACTCGCCGCCCACAGACAAACCCTGCAACAGACGAGCGACGATGAGGAGGATCGGGGCGGCGATCCCTATGGCGGCGTAGGAGGGAGTCGCTCCGATAAGCAACGAGCCGATGCCCATCAAGATCACCGACAGGCTCAGCGCGGCCCGCCGGCCGAAGCGGTCGGCGTAGATCCCGAGCAACCACCCACCCAGCGGGCGCATCAGGAACCCGACCGCGAAGACGGCTGCTGTAGACAGCAGCTGTGCCGTCAGATCGCCCTTGGGGAAGAAGACCGTCGCGAAGTAGATGCTGAAAATTGCGTACGTATGCCAGTCGTACCATTCGACGAGGTTTCCTAGTGAGCCTCTCGCGACATTCGCGATCACTGACGGAGTTCGCTGATGGGTAGTAGTTGCGGACACGACAAGCTCCCTTGCTTGAATCCTGGAAAATCGATCCACTCACCGAGGAATGGAATGGAATGGTCCTGCTCGGGCGGCCCAGATATAGCGCGCCACGATTCCGGGGGAATTTGGCCCTGCCGAAGCCCCGTGTTTAGTGGAGCCGACGAATCATCGGCGGCCCGGTTTCGGTAGCCGGGCGCACCGACCGCTCACGCCGAGCCCGTGGAACGACGTGCGGCATCACCTCGGTGGCGATTCGCTCTAACTGCTCGATCGGATTCGTCACCGTGGTGCATAGAACCAGCCGGGCGCCCGCGTCGACGATTCTTTGGACACCGTGGACGCAGTCAGCCGGACTACCGGCCACTGCAACGTCGACGTTCACCCCACGATCGCCGTAGTACTCGCGGAGAACCCGCGCCACTTGACGGCGGGCCCGGTCGCCGTTGTCGTCCACAACGATGTAGACACGCTTCGCGATCGGGAAGGTTGCCCCACCGAGGGCGCGGACTATCCGTGCCTGTTCCGCGAAGGTTTCGGTTGTCACCGAACCGGCGCCAAAGAAGCCGTCTCCGAGGCGCGTTGCCCGTTTGAGTGCGTTCGGATGGCTGCCGCCGATCCACACCGGCGGTCCGGGCCGCTGGAACGGTCTCGGCTCGATCGAGGCATCCAAAAGCTGCCAGAACCGGCCGTCAAAGTCGACGCAGGGGTCGCTCCAGAGAGCACGCATTAGTTTCATCGCTTCGGTGAACCGCGCGACCAGGTCGCTGCCGTCGTGCCCGAACGCGCCGAACGGCCGGTTGCGCCCGCCGATGCCGAAGCCCGTCTCGATCCGTCCCCGGCTGAGCTGGTCCAGTGAGGCTAAGCTCTTGGCCAGCAGCACCGGGTTGTGCAGCCCGGCAACGAACACCGCGCATCCCAGGCGCAGAGTCTGCGTGCACGCCGCGGCGTAGGCCATTGTCTCGAGTGGGCCAAGCACGGGCGAGCGGCCGAAAACCTGCTCCTGGGTCCAGCCACTGTGGAAGCCGAGCTCCTCGGCGCGACAGACGTAGGCGCGGAACGCTACCGGGTCGAACTCGCCGTCGGCGGCGAACTGCGGGAGGGAGACGGCAAAGTCGACACCCGGGGCACCGGTTCCGCCCCACCGCTGAGGAGGGCCCGGGCGAGCCGGCGTTCCGCTGGCTCGCTCCGATGCACCCGGGGTGCTTGTCATGGTGCTGAAACCCCGTTCCCAGTCGCTGGCGCCCCGAGAGCCGGGTCGGCGTACGTCAGCGTCGGGTCCGGGTGGGACAGCGATAGCGTGTCGGCCCCGACTCCGTAACCCACCGGGTCCGCCTGCCCGCCGTCCCCTGTCAGGTCGATCGGCACCTGCGGGGACCGATTAACCGAGACCGAGAAGATGTCGAAACGGTTGTAGTACCCGACGACGTCATGAATCCGTTTCAGCGGGACCGCGCGACTCAGGTCGATTTCGGCCACGCAGATTCCCTCGTTATCGGACAGTACTTCGCTGACCGGACGCCCAGTGGGATCAATGATCATAGAAACCGCCTGCGATCCGTTCTCGAAGAGCGCGAGAGTCCGCTCGCCGAGTTCCCCGAGGAACGATCGTGCCGATTCGTCGAAGGGCGTCGAGGCGACGATGTTGTACACCTTCGCTTCGAAGGAGTGAGCCGCTGCGCGAATCCGGATCGCGTCCTGGATGTCGTATCCACCGGTGCCGTCGGGGTTTCGGGCAGGGGCCACGGACGGGTAGCTGGAGATGTGCACCTGTTCGCCTTGTGCCATGAGCGTGTAGCGGGCGAGTGGGTTCGCGTTCTCCCCGCAGATCAGCATGCCTACACGTCCGATGTCGGTGGCAGATACCTTCAGGCCGGAGCCGTCACCGTTCGCATAGGCCAGCTTCTCGACATAGGTGGGAACCAGCTTGCGATGGTGGTTGAGGATCGCTCCATCGCTGCCAATGAGGACGTTCGAGTTCCAGAGGCAGCCGACGCTCACGTCGGTCCCCTCGGTGAACCCCATCGACACGACGATCTCGTGCCGGGCCGCTACGGCGCGAACCCGCGCCAGCTCGGGGCCGTCGACGCGGATCGCGCGGGCGGCGAGCATCTGGAAGAACTCGTCGGTTTCGATCGGGGCCACCACTCGACCCCAGTGCGGGTAGCCCGCGATGAACACCTCGGGGAACGCGATCAGGCGCACGCCCTGGCGGGCCGCTTCGGCGATGACGTCGCATGCTTTGTCGACTGTCTTCTCGACGTCGAGGTAGACGGGTGCGACGTGGGCCGCCGCGGCCTTGTAGCGGGGATATTCGATCATTTTCGGGTTCCAATCATTTGTTGTCTGCGGTGGTAGCCCTCGGTACCCTGGCCACGCGGCTAAACCTGCAGGGCCTCGGCAGGCCGGTCCGTCATTAGGGCGAGTAAGCCACGTCGACCCTCCAGCGGTGCTGCGGAGGAGGTGAACCCGCACTCGGCCAGTAGAGCAGCCTCCACGGCATTGGCCGCGGCCTTGCCTACTTGGATCGCCTCGGCGTCGGTTCCCGCGGCGGCCAGAAGCCCGGCCGCCTGTGTTGCGGCGAGCCCAATCGCATTCCGGAGTTGGTCACTGTCGAGACCGCACAGTCGGCCTGTGGCAGCCACCGCACCGACCGTTCCGGCAGTAGCGCGCATGTCCCAGCCCTCGGCCGCATGTTTATCGCCGAGTGCGGCGGCGACGAGCTCGGCGACCCCGCGGCCGAGCGCGATTGCCGTGACCGCGCGCTCGTCGTCACAGAGGGCCGTCGCGGCCGCGGTGACGGCCACCCAGGTCAAGTTGGAGTCGTGCGCCGCTGCCGCACCGGACACCCATGCCGTCCACAGAGGATCGTCCGTGGAATGGGTGGTCAGAGCTTCCGGGGCACGACCTCCCGCGCGCACGAACGAATCCCGCTGGGATTCTGCAACGTGCAGGGCAGCCCGGTCCGGCTCAGTCTCCAGGACGTAGCGGACGACTCGGTCCGTAGTGATGCTGGTCTTGTCAGTCATGTGTTGATTCCTCATTCGGGTGGATGGCAGCGAGCAACTCGTTCGGGCCAGGGGTGGTGGCGAGCTGGTCGACGGCGTCCGCGACCCGCTGTGCAGCGCCGATTCCCAGCACCGGTTCGACCAGGCGGTCGACCTTCGTGAACAGTTCCTGGTCGGTTAGCGGGCGGGCGAGGCTCCCCCGCGCGTGCTCGACCCAGACGATTACCGGCTGCGCATTGGCTTGCTCGACCCGGACAGTGGCTTCGTCACGGGCTCGCTCTCCGCTGGGTTGCAGCGTGATCAGATCGCGTAGGCGCGTCGTGTCCACTGCTCGAACCCGCGCGTCGGTGAACTGGGGTAGACCGACCTCGCCGTCCAGCAGGCCGGCTGCTGCCGCGTGGTAAGCGCTGAACCTTGCCTGCAGGCCGTCGGTGGGCTGCCGGCGCCCCATCAGCTCGGGCACCAGTGGATGGCAGGAGATTGACACCGCGGTGATTTGGGTCGGATCAGGAACCTGGCGGGCGGCTTCGACGGCCGCGTCGATCACCGGGTGGGCGACGATCCCGCACGGATACGGCTTGAAGGTGTTCTTCGTCAACTCCCACTCGGAGCCGCCGAGCTCGAGACGGTCCACGGCGGTGGCGAGCACTTCAAGAGCCCCTCCGTCCCCGAGAGGATCGGGGACGGAGGTCGCTCCGCTGGCGGCAAGTCGGGCTGCGTGAACACCGTTGGCGGCGGCCTTACCTGGGTGGAATGGCTTAGTCATTGAGCCGAATCCCTCGCGGTGCCCCAGCGTCATGGTCGCGGCCAGCCCTAGTGCCCGCTCAGTCGTCTCAACGTCGAGTCCGAGCAGGAGCGCGGCGGCGACCGTCGAACCGAACACTCCGCACGTACCGGTGATGTGCCAGCCGCGTTCGTAGTGACTCGGCGAGATGGCGTTGCCGATCCGCAGCTGCGCCTCGCATCCGAGGGCGAAGGCGATGAGAAACCGCTCCCCTGAGGTTTCCGCATCCGCTTGTAGTGAGAGGACCGTGGCCAAGGCAGAGGCGCCGGGGTGGATGACCGTGGCGAGATGAGTGTCGTCGTAGTCATCGTGGTGCGCCGCGGTGCCGGTGATTAGGGCGCTCCAATAGGAATTCGTGCTCTCCGGGCGTCCCGGCACAACGGCCGCGCCAACAGCCCCGCGGCGGCGGGCTGCGGCAAAGAGCGAATCGACTGCCGGAGTACGCGCGGCGCCGATCGCGGTCCCGAGCACGTTAAACAGGGTCCGGCGAGACGCACGGGCTGCCTCAGGCGGGAGCGGTGAGGCGGCCGCCGCCAGCAGTTGCGCGCTGAACTCTGCGGTGGCCGTTCCGGTCGTTGTTCCAGATGTCATGGATCACACACTAAGTAGCGCGATATCGGTGAACAACGCCACTTGCGCGGCCTGATCGTTGCATTATCTGCAACGATCAACTGCGCGCCCGCCCCATTCCCCGGGCGATCCTCGCCAGGGCATGTGTGCTGTCGTGACTGGCTGCGCCCGCCGGGTACGCGACGAAAATGGTGCGGGTCGGCGGGTTTGTTCCGCCGATCGGCAGTCTGGCGACCCTGGGATGATGATGGTCGCTCATGCCCTCAGGCACCACCGAGACCCCGAGCCCGGCACCGACCATGGACTCGACCAGGAAGAGATCGTTGACCTCGACGGCGATCCGGGGAACGAATCCAGCTCGGGCACAAGCGTTGACTAGGTGGGTACGGCTGCTCGACCCGGGTTCCATGGTCACGAAGGGCCGGTCACGGACCTCGGCTAGATCGACTGACGGGCGGCCGACGAGCGGGTCCTCTGTAGGCACTACAAGCATCAGCGACTCCGTGAACAGCGGCTGGACCACCATCCTTGGTTCTGTCGGCGCGAGCGAGGTGAAGGCAATATCGGCTTCACCTCGCAACAGAGAGGACAGCACCGACGTTGCGGAACCCTGCCAGCAACGGAATCTCAGGCCCTGCTGCTCGCTGAGCAGCGTAGAAAGTGCCACCGGCACGAACCGCAGACCGAGCGAGTAGGTATGCGCCACTCGAAGCAGGCGGCGTGGCCCTCCTGCCTCGACCAGTGTCGCGTCGATCGCATCCGACCGTGCCCGCAGAACCCCGTGTGCCTCGCGGGCGAGGACGTGACCACTCGGCAGCAGCCTCACCTGGCGGCCCGCCTGCTCGACGAGCGCGACACCGAGCTTACGTTCCAGAGCCCGGACGCTGCGTTGGACGGTGGCGACGCTGACGTTCAGCTCGGCCGCGGTGCGTCCGAAGTGCTCGGTCCGTGCGAACTCCAGAAACACTTCCAGGTCTTCGAAGCTCACCCGCTGCGATCGTGTGTCCGCCATGCCCTTCGACCCTTCTGATCGATTTCTACCGCCAGAGGTCAACACGTTCGTCACCCGGGGTGAAATGAATGTGATTCACCTTAGGTAACCGACCGCAGTCAACAGCAGGCCAGGCTGTGACCTCCGACTGGAGTGCTGGTCGACGGACCGTAGATGACCGAGCAGAGTACCGCACTCTGCGAATATGTCCATCAAAAAGGGGGACTGTCTGAATTCGAATTGTCGTCAACATTCCAGTCGCTACTCCTCGTGCGGTTAGTGAACCCGCGGCGGAGTTATTGGGCGCTATCCTTTGATGGACGGCAAACGGAGGTTTCACCCCACGGGGTGTAATTTTGCTCGGGCAAAAGGGATGCATTAGGGGAGGTTAGTCAAAATCGATTTGGGCGGACGCAAGCCAGGGCCGAAGTCGTCAACAGTGCATGCACTTAATCCGATTATGGTGTTGACCTCGACATATGGGGCGAAAATTTACGCAGATTGAAGGTTTCTAATTCACTCGAAGAATGGCGTCGATAATTTGACAAGTGACTGAATGTCGTGGGATTATTGTTGAATAGGTAATCGAAGTTCGAGTTGAGCCAAGGTGGGACCTGTGGAAAATTAGGAAAGGAGAAACAATGCGAGATGGAAGTGATTTTACTCATTTTAACAATTCTGGGAGCCGCTGGGTTCCCGTTCACAGTTTTGGCATTCTTCGGGATTGGTCCGGAGGAGATTAAGAGACTGTTCAATTGGAGATAGATTCAAAAGCAGGTAGCGGAGCCT
>NZ_CP166289.1:7060000-8031895 GCF_000280725.2 Rhodococcus sp. JVH1 | reverse complement strand
ATGTCGAACCAGTCCTCGTGCAGCGAAAACTCACCGCAAGGAGGCCGATCCCACGCCCAGACAATCGCTCCACGAGTGAGAATTTCTCGTGAACGGCCGGCCGGCCGTTGACGCGCGTGTGCTGGCAGGCCCCCTACTTCGGGGACCGTCACCACCTCGACAGGGCGTCGGTGGTTGGTCGTGACAGGGGCAGCGCGGGCATCTCGGTCAGGGCGTTCATCGCACGACCGGGCTGATCGGGCCGCCGTCGTGGAGCAGCGCTGCCGCCTCGTCCGGGCACCCCGGCTGGCGGCCCGCGATCACCCTCGGCGCCACCTCGCACGCACCAGCTGTCGGCGGGTAGCCCGACGGGAGCGTCTACCCCTGTGCACCCGGCAGCGGGGAACCCACCGTGAACGTCGCACCGAACGGATCGGTGACATCCGCGGTCCGCCCGTACGGCATGTCCGTCGGATCGTCCACGGCGCCCCCGCTCGCCCGCGCGGCGGCGACGACCGCGTCGGTATCGACGACCTGGAAGAGCGTGCCCCAAGCGGACGCCGAGGCGGCCGGGTCGCCCACGATGCCACCGATCTCGTGCCCGTCCGGTCTGCGCAGAAAGGTGAAGTCCACGCCGGGCAGGTCGTCGTTCCCGTCCAGGGTGAAGTCGAACACCGCCGCGTAGAACTCCCGCGCCGGGCCGGGATCCGGGGTCACCAAGTCGTTGCGTAACAACGTGTTCGGCTCGTTCACGAGCTCGCAGCCGACGTGTGCCCGCCCCTGCCACAGGCCGAACTGCGCCCCGGACGGATCCCGCACCATCGCCATCCGACCCTGGTCGGCGATGTCCATCGGCTCCATCAGCAGTGCGCCGCCCGCGGCGGCGGACCGAGCGACCGTCGCATCGAGATCGTCGGTCGCCAGGTAGACGTTCCACCAGAACTCGGTGGCGTTCTCGTCGGGATTCGGCATCAGCGCGGCGACCTTGTTGCCGCCGAGCAGACACATCGTGTACCGCCCGTACTCCTCGGGACCGACGTCGAACTCCCAACCGAAGACCGACCCGTAGAAGGTCATCGCCCGGTCGAGATCCGGGATGCCCAGGTCGATCCAGGTGGGGGTGCCGAGTGGCTGATTCGTCGTGACCGCGCTCATCGCTGCCCCTCAACTGTCGGGTACCCACTCGACGCTAGCCCGCGCCACCGACATTCCACGGCAGAGCCACCGGGCTTCGCCGTCGCGCTCCGCGAACCGATGGCACCTCCCGTTCGGTCCGCGTTCCGCCACGAGCACACCACTGAATGGCACACTGCGCTCATGCCCGCCGCCGGCCCATTCGCGACCGCTGGGACGGACTCGAAGCCAGATCGCAGATCGCTGCTCGGCCACGGTCCCGCCACACCGGTCCGCGGGCGCCTACTGCTCGCCTTGATCGCCTCGGTCGCGGCCACGCCTCGACTGCGCGAGGACGCAGTCCGGTACTATCTCGCCGACGACTTCGCACTCTGGCTCGAACGCGGACCAGGCCGCCCACCCGGCCCCCGGTCGACGACGGCGCCTGAACACCGGACGCCGACGAGTACCCGGCACGGTCGCAGCAACACCGCCGCCGGTTGTCAGCACCCGGCCGGGTCGGCACCATCAGGTATCGCAGAATTCTATTGTTCCTCACCCGAACCCAGCGGACGCCGCGCGCACCTCGACACCACCGAACGCGTTCATGCTGCAGTGGCACCAACGACGGGCGTTCAGCGCCTCCGCCTTTCGTGTCCTGCCTATATCTTTCGTGTCCAGGATCACCCGCGCCGCCCTCGGTGGGGCTTGCCATCGCCGCCACGTCCGTGACCCGGCAGAGCGCCAGCCGACAGTGGCAGGTTCTGCGCTACCGTGTATTTCGTTGCTGCTGCGGAGCTCTCGCCGCCGGATCCCGACCCAGCAGGAGCAACGCATCACGCCCTCGCCGCCGGCGCTGCTCAGGCATCGACAGCCACCAACGATGATCCGGATCGGCCAACACCTCCGCCGGGGCCCTAACCGAGCAGCACCCGTCGCCGCGACGGGTGCCGAGGGCGCAGAGCGGCGGGCCCTGCGGAAGGCTACAGGTGCTCGGTGGTGCGCCTGCCGATGGTGGTGCTCAGGGCGTCGAGTTCGGCGAGCACACCGGTGGCGGCCCAGATCTGGTTGCGCTTGCTCTCGGACAGCACCTCGAGCACCCCGGCCGCGGTGAGCCGGCCGAGCGCGCGGTACGCGCTGGCGTCGGTGGTGCCGGTGATCTGCTGGGCGGTGTCGGCGCCGAAGATCGGCGTGCCGAGGAGGGCGTCGATGATCTTCTCGTCGGCGGAGTTGCTGCGCGGCCGCGCGATATCGCGCCAATAGCTGGGGAGTTCGGCCAGGGCGCGGGCAGAGTCCTGCGCGGCCTCGCTGGAGACGATCGCCGCGCGGGCGACGTACTCGACGAACCCGTCGGCATCACCCGCTCGGTAGCGGGTCAGGTGGTCGAAGTAGCGGCGGGTGTCGGCGAGCATCACCGACGCCAACGGGACGGTGACCCGGTGGGTCAGGCGGCGGCGGCGCAGGATCGCGCTGATCAGGGCGCGGCCGATGCGTCCGTTGCCGTCGGTGAACGGGTGGATGGACTCGAGCTGGGCGTGTGCGATCGCGGCCTGCGCGAGGATCGGCAGGTCGGTGCGGTTCGCGAACTCCAGCAGGTCCGCCATCAGCTCGTCGACCAGTTCCGGTGGCGGGGGCACGAACAGCGCGTCGATCGGGGTGTAGTCGCTGCCGCCGATCCAGTTCTGCACGTCGCGGAATCGGCCGGAGTCGCGGGCGGTGTAGTAGTCCGGTGCCATCAGCAACCGGTGCGCACCGAGTAGGGTGTCACCGGTGATCGGGCCGTCCCCGGCCGCGTCGACCATCGCGATCAGGGCCTTGACCGCGGCGAGCTGGGACTTGGCCTCCGCGCTGGACTTGCCACCGGCCAGCGCCTTGCCGAACGCGCGCCAGCCCGCGTCGATGTGCTCGATCTTCGACGACGCCACCGACTCGCTGCGCAGCAGGAAGTCCGACAGCGGCGCCAGGTGCTCGCCGAACCCTGCTTCGAGGCGGGCCACCGCGATGACCGCCTCCTCGTGCGCGCGGGCAACAACACCGACCAGATCGCAGTCGAGGGCGCCGATCATCGGCGGGATCATCACGTCGACGGTCTCCAGGGTGCGGTCCGCGCGCGAACCCTGCCGATGACGCGGGTTCCAGGGCCGAGTCTCGATACGATGCTCCGGCCAGATCACAGACCTTCTCCCCCTGGTTCGGTGCAAACGTAGACAACAGACATCTTAGCGTACTTTTACTACCTTAAACGTAGTCAATGACGTTGATTGGTATACGCACGGCGGCAGGACACCCACCCCCGCAGGTCGGCGCCTGATGTCGTCCACGCCCGGCAGATCACCGCCCGGTCGGGTGACACCGTCACTCGTCGAACCCGACCCCGCACCGTGCCCCGAGCCATGCCGGAACCTGACTTCGCCGCGACCGAAACAACCTGCCCGGATTTGCCGCTCGTTCGAGAAGCTGATGGCGTTCGGCCGCCGCGACGAATGGTCTGACCACACCATGTCCGCCCACAATGATTCGGCACATCCTTCCAAACCTTCTGCGGGACTTAACGGGCAAGCGGTCAGGCGACGACAGGTCTGACGACAACGCCGACGACAGCTCAACCCCTCGCGTCCCGGTCGCGGTGGTCGAGTCGTTGTTGGCCGCTCCCGATGCGCTGACACCCGCACAACCTGAAGAGCTTGTCGCGCAGGCGCGCCGCGTTCAGCGCGAATGGCAGATTCGGCTCCGCAACCTGGGCTACTTCATGGCCGACGACGGGGTGTTCTTCGGCTCGACCATCCTCGACACGGTGTGCAGCACACTCTTCTCAGCCGCACCCTGAACAGCCTCTACAGCGGGCCGATCACACCGTTTCCACAACCGCGGGGACGACCTCGACGGATTGCATACGGCTCTGGCCGCCGCGTTCAAGGAGGTCGAGATCACCGTCGCTGTGTTCGCCGCCCGCCGCCCGCGACGTCCCGGCAGCTGATGCGCCGCGCGGGACCGCTGGCCGCGGTAGTCATCGGGATCGCGGTCTATCTGGCCGCGTTCATCTCTCACCCCCCACAGGAGATTTGCCGCGGACACCACCGCTTCCCCGAGGACGTGCTCAACCAGTACGGACTCGTCATCGCCGAACAGCACTTCAGCCGAGCAAAGATGCCCACCGTGGCCGCGCACTGCACCCTCCACCTCGTCTCCGGCCCCCGAACCACCCCCACCGTCTTCGTGGTCGATTGGCACGCGACCGGACTGGCCCTCGCCGGTGTCGTCCTCGCCGCCGGCGGCGTCTGGCTCCGGTGGCGATCCCCGATCCGCAGCACGGACCGAACGAGTTGGGCCGGAGCGACCGCACCGCCGCGCTGCCTGTGATCCGCCGTTGCCGCCTGCCGACCGAGAGGAACCCCAGTGCCGACACCCGAACCTGACGACCAGACGACCAGACGATCGTCAGTCTGAACGCGGTGCGTCAGAGGACAACCGACGACCTACTGTCCGGGCACGTACCACTGACGTCGCTGCTGTACCGCCGACGCGACCGAATCGCCGCCGACCTACTCGTCTCCGACGTCCTCACCACATACATGCGCGGTCACGGGATCGGGCCGGCCGGGGTCATGGTCATGCTCGGCATCGCCGACGACGCCCGGGCCCGCGACCTGACCGCCGAACAGCGCGGGCAGATCACCGACGCGATCGCCGCGACGAGCGAGCGATAGGGGGCGTCTATCTCCGCTGTCCAGATGGCACTACTCGTCCGGGTCAGGACTCGACCGGGACCCACCGCTCCAGGCGGGCATGGCAGGGGAACTGCCCCGGGGAACGTCGCCGCGCATCGACTCGATCACCGTGTCCTCGCCGTCGACGCATGCGCGTGCGGATGGATCTGGCGGAGATCGTCGACCAGAGGCGCTCACCGAGCACTACGCCGCCGACTGCATGCCCTGCCCGCCACCGGAATCGCTCCACAGCTCCCCCCTCCGAAGCCGAGGTGTGCACGGGCAGAGTTGGCGGCAAGAGCGCTTCTGGTGTCGAGGACAGACATGCCCACCCTTCGTTGTTGCACCAAATTTGCACACCACTGTGGAAGTCCCGATCCGACAGCGAGCGCACCCCGGAAACTGTCAGCGTCCGATCCAGCACCCGTCGCCGAACCCGCAATCCGGTCCGGCGCGGCGTTCATTCCCGTCGCCTGCCGCCGCCGCACCATGGGCGAACTGGTAGACAGACCAGATGTGGTGGAACGCTCTGATCAGGAGGCCCCGATGCCACGACCATCATCATGGGTGAGGACGACGGCCTCCGCCCTCGGTGAGGAGCTGGCACGGATCGGTCTGACCGTCCCCGCCGACCGACTCGAGGACCTGCTCACCGACCGAGTCGCCGCCGTGGCAGAGCGGATGCACATCACCGAACGCACCGCCCGCCGGTACTTCGATCCTCACGCACTGCGCACCCTCGCCCGTGAACTGGCCCTGCGCATCAACGATGAGGCACCCGGCGCCGACCTGCTGACACTGCCCCGCACCATCGCCATGCCCCTGCCCACCCTCGGTGCGACAATCGCCGCCCTCGTCGAGGTCGCCGCCCTCGCCGGCGCCGACACCGGTCCCGACGAGCCGGCGACAGCGATGTCGATGATCTCCACCCTCGGCGTCCTGACCAGAGAACACGACGGTGACCTTCCCACTGTCTGGGTGCCGGAGCCGCTCGTCGTGCGAGCGGTGCGGCTCATCGAGAACACCGCCGACCTCGTGCACCACGGCTGCACACTCCCACCAGGCGTCGCCGAGGACGTACGCCCCCACCTGCGGAAGGCACTGAGCGACGACGCCGCCCGGCTACGGGCACTGACACCCGACACCGGCCGACGGACCGGCCCGGGCCTGTGGGCGGTTCCCGACGATCCCCGGTGAACACCGCGACTGCCCCGAAGGCATTCGTGACACAGAAACGCAGGAGAAACGAGATCTTCTGGGTAGTGGCTTCGGTGGCTTCGGTGTCTTCGGCCGGTTTGCTCACGGACAGGTTGAGCGTGGGCAGCCCGTACTCGTCGGTCGGTGTGGTCCCGGTGACCACACCGCCGCCCGTCGAAGTCAACGCTGCCGCCCGTGCCGATGGACGTCACCCATTCCGCGCCTTTCATTGTCGAGGTGTTGCGTCGACCGGTTGAACCTGGTCGGTTCCGTTCCGGAATGTTCGTAGAATTGTTGGCCTGCAATGGCTTACGAGTTTCTATGAGAAGGTTGGGGCATGGGTGACAATGCGGCGATGGAATCGTTCTTCGCGTTGCTGCAACGCAATGTCCTCGACCGTGGCCGCTGGAGCAGCCGTGAGGAACGACGGTTGGCGACCGTCGGGTGGATCGAGACGGCCTACCACGGCGGCGCCGGCAACGCGGTTTCGGTCGACTGAAGTGCTGCCACACAATCATCACCGGCAGCTGGAAAAGACCGCCAGCAGCGGCCCCGCGATGACGCCCAGTGAAATCCGCAGTCCTTTCCACCCATCATCCGCAACACGCCTCCCGATCACATCCGGGACCCGACATATTCCCAGATCAGAGCATTCGCCCGGGCCACGGCTCTATCCTGTCCATCCTGCGACACTCGCCGTCTCACGTCAGGACGAGGACCGACAGGCGTCCGCGCGGTGAGAGAGCGCGGTGACCTCGACCGTACGATTCGCGTCGTTGATCAGATACAGCCTTTGACTACTCGAGACCGCCGTCGCTCTGGAGAAGTTGGGCGTTGATCCCTCCGCCCTCCGCCGAGCAGAGGAACGTCACCAGATTCGCGCAAGTCCTGCGGCATACCGAGGCGTCCCAGAGATGTGCAGGTGATCATGTGCGCCTTCTGCTGTTCGGTTCATCCACCCGGTGTCGGTCGGTCCGGGATTGATCGCGTTACAGGTCACTCCCAGATCGGCAAGCTCACGGGCGGCGGCCAGCGTGATCCGGTCCATCGCCCCCTTGCTCGCCCCACAGGCCAGGTTGCCGACGGTGTGATCGCTGGTCAGGCTGACCACCCGCCCGGTACCGTGCTGACCGCGAAATCGCAGCCCGTACCCCCGGATCAGCAGCCACGACGCCCGCGTACTGACCGCGAAGTGCCGATCGAAGCTCTCCACCGTGGTGTCCAACCGGCCGGAATCGACCGACTCGCAATGGCAGAACACCAGCGCGGAGACGTTTCCCAGTTCGCGCTCGACGCTGTCGAAGAGCCGATGGGTCAATCCCACTTCTCTCACGCTCCCCCGGCGGAGGTTCTTTCCGTACTCGGCGCGATCGCCGAGTTCTCTGGTGTCCGGACACGCCGGGAGGTCCGCACGAACCCTCGCTGTTGCCCGCGTGCGGCCGCACCGGCGGCGCAATTCGAAACTCGGTGTGCGCCAATTCGAAATTGTCGAGCGAAGCTCAGCGCGGATTCGGTCAACGAATTGCGTGGGACACCACGGGGGCGCGCCGCGGCGTAGCGTTGGGGTGACGCCTTGTGGGCTCGCCCAGCACGTTGGCTCACCCAATCCAGGTAAAACCTTATGCACCAGCTCAGTTCACTCGATGCGCAGTTCCTCGACGCCGAGACATCCACCACCTGCACCCATGTCGGGATCCTGAGTGTCCTCGGCCCCACCACGCCGGGTGGCGGGCTCACGGTGCAGGCCCTCCGGGGGCTCGCCGATGGCCGATTACACCTGGTGGGGCCACTGCGGTGGCGGCTACAGCAGGTACCTCTCGGGCTCGACCGGCCCTACTGGGTGGACTCCGAGTTCCTCGACCTCGGCTATCACATCCGGGAGGTCACCCTGGCCGGTCCCGGCACCGACGAACAGCTCGCCGAGCAGATTTCCGGTCTCGCGGCACGTCCACTGAGCCGCGACCGGCCCCTGTGGGAGTGCTACCTGGTGAACGGGCTCACCGGTGGCCGGCAGGCGATCTACACCAAGGTGCACCCCGCGGTGATCGACGGCCTGACCGCGGCGCAGGCTCTCGCGGTGCTGATGGACACCACCCCGCAACCCCGCACGGTGCCGCACCGGCTCAGCGACGAGCAGTACCAGGCGGCCGGCGCCCTGGGGATGCTCGGCAACAGTGCCTGGCATCTGGCACTGTTGCCCGCGCGGCTGATGTGGTCCACACTCCGGCTGGCACCGCACCTGCCCGAGCTCGCCGACGCCCTCACCCACCCGGGCGCGGACCTGCTGGGCACACTCGCCCGGAGGCTGACCCCGCGCACATGGCGGCGGCCGGCCGACGAGGCGACGGCCGGGGCACCGGCACCACCCGACACCCCATTCCCCGGCCCCGACACCGCGCGCCGACGGTTCGCGTTCACCTCGCTACCGCTCGGCGAGGTCGATGCGGTCAGGACCGCGCTGGGGTGCACCGTCGACGACGTGGTGACGGCGCTGTGCACCACCATGCTGCGTCGCTGGCTCATCGACCACGATGCCCCGCCAAACACGGCGCTGGCCGCGGCCATGCCGATCGCGCGGCGCACCGACGCACAGTTCGCGGCCGCCGGCCATCGACTCTCCCTCCTGCCCATCGCCCTTCCGATCAACGAAGCCGACCCGGCCCGCCGCCTGCACAAGGTGCACACCTCGCTCACGGCGGCACCCCAACGTTTCCGCGCCGCCCCCGCCACCCTCGTCCGCGACGTCGGTGCCGCGCTGCCGCGAGCACTGCGCGGTCCGATCTCACGCACACCGCTGCGGGCACTGACCATGCCCACGCCACCGGTCAACCTGATCATCTCCCACGCCGCCGGCCCTGCTCGGCGGCTGTATGCCGCGGGCATCGAGGTAACCGGGAACTTCCCCGTCTCCGCCGTCAGCGACATGGCCGGCGGCATCACCATCGCCGCCATGTCCTACGGCCGGCACCTCGACGTCGGCATCATCACCTGCCGAAACCTCGTCCCCGATGTGTGGGACGTCACCGGCCAACTACACCAGGCCCTCTCCGAACTGACCGCGTGCACCCGCAACGTCCGATACCTGCGCCCCGCCCGTCCCCCGCACCGACCGATGTCGAGGTAACCGCGCTCTCGTCATCGGCACCACCATCTACCGACCCGAAAACGCAAATAGTCCCGGCTCTACCCGGAGGCGATTTTGCGTGGAGGCCGTCCTGTCGAGACGATCCTTGGGCAGGAAGGATTTTCGAGGTTGGCGCGGCGCTCCATTTCCGTCTACGAGGCCGACCGGCTTCAGCCGGGGCCGGCTACCGGAACGCCGCGTCGGCAGTTCCTCGAGGGGAACGGATCGTCGCCACTGAGCGAATCGGTGATCTCGCGATACGCCGGTGGTGGGGCGGCGGCGGCAAGTATGAGTTCGTCCGCGCAAAGGTGCCGGATGCGGCCGTTGGCGAAATGCACGGTCGAATCCGATACTGCCCCAAGGCTTCCATCAGCATGCGGATCAGGTCCAGATGGGAACCCTCCGACCGAAGGGGTCAGGCGGCCGGAGGATCCGGGCTCTCGCGCGGGTTTGCCGTCCGAGGCCACGCGGCAGCACGCGCATCGGATACCCCTATCCGACCGGTTCACTCCTCGAGCCGACAGGCGCATCGGTCCAGCGCACCGAGGGCGCCTGCCGATCGCATCGGTGACCAATGTCAGGGGCACGGGGATGGGTGCACGGCGACTCGCCGTGCACCTCACCTGTTCCCACGAGCAGCCTGCGGACGTTCGACGGTCACCGCAACGTCGACATGAACATCACGGGGCGCCTCCGGACGGAACTATCCCATCACTGAACATGGAATGCGCTGTGCCATAGCCAGATTGACCGGACAGGCGGTGAACGACACGATGCCGATGCTGTCGTCGACGCGTCGGACCATCCGGCGCATCCTGCCGCCGCACCCGATCGGGTATTCACCTCTGCCGGCCCGGGCACTGCGTTTCACCCGCAGCCTCGGTCGGCATCGGCACTTCGGCGACCCGGGACGGGACAACCCTTCGGTCTCAGAGGTAGAGGTCGAGAGGGACACCGATCATCGAGCGGTGTCCGACCGTGGGCGCGCACCGTCTTCACCTCGGGATACGGTGCGGAAGGTCCGCGCGAACCTCACGCGCAGCCCGCCGGTGGTGTCGCGGGCAGCCACGACCGGGGTTTCGGTCGCGAGCATCCGGTCGAGCGACGGATAGCCGGCCAGCCACCCGAGGATCGGCTCGACTGACAAACGGTGACCTGAGCCTCGCGGAACAATCGCTGTTCTCCTGTAAACCCATGTGATCGGTATGTCCGTACAATCGATGATGTTGTGGCGAAGGGCCGCGGCAACCGCCGCGGCGACGAAGAGCAGATCGCATATTCTCCTGGCGCCAACCTCGCCGAACCGGCGACAGTCGCCCCTGCCGACGCCGCGAGCGGCCACCACCCGAAAGCTGTCCTCGAACTGATCGAGCGTCATCTTCCATCCCACCCCGGGTGGCCGGCAGGGGAAAGTCGCATACGTACAGCACAAGAGCCACAAGCCTCCCGAGGCGGGAGCCATGACACGGCATCACCCCGATGGGGCCCACACCGCCACCGCCACCGCCACCGCCACCGCCACCGCCGAGGATTGGACACTGGACCGCCTAGCGCAGACACCAGGCCATCCGCACTACCCGTCAAACCAAGGTGCCCGGTTTGTTGTCCGGAACGAGCCGCAACCGAGACCCCACGACACATCGACAACACAGAAATTCAGTTTCCGGAGTCCGGATCTGCCCACAGATCCTCCCGTTCGGGAACGAAAGGAACCGCACTTGCTCCCCGCCCGAACCCCATCCACGCCGACCCACCAGGTCCTGAGCGGACCCGAAGGGTGGCGGGACAGCGCCGCGTGCCGCGGTATCGAACCGTCGATGTTCTTCTCCCCCGACAATGAACGCGGCATCGCCCGAAGTCACCGCGAATCACGGGCCCGGCAGATCTGCCAGGACTGCCCCGTACTCACCCAGTGCCGCGAGCACGCCCTGACGACGGGCGAACCGTACGGAATCTGGGGCGGCATGACCGAAAACGACCGCAAACGACACACCAACCGAGCTCGCCGCCGCGAGCACCGACCCCTCGCGCCCCGGCACGCGACACCGGCCACCGCCGACGCCCTGCACCTGAGCTCCGCCCGGTAACGAGCGCGTCCAACGCGGCATCCCGACGACCCCACCACCCCACGGAGAACCCCAGCTCCAGCACCAGAATACGAACCAGATCAACGGTTTTGGACCAACCAGAGTCCGATGGAGCATCGCCGATCGAGACGCCCGAACGCGTCAACGACGCGATGCTCCCGGCCCCGAAAGCGAGCACGGTGCTCTCCGAAGCGACGAAACACCGATTGTCACCGGTCGCGATGACGAACTGCCCTCCCGGCGCAGCGAAGGTCGCCGACCGCAGCGGGCCTCCGGTTCCTCGACCCTTTCAGGTTCGGGCAGGTTGAGCGTGGGCAGTCCGTTCTCGCCGGTCGCAGCGGCGGCCGTCATCGCAGCCTGAGCCGGATCGGGATTGCCCTCGCCCATCGGGTCGTTCGCCACCCCCACGGCGGCAACGCAGGCGGCGGTGATGCCCAACGCGGCTGCGGTCTTCACGTATGGGCGGCCACCCGAAGGGCCACGCATTCCCCGGGCTTTTAGTCGGTAGTCGCTTGGCCGGCCCCCGGCACCGCACCCGCGGTGCGGGCGCCCGGGGGTTGTCACGAGGGTTACCGCTGGCGCCGCCGAACAGAGAAGCGTCCGGAACGCCTGGACACCGAGCACGCGGCCCACGCCCCGAGCGGGTCGAGTTCCTCGAGTCGCTCTCGAGTCACTCTCGGGTCGCTCTCCGCTCTCGGGTCGAGTTCCTCGAGTCGCTCTCGGGTTGCTCTCGGGTCGCGTCGTCGCCCGTCTTCGCCAGCCGCTGCCACTTGCCGGAGAGAATGAAGAACTCGTCGAGGACCGCGATCATCAGCGGTAGCTGCGAACCCTCGATCTTCTTGTGGTGAATGTAGGCGTTGCGGGCCATCATCTCGGTGTGCAGCGCACGCACGAACATTGCCGCGCGGAGCGCGTCCTACACCATCGCGCCACAACCGGGGTAACCCTCGAGTGCCGTCGAGTTCGATCATCTTCGGATCGACACCGACGAACGGGATGCCACGGCGCACCGCCTCGGTCAGCACCGTGCGGATCACGAACCCCTTGCCACCGCCGGTCGGCCCCACGATCACGCAATGCGGCCGGTTCGAACTCGTCGACACATCCCAGAACATCGTCAGGTCCGCCGCGCCGGTCGCATACGGCAGGTGCCGCAGGTCCCCGCCGACCAGGGCGAACGGGTACTCCACCCCGGTCGGCACCGCAGCCACGAGCCGCATCACCAGGGGGCCCTGCGAAGGGGTCCACTCCGTGGTCCAGGTCCGGCCGGACTCGTGCACGCCCGCAAGAGATGCCAGGGCTTCGTCGACCTTCGCTTGGAAGCCGCGGGCACCGGAGTTCATCGACGGCTCGAACGTGCTCTCGACGCCGTTCTCGAGCCGTTCTCGACGCCGTACTCGTCGACCGAGTCGACGGTGACACTCGCGTCCTTGAGGATTGCGCCGGCATCGAGCGCCGCCTGCAGCGCCTTGTGCCGCGCGGAGCGAGTGTCGGGGATGACTTCGGCGCGGGTGATGAGGATTCGATTCCTGTGCCCCTCATGCTCGAGGCGGACCTCCCACTTGCCGCGGCCAGCGAATGCCTCCTCGATTGCCCGGGTCAGCTCGTGAAAACGCCTTCGGCCGGATCACGGTGCCGGGGTGCAGTGTGATCGCCGCCCGGCAGACGGTCCGTCGCCGGGGAGCCAGTGACACGATGACCTTCCGGGGACGGTGACCGGTGCTCTGCCGCACCACGGATTCGAGCATCCGAGTCGACTTGTGCGCGCGGTAGCGGGACACATCGAGCGCGCACAGTGCGGCAGCGCCAGCGAGCAACGGGCCACTGGTAGCCGTGCAGCTGGGTGAGGGACGTCGGTCGCGGTCTCGTTGCCGTCGACGGCCGGCAGCAGCCGTGGCGCGTACACCGCCGCGGCGGCGCCGGCCACAGCGATCGGTGAGGTGGGGGTGAAGCGGCCGATGCGCGCCCGGTCGGGCGGCCGAATCGACCTGCGTGCCTGCGCGTGCGGTGTCGCAGTCGCCGAAGATCTCGTGGTACTGCTGAACCACCCAGTCCTCGACCGGGTCACGACGTGCGTTCACCGCGGGCTCCTTTCGCTCGGCCCGACACCACTGCGGGAGTGATGCGGGAGCACTGTGGCAACAAACGCGCGCCGGGTTCAACGGGGTATGTGGATAACTTCCGAGCGGCGCGTTCGACGAATCGTCCCGAGCCTGTCGGTGCCCCACGTAGAGCATCCCGGCGACCCCCGGATCCCAGCGGTCCGCGCGCCGCTCACCGAGACCCGGTGTGTGCCGCATCGCACGCCGTGGCGAAGCAGGCATCCAGGGGACTCGTTCGCTGTGTCGGCGGTGTTCGCCGCACGGTGCCGGAACGGTGCGGGTGCGGCCGCGGACCCGCCCGCCGCAGCGCTCCGAACAGCAGTCGCGGACCCCCGTCGCAGAGCGCCCGAATCAGCGGTCACGGACCCCCGTCGCAGAGCGCTCGAATCAGCGGTCGAATGAGCGGTCGAGTTCCGGGCGTTTCGACGGTGATTCGACCGCTGCGGCGAGCACGTCCGAGCACGCGTGTGAGACGCCTCTCCGCGAGCGATACCGGCAGGGTCGGTGCGGCGGTCGACGCGGTCCCGATGCCGGCGCGGCGAGTCCACGAAGGGCGCGCCGAACCGGCGCCCCGCTGCGCGGTCGACACAGCACCGCCGCAGGCGTGTGACATGGGGCGTCCCGAAATAGGTTGGCGCGGCGCAATTTCTAGTAGTACACTCCCCCCTAGGCCCGAAGGGCCGGGGGGAGTGACCCCCGAAGGGGGTGGGGTTCCCCCGCTTTTCCGGACGCTCGATTCGGACGCCCGTTCTCATGCCACGGCAGAGCACCCTCCGATCGGTGCCGCAGCACCACCTGTTCGATCCCCATTTCGAGGGCAATAAGACGCGCACTCGTGTGCGCCTGAACACGGGCGGTCCGGCACCACATTGCAGCGCTGAATTTCGCGCTTCCACGGCCCTGCCGCCACCGTTGCTCCGCCGGGTTCTCCGGGCACCACCCCACCGGGCGGCCCGTTGCGGTGCTCGGCGGGCCCCGATCTCTGACCGAGAGGGGGTCAAGCGCACACCGAACCACCCACGACCCGTCAGAGGTCCACGCGCGACACCCTCACCGCCCACGCAACCGATGCCCGCGCCCAGCCCATGCGTGGGTCACCAGATGGCCGAAAAGCACGCACCCCCGCTGCGCCGACGACCACCGCTGCGCCTTCTCACAAGGAAGCTATCCACATACCCCGTTGACGTCGGCACGCGATCTTTCTTCACGTCGCCCGCACCACATTTCAAGTGCTCTCGCCAGATCCGACCCGAGAAGAACCCCATCTGTGTTGCGTCCACCGTCGTCGACGCCGCACTCGCTTCACCCACACACCCCCACATCGGTGATCACTTTCTTGCTCCGGAAACCGAGGTGAACACCAACAACCTCGAGACTGGATCGGCGACAACGTCTTCGCCGGGGATCTTCCCCGCTGGTTGCCTGCGCGATCACACTCGGAGCCCGCCACAAGCAACTTCTCGAAGGTGCCGACCGTCGGCGGACCGATCTGTCGGCGCGATCACCTTCTTCGTGCTCGCCGGTAGCCAGAACGCAATGAACGGGCTCGGAACCTTTTCCCTCAGCCTCTTCGGCGTCGACGTCTCACGCGTGCTCGTCCCTTGCGAACACATCCTCGAAGGGAGTGAGCACGTAAACGCCGACCGACCCGCTCTACCCGCGTAGACGCGCACTACCTCGGCCCCCGCGGGCAGAACCCTCCCCCGACTCGCATCCGGTACTCCGCCGTCGGGGTGAATGCAACGATCGCGGTCACGGCCTTCGTCGTCGCCCGCATGATCATCCACGTCCCTCCGGGCTTCACACCACTGGCCGTGATGCTCACGCTCACCGTCTCTCTCACCACCACGATCACCCGATACATCAACGCCGACCGACCCCCGCACTTTCCGTGTTCATCGCGGCATGGAACGACGTGGTGGCACCACGACCGCCTCAGACCCGGACAGAGCGCCCCGGCCCCGGCCCGCCGGTGCTCGACCTGTCCACTACCGAAGATCGACGGTGAAATCCGATCAGCCCCGAACAAGGACATCGCCGCCGGTGCTCGACCCGAACTTCGACGAGCCGCAGCCGCCGGTCCTGCCGCCGGAAGCCCCGCCTCCCTCCCGCGCCGCGGCGATGCGCAACGCCCCCCACGACCCCGCCGGCCGAACCGGCACCACAACACCCAGCCCGGCCCCCGGCCCCCGGCCCCCGAGCCCCGGGGCCCGGGGCCAGCCCGCCGCCCGTCGAACCGCCCAGGACACCCGCGGCACCCCCCTCCCACCGAACCACCCGTCGTCGACGAACCCGCCGGCCCGCAGCGACGAACCCGCCGGCCCGCAGCGACGCCGCAAACACCGCACGACCTCCGAAGCCGAGTTCGTTCCACCGACGAAGAGCTACCGCCGCTGCCCGCCGACAAAGGCAGCCAAGCGCACATGCAGATCGACTCGATCCGCATCATGCGCACAATCGCGGCGGCCTTCCCCGAGATCACCACCCTCGGCGGATGGCGCCCCACCGGCGACGTCACCCCGGATCACCCCGACGGGCGCGCGGTCGACATCATGATTCCCGACTCCGCGAGCGCCCCAGGGAAGGCACTCGGCGACACGATCGCCCGGGCTGCGGAGGAACGGCTGAGCGAGCGCTGATCAGGTGGGCGACGCTGTGCTGGCGCTGGATCGTGTTCCGGCCGACGATTTCGGGTTCACGCTGGGGCTGCGCGATGCAGTGGGCGGGGATCGATTCGTGCGGCTGGGGCAGTGCGGTCACTTGACGCTGGAGCAGGCCGCGCCGGTGCGGACGTTCCGCTGGTCGCGTGGGCTCGGTCATTTCCCCGGGTGGTGGTGGTCGGTGACAACCGGCCACCATGTGGGTTACGAGTCCTGGCTGGAGCGCGATCGTGTCCGCGCGCTCGATTTCGATCGGGACGTCGTCGGTATCGCGTCGCAGCCGTTCTGGCTGCACTGGAGCGATGGCAGAGGCCAGCGCCGCCATGCCCCGGACTATTTCGCTCGCGTGGTCGACGGGTCGGGTGTGGTGATCGATGTCCGCGCCGATGACGCGATCGAGCCGAGGGACGCCGAAGCGTTCACGGTCACGGCGCAGGCGTGTGAGCAGGTGGTCGGCTGGCGATATCGGCGAGTGGGGTGCTGGATCCGATGCTGGCGGGGAACGTGCGGTGGCTGGCACGCTACCGGCATCCGCGGTGCGCCGGCCGGGCCGAGATCGGGCAGCGGCTGCGGGGGGTGTTCGCGTCACCGGCGCCGCTGCTGGCGACCGCCGAGCGTGCCGGAGACCGGATCGCGGTGCTGCCAGCACTGTTGCACCTGATGTGGCAGCAGGAGCTGGTGGCCGAGCTGGCGGCCGCCAGGCTGTGCCCGACCACTCTGGTGGCGACTGTGGGTTCGGTCGGTGGTGCTCGGTGAGCGGGGGATCTGCGCCTCGGCGGCCTGCGCGGTTGTCGATCGGTGATCGCGTGCGGCTGGCGGGAACGTTGCACACGGTGATCGCGGTGTCGGGAACACGAATACAGCTGGCGGACACCGGCGGTCAAGTCGCCGAGGTTGGCCTGACCGACCTATTGGCGGCCGGAGACTTCGAGGCGGTGAGTGCGCCGGCGCAGGCTCCGGTTCCCCCGTCCACGCTGTTGGACGGTGTGCCGGAAGCTGTGGCGGCGGAGGCGTTGTGGTGGGAACAGCACATCGTCGAGGTGTTGCGCGGGGTGCCGCCGCAGGCCCCGGCGGGGACCAGGCCGAAACGGGAGTACGACCCGGAGCGGGTGTCGCTGACCCGCCGCGAGCAGGCCAAGGCCGCGGAGCTGACCGGGGCCGGTCGTCCGGTGACCGCGAGCGCGATCACCAAACGCCGACGCCGCTACGAAGCGCGCGGGCTGGCCGGGATGGTCGATCATCGGATCGACAAGCCCGTCACCGCGCACGGTCGGGCCGATCCGCTGGTGGTGGAGGCGCTGCAACAAGCGATCGCCGAGGCGACGCAGGAGTCCTCCCGCACGGCCACCTACCTGTTCTGGCGGACCGGCCAGATCCTGGAGGCCGCCCACGGTCCGGGGGGGCCGTTCGGTTGCCGTCACAGCGCAGCCTCTACCGGTTGCTGGAGAAGCTGGCGGCGGGCAAGCACACCACGGGATCTGCCCGCACCCGCCGGTCGCTGGCCGACCGCCCGGACGGGCCGTTCGGCGAGGCGGACGCGTGGGCGCCGGGTGAGGTGATGCAGATCGACTGCACCCCGCTGGACGTGCTGGTCCGCCTGGACGACGGCGTCGCGGGCCGGATCGATTTGACCGGCATGATCGATGTCGCGACCAGGACCGTGACCGCGGCGGTGTTGCCTCCGACGACCAAGTCGGTGGACGCGAGCGTGCTGCTGGCCCGCACCGTCACGCCTGAACCGATGCGGCCGGGCTGGTCGCAGGCACTGGCGATGTCGCGGTCGGCGCTGCCGTTCGAGCGGCTGCTGGACATCGATGCCCGTATGCAGCACGCCGCAGCCCGGCCGGTCGTCATTCCCGAGACGATCGTGGTCGACCAGGGAAAGGTGTTCATCTCCCGCAACTTCCGGGCCTCCTGCAACTTCCTGGGCATCAACTTCCAGCCCGTCCACGACGCATCCGGCTGGGAAAAGGGGCATATCGAGCGGATGCTCGGCTCGGTCGGCACGCTGTTCGCCCAGTTCGTCGCGGGCTACACCGGATTCAACGCCGAACGCCGGGGCCGCCACGTCGAGCAGCAAGCGGTGTGGTCGGTGACGGAGTTGCAGGAGCTGCTGGACGAGTGGCTCGTGGCAGCCTGGCAGAACCGGCCCCACGACGGGCTCGGCGACCCCGTCCATCCGGGACGGATGTTCAGCCCGAACGAGAAATACGCCGCGCTCATCGAAACCGCAGGCTATGTCCCGGTCGCACTGTCGGCGGACGACTACGTCGAACTGCTGCCCGCGACCTGGCGGGCGATCAACGTCTACGGCGTGAAGATCAGCCATCGCACCTACCACGACAAAGCCCTGAACCCGCTGCGGCACCAGCGATCCGGCGTGACCGACCATCGGGATCTCTGGGAGATCCATTACGACCCCTACGACGTCTCACGCGTCTGGGTCCGCAACCACTGGAAGGGCGGCTGGATCACCCTGTTCTGGAAGCACCTGCACCGCGTCGCAGCACCGTTCGGGGAACTGGCCTGGGACCACACCCACCGCGCCCTACCGGCCGCGACCGAAGAAGAAGTCGCCGACGCTGTCGCCGACCTGCTCAAACGGGCCCACCAAGGACCTTCCGACAGTGAGGGAAAGGCCTCGGCGAAACTCACCGCCGGGTCGCCGCGCGCACCAAGGCCAGCTCACCGGCTGCCCCGATCCCACCGCGGCCCGCACCGCGGGACAGCATCGACGAGGAACCGGACCCGGTCCGCAACAACTCGTCCGGGCGCCAAGGTGATAGCGCTGCCGATCTTCGACCCCTTCGCCGAGGCGGACAAGCGATGGTGACCCGCACAGCCCGTCACGGATCCGATGACGAATCCGGTGATGCCGACTACGGACACCTGCAGCTGACCACGCTGGACGGGTGGCGCGGCTTCGTCGCCGAGATGCACACCGCGCCGAACCTGCTGCCCGCAGCGGTGTGGACGGGCCTGGCCGAGGACAAACGCGACTACTACGACGACGATCGCATCGATCACCATTCCCGGTTGCTGGTGGTCCAGACACCCACGATCCGCCAGGTCATCGCCTCCGGTCGCCGCCTGGTCCAGCTGAACCGCAACGCCCACTACGGGCGATGCGGCTTGATGGTGTCCGGGCCCGCCAGAACCGGTAAGACCACCGCACTGACCCAGCTCGGCAAGACCGTCGAGGTGATCCACCGGCGACGTCACCCGCACGCGGCGGACGACATTCCCCTCGTCTACATCACCATCGCGCCCGCCGCCACCCCGAAGATGATCGCGATGGAGTTCGCGCGGTTCTTCGACCTGCCGATCTCGCGGCGCGCCAACATCACCGACATCGCCGACGCGGTCTGCGGCGTGAGCCGCGACGCCCGCGTCACCCTCGTCGCAGTCGACGAACTCCATAACCTCAACACCCGCACCCGCACCCGCGCGGGCGCCGACGCATCCGACACCTTGAAATACTTCAGCGAGAGGACCCCAGCCACCTGTACATATGCCGGAATCAGCCTGGAACGCACCGGGCTGCTGTCCGGCACCCGCGGCGAGCAGATCGCCGGCCGATTCGAACACGGTCCGCACCGGTCCGTTCAGCCAGGACCAACAATGGACCGCGCTCATCGCCGCCTTGGAAGACAGTCTGCGACTACACCGGCACCGGCCTGGATCACTGCCCGAGCTCGACCGCTACCTGCACAGGCGCACCCACGCAAATGATCGGAAGCCTGCTCTGGCTGATCCGCAGCGCGGCCATCAACACCGTCCTCGACGGCACCGAGAAAATCACCAAGAAGTCCCTGGACGCCGCCGACGCCGACATCACCTCCGAATCCTCGGCCCCTCCCGTCGGATAAGCGGCGAGGTCCCACATGCTGCCCCGCGATCGAGCCGAGCTGATACCGGCCCTGGGCAAGGCCGGATGGTCGGTGAACGCCATCGCCGGGGCAGCTCGGCTACAGCCCGACGACGAACCGCTCCTCCCTGACCGGACACAAGAGACCCGGAGTCCGAACCGCACGCACCCGCCTGCTCACCGATGCCTGGCCGACTACAGCCGCCAGCACCTCACCGACGACCCACAGCTACGACCCACAGCTACGACCCCACGCCCTGTTCAAAGAGTTGAAAGAACTCGGATTCCAAGCCAGCAAAGCGACCTTCAACCGCGAGATGCAACAATTCCGGCAACCCGCCGCACAGCCGGCTCCCCCGCGCCCGCTCGGGCAGTCCGGGCGAGCACACGGTCGTGCTGCCACGGCCGGTCGCACCGATCACAGGGCAAACGCTGAGCTCCTACCTACCTCGGCTCGCCCGAACCAACCACCTCACCCTCACCGAGGTCCTGGCCACACTGCCGTCCTGGTTCTCCACGAAGATCAACAACCCCGACGAACTCTCCCAGCACCACATGCTCGTCCCCGCGACCACCGACGCACTATCGCGTCACACAGGCCCCCGTACCGAGATCTTCCTTCCGAGGAGGAGACCAATCAGCGGCAAGCCTGTGCACCCGCTTACACAACAGAGGAGCGGCGTGGACATGCTCACCGATCAGCGAGCAGACAGCGCAGGCGTTGCCATGGCATACGCATCGGCGAAGCCGACCGTCCCACCCATCCCTGATTGACTTCGCCGGGTGCACGATGGCGGTGCGGTGATCTGCCATCTCCCCATTGCCGATCGCGCGAATACCATTGGCGCACCAAATCTTAGCAACTGATACCCGACATCGAGTCCGAAAACTCGTGCCGGCCACCGACCTCCTCCGACGCCGACAACACCCCGCCCGCCCCCCACAACAGGACGCGCGAACAGCGCCAGGACAACGACACGCCAACCACCGGCAAAGACAACATCCGACCGACGCACCTGATCACATCCATCGCCAAGCAGTTCCGCTCCCCCTCAACGGTCGACGCTGCCGTCATCCAGGGGCCGAGACCGGTACCCGTCAGGCTGCCGCGAGGGCCCTGATGCGATCGGGCCGGAAACCCGCCCAATGGTCGTCACCCACCACGATGACAGGGGCCTGCAGGTAGCCGAGACCCAGCACGTAGTCATGGGCGTCAGGGTCTCGGGTGATGTCGACGATCGTGTAGTCGAGCCCCTCGTTGTCCAGGGCGCGGTAGGTGGCGGTGCATTGCACGCAGGCCGGCTTGCTGTAGATCGTGATGGTCATGGTGCACTCCGCTCCGTGATGTGTGCCGGCGGGGGACCGGAAGTATATGCTCTCCGGCCCGGGTTCGCGCGCTGACAGCGCGGAGGCGCCGAGTCCCGCGAACTCATCGAACATACATTCGATTATCTGTTATGGTGACCTTTCGGCGCCAGTGACGGTGTAGGGAAGACTCCGTCACTGGCGCCGTCAACGCTGTGACCATCACAAAAGCCGTTGTCGCGCAATGCTTGTCGGCCAATTTCGGAGAATCGGCACGGGGAGAAGTGTCGGGATGCGACCCGAACGTCCGGCCCGGCGAGTCGGGCGCTGTGCCGTTCCGGGCCGCCGTGGCCAGGGCGGCTTCCACGCCTTCGTACCGGATTCCTCAGCGTTCAGGGACGGGCGCACCCGTTCTCGGTTCCCGCACCCGTTCTCGAGGCCGAGAACGGGTGCGTCTACCGAAAGGTGCGCGGCTGTCGCCCGGAGCTCGACGCGACGATGCTGCCGACCCGTCGTCCGGGCGTGGAGATCGCCGGTGGCGCGGCGGAGGGGGCAGGCCCTGCGGTCGATTAGTTGACATAATGTCGATTATCGGCAAAAAGTGGCATTCTATCGCCGCAGGTCAGAGGCCTGGATTTGGCCTGCCTGTATACCCGCAGCCAGTTCTGCGTCGACCTGGCCCTCGGGCCCGTCCGGCGCTCATTCGCCACGTATTCGACTCGGCGCGTCGACGTCGAACCGTCGCGGCTGATGCACCCGTCGGCGCGCTGAATAATATTCACGCCGCCGGATGTGCGGCCCCGGACCGCTAAGGCCAATTCGGCGGTGTCGTCGAGTGGCCCGCTTTTCCGAATGAATGTTCGGTTTCGGGTCTCCCCTCCCTCCGACCCATGCACCCTCATTACGTCACTGTGACGTAATGAGGGTGCGCCCGGTCCACTCGGAACGTGGCCGGCTTCGGTATCACCCGTGCCAGGATCGAAGCACTCCACAACACGTTCGGAAAGGGTGTGCCGGTGTCTGAATCGCTGGTCTTCGACGATGAGCCTGAACCCCGGACTGCGCTCTGGCATGCCTGCACGCGGTTTCCGACCGGCGCCCCGGGCGACTCCGTGACGGCCGTACTGAGCGACATGGCCACAAAACGGTACGACTGCGCTTCGGTCGTCGCCGTATTGGACGGAGGCCGGCTCGTGGGCGTCGCGACGATAGAACGTATGTTCGGCGCCGCGGACCGTGAGGTTCTGCGCGATGTCATGGATCCGAATCCGCCGACGGTCCGACCCGATACTCACCAGGAACGGGCCGCGTGGCAGGCGGTCCAGCACGGGGAGCCGGGGCTGGCGGTGGTCGATGACGACGGTCGGTTCCGTGGTCTCGTCGCACCACAACAACTTCTCGCGGTACTGCTCCAGGAACACGAGGAGGACCTCTCGCGCCTCGGAGGCTTCCTCCATTCGGTCGAGACCACGCGCGAAACGAGCGTGGAGAACGTACGGCGCAGGCTGTGGCACCGTGTTCCCTGGCTCCTCGTCGGATTGCTGGGTGCCATGGTCTCGGCCGTGTTCATGGCGGCATTCGAAGTCACTCTCGAAGCGAATGTGGCCGTTGCCTACTTCATCCCCGGAATCGTGTATCTCGCAGACGCAGTCGGAACGCAGACCGAGACCCTGGCGATCCGTGGATTGTCAGTCGGGGTGGGAATTCGACGTATCGTGGGGCGCGAGGCGCTCACCGGTCTGTCGGTGGGTGCTCTCCTCGGAGCCGTGATGCTCCCTGTCGTCAGTCTCATGACCGATGACACGATGCTTGCGCTCGCGGTGGCCGTGGCGGTTCTCGCCGCGAGTGCGATCGCCACCATCGTCGCCATGGTGCTGCCGTGGCTCCTGCAGCGGCTCGGCAAGGATCCGGCATTCGGCTCCGGTCCACTTGCGACTGTCGTTCAGGACCTGCTGTCGATCATGATCTATTTCGCGGCCGTCACGGCGCTCGTCAGTTAAATCCCCCTGCCCGAACCTGCAGCGAGGAGGCGGGGCACCGAAAGCGCCTACCCTGCAAGGACCTTGAAAACGTCGTAGACCATCCACGCCGGCCAGAACAACCCTTGGATGATCGCGAGAACATACTCCCAGAATGCGTCCGCCTGCTGCCAGAACCACACCCAGGCTCCGAAGATGCCCAGCGCGTAGATCGCTCCGCCGCCCGCGGCGCCGGTGTTGCCGTCGCTCATGGTCACATACCTTCCCCAGGCCGAAGTGCGTGACACCGGATCGCGAGAAACACGATCGGGCGCCTCGTCTCAGTGTCGTCACTGCAGGTCCGCGGCGACAGAGCCGTTGGTCACCCGGGCGGGATGCCGCGGTCACGGAGTCAATCGGGCCGGGTGCCGACCTCGGGTTGGTGACCTTCTCCCCTACGGGTGTCATTCGGGGGCGGCAACGATGAAGGTCGAGGCAGAAATTCGGCACCAGCAACCCGGCAGGAGTGCACCATGTCCGACCATCGCCCGATCGTTGTGGGGATCGACGGCTCACCATCGTCGTTGCAGGCGGTTTCGTGGGCGGCCCGAGAAGCCGCGCTCCGCAGCTCGCCCCTCTCGCTGATCACGACGATGTTCGTTCCCGGGAGATACGGCGTCCCGATTGGTGTGCCCGCCAGCTTCTTCCAGGACGAGGAGCGCGACGGTAAGGAGAGGTTGGAACGGGCGGCGCAGACCGCCCGTGCCGCAGTGCCCGGACACGACATCGAGATCGACACCACCGTCTGCACCGGCACGCCGGCAGGTGAACTTCTCGACCGCTCGGCGGATGCCTCGATGCTCGTCGTCGGTGCGAATAGACGGGGAATCGTCGACCGTGCCGTCCTGGGATCGGTCAGTTCGGCGGTTGCCACCCACGCCTCATGCCCGGTCGCCGTGATTCGCGGTGAACCTGATCGCGATATCAACGACATCCCCGGACCGATTGTCGTCGGTGTCGACGGATCACAGCACAGTGAACCGGCCATCTCGACGGCCTTCGAGGAAGCAGGTCTGCGGCAATCGGAGCTCGTTGCCGTTCACGCATGGTCCGACATCGTTCTGCAGCTCTCCCCGGACGGAGGCAGCGAAGCAGAGTGGCTGCGGGATGCGGCCAACGAAACGGCCCTGTTGTCCGAGAATCTCGCCGGTCGTGCGGAGAACTATCCGGATGTGAAGGTACGCACCCTCGTTGTCAGGGATCGCCCCACCCGGCACCTGCGTGAGCAGGCCGAGAACGCGCAGCTTCTCGTGGTGGGGAGCCGGGGACGGGGCGGGTTTTCCAGCATGCTTCTGGGGTCGACCAGCAGGGCGTTGATGCATTCGGTCGTCTGCCCACTCCTGATCGTTCGCTAGACGGTGCTCAGGAGAGATGTGTCGTGCACAGCCCCGGCCCCGGATCGACCCTGATCGAAGCGCAGCTGCCGAGGTACGAACAACGCATCCTGCGTACGCAGGCCGTACGTGCGTCGGCGCCCGCAACCTTCGCCGCCATTCGCCGCGTCGACTTCTTCCGGTCGCCGGTGGTCGCGTTGCCGAACCGGGCCCGAATTGCGATCGACACCGTCCGCCCGCGTCGGGGCGGCGCACCTATCCAGCGGAGTCGGTCCGAATTCCGATTCGACCGGTTGCTCGAACCCGACGGCGGGTTCCACCTCCTCGCGGAGAAGCCCGGTCACGCAATGGTTCTCGGGTTCATCGGGCGCTGGTGGGAGCGGGGCTACGGCCGCGTCGAGTGGTCCCCGGCCGAGTTCGGCCGCTTCGCCCTTCCCGGATATGGCGTCGGCGCGTGGGGTTTCACAGTTCTCCCGTACGACGCTCACACGTCTGTCCTGCTCACCGAGGTCCGCGTACACGGCACCGACGACACGGCGCGGCGGATGTTCCGCAGGTATTGGACGGTTGTGGGTCCGTTCGTCACGGCGATGGGCGGGCCGATCCTGCGCCTGATCCGTGACGAGGCAGAGTCTCGCTGAGTTGCGGCCCTGCTGTCACTCGATCGCGGCCCGGAATTGTTCGCGCAGATACGCCGCGAGCTCGCGGATCTCGGGGACCACATCGGGATCGACGACGATCGTCACGGTCAGGGTGCCCGCATAGGACAGTGCCGCGAACGCGACGCCGACGTTCCCCGCGGTGACGGTAATCGGGGTGATGTCCGTGATCGGTGCACCGGCGATGACGAGTCGTCCAGCGGGGCCCGGGAGGTTGGTCAGGAACGAGTTGACGAGTCGCTGACGATCGACGAACCGGCGAAACAACCGCACCGCGGCCAGAATCCGGAAGAGTGGTCCGATCAGTGCCGAGGATGTGCCTCGGGTCCGCATCTTCCGGGCGCGGGTGATGCGCGAAACAGCGGCGAGCCTTTCCTCGACGCTTCCTTCCAGCGGTACGCGGACGGGCATCACGCCGACCTGGTTCCCCAGATACCCGCTGGTTGTCGTACTCCGGGCCGAGACGGGGACCGACACCACCAATTCCTGGGGAAACTCCTTCCGCTCATGCAGGAGTGTGGCCAAAGCGCCGGTGACGGCGACCAACAGAACATCGTTGACGGTGGCCCCCGACCTCCGCCCCGCTGCCCGGACACGGTCGAGGCCGACGTCGACCGTCGTTACCGTGCGACGGGAACCGGTGGGAACGTTGAGGGAACACCGCGGCGCCCATCCGAGGCGACCACGACCGAGTTCGGCCCAACCATCTCGTATACGAGACACCGTGCGCGGAAGTCGGCGCAGCGTCCGGGTACGGTCGGCAACGCAGTCGACGAACCGGCCCCGAGGCGGTGCCGCGGTATTGTCGGCCGGCCCAGCCGCGTCCGCGCCGTCCACGACACGCGCGAGCACTGCGAGGCCACCGATCCCGTCGGCCACGACGTGATGCAGCACCAGCACCAGACCGATGTGACCGCCCGTGAGACCGGTGACGACAACCGCCCGCCACAATGGTCGTGACCGGGGCAGCGGCCGGGTCACCGCGTCCACCGCGATTGCCAGCGCAGCGTCACGCTCGCCCGGGCACGGGCACCGTACTCGGGACACATGGGCGTGGACGTCGAAATCGGAGTCGTCGACCCAGTACGGCCGCCCCAGGCCCCGCCGTGGCGTGGCCAGGCGCTGTTGCAGGCGCCGAATGCTGGTGAGCCGTCGTGTGAACGTGGCCTCGACGGTCGCCGCATCCACGTCACCTTCACCGGCAACGAAAAGTATCGCGCCGACGTTCATGGGTACCGGTCCGACGTCCGAGACGAGCGTGATCAGGTCGCCCGAGCCGAGTTGCTCGTGACGGTCGTCGGACATCATTCGGAGGCTGCGGCAGCCGCGCGCGAGGCGGCGAGGAGTGTCAGGACACCGCGTTCGATCGCGTCGGTGAGGTCGGTGAGGTCGGGTGTGGTGTCGTAGTCCCCGGTGAGACCGAAGGCGAGATGGTCGCTGTAGCTGAGGATCGCGATCCCGATCCGTAGTCGCAGCGCGATCGGCACGTACGGGAAGATCTCCAGGATCGTGCGGCCCATCACGTGTCGTGTGGCCTTCGGTCCGGGGACGTTGGTTGCGACGGCGACAACACTGTGCTGAGGGAACCGGGTGGCGAGCCGAACTGCCCAGGCCATCGGCATGAACGGCCCGTACTGGGCGACCGCGGTGAACGCCTTGCCGCCTTCTGCTTCCTTGCTCGCCTTGTGCGTCGTGAGCCGGTCGTGGACGGCGACCAACTGCGCGACCGGGTCGTCGATGTCGACCGGCAGGAAAGGCAGCATGAGCGAGACCTGATTGTGGATCGAATGTTCCTCGGTTGCGGAGCGGACGGACACGGGAACGAGTGTGCGGACCGTGTGCGGGTCGGGGTGCTCGCCCCGTTTCAGGAGCAGCTGCCGCAGTCCTGTGGTGATCGCGGCGAGTGCGACGTCGTTGACGGTGACCCGGTACGTGGCGCAGATTTCGCGGACGTCATGCATCCGGACTCGTGCGGCGCAGTAGCGGCGCTGGCGCCCGATCGGTCCGATCAGTGATGTGTCCGTAGAGGAGGTCAGCATCTCGGACAGCAGGTGGGTGAGGCCGGTTGCGACGCCGATACCGGCGGCTGTCAGCCTGCGCGGAACAGCCAGAGCCGCCGAGACGAGCCGCAGTTGCCGCATCGGGGACAGGAACTCGATCGTCGAGCGGATCAGGCCCTCGACGCTCGCGAGGCGTGTGCCGGCGGTTCGTGCCGGCACGGCGTCGGTGTCGGTGTCGGCCTCTGTGGTTCCCGACGCTTCGGCCACGACTTCGTCGCACATTGCCTCGAACAGTTTCGTTCCGGTGATCCCGTCCGCCATGCAGTGGTGAATCTTGGTCAGTATGGCCCAGCGGTCGCCGGTGAGGCTTTCGACGACCCAGCATTCCCACAAGGGGCGGTCTCGGTCGAGTCGGTGCGCCATGACCCGGGCGACGAAACCGAACAGGGCCTCCTCCTCCCCCGGTTCCGGGAGGGCGACCCTCCGCAGGTGATGACCGAGGTCGAAATGCGGATCCGGTGACCACGAGGGTGCGCTGAAGTCGAGTGGGACCGTGTGAACCCTGTCTCGGGTGTGCGGGAGTGTCGCGAAACGTGCGGCGACCGTGTCCCGAAATTCGTCTTGCCCGGGAACCGGACCCTCCATGATGGCGAGAGCGCCGATCGTCAGGCTGGCGTGTGGGTCGGAGTCCTCCGTCTCGAGGAAACCCGCGTCGAGGAAGCTCAAGTTGTCGTCCACTGGCTCCGGCCTCACCATTCGGAAATCGTCGTCGTTTGCCTGTGTTCACCGTGAGCGGGCGTCAGCTGACCGGCCACCCTGGTGCCTTTCCGAGGTTTCGCCACTCGCGGTCCCACTGTGACATCCGGTATCTCGTTCCTGCCCAGCGAATTCCGATCATCATCGTGAGGCAGATCGTCGTACCCATGGTCCACAACGCGAGTGCGGCGCCCACGGCCTCGAACGCGTTCTCGGTGCCTGTCTTCGGCGCGGACACGATCTTTCCGGCCGGGTCGATCCAGATGCTGATCGTTTGTCCCGTTTTCGCTTCCGGCGCGGTCTGTACCAGACCGGTGTGTGTGGTACCGGCAACCGCCCACCGGGCCAGCGCCTGGCCGGTGGCACCCGTCGCCGGGGTGGTATCCGCCAGGTTGACATTTGCGTCCTCGAGGAGCACTGCCGCGATCTGCTGCCGAGTTGCGCGGTCGGCGCGGGATTGGTCGTCGAGGCGGGTGCGGGTCGCGGTTCCGAAGGCGGCGGCGAGGGGGACCAAGCTCAGCACCACTGCGACGACGAGGAGGAAGACCGAGGATTCGAGGCGACAACTTCCCCGCATCAGTCGGTTCCCGCTCCACGGCCCCAATCGCCACATCCGCGCTACCAGTGTCTGTTCCCCGATCATGACGACCTCCTGCGATTGCTCCTTCGAGTGTCGCGCCGGAGCAGGTGCCGATGTAGGGCCCAAGGTCATCGCCCTGGTCGGATCGGTCCGGCTATCAGGAGGGGACACGGAGTGATGTGTACCAGCGCTGCGCTGGTCGAGCCGAGAGTCATCCCGGGGAAGCCGCCCCGCCCGCGGCTGCCGACGACGATCATCTGGGCCTCGTCGGCCATCTCGAGGAGATGGCGGACGGGACGGTCGCGAACGAGAGTTCGGCGCACCGAGACGTCGGGGAACCGTTCACACCATTCGGCGACCGCGGCGTCCAGCACCGACCGCTCCGCGGTTTGCTCCACACCGACCGGAAGTATCGACAGGTCCTGGTCGGACCACGCGTGCAGCGCGATCAGTTCCGCGTTGTGGAGGGAACACTCCTCGAACGCCAGTCCGACGGCCCGTGCACTGCTCGGAGATCCGTCGATGCCGACGACGACGGGTCCCGTGCCGTCCGCGACTCTCGACCAACCGTCGATCACTGCGACCGGGCACTGGGCATGACGCACCACGGCCGAAGTCACGGAGCCGATCAGCCCGTCGGTGAACTCCCCGAGTCCGCGCCTGCCGAGGACGACCATTTCTGCGCCGGCGGATCGGTCGACGAGTGATCCCGGGGCGTTCTGATGTGACACCTCCGCCCGAATGTCGAGGTCCGCGTCTGCGGACCCGGCTCGGGCGGTCTCGCGTGCCTTGGCAACGTTCCGCTCGGCTCGGGCGTGGAGCGTTTCGGCGAGTCGAGGCCCATCTTCCGTACCGCGGTAGGTGATGCAGGACAACAACAGTAGCGGCGCCCTGCGCTCTGTCGCCTCACGTGCGGCCCACCGCACCGCATCCAGCGCCGGCCCGGATCCGTCCACTCCCACAACGATCGCCGGATCGACCATGGTGACCTCCTCATCACTTCCCGTTGACGAGCGGGTGAGTCGGCATGCCCTACTCCCCCGGCAGGTGGCCCGGAGCCGGCCGCTCTCGCACCAGAACTTCCGACAACGGGCGTCTGGGTGTGGTCGAGGGTTCCCCCACGCCGGTGCCCGCTCCCACCCTGATCAGAACCTGCGGCATTCCCTCCCCGGAAGACAGCTCTCGAAGCAGTGTCCGCGTCACGGCGCGTTCGGTCAGATGGGTGACGGGGCAGGTATCGAGTCCGCGGTCGGTGCATGCGAGCAGGACGGCGGAGAGCACTTCGCCGCTCCGTAACCAATCGAGTCGCGAATCCGCGGACGTGGAGAGCAGGAGGATCGCGGCTCGATCTTCCGATGGGCCGCCGTCGGGTGTGCTCGCGCGGCCGGGTGGAAACTCGCGGGAGAGGTGCACCGAGTGCTGTTGCCGGTCGGACGGGCGAGCCTGCTCCGGCACACCGTCGGGGAACAGCCCGCGCCCCGACCACCACCGGAGTTCGGCTTGGTAGGTGGGGTCGTCGTGCCGTAGACCGGTCATTCGGCGTGATGCTTCCTCGAGTGCGGGGCGGCTTCGCTCGCCCAGGTCTTCGAGTTCGACGCCTGTACCTGCGGTGATTCGCACCAACTGCTCGAGTGTGTCCGCCCACGCGGGCGGCGGGTCCATGGGCAGTCGTTCGGTTCGCCTCCGTCCGATCGCCACCGCCATTCGGGCGACGAAATCTGTCGGTGCCGGAGCCGGGATGAAGTTTATCGTCGACAGAAGTTGCCGGTCGGAAGAATGCGGCAGCCGTTCGATCACAAGACGCCAATGATTGGCCGTGAAGGCGTACTCGAGGTGATTCAAGGCCGCACCACAGGAGATCACCATTTGGCGTCCGAAGCCATCGGTGGCGGGCAGCAGCCGGTCGGGGTCGCTGTACAGCCGCAGGGCAGTGCCCATCACCCAACGCCACGGTTGGCTGTTGTGCAGTGACGGCGCGCGGCACGCCAGCGCGACAGCTGATTCGACGGTACGTCGGTCGGGGACCGTGGGGACCGCGCGCGTGTTCACGGCGTGTCCATGGGTGTGGTGGGTGCTCCGCCGGTCATCGGGTCTCCTGCGTTGTCCTGGATTCGAGTGTTGTGCTCACGGCTCGACGACTCTAGGGCCGTAGGTCATCGACACCGCCCGGAGCAGGGTTGCACCATCTGGCCGGCACATCTGGGTGTAGCCGTGGGCGTGGAAGTCAGCGATGTCCACGGTCGCCGAACTCCACGGCCTGATCAGGGACTGTGCCGGTGTCACGCTGAACTTTGCTGATCATGACCGGGCACCGAGCCCGGTGCAGCACGTCCTGACTCGTCGACCCGAGGACCGCACGGCCGAGTGCGCCGTGCCCATGGTTTCCGACGACGAGAAGCTGAGCGTCCACACACCAGCGGAGCAAGACTTCGCCAGCTCCACCGGACTCGACGATCTCTCGCACGGCGAGGTCGGGGTATCGATCGGCCAGTCCCGCGAGGCTCTCCGCCAGAACTGCCCGCTCCCGTGGGCGGGCCGCGGCCCCATCCGGTGCGTTCTCGGCGTCGGGCGGCACACGCGACTTCCACGAGTGGACGGCCACCAGCGGCGCGGCGAATCGCCCGGCGAAGTCGGCGGCGTCGGCCACCGCGGCGACACTGCACCGGCTGCCGTCCACACCGACGACAACCGCGCGACGGTCGGGGGTCGTGTGCTCTTCGGCTCCCCGCCACACCACGACCGGGCACCGGGAGCGATGGGCGAGGCGCAGCGCTGTGGCGTTCAGATACCCCTCCACGGGTCCCCGTGCCGTCGACCCGATCACCACCATCGACGCCGAATCCGCCAACGGCAACAGGACGTCCGCCGCCGTCGACCCGGTAGGTAGCGAACACTCCACGGCGACGGTGTGCCGGTCGCTCCTGATGTTGCGTACCGCATCGGCCAGGAACCGTTCCCCGGCGATGCGGTCCTCGTCTTCCGACGGAAGTGGCCGGGGTTCCGTGTAGAAGACCGGGGGTGGGGGCAGCACGTGAATCAGGTGCACGGTTGCTCCCTGCTTGTCCGCGACCGCGGCGGCCCAGCGCGCCGCGCCTCTCGCTGCCACCGAGCCGTCGACTCCGACGACGACCGGGGCGAGAGACCGTGTCCTGGCATCGGTCACGGCTATCTCACCACGTCGCGATGAGCGAAACCGACGAGCGCGACTCCGAGCAACACTGCAATCGTGAGTGCGGATACGGATGCTGCTGCGAGCGAGAACCCGTGGCGCAACGGATCATGGCCGGCGTACTGATAGAACGGTGAATATCGTTGCCAGGGAGCCAACCACGACACCACCGGTCCGAGACCGTTGAGCACATACGCCAGTATCGCGATCACGGCCGGAACCGAACGACTGGGTGCGGGGTGGCCGGTGGCGGCTCCGATCGCGAAGGCGAGTGCACCGAAGACCAGCGCCAGAAGTGCCAGATGCACCATTGCCGCGGCAACGTTTCCCACCGGCAGATCCATGTCGGCGAGTATCCCCTCCCCGAGCAGAGCGAGACCCATGACCGCCGACAGCGCCACAGTGCCCGCGGTGAGCGCACCGAACTTCTCCGCAAAGATCCGTCCGCGGCTCAGGGGCGTGGCGAGCAGCTGATCGAGCGTTCCCCGATCCTCCTCTCCGGCGACCGCCGCCGCACCCGTTCCGACGGCATAGATCAGAAGCAGCAGTGGTCCCATGAACGACAGCAGTTCGATCTGGATGTATCCGACCGGGGTGGACATGTCGGCACCGGACATTGCGAACAGGGCACGGAATGCCTCCGGCATCTGGTCGAGGAATTGATTCATCGCCGGCTGGTCGCGAACACTCGGCCAGATCACCACGTACATAGCCACCAGCAGCGCGATCCCGACGACCCATGCGGGGAACGCCCGGCGTTGGTCGTACAACGTCTTGGTCAGAACGCTACGCAGCATGTCGGTCTCGAATCTCGTAGAACGCCATGAAGGTCTCCTCGAGGTCGGCCTCGGCGCACTCGAAGTCGACGATGCCGTAGTGCGAGATCCGGCGGATCAAGGCGTCCAGCGCGGACTGAGGCGCACTGCACGTCAGCGATGTGCCCGCAACGGTGAGGCCGCGGATACCGGCCACGTCGCGGAAGTCCGATTCCTGGATCGGGGTCGAACATTCGGCGGTGATATGGTGCAGCGACTTCTGGCGTAGTTCGTGAAGACTCTCGACGGCGATGAGGCGACCCTCCCGCAGCACACCGACGCGGTCGGCTACCTGCTGCACTTCGCCGAGTACGTGGGACGACAACAGGACCGTTCCGCCGGATGCGGTGTGCTCCCGGATGATCGCGTGAAACTCGTGTTGCACGAGCGGATCCAGTCCGCCGGTCGGTTCGTCGAGAATCAGCAGTTGCGGGCCGGACATCAGGGCGAGAACCAGCGCGAGCTTCTGGCGGTTTCCCTTCGACATCGTCCGGGCGGTGCGATCGAGATCGAGATCGAGTCGATCGGCGAACACGGTCGCGGCTTTGTCGACAGGGTCGCCACGCAGGTGTCCGAAGAACGTGATGTGCTGCCGTCCGGTCAGGCGGTCGTAGAGAGCCAATTCGCCGGGGACGTAGCCGATCCGACGATGAACCGCGGGTGCCGCCGACCATGCATCGAGGCCGAGCACACGGGCCGACCCCGCAGTGGGACGCAGCAAGCCCGTGAGTAAGCGGAGCGTGGTCGACTTTCCGGCACCGTTGGGGCCGAGGTAGCCGAAGACTTCGCCTTCGACGACATTCAAGTCCACCGCGTCCAGAGCGAGTACCGAACCGAACCGCTTGCTCAGTCCCACCGTGCAAATGGCGATAGTGTCGGACATCTTTTCAGGTTTGCATCGGGGTGAGTGCCGTCAGTAGGGTCTTCCGGCCCGAATCGTCGCCGAGTGTCGCGCCAGTGACCATTGGCCCTAACCTCGGGCCACGGAAAGGCGAACACTGAGGTGGACGCACCGACTGCCCGACCTGGGTGAGGGCGGAGTGCGATCTACCGAGGAGGCGATCGTGGACAGCACCATTCCCGACGAGAACGTCGTGCGCATTGCCGTGGACCTCGCCTGCCGGGCACCGTCGGTGCACAACAGTCAGCCGTGGCAGTGGACGTACGCCGACGGTCAGCTCGACCTTTACACCGAACGCGGTCGGCTTCTGGCCTCGACAGACCCGTCGGGCCGGCAGCTGGTCGTCAGTTGTGGTGCGGCGCTGAATCATCTCGAAACGGCATTGACCGGGCTCAAATGGTCGGTGGACATCCGGCGCGTCCCGGAGGGGCCTCACTCGGGGCATCTGGCGACGATTCGGTTCCGCCACGACGCCCGGCCTCAGTCGCACGACTTCGACTTGCTTGCCGCGATCCGGCACCGGTATTCCGACCGCAGGCCCTTCGGTCCGGTCAGCATGAAGACCCCGCTGCCCCCGGCATTGACCGACGTGACGCGTCGCGTGGACGTCCACCTGACCCTGCTGGCACAGGACGCTCGTCCGACCCTGGCGAAGGCGACGGAGTTGACCGCGGCCGCACGAAAATACGATTCTGCGTACCAGGCCGAGCTTCACTGGTGGGCGGGTCATTCTATTCCGCAGGGTGGGATACCGGCGGATTCCCTCGCGACCGCGGAGAATCGTGACCGCGTCGACATCGGACGCCATTTCCCCGCCGGCCGCGACAACGACGCGAGCCCGGGGATCGACCGCTCGACGGTTCTCGTGTTGAGCACCGATACCGACGGTCGTGAAGCGTGGCTCCGGGCCGGTGAGGCCTTGTCCGCGGTGCTGTTGGAGGCCACCGTCGGCGGTCTCGCGACGTGCCCGCTGACGCACATGACCGAACTACGGCAGAGCCGGGAGATGATCCGCGAACTGGTTCCCGACCGCGGCTTCCCGCAGGCCCTGATCCGGGTGGGCACGACTGAGAAGAAGTCTCCGCCACGTCAGACTCCCCGGCGCCCCGTCGAGTCGGTGTTCTCGATCGGCCGCCGCCACTCCACTCGTTGACGCTTCGGTAACCCGCAGACACGGTCACGACATTTCCGCGAGCGGCTCACCGAGCACCGACAGTACCGCCGCCACCGCCGTCTCGACGGCGCGGCCGACCGCGGGTGACAGCCCGCCGCCGGCAGCCAGGTCGGCGACCTCGACGGCGAGGACGACCATTCGGTGCGGCAGCCGATCGAGCACGGTGCCGAGTTGAATGATGTCGCCGAGGGAGATCCCGTGGGTGCTGAACGTGCCCGCCCGAACCCCGGCGAGTTCGTCCGGTGTGAACCGGTGCACGGTGCCGGGTCGCGACGGTTCGCAGACGACGGCGTCGACCAGGACGGCCAGCTGCGCACCGGCCCACGCGTCGAGCAGAGCGGCCGGGTCCCCGTCGGACACGGACACGCGCACGTCCGGGGCGACGCGGTCCGCGACCTGTCGCGCGACCGCCGGACCGATCCCGTCGTCGCGGCGGAGTTCGTTTCCCAGCCCGATCACCACGACCGTCATCGGCGGTCGACCGTGAGCGTCAGAAAGTGGGTGGCGCACGAGATGCACGGATCGTAGTTGCGGATGGTTCGTTCGCACAGCGTCGTCAGTTCGTCGTCGGCCAGCATGAGGTTTCCGTCCACCGCGCGCCGTAGGTCGTGTTCGATGGCGGCCTGGTTCTGCGACGTCGGCGGAACGATGGTGGCGGCGCGGATCAGCCCGGCGGGATCGACTTCGTAACGGTGATACAGCAGTCCGCGGGGTGCCTCGCTGACTCCGTGTCCGACCATACGTATCGGTGACCCGGCGGTGAACGGCTGCGGAGGCCGCTCGTATCGGTCGATGATGCGCAATGCTTCCTCGACGGCGTAGACCACCTCGACGGCGCGGACGACGATGCTGCGGTACGGGTTCCGGCACTGCGCGCCCAGCCCGGCGTCGGCGGCGGTCCGGGCGGCCACTCCGCCGAGCCGGGACGAATTGAGCGAGTACCGAGCCAGCGGTCCGGTGAGGTATCGGCGGCCGTCGAGCTCGGCGTGCAGTGCGGTCGAGTGCGGCACCTGGTGCTCTACCACATGCTTCGGGAATTCGTCGGCGGTGCAACGTAATCCGGTCGACGACCGGATCTCGCCGTCCTCGATGGCGTAGCGGGAGTCGTCGTGCAGTGCGAGGAGGTCGTGGTCGAGTTCGATGTCGGGGAAGTCGAACGACGACACCCATCGGACGGTTGCCACCGCGTGATCGAGTGCCGTGCGCAGTTGGTCGGACAGGGGTATCAGTTCGGCTGCGGTCGGCGCCCGGTGGAATCCGCCGATACGGACGTTGACCGGGTGGATCGGCCTGCCACCGATCGCGTCGAGGATCGCGTTTCCGGCCTTCTTCAACGACAGGCCCCGCTCGACGGCCTCCCGATCGTGCCGGGCGAGGGCAATCGAATCCGGGAGCCCCAGAAAGTCGGGTGCGTGCAGGAAGTAGATGTGCAGCACGTGACTGGCAATCCACTCGCCGCAGTACAGCAGTCGCCGCAGATCCCTCACGTTGTCGTCGAGCTCGAGTCCGCATGCCTGCTCGATGGCGTTGCACGCGCTCACCTGATAGGCCACCGGGCAGATACCGCAGATTCGCGAGGTGATGTCCGGGGGTTCGAGAAAGTGGCGGTCACGGAGGAAGGATTCGAAGAAGCGGGGCGGCTCGTAGATGTCGAGTGTGACGTGTTCTGCTCTCCCCTCCCGCACGGTCACGTCGACGCGGCCCTCACCCTCGACCCTGGCGAGGGCGCGCACCATCAGTTCTCTATTGCGGGGTGCCATGGACCTTCCCTTCCGATCCGTATGCCGCCACGTTGAATGTGGCGAAGACGCGGCCCATGGCGTCCTCGCTCATTCCGCATGTGCGCAGCCAACCCCGCATCGCGGCGAGATTCGGGTCGGTGGTGGGGCCGAAGCAGCCGTAGCATCCGCGGGAGACCGACGGGCACAGCGCGCCGCAACCGGAGTGGGTCACCGGGCCGAGGCAGGGTGTTCCGTCGGCGACCATCACACACGTCAGACCGCGCCGCTTGCATTCGGTGCACACGCTGGTGTCGGGGATGTTGGGCCGCCGGCCGGCGAGGTATGCGGTGATGACCTCGAGGAGTTGACGCCGGTCGATCGGGCAACCGCGCAGCTCGAAGTCGACGGGGACGTGCGCCGAGATCGCGGTCGAGGTGGCGAGGGTGTCGATGTACTCGGGCCTCGCGTAGACCACCGACAGGAACTCGTCGATGTCGGCGAAGTTGCGTAACGCTTGGATGCCGCCGGCCGTCGCGCAGGCCCCGATCGTGACGAGGAACCGGGACTGCTCCCGCACCGCGCGGATGCGGTCCCGGTCGGCGGCCGTGGTGATCGACCCTTCGACCAGCGACAGATCGTATGGGCCAGCGGTGATCGTGTCCGACAGCTCGAGGAAATGGGAGATTTCCACGGCCTCCGACAGGGCGAGCAGCTCGTCCTCGCAGTCGAGGAGGGTGAGCTGACAGCCGTCGCAGGAGGCGAACTTCCACACGGCGAGTTTGGGTTTGGTGGTCGGTGGTGCGCTCATCACAGCTCCGGTACCCGTAGAAGTGGTTCGGCGGTGGCGTAGTCGACGACGGGACCGTCTCGGCACAGCAGCAGTTCGCCGAGCTGGCAGTGTCCGCAGGCCCCGATGCCGCATTGCATGTTCCGTTCCACGGACACCTGAATGTCGTCCGGACGCACCCGGCGGTCGGTCAGTGCCCGGGCGCAGAACCGCATCATCGGCTCCGGTCCGCACAGCAGCGCGGTGGTGCGTCCGGGGTCGAGGTCCACCCGGTGCAGGGATTCGGTGACGAAGCCGACGCCTCCCGTCCATCCCGCGATCGGCTGGTCGATCGTCACTTCCACGGTGAGGTCCGTGCGGGCCTGCCAGGCCCCGAGTTCGGCACGGTAGAGGATGTCCGCTGGGGTGCGGGCGCCGACGACGAGAACGAGCCGGCGGAACTTGTCCCGCGCGGCCAGCGCGGCGAGCACCACCGGCCGCAGCGGCGCCAATCCCACTCCCCCGGCAACGATCACGAGGTCTCGGTCCGGGCCGGTGGGCATGGTCCAGCCCCGCCCGAAGGGGCCGCGCACACCGATGATCGTGCCGAGCGGGGCGTCGTGGAGTGCCCGGCTCACCGCTCCGACGTTGCGGATCGTGTGGACGAGGGTTCCGTCCGTGGCGGACGGGTCGCCCGAGACCGAGATCGCGACCTCGCCGACCCCGTGGGCGTACAACATCATGAATTGGCCGGGGGTGAACTGCGCGAGCGGCATCGCGGGTGGGGCGGCCGGGGCGAGGGTCACGGTGACCGAGTCGCGGGTCTCCACCGAACGGGACACGACCCGGTATCCGGTCGGAAGCATGCGGTCGTCCGGCAGTGCAGTCACCGGTCGCCGCGATTCGCGTAGAGATCGAGGAGTCGCGCGCGGGTGGACTGCAGCCGGGCGATCAGCACCCCGGACAACGCGCGGGTGACGGCATATCCGAAGTCGGGGCGGCTGAGCGCCATCTGCTCGAGCGCGGCGACGTCCACCTCCGCGGCATCGGTGGTCGTCGTGGCCTGGGCATCGAACTGCCACACCTGCCGGGCGCCGAGCCACGACCAGCCGAGAACGTCACCGCCGTGCAGGGTTTCGAGTGCGACGGTGCCGCGGCCGGGTACCAGCGTGGTGAGGACGACACTTCCGGTACCGAGCAGCCAGCACCGGGTCGCCGGTTCGTTCTCGCGGAAGACGAACTCCCCCGCGGCGAATCGAACCGGGGTGCTGAGTTCCGCGAGCCGAAGCCGGTGTTGATGGTCGAGTCGGCCGAGGACTGGTGGCAGCGTCGATTCGTCGGCGTTCACCGTTGCTCCCGGTCGTCCTCCGGCCGGTAGGCAGGCATGACCTGCACCAGCCGCGCGGCCTCTGCGCTGATGTCGATCCCGACGGGGCACCAGTCGATGCACCGTCCGCATCCCACGCACCCGGAGCTGCCGAACTGGTCGAACCACGTTCCGAGCTTGTGGGACATCCACTGCCGGTATCGGCTCTCCCCCGACGTCCGGACGTTCCCGCCGTGCACGTAGCTGAAGTCGGGTTCGAAGCACGACGACCAATGCTGCCACCGCTCGGCGTGCTCCCCCGTCAGATCGGTGACGTCCTCACTGGTGGTACAGAAACAGGTAGGGCACACCATTGTGCAGTTTCCGCAGGTCAAACACCGGCTTGCAACGTCCTCCCAAACGTCGGCTCCGCGCGCGTCGCGGAGCAGTGCGCGAAGATCCACGTCGGGCATCGCCCGTCCCATGCGGCCGGTTGCGGTGCTCACGGCCTGCCGGGCGTCGTCGGCCTCCGCGGTCGCGGCGGCACGGTGGGCGACGTCGGCGAGGACGTCGGCACCGGATTCGGTGCCGACCTCGACGACGAAACGGTGGCCGTGCTCGTCGATGCGCTCGGTCAGCGCCAGATCGTACCCTGGTCCGGCCGCGGGTCCGGTGCCCATCGAGGCGCAGAAACAGACACCTCCCGGTTCGGTGCAGTGGGCGGCCACGATGAACAGTTTCCGGAACCTGAGGGCAGTGGTGCTGTCGGAGTCGGGGTCCGGGCACAGTACCCGGCGCAGGACGGATATGGCCGCGAGATCGCAGCCGCGGATCCCCACGAAGGCGTAGGGGCGCTCGTCGTGGGCCGGTGCGACGAAGGTACCCTCCCGGTCGACGGACCACTGCTGCTGCCGGGGCGGATGGAGGAATCGTTTCCACGACTGCGGGCCCGCCGAGTGACCGAAGACTGCGGCGTCGTCTCGCCGACGCAGCCGATACGTCCCGGGCCCGGTCGTCACACCCCAGCCGGACGGCAGCTGCGCACCGGAATCGAGTTCGGCGAGAACGATGGCCGAATCCTCGACGGTGGGACCGACGACGCGATATCCGCGGGCGCGGAGCGCCTCGATCAGTTGGTCGAGGCCGCGGCGATCCAGGACACTCGCGCCGGCGTGCGCGGTTGGTTGCCCCTCCATGTGCTCACTCCCTTGCCTATGTGGCGGGTCCATCACTCGGTGAGGTGGACCCGGCTGTGCGTGGCCGCTTCCACGTCGGCCGCGGTGAGCTCGATCAACTGGTGGGCGAGGTCGGCCAACGCACGTGCCGTGGCCAGTTCGTCGCCGATCTCGGGGATCTCGGTGTCCGCGGGATTCCGGCGGGCGAGCCCGACCCCGACCAGGGTGTGGGTGTCGCGGGTTCGGAGCCGGGCTTGGGCCCGGGTCCTGGACCCGCCTTCGTCGGCGTCGTGCTCGTCGATGACGATCTCCACGGACCACGTCTTCTCGTTCATGTTCATCGGCCTCCGTTCGGTGTGGGCGCGGCGTCGCGTCCTCGATGTGCTTGTCGGTTACATGGGGGTTCCGCGATCATGAGGCCACGACCACCCTCGTGTCGGTTGTCTTCGCGCACAGTCCGAGGACGGCGCGAAACCCGTCGGCGAGAGACTCCGTCAAGGTCGCCAGATCCGGCACGGCATCGGTGTCGGCGTTGATCCCGACGCAGCATTGCGTGGTGTAGGACATCAGGGTGACGTTGAACGCCGATCCGAGTGTGGGGCTGAATGCGTAGTAGTGCAGGATCTCCGAGCCGGCAATGAACAGTGGGACCGGGGATCCGGCGACGTTCGAGGCGACGAAGTCGACGTGTTTGAGCATGTTTCCGAGTGTCGAGGCGGGAAGCAGGTTCACGGCGCCGGCGATCATCGGGGACAACGGAATCGCGGGCTCACGGCGCCACGCATCGACGGTGGCGTGTACCCGGCGCATCAGCTCGGCGGGGTCGTCGATATCGGTGGGTAGCGCAAATCGTGCCAGACTGATGCGGTTGCCGCCCAGCGGGTCCGTTTCGGTGCGCAGGCTGATCGGCAGCGTCATCCGCAGTTCGCGGATCTCGGCTCCGTGCAGTCGGTGATACTTCGCCATTCCCAGCAGGACAGCAGCCAGAAACGCGTCGTTGATCGAACCGGCGGCCGCCGCGGCCGCCTGAACGAGCGCTTCCACCGGCACGTCGAGCACCGCGCAGTGACGCCGCGTGCTGCGTTTCGTCATCACCGGGGACAGCGTGGAAACCACGGGACGCGTGAGGCGCAGTGTGGAGCCGGCGAGAGCGGTTGCTTCGCGCCAGGTGGCCCTCGGCGCACGAACCAGCCGAACACTGTTGCGGCCCAAAATGTTCGCCGCCCGATGGGTCACGTCCGCGGCCGTATCCCGGTACCAGGAGAGGCGGCTCGGCGGACGAGACGATCCACCGTGCGGCACGGCCGTCGCCCGGTCGGTCCGGCCGGGTCGTGGTGTGCCTTCGCGGGTGAAATCCACGATCTCCCGGGCTATCTGCATTCCACTGACACCGTCGGTGAGAGAGTGATGCACTTTCATCACGAGGGCGGATCTGCCGTCGTTCAGTCCGTCGAGAATCGTGAACTCCCAGAGCGGGCGGCGCTTGTCGAACGCCGTCATCTCGGCGGTCCGCGCGAAGTCGAGAACCCCGTCCCATGTTCGTGGTTCGGCGAGGGTGTAGCGGCGCAGGTGCCAGCTGAGGTCGAAGTCTCGATCGTCCGCCCACCGCGGCGGCGCCAGGCCCAGCGGATCCTCGATCGCCGTCCGCCGGAACAGGGGAACGAGGTCGACCGCTCTGCGCATCATGTCTACGAATCGGCTCTGATCCGGCCTGCGGTCGAGCAGCGCGACAGCCACGATGGTCGATCGGAGGATCGGATCCTCCTCCATCCGCCACGACATGAAGTCCGTCTGGGTCATGTATCGCTGATTCGTGGTGATCACGTCGGTCAACTCGCTCGTGGATCGGGTCTGCGGTCGGTCTGTGTCGCTGAGCTTCGGTGTGGGCGCCGGGGACCCGTCCCTGCGGGACCCCGCGCCGCGGCGTCACATCGGCATCATGTGCATGGGCGGCAGGACACCCATGCTGTGCAGCCACATCATGAACATGTGGAACATCTGCATCGCATCCATCACGATCACCTCCTTCGTGTGCGCGGGTGTCAGGGCGTCGTCCCGGCGCGCAGGATGCTCAGGCGATTCCTGTATTCCTGCTCGTCGATCTCTCCGCGTGCGAATCGCTCGGCCAGGACCGCTTCGGCACTGCGATGCGGTGGCTCGCCGGGCGGTGCCGGGAACGGGTGACTCACGTAGCGGATCAACAGGATGATTCCCACGATCAGCAGGCCCCAGATCAGCGCCATACCGGTGAACATCAGTGCATACCCCCAACCGCCGACATCGTCGTCGTACATCACGGGGCGGCCTCCTCCGGGCTGTTCGGCGGTGTGGTCCGAATTGGTCCGCCGTGCTACCAGTGTCACACCGTGCCGGGGGTCGTTTACAGGGTCTTTCGGCCGTTTCCGGTGGTGTCCCCGGAGGAATCAGCGCGCCGTATCCAGTGTTGTATACAAGCGATGGTGGTGGCATCGGGCGACCGCCGACAGTGAGACTGCACGCCATGACGAATCCCCGCGAACTTGCCGCAGACAACCTGCCGACCCGCAAGCGTACGGTGGCGCGTCCGGAGCTTCCCACGCCCAGCATGATGCTCGTCGATCCTCGTTTCGGTGAGCTGGCCGGTCAGTTCTTCCGGTTGTTCGGGCAGCCTAGCGACGGGGGCGGCGCCCTCGCGCTCTACCTGCACGGTGAGCCCGTGGTCGACATCTGGTCGGGATGGGCCGCGCGCGACACGCGCTGGCAGTCCGACACCGTCTCGGTGTCCTTCTCCACCGGCAAGGGCGTTGCGAGCACGGTGCTACACCGGCTGGTGGACCGCGAACTGATCGACTACGACGCACCCGTTGCCACGTATTGGCCCGAGTTCGCGAGTGCCGGCAAGGAGTTGGTGACGGTGCGGGATTTGTTGACGCACCGGGCTGGTCTGCATCGTGTGCGCGGACTGGTACCGGGGCGGGCGGCGCTGTTCGATCACGACAGCGTCGTCGGCGCTCTCGCATCCGCGGCACCGGATCGTCGCCGAGCCGTCATGCCGGGTTATCACGCCGTCACGTTCGGATCGCTGGTCGCGGAACTCACCACTCGGGCGACCGGTTCGTCGTTCACCGACCTCGTCCGCACCGAGATCGCCGAACCCCTCGGAATCCGCGAATTCTGGTTCCAGGTTCCCGCGGAGGAACGTCACCGCATCGCCAAGTCCTTCCCCCGCATCACTCCGTTCGGGGTGCCGTGGGAGACCGCGTCCTTCGCCCTGTCGTGCCTGCCTGTGTTGCGGAACATCGCACACGCAGGCATGCCGGAGGGGTTCGACGAACTGGTCCGCAATCCGGCCATTCACGACTATGTGATGCCCGGCTGGAACGGTGTCTTCAGTGCCCGTGCCCTCGCCCGAATGTATGCGGCGCTCGCGAACAAGGGCATGGTGGGCGGAAGGAGGTTCCTGACGGAGGACACGCTCGCGCAGATCGGTGAGGTGCAGACGACGGCACGCGACTATGTGCTCGGTATCCGGATGCACTGGCGCCTGGGTTATCATGCGGCGTTCGTCGCCAGCCGCAATCAGTATCCACACGCATTCGGCCACTACGGACTCGGTGGTTCCGGCGCGTTCGCGGACCCGGAGACGGGGCTGTCGGTGGCGTTCGTGACGAACAGGATGGGCGGTGCACTGACCCCGCTCGCCGACCTGCGGCTGGCAAAACTGGGCGCGCAAGCGGAATCGATCGCCCGGCGACTGTGACCCGTGAGGTCAGCTCGCTCGGCGGCAGATCGTGATCGGGCAGGCGACGTGATGGAGCAAATTCTGACTGGTCGATCCCAGAAACGCTCCGGCCAGGCGGTTGTGGCCGTGGCTGCCGACGAGGACGAGTTGTGCGTCGCGAGCGTACTCGAGGATCAGCTCGGCCGGACCAGCTTGTTCGATGACGGTCGTCAGTTGTAGATCCGGGCATTTCTCGCGCCAGCCGGCGAGATTCTCCGCCATCAGAACGGATTGCTCTTCTTCGACGACGGCCCAGTTCACCATCGGCAGGGCGGCAGGGCGCTCCGAGAGGTCGCCGGCGCCCCAGCCGTGCACCGCGAGGAGCGGTACCTCGAAGAACGTGGCGAATTCGACGGCCGTAGTGATGGCGAGTGAGCTCAGGTCACTGCCGTCGACGCCGACGACGACAGGACGGTGGTCGGGTACCGGGGACGGTGCCTCCGATCGGAACACGGTAACCGGACAGTGCGCACGGTTGACCACCTGCAGGACGGTGGAGCCGGTGAGGATCGATTGCAGTGCACCCGCACCGGTGGATCCCACCACCACCATCTCGGCGTGCGCGCTCAATCCTGCGAGTGCCGGTCCCGCGGGGCCGGGATGGGTGCTGCACGACACGGTGACGTCGGGGACGGCGCTCTTGACGTGTTGTTCGGCGCGATCCAGGATCTCGTGGGCAGACTTCTCGACTTCCTCGGCGAACTCGTTCTGGAAGAGAAGCGCGGCTTCGCTGTAGTGATATCCCGGACTGGGCAGGACGTGAGCCAGACGCAGTGGCACAGACTTGCGCCGAGCGACCGCCGCCGCCCAGACCGCGGCTCGCATCGCTCGTTCCGAACCGTCGACACCGACGACGATGGCCTGACGTTGCGCGAGAATACTCATGGTCCTCAACTCCTCCGGTCATCGTCACGGTCTCAGATGCGACAACGGCGTCGGTAGGGGCATAGGTCATCCCGCTCACCACGGCGCGACCCGATGCCTATGCAGGGGGCACAGTTCCGGAAAGTGACGGTAGACCCTACTCGGTGGTCGCCATCGTTGGTTGAATCCGAAGTGACACGACCCCTCGGAGTTCGCCATGAATCCCCCACCTCAACGTCGTCGACAGGGAAGTCGGTCGACGACGAGACACACACAGCCGCCAGTGCCGGAGACGGATGACGACCGAATCGACTGGCCCGATCCGAGCCCGCTGGCCGACTGGTGGGCGCGCGTGATGTTCGGCGCGCACCCGTCGACGTGAACCGTCGGCCAGAACACGCTCTGGCCCAGATCGCGGCGCCGAGCCCCCAACCTCAGAAGGAGTCGACATGCGAACACTCGTGGTCTACGAATCGATGTTCGGAAACACCCGGCACGTGGCAGAGGCGATCGCCCGGGGCCTCGAGTCCGCGGGACCCGTCACAGCGGTCCCGGTCACCCGGGCCGGTGACGAAGACCTGTCCGGCTACGATCTCGTGATGGTCGGCGGTCCGACGCATGTCCACGGGATGAGCCGGGAGTCGACCCGTCGCGGAGCGGCCGTGACGGCCCAGAAACCGGACAGCACGGTGACACTGGAACCTGACGCGGAGAGCGAGGGCCTCCGTGAGTGGCTCGACGGGCTCCCCCCGACTCACGGGAAGGCGGTGGCGTTCGACACTCGTGCGAACGGCCCCGCCCTACTGACCGGCCGGGCATCGAAGGGCATCTGCCGAAAGCTGCGCCTGCACGGGTTCGATCTCGTCGCCGACTCCGAGAGTTTCCTCGTCGACAAGGAATCGCGGCTCGAGGATGGCGAGGAGACACGCGCCGAGCAGTGGGGCCGGACACTCGCTCGGCAGGTCACCTCCAGTCACGCCTGATCATCGCGCGCTTCCGACGTAATCTGGGCATACCGGCGTCGCGGCAGTTCGGAGAGCAGTTGTCATGCGTCCACCACCCGGGAGCTGAGCCCCGTGTCACACGCTGGGATCGATCTGCGACGGCACGATGCGGTGATCTTCGACCTCGACGTCGCGATGACCGAGTCCGCGCGGACCGACACCACGAGAGCACTCGTCCGTCAGCTGCAGAGTCTCGGGGTGGCGACCGCGGTCTTCTCGGCCGATCGCGACGTTCGACCGGTGCTCGACATCGCAAGGATCGCCGACCTGTTTCCGGTTCGGGTCGACGGCGCGTCGCCGGTCGACGCCGCCGACCGACTGGGCGCACATCCGGGCGGTGCGGTGGTCGTCACGGCCTCCGCGGAGGCGGCAGCCGCGGCCAGGCGGGGCGGCTTCGCACTTGTCATCGGGGTCGGGCACGACCGCCGCGCCGACGACTTGGCACGGTGCGGAGCAGATTTCGTTGTCGCCGACCCCTCCGAGATCCAGTTCCGTGCGAGCGATCTCCGGCTGTCCGAGATTCCGGACGCTCTTACGTCGCGGCATGAACTGACCGCCCTCCTCCGGATCCGCAGGCCCGCAGTGTTTCTCGACTTCGACGGCACACTCGCGAACATCGTGTCCGACCCGTCGAAGGCCGTCCTGGTCGACGGTGTGGGCGACGAGCTGGTTCGGCTGACACACGAGTGCCCGGTGGCGGTGATCAGCGGACGCGACCTCGCGGACGTGCAGACACGGGTCGGTCTGGCGGACATCTGGTATGCGGGCAGCCACGGATTCGAACTGGCCGGACCGCAGGGGCAGTACTACCAGAATCCCGACGCTCTCGCCGCGGTACCGTTGCTGCATCACGCCACCCGCGCCCTCACCGACCGCCTCCGAGACGTGCCGGGCGTGTTGATCGAACCGAAGAAATACACCGTCGCCGTCCACTACCGCAACGTTGCCCCCGACCGGATCGACGAGGTCGTCGCCACGGTCCATGACGTCGCCACCACCGGGGAGGTCCGCCTGCGGGTCACCGGGGGTCGCAAGGTCGTCGAACTCCGTCCCGACGTCGACTGGGACAAGGGACGCGCATTGAACTGGGTCCTCGAGCACATCCACGACGCGAAGTCCCTACTTCCGATCTACATCGGCGACGACCTCACCGACGAGGACGCCTTCGACGCCGTGACGACGAACGGGGTGGGGATCGTCGTCCGCAGCACGGAGGTCGGGGATCGACGGTCGGCGGCACGATTCGCCGTGAACGACCCGGCCCAGGTCCGCGAACTGCTGCAGCGGCTCGCGGATCTCCTCGGTCGCGACCCCGAGACCGCAGCCACGGCCGATGCGTGGATGCTGTTCTACGACGGCTACGACCCCGCGACCGAGAAGTTACGGGAGGCCATCTGCACTCTGGGGAACGGCTACTTCGCGACTCGCGGGTGCGCACCCGAGGCAACGGCCGGCTCCGTCCACTACCCGGGCACCTATATCGCGGGTCTGTACAACCGCTTACGCGACGAACGTGCCGGGACGGAGATCGTGAACGAAAGCATGGTGAATGCCCCGAACTGGCTGACGACGACCTTTCGCATCGAGGGCGGGCCGTGGTTCGACGTCGACGCCACCGACCTGCTCGAGTACCGCCAGTACCTCAATCTGCGTCGCGCCGTACTCACCCGCCGGTTCCGGTACCGCGACGGCGCCGGGCGAACGACGTCGGTCATCCAGCGGAGATTCGTCGCCATGCATCTCCCCCACGTGTGTGCACTGCAGACGACGATCGTCGCCGAGAACTGGTCCGGCTCGTTCGAGTTGCGTTCGGCTCTCGACGGTGCGGTCCGCAACACCCTCGTCGAGCGGTACCGGGATCTCGCCGCCGAGCATCTCGCGCCGCTCCAGTCCGGCGCGCTGTCGGCGGATACCGTCCTGCTGGCGATGCAGACCACCCAGTCGCGGATACCGGTGGCCATGGCGGCACGGACCACGCTGTCGCCCCGCGATCGACACCGCGAATGCACCTACCGTCTGCACGATGACGACGGGCGCATCGGCCACGACCTCACGGTCGATCTCACCGAGGGTGAGTCCGTCACGTTCGAGAAGATGGTGACCGTGTTCACCGGGCGCGATCACGCACTGTCCGAACCGGCCGACGAAGCGGCACGCTGGGTGCCGTCGATCGGTGGGTTCGAGGAAGTGCTGGACGGTCACGTCCTGGCCTGGGAGCACCTGTGGGACCGCATCGGAATCTCCCTCGGCCACTACCAGGACGGGCTGCGCATCGCCCGGCTCCACCAGATGCAACTCCTGCAGACGGTGTCGCCGAACACCGCGGACCTCGATGTCGGTGTGCCCGCCCGGGGACTGCACGGTGAGGCGTACCGCGGCCACGTCTTCTGGGACGAGTTGTTCGTCTTCCCGGTCCTGAACCTGCGGGTGCCTACCTTGACCCGGTCGTTGCTGCGCTACCGGTACCGTCGTCTGCCGGAGGCCCGCCGGGCCGCGCGGGCGGCCGGTCATCGCGGCGCCATGTTCCCGTGGCAGTCGGGCAGCGACGGCCGGGAGGAAAGCCAGCAAGTGCATCTCAACCCGCGGTCCGGTCGTTGGCTCCCGGACCCGAGTTGGCGCCAGCACCACATCGGCATCGCGATCGCCTACAACGTCTGGAACTACTACCAGGTCACCGGGGATCTCGAGTTTCTCAGTGATTTCGGCGCCGAGATGCTGGTGGAGATCGCCCGATTCTTCGCCGGCCTCGCCTCCTACGAGTCGGCGCGGCGTCGCTACACCATCCGCGGGGTGATGGGGCCGGACGAGTTTCATTCCGGCTACCCCGACGCACCGCACGAGGGAGTCGACAACAACGCGTACACCAACGTCATGGCCGTGTGGGTGATCCTCCGGGCGCGAGAGGCCCTCGATATGATTCCGGCCCCGGACCGGGCCGATCTGGTGGACACCCTGAGCCTGGATGCCCACGAGATGGCCCGGTGGGCGGACGTGAGCCGCCGCATGTTCGTTCCCTTCCACGATCGGGTCATCAGTCAGTTCGAGGGGTACGAGGCGCTGGCGGAACTGGACTGGGCCGGCTACCGGCAGCGGTACACCGACATTCAGCGGCTCGACCGCATCCTCGAGGCGGAGGGCGACGACGTCAACCGGTACCGGGCGTCGAAGCAGGCCGACGTGTTGATGCTGTTCTATCTGCTGTCCGCCGACGAACTGCGAGATCTGTTCGGGCACCTCGGATATCAGCTCGAACCGGAGGCGATCCCGCGCACCATCGACTACTACATCGCGCGGACCTCACACGGTTCCACGCTCAGTGCGGTGGTGCATTCCTGGGTGCTGGCCCGCGCCAACCGTAGCAAGGCCATGGAATTCTTCGACAGGGTTCTCGCGTCCGACATCACCGACATCCAGGGCGGCACGACCTCCGAGGGGATCCACCTGGCGGCGATGGCGGGAAGCATCGACCTGCTGCAGCGCTGCTTCACGGGGCTGGAAACGCGCGGTGACCGCCTCGTGTTCAGCCCGGAATGGCCGCATACGCTCGGTGCGCTCGAATTTCCGATCGTCTATCGCGGGCACCAGCTGTGGCTGACGATCAGCGGTCGGCGCGTTCAGGTCAGTGCGGGCGCCGGAAATCAACGCGCGATCGAGATCTCGTGTCGCGATCAGGTCGTTCGGCTGGAACCGGGGTGCACGGTCAGTCTGGGTTAGGCACCGTCAAGGCGGGACGTTCACGACCGGCGCGTCGGTCGGTCAACTGACCGGCCATCCCGGTGTGCGGCCGAGATCGTTCCATTCCCGATCCCACTGCCGCATCCGGCTTCGGCCGCTGATCCACCGCACGCCGGAGTACAGCAGGAGGGCGCCGACCGCCGCGCCCGCCCACACCGACAGGGCCGCGCTCACGGCGATCGCCGCGTTCTGCATTCCCGACCGGGGCTCGGCAACGACGTTGCCGTTCGTGTCCACCCACACCGTGACCGTGTCGCCGCGGTGCGTCCCGGGCGCGGTCTCCACGTCGGTCGAGCGGAGGGTGCCGTCCGGTGCCGTCCACTGCGCTGTCGCACGGTCCTGCGTGTCCGGTGAGCGGCTGTGCGCGTCGGCGACCACCACCGGCCGTGGGTCCTCGACGAGAACGGCGGACTGTGCGTGCCTGGTCTGCAGTTCGGCGTGAGACCGTTCGGCCAAGCCGGTGTAGGTCACGGTTCCGAACGCCGCCGCGAACGGGACCACGATCAGGACGACGGTGATCAGGACGGCCGCGACGACGGAGTCGACACGATCCGTGCCCCGCATCAGGGGGTTTCGGCTCCACGGCGCCAGACGCCACCAGCGCAGTGCCTGATCGATGGTCATCACGCCCTCCTCGGAACGGTCCTCCTGTGTTCGAGTCTTGCGCGCACCAGGTGAACGGCCTAGGGCACAAGGTCATGGGCAGGGACGACCGAGCCGGACCGGCATCGGAGGCCCGGCCGGGCGTCACATTTCGTCGCCCGCCCGCGAAAACCCGACAACTCTGACCTGGTGACTTTCGGCCCTGGAAACGCGAGCGCCGTTATCGCACCGTTGTGGAAGAGGCCGACACACCACATCGGAACCACCCGTCGGCGAAGGAGTGAGGACCGCATGTTCGAACGTCACCCCACCGCGCGGCCGCGCGAGGACCGTCGCCCGCGCGACGGCGAACCCGGCGAGTTCCTGTACCTCCACCCGATCGGGCTGGTGCTGGCGTTGCTGTCGGGAGCGGTGACCGCAGGCCTGGTCGTCCTGCTCGGCGCCTGGCTGGCGACTCCCCTCGTCGGAGTCGGCGCGGCCGCGACACTGGTCGCCACCGTCGGCCTGGCGGTGGCGATGTTGATGCCCCACCGACCACGCCGGCACGGGATGCGCCCGGTTCGTCCCGCCACTCGATGACCATCGGAGGGCCTCGAGTCGGAGGCTTCGGATGCCTGCTGATCTCGGCGTAGTCTGATTCCCGGAGCGATCACACAGCAAAGACTGGAGGTTGCGGCATGATCAACGTCTTTCTCGTGGATGATCACGAGGTCGTCCGGCGCGGAATCGCCGACCTCCTCACCGCTGACCCCGATCTGACGGTCGTCGGTGAAGCCGCCTCCTACTCTCAGGCGATGGCACGCGTGCCGGCCCTGAAACCCGACGTCGCGGTCCTCGACGTGCGGCTCCCCGACGGCAACGGAATCGAACTGTGCCGCGAACTGCACTCACTGATGCCGGAATTGCACTGCCTCATCCTCACCTCGTTCTCGGACGACCAGGCGATGCTCGACGCGATTCTCGCCGGGGCCAGTGGATACGTCGTGAAGGACATCCGGGGTATGGAATTGACCCGGGCGGTCCACGACGTCGGGGCCGGCAGGTCACTCCTCGACAGTCGCGCCGCCGCTGCTCTGATGGTGAAGGTCCGCGCGAACGCTGGTGAGAAGGATGGAATCTTCGGGCATCTGACGAATCAGGAACGGACACTCCTCGCCCTGCTCGGTGAGGGGCTGACGAACCGTCAGATCGCGGCGCGGATGTTTCTGGCCGAGAAGACCGTCAAGAACTACGTGTCCCGGCTGCTGACCAAGCTGGGTGTGGAGCGCAGGACTCAGGCCGCGGTGCTCGCGACGAAGATGCAGTCGAGACAGTCCGGCATCTGACGGATCAGACCGGGTCGGTTGTGCGTCCAGTGGTTGTTCCGGCTCCCCGCCATGGCGCTACGTGGGACAATGCGTCGTGTGACCCGTCAACCGGATGCGGGCGACCGAGGTCCGTTACTCGGTAGTCTGTCCGAGCTTCGGCTCCGTGAGCTCCTGGCCGAGGTGCAGGAGCGCATCGAGCAGATCGTCGATGCCCGAGATCACGTCGACGGGCTGCTCGAGGCGATGCTCGCGGTCACGTCGGGACTCGACCTCGACAACACGCTCCACACCATCGTCCATGCTGCGATCAATCTGGTGGATGCCCGCTACGGCGCGCTGGGGGTGCTCGGCCCGGGTGGGGGCCTGAGTGAGTTCGTCTTCGAGGGCATCGACGAGGAGACCCGCGAGCGTATCGGCGACCTGCCCCGTGGTCGCGGGGTCCTCGGTTTTCTCATCACCAATCCGAAGCCGGTCCGGCTGGATGACCTGTCTCATCACTCCGCGTCGGTGGGATTCCCGGCCGAGCACCCGCCGATGAAAACCTTTCTGGGAGTTCCCATTCAGATCCGGGACGAGGTGTTCGGGAATCTGTATCTGACGGAGAAGGCTAACGGGTCACAGTTCACCGAGGACGACGAGGTCCTTCTCCGCGCGCTCGCGGCCGCGGCCGGGATCGCGATCGAGAACGCCCGCCTGTACGAGGAGTCCCGGACGAGGCAGGCGTGGCTCGAAGCGACGCGGGAGATCGCGACCGAACTACTCGCGGGCAGCGAGACGGCCGAGGTGCTGCAGGTGATCGCCGACGACGCCCTTGCCCTCACCGGCGCCGACAGTGCCTTTCTCGCGGTACCGGACGATCCCGACATCCCGTCGGACGAGGTCACCGAGCTCGTGGTGACGGCATCGGCGGGGACGGTGTCGGATCGGATCATCGGCCGGACGATCCCGGTCGACAAATCCACGTCCGGCGAGGCTTTCCGCGAACGGACACCGCTTCGCGTCACGGCGCTGGCGTTCGACCCCGGGTTCGAGACGGGAACCCGGTTCGGTCCGGCGCTGGCGCTGCCGCTGCGTGCCGCGCAATCGGTGACGGGGGTGCTGGTGACGCTCCGCCACGTCGACGCTCTGCCGTTCACCGACGACCAGCTGGCGCTGATGTCGGGGTTCGCAGACCAGGCGGCCGTCGCGTTGCAGCTGGCCAACAGTCAACGCCGAATGCGTGAGCTCGACGTCCTGTCCGATCGGGATCGCATCGCGCGGGATCTCCACGACCACGTCATTCAGCGCCTCTTCGCGGTCGGCCTGTCGCTGCAGAGCACCTTGCAGAGGGCGAAGGCTCCGATCGTCAAGCAGCGGCTCGAACAGTCGATCGACGACCTTCACGACATCGTGCGTGATATCCGTACCGCCATCTTCGACCTTCACGGCGGTTCGGGGGGGATGACCCAGTTCCGGCGGCGGCTGCACGAGATCGTCGCCGAGACCACCGCGGATTCCGGACTCCGCACGACCGTGCACATGTCCGGGCCGCTGTCCGTCATCGACGCCGCGCTCGCCGAGCACGCCGAGGCCGTCCTACGTGAGGCGTTGAGCAACGCGGTACGGCATGCAGGAGCCGAAACGGTCACGGTCAGCATCTCCGTCTATGACGATCTCGCCATCGAGGTCGCGGACGACGGCAAAGGTTTCGTGGAGAACGCCGTCACCAGTGGATTGGAAAACCTGGCTATCCGGGCGCGGGAAGTGAACGGGCACTTCACCATCGACACCACCCCCGGTGGCGGCACCACTCTCCGGTGGTCGGCGCCGCTCCCGTGAGCAGGGAGCGGCACGCCCGTCCGCCGAGGTGGGGACCTTCTCCCCTACGCCGACCACGGACACACAGTCACGATGAGAGTAGCGGCAACATCTGCCGCGAGCTTCCTCGAGGAGAACATCATGGCGCCCCATCGCGCGATCGTCGTCGGAACAGACGGGTCACCGTCCTCGCTCCAGGCGGTGGCGTGGGCCGCGCAGGAGGCGGCGTTGCGGAACTGCGCGCTGTCGATCGTCACGACCACGTTCGTGGCGGGCGCCTACGGTGTGCCGATCGGCATGCCGGAGAGCTTTTTCGACGACGAGGAACGCAACGGGAAGAACCGGCTGGCCGTCGCGGCGGAGATCGCCGGCCGGACGGTGCCCGGGCAGTCCCTCGACCTGCACACCACCCTCTGCACCGGAACGCCGGCCGGGGAACTCCTGGAGAGAGCGCAATCCGCCGCGATGGTCGTCGTCGGCTCGAACCGGCAGGGAATCATCGAGCGCGGCTTCCTGGGATCGGTCAGCGCCGCGGTCGCCACCCACGCACCGTGCCCGGTGGCGATCATCCACGATCTTCCCGATTCCGAGGTCACCCGCCTCGAGGGGCCTGTCGTCGTGGGGGTGGACGGTTCGGCGCACAGCGAGCCCGCCGTCTCGATGGCCTTCGTCGAGGCCGGCCTGCGCCAGTGCGAACTGGTCGCCGTGCACGCCTGGTCCGACGTCGACCTCCCGGTGCCGCACGGGGAGGTCGACGGCGTTTCCGGGTGGAAGCAGATCGTCACCCAGGAGACGGCCCTGCTGTCGGAGAGTCTCGCCGGCCGTGCCGAGGATTTTCCCGACGTCAAGGTGCGGACGATGGTCGTCATGGACCGGCCGGTACGCAACTTGCGCGAACAAGCCGACAACGCCCGACTTCTCGTTGTCGGTAGTCGCGGACGCGGCGGATTCACCAGCATGCTGTTGGGATCGACGAGCCGGGCTCTGATGCACTCCGTCCGGTGCCCGCTCCTCGTCGTTCGGTAGCGCCGACGCCGGTCAGCGCTCGTCCTCGATTCCCGGGGCCAGCGCGAAGTAGTCCTCTTCCTCCTGGGCGAAATGTAGACGCAGCACCGCATACAGTCCATACAGGCACGCGAGAAGGTCGTCACGCTGATCCGGGCGGACTCCGCCGTGCGCCTCGACGGCGCCGAGGTGAGTTTTCAGGCGTCGGCTGAGCCGATCGATCTCCGCGTGCGCTCGGCTCATCGGGGCGGTGGCTTCGGCCGTCCCGAACGCCTCCGCCAGCGCGGGATACAGCTGGGTCTCTTCGGCGCGCTCATGGGGCAGGACCTGCTCCACCAGCACGGTGTGTGCTTTCCGCGCCGCCGCTACCGTCTCGGGTCCGGGTTGGCTACTCACCTGCTCTGCCGCGTCACGGATCAGGGTCAGGGCTCCCCGCAGGTCGTCGTGTTCACGGTTGAAACGCTGCAGCAGCAGACCGGTTTCCCGGGTGACCGCGAGCTCGCGGGATCGGCCGCCCCGAAGGGCGCGCAGGGCATTGAGGATGACCGCCACATCGATCCCCTCCTGCAGTAGGGCGCCCGGCGCGGGAGCGATCCAGCCGAACGCCGCGGCAATCATTGCCAGCAGCGACAGCGTCATACCGATGCCGGCACTCTGGATCGCGATCCGCCTCGACCGCCGTGCGATCTCCATGGCGTCCGCCAACCGGGCGAGGTGGTCGGTCGTCAGCACGATGTCGGCGGCCTGGGAACTGGCGGTGGCGCCGCGCGCGCCCATCGCCACTCCGACCGACGCCGCCGCCAATGCCGGTGCGTCGTTGATCCCGTCCCCCACCATCATCGTGACGGCCCGGCGCTTCTCCTCCCGCACTGCTGCCACCTTGCCCACAGGCGTCTGCTCCGCGAGCACGGCGTCCAGTCCGACGATCGACCCGATCTCGAGGGCCGGTGCGCGGCGGTCACCGGTCAGCATGATCAGTCGGTTCAGCCCGGCCGCCCGCAGTCGGCGCAATGTGCGAGGCGCGTCTCGACGAAGCGGATCCCGCAGCAGGATCGCCCCGGCCAGAGTGCTGTCGATCTGAACCCAGGCCACCGCCGCGCCGTCCAGGGCCGATCGTGTCGAGACGGCCTCCGCCCAGTCCGGCAACACGCCGTGGTCCGCACCGACCTTGACGGCACGACCGTTCACGACGCCGCTGACCCCGCCTCCGGCCTGCTCGCTGACATCGGTTGGCAGTGGCAGCGCGCAGCCCCTCGCCCTCGCGAAGTGGACGATCGACTCGGCGAGAACGTGGGGCGACAACTGGTCGACAGCGGCGGCGAGTCGGAGTACCTCGTCGGGATCGTGGCCGGGGGCGGCCGCGACGTCGAGCCCGGACGGCCTGCCGGTCGTCAGCGTTCCCGTCTTGTCCATCACCAGGGTCCGCGCTCGACCGAGTGTTTCCAGTGCTCCGCCACCGCGGACGACGACACCGATCCGTGAGGCGCGGGACAGCCCGGAGACGATGGCGACAGGGGCGGCGAGCAGCAACGGGCACGGGGTCGCGACGACGAGAACGGCGACCGCGCGCACGGCCGAACCGCTCAGCCACCATGCGAGGGACGACACCAGCAGGGTCAGGGGAAGGAACCAGACGGCGAAGCGGTCCGCGATCCGCACGATCGGCGCCTTGTCGTCGGCTGCTTCCTGGGCCAGCCGGATGATGCCGGAATAGGTACTGTTCGCGGCGTTCGCGGTGGCGCGCAGTTCGATCGCCGACCCGACGTTCACCACCCCGCTGCGCACCGACTCCCCGACTCGCCGTTCGACCTGGAGAGACTCCCCGGTCAGCGCGGACTCGTCGAGGACGGCCGGTCGGTCGGCGACGACACCGTCGACGGGAATCACCTCGCCGGACGCGACGACCAGCAGATCTGTGGGTTCCACTTCGTCGAGGGAGACGAGGACGACGTCCTCGCCGACCCGTTTGTGTGCTCGCCGTGGTGCGCGCTCGAGGAGTGCACGCAGGTCGCGTGACGCGCGCCGCTCGGCCGCGGTTTCGAGCGTCCGCCCCGTCGCGAGCATGAACCCGATGAGTGCACCTGCCAGGTACTCGCCGACCGCGAGTGTTCCCAGCAGGGAGAGTACGGCGATGAGATCGACACCGGCCGTGCGCCGCAGGAGGGACACGACCACCCAGCCCACAGCGGGCACCAGGGACACCACCGTGCCGATCGCCCAACACGCGTCCGCCACGTTCGGGCGACCCAGCGAACCGGCCACCAGGCCGGACACGAGCGCCACCGAGGTGACTGCCAGCAGAGTGGGGGCCGACAGCCTCGTGAGGCGCGCATTCCACGTGGTGCGGGTTCGTGTGTCGTGAATGGGCCTTCCCTCGTCGAGGGCCGACGCGTGAGGACGCGTGTCTCCATCGTTGCAGCACGAGCCGGGTTCGTGCAGCGGGCGACGGGTAAGAGAGGACCAAGGTCCCTTTCCCTGCGACCCGCGGCGGCGCACCGTCGGGAGAAGAACCCCGCCGTCCCCGTCCCGCCGTCATCCGTGCCGGGACGGCCCGACGACCAGGAGCGCGATGGTGACAGCGGCCGAAACAGCTCACGTGGACCCTCAGGAGTCGACCGACCGGCTTCTGCGTGACCTCCGCACCAGACGGGACGGTCTGTCACGGAGAGAAGCGGAGCGGCGCACACTCGTCTACGGGACCAATGAACTGAAACGGCATCGCGGGCGCACCTGGCCCCGGCAGCTGCTGCGGCAGTTCACGCATCCGCTGGCGCTGCTGCTGTGGACGGCGGCCCTACTCGCCGGTGTCAGCGGTTCGGCGCCGCTGGGTGTCGCGATTGTCGTCGTGATCCTGCTCAACGCCGCCTTTGCGTTCGTGCAGGAACGGCACGCCGAGCAGGCGGTCGAGGCGTTGGCGGCGTTTCTGCCGACCAGGGCGCGCGTCGCCCGGCAGGGAACGACGGAGACGGTCGACGTGCAGTCACTGGTGCCGGGTGATGTGATCTTCCTGTCCGAAGGCGACCGGGTGTCTGCCGACGCGCGACTTCTGTCGGGATCGGTCGAGGTCGACCTGTCGACACTCACCGGCGAGTCCGTGCCGGTTCTGATCCGATTCGACGCCGGGTCGACCACGGGACCGTTGATCGAGGCCGCGGACATCGTCTTCTGCGGCACCAATGTGGTGGGCGGCGATGCCACCGCGGTCGTGTTCGCGACAGGAATGCACACCGAACTCGGACGCATCGCGGCTCTGTCACAACGCGTGGGCCATGAGGAAAGCCCCCTCGAAAAGCAGGTGAAACGCGTGGCCTGGCTGATCGCGGCGGTTGCCGTGGCGATGGGTCTGGCGTTCATCCCGCTGGGGACGCTCATGGCGGGGTTGTCGCTCGACGATTCGGTCAATTTCGCAATCGGGCTTTTGGTCGCCAACGTGCCGGAGGGCCTACTGCCGACGATCACGTTGGCTCTCGCGGTGGGCGTGCGGACACTCGCCCGGCAGGGCGCCCTGGTCAAACGTCTCTCCGCTGTGGAAACACTCGGCTCCACCAGCGTCATCTGTACCGACAAGACCGGCACCCTGACCATGAATCGGATGCGTACCACCAGGTTGTGGACCCCTGACGGGGTCGTGACGTTCGACGGTGCCGTCCCCGTTCCGGCACCGGAGACTTCGGCAGGCCGGGCGGCCCGGGCTGTCGTCGCGTGCTGTAGCGCGGAGATCCGCATCCCGAGTAACGGTGCCGAATCCGGTGATCCGACGGAGGTGGCATTGCTGCACGCAGCGCTGTCCTTGGGAGCCGCGACAGAAGACGCTGCCGCAATCCGGGTGTCCCAGTTCCATTTCGACCCGGAGCTGCGCCGGATGTCCACCGTCGATCGTATCGGCGACACGCTGCACATCCATGCCAAGGGAGCACCCGAAGAGATCTTCGACCGGTGTACCCGAATCGCCGGTCCGGCGGGTGTGGATACGGCCTTCACCGGTTCCGATCGGGAGTTCACCGCGAATCTCGTACGCGACTGGGCTCGCGAAGGGTTGCGTGTGCTTGCCGTCGCCGAGCGTCACCTCGACGCGGGCACTCACCCGGGACTGACGCGGGAAGAGGCGGAGAGCGCTCTCACCCTCCTCGGAATCGCGGCAATGCTAGATCCTCCGCGTCCGGAAGTGGCGGCGGCCGTCGCCAGGTGTCATTCTGCGGGAATTCGGATCATCGTCGTCACCGGTGATCACGGCCTCACCGCGCGAGGGATCGCACGGAGCGTAGGGATCGGGCACGCAGGTCTACGGGTCGTCACCGGCTCGGAACTCGAGCAGATGCCGGAACCCGATCTCGACAGATTGCTCGCCACCGACGTCGAACTCATCTTCGCGCGCAGTTCACCGGAGGCGAAGTTGCGGATCACCGATGCCTTGCGCGACAGCGGGCAGGTCGTCGCGATGACCGGTGACGGGGTCAACGACGCTCCGGCGTTGCGCCGTTCCGATATCGGTGTGGCGATGGGTAAGTCGGGCACCGATGTCGCGCGGGAGGCCGCGACGATGGTCCTCACCGATGACAATTTCGCGACCATCGTGAGCGCCGTCGAGGCGGGACGGAGGGTCTACGACAACGTCCGCAAGTTCATCGTCTACATCTTCGCGCACGCCACCCCCGAGGTGGTGCCGTTCCTCGTCTACGCACTGTCCGGCGGACAGGTACCCCTCCCCCTCACGGTGATGCAGATCCTCGCCATCGACCTGGGCACCGAAACCCTCCCGGCACTGGCGTTGGGCCGGGAGAAAGCCGAACCGGGCCTGATGGATCGGCGTCCGCGCAAGCGCACCCAGAACGTCGTCGACCGGGGAATCCTCGTCCGCTCGTGGGGTCTGCTGGGAGGCGTGTCGGCGGTATTGGTGATGGCACTCTTCTTCACGACCCTCCTCGACGGCGGCTGGTATCTGGGTGCGGACGTGGGCGCCGGAAGCCTGCACCACACCTGGCAATCGGCGACGACAATGAGCTTCCTGGGCATCGTCGCCTGTCAGATCGGGACCGCGTTCGCCTCGCGCACCGAACACGCGGCACTCACCGAGGTGGGGATTGCCTCCAACCCGCTGTTGCTGTGGGGAACCGCCTTCGAGGTATGTTTCGCCGCGCTGGTCGTCACCGTGCCGCCGCTTCGACTCGTCTTCGGAACCGTGACTCCGTCATGGCATCGAGTGCTATGGCTCCTTCCCCTGCCGTTCGTCGTCTGGGGATGCGACGAACTGTGGCGGTGGCACCGGCGACGGACACCCCGCAGTACCGCGACCCGATCGCCCGCCGGGATCGCGCCGTAGTCACTCGCCCGTCAGGCGTGGGTGCGCGAGGCAATGTATTCGACGATGTCCTCCACGGTCACCAGCGTCGCGTAGTCGGATTCCGGGATATCGACGCCGAACACGGCGTGCAGGCGCACCAGGAAGTTCAGCCAGTCCATCGAGTCCAGATCGACCTGGTCGCGCAACGGCACGTCTGGGGACACCTCCTCGTCCTCGATCTCCGGGGCGATATCCCGCAATGCGCGCAGAACTCTCGAGTCGATCGTCTCGCTGTTCATCGTCGTCCTCACCACCTGTCCGGCTGTTGGAGCAATTCGTTGATTCGGCTCAGGAACTGTGCGCCCCGCGTTCCGTCGCTGGCACGGTGATCGGCGGCGAGGGTAGCTGTCACGACCGTCGCGACCTGGAAATCCCCGTCGCCGACCCAGGGGCGTTCGGTGGGTTTCCCGAAACCCACCAGCGCCACCTGAGGCGGATAGATCACACCGAAAACCGAGGTGACCCCGCGTTCGCCGAGATTCGTCACGGTCAACGTCGGGTCCGACATCTCGGAACTGCGCAGCGAACCGGCACGGGCGCGGGTCACCAAATCGCCGAGTTCCACCATCAGCTGGGAGAGGGGTTTGTCGGCGGTGTCGTGGATCGCGGGAGCGACCAGACCTCCGTCTCTCAGCGAGATCGCCACCCCGAGGTGGATGTGGGGTGCCGGCCGGAACTCGCCGTCCACCCAGTACCCGTTGAGGTCCGGGAACTGCTGGGCAGCGAGCGCGACAGCCTTGAGTTGCACAGCGGCGAGGAGGACTCGTTCGGTGATCGGGCGGGCGGCATTTTCGGTGCGCAACCACTCCGTCGCCGTCCGCAGTGGAATCTCGTCCATCAGGTAGTAGTGCGGGATCTCCCGCTTGGAGCGGCTCATGGACGCGGCGATGGCGCTGCGCATGTCGCGGGTCTTGGCCTCGGCCGGTCTGTGCTCGATGCCGTGGGCCGCCGCCCGCTGGACGTCGTCGAGTGTGACCGCAGCGTCCGCGCCTGTCCCGGTGACACCGGCGAGATCGATTCCCGCTCTTTCCGCTTCCCTGCGCGCCCTAGGCGAGACCTTGCGTCGCGGTGCCGGTTCCCCCGCGGGGGTGGCCGCGGTGGTGCCGGGCACCGCATCGGCCGTGGGCCGCTCCGGTGGCGGTGATTCTCCGGGACTCAGCAGGGTCGCCAACGGGGTTCCGACCGACACGGTCGTTCCGGGCGCGACGAGCAGCCGGTGAACGGTGCCGCTCTGCCAGACCTCCACGTCCACGGCCGCTTTCACGGTGTCGACCGTCGCTATCGCCTGACCGCGCTCGACCTCGTCACCGGGTTTGACCAACCAGTCCGTCAACGTTCCTTCGTCCATGTCGGCGCCCAGGGACGGCAGCGTGAAATCGAACATGGTTATGCCTCGTTCCTACCGATCGCCGATCACATTCCACGCCGTGGACACAATGGTTTCGACCTGAGGAAGGGTCGCGTATTCGAGATGCTTGGCGTAAGGCACCGGGACCTCGGCGCTGCACACGCGGCGAGGTGGCGCGTCGAGTTCGTAGAATTCGCGTTCGACGATCTGTGCCATGACTTCCGCCGCGAGGCTGCCGGTGCGCCAGCCCTCGTCGACCACCACGGCACGGTGCGTCTTCCGGATCGACGCGGCGATGGTGGCCGTGTCGAGGGGTCGCAGCACCCGAAGGTCGATGACCTCGGCGGCGATTCCCTTCTCTGCCAGGACGTCGGCGGCGGCGAGGGCCTTGGGCAGCGAACCGCCGTACGTGATCAGGCTGATGTGGTTTCCCTCCCGCCGTACCGCTGCCGAGTCGATGTCGACCAGGGCGGGCCCCTCGAGGTCCTCCGAAGAGTTGTACAGCTGGGTGTGTTCGAAGATGATCACCGGATCGGGGTCCGCGAGGGCCGGTCGGAGCATGCCGCGCGCGTCCGCCACCGTCGCGGGCGCCAGGACCCGTAGTCCGGGGATGTGGGCATACCAGTTCTCGAGGCTGTGCGAATGTTGTGCGGCCAGTTGCCTGCCGGCTCCGGTCGCCATGCGGACCACCACGGGGACGGAGAATTGTCCGCCCGACATGTGCCGGAGGGATGCCGCGGTGTTCACGATCTGGTCTAGCGCGAGCAGGCTGAAGTTGACGGTCATCACCTCGATGATCGGGCGCATCCCGCCCACGGCCGCCCCGATTCCCACTCCCACGAAACCCAACTCCGAGAGCGGGGTGTCGCGGATCCGGTCGTCCCCGAATTCGGCTAGCAGGCCTTTGGACACCGCGTACGTGCCGCCGTAGCGTCCGACGTCCTCCCCCATGAGGAACACCCGCGGATCGGAGTGCATTGCCTCTCGGATCGCTTCCCGCATCGCGTCCCGGTAGGTGATCTTCACGATGCCTCCTCTGTTCGCGCCGGTGTGAGTACGTCGCGCAGGAGGTCCCCGGGTGCCTCCCAGGTGCCTGCCTCGGCGAAGTCGACCGCGGCATCGACTTCCGACATGACGCGGTCGTCGATGCGGAGAAACTCTTCCTCCGAGAACATCTCGAGCGCCTTGAGCCGTGCCGAGAAGGTGTGAATCGGGCCTCTTTCCTTCCAGGACTCCACTTCCGCCTTGTCGCGATACAGTTCCGGGTCGAACATCGAATGGGCGCGAAATCGGTAGGTCTGGAATTCGATGAAGAAGGGGCCTCCGGTCGTGCGGACGTGCGCGGCGCCGGAGCGGGCCGCGTGCAGGGTGGCAATCACGTCCATGCCGTCCGCTTTGAGCGTCGGCACGTCGAACGACGCGGCTTTGACACACAGATCCGTTTGCGATTCCGAGCGGGACAGGGCCGTTCCCATGGCGTACAGGTTGTTCTCGCAGCAGAACAGCACCGGCAATTGCCACAGCGATGCGAGATTCATAGTTTCGTGAAAGGCGCCCTCCGCCATCGCGCCCTCGCCGAAGAAGCAGGCCGTCACCCGGCGCTTGCCCTGCATCTTGTCGGCCATCGCCAGACCGGCCGCGAGTGGCAGACCGCCGGCGACGATCGCATTGCCCCCGTAGAAACGGGTGGCGGCATCGAACAGATGCATCGATCCGCCTCTGCCCCGCGAACAACCTTCGCGTTTCCCGAACATCTCGGCCATGATCGAGTTCATGGGGACACCGTGCACCAGCGCGTGGCCGTGTTCGCGGTAGGTCGCGACCACCGCATCGCCCGGAGACAGGGCGTGTAACGCCCCGACCGCGACCGCCTCCTCCCCCACATACAGATGCAGGAAGCCGCGGATCTTCTGGGCGCCGTACAGTTCTGCCGCCTTCTCCTCGAAGCGTCGGATGCGCAGCATGTCCGTCAGCAACTCGACCGCGAACGCCTTGTCGTAGGGAAAGTCCGGGGCAGTCATCCGCCCACCTCCAAAGTCGATGTGTCGCCCTCCGGCAGACCGAGTTCGCGTGCTTTCAGCAGCCTGCGCATGATCTTGCCGCTGCGTGTGTGCGGGAGAACGTCCACGAACTCGATCTCCTTGGGAGCGACCGAGGCGCCGAGCTTCTTGCGGGAGTACCCGAGAAGTTCCCGGCGCAGGGTGTCGTCGGCGTTCCAGCCCGTCTTCACCGACACGAATGCCTTCACCACGGCCCCCACGATCGGGTCCGGCTTACCGATGACTCCCGCTTCGGCGACCGCGGGATGCTCCATGAGGACGTTCTCCACCTCGAACGGGCCGATGAGGTGGCCCGCCGATTTGATGACGTCGTCCGCCCGGCCCACGAACCAGTAGTAGCCGTCCGCGTCGCGCTTGGCCAGGTCGCCGGTCAGGTACCAGTCGCCGGCGAAAGCCCGCCGGTACCGGTCGTCGTTGTGCAGGTAACCGCGGAACATCGACGGCCAGCCTCGCCGTATCGCGAGTTCCCCCTCCACGTTCGGTGTTTCGACGGGTGCGATCCCGCCGTCCTCCGTGCGCCGGACGATGGCGGCGTCGATACCCGGAAGGGGTCGTCCCATCGAGCCGGGTTTGATGGCGAAACCGGGTGTGTTGGCGATCATGATGCCGCCGGTCTCGGTCTGCCACCAGTTGTCGTGGATGGGCCGCCCGAGCACGTCCCGTCCCCACAGAACGGTGTCGGGGTTGAGTGGTTCGCCAACGCTGGCGATGAACCGCAGGTGCGGGTAGGAGTACTTGTGCGCCAGTTCCGGACCGGACTTCATCAGCATGCGGATCGCGGTCGGGGCGGTGTACCACACCGTGACGGCCTGCTCTTCGAGGATGCGGTACCACCGTTCGGCATCGAATTCGTTGCTGTCGACGATCGACGTCACGCCGTGCAGCAACGGTGTGATCACCCCGTACGACGTGCCGGTGACCCAGCCGGGATCCGCCGTGCACCAGAATACGTCCGACGGATGCAGGTCCAGGGCATACAGTCCGGTTGCATAATGGGTGGTGACGGCGCCGTGGACGTGGATCGCACCCTTCGGGGTACCGGTCGTTCCACTCGTGAAATGCAGCAGGGCAACATCGTCGGCACAGGTCGGGGTGATGTCGCAGTCCCCGTCGGCTGCCGCCATCATGCTGTGGAAGTCGAGCGTGTCCGGAACGTCGGTGATCGAACCGGAATCCCCCACCAGCAGAACGTGGCGCAGGGAGGGCAACGAGCCGCGGATCTTCTCCACCCGCCGCCGATACAGCTGCTCGGTGGTCACCAGGACCTGGGCGCCGCCGAGCCGAATTCTCGTGGCCAACGGCTCGGGGCCGAAGGCGGAGAACAACGGCGACACGACGCTTCCGTTGCGCAACGCGCCCAGGATGCTGACGTACAACTCCGGGATGCGACCGGTGAACACGAAGACGGAGTCTCCCTTCCCGACGCCGAGTCCGCGCAGCACCTCGGTGAACTTGCGGACTCGATGCGCGAATTCTCCGAAGGTCACCTCGGTGCTGGGTAGCTCGCCGACACCCTTGTTCGGACCCACGAACCGGAAAGCGACCTTGTCCCGCTGCGGCCCGCAGTCGTGGCGGTCGACCGCGTAGTACGCGATGTTGCAGCCGCCGGGGGCCGACCCGAGTCGACGCTCGAGGTCAGACCACGTGAACCCTGTGCGTTCACCGTCGTAGTCGGTGAAGTTCGGTGACACCCCACTGGTGGACGGTGAACTGGGAATGATACTCATGGCCGCTGATCACAGTCCGCGTCCGCGCGCAGCCGCGTCCTGTGCGGCTGCCAGCTCGAACAACTGGTGGGCCAGGTCGGTCAATGCACGGGCGGTGGCCAGCTGGCGGCTGACCTGCACCGTGCCGGCGTGCCGGGAGCGGCATGGGGCCTCTCCCTGCCCCTCGAGCGTTGCATCGCGAGTGTGCAGGCGCGCCGTGGCAAGGGAACGGGTCTGTTCCGCGTCGTGTTCATGTATCTCGACGTCCACGGGCCACACAGTCGAAGGCACCGGTCTGTTCACCGACGCTCCGGACCCCGGCACATCGCGCCCGTGCAACTGTTCCGTCATCGCCTCTCCTGTTCGTGTGCGGTGTGGTGGCACTCGGTCACCGATCCCGGCATGTCGGCGATCGGCACCTCCGCGAGGTCCGCAATGCTTCCGGCAACGGTCCGGGCAATCGCGTCCCGCGTGAAGCTCGCCCCGAACTCGAGAATCAACCGCTCCACCACCGGGGCCTGCACATGCACCACCGACGTGGTGTCTGTATCACTGTTCGTGCCGGTCATTGCGTTTCAAGGTTCCTTCGATGCCGTTGGGCGTCCGTCGTTTCTTCAGCATCGCGAACCCGCCGACGACGGCAATAGAGGCGAAGGACCGTAGTCGAGGACCAAAGGCTCTGACGCCGCGTCCGCCTCCACGCTTGAATGAATTCCGACGGCCGACGACGGAGGTGACGGTGCATGAAAACCCGAACGCCGCACGCGGTCACCACGGGCGTCGTCGTGCGCTCCCTTCGACCCACCGACCGAGACGACGTGCAGTCTCTACACGAGCGGATGGACCAGCGCGACGCCTACCTGAGGTTCTTCGGCGCCCGTCCGAAGCATCTCGAGGATCTGGCCGAGTCGCTGTGCCGGCAAGACCGCACCCATTGCGCACTGGGCGCCTTCGTCGGCGGCACCCTGGTGGGAGTCGCGAACTACGTGAGCCCGGTCGGCCAGTCGGACGACGGCTCGCCGTCGGTCGAATTCGCGCTGGTGGTCGATCATGAGTACCAATCGCACGGAATCGGAACGATGCTGCTGTCACGGCTCGTCGAGGCAGCCCGGGCACATGGCATCGAGCGGATGACGGCGGAGGTGCTGGCGCAGAACACCGTGATGCTCGAGGTTATCCGGGACCGGGGATGGGCCCACGCGTTGCGCCGCGAGGGGACCACACTTCATCTCGACCTCGATCTCGACGACGACGCGCAGGCAGGCGGTCCCTCCGTCCGGCGCCGATCCGCAGCGATGTGACGCATTCTCATGTCGGCGACCGAGAGAACCCGGGAGTGTCCGCCACCGCAGGCGGTGGGGGAACGCGAGGTGAGCGGAGTCGAGACGCACACGGCCTACGTCGTCATGGTGGGTGATGTCGTCTTCAAGGCGAAGAAGCCGATCCGGACGGCGTTCGCCGACTTCGGCACCGCCGAGAGGCGTCGCACGGCGTGTGAGCGTGAAGTGGCGTTGAACCGCAGACTGTGTCCCGATGTGTATCTCGGCGTCGCCGAATTGACCGACCCGGCAGGAGGGCCGGCCGAAGCGCTCGTCAAGATGCGCCGGATGCCGTCGGACCGACGCCTCGCCCGGCTGGTCGGTGGGGACGGTGACGCCACCGCACAGGTCGATGCGATCGCCGCCGCCGTCGCCCGATTCCATGCCGGAGCGGAGAAGTCTGCGGAGATCGATCGTGACGCCGCGCCCGGAGCGGTGGCCGCGCGGTGGCGAGCGAACGTGTCCGAGGTGACGAGTTACCGGTGCGACGTCCTCCCGGCGGCGGACGTCCACGAGGTGCAGGCGCGGGCCCTCAGGTATCTGAAGGGACGGAAACGGCTGTTCGAGAACCGCGTTCGGGACGGGCGGATCGTCGATGGTCACGGCGATCTTCTGGCGGACGACATCTTCTGCCTCGCAGACGGGCCGCGCATTCTCGACTGCCTCGACTTCGACGACCACCTGCGCCACGTCGACTGTATCGACGACGCCGCATGCCTCGCCATGGATCTCGAGTACCTGGGACGCGAGGACCTGGGATCGCGGTTTCTCGATCGGTATTGCGCCGCGGCACGCGATGAGCCGCCGGCATCATTGCAGCATCACTACATCGCCTATCGGGCGTTCGTCCGCGCGAAGGTGGCCTGCCTGCGGTACACGCAGGGTTCCCGCGCGGCCGGCGAGGATGCCCGGGCGCACTGCAACCTCGCGTTGCGGCAGCTGCGCGCGGGAACCGTGCGAATGGCACTGGTCGGTGGGCTGCCCGGCACCGGAAAGTCCACGCTGTCGCGCAAGTTGGCTGACGTCACCGGATCCGTCGTCATCTCCAGCGACCACGTCCGCAAGGAACTCGACGGCCTCGATCCGCATTCCCGTCAAGTGGCCGGATTCGGTGAGGGCTTGTACAGCGGCACCATGACCGACCGCACCTACGCCGAGGTGCTGCGGCGCGCTCGCGACCATCTCACGGCGGGAAGGTCGGTCGTGCTGGATGCGTCGTGGACACAACCGATGCGCCGGGAGCGCGCTGCGCTCGTCGCTTCCTGCACCCACAGCGATCTCGTCGAACTCGAGTGCAGGGCACCACGCGCCATGGCGATCGCGAGAATCGGGAGCCGTCCAACCGGCGACTCGGACGCCACCCCCGCCGTGTACGACGCGATGGCCGCGAGTGCCGCGGCGTGGCCCTCGGCCACCGCGGTCGACACGGACACGGCCGCCGGGGACAGCGTGCAGACGGCGGAGCGGATCTGGCATTCCACGTCGGGGTGGCGAGATGAGTAGTCACAGCTACCGTTCGCCGGTAACGGTTTGCCCGACGACAGGAGAGCCCATGCCCGACATCGTGACGTTGACGATGAATCCTGCGCTCGACATCACCACGAGCACGAACCGGGTGGTGCCGACCGACAAGGTGCGCTGCGGCGCGCCTCGCCGAGATCCCGGCGGCGGCGGACTGAACGTGGCCCGGGTACTGCACGTTCTCGGAACTCCCGCGACGGCGGTGTTTCCTTCGGGCGGCCATACAGGCCGGGCCCTCGAGGATCTCGTGGCCACCGAGGGCGTCGAGATCCGGAGTCTGACGATCCGCGGTTCCACACGGGAGAGCCTGACGATCAACGAGAACGAGACGGGTCTGCAGTACCGTTTCGTCCTGCCGGGACCAACAGTGACCGCAAGGGAACAGGTGGCCTGTCTCGACCTGGTCATCGAGGTCGCGTCGGGCGCCGACTATGTGGTGGTGAGCGGAAGTCTGCCACCGGGTGTGCCCGCCGATTTCTACCAGCAGGTGGCAGACGTCGTCGGCGACCTCGGTGCGCGAGTCATCGTCGATACGTCCGGTCCGGCCCTGAGACAACTTCGGGGTGGTGTGTTTCTCGTCAAACCGAGCATTCGCGAACTCCGGGACTGGACGGGGCGGGAGTTGTCGGCGATCGACGACCAGGTGGCAGCGGCTCGGGAAGTCATCGACCGGGGGGTCTCCCAGATCGTCGTCCTCTCGCTCGGTGCCGATGGCGCTCTGCTGGTCACACGGGACCGCGACGAGTATTTCCCGTCGGTCCAAGTCCCGGTGGTCAGCGGTGTCGGTGCAGGCGACAGCATGGTCGCCGGTGTGGTGTGCGGCCTGGCACACGGTCGTTCGTTGAGCGACTCGGTGCGGTACGGGATCGCCGCGGGGGCGGCCATGCTGCAGACACCGGGCACCGCCCTGTGCCGGCGACCCGACGTCGAGCGGTTCTATCAACTGCTCACCGACGGATCCGCCGCGGGCACCATCGTCGGATAGTCAGGCGTGTGCGAGATGGAGACCGGCCGCGCTCAGTTCCGCGTAGTTCGGATCGCATCGTGAACCATCCAGCGCGAGTTGACAGTACACGGCGTCGTAAGCTCGTGGGTCACCTGTCGAGGCGATGGGACTGGTGCGACGCTCCAGCATGGTAGTGCCGGGCCATCTCGACTGGATCGCCTCGGCGAGCTGCGCCCCGTCGATATCGGCGACGATGAGCGGACCGCCCTCCCCCACGACTACAACCTGACGGGCGTCGGGCAGCTGCCACACGGCGACCGGCAGCACCGTGTCGGTGCCACCAGGACCGTGCACGGTGACGGAGTCGCCGGTGCTGCTGATCAGTGTCGCGACGGGTTCGCTCATCGGGTTCCTCCTCGCCGGTCCCCATCCGCGGACGTTCGCAGGTCTGACCTCGCTCGGTCGAGCAGGATCCTGCGTTCCGCAGCCGCGATGTTGTGGCGCGTAATGGCGGCGACGTCCGGTGCCACGGACACCGAGGTGATGCCTTTGCGTACGAGATGTTCCGCCAGAGCGGGGTTGGTCGACACTGCCTGCCCGCACAGGGAGGTGGTGAGCCCGGCACGTGTGGCACGCTCGATGATGACGTCGATGGCGTCGAGTACGGCCGGGTCCATGGTGTCGAACAGGTCCCGGCAGATCTCGGAATCCCGATCGACTCCCAGCACGAGTTGGGTGAGGTCGTTGGTACCGATGGAGACGCCATCGATGCCGAGGGCCGCGTACTCCGGAATCCAATACGCGACGGAGGGGACCTCCGCCATGATCCATCGGTGCATGCGGTGATCGGCGCCCAGTGGATGGGAGTCGAGGTCCGCGAGGCACTGTGCGAGCTCCCACCGGGTGCGGACGAACGGGATCATCAGATGCACATTCGGGTACCGCTTCCTGACGGTGAACAGCACGTCGAGATCGAGACGGAATAGTTCGGGTTCGCGCACGTAGCGGAAGCAGCCGCGGTAGCCGATCATCGGGTTGTCTTCGTGAGGCTCCACATCGCCGCCGGAAAGGTTGGCGAATTCGTTGGTGCGTAGATCGATCGCCCGGTAGATGACGGGGCGCGGCGTGAACGCGGCGGCGATGCGTTCGACCGCCGCCGCCATCTCGGCCACGTACTCGTCGCGGCGTCCCTGCGCGATCATCGCTGCCGGGTGTGTCCCACCCAGCGCGTCCATGATCATGAACTCGGCGCGAAGCAACCCCACTCCGTCGACGTCGGAAGCGGCCACACGGTCGGCGGCGTCCGGTGTGGCGAGGTTGACGTACACGGAGGTGGCCGTCACCTCCCGTGCGGACCCCGCACTCGTCCGCTCCGTCGCCGGTCGCGGTGAGGAAACGGCACCCTTCGCCGACGACTCCGGTGCAGAGGCGGATACCGCTCCGTCGTAGACCACCCCCGAATCACCGTCGACCGTGACGATCGCCCCCTCCACCAGTTCGGTGGTGGCGGTCCGGGTACCGACGACCACGGGACGTCCCAGCTCGCGACCGACGATGGCGGCGTGACAGGTGATCCCGCCGCCGTCCGTGACGATCGCCGCCGCACGGCGCAGCACGGGAAGCCAGTCGGGGCGTGTCATGGGTGCGACGAGTATCTCTCCGTCGGACAACCGGTGAGCGTCGGACACGGACCGCAGGATGCGGACGCGGCCAGTCGCGGTTCCGGGGCCTGCGCCGAGCCCGTGGACGAGGGCCTTGCTCGTCGATTCGCGGTGGTCCTCCGTGCGAGCCCGGGGCTGTCCCAGAGTCGTGATGGGGCGCGTCTGGACGATCCACAACCGATTTGCGGCGAACGCGAATTCGAGGTCCTGGGGGACGTGATAGTGGTCTTCGACAGCGACGGCGAGCAACGCCAATCGTTCGAGTTGCTGGTCGGTGAGAACGCGACGGCCTCGTGCCGTGGCGGGAATCTCTACCGAATGCTCCCCTTCGTCATCCGCGGTGATGGAGAAGGACTGTGACCCGATGTGGGCGTCGATCACTGCGAATCCCGACTTCGCCACCACATAGGTGTCCGGCTCCACCTGGCCTCCCACCACGACCTCGCCCAGTCCGGTCGCGGCTTCGACGACGATGCGATCGCGTGCGCCGGTTCTGGGATCTGCGGTGAAGACCACGCCCGACTGGTCGGCGTCCACCATCAACTGGACGACGACCGCGATCGACGGCTCGTCGGTCACTCCCTGAACGCTGCGATAGGTGAGTGCGCGCTCGGACCACAGCGACGCCCAGCATTTGCCGATTGCCTCGATCAGCGCGTCGTCACCGGCCACTCCGACGAAGCTGTCGTGGATACCTGCGAACGAGGTGTCGGCCGCGTCTTCGGCGGGGGCGGATGAGCGGACCGCGACCCTCGGCGCCCCCGCGCCGAGCTCACGATACGCAGCGAGAATTTCCGCTCGCAGGGCAGCGGGCATCGGAACGCCGAGTACGGTCGACCGCAACTCGTGCGACGCTGCGGTGAGGGTGTTGTCGTCGGTCCCGGCTTTCGGCAACCCGTGCTCCCGAAGGGTATCGCGCACTCCCGCCTCGTCCATCGCCCCCAGGTAGCCTTCCGCGGTGACGGCAAATCCGGGTGGGACCGGATAGCGGGCGCGCGTCAGCTCACCGAGATTGGCCGCCTTGCCCCCTACCGATGGTGCGTCCGCCAATCCGAGTTGATCGATCGGCTTGACCCAACGGTGTTCGACCACCGTCTGTTGCACGTTCATGAGGTCTCCTCGTCGTCATGATCCAGCGAACACCGTCGACTTCGGACCGCACAGGGTCCAAAGTCACCGCCACTTCGCGCGGGGCCGAAATACCCTGTCGAACTCTGGTCTGCGGCTCGATGATGGGACGTAACCTCGACCGACAGGAGGCACCGTCGTGACGCGCTCGGCCGTCATCCGGCAGTCCCTCGGCGGCGCGGTGCTGATTGCGGTACATGTGATCCTGACCAAACCGCTGCGCCGGCGTCGCACGACGTGGGGCGCGACCGCTGTGGAGGCCGCGGCAACGCTGCTCGGAGACGAGCTGATCGCCGACCCCGCGTGGGGTTACACGCACGCCGTGACGGTCGATGCGCCCCCGGAGCTGGTGTGGCCCTGGATCGTCCAGCTGGGACAGGGGCGCGGAGGCTTCTACAGCTACGTCGGACTCGAGAACCTCATCGGCTGCCGCGTGCGCAACACCGAGAAGGTTCTTCCCGACTACCAGACCCTCGACACAGGCGACGAGGTGCGGCTGCACCCGAAGGCGCCGCCGATGACTGTGGCGTCGGTCGAAACGAACGCACGCCTGGTCCTGTATGCCCGCGACCCCCGCACCGGTGACGCCTTCAGCTGGGCGTTTCATCTCCTTCCCGACCAGGCTGGCCGCACCCGGTTGATCGAGCGGGGCCGCAGTTCCTGCGGCCCCGGACTCGCCAGCCGTCTGTTCTTCGGTCCGCTGCTGACGGAGCCGATCGGCTTCGTCATGAGCCGGAAGATGCTTCTCACGATCCGAGCGCTCGCATCGGCCACCGGTACCGAAGCTGCACGGCCGACCTGAAGCGAACACTCGCCGCACCCATCTGGAGGAGAACCTCGTGAGAACAGGTGCAAACCCGACATCTCCCGGCACGGATCGCAGCACTCCACTTCCGCCGCCCATCTCCCTCGGTGGGGCCGCGACGAGCGACAGCGACAGTGTCCTTCGCGAGGTGGCTTCTTCACTTCACGGATTGACCTCGGCCGACGCCGAGCGGCGGCTGGGTCTGTGCGGACCGAACACCGTGCGAACCTTTCGCGTCAACGCACTCGCCGTCCTCGGACGCCAACTTCGCAGCGCCCTGCTGCTCCTGCTCGCGGCGACGGCCGTCGCGTCCTACTTCCTGGGCGACCACAACGATGCCGTCATCATCGGAACGATTCTGGCGGCGAGCATCGGGGTGGGGTTCGCCAACGAATATCGCGCCGAACGCGCAACGGCGGCACTCCATTCACGCATGCGGCACACCGCGGTGGTTCTCCGAGACGGCACCCCGAGCCGGGTGGACGTCATCACCCTGGTGCCGGGTGACGTGGTGCGGCTCGTGCTCGGCGAGGTCGTTCCCGCCGATCTGCGGCTCCTGAGCGCGGTGAACCTCGAGTGCGATGAGAGCGTACTCACCGGCGAGTCCGAACCGGCCGCGAAGTCGACTGCTCCCGTCCCGGCCTCACGCTCCCTGGCGGACTGGTCGAACTGCGCGTTCATGGGGACCGTCGTGCACGCCGGGACGGGTACCGGGGTGGTCGTCGCCACCGGGGCCGACGCCGAATTCGGGCGCATCGCAGTGGGACTCGGTGAGCGTGAGCCGGAAACCGAGTTCCAGACGGGTCTGCGGCGGTTCTCCGTCCTCCTACTTCAGGTCGCGGTCGCCCTGACCACGATGATCATGGTCATCAATCTGTCGTTGCACCGCTCGCTCATCGACTCGCTGCTGTTCTCGCTCGCGATCGCGGTGGGGGTGACCCCACAACTGCTCCCCGCTGTGGTGAGCACGGCGCTCGCCGAGGGGTCCCGCCGGCTCGCCAAGCGAAAGGTGCTGGTCAAACGGCTGGTGTGCATCGAGGATCTCGGTGATATCGATGTTCTCGTCACCGACAAGACCGGCACCCTCACCGATGGCCGGATCGGCTTCGTCGCTGCCCTGGATTCACGCGGCGCCCCGTGCCCGGACGCCCTTCTGCACGGGCTGCTCGCCACTGAGGTCGAGGAGGCCGGAACCGACCATCTGGGTACGAACCCCTTGGACACCGCACTCTGGGCGGCTGCGGGGGCCGCCGGGTCTGTGGCCGATGCGTACACGAGGGTGGCGAGCTGTCCTTTCGACCACCAGCGGCGGATGTCGTCGACACTGGTGTGTGCACCGAGCGGTCGGCGAATGGCTCTGGCAGTCTGAAGTGGTTCTGGCCCACTTTCCGTGATGGTTTCTGAGTGTGTCAGTGGCTGAGGAGTATTCGTTTGCGTAGGAGGTCGAATCCGGCGCGTCCGTACATCTGTCGTTTGAGCATTTTGATTCTATTTACGTTGCCCTCGACAGCACCGGAGTTGTAGGGCAGGGTCAGCCCGTTGAGGACGGCGGCGTGGTCGCGTTCGATTCCCCGGACAAATCGGTGCAGGTGCGGCAGATCGTCCGATGCGGCGGCCGTCATCCAGGAGCCCAGACGGTCGCCGTGGCGGCCGGTCAGCATCTCGGCGAACGAGGTGACGTGCGCGGCGGTGGTCTCGAGGTGCTGGCAGCTGGCGAGGACTTGTTTGAGTCCGAGTTGCTCGTCGTCGGTGAGGTTGTCGGGATGGTGCAGCATCCACGAGGTGATGGTCCGAACTTTCGGGATCTTCGGTGTGGCCGGCGGGGCGGCACCGACGTCGCGGAACGGGCGGAGGTAGTCGCGGACGGTGGCGTAGCTGCCGCGATAGCCCACGGCCCGGATCTCGTCGAAGAGGGTGAGGGCGGTCGTGCATCCGTCGTTCCATCGCTCGTGCAGGTGCTCGGTGAATTCGTCTAACACGGTGCGCCGGCCTGCCCGCGGTGTGGCCAGCAGTTCGTCGACGCTGCCGGCGCGGTAGTACCGGCGCACGGTTTCCTTGGCGAGTCCGAGCTCCCGCTGGATCGGTTTGATCCCCTTGCCCTGGGCTTTGAGCGCGGCGACGGCCTCGTAGCGGCGCTTGGTGCGGGCGACGAGGACGGATTGTTCTCGGCGTGCGGTGTGCGCCTGTTCGGCGGCCCGCCGGAGGTCCTCCGCGGCGGTGCGTTCGATGATGGGTTCGAGGTCGACTGCGGCGTTGGCGCGGAGGCAACCGTGATGGGCGGCAACGGTTTTCTCCACGGCTTCGGCCAGGTTGTGCCATAGGTGCCAGCGGTCGGCGACCTCGATCGCGTCGGGGGCTCCGGTGCGCGCCCCTTCGGCGTACGCGCCGGCGCGATCGCGGCACACCACGGTCGTGCCCGGGTGTGCGGTCAGCCAGTCGGCGAAGGTGTCGGCCTTCCGGTCGGCGAGGACGTCGACGGGCCGGTGGGTGGCCATGTCGATCAGGACGGTGCCATATCGGTGCCGTCGGCGCAGGGCGAAGTCGTCGACACCGAGGACCTCCACCGTTGCCGCCGGCGGGTCCGGAAGCGCACGGACAAGTCGTAGCAGGGTGCTGCGTCCGACGTGCACGCCCAGTGCTGTCGCCAGTCGGGCTCCGGCGCGGCCGGCCAGCGCCAGCCCGATCCTTTCGAGGGTTCCCCGCAGCAGTGGGGTGCGTCGCGCATATCGCGTGGTCACACCGTCGATCTGCTCGGCGAAGGTGCGGCGCTCGCAGTCGGCGGTCAAACACAGGAAGCGCCGTACCCGCAGGACGAGGCGACTCGGCCGATTCCCGATCGCGGTGTCGGCCACCGTGCGTTCGTATCGGCTGTGCACCCGATCGGAGGTGTCACCGCAGGCCGGGCAGGACGCCGACACCGACAGTGCGGATGCGCGAATGCTCACCCCGCCCCCAGCGACGTCGATTGAATCGATCGCCACACCCACCAGGTGGGGAATCAAAACACGCAGGTCACAACAGCTTCCAGAACACCGGCAAGATCATCTCCCGCGCATTCCACGTCTCACCGGCACGACACGCCGCCACGATGGACCATCACGGAAAGTGGGCCAGAACCAGATCGAGTTGACAGAGCCACGGCGAATGATCGTCGTGAAGGGCGCACCGGAAAGCGTGCTCGACCGTTGTATGGCCCTCGATTCCTCCGCGCAGGTCACGCTGAACACCCTGTTCACCGAGGGAAGTCGCGTCGTCGCCGTCGCGACCAAGGGTGCGGACGAGGACGACCGGCTCGACGTCGATCACGAGAACGCGCTGATCCTCACGGGTTTCCTGGTGTTCCTGGACCGCCCCAAGGCCTCCGCCGCAGCGTCATTGCGGCGGCTCGCCGAACTGGGTATCACCGTGAAGGTGGCGACGGGTGACAACCCGCGAGTGGCCGAGAAGATCTGCGGAGAACTCGGTGTGGTGTCCGGCGGCAGCGTGACAGGTCCGGAATTGGACGCTCTCGACGAGAAGGCGTTCAGTGCGACCGCCGCGCGGAGCACAGCGTTCGCCCGAGTCTCCCCGGAACAGAAGGCGCGCCTCGTCGCTACCCTGCGCACGCACGGTCGGGCAGTGGGATTCGTCGGTGACGGCGTGAACGATGCGCTGGCCCTGCACGCTGCGGACGTCGGCATCTCGGTCGATTCCGCCACCGACGTGGCCAAGGACGCCGCGGACGTGATCCTGCTCGAGAAGGACCTCGGGGTGCTCGCCGACGGCGTCGTGGAAGGGCGCCGCACCTTCACCAACACCATCAAGTACGTCCTGATGAGCACATCGAGCAACTTCGGAAACATGTTCAGCGCTGCCGCAGCCTCTGCTGTGCTGAAGTTCTTGCCGATGCTGCCGGGGCAGATCCTTCTCAACAATCTGCTGTACGACACGAGCCAACTCGCAATCCCCAGCGATCGTGTCGATCCGGAGCAGTTGCACGCGCCGTCACATTGGGACATAGCGTTCATCCGACGTTTCATGTTGTTCTTCGGGCCGATCAGTTCACTGTTCGACTTCGTGACGTTCGCGATCATGCTGGGTGTGTTCCACGCCGGCCCGGAGTTGTTCCGCACAGGGTGGTTCGTCGAGTCGCTCGCCACTCAGACACTGATCGTCTTCGCGATCCGGACGCGGCGGATCCCCTTTCTGCGCAGCCGCCCGAGTCCGGGTCTGGTGGCGACCGTCGCCGGGGTCCTCGCCGCCGGTATCGCGGTTCCCCTGTCGCCCTGGGCCACGAGTCTCGGATTCGTTGCTCTTCCGGTCGGGTTCTTCCTCGTCCTGGTCGCCCTGGTTGCCGGGTATCTGGTGTTGATCGAATTCGGGAAGCGGATCTTCTACTCCGAGCCGATTCGGCACGCACCGCCGCCGCGATGGCGCGACCATCGGCACCGCGTACATCGGCGCGCGGCACGGTTCAGCTCGGCCGGTCCCGTCACCGCTGCTCCGGGGTCCCCGTCGGGCATCGACCGCACACGTGACGAGTGAGCGCGCCGGGTCGGACCTCGGGCGCGGACGCTGCCGGTAACAGAGGCCTTTTGATCCTTGTCGCCGAGTCTGCCGCCGGACGAGCATCGAGAGCAGGCCGCCTACCCAGAACCGGCGACACCGAAGACGGGGAGTCCTCATGAGTGAAGACAACGCGCTGGTCCTGGTCGCCGGCTATCAGGACCGCGACCGTGCACGTGAGGACTTCGACGCGCTCACCGGTCAGGTGCGCGGCAAGCAGATCACGCTTCGGGGTGCAGTCCTGGTAACGAAGGACCCGGACGGGAACCTCACCGTGATCGACACGGGCGACCATCTGGGCCGTAAAGGCGCCGGCTGGGGTGCGGGCGTCGGCCTGGTGGTGGGGTTGTTCGCTCCGCCGATGCTGGCTGCAGCCGCCGTCGGCGCCGGTGCCGGCGCGCTGGCAGGCAAGTTCGCCTCACACCGCATCAAGAGCGGCCTCGAGACCAAGATCGGTGAGGCGCTGGCCTCCGGGACATGCGTGGTGATCGCGGTCCTGCCGTCGGGCAGCCGGCTGCCGGTGGAGCAGGCGCTCGGCGGCGCCCCCCTGAAGTCGGTCGCGGAATTGGATGGTTCGAGCCTGAGGGACCTCGAGGCGTCCCTGGCCGCGGCGATGGGGAAGTTCGATCCGGATCGCACGCGGCTACCGATCCCCAACCGAACCTTCGGGGGCACCATTGGCCGCACGGTGCAGGACTCCGTACCGGATTGGACGATCGTGCCCGGGCCGAAGCCACCGGACGGTGCTCCGAACGTGCTGATCGTGCTGATCGACGACGCCGGTTTCGGTGGCCCGGACACCTTCGGCGGTGCGATCCGCACCCCCACCTTGAGCCGGGTTCAGCAAAAGGGATTGACCTACAATCGCTTTCACGTGACCGCGGTGTGCTCGCCCACCCGGGCGGGGCTTCTCACCGGCCGCAACCACCACCGCGTGGGATTCGGCTCGATTGCCGAGTACCCGGGCCCCTTCCCCGGATACACGGCCGTGCGGCCGAGAAGCTGCACCGCACTCCCCCGGATTCTCAGCGAGAACGGGTACGTGACCGGCGGGTTCGGCAAGTGGCACCTCACCCCGGACAACGTGCAGGGCGCCGCCGGACCCTTCGACAACTGGCCGCAGGGGTGGGGCTTCGACCATTGGTGGGGCTTCCTCAGTGGTGCGGCCGGACAATACGATCCGATCGTCACCCAGGACAACTCGATCCTCGGCGTCCCCCAGGGCAAAGACGGTCACGGCTACTACTTCCCCGACGACCTCACCGACAAGGCGGTGGAGTGGCTCCACGGTGTCCGGGCTCAGGACCCACAGAAACCGTGGTTCATGTACTACTCCACCGGGTGCAGCCACGCCCCGCACCATGTGGCCAAGGAATGGGCGGACAAATACAAGGGGCAATTCGACGACGGCTGGGACACCTACCGCGAGACGACGCTCGAGCGTCAGAAGGTGCTCGGGATCGTTCCCGCGGACACCGAACTGACCGAGCGACCGGACCTGTTTCCCGCCTGGGATACGTTGTCCGACTCCCAGAAGAAGCTTTATGCCCGACAGATGGAGGTGTTCGCCGGGTACTCCGAGAACGCCGACTGGAACGTCGGGCGGCTGCTCGACTCGATCGAGGACATGGGCGACCTCGACAACACGCTCGTCTTCTACATCTGGGGTGACAACGGCGCCAGCATGGAAGGCACGATCACCGGCTCCTTCAACGAGATGACCTTCCTCAACGGGGTGGTACTCGACGCCGAACACCAGTTGAAGCTGATCGACGAATACGGTGGGATCGAGGCGCTCGGCGGCGACCACACCGCTCCGCACTTCGCCGCCGCCTGGGCGCACGCGAACAACACCCCGTTCCAGTGGGGTAAGCAGATGGCCAGCCACCTCGGCGGCGACCGCGACCCGATGGTGATCGCGTGGCCGAACCGGATCACCCCCGACTCACAGGTGCGGGGGCAGTTCACCCACTGCATCGACATCACCCCCACCGTCCTCGCCGCGATAGGGCTGCCCGAACCGACCACCGTCGACGGGATCGACCAGGAACCCATGGACGGAACGAGCTTTCTCCCCACATTCGCCGACGCCGACGCCCCCGAACAGCACACGGTGCAGTACTTCGAGATGTTCGGCAGCCGCGCGATCTATCAGGACGGCTGGTGGGCGTGCACCCGCCTGGACAAGGCTCCCTGGGACTTCTCCCCGGAGACCATCAAACGGTTCGCACCGGGTGTCTACAACCCGGACGACGATGTCTGGGAGCTCTACTACCTGCCCGACGACTTCTCCCAGGCCCACAACGTCGCCGCCGATCACCCCGACAGACTGGAGGAGTTGAAGCAGCTGTGGTGGCGTGAGGCGGAACGCAACCGGGCACTCCCCCTGCTCGGGGGAATGTCGATCTTCTTCGGCCTGCTGCCGCCGATGCCGACGACCACCCGATTCACCTTCAAGGGCGACGTCCAGAACGTGCAGCGCGGCATGGTGCCTCGTGTGGCGGGACGCTCGTACGCCATCGAAGCGAACGTTCACGTACCCGATGACGGCGCCGAGGGTGTCATCGTTGCCAACGCCGACTTCATCGGCGGCTTCGCACTGTGGGTCGACGGCACCGGCATACTCCACCACACGTATTCCTTCCTCGGTGTGGAGACCTACAGGCAGGCGTCCGAGCGGAAGATTCCGACCGGTGACGTCACCGTGAAGATGCTGTTCGAGACCGATGAGCCCAAACAGGGCAGCGGTGGTCACGTGTCCTTGTGGGCGAACGACGAACTGATCGGGGAAGGTGACATGCCCCGGACGGTGCCCGTGGCCTTCAGTTCGTACGCGGGAATGGACGTGGGCCGCGACAACGGCCTGGTCGTCGACCGCAATTACGAGGACAAGGCCCCGTACCGGTTCACCGGAACCGTCCACGAGGTCGTGTTCGATCTCCAACCGGCAAACCACGAGGCCGAACTCGCGCTGCACGAGCACGCGGCGATGCAGGGTGTCGGGCACGGCGCGGCCGGCTGACCCGACGATGCCTTTGCCCGGGCGACGATGCCTTTGCCCGGGCTCAGGGGTGTTCGCTGTACAGGGCGGCGCCGGCGGTGACCCCTGCACCCACGGCGATGATCAGGACACGGTTCCCGGCCGGGATACCACCCGTCCGGCGGTCCAGGGCCGCCACGAGGGACGCGGTATGCATCCGTTCGTCATCCGCGACCACGATCCGCGGCACGGGGACACCCAGGTGCTCGGCGAGCGCCGCGCGGAACTTCGGCCGGGCGGGAGCGGCCACGATCAGATCGACATCGGCGAGCTCGAGGGAGGATGCCTCCAGGCATTCCCGCGCCGCCTGCGCTCCGGCGGTCGCGAATCGCTCGTCCATCGAATCCGACTCCCGGAATCGCAGTACGTTCCGGGAATCCTCGAGTCCGACGGTGGCACAGAAGCTTTCACCGGCGTCGGAGCAATTCACCCAATGGACGGGCCCCAGGCCGAATTCGTCGTCGGTCCAGCGGCAGAGGATGGCTCCACCCGTCGGCGCAAACGGAAAGTGCTCGCTCATCCCACGTCCGGGATCGGCATCACTGGCAACCACCAGCGCCCAGTCGATCGTGTGCGACCGCAGGAATCCGTCGACGATCTGCAGACCGTTGAGAGCCCCACAGGATCCGTTTGCGACATCGAAGGAAAAGGTCCCGTGCGTGTCGTCGTGGGGGTCCTCCGGGTGGGCACCGATATCTTCCTGGATGAGCGCCGCGAGGGCGGGCTCTCCCAGATTCCGGTCGCGGTACAATCCGACGTTGACGAGCAGGTCCAGGTCGTCGGCATTCCGACCGGCCCGTTCGAGGCAGGTCTGGGCGGCCGACACCGCGAGATGCAATGCACTGTGGCGGGTACGCCAGCCGCCTCGTGTGACGTCGAGCCGATCAATGACTGTGCCCATAGCGTGCCACCAATTCCTCGTCCAGGGTCAGCAGAACGACGCCGATCTCCAAACCCGATGCGAGGGCGATCAACGCCACGGTCTCACCCGCTCGGATGCGGCCTGCTTCGAGTTCCTCGACCAGCGCGACGGTGTGGGTCGTCGAGGCCGTATTTCCGTAGCGGTCGACGGTGATGACCGCGTCGTGCCGTGGAGAATCGCCCAGCGTGGCGGTCACCTCGGCCATCCCTTTGCGGATCGCTCGCGCCGAGGTTTGGTGTGTGATCACGTGATCGATGTCGTGGAGGGAGATCCCGGCGGCGTCGAGCACCTCGTGCAACAACAGCGGGGTGTCCGCGATCGCCGCCCGCTGGATCCCCCGCGAGTTGGTGAACATTCGGGCGCCGGGGTCGTCGCCCTTCGGGTACGCGAGACAGAGCCGACTGTAGTCGGCGACGGTGGTGAATCCGGCCAAACCGATTCCCGCCGATCCGGCAGGGGCACGTTCGAGGAGCAGCGCGGCCCCGGCGTCGCCGAGCGTGAGGCACGCAAGCTCCTTGCTCATGATGTTCCGGATGTGCTGGGCAGCATTCTGTCCGAGCTGCGAAATGTACTCACCACTGACGACAAGTGCCCGTTCGACGATTCCCTGACGGATCCAGTTGTTCATCACCGTCACACCGGTCAACATGCCGGCGCACGCGTTCGAGAGATCGAAGGTCATCGCCCCCGGCGCGCCGATCGCCTGGGCGACCGCACTACTCATCGTCGGTTCGAGCCATTGGGTGAGACCACCGTGAAACTTGGTGATGCTGCAGCTGACCACTACATCGATCGACGCGGCGTCCCGGTTCGACCGTTCCAGGCAATCCAGTGCCGCCGAGATCGCCAGTGTGTAGGAGTCTTCGTCCCCCACCGATACCCGGCGCTCGCGGATCCCGGTGAGCCGCTCGAGGTCGATGTGAGTCGAGTGACGGGTGGTCGACATCAGGTCCGTGGTCGTGAGATGTGTCGTGGGTAGATGCCGGCCGGCCCCGGCGAGACGCGTAGCGAACGGCATTCGCCGGTCGTCGTTCTCGGTCTCCATGACCAGCCAACGCTTGACCATTCTTCCCACCTCCGTGCTCACTCCACAATCGCGCATCGGCGATGTCGTCACCAGGGCATTTGGACCCTTCCGGGGGATCGTTCGAACCAGCACCGAGGAATGCGACGAGGTGAGGTCCTAGGACCCTTGTCCTGTGACAGTGGCACGCCGACGCTGAGGGACGAGGAGAGGAGTCGTCATGCAGGCACGACACGTCATGAGCAGCCCGGTCACCACGGTGGACCGATCCACCTCGGTGGACGAATGCCTTCGGTTGGTCGGAAGTTCGGGCTTCACGGTGCTTCCGGTCGTCGACGAACGGAAGCATCTCGTGGGCATCGTGTCCGAGGGTGATCTGCTCCGTGCACGATTCCGTGAGCTGGGCGGGGCGGACCGCGGGACCGACCCGCAGCCTGACGAGATGTCCGCAGGCGACGTCATGGCCAGTCCCGTGGTGGCGATGACGGCCGACGCGGAGGTCAGCGAACTCGCATCCGCCATGCTTCGATCTCGGCTGCGCGGCATCCCCATCGTCCACGATCACGACATCCTCGGGATCGTCACCCGTCCCGATCTCATCGCCGTCCTCACGACCGACGACGCTCAGGTCGCAAAGGAAGTGCAGCACCGCCTCGACGTCTACGGTGGAGCCGGCCGATGGCGCGTAGACGTCGCCCACGGCTCCGCCTCGATCTATGGTGTCACGCCTCACGACCCGGAACGAAATGTCATCGCCGCACTGGCCGATACCGTGCCGGGCATCGCCGAGGTGCATTTCCCGCCCGAGTAGCCGAACCTCGATGTCACACCGATCCTCGTTTTCTCCGGGCAGGAGCTGGCAATGCAGGCAAGGTATCTCGACGCCGGAGATCTGCGATGGCCATGGGTCGCGGCCGCCGCCGTCGTGGGCTTCGCCGCGTTGTCGATGACATCTCCCCTCACCGTCCTCGGGGGTGCAGCCGCGGTCGTCTTCATAGGACTCGGCGTCTTCCGTAATCCGCACCATCGGGTCGTCGGCGCCGCGATCGTGTCGGTCGGCGTCGGACTGATGGCCCCGGGCTTGCCCGCCCTACTTCTCCACGGTGTGAACTCGCTGTGAGCTCCGCTCCGCGATTCGGAGACTTTGTGCCCTGTCGAGACGGTCACGCGGCGGCACATTCTCTACGTGGCCGGCACGAACGAACAGAGACGAGGAATCGACATGACGACAGATTCACCGATCGTCGTGGGTGTGGACGGATCGGCGCAATCGCTCGACGCCGTCCGCTGGGCCGCCGACGCGGCCGTCCACCATCGGGCCCCGCTACTGCTGGTGTCGTCCCTCCTCACGGCGCCCGGAACGTTCGGCGACGCCGTCAACCTGTCCGCAGGCGCATTCAGCGGCGTGGAATATACGGGTACCCAGAGGCTTGCCACGGCAGCCGAACTCGCCCGGCGGAGCGTGCCCGGCAACCACCTCACCCTCCGGACGTCGCTGCGTCACGGCTCGGCCGTGCGGGCCCTGCTCGACGCCGCCGAGTCGGCTCGCATGCTGGTCGTCGGTTCCCGTGGCCTCGGAGAGTTCACCGGCGGACTGGTCGGATCGGTCAGCTCCGCGGCGGCCAGTCATGCAGCGTGCCCGGTGGCGGTGATCCGCGGAATGCCAGAAATGGACGCGCCGCCGTTGGACGGCCCGGTGGTGGTCGGGGTCGATGGTTCACCGAACAGCGAACCTGCCATCGCGGCCGCCTTCGAGGAAGCCTCTCTGCGCGGCGTCGACCTCGTGGCGGTGCACGCGTGGAGCGACTTCAGCCTGTTGACCGTTACCCCCGCCGATCTCAGCGACAACGAACTTCCCTGGTCGGCAATCGAAACCGCTGAACGGGCGGTCCTGTCGGAGAGACTTGCCGGATGGAAGGACAAATATCCGGACGTGTCCGTCCGCAAAGTTGTCGTCCGAGATCGACCGGTTCACCACCTGCTCCAGCAAGCGCGGGAATCGCAGTTGGTGGTGACCGGCAGCCGGGGGCGTGGTGGGTTCGCCTCACTGTTGCTCGGTTCGACCAGCCGGGCGCTTCTGCACTCCATCACCTGCCCACTGCTGATCGTGCGCCGATGACATAGGTCGGTGTGTCCACTGACAGGAACGACGTCGGTCCTGTCGCCTGTCGGCGCCCGATTGCAACGCCGGTTCGTCGGAAGGAAGGAGCTGTCATGCAAGCGCAACAGATCATGAGTAGCCCGGTTACCACTGTGACTCGATCGACCCCGGTCGACGAATGCCTCCGCATCATTGCGAGTTCGGGGTTCACCGTCCTGCCGGTCGTCGACGAGTCGCATCACCTGGTGGGCATCGTCTCCGAGGGCGATCTGCTCCGCGAAAAATTCAATAGGCTCCCCAGAGCCGATGTCACGGCGGCCGAGACGATGACCAGCCCGGTCGTCGCTATGACAGCGGACACCGACGTCAGCAACCTCGCTTCTGCGATGCTGCGCTCAGGTCTGCGCGGGATCCCCATCGTCCACGAACACGACGTCATCGGAATCGTCACCCGGCGTGATCTTCTCGAGATCCTGACGATGGACGACACGAACATAGCGAAGGAAGTGCAACACCGCCTGGATGTGTATGCGGGATCGCGGCGGTGGACGGTGCGGATCGCAGACGGCAAGGTGACGATTGCCGGGCTCGCGCTCGACGATCCGGAACGGGGGGTAGTGACTGCCCTGGCCGAGACCGTGCCGGGCGTCGCAGACGTTCAGCTCACCCAGTCCTGATAGACATCAGGACTTTCGGGGGCGGGTCCGGAGAGTCCGCTGCTCGATGTGCGGTTTCCCGCCAATGGCGTCTTGGAGCGCGGAAATGCGTCGCCGCTCGTGACTGTCCTCCTCGTTCTTCGCGGCGGCCGTCACCACATGCGCATCTGGGCCGGGGAACACGAGCGCCTCGTGATCGTCCCGTATCCACCTGACAAGGTACGGCGGTGCGCCGTCGGCGCGGCGGACCTCGACGATGTGCCCGACCTCGTCCGGGCTGTCGACGACCGTGCCTTTCACCACCAGCCAGTCCCCTGGTTCTGCATGCATGTCGATCTCCATTCGTCGCGATCCGACACGGGCGACCCGTGCGTGTGTCGTAGTTCGGTTGTTGTGGTCCGTGCGATTTCCGTGACGTTGCTTTCGAGGCGGGTGAGGTAGTGGGGGCCGACCCCCTTCAGAGTCCACTCGCCCTCGGGTGGTGACGGTAGGGCCGAGGGTCCTCGGTTTGGACTCGCACCACACCTGTCACCACCCGCTCCGCAGATCGGAGAGGTCAGTCCGGCGGATCGTCGACATGAGCGTCGACAGTCGCGGCCATAACTTCGCCGAAGTACGTGCTCGACGAGGCACGGCGGGCGATTTCGCTCCGAGCCGAATGTGCGAGACAAGGGTTGGGCCGCCGACCGCAGTCTGCGAATTGAGGACCGTCGGCCCTACTGTCACCACCCGAAGACGAGTGGACTCGAAGACGCCAGCAACCACGCCCGAATCCTCTGGAGTCAACCATGAGCATTCTGTCCCCCCGCCCACACCAGGCCCTGCTCCCGTCCCTGCCGGACTGGTCCGACCTGATGGCCAGATTCGAGGCGATGCCCCCCTGGACCTCCCTCGAAGGCCACATGATCCGCGTCGAGGAACACCTCGACAAGGGCCGCTACACCCTACGCGCCGAACTCCCCGGAGTCGACCCCGACAAAGACGTCGACATCAGCGTCCGCGACGGACAAATGACGATCAAAGCCGAACGCACCGAACAACACAAGGAAGGCGCCCGATCCGAATTCCACTACGGCAGCTTCTACCGATCCATGCCCCTGCCCACCGGCGCCAAGGAAGACGACATCGACGCCACCTACACCGACGGCATCCTGACCGTCACGATGCCCGTCACCGAATCCCCGACACCGGAAAAACACGTCGAAATCACGAAAACCACCCCCACCAGCGAAAAGACCACCTGACCGCCGGTTCGAACCCTCCCGGGCCCCATCGAGGACAGCATGCCCAAGACGATCATCCCCGTCATCGGAGCCCTGTGGCTTGCCCTCGCCGCGATCGGCGCCTGGAGCACCATCGCCTTCGCGATCGCCGCGCCGGTCGCCGTCCTCCTGGGCACGTACCTGCCGGCCAATGCCGTCACCGGTCCGGAGACCGCTGAACCCCCGGACCCCCGCTCATCGAACGTTCTGTATTGCAACCATTTTGGAGACCATCCGCCATGACCACAGCAAGCGACATCATGCACACCGGTGCGACCTGCATCGGCGAACACGACACCCTCACCACCGCTGCGCAACGCATGCGCGAACTCGACGTCGGGGCCCTGCCGATCTGTGGTGACGACGACCGCCTCCACGGCATCATCACCGACCGGGACATCGTCCTCAAATGCGTCGCCGCCGGCACAGATCCCAACACGATGACCGCCGGCGACCTCGCCCAGGGCAGCACCTACCACGTCGACGCTGCAGCCACCGTCGAACAAGTCGTCACCGTCATGGAAGAACACCAGATCCGCCGCCTCCCCGTCCTCGACGACCACCGCCTCGTCGGCATGATCAGCGAAGCCGACATCGCCCGCCACCTCCCCGAACACGCCGTCGGCGCGTTCGTCGAAGCCATCTGCGCCCCGAAAGCACTCCCCAGCCACTGAAACCCCTCTCGATGAGGAGGGCCCACAACAGCCCTCCCCCACGCCGGGCAGCCGAACAACTCAACGCTCAGGAACGCCGTGGCGCCATTCAGTGATCAGACGAATACGCCGTGGCAATCGGTCTCTACCTGCCCTCCGGCGGGAGTTCTTTGCCGCCGGGGGTGTCGGCGGCCCCGACGATCTGATCGACCCGCTCGTGGAAGATCCGCCAGCGTCGCTCGTTCTCGTGCGTGAGCACCGCGCTGTGAGCCGCGAGATGCGCGGCAAAATCGAGCATTTCCGAGGCAGAGAACAGATACCGCGGAACGACACGGTGCGCGGTGAGGTCCGCACGCAGGGCGGCCGGGGTGAAGTCGGCCCGCCCGAGGATCGCGACCGCGCGGTCGAGGTTGCGGGCGATGAGTTCGGCCATCGACGCGCACTGCCAGTCGTTGCTCACGATGCGGTGCCGTTCGGCCAGTGCCTTCAATGCCCGTGAGTTGCGTTGCAACCGGATCACGTCGTGAAATGGTGATTCGGAATAGAACTTCTCGTGTTCCCGGTGAAACCGTGCGAGGTTGCGCACCGTGAGCAGCAGCTGGTCTCGCTCCGTCTGCATTGTTCGAGCGTGGCATAGCGCGACGAGACATCGCCGGCGAATCGGAGAACTCTCGCATCGTCCGGGGTAATTCTCCTCGCGAGTGGATCAGCCCCGGTGCGGTGACGCCGCGAGTGACCGCAGCGTCTGTTCCATTCCGCGGGCGACCACGTCGACCTCGGGGCATACGGCACCGTCACCGACAACCGTGATCGTGAACTGCCCCGCATAGGAGAACGCGCCGGCACCCACCGAGATGTTTCCCATCAGGGCCACTACCGGGATGATTTCGCGCACGGCGGCCCCGAAGAGGTAGAGGGGGACGGGCGGGCCGGGCACGTCGGCGACGTACGTGTTCATCATTCGTTGCCGAGACAGCAGAGTCAGGGCAATCCACCGGACGGTCCGGCCGCCGACCACGGCCCCGCGGCGCGGACGGACACCCCGCTTACGGGTGTCGGTGTCGGCGGCTATCGACGCCAGTCGGCGGACGGGGTCGTCGATCCAGAGCGGGAGCGGCACGATCATCTGCCCAAGCAGATTCCCGCGCGCCGGCCCCGGCAGCTCCCGATGCAGCGACACGGGCACGACCGCACGCAACTCGAGGTTGTCGACCGGTTCCCCTCGACTGCGTAACAGTTCACGCAGGCCACCGGCGAAGACGGCAAGCAGCACATCGTTGACCTTCACATCGTGCCGATCGGAGATCCTCCGCATCGTTGCGAGTTCGGTTCGTACGATGGCAAACTCACGAGCAGCACCGATCGGCCGATTCAGGCTGCATCGCGGCGCCCGTCCCCCGGCGACCATCTCCCGCACCGATGCCCACGCACGCCGGGTACGACACACAATCGTCGCCGGCCGTGTGCACGCCGTCAGCACGCGAGCCGCCGCGGCCCGGCGACGCCGGAGGTTGTCGACGATCAGCTCGTTCGCCGCCGGCACCGGGGCCGGCATCCACGGCTCGACCCGAGGAGCCGGACCGTCGGGCGCAGAGTCGAACAGTGCACCGAGCATTGCCACCCCGGCCGGGCCGTCGGCGATCACGTGGTGGACCCGGAGATAGACCGCGGTCCGGCCGCCCGCCAGGCCGGGTACGAACCACATCTCCCACAGCGGCCGGGAGCGGTCGAGCGGACGCCGACGCAACTCCTCGACCACCTCGAGTAGCCGCGCCTCGTCAGCGCGATGCACCGGCGGGACGGCACACACGTGGTCTCGAACATCGAAGGCTGCCGCATCCACCCACAGTGGCCGTCCCAGACCCCAGCGAGGCACGTAGACCACCTGCCGCAGACGCGGCGCCAGTTGCAACCGCGCCTCGATCGATGTCCGGACATCGCCGAGTACGATCCGCCCGTCCGTGTCGACGAGGTCACAGGCGTCGAGCAGGGCCACGAGACCGATTTCCTGCGACCACCCGGCCTCGTCCGGCCACAGAGTCATCACGTCCTGTGCGGTCAACCGCTCCATGAGCCTCACCCCATCAGTGCAGGAACGTCGATCCCGGACCGACCACGACTACCACGGCCTCGCGAGGTGTCGTCCTTCCACCAGTGTCGATCCGGGAGTGCGCGGGAAAATAGGGTCACAGGTCAACGCCCACAGTCGTCACTCGATGACCATCGGCCCTAATCGTGAGCTCCCAACCGGCGAACACTGAAAACGGAATGCCCCGGGCCGTCAGAGCAACTCGGGCAGGCGGTCGAGGAGACGACTATGCAGCCTACTGTCCCCGATGACGATCTCATTCGGATAGCCGTCGGCCTTGCCTGCCGAGCGCCGTCGGTACACAACACCCAACCGTGGCGGTGGCGCTATGACGGTGGTGTGCTCGATTTGTCTGCCGATTCCCACCGCCGACTCGCCTCGGCGGACCCGTCGGAGCGGCAACTGGTGGTCAGCTGTGGAGCGGCCCTGCATCATCTGGGCACCGCATTGACCGCGCTGGGCTGGTTGGCCGACATACGCCGCCTACCCGACCAGGCGAGCCCGTCCCATGTCGCCCAGATCCGGTTCCACCATTGCACCCGGAGCCCGCAGTCGCACGATCTCGATCTGCTCTCCGCGATTCGGCGCCGCTATTCGGATCGGGGCCCGTTTGATCCGGTCGATCCGAAAACACTGTCACCGGCCTCGCTGAAGGACATAGTTCGCCGGCACGGCGTTCACCTGACGGTATTGCCGCACAGCGCCCGACCAGTGCTTGCGGCCGCCACCGAGCTCACCGCCGCCTCCCGGCAGCTCGACCCCACTTACCAAACCGAACTCTACTGGTGGGCAGGACATTCCCTGCCCGAGGACGGAATCCCGACAGAGGCACTGGCCACCGCAGACAATCAGGCCCGCGTCGACATCGGGCGCCGATTCCCCATCGGCTCCGACAGCGGTTCCATCCTCCATCCCGACCAAGCGACGGTGCTCGTCCTCAGCACCGACGGCGACGACCGTGGAGCGTGGGTGCGCACCGGCGAAGCCCTGTCGGCCGTACTGCTCGACGCCACGGCCACCGGACACGCAACATGCCCGCTGACCCACATGACCGAGTTTCCGCAGAGTCGAAGAATGATCGGCAGCCTGCTGCCGGACTCGGGTCTACCGCAAGTCCTGATTCGAATCGGTTCGACCGACACGCAGGATCCTCCACGACAGACACCCCGCCGCCCGATCGACTCGGTTCTCACCATCGTCCCGCGACCCGGTCACCGTTGCTGACGCGGTTCGCAGTTCGGGCCAGGTGGGCGACTCCCACACCGCGCGCGGGTCGCGCAGCCGGGACAGTACCCCTGAACCCGGGAAGCGCCGGGGCATGGCCCGCATCCAGAGGCGGGCCGAATCAGTGACCTATTGCCCTGTGCAGCGGGGACACCTGCACGTAATCCTTGCGGGGGTGGAGCACCGTATCGCTGATAACCGTCGGTGGCCGGCCCCAGCCGTCCACGCGTCGATCTGAAAGATGCCGTCCTGGCGATGAGCAGTATCCGATTACCGAACTTCCGGCGCCGCCCGAGGGCCGACGCGACCATCGGACGACCATCGGGCACCGGATCAGCGTGGGTGGCGGCCAGCGCCGCCGTCCTCGTGGCGGGCTGTGTCGCGCTCGCCGCGGTGCTGATCTGACCCACCCGCGGTGGTGCCTCGCGCACCGCCCCGACCTGAGGCCTGAACATATGAGCAACCATCCGATACACCGGCTCGACCGACTCCTGCCACCCCTGCGATCGATCAGTAGCGAGGAGATCAAGACTCGCATCGACGCGATGCTCGCCGCCTCCGGTACCCCACGACGGTCGGAGCCGAGAGGCGACAGGCGACGCCGGAACCCGGCGACCGCGGAGGATTACCTCGAGCAACTTCCCACTCTCGTGTTGTTGCGACGGCTACCGGTGCCCGCTCTCGCGGTGGACAGGCATGGTGTGATCTCGCATGCGAATCGGGCGCTGGAGCGGATGCTGGGTTACGGCGAGGGCGGGCTCGGTGGTGGTTCGGTCGCGGATTTCGTTGATCCGCAGTCGTCGCCGAACGGTGCCGAGGCGGTGGCCATCCTGCACGACTTCGCCGGGAAGGTGATCGAACTCGCGAATCAGGACGGGTTCGTCGTTCGTGCACTGGTGAGCAGATCGGTACTGCTCCGGCACGACGATCCGATCACGCTGGTGTGCTTCGAGGACGTCACCGAACGACTGTGGGACGGCGGTCGGGCTCGCGCATTCGATTGAACGCCGGTGCACCTGGGACACCCCTCACGCGAGCGCGACAGCTGCTGGTACGCCGCACCGCCGCTACGAGTAACTCACCCGCGGCCTAGAGGTGACGGGTGACCCTACCGGCCCACCTTCCCTCCGAGGTTCACTCGAATCGTGAGAGCCGTGCGATACAAGCAAGGGCACCGGACCCGGATGCTGGGAGCGAGTGCATAAGAGACTGGATGTCGTCGCTGCCTCGGCAGGACAGCGTCGTGTCGTTCGACACCCGCGCGCTTCGGCCGGAAGCCAGATCGAATACGAGGAGCCTCGCATGGCGAATCACGTAAACCTCACTTTTCACGGTGCTGCGAAGACAGTGACCGGCTCATGCATGGAGATCGAGTCGGAGGGCACGCGCATCCTGGTGGACTGCGGCCTGTTTCAGGGATCGCGCACCCTCGAGACCTTGAACTTCGGTGCCTTCACCTTCGCGCCGGACAAGATCGATGCAGTCGTTCTCACCCACGCGCACATCGATCATTGCGGCCTGTTACCCAAGTTGGTGGCGCAAGGCTTCGAAGGGCCGATCTTCTGCACCGACCAAACCTCCGACCTGCTGCAATACATGCTCGCCGACGCCGGGCGTATCCAGGAGTTCGAGGCGCAACACCGAAACCAACGACGCGATCGTGCTGGCGAGGCGACAATTGCCCCGCTCTACACCGAACACGATGGGCTCACGGCGTGGCGGCAGACCCGTCCTGTGCCATCGAAGGAATGGTTCGAGCCCGCCGCAGGCTTTCGAGCGCGGCTGTGGAATGCCGGTCATATTCTGGGCGCAACATCGGCGGAGGTCGACGCCGGGGGCGTGCGCCTGCTCTGTTCCGGTGATCTCGGCCCCCAGAACAAGGCGTTTCACGCCGATCCGGCGGGTCCTTCAACGTTGGACTACGTCATCTGTGAATCGACGTACGGGAGCCGAACCCGTGTGCGACTGAGCATCGACCAGCGACGTGACCTGTTGGAACAGGAGGTCAACAAGGCCATTTCGCGTGGTGGAAATCTCGTGATCCCTGCCTTCGCGCTGGAACGAACGCAGGAACTGCTGCTCGACATTACGTATCTCGCCGACGCGAACCGCATCCCTGACGTTCCGGTCTTCGTCGACTCACCGCTGGCCAACCGCGCGACCAGCGTCTTCGCCAGGCATGCAGGCGAACTCGAGGATCTCGGCGGCAAGGACACCTTCCACCATCCCGCGATCCACTATGTCGACGATGCTTCCGTCTCGATGCGGATCAATAGCATGTCGGGGGTCATCATCATCGCGGCCTCGGGAATGTGCGAGGCGGGACGCATCCGCCATCACCTCGCGCACAATCTGCATCGCCGGGATTCGACGATACTGTTCGTCGGATTCCAGGCCCAAGGCTCGCTGGGACGCGTCATCCTCGAAGGCGCGCGGCACGTGAAAATTTCCGGCACCGACGTCGATGTGCGAGCCCATATTCGGCGGATCGACAGCTATTCCGCCCACGCAGATCAGGCCGAACTGCTGGACTGGATCAAGGGGCGGAAGCCTATCTCGGGCAGCCTGTTCCTGACCCACGGTGAACCGGGGGCAATCTCGGCGCTGACCGAACTGGCGTCGGCGGACGACCCTTCCCTTTCGATCATCACCCCGGACATCGGGGAGAGCTACCAGCTGCGGTCCGGCACCCCCGCGAAGCTGATCGGTACCGCCCGCACGGATGCTGCGCAACTGATCGGGCGCGATTGGCAGAACGACTACGCCGACTTTGCGGTGAGCCTCAAGCGTCGACTCGCCCAGATCCCGGATGCGATGAACCGCCAGAAGGCCGTCGCGGAAATGCGCAAAGTTCTGGAACGGTACGGAATGTGAGGACCTTCTCCTCTACGGCGCCGATCACGGGTGCGGCGACGATGGTGGGTACCGGATGATCCGTGCGATCCCGAGGAGACATCATGACCGTTCGCCGCCCGATCGTCGTCGGAGTCGACGGATCGGAGTCGTCCTCGCAGGCCGTGGCGTGGGCGGCGCACGAAGCCGTGTTGCGGAGTGCACCGCTGACATTGGTGACCACCAGGTACGTCCCCGGCGCCTACGGTGCGCCGATCGGGGTGCCTGCCAGTTTTTTCGAGGAGGAGGAACTGGAAGGCAAGAAACGGCTCGTCCGGGCCGAGGAGGTGGCCGTCCGGGCCGTGCCGGGGCACACCCTCAAGGTCGACACGGCGTTCTGCATGGGCGCGCCCTCCGGTGAGCTGATCGAGCGGTCGAAGTCTGCCTTGATGGTGGTCGTCGGTGCGAACCGACACGGAATCCTCGACCGGGCGGTGCCGGGATCGGTCAGTGCGGCGGTCGTGACGCACGCGCACGCACCCGTCGCTGTCGTGCGGGGCCTGCCGCACACCGAGATCAACGACGTTTCGGGGCCCGTCGTGGTCGGTGTCGACGGCTCGGCGAACAGCGAGCCGGCGATCTCGGCGGCGTTCGAAGAGGCGGCATTGCGGCAGGTCGAACTTGTCGCGGTTCACGCCTGGTCGGATATCGACCTGTACGCCCCGTTCCCCAGCGACGTCGACTGGGCGCAGGTCGAAAGCCACGAGCGGGCGATACTGTCCGAGAGCCTGGCCGGTCGCGCCGAGGACTTCCCCGACGTGCAGGTCCGTCCGGTTGTGATCATGGACCAACCTGCTCAGAATCTGCGTGAGCAGGCCGAGCGGGCGCAACTCCTGGTGGTCGGGAGCCGTGGGCGAGGTGGATTCGCGAGCATGCTGCTGGGTTCGACCAGCAGAGCGTTGCTGCACACCGTCACGTGCCCCCTGCTCGTCGTCCGTTCAGTGCTCCCGAGTTCCGCGACGTAGACCTGCCGGTGTCCGCGCGGGCCCGACGGCAGAGGTCGGACGACCTGGCAGGCGAAGCGCGGGATCAGCGCGCCACAATCCGGGTCGAAACTGGATGGTTCGCAGGGATTCTGGAGGAAGGTGGTGCCGATGACCGAGCAGGGAGAGACGCACCGATACAGCTTGCTTCACTCGGCGATGGACGAATTGCTGGAGGGAACACGCGCCGTGCCCCGCCTCATGGGAACAATGTGAGGCGAGGCGGTCAGCGCAATACCTGGCCCGTCGCGGTGCCGGTGACCCGGATGCTGGAGTCGCTCCAGAAGTTGGTCGAGCTGGACCCATCAGTGGTCCCGTCTGCGTCAATCGCTGATCCAGACACCACACGCGGATGCACCGGAACCCGGCTTGCCGGAGAACTGATCACGGCCGATGTTCGGGGCCAGAGGCGGTGGTCGGACCAGCAGCTACGTTCAGAGACGGCCTTTTCGGATGGCCCGGCCTGCGGTTCCTTCTTGCGGAATGTCGGGAAGGTCGGGGTGCAACTCCCGGTGTGAGATCAGTTCGAGGTCGAAGTGCACCGCGGCCCCGTGATCGTGCAGTGCGTCGGTCCAGCCCTGTTCGGTGATGATCGCGAGCATGAGGGTGTTCTCCGCGAGGATCTCGGCCGTCAGGTGTGCCACACCGTGGAAGTAGGCGGCGATCCCGAGTTGCCGGACCAGCGTGGTACCGATGCCGTGTTGTTGTTCGTGCCGGGCCACGATGAGTGCAATTTCGGCGCTGATGTGTCCGGGAGTGGTGTCGGTGACGACGTAGTTGGCGACGCCGACGAGTTCGTGAGCTTCGAAGGCGCCGAGCGCGAGATGCGCGTAATCCTGTCGGCAGAGCTGGGTGGCGAACTCGCCGAGGTGTTTCGGGCGCGGGGCGAAGAAACGCAGGTGGGCGGACATCTGCTGGTGCAGTCGCACGACCGCGTCACGGTCGCCTGGGCCGAGGGTGCGGATGGTGACGCCGGGGATCGCGGTCTCAGTCGCTGACGTGGGTGCCGTCCTGGTATACGCGGTCGGCCCGCGTGTCGGCCGGGCCGAGGGCGGCCGCGGTGGGCAGACCATTGTCGGGCAGGGGCTGTGGTGGAACAGATGCGGGCTCACGGATTCTCCGGTCACAGCTACTGCGCGCCTTCGGCCATGGGTACCGATGACCACCAGCTGCGCATCCGCAGCCCGTTCGATCAGCGCCTGACGTGGCGGGGTGGATACGACGGCGGCGGTGACGGCCACGTCGGGGAACGCCCGACGTGCCGCGGACAGGATGTCCTCGACAGGCGTCGCCCTTTCGGCGGGGTGCTCCCGTCCCGTACCCGGCTCTGTGACATGGTCGGTGGATTGCGCGTATACGGCGATCAGCGGGGCGGCGAACAGGTGGGCGTATTCGAACGCTGTGAGTGCAGCTTCGGCGCTGTCGGCGTCGTCGTCGATACCGAGGACCACCGGGCGCCGATCGGGCAGCTGTCCGGGTTGTCCCCGCCAGACAGTGACAGGGCAGGAGGTGTGTCCGGTGACAGTGCCGGCCCGAGAGGTCGCTGCCAGAACGTCGGTGGTTCCGACGTCGGGATGCCCGAGTACCACCATCCGCGCGCCCTGTGCTGCGGTTGCCAATGCATCTGCGAGGGGCTCCTCCACCAGTCCACCGCTCACGTCGACATCGGGAAACCGTTGGCGGACGGACGCAATCGCGTCGTCGACGACACCTGTCGCGCTCGCATACGGTGCACCGACGATCGGGGGTGGTGACAGTAGGGCCGACGGTCCTCAATTCGAGGACTCACGTCGATGTCTGTCCGCGGATTCGGGTTCTATCGTTGCGTACTGCGGCGCAGGGGTGACAACGTGGACGCGAGGTGGGTGGTGAACCATTCGCGGGCCAGTACTGCAGCCCGTTCGAGGGTGCCGGGTTCTTCGAACAGGTGGGTGGCACCGGGCACGATCTCGATCCGGCACGTGCCCGGGATCACGGCCTGCGCGCGGCGATTGAGGTCGAGGACGGTTTCGTCGCGGGAGCCGACGATCAACAGCGTGGGGGTGCGAACCTCGGTCAGACGCTCACCGGCGAGGTCGGCTCGACCACCGCGGGAGACGATCGCCTTGATATCGACGTGGGAGTCGGAGCCCGCACGCAGTGCTGCTGCGGCGCCGGTGCTGGCCCCGAAGTACCCGACCGGCAGACCGGCGGTACCCGGTTGCGTCGTCAGCCAGCGGGTGACCTCGACCAACCGCTCGGCGAGCAGGTCGATGTCGAACACCAGGGCCCGGTCGCCTTCTTCGACGGGGGTGAGTAGGTCGAACAACAGGGTGGCGAGTCCGGCCCGATTCAGCACGTCGGCGACGTAGCGGTTGCGGGGGCTGTGCCGGCTGCTGCCGCTGCCGTGGGCGAACACGACCATCCCGATGGGGTTTTCCGGAACGACGAGGTGCCCGGCAAGCCGGACCCGGCCCACGTCGACCTCGATGTCGTCGTCGCGAATCGGCGGATCGCCGCCGGTGTCCGGTGCCGTCACGGCGGGTTCCCGGAAGCCGCTGCGTGCACGCTGCAATAGTTCGGTCACGTCGTCGTCGGTGATCTCGGAAAACTCGTAGTAACCCTGTCCGACCGCGGACAATCCTTTCGGGGTCTGCATGCACACGACCTCGTCGGCGTCCTCGGCGAGGTCGTCGATTCGGCGCGGTGACCCGATCGGGACTGCGACGACAACCCGCGCGGCACCCTGCGCGCGCGCGACCTGGCACGCGGCGCGCGCGGTCGCACCGGTCGCCACGCCGTCGTCGACGATCAACGCAATCCGTCCCCCCAGCGGGATCCGGCCGAACTTCCCCCGCAATCGTTCAGCGCGGTGACGAAGCTCCGCCGACTGGGTGCGTTCGACGGCGGCGATGTCGGTGACGGTCAGACCGACCCGACTCACGACTTCGGTGTTGATCACCCGTACGCCGCCTTCGCCGATCGCGCCGAAGGCCAGTTCGGGCTGGTATGGGACACCGAGCTTGCGGACCACGATCACGTCGAGAGGGGCGTGCAATGACTTCGCGACCTCGAATGCGACCGGCACTCCCCCTCGGGGTAATCCCAGCACCACGACGTCGCGTCCGCGAAACTCGCGCAGGCGTCTGACCAGGCGCCGTCCCGCATCAGCACGATCGGCGAATCCCATCAGAACCTCCTCGGGCCCGGAACATTCTCAGGCCTGTTCCGAACCTACTTCCGTCCGATCCAGGCATTCCAGGGCCATTGGTCGCCAATCGCCGGTCCTCAGCCGGCGCCCGGAGATGCCACCACTTCACGTCGAGCGTGCCGAAGACGCTCCGACCAGTTCCAGCCACTCGGCGGCCCCCTGAGTGCCGGAGCCGCTCCGAAACCCGACGTATCCGTCTGGTCGAACGATCACGATGCCCGTACCCGACCAGCTGCGAATTCGGTGGACCCGCAGCCGTCCGTCAGGCGCCGGCGGCATTCCCCACTGCGTGTCCCGATGCAGGAGCACATGCACTGCCGGCGTCGCGATCAGGTCGTGCAGACGTTGCCGGCCGCCGTCGACGGCCACCTCCTCGTCCGGGATCCGCTCACCGGCCGGGGCGGCGACACCGGAATCGCCGGACCCCTCGACCGACAGTGGACCGTGCCGATAGTGCCGGCGAAGCTGGGCGAGCACTCGTACCGCGTGCGCGACGAGCCGACGCCGCCGCAGCAGCACCGGGACCAGCGGCGCCCCTGCGGAGGAGAAGGCGCCGCGTAGAAGCGAGGGCACCCGACCGCGGCCGGCCTCGGCCCAGAACAGCACGTGGGTCAGCAGCAGCACCTGCTGGGCGGCGCGCCGACGTTCCTCCGCATACGACCGCACCAGGGCGGCGTCGCCACCGGGCCGGAGCCGTGCCGCGAACGCTAGTTTCCACCCCAGGTCCGCAGAGTCCTGGATGCCGGTGTTCATGCCCTGGCCGCCCGCCGGGGAGAAGGCATGCGCGGCGTCCCCCGCGAGAAAAATCGGCCCGCATCGATACCGGGACGCGACGCGGTGCTGGACCCGTACCCGCTCCGACCACGCGATCCGGGTGATGCGGGCAGGCACGTCAGCCCGGTCGAGGATCTTCTGCAGGTGCTGTCGGTCGGTCGGGGCCTGCGCGCGGTTCGGGGGTTGGGCGGTGAGCACCCGCCAGCGAGCGGTTTCGCCCAGTGGGAGCAGGAACAGCAGGCCCTCACGGTGGACCGCGACGTGTGTGACGCCGATCTGGACCTCACCCTCGAGTTCGATGTCGGCGAGGAGAATCTCGTGCGGGTACACCGACCCGTCCCAGGAGATGCCGGCCGTCGCGCGCACCGTGCTGGTGCTGCCGTCGCACCCGACGAGGAACCGGGTCGCGATTTGTCGGCGGATGCCGTGATGCGTCACATCGCAGACGACTCCGTCGTCTGCCCGGAAGGACTCGCACTGCGTCTCCCACTCCACCTCGACGCCACGGCCGCGGAGTGCTCGTCGCAGAACGGCTTCCACGTCGGCTTGCCGCACGAGCAGAAAATTCGGGAATGCGGTGTCCGGCAGCCGGATTTCACCCACGTCGACGGGCACACAGCGCCGACGCAGGTGGAGGTGCACCTGCGGGTTGGAGTCTCCGAGCGCGAGGAGTTCATCGGTCACACCGTGCGGCCGCAGTACTTCGAGGGTCCGGGGCTGGACGAGGAAGGCCCGCGAGAATCGGGGTGCGTCGGGTCTGCGGTCGACGATGCGCACGTGTGCGCCGTGATCGTGAGCAATCAGGGCCGCGGCGAGTCCGGTCGGGCCCGCGCCGACGACGAGCACGTCGAGAAGCTGCCCGTCCGGCGCGGTCATCTCGGTTTCGTCTCCGTCCGGACGAGCCGCCACCACGCCTCGTCGGGCGGTGCGGTGCCCTCTCCTGACTCGGCGCGTTCGAGAACGTCGTCGCGAAGCCGACCGGGCAAGATGCAGTATCGGATCGAGGACCGATGGCTCACCAGCGCGAGAGGCCACCACAACACCCGGACGTACTCCTCGGCGGAGCGTGCGCCGTCCCACTGGTAGAAACCACGGTACCGGTCCTCTTCGTCCGCGGTGAGCCACAGTTTCGACACGAATCCGGGGAACCCCGCGAACAATGGTGTGTTGAGCAGGCTTTCGGCCCTGAACAGCGTGTGACCCCAGCCGTGGACACCGCGCAGTCGGAAGGAGACGACGAGAACCGCCGGATCGGGTAGAGACTCACCGCTCATGACGGTTTCGCGGTAGACGACTCCGGTGGTGCCGTCAGCGAAGGTCATTCTCCGGCCCCTGTGCCGTTTCGGTTGGTGAAGGCGGCGGCGGGCGAGGAGGTTCGCCGTACGCGCGGCACACCGGGCCAATCGTGGTGCCGCAACCCGCAGGGGCACTGGTCGTGGTTCGGAGTCACGGATGGATTGCTCTGCAACAGGATTGGAGACCGTCGTCGTCTCGTCCTCGCGCGCGACGGCATCGCCGCCTCGCCCCTGATCCCGGTTCACGGCGGGGTTCCGAATGCAGAGCATGAACAGCTCGGTGTGGGGCGCCGCGGCGCCGGACCCGTCCAGTTAGGACTCCCACGGGTCTCCGGACGGGACGTAGCCGTGCTCGGCCTGGCGGTACCGCGCGAACGGGGCACCGGGTGTGCCTCGATCTCGACGAGTTCGACTTCGTATGCCATACGTCTACCATCGACGCTGCCTGCGGGGCGGCGCGAGGGCCGAAGGTCCCCGGCGGCCAGTTTTCCGTCAGAAGACACCGAGATGTCGTTCGTCCGGGCTGTTCCCGGTGCGGGCGTCGCCAGGGTAGGACTCCTCACGGAGGGTATCCAGGACGACGGAGCCGTCCACGGTTTCTCGCTCCTCCAGCAGCGCGGTGAGGCGATCCAGGGTGGTGATGGCGAACGAGAAGATCGGTCGCCCGGGCTTCCGCCGCCTTGAGCAGCGCCGCCACGTCTTCGTCCACGACGCGCTACGTCTGCCCGGAGTAGGGCCTGGTCAGCGCGTTGGCCGGGGCGTCGGCATGCAGGTACTCGGAGCTCTCCGACGCATTTCCGACCGGGCCCAAGGCTTTCGACAGACCGAACTCACGCACCATCCGTGTAGCGACGGGTACGAAGGGGTCAAGCAGGAAGTCAGCGCAGGGGCCCAGGGGAGTCCTCATGATCGGACCGCCCGGAACGGATAAGACGTTGATGGCGCGCGGTCGCCGGGGAGGCGAGCGTCCGGTTCCTCTCGGTCACCGGGTCCGAATTCGTCGGCGGCGACGTCGGCGAAACGGGTGGTTGGGCGTTTCGCCTCGATCACTCGCGCCTTGGAGCGGCCGAATGCACCGGCACCACCGACTCCTCCGCTGAACGCGTGCTGCGCCCGCCGGGTGACCCAGAAGAACAGTGCGCCGAGAAGCACGAGCGGAAGCAGGCCACCCAACAGGGCCCCCACCCGTTGCCGGTCGCCTTCTTTGCGGTGATCTGGATGTTCTTGGCCTGCAGGCGCTGGTCGAGACCGGTCACGTTCAGGGCCGTCGGGAGTTGGGTCACGAAGGATGTGCCGTGGGTGAGCGTTCCGTCGACACCGCCGTCGCCGTCGATGGTCACCGCCTTGACCGATCCCGAGTCGACCCTGCCCAGGAAATCGCTGTAGGACAGTGTCTGGCCGCCCGAGCTTGCCAGCGAGGCCACCAGGACCACTGCAAGCAGCATCGCGAAGAAGGCGAGCACCGGCCACCACGAACCCGCAGACGGGGCCGGCGGCGGACCGGGGTCGGGTGGTGGGCCCGATCGTGCCGAACGGGACAGATTCCGGGGGAGAATCGCAGTCGAGTGATCACGTCCGCTCCCGTTGCTCGTCCGAGCGTGGTCGCCCACGACCCAGAGCTGATCGGGTGCACGCCGCGACCCCTTGTTCGTTTTCCGGTGCCTTCTCAGCGTCGCCGGACCGCGGCCTGGAAGACAGGGCCGAATGTGATGCCTCGGCCGAGGACGTCTCCGGTCGGATCGCGTGGCGGGCGCCACAAGTCGGTGGCTGGTGGCCTCTCGGTAAAGGATCCAGTCCTCCCGTCCGGGAGATACGTGAGGCGCTCGGCTCGGCTGAGGGAGATGGGATCGATGTTGCTGTTGCACCTTCTCGGCGGCTCGACCGACGAGGAAGTCGTTGTCGCAGAGGACTCGAACTCCTCGGATTCCCTGCCTGACAGACCAGCTCACGGGCTCGCCCCGTTCGCACTGCACGGCCTACACATGGACGACCGGGACCGGTTGCTAGAACGCCGAGGGATAGGTCTCCGGTGTTTCGCCTGCAACCCAGCGACTTGTGCGTTCGAGGGGCTCGACCGCCCTGGTCGTGTCGATATGGATTACCGCATCGAACTGATCCGAGATCCGAGTGTGGAAGTAGTGACTCTGCCGCTCGGTCTCGGGTCGGTAGATCACCCCTATCGCCCGCTGCAGTCTCGCAGCCCGCAGTGTCCTCGCGGCAGCGTTCCCCTCGTCTGTGCGCACGAGGAAGGACGGCTCTCCGAGTTCGTGGAAGAGTTCCTCGACGCTACCGGGCAACGCCGGGCGCACTTCCTTGCGTTCGGCCGGTCCACCCCACTGACTCGCCGCGGTGACCGAACCCTCGAACGTGGTGAACCCGATCAGCCGACAGTCGTCGGGATACGCTTCCCGCACCAGTTGCCCCACGGTCACTTCGCCGTGGGTTCCGGCCTCGGTTGCGCGCGCGTCGCCGGCGTGCGAGTTGTGTGCCCACACCACTATCCGAGACGCCCAACCCGAGTGTCGGTCGAGGTGCGAGAGGAGGGCTTCCAGTGTCTGAACCATATGACGATCCCGCAGGTTCCACGAGGCCACGCGGCCACTGAACATCGTTCGGTAATAGCCCTCGGCATCGCACACACTCACCGCGTTGCGTTCGGCGTAGAACTGCTCGTCCTCGGCGGCCATTCCGTCGCGCCGAACATACTCCAGGGAATGGCGTTGCAGCTCGACGAGTTGTTCGACAACCTGCTGCTCGCACGATTGCCCTGCACCGAATGCCGCTGCGTAGCCATATGATTGGCCATCGTCGCCACTGAGGTGATCGAGGCAGGAGTAGCGGTCGCGCGCACGCTGAGCGGCCGCGGGGTCCACCCGATCGAGGTATTCCACGACCTCACGCATCGATCTGTGCAGGCTGTACAGATCGAGACCGTAGAACCCGGTGAGGGTCCGTCCTAGCGCCCTCGAGCGGTCGTTGTGTTCCTTCAACCATCCGACGAAGTCCAGTACCGGGGCATTCCGCCACATCCACGACGGGAACCGCTCGAACCCACGGAGAGCTTCTTCGGCGGTCGTGTCGCGACCACCACCGCGCACGTAGCGGTTGACGCGGTAGGCGTCCGGCCAGTCGGCCTCCGCAGCAATCGCCGAGAATCCCTTGTCCTCGACGAGCCGTTTGGTGATTTCCGCGCGCGCCGCATGAACTCGTGAGTGCCGTGCGAGCTTTCGCCGATCACCACGATCCGGGCGTCACCCACCAGATCGAGAAGCACGTTGAGCGAGGGGACACCGTCCGGGGCATCGTGCGCCGCGATACGCACAGCTGTTGCTGCCGAACCGAATTCGAGCGCCTTCGCATCACGAGCTGTCCCAGCGGAAGTGGGCGTGCGCAGAAGCGTCAGGACCTCGCTGTCGGTGACCTGCGCGAAGTTCCAGAACGACTCGCCGACTGCGTGGAAGGGAAACGGCATCGTTGCGCACACCACGTCGTCGACCATGGCGCCGAGGTCGCGGCAGGTGGACTCCGGTGCGGCGGGCACCGCCACCACGATCTGGGCAGGTCCCTGTCGGCGCAGTGAGTCGACGGCAGCGAACATACTCGCGCCGGTGGCGAGGCCGTCGTCGACGAGGATGACGATCTTGTCGGCGACGTCGGGAGGCGGTCGGCTCTCTCGGTAGACGGCTTCCCGCCGCAGCAGTTCCCGACCCTCGCGATCGAGCTCCCGGCGAATCTATTCCGGCGAGATTCGCAGGTCTCGTATCAAGTCGTCGTTGACCACGACGGTTCCGCCGCTGGCCAGTGCGCCCATCGCGAACTCCGCGTGGCCCGGCACACCGAGCTTACGCACGACGAAGGCGTCGAGCGGGGCACCCAACGAGGCTGCCACCTCCCACGCCACGGGGATGCCTCCCCGCGCCAAACCGAGCACGGTGACCTTGGGGTTGCCGCGAAAGCCCTCGAGGAGTCCTGCCAGAACCCGTCCGGCCTCCCGTCGGTCTTGAAAGACTTGCTCCGGCCGCTCCGCCGGCGTCGCTGTGGTCGCGCTCATGTCACCCTGCTTCCCCGTGTCCGGACGCGTGTGTATTCCGTGCCCCAGTCCGATCCTTGCGGTGTCGATCCGCGAGGGAACAGGGCCGAAGTGCCCCTCTCCGCGAACGGCTACACCCCTTGACCAAATGCCCCAACTAGTGACCGTCGGCCCTACTGCCATGCCGCCCAGCCGCCTTCGATGTAGAGGTAACCTTCGTCGACGTCGGAGCCGTCATGCCTGCCGTGATCATTCTCGTCGTAGTCGTTTCACTCGGGCTTCTCCTCGCCCTCTCCATGCGTGTCGTGAATCAGTACGAGCGAGGTGTTCATTTCCGACTCGGCAGGATCATCGGGGTGCGCGAGCCCGGTGTGACGCTGACAGTCCCGATCGTCGATCGACTGACCAAGGTGTCCATGCGGATCGGGACGATGCCGATCCAGTCTCAGACTGCCCAGACCACGCTTTCGCCCCGAGCCGATCCGGAGAAACGGAAAATGGAATGAGTGACGCCGCCCATCATCCTCGTCACATCGTTGTCGGGATCGACGGTTCGCGCGGTGCGCTGAACGCTGCCGCGTGGGCGACGGAGGTTGCTGCCCTTCATCGTGTTCCAGTGCGGCTTCTCTTCGTGCACGATCCCTCCGAAGGTGGGCGACGGGGCGAGGCACACCACGGGGAGCACGAGCGACAGCGAGCCCAGGACGCGCACATGCACCTCACCGAGGCCGCAGAAGTCGCCCGCCACGTCGCTGCCTCCGGACCCACGCGGCCCGGGACCACCGAAATCAGAATGGAGATGCGGGCGGGAACGTCCTTCTCAACACTCCTCGAGGCCGCGGACGCGGCCGAACTGCTGGTGCTCGGCGCCAGGAGCGACTCGTCCTCCGCAACCGCGTCGCTCGTGACGACGGCGGCGCTGATTTCACGCTCCGCCTGTCACGTTGCGGTGGTCAGGCCTGGATTTCGCCGCACCGGAGGGTCGATTGTGACAGGAATACGGTCGGACAGCGAACCGGAAGTCTTGCACTATGCATTTCGGCACGCACAACTGAGCGGGACCGTGCTGCGCGCTGTGCACTCCGTCGCTACCGGACCGAATTCGTCGATACCGGACACCGCAGGTTCGGACGAGCCGCGAGATCTTCTCGAGGCGTGGTTGGAGCCGGAGCAGGCCCGCTTCCCCGACGTCGTGGTGGACCCGATCACCACAGATGCGCCGGCGGATGAAGTGTTGGTCCGCTACTCGTCGTCGGCCGGGTTGCTGATCGTCGGACGCGGCGCCCCCGGTGGACCGCGCGGACTTCTCGGCCGCACGGCCACGGGCGTCCTCATGCACGCGACGTGCCCCGTCATTTTTGTCGGTCCGCACCGCCACCCTCGGCACGCAGGCGAGTGACCGTGGCACCCCACGACGGGCAGGGCGGGCGGACCGTGATGAGTTCCCCTTCTGAGGATCGGCCGCGCATCGGGGGCCTTCGGGTTCGTCGTCGTTGCAGGCGCGCTCGGATATGTCGTCCTGGGCTTCGGCATTCTGGATGCGCTGTACCAAACCGTGACGACGATAAGCACGGTCGGGTTTCGTGAGGTTCACCCACTCGGTGCGGTGGGCCAGATCTTCACGATCCTGCTCATACTGGCAGGTGCCGGTACGGCGCTGTACACGTTCGGAGTAATCCTCGAAGCTCTGATCGAGGGGCATCTACGGCAGCACATGGAGCGTCGGCGAATGGACAGACACATCAGCAGGATGACCGGGCACGCGATCGTCTGTGGTTTCGGCCGGGTCGGACGGGCCGGAGTGCAGTATCTGGCCACGCTCGGGATGCCGGTCGTCGTCGTCGATCGCGATCCGGAGCGCCTCGCCGAGCTCGACGTCCCGACAGTCGTCGGGGATGTCACCGACGATCAAGTTCTCGAAGCGGCGGGAATCGGCCATGCCCACGCTCTGATCCGGGCGGGAGCAAACCGCGTCGTCACCCTCATCTCATCGGGGGCGCCGGATGGGTGCCTTCGCGCTCCAGCCACACGTCGCCGAGTTCTCGCACGTCGTGATGCACGACGAGACGCTGGATTACCGGATCGAGGAGGTCGAGGTCTCGCCTGCCTCGCCGCTGGCCGGGCGAACACTGGCGGAAGCGGGCCTCGCGGCGGCAACCGGCTCACTGTTGATGGCGTTGCGGTCACCGACGGGGCAGTTCGTCGCGCATCCCACGATGGAGCAACGTCTGGACCCGGGCACCATTCTCATTGCACTCGGAACTGCGCCGCAACTCGATGCGCTTCGGCGCGAGGTCAGGCAGAGTGAGGGAATCTACTCACCCTGAACAGTTTCCGCCCTCACCGAGCCTGCGCCGGGGCACGGCGGGCCCACCGGAAGTACGCGATCGGTCCGATGAAGTTCACGGCAATCGCAGCAGCCCATGTCGTTCTGCTCCCCCTGATCTCGCGTGGATCACGTTTCGCGAGATCTGCCCAGGCCGCCACGGCCAGCCCCACTTGCACCGCCGCCATCACCACCAGCGCGCCGCGCTGCGACGCTGTCAGACTCGACCACGTCACACGCCTCTTCCATGGACTCATCGCTGCTCCTCCGATCTCACTTCACCGGCCCGGCACCCGCGAGAGTAGTGCCTCCTCGGCGCCCGACCACCGGATTCAGGTCCGTCTTTCCGTATCCCGGGTCGATTCGGCGGCGATGGCGCCTGCCCACGCGCACACGTCCGCCCAGTCGCGGGCGTCGCCGTAGTGCCCACCCATGAGCGTGAAGACGACTCGCCCGAATCCCGGCCAGTCGCCCGGTGCGATCACGCCGGCGAAGAATCGGTGGTCGCGCACATCGGCCGCATCCCGCAGTATCCGCACTGCTCCGGGCTCCGGTGTCACGCGACGCAGAAAACGCGCCAGTCGTTTCGACAGGGTGGTGCTGGTGACGCCGACCGACGACACCGAGAACGCCCATACGCGCCTTCCCTCGAACTGGGACCGCAGGCGCCCGACGGCGTCGGAGGCCTCGGCGAGCCACTGTCCGTTGTGGATCGCGCTTCCGAAAACGATCACGTCGTAGGAGTGCACGTCAGACACGTCTGCGACCGGCCGGACGTCGACCGACTGCCCGAGGCCTTCGATGCACGATCCGAGCCGCTCCGCGATCCCGCGGGTCGAGCCTTTCGCCGTCGCGTACGCCACCAGTATCGTCATGTGCGTGGCCTTTCCGGAGAGGTCTCGCCGGAATCGTCTCCGCCCGAGTGCGGCGTGGGCTCGTGCGGCTCGAATGGTCCCTGATCGAGACGGAACGGTGGGTATTCATCTCGCATCAGGGTCGCGTACGCCGCGACGCGGAACGCCCAACGATTGATTCCCATCACGAAGTCGAACAAACCGTGTGGGTATCGCCCGGTGAAGAGAAGCGCAATCGCCGAGAAAGTCACCGCGAGACCGAGCACAGAACCGAGGAGCCACGGCTGCCCGTAGTGCGTACCGTCGGTGACGGTCACTCCGGCACGCCAGCTCCCGAACCACCCTCCCGCGAGTAGCGCCAGGATCAGGTAGTGCGGGATCGCCAACAGCCACCACTTCACGAGGACCAGTCCGCGGGACAACCGCACGGGGTAGTCGACGTCGAAGTCCGCGGGATAGTCGGTACGGTTCAGGGTGAAGGGCGGGTAGCGGTCCGTGGCCAGGGCCGAGTAGGTGTAGAACTGCACTCGCCACACCCACCGGAGAACTCCGACGTTGAAGTCGAACAGGGTTCGCGGATACCGCGCGGTGAACAGGATCGCGAATCCGGACACCAGGGTGGTGACGACGAACGCGATTCCGAGGAAGAAGAGCACGAAGTAGTGCGGGAGCGCCAGGAGCCATTTCACCAGCCACAGCCATCGCGACAGCGGCGCGTCGAGTTCACCCACGAGGCGAGCGGGATAGACGGTCCACGGAACGTGTGCGTCGCCGGCGATCGTGCCGTCGCCCGCGATCTGCGCGACGGGATGCGGTTGTGGCGGGCCGTGCCGGCCCAACCCGATTGCTCCTGCCACGATCAACGGGATTCCGATGATCAGAAGGACGACCGCGCCGACCAGGACGCTCAGTGCGAGTGGTCCGAGGAAAGTGAGGCGTGCGCCGGCCTGAATGTCGACGGACAGGCCTGGAGTTGCGTCTGCCTTCATGACGACAGCCGTCCAGGACCCCTGCTGTAGCTCCCACCGCACTTCCTGCGTGCCAGTACCCGAGGAAGAGGCGGACCAGAATGGTTGTGTCCCAGGTAATGCTGCCGGTCGGGTTCCAGGAATCTGCCGATAGGTCGGCCGGAACGGATCGAACTGCACGTCTGTCATTTCGGTGCGAGCAACGTCGGTGAAGTACTTGTCGACCTCGTCACGAGGGCCGATCCCGATGAAGATCTCTTGGTCGGGATCGGTGGCGGTGGCGGTGGCTCGCAGCAGTACCCGGCCGAGGTCCTCGGTGCTGAAGCCTTTCGGCAAGTCCGCGCCCTCGAAGAGATCGACCTTCTCCGATACCAGGGCACTCTCACTCGTCTCGAAGTGCTCACGCGGCGAGGTGAAGTGCCCACCGTCGCGTTGCATGAAGTAGGCCCACCCCAGAAACACCGCGGCAGTGAGCAGCGCGAACCCGGTCAGGGCGCTCAGACAGCCCAGGACGAGAACGGCTACTCTGCCGGTTCGCACAGGCGCATCCTCCTGGTCCGGGATCCCCGAAAACTCAGTGTGCGGCGTCCCTCCAGCCGCGCGTCAGGGTCATTGGTCACCACTCGGTCGACCGGTCGTGTGTGTTGCGGCTACGAAACCAACTGGTGGAGCGTTGGGTACCGATCGTGTGGGAATCGGCCATCGCGGTCGCACTCGTCACGGCCGGATCGACCGGCTTCCGCCGCCGCGACCTGAGGTGTCGAATCACCGGTGACGTGAGCGGGGCGTCAGCTCACCGCGGCCCGCACCACCAGTTCGAACGTCGGCCGCGGATCCGCGGTGTCGTGTCGGGCGATGCGATGCAGGATCAGGCCTTCTGCGCACGCCATGACTGCGGTGGCGGCGGTCTGCGGATCCCGTGCTCCCAGCCGGTGGAATGCCGAGACGGCGGACGCCTCCATTGCCGCGCGCCCCCGTGCCAGCGCCTCCCGGAGAGCGGGGTCGTGGCTGGCTTCGAGGAACAGGACCAGCCGTGCGGCGGTGACGGTTCGGTTGGCGACGGTCGTGTAGTCGATCAGACCGCAGAGCGCGTCGACGAGGTCTTCTGCGGATGTCGGTGCCAGTACACCGACTTCGGACATCTCGCGTTCCACGATCGCGTCGACGGTGCCGGTGAGGAGCGCCGCCCGGGTGCGGAAGTAATTGGACGTCGTTCCCTTCGGGAGGCCGGCGCGTTCGTCGACCCGGGCATGGGTGAGCGATCGCAGTCCCTCGGTTCCGACCAGGTCGATTGCTGCGTCGAGCGCTGCCGTTCTCGTTGGCGTCACACGAACACTATAAACATAGTGACTGGGTACTATGATCGTAGTGCCGTGGGGTCATGAGACACGAGGCCCGCGAAAACGGCAGAGTTTCCGGCCCGAACGGCGAGCCGGACAACATCTTTCCCGCACTGGACGGTGTCCGGCACCGCTACCTCCGACTCCCCGGCCTGCGCATGCACGTGGCCGAGGCCGGCCACGGCGAACCCGTGGTGCTACGCCTGCTCGGACGGGGGCGTCAACGCCTGACCTACCACCTGCTGCGGGATTTCACCACGAACCGGAACACCTATTCGGAGAACGACATCGAGCTGTTCGCCGCCAGCTGCGCGCACCGGCCCGCGCCGCCGCCGCGTCCGCTCTCTACCGCTGCGGATGCTCATCGGCGCCGAAGACCCCATCGTGCGCCCGGAGTTCCTCGGCGGATGCGAGGAGCGCACCGATGACTTCGGTGTCGAGTTCGTCGACGGCGCCTCACACTTCATTGTCGACGAGAGGCCGGAGGCAGTGCTCGAACGCGCGCTCGCATTCTTCGCGCCGCCGGGCCCGGTCACGAGGCGGCGACGGGCACCTGACGGACGGGATCGATGCTCCCCGAACGTTCGAGCTCGCCCAGGGCGAACCCCACGCCGCGCACGGTGTGGACGACGTACGGCGATCCGACGGCCACCAGCTTCCGTCGCAGGGAGCAGATATAGGCATTGAGGACGTTCGTCTTCGATTCGACCGTCACACCCCACACCATGAGCATGAGGTCGCGGCGGGTGACGACTCGATCGACATTCTGCGCGAGCACGGTGAAGAGGACGAATTCCGTCCTGGTCAGCGTGGTGCGGAGCCCGTCGTGGTCGGGTTCGTGGGGTTCCTCGCACTGGCAGACGTCCTGCGCGTCGTCGGGCGCCTGCGCGGGCACCGCGGGCTTCACCCGGCGGAGGATCGCGCGGAGCCGTGCGACGAGCTCGTCCGCCCCGACCGGCATCTCCATCACGTCGTCGGCGCCGGCCTCCAGGAGGTCGCTGCGCCGGTTGCCGGAGCGGAACGTGCCGATCACCACAACGGCGAGCGCGAATCGCATCGCTTTCAACGCCCGCACCGTGGTGTCCGCGTCGAGATGTGGCGATCGCGCGTCGACGATCACCACATCAGGGGGTTCGATCCGCGACCGCACCGGCTCCGCATATGTCCTCGTGACGAAGAACCCCGCGTCCCGAAGGCGCTCGACGAGGGATCTCTCGACGTCCGCGTCGATCAGGAGGACGCGCGGACGGGCGATGGCCGAACTCGACACAGCGTTCATGCGGGTTCCTCCTGTTTTCGAGCCTCGCGTCGGTGTGCCTGTTAGATCAACCGGGGGCAGAGATCAAGTTCCCACGCCGCAGTTGATGACGATATCGGGCGAAACTCCCCTATCGTTACCGAGAGACCGCTGCATCACCCGATCGGGAGGTCGTTGTATGTCCCAACTCCAGCACCTCGCACTGCACGGGGACGCAGTCGCATACCGGCTGAGCGGTGAGGGCGAGACATTGCTGCTCGTGCACGGGATGGCGGGAAGTTCCGCGACGTGGCGCGCGGTTCTCCCGCAGTTGGCCCGGCGGTACCGGGTCCTGGCGCCGGACCTGCCCGGCCATGGTGATTCCGCCAAGCCGCGCGGCGACTACTCGCTGGGCGCGTTCGCCGCGTGGCTGCGCGACCTCCTGAACGAACTGGACATCGAACGGGTGACGGTGATCGGTCAATCCCTCGGCGGAGGGGTGGCGATGCAGTTCAGCTATCAGCATCCCGAACTGTGTGACCGGCTGGTCCTCATCGGCAGCGGCGGACTGGGACCGGATGTGAACTGGACCCTGCGGTTGCTGGCGGCACCGGGGTCCGAGTTCGTCCTGCCGTTGGTGGCGCCCTCCGCGGTTCGTGACGCCGGCAACAAGGTCCGCGGCTGGCTGGCGGCGGTCGGGATCCACTCGGTCCGCGGCGACGAGATGTGGAACGCCTACTCGTCGCTGTCCGATTCGGACACCCGGCAGGCGTTTCTGCGGACGCTCCGCGCCGTCGTCGACCATCGGGGGCAGGCGGTGAGCGCGCTGAGCCGTCTGTACCTGAACGAGGGTCTCCCGACGCAACTGATCTGGGGCGATTCCGACGGCATCATCCCGGTCGCGCACGGATACGCGGCGCACGAGGCGATTCCCGGGAGTCGGCTCGCCGTCCTCGACGGTGTCGGGCACTATCCACACCTCGAGGATCCCGCCGCGGTGGTCGAGATCATCGACGACTTCGTCTCCACGACACCGGCGCGGACCTGAATGATCGGTCGGCTGCGCTCGCGCGGCGCCCGGTGACGAGGATGTAGACGCTGATCAGCAGCACCCATGCCGGGAAAGCCAACGTCGACCACAGGCTGAAGTCGACGATCGCCAGCAGCGCCAGGGCCAGCAGATACGTGGTCATGACGAGCCATCGCGGCATCAGGCCGGTCCGCAGCCAGATCGTCCCCAGCGAGATCATGAACACCGCGGCCATGCGCAGCGCGTAGACGTGGTTGATCTGCAGCATGATCTCGCGGCCGAAATAGACGATGTCGTTCGCGGAGCTGCCCGAGTGGCGGGCAATGGCGAGCACGCCGCCCGCCACCCCCATCGAGACGAATCCCATCGCGAGAAACAGCAATCCGCTGCCGAGGAACACCGTCGCGAAGAACCGGTCCTCGAGGTCGCCGAGACGGTCGCGGATGACGCCGATGAACCAGAGGAAGGCGATCCCCGCGAACGGAGCGAGGAGCAGGGCCGTCTTGATCCGCGTCTCGCCGCTGCCCACCCAGGGGGTTTCGTCGAACGGGTCCGCCGGCAGCGCGGTCCGCAGAAGGACGAGGCTGGCGGCGAACAGCACGGCGAAGACGATTCCCGCGACGGCCGCCGAGCGTGGCGTCCTCAGCCGGCGGAACTCCTGCGCGCGCTGCGTTTCGGCCATGAGTCAATCCTCGCTCGAGGAGCGATCGGGATTCACCGATTCGCGTCTACCCGGTGAACACCCGCCGGTCGGTTTCCCGCTGGGCGGAACGCCGCATGGCGTGCCGCATCCCCGAGAACTGTGATGTCAATTACACATTCACGAGACTTCGACCACCGAATGTGACCACCCACCCCTACCGCCCGGCTCGGGCCGCGCCGCAGTGCGGCGCCGCCCCGAGTTCCCGTGCAGGTATTCGAAAGGACCCGATGATGGTCACCCATGCGACTACCGAGCGATGGACACCGCGCCTGATCTTCTCGCTCGCCTCGATCGTGTTGCTGCTGGAGATGCTCGCGGTCAGCTACATGATGATCTCGATCGCGTTGCCGCAGATCGTCACCCACTACCAGACGACGCAGGGCGCATGGTTGCTCACGGCGTTCCTGCTGGTGGGAGCGATCACCTGCCCACTGATCGGCAAGCTCGCCGATACCCACGGCAAACGGAGACTCCTGCTGACGGCCGTGGGCCTGTCGGCGCTCGGGTCGCTGATCTCGGCGATCGCACCGACATACGCGGTGCTGATCGCCGGCCGCGCCCTCACCGGTCTGCTCGTGCCCTGCCTGTTCCTGAGCTATTCGCTCATCCGCGACGTCTTCCCCGCCCGGACGGTGGCGTTGGCGGTCAGCATCGCCACGAGCGGCATGGGCCTCATCGCGATCCCCGCACCGTTCTTCACCGGGTGGCTGATCGACAATTTCGGCTTCCGGAGCATCTTCTGGTTCTTCGTGGCCGGTCTGGTGATCCTCGCCGTCCTGATCCGGGCGACGACCGGCGAATCGACCGTGCGGCTGCGCTCCCGCATCGACCTGATCGGCGCGGCGCTCCTGGGCGCCGGACTCGCCGGCATCCTCGTCGGGGTGAGCTTCGGGCCCTCGTGGGGCTGGACGTCGGGGTCGACGATCGGTTTCCTCGCCGGCGGTGCCGCCCTGCTGGTGGCGTGGATGGTGTCCGCACGACTGCTCGCGGACCCGCTGATCGACATCCGGTTCTTCGGTAAGCGGCCGGTGTTCCTGACGGCGCTCGGCGCGGGATTCTGCTACGGCACGTCCGCGGTGTTCACGATCATGCTCCCGATGATGTGCATGACCCCGGCGATCCTGGGGCTCGGCTACGGATTCGGTATCAGCGCAGAGGGATTCGCGATCTTCCAGGCGCCGCTCGGTGGCGCCGTGGTGATCGGCGGACTGATCGTCGGAACCCTGGTCCCCCGGAACGTCCGTCCGCGGATCCTGATGGTCGTGGGCATGCTCGTGATGGCCGCCGCCTGCCTGCTCACGGCGATGGTCCACGACGACAAGGCCCTCCTGATCGGCTTCGCCGCGCTCCTCGGCGTGGGAATGGGCATGGGGTACGCCTCCGTCCCGAACCTGCTCATCGCCGCGGTGCCGCCGCAGTTGCAGGCGACGACGGCGAGCATGGTGGCGGTGTTCCAGAGCATCCTGCCCGCCATCCTCCCGGTGATCGTCTTCTCCGTGTTGAACTCGCACATCGCGACCGTCGTGCAGGGTGCGGTCTTCTACACCGACACCGGCATCACCATCGCGTTCGTGATCGGCGCGGTCTCGGCGCTGCTGGGCGCGGTCGTGGCCTTCGCGTTGCCCCGCCGGATTTCGCAACTGAGCGCACCCGGTTCGGGGGCCGCGGCCGCGGCCGACACGGACGGGGCCGTCGTCCTCGCCCACTGAGCCGCCGGTCTCACACCGTCGTCGCCGCGACTCCCCCGTGGGGTCGCGGCGACGACGGCCCTCAGCGATTTCACAGCGCGCGTGTGTCACCATCAGCGGTCGTCCCGTCCCTGGGCTCGGTCGTGGTGAGGAGGCATTGATGCGGGTGCGAATACCCGGGCGGGTCGTCCCGCTGACCGAGGCGCAGCACGCTATTTGGTTCGCACAGCAGCTCACACCCGAGATTCCCTACGTGATCGCCCAGTACGTGGACCTGCGTGGTCCGGTACGCCTGGACCTGCTGACGGAGGCGTCCGCACGAGCCGTCCACGAACTGGGATCGTTCACCGTGCGGGAGGTGGATGGTCGGCCCCACCAGGTTTTCGGCGCCGGAACGTCGGAGCGGGTGCCGGTGGTCGATCTGCGGGACGAACACGATCCGGTCGATGCGGCCGAGCGGTGGATGCGGAAGGACTGCATCGCCCCCGTCGACATGTACGGCGAGTCACTCGTCCTATCGACGATTCTGCAGGTGGGCGACGAGCGCACCTACTGGTACTCGCGTGCCCACCACGTCGCGATGGATGGTTATGCGGCGATGATGCTGATGCGCCGCACCGCCGAACTGTACGTGGCGGGAGTCGACGGCGACCGGCCTCCGGAATTCCGGGCGGTCGATCCGGGACGGATCGCGGCGGACGACGCCGGCTACCGGTCTTCGCCCCGCTTCCAACGCGATCGCGCCTACTGGCGGGAGCAGGTCCGCGACCTGCCGCCGACGGTCGGCCTCAGCGGACGACGTACCCCGAATCCCGGCGCCTCGGTGCTGGTGGCACGGGGCAGCGCGGACCGCAGCAGCGACCTCTTGCGTCCCACCGGCGACGGGAACGCGTACAGCCCGACCGTCGTGGTGGTGGCGGCGTTCGCCGCGTATCTCGCCCGCATGACCGGCGCCGACCACGTGATCCTGTCACTTCCGGTGTCCGCCAGGACGTCTGCGCGTCTGCGCGGCACCGGTGGTTCCGTGTCGAACGTCCTCCCACTCCCCTTGCGCGGTGTCGGCACCGGCACGGTGCGGGACGCGGTGCGGGCGGCCCGAACGGCCTTGACCGGAGCACTGCGTCATCAGCGGTACCGCCGCGAGGACATCGGTAAGGACATCGCCTCTGCCGGAACGGGTCTCACCCACTTCGGTCCGGTCCTCAACCTGATGCTGTTCAAGCAGGAGATCACTCTCGGTCCGGTCACCGGACGCGTGCAGGTGCTGACGACCGGTCCGACGGCCGACCTGGCGGTCAACATCTATCCGGGACCACCCGGCTCGGTTCCGCGCATCGACGTCGAGGCGAACCCGGCGCTATACGACGAGGACGAGGTCACCGGGCACCATCGACGGTTCACCATGTTTCTCGCACGCTTCCATGCCGCCGCCGGAACGGACCGCTCGGTCGCCGAACTCGACGTGTTCCACGATGCCGAACGGGAGGCGTTTTCTCCCGCCTGCGGACGGCCGGATTCGGAACCGGCAACGTTGGATCGGATCCTCGCCGCGACCGTCGTCACCCGCCCGGACGCCGTCGCGGTGCGGGACCGAGGACGGGTGGTGACGTACCGCGAACTCGACGAGGCCGCCGACCGGTGGGCGCGGGTGCTGACAGGTCACGGCGTCGGACCCGAGGACCTGATGGCGGTGTCGATTCCGCGGTCGTACGAATCGGTGCTGGCCTTGTGGGCGGTGGCCAGGACCGGCGCGGCGTATGTGCCCGTCGATCCCACCCACCCCACCGACCGGATCGCGTACACCCTCGGCGACTCCGGTGCGGCGCTGGGTCTCACCGTCCGCTCGGCGCGCGATCGTCTTCCCACCACCATCCGCTGGCTGAGCATCGACGACGGTGACGACCACCCGCCGACCGTGGAACGCGACCGTCCCGTGCATCTCGGGCACCCGGCCTACGTGATCTACACCTCCGGCTCCACCGGGGTCCCGAAAGGGGCCGTGGTCACACACGACGGTCTCGCCAACCTCGTGCAGGAGATTCGGGACAAGTACGCGGTCGCAGCGGATTCGCGGGTGCTGCATTTCGCGTCGCCCAGCTTCGACACCGCACTGGTCGAGGTGCTCGCGGCGTGCATCGGCGGCGCCACCCTGGTGATCGCGCCGACCGACGTGTACGGCGGGGCTGAACTGCGAGAACTGCTGCGCGCCGAACGCATCACCCATCTGCTGTCGACGCCGTCTGCGTTGGCGACCGTGGACCCCGACGGACTCGACTCCCTGGAACTGGTCCTCGTCGGAGGCGAGGTGTGCCCGCAGGACCTCGCGGATCGGTGGGCGGTCGGCCGGACGATGCGGAATGCGTACGGACCCACCGAAACCACGTGCAGCGTCACCCTCACCGACCCCCTCGACCCGGGCGGACGGGTGACGATCGGGTCCCTGATGCGCGGTGTGCGGGCGACGGTCTGCGATCCCCTGCTACGCCCCCTCCCACCGGGAGCTGTCGGCGAGCTGTACCTCGCGACGCCGGCACTCGCCCGCGGATACCACCGACGACCGGCATTGACCGCCACACGGTTCGTCGCGGACCCGTCCGGTAAGCCGGGCTCCCGCATGTTCCGCACCGGTGATCGGGTCCGGTGGACGAACTCGGCCACCCTCGAGTTCCTCGAACGCACCGACGATCAGGTGAAGGTCCGCGGATTCCGCATCGAGCTCGGCGAGATCGATGCCGCGCTGCGCAGGAACCCGGACATCGACTTCGCCACCACGATCGTGCACCGCACTCCGGGCGGAGACCCGGTCCTGGTCTCCTACATCATGGTGCGGCGCGAGTCGCAGACCACGCCCGAGTCGGCGAGACACGCCATCGCACGGTTCCTGCCGGAGTACATGATTCCGGGATCGATCACGGTGCTCGACGCGGTTCCCCTGACACCGACGAAGAAGCTGGACCGCGGCGCGCTCCCCGCCCCCGACTTCGGCACGACGACCGTCCCTCGGCGCGATCCGGAAACGACGACCGAGCGCACGGTCGCCGACGTGTTCGGCCGACTGCTCGGTGTTCCCACCGTCGCGGCGGGCGATTCGTTCTTCGACCTCGGCGGAGACTCCCTGTCGGCCACGAGGGTGGTCGCGACATTGAACGCCGAACTCGACGCGACGCTCGGTGTGCGTGAGCTGTTCGAGACCCCGACCGTGTCGGCGCTCGCGGAGCGGATCGACGACCGGGACGCTTCCCGATCCGGCGCGGTGCGTGCCCCGCGCATCGCCGCCACCGCCGTGCCTGACCGGGTGCCGCTGTCGCCGTCGCAGCAGTTCATCGATCGCAGTGCCACCACCCCGCCGCTGTACAGCATTCCGTTCACGGTGCGGGTGGCGGGGGCGGTGGACGTCGACGCACTGCGCTCCGCAGTCGCGGACGTCCTGGCGCGCCACGGTGCGTTGCGCACCGTGTTTCCGGACTCGGCGTCGGGGCCGTATCAGCGTCTGCTGTCCGTCGACGATGCCCTACCAGATCTGGCGCCGATCCCCGCCGGACCCGACGACGTCGGCGACAAGGTGGACCGGGTGCTCGGGGCGCCGTTCGATGTGCGGACCGAACCCCCTTTGCGCGCAACGCTCTTCGCGTTGGACGCACGCGATCACCTCCTCGCGTGTGTCCTCCACCACATCGCCGCGGACGGATGGTCGCTGGCGCTGGTCGCCCGCGATCTCGTCACCGCGTATGCGAGCCGGACCGCGGGTGCGCCCCCGGGCTGGGAGCCGCCCCGGGTGACGTACCCGCAGTACAGTGTGTGGCGCCGCGACATGCTGGGCGCCGAGGACGATCCGGGAAGCGTCGCGTCGCAGCAACTCGCGTACTGGACCGAGGAACTGTCGGGGCTACCCGGCGCGGTGGGGTTGCCCCTCGACCGCCGCCGGCCACACCACTGGACCTACGGCGCCGGCCGCGCCACGTTCCGGATCGACCACACCGCGCATCACACGCTCGCGTCGCTCGCACACCGGCATCACGCCACGGTGTTCACCGCACTGAGATCTGCGGTCGCGATCCTGCTCGCCCGACTGAGCGGGGACACCGACATCGCCGTCGGCACCCCGGTCGCCGGTCGGAACGACCCTGAACTGGACGACGTCGTCGGGATGTTCGTCAACACCGTCGTCCTGCGGACCCGGGTCGATCCCGGGGACACGCTCGCGGACGTGATCCGCGACTCCCATGACATCGAACTGCGTGCCTTCGCGCATGCGGATGTACAATTCGAGCGACTCGTCGAGGTGATCGACCCGCCCCGGTCGTCGTCACTGCACCCGTTCTTCCAGGTCGCGCTGTCGCTGAACAACTTCACCCCGGCGACCCTGGACGTCGCCGGCCTGCGCTTCGACATCACCCCGCGTCCCCTCGACGTGGCGAAATGCGATCTCCACTTTCATTTCACCGAACGGCACGACACCACCGGCCGGCCGGCGGGAATCGACGCCGAACTGGTGTACGCCACCGACCTCTTCGACGGGGCCACCGCAACGTCCTTCGTCGACGCCCTGCTGGCGGTCATCGGAGGCGATCCCGGTGCGTGAGCAACACTGAACCCCATGGATCGGAATCTGCTCCACCCGAGGTCGTGGAACGTGCGCGCCCGGTCCGCGGCGGCCGCCGCCCTGGTGGTCACCATCTGCCTCGTCCTCGCGGGCGGAGCATTACTGCTGGTGCTGTACCGGACACTGGAGCACTCGGCGCGCGACGCCGCGGACGCCCGCGCCCGGCAAATCGTCGAGCAACTCCGGACCACGGCACCCGGGGGCCTCGACAGCTCGCTGTTCGCGACCGACGGCCAGGTCGGCACCATCCAGGTCATCGACTCGGCCGGCACCGTCGTAGCCACCTCCCCCGGCGCCGACCGTCTCCCTGTCACGTTCGAGCCGGTGCCGCCCGGCGAATCCCGGTACCTCGGCAACATCGACCTCGGCGACGAACCCGACTACTGGATCGTCGAACGGGGCGCGCAGTCACCGCAGGGTCCCGCGACCGTGGTGGTGGGGGCGGACCGCGAACCCATCGAGGGCATCCTCGGCACCGTGGCCCTCCTGATGGCGATCGGTGGCCCCGTCGTGGTCGCGATGGTGGCGGTGGCGAGCTACCGTCTCGTCGGCGCGGCCCTGCTGCCCGTCGAACGAATCCGGGCGCGAGTGGCCGCCATCTCCACCGACCGACTCGATGAACGAGTCCCGGTGCCGGACACCCAGGACGAGATCGCGCGGCTCGCCGAAACGATGAACAGCATGCTCGGCCGGCTCGAGTCCGGTCACCGCGCGCAGCAACGATTCGTCTCCGACGCGTCGCACGAACTGCGGAGTCCGCTCGCCACGATCACGGCCGCTCTGGAGTTGGCGCACACCCGGCCCGAACTCGTCGACACGTCGCTGGTCGACGAGTCGTTGCTACCGGAGGCGCGCCGCATGAACCATCTCCTCGCGGACCTGCTGCTCCTCGCCCGGGCCGACGAGAACGGGCTCACCCACACGTCGGTGGACGTGGACATCGACGACCTGATGTACGCCGAGAGTGCCCGCGTGCGCGACATGTCGCCGGAGTTGGTGGTGCGGACGGCGATCGCGCCGGTCCGCGTGGTCGGCGACCCGCAGCAACTGGCGCGGGTGGTGCGCAATCTCGTCGACAACGCGCGGCGTCACGCCCGGCGTGAGATCCGCCTGAACTGCCGGACGTCGTCCGACGGCGCCGTCCTCGAGGTCGCCGACGACGGGCCGGGGATCGCTGTGCCGGATCGGCAGCGGATATTCGAACGGTTCGTCCGCCTCGATACCCCCCGTACCCGCGACTCGGGCGGTGCGGGACTGGGCCTGGCAATCGTCGCCGAGATCGTCGCGACACACGGTGGCACGATCGACGTCACCGACAGCGGCACGGGCGGAGCGCGATTCGTGATCACCCTCCCCGCGGACGGTACCCGTCAGTCGTCTCCGGACTTCAGCCGGTAACCGACCCCGCGCACGGTGTCGATGCTGTTTCTGCCGAACGGGGTATCCACCTTGCGTCGCAGGTAACCGATGTACACCTCGACGATGTTGTCGTCGCCCTCGTAGTGGGTGTCCCACACCGACTGCAGAATCTCCTGCTTGGTGACCGCGGATCCGGCGTTCCGCATCAAGAACTCCAGGACGCTGTATTCGCGGGGCGTCAGCGCGAGCGCGGTGCCGTCCCGGGTGACCCGATGCCGGGCGGGGTCCAGCTCCAGGCCGTCCGCCGTCAGGACGGTGGGACGCCGCGGTGCGCCGCGGCGGACCAGCGCCCGCAGCCGGGCCACCAGCACCACGAACGAGAACGGTTTGATCAGATAGTCGTCGGCGCCGAGGTCGAACGCGTCCGCCAGGTCGTATTCGCCGTCCTTGGCCGACAACATCAGCACCGGAGTCCACACTTCACGACGCCGCAGGTCCCGTACGATGTCGTACCCGTGTTTCCCGGGCAGCATGATGTCGAGGACGACCACGTCGAAGTCGCCGCTGAGCGCCGCCTCGAAACCCGACAGGCCATCGTGCTCGACGTCGACGACGAACCCCTCGGCCGTCAGTCCACGGCGCACCGTCTCGGCGAGACGCCGTTCGTCCTCGACCAGAAGAACTCGCACACGCGCTCCTCCCTGTGCCCCGCGACTTTCAGTACAACAGACCGCCGCGGGGTGGGCCACGCGCTCTCAGCGTTCCCACAGCGGGCGGTGACGACACTGGCCGGATGCCCCACACCTCCGCCGCCACCGCCGGGCTTCGTGTGTCCGCGCTGACGCTGATCCTGGCCGTGCTCTGTGTGCAGGTCCGCGACGGCGGCCCACTGACCGGTGCCGACGTGCCCGCGACGTCGTGGGTCGTCGGTCACCGCTCCGCCACCCTTGACCATGTGGCTCTCCTCGTCACCGCCCTCGGCAGCCCCGTCGCCACCGTGGCCCTCGCCGTGATCTGCGGGCTCGCCCTCGCCTGGCGCCGGCGTTCCGCGATCCCCGCGGCCGTCGTCGTCGGGACGGTCGGGGCCGCCACCGCGGCGAGCACGGCCCTGAAGCTGGTCGTCGAACGCAGCCGGCCGGCCGTCGACCTGCAGGAGGTCCTGGAGACGGACTACTCGTTCCCGTCCGGGCACGTCACGGGCACCGCGGCCCTGCTCGGGGTCACGGCGGCGATCCTACTCGGCCGCCGGCATCTCCGCGTCCGGGTGTGCGGCGCGGCGGTGGCCGGGTGCGGGGTGGTGATCGTTGCCGTGACCCGCGTCTACCTCGGTGTCCACTGGATGTCCGACGTCGTCGCCGGCGCGATCCTCGGCGCGGTGTTCGTGACGGTAGGCGCCGCCACGTACGAGCGTGTCCACCGTCTGCTCGCCGCCGTCGCTCCGCCGAAACCGCTCGCGGTCCTCGACCGAGTGGGAGGCTGAGGTGGGGAACAGTTCTCTGGTTCGACCCGGACGACAGGAGACCACCATGCGACTGACCACACTCGGCGACCTTCCCGCGCGCATCGCGACCGGGGGTTTCATCCTCCATGCGGGGATACAGAAATGGTCGGCGGACGAGCAGACCGCCCAGGGCATTCACGGTATGGCGGCGGGGGCGTTCCCGTTCTTGAACGCGATTCCGCCGGAACGGTTCATCAAGTTGCTGTCGGTCGCCGAGATCGGCACGGGCGCAGCGCTGCTCACACCGTTCGTACCCTCCGCCGTGGCCGGGGCGGCGCTCGCCGGGTTCTCCGGCGGCCTCGTGGCCATGTACGCGAGGACGCCTGCACTGCGTAACCCCGGCAGCATCTGGCCGAACGAGAACGGCATCGCCGTCGCCAAGGACGTGTGGCTGCTCGGCATCGGGCTGGGTTTCGTGCTCGACGGGTTGTCGCGTTCCCGCTGCCGCTGACTGTCTGACGTCGATCGGACCTCGTTCGGAGACTCCGCTGGCTACTGCTCGGGCACGACGCAGAAGTCGCTGTCGGAGAAACCCGAGGGACGCACACCGAGCGCCTGATTGAGACGTCCCCGGTGGTTCTCCCAGGCGATGGCCGCGGCGAGTTCGGTCAGCTGCGCCTCGGAGAACTCGGCGAGCAGTGAGCGCCGCAGGCCCTCGCCGATGTGGGCGGGCGTGCGGGTGATAGCTTCGGCGAATTCCAGCACCAGCTTCTCGGTGTCGTCGAATTCGCTGCTCTCCCGAAACTTCGGGAGGGCGCGCAACTGCGCGTCGCTCACTCCGAGCGCGCGGCTGAACGCCGATCCGATGTCGAGGCAGTACTCGCAGTTGGTCAGCGCGGCCGCCTTGATCTCGCCGAGCGCCTTGAGGCGGGGGTCGACCGTGGCGCTGGTCGCGAGCGCGAACTCGTGGAACCCGACGGCGGCGAGTAGCTGCGGTCGGCGCCGCAACCAGCGCAACAGGTCTGCCCGGTTGCGGCGGGCGGTGGGAAAGACACGGCGAAACGAGTCCATCTGACCGAGGACGCTCATGCTGTCGGTCTACACCCGTCGCCGGGGCGGGACAACCCTGAAGCCGTTCGGCAATCGTGGTGTCTCGGCGACGGGAGTGTTCTACGTTCGGAACGGAGGCCCACCGCACCCCGAGGAGTCGGCATGAAGGCTGTCATCTGCACCGAGACTCGCCTGGAGGTGGGTGACATCCCGGCTCCGATCCCGGCGAGGGGTCAGGTGCTGATCGATGTGTCCCGGTGCGGGATCTGCGGCTCGGACCTGCACGCCCGCGTGCACGCCGACGCGATGGCGGAACTGGCGGCCGAAACCGGCTACCGCGACTTCATGCGCTCCCACCAGCGGGTCGTGCTCGGGCACGAGTTCAGCGGCACCGTCGCCGGCTACGGGCCCGGTTGCCGGAAGCGGTGGCCGGTGGGTACCGCGGTGGTTGCGTTGCCCATCGTCCGCACCGGGTCGGACATCCACCTGACCGGGCTGTCGGCCTCGGCGCCGGGCGGCTACGCGGAACAGGTGGTGGTGCAGGAGTCGATGACCCTGCCGGTGCCCAACGGGCTGTCGGAGGAGGCGGCCGCGCTGACCGAGCCGATGGCGGTGGCGTGGCACGCGGTGCGGAAGGGCGACGTCGGCACGCGCCGGACCGCGATCGTCATCGGATGCGGCCCGATCGGTCTCGCCGTGATCAGCATGCTGAAGGCATCCGGTGTCCGCACCGTCGTGGCCGCCGACTTCTCCACCCGACGGCGGGAGCTCGCCCGGCAATGCGGTGCCGACGTCGTCGTCGACGCTGCCGCGGCGTCGCCCTGGACGTCCTATCCGCGACGCAGGGAGACGACCTCCATCACGGAGGTGCTCGCCCTCGGACTGGACACCATGGAGAGGCTGCGTCGAATCCCGAAGCTGCCGTGGTGGCATGCCTTCGCCCTCGCTGACGCGGTGGGCGCGACACCGTCCGGGCCGGTCGTCTTCGAGTGCGTCGGCATGCCCGGAGTCATCGACGGCATACTGGCCGGCGCGCCGCTGCGGTCACGTGTCGTCGTGGTCGGGGTCTGCATGGAGACCGACACCTTCCGGCCAGCCCTGGCGATCAACAAGGAGATCGACCTGCGCTTCGCCATCGCCTACGACCCCCGCGAGTTCCGCGACACACTCCACATGCTCGCCGACGGAAGGGTCGATCCGGCGCCGCTGATCACCGGAACGGTCGGGTTGGCCGGTGTCGAATCCGCGTTCACCGCGCTCGGCAGCCCCGAGGTGCACGCGAAGATCTTGATCGACCCCGAGAACACGACCGCCGCGCTGTGATTCGCCGATGCCCATGACATCCCACCACCCCCGGCTCCAGTGGGCCGTCCCGGCGCTTCTCCTCGCGCTGATCTACGCCGCGTCGCTCACCGTGTACGGGTTGAGCAGCCGCACCGACGACGACGGACCGTTCGAGATCGGTAGCGACGAGGTCGTGGTCCTCGTGACGGCGAAGTCGCTGCAGCCGACGACCGACCGGGTGCAGGCCGAGGTGACCATCACCGTCGGTGAGGATTTCCTCCACGCCAACGGCGACACACTGAACCGGGACATCACGCTGCTGCTCGTCCCGAGCACCAGCCACGAGGAGATCGTCTTCCGGGCGGGCGCCTCGGCCACGACCTTCGACACCGAGTTCATCGCCACCGGCAACGCGGCCTATTGGCCGTTCGACCGGTTCGAGGTGAATCCAATGGTGGTGGAGGCGTATCAGGGGCTCGGCGCCGACCGTGAACTGGTGCCCACGGCCCTCCTGCTGGAGGGCCGTGTCGACGGGTGGAAGGCACGCGCCGAGGAGGTTGCGGTCGATACGGACCTGTCCCGGAACGGTACCGGCGCCGCGCTGATGTTCGCGCGCACGGGCGGGAACCTGATCTACGCCGGAATCCTGTTGCTGATGATGACGATCCTCGCGGGCCTCGCCGCCTTCGTCGCGTTGCAGACGTTCCGCCGTAAGCGCGCCGTCAACACGGACATGCTGGGCTGGATGGCCGCGATGCTGTTCGCCGTCGTGCCGTTGCGTGGCATCCTGCCGGGAAGCCCGCCGATCGGGTCGTGGGTCGACATCGCCCTCACGGTGTGGGTGGTCTCCACACTCGTCGCGTCGCTGGCCCTGTTCGTGTTCTGCTGGTGGCGGGACAGCGAAGCGCCCGGACAGCACGAGGTGGTTGCCACGAGAGCGCCGGGTTCGGAATAGTCGAGGACATGGTGCGCCGGACCGGAAGAGTGCGGCCGCCCTGGTATCTCGCCCACGTGAACAAGGTGATCGTGGGCCTGCACCGCCTGGGCGTTCCGATGCCGATGCCGGCGCTCACCGTCCCCGGCCGGAAGACGGGCGTGCTCCGGTCGACCCCCGTGTCACCGTACGAGGTGGATGGCCGGCGCTACGTCGTCGCGGGATACGCCGAATCGGACTGGGCGAAGAATGCCCTGGCCGCCGGGCGCGGTGAGCTGACGCGGGGGCGTCGCCGCGAACGCGTCCGGCTGGTCGCCCTGCCCGTGTCGGAGCGGGGCCGGATCCTCCGCGAGTTCCCGATCCGGGTGCCGCACGGAGTCACCATGTTCCTGAAGGCCGGGACGGTCGCGAACTCCTCGCCGGAGGCGTTCGCGGCCGCCGCGGACCGGTGCGAGGTGTTCCGCATCGAGCCGCTCGACTGACGGGTCACCGAACCTCGAGCGTGCCCACCATGTTCGGGTGATACGTGCAGTGGAACGCGAAGGTGCCCGGCTGACCGGGGACGGTGAACGTCGCGGTCGCACCCGGTTCGACCTCCACGTCGAACAGGTCGCCGGTGTCTGCCGTCACGGTGTGTTCGGCGGTGTCGTCGTTGCGGACGGTGACCTCTTCTCCCGGCGCGAACGTGCCGGGCAGGGTGTATTTGAAATCGGAGATCAGGATCTCCTGCCCGCCCGCTTGACCCGCCCCCGCAGGCATGGACATCGGCATCGACATGGACATCGACGGCATGCCGGACATGGGATGGTCGCCGCCGTGCGCCGATTCCGCCGAACCGGACGAGTCGTCACCGTCACTTCCGCACGCGGCCAGCGCGAAGACGGCCAGCAGGATCGGCAGGACAAGTGTCAGAACGCGTTTCATGGTGGTCGCCTCCGGATGACGATGAGAACGGATGCCCGACGCCCCGCTCCTCGCGGGAGTAGTACCCGTTTTCACGGCAGGCACCCCTCGGCGCACCCGGCGACCCGTCAGCCGCCGTTCAGCGCCTCCTGCGACTCGAGGTTCGCCACCGGGGTGCGGAGCGAGGCGACGGCGTCCGCGTAGAGGGACGACTTGATCTCACCGAGTGTGCGTCCGCGGGTCGCGACGAGCCCCTGCGCGTGTTCGACGGCCCTGGTGAGCACCTGCTGCTCGGGGGCGACCTCGTCGACGAACCCGAGTTCGCTTGCCGCGACGCCGCCGTACCGACGGCCGGTCACCAGGGCGGTGTGCACGGCCTGCGCGGGCAGGCGGGCCGCGAGCAGCGCGATGCTGCCCGGCGCGTAACTCGCCCCGATGGTGATGCCCGGCAGGCAGAAGTAGCCGCGGTCCTCACGCATCACCCGGTGATCGTGGGCGGCCGCGAGGATGGCGCCGCCACCGAAGGTGTGCCCGGTCAGCGCGGCCACGGTCGGCAGGGGGAAGGTGAGGATCCGGGCGAACAGGGCCTGCACCCGGTCGATGTAGGAGTTCAGCTTGTCGGTGTTGGCGACGACCCAGGCGGTGTCGAGACCGGTGGAGTAGAACTTTCCGAGTCCCGTCGTCACCAGGGCGGCGGGACCCTCGTGCTGCTCGATGCAGTCGAGGAGGCTGTCGACCCTGTCGATCCAATCCGGGTGGAAGGCGTTCTCGCTGTCCGGTTCCCCCTCCTCGCCGAAGTACAGGACGAACACATCTTCCGAGCGCTCCACGTAAGGCATGCGGCGAGGCTACCCGGAGACGGGCGGGTCGCGCCGCTCGAGCACACACACCTCGGTGGGTGAAGTTTCAACTGTCGCGGGGCCGGGTATGTCGATCGTCAAACAGCTGAGGCGGTGGACGATGAAGAGCGGAACAGGCATTGCCGACACCCGCACCGTTCGGGACTATATCCACACGGTGGCCAGAACCGTTCACGCCGACTCCATCGACTGGTGGGACAGCGACGGCATCGAAGCGGTCCTCGTTCTGCCGCTCCGGTTGCACTATCTGCCCGGACGCAACGCGGTGCTCGCGTGGAACCGCACGTTCGGCTGGTCACTCGGCGTCGAAGGACTGGGCCGCCGCAGTGTCATCGTGATCGACGGCCTCGGCATCGGGCGGATGCCGTCGCCCGCCGTCTGCGCGGAACGTGCAGTGGAGTTGATCGACGACTATTGCCGCTCGACACCCGTATCGCCGGGAGTGCCGAGCACCGGACCCGGCACGACCGCCGCGGACCGGTGTCCCCGCATCGGCCGGGACACCGCCGGCAGCGGACGGCGGGACAGAGTCGTCAGACGACCGTGACCACGGGCGCCGGGGGCCACGACGACAGCGTGGCCCAACCGCATTCCCCCGCGCAGGAGCAGCCGATCGTCGCCGCGGAGGAGGGCGCGGCGCGCATCAGCACGGCGGCGCATCCGCTCGGGAAGCCCGGACCGCGCTTCGATCGCCGGTCACCGTTCTTCATCGGGATGGCGGGGGCCGCCGGTGTCGCCGTCACGTACGCCCTGATCGAGGTCGTTCTCGCGGCCCGCGGGGTGCTGGTCCTCATCGCCGTCGCCGCATTCCTCGCGATCGGCCTCGAACCTGCGGTGTCCTGGCTGGTGCGGCGCGGTTTTCCCCGATGGGCCGCGGTCGCAACGGTTTTCGTCCTCGCCTTCGCCGTGCTGGCCGGGTTCCTGGCCGCCGCGATCCCGCCCATGGTGACGCAGGGCGGCGCACTCGTGCACAACGCCCCGGACTACCTGGGACACCTCGAGCAGCGCTACCCGGTATTGGAGGAGCTCAGCACCCGCTTCCACCTGCAGGACGAACTGCGGCGGGCACTCGACGCGAGCAACGCGCCGATGGTGGTCGGCGGGCTCGTGGGTGCGGGCAAGTTCGTGTTCAGCGCCATCAGCGGCACCGTGATCGTGGTCGTGCTCACCGCCTATTTCCTGGCCGACTTCGCACACATCCGGTCGTCGATCTACCGCCTGGCCCCGAACTCACGGCGACCCCGCACGATCCTGATCGGTGACGAAATCTTCGCGAAGGTCGGCGGATACGTGCTCGGGAATCTCCTGATCTCGTTGATCACCGCCGTCCTCACGTTCGTGTGGCTGGTCGCCTTCGACGTCCCCTACCCGTTGCTGCTGGCCGTCCTGGTCGCCGTGCTGGATCTGATTCCGGTGGTCGGCTCCACCCTCGCCGGCGTGGTGGTGGCGCTGGTCGCCCTCACCGTCTCCCTGCCGGTGTCACTGGCCACCATCGTCTTCTTCATTGCCCTCCGCCTGTTCGAGGACTATCTTCTCGTTCCCCGCATCATCGGCCGCACCGTCAAGGTGCCCCCGATGGTCACCGTCGTCGCCGTCCTCATCGGTGGCGCGCTGCTGGGGATCGTGGGGGCGCTGCTCGCGATCCCCGTCGCCGCCGCCGTTCTGCTCCTCGCCCGTGAGACGGTGTTTCCGCAGCTCGACCGCGGCTGAGGAGGCAGGGCACGAAAACGGCCTTGCGGAAGAAGTTTCCGTGTTCTGCTTACCCTGGAGACGTGGGATGCGCCGGGGCATGCTCGGGCCGTGTCCCGAGCATGAGAAAGAGGCGCTGGATGTCGGTGATGAGTCCCACCGAGGCGATGTTCGTGCTGTTCGAGACGCCGTCGCATCCCATGCACGTGGGTGCGCTCGAACTGTTCGAACCGCCGCGCGAGTCGGGGCCCGATCATGCCCGGGCCATGTTCGAGGCGCTGATCTCGCACGAGGGCGCGTCGGACACGTTCCGCCGGCGCGCCGTACGCCCGCTCCGCGGGGCCAGTTACCCCTGGTGGTCGTTCGACGACCGCATCGATCTCGGCTACCACGTGCGGCACACCGCGGTCCCGGGCCGGGGCCGGATGGAGGACCTGCTGTCGCTGGTGTCCCAGATGCACGGCATGCCGCTCGATCCGCAGCACCCGATGTGGGAGATGCACGTCATCGAGGGGCTCGCCGACGGACGGACGGCCGTGTTCTCGAAGATTCACCTGTCGTTGATGGACGGACCGGCGGGGCTGCGACTTCTCCACCACGCGCTGTCGACCGACCCCGATGCCCGCGACTGCCCCGCACCGTGGACTCCCGGGGTCGCCGGTGTGCCGCGGCGCGAATCCGTGTTGCCGGTGGCCGTGGTCCGGGCCGGGGTGCGGGCCGCCACCAGCATCGTCGGGGTACTGCCCGCGCTCGCGAAAGTCGCCTACGACGGCGTCCGCGAGCAGCATCTGACCCTTCCCCTGCAGTCGCCGCCCACGATGCTCAACGTTCCGGTCGGCCGGGCCCGGAAACTGGCGGCACGATCGTGGCCGATCCGGCGCCTGGTGTCGGTGGCCACCGCGGCCCACACCACGATCAACGCGGTGGTGCTCGCGATGTGTTCGGGGGCTTTGCGCCGGTATCTTCTCGAGCAGTACGCGCTGCCGGACGCGCCGTTGACGGCGATGCTGCCCGTGCCCCTCGACCTCGGCGGCACGATGATCGGACCGCGCGGCCGCGATCACGGCGTCGGCGCCATGGTCGTCGGCCTGGCCACCGACGAAGCTGATCCGGCGGCACGCCTCGCCCGCATCAGCGAGTCGGTCGAGCACACCAACCGGGTGTTCGGCGCGCTGAGCCACACCCAGTTCCAATTGATGAGCGCGCTGGCGATCAGCCCGATCCTGCTCGAGCCGGTCCGCCGGTTCGTCGACGACACTCCCCCGCCGTTCAACGTGATGATCTCGTACATGCCGGGCCCGTCGAGGCCGCGATACTGGAACGGGGCCCGCCTCGACGCGGTGTATCCGGCGCCGACGGTCCTCGGGGGTCAGGCACTCAGCATCACCCTCACCAGCCGGTCCGGTCAGCTCGACGTCGGCGTGGTGGGCGATCGGCACGCCGTCCCGCATCTGCAGCGGATCATCACGCACCTGGAGACGTCGCTCAGCGATCTCGAGCACGCGGTCGCCGCGTCCGGCACCTGATCCCTAACCTGGCGGCTGCCGCAGCGACGTGCGGTTCTCCTCCCAGCATCGTGCGACGTGGTCGCCGACGAGGTCGTCGAAGGCGAGGCAGGCCGCAGCCCCCAGCAGGATGTCGCCGGCCACGTCGGGCCGGGCCGCGACCAGTCCGCCGGCGAGGTCGCGGCAGACGATCTGTTCGTGCACGGAGTCGGCCTCCACGTGCTCGTCGAAGAAAAGGGTGGCCGCCTTCCCGAATCCGAGGCGGCGCAGTCCGGCGGCGTATTTCTTGCTCGGCAACGCGGACGTGGTCTCCACCGCGCACAGGTGTCCCACCAGGGCCCCGAGACGGCTGCGGTGCAGGCCGAACAGGGACAGCGCATTGAGGGACGCCAGCGTCACGGCGGGGACCGCGTCGATGTAGTGCGCGTAGTCGTCGGACAACCCGAGTTCACGCATGGTGGTGGCGAACAGCGCCGAGTGCATCCGCTCGGGTCTGCCGCCGCCGTATTCGTCGGACTGCACCTCCACCAGCGCCGCCTTCGGCGCGCCCGCGAGCCGCGGAATGCCGAGCGTGTGCACGTCGGCCTCACGCAACTGGTTCAGGGAACGGTGGATCAGCAGTTCCCGGAACTGGGTGAGATCCGCCTCGTGAGCCATGTGACCGGACAGCCCCGGCGCCGTGCTGGGGGCGGTCATCGCCCACAGTGCCGCCACCACGTCGTCGGCGCCGGTCGGCGCGTCGGCGACGTCACGGATCGCGGCGTCGAACGGAACCTCGAGCGCCGACCGGGCGGCGATCAGGTCGCTGTTCCACTCCCATTCGTCGCCGACACCGGTGATCCCCTGCAGGTGCAATTCGTAGAGCGCGGTCAGGCAGATCTGCGCGTCCTCGTCGAAGAGGAACGCCCGCGGACTGTCGCGCGCCGACGAGGCGAGGGAGCGTGCCGCCGCCACGAACGGTTCGGCATCGGCGACGTCTGCGCGCAGAATGGAGAACAGGAGGTCGCTGACAGGCCCACGCGGCTTCGGAAAGGGCATGGACGTTCCCGATTGCGCGACCGTGTCCGACATCGACCGAGAGTGCAAAGTAGTCATATGAACTCCATTCCCATTGCCGGGGCCGACGAATCCGACGTCACGATCACGGTCTGCCCTGATGGTCCACTGCTGGTGCGCGGTGCTGCGCGGATCCTCGACCCCGAAGGTAACCCGCTCGGCACCGATCGGGCCACCGTGGCGCTGTGCCGGTGCGGGCGGACAAGCATCGCTCCGTTCTGCGACTCGTCGCACAAGAAGCGGCGCCGCCCGTAGGGCCGACCCGCATCAGTTGCGCTTCCGGTTGTGCGCGCGGCGGCGCGCGATCACGAACGTCACGACGCCGACAAGGATCACGATGGCGATGATTTCCATCCGCTCCGATTACCCACTCCGCGGGCAAGCTACGCCGCGCCCCGGTTGCCTCCCCCGGTTCGATGGCGAGAAGTGCAGTGGGACAACCGGAAACGACGACAGCCCGCCGTTGGCGGCGGTCCGCGGGCAGAAACGTTCGCCGCTGTCGTTGACACGATGGGGTAACGTCAGAGTCCTGCACGGTTGAGCCCCCAGCCGCAATGGACGGGCACGGTTCACGCGCCTTATTTCGTGCCTGTCTCCTAACGTCGCTCGACCGTGAGGAAACGACATGAAATCTGTTCTCAGTGCGCTGCCGACACGCTACGGCCCTGCCGACAGTTCGACGCTGTTCAGCTGGGCCGTCGAGCCCGAGCACGGGCGGCTCTCCGTCGTCAGTGCGCCCGGTGCTGGCGGGATCCTCGTGGTCCGGATATCCGGTGACATCGACGTCACCACCCTGCACACCTTCGGGAATCATCTCGACGAGGCGATCAACGAACGACTTCCGTTCGTGCTCGACCTGACGGACGTGCAATTCTTCTGCGCGTCTGCCCTGCCGGTACTCGGCACCATGGCCGCCCGCGCCCGCCGGCTCACCGTGCCGTGGGCGGTGACCGGCAACAACGCACTCCGCAGGCCGTTGACGGCAATGAAGATGGCTGCACAGATCCCGTTCTGCGCCGACCTGGAGGACGCCTTCCTGCTGGTCGCCCAGGGAGTTCACCAGGGTGGGCGCTCAGCGTGAAGGATTCCGTTCCGCACGGCACGTCCGACTTCGTGGTGGTCGCCAACCGGCTGCCCGTGGACATGGAAACACTCGACGACGGGACGACACGCTGGAAGCGGAGCCCCGGCGGCCTCGTCACAGCACTGGAGCCGATCCTTCACGACCGGGAACGCGGTTCCTGGGTGGGCTGGCCCGGTGTGCCCGACACGAAGGTCGAACCGATCGTCTCCGGCGGAGTCGACCTGTACCCGGTGGAGCTGAGCTCGGACGAGGTCAAGCTGTATTACGAAGGATTCTCGAACGCGACGCTGTGGCCGCTGTACCACGACGTGCTGGTGGCACCGGTCTTCGACCGGGACTGGTGGCACTCGTACCTGGACGTGAACCGCCACTTCGCCGAGGAGACCGCGCGCACCGCGGCCGAGGGCGCAACCGTGTGGGTGCAGGACTACCAGTTGCAGCTGGTGCCCCGTCTGCTGCGGGAGATGCGCCCCGACCTGACCATCGGGTTCTTCCTCCACATCCCGTTCCCGCCCGTCGAACTGTTCATGCAGTTGCCGTGGCGCAAGGAGATCGTGGAGGGGCTGCTCGGCGCCGACCTCATCGGCTTCCACCTGCCCGGCGGCGCCAACAATTTCCTGTTCCTGGCGCGCCGGCTGCTGGGACTCGACACCACCACCGCAGGTGTCGGCGTGCGCAGCGCACTCGGCAAGGTGACACTCGACGGCCGGGTCGTGCAGGTCGGCGCGTTCCCCATTTCCGTCGACTCGCGGCAACTGGTCGAACAGGCAACCGATCCCGCCATCGTCGAACGGGCCGCCGAGATCCGCCGCGAACTCGGAAACCCCCGCAAGATTCTCCTCGGAGTCGACCGGCTCGACTACACGAAGGGCATCGACCTGCGGCTCTCGGCGCTCGGCGAACTGCTCGACGAGGGCCGCCTCGATCCGTCCGACACCGCGATGGTGCAACTCGCCACCCCCAGCCGTGAACGCGTCGAGCACTACATGAAGATGCGCAGTTCCATCGAGGAGCAGGTCAGCCACATCAACGGTGACCACGGTCAGATCGGCCGGCCATTCGTGCACTACCTCTATCAGCCGGTCGATCGCAGCGAACTGATCGCGCTGTTCCTGGCCGCCGACGTCATGCTGGTCACCCCCATGCGGGACGGGATGAACCTCGTCGCCAAGGAGTACGTGGCCTGTCGCGCGGACCTGGGCGGGGCGCTGGTGCTCAGCGAGTTCGCCGGTGCCGCCGCCGAACTCCGGGGCGCCTACCTGGTGAACCCGCACGACCTCGACGGAGTGAAGAACACGATCATGGCCGCGCTGGACCCGGAACGGGAGCAGGGACGGCGCCGCATGTCACGACTGCACCGTCAGGTGCTCGACCACGACGTGCACCGGTGGGCGCAGTCGTTCCTCGGCGCGTTGTAGCCGTCGCCCGCGACCGAGCGTCGCATCACACCCCTGTCCTGGATCGGCCGAGGCCGAGGCCGAAGGAGAACACATGATTCGCGTTGCCTCCGTCCCGGAGTCCCATGTCTACGTTCGTCATCTGGGCGAGCCGGACGGAGGCGGCGGCGACGTCGTCCGTCTCGCCGATCCCGTCCCGGCAGACGGTCGCAAGGTCCCGGGGGGATGGTGGCCACCGCTCATGCTCGATCCGGGCTGGATCAGCCGCCACCATCGCGAATTCGACGTATTCCACATTCATTTCGGATTCGACGCCATCGAACCGGCGGACATGAAGGACATCGTCCACGAGTTGTCCGCCCGCGGGAAGCCCTTGGTCTACACGGTGCACGACCTCCGCAACCCACACCACCCCGACGCCGGGCCGCACCTGGAGGTTCTCGACGTGCTGGTGCCCGCCGCTACCGAGTTGGCCACACTCACCGAGGGCGCCGCAGCCGTCATCGACGCGAACTGGGCCCGCACCGCGACGGTCCTCGCTCACCCGCACGTCGTGGAGCGCCCTCTGGTCGAGCGTCCCCGCCCGGACTCGGACGACTTCGTGGTCGGGGTGCACGTCAAGAGCCTGCGCGCCAACATGGATCCGTTCCCGGTCCTGGACGCGCTGACCCGCACGGTCGCCGCTCTCCGCGGAGCGCGTCTGCAGATCGATGTCCACGACGAGATCTTCCGACCGGACAGTTATTGGTACGCGCCGAACGCGGCGGCGCGACTCCTGCGCTACCGCGACGCCGATCGGGTCGACGTGCGCGTCCACCCGTACTTCACCGACGCCCAGTTGTGGAAGTACCTGTCGTCGCTGTCGGTCTCAGTGCTGCCCTACCGCTTCGGCACCCACTCCGGGTGGCTCGAGGCGTGCTACGACCTGGGTACCGCGGTGGTCGCCCCGACATGCGGCTTCTATGCGCAGCAACAGGACTGTGCCACTTTCGGATTCGACGAGGACTCCTTCGACGCCGCCTCGCTCGACCGGACCGTCCGCACCCTGCACCGATCCGCGACGGCCCGGGCGACGTGGCACGAGCGCGCAACCCAGCGGCGCCTGCTCGCGCAGGCGCACCACAACCTGTACGAAAGAGCACTGTCGTGGCGTGCGCTGCCGTGAACGTCGACGCCCTGCGCATCGCCCTGATCGCCTCCAGCCGGCACCCCATCCGCCAGCCCTTCCCCGGCGGCCTCGAATCGCACGTCTGGCACCTGGCGCGGAGCCTGTGCGCGGACGGGCATCGAGTCAGTCTGTTCGCCGGACCCGGATCCGATCCGGGTCTCGGTTGCGCGCAGCTGACGGTGGAGACCTTGGAAACGAGTGCGGCCGCCCGGCAGGACGTGTCGATGCCACCGATGGACTTCCTGCGGGACCACCACGCCTACCTGCGGTTGATGCTCGATCTCGCCGGACCGCTGGCGGATTCGTTCGACGTGGTGCACAACCACAGCCTGCACTACCTCCCCGTCGCCATGGCTCCCGCGGTCCCGACACCCGTGCTGTCGACATTGCACACTCCGCCCACCCCGTGGCTCGAGTCGGCTCTCGCCGTCCGGGCCGGCACCGACGCCCATTTCGTGGCCGTGAGCAAGCACACCGCCGCAGCGTGGAGTCACGCGATCGACCGCATCGACGTCGTGCCGAACGGGGTCGACGTCGACCGCTGGCCTCAGGGTGACGGCGGCCCGCACCTCATCTGGTTCGGCCGACTGGTAGCGGAGAAGGGTGCGCACGTCGCGATCGCGGCGGCGCGCCGAGCGGGCTTCGCGATCCGCCTTGCGGGGCCCATCAGCGATCCGGGCTACTTCGAGAGCACGATCGCACCCCTGCTGGGTCCCGGCGTGACCTATCTGGGCCACCTAGCCCAGCCCGAGTTGGCGACCGCGATCGGCGGTTCGGCGGCGGCGGTGATCACCCCGCTGTGGGACGAACCGTACGGTCTGGTCGTCGCCGAAGCGCTCGCCTGCGGAACGCCGGTCGCCGCGTTCGCGCGCGGCGGGATCCCCGAGGTCCTCTCCGCCGACTGCGGTCGCCTCGTCGTGCCCGACGACGTCGACGCCCTCGCCCGGGTGATACCGCAGGTCGTCGCGTTGCCGCGCCGGGTAGCCCGCGAACACGCACGGAGCCACTGCTCGGAACGTCGCATGGTGGACGCCTACGTGAACATCTACCGGCGGCTCGCGGCGAACCGGGTCCGCGCCGACGGCGACCGGAAAGTGGCATCGTGATCGGCTACTACATCCACCACCACGGGACGGGCCACCGGGTGCGCGCCTCGAGCATCTGCGCGGCCCTGGAGGCACCGGTCACCGCTCTCTCCTCGGCGCCGGTCGACCCCGGCGGTCCGTTCGCGGACCGTGTCCGGCTGGCGCGCGACGACCGGGGCTCCTCCCCCGAGAACCCCACCGCCGACGGCGCACTGCACTGGGTTCCCGCCCACGACGTCGGGCTGCGGACCCGCATGTCCCGGATAGCGTCGTGGGTCGACGCGACCCGACCCAGCCTGATGGTCGTCGACGTCTCGGTGGAGGTGGCTGCATTCGTTCGACTGCTGGGCGTGCCCGTGGTGATGATCGCGATGCCGGGAGAGCGCACAGATCCGGCCCATCGTCTCGGCTACCGGCTCGCCGACCACATCGTGGCCGCATGGCCGCAGGCGATGTACGACCCGGAATGGTTACGGGAATTCGCGCACAAGACCACATTCGTCGGCGGGATCAGTCGGTTCGACGGCCGCGCACCCGCCGCCGGTCCCGCCTCCTCCCGACCCCGGATCCTGGTGCTCAGCGGCGCCGGCGGCACCGCGGTGACGGTCGGGGACGTCCGTCGGTGCGCCCACGTGCATCGCGACTATCGATGGCAGGCACTCGGGGTTCCGGGCGCACCGTGGATCGAGGACCCCTGGCCGGAACTGTGCGGCGCCGACGTCGTCGTGTCCGACGCCGGGCAGAACTCGGTCGCAGAGATCGCCGCCGCCCGCCGTCCGGCCATCGTCATCGCGCAGCCGCGTCCGTTCGGTGAACAATCGGCCACGGCGCACTCGCTCGCGAGCGGTGGACTCGCCGTGTCGATACCGCAGTGGCCGGAGGTGACCAGATGGCCGGCGCTGCTCGACCGGGCACTCGCCCTCGGCGGCGACAGCTGGGTGCGTTGGCAGACCGCGGGCGCCGCCACCCGCGCAGCGGCAGTCATCGACAGCCTGGCGAAACGGGCGGAATCGGCGCCGTGAAGGTCGCGGTCGTGACGATCGCCGCACGCCGGGACCGTCATCTGCGGATGCAGTTGCGTTCCCTCGAACGGAGCCAGCGTACCTGCGACGACCACATCGTCGTCGCGATGGGTGACCCGCGGACGATGGACACTGTCTCCGAGAACGGACACGCACGGGGGATCTGGCTCGACCACGACGACGGCCCGCTGCCCCTGGCGGCCGCACGCAATGCGGGTGCGGATGCCGCACTCGCCGCCGGCGCCGATCTGCTGGTCTTCCTCGACGTCGACTGCCTGGCGTCCGAGGGTCTTCTCGGCTGCTACGTGTCGGCGGCCGAGCATCCGGACAACCGGTCGGCCCTGCTGTCCGGCCCCGTGACGTACCTTCCGCCTCCAGAACCCGCAGGGTACGACCTCGCCGGGCTCGGGCGGCTGCGATCCCCTCACCCGGCCCGCCCGGCGCCGCCGCCCGGGACCGTCACAGCGGGAAGCGACTTCGATCTGTTCTGGTCACTGTCCTTCGCCGTCGGCCGGGCGACCTGGCAGCACATCGGCGGGTTCTGCACCGACTACACCGGCTACGGCGGCGAGGACACCGACTTCGCGCAGACCGCCCGCGCCGCGGGGGTCGGTCTGCGATGGGTGGGCGGAGCCGACGCGTTTCACCAGTATCACCCCGTGTCGGATCCACCCGTCGAGCACCTGCGGGACATCCTCACCAACGCCCACACCTTCCACCGGCGCTGGGGGTGGTGGCCGATGCAAGGCTGGCTGAGGGCGTTCGAAGCCGACGGCCTGATCGAGTACGACCGCGATCGCCGCACGTGGGTGAGGAGTTGACCTCACTCGGGATTCGTCGTCACCGACTCGACGATGCGGCGCGCCACCTCGGCCAACTTGACGTGCTCCTGCTGCGACTGCGCGACGAGGATCTCGAACGCCTGGTCCGCGGGCACGCCCCGCAGCGCCATCACGATTCCCTTGGCCTGCTCGATGACCGCACGGGACTTCATGGCCTTCGTGAGACCCGAAACCTCGTTCCTGGCCAACTCCACGCTGCGGGCGCTCCTCAGCAAACCCTCGATCGCCGTCGTGTAGACGAGCAGCACCACGGCGTCGAGTTCGCTGAACCCGTGATCCCCCTGCCCGTAGATGTTGAGTGTGCCGGCGAGGGCCTCGTCGACGGCGAGCGGCGCGGACAGGAAACTGCGCATGCCGGCCTGGTCGAGATTGTCCGCGACCGACGGCCACCGGGCCGCGGCCTCCCCGAGCCGGGCCTTGACGACCTTCCGCGTTCCGGCGACACCGAAGTAGTCGCCGTCGAGGGCCTGAAAGTTCGGAATGTCGATCTCACGGACCGCCTCGTCCGTGTACGCGACGGTCACCACCCGTCCGTCGCGCAGCAGCGATATCCCGGCCATGTCGGCGTCGGCGATCGCGTCTACCACCTGGTCGCAGACCCGCTGAAGCAGCAGGCTCATCTCCACCTGCGAGCCAGAATTGCGATTGAACTCGTCCAACGCGGTTGCCAAGGAGCCCAATTGGGCGGCGATCGTCGCGTTGTCGAGCTCGGGGGACATCGACTCGGGGCGCTCACCCACAGTCTCGGCCATTCTCGGATACACCTCAAAATTCCGGGTGTAACCGACAGGACACCCACTGAACGAACGCAGCAGTTGTCTCTACCGTCGAGAAGACTTTACTCGACCCCGGGACCGCCTCCGTCCACCGATCCCGTCCCGGACGGTGAGGCGGGAGATTCCCCGGTCAGCAAACTCAGCGCCGCCGCGGACGGCCGGAGGATGCTTCCGGCGCTCATCGACGAACCCCGGGTCAGACCGCTGTGGGAGGACACCGTGTCCTCGAAGTTGCGGAGCCGCTCCTCCGCCGTCCGGCAGGCGGCGACCGGAGCGTCGCGGCTGTCGGCGAAGGCGAATTCGGCTCGGATCACGTCTGCCAGTGCGTCCACGAACGCGGCCGCACTCTCCCGGATCTCCGGGTCGAGCGGGCCGAACGGGGGTTGCGGCGCCAGCGCCAGCGAGGTGGCGCGGACGATCTCCGTGCACTGGGGCCAGCCCTCGGACAGCGCCACGACCGCCGGTTTCCATTTCCTTCCGGCGGCGGCCGGACCGGCGGCGCGTCGCATATTGGCGCGCGCGCTCTCATCCGTCCAGGCCACGGCGTCCAGGGCGTCGTCCAGTTGCACCCGCACGTGCGCCGCCCGTTCAGCCCAACGATCGGGCTGTCCACCGGTTCCCGGTTCCCGCAACTCCCGGGCCGCGTCGCACAACAGCGACGTGGCCGTCGAACCCAGCCCCGTCACTGCGCGTTCGGACCGCCTCAGGTACAGCGGAGGCAGGAGCAGCGCGTTCACGGCCACCCCGGTCCACCCACACCCCGCTCGAACCGAATCGGTGCCACCGGCCGAGCAGGAGACCCGTCAGCACCGCCACACCGACACCGACGGTGACCGAATCGAGCAGCATTCCGACCGCCGCGGCCAGCAACACCCCGAGCGAGACCGCCGCGAGTTGCTCGCCGGCCACCCGCAGTGATCGCGACACGGTGACCTCGATCATGAACACCGCTGCGTAGGGCGCGAGGAACGGCTGCGGCAGCCCGAGAAGGCGCTCGGCCAGAATCCACGCGAGCACCGCAGCGGTCGCGGCCTTCGCCGACTGCACCACCACGGTGTTTCGCTGACCGTCCCCCGCCCACGAGCGCAGACGTCGGAGTGTGGTGACGTGCAAGACCCCTTCTCTCCCTTCGTGCGACGACAAGTGCCGTGTGCCCGAGTCGCGGCAGCACCAACCGACACGGTTCGAACGCGGCGCGTCCGGGTATGCCGGGCACTATGAACACCCACGTGACCGCGACGCACCTGCAGACACTTCTCGATTCGCCACTGCCGGATCCCGCCCTGATCCTGCAGGGCGGCGCCCCCACCATCGTTGATTCGGGTGAGCTGGGCGACGAGCATCAGTCTCTGATCATCGTGACCCGGACCGAACTGCGCGAGCAACTCCCGCAGGACCGCGACTGCTCGCAGAGCGATCTGGAGTTCCACGCCGCGTCGCTCGAATCGACGGTCGCGGGTTTGGGTGGCTGACCCGGGGTGATCAGCCGTCGCCCAGCTGCGCCCGCAGTCCGGAGAGGGTGCGCGCCAGGATCCTCGACACCTGCATCTGCGAGACGCCCACGCGCTGGGCGATTTCCGTCTGGGTCATCGATCCGAAGAACCGCAACATCAGCACGCGGCGTTCGAGCGGCGGAAGTTTCTGCAGCGCCGGCCGCACGGCGGCGTGACTCTCCACGTTCGCGAGCTCCGGATCCTCCTCGCCGAGCGTCTCCGCGAGGGGAAGGTCGTCGGGATCATCACCCATGGCTGCATCCATCGACAAGGTTTGGTAAGCGTTCTTCGCGAGCAGGCCCTCGGATACTTCACGGACGTCGAGTTCGAGTTGGGCGGCGATCTCACTGGCCGACGGTGACCGACCCAGTTCCTGCGACAGCTCGTCGACGGCCTTGGTGATCAACGCGTGAAGTTCCTGCATGCGGCGGGGCACCCGCATCGACCAGCCGGTGTCGCGGAAATACCGGCGAACCTCGCCCATGATCGTGGGCACCGCGTAGGACACGAAGTCGAAGCCCCGGTCCGGATCGAAGCGGTCGACGGCCTTGACCAGTCCGAGCCGGGCGACCTGCAGCAGATCCTCGTGCGCCTCGCCGCGCCCGCCGAATCGGCGGGCGATGTGATCGGCGAGCGGAAGGCAGCGTGTGATGACTTCGTCGCGCAGCGCGGACGCCTCCCCGGACGACGCGTCCAAGGCTCGCAGGCGCGCCACCGTGGGCGCCACGTCCTTGTAGTCGTCTCTGCCGGGACGGTGCCGCTCGCCACGTTCCGAAACCGGTGACACTAGATGGTGCCCCGGTATTTGACCAGTTCCACCGCCACGGTCCGTTCGACGGACCCGTTGCCGACGGGTCCCTCCGATACCGAAACCGCATTCATCAACGTCTCGAGCACGTGCCAGCCGAAGCTTTCCCGGTTGGGCACTCCGCCGCGGGTGAGGGGTGCACTGATCGTCACATGCAACCCCGGCTCCGTGACGACGAACGAACACGTCAGTTCGGCACTTCCCGGCGCAGCCGCGATCAGTTCCGAACACACCTCGTCCACGGCAAGTTTGATATCGGCCACGTCGTCGAGCGTGAAGTCTCCCAGAACGGCGAGAGTTTCCGCGACGGCGCGCACCACAGGCAACTGTTCGAACTCCGCCGCCACACGAAGCTCCACGGGCACACCGGATCTCGTTCTCATTCGTCTAACCTCGTCGACCTCGGCCATCTGCACTCCACGTCTGTGTCGTCGGTTTCTGCGACTCTCGGCAGCGTACCCAGCTGCCGCGACCCTCAACCCGCCGGCGAACGAAAGTGCGAGCGCGTGCCGAATGCGTCCCGACGTGCGGGTTCGACGAACTCGATTCGGTGGGCTCAGGCGATCCGGACGTCGCGTGCCTGGTCGCCGGTCTCGGTGCGGCAGACGGCGAAGCTGACGCGCTGCCCTTCCTCGAGAATGCGGTGACCGTCGCCGGCGATTTCGGAGACGTGCACGAAGATGTCGTCGGATCCGTCGGCCGGGGCGAGGAAACCGAAACCCTGTTCGGCGTTGAACCATCGCACCGTGCCCGTGCGCAGTGCCGTCGACTGCCGGGCCGGCAGCGTGTGCCCGGCGCTCATCGTGCCGCCCTTCGATCGGCCAGGCCGTGGAGCGCAGCGCCGCCCCCCAGACTCGCAACGAGCAGAACCACAAGCAGAGCCACGTTGAGCATTGCTCCTCCTCGGCGTGCGCACGGTCGACCCCTGGTCGAATCAGACCGAAGGTAGTGCCTCTCGTACGGATGTGGGGCGATTCGGGCGGAGCGTTTGCACAATCGAGATCTGCCGACCACAGCGCATCCGCGCTCCACACCGCAGAAGATCTGATTTGCTCGGCATAGATTTTGTAGTACGGTCGAGTTGTCGGAACTTCGGCGATCGAGTCAGGAACGTTGTTCGACACGACCGCAGGTTGCGGCGAGGCAGGGTCACGGTGATTCGAGACTTCTCACCACGGGTACGCGGTGAGTTCATCCGGCCCCGCCTCCCCGGCAATCGAGGGGGCACCCAATGCCTCGAAGTTCCGCCGGCAGGTAGTAGCGAAAGAGAGGACCGAGAATGTCGAAGTTCACCGTGCCAGGTCTTTCCGACGATCAGGGCGCGCGAGTCGCCGACATACTTCAGAAGCGGCTCAGCGCATACAACGATCTGCATCTGACGCTCAAGCACATTCACTGGAATGTGGTGGGTCCGAATTTCATCGGCGTGCACGAGATGATCGACCCGCAGGTCGAGTTGGTGCGGGGCTACGCGGACGCCGTCGCCGAACGCATCGCCGCGCTGGGGAATTCGCCCGACGGCACCCCGGCCGCGATCGCCCGCGACCGCACCTGGGACGACTACTCGGTGAAGCGGGACACGGCGCAGGCGCATCTCGGTGCCCTCGACCTCGTCTACAGCGGCGTCGTCGGGGACAACCGCAAGGCGATCGCTGAGACGGGCGACCTCGACCCGATCACCGAGGACCTTCTCATCGGGCAGACCGGCGAACTCGAGAAGTTCCAGTGGTTCGTCCGCGCCCATCTCGAGAACTCCGGCGGCAGCCTCTCGAACAACGGCGCGCACTCCGAGAAGCAGGCAGCCGCGCAAGCGCGGTGAGCACGGTCGATCTCCCGTCCACAACGAAAGGTGACGAACATGGCTGACAACAACAGCGGTCCGGCAGAGGCCGTCAAGGGCGTCGTCGAAGACGTCAAGGGTAAAGCGAAGGAAGCCGCGGGTGCGGTGTCCGGCCAGGACGATCTCACCCGCGAGGGCAAGGCGCAGCAGGACAAGGCCGCCGCCCAACGCGAGGCCGCCGCAAAGGAAGCCGAAGCCGAGAAGGCCCGCGGCAAGGCCGAAGCGCAGGAAGCACGCCAGCGCGCCGAACAGTGAGACGGTGCGGGCCGGATCACGACCGGCCCGCACCGAGCGTCTCTTCTCCGAGCGGAATCGGCAATCGCCGGTCACCACTCTCCCCCGAAAGGACTGATACGTGCTAGGACTGGGAATTCTGGGCTGGATCATCATCGGCGGCCTCGCCGGGTGGATCGGCAGCAAGATCATGAAGACCGACGCCCAGATGGGCATCATCCTCAACATCGTCGTCGGAATCGTCGGCGGTCTCCTCGGCGGCTTCATCCTCCGCCTCTTCGGCACCGACGTCGAGGGCGGCGGTCTCTGGTTCAGCTTCTTCACCTGCCTCCTCGGTGCGGTGATTCTCCTGTTCCTGGTCAAGCTCGTGACCGGGCGAAGCACGGCCGGGCGACGCTAGTCCCCCGCACTCCGGAACCGGGCCTGCCCACCTCACGATGGGCAGGCCCGGTTTCGTCGCGTATTCCACACGAAATCGTGGCCTCGACGCCGGCGGTGGGGTACTCGTGGGGGATGGACAGTCGAGGACCGGCTCGGGACGATGCGAACTGGAACTTCCGTGCCCGGCACGAGACCGAGACTCAACGACTCGACCGGAACTGGAGCGGCCTTCTCCAGGAACTGCGCGTCGTGCAGACCGGGGTGCAACTACTCACCGGCTTCCTGTTGACGTTGCCGTTCCAGCAACGGTTCGAGGACCTCTCGGACAGTGAGGTTGCCATCTATCTGGCGACCGTCGCACTGTCGGTGACGTCGACCATGCTCCTGGTGGCCCCGGCCGGCCTGCACCGCATGCTCTTCCGTCGGCACGCGCTCCCGGATCTCGTCTCCGCATCGCATCGCCTCGCGATCTGTGGCATCGCCACCCTCGCGCTGGCGCTGATCGGTGTGGTGGCGTTGATCTTCAGCTTCGTGATCTCACCCATCGCCGGAGTTGTCGCCGCCGCGGTGGCCCTCGCGATGTTTTGCGGACTCTGGGTCTTCGCCGCGATCCTGCGGTCGCGGCATCGCTCGACCGACGGCGATTCCGCCGATCGATGAGCACGGCGGGCGCGCGCCCTGTTTCGCCCGGAACGCTCCCGGGTAGGCGGAGCGGAGACGAGGAAGGAGCACGGACATGACCGATATCCATCGCGGCGATACCCCGCGGGTCCAGCCGCCCGGTGCCGCACACGATCTCGACGATCTGTCGACGGCCCAACTCGTCGAACGACTCACCGATCAGGTGACGGGACTCGTGCGGACCGAGATGACCCATGCCCTCACCGAAGTGAAAGACAAGGGAACGCGCTTCGGGATCGGAGCGGGTGTCTCCGGAGCGGGTGTGCTGCTCCTGCTGTACGGATTCGGGGCCCTCGTCGCCACCGCAATTCTGGGACTGGCGACGGCACTCGATCCGTGGCTGGCCGCGTTGATCGTGGCCGCCGTACTGATCGTGGTGGGCAGCGTCGTGGCGGCGGTCGGAGCCCGCCGCGCCAAGAACGCGCTGCCGCCTGTACCCGCGCGGACGGCGAACAGCGTGCGCGCCGACGTCGACACCGTCAAGGAAGGCCTTCGATGACCGACCCCCAGCCCGAACAGGAACTTTCGGTCGCCGAACAACGAGCCGCGCTCGCATCCACTGTGGATGCGCTGCACCGCAAAGTGGACGTGCCCGCACGCGCGAAAGCCGGCGCGCGCCACGAACTCGACAGGGTCCGGCAGCAACCCCGCGGGGTCGCGGCCGCCGGACTCGTGACCGCATTCGTCGTTGCCTACTTCGCCGTGCGACAACGCCGTCGGCACCGCCACTGAAGGAGAGCAAAAACATGACCAAGGACACTCACGGAGAGACGGACGAGCCCAAGGGTGGCCGTCCCGGTCCCGTCGATCACGGCAAGAACGGCGGCATGGCCACGCGTGAGAACGCGCCCGAGTTGGCGGAGGACTCCGCCGATGCCGACACCGAGACAGAGACCGACTGATGAAACTCAGATCACCACTCGCGCACAGGAGGACTGTAGTGACGTATCAGCCGGACAACGGACCCAGCCGCGAATTGAACTCCGAGCATCACCCCCAGGACGATGCGCACACCATGCGCAATCACGCCGGTGAGGCGATCACCGACAGCCGGAACTGGCCGGGATACATCCTGATCGCCGCCGGAATCGCCGTGCTCGGTCTGACACTGGTCGCGGCCGGCTACGGATTCGAGGGCTGGGCGCTGATCGGTGGCATCGCCTGCGTCCTGTGCCTCGTCGTCGGCACGGGTCTCGTTCTCCTCGAACGGCGGCGCGTCAAGGCCCTCGAAGGCAAGGAACTGACCGATCAGGAAGGGCATTGACAGATCCGAAGGTGGACCTTCACCAGTACCTCCAAGCCGCCCGCGACGCTCTGCTGTGGAAGCTTGACGGGCTGTCCGAATACGACGTTCGTCGGCCGATGACCCCGACCGGCACGAACCTGCTGGGGTTGGTCAAACACCTGACGGGCGTCGAGATCGGCTACTTCGGCGAGACCTTCGGCCGATCCGTCGAATACCCACCGTGGGTGACCGACGCCGCCGAAGACAACGTGGACATGTGGGCGACCCCCGGCGAGTCACGCGAGTACATCGTCGGGCAGTACCGGACAGCGTGGGCGCACGCCGACCACACCATCCGGGCTCTACCCCTCGACGCGCCCGGCCGGGTACCGCACTGGCCGGGCGACCGCCGCGACGTCACCCTGCACCGGATTCTCGTGCACGTGATCGCCGAAACCCACCGGCACGCAGGGCACGCCGACATCGTCCGCGAACTCGTCGACGGCACGGTCGGCATGCGCGCGGACAACACCAACGTGCCCGCAGAAGACCGGATGTGGTGGGAGACCTACCGGACCCGTCTCGAACGTGCCGCACGCGAAGCCGGCCAGGGCTGATCGCGCGTCACCCGGCCGCCGGTTGACGCGTCGTCGTGGTGACGACCGGCGTGGTGGTCGTCGGTGACTCCGATTCAGTGGTCGTAGTGGGTTCCGCCGCGGTGGTAGTCACCACGGATGTGCCCGGTGTTCCGGCGACGGCCTGAGGCGCCGACACCGAGGTCGTGGTTTCTGCGGCCACTTCCACAGCCGTCGTGGGTTCCGGCGACGTCGTCGTCGCGACCGTCGTCGTGGGGGTCGGCGAATTGCTGGTCGTGGTGGTCGCGCTGACCGGGTTGCCCGCCAACTGAGCCTTTTTCGCGCTGTCCGTGGTGGTGGGTGCGACCCGAGCCGCTTCCGTTTCCGTTTCCTTCGTGGAGGCAGCGGCAAGTTTCGCGGTCGACGCTTCCGCCGCGGCCGCGCGCGACTCGCCCTTCTCCGCCTCCTGCGCCAGGTGGGTCAACCACGCTGCGGCGTACTGGGCAGACGTCAGCGGCTTCCCGCTGCCGGCATTCGCATCACGCCAGTAGTCGAAGTGATGGCCGATCCCCTCCCCCAGCGTCTGCTGATACGGGTCGCTCATCGCCACCTGGATCGTGTTCTGATTGTCCGCGATGAACCCGATGATCTCGTTTCGCACCTTCGCAGGCAGGTAGACCAGGTCGACCGCCTGATTCGACGAGATCGGCCCAGTTGACGTGTCCGATTGCGCCGCACCGCTATCGGGCTTGTACGCCGGATCCGACACCTTGATCAGAACGTCGAGGAACGTCTCGTCGGACTGCATCCAATCGCCTTGCGACTGGATGTCCGCGAACGCGGCGAGGGCGATCTGCCCGAGCACCACCGCGAGATCCTGTCCCGTCGCGGGTGTCAGCCCATCCTTCTGCAGCGAGTCGACGTTCAGTTGCCGTCCCACGTTGATCGCGAGCTGCAGTAGCGCAATGTTCTCGGGTGCGGAGCAGGTCAGGTCGCCTTCCGAGCAGAACGATGCCACCTTCCCGTCCAGGGCACCGAAGCTGCCCGACGTGCCGGGCAACGCTCCCCGCCCGGACGTGCCCGTCTGCCCCGACTGGTAGGCAAGGTCGAAGCCGTCGGGATTGCGGAATTCGTTCTCCGAACCGGGAAATGGCCCTCCCCCGAGGTTGCGGCCGGCATCCGCCAGGATGACCACACCGACCACGGCCGCCGGATCGAGGATGTCGTACGAGCCGTCCCGGCCGTCCTGGTTGCCGACCTCCATCGCAACCCGCCGTGCCACATCGGCGCCCTCGCTGTAGCCGACGATCGAGAACTTCGTGTCCGGGCACGACGCGTGAATCGACCGCATCACGGTCTCGGTGTTGTCGACGCCGGCGTTCACGGCGTCCTCGTACGAGTTCATGTTGGCCGGATACTCGATGTAGACCGCGGCATAGGATCCACCGCCGACAGATTGCTGCGGCGCATTCACCACCTCGTCGATCCATGGACTGCTGTAGTCGCTGGAGTACGACGCGGGAAGCCGTGTGCCATCGGGTGCCACGAGCATTCGGGTCCCGTCGCGCGGGGTGTCACCGCGGCCGGCGACGGCGATGCTGACCATGTCGTAGCACGCGTCCGAGGCCGCCGCCGTCAAGGCTGTCGCCGTCGTGGCCGGTGAACCCGGGTTCGACCACGGAGTCGCGAGCAGCGCCGCCAACCCCAACGCGCCGGGCGCGATCAGACTGCCTACGATCCTTCGTCGATGCGCGACCTTGCGTGCCGAAACGCGACGTTCCATGGTCTACCCCATCCGTTCGTAGCCCGTGTCGAAAACCCGAGTAGGTGTCAACGCGTTAACAGACAAGTCGCACATTGCAGCAAGGGCGTTACACGTCCGCCTCGGAAGGCGTCGTTCACGAGGCGCGGAGGTGTGTGATCAGAAGGGTCTCGACCGCCGAATCTCGGGCCGCGGCCGGGTCCGAGCACAACCGGCGGTCGACGATCGCCCGATCCGCGGCCGACAGACACGCTGTCTCCCGCACCAGCAGGGTGGCTCGCCATTCGTTCAGCCGACCGGTTTGCAGCAGAACCAGGGTGTGCGGCATCTCGTGCACCAGCGCCTGCGCGAATCTGCGACGCGATACCCCGGTCCCGCTCCACCTGCGGTAAACCCCCGCAGCCTTCCGCTCCGCGCGAGTACGGGTGGCGACGTCGTCGGTGATCAGCGCCTGCGCCGCGTACCCGACCGACTTCAACCCCTCTGCGCTCTAGTGGTCGTTGCCGTTCTGGCAGAATTGATCGGACGTCGCGAGTCTTGCGACGTCGGTTCACGCCGCGTTGGTGCACGTCGGGAGGCGAACAATGCCGAATGGTCCTTCGGAGATGACGCATACCGGAGGCGACGGGCCCAGTGCCGTCTTCGCGAGGCTGGCCGAGATGGTCTACGACGGCGACGACTTCACTCAGGTCTACCAGGCCATCTGCGATGCCGCTGCCACTTTGGTTCCCGGGTGTGCCCACGCCAGCCTCATGCTGAAGGAGAACGATCGCCACGTCACCGTGGCCGCGAGCGATGACATCGCAGCCCAGGTAGACGCGCTCGAGCGAGCCGAGCAGGAGGGGCCCTGCCTCGATGCGATCGAGAACGACGCACCGCAGGTCGAGAGCGAGCTCGCCCGTTCGACGCAGTGGCCGCGCCTTGCCCGTCGGGCCATTGCCGAAACCCCGGTCCGGGGCGCTGCCGGTTTCCGGCTCATGATCCGTGGACGCAAGGTCGGCGCCCTCAATCTGTTCTCGGACAACGCCGGAGAATTCACCGACAAATCGATCGATCAGGCGATTCTGATCACGGCCTTCGCGGCGGTGACGCTGACAGCGCTCCACGAACATCAGGAAGCACAGACCTTGCGTGAGGGCCTGGCCAGCAACCGCGAGATCGGAAAAGCGATCGGACTGTTGATGGCCTTCCACGACATCTCCGAAGGGAGAGCATTCGACTTGCTGCGCAAGACGTCGCAGGACATGAACATCAAGCTCACGGGTGTCGCACGGGAAGTCATCGCGCATCACAATTCGAAGTTCGACTGACGAGACCTCCCCGCTCGACCACGTTGGCAATCGGTTGATGCCCATCTGCTGTAGACGTAATGTTTATCGCGCGTGGTTGAGAACACAGCCGCAGATTGTCCGGAGGCCACAGCAGTGCGCGGTGGACAGATATTGTGTGCACTCCCACTGCGGTCTCGGTGCCGCTGCGCTCCTTGCGGCGCACGGACTCGCACAGAGTGCCCGCGATCGGAGGGTCATGAGACTATTACGCACGTCGTTCCGGGTCACTCCCGTCACCGCGCGGGCCACCCGCCACCGCACTCGGAATGCGCACACCAATAATAGTGGAGTGCGGATGGCCGTCGAATTCGCGCCGGACGCCACTGTGGGACGAATTTCCGGCGATATCGACGTGCTCGCCGCACCTTCGTTCGCGCTCGCCCTCGCGCACCTGACCGACGGGACCCCGTCACGCATCATCGTCGACATGACCGCAGTCGACTTCGTCGGAACCTCGGGATTGTCGATACTGTCCGAGTTTGCGGAATCTGCTCGGCGGCAGCACATTACCTGGGCGCTGGCGGGCAATCGAGCGGTGCTCCGGCCCGTCGAGGCCATCGGCCTCGACGCGATGATCCCCACGTGCCGCACGGTTCGCGACGCCTTCGACACGGTGGAGAAGATCGCACACGGCTGATCGGAGTCGACATGTCCGGGAGGCAGCCTCCTCGTGGGCATCCGACGGCAAGCGTCGCGGAGACCGGTGCGTGTGCTTCTCGACACGGCCGGTCCGACGTACGTGTCCGAGTCCCACGTGACCTTGAAGGACACCCCGACGCTTCTTTTTCAACTGCTGACGCCGGCACACCGTCGCACGATCATCTCCGCACTCGGCAAAGCTGGTTACGTGCGCTATGACGGGAGCACGGCTACCCGGCTGCACGCCGCCGCGGTTCGAGTCGACGACGAGTACGGCGGTGACCTGCGCCGGCCGGCCCGCGCCTGTGATCAGGAGACCTCCGCCACTTCGTGAGGAAGTGCGCGCCGATACGTGCTGAGAGCCGGCGGCGGCACTACTACTCCGCTCGGACTGCCTTCGACTCGCGCTCGTCGTCCTCGCGGAACATTGCTTCGATGCGGTTCTTGATCTCGACCGTGCTCATCGAGCCACGGGAGGCAGCGAAGCCGCGATTACGGGCGGAGGTGGGCGTGGTGAAGGTGTTCATGTGAAGTGCTTTCTGTCTTTGGCGCCGGCGAGTGCCGCGTGGTGGTCGAAAGGTGCGTCTGTGAGGCGGACGGTTAGATCAGGAGCGCGGCGAGTACTACAGCGGCGAGCACTGACACGGAGGTGGCGACGGCGACGAGGACGGATCCCGTCACGACGGCGGCGGGCGCAGTTGCGGTTGCCGCCGAGACAGAGGCGATGTATGCGATCGGACGGAGCGTGTGGCGGTGCGGCGGCTCCTCGGCAGAGGGCGGCGACATTGTGCGCTGGTCGTCCTGGTGCACCGTGGTGCGGGTCATGTGTTGGCGTACCCCGTTGTAGCAGCTGAGTGACGTGAGTCACAAACTTACGAGTATGTTGTACATCACAACAAGCCCCACGCGCCAGTCGGTGTTATCTGCACCATGTGCAGGCCGAAGGGATCATCGTCGAACGGTGGAGCAGTTGACCGTCCGTCACGGAAAGCGACGATCGAGAAAATCCGTGCAGGGATGTCGAGAAGCCGCGCGCGGCTTCGTCCCCGGAGTGAACACGGCCAGAATGGGCCGTACCGCACCAAGGAGAACACGATGGCCAAGTACCTGCTGCTCAAGCACTACCGGGGCGCGCCCGCATCGGTCAACGACGTGCCCATGGACCAGTGGACGCCGGAGGAGATCTCCGCCCACGTGCAGTACATGAACGACTTCGCCGCTCGGCTCGACAGCACCGGCGAGTTCGTCGACAGCCAGGCACTCTCCCCGGAGGGCACGTTCGTCCGCTACGACGGCGAGGGACGACCGCCGATCACCGACGGCCCGTTCGCGGAGACCAAGGACCTGATCGCCGGCTGGATGGTGATCGACGTCGAGACCCACGAGCGGGCACTCGAGCTGGCCGGCGAGCTGTCCGCGGCCCCGGGTGCGGAGGGGAAACCGATCCACGAATGGCTCGAGGTGCGCCCATTCCTGGCCGCGCACCCGACCATCACGGAGTGATGCACGGTGGACGACGCCCTTCTGCGGACCCTCACCCCCACCGTGATCGGCGTCCTCGTCCGTCGCGGGGCAGACTTCGCGGCGGCCGAGGACGCCGTGCAGGACGCTCTGATCGAGGCCGTGCGCGCGTGGCCGGACGACCCACCGCGCGACCCCAAGGGCTGGCTGGTCACCGTGGCCTGGCGCAAGTTCCTCGACGCCACCCGCTCCGATTCCTCGCGGCGGTACCGCGAGGTACGCGTCGATGCCGAGCCCTCCCCCGACCCTGGCGAGGCGGTGGACGACACACTCCAGCTGTACTTCCTGTGCGCGCACCCATCGCTGACACCTGCTTCGGCTGTCGCGCTCACGCTGCGCGCGGTCAGCGGCCTGACCACGCGTCAGATCGCGCAGGCCTACCTCGTGCCCGAGTCGACGATGGCCCAACGGATAAGCAGGGCCAAGCGGACCGTCTCGGACGTGCGGTTCAACCAGCCCGGTGACGTCGCCACGGTGTTGCGCGTGCTCTACCTGGTCTACAACGAGGGCTACGGCGGCAGTATCGATCTCGCCGCCGAGGCGATCCGGCTCACTCGCCAGCTGGCGGCCAAGACCAACCACGAGGAGGTCGCGGGCCTGCTCGCGCTCATGCTGCTCCACCACGCACGGCGCCCGGCGCGGACCCGCACCGACGGCAGCCTCGTGCCTCTTGCCGAGCAGGACCGCAGTCTGTGGGACACCCGCCTGATCGCCGAGGGCGTCGTCGTGCTCCAGTCAGCCCTCGCCCGCGACCGACTGGGCGAGTTCCAGGCCCAAGCCGCCATCGCTGCGCTCCATGCCGACGCCCGGACTTCCGCGGAGACCGACTGGGTGCAGATCGTCGAGTGGTACGACGAACTGGTGCGCCTCACCGACAGCCCGGTGGCCCGCCTCAACCGGGCCGTCGCCGTCGGAGAGGCAGACGGCCCGAGGGCGGGCCTGGCCGCCCTGTCGGGGCTCGACCCCACCCTCCCCCGGTACTCCGCGGCCGCGGCGTACCTACATGAGCGTGACGGGGACCCGGTCACCGCAGCACAGCTCTACGCCGAAGCTGCCCGGTCGGCGCCCAACCTCCCCGAACGGGACCACCTCACGCGACAGGCCGCTCGGCTCAACGCTCAGCTGCGCAGTTGAGCAGCGACCACGCCACCGCTTAAGAGCTGGTTAGGGGGTGATTGGCTCAGGAAAGGATCGGTGCTGATTGTGGTGAGGACGGTTGGTTGATGCTGTGGCGACTCGCTGAATTCGGTAAATCACGGTATTCCGTCACGGCCCGATTCAAGTATCGGCGATGGAACACTATCAAGGCCGATGACGGGATGGCTACATACGCGATTCCTGCTCGCTGCCGACCGCTACTCGACTGACGACTGCCGGGCGTGCGGCTCCACACTCCCCCTGGCCGCTCGGCCGGCCCCGCAGCGTCCTCTCTCCTACTCCGGCATCGGCCTGAAGGCCTCAGCGTCCAAGCAGTCCGAACAGGTTTTGAACGAGTCGAGAGGTGCAGACAGGGTCCCACCACCCCGACGCCGTGCGGCGACCACCTGAATTCGGGTAATATCGGCGTTCCGTCCGAGCCAGAGTCTTACCCATCGAATTATTGGGAAACTGATGCGGCGATTTCCGACGAGCCTGCAGGAGTCGGAGATGGTGGGAATGCCACGAGCTGCTTACGTGTCCTCCCCCACACCAGGCACGCCCATGCCGCCGAGTCCACCACTCCCCCGCTGAACGCAACTACAGGCTTCAGAACCAGCCTTTACGCTTCGCCCAGACGAGTAGTGCCCCGGACATCGCGAGCATCACGAGCACGATCGCGGCAACCGAGAGCCATTGCGTCCGTTCGTTCACGATCACATTCATGCCGATGATCGAAGACAACGCCGTGATCGGCAACGTGACGGCCGCGATGACGGCGAGTCGCTCGGCGGCAATGGTCATTTTGGTGTTCGTGCGTGCCTGGTAGAACTCGATCGTGCCCTGGAGGTAGTCCTTCTGGCCCTTGGCCATCACGGTCAGATGCTGGAACTGGTCGACCGCGTCGAGGAGGAGGTCCTGCCCCTTGCCGGCGCCGAACGCCTCGATGGTGACCATGCGGCCGTAGACCTCTCGGCTCAGCGCGGCCATGGTGCCGACCGTGAGCAGACCGTGTCGGACCCGGAACATCTCGTCGAGAAAGGTTTCCGGATTACCGAGGTGCCCGCCGGTGACCTGTTGCTCGAGCTTCCACACGTCCTTGGTCAACTCGGCGGTGTACGCCCGCATCCGAGCCGTCAATGCGGCGAGCAGTGCGAAGGACAACTCGAATGCGTTGCTCGGCTGCAACTTTCCCGACTTCAACCGGCCCAGCACCGCATTCACCTCGACCATTGCGGTCGCGGGATCGATCGCTGGATTCACCGGGCCGTGCACGGTGACCAGGTACCGGCCGCCGATGAACTGGTCCAGTTCGACGTAGTGCACGTGCCCGTGCGCTCCCGACTGCGGCGCGTGCAGAACCACGAAGAAGTGGTCCTCATACCTGTGCACCTTCGGCACCTGATTGCGGTTCATCGAATCCCGCACGGCGAGAGGATGGAAGCCGAAAATCGTGGTCAATGCGTCGTTCGCCTGCTCGTCCCAGGTCGGGACATCCACCCAGACCAATCCGTCGGGCCGGTCGAGCAACGCCCTCAGTTCTGTCACCGCACACGAACGCACACCGTCACGGGAGATGAAGCGGACGTCCACATCGGCCTCCTCTCCACGACGGACAGACCGTCTCCTCTGTCATAGCACCCACACGGCGGGTGCGAGGAGAGAGGAGACTGAGGGCGTGGTTGACGACAAAATTGCGCTGGTTGTGGTGGATGCTGCGAACGTCGTCGGCTCGCGACCCGACGGTTGGTGGCGTGATCGTGCCGGTGCGGCCCGACAATTGCTCGCCAAGCTCGGCACCCTCGAACAGCGCCTGGACCGGCCGACCGAGGTGGTGGTCGTCCTCGAGGGCGCGGCGAAGGCCGCGGTCACCGGTGAGACCAACCCGGAATTCGAGGGCCTGCACGTGGTGTCGGCGGTCGGTTCGGGCGACGACGCGATCGTCGATGTGGTGGCCGCAGCCGCCGAGGAGGACGGCGACCGGCCGATCACCGTCGTCACCGCAGACCGAGAACTCCGCGACCGAGTCGAGGCGCTCGGGGCCACCACGATCGGTCCGCGCTGGCTCCTGGACCGCATCAACACCTAGCGGTGGTGCGGCGACCGCTTACCGTCGGGGGTGACCACGAGGTCGAGGATGCGGCCGCGGACCTTCCGCCGCACCAACCCCCACCGCCCGTGGTCGGCCAGGGCGGCACGGGCCGCGTTGTACCCACACATACCGTGGACGCCGCCGCCCGGATGGGCGGCCGAGCTGGCCAGGTACAGCCGGTCGATGGACGTGTAGGGCCCGGACGAACCTGGGGTCGGGCGGAAGACGAGCTGCTGGTACAGCTGGGCGGTGCCGCCGTTGACGGCGCCGCCGTGCAGGTTCGCGTTGCTCGCCTCGAGGTCACCCGGACGCTGCACATTGCGCCCCACCACCCGCTCGGCGAACCCCGGCGCATGCGATTCGAGCATCGCGTCCACTCGGTGCGCCAGCAACTCGGCCGATTCGTCGTCCGTGATTCCCCGCGGAAGATGCGTGTAAGCCCAGGCGCTTTCGGTTCCCTCGGGCGAACGGCTGGGGTCCGACGTCGTCATCTGACCGAACAGCAGGAACGGGTCTGTCGGGATCACGCCTGTGGTCAGGTCGGCCATCCACCGGACCAGTCCGTTGTCGTCGGCGCCCAGATGCACCGTTCCGGCGGATTCGAGGCTCCGCGACCGCCACGGAATCTTGCGGTCGAGAGCGTAGTTCACCTTGACGACGGGGGTATCCCACTCGAACTTCTCGAGGTCTGCACGGACGCCGGCGGGGACCACGGAGGAATCCAGCAGCCGTCCGTAGAGTGCGGGCGCGGAGACATCGGCGAGCACCGCGCGCTTGACCAGATAACGGTCGCCGCCCGCCGTCCGAACCTCTGTCGCCACTCCCCCGGTTGCCTCGATCGACGTCACCTCCTCGCCGCACCGAATTTCCGCGCCGTTTCGTCTCGCTCGTTCCGCCATTGCGGCGGAGAGGGCGCCGGCCCCACCGACCGGGACGACGTACCCGTCGTCCTGCGCGAGCATGGTCAGGAGATATCCCATGACTCCGCTCCCCGGTGCGTCGACCGGTGTGTCGGCGTGCATTGCGTTGCCCAGCAACAGCACCCGGGCGGATTCGCCGTCGAACAACTCGTGCGTCATCCGGCGCGCGGGCAGCATGAGGAAGCGGACGAGCCGGAGGGCTTCCGCGGTGCCGAGCTGCGACAACAGTCGCCGCGGTCCACGGACGGGAGGAAACGGGCTGAACAGCGTGTCGAGGAACGGTTCCTTCACATCCTTCCACTGCTCGAAGAGCCGGAGCCATGCCTGTCCGTCCCCCGGTTGCCTGCGCTCGAGGTCGGCGGCGGTGTCGGTCGGATCCCGGTGGATCAGTGGGGCATCGTCGTCGTGCGGGTGCCTGGGGTGCCCGACCGCGGCGGGCGCCTGACTCCATCGCAGACCGACACCTTCGAGGTCGAGGTGCCGGATCGCCGGCGACACCGCAGCCAAGGGATAGAACGCACTGAACAGGTCGGTGCGGAAACCAGGGAAGAGCTCGGCCGACCTGACGGCGCCACCCGGTTCGGGTTGTTGTTCGAGAAGTACGACATCCCAGCCGGCCTCCGCCAGGGTGGCCGTTGCGGCGAGACCATTGGGCCCGGCCCCGATGACGACGGCGTCGACAGTCCGCACTGTCACGGCGTCAGGGTTTCGTGTTTCGCTCGGCCAGGAACGAGAGCCGGCGTAGACATTCCAGGTTGCGCGGGAGGACCGCGAGGTCTTGCGCCGTCTGCGGAACCCACTTCAACGGTACGGAGGCTGCTGCCTCCGACATGCGGAGGTGGCAGCCGGATCCACGCGGCTCGAGTCGCAGTCGCACGACAGCCTTCGTGGGCGTCACCTGGGCGAGCAGCCGAAGTTCACGATTCTCTTCGGCGAAGAGGACCTCGGTGGAGTCGTCGATCAACGCGGGCCAGGCGCCGACGGAATGGTGCAGACGGCTCCCGACGGCGGGCCATTCGGCGGAGACGGCACGCATGCGTGACGCCCCGACCACCCAGGACGGGTACAGCCACCCGTTGGCGAGAACGGACCACACGTCCGAAACCGACGCCGACGTGTCGTGTTGTGCCTCGATGACGACCACTCCTTCGGATGAGTACCTGACGGACTCTCCGCGCTTACCCACGTTCACCGCATCGAAAACTGTGGTTTGCTCGAGCCTATGTCTGAGAAATCCCCGTCCACCGCCCGAGCAGTGCTGTTCGACGTCGACGGCACCCTGGTCGACTCCAACTACCTGCACGTGCGAGCGTGGCAGCGGGCCTTCCGGGAGGTCGGGCACGACGTGGACGCGTGGCGGGTGCACCGTGCGATCGGACTGGATTCGTCGCTTCTCCTGCAATCGCTTCTCGGTGACGACGCGGACGAGCTCGGGGACCGCGCGAAGGATCTCCACACGACGTACTACCTCGGCGCGCGGGACAGCATGCGGCCGCTGTCCGGGGCACGGGAACTGATCCGGGAACTGCACGGGCGCGGTGTGCAGGTCGTCCTCGCCACCTCCGCCCCCGAGGAGGAACTCGACGTGCTGCGGGAGATCTTGTCGGTCGACTCGTACATCGCTCACACGACGTCGTCCGAGGACGTCGATAAGGCCAAGCCGGATCCTGGGGTGGTTCGCGCCGCGATGGACCGCGCGTCCACGTCGCCCGACACTGCCGTGATGGTGGGCGACGCCGTGTGGGACGGCAAGGCGGCCTCGCGGGCCGGCGTCACCTTCGTCGGACTCCTCAGTGGGGGCATTTCCCGCGCCGACTTGACGGAGGCCGGCGCGGCGGCGGTGTTCGAGGACGCACAGGACCTGCTGGACAACCTCGAGTCCAGTCCGCTGGCGAAGCTGCTGGTGTCCTAGACGCCGCGCGACGACCACGCCTGCGCAATCACGGGATACGCCTCGGCGATCTCGTCGACACGCTCGTCGGTCGCGGTGTCCATCTCGGCCCGGTGGCGCTGCGCTGTGACCAACGGACTCTCCGATCCCGCGGATCCCGAACCACCGGCAGGCGCGTCCGCCTCCCATTCGTGGATCACTTCGTCGAGGCGTAGTGCGACGAATTCCTTCTTGCTCTCAGCCATCATCAGTTCCTTAGTTGCGTTCGCAGGCGGCGTGCTCTCAGTGCTGCGCTCCTACGCCCTCGCCGGCCGCGAACCGCGATTCCGAATCGGTGACCAGTCCGATCGACACGAGTGGGCGGGGGAAGAGCAGATCGGTGAGATAGGCGAGGGCGACCGCCCAGCGATTGGCCGTGTTGGGCATGGCGTACAGGTGGTAGGCGCGCGTGACCACCTTCGCGAGGAACCCCGACAGCTGGATGCCGAGAGGGTTCGCGACGGCGAACCCCGGGCCGAGATCCACGACGAGACCCATGTCGCGGTGGCTGTACGGTTTCGGGTCGCCGACGCCCAGGCTGGCCGCGACGTTACGGGCCAGGGTCTGCCCTTGCCGGACGGCGTGCTGGGCGGTGGGTGGGGTGATCGACCCGCTGTTCTTCGGATCGGGAACAGCCGCGGCGTCGCCGCCCGCGAAGACGTCGGGATGCCCGTCCACCGAGAGGTCGGGGCGGACCGTCAACCTTCCCTTCTCGGTGGGTAATCCGAGCGTGTCGATGAGCGGGCTTGCGGTCACGCCCGTCACCCAGGCGACGGTGCGGGTGGGGATCACGGTGCCGTCGTCGAGCGTGACGTGTTCGGGTCCGAGTTCGGTCAGGGTGGTTTCCAGTCGCACGTCGATGCCGCGGGAACGCAGCACGTCCAACACCTTGCCGCCCAGCTTCTCGCCCACCTCCGGCATCACCGTGTCGGCGGCGTCGAGCAGCAGGAACCGGATCTTCGCGGGGTCGAGGTTTCGCCGCGCGGCCGCCTCGTCGGCGAGGGCGCGCAGTTGGGCGGTGAGTTCCGTGCCCGCGTAGGACGCCCCCACCACGACGACCGTCCGGCGGGCGTCGGCGACCGAAGGGTCGGTGTCCCGCTCGGCGAGTTCGATCTGGGTGAGCAGCTGGTCGCGGAAGTACAGCGCTTCGGCCGGCGTCTTGAGTCCCCTGGCGTGCTCGGCGAGACCGGGAATGTCGAACAGGCGGGTCACCGACCCCGGGGTGAGCACCACCCGGTCCCAGGCCACGTCCTCGACACCGTGCTCGCAGTCGGTCACGTGCACGGTGCGGGCCTCGAAGTCGACGGAATCGACGTTGCCCTTCACCAGTTCGACGTTCGGCAGCGCCTCGGCCAGCGGAACCGTGACGAACCGTGCGTCCAGGATTCCGCCCGCCACCTCGGGCAGGAGCGGTGTGTAGAGCATGTAGTCGTGCGCCGAGATCAGGGTGATGCGGGTATCGGTCCCCCGGAGGCGCCGCGTGAGAGCGCGTGCGCATTCGAATCCGGCGAAGCCGCTTCCCACCACGACGATGCGAGTTGGCTCTCCAGCTGATTCGTTGGTCATACAGAACACTGTCCCCAACCGGGCGTCGAACCAAACAACACCGGCGGCGCGGCATCGCGGTGTGAGGACGGCGAATACGGGTACTCGCCGTACGAGAGCGATCGACGGGATCGAATGCGAAGGGCGGGAACATGAGTGCCGTGTCGAAGGCAATGTACAAACCGTTGGCGCTGGCCGCGAGTGTCGCCGGCGGAATCGCGGCAAGCGCGCTCTTCGGTCAGGTGTGGAAGCGCGTCGCCGGCGAAGCCGAGGCTCCCGACCCCAAGGATCTCTCACGCAGCACCCGCGAGGTGCTGATCGCGGCGGCCGTGCAGGGCACCGTATTCGGCCTGGTCAAGGCAGCGGTAGACCGTGCAGGCGCGCAGGGATACCGGAAGCTCGCCCACGCCGACCCCCGGTAGATCGAGGCAGTTGTCACAGAACACCCCTAGGCTGAGCCGATGCGTACTCGTTTCGCGGAGAATCTCGACAGCCTGTCCGGCGATCTGGCCTCCATGTGCCGGCTGTCCGTTACCGCGATGTCGGAGGCGAGCGACGCACTGCTGCAGGCTGACCTCGAGCTCGCCGAGCACGTCATCGATGTGAGCGGCGAGCTCGACGATGCCGCGGCGCACTGGGAGAAGCGTGCCTTCGCCCTGCTGGCGCTGCAGGCGCCGGTCGCGCACGACCTCCGGTTCATGGTCGGCGGCCTCCACATCTCCGCGGATCTGCACCGCATGGGCGGTCTCGCGGTGCACATCGCGAAGATCGCGCGCCGACGGCATCCCGACCACGTCGTTCCCGACGAGGTCTTGGGCGTGTTCACCGAGATGGGCGCCGTCGCCGTCGCGCAGGCAAAGGAAACCGAGCAGGTTCTGCAGCACCGCGATCCCGAGCGCGCACGCGGTTTGCTGACGGCGGACGAGGCGATGGACGATCTCCATCGGAGCCTGTTCACGATCACCCAGGCCGAGGACTGGCCGCACGGTGTCCAGTCGGCCGTCGACATCACCCTGCTCGGCCGTTTCTACGAGCGGTTCTGCGACCACACGGTGGAGATCGGCAGGCGCGTCATCTTCCTCGAGACGGGCAGCCTGCCCGAACAGTGAGTGCGACGCCCGGTCAGCTCAACCCTTCCGCCGCGGCCACCGAGGGCACCGGGCCCCGGGTGTAGACGTCGAGGTGGAAGTCCGCGTCCTGGTACGACCCGGCACGGTGGAGGCCGTCCGTCGCGGCGACCGTCTCGTGCACCGCGCGGCCGGTCTGCGGGTACTCGGGTACCGGATGCTGCCAGTGGACCGCCACGAGGGTGCCACCGACTTCCAGGGCGTCGACAGCACGTCCGAGCGTGGTGGCGAGGTCGGCGGGTGTCAGGTAATACAGCACCTCACTGAGCACGACGAGGTCGAAGGCGCCGGGTGGCCACGGGTCGAGCAGCGATGCCCGGCCGAGTTCCACCCGGTCGGCCACTCCTTCGCGCCGCAGACGGTCCCGTGCGCTCTCCAGGGCGCGCGGAACCACGTCCGTTGCGACGACCCGGTCGCAACGCCGCGCCAGGTGCACCGTGAGGACGCCGATCGAACACCCCGGTTCGAACGCCCGCCGATAATGCGGACGGGGCAGGGCCGCGAGAGTGAGCGCGTACTTGCGGCGCTCGTACCACCGCTCGTCAAAGCCCCACGGGTCCGCCGATTCCGCGTACATCGTCTCGAAGTAGCCGGGATCCATTGCGCTCACCACAGCACCCATTCCGTTGTCCGCATCAGTCTCGCGAGCACCCACGGCGGGAGGATCGCGGCGTCCCGCGGGTCCTCGGACAGCGGGAGGATCTGGGTCCGGAATTCGTCGACGGCACCGCGTTTGCGTGCCAGGATCTCGGCGGCCGGGGTCAGGACGCGTATCCGGTTCCAGGGCACCGCCGGATCGGCGGGCCGGGCCCAGTGCCACATCCAGACCGGATATTCGATCAGTCGGTGACCGGTGATCGAACATGCTGCTGCTGCAGCTCTTCCGGTGGCTTCGTGATCGGGATGGCCGTCGTCTCGCCAGGTCGCGAGCACCCACACTCTCTCCCCCGCCCCGGAGGTCGCGGTGAGCACGTCGACGAGGCGGGTGGTGAGTTCGTGCTCGTGCGCGCTCACCCCGCCGTCCGGTATTCCGAGTCGCAGTGGTTCGCCGACACCCAGCAGTGCTGTCGCCTGGGTCGATTCCGCGATCCGTGCGACGGCCAGCGCGTCGGGCGACAGGGTCGGCGAGTCCGGGTGGGACGCCGCACCGTCCGTCACCGCCACCACCACGACGGGTATGCCGGCGGCCGCGGCGGTGGCCATCAGCGCGCCCACGCCGAGTACCTCGTCGTCGGGATGTGGTGCGACGACGACCAACCGGTCGCATTCCGCGAGTGGTACCGGCAGGAAACGGGTGGACTGGAGCCACGACTGCCATTCGTCCTCCGGTGTGCCGCGCGCGGCCACGGGGATCTCCCGGAATCTGGTGCCGTTGTCCACTGTCAGTCCTCCCCCGCGACGAGTGCGCCGAGTGCCGCGAGATCGCGCTCGGCGTGGGATTGCCGGATGTAGACGAGCAGGTCCGCGACGTTGCGGGCATGGTCGGCATCCGTCGCGAGCGGCGCGGCGCCCAGCGCCCGGCCGACGCGGTCGATCACCTCGCTCGCGGTCCGTTCGATCAGCGCCCGCACCCGGAACGCGCGCACCTGGGCGGATCTCCGGTCGAGGGGATTCGCGTCCACCTCCCCGGCCGCCGATTCGAGTGCCCATCGTGCCGCGCTGACGGCGACGTCGATCGCGCCGAGGTGCGCGAGCTGGTGACCGTCCGCGCGGCCACTGCGGGCCCGCACCCGCAGCGGTTCCGCGACGGCGAGTGCGCCCCCGAACCAGCAGGCCGCCACCCCGATGCCACCGTGCCAGAACCCGGGACGGTCGAGGTACTCGTCGGGCGCGCCGACCGGTCGTGCGGGAACGCCGTCGAACGTCACCGACTCGGTGTCGGTGGCCGCCATGCCCGGATTTCGCCAGCCGCCGCGGCCCGCCGTGACCCCCGGTTCCCGCAGATCGACGGCGAACAGGCGGGGTTGCTCGTCGACTCGCGCCGTGACCAGGGCGTGCGTGCACATCGACGCCCCGGAGCACCATGCCTTCGTCCCCCGCAGGCGCCACCCGGCAGCGTCGTGGGACGCGTGCAGGACGGGGTGCGGTGGCTCGCTGGCCCACACGCCCCAGAATTCGTTCCGGCCGGCGCGGGTGCCGTCGACTTCGGCGAGGATTGCGTCCGCGTCGGCGTGTGCCTCGAGGAGCCGGCCGACCGAGAGGTCGTGGCGGCACCATTGCGTCAGCCGGGCCCACCGGGCTGCGGTCGAGCCGCCGCCGGGCAGCGGCAGTTCCGCGTCCCCCGAACCGATGATCGCCCGCACTGCGGCGTCGGTGGGGCTGCTGTCGTGGGTGACGTCGGTGCTCATCGGTCCTGCAGTCCTTCGAGGTACGTGGCGAAACCTTGCGGCGCTCGGGCGTCGGCTCGCGCCGATGTCTCCACCGGGGCATCGATACTCCACACCACGTTCGCTCCCCGCTCGACCATCCGCTGCACCAGATCCACGTCTTCGTGCGCGGGCAGTGCGGCGAACCCTCCCGCCGCCCGATACAGGTCCGCCGAGAATCCGAGGGACGCGCCGTGCACGTGCCCGTGGGCGGAGCCGGACCGGTAGGCGCTGCCGTACCGCGACCGGACATGGTCGGGCCACCCCGACCAGTCGGTCACCGCCACCGTGCCCGCCACCAACTGCGCCCCTCGACGCGCGTGCTGCAGGTGGGACGACAGCCAGTGCGCGGGGACGCGCGAGTCGGCGTCTGTCGTGGCGAACCACTCGTGGGGGCGCGGGGCGACCGACTCGAAACCCGCACGCCGGGCCGCTCCGACGTTCCGCGCACCCAGGACCACGACGTCGACACCCGCCCTGCGGACGACGGCTTCGCTGCCGTCGGTGCACCCGTCGAGCACCACCACCGTCGTGACCGGCACGGACACGGCCCGGGCGGCGGTATGGAGGCCCTCCAGGCAGCGCGGCAGCAGCGCTTCCTCGTCGTGGGCGGGCACGACCACCGTGATGTGCTCGACGCGCATGACGTCCCTTCCTTATCACTCACTGTTTCCGGGTTGAGCAAGTACCCAGTCCGTCGTCAGGGGAACCACGATCGTTCGGCGTTGCCGACGGCGACATCGGGGCCGTCGACGATCCGGTCCAACAGCACCCACGACAGTTCGACGGTCAAGTTCGGGTGCCGCAGCAAAAGTTCGCGGACCAGGTCCAACTGTCCGTTGGGGCCCACCCGGCGGGACACCCCTGCGTGACACCACACGACGGAGGTCGACCGATGCCGTTCGAGAGCTCGCTCGAGCGCGCCGATGTATTCGTGCCGCCCTGGCAGCCCCATCGACGCGGAATCGTGGTGGATCGAGATCGGCACCTCCTTCTCGGAGCAGAAGTCGAGGACGTCGTCCATCGCTGCGTGATCGGGAGAGTGTACTTCGCCGACGGTGAGACTCGTGAGGTCGTCGTGGCGGAACATCACCTCACCGACACCGACACCGGCCCAGCGACCGGTGCGGTTCCACACGAATTCGATCCGACCGCGAGGGCGATCGGTGGGATCGAACCCGCAGACGAGCGGCGCCACCGTCAACCGGCCGTCCGATTCGAGTTCGGGTAGCAGATCGAGGACGATGGCGTCGGTCAGCGAGTGGTAATGGCACGGCACGCTGCACGCCGGCCCCGACCAAGCTGTCTCGCAAATCGGTCACAGCCGCGGGATGCTGAAGAAAGTCCACCAGATGTACGTGCGTGTCGATCCACTGAGCAGACGCCATATCGTCCGATATACCAGCAATTCCCGAGTCGGCCGACTGTGATTCGGGATCAGTGCCCGCGGGTAACCTCCCGCCATGAATGTCGCGGACAGCCCCCGCTACCGGAAGATCACCCTCACCGTGGACGGTGAGGAACGAAACCTCGAAGTCGACACCCGCACGACGCTGCTCGACGCGCTCCGCGACCACCTCGGGGTGACCGCGCCGAAGAAGGGCTGCGACCACGGCCAGTGCGGCTCGTGCACCGTCCTCCTCGACGGCAGACGGGCCACGTCCTGCCTCACATTCGCCGTCGCCCACGACGGGGAACGCGTCGTCACGGCACACGGACTGGCCGACGGCGAGGTGCTGCATGCCGTTCAGCAGGCGTTCGTCGAGCAGGACGGACTGCAATGCGGTTACTGCACGCCCGGTCAGATCTGTTCGGTGATCGGGATGCTCGACGAGTTCCTGGCCCTGCACCCGAGCGCCGTCACCGAGAACCTGACCGCTCCGCCCGAACTCACCGACGACGAGATACGCGAGCGGATGAACGGAAACCTCTGCCGGTGCGGCGCGTATCCGAACATCCTCGCGGCGATCAGGCAGGCGGCGGAGGCGTGATTCCCTTCGACTACGAGCGGGCCACCGACGTCGACAGTGCCGTCGCCACGGTCACGGGTGATCCGCGGGCGTCGTTCCTCGCCGGCGGCACCAACCTCGTCGACCACATGAAGCTCGGGGTGGCGCAACCGCATCTCCTCGTCGATGTGAGCCGGCTTCCCCTGGGCGACGTCGTCGAACTCCCGGACGGCGGGCTCCGAATCGGGGCGGCCGTCCGCAACAGCGACCTCGCCGCGCACGACGTCGTCCGCGCCCGGTACCCGATGCTGTCGCGCGCCCTCCTCTCCGGTGCGTCGGGCCAGCTGCGCAACCTCGCGACCACGGCGGGAAATCTGCTTCAGCGGACTCGCTGCGTGTACTTCCAGGACGTCACGACGCCCTGCAACAAGCGGGAGCCCGGCACCGGGTGTTCCGCGATCGGCGGTTACGTCCGCTACCACGCCATTCTCGGTGCCTCGGAGCACTGCGTCGCGGTGCACCCGTCCGACATGGCCGTCGCGATGACGGCGCTCGACGGTGTCGTGGTGGTGCGCGGTGCCGACGGTGAACGGCGAATCCCGCTGAGCGAGTTCTACCGGCTTCCCGGGGACCGGCCCGACCGCGACACCGTCCTCGCGCACGGTGATCTCGTGACGGCCGTGGAGCTGCCCCCGCCGCCTTCCGGGAACCGGTCCGCGTACCGGAAGGTGCGTGACCGTGCCTCCTTCGCGTTCGCAGTGGTGTCGGTGGCCGCCGAGCTGACGATCGAGGATGCGTCGATCACGTCGGCGCGGGTCGCGCTCGGTGGGGTCGCGCACCGACCCTGGCGTGCCACGCTCGCCGAGGAGGTCCTCGTCGGGTCGCCGCCCACGGAGGCCACGTACACCGAGGCCGCTGCAGCGGAACTCGCTGCGGCACAACCGCTTCCTGGAAACGAATTCAAGGTTGCACTGACCCGGCGGGTGCTGGCGTCGGTACTTCGTTCCCTCGCCGAGGAGGCGCGCCGATGACCCTCGTCGATCCGAAGGTGATCGGAACCTCCGCCGAACGGCTGGACGCCCACGACAAGGTGACCGGCACGGCGCTGTACGCGTTCGAGTACCCGGTGGACGAGCCGACCTATCTGCACCCGATCCTGTCGACGATCGGACGCGGCCGGGTCACCGCGATGCACACGGCCGACGCGGAAGCCCTGGACGGGGTGCTCGCGGTCCTGACGGTGTTCGATGCGCCCCGCCTGACGGACACCTCGGACGGTGAACTCGCGATCCTGCAGGACGCCGAGGTTCATTTCCGCGGCCAATTCGTGGGTGCGGTGGTGGCGGAGTCACCGGAAGTCGCCCGCCACGGCGCGAGCCTCGTGCGCGTCGACTACGACGTGGAATCCCACGACACCGACTTCCGTTCCGGTAGGGGCGATCTGTACACCCCCGAGGATGTCAACGCGGGATTCCCGACCGACACCGAGGACGGCGACGTCGACGCGGCACTTTCCGCCGCCGCGGTCACGGTCGATCAGGTGTACTCCACCGCGATGGAACACAACAACCCGATGGAACCGCACGCCGCCATCGCCCGGTGGACCCCAGGCGGCAGCGGACCGGTTCTGACGCTGCACGATTCGACCCAGGGCGTCCACTCCGTGCGGCAGACGCTCGCACCGCTGTTCGGACTCGAAGTCGAGCAGATGCGGGTGATCGCCCCGTACGTCGGCGGCGGGTTCGGCTCCAAAGGACTGCCGCACGCGCACGACGTGCTCGTGGTGATGGCGGCGCAGCGGGTGGAAGGCCGGCCGGTGAAGTTCGCGCTCACCCGGCAGCAGATGTTCGCCCTCTCCGCGTATCGCACGCCGACGGTGCAGCACATCCGGCTCGGGGCGGACGCCGACGGACGGCTGACCGCGCTCTCCCACGAGGCGGTCGTGCAGTCCGCGAAGATCAAGGAGTTCGCCGAACAGGCGGCGGTCCCGTCGCGGCTGATGTACTCCACGCCCACCCGGTACACCACTCACCGTCTCGCGTCCCTCGACGTGCCCGCCCCCTCCTGGATGCGTGCCCCCGGCGAGACCCCGGGCATGTTCGCGGCCGAGGTGGCGATGGACGAACTGGCCGAAGCTTGCGGGCTCGACCCGATCGAATTGCGGATCCGCAACGAACCCGAGGTCGACCCGAGTACCGGCCGCCCGTGGTCGGGGCGGCGCCTCACCGACTGTCTGCGGGAGGGCGCCCGGCGTTTCGGGTGGGCGGACCGCGACGCGACGGCGCGGGCCCGGTCGGACTCGCAGTGGCAGGTGGGGATGGGCGTCGCGTCCGCGACGTATCCCGCCAACACGTCACCCGGATCGGTTGCCCGGATCGTGTACGACTCCGACGGCACGTACACCGTGCAGATCGGGTCGGTCGACATCGGTACCGGCGCGTGGACCGCGCTCACCCAGATCGCCGCCGACGCGCTGGGCTGCCCGCTGGACGCGATCGTCCTGCAGATCGGTGACACGAATCTTCCGTCGGCGACCGTCGCAGGCGGCTCCACGGGAACCAGTTCCTGGGGCAGTGCGATCGTCGCGGCGGCCCGCGCGTTCCGGGATGAGCACGGCACGTCCCCCGACCCGGGGGCGGAGGCGCGTGCGGGGACGCCCGACAACCCCGACGCGGAAAAGTTCGCGCTCCATTCGTTCGGTGCCCACTTCGTGGAGGCGCATGTGCACCGCGATTCCTGCGAGATCCGAGTCGAACGCATGCTCGGGGTGTTCGCGATCGGCCGGGTGATCAACGCCCGCACCGTTCGATCGCAACTCCTCGGCGGGATGACGATGGGGATCTCGATGGCGCTGCACGAGAGCAGCGTGAACGACCCCCGGTTCGGTCACGTCGTGACCCAGGACCTTGCCTCCTATCACGTCAGCACCCACGCCGACATCAGGTACCTCGACGCGGTGTGCCTCGACGACGTCGACGAGCACGCCAATCCGATGGGAGCGAAGGGCGCCGGTGAGATCGGCATCGTCGGGGCCGCGGCCGCGGTGGCGAACGCTGTTCGTCACGCCACCGGGGTGCGGGTCCGGAAGGTGCCGATCCACCTGGACGACCTGCTGCCCGGGTGATCGACCGGGGCTACTGCACGCCCCACGCCTGCGCGAGGGACGTGCGCAGGTGACTTTTCATCGCACGGATCTTCTGGACATCGGTGGACTTCGGTGCGAGTCCCTCGAATACGAGTTCCATGAAGCGTCGGCGGCTGACACCGAATCGCTCCAGCAGTTCCGCCGCGCTGGCACCACCGAACGGTGCCCACTGGATAGCGAAGCTGATCATCCATCGGGCATCCGAGCTCACCGAGTGCATCTGCGCGAGCAGATCGCATCGGCGAAGCGCCAGGCGTAGCCAATCGGTGCCGAACGCTTCCTCCGGGTCCTCTGTGGTCTGGGTCGTCATGCCGCTCACCGCTGACCGGCGGAGCGGACCGCGAACACCGGCAACTGTTCCGCCGTCGACGCGGGACGGAACTCGACGCGAACCGGACAGTCGGACGGAGCCGGGACGTCGCCGTCGATCCAGGTGTACACCCACGGCCCCTCGTCGAGTTCGACGATCGCGATCGTGCAGGGGACGAGACCACGGTCGGTCTCGTTCACTTCACGGTGGACCACCTTCGAGGACACGATCGATCCGACGCCGCACGACGGGACCCGCTCGAGGTTCGAACCCTGACACGCGGAGCAGGTGGCCATCAACGGCGCGAGCAGGGTCGTGCAGTTGAGGCAGCGCTGGATCATCAGTTCGCATTTCTGGGCAAGTCCCTGCCAGCGGGTCATGCCGTCCGTGGTCATGCCGTCACCCCCGTGAGTTCCTGCCCCACCACGTCGTCTGCCATTCGGTTTCCCCCGATCCACACAAGACACCGGTCGGTGTGCGCCCGACGGAGAATCGGGGGCCGTGGAAGTTGGGGGTCGGGCTTTCGGTGTGTTCGGGGATCACTGGACATCGGGGGCCTCGGTCTGGAGCCGGATTGGGGGGACGCGTATGAGCATCCCGTCCGCGGCGGGGAAGTACAGCGGCTGAACGACCCGGGGACATACCTATTTCGTCCCGTGCGGGTGCCCGGTCAGGGGTGCGGGTCCTGTGCGTGTTCGACGATCCACGCCGCGATCTGGGTGCGCGAGTTGAATCCCAGTTTCGCGAGAATGTGCTCGACATGCCCCTGCGCCGTGCGCTGCGAGATCACCAACCGGGCGGCGATCGCCTTGTTGGTGAGCCCGTCGGCGACCAGTTCCGCGACCTGCCATTCACGTCGGGTCAGGTGCGTCGCCCCGTTCGACGCCGACACCGTCTCCGGTCGCTGCTCGTCGAGCGCGTGGGCGACCGCATCGTCGAACGACGTGCGCATACCGTGGTCGAAGGCGTCGTCGAATGCGCGGTCCCCGATCACGGCGCGTGCCTGCTGCTCGCATTCCGCGTGGTGGACGAGCAGATTGGGGTAGACGGTGCTCGGGTTGCCGACGGTCTGCGCGACGGCCTCCGCGGCGCCCATCAGTTCGGCGGCCTGCTGGGCCCGGCCGGAGCCGACGGCCACCCAGGCGAGCACCTCGAGTGCCCCGCAGGCGCTGATCCGGTCGTCGACCAGGTGGGACAGCCGCAGCCCCTGCTTCACGTAGTCGTCGGCGAGGGCGAGGTGTCCGCGCTGCCACGCCGCCATTCCCGCCGCCCACAGCGACCAGCCCCGGTAGACGGACTCGCCGTGGGCCTCGGTGAGCGCGAAGATCTCGGATCCGCACATCTTCGCCACCGCCCCGTCGCCCTGCATGCCGCTGACCAGTGCCACCCCGAGCAGTCCCCACGTCAGTTGGAGCAGGTTGCCCTTGTCGCGGAACTCGGCGAGTGCCTCCTCGAAGCAGACCCGTGCGCGGGGTAGGTCCCCGGCGAACATGGCACAGCACCCGGCGGCGTGGACCACCAGGGCACGCATCAGTGTGTCCCCGTGCCGCTCGGCGAGGAGGACCCCCTCGTCGACCAGCGCTTTCGCGGCCTCGCGGTCGCCGTGCATGCCTGCGAGCACGCTGTCGACGTACAGCGCCTCGATCCGTTCCCTGCTTGCGCCGCCCGGGTGCCGTCCCAGCAGCTGGCCGAGCCAGCGGCGACCCTCGCGGAGCAGTCCCCTGGCACGCCAGTACGGGTACAGTGCGGCGGCGATCCGCAGCCCCGTCTCGGCCTCCCCCGGCTCGGTCAGGCAGAAATGGAGGGCCGCCCGCACGTTCAGCGTCTCCGCGTCGAGCCGGCTGATCCACATCGCCTGCCGGGGTCCGATCCATTCGGCCTCGCACCGCACCACCAACTGCTCGTACCAGTCGCGGTGCCGCCGGCGCAGCGACTGGTACTCCCCGGTCTCCTGCAATTTCTCGCGGCCGTAGTCGCGCACCGTCTCGAGCAGGTGGTATCGCACCGCCGGCCCGGACTCCTCGCGGATCAGGATCGACTTGTCGATCAACGACGCGACCACGTCGAGGACGTTCTCCACCGGCAGGTCGCCGGCGCAGATTCCCTCCACCGCGTCCAGTTCGAAGCCGCCGGCGAACACCGACAGTCTCGCCCACAGCTCCCGTTCCTCCTCGGTGCACAGTTCGTGGCTCCAGTCGACGCACAGCCGCAGGGTCTGCTGCCGGCTCGGCGCGCCCCGCGATCCGACCGTCAGCAACCGGTAGCGGTCGGTCAGTCGCTGCAGGATCTGTTCCGCCGACATCACCCGCAGCCGCACCGCCGCCAGCTCGATCGCCAACGGCAACCCGTCCAGCTGGCGGCAGATCCGGGCCACCGCGACATGGTTGTCCTCGGTGAGTTCGAACTCCGGCACTGCCGTGGCCGCCCGCTCGACGAACAACGTCACCGCCTCGTACTGCGGCAGGCCCTGCAGTGACGAGCGTTCGGGTTCGGGCACGGTCAACGGCGGCACCCGCAGTACCGCCTCACCGCCGATGGCCAGCGGTTCGCGGCTCGTCGCGAGGATCCGTAACTCCGGGCAGCTCCGCAACAACGTCTCCGACAACGCGGCCGCCGCGGCGACCACGTGCTCGCAGTTGTCGAGCACCAGCAGCAGTTGCCGGGTGGCGAGGTACTCGGTCAGCAGCACCTCCGGGTTCCCGGAGCGCTGCTCGCGCAGTCGCAGTGCCGCCGAGACGGCGTCGACGAGTGTCGTGTCGTCGTCGAGCTCCCCCAGTTCGACCAACCACACGCCGTCCTCGAATGCGCGACTCGCATCGGCGGCCACCCGCAACGCCAGCCGGGTCTTCCCGACCCCGCCGATCCCGGCGAGCGTCACCAGACGGGACACGGACAGCAGGCGTCGCGCCTCGGTCACCTCACGGCGACGGCCGACGAAACTCGTCAGTTCGTGGGGCAGATTTCCCACTGTGCCCTTCACTGCCGCCGGCATCGCACCGTCACTCTCGACTCGCAGCCCCCTGCGCACACGGTACTCCCGGTGCGCGGCGGCAACGACGCTTTCGGCTGCGGGTCCGCGAGTTTCGGGGCCCCGCAAACGGGGTCACCGCGTCCAGCGGGTCGGCGCCCAGCGGCCGGTGTAGGACCGGATGCGGTTGGCGCGGCGAGCAGGCCGCCGCGTGCCGGCCTCGGTCAGGCTGTGCGGGATCATGGCGATCCGGGTGCCGTCGACCACGTAGGCGGCCCCGGTGACGAACATTGCGGCCGGCGCGGTCAGGTACGACGCGACGGCGGCGACTTCCCGGTCGTCGGGGCCGGGGGATGCGAAGTCCGGTTCGACCGCGGGCACCACGACCGAATTGACCGTGATCGAGTATCGCGCCAATTCGGCGGCGAGCAGACCGGTGAGTCCGCCGAGCCCGGACGACGACGGGATGACGTTGACGATCCGGCCGCCTCCGCCGCTTGCGATCATGTACCGCACGGCGCGCTGGATGCACTCGACGGCCGTACTGCCCGGACAGCTGACGAGAACGCCGATTCCGCCCAGCTCACGGGCGAACTCGTCGACGGCGGCCGCGGAGTCGGGCAGGTCGGCCAGGTCCATGCGCTGCACGGCCGCGTTCACCGATCTGGACCGGACGTCGGCGGCAGTGGCTTCGGCGCTGTCCCGGTCCGCGGCGTAGGCGAGGCCGAGGTGGAACCCGTCGTCCGCGAGTGCCAATGCGACCGCCCGGCCCATCGGCGAGTCCGATCCCGTCACGACAGCGGTGCGTGTGCTGGGGTGCATGGAGTCGGAATACCCCCTGGTAGATCTGCTCAAACGCTCAACTTTCGGACTGTGCACGGGCAGAACACAATCCGGCGACGTGCCGCACAGGCGACCCGTCGCGGATCGGCGCCCACCGATCAGCAGTTGGACGGTGCGGGGTCGCCGCGGAACCGGGCGTCGAGGTAGTCCAGGGCGGTCGGCAGGCCCAGCACGGCGGTGGTCAGATGGTCGGGACTCGGGAACAGATCGGACTGCACCTTGGCGCCGGCGGCGCAGTATCGCGCGACGGTCGCCTCGATCGAGTCGATCGGAATGAGTACGTCTGTCGGGCTGTGCCATTCGAAGATCGGCGCGGTCGGTACCCCCGGATACAGCTCGACACTGTTCTCGTTCAGCACCTCCCAGGCCTGCGGGCTGCTCATGAGGTCGGTGGTCCTGGCGACCTCCGTCGCGCTGCGCCCTGCGCCTGCCGCGAGAATGCCGTTGGTGCACGCGTTGACCATCTCGTCGCGCATCGCCAGGCCGCGATCGTTGAGTTGCTCGCTGATCGGCAGGCGGTCCGGGTACTCACGCTCGAGTCCGAGTGCCGCCGCCATCGCGAGACCGAACGCCGGATGCGGCTGCATGCCGAGACCGTTGGCCATCTTGCCGATGTTCATGGGCACACCGCCCTCGGCGACACCGACGATGTTCAGTTCCGGCGCGTACGTGGGTGCGAGCGCCGCGGCCCACGCCGACGCCATGCCGCCGCCGGAGTACCCGGCCAGCGCGACCGGGCTCTCCGCCACGGCGAGTTCGGGCACCCGCTGAACCGCGCGGATGCCGTCCAGGGTGATGGTTCCGCCGAGTCGCGCGGCACCGTACGCACTGTTCGGGCCGAGGTGATCGGGAAGCGCGACCGTCCAGCCGCGTTGCAGTGCGAGGTTCAGTGCCGGCGCCTCCTTGATCTGGAGGTCGGGGTCGTTCGAGTACAGGGTCCGAGACGGCGCGCACCTCGGTCCGAGCGCGTTGATGATGTGCTGATACGACAGCAGCGGCCCGTTCACCGGCCGGGTGCGGGGTACCAGCACGGTGGTGACCGACGAGATCGGGTGGTCCTCCGAGTTGGTGGTGCGGTACTTCACCTGCCAGACGTCGGTGTCGGGGAAGGCGAGCAACGGCGGCATCGGCCGGACCGCGAGCGGCTCGCCGACCGCCGTATCCGCCAGACCCTGCGGCTGCAGGTAGAAGGGATCAGGGTCGGAGGCGGGATAGATCGGCACGGCGGCCGCGACTCCGACGTTCGCGACGGTGGCGCAGGCGACGAATGCGGCACACAGTGCACCCGCGGTGAGGCTCGAGATACGTGAGCGCTTCATGCCGCCTCCTAGTTTGCGTAGAGATCGATTGTTACCGAGTTCGCAGGAGATATCGGTATTCGGGCCCGCCCGTTACGCCACTGCAATGCATGGCGGGCCCGCCGCAACGAAAACGGGTCAATGCGCACTCAGATAGTCCTCGAGGACGGGCCCCACCACGGCCAGGACCTCGGGTTCGATCATCTGATTGTGCTCGCACTCGATCTTCACTTCCCGGATGCCGCCGGTGACGGAACTCCGCCACTCCTCCGGTGAATGCTGGTCCGTCGACGCCGATCCGGCGGCGGTGAAGAACAGCAGATCCCCGTCGAACACCTGCGGGCGGAAGTTGTTCATGATCCGCGACGAGTTGGTGAATCCGGCGCTGATCCGCTCCAGGTGCTGCGGGGTCAGTCCCGTCTTCTGCCCGAACGCGTCGTCCAGCAACTCGACTGCCCGCTCGTAGGTGAGTTCCTCCCCGGAGACGGACTCGAGGTCCAGTCCGAGCCCGTGGAGCAACTCGGGCACGGTGAGGCTCTCCGGGCCCTGGTCGGTCCCGTCGGTCACGTAGCTGTCCATGACGGCCAGCGTGTCGACCGCCTCCCCTTCCCGCCGCAGTTCGACGGCCATCGCGTGGGCGATGACGCCGCCGAGCGACCAGCCCAGCAGGTGGTAGGGCCCGTGCGCCTGGACCTTTCGCATCTCCAGCACGTACTGGTGCGCCAGCTGCTCGATCGACTCGAAGCTCGGGCCACCGCTGATGATCGGCAACTGCAGGCCGAACGCCGGCCGGTCCTGCGATAGGTGCTGCAGGAGACCCGCGTAACCCCACGACAGGCCGATCCCGGGATGGATGCAGAACAGGGGCGGCTTGTCCCCCGTCGGCCGCAATGGGATGACCACGCCGAGCGCCTCGTCCACCGGCGACCCGGCCGCGTTCTCCGTGTCGACCCGCAGCGCCAGGCCCGCGGGGGTCGGGTCCAGGAACATGGACTGCAACGGAATCTGCCGTCCGAGGCGTTCCTGCAGCACCGTGATCACCCGGGTGGCGACGATCGAGTTGCCGCCGAGGTCGAAGAAACTGTCGGCGGTGCCGACGCGGTCCACGCCCAGCACCTCGGCGAAGGCCTCGACGATGATCCGCTCGGTCGCCGTCGTCGGGGCCCGGAAGGCCGCGCCGGTGGTGCCGAACTCGGGCGCGGGCAGCGCCTTGCGGTCGAGTTTGCCGACCGGGGTCATCGGGATCTGATCGAGGACGACCACCGCGGACGGGACCATGTGCGCGGGCAGGCGGTCGGCCGCGTGGGTACGCAACTCCGCCGGCTCGAGATCGTGTCCCTCCGCCGCCCGCACGTACGACGCGAGGAGCGTGTCGCCGGACGGTCCGGTGTGACCGATGGTGGCGGCGAACGCGACCGCGGGGTGGCGGGCGAGGACGGCGTCGATCTCACCGAGTTCGATCCGGAAGCCGCGGACCTTCACCTGGAAGTCGGTGCGGCCGATGTACTCGATGGTGTGGTCGCCGCGCCAGCGCACCACGTCGCCGGTGCGGTACATCCGGCGACCGGGCTCGCCGAACGGGCAGGCGACGAACCGTTCCGACGTCAGCGCCGACCGGTTGTGGTACCCACGTGCCAGTCCGGGTCCGGTGATGTACAGCTCGCCGGGCACACCGACCGGGACCGGCTGCAGGCGCTCGTCGAGGACCAGCGAACCGAATCCCAGCGCGGGGGCGCCGATGTTCACGACCCCACCCGGACGCATCGGAGCACTGACGCTCGCCTGGATGGTCGTCTCCGTGGGCCCGTACCCGTTGTGCATGTTGCGGTGCTTACCCCAGATCTCCACCAGCTCCGGCGGGCAGGCCTCACCGGCCACCGCGAGGACGCGGAGCGATTCGAGTCCCACGTCCTCGATGGACGACAGCGCGGTGGGCGTGATGAACGCGTGCGTCACCGCGTTGCGCCGGAACAGGTCCGCCAGCTCCGTGCCACCGAAGACGGTGGGCGGCACGATCACGACCCGGGCCGACGCACCGAACGCCATCATCAGCTCGAAGATCGACGCGTCGAAGCTCGGGGACGCCAGATGCGAGACCCGGGACTCGTGCGTGACCTGGAACCGTTCGTGTTCCTCCGCGGTGAGATTGGCCATGCCGCGGTGAGTGACGATGACACCCTTCGGTTTACCGGTCGATCCCGACGTGTAGATCAGGTACGCCGGGTGGGCCAGATGGAGCGGGCGCGTGCGGTCGGCGTCGGTGACCGGCGACGAGGAGACGGCCGCGACCTGCTCGGCGAAGGACTCGTCGTCGAGCACCAGCCACGGCACGGTGTCCGGCAGGTTGTCGCGACGGCCGGCGACGGTCAGGCCGACGGACGCCCGGCAGTCGGTCAGCATGTAGTCGATGCGGTCCCGCGGGTAGGTCGGGTCGACGGGCACGAACGCCGCACCCGACTTCGCGACCGACCAGATCGACACGACTTCCTCGATCGATCGCGGCATTCCGATGGCCACGAACGTCTCCGGCCCGACTCCCTGGGCGCACAGCACCCGCGCCAGCCGGTTGGACCATTCGTCGAGTTCGCGGTAGGTGACCTGCCGGTCCTCGAAGGACAACGCCACCGAATCGGGGTCGAGTGCCGCGGCGGCCGTCAGCAGGTCGGGCCACACCTCGGGGCGCACGTCGGGCTTGCCGCGCGCCGGGACCATCTCCTCGATCTCCGCCTCGTCGAGCAGCGGGAGGGTGCCGATCGGCCGGTCCGGATCGGCGGTGACAGCCGCGAGGATCCGGACGAACCGGTCCGCGATCGAGCGTGCGGTCCCGCGGTCGAACAGGGAGACGGCGAAGTCGAGACCGCCGGCGACACCCGCAGGCGCGCCGTCCTGGTCGAACTGCTCGGCCAGGATCACCTCGAGGTCTTCTTTCACCACCTTGGTTTCGAGGTCCACGTTCTCGACCCGCAGATCCGGCAGTTCCAGCGTCGGGTTCTCGTTGTTCTGGAACTCGAGGGCCACCTGGAACAGGGGCGAGTACGACGTGGACCGGGTCGGGTTGAGCTCCTCGACGAGGCGCTCGAACGGCAGATCCGAGTGCTGGAACGCGGCCAGATCCGTTTCCCGGATCCGCTGCACCAGTTCGGTGAACGTCGACGCCGGGTCGATCCGGTTCCGCAGGACCAGGGTGTTGACGAACATGCCGACCATGTCGTCGAGGGCGGCTTCACCGCGCCCGGCGACGGGGGTGCCGATGACGACGTCGTCGGTGCTGCCGAGCCTCGACAGCAGCACCGCCAGCGCGGCGTGGACGGCCATGAACATGGTGGCGTTGTTGGCCCGGGCCAGTGCCGTGAGCCGCTGATGGAGGTCGGCGTCGATCGCGAACTCGACCCGATCACCCTCGAACGTCTGCTGGATCGGGCGCGGCCGGTCGGTCGGCAGCTGGATGACGTCCGGCACCCCGGCCAGGGTCTCGGACCAGAACCGCAACTGCTGGTTGATCATCGATTCGGGATCGTTCTCCGAGCCGAGTCCGGCATGCTGCCACAGCGTGTAGTCGGCGTACTGGACGTGCAGCGGATCCCACTGCGGGCCGTCGCCGCCGAGCCGTGACGTGTACGCCACCATGACGTCGCGGGCGAGCGGCGCGAGGGAGAATCCGTCCGCGCTGATGTGGTGCACCACGATCGTCAGCACGTGATGGTCGGGCGCGATCCGGAACAGGGCCGCCCGGACCGGCACGTCGGTGCTGACGTCGAACCCGCGGGACACCAGGTCCATGATGTGCCGCGGCAAGTCCTCCGCCGCCACCGAGACGGTGTCGACGCCCGGTTGCGCATCGGCGGCGGGCAGGATCCGCTGGGTCGGTTCGTTGTCGACCGTCGGGAAGACGGTGCGCAGCGTCTCGTGCCGTTCGAGGACGTCGGCCATCGCCAGCCGCAGGGCGTCCTCGTCCAGGGTTCCGGTCAGCCGGACGGCCAACGGAATGTTGTAGGCCGGTGAGGACGTGTCGAACTGGTTGAGGAACCACATCCGCTTCTGCGCCAGCGACAGCGGAATCCGGTCGGGCCGTTCGACCGGCGCGAGGGCCGGGCGGGCACCGCCGCTCACACTGTCGGCGACGCGTGCGGCCAGCGACCGGACGTCGGGCGCCTCGAACAGGGCGCGCACACCGATGTCGGTGTCGAGGGCGTCCCGCAACCGCGCCGTGACCCGGGTGGCGACCAGCGAGTTTCCACCGAGATCGAAGAAGTTGTCGTCGATGCCGATCCGTTCGATACCGAGGACATCGGCGAAGATGTCCACGATCTTGCGTTCGAGATCGTTGGTCGGCGGCTGGAACTCGGTGGTGGTGACGTGGAACTCGGGTGCGGGCAGCGCCGACCGGTCCAGTTTGCCCACCGGGGTCAACGGGATCTCGTCCAGGAACATGACGCTCGTCGGCACCATGTGCGCGGGGAGCCGGGTCGACAGGTGCGCGGTCAGTTCGGCCGGATCGACGCCGCCGGCCGTGTTGGGCAGCAGGTAGGTCACCAGCACCGTGTCACCGGACGGGCCGGGAACACCGAGGGTCGCGGCGAAGCTGACCCCGGGGAACGTGGCGATCTCGTTGTCGATCTCGCCGAGTTCGATGCGGAAACCGCGGATCTTCACCTGGAAGTCGCTGCGGCCCACGTACTCGACGGTGTGGTCGGCGCGCCACCGGACGATGTCGCCGGTGCGGTACATCCGCTCCCCCGCCTCCCCGAACGGGTTGGCGACGAACCGCTGGCTGCTCAGTTCCGGGCGCCGGTGGTAGCCGCGGGCGAGCCCGGCACCGGTGATGTACAGCTCGCCGGGAACTCCGACGGGCACCGGCTGGAGACGTGAATCCAGCACGAGCTCACCGACGCCGCGGATCGGGCCGCCGAGGGTGATGGGGTCGCCCACCGTCATCGGGTCGCTGATGTTGGCCATCACCGTGGTCTCGGTGGGGCCGTACGCGTTGGACAGTTGCCGGCCGGGCGCCCAGCGGGTCACCAGTTCCGGCGGGCACGCCTCGCCGCCGAACACGACGTGCTGGAATTCGTCGAGCCCCGTCGGGTCGACCGTGGACAGCGCCGCGGTGGTGACGAACGCGTGGGTGACGTGTTCGGACCTGATCAGTTCGGCCAGTTCCGCTCCGCCGTACACCGTCGGCGGTGCGATCACCATCGTGGCACCGACCCCGAAGGCCTGCAGGTACTCGAACACCGACCCGTCGAAGCTGGGCGTCGAGAAGTGCAGGGTCCGGGACGTCTGCGCCGCGGCGAAACGCTGCCGCTGGTCCTCGGCGAAGTTGTCGAGGCCCTCGTGGGTGACCACGACGCCCTTCGGCTTCCCCGTCGAACCGGAGGTGTAGACGATGTAGGCGGCGTTGTCGAGGCTTATCGGCGACCGTCGATCCGAATCGGCCACCGGCAGAGCCGGTTTCGACTGGCAGGCCTTCTCGAACTTGGGCGAGTCGAGCTGCAGCCACGGCACCGAGTCGGGCAGCGCCTTCTCGTACGCGGCCATGGTCAGTCCGATGGTGGCACCCGAATCGGTGAGCATGTGCTCGATGCGGTCCATCGGGTAGTTCGGGTCGACGGGGACGAATGCGGCGCCCGTCTTGGCCACTGCCCACACGGCGAGGACCGACTCGATCGATCGGGGAATGCCGAGCGCCACGAACGTCTCCGGGCCGGCGCCGCGGGAGATGAGCACCCGGGCGAGCTGGTTGGAGCGTTCGTTGAGTTCCCGGTAGGAGACGTTGCGGCCTTCGAACGTCAGCGCCGTGCGGTTCGGATCCAGGGCGGCCGCGTCCTCGAAGATCTGCGGCAGCGTCCGGACGGAGAACCCGGGGCGGCCGCGCACCGGCGCGAACTCGGCGAGTTCGGCCTCGGTGAGCAGTTGCATGTGGGCGAGCGGAATCTCGGGCCGGTCCGCGAGGGCGTCGAGCACCCGCTGCAGCCGGTCCGCGATCTCGTCGACCGCACTTTCCTCGAAGACCTCGGGGAGGTACTCGAACTTGAAGTTCAGCCGCGCGTCCCCGGAGGCGACGACGGCGAGCGGGTAGTGCGCGGAGTCCTTGCCGTCGATGCCGGTGACGAACATCCCGGCGATGTCGGTCTGTTCCGTCAGCCCCGCCTCGTCCACCGGGTACGACTCGAACACGGTCAGCGTGTCGAAGGCGCCGCCGCCGCCGACCGCCGACTGGATGTCGGTCAGACCCACGTAGTGGTGATCGAGCAGTGCGGCCTGTTCGCTCTGCACACGTTCGAGCAGCTCGCCCAGCGACTCCCACGGGTCGAGGGTCACCCGCACCGGCAGGGTGTTGATGAACAGACCCACCATCGATTCGATGCCCGCGATCTGCGGCGGCCGGCCCGAAACCGTCCCACCGAACACCACGTCGGAGCGGCCGACCAAGCCGCCCAGCACGATTCCCCACGCCGTCTGGACGACGGTGTTGAGGGTGAGCCCGCGTTCCCGGCTCAGGTCCCGCAACCGGGTGGTCTGCTCCTCCGACAGCGTGAAGGCGGTTTCCTCCGCCACGGCGGAGTGCGCTTCACCCCGCTCCAGCGGCGCGAGGAGGGTCGGCTCCTCGACACCGTCGAGCGCGGTGCGCCAGGCGTCGAGGGAGTCCGTGGTGTCGTGCCGCTTCATCCACGACAGGTAGTCGCGGTAGGAGTGGACCCGGGGCAGCAGGCTGCCGTCGGCGTCCAACGCGTACAGCGTCAGCAGGTCGCGAATGACCAGCGGAGTCGACCAGCCGTCGAGCAGGATGTGGTGGTTGGTCAGGATCAGCCGGTAGTCCTCCTCGGTGAGCCGGACGAGGGCAAGCCGCAGCAGCGGCGCGTTCGCCATGTCGAACTTCACCGACCGGTCCCGTGCCACGATCCGGTCGTATTCGCGGGTGGTCTCGTCCGGGTCGAGTGCCGAGAGGTCGAACTCCGACCACGGCAGTTCCACGTGCTGCTGGATGATTTGCGCGGAGGCGCCCGCGCTGTCGTGGACGAACGCGGCCCGCAGGTTGGGGTGCCGGTCCAGCAGGGCCTGCCCGGCCCGGCGGATCCGGTCCGGGTCGATGTTGCCGCGCAGTTTCAGCGCCAGCTGCACCAGGTACGGGTCGACCGAGGCGTCCGAGAACTGGGCGTGGAACAGCAGCCCGGACTGCAGCGGTGACAGCGACCAGATGTCCGACAGCGCCGGGAACCGGGCCTCGAGCCGGTCGATCGCGTCCTGGTCGAGGGTGACCAGGTCCAGATCGGACGGGGTCACACCGCCGGCGTCGGGCCGCGCGACGTGGGTGGTCAGCGCGGTCAGCGCCTGCACCCACAGGTCGGCGAGTGCGCGGACCTCGGACGGGGTGAGGACCCCGGTCGGGAACGCCCAGGTGGCCCGCAGCCGGTTGCCGTCGGCCCCGGTGCCGGTGACGGCATTGATGTCGAGCGCCGACGCCACCGGGATGTCGGAGGCGGGGATGTCGTCGAGCTTCGTGTCCGTCACCGGAACCCAGGCGTGACCGTGGATGTCGGTGGACGTCGCGCCGCCCAGCCGGCCCAGGTAGTTGAACGTGACCTGCGGCTTCGCCAGCGCCCGCAGCTGATCCGCGCTCTCCGGGTCCAGGTAGCGGAGCATGCCGTAGCCGATGCCGTGGTCCGGAATGGCCAGCAGCTGTTCCTTGATCGCCTTGACCGCGGACCCGGCGGCCTTGCCACCGGCGAACGCGTCGTCGAGGTCGATCCCCGACAGGTCCAGGCGCACCGGGAACATCGCCGTGAACCAGCCGACGGTGCGGCCCAGATCGGCGCCCGGCAGCACCTGGTCCTCGCGGCCGTGGCCTTCGAGACTGACCAGCGATTCGCGCGTGAAGTCGCCGTGGGTGCGCCGCCACTGGGCCAGCGCCAGCGCCAGCGCGGTGAGCAGCCCGTCGTTGACGCCGCCGTGGAACGCCTCGGGGACACGGGTGAGCAGGGCGTCCGTGACGTCGGCGGGCACCTCCACGGTGACCTTCTCGACGGTCCCGGCCACGTCGATCGCCGCGTCGAGCGGACGCGATCCGATGAGCGGGTCGTCGGCCTCGAGCACCCGCCGCCACAGTTCGATCTCGCCGGCGCGTTCGCGCGTCGCCTCGACGAGGCCGTGCGACCAGCGCCGCATCGACGTGCCGACCGGTTCGAGGGTCGGTTCCTGACCCGCGGAGACCTGCGCCCACGCGGTCGCCAGGTCGGGGACGAGGATCCGCCACGACACACCGTCGACCACCAGGTGGTGGGCCACGACCAGCAGCCGCCCGCCCTGATCGCCCGCGTCGAACCACACCATCTGCAGCATGACCCCGGCCTCGGGGTCCAGTCGTCCTGCCGCGGCGTCGAGTTCACGGGTCGCGACCTCCGCGAACCCGGAACCGACCACCGACGCGACCTCGACGCGGTGCAGCACGTCGTCGACGTCGACCGCGCCCACGGCCTGCACCTCGATCCGCCACTGCGGCTCGGCGCCGAGGAGACGGGCCCGCAGCATGTCGTGGTGATCCACGACGGCCGCGATCGTGCGCTTCAGCAACGTCTCGTCGGCCGCGGCGGGCAGGGAGAGCAGCGCGGTCTGGGTGTAGCGGCGGAAGTCGCCGCCGCGTTCGAGCAGCCACGCGGTGATCGGGGTGACCGGCATCTCGCCGATCCCGCCGCCCGGCAGTTCGTCGAGGACGACGACGTCGGCGGTACCCGCCCAGGAGGCGGCCTCGGCCAGCGCGGCAACGGTTTTGGCCTCGAACACGTCCCGCGGGGTGAGCACCACACCGGCGGCCTTCGCCCGGGCCACCAACTGGATCGACATGATGCTGTCGCCGCCGAGCGCGAAGAACGAGTCGTCCACACCCACCGATTCCAGACCGAGCACCTCGGCGAACAGACCGGCGAGGACGGTTTCCATCTCCGTGGCCGGGGCGCGGCCCGCCGACACCCGGGCCCCGAAGTCGGGTTCCGGCAGCGCGCGGCGGTCGAGTTTGCCGTTGCTCGTCAACGGCAGCGCGTCCAGCACCACGAGGGTGGCGGGCACCATGTACGAGGTGAGCTGGGTACCCACGAATTCGAGCGCCGACGACACCTCGACGGTTGCGCCGGATTCCGGAACCACGTAGCCGATCAGCCGGTGACCGCCGTGCCCGTCGTCGCGGGTGAGGACGACGGCCTGGGCGATGCCGCGGTACCGGAGCAGCGCGGATTCGATCTCGCCGAGTTCGATGCGGAAACCGCGGATCTTGACCTGGAAGTCGCTGCGGCCCAGGTACTCGAGCTGGCCGTCGGTGTTCCAGCGCGCCAGGTCGCCCGTGCGGTACATCCGGGCCCCGGGACGGAGCGGGTCGGCCACGAACCGGGTCGAACTGAGCCCGGCCCGGCCGAGGTAGCCGCGGGTCACCTGGTCACCGGAGACGTACATTTCCCCGATGGTGCCCGGGGGAACCGGGTGCAGGCGCCGGTCGAGGACGTGGACGTGCAGCCCGGCGATTCCGCGGCCGATCACACTGGCCGACGCGGACTCGGCGAATTCGCGGTCGAGCGCGAGGTAGCTGACGTGGACCGTCGTCTCGGTGATGCCGTACATGTTCACCAGCGTCGGGGCGGAGTCGTCGTGCCGCGAGTACCAGCGGCCGAGCTGTCCGAGGTCGAGAGCCTCACCACCGAAGATCACGTACCGCAGCGCGAGCGCCGCCGCGTTCACGTCGATCTCCGAGACGATTCGGTCGGTCTCGGCGAGCTGATAGAACGCGGTCGGGGTCTGGTTGAGGACGGTGACCTGCTCGTTCCGCAGGAGTTCGTGGAACATTTCCGGCGACCGCGCCGTGTAGTAGTCGACGACGACGAGTCGGCCGCCGTAGAGCAGCGGACCCCACAGCTCCCACACGGAGAAGTCGAACGCGTACGAGTGGAACATCGTCCACACGTCGTTCTCGTCGAACCCGTAGAGCGGCTGCGTGTTCGCGAACAGTGTCAGCACGTTGCGGTGCGAGACGACCACGCCCTTGGGACGGCCCGTCGACCCGGAGGTGTAGATGACGTACGCCACCGACGAGGAGTCGAGCGGCGTCACCCGGTCGGCGTCGGCGATCGTCGCCGGCGACTGCTGCGCGAGGTCGGCGGTGGTCTCGGGGTCGTCGAGCAGGATCGCCGGGGTCTCCGAATCCGGCAGGGCGGAGACGTCTCCCGTGGTGGTGATGACACAGTTCGGTGCGGCGTCCTCGAACACGAACGCCAGCCGGTCCGCCGGGTAGGTGATGTCGACGGGCAGGTAGCCGCCGCCGGTTTTGATCACCGCCAGCAGGGCGATGATCAGATCGCAGGTGCGTGGAAGTGCCACGGCCACCAGCGTTTCCGGCCCCACTCCCTGGGCGATGAGCAGGCGGGCCAGCCGGTTCGACCGGGCGTCGAGCTCCGCGTACGTCAGTGCCACGTCCTCCGACGTCACGGCCGTGGCGTCGGGGAACCGGGCCACGCTCTGCGCGAACCGGTCCGCGAGGGTGTCGGTGCCCGCGTCGAATCCGGCGGTGTTCCATTCGGTCGCCATCGCCGACCGCTCGGCGGCATCGGTGATCACGATGTCCCCGACCGGGGCCAGCGGGTCGGAGGTGACGGCGCCGAGGATGCGCAGGAACCGGTCGGCGAACGTCCGGACGGTGCCGGCGTCGAACAGATCGGTGGCAAAGATGAACGACGCGGCGATACCCGACGCCACCCCGTCCGCGTCGAATCCTTCCTCGACACTGAGCTGCAGGTCGAACTTGGCGACCTCGAGATCGAAATCGACGGCGGCCGCGGTCAGTTCCGGGAGCTCGAGCCGCGGTGTCTCGTTGTTCCGGAACTCGAGCAGCGCCTGGAACAGCGGCGAGTGCGCGGTGGAGCGCTCCGGCGCGAGAACGTCGACGAGCCGCTCGAACGGCAGGTCCGAATGGTGGAACGCGGCCAGGTCGGTGGACCGGACCTGATCCATCAGGGCGCCGAAACCTGCCGCCGGGTCGACGGCGCTCCGCAGCACCAGGGTGTTGACGAACATGCCGACCATGTCGTCGAGCGCCGCGTCACCGCGGCCGGCGATGGGTGTGCCGACCGCGATGTCCTCGGTGGACGAGAGCGCGGACAGCAGCACCGACAGGGCCGCGTGGACGGCCATGAACATGGTGGAGTTGTGCTTGCGCGCCAACGCCGCCAGCGCCCGGTGCACGTCCGCCGGAATCGTGAAGTCGACCTGCGCACCGCGGAACGACTGCTGGACCGGCCGCGCCCGGTCGGTGGGCAACTGCAGGAGTTCGGGCAGGTCGGCCAGCTGATCGGTCCAGTACCGGAGTTGCTGGGAGATCAGCGATTCGGCGTCGCTCTCGTCGCCCAGCAGTTGGAGCTGCCACAGGGTGTAGTCGGCGTACTGCACCGACAGCGGGTTCCACTGTGGTGCGCTTCCCGCGATGCGGGCGGCGTACGCGGTCATGACGTCCCGGGCGAGCGGGGTGAGCGAGAACCCGTCGGCGCAGATGTGGTGCACCACGATGACGAGCACGTGGTCGTCGGGGGCGAGTGCGAACAGCGCCGACCGCATCGGCACGTCGGCCGTCACGTCGAAGCCTGCCGTCGCGAGACCGGCGATGTGCTCCCTCAGTTCGTCCTCGGACACCTCGACGATCTCGAGGTTCGGCGTCCACTGACCCGGTGAGAGGACCACCTGGGTCGGTTCGCCGTCGTGGGACGGGAACACGGTCCGCAACGATTCGTGGCGGACGAACACGTCCGTCACCGCCGCGCGCAGCGACTCCACGTCCAGGTGACCGGTCAGCCGCACGGCAAGGGGGATGTTGTAGGCCGCCGACGACGTGTCGAACTGGTTGAGGAACCACATCCTCTTCTGCGCCAGGGACACCGGCACGTGCGCGGGCCGCGGCATCGGGCCGAGCGGGATCCGGACGTGGGCGCCGTCCTGCGCGGGTGCGAATGCCGTCGACTCGATGAGGCGGGCCAGTTGATGGATCGTCGGCGCCTCGAACAGGGTGCGGACGCCGATGTCGGTGTCCAGTTCGGCGGTCAGGCGTGCGGCGACACGGGTGGCGATCAGCGAGTTTCCGCCGATGTCGAAGAAGTTGTCGTCGATGCCGACTCGTTCGATGCCCAGGACCGTGGTGATGACGTCGGCGATCGTGTGTTCGAGGACCGTCGAGGGCGGCCGGAAGTCGTCCGACGTGGGCAGGAACTGCGGTTCGGGCAGCGCCGCCCGATCGAGCTTGCCGACGGGGGTGAGCGGGATCTCGTCCAGGATCATGATGCTCGACGGCACCATGTGTGCGGGCAGCAGGTTCGCCGTCCACTCCTTCAGTTCCGGCGGTTCGAGTGCCGACTCGGCCTCCGGCAGCACGTAGGACACGAGCACGGTGTCGCCGGCGGGACCGGGGCGCCCGAGGGTGACGGCGAACGCCACGGACGGGTGCGCGGCGAGTGCGCTGTCGATGTCGCCGAGCTCGATGCGGAAGCCGCGGATCTTCACCTGGAAGTCGGTGCGGCCCAGGTATTCGACCGTGTGATCGGACCGCCACCGCGCGAGGTCGCCGGTGCGGTACATCCGGTCGCCCGGCTGGCCGTAGGGGTTGGCGACGAACCGCTCGCTGGTCAGCCCGGCGCGTGCATGATAGCCGCGGGCCAGGCCCTCACCGGAGATGTAGAGCTCGCCGGCGACGCCGACGGAGACCGGTTGCAGCCGCGAGTCGAGAATCACCTCGGAGACGCCGCGGACGGGGGCACCGATGGTGACCGTCTCCCCCACCTGCAGGTGGTCGCTGAGGTTGCTCATGATGGTGGTCTCGGTGGGACCGTAGCCGTTGTACATGGTGCGGCCCGGCGCCCAGCGGGTCACCAGTTCCGGCGGGACGGCCTCGCCGCCGGCGACCACGTTCTGGAACACCTCGAGCCCCTCGGGGTCCACCGAGGCCAGGGCCGCGGGGGTGACGAACCCGTGGGTGACGCCCTCGGTGCGGATCAACTCCGCGAGTTCCTCGCCGCCGTACACGGACGGCGGCACGATCACCATGGTCGCGCCGACGGCGAACGACAGCAGGTATTCGAGGACCGAGGCGTCGAAGCTCGGTGAGGAGAAGTGCAACGCCCGCGACGTGGAATCCGTCGCATAGCGGGTCCGCTGCTCCTCGGCGAAATTGTCGAGACCGCGGTGGCTGACCACCACGCCCTTCGGCTTGCCGGTCGAGCCGGACGTGTAGATGACGTACGCCGGGTGTGCGAACCGCAGGGGCGCGACGCGGTCGTCGTCGGTGACGGTGTCGGTGGACATGGCCCGGATGGCCGTCGCGGTCTCGGTGTCGTCCAGGGTCAGCCACCTGACCGTGTCGGGGAGCCGGCCGTGGTCGGCCTCCAGGCGGAGACCGAACGTGCACCCGGAATCCGTGACCATGTGCTCGACCCGCTCACGCGGGTAGGTCGGATCGACCGGAACGAACGCCGCGCCGGTCTTGGTGATCGACCAGACCGCCAGGACCGATTCGATGGACCGTGAGATACCCAGGGCCACGATGTCTTCCGGGCCGACGCCGCGGTCGATGAGCAGACGCGCGAGCTGGTTGGACCGTTCGTCGAGTTCCCGGTAGGACATCCGGCGGTCCCCGAACACGAGTGCGGTCGCGTCACCCGCCGCGGCGGCCGTCTCGGCGAACATCTGCGGCAGTGTCCGCACGGAGCGGCCGGGCAGGCCGCGGGCCGGAACCAGTTCGGCCTCCTCGACGTCGGTGAGCAGCCGCAGCTGCGCCAGTTTCATCCCGGGGTGCTCGGCGAGCGCGATCAGCGCCCGGACGATCCGGTCGCCGATCCGCTCCACGTCGGCCCGGTCGAACAGCTCCTCGACGTACTCGAGCTTCAGCTGCAGGTTCTCGTGCGCCGAGGCGATCAGCGCCAGCGGGTAGTGGGCGGCGTTCGCGCTGTCGTGCACGTCGAGGACGTGCATGCCGGCGATGTCGGTCTGGTCGGTCAGCCCCTCCCGATCGACGGGATACGACTCGAACACGGTCAGCGTGTCGAAACCGGCACCGGGACCGGCCACCGACTGGATGTCCGTCAATCCGACGTAGTGGTGGTCGAGCAGCGCAGCTTGCTCGCCCTGGATGCGTTCGAGCAACTCCCCCAGCGTTTCCCGCGGGTCGAGAACCACGCGCACCGGCAGGGTGTTGATGAACAGGCCCACCATCGACTCGATCCCCGCGATCTGCGGAGGCCGACCGGACACCGTCCCACCGAAGACCACATCGGAGCGGCCGACCAAGCCGCCCAGCACGATTCCCCACGCGGTGCGGATCAGGGTGCTGAGGGTCAGGCCGTGCTCGCGTGCGAGCACACTCAGCTGATCGGTGCGGTCGACGTCGAGTTCGACGAGCAGTTCGCTGGACTGTGTGTCGCTCTGCACCGACGCGTCGGCAGGCGCGAGCAGCGTCGGCTCCTCCACCCCGGCGAGGGCGCGCTGCCACACACCGAGGGAGTCCTCGGTGCTGCGGTGCGACATCCACGCGAGGTAGTCGCGGTACGGGTGCACCCGCGGCAGCGCCGTGGCGTCACCCTCCGTGGCGTACAGGGTCAGGAGGTCGCGGATCAGCAGCGGCATCGACCAGCCGTCGAGCAGGATGTGGTGGTTTGTGATGATCAGGCGCTGCTCGTCCCCTCCGATCTGGATCAGCATGAACCGCAACAGCGGCGGGGTGGCCATGTCGAACCCGCGACGCCGGTCGGCGTCGAGGAGTCGCCCGATCTCGGCCTCGCGGCTCTCCGCGTCCAGCCCGGACAGGTCGATCTCCGTCCAGGGCAGCTCCGCGGACCCGTGGATCGCCTGGACCGGGGTGCCGCCCTCGTCGTAGACGAACGACGCGCGCAGGTTCGCGTGTCGGTCGAGCAGGGCCTGCCCGGCCACCCGCATGCGGGACGGCACGGCACCGCGCAGTTCGAGAGTCACCTGCACCGTGTACGAGTCGATCGTCTGATCGGCCAGCAGTGCGTGGAACAGCAGTCCGGACTGCAGCGGCGACAGCGACCAGATGTCGGACAGCGCCGGGAAGCGCGATTCGATGCGGTCGATGGCGTCCTGGTCGAGGCTGACCAGTTCGAGGTCGGACGGTGTCACGCCGCCGGCGTCGGGGCGGGCCGCGTACGTCGTGAGCGCGGTGAGCGCCCGGACCCACAGTTCGGCGAGTTCCCGGACCTCGGCGACGGTCAGGACACCGGCCGCGTACGCCCAGGTGGCGCGCAGCTGAGGCCGGTCCTCCACCTCGGTGGTGACCGCGTTGACGTCGATGGCCGAGGTGACCGGGGTGTCGAGGTCCTGCGCACGGTCCATGTCGACTTCACCGGTCGGCGTCCAGCCGGCGCGGGTGGCCGCCTCGGACAGGTCGGCGGCGAAGCGTCCCAGGTAGTTGAAACTGATCTGCGGCAGCGAACGGGCCGCGAGCAGCGGGGCGGTGTCGGCGTTGAGGTACCGCAGCATGCCGTAACCCATGCCGTGGTCCGGGATCGCGAGGAGTTGTTCCTTGATCGCCTTGATCGCGGAGCCGGCGGCCTTGCCGCCGTCGAACGCATCGTCGAGGTCGATGCCCGACAGGTCGAGACGCACCGGGAACATGGCCGTGAACCAGCCGACGGTGCGGCCCAGATCGGCGCCCGGCACGACCTGGTCTTCACGGCCGTGACCCTCGAGGCTCACCAGGGTCCCGTCGACGGACCTGCCGTGCAGGGTGTGGCCGCGGGTGCGCCGCCACTGGGTGACCGCCATCGCCAGCGCGGTGAGCAGTCCGTCGTTCACGCTGCCGTGGATGGCCTCCGGCAGGGCCGTGAGGACGGCCTCGCTGACCTCGGCGGGCAGCTGCACCGTGACGCGGCCGACGGTCGCGTTGACGTCGATGTCGGGGTCGAGCGGGCGGCTGCCGACGAGCGGGTCCTCGCAGTCGAGGATGCGCTGCCACAGGTCCAGTTCGCCTGCCCGGCTCGCGGCCTCGTCGACCAGTCCGTGCGCCCACCGGCGCATGGACGTGCCGACCTGTTCGAGAACCGGTTCCTGGCCTGCCGAGATCTGCGCCCAGGCGGTCGCGAGGTCGGGGACGAGGATGCGCCACGACACACCGTCGACGACGAGGTGATGCGCGACGACGAGCAGGCGGCCGCCGGATTCCCCGGCATCGAACCACACCACCTGCACCATGACACCGGCCGCGGGATCGAGCCGGTCCAGCGCGGCGTCGAGTTCCGCGATCACCGTCGCCGCGAATGCCCGGGTTCCCGGGGCGGTGGACACGGGGACCCGGCGGATCAGGTCCTGGGCGTCGACCTCGCCGACCGGGCGGACGGCGAGGTGCGAGTCCTCGGCGGAGACGATCAGCTGCGCGCGCAGCATGTCGTGCCGGTCGAGTACGGCCTGGAACGTGGCGCTCAGGGGTTCGAGTTCGCGCAGGTTCGGCGGTGCGGTCAGCAGCGCCGACTGCGACATGCGGTTGAACTCGCCGCCCCGTTCGAGCAGCCACTTCGTGATCGGGGTGGTCGGCATGTCGCCGACTCCGCCACCGGGCAGTTCGTCGAGGACGACGACGTCGGCGGCACCCACCCACGACGCCACCGCGGCGAGACCGGCAACGGTCTTGGCCTCGAACACGTCCCGCGGGGTCAGCACCACACCCGCCGCCTTCGCGCGGGCCACCAACTGGATCGACATGATGCTGTCGCCGCCGAGGGCGAAGAACGAGTCCTCGACACCGGCCGATTCCAGACCGAGGACCTCGGCGAACAGTCCGGCGAGCACCTCCTCCATCTCCGACACCGGCGCGCGGCCGGTCGACACCCGGGCGCCGAAGTCGGGTTCGGGCAGCGCACGGCGATCCAGCTTGCCTGCGGGGGTGAGTGGCAACTCGTCGAGGACGATCAGCGCGGACGGCACCATGTACGGGGCGAGGAATCCGCCGACGAATTCGAGGACGGCCTCCGGGTCGAGTTCCGCGCCCGCCGTGGGGACGAGGTACCCGACGAGCCGGTTCGCTCCGGTGCTGCCCCTGTGCGCGGACACCACCGAACGGGCGACCCCCGGGTAACGCGTGAGGGCGGTCTCGATCTCGCCGAGTTCGATGCGGAAACCGCGGATCTTCACCTGGAAGTCGCTGCGGCCCAGGTACTCGAGCTGGCCGGCACCGTTCCAGCGCGCCAGGTCGCCGGTCCGGTACATGCGGGCCCCGAGACCCCCGTACGGGTTGGCGACGAAACGCTCCGCCGTCGTTCCCGCCCGGTCCTTGTAGCCGCGGGCCAGACCGGAACCGCTGACGTACAGTTCGCCGGTCACCCCGTTGGGCACCGGGTGCAGGCGTGAATCGAGCACCATCTCCCCGGTTCCCATCGGCGGACGGCCGATGGTGACGCCCTCACCGGGAATCATCGGTCCCGTCACGCTCGACACGACCGTCGCCTCGGTGGGGCCGTAGGCGTTGAACATCCGCCTGCCCCCGGTCACCCACTGCGCCACCAGCTCCGGCGGGCACACGTCGCCACCGGTGGCGACGCACTCGAGCTGGTCGAGACCCACGGGGTCCACGGACGCCATGGCCGCCGGGGTGATGAACGCGTGCGTGACCCGGCCTTCCCGGAGCACGTCGGCGAGTTCGGTGCCGCCGATGACGGACGCCGGAGCGATCACCATGGTCGCGCCGGAGCCGACCGCGAGCAACAGTTCCAGGATCGACGCGTCGAAGCTCGGCGACGAGAAGTGCAGCGTGCGCGACCGCGGGGTGACCCCGAAGCGGACGCGTTCGTCGGTGGCGAAGTTCGCCAGGCCGCGGTGGGTGACGACGACACCCTTCGGGGTGCCGGTGGACCCGGACGTATAGATCAGGTAGGCCGGATTCTCCAGCGCGAGCGGGTGTGTCCGGTCGGCGTCGGTGACGACCGCGGCGGAGTGCGCGCTCACCTCGTCGTCGAATCCGGGTGCGTCGACCACGACGTAGGACGTGCAGTCCGGCAGCGTGGGACGGAACTCGGCGACGGTGAGCGCGAGCGCCGCACCGGAGTCGCTGAGCATGTGGACGATCCGGTCGGTCGGGTAGTTCGGGTCGACCGGGACGAACGCGGCACCGGTCTTGGCGACCGCCCACAGCGACAACACCGACTCCGGCGAGCGCGCCAACGCCAGCGCCACCACCGATTCCGGGCCGATGCCACGCCCGATCAGCAAGCGGGCGAGCCGGTTCGACCGCTCGTCGAGATCGCGGTACGTCACCTCACGGCCCTCGTAGGACAGCGCGGCCGCCTTGGGGTCCACGGAGGCCGCGGCCGCGAGCAGTTCGGGCAGGGTCCGAGGTTCGGCGTCGGGTCCGTCCATCACCGGGGTGAGCGCCGCACGTTCGGACGCCACCATCAGGTCGATGTCACCGACGGCCATCCCCGGCTCGGACGTCACCGCGTCGAAGATCCGCTGCAGGTAGTCGGCGAAGCCGGCGATCGTGGACGCGTCGAACAGGCTCGACGCGTACGTGAAGGCCGCGGAGATCCCCGCCGGCTCCCCCGACGCCCCGAATTCCTCGGTGAGGGTGAGTTGCAGGTCGAAGTTGGAGATGTCGGTGGCCAGGTCGAGGCCGGTGACGGTCAACCCGGGCAGCTCCAGCCGCGGGCGCTCGTTGTTGCGGAACTCGAGCACCACCTGGAACAGCGGCGAATGCGACGTCGCGCGTTCGGGTGAGATCGCGTCGACCAGCCGCTCGAACGGCAGATCCGCGTGGTGGAAGGCGTTCAGGTCGGTGTCGCGGACCGTGGACAGCAGGTCGGTGAACGTGCCGGCCGGCTCGACCGGGGTGCGCAGCACCAGGGTGTTGACGAACATGCCGACCATGTCGTCCAGGGCGGCGTCGCCACGACCGGCGATGGGCGTGCCCACCGACACGTCGTCCGTGTCGCCCAGCCGGGCCAGCAGCACGGCGAGCGCCGCGTGCACGGCCATGAACACACTCGAATTGTGTTCGCGGGCAGTCGTGATCAACCGGCTGTGCACCTGCGGGTCGATGCTGAACGAGTGGATCCCGCCGCGCATCGACTGCTGCGTCGGCCGGGGGTGGTCCGTCGGCAGCGCGAGGAGTTCCGGAAGCCCGGCGAGCGTGTGCGTCCAGTAGTCGAGCTGCGCGGCCAGCAGGCTGTCGGGGTCGTCGGCGTTGCCGAGCACCCGGTGCTGCCAGAGCGCGAAGTCGGCGTACTGCACCGGCAGCGGCGTCCAGTCCGGTGCCTGTCCCCCGGTGCGGGCCGCGTAGGCGGTCATCACGTCCCGGGCGAGCGGGGCCATGGAGAAGCCGTCGGCGCTGATGTGGTGGACGACGATCACGAGCACGTGCTCGCCGGGATCGGTACGGAACAGGGCGGCGCGCACCGGCACCGACACGGTGACGTCGAACCCGGCGCCCGCCAGTCGCGAGATGTGCTCGGGCAGTTCCGCTTCCGTCGTCGCTATCGGCGACAGGTCGGGCACCACGTCCTCGGTCGGCAGGATCACCTGGACGGGTTCGCCCTCCACCATCGGGAACCGGGTGCGCAGCGACTCGTGCCGGTCCATCACGTCGGCGACGGCGTCCTGCATCGCGTCCTCGTCGAGGTCGCCCGTCAACCGCACCGCGAGGGCGATGTTGTAGGCCGGGGAGTCGAGGTCGAACTGGTTGATGAACCACATGCGCTTCTGCGCCAGCGAGACCGGCAGTCGATCGGGGCGCGCCCCGGCCACCAGCGGCGGCCGTTCGGCGCCCTGCACGGCCTCGGATTCGATCCGGGTGGCCAGCGTCGCGACGGTCGGGGCGTCGAAGATCTCCCTGACCCCGATCCGGCTGCCCAGCGCGGCGTTCACCCGCGCGACCAGCCGGGTGGCCACCAGTGAGTTGCCGCCGAGGTCGAAGAAGCTGTCGTACACACCGATCCGGGGCGCGTCGAGCAGATCCGCGAAGATCGACGCGAGGATTTCCTCGATCGGGTTCCGCGGAGTGACGAATTCGGCGGACGGGCTGAGGAACTCCGGCTCGGGCAGGGCACCCCGGTCCAGCTTGCCGGTGGCGCCGAGCGGGAACCGGTCGAGCACGATGATCCGGGTCGGCACCATGTAGGCGGGCAGCGCCTCCGCCGCCGCGTCGCGCACGACGGCGGTGTCGATGTCGGCGCCGGCCACGGGAATCACGTAGCCGACGAGGCTTTCGCCGGTGGCCTCGCTGCGGTGCACGGTCACGACCGCCTGCGCCACCGACGGGTGTGCCAGCACCGCCGCCTCGACCTCGCCGAGTTCGATGCGCTGACCGCGGAGCTTGACCTGGAAGTCGCGGCGGCCGATGTACTCGATGCTGCCGTCGGCACGCCAGCGGACGACGTCGCCGGTGCGGTACATCCGCTGTCCCGGCGCGCCGAACGGGTTCGCCACGAACCGGTCGGACGTCAGATCGCTGCGGCCGACGTAGCCGCGGGCCAGCTGGATGCCGGCCAGGTACAGCTCGCCGTGCACCCCGACCGGCACGGGGTGCAGCCGGGAGTCGAGGACGTACACCTGCGTGTTCCACACGGGTGCCCCGATCGGGACCGAGGCCCGGTCGCCTTCCGTGCACTCCCAGTAGGTGACGTCGACCGCCGCTTCCGTCGGGCCGTACAGGTTGTGCAGCGCCGCGGACCCGAATTCCCGGAACGCATCGGCGGTGGCGGGCGGGAGCGCCTCACCACTGCAGAACACCTGGCGGAGCGAACCGCACAGTTCCGGTTCGGCGCCCGCCGTGAACACCGCGAGCATCGACGGCACGAAGTGCATGGTGGTGACCTGGTGGTCGGCGATGATGTGGGACAGGTAGGTCGGGTCGCGGTGACCGTCCGGCGCGGCGAGGACGAGTCGAGCACCGACCTCGAGGGGCCAGAACAGTTCCCACACGGACACGTCGAACGTGACGGGCGTCTTCTGCAGCACGACGTCTGTGTGGTCCATCCGGTACGTGTCCTGCATCCACAGCAACCGGTTCACGATCGCGCGGTGGCTGACGGCGACCCCCTTGGGCCTGCCGGTCGATCCGGAGGTGTAGATCACGTAGGCGGTCGAATCGGGGTGGATCGGACCGCCCCGCTCGGCGGCGGTGATCGGGGTGCTCGGCCGCCGGGACAGGTTCAGGGTGTCGATCTCGATCACCGCCGCACCCGCCGCGCTGTCGACGCCCTCGCACCGGTCGCGGGAGGAGGTGAGAACGCATGCGGGCTCGGCACTCTCGATCACGTAGGCGATTCGCGAGGCGGGGTGGTCGGGGTCGAGCGGAACGTACGCTGCCCCGGTCTTCTCGACCGCGTAGATCGCGATCATCAGCTCGAGTGAACGGCGCAGGGCGACGGCGACCCGGGATTCGGGTCCGACGCCGCGGGCGAGGAGTTCGCGTGCCAGCCGGTTGGCGCGGGCATCGAATTCCGCGTACAGCAGTTCCTCTTCGGCGAACACGACGGCCACGGCGTCCGGGGTCCGGGCCACCTGCGCCTCGAACAGGCTGACCAGGGTCGCCGAGTCCGGCACGGCGACATCGGTGTCGATCCACTGCTCGAGCATCCGGTGGGTCTCGTCCGCGCCGATCAGGTCGATGTCGCCGACCTTCGCATCCGAACCGGCGGTGATGGTCTCGAGCAGGGTGACGAAGCGTTCGGCCAGCGCCGTCATCGTCGGCGGGTCGAACAATTCCGACGCGTACGAGAATTGGACGTCGAGCGCACCCGGGGCGCCGGATTCCTCGGTGTGCTCGGTGAGGATGACCTGCAGGTCGAACTTCGCGGCGCCGGTCTCGAGCGCCTCGACCTCCACGTCGAGCCCGGGCAGCTCGAGCCGCGTGTTCGCGAATCCCTGCAGCACCAGCATCACCTGGAACAGCGGTGAATGTGCCTCGGAGCGGGTCGGCTTCAGTTCGTCGACGAGCCGCTCGTACGGCAGATCGGTGTTGCTGAACGCCGCCAGATCCACGGAGCGGGTGTGCGAGAGGATCTCGGGGAAGCTGCGATCGGGGTCGACGGTGGTGCGCAGGACGACGGTGTTGACGAACATGCCGACGACGTCGTCGAGTTGGCGCTCCCCTCGACCGGAGACCGGGGATCCGATCGACACGTCGGATGATCCGCTCGACCGGGACAGCAGGACCGCGAGGGCGGCGTGCACCACCATGAACAGGCTGGCGTCGTTGGCGCCCGCGATCTCGAGCAGGGCGGCGTGGATGCGCGCCGGGATCGAGAAGTCGGCGGTGGCGCCGATCATCGACTGCCGGGCCGGGCGCGGCCGGTCGGTCGGCAGATCCATGACCTCGGGGGCGCCGTCGAGGGTGCGGGCCCAGAACGCCAGCTGGCGTGCGAGGAGGCTCGTCGGATCGTCGGGGGAACCGAGCAGCTCGCGCTGCCACACCGCGAAATCGGCGTACTGCACCTCGAGCGGTGCCCACTGCGGCGTGTCGCCTGCGGCACGGGCGTGGTAGGCCACCATCACGTCCCGGGTCAGCGGTGTCATCGACAGGCCGTCGGCGGCGATGTGGTGCACCACGAACACCAGCACGTGATCGTCGGTCGCGGTGCGGTAGAGCTCCGCCCGGATCGGCGGTTCGACGGTGACGTCGAAACCGGTTGCGGCGTCGGCGATCAGGCGGGATTCGAGCTCGTTCTCGGCCACCTCGACCGCGTCGAGGTGCGGGCTCACCTCCGCGACCGGCAGAACCACCTGAATGGGACCGTTGGGGGTGTTCGGGAACACCGTCCGCAGCGACTCGTGCCGGGTGAGGACGTCACTCACCGCGGTCCGCAGCGCCTCCACGTCGAGCGTGCCGCGCAGCCGGATACCGACGGGAATGTTGTATGCGGGCGAGGCGGTGTCGAGCTGGTTGATGAACCACATCCGCTGCTGCGCCAGCGACACCTGCACCGGGCCGGACCCGGCCCGCGGCGCGAGCACGGGGCGGGCGGAGGTGCGGGGCCCGAGAGCGTCGACGCGGGCACTGAGCAACGCGACGCTGGGCGCCTCGAACAGATCGAGCACCCCGATCTCCGTGCTGAGGGCCGCGTTGACCCGGGACACCACGCGGGTCGCGACGAGGGAGTCGCCGCCCAGGTCGAAGAAGCTGTCGTCGACGCCGATGCGTTCGACTCGCAGAAGCGCCGCGAACACCTCCGCGATCTGCATCTCGGTCGGGGTCACCGGCGCCCGGTAGACGGTGGAGGTGGCCTCGAACTGCGGTTCCGGCAACGCCTTCCGGTCGAGTTTGCCCGCCGGGGTCAGCGGGACCTCGCGGAGCACCATCACCCGGGCGGGCACCATGTGCGCGGGCAGCGCGGCCGCGGCGTGCTCGAGGATGTCGCCGACGACGATGTCCGTCCCGTCCTCGGGGAGCACGTACGTCACCAGCACCGTGTCGCCAGACGGTGCGGTCCGTCCGACCGTGGTCGCGAACGCCACACTCGGGTGCGAGCGGACGACGGCGTCGATCTCGCCGAGTTCGATGCGGAACCCGCGGATCTTCACCTGGAAGTCGGTGCGGCCCAGGTATTCCAGCTGTCCGGCAGCGTTCCACCGCGCCAGGTCTCCGGTGCGGTACATCCGCTCGCCGGGCGCCCCGTGGGGGTCGGCGACGAACCGTTCGGCGGTCGGGATCGACCGATTGTGGTACCCGCGTGCCACACCGTCGCCGGTGATGTACAGCTCGCCGGGGACCCCTCTCGGAACGGGGTGCAACCGCGAATCGAGCACCAGCAGACCGCAACCACGGGACGGACGGCCGATCGTCACCGGTTCGCCGACCGTCAACGGTCCGGCCACGCTCGCGACGACGGTGGCCTCGGTCGGGCCGTATGCGTTGAACATGACCCGCCCCGGCGCCCACTGCGCCACCAGCGCAGGAGGACAGCTCTCACCACCGGTGACGACGCACCGGATGTGGTCGAGGCCGGTGGGATCGACGGATGCCAGCGCGGCGGGGGTCACGAACGCGTGCGTCACCCGTTCCCGACTCAGCAGGTCCGCGAGTTCGGTACCGCCGTACACCGTCGACGGCGCCACCACCATCGTGGCGCCGGCACCCACCGCGAGAAGCAGTTCCAGGATGGACGCGTCGAAACTCGGTGACGAGAAGTGCAGGGTGCGGGATCCCGCGGTGACGGCGAACCGCTGCCGCTCGTCCTCGGCGAAATTGGCCAGGCCGACGTGGGTGACGACGACACCCTTGGGTGTGCCGGTGGAACCGGACGTGTAGATCAGGTAGGCCGGGTCCGCGGTCCGCAGCGGCCGGAGGCGGTCGGCATCGGCGACCGTGCCGGCTGCGTGCTGCGCCAGGTCCCGGCCGAACGACGCGTCGTCCATCACGAGCCACGGCGTGGTCTCCGGCAGCGACGACCGGTGCGCCGCCACGGTGAGACCGACGACCGCACCGGAATCGGTGAGCATGTGTTCGATGCGATCGGCCGGATAGTTCGGGTCGACCGGGACGAACGCGGCCCCGGACTTCGCGACCGCCCAGGTGGCCAGCACCGACTCGATCGACCGCGCGATCGCCAGCGCCACAACCGAACCCGGCCCCACCCCGTGCCCGATCAGCATGCGGGCGAGACGGTCCGACTGCGCGTCGAGTTCGGGGTAGGTCAGGGTGCGTCCCTGATAGACGAGAGCGTCCCCGTCGCCGCCCGCCTCCACGGCGCGCGCGAGCAACGTGGGAAGCGTGCGGGGCTCGACCGAGGGTTCGTCGCGGACCGGCGCGAGTTCCGCGTATTCGACCTGCTCGAGGAGGTCGACGTCCCCGATCGGTGCGGTGGGTTCCGCCGTCACCGTCTGCAGGATCCGGACGAAGCGCGCGGCCAGGGCCTCCGCGCTGGCGCGGTCCCAGACGTCCGTCGCGAACCGCAACCGGCCGTTGATGCCGCCCGACTCCGATTCGGTGAGGGAGAACACGAGATCCAGACCCAGGGCCCGGTGTTCGCGCTGGATCGGGCTGACTGTCACGTTGCCCGACGAGTCGTGCGGATGCCCACCGTCGGTGAACTCGAGCATCACCTGGAACAGCGGTGTGTGCGAGGGATCGGATTCGGCTCCCAGGGCGGCGACGAGGTCGTCGAAGGGCAGCGCCGCATGCGTGAAGGCGGCCCGGTCGGCGTCCCGGACCCGGCTCAGGTGGTCGACGAACGACGATGCGGTGTCCACCTGCGACCGCAGGACGGTCTTGTTGAAGAATGCTCCGGCTTCCGGGTCGTCGGAGTCGGCCGCCTCCCGCCCGACGATCGGCGTTCCGATCACGACGTCGTCGGTGTCGCCCAGCCGGCCCAGTAGAACGGCCAGCGCGGCGTGCAGCGCGGTGAAGATCCCGGTGCCCGCCTCCTCGGCAAGCAGTGCCGCGCGGCGCTGTACCTCGGCGTCGACGGCGAACCCGACGACCTCACCGGCCCCCGCCCGCTCGGCCGGGCGCGGCCGGTCCAGCGGCAGTGCCGCCACCTCCGGCAGGCCCGCCAACTCCCGCTTCCAGAACGCGAGCTGGGCCTCCCGCTCGAGGAACCGCGCACCGAGGCGGGCACTCTCGGCGTGAATGTCGGCGGTCCGCGTCTGCGGCTCGGCAGTGACGAACTCCTCGACGAGCTCCACGAACCTGCGGTGGTGGGCGCGCAACTCCTCCGAGCCGTACCGGTTGGGGTTGCCGCGGAAATCGAGGAGCGTCTGCCCGTCACCGCTCTGATAGATGTTGACCAGCAGGTCGTCCACCGGGCCCGACGTCACGATGTGGTATTCGCCCGTGACCGTCCCCAGCGTGAACGCCTGGTGGAACAGCATGACGTTCACCATCGGGCCGGCGAGGCCCTCCGCGGTGCCGGCGAGCCCGGCATCGCGGCGGATGTCCTCGAGGCTGCACCGCTGATGGCGCAGCGCACCCATCAATTCGAGCTGCGTTCGCTGCACGAGCTCGGCCACCGTGTCTTCCGGGCGGACGGTGATCCGCAGCGGGGCGACGTTGACGAGCATGCCACCGGACCGCTGCAACGGCGCCGTGGTGCGCGCCGACACCGGCAGGTTGATGAGCACGTCCCGCTTGCCCGTCATCCGGGACAGATAGCACGCGAACCCGGCGAGCAGCACGGCCGCCGACGTGGCGCCGACCCGCTGATCCGATTCACCGAGGAAGCCCAGTGCGGTGTCGGAGATCTTCGCGCTCTCGAGCCGGCTCTTCGCCGCCGCGGGGGCGTCGTGGGTGGCGAGCGTCGATCCGTGCTCGATGCCGACAATGCGTTCGGCCCAGTACAACCGGTCGTTCTCGAATCGGCTCGACGCCCGGTACTTCTGGTCCAGCTCGTAGAGGTCGCGCAGATCCAGCGCACGGTTCGGTTCCGGTTCGGTGCCCTCGACCGTCGCGGTGTACAGCGCCGCGATCCGGTTCACCATGGTCATACCGCTGTACCCGTCGAGCGCGACGTGGTGAATTCTGGTGTACCACAAGTAGTGCTGCTCACCGACCTGGAGAACGGTCATCTCGACGAGCCGGTCCCGGGTGAGCCGGAGCGGTGTCGCGTAATCCTCGTCGATCCACACCTGCGCGGCACCCATCGGGTCGGACTCGCCCCGGAAGTCGAGGAAGCCGATCGACGGGTCGATGCTGAAATCGACCGCCTGGTAAGGCTCCCCGTCGACGTCCAGCAGTCGCAGGAACGGCGACTGGAACTCCTGACCCGCCCGGACCGCCGCATCGCTCAACAGGTCCAGGTCGATCTCGCCCCGCAACTCGATGTACTGGGCGATGAACTTGGGAACCGTGGGGCTCAGTTGTTGGGCAAACCACATGCTGCGTTGCACCGAGGAGAGCGGGAAGGCCCCTTCGGGAACGGTCACATCTTCGGCGCCGTTATTCGGCTGCGGCGAATTCACACTCGTCATCTCGTTCCCCCAGCGGGTAGAAGACCTTGGATGCGCAAGTCCTGCGCGTGAGACGGACCCACCGACGCCGGTCTCCCACGCTGTACTGATCGTGCTGTACGCGCGGGCCCGGTGTGCGTCGATTCGTGATGTTCGTTTCGGAATCGCCGTCGACGGGCGACGGTCGGACCGGTCGGGCAGAGTGCGTCCTACGCTCCCCCGCCTCTGTCCGAGGCTCAGCGGAAGCGTTCGGCCTCACGTGCGAGTTGCACGAGGTCGGCGCACAGGGACTCCACCTCATGGGCCGCCGCACCTTCGGCAACGGCTGTCGCCACGTCCTCGGCGGCACATCGAACCTGGAAAACCCGGTCGACCATGGCGGAGGCTTCCTCCGAGGTGAGCACCACCGCATCGGCGGGGATGCTCGTGCCCTTGACCTGGTTGCGCTGCTCGTATGCGCGCTGCCGGCAGGATTGGCGGCAGTACCGGCGGCGCCGCCCCATCCCCGTCTCGGCCACTTCGCGGCCGCACCACACACAGGAATCGGGTCTGCGGGAGGCGCCGGTCATGGTCAACCACCTTACTGCGCGGCGCCTCGACGCCCGCCCGGTAAGATGTCGAGGTTGCATCTGCGCGGCGTGCGGGAACCAATCGGGAGGCCGTGGCGTTGTAGATGAGTGTGAACGCTTGGTTCTGGTCCAGGCGTACTCGCGCGGAGACGATCGAGGAGAGGACACAACCATGGCAGATCGCGTACTTCGAGGAAGTCGACTCGGAGCGGTGAGCTACGAGACCGACCGTGACCACGACCTCGCGCCCCGTCGGATGGCCAAGTACCGGTGCGACAACGGTGAGGTCTTCGACATTCCCTTCGCCGACGATGCCGAGATTCCCGGCACGTGGCTGTGCCGCAACGGCCTCGAGGGAACCCTGGTCGAGGGGACTGCGCCCGAAGCCAAGAAGGTCAAGCCGCCGCGTACCCACTGGGACATGCTGCTGGAACGCCGTTCCAAGGAGGAACTGGAGGAGCTGCTGAAGGAGCGCCTCGACCTGCTGAAGGCGAAGCGCCGCGGAGCCTGACATAGGCAACCGAACCGTACGAACGCCGTCTCGGCTCTGCCGGGGCGGCGTTCGCCGCGTTCGGGGAGGCTGCGACCCCGGCTTCGGCGCGGACGGGGTGTTCGACACGGACGAGCTTCTGTTGGTCACTGGGCTGGTCACCGTCTCGACAGGACTCATCCAAGTACTCCGATCTGCTGAACGCGGGCGCGTTACATTCCGAGCACACAAAGCACCGAGCGTCACGCCCCGAACACGCAGTCGAAGAAACCACGTATGACCGACCTCTCGGGCTTCCGTACCGTTTGAGAGGTAGGTCACATGACCGCTCTCAATCTACTATTCGGTACCGCGGAGTCAAGGGTTTGGTCTTCTCTTCGGGTAGATCTCACACCTGGGGTATGAAATCGGCACCCCGAAACCACGACCGGTCGGGCGTCCACGACATTCGGGGTGGTCAACCGCTCGTTTTCTGTACAACCACTCACATTTCGTGGTATTCCCCCACCACCGCCCAAACCAAACCTTCCGGTCTGTCGGGCGGCGGTGATGCGGTCAGCGCACCGAGTGCGGCCGGTTCGCGCTGTCGTCGGGATCGCTGTCCCTGCCGGTGTCGGGCGCGGCGTGCCGCGGCCGGCGATGCGAACGCTCGAGGTGCGGTGCGATCGCGGCGAGAGCATCCGGCGTCGTCATCGTCCAGTGCGTCGCGTCCACCGGGTGCTCGTCGATACTCCCGCGCACGAACTGCCCCCAGCAGGTCACCGGGTCCACGTGGAAACCGTCGTCCAGGGCGGCGGTGAAGAACACCAGCTCGCCGTCGAAGACCCTCGGCCGGTGCGCGTCGATCAGTGCGGGGGCTCGCAGCGCATTGCCGTAGATCCGTTCGAGTTCCGTCGCGGTCAGCGCCGCCAGCGGCCCTCCGACGACCCGCAGCAGTGCCGCCGCACGCTCGGCGTCGAACTGTCCGTCCGGCGCGAGTTCGTCGAGCACGCTGTCGTCCGGGAGGTCCAGGCCGACACCGCCGAGAAGATCCGCGGTGGTCGCGGAGTTCTCCACGCTGCGGTCGATCCCGACGTAGCTGTCGAGGAGCCCCAGCAGACGCACCTCTTCACCGGCATCCTGCAACTGCACTCCCATCTCGTGGGCGATGACTCCACCCAGCGACCACCCCACCAGGTGATACGGGCCGTGCGGCTGGATCGAACGGATCTCTCGGACGTAGCGGGCCGCGAAGTCGGTGATCGTCTCCAGGTGCGGTTCGTCCTCGGTCAGCGCGGGCGACTGCAGCCCGTAGATCGGCCGGTCCTGGGTCAGCTCGCGGCCGAGCCCCGCGTAGCTCCAGGCGAGCCCGATGAACGGATGCACACAGAACAGCGGCTCCGCCGTTCCTCTCGTGCGGATCGGGAGAAGCACGTCGAGTGACGCACCGGCACCGTCCACCCCGTCGTTCGTCCACTTCTGGATGCGTTGTCCCAGCGACTGCGGTGTGGGGTCGCTGAACATCCATTGCAGCGGGAAGTCGATTCCCAGCTCGGACCCGAGCGCGGATGCGACCCGGGTGGCGATCAGCGAGTTGCCCCCGAGGTCGAAGAAGCTGTCCGTGACTCCCACGCGGTCGATGCCGAGCACGTCGGCGAACACTGTGGCGACGGCGCGCTCGGCCGCCGTTCGCGGCGCCTGGTACTCGTCGGCCGCCGACCGGGCGGCCGGTGCGGGCAGGGCCGTGCGGTCGAGTTTGCCGTTCGCCGACAGCGGCAGGGTATCCAGGTGCACGACCTGGGCCGGGATCATGTACGACGGGACGCGCGCGGACAGGTGTGCGCACACGTCGGACCAGTCGGCCGCGCGCGGTCCCACCAGGTACGCCACCAACGCTTCCTCGCCGCGGTCGTCGCGGTGCACCACCACCACCGCCTGCGACACGTCCGGATGCGCCTCCAGCGCCGCCTCGATCTCCCCCAACTCGATCCGCTGCCCCCGCAACTTCACCTGGAAATCGGTACGCCCCACATACTCCAGAACCCCATCCGCGCGGCGACGCACCAGATCCCCCGTCCGGTACATCCGCCCACCCGCCACGTGCGGGTTCGCCACGAACCGATCCGCCGACAGATCCGGACGATTCAGATACCCCCGCGCCAGCTGATCGCCCGCCAGATACAACTCCCCCGCCACCCCGTTCGGCACCGGATGCAACCGCGAATCGAGCACATGCACCTGCGTGTTCCACACCGGACGCCCGATCGGCACCGTCACCGTGTCCGCCGCACCGGTCTCCCAATACGTGACATCGACCGCGGCCTCCGTCGGCCCGTACAAATTGTGCAGATCGGCACCACAGACCGCCCGGAACCGCGACACCTGCTCCGGCGTCAACGCCTCACCTGAACAGAACACCAACCGCAACGAATCACACACCGCCACAGCAGGTTCGGCAGTGAACACCGACAGCATCGACGGCACGAAGTGGGTGGTCGTCACGTGACGTTCCTGTATCAGCCCTGTCAGGTACCGCGGATCGCGGTGTCCGTCGGGTGCGGCGATCACCAGGGAGGCTCCCACCTGCAGCGGCCAGAACAGCTCCCACACCGACACGTCGAACGTCACCGGGGTCTTCTGCAGGACGACGTCCGCGCTGGTCAGGGTGTATTCGTGCTGCATCCACAGCAGTCGGTTCACGATCGCGCCGTGGGTGACGGCGACGCCCTTGGGCCGGCCCGTCGACCCGGACGTGAAGATCACGTACGCCGTGTTCGCCGGGGACAGCGGCCACAGCCGGTCCGCGTCGGTGACGGGCGAGCTGTCGAAGCCGGAGACGTCCTCGGACGCGACGTCGATGACGGGGACCGATCCACCGCCGGCGAGTCCGGCACCGCTGACCAGCACACATGCCGGCTGTGCGGTGTCGAGTACATGCGCGGTGCGCTCGGCGGGGTGGTCCGGATCCACCGGCACGTAGGCGCCGCCGGCCTTCACGACGGCGTAGATCGCGACGAGCAGATCGATCGAACGGCGCATCGCGACCGCCACCACCGACTCGGGGCCGACGCCCTGCTCGATCAGTCGGCGCGCCAGCCTGTTCACCCGGGCGTCGAAGTCGGCGTATGTCAACTCGTCCCGGTCGAAGATCACCGCGACGCGGTCGGGGTCCGCCGCGACCCTCGTGTCGAACAGCGACGCCAGGGTGCCGGCGGGCACCTCGTGCGATGTCGCGTTGGTGCCGGCGATCTGCTTCCGTTCGCCGCTGCCGAGGACGTCGATGTCGCCGACCGCGGTGTCCGGACTGTCGGTGGCCGCCCGGAGAACCTGCAGGAACCGCTGTCCGAACACGTACATGGACGGCTCGTCGAACAGGTCGGAGGCGTACGTGAGGCGGGCCGCGATCCCGTCCGGACTTCCCGCCGAGTCGAACTGCTCCATCAGGGTGAGCTGCAGGTCGAACTTGGCGATGTCGACGTCGAAGTCGACGCCGCTCACCGACAGGTCACCCAGTCGAAGGGTCGCCTGGTCGAGGTTCTGGAACGTGAGCATCACCTGGAACAGGGGATGCCGCCCGGTGGACCGCGACGGATTGACGATCTCCACGAGGCGCTCGAACGGGACGTCCGCGTGGGAGAAGGCGGCGAGATCGGTCTCGCGCACGTCGGCGACCAGTTCGGCGAAGGTCCGGCCTCCGTCGACCTGCTGGCGCAGGACCAGCGTGTTGACGAACATGCCGATCAGGTCGTCGAGTTCGCGTTCGCCACGGCCCGCGACGGGAGTGCCGATGGCGATGTCCCCGGTGCCGGAGAGTCGGCTCAGCAGCACCGCGAGCGCCGAGTGCACGAGCATGAACAGGGACGCGTTCGCGTCCCGCGCCGCACCCAGGAGCGTGCCGTGCAGGTCGGCCGGCACGGCGAAGTCGACGGTGCCGCCCCGGTACGACGCGACCGCGGGACGCGGGCGGTCGGTGGGCAGGTCCAACTGATCCGGTGCGCCCGCGAGGGTGTGCGTCCAGAACGCGAGTTGCCGTGCCGACACCGATTCGGGATCGGTCTCGTCGCCGAGAAGCGCCCGCTGCCACAGCGCGTAGTCGGCGTACTGCACCGGCAGCGGCGCCCAGTCGGGCGTGGTGTCCGCCGACCGCGCCGCGTACGCCGTCATCACGTCCCGCACCATCGGGGCCATCGACCAGCCGTCGCCGGAGATGTGATGGACCACCAGGGCGAGAACGTGTTCCGTCGCGGACATGCGGAAGATCCGCACCCGCACCGGAACCTCCGTGGTGACGTCGAATCCGGTGGTCACCAGGCCGGCGATTCGAGCGGGCAGCGCGGCCTCGTCCGTCGCGACGACGGACATTTCGCCCCCCACCCGGTCGATGGGCAGGATCACCTGGTGCGGGCCGTCCGCGGAGTCCGGGTACACCGTCCGCAGCGACTCGTGCCTGCGGACGACGTCGGCGACCGCATGCTGCAGTGCGTCGACGTCCAGCGCGCCCGACAGCCGGACCGCCGCGGGAATGTTGTGCACCGCGGAATTCGGGTCGAACCTGTTGAGGAACCACATCCGGTGTTGCGCCGACGACAGCGGAATCCGTTCGGGGCGCACCGCCGGTGTCAGCGCCGGGCGGGCGGGTGCGGTGGCGTCGATCGAATCCAGCAGTGCCGCAAGGGCGGCGACGGTGGGCGCCGCGAACAGGGTTCGAATCTCCACACGGCACCCGAGCCGCTCGGACAGGCGGGCGACCACCCGGGTGGCGACGAGGGAGTTGCCACCGAGGTCGAAGAAGTTCGCTGCGGTACCGACCTGGTCGACGCCGAGCACGTCGGCGAACACGGCGGCAACCGATTCCTCCGTGGGCGTCGCGGGGGCACGATATTCGTCTGTCGCCGAGGCGAAGTCGGGTGCGGGAAGGGCCTTGCGGTCGAGTTTGCCGTTCGAGGTCAGGGGCAGTTGCGCGAGCACGACGAGGGCGGCGGGCACCATGTAGCTCGGGACGGCGGCGCCGACCTCGGCCAGAACCGCGGCGGAGTCGACGGTGGCACCGTCCTCGGGGACGACGTAGCCGATCAGGGCGGTCCCGGTGTGCGGGTGCTGGTGGGCGACGACGACGGCCTGCCCCACTCCCGCGCTCGACACCAGGGCGGACTCGATCTCGCCGAGTTCGATGCGGAACCCGCGGACCTTCACCTGGAAGTCGGAGCGCTCGAGGTACTCGAGGACGCCCCTGCTGTCCCGGACGCGCCAGCGGACGACGTCGCCGGTGCGGTAGAGCCGCGAACCGGATGCGCCGAAGGGGTTGGCCACGAAGCGTTCGGCCGTCAGATCCGCGCGAGCGACGTAGCCGCGGGCCAGTTGCTCACCGGCGAGATACAGCTCACCCGCTACCCCGACGGGGACCGGGTTCAAGCGGGCGTCCAGCACGAACACCTGCGTGTTCCACTCGGGTCCGCCGATGGGAACGGTGTCGACATCGTCGGCGGTGTGTGTCCAGGCGGTCACGGACACGGCGGCCTCGGTGGGCCCGTACAGGTTGTGTAGCGCGACGGCCCCGAACCGGCGGCGGAAGCGGGCGGCGGTGTCGACGGGCAGCGCTTCGCCGATGCACAGCACCCGCCGCAGGGCCGGCTGCTCCCCCGCACCCGGCGTCGCCAGGAAGGCCTCCAACAGGGACGGCACGAAATGTGCTGTCGTGACGCGCTGCTGACGCATCAGGTCCGCCAGGTAGGCCGGGTCGCGGTGACCGTCCGGGCGGGCGATGACGAGTCGGGCGCCCGTGGTCAGCGGCCAGAACAGTTCCCACACCGACAGGTCGAACGTGACGGGTGTCTTCTGCACGACGGCGTCGGTGGTGTCGAGCGGGTATTCGTGCTGCTTCCAGCGGAGTTGGTTCGCGATGGCGGCGTGAGTCACGGCGACCCCCTTGGGCCGGCCGGTGGACCCGGACGTGAAGATCAGGTACGCCGTGTTCTCCGGCCGCAGCGGGGCGAGGCGACGCGCATCGGTCACCGGTTCGCGTGGTGAGCCGGTGTGGTCGAGGGTGTCGATCTCGATGACCGGGACGGACTCGGCGGCGAACCCGTCCGAGGACGTGGTGAGGATGCACACCGGTCGTGCGGTCGCGAGCACGTAGGCGAGGCGGTCGGCCGGATGGGTGAGATCGATCGGGAGGTACGCGCCGCCGGCTCGCAGCACCGCGTACATCCCGACCAGCAGTTCGATCGACCGGTTCATCGCCAGTCCCACCACGGATTCCGGTCCCACCCCGCGATCGATCAGGCGGTGGGCGAGCACGTCGACACGGCGGTCGAACTCCGCATAGGTCAGTTCGGTGCCCTCGAAGAACACCGCGGCCTTCTCGGGGGTGCGCGCCGCCTGGGCGGAGAACAGTTCGGCGAGCGTCGTCGGCGGCAGATCGACGCCGGTGTCGTTGAAGTCGGCGACGATCGACTGTCGTTCGGGGCCGTCGAGGAGGTCGATGCCCCCGACCGCCACGTCCGGATCCTCCACGACCGACGCGAGCACGCGGGTGAAGCGTTCCGCGAACGCCCGCACGGTGGATTCGTCGAAGAGGTCGGTGGCGTAGGTGAACTGTGCCTCGATCACGTCCGGGGATCCGTCGGCGTCGTGCTTCTCCGACAATGTCAGGTGCAGATCGAAGTTGGAGATCGTGTTCGGCACGTCGAGTCCCTCGACGTGCAGTCCGGGAAGTTCGAGTGTGGTGGTGGCGAGGTTCTGGAACGAGAACGCGACCTGGAACAGCGGGTGGTGCGCGCGGGACCGGGCCGGGTTCAGCACGTCGACGAGGCGCTCGAACGGAATGTCGGAGTGCGCGAACGCATTCAGATCGGCAGAGCGTGCGTCGGCGAGGCTGTCCGCGAACGAACTCGCGAGGTCCACCCGGGTGCGCAGTACCAGGGTGTTCACGAACATGCCGACGAGTTCGTCGAGGGATTCCTCACCGCGGCCGGCGATGGGTGCGCCGACGGCGATGTCGGACTCGTTGCTCAGTCGCGCGAGCAGCACCGCGAGCGCGGTGTGCATCACCATGAACAGGGAGGTGTTCCGGCCGCGTGCGAGCGCCAGCAGGGCGCGGTGGGTGCCGGCGTCGATGGTGAACGGCACGTGCGCGCCCAGGTGCGACGCGACCGCGGGGCGGGGACGGTCGGTCGGCAGGGACAGCCGGTCCGGCAGACCCTCCAGCGTGCGGGTCCAGTAGGCGATCTGAGCGGCGGCGACCGATTCGGGATCGGTCTCGTCGCCGAGGAGTTCCCGCTGCCACAGGCTGTAGTCGGCGTACTGCACCGGCAGCGGCGTCCAGCGGGGAACGTGTCCCTCGGCGCGGGCGGTGTAGGCGAGCATGACGTCGCGGGCCAGCGGGGCGAGCGACCAGCCGTCACCCGAGATGTGGTGGGCGACCATCACGAGCACGTAGTCGTCGGCGCCGACGCGGTACATCCGCGCCCGCAGCGGCACGTCCGCGGTCACGTCGAAGCCTGTCGTGACGAGTGCGAGTACCCGGGCGAGGACGTCGTCGGGGTGCGCCGCCACCGGTGTCAGGTCGGGCACCGCGTCCCCGGCGGGCACGATCACCTGGTGCGGACCGTCGGCGGAGTCGGGATAGACGGTGCGCAGCGCCTCGTGCCGCCCGACGAGATCGGCGATCGCGATCTGCATGGCAGGCAGGTCCACCTCGCCCGACAGCCGGAGCGCGACCGGCAGGTTGTAGGCGGGCGATGCGGTGTCGAACTGGTTGATGAACCACATCCGCTGCTGGGCGAGCGACAGCGGAATGTGCTCGGGCCGGGGCTTCGCCGTCAGCGCGGGGCGTCGCACACCGCGGGTGGTGGTCTCGGTGATGCGTGCCGCGAGTGCGGCGACGGTCGGCGACTCGAACACTTCACGGACCCCGACGTGGACGTCGAGTGCGGCGTTGATCCGCGACACCACCTGGGTGGCGAGCAACGAGTTGCCGCCGAGGTCGAAGAAGCTGTCGTGGATGCCGATCTCGGGCAACGCGAGGATGTCCGCGAAGATGCCGGCGACGATCACTTCCATCGGGTTCCGCGGTGCCTCGAATGTCGTGGCCGCGGCGACGAAGATCGGCTCGGGCAGCGCGGCCCGGTCGAGCTTGCCCGCCGGGGTGAGCGGCAGGGCGTCGAGGAGCGTGACGGAGGCGGGAACCATGTAGGCGGGCAGGGTGCGCCCGACGAAGTTCGCGACCTCGACCCGGTCCACGTCCTCACCGGTGAACGGCAGCACGTACGCGACGAGGGAGGTCTCCCCGTTCGGGTGCTCGTACCCGATCGTGGTGGCGTACTCGATCTGCGGGTGTGCGGTGAGCGCGGCATCGATCTCGCCGAGTTCGATCCGGAATCCGCGGATCTTCACCTGGTGGTCGGTGCGGCCGACGAAATCGAGGACGCGGTTCTCCCGCCACCGGACGAGGTCGCCGGTGCGGTACATCAGGTCGCCGGGCTCGCCGTACGGGTCGGCGACGAAGCGTTCGGCGGTCAGTCCCGGCCGTCCCAGGTAGCCGCGGGCGAGGCTCGGTCCTCCGACGTACAGTTCGCCCGGCACACCCACCGGCACCGGGCACAGCCGGCCGTCCAGCACGAGTGCCCGCACTCCGCGGCTCGGGCCACCGATGGTGACCGGTTCGCCGGCGCGGAGGGGTTCGGTGATGGACGACATGATCGTCGCCTCGCTGGGGCCGTACGCGTTCACCATGCGACGCCCGGGCGCCCAGCGGGCGACCAGTTCCGGTGGGCACACGTCACCGGCGACCACGACCACGGCGAGGTCGTCGAGCCCGTGATGGTCCACCGACGCCAGCGCCGCCGGAGTGGAGAACGCATGGGTGACGTGTTCCGCGGCGAGCAGTTCCGCGAGTTCCGATCCGCCGTAGATCGTGGGCGGGGCGATGACCATCGTGGCTCCCGCGCCGAGTGCCATCAGCATCTCGAACACCGAGGCGTCGAAGCTCGGGGACGCGAAATGCAGTGTCCGCGAGCCGGAGGTGACCCCGAGGAGCTCACGCTCGTCGGTTACCAGGTTCATCAGACCGCGATGCGTGACCGCGACTCCCTTGGGCCGGCCGGTGGACCCCGACGTGTAGATGACGTACGCCACCTGGTCGGACAGGATCGGCCGCATGCGGTCGCGGTTGGTGAGCGGCAACCGGGATTCGTGGGTGCAGCGCACCGCGAGTGCCGGGTCGTCGAGCAGCATCCACCGGATCGAGTCCGGGAGGAGGTCCTGTTTCGCGGACACGGTGATCCCGACCATCGCCCCGGAGTCCTGCACCATGTGCAGGACGCGGTCCGCGGGATAGCCGGGGTCGACGGGCACGAAGGCTGCACCGGTCTTGGCCACCGCCCACACGGCCACCACGGATTCGAGGGACCGCGGCAGCGCCAGCGCGACCCGGGTTTCGGGTCCCACTCCCCTGTCGACGAGCAACCGGGCCAGCTGGTTCGACCGTTCGTCGAGGTCCCGGTACGTGAGGCTCTCCCCCTCGAAGACGACGGCGGGTCCGTCGGGTGCCGCGGCGACGGCGTCGGCGAGGATCTCGGGCAGCATCTGCACCGGTCGCGCGTCGGCGCCGCGCACCGGGGTGAGCGCCGCGTATTCCTCGTCGCCGAGGACCGGAATGTCACCGATCGGCCGCTGCGGGTCGGCGACGACCGCCTCGAAGATCCGCCGCAGCCGGGTCGCGTACTCGGCGGCGGTGCTCTCGTCGAAAATGTCTGTCGCGTAGACCAGTTCGGCGTCGATGCCGGCGGCCTCGGAGGCGTCGTCGAGCCGCTCGGTGAGCGTGAAGTGCAGGTCGAACTTCGCGATGCTCGCGTCGAGGGTGAGCGGCTCCAGCGACAGCCCGTCCAGTTCGAGTCGGTCGGCGGAGACCGCCTGCACGCCGAGCGCCACCTGGAACAGCGGGTGGTGCGAGGTGGAGCGGACCGGGCTGAGAACCTCCACCAGCCGCTCGAACGGCAGGTCCGCGTGGGCGAACGCCTCGAGGTCGACGTCCCGGGCCTGTTCGAGCAGCGACACGAACGACGCCCCCGGGTCCAGCGTCGTGCGCAACACGAGGGTGTTGACGAACATGCCGATGATGTCGTCGAGTTCCACCCGGCCGCGACCGGCGATCGCCGTGCCGACAGTGATGTCGGAGCTCGTGCTGAGCCGGGCCAGCAGGACGCTGAGCGCGGCGTGGGCGACCATGAAGAGGCTGGCGCCGTGCGCGCGTGCCAGCTCGGCCAGGGCCCGGTGCGTGTCGGCGTCCAGGGTGAAACGCGTTGCCGCACCCCGATGCGACGGAACGGCCGGCCTGCCCCGGTCCCCCGGCAGGTACAGCTGGTCCGGGACACCGGCGAGTGTCCGGGTCCAATACTCGAGCTGGGCGGCGGCGAGGCTGGCCGGGTCGGATTCGACGCCGAGCACCTCCCGCTGCCACAGCGCGTAGTCGGCGTACTGCACCGGCAGCGGCGCCCAGGTGGGCGCATGACCTGCCGCGCGGCTCGAGTACGCGATCATCACGTCCCGGATCAGCGGTTCCATGGACACGCCGTCGGCGGCGATGTGATGGACGACGAAAGCGAGCACGTGCTCGGTGTCGCCGAGCGAGTACACCTTCACCCGCAGGGGCACCGCCTGGGAGACGTCGAAGCCGGTCAGCAGGAATTGTTCGAGATCCGCGCGTAGCCCGGTTTCGCTCATGCGGACCGGTGCGGTGTCGGGGGTGAACTGTCCGGGCTCGAGGATCACCTGGTGCGGTCCGCCCCGGGAATCGGGGAAGACGGTCCGCAGCGATTCGTGCCGGGTGATCAGATCGTCGATCGCCGCGGCCAGCGCCGCCATGTCCAGCGGTCCGGTGAGCCGGACCGCGGCAGGCAGGTTGTATGCGGGCGAGGACGTCTCGAACTGGTTGAGGAACCACATCCGCTGCTGCGCGAGTGACAGCGGGATCCGGTCGGGACGCGGCTGCGGCGCCAGGGCCGGTCCGGCGGAAGCGCCGTCGTCCGCCTCGGACATTCGCGGCGCCAGCGACTCGGCCAGCGCGAGGACGGTCGGGGCTTCGAAGAGATCACGCACGGTGACCCGGATGTCGAGCAGGGCGCCGACCCGGGCGGTCACCCGGGTCGCGGAGAGCGAGTTACCGCCTGCATCGAAGAAATCCGTGTCGAGACCGATGTCCGTACCGCCCAGCACTTCGGCAAACGCATCCGCGATCGACTGCTCCAGGGGGTTCCGCGGTTCCCGGTACACGATCTCCTTGGCTGCCGCACCGAAGTCGGGCGCGGGCAGGGCGCCCCGGTCGAGTTTGCCATTCGGGGTCAGCGGAATCGTGTCCAGGAACACGAGCGCCGACGGAACCATGTATCCCGGCAATGCCTGACGCAGAAACGCGAGCAGAGCTGCCGGATCACGGTCGGCGCCCGCACCGACCAGCACGTGCGATGCCAGTCGGGTTTCCGCGGGCGACTCGTAGCCCAGGGTGGCAGCGAATTCGACATCGGGATGTGCGTTGAGGGCGGCATCGATCTCGCCGAGTTCGATACGAAGTCCACGAACCTTGACCTGATGGTCGGAGCGGCCGAGGTACTCGATCGCATGTCCGGGAAAAGTGCCGTCGGTCATGCTGCCGGTCACACCGGAATGTACTGCGCGCCAGCGCACAATGTCACCGGTGCGGTACATCCGGGCACCGGCGGCCTCGAACGGACTGGCCACGAAGCGGTGTGCCGTGAGCGCGGCACGCTCGTGGTATCCGCGTGCCAGAGCCGGTCCCAGCAGGTACAGCTCTCCCACGACACCGACCGGCACGGGCCGCAACCTCGAATCGAGAACCACGGCGGCGACCCCGGGCAGCGGCCCGCCGATGGTGATGTCTCGGCCCCGGCCGAGCACCGAGCTGAACGTGGCGCCCACCGTCACTTCGGTGGGACCGTACCCGTTGACGAGTTCGAGTCGGTCGGCCCATCGCGCCACCGTCTCCGGTGGGCAGGCGTCGCCGCCGACGACGATCGAGCGTAGATCGTCCAGTCCCTCCGGCTCGACCGACGCCAGAGCAGCATTCGTGATGGTCATGTGCGTGACGCGTTCGGACTGCAACACCTCGTGTAGCTCTACGCCGCCGTACACACCGGGCGGGCAGACCACCAGCGCGGCCCCGGAAGTGTGGGCCAGAAGCAGTTCGAGGACGGACAGGTCGAACGTCGGGGACGCGAGGTGCGCGACCCGGGATTCCTCGGTGGCCCGCACTGCGGTGGTATACGAGCCGGCGAGATTCGCGAGACCGCGGTGGGACACCACCACGCCCTTGGGCAGTCCCGTCGAACCCGACGTGTAGATGAGATAGGCGGGATGATCGACATGCAGAGCGGAGGTACGATCCGCATCCCCGACCGGCGCAGTGCTCGCCGAGGACAATTCGCGGAGCACTTCCGGATCGTCGAGTAGGAGCCAGTCGGTCACCCCCGGGAGGTGTTCGGCGAACTCGGCGCAGGTGACACCGACGACGACTCCCGAATCCCGCAGAATGTGCGCGATGCGGTCCACCGGATGCGCGGGGTCGATCGGAACGTAGGCCGCACCGGTCTTGGCAGCGGCCCACACGCACAGCACCGATTCGACAGAGCGCGGCAAGGCTAGTGCGACGTAGGTTTCCGGGCCGACGCCCATCCCGATGAGTGCACGTGCCAGCTGTGTCGATCGTCGGTCCAGCTCACGGTAATCGATCGAGACACCGTCGAAGACGACGGCAGTCGAGTCCGGATACCGTTCCGCCGTCGCGAGAAGCAGCTCGGGCAGCGTGGCGTTCGCGAGCAACGGCCCGCCCCACACCGGTGCGAGGGACCCTTGCTCGGCCGCACCCAGGATGGCGATATCGCCGACGGCGATGTCGTCGGCGGAAGCGACCGCCTCGAGGATCCGCAGGAATCGGTCCGCGAATCCCGCGACAGTGGCGCGTTCGAAGAGTTCCGATGCGAATGTGAAGGCACCGGAAATCCCGTGATGGTGTCCGGCGTCGTCCACGATCTCGGCGAGCGCCAGATCCAGATCGAACTTCGCGATGTGAGGATCGAAGTCGACGGCCTCTACCACCAACTGCGGCAGTTCCAGCGTCACCGGCCGCAGATTCTGGAAGGCGAACATCACCTGAAACAGCGGGTGCCGATCGGACGACCGGGTGGGACGCAGGATCTCGACGAGCCGGTCGAAGGGAACCTCCGTGTCCTGGAATGCCGTGAGATCGACATCGCGCACCTGTTCCAGGAGAGCGTCGATACTCTCGCCGGGGTCAATCCGTGTGCGCAAGGCCAGGGTGTTCACGAACATTCCGACGAGCGGGTCGAGTCCCTCGTCCCCGCGGCCTGCGACGGGTGTGCCGATCACGATGTCCGTGCTGCCGCTGAGCCTGTGCAAGAGCGTCGCGAACGCTGCATGAACAACCATGAACAGCGTAGTGCCGCCCTTCTGGGCGCGCTCGACCAGCCCCCGGTGGGTGTCGGCATCGATCTCGAAGTCCACGCGTTCACCGCGGTGCGACGCTACCGCGGGACGGGGGTGGTCCGTAGGCAGATCGAGTGCCTCGGGCGCACCGTCCAGCGCCGCACGCCAACGCTCGATCTGCGTGGCGGACAGACTGTCCGGATCGTCCTCGGCGCCGAGCAGTTCCCGCTGCCACACACTGTAATCGGCGTACTGGACGGGCAGCGGCTCCCAGGACGGCGCCAGCCCTTCCACTCGGGATGCATATGCGGCCATCACGTCGGCGGCGAGCGGACCGAACGACCATCCGTCTGCCGCGATGTGGTGCGCGACGAGCAGCAGCACGTGTTCGGAACGGTTCTCCCGGAACAGGTGGATTCGGAACGGGATCTCCCGGGTCACATCGAAACCGGCGACTGCGTACTCGGCGATCCGGAGCATCAGCTGGTCCGGCGCGGTTCGGATCGGTGTGAGATCGAATTCTGCGGCGGCGGCCGGCAGGATCTCCTGATGCGCACCGTCCGCAGAACCTGGGTACACGGTCCGCAACGACTCGTGTCGTTCCAGAACGTCACCGAGCGCGGCACGCAAGGCCGGGACGTCGATACGCCCCGACATCCGCAGTGCGAGTGGAATGTTGTATGCGGACGACGAAGGATCGTATTGGTTGAGGAACCAGATCCGCTGCTGCGCCAGCGACAACGGGATTCGTCCGGGATGCTCGCGTCGGGTCAGCGCGGGCCGACCCGAGGACGCGTCCGGCCCCGACGTGGCCACTGCGGAGACAAGTTGACGCACAGTGGGGTTGTCGAACAGCGTGCGAACGGAGACACGGGTGCCGAACGCTGAACCGACCCGGGAAACCACCTGGGTGGCGGACAAGGAGTTGCCACCGAGAGCGAAGAAGTTGTCGTCCACACCGATGCGTGATTCACCCAGCACATCCGCGAACGCTGCGGCGACTGCGATCTCGTCCGCTGTGTCGGGTGCGGTGAATCGGGTATGGCTCACGAACACGGGCTCGGGGAGGGCGCGGCGGTCGAGCTTGCCCGCCGGTGTCAGCGGGATCGAGTCGAGAACCATGATCGAACCGGGGACCATGTGCGCCGGCAACACCCCGCCGACGAATGCGGTCAAGTCGTCGACGTCGACGTCGTTCCCCGACGCAGCGCAGACATAGGTGACCAGTGCTGTAACGCCGGATTCGGTGTCGTGCGCGATGGTTGCGGCGAATCCGACCGCAGAATGCGCTCGGAACACGGAGTCGATTTCACCGAGTTCCACACGGAATCCACGAATCTTCACCTGGAAGTCGCTGCGCCCGACGTATTCGATGACGTATGTCCCGGTGCGGGACTCGACCCACCGGACGAGGTCGCCGGTACGGTACATCCGCCGACCGGGTGCACCGTGGGGGTTCGCGACGAAACGCTCCGCGGTGAGACCGAGTCGCTGGTGGTAGCCGCGGGCAAGCGCCGGCCCCGATATGTACAGCTCCCCGGGCACACCGGGTGACACGGGATGCAGCCGCGCGTCGAGAACGAAAGCCTCGACACCGCGCACAGGAGCGCCGATGGTCATCCGCTCGCCGAGCATCAGCGGTCCAGACTGCGTCACCATCATCGAGGACTCGGTCGGCCCGTATCCGTTGAACAGTGCCCGCCCCGGTACCCAACGCTCGGCGAGGTCGGCACCCCAGGCCTCTCCGCCGACGACGATGACGGCGAGTTCGTCGAGTCCCGTGGGGTCGACGGACGCCAACGCGGCCGGTGTGATGAAGGCGTGCGTGACCCTCTGCGCGCCCAGGAGTTCGGCGAGCTCCGTACCGCCGTACACCGAGTGGGGAACGACCACCATCGTCGCGCCCCTGCAGAAGGCCATCAGATACTCAAATACGGAGGCGTCGAAACTGGGTGATGCGAAGTGCAGGGTACGGGCGTCGGCGGTGAGCTCGTACTCGTCGGCCAGCTCGGTCAGGAGGTTCGCGAGCCCCGAGTGTGTGACGGCGACGCCCTTGGGCAGTCCGGTGGATCCGGATGTGTAGATGAGGTAGGCGAGTTGGTCCGCGTGCATCCGTCCGAGGCGATCGGCCGCTGTCACCGCGGCCGAGGAGTGGGACGTCACCAGCGCAGTGTGGTCGGGATCGTCCATCACGAGCCACTGTGTCGAGTCGGGCAATCCGGCTCGGAACTCGATCGTCGTCAGGCCGAGCGCGGACCCCGAATCGCCGAGCATGTGTGCGATTCGTTCGGCCGGGTAGTTCGGATCCACCGGCACGAACGCGGCACCTGCCTTGGCAACGGCCCAGACGGCGAGCACCGATTCGATCGAGCGGGCGAGCGCGACGGCCACGAATGTCTCGGGTCCGGCTCCGGCTTCGATCAATTCGCGCGCCCAGAGGTTGGATCGCCGGTCCAGTTCTCCGTAGGTCATCGAACGGTCGCCGAAGACGAGCGCCGTCGCGGACGGGTCGGCCGCAGACTCGGCTAGCACTTCGGGAAGCAGTCGACTAGGTCGACTCGCAGGCCCGCGAACCGGTACCAGGCGGGCCCTCTCGGCGTCGTCGAGGAGATTCACGTCGCCGACCACCGTGGTCGGGTCTGCAATCACCGTTTCGAGGATTCGCACGAGCTGCCCCGCGTACCGGCGCACAGTAACGTCGTCGAACAAGTCTGCGGCGTAGGTGAACTCGGCGCGAATACCCGACGGAACGCCCGCGGGGTCGATGTCCTCACCCAATGTCAGCTGCAGGTCGAACTTCGCGACACGCGCGTCGATGTCCTCGACACGCACCCGGAGTCCGGGGAGCTCGATGTCGTCGATGGCCGTCGGCTGCATCGACAGCGCAGCCTGGATGACCGGGTGATGCGCGGACGTCCGCACGGGGTCGAGTACGTCGACGAGACGCTCGAAGGGGAGGTCCGCGTGGCCGAATGCCCCGATGTCGCCGTCGCGTACCCGCGTCAGCAACTCCGCGAACGTCTCAGTGCTCTCGATGCGCGTGCGGAGCACGAGCGTATTGACGAACATTCCCACCAGGTTGTCGAGAGCACGTTCGCCACGTCCCGCGATCGGAGCGCCGACGGCGATATCGTCCGACGCGGACAGGCGGGCCAACAGGAGCGCGAAGGCAGCGTGCGCCACCATGAAGACCGTGGCTCCGTGTTCACGCGCCAACCGTTCGATTCCGCTGTGAATCTCGGGGGTGATGGTGAAGCCCACGGATCCCCCGACGTAGGACTGCTCAGTCCGGCGCGGGCGGTCGAAGGGGAGTTTCAGCTCGTCCGGGAGACCGTCGAGCGTCCGCGTCCAGTACTCGAGTTGGCGCCGGGCGAGGGACTCCGGCTCGTCCTCGCTGCCGAGAACCGCCCTGTGCCACACACTGTAGTCGGCATACTGGACAGCAAGCGGAATCCACTCCGGACTTCGCGACTCTGCTCGGGCCGCGTACGCGACCATGACGTCCGCGCCGAGAGGTCCGAACGACCAACCGTCGGCGGCGATGTGGTGCAGCGTGATCGCCAGGACGTGTTCGCCGGGACCGGTGCGGAACAGCGTTGCCCGAACCGGCAAGTCCTCGGACACGTCGAACCCGTGCGACGAGAATGCAATCATCCGGGAATCGAGCTCGCCCTCCGGTACGTCCACGACCTCGAGGGGCATCGAGAGATCTGCCGCGGACACGACGACCTGGGCGGGTCCGTCGTCCGTGTCAGGGAAAACGGTACGAAGCGACTCGTGGCGCCCGACTACGTCGTCGAGTGCCTGAGACAGCGCGGCGACATCGAGAGCACCGGACATGCGGACCGCGAACGGCAGGTTGTACGCGGGCGAGGAGGGGTCGAACTGGTTGATGAACCACATCCGCTGCTGCGCCGGTGACAGCGGTATCCGGGCCGGTCGCTGCATCCCGGACAGCACCGGGCGCGCGCCCCCTGCGGCCGTGGGCTCGGCGAGACGACGAGCCAACTCCGCGACCGTGGGCGCGGTGAACACATCGCGCACGGAGAGTCCGGTGCCCGACAACTCACCGAGCCGAGCCGCCACTCGTGTGACGGAGAGCGAGTTGCCGCCGAGATCGAAGAAGTTGTCGTGCGCGCCGACCCGGCTCGAACCGAGCACGTCAGCGAACACTGCCGCGACTGTGCGCTCGGCCTCATTTCGCGGCGCGATGTACTTGGTTGAACTCCCGTGGAATTCAGGAACGGGCAACTCCTTACGATCGAGTTTTCCGCTGGTGTTCAGCGGGAACTCGTCGAGCACTGTGATCGCGGACGGCACCATATACGACGGAAGGGATTCCGAAGCCTGCCGGCGAAGCTCCGCGACGTCCAACTCGCCGGGTGTACCGACGACATACGCGACCAGATGATCGCCGACGGTGGTGTCGGAGTACACCGATACGACGGCGCCGGTGACCGCCGGGTGCGACCGGAGCACTGTCTCGATCTCGCCGAGTTCGATGCGCTGACCACGGAACTTCACCTGGAAGTCGGTACGTCCGATGTAGACGAGCGCTCCCGACGACGTCCATCGCACGAGGTCGCCGGTGCGGTACATGCGCTCGCCCGTGCGTCCAAACGGGTTCGCGACGAATCGGTCGGACGTGAGATCGACGCGGCCGAGGTATCCGCGTGCGAGCTGAGCACCGCCCAGGTAGAGCTCTCCCGGAACGCCGACGGGAACGGGGTGCAGCCGGGAATCGAGCACGTAGGCCTGTGTGTTCCATTCCGGCACACCGATCGGCACGTTCGTGGTGTCGGCGTCACCGGTCTTCCAGTACGTCACCGACACTGCGGCCTCGGTGGGCCCGTACAGGTTGTGCAGTCCGGCCGCGGAGAGTTCCCGGAAACGCAGAACTGTCGCGGGCGGCAGCGCTTCGCCGATGACGAACACGAGCCGCAACGAACGGCACGTCCCCTCCGGGGCGGCCGCGACGAACACGTCGAGCATGGACGGCACGAAATCGGTAACCGTCACCGCACGCTCGTCGATGACCCGAGTCAGATAGGCAGGCTCTCGATGCCCGTCCGGAGTGGCCAGCACCATGGTGGCACCCACCTGAAGGGGCCAGAAGTAACCCCACAACGACACGTCGAACGTGGTTGCGGTCTTCTGCAACCACACATCCCGATCGGTGAGTGCGTACTCCGACTGCATCCAGAGCAGTTGATTCACGATTGCCGCATGCGGTACCGCGACCCCCTTGGGCTTGCCGGTGGAGCCGGAGGTGTAGATGACGTACGCAGGGTGTGCAGGCCGCAACGGTTCGATACGCTCGGCGTCGGTCAACGGCACCGCAGAGACACCCGAGAGGTCGAGAGTGTCGAGGGCCGACACGGGGATCCGGTTCGGCAGGTCCGGTCGGTCGGCCGAGGTGGTCAGCACGCACACCGGCTGCGCCGACGCGAGCACGTAACTCGTTCGCTCCGCCGGGTGATCGGGATCGACCGGCACGTACGCACCACCGGCCTTGAGTACGGCATAGATTCCGACGACCAGTTCCAGCGACCGCCGCATCACCACGGCCACTCGGGTTTCGGGGGCCACGCCCAGCGCGATCAGATGCCGGGCCAGCTGGTTCGCGCGCGCATCGAGGGCTGCGTACGTCAGCACGTCACCGTCGAAATCGACAGCAACAGCATCGGGTGTACGCGCAGCCTGCGCCTCGAACAACGTCAGCAGCGTCGACTCCGGCACGTGGTGGTCGGTGGCGTTCCAGTCGTGCATCACCCGCGCATACTCGCCCGGGATGAATCCGGTGACCTGGGCGACCGCGGCGGAGGGCTCTGCGATCAACGCTCGAATCACCGAATCGAGCCGCGCCGCAATCAACCTCGCTTCGTCGCGCTCAAAGGTGTCCGGCAGGTAGGCCACCCCGAGCCGCAGGGTGTCGTCGACCTGGGCCATCAGGCTCAAGGGGTAGTGGGTGACACTGTGCACCTGGACCGAGTCCACGCGCATACCTGCGATGTCGGTCTGCGCCTGCAGCGCCGCCTGATCCATGGGGTACGACTCGAAGACGGTGAGCGTGTCGAACAGCGCCCCGACCCCCGCCTCTGCCTGGATTTCCGTCAGGCCGAGGTAGTGGTGATCGAGCAAATCGGCCTGCTGCCCCTGCACCCGTACCAGCAATTCGGCCACCGACTCGTCGGCGTCGATTCGTACCCGGACGGGGACGGTGTTGATGAAGAGCCCGACCATCGACTCGATCCCGGGGATGTGCGGGGGGCGGCCCGAGACGGTAGCGCCGAATACGACGTCGTCCCGTCCGGTGAGTCGCCTGAGCAGCAGAGCCCAGGCGGTCTGGATCACCGTGTTCGGCGTGACGCCGTGCTGTCGGGCGAACGCCAGCAGCTCGGCGGTGTCCGCCGCGGAAAAGTGGACCGGAACTTCCTCCGGGTCCGCCGTTGCGCTGCCGCCGGTGCGGGCAGGTGCAAGCAGAGTCGGCTCGTCGAAGCCTTCCAACGCGTGCGCCCACGCGGCCCGCGAGGCGGAGGGGTCTCGACGGGTCAGCCAGTCGAGGTATTCCCGGTAGGGCCGCACCGCCGGCAGTGCGGACTGATCGCCCGCGGTCGCGTAGAGCACCAGCAGGTCCTGGACGATCAGCGGGATGGACCATCCGTCGAGGAGGATGTGGTGGTTGGTCATCGCCAACTCGTGCCGATCGGCTCCCGTGCGCACGAGCAGCAGTCGCAGCAGCGGCGCCTCGGACAAGTCGAACGGCGCGGTCCGGTTCTCTGCGACGAGCGACGCGAGTTCCCTTTCCCCGGAATCACTCTCACGGCCCGAGAGGTCGACCACGGTCAGTGGGACCTCCACCCCGCGGAGGGGGATCTGCGCGGTGACGTCGCCGTCCTGCACGAACACCACCCGCAGGTTGGAGTACCGGTCCAGGAGCGCAGCAGCAGCGGCCCGCATCCGATCCGCCGACACGTCGCCGAGCAGGGTCATCCGCAGCTGAGAATGGTAGACATCGACACTGTGCTCGGCGGCCAACAGTGAATGGAAGTGGAAACCGGCCTGCAGCGGCGACAGCGCCCACACATCCTCGAGGGTCGGGTACGCCCGCTCCCAGAGGTCGATCTGGGACTGGGTGAGCGCCACCGTGCCGATGTCCGACGGGGTCAGCCCCCCACCGGATCCGGCGACGACGTGCTCGATCTGTGAGACGAGCGCCTGCTGCCACAGATCGACGAGTTCGCGAACGTCGTCGGCTGCGAGCAGTTCACCGGCGAACCGCACTGAAGCTCCGAGTCGCGGTCCGGCATCCGTATCCGTCACTCCGGCATTGATCTCGATCGCTGCGGAAGCGCTCATGTCCTGATCGGTTTCACCTGAGAAGACGCGCGACGACTCGAGATCCGGCACCCAGCCGATCTCGCGCATCTCCGGGGACAGATCGCCCATCCCGGTCTTTCCGAGGTAATTGAAGACGACCTGGGGCGGGTCGAAGCCCGCGAGAACGGTGGCCGTCGCCGGATTGAGGTACCGCAGCAGTCCGTACCCGACGCCCCGGTCGGGGACCGCCAGGAGTTGCTCTTTCACCGCCTTGATCGCGGCGCCGGCGGACGCGCCGCCGACGAGTGCGTCCTGTGTGTCCACCCCCTCCAGGGCGAGCCGCACCGGATAAACGCTGGTGAACCAGCCCACGGTACGAGACAGATCGGCGCCCGGCACGACCGACTCTTCGCGGCCGTGACCCTCGAGCGTGATGTACGCAGAGGCGGCGGGCACCCCGCGCGCACGGCGCCATTCGGTGAGGGCCACCGCGAAGCCGGCAAGCAGCGAATCACCGACAGAGCACCCGAATGCCTCCGGCACGCGGGCCAGCAGCGTGGCCGTTATCTCGGTGGACAGCTCGACGTGCAGCTCCTGCGTGGTCGAGGTCCGGTCCCGCACCGGATCGAGAGCCCTGCCGCCGAGGAGCGGGTCCGCAGCGTCGACAACACTTCGCCAGTAGTCGAACTGCGCGACGGTGGACGGCTGACGGGCAGCCTCCGACAACCCGTGCGACCACCGCCGCAACGACGTACCGACCTCCGGCAGGTTCGGAGCGTGACCGGCCGCGACGGCACCTCCCGCCGCAACGAGGTCCGGCACGATGATCCGCCAGGACACACCGTCGACGACCAGGTGATGCGCAACCACGAGGAGCCGCCCGGGCCGGGTCGCACCACGATCCAACCAGACGAACTGCGTGAGCACCGGGGTCTCGAAGTCGAACCGGTCGGCCGCGGCGGAGAGTTCGCGGTCGATCAGCGCATCGAAGGCTGCGTCGCCGAGGTCGGGATTCACGGACACCGTCGTGACCAATCGATCGGCGTCGACGGCACCGGTGGGCAACACCGAGTGACGCACGTCCGCACCGTCGCGGACCAGCCGGGACCGCAGCGCGTCATGCCTGTCGAGCACCGCCTGCACCGTCGCCACGATGTCCGATCGCTCGATCCCGGTCGGCAGCGTCAGTAACACGGACTGCGAATACCGGCCCACCGAACCCGACCGGTCGAGCAGGGATCGGACAACCGGTGTCAACTCGATGTTTCCCACGCCGCCACCCGCCAGTTCGGCGAGCGCGAGTCGATCCGCCGACGCGACGGTAGCCACGTCGGCGAGCGCGGCAATGCTCTTGCGCTCGAACACGTCCCGTGGGGTGAATACGATCCCCGCGGCCTTGGCTCGCGAAACCAGTTGGATCGATACGATGCTGTCGCCGCCGAGAGCGAAGAACGAGTCGTTCACCCCCAGGTCGTCGACGCCGAGCGCCTCCCTGAACAAGGCCGCGAGTGATTCCTCCATCGGAGTACGTGGCTCCACTCGATCGACCGCGACGTCACCGACGGCCGGGGCAGGCAACGCCACTCGATCCAGTTTGCCGCTCGCGTTGAGCGGGAAGGCGTCGAGCGTGACGAACCCGTCCGGAACCATGTATTCGGGCAGCCGACTCGCGGCATACGCCGTCAGTGCCTCTAGGTCGACCCTCGTGCCCGCACGTGCGACGAGATAGGCCACCAATTGTTCGCTCGCCGCTCCGGAGTACACGGTCACGACCGCCTGGGCAACCGAGTCCGCCGACTCGAGTACCGCCTCGATCTCACCGAGCTCGATCCGCAGTCCGCGCAGCTTCACCTGGAAATCGTTGCGGCCGAGGTATTCCAATTCGCCCCGGCCGGTCCAGCGAAGACGGTCACCGGTCCGGTACATCCGAGTGCCCGGCGCGTCGAAGGGGTTCGCCACGAACCGTTCGGCGGTGAGGTCGGGGCGTCCCGCGTATCCGCGAGACACCTGCGTGCCGGCCAGGTACAACTCACCGGTCACCCCGGCAGGACTGGGGTGGAGCCGCTGGTCCAACACGTAGGCTCGGGTGTTCCACACCGGTGTACCCACGGTGACGATGGCCGAGTTCGAGGTGTCCACCCATGAGGTGGTGGAGGCGGCCGCGACCTCCGCGGGACCGTATGCGTTGAGGACGGCAGCATCGGAGACGGCCGCGAACCGCCGCGCCACATTGACGGACAGTGCCTCGCCGCCGACGAACACGGTACGCAGCGACGAGAACCGGGACGGCGCGATCACGTCGGTGAAGACGGCGAGCATCGACGGGACGAAATGTATCGCCGTGATCTGCTCGGAATCGATCAGTTCCGCGAGGTAGTCGGGATCCTTGTGTCCGTCCGGTTCCGCGATCACGACGCGTGCGCCCACAGCCAGGGGCCACAACAGTTCCCAGAGTGATGCGTCGAACGACTGTGGTGTCTTGACGACAACCCGATCGGTCTCGTCCAGCGCGCAGAGAGACATCAGGAACTCGAAGTGGCTTCCGAGACCGGCGTGCGAGACGGCCACTCCCTTGGGTCGGCCGGTCGAACCCGAGGTGAAGATGACATACGCGAGGTTGTCGGCCGCGAGAGGCCGCAGCCGGTCGCGGTTCGTCACCGGGGCATCGTCGAACCGGTCGAGTTCGAGACCGTCGATCGGGAGAACCCGGACTCCGGAGTCCGACTCGAACTCGCCTCGAACTGCGGTCAGAACGAGAACCGGGTGGGCTGCCTCGATGACATGGGCCACTCGCTCCGCCGGAAGGTCGACGTCGAGTGGCACGTACGCCGCACCACTCCGCAACACGGCGTGCAGGGCGATCAGAAACTCGATCGACCGGCGGGCTGCGACCGCGACGGTGGTTTCGGTTCCGGCGCCTTCGGCGATGAGTTTGCGGGCCAGCCGGTTGACCCGCGAGTTGAATTCCCGGTACGTCACAGACACGTCGCGGTACACCACCGCCACCGCATCAGGCGTCCGTGCCGCCTGCTTGTCGTAGCGGGCGAGGTAGGGGCGCCCGCTCACCTCCACGTCCGTGGCGTTCCATTCGCGCAGTACGCGAACCAGTTCCCGTTGATCCAGCACCGGCAGGTCCCCCACCGCCGTGTCCGGATCGGCCAGCGCCGCCGTCACGATCCGCGCGAAACGGTCCGCGAACGACTCCACAGTGTCGCGGTCGAACAGATCGACCGCATACGTGAACGCACCGGTGAGACCGGACACGGTGCCGCGCTCGTCGCGGATCTCGGTGAGCGTCACGTTCAGATCGAATTTCGCGATCTCCGGATTCATCTCGACGGCGCTCACCGTCAGACCCGGTAGTTCCAGCACTCCCGGTTCGAAGTTCTCGTATGACAGACCCACCTGGAAAAGTGGGTGACGGGCTGTGGACCGCGCGGGTTCGAGTACCTCCACGAGACGCTCGAACGGCAGATCGGCGTGCGCGAACGCGGCGAGGTCGAACTCCCGCACCTGCGCAAGCAGGTCGGCGAATGACAGGTCACCGGACACTCGAGCGCGCAGGGTGAGAGTGTTGACGAACATGCCGACGAGGTCCTGCAAAGAGGGTTCGGCACGACCGGCGACGGGCGTGCCCACGGTGACGTCCACCGCGTTCGACAGCCGTGAGAGCAGAACCGACAGCGCGGCGTGCCACACCATGAACGGCGTGGCAGCGGAGCGGGCCGCGAGGTCGGCGACGGCTTTCGACGTGGCAGCGTCGACCGAGAACGGTACCGTCGCACCCGAATTCGTCGGCATGGCCGGGCGGGGCCGATCAGCAGGCAACTCCAGCAGGTCGGGGATGCCGTCGAGCGCCGCGGACCAGAATTCGATCTGCTCGGTGGCCTGTGACCGACCGTCGGTCTCGTCGCCGAGAAACTCCGCCTGCCAATAGCTGTAGTCCGCGTACTGCACGTCCAACGGCGGCCACGACGGTGCCCGCCCAGCCGTACGCGCCGTGTAGGCGAGCAGGATGTCACGTGCGAGCGGGGCCATCGAGGATCCGTCGGCGGAGATGTGGTGCACCACCACGGCGAGCACGTACTCATCGACGGACAGTCGTAGCAATGCCGTGCGCAGCGGCACCGCGGACGTGACGTCGAAGCCCTCGGTGGCGAGCTCCACGAGTCGCGTCGGCAGCTCGGCCTCGGTGATCGGCTGCACGTCGAGATCGAGGGGCACCTCGTCGGCGCCGACGATCACCTGATGTGGGCCGTCCGTCGAGTCCGGATACAGGGTGCGCAGGGACTCGTGACGCTCGAGGACGTCGCGAATCGCCGAACGCAGGCCGTCACAGTCGAGAATGCCGGACAGCCGCAGGGCGAAGGGCATGTTGTAGGCGGCAGATGCGGTATCGAACTGGTTGACGAACCACATGCGACGTTGTGCCGGGGACAGCGGAATCCGTCCGGCGCGCGTGGCGGCGACCAGTGGGGCGCGCGGTGTCGTCTGCACTGTTCCCTCGATGCGCTCCGCGAGCGCCCCGACGGTGGGGGCATCGAACAGGTCACGCAAGGCGAGCGGCGCACCCAACTCGGCCCGAATACGCGAGGTGACCCGCGTCGCGACAAGGGAGTTACCGCCGACGTCGAAGAAGTTGTCCCGGAGGCCGATACGGTCGAGACCGAGAACCTCGGCGAAGATCTCCGCGAGGTTGGCCTCGACGGACGTGCGCGGGGCCACGTACTCCGTGCCGGAACCACCGAATTCAGGTGCGGGCAGGGCCTGACGATCGAGCTTTCCACTTGTATTGAGCGGGAATTCGTCGACGACCATCAGCGCCGCCGGAATCATGTACGCCGGCAGGGACGCGGCCGCGCACTCTCGAAGTCGCGTGGTATCGAGGTCGTGTCCCGGCTCGGGCACGACGTACGCGACGAGGCGATCGCCGGTGCCGGGATCGGAATGGACCAGCACGGCAGCGCTGGTGACCGACGGTTGTGCCCGCAGGACGAATTCGATCTCGCCGAGCTCGATGCGCTGACCTCGGAACTTGACCTGGAAGTCGGTGCGCCCGATGTATTCGAGGGCGCCCGCCGACGTCCATCGCACGAGGTCGCCGGTGCGGTACATACGCAGGCCGGGAGTAAACGGATTGGCCACGAACCGGTCCGAGGTGAGATCGACGCGGCCGAGGTATCCCCGGGCGAGCTGCTCGCCCGCCAGGTAGAGCTCGCCGGCAACGCCGGGGGGAACCGGGTGCAGACGCGAATCGAGAACGTAAACCTGGGTGTTCCACTCGGGCACGCCGATCGGCACCGTGCCGGCGACCGTGGTCGCGGTGTCCCAGTACGTGACCGAGACTGCCGCCTCGGTGGGCCCGTACAGGTTGTGCAGTCCGGCATCGGACAGCGCCCGGAACCGCGTGACGGTCTCCGGGGGCAGCGCCTCGCCGATCACGAAGACGTGCCGAAGAGTGCTGCACGAGGTGATGGGCACGGACGCGACGAAGGCGTCGAGCATCGACGGCACGAAGTCGGTGACGGTGACACCGTGCTCGTCGATGACCCGAGCGAGGTACTCGGGGTCGCGGTGACCGTCCGGGGTGGCCAGCACCATCGTGGCGCCCGTGTGCAGGGGCCAGAAGTAGCCCCACAGCGATACGTCGAAAGTGGTTGCGGTCTTCTGCAGCAGCACGTCCCGTTCGGTGAGCGCGTATTCCGACTGCATCCACAGGAGCTGATTGACGATCCCGCGGTGCGGCACCGACACACCCTTGGGCCGACCGGTGGAGCCCGAGGTGTAGATGACGTACGCGGGGTTGTCGGGGCGGAGTGGTGCCAGTCGGTCGGAGTCGGTGACGGGTCCGCCGGAATAGGAATCGAGCGCGATCCGATCGATCTCCACGAATGACTGACCCGCGGGAAGTGCGCCGCGGTCGGCCGAGGTCGTGAGCACGCAGACGGGCTGTGCGGAGTCGAGCACATACCCGATCCGGTCCGTCGGGTGGTCGGGATCGACCGGCACGTAGGCACCGCCGGCCTTGACGATCGCGTACATGCCGACCAGCAGGTCCGGTGAGCGCCGCATCGCCAGCCCGACACGGGATTCGGGTCCCACTCCCCGGTCGATCAGGTAGCGCGCCACACTGTTCGCGCGGCAATCGAGTTGGGAATACGACAGCGTGACGTCTCCGAACACCACCGCGACCGCATCCGGGGTGCGGGCAACCTGCGCGTCGAACAGCTCGGGCAGACACATCGCAGGCACGCGGTGCGCGGTGTCGTTCCACGTGCCGAGAAGACGGTCGCGTTCGGCGGCGTGGAGCAGGGGCAGATCACCGACCGCCGTCGCGGAGGAAGCCGCGACCGAGCGCAACAGGTTCGCGAATCGCTCGGCCATCGACGCTACGGTCGACTCGTCGAACAGATCGGTGGCGTAATCGAAGCCGGCCGCGAGACCACCCGGCATGCCCGCCCCGACGAACCGTTCGGTGACGGTCAACTGGAGGTCGAATTTCGCAACATGGACATCGATTTCCGCCGCCGCGACCTCGAGGCCTGGAAGTTCGACGGAGGTCGGCGCGGTGTTCTGGAACGAGAGCATGACCTGGAACAGCGGATGACGCGCGGCGGACCGGTCGGGGCTGAGCACCTCCACGAGGCGCTCGAACGGGACGTCGGCGTGGGAGAACGCGGCAAGGTCGGCGTCCCGGACCCGGTCGAGAACCTCCTCGAACGTGTCGCCCGGCTCGGCGGTCGCACGAAGCACCAGGGTGTTGACGAACATGCCCACCAGGTCGTCGAGCGCCTCCTCGCCGCGTCCGGCGACCGGGGTGCCGATGACGATGTCCGTCCCGGCGCCGAGGCGATGGAACAGCACCACGAGGGCTGCGTGGGTGACCATGAACAGCGTGGTGCCGGTGCTCTGCGCCAGATCGACGAGACGCCCGTGGACGTCGGCCGTGATCGTGAATTCGACACGACCGCCCCGATGCGACATCTCGGCGGGCCGCGGCCTGTCGGCGGGCAGCTCGAGCAGCTGAGGCACTCCGGCGAGCGCCGACTGCCAGTGGGCGATCTGCCGCGCGGACACGCTGTCCGGGTCGTCTTCCGAACCCAGTAGTTCACGCTGCCAGAGGGTGTAGTCGGCGTACTGCACCGGGAGGGGCGCCCAGGTGGGCGCGTGACCGGCGACGCGCGCCGCGTATGCGACCATCACGTCGGCGGCCAGCGGCGTCATGGACCAGCCGTCGGCGGCGACGTGATGAACCACGAGGACGAGAACGTGCCGGTCGGGCGCCTCCCGGAACAGCCCGGCGCGCAGCGGCGTGTCGGTGGTGAGGTCGAATCCGGCACCGCCGAGGGCCGTCACTGCGGCGGTGAGCGACTTCGCGTCGACGTCGATCGGATCCGTCTCGGCCAGCACGCTCACGACGGGCACGACCAGCTGGTGGGGTCCGTCCGGGGTGTCGGGGAAGACGGTGCGCAGCGCCTCGTGCCGTTCCTGGACATCGCCGAGTGCCGCTCGCAGGGCTTCCCGGTCGAGTGCGCCGGTGAGCCGAAGGGAGATCGGCAGGTTGTAGGCGGGCGACGCCGTGTCGAACTGGTTGAGGAACCACATGCGTTGCTGCGCAACGGAGAGCGGCACCTGGGCGGGTCGTTCCCGCGCCTCCAGCACCGGACGCGAGTCGGCCTGCGGGCCGGTGTTCGCCGCCGGGACCGCCAATTGCGACACCGACGGCGACTGGAAGAGGTCGCGGACCCCGATCCGCACACCGAGGGCGGTGTTCACCCGGGACACGACCTGGGTGGCCATCAGCGAGTTGCCGCCGAGTTCGAAGAAGCTGGTGTCGACGCTCAGTTCGGGCAGGCCGAGGACGTCGCGGAAGATCCCGAGGATGATCTCCTCGGTGACCGTTCTCGGGCGCACGATGTCGGCCGAGCGTGCGGCGAATACCGGTGCGGGCAGGGCGTTGCGGTCGAGTTTGCCGGCCGGGGTCAGCGGCAGCGAATCCAACACCATGATCGACGACGGCACCATATACCCGGGAAGACGCTCCCCGACGAACTCCGACAACACCCGGGTTTCGACGTCGGTTGCCGGCACCGGCAGCACGTACGAGACCAGGCGACTGCTCCCGCTCCCGTCGTCATAGCCGACCGTGTAGGCGAACTCCACCACCGGATGCGCAGTCAACGCGGCGTCGATCTCACCCAATTCGATCCGGAACCCCCGGATCTTGACCTGGAAATCACTGCGGCCCAAAAACTCCAGAACCGGAGGCCCGTCCGGGGCGGTCACCCAGCGGACCACGTCACCCGTGCGGTACATCCGCCCGCCGGTGCCGAACGGACTCGCCACGAAACGCTCCGCCGTCAGCCCGGCCCGGCGCACATACCCGCGAGCCAGGCTGGAGCCGAGGACGTAGAGTTCGCCGCGCACCCCGGCCGGGACCGGACGCAACCGGTGGTCGAGGACGACGAGATCGACGCCCACGGTCGGTGACCCGACGGTGACCGGCTGCCCGGGCACCATCGGTCCGGTAGCGGACGACATGATCGTGGTCTCACTCGGACCGTACGCATTGACCATGATCCGGCCCGGCGCCCACCGCGCGACCAACTCCGGCGGGCACACATCACCCGCCACCACTACCGTTCTCAGGTGGTCCAGACCGCGGTGATCGAGCGACGCCAAGGCCGCCGGCGTGCAGAACGCATGCGTCACCCGCTGCTCGGCCATCAGCTCCGCCAACTCGGTGCCACCGTAAATCGTGGTCGGCGCCACCACCAGGGTCGCACCCGCACACACCGCCATCACCAACTCGAACACCGAGGCATCGAAGCTCGGCGACGCGAAATGCAGCACCCGCGAACCCGACGACACCACCAGACGGTCACGCTCGTCCGCCGCCAGATTCACCACACCCCGGTGCGTGACCGCCACACCCTTCGGCCTGCCCGTCGACCCCGACGTGTAAATCACATACGCCGGATGATCAACCGACAACGCCCGCGTCCGATCGGTGTCCGTGACCGCATCCGGGGGATACGCCGCCGCGGTCGCCCGAAACTCGTCGTCGTCCAACACGATCCAGTGCGTGCACTCCGGCAGACCATCCCGCAACGCGGCGGTGGTGATACCGATCGGCGCACCACAATCCTCCAGCATGAACGCGATGCGGTCGGCCGGAAGGCTCGGATCGACCGGAACGAACGCCGCGCCCGCCTTCGCCACCGCCCACACACTGGACACAGACTCCCGCGACCGCGGCAACGCCAACGCCACCATGACCTCCGGGCCGACCTGGAGGTCGATCAGTAGCCGCGCGAGCCGGTTCGACGCTTCGTCCAGGGCGCGGTAACTCAGGGTGTCGGCGGAGGAGATCCCGTGCCCGGGTGCGACGAGTGCGTCCCCGTCCCGGTTGCTGCGGACGGCACCCCCGAGGAGGTCGGGCAGAGTGACGGGTGCGAACCCGGCGCGGCCGGAAGCCGGAACGAGGGTGCGGCTCTCGTCGTCGTCGAGGATGTCGAGGTCGCCGACCCGTCGAGGTTCATCGGTGTCGGAGGTCAGGAACGCGCCCAGGAACCGGGTGAAGCGGGTGTGATGGGCGCGGAGGGTGCCTTCGGAGTACAGGTCGGGGTTGGCCTCGAAGTCCAGGTTGAGGCTGGTACCGGCGACTCCGTGATAGACGTTGACCGCGAGGTCGGTGATCGGACCGGTGGACAGCAGTTCGAGCCTGCCGACGATGCTGCCGAGGGTGATCTCGTCGTGGAACAGCATGACGTTGATCAGGGGACCGTAGAAGCCCTGGTGCTCGGTGGCGGCGTCCCGCCGGATGTCGATGTGCGGATAGCGCTGGTGGCGGAGTGCCGCGGTGACTTCCAGCCGGACCGCCGCCACCAGGTCCGCGTTCGTCATGTCCGGACGGACGTGCAGGTGCAACGGGACCACATTGGAGACCATGCCGCCGGAGCGGCGGAGCAGCGCGGTGGTGCGGGCGGTGACGGGCAGGCTGACCGCGACCTCTTCGCGTCCGGTCATCCGGGACAGGTACGCGGCGAACGCCGCAATGACCTCGAACGCGGTCGACGAGTCGTGACGATCCGTCGCGGCCTCGAGGTGGTCGACGAGGGTCCCGGGGATCTGCCCACCCGCCGTTCGGCTTCGTGCCCGTGCGGGCGCCGAGCGCTCGACGAGGCTGTGCGTTTCGCCGATGGTGGATACCCGCTCGGACCAGTACTCCTGGTCGGCGCGGTAGCGCGGCGAGATCCGGTAGTCGTCGTCGACCCGGGCGACGTCGGTGAGTGCGGCGGCCCTGGACGGTGCGGCGGTGCGCCCCTGCACGGCTGCGGTGTACAGCTGCGTAGTCCGGTCGATGAGCGTCATCGATCCCATGCCGTCGAGTGCGACGTGGTGGACACGGCTGTACCAGTAATGACGATCCGGCCCGGTGCACAGGACCGCCGAGGTGACGAGCCGGTCGCGGCACACGTCGAGCGGAGTGGTGTACTCCTGCCGCATCCACTCCTTGGCCGCCGCCCGCGGATCGGGCTCGCGCTGCAGGTCGACGAACCTGACCGACGCGTCCAGGGTCGGATCGACCAGCTGATAGGGAACTCCGTCGACCTCGACGAGGCGGAGGAAGGCGGAGCCGAGTTCGCGGCCGGCGGTGATCAACGACTCCGACAGCAACGCCACGTCGAGGACACCCACCAGTTCCACGCACTGCGCGATGGTGACGGGCACCTCGGGATCGAGCTGCTGGGCGAACCACATCCCCCGCTGAGCGGTGGAGAGTGGGAATGCACCGTCCGGAATACGATCCACGGCGGTGACATCACCACTCGGCACAGCGTCGACCACCTTGTTCGTCCTCTTTCCCACTACGGCGGTGGGCACGACACCCACCGGCCACCCACGGAAACTCATAGTGACCTGCGAACCTGGGAATTTACCGAACCTTACCCGGGAGTACGCTTCAAGTTCCTATCGGACGTACGGTTCAAACCGTTTCAGCCCGTCTCAAAATGTGGACTGACCGCGCATTTGCCCATGGGTATCACGTTTCAGAGCATCTACCCCAGCACTGCCCCACTGCTTCCGTCGACGGAATGGGGCAGCGGTTGGTACCCGGGTGCTACCTCGCTGCCGCACCCTTGAGCTTGGCGATCCGGTTCCGCAGCCCCCACTGCGTGACCTTGAGGAGCGCCTCGCGAACGATCCCGCCGCTCATCTTCGATTCGCCGATCTCTCGTTCGGTGAACGTGATGGGAACTTCGCGGACGTCGAAGCCCTCCTGAATTGCCCGCCATGCGAGATCCACCTGGAAGCAGTAGCCGTGCGACTCCACCGCGGCGAGGTCGAGCTTCTCGAGCACCTCACGGCGGTACGCCCGGTATCCGCCGGTGATGTCCTTGATCTTCACGCCCAGCGCGAGCCGCGAGTAGATGTTCCCGCCGCGCGAGAGCCACTCACGGTGCTTCGGCCAGTTGACGACCGTGCCGCCCGGCACGTACCGCGAACCGAGCACGAGGTCGGCGCCGGCGTCCACCTGGTCGAGTAGGCGATGCAACTGCTCGGGCGCGTGACTACCGTCCGCGTCCATTTCGACGAGGACGGTGTAGTCGCGGTCCAGACCCCAGTGGAAACCGGCGATGTACGCGGCTCCGAGACCGTTCTTCTCGGTGCGGTGCATCACGTGGATGCGACCGGCGTCGTCACTCGACGCGAGGGCGTCCGCGACGTCGCCGGTGCCGTCCGGGCTGCCGTCGTCGACGACGAGAACATGCGTCCACGGCAGCGCCGCATGCAGGCGACCCACGATCAGGCCGAGATTCTCCCGCTCGTTATACGTCGGAATGATCACCAGAGTCCGTGCGCTCGGTGCCCCGCTCTGCCCGGAATCGGTCTCCGATGCCATGAGGATCCTCCCTGCCGGCAACTGCCGGCGCCTTCTCGGTACTGCGTTGAACCTTCTCGGTACTGCGTTGAATCAGTGTGCGAACTGTGCGTCGTCGTTGCACCACGGCGAACGCGACGGCAGCGACGGCGCCGACACAGAGAAGAACCTCCGGAATCGGGCCGAGCCGACTTGCCAGCGTAGTACCGGTGCGCAGCGGCACCTGTGACACCAGGGCCGCGGGTACGAAAAGTGAGGTTTCCGCCGCCGTGGACCCGTCGGGGCCGATGATCGCGCTCACACCGCTGGTCGCGGCGACGACGACGGCGCGGCCGTGCTCCACGGCCCGCACCTGCGACATGGCGAGCTGCTGGTAGGTCATCTCGGTGTCGCCGAACGTGGCGTTGTTGGTGGGGACGGCGAGCAGTTCGGCGCCGCTGCGCACCGACTGCTCGAACGCCCGGTCGAACGCCACCTCGTAGCAGGTCGCGACGCCCACGGCGATCCCGTCCGCGTGGACGACGCCGTCACCGTCGCCGGGAACGAAGTTGCCCGCCCGGTCGGCGTACGCGGAGAAGTGCCGGAAGAACCCGCGGTACGGCAGGTACTCGCCGAACGGCTGGATGATCTTCTTGTCGTGCTGCTCCTGTGGTCCCGCATCGCCGTCCCACACGATCACCGAGTTGGTGGTGGTGCGGTCGGAGTTCACCAGCACCGCGCCCACCAGAATGGGCGCACCGATCGCCTCGGACGCCCGGGAGATGTCGGCGGCGGCGTCGGCGTTGCGCAGGGGATCGATGTCGGACGCGTTCTCGGGCCAGACGACGAGGTCGGGCTGCGGCGCCACGCCCGACGCGACATCGTCGGCGAGTTCGAGGGTGCGGTTCACATGATTGTCGAGGACCCGCTTGCGTTGGTCGTTGAAGTCGAGTCCGAGCTTGGGGACGCTGCCCTGGATCGCGGCGACGGTGATCGTCCGGTCTCCCGAGTCCATGCCCGGCAGTGTCGGCCACAACGCGAGCGACACGACGGTCGCGGCGAGGGCGGCGACCAGGCCGCCTGCGAGCGGCCGCGTCCAGTTCGTGGCACCGCTCGCCCGGGCCCGCACCGTCACGGCGACGGATGCCAGTCCGGCGCCGGTCAGTGCGACGGCGAAGCTGAGCAGCGGGGCACCGCCGATGCTCGCGAGCGGCAGGAACCAGCCCTCCGACTGGCCGAACGCCAATCGCCCCCAGGGGAAGCCGCCGAACGGCACGCTCGCGCGCAGCCATTCGGTGAGCGACCAGCACGCCGCGATCCACAGCGGGGCCCAGCGGAGCCGGGAGACGAGCACGGCGAGCACCCCGAACAGTCCGATGTACAACGACTCGACCGCGGCGAGCGCAAGCCACGGGAGGGCTCCGACGAACACCCCGATCCACGGGAGCAGCGGCACGAGGAAACCGAGTCCCGCGAGATACCCGTAGCCGAAACCCGCGCGCAGTCTCGGTGCCGCACCCCCGGCTCCGGTGAGGATCAGCGTCAGCAGGGCGATGCCGATGGGTGCGAGGAACCACAGGGGCCGGGGCGGAAAGCCGGCGAACACGAGGAATCCCGCAGCCACCGACAGGACGGAACGCACCAGCACGCCGCGCTTTCCGATAGTCCAGCGAGGTGTGGTGCTACCGCTCATGGACGACGCTCCCCCGGTGCACCGAACGCAGCAGGACCGGTGTGGGCGCGTCGTCCTCGAGCCGCGGCAGGGCCGGAACCCGGGACCGGGGATCGGTCGACCACCGCTGCACGGAGTCCTTGGGCGCGCTGACGACGAGTTCCCCGGCATCCCACACGGCGTACGACGCGGGCGCTCCCGGGTCGAGCGTCCCGGCGAGACCGTCTCGGACCCCGCCTGCCCGCCATGCACCCCGGGTGGCCGCCGAGAACGCCGCGCGGGGGGAGATCCCGCTGCCGGGGGTGCGGTGATGGACGGCCGCGCGCAGCATCGCCCAGGGGTCGACCGGGGTGACGGGCGCGTCGGAGCTCAGCGCCAGCGACACCCCGGCGGAGGCGGCGGCGGCGAACGGGTTGAGGGTGAGGGCACGCTCGGTTCCCAGGCGCTGCGCGTACAGGCCGTCGGTGCCACCCCACAGGGCGTCGAACGCCGGCTGGACGCTGGCGATCACACCCCATTGCGCGAGCCGCGCCGCGTCGTCCCCGGTCATCATCTCGACGTGTTCGAGTCGGTGCCCGGCCTTCGCGACCGCGGGCCCGCCCAGGTCGGCGGCGACGACGGCGAACGCGTCGACCGCGGCCCGGACGGCGGCGTCGCCGATGACGTGGAACCCGGCCTGGATTCCGGCGATCGTGCAGGCCCGCACGTGGGCGGCGATCTCGTCGACTCCCAGGTAGCTCTTGCCGGTGCCGCCGTCCAGATCGGCATAGGGTTCGCTGAGCCACGCCGTGTGGGAGCCGAGGGATCCGTCGATGAACAGGTCGCCGCCCAGCGCGTGGGCGCCGGTGGCGTTCAGCAACTTCCTGGCCTCGTCGGCGTCGGTGACCGCCTCACCCCAGTAGCCGCGGACCTCGACGCCGTGCGGGGTGGCGAGGAGTTCCCGGAAATCGTCGAGTCCGGCGATGTCGGGCCCTCCGCACTCGTGCACAGCGACGATGCCGCGGGAGGCGATGGCGTCGAGTGCGGCGGTGCGGGCGGCGGAACGCTGCTCGGCCGTCAGCAGCGAGCGCGCGACGGTGCGGGCGGCGTGGTGCGCCTCGAACGTCAGCGGCCCCTCCGGCGAGAACCCGGCGGTGTCGCTCAGATCCGGGACCGACTGGCGCAGGGCGGTCGAGCAGACCGCCGAATGGACGTCGATCCGAGACAGATACACCGTGCGACCGGGTGCGGCCTCGTCGAGCTGCGCCGTGGTGGGACCGGCGCCTTCCGGCCACGCCGATTCGTCCCAGCCGTGTCCCCAGATGACCGCGTCGCCGTGGGTGCGGGCGAAGGAGGCGAGCCGGTCGAGGCATTCGCGAAGCGACCCGACACCGACCAGATCGAGCCCGACGATGTTCAGGCCGAGCGCCGTGAGGTGCACGTGGGTGTCGACGAATGCCGGGGTGACGAACGCGCCGCCGAGGTCGACCACGTCGGCGCCGGGATGCAGCGCGCGGGCCGCGCGGTCGTCGCCGACCCACGACACGACGCCGCCGGTCACTGCCATCGACGTGGCGTCTGGTGCAAAGGAACTGTAGATTCGGCCGCCGACCAGCAGTTGTGTAGTCACAGGCAACCAGTCTGCCTGTTAGGGCAGAACGTGGGGATCACGGGTCGGGGTTCGGGGTTCCTCGTCGATCACTTCGCCCTCGAAGACCTCGTCGACCACCTCCCCTTCGATCACCTCGCCGCGACCGCGTCGGGGTGCCCGCGCGAAGGCCTCCGCCCCGGCCGCGACGGTCGCGGCACGCCGGCCTGCCAGCAGGACCACGACGGGCCGAAGGGCCCACCGGGTGGGGGGAACGAGGAAGAGCAGACCGAGCACCGACGTGACCAGGCCGGGGACGAACATCAGCGCGGAGCCCAGTGCGACGAGCGCGCCGTCCGCGACCGCGGCACCCGGAGAGCCGTCGCCGCTCGCCGCCCGGCGCAGGCCGTCCATCACACGACGCCACTGCGACCGCATCAGCAGCAGTCCGATCAGCGTTCCACCGAGCAGGAGGAGCACGGTCCACAGCACGCCGATCGCGTGACCGACCAGGACGAGCGCGGCGATCTCCACCACTACGTACAACAGGAACAGTGCGGCGTACATGACGCCCCCTTTCGGACGGCCGGGTTCATCGAGGGTCTGGGGTCAACCGTCTGATCGTTCAACGCTCGACGGCGCAGTTTTTCTCCCGGCCGGAGATATCGAAGCGCTCACAATGCTAACCCTCAAGTTGACATTGAGACTCTGCGCATGATGCAGTTCACTGCGATGGGGGTCTTCCGACCCCGCGCACAACGAGGAGCCGATATGACTCGTTCCACCGTCTTCCGCCGAGCCGCAATCGTTCTCGCGTCCGCAGCCGCCTTCGGCATGCTGTCCACGGGACCGGTATCGGCAGCACCGGTCGCCGACTTCGCGAAGGGTGCCGCCGAACTGCAGGCGCTGGCCACCGAGGTCTCCCCCGCCGCGACCGCCGCCGTGGACGCCCTTCTCGGCGCCAGCGTGTTCATCCCGAAGGACGTGCTCGAGGTCGGACTCACCACACCACAGGACTTCATGTACCCGTCCCCCACCCTCGGGTGCGGCGTCGCCGACAAGCCCGCGACGGTCACGCTGGCGAGCGCCCAGGGCGGACCGAACCTCTTCCCCCAGATCTCCGCGAACCAACTCCGATTCCAGGCCGTCCCCGCCTACGTCGCGATCCCGCAGTCGTCCGATCTCAGCGTCGCCTGGATCAACCTCACGACGTTCCAGGGCGGGATCGTCAAGCTCGACGACAAGCTGCCGCTCATCAATACCCCGTTGCTGTCCAAGGTCGTCGACACCGGCAAGGGAACCGTTCTCGCGACGATGTTCGGCACGGTCGGCTACGCCGACTCCGTGACGTGCACCGTGGTCCCGACTGTCGGCACCTTCACGGTCTAGCCGCAGTTCGCTTCCCCACCCGCCGGCCTACGAGCCGGGTCGCACCAGGCCCGTCTCGTAGGCCAGCACCACTGCCTGCACCCGGTCGCGGACGTTCAACTTGGTCAGAATCCGGCCCACGTGCGATTTGATGGTCGACTCCGAGAGGAACAGCTGACCGGCGATCTCCGTGTTCGACAACCCGGTGGCCACCAGCTGCAGCACTTCCCGTTCACGCTCGGTCAGCACGTCGAGGACCTCCGGGTCACGAAGCGGGCCCGGACCGTCGTCGAGGAACTTCGCCAGCAGCCGGCGGGTCACCTTCGGCGACACCACTGCGTCACCCGCCGCCACACTGCGGATGGCCGACACCAGGTCTTCCGACGGGGTGTCCTTGAGCAGGAAGCCACTGGCCCCGGCCCGCAGTGCACCCATGGCGTGCTCGTCGAGGTCGAAGGTGGTCATCACCAGCACGCGGCTCGCGACCCCCGACTCCAGGATCTGGGCGGTCGCGCTCACCCCGTCCACCACCGGCATGCGGACGTCCATCAACACCACGTCGGGTTCGAGTTTGCGGACCGCGGCGACGGCGGCCGCGCCGTCGCTCGCCTCACCGACGACAGTGATGTCGTCCTGAGCGTCGAGCACCATGTTGAGGCCCATCCGCATCAGTTCCTGGTCGTCGACGAGTAGCACGGTGATCGGCACAGCGCCAACCTAACACCGCTGTCCCGGTGGGCGCCCGGCCCGCACGACGGGCACCGAGCGCCGCGGTCACGAGTGGGTAACCAAACCAAGACCGGCAGAAGCGCTGGCATACGCTCGAAGTCTGCCTATGATCGAACCGGCGGCCAGTCGGAGTGCCCACAGATCGGGGTGTCCAGATGCGAATCGCGGATGTGTTGCGGAACAAGGGTCCGGCCGTGGTGACGGTCGATCCGGAGATGCCGGTCAGCACGCTGATCGGCGAACTCGCCAGGCACAATGTCGGCGCCCTGGTGGTGACGGAGAACGACGCCGTCGTCGGGATCGTCACCGAACGCGACGTGGTGCGCCGCATCCACGAACGCGGCCCCGACATCCTGAATGCCCGGGTCGTGGACATCATGACGACGTCGGTGTTCGCCTGTCTCCCGACCGACACCGTGGACAGTCTCGCCGAAACCATGACCGAACGCCGGATCCGGCACCTGCCGGTGATCGTGGACGGGCAGCTGGTCGGCATCGTCAGCATCGGCGACGTGGTGAAGAGCCGGATCGGCGAGTTGCAGACCGAACGCGACCAGCTCGAGTCCTACATCGACCACGGCTGAACGAGAACCTCATGGCCCTGTTCGTCGTCGAATACACGTACAGCCCCGAGACGTCGTCCCTCCGCGACGATCACCGGACGCAGCATCGTGGGTGGCTCACCGAACTCGTCCGCCGCAAGGTGATGCGCTCGACCGGCCCCCTCGCCGATGGCCACGGTGCGCTGTTCATCGTCGACGCCGAGGACGAGGACGCCGTCGCACGCCTGTTCACGCAGGATCCGTTCGCCCAGGAGAATCTGGTGCAGAAGGTGCAGATCCGCGGATGGACGCCCGCGATGGGCGAATTCAGCGAGTAGGACGCACGTCACACCCAGCCGAACAGGGCTCGGCTCCGAATGCCTCTAGCGGATCGTTCTGCGCACGCCGCGATGATCGCTGGACCAGTCGTCGTCGGGGCGAAACCACGAAGGAAGTACGCATGCCCGGGTTCCCCCTCGCACCGGCCGACAGCGTCGGCCACGACGCGTTCACATCGCTGGTCTCTCTTCCGCGCCCGGTCTGCGTCTACGACGACCGACGGCAACTGGTGTTGACGAACCCTGCCCTCGCCGACCTCGTCGGATACCGATCGGACGAATTCGATCGTGTGGACCTCGCGGAATTGATGCACCCGTCGGACGCGCCGCGATGGTTCGGCCTCGTCCGGGGTGTCCTCGACACCGGTACCTCCGACGCCGGGTATGCCCGCGTCCGGCACAGGAACGGGAACTGGCTGTGGGCGCACGGGTTCGCCTCCACGTTCACGTCCGCGGACACCCGCTTCGTCGTGCTCGTGTGGCAGGACAGGACCGACGAGGTCTGGAACAACCCGCGCTTGCTCGACAAGGCCGGCGTCGCTTCGGCCGACGTCGTCCGTTCGCGGGCGATCATCGAACAGGCCAAGGGTGCGCTGATGCTCGTCTACTCCATCTCCGCGGACGCCGCCTTCGACCTCCTGACGTGGCGGTCACAGGAGACGAACACGAAAATCCGCGTGATCGCCGACCAACTCGTTCTCGCGTTCGGCGACGAAATCCACACGCCCGCTTCGTTTCGCGACCGTTTCGACGCTCTGCTGCTCACCGCTCACGAGCGGCACCGCCGATAGGAAAAGCCCGGGGGCGGTCCCGCGACCTGGGGGCTCAACCCGCGGAACCTGGGCCGGTGGTGCCACCGGTGACGCTTCCGACCCTGGAGCGTCGATTTCCCGTCTTGTCGAATGACTAAACAGTCGACGGGCACCAGCGAGTGCGCGCGGTGCGACTCTTCCGGGGACCGGGACCGTGCGGCCGTCGAATTCGGTGGCTGCCAGCAGCAGTCGCGGCTCCGGTCTCTAGGATGTCGCGGTGTCCACAGGATTGCTGAACGAACCGCTCGAGCGGTCTGCCCCGCCACCGGTACCGAGAGCGTTCCGGGCGCCGATGATCCTCGCCGCGTCCGGCGCGGTGGTGGCCGCCGTGTTGTTCTGGATCGTCTCCGGCAGCCTGACGGACGATGCCTACATCAGTTTGTCGGCCGCCAGGAACCTCGCCGTCCACGGGGAGTGGGCGATCGTCCACGGCCTGACCGCGAACACGTCGACGTCCCCGCTCAACGTGCTCGTGCTCGGGGCACTGACGTTCCTGACCCGGTTGTGGGGCCCGGGCGATCCCCTGTTGGCACTCGGAATGCTCAACGTCGCGGTCACCGCCCTGTTGGGCTGGGTGCTGGCGCGGATGTGCCGGCGGCTCGGCCTCGGGTCCGGGTGGGCGGTGCTCGCCGGCGCGCTGGTGGTGTTCAACCCGTTCGTGTTGTCCGCGGTCGGGCTCGAGGTGCTGCTGATCCCGGCGGCCGTCGCGGTGATGGTGTGGTTCGCGGTCGAGGGCAGGACCGCCTGGTTCGGTGCGGCCGCGGGGATGGCGACGCTGGTACGTCTGGACCTGCTCGTTTTCGTTGTGGTCATCGCCGCCCTGTCACCGGTGATTCGCACGCAACTGCGCCGCGCCCTCGCCGGCTTCGCCGCGATCGCCGGGCCGTGGTACCTGTTCAGCTGGGTCGTCCTCGGTTCGGCGCTGCCCGACACCTTCCTGATCAAGCAGGGCCAGGCCTCCGACGTGGGCGGATACAACTATCTCACCGGCCCGATCATGTACTTCGAGTCCAACCCGTGGCGGACCGTGGCGGCATTCGGTCCCGCGGCCCTCGCGCTCGTGCTGATTCTCGTCGCGCTCGCCTCGTACGCCAGACCGTGGAAGCGACCGGTGCCGGTGCCCGTGCCGCTGCTCGCGCTCGGCTTGTCCGGTGCCCTCTACTACGTCGCCTACGTCGTGCTCGACACCGTGCCGTACCACTGGTATTACGTGGCGCCGGCGACCACGCTGGCGATGTTCGCCGTCCTCGCCGCCGGCATCCACTGGAGCGCCGCGCGCGACACCCCTGACCGCGCCGTCGCCGGCTCGCTGGCCGGCCTCCTCGCTGTGCTGGGAGTCGGCGCCGTGTACTACGACGTCGAGAGCGGTCTCCCGTGGGACGCGCCGCCCATCTTCGGTAACTGGGCGAGCGCGCAGGACTACGAGCGGGTCGGCCGGGCGGTCGGGACACTCGTCGGGGAGGCGCCGGTGCGATCCCCCGGTGAGATCGGGACCCTCGCGTACTTCTGTGAGTGCGTGATCGTCGACGAGTTCTCCGACCGCGGATTGGTGGTCGAGGACCGGTTGGTGCCCCGTCTCGCGGAGGCCACCGAACCGGCGCGAACGTTGCTGCGCGCCAATTACGCCTTCTTCGACTACCGGCTCGCACCCGTGAACCCGGCGTTCGATCTCCGGTACGAGGAAGGCCGTGGTCCCGGCGGTCCCATGTCCTGGGACGTGTTCTCCGCCGCCCGCGGAGCCGGTCACTTCATCCTGGTGCCGCTCACCGCCGGCTGACGCCGTCGCGCGGCCTGCCCTCGAAGACGGTCCGTGCGTTGAAAAGGTGCGGATCCATCGGATTTCTCCGCCAACGGATTCTACGACCCGCTGCTACGACACGGCGCGCGATTCTTCGTCGCCTGACACGTGAAATGCCGCCGCGTGGAACGGTGAACCGTTGCCATATTGCTCGCGGGGAACGCTGGGACGGGGCGATGCGAGTGGCAGCTGACGAGAATCGATCGGCCACGCCGGATGATCACGAGCGGAACCGGAAGGTCCGCACTGCGGCGGCGGAGGAGGCGTCCAAGCACGGGCGCCTGATGCGGAGGCCTCGGAACGGGGCAGTCCTCGGTGCCCTGATGCTGCCCGGCTTCCTCGTGCGCCCTCCGACGGGATTTGCAGTACTGACGACGACTGGACGCAAGACGGGCAAACAGCGACGAAAGTGCGTGCGGGTGATCCAACGCGGTGATCGTGCCTTCCTCGTCTCTCTTCTGCCACCCGCGTTGGCGATGACGCGCCCGGATTTCGTCGCCGGCTGGGTGTGGAACATCCGTGGGAACCCACGGGTTCGACTTCGGTTGCCGGCAGGTTGGTTCGATGGACTCGCGCGAGAGATCACCGATCGCGCGGAGTTCGACGATGCCCGGGACGCGCTGTGCGAGACGGTCACTGTGTTCGACTACGGCGAATGCGCCGTGCATCTGCGCGGGTTGCCTACGCGCGCGAAGATCAAGGATCTACACCGGTACTGGTTCGACACAGGTCGGCCGCTCGTCGTCGAGCTCCGGGATGCTCCCCGGTGATCCGGCCCGGGTCCTCGGGCCGTTCGGCCGCGATTCGAGCCGAACCATTGTCACGAGGTTGCCGATTCTCGCTTCGCGTCGAGTCGGTGAAGCAGGGCGCGCGCGCCGTCGAGGAGCAGTTCGAGTGCGTCGGGATAGGCACTGCGGTCGGAGAGGTCGACGAGCAGGCCCGCGGTCGCGGCGATGTGCGGGTGCGTCTCGGCAGGCAGTTGCGCGTAGGACGATCGCCACAGTTGCCGGTCGGACTCGCGGACGTCCTCGGGTAGTGCGAGTTCGGCTCCGTCGAGGGCGGCGAACGCCAGCATCTGATCGACGAACGCGCGGTAGAGGCGCACCGCTGCGCCGTCGGGGAACCCCGCCTCGCGCAGTATCCCGAGGATTTTGTCGACGGCCGCTTTCTCCGAGGTGCGACCGCTGACGCGGCTGGCCGACAGGACTGCCGCCTGTGGATGATCCAGATACGCTGCATGCGAGCGTATTCCGAGGGAGTGCAAGTCGCGCCACCAGTCTCCGGTGGGTTCCCACCCGTGGAAAGACCGTCCGATCAGCTCGTCGGCGATCGCCAACGTCAGGTCGTCGATGCCCCGGAAGTACCGGTACAGGGTGCTGGGGTCGGCCCCGAGCGCAGCCCCGAGGCGGCGGACGGACAGGCCCGCACTGCCGTGGTGCCGGAGCAGCCGCAGCGCCGTCTCCATGATCAGCTGCTCCGAGAGAACTGCACCCTGTTTCGTCGGCCTGCGCCTCTTCCGGGACGAGTCCGACACCACCTGCTTCGCCATTCCCGGCTCCTTCCATCGGCCGCAGCTTATGCCAACACCGTTGACGGTGTAAACGGTGACGGTGTTGCATGTCACAGGCAGGGAGCGAAGCCCCAGGCCGCGGCACGAGACACCGGACCGGCGCGTGGCCTCGCGTCCCTCTCCACCCTCCAGCGAAAGCGACGCACACATGGCAGTAGTGAACAACGGCGCGGCCGACGCGCCGAGGGCGACGGCCCTCCGCAAATCCCTCGGCGTCATGGACGGAGTTGCGATCGCCGCCTCGAGTACCGCCGCGACAACCAGCATCGGTGTCGGTTTGGGAGTCATCGCCGCCGTGGTCGGCCTCCAGATGCCGGTGGTGCTGCTACTGGCCTTCGTCCCGATCCTGGGAATTGCCAGCGGATACGCCCGGCTCAACCGGGTCGAACCGAATTGCGGCAACAGCTACGTCTGGGTGGGCCGCAGTCTCAGTCCGTGGCTGGGCTTCCTCACCGGGTGGATGGCCATCGTCGCCGTTGTCGTGTTCATGGCCTACACCACCGCGATCGCCGGGTCGGCGATCCTGCAACTCGCCGGCATGGCCGGGCTGCACAGCATCGGCGGGCTCGCTCTCGATCCCGACTCCACGCTGCAGTCGACGATGCTGGGGCTGACGATCCTCGGTGCGGTGACCTTCACCGCCGTCCGCGGCGTCGCGGTCGCCGCACGGCTGCAGAAGTATCTCCTCGTCTTCGAGTACGTCGTGCTGATCGGCTTCTGCACGTATGGGCTGTTCGCCGGGAGCCAGCCGTTCTCCCTCTCCTGGTTCAATCCCTTCGCGATTCCGTCGTTCGCCGTGCTGGCCGAGGGAATGGTGATCGCGGTCTTCTTCTACTGGGGTTTCGAAGCGGCGTTCAGCGTGAGCGAGGAGGTGCGCGATCCGCGCGACGCGTCCCGCGCCGGCGTGATCACCGTCTTCCTGGTCCTCGGCCTGTTCCTGCTCGGTGCGGTGGCGTTCCAGCGCGTCCTCACCCCCACGGAACTGGCGGACAACGGGACCGTCGGGCTCGCGTTCCTCGGCGAGGCACTCGCCCGTCAGCCGCTGGCCGCGCTTCCCGTGGTGGCGTTGATGTTCTCCGTCGTCGCCTCGCTCCAGGCCACCGTGATACCCAGCGCGCGTGGACTGTTCGCGATGGGCCGGGACCGCACGCTCGGCCCGGTGTGGACCCGCATCCATTCCCGCTATGGAACCCCGGCGGCCGGAACCGTGCTGCTCGGCGGCATCTCCGCCGTGGTCGCGCTGCTGGCCACGGTCATCCCCAAGCTCAGCGACCTTCTCGGTGCGGGCATCAGTTCGATCGGTCTGGTGGTCGCCCTCTGGTACGGCCTGACGGCACTCGCCGCAGCCGTCCGGTTCCGCGGACTCCTGCGGGAACGTCCGTGGGAGGGACTGCGCGCGGTCGTGTTTCCCGCTCTCAGCGCCCTGGTGTTGCTGGCATTGGGCGGCTACCTGGGCTGGATCTTCTACACCTCGGCAGATCATCTCGAATTCAGCGCGACCAACGGTTGGTTTCAGCTGCTGTTCCCGATCCTCATCCTGATCTCGGGGCTGGTTGTGGCCGCGCACGCGAAGTGGGTCCGGCGGTCGCCCTATTTCGTCACCGGCCGCGGAACGGATGCCGACGACGTCAACCTGCTCGGTGCGCCCGCCGACGTTCCCGTGACCACCCGTTCCTGATCAGCGCGACGCGACCTGATCCGACCACCGACTAAATCACTTCCCGACAGGAGATTTTCGATGTCAGCAGAACCCGCAGATCTGGTCTTCACCGGCGGATCGATTGCCACCCTGGACCCGGCCCGCAGCCGCGCCACGACGGTCGCCGTCACCGGTGGCCGGATATCGGCCGTCGGCCACGACGAGGTCCGGGAGCTGATCGGCTCCCGCACCGAGGTCGTCGACCTCACCGGCAGGCTGCTGCTGCCCGGCTTCCAGGACGCGCACATCCATCCCGTGGTGGCCGGCCTCGAGTACGCCCGCTGCAACCTCACGGGCACCAGCGACGCCGCCGGCACCCTCGCCGCCATCCGCAGCTACGCCGACGCACACCCGGAGTTGCCGTGGATCGTCGGCGGCGGGTGGTCGATGGAGGCGTTCGACGGGGGCACACCCACCGCGCAACTCCTCGACACCGTCGTGCGGGATCGGCCGGTGTTTCTGCCCAACCGCGACCACCACGGGGCTTGGGCCAACACGAGAGCGCTGGACCTCGCGGGCATCACCCGAGACACCCCCGATCCCGTCGGTGGACGTATCGAACGCGACGCCGACGGCGTGCCGACCGGCATGCTCCAGGAGTCCGCGATGGAGTTGGTCGGCTGCCACACCCCGCAGCACACGCCCGACGACCGGCTGAAGGCCCTGCTCTACGCCCAGCAGCACCTGCATTCGCTCGGCATCACCGCCTGGCAGGACGCGCTACTCGGCGACACCTCCGGGATCTCCGACGTCTCGGACGCCTACCTGAGCGCGGCCGGCGACGGGTCACTCACCGCGCGGGTGGCGGGCGCCTTGTGGTGGGATCGCGATCGGGGCGCCGAGCAGATCCCCGATCTGCTCCGGCGGCGTTCCCTTCTCCGCGTCGGGCGGATGCGGGCCGACACCGTGAAGATCATGCTCGACGGTGTCGCCGAATCCCGCACCGCGGCCATGATCTCCCCGTATCTGGATGGATGCGGCTGCGCGACAGCCCATTCCGGCACCAGCTTCGTCGACCCGGACGAGCTGCGCGGATACGTCACCGAGCTCGACGCCCTCGGATTTCAGGTGCACTTCCACGCGCTCGGTGACCGGGCCGTGCGCGACGCGCTCGACGCGGTCGACGCCGCTCGGACGGCGAACGGATTCCGCGACACCCGGCCGCACCTCGCCCACCTGCAGGTCGTGGACCCGGACGACATCCCCCGCTTCCGCGCGCTCGGCGTCACGGCCAACATGCAACCGCTGTGGGCAGCCCACGAACCGCAGATGGACGAACTCACCATCCCCTTCCTCGGGGACGAACGCTCCCGCCGGCAGTATCCCTTCGGTTCCCTGCTGCGCTCGGGCGCAACGCTGGCGGCCGGCAGCGACTGGCCGGTCAGCAGCGCCGACCCGATCCACGGCATCCACGTCGCGGTCAATCGCGTGCTGCCGGGCCGGGACGGGCAGGGGCGCCCGGTGTTCCTCCCGGAGCAACGAATCGACCTCACGGCCGCACTGACCGCCTACACCGCCGGGTCCGCGTACGTGAACCACCTCGACGACACGGGGAGCATCGAGGTGGGCAAGCTCGCAGACCTGGTGGTCCTCGACCGGGATCCGTTCACGGGAACCGCCGACGAGATCGGCTGGAGCCGGGCGGTCCTGACCTATGTGGGCGGTAATCGCGTCTACTCCGCACCGGACGCCTGAGGACCAGCGGGAGGCAGCCCTGCTCGGCGGCGCGGATGCCGATCGGCGGACCGTCGTGGCGCCGATCGGCATCCGCGGCCACACTGGAGGTGTCCCGCCGAAGTCAGGAGACAGTGATGGGCGACAACAGGCCGTTCGGGTTCGACCCCGACGATCTCGACCGCGTGATCCGTGAGGCCGGCGAGGAATTGCAGGGCGTCAAGGACCGGATCGTCAGGTTCCTGGACCAGGCGGATTCTCAGATTCCGTGGACGGGCGTGTTCGCGGACTTCGCCCGCTCTCCGCGCGGCGCGGCGAAGCCGGAAACCGCCGGCGAGACCGGTGACGGTGTGTGGGCGATCTACACGCTCGACGACGAGGGCGTCGCACGCGTCGAGCAGGTGTATGCCACCGAACTCGATGCGCTCCGCGCGCACAAGCACAACACGGATCCCCACCGGTCGGTGCGGTTCCTCCCCTACGGCGTCACCGTCAGCGTCCTCGACCAGCCGGAGGAAGCAGCGCCACCGGAGACAGAGTGACCGAGGCCGCTCAGTCCTCCAGCTCGAGCGGCAACTCCGCGGTGACCCGCCAGCTGCCGTCTGTCTGCCGTCCCGCCTCGAGGGTGCCGTGCAGGACGGCGACCCGCTCTCGCATACCGAGCAGGCCGTTGCCCGACCCGAGCGAGAACTGCCCGGACGAGTTGCCGTTGTCGGTGATCTCGACGAGGACATCCGTCTCGCGCCGCCGCACCCGCACCTTCGCGCGCGGACGCTCCCCGGCGTGCCGCAGCACATTTGTCAACGATTCCTGGACCAGCCGGTGGACGCCGAGGCTGACCGCGGGGCTGATGTCGTCCAACTCCCCCGTCAGTTCGAGTTCCACGGGCAGGCCGGCGCTGCGCATCATGTCGACCACTCGGGCGAGGCCGGCCGTGCCGTGCTGGGGCATGTCGTCGGTCGCCGGTTCGGTGCGCAGCAGCGAGACGGTGCGCCGCAGTTCCGCCAGAGCCTCCCGCCCGGTGCTCGCGATGTTGGTGAGTGCCTGCTTCGCGATGTCGGGGTTGGTCTTCAGGGCATACGACGCGCCGTCGGCCTGAACGATCATCACGCTCACCGCATGTGCGACCACGTCGTGCAGTTCCCGGGCGATCCGGGTCCGCTCGGCCGCCACCGCATCCTCGGCGCGGCGATCCCGGTCGTAGTCGGCGACGACGAGGCGCGCGGCGACCTCCTCGTCGTAGGCCCGCCGGGCGCCGAGGAACTCCGCCGTGATCCACGAGAGCGCGAAGACGAGGACGGAGAACAGTCCGGCGGCCACCAGTTCCTGTTCCAGCAACCAGATCGACAGGGCCGAATCGACGACGAGACCCACCGCGTACACCGCGGCGGTGCTGCGGTCGACGTAGGCGACGAGCGTGTAGAGGGCGACGGCGAGCGCCAGCAGACCGGGATGTTCGGCGTCGAGGTCACCGATCGAATAACTGATGAAGGTGATCGTGATCGACATCACGAGAACGGCACCGGCCGCCGCCCGCGGGTACTTGCGACGCCACACGATCGGCAGGCACAGCAGGAAACCCATGACCAGCTGCACCCACGGCGAGCGGTCGCCCGACGCGGTGAACACGAACACCTCGAGGGTGAACAGGATCGCCGCCAGCATCGAGTCCGCAACCGTCGGCTTTCCTCGCAGCCACAGACTGAACCTCCGCATGTGCACAGCGTAAGTACCTCGGGGTGGGTGTGGTTGAGTCTGCACCATGAATGTGGGTGACTGGGCGCTTCTTCTCACCGCCGCGACGGCCGCCGGGTGGGTGGACGCCGTCGTCGGCGGCGGCGGACTGATCCTCATTCCCGCGCTGTTTCTCGTCGCACCGCAGCTGACGCCGCAGGCGGCGCTGGCCACCAACAAGCTCACCGCATTCACCGGCACCTCCGCCGCCGTCGTCACGTTCGCACGCCGGATCCCCATGAACTGGCGGCTGCTGGTTCCCGCAGGCCTGCTCGCGGCGGTGGCATCCGCGCTCGGCGCGGCAACGGTGTCGCGCATCGACAAGGACGTCTTCATCCCGCTCATCATGGCGGTGCTCGTCGGCGTCGCCGTCTTCGTGACGATCCGTCCGCAGCTCGGGACCACGCTGGCAAAGGATCCGCCGACACGGCGGAAGGTCGTCGCGGTCGTCCTGCTGTCTGCCGGGCTCCTCGGTTTCTACGACGGACTGTTCGGGCCGGGCACCGGCACATTCCTCATCATCAGCTTCGCCACGTTCCTCGGCACGGAATTCGTGCGCAGCGCGGCGATGGCGAAGGTGATCAATCTGGGATCGAATCTCGGTGCGCTGGTGTTCTTCGCCGCCACCGGTCACGTGCTGTGGGCACTCGGCCTGGGTATGGCGGTCTGCAACGTGATCGGCGCGGTCGTCGGCTCGCGGATGGCACTGCGCAAGGGCGCCGGATTCGTCCGGATCACCCTGTTGATCGTGGTGATCGCGATGGTGATCCGGTTGGGTTGGCAGCAATTCGGCTGAGCGACCGACTACGGTGGTCCAGGTGACGGCTCCACGACAGGTTGATCCGGAATTCCTTGCCCTCCCCCTGCGTTCGCTGGCGGACGCGGCACTCGCCGCTGCCCGCGCGGCGGGCGCGTCGCACGCCGACCTGCGGGTGCATCGGCTGACCAGCCAGTCGCTGCGGCTGCGCGACGGCGAAGTGCAGTCGGCGGTGGACACCAGCGAACTCGGCTTCGCGGTGCGTGTCGTCGTCGACGGCACCTGGGGTTTCGCGTCGCATGCCGAGCTGACGCCGGCGACCGCCGCCGCGACGGCGGAACAGGCCGTCGCGGTCGCACGGGCACTGCGTGGACTGAACCGTGAGCACGTCGAACTCGCCGCCGAACCGGTGCACACGGACGTCCGCTGGGTGTCCGATTACGACGTCGATCCGTTCGAAGTTCCCGCCTCCGACAAGATCTCGCTGCTCGGTGAATACTCCCGCAGGCTCCTCGCATCCGACGGTGTCGACCACGTCACCGCCGGATGCCTGCAGGTGAAGGAGCAGACGTTCTACGCCGATCTCGCCGGATCGTCCATCGTGCAGCAGCGGGTGCGGCTGCATCCGCAACTCGAGGCCACCACCGTCGACCAGTCGGCCGGTGTGTTCGAGACGATGCGCACCCTCGCTCCGCCCGTCGGCCGCGGATGGGAATACGTTGCCGGCGACGGGGTGTGGAACTGGACCGACGAACTCGCCCGGATCCCGGATCTGCTGGCCGAGAAGGTGAAGGCCCCCACCGTGGTACCCGGTCCCACCGACCTGGTGATCGACCCGACCAACCTGTGGCTGACCATCCACGAATCCATCGGGCACGCCACCGAGTACGACCGCGCCATCGGCTACGAGGCCGCGTACGCCGGCACGTCGTTCGCCACCCCCGACAAGCTCGGCACGCTGCGCTACGGGACGCCGATCATGCACGTGACCGCGGACCGGACCGAGCGGCACGGTCTCGCCACGATCGGCTACGACGACGAAGGCGTCGAAACCCAGTCCTGGGACCTGGTTGCCGACGGGATTCTCGTCGGCTACCAGCTCGACCGGGCGTTCGCGCCCCGGCTCGGGCTGGAGCGTTCCAACGGCTGCTCGTATGCCGACTCGCCGCACCACGTCCCCATTCAGCGAATGGCCAACGTGTCGTTGCAGCCCGACCCCGACGCCGACCGCAGCACCGACGACCTGATCTCCGGTGTGGAGGACGGCATCTATGTGGTCGGCGACAAGTCCTGGTCGATCGACATGCAGCGCTACAACTTCCAGTTCACCGGTCAGCGGTTCTACCGCATCCGCGGCGGGAAGCTCGACGGCCAACTCCGCGACGTCGCGTACCAGGCGACGACCACGGACTTCTGGGGTTCGATGGACGCCGTCGGCGGCCGCTCCACGTGGCAGCTCGGCGGCGCCTTCAACTGCGGCAAGGCGCAGCCCGGCCAGGTCGCGGCCGTCAGCCACGGCTGCCCGTCGGCACTCTTCCGCGGCGTCAACGTACTGAACACTCGGACGGAAGGCGGCCGATGATCGCACCGCAGCAACTCGTCGAGCAGGTCCTCGCCCGGGCCACCGTGGACGAAACCATCGTGATCGTCACCGATGCCAGCGAGGCGTCGCTGCGATGGGCAGGCAACTCGATGACCACCAACGGCGTGTCCACGTCGCGCAGCTGGACCGTCATCTCGATCGTCCGGGCCGGCGAGGACGCGAAGGTCGGCATCGTCACGTCCGCCTCCGTCGACGCCGCCGACATCGACGGTGTGGTCCGCTCGGCCGAAATCGCCGCCCGCGCAGCCACACCCGCATCGGACGCGATGCCGCTACTCACCGGAACCGACGCCGATGAGCGGTGGGACGACTCGGCGGAGCGCACCGAGATCGGCGCGTTCGAACAGCTCGCCCAGGATCTGAGCATGGGCTTCGACGGCAGCGACCAGCTCTACGGCTTCGCCCACCACCAGCTGCACACCACGTGGCTGGGCACGTCGACCGGGATCCGGCGCCGATTCGCCCAGCCGACCGGATCGGTGGAGATCAACGGCAAACGCGGCGATGCCAGCGCCTGGGTGGGCACCAGCACCAAGGACTTCACGGATGTGGCCAGCGTGAAGTTGCTCCAGGACCTGTCCACGCGCCTCGACTGGGCACGCAACCGGGTGGAGTTGCCCGCGGGCCGTTACGAGACGATCCTGCCGCCGTCCGCGGTCGCGGACCTCATGATCTACCTCATGTGGACGATGGAGGGCCGGGCCGCGGAAGAAGGGCATTCCGCCCTGTCGGCGCCCGGGGGCACCCGTATCGGGGAGAAGCTGAGTGCGCTGCCCCTCACCCTCTATTCCGATCCGGCCGCGCTCGGCCTGGAATACACGCCGTTCGTCGTCACCGGGTCGTCGTCCGAATCGGTGTCCGTCTTCGACAACGGGATGGACGCGGGCCGGGTCGACTGGATCCGCGACGGGATCGTCAATGCGCTCGCGTACCCGCGGGCTGCGGCGAAGGAGTTCGGCGCCGACGTGACCGCGCCCGGCGACAACCTGATCCTCGACGCCGGCGGTTCGGTGTCACTCGAGCAGATGGTGGCCGAGACCGAACGAGGGCTGCTGCTGACCACCCTCTGGTACATCCGGGAGGTCGACCCCGCCACCCTGCTGCTCACGGGATTGACGCGGGACGGCGTCTACCTCGTCGAGAACGGGAAGGTCACGGGCGCCGTGAACAACTTCCGGTTCAACGAGAGCCCCCTCGACCTGTTGCGGAGGGTCACCCAGGCCGGTGCCACCGAGCGGACGCTGCCCCGGGAATGGAAGGACTGGTTCACCCGAACCGCGATGCCGGCGTTGCGTGTCCCGGACTTCCACATGTCGTCCGTCAGCAAGGCGCTCTGAGGGGCGGATTCTATGCGGACGCTCGTCTAGGTGACAGCCCGTGCAGTTTCCGTTATAAATGCTGCAGACATCGCGCATATGAGATTCCTCACTCCAGAGCCGTTTCGCCGCGCATGTCATATTCAGGTCTCCAGAGAACGGGGCCGAAACTCACCGTAGCGCCGCGTGGCCGGCGCATGCGCCGAGTACGTCCCTTGCCCGTCTGACCAGGAGGTTTCATGCACTCCGATACCACCACCCGCGACCGGCTCCACGGCCACACCAAGGTCACGAGACGGTTCGCTCTCGCCGACGTGGCGCTGACGACGTTCGTCTGCCTCGTCTGCGCCACCGGAATCGGCATCATCACCGGTTCGGTTCTCGCCGCCGCGACGGGAGGACTGATCGTCGTCCTCGCGACGGCCCTGATGGTGGCGGCGGTATGACCGCGCCCAGACATCAGCGAAGCACCACAATCCAGGAGATCACCGTGTCGAACGACGTACTCGAAACCGCACCGCCCGCACATTCGATTCCGCACCGTCACCCCGACGGACGCGAGGTTCTCGCCACCGCGAAAGGCATTCTCATCGCCACCCGCGGTTACGGCGATGCCGAGGCGTTCGAGGAGTTACTCGACGTCTCCCGACATCATCACGTCAGTGTGATGCGGGCAGCTAAGTCCTTGGTGGAGTTGGCGACTCGGCGACAGCCGTGCCCGTCCGTGACGACGCCCGCACCGTCGTACGCCCTCGAGTTCAAGGAATGGACGACGCTGCTGGCGCGGTGACACCGTCCCTGTCCGCCCGGGTGAGACGCTGGTAGCCCCGGTGCGTGAGCCACTCGAGCGGCCCCCGATCGAACCGCCGCAACCACAGGCGTGACACGACGATCAGGGTTGCCGAGACCGCACCGAACAGTGCGACCGTCGCCGGCACGACGGTGGCGCCGCCCAACCGGACCGCGAGGCCGAATCCCCAGCCGTAGCAGACGACCGAGCACAGGATGTTCTGCAGCACATAGCAACTGAGCGCAGTGCGGCCCACTCCCGAGAGCGCCCGACCGGCCGGGCCGGGTTCGCTCCCGTCAGAGTAGAAGTGTGCGATCGCGGCGAGTAGTCCCAGCGCCACCACCGGAGCGGTCCCGTACCTTCCGAGGATCAGGCCTGCGTCTCCGCCGAATAATCCGAGTGCGAAGTCCAGCGGAAGTGCGATCGCCAGGCCCGCGACCATCAGGTGGCGGCGCAAGGCGCCACGGTCCGGATCGAGGACGCGCGCACCGTAGAGGTGGGCGCCGACGAGGAACAGGGCGATCGACAGCGGCAGGATGAACAGCACCTCGAGCCGGAACAGCAACACGTGGTCGGCGCGGAAGACGACGAGATCCCAGAAACTGCCGTCCGCATAGGGGTTCGGTGACGGTGGCCGCGGCTCCCGCGTGGGCGCCGAGGACAATGCCGCGACGACGAGGCCCAGCATCGCCGCGTGGACGGTCACCGCGCACGCCACCCAGACGCGTTGCGCGCTTATGCCTGTGGTCAGGATTAAGGCGACGATCAATCCGGTGAGGGCGTAGCCGGTCAGCACGTCGAACTCGGTGAACAGCAGAAAATGTAGCGCTCCGTCGAGCATCAGCAGCCCCGCGCGCCACGGGTAGCCGCCCGGCCACCGAGCGCCACGTCGCTGCGCGGAGCGCTGCTGGATGACCAGTCCGATGCCGAACATGATGGTGAGCAGGCCGAGGAACTTGCCCTGCGCGAACTGCTGCAGAACCGCCTGCACCGGGGCCCATCCGCCGGTGGCACGTCCGGTGCCGTTGACATACCCCACCAGACCCTCGACGTTGGTGAAGATCCAGATGTTGGTGGCGAGGGTTCCCAGGATGGCCGCACCGCGCATGACGTCGAGCGCGGCGTAGCGGTGGGAACTCGACAGTTGCGACGTCATGCCTTCAGCCCTCCAGTACTTGTTAGTACGATCGTGCCAACAAGTGTCCATGCTAACACGGCCGTGCTAGCATGGGAGGGTGCCGAAGCTCATCGACCACGACCGAAGGCAGCAGGAGATCGCCGAGGCTGTGTGGCGGGTGATCCAACGCGAGGGCATCGGCGCCGTGTCCGTCCGGGATGTCGCCGCGGAGGCCGGAATCTCGAGCGGATCGCTCCGACACGTGTTCGCCAGCAAGGCCGAACTCCTCGCCTATTCGATGCGGCTCGTCGCAACGCGTGTCCGCGAACGAGCACAGGCCCACGCGTCGATCACCGACCCGTGGCAGCGTGCCCTCGCAGTGCTGGACGAGGTACTCCCCCTCGACGACCGCCGACGCTGCGAAATGGAAGTGAACCTGGCCCTCGTCGCGGAAAGCCCCGCCCATCCCCTACTGAAAGACATCGCCCTCGACGCCCAACGGCAGCTCCGTGGTGCATGCGCCGCGATCCTGACCGGCCTCGCTCAACGGGGCTTGATCGCGCCGGACATCGACGTCGACGCCGAGGCGATGCGCCTGCACGCACTTGTCGACGGCGCGGCGATGCACGTTCTGCTCGGCGACACCGACACCCCGGACACCGCTCGGCGCATGATCGCCGAGCATCTCCGCACACTCCTCTGACCGTTCACCGAGATGCGGTGCCACATACCCGTTCCGCGAGAAGCCGACCCGCCCCTCATCACGCGGGCCGGTAGCGGAGCCAGACGACGCCGTCGTCGAATGTACGGCTCGCGATGGGGTCGCCGCGCTTCCTGATGCTGTGAACGGCGTTGTCGGCCAGGTGATCCTTCTCGTAAATCGTGACCGTACCGAAGTAGTCCGCGAGGACGCGGGACGCGAGCAGTCCGGCGATGACGACGGCGTGTGCGTCCCGGCGTGGGATGTTCACGCGCCGCGATCGCATGGATCGGTCAACGCGGCGACGCAGGGCGATGTGGTGGTTCATGGTGATACTCCCGTCTACGGGACATACCCACCGTGATCCCCGCACCCGCACGCCGCCAGGCCCCTCGGGTCACCTTCCCTCACCCCAGGGTGAGGAAGGTGACCCAGGGTGGGCGCGTCCAATCCACCCTCGAACGTCCGATCACCCACGCCGGTCGTCGGCCGTCACGGCGAGCCCGATGGTGCCGGTCTTTCCTCGGCGCAGGAGGCTGCCCTTCATCGTGAGCCAACCGAGGATGCCGTACTTTCGGGCGATCACGTCCCGCGTGTGATCGGTGTCGGCAGCGTCGAGGATGACGGCGCGGGCAGGAACCTCGGGCCCCTTCGGCTTGCCGCGAGCATCGCATGCGGCCACCGTCACTTCCGGGTTGCGGCGGATGCGTTTGACCTTGTAGGAGTCGGTGACCGTCCACATCAACAGACGGTCACCGTCGGCGGCGGCCCACAGCGGCGTCGCCACCGGGGTGCCGTCTTTCCGAAACGTGGTGAGCAGGACATACTTCGCGGACGACACCCGGTCGAATTCTGTGGTCACCGGCCCCATGCTAGACCGAACTGCGAAGCCCGGGCGGTGGGTCAGTCCCCTTCGAGTTCGCCTTCGGTCTCGAGATACACCTGCCGCAGGCCGTCGAGGGTCTGCTGCTCGGGGTGCTCCCACATGTCCCGCTCGGCCGCCTCGAGCAGGCGTTCGGCGATGCCGTGCAGGGCCCACGGGTTGGACTGTTCCATGAACTTGCGGTTCTGGTCGTCCAGCACGTACGACTCGGCGAGCTTCTCGTACATCCAGTCGGCGACGACGTTGGTGGTGGCGTCGTATCCGAACAGGTAGTCGACGGTGGCCGCCATCTCGAACGCACCCTTGTAGCCGTGGCGGCGCATCGCCTCGAGCCACCGCGGGTTCACGACGCGGGCGCGGAACACCCGGGACGTCTCCTCCGACAGGGTTCGGGTGCGCACCGACTCGGGACGGGTGCTGTCGCCGATGTACGCCTCGGGCGACTTTCCGGTGAGCGCCCGCACGGTCGCGACCATTCCGCCGTGGTACTGGAAGTAGTCGTCGGCGTCGGCGATGTCGTGTTCGCGGGTGTCGGTGTTCTTGGCCGCCACGGTGATTCGACGGTATGCGGTCCGCATGTCGTCGGCGGCGGGTGCGCCGTCGAGTCCGCGGCCGTACGCGAAACCACCCCACGTGGTGTACACGTCGGCGAGGTCGGCGTCGCCGCGCCAGCTCTTGGAGTCGATCAGCTGCAGCAGTCCGGCCCCGTAGGTGCCCGGCTTCGACCCGAAGATGCGGGTGGTCGCGCGCCGTTCGTCGCCGTGCTCGGCGAGGTCCGCCTGGGCATGTGCGCGCACGAAGTTGCTCTCCGCCGGTTCGTCCAACGCGGCGACGAGCCGGACGGCGTCGTCGAGCAGCGCCAGGACGTGCGGGAACGCGTCACGGAAGAAGCCGCTGATCCGGACCGTCACGTCGATGCGCGGCCGGCCGAGCTCCTCGAGGTCGATCACCTCGAGGTTCACCACGCGGCGGCTCGCCTCGTCCCACACCGGGCGCACACCGAGGAGCGCGAAGACCTCGGCGATGTCGTCGCCGGAGGTGCGCATCGCGGACGTGCCCCACACGGACAGGCCCACCGAGCGGGGCCACTCCCCGTGATCGGACTTGTACCGGTCCAGCAACGATTCGGCCATCGCCTGGCCGGTTTCCCAGGCGAGCCGGGACGGCACGGCCTTCGGGTCGACGGAGTAGAAGTTTCGGCCCGTCGGGAGCACGTTGATCAGCCCGCGCAGCGGCGAACCGCTCGGCCCGGCGGCGATGAATCCGCCGTCGAGCGCGTGCAGCACCTGGGCGATCTCGTTGTCGGTCTCGCGAAGCCGGGGCACCACCTCGGTGGCGGCGAAACGGAGAATCTTCGCGACGGTGGCATCGTCGGTGAGGGTGTCGGCGGCGTCCGGTTCCCAGTCGGCGTCGTGCATCCCCTGCACCAGTGCGTGCGCCTGCTGCTCGATGTCGTCTACGCGGGTGCGGGATTCGTCGCCGTCCTCGCTGAGGCCGAGCGCCTCGCGGAGTCCGGGCACGTTCTGTTCGCCGCCCCACATCTGCCGGGCGCGCAGCATCGCGAGCACCAGTTCGACCTCGGCGTCGTCGCGGGGGGCCGCACCGAGGATGTGGAGGCCGTCACGGATCTGGACGTCCTTGATCTCGCACAGCCAGCCGTCGACGTGCAGCAGCATGTCGTCGAACACGTCCTCGTCGGGCCGCTCCTCGAGTCCGAGGTCGTGGTCCATCTTGGCGGCGCGCATCAGCGTCCAGATCTGCTGGCGAATGGCCGGCAGCTTGGACGGGTCGAGCGCGGAGATGTTCGAGTGCTCGTCGAGGAGCTGTTCGAGTCGTGAGATGTCGCCGTAGCTCTCGGCGCGGGCCATCGGCGGGATCAGGTGATCGACGAGCGTCGCATGGGCGCGGCGCTTGGCCTGCGTGCCCTCGCCCGGATCGTTGACCAGGAACGGGTAGATCAGCGGCAGGTCGCCGAGCGCGGCGTCGGTGCCGCACGACGCGGACATGCCGAGTGTCTTGCCGGGCAGCCATTCGAGGTTTCCGTGCTTGCCGAGGTGGACGACGGCGTCGGCGCCGAAACCGCCGGCGGCGGCGTCCGCGGCGATCCACCGGTAGGCGGCGAGGTAGTGGTGGCTCGGCGGCAGGTCCGGGTCGTGGTAGATCGCCACCGGCTTCTCCCCGAATCCGCGCGGCGGCTGCACCATCAGCACGAGATTTCCGAACTGCATTGCGGCGATGACGATTTCACCGGCAGGATCCTGTGAGCGGTCGACGTACAGTTCGCCCGGCGCCGGACCCCAGTGGTCCTCGACGCCCTCGCGCAGTTCCGCGGGCAGCGCCGAGAACCACTCGCGGTAGCGGGCGGCGGAGATCCGGATCGGGTTGCCCTCGAGCTGCTCCGCGGTCAGCCAGTCCGGGTCCTGTCCGCCGGCGGCGATGAGGGCGTGGATCAGCGCGTCGCCGTCCTGGGCCGCGAGACCCGGCACGGAATCCGGCCCGTCGACCGGGCCGAGGTCGTATCCAGCGGCCCGCATCTCGGTGAGCAACCGGATCACACTGGCCGGGGTGTCGAGACCGACGGCGTTGCCGATGCGGGCGTGCTTCGTCGGGTACGCCGACAGCATCAGAGCGATCCGGCGGTCGGATGCGGGGATGTGCCGGAGTCGGGCGTGCCGGACGGCGATCCCCGCCACCCGGGAGGCGCGCTCGGCGTCCGGAACGTAGGTGGAGAGACCGTCGGCGTCGATCTCCTTGAACGAGAACGGCACCGTGATCAGCCGACCGTCGAACTCGGGGACCGCGACCTGGGTGGCGACGTCGAGCGGCGACAATCCGTCGTCGTTGGACTCCCACGACTCACGACTGCTGGTCAGGCACAGGCCCTGCAGGATCGGCACGTCCAGCGCGGCCAGTGCGGCGACGTCCCACGCCTCGTCGTCGCCACCGGCCGAGACTCCGGCCGGCTTGGTGCCGCCGGCGGCGAGCACGGTGACCACCATCGCGTCCGCCCGGCGCAGCGTGTTCAGCAACTGCGGTTCGGCGGTACGCAGCGACGCGCAGAAGATCGGCAGCGGAGTGCCGCCCGCCGCGTCGACGGCGTCGCACAGTGCCTCGATGTAGCGGGTGTTCCCGGCCAGGTGCTGGGCGCGGTAGTAGAGAACGGCGATCGTGGGGCGCTCCGGGTTCACAGCGGGGGCGAACGGCGCGACACCCCAGCTCGGCAGGTGGACCGGCGCCTCGAAACCGTGACCGGTCAGCAGCACGGTGTCCGACAGGAAGTGGTGCAGCTGGGCGAGGTTGTCGGCGCCACCCTCGGCCAGATAGTTGTGCGCCTCCGCCGACACACCGGCGGTGACCGTCGAGCACTCCATCAGCTCGGCGTCCGGGGCGTGCTCGCCGCCGAGGACCACCACGGGCAGCCCGCTGGCCAGGACCGCGTCGAGGCCCTCTTCCCAGGCCCGGCGGCCGCCGAGGATGCGAACCACGACCAGGTCGGCGCCGTCGAGCAGTCCCGGCAGATCCTCCTCGACCAGCAGCCGTGCCGGGTTGGCCCAGCGGTAGTCCGCCCCGCTGGCGCGTGCGCTGAGCAGGTCGGTGTCGGAGGTGGAGAGCAGCAGGATCACGTGTGGAGCCTTCCTGGGGGTGTCGCGCCCCGTGGCAGTGGTTCTGTGCGGAACCGTAGGTCGGAGGACGGCAGGTGAGGGTCTGGCTCGCCCACCGGTTTCGGCGAGCTCACAGTGGCGCGACCGCGCCGGTTTTTCACCGGCTTCCTCTCCTGCTGTCGCAAGTGCTGGAGATGCTACCCGGGGCCGGACGTAACCTGGGACCATGGTCGACTCCCGTTCCCGCCCCGATGCATGCCCCGGCGCGCTGCAGGTCCACCAGGCCGCGGACGGTGCGCTCGCACGCGTGCGCCTCCCAGGAGGCGTGCTGACCTCCACCCAGCTGCAGACCCTCGCGGAATCGGCCCGCGACCTCGGGAACGGCGAGATCGAACTGACCTCCCGCGGCAATGCGCAGTTGCGGGCGGTCCGCGACCCGCAGGAATTCGCGCGCCGCCTCGCCGACGCGGGTCTCCTGCCGTCGGAGACGCACGAACGGGTCCGCAACATCCTCGTCTCGCCGCTGACCGGCCGGATCGGTGGACTCGCGGACCTGCGGGATCTGGTCGACGAACTCGACCGGACGTTGTGCGCGGACTCCGCGTTGGCGGACCTGCCCGGCCGCACCCTGTTCACCCTCGACGACGGGCGCGGCGACGTCTCGGCGCTCGGCGGCGATTTCGGTGTCCATGCGGTGAGCGAGACGGAGGTCGCCCTGGTTCTCGCCGGTCGCGACAGCGGCGCCCGGATCACGACGACGGAATCGGTGAAGGTGCTCCTCGACGCCGCCCGCGTCTTCCTGGAGCTGCGCGATCAGCACTGGCGGCTGTCCGAGATCGCCGACGGGGTCGAACGAACCCTGTCGGCATTGACGCTGGCTCCGACCGCCGACCCGGTGTACGGGTTCGACGAGCATCGGCCGCCGATCGGGTGGCTCGACCAACCGGACGGCAACGTGACCCTCGGCGGCGGTCTCGCGTTCGGGATCCTCGACGCCCGGCTGGCCGAGTTCCTCGCCGCCGTCGAGAAACCGGTGATCGTCACGCCGTGGAAATCGGTGCTGCTGTGCGATCTCGACGAGTGGTCCGCCGAGCAGGTCGTCCGGGTCCTCGCCCCGATGGGCCTGATCTTCGACGAGAACTCCCCCTGGCTGAACGTCAGTGCCTGCACCGGGCAGCCCGGATGCGAGAAGGCACTCGCCGACGTGCGGTCCGACGCGCGGGATGCCGTCGCGCGCGGCGAACTCCCGGTGGAGGGCAGGCAGCACTGGTCGGGCTGCGAGCGGTGCTGCGGGCGGCCCAAGGGTGAGGTCGCCGACGTCGTTGCCACGGAGACTGGTTACCGGGTGGAGGAGCCGTGACCGCGGTGCCTCTATCGTGAGCGAATGATCGAGTACATCCGAGACGGCGCGGAGATCTACCGCCAGTCCTTCGCCACGATCCGTTCCGAGGCGGATCTCAGTGCCTTTCCCGAGGACGTCTCGCAGGCCGTGGTCCGCATGATCCACGCGAGCGGTCAGGTCGACCTCGTGGACGACGTCGCGTTCACCCCCGGCGTCGTGAAGGCCGCCCGCGCGGCGCTGGCGGGCGGCGCCCCGATCCTGTGCGACGCGCAGATGGTGGCGGCAGGCGTGACCCGGAAGCGTCTCCCCGCGGACAACGAGGTGCTCTGCACGCTGCGCGACCCCCGGGTCCCGGTGCTGGCGGAGCAGATCGGGAACACCCGCTCGGCGGCCGCGCTCGAATTGTGGGGCAGCAAACTCGAGGGTGCCGTCGTCGCGATCGGCAACGCCCCGACCGCATTATTCTACCTGCTGGACATGATCGAATCCGGTGCACCCCGGCCCGCCGCGATCGTGGGCGGTCCGGTCGGTTTCATCGGTGCCGCGGAGTCGAAGGAAGCGTTGATCGAGCACCCGAGCGGACTCGACTATCTGGTGGTCCGCGGCCGCCGGGGTGGCAGTGCCATCACGGCTGCGGCGCTGAATGCGATTGCGAGCGAGGTCGAATGAGCTCCGAAGGGCGCGTGACCGGCAAACTGTGGGGCGTCGGCATCGGACCGGGTGACCCGGAACTGGTGACGGTGAAGGCCGCGCGGGTCATCGCCGAGGCCGATGTGGTGGCGTTCCACAGCGCCCGGCACGGCAAGAGCATCTCCCGCGCGGTCGCGGCGCCGTACCTGCGTGAAGGCCAGATCGAGGAGCACCTCGTCTACCCCGTCACCACCGAGACCGTCGACCATCCCGGCGGCTACCAGGGGGCGATGGACGAGTTCTACGAGGAGGCGTCGCAGCGACTCGCCGCCCACCTCGACGCCGGCCGTTCGGTCGCGCTCCTCGCGGCGGGCGACCCGCTGTTCTACAGCTCCTACATGCACATGCACAAGAGGTTGGTGCCTCGCTTCGAGGCGGAGGTCGTTCCCGGGGTCACGTCGATCAGCGCCGCCTCCGCCGCACTGGCGATGCCGCTGGTCGAGGGCGAGGAAATTCTGACCGTCCTGCCCGGAACGCTGCCGCCCGGCGAGCTGACGCGGCGCCTGCGGGAGACCGACGCCGCCGCCATCCTGAAGCTCGGACGCACCTACCCGGCCGTCCGGCAGGCGTTGAAGGACTCCGGCCGCATCGACGAGACGTGGTACGTCGAGCGGGCCAGCACGACCCGGCAGAAGATCGACGCCGCCGACGACGTCTCGGACAGCGACGTCCCCTACTTCTCGATCGCCATCGTGCCCAGCCCGTCGAACGCCCGCCGCGACGACACGGCACCGCAGGGCGAACTCGTCGTCGTCGGGCTCGGTCCCGGCGACCAGGCCTGGACGACACCGGAAGTGCAGCACGAACTGTCGCTCGCCACCGATCTCGTCGGCTACGGCCCCTACATCGACCGGGTCCCCGAACGTCCCGGCCAGCGCCGTCACTCCAGCGACAACCGCGTCGAGGCCGAACGCGCCGCGATGGCACTCGACCTGGCGAAGAACGGGTCCCGCGTCGCCGTCGTGTCGTCCGGTGACCCGGGTGTGTTCGCGATGGCCGCCGCGGTGCTGGAAGTAGCGGCCGAGGAGCAGTGGCGCGGCGTCCCCGTGCGTGTCCTGCCCGGCATGACCGCCGCGAACGCTGTCGCGAGCCGGGTCGGCGCACCCCTCGGCCACGACTACGCCGTCCTGTCGCTGTCGGACCGGCTCAAGCCGTGGGATGTGGTGGCGCAGCGCATCTCGGCGGTCGCAAGCGCCGACATGGCCTTCGCCGTCTACAACCCGGCGTCGAAGTCACGCACCTGGCAGGTCGCCGCGATGCGCGACCTGGTCCTCGAGCACCGCTCCCCCGACACCCCGGTGATCATCGGCCGCGACGTGGCCGGCGCGCAGGAGTCGGTGCGGGTCGTGCGGCTCGCGGACCTCGACCCGGCCGAGATCGACATGCGGTGCCTGCTCATCGTGGGCTCCTCCATGACGACCGTGGTCGAGAACGAACACGGGACCAGGGTGTTCACGCCCCGGCGTTATCCGGGCTGAGTACCTCAGTCCACGCGGCCGGAGCGGAGTTCGGTCACCGCGATCCGGGCGGCGTGCCCGATCGCGGCGTCGACCACCGGTAGTACGGGGTCGGTTCGGGCGGCGCGGGTGAAGACGGCGACCGCGACGGGCGTCTCACCGGGAAACGTCACGACGGCCACCTCGTTGCGGATGGCGCCGATGGTCCCGGTCTTCCCGGCGACGTCCACCTCGGAATACGGGAACCCGGACCGGATGCGGTGCTGCCAGATCTGCGCGGACATCACGTGCCGGACGAACTCGCCCTGCGGCCCGGGCACCGCCCTTCCGGTCCAGATCGCGTCGAGAAGCGAGGTCATCTCCCGCGGTGTCGTCGCGCTCGCATACGACGGGTCGTAGGCGGATACCGTCCACGCCTCGTCGTTGTCGGCCAGCGCCGCGAATGCTTCGGCGGTGGTGTGCGCATGGGCGTCGATCACCAGACTGCGGTGCGCATCCGCTGTGCCGCCGATGATGCGCGTGCTCGTCATGCCCAGCTCGGACAGTGTGCGCTCGACGCTCGCCAGTCCCACCTGCCCGAGGACGAGGTCGGCGGCGGCGTTGTCGGACACGGTCATCATCGACAGTGCCAGATCCCGCCAGCTCAGCACCACCGGATCACGGAACGTCGACACCCCGGTCGGTCCCGGGGTGCAGTCGGCCGGATTGACCCGGACGGACGCGGTCGGCGACAACTCCCCCGATTCGAAAGCGCGGCACAGGGCGACGAGTAGCGGAAGCTTGTAGACCGATGCCAGCACCACGAGATCGTCCGCGCCGACCGCGATGTCACCCGCGTCGCCGCCGGTCGGGGTCCCGACGCGGCGAGCGTGCAGCCATCCGGTGCACCCGGCGTCGGCGAAGACGTCACGGATCCGCTTCGCCGCCGACGGCGTCATCGACCGGCCCTCAGCAGCACCCGGTCGAGGGCGGCAGCGGACGGTGCCACGTCGGTCCCCGAGCGCCAGACGATGCGCACGCGCAGCGCGAGGTCTTCGCGCAGCAGATCGACCCAGGCCACACCCGGCATCACCGTCGGTGCCGTCGCCGTCACGCCGAAATGACCGCCTGCGGCCACGTGCGTGAAAATTTCGCGCGGACCCGGTGCGACCACGATGTCCGGGTCCAGCCCTCGGGCCCGCCACAGGTCGACGAACAGGTCGTGGGCAGGCGGATTGTCCGAGCGTGGACCGGTGGCCAACGCCAGCCCGCGCAGCATCCGGACCTGTGCCTTCTTCGCGACCGCCGCCGGGTGGTCGTCCGGCACCACCACCCACCGCCGAAGCTTCAGCACCGGCCCGCTGTCGAGACCGGTGAGCAGAGCGGGATGCTCGACCACGGCGACGTCGAGACTGCCCGTGCGGACGGCGTCCACGAGTTCGGTGGTGGACGCCGTGGTCGTCACCACCCGGGTGGGCCGGGTCTCGTCCGCGTCGCGGAGGGCACGGACACACCGCACCACCACACCGTCGGCTACCGAGTGCGGGACACCCCATCGCACCACCGCGTCGCGACCGCCGGCGATGCGGTGCGCCTCGTCCTCGAATCGGGCGGCGTCGGCGACGAGAAGTCGCGCACGCGGAAGCAATTGGCGTCCGGCGTCGGTGAGTCCGATTCCGCGGGCACTGCGATGGACCAGCTCCGCGCCGAGTCGCTGTTCGAGCCGCCGCACTCCCTGTGACAGCGGCGGCTGCGTCATCCCGAGCCTGGATGCGGCGTTGCCGAAATGTCCCTCCTCCGCAACGGCGACAAAGAAACTGAGGTGGCGGAGCAGATCCATGGCGACCATTGAATCAGTTCCGGCCGCCCCCATCTCGCGACGCCATCGTTTCCCGGGCACAAAACGTTGCCCTGAACTGGGGTGATAGCGCGCCCGACTCGCGACGACGCCGCTTTCGTCTTTGCGCTATGAGTGTCCGCATCCGACATTGGATCCATGTCCACCCACCGAAATCATCCGAAGCCCAGGCGCACCGGTCGCCGAGGTGCCGTCGCCCTCGCGCTGGCTCTGCCCTTGCTGCTCGGGGCGTGCACGGCCACCGCGGAGCAAGCCCAGCCCACCACATCGGTGGCCGCGATACCGGATCGCCGGTCCCTCGACGCGACGATCGACGCCCTGGAGGCGCAGTACTCCACGCGGATCGGAGTGACGGCCGTCAATCCCGCGACCGGCGAGGTCTACAGCCACCGGGGTGACGAACGGTTCGCGATGTGCTCCACGTTCAAGGCCTACGCATCCGCGGCGGTTCTGCGCAAGACCGAGGACGGGTCGACGTCACTCGACAAGACGGTCGTGATCGAACCCGGCGACCTCGTCGAGAACTCGCCGGTCACCGCCGCAGCGGTCGGCGCCCCGATGACGTTGGGGCAGATCGCCGAAGCCGCGTTGACGCAGAGCGACAACACCGCCGGGAACTACCTGCTCCGGGAGATCGGCGGGCCGCAGGCGATCACCGCCCTCGCCCGGGACGTCGGCGATGGGGGCACACGGCTGGACCGGTGGGAGACCGAACTCAACACCGCATTCCGCGACGACCCCCGGGACACGACGACACCGAACGGCCTCGCGCAGGGTTTCCGGGCGCTGCTCCTCGGAGATGCCCTCGACACGGCGAGCCGCGATCAGCTTCTCGAGTGGATGCGGGCGAGCAAGACGTCGGACAAGCGAATGCGCGCCGGTCTGCCGACCGGGTGGACTGCCGCCGACAAGACCGGTGGCGGCGGGTTCGGCACCGCCAACGATGCCGGTGTCGCGTGGAGTCCGGACGGCGCACCCCTCGTCCTCGCCATCCTCACCGACAGCCTCACCAATCAGCAGGACGCGCAGGGAAACAACCAGGCGATCGCCGACACCACCGCGGCCGTCATCGAAGGCTTGACTGCGCCGTGAGCCATCTGAGCAAGGCGCGGGGAGCCGGCCGACCTGTGACGGCCCGACTCCCCCGCCGCCGAAGGCTACGGGCGACGGCAGTCTCGTGCACCCGTACCAAACCTCGCTCTCGACTGCACAGGTGACCCACTAGCTGGTGCGTCGAGGTGCGGAGCGAACTGCCGCTAGCTCACGACGTCGTGACCGCGCATCGCCCGGCGCAGCGGCCTTTCCGTCTTGGCGACGCGCCGCCCGGCCACCGTCAACATCGGGCGCGGAATGCCGATACCCATCACCGGCACCCCTGTCACATACCCTTCCCGGTAGAGGTAATTCGACGCATCGGCCACTTCGTCCCGGGTCAGGGGCGCGGGCGCCCAGCCAACGGTCTCACCGATGGCATCCGCGTCCAGAATCGGACTTCGGTACCCTTCCGTGGTCTTCGCGAGAAGCCAACGCAGAACAGCGTCACGAACCGCCCATTGACGATCGGTAGCTGCATTCACATTTCAGTCCTCCGGTAGATGCCGTTGATGCTTGCATGCACCATAGCCACCGCCCAGGAATAAGCAAGTTCGTGAGCGTTCTTGCGGTTCTTGGGATCTCACGGAAGGATGCTTCCAGCTCGGCACCACGTTCGAGTCGGATACCGAAGTGGACTTATCCACTTTCCTGGGTATGGTCGGGATCAGTTCGTGGTTGCCACTTCCGAAGATGGAGCGACAATGGCTGACAAATCCGCCGTCAAGAGTTCGAAACAGTCCGCACGCGCACTCAAGGAGCGCCGGGCGGAGAAGCGGGCGAAGGCCCAGGAGTCGACGGCGATCATCCGAAAGAGGAAGGGCTGAAGTCGCATTGAAGGTTCACGACGTGCTCAGCTGGCGATGAAGCGCACCACCGTCCCCATAGTCGGTGCTGGTAATGATGCGGTTGCCTTTCACTTCCAGCATCTGCACTCCGGCCAGGTGCACACTCCGCCCTTTCGGCTCGTACGGGCCCAGGCGGCCATTCAAGTGGCCGGATAGTGCGTAGGTCACCGCCGCACGGTTGCCATCGATGAGCGCGTCATCGAGGTTCGAGACCGGCGGCGATCTTCTCCGGTGTGCGATGGTCCGCGCCGGTTGCGATATCGCGGTGCCGACATAGCGGAGCGTAGAGCTTTGCGACGTCCGCGGGGCGGTGGGGCGACCCGTAACTCGAACGCGGGGACAGCGTGTTCGGTGTGAAGGACTCGCTGATCAAGAACTTCGTGGAGCAACCCCCAGGGACACCCATCCCCGATGGGCGCCGCATCGGCGACCGGCATTGGTCTCGATGCGGGCTCGACATAGTCCGTGCACCAGAACAGATTTGATTCTCGCCGTCGGTGCATGCATAGCTCTGCCACGAAGGACGAGGAGGCCCACCCCGGCCCGGCGCACGGAACGTACACAACCCTTGACTCGGACACCTACCATCCGAGTAAACTCGGACAATATAAATCCACGTTAGGAGACGGGTATGAAGATCGTCATTTTCGGAACCGGACTGATCGGGAGTCAGGTCGCATCAAAGCTGACCGAGACCGGTCACGACGTCGCTGCACTCGGTCGCGGCGACGGCATCGACACCACCACCGGCAAGGGCGTCGCGGAGGCTGTGGAGGACGCCGACGTCGTCGTGGACCTGACCAACTCGCCGTCATGGGAAGACGACGACGTCCTGGCTTTTTTCCGCGAATCGACGAACCACCTGCTCGCCGCCGAAGAGGCGGCAGGCGTCCGGCACCATGTCGTCCTGTCCATCGTCGGCGCCGACCGGCTCCCCGACTCCGGATACATGCGCGCCAAAGTCGCCCAGGAGGATCTGGTCAAGTCCGGCCCCATCCCCTACTCGATCGTGCGGTCGACGCAGTTCTTCGAGTTCATCGCCGGTATCGCCGACGCAGGCACTGTCGGCGACACGGTTCATGCGACCCCGGCACACCTTCAGCCGATCGCCTCGCACGACGTCGTCACCCGGGTAGCCGAAGTCGCCGTCGGCGCCCCGCTCGACGGCACGATCGAGATTGCCGGGCCGGAACCGCTCGGCATCGATGCACTCGTTCGACGGCTGTTCGCGGCGACCGGCGACCAGCGGACCGTGACCACCGACCCCGACGCCGGCTATTTCGGCGCCAAGCTCGATGACGCTGCGATCACACCGACACCCGGCGCCAATGCCTGGATCGCACCGACCACGCTGGACGAGTGGTTGCGCGAACACGCCTGACACGATGATGCAGTACCACCCCACAACACCGACACAGGGGCGTGGATAGAGTCGTGGCCATGAAGCTTTCCGGCGGCGTGGAGTGGGCACTTCACTGCTGCGTGGTTCTCAGCCAGGCCGAGAGCCCGGTACCCACGGCCCGGCTGGCCGAACTGCACGGTGTGTCGAAGACCTACCTCGCCAAGCATCTACAGTCGCTCGCACGTGCCGGCCTCGTCCACCCCACCGAGGGGCGCGATGGCGGATACGTCCTGACCCGCGCACCCGAGGCCATCACCGTCCTCGACGTCGTCCAGGCCGTCGACGGAACCGAGCCCGCCTTTCGGTGCACCGAGATCCGCAGGCAAGGAGTGCTCGCCGCCCCTCCAGAGCAGTGCCGCTCCGCGTGCGGCATCGCGAAAGTCATGGCCGGTGCCGAACAGGCTTGGCGCGCATCACTATCGAGTGTGACGATCGCCGACCTCGGCGCAACGATAGACCTCACCGTCCTCAAACACATCTTGGCGACGTCTACGACCTGAGGTCACCCGCGGCAGACGGAACGCGAGATTCCTGACTTCCCCCACCGTGAACCGCCCTACGATCGATGGATGGAGACCGGAACCGACGAGACCAAGACCTGTTCGTTCTGCCGCGGTCCGATCGGATACGAGATCAAGGACGCTCATGCGGGCTTCGCGTCACTGCCCCCGGGTAAGCGATATCGCGTCTTCCACTGCATGAATCGATGCCCACGATCGGCGCCGGACGGCCTCGAATGCGGACACCGCCACGAATACCTCTGACCCGTCCGTCAATGCTCGCCGGGAGCGTTCGGCCCAGCGGGGTCATGCCCTGCTCACCCGCGTGAGAGTCCGGGCTGAGTCTGAATCTGTCCGGGACCGCCCTTGAAACCGCCGGCCTTGCCCACCGTCCATTCCCCGTCCGCACCGCACACCAGGGCGCCGTTGCGGTCTCCGGGCTTGCCGTACGTCACTGTCTCGTTGCCCTGCGAGTCCGTGTTCACGATCGGGCACGGGCCACCGGTGGGCCCGTTCGGGCCGATCGGCTCGGCATGCGCAACGGACGCCGCCCCGAAGGCACTCAGGACGGGAAGAGCAGCGAAGGCGACAGCGGCAATGGTGCGGCGGGCGTTGATCATTCAGTATCTCCAAGGGATGGTCGGACAGTGCTTCGTTGACAAGTACAACTCTGCCCACTCCAGCGCCCGAACTGAACCAACCCTCGGGGGGCTTCGCGGCACCCCTGGGATGCAATCACCCCACCCTTACGGAGATCGATCGCGACATACCGACTTTCGGGATCGGGTGTTCAGAGCCGGTTCGGACCCGAACCTTCCACGGCGAGTTGGTCTTCGGGATTGAGCAGATAGCACGCCTTCATCGACAGGCAACCACACCCGATGCATCCGGTGAGCTCGTGTTCGAGACGCTCGATACGCTTGCGCTGATCCTCGAGCTGCACCCGCCACAGCTTCGATACGCGCTGCCAGTCGCGGATCGACGGCATCCGGTCGGCCGGGAGCGTCTCGAACACCGCTCCCACGTCGGCCAGTGGAATCCCGAGCCGTTTGGCCACCACGATCAGCGAGATCCGCCGGAGCATGTGCCGTTCGTACCGGCGTTGATTCCCGGACGTCCGCGTCGACGCGATCAGTCCGAGCTGCTCGTAGTAATGGAGCGCCGAGACGGCCACACCGGTCCGACGGGACACCTCCCCCACAGACAGCAGATCCTTCGGATCCAATGACATCACATCCGCCCCTTGACCTCGAGTCCACTCGAGATTTTAGCGTGGTGTGCATGACATCGACCGCCCCGTCACCGGCCAGCTGGTCCGAACTGCTCGGACCCCGTTACCGCTCCACCTCCGCCGTCCTCGCCGGCGGCGTCGGACTGCATGCCGTCAACATCTTTCTGACGACGAGCCTGCTGCCCACCGCCATCGGCGAACTCGGGCGCGAATCGCTGTACGCGTGGAGCGCGACCGTCTTCATGGTGGCGTCCGTGATCTCGTCGATGACCGTCAGCCGGCTGCTCGCACATCGCGGGGCGCTCGGTGCGTACCTGTTCGCCCTGGTTCCGTTCTTCGTCGGCACGATGATCTGCGCCGTCAGCCCGTCGATGGAGGTGCTCCTCGTCGGACGAGCTGTCCAGGGGGTCGGTGGGGGCCTGCTCGCGGGGCTCGGTTACGCGGTTCTGCGCGAGGCGCTACCGGAGCATCTGTGGGCCCGCGCGACCGCGCTGGTCTCGGCGATGTGGGGCGTCGGAACCCTGGCCGGACCGGCGATCGGTGGGCTGTTCGCGCAACTCGGCCAGTGGCGTCTCGCGTTCGTCGCCCTGGCAGTGGTCACCGCCGCCATCGCCGTGATCGCGCCCCGGGCGTTGCCGCGAACCGAGCGTGTGCGTGGCGGAGAACCCGTGCCTGCCACGTCACTCGTCCTGCTCACCCTCGCGACGATCGCAATCAGCGTGGCGAGCATCGTCGGCAACCGGACCCACATGCTGGCGCTGATCGCGGTCGGTGCCGCGTTCATCGTTCTCTTCCTGGCCTGGGAGCGGCGATCACCGCGCCGGGTGTTGCCGCAGTCGACGTACACCCGGGCGTCGTCCCTGAAGTGGATCTACCTCACCATCGCGGTGCTCGCGTCCGGCACCGTGTCGGAGGCCTTCACACCGCTGTTCGGTCAACGACTCGCCGGACTGGTGCCGTTTGCCGCAGGATTCCTCGGCGCCATGATGTCGGTGGGATGGTCGGCAACCATGATCTTCAGCTCCGACATCTCCCGCCAGCGTGCGCAGACGGCGGCGAAGATCGCCGGACCTGCGGTCCTCGCCGCCGGCCTGCTCCTCACGGCGGCACTCTGGCGTGACGCCGCCGGACCGGTCAAGGTGATTCTGTGGGCGGGCACCCTGGCCATCGCAGGTGCCGGAATCGGCCTCGCTTTCCCGCACCTGATGGTCGCCGCCATGCGGAGCACCGACGACGAGCAGGAGGGAGCGAAGGCCGCGGCCGGGCTCAACACGGTCGAGTTGATCGCTATGGCCGTGGGATCAGCCGTCGCCGGTGTACTGGTCAATCTCGGTGCGCCCTCGACCCTCGCCTCCGCACGACTACTCTTCCTCGGCCTCGGCGTCATCGCGGCGGCCGGCGTGGTCACCGCGTACCGCGCGACCCGGTAAGCCGAGCGCGAGGACGCCGGACGGCCCTACGTCCGCGACGCGAAGTGAGCTGCGCGACGCAGAATGTCGTGGGCACGGGCGAGCTGCGGCGGATGCCCGCCGTGGGTAACACGACTACCGTCCGCACCCAGACGCGCGATCGTCGTTTCGGCCCAGGAGATATCGTTCGAGTCGGGTGCCAACGCGGTGTTGATCACCGGCACCTGCTCAGTAGCGAGGGTCAGTTTTCCGGTCATCCCCATTTCACGAGCCAGTCGCGTGTCGTCCCGTACGGCCTCGGCGTCGAGCGACAGTGTCGGTCCGTCGATCGGGGCTCCGATCCGGGCAGCCCGGCTCGCATTGACGAGCCGGGATCGGGCGTACGCCAACGCCATCGGGGTTCGCCCGGCACCGGTGTCGCGGCAGTAGTCGCCGATCCCGAACGCGAGACGAGAGACGGGAGCGGTGCGAGCGATGTCGTCGGCCGCCACGATCGCGGCCGCGGACTCGACGAGAGCGACCACCGGAATACCGGGAATTCCTTCAGCGGTGTCCCGTACCTGTTCGGGCGATTCGGTTTTCGACAGCATCAGCCCGCGCACTCCGGGCAGGCCGCGGATCGCGTCGAGGTCGCGCTGCCAGTGCGGGGTGGTCGCGTCGTTGATCCGCACCCAACCTGCATTGCGTGCGAGCCACTCGGCGGTGCGGGCGCGCCCCTCGTCTTTCGCAGCGAATGGCAAACCGTCCTCGAGGTCGATGACCAGCGAGTCGGCGCCGGACGCAGCCGCCGCCGCGAGGACCTCGCTCCCGACTGCGGGAACCAGAAGCCAACTCCGCGCCATTGCGACGCCGACCTCGCTGCGCTGGGCTGTCTCGACACTCATTCTGCTCTTCCCTCGGCCATACCGAGGAGTCTGCGCGCGGCCGGGAGGCGACGCACTCGACGAAGCGGAGTGCGCCGACGGTGTCCGGTCACCGCTTCGTCAGGTGCGCCTCCGATCCGCGCAGTCCACCTCAGAAGTCGAAGCCCCAGGAGGCCGGATTGAAGACGACGCGGTACCAGACGTTGGTCGGTTCATCGAACGTGCACGGCACGATCACGGCTCCCGACGTCTGTTCGAGCGCCGCGGCCTTCCCGCAGAAGTACTCCGCGCCTTCACCGGACGTCTCGGCACGGTAGACGGGGCCGATGTGCCATGGTTCGGCACTCGCGGTTCCGGCCCCGACGGTGGCTCCGAGGACGAGGGGCGCGGACAGTATCCCGACCAACGCTGCGGTACGCCGAGCCGACTTCTTCTGCACGGGATCTCCTTCGTAGGCGACGACACGACAGTTCTGTGTGATTAGTTCGCACAAGAACCGTCGGACGTTACCGGGGAGCCGACGCCCGCTCCTCGAACACCTGACCCGACCCGTTCTGCTCGGCAAGTTCACGCGCGCTGTTCAGCGCTTCCTGGGCCGCCGCCTTCACCGCTGCCTTCACCGCGGCGGAATCGTCGACGGTCGCAGGCGCTTCGACAACATCCGGCGTCTCGACAACGTCCGGCGTCTCGACAACGTCCGGCGTCTCGACAACGTCCGGCGTCTCGACAGGGTCGGGAGTTTCGATGGCCGGTGCAGGTGCAGGCGTGGTGTGGGGTACCTCGACGGGCGCTGTGCCACCCTTTTTCAGATACTGTCCGCACACGGGCCATGCGCCGGGGCCCTGGGTCTTCAGGACGTTCTCGGCGACCCGGATCTGCTCGGCCTGACTGGCTTCCGAGGCCACGCCCGTTCCACCGTTGGCCTTCCAGGTTTCCGGTGTGAACTGCAGTCCGCCGTAGAACCCGTTTCCGGTGTCGGTGGTCCAGTCGCCGCCGCTTTCGCACTCGGCGACTTCCTCCCAGTCGTGCGGGGCGCCTCCGGCGGTTCCGGCGCCCAGCCCGAGCAGAACGGTGACGACCGCGCCGATCAGGGCGATCCAGCCGAGGGTGTGCTTTTCCATGTTGCGAGTGGTCATGCTGGCTCAATCCTCTCCGCGCGTGCGGACGCGGCGTGCCGGCGACAACGCCTCGGTTGTCGGCCGTCCCTTTCGGTGCCTCGTCCCGCGCCTCGAAGGTGTCGGGATTACGAACCCGCGTCGGCAGATCTGCAGCGGCGGGCCCCCGAACGTGGCCTCCTCCCGAAATTCACACGGCATGAACAAGGTACGGATGTTCGACTATTGAGAAACGCGAGTGAAAATTGTGCTGTTCTGAGGTTTCGATGCCGTTTCGACGTCATGTCGTGACAATTCCGTAATGCCTCGGACGGGCAGGCGAATGCCCCAGCGGCTCACCCATTCCCGCCCCACGGCGTGGTCTCGATTTCGACACGGCCCAGCGCGGCGAACCTCCGCGGCCCGCAGGCGTGGCGGCAGACGCCGCCGTCCCCCGATCCGAACGAGATGAGCAGCCCTCGACAGCAAAGCATCTCGACGTCATTCACCGAATTGGTGACGGGTCAGGGAAGCAAACCCCGACGTCGGGCTTCCACAACAGCTTCCTGCCTGCTGCGTACCTCCAACTTGCCCATGAGATTGCGCATGTACGACTTGACGGTCTCGACGCTCAGCGACAGCCGGTCGGCGATCTCGGCATTGCGGCACCCCAGCGCCACGTGCGCCAGGACGTCACTCTCACGCCGCGACAGCGTCACCGTCGGTGGGTCGCCCGGCGCGGTGAGTCGGCGCAACTTCTGCTCGACCGCCTGCACCTCGGCGCCGAGACCGTCGTCGCCGAGCCTGTCCGCGATGTCGCGGAGCGCGAGGTAGCTCTCGGTGATCGCTTCCGACACGCGGACGTCTCGCGGAACGCCGCGATCTACGCCGCTCGACGCGGCGAGCATGGCGAGCCTGCGGTCGACCTCGTCCCGGATGTCGAGCTCGCGCGCCAGCCTGGCCGCCCCGCGCATCACCCGGTCGGTCACCCGGTCACCGAGCGGGCGGTTGGCGCGCAGTCCCCCGTAAAGGGTGCCGCGCGTGCGGCCACGAACCACGACGGGGACCGCGAGCAGGGTTTCGATCCCCTCGGCGCCCACCTGGACGTCGTACTCGTGCGTGATCGACTCCGAGTTCGAGTAGTCCTGGATCCCGATCGGGCGCTGCTCCGCGATGGCGCGACCGCCGACGCCGCACTCCGCGTCGATGACGAGGTCGCGCAGGATCGTGCTCCGTGTTCCCACGAAGCCGGACAGCGTGAGATGCCCGCCCTCGACCGTGCCTCCGAAGAGCACCGGAAAGTCGGTCTGCCGCCGTAGGTCGCGTAGTTCGGCGCGGATCGCGTCGGTGTCGCTGGGTCTCAACGTGTCGTTCACTGGCACTCTCATATTCGGCAATACCCACTTCGGAGGGTAGCGGTGCCGGCCTGACGTTCCCTAACGTCATCCGGGGCGTGTAGCGCCCGTCACAGTAGTCTCACCACATCTCGGAGGTTTCCAGTGTCCGGACCGACCCTCTCGACCGCGAACCACACACCGCTCAGCCCGCTGCGCTTCCTCGAGCGCTCGGCGAGCGTGTTCCCGGACCGGATTGCCGTCGTTCACGGCGACCGCCGCTACAGCTACCGCGAGTTCGGGGACGAGGTCGAGCGACTCGCCCGGGTCCTGCGGAGCCGGATCGAGCCCGGCGACCGCGTTGCATTCCTGTGCCCGAACACCCCCGAGATGCTGTTCGCGCACTTCGCGGTGCCCCTCGCAGGCGGCGTCCTCATCGCGCTGAACTCGCGGCTGGCGGGCCGCGAACTGGAGTACATCCTCGAGCACTCCGGAACGAGCCTGCTGTTCGTCGACTCCGAACTGGTCGGATCCGTCGCGACCGCCCGCGAGGCGGTCCCGAGTCTGCGCGAGGTGATCGAGATCCCCGACTCGACGATCGCGCGGCCGGTGGTCCCGGAGGGGATCGTGACCGGGATGTACGCCGACTTCCTCGCCGCCGCAGACGACGTGGACGGCACCCCGCTGCACTGGGGTGTCGACGACGAACAGCAGGTGATCGCGATCAACTACACGTCCGGAACCACCGGGAAACCGAAGGGCGTGATGTACACGCACCGCGGTGCCTACCTCAACTCCCTCGGCGAGACGTTCCACAACGGCTTCACCGGGTCCACCAAGTACCTGTGGACGCTGCCGATGTTCCACTGCAACGGCTGGTGCACCCCGTGGGCGGTCACGCAGGCCGCCGGCACCCACATCTGCCTGCGGGCGGTGCGAGCCGATGCGATCTGGGACGCCATCGACACCCTCGGTGTCACTCACCTGTGCGGCGCTCCCGCGGTGTGCTCCACCATTGCCGAAGCGCCCCAGGCACATCCGGTCGACGCCCTGCGGATCACCACCGCCGGGGCACCGCCGTCACCGACGGTGATTGCCCAGCTGGAGGCGATCGGCGTCACCGTCGTCCACGTGTACGGGCTGACCGAGGCCTACGGGCCGTACACGATCTGTGAGTACCAGGACTCGTGGAGCGATCGGACCGCCGAGGAGCGTGCGTCCCTGCTGTCCCGGCAGGGCGTGGGCATGGTGCAGGCGGAGAACGCCCGCGTGGTCGACGCGCACATGAACGACGTCCCGGCAGACGGCGAGACCATGGGGGAGATCGTTCTGCGCGGCAACAACGTGATGCTCGGCTACTACCGCGATCCTGAGGCGACTGCGGAAGCGTTCGCGGGTGGCTGGTTCCACACGGGCGATCTCGGCGTCATGCACGCGGACGGCTACATCCAGCTCAAGGACCGCGCGAAGGATATCGTCATCTCCGGCGGCGAGAACATCTCGACCGTCGAGGTGGAGCAGGCGATGATGACGCATCCCGCCGTACTCGACGTCGCGGTCGTCGGTGTCCCACATCCCAAGTGGGGTGAGCGGCCCAAGGCATTCGTCATCGTGAAGAAGGGGGCCACCGTCACGGCCGAGGAACTCGTCGAGCACACCCGTGGGCGCATTGCGAAGTTCAAGGTTCCCGACGAGATCGTCTTTCCCCTCGAACTCCCCCGCACCCCCACCGGGAAGGTCCTCAAGTTCGAACTTCGAAATTCGAACTGACGCATCTCGCAGGCAGCGCTCGGCGCGGAAACGGAGAACAAAACCTTCCAGTCGGACTTTTTCTATGGCATCGTAACGATCCATGGGGGAACCAGGAGTCGACGCGTTCGCCATCTTCCACGCAGCGAACCAGCGGGTCACACCGATGGTGGCGCTCGACTACGACGTCGAACCCGGCATGCAGCACCGCCTGCTGCGGAAGTTGGCGGGGCGCGGATGGCGGGATCCCAGCCCCGTCTTCGACGGCGTCGACGGCGTGACGTCGCCAGTGCTGTCGTTGCGATCGCTCGACGGGCGCACCCTGTTGATCGAGGATGACACGGACGTTCTCTTCGAGGGCGTCGTCGTGCCCCCACACGGGTGGATCGACGATGTTCGAGCCCTCGGCGCGGTCGGCGTGATCGCCGGAGCGGGCATCACCTCGATGCCCGACTGGGAACGGCAACTCCCCCGGTTGGCCCGCGAGAGCGAACTGCTCGGTTCCGTCGCCACGGTTACCCTCACGAACGCCTTCGGCAGGGAAGATGTCAACGCGTTTGCATACGAGGTGATCTCGGCGTTGCGGCCGATGCTCCCTGCCGAGGCGCTGCACGACGCCGGCTTCGCGCTCGAGGACGACCGGCCCCACCGCGCGGTCATCGAGGTCGTCGCAAGTGCGGCGAGACACCAGGTGGTCGTCCCCGCACGAATATTCGACCTGGTCCACCGCCGCGCCACGGACCGCACCTCGTTCGGGTGGCGGGAGTCCCGAATACTGAGGCGGCTCCTGCGAAAGGTTCGCACCGACGAACGCGCACCGAACGCCGAAGCCTGAGGGCCCGAGTAGTAACGCGACTGATTGCTTCGCCACTACTTCTTCCCCGGTGTCATCGCATCCGCCACACTCCGCTCGGCACAACGAGAACTACCCCCAGGCCGGGGGCTCCGACCCGCCGGGAGACATGTGGGCACCGAGCTGGGCTCGCGCACACCTGACGATCGATGCGTCGCTGTGCGAAACTCGAAAGGGCACGCACGAGCGTGGTGCGCCGAACCACCGTGATGCGGAGGGCGTCATGACCCGATCGGTTGCCGGAGGTGCTTCGGAAGACGCGGAGCGCAGGGCGTACGCGCGTGTGCGCGCCGGCCATGTGAATGCGGTTCAGGCCGCCCTCGAGGATCACCTGGGACGCCTGGACTGGTCGAGAGATCAGATCGAGCGCTACCGAACCGACCGGCTGCGGGCCCTCCTCGTGCACGCACGCGAGCGGTCGCCATTTCACGCCCGGAGGCTTCGTGATCTCGATCCGTCCTCGGCCTCGCTCACCGACCTGGCAACGCTGCCGATGATGACGAAGCGGGACGCTCAGGACGAGTGGGATGCGATCGTCACGGTGCGCGACCTCGATCGCGAACGTGCCGAACGGATTCTGGCCGAGCAGCAATGGTTTTCGTACACGTCGGGCGACGAGCAGATCTTCAGCTCGGGTGGGTCCAGTGGTGTCCGGGGCGTCTACGTCTGGGATTGGCAGTTCTACGTTTCGGCGGCGTGCCTTGCCTGGCGGGTACAGGCGCGCGAGGAACGGCGGGCGTCGTCGGTGCGGTCTCCCGCGCGGCTGGCCGTGCTGGCGGCCGGTGTCCCCCCGCATGCGAGCACGCCACTGTTCGACGTGCCGACCGCACCGGGAATGGAGACCGTCGTGATCCCGGCGGCCGCACCGTTCGACGAGATCGCCGCCGCGGTGGCCGCGGCCCGGCCCACGCATCTGGTGGGCTACGCGACGGTCATCGGGCGACTTGCCCGGGCCACGGTGGCGGGTGATCTGAAGATCAGTCCTGTGCGGGTGAGCACAAACTCCGAACCCCTGCTGGAGGAGGATCGGCAGGCCATCCGCGACGCCTGGTCGGTGCCGATCCACAACCTCTGGGGGTCGACCGAGATCGGCGTGCAGGCCGTGGGTTGCGGATACGGCGAGGGCCTGCACGTGTGCGAGGACGAGGTTGTGCTCGAGCGTGTCGATGACAGTGGTGCTCCGGTCGCAGCCGATGCGCCCGCGGCGCGAACGCTCGCGACGGGTCTGGCCAACCGCACGTTTCCCTTCATCCGATACGACCTCGGAGACCAGGTCACGTTGCTGCCCGGTGGGTGCGCGTGCGGAAGCGCGTTCGCACGCGTCGCCGACATCGGTGGGCGGCGCGACGACGATTTCCGGTACGGAACGACGATCGTGCCCGCAAGCACTTTTCGCTACGTCCTCGGTGCAGATCCGCGTATTTCCGAGTACCAGGTCCGACAGACCGCCGACGGAGCGGAGATCTTCGCGGTCGGCGACCCCGACGTCGCCGCCCTGACGCCGGCTGTCACGGCGGCATTGCGCCGGCAAGGTGTGGCCGATCCGCAGGTCCGGATCGAAGTGGTCGACCATCTGCAGCGTCATCTCGCGAGCGGGAAACTGCAGCGGTTCATCGCACTGCGATAGTCCGCAAGTGCCTCGCGGGAAGCAAGGGGTCGACGATCCGCACCCCAGGGTGTCTGTCGTCACCGCCACTCCGGTCCGACGATGGTGGTACACGATCACCCAGTCGAGGAGCAACGATGACGGACACGGATTTCGGGGCGGTCACCGAAAACGCAGCGGGCGCATTACCTGCCGCCACAGATCTGAATCGCGTCCACGCCGAGATCGCTCGCCTCGACGCGGAGATCCTGGACGCGGTCAATCGCCGTCTCGCTCTCGCGCAGCTCGCGGCCCGAACCCGGGTCGAGTCCGGAGCGCCGATGGTCGCGCTCGGCGGAGAGACGGACGTGATCCGCCGCTATCAGGACGAGCTGGGCCCCCGTGGCTCGCTGCTGGCCCTGGAATTGCTCCGGCTCGCGCGGCCACCCTTCTCGTCGACGTACCGAACTCGGTAGCCCCACCCATTCTCACCTCGGTCGATACCGAGCACGAGAGCAGTGCCCAGCAGTCACCATGACGCTGGGCACTGTTCGCCTGTCCAGCGCAATCCGGGACGGCACCCATTTCTCGTGGTGCCGGACGTGTAGCCGCGCCACGATGCGACGCGTTGCGCCCGTCGAGATGGGCGCCGGTACTGCAAACCTGGATGAACGTGTTCCCCGGAACCGTGGAACCGGAAGCGTCCGTCACGAGGAACTCCGCGCACACTTCCGCTATGCCGAGGACCTGTTCACCGTCCAACGCGAGATGATCGCGAAATATCACGTCGACGATCCCCGCGAATTCTTCACCACCAACGCCTTCTGGTCGGTTCCCAGCGACCCGATCGTCGACGACAATCCCCACCAGCCCCCGTTCGACGTCCTCGTCGGGGACCGGGGCACCGCGCAGCCGTCGTTCCGGCCGGCCGGCGCCATGGTCGGATACAACCGAGAATTCCTCTCGTCGTACATCTCCGCGCACTCCGACCCGGAGAACTACGGAAAGATCAGCGTGCTGCAGTTGCCCACCGACACGCTCACCCAGGGCCCGCAACAGGTTCAGAACTCGGTGATCTCCCACTCGATGTCGGAGGAATCACCACCCCGGACCGTCCGACGGCGGATGCGACCGCGCCTGTCGAGCTGAAGGCGGCACTCGAACAGCTCCGCGACGCCCAGCGGCGGGGCGACTTCAGTGCGTTCGGTGCCGCCCTCGACCGCCTCCAGCACGCGGTCGATGCCTACCTCACCTCCGGCGGATAACGGTCACCGCCCCGGCTCACGAGAAGCAGTTCAGGCGTTCACCTCACGCAATTCGGTGGTAGGTCCTTGTTCGCCGGCGGTGCCGCCGGCGCTCTCTCGCCCGACTGCGCCGTGCGCCCACCGCGAGCAATGAGGCGATCGAGCGAGAGAGCGCCGGCGCTGAGGAAGATCATCAGGAACAGGACCCAGCAGAAGATGGCCGAGAGCTCACCGTTGTTCTGGATGGGGAGGACGCCGTCCGGCTGATGACTCCAGAAGTAGGCGTACGCCATCGAACCCGAGGCAATGAACGCGGCGATTCGTGTCCCCAGGCCGAGGAACAACGCGGCGCCACAGACGAGTTGGATGACTGCGCCCCACCAACTCGGCCAGGCACCTACCGCTGCGGTATGCCCTCTATGAGGTGCAGTCGGCCACGCGAACAAGGTCGACGTGCCGTGGCAGAAGAATAGGAAGCCGATAGCCACACGAAAAGCAGCGACGGCGTAGTCGACCGCGCGGTCCCGGATTCACTCACCGCATTCGGTCACCGGCCGAGCCACTTCGGGTGCATCGTGAAGGCCATGCGTGATTTCAGATTCTCGTTCAACGTCTTCGGCTTCGAATCCCGCGACGCCCTTCTCGACCGATGTCGACTCGGCGAGAGCGCCGGCTACGACACCGTGTTCGCCGCGGACCATCTCGGGGCCCCGGCCCCGTTTCCGCTGCTGGTGGCCGCCGCCGACGTCACCTGCTTACGTGTCGGAACCCTGGTGCTCAACGCACCGTTCTGGAATGCCGCCCTACTCGCCCGTGAGATCGCGACGACGGACGTGCTCACCGACGGAAGGCTCGAGATCGGACTCGGCGCCGGACACATGAAGTGGGAGTTCGACGCTGCGGGTATCGAATGGAAAGCCCTCGGCGGACGGGTCGAACAGTTGTCCGAGATGGTCTATGGCCTACGCACCTTCTTCACCGCGGATCTCGACGAGCTACCCGAGGGCCGCGCCCTGCCACGACCGTTGCAGCGGCGCGGATTCGGCGGCTCGGGCCCACCGCTGATCATCGGCGGCACCGGGGACCGGGTGCTGCGGATCGCGGCGGCACACGCAGACATAGTCGGTGTCGCGGGGGCATTTCAGATTCCGGGCCGGCCACCGGGCACCTTCCGCCTCGCCACCGCAGATGAAACCGCCGAGCGAATTCGCTTCGTACGGACACACGCCGGAGCGAGAGCCGAAGACATCGAGTGGCATCTATTAGTTCAGCTGGTCGTCGAGACGGACGACCGCCGGGCCGCGGCCAACGAGATCGCGGACCGGCTCGGTGGGACGATGACGGTCGACGACGTCCTCGACACCCCGTATGTCCTCGTGGGAACCGTGGACGAGATGGCCGCGCAACTCCGACGCCATCGGGAGCGCTACGGTTTCTCGTACATCACCGTCCACGAACCGTATCTGGAGCTGTTTGCGCCCGTGATCCGTCAACTCCGCGAACAGAGTTGACGGACAACGACTCACGGCGTGTTGATGTATTCCTGGATGGCCTGTTGAGCCCGGGGGTTGCCCTGTCCGATACCGACGATCGCGCCGGTGATCGCCCCGATCGGTGTGCCGATGATGCAACCGGCGAGACTGCCGGGGAACATCGAGATACATCCGACGCCGAGACCCATGAGCGCGCCGATCGCCGTCCCGGCCGCTCCCCCGTTGGCCCAGCCGACGCCGAGCTCGTTGAGCATGTTCTCCAGGGCCTTCTGCTTGTCGACCTCGTGCCTGCCGGGGATCGCCAGCGCAGGCGTTCCCGTGTTCGGTACGACTGGGTCGGCGTGGGCCGTACCCGCCCCGAGTGTCACCGTCGCTGCGACGAGGACCGACGCTGCCGATTTCTTGATCAAGTTCATCGCGATCCCACCCTGCTGAAGAAGGAAAAACCGGTTCCGACTGTAACCTGCGGCTGCATCATCGGTGGCGAAACCGCAGCATCGGAAGATGCTACCGCGGCGATTGCCCGCCCGCACGGGTGCCGACGAATGGCGCACGATGGTCGCCGGCCCCAGATCAGGGCAGCGATTCGGGCAACCCGAAGGGGTCGAAATGCTCCGGCCCGAGGAACGAGGTCAGGTCCGCGATCTTGGTGCCGCGCAGGGTCAGCACGGTGATCGACCAGCGCAGGTGGGTGCCGGCGTCCTCGTCCCACAGGTAGAAGGCGACGGCGGGCTGACCGTTCGCACCGACCGGGAGGTGACGCCACGAACCGCACCCCGTGAGCGGGACCCGGACCGCGAAATCGGTGACCGCGTCGAGACCGCGGTACCAGTGCGCCATCGGCGGCATCGACCAGGTGACATCCTCCGTCAGCAGGGCAACCAGGGCGTCGGCATCACCGCGTTCCAAAGCAGTGGAGTACCCGGCGACGATGGCACGCAGACGCGCGTCGTCGATCTCTCGCACAGTGTGCGCCTGCGTCACCGGCGGAATCTTCTCGGCGACGATCGTGCGTGCCCGCTGCAGCGCGCTGTTCACCGACGCCGTCGACGTGTTCATGGTGTCGGCGATCTCGGCGGCGGAGAAACCCAGGACTTCGAAGAGAAGCAGGGCCGCACGCTGATTGCCCGGCAGATGTTGCAGTGCCGCAACGAATGCCAATTCGACGGCCTCACGTTGCTCGTAGCGTGCGGCCGGCCCCGCTGAACCGGCGGTCAGACCCGCGTCGGCGTACGGCCCCAGCCACGCCACGTCCGTGAGCGGGACGTCACCGATCACAGCACGATCACTGGACGGACCCAGGTCGACGGGCAGCGCCCGCCTACCGCGCGATTCGACAGCGTCCAGGCACGTGCGCGTCGCGACGGTGTACAGCCAGGAGCGCAGCGTGCTCCGACCTTCGAACCGCGCGAAACCCCGCCACGCCCGCAGCAGGGCATCCTGCAGCGCGTCGTCGGCGTCGTGACTGGAGCCGAGCATGCGGTAGCAGTGGGCGTGCAGTTCGCGGCGCAACGGTCCGACCAGGCGGGTGAACGCGGCGTCGTCTCCGTCGCGGGCCCGCGCCAGGTCGGCAGCCTCGGCGTCTGCCGCCGCCGCGTCGGGGGTTCGTGCGGACATGTCGGTCACAAGAAACGATTCTGCCCGACCGCCGGTGGTCGGACCCACTCCTGTTCGCGAACACCGGTCCACCACTCTGCGGCGGGGCGCGAGCACGCGTGCGTCACCCAACCCGACCGGTGACCTGAAGTCGTGCCACAGGAACTCGCGCCTCTGCGACGGGAAGTCCCTGCACGTCGACGTCATGACGCAACAGAGCGCCCGGCGTCGTGATGTATATCGCCGTTCCGGAGAAGGCGAGCGAGGACACGAAACGCCCTGCCAGGTCGATCAGCTCATCGAGGACTCCGTCGGCGCTGAATCGAGCGATGCCGCCGCTGCTGCCCAGGGCCACCCAGACGCAGCCCTCGACGTCGACCGGGAGCCCATCACATTCACCGCGAGGAGCATGAGCGAATGCCGAGGCCCCCTGCGGGCCCAGAACGCGGACACGCGAAGCGACGAACTCGGCGACGTAAACCCTCGTTCCGTCAGGTGAGATGCCGATACCGTTCGGCCACAGGAGGTCGTCGCGAACAACACGCACGAAGCCTCTCGGTGAAATTGTGCAGCAGTTCCTCCAACAACCCTTCTGCTTCGAACAGGAGCTCCACAACCACACCGCATCACCTGGTGGTGGTCGGGGCTGGTGTGGGCGCCAGGGACAACCCGGCGTAGATCTCGTCGAGAACTGTGGGCAGCAAGGCGTTCGCCGTGGTCTTGCCCTCCGGTGACAGGGTCAGGTTCGTCCAGATCACCAGCGTGACGTCGTTGTCCGGGTCGTAGCCGATGAACGAGTTGAAACCCGGCAGCTCACCGCCGTGGTAGTACATCGAGGCGTTCGGCCCGAAACGCTGATAGCTGATGCCGTACCCATATTGCTGCCCATCGGGTGTGCTCGGGTCCTCCGGTTGCAGGCTGTGGAGCCATTGCTGCTGGTACTCGGAATTCAGGACGTTGCCCGACACCAGTGCCCGGATCCACGCGGTCATGTCGTCCGCCGTGGAGATGGCGCCGCCGGCAGCGGTGGCGTAGGAGGAATTCTGGTTGGTGTAGTCGAGGGGTTGGAGTGTCCCCGCCCGTGCGGCGGCCTGCATGTCGGCGGGGTACTCCTCGTCGACCATCGCGAAGGACGATTCGCCGTACATGTACCCGTGTGAGTAGCGATCCGGGATGGTCGCGGCGTCGGCGGCGGCGGGAAGCAGGGTGTGCTGCAACCCGAGGGGACCGAACAATCGATCCCGGAATTGCTCGGTCAGCGGTCGCCCGCCGACCTTCTCGGCGATCAGACCCAGCAATGCGTAGTTGGTATTGCTGTACTCGTAGGAGGTGCCCGGCGGGAATTCCGGCGGGTGCCGGAACGCGATCTCCAAGACCTCTTGCGGCGTCCAGACCTTCGCCGGGTCGGTATCCAGAGTGGCCGCGAGTTCGGGCGAGTTCGTATAGTTGTACAGCCCACTGCGCATCGTCAACAGCTCTGCGACGGTGATGTTCTCGCCGTTCGGCACATCGGAAACGTAGGCGGACACCGGGTCGCCGAACTCGAGCTTGCCGTCCTGGGCGAGAAGCACGATCAGCGCCGCGGTCATGGTCTTGGTGTTCGACGCGATCCGGAAGTGGGTGTGTTCGTCAGGCGGCGTCTGCACGCCCAGTTCGGTCGTACCGACCACGGCGCCGAAGTTCCCCTGTGGGGTGCGGAGCTGCACCACCGCACCGGGCACGAGCAGTTCCTGGGCCGCAGCGTTCACGGCTGCCTGGAATGCAGCCGGATCGATGGGTTTCAGCGCCGACCCCGTTGAGGTGGTCGTGGCGGGCAGTGCACCGTTCGACGTCTGCGAGGTCGTCGGCTCGGAAGTGGTCGAGCAGCCCGCGATCACGACGGCAACGCCCACTGCGAGCACGACACGGGTGGTTCTCAGTGTGCGGTGACGACCCCCTCCGGCCGTCCGGCTCGGCACGTTCTCCGCCGGGGAATCCCTCATCGTCGGCACACCGCCTCTGCGGCTGAGTTCGATACCGCCTATGAGCGGGTATCGGCTGGGCAGATCTCCTTGTGCATCGTAACCCCGATGCCCACCCGCTCCTTCGACTTCACCGGAACAATCCTGCTCGGAACCCTGTATGTGCGAACTGCTTCCCACCACCGACACGGAAGGCAATTCCATGAGCACGCGACGCAGCAGCCACAGCACCTCGCTCACCGGTGGCGAGATCGTCGAGCAATCCGACCTCGGCTCGATCACCCGGATAACAGCGGACACGTTCCCGATCCTGAAAGGCATGTCGATCAAACGCGTGCTGATCAATCCCGGTGCCATGCGCACCCCCATTGGCACGCGAACGCCAACGAACTCACCTATTGCGTGTCCGGAACATCCCTGGTTTCCGTTCTCGATACCGGCAGCACATTCTCCACCTTCACGATCGGCGCCGGGGAGATGTTCCACATCGATTCCGGATCTCTGCACCACATCGAGAATGTCGGCGCCGACGTCGCGGAGTTCATCATCGCATTCCGGAGCGAGCGGCCTGAGGACTTCGGTCTGGGCGCTGCGTTCGGCACTTCTCCGACGGTCACAAGTTCGCCGTCGAGGAACAGAATCCGACCATGAGCCTCGCCGTCGGATCCGCCCACCTGGCACGCGTCCAGTTCTGGCCGGCGCTGAAGGATCTGTCGATGTACTCGCTGCGGATCCGCGAGGACGGAATGCGCGAACCGCACTGGCACCCGATCACCGCAGAGATGGGGTACGTGCGCCGCGGATCAGCGCGGATGACGTTCATGGACCCGGACGGCTCCCTCGACACCTGGCATCTCGAGGAGGGTGATGTGTCTTTCATCCCCCGCGCGTACCCGCATCACATCGAGGTCGTGGGATCCGAGGACATCCCTCTGCCGAACTTCCCGTTCACCTCGTCCGACCCGCTCCGCGTCACCCGCACCAACCCGCTCGACGAACGCGGCGTCGGAGAGTAATAGTGCCGCAATCCGCTCTCGTTCAAGAATGGTCGCGCGGGTGATCGCGGGTATAGGGGCACAAGTGACGACACGCGGCCGGAGGACACTGGCCCGCTGACCGCGGAGCCACTTCCTCCCGCAGCAAGACCAGGAACAGTGACAATCTGACGGCAACCACCACGTCGTCGACAGCTCGATCATCCACGACGGCGACGGCTCCCACTCAGGCGACCGGCAGCCACGAGAGCAACCTCCGCGGCCTGTTGTCGCGGGCGGTCGAGTCCGTCGCCGAATGACCGAAAGAGCACGTTTACCGGCTCGTGGACGCGGTGCGCGGCCGCGTGACACGGTGACCCAGAAATTGCGGCAGAATATCCCCGAATGGATGGACACGCTCGTCGACGCGACCGCGCAAAGCGAGCGTGGATGAAAGCCGGAATCGCAGGCATTCGGGCCGCCCTGACGGGTAAGAATCCGGTGTGGCCGCGATCAAAGCGCTGGTGTCCGGGTTGAGCGGCAAGGCCAAGGTCGCCCTTGTTCTCATCCTGACCCTCGAGGTCCTGCTCGCGCCGGTTCTCGTGGTCCTCCTGCTGGCGCTCGTCGTCGCGGCGGTGCGCGCCACTGCGCAGTGAAGCCTGAATTTAGAGTTTCACCGCGAACAGGGTTGCCGCTCAGTTGCTTTCGCTTTTCGGTACTCGATCGCACTCCCGACACAGCCCGCGTACATGCGCTGCCGCGGGAAGTTGCTCGAACCAAGTCTTCTGCTGCTGGTTGAGTGTCTCGCGGCTGGGGTAGTCCACAAGCGGCGCCCCTTACCGCGCACGGTTGTGCGACACATTTCCGAGGACGGTTCTGCGACACATTGCCGAAGTTGGCAAGCGGTGCGCCGGTGACTACTCGGTAAAGGGGTTCGACGATGAAAACCAAAGGTCAGGTGGCATTGGCCGTCGGTGCGGGATACATGCTGGGCCGTACACACCGAATGAAAATGGCACTGATGCTCGCGGCCGCGGGTGCGACCGGACGCTTCCCCGGCGGGCCACGCGACTTACTGGAACGCGGGACGAAAATGCTCGCGAGCTCCCCCGAGTTCGCCAAGATCAGCGACTCGGTACGCGAGGAGCTGGTCAACGCGGCAAAGGCCGCAGCGGTCACGGCCGCAAGCCAGCGCATCAATTCTCTCAACAACCGGCTCCTGTCGAGCGGCGGAGAAGCCGTCGGCGACGTGGGCGACACCGTGGACGACACGGTGAGCGGTGTCGGCAACTCCGTAGGCAAGCTCAGCAGGGTCGGAAGACTCGGCCGTAAACGACGCGGCCGGTCGCAGGACGACGAGTACGACGAGTCCGAAGTCGACGAAGAGCAGGACGAACAGCCCGACGAACAGTACGCCGAAGAGGACGACGAGTACGAGGAGCCCGAGGAGGAAGAAGCCGCCGAGGAGGAACCCGCCCCTCGCAAGCGCCCCGCCGCGCGTCGACGGACTTCCAGCAGCGGTAGCTCCCGGCCGGCAGGCAGGTCGCGGACCGCGAAATCCGACGAGGATGACGAAGAAGCTCCCACGCGCGGCCGCAAGACGCGGGCCAAAGCCACCACTGATTCAGCGCCCGTCCGACGGGCACGGAGGTGATGGCGATGACGAGCGCCGCGAAGAAACTACAAGAAGCCGCACCGGGTGACGGCAACGGATCGTCGAGCGTGCTGCAGGAAGCAATGCAGAAGCTGGTCGGCACGGTCGCCGAGAAGGCACTGTCCTCGGTCTCGGACAAGGTGGCGAACACCTCCGGGCGGCTCAGCGAGTACGCCGAGAACGGCGGCGAAGGAGGGCTGCTCGCCGCACTCACCGGTTCCGAGAAAACGGATGACGATGAGTCGGATGACGATGAGTCACCGGACGAGTCCGACACCGGTGGCGGCTGGTGGGAGGGCGCCAAGCAGACGGTCAAGGACAAGGCGTCCGACCTCAAGGACGCGGTCACCGGCGGTGGTGGTGGCGGTAGCGGAAAAGGCAAGAAGCTGAAGTTGACCAACATCGTCGAAACGATCGATGTCGGGGTCCCGGTTCAGCTGGCCTACAACCAATGGACCCAATTCGCCGACTTTCCGTCGTTCATGAAGAAGGTCGAACGGGTCGAGCAGGAAGCGGACGAGAAGCTCGAGTGGAAGGCGCAGATCTTCCTGTCGCACCGAACCTGGGAAGCGACGATCCTCGAGCAGGTTCCCGACGAGCGGATCGTGTGGCGCTCGAAGGGCGCCAAGGGTTTCATCGACGGTGCGGTGACGTTCCACGAGGTGACCCCGGATCTCACCCGCATCGTTCTGATTCTCGAGTATCACCCGAAGGGGTTGTTCGAGAAGACGGGAAACCTCTGGCGTGCGCAGGGACGCCGAGCACGGCTGGAATTGAAACACTTTGCACGCCACGTCATGACGCAGTCGATCCTCCATCCCGACGACGTCGAGGGCTGGCGCGGAGAGATCCGGGACGGTCAGGTAGTCGAGCCCGAAGAGGACGAGGCGCAGCCGGAGGAGTCGGAAGAGCTCGAGGAAAGCGACGAGGACGAGGGCGAGGAGCCCGCCGAGGCAGACGAGGACGAGTACGAGGAGCCGGAGGAGGCCGAGGCAGAGGAAGACGAGGCTGACGAGGGCGAGGGTGAAGACGAAGAGGAAGAGGAAGCACCCCCGCCGCCGAGACGCCGCGGTCGCCCACGCAAGACCGCGGCCGCCGCTGTGGACCAGGCCCCGAAACGGCGAGGTCGCCCACGCAAGGCAACGGCCACGAAGACCTCGAGCTCGCGACAAGGAGCACGGCGATGACGTCGATTCAACCGGCGGGGGGAGGCGGCGGCGGAGTCAGCGGTGGTCCCAGCTCGAGTAGCCTCGCCGACGTCATCGACACCATCCTCGACAAGGGCCTGGTCATCGACGCCTACGTGCGCGTCTCGCTGGTCGGCATCGAACTGCTGACGATCGACGCACGCGTCGTGGTCGCCAGTGTCGACACGTACCTGCGGTTCGCGGAGGCCGTGAACCGGCTCGAGATCGGCAGTGGCGAGCCGAAAGGCCTGACGGATCTGGTCGGGGACGTCACCGAGGGAGGCGCCAAATCGAAGACCAAGGGCGCGCTCGAGTCCGCCGGTGAGAAACTCGGCGACATCCTCGGCGGCGGAAAGGAAGAACCTGAGCGCGAACGCGTTTCGCGCAAGTCCACACGAGGTGACAAGTGATGTCTACGTCGAATGTGAACACCGACTCAGCTGAGGAGCCGCGCACCAGCGGTGTCTACGTGTACGGCATCGTGCCCGCGGACGTACAAGCCGAAGAGGACGCTGTCGGCGTGTGTGACGGACCGGTCAGCATCGTCAAGCACGGCGACATCGCAGCGCTCGTGAGCGAGATCTCGGTGGACAGGCCGCTCGGCAAGCCCGAGGACCTCCGAACCCATGCGCACGTGCTGGACGGCACGTCGCGTGTGGCCCCGGTGTTACCGCTTCGTTTCGGGGCGGTCATGACTGATGAAGGGGCCGTCGAGGAAGAGTTGCTCGCAGCACACGCCGACGAGTTCGCCGCGGCGTTGAAGGAACTCGAAGGCCGAGCACAGTACGTGGTGAAGGGGCGATACGTCGAGCAGGCGATCCTCGAGGAAATAATCGAAGAGAACGAGCAGGCGAGCAAACTGCTCGGCGCGATCCGCGATCAGCCCGAGGAGACCACCCGCGACGCCCGCATGGCCCTCGGCGAGATCGTGAGTAACGCCATCGAAGCCAAACGCGACGAAGACACCCAGAAGGTGGTCGAGGCACTCGAGTCGCTGTCCGATTCGGTCAACGTCCGGGAACCGACGCATGAGGAGGAGGCCGCGCAAGTAGCCGCCCTCGTCGAAGTCGCGCGGCAGGAAGAACTCGAGAAGGCAGTGGGAGAGCTGGCCGAGCAGTGGGACGGCCGGGTCGACATGCGCCTGCTCGGACCGCTCGCCGCCTACGACTTCGTGGTGACGCAGAAGCCGGAGGGCTGACCGATGGGTCTGCTGTCGTTCATTGCCACGCTGCCACTCGCCCCCGTTCGTGGGGTGATCTCGCTGGCCGAGTTGATTCAGCGACAGGTCGAGGAGGAAGCCCACAATCCCGCGAGTGCGCGGCGTGCTCTCGAGGAACTGGAGGACGCGCGCGCGGCAGGCGAGATTTCCGCCGAGGAGGAAGAGCAGGCCCAGCAGGCCATCCTCGACCGGATGACCGGGACGGCACGGCCGCCCTCCGGTACGGAGAAGGAGTGACCTGCGATGGCAGAAGAGCAGCCACCTCCGTTGCCGGCACCCGAGATCGCCGAGATCGCAACGCATGACATTGCGCAGTTGACCGGCAAGAAACCGCTGGGTGCGACATCGGTCATGCCGACCGACGACGGCTGGACGGTGGAGGTGGAGGTAGTCGAGGATCGGCGAATCCCGTCGTCGACGGACATGCTCGCGATGTACGAGGTGGTGTTGGATCTGGACGGAGAGCTGTTGTCCTACCGCAGAACCCGCCGCTATATTCGCGGTGTCGGTGACAGTGGGAGCGCGTCGTCATGACCATCACCGGCGGCGGTGCGAGCAACCTTCCGCAGAGCTCGGGCGGCGGAATGGGCGGCGGGCATCAGTCGACGAACCTCGGCGAGATTCTCGAGCGGGTGCTCGACAAGGGGCTCGTGATCGCCGGAGACATCCAAGTCAACCTGCTCGATATCGAACTGCTGACCATCAAGGTGCGCCTGGTGATCGCCTCTCTGGAGACCGCGAAGGAGGTGGGCATCGATTGGTGGGAGCACGACCCCTGGCTGACCGGCAAGAACAGCGACGTCGAACTCGAGAACCGGAAGCTGCGGGAGCGGATCGCCGAACTCGAGTCCGACAGGTCGGTCCGCCCTGCCGTCCAGGCCGCCGACACGGTCGAGGTCGAGGGGAAACGTCGGAAGCCCCGCGATGACCGCGGATGAGGGTGTCTGGCTGTACAGCATCACCACCGACAGGATCGGCGACGCACAACTCGCCGGAGTCACCGGCGTGGCAGGCGAGCCGGTCCGCGCTGTGTCGTCGGCTGGTCTCGTCGCGGTGGTGGGAACGGTGAGCCTGAGCGAATTCGGGCAGGAACCGCTGCAGCGCAACCTCGAGGACCTCGACTGGCTTGCGGCAACCGCGAGAGCACACGACGCGGTGGTGGCTGCCGTGTTGCGCAGCGGTCCCACCGTTCCGTTGCGACTGGCAACCCTCTACCTCGACGACGATCGCGTTCGCCTCCTCCTCGACGAAAGACAGGACGAGTTCGGCGCAACGCTGCGTCGGGTGACCGGACGAAGCGAGTGGGGTGTCAAAGCGTACGGAGACGCGAAGGCCCTGGCGCAGAACGTGAAGGAGGATCCCGCCGCGACGGGTGCGGCAGGTAAGGGGACCGCGTACCTACTGCGTCGCCGTGCGGAGTTGAGCGCACAGCAAGACGTCGAACGCCGGGCGGCCGGCCACGCGGACGAGATTCACTCCGCCCTCCTGGGCCATGCCGTCGACGGGGTTCGACGGCAGGTCACCGATCCGGTGCTGACCGGGAAACGGGCCTGGATGATCTTCAACGGCACCTACCTCGTCGACGACGAGCGGGTCGACGACTTCGCTGCGCTCGTTTCGGCACTCGACACCGCACGCCCCGGCATCACACTGGACCTGACCGGACCGTGGCCGCCGTACTCCTTCGCCGGGATCGACGGGTGAGCACATGAGCGAGATGGTCCCCGCGGACGACACTCGCCGCATCGCGCTCGTCGATCTGCTCGATCGGGTGCTCGGCGGCGGCGTCGTCATCACCGGTGAGATCACCCTGTCGCTCGCCGACGTCGACATGGTCCGAATCTCACTGCGCACACTCATCGCTTCGGTCAGCGCACTCGTCCCCGACCCGGTCGGGCCGGAGCCCACCGATGACTGAGCCCGAGCCCGTCGATTCGGATGCACCGACCGACATCGGTCGCCGGGTTCTGCCGCAGCGAATCGACGCCGACCCCGAATCCGTCGAGAAGGGCCTGGTCACCCTGGTCCTGACGATCGTCGAACTACTGCGCCAACTGATGGAACGGCAGGCGATACGCCGAGTCGAGCACGGCGATCTCAGCGACGAGCAGATCGAACGCATCGGCACGACACTCATGCTACTCGAGGAGCGAATGGCCGAGTTGCGTGAGCATTTCGATCTCACCCCCGAGGACCTGAACATCGATCTCGGACCGCTGGGGCCGCTGCTGTCGAACGAATAGTCCGGGCTCTCCGCGGTTCGATCAATGCTTGAGGGCGTTCTTGATCTTCTTGCCCGCATCCTTGACCTTGTCTCCCATCTGCTTGGCATTGCCCTTGGCCTGCTCCTTGCTCCCCTCGGCTTCGAGGTGGGCATTCCCCGTGGCCCTGCCGACAGCCTTCTTGGCGGCGCCTTCGGCGGTTTCGACCTTGTGCCGGATCTTCTTTCCCATGTTCATGACGACGTCCCGTCCTCTGTGATCCGTTCCGTTTTCGCGATCACCAACTTCAGTCAACTCGTCCACAGCGCCGCTGTCGAGAACCTCGATCGCGTCGTCACCGTCGCAGCAACAATGCACTGTCTCCGAACTCGTGCCACAGGTAGCCACGTGCGAGCGCCTCGTCGTAGGCACGACGGACGGCCTTCTCCCCCACCACCGATTCGAGCAGCATCAGGTGTGACGCCCCCGGTGCGTGCCAGCCCGTGATCAGGCCGTCCACGGCCAGGGTCGGCCTACCCGCACTCAGCACCAGGTCCGTCCAGCCGGCGCCCGCCACCGCCATGCCGCCCGAAGTGGCCTCGGTCTCGAGGGCCCTGGTCACGGTGGTTCCGACCGCGATGACGCGGCCTCCGGCGGCACGCCGGTCGTTGACCAGCCGCGCCGTCTGCTCCGGCACCTCGAACCGCTCCGGGATCGGCGGCTCCCCTCGCTCCGGCGAGGAGACCCCCGTGTGCAACAGGATCGGTGCCACCACCACCCCCGAGGTCGCGAGGTCGGTAACCATCGGATGAGTGAACGGCCTAGCGGCGCTGGCCATCTCGGCGCTTCCACCGGTGCGACCGAAGATCGTCTGGTACGAGGACAGGGGCCAGCGTTCGTGGACGTACGCGTAGGTGATCGGACGGCCCGAGGTGGCGAGCAGTTCCGCGGCTACGTCCGCGACGCCGTCGATCGAGGCCCGCCACAACCTGGTCGACCCGAGAGGCCAGGGTTTCACGAGCGTCGCAACGACACCGCGCGGCAGAATGATCCGCGTTCCCGCCGCAATCGTGTCGAGGGCGCCGGAGACCGGTCCCGGCGCTCGCACCTCGACCGCCCAGTCTCCGTCCTCGAGATCGGTCGAGAAGTGCACGACCACAGGTCCGACCGCGTCGACGGTCCCGTCCACCGCCGCCGCCAGTGTCGACGACGCGTTCACCACCACCACGTCGCCCGGCCGCAGGAAACGCGGCAGGTCGTGAAATCTGCTGTGTTCCACCCTGCCCCGATCGGACACCAGCATTCGCACCGAGTCGCGCAGCAGCCCCCGGCTCTCCGGTGGGCCACTCGCCTCCAATCGCTGAGGCAGCACGAACCGGAACTCGGCCGCGGAGGGGATGCGTGCGCGGGTCACGACGATACCCCCGTGTTCGCTGCGACCGCGAAGTCCGCCGCACGGTACCGGCCGCTGGGTGGGCTGGTGTCGAGCAAATGCAGCAGTGCAGGCACCACGGTCTCCGGATCGGGCCGATCCGAGATGTCCTCGCCGGGAAACGCCGCCTGGTGCATCTCGGTGCGCATGTCGCCGGGATCGAATGCATACACCGCAAGGCCGGGTTCCTCCACCGCCAGCACCGCGGTCGCGTGGTCGAGCGCCGCTTTCGCGGCTCCGTAACCGCCCCAGCCCGCGTACGCCGCGACCGCGGCATCCGACGAAATGTTGATCACGGTCCCGCCCGCGTCCCGCACGTGCTCGAGCAACGCGGCGATCAATGCGAGCGGGGCGAGCACATCGGTCGCGAAGACCTGCGCCAATGCGTCCTCCGGATACCGGGCGAGGGCGGGCATCGGGCTGGGTCCGAGCGCGCTGGCGTTGTTGAGCAACAGGTCCAGTCGCCCCCGCGCCGCGATCTCGACGGCGATACTCTCGCGATGCCCCGGATCGGTCACGTCACCGGGGAGCGCGGTGATGCTGTGTGCCCGCGCGGCAACCCGATCGAGGGGTTCGACCCGCCTGCCGGTGACGATCACCTCCCAGCCGCGCTCCGCGAGCGCGACTGCGCTCACCCGTCCCAGCCCTGCAGATCCTCCTGTGATCAGCGCCGTCCTGGTGCCGTTCATCGCAGACTCCTTGTCTCCTGTGACATCTGCGACCATCGTGAAACCTCGAGTCCACTTCATGTCAAGGACGGCAGCGTCAGGGGACCGCCGGCCGATTCGCGGGGCACACTTCCGGGGTGGGATTTCAGGATGGAGCGGACGATAATTGGGTCCCTACCATGAGACGAATCGAGGGTGACATCGTATGAACACATTCGCAGTGCGGTCGGCGCTCGCGGCGGCAGCCGCGCTCGCCGTCTTCGCAACACCCGGTGTCGCGGCCGCGGCGCCGAACCTACACGGGGATCCCACAACGCCGGGCACACAGGTTCAGGTCGAGAGCGATCCGGGCGACTCGAACAGCTACACCTGCGGGGCAGTCGGCGTCGCGGGAGCCGGAGTCGGCTCGAATTCCTCCGGTGGCGCCGGGCAGGTCAACGGCGCGTACTTCGGTCCCGGCCCCGTCCAGGGCGGCTGCGTCGGTAGCGACGGGTCGGTCTACTTCCCGACCGGCAACGCCGAATGACGGCACGCAAGAACGCAATGCCGAACTTTCACCGTGCCGGCCCGCCCACCGGGTGGATCCGCTCGATGGTCGCGAACCAGGCCGGTGCGCCGTTGTCGTGGAATCTCGTCTCGATCCGATCCGGTTCGATGGCGGCGACCTTCCATCCGTCGCCGGGGTCGAACGCCGCTCGCAACTCCTCCCGGCTGACGGGGTGCGGGCCGGTATCGGGACCAGCGTCGCTGAAGCACAACACATAGACGATTCCGCCGTGTTCGGTCACCGACGCCACGCTCGCCACGTAGCGTGGTCGCTCGGCGGCGTCGAACGTGTGGAACAGTCCGCAGTCCAGCACGGTGTCGAACCGGCGCCCCATTCCGTCCAACTGGAACGCGTCGGCCAGCGCGAACTCGACCTCGATCCGACGGTCGTCGGCCTTCTCCCTGGCAATCACCAGTGCCGTCTCAGCCACGTCGACGCCCAGAACCTGCAATCCCAGGGAGGCGACGTGAAGCGCGTTCTCGCCGGTGCCGCATCCCGCATCGAGCACCGCTCCGGCGAAGCCGCCTTCGGATGCCACCCGCACGACCGCCGGCTGCGGCCGGCCGACATCCCACGGCGCCGGCCCCTCGTGATACGACGCATCCCAGGGCCGTCCCGTCATGCGTTCGTGGCTGGTTGGCTGCCGACCACTGAACGGATCGGCGAGGGGTCCTGATCGCTCCGACACTTCGACGCCTCCCTGAAACGGATCGTGCCACCTCATCTTGGCACGGCACTGCGCGGTTCTCGACCCTCGACACCGCGACTGCCTGCCCTGCCGACACCGGACAGATGTTCGAATGTCTTAACATACAATTTAGGCATGAGTACGAATATCGGAATTGTCGGGTACGGGCTGGGCGGCCGCTACTTCCATGCACCGTTCGTCGACGCGGCAGAGGGAATCACGCTGGGCGGCATCGTGACCCGATCCGACTCCCGTGTCGCCCAGGCCGCCGCCGACTTCCCCGGAGTGCCGGTGTTCTCGAGCCTCGGCGAACTCATCGACTCCGGCGTCGATGCCGTCACGATCACCACCCCACCGCAGACGCGACGCGAACTCGTGCTCGAAGCACTCGGGCGTGGCGTGCACGTGGTCGCGGACAAGCCTTTCGCGCCGGATCTCGAGACGGCCCGCGAGCTGGTAGCAGCCGCCGATGACGCCGGCGTGCTGCTCAGCGTCTATCACAACCGTCGATACGACGCCGACATCCGTACCCTGAAGTCGGTGTTGCCGCGACTCGGCGACATCTGGCGTGTCGAATCCCATTTCGACCTGGACGGTGCCGACACGCTCGAATCAGGCCCGGCCGGCGGGTTGCTGCGAGACATCGGCGCACACGTCGTCGACCAGATGCTGTGGTTGTTCGGGCCGGCAGAGAGGGTCGACGCCCACCTCGATTACGTCGATCGGCCGGAGGGGCGCACCGACGCCGGCTTCGTCGTCAACATCGCTCACCGCAGCGGGGTCTATTCGAGCGTCTCGTCGAGCAAGGTCAACCACCTCGAGGGGCGGCGGCTACGCGCGTTCGGCAGCGTGGGCAGCTATGTGGCGGACGGGACGGATGTGCAGGCGCAGGCTCTCTTCGCAGGGGTGCGGCCCATCGACGATCCCACCGGGTGGGGTTACGAACGACGGGAACGGTGGGGCGTCCTCCACACAGCGGATGGCGCGGAACCGGTTCCGTCGCAGCGGGGTGCGTATCAGGACTACTACACGGAATTCGCGGCCGCCGTTGCCGGCACCGGCACACAACCGGTGCCTGCCCGCACCGCGCTCGGCACCATCGCGGTGTTGGGAGCGGCGCGTGAGGCCGCGGAAAGCGGCAGCACGGTCGTCGTGCAGTCCCTCGACTGACCGGAGGCGACTGCGCCGGCGCTCACGTCGGTTCGGGGCTCGCGTCGGTTCGGGGCTCGCGTCGGTTCGGGGCTCAGGACGCGGAATCGAGAAACTCGGCGACCGCCTTGTTGAACGAATGTGGTCGTTCCATGTTCGTCGCGTGCCCCGCGCGCGGAACGACGGTCGACGCTCCCTTCGGTGCGAGTGCCGCAGCCGCTGCGGCGTGTGCTGACGGCCAGAACTCGCTGTCGGAACCGGCCACGAAGAGCACGGGAAGATCGCTCGAACGGATCGTCGGACGCCAGTCGATTTTCGCATGATCGTTCAACTGGGCGAGTTCCGGTGGCGACAGTGTTCGGTCGACGCGGCCCATCGCGGCGAGCAGGCGGACCAACCGCATGCCGCGTCTCCAGATCGGGGTGCCGTGGCCGGTCGGGGGAATCCTGTCCGCAAAGGACGTGTCGACATGCCGCACCTTGCAGGTCGAGCCCCTCGATGAGGGCGTGCACGAATCCGGCGCGTGTCTGCATCGTCGTTCCGTGCGGCGTGGCCGGAGCCGTCCCGTGACCCGGCAGATCCACAGCGATGACGCGGTGGCCGGCCTCGATCAGCGACGGGATCTGATACCGCCACGACGTGGCGGGGGCTGTGAAGCCCGCCGGCAACATCACGCTCGACGAGGATCGGCCGTCACCGTGCACGGTGTAGTCGATTCGAGCACCGCCGGATTCGATGGACAGCATTGCTTCTCCTATCCCCCAACTGTTCGCGGCTGACGCGCCGTGGTGCCCGCCTGCGGTCACCGTGGCGCTGGTACGGACTCGGGAATCCATCCATGGAGAACATCTCCACTCCGGGACGGTTTCACTGTGGAACCGAAATTCCTGGACTGTCGGGTGTAACGTTCCGGGACCTCGCAGACACCATTCGAGTAGCTGTGGACGTTGGGCCCACGCATTCGAACAGGACACTACGACATGCACATCTCACTTCCCCACTCCCAGGCTTCGCGCGCGGCGAATCCGTCGGGCGCAGTGAACCGTCGCCCTCGAATCACCCTGCGGAACCGGTTCGCCACGGCCGCCGTCGCCGCCGCGATCGCCGTCATCCCCCTCGGCGCCGCGACCACCATCGCAACAGCGGCCGAACACCCCGTTGCGACAGTCGCCGCACCCACCATCCCCGGCGATCGTGGTGACCACGGTGACGGCCCCCGCCACGACCGACAACGCGACCAACGGCAAGAACGCCGAGACCAGAGCATGACGCTCGACGAACTTCTCGTCGGGTGGAACAGCAGCCAGATCTACCAGATGTGATGACGCTTGACCGAGGACGGCGCCAGGATTCGTCGTCCTCGCTTTCGCATGCCTTCCCCCCTCAGCGTGGAGTGGATTCCGCTCGTCGCTCGTAGCGCGAGCGAGCCAGGGCGTGCGCACGGCACAGCAACGCCCGCGTGACTTCGCCTGTGCGCGAGCCGGGGTCGATGACTGCCAGCCAGGCCAGTGAGCCATAGACGGGATGCGCGATGACGGTGTCGCGCGCACCGGCGTCGACGTCGGCGACGCCCTGCTCTCGCGGTGCATGGCCGGTTGCCTCGATGAACGCCTCCTTCCCGGCATGGATGTTCACCCGGAACGCACCCGCGCGGTCCAGACCCGAGCTTTCGTCGCCGGGGTAGTTCTTGGTGACGATGGTGGCGAAGGGCTGGGTCCTGTCCGGAACGATCCGATCCGGTGAGTAGTAGAAGAAGGTGTCACCCCAGCTGATCTCCGGCGAACCGTCGCCGGGGGCAGGCCTGAGCGTCAGAACATCGCCGAGGCCTTCGACGAAGTCGATGATGTCGTCCATGGTCATAGCTTCCAGCGTTTCATTAAAGTGCTTGTGGAGACCTCGAGGAGCAAACGTCGGAGAAATACGGTGACAAGTCTCCAATCGCGTCATCTGCGGACCGTCGATGTCGCCCGGCGTGCCGGATGTTCCGTGCAGCACGTACGCAACCTCGAACGCGACGGGGTGCTGCCTCCCGCAACCCGCACAGCCACCGGATACCGGATCTACACCGACGTGCATGTGCAGTCCGCGCTCGCCTATCGGGAACTCGCCATCGGCGTCGGCCCGGTCGAAGCCACACGGATCGTGCGCAGCGTGCACACGTGCCCGGCCGCGACAACGGTCGCCCTCCTCGATGCCGCGCACGCCCGACTCCACACGGAACGAACCGAACTCGCGCTGGCGAAGCAGGCCGCTGAGGCCATCTCGACCGAGCCTGTCGACGACGTGCAGGCATCCGACTGGATGAGCGTGAGCGAACTCGCCGCCGCCCTCGGCATCCGCCCCTCCACGTTGCGGCATTGGGACGCAGAGGGACTCGTCGTCCCGGACCGGGACACACCCACGGGAGCGCGCCGATACTCCCCTTCACAGGTCCGCGACGCTCGCGTCGTGCATCAGCTACGCAAGGCCGGTTACCGCATCGCACCTCTCCACGCGGTCATGACCCAACTCGGGCACACACCCGGATCGGGTGACATCGGCGCCGCGCTCGCTGCCCGCGACCAGGCCACCACAGCCCGCTCCCGAGCCCTGCTCGACGCAACCTCTGCCCTCACCGTGCTCCTCGCACTCCGAGAAGGGGGGGTCAGTGCGCGCGCGACAACACCGCCACCAGAAAGTCGGAATCCTCGCTGAACGGGCGCAGATCCCACGTCGAGAACAGCAGATCCGCCGTCAGGCCGCCGGCCTGAGCGTCCGCGAGGAATTGGGAGAACTCGTAGCCCCGGTCGGCGCCGAACCCCACAACCACTCGGCCGGTCGGGGCGAGATGAGCGGCGAATTCCGTCAGCACCGCCTCCCGGGTCGACGGCGCCAGGAAAGTCATCACGTTGCCCGCACAGACGATGACCTCGAAATCGGCTGTCACCCCCCGAGCCGGCAGATCCAACTCCGCGAGATCACCGACCAGCCACGTCGGACCGGGGTGATCCTCCTCTGCCACGGAGATGAGCACCGGATCCACATCGACACCCACCACGACATGACCGGCATCGTGCAAGTAGCCGCCGAGACGGCCCAGTCCGCACCCCGCATCCAGTACCCGACCGCCGCGGCCGAGCATCGCATCGACCAGCCGCGCCTCCCCCACGATGTCCTTGCCCTGCGCCTCCATGGCACGGAACCGCTCGACGTACCACATCGAATGCCCCGGGTCGGCTGCTGTGATCTCCTCCCACTGGCTGGGGATGCGCTCCTCGGGGGTGCGTGCACTCATTACCGATTCCTCCTCGATCCGGCCCGCTCGGCGAGCCACTGCCACCGTATGCGACACCACCTCGGCACCCACCCGCAGCCCGACGGTGTTTCGCCGACGCGAGTCTCGATCAGCGGGATTCCAGGGCCGACGCGGCCGGTCCTCCGAGGAAGATCGAGCCATGCCCGAGTCCGTTCCCGACCGCGTCCAGATCACCGACCGCCTGCACGTCGTGGCCGACCTGCTCGACACGAAGGACTGGCCGGGGTTCGCGGCGACACTCACCGAAGATGTCGTGGCCTATGGGCGGACGGGGCCGGTGGACGTGGTCGCGCGCGTCCGCTCCCACCTCGACGTCTGCGGTGCCACCCAGCACCTGCTCGGCAACATCCGCGTCGACGTCGACGTCGACGGTGACGCGGCGCGCACTCGGTCCTATTTCCGGGCGTTTCACGTCGGCCTCGGAGAACGCGCCGGCGCGACGTACGAATGCCTCGGCGAGTACCGCGACGAATGGCGCCGCGGACCTTCGGCCTGGTTGCTGGCCGGGCGGGTGATCGACGTCCGCGCCGAGATCGGCGACCGCGGTGTCATCGCACCCCTGAGCTGAACCCCGTCGACGGCTCAGCTGTGGTCGCCGCACACCGCGGATGCCGGGTCCGGTGCACAGATCTGCTGCCAGGTGTAGAAGCCGGAGTTGACCACGACGTCGAGGTTGTCCTTCGTGATGTTCTGCACGGGCAGGAACACCGTCGGCACGGCCATGTACTGGTTGTCGATCGTGCCGTTGACGATCTCCTCCGGAATGCCGTCACCGTGCAGGATCGATGTGGTCAGCTGCGCCGCGACCTTTGCCTGATCGGACAGATTCTTGAAGATCGTGTTGTCGAGGGTTTCCTGTGCGATCAATTGCAGCGCAGCGAGATTGGCGTCCTGGCCGCCGGTGACCGGGATCCGCCCGGCGAGCCCGCGGCCTGCCAGTGCCGCGACGATTCCGCCTCCCAGGTCGTCGTTCATGGTGACGAACAGCGCGATGTCGTTGTTCTCACGGGCCAGGCATTCCTCGGCGAATGCCTGACCTTCGGCCGGGTCCCAGTCGTCGATCGCGGTCTCGCAGACCACGCGTATCTTGCCGCTGTCGGCGAGCGGCTGCAGAAACTCGTCCTGGCCGAGCCGGAATTGACGGGTCCCGTATTCACCGAGGTTTCCCCCCACCCGGGCAATCTTCACCCCGTCGCCGGGCATCGCGGCGATCAGATCCGCGGCGCGGCTACCCTGCCGTCGGCCGACCTCGAGTGGATCGAAGATCACCTGAACGTCTGCCGGTCCACCGACCGCGTCATGGTCGTAGAGCACGACCGGAACGTCCGCCTCGGCGGCGGCGGTCAAGGCTCCACCCGAGAACCTCGCGTCCGTGGAGATCAGCACGAGCACGGACGCGCCCTCCGCGATCGCCGACTCGACCTGACTCTGCTGGCGGGCCGGATCGCCCTCGGCATTGCGGACCGTGACCGTCGCCTCCGGCGCGAACAGCTCCAGGAAGTCGGTGAACAAGGGTTCGTCGCGCTCCACGAATCGGGTGGTCGTCGTGTTCGGCAAGAAAAAGAAAACCTTCTCCTGTGCATCGTCGCCCTGCGGAGCAGGGGCCGCGCAGGCGCCGAGCACCACCGCTGCGACCGCGGCCGCGACGCTGAACGCGCGCACCCTTCTCTTCATGAGCCTGTCTTCATGAGCCGTGACCTCCAGCCTGATCGTGCCCAGTCTGGAGATACCCGCGGGCGAGGCCCGCTACTCGCGCGGGTCGATGCTTTCGGTGTTTTCCGACCGTGATCGGCGCACACTGAGTGCAGGGATGAGGAGGAGAAGGTGTTCCACCAGGACCGCGGCGCCGTATCCAGCGGAGATCGTGACACTTCGACGGCCGACGAGCATCTCCTGAACGAATCCCTTCTCGTCGAGCCCGAGGTCCGCCGGCGCCCCTGGCGCGAATTCCTCGCATCGACGCCCGGACGCCTGTCCCTCCTCGCCGTCGTCCTCGTCGCGGTGGCGCTGACGGCCGGTCTCGTGACGTCCGCCGTGGTCGCCGCGCGGCAGCAGCGCATGGAAACCCTTCGCGCCCACACCGAACCGCTGGCGGACGCCGCGCAGAACCTGTTCAGCTCGTTGTCGATCGCCGACGCGGCAGCGACGTCGTCGTTCATCGCGGGTGCCATCGAGCCGCTGGCGGTGCGCGACCGGTACAACCAGGCGCTCGGGGACGCGTCGAACGCACTCGTCACCGCGTCGTACGGCGTCACCTCCGGCGACGTCGAATCGTTGCGACTGCTCACCGAGATGTCGCGGCACGTCGCCGTGTACACGGACCTGGTGGCGACCGCACGGTCCAACGACTCCGCGGGAAATCCGGTCGGGGTGGCGTATCTCGGAACCGCTTCGGCTCTGATGCAGGACACCATCCTGCCCTTGGCCGAACACCTCTACAACGACCAGGCCCACGCCGTCGCCGACACGCAATCCCACACCGCCCGGTTGCCCGCCACCGCTATCGTGGTCGCGTCGGCCGGGGTCGTCGTCCTCGCCATCGCACACGCGTACGTGGCGCATCGAAGCCGTCGCCGGGTCAATCCCGGGCTGGCGTGCGCGACGGTCCTGCTGGCCGCACTCGTCGTGTGGATCGTGATCGCCGGGCTGTTGTCGACGTCGGCGAGCGAACGCGCACGGATCGACGGCGCCGAACCCCTCGCGGCGGTCACGAAGGCGAGGATCCTCGCCCAGCAGGCCCGCGCCGACGAGACACTGGGACTGCTCCGGCCGGGTTTCGATCCGGCCGGGAGCGACTATGCCCGGCACACGGACGCACTCTCCGCGATTCTGAACTCGGACGCGTCGCGGAGCACCGTGGTCGCGCCGACGATCGCCGATGCGTCCGCCGCGTTCGACGGATGGCGGAGCGCGCACCGGGATCTGCAGCAGAAGCTCGCAGACGGCGACTACCAGGGCGCGGCGGACGTCGCGGTCGGTCCGGGCGCGACGGCATCGACCGCCCAGTTCCGGGCCCTCGACGAATCGCTCGAAGACGCCATCACCGCCCTGCGCACCGAGGAACTCGACGCGATGCGGGAGTCGTACCGCACGATGGCGGCGCTCGCCGTGGGTGGCATCGTGCTCGCTGTTTCCGCAGCGCTCGCCGTCGTCGCGGGGATCGAACCCCGAGTGAGTGAGTACCACTGATGGTGCGAACACACCCGGAACGGCGACCGCGCTCCACCCGGCTGCTCGGGTGCCTCGCGTTCGGCGCTGTCCTGATTGCCGGCTGCGGCGCCCCCGACGCACCCGCCCCGAGGTTCTCCGGAGACTTCACGGAGTTTCCCCTGTCGGCCGGCGCCCAGCTCATCGCACCGTCCGACACGCCGCCACCGGATACAGAGACGCCGGCATGCGCAGCACCGGCCAGCCTCCGCCCGGGGACTCCGAGTTTCGGCGGCACGCTCGGCGATATCCGTGCCCGCGGCACCCTGGTCGTCGCGGTCGATCAGAACACCAACCTGTTCAGTTTCCGCGACCCGACGACCGGCACCCTCACCGGATTCGGTGTCGACCTCGCTCGGGAGGTCGCACGTGATCTGCTCGGCGATCCCACCAAGGTCGAGTTCCGGCCGCTCGGAACCGATGACGGCGCCGAGATGCTCGCCGACAGTGATGCGGACATGGTCGTGCGTCCGGTGGCCCTCCCCTGTCAAGGTCCCCAGGACTTGACGTTCTCCACGGTGTATCTCGAGGCCTCACGCCGGCTCGTGGTGCGGGACGGGTCGGGTATCTCCGGTCCGGCCGACCTTGCCCGGCGACGGGTCTGCACGCATCACGACCCGGCGTCGATGTCGGCGCTGTCGCGCATCGCCCCCAAAGCCACGATCCTTGCGGTCCCCGACTGGGACGACTGTCTCATGGCCATCCAGCAGCGGCAGGTCGACGCGGTCGCAGGCGCCGCCTTCCTCGCCGGTCTCGTCGCCCAGGATCCGAATCTCGAAATCGTCGGTCCCGAAACAGATTCCGCCCAGTACGCCATCGGCCTCGCTCCCGGAAACGACGACCTCGTCCGGTTCGTCAACGGCACACTGGAACGACTGCGCACAGACGGAACCTGGACGGCCCTCTACGATCGGTGGCTGTCGTCGCTCGGCCCGGCACCCGGACCACCAGCCCCGGAGTACCGGGACTGACCGACCCCTCAGGCGGCGGGCGCCACTTTTATCCCCCAAGTTCCACCACGTCCCGGTTCAGCTCGGATCGTCGTCGGCAACGGTCTTGGGCAGGCCGGTCCCCATCGGGTCGAGCAGGGCGGTGGTGCGCGAACCCCATCGCTCGTGCGCGGATTGGCGGGTCATCCCGGCGGCCTTGCCGATGGTCGCCCACGTCGCTCCCTGAAAGCGCAGGCCGAGAACGGTTTCGATGCCGTCCAGGCCGGCAGCGAGCTGTATACGAAGACTCAGCAGGTGCCAGGCCAGGGTTCGCTGGTTGGGAATGTCCGTGCCCTGCTCGGCGTCCCATTCCGCCGTGCCGGGAAGCGGCCCGGGGCCGATGATTTCGTCGGCGTGACGGCTTGCTTCGGCGGCCGCAGCCGTTATCACCGCGTGAGCAGCGGCGTCGATTTCCGCACTGACGGCGCGTTCGACAAGTTCCATGACTACCTCCCAATTACGTCAGGTATAGCCTGACAGGGATCGGACCTGGCGTCAAGAATTACCTGACACGAGGTGGGACGCGCGACCGGATTCATGGTGCTCAAATGTCAGGGCAAGCAATTCCAGGTCGAGTTCGACGCAGTCATCACGCGGGCAGTGGAGAAGGTTCGCCGCCTCACCTGAACCCTGCCGATCCCGCACGGAGCTGCGCTGCGAGATCGGTGATGTCGGTGGCTGAAATGTCCCAACTGCCTGTTGGCGCGAGATCATCCGTCTGGTGCGGTCCGTGTTCTACGGGCCGGAGAATGAAGGCTGTAGCCAGTCCTGTGGCGTGAGCGGCTTCGAGGTCGCCGTTGTGGGCGGCGGCAAGCATGACTTCGCCCGGGTGAAGACCGAGAAACTGTGCTGTCCGCAGGTAAGCCTGGGGATCAGGTTTGTATTTCCGGTTGATGTCGGAGCCGATGATCACGTCCCACGGGATTCCGGCGTTCTTGGCCATGTCGAGCAGAAGTGAGGTGTTGCCGTTCGAGAGCGGGCCGATGATGTACTCGGCTTTGATCGCCGTGAGCCCTGGGACGCTGTCGGGCCAGGGGGTGAGCACATGCCAGGCGCGCGCGAGCTCGTCGAGCTCTCCGGAATCGTGATTCGTGGGGTCGATACCCGATTCGCGGAGCACGAAGTCGAGGTTCTCGCGGTGCAAGATATCGAGAGTCACGAACTCGCGGGCGCCAGAAAGGATCGCGTCCATCGACGGCTGGTAACGGGCGCGCCACCGGTCGGCGAATGCAACTGCGTCCACCTCGAGCTGATGACGCGCCGCATAATCCGCAACAGCGGTGGCGATACCGGTGCGCCAATCGACAACGGTGCCAAAGGTATCGAACAACACGGCGCGGACATTGCGCCCCGTCGACGGGGACCGGAACGGCGCACCAGCCATGGGCGTCCTTTCGACTCGAACGGATGACGTGGCATCAGAATAGTGCCGTCATGCAAAGCCGTCGGCGAATCGAACGGAGCGCCCATGGGTGAGCGTCTGCTTCAGTACCGGGAGTAGTGCTGTCCACTCACCTGGTCACCGGCGCAGATGCACTTGCGTTCGAGGCTTCGCGCCGAGGTCACGGCGCAGAACCGAATCCCGAGCTCGTCGTGGGAATCCGCGCTGTGTGGGCATGCCGTGCACGACGCCTCCGATTCCACCACCAGCGTGGGGCTCGGCGACTCGGAGACGAGGAAATTTGACACATCAGTCGGGTTCGACGCCATGGCGGCGCTCCAGTTCTCGGCCCTTCGACTGCAGGCCGCGGTGGGCGCCGAGGACGACATGGCATGACCGCGCATATTCGAATAACCCTCGACAACCACCACGCTACCCCCTCACGGCCCAACCCCGCCGCGTCACCATTTCGTGACCTCGGCAGACGCACGGGTCGACCGCCTGATCGGGCGGGCCCTCTCGGCGAGCGCCGGAAGTCGGCCCGCAAGGCGACGGCCGGGGGCATCTTCGCAGGTACAGCACATACTGGTAGTAACGGACCCGGTCGTGCCCGCGATATAGATCAGCTAAGCCGAAAACGTCCGACCCAGAGGCAATCGTCGTTGGTTGCCGTCGGGAGGTTCTAGCAAGTGGATACCAGGAACAGGAGCGACGCGACCGTTCGCAGTCGGCCCGACGCCTTCCCGCTGACGCCCGTGCAGCGCGGAATCTGGCTGGCCCAGCGCCTCGCCCCCGACGTCCCGAGGTGCATTGCGCAGTACGTCGAGGTGCGCGGCGCTCTGGATCTCGCGGCCCTCGACGACGCGTCGGTGACTGCGGGTCGTGAGTTCCAGTCGGCGTTCCTGCGGGTGTTCGAGATCGACGGGCAGCCGTTCCAAATCGTCGACCCGACCATCGAGCTGTCGACCGGATATGTCGACCTCGGAGACGAGCCGGACCCCGTCGCGGCGGCCCACGCGTGGATGACGCGGGACTACACCGCGCCGCTCGATCCGACGCGGGACCGGCTGGCGACGTCGACGGTGTTACGAGTCGGTGACGATTACTACTTGTGGTACAGCAGAATTCACCATGTCGCACTGGACGGTTACGGAGCGATGACGCTGGTGAACCGAATCGCCGCGCTGTACACCGCGCGTGTGGAGGCACGGACGCCGGAACCTGCCGGTGCCGCAGATCTGCGCACCCTTCACCGTCTCGACGAGGAGTATCGGTCGTCGAGGCACTACGAGTCCGATCGGGCGTATTGGCGGGACCGCCTCGCCGGTCTCCGTTCCAACTCGAGCCTGTCGCCGACAGTGGCACCCGCCGTCGCGGACAGCATTCTCGAGAAGTCCCTGCTGTCGACGGCCGCGACGGAGCGACTGGACCGTTCCGGCGAACGGCTCGGCACGCCGCCGGCGACCGGAGTGATCGCCGCCTTCGCCACGTATCTCGCCCGGATGACCGGACAAGACGACGTGGTCGTCGACCTCCCGGTGTCGGGCCGCACCACCACACTGCTGCAGCGATCGGGCGGGATGCTCGTCGGGCTCGCTCCGCTGCCGGTGGCAACCGCACCCGACGACACCGTGGCTTCCCTCACCCGCCGGGTACACCACGAAATATTGGGTGCTCTTCGTCATCAGCGATTCACGCTGGAGGATATCCGGCGCGAGACCGACGTGGCGGACTCGCTGTCCGGGCCGATGGTCAACGTCATGCTCTTCCACCGCCGGATCCAGTTCGGACCGCTCACCGGAGACTTTCACGTGGTCACGTCGGGGCCGGTGGAGGATCTGCTGGTCAATGTGTACCGCACCACCGCTGCCGGGCGGATGGTCATCGAGTTCCGCGGGAACCCCCACCGCTACTCCCGGGACGAATTGGCTCGTCACCATCGGTCGTTCGTGGGCCTCCTCGAGGAGTTTCTCGCGGCGGATCCCGGCGATCCCGTGGCCGAGGTGCACACGGAGTCCGCGCATGAGGGAGGTCGGATCCACAGGCGCACAGCACATCTGGACTACTGGCGGACGATGCTCACCGACCTGGCCCACGACACACCTCTTCCCCGCGACTACACCCGCCGGGCAGGTACGGTCGACGGCCGGCGAGAGCACGTCGAGGCGCACGTGACCGCGGACCTGCATCACCGGATCGAGACCCTCGGACGGGACTGCCCGTTCGCCACGTACACCGTCACGCATGCGGCGGTCGTGGCACTGCTCGCTCGTCTCGGCGGAGTCCGCGACGTCGTCCTCGGGACACCCGCGGGCTCAGGCGGATGGCCTCTGGTTCTGCGTATGCGGGTCGACGGCACCGAATCGTTCACCGAGCTCGTCGAGCGCGCACGTACGACCGAACTCGGTGCGTTCACGCACGCCGACGGCAGCTTCGACGAGATCGCCGCCGCACTCGCGATTCCAGCAGCATCTGCGGGCCGGCACCTGTTCCAGGTCGGGTTCGACTTGCAGACCAGCGATCACCCGCACGAACCCGACAGCCGGTCCGACGAGGGCGCCGACCTCTGGATCCGCATCGTCGAACATCCCGGACGCGCCGGGCTCGACCTCCGACTGACCTTCGCGCGGGAGTTTTTCGAGCCGTCGACGATCCGCGGATTCGCCGACCGTCTGGTCCGGGTGCTCGACCAGGTCACAGCGCACCCCGACATCCCGATCGCGGATCTGGACCTGTTGAGTTCCGCCGAATGGCGCCGGCTCGTACCCGCGCGAGGCGATCCGGGAGTTCCGCCGCGCACGCTGCCCGAAATCCTGGCAAATGCGGCACACCGCGACCCCGACGCGATCGCCGTCGTCGACGCTGCTGGTGACGGTACCGGCATCACGTACCATCAGCTGGACGAGGAATCCACCCAGCTCGCTCGCGTTCTCCTCTCCCGGGGCGCCGGCCCTGAAACCGTCGTCGCTCTCGCGCTCCCGAGATCCGCTGATCTCGTCCGCGCCGCGTGGGCAGTCGCGAAATCCGGGGCCTCCTTCCTGCCCGTCGATCCCGGATACCCCGAAGCCCGCATAGCGCACATGCTCACCGATTCCGGTGCGAATCTCGGGGTCACGGTCAGCCGCCACCGGGGCGACCTACCCGGTGACGTCGAGTGGATCGAACTACACGACCGCAACGCCGACGACACCACTTCCGTCCGCACCAGTACACCGGTCGGCGACGCCGACCGCCCCCGCCCGCTGCGGTGGGACCACCCGGCCTATCTCATCTACACGTCAGGATCGACCGGCGTCCCCAAAGGGGTGGTGGTGACCCACCGCGGGATCGCGAATCTGATCGCCGCACAGATTAAAGGGCTCGACGTGCCGCCCACCGGGCGGGTGGCCCAGTTCGCGTCCCCGAGCTTCGACGCCTCCCTGTTCGAACTGCTCGCGGCTGTCGGATCCGGTGCGCGCGTGGTGATCGTCCCGCCCGAAGTGGTCGGGGGTACGGAACTGGAGCGAGTACTCACCGACTATCAGGTGACCCACGCCATCCTCACTCCGACCACGCTCGCCACGCTCGAACCACGTGGCGCGCCGACCCTGTCGCATCTCACCGTCGCCGGCGAGGTCTGCCCGCCAGAAGTCGTATCCACATGGGCGCCGGGGCGGCGCGTCGTCAACGCCTACGGGCCCACCGAGGCGACGATCATGTCGACCATCAGCGCACCGTTGGTGCCGGATGAGCCGGTCAGCCTCGGAGCGCCGGCATGCGGGTTCGAGGTCGTCGTGCTCGACGACCGGCTGCACCCGGTTCCGCCGGGCACCGTCGGCGAGCTGTACCTCGCGGGCCCAGGCCTCGCGCGCGGATACCGAAACCGTGCCGGACTCGATGCCGTACGTTTCGTGGCCGCGCCCTTCGGGTCGCCGGGGACGCGGATGTACCGGACCGGCGATCTCGTGCGATGGCGCGTCCGGCACGGGGAGGATCCATCCGCCGCCCTCGACCTCGCCTACGTCGGGCGCAGCGACTTCCAGGTAAAGGTCCGCGGTTTCCGCATCGAACTCGGGGAGATCGAGGCAGTCCTGCGTGCCGACCCGAGCGTGGGGTTCGCTGTCGCAACTGCCGCGACCGACCCGAACACGGGAGATGCCGCGGTGATCGCCTACGTTCACCCGGCAGAAGGGTGGCGCGTCGATGTCGGGGAGATGCATCGTCGGCTCGCGCGCACACTGCCCGCGCACATGCTCCCTGCCGCGGTCGTCCCCCTCGACGTCATTCCGCGCACCCCGAGCGGCAAGCTGGACCGTGCCGCGCTCCCGGCGCCGACGTTCGCCCCGCGGAGCGGCGCCGGCCACCGGCCGCGCACGCCAACGGAAGAGACGGTCGCGTCGGTGTTCGAGACCGTGCTCGGTGTCACGGGTGTCGGTGTGGACGACGACTACGTCGATCTCGGCGGAGGTTCCCTGGCGGCGACCCGGGTGGTGGCACGGCTGAATTCCGCCCTGGAAACCTCGCTGGACGTCCGTGATCTCTTCGAGCACCCGACGGTCGCCGCACTCGCCGATATCGTCGAGAGCCGGCGCGGCGATGGCTCCGAGCGGCCTCCCCTCCGCCGGTTCCCCCGCCCCGCCAGGATTCCGCTCTCCCCGGCCCAGGAACGGATGTGGTTCGTCAACCAGTACGACCCACACTCCCCGGCCTACGACATTCCGCTGGTCGTCCGGCTCACCGGTCACCTCGACGTCGGTGCCCTCGAAGCAGCGATCGCAGACGTCGTCGAACGGCACGAGTCGCTCCGCACGGTGTACCCGACCTCGGACGACGGACCACATCAGGTGATCCTGCCCGCGGAACGGGCGCTGCCCCGGGTCGAGACCGTGCGGGTCGACGGTCCGACCGACCTCGACGCACACGTCGCCGGGGCCGCGGCCGCGCCGTTCGACGTCACCGTCGACGCGCCGCTCCGAGCGTCTCTGTTCACGATCGGTGACACCGACCACGTGCTGGCCCTGGTGATCCATCACATCGCGGCCGATGGGGCGTCGGCTGGTCCGCTCGCTCGTGACCTCTCCGCCGCCTATCGTGCCCGGGTCGAGGGACGCGCCCCCGCCTGGGAACCGCCGGCCGTGCAGTACGTGGACTACGCCTTGTGGCAACACGCACTGTTGGGTCGGCCCACCGATCCCGACAGCCTCGCGTCGCGGCAACTCGACTATTGGAGTGAGTCGCTCCGGGGATCGCCGCCCCTTCTCGCGCTGCCGACCGACCGTCCGCGCCCACAGCGGCGGTCCCTGCACGGCGGCCGAGTGGACTTCCACCTGCCTCCGGAGTTGCACGCCGGCATGCGGGCACTGTCCCGAACCTGCACGTCCACACTCTTCATGACGTGTCACGCGGCGCTGGCAGTCGTGCTCGCCCGGCTCGCCGGCACCTACGATGTGAGCATCGGCACCCCGGTCGCGGGACGTGGGGAGCCCGCACTCGACGACGTGGTGGGCATGTTCGTCAACACGCTCGTGCTGCGCACCCGCATCGATCCCGAGGCGGGCTTCGCGGACACCGTACGCACTGTGCGGGATGTGGACCTGGGCGCGTTCGCACACGCCGACTATCCGTTCGAGAAGTTGGTGGACTCCCTCGAACCCGAACGCACGGACAGTCGTTCACCGTTGTTCCAGGTTCTTCTCGAGTTCCAGAACGTCCTGCCTGCCGGACACGAGGCGCGGGAGCTCGACCTGCCCGGTCTGCACGTCGCGGCCGTCGGCTACGACCCGAAGATCTGTAAATTCGACCTGCAGGTGTGGCTCAGTGAACGCCGCGATGACGGCGGGGCGCCGCAGGGAATCGACGGCGGAATCGTATACGCCACCGATCTGTTCGACGAAGAGACGGTGCGTGGGCTCGCCGACCGGCTCGTCCGCGTCCTGAATATCGTGACCACGGAGCCGGACACCGTGGTGGGGAACATCGATCTGCTCACCGACCGGGAACGTGACGTCGCCCTCCGTTCGTGGACCGCCCCGGACGAACCGGGCCCCGCGACGACGCTGCCCGCGGAGTTTGCCCGGACGGCGGCACGGCAACCAGACGCCGTCGCGGTGTCGTTCGCGGGTGACACGCTGTCGTACGGCGAACTCGCCGACCGGGTGAACCGAATCGCCCGGCTGCTCCACGATCACGGAGCGGAACCGGAACGCCTCGTCGCCGTGGCGATTCCCCATTCGATGGACTACGTCGCCGTCACACTGGGCGTGCTCGCGGCAGGCGGCGTGTGCCTACCACTCGATCCCGGACGGGCGTCGCCCACGCAACTCTCCCGGACGATCCCTGACGTCGCGATATTTGTGACGATATCCGCTGTGGAAGAACATCTTCCCCACGGTCACGTTCCCACCCTCGTCCTCGACGCGCCCGGCACCGTCGCCGACCTCGCGCGCAGGTCGGGTCACCCCCTCACCGCCGTCGACGTCGGCGCCGGTCCCAGCCCGGACACCGCCGCCTACGTCCTGCTCACACGCGGGTCGACCGCGCTTCCGAAACCGGTATCGGTGACTCACCGTGCAGTGCTGTCGGCACTGGCACGTCCCGCCGTCCCGGCCGGCGAGGTCTGGGCAATGGTCCCGACCTTCGCGCCGGGCGTCACCGTCCTGACCCCGTGGAGCGCATTCCTCCATGGAGGTCGGCTGGAGGTGGTCGACGACGCCACTGCCTCCGCACCGTCCGCCCTGGCCGACTTGTTGCACCGCCGCGGCGTGAACATGGTCGCCCAGACCCCGGCCGCGTACGAGCACCTGTCCCGAGCAAGGGAATCCGCGCCGGTGGCGGACGAACTTCGCTCGGTCCTGCTCACCGGTGACCCCGTCGACGCCGCGGTCGTGGCTGCCCCTGAAGTTGTCGCCGTCTACGCGTCCGTGGAGGCCGTCTGGTTCGCCGCCGCCACCGATCGTGCACCGGAAGCCGGTGCCGACCGGATGGAATACCGGCCCGCGCGAGGACGAAGATTCGCGGTCCTCGACGACCGCCTCGCGCCTGTCCCACCCGGCGTCGTCGGTGAGTTGTACATCGGTGGACCCACGCTCGCTCGTGGCTACCATCGCCGGGCCGCAGCGACGAGCACCCACTTCGTGGCGAGTCCCTTCGGCCCGCCCGGCGAACGCATGCTCCGCACCGGCGATGCCGCTTGCCTCACGCCGACCGGAGGCCTGAACATTCTGTGGCGCCGCGATTTCCAGTCCGAACTGCGCGGATACCGCATCCCGCTCGGCGACATCGACACCGTCCTCACCGCGCACCCGCAGGTCGCGAATGCCGTCACCGTCGACCACACCCCTCGCGCCGGAAAGCCCGCCCTTGTGACGTATGTCGTGCCGGCACCCGGATCGACGACGACCATCTCCGAGGTCCGCGCCCACGCCGCCATGATCTTGCCCCCGCCCTGGGTCCCGGGCGCGGTCGTCGTCCTCGACCGACTGCCCGTCACCGAGACGGGGGACGTCGACCTCGACGCCCTTCCCGTTCCCGAGGAGCTGCGGCACGCACCCGTCTACCACGCCCCGGCCACCCCGACCGAGAAGACGGTGTCGAGGGTGATCGCCCAGGTTCTCGGTATCGGTGGCGTCGGTGTCGACGACAACTTCTTCGAACTGGGTGGCACGTCGCTCGACGCGGCGAAAGTGGTCGCCCGAATCGATTCGGCGTTCGGAACCAGGATCGGAATCCGCTCCCTCTTCGAGGCGCCCACGGTACGCGGACTCGCCACCGTCCTCGATGCGAGCGAGGTGCACCCGGACAGACCCGCCCTGGGACCACGGGCCCATACCGAACCCGCACCGGTGTCGTTCGCGCAGCAGCGTATGTGGTTCGTCAACCAGTTCGACGTGACGTCGGCCGTCTACAACGTTCCGATGGTGGTCCGGCTGACCGGTCTCCTCGACGTCCCCGCGCTACACGCTGCCCTGATCGACGTCCTCGTGCGGCACGAACCGTTGCGGACCCTCTACCCCTTGACCGACACCGGACCGGTGCAGGTCGTCGTCCCCGCCGAGAGCGTGCCGGTCGATCTGGCACCGATTCCCGTGGCCGACGCAGCGCGTGTCTCCGGCCTCGTCGACGAAGTCGTCGCCGAGGGGTTCGACGTCACGGTCCGTCCGCCGGTACGCGTCCGACTGTGGCAACTCGACGACCACGCCCATGTCCTGGCCGTCGTCGTGCACCACATCGTCGCCGACGGGTCCTCACTGGCTCCCCTGGCGCGCGACCTCTCCACCGCGTACACCGCGCGCCGCGTCGGCCGTGCTCCCGTGTGGGAGCCGTTGCCCGTCCGGTTCTCGGATTTCGCGGTGTGGCAGCGGGAGGTCCTCGGATCCGTGACCAACCCGGCGTCGCCGGTGGCACGGCAACTCGACTTCTGGCGCACGGCGCTCGCCGATCTTCCCGAACGGTTGGAGTTGCCGCTGGATCGGCCACGTCCCGCCACCGCGTCGTACCGGGCCGCAGCGGTGCCGTTCGTGATGCCCGAAAGGACGCACCGCCGGCTCATCGACTTCGCCCGTGCCCACGACACGACGACTTTCGTCGTCATCCACGCGGCCCTGGCCGTATTGCTGTCCCGGCTCGCCTCCACCACGGACGTCGTCGTCGGATCGCCGACCGCCGGCCGCGGCGAACTGACACTCGATCCCCTGGTCGGTATGTTCGTCGGCACACTCGTTCTGCGCACGACCGTCGATCCGGCGTCACCGTTCGGTGCCGTCGTGGCGGCGGTGCGCGACGCCGATCTGGCGGCCTTCGCGCACGCCGACATCCCGTTCGAAACCCTCGTGGACGAACTTCACCCACCGCGTTCGGCGGCCCTTCATCCGTTGTTCCAGGTCATGCTGTCGTTCCAGAACATCGAGCCACCATGCCTCGGATTGCCCGGCCTCGAGGCTCATGTCACGGACCTCGAGCCCCGGGTGTCGCCGTTCGACCTGAATGTGGTGGTGCGTGAACAACCGGCCGAGGACGGTTCACTTACGGGTATCAGCGGGCAGATCGTCTATGCCACCGACCTGTTCGACGCCGGCACGATCCGTGCCTTCTCCAGCCGGCTCCTTCGGGTGATCACCGCCGCCCTGACGAATCCCGAGACGGTGGTGGGCGACGTCGACATCCTCGACGACGCCGAACGCGGGCTCGTCCTCGACCGGTGGAACGCCACGGCCCACGACCTTCCGGCCACGACGATCGTGGACCTGTTCGAGGCCCAGGTCGCTGCGACACCCGATGCCCCGGCCGTCCGCGGGGAGGATCGAATCCTCACCTACGCCGAACTCGACACCTGGTCCACCCGGCTGGCGCATTCCTTCCTCGCACGCGGCATCGGCACCGAATCCATAGTGGCCCTGGTCATCCCGCGATCCGTCGAGATGCTCGCCGCAATGTACGCGGTGGTCAAGTCCGGTGCTGCGGTGCTCGCACTCGATCCCAGCCACCCCACCGACCGCATCGAATCACTGATCCAATCCGCGTCGGCGGCTCTCGTCGTCACCACCGGCGACGCCGATGTACCCGTTCCCACCGGACTTCCGGTGGCACGGTTCGACGACATCGACCACGAGGCCCGAGACACAGCACCAGTGACCGACGTGGACCACGGCGCATCACTGCACCCCGACAACCTGGCCTACGTGGTCTACACATCGGGCTCGACCGGCGCACCCAAAGGCGTGGCGGTATCCCACGCGGCGATAGCGAATCAGCTGGCCTGGTCGCAGGCACAGCTCCCGATACACGAGCACGACCGCACCGTACAGAAGGCGCCGATCGCCTTCGACGTTGCCATCTGGGAGTGTTTCGCGGCTCTGTGTTCAGGAAGCGTCCTGGTCCTCCTGCCGCCGGATCGGCAGTTCGACCTCGACTATCTGTCCGGCCTCCTCGACGACATGCAGATCACAGTGGTGGAGTTCGTGCCCTCCCTACTCGACGTGTTCGTCAACGATCATCGGCACTCCTTCCCAGGGTCCCTGCGCCGGGTCCTGACCGGGGGTGAGGCGATCAGTGCACGGACGGCGAGCAGCGTGCTCGCGCAGGGTGTCCGCCTCGGCAACATGTATGGTCCCGCGGAGGCGGCCGTGACAGCGACGTACCACGACGTCGCAGCCGCTCGAGCTGCCACCACTGTGCCCATCGGGTCGCCGGTGTGGAATACACAGGTGTACGTCGTCGACGGTCGGCTGCACCCCGTCGTCCCCGGGGTGACCGGCGAAATGTATCTCGGCGGGGCTCAGTTGGCGCGGGGGTATCTCGGCAGGCCCGGGATCACGGCCGGACGGTTCGTCGCGAATCCGTTCGGCGCCCCAGGCTCCCGCATGTACCGAACCGGAGACCTGGCCCGCTGGAACCCCGATGGACAGCTGGACTACCACGGTCGCACCGACTTCCAGGTTCAGCTCCACGGCTACCGCGTCGAGCCCGGCGAGGTCGAATCCGCCCTCCTGCGTCACCCCGGGATCGCGCAGGCCGTGGTAGTGCCGCGAGCCGATCGCAACGGCGCACACCACCTCGTCGGATATGTCGTCCCCGTCCCCGGCATCGACGTAGCAGAGGAGGAACTGCTCGACCACACGAGGTCACTTCTTCCCTCGCACATGGTTCCGTCCGCGGTGATCTCACTGTCCACGCTGCCGTTGACGCCCCACGGGAAGGTCGACCGGAACGCGCTTCCGGTCGTCGACTTCACGACCCGCGCCGCGGAATTCCGCTCGGCCGGAACAGCTGTCGAGGAGTCGTTGGTAACCCTCGTCCGCGACGTGCTCGGCCTCGAGTCCGTAGGTGTCGACGACTCATTCTTCGCGCTCGGTGGCGACAGCATCATGGCGATCCAGTTGGTGGCACGCGCGAAGACCGCCGGGCTGGCACTCACTCCGCGGGATGTGTTCGAGTACAAGACGATCGCCCGGCTCGCGCGCGCGATCTCGACACGGCCGGAGCCGCGCGCGGTCCTCTCCGAACTTCCGGGCGGAGGGATCGGCTCCTTCCCGCTGCCACCGGCGGCGCGGTGGTTGCTCGAGCGCGGGGGCGACCTCGACACGTTCTGCCAATCGGTCCTGCTCACCGCCCCACCCGACCTGAACACCGACACTCTCACCGCCACCGTGCAGACGGTCCTCGACCACCACGACATGCTTCGGGCCCGGCTCCGGCGCGGGACAACGGACGAAGACACGGTGTTGGAGGTCGTGGCCGCCCACCAGGCTCCACGGGTCGAGTCGCTGATCCGCCGGGTCGCACTCGATGATCCGGCCGACCTGAAGGGCCGGGCCGAGGTCGAGTCCCGTGCTGCCGCCACACGTTTGGATCCCGAGAACGGGATCATGCTCCAACTCGTCTGGCTCGACCCCCACACCCAACCCGGACACCTCCTCCTCACCATCCACCACCTCGCCATCGACGGCGTCTCCTGGCGCATCCTCATCCCCGACCTCGCCACCGCCCACCACGCCCACACCACCGGCACCACCCCCACACTCCCACCCGTCACCACCAGCGCCCGCCGCTACGCCCACGCCCTCACCGACACCACCACCCACCACACCCACGAACTCCCCCACTGGCGCACCATCCTCACCACCCCCGACCCCCCACTCGGCACCAGACCCCTCGACCCCACCCACGACACCGAACACACCACCACCCACACCACCACCGAACTCCCACCCCACACCACCCACACCCTCCTCACCACCCTCCCCACCACCTACCACTGCGGCATCGACGACGCCCTCCTCACCGCCCTCGCCCTCGCCGTCACCACCTGGCGCCACCGACACCACACCCCCACCCACACCCTGCTCGTCACCATCGAAGGCCACGGCCGCACCAACACCCACATCCCCGGCGCCGACCTCACCCACACCCTCGGCTGGTTCACCACCATCCACCCCGCCCTCCTCGACCTCACCGACATCGACCTCCACGACGCCCTCACCGGCGGACCCGCCACCGGACACGCCCTCACCACCATCAAAGAACAACTCCACAACACCCCCGACCACGGCACCGGATACGGCCCCCTCCGCTACCTCAACCCCCACACCGCAACACAACTCCGCAACCTCCCCCAACCCCAAATCACCCTCAACTACCTCGGCCGATTCGACTACCCGCCGTCACGTCCGGAGGCGGGCTGGATGCCCGTGACGGATGTGGATCTCAGCCGACGACCCGACTCGGACCTTGCTGCTGCAGCCGTCCTGACAATCGATGCCGCGACGGTCGTCACGGAGGGCGCTGCACGGCTGACGGCGACATGGTCCTACGCCGCCGGTGTCCTTGCCGCAACCGATGTCGACGACATCACCGAGCTGTGGACCGAAGCGCTCACCGCCCTCGCCGACCACATCAGCCGACCCGGCGCCGGCCGGCTCACCCCCAGCGACCTCGACCTCGTCCACCTCGACCAACCCGCCCTCGACGCACTCCACCACCACTACCCCACCCTCACCGACGTCTGGCCCCTCACCCCCTTGCAGGCCGGTCTACTGTTCCACGCCGAACTCGGCGGCCCCGCTGCCGACGCATACGTCGTCCAACTCGTCCTCGACATCAGCGGACCCCTCGACGCCGACCGTCTACGCGACGCCGGGGCAGCCTTGCTCGGTCGTCATCCGAACCTGGGCGCGGCCTTCACTCACACGGCGGACGGCACACCGGTACAGGTCGTGACGACCACTGCTCTCGCCTGGGCGCACCACGACGTCACCACCGCACACCGTCCCGCCGCAGAACTCGGCGACATCGTCACCGCGGACCGCGCCGCGCCGTTCGACCCGGCCGAGCCGCCTCTCCTGCGATTCACCCTCGTGACGACCGGCCCCGACGACCACCATCTGGTGCTCACCAACCATCATCTGGTACTCGACGGCTGGTCCACCCCACTACTGCTGCACGAACTTCTCCAGCTCTATGAGAGCCACGCGGATCCCGATGCGCTTGCGCCGGTGCGGCCGTACCGTGATTTCCTCGAATGGCTGGGCACACGCGACGTCTCGGCGTCCGTCGCCGCGTGGAGTCGTGCGCTCGAGGGTGTCGAGGACGCTACGCGGCTCGCACCGGGCCTCGAACCTCACCGGGATCCGGGTCCCTGCGCGGAGCGCGTGGTGGCACTGACGGCCGCCGAGACGGATGCGTTGCGGACCGTGGCCCGCATCCACGACCTCACCCTCCACACCATCATCGACACCGCCTGGGCCCTCGTCCTCGCCACCCACACCGGCACCACCGACATCACCTTCGGCACCACCGTCTCCGGACGCCCACCCCACATCCCCGGAATCGAAACCATGATCGGACTCTTCATCAACACCATCCCCGTCCGCATCACCCTCCACCCCACCGACACCCTCACCACCCTGCTCACCCGCACCCACACCACCCACACACAACTCCTCGACCACCACCACCTCCCCCTCACCCACATCCCCAACCCCCACGCCACCACCTTCGACACCATCACCGTCCACGAGAACTACCCCCACCACACCACCACCCCACCCACCGACCTCACCATCACCACCACCTCCGCCACCGACGCCACCCACTACCCCCTCGCACTCGCCGCCACCACCGACACCACACTCCACCTGCGGGGCATCTTCCAGCTGTCGGCATTCGACGCCGACAGCGTCGACGCGATCCTCGGACAACTGGCGCGTGTGCTCGTCGCCATGGGATCCGACGCGTCCCTGCCGATCGCCCGCCTGAACCTTCTCGATGGTGCGGAGCAGCGAGCCGTGGTGCCCGCCCTGGGTGAGGCGGCCGACGAGCCGCGGACCCTGGGCGCGATCCTCGGGGACGCCGCCGAGCGCTCGCCCGACGCCGTCGCCGTAGACGACGGGGCCCGCCGGCTGACGTATGCCGAACTCGAGGCCCGCGCATTGCTCCTTGCCGACCGTCTCGTCGAGTCGGGTGTGGGTCCGGAAAGTGTGGTCGCCATCGCGATACCGCGGTCCCTCGAGTCAGTCCTCGCAGTCTGGGCCGTCGCCGGAACCGGCGCCGCGTTCGTGCCCGTCGACCCGACGTATCCGCAGATCCGCATCCAGCACATGGTCGCCGATTCCGGAGTCCTCGTCGGGCTCACCACGAGCAGTCGTCGCGACGCGCTGCCGGACACCGTCACGTGGATCGACATCGAGGGCACGGGTGCCGGCCGGCTACCACACGCCGGTGTTTCGGAGGCTTGTCCGGCGCCAACGATCCGCCCCGACAACGCGGCGTACCTGATCTATACGTCCGGCTCCACCGGGGTTCCGAAAGGTGTGGTGGTCGGTCATCGTGGAGTGAACTCTCTCGCAACCACGTTGCGCGAGTGTACCGGGGTGACAGCAGCGTCCCGGGTGGCGCATTTCGCGTCTCCCAGCTTCGACGCGTCGGTACTCGAGTATCTGCTCACGTGGTCCGCGGGAGCCACGGCGGTGATCGTGCCCACCACGATCTACGGCGGGGATGAACTGCGTCGGCATCTCGCCGACAGCCGGGTGACCCATGCTTTCCTGACCCCCACGACGCTGACTGCCCTGGACCCGGACGGCCTGGACGACCTCGAGTGCGTCGTGACCGGCGGTGAGAAGTGCACCCCCGAGGTGATCCGCCGGTGGACTCCGCACTGTCGACTCATCAACGCGTACGGACCGACGGAATGTACGATAGCGGCGGATATCTCGGACGATCCGGCCGCCGACGGTGCGAATGTGATCGGCGGCCCGATCCGCGGCGTCACCGAGGTCGTACTCGACGCTCGAATGCAACCGGTCCCGATCCGGGCCCGGGGCGAGTTGTACATCGCGGGTGACGCGATCGCCCGCGGATACCACGGCAAGCCCGCACTCACCGCCACCCGTTTCGTGGCCGATCCGTTCGGCCCATCGGGCGGTCGCATGTATCGAAGCGGTGATGTCGTCCGCTGGAACACCGGACGCGAAGGGTCTGCCGTCCTCGAGTACCTGGGTCGCACCGACTCTCAAGTGAAGGTGCGGGGGTACCGGATCGAACCCGGCGAGATCGACGCGGTGCTGTCCGGTCATCCGGCGGTCACGTTCAGCGCGACCCTCCCCTCGACGGGCGGCCCGGACACGACCGATCAGGACGCGACACTGATCTCCTACGTGACGACCGCCGGTGCGGCCGGGCCCCGAGAACTCCGCGACTACCTGGCCGGTCGGCTTCCCGCACAGCTCGTTCCGTCCGCGGTCATCGAGATCGACGTGGTTCCGCGGACGCCGTCGGGCAAGCTCGACCGCGACGCACTCCGCGCCCTCCGATCCACCCCGCTCCCCGCGCAGGTGTCGGCGGCCACCCCACTCGAACAGACCGTCGCGGAAACCCTCGCCGCGGCACTCGACCTGTCGAGTCTGGGAGTGGACGACGACTTCTTCGCGGCAGGTGGAGACTCGCTGACGGCGACCCGGGCCGTCGCCCGTGTGAACACGACCCTGCATACCGACCTCGCCGTACGGAGCCTGTTCGAGGCCCCCACGCCGCGCGCTCTGGCGCGGCTGCTCCTGGACGACACACAACCGGAGCCGCGCCCCCCGTTGACCGCCGCCGCGCAAGAACCGGAGTACGCACCGCTCTCGCCTGCCCAGCAACGCATCTGGTTCCTCAACCAATACGACACCACCACCCCCACCTACAACATCCCCCTCACCCTCCACCTCACCGGCCACCTCGACACCACCGCCCTCCACCACGCCCTCACCGACCTCATCCACCGCCACCAACCCCTCCACACCACCTACCCCCTCCACCACGGACACCCCACCCAACACATCCACCCCCACCCCACAACCCCACCACTCACACCCACCCCCACCACCGAAACCCAACTCCCCCAACACATCAACACCGACACCACCCAACCCTTCGACCTCACCACCGACACCCCCCTCCACACCCACCTCTACCAACTCGACAACACCCACCACACCCTCACCCTCGTCCTCCACCACATCGCCGCCGACGGCCACTCCCTCACCCCACTCACCCACGACCTCACCACCGCCTACACCGCCCACACCCACCACCAACCACCCCACCCCACACCCCTACCCCTCACCTACACCGACTACACCCACTGGCAACACCAACTCCTCGGCACACCCCAACACCCCACCCCCACCACCCACACCCAAACCACCTACTGGACCACCACACTCACCAACCTCCCCGACACCCTCCCCCTCCCCACCGACCGACCCCGACCCACCCACCGCACCCACCACGGGGAGTCCATCCGCTTCGAGATCCCCGCCGACGTACACCACCGCCTGCGTGCGCTGGCGCGGAGTACCGGGGCGACCACGTTCATGACTCTGCATGCGGCCTTCGCCGCGCTGCTCGCGCGCCTGTGCGACACGGACGACGTCGTCATCGGCACCCCCGTCGCCGGCCGCCCCGATCCCCGGCTGGACCAACTCGTCGGCATGTTCGTCGGGACGCTCGTCCTCCGGACCCCGGTCGACTCGGCCGGTTCGTTCCGCGAAGTCCTGACCAGAACCCGCGACGCGGACCTCGGTGCATTCATGCACGCCGACCTGCCCTTCGAGATGCTTGTCGACATCCTGGCACCGGAGCGGTCCACGACGCACACACCGTTGTTCCAGGTCCTGATCGACTATGGGACCGAGGTACCACTCCACCTCGAACTGCCGGACCTGACGGTAACGGTCGCCGAGGACACTCCGCCCCTCGCGAAGTTCGACCTTCAGCTCACCCTCCGCGAGCATGCGGACGCCGCGAACCCCGGCCTGTCGGCCGCGTTCACCTATGCCACCGACATCTTCGACCGCACCACCGTCGAGGGTGTCGCCGCGCGCTTCCTCCGGCTCCTCGACTCGGTGACCGCGGACCCCGGCCGGCCAGTCGGGGACGTCGACCTCCTCGACGCCACCGAACGGACCGCGCTGACGACCGGGTCGAGCACACCTTCGCCGCCGGCGGAGCCAGTCGAGGCCATACTCGCCGACCGGTTCACTCGGTCCGTCCGCCGCTTCGCCGACGAATCGGCGCTGACCGATACCGGCGAAACGCTCACCTACGCGGCACTCGGTGCCCGCGTCTACCGACTCGCCCGGCATCTCGTCGAACTGGGCGCCGCCCCCGACACGGTCGTCGCCGTAGCACTGCCACCCTCAATCGATCTGGTCGTCGCCCTGCTGGCCGCACAGCAAGCGGGAGCCGGCTACCTCGCCCTCGACGTCGGTCACCCGGCCGACCGGCTCGACGCCACGATGTCCGACGCCGCCCCGGTGTGTCTCGTCTCCACGACCGACCACGCGGCCCGACTGCGCTGGGACCTTCCCACCGTGCTCGTCGACGACGCGGACACACGCGCACACCTGCTGGATCTGTCGCCGGATCCGATCACCGATCCCGAGAGACGGGCCGCGCTCACCCCCGACGCGGTCGCGTACGTCGTGTACACGTCGGGGTCGACCGGACGCCCGAAAGGTGTCGTGGTGACACACCGTAATCTCACGACACTGTTCGACAACACCCGGACTGCGTTCGATTTCGCCGAGACCGACGTGTGGATGCTCTTCCACTCGGCCGCCTTCGACTTCTCGGTATGGGAGTTGTGGGGCGCCCTCCTGCACGGGGGCCGACTGGTCATCGTCGACACCGTCACCGCCCGCGCACCCGACGAGTTCCTGAGCCTGCTCCGCCGCGAGCGGGTGACGGTCCTGTGCCAGACTCCCACCGCGTTCGCCCAGTTGGCCACGGCGGAACGGAACCAGCCGACCGACCTGGCGTTGCGGTACGTCGTCTTCGGCGGCGAAGCCCTCGAGCACGGTCACCTCGTCGACTGGCTCGACCGGCACGATCACACCCGACCCCAGCTCGTGAACATGTACGGCATCACCGAGACCACCGTGCACGTGACCAGGCATCCCCTCGGCGACCCTCGTCCCGCTGCGCGGTCGGTCATCGGCCGGGCGATTCCGGGACTGCGCGTGTACGTCCTCGACCGGCGGCTCCACCCGGTACCCACCGGAGTGACCGGCGAGATGTACGTTGCCGGGAACCAGGTCACCCGTGGGTACCTGCACCGATCCGGGCTGACGGTGACCCGGTACGTGGCGGACCCGGCCGGGCGCGGAGGACGCATGTATCGCACCGGTGACCTCGCACGCTGGAACGCGCAGGGCCAACTCGAGTTCCTCGGACGTAGTGACGCCCAAGTTCAGCTACACGGCTACCGGATCGAGCCCGGAGAGGTCGAGGCCACGCTCGTCCGCCACCCGGATGTCGCACAGGCCGCGGTGTCGGTCCGTCCCGACGACCGAGGCACCGAGCGCCTGATCGGGTACGTCGTACCCGTCCGGGACGGTGAACAGACGAGGGCTGTCGACATCGATCGGGTCCTCGGCTTCGCCCGAACGATTCTCGCACCGCACATGGTGCCTGCGACGCTCGTGGTCCTGGACCGCCTGCCGCTGACCCCGAACGGCAAGCTCGATCGCCGACAGTTGCCCGCACCCGACTTCGCCGAACGCGTCTCTACGGGTCGCGCCCCGGTGACCGCGAGCGAGTTGGCCCTCGCCGAGATTTTTGCGGAGGTCCTCGGCGTGCCGTCCGTGAGTGCCGACGAGTCCTTCTTCGCACTCGGTGGCGACAGCATCATGGCGATTCAGTTGGTGTCCCGCGCCCACGAGGACGGTGTCTTCGTCAATCCCCGAGACATTTTCGAGCACCAGACCGTGGCCGCACTCGCCGAGGTCGCCGCCACCGTGAAGCAGGACGTGCTGGCCGAGCTTCCCGGCGGTGGCGTCGGGACCGCACCGCTCGTGCCGATCGCGCGGTGGTTGCTCGAGCGCGGGGGCGACCTCGACACGTTCTGCCAATCGGTCCTGCTCACCGCCCCACCCGACCTGAACACCGACACTCTCACCGCCACCGTGCAGACGGTCCTCGACCACCACGACATGCTCCGAGCCCGACTCCGGCGCGGAAAAACGGACCAGGACACCGTCCTCGAGATCCCACCGGCCGGAACAATCGCCGCCGCACCCCTCATCACCCACGTCGCGGTCGAGACGCACTCGGACAACGACCTCGCCGCGACGGCACGCGCGCAACTCGACGCCGCAACGCACCGACTCGATCCCGAGAACGGGATCATGCTCCAACTCGTCTGGCTCGACCCCCACACCCAACCCGGACACCTCCTCCTCACCATCCACCACCTCGCCATCGACGGCGTCTCCTGGCGCATCCTCATCCCCGACCTCGCCACCGCCCACCACGCCCACACCACCGGCACCACCCCCACACTCCCACCCGTCACCACCAGCGCCCGCCGCTACGCCCACGCCCTCACCGACACCACCACCCACCACACCCACGAACTCCCCCACTGGCGCACCATCCTCACCACCCCCGACCCCCCACTCGGCACCAGACCCCTCGACCCCACCCACGACACCGAACACACCACCACCCACACCACCACCGAACTCCCACCCCACACCACCCACACCCTCCTCACCACCCTCCCCACCACCTACCACTGCGGCATCGACGACGCCCTCCTCACCGCCCTCGCCCTCGCCGTCACCACCTGGCGCCACCGACACCACACCCCCACCCACACCCTGCTCGTCACCATCGAAGGCCACGGCCGCACCAACACCCACATCCCCGGCGCCGACCTCACCCACACTCTCGGCTGGTTCACCACCATCCACCCCGCCCTCCTCGACCTCACCGACATCGACCTCCACGACGCCCTCACCGGCGGACCCGCCACCGGACACGCCCTCACCACCATCAAAGAACAACTCCACAACACCCCCGACCACGGCACCGGATACGGCCCCCTCCGCTACCTCAACCCCCACACCGCAACACAACTCCGCAACCTCCCCCAACCCCAAATCACCCTCAACTACCTCGGCCGATTCGACTACCCGCCGCACGGGCTCTCGAACGGTGCCGGCTGGGAACCGATAACCAGCATCGAGTTCGACACCACGATTCTCGGAAACGTGCCCGTCGCAGCGATTCTCGACGTCAATGCCTACGTCTACGAGTCAGGGGGCGCCCCGATCCTGCGCACCACCTGGGTGTATCCGCCCGGTGTGCTCCCGGCGGCCGACGTCACCGAGCTCACCGAGCTGTGGACCGAAGCGCTCACCGCCCTCGCCGACCACATCAGCCGACCCGGCGCCGGCCGACTCACCCCCAGCGACCTCGACCTCGTCCACCTCGACCAACCCGCCCTCGACGCACTCCACCACCACTACCCCACCCTCACCGACGTCTGGCCCCTCACCCCCTTGCAGGCCGGCCTGCTGTTCCACCACGAATTGACCAGCCAGGACCTCGACACCTACGTCGTGCAACTCGTCCTCGACATCGACGGCCCCCTCGATCCCGACCGTCTCCGCGACGCCGCGGACGCCTTACTCGGCCGCCACCCGAACCTCCGCGCCGCCTTCGGACACACTCCCGACGGCACCCCGATTCAAATCATCACTCCTGCAATACTTCCCTGGAATCACCACGATCTCAGCGACGAGCGCGACGGGACGGTCGCTCACGACATCGTCACCGCCGACCGCACCACCGCGTTCGACCTGACCGCGCCACCCCTGCTCCGGCTCACGCTCATCACCCACGGACCGACCCACCACCAGGTCGCCCTCACTCATCACCACATCCTGCTCGACGGCTGGTCGACGCCCCTTCTCCTGCACGAACTCCTCCAGTTGTACGAGCACCACACCGACCCCGGCGCTGTGCCTCGACCCCTCCCGTATCGCCGCTACCTGGAGTGGCTCACCCAGCAGTCCCTCGAGGAGAGCCGGGCCGCGTGGGCCGACGTCCTCGACGGACTGGAAGGACCGACGATCCTGGTGCCGTCCGCACGCGGCCGCGTCCCATCCACTTTCCCCGAGGAGTATCGGGTCTCGCTGTCAAGGGAGCACACCGATGCGTTGCGGACGGTGGCCCGCACCCACGACCTCACCCTCCACACCATCATCGACACCGCCTGGGCCCTCGTCCTCGCCACCCACACCGGCACCACCGACATCACCTTCGGCACCACCGTCTCCGGACGCCCACCCCACATCCCCGGAATCGAAACCATGATCGGACTCTTCATCAACACCATCCCCGTCCGCATCACCCTCCACCCCACCGACACCCTCACCACCCTCCTCACCCGCACCCACACCACCCACACACAACTCCTCGACCACCACCACCTCCCCCTCACCCACATCCCCAACCCCCACGCCACCACCTTCGACACCATCACCGTCCACGAGAACTACCCCCACCACACCACCACCCCACCCACCGACCTCACCATCACCACCACCTCCGCCACCGACGCCACCCACTACCCCCTCGCACTCGCCGCCACCACCGACACCACACTCCACCTCAAGTTCGAGTTTCTGCCGGAGTTCCTCAGCCGCAACGACACCGAGGCGATCGCGGCCCACATGTGCCGGGCACTGGACGTCATCGCGACGGCACCGGACACGACCGTGGCGTCGGTGCGGCTTCTCGGCGACGACGAGTTCCGTGCGCTCGCGCCCGTGCGCGGCGGTCCCGCACCCGCCACCCGCACGCTCGCGACGATCGTCACCGACGCCGCAGCCCTCGATCCGGACGCCGTCGCGCTCGAAGACTCCGGTCGCGCTGTGAGTTACCGCGACCTCGACGAGGCGTCGAACCGGCTCGCGCGCCTGCTGATCACGCGTGGCGCCGGCCCGGAGCGCTACGTTGCCCTGGCGATTCCCCGTTCCGCCGACTCCGTGCTTGCGGTCTGGGCGATCACCAAGACCGGGGCCGCTTTCGTCCCGATCGACCCGGGTTATCCCGCCGCACGCATCACCGACATGATCGCCGATTCGGGTGTCGCGCTCGGCGTCACACTGACACCGCAACGTGAGCGGCTGCCGGCCACGGTGCCATGGCTCGTCCTGGACGAACCCGGGACGGTCACGATGGTCGAACAACAGCCGAGCGGCGCCCTCGGTGATGCCGATCGCCGCCGGCCATTGCGACCCGACCATCCCGCATACATGATCTACACGTCCGGATCGACCGGTGTCCCGAAGGGCGTGGTGGTTCCGCACCGCGGGCTGGCCATGCTCGCTGCGGCGCAGGCGGCCGGCCTCGGTCCGGGGCGGCACTCGCGCGTGCTCCACTTCTCGTCACCCTCATTCGACGGATCGGTGTTCGACTATCTACTGGCGTTCGGCTGTGGCGCGACTCTGGTGATCAGCCCGCCGACAATCGTCGGCGGCACGGAGCTGTCCCGCTTCGTCGCCGCCGAACGGGTGACGCATGCCTTCGTCCCGACTGCCGCACTAGCCTCGGCCGATCCCGATGATCTCGACGGATACGACGGGTTCGGCGAGATTCTCGCGGCCGGAGAAGCGTGTCCGCCCGGTCTGGTGACCCGGTGGTCCCGTGGCCGTGCTCTGCGGAACGGCTACGGCCCCACCGAAACCACCGTGATGTCCAACATCAGCGCGCCGCTCGCACCCGGGTCCGACGTGACGATCGGCGGCCCGATCGCCGGTGCGGAGGAAGTGGTGCTGGATGCGCGGCTGCAACCGGTCCCGGACGGCGTTCCGGGTGAGTTGTACATTGCCGGGCCGGGTCTGGCCCGCGGATACCACCGGAGGCCGGGGCTGACCGCAGGACGCTTCGTCGCCGCTCCATACGGGCCGGCGGGCGAGCGGATGTACCGGACCGGCGACATCGTCCGCTGGATCGCCGACACGTCCGGCGGTCGGGTGGTCGAGTACCTCGGCCGCGCCGACTTCCAGGTGAAAGTGCGCGGGTTCCGCATCGAACCCGCCGAGGTCGACGCCGTCCTCGGTGCCCACCCGGACGTGGAATACGCCGCGACACTCACCCGCACCGGACCCGCCGGGGACCCGATCCTCGTCTCCTACGTCGTCGGTTCCGCGGAACTCGCCCCGGCACTACTCTCGGCCTATCTCACCGAACGACTTCCGGCTCACATGGTGCCCAGCGCGATCGTGCCGATCGACCGGATCCCGCTGACCCCCGTCGGCAAACTCGATCGCGCCGAACTGCCCGATCCCCGGTTCGACTCCCCGGCCGATCCCGCCCACCGACCGACGTCGCCCGTCGAGGAGACCATCGCGAACGCATTCGCGGCCGTTCTGGGGCTCGAGCACGTCGGTGTCGACGACAACTTCTTCGAGGCGGGCGGGAACTCGCTGACGGCGACACGGGTCGTGGCACGGGTCAATTCGACGCTGCACACCCACATCGACGTCCGGACCTTGTTCGAGGACCGGACACCGCGGGTCCTGTCCACCCACCTCGACCACGACTCGAACGACGCCCCGCTGCCGGTGCCCACTCCGGGGCCCCAACCCGAGTTCGTGCCGTTATCGCCCGCCCAGCAACGCATCTGGTTCCTCAACCAATACGACACCACCACCCCCACCTACAACATCCCCCTCACCCTCCACCTCACCGGCCACCTCGACACCACCGCCCTCCACCACGCCCTCACCGACCTCATCCACCGCCACCAACCCCTCCACACCACCTACCCCCTCCACCACGGACACCCCACCCAACACATCCACCCCCACCCCACAACCCCACCACTCACACCCACCCCCACCACCGAAACCCAACTCCCCCAACACATCAACACCGACACCACCCAACCCTTCGACCTCACCACCGACACCCCCCTCCACACCCACCTCTACCAACTCGACAACACCCACCACACCCTCACCCTCGTCCTCCACCACATCGCCGCCGACGGCCACTCCCTCACCCCACTCACCCACGACCTCACCACCGCCTACACCGCCCACACCCACCACCAACCACCCCACCCCACACCCCTACCCCTCACCTACACCGACTACACCCACTGGCAACACCAACTCCTCGGCACACCCCAACACCCCACCCCCACCACCCACACCCAAACCACCTACTGGACCACCACACTCACCAACCTCCCCGACACCCTCCCCCTCCCCACCGACCGACCCCGACCCACCCACCGCACCCACCACGGGGATCGGGTCGCGTTCCACATCGGACGGGACCTGCACCGGTCACTATCGGCGCTCGCGCGGCAGAACAACTCGACGCTCTTCATGGCGATCCACGCGGTATTCGCCGTCCTCCTCGCCCGCCTCAGCGGGAGTTCCGACATCGTGATCGGCACCCCCGTCGCCGGCCGCCCCGATCCCCGGCTGGACCAACTCGTCGGCATGTTCGTCAACACACTCGTCCTGCGCACGCCGGTCGACGGCTCCCGGTCGTTCACCGAGGTACTCGACCGCACCAGGGACGTCGACCTCGGCGCCTTCCTGCACGCCGACCTGCCCTTCGAACGCGTCGTCGAGGCCGTGGATCCGGCGCGGTCGACCTCCCGCTCACCGCTGTTCCAGGTGTCACTCGAATTCGAGAGCGTCCAGCGACCAGAGATCACACTGCCGGACCTGACGGTCACGGTCGCCGAGTACACGCCGCCCGTCGTCAAGGTCGATCTGGAACTGGTGGTCGCCGAGACGTTCGACGAGTCCGGTGACCCGAACGGGATCGCCGCCGGATTCACCTATGCCACCGACATCTTCGACGCCGCGACCGTGCAGGGCTTCGCCGATCGTCTGACCCGTCTCCTCGCGGCGGTCGTCGCCGACCCGGACCACCCGGTCGGAGACCTCACGCTCGGCGACGAGGACGAGGACACATCTGTCTCCGGACCGCCCGGCCTCCCGGCGCGGGTGTGGCCCGACCTGCTGACCGAGGCGGTGGAGCGGCACGCCGACCGGCTGGCCGTATCCGACGCCGGTCGCGCGCTCACCTATCGCCAACTCGGCGAAGACTCCGCGCAATTCGCCCGGTTGCTCATCGCTCGGGGTGCCGTCCCAGAGGGTGTCGTCGCCCTGGCATTGCCGCGGTCGATCGCGTGGGTCCGTGCCGTGTGGGCGGTCGCCCGCTCGGGTGCGGCGTCGGTACCCGTCGACCCGACGTATCCGCTCACCCGGATCGCCCATATGCTCGCCGACGCCGGCGCTGCGCTCGGCCTCACCGTCGCTGGGTATCGTGCACAGTTGCCCGACACGGTCGAGTGGCTGGTGCTCGATGATCCCGACTTCGAAACGCAAACGCGGCACTTTCCTTCCACGCCGGTGACCGACGTCGACCGTACAGCTCCGCTGCGCACGGACAACCCCGCCTATCTCATCTACACGTCCGGGTCCACCGGCGCCCCGAAGGGCGTGGTCGTGTCGCACCGGGGTCTGGCAAACCTGTTCGAGCAAGAACGTCACCACCTCCACGTCACGCCCGATGCGCGGGTCTCGCACCTCGCGTCCCCCAGTTTCGACGCGTCGCTGTTCGAGTTGACGATGGCGTTCTGTGCGGGTGCCCAGGTCGTGCTCGTACCCCCGCCGACCTACGGCGGGTCGGCCCTGGCGGACATCCTCGCCGTTGAGCGGATCACCCACGCGTTCATAACCCCGACCGCGCTCGCCACGCTCGAACCGACGGGACTCGACTCGCTGCGGGTCCTCGTCGTCGCCGGTGAACCGTGCCCGACCGACCTGGCCCGGCGATGGGCACCCGGCCGGCGCATGCTCGATGCGTACGGTCCCACCGAGACGACGATCTGGTCGCATGTCAGTGAACCACTGGCACCGGCGGAACCCGTCACCATCGGGCGCCCCGTCCGCGGGTTCACCGCCGCCGTCCTCGACGCCCGGCTGCATCCCGTTCCCCCGGGCACCCCGGGCGAGCTGTACCTGGCAGGGCCCGGTCTGGCCCGCGGCTACCACGACCGCCCGGCCACGACGGCGACCCATTTCGTCGCCTGCCCGTTCGCCGCCCCCGGGTCGCGGATGTACCGCACCGGTGACCTGGTACGCACCCGGCCCGACCTCACGCTCGAACACCTCGGCCGCACCGACTTCCAGATCAAGGTGCGCGGATTCCGGGTCGAGCCGGGCGAGGTCGATTCGATCCTCGCGGCGCGCGCGGACATCGGTTTCGCGGCCACCGTCGGGCGAACCGGACCGGACGGGGAACCGATACTCGTCACCTATGTCCACGGTGCGACCGGCGTGGACGTCGACGCGAGTGCGGTGCGCACGGCGTTGTCCGCGCAGCTTCCGCCGTATCTGGTGCCCGCCGCGGTCGTCGTACTCGACGAGGTGCCACTGACCCCGGCCGGCAAGCTCGACCGCTCGGCCCTCCCCGAACCCGAGTTCGGTCCCCGGCCCGACCGATTCCGTGCCCCGTCCACGGCCGTGGAGCGGGCGGTCGTCGAGGCTTTCGCGGAAGTCGTCGACATCGGCGAGGACCGCCCGATCGGAGTGGAGGACGACTTCTTCGCACTCGGCGGCACGTCACTGTCCGCGGTCCGCGTCGCTGCGGACCTGCAGCGGCGACTGGGCCGGCCGGTGCCGCTTCCCGCGCTCTTCCTGGACCCCACTCCCGCGGGGCTCGCGGCCCGCCTCGCCACAGAAGTGCCCGCCACCACCGACGAAGCTCTCCGGGTTCTCGTGCCGCTGCGCCGTGGTGACCGGCTCGCACCACTATTCTGCGTCCATGCCGGGATGGGCCTGGCCTGGGCGTACACCGGGATGGTGCGCCATCTCTCACCGGACCGGCCCGTGTGGGGACTGCAGTTGCCCTCCCTCGGCGGCGGTCCCGAGTACGACTCGATCGAGGACCTGGCGCACCGATACCTCGACGAGGTCCGTGCCGTCCAGCCGGCGGGGCCGTATCATCTGCTCGGCTGGTCGCTCGGCGGTCTGATCGCGCATGCCATGGCCACCGAGCTGCAGGACCGGGGTGAGGAGGTCGCGTCCCTCGTGCTCCTGGACAGCTATGCGGGCGAACCGATTGCGGAACCCGACCCGTTGGACGCCGGAGACCTTCTGCGTGGGCTGGGGGTCGACGTCGGACCCGGCGCGAACTCCCGACCGCTCACGTACTCCGACGCCAGCGACCGCCTCCGCGAGGCCTACGGTCCCGCAGCGGCCATGACGGCAGACCAGCTGCGGCGCATCGCCGAGGGATATGACCGGTCGACCCGGCTAGCGGCGCGATTCGCCCCGAGAGTCTTTCGCGGGGACGCGCTCCTGCTCATCGCTGAGGACGGTCCCCACGACGGATGGGGCGACTCGATTACCGGCACCGTGCAGGAAGAACACGTCGACTGCGGACACAACGACATGATGCAACCGAAACCAGCACGTGCGATCGGCATGCTCGTCGAAAACTACCTATCCGGGCGGGGCGGGTAGAGCCGCGCCAGAGTGCCGCAGATTCCGCGGATGCTCGGGTGCCGGTACAGCTCCCGCATCGGGAGGGCAGGAAGACCGAGCCGCCGCATCATGCTGTCGGCCTTGATCGCGCACAGCGAGTTCCCCCCGAGCTCGAAGAGGTTGTCGTCCAGCGAGACCGGGACTCCCAGCACCGACTCCCAGATGTCGGTGAGCATGTGCGCTGTTCCCGCATCGGTGAGGGGGCCACCGTCCTGCGGTTCGACGACATTGTGCGGCAGAGACCGCGGGGCGGGTGCGGGAAGCCTTGCCACGTCGATCTTTCCGTTGATGGTGAGCGGTAGAGCGTCGACCAGGGTGATCGACCGGGGCACCATGTGTTCCGGTAGGAATCGGGCCGCGCGTTCGCGTATCGCTGCGATCGTCTCCGTCTCCCCGGCCGCAGCGGACCCGCCCGGGACGACGTAGGCGTCGAGCGCGATTCCGGCCGGGTCTTCCGGCCTTCCCGAGGGCACCACGGCCGCTGCCGTGACGACGGGATCGTCGAGGAGCACGGAACGCACCTCGTCGAGCTCCACACGGAACCCGCGAATCTGGACCTGGGTGTCGAGGCGACCGAGATGCTCGAGAGTGCCGTCGTCACAGATTCTTCCGCGATCGCCTGTTCGATACCAGCGGGACCCGCCGGGTGCAGCGACAAAGCGGCAGGCAGTCAGTCCGGCACGGTCGAGGTACCCGAGCGCGACACCGGCCCCGCCGACGTAGATCTCGCCGGTCAGGCCGTTCGGCAGAGGATCGCCGAACTCGTCCGCGACCGCCATCTCCCAGCCGGGTAGCGGTTTCCCCACCGTGCGCGATCCGGTCAGGGCGTCGCGCCGCGTCACGGTGTGCGCGGTGACGTGCACGGTGGTTTCCGTCGTCCCGAACATGTTCACCAACCGGCATCGTGATTCCGGATACCGGTCGAGCCACGGCAGTACCACCCGGGGGTCGAGAGTCTCACCGCCGAACACGACGAGGCGGAGCGCGGACAGCGGCTCGAGATCCCGGTCGGCCGCGGCCAGGAGGACGAATGCGGACGGCGTTTGACTGAGGACGGAGACGCGTTCGTCGGCGAGCAATGTGTGGAACTCCACTGGGGACCGCGAGATCCAGTACGGCACGATCACGAGTCGGCCACCGGTCGACAACGAGCCCCAGATCTCCCACACCGAGAAATCGAAGGCGGGCGAATGGAACATCGACCAGGTGTCCCCGGGAGTCGGCGCGAATTCGGTTGCGGTGGCCGACATCAGCGCCGGCACGGCACGGTGCGGAATCACCACGCCTTTCGGCCGACCCGTCGACCCCGACGTGTAGACCACGTAGGCGGGGGCGCCGTCGCCTCCCACAGCCCAATCCACCTCACCCGGGCCCGATACCGATCCCGGCAACTCCGCCGGCGTCACCGCCGGTACTCCGGCCCACAGGGCTTCGCCCTGCAACTCGGTCACGACCAATCGGACACCGGCATCACGCGCCGTGTACGCGAGCCGATCCGGAGGATGCCGCACGTCCATCGGAACGAACGCCGCACCGCTGCGCAACACCGCAAGCATCGTCACGACGAGATCGACCGACCGATCCACACAGATTCCGACCCGGTCCCCCGGGCCGACTCCCCGATCGTGAAGACCTCGCGCCATCCAGGCCGACTGCTCCTCGAGTGCACGGTAAGTCAATGTGCGCCGGCCATGGGTCACCGCGACCGCGTCGGGACGCTCGTGAGCGTGCCGGACGACGAGATCCTCGATTCTCCCGCTGGAGACAGGCGCTCGCACACCGGCACCCACCGGTGCCACCGCCGCACCGAACACACGACGTCGTCGCGGTGACGGATCGCGAAGTCCGTTCACCACTCGGGCGACCCATTGCCCGAACCTCGCCGCTGTGTCGGCGTCCACAGACACCGGGTCGGCGTAGACCTCCAGGGTGGCGTGTCCGCCGGTGTCGGCCACCGGCACGAGTGTCAGCGGAAACGGCGCCGTCTGGCAGGGGAGATACTCACGTCCGGTGTCACGTGTAACCGTCCCCAGCACCCCGGTTGCCGTACTGCGCATTTCTCCGATCTTCACGGATTCCCACGAGACCTCCTGTTGCCGTGAGCATTTCACCTCTTCCGCCAGCTCGACCAGAGTGCGGTCCAGGGAAGTGTGAAAGGCCAGGTCGACCCAGTTCTCGAATCCGCCGAGCATTCGGGGCGGCCGCGTCCGGTCGACCCGCCACACCGGAACCGTGACCACGGAGAGGTCGTCACGCCTACCGGTCACCACCGCGGCGGCAGCGGCCACCGTCGCCGTCATATCCTCACGGGCCGCGACCAGCGGGTGGGAGGAACGCAGTACCTCCGCGCTCCATCCGCCCAGTGCCCGACCGTGCCGATGTCGACCAACGGGATTCGCGGTCACCGTGTCGGCGTCGCGCACGCCGACGAGCACGTCACACACGAGCGTGAGCGAGGCAGTGTCGAGATCACGCCGATCGGCGACCACGACCAGATCGGCCACCTGGTCGAGGTACTGCATCACGACTGCGCGCACCGCCGGACCATCGACAGCGACGGGCCGCCGGCACTCGGCGGCAAGCCGGCGTCGTGCCTCCTCCGACGCCGAACCGGCCGGAACATCCACCACCCATAGACGCGACGGCCTGGTCGCGCGCTCCCACCAGCGACGGGACGCCGTACCCCACCGCACCGCAAGCATGTCCGAGCTCACTCCGCGGGGCACCCGCACCGTCATCGCATGGCCGAACGCCGTGCGCACCGGTCCAGACCTCCCCCAAGGAGATTGGTGCATGAAGCAATCGTAGTCGACAGACGCGCGGCGACTGGGGCTGGCGGACACGGGCCCATCGTTCTCACCGGGCCGTGAAACCGCCGTCCACCGTCACCACGGAACCCGTGACTCCACGCGCATCGTCGGACGCGAGCCACCGCGCCGCTGCCGCGACCTCGCCGGGTTCGACGAGCTTGTTGGTCGGCTGGGCCTGCACGAAAACCGACTCGTGCTCATCGACGCCGACACCCAGGGAGCGCGCGATCTCCGCCAGCATCCGCCCTTCGTACTCACTGCTGTCCCGCACCGATCCCGGGCACAGCGCATTCACCCGGACCCCGCTCGGCGCGTAGTCGAGGGCGACGGCCTTGGTGAGGCCGACCAGGCCGTGCTTAGCCGCAACGTACCCGGCGAAGTGGCGGTACCCGACGAGCCCGGCCGTCGAGGCGACATTGATGATGCTTCCGCTGCGCTGGGTGACCATGATCCGTCCGGCCGTCGCGATCGTCCGCCACGCCCCGGAGAGGTCGACGTCGATCATCAGACGCCACTCGGATTCGGCGATGTCGTGAGCGGCCTTTCCGGACGGTGCGGCGATTCCCGCATTGTTGAGCAGCACGTCGAGGCGACCGAATCGTTCGTGGGCGACCTGCACCGCTGCCGTGATCTCTGCGAGCTCGCGGACATCCACCGCCTGGGTCAGAACCGTCGCACCGTGCTCGCGGCACAACTCCGCGGTGTACTCGAGCTGACTCTGCGAACCGAGTGGGTACGGCACCCCTGGCAGGTTCCGGGTGATATCGACGAGCATGAGGTCGGCCCCAGCCGCCGCGAACTCGACGGCGCAGGCACGGCCGATCCCCCGCGCCGCGCCGGTCACGAAGGCCGTCTTTCCGGCGAGGTCGGCGCTCACCGAGCGTCCTCGGCGAGCTGCGCGGCAAGCAGTCGTACCAGCGCGTGCGGGTGCTCGGTCAGGTACATGTGCCCGCCGTCGACCTCGATCACCGACGTCCCCGCGGTCGTCGTCGCCGCCCACTCCGCCAACTGAGCGGCACCGACGAGGTGATCACCCCGCCCTCGGAGGGCGGTGATCGGGACGTCCAGCGGTGGGCGTGGTGGTGGCCGATAGTTTTCGTGCATCTCGACGTCGGCCCGGACGACGGGCAACAGCAGCTCGCGCAGTTCCGGGTTCGCCAGCGCGGGATGGGAGTACCCGGCCAGCTCACCCACCCGGTCGAGGAATTCCTCATCCGCCAACGACGACGCCCGGACCTCCCGCACGGTCGCCGGACCCGGCGATCCACTCACGAACAGGCGGGTCAGCGCGACGTCTCCGTCGGCAGTCAGGCGATGCGCCAGCTCGTAGGCCAGGACCGCACCGAGGCTGTGCCCGAACACGGCCACCCCGGAAGACTCCCGGAGGACCGACAGCACGCGCGGCGCAATGTCATGGACGGCGGCGTCGACCGAGGTGAGCAGGTCCTCACCAAAGCGTTCCTCGCGGCCGGGTAGCTGCACGGGGAGGATGTCGAGTCCACGCGGCGCACAACTCTGCCAATCGCGGAAGAAGGACGCGCCCACCCCTGCGTACGGCAGACACACCAGTGTCGCAGGTGACATTGTCACCTCCTTCTACGACGCCGAGGAAGACCGCTGCTGCTTCCGACCCTAGGCCGCGCTCCCCTGCGGTGTGGGAATTCGCCCGCGCAGGGCCGCCAGCACTTCCGCGGAGCACGCGAGCTGCCCAGCCTGCTCGACGTGCCCGTCGTCGAGCAGGCTGATGAATGCGGGTGAAGGGGGTGCATGGCACGCACACGGACAGCGACATGTGCTGGGTGTCAAGACCGACGGAACTCGACGTGGTCGGGAAGCTTGTCCACTGTCTGCTACACCACCCGGCCGATTGTCGGCACACCTGGTTGCGTGTCGATCCTCAGCAGCGGAATTGTCGGCGGGCTCAGCGGCGGGGCCGCTCACAAGGACCCCGGTCCGACTGTGAGGCAGCGGAATTGATACGCGTGCACGTCGTACCACCTACTATCGAATGCATGGGAGTCGCAGCCGCGGCACGAGCGCTCGGCCGCCTCCAGTACCGAATCGCGCGCATTCCCTTCCACCTCGTCGACGACACGGTGATGCCGGCATTCTTCGACGACGCTGCCCCGGCCCGGCTGGCGTACGAGTGGGTGCTGATCGAGTGTGACGAGGCCGCAGCGATTCTGTTCGACGACGACTTCGCAGCCACGCACGCACAGATGTTGCGGCAGCGCATTCGGCGAGCGTCCACTTATGCCGTGGCCTGCCCAGGCGACCCACGAATCAGACTTTCCCGAGTAACGAGGCGCACCGGCCCCGTGATCTGCGGTCGGCAGTTCTGGCGGGATGTGCAGTGTGGCGAGGGTGATCGGCATCCACCTGACGTCGATCCGGGCGATGCCGCGCCGGGGCGGAACGAGGGGGAGAATCAGCATTGTGCCCGCTCATCAGCCCGCACCACCTCTCCGCCCGGTGAAACCGATGCTGGCGACGCTCGGCTCACCACCGGGTGGAGACGACTGGGCGGTGGAGATGAAATTCGACGGTGTACGCGCCGTCGCCACCATCACCCCGGCCGCGGTGCACCTGTTCAGCCGCGACAACGCCGACATCACCGCTGCATACCCGGAGATCGCCGCCGGACTCTCCGAGATCAACCCAGGCCGAGGCGTAATAGTCGATGGTGAGATCGTCGCGCCCGCAGCCGGCAGCGGCCGACCGCGCTTCGACCTGCTCCGACAGCGGACCCCCATCCAGGATCCACCGCCCGCGCTGCAGCGCGCCGTACCGGTCGCCTTTTGCATCTTCGATCTGCTGGTGCACCGCGGGGCGCCGATCCTGCAGTGGCCGTACCTCGAGCGCCGACAACTCCTGGCCGACCTGAACCTCGATCTGGAGGGTGAGGCTCTACGGGTACCTCCACACTGGGTCGATGTCGCCGGCGAGGACATGCTCCGGTTAGCCGACGAGCACGGTCTCGAAGGAATTGTCGCCAAGAGAATGACCTCGCCCTATCGGCCCGGACGCCGCTCACCAGATTGGGTCAAAACTCCGCTAAGCAACAGCGCCGAGGTGATCGTCGGTGGGTGGGAAGCGACCAGCCGCGGCGGTCTGCGGTCGCTGATCGTCGGTGCCCACGCGGACCAGGTCGGCTTGATATTCGTCGGGCACGTCGGTTCCGGCTTCACCGAATCCCACCGGCGCCGAACGCTCATGCTGCTCCGGCCACTCGAGCGCCCTTCCAGTCCCTTCGACGATCATGTTCCCGATGAGCTTGCCGCTCACGCCCGCTGGGTGGAACCGATTCTGGTCGGCACCGTCGAGTACCGGGAGTTCACCCTGGACCGGCGGCTCCGCCACCCGTCGTGGAAGGGATTCCGCGCGGGGATAGACCCGAGATGGGTGACCGTCGAGCAGTTACCGTAGTCCCGCGCGTGTCTCGGCACGATGGCTTCTGTGCCTCGGCAGGCCCGGCCGGTCTTCGGGGCGCGGCCTTACACCGCCAGGAGCTTCGCCGATCCGGCGCCGCATCGGCGAAGCCCGGAATGGAACTGTGTTGTAGCTTTTCTGCATTTGAAATCGAGGCAGTCACAGGGCTCTTCCACTGTTACGTCCTTGGCGGCACCTCTCTCCGTGTCGGCAACCGATCAGCAAGGCGGCCGAGTAGAAATCGCACACTTCCCCCTCGGACCGGCGGGTCCGACAATAGGGAGCGTGAGTTCTCGACGTTCCGCCGCAGAGTGGGCAGTCGATCAGGTCCACGATGTGCGGGACGATCCTGCAGCCCGACTCGAGCTGATCGCCCGTACATATCACGGTCCGATCGGCAACGCGCCCCGGCACTTGCCGTTCCGCCGGGCGGCTTTGTCGTTCATGCGCTGGCAGATCGGTCGCGGCGTGCTGGCGCCGCTGAGTGCGATGCCGCCCGGCAGTCCGTGGTGGCGAGCGGTCAACGAACGGCTGATGCGCGACGGCTGCGAGGCTGTCGCCCGGAGCGGCGGAATGGGAGGGACGCCGTCCTCGCGCACGGTCGATCTGTGGATGCTTTTCGTTGCCGATCCGACCGCACGCACCTGGTACCGGGCCCACAATGCGAGCATTGCCTCCGCCTACCTGGACCATCGCGACCTTGCCTGCACCGAGAGCCGCCCCGAGCGGTTCTTTCTCAACGTGGTACTGCTCCGTGTTCTCTACGCCCATGCCTTGGTCTCGGCGCCGCGTCTGGCGCTGGGGCGGCTCGCGCCGGCCGGCCCCCTTCTGGGAGATCCTCGTCTCTCGATGACCGGGATCTTCCTGTCCCTTTCTCGGGTCCTTCCCGACCGATATCCCCTCGGAGACGACGTCGCGGCGTATGTCGCCGCCGAGCACAACATCGGTGAGATGCTGGACTACGGCATGATCGGGCCGCGACTGCAGCAGTTGTACGAGTGGTCGGCCGACGAACTCGACGAGCCGGGGCTACTCGACTGCATTTGCGACGGTAGTCCGACGTACGCCTGGTCCTACTCTGATCGCGAGGTGTGGCATCCGGCGAGCCCGGCCGCCACGATTCGCGCAGTTCGGCGGATATTGCCGGCGAACTAGGGTGAGCCCCTCCGCAGAGCTGCTCGACGAGGCAGGCGCCCAGGTCGGCACCGTGGCCGAAGCAACGGTACATACCTCGGCGACACCGCTGCACCTTGCGTTTTCCGCCTACGTCATCGACCCCGAGGGACAGGGGCTGGTCGGTCGGCGCGCACGGTGGAAGTCGACATGGCCCGGAGTCTGGACCAACAGCTGTTCCGGTCATCCCTGCCCTGGCGAGAACTTACCGGAGGCGGTCGCACGCCGCGTCGACGAGGTACTCGGGATCATCCCCGCCGACATCACGCTGATCCTTCCCGATTTCCGGTGCCGGACACGTGATCCGCACAAGTACGTGGGCCGTCAGTACCGGACGTCGCTCTGCAGCAGCGGTGGATACACGGTGGACGATTCCCCGTCCACGGTGGTGCCTGCGAACTGAAGCATCGCCCGCTGCTCGCCGTGCATCGGCGCCGGGTAGTTCAACGTCGGCGCCGAGACCTCGTCGAGGATGCGGAGGTGTTCGGGGCCGAGAGTCACCTCCAGCCCGGCGACGTTGTCCGTGAGGTGTTCGACGCGCCTCGCGCCGAGGATGGGGACGACGGTCCCGGATCGGGCACGCAGCCAGGCCAGCGCGACGGCAGCCGAGGTGGTCGCGAGGTCGTCGGCGATTGCGGCGACGGCGTCGATGACAACGAACTCCGCATCGGTCGGACCGCCGACGAAGGCGGTGCGGGCAGAGTCGGTGACCTCGGTGCCGCGGCGATACTTGCCCGACAGGAATCCGTTCTTCAGTGGGCTCCACGGCACCAGAGCCATGCCCTGATCGAGTGCGAGGGGCGCGAGTTCGCCCTCGACGGTGCGGGCCAGCAATGAGTACTCGACCTGCAGTGCAATCAGCGGGGTCCATCCTCGCAACAGCGCCGTGGTCTGAGCCTGCGCGGTCACCCACGCCGGGTTGTTGGAGATCCCGATGTAGCGGATCTTGCCGGCGCGGACAAGGTCGTCGAGGGTGCGCAGGGTTTCCTCGATCGGGGTGTGGCGGTCCCAGTTGTGCAGCCAGTACACGTCGACGTAATCGGTGCGCAGGCGGCGAAGGGTTTCGTGGAGCTGAGCGATGATGGCCGCGCGGCCCGCACCGCCGCCGTTCGGGTCGCCGGGAAAGAGGTTCGCGAAGAACTTCGATGCCAGCACCACGCGTTCGCGGCGACCGCGATGGGCGGCGAAGAAATCGCCGAGGATCTTCTCCGAGTGGCCGTTGGTGTAGAAGTTGGCGGTGTCGATGAAGTTGCCGCCGAGGTCGAGGTAGGTGGCGAGGATCTTCTCGGATTCCTCGACGCTGCAGCCGGCGCCACCGGCGTCTTCGCCGAAGGTCATCGCACCGAGGGCGAACGGGCTGACCCGTAGTCCCGAGCGGCCGAGCGTGACGTACTGATCGAGTCGCATGATCTGCTCCTGGGGTATCGGAATGTGCACATCCATCGAAACGCGAACCGCAGTGGCAGCGGTAGATCGATCGGCGCCGGGCATTGCACGATCCTGTCCGTGTCGCCACGATCGGGTTGCCGTAGTGGCCACGCGGATGCTTTCGTGAGTTGTGCGCAACTCCCCCGACCTCCTGGACGAGATCCGCGCCGGAATCACGGTCCATGCCCGGCCGGATCTGCAGACGCCGATCGATGGGCTGTTGTTGTCGAAAGTGACGGCCGAGTCGGCGGGGCCGGAGTATTCGGTGACCGAACCGCTGCTGGTGATCATGACCCAAGGCGGCAAGCGGCTCCTGCTCGGCGACCGACTCTACGAGTACCGGGCGGGGCAATGTCTCGTCGTCACCGCCAGTGTGCCTGTCACCGGCCACTACATCGACATCAGCGAAGGCGCGCCGTCGTTGGCCATGGGACTGGTCCTGCGGCCGGCCGCCATCGCCGCACTGGTGCTGCAGGCCCCCACCGAACGGTGGTCCCGCGGCGCCGCCGGCGTGCCGGCGATCGAGACCGGCGACGCAGATGTCGATCTACTCGACGCCGCGGCCCGGATGCTGCGACTGCTCGATCACCCCGCGGACGCGCCCGTGCTCGCCCCGCTGATCGAGCAGGAGATCCTCTGGCGGCTGCTCACCGGCCCACATGGGAGCACAATTCGCCAGATCGGGATGGCCGACAGCGACCTGGCGCATGTCAGCCGGGCGATCCACTGGATCCGCGACAACTACTCCGAGCCGATGCGGATCGACGACCTCGCACGGTTGTCCAGTATGAGTGCATCGGCGTTTCACCGGCACTTTCGAGCCGTCACGGCCATGAGCCCCTTGCAGTATCAGAAACGTATCCGACTGCAACACGCCCGCTCGATGCTGGTCGCACACCCCGGTGACGTCGCCGGCGTCGGGCATCACGTCGGCTACGACAGCCCCTCCCAGTTCAATCGCGAATACCGCCGCCTGTTCGGCGCCTCCCCCGGCAAAGACGCTCACGGCCTACGCGGAAACACCGCGCTGTCGGACACCGGCCCCCTGCCCTGATCTGTCGACGCACAGCGTCCGGTAGCGGATGCAACCCCGGTTTCCGGGTGCTCCGGAAGGGGTAAGCGTGGCGGGAAGCGCCTCTGATTCGACGAACTTGTCAGTCCCGCTTGCCGATTCGACAGAAGACGAAGAAGGGTACGAGAATGGCCGACCAGTACGCCCAGCAGGATCCCACCACGCAGTACCCCGCCCCCGATCGCGAACACCAACCGGAGCTATCGCACCCGGGACTGACCTCCGACATGGTGACCACCCCGGATCACGGCGAGAAGTCCTATCGGGGAAGCGGACGCCTCGACGGTCGCCGCGCCCTGATCACCGGCTCGGATTCGGGCATCGGGCGAGCGGTGGCGATCGCGTTCGCTCGCGAGGGTGCCGATGTCGTGGTCAGTTGTCTGGACGAGGAGGAGGCGGATGCACGGGAGACCGTGCGACTGGTGGAAGAGGCCGGACGACGAGGCGTCGTCGCGACCGGCGACATCACGTCGGAGGACCACTGCCAGTATCTCGTGGACCTGACGGTCCGTGAACTCGGCGGTCTCGACATCCTCGTCAACAACGCGGCCTTTCAGATGGTGCAGACGGGTGGTATCGCCGACATCACCACCGAGCAGTTCGACCGTGTCCTGCGCACGAACCTCTACGCGCTGTTCTGGTTGTGCAAGAAATCCGTCGCAGTCATGGAACCTGGATCGACGATCGTGAACACCTCGTCGATCCAGGGGACGAATCCGTCTCCCGGGCTTCTCGACTACGCCACCACGAAGGCAGGGATCATCGATTTCACCAAGGGATTGGCGGCCGATGTGGCGAAGCGGGGAATCCGGGTCAATGCCGTTGCACCGGGGCCCATCTGGACGCCGTTGATCCCCGCGACGATGCCCGCCGACGGTTATCGGCAGTTCGGGGACGACGTGCCTCTGGGCAGGCCCGGCCAGCCGGCCGAACTGGCACCCGCGTACGTATTCCTCGCATCGAACGAATCCAGCTACGTCACCGGAGAAGTGCTCGGCGTCACCGGCGGGACGCCCTTCACCTGAGCACCGCAGCGGTGACGGAGCCCCCGCGGATCACTCCTTTTCGCGGGCGGCGACGATGGCGTCGAGGTTGGCGGCGATGTTCTCCTCGGCGGCAGCTTTGTCGACACCCAGTCCGGTGAGCACACCGACCCCGTCCTCGACCTCGAGCAGGGCCAGCAGGATGTGCTCGGTTCCGATGTAGTTGTGCCCCAAACGTAGTGCCTCACGGAACGTCAGTTCGAGCGCCTTGCGTGACTGAGCATCGAAGGGAACGAGTGCGGGCACCTCCTCGGCGGCGGGGGGCAGCGTCGCGGTCGCGGCGTGCCGGACCGAATCCAGTTTCACGCCCTGCGCGGCGATCGCCCGGGCGCCGAGCCCTTCGGGATCGGCCAGGAGTCCGAGGACGAGATGCTGGGGCAGGATCTCGGCGTTGTGTGCCGCCCTGGCCTCGTTCTGCGCGACCACAACCACCTGTCGTGCGCGCGGAGTGAACCGGCTGAATCCCTGATTCGGGTCTAGGTCGGAGGCCTGCCCGGGATCCTTGGGGACGAACCGTTTCTGCGCGGCCTGCTTCGTGACGCCCATGCTCTTGCCGATTTCGGTCCACGATGCCCCCGAGCGGCGGGCTTGGTCGACGAAGTGGCCGATGAGATGGTCGGCCAGTTCACCGAGGTGTTCTGCGGCGAGGACCGCGTCGGTGAGTTGCTCGAGCGGGGCCTCGGCGTGCACCTTCTTGATCGCGTCGATGAGCTCGTCGAGTCGGATGGGCGGGGTCGTGCGATCCGAATTCTCCATGCGTCAACTCTAGGTTGACGCATAGCGAGCGTCAACCCCAGGTTGTCGCTTCGACTTCCGCGAGCTGCGCACCGACCCGCGATCCGCTCTGCTAGTTTTGATGACTAGCAGATCTAGGGATAGGGGTTCTATGCATATCGAGAAAGATCTGGTGGCAGCCTCGGCCACTCCCCTCGTACTCGGAATTCTCGCGGAAGGCGAGTCGTACGGGTACGCCATTCTGAAACGAGTCAACGACCTGTCCGGCGGACGGATTCAGTGGACCGACGGAATGTTGTACCCCCTCCTGCATCGCCTGGAAAGATTGGGATATGTGTCGGCGTCGTGGGGTGCCTCCGACAGCGGGCGAAGGCGCAAGCACTACACGATCACCGCTGCGGGCCGGGAGATGCTCGCGGAACGACGCGCCCAATGGGACGTCGTCGCGGACGCTCTGAGCCAGGTGTGGCGCTCCGTCCAGCTACCCCCAGCCTCCGCCCAAGGATGGTCGTGATGGATACCGACAAGGAGCTCGAATCGCAGATCGGTCAGTGGCGGGGTTACGTCGAGCGCCGTCACGCGATATCCGCCGCCGACACCGACGAGATGGAAGACCATCTCCGTGATCAGATTTCGGACCTGTCCGCCGCGGGGCTGAGGACCGACGAGGCCTTCCTGGTCGCGGTCAAACGCATGGGCAACGTCGACGACATCTCCCGCGAGTTCGCTCGCGAGCACTCCGATCGACTGTGGAAGCAACTCGTCCTCATGCCCGCCGCGTCGGACGGCGACGGCACTCGCGCCACACGTGAGCTGTTCGTCGTTCTCGGGCTCGCCGTCGGCGCGGCACTGTCGGTCAAGGCAGGCGTGGCGACGCTCGGCGAGCAGGACCTCGCGCGCAACCTCAGTCTGTTCGTTCTTCCGTTCCTCGCCGGATACTTCGCCTGGAAGCGGCAGGTCACACCCCGCCTCGCCGCGGTACTGCTGGTGCCGTTCGCGCTGGCGGCGGTACTGCTGAACGTCTTCCCGTTCGCATCGAACGGCTCCACCGAGGTGATCGCGGCGATCCACGCACCGATCGCGCTGTGGTTCGCCGTCGGCCTAGCGTATGTCGGCGGTCAGTGGCGATCGGACCGGCGGCGAATGGACTTCATCCGCTTCACCGGCGAATGGGTCGTCTACCTGACCCTCCTCGCCCTCGGCGGCGGCGTCCTCATCGGCCTGACGATCGGTGCGTTCGACGCACTCGGCCTGAGTGTCGAGTGGTTCATCGAGGACTGGGTGCTGCCGTTCGGGGCGGCAGGCGCGGTCATCGTCGCCGCGTGGCTCGTGGAGGCGAAGCAGAATGTGGTCGAGAACATCGCCCCAGTCCTCACCCGCGTGTTCACCCCGCTGACGACTCTCATGCTGCTGGTGCTGCTGACGGCATTCGCAACGACCGGCAGCGTCGTCGACGTCGACCGAAACCTGTTGATCCTCATGGATCTCATTCTCGTCGTCGTCCTGGGATTGCTGTTGTACGCGATTTCGGCCCGTGACCCCTACCTGCCGCCCGACCTGTTCGACCGCCTCCAACTCGTCCTCGTCGTCAGTGCCCTCGCGGTCGACCTGCTGATGCTGTTCGCCATGCTGACTCGCATCGCGGAATTCGGCTTCACCCCGAACAAGGTGGCGGCAATCGGAATGAACCTGGTCCTCCTCGTCAACCTGACGTGGTCGGCTCATCTCATTCTCGGGTTCCTGCGCGGCCGCCGCGGATTCAGCTCCACCGAACGCTGGCAGACCGGTTACCTTCCCGTCTTCGGCATGTGGGCGGCGTTGATGGTCGGCGTTCTCCCACCGGTTTTCGACTTCGTGTGACGACAGTGCGGAGCTGATCGAGAGTGTTCTCATCGGACAGGGAATTCACGGCGTACGGCCCGTCGTACTGGGCGATGATCGCGCTGTTCGTCGTGGGGGCCGCGGTTCTGGTCCGGCTCGGACGACGGCAGACCGAATCGCAGGCCCGGCGCCTGGGCCGAGTCCTTGCGGTGCTGACGGCCGCGATATACGGCGCGACACTGGTTCATTTCTCGATTCCGCCCACGATCGGCGGCTCGGTACCGCTGCGCCTGACCGATCTCGCGACCGTGGCGGCGGCCTGTGCCCTGTGGTCCCGGGCGCAGTGGGCCTACGCGCTCACGTATTACTGGGGACTCGTGCTGAGCACCCAGGCGTTGATCTCGCCTGTTCTGACCGGTCCGGACTTCCCCCACTATCAGTTCCTCGCGTTCTGGGCGATTCACCTGCTCGTGGTCTGGGCGGCCATCTATCTGACGTGGGGTCGAGGGATGCGGCCCCGGTGGCGCAGCTACCGGTTCACGGTCCTGGTCACCGTCGTCTGGGCGGCAGTGACCTTCACGTTCAACCGCGTCGCCGGAACCAACTACGGCTTCCTCAACAGAAAGCCTGCCACCGCGACCCTTCTGGACGTTCTGGGTCCCTGGCCGGTGTACCTACTGACCGCGACGACACTGATTCTCGTCGTGTGGGCCCTGATGACCTGGCCGTGGGAGCGGACACGATGACGCACCGAGGAAATCCCGCGGCCCTCCTGATCGCTACCGGGAATCTTTGGTGTCACGCGATATCTTCCGAACGACGCTGCGGCTGCGTAACATCAGGATCATCTCGCTGGAATCCCTCTGGAGGCCGACGTGGGTGGACTTGGTATCGATCTCGGAACTGCCAACACTGTCGTCGGAACTCCCGACGACGGCATCGTACTGAACGAGCCGTCCTTCATGCTCGTTCGAACGAAGGATCCGCACCGTGCTCTCGCGATCGGCACGGAGGCGCGAAGTCTCGTCGGCCGCACTCCAATCGGAATCACGCCGGTTCGACCGATGCGTGACGGGGTGATCGTCGACCTGGAGTCGGCGCGGGCGTTCGTCACGGCCGTCATCAAACGGGTCTCCTCCGCCAGGCGATACGGTCTGCGGCCCAAGGCCGTCATCTCGGTCCCCGCGGGCGCAACCCCGCTCGAACGCCGCGCACTGCTCGAGGTCGGCCACGAGGCCGGTCTGCGGAAAGTGGGGTTGGTACCGGAGCCGGTGGCGGGTGCGCTCGGTTGCGGAATCAACCCCATGGAACCACGCGCACACCTCGTCGTCGATATCGGCGGCGGCACTTCGGAAGTCACCGCCATCTGTTTCGGTGGCATTCTCTCTCACCGTAGTTGCCGTGTCGCGGGCGACGAATTGACGAACGCGCTGTACCAGTACCTGAGGGCAGAGCACAAGATCGTCGTCGGCGAACTCACCGCCGAGCGTGCCAAGCTGGGTGAACCCGACAGCGCCGAGGGGCAGTCGCTCGTCGTCGAGGGCCGCGACGCCGTGACCGGCCGCGCACGCCTGGTGACACTCGAGACCGAGGAGATCGTGGAGGCGTTGCGGCCGACGACAACCGGAATCGTGCAGACATTGACGGAATGCCTGGACGACCTCCCCGCCCAGGCGATCGGTGACGTGATGTCGGAAGGGCTGCTCGTCATCGGTGGCGGGGCGTTGCTCCGCGGGCTGTCCCAGCTGCTCGAAGAGTCCTTCGGATTCCCGGTGAAGACCGCCGAGCGCCCACTCACCTGCGTCGCCGAGGGCGCTACGGCGTGTCTGGTGCACCCTGAGGTGGTTGCCGCCTACAGCGCCTGATCACCGAGTCGGCGCCGGGGCGGGCGGTCGCGGAAAGTAGTGCTCGAGGAGTTTCTTGACCACGGGGCCCGCCGTCGCCGACCCGAAGCCACCACCGCGGATCAGCACCGACACCTGGATCTGGGGGGCGTCGAAAGGCGCGACCGCGGAGAACCAGGCATTCAGTCCTTCTCCGGGCGCCGACGGGTCCTCCGCCGTGCCGGTCTTCGCGCCGGCCGGTACCGGGAGGTCCGCGAGTTGCCCGGCGGTCCCCGCCGACGCGGACGCCCGCATGCCTGCCCGGACGGGACCGAGCAAGTCCGCGAAGGGCAGACGCTGAGGCTCCGCTGTCGGGATGGGGGTCAGTTCCGACCCGTACGCCGCGGCGAGCTGAGGCGTCACCATCGCGCCGGTGGCGATCCCCGACGTCCAGCGCGCCACCTGTATCGGGGTCGCGCTGACGGTGCCCTGTCCGATACCCATCAACAGCGTCGACCCGGGATACCAGGTGGCCCCGATGCTTCCGACGTTCTCCGGGGTGCCGAGGAACCCCTCGGCCTCGCCCGGCAGGTCGATCCCGGACCGCCTGCCGACGCCGAGTTGGCCCGCGACGTCCGCCATCCTCTCCGGACCCAGGAGTTCACCGAGCTTGTAGAAGTAGACGTTGTCGGACCACTGAATCGCCTGCAGCAGATTGTGCGGGCCCATCGGTTGCCAATTCCGGAAGGTGTGGCCGCCGTAGGTGTAGGCGGCGCCGGTGTCGATCACCGCGTCCGGCGACAGCACCGGGTATCGGGTATTCGCCGCCGCGACGACGATCTTGAAGGTGGAGCCCGGGGGGACGGCGGTCTGGGTGGCATTGTTGAGCAACGGGCTCGGCCCCGGGGTCTGACTCTGCGCCGCGAGGGCGACGAGGTCGGCCGGAGGTCCGTAGACGTTGTTGTCGGCCCCCGGGACACTGGCGAGGGCCAGCACGGCTCCGTTTCGCGCGTCCATCACGACTGCGGCACCGAGGTCGCCCTTGCTGGTGCGCATCGCCTCCACGAGTGCGTCGGTGGCCAGGTTCTGCACTTCGATGTCGAGGTGCAGGCGCAGATCGTGGCCCCGTACCGGGTCCACCCGTTCGCCGGCGGCCACCGGATGCCCGGACGGATCGACATACATGCACTGTTTGCCGTCGCTGCCGCGGAGCAGAGCGTCGTACTGCTTCTCGAGTCCCGCCTTGCCGACGCGTGACCCGAGCGCGAGATGCGGCCAGCGTTCCATGTCGTCGGCGTCGGCGACCCCGACGTGTCCGAGGACGGAGGCGAGAACGGCACCGTACGGGTACTGCCTGCGGCCGGTGGGCACCACGAGGACACCGGGAAGTCGCGCGTCCACGATGCGCCGCGCCTGGTCGGGCGCGACTCGGCCGACTTCCACCTGCGACTCGCCTTCGCCACCGGCATCGATCAGGTCCGCGACCTCGTCGGGAGACCGGGCGAGCACCGCGGCCAACCGGTTCCGGGCGTCGTCGTCGTGCTCGTCGAACATCCGGGCGACCACCGCAACGGCGTACTCGGCCACGTTCACCGCCAGGGGAACACCGTTGCGGTCGAGGATCAGTCCGCGCTCTGCGGGCAGGCGGATGCACCGCATCATCTGCTGGTCGCTCATCGCCCGGAATTCCGCACCCCGGTCGTGTTGCAACTGCCAGGCGAACACCGACATCGCGACGAGTGCCGCGGTCATCGTCAGGGTGCCCGCCGACATTCCGCGCGGGCGGCGCCGCCGTCGGGGATCCGGGGTCCACAGCGGTCGCGCGACGCCGTCTCGGCGCACCGCGAGCACCAGTCCGATGGCGACGAAACCGACGATGGCGGCGGTGCCCCCGTAGCTGAAGAGGGGAATCGGCATGCCGGTATGGGGCAGCAGCGACAGACTCTGACCGATCGACACCAGCGCGTGGATGCCGAACAACGCGCCGATCCCGGCCGCGACGAGTGCGGCCTCGCGAGTGCGCGCCGTGCGCGCGGAGAGTGCAGCCCGCCACACGATGACCGAAGTTGCCACCACGACAGCCAGGCCGGCGATCAAACCCCACCCGTACACCAGGCTGGCGAACGCGAGATCGTGCTCCGATTCGGGAAGATACTCGGCCCGCACCGCGTACATCGGGTCGCGCGCCAGCCCCCACAGGCCACCGCTGCCGATCGCGATGTTCGCTTGCAGCTCGGCCCATCCCGCGCCGGCAGGGTCGGCGTTGCTCGACAGGAACACGTGGACCCGTTCGAGCTGGTAGGGGCGGAGAAAGAGCACGGCCAGCGGAAGCGACGCGAGACCCAGCACGAACAGCGGAACCAGAGGCAGAAGCGGGACTCGGGCGAGGATGAGCATGAATCCCGCCGTCGCGACGAGCACGACGGCAGTCGACAGGTCGGGTTGGAGTGCGACGAGTGCAATGGGTACGCCCACGATCGCCAAGGTCGCGACGAATCGTGCCAGCGTGAACCCACCGGCGAGCATGCTCGCGGGCACGAGAACCAGGGCGAGCTTGGCCAGCTCGGACGGCTGGACGGTGAATACGCCGAAGTCCAGCCAGCGTTGAGCACCCTTGGTCGCGACCCCCGCGAACGGTACGACCGCCAACAACACGGTCGCCACGGTGAACACTGCCCAGCCGAAGGCGCGGAGATCACTCATCCGCAGGCGGGACACCACATACATGATGCCCAGACCGGCAACGGCGAAGAGCGTGTGGCGAACAGCGTCTGCCGTCTTCCCTGTCGAGAGCAAATTCAGAAGGCCGAGCACGACGAGAACGATCGCCGCACCGACGATCCACGGGTCGGATTCGTGCTTGTCGTCGTGCTTGTCGTCGTGCATCCCACCCCTCCCCCCGCCGCTCAGCAGCGAGCGTTTTCGGGAGGCACCAGCAGCGGCTCGGACGCGGCCGTCGCCGGGGCGCTGGTGACGGCCGCGACGGCGAGTGCGGCGCCCGGCGGCAGATCGGTCCGGACGATGCCGTAAACCTGTTGTGACCCTGGCTGAACGGGCAGCGTCACGTCACTGGTGGGCCGCACCTCGCCGGAGCAGCGGTCGTACACGTTCACCCGCCAGGTCACGGCGCCGACAGCTGCTGCCGGATCGAGGCGAATGTCGACTCGGATCGCGCACGCCTGCCCGGGCAGGCACTCCCCGTTGGCGCGCGTGACCGTGACGAGAGTGATCGGCCCCGCACTGCCGGGGGCACCGATGTCAACGGGCGGCGGCGGCCGGCCGACATCGATCGTCGCCGGCGGTGGCTGATCAGCCTGGGGTTCCGGTGGAGGCGGCGATACGGGCCGAATCTGATTCTGCTCCGAGGGATTCACGGGATTCAGGACGGCGTCCCATCCCCGGCGCAGCTCCGACCACACCCGGGGAGCCATCCACGCTGCAGCGACGAGTATCAGGATCGCGATCAGGCCGAGTGCTCCCTGCCGCCGCGACGGCCGTCTCCTTTTGCGATGCCACGGATTCCGGACCGGCGGAAACCAGCCTGACGGTGCGAGGGTGGAACCGGCCGCCACATATGGCCAGTCCCGGACGTCCGTCCGCTCCCCCACCACCTCGGTGTCAGGACGCGGCCGTCCCGTGGTGGCCGCGACGAGCCCGGCAAGTTGGCAGCGTTTCCTTCTCTCCTCGGCCGGGTCGACATCGGGTGCGATCGCCTGACGAACCCGGTGCACCAACGCATCCAGATCTGTTGTTTCGGCGAGCGATTCGTGCAACCGGTCGGCCAGGGCCGAACCGCGACAGTTCGTCGCAATGCTTCGGAGAAGTTCGACCACCGCCTCGTTCATGTCTCGCCGGGACGCACTGCCCGCGCACTCGATCGTGAGATGACCGGCATCGGACACCGTCACGTTCCGGAGGCGGAATGGGTAGGGCCCCTCGCCGCGCGCCAGTTCGAGCTCATGGAGCGCATCCGCGACGAGTAGCGCGGCCTGCGCTGGTGTCAACGCCGCCACCGCCAGGAGTCTTCCGACTGCGACACCGCGGACACGTGCATCGTGATCGATGTGTTCGGGCGGGTCGGATCGGGCATCGGCGGGTTCGGTTCTCCTCGCAAGGAGCCCTGTCACTGCTTCGATCATCGCGCACCCCGACGCTATGCCTCCCGCACGGTCAGGACGCGACCGGAGCGGGCGGCGGCGGACCTTGAGTTGGGCTTACTCGCTGCCGAAATCCATTACGCCTGCGTCATTCCATTTAACTCCGCGGCGTGCTCCGGCGTCCGAGAAATCGCTTCGTCCGCTTCGACACATTTCGGTGTCGTCGGTCCGGACAGCTGAGTCGCACCGCTGTCTGTCAGCTCCCACTCGGCGGTGACCCGAACGCGTGCATCACGACCGCACCCCAGTCCCGCCACATCGGGCACGGTGGAGGATCCCGGTGGTCCAGGAACCGGATCACCTCGTCCTCGAAGGCAGCCGAGGTGGGCAGCGACGAGTGTGCGGCGCGGACCGGGCAGCCATTGCGTTCGACGTCGAGCCGCCAGCCGTGCGGCATCAGGGGAAGATCGGCAGCCGAGGTGATACTCAGAACACGCACCTCCCCGGGCAGCGGCTCGTCGAGAATGGCCTGTGCGCTGCCCGCGGTGCCGAGCAGCTCCCGCGCCGCGGGCGTGTCGGGGTCGAAGTGGAAGAAGACGACGTCGGTCACCGGCGCCGCCCACCGCAACAGGTCGCCGAACACCCTGCCCCGTCGATCGCCATCCGGGGGTGGAAAGCCGAGCGGGGTCTCCGGAAAGACGCCCACCAGCACCAGCACATCGACCCGCGCCCGCCCGGTGGCAACCGCGTCCCACGCAATCCACGCGGCGTGGGAATGTGCGGCAACGGTCAACGGCCGCTGCAGGTTCGCGGTCTGTTCGGCAAACAACGCGACCTGTTCCTCGACGGGGCGCTGGGTGTCGGCAGATTCGTACGGGGCACCCGATCTGATCGGACACGTCGAGTCGCGCTGCGGCTGCCCGTCGCCGGGGCCGGCGTAGGAGAAGTAGTACACCTGATCGCATTCGTAACCCAGCCGGTGCACGTCGGCCCGGTGGATGCTCCCCTGCCCCGAACGCGAATTGATTCCGGACATCAGGAACAGTGAACCGGCCTGCCGGGGCGCGGGTTCCGGATCGTCATATCCTCGTGTCCGAACAAAGATCACCGACGCCGCCGTCACCACGACGAGCACGGCAGCAAGCGCCGCGACGGGCCGGGTAACCGGTTCACGGTCCATCGCCCACACCGTCAGTCCCGTCGCCGCAGCCGAGACCGGCACGAGCAGCACGGTGAGGGCCGGGGCCCGGTCGGCCAGAACGCCGAGCCCGAGGACCGCGGCGCAGTACGGCACCATCACCTCGATCCGCAGGCCGCGGCGCCACGCCCGCGCCATCGCCCCGCGCACGGTGACCCCGCCCTGCCACGGGACCGGGCCGAGTATCAAGACCAGCAGTCCGACCAGCGCCACCGCCGGCCAGAACGCCCGCGAGTACAGCGCCGCGTAGGCGGTCGCGTCACCGAGCGTCGCAAGAAGGACCGGGCCGAACGCCGCCGCGTAGAACATCGCGGCGAAGCGGAGGCGTCGGGCATCGAGTCCACCGAGAAGCCAGGCCATCAGCATGACCCGCACGGCCGACACCACGGCCAGCAGCACCAGGAACTGCGGCCACGAGGCGGTACGCACCAGCAGAAGTCGCAGGTCCGCGAACTGATCCAGCGGCGGCAGCGCGACCAGGTGCAGCAGTCCCGGCCAGACGGGAACCATCCCGCTCGCCGCGAGCACGACGACGAACACCGCGACGGCCGCCAACGGCAACCACCGCGTCCAGTTCGTCGACGTCATACCTTTCGCTGTACTCGCTGGTCGTGGTCCTGCACAACCCATGCGCCGCCCTCGCAGGACAGGTTCCCTCCACTGGGCCCGGACTGGGAAGCACTCTCAGCGGACGCAGGACGTCGTGCCGGACAACGGGATTCCGGACCGAGCATCCTTTGCGCGCGGTTCGTCGGATGTGTGACCGCATCACGGAGGATGATCACCTCATGGAACGTGCGGAGGCCGGAAGCCGTGGGACGCTCATGACGTTCGACCAGTTCGCGGACATCTTCCGGGACGTCGCCAGTCTCGGCGTCGTCCGGGAGGACTTTCACCGATTCGACGACGTCGTCACCGCGAAACTCTACGACCTGCTCCTCGTCGCGCAGGAGAGCGCGGCCGCCCAGCACCGGCACATCGTCGAACCCACCGACCTGCCGATCACCCGAGGCCTGCAGGAGAATATCGGATTGTTCCGCGAGCTCGGCCCCGGCCTCCGGGTAGATCCGATCGTCGAACGACTGGCCGACTACCCGCCCCTCGACGGCATCCTCGCAACCGAAACCCGATCGGGGCTCGCCGACATCACCGGCGGACTCAGCGTCGCCCTCGCGCGCACCTTCCGCGTCGTCTACCCCGAGTTGAGGACCGTGCGGGCACGGACCACACACTGGTCGGTGATCAGTACCCTCGTCGACCTCTACCTCTGACGTCGCCGACCGCGGCAGACCACTGTTCTTTCGTGACTTCGGAACACCCCCCGGGGTGCAAACATCCACCCCTGGATGGACGGCCGACCACCCCTTCAGGGGGCGGTGCCGGACCCCCCTTCCGGCGAAGACTGGTGTTCGTCCACAAGGGACACGGAAATTCACACACCACACTCAGGAGAAACGCAATGAACTCGACGAAGACACGCATCGCCGCAGCAGCCGCAACGGGCGCCGCCCTCGGACTGGGAATGTTCATGGCCCAGAGCGCCACTGCTGCCGCCGCACCCGCCCAGTCGACGTTCCCGCAAGTCGTCTCCCCCGAATCCGGACTCTCCCCGTACAAGGTCGAGGTCAGGGACCGAATCGGCTGCGCAAACGCGTGGCCCATGGTCGCCTGCGACGCCCCCGACGAAGACGTGCCCCCGCAGGTGACCCTCGTCGAGCCCGGCACCACGCTGGTCGAGCCCGGCGGCACAACTCTTTACGGCCCCGCCGCCGCGACCGTTGACTCCCAGCAGGGTGCCATCATCCACCAGGTCTACTACCCCCTCGAGCCCGACGACGGGGTGATCTCCCACTCGCTCGATCCCGACATGCCCTGGATGTGACACACGGTCGACACCGACTCACTCTGGATCGACAGCACTCTCTTGCGGCCGCCGGGGCCATTGGCCTCGGCGGCCGAGACGGGTGCGCTGACGCGCCCCGTGCGCATCTCGGAGTATTTAGAGAGACGAACCATCGATGACATCCGTATCCGCGAGGAGGAGGATGAAACAGACCAGTCTCGTCCTGATCGCGGAACGGGTCTCGCTGTGACGGGTCTCTATCGCGATTCACTACCCCGCAGTTCCCGATCGAACGTGAGGCGGCCCAGATGACGGCAGAAGACGTGGTGGGCGCGCAGATCGCCGATCAAGAATGTCAGGACTGCGGTTACAAACCGGAGCTGAAGCGAACGCTGGGCTCCTTTCAGGTGTTCGCGGTCTCGTTCGCGTTCATCTCGGTGGCGGTCGGGATCTTCGGCACCTACGATGACGTACTCCGAGACGCCGGACCGGTGGGGATCTGGCTCTGGGTGATCGTGGCGTTGGGACAGACCCTGGTGGCGCTGGTGATCGCCCAATTCGCGGCCCGCATCCCACTCAGTGGTTCCTCCTATCAATGGGCCTCGCGGCTGGCCAACCCGAAGATCGGCTGGTTGTTCGGTTGGCTCACCTTCTGCTACCTGGCACTCGGCGTGGTGACGGTCGACAACGCGATGGCAAGCTCCGCGCTCATGCCGCTGTTCGGCATGCAGCCCGACGAGGACACTGCGCGCGTGATCACGCTCGTCGTGGTGCTTGTTCAGGCAGTGCTCGTCGTGTTCTCCACGCGCCTCGTCGGGCTGATCACGTCGGGCGCGGTCGGGCTCGAACTGGTGATCGTGGTGGTGCTGGCGATCGGGCTCTTCGTCGCCGTGGCGATCTCGGGCGAGGGCTCGGTCGGCAACCTGACCTCGCGCGGTATCACCGAAGGCGCCCCCAATTACTTCGCCGTCGGCGGCGGGTTGATGGCTGCGATGATCATGGGGCTCGCCACGCTCGTCGGCTTCGACTCCGCGGCGAATATGGCTGAGGAGGCCAAGGATCCGTTTCGCAGCGTCCCGCGCGCGATCGTGGGATCGGTCGTCGCGGCGGCTGTGCTGGGACTGGTGTTCCTGATCGCGCTCACGATTGCGATCAAAGATATCCCCCGGGTGAGCGCCAGTGACACCCCGGTGGCGGCGATCCTGCGCGATCAGCTGGGTCCGGTGATGGAGAGGACCCTCCTGGTCGCGATCGCGTTCGCATTCTTCGGCGCCGGGATGGTGACCCTCGCCACCTGCTCGCGGATGGTGTTCGCGATGTCGCGCGACGCGCGTTTCCCTGCCTACCGGTTGATGCGCCGGGTCAACCCGCGCACGCAGACACCCATTCCGGCGACCATCATGATCGTCGTCGTCGGGGTCGTCCTGATGGCCGTGCTGCCCGGTGGCGCACTGCTGGAGTTGCTCACGGTGGGGACGGTCATCTCGGCGGTCCTCTACGGCGCGATAATCGTCCTCTATCTTGCGGTGCGGAGGCGACTGGATCGTAAGGAGGGCGCGTTCGATCTCGGGCGCTTCGAGCTGCCGGTCGCGATCGGTGCGCTGCTGTGGTCGGCGGTCGTGCTGTTCGTGATCGTGTCGCCCTCGAGTGCACTGACCTCGATCCTGATTGCGGTCGGACTGCTCCTCGCGGGCGGGTTGTACTTCGCGTACCTGTTGATTTTCAAACGCGAGGTACTGGACACCGAGCCGGGAGACGCCGATGTCTTCTCGCACTGACCGACAGATGAAGCCCCTGACTGCCACCACCGTGCTCACCGGTGACGTGGTGCGTGCCGGCGATTCCGGCTACGAGGCGGCGCGGGTGGGCTGGAACCGCCTGTATTCCCGCTATCCCGAGGCGATCGTGTTCTGCTGTGACACGCAGGATGTGGTCAACGCGGTCCGCTGGGCTCGCACGGAGGGCATCGCCCTGCGTGCCCGCAGCGGTCGCCACAGCCTCGAGGGCTGGTCGTCGATCGACGGCGGGCTGGTCGTCGACGTCAGTCGGATGAAGAGCATCGTGATCGACGAAGCGGCGCGCACCGCGACCGTCGGGACGGGGCTGACGCAGCAGGAGACGGTCGCGGCCCTCGGGCAACGCGGCTTCGTCGTTCCGACCGGCTCCGAGGGCGGCGTCGGTCTCGGTGGCGTGATTCTCGGGGGTGGCTTCGGACTACTGACCCGCAGCATGGGCATGGCGTGCGACAACCTGCTCGCCGCGGAGGTGGTGGTGGCCGACGGCGCGCGCTCGGCGAAGGTCGTGGAGGCCACCGAGCACCGCAACTCCGACCTGCTGTGGGCGTGCCGCGGCGGGGGCGGCGGCAACTTCGGGATTGCGACGTCCTACACATTGAGGCTGCACGAGCTCTCGAACGTCACATTCCTCGTCGCGAGGTGGACCGGTCACGACGACCTGGGCGCCCTGCTTCGCGTGTGGCAGCGCGACGCGCCGGTCGCCGACGAGCGGCTGACCAGCGCGCTGGAGGTCGATTCCACCGCGGTCGAACTGTCTGCGCTGCTGTACGGCGGTGCGCGGCGGGAACTCGAGGACCAACTTCGGTCGCTGCTGGCGATCGGCAATCCCGACGTGACCGTGACGGAGGGCCCCTGGCCGACCGTGTACGGCGACGTCGACAGGGGGCCGAACGACGTCGCCCTCTGGAAGTTCTACTCGCAGTTCGTCACCCGGCCTTTCCCCGACGAGGCGATCGATCTGATCGTCCACTACATGGCCAACACGCCCAGCCCGCCGAGCAATTTCTTCTGCTCGAGCTTCGGCGGTGCCGTCCGGCACGCTCCGCCCGGCGGGTCCGCGTTCCCGCACCGCGACGCGCTGTTCTACTGCGAGCCGGGGGCCGCCTGGAACGACCCCGCCCTGAACTCGACAGCACTGGGCTGGGCGGCCGACTTCTGGCGGGCGCTGCGCCCCTATGGCGACGGCGCCTACGTCAACGTGCCCAACGCCGCCGCGTCGGACTGGGAACGCGAGTACTACGGTTCCCACCGCGAGCGGCTGCGCGAGATCAAGGCCACCTACGACCCGGAGAACGTGTTCAGCTTCGAACAGAGCGTCCCCCTGTCGCCGGTTGACCCGTCCCGAGTCCTAGGCTGGGGCGATGGCGGTCAACCGGAGTCGCAGGGCCAGGGGCGCCCGTAAACGCAAGCGTCGGATGGAGAGTGTCGAGCACGACCTCACCGCGGAGCAGTGGAGTGCGCTCACCGAGGCGTGGGGTGGCTGCGCATACTGCGGCACGACCGACAAGCCGCTGCAACGCGACTGCGTGCAGGCGCTGTCCCGCGGCGGGCGTTACACCCTCGACAACATCGCCCCGGCCTGCGGCTCGTGCAACGCCAGTAAGTGCAACGACGAAGTCACCGGCTGGCTGCGGCGCAAGCGGCTCGACGAGCGCGCCTTCCTGTTGCGTCACATCGAAATCAAGACAGCGCTCGCGCTGCGATTCCCCACACCCCCGGACACCGAACTCGAGGTGCCGGAATCCACTGCCCTGTGACGACGGCGCCTGCTACTTGGTGCCGAAGAGACGGTCGCCGGCGTCCCCGATGCCGGGCAGGATGTAGCCGTGCTCGTCGAGTTGACGGTCGACGGCGGCGGTGTAGATCGGGACGTCGGGATGCGCCTTGTGCAGGGCGGCAACGCCTTCGGGACAGGTCAGCAGGCAGACGAACTTGATGGATTTGGGGCCGCATTCCTTCAACCGCTCCACTGCCGCCACGGCGGAGTTGCCGGTGGCAAGCATCGGGTCGATCACCACCACGTCGCGCTCCTGCAGATCGCCGGGCATCTTGAAGTAGTACTCCACGGCTCCGAGGGTTTTGGGATCGCGGTAGAGACCGATATGGCCGACGCGCGCGCCCGGCACAATTGTCAGCATGCCGTCCAGGATGCCGGTGCCCGCGCGCAGAATGGAGACGAAGACCAGCTTCTTACCGTCGATGACCTTGCCGGTGGTGAATTCCAGCGGTGTCTCGACGTCGATCTCCTGCATCGGGATGTCACGGAGGACCTCGTACGTCATCAGCGCGGAGATCTCGTTCGCCAGCCGACGAAAGCTGTTGGTGGAGGCATCCTTACGGCGCATCATCGTGAGCTTGTGCTGCACCAGCGGGTGCTCGATCACGTGTACCGTGCCCATGTAGTCGTCCTCGTTTCTTCTAGAAGACCGTGCCGTCGCTGACGATGTTCAGCGGCGGCAGCCCACCCCGCGAGCGCTGTGCCAGCGCGCGGCCCGCCGCCCAGGTGCCGCCCTCCAAGACGCAGGCCAGCGGCATCTCTCCGGGATCCACGCCCAGACGTGCGCGCACCAGCGGGGCCAGTTCGTCCAGCAGGGCTACCGTCAACGCGCGCCACTCGACCACCAATTCGTCTCCGGCCGTCCAGTTTTGTGCAGCCCAGGCCGGATCGTGCAGGCGGAGCACACCGGTATCGAGAAACAGACCGCCGTTGCGGTATTCGGGCAGGCCGGTCAGCTCGTCCAACCCGACCACCCGAACGCCCGCCCATTGGAAGGGCTCCAGCAACGAATAACTCAGCCACTGCGACAGTTTGTGAAACGGCATCCAGCCCCGCGTCAAGCCCGGACCGGCCACCGCGTCGTGGCGCCAGACGTCGCCCAACGGTTCGGCGTCGATGGCGTTGCCCGTAGGCCAGATGCCCGACAGCGACGTCAGGAGCTGCGACAGGATGTCGTGGGCGGCGACCGTCGCCGTGGCGGCACCCTGTGGGGCGACCAGCAGATCGAACAGGCCACCCGGCCGGCCGTGCGTGCCGAACACTTCGGGCTGCGCGGCGAGCGCCTCGCCCAGCCGCCGAAGCAGCAGCACGCGACCTTCGAGGCCCACCAACGGGTTGGATGGGCCGGCCTGGAACACCTCGGCCAGCCGGTCCGTGTCCAGCCCGCACAGCCCGGCAGCATCGACCTGCAGCGGGTGCGCCGCGTCGCTCGAGAACAGGCCGCCGAGGAACGCGTGCCAGCTCGCGACGCCCAGGCCCTCGGAACGGGCGAAGCGCTGCCCGCCGTGCACCTCGTGGTAGTGCCAGTCGGGACCGGCACCTGCGTCGAGAAGGACGCTGACCACGGCCAGGTCGATCATGGCGCGGGCGCGGCCCGGCGCGTCCAGCGCGGTCAGCCGTGCATCCAGCGCGGCCTTGCGGTCCACGCCGCCGGCTTCGAAATGGCGCCAGCGGCTGTGGTACGGAATTTTTAGGTCGGGATAGCGGGCACGCGTGACGTCGGCGACCTCCGCCGCGGCCGCTTCCAATGCGTCGTCGTCGACGCCGAACCAGAGTGAATCGCCCTCGCGCGCACGGGACAGCAGCTGTCGCGCGCGCTCCCGCACTGCCGACGTGGTACGCAGAGCCGCGGCCGCACCCTCGGCCCGCCCGGTGTCCAGAACGGGACCGACGCCGGTCACGCTCATCCGTCCAACTCCCGGCCCTTGACCTTCGCCAATTCGTCAGCGTCCGGCACAGCGCCCGGCGTGAAGTAGCCGGCCGCCATCTTGGCGTCGATCTCCACGCGCGCGTCGGCCGGGATCAGGTCCGCGGGAAGGTCCACTCGCTCCCCGACCTCGATACCCGAGCCGGTGATGGCGTCATACTTCATGTTGCTCATGGAGACCAGGCGGTGGATCTTTCTGACGCCCAGCCAGTGCAGCACGTCGGGCATCATTTCCTGGAAGCGCATGTCCTGCACGCCGGCCACGCATTCGGTGCGGGCGAAGTACTGATCGGCGGTGTCGCCGCCCACCTGGCGCTTGCGCGCGTTGTAGACAAGGAACTTGGTCACCTCGCCGAGCGCACGGCCCTCCTTGCGGGAGTACGCCACCAGGCCCACGCCACCGCGCTGCGCACCCTGGATGCACTCCTCGATCGCATGCGTGAGGTACGGGCGGCAGGTACAGATGTCGGAACCGAACACGTCCGAGCCGTTGCATTCGTCGTGTACGCGTGCGGTCAGCTCCACCCCTGGGTCGGCCAGGTCACGAGCGTCGCCGAAGATGTACACGGTCTGACCCCCGATCGGGGGCAGGAACACCTCGAGGTCCGAGCGCGTCACGAGTTCGGGGTACATGCCGCCGGTCTCCTCGAACAGCACGCGGCGCAGATCCGTCTCGCTGCAGTGAAAGCGCTCCGCCACACCCGGCAGGTGCCAGACCGGCTCGATCGCCGCCTTGGTTACCAGCGCAGCACCGCTGGGCAGCAGGAAGCGGCCGTCCGGGTGCAGGCGACCTTTCTGGATGGCCTCCATGATCTCCGGCAGGATCACATGCGCCTTGGTGACAGCGATGCTGGGGCGAATGTCGTGACCGGCCGCCAACTCGGCGGCGAAGACCTCGGCCACCGTGGCACCCCACGGGTCCAGGCTCACGATCTTGCCGGGCTCGCTCCACTGCGGGTACGGGCCGATGATGTTCGTGGGCGCGGTGTCGGTGAGGTCGGCCTTGTGATGACGCGACAGCGCGCCCGACGCCACCGCCAGTGCCCGGTAGATGCTGTACGAGCCGCTGTGCGTTCCGATCACGTTGCGGTGGGCGCGGTTGGTGGTGGTACCGACCACCGGTCCGCGCTCGGACGGCGTGGGTGCTCCCCAGTGGATCGGCAGGGCGCCGACACCGCCGCTGTGTGAGGTCAATCGGATGTGGCCGCCGGTGGGCTCGGGGGTGGCGGCGACGGATTCAGCGGACATGACGTTCCTCCGTTAAGGAAGGCCCGGCGGCACGGGATGCCGCCGGAACGTGTCTCCGGCGCCGGATGCTGCCGACCACCGGAAACCGAAGCATAACCACTCTTTCGCCACAATGTCGTGTGGCGAGGACGGCGGCGAGCGAATGCTGACGAGGTACACGGTGACAGGGCCTGGGATAGTGTCGCCGAGGTGACGAAGAATCGAGCGCGAGCCGTCGACCTGCGAACCCAGATCGAGGCGGACGACGTCTTCGCGCGGGGCGACGCGTTGCGGGCCACTGTGCCGTCGAGTGCGCACGAGAGCGCCGCGGTCGGCGCGGGACGGCCGGATGTGCTCGATTTCGTCGAGGCCAGCAATCGAGGAAGGCTGGCTAATCTGATCCCGCTGCGAATCGGTCGGATGATCGCCTCCCCGTTCGCTTTCTTCCGCGGCGCCGCCGGCCTGATGGCGGCCGACCTCGCAAACTCTCCGGTTACCGGATTGAAGGCCCAGTTGTGCGGCGACGCGCATGCGGCCAACTTCGGCCTGTACGGCACACCGGACGGTCACATCGTCATGGACATCAACGATTTCGACGAAACCCTCCCCGGTCCGTGGGAGTGGGATCTCAAACGCCTCGCCGCGAGCCTGGTCCTCGCCGGACGCGAAGGCGGTGTGTCCGAGAACGGCTGCATCGAGGCCGCCGAAGACGCCGTCAAATCGTATCGGCGCACCATTCGCGATCTCGCCGAACTGCCATTCCTTCAGTCGTGGAACGCGCTCCCGGACAAGTCGGTGCTCGAGCGGGCCAAGGCCGACGCTCTGCTCGACGACTTCGACAAGGCCGCGCAGAAGGCGCGGCGCAATACCAGCGAGAAGGTCGCGGCGAAGTGGACCGCCCACCTCGAAGATCACGAGACCGGGATCCGCCGACGACGGTTCATCGACGACCCGCCGGTCCTCACCCACGTCGATCGCGCAACCGCCGACGCCGTGACCGACGGTCTGGAACTGTATGTCGACTCACTGCGCGAGTCCCGCAGGAACTTGATCGCCCGATTCGCCGTGTCCGACGTCGCGTTCCGGATCGTCGGAACCGGCAGCGTGGGTCTGCGCAGCTATATCGCCCTCCTGCACGGTAATCGGGACGAGGTGCTCGTACTTCAACTGAAGCAGGCCCGGCCGTCCGCACTATCGGCGTACCTACCGGTCGACGAGCCGAAACACGAGGGCAAGCGGATAGTGCACGGCGCCCGGCTGGTGCAGGCGGAATCGGACATTCTGCTGGGCTGGACGACCATCGACGGCCTCCCTTTCATCGTGCGGCAGTTCCGAAACCTCAAAGGGGACATCGATCCAACCGGTCTCGAACAAGATCATCTCGACGACTACGGCCGGCTCGCAGGCGCCCTGCTCGCGCGTGCACACACCCGCTCGCTCGATCCGCGGGTGCTCGCCGGCTACTTCGCCAACGACACGGAACTGGACGAGGTGATCGGGCGGTATGCCGTCAGCTACGCCGATCAAACCGAAGCCGACCACGCAACACTGGTCGCCGCGGTGAAATCCGGGCGGATCGCCGCCGAGCCGGCCTGATCCGGCACGGCGGAACGGCCTGAAACACGCGAGCTCGATGGTGGCGACCCGAGAGAGGTCGCCACTCCCTCGAGATACGAGGCGCGGTTGCACCTCGCATCCACCCGAGCCGGACTGCCTCGGTTACGTGAGTGTGAGTGGCGACCTCTTTCGTCGCAACGAGAACGTACCTCGCACCTCCGACATGAATTCGCGCGTCCAGTGGTAGCCGGCCGCAGCGAGAAATGAGGGACAAGCAGTTGGTCGACTCCCCTACGGCACGTAGAAGATGCCTCTTGCTCCCACGTACTCGACCAGGTTCCCCATGGCGGAGGCGGTAACAACCCCGGTACCGGTGTGGGCAACCCCAGGCTTGTCTTTGGTCACGGAAGCAACACCCGATGTTCCGTTGGACAGGTTGGTCCAGCCAACCCACAGCACGACGGTTTCCATGAGTGCTGGGTCATGAAACGTCACGACCCCCGGCGCATCGCCAGTAACCGCAACCGGGACGTCGATACAGGCGGGGAAGCAATAGCCGAAAGTCCCTGAAGCCCACACGCGGGGTATCTGAAACGGCGCCGACACCGGCGCCGCTGTGGCCGCACCAGGACACCAGACCAGTGGAGTCGCGGCGAGACCCACAACCAGAACGGCCCTACGAAGAGACCATCGGCGACGGTTCATTCGCACGAGCCTCTCGTCCGTGAAAGCGACAACTCGGCACCCTCTCCGACGCAAGTACTTGCCTCATCGTAGCGATCGTTCCTGGTCAGCACGCGGAAATACCGGCGAACGCATCGGTCCGACGCCTGGTGCCACGCCCCACTGATTGCAGCGGGACCGGCCCGCAATCGGCACTGCGTTCAGGGCGGCGGCCTTCCGACGGACGCTCGGCCGGCACCGCCGCACGCTCGATTGCCTCCTGCCAGATATTCGACCCAGGAAGTGCACCGCATGATCTCCACCCGGTCGGCTCAATACTGATGCGAGTGCGAGCGCATCGCGCGTGCCGCCTGCAGGCTCTCACAGGACTCAGCACCGGCAGAGCGTCGGCACCGCCAGGTCATCCACCGGACTGACAAATCAAGCACGCGCGGCACCACGAGGTACACCGCGGTGGGAACAACGACACCGGTGAGCGACAAAGCCCGCAGCCATGTCGGCCAGGTGCTTGTGATCGGGCCCGACAAGGTCATCACGGTCATACCCAACGTGACGAGCGGGAAGATGGACACCCAAGTGACGACCACCCGCAAGTGGATGGACGGGGCCCTCGCCGGCACGAGATCCCGAGCGCGCCCGTCGACACGTTCCGTTCGCGGAGGCCGGCGCCTCGTGGTCGTCGGAGCGAAATGTTCGAACACCGTAGATGCGAGGGCAAGAGATTCCATCCTGAGGTAGCCCTTCTCGTAACTCCAACTATTCAGTTGCCTTGACCGTAGGGGCTGGACATGCAGATTGCAACCAGACAGTTGGAGTTGTCGTAGGATGCAGCCGTGGCGTGGGATACCGAACGAACCAAGAGACTTCTCATCGAGGCCGGGGTTGCAGAATTCAGTTCGTTCGGGTTGGCCGGTGCCCGTGTCGATCGGATCGCCGCGAAAGCAGGCGTGAACAAAGAGCGCATCTACCAGTACTTCGGCAAGAAGGAAGCCTTCTTCAGCGCGGTCCTCGAACATGAACTCGCAACCACGCTTGCCGCTGTCGAGCTGTCCGGTCACGGGGTCGTCGCCATCGCCGACTACGCCGGTCGCCGATTCGACTACCAACGCGAGCACCCCACTTTCACCCGTCTGCTGTTCTGGGAAGGACTCGAACTCGAGGCACCTGTCGCGGAAGCATCGCGACAGAAGCACGCTCAGGCGATAGTCGCCAGCGCGCGGGAAGCTGTCCCCGAACTTTCCGAGAGCGACGCCCAGGAACTGCTCATCACCGTGATCACCCTCGTCGACGGCTGGGTAGCTCTCCAGACCGCAGACCGACTGTTTTCGCCACCTCTTCCGCGGGGCCGCGACCGTGACTCGCGCCGACGCGATTTCATCGTGATGACGGTTGAGGCCGCCACGCGAGCCGCACTCACCCGAAGCCAGTCGGCCCGGACCCAACCCACCGCTGGCTCGCCGCGGATGGGTGATGCGGGTTCCGCATTGCGGTCCTCCCGAGCGGATCGAGCTGGCAAGGTCTAATCATGGCGTTCGGGTGGCGTTCGGTCACTGCAGAGTGGCCGCTGGTGATTCCACCGGTCTCCGTTGCGGTGTTGGGCGTGACCTGGGGCCGGAACATCGGCACGGTTCTGGCGCTCGTCGTGGCGGTGGTGCTGGTCGGTGCAGTGCTCGCCGCTGTTCATCACGCCGAGGTGGTTGCACACAAGGTCGGTGAGCCGTTCGGATCGCTGATTCTCGCTGTCGCCGTCACCGTCATCGAGGTCGGATTGATCGTGACGCTGATGATCTCGGGTGGCCCGGCGACGGCCTCACTTGCCCGCGACACGGTATTCGCGGCTGTGATGCTCACCGTCAACGGAATCATGGGGTTGTCGCTGTTCGTAGGCGCACGAAGATACGGGGTTGCGCTGTTCAATGCGGAAGGTACGGGCGCGGCACTGGCGACCGTAGCGTCGCTGGCTACCCTGAGCCTGGTGCTGCCGACCTTCACGACGAGCCGGCCGGGCCCCGAATTCTCCTCGGCTCAGTTGATATTCGCGGCAGTGGCCTCGCTGGTTCTGTACGGGATGTTCGTCCTCACCCAAACCGGACCGCATCGACACTTCTTCCTGCCCGTCATCCCCGACGAACCTGTGAACGTCGAGGACCGGAACGCGGCACCCCCGTCGGGCAGGGTGGCGGGCATGAGCCTCGCGCTGTTGGTGCTGGCGCTGTGCGCAGTCGTGGGATTGGCGAAGGTCGAGTCCCCCACGATCGAGGACGCAGTCGAGGATGCCGGATTGCCACAATCCATCGTCGGTGTGGTCATCGCGCTGCTCGTGCTTCTGCCGGAAACCCTCGCCGCGGTCCGGGCGGCGCAGAGAAACCGGATCCAGATCAGCTTGAATCTGGCCCTGGGATCGGCGATGGCCAGCATCGGGTTGACCATTCCGGCCATTGCGGTTGCCTCGATCTGGCTGGACGGACCACTTCTGCTCGGCCTCGGTCCCACCCAGGTGGTGCTGCTCGCCATCACCGTGGTGGTGGGCATGCTGACGGTGGTCCCGGGCCGTGCCACCCGCCTCCAAGGTGGCGTCCACCTGGTGCTGCTGGCTGCCTATGTGTTCCTCTCCGTCAACCCCTGACCGTCGCCCCGCGCGTCGCCGCTCGTGCAGACGTCACCAGCGAACCTCCCCGAGATGCGTTCGGGTAAGTTTCCGCGCATGGAAACCGCATCGTGGGTCGGCGCGGCGGCTGCGGTGCTGTTCGGTGCCACCACAGCCGCAGCCTGGCGGAAGGCAGCCCTCGCCGATCAGGCCAGGCGTGAGGCCGAAGTTGCGCTGGACGTGGCGCTCGAACAGGTCACCGCGTTGACCCGGATCGCCGAAGCCGCGCAGCGAGCATTCCCACAGCCGGAGCACGTCGAGTTCGAAGTCCAGCGCATCCGTGGCCCCGTCGACCGGTTCCGGCTCCGCAACGTCGGAACGGGTATCGCCACCGACGTGCGGTTCGTCGTCGATCCAGTCGAGGAGCAGAATCGCCGGATTCCCACGCCGCAATGGCTGCAGGAAGAACCAGTCACGTTGCTGCCGAAGGAGTGGGCCGACTTCGCCGCGAGCGCGTTGTCGCCCGTCAGCGGCTCGTGGCGAATCGTGTTTCCGGCGTTCGTCACCGTGATCTGCGACGAAGCCGGCGCTCCGCAACGGGTGGACCTGCCAACGGTTGTCGTTGCCGAGGACGGCGTGATCGGCTGACTCCGAGACCCGCACCTGGCGAGCAGCGGGGCCGTCAACGACTTTCCTGCCCCAGACGGTTCCCGACGCGATCGAACCATTCGAGTACCGCACGTTCGTACACGATCCCGAAGTCGAGCGTGGCCAGTGCAAATCGGTTGGAACCGTGGACCGCGGCGTCACGCTCGTACTCGGCGAGCTGACTTTCGTGCGCTGCGCGGTGCGAGTCCAGCATCGCGGCCAACCGCTCGGGCGGAAGGTGCGCACCGAACGCGACGGTGAGCAGCATCGGATACCGGATGTTCTCCGGCCCGGGGTCGCGCTCGATCCACTCCGCGAACGCCCGGCGACCGTCCTCGGTGAGCGTGTAGGGCTTGCGCTCTCGGGCGCCCCGTTCCCCCGCCTCGATCAACCCTCCACGCTCCATTGCGGCGAGCTCCCGATACACCTGGCTGGTCGTGATCGACCAGAACTTGCCGATTCGTTCCTGCGCGGTGACCACCAGGTCCCACCCGGTTTTCGATCCCTCGTGCAGGAACCCGAGGAGCGATGCCGCAGTGGCGTTGAGGGGACGGTCAGCCATGGCACGGTCCTTCGCGCAGTCGGGGGTTGACATTCCACTGTGGCATATCGATCATAGTGGTAGCGACATTCCACAGTGGAATGTCATCGCTGAGGAGGGTCCGATGCAGTACGCGGACAACATCCGGATATCCGATTCCGAACGCGAGCAGGTCGTCGGAGAACTCGGGTGGCATCTCACCGAGGGACGACTGACCATCGGCGAGTTCGACCAGCGGGTGGCACAGGTGTACCAGTCGACGACCCAGCAGCAGGCGCATCAGGTGTTGCGTGATCTTCCGTCGGCACCCCAGGCAGTTGCCCTCGCGCCACCCAGGGCGCCGACGGCCCACCGGTCGCGTCGTCGCATCCCGGGTCACCAGCGGATCGAGTGGCTCGCCTGGTTCGCCGCCGGAGGAATCAACATCGCGATCTGGGGTATCGTCTCGCTCGCTTCCGCTGTGATGATCTACCCGTGGCCGATCTGGGTGATCGGCCCGTGGGGGTTGGTGCTGCTGGGCAGGACGGTGCTCGGCCGCGAGGGCGGGTGCGGCAGGATCACCGATGCGCTGCACGATGACCAGACGAGAGTCGCAGTGAGTCGCTGAATCTCCGCGGACGAACGGCATGTCCATGTGCCGGTTCGTCGATTCGTAGTCGGCAACGAGGTCATCGGGCTCGACTCCGGCCGCGCAGCAGGTAGATCTGGTGCACGGTATCGAGAGGCCGTGACCAGGCAGAGCGGACATTGTCCTCGCCCGACGAGGGTCGCGAGGACCAGAAGATAGGTATACCCCCCGGTGATTCGGCCGATGCGCCATCTCCCCGTAGTGGGCGACGATGTGACCTGTCTCATACTCACGAACCGGGGTCGCCCGTTGGTCCGACGCCGCCACTGACGGAGGGTGCTCCCACCGATGAATGCAGAACCGATTACCTGCGGTGATTACGTCACGGCAACCTTCGCGCGTGATTTCGTCGCCGAGGGATTCGACCACGACGCCGTCGAACGCATCTACAGCGGTCTGTTCGACGAGTGGAGTCACGCCCTTGCTCAATCGGGTCTGTTCACCAACAGAACCGTCGCGGCCGCGCTGCACTCCTGGCAGGACGACCCACACTCCCTCCTCGACGCCCTGCTCGCGAACGCGGACGAGATGACCCTCAAGCGCTACGACCTCGTCTGGGAAGCTCTGGAGCGCGCCCATGTCGGTTCGGCCGAACCCCTCGCCGAATACGCATGACGCGGCCGCCCACGGCAGTGGCGCCGCGAAGTCCACCCGAGTCGTTCAACCCCACTTTCACAGACACCACCGACCACACCGACGAACGAGAACAATGAGCACCAACACGTATCCGACCATCGAAACCATCCGCATCGGGCAGTCCGGTCACGAATGCCGCTACTGCGGGCACGCCGTCGTCAAGGACGGCCCGGGCTACCGGCACACCACGACCGGTCAGTACCGCTGCGATCCGGCCAGTCGAGCAGTGAACGAAGCCCGGCTGTCCAACAGCTTGGTTCGGAGTTGAGCACGATGAACGTGCAAGCGATGCAGGTGAGCACGGCGCCCGAGGGGCTGGGCCGGTACCGCGACGCGGTCGATGCGCTGCACGCCTTCGACAATCCCGGCCGCCGAACCGACCCTCGCACGGCGCTGCTGTTCGACAGCCTCACCGATGATCTGATCGAGGCAGCCCAGACTGCGGGAGCGGGCGACACGGTGTCACAGCGCGACATCGTCGCCGTGATCGACACCGCGATCTCCCGCCCGCGCCCGTCGCTCTGAACCTTTTACGGCACTCAGGTGCGATCGAAGCGGGCCGGCTAGAAGTGGGCAGTGACGGTCAACTCGATTCCACTTCCCCGCCTGATGGTGTTGTAGATCGGGCAGGACGACGCGAATTTCGCAGCCAGTGAGTCGGCCGTCGGCTGGTCCACCCCGTGAATCTCGATGCGCACTTCGGTGAAATCGTAGCGAGTCGGGTCGGCCGTACCCCGCCGATGGGATGCGCGGACCTCGATGTGCTCGACGCGGATGTCGTCGGCCTCGGCGTTGGACTGGATGTTCGCCATTGCGCACGAAACGATTGCCGCCAGGAGCAGTTCGCCGGCCTGGATGGCCTCGGCCGGGCCGAACCTCGAATCCGAGACGAGGTGGTTCTCGCGGGCATTGAGAACGAATCGTCCCGGCACCCCGGACACCGTGTGCCCGGACACTTCCGCGACGCCGGAACTCACAGTGCGGCCTCGGCGCCTCGACGCACCCGGTTGACCCACTCCACGCTCTGCACTCGGGGTAGTCCGAGGTTCTCGCGCAGAGTGCTCCCCTCGTACTGCTTGCGGAACAGTCCTCGCTTCTGCAACTCGGGAACCACGTGGCGGGTGAAGTCCTCGAATCCTCCCGGCTGGTACGGAGCCTGCACCATGAATCCGTCGCAGGCTTTCCGCTGTTGCTCGAAATTCTATGACTACGTCATGGTATCTACTACGTTCTGCGGCAGGCGGATTGGTGAGGCTGCGGAGTGCCTGGGCATGTCGGTGGCGGGGTGCGTTGGGCGGCGTCGGCGGGTCGGTTGCGGTCTCGGCGTACCGGTGCGGGACACCGGATATTTGATCGCGCGGATCGGGACGTCTACCCGGGCAGCCCCGTGTCCGGGTTCGGGGCGGTGGCGCCGGATCGGGTGGAGGCGCTGGATAACCGGGTGCGGGGCTCCAGGACAAGTGGCATCGCTGGAAAACCGGGTGAAGATGCTGTGGGAGAGTGCCGGTGGTGTGGAGCACCCGGTCTCCGAGGCCCGCGCCGTGTAGACCTGGGCGGCGAGCGGGGCGCGGCCGGATGCTCGATGACGCAGCCGGGGGCCGATGCACGGTGGTGCGGGTGCCGTGGCGAGACCGGGTGGCCGGGTTCATCGGCGGCGTGGATCGAGCGTTCTTTGTCAGAGGTGGGGGTTACTGTCCGGGTTGCGATCGCGGCGATGAGTGCTGGTGGCTGACTCAGGGGTGTTGGTGTGTCGCTTCCCGGCCGGTGCCGACTGCGGTCGAAGCGGGATCAGCGCAGGCACCCGGGGCGATGCCGCGGCACGGCGGGGGTAGGGGTAACCGAAGAGTGGTGTGGGGGAGCACGAGTCCGGGTTTGCGGTGGCGCGGCAGTTTTCGGTGACCACCCGCGCCCACATGGCGGTCGACGACGCGACCGGTGAGCCGATCGGCCTCGACGACGTCGACACCCGGGTGGGGTGGCTGCTGGACCTGATCACCGCGGCGGGTGCCGAGTTGGTGTCACGGTTGTGGCAGCCGGCGACCTTCGATGTGCTCGCCGCCGGTCGGGACCGCCAGGACCGCAGACTGCCCGCACAGGGTCATGTCGCCGCGGCCCGCCTCGGCTGGAACCCGACCTACCCGGACGGGGTCTATGTGCCGTCGCGGGTGACCCGGGTGGTGACCACGCACGTGCTGGCCACCTTGCGGACCCTGACCTACGGGGACACCGCGATCGCATCGCTCTCTCAGCGATTCGACCCGGTCACCGGGGTCGTGGCACCGCCGACCGGATCGGCGGACCACGTGCCGCCGGGCTTCGCTCGGGGTGTGCGGCGCCAGCTCCTCGCACACGCCCACCGCACCGGCGGGGCACCGGCCGGCCGGGTGCGGATCACCGACCTGCAGGATCCACCGCAGACGAGCGCGATGGCCCGACTCTCCGCCGCCGACCGGCAACTCGCGCAGATCACCGTCACTGGTGACGAGCTGGTGTTGACGGTGAAGCTGCCCACCAACCCCGCCCCGGCGGGGCGGGCGCAGTGGCGGCGGGTGCGGCTGACCGCGGCCATCCCCGCCCACCTGCACGGCAGGGCGATCATCGGCTGGCATCTGCCGACTTTGGTCCTCGACCACCGGGGCCTGCTCTGGCGGTGCGCCGCGACCGAACTCGTCCCGGCAGGAGACCCGAGATCGGCCACCGTCGCGGTCGGGGTCGACTGGTCCCCGTCCACCCTCGGCGCCGCCGCCATCACCGCCGAAAACCCGGAAGGGCTGTCCTCGGATTACCGGGGCTTCACCTACGACGACCGCGGCCTCGGGATCAAGCTGGCGCGCCTGCAGGCCGAGGGGCAGCTGCTGCACCGCAAGGCGGCCCGGTTGACCCGACTGGCCGCCACCGCCCCACCGGAGGTCCGCGCCGAGCTGGAGGCGAAGATCGCCGTGCTCGACGCGCACCGCACCGCGGTGGGCGCCAAGCGTGGAAAGATCAACCGAGAACTCGCGTTCCACTTCGCCCGCCAGGCCACCGACTACGCCGTCGCCGCCCAGGCGCAGCTGATCGCAGTGGAAGATCTGACCACCCTCGAGACCCGCGGACACGGGCGGGTCAACAACAACCGGGCCGCGCAGTCCGCCCGCCGCCAAGCGGCCGCCGCCCTCGCCCACACCGCCGCCGGTGTCGGGATCACGGTGGTCTCGGTGCCCGCCCGGGGATCGTCCGCACTGTGTCCGGGCTGCGACGAACCGCTCGCCCGCCCCGGCGGCTACCACGACGCGTGGTGCCCGGGCTGCCGGGTCGGTGGCAACCGCGACCACGTCGCGGGGGTGAACCTGGCCAAACGCGCGCTGCTCGGCAGAAACAACGTCACCCGGTGGCGTGGGCAGCTGCCCGCCGTCCGGGGCGCCGAGCATGCGCCGGTGCGGCCATCGCGCGACGAAAATGCTCCCACCCCGCGTCGGCCACGGCACCGACGGGTACCGCAGCCTGCCCACCGTGACACCGCGGGTGGGGGTGACTCCGAAACAGCATGTTCCTGCACCACAAGCGTCGGTGTGGGACACGGTCAAACCCACACCACCGCACGGTGATGCGGGTAGCCGTGACACACGTCCATCTCCAACATCCGCCACGCAAGTGGCAGATAGTATGAGATCTACGTAGACGCTTGCTCCGTGGCATGGCGTTCGTGCCCGGACAAGGGAACTCGGTGGAGAGAGAATCATCGGCGTACAAACAGCTGCGTGAGCGGATCACCGGCGGCGCCGACCGGCCCGGGACGATGTTGATCCCGGCGACCATCGGCGCGGAGTTGGGACTGTCCCGTACACCGGTACGGGAAGCGTTGCAGCGGCTCGACTACGAGGGCCTGGTGGTCCAGGCGCCGCGAGGGTACCGGGTGCGCGAGCGCACACCCGAGGAGGTGCTCGAGATCTGCGAGGCACGGATCGCACTCGAGTCCGCGATCGCCTACTCCGCCGCGACCCGCCGCACCGAATTGGACCTGGCGCGGTTGAGCCGGTTGTTCGAGCAGGCAATCGAATCACCCGATCCCGCGACGAGCCTCGCGCTGCACAACGAGTGGCACAACGCTCTGCGCTAGCGCGGCCCACAATCAGACCATCGCACAGCTGATGGACCGACTCGACGCTCAGTTACGGGCCTACGACGCGGAGGAAGCCCAGGCCTCCTCCAATCTGCAGCAGATCGAAACGGAACACCGCGAGATCCTGACCGCCGTGCAGAGCGGCGACGCCGAGAAGGCGCGGATCCTGATGATCGCCCACCAGGCGCGGACCCGCGATCTGCGTATCGCAGCAATGGCCCGCCGGTAGATCGCCGCGTCATCGCGGAACCGGGCGTTGCCTCACCGTCTACTACCATGCTTCGCAGATGGGGATGCGCGGTCGGGGCGCCCGGTGAGACGAAGGATCGGCAATGACGAACGACCGCAGTGTGGACCCAAAATCTCGACCGTCAGCAGGGCGGCGGCGTCTGCCCTGGCTGCTACTGGCGGTCGTGGTGGTCGTCGTGGGAGCGGTCGCCGTCGTCGCCTACCTGCTGACCTCCGGAGCCGACGACGAAGCCCGCGACTTCTCGCCGAGTGCGGACAATCCTGACCCGTCACTGGGAATCGAAGGGGTCGTCACCGTCGACTATCCGCCCGCCGCCCATGTGCAGGCACCGCAGCGGGTGGCCTACGACCAGAGTCCCCCGTTCGGCGGTGCACACGACCAGTACTGGGCAACCTGCACCGGCATTGTCTATCCCGAAGCGATCCGCAGCGAGAACGCCGTGCACTCCCTCGAACACGGCGCCGTGTGGGTGACCTACGACCCGGACCAGCTGGACGACGACGACATCGCGGCTCTGGCAGCGAACGTCGAGGGCGAACCGTACACCCTGATGTCGCCGTACCCCGGTCTCGACTCGGCGGTGTCCCTGCAGTCGTGGGGTCACCAACTGAAACTCGACGACGTAACCGATCCGCGGATCTCCGATTTCCTCACGGCCTTGCGACAGAACCCGAACACCTACCCGGAACCGGGGGCGACCTGCTCGACGGTGCGGGGTGGATTCGATCCGGCCGACCCGCCGCCGTTCGATCCCTCCGCACCGGGTCCGGACGCCGTTCCGATCGACGGCAAGTAGCCGCGTCCGCAGACATTCCCGCACCACTTCGGACGAGATCGGGTTCCCGCGGTCGAAGCTGAAATTCACCTGCCGAAAATGTGCCCGGTTTGTCGATATCGCGATCGTCGATTCGACGAGTAAGTAGGAGCACATGAGGAGGTGAGAGCGATGTTGGCGGCACATCTGTTGTCCGGACTGACCAGCGAAGAGGTCGATCTGATCGTGGCGGAGGAACTGCATCTGCTCGACGCCTCCGCATGAGGGTCGTCGGGACCGTCGAACACGGGCATTGCTAGCCGGTCGTGCCCGGCCGGGGAAGATCTGCGTCGAGCGTGGCGGTGATCCGCTCACCGATCGAACGGAAATCGAGGTCGGTCACGAATCGGTGTGCCGGACCCTGCGCCGGAGCGATGCCCCACACCGCGGCCCGGCCGTCCTCGTGGAGCACCCGGGGTCGGGCGCCGACGGCGGACAGCATCACCGTGGGGTCGAGCATCACGGCGGCCGCGACGGAATCGTGCGCGGTGTAGATCGGGTCCTCGGAGCGATATGTGCCGGTGCAGTACCGGTGATAATCCTCGGTGATGTCGCGGACGAAGGTCGCCGTCTTTGCCACCACGGAACGAGCGACGAGATCGGCCCAGGCCAATCGGAGTCGGCCGGTGACATTCATTCCCACCCACGTAATCTGCCCAGGCGCTGCAGCAACCACCCTGGCCGCGACTGGATCGTGGTTGGTATTGGTGTCACCTTTCTCGAGGAATTGTGGTTGTTCCGCGGCCTCGACCTCTCTGCGGGAGACGGGTCCCATTCCGCCCATGATGGTGACCGAACGGAAGCGGGTCAGGATCCGTGGGTCGCGTGTGACGGCGGCGGCGATGTTGGCCAGCGGACCCAGGCACAGCAGGTCCACCGCACCGGGCCGGTCCTGCGCGACGCGGAGCAGTTGATCGACGGCGGACTCGGGCGCCGGGCCCACGCCCGGTGGCGGCCGATATCCGCGATCCCCGAGTCCGTCGAGTCCGTGTGGGGAGCTGGTGGCAGGTGGTGGCCCGGGGCGTGATTGCCCGACGCACACCGGAACGTCGCGCATGCCGGCGACGGACAGAACGGTGAGGGCGTTCCGCGCGGCCTGCCGTTCGGTGCAGTTCCCGAACACGGTTCCGACACCGACGATTTCGGCTCCGGCGTGCTGTGCAATGGTGAGTAGCGCAAGAGCGTCGTCGACGCCGGCGTCGGTGTCGACGAGTACGTAGCGGTCGGTCACTGCCGGTCCTGTCCCCCGTGATCCCTGATCGAATCGACTCGATCACCCTCGCGCGCAGTGTAACTGGACCGGTTCCCGGTCGTTCCGCCGGTCAATAGCTGAAGGTCACCGCCCCTTCGTCGCCGATCCACTTCCACATCGGTACCGTCCCGGCGAGTTCGGCATTGGATACCAGCGCGTCCTTGTCGAGGTGCTTGGCCTCGAAGCAGATCGGACACACCATGTAGATGCCGCCCGCGGTCGCGAACCGCGCCGCCAGATCGGGAAGCGGCGGACAACCTTCGCAGGCCACGCCCTGAATCGTGCCGTCGAGCGCCAGCCGTACCGCTTCTTTCGTGAGAAACATCAGCGTCTCGCGCTGTTGTTCTGCCGCGCCGACCGCGACCAGAAACGCAACCGTCACCTTCTCGGCGTCCTCGAGACCGGTGGTGAGACTGACCACTGCTTTATTGCTCATGGATTCGAGTCTTCGCCGCGCGAGGACTGCCGACAAGGGGGCTCATCGAGTCACCGGATTCGCACCTCGAGATCGGTGGCGGTTTTTTGTTTCGACCGCACCCACAACGGATTCGAGCCTAACCTGAAAAGGTGTTCGAACAGCGTCCGTTTCAGCAGATTTCGATGCCGTTGCGCCTCGCCGTCCGTCACGATCGCTCCACCAGGGCATCCGCCGCCGAACGTATCGGAATTCACCCGCGGATGTTGACTCGGATGGGAGCGGAGCCGCGTCAGCAGGCTCGCGTGAGCCACGGGGGAACGACCGCACTGTTCACTTTGCTCCCGGATACCGATGTGGACGAGATCGACACCATCCGGATAACAGCGGGGGGCTGTCGTCGACTCGGCGCGGCGCCGGGACAGACGGTGACACTCGACCGACGGTGCACCGCCTCCGCGATGACCGAGGAAGAGGCCGAAATGGGGGGTGAGTTCATCGAGCGGCTCGAAGACGACGGGCGACATCACCGTCTCGTGGTCCTGGCACCGCACGGTGGCGCCATCGAAACCCGAACGGATCAGCAAGCTGAACAGGTCGTCGCTTCGCTCGGATCACGCGATTCGACACTGTGGGTGTGTAAAGGGTGGCGACCGGTAGGCAATGCCTATCGTGCATGGCACATTTCCTCGACTGATCTCAGCGTGCACAGCTTTCCGCTTCTACGCTCCCTGTCGGCGAGACGATTCCGGTGGGCGCTGTCGTTTCACGGCTACCGAGGAAACGACGTCCTCATCGGCGGCCGCGCTCCCGCGCGGCTCAAGTCGGACGTCCGGAACGCGATCGCGAAGGCACTCGACGGAAGCGGTATCTGTGTTCGCGTAGCCGAACGCGGAGAACGACATAGTGGTGAATCCGCATCCAACCTGGTCAACCGCCTGACCATCGACGCTGCCGGCGGAATCCAAATCGAACAATCACGAGCCGCGCGGACACTGCACGGTCCGGCGATCGCTGCAGCGGTCAGCGAGGTCTACGACACCTGGATCGCCGCCGACAATCTTCGGTGAGACTTCACGGGCCCGCGGGAGCCCAGCACGGCCCGTCCGGGGGCGGGGTGTGCTGGTAACCGGGATAGCACGGCAGCACCTGCGGGGCTGGGGCGGGCGCTGGTGCCGGGGCAGGCACGGGTGCCGGGGCAGGCACGGGTGCCGGGGCATTCGCCGGTGGCGAGCCGGGTGGGAGGCACGGGCCGTCCGGGGGCGGGGTGTGCTCGTAACCGGGATAGCACGGCAGCACCTGCGGAGCGGATGCTCCCGGAGGGGGTGCGGGTGCCGGCACTACCGGTGGTGATTGCGGCGCCGGAGTCGGTATCGGTATGGCTTCCTCCTGAATGGGAGCCTCCGCAACCGGTGTTTCCGTCGGTGGTGGTGCTTGGACCGGCGGCTCCTGTTCGGCAGCGGTCGGGTTCGCCATGGCGGACGGTGACGATGACGGCGATGCCGGCCTTGCCGCGCTCGACGACGGCGTAGGCACGGCGACGTGAGGCGATGACGTTCCCGATCCGATGATCACGCCCCCGACAATCGCGGCAGCGACGATCGCGGCGAGCGCAAGTCCGGCGACGATCAGGCGGCGGTTCCGGTCGATCGGAGGGGTCGCAGGAGCGGGCTCGACGGCAGGCTGTTGCGGTGGCGCCGCGACACGAGCGGCGGCGGCGAGTTCGCCCACCGACCGATAGCGCCGCGCGGGGTCAGCCGCCGTTCCGCGTGCGATCACGGCAGCCATGCCGACCGGTGGCGTCGGGATCGCCGAGGTCGGGAACACCTCCCCGGTGAGGCACTCGTACAACACGCAGGTCAGACCGTAGACGCCCGACGCGGCCCCGAGAATCGTGGGGAGCCCGACGTCCGTGAGCTGGACCAGTCCCCCGTCCTGCACGACGACGTTCGCCGACGACACTTCCTGCTCGACCAGCCCGGCCACGCGCACGGCCTCCAGCGCCGACGCCAGTTGCTCGACAACGCCGACCGCGCGCGATACCTCCATCGGTCCGGTGGACTGAAGGATCGTCCGCAAGTTCGTGCCCTGGGTGACCGGCGTTGCGAGAAAGAGCCGGTTTCCGACCTGCCCGAAGTCGTGGATCGGCACTATGTGCGGGTTCCGGATCTGCGCCGCGATCCCGGCTTCCCGTTCGAACCGATCGCAGTATTCGTCGTCCTCGGTAGCATCCGGCGGCAGCACCCGCACCACGACCTGCCGGAACATGACGGTGTCGAACGCCGCCCAGACCTCGCCGCTCACATCCACCGTCAGCGAACGGTCCAGCCGGTATCTGCCGAATAGCGCTCCAACTTGCATTGCCACTCTCCGCCGATCGAAATTACCGCGTCTGCGGGTCCGTGCACCCGAAATTCTAGGCGGTGGGGGCCATAGGTTCTCGTTGGAGCCCGGTAGTGTGCTCGTATGCGCAGAACGCACCTAGGCTAGTCCCGGTCCGGGACCGCCCCGACTCAGGAGAAACCTGATGCGTACTGCATTCTGCAATGCCCTCTATTCCGTGTTCGATCACCGGATCTGTTGTGGGCGGATTCCCGAATGGACCGCACACGTCGGTCAGCCGTGGGATACCTACGACGTCGCACCGTGGAATCTGTACAACGTGATCTGGCGGATCCAGCACTGGATTCGCGGCGGCGTCGACGCTGATCGGTAACCTGATTCCGCTCTTCGGCGGCGCCCGATTTCGACTCGGGCGCCGCGGAAGGTACCCCGCCGGTCTTTAGTTCGCGTGGTTCGCGCGGGCGACGAGAACGTCGTCGCCTACATCGATGCGGGTGCCGAAGTCGCGGCTGATCCCGTCGAGAACCCGCCGCAGCCATTCGGTGTCACGTCTCGACGCGCGGTGCAGTTGCATCTGCCGAGACCTCATCGGCACCATTCGTAGCTCGAGCAGTTCGTGCGTGCGCGCGTCGAGCGTCACCAGATAGAGCAGCCGCAGATGGTCGCGGAAGCGTTCGTGTCCCCCGATGCCCTCGTAGTCGTTGATCAGGTCGCCGCAGCCGTACAAGATCGGGTGGCCGCGGTAGATCTCGACCGGCCGCGGGTGGTGAGACGAGTGCCCGAAGACAACATCGACACCACCGTCGACGAGCCGATGCGCGAATTCGACATGCGTGTCCGGCACGTCGTATCCCCAGTTCGAACCCCAGTGCAGAGAGACCGCCACCACGTCCGTGTTCCTCCGTATCAGCCGCGTCCGGTCGAGGACATGGTCTGCCTCGGCGGGCGTGGGTTCCGGAAGGTACGCGACACCCGGCCGACCCCGGCGTGCCGCCCCGTGCGACGAGACCCCACTCGACGGCAGTGCTGCGGCCCAGATCAGCAGCCGACGACCCCGTCCGGTCTCCACGACCACGGGACACCACGCCTGTGCCACGGTGCGCCCCGCTCCGACGGTCCGCACGCCGTTGCGCGCCAGCACGTCGAGGGTCTCCACGAGACCATCGGCACCGAAGTCGAGTAGGTGATTGTTCGCCAGTACGCAGACGTCGATCCGCGCAGCGGTGAGCACCCCCAGGTTCGACGGATGCATTCTGTAGTTGATTCCCTTGGACGCGAATCGAGCACACGTGGTGACGGTCGTTTCGAGATTGACGACGCGGGCCTCGGGCTCCGCAGCGTCGAGGATCGGCAACGCCTCACCCCACGGCCACCCGAACCCGACGGGGCCGGGGATCGGACCATTTCGCTTCTCCGCCAACGCGACGTACTCGCGGGCATCGCGGACGCAACGCTCCCTCAACTCCGGGTCGCCGGGAAAGGGGAGGATCTGGTCGACGCCCCTACCGGTCATCACGTCGCCGGCGAGGAACATCCTGATGGTGTCGGACATCGAAATCCTCAGCGACAGCACGAGTACCGGGACCATACTCGGAGACCGACATCACGGCCCGGAGTATGCACCCGCCGCTCGCACTGTCATCGAGTACGAGCGTCTGCTCGGTCGAGCTGAGAGACCCGTTGCGGGCTCAGCTCAAGGATGACACCGATATCACGCACCGACAGCCCCGATCGGCGCAGATGCGCCACCGCGGCCCGCGAGGCCCGCGCTGCACATTCCTGCGCGTGAGCGGCGGACTCGATCTGCAAGTGGGCCGCTCGGGCCTCCATGAGCGCCGCCGAATCCCCGATCTCGTAGTCGAGGACCACCTCGACGTCCTCGGCCGGCACATCCTCGACCAGATGCACAGCATCCGCCACCATGGCAGAAACCTGATCGAGCCGCCGCGCCTGGGTGAGAGCCGCCTCGACTCCCGGGACCTCCACCACCCACCAGCCGCCACAACGGGTGGCCTTCGCCGTCACCTTCATCACGAACCACTTCCTACCCGGCCCGCATCCTGCGAACCTCGCCCCTCCAACGACAAGTCTAGTCCCCCTCTACTGAGCACAACTACACGGACAGAAGACATTCAGCGTGCGTGACCGGTGGACGATCGACCCGTCGACGCCGGCACTCTCACCAGAAATCCAGTGCCTGTGCAGTCGCGGTGGACTCCGCATGGGTGGGCCGTAACGCACCGCCGATGGCGTAGACGGTGTGACCGACCGTTGCAACCGACATCCCGTGAGCTCCCGTGGGCATGGGCGGTAATGATGACCAGGTTCCCGAGTCGACGTCGTAGGCCTCGACGGTTGACAGCACCTTGGTCGGCTGTTCACCACCGACCGCGACGATGCGGCCGTCGATGAACGCCGCACCGAGCCCGCCGCGAGGAGTGGGCATGGCGGGCAACGTCGTCCACGTTGCCGCGGCGGGATCGAACCGTTCGACCGCGGCGGTGTTCTGGTCCGACGCCAGATCCCGCCCACCGATCGCATAGAAGTACGTACCATCCGACACCCCGGCCAGATGCTCCCGTGGAGTCGGGATGTCCGAGACGGTCGTCCACTTCGTTCCGTCGAACACCTCGGTCGTCGCCACCAATGCGCCGTCCGCCTGTCCCCCGGCGACCACGATCTTGTCGCCGACCACGGCCGCGGCCCCCGCCGCCCGCGGCTCGTTCATCGGCGCCAAATCCATCCACTTGCCGTTCCGCAGCGTGAGCACCCGGTCCGACGTGATCCCGGTGAGGTTCGGACCTTCCGGCACCCAGCCTCCGAGGACCACCAACTCGCCCCCGTACTCGACGGCCATCGCGTGATTGAGGGGAACCGGAAGGTCGGGGCCCGCCTTCCAGGTGTCGATGGCGGGGTCGTTCCCCTCGACCTTCGGGGTCGACCCCGCATTGTCGAGTCCGCCGAGCACCCAGATCGTGCCGTCCGCGACGGCCGTCGCCGTCTGCTGACGGGCGATCGGCGCATCCTTCAGCGGACGCCACGCCGGCGCCCACTGGGTCTTGCGTGGCGCGAGCTGGAGGGCCTCGGACACAGCAGTGGATTCGGCGTGTGTCGGTTTGATACCGCCGCCGACGGCATACACCGTGTTGCCGACCGCGCCGACCGCCATCCCGTGCCGCGGTGTGCGCAGAGCCGGCAGTTGCGACCACGTTCCCGCGACCACGTCGTAGGCCTCCACGGTCGACAGCACCCGAGTCGGTTCTTCACCACCGACCGCGACGATGCGGCCGTCGATGAACGCCGCACCGAGCCCGCCGCGAGGAGTGGGCATGGCGGGCAACGTCGTCCACGTTCCCGCGGCAGGATCGAACCGTTCGACCGCGGCGGTGTTCTGGTCCGACGCCAGATCCCGCCCACCGATCGCATAGAAGTACGTACCATCCGACACCCCGGCCAGGTGCTCGCGTGGTGTGGGGACAGGCGCGACCGTCGTCCACTTCGTGCCGTCGAACACCTCGGTCGTCGCCACCAGTTGACCGTTCGCCTGTCCGCCCGCGACCACGATCTTGTCGCCGACCACGGCCGCGGCCCCAGCTGCCCGCGGTGCGTTCAGCGGCGGCAGGTCCACCCACCGGCCGTCGCGCATGGCCATCACCCGATCGGAATCGACAGCGGTCAGGTTCTGACCTTCCGCTTTCCAACCGCCGATCAGCACGGGTTCGTCGTTGTAGGTGACAGCCATCGCATGATTGAGCGGGACCGGAAGGTCGGGGCCGGCCTTCCAGGTGTCGATGGCCGGGTCATAGCCCTCCTGCTGGGCGGAGACGCCGTTCTCGTCCAACCCTCCGAAGACCCAGATCGTCCCGTCCGCGACGGTCGTTGCCGTCTGCTGGCGGGCAACACGGGCATCCTCGACCGGTCGCCACGCCGCGGTCGGGTCGACGGCAGGAGAAGCGCCGGCGTCCTGCACGGTAGGTCGTGCGGTGCCTGGGCCGGTGGTTTCTCGAAGCACGAGGTACCCGCCGCCGGCCAGCACCAGCGCGACGACCAGTGCCAGGACGGTCAGGACCGCGCGCCGACCTGTGCGGGACTCTCCGATGCTGCCCGATTCTCCGGTCGGTGGCCAGGGCGGCGGGCCATTCGGCGGCCAGAACGGCGGTCCCGACGGATGGGAATCCGGCTGGAGCTGCTGGGTCGGTTCGCCCCACGGACGCTGACCGCTGTCCGAACCTTCGTAGCGGATTCGACGGTATCCATCGGCACCGGAATCCGACGGGTGCTCCTCAGTCGTCTGCGCGGCCTCCAGGGGTGCCAGCGCCATCGCGTCCGAACGCAGACCGATGTGTCGCTGAGCGGCTTGGAGTTCGTGTCCGAACTCCTCGGCGGACCCCGGCCGAGCAGCGGGATTCGTCGCCATTGCCCTCTCGATCACGGCGCACACGCCGTCCGGGATGCCCTGGGCGCGCAGGTCCGGCACCGGTTGGCTGCTGATCCTCACGAATTGCGCAACGAGTTCCTCCCCGGTCTTCCGCTCGAACGCCGCCCTCCCCGCGATCAGTGAAAAGATCGTCGCGCCCAGTCCGTAGACGTCGGACCTCGCGGTCGGCGATTCCCCGTTCAGCACCTCCGGCGCGGTGAATGCCAGTGACCCGGTAAACCCGCCGGTGGCCGTTTCGTACCCGCCGGCGATGTGCGCGATGCCGAAATCGGTGAGCTGCGGCTCGCCGTAGGCGGTGAGAAGGATGTTCGCGGGTTTGATGTCGCGATGCAGCGTACCGGTGCGGTGCGCCGTCTCCAGGGCTCCCGCCAGCTTCACCCCGATGCTGATCGCCTCCGGCCAGGGCAGCGGACCTTCCCGGCGTATCTGGACCGCCAGTGAATCGCGGGGGTGATAGTGCATGACGATGTACGGGCGACCGGCGTCGGTCACGCCGACCTGCAGTATGTTGACGATGTTCGGGTGACCGGAGAGCCCACCCATCGCGTACCCCTCCCGCAGGAAGCGTTCGCGGTTCTCGGGGTCCAGGTCCGAGGTCAGCACCTTGATCGCGACGATTCGCCCCAGTGAACGCTGCAGGCAGCGGTACACGACACCGAACCCGCCCCGGCCGACTTCCTCTGCACCTGCGAACCCGGCAGCGTCCAACTCGGCCACGATCCCGTGGCCGACTGCACGGACCGCCGCCGCCTGGGTCGCATCTGGGTCGAAATCGGCCATCGGGCGCCTCAATTCCGTCCGACGTCCACGACGTCGCGGCGACGCCCGCCGAGCCGGGCAGGCTTCGTGCCCACGTGCACACTCGTGTTCATCGCTTTCACCTCTGATGCAGGTCGACCAGACACGCCGATGCGTTCACCAGCAGTCGACGACGCGAATATCTTTCTGTCACAAGGGCGAAGCGGAGTCTTTTCGTCGTAGGTCGACGGGATCCGCCCTGTCCAGAAAGTATTCGACGGGCCGGGATCCGCGTCAAGATGACAATTTCCCCTCCCTAGGGTGCCTATCGGCGGCCGCGACTTCCTGCCACGTCGGCCGCTGTGCACCGATCGGGCTCTGCTGCCGTCCTAGAAGGTGCCGTCGTAGAGCGCGTAGCCGCCCGGCCCCGCAGCTTTCGCCCGATACATCGCCGAGTCCGCCCGGCGGACGAGTTCTTCGCGGGTGCACTCCGGATCGGACAGTGCGACACCGATACTGGCACTGATCGGCCAGTCGAGAGATTCGGCCCGGTTCAGGTCGGCGAGGCTTCCCGTGATCCGGGCGGCAATTGCCACCGCCTCCGGTGCACCTGCGACGTCCTCACACACCACCACGAATTCGTCACCGCCGAGGCGGGCAACGGTGTCGCCCGGGCGCACCGCCGACTATGCCTGGCGAGAACGATCAGTGCGTCGTCGCCGGCATGGCCGAGGCGCTCGTTGACGACCTGCACCAACGCGGCTTCGGCCTCGATGCGGCGGATGGCGGCGGCATACCCGGGTTGCGAACCCCTTCCCGGGGCGAACGTCGTCGGCGAGGGCTCGGGTCCCCGATAGGCCAGCACGGCGAGTTCGCCGCCTTCTGACCCGTCCCACACCGCCTGTGACCCCATCCACGATAAGCGGCGTCGACAACACCGCGGCGCTGCGGGCGTGGCACGTTGATTCCGCCTCGATGGAGGTGCACGATCGTGGGCATGCGCAGAGTGCGTTGGCCGGCATTCGCGCCGCCGGCAGCCAGTGGGACCGCAGTGCACGGTCCCACCATTCTCGCGTCCAAAACGCACATCACCCTCGACTTGCTGGGAATCATCGCTTTCTCGTCCGGAATCCATATCCGGCTCGCGCTGACCGCGACCGGGCGCGCCGCCGAACGTGCGCATCACGAGACACGAACGCTGTCCGATCCGACCGATCCCGACACCCAGTGGTCGTACTTGTCGGTGCTGCTGCAGCTGGGTTCCGTGGCGGGCGAAGCCGACCCCTACCTTCCGCGCTCCGGCTCGCCGCTGAAGTGGGGTGGGGTGCCTGCGTACCGCACGGAGCCGAATTATTGGCTCGGAACGTGTACACGCCCGCACGACATCATGATCTCGGCGGGGTGGCCGGAGATCGGTCTCGGTCCGACCTGTGTCACGGCCCTCCTCGAACCCAGCCCGTCCGCTGTCACATCCGATTGATCCGAAAGGTTCGGTCCTCTCCCTTTCCGAAGTGGTTGCGGCTAGCGTCGGAACGACGTGCCCCGACATGGAGGTTCACGATGCGTTTGTCCACGAGGAACCAGCTCGCCGGAACGATCACCGAGGTCACCCTCGGCAGTGTGATGGCCACGGTGAAAGTGAAGCTCGACGGAGGCGAGCAGATCGTCACTGCATCCATCACGAAGGAGGCGGTCGAGGAACTCGGCCTGAAGGCGGGGGTGGCTGCGACGGTGCTCGTGAAATCCACCGAGGTGATGCTTGCCGTCGAGTAGCCCGAATCCCGGCCTCAGCGCCCCGCGATCTGCTAGTGCGCCGAGGTGGTGAGGGAGTCGGGTGCTGTCACGATCTCGAACGGCATTTCGATGTGCGCAACCGTTCCGGATCGAGGTCCGGGGTGGACGGAGAAGCTGCCTCCCGCCGCGACGACACGGAGTTCGTGCGATGTCAATCCGATGTGGCCTCTACTGAGGCTGCGGTCGATCGCCTCTCGGGAGATGCCGCACCCGTCGTCGGTGACATCGAGGACGGCATGCTCACCCCACTGCGCCAGCTCGACCCGAACGGTACTGGCTTGCGCGTGTTTGACCACGTTGCTGAGCAATTCGCGTGCCGCGCTGAACAGCACATCATCAGCCGACGTGCGAAGGTCGTCGACCCATTCCGAGGTCAGGAGCTGAACCTCGAAACCGCCACGCGCCTGGGCCGAGCGGGTGAGATCGCCGAGGGCGCGAGCGAGACCGACGCGATCGAGCACAGTGGGATGCAGCTCGGAGACGGTCGCCCTGAGCAGGGTTGCGGATTCGGTGAGTGCGTGGGTGATGCGAGCGACCGCCTCCGGGTCGGCACTGCCGGTGAGGTCGTCGAGGTCCATCTTCGCGGCCAGGACGAATTGGAGCGCCCCGTCGTGGAGTTGCTCTGACAACGCACGTCGTTCGCGTTGTTCGAGACCCATCAACTCCGCGAGCAGGGCGGTGCGGTCGCGCACCAGGTGACCGATCGTCAGCACCCTGGACCGTTGAATTCTGCTGAGCATCACGGCGCCCGCACCGAGGACGGCGAGGGCCATCGTGCTGAGCAGGATGGAGGACCAGGGCTCTTCGTTCGACGCCATCGTCGCCCAGCTCGCGGCCAGGAACACCAGGACCGTCGGCACGACCACGGACGCACAGACCCCCGGGCGCAGCTGCGTGGAGGCCAGTAGCGGGATCACGAATAAACCGTTGCTCAGAATGTCTGCGGTCCAACTTTGTTGTGCCGCAATACCAGTCAACAGGGTGAGGCGACCGAGGACCGCGAGGTCGACGAACAGGGCGAGCCACATCGCGTTCACCGGCCCGGGACCGCCTCGCCGAGTCCACAGCGCGAGCCCGCCGGACCAGAGTGCGTAGCAGATCAGGACCGCGACGCACACGCCCGCGTCGTTCATGGGCGGGACGAACGCCAGCGTCAACGCGATGAAGAGCACCAGAACACCACGAAGTGCGAGCTGGAGATACGCGCCGCGATAGGCGTGCTCGAGGATGATGCGTTCGAGATCTGGGCTGCCGCCGAGATCCGCGGGTAGTACCGATGACTCAGCCATGGGACGGCCTCCTCGGCCGGGCGACTCCGACAGGAAGATGCGAGGACATCAACTGCCGGACCTGCGACAATGCCCAAGATTCTAGCACCGGCGAGTGCTAGGACCCCTGGCACTCGGCGGTCTACTCGCGGGCCCTGCGGACCTCGGCGAACTGCGCCTCGAGTTCGCCGTGCAGTCGCTGATTGTCCAGCGCCAGGGTGGTCGCGGCCCGCACGGCCGCCAGCAGCCTCGGCAGGTCGGCGACCGCCCGGTCGTACACCAACGCCCCCACCAGGACGCCGTCACGGATGAGGGCAGTGGCCTCGCGGGGATCGTTCCTCGGTGGCAGAACCTGGGGACGCCCCTGCGCGTCCACATACCCGTCGCGGGCGCGGGAGAACGACCACAACGCCAGGTCCGGGTCGCGTAACGCCGCCCGCAGCGCTTCGATGAAGCCGTCACCGAGTGGAGCGGTACCGATCTCGATCATCAGGTTGCGCACCGCGGCTCGGGCGACTCGGTAGCGCCACATCCCGGCCAGCACCGCAAGCGGGATCAGCGCAGTCGACGGATAGCGCAGAAGCAGCGTCCACGCATGCTGCGGGCTGTGCACCCACACGGAGACCAGCGGTGTCCAGGCGGTGGCGGCGGTCCCGAGCAGCGCGGCAATCCACAGTGGCGCCACGGCGGCCCGGTAGGCCGGTGAACCCGACCTCCACCGGGCGACCACCACCCCGATCAGAACGACACCGAGGGCGATCCCGACCGCACCGAAGATCACTTGCAGCGCCGCGAAGACCCTCGGGTCGTCACGCACCAGGAGCAGGTTCAACGACGGCGGATGGGCCGGGCTGACGCGGTGGGTGTCGAGGAATGCAAGCTCGGAGACGACGGCGACCGCGTAATACGCATAACTTCCGCCGACGAACCATCGCTCCCACCGGTGACGCAACCGCCCCCAGGGAAAACTGAACACGAGTTGGATCAGTACCGGGATATACATGTTGGTCAGCGCCGCGCCGGCCGTGAACAGGGCCGGGACCGTCGACAGCCGAAAGCCCTTCACCAGCCACAGCAGCCCGGCGAAAACCAGCAGCCACCCCAGGTTGTCCTGCGGCCGGTGCCACTTGGCGACCAGGCCGGCCGACACGAACACCACTCCGACGATCACGAACAACGCCAATTCCGTCGGACTGAACACGCCCCGGCACAACTGCCAGTCGACGGATGCCACCACCGCGACAGCCAGTGCGGCGGTCACCAAGGCGGTCGCGCTCTGCGCGCGAAGACTCACCGGGTGCCGCCCGCGAGTCCGGACAGTTCGAGGAACACGGGATCGATCCTCGCGGGGATCCGGATTCGGCACCATCACCACAGGGTGGGGTGATGCGACACCTGGGTGGACCTTCTCGACACCTCCGGCCCCTTATCGCCTGCAGTGGTCGACGCGGATCGATCGATGCCACGCGGCACACCGGTATTCGTGGGAACATCTCATCCGATCGATCCGGCAGACTGAGGAGAAAGGGGTGTGGTGCATGACCAGGATTCGACTTCGGCCCGCGGTGGCGCTGGCATCGATCGCCGGTGTCTCGTCCCTGTTTCTCGCGGCCTGCACCCAGGACGCATCGTCGACCGAGGGCACCGAATCGGCCGCGCCGAGTGCCTCCAGCGAGGCACCGCCAACGGAGGCACCGGTCAACGGTGTCGATGCGAAGGAGTACGCCTCCAGCGACGCAGAAGCCGATTCCTACGGCTTCGTCACTCCGTCAGGGAAATGGCTGTGCGCGATCATTCCCACGAAGAATCTGGCCGGATGCGCCTCTCATCCCACAGCGGGGCCATTGGGAGTGCCGGGGACTCCACAGATCGCCTCGCCGGACGGCGGCCCGCTGGCGGAGGCGAACCTCATCGCGGTCGAGGCGGGGAAGGAGCCGAGCTTCCAGAACTGGAACCAGGCTGTCTTTCCCGGCAACGCCAACGTCCTTCCCTATGACACCACGCTGGCGATCGACGGATTCAGTTGCAATGTGCAGTTCTCCGGCGTCTCCTGCAGGGAGGATGCGACGGACAAGGGATTCACCATCTCCACCAGCGGCTACGCGTTCGAGTTCACCCCGTTACCCGTGAGCCTCCCCAGCGCGAGCCCACCGCAGATCGCGCCCACCCCGGCCCCGCTCCCCCAGCAGGCCCGCGGATCGAATCAGTGTGGCCCCGTTGTCTATCCGGAGACGGGTAAACCTGCGACCGTGGTCATTGTGAGGGGCACACTCCGCTGCGACGAGGCGCACACGATGCTCACGAAGTACTTCGCGGCACCGGACAAGAGGGAACCGGTGTACAGCTTCGACGGGTGGGAATGCCGCCTCGCGGGAGACCCGGAATCCGCGGAGATCGGTTACACGATCAACTGCTCCGACGACAACGGGAACACCGTGGTCGCACAGCCGTAGACCGATCAACCCATGATTTCAGGTCAGTCGCCGCGAGACTCGACGCACGATGTCTACGCTGACGCTATGCACCCACCGAATGACCAGGCAGGTACCTGGGAAGGTTCGTGGCTCGCGGCGATGACGGTGGTCAAGAGCGCTCAGCGGGTTTTCACGCCTGAGAACCGCCCTCCCTCCGAGCTGATCCCTCTCGTCGAACCCCTGAGCCGGTTGGGTGATGCGCTCCGGGCAACACCGCCCGACCCCGAAGAATCCCGCCGTCGCGCCGCCGACCTGGTGGCCGATCGAGACCTGATCGAATGGGCATGTCAGCCGGACCAGCCCAGCGAGATCCGAGAGTTCGGGGCGACCTTGGCCTTCCTGTCCATGAAACTGACCACCTGAGTCTCCGGCTGTCCTCGCCGTGCGAGGAGCCCGGGCCGCTCAGAAGTCGTAATCCACGACGACCGGAGCGTGATCGCTCATCCGGCGGTCGGCCACCGGATCCCGATCGGTGCCGGCCGTGACCGCCGCCCGAGCCAGGTCCGGCGTCGCGAGGTGGTAGTCGATGCGCCAGCCGATGTCGTTCACGAACGACTGCCCCAGCCACGACCACCACGAGTACGGGCCGTCGACGCCTGGATGCTGCCGCCGAACGACGTCGACGAGGGTGCGCGGCGACAGGATCGAGTCGAACCACTCGCGCTCCTCCGGCAGAAACCCCTCGGCCTGATTGCTGCGCCGCCAGTTCCGCACGTCGCTACGGGTGTGCGCAATGTTGAGGTCACCCATCAGCAGAAGCTCCCTTCCCCGTGCGCGTGCCGTGCGCCGCGAGCGGGTCAGCTGTCGCGCGAACGCGGAGAGGAAACGCATCTTGCGGTCGTAGCGTGCTCCGCCGTCGGGCGCCTCCCGCATGCGTCCGGGCTTCTGCAGGTGGGCCGGAAGACCGCCCTTCGGCAGGTACATCGATGCCACGGTGATCGGCGCCTCGGCCAGGTCGACCTCGACGTACCGGCCCTGGTTCGCGAACTCTCCCAGACCCCGAGCCAACGGCTCCGGATCCAATTCGACTCTGTCGGTGTGCATTTCACCCGGCGCACGCATCAGCGCTGTACCACTCCACGTCCGAACTGCGACGGGCGCACGCCGGGTCAGAACCGCGACACCGTTGCGGCCCGCGACGTCGCCCTCGTCGTACGTGAGGTGATAGTGGCCGAACACCCCCGGCGGGATGGCCTCGGCACGAGCGCGCACCTCCTGAAGCGCGACCACATCGGGGCCGCGGTCGCCCAGCCAGTCCTCGAAGCCGCGCCGCTGCGCCGCGCGGATCCCGTTGACGTTGAAGGTCGCGATTCGCACGACTGACAGTGTAGGGATCCGACCGACGCATCGAATCTCGCCATAACTTCCACTCGCCGTCCGCCAGTTCTGCGGAGTTGGCCAATTTGTATGTGAACTCGAGTACGGGTTGCTAGCGTTCCCGTGATTGAGACCACACTGCAGGGGGAGATCTCGATGAGGATCGCGCGGATGCGACCAGGAAGTGCCCGGCGAGGTGTGGCTACCGCGGCCCTCGCGGTATCGGTCGTTCTCGGCGTCGCGACAAGCCCGATGCCTGCCATCGCGTCAGCCGAGACGTTCTTCTTCGACGACGTCGGTTCGACGGCCGTTCCGCGGGCGAACTGCGGTCCTGGTTCGCTGCCGGAGACCGGTATGCAGGGCGACGTTCCGGCCGAGGACCGGAACAACGGCCGTAGCACCCAGGGCTATCGATGCAACATGTCGTTGGTCGGAGGCTTGCAGGATCGCGGTGGCGGCCTGCTGTCCGTGACCTACGACCACTGCTCATACACCAGCACGTTCTTCCCCGGGAACCTGCTCAACCCCACAACGCCGGGCGTACAGGTGCTCGACGTGTCGAACCCCGCGCAGCCGGCGTTGTCCACGACCCTGAACGAACCGGCGATGCTGGGCGGAACCTGGGAAAGTCTGAAGGTCAACAAGGCACGCAAGTTGCTCGCGGCCACAGCGGTGCCGATCGCTGCCGGCACCGGCTACTTCTCCGTCTACGACATTTCCGACTGCGCCCACCCCCGGTTGCTCAACCGGGGTGCCGGTACCGACGTCACCATGCCGCTGCCGTTCATCTCCCACGAAGGCGGCTTCTCCCCGGACGGCAACACCTACTGGGTGTCCGGCCCCGCACCGGGATTCCTCACCGCCATCGACATCAGAAACCCGGCCGAGCCGCGGATCATCTGGCAGGGATTGCACGGACTCGGCGGACATGGATTCGGCATCACCCCGGACGGGAACCGGATGTACCTGTCGAATCTCGGTGGGATCACCGTCCTCGACATCAGCGCGGTGCAACGAGGCGACCCATATCCCACCGTCCCGCAGATCGCCACCTATCTGTGGACCGACGGCTTCTTCAATCAGCACAGCATCCCGGTCACATATGGGGACAAGCCCTACATCTTCACCGTCGACGAAACCGGCGGCGGTGGGATCAAGGTCTTCGATGTCGCCGACCCGGCGCACGCCGAGATCGTGCAGAAGATCAAGCTCGAGATCCAGATCCCGGCCAATACCGCCGCGAACCTTCGGTCGTCGCAAGGCGGCTCGGTGTTCTCCTACGATCCGCACTACTGCGTGGTCGACCGCCCAGCCGACCCGACCGCGCTCGCGTGCTCCTGGGAATCGTCCGGGATCCGCGTGTTCGATATTCGCGATCTGAGCCGCATCAGCGAGATCGCCTACTACAACCCGCCGGCACAGACCGGTAAGAACGTTCAGCTCACCAACTCACCGCACGCACTGTCCTCGCTGATCGGTGTCTCACTCTTCAATTTCGTTCCGCTCGCCCGCGCCGTCTTCGAGGGCAAGACGGATCCGCGGGTCGCGTTCGGCCCGCGCGCCGGAATGGTGGCGTTCGGCGACCTGTCCGCGGACTGGTGCTTCTCGCCTCCGGAGTTCCACGGCAACCAGATCTGGACCTCGTGCAGCGACAACGGTTTCATGGCGTTGCAGCTCGACGACGCCGTTTATCAACCACCGGTGAATCAGGTTTCGACCTATGGGCAGTGACACCACGCCTTCGTCGTTCCGCCGTCCGCTCGTCCTGTTGCTGTGCGCCGTCTTGGTCGGTGCCGCCGGGGTCGCCGCCGGAATGTGGCTGCAGTCGGAGCGCGCCACGAACCCCGGCGGGGTCCAATTGTCATCAGCGGACATCGGTTTCGCACAGGACATGTCGGTGCACCACGAGCAGGCCGTCCTGATCGCCCAGACGCTGCCGCGGGACGTCGATCCGCAGATCCGGGTCATCGCCGACCAGATCGTCGTCTCACAGACCTCCGAGATCGCGGCGATGCGCGGCTGGCTCAACCTTTTCGACGAGCCGTTCACCACCCCGCATCCGATGCAGTGGATCCACGGATCTGATCACGCCATGGGTGACCAGGGCGGCGCGCCCATGCCGGGAGCAGCGAGTATCAGCGAGATCACCCGGCTCGCCGGCCTGCGCGGCTCAGATGCCGAGACACTGTTTCTGCAGCTCATGATTCGGCACCACCAAGGGGGCGTCGACATGGCCGAGGCCGCCACCGACGCGGTTGCATCCGAACCGATCCGCCGCATCGCACGCGGGATGATCCGTGACCAGAGCAATGAAATCGCAGTAATGACTGCCATACTCGACACCCGAAACGCGAGACCGCTCCCCCACCCGTGAGGCGTCGAGGCTCTCGACCTCCCCACACCCGGAAGCCCATCCCACCGCGCGACGACGGTCGTCGCATCCACCCACTCCGCGTCCACCCTTGCCCGGCCGCGACGACTGTAGAAGCATTTCCGTAGACGGACGCCGACCAGCGGCCGCTGTCGCGACGGTGTCCCCTGAGGTCGCGATCAGTCCTGCCGACGGCTGCGGCAGGTCCGAGGAGGAAGCGTGGGAGCTGTGCTCGCAAGCATCCCGGCCATCGGCAGCCGACGCTACCGACGGAGAAACTATGACCACCGAAACCACTCCAGTCTCCATCCAGCGCGAACCGGAACTGGCCGGACAAACCGTCGTCGTGATCGGCGGCAGCGCAGGCATCGGGCTCGAAACAGCTCGCCGCGCCCGGGCCGAGGGCGCCGAGGTCATCCTCACCGGCCGCAATTCTGACCGGCTCGCCCAAGCAGCGACAGAGGTCGGCACGCGACGCACCGCGGCCTTCGACGCCAACGACACGGCCTCCTTGGCCAGGTTCTTCCACGACCTGCCGACACCGATCGACCATGTGTTGGTCACGGCCGGGGGCCCGCGCTACGCGCCCCTGCTCGAGATGGACTCCGATGAGGTGCGCGAACAGCTCAGCGGTCACGTGGTGCTGGGGCTCGAGGTCGCGCGCAACGCGGCGAGCAAGATGAGGCCCGGCGGCACGCTGATACTCATGGGCGGAACCGGCGGCCGGCGCATCGGTCACGGACTGGGGATCGCCTCCGCCGCCACCGCGGCACTGCCCCCGTTCACGGCGGCCCTCGCGCTCGAGCTCGCGCCGGTTCGCGTCAACCTCATCGCCGCCGGCTTCGTCGACACCCCACTGTCGGCATCGCTGCTCGGAGATCGACTGGACGAGCGAAGGAACGAATTGCGGACAACGCTTCCGATCGGCCGGGTCGTCGGCCCCGCCGACGTCGCCGCACTGGCCGTCCACATCATGAGCAACACCGCGCTCACCGGCGCGACATACGACATCGACGGTGGGCAGCAGTTTGTCTCGTGATGACCACACGACGAAACGTGGGTGGCTCGAAGGACCCACCCCGATCAATTCCCGACACAACCAGAGAGGCAACCCGTGAGCACAAACGAAGTTCAGACCAACGATTCGACCCGCACGCATGTCGCGCCGGTCGACATGAAGCTGGAGGTCGTCGTCATTCCTGTCACGGACGTCGACCGGGCCACCGAGTTCTACACCAGGCTCGGTTGGAGACAAGACGTCACACCGCCGGGCTCCGGCGTCGTCCAGTTCACCCCGCCCGGTGCTGACGCCTCGATCCACTTCGGCGCCGACCTCACCACGGCCGCACCCGGTTCCGCCAAGGGATACCTCATCGTCTCCGACATCGAGGCTGCCCGTGACCAGCTGGTCGCCGCCGACATCGAGGTGACCCTGTTCCACCTCGGCCCGGACGGCCCGGGCGACGGGCTGGACCCGGACCGTCGCAGCTACTTCTCGCTGGCGTCGTTCAGCGACCCCGACGGCAACACCTGGGTGCTGCAGGAGGTCACCACCAGGCTTCCCGGGCGTATCGACACCGCCGTCACCTCGTTCGGCTCTGCACGCGACCTCGCGACGGCGCTCCGGCGCGCGGCGGCCGCCCACGGCGGGCACGAAGAGCGCACCGGCGAAGAAGACCCGAACTGGCCCGATTGGTACGCCGAGTACATGGCCGCCGAACAGTCCGGGGCGGAGCTACCCACCTGAGAAGTTGGGGGCGACGGCCATCGGTACTGTGTCCCGCGCAAGGCAGGGCCATCTCGGAGCTCAGGACGGTTCGGCGAGGATCTCGTCGGCGGCGCGGCGGCCGGAGCGGATTGCGCCGTCCATGTAGCCGTTCCAGATGTCGGAGGTTTCCGCGCCTGCCGAAGTGATGCGCCCGACCGGCGCGGCCAGTGCCGTGCCGTACTGGGTTCCGCTACCGCGTGCGTCACGAACCAGGTATTCGCTCGTAGCTTCGCCCGAGTCACACCTCGTCGGCGGCGGGCGAATACCAGACCATGAGGGGCAAAACGCGCACACGGACCCCACTCGTGGCAATGATGGCATGCATCGCCCTGGCAGCGGGCTGCCAGTCGACCAGCGAGCACACGGGATCCGTCGAGGGAACAACGATCCCGTGGAGCAGGGTCCCCGGCGCACGGTCGGGCGGAGGTGCCCCGCCCCAACGACCGGATCCTCCCCCACCGACGGACCCGACTTCGGCGGCACTTACGCGCCGCCCTGGCGCGCCGAATACGTCGCCGAGGCAACACAACGCGGCAAGGAGACCGCGACACGAATCAACGGTCGATCGATCCTGCAGATCTATTTCTTCGACACGGACTCCTCGGCCGAGAGCGGGATCGCTGCGTACAACGGACCGAACCCGTTGCCGGAGCCCTCGGCGCACAGCGTCGTGGAGGTACACCTCACACCGAACTACGAAAGGGGCACCCAGTGGTTCGTCGGCCTCGGTACCGACTACCCGCAGTTCCAGGTCACGACACTCACGGAACCGGCGAGGATCGCCGTCGACATCCACGACTAGTGCCACATCCGGGCACTCGCTTCCCCGACAGAGATTGCATTCCTGGGGCGACACGAGCCTACTTTCGTGACAGATCGTCAAACTCGTTGACATACTTGAAGTGATGACTATCCGGATAACGTTAGACGGCTTTCACAAGGATGCGATCTCGATGCGAGATAACAGGCCCGCAGCCTCAGCCCTGCAGCTCTACCGCGCTTTTCAGCACCAGCACCCCCGAACTCCGGTCCCTGCCGACTACGTCACCGAATGCGGTTTCCGACTGGGACGTTGGCAGGACCGCCAGCGCATTGCCCGCATGCTCGGCACACTGCCGCCCCAGCGCATCGAGCAACTCGACGCGATCGGGTTTCTGTGGAGCGATGACGACGTCCCACTTCCGGCCGTGTCACGTACCGACGCCAAGCGGAGACGGATGCTCACCGCCATCGCCGCCTACCGCGAAGAGCACGGCAACGCACTTGTTCCCGCGAACTATGTCACCGCAGACGGTGAACAGGTGGGCCAGTGGCTCTACCGGGCGGTGAAGAAGTGGAGGGCCGACGCGTTGCCGGACAAAGAGCGTCGCACACTCTCCGTCCTCGGGGTGTCCCCCGGTCCACGACCACGAGGACCCCGGACATCAGCACACCTCGTCGGACAGGTGATGTGAGGCAGACTGCCCGTAGGCCGAATAGTCTTGCTGTACAGATGTTCGAGTATCACCGGCAACACTCGATAGCCCCCCCCAACGTGTCGGTGGCGGGTCCGCGCCGGCGGTCCATTGAGAACATGATGCGAGGAAGATGAGCTCATGGATGTGCCCCACCGTGTCGGTGTGCTCGTGTTCGACGGCGTGAAGATGCTCGACGTCGCCGGTCCATCCGAGGTCTTCACGGAGGCCAATCGACTCGGCGCCACGTATGAGTTGGTGTTGTGCTCGGTCGGGGCAGTCGACGTGACCGCGTCCACCGGGATGCGGATTTCCGTCGATGTCGATGCCGCAAACACAGGTCGTCTGTCGACCGCGCTGGTGATGGGTGGCGACCTTTTTCCGTCGACGCCGGTGAGCCCCGAACTCGCCGGTGCGGCCACCACGCTGGCCGGCAACGCCGACCGGATGGCCTCGATCTGCACTGGTGCGTTCATCCTGGCGGCGGCCGGGCTCCTCGACGGTCGGCGCGCGACCACCCACTGGCAGCACGCCGATACCCTCGCGCGCGGATATCCCCGGATCACCGTGGAACCCGACGCCATCTTCGTCGAGGACGGCACCATCTTCTCCTCGGCAGGTGTCACCGCCGGCATCGACTTGGCCCTGGCTTTCGTCGAACGCGATCACGGCACCGAACTGGCACGAGCGGTCGCCCAGTCACTCGTGGTGTTCCTGCAGCGACCGGGCGGTCAGTCCCAGTTCTCCCCCAGCCTGCGCGGGCCGCGGCCACGCACCGGACAGCTCCGCGAGGTGGTCGATGCCGTAATCGCGGATCCCACCGGTGACCACTCCATCACCCGGCTCGCCGCGCGCGCCAACGTCAGTCCTCGGCATCTGACCAGGCTGTTCCAGGACGAGCTGGGGACCACCCCGGCCAAGTACGTAGAGCTGATCCGATTCGACACCGCCAAAGCCATGCTCGATGCAGGACACACCGTGACTTCCACGGCGCAGCACAGCGGATTCGGCAGCCCGGAGACCTTGCGACGCAGTTTCATCCAGCATCTCGGGGTGTCGCCGCGGGCGTATCGGCAGCAATTCCACTCCACCCGTCGCTGAGAGCAGCCGACCGGACATGTCCCGATCTGTGCGGAAGTGGGCCGGAACGGCGGTTTCCGCCGCGCCTGACAATGTCACTGTGAAGTAGATCAGCCGCACCCCGCGGACCAGAGCTTCCGGAAGCGAGAAACGCATGACCGACACCGTCGCAGGCATCGAGATTCCCGACACCGTCGTGGTCAACGAGGCAACGGAACTGGTGCGGGAGGCCGCGAACCCGTTGATCTACCACCACTCCCGGCGTGTGTTCCTGTTCGGCTCACTCCGAGCCCGACATCAGAAACTCGCGTTCGATCCCGAGCTGTTGTACGTCGGGGCCATGTTCCACGACCTCGGCCTCACGGCGAAGTACCGCCGCGCGGATCAGCGATTCGAGATCGACGGCGCCGACGAGGCCCGCACCTTCCTCCGCTCCCACGGAATCGGCGAAGACGACGCAGACACGGTGTGGACGAGCATCGCACTCCACACCACCCCCGAGATTCCACTGCATATGGCACCGGAGATCGCGCTGCTTACCCGCGGCGTCGAACTCGACGTACTCGGTATCGGCTACGACGCGATCACCGACGAGGAACGCGCCGCCGTCGTTGCCTCCCACCCGCGGCCGGACTTCAAGAACGAGATCCTCGCTGCCTTCACGGACGGACTCGAAGACCGCCCGGACACCACGTTCGGCAACGTGAAGGCCGATGTGCTGGCACACTTCGTTCCCGGCTTCGTCCGGGGTGACTTCGTCGATGTGATCCTGAATTCCGCTTGGTCGGAATGATGTCCGTACCGGTTCTTCAGTTGACACCGCCCGGCAGATGACGTCGCAACAATGCCGCTGCCGAAACCCAGTCCAAGTTCACCATCTCGGCCGCCCGTTCATCACCGACACACCCTCGAACTTTGGCTTCGAAATCTGCGACGGATGCAGGTCGGCGCGGATGCCCCACGGGCAGGTCGACCACGGCCTCGAGTTGTGATCCGTCGCGGAGTTCGACGACTACCGTGCAGTCTCCATCGAGCACCCCCTCGCCCACGGGCTCGGCGACCAGACTGACGCGGTCGAGAATGCTCCGCACTTCCGGCCGCTGCACAGCAGCGTCGGTGAAACTCCCGATATCGGGGAACCCGTCCAGCAGGGCTGCCGCAATGCCGTAGTTCAGCGAGAACTTACCTTCCAGACCCGAACTCGGAAAGTTGTGTATCAACGGCAAGACCGCGCTGTTCGGAGTGTGCACCCGTATGCGGGCGATGTCGTCGATCGATAACGACCCAAGCGACCGAACCGCCGCGATTGGACGCTGGAGCGCGTAGCAACATGGGTGAAGCTTCAGCCCGAGACCATCCGGAATGATGGGACCTTCGACGTGCGGGGACAGCCGCCCGCCGACGAGCCGGAACCATTCACCGACAGCACGAGGGTCGGCAGTCGCGCCGGCAGCGGCGAGTCCGGCCGCACGCACACCAGCCTGGGCAGCGAATCCGACCTGAATCGACTTGCCTGCGGTGCCGAAGGCCTGGCGGACGCCACCTGCGGCGGGGACGGCGTGCGCCATCGCAGTAGCGATACCCTCGGAATCGAGCCCGAACGACAGCCCCGCCGCGACAGCAGCCGAGATGGCACCGACCGTCGCGGTGGTGTGCCACCCCTGTGTGTAGTGGTTCCAACCGAGCGCGGTACCCAGACGTGCCATCACCCCCGCCGCAGCCAGGTACTCCCGCCCACCGCCGCCCGCCGCCAACGTGGCGGGAACGCACACCACACTGATGTGGGTCGTGGAGGGTATGTGCAGATCGTCGAAATCGAGCACGTGCCCGACCGCTGCCCAGCGCAGCGCAGCCGGCAGACCATCCGTCCACGCAGCTGCCGGATCATCCAGTGCGGCAAGGGTTACTGCAATGGTGTCGACCAGAGCACGTCGAGCGAGATCGAGATCCCCGGCGCCTGGCTCGATACCGACGGCCCACCCTGCGAGTTCGTGCGCGATGGCATCGGTTGATTCGTGCGGCGCAATCGTCATAGCCCACTCCTTCACCCCACCGGTGCGCCCAGTGCGCCCAGCTCCATAGTTCGTGGCACACCATACCGTTCGTCGGCACAGCGTTCAACGAGTCGCCACCACGTCTCCCTGATGCCGCCTGCACGTTCACTACTTACTCATTCCTACTGGCCTGTAGCGCAGAACACTTCGACCGTGGGCGAACGCGATGAGGCACCCTTGACAGAGTGTGATCCGAAGCACGATACTCATTTTCCGACACACTGTGCCGATATGCAGCACACCCGATATCGGCTTCACTGTCTACGCCCCTGTGACGGGCTCGCACCGATCGCAGATTTTCCCGATGCGATGGTCGAGTCACGGGTCCGGGGTCAGGCCCCTCCCACGAATGGAACGCCATCGGGCCACAGGCAGCCATTGCCCTCCACAATCACGAGCAACGCCTTCACAGAAAGACGCTTCGCAATGAAGATAGAAACATCCGATAAAGCGGCCATCTCGAACCCGAGGCGACAGCTGATCGCGGGCACTGTCGGACACTCGGTCGAGTTCTTCGATTTCCTCGCGTACTCCTACCTCGCGGTCTACTTCGCACCTTCCTTCTTCCCCTCTTCGGAGTCGGGACTGGTGCCGCTCCTGAGCGCATTCGGCGTCTTTGCCGTCGGGTTCCTCGCACGTCCGCTGGCAGGGCTTTTCATCGGACTGTTTGCAGATAGGTACGGCCGGCGGCGAGCCTTGAGCCTCACCATCAGCCTCATGGCCGGCGGCAGCCTGCTTGTCGCCATCTGCCCCACGTACAGCCAGATCGGTGTCGCCGCGCCCATAATCCTCACCGTTGCACGCATCCTGCAGGGATTGTCCGCTGGAGGCGAATACACGACGGCGGGTGCCTTCATCGTCGAATCCGCACCCGCCGGCCGACGTGGTTTCTACTCGAGCTTCATGTTCGTCGCCTCGGGTATAGGAAAGTTGACATGTCTCGCCTTCATCACGCTGTTCGTCGCACTCATCGGTGAAGATGCGATGCGGGACTACGGTTGGCGAATCCCCTTCGCGGTCGGCGCCCTGGCTGCGATCGTGGCCTGGTACATTCGCCGCGGGACGCAGGAAACGCTCGAGACCACCGCCTCCGACGAGGGCGCGGCACCGGTTAGCCGCAACCCGCTCAATGCCCTGCAGCGTTACCCCAGACAGTCCCTGATCGTGTTTGCTATCGCCACCGGAATGGGTGTTGGACAATATTTTTGGGCGACGTACCTGACTACGTACTTCCAGATCCAGAACGGCGCCTCTGCCACCACCGCAATGACGGTCGGCATCATCACGCTGATCCTCTACACACTCGCACAGCCGGTGGCCGGGTTGATCTCCGACAGATATGGACGTAAGCCGTGCATGTACGCATTCGGCGTCGGCACCGTCATCGTGACGCCTTTCCTGCTCTCGATAACAAGCTCGAACTTTTCGGTTCTGATATGCATTCAGCTCGTCGGGCTACTGCTGTTGAGCCTTTGCACATCGATCACGTCAGCTGTGATGGTCGAAAACTTCCCACCGCACGTACGAGTGAGCGGCCTAGGCTTTCCCTACTCGCTCTCGGTGGCAATCTTCGGCGGAACGGTCCCGCTTGTAGCCACTAGCCTAGCCAATGCCGGTTACTCCCAATATTTTCCGTGGTACATCGTGGCCACCGCGATTATTACGCTCCTGGGGGCCATAGCGGTACCGGAAACGTTCCGCAGCGACATTTCGGGCGAAGATTCCTGATCGACATTTCTCCCCCTGTTCACGGGATTCGCTCCTTCTCGGGCCGCCACTGGCGGCCCGAGAAGAACCCCTCAACTTCTGCCAATGGTGTTTCGGTAGGTGTAGTGCTCGGGCAGGTAGTAGCCGACCGCCAACTCGACTGCCCGACTGTCCGAATCGAGATACACGCGATCTGCGCGCAACAGCGGATGTCCGACGGGGCAGTCGAGGTGATGGGCGGTCTCCTCGGACGCCGGCGCCACGGTGATCGACTGCACGAGTTCGACAACGGGAGACGCCAGGTGGGGTTCCAGAAGACCGATGATCGTGTGCGCTCCGATCGCGCCCGGTTCCGTCCCCGCGCCGCCACACAGGTGCTGCGCGTGAAGATCCGGAAGATGGACGGTCGTCACCGCGAACACGATCCCCGCGTAACGGCGTACGTACGCGATCGTGGAGACGAAGTCATTGTCGAGGCGTAAACGGCTTGCAGCTTCGATATCGGCCCTACGTCGCAGAGGCGCAACGATTTCCGTGGTGGTACCCGCGGGGAGATTGGTCAGTTCTTCAATCGGTCCGAGCCGCCGGAGGCGCCTACTCCCCAGTTCGGAGACGAACGTGCCCCTCCCCGGAACGCGATACACCAGGCCATCCGCCACGAGATCGTAGAATGCTCGCCTCACCGTCTGCCGACTCAATCCATACTGTTCGGCAAGTTCGAGTTCGGTGGGAAGCTGGCGACCACCGTGGAAGTGGCCTGCAGCGATTTGCTCGCGCAGCGCGTGGGACATCCGCCGATGTGCCGGTGCTTGTTCGTTGTCACGGCCACCCATGAGCCCACACCGATCCGTTCCTGTCGCCCTTCGGCATCATCCATCGCCGCGACGTGCTGTCTTCGCAGGCCGATCCATCTGGATCGGCCGCGAACCATGGTAGTCGATTTCGGCACGACATTCCATCTATCGGCACACAACCTTGAGTCACTGCGTACCAGACAACCCGCTCCCCGCGTGAGCCCTAGCCGACATCGGAGAACACGGACCGGACCTGGCGTCACTTGAATACGGCTTCCACCTGCACTGACAGCGTTCTCGCTTCCCCTCGCCGGAGGGAGGGTTGACCAATACGGCTTCAGTGGGGCATCCTGATTCATATCGGAACACTGTGCCGAATAGAGGCACGGATGAAGGGTTGAAGCCTCATGACTGCTGTAGTTGACGACGTCGGTTCGTCAGGAGCCGGGTATCTCACCGACGAGCGCCTCGCGATCCAGGCGATGGCGCGAGAGTTCGCCGCCAAGGAAGTATTGCCCGTGGCGAACGAACTCGATCCGGTCAAGGGTGAGATTCCGATGGAACTGCGCCAGAAGATGGCCGAGCTGGGCTTTTTCGGTGTTCTGATTCCCGAGGAATACGGCGGGCTGGGCCTCGGGGTCTTCGAATACGCCCTGATCGTCGAGGAACTTGCCCGCGCGTGGATGAGCGTGTCGAGCCTGATCGCTCGCGGACAACAATTCACCGCAGGTTTCACCGAGGAACAGCGCCGCGAGTACCTGCCGCGGATGGCTACGGGCGATTTCCTCAGCGCCTTTGCCTTGTCCGAGCCCGATGCAGGATCCGATGTGGCAGCGCTGTCGACTCGGGCCCGCAGAGAAGCCGACGGGTGGCGGATCAGCGGCCAGAAGATGTGGTGCACGTTCGCCGACGGAGCCGACTACCTTCAGGTATTTGCCCGTACGTCACCCATTGACCGCGACCACCGATCGCGCGGTATCAGCTGTTTCATCATGCCGAAGCCTCGGGGTGAGCTGCCCCCGGGAGTGACGGGCACGCCGGTACGGAAGATCGGATATCACGGATGGAAGACGTGGGAGCTGTCCTTCGACAACGCCTACGCCGCTGGTGACTCCATGGTCGGCCCCGAAGGCGAGGGCTTCAAGGTCGCCATGGGCGATCTCGAGACCGCCCGGATTCATACCGCCGCCCGCGCCATCGGCGTGGCACGCGGAGCGCTCGAAGACTCCGTTGCCTATGCGCGGCAACGCGTCCAGTTCGGCCGACCGATCGGCGAGAACCAGGCGATCCGATTCAAGATCGCGCACATGGCCACCGAGGTGGAGGCGGCCCGATCGCTGATGTACCGGGTGTGCACCGAGGTCGACGCCGGCCGGCGCAACACCGTGGAGGCATCGATGGTCAAGTACCTCGCCACCGAGATGGCCGAACGAGTGACCAGTGAGGCCCTGCAGATTCACGGCGGTGCCGGATACACCACGGATTTCGCCGTCGAACGGTACTGGCGGGATGCCAAGCTCACCAAAATCTTCGAGGGCACGTCGGAAATCCAGCTGAAGATCATCTCGGATTCGATCCTCGGAAGGCAGACACGATGACATCGCCGGTCGCCGGGCCACTGAACGATGTCGTGGTGATCGACCTGACGACCATGCTCGCGGGGCCCTTCGCCACTATGGTCCTCGGAGATCTGGGCGCCGACGTGATCAAGATCGAACCCCCTCATGGTGACTTCATCCGAGAGCAGGGACCGTTCGCACCGGATGACGAACTACGCGCATTCGGCGGGTATTTCCAGAGCGTCAATCGCAACAAGCGCAGTGTCGTTCTCGACCTCACCACCGAGGAGGGGCGCGCCTCGCTGCTCGAACTGGTCGCGCACGCCGATGTCGTCGTGGAGAACTTCCGCCACGGGGTCATGGACCGGCTGGGGCTGTCCTACGAGCGACTCCAGGAGAAGAATCCCCACCTGGTATATGCGGCGATCCGCGGATTCGGTGACGAACGCACCGGCAGCAGCCCGATGCGGGACTGGCCGGCGTACGACATCACCGTCCAGGCCGTCAGCGGCTTGATGGAAATCACCGGCGAGCCCGACCGCCCCCCGATCAAGACCGGTCCCGGTCTCGGTGACACCGTGCCGGCGCTCTTCGCGGTGATCGGCCTGCTGTCGGCCGTGCACCGTGCACGCCGCGACGGAGTCGGCGGCTTCGTCGACGTGTCGATGTACGACGCCATGCTGGCCATGTGCGAACGCGCCGTCTACCAGCACTCCTACACCGGCGACGTACCGACCCGGCAGGGAAACAGCCATCCCCTGCTCTGCCCCTTCGATGTCGTGCCCGCCGCAGACGGGTGGGTCAGTATCGCCGCGCCGGGCAACAAACATTGGCAGCAACTCTGCGCGGTAATCGGGCGCCCCGAGTTGGCTACGGACGAACGCACAAGGGACAACGTCAGCCGACTGGTCAATCGTGACTTCACCATGTCTGCGGTGACCGCGTGGACAACCACCCGGACCAAGGACCAGATCGTGGAAACACTCGGCGGCAAGGTCCCGGTGGCACCGGTCAACACCGTCGAGGACATCTATGCGGATCCCCACGTGCGTGCCCGCAACATGTTGGTCGAGGTCGATCATCCCGGCGTGCCCCACCCGGTGACGATCGCCAACTCTCCGATCAAGTTCGCGGATGCGCCCTCGACGCATGTCCGGCGAGCACCGCTACTCGGTGAACATACCGATGAAGTGCTGGCCCAGTTCGACAACGCAACAGCTGCCTTCCAGCTCGAAGAAACAAGATAGGGAGATCATGTCCAGAACACAACGACCGCGGCGTTCCTGCCTCGCGGTTCCCGGTTCGAACCCGAAGATGATCGAGAAGGCGAAGGGTCTCGATTCCGACCAGGTCTTCCTGGATCTCGAGGACGCGTGTGCTCCACTCGCGAAACCTGGTGCGCGCAAGACCATCGTCTCGGCACTCAACGAAGGCGGGTGGGGATCGAAGATTCGCGTGGTGCGGGTCAACGATCTCACCACCCACTGGACCTATCGTGACGTGGTCGAGGTCGTCGAAGGTGCCGGTGAGAATCTTGACTGCATCATGCTTCCGAAGGTGCAGTCGGCCGCCCAGATCGCCTGGCTCGACTTCACTCTGACCCAGATCGAGAAGACCATGGGTTTCGAGGTAGGCCGAATCGGAATCGAGGCGCAGATCGAGGACGCCGCCGGATTGATCAACGTCGACGAGATCGCGGCCGCGTCGCCGCGTACCGAAACGATCATCTTCGGCCCCGGCGACTTCATGGCGAGCATCAACATGAAGTCGCTCGTGATCGGTGAGCAGCCGCCGGGTTATGGGGTCGGCGACGCGTTCCACTACCCGCTGATGCGGATCCTGATGGCCGCCCGAGCGAACGGGCTGCAGGCAATCGACGGACCCTATGTTCAGGTCCGTAACGTCGATGGCTTTCGCCGGGTTGCCGGACAGGCCGCCGCACTCGGCTACGACGGGAAATGGGTGCTGCATCCGGCCCAGATCGACGCCGCCAACGACACCTTCAGTCCCGCCCAGGCCGACTACGACCATGCCGAGAACATCCTCGCCGCGTACGAGTGGTTCACCTCCGACCAGGGCGGCCGCAAGGGCGCCGTGATGCTCGGCGACGAAATGATCGACGAGGCGTCCCGCAAGATGGCGTTGGTCATCGCAGGCCAGGGCCGCGCGGCCGGCATGGAACGACTCGATGTGTGGAAGCCGGAGATCGAGACCGTAGAGAGCGGTGTGTGAACAGTGACGACCACGGAGAAAGAGCAGAACATGCAGTTCGGACGGTACTTCGAGGATTTCGAAGTCGGAGCAATCTACAGGCATTGGCCAGGCAAGACCGTCACCGAATACGACGATCACCTGTTCTGCCTGCTGACGATGAACCACCACCCGTTGCACATCAACTCCCACTTCGCTCAGGAGACAACAGAATTCGGGCGCAACGTGGTCGTGGGCAACTACGTCTACTCGCTTCTGCTCGGCATGTCCGTACAGGATGTGTCCGGCAAAGCGATCGCCAACCTCGAAATCGAATCGTTGCGGCACGTCAAGCCGACGTTCCACGGCGACACGATCTATGGCGAAACCGAGGTCCTGGAAGTCACGCCCTCGAAGTCCAAGGACGACCGAGGCGTCGTGTACGTCGAGACCCGCGGCTACAAGCAGGACGGGCAGATCGTCTGCATCTTCCGACGCAAAGTTCTCGTACCCAAGCGAAGCTACGGCGACGCACGCGGCGGCGAACAGCCCGCTCGCCCGCTGCCGCACGTGTAGTCGACCCCGGCTGGGAGGGTTCCCGCCTACAACGCCCACAGCCGTTCTCACCGAAGCCGGATGGGATCTGCGGGTCGGCTGCGTGGTCCGCGGATCGACGAGTTCGTCCCTCCGATCTTCGATCCGGGCCGGGTGTTCCTCCGCTGGTGGGAGGACACCCGGCCCTTGACAGAGATCGCGCGAACGAACCAAGCTATCAACAGAAACACTGTGCCATATATCGGCACGATCTCGGTGCGGCCGGTTACCCGGGTGCACCACTCGGAATAGGAAGCACAATGCGAGAGCGTTACGAAACGTTCGTCGGCGGACATGACGAGCGCAGTAAGAGTGGGCAGTACTTTTCCACTCGTGATCCCGCCACAGGCGACGTCATCGCCGAAGTCGCGCTCGGCGGCGCGGAGGATATCGAGGCAGCAGTTGCCGTAGCGCAGGGCGCCTTCCGCTCGTGGCGTGACACCCCGGCCGCCACTCGCGGTCGCATCCTCCTCGAGGTCGCCCGCACACTGCGTGAACACGCAGACGAACTGGCCCGAATCGAAACACTGGATACCGGTCAGACGTTGTCGCAGTCGAACGTGGACATCGAGACTGCCGCACGATACTTCGAGTACTACGGCGGGGCGGCAGACAAGGTACACGGCGAGACGATTCCGCTGGGACCCGACTACCTCTCGTACACCCGCAACGAACCGTTCGGCGTGATCGGCGTGGTCACACCCTGGAATGCGCCGATCAACCAGGCCGCGCGGGCCATCGCACCCGCATTGGCGATGGGCAACGTGGTGGTCCTCAAACCCGCCGAGGACACGCCACTGTCGGCACTGGAGATGAGCCGTCTCGCCGTCGAAGCGGGACTGCCCGCGGGCGTTCTCAACGTCGTCCCCGGATTCGGTGCTGATGCGGGAGCTGCGCTGACCGGCCACGACAAGGTCCGCAAGATCGTCTTCACCGGCTCGGTGGAGACCGGCCGGGCGATCATGCGGGCGGCCGCCCAACGACTGATTCCGCTGACTCTCGAGTTGGGCGGGAAGTCCCCCAACATCGTCTTCGACGACGCCGATCTCGACGCGGCCGCGACAGGCGCCTGGACCGCGTTCACCACCAAGGCGGGGCAGGTATGTTCTGCCGGCAGCCGGTTGCTGGTGCATTCTTCGGTGCACGACGAGTTGGTCGATCGGCTCGTCCAGCACGCGAAGACCACGGTCATCGCGCCGGGCATCGAGGACCCGGATATCGGATCCCTGGCCACGCGAGGGCAGTTCGACAAGGTCCGCTCGTATCTTGAACTCGGGCCCAGCGAGGGTGCGCGTGTCGCGACCGGTGGACACGTCGCCGATACCGGGCGGCTGGGCCGTGGGTTGTTCATCGAGCCGACCATCTTCGTCGACGTCGACAACACGATGCGCGTGGCGCGCGAGGAGATCTTCGGCCCGGTGCTGACGGTGCTCCGATTCGATTCCGATGAGGAGGCGGTCGAGATCGCCAACGACAGCGACTACGGACTCGTCGCGGGGGTCTGGACCAGAGACCACGGCCGGGCTCATCGCGTGGCCGGCGCCATCGAGGCGGGGCAGGTCTTCATCAACCAGTATTTCGCCGGTGGTGTCGAAACCCCGTTCGGTGGCTACAAGTTGAGCGGTTTCGGCCGGGAGAAGGGCTTCGAGGCGCTCAAGCACTACTGCCAGCTCAAGACGATTACCGCACGGTTATGAGGTCCGCAGATCACGTCTCTCGATGACTAAGTACGCCGACGAGACAATCAACGGGATAGATCGCAGCACCCATAAGCGGCGCAGTAGCTGGGGCGTCGACGGGAGTGCGCAATGCACCAAACCCGAGGAGGCCCGAGTCGTCCACAATGCCGATCGGCATCGCTTCGAACTCCGGGTTCGAGGAGAGCCGGTCGGCATTCTGGGGTATTTCGATCTGCGACACCTCACTGAACCGCTCAGGATCCAAGGCAATATCGGGCCCAGCCCGAGGACGTCGTGACGTCCTACTCGCACACGAGAGTCGTGGAAAGATCCGAAAACCGTGCATTCGCTGCCCTATTCGTGCGACAGGCGCTCGACCTCGCCCGCGACAACCGATGAAAGGTGCGACCGGTCTGCCCGTATGTTCGAAGTTCCTCGACGATCGCCCGGAATACGGCGATCTCATTGTTCGCCTGGACAGTAGGCGGGCGCGTCACACACCGCGACAACGCCCCGGTACAGAGCACAGCTCAGCACGGGGGGCGTTCTCCATCGCTGAGGCATTGTGGAAGAAATTTCCCAAGTAGTTGTTGCGGGTCATGACGTTGTAGACGCCCGGCGGAGCATAGGCTGAGCGAAGGGACGGGCCTTCCGACGGCAGGATGAGAAGTACCACCAACGCATCCGCCGACAGGAAGAACCCGTCCGTGCTCCACCGTAACGCGCCGCTGTCCGTCGAAGGCCGCCGCCGACTCGTCGAACGTTGCCAGACCCGTCCCATCGCCCACGTCGCCGCCGAGATGGGCATCTCCCGCGCCTGCGCCAGCAAATGGGTAACCCGCTTCCGCGAGTTCGGGGAACTGGGACTGCTGGATCGCCCGAGCGTGCCCCACCACCAACCGACCGCCACCCCCACCTCGGTGGTGGCACGGATCGAGAAGCTGCGCCGCGACAAGAAATGGTCGGCCCGCCGCATCGCCCACGAACTGAGCAGTGATGGCACCGCGATATCCGTGCGCACCGTCAGCCGACACCTGGCCCTCCTCGGACTGAACCGGCGCAAGTTCCTCGACCCCACCGGTGAGAGCAACCGTGAACCAAGGCGAATCGTCGCCCGCTGGCCGGGGCACATGGTGCACGTGGACGTGAAGAACGTCGGGCGGATACCGGAAGGCGGTGGCTGGCGTGCCCACGGCAAGGGCTCTGACCAGGCGAAGGCCGTCGAACCCGCCAAGGCTGCCGGAGCCCGCGCCGGATACGTATACCTGCACTCCGCCGTCGACGGGTTCTCCCGCCTTGCCTACACCGAGGCTTTGACCGATGAGAAAGCCTCCACAGCAATCGGATTCATGCATCGAGCCCGGGTGTTCTTCGCTGCACACGGCATCGGCCACATCAATCGGATCGTCACCGACAACGGCTCATGCTACCGCGCGAAAGACTTCGCCAAGGTCCTGCACGGCGCGCGCCACCAGCGGATCAACCCATACACCCCACGGCACAATGGCAAGGTCGAGCGCTACAACCGGATCCTGTCCGAGGAGTTCCTCTACGCCCGAACCTGGACCAGCGAGCAGCAGCGCTCACAAGCTCTCGAAGTGTGGAACGTGCACTACAACTACCATCGACCTCACACTGCCGCCGGAAACCGGCCACCCGCGAGCAAGCTCCACGCCGGTGTCACCAACGTTATGGCCTCATACAAGTAGTAGCGATCCGCTGGCATGTAGAAGCCACGGACCGCGACCGGGAACCCCGTAGCCCTGTCAATCCTCCCGATCGCGACTGACTTACCTCGTACCTACACGATCGCAGTGAACACCGCGCGATCGTCACGGCCGTCCCGTCCGGAATCGCGGGGCACACCCCGCGAGCCCACCGTGATTTCCGCAGGTATGGCGCGATCGGGTGTTGTCCTGGGTTGCCCACTCCGATCCACTCCGCATGCCGCCCGCTTGTCGCCACCAAATCGGACGGACGGATGCCGGCATCTTCCGAATGACGAACCTACCCGCAGGCGAACCACGCTTCGCCCGGCTGTTGAAGGGGTCGTGCCGAGACGGGCAGTCAGCGGTGTTGCCAGACAGGGGGACGTTTGGCGAGGAAGGCGGTAATCCCCTCCTGCGCATCGTAAGTGGTGGCATTCACAGCCATCGTCTCTTGCATCTGCCGGTACGCTTCGTCCTCGGACAATTCGATTTGCCGGTAGAAGGCTTCTTTCCCGGTAGCCAGGGTCAGTGCGCTCGCCCCCGCGACCGTTTCGGCCAACGATCGCGTTACCTCGGTCAGGGTTTGGGGTTCGGCGACGAGGTTGATCAGACCCCAGGTCTCTGCCGTGACCGCATCGATCATCTCACCGGTAAGGAGCATCTGTAGGACCCGCTTTCTGCCGATCGCACGGGAGAGTGCGACCATCGGTGTCGAGCAGAACAAGCCGATCTTGACCCCCGGAGTGCCGAATCGAGCCGTCGAGGACGCCACCGCCAGGTCACAGGCAGCGACGAGTTGACAACCCGCGGCGAGTGCCACACCCTGCACCGAGGCTATGACCGGTTGAGGAACGCGATGTATCGCCTGCATCATCTCGATGCAAGCAGCGAAGACCGCGCGTCCGTCATCGAGAGAGCACCCAACGAGTTCATTGAGATCGTGGCCGGCGGAAAATGCCGCCCCGCTCGCCTGGAGCACGATCACTCGGATCGAGTTATCGCCTCCCAACGCACCGAGAGCGTCCCGAATCCCTCGCATCACGTTCACCGACAGGGGATTACGACGATCAGGATCCGTCAGAGTGATCCAACCAATGGGTCCGTCGGCGCTGATGCCGATTGAAGCCGAGCCAATTCTCGAGTCGGTCATCGTCTCCCTTTCTAAACCAGCAGCAGGACAATGCAGCCGCTGGGCGCTGATGGCACTCGGCCTAGCTGTTGCGGATACGCTCGGCGGACGCGAGGGACTTCAGGCCGTACACGACAGCACCTCCGGCTCTGAGACTGGCTGCGATATAGGTCGCCTCCGCCAACTCTTCATCGCTTGCACCGCAGGCGACGGCATCATTGGTGTGCACCTTGATGCATCCTTCGCACTGCGTGGTCAGTGCGACCGCCACGGCCATGAGTTCTCGGTATTTTCGGGGGATCTCACCGGGTCCGGTGAAGACCGAGGCATTGAAGGCGGCCAGCGCCTGCCCCATAGAGCTGGCTCGGTCACCGAGCGGCGCCGTGCGATGGTTGTGCGTCATCACAGTCATCAAGTTTCCTTCAGATAATGGCTCGAAGAGCGTTTCGAGACAACGGTCGCCAACGTCACCTTCGTGTGGACATTGGCCGAGTTCGTCTAAACCGCATTCTGCGTCGATGTCTTCTCCCGCCGAATTCTGGGTTGGCGGGTGATGACTACGAGGCCACGCCGTTGGTCAGCGGCGTCCTCGAGCAAGCGCTGTTCACGCGACGGAGGACTGATTTCCGTTTCACTCTAACAGGTTTGGTGCATCACGCGGATGCGGGCAGCCTGTACAGGTCGCTCGCGTTCACCGAGGCGTTGGTCGAATCCGGAATCACGGGCTCGATCGGCAGCGTCGCCGACGCCCTCGATAATGCCATGATGGAGTCGGCCATAGGGCTCTACATGACCGAGCCCATCCGCTGGGAATGGGTATGGACCGGACGGGCCGAGGCGGAGCGGGAGGCGGCCGAGTGAGTTCGCTGGTTCAATGCTCGACATAGACCTGGGGCACCGTGGGAGCAGCAGCCAGATAGCTCAACCGTGGACAACATCAGATCGGCCATTGTGGCCCGACCAGCGACGCTATCTCCGACATACTGAAAACGGGAATTGACAATGCAGACTCGGTGTTGGACTATCAACACACGGCGTGCCGACTAGCGGAACAGCATGCCAATAGACAGAGCTGCGGCGCGGATCTCCTGCGCACAAACCGACACGAAGGCGGAACCATGGGCGTGGGACTTGACGATGACCTGCTACGTGACTTTTTCGGCAACGCCGAACAACGTGCGATTTTCGACGGACCGCAGCGACTGCAGGGGTGGCTGGATGTAGAGCGCGCTCTAGCACAAACTCAGGCTGAACTCGGAATCATCCCGGCCGAAGCTGCGCAGCGTATTTCAGCGCACTGCCAGAGCGATCTTTTCGATATCAATAAGCTGCGCCAACACGTCAACGCAACGCAACATCCAATCGTTCCGATGGTTAACGCGCTGGAGAAGTTGGTTGGCACAGAGTTTGGACAGTTCGTGCACTATGGTGCAACTTCTCAAGACATTATGGATTCCGGTCAAGCCCTTCAACTGCGTCAATCACTGCAGGGTATTGAGCGCGACGTAGCTGCAGCCACGAAGGCAGCCGCGTCGCTCGCTCTGAAACATCGCAACACTACTCAAGTTGGTCGAACGCATGGACAACACGCCGTTCCGATCTCATTCGGCCTGAAGGCCGCTACCTGGGTAGATGAGCTGCAGCGGTTGCAAACACGCATAGCAGAATCGCGCGCTCGAATTCTCACAGTTCAGATCTTCGGTGCCGCCGGAAGCATGGCGGGGTACGGTGACCGTGCCTTCGAGGTGAAGGCGGGTGTGGCGTCGCGGCTCGGCCTCACGGAACCGGTGGCACCCTGGCACGCGACTCGAGACCGCATAGCCGAGCTAGGTTCCTTGATGGCCCTCCTCGCTGGTGTATCCGAGAGGATCGCGGCAGAGGTGATTCGCCTGCAATCCACAGAATTTGGGGAACTGGTCGAGCCACTCCAGCCGGGTCACATCGGATCATCGACGATGCCGCAAAAGCGAAATCCGCACCTTTCCGAAGGCATCGTAGCCAAAGCACGAATTGCGCAAAGCCTATCCGCTGGGCTACTCCGAAATGGCGCTCACCAGCACGAACGAGACATGGGGGCATGGGCTGTCGAGTGGCTGACTGTCCCTGAGTTGATGGTTGGATCTGGCGCGATGGCAGCCGATCTGAACCATCTGCTGGAAGGTTTGCAAGTAAATGCCGAGTGTATGCGAAGAAATGTCGGAATCACCGGGGGCCAGGTCAACGCCGAATCGCTGATGATGATTCTTGATTCATCAATTGGACGTGATCATGCCCATCACCTTCTTGTCGAGTTGACCCGATCCGCCGACCTTCAAAACCTGAACTTCTCCGAGGTTGCGACAGCCGATGAACGAGTAGCCTCCCACCTGTCGCAGGATCAGATAATGAAAGCTCTTGATCCAGCGCAATACCTAGGTTTCGCGCCCGAGGTGGCAGACCGCGTCAGTCGCGCGCTCACCGCTGAGGCGGAGGACCGACCCTCCATCAGCTCATAGCAACCGTACGGATCCGACACCTGTTCAATCTTACGGCGAGCAGGCCAGCGACAGGAACGATCCACTCAACTTGTACGGCGTTCCAGAGAAGTTGATTTCGAGCGCACACTCGTGCCCTATTCGGTTCAACGAGGGCACGAGCGCGGGAAACCCACCGGCGGTCGTGACTACCTTGTCGCGCACACCACACAATATGCAGTCGAAACAAGGCCGAACGCAAGCGCTGGGCTGACGAATCGTAAGGAACAAGAATTGAAACTTGGACTTCGGATACCACAACGCGACAAGGTGAACCTTCGTCTAGACGTCACCGAGGTGGCTCAGACTGCGGAAAATAACGGATTTGAGAGCCTCTGGGTCTATGAGCGAAGCCTCTATCCACTAACGCCCGAGGAACCCTATCCATACTCTGATCCGCCCGGTGGCGATTGGCCATCCTATTATCGGCAAACCGCAGATCCACTCAGCGTACTTGCCGCTGCCGCGATGGTAACGAGTCACGTGCGTCTTGGGACGAGCGTGCTGATAGCCGCGCAACATATTCCTTTCCAACTGGCGAAAACAATAGCAACAATCGATCAGATCAGTGAAGGCCGATTCGTCGCGGGATTCGGTGCCGGATGGTCGAAAGACGAAATGCGCGCCGCAGGAGCGGATCCCAAGTTTCGAGGGCGCTACCTCGACGAGACGCTCGATGTCCTCGCGGCAGCATGGGGACCGGACCCAGTGAGCTACCAAGGACGACGAACGATCGTCAACAACGCTATCGTGGCCCCAAAGCCGGCGTCACGAGTGCCTGTTCTCATCGGGGGCGGAGGTACCCCCCGGACCATCGAACGAATCGCTTCTCGAGCCGATGGATGGCTGTCTATTCCCTTCGGCTCAAAAGGTTTCCAGGAGATCGAATCCACCTGGAACAAGATCCGCGAGCGGGCCGTCGAACTAGGTCGCTCCGCCGAACACCTCGAGCACATCGTCTGTGCAAATATAACTCTCACCTCCGAGCTCGCGGGGGCCGAACGCACACCTTTCGTCGGCACGCTCGACCAGATTGTCGAGGACGTCGTCGCTGCGTCGAAAGTGGGCGTCGACGAGCTGATCATCGATCTGAACCTTCAAGATCCTTGGTTCACCGAGAGCAGAAAAATGCTGGACACGGCACTCGAGATCTTCCACCGTGTAAACAAACGCTGAACATACGGTAGCCGATAAGATGTCGGGTTCTTCGGAATCACAATAGGGAGATATCGGCACGAGGCAGCGTGCATACCGGTCCCCTGATCGCGACCACAAGGGCCACCGGAAACGCCGCGGATCCCGTCGGCCACCGCGAAGGCCGCAATCGCCTTCGCCGACCCATGGCCACCTCCGCCCATTGGCCATCATGGTCATTCGGTTTCATCGGACTGGCGTGGTTCAGCTATCGGTTACTGCCTACAACGAGGCCAAGGACGCCACAGAAGGTGCCGTTGGGAAACAGGCACAGGACGCAAACCCGGGAGCCAAAAGGACTCGTGATGCCGTACTTGATCGGAGTCGCGATCATCATCGTCACGCTGGCCTTCCTGCTACTCGAGACTTTCCGGCTGTATGGTCGCCGGGATCATTGCGTGATCACCGCGTAGGTGCCCGCTCGCAACTCGATCGAGGGTCGACGAGCCCGTGACAGCGGCCGAACCGATTGCCGGGTTCGCGATCAGGGCGAGAGCGGAGAATCCGGCGATCGCGCCGGCACAGACGATACGGCGCGTGATTGATGCAGCCACGAGAATGTGGCTTTTCGATTGTCACCGCGCCCCTGCGCACCGGTTGCCCAGGCGTCGCTTCCACCGATTGTGGTAACGATGCAGCTGTCCGATCCGGAAGCGTCTTGGGGACGACGAACCCCCGCTCCGATTTCGTTACCGCCCGCCTTCGACGGGAAGCTTTCGCGGCTGCCCTTTGGCGCACGATGTTGGCGAGCTGACAGTCGACCCAGCAATCCGCGGCTGGTTCGATCGGCTACCGGGGCATCAGTCTGTCGTTGTGGTCGCCGCCAAAAAGCAAGCAAGGTGTGGAATCCGGTGACGCAGCGCTCGACGGATCAGAGCAATGAACTCACGTTCGCTGCAGTGTCGGAGACCTGCTTCCCCCACCAGGGCACACGATTCTCGTCGAAACGGGTCTCCGGCATCGAGATGCCGATGCCACCTACCGGGCATCCCCCCTCCCCCAGCACAGCTGCCCCGACGGCACATACTCCCATCCGGTTCTGATTGACGTTCACCGCATATCCGACGCGGCGGATCTCCTCGATCTTCTTTCGGATAGATTCGGGATCGGTGTCGGTCTGCGGAGTCAGTTGCTGGATGGGACTGGAAAGAATTCTGTCGACCTCATCGTCCGGCAGGCACGCCATGATCGCCATTCCCCCCGACGTGTGAGGTAGCTGCCATGTGCTGCCGACCTTGATGAAGGTGCGAACCGCCTGATGGGAATCCATGCGTTCGATCTGAACCACCCGTTCCGCACCATCACGGACCTGGAGCGTGATGGTCTCGTTCGTCAGATCCCGCAGCTCACGCATCGGTTCGAGCGCGACCGTTCGCAAGTCTCCCTTGTCCCAGCCGCGCCTGCCCACGGCGAGCGCCCGCGAGGTGAGCTTCCATCGCGTGTACTCGCTCCCATCGCTGCGGATCCAGCCGGCGGATGCGAGCGCCTGAAGAGTCCGCTGCACGGTCGATTTCGGCAACTGAAGGGTGCGTGACAGTTCGCCTACTCCGACCGGCTGGCTCTCCGCCACAGCTTCGAGTACGCGCAAACCTCGTTCGATGCCTTGCACCTACTGTTCCTCTCCCTCGACCGCCGCTCCGCCGCGGTGCAACATTTCGTACTGTGCCGATTATCGGCACAGTATGTCGAAATGTCCAGTCTCGATGTCCGCTACCGGTTCACCGGAGGCGAATCTCGGCGGCCGCGCCGACGCCGACAGGCGGCGAACTGTCCGCGAGGATCTTGAAGACGCCCGTCGCCGTTGCCACCACCGAATCGTTCACCCGCAGGTCGGAGTCCGCGAAGACGATCGATGCCGTGCGCCGCACGATACGGGGTGAGCTCGTCAAGAGGTCACCGACCCGGACGATACCGAGGAAACTGACATTCAGTTGCACGGTCGCCATGTTCTGCGTGCCGGTTTCCGCGAGGGCGGTCGAACCGAGGGCTCGGTCGGCGAAGGCCATGATCAGGCCGCCCTGCACGACTCCTCGAAGGTTTCGATGTTTGGGTTCGCACCGCAGTCCGTATTCCCGTGCACCGCCATCTCCGCGACGCAGCAGCAGTGGACCGATCAGCCCGATGAACCCACCGTCGTGCACCTCGTCCCATTCGACTTCGCTCACGCCCACCTCTACTTCTACTTCCATCCTGGCTTCGATCTTTCATACCCATCGAGTCGGGTCGCGATCTGATGGGCGGCGCGGAGCCGCCGACGGCGAGGTTGGAGGAACTCGCTCGTCGGCGGCCCGCGAGGTTGCGCGGGCCTCGTGCCTCGTGACCACCACGAGCACTGCCGGCCGCGCAACCCGTCAGGGGGTTACGGGGTAGCCGAGAGCACCTTCGACGGCACAGCCGAGTCACGGATTTCCCACAGCACCGGCTTGATGCACCGGAAGAACTGGGCTGCGTCCTCGCTCATCGGGAAGTGTCCGAGTCCCGCCATCGGAACGACCTTCGCACCCTCGATCTGCGCGCCGAGTTCCGCGGCCTCCTCCGGTCCCGTCGCGAAGTCGTATTCGCCGTTGAGGATGTACACGGCGGTCTTCGACGTATCGATGTTCTGTGCCGTTTCCCGAAGATCGTGCTCGACGCTGTAGTAGTGGAGATCACCCTTGAAGACCGGAGGGGATCCTTGGCTGTAGACCCAGGTCGTTTCCCTGCGGCCGACCTCGGGCGCCGTCGGCGAGGTGAGCGCGTACATCGCCGCGGGCTTGGAGTCGTTGCTGATCTCGGGGTGGAACCAGTAGTCGAGGTAGAAGCCGGGCGAATGCAGCGCCGCCTCCAGCGCGATCACGGCACGGAAGACGCCGGGGTAGTGCAGTGCCAGATCGGGGGCGAGGTTGCCGCCCATCGAACTGCCCATGTACACCGCGTCCTCGCAGTCGAGGGCCTCGGCCAGGGCAACGACGAACTTCATGAAGAAGTCCTGGGTCAGGTTGTACTCCTGCTCCCACCATCGCACCGAGAGCGGCGGCAGCGACCGCCCGTGATACGGCAGATCCCACGTGATCACGCGGAAGTGCGAGGTGATCTCCTCGTCCTCGAGGAGATGACGATACTGGCGGCCGTCACAGCCGGCGGTGTGCTGGAGAAGTAGCGGGATTCCGGACCCGCTCTCCTCGTAGTAGACCCGGTACTCGACGTCGTCGATCGTGAGATGGACGTACCGTCCGACCGCCTTGTCGAACTTCGTCGTGGTCATTTCGCCTCCTCGGCAACGTTGGTGTACGAACGCATGAAATCGAACACTCGTCTGAGCGCGGCGTAGTAGGCGAAGAACATCTTCATGTCTCCCCCATAGCGGAAGTTGTGCCGGGTGACCGCCGAGAAGAGGTCCTGATAGAACGGGCGAGGCACCCGCTGGAAGAACTTGCTCCATTCTTCGATCGGCGCCGAGATCTCGATGTCGTAGTTCCGCGCAACCGTCATGAGGTTGTTGCCCTCGGGCGGTGTCATGGAGTCGAGTCGACCGTCACGAATCACCAGCACGTAGGTTTCATCGCCGATCTCCAACCGGACGATGGCGTTCCAGAAGCGCGCCGCAATCTTGAATTCGGGATCCAAGTTGAGCGCCTCTGTGAACCTCTCCGTGTCCACAAATGGCATGGCCTTTCCCTTTCCAGTAAGTCGCTATTCGACCTGCGATCACACGCGGGCGGCGTGGGGTTCGCGAGACATGGCGGCCGCGAGCCACCCCTATCGGGACTGTGCCGTTCAGCGGTACGCCGTGTCAGTTTCGAGTATGTGTACTGCCTCACAATTTGTCAATACGCTGACGTGGACCTCCGTTGCCCGAGCTCGCCACACCCCACCCAGCGCCGAACGGCATCGCTCGGAGACGCGAATACTCCCTGGGGTTCGACAACTGACCTGAATCTCACTATGTGGCACCGCTATTCCAGCATTTGGCTATGCGCGATAGCTTCTGTGTACCGCCGCCACTTCCGCCCGCTGCACCCACGCACTCGGGCTCGGCGACTCGTCACGCGCGGAAACAGTCCCGCGTTCGCAGTTCGGAGATCTGATGAAAATTGCAGTCATTCCAGGGGACGGAATCGGCCCCGAAGTCATCGACCAGGCGGTCAGGACCTTGCACGAGGTTGCCCCCACCATCGACACCAGCTACTTCGACCTGGGCGCCCGAAACTTCCGGGAAACAGGTCGTCTGCTCGCCCCGGAAACACTCGACGAGATCCGGCATCACGATGCGATCCTGCTCGGTGCCATCGGCGACCCCACTGTCCCCGCCGGCACGCTGGAACGTGGCATCCTGCTCGAAATGCGCTTCGCGCTAGATCATCACATCAACCTACGCCCGACGAAGACGATGCCCGGCGCGCCGCGAGTGCTTGCCGGAGACGTGAATGTCGACCTGTTGGTAGTCCGGGAGGGAACCGAAGGCCCGTACACCGGCAACGGGGGCGCACTCCGCGTCGGAACGCCGCATGAAGTCGCTACCGAAGTCAGTGTCAACACACGCTTCGGAGTCGATCGACTTCTCCGGGAAGCGTTCGAGCGCGCCACGGTCAGGCGGCAGAGGTTGACGATCGTGCACAAACCGAACGTTCTCGTCTTCGCAGGCTCCTTGTGGACGCGCGCTGCCGACGACCTGTCAGCGCTGTATCCGGACGTCGAGGTCGATCACATGCTCGTCGATGCGGCCATGCTGCACCTCGTCACAAACCCTGCCCGATTCGACGTCATCGCCACCGACAACCTCTTCGGCGACCTCATCACCGACCTCACGTCCGCCCTGGGCGGGGGTGTCGGGCTGGCGGCAAGCGCGAACATCGACGGCTCACGGAGGAATCCCGGCATGTTCGAACCGGTTCACGGGAGCGCCCCGGATATCGCAGGTCGAGGCGTCGCCGATCCCACAGCCGCGATCCTGTCGGTCGCGTTGATGCTGCATCACCTCGGGCGGTCACCTGAGGCGAACGCCATCGACCAGGCCGTTCAGGACCACGTCGCGACCCGCGGACCCGAATCCTGCTCCACCGAGGAAATCGGTGAGCAGATCAGGAGCCGAGTGGGCTCCTGATCACTCACACTGCTTCGCCATCGGCCGGCTGCCAGTTCGCGATGAGTTCCACGAGGCCGGGAAAGCGCTCATCGAGGTCTTCGATGCGGACTCGGCTTCGTCGCTCGAGCCCGTGCTGCCGCTGTCGGATGACACCTGCCTCCCTGAGCGCTTTGAAGTGGTGGGTGAGGCTCGACTTCGGCCGGTCGAATCCGAACCAACCGCAGGTGTGGTCGTACTCCTCAGAGCTGGTCAACAGCCGATTGACGATTGTGAGTCTCAGCGGGTCGGCGAGGACGCCCATGACCCGCTCCAGACGGATCTCCGATGCCGCGGGTTCGGGTAGCGGCGTCGGCAGAGAAGGCTCTTCGCTGTCGCTCATGCGATAGGTCGGCGCAAGGTCGGTCATAGATCCAGCATAGCGGCAGTACGAATTTTGTCGTACCATCTCTGTACGAATAATCTCGTACTAGTACGACCGGTATCGAACCGGGTGCGGAAGAGGAGACAGCGATGGCGAAGAGTTCGGCCGGCCCGAAGGAACTGAGGTGGTCCCTGGCCGCCGCCAGCACGGTGACAGCCGTCTTCGTGCTGTCCAACGCGCCCACACCGCTATACACGCGCTGGCAAGCAGAATGGGAATTCAGTTCCGGAACGTTGACGATCGTGTTCGGGGCCTACATGGTCGGGCTGATCGGGACCCTTCTCGTCGCCGGGAAACTCGCCGATCGATACGGGCGGAAGATCGTGCTCGTCCCAGGCCTGATCGCCGCGGTCACCGCGGCGGGGCTCTTCCTGTCGGCCACGAACGTAGTGTGGTTGCTGGCGGCCAGGCTACTGGCCGGCGCCGCGGTCGGCGCGGCCGTCACCGCGGGCATGTCGGCGACGATCGATCTCGCCCCCGACCACCGGCGCCGGACCGGATCCATGATCGCCTCCGCTGCAATGGTATTCGGTGCCGGACTCGGCCCCCTCCTGTCCGGGGCGCTCTCCCAGCTCATCGACACACCACAGTCCTGGATATTCGGAATCGTGCTCACGATAACGACGCTGACGCTGGTCGTCGCGATACGGTTGCCACTCCCCCACGGATTCGCAGAGGACGGTCCGGTCGGACCTCTCTGGTCATGGCCTTCCGTTCCTCGTCCGAATCGCCGTGAACTCGCTTGGGGAGCAGCAGCATTCGCTCCAGGCATTACCTCGACCTCCTTCTTCCTCTCCCTCGGGCCCACAGTCCTCGCCACCGGCATCGACGCCCCCAGCCCACTACTCGCGGGCGCGGCGGCATGCGGCATGTTTCTGGTAGCGACCGGAATCCAGTTCGCCCTGGCGCATCTGCGTACCAGAACCCATCTCGCCCTGAGTTCCACTGCCGCGTTCGTCTCGATGGCGACGCTGACAGTGAGCGTCACCCTCTCCCCGACGCCGGCGTTGTTCGTCATCGCGGCACTTCTTGCCGGCGCCGCACAGGGCCTCGGCCAACTTGCAGCATTGACGCTGATCGGCACCCGCATCCCCTCGAACCATCGCGCCGAAGCGAACGCGACATTGAACATCGCCGGCTACATTCCTGCGGCTCTGCTCCCCGTGGGAACGGGCTACCTGATCCAATTCCTCCCCTTCGGCGCGGCCATCGTCACGTTCGCGGCAGCCGTCATGGCATTCTCCCTCGCCGCCCTGATCACCGTACGAATCAGCACGGCCGAACACCTGCGTCCCCGCGCCTCGGACGGGCACGTGATCCGCGGGGAGACGGATGCCACCGCCGAGGAAGCACTGCTGGAGGGGGCACGGCCATGACACTCGGGCGGTCGCATCGCCGGGCGTCTTCCGTCTCCCGGTCGATGGGTCGGACCCCGTCAACCCTTGTCAGGAGCTCCGCTGAGGGGCTTGACTGAAACGTGGGTCTCGATCGCCCAGGATGAACAGACAGGGAGGATGCAGATGCCAACCCATCAGGCAGTTCACGTCCAGGCCCCCGGCGAACCGCTGACACTCGTCGACGTCGAAACAGGGTCGCCCCCGCGCGACCACGTACGCATCGCGGTGTCGGCGTGCGGAGTGTGCGGCACCGACCACGCCTTCGTCAACGGCGCGTTCCCGGACATGTCTTGGCCTCTGACACCTGGACACGAGATCGCCGGAACCATCGCCGAACTCGGTGAGGGCGTCGACAACTACGCCGTCGGCGACCGCGTCGCCGTGGGTTGGTTCGGTGGGCACTGCAACCAGTGCATCCCCTGTCGTCAGGGCTCCTTCATTCATTGCGAGAAGCTGCAGGTGCCGAGCTGGCAGTATCCCGGCGGATACGCCGAGTCGGTGATCGTTCCAGCAAACGCACTGGCCCGGATTCCGAACGAATTGTCCTTCGCGGAAGCAGCACCCATGAGTTGCGCTGGGGTCACCACGTACGACGCGCTGCGCAAAACCAGGGCGGTACCGGGCGACCGCGTCGCCATCCTCGGGATCGGCGGACTCGGCCACCTCGGTGTGCAGTTCGCCCGGGCGATGGGCTTCGAGACGATCGCCATCGCCCGCGGCGCCGACAAAGGCGACGACGCTCGTCAGCTCGGCGCCCACCACTACATCGATTCCACCGCCGGCGACGTCAGCGAAGCGTTGCAGGCTCTCGGGGGCGTATCCGTGGTTCTGGGGACCGCGGCGAGTTCGAAAGCGATGGGTGATGTGGTCGGTGGGCTGCTTCCGCTCGGTGAACTCACGGTCGTCGGTGTCACGCCCGACCCACTGCCGATCAGCCCCCTACAGCTGATCACTCCCGGCGTCGATGTCACCGGCCACCCGTCCGGCACCGCCCGCGACGTCGAAGAGACGATGCACTTCGCGGTCCTGTCAGGCGTGCGCGCCCGAATCGAGGAACAGCCCCTGGCTCGAGCGGCGGAGGCCTACGCCGCGATGGAGGAAGGACGCGCACGCTACCGGATGGTCCTCACGATGTGACCGTTCTCGGCAACGGTTGATCGACTGCCTTCAGCGGAGTTCGTTGCCGCTGCGCCGTCCGATGCCCCGGGTGCCGGACGGTCCGTGGAGCTTCTCGTACGCGGCCTTCTCGGCGTCATGACGGGACGCCTTCCTCGGGTTCTCCAGGTCGGGCGGCAGTCCGTGCCTCTCGAGACGTCGAGATCGGTTCTGCGCCATGTACGACACCGCATAGAACACGGCGAGCAGCACTCCGAGTAAGACCATGGACGCTCGCAGTCCGAGCGGCCCCGGGAACAGGAAGAACGCGGCGAAGACCGGAACGAACGGGACCATGCTGCGAAGGAGGTGCCGGGGAACCGCCCAGTCACCGACCAGGTCGTTGCGGACCCAGTCCTGCATGGAGTCGGGAAGTTTGCGGCCTACCGCGTAACCCAGCCACTGTAGGGGGCCGGGCCGGGTTCGTTGCGTGTTTCGCGACATGACAATTACCTGTTCATGTTGTGCTGAAGTCGAATTCGACATGATTGTCCTCAGTGATCGAGCGCGCCCGCTCTGAGCGCAGCCTGATTGACGCGGGTGAGAACGTCGTGAAGTTCTTCGAGTTCGGCCAGGCTGACACCGAGCTTTTCGATCACGGCGGGCGGAATCTTCTCGGCCTCCGCACGTAGCGCGGCACCGGCTTCGGTCAGTTCGACATCCAATTGCCTCTCGTCGGCGCGGCTGCGGGTGCGGGTGATCAGTCCGGACGCTTCGAGACGCTTGAGGAGCGGCGAGAGGGTGGGTGAATCGAGTTGCAGTGCGGTCCCGATCTCCTTGACCGCCATCGGGGCCTTCCCCCAGAGAGCAAGCATGACCAGGTACTGCGGATGCGTCAGCCCCATCGGTTCGAGCAAGGGGCGGTAGACGGCGAGCACCGCCCGGTTCGCGATCGCAAGCGCGAAACACACCTGCCGGTCGAGAGCGAGTAGGTCGTCGCCAGCCTTCCCCTGCTGGATGTCTGCGGTCATGCCACCAGGCTACCAGAATAATTCGTGCAATAACTAATATTGCACGAATCATTCTGGAGGTTGCCGCCGATCGTCACGGGAATCGCGCAACGAGGGCATCGAGGCCAGTTCGCGGGCCGGAGAAGAACGGCGTCTCCAGCCGAACGTGCCTGCGCGCGTCGGTAGCGCGAAGGTCTCGCATCATGTCGACTATCCGACTCGGGTCCGGAGCCTCGAAGGCGAGGATCCACTCGTAGTCGCTCAACCCGAAGGAACTCACGGTGTTGGCCCGCACGTCCGGGTAGGCGCGAGCCGCTCGGCCGTGTTCGGCGAGCTGCCGTCGCCGTTCGGCGTCCGGCAGCAGATACCACTCGAGCGATCGGTTGAACGGGTACACGCACACGAACTGACCCGGCTCCTCGTCGGCCACATATGCCGCGATGTGGCTGCGGTTGAATTCGGCAGGCCGGTGGAGCGCGACCGCACTCCATACCGTCGTGCACGCTCGACCGAGTCTGCAGCGCCGGAAACCGGAGTAGGCGGCCTGCAATTCCTCGACGGTGTCGGCATGCGTCCACATCATGAAGTCGGCGTCCCCACGTAGTCCTGCGACGTCGTAGATTCCGCGGATCGCGACACCCGACTCGGCGACTCGCTCGAGGTAAGTGTGCGCATCGTCCACGACCTCGTCGCGCACATCCGGCAGCGCGCCGGGGACCACCTGGAACACGGTGAACATCATGAACCGCACGCGCTGATTGAGTTCGGTGAAGCGAGACCGGGTCAAGGCGCGGGCTACCTCTCGACCGGAGCGCCGACCAACGAGCCGTACTCCACCCAGGAGCCGTCGTAGTTCCGGACGTCGGGGTAGCCGAGCAATTCGTGGAGAACGAACCAACTGTGCGCCGATCTTTCGCCGATCCGGCAATAGACGATGATGTCCTTCGTCTCGTCGAGGCCGGCGTCGCCGTACAGGGCGCGGAGCTCGTCCTCGCCGAGGAAGGTGCCGTCGTCAGCGGCAGCCTTGGACCACGGCACGTTGACGGCAGTCGGGACGTGCCCCGGAACCTGGGGTTGTTCCTGCGGGAAGTGCGCCGGCGCGAGGATCCTCCCGGAGAATTCGTCGGGAGACCGGACGTCGACGATGTTCTTGCTCCCGATCTGCTCGATCACCTCGTCGCGGTGCGCGCGGATTCCCGACACGGGCTCGGACGCCACGTAGTCGGTGGCCGGCCGGGTGACCTCCTCGCTCGACAGGGGCCGGCCGTCGAGCTCCCACTTCTTGCGTCCGCCGTCGAGCAGCCGGACGTCGCGGTGGCCGTAGAGCTTGAAGTACCAGTACGCGTAGGCGGCGAACCAGTTGTTGTTCCCCCCGTACAGGATCACCGTGTCGCCGTTGGCGATTCCTCTCTCGGACAGGAGTTTCTCGAACGATCGCCGGTCGATGACGTCGCGGCGTACCGGATCTTGAAGATCGCGCTTCCAGTCGATGCGGACGGCACCGTCGATGTGGTTCGTCTCGTACTGCGCGGTGTCCTCGTCCACCTCGACAAGGACGACGTCGGGGTCGTGACCGTGTTCGACGACCCATTCGGCGTCGACCAGAAAATTGCTTCTACTCATGGTTCATCCTTCACTTCGTCGGCAACCGGGTGTGCACATATAATTAATGCACGATCTATTCGCCTACGCTACAGTTTTGCGCACACAGTTTCGACAGGAGCACCGATGACCACACCGAAGACCCGCTCTGTTCAGGCGAAGGCCCCGCGCACGGAGGGGCAATGGGCTCAGGGCGACCGTGAGCCGCTCAATGTGAACGAGCAGGTCAAACAGGATGACGACGGCCTCAACGTGCGCAAGAGAATCGAGGAGGTGTACTGCCGTACCGGTGTCGCCGGCATCGACCCGACCGATCGGCGAAGCCGCTTCCGCTGGTGGGGGCTCTACACGCAGCGCGCACCTGGCATCGAGGGCGGCCGAACCGCCACGTTGCCGCCGGAAGAGCTCGAGGACGAGCACTTCATGCTCCGGATCCGCATCGACGGAGGGGCACTGACCACCGAACAGCTGCGCGTCGTCGGTGAAGTCTCCCGACTGTTCGCCCGCGACACCGCGGATCTCACCGACCGCCAGAACATTCAGCTGCACTGGATCAGGGTCGAGGACCTACCCGAGATCTGGCGGCGACTCGAAGGGGTAGGCCTCACGACCGCCGAATCCGCAGGCGACACGCCGCGCGTGGTCCTCGGCTCGCCGATGGCCGGCATCGCCGTCGACGAGGTTCTCGACGCCACACCCGCTCTGCACGAGATCACACGCCGATTGATCGCAAACCCCGACTACTCCAACCTGCCGCGTAAATTCAAAACCGCCATCTCCGGTCTCCAAGACGTGGTCCACGAGATCAACGACGTGGCGTTCATCGGTGTCGACCACCCGGACCATGGCCCGGGACTGGATGTCTGGGTCGGTGGCGGCCTGTCGACGAATCCACGGATCGGCGAGCGCCTCGGCGCGTGGGTACCACTGGAAGACGTGCCCGACGTGTGGATCGGAATCGTCTCCCTCTTCCGCGACTACGGGTATCGGCGACTGAGGGCGAAGGCACGCCTGAAGTTCCTCGTCTCGGACTGGGGTGTCGAGAAGTTCCGCGACGTGCTCGAGAAGGAATACCTCGGACGCGCGATGCTCGATGGACCAGCACCCGAACCGCTCGACGAACCACGCGATCACGTCGGCATCCAGCGCCAGAAGAACGGGCTGAACGCCGTCGGGATCGCACCCGTCGTCGGCAGGGTCGGCGGCACCGTGCTGACCGACTTGGCACGAGCAGCGGAAGCATCCGGATCCCGACGCGTCCGCATCACCCCGATGCAGAAACTGGTGATCCTCGACGTCGAGGACGACAGTATCGACTCCCTCCAAGCCGACCTCGAAAAGCTGGGTTTCCCCGCCCGTCCGTCGCCCTGGCGACGGAGCACCATGGCCTGCACCGGCATCGAGTTCTGCAAGTTCGGGATCGTCGAGACCAAGGCGCGAGCCGCCACACTCATCGCAGACGTCGAGAAACGACTTGCCGACGTGCAGGATCAGCTCGAGCACCCGATCACAGTGCACCTCAATGGGTGCCCCAACTCGTGCGCCCGCATTCAGGTCGCCGACATCGGTCTCAAGGGCATGATCGTGACCGACGTCGATTCCAACCAGGTCGAGGGATTCCAGGTCCATCTCGGCGGCGGCCTCGGGCTGGACACGAGCTTCGGGCGCAAATTGCGCGGCCACAAGCTCCCAGCCACCGAGGTGCCAGATTACGTCGAGCGGATCGTCCGCCGGTACGTGGCCGGCCGCGAAGGCTCCGAGAAGTTCGCGACCTGGGTCCAACGCGCCACCGAAACCGATCTCGCATGATCGGCTCGCACTGCCGTGCACCACGCAGTCGAGGCTGAGGACGTCCCGGAGCACCCGACTGTCGCGGTCTGCTACGTGCCGGAATCGGTGACGGGCTCGCGCTCGGGGACTGCGGCCGCATGGTCGTTGACCACGTGCTTCCACCACGAATCGAGCGGGCTCGGTTCCGGCCACACGATCGCGTCGGCCGGGAGCGGCCCTGTACTTTCCCGCGGGTGGCTCGATTCCTGTCGCATCAGCTCGCCTGTGCGTGTCGGCGGGGCGGAAGCTGGTTGACCAGCTGCTCCCACTCTTCGAATCGGGCAGCTTCGGGCGAGCGACGACGGGGCGAGGGTCCGGCAGCGAGGTCGACCAGGCTCCGGGCAGCGCCGAGGACGGTCAGGTGATGACGCCGCGCGACGTCGAGGAGTTCGTCGAACGCCTGGGCGTCACTGCAGCCGCGACCGGCGATCAGGATTCCCTTCGCCGTGCCGAGTAATTCGCGTCCGTCGGGACGCCTACGAGGGATCAGGCGTGTCGGGCCGGGAGTCGGAGTGAGTGGTTCGATGCTGTCCTCGATCATTCCGCGATGCTCCTTCGCTCTCGTGCATCGGCTTCCGACCCGCCGGTGTGCCGACGATCCCGTCCGGACGCAAAATGTGAGTCACGTCACTGTCGATGCCTCCACAGTTCTAGCCGACGGCGCCGCGCCTGTCATCTAGACAAATGTCCAGCTGTGCCGTCACATGACAAAGCGCTCAGGTAGTGGCCACCAACAAATCTTCTCCACTCGACGGGCGCGGGCCGTCGGATCGATCGGCGAAGTAGCGCTCGGCGAGTGAAGTTCCCGCCACATGCTGCGTGTCGGCGAAGCCGGCCTCGCGGGCCAGGGACAGCATTTCCTGCGGGGGCGAGAATCGAAGCCCGCCGCAGCCAGCTGCTCCGACCAGGACTCGCTCGCCTCGAAGTCGACCGGCACCAGCCGCAGCCAGTCGGGAACACCGAAGCCCGGCTCGATCAGCCGGTTCCGCTTCCAGGTTTGGGGGCCGGGCTGGTCGACCTCGAACCGCGAGCTGCGGGCCGATCTCGTCGACGAGAACGTGCGGCGGCGCGTCGACCTGTACGTGCATCGCCCGCCACAGGGCAACTCGCACGGCAGTGCTGTCCGGTCCGTCCGTCCGCTCGCCTGTCGTCGCCATGACGTTCTCGCTCCTCACGGTCAGTTCTCCGCCGTCCGATGCCACGCCCCAGCTAACGCCCGCCGCTACCAGCGTATATACCTCGTATGAATCCTTCAGTGACCCGAGCCGCCGGCCTGTTCACAGCCACGGCAGCCGCGTTCCTCGCGTTCGCCACGCCCGCGCAGGCGGACTCCCCCACCCCCGTCTACTTCCGGGTGGGGAACTTCAACCGCTCGATCGCACCCGACGAGACTGTGGGATGCGATCTGCCGCAACCATTGCCGATGGACTTCCCGATCCTCGGCGAGTTCGGACTGCCGTGGCTGGGACCCGTCCGGCACGTCGTCATCGACCTTCCCTGGCTTCCGGCGCACCCCACCTACCCGCCCGGCACCCCGTTCACCCTGCCCGGCGGCAACCCCGACATCTCCGAGGTCGCCACCAGCCAGAGCATGAATCAGAAGACGATCACCCACGGCGGAACCACCTGTCTCGCAGTGTTCATGGGCGAGGTCACCTGCACCGCCAAGGGCCACAGCTTCGTCTTCACCGTCTACGGAATCCACGCGCACTGAACCGGTACCGCATATGCAACGTCACACGGCGAGGTGCCGGGCGAGGTAAGCGGCGGTGGCGGAGCCGGCCGTCTCGGCAACGACCGTCGGTGGCCCCGAGGCGATGATCCGGCCGCCGTTGTCTCCGCCGCCGGGCCCGAGATCGATCATCCAGTCCGCCGAGGCAATGACCGGCATGTCGTGTTCGACGAGTACGACGGTATTTCCCGCCGCGACGAGACGTCGCAACACCGTCATGAGGCGGTCGACGTCGGCAGGGTGCAATCCGGTTGTCGGTTCGTCGAGTACGTAGAGCGTGTGCCCGGATCGGATGCGTTGCAGTTCGCTGGCGAGCTTGACGCGTTGTGCCTCCCCACCGGACAGGGTGGTGGCCGATTGGCCGAGTCGCATATATCCGAGACCCACTTCGACCAGCATGTCAAGGCTTTTCGCTGCTGCCGGAACGTGACTCAGGAACGCGCGGGCGTCGTCGACCGTCATCGCGAGAACGTCGGCGATCGTTCGGCCGTCGACGAGGACCTCGAGGGTCTCTGCGTTGTATCATGCGCCTGCGCACGCCGGGCACGGTGCGGAGGCCTCGGGTAGAAACAGCATGCCGATGGTGATCGAACCGGCGCCCTCGCATTCCTCGCAACGGCCGCCGCTGACATTGAATGAGAATCGGCCCGGGCTGTATCCGCGTTCACGGGCAACGGGGTGTGCGGCGAAGAGTTTCCGGATTACATCGAAGAGACCGGTGTAGGTGGCAAGATTCGAGCGTGGAGTCCGCCCGATGGGGGTCTGGTCCACGCGCACCAGCCGATTGATCTGTCCGAGCCCGTGGGCGGCCACGACCGTCGGCTCGGTGTCGTTCTCGCGCTCCTCGGCCAGTACGACTGTGGAGTCGTCGGCCTCGTCTCCCCCGGTGTCGGTGCCGAGTTCGCTGTCGACGCCGAGGTGTTGGGCGACGACGTCGGTGAGCACACGGCTCACGAGTGTGGACTTGCCTGATCCGGACACGCCTGTGACCGCGGTGAGCACCCCGAGCGGGATTCGCACGGTCAGATCCCGCAGGTTGTGCATCGTGATGCCGGCGAGCTCGATCCACCTGCTCGGCGGCCCGGGCTCGGGGCAACTCTCGGGTGTCCCGAAAAGGTATCGGCGAGTGACGGATTCGGGGATGTGAGCGAGACCGTCCACCTTACCGCTGTACAGCACCCGCCCGCCGTGCTCCCCGGCTCCGGGACCGACGTCGACGATCCAATCAGCCGCGCGGACGACGTCGAGGTTGTGTTCGATGACGAAGACGGAGTTGCCTGCCGCACGTAGCCGGCGCACGGCGGTGACCAGCGCCTCGGTGTCGGCGGGATGCAGGCCGGCGGACGGTTCGTCGAGGACGTACAGCACTCCGAACAGGCCCGATTGCAGCTGGGTGGCCAGCCGCAGGCGCTGAAGTTCTCCCGGCGAGAGGGTGGTGGTCGAACGGGCAAGGCTCAGGTAGCCCAGCCCGAGTTCGGTCAGACCCGCGAGGCGTCCGCGAAGGTTGTCTACCAGCGCCACGGATGCGCGTTCGGTTGCGTCGCTTGCGTCGGAACCGCGGGATGCGACGGCGTCGAGGACCGACGCCAGATCGGCCAGTGACAGTTCCGTCGCGTCGGCGATGTCGAGGCCGGCGAACCGTACGGCCAGCGCCTCGGGGCGCAGCCGTTTGCCGTTGCAGGCACTGCAGGGCCGGGACACCAGATATCGGGCGACCTTCGCCCGCTGGGTTGCGCTCTTCGTCGTCGCGAATGTGTGCAGGACGTAGGTGCGGGCGCTCGAGAACGTCCCCTCGTAGTCGCGCACCATCTTGCCCGGGTCACGCACCGGTGACACCGTGACCGTGGGTTGTTCCTCGGTGGTGAGGATCCACTCGCGCTCGTCTTCCGGAAGCTCGGACCAGGGGCGGTCCACGTCGATACCGAGTGTGTCGAGGATGTCGCGGTAGTTCTTGCCCAGCCAGGCGCCGGGCCAGGCGGCGACGGCACCGCCGCGGATACTTCGGCTCGGGTCCGGCACCAGGGCATCGATGTCGACGTCGTGGGTGCGTCCGAGTCCGTGGCAGGCTGGGCATCCGCCTTCGGGTGTGTTGGGCGAGAACGCGTTCGAGTCCAGGACGGGGGCGCCCGGCGGGTAGGTACCGACTCGGGAGAACAGCATCCGCAGCACGTTCGAGATATGAGTGAGGGTGCCGACCGACGATCGGGCGGAGGTATGACCGCGGGCCTGCTGCAAGGCAACCGCCGGTGGAAGCCCGGTGATGTCCCCCACCCTGGGCGCTCCGATCTGATCCATCAGCCGGCGTGCGTACGGGGTGACGGACTCGAGGAACCGCCGTTGCGCTTCGGCGTAGATGGTGCCGAAGGCCAACGAAGACTTCCCCGATCCCGAGACCCCGGTGAACGCGACGATGCAGTCCCGGGGAATGAACACATCGACGTGGGCGAGGTTGTGTTCTCTGGCGTCGAACACTGCGATTCCGTTGAATTCCTGGGCATGTAACGGTTCAGCGTGCGGTCCGGGATCGAAGGTGGGCACAACTGCTCCAGGTGTCGGTTCGTGCTCGGACAGGTTACGTCCCAGTCTTTCTCGAGACGTGGAACCATGTGTACTGGCGACGCTCATTCGGGGAGAGTCCGCCCCAGATTCCGGCCCGACCGATGCCATCAGCCCACCTGCGCCAACTTGATCGCCGCGGCCTCGATGGTCTCCTCGGAGAGCAGGACCTCGAGGGCCGCGTCGCCGAGAGGGATGAAGCTGTCGTCGCTCGTGACGCGTGCCAGCGGGCCGGTGAAGCCGTCGTCGATCAACGCCGTCACCACACCTTCGGACACCCCCCCGACTTGCGGGTCTCGTCGACGACGAGCACCCGGCCGGTGGCGTTCGCCTCCCGGAGAATGTCGTGCACCGGCAGCGGTGCGAGCCACCGCATGTCCACCACGTGCGCGGCGATGTTCGCCCGTTCGAGACGGCGCGCGACCCGCAGACTCATCCGGACCCCGTTGCCGAACGTGACGATCGTCAGGTCGGTGTGGCCATAGCGGCGACGGTGGTGGTGAAGTAATCATCGATTTGTTCGGCCACGAATCCGGCTCCTGAGAGGCAGATGATCGTCTGCTGGGCGGTGTACTGGGCGGAGGTCAGACGATGTTCGTTTCGCCTGCGCCGATACCGGAATGGGCGAAGCGGTCCAGGGCGAAGGAGCTGATGTCGTATTCGGGCTCCTTGCCGTGGTAGAGGTCGCGCACGATCTCGCCGGTCGCCGGTCCCATCAGGAAGCCGTGGCCGGAGTAGCCGGTGGCGATGAGCAGGCCCTCGACCTCGGTGGAGCGATCGATGATCTGGTTGCGGTCGGGGGTGACCTCGTAGAGACCGGCCCACCCGGTGCTGATGCCGTAGTCCAGTACAGCCGGCACCCGGGTCTCGGCGATGGCGCCGAGTCCCATCAGCCAGTCCTCGAGTTCGAACCTGAGGTTGAATCCCTCGCGCTCGTTCGGGTCAGACCAGCCGAGAAGCAGGCCTTTGCCTTCCGGGTGGAAGTAGAAGTTCGACGGGAAGTCGATGGTCAGCGACGGCGAGGATTCGGGCAACTCGGAGAGCGGCTCGGTGAAGGCGATCTGTCGGCGGACGGGAACGACGGGAATGTTCACCCCGAGCATGGTGCCGATGCCGGCCGACCAGGCTCCGGCAGCGCACACCACGGTGTCGGTCTTGATGCGTCCGTGTTCGGTCACGACCGCGGTGATCGTGCCGCCTGCGCTCTCGATGTCGGTGACCGCGCAGTGACGGACGATGCGAGCACCGTGTCGACGGGCAGCGGCGGCGTATCCCATCACGACCGATTCGGGGGTGGCCTTACCGTCCTGGGGCGACCAGGAGGCGGCGAGGAGCCCGTCTGTACTGATGAGCGGCGAAATCTTCTGTGCTTCTTCGGGGGTGACCATGCGGCTCGGAACGCCGTGGCGGTTCTGCAGCGCGACGCTCTCGGTGAAGATGTCGACGTTCGCCTGGTCCGAGAGGAGATAGAGGTAGCCGTCGCGGCTGAAGTCGATCTCCTGGTGGTACTCCTGCGCGAACCGCGAATACACGTCGAGGCCGCGCAAACCGATCGCGATGTTGGCCTCGTTGCTGAAGGAGGCGCGAACACCGCCGGCGGCCTTGCAGGTCGAGCCGCAGGCCAACTCGCCCTTTTCCAGGAGGACGACATCGGAGACCCCGGATTCGGCGAGGTGGAACGCAATGCTGGCGCCGATGACGCCGCCGCCGATCACGACGACGGACGCCTGTTCGGGAAGTTCCTTGCTCATGTCGTCCTCTTCTTTCCTTCGAGAGTAGTGATGTGATGCCCGACCGGTTTCCGGGACACCTGAGGAACGACCGGGTCGATGGCTTGCCTGGAAGAATGGCGCGCGCCCGCAAGTGGTCACCGCGACGATCGGTCAGATCCGACAACTGGGTCCGGCAGGAGTAGCCGTCGGCCAGGATCGTGGTGTCCGCGTCCGCCCCGGCCACGGCGGGCAGGAGTTGCTGCTCGGCGACTGGAGAAGGGGCATTACGAGGTGTCGTGGCGAGGCCGCGGGCTACCGGCCGCAATTGACCGACAAGCAGCAGTGTTGCGGGCTCACCTGGATCTCCACGGGGCAGCTCACCGCGGCGAAGAAGATCCTCGGCTGCACCGTGGACGCATTGTCCGGTAGTGCCGCGGCCGGAATTCCGATCGTCGGAATGGAGCCGTCCTGCACGGGTGTGCTGCGCTCGGATGCCGCGGAACTGCTGGGTAGGTCGGCCGAACCAGCACCTGCACCGTGGCGTGCCCGACCTCGGGGGTGAAGTAGTTGGTGAACGAGTCCACGAACAGCAGCACCGGGTCACCGGTCGTGGCGCGGTCGTTCTCCGTGGCCTTGAACCAGGACCGGAACGTCTGCTTCGCGAACGGTGGGATGGTGCGGCGCTTGTCGACTCCGGCCGACGACAACGCCAGTGGTCCGATGCCGGGAACGCGCATCGCGGCGTTGACCAGACCGGGCGCGTGGCTGGCGATCTTCGCCCAGCGCGGAAGCCATCCCAGCGAGTAGTGCGAGGCGGGGCGGATGCGGCCCTTGTAGCTCTGGTGCAGCACTTCGGATTTGAACGCGGCCATGTCGACACCGGTCGGGCAGTCCGAGGAGCACCCCTTGCAGGACAGACACAGGTCGAGGGCGTCGTGAACCTCGGGCGATCGCCAGCCACCGTCGATGTCGGTGCCGATGATCATCTCCTGCAGCACGCGCGCCCGGCCGCGGGTGGAGTCCTTCTCCTCCCGGGTCGCCTGGTACGACGGACACATCACTCCCCCGGTGGCGGTGTTGTCGGCCCGGCATTTTCCGACGCCGGTGCAGCGGTGCACCGCCTGGGTGAAATCTCCGTCGTCGTGGTGGTAGGCCAGGGCCAGGTTGCGGCGCAGGAGTGGGGCCGCGGGAATGCGCAGGTCCGCGTCGACCGGGTGGGGGTCGACCACCACTCCGGGGTTGAGGATGTTGTCCGGGTCGAAGACGTGCTTGACGGCAGCAAAGAGTTTCATCGCGTCCGGTGAGTACATCAGTGGCAATAGTTCGCTGCGGGCGCGGCCGTCCCCGTGCTCACCGGACAGGGATCCGCCGTAGCCGGCGACGAGCCTGCTCGCCGCGACCAGGAAGTCCCGGAAGATGCCGTCGCCGCCGGGCTTGTCGAGCGGCCAGTCGATGCGCACGTGCATGCATCCGTCACCGAAGTGCCCGTACGGCAGGCCGGTGACGTCGAATTCGTCCATCAGGGCGCCGAAGTCGCGTAGGTAGTTGCCCAGCATGGCCGGTGGCACGGCCGCATCCTCCCATCCCGCGTGTGCGGGAAGGCCGGCAGGACTGCGGCCGGCGAGTCCGGCACCATCGGCGCGAATCCGCCACAGCTGGGCGGTGCGACCCTCGTCGGTGACCACGAGGCTGTCCACGGCTCCGCAGTCCCGTCCGACCTGCTGGGCCCTGGCGATCGTCACGTCGAGGTCGTCGCCGACGACCTCGACGAACAACCAGGCCGCCCCCGCAGGCAACGGCGGAACCGCATCCGGGCCGCGGCGCTCGCGCACCACCTCGACGATCCGGGAATCGATACCCTCGCAGGCGGTCGGATCGAACTTCAGCACCAGCGGGGTCGCGTCACCCGCCGACGCGATGTCGGCGTACCCCAGCACGACCAGGACGCGGTGGGCGGGCTCGGACACCAAGCGGACCGTCGCGCGGGTTGCCACCGCGAGGGTGCCCTCCGTGCCGACCAGCATGCGGGTCACGTCGAACCGATTTTCCGGCAGCAGGTGTTCCAGGGCGTATCCGGACACCTGACGGCCGAATTGCCCGAGCTCGGTGCGAATGGTCGCCAAACCGGCGCGGGTGACCTGCTGCAGTGCACTCAGCGCCGGGGAGGCCGTCACCTCGCCGGCCGAACCCAGTTGCAACGACTCCCCGGTCCCGGTCAGAACGTGCAGGCCCTTCACGTTGTCCGAGGTCCGGCCGTATCCGAGCGTGCGCGAACCGCAGGCATTGTTTCCGATCATGCCGCCGATGGTGCAGCGAGTGAACGTCGATGGGTCGGGCCCGAATCGTAGGCCGTGCGGTGCAACGGCCTGCTGCAGCACCGTCTGAATCGTGCCCGGCTCGACGGTGGCGGTCTGTGCGTCCCTGTCGATCGACAGCACCCGGTTCATGTGCCGGCTGAAGTCGAGAATCAGTCCCGTCCCGACGGCGTTACCTGCAACGGAGGTGCCACCACCGCGAGAGGTCAGCGGCACGCCCTCTCGGCGGCACACCGCGAGGGCGGCAGCGACCTCGTCGGCGTGGCGCGGCCGCGCGACGACCAGCGGTCGCACCCGGTACAGGGACGCATCGGACGAATAGGCAGCGCGGGTGGTGCCGTCGGAGAGAACATCGCTCACTCCCGAACTGCGCAGCTCAGCGGCCAGTGATTCAGCGGAGATCATTCGTAGCATGCTACAACCTCTAGCATGCTACGAATAGCCCCGTGTTGTTACAGTGATCGGGTGGCAGACGAAGCGCTCGAACTCGAACCGCTCACCCCGTTCGCGGGACGACGGATGGAGCAGGCGATCGCGGCGGTGCGGGCGGCCATCGACGACGGCCGCATGAAACCGGGAGTGAAGTACTCGGTCTACCAACTCGCCGAGGGTCTGGGCATCTCCCGAACCCCGGTGCGGGACGCTTTGCTGCGCCTGGAAGAAGTCGGAGTCATCAAGTTCGAAGCACGCCAGGGCTTCCGCATTCTCCTCCCCCAGCCGAAGGAGATCGCGGAGATCTTCGCAGTCCGGTTGGCCCTGGAACTACCCGCGGTCCGCAAGGCCGCAGCCGTGGCCGACCCCACGCTCTCGGATGCACTGCAGCGGCAACGACGCCTGATGCAGGACGCCGCCGCCGGCGGCGACGAACACGAGTTCGCCCATCATGATCTCGGGCTTCACGACCTGATTCTCGACGCCGCCGACAACGCCCGAGCCCGCGCGATCGTCAAGACCCTTCGCGAGACCACCCGGCTACTCGGGGCCAACACCGCCGACAAGACCAGAACACTCACCGACATCGACGACGAGCATGCGCCCATCATCGATGCCATCATCGCCGGGGACCCCGACGGAGCCGAAGCCGCCATGCGCGTTCATCTGGTCAACACCGGGAAACTCCTTGTCGCCCAAGCTGTTCTCAGCGAAAACTCCGGCCTCTCCGTCGACGAGATCTGGTCTGCCGTCATCTCCTGACCAACGCGTCACCCCTGCGGCGGCTTCTCCGGTGTCGCGCGCCGGTGCACGGCAAGTTGCAGTTCGAACAGGAGCCGGTCGGCGGCGTCCTGCAGACCGATCCCGATGATCTCTTCCACTCGGCGGATCCGGTACCGCAGCGTGTTGGGATGCACGCTCAGTGCGGCAGCCGCATTACGAACGTCCCCGTGCTCAACGAGGTAGGTCTCGGCGCTCTCGCACAGGTTGGAACCATGCTTGCGGTCGTACTCGTACAGCGCATCGATGCGCGGATCGTGCAGTTCCGGGTGTTCGCCGACGAGGTCGAGGATCTCCCCGAGCAGCACCGCTGTGCGGGATTCGGCGAGCGTGGTCACCCGCCCCTCCGGGAACGTGGCGGCAGTGCCGTCGAGAACCCGGTCGACCTCGACCCGTGCCGCGGCCACCTGCGCGAGGTCGGGAACCGGAACGGCGATCGCGGCCCGCAGCACGATCGAACGCTTGGTCTCGAACTGGTCGACGAGCTGCCGCGTCCAGGCGGTGACCCCCGCGGCGGACTTGTAGCGAGGAAGGAGCACATAGGCGCGATCACCGATCACGGTGGCGACCGAATGGCGGCTGAACGAGCTCGCGTGCAGGCGGAGCATGCTGCCCATACCGGCGAACTCGCCGGTGGCCGTCGAGCTCTCGGAGCCGGTCGGCGCGAAGCCCACGACAGCGGCCGCGCCGCTCATCGGCAAGTTCAGGGCGCTGGCCACGGAGGGAACGTCGACACCCCCACCACGCGCACCGAACAACCGTTGGACCAGCAGCCCCTCGGTGGAGGGGGCGTTGAGACTTCGGGAGATGATCCGGGCTGCGATCGCCGAAGCGCCGCGCAACACGTCCACCGCATCCGGTTTGAACGGTGCGTCGCCCTGTTGCACCCAGATCGAACCGAGAAGCCGCGGTGCGGTCGAGGTGTTCTCGGTGGACTGGCGGATGCTGACCACCAGGCGCCGCTTGGTTGCGAGTTCCTCGTGCGCGGGCACGTCGATGACCTCGTCGCTTTCACGGAGCCGGTCGAACACTCCCCACTTCTGCAGTGTCTGCAGGTAATCGCGTGGGCCCTCACGGCCGAGGATCGACAAAGCGCGCAGTTCGTCCGCCGCTTCGTCGGAGGCAGAGTATGCGAGCACCTTCGACTGGGCGTCCTCGATCGAGACCATCCCCCCGGCGTTCTGGGCGACGATCTGCGCGAGGCCGAACAGGTCGGTGTCCGTGGCAAGCAGATCCGGGTCCGCAGGTGCGCCACGCCCGCGGCGAGAGCGGTCGAGCATGCGCTGGACCAGCGGGAACACGTGATCCCACCGGGCCTTCGGGTGCACCGCCACGAGGGCGACGCCGGCACGGTGCGCCGCCGCCTGCACTGCGCTCGACTCGTGCGCCGTCTTCGACATCACCGCATGCGGCCGGTGCCGTCGCGCCCGCCCGGAGACGTCGTCGAACCAGCGCACGGCGTCGGCGTCGGCAACCCCCACATGGAGATACAAGTCCTGCATCGGAGATTGCGATTCGGTTTCGACCGTCAGGTCGGAGCTGTCGACGAGCGCCACCGATGCAACGTCGACGTCGTCACCCGCGGGAGCGTCGATCAGCTCGACGACCGCGGTGTCGAGAGCACGGAGAAGCTCACGCAGCGTGATGGTTTCGGCAGAAGTAACGGGCGCCGCGGCTGCCGTGGCAGGACTTCGATTTCCGGAAGGCACCGACATCGCTCCGTTCGGAAGGTGAAAACACGTTTAGCCAACAGTACAATGATGGTCAGCAATTCTTGTCCGGCTGGCTCAATATCTCGGCTGTGTTCTGGTGTTGACTACGTCTAGTTCGAGCGGCGGTTCCTTCGCCGCCACACCCCCGTAGGAGGTTCCATGGACGCCGTCACCACCACGCCCCAGCCGATCAACGAGCCGGTGGGCTCCTTCGCACCGGGGAGCGCCGAGCGTGCCCGACTGCAGGCGAAGTTGGCCGAGCTGGGTTCGAATCCCACCGAGATCCACAACGTCATCGGCGGTGCGCACCGGCGCGGCAACGGCCCCGCGATCGACGTCGTGCAGCCGCACCGGCACGCCGCGGTCCTGGGCACCTTCACGAATGCCGGCGCCCAGGACATCCAGGATGCCGTTGCAGCCGCCACCGCCGCCGCTCCGGCCTGGCGGGCACTGTCCTTCGAGGACCGCGCCGCAGTGTTCCTGCGCGCGGCCGACCTGCTGTCCGGACCGTGGCGTGAAACCCTCGCCGCCGCAACCATGCTCGGCCAGTCCAAGACCGCGTACCAGGCCGAGATCGACACCCCGTGCGAACTGATCGACTTCTGGCGCTTCAACGTTCAGTTCGCCCGGCAGATCCTCGCCGACCAGCCGATCTCCTCCCCCGGCGTGTGGAACAAGCTCGAATACCGCTCCCTCGAGGGCTTCGTCTACGCCATCACCCCGTTCAACTTCACCGCCATCGCCGGTAACCTGCCCACCGCACCCGCCCTGATGGGCAACACCGTGGTGTGGAAGCCGTCGCAGACTCAGGCCGTCGCCGCGTACTGGACGATGAAACTGCTCGAGGCCGCAGGCCTGCCGCCCGGGGTGATCAACCTCGTCAACGGCCCCGGCGCCGAGGTCTCCGACATCGTTCTCGCCGACCCCCGCCTGGCCGGGATCCACTTCACCGGGTCCACCGCCACCTTCCAGCACCTGTGGCGCCAGGTCGGCGACAACATCTCGAACTACAACAGCTACCCACGCCTGGTCGGCGAAACCGGCGGCAAGGACTTCGTCCTCGCACACAGCTCCGCGAACCCCGACACCCTCACTACCGCCCTGCTGCGCGGCGCATTCGACTACCAGGGCCAGAAGTGTTCCGCGGCCTCCCGCGCGTTCGTCCCGAAGTCGGTGTGGGCGAAGATGGGCGACGACTTCATCGAGCAGGCGTCGACGCTGAAATACGGGGATGTCACCGACTTCTCGAACTTCGGTGGCGCCGTCATCGACCAGCGAGCGTTCGACCGCAACGCCGACGCCATCGCCCGCGCCAAGGCCACCCCCAGCCTGACCATCGCCGCCGGCGGCCACGTCGACGACAGCGTCGGCTACTTCGTCGACCCCACCGTCCTGCTCGGTGACGACCCCACCGACGAGGCCTTCCACACCGAATACTTCGGACCGATCCTGTCCGTCCACGTCTACGACGACTCCACCGCCGGATCGTTCGACAAGGTCCTCGACCTGGTCGACAAGGGGTCCGCCTACGCGCTGACCGGCTCGATCATCGCCGACGACCGCACCGCGATCGCCCAGGCGACCGACGACCTGCGATTCGCCGCCGGCAACTTCTACATCAACGACAAGCCCACCGGCGCCGTCGTCGGACAGCAGCCCTTCGGAGGAGCCCGCGCGTCGGGCACCAACGACAAGGCCGGCTCCCCGCAGAACCTCCTGCGCTGGGCCTCCGCCCGCACCATCAAGGAAACGTTCGTCCCGGCCACCGACCACCACTACCCCCACCAGGGCGCCGACTCCTCCGAGGACATCTGATGGCGGCCGCGGATCTGCTGCGGCCTGCCCTGCTCGCCGCAGCCCGCTCGCCGCGGATGGAACGCACGGTCAGTCGCATTCCGGTGACCAAGAGCCTCGTCGACCGGTTCGTCGCCGGCGAGACCGAGGATCAGGCGGTGGCCGCGACTATCGATATCCTCGGCTCCGGCCGCTACATCAGCATCGACTACCTCGGCGAAGACACCACCGATCTCGGGCGGGCCTCCGGCACCGTGTCGCATTACCTGACGCTGTTGTCGTCACTGGCGCAGCGTGCCCCGGCCACTGACTCCGGCGGTCGGCCGCGCAGCATCGAGGTCTCCCTGAAGCTGTCCGCGCTCGGACAGTTCCTTCCCCGGGACGGTCACAACGTGGCACTCGAGAACGCCCACAAGATCTGTACCGCGGCCGAGGAAGCCGGCGTCTGGGTCACGGTCGACGCCGAGGACCACACCACCACCGACTCGACCCTGTCGATAGTGGGAGAGCTCCGCGAGGACTTTCCCACTCTCGGCACCGTGCTGCAGGCCTACCTGAAGCGCACCGAAGCGGATTGCCGGGACCTTTCCGGGCCCGGATCGCGGATCCGGTTGTGCAAGGGCGCGTACAAGGAACCTGCATCTGTTGCCTACCAAGGTAAGCCCGCGGTCGACGAGGCTTACCTGCGGTGTCTGCGGATCCTGATGAACGGCGAGGGCTACCCGATGGTCGCCTCCCACGACCCGGCCATGGTCGACGCCGCACTGACGCTGGCGAAGGCCACGGGTCGCACCACCGACGAGTTCGAGATCCAGATGCTCCACGGCATTCGGGACACCGAGCAGTTGCGTCTGGTCGAGCAGCAGCAACACGTGCGGGTCTATCTGCCCTACGGCGAGCAGTGGTACGGCTACTTCATGCGCCGTCTCGCCGAACGCCCCGCCAACCTGGCCTTCTTTCTCAGGTCACTGACCTCGACGAAGTAACGGGCGCAGGACGCCGTCGCGGTACGCCAGGCAGGAGCGACTCCCACCGCATCTCACGCGATGCCCGGATGCTCCGGCGCGCCTTCTCCCGCGCCACCCGCCCGGGTGAAGAACGAGACGCGGCCGTTGGTCTCGAGCACAGCAAGCTCGATTTCGTCGAACCGGCGGATGCCCTTCTGCCGGGCATCCGCCATCAGGTCGTCCAGCGACATTCGCTCGGTGCTTAGCCGCTGCAGGTCGGGTATCCCGTCACGAACGATGATGACGGGAACACCGTGCGTGACCCCACGCACGCGGGGGAATCGCGCATTGGCCCATGCCAGGGCCAGTGTGAGCAGGGCGAACACTCCGACCGCGAGGACTGCGGACGTCACGGAGTAGTCCTGTTGCGTCACACCCTGCTGAACGAGGTCGCCCATGACGACAGGACCGCCGCACGGATCACGATCTCCATCAGGGCACCAGCCAGGTTGTGAACTCCAGGGTGACCACGTCGACTTCCTTCTCGGACACCGACACCGATCCCGAGTGGCCGAGCTGACTCGAAGGCTGAATGTAGGCGTCGAAGCCCAGGGTGAGTGTGTCTCCGGGCGGTGGATCGATCGTCATGTAGGTCCGCGAAGCGTCGCTGGTTTCTGCGGACGGCTCCGGTGCATCCCTGGGTCTCGAACATGTCGAAATTAACTGCGCGCGACTGCACTGCACACGAGGCGTTGTTTGATTCGCTTGTGGCACGGGTAGGCGGAAGATGCAGCAGCGTCGATGTTTCGGATGGGAGGAACACGAGATGGCACGCAAGGATTCGCAACCCCAACTCAAAGACCAGGAAATGTACGAGGAACTCCGCGAGAAGGGCGATTCCAAGGAGAAGGCCGCACGAATCTCCAATGCCGCGGCCAGTCGTGGGCGCGAGAACGTCGGAAAGTCGGGCGGGAAGTCGCAGTCATACGAGGACTGGACGGTCGACGAGCTCCAGAAACGTGCCAAAGAGCTGGGTTTGCAGGGTTATTCGAAACTGAACAAGAAGGAGCTCATCGACGAGCTTCGCAATCACTAGCCGGGCGGCCGCGCATGTGGCCGTTCGATCCTGCGCGATCGAGGCCTCACCAGCCGTTGCAACCCGAAGGTCAGGAGAACAACGTGCTGCTCGACGGTATCAACCACATCGCCTGGATCTCGAAGGATGCCGCCCGCTTGGGCCGGTTCTACGCCGATGTGTTCGACGCCGACGTCGGACCCACACGCACCCACGGCGACGACGGCAAGGAAACGATGACCGCCATCCGCATCGGCCCGCACACCGAACTGAACATCTTCGTGATCGAAGGCAACACCGAACCTGAGCGCCAAACACCCATGTGGGGACGGGGACGCATCGATCATGTCGGCCTGCAGGCCGCCTCACACGAAGCATTCGCCACGATTCCGCAACGTCTGATCGACGAGTCGGCCAGCGACGGAGCCGTCAACGACTTCGGCGCCGTCCAGAGCATCTTCTTCCGCGACCCCGACGGACTCGAAGGGGAAGTGCTTATCGCCAAACCCCGGTAGTATGCCCTGGCGACAGACACCGGGAACTCGATCCCGTCATGGCCGATGACCTGGATTTCGACCTCCATCGATGCAGCAGGTCGCACCGTGGAACCGCCACCGATCCGCACAGTGACCGACGCGAGGAGTGCCGAAGATGTTCGATCTCGAACCCGCCACCGACGTGATGACCGCTCTCGTCGAGTCCGTGCGCGACGATCAACTCACAGCACCGACACCGTGCCCGGAGCTCACCGTCGGTGATCTCCTCGACCACATCGACGGGCTGTCGCTTGCGTTCACCGCCGCCGCGACGAAGACCCCGCCGGCCGGGGGCAGCCAACCACCCTCCGCCGACGCCGCTCGTCTCGGCGCTGACTGGCGCACCCGGATCCCCCAGCGTCTGGCCGCTCTCGCCGGCGCCTGGCGCGAAGAAGCGGCGTGGCACGGGATGACCCAGGCCGGTGGGCTCGACCTACCGGCCGACGTCGCAGGAGCGGTCGCGGTGGACGAGATCGTCGTGCACGGCTGGGACCTCGCCGTCGCCACCGGTCAGAACTTCGACAGCACACCGGAACTACTCGGCGCCGCATACGAGTTCGCGAAGTCATCGGCCGACCAGAACCCGCACGGCACGCCAGGACTGTTCGGGCCACCGGTGACCGTTCCACACTCCGCGCCACTGCTCGAGCAAGTACTCGGCCTCACCGGCCGCGACCCACAGTGGGTTCCCGCCGCGACGTAGCTGTCCGCTCTGTCCGCCGCGGACAAAGCCTGGGGCGAACTCGAGCCCGGCAGAATATTTCGGACCACCCCCCGAGCATAGTGTCATGGATCACACGGCAAATCGAAGGGGAACGAAACAGTGTCCGACATCGGCTATTCAACCTCGTGGGGCGCTCCGACGACGGCCGCATCGAGGACTCCGTCGTGGGTGGTGAGTGCGTTCTCGATCTACTTGGGGTAGATGTTCTCGCCGCCGCGGATGATCATGTCCTTGATGCGGTCGACGAGGGTGAGGTACCCGTCCTCGTCGAGTCGGCCGACGTCGCCCGTGTGGAGCCAGCCGTCGACGATGGTCCGGTCTGTCTCCTCCGGACGCCCCAGAGCCGTGCATCACGTTGGCGCCGCGAACGACGACCTCGCCAACCTCTCCCGGGGGAAGCACGGCGCCGGACTCGTCCATTATCGCGAGGGTCTACCCCGGCCCCGCCCGCGTCCTGCCGATGATCGAGGACACCGAAAAGACCGGCGACGCCCGCGCCCTGGTCAAGGGCATCCTCGACCGCAAGGAAAAGCTGATGGGCTTCGGGCACCGCGTCTACCGCGCCGAAGACCCCCGCGCCCGGGGGCTCCGCGCCACCGCCAAACGGCTGAACGCCCCCCGCTACGAGGCGGCCGCCGCCCTCGAACAGGCCGCCCTCGCCGAACTGCGCGAGCGCCGCCCCGACCGGGCCATCGAAACCAACGTCGAATTCTGGGCCGCGGTCATCCTCGACTTCGCCGAGGTCCCCGCGCACATGATGCAAGCGATGTTCACCTGCGGCCGCACCGCCGGCTGGTGCGCCCACATCCTCGAGCAGAAGCGTCTCGGCAAGCTCGTCCGCCCCGCCGCCATCTACACCGGACCCGCGCCCCGCACCCCCGAATCCGTCGACGGCTGGGACCAGATCGCCACGACGTAGAGGTCGACACCGTTGAGAACGCGACGCCGAGCCGCGCAAGACGCCGTCCACGGGCGGGCGCCTACTGGCGGCGGATGGGCCTTCGAGCCTCGATCATCGGTGCTGTTCGCGGTAGCGGCTCGGACTGATGCCGTAGGTCGCCGTGAATGCTCTGCTGAAGACGGACAGATCGATGAACCCGAATTGGGCTGCGATGTCGGTCAGGGATCGGGGAATGTTGCGTGGGGACACCATCGCTTGGCGGCAGGCCTCGAGGCGGTGTTCGCGAATCGTGGCAGCAGCGGTAGCGTCGAAGCGCGCGAACACTCTGTGGACGGTTCTGGTGGAGACGAAGAAGGCCTGAGCGATCCCGGACGGGGACAGGTCCGGGTCGTCGAGGTGCTGTCCGATGTACTGCACCATGTTCGCGTGCAACTCCCGCATGGCGGCATCTGGATCGTCGGGCTGACATTCCTCCTGCGCCGCGGTGATGGCCAGGTCGGCCAAACCGCCGGCGAGGCCGATCGCGCCTCCCGAGGAGACCTCCCCGTCGGCGACGAGGAGACTGGACAACATTGGTGACAGTAACTGTCCCACAGGGGAGGTGGAGCTTACGGTCCGCGCTGTCAACTGCTGCGACTGGCTCTCGGTGAGCGACACCGAGGCGCGCGGCCAAGTGAACACGCGCAAGTGCCAGTCCGGATGCAGGTTCCAGGTAAAGGGTCGTGAGGTCTCGTAGAGGGCGAAATCACCCGGGCCGAGAATGCAGGTACGCCCGTCCTGGATGAGCTGTCCCTCACCCGCGACCACCATGCCGATCTGCATCAAGTCGAGTGGGTGGCGGTCGGCAAGCCTCGCCGTTCGGCGGAAGGATTGCGATGTCGCGGTGACGTCGGCAGCCATCAGGTGCGCGAAATGCCGGGTATGGACCGCGCCGGTGAAGTGCGTGGGCTCGGCGGGATCGATATCCAGCGCGACGAAGGTGTCGCGGATCGTGTCGATCCAGGTGCCGAGCGCGGTGGTCCGAACCACCTCGCGGCGCTGCTGAGGTGTCGACCCGGCGCGCGACAGTGACGGTTGCAGCACCGGCGTGTTCGCGGGCCGGCAATCCGAGCCGTCCCCATGCACGAGGTCGCCATCAGGCGGTGGCAACGACGTCATGAACAGCTCCCTCTCCTCGCGTGAACCCAACGCTATGAGCGGGGAAACCGCATGTCAACGCGCGCTCGCCTATTTACGCGGAAGAAACACGATTTCCCACCCGTGACAAAGCCGCATACGTGTCGGGGCGTGATTCGCGAACCCTGCGAATTCCGGCGCCAGTGGTTCCGCCCCCCGCGGTGACGATGTCGCGGAGTGCAAAGGGGGTAGTCGCTGAGCGTCAAACATCACGCCTCGGAAGCTCCTACCGTTCGAGTACGCCGGAAAGACCGGATGGCTCACGGGACCTCCTGGTCCGATTAACGATTCCTCGTCCCGGCCGCTAGCGGATCGTCGATGTAGACAGAAGGACAAACTATGGAAGTCGCCGCCGTTCGCCGCTCTGTGGACCCCCACCGAGTAATCGCTCTTCGCGGAGCGACATAGCATGCCTGTCCTGCTGCTCGACGCTGTCATTGCACTTCTCCGAATGCTGATTCGCCCCCACCGTTGGCCGGCCGACCTGAGGGGCGGTGTCAACAGAATCGCGGCGGCACGAGCCTACCGACGGTCGATGGCGCTGCACGCGCATATGGCGGGTACACACGACGAGCGCGTGTACGCCGAGGATTTCGGCGCCACAGCTCTCCCGGCAGTGACCACAAGTTCTTGCGCCGAGCGTCGCTGATCGTCGAACTACCTGTCGCTCGCAGTCAAATCCACACCGGGACAACACGGTAGCTTCGATACCAACCGAGTTGCCGAACGTTCTCGGCAAGCCCCACTCATGAATGAGGAGTCTTCATGGAATCTGCAATCGGCGACCATCTCACTTGTCCGCGGAGCCTGACTCGGCGTGTGCCCGAAGACTACCAACCCCCTTTCCCCATGTGGGTGGGACGTGCTGACGAACGCCTACAGCAGGTGGTCATGGCGTATCTCGGCGTGCAGTTCCGCGGCGACGAGCAACGCCCGGCCGCGCTTGCGGCCATGCGCGACATCGTTGCCGGCTTCGATCTCGACGACGGCCCGTTGCACCACGACCTGACCCATCATGCGGACAATCAGGGCTACGAGAATCTGATTGTCGTAGGATACTGGAAAGACCTTGCTGCCCACACTCGTTGGATTCAAGGCTCTGCCGTCGCCGACTGGTGGGCATCAGATGAACGACTGTCCGAGGGACTTGGCTACTTCCGCGAGATCGTTGCCCCACGTGCCGAGCAATTCGAAACGCTCTACGCCTTTCAGGACCACCTCCCCGGTGTCGGCGCTGTCATGGACGGGATCAGCGGCGAGATCAACGAACACGGGTACTGGGGTTCGATGCGCGAACGTTTCCCGATCTCCCAGAATGACTGGATGCAGCCCTCGGGCGACCTGCGGGTGATCAGCGGCAATCCCGCTGCCGGTGGCCGTGTCGTGGTACAAGGCCACGACAATATCGCGCTGATTCGGTCCGGCCAGGATTGGAAGGATGCCGAATCCGAAGAACGCGCCCTGTATCTCGAGGAAATCCTCCCGACCTTGCAGCAGGGCATGGATTTTCTTCGCGACAACGGCGAGTCGGTGGGCTGCTACAGCAACAGGTTCGTGCACAACATCGATCTGGAAGGGAACTATCTCGATCTGAGCTACAACATCGGCCATTGGGGTTCGCTCGACAAACTCGAGCGCTGGGCAGAATCGCATCCGACCCATCTGCGAATCTTCACCACCTTCTTCCGCGTCGCCGCCGGCCTGTCAAAACTTCGGCTCTATCACGAGGTCTCGGTGTTCGACGCCTGCGATCAGCTGTACGAGTACATCAACTGCCACCCCCAGACCGGCATGATGCGCGACGCCCAACCGGTCAAGCACGTGAGGAGCACCACCTGATGACAGTCATCCGACCGAACGACGATGCAATCGGTTCTGCCGCAGATCATTACGGACTACATTTCGACGCTGCGACTCGGCAGGAGTTCGCAAACCTGGTCGACGGCGCGCTCGGCTCCTACGATGTGGTCGACGACCTGTATGTTGACGAGAGTTTCTCGGCACCCTCCCGCGATCATGCGACACCCGATGCGAGCGACAATCCCTTGGGCGCATGGTATGTAACCACGAGTATCTCGACCGCGACGGGTGGGCCTCTGACCGGCCGGCGGGTGGCGATCAAAGACAACGTGACCGTCGCCGGCGTGCCCATGATGAACGGATCGCGATCGCTGGAGGGGTTCGTTCCCACCCGTGATGCAACCGTGGTCACCCGACTGCTCGATGCCGGCGCCACGGTGGCGGGCAAGGCGGTGTGTGAGGATCTGTGCTTTTCCGGTTCGAGCTTCACTCCGGCCACCGGTGCGGTGCGCAACCCGTGGGACCCTGACCGCGAGGCCGGTGGATCCTCCGGAGGCAGCGCAGCCCTCGTCGCAGCCGGCGATGTCGATCTCGCGATCGGCGGCGATCAGGGTGGGTCGATCCGCATTCCGGCCGCATTCTGTGGCGTAGTCGGCCACAAGCCCACGTTCGGGCTGGTCCCCTACACCGGTGCCTTCCCCATCGAGCGCACGATTGATCATCTCGGGCCCATCACCCGCACGGTGGAAGACGCCGCCCTGCTTCTGTCGGTGATCGCCGGCCGTGACGGCCACGATCCCCGCCAACCGGACAACCTCGTGGTGGAGGACTATGTCTCGACCCTCGACACCGGGATCGACGGCCTGCGGGTCGGCGTCGTGAGTCAGGGATTCGGGCACGCGAACTCACAGCGAGAGGTCGATGATGCGGTCCGCGCGGCCACACAACGCTTCACCGAGGCCGGCGGCGTGGTCGACGAGGTGAGCATTCCGTGGCATCTGCACGCGTTCCACGTGTGGAACGTGATCGCCACCGACGGCGGCGCCTATCAGATGCTCGACGGCAACGGCTACGGCCTCAACGCAGACGGCCTCTACGACCCCGAACTGATGGCGTACTTTGCACAGCAACGCATCCGGCACGCTGATGCCCTGTCCGAAACCGTCAAACTCGTCGCCTTGTGCGGCCATCACGGTGTGACCGCGTTGGGCGGATCGAGCTACGGCAAGGCCCGCAACCTGGTACCGCGCGCTCGCGCCGCCTACGATGCGGCGCTGGAGAACTACGACGTCCTGGTCATGCCGACCCTGCCCTACGTTGCCTCCGAACTACCGGCGCAGGATGTGGACCGAGTCACCTACGTCACCAAAGCCCTCGGAATGATCGCGAATACCGCCCCATTCGATGTCACCGGCCACCCGGCCCTGTCAGTGCCGGCAGGTCTGGTGAACGGCCTTCCCGTCGGAATGATGATCATCGGGAAACGATTCGACGACGCCACGGTCTTACGCGCCGGTCACGCATTCGAACAGATCCGCGGCGCCTTCCCCACGGCGACCGGCCAAACGGCCACCAGTGCACGTCTGAGTCTCGCCTGAGACAACGCGCGTCCTACCCGCCCACTCACACCACCACTTCACAAGTATCAGCCCCTACAGAAAGTGGAAACAATGTCGGCAACGATCGAACACACACCAGACAACGCGGCACCAGCTCAAGCGCCGGCGTCGGATCGCGCGTGGGCCCTGTTCCGTGCGCTCGACGGAAAGGGTCTGGTCCCGGAGGGTTACACCGAAGGGTGGAAGAAGACCTTCGAGGAGGACTTCAGCCCGAAACGCGGCGCCGAACTCGTCGCGCGAGCCTGGACCGACCCGGAATTCCGCGACCTGCTCCTCACCGACGGCACCGCGGCCGTGGACCAGTACGGATATCTGGGACCGCAGGGCGAATACATCGTGGCGCTCGAAGACACCCCCACCCTCAAGAACGTCATCGTATGCTCCCTGTGCTCGTGCACCGCGTGGCCCATCCTCGGGTTGCCGCCGACCTGGTACAAGAGCTTCGAGTACCGTGCCCGCGTCGTCCGTGAACCTCGAAAAGTGCTGTCGGAGATGGGAACCGACATCCCGGAGAATGTCGAGATCCGTGTGTACGACACCACCGCCGAGACCCGCTACATCGTGCTCCCCCAACGGCCGGCCGGCACCGAAGGCTGGAGCCGAGAACAACTGCAGCAGATCGTGACCAAGGACTGCCTGATCGGGGTCGCAGTCCCGCAGGTCTCGGCCAACTGAACCACCAACCAAAGGAGATAGCCCCATGGATGGAGTACACGATCTCGCCGGTGTTCAAGGATTCGGCAAGGTGCCCCACACCGTCGACGCCGACATCGGCCCCACCTTCCACGCCGAGTGGGAACACCTCCCCTACAGCCTGCTCTTCCTCGGAGCGGCGGACCTGGGTGCATTCAGTGTCGACGAGGTCCGCCACGTCGTCGAACGGATGGAACCGCGCCACTACATGATGACGCCCTATTACGAGAGGTACGTCATCGGCGTTGCCACCCTCATGGTCGAGAAGGGAATCCTCACCCACGACGAGCTCGAAGTCCTCGCCGGGGGCCCGTTCCCCCTGTCCCGGCCGGCCGAGTCGGAGGGACGTCCTGCCCGCACCGACACGATCACTTTCGAGGTCGGGCAGCGTGTCCGGGTCCGCGACGAATACGTTGCCGGTCATATCCGGATGCCCGCCTACTGCCGCGGCAGGGTCGGTACCGTCACCCACCGCACCGGCGAGACATGGCCGTTCCCCGACGCCATCGGCCACGGCCGCGCTGACGCCGGGGAGGAACCGACCTACCACGTCGAGTTCGCGGCCGAGGACCTGTTCGGAGACGACACCGACGCCGGCAGCGTCGTAGTCGACCTGTTCGAGGGGTACCTCGAACCGGCAGCCTGACCCGCTGCCGCACTGTCACCAACGGCGTGGGCGGGTACGCGTTCCCGCCCACGCCCTCCCTAGCCGGGATCTCCCCGACCGTCGGAAGGACTCCAAACAATGGCCGACACACGACTTCCTGTCACCGTGCTGTCAGGATTTCTGGGTGCAGGAAAAACCACCCTCCTCAACCAGGTCCTGCGAAACCGGGAGGGCCGGCGGGTGGCCGTCATCGTCAACGACATGAGCGAGATCAACATCGACAGCGCCGAAGTCGAACGGGAGATCTCACTGAGCCGCTCACAAGAGAAACTCGTCGAGATGACCAACGGCTGCATCTGCTGCACTCTGCGCGAAGACCTTCTCGCGGAAATCAGTGCACTGGCCGCCGATGGACGATTCGACTACCTTTTGATCGAATCGTCCGGTATCTCCGAGCCGCTACCGGTCGCTGAAACGTTCACCTTCATCGACACCGACGGACACGCTCTGGCAGATATCGCCCGCCTGGACACCATGGTGACCGTCGTCGATGCCCACAGCTTCCTTCACGACTACCAGACCGGCGGCCGCGTCCAGACCGACGCACCCGACGACGAACGCGACATCTCCGACCTGCTGGTCGATCAGATCGAGTTCGCGGATGTCATTTTGGTCAGCAAAGCCGACCTCGTCACTTCGGAGCACCTGACCGAACTGACCGCAGTCCTGCGCTCACTCAACCCCACTGCGCGCATACAGTCGATGTCCCACGGCCAGATCCCCCTCGACACCATCTTGGACACCGGCCTGTTCTCCTTGGAGAAGGCCGCCCAGGCACCCGGCTGGCTCCAAGAATTACAGGGCGAACACACCCCCGAGACGGAGGAATACGGAATCAGTTCCGTCGTCTACCGTGAACGCGCCCCCTTCCACCCCGGGCGGCTGCACCGGTTCCTCACCAGCGAATGGGCCAACGGTCGTCTTCTGCGTGCCAAAGGCTATTACTGGAACGCAAGCCGATTCACCGAAATCGGCAGCATCTCCCAGGCCGGCCACCTGATCCGACACGGCTACGTCGGACGCTGGTGGAAGTTCCTGCCCGAAACCTACTGGCCTGAGGACGACTACCGCCGCGCGGGGATTCTCGGCAAATGGGAAGAACCAGTTGGTGACTGCCGGCAAGAGCTGGTCTTCATCGGCCAGGGAATCGACCCCGACGCACTGCGCCACCAACTCGATGCGTGTCTGCTGACCACCGCCGAGATCGAACTCGGCCCCGACACCTGGACAACATGGCCCGACCCACTCGGCGACGGCCATACCGACCAGGTCATCAGCACCGTTGCCCAAACGCACAGCGTCTGAACCCAACCGGCAGATCTCCGGCACGGCTCGGAGCGTCGACCCTGGACCGGGGGAACTTCACGTCGTTCCCTCCGATCTCGCGGAGTTACCGGACAAGGCGAGCCGGCGCTCGGCGAGCATCACGTGCTGTGCGAGGACGGGGCCGATGCCGGCGAGCGCTTCCGGACTCGTCATCTGCTGGTGCGATACGGGAACGGCGTGTTCGATAATCTCGCCGCTGATGTGGGGCTTCCACGCGGAGACGCCGGTGGGGGCATCCACAGAGTCCGCCGCACCGAAGAACAGCAGATCGAGGCCGATCGGTGTCGACGGGCGGTGCGCGAGGGCGAGGGCGACCGTCTGGGTGAATACCCGGTGGACGGCGTCGAGGTCGTCCGCGGTCACGGCTGCGAACAGTCCGCCGGTGCGGCGCAGCACCTCCACCGCGCGATCCGTGGTCGCCGCCGCATCCTCGTCACCCGGGACCACCGCGCCGAGCTCCGCCAGAAGTGCAGCCACGGTGGGCTTTTCCGTTGTGAGACCTAATCCTTCGGTCAGGTGTGTGTCGAGCATCGCGAGGGTGGCCACCTCGTCGCCGCCCGCCGTGAGCTGCACCGCCATCTCATGGGCGATCTGACCACCGACCGAGTAGCCGACCAGGTGATACGGGCCTTGCGGCTGCACCGCGCGGATCCGCTGGACGTACCGGGCGGCGAGATCCTCCAAGGAGTCGACCTGCAGGTCGGGGTCGGTCAGCGCAGGGGATTGCAGCCCGTACACCGGGCGGTCACCGAGGTACTGCACCAGCCCGGTGAAGCACCAGGCCAACCCGATCGCGGGGTGGATGCAGAACACCGGGTTGCCGGTTCCGGTGGTTCGCAGCGGCAGCAGCACGTCGAGCGACGGGTCGGCGGCATCCTCCGCCCGGGAGTCCTCCGGCGCCGTGGCGATCATGTGTGCCAGGGCTTCCGGCGTCGGATGGGTGAAGATCCACTGCACCGGCACGGCGCGCGCAGACGATTCGGCAATCCGGGCGATCACGCTCGTCGCGGTGAGCGACGTACCGCCGAGGGTGAAGTAGTTGTCGTCGAGGCCGACCCGGTCCAGCCCGAGCCCCTCGGCGAACGCGGCGGCCACCACCTCCTCGGTCGCGTTGCGCGGTGCCCGGTACGCGGCGCGCGCCGCGGTGAAGTCCGGCTCCGGCAGGGCGGCGCGGTCGAGTTTCCCGTTCGCGGTGACCGGCACGGCGTCGAGGACCGTCACGGTCGCGGGGACCATGTGCGGGGCCAACCGCGCACGGGCGTGCGCCAGGACCGCGGACGTGTCCAGCAGCGAACCCGCAGCGGGGACCACGTAGCCGGCCAACCGGTCGCCGCTGGTGTTCACGACGGCGCGATCGATACCGGGGTATCCGAGGAGGGCCGATTCGATTTCGCCGAGTTCGACGCGGAAACCACGAATCTTCACCTGAAAATCCGAGCGACCCACATACTCGAGCACCGGCCCACCCTCCGAACGCCGCCACCGCACCACATCCCCCGTCCGATACATCCGATCCCCCGGCCCACCGAACGGATCCGCAACGAACCGCCCCGCCGTCAACCCCGACCGGTTCCGATACCCCCGCGCCAGCGCCGGACCCGACAAATACAACTCCCCCGCCGCCCCGAACGGCACCGGCCGCAACCGCCCATCCAACACCAGCTCACCGAACCCACGAACCGGACCACCCACCGTCACCGACTCCCCCACCACCAAACCACCACTGACATTCGACATGATCGTCGCCTCCGTCGGCCCATACGCATTGAACATCCGCCGACCCGCAGCCCACCGAGCAACCAACTCCGGCGGGCACGCCTCACCCGCCACCACCAGCGCACCCAACGCCCCCAACCCCACCGGATCAACCGACGACAACGCCGTCGGCGTCAACACCGCATGCGTCACCGACTCCCCCACCAGAATCCGCGCCAACTCCTCCCCACCGTAAACCGTCGGCGGAACCACCACCAACCGCGCACCCAACCCCAACGCCCACACCAACTCGAACACCGACGCATCGAAACTCGGTGACGCACAATGCAACACCCGAGCACCCGCACACACCCCGAAACCCGACCGCTGCGCAGCCACCACATTCGCCAACCCCCGATGCGTCACCACCACACCCTTCGGCACACCCGTCGACCCCGACGTATAAATCACATACGCCGCCTGACCCACCCGCACCGGCGCACCCCGATCCACATCCGTCACCACCCCCGCCGACACCGACGACAACCGCGACACGACCACCGCATCATCGAGCACCACCCACCGCACCGAACCCGGCAACCGATCCCGCACCTCCGAGACCGTCACCCCCACCACCACACCCGAATCCACCAGCATGTGCTCCACACGCCCCACCGGATACTGCGGATCCACCGGCAAAAACGCCGCCCCCGTCTTCGCCACCGCCCACACCGACAACACCGACTCGACCGACCGCGCCACCGCCACAGCCACCACCGACTCCGCACCCACCCCCGCCCCCAACAACACCCGCGCCAACCGATTCGACGCCTCATCCAACTCCCGATACGTCAACCGACGATCCCCACACACCACCGCCACCGCACCCGGATCCACCACCACCGACGCCGCCAACAACTCCGGCAACGACACCTCCGCCACCGACACCCCACCCACCACCGGAGTCAAGCACTCCAACTCCGCCACACCGATCACGGCGATGTCGCCGATCGGGCGGTCGGGCGACGCCGTGACCGCGTCGAGGATGCGGACGAACTGGTCCGCGAACCCGCGCACGGTGCTCGCGTCCAGGATGTCGGTGGCGAAACCGAATGCGGCGGACATTCCGGCAGGTTCGCCGGTTTCGTCGACGTTCTCACCCAGGGTCAGGCACAGATCGCATTTGGCGACCTCGACACCGGCGTCGACGACCTCGACGATGAGCCCGGGCAGTTCGAGGCGGCTCTTCTCGGTGTTCTGGAACTCGAGCAGCACCTGGAACAGCGGGGTGTGCGCGGTCGAACGGACCGGGTCGACCGCCTGCACCACCCGGTCGAACGGCACCTCCGCGTGCCCGAATGCCCCGAGGTCGGTCTCGCGGACGTGCGCCACCAGGTCGGTGAAGGAGCTCTCGGGCGCGACCCGGGTCCGCAGCACCACGGTGTTGACGAACATGCCGACCATCTCGTCCAGTGCCGCGTCGCCGCGACCGGCGACGGGCGTTCCCACCGCGAGGTCCGTCTCGCCGCTCAGCCGGCCGAGCAGGACGGCGAGTGCGGCGTGCGCGACCATGAACAGCGTCGAATCGTGGTCACGGGCGAGGTCGGACAGCTTCTTGTGGAGGTCCGCACCGATCGCGAACGGCACGGTGGCGCCGTGTGCGGACCGCTGCAGCGGGCGCCGCCGGTCGGTCGGCAGCTCGAGCAGCTCGGGCATCCCGTCGAGGGTCCGGCGCCAGTAGTCCAGCTGCGCCGAAAGCAGCGAGTCCGGGTCGGTGTCGCTGCCCAGGGTGCGGCGTTGCCACAGCGCGAAGTCCGCGTACTGCACCGGCATCGGCGCCCACCCGGGGGGACGTCCGTGTGTACGCGCGGTGTACGCAACCATCACGTCGCGAGCGAGCGGCGCCATCGACGATCCGTCCGCCGCGATATGGTGCAACACGAGAGCCACCACGTGTTCGTCCGGACCGATCTGCAGCACCGCAATGCGCATCGGGACGTCGCGGCTCACGTTGAACTCGGCCGACGCGAGGGGCACCAGCTCACTGCGCAGCGCCGCCTCGTCGGACACGGTGACCGGGGTGAGGTCGAGGGTCACCCGGTCCGCGGGCAGCACCACCTGATGCGGGCCGTCTGCAGAGCCGGGGTAGACGGTGCGGAGCGGCTCGTGTCGTTCGACGACGTCGCCGAACGCGGCGCGCAGAGCTTCGATGTCGAGTTCGCCGGTCAGGCGCAGCGCGATCGGAACGTTGTAGGCGGGCGAGGCCGTGTCGACCTGGTTGACGATCCACATCCGCTGCTGTGCGAGGGACAGCGGCACCCGGTCCGGGCGCGGGGCCGCCGTGAGGGCGGGACGCGCCGCAGTGCTGCGATCCGCGGTAGCGGCACGGGCGGCGAGTTCCGCCACCGTCGGCGCCTCGAACAGCTCCCGGACCCCCAAGGCGACGCCCAGCGCGGAGTTGATGCGGGCGACGGCGCGGGTCGCGCTCAGCGAGTTTCCGCCCAGGTCGAAGAAGTTGTCGTCGAGCCCGGCCCGGTCGAGTCCGAGCACCTCGGCGAAGACGTCTGCCACGGTGTGCTCGGCCGTACTGGTCGACGCGCGGAACACGGTGCGGACGATCGCGAAATCCGGGGCCGGCAATGCTTGCCGGTCCAGCTTGCCCACCGGGGTGAGGGGCAGCTCGTCGAGGATGACGATGGTCGCGGGCACCATGTGGGCGGGCACGAAGCCGCGCACATGGTCGGTCAGTTCGGCGACGTCGGGTTCGTCGTCACCGGACGGCAGGACGTACGACACCAGGACGGTGTCCCCGGACGGGGCGGTGCGGCCGAGTGTCACGGCGAATCCGACGCGGGGATGCCGTGTCAGCGCGGCGTCGATTTCGCCGAGTTCGACGCGGAAACCACGAATCTTCACCTGAAAATCCGAGCGACCCACATACTCGAGCACCGGACCACCCACCGAACGCCGCCACCGCACCACATCCCCCGTCCGATACATCCGATCCCCCGGCCCACCGAACGGATCCGCAACAAACCGCCCCGCCGTCAACGCCATCCGATTCCGATACCCCCGCGCCAGCGCCGGACCCGACAAATACAACTCCCCCGCCGCCCCGAACGGCACCGGCCGCAACCGCCCATCCAACACCAGCTCACCGAACCCACGAACCGGACCACCCACCGTCACCGACTCCCCCACCACCAACCCACCACTGACATTCGACATAATCGTCGCCTCCGTCGGCCCGTACGCATTGAACATCCGCCGACCCGGAGCCCACCGAGCAACCAACTCCGGCGGGCACGCCTCACCCGCCACCACCAGCGCACCCAACGCCCCCAACCCCACCGGATCAACCGACGACAACGCCGTCGGCGTCAACACCGCATGCGTCACCGACTCCCCCACCAGAATCCGCGCCAACTCCTCCCCACCGTAAACCGTCGGCGGAACCACCACCAACCGCGCACCCAACCCCAACGCCCACACCAACTCGAACACCGACGCATCGAAACTCGGTGACGCACAATGCAACACCCGAGCACCCGCACACACCCCGAAACCCGACCGCTGCGCAGCCACCACATTCGCCAACCCCCGATGCGTCACCACCACACCCTTCGGCACACCCGTCGACCCCGACGTATAAATCACATACGCCGCCTGACCCACCCGCACCGGCGCACCCCGATCCACATCCGTCACCACCCCCGCCGACACCGACGACAACCGCGACACGACCACCGCATCATCGAGCACCACCCACCGCACCGAACCCGGCAACCGATCCCGCACCTCCGAGACCGTCACCCCCACCACCACACCCGAATCCACCAGCATGTGCTCCACACGCCCCACCGGATACTGCGGATCCACCGGCAAAAACGCCGCCCCCGTCTTCGCCACCGCCCACACCGACAACACCGACTCGACCGACCGCGCCACCGCCACAGCCACCACCGACTCCGCACCCACCCCCGCCCCCAACAACACCCGCGCCAACCGATTCGACGCCTCATCCAACTCCCGATACGTCAACCGACGATCCCCACACACCACCGCCACCGCACCCGGATCCACCACCACCGACGCCGCCAACAACTCCGGCAACGACACCTCCGCCACCGACACCCCACCCACCACCGGAGTCAAGCACTCCAACTCCGCAGCGCCGACCACGGCGAGCGGAGTACCGGGGTCGGCGGCGAGCAGTTCGTCGATCAATCCGACGACACCGGCGTGATGCGACCGCAGGTCGTCGTCGCGGTAGCGGTACGGGTTGGCCTCGAACTCCACGATCGTCGACGCCGGAGTGCCGCTCCGGTACACGTTCACGGACAGGTCCGGGACAGGACCGGTGGTGAGGATCCGGAAGTCACCGGTCAGCGAGCCGAAGGTGAGATCCTGGTCGAAGAGCATCACGTTGATCATCGGTCCCGAGATCCTGCGGGCCTCGGCGGACACACCCAGCTCACGCAGAATGTCCTCGACGTTGCCGCGTTGGTGCCGCATTGCACCCATCAGTTCGTGCTGGACCCGGGTCACGAGGTCGCCGACGGTGTCGTCGGATCGGACCTGCACACGCAATGGCGCAACGTTGGCGAGCATGCCGCCGGAACGGCGCAGTACAGCGGTGGTGCGCGCGGACAGCGGAATGTCCACGAGCACGTCCTGCCGTCCCGTCCGCCGCGAGAGGTAGCAGGCGAAGGCGGCGATCAACGCGGCTGCTGCCGTTGCGCCCGGCCGGCCGTCGGTGTCCTCGAGCCGTGCGACGGTATCGGCGGACAGCGCCGCGCGCACGGTCAGGCTGTGGGCGGCGGGTGGAGCGTCGACGTCGGTCAGGGAGGCGCCGTTCGTGCGTGTGTGGAGACGTTCGGCCCAGTAATCACGGTCGGACGAGAACCGGTGGGACGCCCGGTAGTCGCCTTCGAGGCGGTGCAGGGTGTGCAGGTCGGCTGCACGGTTCGGTTCGAGCTCGAGACCGTGGACCGCCGCGGTGTACAGGGCGGCGACACGGTTGACCATCGTCATCGCCCCGTATCCGTCGAGGGCGACGTGGTGGATCCTGCTGTACCACAGGTGCCGCTCGTCACCGACCCACAACAGCGACGATTCGCACAGATAGTCGTGCTCGAAATCGACTCGTGCCGTGTAGTTCTCCTGCATCCACGCCTCCGCGGCGGCCATCGGGTCGGATGCACTGCGGAAGTCGACGATTCCCATGGCCGCATCGGCAGGCGGATCGACCACCTGGTACGGCTCACCGTCGACATCGACCAGGCGCAGGAACACCGACTCGTATTCGTGGCCGGCAACGAGCGCTACCTCACGGAACAACTCGACGTCCAGCTGCCCGCGGATGTCGACGTACTGCGCGATGCAGATCGGGACGTCCGGGGCGAGTTGCTGCGCAAACCACAGCCCGTGCTGCGCCGCGGACAGCGGGAACGGATCGGATCGATGCTCTCGGTAGTTCGCTCGCGCAGCGTGTTCCATCAAATCACCAACCAGGGTGCTTGCGCCGCTGGATCGACGGCGGGACGCTCGGTCCTTGTGGGCAGGGGCAGCCGGATATACCGACGCCACTACAGTCCCGCGGATCGCCATGCGCGAAAACACACCCTAGGTGTGTGGTGTGGACACCCTGCACCGCCCGCGCGACCCCACGACGAAGATGCCGGAGAACTATGCTTGGCCGTGAGCTTGTTCGAGGCGCGACGACCTGGAACGCCCCCGAGGAGGTCCGCGATGAAGGCGATCATCCACACTCGGTTCGGCGGTCCCGAAGTACTCGAACTCGCGCAAGTCCCGAAGCCGACACCCAAGGACGGCGAAGTCCTGGTGAAAGTCCACGCGACAACGGTGACAACAGCCGAATGCAAGATGCGCCGCGGCGAGCCTTTGTGGGGCCGGTTGATCCTCGGCCTGCGAAGGCCACGGAGGAAACTGCGGACCCTGGGCCTGGAACTTGCCGGAGAGATCGAGGCCGTCGGCAAGGACGTCCGCCGGTTCCGGCCGGGCGATCAGGTATTCGGGTTCACCGGTTTCGACATCGGCGCCTACGCCGAGTACAAGTGCCTACCGGAAACCGCCTCGCTCGCACTCAAGCCGGTCAACAAGACCTACGAGGAGGCCGTCGCCGCCGTCGACGGTGCCACAACCGCACTGTTCTTCCTTCGGGACAAGGCGAAGGTGCGAACCGGACAGAAGGTTCTCGTCAACGGCGCCTCCGGCAGCGTCGGCACCTACGCAGTGCAACTCGCCAAGTCGTTCGGCGCGGAGGTCACCGGAGTGTGCGGTCCGCACAACACGGAGTTGGTGAAGTCCCTGGGCGCCGACAAGGTCATCGATTACACCACCGAGGATTTCACCGACAACGCCGAGGAATACGACGTCGTCTTCGACGCCGTCGGCAGGAATTCGTTCGCTCGGTGCAAGGGCTCGCTCACCGAGCACGGGTGCTACGTTCCCACATCCGGGCTGAACAACAACCTGCTGCAACTCTGGACCTCGATCCGAGGCGGAAGGAAAGTCGTCACCGGTATGTCCATCCGCAAGAACGACGCATTGGCGTACATCAAGCAGCTCATCGAAGCGGGCAAACTGCGGATCGTCATCGACCGCAGCTATCCCCTGGAACGAATCGTCGAGGCGCATCGGTATGTCGATACCGGACACAAGAGTGGCAACGTCGTCATCACCGTGGCGCAGACGGGCCGCCCCGGGGATCGGGTTCCAACCACCCGCATGCCCACATGACCCACTCGGGTACGCGCGTTTACGAGATCGCGACCTGGGGGAATCTCGTACACAAAAGGACGGTGCCAGATGTTGAAATCCGAGAACCCGAACCCCGTGCGACCCACCCGAAGCTTCCTGGACCGGCGCCGCGGGCCCTCCGACCGTGAACTGTTGACCACCGCGAAGGCGGTGCTGATCACCAGCCGGGGCTACAGCGATGCGCAGGCGTTCGACGAACTGCTCGACGTGGCACGACGGCACCACCTCTCTGTGCAGGGTGCCGCCCGGTGCCTGATCGACCTCACCAGCAACACCCGGCACCTCACCAGTCGCCGTCCGGGCACGTTCCCCGAGTGGGAAGGACTCCGCGGACAGCCTCCTTCGGGGCCCCACCGGCCTTCGCAGCGCATGGCCAGCCTGCACGGGCGAAACCATCCCCACCTCGCGACGCAGATACGCCCGTGACCTGCGCGGTCCGTCGGCTGTCGGCGCGCCGGGGTCGTCGCAGCGGCTGCGTACCCATACTCCTGCGGCAGATCGCCGCCCGGTCTCTAGGCTGGATTGCGCGGGACGGCGACCGTTGACCCCACCCACCGTCGCAGGTACGCACGCAGTTCGTCCTGGCTCCGCGGCGGGTTTCCGGGCGAGATGAAGAACGACTGCATCGTCCGCAGCTGATATTCGACGAGCTCACGCAGGGCGGGCTCGTCGTAGCCGTGCCGCTCCCAGTCGACGTCGAAGCGTCTGATCATCGTCATTCCGAAGGTGAGGGCCTCGTCGGACGTGATCCCCTCGGTGTGGGAATGAGAACCGGACAGCATGATGCCGAGCTGCGGAATGCGGGGCGCTTCGTTGAGTGTGTAGATCACGGCCTCGACCACAGCTTCAGCGGGGTCTTCGATACCCACGAGGTGTTCTGTGAGGCGGTCGAGGAATCCGGCGACGGCGGCGATGGCTGCGGCTCGTAGGAGGGCGTCGGTGCTGGGAAAGTATCGGTACACCGTCTGACGGATGACGCCAAGGGATTCCGCAACGTCGGCGATGCTGATCGCCGTATCTTTCCGACTGATGAGTTCGACTGCGGCGGTGACGATTCGCCGGGACGCTTCCTCGTCACTTCCAGGCGGACTACCACCCCACCCACGCCTGCCAGCCACTGTCTTTCCCTACCTCTCACAACGCGCCGCTGGGCCCGAACGGCATGCAAGGGCTGTCGGCGCACCGCCCCACCGGACTCAGAGGTTACCGCGAACGCTTGGCCCTCCACCCCGAAGCCCTATTTCGCGGACGCTCTCCAGGGATTCGCCGAATTCCGGGTGCGCGATGTTGAGCCGGACCACCACCGCTTCCACCGGCGTGGACTACGGACCCGGGGTTGTCGCTGATGGTCCGGGACCCGAGCGCGACGCCCGAGCTGCAGCTCGACGCCACTCGAGCTCGTGCCGATGAAGTCCGGAAACTCGCGCTGGCCTTCCTCTCGCGGTCCTACCCTGGTACGCGAGAGACGGAAGGCGGATGAGTGCTGCTGCTGCAGAACCGCACCACGATCGTCCACGGGCAGTGGCGCCATCGGCTCCGCGGTCGCGCGGGCGTAGGCGCGGGAAGGCGCTGAGGTGCACCTCACCGGACGCACGCGCGCCACGCTCGAGGATGTCGCCCACCGCATCAGGGACGAGGGCGGGATTGCGCACGTTGCTGTTCTCGATGCGATGGACCGGGACGCGGTTGAACGGCATGCCGCGGCGGTGGCGGACCAGAGCGGCGGCATCGACGTCTGCTTCAACGCCACCTTCAACGACGACATCCAAGGCACGCCGCTCGTCGACATGCGGGTCGGCGACGTCATGCAGCCAGTCGCCAAGGCGGTCACGACGAGCTTCACCGTGGCCACGGCCGCTGCGCGCCACATGGTGGGACGCGGCACCGGCGTCATCCTCGTCATGGCCGGCGGACGGGAGGCTATCCCGAACCTCGGTGGCTCCCACGTCGCGTGGGCCGCACTCGCCGGACTGTGCCGACAGCGAACGCGGCTGTCTTCGCCGCGTCCGACTGGGCCACGACGATGACCGCGTCCGAGATCAACCTCACCGGCGGCACTGTCGTCGACTGACCCGGGCCTGGAGGCGGGACGAACGCCCTCCTCCTTCCGGGTTCGGTGGCAACCGAACTGTGAGTACCGACAGCGCCAGGTCTCCGGAACAGGCGCGGGACCGCATCGCGATCGGTGACCGGCACCCCATCGTTGATGGAGCCGCGACCGAGGCTCGTTGGCATGCGCAAAACCGAATTGTTCAGATCGGTAACCCGTTGCTTGGGAAACTTAATCATACAAACCCATCGATGTGTGTATGTTGTTAAACGCTCGGGTCTCTACCTGCCCAGAGGCTGCAGCCCACTCATGTCGCACGAGACGAGGTATCCCACATGACCGACCTGCACCCCAGAAAGATGGATTTCGCGTTCGACGAACAGGACGTCCCGTTCCTCTGGAACCCCGACAACCCGGCCTGGTCGAACATGTCGAATGCGATCTCGTTCCTGGCCGTCGGCTTCGAGAAGATGATCGTCAAGGCGATCATGCAGGCAAAACCACGGATGACCGACCCCGAGGTCGCAGAAGAGGCCATGGCGTTCATGCGTCAGGAGGGTCACCACTCGACCGCGCATCGCCAGCACGTCAAAGCCCTGATCAAGCGATACCCGGGGCTCCAGAACACCCTGGACGCCGTGATCGGCGAGTACGACCTCCTCACCGAGGCGACGACCCTGAACTACCGACTCGCCTACACCGCGGATCTGGAGGCAACCTTCACGCCGGTGTTCAAACTGATGCTCGACAACGACGCGACCCTCTTCCGACCGGGAGACGACCGCGTCGCGTCCCTGTTCATCTGGCATTTCGTCGAAGAGGTCGAACACCGGAGTTCCGCGATGATCATCTTCAATTCCCTTGTCGGGGAAGAGCTGTACCGGATGCGGATGGCGCCGTCGATCTTCGCACATGTGATGAAGGTGATGCGGATCGCCTGCGCCGGCTTCAATCAGCACGTGCCGATCAGGGAGCGGAAGGTCGATTCGATGTCGATGTTCGCCACGCACCGCACGAAGCAGAAACTGCTCACGTCGTTCGCGCCCTACCTGAGCAAAGGCGTCATGCCGCGTGCGTTCGACGACCTCCCGCGCGGTGAACAGCTCACCGCACTGGCCGGCATCGTCCGTAGTCAGATGCCGAAACACGACCCCACCCACGAAAAGCTGCCCGCGCTCGCCGACGAGTGGTTCGCCCGATACGACGCAGGCTACGACTGCACCCGGTGGTACACCGCGGACTCACGCGAACGCCGGACCGATCCCGTCCCGGCGGTGGTCAACTGATGGCCGACCTCTGCTCACCCACCTTCGACCAACTCTCGGCAGCGCTCGGCTTCTCGTGCGCCGAGGCCGGCGGGCTCGTCGAGGTCCGTAGCCCGTCGGCGCTGGAGAACTGGACCCTGCCGGTTCTCGAGCTCACCATCGTGGTCGGGTCGGTGCTCGCGCTCGTATTCGCGATCCTGCGCTGGCGCCGCAACGGCGATCCGACCAACCTGGTGCTCTGGTTCGGCGCCACGGCGTACCTGTTCGTCATCGAGCCACCGCTGTACTTCCCGGCGGCCTTCGGGATCGAAGAGCACGTGGACACGATGTTCGCGCACAACGTGTTCACCGTGGACTTCCTGTGGGGCCGGTTGCCGCTGTACATCATCGCGATCTATCCGCTGATGGCCACGCTTGCCTTCGAGCTCGTCCGGATGCTCGGCGTCTTCCGGAAGTACGGCGCACTCGTCGGCGCAATCTGCGTCGGCTTCGTGCACCACGCGTTCTACGAGATCTTCGACCACCTCGGACCGCAGCTGAGGTGGTGGGAATGGTCGACCACCAACCCGGTCAACCAGCCCATGTTCGACTCGGTCCCACTGCCGAGCGTGGTGGTGTTCGCGGCCCTGTGGCCCATGTCGCTGGCCCTGTGCGTTCAGTTCTTCGTGGGCCGCTACGCCGACCGGGGCCGGGACTTCACCGGACTCGAACTGGTGTGGCGCACGATCGTGATCGGTCTCCTGGCGTCGGCGGGCACGTTCATCCTCCCAATCCCGGCGACGGTCCTCGGAATGGAGAGCACCACGGTCCGGGGAATTCTCTACGCGGCCGAACTGATCGTCATCGTGCTCGTCGCGATCCCGATCCTGGTCCGGCAGTGGTCGCGGCTTCGACGGGGGACGTCCGACGTTCCGATCTATTCGAACGATTTCGTCCGTGTCTACAGTGTGGTGTACCTCGGCGTGATGGGCATTCTGTGGGTGACCGCGTTGCCCAGCTACTTCGGCGCCGTCGACGGCGTCACAAGCAACGGCGATCCCATCGGAAATCTCTGGTACACCATCGCCTGCTTCGCGATTGCGATTCTGTGCGTCGCCGCCACCTTCACGGTGCCGCGGGGCCCCGCTGACGGACGCGGCCCGGTCTCCGGTGAGGGTGCGGTGCCGAACGCGGTCCGATAGGCGCGACGACTTGAGCGACTGCGTGGCCGGTGCGACCCCGCCCGTGATCTGGCGGTGATGCGCGCAGATCACGGGCTGGGATGTCGCGAACTACAAGGCGCCGAGCGCTTCACAGGCCTTTCGCACGCCTTCGCCGTAGGCGGAGTCAGCTCGAGTGCAGTTGGCGATGTGGCGCTCGATGATTGCAGCCGACGCTCCGGTGATGGCACGGGCGGTGTTCTCGAACAGCGCTGTCTGCTGTTCGGCAGTCATGCTGCGGAAGAGGTTGCCGGGCTGTTCGAAGTAGTTGTCGTCGTCTGCGCGGTAGTCGAACCGGTCGGCGACCACACCGACTTCGAGTGGCGGTTCGGCGTAGCTCTGCTGGTCGGCGAATCGGCCGTGTGAGTTGGGTTCGATGCTCGGGACGCTGCCCTGGTTGCCGTCGACCCGCATGACGCCGTCACGGTGGAACGAATTGACGTGGGTTGCCCCTCTGGGACTGTTGACCGGGATCTGGTGGTGGTTGACGCCGAGACGGTAGCGGGCAGCGTCGCCGTAGGAGAACAGCCGGCCTTGCAGCATGCGGTCCGGTGAGAACCCGATGCCGGGGACGATGTTCGCCGGGGAGAAGGCCGCCTGCTCGACGTCGGCGTGGTAATTCTCCGGGTTGCGGTCGAGTTCGAGTTCCCCGACCTCGATGAGCGGATAGTCCTTCTTGGACCACACCTTGGTGAGGTCGAAGGGATGATAGCGGTAGGTCTGGGCGTCGGCTTCCGGCATGATCTGCACGAAAAGGGTCCACTTCGGGTAATTGCCCTCCTCGATTGCATTGAAGAGATCGCGCTGCGCCGACTCGCGATCGCCGGCGACGACGACGGCGGCCTCTTCGTCGGTGAGGTTCTTGATGCCCTGCTGAGTGCGGAAGTGGAACTTCACCCAGGAGCGTTCCCCGGCGTCGTTGACGAACGAGAAGGTGTGTGATCCGAAACCGTGCATGTGCCGGTAGCCGTCGGGGATACCGCGGTCGGACATCACGATGGTGATCTGGTGCAGCGCCTCCGGGAGGTTGGTCCAGAAGTCCCAGTTGTTCTCCGCCGAGCGGAGGTTGGTCTTCGGATCGCGCTTGACCGCGTGGTTGAGGTCGGGGAACTTGAGGGGGTCGCGGAAGAAGAAGACAGGGGTGTTGTTGCCGACGACGTCCCAGTTGCCTTGCTCGGTGTAGAAGCGGACGGCGAATCCGCGGATGTCGCGTTCGGCGTCGGCGGCGCCGCGCTCGCCGGCGACCGTGGAGAAACGCAGGAATACTGCGGTCTGCTTGCCGATCTCCGAGAATACGGCGGCGTTGGTGTGTGCGGTGATGTCGTGGGTGACGCGGAAGGTGCCGAACGCGGCCGAACCTTTGGCGTGCATGCGGCGTTCGGGGATGACTTCGCGGTCGAAGTGCGCGAGTTTCTCGAGAAGCCAGACGTCTTGCAGGAGCATCGGACCGCGTGCGCCGGCGGTGAGGCTGTTCTGGTTGTCGGGTACCGGCGCACCGGCGACTGTGGTGAGTCCGTTCGGGTTGGTCATCGATTTCTCCTGTCTGACACCCGAGTCTGGGCGGGTGAATGTGGTTCGGCGAGAGCATCCCTCGCGGGAGAGCGCAGCGATGTCTCAATCTGACATTCCCGCGGTACGGTCGGTCAGAGCACGATGCCGAATTCGCGGATCTTGCGGTAGATCGTCGCTCGGGACATGCCGATGGCGGTGGCGGCGGCCGTCTTGTCGCCGGCATGAAGCGCGAGCGCGTCCACGATCGCGTCCCTCTCGAGCGCCTGCATCCTGGTCAATGTTCGGCGTGTGGTGGAACGGCATGCGGGAGGCAGCGTGTCGATTTCGACGACACCGGCCCGTTGCCGCCGGTAAGTGTCCTCGAGAACCTTCTTCAGCTGGGTGACGTTTCCGCGCCACGCCAGACGCGCGAGCTGATTCGAGGCGGCTGGAGCCAGGGTGAGGCCGGTGGCCCCCAGGGTGTCGAGGAGGCTGCGCACAAGATCCGGAATGTCGTCCAGGTGGTGCCGTAGGGGTGGCACCGTGACCGACTTGGGGAACATGCGCAGCAGTGGAGTGGTGTCGGTCGAGTCCTGGGGATACCGGGTGAGCACCACCCACGGTCTGCGAGGTGGCTCCTGCGCCTCGGGGCCCTGCAGTAGGTCCGCGAGCGCGGCGAGATGAGCGTCGTTCAGGGCGTGTGCGTGCAGTATCGCCAGGTCGGATCCGCTGTCGAGTTCGTCGGAGGCCTCGGTGAGGAGATCGTCGCCGAGTGCGGTGGCGTCGAGTACGGCGAGTCCGCGGTCCGGTACGAGTTGGTGCGCCGCTCGGATCAGGGCGGTCTTGCCGACGCCGGGTTCTCCGTCGAGGACGAGCCAGTCCTGTCGCCGGCAGGCGACGACGACCGCCTGAACCGTGTGCCGCCAGAGCGGGCTGGCTCCGGCGATCGCGGGCGGAATCGGCGCGTTCGCATTCAAAGTGGAAAGACGCCGCGAAGCAAGCTGTTTCGTGATCCGGACGATTCCCCCGGTCAGCCGGCTGCCGGTGAATGTCGGCTCGTAACTCAGGCGTGCGACCGTTCCACTGGGCAGATCGGTGAGGATCGTGACCGGTGTCGTTTCGCCGCCGATGTCTCGGGTACGTTCGAGAATCGCCATCTGGTCTGGTGAGTCGAATTGTTGCTGGGCCAGCGAGTTCATCATCACGACCTCGTCACCGACAGCGACGACGGGTCGGCCGGAGTGCCGGCATGCGGACCGGTACGCACTGAAGAGCGCCCGGTCCGGTTCGGTGGCGTCGTCGAGAATCCGCTCGCGAAGGCGGGCTGCGGCGAGTGTGGCGAAGGACAGCAGCAGGGTGTTGGAATTCTGCGCGGCGGTGGTCAGGTCCACGACACCGAGAACCGCCCCGGTGATGGGGTGCGTCACCGGCGCTCCCGCGCAGGAGAAGGACCGCAGCGGACCACTGAAATGCTGGTCTCCGTCCACGAGGAGTGGCCGGCCGACCTCGAGCGCGGTGCCGATTCCGTTGGTGCCGACCTGGGTTTCCGAGTAGCGAAAGCCCGGGGCGAGGTCGACTCGGTCGAGTGCGGTGAACAAGGCGCTGTCGCCACCGGTGCGGGAGAGCACGATGCCGTTCGCATCGGTGAGAATCAATGATACCGGCTCGTTTTCGATGTAGGCGGTCACGTCGGGCAGTACGGATCGGGCGGCGCGCTCGAGCACCGTGTCGGTGGCCACGCGCTCGACGTACGCGGCGGCGGGCCGGTCGTCGTCACCCAACGCCTGCCGAGATCGCGACCAGGACACCCGGAGCCAATTGCTCAGACGAAGGCAGTCCGATCCCGCAGGCGAACTCGAGGGCGGAGCCAACTCGGAGTCCGAGTTCGAATTCCGCGTCGTGCGGTGGTGTGACGTGCTGATGGGGTGTGGGGTCACTCGCTCTGGTCTCCTGTGTCGGCTGATCGAGGGCGTGAGGGTCTGCCGCGGCGCGGGGCAAGTGTAGGCAGCCACCGCCCACCCGGAAGTGACCTGCGTCTCACACTGAGACGAATGAGAGCTAGATCACGGGGTTCAATCAATTTCCACAACGTCCCCCCACAGCCGGCACCCGGCCGGCTCACGATCCAGGAGGCGCACATTGAGTAGGCAAAGCCTGACAAAGGCCCACGCGAAGATCACCGAACTGTCATGGGATCCGACATTCGCAACCCCGGCCACCCGGTTCGGCACCGACTACACCTTCGAGAAGGCTCCGAAGAAGGATCCTCTCAAGCAGATCATGCGGTCCTACTTCCCGATGGAGGAAGAGAAGGACAACCGCGTGTACGGCGCCATGGACGGTGCCATCCGCGGCAACATGTTCCGGCAGGTGCAGCAGCGGTGGCTCGAGTGGCAGAAGCTGTTCCTGTCGATCATTCCGTTCCCGGAGATCTCGGCCGCCCGAGCGATGCCGATGGCCATCGACGCCGTCCCCAACCCGGAAATCCACAACGGGCTGGCGGTGCAGATGATCGACGAGGTTCGTCACTCGACGATCCAGATGAACCTCAAGAAGCTGTACATGAACAACTACATCGATCCCGCCGGGTTCGACATCACCGAGAAGGCGTTCTCGAACAACTACGCGGGCACCATCGGCCGGCAGTTCGGCGAAGGGTTCATCACCGGTGACGCAATCACTGCCGCGAACATCTACCTGACCGTGGTCGCCGAGACCGCGTTCACCAACACCCTGTTCGTCGCGATGCCCGACGAGGCCGCCGCCAACGGTGACTACCTGCTGCCGACGGTGTTCCACTCGGTGCAATCCGACGAGTCCCGGCACATCTCCAACGGCTATTCGATCCTGCTGATGGCGCTCGCCGACGAGCGCAACCGGCCGCTGCTCGAACGGGATCTGCGGTACGCATGGTGGAACAACCACTGTGTCGTCGACGCCGCGATCGGCACCTTCATCGAGTACGGCACGAAGGACCGCCGCAAGGACCGCGAAAGTTACGCCGAGATGTGGCGGCGGTGGATCTACGACGACTACTACCGCAGCTACCTCATCCCGCTCGAGAAGTACGGCCTGACGATCCCGCACGACCTGGTCGAGGAGTCGTGGAAACGGATCACCGAGAAGGGCTACGTCCACGAGGTGGCCCGGTTCTTCGCCACCGGCTGGCCGGTGAACTACTGGCGGATCGACACGATGACCGACAAGGACTTCGAATGGTTCGAGCACAAGTACCCCGGCTGGTACTCGAAGTACGGCAAGTGGTGGGAGGAGTACAACCGCCTCGCCTACCCCGGCCGTAACAAGCCGATCGCGTTCGAGGAGGTCGGGTACCAGTACCCGCACCGGTGCTGGACCTGCATGGTGCCGGCCCTGATCCGCGAGGACATGGTCGTGGAGAAGGTCGACGACCAGTGGCGGACCTACTGCTCGGAGACTTGCTACTGGACCGACGCGGTCGCGTTCCGCAGCGAGTACGAGGGCCGGGATACCCCGAACATGGGGCGTCTCACCGGATTCCGGGAGTGGGAGACCCTCCATCACGGCAAGGATCTCGCTGACATCGTGCAGGATCTCGGTTACGTGCGCGACGACGGTAAGACCCTCATCGGTCAGCCGCACCTCCATCTGGACGACCCGAAGAAGATGTGGACTCTGGACGACGTACGAGGCAACACCTTCCAGAGTCCGAACGTGCTGCTGAACCAGATGTCCGAAGCCGAACGCAACGCGCACATCGCCGCGTACCGCGCCGGCGGCACAGTTCCGGCCTGATTCAAGGCCCGGTGGGTGGCGCCGCGGCCACTCCGGCGCCACCCACCGCTTCACCATTCACTTCACGAGCCCAGGAGAACCCCCGTGGCCGACAAGCACGTAATCAACTTCGAGCCCGTCGACATCGAGATGGAAGTCGGCGAAGACGAGTACATCCTCGATGCCGCATTCCGACAAGGCATCCACCTGATGCACGGCTGCCGTGAGGGACGCTGCTCGGCCTGCAAATCCTTTGTCCTCGACGGCGACATCCAGATGGAGAACTACTCGACATTTGCGTGCAACGACGCCGAGGTCGACGAGGGGCACGTGCTGCTGTGCCGCTCAACCGCATACAGCGACTGCACGATCGAACTGCTCAATTTCGACGAGGACGAACTTCTGGGCGGTGTCCCCATCCAAGATGTGCGCACCCAGGTGACCGGGATCGAGTCGATGACCAAGGACATCGTGTCGCTGCGACTGGCGCCCGTCGAACCCGCTGGGTACGAATTCAAACCTGGTCAATACTCCGACCTGCACATCCCGGGAACCGACGAGCATCGGTCCTTCTCCATGGCGACAACCCAATCGACGCCGGGGCACGTCGAATTCCTCATCAAGAAGTACCCCGGCGGCAAGTTCGCCGGCCTGCTCGAGGACGGGATATCGGTAGGTGACGAGATCGCCCTGACCGGTCCGTACGGGTCGTTCACCATCAAGGAAGGCCACGTTCTGCCAATGGTCTTCATCGGCGGCGGCGCGGGGATGGCTCCGCTGCTGTCGTTGCTGCGGCACATGAGCGAGACGGGCAACACCCGGCAGGTGCACTTCTACTACGGTGCCCGCACCCCGCAGGACCTGTTCTACCTCGACGAGATCCTCGAACTCGGACAGGGACTGAAGGATTTCAGTTTCGTGGCCTGCCTGTCCGAATCGATGGACCCACCGCCGGTGGGTGCGATCACCGTCGAGGACGGCAATGTCACCGACGTCGTCAGCTGCAGCGAACCCGAGCTCGGGCGGGCCGAGGTGTACCTGTGCGGGCCGCCGCCGATGGTCGACGCCGCCCTGGAACTGCTCGAGGCGAAGGGCACCCCGCACGACCAGATCTTCTACGACAAGTTCACCAGCCCCGCCTTCGAGTAGACGTCCCTCGGAAACCACCTTCCTGCTTCACCGACAGAACTGAGAAACGAGATGACCGCAACCTCCGAGTCCAAGCAACGCAGCTTTCCGAAGATCGAGTTCACCGACTCCGAAGCCGGTGCGCTGGAGTTCCCCAGCTCCCGCAGCCGCTCGTTCAGCTACTACACACCGGCCAAGAAGCGGTCGACGATGTACGAGGACGTGACCGTCGACGTGCAGCCCGACCCCGACCGTCACCTCTCGCAGGGCTGGATCTACGGCTTCGGTGACGGACCCGGCGGTTACCCACAGGAGTGGACGGCCGCGAAGTCGTCGAATTGGCACGCCTTCCTCGACCCGAACGAGGAGTGGGACCAGACCATCTTCCGCAACAACTCCAAGGTGGTCCATCAGGTCGAGTTGTGCCTGTCCAACGCCAAGCGTGCCCGAGTTTACGACGCCTGGAACACCCCGTGGCTGACGTTCATCTCCCGCAACCTGGGGGCCTGGATGCACGCCGAGAACGGGTTGGCGCTGCATGTGTTCACCTCGATCCAGCGGTCCTGCCCGACGAACATGATCAACACCGCCGTCGCGGTGAACGCCGCCCACAAGATGCGCTTCGCCCAGGACTTGGCCCTGTTCAACCTCGACCTGTCCGAGGCCACCGAGGACTTCGACGGTCTCGCCCACAAGGAGGTCTGGCAGTCCGCACCCGAGTGGCAGCCCACCCGCGAGGTCGTCGAGCGGCTCACCGCGGTTCCGGACTGGTGTGAGCTGCTGTTCGCCTCGAACATCGTCTTCGAGCAGCTGGTCGGCACCCTGTTCCGCAGCGAATTGGTCATGCAGATCGCCGCCGGTAACGGTGACTACATCACCCCCACCATCGTCGGCACCGGCGAACACGACTACGACCGCGACCTCGCCTACACCCGCAACCTGTTCCGGTTGCTCACCCGAGACCCCGAGCACGGGGAGACGAACAAGGAGCTGTTCGGCACCTGGCTCTCGATCTGGGTGCCACGGTGCCTCGACGCCGCCCGGGCACTGCAGCCGATCTGGTCACAGCCGGCCGACAAGGCGATCACCTTCGCCACCAGTTTCGACGCCGCCACCGACAAGTTCCGTTCCCTGCTCGAGGACCTCGGGCTCGACATCCCCAAGGAGTTGGACAAGTGAGCATGCAATTCGGATCGTCCACCGAGTTCTCCAACATGTGTGGCGTGACCTTGATGAACACCCCCATCGGCCGTGTCGTCGCGGAAGTGATGGGCGCCAAGGACGGTGTCGAGCTGACCGAGTACCCGTCGATGATCCGCGTCGACGGCCAGAAGCTGCTCGACTTCGACTACGAGGAACTCACCGACGCCCTCGGCCAGGAATTCGACGGCTCCATCTTCGAGGAGATCAGCTCCACCCACTACGGGCGCATGGTCCACCTCGACGAGAAGACCCTGCTGTTCGCCAGCCCCGAGGACGCCGCCGAGTACATCGGATTCGACCTCACAGCGCAGTAGATCGCAGCTGTCCGGGGCCACACAGGGTGGCCCCGGACACCCCCAGCCCACCCGAAAACCAGGACCAAGCGAGGACCCGATGTATCAGAAGGACGGTCAGAAATACTTCATCGTGGACGCGCATGTAGCCCTCTGGGACGCCCGCGAGTCGAACCAGAAGAACGTGCACGGCAAGCAGTTCATCGACTGCTTCTACGACTACCACAAGAACCTCAGCCCCGAAGAGGTCGTGTGGGACTACGACACCTACACGTACTACGGCGGTGACCGTCTGATGCAGGACCTGTTCGTGGACGGATACGTCGACCACGCGATCTTCCAGCCGGCGTTGCTGAGCGAGTTCTACCGCAACGGATTCGGGCAGACCGAGGAAGCGTTCGCCCTCACTCGGAAGCACCCCGACAAGCTCACCTACAACCACGCCTACGACCCTCGTTACGAGGAGGCCGGGCTCGAGCAACTGCGCAGGGACGCGGCTCGGATGAACCTGCAGGGCGTCAAACTCTACACCGCCGAGTGGCACGGCGACTCCCGCGGCTACAAGCTCGACGACCCGTGGTCGCGGCGCTACCTCGAAGAGTGCATCGAGCTGGGCATCAAGAACATTCACATCCACAAGGGCCCCACGATCCGCCCCCTGGACCGCGACGCCTTCGACGTGGCGGACGTCGACAAGGTCGCGACCGACTACCTGGACCTGCGGTTCGTCGTCGAGCACGTCGGCCTGCCGCGGCTCGAGGACTTCTGCTGGATCGCGACCCAGGAGTCGAACGTCTACGGCGGCCTCGCGGTTGCCCTTCCGTTCATCCACACCCGGCCCCGCTACTTCGCCCAGATCATCGGCGAGCTCCTCTACTGGATCGGTGAGGACAAGATCCTGTTCAGCAGCGACTACGCGCTGTGGACCCCGAGGTGGCTGATCGAGCAGTTCGTCGACTTTCAGATCCCCGAGGACATGCTGACCGACTACGCCCCGATCACCGTCGAGCAGAAGAAGAAGATCCTCGGCCTCAACGCGGCAGCGCTGTACGACATCGATGTTCCCGCGGACCTGCAGCTGCCCGAGCCGGCCGGGCAGGAAGGTGTCGAGGTTGCGGCAGGAGCGAGGGAGGTCGTGTCATCATGACCACCCTTGCCGTCGGCGCGGAGGAGGACATCCTCGCGGCGCTCGCGACGGTCACCGACCCGGAGCTCGACGAGCCGATCACCGATCTCGGTTTCGTCCGGTCGGTGATGCTCGACGACGACGGGGTGACCGTGCACCTGCGGCTGCCTACCGCGTTCTGCTCGCCGAACTTCGCCTACCTCATGGCCTCCGACGCCCTCGACGCCCTGCGTCTGGTCGAGGACATCGGCGAGGTGCGGGTGCTGCTCGACGACCACCACGACAGCGACAAGATCAACACCGGTCTCGCGGCGGACGCCGGATACGTCGGGACGTTCGGCTCCGAGGCGGAGGAGAGTCTGCACGAGTTGCGCCGAACGTTCCGGTCCAAGGCACACGCCGCGGCGATGGAGCGGTGTGTCGAGGCGCACCTGAAGACCACCGATGTGGGTGTGAACGAGATCTACCGGCTCACCCTCAGCGACCTCGCCCCCGGGAAGGCCAAGGCCGCGCTGCTGCGTCGCCGGATCGGTATCGGGTTGAGCATCTGCCCCGCCAGTCGGGTGTTCGTCGACGACGACGGGAAGCGCATCGCCCCGGAATCGGTGCCGATGCGGCTGCGCTTCGCCAAGTCGGTGCGCATCTCGATGGAAGGCAACGCGCATTTCTGCCGCGGCCTGCTCGCCACCCGCTACGCCGACGGCGAATCCGTCGGCGCCACACCGCGAATCACCAATCTCAGAACCAGGAGCCCGCGATGAAGGCCGTGCAAGTGGTGGGATACCACACCAAACTGCAGCTCACCGACATTCCCGAACCCACGATCGACGGCCCGCTCGATGTCATCGTGCGCATCGGCGGCGCGGGTGTGTGCCGCACCGACCTGCACATCCTCGAAGGGCAGTGGGAGGCGAAGTCCGGTGTCGCGCTGCCGTACACGATCGGCCACGAGAACGCCGGCTGGGTCCACGCCGTGGGTGACGCTGTCACCAACGTGACGGTCGGCGACAAGGTGATTCTGCACCCGCTCATCACATGCGGACTGTGCCGGGCGTGCCGATTCGGAGACGACGTCCACTGCCAGAACAGCACATTCCCCGGCATCGACGTCAACGGCGGGTACGCCGAATATCTGCGCACCACCGCCCGCAGCGTGGTCCGGATCGACGACTCGCTCGAACCGGCCGACGTCGCCGCCCTCGCCGACGCGGGCCTGACGGCGTACCACGCCGTTGCCAAGGTCGCGAAGACGACTCGGCCCGGAGACGTGTGCGTCGTGATCGGGGCCGGCGGGCTCGGTCACATCGGCATCCAGGTCCTGAAGGCGATCTCCGGCGTCACCGTGGTCGTGCTCGACCGCAACCCCGCGGCCGTCGAACTCGCCGTGAAGATCGGCGCCGACCACGGCATCGTCGCCGACGGCACCCACATCCAGCAGGTGCTCGACCTGACCGGCGGTCACGGCGCCGAGGCCGTCGTCGACTTCGTCGGCGAGGGCGGTGCGACTGCAGAAGGGATCGCGATGCTGCGCCGCGCCGGGAACTACTACGTCGTCGGGTACGGCGAGAACATCGACGTCCCGACGATCGATGTGATCTCCACCGAGATCAACTTCATCGGAAATCTCGTCGGCTCCTACAACGACCTCCAGGAGCTCATGACCCTTGCCGCCCAGGGCAAGGTCACCCTGCACACCACCCGGTACCGGCTCGAGGACTTCCAGCAAGCACTCGACGATCTCGATGCCGGCCGGGTGCGCGGCCGGGCGATTCTCGTCCCGTAGCACATCGCATCCCCCGCTCGAGTACGCACGAAAGGAAACATCAGCCATGGCAAAAGAGCTGCGGTACAACACGGACGCCCGGGCACGACTCGAGCACGGCGTCAACGCCCTCGCCGACGCGGTCAAGGTGACCCTCGGCCCCAAGGGGCGCAACGCGGTGCTCGAAAAGCTCACCGGACCACCGACGATCACCAACGACGGCGTGACCATCGCCCGCGAGATCCAGCTCCGCGAACCCTTCGCCAACATGGGCGCCCAGCTGGTCAAGGAAGTGGCGATGAAGACCAATGGTGTGGTCGGCGACGGCACCACCACCGCAACCGTGCTCGCCCAGGCTATGGTCCGAGAGGGGCTGCGGTCCGTCGATGCCGGCTCCAACCCCATGCGGGTGCGCCGCGGCATCGAACGGGCCGTGTCCGTGGTCGTCGACTCCCTCCACGAACAGGCCTCCCAGATCGGGGGGCAGAGCGATCTGCAACGGATCGCGACCCTCGCCGCCAGCGACGACGAGGTGATCGGGCACGCCATCTCGAAGGCCGTCGACTACGTCGGCAAGTCCGGGGTCGTCACCACCGAGGAGAGCGACACCCTCGGGCTGTCGGTCGACATCGTCGACGGCATCGAGTTCGATCACGGCTACATCTCCGGCTACATGGTCACCGACCCGGAGCGGATGGAAGCGGTGCACACCAATCCGCTGATCCTGCTGACCAACAAGAAGATCACCCAGGTCCAAGACATCATGCCGAGCATCGAGGTGGCCAAGCGCGCCGACCGGCCCCTGGTGGTGCTTGCCGAGGAAGTCGACGGGCCGGCCCTGCAACTACTCGTCGGCGGCAACATGCACAAGACGATGCAGTCGGTGGTCGTCCGGGCCCCCGGTTTCGGACACCGCCGGGTCGCCGAGCTCGAAGACCTCGCGGTGGCACTGGGTGGGCACGTGATCGCCAAGGACACCGGCATCGAACTGTCCGAAATCAGTGTCGAACATCTCGGTTCGTGTGACCGCATCACCGTCACCGAGAACGAGACCACGATCGTCGGCGGGCACGGGGACCAGCGCCTGCTCGACGCCCGCATCGCCCAGCTCGAGTCCCAGCACGAGCGCGCCAAGATCGAGGCGGACCAGGAAAGCCTCGAACTGCGCATCGCCCGGCTCACCGGTCGAGTTGCCGTCATCCGCGTCGGCGGCGCGACCAGCGTCGAGCTCAAGGAGCGGATGTTGCGCGTCGAGGACGCTCTGGCCGCCACTCGCGCCGCGGTGGAGGCGGGGATCGTCTCCGGTGGTGGTACCGCGCTGGCGCAGTCGCATCGGGCGTTGGCCGATCTCGACCTGACCGGCGACGAGGCCATCGGGTGTGACGTCGTGCGCCGCGCCCTCGCCGAACCGCTGCGCTGGATCGCGATCAACGCCGGGTTCGACGGCGACGAGGTCGTCGAGGTGGTCGCCGGTTTGCCGCTCGGGCACGGGTTCAACGCACTCACCGGTGAATACGGGGACATGTTCGACGACGGGGTGATCGATCCGTTCAAGGTCACCCGCGCCGCACTCGAGAGCGCGGCCTCGATCGCGGCACTTCTGATCACCACCGAGACCGCTGTCGTGGAAGAGGTGCTGGGCAATCCCGGCGCCATCATGGCACCCGGTTTCGGCGATCTCGCCGAGGGCATGGTCCGCCCGTCGAACATCTACTAGAGCAAGCCCGTGGGTCACCGCCTCGACGGTCCTGCGAGGCGGTGACCCACTCCCCCGTTCCGGCGGCGAGGCATTCGTCCGAAAGAAAGTGAGTCATCGTGATTTTCATCGTCGTGAAGTTCAATGTCCTCGACAAGTACCGGAACGATTGGTTACTCGTCACCAAGGAGTTCACCGACGCGACCCGATCCGAGCCGGGCAATCTCTGGTTCGAATGGCATCGCAGCGCAGACGATCCCGCCGAGTTCGTGCTGATCGAGGCGTTCCGGGACGGGCAGGCCGGCTCCGACCACGTCGCTGCCGACCACTTCCGGAAGGGATTGGACGCGATGCGCCCGGCACTGAGCGAGACACCGCGCATCCTCCACACCGAACTACCCGGCACCGACTGGTCCCGCATGGGCGAACTGGAGATCAACCGGTAACCCGGTGCGGTGCACAACCTGACGGAATACAAGATTATGGAAGGACAAGCATGACCGTGGTGACGACAGGCCCCGTCGCGGGTCTGCTCGCGGCACTGGGCGATGCCGTGGTGACCGACAGCGACACCATGATCGCCTACACCCGCGACCAGTCGTTGCTCTCCCCCTCCGGACATCCGATCGCGGTGGTCCGCGCCCGGACCACCGATCACGTCGTGACAACCCTGAAAACCGCCCACCGGTACGGCATTCCGGTCGTCACGAGAGGGGCGGGCACCGGTCTCGCCGGCGGGGCCAACGCGATCGACGGCTGCATCGTGCTCAGCACCGAGAAACTCGACCGCATCCTCACCATCGACCAACAGTCCCGCACCGCCACGGTCGAGCCGGGAGTGATCAACGGTGACCTCGCCGCCGCGGCCGCGGAGCGCGGACTCTGGTACGTCCCCGACCCCGGCAGTCGCGCCGTCTCCACGATCGGGGGAAACCTCGCGACCAATGCCGGCGGAGCATGCTGCGCGAAATACGGGGTCACCGGCGACCACGTCGCCCGGATCAAGGCGGTGCTCGCCGACGGCCGGATCATCCACACCGGTGCCGCCACTCGCAAGAATGTCGCCGGATTGAACCTGACCCAACTGCTCGTGGGGTCCGAGGGCACGCTGGCCGTCATCGTGGAGGCGACCATGCGGCTGCGTCGACCACCGGCACGCACGGCCACCGTCGTCGCCGCCTTCGCCGAGCCCGTCCAGGCGGTCGACGCGGTGATGGCGATTCAGGAAGTGGCCGACCCGAGCCTGGTGGAACTCATGGACCGCACCACCGTCTCGGCCGTCAACGACATGACCCACATGGGTCTCGACCAGACGGCCGGCGCGCTGCTGTTGATCCAATGCGACGGCGACGCGGCCGAGCAGGAGGCCCGGCGCAGCGCGGACGCGTGCCGTGCCGCGGCCACCGAGCTGTACGTGAGCGCCGACCCCGCCGAAGGTCACGCCCTCATGCAGGCCCGCAGTGTGGCGCTGACCGCCCTCGAACGCCGCGGCAGCACTCTGCTCGACGACCTGGCCGTGCCCGTGCCCCGGCTACCGCACATGCTCGACGCGATTACCCGCATCGCCGACCACCACCACCTCCTCATCGGCACCTTCGGGCACGCTGCCGACGGCAACCTCCACCCCACGATCGTGTTCGACGCCGCAGATCCGGACGCCACCGAACGGGCCCACCAGGCCTTCGACGAGATGGTGGCGGGATGCTTGGCGCTGGGCGGATCCATCACGGGCGAGCACGGCGTCGGCGACCTCAAACGCCGCTACCTCGAACCCATGATCGGCTCGGTGGAGAGGTCCCTGATGGCAGAAGTCAAGGCAGCGTTCGACCCCACCGGAATTCTCAATCCGGGGCGTGCGATATGACACCCACGAAACCACATGTCCGATCGAAGCGGGACGACGACCTCGTCCTGGAGTTCGGCAATCGGTGGGCAGTGTTCGGCGGCGGCAGCGCCGAAGACATCTTCGTCACGTTCGGGTGGACCGAGGCGCGGTACTTCGAACGCCTGAAGGTCCTGGCCGGGCGCCGTTTCCCGCCCCTCGACGACACCCTCCGGCACCGTCTTCTCGCCGTGTGCGCCGAGCGGCTACAGCGAATCGCTCATCCCCGTTCCCCTGCGTCGAAAGGCCACGTCGATGACAGTGCATCCCGGCCGACGCCGCGGCCCTCTCCGCACTGATCCCGGTCCTCCACCACCCCGTCTCATATTGAGACCCGTCTCACATCGAGACGACGTACCCTCAACTACGTGAGAGGCGGAGAATCGGGGCGTCAATACAGCATGACCAGCAAGGATCTACAGAAGGCGCGAGAGCTGTTCCTCGCCGACGACGGCCTCGACAGCTCCGTTCGCCAGCCCATCTCGTACTCGTGGCAGCGATCGAAGTCGCTCAAGGTGCGCCCCGACCAACTCGACCTCCCGTTCGTACGAGAGCCGAATCTGGACTGCCCTCTCGTGGCGGCAGCCGAACCCGTGCTGCGGCAACTCGCGGACGGACTGGTCGACGAACCGGTGAGCGTCATCCTGACCTCGGCTGACGGAGTGATCTTGACCAGGATCACCGCCAGCCGACGACTCAATCGCACACTCGACGACGTCCAACTGATACCCGGTTACAGCTACTCGGAAGAATTCGTCGGCACCAACGGAATCGGCACCACTCTCGAAACTCGTCAGCCCACCCTGGTGACGGGCGCCGAACACTACGCCGACTGTCTCGGGCAACTGGCATGCGCCGGTGTCCCGATCACCCATCCGATGTCGGGCGCCCTCGTCGGCGCGCTCGATCTCACCGGCTGGGTAGAGGACGGGGGCCCGCTGTTGGCCACCCTCGCCAAATCCGCCACGGCTCAGATCGAAGGTCGGCTCCTGGCACAGGCCAGTGCGGACCAGACCGCGTTACTCAACGCCTATCTGAAGGCCTGTCGACGGTCACCCCGAACGGGGGTGTTGGCGCTCGGCGACGACGTCGTTCTCGTCAACCGAAAACTACGCGTGGCACTGGATGCCCAGGATCAGGGTGCGTTGCTCGAACACGCCGTCGACCTGAGCGGCGCTCCGGCCACCCAACGACACATCGTCGCCCTCCCCAGCGGGCAGACGGCCCGGCTGTCCTCGGTCGAGGACTTCGGGCTCGGGGCCCGACGGCAGCTGGCCTTGTTCTACGTACATCTGCTGGAGATCCCCACATCGGGTTCCCCTGCTCTGGAGAGCATCCGCGTCTTGCCCGGAATCACCGGTAACAGCGCGTCCTGGCGTCGCAGTTGCCAGCAGATCGCTCGCTGCGCGCGCGAACAACAGTGGGTCACCGTCTCCGGCGAAGCCGGAAGCGGCCGCGCATCAGCTCTCAAAGCTGTTGCCATCGAGCATATTCCCATCCGCACACGGATCTTCACGGTGGCCGAACTGGCGGGCGACAGCGCCGGCCTGCCGGCACTCGAACAGGAACTCGGACAAGACCGATTCAGCGTCATCCTGCGCGACATCGACCTCCTCGGCGAGTCGCAGCTGCGGACTGTCGCCGACCTCGTTCAAGGACGCGAACACGCCGGATGGATCGGCGCGACCATCGGCGGAACCGATCACAACACCGACCTCGACACGCTGATCCTTCCCCACTTCAGCCATACCGTCACCATGCCCGCGCTGCGTCATCGCATCGACGATCTTCACAGCTTGGTACCGCATTTGCTGCGACAGCTAGGGCGCGGCGCGGACTTGTCTCTCTCGCCTGCGGCGATGCGCCAACTCTGCAAGTACAGCTGGCCCGGCAACGTCACCGAGCTCCGGCAGGTTCTGCACGACGTGGTCCAGCGTCAGCGCTCCGGGGTCGTCGAGGTCGAGCAGCTTCCCCCGATGTGCCGAGCTCTGAGCCGACACACACTCACACAGATCGAGGCCCTCGAACGCGACGCCATCGTGCGCAGCCTCGAAGAGAACCACGGCAACAAGAAGGCCGCAGCAACAGCTCTCGGCATCTCACGGGCCACCATCTACCGCAAGATCAAGGAATTCGGCATCGACATATGACGTCGCCCGCACCGCTTGGTGTCAGGAAATGAGACACGCATCACACCCCAGCCGGCGGATCATGAGGTCAGACAGAGAATCCCGCGCGGATCAGCAACTCGTTGAGGGCCAACCTTTTTCGAGTACCGGTACGCGACGGGGACCGACGTGAGGACGACCCATGACTACGAACCCGCTCGGCGCGGATACCGACTCGGTCTCCCCCGGCAGCACCACCTCCCGGGTGTGGCTGGTCGCCGCGCTGGCGCACACGTGCGAACCCACCGACCGTCCCGCGGTACGTGACGATCTGATGCGGACCTGGGTTCCGGAGCCGGGCAGCGGTTACCGCACCCACGATGGCCGTCGCCGGGCGACCTGGGCGCAATTGCACTCCCGGTTCGATCTCGTCGAGGTGACCCCATGACTACCTCCTACGCGATCCGTCTCGCACCGGCCCGCCACCGCTCATCTGGGGTGAGACGGTCCTGCGCGACCGTGCTGAGTGATCAACTGGCCAGGGAAGACGCCGCTGAGGATGCGCGAACCTTGGCCCCCGACGATCGGACGACGTGCCCGCTGCACCGACGGTGGATTCACCAATGCGTCGCGTCGCCGACACACGTCAACGCCGTCACGCGACACAGGTGGTGCCGCCAGTGCGCCGTGCCGCTCACCGTCACTGTCGACGAAATCGCACGGACCGTCACGATGGTGTGCCCGTCCTGTGGTGACGGCGGAAGCCCCGCCACCACCAGACTGGTGTCCGCGTGTTGCGCCAGCCTCGGCGAGGCCTCGAATCACACTTCGCGGACAGGCGCGTAGTGCTCTACGAGCGGGAAGGGATCGTAGAAGTGGTGCAGCAGGTCCTTCCACTGCTGGTACCGGCTGGATTGCCGAAATCCTTCGGTGTGGTCTTCGAGTTCTTCCCACTCGACCAGCAGGAGATAGACATTCGGTCGCTCGAGGCCGCGTGACAATCGCAGTCGCAGGAATCCGGGCATCGACGAAATGATCGACTCGGCCCGCCCGAATGCAGATTCGAATTCCTCGACTCTCTCGGGTGCCACGGACAGCAGGGCGTGTTCCAGGATCATCGGCACAGTATGCGACGCCGCCAGGAATGCACCGCCACGGATTCCGTCGCACAATCGAAAGGAGGAGAACCGCAATCCTGCCGGAGGTCGGATGATGCGTCGGGAGGAATCGGCACCGGTACCCACGCCGATCCGGTTGTGGCGACTCGGGCCGTGGAGTCGCAACCGCCTGATGCGCCGCGGCGACCGATACGAGGCCGTCCTCGTGCTGCTCGCCGCGATGCTGATACTGCTGCTGGTCCCGTGCGCCGCCGCATTCGGAACGGCGACCCACACCAGGTTGGAACAACAAACCCAAACGCTGCGCTCCGGCGTGCACCAAGTACCCGCAGTCCTGCTCGAGGACACCCACCCAGCACCCGACACGCCCGACGACGCACTTCGACACAGCCACAACCAGGACAGTGCCCGAGTCCGCTGGTCCACGCCCAACGGGGACCACACCGCCGTGGTACCCACCGATGCGCACGCGACGGCGGGGCAGACCACCACCATCAGCGTCGGCGCCGACGGCAACCTCACCGGCCCCATCCGAAGTAACCGGGAAGACACAGTGGTGGCCGTGACTGCCGCATGCGGGGTATGGGCGCTCGGATCCGGCGGCATCGTCCTCGTCCCGGCACTCGTACACGCAGTGTCGGCCCGGACCCGGATGCGGCAGTGGGCATCGGAGTGGACTCGGTTCGACGCACCACCGCGATGACCCCCAGGACCCTCTACCCAGCGGCAGCCGGCCTCGAGAACAGCTCGCGGTGTGCGGCGACGTACTGCTCGACCGACTGCGCGGGCTGCCCGGTGACGTCCTCGACGTCGGTGGTCAGCCGATTGTAGCGATCGTCGCGGTGCAGTGTGGCGACCGTGAGAAGGTGTTGCACGGTGTGCGACGAGATACCGGGCACCGCGCCCATCAGCTCCACGAAGCTGCCGTAGGGCAGATCGGATCCCGTTACCGGCCGACCCAAGCCACGGGTGTACTGCTCGGCGAGGCCATCGATGTCCAGGACGGCGGGGCCGGTCAGCTCGAAGACCTGCCCGATACGTCCTGCCGGATCCTGAAGAATGGCGGCGATGACGCGGGCGACGTCGGTGGCGGCAACGGGCGAGGTCCTGCCGGTACCGAACGGCAAGGCCAAGACGCCGCGTTCGGCTACCGAACGGCTCGCCACGACGGTGAACAGCGGATTGTCCAGGAAAACCGTGGGTCTGACATGGACGACGGGCAGACCGGACCAGTTCATGATGCGCTCGGCGAGCCAGTGCAGCCGTTGGTGCCGAGACTCGTCGGTGCTGGTCGACGTCATCTGCGACACCGTCATCTGCGACATGTTCACCAACGCCTCGAGATCGCCCCGCTCGTTGGCGATCGCGCAGACGACAGCGGCGGCCTCCAGATAGTCCGCGGAGACACTCATGTTGAAGAACATCCGCCTCACGCCCGCCAACGCTGCAGCGACGTCGCCAGGGCGGGTCAGATCGCCCACGACGATGTCCGCTCCCAGCTCCCGTAGGGCATCGGCGCGGCCGTCGTCGCGATGAACCATCGCCCGCACGGGCTCGCCACTGCGGAGCAGCAGCTCGGCGACCAACCGGCTGATACTGCTGTAACCACCGCCGACACCGGTCATCAGGAACGGCGCGCGGTCACTCATGACCGAATCTCACTGTCCGCGTCAGCCGTGAGCCACGACTGCCCTGCTGATACGAAAATGCGCGCGATAGCCATCGTGAACCTCCTGGTTCTACCGGCCGGCGCAAACAAGCCAACGCACGTCAGCCACCCAACGAGTAAGACACGGATTCGTCGGACGGCACAAGTGCTAGCGGCCGTCTCGGATGAGCGGGCTGACAATCGCGCCTTCCTCTGGGCTGCCCGAGCCGACGTCGCGAGGGCCCGTGCCGTGGAGGCGATCGCGGAAACGTCCGAGAGCTGCTCGCCGACCGCGCCCAGATCTCGTCTGGCTCAACCTGGACCGCACGACCGTGATGCGGCAGGTCACCACCCGCACCATTCGGCGGCATCTGCGCCGTAAAGTGCTGTGCTACAGCACCATCGGGATGCCCTTAAACCGCCTCTTCCTCCTCCGCGACTACATCGTGCGGTGGGTCCTGTCGTTCGAGGCGCGCCGGCGACATGCTCCGGAGCACTGATACCGGAGGCGGGCACGGGCGCAAGATAGTTCGTCAACTCGGCCGTCACCGCAGGCGATGTCGTGATGTTTGGCGCAAACGCGGCCGGGTGCTGCCGCCGCCTCAGGCTGTAGGACGGGTGTCTACGATTGCCCGACCCGGTCGTTCACGCACCGGCTGTCACGTCACGCACAGGCGCCTCCCTAGCTTCAGGAGTCCACACCGTTCACATTGGTAGTCCCCTGATGGTCAACGTGAGGTACGCATCCTCACGGTGGCCGGTGTGGAACTTCGTCACCTCATCAGTTTTGCTGCTGTCGCTGAAGAACTCAAATTCGGACGGGCTGCGACGCGATTGCATACGTCGCAGCCACCGCGATTTGGGTGTTGTGTTGTTTGAGCGGAATACCCGCACGGTACAGCTCACAGCTGCCGGGGCGGCGTTTCTGGGCCGGCGAAGGAAGTGAACCATCCCGGGTCCGATGCACACACTGTTATTTGTGTGCGACCGGTTGATCGGCACGTTGTGCAGCGTAGTACCTGGCCTCGTACTCGGTGGGCGGGATCCGCCCAAGGCGGTGCATCAGCCGGTCGGTGTTGTACCAGTGCACCCACGCCGAGGTGGCCTCCTCGACGTCGCTGACGGTGCGTAGCAGCCCGATGCGGAACGGGGAGTCGTCGGCGATGCACTCGGCCTTGTAGAGCCCGACCGTCGTCTCGGCGAGGGCGTTGTCGAAGGCGTCGGCCACCGACCAAATCGACGGCAGCAGTCCCTGCAGGAACAGGGTCTCCCCGAAACGCAGAGCCGTATATTGCGACCCCGCGTCGCTGTGGTGAATGGTGTTTCCGCGCAATGGGTTACCTTGCATCGTCCGCATGGTGCAGGCCTGGTTCACCGCCCGCCGCGATCGCGGTCTCCTTCGACGTCGACACCTCCCAACCGACGATCGTGCCGGCGAACGCATCGATGACGAACGCCGTGTACGCGAAGCCGGACACCCTCCGGACTTACGTGAAGTCCGCGACATAGAGCGCGTCGGGCCGGTCGACCCGGAAGTTCCGGTCGACCAGATCCGGCGGCCGCGTTGCCGACGGCTCCGGCACGGTGGTGCGGACCCTCTTCGCCCTGCTGGCACCGCGCCACCCGTTGACGCGCATGAGCCGTTCGACGGTGCAGCGGGCCACCTCGATGCCCTGGCGGCGCAGGTGGGCCCACATCTTCAACGAGCCGTACAGCGACTCCGGTCTGCGTCGACCGTGCTCGTCCCGCTCGACGTAGTAGGAGGCCAGCACCGCGGTGATGGTGGCGTCCCACAATGCCCGTTTCGACAACGGCCGGCTGCGCCAGGCGTAGAAGGTTCTCGGGGCGATCGTGCACCCGTGCTCGGTGAGCACCCGGCAGATCGGTACGACCGAAGAACTGATCGCGGTGTTCGGCGATGAACCGGCAGATCACTTGCGTGGCGGGTCGCACTCCCGCGCGAAGAAAGACGTTGCAGCCTCCAATATTTCGATGGTCTTCTCGAGCTCGGCGTTCTTCCGCCGCAAAGCCCTCAGTTCGGCCTCAGCCTCCGATGCCGACGCAGCCGGGATGCCGCCACCCGCCGCCTCGGCCTTACGGACCCACACCCGCACCGTCTCCGTCTTCAGCGACATCCGCTCGGCGATCGTACGGATCGCCTCGTACTCCGAGGCGTACTCGTCACGGTGTTCGAGGACCAGGCGCACGGCCTTCTCCCGCACCTCGGCTGGATAGACATTCGGCATAAGGATCACCTTCCCAAGAAAGAAGGTGTGCATCAAACCCGGGACGATTCACATAGCCACACCTCTCGTGACCTGCTGGACGCACCCTAGATCGGGTACAGCCGGGGGCGTTGACGGGCGATCAGCTTCGTCGCCTTCGTCCCGGCCGATCCCCGGCCACGCCCAGATAGCGGTTTCCAGGTCCCACGCGGGCCCCCGGGCCAGCGGGGACCGGTTCACCGCGACCAGATCATCCGCGGGCCCCCGGTCCACCTCACCGGCCCGGTCCCCGGTGCTCGACCACGAATCGAAATGCGCCCCGACATAGGCATCGCCGCCCGGATACGGGCGGCCGTAGTACCGGATCAGTGCCGCGACCGCTACGGCGTCCGAGTCCATTGCGAGTGGTCGGCAACCGCAATGTCATACCCCGCACTCTCCGACCTCCAGGCGCCGGAACCGAACCGAGGTGGTCGCTGCGCGCCCGGCCCGGCCGGAATTAGGGCGACCGCCGCGCGGCCGCCGGCCGTCTCCGGCACAAGCGTGCGCACCTTCCCCGCCAGATCGGGCAGACCCAACGCACCTCGCCAATCACCGTAGGCCCGCGCCGGGGCAGCCAGAGCCGGTTCCACGTCCACCAGCACCACCGGGCGGGTGGAGTACACGAACTGGGCGATCTCGTCGGCGGTCAGGATTTCCCCGAGCGGCGGCGTAGTTGCTGCATTCCCGGTCATGGCCTCTCCCCATTGTCTGAGCTGGCTGGACGTGGTGTGGACAGTATCGCGTTGTGGCCGTGGCCCTTCGGACTTCGCGGGAAGTGGCATCGACCCAGGGCAGAGGGGTGAGATGCCTCCGCTTCCGACAGGTGTCAGGGCAGGCGGGTGAGGTGTCGCGGTCGGCCCACCGGGCTGCTCCGAGCAGCGGCATTCTTGCCGATACGGCAAGAACTCTCGCCGAAACCGTCGGTGCTATTGCACTGTGTCGGTATGGAAGAAGCGGGCGAGGTCACCGAGGTCAAGACGACATCAAGCGAGGCGGACGAATGGGATGCGCGCTACAGCGAGCGGGCTCGCGTGTGGAGCGGAGAACCCAACGGCGCACTTGTCGACGAGATGACCGGCGCACGGCCGGGACGCGCCCTGGACGTCGGTTGCGGTGAAGGCGCCGACGCGCTCTGGCTCGCCCGCCAGGGATGGGCCGTGACCGCGCTGGACGTTTCGCGCATCGCCCTCGACCGCGCCGGGGCCCACGCCGACGGGGAAGACGTGGACATCACCTGGGTATTGAGCGGACTACTCGATGCCGATTTGCCCGCGGGTGGTTTCGACCTGGTCTCAGCTCAGTACCCCGCGTTGCGCAGAACCGCTGAGCGTTCCGCCGAATGTGCGTTGATATCCGCCGTCGCACCGGGCGGCACCTTGCTGGTTGTACACCACGACATCCCCGACGCGGATGCGGCGCGCGAGCACGGCTTCGATCCCGCCGACTGGGTCACCCCCGGTGACGTGGCGGCGCTACTCGATTACAGCTGGCACATGGACGTCAACGAGGTGCGGGAGCGTTCGATCAGCGGCGGCGCGGGTGCACACCACACCCACGACGTGGTTCTGCGCGCGCACAGGCTGCCCCACCAAAGCCCTTCCATCGGGCACCGGACAGCCAATGGTTCTCTCGGCGCAAACGCAGAATCACACAGGAAAACAACGACGGGAACAGCAGCGCCCGCTTCAACTCCGTGTCGTCACTCACACGATCGCGCCCGCTACTGGGACCACCGACAGGCGCGTTGGGTCAAGCATCACGCCAACCAGACCCGAGACTAGAGGCCATCATCACTGGACTGGACGAGACGCCCACCCCTAGCAGGATTGTGGCCCGACAGAGAAGATGGTCAGGAAATGTCGCCGTGGGATGTCGAGAAGCCGCGCGCGGCTTCGTCCCCGGAGTGAACACGGCCAGAATGGGCCGTACCGCACCAAGGAGAACACGATGGCCAAGTACCTGCTGCTCAAGCACTACCGGGGCGCGCCCGCATCGGTCAACGACGTGCCCATGGACCAGTGGACGCCGGAGGAGATCTCCGCCCACGTGCAGTACATGAACGACTTCGCCGCTCGGCTCGACAGCACCGGCGAGTTCGTCGACAGCCAGGCACTCTCCCCGGAGGGCACGTTCGTCCGCTACGACGGCGAGGGACGACCGCCGATCACCGACGGCCCGTTCGCGGAGACCAAGGACCTGATCGCCGGCTGGATGGTGATCGACGTCGAGACCCACGAGCGGGCACTCGAGCTGGCCGGCGAGCTGTCCGCGGCCCCGGGTGCGGAGGGGAAACCGATCCACGAATGGCTCGAAGTGCGCCCATTCCTGGCCGCCTCTCCCACCGCTACGGAGTGCGGCTTTCACAACGGGTGATGACATGTCCCCCGATCCTCTGATCGCAGTGCCGGGGCCGCTCGAACAAGGCGGACTGTCTACTTCGTGGGCAAGAGTGGGCTAGAGTCGGCGACGCTGCGGATGCACCGGTTGAGCCGGAGGCGTTCACCCCTTCTCGGGGTCGGGGCCTCCGGTTCTCTGCTTCGAGAGCCGCTCGTCGGTCATCCGCTTCTTCAACTCCCGGCGGGCGCGTTGCTTCGGCGTCTCCTCGGGCTCGGGTTGCTCGACGCCGACCGGCCGGAAGTGCGCGCGCCCCAACTTGATCTCCGGATGCACGACCAACGCGGGCTGTCCCTTGTCGTCTGTGGACAGTCCAATCCCAAAGCGCCTCATTCCTCGGGGACATCCTGCAACCGCACGATCATCCGCCGGCCGATACTCCCATCCGGGTGACGGTAACGCCCCTCGTCTGCCGAGATCACCTCGAACCGCATCCCCCGCGGCAGCAGGTGCGCAGTGTTGTCGACCGACTCCGACCGTCCCACATACATCAAACGGTCAGTCCCGATCTCGAACACCACATCCCGCTCTCCGACCGTCGGGTCGAGTCGTGCGGGCATGGGTTGCCATCGTGTGCCTGTCGAAATCCTGGCGCGATCCCGGCTCCAGGGTCGAGGACAGCTTGACCGGTTCCTGCGGGACCGTGTGCGGGAGCGTCACCGCGCAGTACAGGATGCGTCCTCGGTGGTTGAACCGTTCCGCGATCTGGATCGCAGCCAGCGGGCGGCGTCGTGGCGGTAACTGTCGATGCCCTTATAGGCGGCGATGTCGGCGGGAAGTTCGGTGACGATGTCGGCGAGTTGCTCGGCCCACGCGGGAATGGTGGCGATGTCCGACAGTGGCGCCATGTAGGTGTGGATGTTGAAGACGAGTGCTCCGGTGAGGGGCAGTCGGATGAGGTGTTCGAGTTCGATCCGCAGTTGCACGCGTCCGTAGTCTCCGTCGGCGATGAGCTTCGGAATGTCGTCTTCCCATTCTGGCCGGGTTTCGAGGCTGGTGTCGCGGTGCGGTGAGCCGACGGCGGAGAAGGTCCAGTTGGCGCGGCGGAAGATCCGGTCGGTGGTGAGATGGCGCATGAACTGCTGCGCACGGCTGGTGATGCCGCCGCTGGTCAGCCCAGGCACCGGGCGGTGAATTTCGTTGAAGTTCATACCGACGTCGAACTTGATCGACCAGTCGGCTGCGAAGGTGACGATGGCCGCGTCGAACCAAAGTTGGTCGTGGCGCTCGGTGAGCAGGAGGATGTCGTCAGGCACCTGGCAGCCGATGAAGGTCAGCGGGTCCTCCGGCAGCGTGACCAGATCACCCATTTCGAAGTGTTGGTCGATACCGAGCAACGTGTTGCGCCAGTGGTACCGGATGCCCTGGCCGGTCAGCTGCATGGTCTCCGGGTAGGAGTCGGCCATCTGCCGCATGAGGTAGAGCATGACGTCCCAACAGGCGGGCATCATGTGCGGCAAAATCTGCACTCGACCTGGGTCTTTCGCCAGGATCTCCCGTTTGAGCTGCATCATCGGCACGTATTCGAGGCCGAGGTCGACGACGTGTCGACCCCAGCCCCCGGCGAGGGTGGGGGTATAGCGGGGTGCGGGCTCGACATTGACCGCGTAGCGGAAGGTTTCGTCCCCCGCCGGGAAAGGCCAGGGCAAACAGGTCAGGTCGCTTGTGAGCAGTTCGGTCACGGTACTTCGCTCCAGAGTCGGGACGGAAATGGCGGTGCAAGGGTGATCTCTGGTCGGTCGTCAGGCAACCGATGCCAGATACATCGCACGATGCGAGGAAGTGTGCGGTCGCACGACGAGGTCGCGGGCGCAGCCCGAGCACTCGATGGTGTGGTCGGGGCCCGCGAGGGCCCGGGTGGCGGTGTCGCAGTGCGGGCAGAACACGCTGATCACGTCCACGTGCGAGATGTGGATGAACAACTCGCACGGCAGAATTCCCGCGGCGCGCGCTACCGCAACGGCCTGCATCACCCCGTACTCCGCCCCGGCAATCATGATGCGGACCCCGACGGTGCTGGTGTCGATCAGGTCAGCGATACCCGCACCGTCGGGGAGGCTGTACAGCGTCACTGCGCGGTCCGCGGAGGCGAGATCCCGCCCCCACTTTGCGACCTTGGCGGTGGTGCTGGGGGCATCACCGATCGCGATCAGGAGGTACTGGCGGCCGGATAGGTCCATGCTGGCTGCGGTGATGCCGACCTGCGCGGTGGCGATGTCGGACTCGTCGATGCTTGTCATGACATTCCTCTGAGAGTCGTTGAGGAGCAGGCTCTGTGGTTTGGTGTTCGAGGATCGGAGGAGAGGATCCGGGCGCGCTCGGCAAGTTCGGCGCGGTGGTGATCGTCGATGACGACTCGTCGCTCACTCCCGACACCCGCCGCGGTAGCTACTCGTGCACCGGAGGGTTCGATATCGGCGCTGTACCGGTACCGGTCGCGGGGAAACGGAAATGGGAAGTGTATGAGGCCTTCCGTGGCGGTGCCTGATGCGGCGGAGGTCATAGCTCCAGCTCCAGATCCGCGCCGGCGGCCCGGGACACACACGGCATCATCACGTCACCGGTGGACTTCTCCTGATCGGTGAGATAGAGGTCGCGGTGCTCGATCTGTCCGCCGCGCACCGCGAGCTTGCATTCCCCGCATACGCCCTGCCGGCACAGGTTCGGCACATCGAAGCCGTTGTCCAGCAGCGCGTCGAGCAGGCTGGTGTCGGGTCCGACCGTCACAGTGGTACCGGTTCGGCCCAGGGTCGCAGTGAAGGGTTCACCCCCGGCGGAGATGCCGGAGGAGAACGGCTCCGAGTGCACACGCTGCAATGGCCAGCCCTGGGCGAGCGCGGCTTCGGTGACGGCGTCGATCATTGGCGTCGGTCCGCAGGTGTAGAGGTGTGTGCCGATCGGCTGGCGGGTCAAAGTTGGTGTCACGTGGTCCCAGAACTGTTGCGGGGTGTTCACAATCGTCAACCGGTCCCCGCACAGTTCCATCAGGTCGTCGACGTGTGCACCGAAGCCGGAGCGGAAGGAATAGATCACCTCGAACGAGCGACGCCACTGCACTGCCGCACGCACGTGCGACAGGATCGGGGTGACCCCGATGCCGCCGGCGACGAGGACGTGGTGGCGTGCGTTCGGAATCGGAGCGAACGCACTGCGCGGGCGGGACGCGGTCACCTGGTCGCCGACTGCGAGGTTGTGCACCCACCGCGACCCGCCGGCGCCGGCCCGTTCCAGTCGAGCAGAGATCGAGTAGTGGTCCGGTTCGATCGCCGGGCCGGTCAGGGAGTAGGAATTGCGTGTCCCCGGCTTCCAGGTGACCGCGATGTGACTGCCCGGGGTGAAGGACGGCAACGTTCCGCCACCGACTGGTGCCAGGACAACCTGACGGATGTCCTCGCACAGCATCGTGGTGTCGGCAACGACGACCGAAAGGTCGCTTCCTACCGCGGCGTTGGTTGTCGCGGCCTCGACTACTTCGGTCACGTCAGGTCCTCCGAATCTGCTTGATAGCCAAGATAGGCATGGTGACGGCGGGAGAAGTGGTGGTAGACGGTCAGCGTGACGGTGTGGCAGTGCGCGCAGAACACCTGACGTGTCCGCTGAGTGAATCCACTGTTGCCATCGAGAATGTCGATCACGCCGGTCCCAATCCGTGCCCACACCTGAGCGAGCCGGTGTCCCGATCCGACGACGACGAACCGCCAGCCCACACACGCGACGTCGTCGGGGTCGGTGAGTGCGAGCTCATTACGCACAGCGGCCGCAGCCGGCGCGGTCATGCTCACTGCCATCGCTGGTTACGGTGCGAAGGAGCGCTGACCGACATAGAACGCCAACGCACCCTCAGGGGTAGTGAATCGGATCCGCGATCCCTTCGGGAAGAAAATTGCGTCCTTCGCCTTGGCGACCTCCTTCTGTCCGGTGTCGAGATTCTCGAGAACGAACTCGCCCTCGAGCACAACCTTCATTTCGTCGTACTCGTAGAGGTAGTCGAGGGGATCGTCCGTGTGCCGGAGTTCGAAGTAACCGGCCGACATCTCGGACCCGTCTGGGTTTGCGTACACGTCGTCGATGAAGCCTTCGGTGCCCGGGTATTCCGCAACCGGCATCTGCGGCAGAGACTTCCAGAAATCTGCAGTGACCCGGAACGGTGCGACGGTCTGTCCGATCGCACTGGAATCGGCAACGGTCATTGGGGTCCTCCTGGGGATGGGATTGCACGATCGACACTCGATCACCATGTGATGAAACTGAAGATAATGGTAGGAAACCATGCCGTGGGTTACGCTCTCGTAAACGCGCGTGACAAGGAGGTTTTATCTGTAGGAGCTGCGGGTGAGGTGAGAGAGTCGACGTGGCACCGCCGCTCGGGGTCACCGGCGGTGCCCGGCTCGGACCATCCCGAGGCAGCGCTGTCTGCAGGGCTTGGTGGCTCGCTGGTCGAAGCACTTCGGGGACAACGCCGATGGAAGGTTGCGCTTGTCCACACCCTTCACCCGCTGTTCTGGATCTGGACACGAAAGGCGGGGACACGACCGACCGGACCGACCGTCCTGGCCGGCCATCCGGAGGGATCGATAGTGGGTGCATTCACTCAGAAGGTCCTGAGAGCCCGCTGGTCCGCGGACGAACCCCCATCGGTCCTGCACTTCCCCGCAGGAAGCACAGGCGATCACCAGCGTTTGGAGGCACTGACGTCCGGAGTAGCCGACGCGGCCGTTCTGGGCTCCGCGTTCGCCCCCAGCGCCCTGTCACGACTCGGGCTCACCGACTCGCTGTTCTTCGGCGTCGCCCTGAAATTCCCCACTGCGGGTGTCGCCGTCGACGTGGCGAGAACCAGCGTCGACCACCCGTCGGTACGAAAGGTCGTCGCCGCACAGACGGCGGCAATCGCGAAGGTCAAGAGCCGGGATCCCGTGGCACTCGATGCGGTGGCGTCGCTGCGCACGACAACAGCCGGACAGATGCGCAGCACTTGCTGGCGGACTACCTGTCCCCCAGTACGGTCCCGATCCACGCGACGTCCACGCCGTTGGTGCGGATGCGCTCGAATGGCTGGCGGTCGCACTGAACACGGGCGAGCACACCGCCGCCGACTTCTACGAGGCGGTCCGGTGACTTCCTCCCGACGTGAGCAACTGGTCGTACACGCGCTGCTCGCAAGCCAAGGCACCACGGTCACCGCGCGCAGGCACCAGTTGACGATCGACGAAGCCCCGCGATACGGCGGGCACGATTCCGGCGCAAATCCTGTCGAGCACCTGCTCGCCGGACTTGCCGCTGCCTCACTGGTGGTACTTCGGCTGCTCGGCGAGGTCGCGATAGCCGAGTCGGCCACGCTCACGGTGTCAGCCGGCTTGAACGTCGACGCGTGATGGGAACCGATGACGGCGCCGTCATCGAAGCGATTCGTCTGGACTGACACGTGGCGAACGCCGAACACGCCGAGCGCTTGCGTGCAGCACTTCCCCACCTTGCGCGTCGTCGACCGGGTCAGGCTCTGATCGATGCTGCATCCGTATCCACGGAAGCGGTGTCCATCCGCGAGTTGACGACTGCGGACGAGTAGCCCGCGAAGCCCCGCGGCTTGTCAGAGATCGAGTACGAGGTCGGTTTCGGGTTGCGAGCAGCACAAGAGAGTCGTGCCTGGCATCGGGGGCTCCAGGGGGTCCGGTCGGTATCGAACGGTTCCGGAGAGGATCGGGGTCTGGCAGGTGTGGCACACGCCGGTGCGACACGACCAGCGGGTCGGAACGTCGCAGGCTTCGGCGAGATCGAGGACGGTGCTGTACTCGTCGCTCCATGGCACGGTGAGTCCGCTGCGGGTGAACGTGATGCGCGGCCCGCTGCCGACGGGTCCAGGGGGCAGATGTGGCGGGGTGTGGGTCGCGTCGGTGAGTCCAGGATTGATGGCCGGGAGTGCGCCGAACAACTCGGTATGGATGCGGTCGGACTCCACACCGAGGTGCATGAGTGCCTCGCGCAGCACGGCCATGAACGCGGTGGGACCGCACAGGTAGGTGGTCACGTTGGTGGGCAGGTCCAGGGCGGCCAAGGCTTCGCGGTTGATGCGGCCGGGGAGGGCGGGCGGAACCAGGTTCGCCGTCGAACTCTGGACGGTGTAGTAGACGTGTTCGTGACCTCGGTCGACGCTGGTCAGCAACCGGTGCGCTTCGGCCGCGAAAGCGTGTTCGGCGGCTGAATGGGCGGTGTGCAGCCACCAGATGTCGCGCTTGCTGTGGGCTGCGGCGAGTGCATGCAGCATCGCCAGAACGGGGGTCACCCCGACGCCGGCCGAGAGCAGGAGCACGGGCGTCGTGCCGTCGTGATCTTCGGGAAGGACGAAATCGCCACGCGGAGAGGCGACGTCGAGGGTGTCGCCGACACGTAACTGCGTGTGGAGATAGGTACTGACGAGGCCGTGGGTCTCACGTTTGACGCTGATGCGGTACTCGTTGTCCGACGGCGCGGCCGACAGCGAATAGTTGCGCACCGGTGGTGGTTCGCCGGCGCCGGCGACGCGGAGGGTGAGGTACTGGCCGGGTTTCGGACGGGTCAACGGGGCGTCGTCCCGTGGTGCCAGGTGGATCGACGCCACCGTTGTGCTCTCGGAAACGATCCGTGCGACGCGCAGCGGTCGGAAGCCGGCCCAGCCGTCCGGTTGGGCTCCGGCGGGCGGCTCGCCGGCGCAAGTCGGGTGCTCTGCGGCGTCGAGCAGATCACGAAACGATCGCTGCCAGCCGGGGCTGAGCGCGGGGATGTCGACTGCGTTCCGGAGTTGGCCGATGTCCCGGTCGGGCAGGTAGAGCAGTGCGTCGATCGCGGCGACGCTCATGCGGTGCCGGCCGATCCGGGTGCGGATGATCTCGTCGCCTGCCTGCACGTGACCTTCGGCGATGACCCGGAAGTAGAAGCCGGGCCGGTGGTGAGCAACGAGCAGCGCCGGCATCTCGGGTTCACCCAGACGCATTCCGACCCGATAACAAGTGACGCGTGGCTGAGTGACCTCGAACTCGGCATCACCGATGCGATAGCGGTCACCGATGTGCACCTCGTCGTCGGGTAGGCCGTCAACGGTGAAGTTCTCACCGAACTGACCGTTTTCGAGATCGTCGCGACCGAGATGACGCCGCCAGAAGTCGTAGGACTGACATTGATAGACGAGCACGGCACGTATTTCTCCGCCGTGACCGTCTAGGTCTCCTTGACCGTCGCCGTCGATGTCGAGCGTGCGGACCATGCGTGGACCGTCGACGGGGTACTTGAAGATGCCCGTGTGGACGGTCCTGCCTTGCCACGGCACGTCCTTGGGCATACCGACGTTGAGTGACTGCAGGCGTGCCACTGTGGTTGCCCTCACTGTTTCGCGCGGAACAGGTTGCCGGAGGTGTCCGTCGTTCGCGCCCCGGTCATCGCGATGAGCAGCGTCGTCAACCAACAGCGACCACCTCGTCTGCATCTCTCCTACGGTTGGCACATAGGCGTCCCGTCGCAGAACATTCTATATCCGACTGTGATCTGCGCCACTCGGCCTGGGCTGGCCCGTTGTGGTCGCCTGTCTACGGGAATCTGGTTGCCAGCCACGCGCCGATGTCGGCGGCGGCGAGGCTGGCACCGGTGGGTGCGCCGTCGTGGATCGGTCCGCCGAAGTGGGTGCCGGCAACGCGGACGTGGGTTTTGTCCGTCGATCCGAGTGCATCGCACATCGTCTTGGCATCGTCGGGGAAGCAGGCCTGGTCTCCGGTGAGTTCGACGAACAGCGTCGGTGCGGTCACCGTCGGGGCGCAGCGCAGGAAGTCGGCGTTGCTGCTGAGCCCGGACCAGGTCGACAACCAGGCGTCCGGCGTGGAAAAGCGGCCGAAGCCGACGAGTCCGTAGTTGGTCAGGTCGGGTCGCCGGCCGAACAGCGACCCGTAAGGGCGTTCGTTCGGGTTCAGCGATAGATCGACGAACCGTAGGTCCGCATCGGTGCGATAGACGGTCAGGACGCGGGGCGCGAGGGCGGCGCGGCGATCTCCCGGATCCGACGTGCTCTTGTACCGTCGGCGCGCGTCGGCCGCTTCGTCGATGCGTTGCCGGGCGATGGTGTCGAGGCGGGTAATGCGGTCGTGCTGTGCTCGGCGGTAGCGGGTGATGAATTCCGGTGAGTAGGAAGAACTGTGGGGTGGATCGGCGAATCCATTCGCTGGATCGAACGGGTTCAGGTCCGGATCTGTCGAGAGCGGGTCGGACTCGTCGACGACCGACGGGTCGATCAGCCGCAGCAGCAGTGCACCCTGACCGGGGTGCGGTGCCATGAATATCGCCGCGTCGGGCCGGGGCATGTCAGCGCCAGCCAGATCGATGGGTCTGTCCGCGGGGGTATGCGTCAATCGCTCCTCCGACGGCAACCCAGCTTGCTGGTGGTAGAACGCAAAGAGGGTCCCGCCGCCGGAATGACCGAGGGTGACGATGTGGTCGAAGCCCCTCTCCCGCAGGAATATTTGCCCGGCCGCGACATCCAGCAAAGCCTGCTCGTGCACGAGAGCGATGTCGTTGTTGACCGATCGAGTGCCCTGCGTCCACACCGCGTATCCGCGGGCGAGCAGCTCGGGCACCAGCACGTGGTGAGTCAGATCCTGGCGCGGGTGCATCAGCGCGACGACGGTGTGCGCGCCGGACACCATCCGCAGGACGCCGGAGACCTTCGCTCCGTCCGCGGTGGTGAGTTCGTGTACCGACGTGACGGTGGTGTCGGGGGCCTGGGCGGCGTCGATGTACCGGCCGGCGCCGAGCCGCTGGGTGCTCTCACTCATTGCGGCTCGACTCGCATGGCGTCCTTGTCCCACTGTGTGATTCGGGACTGCGCCAATCCGGCGACGCTGCTGTACCAGACGGCGTGGCGGCAGCCGGTGGCACGGCGGTCGATGACGATGGCCGAGTCGGAGACGATTCGGAAGTAGGGTCCGACGTGGTCGACGGTGACCGCCGGGTTGCGACCGGCCACCTCGGCGACAGCTGTGTTCTCCGGGACGTCGAGGATGAACAGGGTCGTCATCGTGTCACCATCTCCTTCGATTCCTGCTCCTGCTGCCAGGCCGCTGCCCGTTCGGTGATCAGTTCGGCTTTGCGGGTGAGCAGCGCGGCCATGCTGGGGTCCGGGCCGGTCACGACGTCGACGAGGGCGTCGATGGTCAGGTTGGCGTCGAGGTCTTCCTGCGGGGTGACCGGGCGCAGCGCCCGGGTAATTTCGATCATGTAGCCGTTGGGGTCGTGGGTGTAGATCGACTCGATCGTCTCGTGCTGGATCTGCATCTCCACCGGCCACGAGCTGTGGTCCAAGCGCCGCCGGTATTCCATCAGGTCGTCTTCGCTGTCCACGTGGATTGCCAGGTGACGGGAGCGGATGAAGAAGATCGGGACGTCCTCGGCAAAGCGCGAGTAGGAGTCGCCCTGCGGGCCGCCGTCGAACGGTTCGAGGCCGAAGTAGTAAAAGAAGGCCAATCGGTCGTCGTTGCCGATATCGAAGAAGAAATGGATGAAGTCGGGGTGTTTCTCCGGGCCCCAACCGGCCGCGCAGATCGAGTGCACCACCGGGAACCCGAGAACGTCGCGGTAGAACGTGACGGTCGCGGCGGGGTCGAATGTCGGGTAGGCGACGTGGTCGACGCCTTTGACTGTGTGTTGCAGGTCGGACATGGTGAACTCCAATGGATTCGAGGCTACTGAACAGCGGTGGCCGGAGCATCGGCACGCAGCAGACCGCCGGCTCCGGGAATGTCGACCGCAAGGTCGAGCGCCCGCAGCAGGCTGTAGGCGCCGGCGGTGGCGGCCGAGAGGACGGGCAGCCCGAACTCGTCTTCGGCCGATTGGACGAGGTCGAGTGAGGGCATCTGCACGCACGCGGAGAGCACCAGCGCGTCGGCTCCGGCGCGGTCGAGCGATCGGGCGGCATCCATCACCCGGTGGCCGGGGATGCAGCCGACCTCCGCGTTGTCGGCGACTTCGAGGGCTCGCCAGTCCGTTACCCGGATTTCTTCGGCCTCGATGTACGCGACGACCTGCTCGGCGAGGGGACGCATGTAGGGGGTGACCAGGACGATCCGTTCGGCGTGGATCGCGTGGAGTGCTTCGACGAGTGCGCCCGCGCTCGAGCGGATCGCCGCTTCCGAACCACCGGTGGCCAGTTGCTCGGCAATCAGCCCCTCCACTCGCTGATGCTCTCCGGGCCCCACCGACATCAGGGCGACCAGGCACGCGTAGAGGATAGCGTCGACCCCGGCATCACCGAGCTCGAGGATGCATCGCTCGCGTTGGGCGTTCATCGCCCGTAGCTGCTCAGGGGACACGGACTGCATCCGCATCCGGCTCGAGTGAAACGAGAACCGCGCGTCCGCATGCCGGTTGAGCAGTGTCGGCATTTCCGTCTCGACGGTCACATTTGAACTCGGTACGACGAGCCCGATGCGATGAATGCCCATGTTGTGGCCCTTCTGAGGGGGAGTCGGACGTAGATTTACGCCTATGACGAGTATTCGACGCCAATGATGATTCGTCAAGACCCCGAGTGGCGCGAGCGTGGGTTCGCCGCAGCTTTCCTCGCATCCGTGACGACACTCACAGTTGCCTCTTGACATGTCATCAGTGACGTCGAATACTCGACACAGACGTAAGGAGTGTTCGAGGATGACCTCACACCGCCCCCTGAATTTCCCCCAGCACGAAGGAGCGCAGCTGCAATGGCATATGTGATCGGAGTGGACGTCGGTGGCACGTTCACCGACGCGGTATTGGACGACGATGCCGGCACTGTTCTCGCCGCGAAGGCCCCCTCGACACCGCCGGACTACTCCCGCGGCGTGATCGATGTCCTCGAGGTACTCGCCGGGCAATTGGGCTGCCCGCTCGAGGAAATGCTGGCAAACACCCATCACATCGCACACGGCACCACGTCGTCACTCAACGCGCTCGTCATGGGCAACGTGCCCCCGGTCGGCTTCCTCACCACCAAAGGCCATCGCGACTCCATCTACATCATGAACGTCGAGGGCCGATACCTGGGCGGCTCACCGGAACAGTTGCAAAATGTCATGGGACAGAGCAAATCTCATGGACTGATACCGAAGAAGCATGCCCTGGAAGTCACCGAACGACTCGACCGCGACGGCAACGTCGTTGTCGCACTCGACGAAGAATCCGTCCGTCGATCCATCCGCGCGCTCCTCGCCGACGGCATCACCGCGATCGCGGTCTCACTGCTGTGGTCGTTCCGCAACCCGACGCACGAGCAGCGCATCCGCGAGCTCGTCCACGAGATCGACCCGACGGTGTTCGTGTCCCTGTCGAGTGAGGTGAGCCCACGCATCCGCGAATTCGCCCGCAACGCGACGACCATCATGAGCACCCAGATCGGACCGGGGCTGCGTGACTACCTCGGTTCACTGGAGTCCGAGCTGCGGGACCGCAAACTCGCCGGACCCCTGCTGGTGATGCAGAGCAACGGCGGCGCCGTCGCAGCCGCCGAGGCACCGAAGAACGCGATCAGCACCGTCGGATCGGTGCTGACCGGTGGCGTGGTCGGTGCGGTGTCCCTCGGCAAACAACTCGGCCACCGCAACATCATCGCCACCGATGTGGGCGGCACCACCTTCCTTGTCGGCCTCGTCGTCGACGGCGAGCCCGTCCGGGCATCCAGCACGATCATCAACCACCACCCGATCAATGTTCCCACCCTCGAAGTACACGCCATCGGATCCGGCGGCGGCGCCATCGCCTGGGTCGACCCCGGCGGCAATCTCCAGATCGGCCCGCACAGCGCCCAGGCCGTCCCCGGCCCGGCGTGCTACGGCCAGGGCGGCATCGAACCGACCAACGCCGACGCGAACCTGGTTCTCGGGATCCTGCCCGAACACGGGCTCCTCGGCGGCCGTAAGCCGCTGGACAAGGACCTCGCGCGGGACGCGATCCGCACCAAGATCGCCGAACCCCTCGGGCTGTCGATCGAAGACGCGGCCGCGGCCATCTACGCCGTACAGAACGCCCAGACCGGTGACCTGCTGCGCAAAACGGTGGTCGAGGCGGGACACGACCCCCGCGACTTCGTGCTCTACGCCTTCGGCGGTGCCGGCCCAGCCCACTGCGCCGCCTACGCCCGCGAGGTCGGCGTCAGGGAAGTCATCGTCCCACTAGGCCAGGTGGCCTCGGCGTTCTCCGCCTACGGATTGGCCTCGTCCAACATCGTCCTCGCCGCCGAACTGTCCGACCCTGCCGCCATGCCGCTCGATCCTTTCCGTGCCGAGCGCAACTTCGCCCAACTCGAGTCCCAGGTCCTCGAGCAACTCAACCGGCAGGGGTTGACGTTCACCGGGGTGGAGATCGAACGCGAAATCGACATGCGCTACACCATGCAACTCGCGGAGGTAGCGACAGCGGTACCTGCCGGCAGCCTCGACGCCGCCGGTATCCACGCCGCGTCGGACCTCTTCGAGCAGCGGTACGCCGAACTGTACGGAAAAGACAGCGGTTTCCGTGAGGCCGGAATCCAGGCCATCACCTACCGTGTCCGGGCCACCGGCCTCCTGCCGTTCTCCCCTACCCTGCCGGAGGTCAAGTCCGCGGACTCCGCCGATCCCACACCGGCACACATCGGAACCCGAAAAGTGTGCCTGGACGGCCGGATCGGGTACGTCGACACCGACGTCTACGACTACAGCAAGCTGCTCGCCGGACACGTCCTGCACGGGCCGGCCATCATCGAAGTCCCCACGACCACCGTCGTCGTTCCCCACGACACCACCGGCACCGTCGACCGCCTCGGCAACCTCACCATCGTCGCCCAGTAGGAGCACCGAAGATGACCATGCAAATCCCCGGCTCCGAAATCTTCTCGAGCCGACCGATCGACCCCGACGCACTCGCGCGATCGCTGCCCCCGACGCTGGCAGTCCACACCGTCAGCCAGGAGCACATCGACAACCTCGACCCGCTGACCTACGAAGTCATCCGGCACCGGCTGTGGTCGGTCACCGACGAAATGGGCGAAGCACTCAAACGCATGTCCGGCTCCCCCATCGTCACCGACGCGAACGACTTCGACTTCGCGATCAGCGACGAGATCGGGCAGGAAGTGCAGGTAGGCCTGTACAACACCATGCTCGTCGGCGCCGTCGACCTCGCCATCTACTGGACCCTCCAGCACCGCGCGACCAACCCTGGCATCACAGAGGGCGACATGTTCCTGTGCAACGACCCCTGGGTCGGCGGCGGACTGCACCAGAGCGATGTGATCGTCTACCAACCAATCTTCCACGAGGGCAAGCTCTTCGCCTGGACCAGCGCCATCTGTCACGAACCCGATCTCGGCGGATCCGGGCTCGGCTCGTTCGACCCCTCTGCCGAGGACGTGTTCTCCGAGTCGCTGCCGACACCCCCGATCAAGGTGGTCCGCGACTACGAACTGCAACGCGACGTCTCCGACGCCTGGGTGCGGCGCTCGCGGGTGCCGATGCTCGTCGGACTCGATCTCCGCGCGAAGATCGGCGCCAACACCGTGGGGCGCAACCGACTGCTCGCGGTGATCGAGCAGTACGGCGCCGACACCGTCAAGGCCGTGATGAAGCGGATGATGGCCGACGCCGAGGGGCGTCTGCGCGGCAAGCTCACCTCGCTGCCCGACGGAACCTGGAAGGCCACCGGCTACCAGGATCAGTCACACACCGGCGACCGCGGGATCCACAAGATCACCGTGGCCATGACCAAGACCGCCGACCACCTCACCTTCGATTTCACCGGCACCGACCCGCAGACCGGCGTCATCAACTGCACGTACGCGGGCATGCGCGGCGGAGTCATGCTCGCCCTGCTTCCGATCCTCGCCGGGGACATCCCCTGGTCCGCGGGCGGACTGATGCGCTGCTTCGACCTGGTCTCCGAAGAGGGCACGATCAACAACGCCACCTTCCCCGCCGCGGTCAGCCGCGGACCGATCGGCCCCGCCTGGCTCACCGGCACCCTGATCGCCGAATGCCTGTCGCAGATGCTCGACCGGTCGGTCGATCTCGGCACAAGCGTGCAGGCCGCGTGCTGCGGCACCTGGGACACCGCCGTGATCGCCGGTCTCGACGAACGCCCCGAACAGTCGGTGCCCTTCCTCAACATCATGATGGAGCCGATGGCCGGCGGCTACGGGGCCCGCCCCACCGCCGACGGCATGGACACCGGTGGTCTCTTCTGCATCCCGATGGGCCGCATCCCGGACACCGAAATGACCGAATTCCTCTACCCGCTGCTCACCCTGTGGCGCCGCGAGGAACCCGACTCCGGCGGACCCGGACGGCAGCGCGGCGGTGTCAGTGCCTCCATCGCCATCACCCCCTACGGCACCAGCCTGCCGATGGGCCTGGTACTGGCGTCGGCGGGCAAGGCCGTCGCTCAGAACAACGGTCTCGCAGGCGGATACCCCGGCAATACCGGCGTCGAGGTCCTCGCCCGCGGCACCGACATCGTCGAACAGTTCGCGGCCGGCCGCATCCCCGGCGCCCTGGACGATCTCGGTGGCGGCCGTGAACTCGGAGCCTGCTACGCCGAGAGCTACGTGGCACCCGGTGAGGTGCTGTACATGCACTGGCAGGGTGGCGGCGGCTACGGTGATCCGTTGCTGCGCGACCCGGCCGCCGTGGCAGCAGACTTCCGTGAAGGCAAGGTCACCGAAAACGGTGCCGAAACCGTCTATGGAGTCATCCTCTCCGGCGGAGACGTCGATGAGATCCGGACCTCGGATCGGCGGGACGAGATGCGCACGGAGCGTCGAGACCGCTCGGGGACTACTCGGTCCGACGCCCCCGCGCTCGATCTGGCCGGGGCTCGCAGACTCGACGACAACCTGGCGGAGGTCACGATCGGGGACACCCGCGCGATCGCCTGCGCCCAGTGCGGACGCCTTCTCGGAGACGACAAGACCAATGCTGCGCTGGACCTCGCCCGGTTCGAAGGCCCCTCCTCGACCGCCGGACCACAGGTGACCTCCGATCCGCGCGAGTACGTCGACGCCCCCGTCGTCTTCCGGCAGCTGTGCTGCCCCGGTTGCTGGACCGCTATCTACTCCGGCATCGTCCCCGCCGATCACCCTGATCACGCCCTGGACATCGCCCGCCTCCTCCCCGCGGTAGCGGAGCGATAATGTCGGCGAACCCCGTGATGACACTGGAAGCAGGAGGATTGCGGTGACCTTCTCGGATTGGGGCGGACGCCTCGTCACCTTCCCCGCGGACCGGGCCGGACACTACCGCGAAAGCGGGATGTGGAGCGCCGATCCCACCGGGCGGCGACTGCACCGTATCGCCACCCGGTTCCCGGATCGAACGGCGGTGATCAGTGCGGAGGGTTCGATGAGCTTCGCCGAACTGGACCGTCGGACCGACCGGATCGCGGCCGGACTGGTGCGGCTCGGGCTCGACCGACTCGATCCGGTCATCTTCCAGCTGACCAATCGCCTGGAGACCGTCCTTGCCTGGTATGGCTGCCTCAAGGCAGGCCTGGTTCCCGTCGCGACGTTGGCCGCGCACCGCATGCACGAGATCGGGCACGTCAGCCGGAAGGTCGGCGCCGTGGGGCACATCGTCGAGGCCCGCACCGCGGGATTCGATCTCGTCGAGTTCGCACGCGAACACGCTGCCGGGCATCCCAGCATCCGGCACATCATCAGCGTCGGCGACGAGGCGGGTAAGGATCAGCCGGGTGTGACCCGACTGGAAGACATCGGTCGCGAGACCGATCCCGCCGCAGCCCGTGCCGTGGTCGAACAGATAGAAGCGCGGATCGACCCACTCGACGTCGTCGCGTTCCAGCTGTCCGGCGGTACCACCGGTGTGCCCAAGGTGATTCCGCGAATCCATGCCGAATACTGGAACAACGCCCTGCTCTACGCACAACGACTCGGCTGGGACGAACACAGTCGCGTGGCACACCTGATACCGATCATTCACAACGCCGGAATCTCGTGTGGGCTGCACGCGGCGCACTCCGTCGGCGCCTGCCTGGTACTGGCCACCGCTGACGCTCCCGCGGCGTTCGAGTTGATGGCACGGACGGAGGCGACCGAAGTCCTCATCGGGCACGGCCACTACCAGGCAGTTCTGACCCCGGACTTCGACAAGGCCCGCGCATCTCTCCGACGGGTCGTACTGTCGGGCGCCAAGGTTCCACCCGAACTGTTCGAACGAGTCGACGACGGTGCGGGGCATTGGGCCGGCCAGCTGTTCGGCATGTCCGAAGGGCTGCTGACGGTGACCCCGATCGACTCCCCCACCCACGCTCGCCTGACGACCGTGGGGACCCCGATCGCGTCCGACGACGAAATTCGCATCCTCGAGCCGGGTACCGAGATAGATCTCCCCGACGGCGACGTCGGAGAACTGTGCTGCCGCGGCCCGTACACGATCCCCGGCTACTTCGACGCCCCGGAGCACAACCGAGATGCCTTCACCTCCGACGGCTTCTACCGCACCGGTGACCTCGCCGCGATCACCGTCATCGACGGCGAGCGGTATCTGTCGATCGAGGGCCGAATCAAGGACCTCATAAACAGGGGCGGGGAGAAGATCAACGCGGAGGAACTCGAATTACTCCTGCTCGAGCACCCTCGCATCGCCAACGCGGCGGTAGTCGCCATGCCCGATCCCCGCCTCGGGGAGAAAACCTGCGCATATCTGGTGGCGACCGATGAAGAGCCGTTGTCGATGAAGGCCATTCAAGAGCATCTGGCCCGGCTCGGCGTCGCCAAGTTCAAGTGGCCCGAACGGCTCGAATGGGTGCCGTCCTTGCCGCACACCAATGTGAACAAGATCGACAAGAAGCGGTTGCGTGCCGCAATAGCCGCGAAGGTGCTCGCCGAAGCCGAAGCCGATGCGCGCGGCGCGGTCGTCTAGGACCACCTGTTCCGTTCTGGATCAACATCTTCGGGGCATGTCCACACGGGCATGCCCCGAAGACGATCACTCTCCGCACGACATCGACCGCACGCATCACATTGACTGTTCGACACAAACGTAGAATACTCGACTTTACCGTCACACAGACTGGAGTTTTGCCATGAATCTCGCGCGAGTCGCAGTTCTCGGAGGTGGACCCGGCGGTCTCTATGCCGCAAGACTGCTCAAACTCAGCCATCCGGACGCCGAAGTGACCGTGTACGAACAGAGTGCCCCGGACAAGACATTCGGATTCGGCGTCGGCCTCGCCTCCCGCACGCAGCGCAATCTTCGCGAGGCCGATTCGACATCGCTGGAGGCCATCGTTGCCGCTGCACACCCGCACGACATGTCGATGCAGGTCGGCGAGCACATCGCCCGGCTCCAGAGCGGCGACCTCCTTGCGATCGCGCGCACATCCCTGCTCGAAGTGCTGCAACAGCAAGCCCGACAGGCTGGTGTCCGACTGCACTTCGGCGAACGCCGGGACTTCGCCGACCTCGACGCGGACCTGATCATCGCGGCCGACGGCATCAACAGCGGAACGCGCACCCAGCTCGCAGACCGCTTCGATCCACACATCGACACCGGCACCGGCCTGTACCTCTGGTGCGGAACCGATTTCGCTCTCCCGAGCGCGATATTCACACCGGTCACCACCGAGCACGGCACGTTCGTCGCGCACGCCTACCCCTACGCGCCCGACCACAGCACCTTCCTCATCGAAACCGACGAGGACACGTGGCGGCGGGCGGGATTCGACGTATCCACCGAGCAGACAGCACCACTCGACAGCGACGAAACCTCACTGCACTACCTGCAGGCAGCGTTCGCCGGCACTCTGCAGCACCACCGGCTGATCGGTAACCGCACCCGCTGGATGCGCTTCCGGACAATCTCGTGTGGGCATTGGCACAGCGGCAACGTCGTACTCCTCGGCGACGCCGCCCATACCGCGCACTACTCCATCGGCTCGGGCACCAAGCTCGCCATGGAGGACGCCATCGCACTCGACCACGCACTCACCGCCTCCCCGAACATCGAGGACGCGCTCGCACAATATGAGCGAACCCGCCGCCCCGCCGTCGAATACCTCCAGCACATCGCGCACCGCAGCGAACTCTGGTGGGAGTCCTTCCCGCAGCGGATGAACCTACCCGTCGAACAGCTGCTGATCGCGTACATGACCCGCGCCGGAAAGGTCAGTCTCAGCCGATTCCACGACACCGCCCCCACGCTCGTGCGGAAGGGCCTGGCGAACTACGCGGACGTGCCAGCCGACGCGATCCCCGGCACCGACATCACGGACTGGACGATCGGGCAACCACTCGACCACGGTGACCGCCGATTCGAGCACCGGATCGCACCGGCGGACCTGCGCGACGCAGCCACCACCACAGTGCTCGACATCGACTTCGATTCAGCCTGGGGCCCGGAGGCTACCGCACTCGTCGAGACCGCACCAACCGCGCGAACTCTCTGGCTCACCGGCCCATCCACCCGCTCATCGCTGCTCAGCAGACTCGATTTCGCCGAACGTCTCGGTCACCACACAGACGCACTCGTCGTCGTCGAGGCGCCCGGTTCCTGCCGCGCAGATGTCGCAGCAGGTTTGGCCAGCGTACGGATGCACCTCGCGTTCTTCAGCGATCCGGCGACGTCGGACGCTGATCCGGCGCTTTCCGGGTTGCGGGTCTCGACATGAGTACGCGACCAGCGACCGGCGCCCGTTATCCTTCGGACATGACAAGCGAGGAGGCCCCGAACGAGCGCCGACCCCGAGGCCGGGGCAAATCCCGTTCCAGCGATCAGGCCGCGACCGAAAGCGCGGGCCTTCGCAGCAACCCTCGCCGTGAGCTGGTGGAAAAGCAGATCATCGAGCAAGCCACTCGACTGTTTGCCGAACGAGGATTCGCGAGCACCACGCTGCAGGACATCGCCGACGCAACCGGCCTGACACGGCCGGCCCTCTATCACTACGTGGCCAACAAAGACGAGCTCCTCTCCCGCCTGGTCAGCGAGAGCACCGAGACACCGGCCGCGTTGCTACACACCATCAACGAGCGCACCGATCTGGGTCCGACAGAAAAGCTCCGCGAGATGGCCACCGCCATCGCTCTGCATCAGGCGCAGGCTCCGGATCGATTCCAGTTGATCATCCGTTCGGAAGCCGAATTACCCGAAGACATCTCACGCAACTACGAGCAGAGCCGTCGACACGTGCTCAAGGAATTCATCCACGTCATCGAAGACGGTATCCGCATCGGCGAAATGCGACCGGTCGATCCGCGAACCGCAGCTCTGGCCGTCATCGGCATGCTCAACTGGATCGCCTGGTGGCATCAGCCGGGAAACGCAGACGACGACCGAGTCATCGCCACTCAACTCGCGGACATGGCAGTACGCTCGTTGGTTCATCAGGACCCACAGTCGGCGACCCCGGAAGGTCCCGCGCGAGCGATCGCGATGATCCGCCAGGACCTGAACTACCTCGAACGGCTGCTCGACGAATCACGCCCCGACTGACCGCGCTCGACAGCAACGGCCCTGATTCTGACGGAGGTCACGCGCGTCGCAGCGCCAGCACGGGGATTGTCCGGATGCCCGCCGTCTTCTCCGCATATTCGGCAAAGCCGGGGTACCGGCGCGCCTGCTCGGTGTAGATCCGATCCCGTTCGTCACCGGTCACCTCGACGACAGTCACCGGGTACTGCTCGGTGCCGCGTTCGATCTCGGCCTCACCTGCGCTGACGAGGTTGTAGTACCAGTCGGGATTGCTCGGGGCACCGGCCTTGGACGCGAAAACGTAGATCGTGTCCGGACCTTGCTCATCGGGTAGATACATCATCGGGCTCACACGATCGCGCCCAGTCTTACGGCCCCGGTGGTGAACCAGCACCACCGGGGCGCCCTCGAACGGGCCACCCACTCGGCCCTGATTTGCCCGGAATTCGGCAATGATATTCACGTTCCAGTCGTCGGGGGTGCTCATCCTGGGAATTGTCCTAGCCCGCCACCGGAACGGGCGGCATTTCCGGTCGACGTCGTCGTCTCGTGTCGCACTCTTTCCCGCTGACCGCGATGGCGACCATTCCGGCACCGCCAATCCGACGCCACGCACATGCAGGCGTCAGTCGCCACCAGGCCCGAGTGGAAAATCAGTCCTGCTTGGGAACCCAGTGGTCGGTTGCGAGCTCGTAACTCTGTTTGAGCTCCCCGTACGCCGCTCGTTGGGCCTCCTCGCCCTCGCCGTACCGCCGGACGGCCATCTCGTGGGCCGCCGCGAAGGCCGCCTGTACCTCCTTCGACGATCGCCGCAGTGTCTGTGGGAGCTCGGTTCGGTTCACCGCTCCACTCCTTCTCGGTCGTGGCCGTGATGTACCCCTCGATTGTCCGCCCGGTACCACCGCGGCGGTACCGGGTTGACCGGGTTTTCCGATCTCGGCCGCGGGGCGCCTGCGGGCAGGGTCTGCGCAGGGCACCCGGCACCGAGAATCACAGGCATCGAAGCGGGTCTCCACGGTGGCCTGCCAACGATGTAGACCGGGGAAACACCTGGCACCGGGGCCCGGTATGGGTAACAATGACCCCGGAAAACACACAGCAACGCCAATTTCATTCTCGCCGAAGGGAAGTCCGCACCAGAGGAGACTCGATGCCTGTTTCGCCACACACATTGTTACAGCACGTCCAGGATCGCACCACCGACCTACGCCGATGGTTGGATACCGGCGAGAACACCGCCGCCCTGACGGCGTATCTGCGCGACGAACCCGTCGACCACCGATGGCTCACCACCTACAAACAACTCACGCACGACCTGCTGAGGGCGGTAGACCATGCCCGCCCGCCCAGCGCGCCGCACGAAACCCAGGCGCCGAACGCCGGCCGGCCGCCGGACCGTCGATGAACGACGACCAACGCCGGGCTCTCGAGCACGTACGCGACACCTGCGCCATGCTGCACAGCTTCCTGACCACCCACCCGAGCGACCGACCGCCCGAACGGGTCCGATCGGCCACCTTCGAGCAGCTCACCGACGAACTCCTCGACGCGGTTACCGCAGCGCAGAATGCAGGAGTTCCCGAACAACGCATCTTCGACAGCATGTGACAACCGTCTGCCGGCCCGGTCCCTGGCCGAAGCGCCCCGGGATCGAAGTTCGGCTCTCTAGCTGGTGCCGGGCGCGGAATACGCAATGCCGGGTGCAATTCCCGCTCGTATTCCGATTGCTCCGGCCTCCCCACGGTTGGCGACGTCGAGTTTCTTGAGCACGCTCGCGACGTGAAACTTGATCGTGCTCTGGCTGATCCCGAGTTCCTCGGCGATGGCGCGATTGCGTTTGCCCACCGCGAGGTGCGCGAGGACTTCGAGCTCGCGGGGGTTCAGGGTGGACAGAAGATGCTCGTCGGGACGGGCGGCGGGCGGGTCCAACGGGATGGTCAGCGTCACCCGACTCCCCCATCCGGCGATGGACTCGATGTCGATCCGGCCGCGCAACGTGTGCAGGCGTCCGGACAGTTGCCGAGTCAGCGCGTTGCGGTCGATGGTGCCGGGCCCCTGGTCACGGACCTCGATCAGGACGTTGTCACCGTCGCAGTCCCACGCGATCCGCAGCCGGGGCAGCACCGGTTGTGCGCCGAATGCCAGCACGATGGCGCGAACCATCGCGCGCGCCGCATGCGCCACCTCACCCGGAAGCGGACGGCCGTCGGCCGGCGGGTCGACATAGTCGACGTCGACCTCCCGATGCCGCAAGAGAGGTCGCAATTCGCCCTGCAACCTGGCGAATGCCGTGGTGACCGCCTCCTCTGACAGGGCCCGATCGGCGGCACCCGCCGATCGCAGCGCGATCAGTGCGGCCGATGCCGTCTCGCTCGCGGTGATGCGCGACCGCCGATCGTCGAGGTCGTTCGATCGGAGGGTTCCGAGGATCGACGACAGGGTCGCCTCGTGCACCTCCGTCAGTTCGGCGATGGTGCGGGCGCGTTCACTCGACGCCGCCCGTGACTCGGCGAGATAGTCGGGGCTGGCCTGTGCCACCTGTTGCTGGATGGAGGTCGCGACGATCCCGAACATCGCCGCGACCCCATCGGGCTCGGGTGGGCCGGCCTGAGATGGCCGCGGGACCAGGACGAGCAGCGTGTCGCCGGAGTCGCGGACCGCCCAGACCCGGCGGCGTCCACCTCCCAGTGAACGGATTCCGGCGACGACACCGCCGGGTTCGATGGATTGTTTGATCTCGTCGAGTTCGTCGATGGTCACACGGTCGACTATCTCGCGGTTTCCGGCGACTTTGCGGGGGCGTCCGGTGCACTCCCGGGTGAAGATCACCAGCGCGTCGTGCGGCCACCATCGGCCCAGGAACCGGGAGAAGCGGGTCGCGATGTCCGGGAGCGGTCCCGTGATCACCTTCCGCATCTCCACCCAGGGGTCGACCTGCAACCGAGCCGAGTCCTCCACGCTTACCACCCATTCACAGTATGGCCGGGTACGACGCAACGGCACTGGCCAAGCGGCCGGCCCGAACCGGCCGACCGGCCGGGTGCCGCGGCGCACCGGAGTCGGCAGCCTTGGATCAGACCGGAACGGCTATCACCGAGGAGGACCATGACCGTCACCGTCGAGCAGACACGCACACGGTTCAGTGACGGGCGCCGCATCGTGCTCGACGAGAACGAGCGCCTACTCAATTCCGTTGCCGCAGAACAGTGGGACCGCGCGGGTTCGCTCATCACCACCGCGGGGGCAGTGTTCGTGATCGGCAACGGGCGCAGCGGCCTGGCCGTCCAGATGGCCGCGATGCGACTGATGCACCTCGGCCTGCGCGTCCATGTGGCCGGGGAGGTCACCGCCCCTGCCATCGGCGACGGCGATCTGCTGATTGCCGTCTCCGGGTCGGGCACCACCGCCTCGGTCGTCGGCGCAGCCGATACCGCGAACAAGGTGGGTGCCTCGGTGCTCGCTGTGACTACGGCCTCGGACTCGCCGCTCGCCCGGCGCGCCGACGAGATCCTGGTCCTGCCTGCGGCCGACAAGCAGGAACACAGCGCAGCCATCACCGCCCAGTACGCGGGCAGCCTGTTCGAGCAGTCCGTGCTCCTCGCCTTCGATGCCCTGTTCCAGGCGCTGTGGAGCAATGAAGACCAGACCGCCGAGCGGCTGTGGGAACGCCACGCCAACATCGGCTGACCACGAATCCCATCAGAAGATAACCAGGAGAAACACATGACGAAGCTGCAGGTTGCTGTCGATCTACTCACCACCGCCGACGCGCTGGCCCTGACCAACAAGGTGGCCCCGTACGTCGACATCATCGAACTCGGCACCCCACTGATCAAGAGCGCCGGCCTCAGCGCCATCAGCGCGATCAAGGCGGCGCACCCGGACAAGGAGGTCTTCGCCGACCTCAAGACCGCCGACGCCGGCTTCCTCGAGGCCGACCTGGCCTTCTCCGCCGGCGCGGACCTGGTCACGGTCCTCGGCGCCGCCGGTGATGCCACCATCAAGGGTGCGGTCGAGGCAGGCCAGAAGCACGGCAAGAAGGTCGTCGCCGACCTGATCGGCGTGGAGAATCGGGTCGAGCGGGCCCGCGAGATCGCCAAGCTCGGTGTCGCGTTCGTCGAGATCCACGCCGGCCTCGACGAGCAGGCCCAGCCCGGATACTCCATTCAGACCCTCCTCGACGACGGCAAGATCGCCGGTGTCCCGTTCTCCGTGGCCGGTGGCGTGAAGGTCGACACCATCGCCGCCGTCCGTGACGCGGGTGCGGACGTCGCCGTCGCCGGTGGCGCCATCTACAGCGCCGAGGACCCCGCCGCGGCCGCGAAGGCACTCAAGGAAGCACTGACCAAATAGCACGCGATTGCTGACGTGAAGGCCCTGAACACATCCAGTTCAGGGCCTTCACTCTTTCGCACCCCAGGTCAGATTCCGTCCCGGTGCAGACAGCCTAGAGGGGTTCTCCGCCGGCAACAGATGGCGGAGAACCCCGTGAGTGGTCGTGGCGCCTCGCCGGCCTCCATGCCTGGTTAGGACGCCAACTACCGACTGCGCCGCGAGCGGGCTGATCGACCAGGCGTTCGACGGCGACCGAGATGAGCGTCCACCATGGCATGCCCCGGCCGGAAACGCCCGACACCTGTGAAGGCAGCCGTGGTGTGCAGGTCGCGCCTTGATTGAACCCGGCCGCAGTGGGTATGCAGGCACTGCCCCCACGCCGGGTCCCACACCTGGGCGCCGCGCACCCGGTCTCGATCGCCCCGACGATCACCTCACCCGCCCCGGCGACCGAGCAACGACGGCGGGCGCCGGTTCCGGCTCGGGACACCTCGCCCGCTGCTGTGACCGCCTGGGACACGGAAACAATGAGCGAACGGCTCACTTCTCGGACTGTGGCCCCCGCTCGGCCACCTCGCGCACCGCCGCGGCGACCGCTGGCGCGACACCCGCGTCGAACACGCTCGGCACGATGTAGGTGGCATTGAGCTCGGACGGCGACACCCTGTCGGCGATCGCGCCGGCCGCGGCGATCAGCATCTCGTCGGTGATGTCGACCGCGTGCGCGTCGAGCAGACCGCGGAACACCCCCGGGAAGGCGAGCACGTTGTTGATCTGGTTCGGGAAGTCCGACCGGCCGGTGGCCACCACGGTGGCATGTTCGCCGGCGGCGACCGGGTCGACCTCCGGGACCGGATTGGCCAGCGCGAACACGATCGACTCGTCGGCCATCGCCGCGATGTCGTCGCCCGTGACAATGTTCGGCGCCGAGACCCCGATGAACACGTCCGCCCCGACCAGCGCGTCCCGCAGTGATCCCGTCCGACCCTCCGGATTGGTGTGCTCGGCGATCCAGGTACGAAACTCGTCGGCGGTGTCGTGCGGGGACAGAATTCCCTTCCGTCCGCAGCCGATGATGTTCGTCGCGCCCTGGGCGACGAGCAACCGGATGACGGCGTGCCCGGCGGCGCCGACGCCGGACACCACGATCCGGGCCCGGTCGAGCGACTTGCCGACCACCCGCAGCGCGTTGGTCAGGGCGGCCAGGACCACGATCGCGGTGCCGTGCTGGTCGTCGTGGAACACCGGAATGTCGAGGATATCGCGGAGCCGCGCTTCGATCTCGAAACACCTTGGGGCGGAAATATCTTCAAGGTTGATGCCGCCGTAGACGGGTGCCAGGGCCCGGACAATCTCGACGATGGCATCGGGGTCCTGGGTGTCCAGGCAGACCGGCCAGGCGTCGACCCCGGCGAATTGTTTGAACAGTGCCGCCTTGCCCTCCATCACCGGGATCGACGCCGCGGCACCGATGTTGCCCAGGCCCAGGACCGCGGACCCGTCGGTGACCACGGCGACGGTGTTGCGTTTGATCGTCAGGCGGCGCACGTCCTCGGGGTGTTCAGCGATGGCGGTACACACCCGGGCGACGCCGGGGGTGTAGGCGCGGGAGAGGTCGTCGCGGTGTTTGAGCGGAACCGTGGGGACCACCTCGAGCTTGCCGCCCAAATGCAGAAGGAAGGTGCGGTCGCTGACCTTGCCGACGATCACCCCCGGAACCTCGGCGATCGCGGTAGAGATCTGGTCGGCGTGCGCGACGTCCGAGGCGTCGCAGGTGAGGTCGATGACCATGTGGTCGGGATGGCTCTCGACGACATCGAGCGCCGTCATGGCACCCTTCACCGATGCGATCGCGGCCGCCAACGTCGACGTGGTGCCGGCGCCAACCGGTGCATGGACGCGGACGGTGATCGAATAACCGGGGCTAGGACTGGGCATGTGAAGCTCCTGGATACTGAATGATGACCAGCAGGGTTCCGGCCGGATCACCGGGTGCCCGATCGGCACGCACGCACCGGGTGTTTCCGCCCGCAACACCCTTAGTCTGCGCTGCCATCGCCGATCCGGACAAGAGGACACCCATCCGGCACCGACAAGCCGCGATGAATCAACGGCCTAAGTTGCCCGGTCGGACGGAACACTCCGTGATTCGAAGCGGGGAGCCGTGCGGCGGCAACGTGCCCGGTCCGAAGTAAGCCCCGGGCGCGTCGCCGTGCATTTGCGACGTTTAGTACACCTGTACTCGGGTAGGGCTACAGGACCAACGTAAGGGGCAGCCATGTCAGCACAGCAAAACATCGAGACCGCCAAGAATGGGTACGCCGCGTACTCGGCGGGCGATGCCGAGAAGGCTATGAGTTTCTTCGACGACGACATCGAGTGGATCTCGCCCGGCAACAGCACCGTCAGCGGCACGTTCCATGGCAAACCGGAGGTCGGCGCGATGTGGATGAAACTGGCCGAGAAGTCCACAACGACAACACCAGAGCGTTTTCTCGCCGACGACGATGTCGTTGTCGTTCTCACCCGAGTCGCCGCCGGTGGGGAGTCCGCCGACGAAGCCGATGTGCTCACTTTCCGCGATGGGAAGGTCGTCAAATTCCAGTCCGCCGCGGACACCGCGATGCTGGAACGAGTCTTCGGCACGAAGTAGCCGCGAACGGACACGATGGCATGACAGCTCGTGCCATCGATGACGTCGTGGGTAGCCGCGGTCGGAACCGCGGCTCAGGCTGGGTGTTGTCAACCGCGCTAACAGCATCCGGATCACGTGCCGTCAAACTGGCCCCAGGATCACACGATCATGGGTCGCAGGCGTTCTCTACCTCGTAAACACCACACGGCACTCCCCGACCGAGCCACTCGGATTGCGCAGTCAGTGGCCGGTGCCCGCTGCGAAGGTCTATCCGCTGGACCTGCGGCTCAGCCGCGCGGACACTGGGTGACGAGAGCACCAACCAGGCCAACCGGCACCACCTGCCCGGATGGACGCTCAACCGAATTGGCGGTGAGACGATGAATCGCGAAACGATTCAGGGGTGGGTCGCGGAACAGATACACCTCGATCCCGCGACCGCCACGTCGGCGCTGCTCGCGAAGCTGGACGATTTGACCGCGCGGGCCGAGGCGATGTGCGTCCGCCAACTGCTCGATCTGCCAGAGTTCCGACGCCTGGTCTGGTGAGCTTTCACCGCTCCGAGTGCGTGAATCCCGTCGCGGGGCTCGTGCAGTCGACTGACGATCACGTGCGGGTGCCCTTCTGAAACTGACAGTGGGCGCCCGGGGACCAAAAGCTCCTGAGCGCCTCCTGGCGGGTCGGCCGTCCGTTTGGGCTTGACCACAACGGAACCCACACCGCCACCCGACGGTCGGTGGCCGGATCACGCCACATCCCGAGCTTGCCGTAGTCCAGCTGGCCTCGTCGCCGTGCGGGACCACACCCGGGGCACCGTGACCTTTGACTCCGCCACATCATCGTCGATTTACGCTGCCACATAACGTCGAACGGTCGATTGCGACACCGTTGCGGCGTGGTCGTCACGCAGGCGTTGCGCGATTGTCGCCACCGTTGCCGTCGACTTCGACTGTCCGTCGATCCAGTCGTGGTGCGCCGCGATCGCCGGCCACGTCACCGCCCGCGCTGCCCGGTCGCCGACCTCCTAAAACCACCCGGCGATCAGCTCCCGCCAGGGCGCCTCGTCGAACTTCCCACCCTCCTTGGGTGCCAGCCCCGCCGCCAGCACGGGTGCCCCACCCGAACCATGCTGCCCGCCTTCAGGACTGGCCAGTGAAAGCGCCAAGAAGGACCCCGCCCCGCCGCGCGAGCTGTGCCGAGCCGTGCTGAGACGACCGAACGGGACGCCCGCCTGTGATTCCCAGACGTCAGGAGTGGTGCTCCGTCCTCGTCACAGGCCCAATACGCAACCCCAGAGTTCGCCGAGGGCGTGTGGGGGTTGTCTCTTCAGAAGACGCCGAGGCTCCCTGTTGGTTTTGGTCAACGCGTGATGTGCCAGAGAATCACGTCATGGACGTGGCGTGACTTGTCCATACCGCGAAACTCTGCCGTGTGCACTTTGCCGGCATCGATCGCGATGCTGCCGCCGGAGAAGAAGGCGCCCGCCCAACTTTTGTTGCTGACGACGGAGACCGAACGAATCTTGCCGTATGGAATCGACGTGATCGCGGTCTTGTTGCCGACAAAGCTCCTGTCCTGCAAAATGACACGCCGATCGGTCAGGGCAACGAACCCAGTACCGGTGCCGATGCAGTCGTAGACGGCGATGACCGATTCCCCCTGCAACAGTCCGCTTTGTATCTGCGCGAGCTGCTCGCGCTTGTCGAAGATGGGTTGCAGTGTCTGCATGTGGTGTCCTTGTACATTCGGGAGGGCAGATCGTGCCCGTCCGGGCGGGTGTGCCGCGTTCGATGTGAGTCGGCATATTCGCAGTCGACAATGCGGATCGAAGCCGCGCCTCGGGGAGTTCCAGAGTTGGTGTGCCGTCGTCGTCGCCGTAGGCGCCTGTTGTACGTCTGTGCCAACGACCCGGATTCTCGGATCGACAGGTGGCGAGCCACTGTGGGAAAGACCTGCGCTCCCCGACTGGCGTGTCCGTGCGCGGCAACCGCGTCGTCGACAGCGTCCGGCTCACCGACGGTGACATCGTTCGGATCGGCGGCCACGAGTTCGCATTCCAGATCGCGGTCGACCAGTGCCCTTGCAGGCCAACCGTCGGACGGTAGGCAGGGCCGGTCTATGCCCCGTCGACCGGTTCGCATCGCGTGCGGCCACCAACGCGGCGGGGCGGTGCGACGGGGAATCAGGCTGGGATCTCGTAGGCATATTGCGGGCAGAACGCCCCCACTGCGTCGCCAATGAAGAAGCCCACCTCGTACGGCGTGTAGTAATAGTCGGACTTGTTCAGGTACGCCTCGGTCATCTCGAAGAAGCCGTAGCCGCTCTCGAAGTCCCCGCAGATCTCGTAGCCAAACCCCACCGCGTAGTAGGACGAGCCGTAGGAAATGCCTTCCGCATCCAGGGCGGTCAGGTATGTCTCCTCCGGCGACAGATAGCTTGTGGCGTTGGCGGTGCCGACCGCGCCCAACGCGGCGGCGCCGAGAACGGCGGCGACGGCGGCGGCGCCGACGGCGGACTTCTTCAGACTGGTGAACATGGCGGGTCCTTTTCGGTGAGTACCTTGGCTGGTAGGAAAAGGATCCGAGACGCCGCTTGTTAGATTCTGAACAGAACCTTGTGATGGTCTCAGTGAGTCCGCCCCGGGCCTTTCGGCTCCGCCTTGACGGTGTGGATGTCGTCGAGACGGTCTTCGCGTTCCCGAGATTGCTGCGGGCGCTGCGGGCATACAGTTTCGCGACGACACCATCGGGGATCTTGCCGAGGTGGCCGCCGAACTTCCCGGACTCCTGGTGCCAGGCGACGCGGGGCCCCCGGCCCCTGCCGGGGCGAAGCGGATTTCGGTCTCGAAGGGCGCGGGGGTGTCGATGCCCCGGCGACGCAGGTACTTGCCCTGCTGTACGTCGGTCACTTACTCGGTGACCGCGAGCCGGCGGCCGTCGACCTTGACAATGTGATGCACGACGGCCCCACCTCACCGCCGTTTCCCGAGACCTGTTCGTAGGAGACCACATTCCTGGCGTAGAGAGTGCGTTGGCCAGGTCCTGAAAGAAGGCGAACACCTGGTTGACGGGGTGGTGGTGAGTCGGTTGTCGATGACTGCCGCAGAGAAGATGTCCCACCTGGCCGTTCCACCACCACCTCCGTCGTGACCCGGTGTGGGGCGGCGGTCCCGATGTTCCGGCGGACTGGTTGCCCGTGTGCTCGGATCGGGTTGAGCAGTTTCCTGTCCCTGTTAGCCCGTCTCCATGTCAGTTGAGGGTGCCGGTGCGGGGCGGATAGACGTGCTGGTTCTTCCCGCGAAGGGGCCACCTTGAAGCCGCGTCGCGCTGCTCGGCCGCTCATGGATGTCCTGGTCGATCGGCTCAGGATCCGCCGCGACCTTCCAGTCCACGGCGCCATGCGAGGCGGCGTCGAACCTGAGCCCGTCGACGCGGCCTTTCTCCCGCTTGGACCGGCGCCCGGCCGCGCCGAGCTTGCGGAGACCGTCACAAGATTCTATTCAGAATCCGACAAGCGACATCCCAGATCCTTTTCGTACCTGCTAAGACTCATAGAAGAGGACCCACCATGTTCCCCACGTTCGTCAAGTCCACCGCTCGCGTCGCCACCGCCACACCGGCGCCCCGAATCGCCGGCTCTATCAAGAGACACACCGGCCTTCGCGCCGCGATATGTGTCGGCGCTACGATTCCGCTGGCGCTCTTCGGACATGGAATAGCCTCAGCCGCAGGAACTGTCGAGATATATGGCAATGCCGGCGAGGTCGATGTATATGTCACCGACGGTACCCCCGGGGAGAACTGCCTAGTCAATGACAACGGCTACACGTTTGGCGGCGTAGTAGACGATGCGGGTTATCTGGATTTCTATATTCCAGCCGAGCCCGGCGACCACCAGGTGACAGTGGCGTGCGACCGCAGCGGAGGCTACGGCCAATGGGTCACGGTCGCACCCACCGGCCCCGGACCCGGACCGGCCCCGGCCCCAGCCCCAGGACCTGCCCAGGGCTACTTGGTTAACATCTGGGGCATCCCAGGCGGAGTCGATGTGAATATCACCGGCGCGGTGCCATGGGAGTGGTGTCGAGCCGACGCGGACAACACGCCGTTCTACGTTGAGGACCTCGTAGATGAATCGGGCAACCTGGTTCTTATTCTCCGCACGCCTCCCGGCCAGCAAACCGTGACCGTGGTGTGCGACAGCAGCGGAGCCGTCGCTCAAACGGTGACGGTCAGCTGACAGGTCTCGTCACCGGATTCTGGGGGCAGTCGGTCACCGATTACCCTCGGCCGACGCCTTCTTCGCCGAACACCCTGTCCTTGCCTGACTGACAGTCCGGTCCTTGCTTGACTGACAGTCCGCCCGCAGCGAACGGTGGCCGAGAGGCGTTCGTCCAGCGCGTCGAGTACCTCGCTGAGAAGTGCGGTGAGCACTTCCCGCGTCGACGTCGGGAAGCAACAATCCGGGATCAGGCGCGATCAACGGGTTCGTGGACCGTTGTCCGGGTCGTCGTTTACCGCCTGCGCAAGCCGGAGAGCCAACTGGGCGCCGTCGACACCGGTTCTCGTGGGGCCCGGTTTGGGGGGGTATCGTAGGCGAAAATCCGGCGGCATGGTCGACGGCGGTGCACCATGAGCGAAAATCCGGGTTCGCCAGGCGGTCCGCACTGGCAACCCAGCGGGCCTGAGTGGCAACCTCAGGCCCAACAGTGGCAACCGCACGCCCAGCAGTGGCCGCCCGCCGGTGGGCAGCCCCCTGGTCCTCCACCTCCACCGCCACCTCGTCGTTCACCGGGCGGTGGCCGCTGGCCTCTGCTGGTCGGGTTGATCGCCGCCGTGCTGATCGGACTGCTCGTCGGCGGCTATCTGTTGTTCGTGAGGGGTGATGCGGATGAGGGTGAGGTGTTGCTCGAGGCGGCGGCATCCGAGGGGCCGTTTCCGTGGACGCCGCCGGTGGTTCCGCCCGATGCGCCGACCACGCTGCCGGAATCGATGCCGACGATGGCTCCCAGTGCGCCGGATCCGGGACGGCCCGGATTGATTGCCGTGCCGGGCGACCGAACCGGAATCTACGGTGGCTCCCTCGAGTTGTCGGTCTGCGACAAGCCGAAACTGATCGGATTCCTCGAGCAGAATCCGGGGCAGCGGGCCGCGTTCGGCGAGGTGTTGGATATCACCGATGTCCGCGCCTATGTCGAGTCGCTCACGCCCGTGATTCTCGGTTCCGATACCCGGGTGACGAATCACGGGTACGAGAATGACCGACCGACACCGTTGCAGTCCGTGCTGCAGGCCGGGACGGCAGTCCTCGTCGACGACCGCGGTGTACCGAGGGTTCGGTGCCAGTGCGGGAACCCGCTGTTGCCGCCTCAGCCCACCAAAGCAGCCCCGACATACACCGGGCAGCGGTGGCCGGGTTTCGAGCCGGACAAGATCGTCGTCGTGCAGCCCGCGCCGACGCCGGTTACCCAGCTCACGGTCATCAACATCGTGACGGGGACACCCGTGGTGATCAACGTCGGCAGCGGGACACCGCAGCAACCGACGACGACGCCGACTCGTACCACGACGGCGCCACCCCCACCGCTCCGAACGACAGCGGCGCCACCCCCACCGCTCCGAACGACAGTCGCGCCACCGCCACCCCTCCGGACCACAGCGGCGCCACCCCCACCGCCGCGGACTACGGTGGCGCCACCCCCGCGGACGCAGCCGCCGACAACGCAGGCGCTGCCACCCGCCGACTGGAGTATGACCGCCGAGGCTTTCCGCGGCCAGGACGGAGGGCGAGCGTCGTTCGACTGCCCGCCAGGAGGAACCTTCGGCTCCGTGTGGGGTTCCGGCACCTACACCGATGACTCCAGCGTGTGCACGGCCGGTGTGCACGCGGGGGTCATCTCCCAGCAGAGCGGCGGGGTGGTGATCATCGAGATCTCTCCCGGTCTCGGCTCCTACCAAGGATCGACGGCCAACGGTGTCACGTCCCAGGACTGGGGAAACTGGTACGGCTCGTTCCAAGTCGCCGGTGGTGGCTGACCGCGCTCGGCCGGCGACCAGATCAACCGTCGCCCGACAGTTGCAGCACTCTGTCGCCGTCGGTGACGACGAGATCACCGGTGGCCGTGACCGCGACCCAGATCGGGCCGTGCAGTCCGGTGAACGGGACGACGGCCGGCGTATCGGCACCGGCCCGAAGTGCGACGACGCGGCCGCCTCCGTAGTCGGCAACAAACACACCGGTGGAATCTGCCGCCACACCGGTCGGGGACGCGAGGCCCGTGAACGGCAGCACGGTCTGGTCGGTGGCGCCGGAGGGCAGGAAGAGCACGCGATTGTTGTCGGTATCGGTGACGAATACGTCTCCACCGGAGTTGACCGCCACCCCGACCGGTCCGTGCAGGTCGGAGAACGGCAGCACCTGCGGGCTCGCAGCACCCGCTGGCAGAGCGACAATTCTGTTGTTGTTGTTGTCGGCGACGAAAAGATGACCCGCGTCGCTGACCGCCACTCCGGCGGGCCCAGCCAGACCGGTGAACGGCAGCACCGTCTGGGTCGTGGCTCCCGCGGCGAGCTCGAGCACCCGGTTGTTGCGTGTGTCGGCGACGAAGACGTCGCCGGCGCCGTTGGTCGCCACCCCCGACGGGTGGTCGAGATCGGTGAACGGGAGTACCTCCTGGGCGCCGGTGCCCGCGGCCAGTCTCAGGACTCGATTGTTGTTGCTGTCGGCGACGACGAGATCGCCGGCAGTGTTGACCGCCACGCCGACCGGATAGTCGAGGCCTTCGAACGGCAAGGTGGTCTGCGTCGCTGACCGGTTCGGCCAGCTGACGAACACCACCGCGGCACCGACTGCCAGCAGTGCGAGGAGGGCCAGCGCAAGCAGAACCCCGGCCCGTTTCCGCCGGGGTGGAACGCTGTTCCTCTGCGGCGGGGGCGGTTGCGGTGCCGGAGGGGGAAGCTGTTGCCCTTGCCGGCGTGGCGTCGGCTGCCGACTCGTCGGGGTATCGGGTGCGGCGTGCACGTTCGCCGTCTGCCTCCGCGTGAGGATTTGCTTGGCCGTCTGCGCGGACTGCATGCGTGACAGGGCGAGCTGAACGCCCGCGGAAAGTGCGTGGCAGCTCGGCAGCCGGTCTTCACGGCGCTTCGTCAGAGCTGCGGACACGATGTCGTCGAAGGTCGGCGGAAGATCACCGCGCACAGCGCTGATCCGCGGTACGGGACCACAGAGATGACCGCGCATGACTTCCTGGGTGCTTCCGGTGAACGGGGGGTGTCCGGTGAGCAGGCAAAATAGGGTGCATCCCAATGAGTACACGTCTGCGCGCAGGTCGAGTGGGATGCCTTGGAAAGCCTCGGGCGCCGAGTACTGCAGGGTGGCCACCAGCGACCCGGTTCTGGTCAGGTGCTGCGTCTCGTCGAGGGCCTTGGCGATACCGAAGTCGGTGAGCAGTACCCGCTCGGGTTGCCCGGCGCCCGACATGCCCAACAGAATGTTCGCCGGTTTGACGTCACGGTGCAGCACGCCGTTCTCGTGCGCATAGTCCAGAGCCTTGGCTGTTTCGGCGATGATGTGCACGGCGCGCGGCGGGTCCATCGGACCCTCACGCAGCGCCACCGCGGCATCGGTTCCGGCGACGTATTGCATCGCAATCCAGTGTTGATTTGCTTCCCGGCCTCGGTCGAAAACGGACACGATGTTCGGGTGTTCCAGCCGCGCCGCGTGGTCGGCCTCGAGCTCGAAGCGGGAGCGGAAACAGTCGTCGGTGGTCAGGCTCCGGTCCAGCAACTTGAGGGCGGTGTTCCGAGGCAGGTGAGGATCGCGCGCGAGGTACACAGCGCCCATCCCGCCGACCCCCAACACCCTTTGGATGGTGTAGCCGGCGAACACGTCACCCGGCTCGAGTTCCGCACCACCCATCGGCAACACCGCCTTCGGTCGGACCTCTGCGCTGTATGTGAGCCAATTGGAGTGTATGACTTGGCACACTCACGGGGCACGAGTCGGTCGCACACGGGAATCCACCTCGGCCGCCACGGCAGACGCCTATACCTTCCGCCAGCCCGCGGCGTTCCGCCGGCCGTCACGACTGCATCTGCCTGAACCAGAACTCGACGGCCCGCGCCGGGCGGCGTGCCCAACGGGGGTCCGGCATTGTTCCACGCACGGTGATCGCGAAGAATTCCGCGTGCAGGCGCAGATGTCTATCCATAGCGGGAACGGGTTCTCAGTGGTTCGATTGCCGGTGGCACGGAGTGCGCCGGCACATTCAACCCGGGTAATCTGATGTCGGCGACCGTGAACGATCCGTCGTCGAGCAACACCGGAGCGATCCTTACCCCGGTTGACCGTTCGACCAACGCGAACACACCCCTCGACGTGTTGGTACTCGCGGCAGCCGCACGCAGCCTCGTCAGTTCGATCCCGGTCTCGCGGACAAGCGCAACCCGCGATTCGGGCGCCGTACCCACATCCGACCACGTGACCAAGACGCTGAGCGTCAGCAGTCAAAAGTTCGCGGGCAGTATGCCATTCGCACCACAACTCGTCGTTCCCCGAAGCTTCAGCTCTATGAATTCGTCCACCCTTGATGCTGCGGTGGTGCGAGATCACCTGGTGATGGTCACGTGGCAAACGCATCAGCGTATCGGTGATCCAGACATCGCCGCTGTTCCGCTGGATCATCAGCGACCCGCCGTTGCCTGATTCGGTCACGGCGGCATCAGGGCTGGAATGGGATGTGTGCCTCCCCTCTCGCTGTGGAAGCGCCTGTATCTGCTCTGCACACGCCCCCAAGGGCTCATCGCCGAGTACGACGAACTCGGCGCACTCGTCCGTGCGGGGGTTCTTGCCGAGCTCTACCTGACCGGCGAGGTAGCGGATCGCAAGGGCCGCGCGGTCATCGAGTCCACCCCGGTGCTTCCGGGCGCGCTGGAGCAACATCTGATCGCGCAGATCTCCGCCTCACACCCGCGCACCTGGGAACACTGGATCGGCACCGACCCGCGGCCCACCGAGCGGCTGGCCCGGGACCAACTCGTAAGTGAGACAATCGTGGCCACGGAGCAGCGCCGGGCCCTCGGCATGGTCCCCTATACGAGTTACCGGGCGTCCGACCTGGAGTTGAGGGCACGGCTGCGGGCGGCGGTCGAAAACACATTGCGCGCGGCCAAAGCCGACGAGCCCGACCACGACGCCATCACACGCGCCGCGCAGGGCGCCCTCTCGATGCTGCCGGACAATGCCAAGTCCCTCCCCCGCACACAACAGCATGAACTGCTGGCCGAACTCCGCGAGCGGGCCGAGTCCACCCTTCGCGCCTCCCATCCGCGCGGTCAGGGACGCGCGGTCACCGACACGGACGCCGTATACGCCGCCCTGTCAGTGCGAATCCCATATCGCTGCAAACACTTCCAAGTTGAAGGCGACTACCACGACCAAATCGTGTCCTTCTCGAAACGAATCGGTCCGATCGCCCCGGCGTTGTCGTCGGCATTGCGCACCATGAAGTGGACGCGCGGCGCCAGTTTCACTTAGACCGACCCGGCCGAGCGGGACATCCGACCCGGGTCCGATCGGCTCGGGATCCTCCGAGACCGTCGAGTCACGGAGCGGAGCCGAGGCGGCATCACACCCGAACCCGTTGATGCAGCGGTCCTCCCGCTGTGACCGGCGCCAGGCCGCGTCGAGCTCGCGGAGACCATCACAAGTTTTCGTTCAGAATCCGACAAGCGACATCCCAGATCCTTTTCATACCAGCCAATGGCAACCCAATGAAAAGGACCCGCCATGTTCCCCAAGACCGTCAAGTCCGTCAAGTCCGCCGCTCGCGTCGCCACCGTCACCGCCGTGCTCGGCGTCGCCGCCGTGGGTGGGGTCGGGGTCGCCAACGCCACCAGCTATGCGCCGGAGGAGGTGTACCTCACCGCCCTCGACGAAGAAGGCATCCCCTACGACTCGGCCTACTACGCGGTGGCGCTGGGCTACGCGGTCTGCGGGGACTTCGAGAGCGGCTACGACTTCTACGACATCGGACTGGATTTCCTGAGCGAGTCCTCCTACTCGCCGTACGAGGCGGGCTTCATCATCGCCGACGCCATTCACCCGCCACACGCCCCGCCGAGTCGGTTGCCGTACCCGAGACGAACCGGTCGGTGGGGTGTGCCCGTCGGTGTCGCTCCGCGACAGGCACCCGGAGCGTCAAGGCCCGGTGGTGATGCCGCGAGGCGGAACACCGGTCGGGTAGCACGACGACGCACGCGTCGGGGGTTGGAGGCGCTGCGCTATTCGAGCACGATCTGGAATTCGAGCTCGGTGTCGCCGATCCGAATGATGTCACCATCGACGAGCCAGACGCTGTCGACGACGCGGTTTCCGCCCACGTACACACCGTTCGAGGAACGCAGGTCCCGCAACACGAAGTTCATCCCGGTGTCCACGATGATCGTGTGGTGGCGACTGACCTTGCCCTGTGCGAGCACGATGTCGTTGTCGGGCATCCGGCCGATCCTGACCCCCGCCGATCCGATCCGAAAGACATGGCCCTGACGATCACGCAGCTGCGCGGCCAGGGCGCGTTCCAGCGTCTCGAGGACGGTGACCGTATGAGCGGCGGTCGCCAGCGCGGTCTCGGTCACCGCCAATGATTCCTGCCGCAGGATGCGGCCCTCCAGTTCCAACAGATCACGGCCCGGATCGATGCCGAGTTCCTCGGCCAGGTTCGAGCGCAGCCGGCGACACGCCTCGAGGGCGTCGGACTGTCGGCCACACACATACAGCGCGGTGATCAGCTGACCCCACAACGGCTCGCGATGCGGGTAGACGGACGCGAGGGACACCAACTCGGGAATCACCGCCTCGGCTCGTCCGCACACGATCTCGGCTTCCGCGCGGGCGGCGAGGGCCGACACCTTCTCCTCCTCGATCGCGGCGGCAAACGTCTCGGCGAACTCCAGATCCCGGAGATCGTCGAGTGCCGGGCCCTTCCACTCGGCGAGCGCGGCGGCCAGGTGCCCGCTCGCGTCCTCGAATCGCCGGGCGGCGGCGGCCTGGATCCCGGCCCTCTTCTCGGCGAGGAATCGTCCCAGATCACAACCCTGGTCCGGCACGATGAGCCGGTACCCCGGCGGCGCGCTGGCCAGCACGGCCCGGGCATCGACCCCGGCATGGCGCAGAATTCGACGCAGATTCGAGATGAACACCTGTAGGCTCGCCCGGGCCTCGGGCGGCGGCCGATGATTCCACACCCGGTCGGCGAGGGCCTCGGCGGACACCGGGTGGTTGCGGTTGATGATCAGGGCCGCGAGCACGGCACGCTGCTTGGGGCCACCCAGCGGTGGGGCGATCCCGTCGATCATCATCTGCACCGGGCCGAGTACGTCGAAGTGCAGTCCCGTCCCGGGCTGTGTGCCGTCCACTACATCGATGACCCTACCCCGGTGGCCCCCTCCGGTGCGGCCCCGTCGTCGGGGACCGTCGCGGCGCTGACACAAAGCCTGTCCGCCGTGACCCGCGGACAACGGTTGGCTGATGCCCGGACGTGGCGGAGGTGGTCGGTGTTGACTGAGGACGGCGAGGCATCCGGGTGAGGTGGTGACGGCATGGGTGAGCGCGGCATCTTGAGGCCGGGTGAGGTGTTCGCCGGGTACACCATCGAACGCGTGGTCGGCGTCGGGGGGATGGGCACCGTGTACGCGGCGGCGCATCCGCGGTTGCCGCGGCGGATCGCCCTGGGGTGCCGGGTGCTCGCCGCGGTCGGCGCAGGCCACGATCCCGAGCTGTGGACCCGCAACCGGAACGTCGTAACAGCCGCCTACCCGGAGGTCGGCGAAGTCCACGGTCGGCGTTCCGCGGGTCCTCAGGATATTCACAGGTTTCATGCATTGCTGCGGCCACCGTGGGGGGTGGACGATCGGGCTGTGCATCGACGACGCTGGCCGGCGAACCCTCCGCCCCCATGCGGGGGTGTCCGGGTGCACGGTCGCCGCGTGCTGGCCGCAGACCCACACCTGACGTTGGAGCTGGGGCGGATCGTCGGGTTCGGCAGCGGGCTCGCGGTGTACCTGGCGCTGACCGTCACCGGCATCCCGGCCGAGCGGGCCCGCCACGAGACCCGCACGCTGACCGACCCGGCGGATCGGTCGGCGCGGTGGTCCTACCTCGGGGTGTGCGCGGGTGCGGACCGGATCGCCGTCGCGGACCCGTACCTCGCCCACCCGGATCTGCAGGCGTGCACGGCCGGACTGTGCACGTACCGCACCGAGCCGCAGTACTGGATCGACACCCCGGCGCCGGTACGGTCGGTGACCCTCACCGCCGGGTGGCCGCAGATCGGTCTGGCACCTACGGTCGCGACGCTCACGCTGGCGCGTCGCGATCATGCGTCGACGAATCGGCGGTAGTCATTTCGCCGACCTGTCGGATGAGGAAGGTGTACAGATGGGATTCGACTCGGCCGACCCGGACCTGTGGCGGTCGGTGTTCGAGCGTGCCACGGACCTGGTGATGGTGTCGGATTTCGTCTCCGGCCGCATCGTGTTTCTCAACTCGGCGGGAATCCGACTGGTGGGCCTGCACGACGATGCGGACGCCCGCGCCCGGACCACCGCCGAGTTCCTCACCGACGCCGGGCTGGCCCAGACCCCCGAGGTGGAGGCGGCCCTGACCTGCGACGGGCATTGGGAGGGAATCAGCGAGCTGCGACACTTCGGCACCGGGGCACCAATCCCGGTGTCCATCTCCACCTTTACCGTGCGCGACGGGGAGGCCGGCCCGGCGGTGATCGCCATCATCGCGCGCGACCGCCGCCACCGCCGCACCCACGATCGCCGATTCCGGAAGGCCCTCGATGAGGCCGCGCACCGGGCCCGTGAACAACACGCCCTGGCCGAGCTCGGCCAACTCGCCGTCGACGCCGACCTCGACACCCTGCTGCCCGCCGCCACCGGTGCGGCCGCCTCCCTGATCGGGGTGCAGTGCGCCTCCATCTCCCGGATCACCGACACCGACGCGCTCGAGGTCCTCGCCTACCGCGGACACCCCCCGCAACCGCGGTCCTTCGCCACCGGGTCGGCATCCCAGCCTGGGTACGCCCTGGCCACCGGCGAGGTGGTGGTCTGCCCGAACCGGGAGCAGGAAACCCGGTTCGCCACCACCACGATGGCCGGGCGCGGGCTGCGCAGCGGCATCAGCGTGCCGATCGGCGACGGAACCCGCTGGGGGGTGCTTACCGTGCACAGCGCCCACCCCCGTGACTACACCGACCGCGACGTCGCGTTCCTGCGGGCGGTCGCGGCCGTGCTGTCCGCTGCGATCGGCCGGATCGACACCGAAACCCGGGTGCGGCAGCAGAGCAGCCGCGACCCGCTCACCGGGCTGCCGAACCGCACCGCCGCGTACCGGCGGATCACCGCCGCCCTCCACACCGCCCACCAGGACCACACCCTGCTCGCTCTGCTGCTGGTCGATCTCGACGACTTCAAAGTCGTCAACGACAGCCTCGGCCACGCCCACGGCGACGCCGCCCTGATCCGGCTGGCGGAGCGGCTGGTCGGGGCCGTCCGCCCGGCCGACACCGTCGCCCGCCTCGGCGGCGACGAGTTCGTCCTCGTCTGCGAGGACATCGGCACCGCGGACGCCGCGACCGAACTGGCCGACCGGATCACCACAGCCCTGCGCACCCCGGACCACTCCGCCAGAACCCCGGTGCCGCTGCGCGCCAGCATCGGCATCGCCCTCTCCGACCCAACCTGCACCGCCGACGAGCTGATCCGGCGGGCCGATCTGGCGATGTACCGGGCCAAGAGCGCCGGCGCCGGCGGTCACGCGCTCTACCACCCGGGCGACCGCGACAGCTACGACGCCGACCGGGTGCTGCGAATGTCCACCGACCTGCGCACCGCACTCGACCGCGACCAGCTGACCCTGCTCTACCAGCCGATCGTCGCCTTGAGGAACGGCGCCGTCGTCGCGGTCGAGGCCCTGGTCCGGTGGGCGCACCCCACCCTCGGGAACATCAGTCGCACCGAGTTCGTCGCCGTCGCAGAACGGACCGGCCTGATCGGCCCTCTCGGCTCCTGGGGGCTGCGCACCGCCTGCCGGCAAGGTGTCGCCTGGCCGACGCACCCCGGGACCGACGTCCGCGTCCACGTCAACGTCAGCACCGTGCAACTGCGCGACCCCATCTTCGCCGACCAGGTCGCCGACATCCTTGCCGACACCGGGCTGCCCGCGCACCGCTTGGGCCTCGAGATCAGCGAGACCGCGTCGGCGTCGGTGACCGCCCGCACCGTCGGCACCCTGACCGCGCTGCACGAGATGGGGGTCGTGCTGCTGCTCGATCACCTCGGCACCGGACATGGCCCACTCGGATATCTCATCCGCTACCCGATCTTCGACTCCCTCAAAATCGACAGGTCCTACATCACCGCCCTCCCCGGGCCACGCCCCGAGGCCGTCGTCACCGCCTTCGTCACCATCGCCCGTGCCTACGGCGCCACCGTCATCGGCAACGGAGTGGAAACCCGGATCCAACTCGACACCCTCCACGCCTGCGGCTGCGACCTCGCCCAAGGCTCCTATCTCGCCGAACCCGCCCCCGCCGACGCCATCCCCGCACAGCAGCGCGACCACCGGGCCGGCACCGACGGACCGAAACCAGCACCCCCGCCAGCCCACTGACCCTACAAAAGACGACCGGTGTCGAAAAGCGATCAATATCTTCAGCCCTCCCGATGCTGTCTTTCACGTAGTTCACGCGATGCTTCGGGAGTACACGGTGTCCATGCGCCGGCCGGTCGTCAGCGGCACGAGGAGATCTACGGCCAGGGGTGCCCGCATCCGCGTCCGCCGTCACCCGCGCCACCGCCGCCTCGGTGGGATACACATGGCTGAGGATGTGCACCATATGACCGCCGATGATGCGGTGATTCTTGCCCGCGGCGGCGGCAGCGAGATCCGCCAGCGCACTTGGGCCCCAGGTCCGCCGCGTTGGAGGCGGCATCGATCCGCACGACGTCAGCCACGCCAGGTTCCATCCAGGATCGCCCGACGCAGATGCTCGGCGGCCGCCGCCGCATCCGGGCCCGGGCTGCCGAGCACATCGTGTAACGCGATGATCGGATCGACCCGCACCACAGGCACATCGTCGACTAGGACGGTCGGATCGAGCGCCGTCGGTTGTGCCGCGGCGGCCGCAGTGCGCCATACGGTCCGGTCCTGCGGCAGAATGTTCTGGAAGACCACATTCGTGATCCTCCTGCTGGTCGTCATAGTGCCGACAGGTCAGCAGCACTTGCTGCCCGTCCTGCACGAAGTGCTCGGCTCAAGCTTCGGGTTGGCGGCGTGACAACCGTCAGGTTGGCGGCGTAACAACCGTCGGGAACGGCACCCGGCCCCGCACCGGGTGTCGTTCCTCTGTGCACGAGGTCGTGCACGTCGGGCAGTTGGCTCTTCGACCTGCCGGAACAACGAAAAGTCGGGCAGGAAACCCACGACCGCGGCGATGTCGTCCGGGGTGGCGAGTTGGCGCAGCGCAGTGGTGGAGGCGGCGGTAGCGCGGGCATGGTCGTCACCGCGAAGCCAGCGTGCGTTCATGTCGGTGTCAAGGGCCGCGGGTGCCACGGCGTTGACGGTGATGCCGCGTTCGCCGATGTCTACGGCGAGGGCGGGTGTGAACACCTCGATCGCCCCCTGGCGTAACTGATGACGTCGGGTCTGGCGGATCCGGAGGAAATGTTGACGATGCGACCGCCGTCGCGCATGCGGGGCAGGGCGTGCTGAGTCACGAAGAACGGGACTCGCTGGTTGAGCGCGCCAGTCGGTCGAAATCCTCAACAGTGACGCGCTCGAGCGCTCCGCACCGATTGATCCCGGCGTTGTTGACGAGGATGTCGAGCCCCCGGTCGAGCCCGAGACCGTTGAGTTCGGAGTCGAACTTCCGCATCAGCGCTTCGGGCCCCTCGGGTCGGGACAGGTCGGCCTGGACGGCGGGCGCGAGATGCCCGGCAGCCGTATTGCTGTCATCCATCGCAGCGGCGGCCGTCCGATCGGATCCGTAGTGGACGATCCTTCGGCGCCGGAGGCGGCCACCGCATGTGCGGCGGCCGCCCCGATGCCGCGGCTGCCCCCCCGGTGACCAGGGCGACCCGTCGGCCGATGTGCATTCCTACTGACGGGCCGCGAGGTCGAGGGCGATGTCGGTGATGAGGTCTTCCTGGCCGCCGACCAGTCCTCGTTCGCCGACGGCGAGCAGGATCTGCCGGGTGTCGAGCCCGTACTGTTTTGCGGCCGTTTCGGCGTGCCGCAGGAAGCTCGAGTACACCCCGGCATAACCGAGGGTGAGGGTTTCCCGGTCGACCTGCACCGGACGGTCCTGCAGGGGTCGGACGACGTCGTCGGCGGCGTCCTGGAGGGCGAACAGGTCGCAATTGTGCTTCCAGCCGTGCAGGTCGGCGACGGCGACGAACGGTTCGATCGGGCAGTTGCCGGCACCGGCGCCGTGCCCGGCGAGGGAGGCGTCGACCCGGGTGACGCCCTCTTCGACCGCGACAACGGAGTTGGCGACGGACAGCGACAGGTTCTGGTGGGCGTGGATACCGATCTGGGTCTCGGCATCGAGGATGTCGCGGTAGGCGCGGACACGTTGGCGGACACCGTCCATAGTGAGCCGGCCGCCGGAGTCGGTGACGTACACGCAGTGCGCGCCGTAGGACTCCATCAGTTTGGCCTGCTCCGCCAATTGCTGCGGTTCGGCGAGATGGGACATCATCAGGAAGCCGGAGACGTCCATGCCGAGTTCGCGGGCGGTGCTGATGTGCTGGGCGGAGACGTCGGCCTCGGTGCAGTGGGTGGCCACCCGCACCGACTGCACGCCCAGGGCGCGGGCGCGTTTGAGTTCGGCGACGGTCCCGATGCCGGGGAGCAGCAGGGTGGTGAGCTTGGCGCGGTGCACCACCGCGGCGGCGGCCTCGATCCATTCCCAGTCGGTGTTGCTGCCCGGCCCGTAGGTCAGGGAGTGCCCGGCGAGGCCGTCGCCGTGGGAGACCTCGATGGCGTCGACGCCGGCGCTGTCGAGGGTGCCGGCGATGACGGCGACGTTTTCGGGGGTGATGTGGTGGCGGGTGGCGTGCATGCCGTCGCGGAGGGTGACGTCCTGGATGTAGAGGGTGACGCCGTCGTCGGCGGTCGGGGTGGTGGTGCTCATCGTGCGATCTCCAATGCTGTGCGCTCGGCCAGCTTTTCGGCGACCTGGAGCGCTGCGGATGTCATGATATCGAGGTTTCCGGCGTAGGCGGGCAGGTAGTGGGCGGCGCCTTCGACCTCGAGGAACACCGATACCTTCCACACCGGTGAGCCGATGTCGGCGCCGCCGGTGAGGGTGGCGACCGTGTCGGCGCCGCCGAGTTCGGTGAACTGCACGTCCTGCTTGAGTCGGTAGCCGGGTACGTAGGCGGCCACCGTGGCGACCATGTCGGTGATCGACTGGCGGATTGCGTCCTGGTCGGGGTTGCTGACCAGGGCGAGGACGGTGTCGCGCATGATCAGCGGCGGGTCGGCGGGGTTGAGGACGATGATCGCCTTGCCGTGCGCGGCGCCGCCGACCTCCTCGATGGCCTTCGCGGTGGTTTCGGTGAACTCGTCGATGTTCGCGCGGGTCCCGGGGCCGGCGGACTTCGACGCGATCGAGGCGACGATCTCTGCGTAGTGCACGTCGGTGACCTTGGAGATCGCGGCCACGATCGGGATGGTGGCCTGGCCGCCGCAGGTCACCATGTTCACGTCGGGGGCACCCAGGTGCTGGTCGAGGTTGACCGCGGGCACCACGTAGGGGCCGATCGCGGCGGGGGTGAGATCGATCAGGTGCTTGCCGTAGGGGCGCAATGCTTCTGCGTTGGTCAGGTGCGCCTTGGCGGAGGTGGAGTCGAAGATGATTTCGATGTCGTCGAACTCGGGGTGCTCGATCAGCCCCTGCACCCCGGTGTCGACGGTGCTGATGCCCAGGCGGCGGGCACGTGCGAGTCCGTCGGAGGCCGGGTCGATGCCGACGAGGACGGCGATCTCGACGTTCTTCGCGACCTGCTCGAGCTTGATGACCAGGTCGGTTCCGATGTTTCCGGATCCGATGACCGCTACTTTGGTGGTGCTCATGGGTTTCTGCTTCCTTCTTCAGTCTGTGAACGAGACCCGGACGTCGCCGATCCCGGTGATGGAGGCGGCGTAGGTGGCGCCGGCGACGACGGGGACCATCGGGCCCAGCGCCCCGGAGAGCACGACCTCACCGGCGCGCAGGGGGGAGCCGTAGGACAGGCTGGTGTTCGCCAACCACACCAGCGCGTTCCAGGGGCTGCCCAGGCAGTCCGCCCCCACCCCACTGGAGACTTCGGTGCCGTTCTCGGTCATCGTCATCGAGATGGCGGACAGGTCCGGTGCCTGCGTGCGGGGAATCGACGCGCCGAGGACGTACAGGCCGGAGGAGGCGTTGTCGGCGATGGTGTCCGCGAGGCTGATGTCCCAGTCGGCGATGCGGGAGTCGACGATCTCGAACGACGCCACCACCTGCGCGACGTACTCGGGGGCGTCCTCGCTGGTGATCGGGTCGGTGATGTCGCGCGAGAGAATGAAGGCGATCTCGGCCTCGATGCGGGGTTGCAGCATCCGCGACCGTCTGACCTGTAGCTCGGAGCTGACGTCCATGTGGTCGAACAGCACCCCGAAGTCGGGTTGGTCGACACCGAGTTGGGCCTGCACCGCGGGTGAGGTCAGGCCGATCTTGCGGCCGACGATCCGGTGACCGGCGGCGACCGCCGCGTCGACGTTGCGGGTTTGGACGCGATAGGCGGTGTCGATGTCGTTCCGCCCGATCAGATCCCGTACCGGGGTGCACGGGGCGCCAGCACGTTCGGCGTCGGCCAGCCGTGCTGCGGCATCCTCGATCAGGTGATTGTCTACTGGGCGGACGGAGGTCATCCGGGGCCCCTTTCCTTGGTCGGCGTGATGGGAGCGGCGGGGTCTATTCGTCGACGGCGACGGCGGTACTGATGCCGAATCCGGCTATCCATTCCGGGATTTCGCGGTAGAAGGTCGAGGTGACGCGGTACTTCCCGGCGGCGCTCATCGCCGCGTACGCGGCGATCCAGGTGCGTACTTCGTGGGAGGAGTGCCCGGCCTGTTCGACGAACCATTCGTTGGTCCAGGAGTCGATCTGCTCGATCTCGCCGGAGGCGAGAACGTCGAGCAGGTGGCGATCCCAGTGCGGGTTGAGGGGCGCAATGGTGGCCACCCCGGCAGCGAAGTCGCGACCGGCGTCGATGACCCGCTGTTCGCGGGCATTGCGCTCGGCCTCGGTGGGGTTGCGACCGTCGATGAGCTTCTCCTTCACCTCCGCGGGGGCGGTGGCGAACTGCGGTACCGGCGGATCGTGGGACAGCCCACCGGATCCGACGAACAACACCCGCTTGTCGAGGTTTGCCGCGGCCCGCCCGACGGCCTCGCCTAGCAGTCGGACGCGGCTGACCGGGCCGAGTGGTTCGGCCACGGAGTTGATGAAGATCGGCACGGTCGGGACCGCGGTGATCGAGCCGACCAGCAGTTGCAGGGCTTGGGCGAAGCCGTGGTCGACGTGCATGCGTTCGGAGAACGCGACGTCGACTCCGCTGGCGAGGACTTCCCGGGCGACCGTGTAGGCAGCGTCGCGGTCGACGTTCAGTGGTCCGGATTCGGTGCCGTAATCGCCGACCGACTGGGCCGCGGCACCGATGCAGAACGGGGGCATCAGATCGTAGTAGACCCCGTTGTAGTGATCCGGGGCGAAGATCACGATCAGGTCGGGGGCGAAGTCGGCGATGAACGTGCGCGCATTCTCGAACGCGGCATCGACGTCGTCGATCACGGTTTGGGCCGGGTCGTTTCGTCCCATGAGGGGGGAATGCGACATCGTGCACAGCGCTACGGGCATCGTCTGTTTCCTTCTGGTTCTCGCGCGGTTCGTCGACCGGGAGTGCGAGGGATCGGGGTGGCTATGTGGGGGCGCCGATTCGTGGGTGCCTGCTCGGGGTGGCAGACACCCACGGGGTGATCAGGCGCGGTCGAGCAGGAAATCCAGGTGCAGCTGGTTGAACGTGTCCGCGTCCTCGTACTGGGGCCAGTGCCCGCAGTTCTCCATGATCGCGAGCTTCGCGCCGGGAATGTGGGAGGCGATCCGCTTGGCTTCGTCGACGGGACCGGAGGGGTCCTTGGTGGTCCACAGCACCAGCGCGGGCGCGGTGATGCCCTCGAGGGTGGCGTCGGTGATCATGTTGCGCTTGCGGGTTTCCGGGTCCTGCAGGGCCATGTTCGCCTCGCAGGCCTTGAGCCAGTCCGGCTGTTGGAAGATCGCCTGCCGGGTGCGGATCAGGTCGTCGGTGACCATCGCCGGGTCGGCCATCAGCCACTCGAGCCGGGCCTGGACGCGTTTCCAGCTCGGGTCCTTCGCTGCCTCCATGGACAGGGTGTAGAGGCGTTCCATCACCTTCGGGTTGGCCATGGTGCCGCCCATGGTGTTGAGCACGATCCGCTCGACCTTCTCCGGGTGATCGTGCGCGAACTGGGCGGTGACCCAGCCGCCGAGCGATTCGCCGGAGAACGAGGCCTTCTCCACGCCGATCGCGTCCATGAACTGCAGGACGTGGTCGATGTAGTGCTTGATCTCGAGCGGGTGATCGGGCTTGCTGCTGTAACCGTGGCCGATGAAGTCGATCGCCCACACGTTGAAGTGCTCGGCGTGGGCGGCCAGGTTGCGGACGTATGCTTCGGCGTGCCCGGTGATGCCGTGCAGCAGGATCAGTGCCGGCTTGGAGGTGTCGCCGGCGTGCAGGTACCGGGTCCGGTAGGGGCCCGCTTGGATGAAGCCCTGGCTGAATTCGACCTGGTTCAGGTCGTTCCAGACGCTGGTGTAAGGGCGGGTCATCGGTTTACTCCCTCGGTTGTGGTGCTGGTAGCGGAGGCGGGTGCTGCGTCCGCGGGGGTGGTGTGCGGGACGGTGATCGGCACGGCCTGGGTGTTGTACTGCGGCTCCTGCGTGGCGTCCGGGGCCGGTGCGCTGCTGCCGGACGGGCGGTCGAGGACTGCGGTGATTGCGTCCTCGAGGCTGGTCAGTGCTTCGCTGTCGTCCCAGACCGGGGCGCTGTGCCGCCACGCGATGTACCCGTCGGGGCGGACGAGGAGGGCACCGGCCTCGTCGATGTCGCGGATCTGCCGCCAGTAGCCGTAGGGGTCGATGGTGCCGGGTTCACCGACGACCACGGTCCGCAGGAACGGCACGTCGAGTTTGGCGGCGGCACGCTTCCACGCCTGGCCGCCGATTCCGGTGAGCAGGGTCATCATTCCCTTCCCGGTGACATCGAGAGTGGAGATGCGGGTGCCATCGGCGCCGACCAGCCACGCGTGCGGCAGCTTCGCGCCGGGCCGGGTGGTGGCCTGCAGGTACAACTGCCGGTCTCGTGCCCACACCTCGTCTCCCGCCTCGGGATCGGGGACGACCGCGGAGGAGGCGTAGCGCTGGTTGAGTTCGACGCCGTGGGCGTTGAATTCGGTGTTCTTCACCTCGAGCGCCTCGTACAGCTGCTCGCGCAGGGCGACCCCCTCGGGTGTGGGTTCCTTCAGCTTCTCCAGACCGGCGGCGACCGGATCGTCGCTGCCTGAGTCGAACCACTCGCGCAGCCCGGCGTAGTCCTTGCGGGACTGGTTGGCGCGAGCGACGATCTGCTTGCCGACCGGGACCCGCTCGGGCGAATAGGACTCGAGCAGGCCCTGCCCGGCGTAGCCCTTGACGACGAACGCGACCTTCCACGCCAGGTTGAACGCGTCCTGGATGGAGGTATTCGATCCCAGCCCGCTGCTCGGTGGGTGCCGGTGCACGGCGTCGCCGCCGCACAGCACCCGGCCGGACTGATAGTGCTCGGCGTACTGCTGGTTGACATACCAGAAAGACCGGGACACGATCTCGACGTCCAGATTTGGGTCGCCGACGAGGGTCCGGATCTGTTCGAGGACAACGTCGTCGGAGACGTCGGGCTGGCCCTTGGCCATGTCGAATCCCCAGCCGGCGATCCACTGGTTCCACGGCTTGATCGCCCGCAGCAGGCCCATGCCGATCTCACCGAACCCGGCGTTCGAGTTGACGATCCAGTGCAGGATGGACGGCCGGTGAGCGACGTACTTGCTCAGGTCCGCGTTGAAGAGCACGTAGGCGGTGCCGGCGCGGGCCAGTTCGCCTTGGAAGGGAAGGTCGATCTCCTCGGCGATCTTCGAGCGTGCACCGTCGAAACCGAGCAGGAAGCGGGCTCGCTGGGTGAATTCGGTGCCCGAGCGGACGTCGCGGAACCGGACGGTCACCCCGTCCGCGTCCTGGGTGTGGTCGAGGTATTCGGTGTGGAAGCTGATGATCGCGCCGCGTTCGGCGGCGTTCTTGATCAGCACCGGCTCCATCAGCGGTTGGGGGATGTCGAGCATCGTGCACGGGCTGCCGGACAGGTAGTCCCCGTAGCGGGTGTCGCCCGTTCCCCAGGTCTGCATCCGGACGATTTCTTCGCCGGCCAGGCTCGTGGTGAACAGCGTGTCACCCATCTGGTCCCACGGTGTGGCGTATTTGCGTGCCTCGTCTTCGACGCCCAGGTCGCGGAGCACCTCGACGGCGCGCTGGTTGGTGATGTGCGCGCGCGGCGAGTTCGCCACCCAGGGGAACATCGAGACGGCGTGGACGCGCAGGCCGTAGGTTGCCAGGGCGAGCGCCGCCGTGCCACCGGCGGGCCCGAGTCCGACGATCACGACGTCGGTGTCGTAGGAGGTTCGGTCGTGGTCACTCATGTCTGTCATCACTTCACTTGTCGAGGACACGCAGGTCCGTGGCCGTGTCCGGGGTTGAGAATGTGGTCACCGCGGGGGTGGGCCGGGCGGAGCCGGCTTCGTCTCGAACGAGTTGGCTCGCTGCGCCTTTGCGGCCCCAGCCGCCGGGCAGCAGGATCACCGAGACCACCGAGATCGCCGAGACCACCAGCAGGTAGGCGACGATCGAGGTGCTGGACTCGGTGGAGGCATACAGGGCGGTGGCGATCGTCGGCGCGAACGCCGAGCCCACGACCTGGGAGAGGGTGTAGCCGATCGAGACGCCGCTGTAGCGCACGTCCGCGTCGAAGACCATGGTGAACAGGGATCCGGTGACTCCGGCGGCGGGTGCCATCGCGATCCCGAAGACCAGTACCTGTGCGGCCATGAACAGCCAGGGGTTGCCGGTGTTGATCAGCGCGAACGCCGGGGCGATCACCACCCCCATGGCCACGGCCCCGAGCAGATACATCGTCTTGCGGCCGAAGGTGTCGGAGAGGGCCCCGAAGACCGGGTAGAGGATGACGGCGACGATGCCGGCGACGAACACCCCGGCGAGGGCGAAGGTGCGGCTGATCCCCGCGACGGTGGTGCCGTAGGAGACGAGGTAGGCCATGCAGATGTAGGCGAACACGCCCTGGGACAGGTAGGTCCCCGCGATGAGCAGGATTTCCTTCCAGTGCTTGCGGAATGCTTCGGCGATCGGCATCCGCACCACCGCGCTCTGCGCCTTCACCTCGGCGAAGTCGGGGCTCTCGGTCAAAGACAGGCGGATGAACAGCCCGATCACGATCAGTACCGCACTGAACAGGAACGGCAGTCGCCAGCCCCAGCTGAGGAACTGCTCGTCGGGCAGTTGGGAGACCGCGAAGAATGCCAGGGTCGCGACGCTGGTCCCGGCCGGGGCGCCCATCTGGGAGAAGGATCCGAAGAAGCCCTTCTTCGCGGTCGGGGCGTGCTCGACGGCCATCAGTGTGGCCCCACCCCACTCGCCGCCGACCGCGAAGCCCTGCACCAGGCGCAGCAGGGTCAGCAGGATCGGGGCGGCGATCCCGATCTGGGCGTAACCGGGCAGCAGTCCCATCAGGACGGTGGCCGAGCCCATTCCGACCAGGGAGATCACCAGCATCTTCTTGCGGCCGACCCGGTCACCGAAGTGGCCGAAGACGATGCCGCCGAGCGGGCGGGCGAGGAACCCGACCCCGAAGGTCGCGAAGGACAGCAGGATTCCGATTGCCGGGGACACATCGGGGAAGAACAGCGTGGGGAAGACCAGGGCGGCGGCGGTGCCGTAGACGAAGAAGTCGTAGTACTCGACCGTGGTGCCGATGAAGCTGGCCATCGCCACCCGGAGCGGTGAGGTGGCTGCGGGCTTCGTCGAGGACGCGGAGGTGTTGCTCACGGTCGGGCTTCTCCGATCCGCGGGCCGAAACATGTCGGCGCCGCGTGGACCAACCTGCGCGAAGCGGTCGTCATGGCCGCTCCTTTCTCTGAGGGAAGTGAGAGAAACATTCGCAACTGGAATGCTAGAAGTCTAGAAGTGAAGTTACGCCGCCATGGAAGGTGACGCAAGTCTCTCCGGTATACGAGATGCGACCAGCGGTACTCACCGGCACGAGGCGCCGGTCACCGTCAAAGGGTGTTTCCCCCGGCAGTGGGCACAGAAAAGGCCCGCCCCGTGCAACGCGTGGTTGCCAGGGCGGGCCGCCGGTGGGGCGTCTCAGCCGGCCAAGTCGCCGGCTTCGTCGCGGATGACCGAAATGGTTCCCACGATGTGCCGTTCCATGGCCTCGCGGGCTCCCGCCTCGTCCTGCTGCCGAATCGCCTCGATGATCGCGTGGTGATCGTCCTGGCGCTCGGGCAGGGCGCTCGACAGCGGGTTGGTGATCCCAGTGGTGTTGATCAGGAAGTCGGACATGTCCCACATCCGCTGGCTGGTCTCGGCCATGATCCGCGAATGCGCCATCGCGTGGATGGCGGCGTGGAATTCGCGATTGTGGATGCGGTATCCGTGCGCGCGCACCTCGGGGTCGTCGGAGGTGAGCAGTGCATCGATCCGGGACGAGATCAGGCCCAGCTCGATGAGCTGGGCGTCGGTCCGGCGGGCGGCGGCGACCGCCGCGATCGTGCCCTCGAAGCCCCCGAACAGGGTGAAGAAATCCTCGACCTCACGCTGGGTGTAGGAAACTACCTCACACCCACTCTGCGGGAAGATGTAGACGAGCTTGTCGCTGGAGAGTCGGCGCAGGGCGTCCATGACAGGCTGCTTGCTGACCCCGAACTCCTGGCGGATGGACTCGACGACGATCTTCTCCCCAGCTGCGTAGCGTCCCTCGAGCAGTCTGGTCTTGAGGATGTCGTACATGGCGGCGGAGAGCCGTGCGCCCGAGGTCCGGACATTCGCGAGAAGGGCGGCAGCCTCCGGATCGGTGCTAATGGTGCTCATACATACACGCTTTCGTCGGGCGCGCTGATCATGGTGTCCCCCTCGTCTGCGGCGCTCACCGCAGCAACTTGCATTCTAGTACTTGTGGTCCGCGTCACTGTCAGCTACGGTCATCTGGAACGCTAGAATTCTAGTTTTGAGGTGTACGGCTTGTTTTACCAGCACAACGGGTCGGCGGCAACCCTTCCCTAGCGGGATCGCGCCGCTCAATGCCGTTCCCTTTCAACGGAATTGCTCACCATTCGGCGCTTGCGCGACCTGACCCGGGACCCGAACACGCAGTCCCGGATTGCTCATCCCGCGAGCCGATCGCCCTCGTTCATGGAGTCGAACCACACCAGCGGGTCAATGCAAGGAGAAGAAGATGGAATTCTGTATCGGCACCTGCGCCAAGGTCGACCAGGTCGCGATGGTGAAGCAGGCCGAGGACCTCGGGTTCTCGCACTTCGGTGTCGGCGAAGGGCCCTTGCTGTTTTCCGACCCGTACCAGTACCTGGCGCTCGCCGCGACCCAGACCAGCTCGATCAATCTGGGCACCATGGTCACCAATCCGCTGACCCGGATCGCCCCGGTCACCGCGAACTCCATGGCCACCCTCAACGCCCTGGCACCGGGGCGCACCTTCCTCGGCATCGGCACCGCCAACAACGCGCTGCGCTCGATGGGTAACCGCACCGCGAAGATCTCCGAACTCACGCACGCCATCGAGGTCTCGCGGGAGCTGATGGCCGGACGCCGAGTCGCCCACAACTGGCTCGGACAGTCCCGGGAAGTGGAGTTCCTCGACAAGGACAGCGGTTTCTACAACGTCACCGACCACATCCCGATCTGGGTGGCCGCCGGCGGACCGCGCGGGCTCGCCGAGGCGGCCAAGTACGCCGACGCCGTCGTCTACTGCCTCGGACCGAACGTCGAGATGATCAAGCTGATCCGCGGTCGCCTCGACAAGGCGGTCGCCGACGCCGGCCGAGCTCCCGGTTCGGTCAAACTCGTCTCCCTGTCCTGGTTCTACCAACTCGGCAGCGGTGAGACCTGGGAAGACGGTGTCACCAACGGTTTCGGTTCCGGACCGATCAGCTCGTGCATCACCAACGCCGGCCTGATGGACCAGCACCGCGACCAGCTGGGCGATTCCATCGTCGATGCCTCCATCACCGCCGCGCAGCGGTATTTGGGCGACCCGAAGGCCCCGGACCAGCCGCACTACCTCGACGTCTGGGCGAAGTACCTGCGCGGACTCGATCCCGCACACCGGCCGATCATCAGCAAGGAACTCGTCGACTACTGGTGCCTCTACGGATCACCCGCCGAGCTGCGGGACAAGGCCGCCCTGATGCGCGAGGCAGGTGTCGACATCCTCCAGGTCTTCCTGTCCAACCCCTTCACCGCAGCCCGAGACATCGACAACATCGGGCACTCGATCCTCGCTCACGCCTAAACCCGCACCCCCGAACCAGGAGCTATTGATGGAACTCGACCCCCGCACCACCGCCGTCGTGGCCGTTCACTGCCAGGGCGACGTCGTCGGCCCCACCGGCGCCTTCGCCGACTTCTTCCACCAGCAGGTGAGCGAACGCCGCGTCATCGACCAGATCGCCGCGCTCATCGCCGCGGCCCGCGAGGCCGGCGCCCCCGTGGTCTACACCCGGGTCGCCTGGAAACCCGACTTCTCCGACCTCGAGGTCAACTCACCGCTGCTGGGCATCGTCGCCCAGTCCGGCTGCCTCAAGGAGGGCAGCGAACTCGCCGAGATCGTCGAACCGCTGAAGCCGAACGGCGACGAGATCGTGCTCACGCACCAGCGGATCGGCGCCTTCGCCGGGACCGACCTCGACACCATCCTGTGGGGCAAGGGCATCACCACACTCCTGTTCGCCGGTGTGGCCACCAACGCCTCTGTCGAGGGAACAGCTCGCGTTGCAAGCGATCTCGGCTACCGCGTCGTGATCGTCGAAGACGCGTGCTCGGCGGCCAACCCCGAAGCGCACGAGGCGAGCATCAACTCGCTCGGACTGCTCGCCGAGATCGCCACCGTCGACGACATCCGGACCGCCCTGACCGCCTCGGTCACCGGCACCACCGCCTGACCACACCACCACTCGAAACCCCGGTTGCACTGGTGTGGGCGCCCCGCGGCGCCCACACCAGCACTCCGTGTGCCCGACATCCCGCTATCCAGCCAGACGAACCACCACTCAGGAGTTCCCTTCATGAAGTCGACCATGCGCGTTGCCCGCCTCCACGAGATCAATCAGCCGATGCAGATCGAGGAACTCCCGACCCCCGAACCGCGGGCCACCGACGTGCTGGTGCAGGTCAAGGCCTGCAACGTCGTACCGAACCTGTCCAACGTGCTCGCCACCTACAGCGAATGGTTCCCCTACCTGCCGCTTCCGAAGCTCCCCGCCATCTTCGGCCTCGACTCCGCCGGCGTCGTCGCCGCCGTCGGCAGCCACGTCACCGACGTCGCCGTCGGCGACCGCGTCTACGTCAACCCCGGAATCTCCTGCGGCGGCTGCCGCGCCTGCCGGCAGGGGCACGATCAGAACTGCGACAAGTACACCTTCATGGGCTACTTCTCCTTCGGCGCCGACGGCCAGCAAATCTTCGACGCCTACCCCTACGGCGGGCTCGGTGAGTATCTGACTGCGCCGCAACGCAATCTGGTGAAGCTGCCCGACTCCGTCAGCTTCGAGGAAGGCGCCCGATTCGGCTACCTCGGTACCGGTTACTCGGCCCTGTGCAAGGCCGGCGCCGGCGCCGGCTCCACCGTGCTGATCGATGGCATCTCCGGGACCCTGGGTCTGGGTACCTGCCTGAGCGCCCTCGCGCTCGGTGCGAGCCACATCTTCGGCACCGGCCGTAACGCCGATCTCCTCGAGGACGTCCGATCCATCGCCCCCGACCGCATCCACGTCCTGCCTGCCGGCGAGGGCGACCTGCGCAGCTGGGTGCGCGAACACAACAACGGGGAGGGCGTCGACATCGTCATCGACTCACTCGGCCCCGGCGCACCGGCAGAATCGTTCCTCGACGCCATCACCACCCTGCGCCGCGGCGGCGTGGCCGTCGACATCGGCGGCATGATGGAACGCCCACCGCTGGACATGTTCTCGCTGATGTGCAGCCAGATCAGCGTCCTCGGCAGCCTGTGGTTCTCCACCGCCGAGGCCCAGGACATGGCCGACCTCGCCGGCGCCGGGGTCCTCGACCTGTCGGTGTTCGAGCACCACAGCTTCCCGCTCGAGAAGATCAACGAAGCTCTCGCCGACCTCCCGGCCCGGCACGGCGGCTTCACCAACTTCGTCAGCGTCCCCTGATCCGCCGGCGCCCCGCATCACCCACCGGTGCGGGGCGCTCGACCGCCCTCCAGCAAAAGGAGCACCGCTGTGCGGGCCTATCGAACCGTCAGACAAAGCGACCTACCCGAGCCCGAGGAACTGAACTGGCGCCTCGCCGCGACGTGCCGGATCGTCAGTCCTGCCCTGTTCTTCCACCCCACCAACGAACGCGGACCCAAACGGCAGAAGCGCATCCACGAGGCCAAGAAGATCTGCGCCCAATGCCCCGTCCAACGGCCATGCCGGGACTACGCGCTCGCCGTGCGAGAACCCTTCGGGATCTGGGGCGGGATGTCCGAAGAGGACCGCGACCGCATCCTCGGCCGCGGCCGTGGCCGTGCCGACAACACCACCGAGCGCAGCGCGTGACAGGCCGATCTCGACGAACAGGGAAATACCCATGCCGATCCTCCGCCTCCACGCCGTGATCGCCGGAATCAGCGTCGTCAGCGGGTGGCCGTCGGCACCACTGCAGAGACCCGTGGCCGCGCTCGCACACTCGTACACGGTCATGCGATGGACGGTTCTGATTGCAATCGAGGACGACGCTGAGCACCGCTGAACTAATCACCGGCCAGATTTGCGATAGCAGTCTCAGCACCCCAGCGTCGCAGTCGGACAAAGACGCTCGAACCCCGCGAACCCAGTGATGAAGAGTCACTTGCTCTACCCGGGATCGCAGCCGATGCCGCATGGTCCGACTCGCAACCCACCGGCAACTGTATCTGCCGCGGATGTTGTTTACGACGGACGCAGCTCCGCGCCGGCTTCGCGGTGGATGCGATGGCCCTACCCATGGGGACTGGTGAATCGGCGAACACCCAACGCGCGGTCGGTCTCGAAACGGACGAGACTCAGCGACCCGCCGATATCGGGTCGCGTCCTGGGTCAGGCCGGGCTCTGACGCCGCCGACACCGGCCACTCGGTTTCGGCCCCCCATCCCGGCCAAGGTTCCGGTGGTGCGACAACGGTTGATCGACATGCGTGAGGACGGTCGGCGCCCACGGTTGACCGTGATCCATGCCCGGCCGGCTACGGCAAGTCGACCCTCGCTTCCCAATGGCAGCAGGCACTGACCGCCGACGGAGTGAGCGCGGCGTGGCTGACCATCGATACCGATGACAACAATGTGGTGTGGTTCCTTGGGCATCTGATCGAAGCCCTCCGCCGGGTGCGGCCCGAGCTGTCCCAAGATTTGGGTCAGGTCCTCGAAGAACACGGCGATCGGGCCCAGCAGTACGTGCTGACGAATCTGATCAACGATATTCATGCCGGGGGCGACCGCGTCGCCCTGATCCTCGATGACTGGCATCGGGTCACCGAGCCGGGCACGATCGCTGCGTTGGGATATTTGCTCGATAACGGATGCCACCACCTCCAGTTCGTGGTCACTAGCAGAACCCAAACCGGCCTCCCCTTAAGCCGGATGCGGGTGCGCGATGAGCTGGTCGAAGTCGGGCCGGAGGCATTGCGCTTCGCCCCGGACGAATCGAAACGCTTTCTCGTTGACGTGAACGGGCTGGTCCTCGCCGATTCTGAGATCGACCGGTTGACGGCCTCGACAGATGGGTCGGTGGCGGCCCTCCAGCCAGCATCGCTGTCCCTGCGTGACGCAAAGGATCCACGGTTGCTGATCGACCACCTGTCCGGACGGCACCGGACGATCGGCGAATACCTGGTCGAGAACGTGCTCGACGCCGTCGAACCGCGCATTCTCGAATTCCTGCTGGCGACCAGCATCCCCGCTGGGGCCGGAGCTGGGTCATCGCGCGCCCCCGAGGCCCAACATCGGTGAAATCAGCAGGCCGCGCAGTCCGGCAGTTCTGGTGCCCAGTGTTTCGGAGATCTTCAGGGTTCCCCCCCGAGACGGAGCCGCCGAATACCACCGCGGGTGTGGCAAACCCCGCCGTGATGACGCGTAGCTCGGCGCGCAGGGCATCGTCATCTCGCGGTCGGAGCAACCGCGCTGGATGTTGTGCCTGTGAAACCGTCACCGCGACCTCCTCCGGGGCGGGTGCCCCATGACTCGCAAACGCGACAATGTTTATATCCCAATAGCATTCATTTGCGGCGGGAAGAGATGCTTGTGCTTCGTCACGTGAACTGGAGGTCGTGGGGCCTCGAGAGTCCTCCCCGATGTCCGCAGACAGGAGCCGGCCCCCGGAGACCGGGGCCGGCTCATAGAAGCCCTATTGCGTGGTGCCAGAGATAACGGGGCTGGGGTCCATGAAGATCAGGTATTCGGTGACCTTGTTGTTCTCGACGCGGGTGCGCGTCACGGCCGGGAGTGTGAAGGATTCACCGTTCTGCAACGTGTAGGTGACCTCCACCCGGAGCGCGGCTACGGTGCCCTCCGACCATTGTTCGATGATCTCGTGGCGCATCGACGCCACCGAGGTCAGGTATTGCGCTACCCAGGATTGGATGGCGCTCTTGCCGATGACGGGGGCGTTGTTGCCCATGCGGAAGACGCAGTCGTCGGAGAAGTAGTCGAAGAATTCTGCGATGTCGGTGTCGGCGGCTTGGAGAAGTTTGCGGGTGGTCTCGACCTCGGTCGTGGCTGTGGTCATCGCGGACTCTCTTTCTCTGGTGTGTGACGGAGACCCCGGCAGTGTTGGGGTCGTTCTGAATTGGAGGTGGGCACGCCCCGGGGAAGCCGTCTCCAGCCCTCATGCCCAGTGCACGGTCTCTGCGGGATCGAGTCTGGGGAGACGCTCGAACCACGGATTTCTCACCGGGGTGTCCGATGTTGACGACCAGGATCGATCTCCAGGTTGTTCCGGAGAAGAACTCGGTGTCCATTCCTGTGGGGTCGAATCCGGCCATCGGCCCGGCCGCCAGACCGGCGGCCCGGATGGCGAGGATGAAGTACCCCGCCTGCAGGGCGGCGTTGAAATTGGCGGTGCGCTCGCGCAGCGCGTCGTTGGCGGCGACGACCTCGCGGATCTGCGGCCGGATCGGCAGCAGATGGGGAAGGTGCTCGTGAAATCCGCTGTCTACCGCGAGAATCACGATGACGGGAGCTGATGTCGTCTTCTCACGGTTGCCCTCGTCCAGGTGCTCGATCAGTCTGCGGCGGGCGTCGTCGGTGCACACGTATTGCACGCGCAGCGGTTGGGAGTTCGCGGCCGTCGGCGCCCAGCGGGCCATTTCCCAGATCTGCGCGAGTTCGGCATCGCTGACCGGGGTCGGTGCGAAGTTGTTGACTGTTCGTGCTTCCGCGAACAGCAGGTCTCTTGCTGCGTCATCGAGGCGTTCGATGTCGAGTTACTGCCGACCATGTGTCTGTTCCTGTTCTCCAGATCCTGCGCCGGTCGATGCCGATTCACCGGGTGTCCGGCCGGTGGGCGCATCATTGGGGTCATGGGGTCCGAGTCTCGGCTGCCCCTCCCGAGTCGGCCGTGGTGGAGCCGCGACCGAGGCTCGGGTGAGGTGGTAGCGACAGCTCGTCAGAGGAGCGGATCGGACACGGGCAGGTCGAGGGTGAACCGGCCGATGGTTTCCGAAGCCGTGTCGATGTCGAGGAAGGCGTGCACCGACAGCACGGACAGGTCACGGAAGAACCGCTGGATCGGTGCGGAGTTCCGGTATCCGTCGCCGCCGATTCCGCGCACCATGTCGTTGAGTGCGTTGCGGGCCAGATCTGCCAGATATGCTGCCTTGAGCTTCATCTCGGCACGATCGCGGGGGTCGGACTGCTCGGGTCGCTGTGCGGTGAGGCGTTCGAAGAAGGCGTCGAGGAGTGTTTCGGCAGCGTCCGCGGCGGCCAGCGCCCGGCCGAGCCGCATCTGGGCGGCCTGCTTGCCGGAGGCCTTCTCCTGGCTGATGGTTCCCTGCCGGTCCCGGGTGCGCTGGACGAACGCGTCCGCCGCCCCGCGCAGAGCACCGACGACGACCGGGGTGACCTCGGCCATCGCGAACGGCAGGAAGGGCAGGTGGTACATGGGGTTGGGGTGGATCAGCTGCCCGGGCGCAGTACCGGCGAGGGCGAGGGCGAACGGTCCGGTGCGGTAGTCCGGGACGAACACGTCGTCGACGCTGATGTCATTGCTGCCGGTCCCGGCCATGCCGGCGATGAACCAGGTGTCGAGGATCTTGACGTCCTCACGGGGCACGACGAACCACAACGGGGTGGGGGCGCTGCCCTTCTCGAATACGACGCCTGCGAAGGTGAACCATTCCGCGTGCACCGATCCGGAGTTCCAGGCCGTCTGCCCGGTGATGCGGTAGCCGCCGTCAACCTTCTGCACCTGTCCCAGCGGGGCCGCGGTACCGGCGGTGAGGGTGTAGGGCTTGTCGGCGAACACTTCTCGTTGGGCCTGTTCGGTGAAGATGTTCACTCGCCAGGCCGCTCCGGTGTAGAAGGAGGTGACCCAGCCGGTCGACGGGCAGGCCGCGCTGATGGTGCGGACGATCTCGGCGGCGACGTCGAGTCCGAGTTCGAGTCCGCCGTACTCCTTGGGGGTCAGCGTGGCCAGGATTCCCGAGTCGATGAGGTCGGTGATCGTCTCGTCGAGGGGAGCACGGTTTTCCTCGGTCTTCTGGGCGCGTTCGGCGAAGGCCGGTACCAGGGCGTGCACCCGGTCCATGAGTTCGGTGCGGGTGATGTCCATTGTGTCCTCCGATGTGGGTGAATGGCTGTTTCTTGGAGCTGTGGGGTGTGATCGGCGCAGCTCCGGGCATGCGGGGACCGCGCCGGTCGTGTGCGGATGCTGGTGAGGGTGTGCGTGCCACATGCGGCACGGCCGGGGTGTCAGCGGACGTTGTTCTCCAGGTCCTGGCCGGCGACGAGTGTCAGTCCGTACCGGTCGGCGAGGATCTCGGCATCGTGTCGATCGCCGACACTGATCGGGTCGGCGATGCCGTCGAGGTCGGCGAAAACCGCGCCTGAGCATTGGGTGGCTGTAGCGTCGGTGAGCGCGAGGGCGAGGGACGCGGTGGTCTGACGCGTACGAAACTCTGTGGGTGTCACGCGCACCGGGACCAGGTGCCCGGGCCGGGTGAGGTCGCCGGGGCCCGTGGCCGGGTCGGCGAGGATGCGGGCCGTACGCGCCCGGTCGGCGCCGGAGATCCCGGTGGTAATACCGGCAGCAGCGTCGACGGTGACACATTGGCCATGGCCGAGTGTGGAACTGGTCCGAACCGTCGGGGTCGCTTCCGGCAGAAAGAGAAGGTCACAGATCCGTTCGTGCAGCGCCACCTGCAGAAATCCGGTGGTGTGGCGAATCAGAAAGGCCATCTGCTCGGTGGTCACGACGGAGGCGGACCCGACGAGCACGACGCGGCGGAGATGGCTGAGGATGATCAGCTCACCGGCGGCGAGGGCGCGGCTACCGGCGGCGATCGTCGACCATGACCGTTGGCGTGGGGCGCGGGGCGCGAACGACGTCGTCATGGCGTGCCTTCCTGGTGCGAATGATTTTGCTGTAGTGGGCGATACGGCTTGGTGAAGTTGGTCGCGGCGACGCCGTGATCGTGCGGTCGGGTTATGCGGATTCGAGCGCCGAGTGCGTGCCGAAGACGCGGCGGTGGTAGGTGAGCGGATCGCTGTAGTTGTTCTCTGCTGCGACGACGGTGCCGAGCACGACCACGTGGTCGCCGCCCTCGACGAACTGGTCCACGTGGCAGGCGATCCAGCCGGCGGCGCCCGCGATTCGGGGAAGGTCGTGGTCGATCTCCCACCGCACGCCCTGGAACTTGCCGATTCCGCCCTTCTTCGCGAACTTGAGCGCGGTGCCTTGTTGATCGCTGGCCAGCACGTTCAATCCGAACTTCTTCGACGCCGTGATCAGTTCGAGCGTCTCCGATCCTCGATCCAGTGAGACCAGGACCATCGGGGGTGTCATCGACAGGGAGGTGAAGGCGCTGACGGTGGTACCGAAGGGCAGGCCGCCGTCCATGGAGGTCACGACGGCGACCGGAGTGGCCACGTGTGACATCACGTCCTTGAACGTTTCCTGGACAGGACTCAAGGGGGTGTGCATCGTAGACTTCCTTCTGTCGACTGCGGTTCTTACCGCGATTCCCGGCGAAGGGACGGTCTTCCGTCTCTGGGCTTTGTGGACTCTCGCCACCGGGATCTGGTGTGTCCTACACCACAAGTAGACCGCATGAGTTGCGTGGTTCGCACTACTGCAGAACCCAGGGTTGTCGCCGTCTTTTGGTTTCTAGACCAATCGGGGACCGGCGGCTCGCCGACCTGCGACAGCTACCACTGTGCGATGGGGGCGTCTCGAAGCCACTCGTAGATGCGCAGCGCTGCCCGCAGGTCCGTGCTCGATCCACCTGAAGGCGTGCACAGACTCAATGCCTTCTGCACTCGATAGGTCACTGTGTTCTTGGAAATATGCTCTGCCGTCGCGACTTTGGCCAGACTGTGGTCCATGTCGAGGTAGAGGCTCAGGGTCGAACGCAGATCGGCCATGCGGGGGTCGTTGCCCGCGAGCGGGCCGAGCAGTCGGGAGGCGAACTGCACCGCGGCTTCCGGATCGGCAAGGAGGAGCACTTCGAGGGCGATGTGCTCGTGAGCGGTGGTGGTGGGTGGATGACCGACCCGCAGGCGAACCAGCCGCTCGACCGCGCGGGCCTCGAGGTGACTTCTGCGGAATCCGTCGATCCCGGAGCCGAGTTGGCCGGTCACGACGAAAGTGTCGCCGAAGGCGGGCAGGGTGGACGTCAGCGCGCGCGTTGGGTCAGGGGTGATGGCACCCCACGCCCAGATCGCCTGCAGGCCGACGGGGATCACCAATGATGCGGTCGGTGTTCCCCACTGTCGTAGCACCGGGTCGACGACGGCCCGCAGGTCATGGCCCGAGTGCGGGCCGCTCCAGGCGATGAGGGCCACGTGGTGGCCGCCGAGGGGGTAGCCGAGGACCTGTTCGGCGTGGGCGGATTCGATGGGGTCCGCGGCGATGATCTTGGTGACGAGATCGAGTCGCGCTGCGGATACTCCCGCGGCCCACGCGCTCTGCTCCTCGAGGAAGGCCGACGCGGCCACCCCGGTGAAATCGTCGAGCACCTCGAAGAGCAGCAGCGAGATGCGGCGCATCTCGTTGCCGCTCTCGCTCGGTGGAATCAGGCGGGTGACCGCGTCGAGAAGTGCGGCCGCCAGCACGGCGTACCCGACGCGGATGGTCCGGAGCAGGTCGTCGAGCTCCATGCCTCGACGGGCGAAGTCTCTGGCGATCTCCTCCACCTCGGCGCTGGCCAGCGACGTCTCCGACTCGCCGAGGCCGGCGACCAGTGTCAGGGCTCGACACACGGTCGCTGTGGTGGCCCGCCGGATCGCGTCCAGGGGTAGCGCACCCTCGCCCACCGCCGGCACTTTTCGGGAGATCTTGGCGGCGATGTCCTGACCGACTTCGACAGCCCAGGTGACGGCACCGTCGCCGAGCACGGCGCGAATCCGGTCGGCGTCCGGACTGAGCCACTCGAGCTCCGATTGCCGGGCCCGTGTTCCCGAAAGTTCACCAGTCCAATGCGGCACTCAACATCCTTCCGATCCGCCTCCACGGTACAACGAGCACACCAGCTGTTTTGGTCTGTAAACCAATTTCTCCCGCAGTTCCTGTTCCGTAGCCCGTAGCCATCCCCGGTGGAATTTCGTGAAATGGGGAGACCACTACGTGACGGGGACCACAGAGAAGTCTTCGGCACAGGTCGGCGCACCGACTGTTATCAGGTATAGCACCCGCGCCAGGTAGGCACACGTAGCCGACGAACGGACCTTCCGTAGTCCGGTGTCCACATATCCCCTCGCGGTCGCCGACCGCGAGTATCGAAGGAGTCAACGATGACCGCCACTCCCAAGTTCGCGCACGTCGTGCTGCAGACCAGCCTATTCGAGGAGATGCGCGACTGGTACTGCACCGTGCTGGACGCGCACGTGGTCTACGAAGGGCACGGCTTGTGCTTCATCACCTTCGACGAGGAGCACCACCGGGTCGCGCTGCTGGGCGCCCCGGTGCAGCTCGAACCGCGCAATCCGGGTGCAGCGGGCATGCACCACACCGCCTACACCTTCGACACACTCGACGATCTGCTCGATCGCTACGACTCGCTCAAGGAAAAGGGGATCGAACCGAAGGTGCCGATCCAGCACGGGGTAACGACCTCGCTGTACTACCAGGACCCGGACGGCAACTTCGTCGAACTGCAGATCGACAACTTCGCGACGCCGGACGAGGCGACGGCCTACATGAACGGCCCCGAATACGGCAACAACCCGGTCGGAGTTTCGTTCGTCCCGGAGGCGATGCGGCAAGCACTCGCCCAGGGCACCCCGGTCTCGGAGATCACCACCCACTCCTGGGCCCTGCAGACCAGCCCGGACCTGCCCGACCCGATGGCGGCACTGACCAGCTGACCGCACGCGAGCTCACGCTCGGCCCGACGAATCAGCATCTTTCCGATCGATCACCCGAAGGACTTCTCATGCGTGTGGCAAACCAGGCCGGCCGGCTCCAGATCGTGGCGGACGGCATCGCCGTCGACGTCGAGACGGCCAGCGGGGGCCGCTTTTCCGCCGAACCCCAGCAGATCTTCGACCGATGGGACGAGTTCACCGCATGGGCAGCCACGGTGAATTTCGCCGCCGGGGCGCCGGTGGTCGAGTCCGAGCTGGGCGCCCCGGTCCCCCGGCCCGGCCAGATCTTCGCGATCGGCGTGAACTACGCCGACCACGTCGAGGAATCCGGGCTGACCCTGCCCGACGCCCCTTTCGTATTCACCAAGTTCCCCGCCTCGATCACCGGTCCCTACGACACCATCGAACACCCCGGCGGGTCAGTGGATTTCGAAGTCGAACTCGTGGCGGTCATCGGCAAGGAAGCCCGACACGTTCCCGTCGCCGAGGGCTGGGAGTATGTGGCCGGGCTGACCCTCGGCCAGGACCTGTCCGAGCGGGACCTGCAGCTGTCCGGTCCCCCACCCCAGCAATTCACCCTCGGCAAATCGTTCGCCGGTTTCGCCCCGATCGGGCCGGTCCTGGTCACCCCGGACGAATTCGCCGACCCCGACGACATCGAGGTCAGCACGATTCTGTCGGGCGAGCTGATGCAGAACTCGCGCACCCGGCACCTGATTTTCCCGATCCCGGTCCTCGTGTCCTACCTGTCGTCGATCCTGCCGCTGCGCCCCGGCGACCTCATCTTCACCGGCACCCCATCGGGTATCGGCTTCACCCGCGACCCGAAACGGCTCATCGGTGTCGACGACGAACTCGTCAGCCGCGCCGACACCATCGGCGAGATGCGGCACCACTTCACCGCCGCAACCCGCCCGCACCCACTCACCACTGTTTCCAGGAGCACCAGCCATGTCTGAGATCACCGTTCCCGTCCTCATCGTCGGCGGAGGCGGGTGTGGATTGACCACCTCGATCCTGCTGTCCGAACACGGCATCGACCACCACCTCGTCGAGCGGCACACCGCCACCTCCCATCTGCCCAAGGCCCACTACCTCAACCAGCGCACCATGGAGGTGCTGCGCCAGGTCGGCGTCGCGGACTCGATCTACGCGGTGGGCACCCCACCAAAGAACATGGGCAAGACCCGGTGGGTCACCTCCCTCGGCGGCGACGGCGAACTGGACGGCCGCACCCTGTACACCCTCGAATCGTTCGGCGGCGGACGACTCGAGAGCGCATACGCGGTCGACAGCCCGTGCCCGTCCACCAACTACCCGCAGATCCGCCTCGAACCCCTCCTGCGTGAGCACGCCGAGAAGCGGGCACCGGACTCGATCCACTTCGGCCGCGAACTCGTCTCGTTCGAGCAGGACGAGAACGGAATCCACGCCGTCGTCCTGAACCGCGACACCCAGCAGACCTACACCGTCCACGCCCAGTACATGGTCGCCGCCGACGGCGGCAAGACCGTCGGACCCGAACTCGGTGTGAAAATGGAGGGCCCGACCGGGATCCTCGACATGGTCAGCACCCACTTCACCGCCGACCTGTCGCAGTGGTGGGAGGACGACGTCCTGATCACCTGGCTGCTCAACCCCGAGGGCGCCGGCTCCTGGAACAGCGGCGCCATGGCCGCCATGGGCCCCACGTGGGGCAAGCACTCAGAAGAATTCGTCCTGCACTTCACCTTCCGCCCGGACGACCCGGCCCGGTTCGACGAAGAGGCAATCGTTCCCCGGCTGCGCGAGCTCCTCAAGCTGCCCGACCTCGAATTGAAGATCCACAAGGTCAGCCACTGGATCCTCGAAGGGGTGCTCGCCGACAAGTACCAGGTCGGCCGGATCTTCCTCGCCGGCGACGCCGCCCACCGGCACCCACCCACCACCGGTCTGGGCCTGAACACCGCCATCCAGGACGCCCACAACCTGGCCTGGAAACTGGCCGCGGTCGTCAAGGGTGACGCCGCCCCCGCCCTGCTCGACACCTACGAGCCCGAACGCCGCCTCGTCGGCATGCGCAACGTCGACTGGGCCATGTTCACCTTCCTCAACCACATGGTCGTCGACGCCGGCCTCGGCCTGATCCCCGGCCAGCCGCTCGAAGCCCAGGTCCAGGTATTCCGGGACTACTTCTCCGACACCCCGATGGGCGAAACCCGCCGGGCCCGCGCGGCCGAGGTGATCAGTACCCAGCGCACCGAATTCCAGGCCCACGACCTCGAAATCGGCTTCGCCTACCGCGACGGGGCCCTCGTCCCGGACGGCACCGAGGCACCGCCGCGCGACCCGATGGGGCACAACTACCACCCCACCACCCGCCCCGGGCACCGACTCCCGCACGCCTGGCTCGAGCACGACGGCCGGCAGATCTCCACCCACGACCTCACCGGCAACAACGCTCACTTCGTGCTCATCACCGCCGCAGACGGTGCCGCCTGGTCCGATGCCGCCCGGTTGGCCAACGACAAGTTCGGGGTCCAGATCAAGGTCGCCCAGATCAGCGCCGGCACCGACTACACCGACCCCACCGGCCGCTGGAGTGAACTCCGCCAGATCGACGACACCGGGGCAATCCTGGTCCGACCGGACAACCACGTCGCCTGGCGCAGCACCGGCGCCGTCGCCGACCCCGCCGACGAGCTCACCCGCGCACTCGGCACCGTGCTCTCACGCTGACCCCACCGCACGAACCCTCCCGCCACGGGCAGACCAGGACACCACGTCTGCCCGTGGCGGCGGGAGCCGGAAAGGACGCACCAACAATGACCGCCCCAGGACGTGAAGTGTTGTGGACCCCGCCGCCCGAGCGGGTCTCGGCTTCGAACATGAGCCGATACCAACGCTGGCTCGCAGCCGAGAAAAACGTCTGCACTACCGACTTCGACTCGCTGTGGTGCTGGTCGATCAGCGACCTCGAAAAGTTCTGGCTCTCGATCTGGGAGTACTTCGACGTCATCGCCTCGGCTCCACCGCAGACGGTGCTCTCCGACCCCCGGATGCCCGGGGCCCGGTGGTTCCCCGGCACCCGGCTGAACTGGGCCGAAAACCTGCTCCGTCACACCGACCAGACCGGGCCCGCGATCATCTCGGTCGACGAAACCGGCACCACAGGCGAACTCTCGCGGGCCGAGCTGGTCGCGCAAGTCGCCAACCTCGCCGCCCACTTCCGGAAGATCGGTGTGCAGCCCGGAGACCGGATCGCGGCGATGCTTCCGAACATCGCGCCCACCGTCGTCGCGGTGCTCGCCGCGGCCAGCGTCGGTGCGGTGTGGTCCTGTTGCGCACCGGATTTCGGTGTGAAAGGGCTGGTCGACCGGTTCGCGCAGATCGAGCCGACCGTGCTGATCGGGGTGGACGGCTACCAGTTCAACGGCAAACGCGTCGACCGCCGAGACGTCTTCGCCACCCTGCTGGACCAGCTCCCGACCGTGCGGCACGCCGTCGTCGTCGACAACCTCGGCCTACCCTTCACCGGGGAGCATCGGCCGAGCATCGCCGCGTACGCCGATGTGGTCGTCGGAGACGCCGCACCACAGTACGAGCAGGTGCCGTTCGACCATCCGCTGTGGATCCTCTACAGCTCCGGCACTACCGGCCTCCCGAAGGGCATTGTGCACTCGCACGGCGGCATCCTGCTCGAAGCGCTCAAGGCCAACGCGCTGCACTATGACCTCGGCCCCACCGATCGGGTGTTCATCGCCGCGAGCACCGCCTGGGTGGTGTGGAACATGCTCGTCGACACCATGGTCACCGGCGCTGCGATCATCACCTATGACGGCAGCCCCACCTACGGCCGGCCCGACCACCAATTCGAGATCTGCGCCCGCTACGGGGCCACCCGATTCGGCACCGGCGCCGCCTATCTGACGCTGTGCGAGAAGGCCGGCACCGAGCCCGGTACCGCTTTCGACCTGTCGGGGTTGCGGTCGATCATGTCGACCGGTTCCCCGCTGCCGGACACCACCTGGCGGTGGATCTACGACACGGTCAGCCCGGATGTGCACCTGGGATCCGACAGCGGCGGCACCGATGTGGCCACCGGCTTCATCGGCGCCAATCCGCTCTCCCCCGTTCGGGTGGGAGAACTGCAGGGCCCCTACCTGGGGGTCGATGTGCAGGCCTGGACCGAGACCGGTGAGGCGGTCGTCGGGGAAGTCGGGGAAATGGTGATCACCGCACCGATGCCGTCGATGCCGATCTACTTCTGGAACGACCCGGACGGAAACCGGTACCGGGACGCCTATTTCGAGGTCTACCCCGGGGTGTGGCGGCACGGAGACTGGATCACCATGGAACCCGACGGCGGCTGCGTGGTCCACGGGCGGTCGGATTCGACGATCAACCGTGGCGGGGTCCGGATGGGGTCGGCGGATATCTATCAGGCCGTCGAAGCACTGCCGGAGATCGCCGAGGCGCTGGTGATCGGCGCCGAACTACCCCACGGTGGCTATCACATGCCGCTGTTCGTGGTACTGCGCGACGGATACGACCTCGACGACGCGCTCGTGGAGAAGATTCGCACCACGATCCGCCGGGAGGCCTCGCCCCGGCACGTGCCGGACGAGATCATCGACGTCCCGGCTATTCCCATCACCCGTACCGGCAAGCGGCTCGAGATTCCGGTCAAGAAGCTGATCCAGGGAGTCTCTCCGGAGACCGCGATCAACCGCGCCACGGTCGCCGACACCGACGCCCTCGACTGGTACATCGACTACGCGCAGCGGTTCCAAGACCACCGCGCCGACACCTCTACCCTCACCTGAGGGCAGGTCGCCGGGGCGGGGCCTCGGCGACCGCAGAGCCGACGTGAACATGCGCCGAGGCGGCAGCGTTCAGGGCGCGATCGGGTCGAGCGCGCGAAGCGCGATCTGTTCGTTGTCGTCGAGGTGCTGCCGTGTCGCCGCGGCGACCTTTCTCATGTTGCGGGTGCGCACGACGGTGAGGATGTCCGCATGCACGTGTCCCCGCCGCTCGTGTTCATCCGGTTCGGCCTCTCGACCCGAGAACGCCAGCCGGATATACCGTTCGGCGGCGTGCCACAGGCCGTCGAGCACGCGCAGGTCCCACGCGGTGGCGGCGGGCCGGAGCAGCTCGTAGTGGAAGGCGTGGTGCGCCTGGTAGATGTCGTCGAGGTCGAGGCTCTCGTCGCCGAACATGGTCACGTAGTTCTCGAGTCGACGCAGGTCGGCGTCGTCGAGCAGTTTGCAGGCGCGGCCGGCGATCTCCGGTTCGAGTTGGCGGCGCAGCCGATAGATCCCGTGCAGGTCCTCGTGCGAGAGCGGGGCAACCATGGCGCTTTTCCCGGGGCGGGTCACCACCAGACCCTGCGCTTCGAGCTCTTTGAGTGCTTCCCGGACCGGGATGAAACTCACCCCGAGCTGGCCGGAGATTTCCCGCAACGAGAACGTCTGCCCCGGACGGAGTTCACCGGCGAGGATCGAGCGCCGGATTTCCTTGGCGACCTGCTCGGGAACGGAGGTCGGAGTCAGGGACCGCACCGGCGGTTGCGGGTTTCTCGTGCTCGTTGTCACGACCATCTCCGTCTCGTTCTCATCGCTGTCACCACGTACGAGGCATGTTATAACACGAGGTCGGTGCCGATCCGGGCGCGGACCGGCCGGTGTCAGTCGATGAGCTTCTCGACCAGCGGCGCGATCCGGTAGTCGACCATCTCGCGCATCACCAGGGCGGTGGTGGTGCGTTTGACCCCCTTGATCCCAAGGATGTCCCCGGCCACCCGATACAGGTCGTCGGCGTCCCGGACGGCGACGTGGATGAGCAGATCCGCGACACCGCTCAGGCCGAGGACCTCGAGCACCTCGGGAATGCCGTCGAGGGCGGCCCCGACACGGGCAAGCTTGCGCTGGGTGACGTTGGTCAAGATGTATGCCTGCAGCGGGTAACCGAGAATCGCCGGGTCGATGCGGCGCTCGAACGAGCGCAGCGCGTGCGAGTCGTCGAGCTTGCCCATCCGGGCCTGAACGGTGTTGCGTGAGAGTCCTATCCGGTCCGCCAGGGCAATGGTCGTGGCCCGCGGCGACTCCGCGAGCGCGAGCAGAAGCCGGGCGTCGATCTGATCCGCTTTGTGCGTGCTTGGCATTGTGCCAATCCCACCGTCCCTCGAGCGCCCTGCCGGCGTGCATTCTGCTCAATCTCGACACCGACTATTGCGCAGGCGGCAAAATCCTGATCCACTGTTATAACAGGTGGGCGGCGATCAGACCAGATCCGGCACCGCCGCATTCCGATACCGCATCCGACCGCACACACCCCGTCACCGGTCGAGTGGATTGCTCCCTGGCCACCCCGTCGGAGCCGTTCTGATAGTTGCGCTCGTCCGCAGCGATCCGCCCTTGTGAGGAAAGAGAATCCGATGCACGACACCCTGCCCGTCGCCCCCGGAACCGCGACCCCGCCCGCCCAGGCCGGTGGTCCGGTGGATCTGGAGACACTCGAAACGATTCGGCAGCGGGTGTTGTGGCTCTCCACCTCGATGATCCATCATGCCAACCGCATCCGCCCCAACCCCACCGGCCTCAAGGTCGGCGGGCATCAGGCCTCGTGCGCCTCGATGGTCTCGATCATGACCTCGCTGTGGTTCGAACAGCTCCAGCCCGGCGACCGGGTGTCGGTCAAGCCGCACGCCTCCCCCGTGTTGCACGGCATCAACTACCTGCTCGGGGAGCTCGACGAGAAGTACCTGACCACCCTGCGGGAATTCGGCGGCCTGCAGTCCTACCCCAGCCGGTCCAAGGATCCCGACACCGTCGACTACTCCACCGGTTCGGTCGGCATCGGCGCTACCGCCCCGATCTGGGGTGCGATAGCCCGCCGCTACGTCGAAACCACTACCGGCGGGGCGGGCACCGGCCGTCAGTACTCGCTGGTCGGAGACGCCGAACTCGACGAGGGCGCGGTGTGGGAGGCCATCCTCGACCCGGGCATCGCCGACCTCGGTGAGGTCGTGTGGATCGTGGACCTCAACCGGCAGTCCCTGGACCGGGTCATTCCCAACATCGCCGCGAACCGGTTGGAGAAGATGTTCGACGCCGCCGGCTGGCAGGTGATCACCGTCAAGTTCGGCAGACTCCTCGAAGAGTTGTTCACCCGGCCCGGTGGGCAGGCACTGCGCACCCGGATCCTGGACATGCCCAACCCGGAGTACCAGCGGCTGCTGCGGTGCAGCGCCGATGAGGTCCGGACCCGCCTGCCCGGGAACGGCCCCGGGAGCACCGAGATCAGCGCGCTGATCGCCGGCCTCGACGATGCCACCCTGACCGCGGCGATCCGCAACCTCGGCGGCCACGACCTGTCCGCCCTGACCGCGGCCTATCGGCAGATCGACGACACCCGGCCGACCGTGATCATCGCCTACACCATCAAGGGCTACGGGCTGCCCACCCAAGGACACCCGCAGAACCACTCGTCGCTGCTGTCGGTCGACGAATATGCCTCGCTCGCGGCGGATCTGGGCATGGACCCGGCGTCGCCGTGGGGCCGGTTCGCCGCCGACTCCGCGGTCGGGCGGCGGTGCGCGAGCAACGCGGAGCGGCTGCGCCGGAACCCTGTCCCGGCGCTGCCCGCGCTCACGATCCCCACCGACATCGGCCGCACCCCCAAGGGCACCGCCACCACCCAGGCGGCCCTGGGCCGGGTGCTGCTGGACCTGACCCGCGAAGCCCCCGAGGCGGCCAAGCGGGTGGTCACGGTCAGCCCGGACGTGAGTTCGACGACCAACCTGGCGGGTTGGGTCAACAAGGTCGGCGTGTGGTCGGCGGCCGAGCGCCGCAACTGGTTCGACGACGACCGCGAGACCATCATGCACTGGAATGAGCGGCCCACCGGGCAGCACATGGAACTGGGCATCGCCGAAACCAACCTGGTCGGACTGATGGGTGAGCTCGGTGCCACCTGGAGCCGGTGGGGGCAGCCGCTGTTTCCGATCGGCGTGATGTATGACCCGTTCGTCGAACGCGCCCTCGAGCCCTGGTCGTACGGCATCTACGCGGGCGGGCAGTCGATCCTGGTCGGCACCCCCTCTGGTGTCACCCTGGCCGCCGAAGGCGGTGCGCACCAGTCGATCAAGACCCCGTCCATCGGTCTCGAGCAGCCCGGGTGCATCAGCTACGAACCGGCGTTCGCGATCGACACCGAGTGGACCTTGCTGGCCAGCATCGGCCGGCTCGGTCGCCCGGACGGCACCTCCGCATATCTGCGCCTGTCCACTCGCCCGGTCGATCAGACCCTGGCCGCGGTGCCCACGGACCCGGCGGCCCGCGAGCGCCGTCGCCGTCAGGTGGTGGCCGGTGGCTACCCCCTCGTCCGCCGAGATGATGCGCAGGTGACCCTCGTGGCGATGGGGGCGATGGTGACCGAAGCCCTGGCCGCCGCCGACCGGCTCTCCGAGCAAGCCATCCCCGCCGACGTCGTCTGCGTGACCAGTCCCGGGTTGCTGTTCGAGGCGGTCCAGGCGCGGCAGGGCCGCGGGTCCGGGGACAGCTGGATCCTTGATCAGCTCTTTCCCGCTGATCGCGCCAACCCAATGGTCACCGTCCTCGACGGCCACCCGCACACCCTGGCTTTCCTCGCCGGCATCAACCAGGTGCGCAGCACCGCACTCGGAGTGAGCAAGTTCGGGCAGGTCGGCTCGCTCGACGAGGTGTACCGCTACCACGGCATCGACACCGACAGCATCGTGCGGGCCGCACTCGACATCATCCCCTGATCACCGAGACCCGCACGCACACAGGCCAGGAGCAAACAACACGATGACAACCGAACAACTCGAAGGCACCACGGTGCGGATGCCAGCCCTCGGGGAAAGCGTCGACGAGGGCACCATCACCCGGTGGCTCAAACAACCCGGTGACCACGTCACCGCGGAGGAACCACTGCTCGAGGTCGCCACCGACAAGGTCGACACCGAGATTCCGTCACCGGTCACCGGGATTCTCCAGCGCCACCTCGCCGAGGAGAACGACGCCGTCGCCATCGACGCCGACCTGGCCATCATCACCGAATCCGGCGGCACGGCTGCGGCTCCCGCGGCCCCTCCCATACCGGCACCGACGGCGGATCCTGCACAGACCCCGCCGCCGGTGCCCCCGGCTCCGGCGGCGGTTCCCTCGCCGCCTCCGGAGCCGGACACGGCCACACCCCCGGCCACACTAGGCACCGCTGCGTCGCTGCCGGCGACCGGCTCGACCACCGAAAAACTGCCGCGGATCCGCCGCACGATAGCGAAGCGGATGGTCGAATCGTTGCAGACCGCCGCCCAGCTGACCACGGTGCTCGAGGTCGACGTCACCGCGATCGCCCGGCTGCGGGCCACCCACAAGGACGCCTTCCTGCAGCGGACCGGAATCAAGCTGTCCTTCCTGCCGTTCTTCGCCCAAGCCGCCGTCGACGCGTTGGCCGAGCACCGGGTCCTCAACGCCTCGCTGAACACCGACGTCACCGAGGTGACCTACTACGACCACTGCCACCTCGGCATGGCCGTCGACAGCGCAAAGGGCCTGATGGTGCCGGTCATCCGAGACGCCCAGCAGCTCGGCACCGAGGGACTGGCCCAGGCGATCGCGGACAAAGCCGACAAGGTCCGCACCGGCACGATCACCGCCGACGACCTGACGGGCGGCACCTTCACCCTCACCAACACCGGCAGCCGGGGTGCGCTGTTCGACACCCCGATCATCAACCAACCGCAGACCGGGATCCTCGGTGTCGGTGCCGTGGTCGAGCGGCTGATCCCGTCCCGGCGGGACGGTGAGCTCCGCATAGACGTGCGGTCGATGGCCTACTTGTCCATCTCCTACGATCACCGCATCGTCGACGGCGCCGACGCCGCCCGCTTTCTCACCGCCGTCAAAGCGCGACTCGAAAACGGCTTCACCGCAGATGATCTCTGACAGATATCAGCAACACCCAGCCGGGGACGAGGAGGAACAATGACCCGAGACGATCAGGCCATGCTGGCGTTCGCCACCAAATGGTCCCCATTCGGCGGAGGAGACGAATACATCCTGCCCGAGTTCGGCATCACCCCGCAGGTGTTCTACCAACGCCTTCTGGCGATGGTGACGTCCACAGTGATCAACGACGTCGACTTCTCAACCCGGACATACTTGATGGACTTCTGCTCGAGCAAGCTCGCCCGGCCGGCCTCGAAAAGTGTCGCGGCCGCACACACTGCCGTGTGATCGATCCGCACCGGAATGGTTGCGAGAGATTGCTTGCGCCAACGGATTCGGGTACTACGCGTTCCCGGTTGGCCGAGCGACGAGCGTGATGCCCAGGTTCGCACGACGTGACACTCCGGCCCACGGGCCCAGCATCGGATACACGGTGCGATCCACCGTCGTCTCCGCGGTGATGTCGAGTGTGTCGGCCGCCGCGATCGATCGAAGCTGCAACTGGGCGGGAGCGGTGGTCCCCCGGACCATCACCTCACACACAACTGAACCGCTCGACAAGTCGGCACCGTCGATCGCCACTTCGATCGTGGGGTGCTTGTCCGTGTGGAGATAGTGCGCGGACCGCAGGTGCCAATCACGGGGCCCCAATGCGGTATCGATCCGATCGGCGGCGAGCAGGCCGGTCCCGGTGATGCGGCCGCCGCTGACCGTGATCGAGCCCTCCAGCACCGGGATACGGCCTCGCACCCACATCAACCCGAACGCTTTGGCGCGGAACGTCACCGCCGATTGCTCGGTATCAACGGCATACGTACCGGCGGGAATGGCCGGGGAGGCCGAGGACGCGGAATGGATGTCGGGCATAGGTGGACTCCTTGGGTCGTGTGTCGCCGATCGGGCTATTGCAATATTTGATAACAGTTGAGGTTGATGTGCAAGGTTCGACCGTCAGCTCCTGTGCCCTGCTGGTCCCCACAGCCGATCACGGTCAGTGCGCAGCGATTTCGTCCGACAGCGTCGCCGGTGGGCAGGATGACCACCGGGATCGGGACCAGCAGCAGTGCCGGCGTGCAGACTGCTCACCCTCATGAGTGCTGGTTGCCGGATCTGCCGGTCACTGCATGACTGAGATCACGCCAGGCACGAGAACGCCACGCCGTTCCTCGATCGCCCGCCGGGAGAGCTCACGAGGCCGGAGACCCGGACAACGACACCGCCGCACGATTATCGACGCACCGTATACGGCGCGGTCTGACCCGTAACCGCAATTCGGCGCAGCAAGTACAGCACGGACCCGACTCGAGGACTTCCTGTGCGATCTACCTTTTCCCCTATCCAGCGACCCCTCCCGGCAATTCGCGACACCGAGCCGCCCAGCCGGAATTCCGCCGCTTCCTCCACTGCGCTCCCCGAGCGAATCCACCCGATGCGGATGACCGGCGCTCAAGCGGTGGTGCGCGCGCTCGAAGCGCTGCCCGTCGAGGTGGTCTTCGGCATTCCGGGCGGAGCAATCCTGCCGGTGTACGACCCGCTGATCGATTCCCAGCGGCTGCGTCATGTGCTGGTGCGTCACGAACAGGGTGCCGGACATGCCGCCACCGGGTACGCCCAAGCCACCGGCAAGGTCGGGGTTTGCATGGCAACGTCCGGGCCGGGCGCAACGAACCTGCTCACCCCGCTCGCCGACGCGCAGATGGACTCGGTGCCGGTCGTGGCGATCACCGGGCGGGTCGGGCGCGGGCTGATCGGCACCGACGCCTTCCAGGAAGCCGACATCTGCGGTATCACCATGCCGATCACCAAGCACAACTTCCTGGTCACCGACCCCAAGGACATCCCCCGCACTCTCGCGGAGGCGTTCCACATCGCCGCCACCGGGCGCCCCGGTGCCGTGCTCGTCGACATCCCCAAGGACGTCCTGCAGGCCACCACCACCTTTGCTTGGCCACCGGCGACCAAGCTGCCCGGCTACCGGCCGGTGAGTAGACCGCACGGCAAGCAGATCCGGGCGGCCGCCGACCTCATCGCCGCCGCGAAGGCGCCGGTCCTTTACGTCGGCGGGGGTGTGATCAAGGTTTCCCGTCGTGACGACGCTGATGGCCCGCGGAGCGTTCCCCGACAGCCACCGCCTGCACTACGGGATGCCTGGCATGCACGGCACCGTCGCCGCTGTTGCGGCGCTACAGAAGAGCGACCTGTTGATCGCGCTCGGTGCCCGGTTCGACGACCGCGTCACCGGGGAAGCGGCCTCGTTCGCGCCCGGCGCCCAGGTCGTTCACGCCGACATCGACCCGGCCGAGATCGGCAAGAACCGATTCGCCGATGTGCCGATCGTCGGCGACTGCAAGCAGACCACCACGGCACTGATCGACTCGATACGTTCCCGCCGAGACCAAGGCCGACCGATCGACCTGGCCAGCTGGCGCACCTATCTCGACGGGATTCGCCGGGCCTACCCGTCAGCTACGACCGCCCTCGCGACGGAGCCCTGTCGCCGGAGTTCGTCATCGAAGCTCTCGGTAAGGCCGCCGGCCCCGATGCGATCTACTGTTCAGGCGTCGGCCAGCACCAGATGTGGGCCGCGCACTACATCAGCTACGAAAAGCCGCGTACCTGGCTCAATTCGGGCGGTCTCGGCACGATGGGTTATGCGGTGCCCGCGGCGCTCGGTGCCAAGCTTGGAGCACCCGACCGTGAGGTGTGGGCGATCGACGGCGACGGCTGCTTCCAGATGACCAACCAGGAACTGGCCACCGCCGCGATCGAAGGTCTCCCGATCAAGGTCGCCCTGATCAACAACGGCAACCTCGGCATGGTCAAACAACTCCAGGCAATCCACTACGACGGCCGGTACTCGAACGTCGACCTGGCCACCCATTCCCGCCGCATCCCCGACTTCGTGCAACTCTCCGAGGCGCTCGGCTGCATCGCCTTGCGCTGCGAACGAGAGAAGGACGTCGACGCGGTGATCGCCCAAGCCCGCGCCATCAACGACCGCCCCGTCGTCATCGACTTCATCGTCGGCGACGACGCCCTGGTCTGGCCGATGATCGCCGCCGGCGCCAGCAACGACCAGATCATGGCAGCTCGCGGAATTCGACCGCTGTTCGACGACCACGAGGAAGCCACCGAGACAGCAACCATCAATGAACTGCTGAAAGGGAACGAAGACCAGTAGGACGCCGGTCGCTGACGCGCCGTTCAGTGCCGAAAGCGGGACTACTCGTCGGTTTGCATCGCCAGCACGACAGCGAACGCGGTGATCAGCAAAACTAGCAGAAGCAGCACATTCATCCTGTCCCCCTTGATGTGTCAGAGTGCACCCGTCTGGCTGACCGGTCGTCGGTCGTCGGCGAACATGGCCTCGATCCTCGCTTTGATCTCCGCGGTGCTCATGCCGCCCCTGGACAGCACCAGCGGCCGCGAGGTGATCGAAGACGCCGGAATCATCGACGCTGTGGTCACGCGCGCGGATTTCCCGAATCAGAAACAATGTGCTGGCCTTCCCCGGTGTGTTCCGGGGTGCGCTCGTTGCCAGTGCCCGCCGGATCACCGAAGGTATGAAGCGCGCCGCCTGCCAAGGGCCGGAGGCGGGTTCTTCCCCCCAAGAGCCGCTGCTGCGCAGCGCCACTGGTATACAAGCGCAGCCCCGAACAATTCGGCATCTGAGCCACCTACCAAATACTCAGTACCACAACCACTTACATCAATACTCAGTCCCAAGAATCTCGTAGGGGCGCTCGCGGGTCGATTTCGAGCAACCCCGTGCATTCCAGACAGGATGTGGAAGTTCTCAGGGCGGCGCATCGTCTGTCAGCGCACCGGTTCCTCGACAGGAAGCTCGGCGGGCCGCCCCTCTGTCTGCCGGGGCCGGATGTGCCGTCTGCGGTCGTTCTCGGACATCCCGCCCCACGTTCCGTACGGTTCGGCAACGGCCAGGGCGTACTCGCGGCATTCGGTGAGCACCGGGCAGTCCTGGCAGACGCGTTTGGCGCGCGCTTCGCGCCGCGCCCGGTCCCGACCACGCTCCCCCTCTGGAGAGAAGAACAACGACGACTCGACGTTCCGGCACGACCCCAGCATGCGCCAATCTCCACGATCACGGTCGGCGGGCAGTCCGGTCCGTGGCGTACCTTCACGGCGGGAAGCCGGCACAGTGTTCGGCGCACGAGCGGATATACAAGTCATCGATCGGTCTCACTCATCTCACTCACGGGTATTTGTGCTGCGGACCTGTCACCGCGGTAATCCTTTCGCAAACAACATCCTTCACAATCAGTCCGGACGGTCTCTTTAAGTTCAGGTGCCCAGCCAGAACCTTCGACGAGCGACGGTGATCATTTGCTCGACCAAGCGGCCGCAGCGGTGCCGGCGCGGCGACGTCGAGATACGCGACCAGTGCCCGACAGAACGCTGCGGTGTCCTTCCCGAAATCGGTTCTGATCACCTCGGGAGGGCCGCCGCCGTGGGCGCACCAACGTGGGGCGCGGGCCGAGGTAGAAGTATCGCCCGGCTGCGCGAGTTCGCGACCTCCTCTACCGGGGGATGGGACATGGAACGGCTCCGAATATGCACGTGGAGTGCGCACCTGAGAAGGCTAAAAGTACGGATGAGATGACTTGTGTCCTATTTCGCAACACTGGTTGCTCCATGAAGAAACGGAGTCGGATCTGACCATCGTGTCGTACCCCAGCTCGGGTAAGGTCCGAGGCCGGGCTTGCGCATGAGGTGCACCGGAACCCCGACGACGCTCACCTGGCCGTGCTCGTAGGCGTTGATGGCGGCCTCGGCCCTGCGCCAGTCGTAGCCGTCCCACCAGTAGGCAACCAGCTCACTGAGATTAGTGTCCGGGAAGCCGTAAGACCATTCCCCGTTCCCCTCGTCCAGCGCGAGGGTCCGCAACATAACTGCGAGGTTGTTTGCACGCCGCATCCTTCGACGCCATGACGACCCGAGGTCAGCTTTCAGTCGCTGAGAGGGCACTGTACTTGGTTGTTGAAGGGCACCCAGATCGTAACGGCGATCTCGCCGCGGTCCGCGTCAGCTAAGGGACCAACAAGCCCATTTGGTGGTGCTGCCAGAAGTGTGGGCATGAATGGTTGAGCGCGCCTCGGACGAGAATCCGGTCGACCGGGACAACGAGTTCACAACGGATCATGGGGTGCCCGTCGTGCTGAAAGTTCAGCGCTAGCTGTTGCGGGTCATGACGTTGTAGACGCCCGGCGGAGCATAGGCTGAGCGAAGGGGACGGGCCTTCCGACGGCAGGATGAGAAGTACCACCAACGCATCCGCCGACAGGAAGAACCCGTCCGTGCTCCACCGTAACGCGCCGCTGTCCGTCGAAGGCCGCCGCCGACTCGTCGAACGTTGCCAGACCCGTCCCATCGCCCACGTCGCCGCCGAGATGGGCATCTCCCGCGCCTGCGCCAGCAAATGGGTAACCCGCTTCCGCGAGTTCGGGGAACTGGGACTGCTGGATCGCCCGAGCGTGCCCCACCACCAACCGACCGCCACCCCCACCTCGGTGGTGGCACGGATCGAGAAGCTGCGCCGCGACAAGAAATGGTCGGCCCGCCGCATCGCCCACGAACTGAGCAGTGATGGCACCGCGATATCCGTGCGCACCGTCAGCCGACACCTGGCCCTCCTCGGATTGAACCGGCGCAAGTTCCTCGACCCCACCGGTGAGAGCAACCATGAACCAAGGCGAATCGTCGCCCGCTGGCCGGGGCACATGGTGCACGTGGACGTGAAGAAGGTCGGGCGGATACCGGAAGGCGGTGGCTGGCGTGCCCACGGCAAGGGCTCTGACCAGGCGAAGGCCGTCGAACGCGCCAAGGCTGCCGGAGCCCGCGCCGGATACGTATACCTGCACTCCGCCGTCGACGGGTTCTCCCGCCTTGTCTACACCGAGGCTTTGACCGATGAGAAAGCCTCCACAGCAATCGGATTCATGCATCGAGCCCGGGTGTTCTTCGCTGCACACGGCATCGGCCACATCAATCGGATCGTCACCGACAACGGCTCATGCTACCGCGCGAAAGACTTCGCCAAGGTCCTGCACGGCGCGCGCCACCAGCGGATCAACCCATACACCCCACGGCACAATGGCAAGGTCGAGCGCTACAACCGGATCCTGTCCGAGGAGTTCCTCTACGCCCGAACCTGGACCAGCGAGCAGCAGCGCTCACAAGCTCTCGAAGTGTGGAACGTGCACTACAACTACCATCGACCTCACACTGCCGCCGGAAACCGGCCACCCTCGAGCAAGCTCCACGCCGGTGTCACCAACGTTATGGCCTCATACAGCTAGCAACAGCACGCAAATTTCGGGCCAACAAATGGCATGCGACACTCAGCCACCGACCTGACCCTCTCGAAGACCGACGTCACACAGGGTTACCTCGACCAGTGCCTTCTCGCACACACCCACGGTGGGTTGTCCGCAATGGACGCAGCCAAGGCGAAGTGGTGGTCTGAGGAAATCCAGAACGAGGTCCTCGACTCCTGCGTCCAGCTGCACGGCGGCTACGGCTACATGAACGAGTACCGGATGGCGCGCGCGTGGAAAGACGCCCGGATCACCAAGATCTGGGCCGGCACCAACGAGATCATGAAAGAACTCATCGGCCGGGACCTCGGCCTGTAGCGCAACCGACCTGCAGACGCCAGCAACCCACCCAGGCAAAGACCACAGCCGGGCCCACACGCAGACAGCCAGCGACCACCCGCACACGCACACTCTCGCGAGGGAAGGCCCTGGAATGGTCGTCCTACTCCGGCACGCCCACGCGATAGGAAAGCAGAGCTGGCGCGGGTCCGACGCCCACCGGCCCCTCAGCGCCCTCGGCCAGGAACAAGCCGCCGGCCTCGTCGACACCCTCACCGGCGTGGAGTTACGCGTCCTGTACTGCAGCCCGACCACCCGCTGCCTGGACACCCTCGCCCCGTTGGCCGCCGCCGACGGCCTTGCCATCCACGAGCACCCCCTCCTCGCCCCGGACGCCGCCGCCGACGATTTGTTCGCCGCCCTCGACACCGTCGACCTCACCGGCACCCTGTGGGGCACCGCGCTCGCCGCATGCACCCGCACCGACGGGACACGCGCATTCCCCATCGGTGACACCGCAAAGGGTGGGGCCTGGCTGCTCAATGCCCACACCCCGCCGCGCTACATCGATCCCGATCCGCCACAGGCAGCCACTCGGTCGTGACACACGTCACACCAATCCGGGGTTCGGTCGGCGTAACGCTTCCGGCCCTCCCCGACACCGTTCGAATAGCCGCAGACGCTGGGCCCGCGGCACCCGAATGAGGACCACCGATCACCATGAGCACCACACAGCTCCACCCGAACACCCACCCCGCCACCAGCACCTCCCCCTGGAAGCGACTCGCCACCGCCGCCGCCGCGACCGCCGCACTCGGCCTCGTCCCGGTCGCCGCCGCCAACGCCACCACCGCACCGCCGAACGCCGCGCAGCCCGTCGCCGCCGCCGCCGCCGTCACCCACGACAGCCCACTCGACCGCGACAACGACATGCAACAGCAACACCAGCACGACCGTCAGCGTGACCAGCGGCAGGACCGCCGCGCCGACACCATCGGCCTCGACCAGATCCTGCTCGACGGCTGAAACAGCAGCACCCCGCTGTAGCGCAACCCGGCCGCCCAACACCCAGGGGAACCGAACAGCGCACAGCTGTTCCCCAACCTGGATTGACGGCCCGCATCCGACATCCCCCGCGTTTTTCGAGACCCCGCGAGAAGGCAACCATGAACACCATCGAACCCCCCTCCACCGAGGCGGTCACCACCACGGCAACAACATTCGGCAGCACCGCCGACCTGACCAGCGCGCTGATTCGCGCCGCGACCGCCCACGGTCAACACGAAACGCGCACCGGCACAGCCGATCCGAACTGGCCCGACTGGTACGCCGCCTACATGGTCGCCGAACAGGCAGGGACGGAGCCGCCCCTCTAACCACCCTCCACACCATCGACCGACCCCCACCCCGGCACCACCCCACCAAGGAGAACGTCATGTCCACGATCCACCTGCACCAGACCACCAACGCCACACCGGAACAATTCCTCGACGCACTCACCGACTTCGGGCCCGGCCGCCAGGCGATCTTCGGCAACAGCGCCGACGACCACCTCCAGGTACACGAACTCGACACCACCCACGCCGACGTCACCGAAGGCTCCGGCGGGGCCTGGGAACGCCTGCACTACGACTGGACCGACCCCCACCGCATCGTCATGACGACCACCGACTCCAACCTGTGGGGCGGCAACTCCGGCCACACCTACACCCTCACCCCGCGCCCCGACGGCACCACCGACATCGACGCCGTCGTGGTCCGCAACGGCAAAAACCTCAAAGGACGAGCACTCGCAGCCGTGCTCGGCGCCTTCGGCACCCGCGTCCTGGGAAAGGCGTTCGACAACACCATCGCCGCCATCGAAGCCCGCAACCACACCCCACGAACGGCAAACAACACCTAACCCAGATGGCGCCGTCGAGCACCGCAACCACGGCGCCCGACGGCGCCACCATGTCCGACAGTCCGTAGCAGTGAAGGTAGGCAGGCCGGCGACATCCGCGTCGGGCCCACTGTCACGGTGGCGACGAGGGCGGTGTCTTCGCAGACGATGTCCTCGCCGGTGTTCTGCGCCCTCGCACCGGCTTCCCCGCCTGGGTGGGAGTCTTGTCTTCGGCCGCGGCTCCCGCCGGGGCCGCCGACACCTTCTGCACAGGACTGGGAGTCGTTGCTCCGGCCACGGTTCCGGGTCCGGTCGACGGCTCACCGGCCCCCGCGCGGTCCGGCTTCGTGTCGAGTTTGAGTTGGTCGAGGACCAGCGCCGTAGAGCCTCCTCCCACTCCCACGGTTCGACATGCGCACACCTGACCAATAGCGCCCGAGGAGCATGGTCTGCATCACTATTTTATGTCAATGATCCCCTTGTCCCTGCTCCGCCGGAGCTCGTCCTCGTTGTCGATCGTCGTACTCGTCGGCGGACCTGCAGCCCGAACCCCGGCGCCGCAGAACGGCGCACGGAATTGAGCGGCGGCACCGCGGGTCAGAGCGACCGCCACTCCCGGCCGGTCCGGCTGAGGATTCGTTCCGCAGACTCCGGGCCGGACGCGCCGGACGGATAGTTGTCCGGGCGACCGAGGGCTGCCCAGTGCTCGAGGAGAGGATCGATGACCCGCCAGGACCATTCGACCTCCTCACGGCGAGGAAAGAGGGTGGCGTCCCCGCGCAGCACGTCACAGATCAGCCGCTCGTAGGCCTCCGGCGCCGGGTCGAACACCGACCGAAAGTCCATCCCCAGGCTGACCGGCTGAATGTGCATGCCGCCGCCCGGACGTTTGGCGCCGATGTGCAACTCGATTCCGTCGTCCGGCTGAACCCGGAACACGAGCACGTTCGACACCGCCGCGGCCCGGGCAGCGGGTGAACCATGGGCGGGGGGTGTGAACGTTACCGCGATCTCGGCGGTCCGCCGTGCCAGGCGTTTGCCGGTGCGGATGAAGAACGGCACGCCGGCCCACCGGCGAGTCGCGATGCCGACTGTCAGGGCCGCGAAGGTCTCGGTCGTCGAGTCGGCTGGGAAGCCTGCCTCGTCAGCCAATCCTGTTACGGGAACACCGTTCTCCACCCCCGCACCGTATTGTCCGCGGGCAGATGTCTCCGCGAGCGGTCCGAGGAGTCCGGTGGCGGAGAGGACCTTGATCTTCTCGGCGGCGATGCTGTCGGCATCGAACGCGACGGGTTCCTCCATCGCGATCAACGCCAACAGTTGCAGCAGATGATTCTGGATGACGTCGCGGGCAGCACCCACGCCGTCGTAGTACCCGGCGCGCCCGCTCACTCCGACGCTCTCGGCCATGGTGATCTGCACGTGGTCGATGTGCCGGTTGTTCCACAACGGCTCGAACATTCCGTTCGCGAAGCGTAACGCGAGGATGTTCTGCACCGTCTCCTTCCCCAGGTAGTGATCGATGCGGTAGATCGAGGACGGCGGAAACACCCTTTCCAGCGCGACACCGAGGGTCTGCGAGCTGGCGAGGTCGTGCCCGAACGGTTTTTCCACCACCACCCGGCGCCACCCACGAGCCCCGCGGTGGAGACCGGTGATCGCCAGCTGGTCGCAGACCGTGGCGAACGCGGACGGCGGCACCGACAGGTAGAACACGTAATTGCCGGGCTTACCACGACGGACGTCGAGCTCGGCCAGCCGGGCGGAAAGCCGGGTGAACGCGGCCGTGTCGTCGAACGACCCCTGCACGACGTGGATACGCTCGGCGAGCTCAGCCCACACCGCAGGGTCGAATGGTGTGCGCGCGTGCGCAATCACCGCATCCCGCAGCCGGGCTTCGGTGTGCGCGCCGTCGCGAGCGAAGCCGACGAGATCGAAACCCGGTGGCAGCTGGCAACCGTGCGCGAGGTCGTAGATGGCCGGGACCAACTTCTTGCGTGCGAGATCACCGGTGATTCCGAAGATCACCATCGAGACCGGTTCGGTGACCTGACCACTATTGCCGATCAACGCCTCACCGAGTCCGCCGTCCGAGCCGGCTGCCAGCGGGTCCCTCTCCTGCACTTCAGACACGGTCACTTCTGTTCCCACTCCGTCTTTCGCTCCACCACACGCGCATTCGGACAATGCGTCGAATACCAGTGTCGAAGGCCTGAAGACGGAATGCACTTGGCCGAGCGGCCAGTGACAGCTCCCCGTCCGGTCAGGTGAGGCGACCCCGAAACCGCCGTAGACATAGACATCGGCACGATACCGAGAATCGAGAATGGAACGGTGACGATGAAACTGGGACTGGTCGGTCTGGGCCGCATGGGTCTGAACATGCGTGAGCGGTTGCGCGAACGCGGACTCGAGGCGATCGGATACGACCCTCACGCCGCCGCCAGCGATGTGGACAGCCTCGAATCGTTGGTCGAGTCGCTTCCGGCACCGCGGGCGGTGTGGGTGATGGTGCCTGCCGGTGCGCCGACCCGTCAGGTGATCGGGCAGCTTTCGCGCCTGCTCGCGCCCGGTGACCTCGTCGTCGATGGCGGCAACTCCCGGTTCACCGACGACAAGGTGAACGCGGACATCCTCGCCGAACACGGCATCCGCTACCTCGACTGCGGCGTCTCCGGCGGAGTGTGGGGACGCACGAACGGCTACGCGCTGATGGCCGGCGGCGACGCCGCCGACGTCGACCGGTTGATGCCGGTCTTCGACGCGCTGCGACCGAACGGTGACCGTGAGGACTCCTTCGTCCACGCCGGCGCGGTCGGTGCCGGCCACTACGCGAAGATGGTGCACAACGGCATCGAGTACGGGTTGATGCAGGCCTACGCCGAGGGGTACGAGCTGCTCGCCGCCGAGGACTCGATCGTGGACGTTCCCGCAGTCCTGCGTGCCTGGTCCAAGGGCACCGTCGTGCGGTCCTGGTTGCTCGACCTCCTGGTGCAGGCCCTGTCCGAGGATCCCGACCTGGCCGCGATCTCCGGCTACACCGAGGATTCCGGCGAAGGCCGCTGGACCGTCGAAGAAGCCATCGCACACGCGGTTCCCGCGCCGGTGATCTCCGCCGCACTGTTCGCGCGGTTCGCCTCCAGACAACACGATTCGCCCGCCATGAAAGCCGTTTCGGCGCTGCGTAACCAGTTCGGTGGGCACGCCGTCCGACGTTCCGAACCCGCCGGGATCGCCTGAACAGTGACGGCCTCGACCCGACCTGCCCGGCAATTCACCGGTGCGTGTCCTCGCGGCGGCCGGCGGCGGACGGCGCCATTCCGAACTCGCGGCTGAAGGCGAAGGAGAAGGCTGCGGGAGATGCGTAGCCGAGAGTCGAGGCGACCCGAGTCACCGGCTGCGACCGGAGCATCGGGATGGCTGCCAGCAACCGAGCCCGCAGGCGCCAGGCCGCCGGACTGACCCCGACCTCGCGTAGGAATCGCCGGGTGAAGGCGCGTTCGCTCATCGCCACTCGGCCCGCCCACTCGGCGTTCGTCACGCCGACCTCCGGCTTGCCGAGATAGGACCGGCACAACGCGACCAGGTCGGCCGACGTGGGCAGCATCAGGTGCAGGGGCAGCGACCTGAGCGTTGCCAGCTCGAACAGCAGCAGTGCCGCGATGGCGCCCTCCCTACCGTCGCGTTCGTACTCGGCGGGTAGATCGGCGGCGACGAGCAGCAATTCACGGAGCAGCGATGACACCTCGACTACGACGCACGCCATGGGCCACCACGGCACCGCAGCTGGTTCGATGTAAAGACTGCTCGTACTCACACCGAGCATCCGTACCCGATGCCGTGTGGCCGGCGGAATCATGACGCCCTGAGCCGTGGGCACCGTCCAGGTTCCGTTGTCGGTCTCGACGACCATTGTTCCTGTAGCTCCGTACAGGAACTGCGCACGACGGTGTTCGTGCCAGTCCAGCACGAAGCCGGCCGGATAGTCGGTCGCGATCGGGAGCACGTCCCGCTCGATACTGTCGATGTCGCCGAGCGGGACATTTCTCACCACACCCAACCTACCGGCTGACTCTCGAAAGAAATCGACTGACATTCGATTGTCGCCGCTACAGCGATACGGTGAACTGGACCGAGTGAATATGTTCGTTCTCGTTCTCATCGGCCTCGTGACCGGGTTGACCACCGTCCTGTTCGGTTTCGGCGGCGGGTTCGTGACCGTCCCGGTCGTCCTGTGGGCAGAAGCAGGGCTCGGCGACTCGGCCGCCCGGGTCGCAGTCGCAACATCCGCGGCGGTGATGATGGTGAATGCTGCCGTCGCCACGTCCGCAACCTCCCGCACGGTGCTGCGTCACTTGCGTGACTCTCGTTGTCTGCTCGCACTTCTCGGTCTCGGAGGCGTGGCAGGCGCGTTGCTCGCCCGGCTCGTACCCGGCGCAATCATCCAGTGGGGGTTCGTCATCTACCTCGTCGGGACGATCGTTGATGTCCTGGTGCGGCCGGGCTTCTTCCGTCCGGCGGCGCCGCACACCACCGACTCTCGGCAACGGTTCGCCATACCGACCTCGCTCGGGCTACCGATCGGCGCGAGCGCAGCATTTCTCGGCGTCGGCGGCAGTGTCATGACGGTGCCTCTCCTGCGCCGCTCCGGACTGACGATGGGTGTCGCCACCGCACTCGCAACCCCGCTGACCCTCGCCATCAGCCTGCCGGCAGTTCTGATCTTCCTCGTCGGCCGCGGTCCCGGATCACCCGCCGGCGCCGCCCTGGCCGGCTCCATCGACCTGGCCGCGGCCCTGGCGCTTCTCCTCGGCGCACTCCCAGTGATCGTCACGCTGAGGCGACGCCCACCCCGTCTGCCCGACCGTGTCCACGCGGTCGGTTACGTGCTGCTCCTCGTCGCGGTCACCATGACCACTGTGCTTGCTGCGCTTCGGTAACCGCAAGCGCGTATCCCGCCGACACGGGAGGAAGGATCACGCCGGTGCCGCCCACACCCAACGACGTCCGTGAACCCACCGGGGTAAGCCACGTCGACGGTAGCCGACTCTCCTTCCCGGACTTCAGGAATGCTGATGTTCGGGCCGGTCGGATGCGGCCCAGCTGGAGAGCAGGCGGAGAGCCTCCTCGGAGGAGGAACCTGGCGACGCGGTGAATCCGAACAGGGTGAGACCGGCCGCGCTGGCAACCTCGAGCGCCTCGAAACGCAGCGTCAGGTCACCGACGACCGGATGATGGAACCGCTTGGTGCCGCGCCGGTGCGCCTTGATGTCGTGAGCCGCCCAGCGAGTGCGGAACTCGTCGCTGCGGGTAGCGAGCTCGCCGACGAGACCGGTGACCGCCGCCGAGTACGGCGACCGCGCCGCCTCCACCCGCGGCATCGCGACGGCGTCGTCGGCCGCGTTGTTCCAGTCGGGGAACGTTTCGTCGGCGCGGCGGTCGAGGAAGATGAACCGGGCCAGGTTGGGCACGCCGTCCACGCGGTCGTACACGTCGGCGTACAGCGCGCGACCGAGCGCATTGGCGCCGACGATGTCGAGGTGACCATTCTGCACGACGGCGGGGGCGGTGATCATCGCATCGACGAGCGCCTGGACCGGCTCCGGCATCTCGACACGCGCCTTGGCGGGCTTACGCCTGCGGGGCTTCGTGGCCGTGGCGCGGGCGAGGGTGAACAGATGCTTCGTCTCCTCGTCGTCGAGTCGCAGCGCGGTCGCGATGGCGTCCAGCACCTCGTCGGACACACCCGACACGCCGCCGCGTTCGATCTGTACGTAGTACTCGGCGCTCACTCCGGCGAGCAGTGCGACTTCCTCGCGACGTAGCCCGGCGACCCGACGTCGGCCGCCGGCGGGCAGGCCCACCTGGTCGGGTGTGATGCGTGCGCGGCGGGTCGTCAGGAAGTCCTTGATCTCCTTGGCGATCTCCATACCTGCAGCCTAGGGACCTCCGACAGCCCGAGGGAGAGGCTGCCGGTACCCCCGATAACCGGCCTCTGGTACAGCCCCGCGCGTCGCAGCAGAGTGATGAGTGCGGGTCGCGGACATCGTCCACGACGCAATGAGATTCAGACCGCCGGGCTCCGGCGGAGACGAAGGGAGATCAGTTCATGGCCACCGAGAGGATCGAGACCGTCAGCGTCAAGACCCCGTACTGGGACATCGCGGCGGACATCTACTTCCCGCCCGGATTCGACGAGACGAAGAAGTACCCGGCCATCATCAGCGCGCACCCCATCGGCAGCTGCAAGGAGCAGACGTCCGGCAACGTGTACGGCACCGCCCTCGCCGACGCCGGCTACGTCGTCATCGCATTCGACGCCAGCTACCAGGGCGCCAGCGGCGGCGAACCCCGATTCATCGAAGACCCGGCGCAACGAGTCCAGGACTTCGGCTTCGTCGTCGACCACCTCGTCACCCTCCCCTACGTCGACGCCGACCGGATCGGCGTGCTCGGCATCTGCGGCGGCGGCGGATACTCCATCGCCGCCGCGAAGACCGACCGACGCATCAAGGTCGTCGGCAGCGTCGTCGGCGTCAACTTCGGCCACCTCCTGCACGAGGCGTTCAGTGCCTACGACCCGATCGCAACACTGGACGCGATCGCCGCGCAGCGCACCGCCGAGGCCCGCGGCGCCGAACCGAATGTCGAGAACCTGCTGCCGCCCACCGTGGACGCGGCGGCCGGGACGGGACTCGACGTCGTCGAGGCCACCGACTACTACAAGACACCCCGCGGGGAGAAGCCGAACGGCGCCACCCGCAGCCTGATCTCACGACGAGCAGCGGGATACGGGTGGGACGCCTTCACCCACGCCGAAGTACTCCTCACCCAGCCGCTGTGTGTCGTCGTCGGCGACAAGCCCGGTGCGTTCGGTTCCTACCGTGACGGCCTCGAAATCTACCGCCGCGCCCGCTCCGAGACAAAGCAACTCGTCGTGGCCGAAGGCTTCTCGCACTACGACCTGTACGACCAGCCCGAGCCCGTCACGATCGCCCTCGACGCCCTGATCCCGTTCTACGACACCAACCTCTGACCACGCGCGACAACACCCCCATCAAAGAAAGAGACACAGCAATGGACAGCATCACCTTCCCCAACGGCCCGATCGCCATGGCCGGCAACCTGTTTCTGCCCGACAACTTCGATCCGCAGAACAGCTACGCGGCCGTCGTCACCGTGCACCCGGGCGGCGGTGTGAAGGAGCAGACCGCGGGCCTGTACGCCGCGAAGCTCGCCGAGGAAGGCTTCGTGGCACTGGCCTACGACGCCTCGTTCCAGGGCGAGAGCGGTGGCGAGCCGCACCACCTCGAGGACCCGGCAGCGCGAGTCGAGGACGTGCGCGCGGCCGTCGACTTCCTGCAGAGCCTGGACTACGTGGACGCCGAACGGATCGGTGTTCTCGGGGTCTGCGCCGGCGGCGGGTACGCCGTGAACGCGGCCCTGACCGACTACCGGATCAAGGCCGTCACCACCGTCAGCGCCCTGAACATCGGCACCTCGTTCCGCCGAGGGTGGTACGGAACCGACTCCGACGCGGCCGCGGTGCCCACACTGCAGGCCGTCGCTCAGCAGCGGACCGCCGAGGCCCAGGGTGCAGATCCGGCGTACATCCCGTACGTTCCGGAACAGCCGGACGAGAGCACCCCGCGCGACCTGGTCGAGGCACACGATTACTACCTCACCCCGCGTGCGCAGCACCCGAACGCGAAGAACAAGCAGCTGTTCACCAAGAGCATCTCCCGGATCTTCACATTCGACGCGTTCCACCTGGTCGAGGACCTGTTCACGGCACCGCTGCTGATCGTCGCGGGCAGTGAAGCCGGTTCGCTGTGGATGTCCACCGAACTGCACGGCCGGGTGCGCAGCCCCAAGAAGCTGGTGGTCGTCGACGGCGGCGCCCACATGGACTTCTACGACGTGCCGAAGTACGTCGACCACGCCGTCGCGGAGGCGACGCCGTTCTTCCGGGAGAACCTCGCGGCTCGCCCAGTCGAGAACTGACACCAGCCCGACCCGGTCCTCCCGGCCTCTGGAATCCCCAATGGCTCGGGAGGACTCGGCATCGCCACTCCAGCTTCCGGGTACCAGCTCAATGGTTCGGGCTTGCAACAGATCCGGCATGCCACCGACGCCACGTGAACTGTTCTACTCCCCCACCACGTCAGGGGCCCATCCCATCAATCGCTTCTCGATGACCGAGAACGCAGCTTCGCGCGGAAATGCATTTTATAGTCTACCGTGAACGGCGCCGCGCCAGCGGTTGGCAGCTGTATCAGGCCGTCGGCGTGGAGCGCGGCGACCGCGAAGCCTCGGCCCTCCAGGCGTTCGAAAACTTTCGCTTCTTCGGCGCGCCGCACGTCGCGATCATCACCACCGACGCGGTGCACGGGGTGTACGGGGCCGTCGATACCGGCCTGTACGTGGGCACATTCCTACTCGCGGCGCGGAGCCTCGGACTCGGGGCAATCCCCCAGGCCGCGCTCGCCAGTCATTCCCCGCTCATCCGCAAGCACTTCGACATCCCCGCCGATCGAAAGATCTTGGTCGGCATCTCGTTCGGCTTCGCAGACACCGACCACCCGGCCAACAACTACCGCACCACACGGGCGCCGCTGAACGAAGTCGTGACGCGGATCCGCGAATAAGCATCCGGGAACGACGGAGGCGATGTCGCGCTGACCTCCGCTTCGAATGATAGATTCTCCGCATGCGGAGTGAACGCTCCGCTTTGTTGGGAGAATCTATGAAAACCGCTTCACGGCGGACGCACCATCAGTTGACGTTCGCCGTTCTCACCGTGGGCGTCGGCGCCTATGCCCTGCTGCAGTCCCTGGTGATGCCGGTGTTGCCCACCCTCGAGTCCGCGCTGGGCACGACACAGACCGATATCACCTGGGTGTTGACCGCCTACCTTCTGTCGGCGTCGATCTTCACCCCGGTCATGGGACGCCTCGGGGACATGCACGGCAAGAAACGGGTGTTCGTGATCGCGCTCGTCGCACTGGCCGCGGGGTCGCTGCTCGCGGCCCTGGCCACCTCGCTGTCCGTGATGATCGCCGCCCGGGTGATCCAGGGCATCGGTGGCGGTGTGCTGCCGTTGGCGTTCGGCATCATCCGCGACGAGTTCCCCGAGGAGAAGGTGGTCGGAGCGGTCGGCATCATCGCCGCGCTCACCGCCGTCGGCGCCGGTCTGGGCATCGTCCTGGCCGGACCTATCGTGACCGTGCTGGGCTTTCACTGGCTGTTCTGGATTCCGCTGATCATGGTCGTCCTGGCCGGGTTGGCCGCGCAGATCCTGGTCCCCGAGTCGCGTGTTCGCACCGCCGGGAAGATCAACTGGCTCACCGCACTGCTGCTGTCCGGCTGGCTCGTCGCGTTGCTGCTCGGGGTCAGTCAGGCACCGACCTGGGGCTGGGGCTCTCCGATCGTCATCGGACTGCTGGTCGCCGCCGCCGTCCTCGCCGCGACCTGGGTGGCCGCCGAAGCGCGATCCGCCAACCCGCTGATCGACATGAGAATGATGCGGATCCGCAGCGTCTGGGCCGCCAACCTGGTGGCCCTGCTGATGGGAGTCGGGATGTACGCCGCGTTCGGCTTCCTCCCGCAGTTTCTGCAGACACCCCCCTCGGCCGGATTCGGCTTCGGCGCCTCGGTCACCGAATCGGGCCTGATGCTGCTGCCGTTGAGCGTGGGAATGTTCCTGCTCGGACTCGCCTCCGGCCGCCTGGCGACTCGACTGGGGTCGAGAAACCTGGTGATCGCCGGCTCGATCGTCAGTGCGATCGGCTACTTCGTGGTGGCATTCCTCCACGAGACCGAGACGGACATCTACCTCGCCACGGCCTTGACCGGAATCGGTTTCGGCCTGGCCTTCTCGGCGATGTCGAACGTCGTCGTCGCAGCGGTGCCGTCGGAACAGACCGGTGTCGCCAGCGGCATGAACGCGAACATCCGCACGATCGGCGGCTCACTCGGCGCCGCGTTCATGGCCAGCGTCGTCACCGCCGGGGCGTCCACGTCGGGGGTGCCGCAGGAATCCGGCTACACCAACGGCTTCGTCATGCTGGGTGTGGCAGTGGCCCTCGGCGCCGTCGCGGCCCTGTTCATCCCGGCGATGAAGCGGGACGAGACCACGAATCTCGAACCGTCGCCCGAGCTGCGGCACCCGGAACTCGCGCTGGTCGCCGGCGGCACACTGGTGGGCGACGAATCCGAATGAGGTCCGACATGAGCGATCCGGCAGGCGGCAAGGCACTGCGCCGCGACGCCGCGGAGAACCGGCAACGGCTACTCGATGCGGCAGCGACCGTGTTCAGTGCCCGTGGCCTCGACGTGGGGGTCGACGAAATCGCCCGGGTCGCCGGCGTCGGCATCGGCACCCTCTACCGCCGGTTCCCCACCAAGGATGCACTGATCAGTGAACTGGTTCGACAGGTGCTCGAAGACTTCCTCACCCTGGCCCACGAAGCCCTCTCCGCGCCGGAGGGCGAGGGCCTCGAACAGGTGCTCTACGGCAGCGGTGCCATCCTCGCGTCGAACCGCGGATGTCTCTCTCGCATGTGGAACGACGATCAGACCACAGTTCTGAGGAACGACTATCGCCGGATCCTGTTCGAGTTGCTGGCGGGGGCCAAGCAGCACGGCCGCATCCGCGAAGACGCCACCGAGGCCGACCTGGACCTCATCTTCTGGTCCCTCCGCGGCGTCGTCTCGACGACACGCGGCGTCACCGACACCGGCTGGCGCAGAATCCTCGCGGTCATGATCGCGGGATTGCGGCCCGGCGCGGAAAGACTCGATGCGGCACCGCTGAGCGCACAGGACGTCGCACAAATCATGGAAAATTTGTGGCCTCGATAAGGTGCGGCGGGTGGCGAGGGAACACTACCCCGTCAGGTATTCGTCGTCGGTGACGTGCTCGAGCCAGGTCGTGGTGGTGGCCGGGTCGTCGGCGTTGTCGAGCATGGCGAGGTGTTCCATGAACGAGTCGGCACTTGCTCCGTGCCAATGTTGTTCGTTCGGTGGGCAGTAGAGGGTTTGACCGGCGTGTGCTTCGACCTTCGGTCCGCCGCGGGACTTTACCCAGGCAGTTCCTTCGGTGATGTGCAGGGTCTGACCGTGGGCGTGCGAGTGCCACGCGGTGCGGGCGCCGGGCGCAAAACGCACTTTCGCCACTACCATTCGCTGACCGGGGTCGCGGGGAAAGGCGATACGGTCGAGCCAGACGTCACCCGTGAATTGCTCGGGCGGGTTCTTGGTCGTCGGGGTGTGGGGATCGATCTGCATTGCTGTACTCCTCAGGCTTCGGGGATCTCGAGGCCGTATGTCTTGCGGGTGATGTCGTCAGGTTCCGGGCCGCCGCGCACACCGGTGTCGAGAGCGTCGATCGCGGCGAGTTGATCGGCGGTGAGCTCGAAGTCGAAGACCTCGAAGTTCTCGGTGATCCGGGACGGGGTGACCGATTTCGGGATCACCTGACGTCCCTGCTGCAGGTGCCACCTCAGCATCGTCTGGGCCGGCGTCTTGCCGTGTGCCGCTGCGATCGACTGGAGGGTGGGATCGTCGAGTGTGGAGCCGTGGGAGCCGTTGCGGTAGAAAGTGATGCCGCCGATCGGGGACCATGCCTGCGACACGATCCCGTGTTCGGCGTTGGCCGTGAGCACGTCGGATTGGCGGAAGTACGGGTGTACCTCGATTTGGTTGACCGCCGGCACCACCGATGTCTCGTCCCGCAGTCGCGTGAGGTGGTCGGACATGAAGTTGCTGACACCGATGGCGCGGACGCGTCCGTCCGCGAGCAGCGTCTCGAGCGCCTTGTAGGCCTCGACGGTGAGGGCGAACTCGCCAGGGAGAGCCTGGTGCAGTATCAGCAGGTCGATCTGCTCGATTCCGAGTTTGCGGGCACTCTTGTCGAACGCGTGCAGCGTCGCGTCGTAGCCGTAGTCGGTGATCCAGATCTTGGTCTCGACGAAGATGTCCGAGCGATCGATGCCCGAACGGCGTATGGCTTCGCCGACCTCGCGTTCGTTCTGATAAGCAGCTGCGGTGTCGATGTGCCGGTATCCGGTCTCCAATGCCGCCTCGACCGCTGCAACGGTGTCATCAGGCGGCGTCTGGTACACACCGAAACCCAGTGCCGGCATTGTGATTTCGTTGTTCAAGGTCAATTGGAGGATGGTCATGTTTCAACCTTAGGTTCGGTCTGCGCGCGCTGGGAGTGCCTGTCGAACCAGGTACCGGCAGTACCTGGTTCGACCAGCGGATGTCATTCGACGGGCCGGTGTCGTGCAGCGGGCACGATCACCATGAGGACGACGACCAGTGCGAGGACCAGCAGTACGGTGCCGCCGGTGAGCGCGGCGCCGACGTGCTCGGTCACCGCTGCTGGTCCGTCGAGGTTGGCGCCTGCGTCGGCCGCGAGTGCAGCGAGAATGCCCAAACCGAGTGCCATTCCGAGTTGGTGCGCCGTGTTGACCAGTCCGGATGCCGCGCCGGCGTCCGCCGAATCCACACCGGCGATTCCTGCGTTCGTCAGCGGCCCGAACGCCAGGCCTTGCCCGGCGCCCACCAGGACCATCGGTAGTGCAACGTCCATGAGATACGTATCGAGTGGGCCGATGCGGCTCAGCCATGCCATACCGGCCAGGGTCAGCGCCGTCCCGGTAGCGAGCAGAGTCCCGTTCGACAGCCGGGCGCCCAGCCGGGGCACCATGAGTGCGACGACGAAGTTGACGAGGGTCATCGGCAGGAAGCCGAGCCCGGCGTGCAGTGGGGAGAAGCCGAACCCGTCCTGGAGCAGTTGGGTGGTGAAGTAGAAGAATCCGATCATCGCCCCGAGGTACAGCAGGCGAGCCGAATAGGCGCCGGCGCGTTCGCGACTGCGGAACAACCGCAGCGGCAGGATCGGTTGCTGCACCCGACCCTCGTGAACGACCAACCCGACCAGCAGGAGAGCCCCGAGTGCCAGAGCGGCCTGTACCCGTGCCGATCCCCAACCTGCCTCGGCGGATTCGATGATCCCGAAGATCACGGCGCCCATGCCGAATGTCGCACCGAGAGCACCGATCACGTCGAACCTTCCGGTTCGCCGTGGTGTTTCGACGAGCACTGTGCGAGACCAGACAATCAAGGCGACCGCGATCGGGACGTTGACCAGGAAGGCCGCTCGCCAGGAGATCCACTCGGTGAGCGCACCTCCGACCAGAAGGCCGAGGCTGGCGCCGATACCGGCCGTTGCGGCATACCAGGCAATGGCCCTGTTGCGGGCCTCGCCGTCGAAGTAGGTCGTGATCAACGCCAACGAGGTCGGTGCGACGATCGCCGCACCGATTCCCTGCACCGCGCGGGCGGCGATCATCCACCATCCCGCGGGCGCGATTCCGACGAGCAAGGATGCGGTTCCGAAAATCGCGAGACCGATCCTGAACAGTCGGCGCCGCCCCACGATGTCCCCCGCGCGGGCAGCCAACAGGAGCAGACCACCGAAGACCAGGGTGTAAGCGTCCTGAACCCACGACAACGCCGCCGATGACAGGTCGAGTCCGGATCGGATGCTCGGCAACCCGGTGAAGATCACCGAGTTGTCCAGCAACACCATGAAATAGCTTGCCAGGATGATACCCAGAATCGCGGTCCGGGAGGTCGTGGCCCGACCGGACACAGCGGTGGTCACGGCCGGACCGCGACCTTGAGCGCGTCGCGGGCATCCATCGCGGCGTAGCCCTCCGGCGTCTGGCCGAGACCGACGGTGCGGTCGAACACCTTCCCCGGCTGGACAGTGCCGTCCAGGACCGCCGGAAGCAGCTGCTCGATGTAGGCGCGCACCGGTGCCGGACCACCGGTCAGCGTGACGTTCGGCCCGAACAGGCTCCCGAACCCGACTGGCGCGTCCTCGTACTGGGGCACCCCCACCCGACTGATCACTCCACCCGCGCGGACGACGCCCACCGCCTGGTCGTAGGCCGGCCGGTAACCGACTGCCTCGAGGACGACCGCGCTGCCCAGTCCGCCGGTCAGCTCACGAACCTTCGCGATCCCCTCCTCGCCACGCTCGGCAACCACATCGGTCGCGCCGAACTCGCGACCGAGATCGGTCCGCCCCTGGTGCCGCCCCATCAACACGATCTGCTCGGCACCGAGCAGGCGAGCCGACAGCACGGCCGACAATCCCACCGCCCCGTCACCGATCACGGTCACGACACTGCCCGCGCCGACGCCGCCGCGGACCGCGGCATGCCAGCCGGTGCCATACACATCCGACAACGTCAGCAAGGAGTTGAGCAGCGCATCGTCGGCGTCCTCGCCCACCGGCACCGTCACCAGCGTGCCGTCGGCCAGCGGCACCCGGACCGCCTCGGCCTGACCACCCGCCGTACCCAGCGAGGCGTCGTTCCAGAACCCGCCGCGCACGCACGAGGTCTGCAGACCCGCAGTGCAGAACACGCACGTGCCACACGACACCGCGAACGGTGCGATGACGAAGTCGCCGACCCGTAACGTCCTCACATCCGAACCGATCGCTTCTACGACACCGATGAACTCGTGGCCCATCGATCTGCCCGCAGGTTCGGCGTCCATGGAGTGATAGGGATGCAGGTCGCTGCCACACACGCAGGCCCGCACGATCCGTACCAGAGCGTCGGTGGACGACTGGATGGTGTGATCAGGAACATCGATGACGCGGACGTCGCCCGCGCCGAACATGTACGTCGCTTTCATGCCACCCAGTTGAGCTCCATTCGGGCCGCCCGGGGAGTCACGGACGTTCCGGGTACTGCCAGTACCTCCCACATCCGGCGGCCACTGCCTACCGTGGACTCATGAGTTCGACCGACCTGCGCACCGAAATCCGCGAGTTCCTCAGCACACGGCGCGCACGCATCACCCCGGAACAGAGCGGACTACCCGTGTTCGGCGGCAACCGCCGTGTCAAAGGACTGCGCCGCGAAGAGGTCGCCATGCTCGCCGGTGTCTCGGTCGACTACTACGTCCGCATGGAACGCGGCAACCTCGCCGGCGCCTCCGACAGCGTCCTCGACGCCCTCGTCTCCGCCCTGCAACTCGACGACGCCGAACGTGACCACCTCTTCGCTCTCGCCCGGCAAGCACAGGCAAGCACCACCCGCCGCCCCCGCACTCCGCCGGTGACGGTCCGCCCGGCAATCCAGCAAGTACTCGATGCCATCACGGACGCACCGGCCTGGGTCCGAAACGGCCGCCACGACATCATCGCGATGAACGACCTCGCGCGCGCCCTCTACTCCCCTGTGCTCGCCGACCCCCGCCGCCCCGCCAACACAACCCGATTCGTCTACCTCCACCCTCAGGCAGCCGAAGAATTCTTCGTCGACTACGACACCATCGCCAGGGACGCCGCCGCCATGCTCCGACTCGAAGCAGGCCGCAACCCCCACGACAAGGCGCTCATCGCGCTGGTCGGGGAACTGTCCACCCAGAGCGAACTCTTCCGCCAACGCTGGGCGTCACAGGATGTCCGATTCCATCGCAGCGGTCGAAAACGCCTGCGCCACCCCGCCGTCGGCCAACTCGACCTCGACTTCGAAGCACTCGAACTGCCCTCCGAACCCGGCCTCCAACTCAACATCTACACCGCAGCCGCCGGCACACCCTCCGCCGACGCCCTCAAACTCCTCGCCTCCTGGGCCGCCAGCCAGGATCAGCTCGGCACCGAACACGACGCTCCCAGCAGGCCGCATTGACCCCTGCGCACAGGCGATCGGTGGGCCGCCACCCTTGCGACAACGGCAGCGGCACACAGGATCATGACCAGATTCAGGAGAGTCAGAGTTGGAGGCCGGCGTGCCGGTTGGTGTCTTTGTAGAGCAGATAGCGGAAGCGACTCGGCCCGCCCGCGTAGCACGCCTGGGGGCAGAAGGCACGCAACCATAGGAAGTCGCCCGCTTGCACTTCGACCCAATCCTTGTTGAGCAGATACACCGCCTTGCCCTCGAGGATGTACAGGCCGTGTTCCATGACATGCGTCTCGGGGAACGGGATCGCACCTCCCGGTTCGAAGGACACGATGTTGACATGCATGTCGTGGCGGATGTCGGTCGGATCGACGAACCGCTGGGTCTTCCATGCGCCATTCGTGTCGGGCATCTCGACGCCCTCGATATCTTGCTCCCGGGTCACGAAGGACTCGGGCACCTCGATGCCGTCGACCTGCGCATAGGCCTTGCGGATCCAGTGGAACGTCGCGGTGGCCGGACCGTGGTTGTGCAGATTCCACCGGGCGCCGGGAGCGAGGAAGGCGTAGCCGCCCGCGTCCAGCACATGCTCGACCCCGTCGAGTGTGAGAGTCAGCGCACCGTCGACAACGAACACGACCGCCTCGGCGCCCGGATCGGCATCGGGACGGTCACTACCGCCACCGGACGAGACCTCGACGATGTACTGCGAGAAGGTCTCCGCGAATCCGGACAACGGCCGCGCCAGCACCCACGCCCTGGTCCCGTTCCAGTGCGGCAGCAGACTCGCGGTGATATCGCTCATCGTGCGACGCGGCAGGACTGCGTAGGACTCCGTGAAGACCGCGCGGTCGGTGGTCAGATCGGTTTGCGGCGGCAGGCCGCCTCGCGGAACGAAGTAGTTCATGCTTTCCTCATCGGGTTGTCGGGACAGCGGCGGTGGCGAGCCACCGGTGATGTCGATCGTCCGCCTGTGGATCCCACACCAGAATATTCGTCGACCACACGTCCCTCTCACCCGCCGTTGTGGAGAGGACCGGTAGTCGATGCCGACGACGTCGTTGGAAACGGGCTGTGGAACGCCCGGCACGTGCGCAATTCGCGGCACCGGTACGCACCGCAGTAGGAACATCCCGTCTGCGGGGTCCGAGTGTTTCGGCGCTACACCAGCGTTGCCCTCGTCGGGCCTCACTCCGCGTGAGCAACACTTCCCCGACGTTCACCCCGGCGATTCCAACCCCAGGATGAAGCTCCCTCGAAATGAGGGATATTTGATGGATTATTCGTCTTGATTGAGGCATGGATCACAGCAAGACTGGGCTGCATGAGAACAAGCGGCACTTCCCGAGCGCGCCCCGCTTCAGCCGTCCCGACCGGCGGGCGCCCATGGGCCCACCACGGTCGGTGGCAGCACCCGCGCTGACCGGTTGCCGGGCGTCACCGACGATCTTCTGCATCCCGCGTCAGATCCGGAACTGGCGCGGGCACACGACCTTTCGCTCCCGAACCGAATCGCCCGCTATCAGGTTCGGCAACAAACGTTTTCGCTTGCAATCACTGTCACTCTCGGCAAATGCGGGGTGACCACGAACTCGACGTATGGAGTCCTGACATGGATATGTTGCTCGCTGGTGAATGGCGGACCGCGGCAGACGGCCGCACGGAGACCGTCCGGTCACCGTTCGACGGCCGCGCGGTCGACACGGTGCCCGTCGCCACGGCCTCCGACGCCACCGCTGCCCTCGATCGCGCCGAGGTCGGTGCGCGGGTGTTGCGGTCGATGCCCGCGCACGAACGGGCCGCCATCCTGATGAGGGCCGCCGATCTGGCAGAACAGCGTGCCGAGGACATTGCGCAGACCATCAGCGCGGAGACCGGCAAACCGATCAGCGAAGCGCGCGGTGAGGCGAGCCGGTCGGGCAGCATCATCCGACTGGCAGCCTTCGAAGGCAGTCAGCTCTACGGCTCGTCGTTGCCGCTCGACGCCAACCCCGGAACCGGGCTCGAGAAGGTCGGCTTCACCCTGCGCCAGCCCTGCGGCATCGTCGTGGCGATCACCCCGTTCAACTATCCGGCGCTGCTGGTGTTGCACAAGATCGCTCCCGCACTGGCCGCGGGTAATGCGGTGGTACTCAAGCCGGCCCGCACCACTCCGCTGACCGCACTGAAGCTCGCCGAGTGCTTCGTCCACGCCGGCCTCGCGCCCGAGGCGCTGTCGGTGCTCACCGGGCCGGGCTCCGTGCTCGGTGACGTCCTGGTCACCGACCCCCGGGTGCGCAAGGTGTCCTTCACCGGCTCCACGCAGACCGGCACCAGGTTGGCCTCGATCGCGGGGATCAAGAAGCTGTCGTTGGAGTTGGGCGCGTCCTGCCCGGTGATCGTGCTCCCCGACGCCGACATCGAACTCGCCGCCTCGGCGGTCGCTGTCGGCGGCTACATCAATGCCGGTCAGGTGTGCATCAGCGTGCAACGCGTGATCGTCGACGAAAGTGTGGAGGCCGACTTCCTCGACGCCCTGGTCCCGAAGGTTGAAGACATCGTCATCGGGGATCCCGCGAACGCCGACACCAAGCTCGGCTCGTTGATCTCGGAAACCGAAGCGACACGAGTGCATTCGGCCATCACCGAGGCCGTCCTGGCCGGTGCGAAGGTCCTTACCGGTGGTGACCGGGACGGCGCCGTCGTCTCCCCCACCGTCGTTGCCGGTGTCGACCCGGGCTCCTCGTTCAGCCGCGACGAATTGTTCGGCCCCGCGGTCGCCGTCTCTTCCGCCCCCGACATCGAATCTGCGATCGCCCGCGCCAACGACAATGACTACGGTCTGGGCGCCGGACTGTTCACCTCCGACGTCAGCGCGACGACTCGGGCGATGCGCCAGATCGACGCCGGCAACATCCACATCAACTGGACTCCACTCTGGCGCGCCGACCTGATGCCGTACGGCGGTCTCAAGGGCAGCGGCATCGGCAAGGAAGGTGTCCGGTCCGCGGTCGAGGAAATGACCGAGGAAAAGACCATCATCCTGCACGGCCGCCCCTGGTAACCGTCTCCCGCTCACACACATTCGTGGCACTCACAGAAAACGACGACATGACACCACTGAGCACACACAAGACAGTCCGGCTGACCACGGCCCAGGCGGTCGTGAAATACCTCGCCGCGCAATACTCGGTCGCCAACGGCGACCGGCGCCGCCTGATCCCCGCTGCACTGGGCATCTTCGGTCACGGCAACGTCGCCGGCCTCGGACAGGCCCTCGACGAACTGTCCGATGACCTGCCGTTCGTCCAGGGTCGGCATGAGCAGTACCTCGCGCACATCGCCACGGCCTATGCCAAGGCCAGTCGCCGCCGCGCCACCCTCGCGGTGACCGCGTCCATCGGTCCGGGTGCGCTGAACCTGGTCACTGCCGCCGGGTTGGCGACGATCAACCGGCTTCCGTTGCTGCTGCTGCCCGGTGACACCTACGCCACCCGCCATCAGGGACCGGTGCTCCAGCAACTCGAACACGCCAGCGAGGCCGACCTCACCGTCAACGACACCTTCCGCCCGGTCGCGCGGTTCTTCGACCGCATCACCCGCCCGGAACAGTTGCTGACCGCACTCCCCCAGGCCATGCGGGTGCTGACCAGCCCCACCGATACCGGCGCTGTCGTACTCTCGCTGCCGCAGGACGTCCAGTCCCACGCCTTCGACTTCCCGGTCGAGTTCTTCGAACCCCGCGACTGGAAGATCCGGCGCCCGCTGCCCGACCCCGCGGAGGTCGACGCGGTCGCCGCCCAGATCCGCGAGGCGGCGCGTCCGGTGATCATTGCCGGTGGCGGCGTGCACTACTCCGACGCCACCGCGGCACTCGAGCGGCTCGCCGAGCAGGCCGGTATCCCGGTCGTCGAATCGTTCGGCGGCAAGGGCGCGGTCAGCCGCGACGAGTGGTGGCAGCTCGGCGGTGTCGGACTCGAGGGCAACTTCGCCTCCAACATCCTGGTCAAACAGGCCGATCTCGTGCTCAGCGTCGGGACCCGGCTGACCGACTTCGTCACCGGATCGCAGTCGATCTTCGAGAACGAGAACGTCCGGTTCGCCTCCCTCAACGTCGTCGACGGCGACACCCGCAAGCAGGGGGCCACCGGAATCCTCGCCGACGCCCGCCTCGGACTCGAGGCCCTGACCACCGCGCTCGCCGGGCACACCACCAGCACGGCCTGGCAGGACACCGCGCGGACGGCGAAGGCGGACTGGGCCCCGATCCGGGCGGCCGCTCTCGACCCCGACACCGCGTTCGTCCCGGCCGAGCACCCGCACGCCCCGGTCACCGGCGCCATGCTCACCCAGCCGCAGCTGATCGGGCTGCTGCAGGAACACGCCCGCGGCGGCGACACGATCATTGCCGCGGCCGGTGGCCCGCCCGGCGACCTGCAGAAGGTTTGGGACGCGACCGGGAATCGGCACTGCCACCTCGAATTCGGGTTCTCCTGCATGGGGTACGAGATCCCGGCCGCGATGGGTGTGCGCCTCGCCGAGGGCAACCAGGGACAGCGAATCGTCACCTTCATCGGCGACGGCACGTTTCTGATGGCACCCACCGAGCTGGTCACCGCCGCCCAGGAGGGCCTGGACGTGACCGTCGTGGTGTCCGAGAACCACGGCTACCAGGTCATCCACCGGTTGCAGATGAACCGCAACGGCCGCGAATTCGGCAACGAGTTCCGCTACCGCACCGACGGTGACACCATCGCCGAGACCGGCGAGAAGGCACGCCTCGAGGGCGACTACCTGAAGGTCGACCTGCGGCAGATTGCCGAAGGACTGGGCGCGCGGGCCATCCGCGCCACCACCGCCGACGAGGTGCGCACCGCCCTCGACGAGACCCGGACCGCGCCCGGTCCGGTCGTAATCGTGGTGCCGACGGTGCCGCACGTGGACCTGCCCGGTGGGGACGTGTGGTGGGATGTCGCACCCGCAGAGGTGTCCGATCAGGAATGGGTTCAGACCCTGCGCGCAGACTACGACAACGCCGTGGGACGGCAGAGGTGGTTCGGATGAGCAACACTCCACTCGACAAGGGCACGCTCCGTCAGCGATTGGCCAACGGCGAGACCACCGTCGGCACCTTCGTCGGCATGGCGTCCTCGACCGCAGCCGAGGTGTGCGCCGCCGCCGGCGCCGACTGGATCCTCATCGACCTCGAACACGGGTCCGGATCCGAGGACGTATTGCGCGACGGCATCCTCGCCGCCGGCAGCTACGGCGTTCCGACCGTCGTGCGGATCGAATCCGGTGAACGGATCCGGATCGGCCGGGCCCTCGACCAGGGCGCGGCCGGGATCATGGTCCCGCGGCTGGACAAGCCCGACCAGGTCGCCGACGCGATCACGCATCTGGTGTACCCGCCGCACGGGGACCGCGGGGTAGCCACCTACAACCGCTCCTGCCGGTGGGGCATGGACCGCTCCGCGCTGCTGACGGACGAGCAGTCCGCGCTGGGCGTCATCCAGATCGAAACGCTCGCCGCCCTCGACTCGGTCGACGAGATCGCCGCACAGGACGGGGTCGACGTGCTCTTCGTCGGACCGTTGGACCTGTCCTTCGCCCTCGGGGTGCCGCTACAGTTCGACGGCCCGGTGTTCACCGCCGCGCTCGGCCGGGTCCTCGAGGCCGCCTACCAGCACGGGAAGGCGGCCGGCATCCTCGCCGCCAACGCTGCCCTGGCCGCCGGCTACGTCGAACTGGGATTCCGCTTCGTGGCCATCGGCTCCGACTCGACCATGCTCGCCGCCGCCCTCACCGAGGCCATTGCCACCGCCCGGCCCGAGCAGACCGCCTAGCCCACTCGGGCAGAACCACCTAGCCCGCTGGGGCAGAACCGAAAGAGGTAACACCGTGAGCACGAACGCACGCACCGTGGGCGTCGGCCTGATCAGCGTCGGCTGGATGGGACAGCTGCATTCGCGCGCCTACCGCGACGTCCCGATCGTCTACCCTGAGCTCGGGATCACCCCGAAGCTGGTGATCGCCGCCGACACCGCACCCAGCCGCGTCGATTTCGCTCAGAACGTCCTGGGTTTCGCCGAGGGCACCACCGACTACCGTGACGTCCTCGCGCACCCCGACGTCGAGGTCGTGTCCATCTGTGCACCGAACTTCCTGCACGCCGAAATCGGTATCGCCGCGGCGAAGGCTGGCAAGCACTTCTGGATCGAAAAGCCGGTCGGGCGTAGCTATTCCGAGACCGCCGCGATCGAGGACGCCGCCACCGAGGCCGGGGTGATCACCTCGATCGGCTACAACTACCGGCACGCCCCGGCAGTCGAGCACGCCCGGACGCTGATCGCCGACGGCAAGCTCGGTCGCATCACCAACGTGCGTGCCTCCTTCTTCTCCGGCTACGCGAACGAGCCCAATGGTGCCCTGTCGTGGCGGTTCGACCGTGAACTCGCCGGCTCCGGCGTGCTGGCGGACCTGTTCAGCCACGCCAGCGACCTGTGCCAGTACGTGGTCGGCCCGATCGCGGAAATCAACGCGCTCACCAGCACCGTCTACACCGAACGCCCGAAACTGGAAATGGGATCGGGAACCCACTTCGCGGTCATCGAGAACGGGGACATGCGGCCGGTCGAGAACGAGGACTACGCCGCCGCCCTCGTGCGATTCGGCTCGCAGTCCCCCGGTGCCGGCGCGGTAGGCACCATCGAGGCGTCCCGGGTGATCGTGGGCCCCGAGTGCGGATACCGGATCGAGGTCTACGGCACCGAAGGGTCCGTCAGGTGGGATTTCGAGCGGATGAACGAGCTGAAGGTGTGCCTGGGTCGCGCAAACGCCGAACAGGGTTACACCACCGTCAACGCCAGCCCTCAGCACGGCGACTACTCCCGCTTCCAGCCCGGACCCGGCAATGCCCTCGGCTTCGACGACCTCAAGACCATCGAGGCCAAGAAGTTCCTGCTCGCCGTCTCCGGTGGACCGCAGGAGAACTCGAACGTCCACGACGCCGTCTCCGGTGGACCGCAGGAGAACTCGAACGTCCACGACGCCGTCTCCGCCGCAGCGATCGTCACCGCCGCTGAGGTCTCCGCCTCGACCGGGCAGTGGCAGAAGCTCGACGACATCGCCGGCACCACCGCCTCCCGCACGGCCTGATCCCACCCGCACCTCTCGACACCTGCAAGGACTGCGATGACTACGACCACCTCGACTCAACTGTTCGTCGGCTTGGGCCCGCTCGATCGGGAGCTCGTCGACCCGTATCTGGCTGAGAATCAACAGCTGGTCCTCGACCCGACCGAGGAGCAGTTGGCCGTCGCCGAGGCGGCGATCGTGCGGGCGGCGTTCACCGTGGACGCCGCGTTGCTCGACCGTATGCCGACGCTGAAGGTCCTCGCCCGTACCGGTGTCGGAACCGACCTCGTCGACGTCGCCGAAGCACAGCGGCGCGGCATCCCGGTGGTGATCACTCCGGGCAGCAACACGGTGTCGGTCGCCGAAGGGGTGTTCGCGCACTTGCTGTCACTGGTCAAGAGACTTCCTACGCTGACCTGTCTGGTCCGGGGCGGGCGGTGGAACGACCGGGGTGCAGTCACGGTTGGTGACCTCGAAGGCGCCACCCTCGGCGTCGTCGGCTTCGGGCGGATCGGCCGCAAGGTCGCCCAGATCGCCGAGGCGTTCGACCTGCAGGTGCGGGCGTACGATCCGTTCGCCGACGTGCCCGAGCAGTATCGGTGCGCCGGTATCGACGAACTTCTCGAAGCAAGTGACTTCGTCACCCTGCACCTGCCGCTCACTGCCGAGAATCATCATCTGATCGACAAGTCCCGGCTGGCCGGGATGCGGGCGGGCAGCATCCTGGTCAACTGCAGTCGCGGCGCGCTGATCGACCTCGACGCCGCGCACGCGGCGATGCAGTCCGGGCACCTCGCCGGGCTCGGACTCGACGTATTCGATCCCGAACCGCCCGCGTATCACCCGGTGTTCGACCACGCCAATACCGTGTTGAGCCCGCACCTGATGGGTTTCACCGATCGGGCGATGGCGTTGACCATCCGCGCCGCGGTCGAGGGCGCGGTCGCGGTCCTCGACGGGCGGGCGCCGGCCGCGGTGGCAGCGTCGTGAGCATTCGGGTGGGGTTGATCGGCGTCGGGGTGATGGGCGCCGATCACGCCCGGACCCTCGCTCGGTCGGTGTCGGGTGCGCAGGTGACGGTGGTGACCGATGTCGACGCGGCCCGTGCGGACGCTGTCGCGAAGGAGGTGTCGGCGCGTACCGTCTCGACCGCGACTGAGTTGATTACCGCCCCGGACATCGACGCGGTGGTGATCGCGTCTCACGACTCCGCCCACGCCGAGCAGGTGGCGCTGTGCCTCGAACACCGCAAGCCGGTGCTGTGTGAGAAGCCGTTGGCCCCGACGCTCGCCGAATGCGTCGACCTGGTCGCCCGCGAAGAGGCTCTGGCACTGGCGAATCCGCTCGTGTCGGTGGGTTTCATGCGACGGTTCCACGCCCCGTACCAGGCGCTGGTGCAGGTGATTCGGTCCGGTTCCGTCGGGGCCCCACTGCTGGTGCGCAGCTCCCACCGCAATGTGACGTCGTACCCGGGTGGCGACTCGGCAAGCACCATCACCAATTCAGCGATCCATGAAATCGACATCACCCGTTGGCTTCTCGGGGCCGATATCGTCGAAGTCAGCTGGCATGCACCGAAGCCCACCTCGTTGGACACCTCACGTCACGACCCGCAGGTACTGATGCTGCGGACCGCCGACGGTGTGCTGACGGTGGTCGATGTGTTCGTCAATGCCCGATACGGCTACGACGTGCGCTGCGAGGTAGTCGGCGAAACCGGTGCCGTGAGTCTGGCACCGAGCCACGCCCTGACGGTCGACTCGTCGCTGCATTCGGCGGCGACGTACCCGGAGGACTGGCGGCCACTGTTCGCCGACGCCTACCGGCGCCAACTGCAGGCCTGGGTCGACGCCCTCGACGCACAGGCGGCGTCCCCGCTGGCGTCGGCACGCGACGGGTTGCGGGCCACCCAGGTGGCCGCCGCCCTGATCGACTCGATGAACAACGACGGTGCCACCACCAAGGTCGAATACCACCGGGAATGACGCACCCCCGCCGCATTCATCTGCGTTCTACGATCGAGAAGACCACTGAGGGGTACGAGGAATGATTAACTCACCACGTCCGGAACTACTGGCCGCATGCTGGACGTCAGCCGGTGACGTGATGCCGGCACGGGGTCCGGACCGTAGCCCGGTCCCGATCCGGGAACGAATCGAAGCCGTCGCACGAACCGGCTACACCGGATTCGGATTGACACACCCCGACCTCGTCGCCGCGCGCGAGACGACCGGCCTCGGCGAAGTCGCGAAACTACTCGCCGACAACGGCATCACCCACGTCCAACTCGAGTGGATCACGAACTGGTGGACCACCGGCGAAGCCCGCGCACTGTCGGACCAGGTCCGCCGGGACCTGTTCGAGGCCGCCCCCGTCCTCGGAACCGACAACATCAAGGTCGGCGCCGATGACGACGGTGTCGCCGTCTCCCGCGACCGGCTCTGCGAGCAGTTCGATGCTCTCGCGACCGACGGCGCCGCTGCGGGCGTGAAGATCGCGTTCGAGAACACGCCGTTCTCGCACCTTGTCAGAACCACTGAACAGGCTGCGCAGTTCGTCAAGGATGTCGACAACCCCAACGGTGGGCTCATCCTCGACATCTGGCATGCCTTCCGGGGCGGGACAGACTACGACCTTCTACCGGAGCTCATTCCGTCGCGCTTCGTGTTCGGAGTCGAACTCGACGACGGTCGCGCCGCCGTGCGCGGTACCGATCTGGAGGACACCTTCGACAATCGAGTTCCCTGCGGTGAGGGCGTATTCAACGTCCCGAAGTTCATCAATGCGGTACGCCGCATCGGTTTCGACGGCCCGTGGGGTATCGAGCACATGTCGGAGGAATTCCGGCAGCTGCCCGTCGCCGATGCTCTCACCCGGGCACGGGACGGGGCACTGCGGTGTTTCGAGATCGCCGACCAGCCGGCTGCGAAACGGGACAACATCTGATCTACAGCTCTCCGTTCATCATCGGGCCTGTCGTTACGGGCATGGCCGACCACCTCCAGCGAAGCCGCCTCGAGGTGAAAATGATGGAAACTTCGTATTGATTGAGGCGTACGTCACAGCAAGACTGAACAGAGCACACGGACAGCCCCCGCCGACGCACACACACCGCTTCCGGATTATCCAGCACCACGCGGACCGGCCGTGTGCATCAGCGACCTACCGGCACCGATGCCGGGAGTCACAGAACGAAAGGAATGTAGTGGCCACCTTGTTGAACGGGAAAGTCGTTCTGATCAGCGGAGGGACGCAAGGTGTCGGCGCCGGCGTCGTCCGCGCCGCCGCCCGGGAGGGCGCCACGGTGGTCTTCACCGGCCGCCGAGCCGAAGCCGGCAAAACCCTTGCCGCCGAACTCGAAGCGACGGGGGCGCAGGTTCGCTTCATCCAGGCCGACCTCGCCGATCCCACTGAGGCGAAGGACTCGGTGACTCGGACGATCGAGGAGTTCGGCCGGATCGACGCTCTGTGCAACGCAGCAGGTCTGACCACCCGCGGCACCCTCCTGGATACGACACCCGAGCTGTTCGACCAGCACATGGCGGTCAACCTGCGTGCGCCCTTCTTCACCATGCAAGCCGCCGTGGCGGACATGGTCGAACGTAAGGCACCGGGGACGATCGTCAACATCATCTCCATCGCCGAACACGGCGGACAGTCCTACCTGGCGCCGTACGTGGCGGCGAAGGCCGGGCTCGCGGGGCTGACCCGCAACGCGGCCTACGCGCACCGCTTCGACCGGATCCGGATCAACGGCCTCGACATCGGGTGGACCGAGACCGAAGGCGAGACCGCGATCCAGCAACGCTTCCACGGCGCCGACGACAACTGGGCGACCGAAGCCGCGGCGAAGGTGCCGATGGGCAAGCTCGGGCAGGTCGACGAGATCGCCGACATGGTGGTCTTCCTGCTGTCCGAGCGCAGCGGCGTCGTCACCGGCTCGGTGATCGACTGGGACCAGACCGTCATTGGAGGACAGGACTGATGGGATCGACAATCGGCGTGATCGGCCTCGGACGGATCGGCGCATTCCACACCGACACCCTCGCGCAGCTGCCGGGGGTCGACGGACTGGTGGTCACCGACGAACGACCCGACGTTACCGCAGCGGTCGCCACCAAATTCGGCGCACGCGCGGCCGACGATGCCGCTGCCGTTTTCGCCTCGGGAGTGGACGGAGTAGTGATCGCGGCTGCCACCCCAGCGCACGCCCCCTTGATCCTCGCTGCCGTCGACGCCGGGATTCCGGTCTTCTGTGAGAAACCTGTCGCGTTCACCGCCGACGAGAGCTACGAGGTCGTCGAGCGCCTGAAGTCGTCGACGGTGCCGGTGCAGATCGGCTACAACCGCCGTTTCGATCCCGCATTCGCCGCAGCACGCAACGCTGTCATCGGCGGGGAACTCGGCTGGCTGCACACTGTGCGCTCGACCACCCTCGACCCGGCGCCGCCGCCGGCGGAGTACGTGGCCGCATCCGGCGGGATCTTCCGCGACTGCAGCGTCCACGACTTCGATATCGTCCGCTGGGTCGTCGGCCAGGAAGTCGTCGAGGTCTATGCCGCAGGCACCAACCAGGCTGGCTCGATCTTCGCCGACTGCGGCGATGTCGACACCGCCACCACCACACTGACGTTCGAGAGCGGAACCCTCGGTGTGGTGTCGAACACCCGCTACAACGCCCGCGGCTACGACTGCCGTCTCGAGGTCCACGGCTCCCAGGACAGCGTCGTCGCCGGCTGGGACGCAAGCGCGCCCGTCCGCAACCTCGAACCGGACGTCGCGTTTCCCGACGGCCCACCGCACCAGTTCTTCATGGACCGCTTCACCTCCGCCTACCGCGCCGAACTCGGTGCGTTCCTCGAGGTGATCGCCGGCACCGCGCCCTCGCCGTGCACCGCCGCCGACGCCCTCGAGGTGGCCTGGATCGCCGAGGCGGCCACGCTTTCCCTCTCCGAGCACCGCCCCGTACAGATGAGTGAGGTTCGACGATGATTCGTATTGCAGGAGCGCCTATTTCGTGGGGTGTCTGTGAAGTCCCGGGCTGGGGTCACCAGCTCGGCCCCGAGCGGGTGCTGTCGGAGATGCGCGATGCCGGTCTGGAAGCCGCCGAGATCGGCCCCGACGGATTCCTGCCCGCCGACCCGCAGGAACTGGCGGCCACCCTGGCCTCGTACGACCTGAAGGCGGTCGGCGGCTTCACCCCGGTACTGCTGCACGACCCCGGCCACGACCCGGTCCCCGACATCACCGGCACCCTGGCCGCGTTCACGGCCGCCGGCGCCGAGGTTCTGGTGCTGGCCGCGATAACCGGCACCGACGGCTACGATTCGCGACCCGACCTCGACGACGCCGGCTGGAAGACCCTGCTGTCGAACCTGGACCGGCTGCACGACGTCGCCGCCGAGCAGGGCATCCGCGCCGTCCTGCACCCGCACGTGGGCACCATGATCGAAAAGAAGACCGAGGTCCAGCGGGTCCTCGACGGCTCCTCGATTCCGCTGTGCCTGGACACCGGGCATCTGCTCATCGGCGGCACCGATCCGCTCGAACTGGCACGCGCCGCCGCGGACCGGATCACCCACACGCATCTGAAGGACGTCGACGCCGAATTCGCCGCCCGCGTGCAGGCCGGCGAGCTGAGCTACAAGCAGGCCGTCGCCCAGGGTATGTACACCCCCCTCGGCACCGGTGACGTCGATGTCGCAGGCGTGGTCCGACACCTCGTGGAGTCCGGTTTCGACGGTTGGTTCACCCTCGAGCAGGACACCATTCTCGCCGGGGAGCCGGACGGCGAGGGACCGGTTGCGGACGTCAAGACCAGCGCCGCATTCCTGCGGAGTCTGCAGCTGTGACCGAGCTACGGATCGGCGTCCTCGGGGCCTCGCGCATAGCGGAGCTGGCGATCGTGGAGCCGGCACGGGCCCTCGGGCACCGGCTGGTCGCGGTCGCCGCCCGCGACCGTGGCCGTGCCGCGACGTTCGCGCAGACGCACGGGGTAGAACGGGTCGTCGACTCGTACGCCGAGCTGATCGCCGACCCCGAGGTCGACGTCGTCTACAACCCCCTGGCCAACGCCTTCCACGCCGAATGGAATCTGAAGGCGATCGAGGCCGGTAAGGCTGTCCTGACCGAGAAACCGTTCGCGCGCAACGCCGCCGAAGCCGACACGGTGCGGCGGGCGGCGCGTGAACGGGGTGCGCCGATCATGGAGGGGTTCCACTACCTGTTCCATCCGATCATCGGGCGGATGTTCGATCTGCTTGGTGACGGCACGCTCGGCGAGCTGCAGCGGGTCGAGGTCATCATGCGAATGCCCGAACCCAAACCGGACGACCCGCGCTGGAGCCTCGAACTCGCCGGCGGGGCAGTCATGGACCTCGGCTGCTACGGCCTGCACGTGCACCGACAGCTGAGCAGGTTCGCCGACGGCGCCCCGTCCGTGGTGGCGGCCCGCGCGGTCGAACGCACTACGGGAGTCGACGAATCCATGGACATCGACCTCGTATTCCGCAACGGTGCAACGGGTTCGAGCATCAACTCGATGAACTGGGATCGGTTCGAGATGACGCTGCGGCTCGTCGGTGACCGAGGTCAGGCACTCGCCCACGACTACATGCTCCAATACGGCGACGACCGGATCACCGTCAGCACCGACGCCGGAACGACGACACTGCACGTCGGCACCCGCTCGACGTACACGTACCAGCTCGAGGTATTCGCCGACCACCTGCTCTGCGGGACGCCCTTCCCGATCGATACCGACGATGCCGTGACGAACATGCGGTTCGTCGACGCCGCATACATCGCCGCGGGTCTTCCCCCGCGGTAATCGAAGCCTCCCGCCAGGCCGGGAGGACCGACTTCCGACGCCGGCCTGGCGCGCACGTCTACTCCCCTCGTTGCTTCCCCCTCCACTCCTCCCAGCTGCCACCCCACAGCTGGATAGTCGCGGCATCCCGAAAGGCCAATCACGATGTACACGAACAAGCGTCGGCTCACACCGGCCGAACGAACCACATCTCGCCGGGTGACCACCCTGGCGGTCGGTGTCGCTGCAACGGTACTGCTCGCCGGATGCTCGGGCACCGGCGGCAAGGCGGAATCGGCGGGTTCCGGCATGGGCGCCGGTTCCGCGGACACGCCTCACGCCACCATCGCCATGATCACACACGAGGTTCCGGGCGACACTTTCTGGGACCTGATCCGCAAGGGCGCCGAAACCGCGGCGGCGAAGGACAACATCGAACTGCGCTACTCCTCGGACCCCGAGGCACCGAATCAGGCCAACCTGGTCCAGAGCGCCCTCGACAGCCAGGTCGACGGCATCGCCCTCACCCTCGCCAAGCCCGACGCCATGGCTCCGGCCGTGCGGGCCGCTGTCGACGCAGGCACCCCGATCGTCGCCTTCAACTCGGGTTTCGACCAGTACCAGGCCCAGGGCGTGTCCCAGTACTTCGGTCAGGACGAGAAGCTCGCCGGCATCTCGGCCGGGCAGCGTCTCACCGCTGACGGTGCCAAGAAGGCGCTGTGTGTCATTCAGGAGCAAGGCCAGGTCGCGCTCGAAGCACGCTGCGCCGGCGTGGTCGAAGGGTTCGACGGGCAAACCGAGATCCTCAACGTCAACAGCAAGGACCTGCCTTCGGTCGAGGCGACGATCACCGCAAAACTTCAGCAGGACCCGTCGATCGATCACGTCGTCGCGCTGGGAGCACCGATCGCCCTGACGGCCATCCAGTCCGTCGCCAATGCTGCCAGCCCCGCGAAGATCGTCACCTTCGACACCAATGCAGCCCTCGTCGACGCGATCAAGGCCGGAGACATCCAGTGGGCAGTCGACCAGCAGCCGTTCCTACAGGGCTACCTTGCCGTGGACTCGCTGTGGCTGTACCTGAACAACCGCAACACCATCGGTGGCGGTACACCGACCCTGACCGGTCCCGCCTTCATCGACCAGTCCAACATCGACTCGATCGCCGAGTACGCGAAGAGCGGAACCCGCTGAGCGCGGTGCCCGGCGCACCACTGCGTGTGCCGGGCACCCGTCCGGCCCCGGAAGGAACGTCATGTCCACACAGCAAGATCTGGACCTTGCCAGTCACAAGGTCGTCCACGACGAGCGGGTGAAGGAGCAGAAACGCCTGCAGCGTCTGCTGGTCCGTCCCGAGATCGGTTCCCTGTTCGGTGCGATCGCCATCTTCATCTTCTTCATGGTCGTTGCACCCCCGTTCCGCAGCCCCGAAGCCCTCGCCACGGTGCTCTACGCCTCCTCCACGATCGGGATCATGGCGTGCGCGGTCGCGCTGCTGATGATCGGCGGGGAATTCGACCTCTCCGCCGGCGTCGCCGTCACCACCAGCTCCCTCGCGGCGTCGATGATCGCCTACAACCTGCACCTGAACCTGTGGGCCGGCGCCGCCCTCGCCCTCGTCGTCTCGCTGGCGGTCGGGTTCTTCAACGGGTACCTGGTGATGAAGACGAAGATCCCCAGCTTCCTGATCACGCTGAGCTCGTTTCTGATGCTCACCGGCATCAACCTGGCGGTCACCAAACTGATCACCGGGCAGGTCGCCACCCCCAGCGTGTCCGACATGGCCGGGTTCGACTCGGCGAAGAAGGTGTTCGCGTCCTCCTTCGAGGTCGGCGGGGTGTCGGTGCGGATCACCGTGCTCTGGTGGCTGCTGTTCACCGCGATCGCCACCTGGGTGCTGTTCAAGACCCGGATCGGGAACTGGATCTTCGCCGTCGGCGGCAACCAGGACTCCGCCCGCGCCATCGGCGTCCCGGTCACCAAGGTCAAGATCGGGTTGTTCATGACCGTCGGGTTCGCCGCCTGGTTCGTCGGGATGCACCTGCTGTTCTCGTTCAACACCGTCCAGTCCGGGCAGGGCATCGGCAACGAGTTCCTCTACATCATCGCCGCGGTCATCGGCGGCTGCCTGCTCACCGGCGGGTACGGCACCGCGATCGGTGCCGCGATCGGCGCGTTCATCTTCGGCATGACGAACCAGGGCATCGTCTACGCCGGCTGGAACCCGGACTGGTTCAAGTTCTTCCTCGGCGCGATGCTGCTGTTCGCGGTCATCGCCAACAATGCCTTCCGCAACTACGCCGCCAAGAGGTGACCGGTATGAGTACCATCGAACAACTTCCCGTCGATACCGAACCCGGTGGTGGCGACAAGATCCCGCTGATCGAACTCAAACACGTCGGCAAGCAGTACGGCAACATCATCGCCCTGCAGGACATCAACCTGCGGGTGCGGGCCGGGGAGGTCACCGGTGTCCTCGGCGACAACGGGGCCGGCAAGTCCACCCTGATCAAGATCATCGCCGGCCTGCACCAGCAGAGTGAGGGGGAGTTGCTCGTCGACGGCGAGGCCCTCACCTTCGGCTCGCCGAAGGAGGCCCTGTCCAAGGGCATCGCCACCGTCTACCAGGACCTGGCGGTGGTGTCGCTGATGCCGGTGTGGCGGAACTTCTTCCTCGGCCAGGAACTGCGGAAGGGACCGTTCAAGTCCCTCGACGCGAACGGGATGCGCGCCACCACGATGTCCGAGTTGTCGAAGATGGGCATCGAGCTGCCCGACGTCGACGCCCCCATCGGCTCGCTGTCCGGCGGTCAACGCCAGTGTGTGGCGATCGCCCGGGCGATCTTCTTCGGCGCCCGCGTCCTGATCCTCGACGAGCCCACCGCCGCCCTCGGCGTCAAGCAGTCCGGGATGGTGCTGCGCTACATCTCCGCCGCCAAGGAGCAGGGCTTCGGGGTCGTGTTCATCACCCACAACCCGCACCACGCCTACATGGTCGGCGACCACTTCGTCCTCCTCAACCGCGGCCGGCAGAAACTGGACTGCACCTTCGACGAGATCAGCCTCGAAGAACTCACCCAGCAGATGGCCGGCGGCGACGAACTCGAAGCACTCACCCACGAACTGCGGCGCTGAATTCCCCGTCCCCACGCGTCGCTCGACACCGCACCGCCTCGGAACCATCGGGGCGGTGCATTCGTGCGCCGATCTTCCGGAACCACCGTCAGGGCATGTTGTAGGGGGTGATGATCCGAATCGGTGACATCAGCGTGGTCACGCCCGACAGCCCGCCACGCCCCTGAATCAGTATCCGGCAGGCCAGGTTTGCGTCCGACCGAAGGTCGTGATCGAGAACGGCCGAGATCTTCTTGTCACGCAGCAACTGCTTGTTGTCCCGATCGAGGTCGTGGGCGATGAAAACGCGGCAACTGCGGCCGAGCTTCTCGAAGGCACGCACTGTCGCCGTGTTGCCGCCGCCGATCGAATAGACCGCCTCGATGTCTGGGTTGCGTTCGAGGGCCGCGAGGACGAGATGTTCGACCGTCGTATCGAGGCCCTCGCTCTCGGAGATGTCGATCAACGTGCGCTGAGATCCGATTCCCCCCACGTTGCCCGACCGGCGCAGCGCGCCGCGAAATCCCATCTCACGCTCCTCTTCACCGCGAAACGCGTTGCTGCTCAGCGTGACCAGCACACTCGCCGGTGAGTCGTACAGCCATTGTTCGAGCAGGTACGCGGCTGTTTCACCGGCGGCCCGATTCTCGATACCGACATAGCCGACCCGACTGCTGTTCGGCACGTCGGTGGCATAGGTGACGACAGGGATCCCCGCCTCGGTGAGCCGGTCGATGGCATCGGACACCTCGGTGGTGTCGGGAGCCTTGACGATGACACCTTGCGAGGGGCGTTTGACGAGTTTGTCCAGCACCTCGACCATGGCCGGTACCGAGCCGGTCTCCCGGAAATGGAACCGGGTCCGGACCACGGCAGGAGCGAGGAACGGCAATTCCGCCTCCACCGCCTCGCGGAACGCTCCGGAAAAACGCGGCGGAGCCTGCATCACGATATCGAAGAGGTATTTCCGCCCTGCCAAGCGCAGCTGGGAACGCTGGTTGTCCAGGTCGATGATCGCTTGCGCGACTTCCGCACGCGTTCCTTCCCGCACCCCTGGGCGGTTGTGAAGCACGCGGTCGACCGTCGCCTCGCTGAGCCCCGCCTGCTGGGCGATCTCCCGCACCTTGTAACGACTGTGCGCCACAACTTCTCCCTCGAGGTGAAAATGATGGGCAATGCCTGTTGATTGAGGCATGTATCACAGCAAGACTAACAGGGGAAAGCGAAATATGCTCCTGACAAACAACTCCCACAACATTCTTCGGGGAGCCGTTGCGCTTCACGTCGGCCCCCATTCGATCGGAGACCCATGTCAGAGAAAATTGGTGACGCCCTCATCGAGTACGCGCTGCGTTGGGCACCCTTCGGTGGCCCGCACGACGACGACCTCCTCGTCGAATTCGGCATGACCTCGCGCACCTACTACAACAGACTCGCACGCGCGCTGCGGGTACGACCTTCTGTCGAGGTCGGCGAGGACATCCACAGCGCACTCCTGGATCTGTGCTATCGGCGAGACCCACCTCTCACGGGCCCGACCCCGACCCCGACCACATCACCGCGTCCTCTCCTCGCCAACATCGACAACGACATCGTGGAGCTCGACGAAGTTGCGTTCTGATCAGGGTCGACGGCACCGCATCGTTCCGTACACCCGACCGAGGAACCCTGTGACAGAACACATGCCGGTAACCAGTGGGTCCCGGTTGAGTCGCCGTCATTTCCTCGGAGGGTTGCAGCCGCAGGCGCGGCCGCCAGAATGGTCGATCCTCAGATCCGCCGCATCACCGATACCACCTTGCCCAGGACCACTGCGTCGTCGCCGTCGATCACGGCATACGCGGGATTACGGGGCTCGAGGAAGACGTGACCATCGCGGCGCCGGAGCACCTTCACCGTGGCCTCGCCGTCAATCATCGCGGCGACGATCTCGCCGGAATGCGCTTCGTCCTGGCGGCGCACCACAACGACATCGCCATCGCAGATTGCGGCGTCGATCATCGACTCGCCGCGCACCCGCAGCCCGAACACGGTGCCGGAGCCGACAAGTTCGCGAGGGAGCGTCAGCATCTCATCGACGTGCTCCTCCGCGAGGATCGGTGCGCCGGCGGCGATATCGCCGACCACCGGTACCGTCACATTGTTTTCGGACGAGCGACCTTGCTTCCCCTCGGGGAGGAACGGGCGCACGTCCAATTGCCGAGCCATGGCCGTGCCTCTTCGGAGAAAGCCCTTTTCCTCGAGGCTCTTCAGATGCTTGGACACCGACGACGCGGAGCGCAGGCCCACCGCGTCCCCGATCTGTCGGGTGCTCGGCGTGCATCCGTGTGCAGCCACGCAGTCCCGGATCGCTGCCAGAATCCGCTGCTGGCGGGATGGCAGGGTGGAGGCATCGAGGCCACCGAACATGTCGAGATCGTCGTAATCGGTCACCGAAGAATCGTAGGGGGTGACGACAGCGCCCTCGAGCACGGCGTGGGCGCTGATGGCTCACCGTTCACGGGATGGTGAGCGCCGGCACTGCCAGAGGATCGGCCGGAGCCGGGGCGCTGCGGTTGGCCGTGACGAGGTCCCACGCGGTCTGCCGTGGCGCCACGCCGTCCAGTTTCCATTGCCCGAGCAGCAACGCGACCTTGGCCAGCATCTCGGTACGCAACCGCAGGAACGAGTCCTCCGGGTCGGTGCCAACCTGACTCAGTAGGACCCACCAGGCCCAGGCGACTGCTCCGGCATTGGCGACGAAGTCTGGGACCACCGGAATGCCGCGGCCGGTGAGCACCGCCTCGGCCCGCGGGGTCGTCGCGGCATTCGCAGCTTCGATCAGGACTTTCGCTGCGACCTGGTGGACGTTATCCGAAGTGATCGCATACGAGATCGCGGCCGGGACGAGGATGTCTGCCGCGGTGGCGATCACAGCCGTGCTCGGCAACCGCTGAACATGCGAGGGGACGTGGGAGCGGTCGATCTCGCCGTAGCAGTCCCGCAGGTCGAGCAGCGCGGGAACGTCCAGGCCGTCGGGACAGTACAGCGTGCCGAAGGCGTCGGCGACAGCAATCACGCGCATACCGGCCTCGTACAGATACCAGGCCGCGCCGCCCCCCATGGTGCCGATGCCCTGGATTGCCACCGTCGTGTCTGCCGGAGTCCAGCCATATGCGTTCACCGTACCGATGCAGGCCTGCGCGACTCCGTAACCGCCGATCACATCGCCCAGCAGAAAACCGCTGGGCACGGGGGCGTTCAATGCTGCCCGTACCCGGCGTAGAGTCCTCTGCGGATCTTCGGCACGGCTGATCGCCGCATGGTAGGACTGCTGAAGGCCGAGTCGCGCGAAGACGTCGTCGAGCAGATGCTGCGGCACCCCCAGATCCTCCGCGGTCACCCAGTGCGCGGCCAGCCACGGGCGCATCGCCTGACAGAACCGCTCCAGAACACCGATGGCGCGGGGGTCCTTCGGGTCGAAGTCGATGCCGCCCTTCGCGCCGCCGACCGGCAGGTCGAAAACCGCGGTCTTGGCGGCCATGCCTCTGGCCAGATCCTCCACCTCCGACATCGTGCAGCCTGCGCGCATTCGGGTGCCCCCGGTTGCCAGGTCGGACACCAACGTGTGCACGACGAGGTAACCACGAGCTTCGGTGACCGGATCAGACCACGTCACACGTAAGAGGGGCTCACCGCCACGCACGGTCGCCGCATCGACCCGAGGTTGCGTCGCAGCGTTCTCACGGTAGTCAGACTCTCGGTGCTCGGGGGTGCGCCCGAACCCGCATTCCGTTGTCGTGGTCACCTCGAGTTACCCCAATCGCCGTCAGAAATCTTCGCCTCCACGACCACTCAGCCGATGACGCCAGAGTGCGCGCGCTGGTGACCAGGCGTCCAGTTAAGAATCTTGAAGGATTGAGTTCACGCTTTCTACACAGCGGAGCGCGTGGTCCGGTTGGACGGTTCGGAATGGATGCATAGGCTGGCGGCATGGAGCTGTCATTGCGCCGGTTGCGGATGCTTCGGGAGTTGCATCGCCGAGGCACCGTGACCGCCGCGGCGCTGGCCTTGCACTACACCACATCCGCGGTATCCCAACAGCTCACCCAGCTCGAACGCGACGTCGGCGCAAAGCTATTCGAGCGGCGCGGTCGGCGGGTACAGCTCACCGAGATCGGCCTGCTCCTCGCCGAGCACGCTGAGGACATCATTCGATCGGTGGAGCGCGCGACGACCGCTCTCGAACAAACGCAGGACGGGGTCACCGCCCGATTGACCGTCGGCGTGTGGGCGTCCGTCGCGTCGAGCCTGGTGCCGAGTGCGCTGACGTTGCTCGCCGCCGAACATCCCGGCATCGAGGTGCGAACGAGGGAGCTTGCGCCGGAGGACACCGCAGTCGCGGTACGGGACGGGTCGCTGGACTTCTCGTTCGTGATCGACTATTCCGACTATCCGATGCAGTGGGACCCGGAGTTGACCAGGGTGGTGATCGCAGTGGAGCGACTGCACGCAGCGCTGCCTCCGGGAACGGTTTCCGCCAAAACGATGGCGCTGGCGGATCTCGCCGAGCATCCCTGGATCCTTGCGGGGCCCACGTCGCATTTCGGCCGCGCGGTGCGCTTGGCCTGTCAGCGTTGCGGATTCGAACCCAGGATCAACCATGAGGTCGGCGAGCAGGCTACGGCACTCGCGATGGTTGCCGCGGGCCTGGGAGTCACCCTTGTCTCCGATCTCGGACTGACGCTGCGCCCGCCGGGAATGGACGTCGTCGCGCTCACCGAACCACTCATGCGGACCATTTCCATCGCCCATCGGGGGACGGAAGCGCACCGACCGCCGCTGCAACTGGTGATCGACGCAGTGCGTGCCGCGGCGGCCGCACGGGGGCTCGCGGCGCGCTCGCCGTACCCGTAAGCGCGTTCACCCCCCGCAGGACGGAACGTCAGGGGTGTGGGCTCATGGTTTCGAGCATGTAGTCGAGTTCGGCGATGGTGCGGTCGGGTGGGAGTGTGAGGATCGGCAGCTCGGCGCCTGCGGTGTACCAGTGCTGGAGTTGGTCGCGAGCGGTGTCCGGTGCGCCCCAGACGGTGAGCTCGTCGAGCAGAACACGGGCTTCGGGCGGCACGTCGGTGGTGTCGTGGGTCGGGTTGCCGGCGAGCACGCCTTCGACCTGGTCGCGGTGTCCCCGTTCGCTCAGCGAGCGGCGGTAGAGCGAGCCCATGCTGGTGAGGTAGAACGCGACCCACCAGGACGCGATCTCGCGGGCGGTTGCGTGATCGGCCGCGACGGCGGTGGGGACGGCCGGGCACACCGAGGAGCGTGTGGCCCGACCGGATCGAGCCCCCGTCTGCTGGAGCAGGTCGATTCCGCGGGGCAACCACGACCGAGGGACCAGGAAGGGCGTCCAGCCGTCGGCCACTTCGCCGGCGAGTTGGATGGATTTGTTGCCGAGTCCGGCGAGGTAGATCGGCAGGCCGGTGCGCGCGGCGACACCCAGCCGCAGGGGCCGGTGGTCGTGGGTTGCCGTCGGGCGGACCCGGTCGCCGTCGAGCAGTCGACGGACCTGTGCGGTGACCGCGCGCAGCATGGCCACCGGTGCGGTGAACGACTGGTCGTGCAGTCCTTCGACGATCGAAGGGCAGACAGCCGCATACTGCACGCGGCGGACCGTTCTCGACACGGTGCTGGTCGAGGCGGCCGTCGTTGCGGGCACCGCTGGTCGTCGGGGCGGATGGCCTGCACTCGACCGTCGCGCGGCGAGTCGCTGTTCGCGTCTACAACCACCATCCACAGCTGACGTGCGTGTACTACTCCGATTGGAGTGGCCTCGGCGATGTGCGCGCGTCGTTCCACGCCAGAACCGGCCAGCTGATCCTGGTCTGGCCCACCAACGACGGGCTCACCTGCATCTACGTCGGTTGGCCCCGCCGGGAATTTCCGCGCGTCCGCACTGACCTCGACCGAAGCTTTCACACCACCCTCGACCTGGTGCCAGGACTGCGTGACACGGTCGCCTCCGGCCACCGTGAACAACGTTTCGTCGGTACCGCCGACTTACCCAACCAGTACCGAACATCGGTCGGACCGGGCTGGGCACTCCTCGGCGATGCCGGCCACCACAAGGACCCCTCCACGGGGATGGGCATCGCCGATGCGTTCCTCAGCGCCGACCTGCTCGCGGAGGCCATCCACAGCACGCACGCCGGCCGTCCCGTCGATGACGCCCTCGGCGACTACCAACGTCAGCGCGACCAGCTCACCGCCAACGGCTTCGAACTGGCGCTCAGCACGGCCCGCCTCGCGCCGCTCTCGAACGGACTCACGGCGTTCTACAGAGCGGCAGCGGCCCAACCGGAGGTAGTCGAGCGAATCTTCGGCGTCCTCGGCGGGTCGGTGCCCATCCGAGACGTCTACTCCGCGCCGAACATCGCGTCGGTTCTCGCACAAGCCAACTCTTGAACACACGTTCCTTTGCGCGTGCGCACCAGGCCGGCCTCGCGGTGGCACCGGTGCCATCGGGTGCGCGGCGGTCCGTGCGGTGGTTACCCTCGCAGGATGACTGCAATTCCGGATTCCACGGTGGGCACGAACACAGCGGTGGCCGGCCTCGAGAGCACCTTTGCCGACGAGCTGGGCGCCCTGACGGTGCCGTGGCAGGGTGCCCACGCCCCGGACCCCAAGTTGCTCGTGCTCAACGAGCAGCTTGCGGCGTCGCTGGGGTTGGATGCCCAGACGCTGCGAAGCGAGGACGGGGTCGGCGTCCTGTCCGGATCGACGGCGCCGGCCGGGGCCAAGCCGGTGGCGATGGCATATGCGGGCCATCAGTTCGGCGGATACGCACCGCTCCTCGGGGATGGCCGGGCGTTGCTGCTCGGCGAGCTGACCAGCAGTGATGGGCAGCGGGTGGATCTGCACCTCAAGGGCTCGGGGCCCACGCCGTTCTCCCGGGGCGGCGACGGGTTCGCGGTAATCGGCCCGATGCTGCGCGAATACCTGGTCAGCGAGGCCATGTACGCCCTCGGCATCCCCACCACGCGCGCACTGTCGGTGGTCGCGACGGGCCAGAACGTTCATCGATACGGCGCCGAGCCCGGTGCCGTGCTCGCCCGGGTCGCGGCCAGTCACCTGCGGGTGGGCACCTTTGAATACGCGGTGCGGCAGGGTGAGGTGTTGCAGCCGCTCGCCGACTACGCGATCGCCCGCCACTACCCGGAGCTGACCGAACCGCCGCCGGGGCGTGACGGTAATCGCTACCTCTCGTTCATCGAGGCGGTGGTGGAGGCGCAGGCGTCACTGGTGGCGAAATGGATGCTCACCGGTTTCGTACACGGGGTGATGAACACCGACAACACGACCATTTCGGGCGAGACCATCGACTACGGTCCGTGCGCCTTCCTCGACGCGTTCGACCCGGCCGCAGTGTTCAGTTCGATCGACCACGGCGGCCGGTATGCGTTCGGCAACCAGCCCGTTGTCCTGAAGTGGAACTTGGCGCGCCTCGCGGAAACGCTACTGACGCTGTTCGATTCCACGCCGGATGACGCGATTACCGCGGTGTCGGCAGTCCTCGCGACCTTCGACGAGCGTTACGACGGCCACTACGCGGCCGGGATGGCGGCAAAGCTCGGTTTGGCCGGCGAACTCGTCGACCGAGCGCTGGTCGACGACCTGCTGACGCTGCTGGAGGAATACGGTGCCGACTGGACGGGCACCTTCCGTGCTCTCGCGGACGAACTACGCGGACATTCGACGCCTCTCGACGGCCTCGTTCCGCGCGAGCACATCGGGCCATGGCTGGAACGCTGGCGCGGCGACCTGACGAAACATAGGCGCGGGGCAGCGGAGACCGCGGACGCGATGGACTGCGTCAACCCGCTGTACATCCCGCGCAATCATCAGCTCGATGCTGCGTTGCGCGCCGCGACAGACGGGGAGCTCGCTCCGTTCGAGAAGCTATTGGAGGTCGTCACGCACCCGTTCGACCGCCGCGACGAGTGGTCCGACTACACCACACCCGCCCCACTGTCATTCAGCAAGTCCTTCCAAACCTTCTGCGGCACTTAACTTCCAGGACGGAGTTGCACGGCGACGTTCGTGTCGAGGAAACTTCTCGCCGACGATTCGTCGCCGGAACGACTTCGGTTGGTGTCGCCGCGACGGGATGCCGCCGTGCGCAGTTCGCGGCCGGCCGAAGCCGAATGCGATTGCCCGAGACGTCGAACCCCGTCAGCTGGCGGGATCGTAGTGGAACGCGCGCACCTCCTGCGCGCACCGGCAGGCAACCGCGATCTTCGCAGCCCATTCCAGTGCCGCCTCGCGGGAGGGCAACTCCAGTACCGCGTAGCCGCCTTCGAGCTGCTTCGTCTGCGGGTACGTGCCCTCGGTCACCGTGCCATCCCCATCGACCAGGACAGGCGGAACGCTCTCGTCGATTCCACCGCCGAACACCCAGACACCGGCGTCCTTCGCCTCCTCCACCACCGCGTGCGACGCATCCGACACTGCCTGCAGATCCTCGTCGGGAAGGACCATGGCACCACTAGGGAAAGAGATCAGGTACTTCGTCATCGCGTCGACTCCCTTCTTCTCACGTCAGATCGGAACCCATCCTCGCCGAGACGGGCGCGGCGCGCACAAGATTCGCCCGCCCACCCCAAACGGTCGGAACAGGCCGTCTCCACCACCGCGCTCACCGCGGGCATCAGGCACTTGATCAACACGCCCGAGTGCGCGTGGGGTAAGTAGTGTGACGGTCGTGTTGTGGCGAGCCCCTGCACAGCGCATTATTCTGCGGACTGCCGTCCAAGGGCTGGAGATGATGGTGGTCGAGAACGTCACGTTCTCCGAGAGTCCGTCCGGCGACGATCGGATCGGCTTTTCGGGCACACTCGAGAGCAAATTCTTGACGACATCGCTTCCGCAGCAACTACGGGCGCAGACGAGTTGATCCTCGACCTGACTGGTGGCAGAACACACGTCAGATGCTGAACGCGGCACTCGAATTCGGGAGCTAGTCTCGGCGGCGAGAGTCTGAGGAGGTGGCGGCTATCGGTTTACGGGCCATCCTTCCCCCGACTTCGGCGTGGATGGCTCTGCGAAGACTCACCATGGCCGATATCAAGCCCGATGCGACCACAACCTGCCCCAGCATCAGCGACGCCGGCAGTATCAACAACTCCCACCCCGTCGAACCATACGTCTGCGACCACACCACGATCACGATGGCCAGAATCCACGTCAAAGCCTGCCCCAGCGTCATCAACGCGCCTGCCCACGTCCGATCAGCGCGTCGGACGAGCCCGATCGTGCCCGCGACCGCCCCCACCAACGCCGCGATCAATCCGACCGGGGTCGGGAGCAGCACCATCAGACCGAGAAGCGGTCCAGGCTCGATTATCCCCGTGGTGACCAGTTGCGGCACTACGAACAGCCACACCGACACAGCGCACAGCACCGAGACGACCGATGCGCTCGTGGATACCTTCATCGCATCAACCTAGACCAGACGTCGGGTTCACCCGGCCGTCCACGATTGCAGATGAGACTCACCATCACGCGGTCTCGCTTGCGGCGACCGCGCGACAACAGAGCGGGCCCGCCCCTGAATCAACACCAAGACTCCGGTGGCTACGACCCGCCCTACCTCTGCGACAGTCGGTAGACTCCAAACATGGGCAAGCGCACGGTCCCGAGCGGCACGGTGCATAGAGTGCCGGCAGACCTACGGACGGCGTTGGCCGATGACGGGCCGGCGCTGAAAGCGTGGAATGACATCACACCACTGGCACGCAATGAGTGGATCTGCTGGGTCGAGGATGCCAAGCTCGACGAAACGAGAGCGCGTCGAATCAAGCGGACGCATACCGAACTGGCTGAAGGCAAGCGCCGCCCATGCTGCTGGCCTGGTTGTAGCCACCGGGAAAAGACCGGTAAGTAGAACCCTTCTACTCAGCCGCAGCCGACTTGTCCGATCCGGGACCTTCGGCCTCGCGCGGTCGTCTGCGCGACCTTGACTCCACGGCCCCTTGTTTCTGGAGACAACGAGGTCGCGCACATATTCGCCGCAGTGGACAATCGACATAGCTTCAGCGCGTGGAAGCTGGATGTAGTCGTATACGACTCGAGGAGCATCACATGAAAGCCGTTCGCATCCATGAGAATCGAGGTCCCGCGAACCCGGAGCTACTCGTGTTCGAGGATGCCCCCGACCCGCACGCCGCCACCGGTGACGTGATCGTCCGAGTGCACGCCGCATCCTTCGTGCCCGACGAGCTCGACTGGCCAGGAACCTGGACGGATCGGGCCGGCCGCGACCGCACGCCGTCCATCCCCGCACACGAGGTGGCCGGCGTTGTCACCGAAGTTGGCTACGGCACCACCGGTTTCGAGGTCGGTGACCGTGTCTTCGGGTTGACCGACTGGCACCGCGACGGTGCCGCCGCCGAATATGTCGCCGTCGAGGCACGCAACCTGGCTGCGATCCCCGACGCCGTAGGATTCCAGGCGTCCGCGGCGCTGCCCCTCGCAGGTCTGACCGCCTGGCAGGGACTGTTCCGACACGGCGGCCTGGAGTTCGGCGACGCCGCCGACCGCACCATCGTCGTACATGGTGGCGCGGGAGGGACTGGTTCCCTGGTTGTCCAGCTCGCGCACGCGGCCGGATCGCGGGTCGTCGCGACGGGACGGCGTGCAGCCGAGGAACGCGCCCGAGCCCACGGCGCAGACGAATTCCTTCCCCTCGACGGGGAACGCGACCTGGACCAGCTCGCACCGGTGGATCTGGTGTTCGACACCATCGGCGGCGATTTGCTCGCCCGATCGGCCGCGATCGTCAAGCCGGGCGGCGTGCTGGTCTCGATCAGTGCGCCGCCCCCGGTGACACCACGCGGCGGACGAGCAGTCTTCTTCATCGTCGAACCCGACCGATCAGAGCTCGTGAAACTCGCACAGCTCACCTCGCAGGGGTACCTGCGCCCGCACGTCGGCGCCGTCCACCCGCTCGCCGAGTCACGGGCAGCGTTCCTGTCCAAACGGAGGGGCGTGCCGGGCAAGGTGGTCCTCGACGTCCTGCCTGCGGGGTTGCCGACCTAGGAGGGCCCACGAACGGAGATCCCTCGAGCGCCGCGGTGAGTTTTCCCGTCACCTCTGGTCTGTACTGGTGTGAGTAGACACGAAGCGTGCGGGAGCAGTCGATTTGCCCGCGTGACGCCGTCGGGCAGGTGCCATCGGTCAGCGGTGTACCGCTTCATGAACAGCAAGGAGAAAGTCTCATGACATCGACACCACCCTCTACGGGAACCTCCAACGCGACACCGGCGCCGACGGGCGGAACCACGAAGAAGGCCAGAATCGCTGGACTGGTCGTCAGCGCCCTCGTGGTGCTGTTTCTCCTGTTCGACTCGCTCATCCACATCGCGAACACGCAAATGGTGCGCGAGGCGATGGCCGAGCTGGGTTTTGCCGAGAACCTCAACCGTGTCATCGGGGTCGTTCTGTTGGTGTGCCTGATTCTCTACATCGTGCCCGCCACGGCGATTCTGGGCGCGGTGCTGCTGACCGGATACCTGGGTGGAGCCGTCGCTACCAACATGCTCACCGAGCAGCCGATCGTCAGCACCACCCTGTTCCCGATTTACGTCGGAATCTTCGTGTGGGGCGGTCTGTACCTGCGGGAGGCGCGGGTGCGATCGATCATGCCTGTCCGACGCACGTGAACCACCACCCGACTGCTGGCCTCGAATGCCCTTGGCACCGAACGGATCGATGTTAGGTGATCGCGGCGTCACGCAATTCGGCGTACGAATCGTCCATCGCCACCGCCAGCCGGGCAACGTCGGGCAGCGCCTCGGGGTCTGTGCAGAGCCCGATACCGACGATCCCGGCGCAGGAGATCGCCGAGATCCGCAGCGCGTGGTGAGCTGCGGGCTCGGAGGAGGAGAAGAGCCGCTCGACCCGACGTCCGGAAACGCTGACCGGCACGGGCGGGCCGGGGACGTTCGAGATCGACAGGCAGAACTCGCGCGCGCTGCCGGCGAGTCGTTTTGCGGCTTCCTCGACGCGTTTCACGCGTCCGAGAGCGTGGAAGAGATCGAACAGCTCTTCGGCGTCGTCGAGGAGCTTGCGCTTGCTGGTCTCGGCGCTGATCCGGTCGAGTCGGGTGAGCGGATCCGCCTCAGCGAGCGGCAGATCGACATTCAGGAAGGAATCACGGTTTCCGAGTTCGCCCGCTCCCTCGTCCCGGTGGTGCAGGCTGACCGGAACTTGAGCACGAAGACGCGGCAGGGCCGCCTGGCCGGCGCCGAGCCAGCTTCGCAGGCCGCCGGCGACGATCGCGAGGAGTACGTCGTTGACGGTTGGTCGACCGGGGCGTGAGGCGCCGATTGCCTTCAGCTCCGCGAGTGGGGCGACGGTGAAGGCGAGCTCGCGGGCGGCACTGATCGGGCGGTCGAAAGGCGAATGTGAACCGCGATGGCCGAGTTCACGATGCACAACCGCAGGCATCCGCAGTGCCTCGTCGATTCGCGACCGTTGCGGCGAAGCGGCGCGAAGGCCCGGCCGCGTTCCTCTCAGGGGCGGTTCGATGTGCCGATCCCAGAGGACGTCGTCGAGGAAGCGAACCGCGCTGATCCCGTCGGCCATCGCGTGATGGATCCGGACCGCGATCGCCTCGCGCCCGTCGCCGAGTGGACCGATCAGATCGAACGTCCACAATGGACGCTCGTGGTCGAGGTGCTCGGACATAAGCTTACTGACGGCCCGCCACAGATCGTCGCGCGAGGCACACCCGGGCTCTTCCCGGCGCCGGACGTGGTCACTGATCTCGAACGCCGTCGCCTCGACCCAGCGCGGCTCCGGTCCTGAGGTATCGATCCGTTGCGTCGCTCGCCGCTGGCTCGAAAGCCGCTCCGCCACGGCAGTTCGCAGAGCCTCGACGTCGAGCGGGGAGGTGGCCGGCCCGAGAACGACGAGCTTGAGCGTGTGGCCGGTTATCACCGCCGATTCGAGCCCCAGGATATGTGCGTCGTCGGCGGACAGCCGATCGGGATCCTCGCGGCTCACCTCGGCAAGTCTATTCGGGTCGGCACCTTTTCGAACCAGGAACGTCGGTCCCGCAGCTCAGCACGGACCCAGAGTGCTGCTTGCCTACGTCACTTCGTCCGCGGCCCGGCCCCGGCCTTCACAGCGGTGCGGTGATCGGCGCCTCAGGGGTGTGGGTGACAGCGGTGCGCCCGGTCTCGAGGTACTCGGTGACGGTCTGGTCGACGACGACGTTGCCACCCTGGATCCCCGCACCGTGATCTCCTCCCTCGACGGTGACGAGGTGCGCCCCCATGTCGTGGGCGAGCTGAACTCCCCCCTGATAGGGGGTCTGCGGGTCGCGCATTCCCTGCAGGACGAGCGGGGCCGTCGCCAGTCCTCGATTGCTCAACGTGGGCAGCGCGACAACGGGCGGCGCACCGGTACATTCGGGCCCGGCGCTGTAGCTGTACCCGATGAGGTCGAAGAGATCTCCGGTGACCAAGGTGGAGAAGAGCCAACCCGGAATGCGGTCCGGCCGAGCAGCGACATTGTTCTCGTTGCACAGGACCAGTGACTGCATCATCTGGGCCTGGGCAATCCGCTCGTACTCTTGCTCCGTCAGGTCGTCCATCGTGGTGCCGTCGGGAATCGCATCTCGACCGTCCCGGATCACCCGCGCCATGAGCGGCCAGCTGTTGCGGGCGGGAAGCACCTGCCGCGTCATCACGTAGATGCTGGACGACATCTGGGCGTGCGACGGGTCGGCGAGACGACGGACGAAGGCCTCGAACTGAACGCGTGCCGGTCCGGTGAGATCGACCCCACCGCGATAAGCGTCCGCAGCGGCCTGCAGGCCGGGCGGTACGTCACCGATCTGGGCGGGTGGTGGCGCGAGGGTCGGGTTCCCGCCGGCTTCCTCGACGATCCGGTTCGACCACCGCTGATACACTTTCAGCGGAGTCTCACCGAGCCCGTACGTGTCGTCGTGGGCGGCGATCCAGTCCATCAGGTCGTAGAAGCGATCCTTGTAGCCGTCGTTCTGCTGCCACAACACGTCGTTCCACAGCCACTTCTGGTCGACCGCAGAATCGAGGACCATGCGACCGGTGTGCTGAGGGAAGAGAGTCGCATAGGTGGATCCGAGAATTGTGCCGTACGAGAGGCCGTAGATGTCGATGACGTCCTCGCCGAGTGCGAGCCTGACTTGCTCCCAGTCCTTCGCGGTGTTCTCGGTCGTCAGGTGCGCCGTGGTGCCCGGCGCAGCGGACTCACATGCGTTACGCGTCGCAGCACCGCCGAAGCCGAGGCTCATCGCCGTCGTCTGTTCAGGGGCCAGCACGCACTCGACCGCGCCGGCGTAGGGAAGACCGCGCGGTTGGACACCGATCACGTCCCACTGTGTGCGGACCGCGTCGGGCAGGATCTCGACGAACATGCTGTTCGAGCCGATCGCGTCTCCGCCGGGCCCACCGGGATTGGTGAACAGCACGCCGCGGCGCGAGCCGGGATCCTCGGCGCGGTGGCGGGTGACGAGCACGTCGATCGTGCCGGCGGCGGGGTCCGCGTAGTTGCGGGGAACGGTGACCGAGGCGCACTGATCGGATGCCGGGTCCAGCTCGTATTCGGCCGGGCAGGACCCCCAGCGAAGACCGTCACCCGGTGCCGGCTGTGCGGTGGCCAGCGGTACCGGCCCCAGGGCGAGTGTGGCGGTGAGGCCGCCGACGAGGGCGACAAATCGCGTACGCCGTGCAAACCGCGCCCCCGCGCGTTGCCTCGAGTCCAAGTGCCCATCGATCCCCGGCATACTGTCGCGATCCCCCTCGTAGTCCCGTGTCGTGACGATCGTGGCGCCTGGGCCGCTGCGCAGCCAGCCCGCTCGCTCTCGCCTCAGCAGCCAGTGTCTCAGACGCACCACCGCGACGACCGGTATCGGAGATGTCGCCACGGAATGTCCGGGTGCACACGTCTTTGCGGTGCTGCGTCATCGTGCACCACCGGCGGGACCGTGAAAGCCGGAACCGGAAGCGCCGACCAAGGGTTCGGCCGCGCCTGGCGTGCTGTATCGGTGTGCGCTACGAGGTAGTTGAGTCCGATACCGCGACCGCACTGGGCAGCGGTGACGTTCCTGTGCTGTCGACCCCACGGCTGATTGCGTGGATGGAGGCGGCCACCGTCACCTGCGCTGCATCGTTCATCGGTGCGGGCCAGACGACAGTCGGGACCGCTGTCCGAATCGAGCACCGCGGCCCGACACCGGTCGGTGCAACCGTCGAGATCGCGGCCGAGCCACAAGCCGCCGCTGTCGGCCACCGCCTCACCTTCACCGTGCGGGCTACCGATAGCTCGGGGAAGGTGGTCGCGTCGGGCGAGATCGACCGGGCGATCGTCGACCGAGACCGGTTTCTCGCGGCGGCGTCACCCGCAAAGCCTGACCGCTGACCGCGCTTGTCGCGCACTCACCACTGACTGCCACGCCACGACCGGCCCGATCCCCCAGCCCTGACGGCGGGCACGGTTACTCACTCGTCGCTGAAGAGTAACCGGTGGATCTCGGCGGATGTTTGCGTGGGGGAATCGCCGGTGCGCGGCGCGTCGGAGACGGGCTCCGGGGTGCTGTGGGTCAGCGTTCGCTGCGCAGAGAAGAGTGGGAGTTCGGATTTGTCGTGATCGATGGTCATTCTGTTCCTTGATTCAGGTGTATGTGGGCGCGGCCGGCTGGGGTGATGGCGACCGCGTAGATCATTGTCGAAATGTGTCGCGTCCGCATGATGTCGTGGGCGGCTCATTCGGCTCGCCATCAGGCGTGGTGCACACCCTGGGAGATGGTCGCGCGGTGCGGATCTGCGCGGCGCCTGGGCGTGCGGGCCTGTAGCGCTTGGCATCAAAATGGACGCTCCTTGCATCGGCCGCAAATCGGCCGGCATTCTCTCGAATCGGGAACGCGTGAGCCGACTCGCTCGATGCGACAACCATTCCGATGCACCAAGCCTATACCCCCATACCATCCGCCTGCTCAACAGTGAACGATCTCACTGCGTGCCGCCCCGAATAAGCGACCTGCTGAGGCGGCGCCGCCCCCACCTCGTGTCTCGAGCGCACGGCCTGTTGCCGGCCGCTCGAGGTGAAGATCGGGCGATCTACTCGTGTGGACCACCCCGGGCGCCCATCGCAAGCGATACTGAAATGCCCCACCCTTTCCGAGGAGACGTGAACATGAGCCTGTACGCAGTTGTGGACCCCGCCACCGGAAAGACGGTGCGCGAATATCCGACCGCGACCGACGAGCAGATGCAGGCGGCGTTGTCCGCGGCGGAGAAGGCGCACCGCGAGTGGTCGCGCGGCTCGACGGTGGTTGAGCGCGCCGAACTGCTCCGGAAGGTCGCCGAGTTGCACACCGAACGCCGCGACGAACTGGCCAAGATCATCCAGCGGGAGATGGGCAAGCCGCTGGACCAGTCGTTGGGGGAAGTCGACTTCAGCGCCGCGATCTACCAGTACTACGCCGACAACGCCGAGAAGTTCCTGGCTGACGAGCCGATCGACCTGGTCGAGGGCGAGGGTACCGCGCTGATCCGCCGCAACTCGATCGGTGTGCTGATCGGCATCATGCCGTGGAACTACCCCTACTACCAGGTCGCCCGGTTCGCGGGTCCGAATCTGGCACTGGGCAACTCCATTGTGCTCAAACATGCACCGCAATGCCCGGAATCGGCGGCGGCACTGCACCAGATCTTCACCGACGCCGGATATCCGGAGGGCGCCTACGTCAACGTCTACGCCACCAACGAGCAGATCGCCGACGCGATCGCCGACCCGCGGGTCCAGGGCGTGTCATTGACCGGGTCCGAGCGTGCGGGCGCAGCGGTCGCCGAGATCGCCGGCCGCAACCTCAAGAAGGTGGTGCTGGAACTCGGGGGTTCCGATCCGTTCATCGTGCTCAGTTCCGATGACCTCGACGCCACCGTAAAAGCGGCAATAGAAGGTCGTTTCGAGAACACCGGGCAGGCGTGCAACGCCGCGAAGCGATTCATCATCGCCGAGGACCTCTACGACGACTTCGTCGGCAGATTCACCGCGGAGGTGCTCGCCACCGCAGACGGACTCGCGCCGCTGTCGTCGGTCGCCGCCGCCGACCGGCTGTCCGAGCAGGTGCAGCAGGCGATCGCCGAGGGCGCCACGCTGGTGTCGGAGGGTGAACGCCAGGGTGCCTTCTTCCCACCCGCCGTGCTGACGAACGTGTCGCGGGATTCACGAACCTACCGGGAGGAACTGTTCGGGCCGGTTGCGACGATCTACAAGGTGCGTTCCGAGGATGAGGCCGTCGAGCTGGCGAACGACACTCCGTTCGGTCTCGGCTCGTATGTCTTCACCACGGACCCCGATCAGGCCTACCGCGTCGCCGACTCACTGGAGGCCGGCATGGTGTTCGTCAATGCCGTTGGCGCCGAAGGAGTCGAGCTGCCGTTCGGCGGCGTGAAGCGCTCCGGTTTCGGTCGCGAACTCGGCAAATACGGGATCGACGAATTCGTGAACAAGAAACTCATCCGCGTCAGCTGACCCGACGATTCCAATATCTCAGCGCCCTCGGCGTGCAGTTCGATACCGGCGCCCTCACCCGATACCCATCCGGCGACAGAAGTGGGGACCGCACCCACCGGATGCGGTCCCCACGTTGCGCTGGTCAGACAGAGCGCACGTTCGTGGCCTGCGGGCCCTTCTGGCCCTGGCCGACCTCGAACTCCACACGCTGGTTCTCGTCGAGCGACTTGAAACCGCTGCCCGAGATTTCCGAGTAGTGCACAAATACGTCCGGAGTTCCGTCGTCGGGTGCGATGAAACCGAAGCCCTTCTCACCGTTGAACCACTTCACAATGCCCTGCGCCATGCCGATACTCCCTAAATCTCGATCCGGACCCTCACATCGAGGTTCCGATCTCGATGACCTGATCCTGCCATCCTCGATGTAGTCGCGAAGAACCGGTCGCCTTCGGGTCGACGTTTTTGCACACACCGAGCGCGGTCAGCGGACCATCACCCAGCGCTAGTGTCCCGTCAGCCCGGACCTTTGCGTCCCACGAGGTGAAAGACGCGGCTGAGTTGACGGTAGGAGTCTCATCGGCTCCACGCCGCGGATCCGCACAAGTTCGCGGAGTTCCTCCACCGTGTCGGCTCGAGTCGGCACTCCCAGCACCCCGATCTCCCCCCTGGTGTCAAACGATGCCAGGGCGTCGTCCCACTGTTGTTCCAAGGCCGGGCGCACTGCCATCGCCTTCGCGTTGCCCGTCGTGATCGATACGACGCCACCGGCGGCAGTGCACCGGCACAGCTGGTCGACGAGCGGCTCCGGCTGCTCCAGGTACCCGAGCACGCCGTGACACAGCACGGCGGCGAACCGTTGACCATTCACCGCCTCGTCGGCGTTCTCGCCGTCGGCTTCCACGAGCGTCACCCGTCGCTGGGCCTCACCAGGCAGTCGCTGGAGTCGCTGTCGAGCTTGTCCAGCATCACCGACGACGGGTCGGGCACCGTCACGTCGTAACCGGCTCGGGCCAGCGGAAACGATTGATTGCCCGCGCCGCCGCCGACGTCGAGCACTGTCGCTGGGGGCGCCGGCAAATGCTCCAACAGCTGCTGGTGCAGCACATAGATGCGCACGCGTCCCTTCACCGAGGCATACGCCTCATCGGCAATTTGGTCGGCCACACCGGCCCAGGTGTCATCGCCCACAGCCCCAAGATAGTGATTCGAACTTCTCGACGATGGGCGGGACCTCGGGCCGTTGTCCACATTATCGATCGGATCGATTCGAGATCGGGTCAAACGATCCGCACTCTGCCCCGCTTCTGCTGTGTCTCGTCGCGCATGTGGTGCCGGCTCGACAGTCTTTTCAGAGAATCTGCACGATCTCAACGATTCACTTTCCATCGCCGTCCGGTGACAGTGTTTGTATGGAGCAGACTCGATGTTGCGCCGTCTCTCCGGCACCGGGCGACACCGCGCGCCAGTCTGTGACCGACCCGCGACAACAACCGAACAGAACGGAAGAGACGACACCGATGACCGACAGCCCCCTCGATCTCACCTACGCCGCGGCCGAAGACCGCTACGAGAAGGTCCCGTACCACCGAACCGGAAACTCCGGACTCGATCTGCCCGCCTTCTCGTTCGGCCTGTGGCAGAAGTTCGGTAGCGACTACGCATTTGCGACTCAGCGGGAGATCATCCTCCACGCGTTCGACCTGGGCATTACCCACTTCGACAACGCCGACCGCTACGGCCCACCGCATCGCGCAGCCCAGAAGAACTTCGGCGCCGTGCTCGCCAAGGACCTCGCTCCTTATCGGGACGAACTCATCCTGTCGACCAAGGCAGGCAACCCGATCGGTCCGAGCCCGTATCTCAAAGGCGGCTCGCGCAAGTCGATCCTGACCTCGCTCGACCACAGTCTGCGCGACCTCGGCACCGACTACGTCGACATCTTCTACCACCACAGCCCCGACCTCAGCACGCCACTGGAGGAATCCGTCGGGGCTCTGGTCAGCGCGGTGGAGCAGGGCAAGGCGCTCTACGTCGGCATTTCCAACTACCTACCCGATCGCACACACGAAGCCGCCGAACTGCTACGCCAGGCCGGCGTTCCGCTGCTCATCCACCAGGCGCGTTACTCGATCTACGACCGTCGTCCCGAACAGAACGGCTTGCTGGACACCGCCCGGCAGGACGGATTCGGGCTGATCGTGTATTCACCCCTGGCGCAGGGTCTGCTGACGGACAAGTACCTGGAGACGATTCCCGAGCGCGCACGAGCACAGAACAGCGCGTTCTTGACGCCGGATGTGATCGACGAGACCTACCGGCAGCGCACGGCCGAGCTCAACAAGATTGCCGAGGCTCGTGGCCAGTCACTCGCACAGCTGGCACTGCAGTGGGTGCTGCGGCGGCAGGAGGTCACCTCGGCGCTGATCGGAGCGAGTTCGACCGAGCAGCTCGACCACAACATCGCGGCCCTGAACTTCCCGCCGCTCACCGACGAAGAACTCGCGCTCATCGAGGAGCACGGGGTGCACGGAACCGGACTCAGGCTCTGACAACCACTCACCCGCTCGCGCCGACAGCGCGGGCGGGTGACTGTCACTGTTTGCGCAAAGCTGTTGCGGGGAAGCGCAAGTAGGGCTCCCCCGGCTCATTCGCGCAGTAACGGCAGCAGTTGGTTGCCCTGGCGCTCGATCTCCGGCAGATACGGGGTGTCGGAGAGCACGAAGTGGGTGATGCCGAGATCCTGGTACTTGCGCAGCGACTTCGCGACGTCCTCCGGGGAGCCGACGAGCCAGGTGGTGCCGGCGCCGCCGCCACCGACCTTCCCGGGTGCGGTGTACAGGTTGTCGTCGAGTACGTCGCCACGGGTTGCCAGGTCGAGGAGTCGCTGCTGTCCCACGGCGGTCTGGCGATGCGGGTTCTGTGGAGGCGCACCCTCATTCTTCGCCATCTCCGCGACCTTCGCCTCTGCCTCGGCCCAGGCCTGCTCGGTCGTGTCCCGGACGAAGGTGGTGATCCGCAGGCCGAACTCGAGCGGCGCATGCTCGCGGCCGAGTTCCTGACTCAGTGAGCGCAACCGCTCGATCCGCTCCTGCACACCCGCGAGCGGCTCACCCCAGAACAGCTGAACGTCGGCCTCGGTCGCCGCAACACGCTCGGCGGCTTCGGACGCGCCACCGAAGTAGAGCTTCGGGTGCGGTCGATCTTCGCGCGGCAAGATCCGGGGCAGCACCGTGGAATCGGTGACCTGGAAGTGCTCACCCCGGTAGGTGACGTTCTCCTCGGTCCACAGCTTGCGGACGAGCTGGAGGAACTCCTTCGTGCGGGCATAACGGTGCGCCTGGTCGCTCTCGTGTTCACCGTACGCTCCGAGGTTGTCCTTCCCGGACACGATGTTGATCCGAACCCGGCCACCGGTCAGATGATCGAGAGTAGCGACTGCGGAAGCGAAGTGAGCCGGTCGCCAGTAGCCGGGCCGGATCGCGATGAGCGGCTCGAACGTCGCCGTCCTGGCCGCAAGGGCGGCGGCGACGGTGAGGGTGTCCGGCCGACCCCAACCGGTGCCGATCAAGGCCCCCTTCCAGCCGTGTTCCTCGAGGGCCTTCGCCTGCGTCGTGAGGGTATCCAGGCTGTTGTGGTCAACCGTGACGGCGTCGCCGCGGTGTCCCGGGGTGACCTGATTCGGTATGTACCAGAGGAATTCGAGACTCATGGTATGTGATTCCTGTTCGATGGCGGTGATCAGCGGGCGATCTCGGTTGGCTGAGACCGGCGAATCCTGCTGTCCCACCGATTCGGCGGAGAGTATGTCCGGACCGACCGTGTGCGCCGCTGTCATCGTGTTCTTTCCCTACTTTCCCAGAGAGATGCCTCAACGCCCGACCGGATCACGTGACCAGCATCCAGACCTCGCGAGACTAACCTCGATTGCGCCCGTTGGACGTCCACGCCTTGTGTCCTCCACGACGGGAAACAGGACCTGACGTGCGATAGTCCGTCACAACTGGAGATAGATTCCTCCAGATCGAAAAGATCCAGCGCACCTTGTAATTCAGCGATCACTTTTCCGGGGCCACTCCCGAGCGCTGGGACTGCGGTTGCGAGCAGAAGGCGGACCTCATCCCGATACAGCAGGGGCAGTGAGCAGAAATAGGGACACTCATTGGCGTCACCATGATTTCAACCCTCGCAGCCAGAGTGAAAATGGTGGAGCATCGACCACATCGCGGTTTCATCGACGGAGAATGTACATGCCTTCTGAACTAGCACTCTCGACACATCACGTACGTGAGGTGTCGTGGTTCGATCCCGATGCGGAGGCATTGCGAGCGGCCATGGCCGACGAAGTGGGGCCGCGATACTCCGACCGAGTATCGACTGCAGACCGCGCCGCCACCAATGCGGTTGACCCGACGTCCGTTTTCCTCACAGTGGTCGTGTACACCGCCGCGGGGGCTACCGACAATCGAGAATCGGTCGGTCACGCCGCGCTCAGGTGGAACGGCGACGACCTGGAGTTGAAACGGATGTTCGTCACAGTGGAACATCGCGGAACCGGAGTGTCCACAGCGTTGTTGAGCGCGGTCGAGGATGCCGCCAGGAAGGCGGGGCGCCCACGCCTGATTCTCCAGACAGGCGACCGGCAACCCGATGCGGTCAGGTTGTACGAGAAGAGTGGCTACTTCCGGATTCCGATCTTCTCCCCATACGAGATCTTGCCCTTCTCGAATTGCTTCGAGAAGGTGTTCGATCAAGGGTGACGGATCACCGCACTTCACGCGACGGGCGAGGTGCGGACGACGTCGGCGTCGGCGTCGGCGTCGACCAACACTACGGCCCGCCCGTTCTCGGACACGACGACCGGCCCCCGGTGCCCCCCGATTCGTCGCACCGCCACCGACAACTCTTCGGTGACTCCCACGACGGGCAACGGCTGATCGACGTGCACGCCGATCAGGTCGTCGTCCGGAGCGTGTGACAGCGCCGCGGCACTGATGGACCCCAGAATCTCCGCGACCACGACCGGACCGGTGACCGGCCGCGCCAGCACGACGGGTAGGGCCGGGGCGTCCGCGAGCACGCCACGTGCCTCGGCGACGGTCGCGGTGGACGGCACGGCCCGGGGTGCGATTCCCCGGCCGCCCAGTGCGTCACCGACAACGGGTCCGGTCGCTGCGTGGTAGAGCGGGAAGCCCAGCCGTCCCAGCCACTCGTTGTCGAAGTACTTCGACAGGTAGGCCCGGCCCGAGTCCGGGACGATCACGACCACGACGTCGTCTGGACCGAGGGTCCGCGCGACCCTCAGGGCGGCGGCGACCGCGGTACCGGCGGAACCGCCGACGAGGAGGCCTTCCTCCCGGGCGAGACGGTGCAGCACCGTGAGCGCCTCGATGTCCGGGATCCGCTCGAGTCGATCGACGACGTCCGGGTGATAGGAATCCGGCCACTCGTCCTGCACGGTCTGCGGGTGCAGGAAATGCCCCACGGATTCGATGTACCAGGCCCGTCCGTCTCCCCCGCCGTACACGGAGGTCTCGGGATCCGCACCGATGATCTGCACGGCCCCGCCGGAGATCTTCGTCAGGAACTCCCCCGTCCCCGTGATGGTCCCACCGGTTCCGACACCGGCAACGAAATGACTGACTCGGCCCTGGGTCTGACGCCAGATCTCCGGTCCGGTCGTGGTGCGGTGCGCGTCGGGATTGGCCGGGTTGTCGTACTGGCCGGCGAGCCAGCCGCCGGGAATCTCCGCCGCGAGTCGAGTGGCCACGTTGCGTACGAACTCGGGATGATGGCTGGGCCGGCCGCCCGGTGTCACATGCACCTGCGCCCCGTGCGCCCGCAGCAACGCGATCTTCTCGACGCTCGTCTTGTCGGGGACCACGACCACGGAACGGTATCCCCGAGCGGCGGCGACCAACGTCAGCCCGACCCCGGTATTGCCCGACGTGCCCTCCACGACGGTGCCTCCGGGCAGGAGTTCCCCGGATTCCTCGGCCGCGTGGATCATGGCCAGGGCGGCGCGATCCTTCACACTTCCGCCGGGGTTGAGGAACTCGAGCTTGGCATACACCGTCGCGGAGATGCTTCCGGTTACCCGGTTCCACCGGACGAGGGGTGTGTTGCCGATGGCGTCGGTGATCGAGTCGTAGACTCCGAGGCTCGCAGCGTCGACTGTAGGGGGATCGAGGATGGTCATGCGTCTGCCGTTCGAGGCCGCCCGGGTGTCACTCGGTCAGCATCGCAAGAGCAGTCGTCGAACAACAGGATTCGGGTCACGCCGATCAGATCTTCAGTGGCTCACCACGAACGGCGCAGCGACTTCACCCCGGAAATCCTGGAGATTCGAATTCTTCTCGTGTGTTGCCGAATGGGCTGTAATTCGGGGCGACCGAGAGCGAAGGGGGTAGTCGAAAGATGTCGACACCGGTGACGACACTGCAACCTCACGACACCGAGTTGTGGCAGTGGCGATTGTCTGCGCGTTGCCATGAAGCGGACGCGGAGATCTTCTTCCCGGCTGACGCCGAACGCAGGAACGCTCGCTCCGAGCGGGAAGATCTCGCCAAGGAGTTCTGCCGCGGCTGCGCGGTGGTGGAGGAATGCCTCGAGTATGCCCTCCACACCGGCCAACAGCACGGCGTCTGGGGTGCGACGACACCGGGCGAACGGCTGGCACGACTCGGCCGGTGAACGAATGCCCGCGCCGGCATTCTGACACGAGCGGCTCGGCCCGAGCGTCCTCAGCGGAGGAGAAGCTCGAATTATATTCGCGGCGAGTAGATTTGGTGTCCTTGATCGGATAGCCAGGTGCGTTGGGGTCGTCGCAGTCGTGGGAGAGACCGTGGTTGCCCGCTTGCTACGCACCGACCCTCAGGTCGTCTCGGTTTCGGCGGCCAGGGAGCGGAGGGCCTCGACCCGGGTGCCCACGACGTGTCGCCGGGCCAGTTCTTCCGCTCCGTCCGCGTCTCGAGCTCGGAGCGCCTGGTAGAGCTGCTCGTGCTCGCCGCACATGGTGTCGCCGTCGTCGCGGGTCGAGGTGAGGCGGAACAGCCGTCGCAGTCGCGCGTCGAGTGGCGCCATCAGATCTTGCAGCAGGGGGTTGTGGGATGCCTCGACGATCGTCCGGTGGAAGTCCGCGTTGAGCGCGACGACCTGGCGGGTCTTTCCGGTCTCCGCGGCGGCGCGGGAACGGGCCACGATGGCACGCAGGGCATCGAGTTCGTCGGCGGTGGCGTGCAGCGCTGCCAGCCGCGCCGCCAGCCCCTCGAGGCTCTCACGCACATCGAACAGGTGCTCGGCCGCGGCCGCGTCGAATTTCGCGACCACGGCGCCGCGTCGTGGTGCCACCGTCACGAATCCCTCGGATTCCAATCGCTGCAGCGCCTCGCGCAGTGGGATCCGTGACAGGCCGAACTCCTCGGAGAGTTCCCGCTCGACCAGCCGGAACCCGGCCGGATATCGGCCTTCGATGATGCGTTCGCGCAATTCGATGTAGGCGCGATCTCGCAGTGACTGATGGGTGCCCCCGATCGAGGCGGAGCGCTGCGCGGTGCGGCGGGTGGTCATTGCGCGACTCCAGGTTCGAGGGATGGGCCTGCTCGGTCGCAGACTCTCCCTCGCATCATTGCAGGCTTCGGTGATCTCTTCCGCACCCGGGTCATTTGGTATACCGTAGACCAAACTTCGTCCCGGACATTCGAAACAAACCAACTCTGACCTGCACATTGATACCCCTATGCCTACACCCGGAGACACACTGATGCATCACTCGATCGGCACCGTGCACGATCCCACCGCGCCCGACACCGCGACACCCACGGCGTTGGAAGACGTCACTCTTCCCTGCGGCCGACGCGCCGACGTCGTACTCCACGGCGATCGGATCGAATCCGTCGACGATCACCGGCCCGGCCACCACCGGCCCGGCGCCTATCGCCTCGGCGGCGCCCTACTACTCCCCGCGCTCGTCGACGGACACTGTCATCTGGACAAAACCCTGCTCGGCTCCCCGTGGCAGCCTCACCGAACCTCACCGACGCTGCGCGAACAGATCGCCACCGAGCGACTATCGCGCCGCAACACGCAGGCGCCGGCCACCGAACGCGCCGCAGCCCTCGCCCGGCGCATGGTGTCGCTCGGAACCGGGCACGTGCGCTCCCACGTCGACATCGACCCGGACGTGCAACTCACAGGACTGCACGCACTCCTCGCGGTGCGAGAACAGTTCCGCACGCGACTCGGTATCCAACTCGTCGCCTTTCCCCAGAGCGGGGTCGTCACCGCCCCGGGAGTGGCCGACCTCCTCGATGCCGCACTCGCCGACGGCGCCGACGTCATCGGAGGACTCGACCCCGCCGGATTCGACGGCGATGTCGACGGTCAGCTGAACGTCGTCTTCGGGCTCGCGGAGCGGCACGGCGCCGGTGTGGACATCCACCTCCACGACGGCGGTGAGGCAGGCGCCCACCAGCTACGCGAAATTGCCACGCGAACAAAAGCATTGGGTCTGGGCGGGAAGGTCACCGTCAGCCACGCCTATGCGCTCGGGCAACTCGACGACCACGACCTGGACCGGGTGGCCGAGGCGCTCGCCCGAGCCGGAGTCGCGATCATGACCAACGGCCCGAGCCGGTCGATGCCTCCGGTGCTCCGTCTGCGTGAACACGGAGTCCGGGTCTTCGCCGGATCCGACAACATCCGTGACACCTGGTGGCCGTACGGGACCGCCGACATGCTCGAACGCGCAACCATCATCGGCCTGCAGGGCGAGCTGATGACCGACGACGACCTCCGGTACGCCGCCGCCCTCGCCACCGACGAGGCGGCAGCCGCACTCGGCCTGACCGATTACGGGCTGGCTCCCGGCAAACGCGCCGATGTGGTGGCCGTCGCCGCGGGCAGTGTCCCCGAAGCCGTTGCCTCCCATCCCGAACGACTTCTCGTCCTCCACGGGGGCCGGATCGTCGGCCCGACGCCACTCACCACCATCCGCATTCAGCCACCGACCTTCGAGGATTCCCGTGATCACTGACCGAAACGTCTCCCAAGCCGAGGCCCCCGCGCAGAAGACCACCGACGGCCGGCTCGCCGCCGGTCGAATCGGTACGTTCGACCTCGTTTTCTTCGTTGTCGCCGCCGCTGCCCCGCTGACCGTGCTGGCGGGAGTCGCGCCCTTTGCGATCGGGATCGGAGGAGCCGGTGCCCCACTCGCCTACCTGATCGCGGGTGCGCTGCTCACGCTGTTCGCGGCCGGCTTCACCGCGATGAGTCTCTATGTGCGCAACGCCGGCGCCTTCTACGCCTACGTCGCGCGGGGCCTCGGCCGCAGCCTCGGCGTCGGAATCGCATACATCGCCGTCATGTCTTACAACCTCATCACACCGGGGGTCGCCGCCGCCTTCGGCTACTTCGCGGCCGGGACTATCCGCAGTGCGACGGGCGCCGACATCCCGTGGTGGGTGTTGTCGGGCGTCTGTGTTGCCGCCGTCGGTGTGCTCGGCTGGTTGAAGGTCACACTCAGCGCCAAGGTTCTCGGTGTCGCCCTGATCCTGGAGGTGGCGTCGCTGCTCGTCATGAATGCGGGGATCCTCGGCGAACGCGGGTTGGCCGCACTCGATGTGAAGTCCTTCGATCCGGGCACGCTCGCGACCGGAGGGGTGGCCGGGATGTTCGTTCTGGTGATCGGCGCATTCACCGGTTTCGAGGCGACGGCGATCTACGCGGAAGAGGCACGATCCGAAGCGGACGGTCCCGCGCGCCACCTACATTGCCGTCGGGTTCCTCGCACTGTTCTACGCTGGTGGGGTGTGGCTGATCATGGGCGCCTTCGGCACCGACACCGCGGTCGCGATGGCCGGTTCGGCGGCGGGGCCCGATCTCACCTTCGAGGCGGGTGAACTGTTCGTCGGTGCGTGGCTGGCCGACACCATGCACGCTCTCATCATCGTCAGCGCGTTCGCCGCGGCTCTGGCCTTCCACAATGCCGCCGCCCGTTACCTCTTCGCCCTCGGCCGGGAAGGGCTCCTGCCGCGGTTCCTGGGAAGGGTGTCTGCGCGCCACGGCTCACCGAGTGGCGCCGTGATCGCGCAGACCGCGTTCAGCGCGGTGATCGTCCTTGCCGGCGCTGCGTCCGCGGTGGATCCGTACTCGGTGGTGTTCTTGTGGACCAACAGCATCGGCGTCCTCGGCATCATGGCGATGCAGGCATTCGCCGCACTCGCGGTGTACGCCTTCTTCCGCCGCGACCGGCGGGGTCTGTCGGCGGCAAGAGTGGTGTGGGCGCCGCTGATCTCCTGTGCCGGACTCACAGTTCTCACCATGCTCGCGAACGTGCACTTCGACCTGCTGACGGGACGCTCCGGGTTCGTCAACGTCCTCCTGCTCGCACCGTTGCCGATTGTCGCGGCGGCGGGCCTGTACGTCGCCCTGCGCATCCGCCGCAGCGATCCGGCACGCTACGCATCACTCACCAGCGTCGACGTGGAACGGGACCGAGAAACACGATGACCGTCGAAGACACCACCGTCACCGTCTTCCGCGACGTCCGCCCCTTCGGCGGCGCGGCGAGAGACCTGATCGCCGTGAACGGCATACTGGCACAGAGTATTCCCGACGGAGCCGCCGTCGACTACGTCGACGGCCTCGGGAAGACCGCCGTGCCGACCCTGGTCGACGCCCACATCCATCCGGACAAAACCGCGTGGGGCGAGCCGTGGTACAGCAGGCGGACCGCGCACGCGATCGAGGAACTCGTTGCCGGCGACGTCGAACTCCACCGCGCCCAACCACCCGTCGCGGACCGAGCCCTCCAGCTGATGTCGCACGCCGCCACCCTCGGGACACGAGCGATGCGGGCGCACGTGGACGTGGCGCCCGCGTACGGGCTCGCCGGGGTGGAAGCGGTGGCCACCGCCCGGGATGCCCTGCGCCACGCGATGGACGTCCAGATCGTCGCGTTCCCACAGCACGGTGTCGACCGGACCCCGGGCGCCGCGGGACTGCTCGAGGTGGCCGCCGAGAGCGGGCTGATCGACGTGATCGGTGGCATCGACCCCGCCGGTTTCGACCACACCCCCGGCGGAACGGGACGAGACCCCCGCCAACTCGACATCGTCTTCCGGATCGCCGAAAGACACGGATTGCCGATCGACATCCACCTCCACGACACCGGCGAGACGGGTGCCGCGACACTCACCGACATCGCCCAGCGCACCAGAGCGGCCGGCTTGCAGGGCCGGGTCACGGTCAGCCACGCCTTCTCCGTAGCTGAATTGTCTTGCCACTCACTGGAGTCGACGGCGGACCTGCTGGCGGAGGCGGACATCGCACTGACGACGGCAGCGCTGTCCGCGACAACGGTATTGCCCTTCCGCCACCTGTCGCAGCGCGGTGTCCGAGTCGGGCTCGGGTCGGACGGCGTTCGCGACAACTGGAGCCCATTCGGTAACGCGGACATGCTGCACCGCGCGTGGCTGCTCGGCTGGGCACTCGACGCACGCCTCGACGCGGACCTCGAGGCGTGTTACACGCTCGCCGCCGACGGCGGTGCTGCCGTCATGGGGCTACCGCGGGCCGACCTGCAACCGGGTTCGCCTGCCGACTTCATGTTGCTGGACGGAGAATGCGTGCCGCAGATCGTCGTCGACGTCCCCCGTCGAGACACGGTGGTGCGGGCAGGCCGGGTCGTGGCTCGCGACGGCCTGCTCCTCTAAATCGTCCACGAGGGTTGGCGCCGGTCAGGACCGCAGGGGCGCTTGCAGCAGGGTCCGGTCGTCGCCCGGGGCGCTCACTCCGAGCATCGTCGCATCCGACATCGGCAGCCCCACCGCCAACTGCATCGACATCGTCTTGTCGCCGCCGGCGATGAAACTGCCGGCATTCATGCGACTTCCGTCGGAGCGTTGGAGCCAGACGTTATAGGTGCGGCCCTGCGGGAGTCCGGCGACGTCGAGGCTGATTCCGGTTCCCCACGCCCTGTTCTCCACCCGCGCGGAGGCATCCACACCTGCGGCGAGGACCGTGAAGGCCACCGGCTGCCCGGGCGGGGCCGTCGGGGTGCCCCCGCGCAGGAAGAACCCGCCGGCCACCAGGCCGACGGCGATCACGACGGCCGCGGCGGCGACCGCGATCCGGTGGTACCGCTTCCGCCCGCGTTCGCGGTCGACCGCCCCGAAGATCGCGTCGGGCAGCGTCGACGACGGCCGGGGTGCAGGTTGGGTGATCCGGTCCGGGTCCGCCGCCGACAGAGCAGCCGCCACCGGCGTCAGCAGACGCAACTCGGTGCGGCACCCCGGGCAGCCATCCAGGTGGGCGCGAAGCGTGATCGTCTCGCTGTCGTCGAGGCGACCGAGCGCGTACATCCCCAGCATGGTGCGCATCTGCTGGCAGCGGTCAGTAATCACCATGCCACCCCATTTCTTCGAGTACGAGTCGGAGAGCCTTCAGCGCGTAGTACACACGACTGCGGACGGTGCCCACGGGAATGCCGAGCTGTGCGGCGACCTCGGCGGCGGGCCGGTCGCGCAGGTGAATCTCGACCAGGACCGCGCGGTGCTGATCGGACAGCCGCCGCAACGCCTCCTCCATCTCGAGCCCCACCAGCAGTTGTTCGAGGGGTCGTTCGGGCGCGGGAAGCTCGGGCGGTGCCGCGTCGGCCAGCTCGGGTCGGGCGGCACGAGCCCGGATCGCGTCGATCACCACGTTGCGGCAGATCGCATACAGCCAGGTCCGGAGCGTAGCGCGCTGCGGGTCGTACCGGTCCGCGCGCCGCCACGCCCGCAGGAACGTCTCCTGCACCGCCTCCTCCGCGCGGCCCCGGTCTCCGAGGGACCGGTAGGCGAGGACGAACAGTTCCCTCCCGTGTTCGTCGTAGGCGGCCCGCAACACCGTCTCGTCATCCAAGCCGCCCTCGGACTGGTCCCCGCGTGTGCGCACGATACGAAGCCGCACCACTCACCTCCCGAAACACCGGATACGGCGTCGGCCCGCCCGACACCCACCGAGGAGTACGGGCATCGGCGGCGCGGCGTTCATCTCGAATTCTGCCACTCGGATGCGCGGAGGTGACTGCGGCCGCTGAACGTGTATCGCCGACCATCCGTACTCCCCAGCGCCGAACGATCCGGCACACGGAACGAACGAATGGAGACCCACGACGATGCTGAAGAAGTCGATTCTTGCGGCGGCCGGCGCCGGCGCCACGATCGCGCTGATGTCGGCGTGCGGCGCCGCCACCGACGACGCCCAGCGCCCGATGCCGCCGTCAGCCTCCGCGGCCGGACAGGTGGAACTCGGCACCTGGGACACCGCCCTCGGTACAGTGCTCACCGACGAAGACGGTTTCACGCTCTACCGATTCGACGAGGACACCCCGGGCACCATCCGGTGCACCGGCCCCTGCGCCGAGATCTGGCCGCCCTCGCTCGGAGCACCCCAGCCCGACGCCACCCTCTCCGCCCGCGCGGGTGCCACGATGCGGCCGGACGGGGCCGAGCAGATCACCTACGACGGCCACCCGCTGTACCGGTTCGCGAAAGACACCGCCCCCGGGCAGACGAGCGGCGACGGCGTCAAGGGAACCTGGCACGTGGTGACGGTCGACTCCGCCCATGGATGACGCCACCCCACCCCCGGTCAGGGCGCCGCGCCCCGCGGTCAGTCGGCGCAGTGCGCTGCTCGGCCTGGCCGCGGTGGGCGCCATTGCGGCAGTGGACGTCGGCGGGTTCCTCTGCGCGGCGGGGACACTGGACGCCGACGCGCTGACGCCGGCACGGCTGACCGACCGGTTCGAGGAGGTCGCCGGGCATCACGACGGATTCCGGCGCAATCACGCCAAAGGAGTCGGCGCGACCGGATATTTCACCGCCACCGGCGCCGGGTCCATAGTCTCCACCGCCAGCGTTTTCCGGGCCGGACGCATCCCGGTGACCGGCCGGTTCTCACTCTCGGGTCAGAATCCGTCCACTCCGGATGCCGACGACACGGTCCGGGGGCTTGGGTTGGCGTTCGACCTCCCCGATGGCGAGCAGTGGCGCACCGCGATGATCAACACCCCGGTGTTCCCCGACCGGACACCCGACGGCTTCTACGAGCGGTTGCTCGCCTCGAAAACGGACCCGGCCACCGGCAAACCCGATCCGGATCGCATGGCGGCGTTTCTGTCCCGCCATCCCGAGACCGCGGCGGCGATGAACTTCATCCGACAGCATCCACCGACCTCCGGGTTCGACAACAGCACCTTCTACGGTCTCAACGCCTTCCATTGCACCAACGACGCCGGAGTCATGGTTCCGGTTCGGTGGACACTGGTCCCCGAGCAACCGGCCCGCTCCCCCGGCCTGCCGCCGCTGGGGCGCGACCATCTCTTTGACGCACTCACCGCGGCAGTCTCGCGTGCGACGTTGCGGTGGCGGATGCTGCTCACCATCGGCCAGCCGGGCGATCGGACCGACGACGCCACCCGGCCGTGGCCGCCGACCCGGCAGGTCCTCGACGTCGGCACAGTGACCATCGAGGCGGTCCGGACCGAAGCGCCGCACAACGCGCGGGACCTCAACTTCGATCCGCTCATCCTCCCCACCGGTATCGCACCCTCGGACGATCCCCTGCTCAGCGCCCGCTCCGCGGTCTACACCGAATCGTTCACCCGCCGGTCCGGGGAGCCCGAACCGCCGGCCCCCGTCGACGTGGATGGGGTGCGCGATGACCGCTGACCCGACCGACCGCCCACTCCGGTTCGCGCCGACCGTCCGGTTGCTGCACTGGGCGATGGCGGTCATGGTGATTGCACAACTGCTCGTCGGCGCCGTCATGGTGACGACACTCGACCACTACCATTTGCTGCGCGCGGTGCACGTCCCGTTGGGCGCCGCGATCCTCGTCCTGGTGATCGTCCGCATCGGCAACCGGCTGGTGTTCCGCACGCCCGCACCACCCGCCACCATGGGACAGGTCGAGCGCCGGGTCGCAACCGCGTCGGAGTACCTGCTCTACGGGCTGCTCGTGATCCAGCCACTCACCGGGTGGGCCATGCTCTCGGCCGGTGGCAACCCGATCACCCTGTACCAGCATCTGCACCTGCCCACCCTGCTTGCACCCGATCCCACCGTCTACGCGGTACTGAGGCGGGCTCACACCGCATTCGCCTACCTGCTGTTCTTCACCTTCACCGCACACATGACCGCCGTCCTCTTCCATGTACTGGTCCTGAAGGACAGGCTCCTCGACCGGATGGCCCCGTGGCGCACTCGCCGAAATCCCTCCCCTACCGCTTCCCGACAGACACCGGCGCGGATCGTCGATGACGTTGCTGCAGAGCAGGATTGAGAATAGTGATGCTCACAGCACCGATGCCGAGACCGGCGTGCGACTCGTGCCAACCGCGTGATAAAGCACCAGTTCGACCAGGTCGGTGAGCGGGAAAATGCCCCAGACAGGGGTTCGGCCGGGAATGCTCTCACATTCTCGGCCGGATCTCTGCTTCTCGATTGTTTCACCGTTGCCGATTACTCTCTCGATCCGCAACTTCCAATGTACGCGCGGATGGCGGCCCACCGCAATGGCACGTTTTTCCGTTTATCGCCGCGAGCTGGACCTTGGGTTACTTGACCGCCGTCAGGTACGTCGACCGCTCCGATAGATCGACAAGTTCGTCGGGGAGATCCGCGACCGGCCGGCCGTAGGCAGCCGCCAGCTCGAGCGAAGTGGACCACCGCACCGACCAGCCGTGCCCGGTCAACCACTGCACCGGATCGGCCCGCTCGTCACCGTAGAACAGTTCGGAGATGTCGAGGTCGCCGAACGGATTCTCGGCGAAATACTTCGCCCTGATGGCGTCGAGGCGTTGCATATCGGTTCCCGCCGCGAAGTTGTCCACGGCAACGTGGCTACCGGGGCCGGAAAGCTCGTCGATCCGCTCGAACAGCGCGTCGTGCGCCGCGCCCGGGAGATAAGCCAGCAGCCCCTCCACCGACCACGCGGTCGGCTTACCGGGGTCGAAGCCTGCGGCTTCGAGGGCGGCAGGCCAGTCGTCTCGAAGATCGACGGCCACCGGGCGACGATCAGCCTTCGCCGTGGCCACATGATCGGCGAGGACCTCCGCTTTGAATTCCAGCACCTTCGGTTGGTCGACCTCGAAGACCGTCGTGCCGGTCGGCCAGTCCAAGCGATACGTCCGTGCGTCCAACCCGGCCGCGAGGATCACCGCCTGCGAAACCCCCGCACTCGTGGCTGACGAGAAGAACTCATCGAAGAATCTGGTCCGAGCACCCATGAAGCCCGAGAACGGCATGTCCCCGAGTAACGACGGGTCGGCCAACAGCCCGGTGAAATGCGGTTCACCCGCCGCTTCGACGAACCACCGCGCGTAGTCGTCCTGAATCAGCGCGTCGGGGCGCACTGTCTCCAACGCCCGAAATGTCGCCACTCCCAACGCGGTCAGGCCCACGCTACTGACGATGTCCCAACTGTCTCCATCGGTTCGCATCGCTGAAATACCTTCCCGATCTCGTCGCAATTCGGAGCCGACGACCGAGCAGCGCAGACCGGCGACGAGGCCGGAGAAGTTCGGTAAGGCCTCACCGAAATCCGGGCCCAGCGTGATCGACCGAACCCGCGCAATTCTACGCTCGGGCCATCGCAATCAGCCGGACCTCGCACCCGCTCGGTCACATTCCCACTCACCGCCGAGGTGACCAGGCCGAGTGGCACGGGACCGAACATGTGGTGTACAACATAGTCGGCCACGATGTGAACCAGATCACAACCGTGACCGTGAGGCACACATATCGGTAACCGACGAAAGCAGGACACATGGCGACAACCTCGATTGCCCCGACGACTCCCACCGGACGGCAGACGCCCCGGCGCAGCGGCACCATGAGCACCGCGGAGATCAAGTCGAGGATCGAGGCCATGTTCGCCGACGACCGCAGGCCCACCCGCCCCGCGGTCACGAACTGACGAAGCTCGCCGCCGCGGACGAGGACTCTCTAGCGGATCAGTTGAATCGCTCGATGGAAATTGACGATTGGCGTGTTCGAGACCGTCAGTTCCGATGGTTCACCTGGAGATTTCGACAATTTCAGGAATGGGGCCTCGTCTTCGCTCGAACACAGATGGAAGAGGCTCCCGCACGTCGTCCGTAGTGTTCGGAATCATGGTCGAGAACGTCGCATCGGTGCACATCAACGGACCGTCAGACCCTCGCCGGCTAGGTCAGCGTGTCGAACACTCGAACAGGGTTTCCGCAGGGTGCACGGGCCGTAACCGGCGAGCTCGACTGATGCTCATCCAATCAGTTCCTTGATGAGCGGCTTGATCGGTGCCTCCTCGGTGTGTTCCTGGGAAGCGTCTACGTAGATCTCACACTATCTACCACTTGCGTGGCGGGCGTGGGAGATGGACGTGTGTCACGGCTACCCGCATCACCGTGCGGCGGTACGGGTTTGACCGTGTCCCACACCGACGCTTGTGGTGCAGGAACATGCTGTTTCGGAGTCACCCCCATCCGCTGTGGTGCGATCGGCAGGCTGTGGCGGACCCGGCGGTGTCGCGGCCGACGCGGTGTGGGACTTTTCTTGTGGCGGCACTGGCGCACCGGCGCGTGCTCGGCGACCCGGATCGCGGGCAACTGCCCACGCCGGGGGGTGACGTTGTTCTTGCCGAGGAGCGCGCGTTTGGCCAGGTTCACCCCGGCGATGTGGTCGCGGTTGCCGCCGACCTTGCAGCGAGTACACCACGCGTCGTGGTAGCCGCCGGGGCGTGCAAGTGGTTCGTCGCAGCCCGGACACAATGCGGACGATCCTCGGGCGGGCACCGAGACCACGGTGATGCCGACCTCCGCGGCGGTGTGGGCGAGGGCGACCACGGCTTGGCGGCGGGCGGACTGCGCGGCCCGGTTGTTGTTGACGTGTCCGTGTCCGCGGGTCTCGAGGGTGGTGAGATCTTCCACTGCGATCAGCTGCGCCTGGGCGTCGACGGCGTAGTCGGTGGCCTGGCGGGCGAAGTGGAACGCCAGTTCCCGGTTGATCTTCCCCCGCTTGGCACCCACCGCGGTGCGGTGCTCGTCGAGGACGGCGATCTTCGCCTCCAGCTCGGCGCGGACCTCCGGTGGGGCGGTGGCGGCCAGCCGTGTCAAGCGAGCAGCTTTGCGGTGCAGCATCTGCCCTTCGGTCTGTAGGCGGGCCAGCTTCGCCCCGAGGCCGCGGTCGTCGTACGTGAAACCCCGATAGTCCGAGACCAGACCATCCGGGGTTTCGGTGGCGACGGCAGCAGCACCGAGTGTGGACGGGGACCAGTCCACGCCCACCGCCGTCGTTCCCGATCTCATATCCGCGGCGGGGACTGCTTCGGTGGCAGCGCACCGCAACAGCAGACCTCGGTGGTCGAGATGAAGGGTCGGGAGATGCCACTCGCTGATCGGCCGCGCGTGCAGGTGCGGTGGGATCGCGGCGGTCACCCGGACTCGTCGCCACTGCGCGCGTCCTTCCGGGGCGGGAGTGGTGGGTAGTGTGACGGTCAACGTCATGACGGCGTCGGTGACGGTGAGGTGTGCGAGTTGTCGATCCGCTGCGGAAAGCCGAGCCATCGCCGAGGTCTGGGGTGGTGCTTGCACGTCGGTGATCCGCAGGCGCTCCGCGGCCACGCCGGCGGTGCGGTGTGAGCGCGCGGTGAGCTGCCGCACCACACCACGGGCGTATCCGCACGGGACGTACTCCGCAGCAGTAGTGGGTGCGGCGATGCGGCCGGTGGCCGGGTCGAACCGGGCCGACAGTGCGGTGATCGCGGTGTCTCGGTAGGCCAGCGCCCGCAAAGTGCCTACTGCCTGCGCGGTCACCACCCGCGTGACCCGCGACGGGACGTAGACACCGTCCGGGTAGTGCGGGGTCCAGCCGAGACGCGCAGCAGCGACATGACCTTGCATCGGCAGTTTTCGGCCTCGGCTGTCACATCCGGCGGCCAGGACATCGAAGGTGGCCGGTTGCCACAGCCGCGACAGCAGGTGCGCTTCGGCGCCCCAGATCAGGTCGAGCAGCCACCCGACACGCACGTCGAGGTCGTCGAGCCCGATCGGCGCACCGGTCGCGTCATCGACAGCCAGGTAGGGGCGGGTGGTGAACGAGAACTGCCGCAGCGCAGTGAATCCGGTATCGGCCATCAGCTAGTCCCTCTCCCATCGTGCTGCCGCATCGCCGAAGAAGTCGACGTTGACTCTGCATCGACCGCAACTGGTAGAAACGGCCGGAAACTAAGCGAGCACTGCCATGAAGTCATCCATCAGCTCCTCCACCAGCGACGTGTCCCCATGCTCACGCAGGACCTCGACCTTAACCCCGAGCACCGACAGGTAACGCTCGATCCACGCCACCGCCAAACCGCGCCAACCGATCCCGCCACACCACTCGCCCCACCGTAAAGTGACCCCTGACTGCGTCGTCGAGCATCCGATTCAGTCCCGGCCGGGTCTCCCGCACACCTGAACCACGATCCTCGGAGATCGACGTCCGGGGAGCCGGCACTTCCCCACGCCATGCGCTGTACCTGATGGAACCCAAGCTGGGACTGAGCCCGTACCACGACGCGATACGCATCGCCGGCGCATTCGAACTACCTGCCCGCGACGAACGGGTCCCCGAGCGACGGATCCGACGCCTCGTGGACCGGGTACACCCGTACTTGGCAGGATGGACCCCCGACACGAATGTCGAAATTCGGTCCGGTAGAGCCGGATTACGACCCGCCACACCCGACAGCTTGCCGTTCATCGGCCCGGTTCCCGGTCACCGCGGCCTCTACCTTGCCGCCGGCCACGGCATGTTGGGTGTCACGCTGGCACCTGCCACAGCTGAGGGGATCGCCGACATGGTTACCACCCGTCGAATCCCGGAAGCGATGCTTCCTTTCCAGTTGGCAGGACGCATCTGATGACAGAATCAGGTGCACGACGGTTCGTTGCGGACGCTGATCACGCCCGGGGCGCACGGATGACCGTAGGGATCGCGAGGGGGAGGACGTATTCGAATGCGACGCGTCGTACGGGCCTTCTGGGGGCCGCGGCCGGAGCCGGTCGAAACGCTGGCAGGACGGTGGCGGCAGACGTTGGAGCACGTCACGGAACTGCTGCCGGCGGCCGCGCCACCGGTGCGAGGCGAGTGGCGGCAGGTTCACACGTCGGGACCGGACACCACCTGTTCGCCGGACGACCTGACAGCGGTACTCCTGGACGCGCAGCGCGCTGAAGCGTGGTCGGATCTGACGGGAACCGGATTGCGGCTGATACACACCGGTGCGGACGGGTGGGCGGTCGAATTGTCCGGCGTGGCGGGTGGTGTCCCGCAGTTTCTCCTGCAGTCGCTGGTGATGGCGGTCGACGCGCCCGACGGCGCCGTCGTCCCCGAATCCGAATTACTCGCAATGCTTGCGTCGGTGTGGGAACCGGACTTCGGTGACGTGAGCGACGACGACATTCTCGATGCCCTCGAAGACGACGCCGGGTTCACCGTCGGCGATCCTGTCGTCGGCCGGTTCGGCTATCTGTCCGCGGCCCGCGCCGTCCTGGTACCCGACGGCCCGGAGGCGGTCCGTCAGGACACGCTGGACGGCGGCGTGCTTCTGCACATTGCAGCACCGGACGACATCGACACGATTGTTCGCGTGTACGGCCGACTACGGGACGCCGGCGCACTCGCGCCACTCCCACGGCCGGCGGACCGGCCGACACTGTGACGAGGTGCGCCGCGAGCGCTGTGCACGACGCGCCCGGATACCGCAACCAGCCCCCGCCCCGGGTTCGGACGAGACCCGAAAAAATTCTTCGGGTGGCATGTCGAGAAATTCCGACCGGCTCCGTCTCCACAATGAACGCGACCACAATGGGCCGCACCACCACCGAGGAGAAACACGATGGCCAAGTATCTTCTGCTCAAGCACTACCGCGGCGCCCCGGCTGCGGTCAACGACGTGCCGATGGACCAGTGGACGCCGGAGGAGATCTCGGCCCACATCCAGTACATGCAAGACTTCGCGGACCGACTCGAAGGCAGCGGCGAGTTCGTCGACGGTCAAGCGCTCGCCCCCGACGGAATGTTCGTCCGCTACGACGGCGAGGGTCGCCCACCGGTCACCGACGGCCCCTTCGCCGAGACCAAGGACCTCATCGCCGGCTGGATGATGATCGACGTCGACAGCTACGAACGCGCCATCGAGCTGGCAGGAGAGCTCTCCGCTGCTCCAGGGGCGGGAGGGAAACCGATCCATGAGTGGCTCGAAGTACGCCCTTTCCTCACCGAGCCGCCCACCATCGCTGACTGACCCCCTCCCCCGGCCAGTACCCCGAAGGTGCTCGCCGATCCTCGGCCGCCGCGGACTCCACCCCGCGGCGGCCGAGGCGGTGCGAGACGGAACCGCACCCCGCAACCGACGCATGAGATGTTCTTCTATTCATCGAGCCTCTCGGAGGCAGAAAGGTGGTGGCTCGCTACGCGAGTCCAGGTGCCCGATGACGGACAAGACCGACTTCAAGAAGACCCTCGCCGCCTACCAGGCCCCACGCGGCGAGTTCCGGATCGTGGATGTGCCCGACCTGCAATACCTCATGGTCGACGGTCACGGCGACCCCAACACCTCACCGGCATTCAGCGACGCCGTCGAAGCCCTCTACCCCATCGCGTACAAGCTGAAGTTCGCCAGCAAGCGCGACCTCGGCCGCGACTATGTCGTCCCTCCGCTCGAGGGCTTGTGGTGGGCAGACGACATGGACTCCTTCACCACGGTGCGGGACAAGTCGCGATGGGACTGGACGATGATGATCATGACCCCGAACTGGGTCGACCAGGCTATGTTCACCGCCGCTGTCGAACAGGCCGGTGCCAAGAACCGCCCGATACGCCTCGACGTCCGACTCGCGGATCTGAGCGAAGGGCGGTGTGTGCAGACACTGCACGCCGGCTCCTTCGACGACGAAGCATCCGTGCTCGCACAACTGCACGACGATTTCATCCCGAGCAACGGACTATGTGTGTCCGGCAAGCACCACGAGATCTACCTCAACGACTTCCGCAGGATCGCGCCCGAGAAGCAGCGCACCATCCTCAGACAACCAATCACCACCCGCGCCGCCTCCGGCGCCTGACAACCATCAGCACGTGACGCACTTCCGGCATACTCCGCTTTGTCAGTGCAGTAACCCCGACGCGTGCAGCCCCGTCCGCAACGCCTCGTACTCGCCGTCGTCGAGGGCAAGGAGCGGGGACCGCACGATTCTGTTCTGGAGCACACCGAGCAACTGCAGTGCCCCCTTGACCGTCGTCGCGCCGTAATTGGGGACACCCATGACCGCACGCAACGCCGGCTGCAGGCGGGCATTGATCTCCCGTGCGGTTTCGACGTCCCCCGACACGAAGGCGTCGATCATCGTGCGGATCTCGTCGCCTGCCACGTGCCCGAGAACAGAGACAACCCCGCAGGCCCCATACGCCAGGAACCCCAGGGTGAGGCTGTCGTCTCCCGAGTAGACCGCATAGCCCAATTCGCGCAACATGATCGCCTGAGTGGGGTCTCCAGCGGCATCCTTCACCGCCACCACGGACGGCCATTCCGCCATCGTCTCGAACGTCGACGGCGCCAGCTTGGTACCGGCCCGGCTGGGAATGTCGTAGACCATGACAGGAGCATCGACTGCCTCCACTACATACCGAAAGTGCTGCAGTACACCGCCCTGGCTCGGCTTGTTGTAATACGGCGTCACCAGCAGCAGCCCGTCAGCACCGTGCATGACAGCCTGCCTCGCCAATTCCAGCGTGTGCCGTGTGTCGTTCGTTCCCACCCCGGCAACGATCTTCGCGCGGTCGCCCACCGCATCCTTGACCACTTGCAAGATCCGACCGTCCTCGGCGGTGGTAGTCGTGGCCGCCTCACCGGTCGTCCCCGAGACCACAAGGCCGTCGTGCCCATGATCGACCAGATGTACGGCGATCCGAGCAGTCGCCTCCTCATCGATCTCGCCATCCACGGTGAACGCCGTAGCCATCGCTGTAAGAACGCGCCCGAACGGAGCCACCGGCGCTGACGAATCGGTCATCGCCCTAGTGTATGCGCGACGAACCCGCGTAAACCCTGACGAGGCAAGCTTTCGGCAGGACGATCTCGGCGGCCTTGTCTGCGTCTGTTCATCGCGCAGTCACCGTGCACCTTTCGCGGTGCGGCTGACGGGAACGGTGCATGATCGGCAGGTGCACGCGGCGAGTGCCCCGTGTCGGCGAGGGCTCGAACGGTCCGGTCCCGGCGGGTGATCCAGCCCAGTCAACACATTCCCGGTCACTCGCTGGGAGGGATTCGGCGTTCGAGCAGTTCAGCCAGCTCGGCGATGGTGACCTCGACGGTACCGAACAAGGGATCACCATCCATGGCGGCACGGGCGACGGCCCGGCCCAAACGTTCTATGAGGTCGGCATGCAGTTGATCGGTCATGACTGATCAAGCTCCAGGAAAACCCGCATCGAGCTGCCCATTAATGCGTCTCGCGGCCCCGTCGCCGCCGCCACTCATACTCGCGCCGTGCCGTACCCGCCGAATCCGTCTCGGCACCAGCACCACACCACACAAGACCTCGCCGGCGCAGCCCAACGAGGAGCAGACGCTTGCGGAGACAAGCGCAGATCAGCACGCGCCGCACCCGCAGGAAGGTGATCGTACGGTTGAGGTCTGCGACGCCGGGTATCCACCGGTCATGACCACCGACCATCTGCAGCGCCAGTGTTCCTCACGGGCGGAGGATTACTCCACCGTTCGGATAGTCGCAGCCCGCGAAGCCCAGCTGATGCGGACGCTGGGGCGGGCGGTGAACATCCTCTCGACCGCCGACGTGCCGTTCGCGGTCGGCGGGGACTGCGCCGTGTACGCCCGCGGCGGACTGCCGGCCGAGCACCAGGTGACCACCATCGCCTCGGACAATCACCTGACTGAGGCGAGGACCGCGTTGGCTGCGGGTGGGATGCGGTCCATCGTTTCATCCCAACTCGGGTCACGGCAGGTCGTCGGCGGTGACCTCCGGGTCATCCTGCTGTATCCGGCCTCTACCACCGGGACCGGGGAGGGACTCCTCGAACGGGCCGAGACGATGCGGATCGGGCAGATCTGGGCACCGGTCCTCAGCGGAACCGATCTCATGATCGACAAACTCCGTCATCTCGGTTCCCATCGGTGCGATTTCGTGCCGATGCTGCCCGTCGCCCGCGCATTGCGCGAGCAGGTCGACTGGCCAACCGTGGCGGGGGCCACTGCCGACCTCCCCTGTGCCCGAGCATTTTTGGGGCTGCTCGACGACCTGGCGGTCACAGGGCCGCTGGAGGGGCAGCCCTGACCCACAAGGGCCAGGGCCCTGCCCCGCACCAGTGTTCGACCCGTGCACAGTTCCCGAACCGGCGGATCAGTGGTTGGGGCTCACTGTTGCGCGGCCGCCAGCGTGGTGTTCAAAGTCTTGCTCGGCCTCATCACGGCGTCGGCCTTCTCGCTGTCCGGCTGGTAGTAGCCGCCAATGTCAACCGGCGAGCCCTGCACCTCGATGAGCTCCCGCACGATGGTCTCCTCGTTTTCGGTCAACGCCTCGGCAAGCGTGGCGAAACGTTCCGCCAGTTCCTTGTCCTCGGTCTGCGCGGCGAGTTCCTGTGCCCAGTACAACGCGAGGTAGAACTGGCTGCCCCGGTTGTCGAGCTCGCCGGTCTTGCGCGACGGGTTCTTGTTCTCGTCCAGCAGCTTGCCGGTCGCCGCGTCGAGCGTCTTGGCCAGGATCTTGGCGTGCTCGTTGCCGGTCTTGATGCCGAGGTCCTCGAAGCTGACGGCCAGCGCCAGGAACTCACCGAGCGAATCCCATCGCAGGTGATTCTCCTCCACCAGCTGCTTGACGTGCTTGGGCGCCGACCCACCGGCGCCCGTCTCGTACATGCCACCGCCGGCCATCAGCGGCACGATCGACAGCATCTTGGCGCTAGTGCCGAGTTCCAGGATCGGGAACAGGTCGGTGAGGTAGTCACGCAGGATGTTGCCGGTCGCGGCGATGGTGTCCATCCCGCGGATCAGCCGCTCCAGTGTGTACCGCATCGAGCGCACCTGCGACATGATCTGGATGTCGAGGCCCTCCGTGTCGTGATCCTGCAGGTACAGCTCGACCTTCTTGATCAGCTCGTTCTCGTGCGGGCGGTACGGGTCGAGCCAGAACAGCACCGGCATGCCGGAGTTGCGTGCCCGGGTGACCGCGAGCTTGACCCAGTCGCGGATCGGCGCGTCCTTGACGGTGCACATGCGCCAGATGTCACCCGCCTCGACCTGCTGGGTGAGCAGAACCTCACCGGTCTCGACATCCACGAAGTTGGCGTCGCCGTCCTCCGGAATCTCGAAGGTCTTGTCGTGCGAGCCGTACTCCTCGGCCTTCTGCGCCATGAGCCCGACGTTGGGGACGGTGCCCATGGTCGTCGGGTCGAACGCGCCGTTGGTCTTACAGAAGTTGATGATCTCCTGGTAGATACGCGCGAACGTGGACTCCGGCATTACCGCCTTGGCATCCTTGAGTCGCCCGTCGGCGCCATACATCATGCCGCCCGAGCGGATCATCGCGGGCATCGAGGCGTCCACGATGACGTCGCTGGGCGAATGGAAGTTCGAGATGCCGCGGGCGGAGTCGACCATGGCCAACTCCGGACGGTGCTCATGGCAGTCGTGCAGGTCCTGAATGATCTCCTCGCGCTGCGTGCTGGGCAGCGTCTCGATCTTGTCGTACAGGTCGACGAGGCCGTTGTTGACGTTGACGCCCAATTCGTCGAACAGCTTCTGATGTTTGGCGAAGGCGTCCTTGTAGAAGGTCTTTACCGCGTGACCGAAGACGATGGGGTGCGAGACCTTCATCATCGTCGCCTTGACGTGGAGGGAGAACATCACGCCCGTCTTTCGCGCATCCTCCATCTGCTCCTCGTAGAAGTCGAGCAAGGCCTTCTTGCTCATGAACATGCTGTCCATGATGTCGCCCTCGCCGAGGGCGAGCCCCTCCTTGAGAACGATCGTCTCGCCGCTCTTGGTCACCAACTCCATCCGGACCGTGCGCTGCCGGTCCAGTGTCATCGACTTCTCGCCGTGGTAGAAGTCGCCGTGCCGCATGTGCGCGACGTGGCTGCGCGAGGCCATCGACCATTCACCCATGCTGTGCGGGTGCTTGCGGACGTACTCCTTCACCGCCCGGGGTGCGCGGCGGTCGGAGTTGCCCTCACGCAGGACCGGGTTGACCGCGCTGCCGAGGATCCTGCCATAGCGCTGCCGGATATCGCGTTCCTCGTCGGTCTTGGGGGCTTCCGGAAAGTCCGGAATCTGGTAGCCCTTGCCCTGCAGTTCCTTGATGGCGGCCAGGAGCTGCGGCACAGACGCGCTGATGTTCGGCAGTTTGATGATGTTGGTCTCGGGCAGTTGCGTCAGCCGACCCAGCTCGGCAAGGTTGTCCGGGACGCGCTGCTCCTCGGTGAGGCGGTCGGGGAACTCGGCCAGGATCCGCGCCGGTACCGAGATGTCGCTGGACTCGACCTCGATGCCCGCGGCACCGGCGAAGGTGCGCACGATCGGCAGGAAGGCGTAGGTCGCGAGTAACGGCGCCTCGTCGGTCAGCGTGTAGATGATGGTTGGATGCTTATCGGCGCTCATGGTTGTTCTCCCGCGTCAGTTCGTTCCGAGGTCGATAGGCTCCTCGTGAGGCTATCGGTCTCGCGTCGAATCCAGGTTAGGTGCGACATCATCAGAGCATATTCAAGCGCCCTATTTGGATTCACTGCGACCATTTGGTTCACCATGCGAACACTCCGCGGTCAAGTGCGCATCGATCGCGTTCACCTCATTTCCGGCAGCGATCACCGACCCCACCACCGCCGGACCTTCCCCACCATGCGCTCCACCGAGGCCGGGCGGCGCAACCGCGGACGACCGGATCCGGCGATCCGTGCGTCGGACGGATCACCAGTCCGCGATCACCGGAACGACGCGGTCGCCCAAGAGTTCGAGGGGCGTGATCGACGCGACGCCCGGTACCCATCCGTGGACGTGGGTGACTCCCAGCTTCGACAAGTCCTCGAGCTGACCCAACAGTGTGTCCACGTTCTTTCCGCCCGCACCCGGGTGGAGTGGGAACATCACGGTCTTCTCGATGGCGTCGTAGTCGGTTCCGAGAGCGTCGCAGTGGCTCTTCAACACCTCCAGCTTGTGTGCGACCTCGGGTCCCCCGAACAGGTTGCAGGCCTGTGCGTACTGCGCGACCAGCCGAAGCGTCTTCTTCTCACCCCCGCCGCCGATCAGAATCGGCGGGTGTGGGCGCCGTAGCGGCTGCGGCACATTCATCGTGCGGCCGAGCTGGTAGTGCTTTCCCTCGAACGGTCCGTCGTTCTCGCTCCACATCTGCAGGCAGATCTGCAGTGTTTCCTCCAGTCGTTCGAAGCGTTCGGCCGTGGGCGGGAAGTGGAGCCCGAGTCCCACACTCTCGTCCTCGTTCCAGGCGGCGCCGATTCCCAGGTACGCCCGCCCCTTGGACAGGACGTCGAGCGTGGTCACAGCCTTGGCGAGAAGGCCTGGCTCGCGGTAGACAGTGGCGGTGACCCAGGCCAGCAAATCCACCTTCTTCGTGACGGCAGCGAGGTAGCCGAGAGTGGTGTAAGCCTCGAGCATCTCGGTATCGATCGGTCCTACCGGTTCGATCTGCCAGAGGTGATCCATGACGCTGATCTTGGCGAAACCCACGTCCTCGGCGGTGACGGCAATGCGAGACAAGTCGTGCGCGAGGGTCGACGGTCCGTCCGGAAAGGTGAAGTCGGCGATGTGCAGTCCAAGTTCCATAGCTCCACGTTAGGCTTGTCGGCTACGACTACCCAGGGATCGTCGATACCACCTTGGCCTGCCGATCGCCTGGTAGAGGGTCTCGGAGTCCTGTGGCTGTGGACGGTCCGAGGTGTGCGACGTGCTCGGTCTTGTACTCTCGCAGCGAGTTGCACGGATGAGGGGCGAACTGGATCTCCTGTCCACAAGGATCTCCTCCTAGCGACCACCCCGAATGGCGTCCACCTGCAGGCGAATTCGACCGTATCGGAAGAATGTCGAGCGATCCGCGCCCTGTTCGACCGATTCTCGTGATCGAGCCCACCGCGTTGTCGCACTCGCCGCCCACACACCGGCTTCTGACTGCAGCACAGTGCTGGATACGGATACACTCGAGCCGATCACTCGAAATCGCTGTGCGCCAACGACTAACACCCGCCCGGCTGCGTCCAGACCTGCGCCGACACCAGCACTGAACACGACTGCGCCTACTGATCACTTCCACCAATCCCGTCTGCGATGCGGGACAACGACGTCGTCGAAAGCCGAAGTGTCACCGGCACCCCACCGGCGACGCCCGTCCGCGAGACGACGGACAGTACGGCGACGCTCGCGACGGAGATCACGAGCATGGCCCTCACCGTCGTGGCACAGCGAGCACGAGCAAATCCCGGTGCCCGTGTACGCGAAGGCCCAGAAGCACTTCGTCGCGGGCAACCAGGCCCGACCTCCCTGAAACCGCTCAGGGAGGTCGCAGACGTCATGGCAGTCGGCGTGCCACGGTTCAACGGCAAGTTCGCCACGGCGAAGGCGAACCCAAACAGGAGAATGTGCATCGGTACGGGACAAGGCAGTGCCTTTCAGCGCTCATGCGCCCCGGCCCGCTACCCCCGAATGAGGACGGACCGTGGCGGCGATTGGAGCACCGCATCCCTCGCCCGCCGAAGCGGGCGTCGCCATCCATAAGAACTCATGCACCCATCCTTGCATTCACGTACGACAGACCCGAGCCGCCTATCACCCCGTACACCGCCGATACCTGTGATTCAATCGCGTCATGCGCAAATCACTGCTGGTAGCCGCGTTGATAGCGTCCGGAACAGTTGTCGCGGCCATGCCCGCGGGGGCGGCACCGACGCAGCCGTCCTGGTCGGGCGAGTACTCCGTGAAGCGCTTCGCCGCGACGAAGGACGGCACGAGCTTGGCCGTGCGGCAGTGGGAGCCCGACTTCGCCGATACGTACACATTCGAGACCAGTTGCGCGGACGACACCTGCGTGGCCACCGTGACCGATGGGCCCACGCCAGCCAACCCGACACTGCCGCTGCCGCCGCAGTACACCTGGGACGGGACCAGCTGGGTCCACACCTACGACTGGGAGTGGGACTGCTACCAAGGCGAGGGGGTGCCGAAGGTGTGGGCACCGGCGCACTCGGTTGCGTACTACACACCGCAACCAGACGGGACGCTGACCGGTTCCTGGCGTACCGATATCGACAGCGGCCCGTGCGAGGGCTCGGTGATCATGGACGTCGCGGCCTACCCCGTCGCGCCGCCTCCCGGACCATTCGGCAGCAGTTCATAGGCACAGACGCCTGTACCACCCCCGACATCGGGGTGGTCACCCATAGGGGCCTGTTGTGTTCACCCGTTGGCCCGGCGGTGCCGCGGGATCGGGAACAGCAGAGCGCTTCGCTCGCATCACCGCCGTGGGCGGTGCCGCAATCGATGCGGCCGAGTCGCATCCGAGGTCGGCGTGACCGAAACATGCGCCAATGATCCAGCGCGACCGATTCTTTGCCGTGATTGAGCCACACGAGATGCGCCATCGTACGCACCGCCGATGGGTAATCGAGCTCCCCGCCCTCCTCGCGAAGACAGCCCACCATTGCGGGTCAGCGCCGGACTTCGACAGGCTTCCCCCTTCGACCGGCTTGCTTTGTGCTTCGCTCGGGAATATGTACGAGCCATCAGACACGCGTCAATGCCTCCCCCATCGTGCGGTTGAGGGTGCTGAGCGAGCGGACGGCACTGCGAACCGGCCCCGGCGTGGTGGTCGACTGCAGCATGACGTCGGGTGCCGAGGTTTCGGTGAGTTTCTCTGGAGGCTCTACGTGCTCGCCGGCGAGTGCGCGTTTGACGTCGGCGATGGTTGCCTTGGTGACATGGGATGCTTGGCGCAATGCCTTCGTGGTCTCCTGCGACGGTTCGCTGTCCGGTTCGCCACGGGAGGCGCTTACCCCTGCTCGGGCGAGTGCATGAGACGACCGATTGCTGACCGTCATGATCCGCAACAACCGTTTCGCTCCCCGACGAGTCCGCGTCGTCGGTCCCATTTCCAAGGGTTTGCCCGCCGTGACAAGGTCCTTCAGCGCGTTGTCCAGCTTCCGGATGTCGGCGACGAGGTCAGTCTCGTGGCCTGGTTGGACGACGGCTCCGATAGCGGTGTCGATGATGACACTCATCTGATCGAGGTAGTCGTCGATCTTCGAGATCAGCGTCGATCTCGTTCCGGTGGAGAAGATGAAGTACGCCGCCGCTATTCCGACCAGTCCCCCGGCCGCCGTTTCGTAGATGCGCAGTTCGAGTACCTCGATGCTGAATGTGCCGAGCAGTCCGTACAGCATCGCAAGCATGACCGTGACGAAGAAGGAGAGCAATGCGTAGGCGACCGTGACGAGGTAGAACGCGAAGAATACGCAGACGACGAGCAAGAGCAGCTGCAACGGCTGGTTGTTTCCGACCACCGCGGACAGCACCACTCCTGCAAGAACTCCCGCGATGGTGCCGACCACGCGGTGGCCTGCGCGCGAGAGAATCTCACCGCGGGTAGACGCTCCGGTGAAAACGAGGAAGGCCGTCAGGACCGCCCAGTACCAGCGGTCGGGCGAGATGAGCTCACCGAGAATCGTTGCAGCGCTGGTCGCGACGGCTACCTGGATCGCCGCTTTGGTGCTCGGATTCCATCCGGTGTCCGTTTCTTCGTCCTCGTCCGGCTTCTTCCTCGGCTCGGAATCTGTTCGCAGGGCATTGTTGGTGATGTGATGGATCGCGATGTGTGCCTGCACTGCTCGCATCGCGACGGCGGTCGCGATACCCGCCTGAGTCGATGGATCGGACTTGTCTGCGGCCGCAGCGGCGAGGCGTCGGGCAGCGCGGAGTTGGTCGTCCGACGGATTGTTCTGCAGGCACGATCCCAATGCCGTGGTCGCCTGCCCCAGCGAATTCGGCCACGACTTGTTCGGGTCGAGCGCCCACAGCGCGCTGACGAGTTGTTCGGTAGCGATTTGCGCATCGAAGATACGAACGGACAGATCATCATTCGTGACGCTCAGGAGCCGAGCTGCATCGTTGCGGTCGAGCCAGTCGTCGATCATCAGCGCGGTGCTTCCGAGCCGATCGAGTTTCTTGCGGAGTAGATCGAGATTCCGATCACCCCTGTTCAGCGCCACCTCCAGCACGTCGATCGACGCGGCCCGCAGCGCCCGAACCAACCGTTTGAGTTCGAGCCCGGGCCGGTCCGGCAGGATCACCGTACGGACGAGGAGCGAGATTCCGACGCCGGCGACGACGGACACGGCGAGGATGGGAATCTGCCCAGGCTCGGCCCGAAGGAAGAGCGCGAAGAAGTAGCAGATGAACGCGACCATCCCGAGAGCCGTCCCTCGCGGGCCGTAGCGCCGCACCCAGACGGCCGCGAAGAGCACCGCGATGAAACCCACATCGGCGACCTTCCCGAACTGTGACAGCACCGCGGACATCGACACCGCTGCGATTGCCGGGAACACGAGCAGCAGTGTCGTGATCACCCTGCTGTGCTGATCCCTGTCCTTGACCGCCGCCGAGGACTGCATCGCGACGACCGTCCCGAGCAGCGCGACGGTGAGTGGCTGACCGATCACGTCGGAACCCGGTAACAGCACCACCATCGCGAGCACGACGGTGATCGTCGTGGCGGTTGCGGCACGGAGCCGCAGCCTGCCGGGATCGGAGACCGCGAGAAAACGGACAGTCTCCTGTACGAACCGAAAAGCCATTCACCGATTGTGCGCCTTCGGCACCCGCGCATCCGTCATGACACCCCTACACATCGTGGTGCTCTGCGATATCTCCCCGAAGTACTTCCTGTCGACCGTTAATCCTATGCACTGTAGGTTGATTCGGTACGTATTCGCGTCTTACCTATCGCGGTCAGTCTCGGAAGACATCGCCACCGATCTCTTCGAGATCTACCGCGCCTTCGAGGAAGAGCAAACCCGGCCGGCGAACGACGCTTGGACAAGCAATGAACCGTCCTACGCTGCGCCGTGTCACCTCCTCCATGCGAGTCTCAGCCATTCACCCACCGGTACCGCATGTCGGAGGGGCGGGGCATGAGGAACTTATCGAGCTCCGAGGCCACCAGCGCCACCCGCTCTTCCCGGGGGAAGCCGAAACCCATGACCGTGTCGTCCTGGTAGAACGCCGCGTCGACCAGGCGTCCGACCCGGAACCTCACCTCGTCGCGTACGAGCGCCTCATAGGAACGAGGCAACGTGGCGGCGATCGCCCGGGCCTCGTCGATCGTCACCCCCATCGGCGGCGCAGCACCTCGGCGGTGCCGTGGTCAGCGGGCAGGAACGCCTCGAGGTGCAACTCGGCGAGCGTCACGTCGGCGGCGGTCGCGAACGACGTGAGCGTCGTGATGAGCCGGAGGTCGCCATCGGCCGAGCCCAGCTCCAACGGCACCGCGAAGCCGAGCACCTCGGCCCCCTCGGGCAGCGGCGGAAAGGTAGGACGCGAGCTCGGCGAGCAGCGCCTCCAACGCCGGGTCGGGGCTCTGCGCCAGCTGAGCCCGCAGGTGCTCGGTGATGTGCCGGCCCCACTCCGGCAGGTTGCGCACCCGGGGCGCGTTCGCATCGGGGTGCAGGGCCAGGCGGAACACGTTGACCGGTGGCGCGAGCAACGCGGGGTCGACGTCTTAGTAGAACATCTCGAACGCCCGGTTGGCGGTGACGAGGATGATGCCGTGGGGCCGCACGACCATCGCCGGGTACGGGAGATGACCATCGAGAATTGTCTCCAGCGGCTGGCGAACCGGGCGGAGCGCCTCGTCGTCGAGCGGTGATTCCGGGAACGCCGGGGCGAAGCCGGCAGCGAGGAGCATCTCGTTGCGCTCCCGCAGCGTGAGCTCCATCGACTTCGCCAGCCGCAACACCATGCCCCGACCCGGGCGGGAGCGGCCCTGTTCGATGAAGCTCCCGTGCCGCTGGATGGTGCCCGCCCGAAGCGCGAGATCCAGCTGACTCATCCGGCGGGCCGTTCGCCAGCGCCGGAACTCACTCGGAAACCGCGCCATCACCGATCAATCTTCGCTCACCCCCGGGGGTCGATGCCATTACTTCCAGGTAGTTGCCGGTAGTGACTCCGCGGCAGACGATACGGCCATGACCGACACAGCAGCAGTCATCGATCAATACAACGCCGCGTTCCTCGAACGGGCACCCGACAAGCTCGTCGACCTCATCGCCCCGACTGAGTGATGGAGGGCACCGGCCCGGAGCCCGACGGCAACCGAGGGACGGACTACGACGAATGCCTCGCGGGCTGGCAGGGATTGGCCTCCGATCCCGCCATCGGGTTCACGGTCGAGCACGTCGACATCGACGGCGACCGAGCCGTCATCCGCTGGAGGATCACCGGCACCGCGAACTATCGGGGCGTGAATCTCATGCGCGTCCGCGACGGGAAGATCGTCGAGGCGCTCGGGTATGGCAAGCGGCCCTAGCAGGCCGTGTCGAGCCGCCGGGTGGTGCCCTGCTCGGCGGACCCGCGACAAACGGCGAACGCCACCGTCACGGGACATCCTCGAAATTCGAGGAACGTTTCGGACAGTCCCAAACCCACCCAGCAGCAGCCGCCGCAGGAGCCGTCCTCGGCGCCGGTCCCGACCAGCTGAGACTCGGCGGCCGCGCGATGCTCTTCGGCTCCCGCGAGCGCTCACTGTGGGTGCTGGGCACCGGGATGCTCTCGTTGTCGAGAGCATCGAGAACATGGAGCTCGGGCACAACGTGATGCACGGGCAATGGGACTGGATGAACGACCGTGTCGGTGTGCTGCGTCCGACCTCACTGTCGCGAGTCGGCTCCGGCGCGGCCGGCGAGCGCCAGCCCGATCCTCAATGAGGCGATGCGCCGGGCACGCGGACCGGCTAGAGGCGAGCGGCGGCGAACTGTGCAGCCGCGATGGTCATCCCGTTCGCGGGATACAACGCGTGCGCGACATTGGGGCGTCCCAGAGGGGCCCCATCGCAGATGTTGTCGCCGGGAGCGCACAAATCGATTGTCTTGGGCCCGAACAGCGGCCCGACAACGATCGGCGGACTGCCTGCATCATGCATAAACCGATCCGAGGGTTTTCCGAAGAAGACGACCGCGGCAACGTGGCTCGCCACATCCGGCGACAACGGCCCGGGTAGGCCTAGCTCGGTAGGTAATCCGGCTGGATTTCCGTCCGCGGTGACGAACCCTGCCACAGCCGCGCCCTGAGAGTAACCGCCGACCACCATCCTTGTGTTGGGGCAGCTTGTCGCCATGAACTGAATCCGAGAATGCATGTCCCGCATCCCGTCGACGAAGGTGTGGAGAAACGCTTGCCTGTCATCAAAATTGCTAGCGGCAGGGTAGTTGACGGCGTACACCCCGATGGACCGCGCGCCCGCGAACAAACGAAGCGATTCGACGAATGAGACTCCTGTGATGCCCACGCCATCCGGTTGATCGGTACCCCGGGCGAACGCCACCTCGACATCGGGACACGGCTGGGCGGATGCGGGCGGGGATTCGACGGGTACGCCGAGCAGCGCTGCAAACGTCAGCACCGCCGTGCACAGGAATCGAGCGAGCGTGCGTGTCGCCATGAGGTAAACAGTACATTCAATACCGGACGCGATCATGCTTCATTACCGACCCCGGGAAATTATTCTCCCCCGACCGGTCGATCACCGCATCTCGACCGCGATGAGAATTGAGGGTTGAAGCAGGTGTGGAAGGTCCGTCGCCTGCTCAGCCATCCCAGTCGATCGGATTGCCAGAACTACAGGGTCAAGTGCCCGCACAACCTATTTGCACCCGGCCAAAAGTATTGCGTTGCTGCAACGTCCACACTGCCGTCTAGGCGAATGACATTGGCAGACAATAACCAGCGGGCCGGCACACCAACGCCTTCCAAGGCCGGTTGAACCCAGAGGAGATGGAGGCGTCAGGTACACCGAACTTCCGGCCCGCTTCGTTACAACAACGCATCCGCATCGGCACGGTGGCCGTCCGAGAGCGAGCGCGCCACACACGACGTCCCCACCTCACGGGCCGACCCCGGGAGCGTGTTGCGGCACCGGATCCTCTAACCTGTCGGGTCCGAACACGCAGAGCACGAGGTAGAACAACTATGGCCACCGACTACGACGCACCGAGAGTCACCGAATCCGACGAGACGGACTCATCCCTCGAACAGCTGACCGCCAGCCGGAAAGACACCCAGTCTCCGGTCGTGGACGTCGAGGACACCGACACCGCGGAGTCCTTCGAGCTGCCCGGCGCCGACCTGTCCGGCGAAGAATTCACCGTCCGCGTCATCCCGAAACAGTCTGACGAATTCACTTGCACCAGTTGCTTTCTGGTCCATCACCGCAGCCGCCTCGCCGACGATCGGGAGCTGATCTGCCGGGACTGCGCCTGAGAACGTCGGCACATCCGACGCCCCGCCCTCCACTCGCCCCGCCTCCACTAACGGCTGATGTGTCCGGCTTCGACGCACATCGCCCATCGAGCGCCGGCCAGGATGGTCAGGTCGGCGGGTCGAGGACCCGCACCGACCGCGGAAGCGGCTGTACCGCAATACCGCAACGCCTCGCCGCCGCCGCGAAAGACTCCGGGCGGGGATCCACCGGCCAGGACACCTCACCGGCCGGACCGAATACCGCGGCCGCATTCGCCGCCGCTCCCGTGGTGAACCGCGTCTGGTACCGGATGCCGTCGAACTCGACGTCGAACGCCGTCGCCCACGCCCGAGGAACGTCGTACGGAGTCATCGAAGACAACTCGCGGGTGAGCCCGAACGCGGCAGCCGCGTCAGTACAGGTGTCCGCAAGGTCATGGGTGCCCGGTACCCGCAGAGTCGACAGTGCCCGCTCGGCCGCGAAGTCGTGGGCGATCACCCCGAGCGATGCCAACGCCTCCCCCACCGTCTCCCGGATCGCCGTCGTCTCATCGAATCCGACGTAGCAAGTACCCCGCGGCGCGAACAAATCGAAGCGTCCGCCACCGGACGAGGAGAACCACCACGGCCCATTCGAGACCCGGTGACCCCGCTTGACCTGCCTCCTCCCGGTCAACCGCCAACCAGGAAACCTGGTAAGTGTACGTCGTCCGGGCGCTCGCAGGGCAACGCCCTCCCGGGTCACGCCGCCCACCGCTGCACGTCCGCGCGGGCCGCCGCCAGGACCGGGTCGACCCGGCCACCCTCGGCCAACCAGCCCACCGCGGCCTTACCGCCGAACGCATCCTGCGGTGCCCGCAGCCACAGCGCACACGTCCACGGGTCCGCCCCCGCACGCAGGACACGCCACACCTGCACCAGCGCCGGGTCCACCGTGCCACTGCTGGTGAACTGCCACACCGGATAGACCCATTGCCCCTCCTCGAGTTGGCACGCGATCACCGCGTTGGTAGCGACCTTCTTGCTCACCGCCTGCCGACTGACACTCCACCACCGAGTCAGGCCGGCCGTGTCGTAGAACGGGCCCACGACCTGGTCATAGACATGATGGGTGGGAAGCGCGGCCGACATCGCATCCGCGATCGCCTGCACGTCCGCGAACGCATCGGTGGGCACACCGGCCGCAGCCGCCGCAGCGAACGTACGGTGCACCCGCCGCGAGAGCTCCTCCATCAATTGCTTCTCCTGCTCCACCAGCGACGTCATCACCACTACCCACCCTTCGCGTCAACCTTGTCAACCACAATGATGTGACTCTGAGTCAACCGCGTCAACCAGAGTCCGAGCGGTCCCGGTGCACATGCACGATCGGTTTCGATCTCGAACACCGCCGCTCAGCGTTCGGTCGAGTCCGTGAGCGGCGTGGCCGGCGCTCCTGCGAGGCTGCAGAGCGCCGGGCGGTCCGAGGTCTAGACCCCCGACAACTCGGCCGCGGTGGCAGCATGAGAGCTAGTAGGGCTGGAAGTGGGCCGCGCTGATTCGAATCTTGGCCGTCTAACGGCGAGGCCGACGCCATGGACACGGAACCGTGTGAGATCTGAATCCGAATGAAGGAGCGCCAGGAAGATGACAACCATGAGGTCTGTCGTTGCCGACATGTTGGGCGAACCGTCCGAGGTTCTGCACCTGCAGACCCGCCCGCTTCCGGAGCCCGGTCCCGGCCAGGTCCGGATCCGGGTGACAGCAGTACCTGTCCATGCCAGCGATCTGCATACAATCCGCGGCAGATACGGATTCACCCCGGAGTTCCCCACCGTGCCCGGAATCGAATCCGTCGGTGTGATCGACGAACTCGGTAGCGGCACAGTCGGTCTAACCGTCGGGCAACGCGCCATCACGATCGGAGTCACGGGCACGTGGCAGGAGTATGTCGTCGCCGATGCCGGGCGGGTCTTGCCTGTTCCCGCCGGCATGAGCGAGTCCACGGCCGCCCAGATTCTCGCCAATCCGCTCACCGCCGTGATCTTGACCGGTGATGAGCTCGATGTTCGACCGGGTGAATGGCTCCTACAGACCGCGGCCGGTTCAACCGTGGGCCAGTCGGTCGTCCAACTCGGGGCGTACGTCGGCTTCAAGACCCTCAACGTGGTCCGTCGTCGATCCGCTGTCGAGGACATCCTCGCGCTGGGGGGCACCGCGGTGATCTGCACGGAGGATGAAGACCTGCGCGAACGGGTGGCCGACATTGCGGGCCACGACGGCGTGGCCAAGGCGATCGACTGTGTCGGCGGTCAGGTAGGTGCGGACGTGTCGCGTGCGCTCGCCCCGAATGGTGAGCTGGTCGTCTACGGTGCGCTGTCCACGCATCGCCAAACCGATCCCGACAAACTCACCATCCCGATCTTCGCGCGTTCACTGATCTACGAAACCAAGACCGTTCGGGGATTCTGGCTGTTCCGCTGGCTCACCGAGACCCCGAGGGAACGGATGGCCGCAGCAATCGACCGGACAGTTCAGCTCGCCGACAGCGGCGCGCTGCGCGTGCCCGAGGGCCGGCCGATCCCCGTCGAAAATTTCAGCGAAGCCGTCTATCTGGCCGAAGCCCCCCAACACGGGGGAAAGCCGTTGCTGGTATTCGAACGGTAGGAGGCAGACGCCGCCCTTCGACGAGTAGGCGCGGCCCACCTCACGGGCGGGGCGGCGGCCCGGGAGGGCGCGCCGGGCACACGTACCCCGAGCCGACGGAAAGCCGTAGGACCGTCCGTTGAAGATCTTCATCCCGGGGCGCTCACCGGTGGCACGTTCACGTGTGCGACTCGGGATGCACACGATCTGGGACCACTGGCCGGAGCGTTGGCCGAGTGGGAGTCACGTCTCGCGCCTCAGCCTTCCGGTTCCTCGCCCCTTCCCAAGTCACCTGTCGACGACCTTTCGCACCACGCCGTCGATCCCACCGATCCACCCTCGACTCAGTCGCGTAATCCGCGCAGGCGCAGGCTGACGAGCGCCGCTTCTCGACCAGGATCTCCGCGCACAGCAACAGATGGACCGCAGGAACGATCAGGACGACGGTGCTACATCGATCCCGATCCGCCGCAGTCACCTGCTTCGGCGGAGGGGGTCGCCGCTACGAAAGTGCAACGAGCGACTTCGTGCCGTCGACCCGGGAGATCCAGCTACCCTCCCAGCAGTGACGCAGGTCACACCAATCCGGGGTTCGGTCGGCGTAACGCTTCCGGCCCTCCCCGACACCGTTCGAATAGCCGCAGACGCTGGGCCCGCGGCACCCGAATGAGGACCACCGATCACCATGAGCACCACACAGCTCCACCCGAACACCCACCCCGCCACCAGCACCTCCCCCTGGAAGCGACTCGCCACCGCCGCCGCCGCGACCGCCGCACTCGGCCTCGTCCCGGTCGCCGCCGCCAACGCCACCACCGCACCGCCGAACGCCGCGCAGCCCGTCGCCGCCGCCGTCACCCACGACAGCCCACTCGACCGCGACAACGACATGCAACAGCAACACCAACACGACCGTCAGCGTGACCAGCGGCAGGACCGCCGCGCCGACACCATCGTCCTCGACCAGATCCTGCTCGACGGCTGGAACAGCAGCACCCCGATGTAGAGCAACCCGGCCGCCGTAACACCCAGGGGAACCGAACAGCGCACAGCTGTTCCCCAACCTGGATTGACGGCCCGCATCCGACATCCCCCGCGTTTTTCGAGACCCCGCGAGAAGGCAACCATGAACACCATCGAACCCCCCTCCACCGAGGCGGTCACCACCACGGCAACAACATTCGGCAGCACCGCCGACCTGACCACCGCGCTGATTCGCGCCGCGACCGCCCACGGTCAACACGAAACGCGCACCGGCACAGCCGATCCGAACTGGCCCGACTGGTACGCCGCCTACATGGTCGCCGAACAGGCAGGGACGGAGCCGCCCCTCTAACCACCCTCCACACCATCGACCGACCCCCCGTCCCCCGCACCACCCACCAAGGAGAACGTCATGTCCACGATCCACCTGCACCAGACCACCACCGCGACACCGGAACAATTCCTCGACGCACTCACCGACTTCGGGCCCGGCCGCCAGGCGATCTTCGGCAACAGCGCCGACGACCACCTCCAGGTACACGAACTCGACACCACCCACGCCGACGTCACCGAAGGCTCCGGCGGGGCCTGGGAACGCCTGCACTACGACTGGACCGACCCCCACCGCATCGTCATGACGACCACCGACTCCAACCTGTGGGGCGCCAACTCCGGCCACACCTACACCCTCACCCCGCGCCCCGACGGCACCACCGACATCGACGCCGTCGTGGTCCGCGACGGCAAAAACCTCAAAGGACGAGCACTCGCAGCCGTGCTCGGCGCCTTCGGCACCCGCGTCCTGGGAAAGGCGTTCGACAACACCATCGCCGCCATCGAAGCCCGCAACCACACCCCACGGCCGGCAAACAACACCTAACCCAGAGGGCGCCGTCGAGCACCGCAAACCCCGGCGCTCGGCGGCGTTCAGGGTCTGGCCTTCGGCCAGCTGGATCGATTCGTCGATCACTCTTGTGCTGCCGGGATTGACCCCGACACGGCAGCCGCTGTCGAGTCCGAAGACGACCGCGGGAACGAGGTCGGTCGCGCAAACCCTATCCAACAGTCTGTGTGCGAGACAGTCTGGGTCACGGTGATCTCGGGTCGGTCCTGAGAACGCGATGTGTCCCAGCACCCGGGGCTTGGAATCTATCGGTCGAATACCCGACAGTTCAGGATCACGGTGGGGCACAGGTGTCCACGGCAGGGGGCGACGCTGGACACAGGGGGTACATCTGCAGGGTCTCCTAAATCCTGCCCGCTCCGTCGGTAAGCGTTCCGTGGCTTCCATGACGGTGTCTATTCGCCGTCGGACCAGCTGACGTGCTGGGTCAGACTCTCGATACGCCAGCCATCCGATGTGCGGAGCATGTAGTTGGTGTACGAGCCTCGCAGCAGGAAGAACCCTCCCTCGGCGCCCTCGCGGTAGTGCTGCGCGTACATATACGAGTAGCAGAGCGCCCGGTCGGAATCGTTTTCATCGAACTCGATGACGTGGTTGGTGCTGAGGTGCTGAGTTGCCGTGTAACCGCCGAGCGCCTCGCGAACAATGCCGACCAAGTCGTCGCGGGCGAAATCTGCTGCAGGCATCCCGTTCTCGGAGTAGTCGGCGTGCACGGGATCGGTGAAGCAGTCGGCGAACATCTCCCAGTCGGCACGGTCCACGGCCATCGCGTATTTGATGACCCGCTCGCTGATGAGGGCGCGGTCTTCGAGCTGGCGAATTCGTGATTCGAGATCGGTGGTCATGGGAAGTCCCTCCAAAGGATCACGCCATTTTCTTCCAAGGCCCCAACCGTACGACTCGAGGACGACTTCGATGCCCGCCCAGCTGCGGCTTCGCGAGTAAGCCATCGAACCTCGACCTCCTCACGTCAATGCCGAGGTCATGGAATTCCTCCCGCTGCGCGCGCGAACCCGATCCCCCCGTCTGCAGCGGCTTGCCGAAGAGGTCGTCACAACGACCATTTCAGTGACTGATCGCTGATCGATGAACGACTGGCGGCAAAGTCGGGAGGGCGCAGTGATGTCGAGCAGACGAGAACCAGCGTGTGGGGTTCGAGGTGGCCAGGGGCAGAAGGGCTCGCAGGCCACGAATGCGCGGGGTGTCTAACTTGTCCGCGGGGCCGCATCCGGCGAGTGCGGTCCTCTGACCAGGTCGGCAGCGCCGGCGGCCACCCACGGAGCCACTACCGCGACGGCCTTGATCGCACCGGACCGTCCGATCAGGCGGGCGCTGCAGATCCCCACCAGGAGGTCGCCGGTGTCACTGGCGAGCCCGGCCCCCGCCCAGCGGCGGAACTCGTCGCGTCGGCCCCGCATCCGGGCGAGAACCGCACCCCCACCGAGGACGAGGTCGCGGACCCCGACCGTCCGCATCAGCAGGGCGTTCGTACCGTTGCCGGCGTCCTCGCGAGGCAACACGACGGTCGGCGCCGCGATGAGCAGCACGCCGACGCCGATCCGGGCGGACGCGAGAAGCAGCGAAATATCGACGCGCGCAGTCATGATGAGGACAATATCGCCAACCGCAACAAGGTGGCGTCGTCGAGTAACCTCCGCAGTAGCCACCGACAACCGTCGTCCTGAGACCAGGTGCGGGCCGAGGCTCGGAATCGCAGTCGCCGCAAGCCGCATCGGCTCCGCCGCCAGCACCTTCCTGCTCCCGATCGTCGTGGCCCAGTACGACGTCAACGTGGCGCTGATCGCGTGCGGCGTCGTGTTGACTCTCGGTGGCCTCATCTGCTGGGCCTGGGCCCCGGAAACCGGTACCGCGTCTCTCGGTGAGGTCGCCGAACAGGCGCAGAAGGAATCCGATGACCACATCCACCACTGACCCGGCCACCCGGCAGCCCGCCCGGATCGGCGCGGCCGCCGCCCGGTCGTGGCTGCTGGTCCCGGCCGACAAACCGCAACGATTCGCCCACGCCGAGCAGGCGAGAACGGACGCGATGATCCTCGACCTCGAAGACGGGGTCGCTGCCGGGCTGGACCACAGCCGCGCCATCGCCGACGCCACCGCACGACTGGCGTTCGGGGTAGGTGACTACCGGTAACACCGGAATCGGCTCCGACCCGCTCGCCCTTGCGCTCCCCCGCTCGGTACTATGTCAGCGAGCAGTCGGAGTGTCCGGTCGGCGATCGTCGGCGTACATAGCTTCGATTCTCGCCTTGATTTCGGCGGTGCTCATCGCGCTGGTCCGCCTCAGCGTTCTAGGTGCGGACACGGAAATCGTCGGAGTCGAGGGTGTCGCCATGAGAATTCTGCCTTCGTCGCTTTGTGGGGGCGCCGCCGTGAGCGGTCGCGTGGTTTTCAGCAACCACGCACACATGTGATCTGATTCACACGCAGATGCGTTACATCTTCCGGTACCCCGCGACGACTGAGTGCATTCGTACACCGGGCCTTCGCCGCCCCGGCACTCCGTGCAGCACGCCAAGAGCACTTCCGCACTGTTCAGGGACCTGAATAGGCCGGGACATCGGCGGTCGCCCGTGAAGCCGGCGATCGTCGCCGGCATCATCTTGCTGGTCGTGGCGCACCCGGGTGAGAGCTTGTCCGATCTCGAGCGACCAAAGGGGTGGGACCTGCCGAGTTCGAGAAGGGTCCGCAGGTACGCGACTTCCGCTTCGGTCGTCACTTCGTCGAGGTGGGCACCGATAAACTTCGTAATGTGCCATCCCGCAGCATCTTTCAAGTAATTCGATCACGACGCCCCCGAAGTGCTCCCACCCCCGAGCGTGCCCGTCCAGCAGTCGCGCAAGCTGGCTACGCCTACGTCACGCACAGAGTAACCATCGAGCTCAGACTGATCAGGAATCGAGAAGCGACCACCCACGTGCGGCATTAACGTCACTCGCATGAACATCGAATCCCTCGCCCTCGAATCCCCCGACCCCACCACCGCGAAAGTCTTCCTCGCCGCCCTAGGCGTCGACGAACACATCAGTGCCCGCGACACGGACGCACCGACCACCGGCTTCCGCGGTTACACCCTCTCGCTCGTCGTGTCCCAGCCGAACATTGTCGACGCCTACATCGGGGCTGCCCTCGAAAATGGCGGAACCACAGTCAAACCAGTCAAGAAAAGCCTGTGGGGGTACGGCGGTGTCGTGCAGGGCTCCGACGGAGCGCTCTGGAAGGTCGCGACATCGTCGAAGAAGAACACCGGGCCGGCGACCCGGCACATCGACGACCTCGTCCTGCTGCTCGGCGTCGAAGACGTCAAAGCCAGCAAGCAGTTCTACCTCGACCACGGGCTGGAAGTGACGAGAAGCTTCGGTCGCAAGTACGTCGAGTTCGCCACCGGCCCGAACGTCACGCTCGCACTCTACGGGCACCGCGCCCTCGCGAAGGACGCCGGCGTCTCCCCCGACGGCACGGGCGCCCACCGGATCGTCATCGGCGGCGACGCCGAACCCTTCACCGACCCCGACGGCTTCACATGGCACACAGTGTGAATCGGAGAAGTTCTCGGGTGCGGGCGCGACCTGGAACCGGTGCTTGTCGTCACCGGTCCAGGCCGCCGACACCGACCACCCCAAGCCTTTCCACCGGAAGCGCGCGACGGCAGGTGCCACCACGCATCCAGTTCGGTCGACACGGAAAAACGCATGTGGCGTGGATCACATACCCGCAATGCGACCGACCGGCCGATTTACCATTTCCTCGCGCCAGTACAGACCGAGGACAGATCGCCGATGCAATCTCCGACGCCCGAGAAGACATTGGCCAAGGCAAACCACCCAGGCGCACCGGCGCGGACCCGGCCGTCCGATGGAGAGCGCGGCGGCGGCTTGTTGCACGTCCCGGCGAGGCCCGGCCGGAGCGGAGAACACTCCGACCGGGCCGCTTCGGCTCACAGAGGGGTTCACCGCACTCCCGGACGATTCCAGGACGCGCATGCCACGGCAGTCGAGAGGCTCCGGAGACACGGAAGCTGGATAGCCCGAACCAGAGTTCGCGCGGTCCCGGTCTGCGCCGTCCTCACCCGATACAGATGAGTACACCCACAACCACGACTGCGACCAGCGAGGCTCCGCCGCAGATCAGCCACGCCCGCGTTGCGAGCTGCCGCCACTGATCGCACCGACCAGCCACTTCCGCGACCGCGACCGATCGCCCCATGTCCGCGTCGGAAGGCTGCGGCCCCGAGAGGCGGCGGGCCTTCGCATCCGCCCGTGCCGCCACAGCGAACGAGACGGGGACCACCAGCAGCGCAATCACCAGTAGGCCAACCATCGCACCCGTACTCGTCCCGAGCATTCCCATTCTTCCTTCCACACCACACGACGCCCGTGCCTGGTGCCGTAAATCGATCACCGGCCCCACGGGCACAACCAATCCCCCGTCAGCTATATCGCCGAACCGCCGCCCGGTGTTGCACTCCGGCCTACCGGCACCGGCGAAGGACCATAGGCCACAGGTGCCTATACACCCGGTATCGGGAACTTCCACATCGCCAGGACGATTACGCCCATGACCAGTCCGGCACACACCACGGTGCCAACGACACTGACACGCAACGCATCCAGTAAATCGGCTCCCAGTTTCTTGCTGATCCGTGCCATCACGATTCTTCCTTCACGTGCAGAGATTCCCGACCGCCACGTCGATGACGGTGCACCACACACAATCGTCCGACGTCGACACCTGCACAACGGCCGAATCACCTACACCCATACCCGCTTTTGGGTCCCATGCAGGGGTGTAACCACACCTCATTCCCGATCACCATGCTTCCCGAGAGAATGTGCCGTGTTCTACGTCACACCGCTGTGCCTGTTCTTTGCATACCGAGCAGTACGCTGCGCAGGCACCGAATGATCCGCGAGCAACTCGCCGCGTGCCTCGATTCCGCAGACAGCTCCGAACGACGGCCGGACATACTGCGGCACAGCCGCATCCGCGTACCGATATGTTGAATTCCCACACGATGAATTGAGAATTTCGTCCGATACCGCAGGACTCCCGCCGATCAGAATTACCAATTCACGCATACGCCTTATACAAACCCGAAAACACTTACTGGTCGGTAATACTGAGTGAAGAAAATTATGCAATGGCGTAGATCACACTCCCTGGACTTCCGCGCCCCGGCTCACGAAGATCACTAATGCGCCGCTCGTCACTACGCGCGGTTTGTCCGTGTAGCGCCCCTGCCAGCTGACACCGATCGTTGGCGGGGGCTGCGCTTGGCTGCGCCACAAGATATCCGGCGTCGCCACGCTCCCGGACACCCCCTTTACCCGCGCGACTCCTGGACAACGAACCAGTCACCGGCGCCCGCAATCACGTCCTGCTCACTCCTGCCCGCATGCCCTGCCTCGCGCCCAACACCCCGTCCGCGTTTGCCCGGTACGCCACCGGGGGATGCTCCCGGGAAGGACGACCCCGTCGTCGAATCACGCGAGAGAGGCAGTTCGATGAACGCTGTCACGACCGGCATCGTTGCAGGTGCCGCAGGCACCACGATGCTCGACGCCGTCACTTACCTGGACATGGCGATCCGCGGCCGCCCCGCAAGCACCATTCCGGAGAAGACGGTCGAGTCCGTTACGACCGCTCTGGGCGTCGCGATACCGGGTCGCGGTGACGCGCTGGCGGCGCGACGGTCGGCGTTCGGTGCGCTCGGTGGGATCGCCGTCGGCACCGGACTCGGCGTTGCCGCCTCCCTCGTCCGCCGCGCCGGCGCCCATCTGACCCCTGCCGCCGGAACGATCGGGATCGGTCTCGCCGCGATGGCAGCCACCGACATCCCGATCGCCCTGCGCGGCATCAGCGACCCGCGGCAGTGGACCGCCCAGGACTGGCTCAGCGACCTCGTGCCACATCTCGTCTACGGCGCCACCGTCACCACAGTCCTGCGGCAACAGGACGTGGCGACGGGACACCAGAGGGACCGGGCGGCGGAACGGTCGAGCACTGTCCGGTCGGCCGTCATCGGCGTGGCCAGCGGTCTCCGCAGTTCCACGGGCATCGCGGCGGCACTGCTGTCGGGCGCCCCGGGCTCGGCGCACCGGGCCCGCCTCGTTGGCGCGACGGCGCTCGTCGGCGGCGAACTGGTCGCCGACAAGAACCCGAACGTACCGTCGCGCCTCTCCCAACCCGCGCTCACCGGACGCCTCATCGCAGGCGGCGGAGGCGCCGCGGCGCTGGCCCACCGCGACCGGGTCGACACGGCGTCAGCCCTGATCATCGGAACCGTCGGTGCCCTCGCCGGCTCCTACGGCGGCGCATGGTGGCGGCAGTGGGCAGGCCGGCGGATGCCGGACTGGCAGGCCGCGCTCGCCGAGGATGCTGTGGCGCTCACCATGGCGGCGGCCGCACTCCGACGTCCCGCGCGGTCCTCGTCGGTCAGCGCGTCGAGGTAAACGCCGCACCATCCCGCCGGACAGGGCTCGGCTTCACGCTCTGATCGTCGATATCCCGCATCGTGACGTCGGACAAAGCCGGTCATTCGTGCGGGGATGGATCGACCACCTCGCATTCCTATCGCTCGATCCGAAATCACCGTTGTCCCCCGATTGGGGGACAACGCATTTATCCTCCAATGGGCCCGGCCGGCGGACAGACGGCCGAGCTGCGGCGAGTCATTGTTGTCAGGCGCCGGAAACGTTCCGACGCATACCGGCCAGGGCCCGGGATGCGACAGCGGTGCAATTGCGATCGCGAAAGCCGCCGCCGCGTCGATCGTGGTCGGACAACCCGAGGCCGAGGGGACGACCGTGGGACCGCCGGTGTCACAGACACAGTTCGACAAGGTGCAGCGCCTGATCCAGACCGGCATCGATGAGGGCGGCACACTCGTCGCTGGTGGGGTCGGTCGCCCGGCAGGACTGTCCACCGGTTACTTCCTCCGGCCCACCGTCTTTGCGGACGTGACGAACGATATGACCATCGCGCGCGAGGAGATCATCGGCCCGGTCATGATGCTCATCGGCTACGACGACGAGGCCGACGCAATCCGCATCGCGAACGACACCGCCTATGGGCTGTCCGGGATGGTGTCGTCAAGCAATTCGGAGCGGGCGCGGAATGTGGCCCGACAGCTGCGGACGGGAATGGTTCATCTCAATGGTGCTCCGCTGGCCTTCGATGCGCCGTTCGGCGGTTACAAACAGTCAGGCAACGGCCGGGAGTTCGGCAAGTTCGGCCTGATGGAATACCTCGAGGCCAAGACGATCTTCGGCGACAACGACTAACCAGAACCGGCCGTGAACGGCGCCCGCCAGAGTGTCCGGGAATGAGTAACGCGGAGGCGGCGGGATGTGAACACGGGTCTTCGGCACGAACGCAAGAAGAGACGGGAGGCTGATCGTGAATGCGATCATGTGGATGGGCGTGGCCGGAATAGTGGGCACGGCCCTCTCATCGTGGATCACCGAACGGTTGCGCAGCAAGACTGCGCGGCGAGACCAACTCGTGAAGCTGCTGCTCGCGATCTACGCCGACCTGCTGAGAGCGACGGCCCGCCTCGCCACAACCGCAACGACTTCGGCTGCATCGCACCCGAATGACGCCGGACAGATCGGCGGTGACGAATTCGATTCTCTACTCGGCCAGGCGCGGGTCGTCGCCAGCGAGGATGTCTACCGACGACTCACCGAGCTGTCGCAGCTCAGGGAAATGTTCAACCAACACCTCGTGGAGGCCGAGCCGCGCCCGGTCTTCCCCCACCGGCAACACCTGCACGATGGCGCAGTGAACGGCCCGTTGCGTCTCCAGCATCGGAAAACGCTCACCGATATCGCGGGCGGTATCGCGGTGGCTCACGGGCGAGTCCAGGACGCGATCCGTCACAAGATGAATCGGTGACCGTCGATCCGATCCCACATCGCTGGGTGGTCGTCAGCTCGCGAGCTCACGAGGACGAGCGAACACATCCACCAGCGCACCGTTGCGCCATACCGTGATCTCGATCTGCCGGTCGATCGCATCCTCGACCATCAACCGCTGAACGGCAGTCGTCGTCACGATCGGCTTGCCGTCGAGTTCGACCATGATGTCCCCACGTCGCAACCCTGCCTCGGCGGCGGGGCTGCGCGGGGAGACACCGGCAACCTGCAAACCGGTCTTCGACCCGATCCGCCCCTGTAGCTTCGGGGGCAGCGGAACCTGCATGCCCGCGATCCCCAACCAGGCCCTACGCACCCGGCCCGCCGATACCAACGCGACGATGATCTGCCTCGTCGTCGAGTTGATCGGCACCGCCAGACCCACCCCCATTCCGGCGACAGCGGTGTTCACCCCGACCAGCCGGCCCGCACTGTCGGCCAACGCGCCACCGCTGTTCCCCGGATTCAGCGCCGCATCGGTCTGGATCACCTCATCGATCACCCGCCCCGACTCCACCGGCAACGAGCGTCCCAGCCCGGACACGATGCCCGCCGTCACACTGCCCGCCAGACCCAGCGGGTTCCCCAACGCGACGACCAACTGCCCCACCCGCAGCGACGCGGCGTCACCCAACTCCACCGGAGCAGGCACATCGCCCCGAGCACGCAGCACAGCGAGATCGGACAACGGATCGCGCCCCACCACGTCGGTGCGGACAACAGTTCCGTCGGTGAACGCCGCCTCGGCCCCGCTCGCTCCCGCAACCACGTGCGCACTCGTCAGCAACAGCCGGTCATCGGTGATCACACTCGCGCTGCCCGACCCGCTCCCTCGTGACGTCCGCACAACCAGGCTGGCCACACTCGGCAACACCGCATCGGCAACCGAGATCACCGTCCTCGAGTACCCGTCCAACTCCTCCAGTTCGCCCATACCCACTACAGCGCCGGCACACGACCACCTATGCCCCTGTTCGCTCCCAGCTGACCACCCGACGAAACTCTCCGCGCGTTTCCTCCACGAGCGCTAACATCCCCGATCGTGACAACACTGCGCGACGTGCCGATGACACTATTGCGAATCAATTACCAATTACTACGTATCCCTTTACAATTCGTGGAGCACATCGCGATCACGCAACTCGACGAACGGGCACCCGCGCGCCTCGCCTACGAACAGTTGCTCATTCAGTGCGATCGAGCGGCCGGCTACTTTCTCGACGACGAGAACGCCAACGGCCGTGCAGCAGAACTGCACCGACATACGACTGCCGTCCGGGCCGGAATCGCCCGTCGACACCGCCGAGTAGACGCCGAGAGCGCGACCCTGCTGGATCTCCAGCGTGCACGGTTCCACCGGCGCCGCCAACCCCGCAGAAACACCGACCCCGCGTGACCGCGGGGTACGAGGCCGACCACTCACCGGCAGAGGCTGCGTTCGGCGGCGGCGATCAGGGTGCGGGAGACGTCGTCGACGGGGAGATTCCGCCCGGTGTAGAGCTGGTCGAAGCTGTCGAAGCTCGCCAATAGCCAGAGGAGGTCTGCGGCCTCGTCGACGGTGACCTCCGGCCGCAGAACCTCGTGCTTGGCCAGTCGCTGGGCGAGGTGGGCCATCCCGCCGGCCCGGTTCTCCTCGATCCGCGCGATGGCCCCGCCGACCGCATCCGCGTCGAGTTGGGCCATCGAGAACAGTGCCCGGAAGACGTCGCGGTGGGCCGCGAACATCCGGACACCGGCGTCTGCTGTGCCGGTTCGCGGCGACCGAATTCCGGACCACCCTCACGCTGCATGCCGCGAACGCCGACATCCACCTGGCTAAGAATTCGCGGTCGCGATCCCATGAGACTTCTCGGACTGGTCTCGCCCCAGCCAGGTGCTCTGTCCTGCGACCGGCGTGAGGGCAGAGCGCGTCGATGCATGAAATGCCTATCCCGCCGACCGAGATGGGAGAACAATCATGTTAGTGAGCCCACTGGGACGGATCGGCCGAGCGCTCCTCGCGTTCGCGCTGGTGGTTGTCATCGGGACGGTCGGCTACATCGACCTCGGATTCGGGATCCTGGATGCGCTCTACCAGACCGTCACGACGATCACGACCGTGGGATTCCGCGAAGTGCACCCGCTGACCGGGATCGGACAGTTGTTCACCATCATGCTGATCCTGGCGGGTGTGGGTACCGCGCTCTACATGTTCGGCGTCCTCCTCGAGGCGCTCATCGAAGGCCACTTGCGCCACCACATGGAAAGACGGCGAATGGACCGACGCATCAGCCGGATGACCGGCCACATCATCATCTGCGGATGGGGCCGGGTGGGCACTGCGAGTGCGCAGTATCTCGACTCGCTCGGCCGGGAGATCGTCGTCGTCGACCGCGACCCGGAGAGGCTGCGAGATCTCGATCACCCCACCGTGATCGGAGACGTCACCGACGACCGCATTCTCGAAGCCGCCGGCATCGCGCACGCGCACGCGTTGATCTCCGCACTCGACACCGACGCCGACAACGTCTACGTCACCCTGTCTTCCCGGGCACTGCGCCCCGACCTCACCATCATCGCCCGCGCCCGCAACGAGGGGTCGATGTCGAAACTGCTACGCGCCGGCGCCAACCGGGTAGTCAACCCGCAGCTGATCGGCGGGCGCAGAATGGGATCCTTCGCACTGCAGCCGCATGTGGCCGAATTCTTCGACGTGGTGATGCACGACGAAAGCCTGGACTACCGTATGGAAGAGATCATCCTCTCCCCCACCTCACCGTGGGCGGGATCCACGCTCGCACAGATCGGTGTTCAACAGGCGAGCGGCGCGCTGCTTCTCGCGATACGAACTGTCGCTGGACAATTCATCGCCAATCCGGTGCCCTCGCTCCGAGTCGAGCCCGGAACAATCCTGATAGCCCTCGGCACACCCGACGAACTCGATGCGGCGCGCCACCACGTCAATCCGTGATGCCGGAAACGCGTTCTCACCGTCCGCCGGCCACGAGGGCCACCCGCCGCTGTGCCTGACCGGCACCCGCTCAGTCGGCCGGTAATCGCCAAAGGTCGGCCCGGATACCATTCCCGCATGCTCACTGCCGTGTTGTATGGACTGGGAACTGCACTACCTTTGCTGATCGGGGCCTGCGTCGGCCTCCGCTACAATTTGCCCAGACCACTACTCGCCGCGCTGATGGCCTTCGGGGCCGGCACCATGGTTGCAGCGGTCTCCACCGAGCTGTTCCAGCCCGCCTTCGAGACCGAAGGCATCTGGGGCGCAGGCGCGGCACTGTTCGCGGGCGCATTGGTCTACGTACTCGCAGACCACCTGATCGAGAACAAGCTCGGCGCTGGTGCCCTCGGGTGGGCTCTGATGCTCGGTGCGCTGCTTGACGGCGTACCGGAAAATACGGCGCTGGGCGTCACCCTCGGCGGCACCGGCGGAGTTGTGCTGCTCGTCGCGGTCGCGGTCGGCAACGTCCCCGAAGCCGTCGCCGGGGCGGCGTCGATGCGTGCCCAGCCCGGTTTCAACCGTCGGCGGGCCTTCGCCGTGTGGGCAGCGACCGCAGCGCTACTCGTCCTCGTGGTGATCGGGGCGAACCTGGTGTCCGACCGGATCTCCGATGGTGCGATCGCCACCATCCAGGCGTTCGCCGGCGGCGCGACGATCGCCGTGCTGGCGGATTCGTTGATGCCCGAGGCCTATCGGGAGGGTGGTTGGTGGGTTGGTCTTTCCACCGCGCTGGGATTCCTCGTGGCATTCGGCCTCGGGGCGTAGGCCACCGCCACGTCGGACCGGGGCAGGACGGTGCCCATGCAGCTCCGTTCTGGGCTCGCAACAGATCTCGGGCCCTGGAGAACCATCACCGAGGCGGCTCCCCCAAGCCGAGTGGTCCGTCGCCGAACCGGTGTTTACGATACTGCCGTCCCGGCAACCACTGACGGTATGGAGCATCGCTGTTTGCGGCGATCGCCGATGTCACCAATGCCGCTCGCCGAGTGTGCCGTCAATACGGCCGGCATAGTCCAATAGTCGGGCCCCGCCGAAGGGGCCGATTCTGCCCCCAGCACGGACATTGACTCGGTGGCCGGCGACAATATCGTGTGGTTCGTCCCAGCACCCATACCTCAACGTAAAAAAAGTGAACGCGCAATGTGGCTAGCTGCACGATCGGCGTATTCACCCGCATGATTACCCGCGCATGCACGGCTGATCGCACCGAGCCGGCGACCCTCGGCGTTCCACCGTCCGGTGACGAGTGGGCACACGAGACGGCGATCCACTCGCCCTAGACGTCGATTCGAGAACCCATGATCACAGTCCGCTCTCCCGGAAGGCCGAAGTACTCGGCAGCGTCTGCCGTGATGTAGGAGGTGGCGATGAACAGACGCTTGCGCCATGTGGCCATCGTCGGTGCCGTCCCCATCGTCAACTCGATCTTCGACAGGAAGTAGGAGGCGCTATCGACCGCGATCGGCCCCTCGGTCTCCGCGGGGTCGAGCAGTCGCAGTACATCCGGGATGTTCGGCGCATCCATGTACCCGAAAAATGCTGTCACGTGGACGATCCCGTCTTCGGCGTAGCCGAGCTTGTCGATCTCCGTCCGCTCGGTGTCCGGTACGCGCGGCACCGGCAGCGTGTTGATCGACATGATCACCACGTGTTGCTGCAGCACGCGATTGTGCTCGACATTGGCCCGCATCGCCAACGGCGCCGTCTGCTTTCCGCGGTTGAGAAACACAGCAGTGCCAGGGACCCGCACCAGCGGCGGCCGATAGTCGTGCAGCTGGCCGACGAAGTCCCCTAATGATCCCTCCGCTCGCTCCCGTGCGCGGGTGACGATGGCGCGCCCACGTTGCCAGGTGGTCATCACGGTGAACGCCGTGAGCGCGATCAGCAGGGGCAGCCACGCCCCGTGCACCAGTTTGGTCAGGTTCGCCGCCAGGAACAGCAGGTCGACCGCCAGCAAGCAGCCGGCGCCGCACACCACCAGCCACAACGGCGTACACCACCGGGTCCGGACGATGTAGAAGAACAGCAGCGTCGTGATGGTGATCGTTCCGGTGACCGCCATTCCGAACGCGTACGCCAATGCCGCCGAGCTGCGGAATGCGAAGACCAGCGTGAGCACCGACACCATCAGCACCCAGTTGATCCACGGGACGTAGATCTGTCCGATCGTCGACTCCGAGGTGTGTGCCACCCGCAACCGCGGCAGGTAACCGAGCTGGGCCGCCTGTGATGCCACCGAGTAGGCGCCGGTGATCACCGCCTGGGAGGCGATCACCGTCGCCGCGGTGGCCAACAGCACCATCGGCCACCGCGCCCATCCGGGGGCGAGCAGGAAGAACGGGCTGCTCACGGCACTCTGGTCGCCGAGAAGCAGCGCACCCTGCCCGAGGTAGCTCAGCACACACGCCGGCAGAACGAGCACCAGCCAACCCCGGGTGATCGCCCGCCTGCCGAAATGGCCCATGTCGGCATACAGTGCCTCGGCGCCGGTGACCGCCAGCACGACCGCGGCCAGCGCGAAGAAGGCAATCCCGAAGTGTCCGAAGAAGAAGCTGAGGGCATAGGTCGGCGAGAGCGCCTTGAGGATTTCCGGATGCCGCGCGATGCCGCTCACGCCGCAGGCCCCGATCGAGACGAACCAGACGATCATCACCGGCCCGAACAGTCGCCCGACCGCCGCCGTGCCGCGGCGCTGCACGGAGAACAACGCCACGATGATCACCGCCGTGATCGGCACGATCCATTCTTCCAACCCCGGCTCGACGACCTTCAGTCCTTCCACCGCGGACAGCACCGAGATCGCCGGTGTGATCATGCTGTCGCCGAAGAACAGGGCGGCACCGAAGATTCCGAGCCCGGCCAGCACCGCGGTAACACGACTGCCCCGCACCGCACCCATACGTCGGAGCAGCGTGATCAGCGCCATGACCCCGCCCTCGCCGTCGTTGTCGGCGCGCATCACCAGCAAGACGTAGGTAGCGGTGACGATCAACATCACCGACCAGAAGATGAGCGACACAACGCCGTACACGTTGTTCGTGCTGATCGGCACGGGGTGCGGATCCTCCGGGTTGAACACCGTTTGGATGGTGTAGATCGGGCTGGTTCCGATGTCGCCGAACACCACACCCAGTGCACCGACCACGACGGCGGCTCGAACCGTTTCTCGACCGCCCACCGTGCGCCTCGGCGGACTGACTCCGGGCTCTGTGTCCACAGTGTGCTCCTCGTCTGCAGGACCGGATCCCATTGTCGGCCTTCCTGGACGCGGTGACCGTGGAAGTCGAGTTTCTCGTCCCGCGGGTCGAAAAACCCCAGGCCACCGCTCACCGGTGCAAGCGGCCGCTCGCCGCAGCGTTGGAAGCGGCGGTGCTCCAACGGCTGGTCGAAGGTGTCGAAGGCTAATGCGAATACGGCGTGCCTTCGCGATTCCGGACGCCCAGGTGATTTCACCGAGGCTCGTGCCCTCGAATCCCAACCTATCGAGCATCTCTGCGGCGCCACGCACGATCTGCCTCAGAGGCCGCCGATGGCGATGATGGCGATGGACATTCCGAAGCTTTGCGCGACGACGGCAACAGTGGCGGCCCTGGTTGCGGACATCGAAGATCCGGTCCAGATCGTCGCTAACGAGCGCGACGCGGTGCCGGTTGGCGCAGCAGGTCCTCTACCGCGGAGTCGGACCTCACAGATCGATCTCCGGTGCGTCCATCACCTGCCGGACCTCGATCGGCTGCGCGATCGGCTTGCCACCCGGGCCCGGGGCAGCCGACGACTTCGCAGCGACCTCGAGTGCGCGCGCCTGCGACTCGACGTCGATCGTCCGATAACCGGCGAGCAGTTCCTTCGACTCCGGAAACGGGCCATCGGTGACCACCGGGACGCCCGAGCCGTCGAACGTCACCCGCTTCGCGACCTCCGGGCCCGCCAGACCCTGGGCATCGACCAGTTCACCCGCCGCGGCGAGCTCGACGTTCAGGTCCTGCTGGAACCTCACGTGCGCGGCGATCTCTGCTGGGGTCCACTCTGGCATCGGCACCGTGCAACCCGATCCACCCTCGTAGTTCTGCAGCAACATGAACTTCGGCATCGTCTCACTCCTCGTCGTGTGGTGCGCCCATTCTGGCGCTTTCTCAGTAAGGACGGAGTCTGGTTGCAGTTCTCGGCATCCCCACCAAAACATTCTCGGGAGAATTTTTCTTTAGTGGGCGCCCCGCAAGGAGGCAGTCCTCGAACACGCCGCGCACGCCGAGTCGGGCACAGCCTGCCCGGTGTGGCGCGTGTGAACCAGTCATCCCCGTCCCTCGTTATAACCAATGAGAGGTCCGCATCGACCCCACCCCAGACAAGGGAGCGACCCGACATGCCGTCCGACAAACGTGACCAGCAGCAGAGCCTGCGGAGCGATCAACTAGCGCTTCCCCGCCGTACAGTTCTCGTCGGTATCGGCGCTGCGGCAGCCGCCTTGGCCGCCGGTAGCGCGCTGTTCCGTAGAACCCGCGCGTCGGCTGCGCCCGGCACCGGCGCCAGGCCAGCTGCGAATCCCGCGACTGCAACCGTGCCGACCGGCGACGTACCCGTCGGTGGCGGCACGGTGCTCGGCGATGTTGTCGTCACACAGCCCACCAGTGGTGACTTCCGCGGGTTCTCGTCGACATGCACGCACGCGGGATGCACCGTCTCCGACGTCTCCGGCGGCACCATCAATTGCCCGTGCCATGGCAGCAAGTTCAATCTCGACGGGTCTGTGCACACCGGTCCGGCGATCGCTCCGCTCGTCCCACGAAGTGTCTCCGCTCAGGGTGACTCGGTCGTGGTCGGCTGAGGTGTGTGACCCATATCGGGACGTCGCCGACGAGGTGGGTGGCCCGTTCATCGACTGGCAAATCCCGTTCGGAAACAATCCGAGACTCCAAGCCTGTATGTGCCTGACGAAACATCACTGTGCCGGATCAGCACTGAACGCCCAGCGGTGATAGGAGATTGGAGCATTGAGTGTTTCATGGCGAGCGTGAACGATGAGGGGCTACGGTCGGTCCGGTGCGTACTCGCGGGTCGAGTTGGAACCCCACCTCACCCTGCCTTCACTCGGGGGTGACGCGGTCTGCAGCCGGGGCGGAAAGTTTCTGGTTGACCAGCAGATTTAGCGAGACACCCTGCTCGTCGGCCTCGACCGCCAGAGTGCGGTGCACCCGCGGAGAGGTTCGCACGGTGAAGGTGCCGGTGTAGGAAGGGTCCGCGATCGGCACGGGCGGCTTCTCGCCGGTGCTCGCCATGTCCCCGAGCACATCGCGGACGAAGGGGATGCCGAATCCGAATCCGCTCGGAATGTCCGCACCATTGGTCCGGGCCTCGACGGTATTGAGTCCGATAGTCCATGCCGGGATCTCGTCCGTGGTGTCTTCTCTTGTCCACATGAGTGAGCTGTACTTGTCGAATTCGCTGAAGCACTGAGTATCCGGCCGACTGCACGGCACGCCTAGACGAAATGAGTAGGTGCGTCGGTGGCATCTCGGCATTGAGGTTAAGTCGCCACCTAGGCTTTCGCGGCACCGGTGGTTGAGGCCACGCCTGTGTCGCTTGGTACAGCAAGTCTTTCGGAGCGTCTGCGGCGGATTTCTTCCACTCGAAGTCGATCAGATCGCCGACACTGAGTTCGAAGGCGCTTTCCTCCGCTTGAGTAGCCGTCAGGACCCGCACTGCCGCAGCGGTAACCGGCTCCTGGGTGGATCGTTGGTGCGGCCACTAGCGTCAAGGTGGGAAACTGACGACCGACGAGCCGAAGCCGTGTCGAGAGTGCCAGGGTGTCAGGCGACGGAGTGTGTGACTGATGCACGGTATGTGTCGGCGACGGCGTCCGGGGGAATGGACACATGGATGGTCGCTGTCCATTCCGTGGGGCACGGCGAGATGCGGGCGGTTTGGACGACTACGGGCGTAGCTGCCAGCGTGCGCGGGCCGGGCGAGGTACTGCATCCGATGGAAGTGGAGGCGTACACGGCCGCGCCGGCTGGGATTATTCGTCCCGTTCTTGTGCCTACGAAGTCCGTCATCTGCACGGTGGAGATCCACGTCGGCGCGGTGAGCAGACGCAGGTCGGTTATCGCTACCAGCGTGGAGCCTTGCACCGTGGTTCCCGGATTCGATGCCCCCATAACGAATCCGCCGACCGTGGTGATGGCGAGCAAGCCCGTTTCCGCGGCTGCCACCATCGCTCCCGGTGCGGGTGCGACTGCTGCTGGTGTGCTGGTTGTCGACGGCGTTGCAGTTGCCACGACGGGCGGCGTGCTGGCCGCTGCATCGCCGGCGGTGGGCACCACCGTGGTGCTGGCGGAGACTGACGTCGGCGCCGGGGTCGTCGTGGTGGTGGCTGGGACTGGTGTCGTCGTCGCAGGGGTAGCGAGGGGCGTCGTTGCCGGGGGTGTCGTTTCCTGCGCGTGGGCGGCGGCTGCACCGGCAACGAGGAACGCGACCGTCAGTAGAATAATCGCTGGACGTGTCATTGCGGGTTCCCTACGTGTTCTGGCGACTTCTCTGCCGCAACAGAAGTACGACGGTGACGATCAACGCAACCAAGAGAACCGCGAAACTGATTACCCAAGGAAATCCGCTCCCGTTGTCGCCGGTGCCGACGGGTGTACCGACGCCGGAATCCGGGAAGGTCACGGACGCAGACGTCAGGTGATTCACCAAACCGCTGCGCAATGTGAGGTCCGCGGTCCAGGGTCCGTTCGGTAGGTCCGGGCTGAGGTCGATGGTGACGAGAGCAGTCGCTCCGGGTGCGATGGTGGTGCCATTGACGGCGTTGAACGGGCCCGCTGACAAGCTCCCAGGCCCGCCGCTCAAACGTACTTCACCCGCCATATCGAGGGCCCGCCCACCGGTGTTCTCCACTTCGGCCACGAGCTGGGCGATCCCTTCCGAATTCCGTTGCGGGGTGACCTCAGCGATGCTGAAGTCAGCCGGAGGACCGTTGCCCGGTCCCACACTGAGGTACAACCGGATCCCGACCCGGCTCACCAGTTGAGTGCCGGTTCCCGTCGGGGGTGGTCCGGTGATCTGCGCCCAGACCACGGCGTACTGCTCGCCCTCGGGGGCATCTTCAGGTACTGCGACCGTGACGACTGCGTCGGTGCTGGTGCCGTCGGCGAGCTCAGCTTCCTTCGGGTCGACTGTGGTCCAGGTAGTGAGCTCGTTGACCGCCCGGCCGTCTTCGATGGTGAACTGGGAATCGGTGAGGTTGGCCGCCCCGGCGTATAGCTCAACCTTCTGCGGGGCACCGGTGTGGTTTTGAATTTCGATGCGCCGCTGGATGGTGGTCCCCGGATTGACGTTGTCGACGATGTACGACAGGGCGCGCGGGTCGTCCTTGAGCTCGACGGGGACCTCGGCCAGCCGGATACCAAGTCCGGTCTGACCAGCCGGGTCCTGGGCGTGATGCGGGGTGGCATAGGCCAGGGTCGCCACCGACCATGCAGCAGCCAGAACAAGCAGACTCATCACATAACGCACGGATCGGTCCTCTTCCTACAACGCAAGTGGCAAACGCGGACGAGACGAATCCACTGGGCTTCGCCTCTTCTCGTCAGAGATCTCCGCTCAGGCGACGGAGTGGGCCAGCACTGAGGTGTAGACACCCGCGGTCACACCGTCCTGCGGCACGGCCACTGCGACGCTCGCCGGCCAGGTGGCGGTGTTGTTGCCCGTGACGCCCGCCGCCGTCATGACCGGCTTGGCGGTATCGATGACCGCCGGGCCGCCAGGGGTGAAGGTGGCGATACCGGTGCGAAGGGTCGGCGCGGACGCCGTGTATGTGACACCGGAAGCAGGAATGACCGAACTTCCGAGAGTTTGGGTGAAATCGGTGATTGCGGCGGTCGCCGTCCAACCTGCCGTACCGCCGCGAAGATCGGTGACGGAAGGGGGCACGGTCGTCACCAGTGTGACCGTCTCGCCCGGAGCCACGGTGCCGCCGGCGTACGGTCCGGGTGCCAGGATGCTGAGCGGACCGCTCAAAACCGAGAAGGTTGCCGGACCCGACGCGGTAGGGTCCGCATTCGCGGTGACGCCCGGCATCATCAGGCCCAGGGTTGCCACGGCGCTTGCTACGGCAAAGGTGGTCTTGCGCATCAGTTCTCCTAGTTGATCTTGCTATGTACCGATCACTGTAGAGAGGCGAATGTCTTTCGTACACGAATTGAATGATTCGGTTGCGAGATAATTGCCACACCCGAAATATGATTGAAGCTTGTAACAAAATCTCGCTGAGTGCGATGCGGAAACAACGATCAATTCGCTCGCCGCGACTGGGGCAGGATCGGTTTCTGTCCGAGCAGCAACCACGGCGGTCACCTGCCGCACCCTGGTCGCCGTTCAAGGCCAGGTATGGATTAAGTGTTGCGCTAGACGGGCGTCTGCGGCGGATCCCTGACCACGCAGGCCCAATGCCGCATCCATATGCGGATGCCCGAGTACCTCGGTGCCCGACTGGCCAACTACAAGGTCCCCCGACTCATCGTCCTCGACCCCGAGCTTCCTCGGGACGAATCAGGAAAGCTGTTCAAACGCAAGATCAAGGCCCAGTACTGGCACCAGACGTCGCGCGTTTAGGACCATCGACCCTCTCGAACAATCGGACTCGCCGTCCAAGAACGACGGCCGGACGGTCCCGGCGCACTTCCGCCGGGATCAGGCACCGTGTCGTGCCAGCCGCCAGCCGCGGCGTGCGGCGATGAACCCGGAGACCGCCCCGAGGACCGCGCTGAAGATCCGGCCGGCCGCAAGAAAGGGTATGGGGTCCACGGCGTCCATGCCGGTGGTCCCTTCGGCGCCGAGCGGTTTGTGGCTGCCGACGTAGAAATGCACCGGGTACGACAGCCACCAGGCGAACAGGCTGGTACATACCAGGCCCGCGCCGAGTCCGAAGGCCGTTCCGATCAGTATCAGTGTTCGCACAAGATCAACTTTGCGATCATCGGCTGTGCTGTTACCAAGTGTCCGCCGGGAGCTGGCTCGTCACGGACACTTCGGCCTCCACCTGCGCGAAATCCGTGGCCGAGGCGCTCCGGCGGCGCTCTGGAGAGCAAAAAGTATGCTCACCTGCTCTTTTAATCGAGACGTTGTGTAAATGTTTGTTTACAGCAGTCACCCGCACAAATCCTGAATGACACGGAGCCGGTCCAGACAGCACCGAACCCCGACCCTCGCCAAGGCTTGACCCGCAGCTTCCCGACGAGCGGTCAGCGGCTACTCAGCCGCGAGAGCCGCCGCTCAGTTCTTCGCCGCTCGCCGGGTCGCCCCGGCGGGGCTGCCGGTCGCGCTGCGGGGAGTCACGCGTTCTCCGGTGAGGGCCTCCACAACTCCGGCCAGATCGTCCGAGGACAGGTGATCGTTCGGCACGACCGCGCCACTCTCACGCGATGTTTCCTCGCCGGGCTTCTTCATCGGATGCCGCCTCCCCCTCTGTTCTTTTGACAGGACAAAGCATATCGCGGCTTTGTTACCCATGCGTATATCTCGTCTTACGACGTTGTGCTTGCGGCGGCCCTCGCGGGGGTGCTCCATCGGGGTCGTGCGCAGACCCCGCTGGCCCGCGACCGCCCCACCGGCATGTGGCGGTGTCCAGGTGCACGGCCGCCGGCTCTTGGCCGCGGACATTCAGTTGACCCTGGAGCTGTTGCGGGTCGTGGCGTATCCGTCCGGTCTCGCGCACCTGACCCTGACCGCCACCGGCTGCCCCGCCGAACGGGCCCGGCATGAAACCCGGCCGCTCACCGATCCGGCGGAGCCGTCGGCGCACTGGTCGTATCTGGATGTGTGGGCTGGGACGGACGACCTCGCGGTCGCGGACACCCGTGCTTCCACCGCCCCGATCGGAAGGACTGGGCCGCGGGGACATGCCGTTACCGGACCCAGCCGATGTACTGGCTGACGGTCTCGCCACCGGTACGGAGGTGGCACTGACCGCCGAATGGCCGCAGATCGGTCTCCCCGCAAGCGTGACCACCGTGGCATTGTTCCCGGCCGAACACACCTCAACACCCGCCGCGGGTGACGTCCGGATGATGCTTCGGCTCAGTTCCGTTCGACGTCCCAAAGTTCGGGATAGCGGGCGGTGAGCCGGGCGACCAGGTGGTGCGCCTCGGAAAGTTGCTCCTGCAGGGCGTCCTCCTCCGGCCGTACCCGCGCACCCAGCCGGTCCCAGGATCCGGCACGGTGGGCGTCGGCTTCGGTCTCTTCGATGCGGGCGGTGAGGATGTCGATCTCGGTGTTGAGCAGGTGCAGGAAGACCTGTGCCTGGGCGATATCGGGGTCGTGCTCGATCGGTGCCATCCGGTGACCTCCAGCTGGGCGCGACAGGATCGGTGCCGCGGGACTCGAACGAGACTGCGGCGCTGCGGTCCAGCGACACATCGTGCAGCCCGCCGGTCGACACGTCAACCCGCCGATCAGGCGATCGGCGGCGAAGGCGAGCGCGGTCCACCGGGTGGACCCGTGAAAAATGCACTCCACGTGGAGCGCGTGCGGGAGGACAATTCTGGTCATGGACGTCACCGAGAGACAGCATCTCGACGCGGTGCGCGCACAGCTGGTCAGGCGGTATGAGTTCCTCGATCCGCACCTGGTCGGCGAGATGGTCGACACCGCTCATCACCGGTTCGACGGATGCCGGATCCGGGACTTCGTCCCCCTGCTGGTCGAACGAGCCGCGATCAGATCACTGGACGCGGCCCTGGCGGCTGGGGCGACAACCTCCGCCACCTTGCCCGCGGCGGCCCGGGTCGAGCACCACATGCTCTAGTGTCCTGAGTCTTTAATTCTGGCGCAGTAGTGTGCGATGGAGTCGAGGATCTGGTCGGCGGTCTTGACCCAGACGTAAGGTCTGGGGTTGTCGTTCCAGGTCTCGATCCATGCTCGGATGTCTTTGTTGAGCTGTTGGACCGAGGTATGGGTGGAGCGTTGGAGCTTCTTGGTGGTCAGTTCGGCGAACCAGCGTTCGACGAGGTTCATCCACGATGAGCTGGTCGGTGTGAAGTGGATGACGAAGCGCGGGTGCGCGAGGAGCCATCGTTTGACCGCGGGAGTCTTGTGGGTCGATGCATTGTCCATCACGAGGTGGACATCGAGATCGTCGGGCACCTGAGCGTCGATCTTGCGAAGAAATGCGATGAATTCTTGTGCGCGGTGGCGTGAATGGAGTGATCCGATCACCTTCCCTGAGGCGATGTCTAGAGCGGCGTACAGGCTCGAGGTGCCATTGCGGACGTAGTCGTGACTGGCGCGTTGCGGGGTGGTGGGAAGCATCGGGAATATCGGTTGGGTCCGGTCCAGTGCTTGGATCTGAGTTTTTTCGTCGACGCAGAGCACCAGAGCCCGCTCGGGCGGGTTCATGTACAGGCCGACGACGTCACGGACCTTCTCGGTGAACAGTGGATCCTTCGACAGTTTCCACGAGTCTTGTTTGTGCGGGGCCAAACCGAACGCGCGCCACACTCTCGAGACCGTCGATTGCGAAATATCGAGATGCTCTGCCATTGATCGTGTGGACCAGTGTGTGGCATTCTTCGGTGTCGTTTCGAGGGTCGAGGTAATCAGATCCTTGATCTTGTCGTCGTCGATCGTCCGCGGACGGCCCGGGCGTGGTTCGTCGAGCAACCCGTCGCATCGGTCCTCGACGAACCTGTCGCGCCACCGCCGCACCGTGCCTCGGTTCAACCCCAACCTCTGCGCCACTTCGGTATTCGATCCACCATCGGCGGCAGCGAGAATGATTCGCGACCTTACTGCCAAACCTGCAGCGGTCTTGCGTCGCCGCGACCACCCCTCGAGTTCTACGCGTTCGGCCTCGGTCAGCACAATCTCCGTCGGTCGCGGACCACGAGTTGCCATGACCAATCTTAACAACCGATCGCTTATTTATGACTCAAGACACTAGGTACCTCCGGCCGACGATGACGAGGGGTCGGCCGGCCTCACCCGTCGTCGAACCCGCGGCGGTCTCCGGCGCCGAGCCGATCACCTGCGGCCTTCCCCTACTTCGGCTCGACCGCCTTGCCTATTTCGCCCTCGGGGGCGCCAGGTGACGGATCGACCGTGAGGTCCTCTGTGTCGGCGAAGACCAACCGCCCGTCATCGAGGGCCACCGCCCACCGAGGCACCGGCGCCCACTCGTGCCCCCGATCCTGCGCCGGGACCAGGTCGGCGCAGTCCTCGACGGCCGCACCGGTCGCCGCCGTCTCCGACGGCCTGCGGACCAGGACTCGGGCACCGACGCGCAACGCGTCACCGAGTTCCGGTGTCTTCTCGCTCGTCTCGGCCATGTGTCCCCACCCTTCTCCTCAGCTGCCACCCAGCGACGAGCGGCCGCCTCCGGTCCGTTCCCGATAGGTGAAGACCGTCCCGAGATCGTGCGTCGTCGACGCCGGCGGCACGGTGGGCGAAGTCTGCCTGCGGGCCTCCGCCCGATCCTTGCCCACCTCGCTGACAATGAACGCGACCGGGACTGCGACCACCATCGATGCCAGAGCGATACCCGCGTCGACAGCCAGCCCAAGGACTCCGACACCACTGGCAAGGTGTTCTCGGAACTTCATCTGCGACCGCCTTCCCTGCGGGTGTGCGTACGCCGGAGGTTCCGGTTACTTGGTCAGAACATTACTGAGGTCAGTTCTGTACCCACTCCCACCGCTGCCAAAGCGTTGGGTGCTTACGCCTGCGCTTGCCCCCAGCCCCTGAAACGGACACCACCAGTACATGCACTGCCACGACTGTCCCATCGGCGTAGTCGGCAAACGAAGGATTGGCTCCGGCGTGCGCAGTCACGTGGGTCTGGTCACGGCCCGGTCCGTGCAGCTCTCCCGCTACCGATGCGCTAGAAATGGGCGTGGATTCAGAACAGGTGTTCGGCGGCGAGCCGCAGCGGGTGGGCAGCTTCCGGTTCTTGCTGGACGGGCAGCGGTGGGAGTGGTCCGACGCCGTCGCCCAGATGCACGGCTACCAACCCGGCGAGGTCACCCCGACCACCGACCTGCTGCTGTCCCACAAGCACCCGGAGGACCACCCGCGTGTCGCCCGGGTGCTGGACCGGATGGTCACCGACGCCGAACCGTTCAGCAGCAAGCACCGCATCATCGACACCGCCGGCAAGGTTCGCCACGTCGTGGTCGTCGGCGATCATCTGCACGACGACACCGGTCAGGTGATCGGCACGACCGGGTTCTACATCGACATCACCGACACCCACCAGAACGATGTGAAGGACTCCGTCGACGAGGCGGTCGCCGAACTCGCACAGTCACGGGCGGTGATCGAGCAGGCCAAGGGTGCGCTGATGCTGGTCTACGGCATCACCGCCGACCGGGCATTCGACATCCTGACGTGGCGCTCCCAGGAAACCAACACCCGGCTCCGCACGATAGCCGAAGAGATCGTCGCCGGGTTCCGCGAGTTCGACCCCGACACCGGGCTGCGCGCGCGGTTCGATCATCTGCTGCTGACCGCCCACCAACGAGTCGGCACCTGGCGGAGGTGACGGAATCCCCAGCGACGAGTCCACCTGACACGGAAGGTATCCCGGGGACGGTTCCGCTCACGTGCGTAGTTGCAGCGGCAAGGTGACGATGAACGAGAACAGACCCATCCCTCAGCCCTGGCCCTCCGGCTTCGGGGTGACTACGAAGTCGTACGCCGCCTGCGGTCCGAGCAGCTTCATCTCCACCCGCTCGTTCCAGGCCTGGGCCAGCTCGCTGAGCACCTGTTCGAGCTCGTCCTGACGCTCGACGTCGGCGAGGATCGCCACCTGCACGGCCTCCTCCTCATGCGTGGGTTCGCGCACGTTCACGGAAGCGGCGAGGTCGTCGAGCGCCTCGACGACCCTGCGGGTGTCCTGTTCGCGCTTGGCGGCGATCGCGTTGCTCACCAGTTCTCCCAAGGCCATTCGCGCCTGCCGTCCCGCGTCCTCCGACTTGTCGCGGATCTCCTCGCGCAGCGCCGCCGCCTGATCGTCCTCGTCGAGGATCTCCTGCAGGATCGCCTTCTCCACGTACCGGCCCTTCACGATGTACTGGGCCCTGCCCTCCAATTTCTCGAGAGCAGTACTGAACTCGTCCACGTGCGCCGAGAGCAGTTCCTCCTGCACGGCGTCGGCGTCGGTGAGCACCGCGCCGAACCGCAGGGGCAGCACCGGCGCCACCCCGGCCACCGCGTCCAGCAGGTCCGCATGCGCTCGCAGGTCCCCGGGTGCGCCGAGCGCCCGGTCCACCGACAGTCCGCTCACCAGGGCGGCAATGTCACCATGAGTGACCACCTCCACGGTGCCGTCCGCGACCCCGGTCGCATCCTCGGCGACCTCGACGTCGGCCGGGACGATGCCGTAGACATACACACCGGTCGTCTGCTTCGTCTGCTCCGACGTGGCCATCACCGGTCGTCACCTCGAGTCGATTTGCGCGACACTCGTTCTCGCTCAGGTTCTTCCTCTTCCTCCCCACCCCCGAGGAGGCCGCCGAGCTTGTCGCCCGCCGATTCGAGCGCGCCCTTCGTCTTCGACTTGGCACCGCCCTCGGTGGCGCCCGAGACGATCTCGGACAGCCCCTTCGGTTCGCTGCCGATCTCGAGCCGGTTCACCGCCTCCGCGAACCGCAGGTAGGTGTCCACGCTCGCGACGACGACCCGGGCGTCGATGGTCAGCAATTCAATGCCGACCAGAGAGACCCGCACGTACGCGTCGATCACGAGGCCCTTGTCGAGGATGGTGTCGATGACGTCGGCGAGACTGCTCGAGCTGGGTCCACCTGCCGTGGTCATGCGCGTGCTCCTGTCCTACGCCTCGGCGTTGCCTTCTTCGCGGGGGTCCTCTTCACCGGGGCCTTCTTGGCTGCGGCCTTCTTCGCTGGGGTCTTCTTCGCGGGGGCCTTCTTGGCTGCGGTCTTCTTCGCGGGGGCCTTCTTGGCTGCGGCCTTCTTCGCTGGGGCCTTCTTCGCTGGGGCCTTCTTCGCGGGGGCCTTCTTCGCTGGGGCCTTCTTCGCGGGGGCCTTCTTCGCGGGGGCCTTCTTCGCTGCGGCCTTCTTCGCTGGGGCCTTCTTCGCTGCGGCCTTCTTCGCTGCGGCCTTCTTCGCTGCGGCCTTCTTCGCTGGGGCCTTCTTCGCTGGGGCCTTCTTCGCTGGGGCCTTCTTCGCGGGGGCCTTCTTCGCGGGGGCCTTCTTCGCGGGGGTCCTCTTCGCGGGGGTCCTCTTCGCTGCGGCCGTCCGGGGACGACGCCGCCGTGGCTCTGGCTCCTCCTCCTCCTCCTCGGGCTCCTCCTCCGGCTCCTCCTCCTCCTCCTCCGGCTCCTCCTCCTCGTACTCGCCGGCCTCGTCCTCCGGCTCCTCCTCCTCGGGCTCCTCCTCCTCGTACTCGCCGGCCTCGTCCCCCGGCTCCTCCTCCTCGTACTCGCCGGCCTCGTCCTCCGGCTCCTCCTCCTCGGGCTCCTCCTCCTCGTACTCGCCGGCCTCGTCCCCCGGCTCCTCCTCCTCGTACTCGCCGGCCTCGTCCTCCGGCTCCTCCTCCTCGGGCTCCTCCTCCGGCTCCTCCTCGTACTCGCCGGCCTCGTCCTCCGGCTCCTCCTCCTCGGGCTCCTCCTCCGGCTCCTCCTCCTCGTACTCGCCGGCCTCGTCCTCCGGCTCCTCCTCCTCGGGCTCCTCCTCCGGCTCCTCCTCCTCGTACTCGCCGGTCTCCTCCTCGGGCTCCTCCTCCTCGGGCTCCTCCTCCTCGTACTCGCCGGCCTCGTCCTCCAGCTCCTCCTCCTCGGGCTCCTCCTCCGGCTCCTCCTCCGGCTCCTCCTCCTCGTACTCGCCGGCCTCGTCCTCCGGCTCCTCCTCCTCGGGCTCCTCCTCCGGCTCCTCCTCCTCGTACTCGCCGGCCTCGTCCTCCGGCTCCTCCTCCTCGGGCTCCTCCTCCGGCTCCTCCTCCTCGTACTCGCCGGTCTCCTCCTCGGGCTCCTCCTCCTCGGGCTCCTCCTCCTCGTACTCGCCGGCCTCGTCCTCCAGCTCCTCCTCCGATACCTCCTCCGGTTCTTCGTCTTCGGCCGTCTCCTCGTCGGACCGGTCCTGCTCACCGGTGGCGGCGGCTGTCTCGTCGTCGGTCGGTTCCTCGTTGTTGTCCTCGGACTCTTCGGGTTCGACAACCTTGCCGTCCCGAATTTCTCCGCGCCAACCCTCTATCTCGTCGGGATGGAGAACGGACTGGGTCATGACGTGACGTCCGAAGTGCTTCAACTCCAAGCGCGCTCGCCGACCCTGTGCACGCCACAGGTTTCCCGTCTTCTCGAACAAGCCCTTCGGGTGATACTCGAGGATCAGAACGATGCGGGTGAGATCGGGGGTCACCTCATGGAACGTCACCGCACCGTCGATGAAACCCTTGGCGCCCTTCGAGCGCCACACGATCCGCTCATCGGGAATCTGCTCGAGGATCGACGCTTCCCAGGTGCGATGCGAAAGGAAGATCTGTGCCTTCCACTCGAGCTTCTCGTCCGCTTCCTGTTCCACCCGTTCGACCTTCTTCATGAACGACGGGAAGTCGGCGAACTGGGTCCATTGGTTGTACGCCAGTTGAACCGGCACACCGACATCGATCGTTTCGACGATGTTGGTCAACTTGAGCTTCTTGCCCTTGCCGCCACCACCACCGCCGCCGGTGACCGCGTCCTTCAGATTCGACGCAGTGTCCTTCACCTTGTCGGTCAGCCCCGAGAACAGTGACTTGCCGTCGCCCTTCTCGTTCCCGTCACCGTCACCGTTGCCGTTGCCGTTTCCGGTGCCGGTGACCGCGGACAGCAGGCTTCCACCACCGCCCTCGGCGTAGTCGGTCAGCCGACCGGCGGCGCCCTGCACCTTGTCGGAGACGGTGGACATCGCCTTGTCGGTCACAGTGCCGATCAGGCCCTGCGCCGCCTTCTGCAGCGGTGACACCGATGCGGCCTCACCGGACACACCGGAGACGTTCTTGCGCAGCTTCTTCGCTGCACTGTCGAGGTTCGAGGTCATCGTCGTCATCTCCGGGTGCGTCGAACGGGTGCGGAATCGGTCGTTGCCTTCGCGCGGGTCTTGCGGGCCCGGGTGGGGGCCTCGTCCGCGTCGTCGTTCTTCGTCGACGACCGGGACCGGGTGGGACGGGAACCGCCACTGCTCGAGGAGCGGCGGCGCGCGGCGGGGCGCTTCCGGGCGCGAGGTGCCCGCTCGGAATCGTCTTCCTCGCTCTCGTCCTCGTCGGTGCCCGGCCCCTCCTCGACCTCCGCGTCGTCGTACTCGTCATCCGGTTCCTCGGCACGCCGCCGCTTCGACCTCCTCCCGTCCGCGGCCGTGCCGACACTGTCGACGAGGTGGAGGTCTCCCCCGCCCGACTGCAACCGGGAGCTGAGCGAGTCGATGCGACGACTGGCCGCGGTCACCGCGGCGGTCTTCGCCGCCCTCATCAACTCCTTGCGGACCGTCTCGCCGAGCTTGGCGACCTCGGGTGAATTCGCGAGCAACTTTCCCCCCTGTCCGAGAACGCCCAGTGAGCCGGAAGGAAACCGACTGGATGCTCCGGCGCCCGCGAGCATCAACGCCAACTTCATCTTGTGCGAGCGGCCCAGCATGTACCCGGCACCCACGGCCAACGCCATCTGACCTTTGCCCGTCATCGCCCAACCCCTTGTTGTCGAGTAGGTGTGGTGCACCTCGGCGCCGGCGTCGGCGGAAAAGATGGGGGCCGTGGTCGGTGGGTGGTGCCTTCGTTCCCGCCGACTACCCCGGGCCGGTGACGCTCAATCTGCGCGAAGGCCTCGAGTTCCGTGAGGGCGGAGGCGAACTCGTCGTCGTGCTCGGCGAGCGGTTCGTTCGCCACCGCGTCACGATCGAACCGGACCGCACCGAAAGACCGCGGGCTCTGCCGGCCCTCGGGATACCTGTCGGCCGGCGGGGCGCCCCGTCCGCGCGCGGACCGAGGTCGAGTGCTCGCCCACCCCGTCTCGGCCCGCGCGCGGCCCCGACCTTTCGTAACCTCGTGGATCACGCAAATACACACGAGAAACAAATGCGCCGATTATTTTGAAGTTACCCATTCCTAAATCGATTTCCCGGGAACATTATGGGCGGTCGTTAATTTGCCCAGAACATTATGGGCGGTTGTTAATTTCATAATGTGAGAAATTCGCTTATTTGCGAAACACTCCCCGACCCCGAGCGCGATAGGCATCGTAAGCGGAGATCGACGATCCCGTGGATTCATCACCAGGAAAGGCGGAAATTCTGATGGGTTCTGCAGGAAGCTGAGCGCCGCCTTCGGCGGCCGCATCGGACTGAACTGACCGACCGAGTAATCCAGGACAGCGGTGGCCCGGCACACCTGGGGGCGGCCGGGCCACCGCCCTGATCAGCACGATCACCTCAGCACGATCACCGCCATGCCCCCTGTCCCTACCGCCATCCTCGGGCGGGAAGTGAGCTCGGCCTGCGGGTGCCCGGTCGGCGGGCGACCCCGCAGTCGAGTCGAAATTGTCACCCCGAAATCGGACCGGTCGACCCCGGAATAGCCTTGCGCGAAGCGCGGTTCGAGAATGTGGGGCGCCTCGCAATATGTACACGCGATTTTGCCGACACCGGATATCCGAGAGTCCCGTGTCTGCATATTCATCTCACCGCGCACGAGAGTGGCCGGTCTCGGAAATTCCCGGCCGCAGCATATACAAAGGACACCCCCACGGAAGCGACGCGGATGAACACCAGGTACGGCCTCGTCACCAACTCGTTAATCAGCGCGACTTGCCCGACCACGCCCCACACACCCGAGGATCGGCAGGGGACCCGCGGCGCGGGGCATCGGGACCCGGGAGATCTCCGCCCCGGCGTGTCACCGCGCCGCCGGGAGCCTTCTCGCGAAACGATAGCGGCAGCCGGTGCGACATACCTATTCACTGAAAGATGTTGGGCAAGAATGAAACCGACCAGTCGTGACTGAATTATTCGGACCGTACCGGGTGCCGGAGGGCGCCGCACAATCCGGGTCCCCCGAAGAGGTGACCCGATCCGAGACGGGATCGTTCCCGGGCGCGGCGATGTCCGCGCAACTGGCCGCCGCGCTGGAATGCGCACCGACCCCGGTGGGGCTGTGGGAGTTCGGCTCGGGCCGCCTCCGGTACCTCAACCCGGCCGCCGCCGCCCTGCTCGGGTTCGAGGACGGCGGCGAGGTGCCCGGGCGCACGGTCGCCGACGTCCGCACCGACACCGCGATGGCGCAGGCATCGGAGGTCTTCGCTGCCCTGACCGACCGGGGCCGGTGGTGTGGGCGAACCGAGCTGCGGCACCTGCGCACCGGGGCACCGATTCCGACGGTCCTGTCCGTCTTCGTCACCGAACGCGACGAGAACGGACGCCCGCTGCTGATCGGGGCGATCGCCCGGGAGCCGTCCACCGCGGGCGTGCGGGAGCACCCGCTGCTCGCCGCGTTGGCGGCGGCCGACCAGCGGTGCCGGGAACAACACGCGCTCGCCGAGCTGAGCCGACTCGCGGTCACCGCCGACCTCGACACTCTCCTGCCCGCCGCCACCGGGACGGTCACCGCGCTGCTGGGGACGCGGTGCGCGGCGGTGGCCCGGGTGCCGGGCGCCAGCGGGGCGGTGCTGCCGGTGCTCGGCTACCACGGACCCGGGCCGCGCCCGAGCACCGTCGCCGCCGGCCGCGGCTCGCTGACCGGGTACGCGGCCACCGAGACGGCGGTGGTGTGCTGCCCGGACCGCGCCGACGAACGCCGGTTCGCGACCGCGGACATGGCCGCGCACGGGCTGGGAAGCGGCATCGGCGTGCCGATCGGGCACGATCCGATCTGGGGGGTGCTGACCGCCCATTTCGCCGGACCACGGGTCGTCCGAGAGCACGAGGTGGCCCTCGTGCGTGCGGTGGCGGCGGTGCTGTCCACCGCGATCGGCCGGATCGAGGTGGAGGAGCGGTTGCGGCATCAGAGCCTGCACGACCCACTCACCGGGTTGCCGAACCGCACCCTGGCGCTGGAGCGGATCACCGCCGCCCTCGACCAGGCGGCACACACAGGCATTCGGGTCGCGGTGTTGGTGATCGACCTGGACAACTTCCGGCACCTCAACGCCCGGCTGGGGCACGCCGGCGGCGACGCCGCCCTGGTCCGACTCGCCGACCGTCTGCGGTCCCTGGTTCGGCCCACCGACACCGTGGCGCGCCTCGGCGGCGACGAATTCCTGATCCTGTGCCCGGCCGTCACCGGTCCCGCTGATGCGACCGCGATCGCCGACCGAATCGCCAACGTCGACCCGCACCCGGGGGCTGCACCCATCACGGCGAGTGTCGGTATCGCCGTCACCGGCGCCGCGGTCTCCCCGCACGAGCTGATTCATCACGCCGACCGGGCGATGTACCGGGCCAAGGCCACCGGGCCCGGCCGATACGCACTACACCATCCCGATCCCGCAGACCCAGGCCGCTGAGCCCTCACACACGACGCGACGTACAGCGACCTGATCGGCACGAAGGGTGTCCGAACTCGGAGGCAGCCGCACCGCTCGCGCCTCTTCATTCGCGGTAATTCCGGGTGCTCCTGTCCGAGGCTCAACGAGCCCGCCAAGGTATGCATCCATCTCCCGGCTTTCTGACGCTCGGAACACCGGCAACGGCGGGAACGCCCCGGGTAGCTACGTCTCACCGTGATGTCGTGCCTGTTGAACGTGTGACATCGGGCGGGTCCACCGCGACACCCGCCCTGGGGTGCGCCCCCTCCTGATACTGGCGGCCACCGCGGAGGCCGTCGACCGCTGTCGCCAGAACTCCCCGCGCACCGCATCCGCGAATGCTCCGACGTGCAGCGGCAGAACACGAATCATCGAGCACGAAAAAAGTCGAAAACTCATAGGGCGGGACCGAGCTCACTAATGAGCAAGGTTTCTTGAAACCTGAACCCCTACCAAATCTTTCGTCAGTCCTCCGGCTTCGGTCTCACCACGAAGTCGTAGGGCGCCATGGGGCCGAGGATGCGCATGGCGACCCGGTTGTCCCAGCGTTCGGCCAGGTCGCCGACCGTCTGCTCGAGTTCGTCTTGCCGGTCCACCTCGAGGAGGATCGCGATCTGGACGGCGTCCTCATCGTGGGTGGGATCGCGTACGGTGACGGTGTCGGTCAGCGGCGACAACGCCTCGAGAGTGATACGGGTGTCCGCGTCCCGCTTCGCCTCGAGGGTGTGGCCGATGATCTCGCCCAACGCAATCCGTGCATCGTGGGTGAGCTCCTCGGGCCGGCCCCGGATCGACTCGAGCAGGGCGGACGCCTTCGGGTTCTCGTCGACGATTTCCTGAACGATGCTCTCCTCGACGTAACGGCCCTTTATCATGTACTGGGCGAAGCCCTCGAGTTCGTCGAGGGCGGAGGCGAACTCGTCGTGATGTTCGGCGAGCAGTTCGTTGACAACGGCGTCGCGGTCGGACACGACGGCACCGAAGCGCAGCGGCAGCACCGGGGCGACGTGCGAGGTTCCGTCGAGGATATGGGCGTGGGCCTGCAGGTCCGCGGGGGTGCCGAGCCGGTCGTCGGGGTCGATCTCGCTCACCAATGCCGCTATGTCGCCATGGGTGACGATCTCGATGGGGGCGTCGTGGATGCCGGTGGCGTCCTCTTCCGGTTGAACGTCCGCCGGCACGATTGCGTACACGTACATCACGGATGCCGCAGCACCCTCGCCGTTGTCGTCGTCGTGGTCGCCGGTGTCGTTGGCGGAGGTCATTTCCGCCTCCGCCGCGGTGCCGGTTCGCGTTCGCTCGCGGATCCGCTGAGCAGCTCACCGAGCGTCTCCCCCACGCCTTCGAGGACGCCTTTGGTCTTGGACTTCGTGCTGCCGCTGCCCTTGACGTCGGAGACGAGGTCGGACAGGCCCTTGGGTTCGCTGCCGATCTCCAGTCTGTTCGCCGCCTCCGCGAAGCGCAGGTAGGTGTCGACGCTGGCGACGACAATGCGGGCGTCGATGGTGAGCAGTTCGATGCCGACCAGCGAGATCCGCACGTAGGCGTCGATGACCAGGCCCTTGTCCAAGATGGTGTCGATGACGTCGGCTAGGCTGCTCGAGCTCGGACCGCCCGCTGTGGTCATGGCATCGCTCCTCGCTCCCGCCCGCCCCGGGGACTTTCGTGTGCGGTCCGCTCGGCGCCCCGGCCGGGCTCGCCCCGCGCGGGCATACCCCGAAAACGGATGCCCGCACGTGAACTACCGGACTACCCGCAACGGCCGCAGTTCAATCCGCCAAAACCGCTGGAATCCCGGGCGATTCGGCCCGTGCGAAACGGTTCGACCCCACCCGAGACTGGTAGCCGTTGCCCGTGACTACACCGCCTGACGAGGTGTGGCGGTTGGAGGAAGTACCTCTTGAGGGTGTTTCAGGAGGTGGGGCGGTCGACGCCGCCGCGCCAGCCGCCGGTTTCGGTGCCACGCTCTTCGATGAACTTCGGGAACGTCTCGAACTGCGTCCACTGGTCGTAGGCGATCCGGACCGATTGTGCTCATGCGACCTCGCGTACCCGCCTCTCGCCGATCCCACACGGAAGACGAACCGGTCGCGAGCACTCGGCGGCCCTGGGTGGCCACGGGGTGCCCACAGGGTGTGGCGTGGCCAACGGGCGGGTACCGGTAGGTGGCGGCGTGGTTACCGGGCGGTGGCCGCGCCCATTAGCGTGAACGTATGTCGGTGTCGGTGGTTCTCGCAGGTCGGTACGAGCTGCGAGGGGTCCTGGGCCGGGGCGGACTGGCCGACGTGTACGACGGGTGGGATCAACGCCTGGCCCGGGCTGTCGCGGTGAAGGTGCTGCGCCCGGAGATGGCCTCGGAACCGCAGACCCGGCGGCGTTTCGAATCCGAGGCGCGCCTCGCCGCGACGCTGAATCACCCAAACGTCGTCGCCGTCCACGACAGCGGCGACGACCACGGTGCCCCGTACATCGTGATGGAACGCCTGCCCGGGCGGACCCTGCTCGACGACCTCCTCGCCGGCCCGCTCCCCGCCCCGCGAGCCCGGACCATCCTCACCCAGACCCTCGACGCCCTGGGGGCCGCACACGCGGCGGGAATCCTGCACCGGGACATCAAACCGGGCAACATCCTGTTCGACGCCCACGGCACCGTGAAGGTCACCGACTTTGGCATCGCCAAGAGCGCCGACACCACCCACACCACCGCCGGGGAGGTCCTCGGCACCGTCGCCTACCTGAGCCCCGACCGCATCACAGGAAAACCTGCCTCGGTGACCGACGACCTCTACGCCGTCGGTGTCGTCGGCTACGAAGCCCTCGCCGGCCACCGCCCCTACACCGGGGACACAATCCTGTCGCTGGCCCACGCGATCGTCCACGGACACCACGAGCCGCTCACCGCGGTACGCCCCGACCTCGCCCCGACACTGACCACCGTGATCGAGCGCGCCCTCAGCCGCGACCCCCAGCAACGGTTCGCCACCGCCGACCAGATGCGCAACGATCTCGCGAACCCGCGCAGGATGTCGCCGCCACCCCCGACCCGGGTGGTCACCCCTATCCCGTCCGTTGCGGTTCCCCCGCGTCCTCCCGCACCGCCGCGTCGGTCACCGGGTGCCGGGGTGATCCTCGGCGCGGTCGCGGCGGTCCTGGTGACCATCGCACTGCTCGTCCTGGCCGTCGCGTCGCAGGACGAGGGCAGCACCACCGGGTCGACCTCGGTGCCCCCGCCGACCGCTCCCGCCCCGAGCAGCTACCTCACCCCGGCAGCGTCGCCGCCGGCCACCATGATCAGCTCCGAACCGACCGCCCCGGCACCCCAGATCGTCGCGCCGAACGGCACCGCACCGGGCGCAGGCGTGGACACCGGCGGCGGGAACGGCAACCAGGGCGGCGGCAACCAAGGCAACGGTCAGGGCGGTCCGGGCAACGGGAACCAGGGAAACGGCAACGGAGGCAACGGAAACGGCAACGGTGGCAACAGTGGTGGCGGCCGCGGCAACGGCGGCGGGAACTGAACCGACCGCCCACGGTGCTTCGCCCACCTCACGAGGAAGGGAAACGCCGCTTCCTGGAGCGTCAGAGATGGTCGATGAATCCTCATCGTCACCCACGAGGTGACGCCGGACCTGACCCTGGCCACCGAATGGCACCGACGCTCGGGATCCACACGCTCACAGGCGATCCCCTCACGGTCGTCGCGCTGACCTCTCACCGTCCGCCGCCATCAATCATCCCCCAAAGGTTCGGGCACACCACGCTGCCACCGTCGAGGAGCAACGGTGGGGTCCTCGAATCTCGTCGATTTTCTACATCGGGCGGCAGACCACCCGGACCCGACGGACGCACTCGGTCGAGGTCACCAGTGGCCGAGATTGCCTTGCCAGAGTGCCACGATGATGTACAGCGCAACAGCCAGTGGGTAGTACAGATTGCTCATCGTCGATCACCTTCACGCGGGGCCTCTCGACATCGGCTTGCCCCACCCGGACCGGGTACCCGCGTCGATGCCGCAGTACGCCTGCCACGCCGGCCACCTCACGGGTCAATCCCGCCGCGGCGGGGCACGAGTTCGAACCACGCGCTCGCTCCGCCGCGCAGATGCGGCTCCGGGTAACACAGGGCGAGGCCTTGCGCATCGAACGCGGTGAACCACTCCTCCCAGGAGATGTGCTCGAGCTCGCCGGGGCGGACCGCGGCAAAGTCGATATGCAGGGCGGCTGCGGTGTCGGTGGTCGTCGCCGTTCGTGCCGGTACGCCGTGATGCGCCTGAATCCAACCGCGGATCTCGTCGTGATCGGTGGTGATGTGCCGGTGTGAGGTCATGTCGGATCGGTCCTGGTTTGGGGGCAGTCGTACGGGATGTGGGCTCGGGTTACCCGCGACAGCGCGACCTGAACCCACCATGCGAGCCGCAAGCCGACCCCCAGATTTCCGCGTCAACAGGCACCAGGCACAGCGATCCGGCTAAGATCCGCGGTGTTACGCTCGGCGGTCTCACGCTGCTGGTCGAGGTGATCGCGCAATCCCATCTCGACGAGCAGGCACACACTCGGCTCGTCTACGAGCGGTTCCTCATCGCCGGCGACCGCGCCGCCGCCTACCTGCTGGCCGACGAGAACGCGGCCCGCCGCGCCGACGCCCTGACTCGACACATCGCCGCCGTCCACCTGCTGATCGCCCGCGAGCACCAGCGGATCCGACACCGGGGCCTGATCCTGCTCGACGAGCAACGGGACCGCTTCTACGCGCGTCGCCACCACCGGCCGAACGGAATCGATCCCTCCTGAGCCACCTCTCATTCCGTAGGCTTGTCCGCGGTGGAAATGGTTCGACGCTCTCGCCACAGAGGACCGGATAGCGGCCGGCGTCTATTCGGGATCGGTAGTCGCCGCACGGTGGCCTCCTCCCGTGCCCGAGAAGATTCACCGCCGGCAGCGACGGACGCCCTGGGGCCGCTCCGGGTTGGAGCGCGCGTGAGCTGGGCATGCTTTGTGTGGTGGCACACCAAATCACGGGGTGTCCCGACAGAGCCGCACAAGGCGACCGCCGACACGGAGGTAACGATGAGCAAACCACTGACCGGCCCGGGACGCGACGGCGACCCGCGGCGCATGGAACCCGGAGTCGATAACCGCCCTGTCGACGACCGCCCCGTCGCCGTCGCCGTCGCCGTCGAGGAGCGGGTGGTGACCAAGCCGGCGCGCACCAGCGCGGCCGCGGCATTCGCGCTCGCATTCGGGGTGGCCGCGTTCGTGTGTGTGTTGATCGTGATCCTGTCCCCGGTCGGGCTGGTGCTGGGCATCATCGGGTTGATCCTCGGGGTGATCGGCCTGCGGGCGGCCCGCCGGGTGGGGATCACCGGCAAGGGTGTGGCGATCGCCGGCCTGGTGTTGAGCGGGCTGGCGATCGTCATCTCGATTGCCTTCGCCGCCGGGGTGGTCACCGTCCTCAACAACGACAGCGCCGTCGATCGGATCGAACAGGAAGTGGACAAGATGCGCGACACACTCCCCGACAACGTCGAGGTCCCGCAGCCCTGACACCGCCCACAGCATCGGGCGCCTCAAAAACAGTCCACCGATGAGTATGGGACTCATCCGCCCTCGATCCTCTTTTATTCGAACGCGCGTCGGCAGCGGTCGATCATGTCCTCGGCACGGCGCCGGAAATCGGTCACGTTCACGCCGTCGAGTAGTTCGCCGAGGACGTCGAGTTCGGTGAGCCACCAGCCCATCTCTTCGATGCCGTCCTGTCGGCTGGGGCAACAGTGACTGAACCGCAGAACCGACCGCGAGTGACCGTCACTGGTGATGTCCCACCGCAGCACGATCTCCCCGCAGGCGTACTCGAGCAGGTTGGGCGGCCGGGCACGGCACGCCATGCCCGTGCCGACGCATTCGGGATGCAGCCGGCGAAGGACCCGCCACACCTCGTCACAGTTGTGGTGCAGACGGCGCTCGAGATGCAGCCGGTAGCGCCCGTTCTCGGTGACGGTGACGATATCGGTCATCGGCGGACAACCTCCGGCGCCCCGACCTTCGGATCAAAGTTAATCTTTCGCCGCGACTACCCAGGTTTGCGCGCGCGTAACCGACTGCGCGGGCTGCGGGCCCACCCTTACACGCACGACCCGGGGTCCCACCCACGAATGGGCTAGCTGGTCAGTTGCGCGGCGTCTGCTCGCGCCTGCTGGGCTGCCTGTCGTTCGAGCCCGTAGAGCAGCCCGAACGCGAACCCGTTCTCGCCCGGTGTGGTGCCGGTCCGGGCACCGAGCGTGCGGAGGGTCTCGGCGGCCACGACGCTGTCCTGGTGCTCGCTCAGCACCGTCTGAATCTTCTTGTATTCGGCGGCCTTCTTTGTGGTCTTCTTCTTACCGAGGACCGGCCTGGCGAGTTCGGCGGCGTAGCGGGCCCGCTTGGCGGCCTTCCGCGCCCGATGCAGCGCCGCGTCATCGGTGTCGGCGACCGCGGCAATCAATCTCTTGTCCGCCTTGCGCCCGGCCTTGCGGGTCGCCTTGCGGATGGAACGGGAATCGGCGCAAAACCGTAGGGTCGGCGCACTCTGTCAGCGCTCTACAGAGCGAAGAATGCCGGGGTGCGGAGATGCCGCCATGTGCGACGATCCTGATCGGGGTGTCGCGGATGCCGGTGGCGCCGTCTTCGGGTTCCACGTCCGCGGGCTGATGCCTATGCGTTGATCCCGGCGGCCGGAGCAGCCTCGTTGTTGTCGTCGGGGGTGTCGGTGTGGTCTGTGGAGGTCACTTCCGCCTCCGGCGGCGTTCGGGTTCGCGTTCGCTTCCCGATCCGCTGAGCAGCTCACTGAGCGTTTCCCCGACGCCCTCGAGGACACCTTTGGTCTTGGACTTCGTGCTGCCGCTGCCCTTGATGTCGGAGACGACGTCGGTCAGGCCCTTGGGTTCGCTGCCGATCTCGAGCCGATTCACCGCCTCCGCGAAACGCAGATACGTGTCGACACTGGCCACGACGATGCGGGCGTCGATCGTCAACAGTTCGATCCCGACCAGCGAGACCCGCACGTACGCGTCGATGACCAGGCCCTTGTCCAAGATGGTGTCGATGACGTCGGCCAGGCTGCTCGAGCTCGGTCCGCCTGTGGTCATAGCTGCGCTCCTTGTTTCCGGCTCCCGGAGGTTTTCGGTTGGGCGCTGCGCTTGCGGGGTGGCTCGTCAATGCGCCTGCGAGGCGGTCGTTCCTCGGCTGCTCTGCCGTCTCGTTGCCCTCGTGCGAGTGCCGGTGCGGTCCACCCCCGACCGGACTACCCGTAACAGCTCATCTTCAACCGGTGAAAAACCGGAACTGACTGGGAAATTCGTACGTGTGGCGGATGGACGAACGGGCCGTCTGGTCGGTTCCCGGTGATCGTCAACCGGGTGCGAGCCGCGTTTAGGGGCTGGTGTCCGAGTTGAGCGGCACGGCACCGGTCGCCCTCGTCCTCCCCCTCGTTCTCGGGCTGTTGCTGGGCCCGCCGGGAGGTTGCGCCGTAGCGAAGTTCCGGGCACGAAACTAACGGGACAAAGGATTTAGTGACCCCCTGAACATCGACGTCGCCCTGCTCCTGCTTCTACTCCTCGGAGCACTCGCCGCCGCCGCGGCCACGCAGACCATCGTCAGGCAGACCAGCAAACGAGCGCCTGCTGGTCGACGGCGATCGCGCCGCCGCCCTCCTCGACGACGAGGCGCTGCGCCCGCGCCCGAGTGAGCATTATTCGTCGGCAACGACGCATGCAGCAGGACGCCCTCGCCTTCACGCAACAGCGGGCCCGGTTCGATCAAAAACGGCCCCCGTACCCGAACGGCATCCACCCGGCCTGAATTTCGCGGATGACCGCCGAAGATCGGTGTCACCGGCGGTCCACCGCATCGCGCGGAAAAGCCGAGGCGATCCGGTTCCGGTATTCCTCGGCCCCTCGAAGGAGACAGCAGTCGGCTCGGGGCCGGTAACCGCGCCGTCGCTGGCGGGGCGGTTGCCACCACGGGCGGTGACCAGCACCCGAAACCGACCAACGGGGTCACCCGGGATCTGCGCACTCTACGGTGGCCCCAGCGTCGGTCGATGTAACGGCACACGACGGAGGCCGATGATCGACATATGGACGAGAGACGACGCCCGGACCCGGACACCGCGCTGGGTTACCTCGAGCGGTTACCCGCTCTTGTTCTGCTCGAGCGGTTGCCGGTGCCCGTCCTCGCGGTGCAACACGACGGTGTCGTCGTGTACTCGAACCGGGCGTTCGGGCTGATGCTCGACTATCCACCGAACGAGGTCGATAGCCAGTTGATCGGTGATCTGATGCAGACGGCGTCCCCGGGCCCGTCGGCCGTGGCCGAGCTACGGGAGAGCGCCGGGAAACTCGTCGCGTTGACGCATCGAGACGGCTCGACCGTTCGCGCATTCGTCAGCGAGTCGGTGCTCGAGCGTCACGACGACCCCGTCACGCTCGTCTGCTTCCACGACGTCACCGAATTGCTGTGGGATGGTGCTCCCGCAAAGGATTTCGGTTGACGTTCCACACCAGCCACTCGGTCGTCCCAACAGTCCGGGACTCGGAGCCCGTCTCAGCCGAGAGCAGTTCCTGATCCAGTGGTCGAATAGCGACGGTGGTGTCGCGTCGGTGCAGTGTTCGGGCGCTGAATCCGGTTTCCGCGGATCGACCCGGGGGTACTTGCGATGTATGGCTGCACGAGCGAGAACGGGCGGCCGGACACCCTCGCACCGAGGCGGCACAGTCGGCCACGGCACGACCACCGGCGGCGACAACCCGACCACCACAACCAAGCCGAAGGCCCGAGCATCGACCACGGCGAAAAGGTTCGCGGCGACCGCCACAACCGAGGCGGGGCGGCTGCCGCGCAGGCGTCCGGCCGCCGCGACCTCGACCAGAGCCACCTCGCGGCGCAGCAGCCCACGGAGGGCGGAACCGACGCCACGACCGAGACGAACGGACGCCACCGCCGAATCGGCCTCGGGCACACCCCGTCGGCGGCGCGCCGACAGCGAGGCGTCCTCCGGGCGTGCGCCGGCGCGGGCCACCACCGCGAAGCCGGCGGCCCGCACGCATCCCCGAGGTGAGGGGCCGCGCACGTCCGCGCACCCGCGGTCCACCGCACCGACTCGCACCCGCCGACCGGACTCGTCAGCGAAGGACACCGACCGCGGGGGGCGCGCCGACACCACCCCGGGCCTGGTGTCGCGGTCGGTCGAGGCCGCCATCGAATGGCTCAAAACCCACCTTCACCGGCTGCTGGAGGCGGCGCGAGACCGCGGCGCCATGCTGACGGACAAAATCCAACAAAAGATCCAGGAGTGGATCAAAACCCTCGTCGACGAGGTCGCGCACGGCGGGGTGGGCATGCAAGCCGGACTCGAGGGCGTTCGGGCCGCCCTGACGGGTAAGAATCCGGTGTGGGCGGCGATCAAAGGGCTGGCCTCCGGATTGAGCACCAAGGCCAAGATCGCCCTGCTCCTCCTCCTGGCCCTCGGACTCCTCCTCGGGCCGGTACTGCTCGTGGTCCTGCTGCTGGCCCTGCTCGTCATGGCGATCGTCGCGGCGGTACGGGCCGCCGCAGGCTGACCTGATCGACGGGCCGGCAGTACCGATTTCGTGAGCAGGCGGCACACGACGCTCCACAAAAAATTCATCGCGACATTCCGCAACCATGTGATTCCCTCCAATCTTCCGTTTGCACAAGAACCCTCACGGAACGACCGGTAAGTACTTAATTCCCCTGCACAGCAACATATCCGAGAGGCAGTGCCATGCGCGGCCGCAACGGTTCGACACGGTCGCTGCAGGAGGCTCCGGGATCATCGACGGCCGGACTTTCTGCACGAGTGGATGCAGAAACGGGGCATCCGTGGAGTCGGCCGGTGTAGTGGTTGTGCTGGTGATTGAGCGTTGCTGGGTTGGGGTAGTCAAAAAACGCGCACCCCTACCGCGCACGGTCTTGCGGCACATCTCCGAAACGGTCCTGCGGCACATCTCCGAGGTTGGCGAGAGGTGCTAGGTGACCACTCGGCAAAAAAGGGGTTCCACGATGAACAACAAGACCCAGATGGCGGCCGCGATCGGTGCGGGTTATCTGCTGGGGCGCACCCGCCGGATGAAGCTGGCGCTGATGCTCGCCGGGGCGGGGACGGCCGGGCGCTTCCCCGGCGGGCCGCGGGAGCTGCTCTCGCTCGGCACCAAGATGCTCTCGAATTCCCCGGAGGTCGCCAAACTCGGCGACACGGTCCGGAGTGAACTAGTCAGCGCGGCGAAGGCGGCAGCGGTCACCGCTGCCAGCCAGCGCATCGACTCGCTGAGCAACCGGCTCCAATCGGGCAGCAAGGAGATCACGGGCACCGTCAGCGATGCCACGGACAACGTCACTGATGTCACCAAGGTGAGCAGATTCGGCCGCAAGAAGCGCACTCGCTCGCGGGACGACGAGCAGCCCAGCGCCGACGAACAGCCGGAGGACAACTCCGCCGCGGAGGAAGACGAGGCCGACGACTACGAGGAGCGCGGCGAAGACGAGACAGCGGCCGAGGACGAGGCAGGGGCCGAGGAGCCGGACGAAGACGAGGCCGACGAGGAACCGGCCCCACGTAAGCGGCCCACGCCGCGCCGCCGGGCCTCGGGCACCGGCAGCACCCGGCCCACCGCGAGCAGATCGCGGACCGCGAAGTCAGACGAAGACGACGAAGAGGCTCCTGCCCGCAAACGCAGGACACGGGCCAAGGCCACGACGGACTCCGCGCCCGTCCGACGGGCACGGAGGTGATGGCGATGACGAGCGCCGCGAAGAAACTACAAGAAGCCGCACCGGGTGACGGCAACGGATCGTCGAGCGTGCTGCAGGAAGCAATGCAGAAGCTGGTCGGCACGGTCGCCGAGAAGGCACTGTCCTCGGTCTCGGACAAGGTGGCGAACACCTCCGGGCGGCTCAGCGAGTACGCCGAGAACGGCGGCGAAGGAGGGCTGCTCGCCGCACTCACCGGTTCCGAGAAAACGGATGACGATGAGTCGGATGACGATGAGTCACCGGACGAGTCCGACACCGGTGGCGGCTGGTGGGAGGGCGCCAAGCAGACGGTCAAGGACAAGGCGTCCGACCTCAAGGACGCGGTCACCGGCGGTGGTGGTGGCGGTAGCGGAAAAGGCAAGAAGCTGAAGTTGACCAACATCGTCGAAACGATCGATGTCGGGGTCCCGGTTCAGCTGGCCTACAACCAATGGACCCAATTCGCCGACTTTCCGTCGTTCATGAAGAAAGTCGAACGGGTCGAGCAGGAAGCGGACGAGAAGCTCGAGTGGAAGGCGCAGATCTTCCTGTCGCACCGAACCTGGGAAGCGACGATCCTCGAGCAGGTTCCCGACGAGCGGATCGTGTGGCGCTCGAAGGGCGCCAAGGGTTTCATCGACGGTGCGGTGACGTTCCACGAGGTGACCCCGGATCTCACCCGCATCGTTCTGATTCTCGAGTATCACCCGAAGGGGTTGTTCGAGAAGACGGGAAACCTCTGGCGTGCGCAGGGACGCCGAGCACGGCTGGAATTGAAACACTTTGCACGCCACGTCATGACACAGTCGATTCTCCATCCCGACGACGTCGAGGGCTGGCGCGGAGAGATCCGGGACGGTCAGGTGGTCGAGCCCGAAGAGGACGAGGCGGAAACGGAAGACGAACAGGACGAAACCCAGCCGGACGAGGACGACGAGTACGAGGAGCCGGAGGAAACAGACGAGGCCGAGGACGAGGAGCCCGAGGCAGAGGAAGACGAGGCTGACGAGGACGAGGGTGAGGAAGCGGTCGACGAGGAGGCCGAGGAGGACGAGGCGCCCGCGCCGGCACGCCGCGGCCGTCCGCGCAAGACCGCGGCCGCGAGTGAACCGCCGAAACGCCGTGGCCGCCCACGCAAGACCGCGGCGTCGGGTGAAGACACTGCACCGGCACGCCGTGGCCGTCCACGCAAGACCGCGGCCACCAAGTCCGCCGCCTCGAAGCGAGGAGCCCGCCGATGACCACCGGTGGGCCCAGCTCGAGCAGCCTCGCCGACGTCATCGACACCATCCTGGACAAGGGTCTGGTCATCGACGCGTACGTGCGGGTCTCGCTGGTCGGGATCGAACTGTTGACGATCGACGCCCGCATCGTCGTGGCCAGTGTCGACACGTATCTGCGGTTCGCGGAGGCGGTGAATCGGCTCGAGATCGGCAGCGAACCCAAGGGCCTGACCGATCTGGTGGGGTCCGTGACCGAAGGTGGTGCCAAGTCGAAGACCAAGGGCGCGCTCGAGGCTGCCGGCGACAAACTCGGTGACCTCCTCGGCGGCGGAGAAGAGGAGCCCGAGCGCGAGCGGGTGTCACGTAAATCCAGCAGAGGGGACAAGTGATGTCCACGTCGAAGCAGGCCGATGCGTCGGACCAGGCTGCCGATGCGTCCGAAGAGCCGCGTACCACCGGCGTCTACGTCTACGGCATCGTGCCCGCGGATGTGGAGACCGAAGACGACGCGGTCGGCGTCGACGACTCGCGGGTGAGCACCATCAAACACGGCGACATCGCGGCGCTGGTCAGTGAAATTTCGGTGGACCGGCCGATCGGTAAACCCGCGGACCTCCAGGCCCACGCCCACCTGCTGGACGGTGTTGCGCGGGTGGCACCGGTACTGCCGCTGCGGTTCGGGGCGGTCCTGACCGACACCGACGCGGTGAAGGACGAACTGCTCACCGCGCACGCCGACGAGTTCGCCGCCGCCATGGAAGAACTCGAGGGTAAGGCCCAATACGTGGTGAAGGGCCGCTACGTCGAACACGCCATCCTGTGGGAGGTGATCGGCGAGAACGAGCGGGCCAGCGCCCTGCGCGACACGATCCGGGACCAGCCGGAGGCCGCCACCCGCGACGCCCGGATGGCCCTCGGCGAGATCGTGGCCAACGCCATCGTCGCGAAGCGGGAGGAAGATACGGCCACGGTGGTCGAGGCCCTCGACTCGCTCGCCGACTCGGTCAACGTCCGCGAACCCACCCACGAGGAGGATGCCGCCCAGGTGGCGGTCCTGGTCGAGGTTGCCCGGCAGGACGAGCTCGAGCAGGCGGTGGGAGCGTTGGCGGAGCAGTGGGACGGCCGGGTCGAGATGCGGCTACTCGGACCGCTCGCCGCCTACGACTTCGTGCTGTCCCCGACGCCGGAGGGCTGAGGCGATGGGACTGCTCTCGTTCATCGTCACCCTGCCGCTCGCGCCGGTGCGTGGCGTGATCTCGCTGGCCGAGTTGATTCAGCGGCAGGTCGAGGAGGAACTGCACGATCCCGCCAGCGCCCGCCGCGCGCTCGAGGAGTTGGACGAGGCCCGCGAGCGGGGTGAGATCTCCGCCGAGGAGGAAGAGCAGGCGCAGCAGGCCATCCTCGACCGAATGACCGGAACGGCTCAGCCCACCACTCCGGAGAGGGAGTGAGCAGGTCATGGCGCAGGAGCAGCCACCGACACTGCCGGCGCAGGACATCGCCGAGCTTGCGGTGCGGGACATCACCCAGCTGACGGGCAAGAAGCCGCTCGGTGCGACGTCGGTGATGCCGACCGACGACGGGTGGACGGTGGAAGTGGAAGTGGTCGAGGATCGGCGCATCCCGTCCTCGACCGACCTGCTCGCCCTGTACGAAGTGGTGTTGGATATGGACGGAGAGTTGTTGTCCTACCGCAGAACCCGCCGCTACAGCCGCGGCGCCGGTGACCAGTCATGACCCTGTCCGGCGGGAACTCCGGGCGCCTCCCGCAGAGCCCCGCCGGCGGGATGGGTGGCGGGCACCAGTCGACGAATCTCGGGGAAATCCTCGAGCGGGTACTCGACAAGGGCCTGGTGATCGCCGGGGATTCAGGTCAACCTCCTCGACATCGAACTGCTGACGATCAAGGTGCGGTTGGTCATCGCCTCGCTGGAGACGGCGAAGGAGGTCGGGATCAACTGGTGGGAGAACGATCCCTGGCTGACCGGCAAGAGCAGCGACCTCGAACTCGAGAACCGACAACTCAAGGAGCGCATTGCCGCACTCGAGTCCGACCGGTCGATGCGTCCCCAGGTGGAGTCGGGTACGCCGCTCGAGGTGGAGGGCAGGCGGCGAGACGACGATGACCGCGAGTGACGACGGGGGGTGGCCGTGCGGCATCACCTCCGACAGCGTCGACGATGCCCGACCGGCCGGGGTGACCGGAACCGGTTTCGCACCGACAAACTTGCCGACGAATTCGCCTCGGCCGTCGCGGCACTCGACACCAAACATGAGAGTGTGGCTCTGGAGATGATCGACCGTGGCCCCCGTACTCCTTCGCGGGGATTTGATCGGGCGAATCCATGAGCGACATGGTCCCCGCGGTCCCCGCGGACGACACTCGCCGCATTGCCCTCGTCGACCTGCTCGACCGGGTGCTCGGTGGCGGCGTCGTCATCACCGGCGAGATCACGCTGTCGCTGGCCGACGTGGACATGGTGCGGATCTCGCTGCGCACCCTCATCGCCTCGGTCAGCGCCCTGGAGCCGGCTCCGAAGGGGCCGGATACCACCGATGACTGATCCCGGACAGTTGGCGCAAGCCCCGCCGAGCTGGACGCCTAACCGGGGAGGGCCACCGTGTACTGCCGCAACGTATCGGGGCGCCGACCCGAATCGGTCGAACGTGGCCCGGTCACCCTGGTTCTCATCCTCGTCGAATTGCTGCGTCAGCTGATGGAGCGGGCAGGCCCTGCGCAGGGTCGAGCACGGAGATCTCAGCGACGAACAGATCGAGCGGATCGGGACGACACTGATGCTGCTCGAGGACCCGCATGGCCGAAGGGTGGGATCGGTTCGGGTTGACTCCGAGGACCTCAACATCGACCTCGGACCACTCGGGCCGCTGCTGTCCAACGAATAACCGAGATCACTCAATTTCTGTCCCACCACGGTGGCAGCTCCCGTCCGGACGCCGACCCGTGACACAGCTACCGTTGAGGGTGTCGCCGCGCCCAGACCGCGCGGTGGCCCAATACCCCGCCGGATGAACCCCCCGGCGGGGTCACGGAACGGCCGGAGCCGGCGAGGGCGCTGGCGGACTGAGACCGCGCCCGTCGGTGAGAGCACCGCGGACAGACACCTCGAAACCGCGTGAAGTAACCGATGCTGAACCCCGAGCTCACTGGACGTGATCCCCGTCGGCTGGGCGATGTGACGGTCGGGTGGACTGTGCGCCTTCCGATCTCGATCTTCAGGGGCGGTGTGGCCCAGTGCTGATCCTCATCCCACGATGATCAGCACACCGACGAACGCGACCACGATAAGAGAGGCGGCCACGCAGAGCGTCCACGCCCGTATCGCGACCCGGTGCCAATCCCGTCCGCCATGCCGTGACTCGACCGTGAGCACCCGCGACTCCGGGTCGGATGCAACCTGATCGGCTCGTTCCGGCCCCTGCCTGCGAGACGCCGCGTCAGCGGTGACCGCCGCGGCGAAAGATGCTGCGACCACGATCAGCGTGGCAGCTAGCACCGCGACCATCCAGAACAGGTTCATACCGAGCACTGAAAAACTTCCTTGGTTGCCGAGGGCGACGGTCGCTGACGCGATCGATCACCCAACCCCGCCCCGCCCATGTATCGCCACGACGGCCCATTGTGTTGCGCGGCGCCGAACGCGGAAGCAGATCCGGCACCCACGCCACACCGGATCGACCCACTCCCCTGGCCCTGATTTCCCCGGCTGATTTCGCACATTTTGATCACTCGTCCATTTCCTATTTTGATCACTCGCCCAAATGAATTTGGCCTTTCGTTCAGTTCGAAATCGTGTCTAATTTCGGTTTCGGTGAAACGCCGAGGGCACTTCCGGGCGATATGCAGGTAAGCGGGATCGATGATCTCGTAAACGACAACAGGCAAGAGGAGTGAAGAGTTCATGGGTTCTGCAGGTATTGACCTCTCGGTCGCCTTCGAGGCGTTCCTGAAGTGGCTCAGTGTGACATTCGGCGGCGGCATCGGAATCGGCTGATCGCCGCATACCCTGGAACGGCGGTGGCTCGGCTCACCAGGCGGGAGCCGAGCCACCACCATACGCAGCGACTTCGACACCCCATCGGGAATTACCCTTGAATAGCTCAACTGAGCGTATTCACCCACGGCACGGTTTGCGGCACTGTCATATAGAGAAGACATCGCCGCCGAAGGTGATCCCTTGAAGAAGGAGTGATCGTCATTCAACAACGGGCTCGCGTGACCCGGAATAGCGTATTGCAGCGTGCGGCCGAGGAATTCGACCGAAACGGGTATGTAAACACGACTTTTGGAGATGATCACCGGGCACTCGGGCGTCGGCAAGGGCGCCGTGTATCACCATTTCACGTCGAAACCGGCCCTCGCCGACGCGGTCATATCCGAGGGGATGCACCGCATGGGCCATCTTCGCTCGCAGCAGATCCGCCGCCATCCCCGTGCCGTCGAAGCGCTCATCGAGCTCTCCTACACCCTGGCGGATGCGGGTCGAAGGGAGGCGATGGTGCGGGCCGCGTTCCGGTTGGTCCGCGAGATCGGCGACAGCAGCGGCCACCTTCATACCTCGACCATCCACACCTGGACCGAAGCGTTTCGGGGCCTGGTGGAGCGGGCCATCGCGGAGGGAGATGTCCGGGCGGGCCTCGATCCGCAGGAGGTCGCCGAGGTACTCATCGCAGTTGCCTACGGGGCCCAGCTGCACGCCGCCGGGACCGGCATCCCCGACGCGGGGGCCCGCCAGGTGGATGAGAGTTGGCGGGTGCTGCTGCCCGCGCTCACCACCCCAGAAGATGGAACGTACTTCCTGCACTTCGCGCACCGCCGCACACCAGTCACCGCCGCGCCCACGGGCACGCCGATCGATCCTGATCCCGAACACCCGGTCCCACCGGCCGCATCCCATGTCGGTCCGTCGCGCGCCGGAGTATCCGGTGCGGTGCGACCCACGGTGCCCACGAATCTCCGACCGATGAGGTCGGCCCCATGAAGGCGCTGAAATGACCGCCCGGGCAGATGTCGAGGTGAGCGGCAAAAGGGGCGTCGGCCCCGTGTGGTGTCAGCGGCCGCCCGTGCCGGTGACTGGTTCGATGGTGAGGTCAGCGGTCGGCGAAGACCAGACGTCCATCGTCCAGCGCGACCGCCCATCGGTGCACGGGCGCCCAGTCGTGCCCGCGTTCGGCGGTGTCCGTCAGTTCGGAATAGTCCTCGACGATCGCGCCGGTCGCGGCGTGTCCGAACTGTCTCTGGACCAGCACCCGGGTACCCACGGTCAAGACTCGGGGCTCGGGTTTCTCGCTTTTCTCGGGCATGGGTGTCGAACCTTCTACTCGGCGGTGTTCCTACTCGGCGTGTTCGGCGAGCATAAGCATGAACCCTCTGTGTCCGTAGCGGTCGATGATGGGCAGACCCAGCCCGGCATGGGGACGATCCACGCCGACGACGAACCCTCCACCGTCGTTCCGACCACATATACGGGGTAATCCAGGGTCGAAGCCGCCGGGTTCAATGGCCCGCATCGCGGCACCCGGCACCGGTACTCCTCGCCGACACCTCGCCGGCACTCCCACATCACAAACCGGGGACATGTCATCACGCCAGGTCACAGCACCATCACAGACGAAACGGCCCCTCCCAGGGGGCGGGTGAGGGGCCGTGCACAAGGGGGCGATCTACACCGGCTGTGTCTCCGTCGGTGCGAGGTCCAGCCAGGGCCGATCGTCGCGGCGCTGGACGTAGTTCCCGCCGGACGGAGCACGCATCCCGGTCATTTCCATCGACAGTGTCGATGCCAAGGCCCGCGAGAGTTCTGGTTCTCCGGTAAGGCACGGTCCGTCGATCGGGCCGGAGATCCCTGCGGCTCGGCTTGCAACCACGAGCCGGCCGCGTGCGTAAGCGAGGGCTTCCGGCCGATTGGACGTGAGGGTGTCGCGACGAAAATCCCCGTACCGAATGCGAGTCGTGCTGTTGCACGAGCCGACGCGATATCGAATGCGTGCTCGACTCCCAGCGCTGATTCAACGAGTGCGACGACCGGTGTGCCGTGGAGGGCACTCGCAACGTAGTCCACGTGTGTGGCGGATTCGGTCTTCGCCACCATCACGCCGAGCAGTCCTGGCGCGTCGTGTAGTGCTACCAGATCCTTCTCGCACTGGGGCGTGGTGGCAGGGTTGACGCGTACCCAAGCGCTGTTCTTCTCGAGGAAGGTTCGCGTTGCTACAACCGGCTGAGGTTGCCGACTCACTGCTGTTCCTCTTGAGCCGGTCGGCTTCTGCGATCACCGGGCAGACGATCGTTCTCGACGGTGGCGTGCACGTCGCTTGGCGGTACCCAGAGCTCTGAGCATCTGTCCAATCACGCTGCATCGGGTCGGAGGCGGCCCGTCGCCATTCCGCACGGCGGACATTGCCTGGACCGCCGCGCGAATCGAACTCCAACTCCTGCGATGCTGCATGCCGGACAGGAAGGCTCGACCTTCGGCGCAGCCTTCGACGTGGCTGTGGCCCCTCCCGGCTCTGGTCGAGCCGCCATGGAAAACCGCGCCGCGGCCACAATCTCATCCACACCACGAGAGGACCGATAGAGTCCATGCTTCCGTCTGAGCCTTCAAGCACGATTCCCTACGAGCACGCTCGATCGTGGCTCCTGGTGTCTGCGGCAAAACCTGAAGCTTTCCCCGACGCAACCAGCAGTCAGGCTGACGTTGTAGTCCTTGACCTGGAGGACGGTGTCATCGCCGCGAAGAAGGACCCCAGCACGCGTACCGCCGGTGCGGCGGGTGTCGCTCTTGTCCTACGTATCTGGGTCATGCCGGTACGGATGTGGCCCGTTGACTGGGAATGGGTGAGGTCTCCGGTAGATGGTTTGGCTACCAAGACGAAACTGATCCCGGAGACTTCGTGACCAGCATAGATGGCCGGCGATTGTTGGTCGATCGGATTCTGATGGGTGGTCATGACCTCGCAATGCGCAGCCACGGAACAACAACTCCATTGCTGCGTCGGTCGTGAAGGGTCGGCCGTAGCAGTTCGGTCGAGGTTAGTGTGCAGATATGGAGGCGCTGGAGCCGGCTCACGGTGCGGAGGCTGGAAGGGGTATTGCTGCGTATTTGCTGGCGAATGTGTCCAGCCTGGCTGACGACATGCTGAGGTATATAGCCGAGCGAATACCGGAGGTCGGCGGGGATGCCGAGCTTCGCGGCCTGACCCTGGGATCGTGCTCGTCGAATCTCGAAGCGGTACTTTCGATGGTTCGTCATGGGATCGACGTAGCGGCTGCGGAGGCGCCGGTAACGGCGCTCGAACACGCGCGCGCAATGGCATCACGCGGGCACAGCGTCGATGTGATGCTGCGGTTCTATCGGTTGGGTCATGAGTACTTCACCGAGAAGCTTTCCGACTCACTCACTGACTGGATCGAGGACCCCGCTGTCGCGTTGAGGACGTTTATCGATCTCGAGCGCTTCGGATTTCGATACATCGACCGCATTTCCAGTCTGGTAGCTGCCGAGTACGTCGCTGAGCTCGACCGACGCCAGAACCAGGCAAGAGCGGAACGCGCCGATCTCGTGCGGGCGCTGCTCGCTGGGGAACGCGTCGAAATCGCTCGCGCCGAACGTGTGCTCAGCCACCGGTTCACCGGTCGGCAGATCGGTTTCGTGTGCTGGGTCGACGACCGCGGCGTCGACCTCGAGGGATTCGCTCGGCAGGTTGGAAGGTTCCTTGGGGCCGGTCACTCACTCGTCGTGGCGGACGGCCCACTCGCGGTGTGGGGATGGGCATCGATCACGGGGGACGTGAGAACTTCGCTCACGGGCATGGCGACTGAGTTTCCCGGCGAACGCGAAAACGTTCACATCGCGGTGGGCTCACCCCATCCGGGGGCAGCCGGTTTCCGCACCTCCCACCTCGAGGCTCTACGCACTCGCCGAATCATCGAACTATCCGGTCGCGCGGCGCCATCGATCACCAAGTTCAGCGATGTTGCGTTGGTGGACGCCATCTCGCGCGACCTGGATGCGGCGCGGGCCTTCGTCGCCGCTCAGCTCGGTGCTCTCGCACGGGACGACGCGAAAGAGCGCAGCGAGCGCGCCGCGCTCCTGGCTGTTCTCGACGCGCAGGGGAGTCTGGCGACCGCAGCGAGCACCTTGGGAATCCACCGGAACACGGTCCTGCAAAGGGTGCGTCGTGCCGAAGAGCGCAGGGGCCGGCCCGCAACGATCAACATCGCCGAACTACACGCAGCGCTGACCGTCTGCAATGTGCTGGGGGCCTCGGTGTTGCACGGGTCAGAGCCTCGCTGACCGGCGCCCGAGCACGGAGAATGTGCTGACAGCACACCGGAGAGGGCTGGGAAGGCCTTGTCGACCGATACCGGCCGGATCTAGGTTGTGAGGAATCTCATCCCGAAGCGCGAAGGAGGAGTCCGATGTCGACTACGACTCGAGCACCCCAACCCCCAGCAGCGGCCTCGGAGCACTCCTTGCCTGATCCGGGCGAGCAGGTTCCCACGCTGTCCTGGCCGATAGTCGGCATCGGCACATCTGCGCTTGCGCTCTTCGGCCTCTCGACCTGGGCCGCGCTCACCGACACGTTGCCTGCGATCGCCACCATCGCCGCGAGCTCCGCAGCAATCTTCGTCCTGTTCACCGTGCTGCACGACGCCTCGCATTACTCGATCAGCTCACATCGCTGGGTCAACGTCGCCTTCGGTCGCGTGGCAATGTTCTTCGTCTCGCCTCTGATTTCATTCAGATCTTTCGCGTTCATCCATATCGAGCACCATCGCAACACCAACGACGGTAAGTCCGATCCCGATCACTTCGTCAGCGCCTCACCCTGGTGGCAGCTGCCCATCCGCTTCCCCGCCATGGACCTGCCATACATCAGTTTCCTGGTACGCAACCTGCGTCGCCGACCACGCGCCGAGATTCTCGAAACGGCGTCGTTGATGACCCTTTCCGTGACCGTCATCGCCTCGGCCGCCTTCACCGGACATCTGTGGACGCTCGCGCTGATCTACCTGATCCCCGAACGGGTCGCGATGTTCGTGCTCGCCTGGTGGTTCGACTGGCTACCCCACCACGACCTCGAAGACACCCAACGCGAGAACCGCTACCGCGCGACCCGCAACCGCGTCGGCTCAGAATGGATCCTGACTCCCCTGCTCTTGTCGCAGAACTACCACCTGGTCCACCACTTACACCCCTCCATCCCCTTCTACCGCTACGTCGCGGCCTGGCAACGCAATGAGGCCGCCTACCTCGAGCGCGACTCGGCAATAAGCACCGTCTTTGGGCAACAGCTCGACGCCACGCAGTACCAGGAGTGGAAACGCCTCAACGGCACACTCGCTGCACTGCTCCCAGTCCGAATGCCGCCTGCCTCCGCGGCAAGCCATGCCAGCACCCACCCGATCCCTGTCAAAAGCGTCGAGCCGCTGACCCCAGACAGCGTCAAAGTCACTTTCGACGTCCCCGATCACCTCAGCGACCAGTTCCACTTCCAGGCCGGCCAACACCTGACCGTGCGACACCGCATCGGCGGACAGCAGGTGCGACGAAACTACTCGATCTGCACCTCCGCCACCTCGGGAGAACTGTCGATCGGAGTACGCCACATCCCCGGCGGGAAGTTCTCGAGCTTCGCGGTCGACACGCTGCGAGCCGGTGACGTCCTGGAACTGATGACCCCCACGGGTAGCTTCGGCGCACCCCTCGATCCACTCGCCCGGCACCACTATGTCGCGGTAGCCGCCGGGAGCGGCATCACGCCCATCCTGTCGATTCTGCGCACCACCATGGAGATCGAGACCGAGAGCCGCTTCACCCTCTTCTACGGCAACCGAACCGCAGAGTCGACCATGTTCGCCGCCGAACTCGACGAGCTCGAATCCCGGTACGCAGACCGGCTACGCATCTTCCACATCCGCTCAGCCCAGGCGCACCACCCCGCACCTCTTCGCGGCCGTATCGACCTGGCGATGGTTCACCGCCTCCTCGCCACCGACCTCACGTCGATCGATCGGTGGTACCTGTGCGGCCCGAGCGAACTCGCCACCACAATCCGCGATGACCTCGCAACCGAAAAGGTGCCGACCGAGCAGATACACCTCGAACTGTTCCGCGGCACGAACCGACCCACGCACGTCGACGACTTCCCCGCCTCCGAAGTGACCATCACGCTGTCCGGCGCGAACCACACCGTGCAACTCGCCCCCGGTGAGACCGTCCTCGAATCCGCGCTGAAAAACAACATCGACGCCCCCTATGCCTGCCTCGGCGGCGCGTGCGGCACCTGCAGAGCCCGAGTCACCACAGGAGCAGTATCGATGGAGCAAAATTTCGCACTTCACACAGCCGAGACCGAGGCCGGCTTCATACTGACCTGTCAATCCCACCCCACCACACCCACAGTCGCAGTCGAATACGACAGCTGAGCAAACACATACGCGAACACCGCGAGAAGGCCGCACGGGCCACCGGCGCCGCCGTCGCCAGGGCACCAGGTGGACCGTGGCCGGAAACTTCTGGCGGTTTGCCTCGGTCAGCGGCGGGGGTGACCGCCGGTGAATCCGGTTCACACATAGCGTCATCGACCCGGCAACGTCATATCGAGTGCGGCCCGCTCCCCTGGCGGGCCGCACTGTGACACTCGCATCGCAGTGCGCCAGCGTACGATGACAATCCCCGACCAGCGACATAACAATGACAGATCGCGGCCGATGATCTCGTCCGATCCTGCCCAGATCTTGGTCACTCGAGCATCCATCCCGCGCCTTACGCGAAGCTGGTCTTCGAATAGGGGCCACTTTCGTTGCCGGCTACTCCTTCGGTGTCGAGCGGGCACAAGTCCTCGCGAAGTACACCGAGCTGAACGACGCCTACGACGCCTACGACGCCTACGACGCCTACGACGCCTACGACGCCTACGACGGGACTGTCCGGCAATCGGTTGATCTGAGTCTGGCCGACACGCCGAGCTTTGCTTGGCGGGAAGGCGGAATCATGACCGAGACACTCGATCCTATGGATCAGACGAAGATCGATCACCAGAAGTTGGCGCAGCAACTGCTGGCGCAGGCCAAGGCTGACGGCGTGGAACTGGTCGGACCGAACGGACTACTCAACCAACTCACAGCGAACGTGCTCGAAACCGCTCTCGAAGCACAGATGGAGGAGCACCTCGGCTACGAGAAACACCAGATCGAAGGAAGAAATGGAGGGAACTCCCGCAACGGCAGACGAGCGAAAACGGTGCTGACGGAGATCGGACCGGTCGAAATCCAAGTACCCCGTGATACCGATGCCTCGTTCGATCCCCAGATCGTCAAGAAACGACAGAGACGGCTCACCGGTGTCGACGAGATCATCTTGTCGCTCTCATCGAAAGGCCTCACCAATTTCCCACTGATTGGCGTGTCGTTAATCTTCGAGGTATAAGCCCGCCAGTTAAGGTGTTACCGCCCAACGCTAGGTGCGAGGAAGGCGTGCGGTGGGTGACGAGCGACTGCGGGTGATCTCGGGCGACGTCGCACCGGGCGTGGCAACGCGAGATCCGCAGTGTTTCCAGGCCGAATGTGTGGAGGCGTTCGTCGCGTCGTGGACCGCGCGTGGATTCGCGGAATCGACGATCGCCAATGACGTCGGCGTGCTGGAGCGGATGCTGGCGGCGCTTGGTCGGCCGGTGTGGGAGGTGACCGCCGCCGACGTCGATAGGGTGGTGGGCGAGCTGGCCAGCTCGGGTCGATCGGTGTCGACGCGGCGGAACTATGTGCAGGTGTTCAAGGGCTTTCACCGGTTCCTCGAGGTTCGCAAAGCGGCGGAGATCGAGGCAGCGTTCGGGGTGCGGCTGGCCTGTCCGCTGGCCGAGTTCAATGCCGCCCGCCACGTCGGCGACGACTCGCCAACCGCGAACACGCCGCCGACGGCGGAGCGGGTGGCGGCATTCTTCGAGTTCCTCAAGGCGCGGATCGCGACCGCGCGCAAGTATGGCCCGGCCGCGCGGGACTACGCGTTGTTCCGCACGCTGTATCACGCCGGAGTGCGCGCCGAAGAGGTCGTGATGCTCGACCGCGGTGACGTGCACTTCGGGCGAGGCACATTCGGCAAGCTTCATGTGCGCTTCGGGAAGGGCGCCAAGGGATCCGGGCCCCGGCCACGGTGGGTGTCGATGTTGGACGGGCTGGATCTGGTGTTGCGCTGGTATCTCGATGACGTCCGTGGCCGGTTCCCGGACAGCTCGGTGCTGCTGTGTGACGAGTCCGGCGGCCGGATGGCCGCGGCCACGATCCGTAACCGGTTGCGGCACCTGATGGACGTGGAGGGTCGGCCCGAAGCGGAGTGGTTCAGCCCGCACGGTATGCGTCGCGCGTGCGCCACCCACAACTACGAGCGCGGCGTGGATCTGGTTGCCATCCAACAACTTCTAGGACACTGGACGGTCGCGTCGACCATGCGGTACGTGCGCCCGTCGGAAACGTTCATCGAAGACGCCTACCAACGCGCGATCTCGGCGACGCTGACCGAGTTGACCGGACAGGAGTGAGCATGCAGATCCCGCCAAGCACCGCCCGGCGCGACAACTCAGGGCCACCGACGGCGAACACCTCGGTCGTCATCAGCGTGGCGGGAGAATGTCGTATGCCGGCAGTTGCGTCGTGTCCGTGCAGGATATGTCCGGCCTCTCCGGATTGTCGAAAAACGACGCGATTACCTCGGCTCCGCACGGTGGCTCTGCATACACACCGTGTGCAGCTCCGGGCACTACCGCGACTATGGATTGCGAGAGATCCTTCGCGATGTAGTCGCCCCACACCGCTCCGGTCTGCCCGTCGTAGGTACCCGACAGCACCAGCGAAGGGATGTCACTGACGGTGATGTCTCGGATCGAGTCAGGGGCCCTCGGCACGTCCCACACCTGGCAGGCGTCGCGCAGGAACGGCAGCTGCGGCGCTTGGGCCCGAACGGACTCCGGGAGTTCAGGGAATTCCTTTTCCGCCTGTTGCATTGACTGCTCGACGGTCTCGAACGGGATCCATTCACGGCACCAAATGCTCAGGGTGAGGCCCCAATGGAGGACGCCCCTCTCCGGATGCCCCCACACCTCGGCCCAACGCGACGCAATGGGCTGCGCATTCCCGTTTGCGAGCTCATCGACCGTTGATGGGAATTCTGTCGGTAGATGGGTAGCCACGGGGACAAACCAGTTCAGTAGCATTCCGCCGTCGACGACAACCTTCGTGTCTCCTACACCCTCAACGTTGACCGTCGTGGTGATGGGCTTCGCTTCAAGCTCATTGACCAGCCGGATGAACGTTGCCCCCAGGTCGGGATAGCGCTCTTTGCATGCTGGCTGGTCCTCGCACGCCTTGACCATGTTGTCGAATGCTTGGCGAGCGCTGGCCCAGGTCCACCCCAGGGCACCAACCGATGGAGGCGTCACTCCGTCGAACACGATCGACTCGACAGCGTCGGCGTCTTGACGCATGTAGATCAGCGCAAGGTCGGTACCGTACGAGTGGGAGAACACATTCCACTTCTCGAGGCCGAGTGCCTTGCGTAAATCAATCAGGTCATAGGTGCTCTCGGTCGAATTGAACGCCGAGAGGTCAACGGTGGGAGCCAGGCGGTCGTGGCACTCCTTCACCGCTTCTACGTACGCATCCCGTGTGGACTCGGCGTTCCACGCCATTCCGATCCTGTGGGCGAAGAACTCGAAAATCTCCGGGCAGGGCAACGGCGAGCTGGACGTTATGTTGCCGCGCTGTCCCATCAGGATCAGATCGCGATCACGGTTCAGCGGCACGTCCGGGTTGACCGGGGGATCGGTGACCGCATCCTGACCGGGCCCGCCCATGAGAAAGACGATCGGAGCCTTGGCCGGCGGCTGCGTTTCCGACGGAACGATCGCAACTGCCAAGCGCAAGGATCCGCTGTCTTCTCTGGTGCGGTTCACCGGTACCGACAATTCCCCGCAGCGAGCATTCTCCAGCAGTGGGACCGGATTTGGCGTCTTCGCGCACGGACCCTCGACAAACTCCGCCGGCGGATGCGCCACAGTCGTCGGTGGCGCACCGGACGGATCGGAATTGCTGCTACACGCTGAGCTGACGAGAATCGAGACAAACGCTATCGCCGTTATCTGGTTCACAAACCGCATGTCAACCACCCTGAAATGGCGACCGCCCGAACCTTGTGTTCGGGCTCGGCCCGAGTATTTACTCGGATAAATCCTGGCACACCCATAGCAGTGGGAGCGCCGTTACCGGCGAAGCGGCCACAAAGGCCGCTGAAATCGCGAGGGCAGCATGCTACCCAGCCATCACCATGCCCCCCACCCTCGGTGCGACAATCGCCGCCCTCGTCGAAGTCGCCGCCCTCACCGGCGCCAACACAGGTCCCGACGAGCCGGCGACAGCTATGTCGACGTTCTCCACCCTCGGCGTCCCGACCCGAGACCACGCCGCGACCGCCCACGGTCCGAGTGCCCGAGCCACTCCCCCTGCGAGCGGCGCGGCTCATCGACAACACCCCCGACCTCGCACACCAAGACTGCCCACTACCACCAGAGGTCACCGAGGACGCCCGACCCCACCCACAGAAAGCACTGAGCGACGACGCCGAACAGCTCCGGGCACTGAACCCCGACACCGGCCGACGGACCGGCCCGGGCCTGTGGGCGGTTCCCGACGATCCATCGTGAACACACCGTGACTGTCGCGGGCCGCATTTGTGAGCTGCAGAAACGATCGTTTTCCGACACCCACTCTGACCCGCGGGTTTGGTTGTGACTCACGGCGATAAGTGGCATCGATTTCGCGGCTTTATATCGCGCTGCCTGCCGGACTCGCGGAGCCGCTGCTGGTCGTGTGAATTGGGATTGGGCTTGCAGGACGAACGGAGGGAATCGGGGCCACCTCCGTTCGCTGCGGCGGCGACAGATTGTGCGAGGGGCACCTTCCCGGTCGACGGCAAAGTATCGGTGAGCGCCAGCGTCGTGGAAGGAGAGATGGTTCGGGCGGTGAACCTTCTTGGTTGGCGCGCCACTGGCCGTGAAGCAGATACGCACAGCTGAGAGTTCGGCGAATTCAGTTGATGCCCTTCGCCCACCATCCGGATGGCGGGGATGCCGTCTCCCAGCGTGGCGCGTAGTGCTCGAGGAATATCTGCCCCACCAATTCCCCGCGGCTGCGCACCCCGGTCTTGTCGAAGATCGACTTCATGTGGTCTTGAATTGTGTAGACGGATAACGACATTGCGTGCGCCATCTCCCTTGTCGATCGCCCTTGGATGCACAGCGCAGTGAGATGGCATTCGCGTTGGGACAGTCCGTAGGCCATGGCAATGACGGGCGCGATCTCATGCGGCGTCGCGGGTTGGATGATGACGGCGGTGCGTCCGTCTTCGACGCCGGAAAGCCTGGTCCCGTACAGCAACAGCCAGGCGCCGGATCGCGTGCGTACCCGCGAGCGCGCGGCAAGTTCCAGCGGATCGGTGCCCGGATCGATCGCCCGCGCCCGGGCCGCGATGGCTTGCACGACCTTCGATTCGAACGGCGTCGACGGCGCCGGGACCTCGACAATTTCGTCGATCCAGCGTTCCGCGGCGGGTGAGACCGATTCCGGGTTGCCCGCGGCGTCGAAGACCACCACGCCGGGGCCGTAGTCCACGGTCGTCACGGCGGCCTCGACCTTGTGGAGCATCGAATGTCGCAGACCGGTCGCGAGCGCGGGCGCCAGCGCGGCGATTGCGCGGACGTGCTCGGCGGTGTACCACGGCGCGCCCGCATCGCGCAGGAATGCCGCTGCACCCCAATAGACCCCGTCCGACACCAGGGAGACCCGCAGCTCGTCGCCGATTCCGTACGCCTCGTGCGAACGGTGCCGTGCACTGCGGGACAAATCTCCGTGGGTATCCAGACTAAGTGCACCCGCCAGGCGGCCACTGTGCGCAAGAAACGCCCACTTGTCGACGTCCTCGACCTCGTATTCGTAGTGCGCCAACCAGGATCCGGAACACCCAACGTTCCGGTTGACGCTGCCGGTGAACAGGATGGTGCCCGGGTCGACGGTGTGCCAGCAGCAGCGGTCATGTGGGATCACCGCGCGCAGGGCCTCGCTCATTCGCGCGCTGTACCCCACCCAGTCCAGCTGGTCGGCGACGGCACGCGAGATTTGATCGCGGACGCGTGGCAGCAAGCTCTGCGCCATCTCCGAAGTGTATCGCAGCAGGTTAGGGCTGCCTACCCCAGAAATCTGGGTGAATTCCCCAGGATTCAGGGATATGACGCAGAACCCACAACGACGACGCTGGTTGCATGACGATGACAGCCCATACCTCCGCCGAAACCGACCACGACCTGCCTAACCCGGAGCCGATCATGCAGCTGGCGTCCGGGTTCATGGCCGCCAAACACCTCTTCGCCGCCAGCGAACTCGGTTTGTTCGAGGCGTTGGGCGAGGGCCCCACCGACCTGCATGGCCTGGCCGCCCGTAGCGGGCTTACTGCCCGAGCCACCCGGATCAGCGCCGACGCCATGGTCGCGATGGGTATGCTCGAACGCCGAGGCGAACAGTATGTCAATACCGAGACGGCGGCCGCGTTCCTCGCCGGCGGATCGCCCGCCGACCTGCGTCCGCTGCTGCGGTTCTGGGACAAGATCAGCTTCCCAGCGTGGGAAGACCTGGCCGGCGCACTCGCCCGCGGGCCGAAACGCCAGATCTTCGACCTCGACGCCGCCCTGCAACCCATCGCCTCGATCGGTATCGAGGCGTTTTCGGCCGGCCCCTCGCTCGCCCTGCCGGACACGGTCGATCTGTCCGGCAGTCATCGACTCCTCGACATCGGCGGCGGCACCGGCTCCTGGTCCATCGCGGTGGCGCGCCACTGCCCGCAACTGAGCGCGACCGTGTTCGAGCTGCCGGCGGTTGCCCAGACCGCGCAGGACCGCATCGCGTCGGTCGGGATGGAGGGGCGAATCGACGTATACGCCGGCGACGCGATGGCCGACCCGCTGCCCACCGGATACGACGCCTTCCTGGTCGCGAACCTGGTGCATTACTGGTCACCGGAGCAGAATCGTGCGCTGCTACAACGCATTCGCGACGTCGCCGCACCCGGCGCCACGCTGCTGATTGCCGACTTCTGGACCGACCCCACCCACACCCAGCCGGTCGCGGCCGCCCTGATGGCGGGCGAATTCGCGGTCCACCTCGAACACGGCGACATCTACAGCGTCGGAGAAGGCATCGCCTGGCTGCAGGACACTGGCTGGCGCTACCGCGACCATCGCTCGCTCACCGGCCCGATGAGCGTCATTGTCGCCGAAACCGCATGAAACAAGACAACACCCAAGGAGCACACGATGAGCGAGCATCAAGTCGCAATCGTCGGTGCCGGAACCTCCGGGGTCGCGGCGGCGGTGGCCCTCGCCGACCGTGGCATCAACCCGTTGCTGATCGACCGAGCCGACCAAGTCGGTTCGTCGTGGCACTCTCGTTATGACCGGCTGCGACTGAACACCGGCAGGCAGTTCTCCCACCTGCCGAACCGCCCCTACCCCAAGGGCACACCGACCTTTCCCACGCGGGAACAGGTGATCGAGCATCTCGAGCGGCACGCACGTGCGGACGGGATCGAGCTGCGCCTGGGCTGCCCGGTGGAACGGCTCGACCTAACGGACGGGCACTGGCGGTTGACCACCGCTTCCGGTTCGGTCGACGCTGCCGAGGTGGTGGTCGCGACCGGCTTCGATCATGAGCCCTTCGTCCCGGACTGGCCCGGACGCGGGGACTGGCGGGGTGCACTGGTTCATTCCTCGCAGTACCGGAATCCCTCGCAGTACAACGGGAAACGGGTCCTCGTGATGGGAGCGGGCTGCTCGGGCATGGAAATTGCCTACGACCTCGCCACCGGAGGCGCGGCAAAGGTCTGGCTTTCGGCTCGCACGCCGCCGAACATCATGCTCCGCCAGGGACCTGGTGGCATACCGGGAGACTTCATCGCGACGCCGCTCTACCATGCCCCGGTCCCTATCGCGGACGCAATCGCTCGGTTCGGCCGGGAGAGGAGCATCGGCGACCTGCGCGAGTTCGGATTACCGATCCCCGACGAGGGGATCTTCGCCTGCAGTGCCCGCCTCGGCGTGGCACCGGCGATCGTCGACAAGGAGCTCATCGCCGCGATCCGAGACAGGTCCATCGAGGTCGTTCGCGGAGTCGAGTCACTCGACGCGGACAGCGTGTGGCTGGTGGACGGTGTGCGAATCGACCCGGAGGCGATGGTCTGCGCGACGGGGTTCCGCCAGGAACTCGAAAAGCTGGTCGGGCACCTCGGCGTACTGGACGAGCGAGGTTGGCCGCACGCCACCGGTGAAAAGCCGGCCGCCGAGAGGTTGCGTTTCATCGGGTTCGTGCCCAGGCCGTCGCAGATCGGATTCGCGGCGAAGCAGGCTCGCCGCGCGGCCCGAGCGATCGCGCGGGAACTGCGGTGAGCGTCGGTAGTAGGATTCTCCCGCCCTGCCCCGGCGCTCGAACAATGGCGGGTCTGCGCGGAGATGGCCGACCGGTCAGATCCCCCCACACAAACGGTCGTTCATGAGACATCACTGACCGGTTGACGTTTACCCAGGTCGGATGCGTAAAGAACACCGTGTACGGAACAACGTCACGTTGTCGGGGGTACGCGATACATTCCCCGATGTGAGGATCAGGTACGGCCGAGTGTCGACGCGGGATCAGCGTCCCGAGTCGCAGCATGATGCGTTGACCGCCGCAGGGTGCGATGAGATTTTCATCGACAAGGCCTCCGGGAAACTTGCGCCGCGCCCGCAGCTGGACAAGGCGCTGCCGTCGGCCAACCGCCGGGGTGGTCAGGCTGTCGTCACCAAGCTCGACCGCCTCGGCCGGTCGCTGGAGCACTGTCCAAGCTGCGGTGACGGCGCACAGCCCACCAGCACCTTGCCCGCTCACACCACTTCACCATCACCCAGATCGACGACGCCGCCGATCCTGTCCGACCGGGAGTACCCACCGACCGTCCGCCCGAACAGGTCGCGGGACCCAGGCGGCGACGTCGTCGAGCAGCATCTGGTCGAAGTAGCGCAGTTTGATGCCGTGGCCGCCGGTTGATGCCGTGGCCGCCGGGCAGCCGGCGCCGATCCCAGTCTGACCGGTGTGGAACAGGGCGAGGACCCCAGCCGACTCACGGAACGGGCGACGCCGACGGCGCAGGCACCGCAACCGAACCCGGCCGATCTCGATGAGGCGATCGGATTCTGGACCTGTTCGATCAGGGACACGACCCGGTCGTCCGTAGCGGAAGGAGTCCTGAGCTCATTGCTGGTAGTTCTCGACTTCCGGGATCGGACGCGGGGCCGCACCGTCGGGGTCTTGCCCGGAGTCCTGGCGGGCGCGGCGCTGGCGGAGCAAGTCCCAGCACTGATCAAGTGCTACCTCGACCCGACGGAGTTGGTCGCGTTCCTCGCCGGGGGTCAGTTCGCCGGCCTGGACCCGGTCCCGCAACTCATGCTCGCGGGCGATGAGGGACTCGATCTGCGCGAGAGGGTCTGGCTGATTCATCACATCTCCGTCGTTTCGGTGGTTGCCGCAGTGATCGTCGAGTGCTGGAATCGGGATTCCCCGAAATGGACCAGCAAAATCTGTCAGCCGTTCGGTGGAACGAGGCACCGCGGGTGCGGCGACTGGGCCCGGCTTGACGTCCCGGTGCAGGATGGCCGCACGGTGCGCAGTCTCCAACGCCCCCGCCAACTTTACGCCGATCCGGACCACCTTGCCCCAGGCCATCGGACCCTGCCGACGCACAGCCGCGTCCAGAGAGCCCCGTTGATGATGCTGCATCACAATGAACGGGCGCCCCGTCGAGGTTGTGCCGATGCGCAGCACATTGACTATATTCGGATGCCCTGACAACTGACCCATCGCGCGCTACTCCCGCAGGAAACGGGCATAGCCCTCACTATCATGACCCGAACTCAGCACCTTGACCGCCACGGTCCGCTCGAGCGAAGGTTCCCGGCACCGATAGACACACCGAAGCCGCCATGGCCGATCTCGTCGACCTCCCTGAATCCCTCGGATTCGAGTTCCGCTTTGATCTTCGGGCTGACACCATGCAGCGGCGCGGGCCTGTCGCGGTCCGTCATCGATGACCCGCCCTCCCCTGTGGAGGGGTACGAACTCGGTCCATACTTTGCCGCCGATACCAACAATCTGCTCCGACGGCCGACCACTGTCAGCGCAGCAACTCGACTAATCAGTCTACCCGCGGCGTGGCTGCGAGAGGTTGTTCATTCGGACAGCGCGACGACATCGTCGGGCCGCAACTTGCGGTGCGGCCCTCCTCGACCGGCACACCACGCTCGCGATCAGTAGCAGCCACAAACCGGCGATCCCCGTATTCGTGTCGGAACTAACCGAGGCACCCAGGACTCCGAACCCACGATTCAGTACCCGTCGGTCGACCAGGTGCGTTCCCCCACTCAGCCAGGTGTGTTCGCGAGGAGGCGCGACAACACTAAGTGCCGCACCCATCGGCGGACGGTCGGGTGAGATGCCGCGGAATCCCTGTTCACACCCCATAAACCAGTCCTGCGCCGATTCGGCAATTCTTGCGGTGATGGTGGTGAGATCGACGTCGACCAGGGTTCCGAAACCATGGCTTCCTCCTTGTCCGGTCTCGAGCCCAATTGACCAGCCGCCATGGACTTTGGGCTCGTCGACTACAAGCCCGCTCATCTCGCCGAGGTAGCTCAGCTCCTCGTAGCAGCGCATGTCACGCCCCACGGCGTGACATGCGCCCCGAAGTGGGAGGTGCACCCAGCAGCGTTGTCCTCCTCACCACAGAGTTTCAGGTTCCATGATGGGGGGTCTCCAGCGGATGCAACGGGGGTCGTCGCGATTCTTTCGAGGCCATTTTTCACCCTCTCAATCGGCTGTCGATCGGTCAACGTCACCGCCCCGCTACCTGTCCCGAGTTGTGCGTCGGTGAGCGGACACCGATTCATCTCCGGGATCACTCTCAAAGAGATCGCAGATCTGAAGACCACGCTCGGCGAGGGACCAGCACAGGGATCACACATCCGGGCTTGGGAGGTCGGCCAGAAGATCGGGTCCATGGCAATGTGCCGAGATTACGAGCCACTTGTTCACAAGATGCCCACAGGTGAACCCGCGTTGCCGGTGACGGATCCACTATCGGGACTCACTCTTCTGCTCCGGCGGCACGGCCAGCGGCACGCACGGCACTGGCGGGATCGGGCCTGTGGACCGGTCGATTACGTGTCAGGACCGCACGCTGAGGATGTCGTCCCGCACGATCTTCCGAAACCCTGGGTTGATCGCAGGCTTGCGGCAAGAACATGTCGAGATCCCGGCACCGGCTCCGTCCCAGCATCGAATCGGCAAGACAACACAAGACAACAATTGGAGGATGGACCCCATGGCACACGTACAACGTTTCGACCACCTCGGCATCACCGTCGCGGACCTCGACTCGGCAACGGCGTTCTTCGTCGGACTGGGCCTCGAGGTGGAGGGCACCGGATCCGTCGAGGGCGAGTTCGTGGAGACCGTCTGCGGCATCCCCGGCGCGCATTGTGAGATCGCGATGCTGCGGCCGCCCGACGGAGGATCGCGGCTGGAGCTCGCGACCTTCGTCACGCCCGACCACGTGCCCGGATCGCCCACGGCGATGGCCAACGAGCTTGGGCTGCGCAACGTGTCCTTCGAGGTCGGCGACCTCCAGGCGGCCGTCGATGCGGTGGCTGCGGACGGGTACGGGCTCATCGGCGGCATCGGTGAGTACGAAAACAGCGTGCGGATGGCCTACGTACGTGGGCCCGAAGGGATCATAGTGTCCCTGTTCGAGCAGATCGGCTGACGCGCGTGAGCGTTGCCCGCGTGTGTCTATTCGAGGACCGTACGGGCGAAATCAGGAGCGGGTCGTGGGTTTGATCGAGATCGAACGCCAAGGAAAGGGATGTGAACGAGATGAGCTCGGACGTGACTGACGACCAGGTTCAAGCCCTGGCCGCGACCGCCAAGCCCTTTAGCCTGGTTCAGCTTCGATGGAGCTCGGACCGACATCAGGACGGAGCCGAGGCGGTTGAACTTGAACACAAACATCGCATGGTGTCGTTACACGCCGAAGGTGTGATCGCGATCTGAATCGCCCCGGCTTCTACGGAGGCTCGGTTATCTGGTTCCGGCCTCAGCGAGGACCGGTGTCTCACGGTAGTCGGCCGCCGTGTGATTCGACCAGTAGGCGGTCTCGTACTCTGCGGGTGGAACGTGGTCGATCTCGCCGTGCAAGCGGCGGTGATTGAACCAGTCGATGTGCTCGGCGACCGCCCACTCGACGTCTCCAACGCCTCGCCAGCCCCCGTGCGGGCGCATCACGGGATTGCGAATGCACTCGACCTTGAACAACGAGTTGAACGCCTCCGCCATCGCGTTGTCATACGAATCTCCCTTGGAACCAAAAGAAGACACTGCGTCACACTCGTCGAGGCGCTCGGTGTATCGCACCGCTCGATACTGCACGCCGCGGTCGCTATGGTGAATCAATCCGGCGACGTCCTGGCCGACCCGTCGGCGCGCCCACAACCCAATATCCAAGAGGGCCAGGTCGGTCCGCATCGACGTCGAGACCTGCCAACCGACGATCATCCGGGAGAACGCGTCGAGGATGAACGCGGCGTCCACCCACCCCGAATGCGTGCGAATGTAGGTCAGGTCCGCCACCCACAACGTGTTGGGCGCGTCGGCGACGAACTGACGCTGGACCCGATCCGCCGGCCGCGGAGTCTCGGCTCCGTCACTGTGCGTGATCTTCCGCCCTTTCGATCGTGGTATTCCCTGTAGCCCATCGGCTTTCATCAATCGTTCCACGGTGCACCGGGCCACCGACGTCCCCTCTCGTTTCAGACTGGCGTGCACTTTGCGGGCCCCATACACCCCGAGACTGTCGGCATGAACTCTCCGGATCTCGGACAGAACCTCGCGGTCACGTACGGCACGTGCCGATTCGGTTCGCTGGGGACTCAGGTGAGCTCGGACTGTGGACGGAGCGATCTGGGCGGCCGTACCGCGCAAGACCGCGCAGATCGGATCGACTCCGTGCTCGTCGCGGTGAGCAGCGACGAACTCCACGATCAGCGCTGTGGGCGGTCGATGTCCGCCGCAAAGAAAGGCGAGGCCGGCTTGACCCAAGTCCGTAACGCCTCGGGGTGCACACCGAGCTGATCGGCGATCCGCTTGATCGCTCCCGGCCGCGTCGCCGGATCCTGGCGGGCCTCGACCGCCATCCTCGTTGCTCGATCCTTCAGCTCAACGCTGTACTTCCGTAGTGCTGCCATGCTCTCCATCCTTCACAGGTTGGAGAGCCTCCGACAGACCCGGGGCGATTCAATCGTTGAACACGCCGTGACCTCATAATATGAAGCGAGGCTGCTGGCGTGGGCCTCTTTGCTCAGGACCCAGGAGCGCTCCGCCATGAAGAACACCGTCTCGATCGAGATCGCCCTGCCGCGGGAGACAGTGGCACAGCTGCTCGCCGACTCGGCACACCTGCCGAAGTGGCTGCGGGGTCTGGTGCTGCACGAGCCGCTGAGTGGGGTGCACGGACAGGTCGGTACCACATCGCGGGTCGTGATGCAGATGGGGAAGCAGGAGATCGAGTGCACCGAGACCATCACGCGTCGGGAACCGGAAGACCTGCGCGGGATCCCGAAAGGGAGCGTCGTTCACTTCGACCGCGAGATCGTCGGCGAGGGCATGTGGAGCGCCGTGCGCGACCGGCTGACCGAAGTCGGTCCGGAGATGACGCTCTGGGTGAGCGAGAGCGAATACCGGTTCAGCGGCTTGCTGATGCGGCTGGTGGGGCTCCTGATGCCCAGCGCCTTCCGCAAGCAGTCGCAACAGCACATGCAGGACTTCAAGGCGTTCGCCGAGCAGGGAAAGGACGTCCGCGAAGCGAAGGACTGATCTACGATCAGCGCTCGTCTCCCGAAGAGTGGGGAGAAGCCGGACGTGACGGCGGGCCGACCACTGTCGGGAACGTGCTCGGGGCGGGGTGGAGCGGCAAGGATGGATGTCGGAGCCTGTGTAACGAAGCCGAGCGTGAACGGCCCCCGCTGAGTATCGGCTTGTGTACGAGCACCCGCGCCCCTTACGCGCCCCACAGCTACCCGGAATCGAATTCAGTTGTGCCCCAATGCAGGTCAGCGCGGGTATTGCCCCTGAATTGCGAGTGCCTCCGGATTCACACCCTCACTCCACGTGAGCCGCACCCAAGCCCTGCTACGGGGACCGGCCGGCCGGGATGGGATGGACACCAGCACCGATGCCCGGCGCAGCCCTAGGCCAGCCCGGTCGCCTCTGCCTGCACTCGAAATGGCGTCCGTCTTGGTCGGCGCGTGTTCGCTTGGATCCTCACCACAGGAGAGTGGGCCACTGCCAGCACCCGGAACGAGAGTTTGCTGCCCGTGGACCCACGAAACACTCGGGGGTGGTCCGGCCGCAGGAGCGCCTTGACCGCCGCGTTGCCGCAGGAATTCAACGCAGTGAATGAACACGGGCCTCACTCTCCCTCGACGACGTGCGTCCATCTGGACGCGTGCAGTCGTCTTCTGAAACTGACAGGCTGAGCGCCGTTCTGCGGTGATCTGGTCCGTTCTAGCCATCGTCAGTTGGACAGCTACACAAAGATGCGACCGTTCCGCTCGATCACGCGCACATCCAGCATGACTTCGCCCTCACCGAGCACTACTACGTGTTCGTACTTGCGCCGATCATCCTCGACCCGGTCAAGGCGATGCTCGGTCTGAGCACAGCCGAAGCAGCAACGAGCTACCGGCCCGAGGTCGGCACCAAGATCATCCTTGTCCCCCGCGGCGGTGGTAAGCGACGCGAAATCGAACGCCCGCCGCTGATGTACGTCCACATCAACAATGCGTTCGAGGATCGTGGCGATGTTGTGGTCGACCTTGTCCGGTACGACGACTATCACGACTTCTTCGATCCCGCGCGCGACTTCCGCACTCCTGCCGTGATCGGCGGCTACGCGTCACGGCTTCGCGTCAGCAAAGGCAGCAAAGTCACTGTCGAGGACTTCAGCGGCCAGTGAACCGAACTGCCGCAACATGATTGGCGGTGCACCTCGCGAACCTACCGGTACGGCTATCACGGCACACTTGATTCACGCCCCGATGCCTCGAACCGTGTCGTCAAGATCGACACCGACACGGGGCGACATCTGGAGCACGTATTCGAACCGGGCGACGCGGTCGGCGAGCCGATCTTCGTGCCCCGCTCGGCCACCGCAGCCGAGGACGACGGCTGGCTGCTGACCGTCGTCTATCTCGCTGCCGAGCACCGCTCCGCCTTGGTGGTTCTCGACGCCCGCGACCCCTCCCGCGCACCCATCGCCGTCGCCAGGTTGGACCAGCACTTCTTCCCCGGATTCCACGGCAGCTTCACCAGTCGAGTGACGGCCTCATGATTTAGCCAGAATCGCGCGTGCGTTCTCTCCGTATGAGATTCCAACCCGTCGTGGAAACGAGCGCCCCGATTGCGGCTCCGAAAAGAGGGCCACCAACGACCAGTCCAATCATGTATCGGTCAACCGAGACCTTGTCGATCCGTATCGAATGGAACTCGTTCGGCTGGTAGCTGGCCGTGTAGATCGTGAACGGCTGGGAGGCGTACCACCACAAGACGGCAGCACCTACGAGTCCACACACTAGGCCGAAACCGGCGAAGACCCAGAGTGTGGCCGCCGCGAAGCCGGACGACAAATACACACCGATTCACGTCGGCGGCTCACACGGCAACTTCCCCCGCTTCACCGCGTCGACCAACGTCGCGTGGTCGCGTTCGGTCTGATCCGCGTACGCGTGCGCGAACCGGCTCAGTGCGACGTCGAGCGTGTCCGACTTTCCGACGTAGCCGCCGATCATCGACGCACCACTGGTCCGCGCGTGGCCCTTCGCGAGCAGGCGCCCGCAGATGCCGGCGTAGTCGGTCAGCGCTGCGGCGCTGAGGTGGTCGATCGGGACCGCGCCCTTCATGTTCCGGAACTGCCGCACGTAGTACTGCCGGCCCTCCACCGTGGTCCAGCCGAGTAACGGATCGCTGACGGTCTGCAGGGCCTGCTGATACTCGACCACGCGCCGGCCCTGGTGGTCGTGCCAGGCGGACTCGCCGTGAACGAAGCGTGCTACGACGGATCGACGTGCCTGCTTGAGCTGCAGGAACACCACGTCGTCGACACTGCTCCCTTCGCACAGCACGACGTAGGCACGTAATCCGACGCTGCCCACGCCGACCACTTTGTGCGCGACGTCGACGACGGTGTAGCCACTGAGCAGTCGTGCCCAGTGGCTGGGCAGCGTGGTGAGGTATTCGTCGAGCCCGGCGGCGATTTGCTCGGCCTCCGCCTCGGACACCCGGGTGATCAGCGGCGGCTCCTCCACGATGCGCCGGCCGGTTTCGTCCTGCTCGGTGAATCGGGGCAGCGCCCGGTCGCTGACCCGGCGCCGAGCCCGCTCCGCGGCGCGGGTGATCTCGTGGCGCAGCGACTCGTCCGACGCCGTCGTCTGCAGCCGGTCGAGGTCGAGTCGCTCGAACGAGCGCGCCAGCAATGGTTGTTCCGCGAGCCAGCGCACATGCTCGCGATAGGTGGCGACGCAGGACTGCACTGCACTCTCGCACTGCCCCTCGGTCGCCGAGTTCTGCCGGCCCGCCACCCAGATGCTCGCAGTCAGGCGGCGCAGGTCCCATTCCCAGCCGCCGGGATGCGCCTCGTCGAAGTCGTTAAGATCCAGCACCAGGTCGCGCTCCGGCGAGGCGTAGAACCCGAAGTTGCCCAGATGCGCGTCCCCGCAGATCACCGGCTGGATTCCGGTCGCCGGCAGCCCGGCGAGGTCCTGGGCCATCACGATCGCGGTGCCGCGCAGAAAACCGTACGGCGAGGCCGCCATCCGCCCCACCCTGACCGGTATGAGCGATTCCACCCGACCTTGGTGCGACACACCGATTTGATCCACCACATCGGGGCGATCGTCCGGTGCGCGCCACTCGCCGAGCGTGGACCGCGGTGCCTGCTTACGCAGGCGTTTGCCGAGCGCGTACCGCTCCGCCCTCGGCGTGGCCCGGCGGCGCAACGACGCGAACGACTGCCCGTCGATGGTCGGCAACACGATGTGCGCGTCCGCGGTTGCTGCGCGCCGACGTGGAGGATCGGGCCGACCACCACGGCGTGCAGCTTGTCGGGGTTGGCCACGTTGCGCATCAGACAACTCGATCACCGTCTCTTCGCTGTGAGCAGTAAGGATGCGTGCAGCATATCGACGGGTCCCTCGCCGAGATCGGCCCAACACCCGTAGAACTCCCTTGGTACCGCCAACGCGTGACGGACCGTCCGCGGTTGGTAGCGGTCGTTCAGGTAAGCCTTGCGAGTGACTGAATTGACTGTTCCCGCTGTCGTCGACGACACCGTGCGCGCGGACGCGCCTGGCTTGGTCGCCACACCGAGCCACAGCGCGTAGTCGCGAATCGCGGCCGATGTCGCACGCTGCCACGGCACGCCGACTATCCGAAGCCATCGCCAGCACCGACGTATATCGAAGGCGTAACTGCGCACGCTACCCGGCCGATTGCCGAGAGCCGAGAGCCGAGACCTCGACCAGATACCGACGGATCGGCTCGATCGCTCCGCCGACATCGTCCACCAACAGCCACGGAGAAGAACGAAAGCCTCGACCACCGAACCCCACCGCTCGAGTTCGAACCGTAAGCGATCCACCATCCACGCCGCGCTAGTTGTAAGCCCTGTCGATCAATTCGGACAGAGTGTTGCAGCGCCGTGCGCGTCGCAGTACAGTCCATGTTATCCGTATATCTGTCTAGCAAACTTTAAATACGTACGGCGGGAGCTTTGGTATATGGCCTCAACTGACGACACCCAGACGCGATCGCGCGTAGGTCCGACCATGAGTGAGCTGTATATCGGCGTGATGCGTCGGGTCGGTCACTACCGCTGGTTCTCCCTGTTCATGAACTACGTCGGCTCACGGGGAGACCGGGCACTGATCCGCGGGAGCCGAGGCCGGCCCTCCCTGAGCGGACCGCAGCTCACGACCCTGCTGCTGCTGACGACAGGCAGAAGAAGCAAAGATCGAACGGTTCCGCTGCACTATGTTCGCGATGGCAAGAATCTCGTCGCCGCTTGCGAGAACTTCAGGCTAGAAGCGGCCTCCAGTTGGCCGAAGAACCTGCTCGCCGACCAGGCACGTATCGAAATCGGTGGCACCGCTGCAAACTATCTGTCGCGACCCGCTACAGAGGATGAGGTCGCGCGCAACATGCCGAGGCGGCGCGGGATGTGGCCCGAGCATGACAACCACATGAAGCGAAATGGGGTGCGCCACGTGATCGTCTTCGAGCCGATGAATGCGGGGACTTGAGTGCCAGCCCAGTTACGTTGCGCTGCAACAGCAAATGACCACACCATGCCGCAGCATATGTATCTTTCTGTGTCCCAAATGATGACGAATATGCAAACAGGTAACCGAACGTTCGCCGTATTCGGGGTGTAAGCGCTGCCATAAGACAAGGTCGCCATCACCAATCTCGCCCGGCGACGCCTGGGCGCTGGATGATCCGCCGCCCGCACACCAACGAGACCTCACCGCCGGCGACCAGCTTCCAAGCACCACCCGAACTCCGCGACACACTCCACGTCCCCGACCAGCAAATCGATCAAGGTCCGACTGGCGCCGGACTCCCCCTCTCATCCTCGTCGACCGCTCCGAGGGAGCATTCGGAACGGCGGTCGACAGCGCATCACTCTCCGCCGCTGGAGCGTCGCCAAGACGTCCACCAACGCCACACCGGGCGGATGTCGATGACATTAGTCGCACGCCGGATCCACACCGTCCGCATCACTGTCCACCCATGTCTCGTCCGCACACCGTCTGACCGAACAACAAGGGGACCTACCATGATCGACACCATCGTCGCCGCCACCGAGGCCGAGGCCGAGGAGCTCGCCGCACCGCTGGACCTGCTGCTGACCGACTCGGTGTTCGGGATCGCCCGCCGGATGCTGCCCAACCGTTCCTGGTTGCGCCTGGGCGCCAGCCTGGCCGGAGCACCGCACTTTCTTCTCGGCCGTGGCCGCGGGCTGGCGGTGGAACTGGCGGACATCACGCGCGGCACCTCTACCCGGAGCCCAGCACGCGCGGACCAACGGTTCGCCGACCCGGCCTGGTCTGGAAACCCGTTGCTGCGCCGCATCATGCAGACCCACCTCGCCGTTGCCGAGACCGCGGGCAAACTGCTCATCGACGCCGACCTCGAGTGGAGAGATCGAGAGCGCCTGCAGTTCGTCCTCGACAACGCCGTCGAAGCCGCCGCGCCAAGTAACAACCCGCTGCTCAACCCGCTCGGCTACAAGGCGGTGATCGACACCGGCGGCACCAGCGTCGTGCGCGGGATGAGCAATCTGGTCCGCGACCTGGCCACCACACCACGGGTGCCAACTATGGTGGACCCCGACGCATTCATTGTCGGCGGCACCGTCGCCGCGACACCCGGGTCCGTGATCTTTCAGAACCGGATAATGGAGATCATCCAGTACGCTCCGCAGACCCCGACGGTGCGCGAGGTGCCGCTGCTGATAGTGCCCCCGGTGATCAACAAGTTCTACATCACCGACATCTCACCGGGCCGCAGCATGGTCGAGTACTTCCTCGGCCAGGGTCAGCAGGTGTTCAACATCTCCTGGCGCAACCCGAAGGCCCGCCACCGCACCTGGGGATTGGACACCTACGGGCAGGCCATCGTCGACGCCTTGGACGCGGTCGAAAATATCACCGGCAGTACGCGCACGCACCTGCACGGGAGCTGCTCGGGCGGGATGCTGGCCGCGATGACCGCCGCACATCTGACCCACATCGGTCAGGGCGACCGCCTCGCCGGCCTCACGCTGGCGGTCACCGTCCTCGACCAGAGCCGGGCCGGATTCGCGGCCGCCGCTCTCGACCCGACAACCGCCCAGGCCGCCATCCAGGTCTCGGCCGCGCGCGGATACCTCGACGGCCGGTCTCTGGCCGAGGTGTTCGCCTGGTTGCGCCCCACCGACCTGGTGTGGCGATACTGGGTGAACAACTACATCCAGGGCCGCACGCCGCCGCCGTTCGACGTACTGTTCTGGAACGCCGACACCACCCGCATGACGGCCACCCTCCACAAGGACATGGTGCAGATCGGCCTGAGCAACGCGCTGACCACCCCGGGCGCGGTGAGTATGCTCGGCACCCCCGTCGACCTGTCCAAGGTCATCGTGGACTCGTATGTGATCGCCGGCATCGCCGACCACATCAGCCCCTGGCAGGCGTGCTACCGCAGCGCCCGCCTACTCGGCAGCGAGAGTAGCCGGTTCGTCCTCTCCACCAGTGGACACATCGCCGCGATGGTCAACCCGCCCGGCAATCCTCGCGCGTCCTACCGGATGGCTTCACCGAGCACCGAGCACCCCGCCGAGTGGCTCGAGACCTCCCAGCAGCAGCAAGACTCCTGGTGGCCCGACTTTGCGGACTGGCTGAGCAAGCGCAGCGGACCCGACAAGGACGCACCAGCCATGCTCGGCGCCGTGGATCTCCCACCCCTGATGCCCGCGCCCGGCTCCTACGTCCGCGAACAATGACCCACCACCTCGCCGGCGAAGGACCACCATGACCACACACCTGACGCGCCCGGCCGAGCTCCTTGATCTCGTCGGCGAGCAGCTCGGCACCACCGACTGGTACCAGATCACCTACGAGCGGGTGAACCTGTTCGCCGACGCCACCGGCGACTACCGGCGGCTCCCTCACCCTCCACCGCGCACCGCGGCCGAATTCAAGAATGCCGTCGCCTCCGGCTATCTCACCCTCTCACTCCTCCCACGGGCCTTGGCGACCTGCTCACCATCGACAGTGCACCGGAGACCATCGATTACGGACTCAACAGGGTTCGCTTCCCCACACCCGACCGAGTGGGAACGAAGGTCCGCTGCACCGGCCGGATCCTTTCCGCGCAGCGATTCGAGGCCGGGCTCGAGGCCGTGTTCGGCGTCACCTTCGAGTCCGAGAAAGCAACATCACCCGTCTGAGTCGCCGAAACCAGTGATCGTCTACAGATGAACCGCCCTCCGGACCGGGCGGGCGAGTCCCGGATGGTGCGCGCCGGTGGCCAGCACCTGCGTGTACACATCCGGCGCGGCACCGGCGTGCCGCTGGTGCTGTGCAACGGGATCGGCGCCAGCCTCGAGGTACTCGACCCGCTGGTCGCACATCTCGGCGCACACCGCACCGTGATCCGGTTCGACGCCCCAGGCACCGGGGCGTCACCGACTTCTCCTGTGCCCTATGGGATCCCGTACCTTGCGTGGGTAACCGGACGAATGCTCGACACGCTCGGCTACGGCCGGGTCGACATGCTGGGGTACTCATGGGGCGGGGCCCTCGCCCAGCAGTTCGCGTTCCAGAACCCGCGCCGGTGTCGCCGCCTGGTCCTGGCCGCAACCGCAACCGGCGCCCTGATGGTGCCCGCCCGGCCCGCTGTCCTCGCGAAGATGCTCACCCCGCGCCGGTTCGTCGACCGCAACTACTTGGCCTCCATCGCCGCGACGATCTATGGCGGCAGCGTCGACTTCGGTAACGCCACCGTCACCCAGCTCGTCAGCCATCAACTCGCCGCCGGATCCCGCCGCGGCTACCTGCACCAGCTGCTCGCCGGGGCGGTGTGGTCGAGCCTGTTCGCCCTCCCGGCAATCCGCCAACCCACCCTCATCGTCGCGGGCACCGACGACCCGATCATCCCGATCATCAACGCGCACATCATGTACCGGCTGATGCCGAACGCCACCCTCGTCACACACCCCGGCGGCCACGTCGACCTCCTCACCAACGCCGCCACGCTCGGCCCCGTCATCGAGGACTTCCTACGGAGAGCACCGTCGGCCTGATGTGAGGCCGGCCCTCGGAGGGCTGCAGCGATTCCGTGTGCCCGGGGTGTCGGCGATATCCTTGAGAGGACGCCATCGAGAGGTGAGTCCACGGTTGTATTTCCGCTGGTCGTGCCGTCGGGACCAGCCCGCAGCCCCATGAGCCGACGGAGTGAGTAGACCGTCCGATGGGTGCAGGTGATCCGCTCGACACTCAGAGGTACCCGCCCTCCCCGGCGGCGGAGTTGGCAGGCACCGGCTTCGACGATGCCCAAGAGATCGGCCGCGGCGGTTTCGGCGTCGTCTACCGCTGCACCCAGGAAGACCTGGAGCGCACGGTAGCGGTGAAGGTCCTCACCGTCGAACTCGACGACGAGAACCGGGCACGATTCTTCCGGGAACAGCGGGCGATGGGGCGGCTGACCGGGCACCCGAACATCGTCAACATTCTGCAGGTCGGTGCCACCGACAGCGAACTTCCCTACATCGTGATGCCGTACCACCCGCAGGATTCCCTGGACGTGCGGATCCGCCGCCACGGTCCGGTGCCGGTGGAGGAGGCACTACGCCTAGGGGTGAGAATGGCCGGAGCGGTGGAGACTGCACACCGGCTCGGCATCCTGCATCGCGACATCAAACCCGCGAACATCCTGCTCACCGATTACGGCGAACCAGAACTGACCGATTTCGGCATCGCTCACATCAGCGGCGGCTTCGAGACCGCCACCGGCGCCGTCACCGGCTCCCCGGCGTACACCGCTCCAGAGGTGCTCGGCGGTGAACCACCGAGCCCGGCCGCCGACGTCTACGGCCTCGGCGCCACCCTGTTCAGTACCCTGACCGGCCACGCCGCATTCGAACGCCGCAGCGGTGAGCAGGTCGTAGCGCAATTCCTGCGGATCACCACGCAACCGGTCCCCGACCTGCGCGAGCACGGCATCCCCGACGACGTGTCCGCGGCGATCGCCCACGCGATGTCCCGCGAGCCCGACCAGCGCCCGGCTACCGCCGCCGACTTCGGAGAGGAGCTGCGAGCCCTGCAACGCGCCCACGGCTTCCCGGTCGACGAGATGGCCCTGCGCGCCGAACCGGGCGCCGAGGTCGGTGACCGAGCGCTAGCGTCAGGCGTTCGGCACCCCACAGAACCCGCCCCTCGGAGCACTACCGGAGCCCTTCCCCTGGAACTGACGAGTTTCGTCGGCCGCCGGCACGAGCTCACCGAGGCGAAGAACCTCCTGGCCGGGTCGCGGCTGGTGACGTTGACCGGGATCGGAGGTGTGGGCAAGACGCGGCTGGCGATGCGGATTTCGTCGGCTGTGCAGCGCGACTACGCCAACGGTGTGCGGCTGGTGGAGTTGGGTGAGCTGCACGACGCGTCGTCGTTGGTCGACGCCCTCGCCGGCGCACTGGGAGTCCGGGACCATTCGACGAGGCCCCTGCGGGATGTCCTGATCGAGTTCCTCGCCCCGCGCGAGGTGCTGTTGGTTCTCGACAATTGCGAGCACCTGGTAGACGCCGTGGCGGAACTGACCGAAACCCTGCTTCGGACGTGTCCGCGGTTGCGGACCCTCGCCACTAGCCGTGAGCCCCTCGGCATCGGCGGGGAAGCAGTGCTGCGGGTCCCCCCGCTGGCCGTCCCCGATCCCGAACGGAAGCTCTCCCTGCGCGGGTTACCCAAATACGATGCGGTGACGTTGTTTACCGAACGCGCCAATGCTGCCGTTCCGGGGTTCGCGCTCACCGACGACAATGCGGCGGAGGTGGCGGGGATCTGTCACCGCCTCGACGGGTTGCCGCTGCCGATCGAACTGGCGGCGGCGCGGCTGCGGGCGATGTCGCCCCAGCAGATCCTGGGGCGGCTGACCGACCGCTACACGCTGCTGACCCGCGGCAGCCGGGGTGCGCCGACGCGGCAGCAAACCCTGCGGTTGTGTATCGACTGGAGCTTCGAGTTGTGCACCGCCGATGAACAACTCGTGTGGGGGCGGGTGGCGGTGTTCGCGGGAAGTTTCGAACTCGATGCCGCGGAGCAGGTGTGCGGCGCGGGCCTGGCACCGGACGAGTTGCTCGACACGCTGACCTCCTTGGTGGAGAAGTCGATCCTGATCCGGGAGGAATCCGGGTCGGCGGTGCGTTTCCGGATGCTCGAGACCCTCCGCGAGTACGGCTACGAGAAAATCGAGCAGACCGGTGAGGCTGTGGCGTTGCGCCGCCGGCACCGGGACTGGTATGAGACGCTGGTGCTCGATGCGGAGGCCGACTGGATCAGCGCCCGCCAGCTCGACTGGATCGCCCGACTGAAGCGGGAACAGCCGAATCTGCGGGAGGCCCTCGAGTTCAGCATCGACGACGATCCCGCCGCCGGCCTGCGCACCGCCGCCGCACTGTACTGGTTCTGGAGTTCCCAAGGCCTCTACAACGCGGGCCGGCGGTGGCTCGACCACCTCCTCGACCGCCGCAGCGGTGCAACGACCCTCGAACGGGTTACGGCGCTCTGCTATGACAGCGTGATGGCCAATAGCCAGGGAGACCTCGAGGCCGGGGCGGCGCTCGTCGAGGCGGCGCGGACTCTCACCGCGCACACGAGCGACCCTGTGCTGCGGGCGTACAGCGACTGCGCCGACGGCATGCTGGCGCTATACAGCGGTGATCTCGCGCGAGCATGCTCTCACCTCGAATCCGCTCTCGCCGAGTTCAGTGCACGGAAAGATCGCACACTCGAAACCAGCCTCCTGTACCCGTTGGGAACGGCCTACGGTCTGTCCGGCCGGACAGACCGGGCGATCGAATGCCACGAACGTGCCCTCGCGATAACGGAGCGATACGGCGAGAAAATGTACCGGGCGCACTCTCTGTGGGCCATGGGCATCGACGTGTGGCGACAGGGCGATACCGATCGTGCGGTCCGGCTCCTCGAACAATCGCTCGAGCTGACCCGGCACGTGCACACCCCCCGCGTCGCGACAGCCTGCCTCGAGGCACTGGCCTGGATCACCCGCCAACAGGGCGACGCACTACGGGCCGCAACGCTGATGGGAGCCGCGGACGGGCTGGCGCAATCGGTGGGCAGCGCTGTGGTCATACATACCAATTTGCTTGTTTATCATCAGGACTGCGACCAGGAGTCCCGGAAGGAACTCGGAGACAAAGTTTTTGCGTCGGCCCACAGCAAGGGCCGAAGTCTCGGCTTCGATGCAGCGATCGCCTACGCTCTCCATGAGCAGCCGGCCAGCACCTCCACGCCCGACACAGATTCGTCGGTGCGACTGACCAAGAGGGAACACCAAGTCGCCGACCTGATCGCCGAAGGCCTGACCAACCAGGCCATCGCCGACCGCCTGGTGATCTCACCACGCACCGCGCAAGGCCACGTGGAGCACATCCTGGCCAAACTGAGTTTCGCCTCCCGCACACAGGTCGCGGCCTGGGTCGTGGAGCGGAAACGTCAGTAGCGGCATCGGCGCGGGCTGAGCGAGGTCGCTCACCCCGCGTCCTTGTGCCCGTACTACGACAGCCGCCTCCAACCGGGCCGGCTACCGGAGCGGTCTGCTTCCGCGCTGGAGGCCTCCGCCCGAGCCGCACCCTGCCGACACGCCTCGAGGAATGCGCACCGCCGTTCCGACCGAGGCAGATCGCGCTTGGGGCAGAGGGGCGATGGATCCGGTACTCCTCCTCGCCGAGCAACCAGTGCTGCAGCAGGGACGTGACGCGGCCGAGTTCGCCGCGGAATTGGAAGCTCAGCCGCTGCTGTTCTGGGACTGTGCTGCCGACGCGTACGCACCACGGCGGCCGCCGAACAGATCCGTCCGATACCTGCACGAGGCCGCCGGCTTCACCCCGGCAGGCTGCCAGGACGGGGCGCAGGCCCACGCGAGGGCCCGATCTCACAGGGTGAAGCCGGCACGCCCACGCGCGGTCGCGGCCGCTTCGGCGAGGGAACCGCGATGGATCGGCCCGTGGCCGGGCAGAAGTATGTCGGCGCCGAGCTCTCCGATGATGTCCAGTGACACGGCGGCCGTGCCGTAGTAGTGGTTGAGCCACTGCGGCAGTAGCTGGGGACCGGAGATGGGTGAGGTCGGATGCCCGGTGATCAAGGCGTCCCCGGAGATCACCACACCGTGATCGGGAAGGTGATAAACCGTGTGCCCGGAGGTATGCCCGGGCACGAGAACCGGAACGGGGGCACCCGGGCAGGTCAGCGCACCAAGTACGGGCATCGGGGTCGGGGAGTCGATGCCGTACTTGGCGGTGCCACCCAGACGCACCAGTTTCATTGCCCAGGACAGGACTCCGGGGCGCCCGATGTTGCTGAGCACGTCCCAGGGGGTCGCGACCTCATGGCATTCACGCCGGGCATGAGCTGCCTCGGCAGGGTGTACCAGTACAGGCGCCCCGTAAGTCTCGGCGAGATATTGTGCGCTCCCGATGTGGTCGACATGCGCGTGCGTGATGAGCACGGCCTCGATGCCGTGAGGATCCCGTCCGATAGCTCGGATCGATTCCTCCACCTCGCCACGCTGCCCCGGGTATCCGGTGTCGATCACAGTCACCGCGTCACCTTCGATGAGCAGCACCCAGTTGACCATCTCGGAGTGCACGAAGAACACGCCCTCGGCGATTTCGGCGGGCTTCATCGCGTGACCACTGCCAGCCTGCCGCAGGCGTTTCGCGTGTTCACTGTGACCTGCGCGCTCACCTGGCTGTAGCCCAGCGCGTTGTTGTCGACGAGCGTCTGGCCCTCTGACACGACCCTCATGTATCTCCTCCATTTTGCATTGTCCAACGGGCAACGTGCGTACGTGGTAAACATCGGTTTTCTTGTTGATCCGGTCGATCACCTGGTCGGCGAGGCGGTGTGGGTGGGCCATCTGCGCTGTTCTTGTGTTCACACGGTCAGGGTCGGTACGCCGCGTGGTGGGTGGTGCTGCCGGCTCCCCGGCATGTGAGACACCCCGCGGCGCCGCCCTGGTCTTGCCGTGTGGGTCCAGTTCGTACTTCCCGCCAGACGCCCGGCCCGTCGAGTTGGATTGCCACTTCGAATCGATCGGCGAATCCTGCACGTTCTTCGTCACCACCCTCGCCAGACAGACGGCGAGACGAGCGCCACCGACAAGCGCCACATCGGCCGACAGCGGGTCTTCGACGGGCGCCTTCAGCGACTCGACGACACCGGCGCGTGGCACCGATCCCCCCATGAGTACTCGCGGTCTTCAAACGGTTCAGGGTTCGTTGTCAGCGGTGTGAGGTTGCCCCTCGGGAGTGGACACCGGATTTCATGCGGCGACTGACAGCGTAGACGACGCGATGAGTCGTTGTTCGAACTCCACTGGGGTGAGGTATCCGAGGGCGGAGTGACGGCGACGTCGATTGAAGTACGAGAGCCACTCGAACAACTCCAGCCGTGCCTGCGACTTCGACGTCCAACTCCGTCCGTGCAGCCACTCCCTCTTGAGTCCTTGGAAGAACGACTCGGCGAGAGCATTATCGTAACTTGACCCGACCCGTCCTCGACTTTGCTGAATCCCATGACGGCGGCATACATCGACGAAAGCTGCTGCGGTGTACTGTGATCCGCGGTCGCTGTGGAAGATAACGCCACCGACGTCACCACCGCGGGTGCGCACCGCCATCTCGATCGCGTCCGTGACGAGATCGGTGCGCATGTGGTCAGCGATCGACCAGCCCACCACCCGGCGTGAGAAGATGTCGATCACCGTGGCCAAGAACAACCACGAGGATCCCACCGGGATGTAGGTTATGTCCCCACACCACTTGGTATCGACAGCCGTAGCGGTGAAGTCTCGCATCACCAGATCCGGCACCGACGGAGCCGACTTGTCCGCGATGGTCGTGCGCTTGCTGCGGCGCAGGTGCCTGCCCACCACGTGGTGGATTCGCATCAGCCGGGTCACCCGTTTGCGGTTGATCCTGCGCCCGCGGGAGCGGAGTTCGGCGTGAACCCGCGGAGCGCCGTAGGCGCTCCGGTGCTCGGTATGGATTGCGCGGATCTCGGCGACTGTCGCGGCTTCCTCGGCCTGGCGCTCGACACGGGCCGGCTCCGTGATCAGGTGCTTGTAGTAGGCGGAACGGGAGGTCCCGAGCACCCGGCACAGCCGCTGCACGCCGAACTCGGCGCGATGGTCGGAGATGAAGTCCCAGCGGCGGGTCTTCACTTCACCTCCTTTGCGAAATACGCGGCTGCCCGGCGCAGAATCTCGCGTTCGAGCTGCCATTCCTTTTCCGCACCGCGCAGCCGCGCATTCTCCGCGCGCAGCCGCGCGAGCTCGTCCGCCTCGGTCCCGTCGGCGCCGGTACTGCGGTCCTGCGAGCGCGCGTTACGGGCGGTGTCCTTGCGGACCCACGTCCGTAGCGTTTCGCCACTGACGCCCACATCCGCGGCCACCGCCGCGTACGTGCGTTTGCCGTCGGCCGCGCGATACAACGCGACCGCGTCTTTCCGGAATTCCTCCGTGTACAGAGACTGGCGTCCCACCTCGACATCCCTCCTGGCTCTCCTAGAACCATTGTCCGGGGTGTCCACTCAAAGGGTGCAGCCTCAGTGTGGTCGATAGCGCGCGTGCGCCCGCGTTCAGTGCCCGCCGAATCGTTCAGGTGGGCTTCGAGAAACCTGACGACCAGGTCGCACGAATGCCTGCCAGGTGGCACCATTCGCAATCCGGGAAAGTCGGTGATCTGCACGGGGAGTGTGTCTGGCGTTCCCGCTGCCACCACAACGACATCGACTCGTTCGAAGCGTGTGTGATGCCGTATCCCTGCCAGGACCGCGGCTGTAGTCCAGCTGGCAGGGTCCGCGCGAAGGAATACTACGACCTTTCCTGGTCCGCGATGCAGTGAGAGGATCTCATCGACGGATGTGATGAGTGCGCGCCCCTCGGACGCGTCGACCAGGAAGACCGTGTTCTCCGGTGCGCCGGAGGAGAACGTACGTTTCATCGATTTGAGGCGATCCCGATCCTCGTCGATCACGAGCGCCAAATGATTGCCGACGTTGAGATGATCTGTCACCAGCACCTCACCGTGCAATAGCGAATTCGACACTACTTCCCTCCTATCTTGCTTCCATCACGAGTCATTCGACTCGATCCGACTGTCCTATTCGTGATGCTTGTGAGTGTCCGAACGGAGCGAATGGCGGCATTCATCGCGTGTGGTGATCGGAGTCAGTAGGCGCGGGGAAGCTTCAGCGCCTGCGCGGAGATGTAGTTGAGGACCATCTCCTGTGAGAACGGTGCGTTGCGGAGCAGCCGCGCCTCCCGCCACAGCCGCTCCACGTGGTATTCCTTCGCGTAGGCGTAGCCACCGTGCGTGGACATGGCCCGGTCGCAGGCATCGAAGCCGGCCTCGGCGCCCAGATATTTGGTCGCGGCGGCCTCCTTGCCGCAGTCCTGGTGGTTGTCGTAGAGCTCGGCGGCGTGCATCGCCATCAGTCGAGCCGATTCCAGCCGGATCCAGGAATCCGCTAGTGGGTGGGCGATCGCCTGGTTCTGGCCGATGGGCCGGCCGAAGACCACGCGCTCTGTGGCGTATTTCGTCGCCAGCTCCAGTGCTGCCTGACCGATACCGACGCCTTCCAGCCCCACCACGATGCGCTCGGAGTTCAGCCCGTCGATCAGGTAGCTGAAGCCCCTACCTGCCTCACCGACGACTTCGTCGTCGCGGACCTCGAGGTTCTCGATGAAGAGTTCGTTGGAGTCGATCGCCGACCGGCCCAGTTTCTCGATCTCGCGGATCGTGATCCGGTCGCGGTCGAGGTCGGTGAAGAAGAGCGTCATCCCGTCCAGCGGTCTTTCCTCGTTGCGGGCAGACGTGCGCGCCAGCAGCAGGATCTTGTGGGCGTTCTGTGCGTTGGTGATCCAGACCTTCTGGCCGTTGACCACCCAGCCGCCGGCGACTTTCTCGGCCTTGGTTGTGATGCGCGAGGTGTCTACACCGGCGGTGGGCTCGGTGACGCCGAACGCCATGAGAATCTCGCCCCGGGCGAGCTTGGGCAGGAACTCCCGCTTCATCTCCTCCGAGCCGTGGCGGATGATCGGTGCGGGTGGGAACAGGTAGAAGTGGACCGCCGAGGCGCCACTCGCGCCGGCACCCGATGCGGCGATCTCCTGCATCATCACGCCGCACTCGGCGAGGCCCAACCCGAGGCCGCCGTACTCCTCGGGGATGAGCGCGCCGAGCCATCCGCCATCAGCAAACGCCCTGAGGAACTCCCACGGGTACTGGGCCAGTTTGTCTTTCGCTCGCCAATAGTCGTAGTCGAACTTGTGAGCCAGCTCTCGGGTTGCCTTGCTGACGACGTCGACGTTGCTCTCGTCGGGATCGCTCACCAGTGCGCTCCTGACGTGTTGAGCAGAGATCGCGGTACCTCGGTGTTGCGGGCGCGCAGCCACTCGCCGAGTGCCTTGGCTTGGGAGTCGAGCCGAAGTGTCGAGGTCGCACCGCTGCCGAGCATCCCCCGGACGAGGAAGTTGACCGCACCGAGTTTGGGCAGTTCATAACGCGAGATCACCAATTCGCGTGTTTCGGGGAGAAGGCGTCGGAGTTCGTCGACGGTGAGGGTCGACTGGAGCCACTGCCATGCTTCCCGGTCGCGTACCCAGACGCCGAGATTCGCGTCGCCGCCCTTGTCGCCGGAGCGGGCATGCACGATCTCACCCAGTGAGGCGATGACGAGTTGTTCGTCACTCCACGGCTCTTGCACCGACAGCGCGGGGAAGAGCTCGACCGGCGGGGGTGCCTCGAGACCCCCGTCGTGTGGAGTGCCGGGGGCGATGATCTCGGTGGTGCCGTCATGGTGGTGGACCATGTGGTCGAGCATTCGCTGGTCGAGCAGCGCGGGCCAGTAGACACCGAACGCGGACCCCGGTTGTGGAGGGCCGAGGGTGTACAACCCGGGGTAGCTGGACAGGGCCAGCTCGACCATCCGCGACGAAAAGGCGCGCCCGGCGGCCTCCTTGGTCCCCTGCACTGCGATCTGGAGCAGCGCGGTGCCCGCATTCTGACTGTCGGGATCGTGCCGAGCCTGACCGATCCGGGTGATCGCGACCGCGTCGAGCCCGTCCGCGGCCTCGATCTCGCGGCGAACGAATCGCTCGACGAGGGCCGCCTTCGCGTCGAGGTCGGTGCCGGTGAGCGCGAGGATCATGCTGTTCTCCCAGCCCCCCACCCCGGTGATCGCGACCTTGGTCGTCGCCGGTGGCGCCGAGCCCCGCACGCCGCGGATCCGGACGCGGTCGTCGCCGAGGCCGGTGAGCTCGGCGGTGTCCAAGTGGGCGATCACGTCGGGATTGAGGTAGGCGGGTTCGCCGATCTCGTACAGCAGTTGGGCTGTGACGGTGTCGCGGGTGACGGCGCCGCCGGTGCCCGGGTTCTTGGTGATCACCGAGGAGCCGTCGGCGTCGATTTCGGCGATCGGGAATCCCGGTTGCACGAGGTCGGCAATGGTGCGAAATCCGGAAAAGTTGCCGCCGGTCGCCTGGGGCCCGCATTCGATGACGTGTCCGGCCGCGACGGCGCCTGCGAGCGCGTCGGAGTCGTCAGGGGCCCAGTTCCACCACCAGGCGGCGGGACCGACGACCAACGCGGCGTCGGCGACGCGGCCGGTGATGACGATGTCGGCGCCGCGGGCCAGGGCGCGGGCGATACCGAATCCGCCGAGATACGCGTTGGCCGTCAGTGGGCGGTGCGGCCAAGACAACAGCGGCTCGCCGGTGGTCAGGTGTGGCAGCGAATGGCCGGCCTGCTGCAACATGCCGAGGCTGCCGAATACGTCGTCGCCTCCGATGTGCGAGACCTGCAGATCGTAACCGCGGCCGGCGATCAGGGCTCGGGTTGCGTCGGCCAGCCCGGCGGGGTTGAGTCCGCCGGCGTTGACGACGAGCCGGATCCCGTTCGCGACGAGGTGATCCAGTGCTGCGTCCACGTGTTGCAGGAAGGTGGTCGCATAGCCCTTGGTGCTGTCCTTGGCGCGCGACTTGCCGAGGATCAGCATCGTGACCTCGGCGAGGTAGTCACCGGTGAGAACGTCGATGCCGCCGGCTCGGGCCATGTCGGCCATCGCCGACGCACGGTCACCGTAGAAGCCGGAGCCATTCCCCACGCGGATCGGACGTTTCCCTCGTCCCGCTGCTGATGTCATGTCGTCGCTCCCGTTGTCTTGTTGACCCACGCCGTCCCCTCGAAGCCCACCTCACCGGAGGAGTGCTGCTCGATGAGCTCGAGGGTCAACCTGTCATCTTCGGCCGCCGTCACCCGGGCGGTGTAGGTCAGGTCCGCCGGTGCATAGACGGGCCTGCGCAGGCGGTAGGCGACCCTCGCGACATGCCATTTCGGGCCGAGGCCCTCCGTGACGCACCGCAAGGCGAGCGCCGCCCGGAGGTGGGAATGCAACACGACACCGTCATGGCCCTCCTCGCGTGCATAGGACTCGTCGAAGTGGATGCGATGAGGGTTCCAGGTGACCGCGCTGTAGCGGAACAACTGAAAGGGCGTACCCGTGTGCTCGAGCGGTGGCAGCCTGTCTCCGGCCTGGAAGCTGATGGACATTTAGGACTCCTGGAGGGGGTTGCGCAGCACGACGGTGCGCCGGTTCCGGTTGAGGACGGCACCCTCGGCAGACATGAAGGTGTTGATGGTGGTGACGAACACGCAGCTGCCCGCCCGGGTCTGTTTTGGGGTGACCGCCTCGAGGGTGGTCTCGAGCACCACCTCCGTGCCCGCGACCACGGGGTTGACCAACTCCATTTCTTCACCGGCGCCCATCACACGCAGCCCGAGGTCGCCGTCTCCGAGGGGCATGTCCCCGTCGTGCGGGGTTCCGTCGGGCTGGAGCCGGGCCTCGGGGGTGCCGAGACCCCACTCCACGATCGCGGCGAGCATGTTCGGTGGGGCCACGACATCGGCGTACCCGGCCGAGCGTGCGTGCGCCGGATCGTAGTGCTTCGGATCGGTTGCGCCGATGGTCATCGCGTAGCGGCCGATGGTCACCGCGTCGAGCGTGCCGAGGCTGCGCCGTGCGAGAACCTCTCCTGTCCGGGGTTGTGTCTGGGCGTAGTACTCCGCCAGAGGAGTGCCGGATTCAAGCAGTGGGGACATGCTGGGGCTCCTCACCGGACACTTCCGCCAAGATCTCCTCTGTCGACTGACCCAGCAGCGGGGCGGCGCGCAGTGGTCCCACCGGCGAGTCACTGAGTCTGAGCGGACATCCCGGTACCGGCACCCGACCCCTCGCCGGGTGCTCGACGTACCGGATCATGCCGCGCTCGATCAGGTGCTCGTCCGTGTCGATCTCCCGGATCGACTTGACCGGCGCACACGGCACACCGGCGGCCTGTAGGTCCCGCACCAGTTCGGCGCGTGTGCGGGTCTTGGTGCACGCCGACATCTCTTCGTCGACCGCGTCGATGTTTGCGGCCCTGTCGCTCTCCTTGGAGAATCTGGGGTCGTCGACCAGCTCGGGCCGGCCCAGTGCGGTCGCGACACCGCGCCAGTGCCGTTCGGAGATGCAGATGATTGCCAGCCATCCGTCGCTGGCCTCGTAGATGTTGTACGGCGCGAGCGCCATGCCCGAATGCCGATTTCCGGTGCGCTCGGGCAGTTTTCGGTCGGGATTGTTGTGCAGGCCGCCGAGGCTGGAGGCAAGCATGGGATAGATGGTGTCGTGCATCGACACCTCGACGAGCTGCCCCCGCCCCGTGCGTTCACGTTGGAACAGGGCCGCGCTGATCGCCCCGAACAGGTGGATGCCGCCGGAGAAGTCCACGAATGCGGCGCCCGCCTTGGTCGGTGGGCCGTCGGGCATTCCGGTGGCCGCGGCGCTGCCGGACATCGCCTGGACGGTGATGTCCATGGCCGACATGTGTGCGTACGGGCCCGTCGACCCGTAGCCCTTGCCGCGGGCCACGATCAGACGCGGATTATGCTCGAGGAGTTGTTCCGGGCCGAGCTGGAGCCGCTCGATGGTGCCCGGCGCGAAGTTTTCGATGAGTACGTCGGCGGTCTCGGCCAGGTCGAGCAGCGCGTGGCGACCGGCGTCGGTCTTCAGGTCGAGGACCACACTGACCTTGTTGGAGTTGAGCATCACGAACTCGTGGGACTCGACCGGTTGGTGTGAGCGGAAGCGCAATTGCTCGCCGCCGGGTGGCTCGATCTTGATGACCTCGGCGCCCAGCTGCGCGAGAAGAAGTCCGCAGTACGGACCGTTGTAGATTTGGCCCAATTCGAGGACCCGGATGTCGTCAAACGCGGACATGATTGCTTGCCTCTCCGATCAGGAGTTGTTGACCGCGGCATCGCCGCAGTGGTCGTCTCGTCGCTGCGCGCGTCTTCACCGGAGCAGCACCTCCCTGTTTCCTTTTGGCGCCCAACAACTCTGGTGCGCAGAAGTTTCGGTGATTTTGACGATGAAATGTGCCTCGCGGTCCTACTCGACACTGCATACAGGCCAGACATCTGGCGGCGAGCAGCACCCGCACGGCCATGTCCGAGGCCACCAGCCCGGTCAGTTCGACAATTGTTCCTCGACGGGAACCCACGGTGGATCGCGCGCACATCAGGTCGGGCCGAGCCGCTGAGCCCCCGGGCGCCGGCTGCAGCCAGGACGGTAAGCGCAGCCGACGCTGCGACATGTCGTCCGACAAGATCGTGGAGCTGCTCACCTGCACGACAGCGTCTTTCGGCCTTCTTGAACTGCCGTCGCGGGTGGCCCGGGTGGCTCCGCCCGGCGCGGGTGTGATGCCGCGCGCGGGCGGCAACCGTGGAGGTAGGGAGATGTCAGGATTTGATGACGCCGGCGGAGCCGCCGTGGATGTAGCCGACCGGTCCGGTGCCCTGAGCCACCGCCACCGTCTCGGTCACGTGCTGAATGGAGGTCGCGTCATTGATCGAATGCAGCGTGCCGTCCTGGTTGAATCCGATTTGCGCGCCTTCCATCCACAGCAGCACGACGGTGTCCTCGGTGTTGTCCTCGGGGCAGTAGAACGTGTGGACCGAGCCGCCGGGCTCGTAGAGGTAGGAGCCGGCGACCTGAGGCTGATCCGGGTACTCGGCGTACTTCCAGCAGCCTGAGAACGTCCACACCTCGGCTGTACCGGTGTGGTAGTGGACGGGCAAGAGGCAACCGGGCGCCATGGTGGCCATGAGCACCACCTGCCCCTTCTCGGGATCCAGGCGCAGCGGCTGAATGTGGATCCCCGGGCCCATAGCGTGCTCGAGCAGCGGGATCTCATCGATATTCACGGTCAGAAGGTCATCCTGCGGCAGAGCGACCAACGGCAGCGGGACACCGGTCTTGGTGCGGATCATCCCTGGAGAGACTGGTGCGGTCATGGTTTGACCCCTTCGTACGTACGGATTTACGGATGTAGAACCGGATTTCCGGATCCGATTTGAGAGTACTGTGACGCGCGCCTCGCCGCAAGGTGCGGAGCTCATCTGTTTGAGGCGTTTGCTAGGGTCACCGGCATGCCTGCTCGCCCGCATCGCACAGTCGACCGCGTGATCGAGATCCTCGAGACCGTGTCTTTGAGCCCGCGCGGCGTGACGTTGGCCGAGCTGACAACCGCCCTGGACGCGGCGAAGAGCTCCGTGCAGGAGCTGACCAACGGACTACTCGCCCGCGGCTATCTTCTCGAGGAGGAGCGCCGGTTCCACCTCGGACCGGGACCGTTCGTCCTCGCCGCACGCGCGAACAAGCTGGCCGCACTCTCACTCGATCACCAATTCGTCGCCGAGCTGGGCGAGGTCCTCGGATGCACCGTCCTCGTCGCAGTACGCGTCGGGGACGCCATCGTCTTCACCGACCTCGCGGGTGAAGAATCACCCAGCCTCACCTTCGTCGCCCGCACCCACGCACGGCGCCCGTTGTACACGACCGCCGCCGGAAAAACCGTGCTCGCCAACGTCCCCGACGACGAGATGTACCGCCTCCTCGACCTCGCCGCCCCCGAGCAGGCAGGCGAAGTCCGACAATTCCTCACCGAGCTCCCCGAGATCCGCTCCCGCCGACTCGCCTTCAACCGCGGAGTCACGCTCGCAGACGCATACGCCGTGGCCACGCCTCTGCTGGCACCCGACGGCAGTCTGATCGCGGCGATCAGCGCGGCCGTCGACGCGTCGGCGGCGGAGGGTCTCGACGATATCGGCGAAAAGCTCAAGAAGGCCATCGCCAGCCTCGGCCCGCGATACGGGCTCAAACTGGGCTGAAAGCCTGAACACCAGGCGCGCGCCAGGCGAGATTCCGAGCGGCTATGTGGCGGTTGCGCCTCAGGGTTGATCGTCAGCGTCGGGTAAGGGGCGTCGGCAGATTTCGTGGGCTTCGTCGGCCGAGACGCCGAACATGCGCAACAGGTCCTCGGTGACTTGGTCGGTGTCCTCCGCGTCGTCACGTTCGGGGTGCTCGTGCAGCAGTTGACCCAGACAGAGTGCGGCCCCCGCTGTGATCGTCAGGGCCAGTTCGGGATCGCGCACGCTGAACCTGCCCGCACGGGCGGCTGCCTCGATGTCGCGGCGAGCTCTCGACGCCAGGCCCTTGTCCGAGCTGACCAGACTCGGCCCGTCGCGGAGCAGAACTTTGCTCAGTTCTGGATTTCTGCGATGCAGGCGTCCGGTCAGACGGAAGCTCTGCGCAAATATCTGGGCAGGGTCGTCCAGATCGGCGGTCAGTTCGTCGAGTATCGCGCCGTGGCGGTCGAGGGCCTCCTCCACGGCCGCGTGAAAGAGCTCCTCTTTGGTCTGAAAGTGGTTGTAGAACGACCCCATTCCGACATCAGCGGCCTGGGTGATCTCGAGAATCGGGGCGGTCAGCTTCCCGGCCGCCATGAAGGACTGGGCTGCGCGCACGAGTGCGGCGCGGGTCCGCGCTTTGCGCCGTTCCAGACGGTTCGGTGCATCGGTGATCTGCTCGGTCATGCCTGCGTGCCCTTCTCCTGATCCGTCCGATCTTGCCCCACCCTACCCGCGCGTCATCAATATTGACGAATTCCTCAAAATTGGCAGCAACTCCAGTCCGCAAGCAGCAGCCACACACGGACCAGCTAATGGCCGAGGATCTTGATGCCGACCACAAGTACGCCCACACCGACCAAACCTGCGATAGTGAACAGCTGTTGCCACCAACGTAATTGGGCCATTCTCACGGCAAACAGAGCTATGACCCCGAGTTCGACGACGAGGATCCACATCGCGATCCACATCGCCGTGGATAGGCTCAACAGCCCGACGGCGGCGGCGACCAATATCAGCAGAGGCAAGACCGCGGCCTCCACAATCTGGCCGGAGGCCTGCAGCATCCGCAGCGCTGCCCGTCCGCGCGGAGCACTGTGGTGCGCGCCGAGGTGCGCTACCCAGTCGGCCAGCAGGCTCGCCGCCCAGAGCCCGCCGGTGGCCACCGCGACATCGAGGACCCGAGACCATGGGCTCGTCTCGGGAGCCGTATAGCGGACGAGGACGGCGAGCGTCGCCAAACACGTCATCGCGCCGTACACACGCTCCCGCAGGAGCGCGACGACCTGCTCCACGGGAATCTCTTCTTTATTCGCCTCACTGGCAGCACTCACGCCGGTCACCACACGAATCGGTTCGAATCTGCCTTGTCCGAGCAACCGCTGCATCAAACCCATTCCAGCCATCAGCATCCCGCCGACGACGCGTCGTGGCGGCCGAGGGCTTCCTCCACGGCCACGTGGAAGAGCTCCTCCTCAGCCTGAAAGTGGTTGTAGAACGACCCCATTCCGACTTCAGCGGCCTGGGCGACCCCGAGCATCGAGGCGATCAGCTTCTCAGCCGCCACGAATGATTGGGCTGCGCGTACGAGTGCGGCGCGGGTACGCGACTCGCGCCGGTCAAGGCAGTTCGGTGCATCGGTGATTCGCTCGGTCATGTCTGCGTGCCCATCCCCTATCTCGTCTGAGCTGGCCCGACACTACCGCATGTCATCAATATTGACGAATTCCTCAAAACTTCTTGACTGACGATATCCTCTTGAGTGACGATATCCTCACAAATTGAAGGGAGTGGTCAATGACTGCCCACCATGACCCGCATACCGGTCTGCACAGTGAGCAGGGCGCGCTGGCGGGCGAGCACCGGGGTCGGGCCGCCGAGCCGATCATCAAAGTGCATGACCTCGCGTGGCTGGAGTTCGAAAAACCCGACCTCGATCGGGCGGAGGCGTTCGCCCATGCCTTCGGTTTTGCGACAGCGCTTCGCACCGCACACGAACTGCAGTTGCGCGGGACAGACCCCGGTTCGCCCTGCGTGCTCATCCGCCGGGGTCCACGGTCGCGGTTCGTCGGTCCCGCCTTCCGGGCGGCCGACGCGACCGACGTGCTGCGACTGGCGGACGCGGTCGGGGGTGCGGTCGTCCCCCTGCCCGAGAGTCTGGGCGGGATCACTGTCGATCTCATGGATCCCAGCGCTCTGGGAGTGCGCGTCGTGTCCGACACGTTCGAGTTGCCCGCGCTGTCCGACCAGGCTCCGCTTCCACTGAATTTCGGACACGACGGCGGCCGGGTGAACGCTCCCCAGCGGCCGCCCCGCGCGCCGGCCACCGTGCAACGGCTCGGGCACGTCGTGCTCCAGACGACGACGTATCTCGAAACACTCAACTGGTACCTCGAGCACCTCGGACTGATCGTCAGCGACTTCCTCTACTACCCCGGACAACGGGCCCAGGGCCCGATCATGAGCTTCATCCGCTGTGACCGGGGCGCCACGCCCACCGACCATCACACGCTCGCAATGGTTCTCGGCCCGGCCAACCGCTATGTGCATTCGGCATATCAGGTCGCCGACCTCGACTGCCTCGCCGCAGGTGGCGAATACCTGCTCGACCGGGGCTACCGCCGGTCCTGGGGCATCGGCCGACACATCCAGGGCAGCCAGATCTTCGACTACTGGCGCGACCCTGACGGATTCATGGTCGAGCACTTCAGCGACGGCGATCTCTTCGACGACACCCTCGATGCGGGCTGGGCACCGATGACCGCGTCCGGACTGTCCCAGTGGGGGCCGCCCGCCACCAAAGACTTCCTCGGATTGAACCCCGGTCGGGAATCACTCCAGGAACTGCGCGCCATTGTCAATGCGCTGCGCGCCGACAACGAATTCGACCTCCACCGCCTCCGCGGCCTTCTGAAAGTTGCCAGCTCATGACCATCTCCGTCCTCCGCACCGCCGATGCCTGGTGGGTCGACACACCCACGGGTGCCGCACGGGTAGACACCGAGGCCACCACCACCGCCCAACTGCTGGCCGACCGACCGGCCGTCGAGGCCGCGGCGTCCAGCAAGGGCGCCGCGCCCGTCGAGACCCTCTCGTTGCTCTCTCCGGTCACCGCCCCGTGCCGGGTGGTCGCACAGATGACGAACTTCGCCTCGCACGTCGAGGATGCCGGGATGAACCCCGACACCATTCCGTTGACCTTCTTCCGAAAGGCATCCGGTTCGATCAGCGGCCCCAACGACGACGTGATCCGTCCTGCCCATGTCCGGCTACTGGACTACGAGGTGGAGATCGGGCTCGTCCTCGCCCGCGACATCCCGGTCGGGACGGCGATCACCGCAGACAATCTCGCCGATTACGTTGCCGGGCTGGTCGTCACCAACGACATCTCCGCGCGCGACATCCAGCTTCCGAAAACGCAGTTCTACGAGAGCAAGTCATACCCGACGTTCACCCCGGTCGGCCCCGCGCTGGTACTGCTGGACGGCGACGAGCTGAAGCGATTCACCGACCTGCGCCTGCGGCTCTGGGTCAACGGTGAGCCGCGCCAGAACATGACCGTTGCCGACATGATCTACCAGCCGACCGAGACTCTGCAGGCACTGACCCGGTTTCAACGCCTGGATGCCGGGGACTTGCTGCTGACCGGAACACCGGTCGGGACGGCGCTGAGCGCCCCACCGAAGCCGATCGCAATCCTCTCCTCCCTGCTGCCGCCGGCAGTCAAATGGAAGCTCTTCTTCAAGGGGCAGGCCAAGAATTCGAACTACCTGCAGGACGGCGACCTCATCGAAGCCACCGTCGCCACCGACGACGGGACCATCGACTTGGGGCGCCAGCGCACGGTGGTGAGGTACGCGCGATGACCACCGACCTGCTGTGGCCGTGTTATGCGGTTCCCACGGATCTGGCGACGATCGAGGCCGTGCCGCTGCGCGATCGGGGGCTTCCGGAGTCCACCTATGCGTTGCTCACCCGAGCGGCCCGCATGTGGCCGGATCGCCTCGCGCTCACCGTCCTACCGGACGGTGCACGGTGGCGGGAGCCGTTGCAGCGCAGTTTCTCCGAACTACTCGACGATGTTCATCGTTACGCGAACCTGCTCCATCGTGTGGGCGTGCGGCGCCGGGACGCGGTCGCCGTGATGGCGCCCAACTGCGCCGAGTTGATCCCCGCGACTCTCGCCGCACAGCTTGCCGGCATCGCTGCTCCCATCAACGCCGCGCAGTCGCAGCAGCACATCGCTGAATTGCTGCGCCGCTCAGGTGCCCGGGTACTCGTCGCGGCCGGACCGGAACTTGCGCCCGAGACATGGGAGGCCGCGCACCAGATCGCCCTGAGCGGGAAGGTGGACGCCGTGCTGGTCTTGCGGCCCACCGGTGCCGCCGGCGCTCCTGCGGACCTGCCCGAGGTCGACGGAGTGCGGATCGGCTACCTCAGTGTTCTGTCGGCCGATATCGATTCCTCCGGCTTCGTCGGTGATCCCCCCGGCGGGTTCGACATGGCCGCACTGTTTCACACCGGTGGTACCACCGGTGTTCCGAAGCTGGCCGCCCACACCCACGACAACGAGGTCGCCGATGCCTGGATGCTGGCCGCGAACTCGTCGTGGGACTCGGACGCCGTCGTTTTCGCCGCCCTGCCGCTGTTCCATGTCAATGCCTTGATGGTCACGCTGCTGGCGCCGCTGTTCAAGGGTCAGGGTGTGGTGTGGGCCGGCCCGCTCGGCTATCGCGACCCGGCACTGTCCAGCGAATTCTGGAAGATCGTCGAGCACTACCGCATCGCGTCGATGAGCGCGGTGCCCACCGTCTACGCGGCCTTCGCGCAGCGCCCGGTCGATGCCGACGTCAGTAGTCTGCGCTTCGCCATGGTGGGAGCGTCGCCTCTAGCGACCGCGGTTGCCACGAAGTTCCAGGACCACACGGGTGTGCCCCTGCTCCAAGGCTACGGACTGACGGAGGCAACCTGCGCGAGTGCACGCAGCTTTCCCGACGCACCACGACCTGGATCGGTCGGGCTACGGATGCCCTATCAGCAGGTCAAGGTGGTACGCGTCCGCGAAGACGGCACCTGGGACGACCTGCCCACCGGAGCCACCGGAGTGCTGGCGATCAGCGGTCCGACGGTGTTCGCCGGCTATGTTTCCGGCCACGACGAACACGGGCCCGTTCTCGACGGCATGGGCAAACTGGTCGACGGCTGGCTCGACACCGGCGACCTGGCGCGCATCGACAGCGACGGTTTCATCTACCTGGTCGGACGCGCGAAGGACATCATCATCCGGGGCGGGCACAACATCGATCCAGCGGTCATCGAAGACGCTCTTCTAGCCCATCCACAGGTCACCGCGGTCAGCGCGGTGGGACGCCCCGATGCCCACGCCGGCGAAGTGCCCGTTGCCTACGTCACCGTCGTCGCAGACGCCGGTGTCACCGCGCACGAGCTGCAAGCCTGGGCGGGCGAGCGCGTTCCCGAACGGGCCGCGGCACCCAAGGCGGTCACCATCCTCCCGGCGTTGCCCGTCACAGCGGTAGGCAAGCTCTACAAACTCGCTTTGCGCGCCGACGCGACACGGCGCGAGCTCGAGCATGCCCTCGCCACCCTCGCAGGCATCGGCAGCATCCAGGCGTCCGTCGAGGACGGTTCGATCCTTGCCACCGTCGAGATCGACGGAACTGCCGGCGAACCGGCGGTCAAGGCGATCTTGAACCGATATGCGATCAATTGGAAGGTCACGGTGCTCACATGACCACCGCATCACAAGCTCTGGCACTCTGCCTCGCAGTCTTCTACCTCCTGCTCGGCGTCGGCAAAATAGCGGCAACCTCGCCGATGCGGGAACGGGCAGCCCACGTCGGTATGCCCGTCAGCACGTATCGGGGCATCGGTGCGCTCGAAGTCGCCGGTGCCGTCGGTCTCCTGATCGGCGGTCTCGTGCCGGCGCTCGGCGCCGCAGCCGCCATCGGGTTGCTACTCCTGATGGTAGGTGCCGTCGTCGCACACGTACGGAACGGTGACGGACTGCGTGAGATGGCGCCCGCCATCGTCGTCGGCGTAGCGATCGTGGCCTACCTCGTAGTCCTGTTCGGATCGATCCGATGAGCGAACGGGTCGTCCCAGTCGTCATCGTCGGTGCCGGACCCACCGGACTGACCGCCGCCACGCTGCTGGCTCAGTACGGTGTCGAGTGCCTGCTACTCGAGCGCTGGGAGGGCGTCTATGCGCAGCCGCGGGCGGTCCACCTCGACGGTGAGATCCACCGGATCGTCGCGCACCTCGGAATCGCCGAGGAGTTCGCGGCGATCTCCCGGCCTTGCCTCGGGTTGCGGCTTGTCGACCGGAACATGCGCGTTCTCACCGAGTTCCACCGAGACCCCGGTCCGGGCGTCCACGGCTACCCCGAGGCCAACATGTTCGACCAGCCGCAGTTCGAGGAGATCCTGCGCGCCAACCTGACACGGCACCCGAAGGCCTCCCTCCGCGGCAACGTCGAGGTCACCGGGCTGGCCGACGACACCGGCAGCGTTCGCGTCGACTTCACCGACCGAAACACCGGTGTGCAGGAATCGGTCCAGGCCAGATACGTCCTCGGCTGCGACGGCGCAAACAGCCTGGTCAGAAACCAGATTCAGGCCACGATGCGGGACCTGAAGTTCGACCAACGATGGCTGGTTGTCGACGTCGCGACCACCGCCGACCTCGGCGCGTGGGAGGGCGCCCACCAGGTGTGCGACCCGGTGCGCGCGGCAACATACATGCGCATCGGACACACTCGCTACCGCTGGGAGTTCCGGCTCGAACCCGGCGAGACCGCCGACGACTATCGCGACGTGGCTCGACTACGACCCCTCATCTCGCCCTGGACACGGAACACACCGGTCGACGAATTGACACTTGTCCGCGTGGCCGAGTACACGTTCCGAGCCCAAATCGCGGACCGATGGCGCGACCGGCGCGTGTTCCTACTCGGCGACGCCGCCCATCTCACACCGCCGTTCATCGGACAGGGGATGGGGGCCGGGATCCGCGACGCGATGAACCTCGCCTGGAAACTTGCCGGCGTCCTCACCGGAACTCTGCCCGATAGCGCACTCGACACCTACGAGATCGAACGCAAGCCCCACGCGCTCGCACTGATCCGGCGCGCCAAGCTGGTCGGAATGGCCATGACCGAAGGCGGCGAACTCGGTAACCTCATCCGTCGCATCGTCGTACCACTGCTGCACCGTATCCCGGGCCTCGGCGACAAGATCATGGACGGCGAAACCCCGGCCCTTCACCGCTCCACACTGATAGAACGACCTCGACTACGCAGAAGCCGAGCGGGCCGCCTGATCCCGAATCCGGACCTCGACCAGGGCCGCCGATTCGCCGAGGTCGTCGGCGGCCGGTTCGCGGTCGTCACCTCCCTCTCCCCGACCCCGACGCAACGCACCGACATCGAACAACGCGGTGGCACAGTCCTGCTGGCTCGACCCGGCACCGATCTGCACCGCTGGCTACGCCGCGGCCGCGCCCGCGCCGCCATCATCCGGCCCGACGGCACCGTCCTCAGTAGCGGCAACGACCTGTCCGCCCTCGCCGCCGCCCTCCCCCGCTTCCAGACCAACCGCACGCCAACCTTCCTCGCCCAGTGACCCACCCCTGACGAAGCCTCCACTGCTCACGCATGCCGATGCTGCGAGCCACCGGCCCGATGTGTGACCCTCGCATTCCGACCGGGCCCGCAGCGATACGACCGTCCGCGCTGTCCTGCAGGACGGTGCGGTCGGTCGTCGCCGCAGGCCCGGAAGCGCGGCATGTGGCTCGTCCAGCGCACTTTCGACATCGAAAGATGCTGTGCACCAGTCGAAGTGATTCGCATCATAAAATACCCGCCCGTAACCTACGGAGGCGTAACTTACGATACCGTAGGTTCATGGCGATATCAGACATCAAGGAATACGCGCACCTCACGGATGCCGACGTCGAGGCCATCGGCCGCGACCTGGATGCGATCCGACGAGACATCGAGGAATCCCGCGGTGCACGCGACGCCCGGTACCTCCGCAACACCATCCGGCTGCAACGGGGCCTGGAACTCGGCGGCCGGGCGGTGCTCTTCGGCTCCCGCAAGCGCTCGCTGTGGGTCCTGGGCACCGGGATGCTCTCGTTGTCGAAGATCATCGAGAACATGGAGCTCGGGCACAACGTGATGCACGGGCAATGGGACTGGATGAACGATCCCGAGGTGCACTCCGTGAACTGGGAATGGGACAACGCCGATCCGTCGGCGCACTGGAAGCTCACCCACAACTACGCCCACCACAAATACACCAACGTCCTCGGCATGGACGACGATGTGGGCTTCGGCCTACTCCGCGTCACCCGTGACCAGCGCTGGAAGCCGTTCTACCTCGGCAACCTCGCCTACAACGCGATTCTCGCGGCGCTGTTCCAATACGGCCTCGCCATCCAATTGCTCGAGCTGGGCAAAGTAACCCGAGGCCGGGACGAGCGTGAACTCACCAAGACGCGCGGCAAGGAAGTGCTCGCCAAGCTCGGCAGGCAGACCCTCAAGGACTATGTCGTGTACCCGGCACTGACAGGCAAGGCATGGAAGTCCACTGCAAAGGCGAACGCGACCGCTAACCTCGTCCGCAACCTGTGGACCAACGCCGTAATCTTTTGCGGCCACTTCCCGGACGGCGCCGAGAAGTTCACCAAGACCGACGTCGACACCGAGACGCACGCCCAGTGGTACCTGCGGCAGATGCTCGGTTCCGCAAACATCTCGGGCGGCCCCGTCATCGACTTCATGACCGGCAACCTGAGCTACCAGATCGAGCACCATATCTTCCCGGACCTGCCCTCCAACCGCTACCACGAGATCTCGATCCGCGTGAAGCAGCTATGTGACAAGTACGACCTGCCGTACACGACCGGCCCGCTCGCGGTGCAGTACTGGAAGTCGTGGCGGACCATCGCGAAACTCTCTCTCCCCGACAAATACCTCTCCGACACCCGCGACGCCGCACCCGAAACCGCGTCCGAAGCCGGGTTCGGCGGTCCCCCCGCCACCGATCCACTCACCGGCCGCCGCATCGGCCTGGCGACGACGATCAAGAAGACGCGCAAACGCGGTCCCGTCCGCCGAATCCTCGGAATGCGCTGACCGGCAACTATTCCGGGCTGCTACGGAGAACGCGGTCGGCTAATCGTCACGGAGCATGTCGATTAGCCGAACCGTTCTGCTGCTTGCGGGGGCAGCGGTGAGAATGGTCCGGTGCGGTCGCCCACATGCACGGCTACCAGCCCGGCGAGATCGTCCCGACCACCGCATTATTGTTGTCCCCCAAGCATCCCCAGGACCACGCACGTGGCGCGGTTTCTGGAACGGATGATCAGCGCCTCCGGTACATTCGCAGCCCAGGAAGGCTTGCCGCACTCGCCGAACCCTACAGTTCGCGCCGATCACCGATGTCGACCCCTCCGCCTTCCCACAGGAGGGAGATGCGGACCTGTTCAACGGGTCGACCAACGCCCGCGTCTCGCTGGTCCGAGACGGACACATCGGAACCTTGACCGTCGATGTTCAGGCCTGGGACCGCCCCGTCCTGCCGTGCGTGGCAGGAGCGCTGGATCGACGCGACACCCGCCCGGACGGCACGGTGCTCGACTTACTGGACACCTGGTACGAGATCAACGGTGTCCGCACGCTCGAACGCACCGTCGTCGCGTACTTTCCCGACGGCACCCGGATCGTGGCCACGGCCAATGACGCCGACAACACCGACCCAAGGACGGGCAGCCGGCACAGCGGACAGATCCCGTTGACCCTCGACGAGTTGACCGCGATCGCGACAACCCCGTCCCTGGCGGTGACGGCACCCGTCATCCCGGCCGTGCCGCTGATGCGATCCTGTGGGGCCTACACCGATTGGAACGGCCCGGAGCTGACCCGGGACAAGGTGACCCGGCTCGACCGGGCACTCGAAGCCCGGTGGGCGAGCATGCCGGGGAATGCTGACCTCACCCTGGATCGGCCGATCAGATCACTCCGGTTGACCGACTTCGGCAAGGACACCGTCTGTGAGGTGGTCACCGTGACATCGGCTGCCGGGGAAGGGCGCCTCGAGATCGTCGTCGTCAGTGGTCAACCCGCATCCTCACGACAGGACGAGTACCTGAACGAGATCGACCCGAATCGTGTCACGACGGTGTCAGCAGACGGGTCCACCGTCACCCGCGGGTTCTACCCCGCTCACGGCAGCGCCTACTTCTCGCTAACTCTCCCCTCCACCCAACAGATCCTCATCAGCACCACCCCTATGAAGGGTTCCACCGTGCCGATCACGTTGGAACAGATCGAGTGCATCGCCACCGCACCCGAATTCGACCTGAACTGATCACCGTCGGAACGGGATTCGCACGCACGGTGGCAGCCAATGCGACTGGCTGACTACGACCGTCGGTTTTGTTCCCTGACGCGCCGGAAGACGGATGTCGGCGGGACAAGCCGGCTGGAGAATTGAGCCGGTGAACAGGGCATACGAAGCCAACGCCCTGCAGTTCGCCGAGCTCAAGTTGAGTAGCTGGTGGGCGCTCAGCGAGTACGCTGACACTGCAGCAGGGTCGGGACAGGTCCCACATTGGAGGGCGCACCATGCGGTGGGTTTCGCTTCCTCGTTCGTCCGTCGCCTGGACTGTGGGGTCCGTGGCCATCCTCGCTGCGCCGCTAGTCTCGTCCGCTGCGGCGACTGCGAACCCGCCGCCGGTCCCGGCGACGACGACGATGTTTCAGGCCCCGGTGACGTTCGTCTCCGCATGTAGCACAGTGGGATTCAGATGCTGGGTACCGTACCTGCTGGCAACCGTGACTCCGTCCGCAACCACGGGTGCACCTGGCGGGGTGACTCTTGCGGCAGAGCCCTCGACCACGATCGCGATCACCACGCTCGACTGTATCGATGTGTCGGTGAACTGGCGAAACCTGACCACCGGCGCCACCGGCACCACCGTGCTCCAAGCCGTGCGGCCCGGCGACTTCAGTGGCCCCATCGCGCCGGATGAGAGGTGCCGATATACCCCGGCGACAGTGGGCACCGGCAGCGGAACGGTCGTCGCGACCGCCGATGTCAACGCCCACGTCCTGCCGCCCGCGAGCGACCGATGGCCTCAAGTACCGGTCAACCCTGGGTTCGGATCCTTCCCGGTTCCCTAGAGCGAGTCGACAACTGTGTGGGTCGGTAGCAGCTCACTCCGGACAATCCCCACGTGGTGGCCGGCGCGTAGTACACGGGCGAGTTTTCCCCTGCTACGTACCGCATCCGTACCTGCCGGGCGCTGACGGTATCCACTGGATCCGTAGAAGAGGATGAGCCCAAAAAATCACTTCTACCTGGACTGACGACACAGCGGAGGCTGCTGTCGGTTAACCGCGTGAGAGTCCGGGCTGGGTCTGGATCTGCCCGAGGCTGCCCTTGGTCTTGCCGACTGACCATTCACCGTCCGCACCGCACACCAGGGCGCCATTGCGATCGCCGGGGTTGCCGTACGTCACCGTCTCGTTGCCTTGGGAGTCCGTGTTCACGATCGGACACGGACCACCGGCGGGACCGTTCGGACCGATCGGCTCGGCCTGAACGACGGACGCCGCCCCGACCGCGCCCAGAACCGATGAGGCAGTGAAGGCGATAGCGGCAACCGTTCGGCGGGCGTTGATCATTCAGTTCTCCTGAGGATGTCGGGGGAAGTGCGTCGGTGACAGGTACAACTCTGCCCACTCCAGCGCCCGATCTGAAGCAACCCCAGGGGTCCGTTCGCCCACCCCAGGAAGGTCAAACACCCCACCCCAACACGAAGTTAGAAGTTGACCGGTCGATACCGAATCCGGATACACCAAGCCGCGCGTGCATACCCGCTACCGTTTCCGGGTGTATGGCGACCACCTTCCACGGGCCGAGCCCATGGCCGCACATCACCCGCGCCATCCGCACCCGCGGACCCCGGCACGCCACGATTGCCCACCTCGGCCAAGACGCACCGCTGTGCTGCCGCTTCGGGCCGGGGACGTCCTCGTCGTCAACGCCTCCCGCGCCGCGGGGCGCGCCCACCTGACCTCCCCGATCGCGCTCGCCTACCACGGAGAGGCCGGGGTTAGGCCCGGCGCCCATCATTAAGGTGATCAATTCGACGGGAGGCAAGCAGCAGGTTACCTGCGAAAACAATGTCGGGGTGGCGGACAGGGACTCCGGCGATCCGGTCGATCGTGACCGTGCGTGAGTTGTCGGTCAGCAGTGTCAACGACGGCCGAAAAGCGATCCACGCGACGAACAAAAATCAACCACCCTGACTTTGGTCAGTCGTTGCTAGCTCGGGTGTTCTTGCCGAGCAACTCGTGCCGTTGTCTTGTGCGGTAGGAGTCACCGGTGAGGGTGAGGACCTCGGCGTGGTGGACGTGCCGAAGCGCGCGGGTTCGCCGATTCTCGCCGTTTGAAACTGCGAAACCCGCGTGTGCTCAGGCGTTCTTCGGCCGGTATGGGGCGAATTCGGACTTGGGCCAGCGGTCAACCAGCGGAACCCGCGAGCATTCCGATCACCAGCACCGTGTGGACCGTCGGGCCGACCAACTCGGCCCCAAAGGCTTGGAACCCTACGGCGGCCGCGAGAAGCCCTAGCGACGTCCGGATCCAGGCCAGAAACGTCCGCTCGTTCGCGAGGGTGAAACGTGGATCCGGATCTGTACCCACGCGGAAGGCTCGGGGTCGCCATCTGCCCGCACGAACCTAACTCAAAAACAGACACGGCGTCAGCAGGCCGGTGAGCGCACGCCAAAGAGCTGATCCGTGCACGCCCGGGCATCGTCCGGACCGGCACCATGATTGCGGCGTGAAGTCGAGTCAACAGTCTGCGTGTGTCTCGAGTTCCGGCAGCCGATCCGCACCCCAACTGCGGTGGATGTGCCCCACCACGCGATCGAGCTCGCCTCGGGTGACCCCAGCTACTTCGCCTGGCTCCAGTGGATCGAAGTGGAATATGTACAGCCGGGAGGCAAACTGCTCGAACGGTAGCGAAGATTCGCCGAATCTTTCGCCGTGACCTGCGGTGCTCACGACGACGCCGTCACCCCAGTCCTGTCCGCTGTCGTTGTTGGGGTTGTAGAAGTAGACGCGCATCACCTCTTGCGGGTCCAAATTGACCCGCAGCACGGTGATCGCATGCCAGCCGATGAATCGGGCGGCGCTGTCGGTGACAGCGATACCGGCCGGTTGGGGGTGAATGAGCGGTTGGTTGCCGTTGTAGAAGGGGTGATAGCTGGCATAAAAATGACGCAGGAACTCGTCGAGTTCGGTCAGTTTGCCGGTTGGCACGTCCACGTTGATACGGAACCCGCGGCCCGACCACCAGCCGTGGAACTCCGGGTTGACCCAGCGGTGCGGGTCGCCTTCGCGGTCGGCGCACCGCCTCCCCATCTCCGCGTAGATGCGGTCGAGGTGCGGCACGACGAGCAGCGATACCGGGTCGAGGTCGACTGGCAGCACGGTCGCAACACCGGACGCACTGTCGCGAGACGATATCGGTTGCCCTTCGAAATGCATGACGATCTCGTCGTCTCGTGCCGCCCACACCAGGGTCTGGAGCAGGTAGTCCGGATCGTTGTACGCCCACATAGACAGCGCCCTCGCCGACTGGCACGTCGGGTTGTCGCCTTGTCCCACTCCCAGCGGCAAGCCCAGGATCGACAGCATTCCGGACAACAGCCAAGCCCGAGCGTCCAGCGTCGGCCCGAAGGTCTGGGTCAGGCGTTGCCGCGAATACGCCGACAGTGGTTGCGCCAGTTGGCGCCACATGGCGGGGGCGACGGCCGGTTGATAGAGAATGCCCCGTTCCAGCATCAACGCGAGACCGTAGATGCATTGGGCGGTCTCGATATGGACCGCATTATCGATGAGGCTGCGCACCAGGTCGTGGTAGCAGAGCAGGCAGTCGCGGCCGGTGCTGGACAGCCCCAGGGCTTCCCCGATCAGGTACTCCCCTTTTTCGAGCAGGTACCGCAGCAGTACGGCGTGGTACGGCGAGACCAGTCCGGTGTCGTGCATTGCGCGCGCGAATCCGGCCGCTTCGTACTGGAGGCCGCTGCTGTCCATTGCTTCCAGGCGACTGCGGTAGACGTCGACGCCCGGGTCTTCCCGGCAGGCATCCGTTGTGCCGAAAAGACTGCTGATCAGACGATCGGCGCCGACCCCGCTGGCACCCGGTTCGATGTCCGGACTGTTCCTGTATACGGCGATCTGTGTGATCATCTGCTTGACCTGATCGACCTGTATTGGCCGCTGCCGCAGGATCCTCCAGATCTCCTCCACGAGGTGTTCGAGGATGTTGTCGTACCCGACACCCTGTCCCAGATGACGGAACAGTGCCCGGGTCGCCTGCGCCAGGCGTCCCTGTTGTTCACGCTCCGCTTCACTGGGGGGTGTCAACAACAGCGACATGTTGACGGCCAGGACTTGCGAAAGATGTTGCCTGGCTTGCTCGGCGGAGATCAACGGGTGCGCATACTCGCCCTTGGCGACGGCCAGCAGGCGCAATTCGTTGACGGCCTCCAGTACCACCGTGTCCGCATTGGCGCTGCTCAATGCTCCGGTGCTCAGCGCCGGGATGAGAATCTGTGGTTCGGCCCAGTCGGTGCCGACGAACAGGCCCGCTTCGTCCAGGTCCGCCGCGCGGGCCTGCACCGCTGCGGCGCCCCCCGGCTGCAACAGAACCAGACGCAGGGCGTCCAGCACCGGGCGTAGCTTGACGTGTTTACCGAAATCGCGGGTCACTGCCAACGATCGGGTGGCATCGTCGAGCCCGGCCAGACGTTTCTCCAACGTCGTGCTGTCGGTATTCGTATCGCTGCTGGTCGATTTCAACCGGGGATCCTCACGTATGAACGGACCTGCTCGACTCAAACGTAGAAGTCGAGTTCTTCCTGTTTCTTCAGTAGATCACGCATCTCGTAGGGATCGTCACCGAAGAAGTGGAGGAGTCCCCAGTGCGTGCCGAATGCAGTTCGCTTGGTGACCGTCTCTTCCAAAGGCGCTGTGAGCTCGTGGGATTCGAAATAGATGTGGTCCTCGGTCTCCTCTGGCATACACAGTTGGCTGACGACGCGTCGTCGTGGATAGACACCGAAACAGCCGGCATGCCCCTTGGCGTCCACCACTTCCTTCGGGAAGAAGTCCTCGATTTCTTCTTCCGTCGTCTTGGGATCGAATGCCAGCACCAGGCCCTGATATGCGTTGAACCCGTAGGCACGTTCCAGCAACTCGAACACCTTGAAGCCCGGCGGACGGTACGCGACCTCTCCGAAGTACATCTCTCCGTCGCTGGTGACGAAGTACTCGGGATGAACGAACCCGAATTCGATGTCGAAGGTCTTGATCAGTTTCTCGATCTGACGAGTGATCTCCGGACGGTACTTCTCCAACTCCGGTGTGGCCGGGACGAACACGGAGTATCCGAGGGTCACGTACTCCGAGATGTTGAGGAAGCGGATCTTTCCGTTGTGAATCCATGCCTCGACTGCGAACTCCCACCCGTCCAGATGAGACTCCATCAAGACCGGGAACTCCTCGTCCGGGATGGTGTCGACCTCATCCGGGGTGCGGATCACCCGGTGCCCGAGACTGCCGGCCTTGTCGAAGGCTTTGAGATGGATCGGATCGTTCGGGTCGCCGTCCAACTTGAGCAATGTCTGGTTGACTCGCTTGAGGAATCGGATGACGTCGTCGCGTTCGTGGGCTTCCTCGAAGATTCCCACGCGGATGCCGCCGAGTTGGGCGCGACGTTTCATCAAGGCCTTGTCGCGCAGCAGCAGAGACTGGCCGAAGAGTCGTGGATTGTCGAGAAGAACGGAGTTGATCGCGCCCGCCCACTCGACGGTCTCCTCGAACAGTGGGATCGCGACGTCGACACCTTTCTCCTTCAGCGTCTCGGCGATCTCCATGGAACGATCGTTCAATCGCTCGAAATTCCACGGCACATACGGAATTCCGTGTTCCTTGCAATAGTCTTCGGCCCAATCGGGCGCGACGACGAGATATCGCCTGTCGAAACGGTCAACAGCTTCGATAGCATTCAAACTCCAACCCAGAAGGGCGACATACCCTTTCTCTGGGTTTCTGGTTTTCGATTCGGGCTTCGATACCGACAACTCTCTGCTCCTCTCGAAAGGCATTCGGAACGCATGAGCGGGCAGACGAAATTCGGGCGTGGCCGCAGCGTCGTTGGCAGCGCGGTAACGCTCGATTGCGTCGATCTTCACCGCATCCATGCAGTGAAGGCTACCTGCAGGCGGTTTTCGGCCCGTTCCCACACCGGTTCAGTACCGTCTCACACCGGCCTGACCAGCCGAGACGTTGTTTGGGTTGTTTCAGATCGATGCACGGGGTGTGCTCGGTGAGAGGGGTATCGATGCGGCGGTGTCGGTGTGTGTGGTCACTGCATGGCAGCAGGCGGTGACTACGTTGTGGTGTAAGGCACCACCTGGTTGCCGCCGATGCCTCCGTTTTCCAACGGCCGAGGACGTTTCCGCTCTCGTCGAAGACGAACACCAGGGTCCGACCACGGAAGGTTTCGACCGCGCGGTCGCCGAGCGACACGGTTCCTACTGCATTCGAGGGCAGTGTTTCGATGTTCGCATCCGTGTACTGCGGTGCGGTGCTGCAGGAGGCAGCGGCCATCATCACCGCCACCAACGCCGCAACATGGGCCACAGAATCTTCTCTGCGTGTTTCGACGACCCATGCCGCGACCTGTGCGCGTGAAGTGAATCCCAACTTCGTAAGTAGGTGTTCGACATGGCCCCTGAGCGGTGCGAGGGGAAATTGCCAAGCGAGCAGCGATCTCCTTATTCGTCAGGCCCTCGGCAATCAGATCAGCAACCTCCAGCTCACGCTTTGTCAGGTGTGCGGCGGGACCGCAAGGGATCGCCTCCGGAGGATGAAGTTGCTCACCCAAGGCATAGGCGACCGCGGCGTCGAAACCTAACGCCGCGCCGTCACGATGCGCAGATGCATAAGCCTCCGTACTCGAGGCACGCTGCGTCGCGCCTTCACAGGCTTTCTGGTACTCGCTCAAAATTGGGCAGTACCACAATCGGGCTTCCCACAGACCGGCTGAGCTCCTCCGATGCCCGATCCATGCCAGCGCCTGCAGACACAGGCGTGCGTTGAACCGGTCGTTCACTTTGAGGTCGATTTGCAGCGCCTGTTCGAGCAGCTGGACGCCTCGTTCACCATCGCCGCGTCGCCACACGGCGACCGCCACTCCGGGACGATGGGGGTCGACTGGAAGTATCCCTTCGGGGCGAATTCGAGCATTGTCTCCAGCTCCATCGAGGGATGAGCCATCGCACCCGTGACACGGGCGATGTCCGACCAGCGCAGCCACCGCGTATGCCCGCCGTCGTCGACCGACTGCACCGGGTACAGCACGCGGCCATAGGCTTCGAACCGGGCGGGCACGAGTGAGACCACCGTGGTTTTCCGCATCACCTCGACTCCGTCGCGAACCCAGTACCCAGCTGACATGTCGTTCCGAATCCTGCCATTCGCTTGCCATACAGCCAGTCTCCGCAGGCGGCCGAATCACCACACGTGTTTGCAGGAACCCGCACCGGGACGAAGTCACGTCCCAGAGCATGCTGGCGGCAGTCCGCCTTCGTTCCGTAAGCGGATCCGTTAGCGGTGAACCGCTGTGCGCGGTTTGCGGCTGTGAGCAGGCGGCGCCGCGGCCCGCATGCCATCCTCGAGGAATGGCACGAACGTGGTGGTCGGTGACGGTGGAGCTGCTCGGCGGGCGCGGCGAGGAACTGTGGCCATGGCCCGGCCGCGTCTTCGCGGTCGGACCGTCGCATACCTTCCTGGATCTCACGAATGCGATCAACGACGCCTTCGCCCGGTGGGACCGCTCGCACCTGTCGATGTTCACACTTGCCGATGGACGAATGGTCACCGACACGGAGACTGGGGCCGAGATGGTGGAGTCGCTCGGCGGGCCCATCACCGAGGCGGTGAACATCGAGTCGGCCAAAGTCGCCCGGCTCCTGAAGCCCGGGGCGGAGTTCCAGTTCACCTTCGACCTGGGTGATGACTGGACCCACCGCTGTCTGATCGGCGGCGACAAGGTCGACCCCCTGGAAGTGCTGGGGATCACGCCAGGGAAGCCTCTGCCGTACTGGGGGTGGGGCGCCATCCCGGATCAGTACGCGCGCCGGTGGTCCGACGACGACGGGCAGAGCCGAGCACCGCGCAGACCGAGCCATCCGCACCCGATGCTGCTGCACGCGTGGCCCGCACAGGACCAGGTGCCCGCACTCGAGGTGTCCGAGCTGCGCGCAGCTATCGCGACAGCAGATGCCGCCCGGTTCCTCACCGCGGTGCGGGGACATGACGTCGACGACGCACTGCAACAGGTAGGGGCCGGAATACCGATGGCACTGAAGCAGCGACGGGAGCAGGCCGAGCCGGTGGCGGTGTCGGTCATCAACCGGCTGACCTGGCGCGCCGGCGCGGGTGACGGGGTGCTGGCCGAGGACCTGCTCGCGTGTCTGCGCGGCGAGCCGCTGGCCGGGCGGGTGGTGCCAGTCGACCTCGAGATGCTCGGTGCCGAATGGGAGGGGGATCTGGGCATGTCCACCGGTGGCTACCTCGACCTGCGCACCGGACAGGTGTACGACGCCAGCAGCACTGATCCGATGATGGTCGGCGAGGACGCCGCCGTCGACGTGGAGACCGAGCCCGACCGTTGGCTCCGGTTCGACCGCACCGGCTCGCGGGATGGCTGGCGGGACATGGCGGCCTTCGCCGAGCGGCAACAAGATTCGGCGCTGCGGGAGCGGCTGGAGCGGGCGATCGAGGGCAAGGGCGCGTTCGGCCGATTCCGCGACCTCGTCCACCAGGAGAGCCTCACCGACCCGTGGTACACCTTCGCCACCGACCGTCAACTGGGTCGTGCCCGCGAGTTCCTCGCCGACAACGGCATCCGCGTGGGCTGACGGGCACCACACAGGAACTGCTTGACCACCGGCTCCTCACTGGTGAGCAGCACCTCCCGCGGACCGAACATCACCAGATGACGACGGAACAGCATGCCGATGTTGTCCGGCACCGTCCGCGCGAGGTTGATGTTGTGCGAGACGATCAGGATCGTCGCGACGATCTCGGCGGCGGTCCGCAAGATCGGGCGAGAACTCGTAGGATCTCGGGCAGGGGCGAGTTCGCTCCAGATTCTCGTGCGCTGGCGCGCAGGTATACAACGCGGACGACGTCCTGGTGATCCCGGCTGGACTGGCTCGGCTGGTCGATGCTGCATCGATACCTGTCCTCACTCCAGGGCGGAGACGAAAGTCAGCGTCGCGCGGTGATGGTGTCGGCGGCGTCGTGCAGCGCCCGGGAGACGGCATGCATGCTCGGGGTGTACTGCCGACGCGCGAGCGAAGCGATGTAAATCGATCGTGTCGGAACCCGGTCGGTGGTAAGAAATCGCACAGCGTGGACGTCCGGGCGATGGTGTGCGACGGCCAGACGCGGAACCATGGCGATGCCCACCCCCGCGGCGACCATCGCTTCGATCTCTTGGTAGTCATGGGCCTCGTAGACGACGTTCGGGGTGAACCCTGCCGTCTCGCAGCTACGGTAGAGCACTTCGGCGGCCGGGTGGTCTGCGTTGCGGATGATCCACTTCGCCGATCGCAGCGATGCCACCGCGACATTGTCGATGTATGGCCCCTCGAGCGGGACGAGCAGGACCGTTTCGTCCTCCATCAGCGGTATGAGGGCCAGGGATTTCTCGGTCTCCTCGGTCCAGTCGTAACTCCAGAGCAACGCCATTTCGACCTCGCTCGAATGGAGCATTTCCAACAGTCGCGGGCGAACCGCGGATTGGACCCGCACGTCGATGCCTGGCCAGTGGGCGTGATAGTCCTTCAGCGCGTCCGAGAGCAGTGAGGCGCTGACGGTCGGGAAGGAACCGAGTCGGACGGTGCCGCGCTCGAGCCCCAGCAGAGCTTCCAAGTCACCACGGGCAGCGCGCATTTCCTGGCGGAACAGCCGCGCACGCGTGACGAGAATTTCACCGGCCTCCGTCAACCGGACGCCGCGAGGCAGGCGGGTCAGTATCGGCTGCCGGATCTCCTGTTCCAACTTGGCGATGCGTTGCGACGCGGCGGATGGCGTGACGTTGGCGCGTTCGGCGCCGCCGGTGAGGGATCCGGCCTCGGCGATGTCGAGGAGCAGGAACAGCGTCACCACATCGAACGAGTTGCGCATCGATACCTCCCACAAGCCTTTAATTCTGCTAAACCCCGCCGTAGAAATACGACATTGTCATAAACATAACCCGCTCATAGTGTGATCTGGGTAATGATCAAGCGAAGGATGTGACATGCAGACGATCGCAACTCCCTCACCACCCGGGATCACAGCACCGAATCGCCCTGTCGATCCCGTCGGTCGCCCAGCGCGCTCACTTCGGCGCCCCTCGGCCGGCATCGATGAGGTACTGCAACCCGGTGCGGGGTGGGCGGCCGACGCCGTCGACAGTCACCTCGGGCGGCGGCGATATGCACCGTGGAGTGCGCCGGCGGGAGTGACAGCTCCCGATCCGTATCGCGTGGCTCCGAACCGTATTCATGTCTGTCCGTCGCGACCGGCCGCCGTCCAGGCGCCGTTCGACCGGCCCCGCAGCGAACCGAAAGTACGCCCATGACTTCCATCGAGATACTGCCACTGATCGCGTTGGTGGCAATGTTCGTGATAGCCACCTTCTTCCCCATCAACATCGGCATCCTGGGGTTTATCGGCGCGTTCGTCGTGGGGTACTTCCTCCTCGGCTACGACGACAAGGAAATCCTCGCCGAGTTCCCCAGTTCGATCGTGCTGACGATCATCGGCGTCACCTACTTCTTCGGTATGGCGAAGAAGAACGGGACTATCGATCTGCTCGTCAACGCCTGTATACGTGGCGTTCGCGGACGGGTGACGGTCATCCCGTGGGTGTTCTTCTTCTGCGCCTCGGTGCTCACCGCCCTGGGCACGTTCAGCCCGGCCGCCGTCGCTCTGATCTCACCGGCCGCGATGTCGTTCGCCGCCCGGACCCGGATGAGCCCGCTGGTGATGGGCATCATGACGATCAACGGGGCGCACGCTGGCGCGTTCTCGCCGATCTCGGTCTCCGGCGTCCTCGTCCGTGACATCGTCGAGTCGAGCGGCCTGACGATCGCCCCCTGGACCCTGTTCTTCGCTAGCTACGGCATCAACCTGCTGCTCTCGGTCCTGACCGTGGTCGGCTACGGCATCCTCGCCCGGGTACGAAACGACCTCGAATTCACCGCTACCGGCTCGAGCGCCGGCATCGAGCCCGACGGCGGCGGGAGCGCGGCCGGCACCCCGATCGCGGGACCCGGGGGAACCCCGGCCGGTGGCTCGTCCGGCACGGGTGGTACCCAGGTACTTATCCGGACACCGCGCACCGAGGCCGTCACCGATCACGACGTGCTGCCGGTCACCGGGGTCCAGAAGCTCACCCTCGTTTTGATTGGCGCGGTGTTGGTGCTGGTCCTGGTCCTGCACATGCCGATCAGCTTCGTTGCCATCGCGGCCGGTGCAATCCTCGCCTTCACCGATCTGTCCAAGCAGAGTGAGGCCATCGCCGGTATCAGCTGGTCCACGGTCCTGCTCGTCGCCGGCATGGTCACCTACATCTCGCTGATGGAGGAGATCGGCACGATCGATCACCTCGCCGAGATGGCGATCACGATCGGCGCACCGCTGCTGGTCGCCGTCGTCCTCTGCTACGTCATCGGCGTCACCTCGGCGTTCGCATCGTCGACAGCGCTTCTCACCGCGGTCATCCCGCTCGCGCTTCCACTGCTGCAAACCGGAGCACTGCCGGTCGTCGGACTCGTGGCCGCCCTCGCCATCTCCGCCACCGTGGTCGACGTCTCCCCGTTCTCGACCAACGGCGCACTCGTCCTCGCCAATGCCCAGAACATCGAGCGTCCCCGGTTCTACCGCCAGCTGCTGCTCAACGCGGGGATCGTGGTCGCGATCGCGCCGGCTCTGTGCTGGCTGGTGCTGGTGGTCGTCCCGACGCTGGTCTGACGCGTCGACAGCCCGCGAGGGTTTAGCTGAAGTTAACCCTCATCGACTTATTCGCCATTGTTCTCCACCCTGATGTCAGTCAGGGTGGGTAGTGGGACACCGCTGGGAAGCACGCTCCCCATCCGATCAGAGCCTCCAGCGGTGCCTCACAGACTCTTCAAACCCGAAAGGTGGGCCGGACCGTGTTCACACTTCATGGAACCTGGATGCGGGGAGGAACCAGCAAATGCTGGCTGTTCAACGCCTTCGACGTCGATCCACTCATTGCCCAGGCCGGCGGCCTGGATGCCATCTTGACCTCCGCGTTCGGCTCCGGTGATCCGCGTCAGCTCGACGGTGTCGGCGGCGGCAGCTCGACCACCTCGAAGGCGGCGATCGTGCGCCGCTCCAGCGAACCCGGAATCGACGTCGACTACCTGTTCGCGCAGGTCGCGATCGGTGACCGCCGGGTCGAATGGGGCAGCAACTGCGGCAACTGCGCCACCGCGATCGGGTTGTACGCGCTGCAGTCCGGGTTCGTTCCGGTCGATCCCCGGGCGACGACCGTGCGGATGCGGAACCAGAACACCGGCGCGATCCTGCACGCCGAGATCGCCACCCCGGGCGGGATGATCCCCACCGAGGGTGACGCGGCCGTACCCGGTACCAGCGCATTGGGGGTTCCGGTTGGTCTCACTTTTACCGGTCTCGCCGCCGGTGCGACCACGCTCCTGCCCACCGGCGCCGCCGCCGACCAGATCTCGATTGCCGACCACACGTACCGAGCCACGATGGTCGTCGCCGGAGCCCCGGCGGCGTTGTTCGACGCCGCCGACCTCGGGCTGACCGGCGCGGAGGACAACCAGACCATCGCCGAACACCTGCCGTTGCTGCTCCGGCTACGACAGGAATCATCGTTGCGGATGGGACTGAGCAAGCCGGGAGATCCCATCTCCCATGCGATTCCGAAAGTTGGTGTCGTGGGCCCGCCGGCTAACTACCGCACCAGCGCCGGCGTCGACATCAGCGCCGACGACTACGACGTCTCGGTCCGGATGCTGTCGATGCTCGCCCCGCACCCGGCGATCGGGCTCACGTCCGCGGTCGCCGTCGCTGCGGCGTCCACCGTGGCCGGTGTCGTCACCGCCAACACGCAGGTCCGGTGGCCGGGATCGCTGCGGGTGGGAACACCTGCCGGAGTCCTCGATGTCGACCTCGCCACCTCGGCCGACGGAATCCTCGAATCGGTCACCCTGCACCGGGCGGCCCGCCGCATCGCGTCGGCGGAACTATTCGTCACCGCCCCGGCACCGGCTCCGGCACTGGTCGGGTCCGCGCGGTGAGGACCCCGCACCGCACCGGCCCCGTGATAGGTGAGGACACCTGATGCCCGAGAAGATCGCGATCGCGCCCCGGCCGGTCGACACGCGGATCGCCCGATCCTGGCTCCTGGTCAACGGCACCCGAACGGACCTGTTCGACCAGGCCGACTGCTCCTGCGCGGACCAGATCGTCCTCGACATCGAGGACGCGGTCGATCCCCAACTCAAATCCGCCGCGCGGGAGGAGGTCGCCGCCTGGCTCGAGCACACCTCGGCCTGGGTGCGGATCAACGACCGGTCCTCGGCGTACTGGAGCGATGACGTCGATCGCCTCGCCGGCCTTCCGGGACTGGCCGGGGTGATGCTCGCAAAAACCGAAGCCGCCGAACATGTCACCGAAACCTTCGACCGGCTCGGCGGATCCACCCCGGTGCTCGCGTTGGTCGAATCCGCCCTCGGCATCGACCGGGCCGGTGATATTGCCTGCGCCCGCGGCGTGTTCCGGCTAGCCTTCGGCAGCGGCGACTATCGCCGCGACACCGGCACCAGCGCGGACGACCTCGCCATGGCCTACCCTCGCTCCCGGCTGGTGGTCGCCAGCCGAATCGGCGATCTGCCGGGACCGATCGACGGGCCCACCGTCAGCAACAGCCACACCGTGCTGCGCGAACAGTCCGCGGTATCCGTGTCCCTCGGCTTGACCGGAAAGCTGTGCCTGGACACCGATCAACTGCCGGTGATCAACGAGGCCATCAGCCCCACGCCCTCGGACGTGACCTGGGCGCGGGAATTCCTCGACGATTTCGACGCCCGCGGCCGGGTTGTCCGCGACGGCAGCGACCTGCCCCGGCTCGGCCGGGCCGAGAAGATCATCCACCTCGCCGACGCGTTCGGCATCTCCCGAATCTGACCGACGATCGGCTCGGGCACTATCCGGCCTCGAATCCCTCCTGCAGTTGGTGGGCGGCGGCAGCGCACACCGCGATCCCTTCCTGCGCCGCCGGACTCAGGCGCCGCTCGGTCAGATGCGCGACCAGGATCCGCCGTTGCGGCGGGCGGGTGGCGAGGGGAATCGACCGGACATCGGGCCGGAGATTGAGCACGGCCAGCCGCGGTGCGATGGCCACACCGAGTTCGACGGCTACCATCGCCTGCACCTCACCGTAATCGTGCGCGAAGACACTCGTGCGTGGCGTGAAACCACCTTGCTGACAAAGTTTTTCGAGGGTCTGTGCGACCGGATGATCGTCGGCGCGGACCACCCACGATTCGTCGCGCAATTCGGCGATCCGGATCGAGTCGCGGTCGGCCAGGCGGTGCCGTTCCGACACCAGCAGCACGGTCGGATCGTTCATCACGTGGTGGTACGTCAACGTGGGGTCATCGACCCGGTTCCACTCGTAGTCCCACAGCAGCGACAGTTCGGTCTCCCGGCGACGAAGCGCATCGACCAAATACGCAAACCTCCCGCTGAGCACCTTCAGCTCGACCCCCGGGTGCCGGGTCTTGAACTCCTTGACCACCAGTGGCAGCAGTGACGATCCGGCTGTAGGGAACGTGCCGAGCGCCAGCACACCCGCCCGCAGTCCCTTGATTTCCGCGAGTTCGGCATCGGCGGCCTCGAGTTCGATCAGGATCCGCTCGGTGTGCTTGACCACTGACCGCCCGGCCTCGGTCAGCACGATGCCGCGCGCGTGCCGCTCGAGGAGTGGTTGCCCGGCCTCCTTCTCCAGCTTGGCGATTTGTTGGGAGACAGCCGAAGTGGTGTACCCGAGCGCCGCCGCTGCCGCGGTGATCGAGCCGTGCTCGGCGACCTCGCGCAGCGTGAACATCCTGGTCGTGTCCAGCACCCGACCCACCTCCTGACTTTAGAAGAAGTTAACGCCTGTCGACATACCCGTGATTGTAGTTGAAGCGTGCGAGTGTCAGTCTGAAGTGGCGGTAGCGGCGGCTGGACTCTGCCGACCGCATCGTGACACCGCTGGGACCCACCTGTCGGGCGGCACTCGTTTGCGGCGAGCGCCGCACCCGTATCGATTCCCCACCACGCGAGGACAGCCTATGACTGCACACCCGAGCGACATCCACTCGCCCGACGACCAGGCCGACGAGAGCACGGGCGTCGGCTCTACTCCGGCGCGCGGTCCCTTGCACGGCATTCGTGTCCTCGACATCAGTACCGTCTATGCGGCACCGATCACTGCGATGATGCTCGGTGACTACGGCGCCGACGTCATCAAGATCGAGCACCCCACCGGCGATCCCGCCCGCACACACGGAGCACGCAAGAATGGCCACGGACTGTGGTGGAAGGTCTCCCGGAACAAGACATGCATCACCCTCAACCTCGGCACGGCCGAGGGCCAGCAGATGCTCCGCGATCTCGTCGTCGATGCCGACGTGCTGGTGGAGAACTTCCGCCCCGGCGTACTCGAGAAGTGGGGCCTCGGCCCGGACCGGCTCCGTGACCTCAACCCAGGACTGGTCATGCTGCGGGTCACCGGCTTCGCTCAGTCCGGACCCTACGCCGAACGCCGAGCATTCGGCACCCTCGCCGAGGCAATGAGCGGATTTGCCCACCAAACCGGAAGCGAGGACGGTCCGCCAACGCTGCCGCCGTTCGGTCTCGCCGACGGTGTCGCCGGACTTGCCGGCGCCTTCGGCGTGGTGACCGCGCTGCTGCACCGCAACAGTCCGGCCGGCGACGGCAAAGGTCAGGTCATCGACCTATCTCTGCTGGAGCCGCTGTTGGGGATCCTCGGCCCCGGCCCCACCGCGCACGACCAGCTCGGCACCATCGCCGGCCGCAACGGCAACCGCTCCCCGAACAATGCCCCGCGCAACACCTACCTCACCAAGGACGGGCGGTGGGTCGCCATCTCCGCGAGCGCCACCTCCGTGGCCGCGCGGGTCATGCGCCTGGTCGGCCGACCCGACATCGTCGAACAACCCTGGTTCGAGTCCGCCGGCGAACGCAGCCGCAACGGTGACCTGCTCGACGAGGCGGTCGCCAAATGGATCGCAGACAGACCGCTGCACGAGGTCACAGCCGAATTCGAACGCGTCGGCGCCGCACTGGCACCGATCTACGACGTCGCGCAACTGATGAACGATCCGCACGTCCTCGACCGCGACTGCATCACCACCATCGACGACGAGGACCTCGGCCCGATCAAGATGCAGAACCTCATGCTCCGCATGCTCGGAACACCCGGTGCGATCAACTTCGCCGGCCGCCGACTCGGCCAGGACAACGAGCAGTTCTACCAGAACACTCTCGGCATCGACCCGGACCGACTGACCGCACTCACCGAGAAGGGCGTCCTGTGATGGACCGCAGCTACCTGTTCGCGCCCGGCCACAACCTGAAACTGCTCAGCAAGGTATTCGACGCCGGCGCGGACGCCGTCATCCTCGACCTCGAAGACGCGGTACCTCCTACCGAGAAGGAGACCGCGAGAGCGAACGTCGCATCCGTCATCACCACCCGAACCGCATGGGTGCGGATCAACGCGCCGGGGACCGAATTGGCGGACGCTGATCTAGAGGCCGTCGCCACGTCCGCGCACGGCATCCGCATCCCCAAGGTCGAAACACTCGACGACATCCGCTGGGTCACGGACCGGGCGCCCGGAAAGCCACTGATCTGCGCCATCGAGACCGCGAAAGGTGTTGCCAACGCCTTTGCGATCGCCGGCCACCCGGCGGTCACGCATCTCGCGCTCGGCGGTATCGATCTTAGAAGAGACCTCGGCACGGGCGACGGCGACATTCCCATGCAGTACGCGCGCTCCCACCTCGTCGTCGCGGCCCGCGCGGCCGGCATCGCCCCACCGATCGACAGCGTCTACCCGCACATCCATGACACCGACAGACTCGTCCGCCAGGCCGCCCACAGCCGTGACCTCGGCCTTTTCGGCAAGTCCGCCATCCACCCCGCTCAGCTTCCAGCCATCCACACCACATTCAGTCCGCGACAGGACGAAATTGACTGGGCACGAAAGGTTGTCGACGCATTCGAGCACGCCGGCGGCGCTGCGGTGCGATTGTCCGGAGGCGAATTCGTCGACCTCCTCGTCGCGGAACGGGCACGGAAAATACTGGCTTCCGCCCACGCCTGACGAACCGGGCGGTACCCCCGCCTGTGTGCCGCCGGACTTCACGGCAGGACACACTGTTTGCTGAGATGAGCCCGGCGGCCGAGTACCACCTGCGGCGTCGCAATCTCACCAGCCCTCCCGCCGATGTCCGCGGCCGTCCTGAACGGCAAAGACGACTGCAACACCCGAAACTCCCGCAATCCGCCTCTGTCTATCTCGAGGCGGCGATCCTGATCGCATCCAACCGTGGAGTCGAAGGTGCCGTGCACGGAGGCTGTGCCGATTAGTTGCAGCTCGACCTACGGTCGTCATGGGAATTGTCCCGGGATCTCTGAACAGCGTCGAGACCTCCGGGTATCTGCGACGCAAGCGGGCTCGGTGGGGTCGCCGAACATTTCGAGTTGCCGATCAAGACCGTTCGTCCCTACGACGTGGTCAGCCAAGTTCGGGTCGAACGCAGGCAGCCACCAGCTCGTCGGCCGCAGCTCAGTCGGAGGAATGGCCGACCAGCCCCAATCCGCATCTGCTCATCTCGACGCACGGTGCGCACGCGGAGAACATCCCGCCCCTCGCGGTGCGCACGATTGCGCTCGTCTTTCGTGGACTGCAACTGTAAGCGCACGGCATTCGTAGTGACCGCTCTTGTACGAGGCATCCATCACCGAAGATCCCGTACTCTTCACACGTGTCTCGGATCATCAGCCCCGCCGCGATGCATCGTGCACACCGACTCCCTGTACCGAACCTCGATCCCGGGGCATCGGCGACGCCGAACACCGCGACATTGACAGCTTCGTGGATTTGGCTTGGGTGGCACTGTTCCTACAGATTGTGCAGCGCCCGCAGGCCGTCGGTGAATTACGGGCAACCCACCTTCATCGCCGGAGTGTTGCCGGGGGCGTCTCGCCGAACTTCTCTCGGTACTGCACGGAGAAGCGTCCGAGATGCACGAATCCACACCTGCTCGCCGCATCGGAAACCGTCGTCGTCGACGGATCGGCGTCGAGTAGCCAGGCGCGTACAGCCTTCATGCGAACCTCGCGCAGATATCCCATCGGGGTCGTGCCGTAGTACTTCTTGAAACCGTCTTGAAGCGCCCGAACGCTGATGCCCGTAGCCGATGCGACATCCTCGACAGTGAGCAGTTCGTCCGCGTGGTGTTCGAGTATTTCGACCGCGCGGCGAATCGTTCGAGGCGCCGCCGGCACTGGCCGCTGCAACGCCTCTGTGTAGTTATTGGGCTGGGCCACAATGAGTTGACTGAGCAGAAGCCGCTCGAACTCTTTCATAACGATCGGCTCGTTCGGCAGTGAGCCACCGTTTTCCATTTCGCCCCGCAAGAGCTCGAGCACGCCGCGCCAAGAGCGAATGCCGGTTCGCTCCAGTTCCATTCGAAGGTCGAACCGGAGTGGCTCGCGGAGCGGGGCCCCGAGCGCCTCTTGTACTTGCCGCTCCAGACCCTGGCGATCGATCCGAACAATCAGCTGCCGGTTCCCCTTGCGCCATTCCATGGTCGTCGACCCTCCCGGTTGGAGGATCGATGCGACAGCCGGTGTTGACTCGAATGTTTCTGCACCCCAATTTATTTCCGCCACTTCAGAGAGGGGAATCTGAACGAGATAGAAGTCGTCGAGATCGCTCGGGCGAATGCGCATACCGGTGCCGTATTCCAGGTAGTGCAGGCCGATAGTTCCGGCGGTGGCCGAGTGAAACCTGCAGGACGCCGCACCGTCGCCACCTGTGGGTTCGAGCGTATGCGGTAAGAAGGCGGAACCGACCACCGATCGCACCTGGTCCAGATCGACGCACCTCGACGCCCAATTCGTCGAGTAGTCCTCGAAAGGCCTCCAGCAGTCGTGCAGAGCCTCCCTCGACCACAGGCAGACCGAAACCGTGGACCGTTGCCGCCAGCACCGAAATCATGAAGCCGCCGGAGGCATTATCCGGCGACAGACCTCACGTCAAGTTGTCCACGGACGGCCTGTTCGTATGGTTCGAAGTCATCACCACCGGCGGCACTACGCTGTTCTGGTCGGTTTGCCAACAGCGACCATGTCGCGTACGAAAGTCGACTGGAGCTGGACCGTCTGTGGATGGCGGACTCTGCGCCGGAAGCGAGGCGGATCGCCGCGCAACCGTTGTGCCTGAGCGGACCCGATGGAGCGCCCCGCGAACGTTGACAATGCCTGCGCGTCGGCGGAAAGTTGAGCAGGGATCTTGTGACCCGATCTGTCAAGTCGGTGAGTAGGTGAGAAGCGTGAGCGCAACCGATCCCCCACCGCTGGTCGTCGTGCCGCCGGGGGCCGGGCAGACCGGTGACCTGGGCCCGATCGGGGTCGAATTCAAGCTGTGGGGCCGTGACACCGGTGGGGTGTTGTCGGTCGTCGAGCACCCGTTCCCGGTCGGTGCGCTGGTGCCGCCGCATCTGCATACGCGGGAGGACGAATTCTCGATAGTTACTCAGGGTGTGATCGGATTCCGCTCCGGTGACCGGGAGGCCGTTCTCGAACCCGGCGGATACATCACAAAGCCCCGGGGTGAGATGCACGCCATGTGGAACGCCGGCACCGTCCCGGCGCGCATGATCGAGATCATCAGTCCGGCAGGCTTCGAACATTGCTTCCTGGAAATGTCCGAACTGGTCGCCGCCGGCGAACCGGATGTCACCCAGATCGCCGCACTTGCCGAGCGCTACGGTCTGCAATTCGGCGAACCCGACTGGTTGCCCGACGTGATCGCCCGATTTGCCCTGACACCGCCGTGAGCCCCGCTCGAGCCTCGACGCATGCAGTGTCGTTCACTGGTCGGGGCTGCTCAGCTCGGCCAGTCGATGAGCCGAAGACAGCTTCGGAGTAGGACGGCCACGGCCACCGGAAGGCGCCCGGCTTCGGCGAATAGTGGATTCGTTTGTGGGCGAGGCGTCCTCGTCGTTCGCAAGGAAGGGTCAACGCGCGCCTGCGGTGGTTCTGGTTTGTCTCACGGTTCGGCCACCGCATTTCTGTCTGAGATTCCTGACATCTCTTCTGTCGTCCGTCACCGGCGTGACAGAGGCCGGAGAGGTAGAGGAACATGGAAGAAATGAAAGTGGTACGGCTCCACGCCTATGGCGGACCGGAGAATCTGGCCTACGAGGATGCCCCCGTCCGGAGCCTGCCGGGGACGAACTCATGGTGCGGGTGCATGCTGCAGGGGTCAACGTGTTGGACTGGTTGCTGGGCGAAGGCGGGTTGGAACACTTTCCCGATGTTCCGCTGCCCTGGATTCCGGGGTGGGACATCTCGGAGTAGTGGAAGTGGTCGGTAACGGCGTCAGCGGGTTCCAGCAGGGCGACAGCGTCTACGGAATGGTTCGGCTGCCCGAACCCGGCAACGCCTACGCCGAGTACACGGCGGTCCCCGCCAGTCAGGTCGTCGCCAAGCCGCCCATCCTGGACCACATACACGCGGCGGCGGTGCCGATGACCGGATTGACGGCGTGGCGTGCCCTCGTCGACGAGGCCGGTCTACAACGAGGGCAGCGCGTGTTGATCCATGCCGCCTCGGGCGGTGTCGGCCATCTGGCCGTGCAATTTGCGAAGGCCTTGGGAGCGCACGTGGTCGCAACCGCGTCCGGCTCCAACCGGGAGTACGTGAACTCGCTCGGCGCCGACGAGTTCGTCAACTACCGCGAGCAGCGGTTCGAGACGTCGGTGGCTCCGGTTCATGCCGTGATCGACACGGTCGGCGGCAAAGTCCAACAGCGGTCCCTCGACGTGCTGACGCGAGCCGGGGTTCTCGTCGCCCTGCCGGCAGAGGTCCCGGACGTGGTCAAGGCCGAAGCCGAGCGACGCGGTATACGAACGCGACACTTCAGCGTCGAACCGAATTCTGACACGCTGACCATGATCTCCCGGCTCGTCGATGACGGCAGAGTGCGGCCCACGGTCAGCTCGGTGTATCCCCTCGCCGAGGCGCAAGCTGCCCACGAAGAGGGCCGGGCAGGACACGTCCGAGGGAAGCTGGTCCTCGACGCGACCACGGTTGCTTCCTGACCAGCGTGCTTCGAAAAGGGCGCCGGCTGCTGCCCGCAATGCGCTGTGCGCCTGTCTCGCCCGGTGAAGGTTCGGCTGGCGGACAATCCGGGATGAGCAACAGACAATTGATGCGGGCCTGTCGATACCTCACCCGGGTCCATCGTCATCGCGAACGCGGACCGCGGCGCGGACCTGTCACAGGCCATCGGGGCGCTGTCGGCCAGACCGTCACGTCAGCGCAGATACTCCGGGGCCGTCGAGATCGCCCAGCGCCGACTTGCGCCCCGATATTGCCATGAGCAGTGATAGTGCCGGGCCACAGACTTCTGGGCCATCGCCGATCGACACGTCTGCGTCGGTGGCCCGCAACTGGACCGAGTCAATGAGTTGCTTCGCACCCCCCAGGGATACCGGGGTGCGCGCCTGATACCGCAACGATCTGACGACCGCCTCCGACGGATATATACGGTTGATGCCCAGCGGCCGCCGGATGTCTTCGCCATGGACGACCTCTTCGACCAGTCTGCTGTCGAGCGGTGCTGGCGGCGTCGACGTACGTGTTGCTACCTGCTGAAGCCGGGCAAGCGTTTGGCGGGGTGTGGCGCCGCGTTCGCGTTCGACGCCTTGGGCGTTTTGGCGATCGAAGTTGAAGCGCGCCCGGGCCATATTGCGCACGATGCCGAGGCGGGTTGTCTTCGCGTTGTTGATCAAGTGTGCGGCGACGTCGTGCACGGTCCAGTCACCACAGAGTGAGGGGTGGTCCCACTGGTCGTCGGTGAGGTCGGTGAGGTCATCGATCAGCGCCGCACGCTCCGCATGCACGATCGGCCAGACATCATTCATGAAGCCAGTGTGACAAATTCTGCCCGCCACCGACTGGATTGGACCCGAACGAGCTGCCGTGACCACCGCCACGGCCCGGGTCGAGGACCACTTCATCGCCGGTGACGCCGCGCTCGACTTCGCCAACACCGTCTACCGCCGCACGCCCGAACTCGGCGCCGACCTGTTCACCAACGCCGAAGCACTCGTCACCTGGCTCGACCGGGCCCACCTGCTACCTGCGACGGAGCCTCCGGAACGCGCCTTCGCCGACACCGCGGCCGCCCTGAAGGAGGCTCGCGCATTGCGTGCGCTGTTCTGGACAATCTTCGACGCGCAGAAGGACGGCCACAACATCCCCGCGGACGCCTTCGCACGGCTACTCGGCACCGCCCGTCGCGGCAGCGACACCATCAACCTTGCGTCCGACGGCTCCATGACTCCACTGGCCGCTGAGGGCGTGTTCGCGATCCTGGCGCTGCGCGCCATCACCCTCGTGCTCGCCCCACCACCGCAAGGAGTACGCGCCTGCGACAGCTGCGGCTGGTTCTTCATCGACTCCTCCCGCAGCCGCCGTCGCCGCTGGTGCAGCATGAAGACCTGCGGCAACCAAGCCAAAGCCGCCCGCTACCGCTCGACCCACCCGTGATGAGTATGTCCAGCATCTGGTTCTCAGCGTCGCACGGCCCGAGGCCCAGCCGCGTCGCCGATGCTCAAACCCTCACGCACTGCCCGCCGAGCAGCCCTCCGAGTCACGTCTCCGCCAACCCAAGTTCGCAGCGAGTCGACAGCCGGGGACTCGCTCCCCAGCGCTTGGGCGCTACCGCATCGGGCACTGCCAGTCGGATTGAGAACCCCGCATGAAAACGCGACTCGCCACGTTCAGCGTCCACCAGAGCGATCTGCAGCAACACCACCGTTCGCCAGTGGTGTGCAACGTGCCCGCAGCAAGTGAAATCGGGGGTGGTGAGAAGCAAGCCCCTCACACCGCCCCGAGCCCGAGCCCGTCAACGCCGACTGACCCACCCTACCGGAGCCCCGCGGTAAGACTCCGCCCTCCATGCGAGGCCGAACGACCTGTGCCGGAACTTGTTCCGCGGACCCGGTGGCATGAAAGATCAGGACTCGCCCTGCCTGTGTTCGATGACCCAGGCCGCGATCTGAGTCCGGGAGGTGAACCCCAGTTTGGACAGAATGTGCTCGACATGGCCCTGAGCGGTGCGCTGGGAAATGACGAGTTTGTCGGCGATCGCCCTGTTGGTCAATCCCTCGGCGACCAGCTCGGCGACCTGCCGCTCCCGCCGCGTGAGAGGCGTCGACCCCGGCCCGACCGCCGCGGCGGTCGGACCACTCTCGTCGAGGGCGTACCCGGCGGCCTCCTCGAACCGCATCCCGAGACCGCGCCCGAACTCCGCCTCGAACGCGCGGTCACCGATCGCTCCGCGGGCCTTCTCCTCGCACCGGGCGTGGTGGACGAGCAGCCTCGGGTAGAGCATGCTGGGGCTGCAGCCGGCCCGCGCGAGGGCCTCAGCGGCACCCATCAGCGTGGCCGCCCGCCGAGGAGCACCCTCATCCACCGCGACCCACGACAGGACCTCGATGCACCCCGCGCCGCCGGTGCGGTCATCAACTGACCGGGCGAGCTGCAGCCCCTGCATGACAAGCTCTTTCGCCCCGGAATACTTGCCGCGCCGCCACGCCCCTATCCCCGCACCCCACAGCGCCCAGCCCCGGTACATGAACTCGCCGCGCGATTCGGTCAGCGCAAGCATCGCCCGCTGACACTCCTCGCTCCGCGCCCAGTCTTCGGCCGCGTCACTGGCCGCCGCGAGCCCGGACAGGGACCAGATCATGTACAGCACGTTGCCGTCGTCTCGGAACACTGCGAGCGAGGATTCGAAGTGCTTACACGCTGCCCGGGCATCCAGGGTGATCAGTGCGTGCTGGCCGGCGGCATCGTCCATCAGTGCCGCGGCGGTGCGATCGCCGAGCTGCGCCGCCAGGGCACTGCCGCGCTGAACATAGATTGCCGACGCGTCCGCGTCACCGTGCAGCCCGGACAGCACACTGAGCACGTACAACGCCGTGATCTGTTCGAGCCCGGGTTCGTCGCCGCGCACCGCGAGAAGCTGCGCCAGCCACCGCATCCCCTCGCGCAGCTTGCCCCGCACCCGCCAGTACGGGTACATCGCGCCCGCCATCCGAATCCCCGCGTTCGCCTCGAGCGGGCCGGTCAGGCAGAACTGCAGAGCCGCAACGACGTTGGACTGCTCAGCGTCGAGGCGCAGGGTCCAGGACAGCTGCCGCGAACTGATCCAATCGGACTCCGCCCGCAGCACCAGGCGTGCGTACCAGTCCCGGTGCCGCCGCAGCAATGATGCGAATTCGCCGGTCTCCTGCAACCGTTCCACCCCGTAGTCACGCAGCGTCTCGAGCATCCGGTACCGCGCCGCACCTCCCGTCTCCTCCCGGAGCAGGATCGATTTGTCGATCAGCGACGCCACCACGTCGACAACCTGTTCCGGCGTCATGCCGCCGGAACAGATCCCTTCCGCCGCGTCGAGCTCGAAGCCGCCGGCGAACACCGTCAGCCGTCCCCACATCTCCCGCTCCGCCCGGGTACACAAGTCGTAGCTCCAGTCGATACTCCCCAGGAGAGTCTGCTGGCGGGACGGCGCCCCGCGGCTACCCGTCGTCAGCAAGGTGAAGCGGTCGGTCAATCGGTGCAGGATCTGCTCGACCGACATCACCCGCAGCCGCACCGCCGCCAACTCGATCGCCAGCGGCAGACCGTCCAGGCGCCGGCAGATCGCCGCGACAACGCCCTCGTTGCTCTCGGTGATCTCGAAACCCGGCACCGCCGTCGCCGCGCGTTCGGTGAACAGGGTCATCGCCTCGTAATGGCCAAGCCCCCCGCCGGCCACCGACCGCTGCCTCGCCTCCGGCAGCGTCAGCGGCGGCACCCGCAGCACGGCCTCGCCCCCTATTCCGAACGGCTCCCGGCTGGTCGCGAGAATCCGCACGTCCGGGCAGCTGCGCAGAAGGGTTTCCGCGAGGTTTGCGACCGGGCCGACGAGGTGCTCGCAGTTGTCCAGCACGAGCAACAACTTCTGCGGCGTCAGATACTCGACTAGCTGCGTTTCCGGGGCGCCGGGGCCCTCGCGAAGGTTCAACGCCGAGAGCACCGCGTCGACGACCGCGCCCGGGTCGTACAGTTCCCCCAACCCGACCGACCACACACCGTCGTCAAACGCACGAGACGAATCGGCGGCGACCCGCAGCGCGAGCCTGGTCTTTCCTACACCCCCCACACCGGTCAACGTCACGAGCCGCGACACGGACAGTAGACGGCGGATCTCGGCGATCTCATGACGGCGGCCGACGAAACTCGTCAATTCGTAGGGGAGGTTCCCCACGTTCGCCGTGCCGCCGGAAGGCATGAAACCGTCACTTTCATCTCACATCCCCTTGCCGACCACGGTACCTTCGTCGCCACGACACGATCCGGTCCGCGATTACCCTCTCGCTACTGTCTCGTGGCTCTGCACGGATGATCACCGTGCTGAGCGCACCCACCTCGCCCGCGGTGGGTGCGACAACTGCTGGGCCTCGCCGAATACCGGCCGCCGGTGGGATAATCCACCTAGGAGGATCGTCCACCCAGGAGACGATGTCCTTGCAAAAACGTCGACCCCGGCCCAGGGCCTCAGGACCGCCCGAGTGCGCCGGGGTCGGCCCACAGAGGACGGGTGTCATCCGGCAACCGACGGCGTGCGGACAACACCGGGGAACCCACAACCGACTGCAGGGTTCCGATTTCGTGCCGCTCTTCTCTGACATGCGGTAACAAGTCGGAGCCCGTCACCGACGTACTAGGTGTCGTAGTCAACGATGACGGACCCGAACAGCGGGCGCTGGACTCGAAAGGCGAGCAGGCAGATGAACGAACTGCCGAGAAAACGACCCCGGCCGTGGGTACTACCACGGGAGCTGTCCGCGTGGCTCGACACGAGCCAGCGCGGGTAACGAGGGCAGGTGAGAGGTTTGACTAGGGGCATCAAGCGCAACGGCGATCCCGATGCCGATCCCCCAGGAGACGACGCACCGGTGGACGTCGCGGCGGTGCGCCGCGACGACGCTTTGATCGACGCGATCGCCGGCGGCGGTCCCGTCGCAACGGATTCGCCGGAACAGGACCAGCTCGCGCTCCTGCTGACCAATTGGCGCGCCGACATCGTGGCGACACCGATGCCGACCGGGCCGTTGCTCGACGACGTGATCGCGGCGATCGACGCCTCGGACGCCCGTTCCGCACGCAGCGCCGCCCGCGGCAAGCTCCGGCTGTTGCGACCCATCGCAGGCGCCGCCGCCGCGATCGCGGTCGTCATGGGTGGCGCCACCATCTTCTCGTACAACGCCGCACCCGGCGATCCGCTGTGGAGCGTCAAGTCGGTCGTGTTCAGCCAGCAGGCCGATTCGACCGTCGCGCAGATCGACACCACGTCGCAGCTGCAGGAGGCCGAGCGGCTGATCGCCGCGGGCGACGCGGTGGCGGCGAAGAACCTGCTCGAGGACGCCGCCGACCGTTCCGGTGGGGTACGTGACGCCGACACGCGCAACGAACTCGACGTGTGGCGGGCGAAGCTCGCCGCGGAACTCGAGAAGATCGCTCCCACCACGCCGCCTGCGACGACGACGCCCGGAACCACCACCACCGGCACGCCGACGCAGACCATCGAATTGCCGGCTACACCCGGTTCCACGACGGCGCCGGGAGTCGAGCCGTTGCCGGGAACCCTGCCGACCGACCTGCAGCTTCCCGGACAGCCGCCCACGTCACTGCCGCCGCTACCCACGCCGACGCTCCCGCTCCCGCCCGAGACATTGCCGTCCACCAGCCCTGAACCCACCATCACGATGGTCCCGCCTCCGCAGCCGCCCCTGCCTCTGCCGTCGGACAACCCGACCACACAACCGCCCCCGCCTGTTCCGTCGGACAACCCGACCACACAACCGCCCCCGCCTGTTCCGTCGGACAACCCGACCACACAGCCACCCCCGCCTCCGCTGTCGGAGCCTTCCTCGGCGCCGCTCCAGCCGCCAGTCCCGACCAGCTGAGGCGGGCAGCATCACGCTGACCCACACCCTGATCGTCTCCGGCCTGGTCGACGGGTACCGGATGTTCGTGTACCCCACCGTCCAGGGTCGGGGACGACGGCTGTTCCCCGACGGTTACGACATGCGGAAACTGCAGCTGGCGCAGGCCCGCGGCTTCGAAAACGGCGTCTCTCTGCTGCGCTTCACCCTCTGAGCGCGGCGGTGCCCATACCGGCGGCGGATAGTTGTCCTACTTATGCCGGCTTTCGGCGATCCGCGCCTGAGCAAGCGCGGTCATCACCCGCTCGGTCATCTCCGGCCATGGCGGTCGCCGCAACACCGCGATCGTGCCGATGACGGCCGCCGCGAAACCCGTGCAGACCCCGATCAACGCGTGCCAGCTCGCATCGACGGCGGGCGTCCACGTAACACCCTCCGCACCGACTGTGTAGATGCCGACCGGACGCTCACCTCGTCGACCCCAACCTGTCCGCGACACAGTGATGATCACCGTGCCGTTACTCGCCTCGTACGGCTCGCCGAAGACCAGCATCGAGTCCTCCTTGTCGGGGCCGTCAGTCTACTGCGCGAAGCACGGCGATCGCCCCGATCCGCCCCTTCGGCCGGGCGACCGTGGTGGCGTCGGGCGCGCGACTCGCCAGTGCACCTCGGTAGGTATTCGGATCACGGCTCTGGTCATTTTCGGCCTTCGTCCGGCTCCTCAGAGGGAACCGCGTCCCTGCTGTCGATGTCGTCACTGGGCTTCGACTGTTCGTTGCGTAGTGGTGTCAGCCCTGAGTGCAAAGAAATGCCAGACTGGGCTGACCGCCTTTGGCGGCACTGCACCATTCGGAAGCGGATCGGCCGACGGGACACGATTTCGACGTTCGCGATGAGTCCAGCCATCTCTTCCGGTCTGTCTATTTGTATCCCGGTCCATCCGATCATTGGAGGAGGCGCCCATGCCCCGCACCCGCATCCACAACATGAACATCTCCCTCGACGGCTACGCCGCCGGCGAGCACGTGACTTTCGACGCCCCGATCGGCGGTGCGCAACGGCTATTCGACTGGTTCGACGGACGCGTCATCCACGGGGTCGACCGGGTAGACGCCCCGATCACCCTGGACCGCGCCGTGACCAGCCTGTGGAGCCAGGGCATCGGCGCGGAGATCATGGGGCGCCGCAAGTTCGGACCCCACAGCGGCGATTGGCCCGACGACGGGTGGCGGGGCTGGTGGGGCGACGAACCGCCATTTCAGACACCGGTGTTCGTCATGAGCCACTACCCACACCCGAGCATCGACTTCCCCAACGGAACCAGCTTCCATTTCGTGGACGCGCCACCCGATGAGGTGCTGCGCATGGCCCAGGAAGCAGCGAACGGTCAGGACGTCCGTATCGGCGGAGGACCCTCGATCGTGCGGCAGTTTCTGCAAGCCGACCTGATCGACTTCATGCACCTGGTGATCGTGCCCATCACCCTCGGGCGCGGCGTATCCCTCTGGGAGGGCTTGGAGGGCATCGAAGACTGCTTCACAGTCGAGACCGTCACCTCACCCAGCGGTCTCACCCATCAGCTCTGGAACAAGAACGGCCACGACTGAATCCGGACCCCTCGGTGGGGTGACGGCGCCCTGATTGACGGGGAAGAAGGCCTTGTCGTCGTCGAGCATTGTCGGACCTAGGGCGGGGACGCGTTGGAGTGGCCGACAGCGCGCCGAGGGACAGGCGGTTCCGCACGCGGATCCTCGGCGGGAGGTCCTCGATCGCTTGGCGTTGGGCTAGGGCCGTCGTCCGAACCAATCGAGGAGTCGGGTCTGCTGCGAAGCGTCGGGAGGCAATGTGTCGCTCGGGCCCTCGCCGTACGCACCGAAGGCGAGCATGTCGTCCAGATGTGGTTCGACCACGCGCGACAGGCCGGCGACCACAGGCGGATCAAGAGTTTCATCGAGGCCCGCCGCGCGGAGGAGGTCCCACGCGTGGACCACGAGGTCGACGAGCCGGAAGCGCAGGAACGCCTCGGCGGGGACGTCGCCGTTCGGGCCCGGAACTGGCTGTTCCGGTGGTGCGGCGGCGAAGGCCTCGGCCTGCTGTCGTGACGATTCGGCCACCGCGGCGACCGGGTCGTCTCCGAGCTGGTCATCCGTGAGCATGTTCCGGGCCTGTTCACGACCGACGCCGGCAAGCAGGAGCGAAGTGAAGCGGTTCCCCACCACGACGTGCTCGACCAGGTCGCGCACCGAAATCTGTGACGGTGTGGGCAGGTCCCATGAGTCCACCGGCAGTTGGCGCACCACGCGCTCGAATTCGGCCGAGGCAGCGAGAATGAGTTCCATTTTTCGCACGGTAGCGGTCGTGGACTGGTTCCGGACAGGTGCGTCGTGGCGGATGTCCTCCGCGGGAACGGCGTACGGCGATTCCGTGGAACCAGTGCGGCACGCCGAGCCGGTCACCCGTCGGGGATCGGATCGGCGATCGAGACGGTCCGGTGGACTCTGACAGCCACGCTGCCGCTCGCGGCGGGCATGTCGTGGGCGCAGATCGCCGAACGTTCCCCGGTCACGGCCCCCACGACATACTGAACGGCAAGCGCCCGCTGTCGATCGAGATTCTCTGGCTCCCGCTCGGGCACGTCGTCAGGCGCGAGAGCGACGTTCGAGCATCAGGACGCTGATACTGGCGACGACCAGAACCGCCGCCAGCGCGAAGAAGACGTCGCGTGGGAGGAAGCCGGCGCCGAGGGCAGACCCGACGATCAACGGGCCGGCGATTCCACCGAGGCGCCCGATCCCGAGGGCCCAGCCGACTCCGGTGGACCGCATGCCGGGTGGATACAGCACAGTTGCCAGGGCGATGACGCTCATCTGCCCGCCGGTCACACACGTGCCCGTCAGGAAGGCGGTTCCGAGAAGTGCCCAGGTGCTGCCGCCACCGATGACCCACCCCAGTGCCGCGACGAAGGCCGCACCGCCGAGATAGACGATGCCGAGAGTGCGGAACGGGTTGGTCTTGTCCATCGCGGGACCGATGATGATTGCTGCCAGAATCCCGCCGATCGTGGTCAAGACGGTCGAGGCGATAACGACGCGTGACGGCGCTCCCAGCGAGCCGACGATCGTCGGAAACCAGCTTTGAATTGCGTAGAAGGCCGCCAGATTTGCCGCGAATGCAGTCCACAGCAGGAGGGTGCTCAGGAACCACCTGCCGCGTACCAGATCGACGACCATCGGAACCTTCCCACGGCCGGGTTCCTCGGCACTCGAGTAGTCGGTCCGAATGACCGTATCGGCGGGCAGGCCGGGGTCGATGCGGCGCAGGGTGGCATGTGCACGGGTGGGAGCGCCGCGCATCAGTAGGTAGCGGGGTGAATCGGGGAAGTAACGCAGCAGAGGAACGAGTAGCACCAACGGCACGATGCCTCCGATGACGAACATCGCGCGCCAGCCCCAGTGTGGGATGACCACGCCGGAGACGATTCCCGCGGCCACGAAGCCGAGTGCGAACCAGCAGTAGATGAACATCACGAAGGATGACCGTCGCCGGGCGGGGGCGAATTCGCTGGTCAGAGCGACAAGGCTGGGGATGGCTGCGCCCAGTCCGGCGCCGGTCAGGAAACGCAGGGTGGTGAGCTGAATCGGGCCGGTCGTGAGAGCGCAGAGCAGGGTGAGGATGCCGAACAGTGCCGTGCATGCGATGACCGTGCGCCGGTGTCCATACCGATTCGCCACGGGCGACAAGAGCAGGTATCCGAACATCAAACCGACGATCGCCGCGGAGAAGATCGGGCCGAGCGAGGAGACGGGTAGTTTCCATTCCCGGGCTATCGCCGGCGCGACGAAGCTGATCGCCTGGGTGTCGAAGCCGTCGAGGAACATGACGGCGCCGGCAAGCGCAAGCAGGAGGTAGTGGAAGCGGCCGACGGGCCGTCTGTCGATGACATCACTGACGAGAATCCCGTGGGCAGGGCGCACTGGGGAGCGGGAGAGTTCCGAGTCCATTACGACTTCTTTCGCGTTGGGGCGAGTCCGGTTCGGGGTAGGCATCGCGTCCCCGTGGTGTCCGAGAACGGGACCGCCTCGTTGCCCGATGACGAAGACCCTAGGAGGTGGATTGCGTTACAGTCAATAGCTGTAACCTAACTTTGGCGCTACGCTCCAACCCCTGAGAAGGCCCATCCAGGCTGTTCCAGTACTTCTCCACCAAGGAGTGCACAGCAATCGCCAAATTCCCCGGTCAGGACCTACTGGCTGGTCAACCATAAGGAGAGCACGTGAATGTGCAAGCGGCACTGGTCGGATCGACAGTGCGAAAAACAGGTCATCCCGCGCCGATGAAGCCAGTGCGGAGTGCGAGCACAGGTTCGACGACGGACGTCGTCGGCGGGAGGGATCGTCGATGAGTTCATTCGATTTCGCGGTACTGGTGCTGCGAGTCAGCCTCGGCGGCATCATGGCCGCTCACGGCTATCACAAGATTTTCCTCGGTGGCCGGCTGTCCGGAAACGCCATATGGTTCGAGCGGCTGGGGATGCGGCCCGGCGCCTTCCACGTCCACGTGGCGGCAGGAACCGAGATCCTGGCCGGGGCCGCTCTGGCCCTCGGCCTGTTCACCTCGCTCGCCGCCGCAGCCTTCGTGGCACTCATGCTCGTCGCCGCCTGGACAGTGCACCGCCCCAACGGCTTCTACATCATGAGCTCAGGCTGGGAATACACATTCGTCCTCGCGGTGACCGCCGTGTGCATCGCCGTTCTGGGCGCCGGTGAGTTCAGCGTCGACCATTGGATCTTCGGCAGCACTCCGTTCGACGGATGGACCGGACTCGTCGTTGCGGTAGCCGTTGGCGCCGTGGGCGGGATCGGTCAACTGGTCGCGTTCTACCGGCCGGCGAAGGCCGAAGCCGCGTAGTTCGGCATCGATCCGGGGCCCGCACGCGAAAGTGTTGCGGGTCCTGGCCTTTCCCGAGTTCACTCGCCCGGCGCCGCCGAAACGAGGCGGAGAACTCTCCCCGGATACGCGGGCTACCCGCTCGCCCGAGATGGGCGAGCGGGTAGAGAGCTGCCGTGCTATTGCGCGCTGTCGTCGCCGTAGAACCTGGTGAAGGACGTCACCGGCTCCCGGCTGGTGCTGTGACCGTTCAGTTTGTGTTCGCGGTCCGCGTAGCCCAGCGCGAGGCCGCAGACGACGATGTGATCCTCCGGAATGTCGAGCTGCTGCCGCAACACCGGATAGAAGTCGATGAAGGACGCCTGTGGGCAGGTGTCCAGTCCGATGCCGCGCGCGGCGAGAATCAACGCCTGAAGAAAGAGACCGGCGTCGACGAGAGCACCGGCCAACGGGTGCCGACTCACGGTCACGATGAGACCTACAGGCGCGCCGAAGAAGTCGTAGTTTCGACGATGGTGCGCCAGTCGTGCCTCCGCATCCGTCGGCGCGATGCCGAGCGCGCCGCCGTAGAGGCCTTCACCGAACTGTCGGCGCCGCGTGTGGAAAGGCTCCGGCCACTCATCGGGCTTCGGCTGGTAGTCGTACTCCCGCGTCCGCACTCGACCGTCCGCGTCATGGGCGGCCAACAGGGCCGCCGTGAGTCGGGTCTTGACCGATCCCGTCACCACGTGAACCTGCCATGGCTGGGAGTTGGAATTGCTTGCCGAGCGCGCCGCCAATTCCAGGAGCCGTTCGACGACCGAGCGCGGAACCGGCGTCGTCGAGAACGCTCGAACGCTCCGCCTGCTCAGCAGAGCCTGCTCGACCGTCAGTTGTCGCCCTTCGTTGTTCGACTCCGGGAGCGCCGCGGGCGCGGGGGTGATTGTGTGGTTCATGAAACACCGGACCTCTTCCAACGTCAGCCGACCGCGGCCGGGGTGATGTCGTACGAGATGCGTCCCGCGGGGAGATAGAACAGCGCGATCAGCGCTCCCCCCCTGACCTCCGGGTAGTGATGACTGCCAGGTCCCGGCGCAGTCCACCCTGCGCCCTGCCAGCCGCGCGGACCCGCCAGCTCGGCGCCCGGATCGAGCGGTACGACGAGGTTCAGTTCACCGTAGGGATGCTGGTGGTACTGGCCGCGGTAGCGGGGCACGCTGTTCATGTAGACCGCAGTAACGCTGAAGTAATTGAGGACGTCGCTCGGTTCGGCAATGCGACTCCGCCGATAGCGCGGCCCGTCGACTTCGACGTTCGCGGCCCACCCGTCTTCGACGCCGTTCGTGATCATGCGGGCAAGGTCGTCGTACAGAGCGGTTCCGGGGCCGTACGTGCTGTTGAGCCAGTCTTCCAGTTCGCCGCCGGCAGTGCGGTTCTTCACCTCTTCGAGGAACGGAATACTGCGCTCGATCAGGGCTTGGCTGGGCTTCATCTTGACTCCTACGAATGAGACTCACACCACTCTTGCGGCTACCCGCACAGTAGGACGGAATTAAGTTACAGTCAACATCTGTAACGTAATTGCTAATTTCCAGGAGTAATCGAATGCCTTCCTCGCCCTCGTGGAGAACCCCTTCCCGAGAAGTCCGCCGCCGACGGCCTCACGCCGCGGCCTTCACCATGGTCGCTGCGATCACTGCCACACTCGTCGGAGCCTCCGCGGTGCCGACGCCGCCCCACGCGGTCTACCAGGAGAGATGGGCGCTCTCCACGTCGCAGTCGACACTCACTTTCGGCGTGTACGCCGTCAGTCTGCTGCTCGCCCCGCTAACCGTCGGTTCGCTGTCCGATCAGATCGGCCGGCGCCCCGTCATCGTCGCCGCGCTCCCGCTGGAGGCAGTGTCCATGGCGACCTTCGCCGGGGCCACCGGCCTGGAGTTGCTCCTCGTCGCGCGCGTGGTGCAGGGATTCGCCACCGGCGCAGCAATCAGCGCGCTGGGTTCTGCGCTCGTCGATTTCGAAGCCTCCCCAGGCCACGGCGCCCGGATCAACAGCAGCGCCCACCCGATCGGACTTGCACTGGGAGCACTCTTCTCGAGTATCGTGAGCGAGCACTTCCCCCGACCCACCAGTACCGTCTTTCTGGTTCTTCTCGTCGTGTTCGTGGTGGAAATCGCAGCGGCACTGATGATCCCGGAAACCGTGCCGCGCCGACGCGACCGTCCCGTATCCATTCGACCGCGGGTGACAGTTCCGAGGCCCGCACTCGGGGCGTTCCTTCTCACCGTTCCGTACGTTGTCGCGGTGTGGGCCCTCGCCGGCTTCTACCTTTCCCTCGGCCCGTCGCTCGCCCGCAACGCATTGCACGTACACACGTCGCTGGTCGGCGCCGCGATGGTGGCGACACTGACCGGAACCGGGGCGGTGTCCATCTTCGTGCTGAGCGCCGTCGGACCACGGACGATCCTGCTCGTGGGCGCGGGAACCCTCGTTGCCGGAGTCGCGACAACTCTGTACGGCTCCGAACACTCTTCCGCAACAGCGATTCTGACCGGGACGGCCATCGCAGGAGTGGGCTTCGGAGCAGGTTTTCAGAGCGCGATCCGCGCGGTGATGCCCCTGGTGCAACCCCATGAGAGGGCCGCACTCCTGTCGAGCGTCTACACGGTCGCCTACCTCGCCAATTGCGTTCCCTCCCTGGTTGCGGGACGTCTCATCGACCGCCTCGGCTTCATCGCCACCACGAGAATGTATGCGGGCCTGGTGGCATCGCTCGCTACCACAGCCTTGGTCGGACTCGCCTTCCGGCGCAATCGAGCCGAAGCGCCTCCTATGGTTGGCTCGCACGTGAGCACTGCCGACTCACCGCTACGTGCAACCCATACCAGAAAAAGTTACAATCACCGCCCGTAACCAAACTCGACAAGGGGTGAACGATGGCTGAGAAGCCGACTGGGACGGCACCATCGGACACCACGGATGCACCGAGTTCGCGTGGTGGCAGACCTCGTGATCCGGCCCTGGACGACGCGATCATCGAAGCCACACGACGACGCCTGGTACTGGACGGGTACTCGCAAATGTCCATGGGAGACATCGCCTCCGACGCAGGAGTCACCCGGCCCACCATCTACCGTCGATGGCCCGGCAAATTCGAGCTGGTGGTGGACGCCCTGGACTACGGATTCCGCGCTCAGCGCGCGTCGTACCCAGGCCTCGAGCTCGAAAAATTGCCACCCTTCGACGCCTTCGTCGAAGCTGTCCGCAGGGTCGACCCCTGCTATTTCAATCCGGATGCGATGGTCCTGATGGGCAATTTCATGGGCGAGAAGCTACGGACACCAGCATTGCTCGAGATAGTGCGCGAGCACGCGGTCGAACCGCGAGTGAATCTGGTCGAGCGTGTTCTCGAGAACCTGCGCGACCGCAAGGCAGTTCGCGCCGACGTCGATACCCACACCGTTGCGACGTTGTGCTTCGGCGCCTACTACGCGGCTTTCCTCCGCGGGGACACCGACACCGCAGATCTCGCCCACCGCGTCGCTTCGACCATCTGGTCCGGCATAGCCGCGCCCTAGCCGGGTGCGGAAGGCTCCGGTGCTCGTCGAGTGGAGCTTGAAGCGCCGATGGAGGCACGTGGCCACGGCGAGAACCGTGCACGCTTGCGCCGCCCGACCCCACCGTTTCCGATATCCGCTATTGACGAAACCGCCAGCTCCAGGTGATGATTTGGGTATCCCACCCGAGGTGGGGAGAGGGCCCGCCCCTCTGTTGGAGATCACTCATCGGGCAGCACCAGAACGGTCGCTGTCGTCGTGTGTCCACAACAGAAAGGGGTCCACATGGTCCAGCCCGAAGTCCTGATCGCCCTGCTGATCGCCGCCTGCTTCATCTTCTTCGTGAGCGCCTGCTTGGTCACGGTCATCGTCATCGTCATCGTCACCGGCAGCACCGCCGGCCTCCGTGACTTCGCGAAGGTGCTCGCTGCATTCGGACGCGTAATCCGCCTCCGGTTCCGGTTCGGCAACTGACCACAGCGCGAAACCCTCGCACAGGAGGGAGTCCCCGGTATCGGTCCGGGGACTCCCCCGGGGTCTGTGTCCATCAATCGAGAAACTGTCACCGAAGCCCGAACACCAGAACTACGATGCTGGTCGCCGCTAACTGACCTCGAGCGGACCGAGGTGTCCGATCAGATGGTGCGAGAAGAAATCCTTCAGGCCCCGCGCCGATGCCGTCGGGTTTTGCACCATCAGTAGGTGCCCGGCCCCCGGCACGGTGAGGCGCTCGGCCCGCGGGAACCAGCGCTGCACGAGCTCGCTTCCATCGACGAACCGCGCGCAACTCTCGGCACCGAGCACATTGAGCACCGGCCGCGTGATGCGCCCGGCCTCCCCTGCCCCGAAACTCCACTGCTGCACGGCCGGCATCTCAGCTCGGCAGAACGAGTCAGCCTCGTCGAGCGCCTCGTCGAAGGCGTGGGGAATCACCCGGTCCAGCACGGCACGGTAGCCATCGCCGCACACATGGCGCAGGAACCCGTCCACCGCGGCGGCCTTGTCGCCTGATCTGTAGGCAGCGATGACCCGCAGGGTCGAATACTCCATCAGCTGCGCGACCAGTGGGTCGTACCACGAGACGAAGGCACCGGCGTGTAGGAGCACGACGCGCTCACCGCCCTCGCGCAGCTTATAGGTCAGTGAGACGTCACCGAACCGGGCACTGTCCACGGCGTCCTCTACGGATCCGCTCCATGAAGTCAGTTCTAGTGGAATGGCTCACGAAGTCAAGGGCTGCGGCAGGTGACCTGGGTGGTCCCGCAGAGCCACCCACCGGGTTTCGAACTTCGAACGGCCACCGTGCACCGGCGGCCGCGTCACACCTCTAGCGAAGGGGGAACCCGAGACGAACGAGCGATTCCTTCAGCCGATCCCGCCCGTTCAGCCGCGTCGCGGACGCGAGTCGGTCCAGAACCCTTTCGATCCAGGAATGTTCGAGCTGCTGCGCCGAGTAGAAGGCAGCGATTCGCCCCTCGTAGGCGTCGACGTGGTCGCGCTGGGCAGGCAGGTCGTACTTCTCGTGGTGCAACACCGCAGCTCGGGGCAGGCGCGGCTTGATCTGGGCGTCGGCGTCCGGATGGGGCTGCCCGACGACGAGCCCGAACACCGCGAACACGTGGGGCGGCAGGCCGAGTTCCGCCGCGACTTCCTCGGGCTTGTTGCGCAGCGCCCCGATGAACACCGTTCCCAGCCCGAGCGACTCCGCCGCGGTCACGGCGTTCTGCGCCGCCAGGGCGGCATCGATGAACCCGATATAGCTGCTCTCGAGGTAGTCGGCGCCCTCGATCGGCGCGCCGCGGTCGCCGGCGAGCTGGCGGACACGGGCGAAGTCGGCGAGCCAGACCAGCAGGACGGGGGCCTCGATGATGTGGGCCTGGTTGCCCGCGAGTGCGGCCAGACGAGCCTTGCTGTCGGGGTCGCGGACCGCGACGACACTCCACGCCTGGAGGTTCGACGACGTGGCGGCCGACTGCCCGGCCGACACGAGCACGTCGAGCGTCTCGTCGGTCAGCGGATCGGGTAGGTAGCGGCGGACCGACCGGTGCGTGTGCAGGGCTTCCAGGACCGGATTCCACTGCGCGGGTTCGGTGAGGGCGGGGTCCCAGTAGCGCTGCTGCAGCGCCGTGCGGGGTGCGATGTCTGCGATGGTCACCCGGACAGGAAAGCCGACCACCGCTCCCAGCTCCAGTGTTAGGCGCACCGTGATTCCTGAGATCCCCCGGCGTTCTCGTCGACACCCGCGAACGGAACGCGTGAACAGCCGCAGCGACGCCGCCGATCGGCGACAATTCGGGGGCCTCCGACAGCTGTTCGGGACTAGGTGATGCACGCGAAAGGGAGTGGACGTGACGGAACGGGTGATCGTGGTGACGGGTGCCGGCTCGGGAATCGGGCGGTCCATGGCGACCGGACTGCTCGACGCCGGGCATCACGTGGTGCTGACAGGACGGGCGCGGGAAAAGCTGGACGAGACAGCGCACGGTCGCAAACACGCAGTCGTGGTGCCGGCCGATGTCTCGTCGCCGCAGTCGGTGCACAGCCTCTTCGCCGCCGTAGCTGAACGATTCGGCCGCCTCGACGTTCTCGTCAACAATGCGGGCACCTTCGGCCCCTCCGGCGCGGTGGACGAGATCGAACCGGAGGACTGGGACCGGACGGTCGCCACAAACTTGACCGGGGTCTTCCTCTGCTCCCGGGAGGCCGTGCGGATGATGAAAGCCCAGACACCGCGCGGCGGACGCATCATCAACAACGGTTCACTGTCCGCCCACACGCCACGACCCGCGAGCGTCGCCTACACGGCAACCAAACACGGGGTGTCGGGGTTGACCAAGTCGATCGCGCTCGACGGACGCGACCACGACATCTGCTGCACCCAGATCGACATCGGGAACGCCGCAACCGCCATGACCGAAGGCATCGGCCAATCCGCCCGCCAACCGGACGGATCAATGCGAGCGGAACCCACCTTCGACCCGCGGTACGTCGCGGACGCGGTGACCCGACTGGTCGAACTCCCCTTGGAAGTCACCGTGCCGACGATGACGATCATGGCCACCGGGATGCCGTACATCGGCCGCGGCTGACCGGGCGGCTGTTCGGTCACGTTGTTCTGGAAGCAGGATCCCCTTACGCACCCGCGATGTCGGAGATCCGCACGTCGTCGGTGTTCAGGTCGCGCAGCACCTCCCTGCGTACCGAATCGAGATAACCGATGTGAGTCGCGAATGCCTCGCGGGCCTCTGCCGGGTCACCGGTGGCGATCGCCTGATACATGCCCTCGTGCTGTTCCATCACCAGGCGTCGATCCAATCGATCGACGAAGACACGGTTGGTCACCGGACGGATCAGGTGCACCGAGGTCATCGCCAACTCCAGGATCGGGTTGTGCGCGGCCCGCGTGATCGCGGTGTGAAATTCCAGGTCCAGGCCGAGCCACTCCTCGATATCCATCTCGAAGTCTCGCGACGCCAGCACCGGCCTCCGAATGGCCTCGAGGTCTTCGTCGGTGTGGCGCTGCGCCGCCATCGCCACACTGAACTCCTCCAGAACCCGGCGCGCTTCATCCACGTCGTGCACCGTGACGTCGCCGGCACGGAACCAGAGGCGGATGGCGTCGCCGAGCAACTCGGCGATGTCGTCCGAGTCCGGGACCGCCACATACGTGCCTCCTCCGACGCCGCCGCGAACCGACGTGAGCAGCCCCGTCGCGGTCAGCAATTTGAGGGCCTCGCGGGCGGTGTTGCGTGACACGTCGAACGTGTCCGCGAGATCGAGTTCGGTGGGCAGCCGCTCCCCAGGGACCCAGACGCCGTCGGCGATCGCCGATCTGAGCTGCCTGGCGATCTGCCCCGAGGCGTCCTTACGGGTCAGCGCCTTCGGCCTGAACGCTCGATCCATTTCGGGACACCTCTCCGTTGCCTGATGTTGTGCTCTGCATTACAGTAACGCCCAACATCCAATGTCCAACATTGAACGTTGACCGAAATCCCGCCCACACACCTCGACAACCAACCCAACCGCCGCCCCGGCCCGCGCGCCGGGCACCACGGAAGTGACCACAGATGAGCCTCGCCTGGGATATCCAAGAAGCCACCATCGACAGCGTTCAGCAGGCCTATCGCAACGGCACCGCAACGACGCGCGACGTCGTCCAGGCGTACCTCGACCGCATCGCGGCTCTCGACCAGGACGGGCCGCGGCTGAACTCGGTCATCACCGTGTCCGGCACCGCTCTCGACGACGCCGACGCCCTCGACCGCTCCTTCGCTCGGACCGGGGAGCTGGCAGGGCCCCTACACGGAGTGCCCGTCCTGGTGAAGGATCAGGCCGCGACCGCGGGGATGCGCACCACCTTCGGCAACAAGAACGCCGCGAACTACGTGCCCACCGAGGACGCAACCGCGATCAAGAAGCTCAAGGCCGCCGGCGCGATCATCCTGGGCAAGACGACGATGCCCGACTTCGCCACATCATGGTTCTCGACCTCCTCGGTCTCCGGGGTCACCAAGAACCCATACGACCTCACCCGGGATCCGGGCGGATCCAGCAGCGGTTCCGGAGCCGCCATCGCGGCAAATCTCGCCCTCGTCGGCATCGGAGAGGACACCGGCGGCTCGATCCGCCTCCCCGCCTCGTTCTGCAACCTCGTCGGCTTCCGCGTCACACCCGGCATGATCAGCCGCAACGGCATGTCTCCCCTGGTGGTACCGCAGGACACCGCCGGCCCGATGACCCGCACCGTGACAGACGCCGCCAAACTTCTCGACGTCCTGGTCGGCTACGACCCCACCGACGATTTCACCACGGTGGCTCGCCATCACCGCCACTCCGGTTCCTTCGCCGAGAACATCAAGGGCGCCACTGTGGTCGACAAGCGGATCGGCGTCCTGCGCAGCGCATTCGGCGACGCGAACGATTCCGCTGGAGCAGCCGTCAACGACGTCATCGACAACGCGCTCGTCGAGTTGGACGCCGCCGGCGCCGAACTGGTCGACATCGAGATCCCGAAGCTCGACCACTACGTCTCGTTCACCTCGCTCTACTTCACCCGCTCCCGCAACGACATGAACCGATTCTTCGCCGAAAACCCCGATATCGGGATCGCCGGCGTCGACGAGGTTCGCCGAAACGGCACGTACGACCCGCACCTCGACCTCTTCGAAGGCATCACCGACGGCCCCGCGGACCCCAAGTCCGATCCCGACTACCTCGACCGCGTCCTCGCACGCGAAGAGTTTGCGCGAATCGTCACGGCGCTGTTCGTCGAACGCGCTCTCGACGCCATCGTCTTTCCCGACGTGAAACTCCCGGCGCCCACGCACGACGACGTGCTCGGCGGCCGCTGGACCTGCCTTACCTATCCGACCAACACCGTCATCGCGTCCCAACTGCACTTCCCCGCAGTCTCGGTCCCTGCGGGATTCACCGCAGACGGACTCCCGGTCGGCCTGGAGATCATGTCCACCCGATTCGAAGAAACGACGCTGCTCCAGGTCGCCCGCGGGGTCGAACGGGTTCGCGACGCGCGCAGGGCCCCTTCCCTGGACGCTCCCACGGCAATGGGCGTCTGATGTCCATCACTCTCAACTCGGACATGGGCGAAGCGTTCGGCATTCACACTTTCGGGAACGACACCGCCCTGCTCGACTACGTCGACACCATCAACGTCGCCTGCGGGATGCACTCCGGAGACCCGAGCACCATGGCACACACTGTCAGAGCCGCGCTCGACGCGAACGTCACTATCGGCGCTCACCCCGGGCTACCCGACCCGGTGGGTTTCGGTCGTCGAGAAATGACGTTGACCGCAAACGAGATCCGGGATCTGATCCGCTACCAAGTTGGTGCCCTGACTGCATTTCTCGATGCAGTGGGCGCCCCGCTTCATCACATCAAACCGCACGGCGCTCTTTACGGGATGCTCTCGCGCAGCGAAGAGTTGATGGAATCCGCCTGCGATGTCGCCGAACAATACGGCGTCCCGATCCTCGGACTCCCCCACACCGCCCACCAGCGCGTGGCCGACCGCCGCGGCGTGGAATTCGTCGCCGAATTCTACGTCGATCTCGACTATAACGACGACGGCACCATCATCGTCAACCGGACCGCCGCCCCCCACGACCTCGTCCACATCGAGGCCAAAGCACGCCGGGCACTCGTCGACGGCAAGACGATGTCGATCCACGGCACCGAGATCGACGTCACCGTCGAGTCACTCTGTATCCACTCCGACCTGCGCAACGCACCGGACGTCGCGTCGCGACTTCGCACGCTGGTCGACCAGCACGCAGGCAGTACCTGAGCGCTCCCCTCGGAACGCACCGTGCAGGCGGCAACGGCTTCTTGCGAGCCTCACCTCGCCCAGTCCACCCGGGCGGCCAGTGCGTGCAGCGACCGTTTCCTGCTCGCGTTGGATTCCCCGACCCAGGCGATGCGTCCGTAGACGTATTCACGGAAATGCGGTCTGCCGTCACGATTCTGCGAATCGGGTGCGTAGCGAGCGCAATTGAAGAGCAGGGCTCTCAGGGCGTCGTATTCGGCGCGCGCCGCCTGCGGACGGGTGTTGACCACCAGGCCGGCGAACCAGCCATACCACTCTCACCTCTGCACCGTCGCACCTCGTGAGAATGCCACATGATCTCGGCCGTGCGGGCCCCTGTCGGTCTTGATGTCGAATCGAGCGACTCCGTCAGTCGGAGTGCGCAATCGACCCAGTCAGCGTGGGCACAGGGCGACGACGTCGACTTCGACCAGGAAGTCACCGAGATGCGATCCGACGGTGGTCCGCGCCGGGTACGGGTGCGAGACGAACTTCTGATAGGTCTCGTTGAAACCGGTGAAGTCTCGCGCCGGATTCTGCAGGTGGACGGTGGCTTTGACCACGTGTGAGAAGTCCGAGCCACACGATTCGAGTACGGCTGCCAGATTGCGCATCGCCTGTTCCGTTTGTTCTTCGATGGTGGTGCCGACGAGTTCCCACGTATCCGGGTGGTGGGGCGTCTGACCTGCCGTGTACAGGACCCCGTCGGCAATGATCGCCTGGGAGTAGTGCCCTGCAGGGCTGGGTGCATGTTCTGTGCTGACCTGTTGCCTGTTCATGTGGTTTCCTCAGTCCTGAATGTTCGTTGTTCTCGATCTCGGGCGGGCGGGTGAGGTGTTCACAGCACCTTCGAGAGAAACGCGCGGGTCCTCTCCTGTTGCGGGTTCCCCAGAACCTCGGACGGCGGGCCCGCCTCGACGACGACACCCTGGTCCATGAAGACGATCTGATCGCTGACCTCGCGGGCAAACCCCAACTCGTGGGTGACCACGACCATGGTCATACCGGCTTCCGCCAGGGACTTCATCACGTCCAGCACCTCACCGACGAGTTCCGGGTCGAGCGCTGAGGTCGGCTCGTCGAAGAGCAGCAACTTGGGCTTCATCGCCAGTGCGCGAGCAATCGCGATCCGCTGTTGCTGTCCCCCGGAGAGCTCCCGCGGGTATGCCTGACCTCGGTTCCCCAGCCCGACACGATCGAGAAGCACGTGCGCCTCCGCTGTCACCTCGTCGCGGGGTCGGCCGAGAACGTGGATCGGGGCTTCGACGATGTTCTCGAGAACGGTCATGTGCGGAAACAGGTTGAAGCGCTGAAACACCATCCCGGCATTCAGCCTGGACCGTGCCGTCTGCCGTGGCTTCATCTCGTGAAGCCGGCCATCGCGTTCCGAGTAGCCGATCAACTGTTGATCCACGTACAGGCGGCCCGCATCAACCTTCTCGAGGTGATTGATGCAGCGCAGGAACGTTGTCTTCCCGGATCCGGACGGTCCGATGAGGCAGGTCACCGAGCCGCGTTCGACACTGAGGTCGATGCCCTTGAGGATCTCGGTGGCACCGAACCTCTTCCGGACACCCTGTGCTTTCACCATGACGGTGTTCATTTCGCCCTTCCCAGTGCAAATCGACGGCGTGCGGGGGCTATCGACGCGGTGAAACCACGCGCGTAGTGTTTTTCGAGCTTGTCCTGGAAGAAGCTCAGTATGGTGGTCATCAGGAGATACCACAGGCTCGCGACGATGAGTAGCGGAATCGTCTGGTAATTCAGCGAATAGATGATCTGCGCGGAGTACAGCAGATCGGAGATCGCCAGAACGCTGACGAGGGTTGTCCCTTTCAGCATCGAGATCACCTGGTTCCCCGTCGGCGGGAGCACCACACGCATGGCCTGGGGAAGAATGACCCGGCGCATCAGCTGAGTCTTGTTCATTCCCAGCGCCTGAGCCGCGTCGTACTGGCCGTTGTCCACCGATCCGATGCCACCGCGGATGATCTCTGCCATGTAGGCCGCTTCGTTCAGCGACAACCCGAGGAGGGCGGCCCCGAGTGGCGTGATCAGCGTGTTGACGGAACCGATCATGAATTCGGGTCCCCCGAACGGGATTCCGATCAAGATGGTGGGATACAGGGCTGCGATGTTGTACCAGAAGATCAGTTGGACGAGGAGCGGAGTTCCCCGGAAGAACCAGATGTAGCCCCGGCTGATCGAATTGACGATCGGGTTGTCCGACAGTCGCATGACAGCAAGAAGCGTTCCGAGCGAAATCCCGGCGGTCATCGAGACTATCGTCAGGATGATCGTCAGAACTACGCCTCGAAGTATCTCCGGGGCAAAGAGATAAGACGACACGACAGTCCAATGGAATCGGTCGTTGGTTGCGACGTTCCACGTCACCGCCACGGCGACGATGAGCAGCGCCAGTCCGAACGTCTGTCGCACAGGATGTTTGAGCGGCACAACCGGGATGGACGTGTCCGGGGACGCCGATACCGCGGACGGTGGAGGAAAGGCGTCTCGCGAGGCCAATTGGTGCATGGTAGGTCTCCTTATTGAGCCGCGTTGACGCGTGCTCGAGTGATCATCGCGGACTCCGAACCGTATTTTCCGAGGACTTCCCTGTACGCATCGCTGGCGATGACGGCGTCGAGTGCCGCGGACACGGCGTCGACGAGTGCGGGTTCCTTGGTCACGCCGACGGCGACGGGGGCGTAATCGAATGTGTCCGACAACTCGAGGGCGGGATTGTTCGCCGTGGCGTACGAGAGGATCGGGGAATCTGCCAGGACGGCGTCCTGCCGGCCACTGGTCAACGCAGAAATCGCCTGCCGCGTGTCCTGGAACTGGCCGGTCTGGATCGGCGGCTTACCGGCGGCCGCGCAGTCTTGCTCATAGGCCGGAATGTTGACGGTGAGCTGATACGAGCCCGTCAGGACGCCGACCCTCTTGCCGCACAGGGTGTCCTTCGTGACGGGCTCCCCTCCCTTCGCGACGACGATGGCGTTTCCCACCTGCATGTAGTCGACGAAATCCATTGCCGCCATCCGCTTGGTGGTGGGCGTCATCGAGGACACCGTCATGTCGTAACGTCCGGCTGCGATCCCGGGAATGATCGAGTCGAAATTGACGACCTTGATGTCGACGTCCAGGTTCAGGGCCTTTCCGATGAGTCTCGCGATGTCGGGGTTCGTGCCCGTCATGTAGCGGGTGCCCTCCGAATAGAACTGGGTGGGAGGTTCATTCGTCGGGATCGCGACCCGCAGTGTGTGCCGTGCGGTCACCGAGCCGGGCAGCAGTGCGACTGCCGCTTCGTTCACCGCGAGTGACGGCGTGCTGCCGTCCTCGACAGGAGCCGAGGCCGGCGGGTCCGCAAATTCCTCGAGCCGGCCGCAGCCGATCGTGGAGAAGAGGAGGGCGGCGAGTGCGCCGGCACACAGAAGCCGGTGAGAGTAGCCTCCGGGAGTCCTCGTCATGACGAGGACTTCTGCTTCGGTGTGGCCGCGTGCGGTCCGGTGGATGCGTGCGTCGAGCGGGCGAACGCGGCATGGCGGTTCCGAACGAGGGACGGCCCGTTGTCCTGCAGTTCCTTGATGCTCGAGACCCCCAGCAGCATCATCGTCCGGGTCATCTCCTCCGCGAAGATCCGCAGCACGTGCGCGACACCCTCCTGGCCCGCCGCCGCGAGGCCGTAAAGGTACGGGCGGCCGATCGCACACGCATTCACCCCCAGCGCCAGCGCCTTGATCGCGTCCGAGCCGCGGCGGATGCCGCCGTCGACGATGATCTCGACCCGACCGTTCACGCGTTCGACGATCTCCGGCAGCACGTCCATCGGAGAGGCCATGTGATCGAGTTGCCGTCCACCGTGGTTGCTGACCTGGATGGCGTCGATCCCGATGTCGGCGGCGATCGCCGCGTCGTCGGCGCTGACGCACCCCTTGAGGACGATCGGACCGCTCCATCGGGAGCGCAGGTCGCAGAGGGTGTCCCAGTCGGTGGGCTCGTAGGAACCCGACAGCAGAGTTCGCCACATATCCGGCGTGCTCGCCAGCGGCCCCGCCGCGATGGTCCCGTCGAGATTGGGGAAGGCGATCGCGTCGTTGCGCAGAAATCTCCACGCCCACACGGGATGTAGTGCCCCTTCGATGACCGTCCGCGGTTTCAGGGACGGGGGTGCCGTGAAGCCGTTGCGGTAGTCGCGTTCGCGATGACCGATCGCTCGGCAATCGACGTTGACCAGCAGGGCCTCGTATCCCGCGTTCGCTGTCCGGTCGAGCATCGCCTGGAGCATGCCCTTGTCCGCCATCGGTTCGATGTTGAACCAGCGACGAAGGCTCGGGGTCTGCGCGCTGACCAATTCCATCGGCGTCGTACTCAGGTGCGCCAGACCGTATGGGACATTCGCGGCGAGAGCAGCACGCGCCGCACCGATTTCGCCCTCCGGGTGAAAGAGGCGTGTTCCCCCGGTGGGCGAGAGCATCAACGGCATGGCAACCGGCTTGCCCAGGAGGGTCGACGCCAGGTCGAGGTTCTCCACCGCGCCCCACCGGGGCACGAACGACCAGTCGTCGAACGAGGAACGATTGCGGCGGACCGACGCTTCGTCTTCGCCGCCGCCCTCGATGTAGTCGAAGATGCTCAGCGGGAGACGCGCGGCGGCCATCTTTCGTACGTCTTCGATGCTGTGGCATCGCCGTGCAAGCCGTTGCGACGCGGACCGAGCGGGGCCCTCGACATTCACTAACGACCTGATATCTCTGAGTTTCATCGGGACTCCTCGAAGTGGTGCTGACACCCGGTGCGCGGGGTGGAACCAATAGTGATCCAGACCTCACCCGGTTGATATGGAGGAGTTTCCAATCTGTGAAGTGATGCTTGTAAGATCTTCCAAATGCACCCATCGGAGGAGTTGGCGCGGCACGGCGACGCGACACCTGTGCCGATCGCGCTGTCGGCGTGGACAGACTTGGTGCAGGAAGATTTACTGCACGCGAATCCGACGGCAGAGAACCTTCGCCGTCCCGTCGCCGACGTGCAGCTCTACGACGCACTCGACGACCAGGCGAACGTGAGGAACACCGTCGTCCTTGCGATGGGGGTGTCCTGCGGGTCGGCCGGATTCGAGCGAGTGCTCGTCCACGCCGCCGACGGCGAGGCCGCCGCCGTGATCGTCAAAGCACGAGGAACGCCGATCGAGGACCTGCGGGCCGCGTCCAGTCGTCACGACGTTCCCGTGCTCGTCGTCGGCGACGACGCGGATTGGACACGACTGATCGCGATGGCGCGCACAGCGGTCGCGGGTGCTGCGGTCGATTCGGTGTCGGGCGTGCGTCTGGGCGATCTGTTCGCCTTCGCCAACGCCGTGGCCTCGATAGCCAATGGAGCGGCCAGCATCGTCGATCCTTCGGGCCGCATCCTCGGATACTCGACGGTGCCGGGCCAGCCGATCGATGACCTTCGGCGCGAGACGACGCTGACCCTGCAGGAGCGGACACCTCCAGCCCTCGACGCCGATTTCAAGGTCGTCTACTCCTCCACTGCCGCACTGTTCGTGCAGTCGCCCAGCGGGATCGCGGACCGGCTGGCGCTCGCGGTCCGGGCGGGCGGGGAACTGCTCGGATCGATCTGGATCATCGATCCCGGAAGTGAACGCCGCCAACCCGCCCTCGATGCGCTCGACAGGCTGGCTCCACTGGCCGGACTGCACATGCTTCATGCCCGATCCGCTTCCGATTTCACCGAGCGACGAAACGCCGATCTCATGCGCACGTTGATGGACGATCCGGCCCAGGCCTCGTTCGCTGCCGCACAACTCGGTCTAGAGTTCACCGACGGATTCGCCATCGCGGCGTTCGCCCTCGCCCACCCGAACGCCGGCAGCCTCGACGCCATGCGCGAGCAACATCGGCTACTGCAGCTCGTGACCGTCACGTGCAACGTCCAGTTCCGCAGTGCGTACAGCGCCCTGATCGACTCGGTTGTATATGCCCTGCTGCCCTGCGCGGGCGACTCTCCCCGTGCAGCCCACCGTCGCGTCATTCGTGACATCGGCTCCTACGCAACGACGATCAGCGCGCATCCCGTCGTCGCGGCAGTGGGCGGAATCGCCGCGCAGATCAGCGAGTTACCTCGATCCCGGACCGAGGCGGTGCGCACATTGCAGTATCTGATGCACCAGCAGTCGGTCACGCGAGAGAATCCGACACCTCGAGCCCCGGCAGCGGCTGTGTTCGAAGACTATTGGACCGAGCTCAACCTCCTGGAGATCGGTAAGTACATCGCCGAGAAGCATCTCGACAAGTTCGACGTCATCGATGCGATCCGGGCGTACGACGCCACCCATCACACCGACTTTCTGATCACCCTGCGTGCGTACTTCGATTCGAACGCGAACGTGTCCAAAGCGGCGGACCGAATGCATGTCCACGGCAATACCATTCGGTACCGGATCACCCGTCTCGCCGAAGAGTTTCAGATCGACTTCGACAATCCGACCACGCGGCTATGGCTGTGGCTCCGACTGGTTTCGACAGACCTGAGGTGAGTGGACGCATGCGGGTCGGGTCCCGCCTCGCACACCTGCTTTCGACGCCCTGCTCATTCGACCGTCGCTCGCTGACGAAACCGGGCGGTGAGTAGCGCGGCGGCGAGTGCTGCCGCCAGAACGATGCCCGAAGCGACGAGCAATGCCAGGTGGTAGCCATCGGAAAGCAGTGGCGTGACGATGAGCGGGCCCGCGATCTGACCGAGGCTGTATCCGGTTGTCAGGATCGCGACCGCGCGTGGGAACTGGAGGTGAGCGCCGATCGTCAACGACATCTGACTGATGCCGAGGAATGTTCCCCCGAACAGGAAGGCGGAGACCAGGGCGGGCCAGATGCCGTCTGCCACCGCGGGCAACGCGATGCCGGCGGCCTGAACGACGAGGGCGATCACCAGCAGGATCGGGCGGGACCATCGTAGGCCGAGCGACGCCCAGAGTGGAGCGGACGGTAGCGCCGCCAGCCCGACGATCACCCAGGCGCCACTGCCGGCGAAGCTGCCTGCGGTGTGGTCGATCGCTGCGACGAGAAAGGTGCCGGCAATGATGTATCCGACGCCCTCGAGGGAGTAGCTGATGAAGAGCGCACTGAACCGGCGGTGCCCCTGCGTGCGCGACCGTCTGCGCTCGGCCGCCGGCGCCGTCGGAGCGCGTTCCGGTGTGAGAGTCCACGCCGCGAGGGTGCAGATCAGGGTCAGCAGTGCGGCCGCCCACCACACGGATCCCCACGTGCTCATCGACCGCAAGGCGAGGACCACGAGCCCGGAGAGGGCAATACCTGCTCCGATTCCGCCGAACGCCCAACCCGACAGGTGTGCCGCGTGCCCACTCAGAGTGGAATGTATGGCGCTGACAGCGATGACGAAGACCATCGCACTGGTAGCACCCGCAACACAACGCAGTACGGCCCAGGCGGTTTCGTTCGATGTCACCGGCATGAGCGCCAGCGTGGCGGTCAGGATCAGCAGCGAGACACGCATGACTGCCGCCGAACGCACCAAGGCGGGTAGGACGATTCCGGCCAGCGCCCCGACGAGGTAGCCGAGATAGTTCGCCGTCGCCAGAGCGGCGCCCGCCGACGGTGTCAATCCTGCCTGGGCCTCCATCAGAGGGAGAACAGGTGTGTAGACGAACCGTCCGATGCCCATGCTGGCCGCCAATGCAGCCCCGACCTGGCCGACCGTCACCCACGGCGACGTCGGCGTGGGGCATGCGACGAGCTCCTCGGCACCGTGTACTGCGTTCATGCGTTCTCTCTCAGAAATATTCGGTCGGCAGGCGTGCGGGCCGCTCTAGCGAGCCACGGATTTCAGGGAGGCCGGGCGGCTGGACTCGTGGGTGTGGAACAGGAAACGCGACATGGCAGGGGTCATGGTGGAGTCCGCGCGGCGGATGAACAGGGTTTCCGCGCGCGAGTCGGCCGGCGCGAGGTGGTGCACCTTCAAGGCCGCCGTCAGCGGCGACGTGGTCACCACGCCCAGCGGCAGCAGGGTCACGCCCATTCCCGCAGCCGCGCACCCGAGGATGCCCTCGAGAGTTCCGAACTCGAGGATGTCCGGGCCCGGCACTCCGTGCTGCTCGAAGAGCCGCTCGAGGCGGGCCCGGTAGGCGCAGCCGGCCCGGAGGACGAGAACCTTGTGCCGCCGGCCATCGGCCATGATGGAGTCCAGATCGGCCACGCGAACGCCGCTCACCAGCACGAGTTGCTCGATGAAGACCTGCTCGGAGACCAGGTCCGGGTGCCGCACCGGTCCACAGACGAAAGCGCCGTCGAGTCGATGCTCGATCACCTGGGTGGTCAGCGCGTCCGTGGTGTCGGTCGCCAAGGTGAAGTCGACTCGGGGGCACTCCTCGCTGAACGCTGCCAGCACCCCGGGAAGCCGCAATCCCGCGGTGGTCTCCATGGAGCCGATCGCCAGTCGTCCGCCCGGATCTCGATCGTCGCTGACGACCTGCGTGACTTCCCGCACGAGCTGAGTGATCTGTTCGGCATAGGGCAGCAGACGTTCGCCGGGGTTCGTCAGGGTCACCCCACGGGCATGGCGGCGGAACAGTTCCACTCCGAGTTCGTCTTCGAGCGCGCGGATCCGCGAGCTGATGTTCGACTGAACCGTCAGAAGTTCCTTCGATGCCCGGGAAATTCCGCCGGCGCGGGCCACGGCCAGGAAGAAGTTCAGATCGCCGATGTCCATGAGAATTACCGTGCTTCACTCCACAGGTCCCGAACGATCTCCCCTGCCGGGGCCGAACGGGCACTGCGATAGCCGACACCGGCCCAGAGGGCGAGTCCGTGCGGGTCGCCGGCGGCGCCTGCTGCGGCTCGCAGCCCACTGGTCAGCAGGTGTACCTGTGGATATGCCGCCACCGCGTGAGCATCGAAGTCGGTGATGAAATCGTTGACCAGGCCACGCGCGGGACGACCGGAGAACGCGCGGGTGACGACGGTGTCGGTGAAGCGGGCGTCGTGCAACGCGGCGCGGTGCGCGGGTTTGGTCCCTGCCTCGTCGGCGTCGAGGAGAGCGGTGCCGATCTGGACGGCGGTGGCACCGGCCGCGAGTGCCGCCGCGACGTCTGATCCGGTCGCTATCCCGCCCGCCGCGATGAGGGGAAGGTCGATTGCCGAACGGGCCGCCTCCACCAAGTCCCTCGTCGAACGTGGGTCCGGCTCGGCGTCGGGGTCGAGCGTCGCTCGGTGCCCGCCCGCGTCCACTCCTTGCAGACCTATCGCGTCGACGCCCACCCGAGCGGCCGAGCGCGCCTCGTCGACATCGGACACCGTGGCCACCACGGCGCTGCCGGCGTCGTGTAACCGATCGACGACGTCCCGCGGCGGAAGCCCGAAGGTGAACGACACCACGGGAACGGCCCGCTCGACCGCGAGGTCGACCTTGGTGTCGAAGGCGTCGTCGTCGAAGTCGACGACCTCCGGCAGCGACACCTGCCTGCGTTCGGCGAGCGGCTGCAGCAACGACCGGTAGGCTTCCACCGCTGCACGGTCGGCCAGGGGGTGGCCGGGCACGAAAATATTGAGTCCGAACGGTGCACTCGTCAGCGCGCGGACCGAATCGACCTCACGTCGAACCGCATCGACGGTCTTGTACCCGGCCGCAAGGAAACCGAGGCCACCGGCGGACGAGACCGCGGCAACGAGCTCGGGTGTGCTCGGTCCTCCTGCCATGGGCGCCCCGATGATGGGAATTCGGAGGCCGTCCTCGAGATCGAACACCAGGATCCTTTCGGTCGATGTGTGCGTGGTCTTTCCGTTCCTCATCGTGCACCGCCGCATTGCGGAGCGGAAATGCCTAATCGGCCGGATCTATGCTTGGGAGTTATGTCCATCGAACTGCGGCATCTGCGGGCGGCCGTCGCGATCGCCGAGGCAGGCTCGTTCACCGCCGCAGCGAACGCACTCCACATCACCCAGCCGGCGCTCACCCGAACGGTGCAGCAGCTCGAGACCTCGCTCGGCGTGCGATTGTTCGACCGGACCTCGCGGGCACTTGCCCTCACCGAGGACGGTGCCGGGTTCGTCGAGAAGGTGCGCGTCATCCTCGGCGATCTCGATTCCGCGGTTGCGCTGTACACCAACCGATCCCTCGTCCTCGGCTTCAGTTGGCTCCTCCCCGATCCGTGGGCGCAGCAGGTGATCGACGACGTCGAGAAGAATTCCCGCGCCACCGTCGTTCCGCGACGCTACGACGACCCCGTTGCCGCACTGAACAACGCCACCGTGGACGCTGCCGTCGTCCGCCGGGATGTTCCCGGCGACGAGTTCGTGCAGCATCCGCTGTTCGAGGAGCAGCGGATCGCGGCGGTCTCGACGGCGTCGCCGCTCGCGACCCGAGAATCGATCGACTGGGCCGAGTTCGGAACGCTTCCCCTGGTCATCAATACCCTCAGCGGCACCACATCCGAAGACCTGTGGCCGAATCACGACGGCCCGGTGGTGACGTGCTCGAACTTCGACGACTGGCTCGAGTTGATCGCCGCCGATCGGGGTGTCGGCACGGTTCCCGAAGTTGCCCGCAGGCGGGTAACCCATCGGAACGTCCAGTTCATCCCGCTGGTCGGTGCGCCGCCCGCGGTCGTGAGGTTCGTGTACCGCCGCAACCGGGTGACACCGCTGCTGCGGGCACTGCGGGACGCCGCGATCCGGCACTCTCCGCCACCCGGCAGTGCCGCCGTCGGTCAACACGACTGATCGTCGTCGGTGTGCAGGCGTAGCCGGGCGACTTCCCGCTCCAGTTCTGCATTGCGGGATCGCAGGACTTCGATCTCTTCTTGTACACCCTTGCGGGCCAACGCGAGCGACTCCTGCATCCGGGCCTCGCCGTACTTCGGCGGGATGTTCTTCGTGCAGTTCCGGTCGAGGGCCTCGACGTGGATGACGAACGCGCGATCGCATCCGGCCGTACCTGGCCCGCCGGGTGTGGTGAGGAGCCGGGCGATGAGATCCGGGTCGTCGGGTTCGGCACGTGCACGAAGCCGGGCGGGCCGCCTCGGTGTTGGATATAGGGCCACCCGGAGGGCGTCACGGTAAGATCAGCCCGGCGAGGACGTTCCCGGTCGCGGAGTTGAGCGAGAGCGCCACCAGAGGGGTGAAGCCACCGAACATGCCGGTCCCGATGTGGTACGCCAGCGACAGTCCGGTGTAGCGGATCTGTGGTGGGAACAGCTCGGACAGGAATGCCGCGGTGGGCCCGTAGACCATGGTGACGAAGATGACCTGAAACCGTCAGCGGCACCATCATCTGGATGTGGTGGCCCTCGACCGCGGCGTCCCGGATCCACAGGAACAGCGGGAGGTAGCCGACTGCCGAAAGCACCAAGCCGCACAGGATGATCCGAGTCCGTCCATATCTGTCGGACATCTTGCCGAAGATGACGAAGAACGGCGTCGCGATGACCAGGGCGATTCCGACGGAGACATTCGCGGTGAGAAAGTCGGTCTTCAAGATCGTCTGCAGGAAGTACAGCGTGTAGAACTGCCTGGTGTACCAGGCAACTCCCAGCCCGGCCGTGACTCCGAAGAGCACCACGAGCAGCAACGCGAAGGCCGGCTTGTGCGCAACCGCATCCTTGATCGGTGAACGCGAGAGGTTTCCACTTCGTCGCATCTCCTCGAATACCGGCGATTCGTGCATCTTCATGCGGATCTTCAGCGAGAACAGCACCAGGACCGCGGACAGGAGGAAGGGAATTCGCCAGCCCCACACACTGAATGCCTGCTCGCCCAACCCGACCCGGCAGAGCACGATGACGCCGATCGACAGGAGGAGGCCGCCGGTCGCGGTGGTCTGGAGAACACTCGTGAGTGCTCCGCGCTTCTTCTCCGGTGAATTCTCCGCGATGCAGACGACTGCGCCCCCGTACTCTCCGCCGATCGCGAGACCCTGCAGCAGCCGCAACGTCACCAGCAGTATCGGCGCCAGAATCCCGATGTGGTCATAGGTGGGCATCAGTCCGAGCATCGTGGTGGCGCCACCCATGATGAGCAACGTCGTCATGAACGTCTTCTTACGTCCGAGCGGTCCCCCATTCTGCCGAACACCATGGCGCCGATGGGTCGTACGACGAAGCCCGTCCCGAAGACAGCAATCGTGACGAGAAGTGCTGCGGTTCCGTTTCCTTCGGGAAGGAACATCCCGGAGAACACGACTGCGAGACTGCCGTAGATGTAGAAGTCGTACCATTCGATCAACGTTCCGACGCTCGACGCGCTGATGATCTTGCGAAGGCTGCTGTTCGCAACCCCGCTCGCGAGAGCGGGTGGTGAAACGGACTGGCTGGTGGTCATGGGGAATCCTTCTTCGGGACGCGCGGGTTGAGGGTTTGCGAGGTAGCACCGATGAGGCGCTAGTGTCCTGAGTCATAAATAAGCCATCGGTTGTTAAGATTGGTCATGGCAACTCGTGGTCCGCGACCGACGGAGATTGTGCTGACCGAGGCCGAACGCGTAGAACTCGAGGGGTGGTCGCGGCGACGCAAGACCGCTGCAGGTTTGGCAGTAAGGTCGCGAATCATTCTCGCTGCCGCCGATGGTGGATCGAATACCGAAGTGGCGCAGAGGTTGGGGTTGAACCGAGGCACGGTGCGGCGGTGGCGCGACAGGTTCGTCGAGGACCGATGCGACGGGTTGCTCGACGAACCACGCCCGGGCCGTCCGCGGACGATCGACGACGACAAGATCAAGGATCTGATTACCTCGACCCTCGAAACGACACCGAAGAATGCCACACACTGGTCCACACGATCAATGGCAGAGCATCTCGATATTTCGCAATCGACGGTCTCGAGAGTGTGGCGCGCGTTCGGTTTGGCCCCGCACAAACAAGACTCGTGGAAACTGTCGAAGGATCCACTGTTCACCGAGAAGGTCCGTGACGTCGTCGGCCTGTACATGAACCCGCCCGAGCGGGCTCTGGTGCTCTGCGTCGACGAAAAAACTCAGATCCAAGCACTGGACCGGACCCAACCGATATTCCCGATGCTTCCCACCACCCCGCAACGCGCCAGTCACGACTACGTCCGCAATGGCACCTCGAGCCTGTACGCTGCTCTAGACATCGCCTCAGGGAAGGTGATCGGATCACTCCATTCACGCCACCGCGCACAAGAATTCATCGCATTTCTTCGCAAGATCGACGCTCAGGTGCCCGACGATCTCGATGTCCACCTCGTGATGGACAATGCATCGACCCACAAGACTCCCGCGGTCAAACGATGGCTCCTCGCGCACCCGCGCTTCGTCATCCACTTCACACCGACCAGCTCATCGTGGATGAACCTCGTCGAACGCTGGTTCGCCGAACTGACCACCAAGAAGCTCCAACGCTCCACCCATACCTCGGTCCAACAGCTCAACAAAGACATCCGAGCATGGATCGAGACCTGGAACGACAACCCCAGACCTTACGTCTGGGTCAAGACCGCCGACCAGATCCTCGACTCCATCGCACACTACTGCGCCAGAATTAAAGACTCAGGACACTAGGAGCCGATCGCCGCCAGGTCGTGGGAAGTGCGTCCCAGGATGGCGGCGGCGGTCTCGACCATGTCATCGACGATCGACGCCTTCACTGCTGACCGGAACTGCTCCTGCTTCTCCGGAAGCACGCCCCGGAGGCCGGACTCGTCGCCGTGCCATCGACGGATGAAGTCGTTGTGCAGGACTCGGCCCGTGTATCGAGTCGGCCAGGGGCTTCTCACGCACGATGTCGAAGGCGCTCTGCCTGATCGTGTCGTCCCCACTCGCCCGGGGGGCACGGTGCTGGGCCGCACGGGGAATCGCCGCCTCCTCCGCCGCCCAGAACCTGGTCCCGACGAGGGCACCGGCCGCTCCGAGCGCGAGCACGGCCGCCAGGCCACGGCCGTCGCCGATTCCACCGGCCGCCAGCAGCATCACATCCGGGGCCTCCCGCCCGAGAAAGTCGGAGATCTCCGGCACCAGAGTGAACGTCGATCGGGTTCCTGTTCCATGGCCACCCGCCTCACCTCCTCGAGCAGCGATGACGCTCGCACCTACCGCCACCGCGCGGCGCGCTTGTTCGAGATTGTGCACCTGGCAGATCAGCGGGATTCCCGCGGCACGAATCGCAGGCGCATGCGGTGCCGGGTCGATGAGGGAGAGGAATATGGCCGCCGGCCGGAAGCCGATCGTCTTCTCGAGGAGTTACGGTTGCTACGCCATGGACCAGGTGATGAAGCCACAGCCGACCGCGCCGGTCGTCACGCGGTCGAACTGATCGCGGAGCCAGGACTCGTCGCCGTATCCGCCCCCGATCAATCCCAGCCCACCCGCCTCGGCCACGGCAGACGCCAATCGCCAATCGGAGACGTAATCCATCGGTGCAAGGACGATGGGGTGTTCGATTCCGAATTTCTCGGTCCGACGGTTCCGTAAGCGCATGCTGGGCTCCTCCACAAATTTCCGACGTGTCGCAGTGGTGTGCACGTGCTGCACGTCACACCGCGGTCCGACCATTGGTAGCGCCGCGGTCGGGCAGAGGTGAGTGAACCTCGGCAACTCAGCCGGTCGCCGGGCCAGGCCGCGCGAATGCGCGTCTCAGATGGTGTCCGAGGACCTCGCGCGGGACTCGACTGTGAGCGCGGGTGCGACGAACAGCGGGATCACCGTCCCGCATCAGGTACAGAGGCCACGGCAGCTCTCCGCCGCCGCTGATGTTCCGTGCAGGTTCTCCGTCCGGGTCTTGCCTGGTCCCGGCGTCCCGATCGTGGTGGATCGCAGCGGGCCATGTCAGTTCCGGGCCTCCGGTAGCCAAGAGATCAACACTGAATTACACTGTTAGTGAGCGTTAGGAGATCACTTGTGACTGTCGCAGACGATCGTCAGGCCCGCGCTGCCGCAGAGCAGTACGCCGCCGGCGCGCTGTCATTCGAGGACGCCTTGACCCGCACCATCGGACACCCGATCGACAGAGCAACGGTCGCCACGGCTCTCAGCTACCTCGCGTCCCTGGGCGCCCTGCAACCCCAAGGCGCGCTCTCGCGTCACGACGCCGACCTCCTCGACGAAGCCGGCTTCACCGACGACGGCGAACGAGCCAGCTTCTCCGTCGCACTGGGACGGGCACAGACCATGAGCGACCTCCGTCGCACCGCCCTCACCGCCGCCGAGGTCGCCGACCTGCTGACAGTGAAGGCGCCCCGGGTCCGCCAACTCACCTCGATCGAACACAAACTCTGGGCCCTCGACGACGTCGATCGACGAGGACGCCTATACCCGAAGGTGCAATTTACCGACACGGGGATGGTGCCGTACCTCGACCAGATCCTGCCCCAACTCCCCGCCGACCTGCACCCCCTCACCGTCAACGCGGTGCTGACCCTGCCCCGGTTTGACCTCACCGTCGACGGTCACCCCGCATCGGTCGTCGAGTTCCTCACCTCCGCCGCAGCAGAGCACGACCTACCCACCGTCCTCGAGGTCGTCGAACGCGCGACGAGCCTCGGCTAGTGGCCACGACCACCCCACACCCGATCGCGGACATGCGCGATCAGGGGATCCGCGACGACGAACTGGTCACCATCGCGGCCACCACACGCCGTCTCTGGCGTATCCACCCCACCGACGGCGCCCACGTGGGGCCGTGGCACGGCTTCCGCACACACGGGCCACTGCTGCGCTTCGACCATCACCCACGGCCGAGAGCCGACCACCCCAAGTACGGCATCTGGTACGGAGCCAGTAGCCCGCGCGGCGCCCTCGCCGAGGTCTTCCAGGAAACCCGAGTGATCGACCGATTCCACCGCGCCCCCTATCTCTCAGCACTGACCCTGGACCGCCCCCTCACCCTGCTCGATCTCGGAGGGTTCTCCGGCGGCACCTGGCCGACCCGGCTCGGATGCAACCACTCCCTCGACTCCGGCCCGCACTCCCAATCCCACGCGTGGGCCAGGACGATCCACCGCGCCTACCCGAACCTCGACGGGATCGCGTACCGCGGCAGATTCGCCGGTGAGCTGTGCGTGGCGCTGTTCGAGCACGCCGCGGACGCCTTCCCCACCAACCCAGCGCTCTCACTGCCACTGTCCCACGTTGGACTCGCGCGCCGTATCGACGGCGCGGCAGTGGAATTGGGATACCAAGTTGTCTGACCGTCGGGCACGGGGATCTTCAGCTACAGCCACGACGACACCGAGCCTCCACACGATTGCGTGATTCGAGGTACCTGTCGGTGGCGTCGACGCCGGTTCGGGCGAGGTTCTGGTCGACGTTCTCGGGGTTGCCTGCCGTCTACCGCTTGGCGTAGTCGGCGACGCCGGTCCAGTCGATGACCACGCAGGGCTCATCACCGAGGATCCAGGCGTCATGTCCGGGCGGGCAGATCATGAGATCACCCGGGCCGAACTCCATGTCCTCCCCGTCGTCCATGACGATCTTCATGCGACCCGAGATGACGTACCCCATGTGAGCGGCTTGGCAGCTGTCCGTCTTGGCTATCGGTTTGACGTGCTTGGACCACTTCCAGCCGGGCTGGAAGGTCGCCCTCCCCACAGCGCCGGACGTAACACTGACGAGTTCGAGCTTGCCCATCTCGCCCTCGAAGGGGCGGGTTTCCTCGGGTGAATCGAGGCTCTTGCGGATCAGACCGGACATCGGTTGTCCTCCCACATCGTTGAGGCGGCACCCACCGATGCGGCGGACCTCCGACCGGCCAAATCGGGAACCGCGGGTTGAATCGAATGTTCTGATACTTCAATTCTGGGCGGGCACTATCGTGTGCCGCAATACCGAGCGGCGGCCCGTAGGTGGGAGGGCGAGGGGCCACTTCCCCAGCGAGCAGTCCGCGCTCAAGTGTCTCTACCTCGCCACCCGGTCGCTGGACCCCACAGGAAAGGGAAGAGCACGATGGGTGACGAGGTGGAAGCCTCCCGGAACCATCGACGTAACGGCGGATGAGCCGTGGGGCGGCTAGGACACTTCCTCGACCTGCTTGTTCGATTCGGGTAACTCGGCTTTGGCCAGTGTCCGAGCGTTGGCCTCCGCGTCGCGGACGAACCGGAGGCGGGTCACCAGGCCGGCGGCGATGACCAGAGTGATGCTGACCGCAGTGAGGCCCCAGTAGATGCTTCCGGTGGCGGTTTCGAGGGCGCCGAAGCCGAAGGGGCCGACGAAGCCGCCGAGGTTGGCGAGGGAGTTGATCGAGGCCAGGCCGACGGCTGCGGCGGGTCCGGTCAGGAACAGTGAGGGCAGCGCCCAGAACGGGCCGTAGGTGGCGTAGACGGCGACGGTGATGACGACCAGCAGGATCACCGAGAATCACAGGCTGTCCTGGACGAAGACCATCGAGACGAGTCCGGCGGCGGCGACGAGCAGCGGGATACCGAGATCGGGTTCAGCCGGGGGCGTTTGCGGGCGATCAGCTTCGTCGCCTTCGTTCGTCCGATCCCCGGCAGCACCCACAGCGCCGTTTCCAGGTCTCAGGCGGGCCATCCCGGGGTCAGCGGGTCCGGTTCATCGAACCAGTCCCCATCCGGGCCTATCGCCGCCAGAAGAGCGTTCAGCGCCTCCGCCTGGGTGTGCAGGATCGCCCGCGCCGCTTTCGGGGGGACCTGCACGGACAGGAACACCCGCCGCGACCAGGTCGTCCGCGGTGAACCGGTCCGCCTCCCCCGCCCGGTCCCCGGTGCTGGACCAGGCGTCGAAGTGCGCCCCGACGTAGGCGTCGTCGCCAAGGTACGGGCGGTCGTAGTACTTCGTCAGGGCCGCGATCGCCGCCGCGTCCGAGTCGGTGGCGAGGGTGGTCGGCAGCCGCAATGTCTACCCCGCACACTCTCACCCTTCCGGCGCCGGCCGCCGGGAACCGAGCCGGAGTGGTCGCGACGTGCAGGGGCGGCAAGGGCAAGTGCCTCGTCGACCAGCGAGCTCGTCTCGGATCCGTGCCCGTTCCCGCACGCTCAGCCGGTGCAGGTACGGATACAGGTATTCACCCCCTGAGTGATCGGTGAGTCATGAACGCACGATGATGCTCATGAGTTACCGACAACAGGGTCAGTGTGACCAACAGGAACACCGCGTGGGTGTGCGATGAACAATCTCGACGGCAAGGTCGCCATCGTCACCGGCGGCACCGGCGGAATCGGCAAGGGTGTCGCACTGCGGCTCGCCGCGCGCGGTGCGACGGTCGTTGTCAACGGCAGGGACGAACGCAAGGCCGAGTCGGTCCTCGCGGACATCGAACGCCTCGGCGGCACCGGGGGCTTCGTCGCCGGCGACGTGCGCTCAAAGAGCGACATGGACGCGGTCACAGCGCAAACCGCTCGCCGCTTCCGGGGGTGTCGACATTGTGGTGCCCAACGCCGGAGGCAACGACGACGAAGCCCGCTCACCCGACGTCCGCGGCCCCTTCCCCGACATCGACCTCGGCCGCGTCACGGCCTTCATCGGGCAGGCCGTGGCAGCGAAACTCCTGGTGGTGCAGTCCGCTGTGCCCTACATGCGGGAGCGAGGCGGCGGCAGCGTCGTCTTCGTCACGTCCGAGGGCGGCAGGGTGCCGACACCGGGACAGACCGCGATCGCCACCTTCTCCGGCGGATTGATCATGGCGAGCAAACTGTTGTCCAAGGAGTTGGCGCGACACCAGATCCGAGTGAACTGCGTGTGTGTGACCGTGGTCCGTGATTCGCCGTCATGGGAGGCGGCCTTCCAGCACGAAGGTCGCGTATCCGACCATCACCGAAAGCAATACGAGAAGATCATCGACCGCAGTCCGCTGGGAGTCGCAGCGCCACAGGACATCGGCAACGTGGTCACCTTCCTGGCCTCCGACGATGCCAAGTACCTCACCGGAACAGTAGTCAGCCCCACCGGCGGCTTGACCATCCACTGATCGGCCGGACGAGACAAGGGCGGGCGGAACTGTTCAGGGCGCCCGAATCAGTGCTCTCGGGCAGGTGCGTGCGGACCTTCTCCGCCAGATCCGGCAGGCCCAGCGCACCCCGCCACTCACCGTAGGCCCGCGCCGAGGCGGCTCGGGCCAGTTCCTCGTCCACCAGCACCACCGGGCTGGTGGGATACGCAACCCGCGCCACGAGCCGGGCGATCTCGTCGGCCGTCAGGATCTTCCCGAGCGGCAGCGTGGATGCTGCATCGGTCATGGCGTCTCCCCCGTCTGAGCTGACTGGACGTGGTGTGGACAGTATCGCGTTGCGGGCGTGACCGTTCGGCCGTCACAGGGACGTGTCATCTGCCCGTTCAGTGATAGGAATGCGCGGTGATCGATGCGCACAAAGGATGGCCTGACGGCGAGTGCACCACCACTGGCTTCTTCGACGGCATTGACCGCTGGAGGACTGCGAACCGGCCGCCCGGCCCCCGAGTTCGTGCCGCGGCGCGTCTGCAGCTCGGCAACTTCAGGCGCCCGCACGAGGCTCGCTGGTGGGAGGCTCTGGCACTGACAATGCTCCTCGCCATCGCGGCGGCGGCACTCACCACCGTCGCGCTCGATGACGTCCTGATGGTCTTGCTCGTGGCGATCGCACTCATGCTGGTCGGGATATTCGTGTACGTCATCTACGCGTTGGCACTGGCGACTCGATCCCGCGCCTAACCCGTCACCCGGTGGCGGCACCGGTTTCAGGTGATGTGGCTGACAAAACGGCACCAGCACAGTCGGGGCGCCGCTCACCGTCTACGTCCGCCGAGGCGGCGCAGTGACCTTCCACAACCACTTCCGATGGCCCGCAATCACACCCCAGCGGCCGCCGGTCGCGCACCAGCTACGGCTCGAACTACTGACCACTGCCGCCGAGGCCGACCAAGTCGTCATTACCTTCACGACAGATAAACACATCGCCACCACGTACAACAGGGACGGGTGGCGGGAACCCACCCCCGCCGAACGTCACAAGTACACGATCCCGACAACGACGAATCGATGGGATCTACTGTTCGATCCTCACGACGAACAATGCACAGCCAGCCTCACTGCTTCACGGGCCAAACTCGCCACCTGAGACGGCAGCTGTCAGTGGCTATGCGCCGCGGCGGGCGCGGGCGCCCTCGACCACGGACCGCCGCAGCACCCAGGTACCGCCCACACGGGTGGCCGGCAACACCTTGCCCTTGATGGCCTTCAGCACGTCCTGCCGGGTCATTCCGAGGCCGTCGGCGGCCTCCTGCACCGACACCAGCGGCGGGAGGTCCATCGCGTCGGTGAGGCGGTCGAAATCGGCGGTGATGAGCACTCGCAGCGACCGCAACGACCATGGGTAGGTCCCCAGGACCGCCAGGGCCGTCGAGGTGGCCTGCCGCACCAATTCGGCGGAGATGGTGAACACGACCTCGGCGTGACCAAGTTCCGAGCGCCCGGCCCCGCCGGGTAGCTCAGCACAAACGTTAAGAAATCGGCTCGGGGTCGAAGAGCCCCGCTGACCCAGCGAGGATCTCGGCCTCAAACTTGTTGATGGCCGTGCCCCTTTCGTCGTGGTAGAAGCTCATGCTGGTGACCAAGGCCAGATCCGGAGCTAGCGGATGATCGATCTGAACAAGGGAAGACCGGCCGAAGGGTGTGTTCGAGTGGAATTTGATTGTGCCGCCCTCACGTTCCACCTCTTCCACATCGGTTAGCAGGGTGGGACGCCCATATGCAACAAGTTGCCCGAGCATCCGTAGGGAGACCCAGTCAATGAGTTCATCGACCTTCTCAAAAGCGATGGCGTACTCTCTTGCAGATTCCGACAGCTCATCGATCACCGTGGCGACCTGCTGACGTCGGTAGTCCTCCCGGCGAACCATCCGCACGGGTTCATAAGCATCGATAGAAGCCGATGAGAGAAGCGTGCGGAGTCGCTTGCGCGCCTCCACAAGTTCTTGTCGAGAACCTTCTGTGAGATCGGTCCACAGGGACGCAAACGTTGCCCACTCCTTCGTGCTCTGCAGCGCCTTCGCTGATGCATGGATCGCCTCGTTGTATGAGCGCTGCTCAAGGCCCATTGGCGACGGCCATCGCATCCGAAAATGCCACGAGCATCGTTACGGTTTGCTCGTGCGTACCAGGTACCGGTGCCGTGCCGCGGCGGCTGCGGTCGAGCTGCGCGCGCAGCCTGTGAGCGTGGAGCGGGTCCGTTTGCAGGCTGTCGAGTGCGGCGTACGATCATGCGGCAGGAGGACCTGATTCCGTGACCGCACTGCACGTTTCGGGGTCATGACCGCCGACAGGATCTGCTGGTCCGCAACTCTACTCCGGATAGGCAGGGGCGGCGTCCTACTGACTCAGTTCGATTCGATCGATCCCGCTCGCGTCTACCTGAATGCCGATTCGGAGTTGGCGTTGATTAAGCTATGCTGCAACTATTTTCTTGGAATGAGTGAGTATTATGTTGCCCACTCCGTCCGGTTCGAGTGCGAATGAGACGCGAACTGGGCTGCCTTTGTCACTGTATTCATTCCAGCTCAAACGCCTCGGCGCATCGACTTCTACGACATGACATGTGACTTCTTGCTTCCCGTTGTCCCGCATCAGTCGGAAACGTGCGTCGATCTTCAACGAGTCGACAGAGCTATCGCGCTCAACTACGTCCCATCCTTCATACCATCCGGGTATTTCGTCGACCGTCGTCAACAATGTCCACGGCTTCGGGTGTCGTCGCGATTGTGATCGATTGGGTCAGAGCATCAGACATCAGAGCCTCCGCGGCGTAGTAGCCGGTGTGTTCGATTCTGTACGAGGTTTCAGTGCCGTAGGAGGACACGAACCTGGTGTTCGATGTCCTGCACTATGTCGTCGACGGTGCTGGCGATGTTGGTCGTGGCCGCCATGCTGAGGAGCATGATCGCGGATACGATGTGTGCCAACGTGGCTGCATCGCGTGCGCTGACACTCTCGTCGCGCTGCAGGACGGCAGCGATTGCTTCCTCGGTCTGCACGGTCAGGGCAAGCGCGTCACGGTGATGGGGTTCCTCAGGGTCACCGAACACGATTTCCCGCAAATAGGTTCGCCCGTTGTCGATCTGGGTTCGGTTACATTCCACGACCGGATGGACGATCGCGATCACCGCCTCGAGCACGTCGGTCGTGCTCTCAGCGGCCACCCTGCCTCTGGTGAGCGCGTCGGCATAACTGGAGTTCTGCACGAGCAGAAGAAGCTCACTCTTGGTCTTCGCATAGAGGAACAGCGTCCCGGTACCGATGTCGGCTTTGTCCGCGATCTGCTGAGTGGTGACCTCGTCGACCCCGTGCTCGGTGAAGAGCTCGCGAGCGGCCGCGGTGATGCGGTCGAGCTTTTGCTGCTTGTTCCGCTCGCGACGACCGACCGACTGGGGTGTGACTGACATGACGGGGAATCCTTCGGATTAGATTCTGACTACGCTCGGTTCTGAGTATAGTCACCCGGGTCTGGAGATGCATCGCCCTCGCGCACCATTCCTCGTCGACGTGGATGGCGTAGCATGCTCGACTCCAGTCTGCGGCGACCTTCCTTGACCGATCGACGTAAACGATCAACCCTCATGTGACCAGTTTCCCACTCTGGCAGCCGTTCACACTCGGCGGCGTGGACGTGCGGGCTCAGTCATGGCACCTGGTCGGTGAGCTCGCCACGCTGAACCTGGCGTACCTACACATTCACCACATCGGCGACGACCAACTGCTCCGCTCGTCCCGCGATGTATGGCCAACCGCGCTGCTTCGTAGTTTCTCGTGCGCACGAACACGATGCACGTGCCCGGTCAGTGGGCGAGGAACTCGAGCACTGCGGGGACGAACTTATCGTGGTTCTGGAAGATACCGCCGTGACCCGAGTCGGGGTAGATGATGAGCTCGGAGCCCTTGATTCGGTGGTGGAGGTCGTCGGAGAGTACCGAGGGCACCATTCGGTCGTTATCGCCGTTGGCGATCAGGGTGGGCTGAGTGATCGTCGACAGATCGACCGGCGTTGCCCGACCCCACTTCTTGATCGCTTTCACCTGTGTTTGAAATGCTTTCACTGTGATGGATTCGTCGCGGTCGGCAGTGCGCTCTTCGAGGCGCTTCACAAACGCTTTCGCGGCGCGTTTGCCGGTGGCGTTGCGGTTGAAGAACAGGAACTCCTTCGGGTCCGACCGAGTCAGGGTCGCCCGCAGCGTGTCGTAATAGGTGGTGCCTGCGACCTTGTCGATGCCCTTCCCACCGGCAGGGCCGGTGCCGGTGAGAATCAGCTTGCGCACCAGTTCAGGGTGTTTGACGACGAGGTCCTGGGCGATCATGCCGCCGAGGGAGAACGAGAAAATGTCGACCTTGTCGAAGCCGAGGGCGTTGATGAACGTCACGGCATCGTCGGCCATCGCCTCGATGCTGTCGGGAACGGTGCCGGTGGAGGCACCGACGCCACGATTGTCGAAAGCGATGACATGGTGGTTCTTGGCAATGGGATCGATGATGCGGGGATCCCAGTTGTCCAGGGTCGCGGCGAGGTGGACGAAGAAGACGACGGGGATTCCGCCCTTCGGTCCCAGCTCGCGATAGGCGTAGGTGACACCGCCCGCGGTGACGGTGCGTGCCGGAGCGTCTTTGTATGTGGTGGTGATGTTCTCGGGTGTGTGGTTGCTGGTGTTCATGACGTTCCCTGCGCTGTCGACTGTCGTTCGTGTTGTGGGGTGGTGTTATTCGTGCTGTGAGGTTGGTGTAAAGACGGGGATGGTTGTTCCGGTCGGTGCGTACGGTCAGGTGTTGCTGATCACGGATTTGCCGCGGATGCCGCCTTGCTCGAGCCGCCCCAGAGCCTCGATGGTCTGATCGAATGGGGAGACACGTCCGACGACTGGACGTAGCGCCCCGGTGTCGACCAGGTGCGCGATGCGGCGTAGCTGATCGCCGTCGGCGCGCATGAAGAGGAACTCGTAGTTCACGCCCAGCTTTCGCGCTTGGCGGCGAATGTGGTTGCTGAGGGCGGTGGTCGCCAGGCGCAGTATCGGGTTCAGGCCGGCCTCACGGGCAAAGGCCGGGTCCGGGGGTCCGGCGATCCCGATCGCCGTGCCACCCGGCTTCAACACACGCAGCGACTTCTCGAGGTTCTTCCCGCCCAGGCTGTCCAGCACCAGGTCGTAGCCACCCAGGACCTGCCCGAAGTCTTCGCTGCGGTAGTCGACGACGGTGTCGGCACCGAGTTCGCGGACAAAGTCGGTGTTGGTGGCGCTGGCAGTGGTCGCGACAATCGCACCCAGGTGCTTGGCGAGCTGGATCGCGATCGTCCCGACTCCGCCGGCACCGGCGTGGATGAGGACCTTCTGCCCGGGCTGTACGTTGCCGCGCTCGACGAGCGCCTGCCACGCGGTCAACGCCACCAATGGAAGCGAACCCGCCTCCTCCATGCTGATCGATGCCGGTTTCAACGCCAGATCGGTCTCGGCGACGGCAATACGTTCGGCGAACGTGCCGATGCGGTCCTTGTCCGGCCGGGCAAAGACCTCGTCACCGGGCTTGAATCCCCGTACCCGCGCGCCGACCCGGATGACGGTGCCGGCCACGTCGTTGCCGAGGATCAGCGGCAGCGTGTACGGCAGGATCTGTTTGAATTCGCCCGCCCGGATCTTTTCGTCGAGTTGATTGAGTCCGGCGGCCTGCACTTGGACGAGCACATCACCCTCCCCGACTACGGGCTCGGGCACGTCCCGCTCCTGCAGTGGACCCTTGTACTTGTCGACGACGAACGCTCTCATAGCGTGATACTCCTTCTTCGGTGATGGACCCGGGCTGACGCAGGGCACGCTGCTCACGGCAGAGGAAGTCCCTTGCGGCGGCGCCGAACTCGCGGTGAGTTTGGAAAGTCGACCCCAATGACCGGAATCTGGGTGCAACCATGTGTGCGCCCGGCAGACGGCGCGCCACCTCGATGGCATTCGCGAACGGCACCATCCGGCCACAGTCGCCGTGAACGATAAGCACCGGCCTTGTCCATCTCCTGAGTCTCACTCCCCACCTTAGCCGAGCATACTCAATTATGAGTGTGCTCATAAACCTTGTCAAGGTCTGGCCTCGAAGCCGCTCCGATGCCGGAAACGAACCGGCCAGGCTGAAATCGCGCAAGTTCTCTCAATCCCGCTATCGAGCCGCACGATCATCTTCCGCTCCCTCGCCAGCACAGTCGCGCAGCCGCCGACATCACCGACCTGGAGAAGACCCAGAAACCCGTCTCGAACATGACCGCGGCCGACATGGATCAGAACCTTCTGCCCCGCTTGCAGGTTCGCCCTCTCGATCAGCGCCTGCCACTCGGTCAAGCCTGCCCAGAGGGATCGACGCCGCCTCTTCCATGGTGAGTGCTCGTGGCGTGATCGCCACGTCAGCCTCGTTCACGGGAACGAATCCGGGAATGTGCCGATCCGATTTTGCCGGCGCCGCGCGTAGAGCTCGTCGGCGGGCTCGAATCGCCGCACCGCGGGTCCGACACGGGCGATGACACCGATCAGGTCGTTGCCGAGGACGCCCGGTAACGATACGACAGAATAGGTTTGAGCGTCCCCTCTCGGATCGTCAGATCCAAGGGCTCCATACTCGCAATACGGTTTTGAACCGGTAGGTCATCATCTCGCAACTACGGTGTGGGCATCTCGCCGTCCGCACAGCGTTGTTGTTCCCATACCGGTTGAGAACGACATCATTCGCCGTGTTTCTATCTCCACGTGCGGACCACGGAGGCTGTGGCTAGATGCGCGCCGGGCTGCGTTGATCGTTTTCGCTGAGGTGCGGCAACTCTGGAACGAGTTGGTCGTTCCTGCCCAAGGCGGCAACTTCGGTCTCGAGGGCGGGAACCGTCGCGGCGGAAAATCGCCGCGTCCACGGCCAGACCAGCGGTGAATTCAGCAGCGCCTTGGCCCAGTTGGCGACGGCGACCGCCCGGGGAACGTAGACGCGACTGCGCCGGTGGGCGAGCCCGTCCACGATGGCAGAGGCCGCTCGGTCGACACTGGTCGTGACGTTCCCCGGATACGGCAGGCGCCGGCGCATCTTCTGGAAGGAGGGAATGTCAACCTCGGCGCCTCGTACGAGGTCGGTGTCGATCCAGGACGGATGGACGAGACCGACGGTGATCCCGAGGTGGGCCACTTCCGCGCGATAGGCAAGTGCGAGCGACTCGACGCCGGCCTTGCTCGCGCCGTAGGAGGCGAGACCGCCAATCGAGGTGAAGGACAGTGCGGATGCCACGATCAGCACGTGACCCCGACTGCGTTGCAGGTGCGGTGTCACATGCTTGAGGGTGCGGAATACGCCGTTGAGGTTGATGTCCACGACTCGCTCGAAGGACCTCTCGTCCGCATGTCGCACCGTTCCGTATGCGGCCACTCCGGCGTTGGCGACGACCATGTCCACACCGTTCATGACATTGGCGCACTCGTCGATCGCGGATTGCAACCCCGCGCTGTCGCGCACGTCCGCCTCGCACCAGTGCGCCGATGGCCCCAGTTCGGCGGCCACGGCGCGCAGTCTGTCCGGTTCGAGTCCGATCAGGGCGACGCGGGCTCCCTGGGCGGCGGCGAGCCGTGCCACTTGCTCACCGATGCCGCGCGCGGCCCCGGTGACGATTACCTTGCGGCCCACGAGTTCACGTTTCATGCCCCGACTGTAACTTCGTTATATCGCGAATGCAATGGTCCTCCGGCATCTCCCCCCGGATTCTCCGGGTTTCGACCTGGCCGCCCGTCCTCGAGTTGCCGGGCCGCTGAGTTCGACGCGGCGGCAGGGTCGCGATTCGGCGTCCATACTGACCAGGACACCTGCACCCCTGGACGAACGAGCACTGCCAGGCACAGGTTCGGGGATCCTCGTGGTACGCCATGAGGCACTGTGGGACCCTCGACGACTGCGACGGAACCCGCTGGGCCAGAGCGCCCCTGGGCACCCGGAGCGTAAGCCTCGGGCTCAGCTCGCCGCGTGCGCGGGGCGCCGCGGTCTCGGCTCAGGAGCCGGTCGGGCTCTTCGTTGCCGGCCGAGCCGAGTCGTACAGGCGCACGGCTCTCTCGTGTGAAGCCTGGGCGAGTTCGCGGGTGTCGCCGAGACCGACGGCAAAGTTCACGCCCATCGGCAGCAGGACCTGCACCGCCGCGTCGTCGAACTCGGCGAAGTGCTCACCCAGCTCCAGGGTGATGTAGCCGTGGACGTAACTCCACAGCTGCGCAGCGACCACCTCCGGGTCCTGTGGTCCGACCCTGCCGGAGCTCACGAGACGTGCACACGCGTGGATGACGCGTGCGTAGGCTTCACGGAAGGCTGGCGAATGTCCGCTCAACCGAACGTCCGACTCGAGGGGTCGGTAGGTAGCGCGAGTGGAGAGTCCGAACATTAGGTCATAGAGATGAGGGTTCTCGCGCGCCACTTGCCGACACGTCAATGCCAGCGCGAACAGATCCACGACCGGATCCTCAGTCTCCGGCACCCGGGAAAAGGCGGTGCCGAGTTCGGTGAATCCATGGTCTGCGACCGCGCGGACGAGCTCGGGGATGCCGCCGAAGTGGTGGTAGACGACCATCGTCGACAATCCGGCGGCGGACGCCACCGTCCGGGCCTTGATCGCGGCCGGGCCCTGTTCGGCCAGCAGGCCGACCGTGGCCCGAATCAGCCGCTCCGGCACACCCTCGGGCGACGGGGCCGGCGACGTCTCTCCCATATCTCCACCTGACTTTGCATTTCCGCCGGCGGGCACCTCAGTGCCCGAGTGACTCTTGCCACTGCGACATAACATGGTTATAGTAGCCCATAACGAAGTTACCGCGCCGTCCGGGCATTGACTCAACGCTCGCCGTACGTACTTCCCCTTCGCACCATTCACGGAAGTGAAATCTCATGACACACAAAACCGAGGGACACCTCGAGGTCGAGGACCGCGGGGACGTGCTGATCGTCCGCGTGAACGGCGGCCCGCACAGCCTGTTCGGCCTCGACATCGCCACCCAACTCGAAGAGTTGGTGGACCGCGTCGACCGCGACCCGGGAATCCGTGCGGTCGTGTTCACCGGGACACGCCCCGGCCGGTCGTCAGCCATGCGGATGTGCGGTGGCTGCAGGAAGAGGGGGCGGCGGTCCCGCCGCTGGGCCGTCGCGGTGCCTCCGCGATCGCGCGGGTCGCCCGAGGCGCTGCTCGCGCACGCGCCCTAGAGCCCGTGGCGCGCAGGACCCCGCTGTGGGGGGCCGTCCAGCTCGACCGGCTGCATGCGACGTTTCTGAAGATGAACGCCAGCGGCGTCATTTTCGTTGCCGCCCTGAATGGTTCGGCGCTCGGCCTCGGCGCGGAATTCGCCTGGGCGTGCGACCTGCGGGTCATGGCCGACGGGGACTTCTTCATCGGCCAGCCCGAGGTGCTGCTGGGAATCAATCCGGGCGGCGGCGGCACCCAGCGCCTGACCCGACTGATCGGCACCCACCGATCCCTGGTCGCCATCCTCGAAGGCAAGCCGTTCACTCCCGCGCAGGCCCTCGCCAACGGCGCCGTCGACGACGTGGTGGCTACGGGCGACGTGATCACGCGGGCGACCGAACTTGCCGAATACTTCGGTGCCCGCCCGAGGGAGGCCATCGCGGCGGTCAAGAGGTCGGTGTATTTCGGCGGCTCGATGTCGCTGACGGAGGGTTTGCACGTCGAGCGCACCGAATTCCTCGGCACCGACCAATCCGAGGACGGTCAGCAGCTGATGCTCGACTACCTCGCGACCACCGACGCCACCGGTGAGCTGCCCCTCTACAACCCGGACACCTACAAGCAGGCACTCGAATCGGGCCGCGTGCCCGGCGGCTCGACGAACGGACGATGAGACCAGCCATGGCCACCAAGAAGCCCTACACCCGCCACGACGTCCTCTTCTCCTCCGGCGACAGCTCCTGCGCCGCATGGCTGCATCTGCCCACCGGCGTCACCTCACCACCCGTCGTCATCCTCGGACACGGCCTCGGCGCCACCCGCGATATGCGCTTGGATGCCTTCGCCGAACGCTTCGCCAGGGCTGGCATCGCCGCCTTCGCGTTCACCTACCGGCACTTCGGCGACAGCGGCGGCCATCCCCGTCAGCTGCTGTCGATCAAGCGCCAGCTCGCCGACTGGGACGCCGCCATCGCTTGGGTCAAGGCTCGCGGCGGTCTCGACAGCACACGCATCGCGGTCTGGGGCAGCTCCTTCGGCGGCGGACACGCCATCACCGTCGCCTCCCGGCATCCGGAACTGCGAGCGGCGGTCGCCCAGTGCCCGTTCACCGACGGGTTGGCCTCCGCGCTCGCGCTCGGCCCAGCCGCCTCAGTGAAGGCCTCCCCCGTGGTCGCCCGGGATCTGGTGGCCAAGGTTGGTCGGCGCGCACCGGTCATGATTCCGCTCGCCGGGACCCCCGGTTCACTGGCACTGATGAACGCCCCGGACGCCCTGCCCGGTTACCGGGCGATCGTGCCGGCCGGGACGACGTTCCGGAACGAGGTAGCGGCACGGGTGATTCCCAGTCTCGTTACCTACCGGCCCGGGCGCGCGGCCAAGAAGATCGCCTTCCCGATTCTGTTCTGCGTGAGCAACACCGACACCGTCACACCGCCCGCCCAGACCCTCCGCTACGCGCGGACCGCACCGCAGGGCGAGATCAAGACCTACGACGCCGGCCACTTCGACTTCTACCTCGGCGAACCCTTCGAGGCCTTGGTCCGTGACCAGATCGAGTTCCTCACCCGCCAATTCGACTCGGCACCGGTCGCACCGTCACCGGGCCGGGCCGCACCACACCGAAGGTGAACACGACCACGATGAACTTCGCTTCGCTGCCCGACCGCCGCGCCGATCTCGACCCGCACGGACCCGCGGTCTCCGACGCCACCGGATCGCTCACCAACGCTCAGTTCCTCGACCGAGTTCGCGCGGCCACCCGCCACCTCCACTACCGGGGAATCGGGCCCGGAGATGTCGTGGCCCTGAGGCTGACGAACCGCACCGAGTTCGTGGTGCTGCTGTTCGCGACCTGGCGGCTCGGCGCCACCATCACCCCGGTCAACCCGGCCCTGACCGACGTCGAGGTTGCTCGGCAGCTCGCCGACTCCGCCGCACGGCTGCTCGTCGTCGAGGACGGCACGACCCTAGTGGGTGGCGTTGCCACTCTCGCCGTCGACGAGCTGTTCCAGGAGGCGACCGAGTCCGATCCCACACCACCTGCGGACTCGTCCGCACTCGCCCTGCTGATTTACACCAGCGGCACGACCGGGGTGCCGAAGGGCGTGATGCTCGACCACACCAACATCGACGCCATGGCCGAGATGGGTGTGCAGGCGCTGCAGTTGGGTCCGGCAGACCGATGCCTGCTGATCCTGCCGCTTTTCCACGTCAACGGCATCGTCGTCAGCGTCCTCACCCCGCTGCTCGCCGGCGCGAGCGTCGTCATCGCCGGCCGATTCGATCCCCGCACCTTCTTCGACCTCGTCGAATCCGAGCGCCCGACCTTCTTCAGTGCGGTGCCGACGATCTACAGCATCCTGGCGGCGCTCCCGGACGAGGTTCGGCCCGACACGTCCTCAGTGCGGTTCGGCATCTGCGGCGCCGCACCTGCCTCAGCGGAGTTGCTGGCCCGGTTCGAGGACCGGTACGGGTTTGCCCTCCTCGAGGGTTACGGGCTGTCCGAAGGGACCTGCGCCTCCACCCTCAACCCGGTCTCGGGACCTCGGCGCGCCGGAACGGTGGGGATCGCATTCCCGGGCCAGGAGATTCGCATCGTCGACGAGAACGGCGTCGAACTGGGCCCCGGTGTGGACGGCGAGGTCGTCGTGCGCGGCCCCAATGTGATGCGCGGCTACCTCGGCCGTCCGGAGGACACCGCACGGACCGTCATCGACGGATGGCTGCACACGGGCGATGTCGGCCACCTCGATCCGGAGGGCTACCTGACACTGGTCGGGCGCTCGAAAGACATGATCATCCGCGGCGGGGAGAACATCTACCCCAAGGAAATCGAAGACGTCCTCGCCGGTGACCCGTCCGTGCTCGAGGCCGCCGTCATCGGCGTACCCGACACCATCTGGGGTGAGGTCGTCGTCGCCTATGTCCAGCCGACACCGGGTTCGACCGTCGATCCCGCTGCGTTACAGGGGCTCTGCGCACGGAAACTCAGCCGCTACAAGCGGCCGACGTCGATCGTCGTCGTTGATGCCATCGCCAAGAACGCGGTCGGCAAGATCGACAAGGTTGCACTGCGGGCCGCCCACACCACCGCCCCTGCGACGTCGTAACCACCACTCCCCGCGAAAGGTACCGCTCCATGGCATCCCTGCACGACCCACTGCCGCTGCCCTGCGGCCAGGTACTCCCGAACCGCATCATGAAGGCCGCGTTGAGCGAAGCGCTCGGTGATAATCGGAACGCTCCCGACGGCCGCCTCGAACAGCTCTACACCACCTGGAGTCGAGGCGGCTACGGCCTGCTGGTCACCGGCAACGTCATGATCGACCGCACCCAGCTCGGTGAGCCAGGCAATATCGTCATCGAGGACGAACGCAACCTCGACGCACTGACAAGCTGGGCCAAGACCACCAAAGATGCCGCCGTCCCGATCTGGGTGCAGCTCAACCATCCCGGACGCCAGTCGAACCCGCTCGCGCTCGGACACACTCCCGTCGCCCCCAGTCCGGTCCCGCTCGATATTCCCGGCGCGTCCACCCCGCGTGAGCTGACCCCCGGCGAGATCGAGGACATCATCGAACGTTTCGCCGCCGCCGCTCTCGTCTGCGAGACAGCAGGTTTCGACGGCGTGCAAATTCACGGCGCGCACGGCTACCTCGTCGCCCAGTTCCTCTCACCGCTGGCGAACCGGCGCGACGACGACTGGGGCGGTGACCCGGAGCGGCGGATGCGGTTCGTCCTCGAGGTCGTGCGCCGCATCCGCGCGAGGGTGTCACCGGGCTTCGCGGTCGGCATCAAACTCAACTCGGCCGACTTCCAACGCGGCGGATTCACCGAGGACGAGTCGCGCGGCGTGGTCGCGGCGCTGGCCCAGGAAGGTCTCGACCTGATCGAGGTCAGCGGCGGAAGCTACGAGTCTCCCGCCATGATGGGCACCGCCGCGGCCAGTACCCGCGCCCGCGAGGCCTATTTCCTCGAGTACGCACGCACGGTCCGCGCGCTGGCAGGAAATGTCCCGCTGGCCGTGACCGGCGGTTTCCGCTCCCGCACCGCCATGGAGGCAGCGATCGGTGCCGGCGAATGCGATGTCGTCGGGATCGGCCGGCCCACCGCGACGACCACCGACGCCGCCTCCGCCATCTTGACCGGGCGCGCCGACACTCTCACCACTCATCAGTCGCGATCCGGGATGCGCGGCGTCCTGGGCCGGGTGGTCGACATCAAAACCCTCGACGGGATCCTCGACCTCGGCTGGCACACCGACCAGCTGCACCGCATAGGCGCCGGCCTCGAACCCGATCCGAATCGGGGTCGCCTCGCCACCACGGTCGCACTGTTGCGCCGCAACGGCCGGACAACTCTACGCCCCAAACGCGGCGGCTAGGGCAACTGCACCTCCCCCACTCACCCTGGCGGCTACGCCCCCGTGCGCGGCCCACCCCAATGCCCACGGCTGTCATGGCAGCAGGGCAGACGTCGGTCGAGAAACGCTCAGGTCAAACCCGGCAGAACATGCCGATGTTCAGGAGAAACGATGAACCAGCAAGCCCCGCCCAGAACTGCGAACACGTCTCCGACCCTTTCCGTCGACGTCGACGGAAAGCGGTTCGCCTATCGCGAGTTCGGGCCGAGCACCGGTGTGCCCGTTGTCTTCCTGCATCACTTCACCGCGGTCCTCGACGACTGGGACCCGCGTGTCATCGACGGAATCGCATCGAAACGTCGCGTAATTACCTTCGACAACCGCGGTATCGGCGCAAGTGAAGGTCACACGCCCACCACCGTCGCGGCCATGGCCGACGACGCAATCGCCATCATCCGAGCACTCGGCCTCGAGCAAGTCGACCTGATGGGATTCTCCCTCGGGGGATTCATCGCGCAGGTGATCGCGACGCAGCAGCCTGCGCTGGTCCGCCGGATCATCCTCGCCGGCACAGGCGCAGCCGGCGGTAACGGCGTCGGCAACATCACGCTGAAACTTCTCGGCGACACCGTGCACGGGCTGCTCACCCGCACAGACCCCAAGCGCTACCTCTTCTTCACCAGGACCGCCAACGGCAAGGCAGTGGCAACGGCCTATATGGACCGGCTCACCGAACGCACCCACGACCGCGTCAACCCCACCTCATCTCGGTCAGTCGCCGCGCAGATCCTCGCGATTCGGCGATGGGGAGCGCAGGATCCCATGGACCTGGGCTCGATCGAGCACCCCGTGCTCGTCGCGAACGGAGAGGACGACCGAATGCTCCCGACGCGGGCTTCGTTCGACCTCGCCCACCGCCTCCCGAACGCCTCGCTCCGGATCTACCCGGACGCCGGTCATGGCGGCGTGTTCCAACACCACGAACAGTTCGTCCAGGAGGTGCTGAAGTTCCTTCGCTCACCGTACGGACCTACCTAGAGCACCCGGTCACACCCGCGCTATCGCGGTGGCCGCCGTACCGGTCTGGCCGAAACGAAGATACCGAGATCATCGCAGGACGGATTTGAGCCGCCGAGGCCGCCCGGATCACCACTCAGCCGTGGTAGCGCGGTGTCGCAATTGAATTATCGGTAGATACGGTCCGGTGTGACACAGGGCCCTCATAGCCCATAGAGGGTGACCTCCGGTTATGCGTTCGGCGCGGGATGTACGTCTCCAGGCACGATTCCGGCCCGTATTCCGATCGCGCTGGCTTCCCCACGGTTGGCGACGTCGAGTTTCTTGAGCACGCTGGCGACTTGAAACTTGATCGTGCTCTGGCTGATTCCGAGTTCCTCGGCGATGGCGCGGTTACGTTTTCCCATCGCGAGCTGCGCGAGAACTTCGAGTTCGCGGGGGTTCAGGGTGGACAGAAGGTGCTCGTCCGGTCGGACGGTCGGCGGGTCCAGGGGAATGGTCAGGGTGACCCGGCTCCCCCACCCGGCAATGGACTCGATGTCGATCCGACCACGAAGGGTCTGCAACCGTCCGGCAAGCTGGCGTGTGAGGGCAGTTCGGTCGATATCGCCGGGTCCCTGGTCGCGGACCTCGATGAGGACGTTGTCGCCGTCGCAGTCCCACGCGATCCGCATTCGGGTCAGCACCGGTTGTGCGCCGAAGGCGAGCACGATGGCGCGGACCATCGCGCGTGCCGCGTGCGCAACCTCTCCAGGCAGGGGGCGGCCGTCGGCGGGCGGGTCGACGTAGTCGACGTCGACGTCGCGGTGTCGCAGCAGGGGGCGTAGTTCGCCCTGCAGTCTGGCGAAGGCGGTGGTGACCGCTTCCTCAGAGTGGGCGCGATCGGCAGCGCCGGCTGAGCGGTGTCCGCCGCACAGCGCGACCGGTTTCTCGGCTACATTGAGGCCGGCCGCGCCGACGGCCACCGGATCACCGCCGGCGGCCGAACCCCGACGTCACAGCCGCTCGGCTGGTTCGTCGAACCCACCGTATTCGAGGGCGTCGACAACTCCGCGCGCATCACGCAGGAGGAAATCTTCGGCGTCCGACATGACGAACTCTCAGCGCACAGCGACCTGGTCGCAAGAGCGCTGCCTCTGGGCTGCCCCACGCCTGTTCACAAAATCTCCTCGCGAGCGATTATCCATCCCATTCTAGGTGCTGCCGGCAGTGGTCGCGCAAAAGGTCATCAGAGCACGTAAAGCTCCGGGCGGACGGAGCGTCGTCGATCAGGACGACGGATTCGGCGTGGTTGAAGGGCATAGCTGCCATGTTTCAACCTTCTCGTCAGAATCTCGGTCTACGCTGGATCGATCCTGCGTAGCTTGCCAGGCCAGCCGACTACCCCACCGTCCGCACACGAGCGACAGGACGGTGTCAGGTTACCCAGTCGAGGGATTGCCCATGGCCGCCGGCGGGTGCGCCGAGGTGCCAGCTGGCGCCGAGTACGGGATTGGGTTGGCGCCAGGGTTCGGGTAGACGCTCGATCAGCGCGAGCACGTCCGTGTCGTCGGCAATGGCCGTGCACCACTGCTGGTAGGTGGCGGAGTTCCTCCCCTTCGCCTCTACCTCTGCAAATGTGCGGTATCTGAGCGAGGTGTCCACAGTTGCCCTCTACTCGCTTCGCGCCTCGGCGAAAGCCTTTCGATCACACCGAACACCGATTGTTGGTGATCGGCGACTGGACAGCGATCCTACCGCGAGGGAACAGCGGTGCCCAATCTGACCACCCGGAGCGTCGGCGGAAGGTTCCCCGGCTCGGCCGTGTTGCAGACCTCCTGTCCGGATGGCGCCACCGGAATGTGGTGACCGTCGACCACCCCGCGCTCTACTTGAAACGTGGCGAGGCCGCCCTTGATGACGGGCACTTCAGCAGCGATTGTTGCGCGCCATGAATTCCCGGTTCGCACCGCGTGCAGCGGTCAAATCATCGTCACGGTCGGCCAGCTGCCGTTGAAGATCGGAATTTTCCTGTTCGAGGTGATTGACGCGCTCTCCAATGCATCGCGATCGGGAGGCCCGCCGAGTCCGGATTGCCGCCACACCTGATCGCCCAGTACGTCGGCGAGTCGTTGTTCGAGCTGGCCGAGGTAAGCGTCTTGGCGGCGGACGCCGTCGGTGAGGTTGGCGATGTCGGTCAGCAGCGACTGTTTGCTCGCGCTGGGACCTGTCGCCGCGATGGCGGGTGGTTCGGCGGCCTTGGTGATGACGGCGGTGTGCGGGTCGGGGTGACGGTAGATCAGGCTGCCGTGGACACCGGCGGTCCGCGAGACGGCGGAGACGGTGATCTCCGCACCGCTGTTGGCGAGTTGGTCGAGCGCAGCGACGACCCTCTTGCGGCGTCGCTGCCTATCAAGGCGTCGGGAGTCGGTCAGGGACATACTGTTGCGGGTCATGAGCCGACGTGGCTTGGGTGTGCTGCCAGGTACGTTAGCCGTTGCGGTCGAATCGTGCGGTGAGGCTCTGGATCATCACCGATCCGCCCCACTCGGGAAGTTGGGACGCGGTGTTCGGCCCTACCTGCAGAGATTGGTGGGCGGCGACCTTCTCGACCGCCTGACGCATGCGCTGACCGGTAATCCGGTAGTAAATCTACGTAGTTCGCATAGTTTTGCGCCCCATCGAATCGCGCAGGACATCGGGGGGAACGCCTGCGTCGGAATGTACAGTGGTGTGCCACCAGCGTGACTTCGCAGGCCGCTCGTCTCGCTACTCGTCGGCGAGGTGTTCGCCGCGGGGCGGCTATGGCTCGCCGAGCCGGGGAATCCCTCACTATAAACATGATGAACTGTTACACGCCGACGCTCCTCCCCTGAGCACCCCAACGGAATGCTCTTCCGTTCGTTCGGCGAGATCGGGAAGGAGCTGCGCACTCGCACGTACCACTTCGTCGGACAATCGAACAGTCTTCGATACCCCTGTGAACTCGTTTGTCGTGAACCCTCGACTCCGCGTCTGGCTTTGGTATCGCTTCCACTGCTAAAGCCGCTCCACGCCGACTCCCTTAGGGACGACCGCAGGCAGGCATGAGCGAGTACATCGAGGGCCACGCAATCGGCGTCTTGAACGATGCGGAGACGACAGGGCAAGCCCCGTCGAACTGGGGCGGCTTCAGTGTTTCGCGGAGTTCAGGTCGAGGGCGATGTCGACGATGAGGTCTTCCTGTCCGCCGACGAGGCCGCGGCGTCCGACCTCGAGGAGGATGGTGCGCACGTCGATGCCGTACCGCTGGGATGCGGCTTCGGCGTGCCGGAGGAAGGACGAGTACACGCCGGCGTAGCCGAGGGTGAGGGTTTCCCGGTCGACGCGGACGGGCCGGTCCTGGAGCGGCCGGACGAGGTCGTCGGCGGCGTCCTGGAGGGCGAACAGGTCGCTGTTGTGCTTCCAGCCCTGCAGGTCCGCAACCGCGATGAACGGTTCGATCGGGCAGTTGCCGGCGCCGGCGCCGTGCCCGGCCAGCGAGGCGTCGACCCGGGTGACGCCCTCTTCGACGGCAACGACGGAATTGGCGACCGACAGCGACAGGTTCTCGTGGGCGTGGATGCCGATCTCGGTGCCGTCGTCGAGCACGTCCCGGTAGGCGCGGACCCGGTCGCGGACGCCGTCCATGGTCAACCGGCCACCGGAGTCGGTGACGTAGACGCAGTGCGCGCCGTAGGACTCCATGAGCTTGGCCTGGGTGGCGAGCTCGGGTGCGGTGGTCATGTGGCTCATCATGAGGAAGCCGGAGACGTCCATGCCGAGTTCCCGGGCTTTTCCGATGTGCTGGGCGGCGACGTCGGCTTCGGTGCAGTGGGTCGCGACCCGCACCGACCGCACGCCCAGGTGGTAGGCGTGTTCGAGTTCGGCGATGGTGCCGATGCCGGGCAGCAGCAGGGTGGTCAGCCGGGCGTGGGTGAGGTTGGCGGCGGCGGCTTCGATCCATTCCCAGTCGGTGTTGGAGCCGGGCCCGTAGTTCAGCGATCCGCCGGCGAGTCCGTCGCCGTGGGCGACCTCGATGCCGTCGACACCGGCGGCGTCGAGCGCGGCCACGATCTTGCCGACGTCGTCGGGGGTGATGCGGTGGCGGACGGCGTGCATGCCGTCGCGGAGGGTGACGTCTTGGATGAACAGTTGCGTGGTGGTCATCGGGTGGCTCCCTGGGTTGCCGTCGGGGCGGCGATCGTGTCGGCGACGGACTCGGCGTAGCGCAGTGCGGCCGAGGTCATGATGTCGAGGTTTCCGGCGTAGGCCGGCAGGTAGTGGGCGGCGCCTTCGACTTCGAGGAACGCCGTCACCTGATGGGTGGGGGCCGCCGTGTCCCCGGAGGCGAGCAGGGTGTGCACGGGTTGGCCGTCCGGGACCGGGGTGATCTGGACCTGCTGCTTGAGTCGGTAGCCGGGCACGTACGTCGCGACGTGCTCGACCATCGTCTGGATCGAGTCGCGCACCTTGTCGTGGGTGGCCGGGTCGGGGGCGGAGATCAGGCACAGGACGGTATCGCGCATGATCAGCGGCGGGTCGGCCGGGTTGAGGATGATGATGGCCTTGCCGCGGCGGGCGCCGCCGACGGTTTCGATTGCGTGGGAGGTAGTTTCGGTGAACTCGTCGATGTTCGCACGGGTGCCCGGTCCGGCGGACTTCGAGGCGATGGAGGCGACGATTTCGGCATAGGCGACCGGTGCCACGCGGGAGACGGCGGCGACGATCGGGATGGTGGCCTGACCGCCGCAGGTGACCATGTTGACGTTGGCGGCGTCCCGGTGTTCGTCGAGGTTGACCGCCGGCACCACGAAGGGGCCGAGGGCGGCCGGGGTGAGGTCGATCAGCCGTTTGCCGAGCGGTTCGAGCAGGGCGGCGTTGGCGGCGTGTGCCTTGGCGGAGGTGGCGTCGAAGATCACGTCGATGTCGTCGAAGTTCGGCAGCTGAAGGAGGCCCTGGACGCCGTCCGAGGTGGTGGGGACGCCGAGCCGGCGGGCGCGGGCGAGCCCGTCGGAGTCGGGGTCGATGCCGACCATCGCGCCCATCCGCAGGACGTCGGAGTGGCGGATCACCTTGATCATCAGGTCGGTGCCGATGTTGCCGGATCCGATCACCGCGACGGTGACCTTGCGGGTGTTCTCGCTCATGGTTCTCACTCCTGGGTGAAGGTTGCGGTGACCGATCCGAGACCGGTGATGTCGGCGCGGACGGTGCCGGCGGTGTCGATGACGGCCATCGGCCCGAGGGCCCCGGACAAGATCACCTGGCCGGCGAGCAGTGGTCGGCCGAACTCGCGTGCCGTGCGCGCGAGCCAGGCCAGCGCCCGCAACGGGTCACCGAGACAGGCGGCGCCGGTTCCGGTCGACACCTCGGTGTCGCCGATGAACATCTGCATCTGCGCGACGACCGGGTCGAAGGAGTCGAGGGTGCGACGGTCGCCGCCGAGGACGAACAGCCCGCTCGACCCGTTGTCGGCGACGGTATCGCCGAAGGTGATGTCCCACCCGGCGATTCGGCTGTCGACGATCTCGAGCGCGGCCACCGCGTAGTCGACGGCGGCGCGGATCTGGGCGTCGTCGAGCGGCCCGTCCACCAGGTCGTGTGCGAGGACGAACGCGATCTCCGCCTCGACCTTCGGCTGCAGCAGGCGCGACAGCGGGACCGGGCCGGCCTCCGCGCAGTGCATGTCGTCGAGCAGCACCCCGAAGTCCGGTTGGTCGACGCCGAGCTGCAGCTGCACCGCCGGCGAGGTCAGGCCGATCTTGCGGCCGACGACACTCGCTCCGGCGGCGATCCGGCCGGCGACGATCCGTTCCTGGACGGCGTACGCGGCCGCGGCGTCGTCGGTACCGATCAGGTCGCGGACCGGGATGCATGGCGTGGAAGTTGCGGCGGCGGTGCTCAACCGCTCGGCGGCGGCGACGATAGCCTCGGCGGTGGCTCGCGCCGTGGGGGGCAGGCTGGTGCCCGGAGGTGTGCTCATCTGACTTCCCGATGTGATCGTGGGGAATGGACTGTCGTTCCACTGTCGCCGCGGGGTGATCGCCGGCCAAGCATTGCGTTCCACTGAGCCGAACGCACGCCGGTATCGTGGACGAAAGCCGCCGGTGGCAGCGGAAGGGAGGAACCGGCAGTGTCCGATCAGGAGTTCGACCGCACGACGGTGCTGGGCAAGGTCATGATGGTGCTGCACGCGTTCACCATCGACGACTCGACCCTGTCGCTGGCCGAACTGGTCCGGCGGACGTCCATCCCGAAAGGCACGCTGCACCGAGTCCTCTCCGACATGGTGGCGGTGCGAATGCTGGACCGCACAGATGCCGGTTACCGGCTCGGCGGCTCGTTATTCGAGCTGGGCATGCGCGCATCGGTCGAGCGCAGCCTGCTCGAGGTGGCGATCCCCTTCATGGAGGACCTGTATGTGCGCACCCACGAGACGGTGCACCTGGGGGTCCTCGACGGGACCGAGGTCGTGTACCTGTCCAAGATCGGCGGCCATCGGCAAGCGAGCGCACCATCGAGGATCGGGGGCCGGATGCCGGTGCACTGCACCGCAATCGGCAAGGTACTGCTCGCCCACGCCGACAATGCCCTCCGAGAGCAGGTGCTGTCCGCTCCACTGGCTCGCTACACCCCTCGCACCGTCGTCCTGCCTGGCCCGTTGAGCGCTCAGCTCGACCGCATCGCCGCCGACGGTGTGGCCTACGAATACGAGGAATCCGCAACCGGAATCGTGTGCGTGGCCGCCCCCGTCGGCGACGGCGAGGACATCGTCGCCGCGATCAGCGTGACCGGTCCTTCACATCGTTTCCGCCCCGAAACCCACGCCGCGTCTGTTCGCGCGGCAGCTGAAGGAATAGGGGTCACCCTTGCTCGCCGAAATCGCCTGCTGGCATGAGTGACCGAGTCGGCATTACACACAGGGCTTGCCGGTTAGCACGAGCGAACTCCGCGGAATTGCCCTGTCGGCAGAGCGGTGCCAGAAGAGAGTCCGCTCAATCAGGGATCGGTGTGCCTTCGTGCTCAGATGTTCCGCCCCATACTCCGCAGCGTTCATTGGCCTGCTCGGCGTAGGTTCGGCAGTGCGCAACAGCAGAGCAGGTGCTGCAGATCCGTTTTGCTGCGCGTTCACGGCGTTTCCGCGGTCCGTAGTGCTCGTTTACGGGTGCGAAGAATACGTCGGCATCAGGGGTGCGGAAACGGGCATGAAAACGTTAGTGCCGGTGCCGTTCTGGGGAAGTCAGGTCCGGTGGATACACGGGCGCGGGGAATCGTCGTTTGCCGTTTTCCTCAGAGGGTCATTGGTCGGAGTCTGAACGAGATTTCAGATGTATCAGTCGGTGGCACCGACCGAGGGTCGTGCTGCGGTGACGAGCTCCTCGGCGTAGCGGGGCCCGAATTCAGGTGTCAAGCCCGCGGCGGCCCAGTAATTCTTCTCGGGGTGGCGGAGCCGATGACGCCGCCGGCGATGCAGGCGATGGAGTCCGAGTCGCCGTTGCTGGTGGCCGCTCAGGCGAGCGCTTCGAGCCCGTGTCCATCTGGATCCGGACCGGCCCGGGCAGCTGACCAGCAGACACTGAAGGATTTGATCGACTCCAAGTCGGTCGTCGGTGTCGCGACCAGCGCAATCACACCCCAGCGGCCGCCGGTCGCGCGCCAGCTACGGCTCGAACGACTGACCATTGCCGCCGAGGCCGACCAAGTCGTCATTACGTTCACGACAGATGAACACATCGCCACCACGTACAGCAGGGACGGGTGGCGGGCGCCCACCGACGCCGAACGTCACGAGTACACGATCCCGACAACCACGAATCAAAACGGCGAGCTCACGCGCTGGGATCTGCTGTTCGATCCTCGCGACGAAAAATGCGCAGCGACCCTCACTGCCCGCGAGCCGAACTCGCCACCTGAAACCGCGGCTGTCGGTGGCTAGGTGCACTGACCACGGACGATGACTCCGCTCAGCACACTCAAAGGCCTGGCACCGATCAACCGACTTCCGCTGGCTGAAGGAAGAAGAGGGTGCGTCGGTCCCACCGTTGGGCCGTCGCGGTGCCTCCGCGATCGCGCGGAGTCGCCAGAAGCGCTGATCGCGCCCGCGCCCTCGAGCCCCTGGTGCGCAAGACCCCGCTGTGGGGCGCCGTCCAACAAGACCGCACTCCGGCCGACGCAGCCACCTGACTCGAACTACCGCATCAGGAGGCCAGGAGCGCTCGGGCGTTCTCGAGCCCGGCCGTGAGAATCTGCTCCACCGCCTGCTCGCCGGTCATCGCTCGCGCCAGCTGCATGCTCGAGATGAGGACAGTCATCAGTCCGACTGCTCGCGTCCTGGCCAGAGTGGGATCAAGGGACCAATCCCTTGCCAGTCGATGCGCAACCTCATCAACGATCGCGGCAACGCCGCGCTGATAGGCCACACCTACTTCTCCACCCTGTCGCGCGATCTCGTCGAGCAGCGCGGCGGAAGGGCACCCGTTAGCAACGTCATCGCGGTGATCCAGCGACAGGTACCGGCGGACGTAGTCGGTGAGGGCTTCGCGTCCCTCGGGGAGCTGGGTGATGGTGGCGGCCTGTGCTTCGAGCTGGTCAGCGACGACGGCAGCGATGAGATCGTCCTTCGATGCGAAATGCGCGTAGAAGGCTCCGTTGGTCAGTCCCGCATCGGACATCAACGCGGTGATGCCGGCACCATCGATCCCGTCACGCTTGAGGCGACGACCCGCTGTCTCAATGATGCGCCGTCGCGTCGCCTCCTTGTGATCACTGGCGTATCTGGCCATCAGAGCATCCCTTCCTCATCCACCTCTTGATTGTATGACGACCATCATATTATGATCGTACTCCAATCAACTTCTGGAGTAACCGTGACCATCCGACAGCGGCCCTGAGCGACCCGCTCGACCTTCCCTGCGGCCTGCGCCTGCCGAACCGCATCACTAAAGCCGCGATGAGCGAGGCACTCGCCGGCAGCGACAACGCTCCGAACGAGCAGCTGGCACACCTCTACCGCCGCTGGGGCAGCGGAGGCTACGGACTGCTCATCACCGGCAACGTCGCAGTGGATCGCACTCAGCTCGGGGAGCCCGGCAACGTCGTCATCGAGGACGACCGCGACCACGATGCCCTGGCTTCGTGGTCCAAGGCCGCCCACGACGGCGGCACACCCATCTTCGTCCAGTTGAATCACCCCGGCCGACAGGCAAACCCACTCAACCTCGGCCACACCCCCGTCGCTCCCAGCGCTGTCGCACTGGCGATGCCCGGCGCGGCGACACCACGCGAACTGACCGACACCGAGATCGAGGACATCGTTGATCGATTCGCCCGCACTGCGACCATATGTGAGGCCGCCGGATTCGACGGCGTTCAGATCCATGCCGCCCACGGCTACCTCGTCACCCAGTTCCTCTCGCCCCTGGCGAACCTACGCACCGACAAATGGGGCGGCGACCCCGAGCGGCGCAGGCGATTCCTGCTCGAGATCATCCGACGCACCCGCAAGGCAGTCAGCCCCGGGTTCGCTGTGAGCGTCAAACTCAACTCGGCTGACTTCCAGAAAGGCGGCTTCACGGAGGCCGAGTCACGCGACGTCGTTGCCGCCCTCGTCAACGAAGGCGTCGACCTCATCGAAATCAGCGGCGGCACCTACGAGTCCCCCGCCATGTCGGGACCCGCAGCGGCGAGCACCCGCGCTCGCGAGGCGTACTTCCTCGAATACGCAGCGTCCGTCAAGGACATGGCAGGCCACGTGCCGATCGCCGTCACCGGAGGCTTCCGCACCCACGCGGGCATGGACTCGGCCGTCAGGAGTGGCGAGTGCGACCTCGTGGGCATCGCACGCCCCTGCGCCACCAACCCCGAGGCTGCTGCCGACATCTTCGCCGACGAAGACGCTGAGTTGAAGACACACGAAATCAAGTACGGACTTCGCCCATTCCTCGGCCGGGTCACCAACCTCAGGCAGCTCGACGGACTTCTCAACATCAGCTGGAACACCGACCAACTGCACCGACTGAGCCGCGGCCAGGAGCCAGATCTCAAGCGCGGCCCGATCAAAACCACTCTAACGATGGTGCGCCGCAACGGACGCGTCGCGTTCGGAAAGCGTCGGGGTCTGTGATGAAGTTCCGGTCCCGCCCCAAGACCTACGACCTCAGGGGCAAGGTCGTCTTGATCACCGGCGGTAACGGCGGGATCGGAAGCGCTACCGCCGAGGAGTTGCTCCGCAGGGGTGCGCGGGTCACCATCGCCGATCTCGCACCAGATACGCCTGAACGCGCCTCCCGACTGCACTCCACGCATGCACTCGGGGTGGTTGCCGACGTCCGACACCGTGATGCGCTCGCGGTCGCGGTCGCGGCATCCATTAACCGTTTCGGCCGCGTGGACGTGGTGATCGCCAACGCCGGTCTCCTGCCGAAGGCAGCAACGCTTCGAACGACGCCAGAATTCGACGTCGACAATGCCTTGGCGGTCAACGTCTCGGGCGTGGTCAACACCGTCGATGCAGCCTTGGAGCAGGTGCTGACCCACCAGGGCCAAGTAGTCCTGATCTCGTCGGTGTTCGCCTTCGTCAACGGCATGGGCACCATCCCCTACGCCATGAGCAAGGCAGCAGTCGAGCAGCTCGGCCGCGGTCTTCGCATCGAACTCACCGACGCCGGCGCATCCGTCCTGACCGCCTACTTCTCCCTGGTCGACACCGACATGATCAAGCACGGCGTCGATGAAGACCAGGTGGTCCTCGACCTACTCGGAGCACTCCCGCGGCAGATGATGAAACGCGTCACGCCGAAGTCGGCAGCCATCGCTATCGCCGACGGGCTCGAACGCCGCGCACCCCGCGTCGTCCACCCCTTACGGTGGGCCATTATCTCAGCTGCACGCGGCGTGATCGGACCAATTCTCGACAAGAAGCTGACCTCCGACCGCACCGTACTCGACACCCTCACCCACTTGGATCAACGCGGCCCACAACCCCAGACCTCCACACCCACCACTCCGCGAAAGAAGATTTCATGACCACCTGGAAAGATGTCCCGAACAGCAACATCGACGTGGACGGCGTGCGCTTCGTCTACCGCGAACTCGGCACCGACACCGACGTCCCGGTGATCTTCCTGCACCACTTCACCGCGACCCTCGACGACTGGGACCCCCGCGTCATCGACGGCATCGCAGCCCAGCACCGCGTCATCGCCTTCGACAACAGGGGCGTCGGCGGCACCGGCTCCAAGGCGCCCACCGACCTCGAACAGATGGGCGCCGACGCCATCGCCTTCATCCGGGCACTCGGCCACCAGAAAGTCGCCCTCTTCGGCTTCTCCGTGGGCGGAGCCGTGGCTCAGATCATCGCCCTGCAGGCACCCGACCTCGTACGTCGCATGGTCCTTGCCGGCACTGGACCACGCGGCGGCGGCGGAATCTGGAAGATGCCGTTCATCGTCGGCGGCGCCTACGCCAAGGCGGCACTGGCTCGCAAGGATGCCCGCCACGTCCTCTTCTTCCCCCGCACCCTCGAGGGCAAGAAGGCCGCCAACGCCTACTTTGACCGCCTCGCCGAGCGAACCACCGACCGCGACAAGCCGATCTCAAACCAGGCCCGACTCGCGCAGCTCCGCGCCATCACCACCGGCGGACTCCACGCACCGGACGACCTCTCAAAGATCACCGCACCAGTCTTCGTCGCCAACGGCGACCACGACCTCATGGTCGCCAGCGAACACTCCGAGGACCTGGCCGAACGCCTGCCCAACTCCACGATCACGATCTACCCCAACTCGGGCCACGGTGGTGTCTTCCAGTACCACGAGACCTTCGTCCCTGACGTCCTGAAGTTCCTGGCTGACTGACGAAAATCCAACCGTGGGAACAGTTCGCCCCCAAGTGAACGGTTCCCGGTTTCCCGGAACAACCAAGGAGCCAGCTCGATGTTCAACCTATCCGTCCTCCTCGAAGACTCTGCCCGCAAGTACCCTGAACGCGATGCGCTGGTTCTCACACAGATCGCGCCGCACCGACCAGCCACGCCTGCGGCGGACGGTGTGGGCCGAAGCCCCTCCATCACACCCCGTTCCCTTCAACGCAATACGAGAAATGTTCGAGTCCATCCCCGCAGCCGGGACTGTCCGGTAATCGGTTGATCTGAGTCTGGCCGACACGCCGAGCTTTGCTTGGCGGGAAGGCGGAATCATGACCGAGACACTCGATCCTATGGATCAGACGAAGATCGATCACCAGAAGTTGGCGCAGCAACTGCTGGCGCAGGCCAAGGCTGACGGCGTGGAACTGGTCGGACCGAACGGACTACTCAACCAACTCACAGCGAACGTGCTCGAAACCGCTCTCGAAGCAGAGATGGAGGAGCACCTCGGCTACGAGAAACACCAGATCGAAGGAAGAAATGGAGGGAACTCCCGCAACGGCAGACGAGCGAAAACGGTGCTGACGGAGATCGGACCGGTCGAAATCCAAGTACCCCGTGATACCGATGCCTCGTTCGATCCCCAGATCGTCAAGAAACGACAGAGACGGCTCACCGGTGTCGACGAGATCATCTTGTCGCTCTCATCGAAAGGCCTCACCACAGGTGAGATCGTCGCCCATTTCGATGACGTCTACGGCGCCTCGGTGTCGAGGGAGACGATCAGCAAGAACACCGACAAAGTCCTCGCGGAAATGGCCGAATGGTCCGTCCGGCCCCTAGACCCGGTGTACCCGGTGATCTTCATCGACGCCATCCATGTCAAGGTCCGGGACGGTCAGGTCACGAACCGGCCGATCTATGTCGCGATCGGCGTCACCGTGAACGGGGAACGCGACATCCTGGGGCTATGGGCCGGTGACGGTGGAGAGGGCGCGAAGTTCTGGCTCGCCGTCCTCACCGAGCTCAAGCATCGAGGTGTCGCCGATGTGTGCATTGTGGTGAGTGACGGACTGAAGGCCTTGCCGGACGCGATCACCGCGGTGTGGGATCGAACGATTGTCCAGACATGTGTGATTCATCTGCTCCGCAACACGTTTCGGTACGCGTCCCGCAGATACTGGGACGAGATGTCACGGGATCTGCGACCGATTTATACCGCTGCCAACGAGGCTGCCGCACGGGAGCAGTTCGACGAGTTCACCGGCAAGTGGGGCTCGCGGTATCCGGCGATCATCCGGCTCTGGCAGAACGCCTGGACGGAATTCATTCCCTTCCTCGACTATGGAGCCTGTTGCAGAATGCGTGTCGTCGGGACTGATCGTGACGCTCGTCTGGGAAAATTGGGTATGGCCAAGGGATATCGTCCGGTGTTGCGCGATCAGGTGTTCCTTTTGCCTCCGGATATGCGGGAATGGCTTCCTGCGGATCATCTTGTCTGGTTTCTGTTGGAGGCGATCGACGTGCTCGATACCCACGAGTTCGACCGGCGTCGTCGCCGTGGTGGGGTGGGCGCGGCCGGTTACGACCCGCGGATGCTGCTGGGACTTCTGATTTATGCCTACTGCAGAGGGATTCGATCCTCGCGGCAGATTGAAAGGTTGTGCTCGACCGATGTCGCGTTCCGGGTGCTGTGCGCGCAAGACGTCCCCGACCATTGCACGATCGCCCGGTTCCGCGCCGAATGCCAGGACGCGTTCACCGGGTTGTTCACGCAGGTACTGATGATCGCCGGCCACGCCGGTCTAGGGCACTTCGGAACGGTCGCAATCGATGGCACCAAGATCGCCGCGAACGCATCGATCGACGCCAACCGCGGGCATGAGTGGCTGAGCGAGCAGGTCACTCGCATGGTTGCCGAAGCCGAACAGACCGACGCCACCGAGAACATCCGCGCTGCACAGCGTGCACATGATGACGATGATCGGGTTCCTGCCCGGCTGATGGACCAGAGCAGTCGTGCACGGCGAATCCGTCAAGCGGCCGACGAGGTGGCCGCACAATTGAAACGCCAGCGCAACAACGAAGATGAGCGCGATGCAGCGGCACGGGCACGGTTGGCGAAATCTCGAGCGGGTGAACCTGTGGTCGGTCGTATCCCTGACGGACCGCACCGGCTCGCGGAAGCACGCGCCCACCTGGCACGTGAAATCGCTACTCACCAGTCGAAACTCGAACGGCGTGCCGCACTGATCGCCGCGGGGAAGAAACCGATGGGCGCCCCACCTGTTCCATCGGAACAGCACTCACGAATCATCCGCGCCCGACGAGTCGTCGAAGCCGCACTGGCAGCCGAACACACCGCTTCCGCCACGAAGCCGGCCAAACGTGTATTGCCGAAGACGGTGGCCAACACCACCGATCCACAATCACGGTTAATGCCGACCAGGCGCGGATTCCTCCAGGGCTACAACGCTCAACTCGCCGTCACCAGCGATCAAATCATCGCGGCCGTACAGATTGGTCAGAGTCCCAATGACATTGCATCCCTTGTACCGATGATGGAGGCAAGTGGGCGCGCCGCCGCGATGCTTCACACCGATACCGGCAGATCCGAACACATCATCGGTGTCGTCCTCGCTGACGCCGGGTACTGCAGTGACAGCAACCTTTCTGCGCCCGGACCAGAGCGGTTAATCGCGCTGAACAAGACACGCGACCACGCGAAAGCGGTCATAGAACAGCCCGTGACAGGACCACCTCCGGAAGGCGCGAGCCCGAGACAGGCGATGTCGCACCGGCTACGCACACCAGAAGGATCCCGTCTCTACAAACGCGCGGGGCCACCGTCGAACCCGGCATCGGCAACCTGAAGAAGGTCCTCGACCGATTCTCCGGCCGTGGTCTAAACAGCGCCCTCGGCGAGCTCAACCTCGCGGCCAGCGCATTCAACCTGATGAAGATCCACCGAGCAACAGCCAGCTGAACGCGCCAGCCGGAACGAGTCGGCCACCTCAGAATCGGCAGCAAACGAGAAAATCGACTCGACTGCTCCACCCGTTCTCTCAACGCGCATTCTGCGACGGGCTCTATGACGTCGAGATCAGGCGTGTCATCTGCTCGACGACGAATGCCATCGCGAGCCTCAATGCCCGGTACCGGCGGGCGATCCGGGCACGCGGGCACTTCCCAACGGACCAATCGGCTCTCGAGTGTCTGTATCTCGCGACCCGGGCGCTGGACCCGACCGGGAAGGGCAGAGCACGATGGGCAATGAGGTGGAAGCCGGCACTGAACGCATTCGCGATCACGTTCGAGGGCCGGCTCACGCCGAGTGAGAACTAAATCGATGTGCCAGAGTCAGATCCACCGAATATCTGATAGTCCCACGCGTCCGCGACTGGTGGCCGGAATGGCGGGTAATCCGAGGAGGGCGTCGGCAATCCCGCACAGGTTTCGATCAATGCCGCACTGCTGGCCACCGAGCTATTGGACACTCTCAGCGGTTAGTGCGGCCCAGGCACCGGTCGTTGTGGTGGGTGCCCCGGACGGAGAGACGATCTGGCGGGGGGCGGGGGTGTGCAGCCACCGCGTGATCCGCGCGCAGTGCACGATCTTCATGTAGATCGGATCGAAATGCCCGCGCGGGTCTCGTCGGTCGGCAGCCTCAGGCGGGTTTGAGCGTCATGCCCGGGGAGGTGCCGGGCGAGGTCGCCGCCCGGCACCCACACCGCGAGTGCCTAGGCGGTCGCGCGTGCGGTGCCGACGAAGTCGCCGATCCACGGAACCACGGCGTCGCGCACCTGAATCCGTCGTGCGAGCACCCGTTCGACAGCAGCAGGTCGGCGGCACGCTGCTGTTCGTCCAGAAATTCGTCGATGACCGGGTTGATGCCGAACGACCGTCCGCGCAGCGCCGCGTCCCACGCGTCGAGACTTTTCGTCCGATTCCTGCAACGCCTCGATGATCGCGCAAGTTGATCCGCGCCACAGCCGAGGGCCCGCCGCCGCTGATGATGTTGCAGACCAGCCGGCCCCCAGTGGCGTGTTGCAGGCGCGCGGGCATCCTGGCCGCCTGCAACGGGTCCGTGGCCTCGGCGGTGTGACCTGCAACGTTGATGTCTAGCGTGCTTCTTGATCGGTACGCGGCTTCCTGCAGGTCCCCAGTTGATCGTGAGCGCGGTGAACACGATCGCGATGCTGGATCTCGGCTTTGCGACAACGCTAGAACCCTCAGAACAGCGGTCCAACAGTTTGTACCGATACCTGCGTTCTCCAGAACAGAACGCTCGCGCGCGACCCGGCGGACGTATGAAATTCACTGTCCGGCAATGCACTAGGCCAATGGGTCAACGCCCGCGCGGTGACCCTCACACCACATGTGCGTCGCGCAGGGTCGCGGCCTCCTCGAGTACGTCGGGGTCTGCGGTCAGTTCGCGGACCACACCGACCTCGGCGAGGACCGCAGCCCGGACCCGGTCGAGGGTGACGTCCGGGTTCAGGTCGGTCAGGGACGCCGCCGTGCCCGGGTCGAACTCCAGCTCGAGCGCGGCGTTGACATCGGTGAGCACCGCCCGCACCGGGTCGGAATCGGACACCACCAGTTCGAAGCCGAAGAGCCACGCCCCGGCGACTATTCGCTGCGCGGTTCCTGCGAGCTTGACGCGGCCCGAGCCGTTCACCGTCCAATCACCGGGGCAATACTCACCGGGCACCGGTCCGATGCGCGCGTCGACCCCGAGCTTCCTCAGCACCTCCACGAGTCTCGGAGTGATGCGCTGGAAGCGGGGTCGGGCCCCGACCATGCCCTCCGTGTCGCTCGAGAACATCTCCACGACGAGGGTCTGCTCGTGGTAGGCCGCCGCCCGACCGCCTGCCCCTCGGACGACGGGGGTGAATCCGTGTCGCCGCGCCTGCGCGGCGGCGGCCGGAAACTGCGGTCGAACAGCGTCCAGCCGCCCGAACGATAGAGTCGGCGCAGGACTGTAGATGCGGATCAGCGCAGGGGCATTCGGCTCTCGCGCGGTGCGACGCAGAAGTGCCGTGGCGAGCGCCGCGTCCAACACGGGATCGTCCGGAAAGTGCGTGGTCAGCAACTGCTCGATCGTCATGCTCGTCCCGTCGGTCCACTCCGCAACACCACAGCCACGACATTATCGCCGCAACCGGCACGCCCGTACAGTGTCGCTGAGGGCGACGACGAGAGCACCCTGAGGTAGGTGACCGGGATCGGGTTCGCGGATATCCCCGCGGCCGCTCCCTCCGGACCCCTACCCTGGACACGCCGAAATGCACTCCCCTGGATGCCTGCGCGCAGTGTGCAGGACCAGCGCGCCGAGAGGTCGTCACGATGCTCCTCAGATCGAGTGTGGTCGTCTTGTCCTGTGCCGTAGCCGCGGTGCTGTCCGCTTCCCCCGCCCAGGCCACGCCGTCCTCGGGAGTGACCGCGCAGGTTTTGTTCGAGACGACGGTTCCGGCGGTCGCCGGAAGCTCGGCGGGCACCGATCTCACGCTGCGGCGCATCGAGATCGCCCCCGGCGGAACGACGGGATGGCACTACCACGACGGTCCGGTGTATGCGTTCGTCGAATCCGGTGTGCTGTCCCGCACTCTGCAGGACTGCACGAAAGCGGTGACGACAGCCGGTCAGGCGATCACCGAGGACCACGGCAGCGATCACGTCCACGAGGGCTCGAATCTGGGAACCGAACCGCTGGTGTTGCTCGCGTTCTACACGGAACCGGAGGGCAAGCCCCTGTCCGAGGACGCGCCGGCGCCGGCCTGCTGACGGGTCAGCGCGCCCGCCTCCTCATCGGGTGACCGAGTCGATCCACTCGACTGCTCCCGCAACGTCGTCCACTGTTGCCGTCGCCGACGGCAACAGTGGGCGGCTGATCATCAGTACCGGAACGCCCAGTGCACGGGCGGCGTCGAGTTTCGCGTCGGTCTGACCGCCGCCGCTGTTCTTGGTGACCAGGACGTCGATGCGGTGCTCCCGCATCAGCGCGATCTCGTCGGTCACCGCGAACGGCCCACGGGCGAGGAGCAGCGTCGACCGCGGCGGCGTCGCCACGTCGGGCGGATCGATCGCGCGGATGAGAAACCACAGTGCGTGCAGGCCGGCGAACGCGTCGACACCCTGCCTGCCGATGGTGAGGAAGACTCTCGTTCCCAGGTCGGGCAGCAGTGCAGCCGCGTCGGCGAGGTCGGCGGCGCGGTGCCAGCGTTCGCCGGGACGCGGAGACCATTCGGGGCGCCTCAGGACGACGTGCGGTATTCCGCGACGGTGCGCGGCGTCGGCGGCGTTGCTCGTGATCTGCGCCGCGAACGGGTGCGTGGCGTCCACGATCGCGTCGACGGGATGCGCGCGCAGCCACTCGTCGAGCCCGTCCGCTCCACCGAATCCGCCGATCCGCACGTCACCGACGGGCAGGCGCGGATCGCGGACCCGGCCGGCGAGGGAGGACACGGTGTCGACACCCGGAACGTCCGCGAGTGCGGCGGCGAGCGCTCGGGCCTCCCCGGTGCCGCCGAGGATCAGGATCCGTGCCACGCTCAGTGGGTGGTGCGCTCGCGGGTGGCGGAATACAGGTAACTGTCCGGAAATCCCTCGGCAGCAAGCACTTTCCCGACGATCACCACGGCGGTCTTCGTGACGCCCGCCGCCTTCACCTGATCGGCGATCGTCGCCAGGGTGCCGCGGAGCACGATCTCGTCGGGACGCGAGGCGAACGCGACAACGGCGGCGGGACAGTCGCGGCCGTAGTTCTCGGTGAGCTCTTCGACGATCTGATCGATCCGGTGCGCACCCAGGTGGACCACCATCGTGGCACCACTGCGGCCGAGGGAACGCAGGTCCTCGCCCTCCGGCATCGCGGTGGACAGCGTGGACACCCGGGTCAGCACGATCGACTGCGAGACACCGGGAACGGTCAGCTCCCGCCCCAGCGACGCCGCCGCGGCGGTGAACGCGGGCACCCCGGGCACCACGGTGTACGCGATGCCGGCGGCTTCGAGCCGGCGCACCTGCTCGGCGACCGCACTGAAGATCGACGGGTCACCCGAATGCAGGCGCGCGACGTCCTGACCGGCCGCGTCCGCCTCGATCAGCAGGGCGACGATCTCGTCGAGGCTCAGCCGCGCCGTGTCGATCACCCGCGCACCCTCGGGGCATTCCGCCAGGAGTTCCTGCGGGACGAGACTGCCCGCATACAGGCAGACGGGGCTCGCCGCGATGATCCGCTGCGCGCGGACCGTGACCAGGTCGGCCGCGCCGGGACCTGCCCCGATGAAGTACACCGTCATGCCGCATCACCTTTCGACTGCTTCGTCACCGACCACTGCGCCACCGGCAGTTGCGGCCGCCACGCGGTGAACCCGCCGAGTGGCTCACCGCGATACACCTGGAACTTGCGGAGCTGCCCGCCGCATTTCGAGAACCACTGCAGCAGAAGTGCTTCCGATTCCGCCGTCACCGCGTTGACCACCATCCGGCCGCCGACCCGGAGCCGCGACCAGCACTCGTCGAGCAGGCCGTCCTGCGTGACGCCACCGCCGACGAAGATCGCGTCCGGTGTGGACAGTTCGGGTGGTACGTCCTCGAACGCTGCGGGCGCGTCGCCGAACACGGCGAGGGACGGCACCCCGAGCGCGGCCGCGTTCGACTCGATCTGGTCGACGCGTGCCGCGCTGCGCTCGAAAGTCACGGCCCGACAGAGGGGGTGGGTACGCATCCATTCGATCGCGACCGTGCCGGACCCGCCTCCCACGTCCCACAGCAACTCCCCCGCCGCCGGGGCGAGGGCGCACAGCGTCAGGGCACGGATCTCGTGTTTGGTCATCTGCCCGTCGCCCGTGAACGCGATGTCGGGCAGTCCGGGCATCCGGGTCAACCGGAGGGTGCCGGAGTCGGCCCGGCAGTCGATCGCGATCACGTTCAGCCGGGCCCCCGGTTCGTGCGACCATGCCGACGCCGTTCCGGCGAGCCTCGACTCGTCGGGTCCGCCCAGTTCGCCGAGCACACTGAGCCGCGACGGCCCGAACCCGTGTTCCGTCAGGAGTTCGGCCACGGCGGCGGGGGTGTTTTCGTCGCGGCTCAGCACGAGCAGTCGGGTGTGATCGCCGAGTGCAGGCAGGAGCGTGTCCACGTGCCGGTTCACGAGACTGACCACGGGCGTCTCGTGCGCCGCCCAGCCCAGCCGGGCGCACGCCAGGGTGGCCGAGGACGGGTGCGAGATCACCCGCACCCGATCCGCGCCGAGCAGGTCGACGAGGGTGACGCCGATGCCGTGGAACATCGGGTCTCCGCTGGCCAGGACGCACACCCGCCGGCCGTGGTGCTGTTCGAACAGGCCCGGCAGCGCGGGAACGAGCGGCGACGGCCAGGCCACTCGCAGTGCCGGCGACTCCGGGAGCAGGCCGAGCTGACGCCCCGAGCCCATCACCACGTCGGCGTCCTCGATCGCGCGTCGCGCGGACGGCGACAGACCGTCCCACCCGTCGGCCCCGATCCCGACGACGACGATCGGGTCGGTCATCGCGGCATCCGGCGCCAGATCGCCTGCGGCAGCAACCTCATGACGAAGAACACCGGGCGCAACCGTCCCGGCACCCACACCCGGCTCGCACTGCGGTGCAGACCGCGCACGACCGCGTCCGCGACCTGCGCCGGTGTGCTCGACATCGGCGCCGGCGACATCCCCTCGGTCATCCGGCCGATCACGAAACCGGACCGGACGAGCAGGAGGGAGACACCGCTGCCGTGGAGGGCGTCACCGAGACCGGAGGCGAATCCGTCCAGGCCCGCTTTCGCCGACCCGTACACGTAGTTGGCGCGGCGCACGCGCACACCCGCGACGGACGAGAACACCACGATCCGCCCCGACCGCTGTTCCCGGAGCAGGGTGGCGAGATGCGTGAGCACAGCGACCTGCGCGACGTAGTCGGTGTGGACCACGGCGACGGCGTGCCGTGCGTCCCGCTCGGCGCGCGCCTGATCGCCGAGAATGCCGAACGCCAGCACCGCCACCGACAGCGGGCCGTGCGCGTCCACCACGGACCGCAGCAGCTTCTCGTGGCTGTCCAAGTCGTCGGCATCGAATTCCACGCAGTCGACGACGGACGCGCCCGCGTTCAGGAGCGCCTGCCGTTCGGCGGCGAGTTCGGTGCTGCGGCGGGCCGCGAGGACGATCGTGCGGCCGGGCGCGAGCCGGGAGGCGATCTCGAGGCCGATCTCGCTGCGACCACCGAGGAGAAGTACCACCCCGTCGTTGGCGGACTTGCCGCTGTTCTTCTTCGATCCCAGGCTCACCCGTCCAGTGTCCTGGATTACCGTCGGGGCATGGACCGCACCCCCTCCACCCCGATCCGCCTGACCGACGCGGCGCTCGCATTCCTCGGCGAATACCACCTCGGGACGCTCACCACGCTCCGCAAGAACGGCACCCCGCACGTCGTCGCCGTCGGCTTCACCTGGGATCAGGAGCACGGACTGGCGCGGGTCATCACCAACGGCTCCTCGCAGAAGGCCCTCAACGCCGAACGTGGAGGATACGGCGCGGTGAGCCAGGTGGACGGACCGCGCTGGATGACCCTCGAGGGCCCGGCCCGGGTCCTGACCGACCCCGAGTCCGTGGCCGACGCCGTCGCCCGCTACGCCGCCAGGTACCGCCAGCCCCGGGTGAACCCGACCCGGGTGGTCGTGGAGATCGCCGTCAGCCGCGTACTCGGCTCGGCTGCGCTGCGTCACCACTGAACCGCAGCTTCCACGGGACCAGCGCGGACTCGATCTGCACAGCGAGGCTCATCTTGGACACGCCGTCGGTGCGCTCCTCGAACCGGATCGGGACCTCGGCGATGGTCATGCCGCGCTGCACCGTGCGGTAGTTCATCTCCACCTGGAACGCGTACCCGTTGCTCTGCACACCCTCGACGTCGATGGCCCGCAGGGTGTCCGCGTGCCACGCCTTGAACCCGGCGGTGGCGTCCTTGACGCGCAGCCGCAGGATCGCGTTGACGTAGAAATTCGCCCACGCCGACAGCGCCTTGCGATGCCAGGGCCAGTCGCTGGCGACCGCGCCGCCCGCCACGTAGCGGGAGCCGAGCACGACGGCAGCGTCCGTCGTCGCCAGCGTCTCCACCATCCGCGGAATGGCCTCGGTGGGGTGCGACAGGTCGGCGTCCATCTGGATCACGATGTCCGCGCCCTCGTCCAGTGCCCGGGTCATCCCCGCGACGTAGGCCCGTCCGAGGCCGTCCTTCACGGTCCGGTGCAGGACCCCGACCGGGATCGGACCGCTCTGCGCGAGCGTGTCGGCGACCGCACCGGTGCCGTCCGGCGAGTTGTCGTCGACGACCAGCACATGCAGGTTCGGAATTTCCGACGCCGCGAGAAGCTCGACGATCTTGGGCAGGTTGTCGCGTTCGTTGTAGGTCGGTACGACGACGGTTACCTTCGGGGCGACGCTTTCCATGACACCTTCGCGTGATCTGTGATCCCGACTCTCCGCAGACGTGCAGCGGCGAGTGCGGTCGTGAACAAATGGAAGATGTTACTACCCGCGCCGCACCGCCCCCGCACGCTCCCGGTGCTCAGCCGGGGAGAACCGTCAGCCCGTGCGGCCGGGTGTTGACCGGCTCACAGCCGTCGGCGGTCACGATGACTATGTCCTCGATCCGTGCACCCCACTCCCCGCGGAAGTAGATGCCGGGCTCCACGCTGAACGCCATCCCCTCGGTCAGTTCGATCGCGTTACCCGGCACGATGTACGGCTCCTCGTGCACCGACAACCCGATTCCGTGCCCGGTCCGGTGTACGAACACCTCGGCCAGCCCCTGCGCGGCCAGCAGGTCGCGGGCGGCCGCGTCGACCGCCTCCGCGGTGACGCCGGGACGCACCAGGTCGACGGCCGCCGCCTGCGCCTCCTCCAGTACCGCGAACTTGGCAGCCACACCCGGATCGGGCTCACCCATGCTGTACGTGCGGGTGGAGTCGGAGTTGTAGCCGGGTTCGACGGGTCCGCCGATGTCGATGACCACGACGTCACCCGATTCGACGACCCGCTCGGACACCTCGTGGTGCGGGTCGGCGCCGTGCGGCCCCGAGCCGACGATGACGAACGCCGCCTCGGTGTGCCCCTCCGCCAGGATCGCGGCGGTGATGTCGGCCGCCACCTCGGCCTCGGTGCGGCCGACCTTCAGGAACTCCCCCATGCGGGCGTGGACCCGGTCGATGGCCTGACCGGCGCGGCGCAACGCGTCGATCTCCGCGTCGTCCTTGACCATCCGCAGCTCCCGCAGCACCCCGGTGGCCAGGACCGGCAGCGCACCGAGCGCCTCCGACAACGGAATCAGGTGCAGCGCAGGCATCGCATCGGTGACGGCGGTCCGGGCAGGAGACGGCAGCAGTCCCGACACCAACGCGTACGGGTCGACCCCGTCGACCCAGTCGCGGATCGCCAGACCGAGTTCTGACGCGGCCGACTCGGTGAGCGACGCCAGTTCGAGCCGCGGCACGACCACGGAGGCGGTGTCGCCGTTCGCGGGGATCACCAGGCAGGTGAGCCGTTCGAACGACTCCGCGCGCGAACCCAGCAGATACCGCAGGTCGGGTCCGGGGGTGATGAGGAGGCCGTCGAGTCCGGCGTCGCGGGCCAGTGCGCCTGCGCGAGCGATCCGGTCGGCATAGATGGTGGTCGGGAAGCGTGAAGTCGATGCGCCGAGGGAACTCATGGCTTCAGGCTAAACCGGTTTGGCAGGATGAGGGTCATGACAGGGCCTCTGCTTCTCCTCGACGGTGCCAGCCTGTGGTTTCGCGCCTACTACGCGCTACCCGACTCGATCACCTCCCCCGACGGTCGATCCGTCAACGCGGTGCGCGGGTTCACCGACATGGTGGCCGCACTGATCACCAAGCACCAGCCGTCCCGGCTCGCGGTGTGCCTCGACCTCGACTGGCGGCCCGCGTTCCGCGTCGAGGCGGTGCCCACCTACAAGGCGCACCGGGTCGCCGAAGACACCGGCGGGGCGGAGGAAGAGGTTCCCGACACCCTGTCGCCGCAGGTCCCGATGATCCTGGATGTCCTGGCCGCCACCGGAATCGCGACCGCCGGTGCCGAAGGGCTCGAAGCCGACGACGTGCTCGGCACCCTGGCCGCCACCGAGACCCGCGACACCACCATCGTCGTCACCGGCGACCGCGACCTCCTGCAGGTCGTCACGGACGCCCCGGTCCCGGTGCGGGTGCTGTACGTGGTGCGCGGCCTCGCCAAGGCCGAACTGCTCGGGCCGGACGAGGTGGCAGCCAAGTACGGGGTGCCGGCCGACCGTGCCGGTGAGGCCTACGCCGAACTCGCCCTGCTGCGCGGCGACTCGTCCGACGGGTTACCGGGAGTGAAGGGGATCGGTGAGAAGACCGCGTCGAGCCTGATCATGCAATACGGATCGCTCGCCGCCCTGCGGGCCGCCGCAGTCGATCCCGAATCCGACATGGCGAAGGGTGCGCGCGCGAAATTCGCCGCCGCAGCGGACTATCTCGACGCGGCACTGCCGGTGGTGCGGGTGGTGCGGGACGCGGAGGTCGAACTGTCCCGCGAAGACACGCTGCCTGCCGAACCGGTCGACGCGGACCGGCTCGGCAGGCTGGCGGAGGAACTCGGAATCGAGAATTCCGTCGGCCGCCTCACGGCGGCGATGAAAAAGGTGGCCGCCGCACGGGTTCCGTGAGGGCCGTCTAGCTGGGGCGGCTCACTTCGTACGTGCCCTTGTCGTCGGTGAAGGTGAGAGTGACCTGCTTCTTCTCACCGTCCACGGTGAGACTGCACGTGAAGCTGTTGCCCTTCTTCACTTCCTGATCCGCGGGGCACGTGACACCGGACACGTTCTCGGCGCCGTACGAATCGGTGACGATGCGCTCGACACCGTCCTCGGCCGCCTTCTGATCGAGTGTGTCCGTGCCGAACACCGTGAACGCGAGCACCAGGGCGATACCCACGATCACCAGCAGAGCCACCACACCGCCGATGATCAACGGCAGCTTCGACTTCCCCGACGAGGGCGGCTGCCCCCACTGCTGCTGGCCGGGGGTCGGGCCCCACTGCTGCGGCTGACCCGGTTGCTGACCCCACTGCGGCTGCCCGGGCTGCTGACCCCACTGTCCCGGACCGGGTTGCCCGAGCTGACCGGGTTGCGGCTGCTGACCCCATTGCGGTTGTCCGGGCTGCTGGGGGTGCTGACCCCACTGCGGCTGCCCGGGCTGCTGAGGCTGACCCGGTGTCGGCTGTCCCCACGGCTGAGCGGGCGGCTGCTGACCGTACTGCGGCGCCCCGTACTGGCCGCCGGTCTGGTCAGGGTTACCCTGGCCCGGTTGCTGTCCCTGGGCCCATTGCCCGTTCGGGTCGTTCGGTCCGTAAGGGCCGCTCATCGTCGCCTCCCGCTCACGTGTCAAGTTTTGTACCTACCGTAACGCCCCGCCATCGGATTCGGGCCTTCGGACGGCGTGCGAATCCAACCACACGGGGTCGGGTCACGCAGCATCCACGGCGACGACACCGCGGCGGATCGCCGCGACCGCACGACCTGCGGCCTTACCGACCTGCGGATCGGGGGACGTCGACCGGACCTGTTCGAGCAGGTCGATCACCTGCCTGCACCACCGCACGAAGTCGCCCGCCGACAGCGCACGCCCCTGATCTCCGGCCGCGATCAGCGCCTCGACGAGCGAATTGTCGCTCGCCCAGTGGAAGATCGCGGCAGCGAAGCCGAGGTCCGGCTCACGGGTGGGCGGCAATTTGTGCCGGATCTCGTCCGCCCGCAGCTCCCGCCACACCCGCACGGTCTCGTCGAGGGCGTGCCGCAGTGCTCCCGGACCGCCGCCTTCGACGGTGTCCCCTTCACGGCGCGATTCGAAGATCACGGCGGACACGACGGCGGCGAGTTCCGCGGGCCCGAGACCCTTCCACACACCCTGCCGGAGGCACTCGGCCACCAAGAGGTCGCTCTCGCAATAGATTCGACTCAGCCGTGTGCCGTGTTCGGTGGCGTCGGGGTGTTCGCCCGGCGAGATGTAGTCGCGTTCGGCGAGCAGCGACAGGATGCGATCGAACGTGCGCGCCAACGAGTTCGTCGTGGCAGCCACCTTCTGTCGCATCGTCTCCGTCTCGCGGGCCAGCCGGTTGTAGCGCTCACCGATCCGGCTCAGCTGTTCGCGGTCCGGCCAACTGTGGCACGGGTGCTGCCGGATGGCGCGCCGCAGCCGTGCGATCTCGGCGTCGTCGGTGGCAGCACCCGACTTCTTCCGCTTCCGGCGTCCGGGCGCGACGATTCCGGTGCTGCGCAACGCCGATGCCAGATCGCGTCGCACCCGGGCGGTGTGGTGATCGAAGCGCCGCGGCAACCGCATCGATCCCAAAGACCGTGCGGGCTCCGGGAAGTCGCCGGCCGACACCCGGCCCGCCCACTTCGCCTCGGTGAGGATCAGCGGTTTCGGATCCGTGGGGTCCCGGTCCGGTTCCAGCACCACGGCCAGACCCGAGTGCCGTCCCACCGGGATCGCGATCACGTCGCCGCGCCGCAGTGCGACAAGCGAGGCGACGGCGGCGTCCCGGCGTTCGGTTCGACCTGCCCGTTCGAGTGACCGTTCCCGGCTGCTCAGCTCCTCCCGCAGGCGCGCGTACTCGAAGTACTCGCCGTCCTCGCCGCCCAGCCGTTCGCGGAGCGTGGTGAGCGCGGCCTCGTTGCGTTCGATGCCGCGCGTCAGGCCGACCACCGACCGGTCGGCCTGGAACTGGGCGAACGACCGCTCGAGCAGGGCCCGTGATTCCGCCGCTCCCATGCGATCGACCAGGTTGATTGTCATGTTGTAGCCGGGACGGAACGAGCTGCGGAGCGGGAACGTGCGCGTGGAGGCGAGCCCGGCGACATCCACGGGTTCCACCCCGGGCTGCCACAGGACCACCGCGTGACCCTCGATGTCGATGCCGCGACGTCCGGCCCGGCCGGTGAGCTGCGTGTACTCCCCCGGGGTGAGTTCGGCGTGGGCCTCGCCGTTGTACTTGACGAGGCGTTCGAGGACGACCGTGCGGGCGGGCATGTTGATGCCCAGCGCCAGCGTCTCGGTGGCGAACACGGCCCGGACCAGTCCTTTGACGAACAGCTCCTCGACCGTCTGCCGGAACGCGGGCAGCATCCCCGCGTGGTGCGCGGCGAGGCCCCGCTCGAGCGCCTTACGCCATTCCCAGTACCCGAGGACCTCCAGATCGGCCTTCGGCAGTTCGGCGGTGTGGGCGTCGATGATGGTCCGGATCTCGGCGACCTGCTCCGGCGTCGTCAGATCGAGGCGGGACCGCAGGCACTGTGCCAGCGCGGCGTCGCACCCGGCGCGACTGAAGATGAACGTGATCGCCGGGAGGAGTCCCTCGTCGTCGAGGCGGGAGATCACTTCCGGTCGGGGCAGCGGCCGGAAGTCGCTGGAGAACCCGCGGCCGCCGCCGCGGCGTCCCCTGCCCCGCGACTCCCACGAGTCGGCCCGCTCGAGGGCCTGCCGCTGTTTCACGTGACGGACCAGATCCTGGTCGACCACCAGATCCTGGAGGGCGTCCCCGCTCCGCGCCCTGGTGTCGAAGAGGTCGAACAGCCGCTTGCCGACCATGATGTGCTGCCACAGCGGGATCGGGCGGTTCTCGTCGACCACCACGGTGGTGTCGCCGCGCACCGTTTCCATCCACGCGCCGAACTCCTCGGCGTTGCTGACGGTCGCCGACAGGCTGACGAGGCGGACGTCCTCGGACAGGTGCAGGATCACCTCTTCCCACACGGCGCCACGGAACCGGTCCGCCAGGAAGTGCACCTCGTCCATGACGACGTGGGACAACCCGCGCAGCGCCGGGGAGTCGGCGTACAGCATGTTCCGCAGCACCTCGGTGGTCATGACGACCACCGGGGCGTCCGAGTTGATGCTCGAATCGCCGGTCAGCAGCCCGACGGTGTCCTTGCCGTACCGCCGCACCAGCTCCGCGTACTTCTGATTGCTCAGCGCCTTGATCGGCGTGGTGTAGAAGCACTTGCGACCGGACGTGAGCGCCAGGTGCACGGCGAATTCGCCGACCACGGTCTTTCCCGCGCCGGTCGGGGCGCAGACGAGGACGCCGTGGCCGCCCTCGAGCGCGCGGCAGGCGTTGATCTGGAAGGGGTCGAGCACGAAGCCGAGCTGCGCCGAGAACACGTCGAGTTCGGTGCCGCCGGTCGTGTCACCTGTTGTCACTGCCACCCCGTCAGATTGTCACAGGGTGTCGGAGAAGTCCTGACCCGGTGTGTTGCTGCCGGTCGTGCTCGCGTCGTCGTTCTTGTTGGCACCCGCGGGCTTGCCGGACTTGCGTGACCGCCGGAACCGGCCCGCCGGCTCGGGGACCGGTGTGGCGGCGACGTCGAACGCCTCGTTCAGGTCCGACGGTGCGGCGATGGTCGACGCCTCGTCGTCGTCGAGGGCACCCCACTCCTGTTCCGTGCGACGGGCCTTGCGGCGGTCGTTGATGCGGGCGATCTGCACGGCGACCTCGAACAGCAGGGTCAACGCGAACGCGAGCGCGAGCATCGAGAACGGATCCTGCCCGGGGGTCGCGATCGCGGCGAACACGAACAGAGCGAAGATCAGGCCGCGGCGCCACGCCTTGAGCTTCGCGTACGGCAGAATGCCGACGAAGTTCAGCGCGACGATGAGCAGCGGTATCTCGAAGCTGACACCGAAGATGATCAGCAGGTTGATGATGAACCCGAAGTATTCCGCGCCGCCGAGTGCGGTGATCTGAACGTTGTCGCCGATCGTCAGCAGGAAATGCAGCGCCTTCGCGACGACCACGTAGGCGAGGACGGCGCCTGCGATGAACAGCGCGGCACCGGACACCACGAAGCCGATCGCGTAACGGCGCTCCTTCGCGTAGAGACCGGGCGTGATGAACGCCCACAGCTGGTACAGCCAGATGGGGCAGGCCAGGACGACGCCCGCGGTCAGCGCGACCTTGAATCGGAGCATGAACTGCTCGAACGGTCCGGTCGCGAGGAGGCGGCACGACCCGTCGTTGCTCAGGTCGGCGCGACTCGACGCGGGCAGCGAACAGTACGGCCCGCGGAGAAGCTCACCGAGACTCTCGATCCCGAGAATCTGGTGGGAGTACCAGAAGAAGCCCACCGCGGTGGTGACCACGATGGCCAGCACCGACAGGAGCAACCGCGTGCGCAGCTCGTAGAGGTGATCGACCAACGACATGGTGCCGTCGGGATTGGTCCTCCGCTTGCTGTGGCGCGGATCGAACGGAATTCGCACTGTTGTTCGCCCTAGTCTTGGTCAGCAGGCAACCGGGGTGAAGAATCACCCCGGTTGTCAGGCGGCTCGGGCTACGCCGACTTGGGCTCGGTGTGCTGCGGCTGCACCGGCGCCGGAGGGGTGACCGGTGCGGTGGTGGTGTCCGCCACGGGCAGCTCGGCGGGCGCGCTCTGCTGCGCGGTGGGCGCCGGCGTGCTGTTGTCGTTCTGCATCTCCTTGACCTCGCTCTTGAAGATGCGGAGCGAACGGCCGAGTCCGCGAGCCGCGTCGGGCAGCTTCTTGGAACCGAACAGGATGATGACGACCAGCGCGACAATGGCCCAGTGCCAGGGGCTCATGGCTCCCATGATGAAACCTCCAAAAGATCAGGTGACCCTGATGCTACCGGACATACTCGGCACCGGTCCGGTCGAAACCGGCTAGTTGCGCTGCCGTTTACCTGTCGGTTTCCCGGGTGCCCGCTGTGAGCGCAGATCGGCGAGCAGGGCGTCCCCGGACCAGTGCCGGTTCCCGCCCGCCTCGGCCTCGCGGATCAGTTCGACCAGCCTCGCGTTCACCGGTGCGGCCGTGCCCGACGACGCGGCCAGGCGCACGATCTCCCCGCTGATCCAGTCCACTTCGGTGCGCCGGCCCGCTTCGAGGTCGTCCCACATCGAGGACCGCGCGTGCGGGTCGATGGCCAGCATCCGGCTGCCCGCCACCCGGAACACCCCGTCCGGGACGGTCAGCAACCGGGGAATCCACTGCGGCGGCAGCGGTGTGAGTTTGGCGACAGCGATGCCGCGGGCGGTCAGGAGAGTCAGTGCTTCCCGCTGCGCCAGCGCGACCGCGCGCCGGAACGACCGCTGCGACAACTCCTCGCGGAGCGGCAGGCTGGACAGGGCGTTGACCGCGTTGTTCAGGTTGAACAGCAGCTTCGCCCACTGCACCGAGCGGAAGTCGTCACGTGTGTGGAGCGGCAGCCCGGCGTCGTCGAAGACCGGTGCGAATGCGCGCACCGCCGGATGCTGCTCGATCTCGAGGTCGCCCTCGGAGCCCTGGTGGAAATGCCCGTCGCCGCGGTGCACCACATTGAACGGCACCATCGCCGCGAGAACGACCTGCTCCGGCAGGGCCGCGCGGAGGGTGTCCGCATTGCCCAGCCCGTTCTGCGCACTGACTACGACCGTGTCGGAACCGATCGCCGACGCCAGCGCGGCACCCGCCTCCGGTGTCCCCGCCGACTTCACCGACACGACGACGAGATCGGCGGTGGCCGCCGACTCCGGGCCGGTGGCGAAGGCGATGCCGGGGGCACCGACCCGGACGTCCGCTCCGTGCAGGTCCGTCAGCCGTAACCCGTGTTCGCGGATCTCCGCCCCGACGCGCTCCCGCCCGATCAGGGTCACCTCGGCACCGGCCGCGGCGAGCCGGCCCCCGACATAGCAGCCGATGCTGCCCGCGCCGAAGACGCTGATCCGCAGCGGACGCCCGTCGCCGCTCATGCCTCGACGGCGTCGTAGGCGGACAGCGCCTCCACGGCGCGGCGGCGCACCTCGTCGACCAGTTCGGCCGGTTCGAGCACTCTGATTCCGGAGCCGAACCCGAGCACGAGCCGGGCCATCCACTCGAGCGCCCCGTAACTCATGCTCGCCTCGACCGAGCCGTCGGCGTCGACCGTCCGGACATCCATCGGGTAGTAGTCGAGCACCCACACGCAGTCGGCGCCGATGTGCAACCGGGCCTGGGGAAGGGACGCGTCGCCGCTGAACAATTCCAGGTTGGAATCCCGGACGAGAGCCTGCGCCGGCGGTGTGGACGCCTCGTCCAGCTCGGTGGCGGCGTCGATCCGGTCGAGCCGGAACAGCCGGACCCCCTCGGCCTGCCGGCACCACGCCTGCAGATAACTCTGATTGTCGACCAGCACGACCCGCACCGGATCCACGGTGCGCTCGGTGACGCGGTCCCGGGACGCCGAGTAGTACGTCAGGTGGAGTGCGTGCCGATGATGGAGCGCGGACCGCACCGTGGCGGCGATGGGATCTTCCGCCACGTCCTCCACCGCCTCCCGCTCCGACGCCGGCGTCACCGCCGCGCGGGCCGCCGCGGTGCCCGCGGCGTCCTCGATCTTCGCGATCGCGCTGTGCGCCGCGGACGGATCGACCATGCCCGGCATCTCCACCAGCGAACGCAGGGCAATCAGCAGGGCCGTCGCTTCCGTGGACGTCAACCGCAGCGGTCGGTCGATGCCCGCCGAGAACGTCACCTCGATGCTCTCCTCGGAGAACGAGAGGTCGATGAGGTCGCCGGGACCGTAGCCGGGCAGGCCGCACACCCACAACTGGTTGAGGTCGGACATCAGCTGCGTGGTGGTGACGCCCAGTTCGGCGGCGGCCTCGGCCGCGCTCATCCCGGGATTCGCGATGAAGTACGGCACCAGGTTGAGGAGCCGGGACAGTCTCGACGACAGCCTGTTACTCACGACGTCCCCCTTCCCCTGCGGCGTCCTTCAGCTTGGTCAGCACATCGTGGCGTAGTTCGGGCGGATCGAGAACCAGGGCGTCCGCCCCGTGGCCCGCGACCAGCCGCGCGATCCAGTCCCGGGAGCGGACCGGGATCCCGAGCACGGTGCCGGCGCGCTCGTTCACCCGCTTCGCCTCCGCCGTGGTCGCCAGTCGGCGCAGTTCCTGGGCCCGGCCCTCGGCCACCCATACGGTGGCGGTCCCGGTGACCTCCCCCGAACCGGTGACCCGGTCGACGATCTCCCGGAGGTCCACGCCCGCCGGTTTGTGGACGACCCCGGAGGGTCCGAACTCCGTCACGTCGTCGCCGATCCGCGACAGCCGGAACGTCCGGACGGCCCCCCGGTCGACATCGTGACCGACGAGGTACCACCGGCCGTGCGCTGTGACGACGCCCCAGGGTTCGACGGTGCGCTCGGTGTACGGCTCGTTGAGGGCGCCGCGGTGCGGGAAATGCACGGCGCGGCCGGCGTCGACCGCCGCCAGCAGCTTGCCGAGCGCCGGTTCGGAGCCGCGGGTGCGGGCGGGCACCGCCGTGATCGGGGTGGCCGCCGAATCCGGATCCACCTGTACACCCGCCGCGCGCAGCTTGAGCAGCGCCCCCTGGGCCGCGGACGTCAACTCCGGCGACTCCCACAGCTGGACCGCCACCGCGACCGCCGCTGACTCCTCCTGGCTGAGGTCGATGTCGGGGAGCTCGTACGCATTGCGGTTGATGCGGTAGCCCTCGACCGTCGAGAAGCGCGACGCCTGTCCGGTCTCGAGCGGAACACCGAGATCCCGGAGCTCGTTCTTGTCGCGTTCGAACATGCGGCTGAACGCCTCGTCGCTGGCGGAGTCGGCGTACCCGGCAACGCTCTCGCGAATCTTCTCGGCGGTGAGGAACTGCCTGGTGGACAACAAACAGATCACCAGGTTCATCAACCGCTCGATCTTGGAAGTCGGCACGCCCGGAAGCCTAGTGGGTGAGCCCGTTACGGACCCCCACAGCGCCGCTACATCGAGGCAATCAGGCGCTCCACCCGCTCGTCGACCGACCGGAACGGGTCCTTGCACAGCACCGTCCGCTGGGCCTGGTCGTTGAGCTTGAGGTGCACCCAGTCGACCGTGAAGTCGCGTCCGGCCTCCTGCGCCGCGGTGATGAACTCGCCGCGCAGCTTCGCCCGGGTGGTCTGCGGCGGAGTGTCCACCGCCGCCTCGATCGTCTCGTCCTCGGTGATCCGCTTCACCAGCCCCTTACGCTGCAGCACGTCGAACACGCCGCGACCGCGTTTGATGTCGTGGTACGCCAGATCCAGCTGCGCGATCTTCGGGTCGGCCAGCTCGAAGCCGTGCCGGTCCTGGTAGCGCTGGAACAGCTTGCGCTTGATCACCCAGTCGATCTCCGTGTCGACCTTCGCGAAGTCCTGCGTCTCGACGGCGTCGAGCATGCGACCCCAGAGGTCGACCACCTGAGTGACCTGCGGATCGGGATCCCGGTTCTGCAGGTGTTCCACCGCGCGCGCGTGGTACTCCCGCTGAATGTCGAGGGCGCTGGCCTGCCTGCCGCCGGCGAGCCGCACCGGGCGGCGTCCGGTGACGTCGTGACTGACCTCGCGGATGGCGCGGATCGGGTTGTCGAGCGCGAAGTCGCGGAACGACACCCCGGCCTCGATCATCTCGAGCACGAGCGCCGCCGTGCCCACCTTCAGCATGGTGGTGGACTCGGACATGTTCGAGTCGCCGACGATCACGTGCAGGCGGCGGTACTTCTCCGCGTCGGCGTGCGGCTCGTCACGGGTGTTGATGATGGGCCGCGACCGCGTGGTCGCCGAGGACACGCCCTCCCAGATGTGCTCGGCGCGCTGCGACAGGCAGAACGTGGCCGCCTTCGGCGTCTGCAGGACCTTGCCTGCGCCGCAGATCAGCTGCCGCGTCACCAGGAACGGGAGCAGCACGTCCGAGATCCGGGAGAATTCGCCGGCCCGGGCCACGAGGAAGTTCTCGTGACAGCCGTACGAATTGCCTGCCGAGTCCGTGTTGTTCTTGAACAGGTAGATGTCGCCGCCGATGCCTTCCTCGGCGAGCCGCTGTTCGGCGTCGATCAACAGCTCCTCGAGAACGCGCTCCCCCGCCCGGTCGTGGTTGACCAACTGGATGAGGTTGTCGCACTCGGCTGTGGCGTATTCGGGGTGCGAGCCGACGTCCAGATACAGGCGGGCACCGTTCCGGAGAAACACGTTGGAGCTCCGGCCCCACGACACCACCCGCCGGAACAGGTAGCGCGCAACCTCGTCCGGGCTCAGTCGCCTGTGACCATGGAAGGTGCAGGTCACACCGAACTCTGTCTCAATTCCCATGATTCGTCGCTGCACACCTCGACAGTACAACGCCGATCACCCGGCGGAGCGGTAAAACCGTCCGGCGACACCTCGCGCATACGCTGAGATGGTGAACCGACACTTACGCCGAATCCACCGGGCCGACGAGATCGTCTTCGACCGCAGCGCCGATCTGAGTCCCTCCGGGCTCGACCGGGCCATGCGCTTCCTCAGCCGCGCGGCCGACAAGGGGCTCCTGTGGTGGTTCGTGGCGGCGGTACTGGGACTGGTCGGCGGGCACGCCCGCCGCGGTGCTGTGCGCGGACTGCTGTCCCTCATGATGGCGAGCGGTCTGGCCAACGGCATCCTCAAACCGCTGTTCCCCCGGCGGCGCCCGCCCGCCCGCGTCTGGACGAACGTGCTGCGCGGGGTGCCGATCCCCCGGTCCTCGTCGTTCCCGTCGGGTCATGCGGCGTCGGCGGCGGCGTTCACCACGGGCGTGGCCCTGGAATCGCCTGCGGCCGGTGCCGTCGTGGCCCCGCTCGCCGCCGCGGTCGCGTACTCCCGCGTGCACAACGGCGTCCACTGGCCGACCGACGTTGCCGCCGGGCTGATACTGGGCGGGGCCGTCGCGTCGGGCACCCGCCGCTGGTGGGCGGTGCGCACGGAGGAACCGGCGGAGTTGGGCCCCACCGTCGACGCACCGGCACTTCGGGGCGGTGAGGGCCTGCTCGTGGTGGTCAACCCGGAGTCCGGGCCGGACAGTGTCGATCCCAGTGAGGAGATCACGACCGCACTCCCCAAGGCCGACGTGCGCGCCCTCGACACCGACCGCGATTTCGCAGAACAACTCGACGCCTGGGTGGCCGACACGGATCCGCGCGCCCTCGGGGTGTGCGGTGGAGACGGGACCGTGGTCGCCGTCGCATCCGCGGCAACGCGTCACGCGCTGCCGCTGGCGGTGTTCCCGGGCGGCACGCTCAATCACTTCGCGCGGGATGCCGGCGCCGCCGACATCTCGGACACGGTGAACGCCGTCGAGACCGGGCATGCGGTTCTCGTCGATCAGGCCGTCGTCCACACCGATGTCGCGGAGCCGGCGCCGTTCCTCAACACCGCCAGTCTCGGCGGCTATCCCGACGCGGTGCGACTGCGGGAGAAGTGGCAGCCGCGGTACGGGAAGTGGCCCGCGGCATGTGTGGCGATGATTCGGATTCTCTCCGCGGCAACACCGCTCGCCGTCACCATCGACGGCAGGCCCGTGAAGGTGTGGATGTTGTTCGTGGGGAACGGTCGGTATTCCCCCGGCGATCAGGTTCCGATGTCGCGTCCCGCCATCACCGGCGGACTGCTCGACGTCCGGTACGTGCGGGCCGACCGGCGAGCGTCCCGGCCGCGGCTGCTGTTCGCCGCCGCCACCGGGACGCTCGGAAGCAGCCGGGTGTACGTGCGATCCCTGGTGCCCCGGCTCACCGTCCGCGTGGACGGCTCGCCGGTCGCGCTGGCCACCGACGGTGAAGTGGTGGCCGACGCCCTGCGGTTCGACTTCCGGACGGTGCCCGGAGGGATCGCGGTGTACCGGCCTCAGTCCTGAGGGTCGGCGGGCTTCGTCTCGGTGTCCGGCTTCGACTCCGGAGCGGGCTCCGAGGCGGGCGCAGGTTCTGCGGGGATCAGCTGTTCGAGCGCCGGTCCGGTGATCCGCCGGAACGCGCGGCGAGGACGGGACTGGTCGAGCACGGCCACCTCGAGGCTGGCCACGTCGACGTTCCGCTTCTCACCTTCCCCGGCACCGCCCTGACGCAGGGCGTTGACCGCGATACCGACCGCCGCCTCGAGATCGAGGTCGGCACGGTACGACTCGCGCATGGCGGTCGCGATCGGCTCGGTCGTGCCACCCATCACGACGAAATGCTGTTCGTCGACGATGGATCCGTCGTAGGTGATGCGGTACAGCTGGGGAGCCTTCGGGCTGCCCACGCGCCCGACCTCCGCGACGCAGATTTCCACCTCGTACGGCTTGGGCTGTTCGGTGAAGATCGTGCCCAGGGTCTGTGCGTACGCGTTGGCCAGCGATCGGCCCGTCACGTCACGGCGATCGTAGGAGTAGCCGCGCATGTCGGCGTGGACGATCCCGGCGCGCCGCAGGTTCTCGAACTCGTTGTACTTGCCGACGGCCGCGAACCCGAGACGGTCGTACAGTTCGCTGACCTTGTGCAGCGCGGTGGAGGGATTCTCGGCAACGAACAGCACGCCGTCGCGGAACGTGAGCACCACGACGCTGCGTCCGCGGGCAATTCCCTTGCGCGCCAGTTCCGAGCGGTCCCGCATGATCTGCTCGGCGGACGCGTAATACGGCATGGTCATCGCGCAGACCCCCCTTCTTCGGTGCGCTCGGCGACGATGCGCCGAGCCAACTCGGACGTCGTCTCCTCGGACACGTGCACGGCACCGGCCTGGGTGATCGTGACCGCGGTCGGGTAGATGCCGCGGGTCAGGTCGGGCCCACCTGTGGCCGAGTCGTCGTCGGCCGCGTCGTACAGCGATTCGATGGCCGCCCGCAGGGCGGTCTCCTCGTCGCTGTCCGGCGAGTAGATCTTCTTCAGTGCCGACTTCGCGAACAACGATCCCGAACCGACCGCGTGGTATCCGGCGCGTTCCTCGTACCGGCCGCCGACGACGTCGTACGAGACGATCCGGCCCGCGTGCGCCTCGTCGTCCGCGTCGAGGTCGTAGCCGACGAGCAGCGGGACGACCGCGAGACCCTGCATCGCCGCCCCGAGGTTGCCCCGCACCATCGACGCCAGGCGGTTCGCCTTGCCGTCGAAGGTCAGCTGAACGCCCTCGATCTTCTCGTAGTGCTCGAGTTCGACGGCGAACAGGCGGACCAATTCGATGGCGATACCCGCGGTGCCGGCTATGCCGGCCGCCGAATATTCGTCGGTGACGTACACCTTCTCGACGTCCCGGCTGGCGATCAGGTTGCCCTGGGTCGCGCGCCGGTCGCCGGCGAGCAGGACGCCACCCTTGTAGGTGAGCGCCACGATCGTCGTTCCGTGCGGTGCGAGATCACCGCTCTCCATCCCGTCACCACCCCGTGTCGAGTGCGAACGATGGCCGATCCGATTCTCCGGCAGCAATTCTGGTGCGTGACCACGCAGATACTCGGTGAACGAGCTCAGATTCGAACCGAAACTGAGCCTCGTTTCACCGTCGCCTGTCCGCAATGCCGGTCGATCCGCCGTCACTGGCCGCCCTTCTGGACATAGGCCCGGACGAAGTCCTCGGCGTTCTCCTCGAGTACGTCGTCGATCTCGTCGAGCAGGTCGTCGGTGTCCTCGGCCAGCTTTTCGCGACGTTCCTGACCCGCGGCACCGTCAGCGCCCGGGGTGTCGTCCTCGTCGCCGCCACCAGTTCGTTTGGTCTGCTCTTGTGCCATCGCAGCCGACCTCCTTGTGTGAAGGGAGCTCTTCTTCCGAGCGTCCTGTCCTGCCAAGCAGTCTGACTACATCATCCGCTCGGACCTTCACCCTACCGAGCGTCGCCGCCGCACGTGTGCCGACGCGACGGCGAGTTCCGGCGCAGATCCGTCCGCGACCGGTCGACGGGTCAGTTCGTGAGCTCGTCGACGAGTTCTTTCGCGGTCTCCACCGACTCCAGCAACTCCCCCACGTGCGCCTTGCTGCCCCGCAACGGCTCGAGGGTGGGGATACGGACCAGGGAGTCGCCACCGAGATCGAAGATCACCGAATCCCAGCTCGCGGCCGCGATGTCGGCGCCGAACTTGCGCAGGCACTCACCCCGGAAGTAGGCGCGGGTGTCGGTGGGCGGGGTGTCGACGGCGTCGAGCACCGCCTGCTCCGACACCAGCCGTTCCATCGACCCGCGGGCGACCAGCCGGTTGTACAGACCCTTGTCCAGGCGGACGTCCGAGTACTGCAGATCGACCAGATGCAGTCGGGGCGCGGACCAGTTGAGGCCCTCGCGGTTCCGGAAACCCTCGAGCAGCCGCAGCTTTGCCGGCCAGTCCAGCAGGTGGGCGCACTCCATCGGGTCCCGTTCGAGAAGGTCGAGCACCATCGCCCACTTCTCGAGCAGATCGGCCACCCGGGGGTCGTCGTTGCCCTCGGCGGACATGAACTTGTCGACTCGGTCCAGGTAGATCCGCTGCAACGCAAGCCCGGTCAGTTCCCGGCCGTCGGCCAGCGCGACGGTGGCGCGCAGCGTCGGGTCGTGGCTGATGTGGTGCACGGCGGTCACCGGGCGGGCCAGCTGCAGGTCGGTGAGGTCGACACCGGCCTCGATGAGATCGAGGACCAGGGCCGTCGTCCCGACCTTCAGGTACGTCGACATCTCGGCGAGGTTCGCGTCGCCGATGATGACGTGCAGACGCCGGTACTTGTCCGCGTCCGCGTGGGGTTCGTCGCGGGTGTTGATGATGCCGCGCTTGAGTGTCGTCTCGAGCCCGACCTCCACCTCGATGTAGTCGGCCCGCTGGGACAGCTGGAAGCCGGCCTCGTCACCGGACTGGCCGATGCCCACCCGGCCCGACCCGCAGATCACCTGACGGGACGCGAAGAACGGGGTCAGCCCGTTGATCACCGCGGAGAACGGCGTGGCCCGTGACATCAGGTAGTTCTCGTGGGTGCCGTACGACGCGCCCTTGCCGTCCACGTTGTTCTTGTACAGCTGCAGTCGCGGGGCGCCGGGGACGCTCGATGCGTGCCGGGCGGCCGCCTCCATCACCCGTTCGCCTGCCTTGTCCCAGATCACGGCGTCCAGGGGGTCGGTGACCTCCGGGGCCGAGTACTCGGGGTGCGCGTGATCGACGTAGAGGCGGGCGCCGTTGGTGAGGATCATGTTGGCCGCGCCGACCTCGTCGGCGTCGATCACCGGCGCCGGGCCGCTCAGCCGGCCCAGGTCGAATCCGCGGGCATCGCGCAGCGGGGATTCCACCTCGTAATCCCATCGGGTGCGCTTGGCGCGCGGCACTCCCGCTGCCGCCGCGTAGGCCAGCACCGCCTGGGTGGACGTCAAGATCGGATTGGCCGAAGGCTCGCTGGGTGAGGAGATTCCGTACTCGACTTCGACACCGATGATCCGCTGCATGCTGCCGAGCCTATGCGATCACCCACATCACCCGGCGGCACACTCCTGCCGCGCGAGCCGTCCGCGCCCGGCGACTAGTCCGGCGAGCACTCCAGGTACTGGTCCGCCGAGATCGCCCGGAGTACCGTGCGGACCCCGGCGGGAGCCCAGGAGTGGGTGCTGTCGGTGACGACGCTCGGGTCGGTCAGGTGTACCGTCCGGCGCCGCGTCACGATGGTGCATCCGCCCGCCGCCACCACGTTTCGCACCCAGTCGCTCTGCGCACCGTACGTCAGGGCGAACCGGTAGCGGCCGTCCACGACGAACACGTTGACGGGTGTGCGATAGGTCTTGCCCGACCTGCGGCCCCGGTGCTCGACCATGGCGAACCCGGGCAGGATCGTCGCGACGTGACGGCTCACCTGATTGGTGACGACCCGGTTGAATCGGGCGACCGAACGCGGCAACGCCATGACCTCTCACCCCTTCGGCACCGGAACGAGCAACCGACCTCGACAGTACCGACGTCCGCCGGGGTGCTGGCAGGATCGACACATGGATTCCGCACCGAACACCCCACCCGGCACGGACGAAGTGGTGGCGGTGTTCGACAGTGCGGGACGACCGGTGGGGTCCGCTGCGCGTTCCCGCGTCTACGCCGAGGGGCTGTGGCACGCGAGTGCCGGCGTCCTCGTCCGGTCCGGCGACGGGAAGCGCCTCTACGTCCACCGACGCTCGGACACGAAGACGGTGTTCGCCGGACATCACGACTGCCTGGCGGGCGGGGTGGTCGATCCCGGGGAGACCCCGGAGGAGGCGGCGAGCCGGGAGCTGGCGGAGGAACTGGGCATCACCGGAGTGGGCCTCACCCCCATCGCGAGGGTGGCGTGGGACGGGCACTGGCGGGGTTTGCGGCTGCGCTGCCACCTATACGCCTACGAGACGCACTGGGACGGGCCGATCGTCCACCAGGCCAGCGAGATCGCGTCGGGCTGGTGGTGGACGCCCCACGAACTGGTGACGCATCTGCACGACCCGCAGTGGCCGTTCGTTCCGGACACCCGGGCGCTCCTCGAGGACTACCTCGTCACACGGGACCGCTGACGCAGACGCCTGCGCGGCGGGAACCGTGTTCGGGTTCCCGCCGCGCAGGTGATGCCGGACGGCCTACAGGTACTGGCCCGTGTTGGATTCGGTGTCGATGGCGCGGCTCGCGCTCGCGTTCTTACCGGTGACCAGCGTGCGGATGTAGACGATCCGCTCACCCTTCTTGCCCGAGATCCGGGCCCAGTCGTCGGGGTTGGTGGTGTTCGGCAGGTCCTCGTTCTCCGAGAACTCGTCGACGATGGAGTCGAACAGGTGCTGGACCCGCAGACCCGGGGCACCGGTGTCGAGCACCGACTTGATCGCGTACTTCTTGGCGCGGTCGACGATGTTCTGGATCATCGCACCGGAGTTGAAGTCCTTGAAGTACAGGACCTCCTTGTCGCCGTTGGCGTACGTGACCTCGAGGAAGCGGTTCTCCTCGCTCTCGGCGTACATGCGGTCGACGACCCGTTCGATCATCACCCGGATGCAGGCCGTGCGGTCGCCGCCGAACTCCGCGATGTCGTCGCTGTGCACCGGCAGCGTCTCGACAAGGTACTTCGAGAAGATGTCCTGTGCCGACTCCGCGTCGGGGCGTTCGATCTTGATCTTCACGTCGAGGCGGCCGGGACGCAGGATCGCGGGGTCGATCATGTCCTCGCGGTTGGATGCGCCGATCACGATGACGTTCTCGAGTCCTTCGACACCGTCGATCTCACTGAGCAGCTGCGGCACGACGGTGGTCTCGACGTCGGAGGAGACACCCGATCCGCGGGTGCGGAAGATCGAATCCATCTCGTCGAAGAACACGATCACGGGGGTGCCCTCGGACGCCTTCTCCCGGGCCCGCTGGAAGATCAGCCGGATGTGCCTCTCGGTCTCGCCGACGAACTTGTTCAGCAGCTCGGGGCCCTTGATGTTGAGGAAGTAGGACTTGGCTTCCTTGCTGTCCTGCCCCCGCGCCTCCGCGATCTTCTTCGCGAGCGAGTTGGCGACCGCCTTGGCGATGAGCGTCTTACCGCACCCGGGCGGACCGTAGAGGAGCACACCCTTCGGTGGCCGCAGCTCGTATTCGTGGAACAGGTCTTTGTGGAGGAACGGCAACTCGACGGCGTCGCGGATCTGCTCGATCTGCCGTCCGAGGCCGCCGATGTCGTCGTAGTGCACGTCGGGAACCTCTTCGAGGACCAGATCTTCGACCTCGGCCTTGGGGATCCGCTCGAACGCGTACCCGGCCTTGGTGTCGACGAGGAGGGAGTCGCCCGGCCGTAGTTTGCGGGTGGGCGATTCCGCGTCGTACGCGATCGACTCCCTCTCGCTGTCCTCGTACACGGTGGCGAGGGGTTCGGCCAGCCACACGATCCGCTCCTCGTCGGCATGGCCGACCACGAGGGCGCGCTGACCGTCGTCGAGGACCTCGCGCAACGTGCTGATCTCACCCACACGCTCGAAGTTGCCCGCTTCCACGATCGTGAGGGCCTCGTTGAGGCGCACGGTCTGGCCGAGCTTGAGGGTCTCGGCGTCGACGTTCGGGGAGCAGGTCAACCGCATCTTGCGCCCGGAGGTGAACACGTCCACGGTCTGATCGTCGTGCACTCCGAGCAGCACGCCGTACCCGCTCGGCGGCTGGCCGAGGCGATCGACCTCTTCTCGAAGGGCGATGAGCTGCTGACGGGCCTCCTTGAGGGTGTCCATCAGCTTGGTGTTCCGGATGGACAGCGAATCCACTCGCGATTCCATCTCACGAAGCTGTTCCGGCGACTCCGCGAGCTGCCTGCGCAGTGCCGACGCCTCTGCGCGCAACGCCTCGAGCTCTCGTGCGGCCGCAACCGAATCGGGGTTCTCTGTCGAGCTCATGTGCGTCTCCTCCCAATGAGATCTATCAACGCTACCGGCACTGCCCGAATTCTGCGCCGTGACACGGATTCTGCCGATTGCGAATCGGCATACGTGACGCCCTGGGCCACCGAACCTCTCATGTTAGCCTTACCTACCTGTCGAGCAGTTTCTCTCTGTTCTGTGTAACGAAAGGGTTCGTCGTGATAATCCGCAAGCCCCTGAACGGAACATCCTTCATCGGTAGGTCCGTGGTTGCCGTCGGCGCGGTGGTCTTCGCGCTCGGGATGTCGGCCTGCTCGTCCGACGACGCTTCCGACACCGCGGCAGCGACGTCCGCGGCCACGTCGTCCGCGGCAGGCGAGGCGGTTGCCGCGCCCACGTCGGACGAACTGCTCGGTACGCTCCAGGTCCTCGTGGACCCCGCCCGACCGGTCGACGAGAAGACCGTCGTGGTCGTCGACGGCGACGAACGCCGCCCGAATCTCGAGGCCATGACGGCGGCGATGGCCAACTACCCGGTGTCCTTCACGGTCACGGATGTGCAGGTAGAGGGCGATACCGCGACGGCGAACGTCGCGATCGTCAGCCCGCACGGCACGGCCGCTCCGACCGCGTGGACGTGGGAGAACGTCGACGGCACCTGGAAGGTGTCGGACGAGAGCACGTGCACCCTGCTGGGCATGGCACGCGCCGGCTGCAGCTAGCTTTCCCTCCTTCGGCGGCGCCCTCTCCGGTCGCCGCCGAAGGCGTGTCTCAGCCCTTGCCCGACCGGCGCTGCGGCTTGGGGGTGACGGTTCCTTCGGCGAGACGCCGGGCGCTCACCAGGAACGCGGTGTGGCCCTGCATCCGGTGTTCCGGGCGCACGGCCAGCCCGACGACGTGCCACCCGCGAACGATCGATTCCCAGGACCGCGGCTCGGTCCAGCACTCCTGCTCGCGCATCGCCTCGACCACCTTCGAGAGCTGCGTCACAGTGGCGACGTAGACGATGAGCACACCGCCGGGAACCAGCGCCTTGGACACCGCGGGCAGCGCGTCCCAGGGGGCCAGCATGTCGAGGACCACCCGGTCGACCTGACCGCCCGCCGCGTCGGCGTCGAACTCGGCAACGTCGGCGATGGTCAGATCCCAGTTCTCGGGGCGTTCCCCGAAGAAAGTCTCGACGTTCCGGACCGCGTGTTCGGCGTGGTCGTCGCGCACCTCGTACGAGATGACCCGGCCTTCCGGACCGACCGCCCGCAGCAGTGAGCACGTCAGGGCACCCGAGCCGGCACCGGCCTCGAGCACGCGGGCGCCGGGGAAGACGTCGCCCTCGTGCACGATCTGCGCGGCGTCCTTCGGGTAGATGACCTGCGCCCCGCGGGGCATCGACAGGATGTAGTCGACGAGCAGCGGACGCAGCGCGAGATATGGGGTGCCGTTGGTCGACTTGACCACGCTGCCCTCGTCGGTGCCGATCAGGTCGTCGTGCAGGATGCCGCCGCGGTGGGTGTGGAACTCCTTGCCGGCCTCCAGGTTGACCGTGTAGTGCCGGCCCTTGGCGTCCGTCAACTGGACTCGATCGCCCACCCGAAACGGTCCGCTCGGTCGCGTTTCGCGTCCCACCATCGTCACCGACTCCTCAGCCTGTTCGTCCGGCGCCGTCCGACGCCCACACCGCGCCCCGACTCGACTGTCGGACCGGGGGCTTACCCTGCCAGGTGTGAGCATCTCAGAGTCGCCAGCCCCCGTCACAAAGGGTTCCCCGTCACAGCCCGGCGACACTTCGGCCACCCGCAGGCGCCCCGCCCTGTCACCGTCCCGCGCCGGCGACTTCAAGCAGTGCCCGCTCCTCTACCGTTTCCGCGCGGTCGACCGGCTTCCCGAGGCGCCGTCGCGCGCACAGGTGAAGGGCACGGTCGTGCACGCCGCACTGGAGACCCTGTTCGGGCTGCCCGCGGCCGAACGCGTTCCGCAGAAGGCGGTCGATCTGATCCTCCCGTCCTGGGAGCGCATCCTCGCCGAGGCCCCCGACCTGATCGACCTGGTCCCCGACGAGGAGCGAGACGCGTTCCTCGACGAGGCGCGTTCCCTCGTCACCGCCTATTACGAGCTGGAGGATCCCACCCGGTTCGAGGCCGAATCGTGCGAACAGCGCGTCGAGACCGAACTCGCCGACGGGGTGCTGCTCCGCGGATTCGTCGACCGCATCGACGTCGCCCCCACCGGTGAGGTGCGGGTGGTCGACTACAAGACCGGCCGTGCGCCCCGCGAGATGTCCGAGTCCAAGGCGCTGTTCCAGATGAAGTTCTACGCGCTGGTCCTGCTCCGCACCCGCGGCATCGTCCCCGCGCAGTTACGGCTGCTGTACCTCGCGTCCGGCACGGTCCTCACCTACGCACCCGACGAGGACGAACTGCTGCGGTTCGAGCGCACGCTGTCGGCGATCTGGAAGGCCATTCTGGCGGCCGGGGTCACCGGCGATTTCCGACCCAAGCCGAGCCGGCTCTGCGACTGGTGTGATCATAAGTCCCTGTGCCCCTCGTTCGGTGGAACGCCGCCTCCCTACCCGGGATGGCCGGAGGGGCCCGCCGAAGACGCACCGGGTTTCGAGGAGATTGTCGAATGAGTTCCGAGTCCTATTACGTACCACTCGGTTCGGAAGCACTGAGTGCGCCGGAAGTGGACTCGGACCAGAAGATCACCGTCGAGCGGTTCGACAGCACGGATCTGACGATCAGCGTGTGGGCCGAGACGATGCAGCACGGCGCTCCCCCGTCCGCGCTGCTCGTGCGAGCACTCGAGCGCTGCGCCCCACGCGACGATGTGCGTCTCACGCGGGTCGTGGTCGAGATCCTCGGTCCCATCCCGATCGCCGAGCTCGAGGTCCGGTCCTGGGTGCAGCGACCGGGACGCCGGGTGGAGCTGGTGGTCGCCGAATTGTGGACCGTCGGCGACCGGCCCCGTGCCGTGGCGCGGGGCTCGGCCTGGCGGATGGAGACCGTCGACACCAGCGACGCCGTCCACGTCGTCGACCCGCCACTCGAACCGCGGTCCACCGGGCGGGACGGCAAGTTCAGCGAGGCCTGGAATTCGGGCTACCTGACGACCCTCGACTGGCGGTGGATCGCCGAGATGGGATGCGAGGGCCCGGGCAAGTTGTGGGCGAAGCCGAGGCCCACACTGGTTCTCGGCGAGACCATGACGCCGCTCGAGCGGCTGTTCGCCATCGCGGACATCGCCAACGGCGTGGGATCGAAACTCGACCCGGCAGACTGGACGTTCCTCAACACCGACCTCACCGTGCACATCTTCCGGGTCCCCGAGGGCGACTGGGTGGGGGTCAGCTCCGAGACCTCCATCGGACCCGACGGAGTGGGCATGTGCGCGGGCGTGCTCTACGACGAGACCGGCGCCGTCGGCCGGATCGCCCAGACCGTACAGGTCCGCGCCCGCCCCTGAGCGGAGCGAGCGCGGATCGTGTTGCGGGCGGGGCGAACGCGGATCGTGTTGCGGTGGAGCAAGATCAGAGTGCGCGGCAGGACCGGATGTTGGACGCGAGGATGGCCTTGGCGCCGAGGTCCGCGAGTTCGTCCATGACTCCGTTGTGGCCCTTGATCGGGACCATCGCCCGGACCGCCACCCAGTTCTCGTCGGCGAGCGGCGACAGCGTCGGCGACTCGAGGCCCGGGGTGATCTTCAACGCGTCGTCGAGGATCGACTTGGGGCAGTCGTAGTCGAGCATCAGGTTCTGCTGCGCGAACACGATGCCGCGCACCCGCTCGACCAGCTGGTTGCGTGCGGAATCGTCGTCGGGCGAGCCGGCGCGCTCGATGAGCACACCCTCGGAGTCGCACAGGGTGTCGCCGAACGCGACCAGGTTGTGCTGGCGCAGCGTGCGGCCGGAGCCGACGACGTCGGCGATGGCGTCGGCGACGCCGAGCTGGATCGAGATCTCCACGGCGCCGTCGAGGCGGATGACCGAGGCCTCGATGCCGCGTGCGGACAGGTCGTCACGCACCAGGTTGGGGTAGGACGTGGCGATCCGGAGCCCGGCGAGGTCCTCGACCGTCCAGTCCTTGCCCGCGGGGGCGGCGTATCGGAACGTGGAGCGGCCGAAGCCGAGCGACAGCCGTTCGGCGACCGGGGCACCCGAGTCGCGGGCGAGGTCGCGGCCGGTGATGCCGAGATCGAGTTCACCGGAACCGACGTAGATCGCGATGTCCTTGGGGCGCAGGAAGAAGAACTCGACCTGGTTGGACGGGTCGAGGACGGTCAGGTCGCGGGAGTCGGTGCGACGACGGTAGCCGGCCTCGCTGAGGATTTCGGCGGCGGACTCGGACAGCGAGCCCTTGTTGGGGACTGCGACGCGCAGCATGGCGGAGGGTTCCTTTCGGGAGCGGGTGGAGGAGTCTCGATCACCGATCACAGATGTCGGTAGACGTCCTCGAGCTTCAGGCCCTTACCCACCATCAGCACCTGCGTCCAGTACAGCAGCTGAGAGATCTCCTCGGCGAGCGCCTCGTCGCTCTCGTGCTCGGCGGCGATCCACACCTCACCCGCCTCTTCGAGAATCTTCTTTCCCTGCGAATGGACGCCGGCGTCCAAGGCGGCAACGGTGCCGGACCCCTCGGGGCGGGTAGCGGCACGCTCGGTCAGCTCGGCGAACAGGGATTCGAAGGTCTTCACGAGGACCCATTGTTTCACGCCGCCGCGGACCTCTCCGAACCGGTCACCACCCGAGTGTGCGGCGACTCTCGAACCGGCGGACCTCACCCGAACGGGGATCGGTGAACTCGATGGCCCGCGCCAGCAACCGCAACGGGGTCGAGAAGTCGCCGGGCTCGGAACGCCGGAAGTCCGGGTAGTAGTTGTCGCCCTCGATCGGCAACCCCAGCGACGACATATGCAACCGCAGTTGGTGTGTCCGGCCGGTCTTCGGCAGCAGGCGGTACCGCGCGCGGCCGTCGCGGGTATCGAGCAGGTCGACGACGGTCTCACTGTTCGGTTCGCCCGGTTCCTCCGTCGCCGTCATGATCCCGTGTTCCTTGACGATGCGACTGCGGATGGTGCGCGGAAACGCGAGCGCGGGGTCGTGCCCGGCGACGGCCTCGTATTCCTTGGTGACCTGCTGGGAGACGAACAGTTCCTGATACGGCCTGCGGTCTTCCCGCCTGATCAGGAACACCAGAACGCCGGCCGTCATCCGGTCGAGCCGGTGCGCCGGCGTCAGGTCGGGCAGGTCGAGCGCCCGCCGCAGCCGCACGACCGCCGTCTCGGTGATGTGCGCGCCCCGCGGGATGGTCGCGAGGAAATGGGGTTTGTCGATAACCACGAGGTGGTCGTCGCGGTGCAGGATGTCGATCTCGAACGGAACCGGGATCTCCGGTGCGGGGTCGCGGTAGAAGTACACGAAACGGGTCGGGGCATAACGGGTCCCTCGGTCGACCACCCTGCCGTGTTCGTCGACGACTTCCCCGCCGTCGATCAGCGACAGCCAGTGCGCGCGTTCGTCCGGGTACGTCTCGACCAGGAATTCGGCGACCGTCTTCGTGCCGACGCCCGCCGGCATCCGGATGCGGTCGGGTCCGAGGCCGTTGCGGACCGGCAGGGGCGCCCCCGCCACCTCAGCCCGCCCTCTTCTCGGTGCAGTCGGCGCAGACGAGCACGAGTTCGCGGCCCCGGTCGTCCGGCATATTCTCGTACCGGGACGTCGGACCCCCGCACGTGCTGCAGCGCCCCAGGGTCTTGGCCTGATCGCTGAACTCGATGCTCATCCGCTTGTCGAAGACGTACAGCGACCCCTCCCACAGGCCCGTGTCGCCGAATGCCTCGCCGTAGCGGACGATTCCGCCGTCCAGTTGGTAGACCTCACCGAACCCGCGCGAGCGCATCAGCGAGGACAGGACCTCGCACCGCACTCCCCCGGTGCAGTACGTGACGACGGCCTTGTCCTTGAGATGGTCGTACTTGCCGCTGTCGAGTTCGTGCACGAACTCGCGCGTGGTCGACACGTCGGGCACGACGGCGTCCCGGAATCGGCCGATCTCCGCCTCGAAACCGTTGCGCCCGTCGAAGAAGACGACGTCGTCACCGCGGCCCTCGACTAGGCGGTGCACCTCGTCGGGCGCCAGGTGGGTACCGCCGCCGACGACGCCGTCCGCGTCCACCTTCAGCTCGCCCGGCGCACCGAACGTCACGATCTCCGGCCGCACCTTGACGCTCAGCCGCGGGAAGTCGTCACCGAGCCCGTCCGACCACTTGATGTCGGCGTCCTTGAACGGCGCGTAGCCGCGGGTCCCCTTCACGTACCGCTTGACGTCGCGGATGTCGCCGCCGACCGTCGCGTTGATGCCGTGCTCGGAGACGAGGATCCGTCCGGTCAGGTTGTTCGCCTCGGCGAGTGTGTACTGCCACAGCCGTATCGCCTCCGGGTCGGCGAGCGGAGTGAACACGTAGAACAGCACGATTTTCGGAACAGCCACGGGAAACCAGACTACCTAGAGACGGACACCACTCTGCTGCGCCCACACCTCGGCGAGGTCGGCACCGGTGAGGCCCTCGAGACTGTCCCGGAACACCCGCCCGGGGCCGTCGGCCACCGCGATCTCGCACGGGACGACCAGGACGACGCAGCCCGCGGCCTGCGCGGACGCCGCACCAGTGGGCGAATCCTCGATGGCGAGGCACTGCGACGGATCCAGCCCCAGCAATTCCGCGCCCCGCAAATACGGGTCGGGATGCGGTTTGCCTGCCGGCACCTCGTCGCCGCACACCGAGTGGTCGAAGTGGTGCCTGCCGAGCGTCTCGAGTGCCCGCTCGGTGAGCCGGCGCTCGGTGTTGGTCACCAGCGCCGACCTCAGGCCGTGCGCCCGGACGGTCTGCAGTGCGGCGTGGGCGCCCGGCCGCCACGGGATCCCGTCACCGAACAGTTCCTCGACGCGGGTGAACATCCATTCCTTGGCCTCGGCGAGCGCCACCGGGTCCCGGTCGAGCCCGAGGGCGTCGAAGATGACGCCGAGAGCGTTGGCGCTGGACGCACCGATCGTCTTCAGCCGCGTCTCCTCGGTCATCGGACCGCCGAGGTGCAGCGACAGCTCGCGGACCGCGACGTCCCACATCTTCTCGGAATCGAGCAGCGTTCCGTCCATGTCCCACAGAACACCTGCGAGACCGTCGAATGCGTCAGACATTGAAGTACTTCGCTTCGGGGTGGTGCAGCACGAACGCATCCGTGGACTGCTCGGGATGCAACTGCAGTTCCTCCGACAACTTCACACCGATCCGTTCGGGTTCGAGGAGGGCGACCATCTTCGCGCGGTCCTCCAGGTTGGGGCAGGCGCCGTACCCGAAGGAGTACCGGGCACCGCGGTAGGCGAGGTCGAAGAATCCGGACACCTCGGACGGGTCCTGCTCGGCCACGTTGTGCCCGCCGGGCAGCACGAGTTCCTCGCGGACCCGTTGATGCCAGTACTCGGCCAGCGATTCCGTCAGCTGCACGCCGATACCGTGCACCTCGAGGTAGTCGCGGTACGCGTTGGCGGCGAACAACTCGTTCGCGAAGTCCGCGATCGGCTGCCCCATCGTGACGAGCTGCATCGGGAACACGTCGACCTGACCGGTCTCCTTCGCCTCGGTGCGGGACCGGACGAAGTCGGCGACGCACAGGAAGCGGTCGCGGTGCTGGCGCGGGAACCTGAACCGGAAGCGTTCCTCCGCGTCGGGTGTCGGGTCGGTGAGCACGACCACGTCGTCGCCCTCGGACACCGCGGGGAAGTAGCCGTAGACGACGGCGGCGTGCGCGAGGATTCCCTCGGTGCTCAGCCGGTCCAGCCAGTACCGCAGGCGGGGGCGGCCTTCCGTCTCCACCAGTTCCTCGTACGTGGGACCGTCGCCGGAACGTTGCCCGCGCAGACCCCACTGCCCGAGGAACAGGGCCCGCTCGTCCAGCAGCCCCGAGTAGTCCGACAGCGACACACCCTTGACGATCCGGTTGCCCCAGAACGGCGGGGTCGGGACCACGATGTCGGTGGCCACGTCGGATCGCTCGGGCACCTCGATCGGGGTCTCGGCGGCCTTGCGCTTCTCCGCGATCCGCTTGGACCGCTCGTGGCGTGCCTTGCGTTCGGCGGCCTTCTCGCGGGCCGCGATCGCTTCCGGGCTGTCCGGGTCGGGTCCGCCGCCACGCTTGACGGCCATGATCTCGTCCATCCGGTGCAGGCCTTCGAACGCGTCGCGCGCGTAGCTGACGTCGCCCTCGTACACCTCGGCCAGGTCGTTCTCCACGTACGAACGGGTCAGCGCGGCGCCGCCGAGGAGGACGGGGAACTTCTCCGCGACACCCTTGGCGTTGAGTTCCTGCAGGTTGTCCTTCATCACCACGGTCGACTTCACGAGCAGCCCCGACATGCCGATGACGTCGGCCTTCTGCTCGATCGCCGCGTCGAGGATCGTCGCGATCGGCTGCTTGATGCCAAGGTTCACCACGTCGTACCCGTTGTTGCTCAGGATGATGTCGACGAGGTTCTTGCCGATGTCGTGGACGTCGCCCTTCACGGTGGCGATGACGATGCGGCCCTTGCCGTCCTCGTCGGTGGCCTCCATGTGCGGTTCGAGGTACGCCACGGCCGCCTTCATCACCTCGGCCGACTGCAGCACGAACGGCAACTGCATCTGCCCGGATCCGAAGAGTTCGCCGACGGTCTTCATGCCGGACAACAGGGTCTCGTTGATGATCGCGAGTGGCGGCTTCTCCTCCATCGCGGCGGTGAGGTCGTCGTCGAGGCCGTTGCGTTCACCGTCGACGATGCGCCGTTCCAGCCGCTCGAACAGCGGCAGCGCCGCCAGTTCCTGGGCGCGGGATTCACGCGCCGACGCCGCGGAGACGCCCTCGAACAGTTCCATCAGCTTCTGCAGCGGGTCGTAGCCCTCGCGGCGGCGGTCGTAGACCAGGTCGAGTGCCGTTTCCCGCTGTTCGTCGGGGATCCGTGCCATCGGCAGGATCTTCGACGCGTGCACGATCGCGGTGTCCAGGCCGGCCTCGGTGCACTCGTGCAGGAACACCGAGTTCAGGACCTGCCGGGCCGCCGGGTTGAGACCGAACGAGATGTTGGACACACCGAGGGTGAAGTGCACCCGCGGATGCCGCTTCTTCAGCTCACGGATCGCCTCGATCGTTTCGATGCCGTCGCGGCGGACCTCTTCCTGACCGGTGGAGATCGGGAACGTCAGCGCGTCGATGATGATGTCGGACTCGTCGAGGCCCCAGTTCGCGGTGATGTCGTCGAGCAGGCGCTCGGCGATGCGGACCTTGTGCTCCGCGGTGCGCGCCTGGCCCTCCTCGTCGATGGTCAGCGCGACGACGGCGGCGCCGTGCTCCGTGACGAGCCGCATGATCTTCTGGAACCGCGAGTCCGGGCCGTCGCCGTCCTCGTAGTTGACGGAGTTCACGGCGCACCTGCCGCCGAGATGCTCGAGTCCGGCCTGCAGGACCGCGGGCTCGGTGGAGTCGAGCATGATCGGCAGCGTCGACGACGTCGCGAACCGGCTCGCGAGGGCGGCCATGTCGACGGCACCGTCGCGTCCGACGTAGTCGACGTTGAGGTCGAGCATGTGGGCGCCGTCGCGGGTCTGGTCCTTCGCGATGTCGAGGCACTTCTGGTAGTCCTCGGCGATCATCGCCTCGCGAAATGCCTTGGAGCCGTTGGTGTTCGTGCGTTCACCGATCATCAGGATGCTGGCGTCCTGCTGGAACGGCACCGCCGTGTACAGCGAGGACGTCCCCGACTCGTGAACCGGGTTCCGCTCGGCCTTCTCGACCAGACGGACCGCTTCGGCCACCTGCCGGATGTGCTCGGGAGTGGTGCCGCAGCAGCCGCCGACCAGACCGAGTCCGAACTCGGTGACGAAGCCGCTGAGCGCCTCGGCGAGCTCCTCCGCGGTGAGCGGGTACTCGGCGCCGTTCGGGCCGAGCTGCGGCAGTCCGGCGTTGGGCATCACCGACACCGGAAGGGAGCTGTACTTGGACAGGTGGCGGAGATGTTCGCTCATCTCGGCGGGACCGGTCGCGCAGTTGAGGCCGATCATGTCGATACCGAGCGGCTCGAGCGCGGTCAGCGCGGCACCGATCTCGCTGCCGAGGAGCATCGTGCCGGTGGTCTCGACCGTGACGTGGGTGATGATCGGCAGCCGCGAACCCAGCGTCTCCATCGCCCGCTGACTGCCGAGGATGGCGGCCTTCACCTGCAGCAGGTCCTGGCAGGTCTCGACGAGGATCGCGTCGGCTCCCCCGTCGATCATGCCCATCGCTGCCTCCGCGTAGGCGTCGCGGAGGATCGCGAACGGCGCGTGGCCCAGCGTCGGCAGCTTGGTTCCCGGTCCCATCGAGCCGAGGACGAAGCGGCCCATGCCGTCGCGTCCGGGCCCCATCTCGTCGGCCACGTCACGCGCCAGCCGGGTGCCCTTCTCGGCCAGTTCACGGATACGGTCCGAAATGTCGTAATCGGCGAGGTTGGGTAGGTTGCACCCGAACGTGTTGGTCTCGACGGCGTCGGCCCCGGCCTCGAAGTACGCGCGGTGGATGTCTTTCAGCACGTCAGGGCGGGTGTCGTTGAGGATTTCGTTGCAGCCTTCGAGCCCGAGGAAGTCGTCGAGCGTGAGGTCCGCGGCCTGCAACATGGTGCCCATGGCTCCGTCGCCGATGACAACGCGCTGGTTCAACGCATCGAGCAGGGCAGAGTGAAATGGCGCAGACATGCCGTCCAGACTAGTGGGCGCGCGAACCAATGCTGGCCGTAGGCTGGGTGGGTGAGTTCCAGTGAGTTCCCCGTCACGCCTGCGGGCCGCGACGACGACACCCCCGACACCGAGGACGCCGGTGCGACGGACAGTGGCGTGCCCGTACTGCGTGACCCTGTCCTCGTCGCCGCCTTCGAGGGCTGGAACGACGCCGGCGATGCCGCGAGCGGAGCCGTCGAGCACCTCGAGTTGACCTGGGACGCCCAGCCGCTCGCCGAGCTGGACTCCGAGGAATACTACGACTACCAGGTCAATCGACCCACGGTGCGGCAGGTCGACGGTGTCACCCGGGAGATTGTGTGGCCCGCCACCCGCCTGTCGGTGTGCTCGCCTCCCGGCAGCGACCGCGACGTGGTTCTGCTGCGTGGGATCGAACCGAACATGCGCTGGCGCAGCTTCTGCGAGGACCTCCTCGAGCTGATCGACCAGCTGCAGATCAACACCGTGGTGATCCTCGGGGCGCTGCTCGCGGACACCCCGCATACGCGGCCGGTCCCGGTGACGGGCAGCGCATACAGCAGTGAGGCCGCCGAGCGGTTCAAGCTCGAGCAGACCCGCTACGAGGGGCCGACCGGGATCACCGGGGTGCTGCAGGACGCGTGTGTCCGGGCCGGTGTGCCTGCCGTGTCGTTCTGGGCGGCCGTGCCCCACTACGTGTCCCAGCCGCCGAATCCCAAGGCCACGGTGGCGCTGCTGCAACGCGTCGAGGATGTCCTGGACATCGAGGTTCCCCTCGGAGAACTCCCGGCCCAGGCCGACGACTGGCAGGAAGCCGTCACCGAGATGACCGCGGACGACGAGGAGATCGGCGAGTACGTCCGTTCCCTCGAGGAGCGCGGCGACGCCGAGACCGACATCTCCGACGCCATCTCGAAGATCGACGGTGATGCGCTCGCCGCCGAGTTCGAGCGATATCTCCGCAGGCGTGGGCCCGGCAGCTTCGGGCTGTGACGAAGAACTCATCCGAGTCGCTTCGTTCCTCGCTCCAGCGCACGGCGCTCTACGCCGGCGGTTTCCTCGGTCCGTTCGGCGGCGGGGTCGTCGCGTCGATCCTTCCCGAGATCGGGGACGACCTCGGCGTGAGTGCGTCCGCCGCGGCGGGCTCGCTGACGGCGTACCTGCTGCCGTTCGCGTTGCTGATGCTCGTCTCGGGCACGCTGGGCGCGCGGTGGGGGCAGACGCGGACCGTGCGGATCGCGTACGGCGTCTATCTGCTGTCGTCGCTGGCGTGTTTCGTGGCGCCGACGCTGCCGCTCTTCCTCGGCGCCCGCGTGCTCCAGGGGTGTTCGAACTCGTTCACGACGCCGCTGCTGCTGGCGGCGCTCGCCGCCTCGACTCCGCAGAAGCATCTGGGCCGGGCACTGGGGGTCTTCGGCGCCTTCCAGGCCGCAGGAACGTCGAGCGCGCCGCTCGTCGGCGGGCTCGCGGCGGAGGTCGACTGGCGCCTCGCCTTCCTCGTCATCGCCCTCGTGGCCGCGGTGCTGGGTCTGGTCGGCGTTCCCGACAGCGCTCCCGCCGAGCCGGGGGCACCGCGCCCGCGACTGCGCGACGCCCTCACCCCGTCGGTGCTGAGAATCGGGGTGGTGGCACTCCTCGGCTGGGGTGCACTCGGTGGGCTGAGCTTCCTGGTGGCGTTCCGCGCCGAGGACGCCTTCGGGCTGAGCCCGACCCAGCGCGGGCTGCTGCTCACCGGGTTCGGCGTGGCAGGCATCCTCACCGCCCGCCTCGTCGGCGGTGTCATCGACAAGATCGGGGCCCGGGCCGCCGTTCTGATCGGCGCGGTCGGCGGGGCGATTCTCGTCGCGGTCGCCGGGACCGTGTCTCTCCTCGCGGTCGTGGCCGTGGCGTGGTTCGCGGCCGGAATCGCCGGTCAGTTCGTCCTGGTGGGTGTCAACGCCGCCGTGCTCGGGTCGCCGGGCCCGAACCGGGGCGGCGCGGTGTCCGTCGTGCAGGCGCTGCGGTTCATGGGCAACGCGCTCGCCCCGATCACCCTCACCCCGGTGTATTCGGTGTCGCCCGCGGCCGGCTTCCTGCTGCCCGCCCTGCTCCTCGCCGTGCTGGCCCCGCTGCTCATGCCCCGCGACCGCGCACCCGCCTGACACGACTTCCGGGAGGACTGTGAGGTGTTCCTGATTCCCACGTAACGTGCGCGCAGCCGTTACGACACTCCCGAGGCGGAGCCTCGACGCATGGCCAACACACCGAGTTCGAGCAAGCTGCTGGTCGTCGGCAACGGTATGGCCGGCGCACGCACCGTCGAGGAGATCCTGAACCGCGGCGGCGGCGAGCGTTTCGAGATCACCATGATCGGCGACGAGCCCTACGGCAACTACAACCGGATCATGCTCTCGCACGTGCTGTCCGGGGAGGCGGCCGCCGACGACGAGGACCTCATCCTCAACCCCATGGGCTGGTACACCGCCAACGGCGTCAAACTCCACGCCGGCGACCGCGCGGTCGCACTCGACCGGTTCGCGAAGACCGTCACCTGCGAGAGCGGCCGCGTCGTCGACTACGACGTGCTCATCATCGCCACAGGAAGCAACACGTTTTTCCCCAACATGGACGGGTTGCGCGAGCACGACGGGCGCCTGGCCCGCGGGGTGTTCGGATTCCGGAACATCGCCGACACCAACGGCATGCTGCAGATGGCGCAGGCCCGCGACGACGTGTCCGCGGTGGTGATCGGCGGCGGCCTGCTCGGTCTGGAGGCCGCGTACGGGCTGCGCACACAGGGGCTCACCGTCAACGTCGTCCACTCCCCCGGGCACCTGATGAACCAGCAACTCGACGAACGCGGCGGCAGCGTCCTGCGCGCCGAGATCGAGAAACTCGGCGTCGGCGTCCACACCTCGATGCGGACCACTGCCGTGCTGCGCGACGAAGCGGGCCTGGTGACCGGGGTGTCGTTCGTCGACGGCTCCACCCTGGACGCCGACATGGTCGTCGTCACCGCCGGAATCCGGCCCAACACCGAGCTCGCACGGGCCGCCGGGCTGGTGGTCGAACGCGGCGTCGTGGTGGACGACCAGATGCGCTGCGAGGACGAGGGTTCCGTGTACGCCGTCGGCGAGTGCGCACAGCACCGTGGGGAGACCTACGGCCTCGTCGCCCCGGTGTGGGAGCAGTCGGTCATCCTCGCCGAAGTCCTCACCGGCTCCAATCCCGAAGCGGCGTACGCCGGTTCGCGCACCACCACCACATTGAAGGTCGCCGGTGTCGACGTGGCCGCGATGGGCGTCAAGGGACCGGAGACGGCGGACGACGAGTTCGTCCAGTACTACGAACCGCGCAGCGGCACGTACAAGAGCCTCGTCGTCCGCGACGGCAAGCTGATCGGCGCCACCCTGATGGGCGACATCAGCAAGGCCGGTTTCCTCACCCAGGCGTTCGACGGCAAGGTACCGCTGCCCGAGGAGCGGATCAGCATGCTCTTCGACGTCGGATCCCCGAGCGCCGCGACGAGTGTCGCCGATCTCCCCGACGACCTGCAGGTGTGCAACTGCAACGGCGTGAGCAAGGGCGATCTGGTGGCGTGCGTCCATTCCGGCGCCAAGACCCTCACCGACGTCTGCGCACAGACCCGGGCCGGCAAGGGCTGCGGCTCGTGCAAGGGACTCGTCGCCGACATCGTGGCCTGCGCCGCGGGCGGCGAACTCGAGGCCGACCCCTCCGCGGACTGGTATGTGCCCTGCATCCCGATGACGAAGCCCGAACTCATCGCGACCATCCGGGAACGCGATCTCCGCGCCGTGTCCCAGGTGTTCGCCGAGCTTGCGACGGACGCGAAGGAGGACGCGTCCGCGAAGATGCCCTTGGCCTCGCTGCTCCGCACCATCTGGGGGCCCGACTGGGTGGACGAGCGCGGCGCGCTGTTCATCAACGACCGCGTGCACGCCAACATCCAGCGCGACGGCACGTTCTCGGTGGTCCCGCAGATGAAGGGCGGCGTCACCACGCCTGAGCAACTCCGCACGATCGCCGACGTGGCCGACAAGTACGGCGTGCCGCTCGTGAAGGTCACCGGCGGGCAGCGCATCGACCTGCTCGGCATCAAGAAGGAAGACCTCCCCAAGGTGTGGGGTGACCTCGACATGCCGTCCGGGTTCGCGTACGGCAAGAGCATGCGCACGGTGAAGACGTGCGTCGGAACCGATTTCTGCCGCTACGGTCTCGGCGATTCGACGAGCCTCGGCATCGCGCTCGAGGAACGATTCCAGGGCCTGGAAACGCCCGCGAAGCTGAAACTCGCGGTCGCCGGGTGCCCACGTAACTGCTCGGAGGCCCTGTGCAAGGACTTCGGTGTGGTCGCGGTCGGCGACGGCCGATGGGAAATCTACGTCGGCGGCGCCGCCGGAGCGCACATCCGCAAGGGCGATCTGCTGGCCACGGTCGAATCACCCGAAGCCGCAGTGGAACTCGGCGGCCGGTTCATCCAGTACTACCGCGAGAACGCGAAATGGCTCGAACGCACGTACGACTTCGTGCCGCGGGTGGGACTCGAACATCTTCAGGCGCTACTGGTCCGAGACGAGGAGGACATCGTGACGGGATTGGACGAGCGGATCCAGACGGCGGTGGACGGCTACCGGGATCCCTGGAAGGAGCGCAGCGCGCCGAAATCGCCCGCACAGTTCGCTCCGTCGCTCCCGCTGCTGCCGCTGCCCCAGGTGCCGGTCCGATGACCGCCCTGATCGAGGGGCCTTCCGAGGTCGCGGTGGGGCCGGTCAGCGACCTGACGCCGGGCGAAGGCCGGACGTACGTCGTGCTGAACCGTCAGGTGGCCGTATTCCTGTTGTCGGACGGCACCGTTCGGGCGATGGACGCGGTGTGCCCGCACAAGGGCGGTCCCCTCGCCGACGGACAGATCGACGCCACCGGCGTGATGTGCCCGCTCCACCAGTACACGTTCGCCTTCGACACGGGCGCCTGCCTATTCGAGGGTGTGGGCTCGGTCCGCACCTACTCCGCGTCGGTTCGCGAAGGGTCGGTGGTCGTGCACGTGTGAGAGGCCGCTCACCGGCGCTGGGTCCTGATACGGCGTGCCTTTCGGGAAAGTCCCGGCACCGCTGTCATCATGAGCTCAATGCTGCAGCTGAAGGAGCGCGTCGCATGGACAGATCGCTGGTCGCGTGAATACCGTCGCGAGTCCGGAACGGCGACGCCGATCCGGTAACCGCCCTCCGGTCGGTGTCCAGCCGGCCGAGACGAGGTTCCGCGCGGACATCGAGGGGCTGCGGGCCGTCGCGGTGCTGGCCGTGGTCCTCTTTCACGCGGGCGTACCCGGAATCGGCGGAGGGTTCGTCGGCGTCGACATCTTCTACGTCGTCTCGGGGTTTCTCATCACCGGGCTGCTGTGGCGGAACGTCGCGACCACCGGCCGCGTGCGGTTGGCCGAGTTCTATGGTGCGCGGGCCCGCAGGCTGCTGCCCGCCGGGTGCATCGTGCTGGTGGCCACTGCGATCGGTGCGGCCCTGCTCCTGCCCCCTCTGCAGGCCCGCGCGGTCCTCGGTGACGGGATCGCCAGTGCACTGTACGTCGGCAACTACCGGTTCGCCCTGCACGGCACCGACTATCTGGCCGCCGACGCGCCCCCGTCACCGTTCCAGCACTACTGGTCGCTCGGCGTGGAAGAGCAGTTCTACCTGCTGTGGCCGGCGCTGATCATCGGGGTCGCCTGGCTCGTCCGGCGCAGGACACGGCGCCTCGACGCGGATGAAACACCGTCGACGACCCCGTATCTGATCGTGCTCGCCGTGGTCGCGGCAGTGTCGTTCGCGGTCTCGCTCGACTGGACCAGCACACTCCCGCCGTGGGCGTTCTTCTCGTTGCCCGCCCGCGCCTGGGAACTGGCCGCAGGCGGGTTGGTCGCCCTGTCGGTTCGGCACTGGCAGCGGCTGCCGTCGGTGGTCGCCGCCGCAGCCGGGTGGACGGGTTTCGCGCTGATCGTCGTCGCCTGTTTTCGACTCGGTGAGACGACGCCCTACCCCGGAACCGCCGCGCTGGTGCCGGTCGCCGGCACGGTGCTGGTGATCGGGGCGGGGTGTGCCGCGCCCCGGCTGGGGGTCGGGCGGAGCCTGTCGCTGCCGCCGATGCGGGCGGTCGGTCGGGTGTCCTATTCCTGGTACCTGTGGCACTGGCCGGTGCTGCTGCTCGCGCCGATCGTGCTCGGCCGCTCGCTCGACCTGACCGATCGTCTGGCGATGGTCATGGTGTCCGCGGGTCTGGCCGGACTGACACTGGTCCTGGTCGAGAATCCCGTCCGCTTCGCTGCTCCGCTGCGTCGTTCGGCCTCGCGCAGCCTCGTACTCGGCGGCGCCGTCACCGCCATCGCTGTCTGTGCGGCACTGGTGCTGCTGATCGCGCGGCCGGTTCCGGTCGGACACGGAGCCGCGGCCACAGCCCTCACCGTCTCTGCGCCGACCGAATCGGCGCCTACCGCAGTCGATCCGCGCGACGCGGCGGTGCAGGACATGACCGCGCAGGTGCAGACGGCGGTCGCGGAATCGGCAGGGCTGCAAGCGGTCCCGTCGAATCTGTCTCCACCGCTCGCCGACGCGCCGGCAGACAAGCCGGAGGTGTTCGTCAACGGCTGTGTGCGGTCGTGGCTCGAAGTGGGTCAGGGCGAGTGCGCGTCGGGGGACGTGGCGTCTCCGACGACGGTGGCGCTGGTCGGCGATTCGCATGCCGCGATGTGGGCCCCGGCATTCGAATCGGCCGCCGAGCAGAATCATTGGCGGCTCGAGACGATGGGCAAGGTCACCTGCCCGCTCCTCGACCTCCCACTCACCAGCCCCTACCTCGGGCGGGAATACACCGAGTGCGAGCAGTGGCGCGGCGAGATCGTCGATCGGCTGCGGACCGAACGGCCCCGGTTGGTCGTGCTGAGCATGTCGCGGCGGTACGGCGCCGATTTCGGTTTCACCGTCTACGGTCAGGCATGGCTCGACAGCCTGACCCGGCTGGTCACGGAACTGCGGGCCACGGGTGCGGCCGTCCTCGTCCTCGGACCGATCCCGGATCCGCAGTCGACCGTGCCGACGTGCCTGTCCGCCCACCTGGACGACGCGACCGCCTGCTCGCCGCCCCGGCCTGTCGCGGTGAACGACGCCGGCGTCGCGGCCGAGGCGGTGGCCACGGCGGCAGGCGGCGGACGGTACGCCGACCTCACCGCCCTGTTCTGCACCACCGAGCGCTGCCCCGTCATCGTCGGCAACGACCTCGTGTACCGCGACGACAACCACCTGACCCTCGAACACGCTCAGGCACTCTCGCCCGTCGTCGCCGCGCTGGCCGACCGGGCACTCGCACCGGGCTGAGCGGTAGCGAAAGTTCCTGCAATCACATCCGGTTCGGGTGACACATTCGGTTCCTGGCCGGTGTCTCATGCCGAGAGCACAACGACTGGAGGAGGAATTGTAGCCGGCAATACCCGGATCCCGAAGGCCGAGCTGACCGGCATCTACGGCGCGGTCGTCAAGCGGATGTCCCGCAAGATACTCGGCGAGGTGGCCGAGCCGGTCGAGGCCGATGGCGCCAATCGGACGTGTTCACGCCGCTGAGCGAGACGTGCTCGAGTACGCCGAAGCGATGACCCATACCCCGCCGACGGTCACCGACGAAACGTCGGCCAGGCTGCTCGAGGCGCTCGGCCCGGCCACGCTGGTGGAACTGACCGCGTTCATCGCCCTGGCGAATCTCATGACACGCACCAACACCGCGTTCGGCATCGAATCACAGGGCTTCGCGACGGCGTGCGGCCTGAAGCCCCTCGCCGCACCCTCGACAACGTGAGCGACGTCGAAATGTCAGCCGACGTCGTACGACAGTACGAATTCGTAGCCGCTGTCATCGGGCCCCGCGATGGACAGGTCCGCGCTGCCGCGTAGGTCGACCAGACCGCCGGTGCCCATACCCGGCACCACCTCGATCCGGGCCGACACCGAACCCTGATCCTGGCTGCCGATGTGCTGGAACACGCACGTCCCGTCGTGCCCGCCGATCGAGCCCTCGAAACGCTCGAGACCGAGCACCGGCGCGGCATCGGCCTTGTACGCGATCAGATAGACCACGGTGCTCGTTCCCTCGATGTCCCCGGAGTACGAGTACGCGACGGTCGCTCGGTTGGCTCCGCGCGTGGGGTAGTAGGCGTCGCCGGCGGTCGTGCCTTCGCCGTCGATGTCGACGATCATTGATTCCGACCACGCGGCGATGGAGAACTTGCCTCGTGCAGTGTGTGAGTAGCTCATGACACGTGACTCTAGGTACGCGACAGCGTGCGGTTCTTGAACATTCGCGACACTAGGATGAGCGAATGCCGACTGTGCCGGGACACCCCGAGGCGATCGTCCGCCCGACGGCCGCCGCACCGGGGTTCGAGGTCGAACGGGTCGCTCCCCGAGAGGCTTTGGCCGAGTTCGTCGATTACCACTGGCTGGTGAGGTGGTCGGTGCCGACGCCCCATCGACAGCAGGTGGTGCCCCAGCCCCGCGTTCATGTCGCTGCCGAGGACGGACAGTTGCTGGTGCACGGGATCTCCCGGTCGCCGTTCTACCGAACATTGACCGGGAACGGTCACGTGCTGGGAGCCGCCTTCCACGCCGGAGGGTTCCGGCCTCTGCTCAACGGCAGTGTCGGCGCGATCTCGGGAACCGTCCAGCCCGGTCGGCACCTGCTCGCCGGTGACGATCGCCCGGTCGCGGAGCGGATCCTCGCCGGCACGGACAGCGCGGAGATGATCGCCGCCTTCGAGCGATACCTTCTCCGCACCGATCCCGTTCCGGATCCGACGGGACGGGAGATCACAGCCCTGGTGGGCGACGCCCAGTGCAACCGCGACATCGTCCGGGCAGACCAGCTCGCCGCACATGCCGGCTGCAGTCTGCGCACCCTGCAACGGCTGTTCACCGAGTACGTCGGTATCGGCCCGAAGTGGGTGATCCAGCGATTCCGCATCCTCGACGCGGCCGGCGCCGCGCACTCGGGCGAGAGGATCGACTGGTCGGCGCTCGCCTACGAACTGGGGTTCAGCGACCAGGCTCACCTGACCCGTGTCTTCACTCACGTGGTCGGGACACCACCGGCCACCTATCAGCGCACTCACGGCCTGCTGTAGCGCGGCCGGGCTCGGTTCACTTCGCGAAGCCGAGCCCCCGTTCCGCGAGTTCCTCCTCGAGGATTCGGATCGCCTTCGGTCCGACGCCGTGGATCTTCAACAGTTCCTTGGCGGTGACCGTCGTCAGTTGATCGAAACGCGTATAGCCGTGGGACGCGAGCTCACGCCGGGAGACCTTCCCCATGCTTGCCGGAAACTCTGTCTGACCTGTGGTGTCGGAAGTCGACATGTCCGTCCTTTCTACTCGTTGTGCTCGGCGTGCAGGTGGGCACGCTCCCCGTCGTGGTCGAAGATCGTGAGGATCTCGACGGGACCGTCGTGGGCGCCGATGGAGTGCGGCACCATGGTCGAGAACTCCGCTGCGGCACCGGCTTCGATAAGTATGGTTCGCTCACCGAGCTGCAGGCGGGCCGTCCCAGACAGCACCGTGAACCACTCGTGGCCGGGGTGCACACTCACATGCTCCGGGCCGGCGGGCCGATCGGGGGTGATGCGCATCTTCGCCACGGTCGCACCGTGGAGCGCGCGTTCGCGGGACAGCAGCCAGATCGTCAGGCCTCTCGTGTGTTCGGGCTGCGGCCGGATCACCACGTCCTCGTCCTCGACGGACTCGACGAGCTGATCGAGCGTGGTGCCGAGGGCCCGCGCGATCGGGACCAGTTGGTCGAGGGCGATCCTGCGGTGGCCGGTCTCGATGCGGCTCAGCGTGGACGGACTGAGAAAGCAGCGCGCAGCGAGCACGTCCAGTGACCAGCCGCGGGCCAGCCGAAGCCCCCTGATGCGTTGACGGATCACGCTGTCCAACCCGACTTCTTGCGTCATAGGCAAGAGTGTATGCGTGCAACGCAGGGTGTGGCTAGCCTGGAGCCATGACACAGCATTCCCATCACCACAGCAGTCACCACGGCGGGCACACTCCCGAGCACGAGGCGGCGCTCGCGGATCTACTGGACCTGGACGCCGAGGTGCTCGGGTCCTACCTGGATTCGGTGGCCGAATGGGTCGGACAGCGCACCCGAGACACCCCGCGGCGGGTCGTCGACGTGGGTGCGGGCACGGGCGTCGGCAGCCTGACCCTAGCTCGACAATTCCCCGCGGCAGAGGTGATCGCGATCGACAGGTCGGAGATGATGCTCACGCGCCTGCGCACGGCCGCGCACGGGCAGGGGCTGGCCGGCCGAGTGAGCGTCGTGCACGCCGATCTGAATGTCGCCTGGCCGGCAGTGGGCGCGGCGGACGTCGTGTGGGCAGCCTCCTCGCTGCACGAGGTCGCCGACCCCGACCGGGTGCTCCAGGACATGTACGGCGCGCTGAACACCGGCGGCGTGCTGGTGGTCGTCGAAATGGACGCGCTGCCGCGCCTCTTGCCGGACGACCTCGGCCTGGGCCGCCCTGGCCTGGAGACGCGCTGCCACGAAGCCTTGGCGCGATTGGACTGGAACGCGCACCCGAACTGGCGGACCCACGTGGAACGGGCCGGTTTCGTAGACGTCGAGGAGCGCAGTTTCACCAGCGAGGCAACCCCGGCCCCGCCGAGCACCGGACTCTATGCACAGAATTTCCTGCGCCGCATTCGCTCCGCGCTCGACGGACAACTTGCCGCCGACGACCGCGACACTCTCGATCACCTTCTCGCGGACGACAACCCCGACAGCGTCCTGCACCGAGGGGATCTGACGGTGCGGGGCAGCCGGACCGTCTGGATTGCCCGACGCCCCTGAACCGCCGGACGGAGTGGAACTCCCTCACGCCGTCCGTGCCTGCGGGGACCGGCTCACCTGGAAGTGGTGAGTTGCGGCGGGATCGGACCCCTCGGCGAGGCTCGGAACCTTGCCGAGATCATTCGGTGTATTTTGCGGTTCCGTCTCGGACCGATTCAGTAGACTGACGATGTGCCGAATCAGGAAAACGCCGAATTCGCAGGCAGCGAGCCGAAGGTGCCGTTCCCCAAGCCGGAACGCGACATCGATCTCTACCGCCGGGCGATCGCCACCCTCCAGGCCGCCCTCCCTCACGGCTGGACGTTGACGTCCGGAAAGTCCCGCTCCCTCGCCGACGCACCGGAACGGTTGCTGGTCGGCGCACCCAACGGCGAGGTGGCGTCCTTCTCCGTCATCCCCGCCCGGGGGGTGCTCGCCGGGGACGCCGCCCGGTTCGCCGACGGATTGTCCGGATCCGATCGCGGATTCGTTTGCGCCCGTTACCTTTCCGAGCCGGTTCGCCGTCAACTCGACGCCAGGGGTCTCTCCTACGCCGATGCGACGGGCAACACCTCCCTGGCGGCGGACCGGCCTGCGATCTGGGTGCGCGACCGCGGCGCGGACGCCGACCCGTGGCGTGGCCCCGGCCGTCCGGCCGCCCAGCTGACCGGCGATCCCGCCGCCCGGGTCGTGCGCGCCCTCGCCGATCATTCGGGTCAGCTGACGGTTCCCGAACTCGTCCGACTGTCCGGCGCGTCCACCGGCGCGACCTATCGGGTGGTGGAAACCCTGGAGGAACGCGATCTGCTCGAACGACTCCCCCGTGGCCCCATCACCAGCGTCCGGTGGCAGCAGATGCTGCGCGCCTGGAGCAGTGACTCGAGTTTCAAGGACTGCCCCACCGTCGGCTACTTCGCACCCGAGGGAGTGCAGTCGTTCGTCGCGATACTCGGAAAGGTCTCCGGCCACCTCTACGCGGTGACCGGGTCACTCGCCGCGGCGGCGTTCGTCGAATACGCGCCGGCGCATCAGGTCCAGATCTACGCCGACCACGGCGAAGCGCTGGCCGGCGCACTCGAGCTACGCCCCGTCGATCAGGGTGCCAACGTCCTCGTCGCCACGCCCCGATCGGCTGCGGTCTTCGAGCGCACCCTGTTCCGCGACAACGTTCGTCTGGTCGCCCCGGCCCAGGCCTTCGCGGATCTTCTCGCCGGCACCGGTCGTCATCCGCAGGAGGCGGAGCACCTCCTCGACTGGATGACCGAGAACGTGACCGAGTGGAGAACAACCCTCGGCGCACCGACCGTTACCTGACCGATCACTCGCCGCGGGCGAAAACGCCCGAGTGTGCGCAACACGACCACGCCACGCCGCGCGTGATGGCGCGCACAAGCGTGCTCGGGTAGCAGGATGTACATCTTGTGGCCTCACCGAGTGAGTCGGAACGGGCCTGACGGAAGTCGCGATCCGTTCGCAAAACGAATAGGGGTACTTGCATGTCCATGGGAGTCGGGCTCAGGATCGGCAGTGTCGTGTCCACCGCGGTGGTGGCGTCGAACGATCCAGGATCCCCGGATCCGGTCGTCATCGTCCGGGACACCGTCCTGCACATGTGCCCGGACGGCACCGCAATTCTCGGCGGGTCGGCGCCACACACGATCGGCGACATCCACACCGTGTCGGGGTTCCTTCCCCGCGTCGGCGACCCGGCCGGTGTCGCGGTCGGCGACGGATCGCGGTACCGCGCCGAAGACCTGGTCGCGGGTGCGATGCGGTGCCTGCTCCGGGAGTGCGAACCTCTCCCCGACCACGGCGGCCGGACCGGCGGCGCCCCCGACATCATGGCCGCCTACCCCACCCGCTGGGACTCGGCCGCCGTCGCGGCGCTCCGCGACGCCCTGGACTACGCCGACATGTCCTACCTGTCCCTCGTCTCGGACGCCGAAGCCGCCGCAGCCTGGTTCGAATCCGAGATCGCGGAGCGTCCCGGGCAGCTGGTCGGCATCTATCACGTCGACGACACGGGCGCGACCGTCGCGCTGATCCGCTCGGGCGTCGAGGCAGGCAAGGCGTTTCGCTTCTCCTCGGGGGGTTCTCCCACGGCCCAGATCGCCACCGCGCTCGGGGCGTTCGGCTGGCTGCCCAGCAACCTCGATGCCGTGGTCGTCACGGGCGACGGCCTGATCGCGCGGGACTCCGCGGCCATTCACGGGTTCGCGAACACCGTCGGTGAGAAGTTCGGTGTGCGCTGTGTCGTCGGCCCGGGTCCCGAGCAGACCGCAGCGCTCGGTGCCGCCATCCGCGCCGCCGGATTCAACCCGACCACTCACAGGGTCACCCCGATCGGGCTGCCGCCGTCGTACGACGTCACCGAGGTGATCGACGCCGTAGTGGGCGAGCCGGTGCCCTCGACCTCGACAACCGCGAGCCGGCCGGCGACGCGCACGCACAACCCCGCGTCGGCCGCGGCGGTGGGCGCCTCCCCTGCCCGGGTGTCGGGCGGAACGGCGGTTGCGACACCGCCGGAACCTCGCGCGGTCGCGCAGTCCGGCGACGAATCCACCGCCGACTCGACGTCCCGGGCGTCCTGGCTCGTCGCCGCGGCAGTCGGACTGGCTCTCGTGCTGGTGGCGATCGTCTTCGTGCTGTTCGTCCTCTGAATGCCTGCCTCCCGGCATCGGTGCAGCGGCGGGGTGAGGCAGTCGAATCGCGACGATGGAACATCGGTGACGCGGGGTGGTTGGTACGCGACCGAGCACCTGAATTCGGTAAATTACAGCGTTCCGTCAGGTTCCGATTCAGATTCCAGCGGTGGTGGTGCGCGTCGGCACGGCGTTCGCTCGACGGCTGGGCGACCGCATAACCTGTCACGGTGAGTGAATCAGGCAGCGATCCCGGTCGGTCCCCCTCGGGGCTGCGCGCAGCGCGCCCGGCGGTTGCTCCCCCACTCCGGGACGACCGGTTGAAACTGTTCGCCTTCACCACGGCGGAGAAGCGCGCGGAGTACCTGTGGGTGCTGCGGGCCTTCGACCACGCCCGCGCCAACTACGTCGTCCTGCTCCACGCCGGCGACGTCGCCCGCATTCTGGACGGTCTCGCGGTCGGCGATCCGGCCGGACAACTCGGCGCCGGCGACGTCACCCCCCTGCTCGAGCAACTGCACGTCTGGGAAGTGCTCGAACGCAGCTACGACGGAACCCGCGCCGCGACGCTGGCCGAATACCGGAACCGGCACTTCGTCTATCAGTTCAGCCAGGCCGGCTACCAGGTGTTCCGAGCCGTCGAGGACGCGCTGGCGGCCCGACTCGACGACGCGTCGCTGTCCCGGCTGGCGCTGCCCGACCTCCTCGCCGACATGAACGACCTGGCCGCCGCGAATCGTGCGGCCGACAACGACCTCGTGTACCGGAAACTCAACCGTCTCGACGCGACGCTGTCGGACATGGCCGGACGCGCCGCCCAGTTCTACCTGACCCTCGGCGACCTCGTCCGCACCACGGAGATCACGCCCGAGACGTTCATGTCCCACAAGGACGCTCTCCTCACGCACATGCGCGAGTTCAGCTCCGACCTCTCGCGCTATGCACCGAAACTCGCGGCGGCCATCGCGCTCGTGGAAGACACCGGCGTCGAGACGATGGTGGCGCGGGCCGCCGCCAGCGACGAGCGGGTGTTCCTCGGCATCGAAGAGCGCGAAGCCGATTGGCGCGCGCGGTGGGCGGGATTGACGCATTGGTTCGTCGGGAGCGAGGCCGGTCTCAGCGAGTCGGAACGCCTCCGCGAGGGCACGATGAGCGCCATCGCCGCCGTCCTGTCGCTGCTGCGCCGCGTCACCGAGACCCGCAAGGGCGGTGTCAGCAGGGAGAGCCAATTACGCCACCTCGCAGGCTGGTTCGCCGCCACTCCGACCGAGGACGCCGCGCATGCGCTGTTTCAGGCCGTGTTCGACCTCGGGCGTCCGCGCCACCTGTCGATGGTGCATCCGGACGCCGACATCATTCCCGACACGCGGTCGTGGTGGGAGGCCCAGCCCGTGGAGATCTCCCGCACGCTCGCCGAGACGGGACGTCCCCCGTCGCCCGGCCTGCCCGCACGGGTGCAGCGCAACGAGGGCAGCGTGCGCCGCCTGCGGGAGGAACAGCTGACCGCGCAACGACTTCGCGCCGCCGCCGCCCAGTCGCTGGCCCGGGGCGGGGTCTACGAGCGGGAACTCGACGAGGCCGAAACCGACGTGCTGCTGAGTCTGCTCAACGCCGCGCTGACGGCGCGGGTTCCGGTCAGCGGCCGTGTGAAGAGCAGCACAGGATCGGAGAACGGCGTGAAGCTCACCCTCAGCCCGCACAGCGAATCGACGGTGGTGCGCACCGCCCGAGGACGTCTGCACCTCGACGGACTGCAGGTGAGCGTTCGGTGAAGGCACGGGAGATCTCGCCGCTCGCCCTCGATTCGTATCAGCGCGCCGCCCGCGTCATTCTGTCGAATCACCTGGTGACACAAACCTATCCGGATCGCATCGCACTCCCCCTGCTCCGCCGGTGGGCCACCGAATTACGCGACGATCTGATGACGCTCTTCGGGTACCGACTCGAAGTCACGGAGACGACCGCCCGGCTGTTCACGGTCAGCGACCGACTCGACGCCGGGACCCCGGCCAAGACGGCCACCGACCGCACGTTCGACCGGTACCGCTACGCCTACCTCGCGTTGGCGTTGGCCGCGCTCGGCCGCGCCGGAAACCAGATCACCCTGTCCGAGCTCGCCGATCACGTGGCCGCCGACGCCGCCCAGGTCGACGGTGTGGACCTGTCCACGGAACGCGCGTCCGACCGGGATGCGTTCGTCGACGCCGTCGGCTGGCTCGCCGCCCGCGGCGCGATCGCCCTCGCCGACGGCGACGCGGGCGGCTGGGCCGCCAATCCCGATGCAGGAGAGGCGCTCTACGACATCGACAGGTCCGTCGTCATCGCCCTGTTCCGGCCGCCGCGCGCACTGCAGCACCTCCGGTCCATCCGCGGACTGCTCGCCGGTGCGGACGCGGTGACCGAGGACGACACCTCCGAGTTCGGGACCGCCCGGCCGGTCGACGTGAAGGAGACCGCGCGGCGGGTCCGGCGTGCTCTCGTCGAACGGCCCGTGGTCTACGCCGCCGACCTCGACGATGACGAGCTGATGCAACTCGCACTCCCCCGCACCGCAGCCGATGTCGAGTTGCTCACCGGACTGGTCGCGGAGCGGCGTGAGGAGGGTGTCGCGATGATCGACTCCTCCGGACGCCTGTCCGACGTCCGGTTCCCCGGGACGGGAACGGTCGCGCAGGTCGCGCTCCTGCTCGCCGGCGAGATCGCCGATCGCGTACTGGATCCGGACGCTCCGGAGACGGCCCTGATTCCGCTGCCGCGGGCCCGGTTCGACGACCTGATCGAACAGGTCGACAGCGCCATTCCCCAGTCCGGGATCTTCGACAGCCTCGCCGGCCACGACGGATTCGAACCCGCAGACCCCGCCCCCGCGGACCGGCTGTTCCCGGTCATCGAGGACGACTGGATCGCCGGCACCGTCCGGACACTGACCGAACGATTCGGGCGCACGTTCGCCGCCGGCTGGCAGGCAGACCCGGACGGTCTGGGACGCGCGGCGCTGGCGCTGCTCGAGCGGTTACGCCTCACCGCGGCCGTGCCGGGTGGCGTGCTCGCACTCCCGGCACTCGCCCGCTACCGGGGTGTGGTGGTCACGATCCGCGACCGCACACCCGAGATCGACCTGTTCCAGAGCTCAGCGAACGACAGCGAGGAAGTCACAGCATGACGAGTGCGCGTTTCCGGCCCACCCGCGCCGGGATCATCAACCTCTGGGACTACCGCGATCAGGAGTTCTCCTTCGCCGACGGTCGCCTCGTTCTCCGCGGTCCCAACGGTTCCGGCAAGACGAAGGCCCTCGAAGTGCTGTTCCCGTTCGTCTTCGACGGCCGGATCGAACCCCGGCGGCTCAATCCGTTCGCCGGCGAGGAACGCACCATGAAGTCGAACCTGCTGTACCGCGGGCAGGAGAGCGCGTACTCGTACGTCTGGATGGAGTTCTGCCGCGGCGCGAAGGACGACCCCGAGGCCGTCACCGTGGGCATCGGCATGCGCGCCACCCGCACCAACGACAAGGTCACACGCTGGTACTTCGTCGCCGACGGTCGCGTCGGCGTCGACTTCTCCCTACTCGGCAGCGACGACCGTCCGCTCACGAAAAAGCAACTGGGCGAACAGATCGGCACCGACTCCATCACCGACCGGCCGCTCGACTACCGCGCCGCCATCGACGCCCGGATGTTCGGGCTCGGCGTCCAGCGCTACGACCAGCTGATCAACCTCATCCTCACGCTCCGGCGGCCCCAGCTCGCGAAGAACCTCGACCCCAAGGGACTGTCGCAGGCACTCACCGACGGTCTGCGACCACTCGACGAGCAACTGGTCCTCGAGGCGGCACGCTCGTTCAGCGACATGGAGGAGGTCGGCCGGGCGCTCGAGGGGCTGGCCGCGGCGGACCAGGCGGCGCAGAGCTTCGTCGGCGTGTACGCGAAATACCTGCGCCAGCAGGCGCGTACGGACGTCGACCACCTCGCGACCCGTCTGGAGGCCGTCCGATCCGGTATCGCCGCTCTCCATGGGGCGGCAGCGGACCGGGCGCGCAGCCAGGAGAGCCGAGCGGCTGCCGAAGAACGCTTCACCGCCGCCGAACGCGCACTCGACCAGGCCAATGCCACTCTGGACGCGCTGAAGCGGTCGACGGCGTACGAGGGGCGGACACAACTCGACGACCTCGCGCAGGCCGTCTCGACGCTCGAGAAGTCGACCGAACTGCAGGCCGAGAAGGCACGCAAAGCCAAGGTGACCCTCGAACAGCGATCCGAGGAGCACGACAAGGCCGGTGACGCCGTCGCCCGCGCCGTCGAGGCGCTCACCCATGCCGAAGACGAGCTTCACCTCGCCGCCGAGGACGCGGGAATCACCTGGACCGCACTCCCCGAGAACGCGCGCACCGACCAGCTGACCGCGGCGCTGCGCGGGCACACCGAAGAACGCGACGGCGACATCCGCGCGGTCCGGGCCGCACTCGCCACCGTCGAGAGGGCGGTCACCGAACGGACCAGGGCCGACGAGGCGGCACGCCGAGGCCAGGAGCAACTCGACACCGCGACGGTCGCCGTTCTCGAAGCCGAGACGGCGGTCGAATCGGCCCGCAGCCGCTGCGCCGGCGAACTCCGATCCTGGTGGACGGAACAGTCGGCCCTCTACGCCGAGATCGACGCGCCCGCTTCACTGTTCGACGTCCTGGACGCCGCCCTCGGCCGGATCGGCGACGACGACGCCGCCACCCTGTCGGAGACGCTGACCGAACAGACGACGGACGCCGTCGACGCGCTCCGGTTGCGTCGTCAGCAGTACGACCGCGACGCCGCCGCCGCCGAGGAGGTGATCGCCGCACACGAATCCGCTCGCGCGGCCATCGAATCCGAGCACGACGACGCCCCGCCGCTCTCGACCGCCCGGCAGGACGCCCGGTCCCGGCTGACCGGTGCACCGCTGTGGCGTCTGGTCCGCTTCGCCGACAGTGTCGACGCTGCCGCGGCGGCAGGAATCGAGGCCGCACTGCAGGCCGCGAATCTCCTCGACGGCTGGGTGCCCGTCGACGACGCACTCCCCGACGTCGAATCCGAACAGTTCCTCGTGGCCCTTCCGGCCGGGGATCGGCCCACCGGCACGACCCTCGCGGACGTTCTCGAGGTCGAACAGGACACGGGCGTTCCCGACGATCGCGTGCGCGGGATCCTCGAATCCATCGCCCTCGAATCCCTCGACCTGTCCGAAGGTCCGGTCGGTGTTGCCGAAGACGGTGCGTACCGGCAGGGAATCCAGCGGGGACGCCACACGAAATCGGACGCGGAGTACATCGGAACCACCGCACGGGCCCGCAGGCGCGCCGCCCGTATCGCCGAACTCGACAGGATCCTCGAGGAAACCCGGGCAACGCTCGACGAAGCCCGGGCGTCCGCGGATGCGGCGGCGGCGCTGCTGTCGCGGACCACCGCGGCGGCGCAGGCCCTGCCCCGCACCGGATCGATCCTCACGGCGCTGAAGAAGGTCACCGAATCCGCAGGCGCACTCCGCAGCCGCTCCGACACGGCGACAGCGGTCGGTCGCGAACTCGACCAGGCCATCGCCGACCTGTCCGCGAAGGAGAAGCAGCTCCGGGCCACTGCGTCCACGCACCGGACTCCCCACGTCGCCCGCGAGATCGACTCGCTCGCCGCGGCCGTCCGGCATTTCGAGAAGCAGGGCGAGATGGTGCAACGGTGCAGGCGCGAACACGCCAAGGAGGTGGAGCACACCCGCGAGTCCGAGGTCCGACTGCACGAGGCGCGCGGCAGCGCGGAGGAGTTCGCGGAAGAAGCTGCCATCGCCGAAGAGGTTCTCGCGCAACAGGTCCAACGCCTCGAGACGCTGCGCGACACGCTGGGATCGGGGGCCGAGCAGTTGGACCGCCAACTCGAGGAGGCGCACGCGCGGATCGAGGCGTGCAAGAAGGAGCAGCGCGACGCCCGCAAGGCGGACAAGGACGCGGGTGAGGCCATCGGTAAAGCCGAGGGCGCGTACAACACCGCCGTCCAGACGCTCCGGCTGGCGCTCACCGAAACGCACGCCGACGCCGCCCGCCTCGCGCCGTATGCCCGGCGCGACCTACTCGAACTCCTCGGCGTCGACGGCGGCCACACCTGGCCGGCGAGCTCGGCGGCGTGGATGAGTGCCGAACAGCTGGTGTATCGGATCCAGAACGCCGACGACGACACCCAGATCCTGCCGCCCGAAGTGGATGCCCTGTTCCGCGCACTGGACGGCGCCACCGAGTCGGTGCGGGTCAGCGACTCGGCGCGCAAATCGACGCGCACCGCGCTCACCACCGCGCTGCAGGACTTCGACGCACAATTGGCGGCCGCCGGCCAGGACTACCGGTTGCAGTGGGACGCCCCGGACGGCGTGACCGTGGTGCAGGTGCAGGACGACGAGGGGTACTCGTCGATCGGCGAGTTCGCCGCCCGCATCGCGTCCGCTCGCTCCGATCAGGAATTGCTGCTCACCGAAACCGAGCGTCGCATCCTGGAGGACGCGCTGCTCACGGGTCTCGCACAGCAGATCCACGAACGGACCGTCGACGCACGCGAACTCATCGCCCGGATGGGCACCGAGATGCGGGAGCGCCGGATGTCGTCCGGCAACACCATCGGCGTCCACTGGGTACTCGCCGACAACCTCGACGACAGCGCGAAGGCGATCTCCAAACTTCTCGAGCGCGACACCTCGGCGCTGGGGCCGGACGAGCTCGCCACAATGCGCGCCCACTTCGCCCACCAGATCAGGACTGCCCGCGCCGCCCACCCGGAGCGTTCGTACCCGGAGATCCTGGCGTCCGCCCTCGACTACCGGCGGTGGCGGGTGTTCTCGTTCACCCTGATCAGCGGCAACGGCAACGAAGACCGGCTGACCGTCGCCCGGCACAGCGCGCTCTCCGGCGGCGAGCAGTCCGTCTCGCTGCACCTGCCGCTGTTCGCCGCAGCGCACGTCATGCTCGATTCCGCCGACCCCCATGCGCCGCGACTGCTGGCGCTGGACGAAGCGTTCGCCGGCGTCGACGACAACGGCCGGGCCGAACTGCTCGGCCTCAGCGTGCAATTCGACCTCGACCTGTTCATGACCGGGTTCGACCTGTGGATCACGTACAGCGGCGTGCCGGGGTGTGCGCACTACGATCTGGCGCACTCGACAGCCGAGCAGAGCGTCAGCGCCACGCTGCTCGTGTGGTCGGATGGCGAACTACTCGCCGAACACGACGGCACCGACCTGGCGCAGGCGCTCGGTTCGCCCCTCCGCAGGCGCGTCCCGACGCCCGCGGAGGGTGCCCTCGAGTTCGCCTGACCCGTGAGTACTTGTTAACCGCGGGCGGTTAACAAGTACTCACGGGCGCCGGAGGCGCACACCGAGGAGGGCGTCCACGGCGGCGGCGAATTCGCTCGGCGCGTTCGTGTCCGAGCCACCGTGGTCGAGGGCGCGACGGGCCCAGCCGTCGAGGGCGTCGAGCGCCTTCGGGGTGTCGAGATCGTCCGCGAGATGCTGGCGCAGCCGGGCGATCGTGTCGGTGGCCGACTGCGCCGACTCGAGTGCGGCGGCATCCTTCCACAGCTGCAGCCGGGTGTGGGCGTCGGCGAGAACCTGCTCGGTCCACGGACGGTCCTGCCGGTAGTGCCCGGACAGCAGTCCGAGGCGGATGGCGGCCGGGTCGACTCCCTCGCCGCGCAGCTTCGACACGAACACGAGGTTGCCGCGGCTCTTCGACATCTTCTCGCCGTCGAGACCGATCATGCCGGTGTGCACGTAGTGGCGGGCGAAGCGACGGTCGCCCGTGGCCGACTCGGCGTGCGCCGCGGAGTACTCGTGGTGCGGGAAGATCAGGTCGCTGCCGCCGCCCTGCACGTCGAAACCCGAACCGATGCGGTTGAGGGCGATGGCCGAACACTCGATGTGCCAGCCGGGACGCCCGGGACCGAACGGAGACGGCCATGACGGCTCCCCCGGGCGGACCGCACGCCACACCAGGGCGTCGAGGGGATCCTCCTTGCCGGGGCGGTCGGGGTCGCCGCCGCGCTCGGCGAAGAACTTGTCCATCGTCTCGCGGTCGTAGCCGGACTCGTACCCGAACTGCTCGGTCGCGTTGGCACGGAAGTACACGTCGGGGAATTCGGGGTCGTCGACGACGTAGGCGGCGCCGGACGCGACGAACTTCTCGACCATCTCGATCACTTCGCCGATCGACTCCACCGCGCCGATGTAGTCGCGCGGGGGCAGCACCCGCAGGGCTTCCATGTCTTCGCGGAACAGCGCCGTCTCGCGCATGCCGAGGACCACCCAGTCCTCGCCGTCGCGGTTGGCGCGCTCGAACAGCGGGTCGTCGACGTCGGTGACGTTCTGGACGTAGTGCACGTCGTGCCCGGCGTCACGCCAGATCCGGTTCACCAGATCGAACGTCAGGTACGTGGCCGCGTGACCGAGGTGGGTGGCGTCGTAGGGGGTGATACCGCACACGTACATCGTGGCCGTGCGTCCGGGAGTGACGGGACGTACCTGCCGGTCAGCGGTGTCGAACAACCGCAGCGGAGGCCCCTGGCCTGGAACGGACGGGACAGCGGTTTCGGACCAAGACTGCATGAGAGCGAGCCTAGTGGACCCGCATTTCCGCCTCGGAGGGAGCCGCCGCCCCCACGGGCGCCGAACGGCTCCGTCAGAACGCCGGCCACGGAATCGGCCGGTGACCGTTCGGCCGGGGCATCACCGGCGCCGCGAGGAGGTCCACGGAACGCTCGTACAGCGCGGCGACCTCGCCGGACGTGATGTGCTCGCCCAGTCGCGCACCGAAGTCGCCCTCGAGCGAGGAGATCAGTTCCGCGATGTCGACGACGAGGGCGCCCGGCACCTCCGTCCCGGCCCACCCCCACAACACGGTCCGCAGCTTGTTCTCCGTGTGCAGGCAGATGCCGTGGTCGACGCCGTAAACGGAACCGTCGAGCCCCTCGAGTGCGTGGCCGCCCTTGCGGTCGGCGTTGTTGATCAGCACGTCGAGGACCGCCATCCGCTGCAGCCGCGGGTCGTCGGCGTGGATGAGCGCGACCGGTTCGCCGTCCATGTCGGTGGCGCGCAGGATCTCGAACCACCCCTCGGGGACGGCGTCGGGAGCGCAGATGTCGACCAGGTCGAGACCGCCGGTGTCGTCGGCGTGCCGGTCGGGGGTGTCGACCCACCGCTGCACCATGCCCGGGCCGAACGGACCGTCCCGCAGGAGAGTGCGGGGAATCACACCCCACCCGAGCTGTTCGGACACGAGATACGACGCGTATTCACGTCCGGCGAGCGTGCCGTCCGGGAAGTCCCACAACGGACGCTCCCCGCGGACGGGCTTGTACACGCAGCGGACGGTGTTCTCACCCTCGACTGCGTCGCACACGAGGGTGGCGTTACTGGCGTGGGTGATCTGGCCGATGAGGGTCAGATCGCCGGACTCCAGAGGATCGGACTCCTCGGCAGGCACCCGTCAGTCCTCCTCGTCCATCTCCGGGGTGAGGCCGAAGCTCTGGCCGCGGCGGTACCCGTTGGTCCGGATGCAGATGTGCCCTTCCGGGGCCAGTGGCTCACCGCACAGTGGGCACGGCGCGCGCCCGGCGGCGATGACCCGTTCGGAGCGCAACGAGAAGTCCCGCGCCTGCAACGGGGTGAGGAAGACGCGCACGGCGTCCGGTCCGTCCTCGGAGTCGTCGAGAACGACGGACTCGTCGAACTCCGTCTCACTGACGGCGAGCAGTTCCACCACCACGGCTCCGGCGTCCGCGTCCCAGCCCAGGCCCATCGTGCCGACCCGGAACTCGGCGTCGATCGGGGTGACAAGGGGGCTCGCGTCGTCGAGTTCGGCCCCCTCCGGGGGAACCTCCGTCCCGAACCGGCGGTGCACTTCCTCGAGGAGGAGCCCCATCCGGTCGGCCAGTACCTGCACCTGCTGTTTCTCCAGCAGGACGCTGATCACTCGCGCCTCGTGTACGGCCTGGAGGTAGAACGACCTGTCGCCGGGCTCACCCACCGTCCCGGCAATGAATCGGTCAGGAGTGCGGAATACGTGAATTGCGCGTGACATTGCACCTCCTTCAGCTGGAGCCGGGCCCTACTGCGGCGCTGCCCACTCGTTGTTCCGTCTCGGACTGTTCCTCGCAGCATGTTGCGTTCATTATCCGTCAATCGTCACCGGCGGGGTCCGCCTAATCGTCACCGGCGGGGTCCGCCTAATCGTCACAGGCGGACCTCCCCGCCGGGCACCGATCCGGATACTTCGGCGCGGGCCCCGTCTCCGGAGACGGGTGGCGTGTTGACTCCGGACAGATCGGCGCCGGTGTCGTTCATCTTCAGCACGTACGGACGGGTGGAGGTGTACCGGACGACGCTGATCGAGGCCGGCTCGGCGACGATCCGCTGGAATCCGTCGAGGTGCGCGCCGAGGGCGTCGGCGAGGACCGACTTGATGACGTCGCCGTGTGAGCACGCCACCCACACGACGTTCCGGCCGTGCAGTTCGGCGAGCCGCGCATCATGCTCCCGGACCGCGGCGACGGCCCGGGCCTGGACCTGCGCCAGCCCTTCTCCTCCCGGGAACACTGCGGCGGACGCGTGCTGCTGCACGATCTTCCACAGCGGCTCCTCGAGCAGGACCTTCAGCTCACGACCGGTCCACTCGCCGTAGTCGACCTCGACCAGCCGATGTTCCACCACCGGGGTCAGGCCCCGGGCCCGGGCGAGCGGCTCCACGGTCTGCTCGCACCGCACGAGCGGCGAGTGCACGATCTCCTCGATCGCAACGTCCGCGAGCCGGGACACGATGGCCTGCGCCTGCTCGCGGCCGCGGTCGTCGAGTTCGACTCCCGGTGACCGGCCGGCAAGCGTGTGTGCGGTGTTCGAGGTCGACCGCCCGTGGCGCAGCAGCACAACTGTCATTGGCCCAGCCTAGTGTCGTGCACTCCCCGGCCGCCCGATCTCAGGTGGCCGACACGACGCCGGTCGCGAGAAGCGACAGGACGACAACGCCGAGGATGATGCGGTAGCCGACGAACCAGTACATCGAGTGGTCGACGACGAACCGCAGCAGCCACGCGATCGACGCGTAGCCGATGGCGAACGCGATGACGGTGGCGACGAGGAGCTGCGGGCCGCTCGCGTTGAGGCCTTCACCGGCCGGTTCGAATGCGTCGGGCAGGCTGAACAGCCCGGACGCGACGACCGCGGGGATGGCGAGGAGGAACGAATAGCGCGCGGCGGCTTCGCGGGTGAGTCCGAGGAAGAGTCCGGCACTGATCGTGCCGCCCGACCGGGATACGCCCGGGATCAGGGCGAGCGCCTGCGCCGAACCCATGATGATGCCGTCCTTGGCGCGCAGGTCCTCGACGGGACGCACCTTCCGCCCGTAGTACTCGGCCGCCGCGATGACCAACGCGAACACGATCAGCATGGTGGCGATCAGCCACAGGTTGCGGGCGCCCGTACGGATCTGGTCCTTGAACAGGAAACCGAGGACACCCACCGGGATCGTGCCGATGATCACATACCAGCCCATCCGGTAATCGAGGTCACCGCGATGCTCGGGGTGGAACAGTCCCCGGAACCACCCGGCGATGATCCGTCCGATGTCGCGGGCGAAGTAGATGAGCACCGCGGCTTCGGTGCCGAGCTGGGTGACGGCGGTGAAGGACGCACCGGCGTCGTCACCGAAGAAGACCTCCGACACGATCCGGAGATGGCCGGACGAGGAGATCGGCAGGAACTCGGTCAATCCCTGGACCGTACCGAGGACAATCGCCTGGAGCCAGGACATCGCCTCGCCCATCACTCACCGGTCCCGAGGTCGAATGTGCCGCTCTGACGCCAATTTCCCATGTCGCGTTCGTAATTCACCGGCGCCACGGTACCGGGGAGGGCGACCTCCGGCAGAATCCGGCGTGGCAGGACCCCTGCCCCGCGATACCCCACTACTCTGCACCTGTGGTGACCGGTCCCGGGGGGCACCAGCATCTTCGGGGGCGACGCCGGGTTGCAGCTACGGTACGAGACGCAGGCGGTTATGGAACAGAGATCGGTCGGAGCAAGCGGGCTACGAGTGTCACGACTCGGCCTGGGCACGCTCACCTGGGGTCGGGACACCGACGGCGACGAGGCCGCGGCGCAGATCGCGGCGTTCGTCGATGCGGGCGGAACGCTCGTCGACACCTCGCCCGCGTACGGCGACGGTGTGGCGCAGCGGATCCTGGCGGAACTGCTCGACGACGTGGTGCCGCGAACGGAACTCGTCCTGAGCTCGAGTTCCGGGATCAACCCGTCGGGTCCCTCACGGATCGACTGCTCGCGACGGGGTCTCGTCGCCCAGCTCGACGCCACCCTGCGCGAACTCGGCACCGACTACCTGGACATGTGGCAGGTCGCCACCTGGGATCCGTTCACGCCGGTCGACGAGGTCGCCGCCACACTCGATTTCGCGGTGGCGAGCGGCCGGGTCCGGTACGTCGGGGCGCGGGGTTACCTCGGGTGGCAGCTGGCCACCGCGGCAGGGGCGTCCCGCGGCACCACGCTCGTCGCCACCCAGGTGGAGTACTCGCTGCTCGCCCGGGGAGTCGAGGAAGAACTCGTTCCGGCCGCGGCGCATCACGGTATCGGTGTGTTCGCTGCGGTGCCGCTCGCCCGCGGGGTCCTGACCGGCAAATACCGCAACGGCATCCCCGTCGATTCCCGCGGTGCCGACGACGCGCACGCGCAGGACGTCCAGAGTTACCTCGGCGACTCCTCCGTCCGGGTGGTCGACGCGGTCGTGACCGCGGCCGACGGGCTCGGCACGTCCCCGCTGGCCGTCGCGCTCGCGTGGGCGCGCGATCGTCCGGGTGTCGCGAGCGCGGTCGTCGGGGCGAGGGACATCGCACAGCTGACCGGAGTGCTCGTCGCGGAGGAGCTGGAGTTGCCCGCCGCGATCGCAGCGGCGCTCGACGACGTCAGCGCCTAGCGTGTAGGAGCAGGCAGACGTGCACCTGCAGTTCACGTGCAGGGCAGGCTAACCTGGTGCCCACCGGCCGACGCCCGTAGATCTGCAGGAGAGTCCATGACCACGCTGAACGAGGCCGACGCGGCCGATCGCCGAATCGTCGGCTTCGCCGAGCGCATCAAGGCCGGGACGGACGCCGCTCACCGGGAGACGGAGCAGTCCCGCTTCGTCGGGGCCCTACTCGCCGGTGAACTCACCTCGGACGGCTACGCCGAACTGCTCGCGCAGACGTACCTCGTCTACCGCGAACTCGAGGACGCCGGACGCACCCACACCGGCAACCCCGTCGCGTCGCCTTTTCTCCACGACGAACTGCTGCGGGTTCCGTCACTGGAAGCGGATCTCGAGTTCCTGCGCGGGCCGTCGTGGCGCGAGACGGTGTCCGCGCTGCCCGCCACCACCCGCTACGTGGAGCGGCTCCGCGAGGTGGCGTACGAGTGGCCCGCCGGTTTCGTTGCGCACCACTACATCCGGTACTTGGGAGATCTGTCCGGTGGGCAGATCATCCGGCGCATGCTCGAACGCGCCTACGGGTACACCACCGACGGCCTGCAGTTCTACATCTTCGACGAGATCCCGAAACCGAAGGTGTTCAAGGACACCTACCGCGCGAAACTCGACGCCGCGCCCCTGACTCCGGAGGACCAGCAGCGGGTGATCGACGAGGTCAACCTCGCCTACCGGCTCAACGGCGACCTGTTCGCCGCCCTCGAAGCGGACATCGACCGGTACCTCGCACGATGAGATCGGTGCTCCGGACCCGCACGGACAGGTCGCTGTTCGCCGTTCTCGTCCTGCTTCTCGTGTCCGCGGTAGCGGTGACGGCGTGCACATCCGGCGCCGGTGACAGCGCAGGCGGCACCGGCGGTGCGCGCACGGCGGTCCTCGACGACCTGAATCCCGAACCCCTCGAGTCCCCCGCCACACCCGTGCTGCCCGTCACGGTCCGCAGTTTCGACGGGGTGGACGTGACGATCACGGACGCGAGCCGGATCGTGACCGCGGACCGCTACGGAACGCTCACCGAGACGGTCTTCGCACTCGGACTCGGCGACAACGTGGTGGGCCGGGACATCGCCTCCGAGTTCCCGGCCGCGCAGGACGTCCCGGTGGTGACACCGGGCGGGCAGTCCCTCAACGCCGAGGCCATCCTCGACCTGGCGCCGACGGTGATCCTCACCGACACCAGCATCGGACCGCAGGCCGTGCAGGATCAGCTGCGGGCAGCCGGTATTCCGGTCGTCTTCTTCGATCCGACGCGGACCCTGGAGGGCGTGCCCGATCAGATCACGGCGGTGGCGAATGCGCTCGGCGTGCCCGAGCAGGGTCGCGAACTCGCGGCCCGCACCGAGAGTGAGATCGCGGCCGCCCGGAGTCGCGCGCCCCAGGGCGACGATCCCCTGAAGATCGCGTTCCTCTATCTGCGCGGCACCGCGATCACCATGATCGGCGGCCCCGGGTCCGGCGCCGACTCGCTGATCGACGCACTCGGCGCAGTCGACGCCGGCACCGCATCGGGCATCACGCAGCAGTTCGCGCCGATCACCAGCGAGGCTCTGATCGCCGCCGCTCCCGACGCCCTCCTGATGATGACGGGCGGGCTCGAATCGATCGGCGGCATCGAAGGACTCGAGAAGATCCCCGGGGTGGCGCAGACTCCGGCGGGCAAGAACCAGCGCGTCGTCGACATGCAGGACGGGGTGCTGCTCAGCTTCGGCCCCAACACGGGCCGTGTACTCGGCGCGCTGGCCGACGCCGTCTACCCGACCGACAATCCATGACCGTCGAAGACCTCCACGCTCCGGGTAAGCCCTCCTCACGCACTCGAACCGGTGCCGTCCTCGGCGGTCTGCTGATCGCCCTTGCTGTCGCCGCCGTCCTGTCGGCCTGCATCGGACAGGTGCCGACCGGACCCGGAGAGGTTCTCGGCAGCATCCTGCACCGCGTCGGATTGGATCTCGGGCCGATGCCTGCGCATCCCAGCGGTGAGGTGACGCTGTGGGAGGTTCGGTTCCCGCGCGTGGTCCTCGCCATCCTGGTCGGGGCGGCGCTCGGATGCGCGGGAGCGCTGCTGCAGGGTGTGTTCGCCAACCCGCTCGCCGAACCCGGCGTCATCGGGGTGTCGGCAGGAGCCGCGGTCGGCGCCAGCGCCGCCATCGTGGTCGGCGGCGCGTTCGCGGCCGGGTGGACGGTGGCCGCGGCCGCCTTCGTCGCCGGACTGATCACCACCGTCGCCGTGTACGTCCTCGCCCGGCACGAGGGCCGCACCGAGGTGGTCACCCTCGTCCTCACCGGTGTGGCGGTCAACGCGTTCGCCGGCGGCCTCATCGCCTTCTTCACGTTCGTCGCGTCCCCCGCGGCGCGCGATCAGATTGTGTTCTGGCAACTGGGCAGCCTCAACGGGGCCACCTGGAACGCGGTCGCGGTGGTGGCGCCGATGACCGTCGCCGGGATCGCCGCCACGATGATGATCGCCGGGAAACTCGACCTGCTGTCTCTCGGCGAGAGCGCGGCCCGGCACCTCGGCCTCGACGTCGAGCGGCTACGTCAGATCGCCGTGCTGATCGTCGCCCTGCTCGTCTCGTCCAGCGTGGCCTTCACCGGCATCATCCTGTTCGTGGGCTTGGTGGTCCCGCACCTGATGCGCATCGCCGTCGGGCCGGGCCACCGGGCCCTGATCCCGGCGAGCGCGCTGTGCGGTTCGCTCGTGCTGCTCCTCGCCGACCTGGGCGCCCGGTCGCTCGTGGCGAACGCGGACCTCCCGCTCGGCATGCTGACGGCCCTGGTCGGCGGGCCGTTCTTCTTCTGGTTGCTGCGCCGCACCCGGGCCAGTCAGGGCGGGTGGGCATGAGTCCGGCATTCCACCCGCTCCGCACCCGGGTCGGCGAGGCCATCGAGCAGAGCCTGTTCCGACGGACCGACCCGGTGCCTCCGCCGCGCCCGTCGGGGGCGGTGACGCTGCGGGCGGACGGCATCGCGGTCGCCCGCGGGGGCAGGCCCGTGCTCGACGACGTGTCCGTGGACGTGCGGATCGGCGAGGTCCTCGTTCTCGTCGGCCCCAACGGGGCGGGCAAGTCGACGCTCCTCGCGGCGCTGTCGGGCGATCAGGACGTGCACACGGGAACCGTGCACCTCGACGACCGGGACCTCGGCGAGTGGACGGCGCTCGAGATGGCCCAGCGCCGGGCGGTCCTTCCCCAGCAGAACACGGTCGGATTCTCGTTCACCGCACGTCAGGTGATCACGATGGGCCGCTCACCGTGGGCACGCACCCCCCGCTCCGACGACGACGCCGTCGCGATCGCCGAGGCCATGCGGATCTGCGACGTCGTGGCGTTCGCCGACCGGCCGTTCACCGCGCTGTCGGGTGGCGAACGTGCCCGGGTGGCTCTGGCGCGGGTGCTGGCGCAGCGCACCGAGACGATCCTGCTCGACGAGCCCACCGCCGCCCTCGACCTCGGGCACCAGGAGACCGTGATGCGTCTCGCCCGCTCCCGCGCGGAGCAGGGCACCGCGGTGGTGGTCGTCCTCCACGACCTCGCGCTCGCCGCCGCGTACGCGGACCGGATCGTGGTCCTCGAGCAGGGACGTGTCGCCGCGGACGGCCCTCCCGCCGACGTCTTGTCCGAGGAATTGCTGACCCGGGTGTACGGGCACCCCGTCGAGGTCATCGAGCACCCGGTGACCGGTGCGACCCTCGTCCTCCCCCGCCGCGATCAGCGCTAGACCGCGGGGGTCACAACCCGTCGATGACGGCCCCGAGACGGCTGAGTACCGCACGGACGGTGATCCCGTCCTCCGGTCCTGCCACGTGGGAATCGGGATCGGACACGGCATCTCTCACGACGGCGACGATGCTGCGTTCATCGGTCAGGTCGATCTCCCGGACCGAGCGTCGCGCAGACGCCACGATGTCGTCCGGAGCCGGGACCTCGGTTTCCACGTCGGCGCGGTAGACCTCGACGTGCATCGTGCTTTTGCGCACCCGGAATGCGTAGGAGTTACCTTCTGCGGTCCGGCCGAAGCCGTGTGCGTGCGGTCCTACCGTGACGTCTTCGACGGTGAACGTCGGTGTTTCGGGTATTTCCACGGTCTTCTCCTCGATGACCTGGGCCGGCGATCGGGAGACCGCCGGGCGCGGGGTCGATGTTTCTCACGGTATCGCCTCGGCACCCGCTCGGCACCGACCGCATTCGTGGGCGTTTCGCCGATCAGGGATGCTTGTTGGCAGTTGTACAGGTGTAGGTCGATGAGAGAACCCCGAGGAGCAGCACATGGGTAGACCGGGAGCGCGCTTCGTCGCCTCGTGTATCGGAGTGGCATTTCTACTGGTCACGGGCTGTTCTTCGAACTCTGACGAGGATCAGGCGATCACCATTGCGCCCGCGAGTGCCGCGCAGTCGCCGGCCCAGAACACCACGCCTGCCGGTGTCGTCCACCCTGTCGGTCTGCCGATCGAGTCCACCACCTTCGACCCCGAGACCCGCACGACCGTCGTACTGGGAGGCGAAGGCAACCAGATCCTGCTGTTCCCGGCCGGCGATTTCGCGGCGGCTGCGCGGGTGATTCCGTTGGACGCCACCGTCGCGCAGGTCTCCCTCGCCCCCGGTGGTGTGGCGCTGCTCGCCATGAACACCCAGGTAGGACGCCTGGACCTGCGCACCGGCGAGGTGACGTTCGTCCCCGCCGACGGCGACGTCCGGTCGGTGGCCCAACTGCCCGACGGACGGCTGGCCATGGGCCTGGGCAATGGCGAGATTCACATCGTGAACACCGAGACGAACGAGTCACAGGTGATCGGCGGTCTCACGTCCGTCGACGGACTTGCCGTCGTCGGCGACTCGCTCACCGCTCTCGACCGAGGGCAGACGTCCGTCACCGCCATCGACGTCCCCGGTGCCGCGCTCGGAGTCGCGCTGCGCGCCGGTGAAGGCGCGACTCAGCTCACGACCGATCACTACGGACGAATCCTCGTCACCGACACCACCGGCGACGAACTGCTCGCCTACACCACCGACACACTGATGCTCCGCCAGCGGTTCCCCGCCGGGCTCGCGCCGTACGCCGTCGCCTACGACGACACCGCCGACCGCGCGTGGGTCACGCTGACCGAGACCAACGAAGTGGTCGGATTCGACCTGTCGAGTGGTGTCGGCGTGGAAACGGCGCGGTATCCCACCGTCCGGCAGCCGAACTCTGTCACTGTGGATACCGTGAACGGTGACCTCCTGATCGGTTCCGCGACGGGAGACGGCCTACAGCAGATCCCGACGAGGAGTTCGTAGATGGCATCGCATTCACGTCGACTCCCCTCCGGGTGGGAGATCGAATCCGAGGACTACGAGTACGTGCCGCTTCGGCTGCCACCCGACGTCACCCGCATCAGCGCTTCGATGAGGTTGGCCATCCAGGCGGAATTCGGTGGCTGGGAGCTGTCCCGGGTCCGCCTGTACTCCGACGGAAGCCGCCGTGTGCTGCTCAAACGAAGGAAGACCGCTCACCATGTCCCCGACCCCGCAATTTAGGGAGACCTCCTTGTACCACCTGCTGTTACGGGTGATGTTCCGCCTTCCTCCGGAGCGGATCCATCACCTGGCCTTCGCTGCGATGCGCCTGGTCACGCGGTTCTCGCCACTGCGTCAGCTCGTCGGCAAGGTCCTCGTCGTGGACGATCCGGTACTGCGGAACACCGTGTTCGGACTCGACTTCCCGGCGCCGCTCGGGCTCGCCGCCGGGTTCGACAAGGATGCGACCGGCGTCGACGCGTGGGGCCCCCTCGGCTTCGGGTTCGCCGAGGTGGGCACCGTCACCGCCCAGGCGCAGCCCGGCAACCCGGCGCCCCGCCTGTTCCGGCTGCCCGCGGACCGCGCCCTGATCAACCGGATGGGTTTCAACAATCACGGCGCAGGCAATGCCGCCAATCATCTCCGTCAGCGCCGGGCCGGTGTCCCGATCGGCGCGAACATCGGCAAGACCAAGATCGTCGACGCCGCGGACGCGCCGGCCGACTACACGGCGAGCGCGCAACTGCTCGGCCCGCTGGCCGATTTCATGGTGGTCAACGTCAGCTCCCCGAACACCCCGGGACTGCGGGACCTGCAGGCCGTCGAATCTCTCCGGCCTCTCCTGCGTGCCGTTCTCGACTGCGTGACCGTCCCGGTTCTCGTGAAGATCGCACCCGACCTGTCCGACGACGACGTCGACGCGGTCGCGGATCTCGCGCTCGAACTCGGCCTGGCGGGCATTGTCGCGACCAACACGACGATCCGCCGAGACGGGCTGAACACCCCGGACGCCGAGGTGTCGGCGATCGGCGCGGGCGGGTTGTCGGGACCTCCGGTCGCCGAACGATCCCTCGAGGTCCTCCGCCGCCTGCACGCGCGGGTGGGTGATCGCCTGGTGCTGATCTCCGTCGGCGGCATCGAGACCGTCGACCAGGCATGGGAACGGATCCTGGCCGGGGCGTCCCTCGTGCAGGGTTACACCGGATTCATCTACGGCGGGCCGTTCTGGGCGCGCCGCATCCACAAGGGGCTGGCCCGGAAGGTGCGCGAGGCCGGCTACTCCTCCGTCGCCGATGCGGTCGGCGCCGGCGCCGTTCGCTGACACGGACCGCACACAGACCGGTGGCCGGCGAATCCAGAGGATTCGCCGGCCACCCGTGTCTTTCCGGAGTTGCCGAGCTACTGCTCGTATGTCCCCTGGATCGTCGCGCGAGCGATCGCATGCGAGAACAGGTTGAAACCCAGGAATGCCGGTGTCGAATCGGCCGTGACCCCGTCGAGGGTCTCCACGTCGAGCGCGTGGACCGCGAAGATGTAGCGGTGCGGACCGTGCCCTTCCGGCGGGGCCGCGCCGAGGAAGCGACGCAATCCGGCGTCGTTCTTCAGCGTGATCGCACCGCTCGGGAGCCCGGTTCCGTCGTCGTCGCCTGCACCGCTCACCAGCGTGGTCGTGTCGGCCGGAATGTTGGCAACAGCCCAGTGCCAGAATCCGGACGCCGTCGGCGCGTCGGGGTCGTACACCGTCACCGCGAAGCTCTTGGTCTCGGCGGGGAACCCCGACCACGACAGCTGCGGTGAGTTGTCGTAGCCGCCGGCGCCGAAGATCCCGCTGACCTGTTCCTTGTTCAGCGGCTGCCCGTCGGTGACGTCGGTGGAGGTCAGCTCGAAACTCGGCAGGTCGGGAAGTGCCTCGTACGGGTCGTGTGACATGCGGTTCCTCTCTTGTCGCGTATCGGTTCTCGGATCAGCTGTGGAGCAGAAAATGTTCCAGCACGCGTGTACCGAACAGTAGTGCGTCGACCGGTACCCGTTCGTCGACACCGTGGAACAACGCGCTGAAATCCAGGTCGGCGGGCAGCTGCAGCGGAGCGAACCCGAAGCACCGGATGCCGAGCTTCGCGAACGCCTTGGCGTCGGTTCCACCCGACAGCATGTAGGGCACGGTCCGGGCACCGGGATCGTGCGCGAGGATCGCGTCGTTCATGGCGTCGACCAGATGCCCGTCGAAGGTCGTCTCGTAGGAATCGAGCTTCGTGATCCATTCACGCTGGACGTCCGGTCCGATGAGCTCGTCGACAGTCGCCTCGAACTCGGCCTGCCTGCCGGGCAGGATCCGGCAGTCGACGACGGCCTCCGCGGTCTGCGGGATGACGTTGGCCTTGTAGCCGGCCGAGAGCATGGTCGGGTTCGCGGTGTCGCGGAGGGTGGCGCCGATGATGTTGGCGATGGTGCCGAGTTTCGCGAGGGTGCCGTCGAGGTCGGGCGACTTCGGGTCGAAGTCGAGTCCGGTCTCCTCACCCGCCGCTTCGAGGAATTCGGCCACCGAATCGGAGATGACCAACGGGAAGGTGTGCGCACCCAGCCGGGCGACCGCCTGCGCCAGGATGGTGACGGCGTTGTCGGTGTGCAGGAACGAACCGTGCCCGGCCCGGCCCTTTGCCGTCAGCCGCATCCATCCGAGACCCTTCTCAGCGGTCTCGACGAGATAGAGCCTGCGGTCGGTGCCGTCCGGTCGCGGAACGGTCAGGGAGAAACCGCCGACCTCACCGACCGCTTCCGTCACACCCTCGAACAGATCGGGACGATTCTCGACGAGCCACTGGCAGCCGTACTTGCCACCGGCCTCCTCGTCGGCGACGAAGGCGAACACGAGGTCGCGGGGAGGAACGATTCCCTCGGCCTTGAACTGGCGGGCCACCGCCAGGATCATCCCGACCATGTCCTTCATGTCGACGGCGCCGCGCCCCCACACGTATCCGTCCTCGACGGCTCCGGAGAACGGGTGGACGCGCCAGTCGGCCGGCTCGGCGGGAACGACGTCGAGGTGGCCGTGCAGCATGAGGGCGCCACGGTCGGGGTTCGAGCCCTTCAGCCGCGCGAACACGTTGCCGCGGCCCGGCGCACCCGACTCCACGTACTCGGTCTCGTAACCCACTTCCTGCAGCTGGGCCGCCACCCACTCCGCACACTCGCGTTCGCCCTTCGTCGTGGCGAGCTCTCCGGTGTTGGACGTGTCGAAGCGGATCAATGAACTGACGAGATCCACGACTTCGGCTTCGGCGCGACCCTGGCCTGCGGTTTCCTGTGTAGTTGGCACTCCACTTTCCTACCACCGCAGCAGCGGAAACGCTCAGGTGAGAGGGGCGATTTGGGCCGTGGCGGTTCATCGGTTAATCTTTTGCAGCACCCAGGAAATGGGGGCAGGCAAGTCCGAGTGGCGGAATGGCAGACGCGCTAGCTTGAGGTGCTAGTGTCCTATTAACGGACGTGGGGGTTCAAGTCCCCCCTCGGACACTCTGAGTTGAGACAGACGAAAAGGCCCCGGTTCATCGAACCGGGGCCTTCTTCGTGAGAGGGCGAAGTTCGATGGGTGAAACAGCGACGACGATCGATCCGGCGGATCTCGAAATCTGCCTGAAGGTTCTCGATCAGGCGGCGGAACTCGACGACGCGGATCCCGATGCCGTCACGGTCCAGCGCGCCGTCGGTCACCTCTTCAAGAAGTTGAAGAAGCGCAGGCGGATCGCGGCCCGCGACGCCGTCTCCGAGGCCGACCGTCAGGTCGTCGCCGCGACCGCCACCGGTTCACCCGATCGGATCGACGACGAGACCGCGGGCATCCCCCTCACGTCGAACGCCGACGGCGCATCCGCGGGCACCCTGATCCGGCCCCGCCCGTGCTACATCTGCAAGCAGCGGTACACCCGGGTCGACGCCTTCTACCACCAGCTGTGCCCCGACTGCGCGGCGAAGAGCCGTGCCAAGCGGGACGCGCGCGCCGACCTCACCGGACGCCGGGCGCTGCTGACCGGCGGTCGCGCCAAGATCGGCATGTACATCGCGCTGCGGTTGCTCCGCGACGGAGCCCACACGACGATCACGACACGCTTCCCCAACGACGCCATCCGCCGGTTCAAGGCGATGGAGGACAGCAGCGAGTGGATCCACCGGCTGCGCGTCGTCGGTATCGATCTGCGCGACCCGGCGCAGGTCGTCGCGCTGGCCGACTCCGTAGCCGCGCAGGGCCCGCTGGACATCCTGATCAACAACGCCGCACAGACGGTGCGACGTTCCCCCGGCGCCTACAGCGCGCTCGCCGATGCCGAGTCCGGCGCCCTTCCCTCCGGCGACCTGCCCGACGTCCTGACGTTCGGCAAGACGAGCGACGCCCACCCGGCGGCACTCGCCGGTTCGCTGTCCGACGTGTCCGCGATGGCGGGCGCCGCACTGTCCCCCGACGCGGTGAGCTCACTCGCACTGGTCGCGAAGTCGGCATCCCCCGATCGCATCGACCAGGGTCTGGCGATCGACGCCGGCGGACTCCTGCCCGACCTCGCGCACACGAACAGCTGGGTCCAGACGGTCGAGGAAGTCGACCCGATCGAGCTGCTCGAGGTGCAGTTGTGCAACTCGGTCGCCCCCTTCATCCTCGTGTCCCGACTGCGGCCCGCGATGGCGGCCGCAGGCGCCCGACGCAAGTACGTGGTGAACGTCTCCGCGATGGAGGGCCAGTTCAGCCGCGCCTACAAGGGTCCGGGGCACCCGCACACCAATATGGCGAAGGCCGCGCTGAACATGCTCACCCGCACCAGCGCCAAGGAGATGCTCGACGACGGCATCCTCATGACCGCGGTGGACACCGGATGGATCACCGACGAGCGGCCGCATTACACCAAGATGCGCCTGGCCGACGAGGGTTTCCACGCCCCCCTCGACCTCGTCGACGGCGCCGCCCGCGTCTACGACCCCATCGTCCAGGGCGAGCAGGGCGTCGATCTCCACGGCTGCTTCCTGAAGGACTACGAACCCTCACCCTGGTGATCGAGCACCGCTCGGGTCCGCCTACGAGAGCATCGACACAGCCGGAGCACTCTCCGGCACGGGGATAATAGGGTCGTACCGATACCTGCAAATGGAGGCGCTTCATGGCGATAGCCGTTGTCCACCGAGACAGCCCGGAAGGCCGGGCGGCCATCGTCCACGCCGCCCGCGAGGCTGTGCAACGACGGGAACAGCTGCTCGTCCTCCACGTCCTCGACGACGACCCCGGGCAGGACGCCGAGTCCGACCGGTCCGCCTTGCGCGCCGAGATCCAGGCGACGCTCGAGGGCGGCGGGGTCGGCGAGTCGTCGTGGGAACTGCGCACCAACGAACACGACGGCGATCAGGTGAGCGCACTGTGCGCGCTGGTCGACAGCAGCGGTGCGGATCTGCTCGTCGTGGGTACCCGGCGGATGTCCCCGATCGGCAAGTTCCTCCTGGAACGGTGGCTGCAGCGCCTCCTGCTCGAGGTCGACATTCCGATTCTGGTGGTCAAGGAAGACGTGCGCGGCACCGCCTGAGCCCGTTACCCGGCGGATCCGGCCGGGCGACGCCTACGATGGCGTAGGGGGGAACTTCGGATGTCAGGGGTGCATCGATGGGGAGCGTCTTCTACGAGGTCGTCGCCGACGCCACTGCCGTCGCGCACCTGATCTTCATCCTCTACGTCGTGTGCGGCGGGTTTCTCGCCTGGCACTGGCCGCGCACCATCGCCCTCCACCTCGCTGCGGTGGCCTGGGGATTCACCGGTCTCCTCGTCGGCATCGACTGTCCGCTGACGCATGTGGAGAGCTGGGCCCGGGTCCGCGCCGGGCAGGACCCACTCCCCTCGTCCGGGTTCATCTCCCACTACCTCACCGGGGTCGTCTACCCGGAATCCGCCGCGGGAGCGATCCAAACTCTCGTCGCGCTCGGCGTCGTCACCTCGTGGGTCGGCTACGTCGTCCTGCGACTCCGCACCCGGGTGCCCCTCGCACCCACCCATCCGGGCGGTACCGGAGCCTGAGCGCGTCCTTACCCTACCGCCGAGTAGGGTCGTGCCATGACAGACAGCGCACGTGAATTGGACCTCGTCGTGTACGGGGCCACCGGCTTCGTCGGCAAGCTTCTGGCCGACTATCTCGCACAGCACGCACCAGAAGGCGTGCGGATCGCGCTCGCGGGGCGCACAGCCGCCAAGCTCGAAGCGGTGCGGTCCTCGCTCGGACCTCGCGCGGCCGAGTGGCCCGTCATCGTCGCGAACTCCGACGACGCCGCGTCACTCGCAGCGTTGGCGGCACGCACCCGCGTGGTCGCGACGACGGTCGGGCCCTACGCCAAGTACGGTCACGCCCTCGCCTCGGCCTGCGCCGAGGCGGGCACCGACTACGTCGACCTCACCGGGGAGGTGTTGTTCGTCCGCGAGAGCATCGACGCCAACCACGAACGGGCCCGCGAGACCGGCGCCCGCATCGTCCATTCCTGTGGATTCGACTCCATTCCGTCCGATCTCGGGGTGCACGTCCTGCACGAGAAGGTCCGGGAGGACGGCGCCGGCGAACTCACCGACACCACGCTGGTGGTCACGTCCGTGCGGGGCGGCGTCAGCGGCGGCACGATCGATTCGCTGCGCACGCAGGTGGACGTATCGAAGAAGGATCCGGCGCTACGCCGTCTCGCGGCTTCGCCGTACTCCATGAGCCCCGACCGCTCGAAGGAACCGGACCTCGGCAAGCAATCCGACATGAGCGTGGTCAAGGGCGAGGACATCGCGCCCGGTCTGAAGGGGTGGAAGGCACCCTTCTTCATGGGCCCCTACAACACGCGCGTCGTGCGCCGCAGCAACGCGCTCCGCGACTGGGCCTACGGCCGGAAGTTCAAATACCGGGAGGTCATGAATGTCGGGAGCTCCCCGATCACACCGGTGATCGCGGGTGCGGTGGCCGCGGGCCTCGGCGGGATGATCGTCGGAATGGCCCTCCCGCCCACCCGGTACGTCCTCGACCGCGTTCTGCCCTCACCGGGCGACGGTCCCAGCGAGGAGGCGCAACGCAAGGGCCACTTCACCATGGACGTGTACACGACCACCAGCACGGGCGCGCGCTATACGTCGCGGGTGAAGGCGGAGGGCGACCCCGGATACAGCGCCACCGCGGTGATGCTCGGCGAGTCCGCGTTGAGCCTCGTCCTCGGCGGGGATGCACTGCCGGACGCCACCGGTGTCCTCACCCCCGCGACGGCACTGGGCGACGTCCTGGTGACACGGCTGCGCGACGCGGGCTTCGAGATCTCTGCACGCAAACTGTGAGCGGTTGGGCGCGTGTGAAGATGACACGCGCCCACCCCTCCCGCTAGTGTCGACCCTTGTGCGCGGACAGCCGCGCACGCGACGAGAGACACGGGAGTCCGAGTGAACGGCACGAGCGCGCAGGCAGGCCCCGCGGCCTCGCTCGCCCTCATGCCCTTCTGGCCCTCCCGCCGAGGCCATGCCTTCGACCAGGGATGTTGCTGACCAGCCTGCTCGCTGGTCTTTGCTGCCCTGACGGTTCGCTCTCTCGGTCGGAGTCTCGATGTTCAAGCTCTTGATTTTCACGCTGGTCGGCGTGGGTGCCCAGCTGGTCGACGGCGCTCTCGGCATGGCCTTCGGCGTGACTGCAACCACCCTGCTCGTGTTCAGCGGCGTCGGACCGGCACACGCCAGCGCAGCAGTGCATTTCGCCGAGGTCGGCACCACGCTCGCCTCCGGCGCGTCGCACTGGCGGTTCCGCAACATCGACTGGTCCCTCGTCCTGCGCCTCGGCGTCCCCGGCGCCGTCGGCGCGTTCCTCGGTGCGACGGTGCTGTCCCAGTTGTCGACGGCCGCCGCCGTTCCCGTGACGTCGACGATCCTGCTGGCGATCGGTATCTACGTCCTCCTCCGCTTCTCCATCCGTCCTCCCGCCGTCAACGACGCCCGGACGTCGCCGCACACGGCGAAGTTCCTGTCACCGCTCGGACTGTTCGGTGGATTCATCGACGCGAGCGGCGGCGGCGGCTGGGGGCCGATCACCACCAGCACGCTGCTCTCGCGCGGCAAGACCGCACCGCGCACCGTCATCGGTTCGGTCAGCGCGTCGGAGTTCCTGGTGTCCGCCGCGGCCAGCATCGGTTTCATCTTCGGTCTCGGCAGCGACTTCTTCGACAACATCCCCATCATCGCGGGGCTGGCCCTCGGCGGCATCATTGCCGCCCCGCTCGCGGCGTGGCTCGTCAGCCGGGTGCCCGCGACCCTTCTGGGTACCGGTGTCGGCGGCATCATCATCATCACCAACGCGCAGAAGCTGTTCAAGACGTTCGAGGTGACCGGCGTCGCCGCGACCCTGGGGTACCTCGCTCTCGTTGCGGTGTGGGCCGGACTGCTGGTCGTCGCCTGGCGCCGCTCGCGTCTCAGCGCGGCAGAGGCCGCGGGCGATCTGCACCGGATCGACTCCGAGAACGACACGCCGATCGAGTCGGAAGCCCCGTCGCTGGAGCCGTCCACCGGCGAGAAGGCCTGACCTCACCTCCCACCCTCCCCTCCGCAGGACATCTGCCACACCGCATCCTTACCAGCGGGTAACATTGGTTGCGGTTCGTGGCACCCGTCCGGTGCTCCAAGTGCGGAACAGTGAGGCATTTCATGACTGAGCGTGTTGAGGTCGGCGGTCTGCAGGTCGCGAAGGTGCTCTACGACTTCGTGAACGAGGAGGCGCTGCCCGGGACCGGAGTGGACGCCGACGGGTTCTGGTCGGGTGCGGCCACGGTGATCGACGAGCTGGCGCCGAAGAACAAGGCCCTGCTGTCCACCCGCGACGACCTGCAGGCCCGGATCGACGGCTGGCACCGCGACCGGACCGGGACGGCGATCGACGCGGCCGAGTACAAGGCGTTCCTGACCGAGATCGGGTACCTGGTGCCCGAACCGGCCCCCTTCGAGGTGTCCACGGCGAACGTGGACACCGAGATCGCCGCCACCGCCGGCCCGCAGCTGGTGGTCCCGGTCCTCAACGCCCGCTTCGCGCTGAACGCCTCCAACGCCCGGTGGGGGTCGCTGTACGACGCCCTGTACGGCACCAACGCCATCCCCGACGACGGCGGCGCGGAGGCGGGCGCCACCTACAACAAGGTCCGCGGCGACCGGGTCATCGCCTGGGCCCGCACCTTCCTCGACACCGCCGCCCCCCTCGCGCAGGGGTCGCATGCCGACGCCGCCCGCTACACCGTCGACGGCACCGCGCTGACCGTGCAGCTCGCCGACGGCACCGTCACCGGGCTGGCGGAGCCGGGTAAGTTCGTCGGCTACCTCGGCGACCCGGCCGCCCCGACCAGTGTGCTGCTGCGCAATCACGGGTTGCACGCGGAAATCCAGATCGACCCCACCTCCCCGATCGGGTCCACCGACGCGGCCGGGGTCAAGGACGTGGTGCTCGAGTCCGCGGTCACCACCATCATGGACTTCGAGGACTCCGTCGCCGCCGTCGACGCCGACGACAAGGTGATCGGCTACCGCAACTGGCTGGGCCTCAACCGCGGCGACCTGACCGAGGAGATGACCAAGGGCGGCACCGCGTTCACCCGCCGCCTCGACCCGGACCGCACCTACACCGCCCCGGACGGGTCCGAGCTCACCCTGCACGGGCGGTCGCTGCTGTTCGTCCGCAACGTCGGGCACCTGATGACCACCCCGGCGATCCTGCACGGCGACGGCACCGAAATCCCCGAGGGCATCCTCGACGCCCTGATCACCTCCCTGTGCGCCGTCCACGGGCTCAGCACGTCCGAGGCGACGGGGCCGTTGGTCAACTCCCGCACCGGGTCGATCTACATCGTCAAACCCAAGCAGCACGGCCCCGACGAGGTCGCGTTCACCACCGAACTGTTCGGCCGCGTCGAGCAGGTCCTCGGGCTGCCCGCCAACACCCTCAAGGTCGGCATCATGGACGAGGAACGCCGCACCACCGTCAACCTCGCCGCCTGCATCAACGAAGCCCGGGAGCGGGTGGTGTTCATCAACACCGGGTTCCTCGACCGCACCGGCGACGAGATCCACACCTCGATGGAGGCCGGGCCGATGATCCGCAAGGCCGAGATGAAGAAGCAGACCTGGATCACCGCCTACGAGGACTGGAACGTCGATGTCGGGCTCGCCTGCGGGTTGCAGGGGCGGGCGCAGATCGGCAAGGGCATGTGGGCGATGACCGAGCTGATGGCCGAGATGCTCGACCAGAAGATCGGCCACCCCAAGGCCGGCGCGAACACCGCATGGGTGCCGTCCCCGACCGGGGCCACCCTGCACGCCACCCACTACCACCAGGTCGACGTCGTCGCCGTCCAAAACCAGCTGAAGGGCACCCGGCGGGCCGGCCTCGACGAGATCCTCACCATCCCCCTCGCCCCCAGCACCGACTGGTCCGACGCCGAGAAGCAGGAAGAACTCGACAACAACTGCCAGTCCATCCTCGGCTACGTGGTCCGCTGGATCGACGCCGGCGTCGGCTGCTCCAAGGTCCCCGACATCCACGACGTCGCCCTGATGGAAGACCGCGCCACCCTCCGCATCTCCTCCCAGCTGCTGGCGAACTGGATCCGGCACGGCGTGGTCACCGCCGACCAGGTCGTGCAGTCACTGCAACGGATGGCCCCGATCGTGGACCGGCAGAACCAGAACGACCCCACCTACCGGCCCCTGGCCCCGGACTTCGACACCAACATCGCCTTCCAGGCCGCGAAGGAACTCATCCTCGACGGCACCACCCAACCCTCCGGCTACACCGAACCGATCCTGCACCGCCGCCGCCGCGAATACAAAGCAGCCAACGCCTGACCGGTAGTTTCCCCACGTGAGTGGCGAAGCGTCCCGCGGGACGCTTCGCCACTCACGTGTCAGGCCGGGGTGATCCTGCGCATCACTACACTGCGAGGGTCAACGTCGAACTCGTCGGACAGGGGCTGGATAGCACGTGGGGCAGCATCGCGGCGAATCGCGCGCCAGGGGTATCAGCAGGGGGCCTTTGATCGTGCTCGGTCTCGTCGTCGTGATCGCGGCGGGTGTGGTGGGCTGGTTCCAGTTGCGTGACCGGATTACCGATCAGGGCGAGGCTGCCGCGGGCGCCTGCGTCGAAGGCGAATCCGTGCTCGCGGTCGCGGCGGATCCGGACATCGCACCCCAGCTCCAGACTCTCGCCGACCATTTCACGGAGACTGCTCCGGTGATCCGCGATCAGTGCGTGTCGGTGACGGTCACTGCCGTCGCGTCCGACACCGTGCGCGACGCCTTGTCCGCGGGGCCGGACGGCCCGTGGGACGCAGCGGCACTCGGGCCTCGCCCCGCTCTGTGGATTCCGTCGAGCTCGCATTCCGTCAAGCAGCTGTCGGCGACCGGCGTCATCAGCGGCGAAGCGCGTCCCGTGGCGACCAGTCCCGTCGTGCTCGCGGTCCGGACGGCGTTCGCGAACGCGCCGGGCACACCGGCGATCGACTGGAAGGACTTGCCGTCGCTGCAGACCGGCCGCGACTCCCTCGCGACTCTCGGCCTGCCGGGCTGGGGCAGCCTGGGCATGGCGCTCCCCGTCGGCCCCGGCGCCGAGAGCACGGAGACGGCAGTCGAAGCGGTCGCAGCCGCGGTCACGGGAAGCCCCACGGGTCCGGTGACGGAGGAGCAGGCTCGTTCCGCTCCCGTCACGTCGGCACTCACCGGTCTGGCGCTCGGCTACGAGGCGTCGTCGGGGACGAAGCCCGCGACGACGCGGGAGGCGCTCACCGCGCTGGCCGAGCAGGGCGATCCCGCCACCTCCGGCATCCACGCGGTTGCGGCCACCGAACAGCAGGTCTACCAGGCCCTGCGCGCCGCACCCGGAGCAGACATCACCACATCGATGCCGAAAGGCCCGACACCCGTGGCAGATCACCCGGCGGCCGTCCTCGCGGGCCCGTCCGTCGACGAGACGCAGAGCCGCGCCGCCGCACAGTTCGCGGAGTTCGTCCGTCGACCCGATCAGGCGCAGGTCTTGGCCGACGCCGGGTTCCGGGTCGAGGGACTGGCCCGGCCCGACGACACCGCGCTGGCCTTTCCCGGTTTCGAATCCACCCTCGTTCCCGCGGACGCGGCCGCTGCGGCCGAGCTGATGCAGGTGATCCGGAATCCGATCACCCCCCGCACCTCCACCGTCCTGCTCGACGTTTCCAGCTCGATGGGAGAGCGCGAGGGGACGGCGACGCGCCTGGCGAACACGACGGCAGCGCTCGCAGCCCACGTGGACCGTTCTCCGGACTCGTCGAACCTCGGGCTTTGGGAGTATAGCACGACGCTCGACGGGTCGCGGCCGTACACGACCGTGGTCGCGACCGGCCCCCTATCGGCGGGCGGTTTCACGGAGGGCACCCGCAGGCAGGCACTCGACGCCCGGCTCGCCAAGGCGACACCCGCTACCGGGTCCTCGACGTACACGTCGCTCGAAGCGGCCTACAAGAGCGCGGTCGACGGATACTCGCCGGGCCGGACCAACTCGGTGCTGCTCGTCACCGACGGCGCCAACGACGACTCCGTTGCGCGCGCGGATCTGCTGTCCGCTATCGCGGCGGCCTCGAGCACGTCGAAGCCGGTGCGCATCGACGTCGTGACGATCGGCGAGAACTCCGACCTCAACACGTTGCAGGCGTTGGCCGATCGCACCGGCGGGTCGCTGGAGAAGGTCGCGTCCTCGGACGGCGCGGCACTGCCGACCGCGATCAGTAAGCTGCTGTCGTGACGAGGCTCCTGGTCTTCGCGGTCTTCCTCGCACTCGTCACGTGGTGGCTCCATCGGCGACTCGTGCGGGCCACCGGGCTGGGCCGGCCCTGGTCGGTGGCCGTCGACGTGACCCTCGTGGTCCTGTGGGTTCTCGCGGTCATCGGCGTCGGCAGCGGCGAAGCCTTCGATCCGGGATGGGCGCGTCCCCCGGGGTGGGTGGGCTGGGTGTGGCTCGGCGCGATGTTCTATCTGGTGCTCGGGCTTCTCCTGGTCGCGTTGGTGTCGCTGCCGACGCGGCTGTTCGGCCGTCTGCGCGGCACCGGGAACGACGAACAGGTCGATCTGTCGCGGCGGCGAAGCCTGCGCATCGCCACCACCGTCGTCGTGGTGGGTGCCGTCGGCGCCGCCGGTTACGGGGTGTCGGAGGCCGCGCGGCCTCGGATCGTGCGGGTTCGGGTGCCGCTGAAGCGTCTGCCCGCCGAGTTCGACGGTGTGCGTGTGGCGCTCGTGTCCGACCTTCACGTCGGCCCGGCGCGAGGAGTGGATTTCACCCGGCGGGTCGTCGACCTGGTGAACGCGGAGCAGCCGGATCTCGTCGCGATCGCGGGCGATCTGGTCGACGGGACCGTCGCCAAGGTGTCGCCCGATCTGCAACCGCTCGGCGACCTCGAGGCCCCGCTCGGGGTGTTCGGTGTCAGCGGCAATCACGAGTTCTACGCCGACGACGGTGGCCGGTGGCTGGACGTGTGGGACCGGCTGGGCATCCGGACGCTACGCAACGAGCGCGCGACGATCACCCGGGGCGGCGCCACCCTCGACATCGCGGGCATCCACGACTATTCCTCGCCGACCCCGTACGAACCCGATCTTCCGGCCGCGCTCGCCGGACGCGACCCGTCGACGTTCGTCGTGCTGCTCGCGCACGAACCGCGGCAGGCACTCGAAGCGTCCGACCTCGGTGTCGACCTGCAACTGTCGGGGCACACGCACGGTGGGCAGATGTGGCCGCTGCGTTATATGGTGCCGCTGCAGCAGCCGTCGGTGACGGGACTGGACCGCATCGGGAACACCGTCCTCTACACGACCCGCGGTGTAGGCACGTGGGGTCCGCCCGTGCGGGTGGGCGCCCCACCGGAGATCACGATCCTGGAGCTGGTGCGCGAGGACTGAGCGAGCGATGCCCGCCCCGCGTGAGCGGGACGGGCATCTGTGTCAGGCGCCTTCGAATGCGGAGATCGGCGGGCAGGAGCACACGAGGTTGCGGTCGCCGTGTGCACCGTCGATGCGCCGCACCGCCGGCCACACCTTCGGCCGTGCCTTGCCCCGGGGGAACACCGCCGTCTCACGGGTGTAGGGGTGGTTCCACTCCGCGACGAGGCAACCGGACGTGTGCGGGGCACCGCGCAGCGGGTTGTCGTCCACCGGCCACTCCCCCGCGCCCACGCGGTCGATCTCGGCGCGGATCGCGATCATCGCCTCGCAGAAGGCGTCGATCTCTTCGAGGTTCTCGCTCTCGGTGGGCTCCACCATGAGGGTGCCCGCCACCGGGAAGCTCATCGTCGGTGCGTGGAATCCGTAGTCGGCGAGGCGCTTTGCGACGTCGTCGACGGTCACACCGGTGTCCTTGGTGATCGGCCGGAGGTCGAGGATGCACTCGTGGGCCACCATTCCGCCCTCGCCGGTGTAGAGGACGGGGAAGTACTCGTCCAGGCGGCGCGCGATGTAGTTGGCCGAGGCGATGGCGGTCAGGCTTGCGCGGCGCAGCCCGACGGCGCCCATCATCCGGATGTACGCCCACGTGATCGGGAGGATCGACGCACTGCCGTAGGGGGCCGCGGAGATCGGTCCGGCCGTGCCGAGTTCCGGTGCGAGCGGATGCCCGGGCAGGAACGGCGTGAGGTGGGACCGCACACCGATCGGACCGACGCCGGGGCCACCGCCACCGTGCGGGATGCAGAACGTCTTGTGCAGGTTGAGGTGGCTCACGTCGCCGCCGAACCGGCCGGGACGGGCCAGGCCGACAAGGGCGTTGAGGTTGGCGCCGTCGACGTACACCTGGCCGCCGGCGTCGTGGACGGCGGCGCAGATGTCGGCGATCTCGTGCTCGTACACACCGTGTGTGGACGGGTAGGTGATCATGATCGCCGCGAGGCGCTCGGCATGGTCGGCGATCTTCGCGCGCAGATCGTCCAGGTCCACGTCACCGTTGGGGCGGCACGCCACGACCTCGACGCGCATCCCGGCCATGACCGCGGATGCGGCGTTGGTGCCGTGGGCGCTCGACGGGATGAGGCAGGTGTCGCGGTGGTCGTCTCCACGGCTGAGGTGGTAGTTGCGGATCGCGAGCAGCCCCGCGTACTCGCCCTGGCTACCGGCATTCGGCTGCAGGCTGACTGCGTCGTAGCCGGTGACGGCCACGAGCCAGTTCTCGAGGTCCTTGATGATGCGGAGAATTCCCGGTGTGTCCCCGGTCGGCGCGAACGGGTGCAGTCCGGCGAACGCGGGCCAGGTGATCGCTTCCATCTCGGCGGTGGCATTGAGCTTCATCGTGCAGGAACCGAGTGGGATCATGCTTCGGTCGAGTGCGATGTCCTTGTCGGACAACGCCCGCAGGTAGCGCAGCATCGCCGTCTCGGTGCGATACCGGGTGAAGGCCTCGTGCTGCAGGTAGTCGGATCCGCGGAGCTGCGCGTCGGGGACGGACGTGCCCACCTCCTCGGTCACGGCGCCTTCGCCGCCGAACGCCGCCAGAACCTGGGTGACGTCGTCGGCGGTGGTGGCCTCGTCGCACGCGATGGCGACGTGATCGGCGTCGACGAGCCGCAGGTTGATGCCGGCGTCCTTCGCCTTCGCCACCACGTCCGCGGCTCGGCCGTCGACTCGAACGAGGATCGTGTCGAAGTAGTGTTCGTGGACGACGACGGCCCCGGTCTTGCGGAGCGCGGCGGCCAGCGAGTGCGCCGTGTTCGCCACGCGCAGGGCGATCGCCTTCAAGCCCTCGGCGCCGTGGTAGCTGGCGTACATGGCCGCCAGAATCGCCAGCAGCACCTGAGCGGTGCAGATGTTCGACGTCGCCTTCTCGCGGCGAATGTGCTGCTCGCGGGTCTGCAGCGCCAGCCGGTACGCCTTGTCACCGTCGGCGTCGACGGAGACGCCCACCAGACGGCCGGGGAGCTGACGTGCGTGCTTGGTGTGCACGGCGAGGTAGCCGGCGTGCGGGCCACCGAAGCCCATGGGGACACCGAACCGCTGGGTGGTGCCGAAGCAGGCGTCGGCCCCGATCTCGCCGGGCGGGGTGAGGAGGGTGAGTGCCAGCAGATCCGCCCCGACCGCGACCAGTGCGCCGCGCTCGTGGGCGGCGGCGATCACGTCGGTGTAGTCGACGATGCGGCCGGACCCGCCGGGCATCTGGGCGAGGACGCCGAAGAAGTCACCGTCCGGAAGGCCGGCGGACAGGTCGGCCACGACGATCTCGATGCCGAGCGGCTCGGCCCGGGTCTCGACGACGGCCAGCGTCTGCGGGAACAGGTCGGCGTCGACGACGAACCGCGGGGACTTGCTCTTGCTCGCCCGGCGCAACAGCGTCATCGCCTCGGCGGCGGCGGTGGCCTCATCGAGCATCGACGAGTTGGCGACCTCCATGCCGGTCAGGTCGGCGACCATCGTCTGGAAGTTGAGGAGCGCTTCGAGCCGGCCCTGGCTGATCTCGGGCTGGTACGGCGTGTAGGCCGTGTACCAGGCCGGGTTCTCGATGATGTTCCGGATCAGGACCGGCGGGGTGAGGGTGTCGTAGTAGCCGAGACCGATCATGGAGGTCGCCACGGTGTTCTGCGCGGCGAGTGCGGACAGTTCGGCGAGCGCTTCGTGCTCGGACACCGGCGCGGGCAGTGCGTCGAGGCCGTCGGCGATGCCGCCCGTGACCCCGTCCAGGATGACGGCGGGGACGGCCTTCGACGCGAGGTCGTCGAGCGAATCGGCTCCGACCAGTTCGAGAATGTGCGCGAGTTCCGCAGCGTTCGGGCCGACATGACGATCGGCGAATGTACGGCTTCCAGCGTCGATCACGACAACTCCCAAGCAGTTCGGAGGATCAGGACACGCCCCGCGTAGCGGAACGTCCCTCCCCCTCTGTCGCCTGCTCGAGTCGAGCGCCTGAGAGATTCGGTACCGTCGTTCGCGGTTGAAGACGGCCCTTTCCCCGTGGGCGGGTGGGTGCTCCCACCGCTTTCCAGAGACGTCGGAGCCCGCACGGTCCTGTCTGCCTGAGAGATTGACGGGGAGGTGTTGCTCCTTCGGCGCCCGAACTCCTGCACACACGATGTTTCTGTGCTTGCAGTGCCCGGAACTCTCCCGCACGGCGTCGACGCACCGCCAGTCTATGTCACGGCTGCGGATGGCGGCGCAGGCAGCGCTGCGCTCCGATGGAGGCGGGCTAGCCCGTCTTGCGGCTCGCGCGGTTCTTGCGCCGCGACGCCAGTTCGTCCTCGGGGCTCTGCTCGCTCGCGCCGCCATCGGCGCGCTCGGCCGGGAAATCGGCGATGGTGCCGGTCAGTTCGCGCATCGCACCGCTCACCGCGATACCGAAGACGCCCTGCCCGCCCTGGAGCAGATCGACGACCTCTTCGGGGGACGTGCACTCGTAGACCGTGGTCCCGTCCGAGAAAAGTGTGATCTTCGCCAAGTCCCGCACTCCGCGCTTACGGAGGTGGTCGACGGCCACGCGGATGTTCTGCAAGGATATTCCGGTGTCGAGCAGACGCTTGACGATCTTGAGGACGAGGATGTCTTTGAACGAGTACAGCCGTTGGCTGCCCGAACCTGCTGCGCCACGAATGGACGGCACGACGAGCGAAGTGCGAGCCCAGTAATCGAGCTGGCGGTAGGTGATTCCCGCGATCTGGCAGGCGATGGGGACGCGGTATCCGACGAGGTCGTCGGGCACGGAATCGTCCGGGAAGAGGCCCGGTTGGATCTCCTCGGAGCTGAATTCGGACTCGGCAACGTTGTCGCCGGGCGCAAGATTCAGCGCATTCTCCTGCGGCCGATCTCCCACTGACTACTCCCTCTCGCATGTTGCACTGAACCCGACGATCAGTGCGCCTGTGACGCGCGTCGCCAGTGCCCGCGGCACAGCCACAGCACATCGAGCGGCGCAAGCGCCACCAGTGACATCGAGCAAGTCCGTACCCTGAACCTACTCAGCGTACGCCCGATAGAATCTGCAGGGCAGAAAATCACTGCACTGAACGCTATGACTCCGAAGAGACGGGGTCAACGCAACGCGCCGGAGGAACCTCAACCGTTACTCCGCGCCCGAGGCTTTTCCGAGGGTGCAACCTAGCCGTCGGTGGCCTTGAAATCGTCCGGCGACACGGACTCGAGGAATTCCTTGAACTTCTCGACCTCGTCCTCGCGCTCGTCGGGCATGACCAGACCGGCCTCCGTGAGCACCGATTCCTCGGCGAAGATCGGCACCCCGATCCGCAGTGCGATGGCGATGGAGTCGGACGGGCGGGCCGAGACGCGGGTGTTCTGGTCGAACACGAGGTCGGCATAGAACGTGCCCTCGCGCAGGTCCACGATGCGAACTTCCTTCAAGGTGCGACCGAAGGCTTCGATCAGGTTCTTGATGAGATCGTGGGTCAGCGGACGCGCCGGCTCGACGCCCTGCTGTTCGAGTGCGATCGCGGTGGCCTCGGTCTGGCCGATCCAGATGGGCAGGTACCGCTCGCCGTCGGTTTCACGCAACAGCAGAACAGGTTGACTTTGGGGTTGCTCGACACGAACTCCGATCACGTGCATTTCGCTCATCGCGTCTGCCTCCACCCTGCAATGGTCCGTCCGCGGCACACAATGCCGTACCAGGATTCTATTCGATTCGTGTCTGCTCTTCGACCGTACAGCCGTTCGAGCGCAGCGTCGTTGGGAAGTGGGGACGGTCGGCGAGTTCACCTCACCGATCGAGCGCACCCCGGACTGCCGACTTCACCAGGCAGGTGTGCAACGTCAGAGACAAGGCGGCCAGTTCGCGCACCATCTCCTCGGCGCGATCACGTGCGCCGGCGTCGCGGCCCTTGGCGACGGGCCCGGCGATCTGCGCGACCAGCCCGGCCTCGCGGTCGGCCGCCAGCTTGAACGCCCTCAGGTGCCGCACCTCGAGTCCGAACTCGGACATCGCCCTCGCGGTGCGCGCCAGTGTCACCGCGTCTTCGTCGAAGAACCCTGCCGGCCCGGGAACGACCAGGCCTCCGCGGGTCAGTTCGCCGAGGAACTTGTCGTCGATCCCCGCCCGGGCGATCAGATCGTCGCGGCTGATCCGCACCTCGCGGTCGGTGAGGAACTCCTCCGGGGACACCTCGCCCGGGGCCACCGTGAGCGTGCGCGGCCGGCGCGGCGAAGAATCGCCTGCGCCGACCGTGGCCACACCTCTGTCGATGGCCTCGAGCTGCTCCTTGATGACCTTCAGCGGCAGATACTGATCCCGCTGCGCAGTGAGGACATAGCGCAGACGTTCACAGTCGGCGATCGAGAATCGCCGATACCCCGAGGGAGTGCGCTGGGGGCTGATGAGACCCTCGGCTTCGAGGAATCGGATCTTCGAGATCGTCACATCAGGAAAATCGGGGCGGAGACGATCCAGCACGGAGCCGATCGACATCCCCGATTGCGCCTGCTGCTGCCGCACCGCGGTCATTGGCTACCCGCACCAGCTGACGTCTCACCGATCTGCGAGCCACCGGCAGTGGTCCGGGGTCCGGTCAGGAAGACCAGTCGGAACTTGCCGATCTGGACCTCGTCACCGTTCGCCAGGACGGCCGAGTCGACCGGTTCCCGGTTGACGTAGGTGCCGTTGAGGCTGCCGACGTCGACCACCTGGAACTCGTCGTCCTCCTGACGGAACTCCGCATGCCGACGGCTGACGGTCACGTCGTCGAGGAAGATGTCGCTGTCGGGATGCCGTCCCGCGGACGTCGTCGGCTGGTCGAGCAGGAAGCGCGACCCTGCGTTCGGTCCACGCTTGACGACGAGCAGAGCAGAGCCCGCGGGCAGTCCCTCCACACCCGACACCGGAGCTTCCGGAGCCTGGGTTGCCGAGGAGTTGTCGAGCTCATTGAGAAAGTCCGCGCGGAAGACCGACGTGGTTTCCGCCGGCGTCTCCCCATAGACCGCGTCGTTGCCGTTCTCGCTCACCGTTTCTCCTCCTAGTTCGATCATCCAGCAAGATTCGCTGGACTACGCAATGCCACTCGGTACTACATAATTCGGTTCCCGTGCACATTAACTTCTGTGCAAACTCCCACGATCACATTCAAACTACGGACCTGCGCCCCGACACGGCACATGCGTTCAACATCGACCGTACCCTGCGCACGCCGGTGCGTGTAGTGAGACAGGCCGCCAGCACATTACGAACCGGTATTCCGACAGCGGATTTTCCCGGCAACCCGGTTTCCGGGCTGTCGGCACCTTCCAAAACTATCCGATTACCGCTTCGCGTGTTCTCGGGAAATTATCCTGCCGTGATGTCTGCATAGCCGGCGGCGTCCAGCATTTCGGCCAGTGCCGCGTCGAGGGTCGCCTCGTCGTCGACACCGAGGTCCACCAGCCACCCCTGCCCGTAGGGCGCGGAGTTCACGAGTTCCGGGTTGCCGTCCAGATCGGCATTGGCGGCAACGACTTTCGCCGTCAGCGGGGCGAAGATGTCGGAAACGCTCTTGGTGGATTCCACCTCGCCGAACGATTCGCCCGCCGTTACGGCCTCGTCGACCGCCGGAAGCTGGACGAACACGACGTCGCCGAGCTGGGACTGCGCGAAATCGGTGATGCCGACGCGTACCGTCGTGGGCCCCGTCCGCTCGACCCACTCGTGTTCGGCGGTGTACCGACGATCGGCGGGGATTTCGAGCTCACTCACAGTGGCTTCCTTTCGATGGCAATCCGCGGGCGGATGCGAAGATCAATTTCCGGGCTGAGCGTATTGGCGAGGTTTCGCCTCCCGCAAGGCGGAGATCGTGACCTGCTGCGATTGTTCGATCGTCAGCTGTCCGCCGCTGCGCGCGACCGTGTCGACCACCCCGCCGGGAATGTTCAGGGCCGCCGCCAGAGTCGGCGGATCACCGATGGCGACCACCCCGTAGGGGGCGTTCACCTTCCGGCCGTCCACCGACACGCCGCCGGCCGAACCGGACACCCAGGAGTCGACGCCGATCCGGATGGGCGGGCCGTCCGCACCCTGGATCTGGACGGCTTCGGCACCGGCGGCACGCAATTCCTGCACGAGGTCGAGCAGGACCTCCGAGCCGACTCCCTTGTTGGGGTCGGTGATGCGCATCGTCACCCCGGGGCCGGTGGCCGGTGCGCTGCCGACCTGGATCGACAGCGCCGTCAACCGGGCCTGCGCCTCGTCGAGTGCCGCCCCGGAACTGCCGCTCTGTTGCAACGTTGCCAAGGTCTGTTCCAGCGATGCGATCTCCTGCCGCAGGGCCGCCTCCCGCTGGTTCAGCGTATCCAGGACGACCAGGAGATCGGCCGGGCTCGCCGAGTCGAGGGTGTCGCCGGACCCGGTGTTCTTCACCTGCGTGACGATCGCGATTCCCAGCCCACCGAGCAGGAGCGCGGCCAGCAGCGCGAAGACGACGTGCGATCGCTGCGACGTCGCCGGTTCGTTCCCGTGCAGTTCGTGTCTGCCCTCGTGTCCGCTCACGCCGCGATCACGCCCCGAACAGACGTCGCCGGAGCGCGGCCGCGTTGCCGAAGATGCGGATTCCGAGCACGACGACGATCGCGGTGGACAGCTGGGTTCCCACACCGAGTTGGTCACCGAGCCACACGATCAGGGCGGCCACCAGGACGTTGAACACGAACGAGACGACGAACACCTTCGAGTCGAAGATCTCGTCGAGGTACGCGCGCAGTCCGCCGAACACCGCGTCGAGCGCGGCGACGACGGCGATGGGCAGGTAGGGCTGCACGGCGTCGGGCACTTGCGGGCTGAACACCACTCCCAGCACGATGCCCACGATCAGGGCGAGCACCCCGTAGATCGCGGATCCGCCCTTCAGTGCTGCCTTCATTCGTGTGACGCCTCCATTCGACTCCGCCGTTGTCATCGTGTTCCCACTTCCCTGGCTGCCCGCACTTCCCGCGCCGGGGCGGCGGGCAAGTGGAGATCGTCGGCCTCCGCCACCGCGAAGCCGATGCCGTACAACTGCGCCACGCTGGACATCCGCAGATAGGCGTCGCTCACCACGAATCCGGTCTGCATCGGCCCCTGCGGTCCGATCGCCGAGACCACGTACGGCGAGAACACCGGCTGATTGTCCACGAGCATCGCGCCACCCGCCTGGCGGATCGTCACCGACGGGCCGATCCGCACGTCGCCGACCGCGATGGCCTCGGCGCCGCTCGCCCACAGCGAATTGACCACCGACTGGAGGTCGCGGTCGAGCACCACGGCCTTCCCCCCGACACTGCGCTGGGACGAGTCGGACAGGTTGGGCTTGGCTGCGGGGTCCGTCAACGTCACGGTCAGGCCGGGACCGTGTACGGCCTCGACTCCGGCGTCCCCCTCGAGGCCGCGAAGCTCGTCGAGCAGTGCCGCACCTCGGGCGTCACCGGCCAGCGCGGTGGCGCGCGCGTCGTCGGTCTGTGCCGCCAGCGTGTCCCGGGTTGCGGCAAGGGCGCCCGCCCGATCCTGGGCGTCCTGCACCTTGCTCAGCAGTTCGGTCCGCACCTGCTCGGTGCCGGGGATGCGTTCGGTGGCCTGCCGGTAGGCGACCGACAGCACCAGCCCGACGAGCAGCGCGCCGATCGCGATCCACACCTGCTGACCGACCCGCGTCTGTCGTGAATGTCCCTGCTCACGATCGTCGGCCGCACCCTCGTACCCGGGGTCCAGATGGTCGTTCATCAGGGACCGCAGCAGGGACGGCACCGGATTCCTGCGAATGCCGGAATCTGTCCGTTTCATCACTGGACCTCGCGTTCCTCGCCGCCCGGTCCTCGCACGGGAACGGTGCGCGCGACGGTCAGCGCGTTCACGGTGTAGAGCAGCCCGGTCCACACGTAGAGCACCGTGCCCCAGATCAGGAGCGCGGCGCCGAGCGGCTGCGCCACGGTCGCGATGCTCCAGTCACCGTGCGCCGCGAGGGTCATCGGCAGCGCGAACATCAACAGGAACGTGGCACCCTTACCGAGGTACATCACGTCGGGGGGCGGCAGACCGCGCCGTCGGTAGATGACCAGCGTGAGCGCGAGAACGGCGTCGCGGCCGATCAGGATCGCCGCCACCCACCACGGGATGAATCCGCGCAGGACGAACGTCACCAGCGTCGTGACGACGTAGAGGCGATCGACGAAGGGGTCGAGCAGCGCACCCAGCTTCGACGACTGGTCGAGGATCCGCGCCAGCTTGCCGTCGAGCCAGTCGGTGAAGCCGCTGATCATGAGGATCGCGAGTGCCCACCCGTCGGAGTGGGTGACGAGCAGCAGGTACACGAACAGCGGCACGCCGAGGAGTCGAACCACGCTCAGGAGGTTCGGGACGGTCACGATCCGGTCCGACCGCGCAGTGTCCCGGTCCACCGAATTCACCAAAATCTCCCCAGCGTCGAGTGCGGACCTGTTTTCGGGCGCTCGTCGCACCGCTCCCGCCACTCTTCCACAACAGGGATGGTGTCAGTCGATCCTCTCGTCCGTCCGGCCGTGTCACTCGCCCCGCGCAACGTCCGGTCGTGGTGGGGCCGGTACGCGTGCGACGGCGTCCGCGGTCAGACTTCCCAGGTACAGCCACCCGTCGTGCTCCCGCACACCTGTGACGGGGGAATAGCTGCCCTTGCCTCCGCGCAGGCTGTGCACGATCTCGCCGCGGTGATCGAGGGCGATCACCCAGCCGGCGTGCTCCGGATTCGGTTGCACCGCCTCCGGCAGGTTCGCCGCGACGATCCGCAGCGTCGGGTACGGCGCGAGCAGGTCGAGCAACCGCATCCGCGGGCTGTAGAGCGCCACCCAGAACAGGCCGTCCCGTGTCTGGGACGTCATGTTGTCCGGTATGCCGGGCAGATTCGCGGCCCACACCGACGCCGCACCCTGCGACGGGCCGGTCAGGTCGACGCGGGAGATCTGGTACGAGCCGGTCTCGGCGACGAGAACGAACGACTCGTCCGAGGCCAGTCCCACGCCGTTGGCGAACTGCAGCCCCTCGGCCAGGAGGTCGGTCTCCCCCGTCCACGGGTCCAGACGCAGCAGGCGGCCGGTCCCGCGGTGCTCGAGAAGGTCGTAGCGGTGGTCGGCGATCGTGAAGTGCGCCGAGGAGTCGGTGAAGTACACGATGCCGTCCCGGCCGACCGCCGAGTTGTTGCACGCCACGAGCGGGCGCCCGGCCGCGGCGTCGGCGAGCACGTCGACGCGTCCCTGGTCGTCGACTCGCAGCACACCGCGCTCGGCGTCGCAGATCAGGAACCGGCCGTCGTCGAGTATCTCGACCCCGAGAGGCCGCCCGTGGGTGTTCGCGAGTTCGGTGGCGTGTCCGTGGCCGTCGAACCGCCAGATCCGGCCGTCGTTGCCTCCGGTGACCACCCGGCCGTCGTGATCGACGGCGACGTCCTCCGGGCCTTCTCCGGCGGGGAGCGTCCAGCGGTGCGCGTCGTCGAGCATCCCGTTGGGCGCGAGCACTCCCGTCGGTGGTGGTGGCGGCGGGGCGTGCCAGACGGTGGGGTCGACACCGGTGTGGTCGAGCTTGCGGGCGAGAGACTCGAAGAAGGTCACGAACTGTGAGATTAGTCGCGTCCCCGCTGGACGTGGTTCCGCTAACGCCAGGCGAAGACCGGCTGGTCGAAACCGTCGATCCGGGTGTGCCTGCCGTGCAGTGCGACCTCCCGGAACTGGTATACGACCGCGCCGGTGGGGGCGTGCACGAGGTGACGGCGGAACGGCCATTGGATCACCGGTTTCGACGATTCGGGGATCTCGACGAACCGCGGCTCCGCGTCGATCTCGGGAACGCCCACCGAGAACACTTCCGCCACTTCCTCGCGATTGGGGACGAGCGACGTGATCGGCTGGTCCGACCACACGACGAACGGGGTGATGACGTACCCGGAGCGGGTGACGTAGTCGTCGAGCCTGCCGAGCACCGCGGACGGCTCCACGTCGAGTCCGAGTTCCTCGTGCAGCTCGCGCCGGGCGGCGTCCTCGCCGGTCTCCCCCGGATCCACTCCGCCGCCGGGCAACGCGAACTGTCCCGGATGCGCGCGCATCTTGCTCGGGCGCATGGTCAGCGGAACGGCCTGACCGTCGGCGCCGTCGTTCATCACGGCGATCACGACCGCCGCGGACCGCCGATTCGTCGGGTCCACGATCCGTGGTTCGAAGCGTGCCAGCGCGTCGGCGAGCCGTTCCCTGCTCAGTGCGTGCCCATTCACCATCACCCGACAGTATCGCCAGTCGCGGCGAAACCCACGCTTCGATCCCCCCGCGTTTCGAACCCCGCGCCGGCCGTCAGCCGAGCAGTTGCTGCCTGATCTCGTTCTTGAGGACCTTCCCCAGTTTGGAACGCGGCAGATCGGGCCAGACCAGGATTTCCTTCGGGGTCTTCACGCTGCCGATGCGCGCTTTCACGAACGCCGTGAGTGCGTCGGCCTCGACCGGTGTTCCGGCTCGGGACTGGACGACGGCGACGACACGTTCACCCCATTTCTCGTCCGGGAGCCCGATCACCCCGCAGTCCTGGATTCCGGGGTACGCCATGAGCGCCTGTTCCACTTCGACGGAATAGACGTTGAATCCGCCGGTGATGATCATGTCCTTGGCCCGGTCGACGATGTGCAGGAAGTTGTCGTCGTCGAGGTACCCGATGTCGCCCGTGTGATGCCAGCCGTGCGCCGACGCCTCCTGCGTCGCAACGGGATTCTTGTAGTACCCCGTCATGACGAGCGAGCTGCGCACGACCACTTCGCCTCGCTCACCGGAAGGCAGCAGCGTCCCCTGCCCGTCCATGATGGCGACGGTGACCAGCGGGGAGGGCCTGCCTGCGGAGCTCAGCCGGGCGGTCGCGACCGAGCCGTCGGCGTGGAAATGGTCTTTCGGCGCCATCGTCGCGATCATCATCGGCGCCTCGCTCTGCCCGAACAGCTGGGCCATCACCGGCCCGATCCGGGTCAGCGCTTCTTCGAGCCGGGTCGGCGAGATCGGCGCCGCGCCGTACCAGAAGCATTGCAGCGAACTCAGGTCCGTCGTCGCCAGGTCTGCGTGGTCCAGCAGCATGTAGATCAGGGTCGGCGGAAGGAAGGTGTGGGTGACGCGGTCCCGGTCGATGTGCGCGAGGAACTGCCCCAGGTCGGGGGTGGGCATGATGACCACCTGTCCGCCGAGGGCGAGGATCGGAAAACACAGGACACCGGCCGCGTGCGTCAACGGCGCGAGGGCGAGGTAGACCGGCCTGCCGTCGAACGGGTAGCTCATCAGGGTCAGCGCAGACATCGTCTCGATGTTCCGGCCGGTGAGCATCACACCCTTCGGCCTCCCCGTCGTGCCGCCGGTACCGACGATCAGCGCGAGATCGTCGACCGGCTCGACGTCGAGACGTTCGGTACCCAGCCAGTCGTCGAACGGGTGGGCGTACTCCTCATCGCCGTCGAGACACACGAGCGTCGTCAGCAGCGGCAACTGCCGACGGATCCGATCGACCAAGGGCGCGAACGCCTTCTGGAAGATCAGGCAGCGACAGTCGAAGAGGGCGAGCAGGTCCCGATTCTCCGCCGCCTCGTTCCGCGGGTTGATCGGGCACCACACCGCCCCCGCCAGGCTGATCCCGAAGACGCAGGAGAACGCAGTCGGATCGTTGCCGGACAGGACGGCCACCTTGTCGCCCGCGGCGATCCCCGACCGTGCCAGCGCGGCCGCGACGCGCCGGCTCAGGTCCTGGACATCGGCGTACGACAGCGTCCGGTCGCCCATCGTCAGGCACGGCGACGACGGACCGAGCGAGGCACCCTTGTCGAGGTAGTCGGTCAAGCGCATGGTGTGGTCCTCCTCGAAGTCGCGGCCGGGACGATCAGCTCTGCACGGTGAGAACCGGCTCCATCACGAGGCCGAAGCTCCGAAGGATTCCCAGGAGTTCGCGATGCCCGAACGCCTGGCACGCCGACGCGAGACCCGTCCGCTTCGGAGGCTGCTGCAACAGGGAGTACGCGGCGTACGCCTGCAGGAGACCCGTCTGCTTGTAGTTGCAGTTGCCGTGGATGACACAGTGCGCCCGCCCCAGCGGCCCCGACGCGTACACGGAGTCGAGCGATGTGTTGACCCGTGGGTTCTCCCGCGGCGGCATTCCCGCCTGCACGGAGCCGGCGATCTCCGCGAGCGCCGCGTCCTGCTCGTCCGCGGGAAGGGTCTTGATCTGTTCCTCGACCATCTTCTGCGTCGCGACGACACCCTCCATCACGGAACGGTCGAACACGCCGCCTGCCGCTTTCACGTTCGCCACCCGCGGATCGTCCTTGAACCACACGGGATGGCTGGTGCCGCCCCACGGCAGCGCGAGGGCCATCTGGTGCTGTCCCGGCACCACGACCTCGAACGTGGTACCGGGGTCCCACTTCTCGTACCGGTTCTGTTCCAGGTAGTACCAGTCGGCTTTGAGGATCGTGAAGATCGTCTGCGTGGACGCGTAGGTGGGAAAACCCTTCCACAACACCAGGATGTCGAGAGTGTCCAATCCGGGCGTCTCCAGCGCGATGTTTGCGGCGATCTCGCCGGTGGTGTACATCTGCGCGACACCGGGTGACAGCAGCAGCCCTTTCTCCGCGAACTTCTCGCCGAACTTCGCCTGCACGTCCAGAACCCAGTCCTGTTCACCGGTCGTGTCGGTGTAGTGACAGCCCGCGGCGAGAGCCGCCTCGACGACGCTGGCGCCGTGCTTGATGAACGGGCCGACCATGTTGCTGACAACCCTTGCGCCGCTGAACAATTCCGTCAGCGCCGGGACGGTGTGCTCGACCTCGACCACCTCGTGGTCGACGGTGTCCAGGCCGGGAATCCGGTCGAGCACTTCCTGGATCCGCTTCTTGTCCCGCCCCGCGGCGATGAACGGAATGTTGAACTCGCGCAGGTATTCACACACGAGGCGCCCGGTGTAACCGGAGACTCCGTAGACGATGACGGGCTTCTTGTCGGTCATGAGATGCCTTTCAGAATGTGGGAGAAGTTCGGGAGATCGGTCACATGCCCATGCCACCGTCGACCGGCAGGCCGATTCCGGTGACGAAGCGGGCGGCGTCGGAGGCCAGGAAGACGACGGTGTCGGCGATGTCCGCGACCTCGCCGAGTCGCCCGAGAGGCGTCAGGCCGATCACGTCGGCGACCGCGGCGTCGGCACTGGGCCACAGTCCGAGCCGCTCCATGTCGGCGGCCAGCCCGAGTCCCATCTCCGTGGCGACCAGCCCGGGGTACACGCAGTTCACCCGGACGCCGTACCCGAGTTTGCCTGCCTCCTGGGCCGCGACCCGGGTCAGCCGGTCGACGGCCGACTTGGTGGCGGAGTAGCCGGCGATGCCCGGGAACGGGATGGTCGCGGCGACCGAGGAGACGTTGACGATCGCCCCGCCCGATCCCGCTGAGCCTCCGGGACGCATCGCGCGCAGACCGTGTTTCAGACCGAGCGCGACGCCGAGAATGTTGACCTCGCACATCCGTCGGATGTCTGCGGGGTCGATGTCGACCACGAGCGACGAGATCTCGATGCCCGCGTTGTTGACGAGGAGGTCGAGTCCGCCGAGTTGCTCCACGGTGGCAGCGACGGCGCGCTCCCAGTTGCCGTCGTCGGTCACGTCGAGTTTCACGAATCCGGTGTCGACGCCGGTCTTCCCGACGGAATCGGCAGTCGCGCGCCCTTCCTCCTCGAGGACGTCGCCGATCACGACCGCCGCACCGGCGTCGGCGAGGGCGGCAGCCATACCGGCGCCCAACCCCTTCGCACCACCGGTGACCAGTGCTTTCCGTCCTGCAAGATCACTTACGCTCATTCCGACCTGCCTTCGTACGAGACGATTCGCGGAAACCACGTCACGAGACCGAGTCCGCAATGTGGTGTGGATCACAGCGTATTCGACTTTGGACGACTGTCAAGAATTCTCTTGACGACTGTCAAGTTTTTGTTACACAGTCGTCAAGGAACGCGGGCTAGACTGATGCTCACCGTGCTGGACCATGCGCGCCGAACAGGAAGAATGCCGTGACACCCGTCGCCGAGAAGAACGCCGATCGAGTCTCGCGCCGCCAGGTCGACAAGTTCGCCGAGCGCCGGGATCAGCTCGCCGAGGCCGCGTTGCAGACCCTCTCGGAACTCGGCTATGCCCGCACCAGCCTCCGGGAGATCGCCCAGAACTCCGAGTTCTCCCACGGCGTCCTGCACTACTACTTCAGCGACAAGGTCGATCTGATCACGCACTGCGTGCGGCACTACAAGGCCCGGTGCGTCACGCGATACGACGGCGTGGTCGCCACGGCGCAGACTCCCGAGGAGTTGAAGGCGGGATTCGGCCGGGTGCTGGGGGATTCCCTCCGCGACGAGGCCACCCTGCATCGCCTCTGGTACGACCTCCGCTCGCAGTCGCTGTTCGAGGAGTCGTTCCGGGCAGACGTCGCCGCGATCGACAAGAGTCTCGAAAACATGATCTGGCGCATCGTGTCCCGGTATGCGGAATTGGCGGGGCGCACGATCACCATCGCCCCGGCCACCATGTATGCGGTCCTCGACGGACTGTTCCAGCAGAGCCTCGCACGGTATCTGTCGGGCGACGACACCGCCGCGGACAGCCTCGCGGACAACGTCGATCAGGTACTGGCGCTCGTCATTCCGGCACGGTAAGGCCGGTCACTTCTCCGCGGCAGCCTTGATCCGCTGCGCGAAATCGGGTGCGTCCTTCCGGGCCGCCCGAAGGGCGAGAGGTGCGATCAGCTTTCCTATTCCGTGCCCCTCCAGCACGTTGAAGATCGTCACCTTGGTGCCTGCGCCCGCGGGTTCGAGGTCGTAACCGCCCTCTTTCGCGGTGATGGAATTCTTCGAACGCTCCGCCCAGCGAATCTTCCGTGGTACCTCGAATTCGGTGATCTCGAACTCCCGCTTCGTGGTCATCCCGGCGTCCTTGACGGTGCTGACGAAGAGGGTGCCGACGCCCGGCGGACCATCCGTCTTCTTCACGATCTCCTGCACCCGGGGACTGAAGTCCCGGTCGTTGACCCCGGCGGCGAGGTACTCGAACACTTCCCCGATGGGGCGATTGATCACAACAGTGCCTTCGAACCGTCCAGCCATGCCAGCCTCCCGTTTCCGTGACCTGCCGGGTTCCGACAGTACTCGCGACGGTCCGGCGGCGCGGTCACATCGCCGCCGGACCGCCGGTCATAGAAGTGACGGCCGACAACGCGGCGTCTTCTGCAGGACTCCGAACACAGGAAGGCTCGAACATGGACATCACCTCGATCACCGACAGTTCCCGGGCCGGGCGATCGACCCCGGCACGCCCGTTTCTCTCCACCGCCCGCGGCACACTCACGCTGACGCTGTTGTGCGCTGTGGCATTTCTCGATTTCGTCGACGCATCCATCGTCAACATCGCCCTGCCCGACATGCGCAGCGACCTGGACATTTCGGTACAGGAACTGCAGTGGGTCCCGAGCGCCTACCTCCTCACCTACGGCGGTTTCATGCTGCTCGGCGGCCGCCTGGCCGACCTGCTCGGTCGCCGTCGCGTGCTCGTCACCGGCACCGTCGTGATCGGGCTGTCGTCGCTGATCGGCGGTTTCGCCGGAAACGCGGAGGTCCTGATCGGCGCACGACTCGCGCAGGGTGTCGGTGCGGCACTGATGCTTCCGGCCGCGCTGTCGATTCTGACGACGACCTTCGAGGAGGGCCCCGAACGGCATACCGCACTCGGTGTCTGGGCCGGGGTGGGCGGTCTCGCATCGGCTGTCGGTGTCTTTCTCGGCGGTGTGCTCACCGAGGGGCCGGGCTGGCGATGGGTGCTGTTCGTCAACCCTGTCGCGTGCGCGCTCGTGCTTCCGGCGGTCTTCGCGCTCATTCCCGGCGACCGGCGCCGCGCCCGGTTCGCGAACTTCGACGTCGCAGGCAGTGTGCTCGGCACCGGCGGGATGCTGTTGCTCGTCTACGCCCTGGTGGAGGCACCCGACCAGGGATGGAGCAGCGCCCGCACGATCGCCGGGTTCGCCGGTGCGTTCGTGCTGATCGTGGCGTTCGTGATCAACGAGCAGCGCAGCCGGCACCCTCTCCTGCCGCTGTCGATCTTCCGCGTCAAGGGCCTTGCCGCCGCGAATGTCACAGGGCTGATCGCCTTTGCGGGTCTCATCGCGATGTTCTTCTTCCTGACTCTCTACATGCAGAACGTTCTCGGCTACTCCCCCATCCAGACCGGTGCGGCCTACCTCCCGCTCTGCCTGGGGGTCGGGGTCGCCGCCGGGGTGTGCTCCCAGTTGCTGACCCGGACCGGAACCCGTCCCGTCGTCGTCGTGGGAGCGCTGGTGGCCTCGGCCGGCCTGTACCTGCTGTCCCGGATCCCCGTCGACGGCTCCTACCTCAACGATCTGCTGCCCGGACTGATGATCGTGTCTTTCGGTCTCGGCGCCGTCTTCGTCGGCGTCACGACCGCGGCCAACACCGGTGTGCCTGCCGGCGAGGCAGGGCTCGCGGCAGCGTTGTTGAACGCCTCCCAGCAGGTCGGCAGCGCACTCGGACTCGCGATCTTCGCCGCGATCGCCACCTCGCATTCCCAGCATCTGCTCGCGGCGAATTCGCCTGTGCCCGAGGCACTCACCTTCGGCTTCCAGCGAGCGCTGCTGACCGGCAGCATCTTCCTCGTCGCCGCGGCCGTGATCGGCCTGCGCACCGGCAACGCACACGGAGACGGCGAGCACCGCACGAACTGACCCCGGCGGGCTCGTCAGTCGAGGTTCTCGACGACGAGCCCGGCGAGGCGCTCACGGTCGGCGAGGATGTCGATCTCGACGATCTTCCCGCGCCGAATCGTGACGCCCATGACCGACAGCAACTGCCCGTCGGAGATCGCGACCACTCCGGCGGCACCGTTGACGAGCGCCGGATGCGCGAACCGAGCCAACCGGGCGAACCCCAGGACCCGGCCCGCGACGGTCGCCGAGCCGCGCACCATCGTGGAGGCGCCTGCAGGCACTGCTCCGGTATCGGCGCGGAGCACGACATCCGGGTCGAGCACCGCCACGAGGGCGTCGAAGTCGCCGCTCCTCGCGGCCGCCAGGAACGCGTCGACGACCGCACGCTGACGGACCGGATCGGTGTCGGGAACCGGGGCTCCCTGCAGACGCCGGCGTGCGCGACTGGCCAGTTGCCGGGCGGCCGCGGGGGTTCGCTCCACGATCGGGGCGATGTCCTCGAAGGGCACCGCGAACATGTCGTGGAGCACGAACGCCAGTCGCTCGGCGGGGGCGAGCGTGCCGAGAACGACGAGCAGTGCAAGACCCACCGAATCGGCCAGCACCGCCTCGTGTTCGGGGTCGCTGCCGTCTGCCCGGGTCACGATCGGGTCGGGCACCGCCGCGTCCAGTGGATCTTCCCGCCGTGTCCTGCGTGACTGCAGCATGTTCAGGCACACCCGCGCCACCACCGTGGTCAGCCAGCCGCCCAGGTTCTCGACGGTGTCGGCGTCGGTGCGGCTCAGTCGCAGCCAGGATTCCTGCACGGCGTCCTCGGCTTCGCTGAGCGAGCCGAGCATCCGGTAGGCCACTGCGCGCAGGTGCGTGCGATGGGCCTCGAACTGCTGCGCCAACACGTCGTTGTCGTTCATCGGTCACATCCCCTCGGTCTCGATCCGTCAACTGTGTGACCGGCGAAACGCTGCCGATGTGACGACGGCGCGTCGTCCGTGTCCCTCTGATGCGCGCAATGCATCCAGTTTCCCTGGTTCCGCTGTCCGATATCGCCGTGGTTAACTGAAATGACGCTCACAGTCTCTGAAGGGCTGGACGGCATGTGGAAAGCGCAGCAGGTCGGACGTCTGTTTCTCGTCTCGGTACTCGCGGCACTGGCCGTGTGCGGGGTGAGCGCCACCGCGTCGGCGCATGCCCCGGCAGTCACCGGGAAGGTCGTCGCGCCGACACTGTCCCCCGCGAGCGGGCACGTCGTCGGCGTCGCGCATCCTGTCGTCGTCCGGTTCGCGTCACCGGTGCCCGATCGCGCGCTCGCCGAGCGTGGTGTCCGGATCACCCCGTCGAGGGCGGTGCCCGGGCAGTTCTCCTGGATCGACGACCGCACCGTGCAGTGGACTCCGGCGCACTTCTGGCCGGCCCACACCCGGGTGACCGTCGAGGCGGCGGGCGCGAGGTCGCAGTTCCAGGTGGGTGACGCACTCGTCGCCGTCGCGAACACGACGACGCACCAGTTCACGGTCAGCATCAACGATCAGGTCGTGCAGACCATGCCGGCGTCCATGGGCAAACCCGGATACGAAACACCGCTCGGGACGTTCCCCGTCATCGAGCAATTCCGCGACATGATCATGGATTCGTCGACGTACGGCGTCCCGATCGATGACGAGGAGGGCTACCGCCTCTACGTCGAGTACGCCACCCGCATCACGTGGGGTGGGATCTTCGTGCACGCCGCACCGTGGTCGGTGAACTCGCAGGGATTCGAGAACGTCAGCCACGGCTGCATCAATCTCAGCACCGAGAACGCGCGGTGGTTCTACGACAACGCCAAGATCGGCGACCCGGTCATCGTCACGGATTGAGTACCGGCCCCGAGACACAGAAAAGGCGGTTTCCCGTTTCCGGGAAACCGCCTTCGCTGATCATCTGGTCGGGCTGACAGGATTTGAACCTGCGACCACTTGACCCCCAGTCAAGTGCGCTACCAAGCTGCGCCACAGCCCGTCCACACCCTCGTTCAGGTGCTCGATGAGATTACATCAGGGGCAGTCCGTAACGCTAATCGCCTGGTCAGAGCGCATTCTGTCGGATCAACGATTCCGCCGCTCACGCTTTTCCCGCACCCGCACCGAGATGCGGACGGGGCTGCCGTCGAAATTGAACTCCTCGCGCAGACGTCGCTCCAGGAACCGGCGGTAGCCCGCCTCGAGGAACCCGGTCGTGAACAGCACGAACGTCGGCGGGCGTGTTCCGGCCTGCGTGGCGAACATCACGCGAGGCAGCCGGCCACCACGCATCGGCGGCGGAGTGGCGGCAATGACTTCCTTGAGCCAGGTGTTGAGCCGGCCCGTGGGAATGCGTTTGTCCCAGGACTCCAGCGCGGTGTCCAGGGCGGGGACGAGCTTCTGCACCGCGCGCCCCGTCTGCGCCGAGATGTTGACGCGCTGCGCCCACGGCACCCGCACCAGGTCCCGGTCGACCTCTCGATCGAGCTGGAGGCGCCGGTCCTCGTCGACGAGATCCCACTTGTTGAACGCGATGACGAGGGCCCGGCCGGCGTCGGCCACCATGCTCAGCACGCGCAGGTCCTGCTCCGAGATCGGCTCGGACGCGTCGATCAGCAGAATCGCGACCTCGGCCGCCTCGATGGCGCTCTTCGTCCGCAGCGACGCGTAGAACTCGGCGCCGCTGGCGTGGCTGACCCGCTTGCGCAGACCGGCGGTGTCGACGAAACGCCACGGCCTGCCGCCGAGCTCCACGATCGAGTCGACCGGATCGACGGTGGTGCCCGCGATGTTGTGGACCACCGACCGCTCGTCGCCCGACAGCTTGTTCAGCAGGCTCGACTTCCCGACGTTCGGCTTCCCGACCAGAGCCACGCGTCGCGGCCCGCCGCCGGGGATGCCTTCACGTGGGGTCTCCGGGAGCGCGGCGAGCACCTCGTCGAGGAGATCACCGGTGCCGCGGCCGTGGGTCGCACTCACCGAGTGCGGCTGCCCGAGACCGAGCGACCACAGTGCGGCCACCTCGGATTCGGTGCGGCCGTCGTCCACCTTGTTGGCCACCAGCAGAACCGGGGTCTTGGACCGGCGCAGCACCTTGGCCACGGCCTCGTCCGTTGCGGTGGCGCCGACGACGGCGTCGACCACGAGGAGGATCGCGTCCGCGGTCTGCATCGCCAATTCCGCCTGACGGGCCACCGACTGCTGCAGGCCCTTGGCGTCGGGTTCCCAGCCGCCAGTGTCCTGCACCATGAAGCGGCGGCCACTCCAGTTCGCCTCGTAGGAGACGCGGTCCCGGGTGACACCGGGAATGTCCTCGACCACGGCTTCGCGTCGGCCGATGATCCGGTTGACGAGCGTCGACTTGCCGACGTTCGGGCGCCCGACCACTGCGAGGGTGGGAACCGGGACGTGGGACTCTCCGTCGCCACCGTCTTCGAGGTCCAGGACCTCCCAGTCGGATTCCTCACTCCAGGTGCCGTCGCCTGCGAACTCGGTGGTGAATTGTTCGGTCACTGCCCTGCTCCAGTTCTTTCGCTTACCACCAGCAGCAACCTGCCGATCACGTCGTCGATTCCGAGTTCGCTGGTGTCGACAAGCACAGAATCGTCGGCCGGCCGCAGCGGCGACACGGCGCGCGTGGAGTCGAGGTGGTCACGACGCTGCACGTCGGCCAGCACGGCCGCGTAGTCGTCGCCTCGCCCCTCCGCGAGATTCTGCGCATTCCTGCGCTGTGCCCGGGCTTCCGCCGAGGCAGTGAGGTAGATCTTCACGTCGGCGTCCGGGATGACGACGGTGCCGATGTCCCGGCCCTCGACGACGATCCGTTCGGCCTCGCCCGCGAGGCGACGCTGCGCCGCGACGAGCAGTTCACGCACGGCCGGTACGGCGGAGACCGCCGAGACGGCCTTGGTCACCGCGTCGCCGCGGATCTCCTCCCCCACGTCCTCCCCGTCGAGCAGGACCTGCTCACCCGCCGGGTCGGTGCCGATCGACCACGGCAGCCCGGCGGTCGCGTCGGCGATCGCGGCGGGATCGGTGAGGTCCACGCCCTTGCGCAGCGCATGCAGCGTCGCGATCCGGTACATGGCGCCGGTGTCGAGGTAGCGGGCGTCGAGCCGCTGCGCCAGCATCCGCGAGACGCTCGACTTCCCGGTTCCGGAGGGGCCGTCCATCGCGACGACCAGCTTCGAGGTACTCACAGGCCCACCGCCCCGTAGAGCCCGCCGACCTCGCCTCGACCGAGTACGCGGAGTGTGCCGGGACGCTGGTCGCCGAGAGCAACCGCGCCGATGTCCGTCCGGACGAGCCGGATGACGGGGTGTCCCACGGCGTCGAACAGGCGCCGCACGATGTGCTTGCGGCCTTCGTGCAGGGTGACGCGGACGAGCGACTTACCCTCGTTGATGTCGAGGAGCGTGAACGTGTCGACCTTCGCCGGTCCGTCGTCGAGCTCGACACCCTCCTTGAGCTTCTTTCCGACGCCGCGTTCGAGGGCACCCGAGACGGTCGCCAGGTACGTCTTCGACACCTCGAAGGACGGGTGCATCAGCCGATGCGCCAGGTCACCGTCGTTGGTGAGCAGCAGCAGCCCCTCGGTGTCGGCGTCCAGTCGACCGACGTGGAACAATCGCTGACCTGCGGCGACCCGCTCGGAGACGATGTCGCCGACGCACGGGCGACCCAGGTCGTCCGACATCGTCGACTGCCAGCCGCGGGGCTTGTTCAGCGCGAGGTGGACCAGGTCCTTCTGCACGACGACGCGGACACCGTCCACGCGCACCACCGCGTTCTCGGGGTCGATGCGCAGTCCCTGTTCGATGACGATGCGGCCGTCGACCTCGACGCGACCCTGCGAGATCAGTTCCTCGGCCGCACGGCGCGACGCGACACCGGCTTGGGCGAGAACCTTCTGCAGTCGCATGCCGTCGCCCTGCGGCGGGCCCGCGGGCCGATCGGCGGCGTCGGCGTACTGGTGCCGGGCCGGCTTGGCATTGCTGATCTTGGGCGCGTGGGCCTGGGCGCGCTGCGGCTTGGCCGACTTGGGCTTGCCGCGTTTGTTCTTCGCGGCCGCGGCGTCAGGCCTGGCCGGCTTCCCCTTGACGGCGTCCGACCTGGACGGACGCCGATCGGTCTCGGAGCGGCTCGGTCGCCCTCCGGCTTCCGATCTGTCCGAGCGACCCCCGGCCTCCGACCTGGTGGGGCGCTGCTTCTTGTTGTTGCGATCCGGTGTGCCATCTCGGCGAGCGGGTTTCTTCACTTTTGTACTATCCCTGTCAGTCTTCGGTGTCCAGCCCGGTGTCCAACTCTTCTGTGGAAGCCGTAGCTTTATTCATTCTCGCAAATCGTGGATCAGATTCCAGACTGTCACTGATGTCATCTATCAGATCCACGTCCGGCAACAGCGGAGCCAAGGCGGGAAGATCGGCGAGAGACGCCAAGCCGAGCCGTTCCAGGAAGAGCTCCGTCGTCGAATACTGCGTGGCGTTGGTATCGGGATCGACGCCGGCTTCGGCGATCAATCCGCGAGCGAGAAGTGTGCGCACCACACCATCCACGTTGACGCCGCGCACCGCACTGATCCGTGCGCGGGTCAACGGTTGACGGTATGCCACCACGGCCAGAGTTTCCAAAGCCGCCCTCGTCAATTTGGACCGCGCGCCGTCGAGCAGGAGTCGTTCCACGTAGGGCGCGTACGCGGTGCGCGTGTAGAGACGCCAACCGTCACCGGCATATCGGAGGTCCATCCCACTGCCACGGGCGGTGAGCTCGGCGGACATGCGGTTCAGCACGTCCGTGATGCGATTCACAGAAGCGCCGGTCGCGGAGGCGAGCTGTTCGGCTCCGGCGGGAGAGTCGACGATCAGCAGCAGCGACTCGAGAACAGCTTCGAGTTCGGTGTCCGACAGCTCGGGTTCTCCGTCGACGGCGCCCAGGTCGTCCGACTCGTCGAACGGGGCCGAACTCATCCGTAATCCTCCTCGGTCACCGGGGCGTGTGTGCCCTCCCCGGTCCAGCTCACCAGCAATTCCCCGAGCGGCTCGGGCTGTTCGAACAACACCGACTGCTCGCGATACAGCTCGAGCAGCGCGAGGAATCTTGCCACGATCAGGGTGGTCACCTCGCACTCCGAGACCAGGTCGCCGAACGTCGCCCACTCCCCGGCTCCCCGTTCGCGGAGCAGTTCCAGCATCCGCGCCGCCTGTTCGGGCACCGAGACCGCGTGCATGTCGTGCAGATGGTCGAGTCCCACGGTGGGCTTCGGGCGGGGTGTGAACACGGTCGCGGCGATCTCCGCGAACCGCTGCGGGTCGACCCCGAGCAACACTTCCGGCAGCAATTTCGTGAACTGGTCCTCCAGTGCCGCCGAACGCGGGTACCGGCGCAACGCGGCCGCCTCGAGCTCACCGAAGAGTTGCGCCACCTGCTTGTACGCGCGGTACTGCAGCAGCCGGGCGAACAGCAGGTCGCGCGCCTCGAGGAGCGCGAGGTCCTCGGCGTCCTCCACCTGGCCCGCCGGGAGCAGACGCGCCGCCTTCAGGTCGAGCAGCGTCGCCGCGACCACCAGGAATTCGGTGGTCTGATCGAGACCCATCTCCGTGCCGAGCGAGCGGGTGTAGGCGATGAAGTCGTCCGTCACCTGGTGCAGCGCGACTTCCGTCACATCCAGCTGTCGCTGGTTGATCAAGGTCAGGAGCAGGTCGAACGGTCCCTCGAAATTCCGCAGCGTCACCCGGAAGCCGGGCTTGACCGCGGGCGCCTGCTGATCCTCGGCCTGCGTTACCCGGGCCTGCGGGTCCTCGGTCTGCGGTGGAGCCGAAATGTCTTGCGTATTCACCACTTACCGGCCGGACCGGTGAATGACCTCGCGTGCCAGAGCACGGTACGCCTCGGCGCCGGTCGATTTCGGCGCCCAGGTGGTGATCGGCTCCCCGGCGACCGAGGTCTCGGGGAAGCGCACGGTGCGGTTGATCACGGTGTCGTAGACGAGATCCCCGAACACCTCCACCACACGGGCCATCACTTCACGGGCGTGCAGGGTCCGCGAGTCGAACATCGTCACGACGATGCCGGCGAGTTCGAGCCGCGGGTTGAGCCGGTCGTGGACCTTCTCGACCGTGTCGTTGAGCAGGGCCAGGCCGCGCAGGCTGAAGTACTCGCACTCCATCGGAATGATCACCGAGTCCGCGCAGGCCAGCGCGTTGACCGTGAGCAGACCGAGGGACGGCTGGCAGTCGATCAGGACGTAGTCGTACCGGTCGAGCACCGGATGCAGCACGCGTCCGAGCGTCTGTTCGCGCCCGACCTCGGTGACGAGCTGGATCTCCGCCGCCGACAGGTCGATGTTGCTGGGCAGGAGGTCGAGGCCCTCGACCCGTGTCCGCATCAGGACGTCGTCGATCGCGACGCGGGGTTCGACGAGCAGGTTGTGGACGGTCAGTTCGAGGTCGTGATGCGCGACGCCGAGGCCCGCGGACAGCGCCCCCTGGGGATCGAGGTCCACGAGCAGCACACGTCGGCCGAATTCGGCGAGCGACGCTCCCAGGTTGATCGTCGACGTCGTCTTGCCGACGCCACCCTTCTGGTTGCACATCGCGATGATCTTGGCCGGGCCGTGCGAGGGCAGCGGGGCGGGTTCCGGCACCGCACGTGTCGGCCGTCCCGTGGGCCCGAGCTCCTCCTCCACGACCACGGCAGCGTCCTCGAACAAGGCTGCGGGTTCGGATTGCCGCACGTCGAACATGTCGCCCTCCTGTTGCGAGTGCTCTGACTCCGCCGCTGGCGGCTGCGGTGTCACCACGGTCCGATGATCCCCTGTTCTCTCGATGATCGCTGCCGATCCCACATCGTTATGGGAACGCTACCGCCTCGTACCGTGAAATTTCCCCTCGACACGCTTTCCGTCACCTCGCCCGGGGGTGCGCTCCGGCCCACACCTCGCGCAGCGCACCCACTGTCACCAGCGTATATATCTGGGTGGTCGTCACCGAGGCATGCCCCAGCAGCTCCTGGACGACGCGGACGTCGGCGCCGCCGTCGAGCAGATGCGTCGCGAACGAGTGGCGGAGCGTGTGCGGTGACACCGCCGACGAGATGCCCGCCGCGTCCGCCGCGGTCTGCAGCACCTTCCACGCGCTCTGGCGGGACAGGCGTCCGCCGCGGACATTGAGGAACAGCGCTGGTGTTGCGCGTGATGCCAGCGCCGGCCGGCCCCGGATCAGATAGGCGTCGAGGGATTCGACGGCAGGCCGGCCCACCGGCACCATCCGCTGCTTGCCGCCCTTGCCCCGCAGCAGCACCGACCGGGTCTCGGTGTCGACGTCGTCGACGTCCAGGCCGACGGCTTCGGAGATGCGGGCGCCCGTCGAATACAGCAGTTCGAGCAGCGCGCGGTCGCGGACCGCCCGCGGACCGTCGGCGGGTCCGCTGCCGCCGACCGCCTCCAGCAGCGCCAGCACCTCGTTGACCGGCAGCGACTTGGGGAGCCGTTTCGCCGGCGACGGCGGCCGCACGTCCCGGGCGACGTCCACTGCGGTCATCCCCTCGGCCGCGGCGAACCGGTGGAATCCGCGCACCGCGATCAGGGCGCGGGCCGCCGAGCTCGCGGCCAGCGGCGGCTGTTCGCGATTCGGATCGCCGCTGCGCAGAGCGATCACGAAGTCACTGACATCCTGTTCGCGGATCCGGCCGATGTCGGTGAGCTCCCGGTCGGCGAGGAACTGCGTGTAGCGCGCGAGGTCGCGGCGATACGAACCGAGGGTATTGCGGGCGGCTCCGCGCTCGACAGCCAGGTGGTCGAGGTACGAATCCACCTGCCTCGCAATTACCACGTCATGCCCGCGCGGCCTCGTCCCCGCCGGCGCGCGAGCGTTTCCTCTCGCTGAACCTGTCGGGGCGATCGACCCAGGGCGCGGTCACGTCGCGGAGTTCGCCGACACCGCCCGGGCGGGACCGGGCAGCGGCGAGCGCCGTGACCCCGGCCACGGCCGTGGCGTTGACGATGGTCCCGTTCAGCACCATCGACACGACCTCGTCGAGCGGAATCCGCTCGATCTCGAGGTCGGCTTCCTCGTCCTCCGGGGCGGGCCGGTCCACCTCGTACAGGTCCTCGGCGAGGAACACGCGCACCGACTCGTCCGTGAACCCGGGCGACAGAACGACATCCACGAGAACGGACCAGCGACGGGCCCCGAGCCCGGTCTCCTCCGCGAGCTCGCGCCTGGCCGCGTCGACCGGGTCCTCCCCCGGCTCGTCCAGCAGGCCCGCCGGGATCTCCCACAATCGGCGCCCCACAGGGTGCCGGTACTGGTGGATCAGGACGACCCGGTCCTCGTCGTCGAGCACCACGACGGCAACGGCTCCGTGGTGCTCGACGACCTCACGTTCGGCGGTCCGGCCGTCCGGCATCGCGACGTGATCCACGCGCAGGGCGAGGATCGCGCCGCTGTAGACGGCGCGCGAGTCGAGAGTCTCGAATTCGTGCCGGCCGGTGTCGGTCATGGCGGTCTCGCCCTATCCCGCGCTGTCGACGGACGCGACCTCGTCGCGGTCGGCGGAGTCGGCGAGTTCGTCATCGGTGGCGACGGCGGCCCGCTCCTCACCGTGCACGTCGACGGGAAGCCGCTCTTCGAGCTTGTGCTTCAGCGCCGCGTCGACGAACGCCGCGAACAGCGGGTGCGGACGCGTCGGACGGCTCTTCAGCTCGGGGTGCGCCTGCGTCGCGACGAAGAACGGGTGCTGGTCGGCCGGGTACTCGACGAACTCGACGAGGTGACCGTCGGGCGAGGTTCCGCTGAACCGGAGTCCGCTCTTCGCGATCCGGTCGCGGTACGCGTTGTTGACCTCGTAGCGGTGACGGTGCCGCTCGGACACCTCTTCGCTGCCGTACGCGCGGGCGACGACGGATCCCTTCGTCAGGACGGCGGGGTACGCGCCGAGGCGCATCGTGCCGCCGAGGTCCGCCTCGCCGGCGATGACGTCTTCCTGGTCGGCCATCGTGGAGATCACGGGGTGCGTGGTCTCGGGCTCGAACTCGGCGGAGTTGGCGTCGTCGAGACCCACGCTGCGCGCAGCCTCGATCACGACGCACTGCAGGCCGAGGCACAGTCCGAGCAGCGGGATCTTCCGGTGACGGGCGTACCGGATCGCACCGAGCTTGCCCTCGATACCGCGGATCCCGAAGCCGCCGGGAATCAGCACGCCGTCGACGTCGCCGAGGGCGGCCTGCGCGCCCGCCTCCGTCTCACACGCGTCGGACGGCACCCAGGAGATTTCCACCTTCGAGCGGTTCGCGAAACCACCGGCACGCAGCGCCTCGGTGACGGACAGGTAGGCGTCCGGCAGGTCGACGTATTTTCCGACCAGGGCGATCCGCACGGTCTCGCGCGGCTGGTGGACGCGCTCGAGCAGGTTGCCCCACACGGTCCAGTCCACGTCGCGGAACGGCAGACCCAGCTGACGCACCACGTAGGCGTCGAGGCCCTCGCTGTGCAGCACCTTCGGGATGTCGTAGATCGAGGGCGCGTCGGGTGTCGAGATGCACCCGTCGACGTCGACGTCGCACATGAGGGCGATCTTGTTCTTCAGCGCCGGGGGAACCTCACGGTCGCAGCGCAGGATCAGCGCGTCGGGCTGGATACCGATGTTTCGCAGTGCCGCGACCGAGTGCTGGGTGGGCTTCGTCTTGAGCTCGCCCGATGGCGCCAGGTACGGCACCAGGGAGACGTGGAGGAAGAAGACATTGTCGCGACCGACGTCGTGGCGCACCTGACGGGCGGCCTCGAGGAACGGCTGCGACTCGATGTCACCGACGGTGCCACCGATCTCGGTGATGACGACGTCCGGCTGGTGTCCCTGGAGGTCCGGTCCGCTCATGGCGAGGATCCGGCTCTTGATCTCGTCCGTGATGTGCGGGATCACCTGGACGGTGTCGCCGAGGTATTCGCCGCGCCGCTCCTTGGCGATGACCGTCGAATACACCTGGCCGGTGGTGACATTCGCCTGACCGGACAGGTCGCGATCGAGGAAACGCTCGTAGTGGCCGACGTCGAGGTCGGTCTCGGCACCGTCGTCGGTGACGAAGACCTCACCGTGCTGGAACGGGTTCATCGTGCCCGGATCGACGTTGAGATACGGATCCAGTTTCTGCATGGTCACGCGCATTCCTCGCGCGGTCAGCAATTGCCCGAGGCTCGAGGCTGTGAGGCCCTTGCCGAGTGAGGAGGCGACGCCGCCGCTCACGAAGATGTGCTTGGTAGCGGTACGCGAATGAGTGCGTGACTGTGGCAAAGGGGCTCCCGTGACGACTGTGCAGGGCTTGGTCTGTTCGAGCAATGCTGGGGCCTGCCGACCCACGGGACTTCACGGTAACACCTTGTCGTACGTCCCGGAAACAACGCGCCGCGATTGCCCGCCCCGATGTGACGCGCGCTACGCCGGAGTGGCCCCGACGGTGACTCCGGTCGTGCCGGGCCCGGTGCCGTACCGGCCGGCGCCGCCGTTCAGTTGCTCCTGCAGGGCCAGCGGAACGGTGATCTTGCCCGCTTCCCGGTCGATGTTGTCGATCGTCGTGAGCGCCGCGGAGAGGGCCGCGTCGGCCCGCGCCACGGCGACCGCGCCGTTGCCCTGTGCCGACGCCGGACGCCCGGCGAGAACCGCCCCGGCACCGCGCGCATCCAGCGCGCCCGCGAACCGGGCCACCACCGCACCACGGTTGCCGCTGACGCCGTCCTCCACGTCGCGGTCGCCGGTCAGCACCACCGCGACCTGTGCCGGTTGGACCGCACCGTCGTCGTAACTGACGAATCCGGCACCGCGGAGGGTCTCGAGAGCGAGCGCCATCTCCTGTGCGGAACTCTGCGGCTGGCCCGTTTCCTTGCCGAGCATCAGGACCGAGCCGAGCAGGTCGCCTGCGAGGCTGCCCTGGTCGACGGCCCCGGTCTTCAGCGTGACACCCGCAGGGATCACGTTGTTGACGACCGTCCGCAGCCGGTCACCGCCCGTCGCGTCCACGAACGAATCGGTCAACGACACCCGGCCGGTCACCGACCCGCCGGCCTGCGCGATCATGCGGTTGACCCCGTCGAGGTCGGCGGGGTCGGCATCCGGGGTCGTCACGACCATCACGGTGCGTTGCGCGAGAGAGTCGGCCACCACGCGGCCGCCCACGGCGGAATCGAAGCCGTCCGCCGAGTTCAGCTGCTCGGTCAGCTGGTTGTTGCGTTCGTTCGCCTTCTCCACGTCGGTCTGCAGGTCGGCCTTGTCGTCGCGCAGCCCCGACACGAGACCGCTCGACAACAGGCCGGAACCCATCACCACGCCGATTGCCAGAGCCAGGAAGATCGCCGCTATGGAAATGGCATGGTGACGCAGAGAAATCACTTGAAGAACCCCTGAACCCACAACGCGAAGCTGTTCCACGTCGTGACGGCCCAGTCCAATGCCTCACCACCGATGTTCGACACCACCAGGGCCACGATCACCGCAACCAGTGCGGCCAGCACCAGCAGCGCGATCGCGCCGCCCGACACCCGGCTCCGGTACAGGGTCGCCACGGCCTTCGCGTCCACCAGTTTCGGCCCGACCTTAAGCCGGGTCATGAACGCCGACGGGTTGCTGTCGCGGCGGCCGCGGTCGAAGAACTCGTCGAGGGAGACCGTGCTCCCGACCGTGACGATCAGCGACGCGCCATGATGATCGGCCAGCAGTAGTGCCAGGTCGGACGGGGACCCGGACGCGGGGAACGTCATCGCTCCGATGCCGAGGTCCTGGATCCGTGACAGACCGGGTGCGTGACCGTCCTGGTCGGCGGGGAGAACCACCTCGGCGCCCGACTTCAACGTGGCGCTCGTGATGTCCTCGGGGTCACCGACGATGAGGTCGGGGCGGTAGCCCGCCGACTTGAGGACGTCGGCGCCTGCCCCGACGCCGATGAGGATCGGCGAGTACTCCTTGATGAACGGCTTGAGGTTCTTCAGGTCGGACGCGTGGTCCGGTCCGTCGGACACGATCACGACGTGCCGTTCCTTCATGTCGACGTCGACGTCGGGGACGCCGACTCCGTCGATCAGCAGCGGACTTTCGGTGCGGATGAACTCGATGGTGTTGCCGGAGAACGCCTCGAGGTGGTCGACCAGACCGGTCTTCGCCTCGATCATCCGGTCGGAGATCTCCGCCTCGGTCTGTTCCTCGCCCTTCGCGATGCGCCGTTCCCCGGAGTAGACACCTCCCCCGTTCACCCGGACCTTGCTGCCGTCCTTGATGCTCTTGAAGATCTCGGTGCCGGCCGAATCCACCAGGAGGATCCCGTTGGCGACGATCACCTCCGGTCCGAGGTTGGGATAGCGCCCCGAGATGGAGGGCGACGCGTTGATCACTGCGAGAACGCCGGCCTTCACCAGGGCGTCCGCGGTCCCGCGATCGAGGTCGAGCTCGTCGAGAACGACGATGTCACCGGGTCCGACGCGTCGCAGCAACTTGGCCGTGTTGCGATCCACCCTGGCGATGCCGCTGACCCCAGGCAAAGTTTCGGTGTTACGTGACAGCAGTGCCGGCATCTTCATGAGTTCGATGATGGACCGGAAGCCGGACCGACCTGTGGAGGCGCGCCGAACCGTTTACCACATCAGTCACACCATTACCACGGGTGCGGCCGGCGGTCCGCCGGGCCGGTTCAGACGGAACGCTCGGCGTTGGCGGTGGCCAACAGTTCCTCCGCGTGGGCGCGGCCGGTCTCGGTGTCGTCGAGTCCGGCGAGCATGCGCGCCAGTTCCACCACCCGCTCGTCGTCGGTGAGCGGGTGCACACCACTGCTGACGACGCCGTCCGCGTCGTCGACCTTGTCGACCACCAGGTGGGTGTCCGCGAACGCCGCGACCTGCGGCAGGTGCGTCACGACGATGACCTGGTGTGTCCGCGCGAGCCGGGCGAGTCGCCGGCCGATCTCGACCGCGGCCCGACCGCCGACGCCGGCGTCGACCTCGTCGAACACCATCGTCGCGCCGGAGTCGGATCCGGCGAGGACCACCTCGAGGGCCAGCATCACGCGCGAGAGTTCACCGCCGGACGCGCTCTTACTGATGGGCAGCGACTGTGCGCCGCTGTGCGCCGACAGCCGGAATTCCACTTCGTCGACGCCGGACGATCCCGCGTGCAGTTCCGTCCCGTCGATGGTGAGCGGTGCCGTGTCCTGAGGTCCGGCGATCCGGGGCCGGACCGACACCTCCAGCGCGGCCCGGCCCATCGCCAGACCTGCGAGTTCGGAACTGACGGCCTTGGCGAGCTTGGCCGCCGCCTTGACGCGGGCGGCGGTCAGCTTCGACGCGGCCTCCGCGGTGGACGCCGCCGACTCCTCGACCTGCTTCGTCAGCGCCGCCAATGCATCGGAGGACACGTCGATCTTCTCGAGCCGCGCACGGGCGTTGCCTGCCCATTCCAGTACGCCGTCGACGTCGGCAGCGTACTTGCGGGTGAGGTTCTTCAGTTCCGCCTGACGCGACAGCAAGGAGTCCAGCGCCCCCGGATCCGCGGGAAGTCCGGCGAGATACGTGGTCAGGTCGGCGGAGACGTCCGTGATCACCGCGATCGCGTCGGCGAGGCGCGGTCCGAGCCCGTCCAGTTCGGGGTCGGTGGCCGATTCGATCCGGGCCCGCGCCTCGGACAACAGATCCAAGGCGGGTGCGCCGACTCCGTCGCCGTCCATGTCGTCGCCGCCGGCGAGCGCGGCGTGCGCTTCCTCGGCCGCAGAGCGCAGCGAGTCGAGTTCACTGAGCCTGCGCACCTCCGACACGATCGACTCGTCCTCGCCCGGGGTGGGCGCGACGCCGTCGATCTCGTTGAGGGCGAACGTCAGTTGGTCGGCTTCCTGCGCGAGTTCCCGGGTGCGCCCGGTGCGTTCGATCAGTTCGGTTCGCGCGGTCACCCATTCGTCGCGGTGCTTGCGGTACCGCGCCAGCAGCGGGCCGACCGTCTTGTCCGCGAACCTGTCCAGGGCGGCGCATTGCTGGTCGGGGCGCAGCAGCCGCAGCTGATCGTTCTGCCCGTGGACGGTGAGCAGTGGATCGGTGAACTCGGACAGCACGCCCGCCGGAACGCTGCGCCCGCCCAGGTGGGCGCGGGACCGTCCGTCGCTGCCGACGGTCCGCACCGCGATGATGGTGCCGTCCTCGTCGCGCTCGGCGCCGGTCGATTCGAGGAGCCGGGACACGGCACGTTCGACATGCTCCGAGCCCTTTTCCGTCATGAACCGGCCCTCGACGACGGCACGGGGCGCGCCGAGACGCACCCGGCCCGCGTCTGCCCGCGCACCGCTGAGCAGGTGCAGGCTCGTCACCACCATCGTCTTGCCCGCACCGGTCTCACCGGTGAGCACCGTCAAACCTTCGTGGAATTGCGCCGACGCCTCGGAGATCACACCGAGGTTGTCGATCCTGATCTCTGCCAGCACGTCTAGGGCTTCCTTCCTCGCCACCCGGTGACGGGCAGCTCGAACTTTCGCACCATCCGGTCCGCGAACGGCGCCGAATCCAGCCGTATCCACCGAACGGGTTCCTTGCCACGCACCACTTCGACGCGGGCGCCCGCGGGCAGCTCGAGGGTCCGGCGACCGTCGCAGAACACCAGACCGTCGTGGCTGCCCGCCACCGTTTCCACCGCGATCAGCGAATTCGGGCTCGTCACGAGTGGGCGCGCGAACAGCGCGTGCGCGTTGCTCGGGACCACGAGCAGGGCCTCCAGCTCCGGCCACACCACGGGGCCGCCTGCCGAGAACGCGTACGCCGTCGACCCCGTCGGGGTGGAGATGAGGACGCCGTCACAGCCGAAGGCCGACACGGGGCGGCCGTCCACCTCGAGCACCACCTCGAGAACACCGAGCCGGGACCGGTTCTCGATGCTCGCCTCGTTGAGTGCCCAGCCGCGTTCGATGATCTCGTCGTCCACGCGGACCAGCACGTCCAGCGTCATTCGGTGTTCGATGCGGTATTCACGACGCACCACCTGGGCGAGCGCCTCGTCGAGGTGCTCGGCCTCCGTTTCCGCGAGGAACCCGATGCGGCCCAGGTTGATGCCCAGAACCGGAATGGAGGCGGCCTGGGCGAGTTCCGCTGCCCGCAGGAACGTTCCGTCGCCGCCGAGGACGAGCACCATCTCGCAACCGAGGGCGGCGTCGGGGCCGGCCTGCACGATGGTGACTTCCAGCCCGGGGACCAGGAATTCGTCGGCGGCCATGCCGTCCATCGGTTCGATGCGGGTGCTGTCGACCTCGTCGACGAGGACGCGCAGTCCGATTCCGGCCCGCTCGAAGATCTTGCCGACGCGTCTCGCGGTCTCCGTGATCTCGGCGCGGCCCGGGTGCGCGACGAGCAGGATCTCCCGCTCGCGTTGCTGGGTGCCGCTGCTTCCCCCGCTCACTGTGGTCCCTCCTGCACCGCGGTGCGGATCAACTCTTCTATCGACTCGACCGGTACATCATCCGTCCCGGGTGTGACATCCGCGCGGAGCCACAGGAAGTACTCGACGTTCCCCGACGGTCCCGGCAGCGGACTGGCCACTGCACCGACGGTACGCAGTCCCAGCGACGCTGCCGCCTTCGCGACATCCAGTACCGCGGCGACGCGTAACTCCGGGTCACGCACCACACCACCGGAGCCCACGTGGTCCTTGCCGACCTCGAACTGCGGCTTCACCATCGGAATCAGATCTGCGCCGTCGGCCACGCAGCCGACGAACGCCGGGAGGACGAGCTTCAGGGAGATGAACGAGAGGTCCGCGACCACCAGATCGACCGGGCCGCCGATCTGCGCGGCGTCGATGGAACGCACGTTGGTCCGGTCGATGACGTGGACGCGGTCGTCGGATTGGAGCCGCCACACCAGCTGGCCGTAGCCGACGTCCACCGCCACCACCTCCCGCGCGCCGTGGTGAAGCAGCACATCGGTGAAGCCGCCGGTGGACGCGCCTGCGTCGAGGCAGCGCTTGGCCTCGACCTCGAGTCCGCGGGGGCCGAACGCCTCGAGCGCACCCAGGAGTTTGTGGGCTCCGCGCGATGCCCAGGACACTTCGTTGTCGACCTCGACCACCCGCAGCGGAGTTCCCGCTTCGATTGCGGTGGCGGGTTTGGTCGCTGCCGCTCCCGAGATCAGCACTCGGCCGGAGGCGATGAGTTCTTGCGCGTGTTCGCGGGACCGGGCCAGTCCCCGCCGAACGAGTTCGGCATCCACCCGTGCTCGACGGGCCACGTCAGATCTTGTCCACGGTGGCCAGCGCCTCCACCAGCACGTCGTGCGCCTTCTCGAGAAGATGGGCTTTGCGTGGGATGACTCCGACGCCGTGCTCGTCGTCAGGATCCGGTTCGACGGCTCCGAGCCGCGACAACAATCCATCGACCTCCGAGTGGATCTTCTCGGGGTCGACACTCTGAGGAGGCCCAGGTAGATGGGCTCCCGGGCGCGGTATTGGCGTGCTCATCGGGCACAACGCTAGTCCATCGGGTTCCGATACGCATACAGCGAATCGCGTGACGAACAACGCGGGTCTGCCGGGTTTCAGGCACCCCAGTCGGAGGCGACCGCGCTCACCGCGGGCGTCGTCGACGTGATTCGCGCGAAGTCGGGGAACTTCCAGGCGGCGACGGCCACGGCGCGCAGCAGAGCGGCCGAATCCACCCGCGCGGCGGAATCGATGGTCGGTTCGATCACCAGGTCTGTGCCGTCGAACTGGACGGACCAGCGGCTGTCCTCACCGATGAGGGATTCCTCGGCGGGGCGGTTGAGCGCGTCCAGTTCGGACGCCAGATAGGTGGGCCTTTGCTCCGGGGCCGCACGCAGCACGTCGACCGCGGTGCTCACTCCGGTGAGCACCAGCAGCGAGTCGAGACCGACGTTGTTGGCGCCTTCGATGTCGGTGTCCAACCTGTCGCCCACGACGAGCGGGCGCGCGCAACCACTGCGGCGCATCGCGTCCTCCATCAGCGGCGCGGCCGGTTTGCCCGCCACGAGTGGTTCGCGGGACGTCGCCGTGCGTAGCGCCGCGACCATCGATCCGTTGCCGAGGACGAGGCCGCGTTCGGTGGGGAGGGTCGAGTCCAGGTTCGCCGCCACCCAGACCGCGTCGGCCCGGATCGCGAGGGTCGCCTCGGCGAGTATCGCCCAGTCCGTCGTCGGCGAATGTCCTTGGACGACAGCCGCGGGCGCGTCCTCGAACGACCGCACCGGGCGCAGTCCCACGTTTCGGACTTCGTCGGCGAGCGCTTCGGTGCCCACGATCAGGACTGGCGAATCGGGGGCGACGTTCTCCGCGAGCAGCCTGGCCGCGGACTGGGAACTCGTCACCACAGTCGACTCGTCGGCGTCGAACCCGAGTTCGGTCAGGTGTTCCGCGACCTCGCCCGGGCTGCGACTGGCGTTGTTGGTCACGTAGTAGCAGGACTGCTCCCCGGCCGCCAAAGCCTCTCGCGCACCGGGGATTTCCTGCGGCCCCTGATACAGGGTGCCGTCGAGGTCGAGCAGCAGGGCGTCGTAGCCGTCGCGCAGAACCGTCACTGATCGTCTCCGGTCAGCTCGGCCACACGCTCCTCCGCGTCGGTGTCACCCTCGAGATCCGCGGCGGCGGAATTGAGGAACCACTTCAGTCCGTCCTCGATGCGGCCGGCCGCCACCAAGGCGTCCGCATACGCGTAGAACAGGCGAGCGGCACCGGGGCCGGTCCGCGAAGCGTCGAGATCGGGGGTCTGCAACGTGACCACGGCCTGGTCGAACTGACCGAGGTCCATGCGCGCTCCGGCGACGACCATGCGCAGCTCGGCTGCCTCGTCACCGGACAGCGCAGCAGCTTCCTCGCTCCGACCGAGTTCGATCGCACGCTCCGGGCGGCCGAGTCCGCGTTCGCAGTCCGCCATGACCGCGAGCAGCCCGGGACCACCGGCCATGCGACGAGCGGCGCGCAACTCCGACAGCGCCTCGGCCCATTCGCCGGCGTGGTACGCGGTGATACCCGCGGCCTCACGCACGATGGCGATGCGGCCCGCACGCTGACGCGCGGCGCGGGCATGCGCGAGCGCAAGTCGCGGATCGTCGTCGACCAGCTTGCCTGCCATCACCAGGTGACGCGCAACCGTGTTCGCGTTCGTCTTGTCCAGGCTCAGCAGGTCGCGGCGTACCGCGGGATCGAGCTCGCCGGCCTCGACGTTCTCGGGCAGATCCGGTTCGTCCGGACGCGCCTGCTGCCGCTGCGGACGGTCACCTTCACGTCCACGGGGCGCGAAACCGCCCTCGCCGCCACGACGGGGTCCCCCACCGCGACGATCGCCACCGGCCCCGCCACGGTTGTCGCGCGAATCGCGACGGGGGCCACCGGTCGAGCCACCCCGACCCGAACCGCCGGCGCCGCCCCGATTGCTGTTGGAGGCGCCGCCTCGATTGCTGTTGGAGGCGCCGCCTCGATTGCTGTTGGAGGCGCCGCCTCCGCGGAAGGACCGACGTCCGTCGTCACTCTCCGACACAGTCATTCCTTTCACACAAACCACGAAAGGGGACCCAGTATATTGGGTCCCCTTTCGGTAACGGATGTTCGGCGGTGTCCTACTCTCCCACACCCTGTCGGGTGCAGTACCATCGGCGCTGGAGGGCTTAGCTTCCGGGTTCGGAATGGGACCGGGCGTTTCCCCTCCGCTATGGCCGCCGTAACTCTATGAAACTGTCACACGGAACATCAGCGAAGACACACATCCCATCACCGTGGGTGGTGGGGTGTTCTTCTTTCTTCTGTTCTGAAACGTGTGTGTTGTTTCAGATACTGCACAGTGGACGCGTAGCTTCTTTGTGGTAAGTCCTCGGCCTATTAGTACCAGTCACCTGCATCCGTTACCGGACTTCCAGTTCTGGCCTATCAACCCGGTGGTCTGCCGGGGGCCTTACCCCCTCGAGGGGGTGAGAAACCTCATCTTGGAACAGGCTTCCCGCTTAGATGCTTTCAGCGGTTATCCCTTCCGAACGTAGCTAACCAGCGGTGCTCCTGGTGGAACAACTGGCACACCAGAGGTTCGTCCGTCCCGGTCCTCTCGTACTAGGGACAGCCTTCCTCAAGTTTCTAACGCGCGCGGCGGATAGAGACCGAACTGTCTCACGACGTTCTAAACCCAGCTCGCGTGCCGCTTTAATGGGCGAACAGCCCAACCCTTGGGACCTACTCCAGCCCCAGGATGCGACGAGCCGACATCGAGGTGCCAAACCATCCCGTCGATATGGACTCTTGGGGAAGATCAGCCTGTTATCCCCGGGGTACCTTTTATCCGTTGAGCGACACCGCTTCCACTTGCCGGTGCCGGATCACTAGTCCCGACTTTCGTCCCTGCTCGACCTGTCAGTCTCACAGTCAAGCTCCCTTGTGCACTTGCACTCGACACCTGATTGCCAACCAGGCTGAGGGAACCTTTGGGCGCCTCCGTTACATTTTGGGAGGCAACCGCCCCAGTTAAACTACCCACCAGGCACTGTCCCTGAACCAGATCATGGTCCGAGGTTAGAGGTCCAATACGATCAGAGTGGTATTTCAACAACGACTCCACACTCACTGGCGTGAGCGCTTCACAGTCTCCCACCTATCCTACACAAACCGAACCGAACACCAATACCAAGCTGTAGTGAAGGTCCCGGGGTCTTTTCGTCCTGCCGCGCGTAACGAGCATCTTTACTCGTAATGCAATTTCGCCGAGTCTATGGTTGAGACAGCTGAGAAGTCGTTACGCCATTCGTGCAGGTCGGAACTTACCCGACAAGGAATTTCGCTACCTTAGGATGGTTATAGTTACCACCGCCGTTTACTGGGGCTTAAATTCTCAGCTTCGCCACCGAAGTGGCTAACCGGTCCTCTTAACCTTCCAGCACCGGGCAGGCGTCAGTCCGTATACATCGTCTTACGACTTCGCACGGACCTGTGTTTTTAGTAAACAGTCGCTTCTCACTGGTCTCTGCGGCCCCACCCAGCTCACACTGCAAGAGTGATCACCGGACGAGGCCCCCCTTCTCCCGAAGTTACGGGGGCATTTTGCCGAGTTCCTTAACCATAGTTATCTCGATCGCCTTAGTATTCTCTACCTGACCACCTGTGTCGGTTTGGGGTACGGGCCGTGTGAAAGCTCGCTAGAGGCTTTTCTCGGCAGCATAGGATCACTGAATTCGCCTCATTCGGCTATGCGTCACCTCTCAGGCTGTATGAACGGCGGATTTGCCTACCATTCGCCCTACAGGCTTACACCAGTATTACCACTGACTGGCTCAGCTACCTTCCTGCGTCACCCCATCGCTTGGCTACTACCAGATCAGGTCCCATGCATCCACATCCAGGGCCCCCGAAGGGGCGTAAGGACGCTTCAGGATGGTTAGTATCACTGATTCACCAGGGGCGCGTTCACACGGGTACGGGAATATCAACCCGTTGTCCATCGGCTACGCCTGTCGGCCTCGTCTTAGGTCCCGACTCACCCTGGGCGGATTAACCTGGCCCAGGAACCCTTGGTCATTCGGCGGACGAGTTTCTCACTCGTCTTTCGCTACTCATGCCTGCATTCTCACTCGTGTGGCCTCCACGGCTGGGTCACCCCGCCGCTTCCATGGCCACACGACGCTCCCCTACCCATCCACACCACTGCCCAAGACTCCGCAGAATCAAGGGGGTGCATTGTGTGAATGCCGCAGCTTCGGTGGTGTACTTGAGCCCCGCTACATTGTCGGCGCAGGATCACTTGACCAGTGAGCTATTACGCACTCTTTCAAGGGTGGCTGCTTCTAAGCCAACCTCCTGGTTGTCTTCGCGACCCCACATCCTTTTCCACTTAGTACACGCTTAGGGACCTTAGCTGGCGATCTGGGCTGTTTCCCTCTCGACTACGAACCTTATCGCCCGCAGTCTCACTGCCGCGCTCTCACTCACCGGCATTCGGAGTTTGGCTGATTTCGGTAAGCTTGTGGGCCCCCTAGACCATCCAGTAGCTCTACCTCCGGTGAGAAACACGCGACGCTGCACCTAAATGCATTTCG
>NZ_CP166289.1:6460000-7055000 GCF_000280725.2 Rhodococcus sp. JVH1 | reverse complement strand
CCGACCGGCCCGTACGACACGTTCATGCAGAAGTGCATCCCATAACTGCGGTAGACGTACAGGTGCCCGGCCGGTCCGAACATCACCTCGTTGCGCGGCGTCCTCCCCCGGTACGAGTGCGATGCCGGGTCGGGCCACGGGCCGTCCTTCTCCCCGCCGTACGCCTCCACTTCGACGATGCGGATGCGGACGTCTCCGACGACCAGCGTGGATCCGAGGACGATTCGCGCGGCGTCGACGGGTTCGGCCCGGTCAAGTCGATCGATGGTCACGTCCCGATTCTCCACAACCGTTGACGCCGCCACCCCTGCGGTCGCATAATTCATCAAGCAATGAATTCACCCTGTGATGAATTGAGGCCCGCCATGACCGGCAGCCCGGCGATCGACATCAGAGATCTGCACGTGCGCAGAGGCAAGAACGAAGTGCTGCACGGCATCGACGTCCAGGTGCCGAGCGGTTCCATCACCGGCCTCCTCGGACCCTCCGGTTGCGGAAAGACCACACTGATGCGGTGCGTGGTCGGCACTCAGATCGTGGAATCGGGGACGGTCACGGTGCTGGGTTCCCCCGCGGGCTCGGTCTCGTTGCGGAGCCGCGTCGGATACGTCACCCAGTCCCCCAGCGTGTACGCCGACCTCTCGGTCAAGAAGAACGTCGCCTACTTCGCCGCGCTCTACGGTCAGCCGTCGAACGCGGTCACCGACGCCATCGACGCGGTGGGGCTGACGCGCTTCGCGGCCCAGAAGGCGGCGGATCTGTCGGGAGGACAGTTGGGACGGGTCAGCCTCGCGTGCGCCCTGGTCGCGCGTCCCGAGATCCTCGTGCTCGACGAGCCGACCGTCGGCCTGGACCCACTCCTGCGCGTCGAACTGTGGGAACGGTTCGACGCTCTCGCCGACGCCGGCACCACCCTTCTCGTGTCGAGCCACGTCATGGACGAGGCCGAACATTGCGCTTCGCTGCTCCTCATGCGCGACGGCTACCTTCTCGCGCAGGTCTCTCCCGGCGAACTACGGGAGCGGACCGGTGAGACGAGCCTCGAAGACGCCTTCCTGAACCTCATTCGCGCATCACATGTCGGGAGCGAGAACTGATGAACTTCACGATCTTCGCGGCCACTGCGGGCCGGATCCTCGCGCAACTGCGAACGGATCACCGCACCGTCGCCATGATTCTGGTGGTACCCAGTCTGCTGATGGTGCTGCTGTACTTCCTGTATCAGAACGTTCCGGCGCCACCCGGTCAGCAGTCGCTGTTCGAGCGCGTCGCGATCACGATGCTCGGCATCCTGCCGTTCGTCGTGATGTTCCTCGTCACGTCGATCGCGATGCAGCGCGAACGCACGTCGGGAACACTCGAACGCCTGCTCACGACCCCGATGGGCAAACTCGACCTGCTCGGCGGCTACGCTGCCGCGTTCTCCACGGCCGCTGCTGCGCAGGCGGCGCTGGCCTGTATCGTCTCGTTCGGTTTCCTCGGCCTCACCACCGAGGGAAGCGTGACGTGGGTGCTGCTGATCGCCGTGCTGAACGCGATACTCGGCGTCGCCCTCGGCCTATTGTGCAGCGCCTTCGCGCGCACCGAGTTCCAGGCGGTGCAGTTCATGCCGGTGGTCGTGGTGCCCCAGCTCTTCCTGTGCGGGCTGCTCGTACCGCGAGATCAGCTCCCCACGTGGCTCGAGTGGATCAGCAACGTCCTCCCGCTGAGCTACGCGGTCGACGCGCTGCAGCAGGTCGCCACCCATCCCGGCGCGACGGGCGTCATGTGGCGAGACCTGGCTGTGGTCGCCGCCTTCGCGCTTCTCGCACTGTCGCTGGGCGCCGCGACCCTGAGGCGTCGCACACCATGACCGGCCCCGTGACGCGCGCAGATACCACCCCCGGGCTGCGCACGGGACGCCGCCCGGGCAACCCGGACACACGGTCACGAATCCTGGCGGCCGCACGGAAACTGTTTGCACAGAACGGCTTCGACAAGACCAGCGTGCGTTCCGTGGCCACCGGGGCCGGCGTCGACTCCGCCCTGATCCACCATTACTTCGGAACCAAGCGAGAACTGTTCCTCGCCTCGGTGGACATTCCCGTGGATCCGACGCAGGTGATCGCCCCGGTGCTGGACATCCCGACGGGCGAGGTCGGCAGTCACCTCGCCCGGGCCGTCTTCTCCGTCTGGGAGTCGCCGCACAAGCCCGCCGTGGTCGCGGCGTTCCGATCCGCAATGGCGGGGAACGAACCCAACTTGATTCGCACGTTCCTGCTGGAGGTCGTGCTCCGAGACCTCGGACCGCGCGTCGACGAACCGCCGGGAACCGGGATGCTGCGCATGCAGCTGGTGGCATCCCAGATGGCCGGGGTTCTGGTGACGCGCTACATCCTCGAATTCGAGCCACTGGCATCGCTGCCCGTCGACGACCTGGTCGCGATCGTCGGGCCGACGTTGCAGCGCTACCTCACCGGCGCTCTGCCGTGATCAGGCCTCGCCGGCAGCCCGCGCGAGCAGCGTCTCGTGCTCGTCCGCGCCGACGTCCCGGGCCTCGTCGATGAGGAGGACGGGAATCCCGTTCTCGATGGGATACGCCCGCCGCAGGCGAGGGTTGTAGAGCAGCTCGTCGCCGACCAACAGCAGAGGACCCTTGTCCTGTGGGCACGCGAGAATGCCGAGCAACGTCGGATCAATAACCACGGAAGTCCTCTCCAACCGTTCGGGTGAGCAATGTCAGGTTACCGCGCACCGGCAGGCACCCCGGCCGAGCCGTTCTGAAACTCCGCGGCCACTGCCTTCGTCAGTCGCTTGTACTGCTGCGATTCCGGATCGACGTACCACACCCGGGTTCCCGGCTTGGGCAGTCCGGCTGCGCTCAGCGCGTCCGCATTCGGACGGTACGAGGACCCCAGCGGGATGTCCCCCACCACCTGGATGATGTCGGGCCGCAACGCGGGAGGAAGCACCTCGAAAGCCTCGGAGATCTCCGCCAGCCTCGGCGCCCGCCCGTCGCGGAAAGTGAACGCGGCAACGGCCAGTGTCCTGCCGCCGACCTCCACCCCGTAGGCAACCGCGAGGTCGACCCGATCGACGGACACGAGCGCGTCGACGATCGGCTGGGTGAACACGGCCCCTCTCGGAGTCGCGATCACGGTCTTCCGGTGGTCGACCAGCCAGTAGTCCCCGTCCGCGTCGCGGCGGAAGAGGTTCTCCGTCGGAATCCAGGCGTCGCCCGCGGCGAAGATCCCCCGCATCGCGCCGCCGGACATCTCGGCGTGCACGCCGGCCCGGCCGAGGAGCAGACCGACCTCGTCGTCCTGGCATTCCCGGATGAACCCCTGCTCGTCCTCCAGCAGCCGGCCGGCGATCGGGTCGTAGGCCGCGAGCCGAACCTCCGCGCTCCCCGGGAGGGGGCGGCCCTTCGACCCGACCTTCGCGCCGGCGACGTTCGCGAGAACGACGTCGCCCTCCGTGGAGGCGTAGAACTCGAGGACCTTCGCCGGGGCGAACCGCTCCGTGGTGCGACGCCACAATCCCTGCGGCATTCCGGATCCGATGAAGAGCCGGACGGGGTGACTGCCGTCGAGTGGGAGGTTCTCGGCGTCGAGAATCTCGCGCATCATCGTCCACGTGTAGCTGACCACGGTCACCCCGTAGCGGTGAACTTCCTCGGCGAACCGCTCGGGATCGACTCCCCGCGAGAGCGCGATCCGGGAGCCGCCTGCCACGGCACCACCGATCGCGGCGAGAAGACTCGACGAATGGTGCAGGGGTGCAAGGCAATATACGGTGTCGCCGCGGTCGAGATCGGCGGCCGAAGCCGTTCCGAACGCCGACAGCGCCCACCGGTAGTTGGTGATCTGCTTGGTCTCCCAGTGGCCGTTGGACTCACTGCAGATGATGAAGGCCAGTTCACGGGCCAGGCCGGGATCGGGCCGGTACCAGCCCGGCAGCATCACGGCGGCAGGGTCGATCTTCTCGAGGTCCACGACGTTCGCCGACGGATCCACGTCGAGGTCACGCTGGTCGCCGCCGCCGAGGACCAGGACCTGCATCCCGGTCGCGATCGCCGCGTCGAGATTCTCCGGGTCGGTGACGATGCGTTCGACACCGTCGATACGGATGGCGGTGTGCACCTCCCGGCCCGGGGGAAGCAGAACAGCCACGGCACCGAGACGGGACAGCGCCGCGATGGTGGCGAGCGCACTCGGGCGCGTCTGCATCACGACGCCGACGTGAGCGGCGGGACGGACACCGGCCTGGATCAGGCCGCGCACCACGTTGTCGATCCGCTGATTGACCGCCTGGTAAGTGTGGACGCGATTGTCGAAGAGGAAGCACTCGCCGCCGGGCGCCTTCCGGCCCTGTTCGGCCAGCAACCGGCTGAGCGAGATCTGGGTGTGGGGCTGGATCTGACCGAGCCGGGCCAGCCGCGGCAGCGCCCGGGTGGCCTCGCCGGACAGCTCCACCGTCCCGCGCAACGCTCCCGAAGCGAAATCGCTGATTCCCTTACCGACACCGACACCGACCTCGGCGACCGACGCCACGGTGTGAATGATGCGGTCGCTGATGGAGACTCCGGACTCGCTGCCGAAATGTTCGTCGTAGCGCATGAGCTCGATGTTGGTGGGCCGCGGGCCGAGACCCTCGTTCCACAGCACCCACTTCCCGGTGGTGGGCCACGTGTGGGTGGCCGCGGCCGAACCGACGACGAGACCGAAATGCCCTGCCCGCAACGTCGATTCGTACACATTTGCCCGCGGGGCGGCCCGGCGGATGCCACGGACCGCCAACGGCTGACCGATGTCATCGACCTCCCCGACGAACGCGAGGATGGGGCAGGTCAACTCCGCGAGCGACACCACCTGATCCTTGATCACGAACCCACCGGTCATCATGCGGTTGTGCACGATGAACTGCTTGAGCAACTCCGCGACGGCCGGACCGGACCACGCCACCCAGCCCTCGGTCGCGAGGAACCGTCGCTGCTGCTCCCGCGGCAACAACGCTTCCCGGTCGTGCAACTGACGCAGGAAGTCGAGCCTCGACTTCAGCGTCTTGACGGGATCGAGGAGCTGAAACCCGGTGCGCGCCATCCATCCCGACACCGCGAGCCGGTTGAAGACGTGGTCGGCGAGGAAGCCGGCGGCGTCGGTGGCAAACCCCGCCGGGATGCCGAACGGCAGGCCGGCGAGCGTGTCGACCGGACTGCCGAACGTCACGAGGCCGGCAATGTTGCGACTGCGGCGGTAGGCGGCAGCCTGGTAGGCGAACATGCCACCCTGCGAGTATCCGGACAGGTACACGTCGCGACCGGTGTGCGCCCGCACCTGGTCGATGATCTCGCTGATCGCGACGATGTGGTCGGCGAGATTCCGATCCCACCCGCCCTCTTCGGAATCCGGCGATCCGAAGTCGACCACCCACGGGTCGATTCCCATCGAGTGCAAGATGCCGACTGCGCCCTGATCCCGCGTCACGTCGTAGACGTCGGCCGACATCATCATCGGTGGGACCAGGACGATCGGGGGCCGAGCGTCGGCAGGATCGGTGTCGGGGAAATACCTGCGGAGCCGATACATCGGTGCGCGTTCGACCACCTCGAACGGCGATGTGGTGAGGTCCGTCTCGAGTCCGCCGAGGCGAACTACCTCCAACCCGTTCTGCGCCGTCGCCACCACGCGACGGATCGGGCCCATCACCGTTTCGGTATTCAGTCCCACGAACACTCTCCCAGACTCTCGAACCGTGACGCACGTCTCACTGCCGCCCGCCCTCACCCTACTGCGCTCGACGCGTCACACGGCCCCTAATCCGGGGCGTTCGACGCGGGCGTCATCGACACCACTCACGCAGCGACTCGGACAGCTGACGGACCCCGCCCAACTGTTCGGCCACACGGATACCGGCCGTACCGCCGCGGGCGTTACGCGAGGCGATCGAACCCTCGACGGTGAGTACCTCCCGCACGTCCGGAGTGAGCGCCGGATCGACCCCGGCGAGTTCGTCGTCGGTGAGATCCTCGAGTCCGACGCCCCGCGCCTCGGCAACGCGGACACACGCCCCCGCCGCCTCGTGCGCGACCCGGAACGGGACGCCCTGACGAACGAGCCACTCGGCGATGTCGGTGGCCAGCGTGAATCCCGCCGGTGCCAGTTCCGCCATTCGGTCCGTGTGGAATTCGAGAGTGGAGACCAGTCCGGTGATCGCCGGGAGCAGCAACTCGAGTTGCGCCACCGAATCGAAGACCGGCTCCTTGTCCTCCTGCAGATCCCGGTTGTACGCGAGCGGCTGCGCCTTCAGCGTGGCCAGCAGACCCGTCAGGTTGCCGATCAGTCGCCCGGACTTGCCGCGGGTGAGCTCGGACACGTCCGGGTTCTTCTTCTGCGGCATGATCGACGAGCCGGTCGACCAGGCGTCGGCGAGCGTGATGTAGCCGAATTCCGGAGTGCTCCAGAGGATGACCTCCTCGGCCATCCGCGACAGGTCGACGCCGATCATCGCGAGCACGAACGCCGCCTCGGCCGCGAAGTCCCGCGACGACGTGGCGTCGATCGAGTTCTCGGCCGACGAATCGAAGTCGAGTTCCGCGGCGATCGCCTCGGGATCGAGCCCGAGTGACGAGCCGGCGAGCGCTCCGGAACCGTACGGCGACACGGCCGCCCGCACGTCGAAGTCCCGCAACCGCTGAACGTCACGAAGCAACGGATGTGTGTGCGCCAACAGGTGGTGCGCGAGCAGCACCGGCTGCGCGGCCTGCAGGTGGGTCTTGCCCGGCATCACCGCGGAAGGGTGCGCCGCGGCCTGCGTCGCGAGGGCGTCGACGACGTCGAGGACACCCGCCGCCACCCGGCGGACCGCGTCCCGCAGCCACATCCGGAACAGCGTCGCCACCTGATCGTTGCGCGAACGCCCGGCGCGCAGGCGCCCCCCGACCTCGGAACCGACCCGATCGATCAGACCGCGCTCGAGCGCCCCGTGCACGTCCTCGTCGGATTCGCTCGGGACGAACTCGCCGCTCGCGACGTCGGCCGCGAGCCTGCCGAGACCGTCGAGCATCGACGCCAGGTCTTCGTCACCGAGCAGGCCGGCCTTGTGCAGCACCCGGGCATGCGCCTGGGACGCGCGCACGTCGTACGGGGCCAGCACCCAGTCGAAGTGGGTGGACTTGCTCAGCGCCGCCATGGCGGCGGCCGGTCCGGACTCGAACCGGCCGCCCCAGAGGGCTCCTTCGTTGGTGCCGTGAGCACTCATACCTAGAGGCCCAGATCGCGCTTCGCCGCGACCTTCGAGGACAGTCCGTGGATCTGCACGAAGCCCTTGGCGTAGGACTGGTCGAACGTGTCGCCCTCGTCGTAGGTGGCCAGGTTGAAGTCGTACAGGGACTCGTTGCTGCGGCGGCCGTTGACGATGATCGCACCGCCGTGCAGCACCAGCCGGATGTCGCCGGAGACGCGTTCCTGCGTCTTCTCGATGAACGTGTCCAGCGCGACCTTCAGCGGGGAGAACCAGAGGCCGTCGTACACCAGCTCGCTCCAGCGCTGCTCGGTCTGACGCTTGTAGCGGCCGAGCTCGCGTTCCTGCGTGACGTGCTCGAGTTCCTGGTGGGCGTTGATGAGGACCATGGCTCCGGGAGCCTCGTAGATCTCACGGCTCTTGATGCCGACGAGACGGTCCTCGACGACGTCGAGGCGGCCGACGCCCTGTGCGCCTGCGCGGCGGTTGAGCTCCTGGATCGCTTCGAGGACGCTGACCGGCTTGCCGTCGATCGCGACGGGGCGGCCGGCCTCGAAGCTGATGATCAGCTCGTCGGGGGCCTGCCAGTTGACGGTCGGGTCCTGCGTGTAGTCGTAGACGTCCTTGGTGGGCGCGTTCCACAGGTCCTCGAGGAAGCCGGTCTCGACGGCGCGGCCCCACACGTTCTGGTCGATCGAGAACGGCGACTTCTTGGAGACGTTGATCGGGATCTCGTTCTCCTCGGCGAACGCGATCGCCTTCTCACGGGTCCACGCGTAGTCGCGGACCGGTGCGATGACGTCGAGGTCGGGGGCGAGCGATCCGAAGCCGACCTCGAACCGGACCTGGTCGTTGCCCTTGCCGGTGCAGCCGTGCGCGACCGTGGTGCCGCCGTGGGCACGCGCGGCCTCGACGAGGTGCTTGACGATCAGCGGGCGGCTGATGGCCGACACGAGCGGGTAGCGGTCCATGTAGAGGGCGTTGGCCTGGATGGTCGGCAGGCAGTATTCGTCGGCGAACTCGTCGCGCGCATCCACCACGACCGATTCGACCGCACCGCAGTCGAGTGCACGCTGACGCACGACCTCCATGTCCTCGCCGCCCTGGCCGAGATCGATGGCGACAGCAACAACTTCCTTGCCCGTCTCCTTGCCGATCCAGCTGATGGCGACTGAGGTGTCCAGCCCGCCCGAGTAGGCGAGTACGACGCGATCGGCCATGGTCCTTGTGCTCCTTAGGTTGAAGATCTGTAGAGATGATTCAGTTGTCAGGCGAGGGATTCGATCTTGGCCGCGAGTTCCGCCCCGCTCAGCGGCTCCCGTGCCACCACGAGAATGGTGTCATCCCCCGCGATGGTTCCCACGACGTCAGGTAATGATGCCCGATCGAGTGCACTCGCCAGATAGTGCGCTGCCCCCGGGGGAGTTCGCAGCACCGCCATGTTGCCACTGGCATCGGTCGACACCAGTAACTCCCCCAGCAACCGCGACAGCCGGTCGGTTCCGCCGGAGACGCCGCGGACGGGATTTCCGTCCTCGGGCACCACGTAGACCCCGGCGCCGCCGTCTGCGGCGCGAAGCTTCACGGCACCAAGTTCCTCGAGGTCCCGCGACAGCGTGGCCTGGGTGGCGTCGATGCCCTCGGCGGCGAGCAGCGCCGCGAGTTCGGTCTGGCTGCGGACCGGGTTGTTCGACAGGATCGCGACGATGCGCGCCTGCCGTCCCGCCCGTGTGGGTGCCGTCGCCGCGTTGGCGGTGCGCTGCGGCTGAGCCGCACGTGCACTCTGCGGCTGAGCCGCACGTGCACTCTGCGGCGGTGCCGCACCTGCGCGCTGCGGCTGAGCCGCACCTGCACTCTGCGGGGGTGCCGCACTCACGGACGGTCCCCGGTTCGCTGCGCGAGCAGCCACACGAGCAGTGCCTTCTGTGCGTGCAGCCTGTTCTCCGCCTCGTCCCAGACGACGCTCTGCGGTCCGTCGAGGACCTCGTCGGTGATCTCCTCCCCGCGGTGGGCGGGCAGGCAGTGCAGGACCACGGCGTCGGCGTCGGCCTTCGCGAGCAGCGCCTCGTTGATCTGGAACGGGCGGAACGGGCCGACGCGGTCGAGCCCGTCGTTCTCCTGGCCCATCGACGTCCAGGTATCGGTGACGAGTGCGTCCGCGCCGACGACCGCCGTCTGCGGGTCACCGGTGAGGGTGATGGTCGCGCCGGTCTCGGCCGCCCGCGCCCGGGCCGCCTCGACCACCCACGGCAGCGGCGCGAATCCCTCGGGGCTGGCGATGGTCACGTCGACACCTGCGGTCACACCGCCCAGCATCAGCGAGTGCGCCATGTTGTTGGCGCCGTCGCCGAGGTAGGTGAGCTTCAGCCCCTTCAGCGAACCCTTCCGCTCCACGAGGGTCTGCAGATCGGCCAGGACCTGGCACGGGTGGAACTCGTCGGACAGCGCGTTGACGATCGGGACGTCGGCGCCGGACGCCATCGCCTCGAGCCGCTTCTGCCCGAACGTGCGCCACACCACGGCGTCGACGTACCGCGACAGGACGCGGCCCGTGTCCTGCAGCGTCTCCTCGCGGCCGAGTTGGGTGCTGCGCCCGTCGACGACGATCGCGTGACCGCCGAGTTGCGCGATGCCCATCTCGAACGAGAACCGGGTGCGCGTCGAATTCTTCTCGAAGATCACGCCGACCCCACGGGGGCCTTCGAGCGGGCGCTCGGCGAACGGGGCCTTCTTCAGCCTGGCGGCGAGCTCGAGGACCTCGGCCTGCTGCGCAGGGGTGAGGTCGTCGTCCCGGAGAAAGTGTTTCACCACGGTCGTCACTGCTTTCCCGGCTGAGCGGCCGATTGTGCGTTGTCGAGAATCGCGGGCAGCGCCGCGACGAATCCTTCGGCTTGATCGTCCGTGAGGACCAGGGGCGGAGCCAGCCGGACGACGCCCGGTTGTGCGGCGTTGATCAGGTATCCGGCCTCGCGCGCGGAGTTCTCCACGGCGGGGGCCACGTCCTGGGTCAGGACGATGCCGAGCAGCAGCCCGGCGCCGCGGACGTGGTCGATCAGCGGATGCCCGAGACCTTCGATGCCGGCTGACAGCGACTTGCCGAGCGTGTCGGCGCGGGAGATGAGGTCGTCTTCGGCGATCGTCCGCAGCACGGCGAGCGCCGCCGACGCGCAGACGGGGTTCCCGCCGAAGGTCGTGCCGTGCTTGCCCGGCCCGAACAGGTCCGCGGTCGCGCCGGTCGCGATGCATGCGCCGATCGGCATCCCGCCACCGAGTCCCTTCGCGAGGGTCATGACGTCGGGCACGATCCCGACCGCCTGGTGTGCGTAGAACCAGCCCGTGCGCCCGATCCCGGTCTGCACTTCGTCGAGCACGAGCAGGGCGCCGCGATCGGCGGTGATCTGCCGTGCGCCCGCGAGGTATCCCTCGGGCGGAACGACGACACCGCCCTCGCCCATCATCGGCTCCAGGAACACGGCCGCGGTGTCGGCGTCGACGGCGCGGTCGAGTGCGTCGAGATCGCCGTACGGCACGTGCTCGACGCCCGGGGGCATCGGCTCGAACGGCGCGCGCTTGGCGGCCTGGCCGGTGAGCGCGAGCGCACCCATCGTGCGGCCGTGGAAGGAGTTCTCCGCGGCGATGATCTTCGATCGTCCCGTGGCGCGCGCGAGCTTGAACGCCGCCTCGTTGGCCTCGGTGCCGGAATTGCACAGGAAGACACGTCCCGGGGCGCCCAGGTGGGAGAGCAGCTTCTCGGCCAGTTCGATCGCCGGCTCGCTGGCGTACAGGTTCGACACGTGCCCGAGGGTCGACAACTGCATCGTGACGGCCTCGATGATCGCCGGGTGCGCGTGCCCGAGGATGTTGACGGCGATGCCGGCGAGGAAGTCGACGTACTCCTTGCCGTCGGCGTCGGTCAGCACCGCTCCCTGACCACGCGTCAGTGCCACCCGGGGGACGCCGTACGTGTTCATCAGAGCGCCGGACCAGCGCTGCTGGAGCTCCGGGGTTCCGGTCATGAGGCAACTCCCTCGGTAGGTGAAGTAGGGCCGGGCGTGACCATCGTGCCGATGCCCTCGCCGGTGAACAGTTCGAGCAGAACGGAATGGGCGACACGGCCGTCGATGACGTGCGCGGTGGGCACACCGCCGCGGACCGCGCGCAGGCAGGCCTCCATCTTGGGCACCATGCCGGCGTCGAGGCTGGGCAGCAGTTGCGCGAGCGCGTCCACGTCGATCTCGGTGGCCAGCGAATCGCGATCCGGCCAGTTCGTGTACAGCCCTTCGACATCCGTGAGGACAACGAGCTTCTCGGCGCCGATGGCCTCGGCGAGCGCGGCGGCGGCGGTGTCCGCGTTGATGTTGTGCACCACACCGTCCGAGTCGGGGGCGATGGTGGACACCACGGGAATTCGGCCCGCACGGATCAGATCCAGGACGGCCTCCGGGTTCACCGTCGTGACGTCGCCGACGAGACCGATGTCGGTCGGCTTGCCCTCGACCATCACGGTGCGCTTGGTGGCGGTGAACAGGTGCGCGTCCTCACCGGAGATGCCGACGGCATACGGTCCGTGCGCGTTGATCAGTCCGACCAGTTCGCGGCCGACCTGACCGAACAGCACCATTCGGACGACGTCCATCACCTCGGGGGTGGTGACGCGGAACCCGCCCTTGAATTCGCCTGTCATGCCGAGCTTTCCGAGCATGGCATTGATCTGGGGGCCGCCGCCGTGCACGACGACCGGCTGAATTCCGACCGTCCGCAGGAACGCCATGTCGGCCGCGAACGCCGTCTTCAGCGCGTCGTCGACCATGGCGTTGCCGCCGTACTTCACGACGACGACCTTGTCACGGAACTGCTGCAGCCACGGCAGAGCCTCCGCCAGGACGTGCGCCTTCTGGTGATCGGTGATGCCGCTGAGTGCCTCGCTGATCGCTGTCATGACGAATACGCCGAGTTCTCTTCGACATACGCGTGCGACAGGTCGGTGGTCCGGATGGTCACGGCGTGCTCGCCCAGACCGAGATCGATGTCCAGGGAAATGTCGATGTCGCTCAGGTCCACGTCCCGCGCACCCGGTGCGCCCACGCCGTCGATGCAGACGGGGGCGCCGTTGAACGACACCGAGATCGTGTCGGGGTCCAGTTCGATCGGCGCGATGCCGATGGCGGCGAGCACCCGGCCCCAATTGGGGTCGGATCCGAACAGCGCCGTCTTGACGAGGCTGTCCCGCGCCACCGTCCGGGCACCGATCAGGGCGTCCTCCTCGCTGACCGCGCCGCGGACCGTGATCCGCACCCGCTTGGTGACGCCCTCCGCGTCGGCCATCATCTGATCGGCCAGATCGTCGCAAACGGCCGTCACGGCCGCATTCAGTTCTTCCTGGGTCGGTGTCACGTTGCTCGCACCGGACGCCAGCAGCAGCACCGTGTCGTTGGTCGACGTGGCACCGTCGACGTCCAGCCGATCGAACGTCACCCGGGTGGCCGCCCGCAGCGCGGCGTCGAGTTGCGCCGCGGTCGCGACGGCGTCGGTCGTGACCACGCACAGCATCGTCGCCAGCGCGGGGGCCAGCATGCCTGCGCCCTTCGCCATACCACCCACGTTCCACTTGTCCGCATGGTGCAGGGCGGCCTGCTTCGGCACCGTGTCGGTGGTCATGATCGCGTACGCGGCGTCGGTGCCACCCGAGATTCCCCCGGCGAGTTCGTGCACGGCCTCCGTGACCCCGGCCAGAACCTTGTCCATCGGCAGGCGGTCGCCGATCAGACCCGTGGAACACACCGCGACCTCGACGGCGCCGGTCTCGGTTCCCCAGTTGCTCAGCGCGGACGCCACTTCCTCGGCCGTCTTGTGCGCGTCCTGGAACCCGCCCGCACCCGTGCACGCGTTGGCCCCACCGGAATTGAGCACGACGGCGCGCAGCCTGCCCGTGGTGAGCACCTGCTGCGACCACAGCACCGGGGCGGCCTTCACCTTGTTCGCGGTGAAGACGCCGGCCGCCGCGAGCTCGGGTCCCTCGTTGACGACGAGAGCCAGGTCGGCGTTGCCGCTCGCCTTGATACCCGCCTTGATCCCGGCCGCGCGGAACCCCGCGGGCCCCGACACTCCCTGTGTTCGGACCAGCGTGCCGCCGGCGACCTCCCGGGTCGGGTGCGGATCGATCGTGCTGTCACTGCTCACGGGGCAACTCCCACTGTCGAGAGACCGGCGGTCTCGGGTAGTCCAAGCGCAAGATTCATCGATTGCACCGCTCCGCCGGCGGTGCCCTTCGCAAGGTTGTCGATCACCGCGACCACGACGATCTGACCGGCGTCGGCGTCGACCGTCACGGCGATCTGGACCGCGTTCGATCCGACGACGGCACCGGTCTGCGGCAACACACCCTGGGGCAGGACGTGCACGAACGGCTCGTCCGCGTAGGCCTTTTCGTAGATCGCGCGCACCTCGTCCTCGGACGCCGTGGTGGCCGCGGTGCACGTGGCGAGGATGCCGCGCGGCATCGGCGCCAGCACGGGGGTGAACGACACGGTGACGCGCTCACCGGCGAGTTCGGAAAGGTTCTGGATGATCTCCGGGGTGTGGCGGTGCACGCCACCGACACCGTAGGCACGGACCGAACCCATCACCTCCGAGCCGAGCAGATCGGCCTTGGGTGCGCGGCCCGCGCCGGAGGCACCGGTGACGGCGACGATCGTGACTCGCGGTTCGACGACACCCGCCGCGACCGCGGGGGCCATCGCCAGACTCGACACCGTCGGGAAGCACCCGGGGACGGCGATGCGTGTGGCGCCGACGAGTTTCTCGCGGGCACCCGGCAGTTCCGGAAGTCCGTACGGCCAGCTACCTGCGTGCGGGCTCTTGTAGTACCGCTCCCAGTCCTCGGCGTTCGTCAGCCGGAAGTCGGCGCCGCAGTCGATGATGACCGTGGACTCGGGCAGCGCCTTCGCGTACTGCGCCGAATTGCCGTGCGGCAGACCGAGAAACACCACGTCGTGGCCGGCGAGCGTCTCGACGGTGGTGTCCTCGAGCACTCGGTCGGCGAGAGGAAGCAGGTGCGGATGGTGCGAGCCCAGAGTCGATCCGGCATTGCCGCCGGCAGTGAGCGCGCCGATGACGAGCGAACCGTCCGCGTACGACGGGTGCCCCAGCAGCAGACGCAGCACTTCGCCACCGGCGTATCCACTCGCGCCGGCGACGGCAATCCTGATCGGTTTTCCCGCGTGCTCAGTCATACGATTGATTATGCATCATCATGCAAGCTAATACACACCGCGGTCTCTCGACGGGACGGAATGCGTGGTCACTGCTTGCCGAGCGACCGCCGAATCTCGTCGAGCTTGGCCTTTCCCGCCTTCTCCCGCTTCTCCCACGCCTCGTCCAACGACTGCCCCGACGGGCTGTCGTGCGCGAGTTCGAAGGAGCCCACCGCCGTCCCGAACCGTCCCTCGATCCGCTCACGCACGCGGTCGAACGTCGGGACCCCGCCCGGCGTGTAGTCCGGCTCGGGCACAGCGGGCGCGATGTGGGGCACGATCTCCGCGGTCACCGGATCCTCCGCCGGAATCGTCGCGCCCACGTCCACCGCCGCGAGGAGCGCCCCGAGGCCCGGACGACCCGCGGCCACCGCGCGCACCACCTCGAGGAACTCGGCGTCGGTCAACTGACTCGCCGCCGCCACGACGTCGCGCACTTCGGTCATCGCACTGCTCCTCACCGCCTCGGGCCCCTCAACCCAGGCTACGGGTCAGCTGCGTAGTTCGGCACCCACGGCAGCGGACGCCGCAGCCACCGCGGCGTCGCGGGCGGCGCTCGCCTCGTCCTCGGTCAGGGTGCGGTCGACGCCGCGGAATCGCAGCGCGAACGCCAGCGACTTTCGGCCCTCCCCGACCTGCTCACCTTCGAATACGTCGAACAGCCGGATGTCCTCGAGGAGCTCTCCTCCACCCGACCGCAGGGCCGCCTGGACCTCGGCGGCGGGTACCGCCGTGTCGACCACGACCGCCACGTCCTGAAGGACCGCCGGGAAGGGCGAGACCTTCGGCGCGGGCAGATTCTCGACCAGGGGCAGGGCGTCCAGATCGATCTCCACGGCACTCGTCCGCGGGGGCAGCCCGGCGCGCTCGAGCACGGCGGGATGCAACTCGCCCGCGTGGCCGACGACGACACCGTTCACGAGCAGCTCCGCGCCGCGGCCCGGGTGCCACGGCAGGTACTGCGTCGAGCGGAACTCCATCTCGACACCGACCGCGGCAGCGACCGTCCGGGCCGCCGCGAACGCGTCGGTGGCATCGGCTGCGCGTCCCGCGCCCCACGGGCCGCTCGGCTCACGCTGCCCCGTGAGCACCGCCGCCACGTGCACCGGCTGGTCCGGCAACGACTGCAGCAGTGCCGTGATCTGTTCGTCGGTCGGGCGACGATCCACCGGCAGCGCCTCGACCGGCTTGGTGTCGGCGCCGGGCAGCACGACCTGCGCGATGCCGAACAGCGACAGGTCGCGCTGACCGCGGGAGACGTTGCGGGCGAGAACCTCGAGAAGTCCGGGCAGCAACGTGGTGGCCAGTTCCGGCCGATCCGATTCGAGCGGGTTCAGCACGGTACTGGTGTTCCTGCGCGGATCCTCGGGGTCCAGGCCCCACGTGTCGAAGATCCCGGGGGGCAGGAAGACGGGGGGAAGGATCTCGACGTATCCCGCGAACGCCAGGGCACGGCCGACGGCGCGCTTGCGGCGCTGCGCAGGAGTCAACCCACGGCCCGCGGGGGCTGCGGGCAGCACCGACGGAATCTTCTCGAGCCCCTCGAGGCGCAGAACCTCCTCCACCAGGTCGGCGGGCTGCACCAGGTCGGGCCGCCACGACGGCGGGCCGGCGACGAGCTGACCGTGTCCGCTGTCGCTGACCCCGACCTCGACGTTGCAGCCGATCTGCGTCAGCCGGCGCGCAGCGGTGCCGTTGGGGTAGTCGACGCCCGCCACGCGGTCGGGGAGGTCGATGTCCATGTGGATGGGCTCGTGCGGGGTGACCTCACCGATGTCGGTGAGCGCCGGCTCTACCCGCCCGCCGGCGATGTCGACGAGCAGCGCCGCCGCCCGGTCCAGTGCCGCGACGGGGATCTCGGGGTCGACCACCCGCTCGAAACGCTTACTGGCCTCGCTGGTCAGCTTGTGCCTGCGCGCGGTCTTGAACACCGCGAGCGGATCCCACGTCGCCGCCTCGAGCAGGATGTCGGTGGTTTCCGACCCGACCTCGGTGGACGCGCCACCCATGATCCCGGCCAGCGACACGACGCCCGAATCGTCGGCGATCACGACGTCCTCGGGGTCGAGGACGCGCTCGATCTCATCGAGAGTGGTCAGCTTCTCCCCCGCCACCGCGCGACGCACGACGAGTTCACCGCTGATCTTCGCGGCATCGAACGCGTGCAACGGCTGGCCCAGTTCGAGCAGAACGTAATTGGTGACGTCGACGGCAGGCGAGATCGGGCGGACCCCCGACAGCAGCAGCCGACGCTGCAGCCACCACGGGCTGACCGCCTTCGGATCGATACCCGTCACGCGGCGGGCTGCGAAACGCGTCGCCTTCGACTCCGGCTCGACGCGGATCGGCCAGGCCTCCCCCTCCGCCGGGTACGGCGCCACCGACGCCGGGTCGGCGAAGTCCAGGTCGAACCCGCACGCCAGTTCACGGGTGAGCCCGCGGACGGAGAAGCAGTAGCCGCGGTCCGGGGTGATGTTGAGTTCGATGACCGTGTCGTTCAGGCCCATCAACTCGTTGGCGTCCGCACCGGGGAGCGCGGTGCCCGGCTCGAGGACGAGGATGCCCGAATGGTCCTTGCCGATGCCGAGTTCGGCCACCGAACAGATCATCCCGTCGGAGACCTGCCCGTACGTCTTGCGGGACGCGATGGCGAAACCACCGGGAAGCACTGCGCCGGGGAGTGCGACCACCACGAGGTCGCCCTCGGCGAAGTTCCGGGCGCCGCACACGATGCCCTGCGGCTCGGCCGCCCCCACATCAACCTTGCAGAAGCGGATCGGCTTCTTGAACTCGGTGAGCTCGGTGATCTCGAGAACCTTGCCGACCACGAGGGGGCCGTCGACGGGTTCGAGCCGGTCGACTTCCTCGACCTCGAGCCCGACCCGGACGAAACCTGCGTCGAGTTCCTCGGCGGTGACGTCCCAGTCCGGGGTGGCACGCTGCAGGATCTCGGTCAGCCAGGATTGCGCTACTCGCACGTCTGCTCAGCTCTCTCGTTCGTGAAGATGTCGTGACTGTGGTGGGCGGGATTCGGGTGACGCGGGGTCAGCCCTGGACACCGAAGGGCAGCGTGAACCGCACGTCGCCCTCGACGATGTCGCGCATGTCCGGGATCCCGTTCCGGAACTGCAGTGTGCGCTCGAGCCCCATACCGAACGCGAACCCGGTGTATACGTCGGGGTCGATTCCGGAGGCGCGCAGCACATTCGGGTTGACCATTCCGCAGCCGCCCCACTCGACCCAGCCCGCGCCGCCCTTCTTGTTCGGGAACCAGACGTCCACCTCGGCGGACGGTTCCGTGAACGGGAAGTAGTTCGGGCGCATCCGGGTACGGGTCTCGGGACCGAACAGTGCGCGGGCGAACGCGTCGAGCGTGCCGCGCAGGTGGGCCATGGTGAGGCCCTTGTCGACGGCGAGACCCTCCACCTGGGAGAAGACCGGGGTGTGGGTGGCGTCGAGTTCGTCGGTGCGGAACGTCCGCCCGGGGCACACCACGTAGATCGGCACCTCACGCGAGAGCATGGTGCGCACCTGTACCGGCGACGTGTGCGTGCGAAGTACCTGGCGCGAGCCCTCCGGTGCGATGTGGAACGTGTCCTGCATCGTCCGCGCGGGGTGATCGGGCAGGAAGTTGAGGGCATCGAAGTTGAAGTGCTCGGTCTCCACCTCCGGGCCCTCGGCGACCTCCCAGCCCATCGCGACGAACACGTCCTCGACCTGCTCGGAGATGATGCTGATCGGGTGGCGGGCGCCCACCGGCTGACGCTGCGACGGCAGGGTCACGTCGATGGACTCGGCCACGAGGACGGCCGCGTCGCGCTCGGCGAGCAGGACGGCGCGGCGTTCGTCGAACGCCGCACTGATCCGGGTGCGGGCGACGTTCACGCGCTTGCCTGCGTCGGCCTTCTCCTTGCCCGGGAGGGCTCCGAGTCCGCGGCGGGCGAGGGCGATCGGCGACTTGTCGCCCATGTGCTCGACCTTGGCCTTCGCCAGGTCGTCGAGATCCGCCACCGACGCGAACGCCTTTTCTGCGCTCTCCGCTGCCGCAGTCAGAGCGTCTTCGGTGAGCGCACTCGCATCGACCGCGCCGCCTTCGACGCCCGTGGAGGCAGCGCCCTCTTTTTTAGCCACGACCGGTGCCACTCCTTAAGTTCTTTCAGTCAACACTCTCGACGAAACCGAAACAGCTCGCCGTCAAATCCTATGCGATCCCATTTTCGCCGGTTCAGCTGTCGGTTCGCTTGCGGTTCTGGACCCGCGCGCTCGAATACAGGCAGATCGACGCCGCGGTCGCCAGGTTGAGGCTCTCGGCTCGACCGTGGATCGGAATCCGCACCCGGTGATCGGCTCGCGCCGAGGTGGCCGCGTCGAGGCCGTGGGCCTCGTTGCCGAACAACCACGCCGTGGGGCGGGCCAGCAGTTCGTCGGCGTCGTCCAGATCGACCTCGCCGTCGGCCGCCGTGGCGAGCAACTGAATTCCCGCCGCGCTGATGCTGTCGAGTACCGCCGCGGTGTCCCGCTCACGCACCACCGGAAGGTGGAACAGGCTTCCGGCGGACGCCCGGACGCATTTGCCGTTGTGCGGGTCGACGCTGTCGCCGGCGAGAATGGCCGCGTCCGCGCCCACCGCGTCCGCGACCCGGATGACGGTGCCCGCGTTGCCGGGCTCCGCGACCGCGACCGGAACCGCGAGCAGACGGGTTCCGGGGCCGATCGCCTCCGTCAGCGGAACGTCGAGGAGATCGCACACTGCGACGAGACCCGGCGGGGTCACCGTGTCGCTGAGCGCTCGGACCGCGCGGTCCGTCACCAGCGACGTCCGCACACCCGCGGTGTGTGCCCGGTCGATCAGCCTCGCGTACCGCTGCCCGGCGTCCTCGGTGTAGAAGAGATCGTGCACGGGACGGGTGTCGAGTGCCTCGCCGACGGAGTTCTCGCCCTCCACCAGGAAGCGCCCGACCTTGCGGCGTTCCGCGGTGCGCAGCAGCTTGACAGCAGAAACGACCCGTGGGGTGCGCTCGGTGAGCGGGTCCACGGGTCGTTTCCGAGGCTCTGAAGGCCGGGGCTCTGAAGGCCGGGGTGCTGCGAGACTCAGGCCGCTTCTCCGGCCGGAGCGTTGACGTCTGCCGGGAGTGCCGCCTTGGCGAGGGCCACGAGGCCGGCGAATGCCGCCGCGTCGGACACGGCCAGCTCGGCGAGGTTCTTGCGGTCGACCTCGATCTCGGCCAGACGCAGACCCTGGATCAGGCGGTTGTACGTGATGTCGTTCGCCCGTGCAGCAGCGTTGATACGCGTGATCCACAGCTTGCGGAAGTCGCCCTTGCGCGCGCGGCGGTCACGGTAGGCGTAGGTCAGCGAGTGGAGCTGCTGTTCCTTCGCCTTGCGGTACAGGCGCGAGCGCTGTCCGCGGTAGCCGCTGGAGGCTTCGAGAATCGAACGACGCTTCTTCTGGGCGTTTACCGCCCTCTTTACGCGTGCCACTGAAAAATCCTGTCAATCTTGGGGCGGTGAGCTGCCCCGGGTGGTCAGTAAAAGGGTGTCGACTCAGATGTCGAGCAGGCGCTTGATGCGAGGAGTGTCAGCCTTGCTGACGACAGCCACGCCATCGAGGCGACGGGTCACCTTCGTGGCCTTATGCTCGAGCAGGTGGCGGCGACCGGCCTTCTGGCGCAGGATCTTTCCGCTGCCGGACACCTTGAATCGCTTCGCGGTGCCGCTGTGGGTCTTCGACTTGGGCATGGAGTCCTCAGTTCTCTGTATCCGGACCGTGATCCGGGTCGTGCTGGTGGAGTCGGACTAGCTGGTCGGCGCTTCGCCGGGCACACTGTCGCCCGCCTGCTCCGCAGGTGCCGCCGGAGCCTGTGCCGGTGCGGCCGGCGCGGGAGTTGCCCGCTGCGCCGGCGGCGCAGCGGCGCTTTCCTGCGCTTTCACCCGGGTCTTCGCGCCCTTGTGCGGAGCGAGCACCATCGTCATGTTTCGACCGTCCTGCTTGGCGGACGTCTCCACGAACCCGAGATCCGCGACGTCTGCACCGAGACGCTGCAGCAGCCGGAATCCGAGCTCCGGACGCGACTGCTCACGTCCGCGGAACATGATCGTGACCTTGACCTTGGATCCGGCTTCGAGGAAGCGCACGACGTTCCGCTTCTTCGTCTCGTAGTCGTGATCGTCGATCTTGGGGCGGAGCTTCTGCTCCTTGATGACCGTGAGCTGCTGGTTCTTGCGCGACTCACGCGCCTTCTGCGCGGCCTCGTACTTGAACTTGCCGTAGTCCATGATCTTGCAGACCGGCGGGCGAGCGTCGGGGGCCACCTCGACCAGGTCGAGATCGGCCTCGAGGGCCAAGCGGAGTGCATCTTCAACACGCACGATGCCAACCTGTTCACCTCCGGGTCCGACGAGGCGGACCTCGGGAACTCGGATGCGATCGTTGATGCGGGTCTCAGTGCTGATGGGGCCTCCTAGGTTGAACGGTCTTGTCTCGAGACCGCCAGCAGCCCGTACGCCCGGATTCCCAACAAAAAAGCCCCGCGGCGGTGAATGACTTTCACCATGCGGGGCCCGATGTCGACCGATCAGACGAACTCACGGCTCACGCCGATCCCTCATCTCCTCACATTCGAGGAACTCGAACCCGAGTAACCTCGGACCGAGCGACCGGACCACTGAACTGCAGTTTTACCTGCCGCGCAGAGGTGGGAGTCGGACTCCACTTGCTGCCCCCGACAAATCCGAAGGCGGTCGTTGCGTCAAGAGTAACATTTGCGCCCGTCGTGAGCTAATCGACACCGAGACGTTGCGCCACAGGGCCCTGGTGGAATCCTCTAAGGCATGACGGACAACATCGATGACACCCCGAACGACGGCACCCCGACCGGCGGTGACCAGAATACCGACGTCCGGGAACTGGCCGACGTCCCCTCGGTCGAGGTCATCAGCCGCGCGGCGGTCATGCTCATGAGTTCGGCAGCCGAGAAACTCGGCCTGTCCGACGCCGACCCCGACTCCAGCCCCCACCGCGACCTCGACGAGGCCCGCCGGGTCATCACCGCCCTCGCCGGCCTGGTGACCGCGTCCATCGAGTACCTCGGACCGCACGCGGGACCGATCCGCGAAGGCCTCCAGGCGCTGCAGCGCGCGTTCCGTGAAGCGTCCTCGCACCCGGACGAGCCGGGCAAGGGTCCGGGCGAGAAGTACACCGGCCCCGTGTACTGACATGGCGAGCCGCAACAAGACCGTGCGGACGCCTGCCGGCGTCGACGAGTTCCTCGGCACGATCGCCGACCCGGTCAAGCGCGCCGACAGCGCACGACTGGTGGAGTTGCTCACCGCCGCGAGCGGAGAGCCCGCCGCGATGTGGGGCACGAGCATCGTCGGGTTCGGCTCCCGCCACTACAGGTATGCCAGCGGACACGAGGGCGATACTGCACTGATCGGCTTCTCGCCCCGGGCCGCGGCGCTCACCCTGTACCTCTCGCTCGACTTCGCCGAGCACGAGGCCGAACTCGCCGCACTCGGTAAGCACACACTCGGCAAGGGCTGCCTCTACGTCAAGAGGCTCGCCGATGTCGACGAGTCGGTTCTCGTCTCGTTGCTGAACCGGTCCGTGGCAGCCGCCCGCGCGCTCTGATCGAATCTCACTGTTCGAACACGCTGCGCGCGTCGGCGGGCGGTTCGCCGAAGAGGCTCGGATCGCGTGGGACGAACGACCGGCCGGTGAGGGTGGCGTCGGACACCCGGTCCAGCCGGAACCACCGCACACCCGCCCGGCTCAGGCACCACGCGACGAGGAACCACGATCCCCTGGTGTGAGCGAGGAGGTGCGGTTCGACGACGCGTTCGGTACGCTCGCCGTCCCGGTCCACATATCGGAGCGACACCATCAGTTCGCGCTGCAATCCGTCTTCGACGACGCGGCGGATGCGTGGTTCCGCGCCCGCCGTGTCGGCATCTCGGCGGATCCACACCTTCGCACCGAGTCGCTCCACCCGCTCCCTCGACTCGGCATCCATCACGTCGAGCAGTTTGGCCAGCGCGGCGCGGCCGTCGGTCGCGAACGGAGCATCGCGAAACGCCGTCAGGGCCAGTGCCACCGAAACCGCTTGAGCGGCAGTGAAGTTCACGGGCGGTAACGTGCCGTTCCCGATGATCCCGTATCCCCCACCCGGCCCGGCAGTGGCCCGGATCGGGGCGCCCGAGGACTGCAGCACGGCGACGTCTCGCTTGATCGTCCGGGCGGTCACCTCGAACTGCGCCGCCAACTGCTCCGCGGTCCGGCCCCGGTCCCCCGCGCGGCGTAGTTCTTCCGTCAGGGCGTGGAGGCGGGCTGGACGGTCCATGAGGGCAGTCTGCCGAACGACCGCCGCAAAGTCCCGATTCTCGCCGACCGATTCCGTTATACGACTGTGACACATACGGTGACACGCAGATGTCACCGTTACGGGTTCACTCTTGTCCCATGACCCAGACAAGCGAATCACACGACAGCACAGGCACTCACATCATCCTGGCTCCCGGATTCTGGCTCGGCGCATGGGCCTGGGAGGCAGTGGCTTCCGACCTGGTCCGGCGAGGACATCACGTCACCGCGGTGACCTTGCCCGGACTTCACTCCGCGGACAGCGATCGCGCCGGCATCCGACTGGACGATCACATCTCCGCCATCGCGGACGTCGTCGCGAACACACCGTCGTCGGAGCGGGTTGTGCTCGTCGCGCACAGCGGTGCGGGACCGGTGGCCTACGCTGCGAGCGATCGGGTGCCCGACCGACTGGCCCGCATCGTCTACGTCGACTCGGGACCATTGCAGAACGGCACCGCACTTCGTGACGATCTCGATGCTTCGGTCACCGAGATCCCGCTCCCGTCGTGGTCCGAACTCGAGGCCGAGGGCAGCAGTCTCGACGGACTCGACGACGTCGCGCTCGAGACGTTCCGCAGCCGCGCGGTGCCGGAACCGGCCGGTCCCGCGAGGGACAGGCTCGAACTCCGCGACAGCGGCCGTCTGGACGTGCCGACCACGGTGATCTGCACCAGTTTCCCGTCGGAGGTCATCCAGCAGATGGCCGGCGCGGGCCATCCGATGGCCGCCGAACTCGCGCAGATCGCGAAGGTCGACTACGTCGATCTGCCGACCGGCCACTGGCCGATGTGGTCGCGGCCCGCAGACCTCGCGACCGCGATCGACACGGCCGCGAGGGACTGACCGAACTCAGCCGACTGCTGCGGCCTTCTTCGGCGCGCGCTTGCGCGGCGTCGCCGTGGCGGCCGCGGCAGTCTTCTTCGCCGACGCAGACTTCCGCGTCGACGACGACTTGGCCGCCTTCGACTTCGCCGCGGCGGGCGGCGCCGGCGCTTCGAGGACGTTTTCGAGGAACCGACCCGTGTAACTCTCCGGAACCTGCGCCACCTCCTCCGGGGTGCCCTGCGCGACGACGGTGCCGCCGCCGGACCCGCCCTCGGGCCCCATGTCGATCACCCAGTCGGACGTCTTGATCACGTCGAGGTTGTGCTCGATCACGATCACCGTGTTGCCCTTGTCGACCAACCCGTTGACGACCCCCAGCAGCTTGCGGATGTCCTCGAAGTGCAGACCCGTGGTGGGCTCGTCGAGGATGTACACCGTGCGGCCCGTCGAACGTTTCTGCAGTTCGGCGGCGAGTTTCACGCGCTGCGCCTCACCACCGGACAGCGTGGGCGCGGGCTGACCGAGCCGCACGTACCCGAGACCGACCTCGACCAGGGTCTTGAGGTAGCGGTGGATCGAGGTGATGGGCTCGAAGAACTCCGCGGCCTCCTCGATCGGCATGTCCAGGACCTCGGCGATGGTCTTGCCCTTGTAGTGGACCTCGAGCGTCTCGCGGTTGTACCGGGCGCCGTGGCAGACCTCGCACGGCACGTACACGTCGGGCAGGAAGTTCATCTCGATCTTCAACGTGCCGTCTCCGGAGCAGGCCTCGCAGCGGCCGCCCTTGACGTTGAACGAGAACCGGCCCGGCTGGTAGCCGCGCACCTTCGACTCGGTGGTGGCGGCGAACAGGGTCCGGATCTTGTCGAACACCCCGGTGTAGGTGGCCGCGTTGGACCGCGGGGTGCGGCCGATCGGCGACTGGTCGACCTGGACGAGCTTGTCCAGCTGGTCGAGCCCGTTGATGCGGGTGTGCCTGCCCGGCACCTGGCGGGCGCCGTTGAGCTTGTTCGCCATCACGGTCGCGAGGATGTCGTTGACGAGCGTCGACTTACCGGACCCGGACACACCGGTGACCGAGGTGAGCACGCCCAGCGGGAAGCTGACGTCGATGCCTCCGAGGTTGTGTTCGCGCGCACCGATGACCGTGACCTGCCGTTTGCGGTCGACCGGCCGGCGGATGGCCGGGATCTCGATGTGACTGCGGCCCGACAGGTAGGCGCCGGTGAGGGATTCCTCGCAGTCGAGCAGTTCCTCGTACGGCCCGCTGTGGACGACCTTGCCTCCGTGCTCGCCTGCGAGCGGTCCGATGTCGACCACCCAGTCGGACGTGCGGATGGTGTCTTCGTCGTGTTCGACCACGATGAGCGTGTTCCCGAGGTCGCGCAGGCGCGTCAGGGTCTCGATGAGACGCCGGTTGTCGCGCTGATGCAGACCGATCGACGGCTCGTCGAGCACGTACAGGACGCCCACCAGGCCCGAGCCGATCTGGGTGGCGAGGCGGATACGCTGCGCCTCACCACCGGACAAGGTGCCGGCGGCGCGGGCGAGCGACAGGTATTCGAGGCCGACGTCGAGCAGGAAGCCGAGACGTGCCTGGACCTCCTTGAGCACCTGGCCGGCGATGGCCTCCTCGCGGCTGCCCAGCGTGAGGCTGTTCAGGAAGTCGGCGCAATCGGAGATCGAGAGTTCGCAGACCTCGGCGATCGACTTCATGCCGAACTTTTCGCTCGCGATCGTGACCGACAGGATCTCGGGGCGCAGCCGCGCACCACCACACGCGGGACAGGGGGTGTCACGCATGTAGCCGTCGTAGCGTTCCTTCATCTGGTCCGACTCGGTCTGCTCGAGGCGGCGGTGCAGGAACGGCATGACGCCCTCGAACTCGGCGTAGTAGGAACGAGTACGCCCGTACCGGTTCTTGTACCGCACGTGGACCTGTTCCTCACTGCCCTCGAGGATCGCGCGGCGTGCCTTCGCGGGCAGCTTGTTCCACGGCGTCTTCATGTCGAAGCCGAGAATGTCGCCGAGACCGGACAGCAGGCGGCCGAAGTATTCGGAACTCTGCCCCATCGACCACGGCGCGATGGCTCCGTCCTCGAGGGACAGCTCGGGGTCGGGGACAACGAGGTCGGGGTCGACCTCCTTACGGATTCCGAGACCGGTGCACTCGGGGCAGGCACCGTACGGGGAGTTGAACGAGAACGACCGCGGTTCGAGGTCGTCGATGGAGAGCGCGTGGCCGTTCGGACACGCCAGCTTCTCCGAGAATCGGCGTTCCCGGTCTGTGGCGTTCTCTTCGCGGTCGACGAAGTCGAGGACGACGATGCCCTCCGCCAACCGCAGCGCGGTCTCGACGGAATCGGTGAGTCGCTGCTTGGAGCTGGCCTTGACGGTGAGGCGGTCGACGACGACCTCGATGTCGTGCTTCTCCTGCTTCTTGAGCTTGGGCGGATCGGAGAGCGGATGCACCACGCCGTCGACTCGCACACGCGAATAGCCCTGCATGTTGAGCTGGTCGAACAGGTCGACGAATTCACCCTTGCGGGTCCGCACGACGGGAGCGAGCACCTGGAAGCGGGTGCCTTCCTCCATGTCGAGGACCTGGTCGACGATCTGCTGCGGCGTCTGCCGCGCGATCTGCTCGCCACACACCGGGCAGTGGGCGGTGCCCGCCCGGGCGTACAGCAGACGGAGGTAGTCGTATACCTCCGTGATGGTGCCGACCGTCGACCGCGGGTTGCGGTTGGTCGACTTCTGGTCGATGGACACCGCCGGCGACAGACCTTCGATGAAGTCGACGTCGGGCTTGTCCATCTGGCCGAGGAATTGGCGCGCGTACGCCGACAGCGACTCGACGTAACGTCGCTGGCCCTCGGCGAAGATCGTGTCGAATGCCAGACTCGACTTGCCCGAGCCCGACAGCCCGGTGAACACGATCAGGCTGTCGCGGGGCAGATCGAGATCGACCCCTCGCAGATTGTGCTCACGGGCACCCCGCACGATAAGGCGATCCGCCACTCCAAGTCCCTTCATTGTTCGACAGCCGAGGGCGCGCATGAACGCTGAGCCCTCTGGCCGTGCCATGGTAAGCCGGGGCACCGACACGTTCTGTGGGACGGATGGCCGCCCTGCCACTCACCTGCCTGTATTCGACGGTAGCCTCCCCATCATGACCGAGCAGCCCATGGTGATAGAAGACTCGTACACCGGCCACGTCTCCCCCGGTTCGGCGCCGCAGCGCCGGACGGTTCCGGGAGCCACGATCACGAAGATGTCCGTCGGCCCCATGGACAACAACGTGTACCTGGTCGTCTGTTCCGCAACCGGAAAATCCGTCCTCATCGACGCCGCCAACGAGGCGGACCGCGTCAACCAACTGATCACCGAACACGCTCCGTCCCTCGAGCTGATCGTCACCACTCACCAGCACGGCGACCACTGGCTGGCACTCGAGGACGTCGCGGCCGCTACCCGCGTGGAGACCGCCGCGCATCCACTCGACGCCGACGCTCTGCCCGTCCGGCCCGACCGTCTCCTCGAAGACGGTGACACGGTCACCGTCGGCGACGTCACCCTCGACGTGATCCATCTCGCAGGCCACACCCCCGGCTCCGTCGCCCTCGCGCTCACCGAGGCCGGCGGCACACGCGTCCACCTCTTCACCGGCGACTCCCTCTTCCCCGGCGGGGTGGGCAAGACCGCCGACGAAGGCAAGTTCGCATCACTGCTCACCGACGTCGAAACCAAGGTCTTCGACCGCTACGGCGACGACACGGTCGTCTATCCCGGCCACGGTGACGACACCACCCTCGGCGCCGAGCGCCCCCACCTCGGGAAGTGGCGCGAGCGCGGCTGGTGAACCGCACCCGATCGCCGATTGCGCGCCGAACGGTCCGCGATTGGCGATCGGCCTCCCTGGGTACTGGTGAATGGGCAGCCCGTCGGTGCGGCAACAGTCGTACGCCGACGACTGCCCAGAACTCTCGTTAGTGTGAGACGGGAGAACTAGAGATTGGGAGGCCAGGAATGCTTGTCCGTCGTATCGCTCGCCCACTGCTGTCCGCAGTCTTCATCAGCGGAGGGATCGATGCACTTCGAAATCCGGCGCAGAGAGCACAGGCCGCCGCACCACTGATCGACAAGTCCACCGAGGCGCTTCCCGGGTCCGTCACGCAGAAGATTCCGTCCGACCCGGAGACGTTGATCAAGATCAATGCCGCCGTGCAGATCGGCGGCGGAGTGCTCCTCGCCACCGGGAAGGCGCCGCGACTCGCATCGCTCGCGCTGGCCGGCAGCCTCGTGCCCACTACCCTTGCCGGGCACGACTTCTGGAACGAGACCGACCCGGCGAAGAAGGCAGCTCAGCGCACTCAGTTCCTCAAGAACGTCAGCCTGCTCGGCGGGCTGCTGATCGCCGCCGTCGACACCGAGGGCAAGCCGTCCCTCGGCTGGCGTGGACGCCGCGCCGCCCGGCACGCCCAGGAGGCCGTGGCCGCAGCTCTGCCGATCGGGTCAGGTCACGACCACCACGGCCCCGAGCTCGGGGAGGCATTGGCCGCGGCGTCGGAGCGTGCACGCATCCTCTCCGGTGAGGCCGCCGAGCGCGGATCCGGTCTCCTCGAGATCGCGAAAGATCGTGGCGCCGAATTCGCGAAGGTCGCGGCGGATCGCGGCCCCGAGTGGGCGGACGTCGCGAAGGAACACGGCACCGAGTGGGCCGAGGTCGCCAAGGAACACGGCACCGAGTGGGCCGAGGTCGCCAAGGAGCGCGGCGCGGAACTCGTCGAACTGGCGAAGGAGCGCGGCGCGGAACTCGTCGACGTCGCGAAGGAACGCGGCCCGGAGTTGGCCGAGGTCGCCCGTGAGAAGGGCGAGGAATGGGCCGGCACCGCCGCGGAACGCGGCGAGGTGCTGAGCAAGCGGGCCCGCAAGCAGGCGGAAGCCGCGCTCGAGAAGGCCCGAGCGAAGCGGGACGAACTGTCCCACTGACCCGAGGCGCGGCGCAGGCAGGCGCCGGATAATCGATCTGATCGGCCCCGGAGATCGCCCCTGACCTGCAATGTCAGCGGGCCGTCTCCGGGGCCGACTAGACTGTCCAGGCACTTTTGCAGCCGATCCGGTTGCAGCCGAACCAGTCAAGGAGACCTCTTGCCCGACGAGGACACGTCACGCGACGAGCGCGAGCTCGAGCAGCAGTACGTGACGATGCTCTACACCCGACTGGACGGCCTTCGCCAGTACGCGGCGAACCGGCTGAGCCGTGTACTGCTCGAAACCGGCGGGACCCCGCAGGCCCGCAGCGAGCGGGAGTCGTTCAACCAGCTCTACACCGAAGACCTCGCCAAGTACGACGCCGCCGAGAACGGACTGTGCTTCGGGCGCATCGATCTCGACGGCGAGCACCGCTACATCGGCCGACTCGGCATCCTCGACGAGGAGAACGACTACGAGACGATGCTCCTCGATTGGCGTGCACCCCTTGCCCGCCCGTTCTACCTTGCCACCCCCGCCGCCCCCGACGGCGTCTCCCGTCGGCGGCACATCCGGACGCGGAGCCGCCGCGTGACGGCCGTCAACGACGAGTATCTGGATCTGGCGGCGGCGGAGGCCGCGGGCACGATCACCGGTTCGGACGGCGTCGCGGGTGAGAGTGCGTTGCTCGCGGCGCTCAACGCGGCCCGCACGGGTCAGATGAACGACATCGTCGAGACGATCCAAGGCGAGCAGGACGCCATCATCCGGTCGGAGCACAAGAGTGTGCTGGTGGTCCAGGGAGGACCGGGAACCGGCAAGACCGCGGTCGCTCTGCACCGCGCCGCCTACCTGCTCTACACCTACCGGCAGCAGCTCGCGAAGGCCGGCGTCCTGATCATCGGCCCCAACGCCACGTTCCTCGACTACATCGGCCAGGTGCTGCCGTCGCTCGGCGAGACCGGTGTGCTGCTCTCGACCATCGGCGACCTCTACCCCGGCGTCCGCGCCACCGTCGAGGACACTCTCGACGCCGGCGAGATCAAGGGCTCGCTCGACATGCTGGACGTCCTCAAGAAGGCGGTCCGGGATCGGCAGGAAGTGCCGTCGCGTCCCGTCGAGCTGACGTTCGACACCTATCGGATCACCCTCGACCGCAAGGTCGTCACCCGCGCACGTGGCCGGGCGAGGTCGTCACGGCGCCCGCACAACCTGGCGCGGCCCATCTTCGTCTCGTCGGTCATCGAGGCACTCGCCCAGCAACTCGCGGACACACTGGGCGCCAACGTCGTCGACGGCGGAAACCTGCTGAGCCGGGACGACATCGCCGACATGCGGGACGAGATGCGTGAAGACCCGGAGATCATGACGGCGATCAGCGCGCTGTGGCCCGAACTGTCGCCGCAGCAGGTCCTCGCCGAGCTGTACGCCTCGCCGAAGCGTCTGACCGATGCCGCGCCGAATCTGACCGAAACGCAACGTGAGTCGCTGCGACGCCCCGTCATGCGCGGCTTCAGTGCCGCCGACGCGCCACTCCTCGACGAGTTGGCGGAACTGCTCGGCGTCGACGACGCCGCCGAACGGGAGCGCGCCCGCCGCCAGTGGCGAGCGCAGATCGCGGATGCCCAGGGCGCTCTGGACATCCTGACCGGTTCGGCGCCACAGGATCTCGAGGACGAGCTGGACCCGGAAATTCTGATGGCCTACGACCTGATCGACGCCAGCCAGCTCGCCGAACGCCACGACGTCGGACAGCACCAGACCACCGCGGAGCGCGCAGCGGGCGACCGAACCTGGACCTACGGCCACGTGATCGTCGACGAGGCGCAGGAGCTCTCGGAGATGGCCTGGCGAATGCTGATGCGGCGCATACCGAATCGCTGGATGACACTCGTCGGCGACACGGCGCAGACCGGCGACCCGGCGGGAACATCGTCGTGGCAGCGGATCCTCGAGCCGTACGTGGCCACCCGGTGGAAGCTCACGGAACTGACCGTCAACTACCGCACTCCGGCGGAGATCATGACGTCGGCACGACGAGTTCTCGCCGAGATCGACGCCGAACAGACCGTGCCGCGGTCGGTGCGCGAATCCGGTTTCGCGCCGTGGGCACTGCAGGTGTCCGAACCTGAGCTGGCGGACACCGTGCGCACGTGTGTGTCGCGGGAAACCGGACCGGGCACGACTGTGGTGATCGGGGGCCACGACCTCGTCGCCGCACTGGCCGATCTGAATTCGGACACCGTCAGCGTCCTGACGGTGCGGGACGTCAAGGGGCTGGAGTTCGACTCGGTGCTCATCGCCGAGCCACAGGACATTCTCGACGAGTCGCCGCGGGGGATGAACGACCTCTACGTCGCCCTGACCCGCGCGACACAACGACTCGGTGTGGTGCACACGAAAACGTTGCCCGCAGTGCTGTCCGAACTCGGTCCGGCTGAGGTCGGGATCCTGTCGTGACACCGGGCGGACGCGGTCGCCTGATCGGGTGTGGTCTCGTCCTCACCACGATCGTGCTGACCGCGTGCTCGGAGGCCACCGTCTCCGACCCGCCGTCGACGGCCTCTGTCGCCTCCACCACTGCCGCATCACACCTCGACGCCCGTGGCCTGCGCTACAAGGAGTCGCTGACCGGGGCCGGCATACCGGCGCTGCCCGACGACACGGTCATGGCTCTCGCCAACGGGATCTGTGGTCAGCTGTCCGAGGGGACGGACGAGGTCACGATCCTCGCGCATCTGACCCCGATGGCGCAGTTCGCCTCGGCGACGTCGGATATCGGCCTCACCACCGAACAGGTGGCGCAGGTCTATCTCGATGCCGCCGAGGCGAATTACTGCTGATCCGACTGGTGCGTCAGCGCACCGTGTGGACAATGAGGACGTCGGACGTCGACTTGCGTGCGGCATCCGACGGAACGGAGCCGAGGAGACGCCCGGTAAGGGTGTTGAGTCCGCGGTTGCCGATCACCAGAAGACCGGCCTCGACCTCGTCGACCAGGTTCAGCAGCGACTCGACGGGCGCACCGACGACGGCGCGTTCCACGACCTCCTTGGCGCCGGCGGCGTGGGCCCGCTCCTTCGCGGTGCGGAGGATCTCGTACGTCGGGGCCGAACCGGTGATCTGGTAGGCCTCGTCACCGAGCGCGTCGGCGGCCTGCCCGACGTCCTTCGGATCGGCCGGGTAGTACGCGCAGGCGATGATCAGCTTGGCACCGGCGTCCCCCGCGATGGCAGCAGCCTTCTCGACGGCCAGAAACGACGACTCGGAGCCATCGGTTCCGACGACAACGGTCCGGTAGGCGCTCATTCATTCCTCCATGTCTGCGGTGGTCAATTGGCTGGGGTCCGGACATACGTCTTGACTGGACCCAGCAGCCACTGCGCTGACCCTAGCTGTATCGGTGCCCGCATAGGTGCATTTGCAACACATGCCACAGGGGATATCCCCAGTGCATGACGGATCACATTCCGGAGGCGCTTCGGCTGTGATCAGCGTCAGCGCGACGTGCCGACCTTGGGACCGAACACGCCGGCGGGGAACACCCCCGCCGCGACGATCGCGTCGCGCCACGGGGTTGCGAGTTCGACGAGCCGGGCCGCCCCGTCCTCCCCCAGCGCGGCCCACGGAGCCAGCGCGAGATCGTCGGTGAGATCCTCGACCAGTTCGCGCAATTCCTTGCCGTCGGCGGTGAGTTCGCCCCGCGCATCCAGGATCTCCCGGTCACGGAGACTCTCGCATGCCGAGTCCCACTGGTCCTGGGTCCAGGCGCGGCGCGTGATCGCGAACTTCTTCTGGAATCCGAACCCGGTCGCGGTGTGCGTGATCAGCGATTCGAGTCCGCTCAGTCCCGCCGTCTGCAGGGCGGCGACGTGACCGTCGCCGCGGTACTCCCGCAGCAATGTGAGGGCATGCCAGAACGCGAGGTGCGGTGCGTCCGGCCACGCCACCTCCGCGTACCCCGCATACAGCGGCCTGCCCTCGACACCCGGGATCCCGCGGGCCGCGATCGACGCGAGTTCGGCGGCCTCGGCCATCTCCGGCGAATTCGCCACCGATTCGCCGAGAAGTCGCACATACGCCTCCCCGACCGCCCGGTACCGCGCGTCGACGACGGCCGCGGGCGTGGCCAGACCCCACGCACGCGGAATGACCGACTCGATCACGGCCGGACTGAAGTTGAAGAAGGTCGCAGTGACGACGCCCGCACCGACCGCGCCCATCGGCGCGGAGCGGCCCGCGAAGTAGCCCATCCGACCCGGCTCGAGGCCCGCCTCGACCAGGCGATCCTCGACCTCGGGAACGAAATAGCTGAGGGAATGAAGCAGCTCCAAGGACCGGGCGGTACGACCTGCGTTGTGTGCATCCATGCTTCAGACCGTACTGCCTCGGCGCGCCCGCTATTTCAGGCCCGCGGCGTCCATCCCGCGCAGTTCCTTCTTCAAGTCGGCGATCTCGTCGCGTAGTCGTCCGGCGAGCTCGAACTGCAGGTCACGGGCGGCGTTCATCATCTGATTGGTCAATTCCTTGACCAGATCTGCCAACTCCGCCCTCGGCATCGACTTCGTGTCGCGGCCCTCGTACACCCCGGCGCTGACCGAGCGCCCGGCCTCGCCCTGGGCGCGGCGCCCGCGGGTGGCGTTGCGGCCCGAACCGCCGACGTCGACTCCGCTGGCCGTGTCCTCGGCTTCCTCGTAGACCTGGTCGAGGATGTCAGCGATCTTCTTCCGCAGCGGCTGCGGATCGACGCCCATCTTCTCGTTGTAGGCGATCTGCTTCTCCCGACGCCGCTCGGTCTCCTCGATCGCGTGCTGCATCGAGTCGGTGATCTTGTCGGCGTACATGTGGACCTGGCCGGAGACGTTACGAGCCGCGCGGCCGATCGTCTGGATGAGACTGGTCGAGCTTCGGAGGAAGCCCTCCTTGTCGGCGTCGAGGATCGCCACCAGCGACACCTCGGGAAGGTCGAGGCCCTCACGCAGCAGGTTGATACCGACCAGCACGTCGTACTCCCCCAACCGGAGTTGCCGGAGCAACTCGACCCGTCGCAGGGTGTCGATGTCCGAGTGGAGATACCGGACCCGGATACCGAGCTCGAGGAGATAGTCGGTGAGATCTTCCGCCATCTTCTTCGTCAGCGTGGTGACGAGGACGCGCTCGTCCCGGTCGGCACGTTCGCGGATCTCGTGCACGAGGTCGTCGATCTGCCCCTTGGTCGGTTTGACGACCACCTGGGGGTCGACCAGACCGGTGGGGCGGATGACCTGCTCGACGAACTCGCCGCCTGCCTGCCCCAGCTCGTACTTGCCGGGTGTGGCCGACAGGTACACCGTCTGCCCGATGCGCTGGGTGAACTCCTCCCACGTCAGCGGACGGTTGTCGGTGGCGGACGGCAACCGGAACCCGAACTCGACGAGATTCCGTTTGCGCGACATATCGCCCTCGTACATCGCGCCGATCTGCGGGACCGTCACGTGGGACTCGTCGATGACGAGGAGGAAGTCCTCCGGGAAGTAGTCGATCAGCGTGGCGGGCGCCGTACCCGGCCCGCGACCGTCGATGTGACGCGAGTAGTTCTCGATGCCGGAGCAGAACCCGACCTGCTTGATCATCTCGAGGTCGTACTGGGTGCGCATCCGCAGCCGCTGCGCCTCGAGCAGCTTGCCCTTGCCCTCGAGGTCGGCGAGCCGTTCCTCGAGTTCGGCCTCGATGTCCTTGACGGCACGTTCCATCCGCTCGGGACCCGCGACATAGTGCGTGGCGGGGAAGATGCGCACCGAGTCGACCTTCCGCACCACGTCCCCGGTGAGGGGGTGCAGGTAGTACAGCGCCTCGATCTCGTCGCCGAAGAACTCGATCCGGACCGCCAACTCCTCGTACGAGGGGATGATCTCGACGGTGTCGCCGCGCACCCGGAAGGATCCGCGGGTGAACGCCAGATCGTTGCGGGTGTACTGCACGTCCACCAGCAGTCGCAGCAGAGCGTCGCGCGGGACCTCCACCCCGACCTCGAGCTGCACTGAGCGGTCGAGGTACGACTGCGGGGTGCCGAGACCGTAGATGCACGACACGGACGCCACCACCACCACGTCGCGCCGCGACAGCAGGCTCGACGTCGCCGAGTGGCGCAGTCGCTCGACGTCGTCGTTGATCGACGAGTCCTTCTCGATGTAGGTGTCGGTCTGCGCGATGTACGCCTCGGGCTGGTAGTAGTCGTAGTACGAGACGAAGTACTCGACAGAGTTGTTGGGCAGCATGTCGCGCAGCTCGTTGGCCAACTGCGCGGCGAGCGTCTTGTTGGGCGCCATCACCAGGGTGGGCCGCTGCACCTTCTCGATCAGCCACGCCGTGGTGGCGGACTTACCGGTACCGGTGGCGCCGAGCAGGACCACGTCCTTCTCGCCGGCGTTGATGCGGCGTTCCAGATCGGCGATCGCGGTGGGCTGATCGCCGGCCGGCTTGTGGTCGCTGACGACCTCGAACCGCGCTTCCGACCGCTCGATCTCCCCGATGGGACGGAACTCGGAATGTGCCACCACGGGGTGCTCGGATGCAAACGCCATGCAACCAGGGTAGGCGCAGGTACCGACAAATTCCCCGACGATCTCCGTCAGCTGAAAAACCCGGTAGGTTCCCCACCATGGCAGGCGCGAGTCACGACATCCACCCACCGAAGGTCGAATACTTCGACCTACGAGATCACACCAACACCGACCCCAAGGGGTTCGTCCGCCACGTCGATCATTACCGCGTCGAACCGTGGGGGCTTTACATGGCGCGCACCTCCGACCACCCGCAATTCCACTACCTGGAGTCGTGGCTGCTCCCCGACCTCGGCCTGCGGGCGTCGATCTTCCACTACCACCCCTACCACCAGCGCGATCAGGACCACTACGTCGACATCGGCACCTTCACCCGGGGTGACGACGTGTGGAAGTCCGAGGACCACTACCTGGACCTGGTCGTCCGCACCGGCCGCGACACCGAACTCCTCGACGTCGACGAGCTGATGGAGGCGCACACCACCGGCCTGCTCGACACCGCGACGGCCGAGCAGGCGATCCTCACCGCCACCACGGCGATCGACGGCATCGCCGCGCACGGCCACGACCTCGGCCGCTGGCTGGCGTCCATCGGGATGCCGATCGACTGGCGGTGACCTACCCGCTCCAGCCGATCCGCTCGGCCCATTCCCACGCCCGGTGATAGGCGCGGTCGAACCACGGGGTCTTCGCGTCCACGTAGGCGGTGATCGCGTCCCGGTAGTCCGTGTGACCGGCCGCCTTCTCCGCCGCACCTTCCTTGACCGCGAGGTACTCGGTCCGGGCCTCGGTGTCGGCGCGGAGCCAGTCGCGGAAGACGAGCGCGAACTGCTGTCCGGGCCACCCGTCGACGCGAAGGTGGATGTTGACGGGCCGTCCCGGATCGGCACCGCCGTGGATTCGCTTGCCCCACAGCGCCGGGTCGGTCTCTCCACCCTGGTACGAGGGCTTCGGGTCGTCGGCGGTGATGTGCTCGATGCGGGGGAACCCGGCGTCGGCGAGTGATTCGGCGAGGTCGTCCGCGGTCTCGAGGTTCGCGACGGTCACCTGGACGTCGATGACGTCCTTGGCGGGCAATCCCTCGACGGCCGTCGACCCGATGTGGTCGACCCGGACGGCGCGGTCGCCGCACACCAGTTTCACGCGAGCGATCAGCCGGTCGGCCTGCGCCGGCCACTGCGAATTCGGCGGAGCGAGTTCGGGCAGGACCCGGACGACGGTCCCCGTGCGGATGTTGGACTCGAAGGGCACGAGACGCTCCGACCACAGTGCCCGGATCTCCGGCTCGAGCGCGCCCGGGGCACCGCTGTTGTCGAGCCAGACGTCCGCCGCCGCCCGCCGCTGATCGTCGTCGGCCTGGGCTGCGATCCGCGCACGCGCATCGGCCTCGGGCATCCCCCGCGATCCGACGAGCCGCTGCACCCGCTCCTCGGCATCGACGAACACGACGACGACCAGGTGGAAGGCCGCGCCCATTCCGCCCTCGACCAGCAACGGAATGTCCTGGACGAGGATGGCGTTCTTGGGCGCCGATTCGATCGTCTCGGCGGTGCGCGCCCCCACGAGCGGGTGAACGATCGCATTCAGCGCGAGCCGCGATTCGTCGTCGGCGAAGGCGCGGGCAGCCAGGGCGGGCCGGTCGAGTGCGCCGTCCTCCGTCAGGATCTCCTCGCCGAACCGGTCGACGAGCGCGGCGAGGCCGGGTGTTCCGGGTTCGACGACCTCCCGCGCAATCAGATCGGCGTCGACGATCACTCCCCCGAGTTCGGCGAGGACCTTCGACACGGTGGACTTACCGGCTCCTATGCCTCCAGTGAGGCCGATTCTCAACACGCCTCCCAGTGTTGCACCCGCCGCGCACCGAGTACGCACGTCCCTCGCCGATCTCCACCCCCTTCTCCCTCTGCAGACTCACCTGCCCCAAATACCACAGATGTCCGACACGGTCGGTTATGTTCTAGCGAACGCACCCGACCTGCACCTTCTCGAAGAAGAGGAACGCCATGCGCGATCACCGCAACCAGTTCGGTCGGCACCGTCTCGGCATTGCGGGCGGGGTGCATTGCATCGAGATCCCCGAGGTGGCCTTCGCGCTCGCCGACCACCGCCGGACCTGGCTCACGGCACTCATCAGCCAGGGCAGGCACAGCTTCGCAACGATGCGCAGGCGCGCCGACGTACAGCCGTCGTCCGGTTACTGGATTCCCGCCACCGCGAACTGAGCACCGGCCTCACCCCCACACCACCGTGGCCCGACCTCCGGAGAGGTTGGGCCACAGTCATGTTCGGACGTCCTGCAACGACGAGACCCCGCCCCTGCAATGCAGGAGCGGGGTCTTCGGCTTTGCCTGACGAGTCAGGCGGACTTGCTAGGCGTTGCCCGACAGCTTCTCGCGCAGAGCGGCGAGCTGTGCGTCGCTGGCCAGCGATCCGCCGGCAGACTCGGACGACGAGGTGCTGGCAGCCGAAGCGGCGTCGGCGTCGCCGGCACCCGACTCGGAGGAGTAGCCGGCAGCAGCGGTGGCAGCCTCGGCGGCCTCGTCTGCAGCGGTCTTCTCCATCTGAGCGGTGTGCATCTTGTGACGACGCTCAGCCTCGGCGTAGCGGTTCTCCCACTCTTCACGCTGCTTGTCGAAGCCCTCGAGCCATTCGTTGGTCTCGGGATCGAAGCCCTCGGGGAAGATGTAGTTGCCCTGCTCGTCGTAGCTGTCCGCCATGCCGTACTTGGACGGATCGAACTCGGCGTTGTAGTCCTCGTTGGCCTGCTTCAGCGACAGCGAGATGCGACGACGCTCGAGGTCGATGTCGATGACCTTGACGAGCGCATCGTCGTTGACGCCGACAACCTGGTCCGGGACCTCCACGTGGCGCTCGGCCAGCTCGGAGATGTGGACGAGGCCTTCGATTCCCTCTTCGACGCGCACGAAGGCACCGAACGGAACCAGCTTCGTGACCTTGCCGGGCACGATCTGGCCGATGGCGTGCGTGCGGGCGAACTGACGCCACGGGTCTTCCTGCGTCGCCTTGAGCGACAGGGAGACGCGCTCGCGGTCCAGGTCGACGTCGAGAACCTCGACGGTGACCTCGGTGCCGACCTCGACAACCTCGGACGGGTGGTCGATGTGCTTCCAGGACAGCTCGGACACGTGCACCAGGCCGTCGACGCCGCCCAGGTCCACGAAGGCACCGAAGTTGACGATGGAGGACACGATGCCCTTGCGGACCTGGCCCTTCTGCAGCTGGTGCAGGAACTCGCTGCGAACCTCGGACTGCGTCTGCTCGAGCCATGCACGGCGCGAGAGGACGACGTTGTTGCGGTTCTTGTCGAGCTCGATGATCTTGGCCTCGATCTCCTTGCCGACATACGGCTGCAGATCGCGGACACGGCGCATCTCGACGAGCGAAGCGGGAAGGAAGCCGCGCAGGCCGATGTCGAGGATCAGGCCGCCCTTGACGACCTCGATGACGGTGCCCTTGACGGCCTCGTCCTTCTCCTTGAGCTCCTCGATGGTGCCCCAGGCACGCTCGTACTGAGCGCGCTTCTTCGACAGGATCAGTCGGCCTTCCTTGTCCTCCTTGGTGAGGACGAGAGCTTCGACCTCATCGCCCACGGAGACAACCTCGTTGGGGTCGACGTCGTGCTTGATGGAGAGCTCACGGGAAGGGATGACGCCTTCGGTCTTGTAACCGATGTCGAGCAGGACCTCGTCGCGATCGACCTTGACGATGGTGCCTTCGACGATGTCGCCATCGTTGAAGTACTTGATCGTTGCGTCGATGGCGGCGAGGAAGTCCTCGGCGGAGCCGATGTCGTTTACGGCTACCTGCGGCGAGGTCACGGTGGTGGAGGGCATGTGTTGAGTTGCTCCGGACGGGTTGTGGTCGGTTGATGGTGTTCTGTCGGACAAAGCAACCTGAACCGACGGAGCATTCCGCCGAATCAGATCACCGCAAGCGCAGTGAACGACACCCGACTGGAACCGAACAAACTCGAACTGAACCGAATCCGATGCCGCACACATAGACACTCGCGTGCAATAGGCTACGCGCCCGTGGGCAAGCTGGGCAAACCCGGGCACGTTCCCACGCTCTACTCTGTTGCCCATGCCCGATCCTCGCCCGTCCGATTCTCCTCTCTCTCCGGAAGACGACCGTCACGGCACCGCCAACAGCGTGCTCGGAACGTCCGGAGTGAGCCGCGTCCGCGTCGATTCCGAGTCCAGCGAACGCGCGAGCCGTGCCTGGTGGGACGCCGATGCGGACGACTACCACCGCACCCACGGCGAGTTCCTCGGCGTGGACTCGTCCGAGGGTGAGTTCGTCTGGTGCCCGGAGGGACTCCACGAAGGCGACTACCACCTTCTCGGTGACGTGGCGGGCAAGGACGTCCTCGAGGTGGGCTGCGGTTCCGCGCCATGCGCGCGGTGGCTCGCCGGCCGGGGCGCCCGGGCAGTCGGGCTCGATCTGTCGATGTCGATGCTGACCCGCGGGGTCGAGGCCATGCGGGCGGGCGGCGCGACCGTGCCGCTCGTTCATGCGGGAGCCGAGCACCTCCCCTTCGCCGACGCGAGCTTCGACATCGCATGTTCGGCTTTTGGGGCGGTTCCGTTCGTGGCGGACTCCCAGCAGGTGATGAGTGAGGTGGCCCGGGTTCTCCGCCCGGGTGGTTTGTGGGTGTTCGCCGTCAACCATCCGATCCGCTGGATCTTCCCGGACGACCCGGGCCCACGAGGGCTCACCGCGTCGCTCCCCTACTTCGACCGCACCCCCTACGTGGAGGTCGACGGCGACGGCGTCCCCACCTACGTCGAGCACCACCGGACCATCGGCGACCGGGTGCGCGAGATCGTGGCGGCGGGACTGGAAGTGCGCGACATCATCGAGCCGGAGTGGCCCGAATGGCTCGACCGGGAATGGGGGCAGTGGAGCCCGCTGCGGGGACAGATCTTCCCCGGCACCGCCATCTTCAGCTGCCGCAAACCCGTGAGTACTTCTTAACCGCCCGCGGTTAAGAAGTACTCACGGGCCGGAGGCCACTACAGCAGCTTCGACAAGAACAACTTGGTGCGGTCGTGTTGCGGATTGGCGAGCAGCTCGCGGGGGTTCCCCGATTCGACGACGACGCCGGCGTCCATGAACACGAGCTGGTCGGCCACCTCGCGTGCGAAGCCCATCTCGTGCGTGACGACGACCATCGTCATGCCGCCGGCCGCGAGATCCTTCATGACGGTCAGCACCTCCCCGACCAGCTCCGGGTCGAGGGCGGACGTCGGCTCGTCGAACAGCATCAGTTTGGGGTCCATCGCCAGCGCGCGGGCGATCGCGACGCGCTGCTGCTGACCACCCGACAGTTGCGCCGGGTACGCGTCCGCCTTCTCGCTCAGGCCCACCTGCTCGAGGAGATCGCGTCCTCGCTCGAGCGCCTTCTTCTTGCTCAGCTTCTTCACCTGGATGGGCGCCTCGATGATGTTCTCGAGAGCAGTCCGGTGCGGGAAGAGGTTGAAGTGCTGGAAGACCATCCCGATGTCGCGGCGCTGCTTCGCGGCCGCCCTGGGATGGAGTTCGTAGAGCTTGCCGCCCCGCTCGGAGTACCCGACGATCTCGCCGTCGACGTACAGCCGCCCGGCGTTGACCTGCTCGAGGTGGTTGATGCACCGCAGGAAGGTCGACTTCCCCGAGCCCGACGGCCCGACCAGGCACAGGACCTGGCCGGGGTCGATCTCCAGAGATACACCCTTGAGTACCTTCAGCGCCCCGAAGTTCTTGCAGACCCGGTCCGCCTTGACCATCGGCGTCATCGTCGTTCCCCTCCGGGTGTGTCGGGCAAGGTCTCGGGCCCGGGTTCGATCACCAGCGGCTTGCCCTGCGCGTCGGCGAGCGCCTGCAGTTGCCGCGGGGTGAGCTTGCGGGACGCACCCTTCGAGTAGTACCGCTCCAGGTAGAACTGGCCGATCATGAGCAGGCTGGTGATCGCGAGGTACCAGGTGGCGGCAACCATCAGCAGCGGGATGGGCTGGAAGTTCGCACCCGAGATGTCTCTGGCACGTCCGTACAACTCCAGGCTGTACGGCACCGCGGTGACCAGCGATGTCGTCTTCAGCATGCTGATCAGCTCGTTGCCCGTGGGCGGGATGATCACCCGCATGGCCTGCGGCAGGACCGTGCGGCGCATGGTCTGCGACCACGTCATGCCGAGCGCCACCGACGCCTCGGTCTGCCCCTCGGCCACCGAGTTCACGCCGGCCCGGACGATCTCGGCCATGTACGCGGCCTCGTTGAGTCCCAGACCGATCACCGCGAACAGGAACGCCGCGTTGATCCCCTGCAGGTCGATGTGCACGAACTGGTGGACGAACGGGATGCCCAGATCCAGCTGCTTGTAGATGGACGGGAACAGTCCCCAGAACACCAACTGCACGTAGACCGGGGTCCCGCGGAAGATCCACAGGTAACCCCACGACGCCGCCTTCAGCACCGGGTTCGGCGACAGCCGCATGACGGCGAGGACGACACCCAGGATGATGGCGATCGCCATCGACAGGATCGTCAGCTGGATGGTGTTCCACGCCGCGGCCGAGATCCGCGCATCGAACAGATAGCGGGCGTAGACGTCCCAGCGGTACGCCTCGTTGGTGCGCGCACCGTTGACGAACAGCGCCAGCAGCAGACCCACGACGATCGCGGCGATCCAGCGGCCGGGCCGCCGCAGCGGGATCGCCTTGATCGGTTCCGGTTCCTGTCCCGTCTCGGTGCCGGACCGGTCCGGAGCCTTCTCCACGTCAGACACTCGTCAACCGCTCAGCTCGTGGCGCCGTTGATCTGGGACGTGGTGATGACGCCCGCCTCGACACCCCAGTTCTCCGCGATCGTCCGGTAGGTGCCGTCGTCGATGAGGTGCTGCAGCGCCTGCTGGAGGGTCTGCGCGAGCGGCGAACCCTTCGCGACGGGCCAGCCGTACGGCGCGGCGTCGAAGACCTCGCCGGCGGCCTCGATCTTGCCGTCGCTCTGCTTGATTGCGTACGCGGTGACGGGCGAGTCGGCGGACATCGCGTCGACCTTGCCGAGTGCGACGGCGTTGGCGGCGTCGTCCTGGCTGTCGAACTTCACGATCTCGATGGGTGGCTTCCCGGCCGCGACGCACGCCGCGCTCTTGGCGGGCACCTCCTCGAGATCCTCGATGGTGGTGGTCTGCACGCCGACCCGCAGGCCGCACGCGTTGGTGGGGTCGACGGACTTACCGGCGGGCTGCGCCCACTGCACTCCGGCACTGAAGTAGGTGGTGAAGTCGACCGACTGCTCGCGTTCCTTGGTGTCCGTGAACGACGACATACCCATGTCGTAGCTGCCGGCCTGGATGGACGGGATGATCTTGTCGAAGTCCGCCTCGGTGTACTCGGGAGTCACGCCGAGCACCTTGCTCACGGCGTCCACGAGGTCGACGTCGAAGCCGACGATCTTGCCGCTCGGATCCTTGAACTCGTTGGGCGAGTAGGGAATATTGACACCGACGATGATCTTGCCGGACGAGGCGATCTTCTCGGGCAGTGTCGCCGCGATGGCATCCACCTTGTCGACTTCCACGGCGACGGTCTCTTCTCCGGAAGGCGTACCGCCGCCCTCGGTATTGCTGGCGCATCCGGCGAGCAGCAGAGCACTGCCGCCCGCCAGTGCACAGATGGTGCGGGCCACTCGGCCTCGCGCGAAGACGGATCGACCAGACACTGGCATGTCCTCCAAGGAAATCGTGGTACACCGAGCGAGCTACGGCGACGGAGAACTCTCGAACTCCGAATAGTCGAACGGTAGGTTACGGCACCCGCATCTGCGGGTGTCGTTACCGAACATTAACGGCCTGTCCCGGCCCGTGGCGGCAGTTTCAGCGACGCAGTGTCCGGGCGAGGACCGTCTCGGTGAATTCACTGGTCGACGCGAGTCCACCCAGGTCAGCCGTGGCGACTCCGGACGCGATCGTCGCACGGACCGCGTCGCGGATCCGGTGTGCCGCGCCGCCCAGATGCCGGTCCGCGCGGCGGTCCCCGAGCCATTCGAGCATCATCGCGGCCGACAGCATCAGCGCCGTGGGATTGGCCCGGTTGTGCCCGGCGATGTCGGGCGCGGCTCCGTGCGCCGCCTGCGCCATCACCTTGGTCTCGGAACTGTTGATCGACGGGGCCGTGCCGAGCGAGCCGGACAGCTCACCCGTCAGGTCCGACAGGATGTCGCCGAACATGTTCTCCGTCACCACGACGTCGAAGTCGCGTCCCCTGCGAACGAGGTGCGCGGTCATGGCGTCGACGTGCTCGTCGTCGATCCGCACGTCCGGGTAGTCGCGCTGCCCCACCTCCCGGCAGACGTCGCGGAACAGTCCGGTCGTCATCGACAGGACGTTGGCCTTGTGCACGATCGTGACGTGCCGGCCGCGCGTGCGCGCCAGCGCGAATGCGGTGTGCGCGATGCGCTCACAGGCCTTCCTCGTCACGACGCCGACCGCCAGTGCCACGTCGGGGGTCGGCATGAACTCGCCGCTGCCGGCGAACATGTTCCGGTCCGCGTACAAGCCTTCGGTGTTCTCCCGGACGATCACCAGGTCCATGTCCGGGACCGTCGAGGCGACGCCCTCGAGCGAGCGGGCGGGGCGGATGTTCGCGAAGAGGTCGAATCTCTTGCGCACCACCCCGCCGGGGGTCAACCGGCCGCGGAACGGTTCCGGGTAGGCGGCGCTGTCGTGCGGACCCAGGATCCACGCGTCGAGTGCGTCCAGCGCGGAGAGCGTGGAGTCGGGGATCGGCGTTCCGTGCGACTCGATGGCGCCCAGGCCGAGGGGCAGTTCCACCCAGTCGACGGCGCCGCCTCCCGCCGCGACCACCGCGGCCGAGACCACCCGCTGGGTTGCCGGGACGATCTCGTGACCGATGCCGTCGCCGAGGAGCATCCCGATCCGGGTATCGGAAATGTTTGCCGTAGCACCGCTCATGAGGCCATCATTGCCTACCATGGTCCAGTCGGTGGAACTGCTGTTCGACGAAGCGACCGACGTTGCCGTGCGCGCGGAGTGGCAACGCCTGTGGGATGCGGGGATGCCCAGCCGCACTCGCGTTCGCGCCGAATCGAATCGGCCCCACATCACCTTGTTCGTGGCACGCCACATCCCACCCGAGATCGACGAACTGCTGGGCCGCCGGATCGCGACGCCCTCGTTCCACATCCGGCTGGGCGGGCTCGTGATGTTCGGCGGCAGGCACGTCACGCTGTCCCGGTTGGTGGTGCCGTCGAAGGCCCTGCTGTCCCTGCACCGCAGCGTGTTCGATCTCGCGGCGCACGCCACGGAGATCACGCCGCACATCCGCCCGGGCGAGTGGACGCCGCACGTGACTCTCGCGCGGCGACTGCCCGCCGATCAGATCGCGGAGGCCGCGCGGCTGCTCGACGGCGGCGACATCATCGGCCGGGCGTCGGTGGTGCGCCGGTGGGACGGGGACGCCAAACGCGAGTGGGTGGTCACGGCACCACCGTGATCACCGTGGTGCCGTGACCGTCTCGGCGGCCTTGCGCGAAGACCGTTGGGTGACGACGATTCCCGCGATCACCGCGAGTGCCCCGACGGGCTGGTTCCAGGAGATCTGCTCGTCGAGTGCGACCGCACCGAGCACGACCCCGACCACCGGCGTCAGGTAGGTGACGGTGGAGGCCGCGGTGGGCCCCCAGCTGCGCACCACGTTCGTGTTCCACACGAACGCCAGCCCGGTGCCGAACGCCCCGAGCCCGATCATCGAGGCGACGATCGCGGGGGTCAGGTGCATCGGCGTGCTCGCGACCCACGGGGCGGCGAGGAGCATGGCGGCCGCGGCGATCGACACCTGCATGAACGCGATGGTGGGTGTTCCGACGCCCCGCGGGAGGATGAACCGCCTCAGGTAGACCAGTGCCACGCCGTACGACGCGGTGGCACCGAGGCACGCGAGCTGGGCGGGGACGCTGCCGATGATCCCCGCCTGCCATGGCGCCAGCACCACGACCACCCCGGTGAATCCGAGCAGGAGGCCGAACAGCTTTGCGTCCGTGAGCTTCTCCCCTGGCAGGAACGCCAGCGCCACCGACATCGTCATGAGCGGTGTGGTCGCGTTGTAGATGCTGGCCAGGCCCGAACTGATGCTCTGCTCGGCCCAGCTGAACAGCAACCACGGCACCACACACTGGGCGACCGCCAATACCGACAGGTGCGCCCATGTCGCCGCTTCGCGCGGCAACCGCGTCCGGGTGAGTCCGAGGACGGCACCGAGGGTAACCGCCCCGAACAAGAGTCGCCACAGCACGACCTGTGTGAAGGACAGGCCCTCGAGCCCGACCTTGATGAAGAGGAAACTCGCGCCCCAGGCGAGCGCCGTGCCCGCGTACTGGACCGCCAGATTCCCCCTCAAAACCGGAAGTCCCCGTGCTGGATGACTTCGTTGTGCGTGTCGGGCGTGCGGCCGGCGAGCGCCAGCGCGTCGAGCGCCAGGAACACGAGGAGTACCACGACCAGGATTGTCATGTCTTCAGCCTCGTAGCACCGGCGTCCGAGAGAAAGTGGCAGAAACGACATTGTTGAGCGTATTTCTGCCATACTGGGATGGTGCTGAAAAAGGTCGTCGTCCCGCTCATGCCGCTCACCGAAGCGTTCGAGCTCGGAGTCGCCTGCGAGGTGTTCGGTTTCGACCGATCCGACGACGGACTCCCCACCTACGACTTCTCCCTCGTCGCCGGCTCACGGGAACCCATCCGCACCCGATTCGGTTACGGCATCGACGTCCCGTACGACCTCGACCGGCTCGACGACGCCGACCTCATCGTGGTTCCCGCGGGCGGAACCTACGCCGAGGCGGACGGCACCTTCGTCTGCGCGAAGGACCCCGACCCGTGCATGGACCCGCTTCTCGACAAACTCCGGGCCGCGGTGGACCGGGGCGCCAAGGTCGCCAGCCTCTGCAGCGGCGCCTTCGTGCTCGGCGCGGCCGGACTGCTGGACGGACGCAAGTGCACCACCCACTGGCGGCACGCCCAGCGGCTCGCCGACCTCCACCCGGCTGCGACGGTCGACCCGAACGTCCTGTACGTCGACGACGATCCCGTCCTGACCAGCGCGGGCACCGCCGCGGGTATCGACCTGTGCCTGCACATCGTGCGCAAGGAACAGGGCAGCCGGGTGGCCAACGGAATCGCACGGCGCATGGTCGTCCCGCCGCACCGGGACGGCGGTCAGGCGCAGTACGTGGCGATGCCGCTGCCGTCGACGACGATCGACACCCTCGGCCCGCTGCTCGACTGGATGACCGAGCACCTCGCCCTCGACCTGTCCGTGACCGCGGTCGCGGCCAAGGCCAACATGTCGCCCCGCACGTTCGCGCGGCGGTTCCAGGCCGAGACCGGGACCACCCCCGCCCGATGGCTCAGCGATCAGCGGGTGCTGGCCGCGCAGCACCTGCTGGAGAACTCGGACCTGTCGGTGGACGTGATCGCCGAACGGGTCGGTTTCGGCGGCGGCGCCGTGCTGCGGCAGCATTTCCTGCGGCTGCGGCACACCACCCCGCAGGCGTACCGCCGCACGTTCCGGGACACGGAGCGCACCGGCTGAGGAAGCCGCAGGGAAGAATCGACAGCGGCGCGGCGTTGCACACGCAAAGCAGTCACCGAACGAAAGGACCCTTGTGGCAACCAAGACTCTGACTCAGCAGAACTTCGACGAGACCGTGACCGGCAACGACGTCGTTCTGGTCGACTTCTGGGCATCGTGGTGCGGTCCGTGCCGCTCCTTCGCCCCCACCTTCGAGGCCTCGTCGGAGCAGCACCCCGACGTCGTGCACGCCAAGGTCGACACCGAAGCGGAACAGGGCATCGCCGCTGCCGCGAACATCCGGTCGATCCCGACCATCATGGCGTTCCGCGAGGGTGTGCTGGTGTTCAGCCAGCCGGGTGCGCTGCCGCCCGCGGCGCTCGAGGATCTTCTCACGCAGGTCAAGGCTCTCGACATGGACGAGGTGCGCAAGCAGATCGCCGAGCAGGCGCCGGCCGAATAGGGCGGAGGACCGCCGCCGCCTAGTGTGCGGCGGCGTCCCAGCTGCGACCGGTGCCGACGGACACGTCGAGCGGCACCGACAGTTCGATAGCCGAGGACATCTTGTCGCGGACCAGCTGTTCGACCTGTTCCCGTTCCGAATCGACGACCTCGAGCACCAGCTCGTCGTGGACCTGCAGCAGCATCCGCGACTTCAGGCCCGCGTCGCGCAGTGACCGCTGCACGTTGATCATCGCGACCTTGATGATGTCGGCGGCCGTGCCCTGGATGGGGGCGTTGAGCGCGGCGCGCTCGGCGACCTCCCGCCGCTGGCGGTTGTCGCTGGTGAGGTCGGGCAGGTAGCGGCGACGCCCGTACAGCGTCGACGTGTAGCCGTCCTTGCGGGCCTGTTCCACGACCTCGTGCAGGTAGTCGCGTACCCCGCCGAACCGGGCGAAGTACGCCTCCATCTGCGATTTGGCCTCTTCGGTCGAGATTTTGAGCTGGGCGGCCAGACCGAACGCGCTCAGCCCGTACGCCAGCCCGTACGACATCGCCTTCACCCGGCGGCGCAGCTCCGGTGTGACCTCCTCGATCGGGACGCCGAACGCACGCGCGCCGACGAAGCTGTGCAGGTCTTCGCCGGTGTTGAACGCCTCGATCAGGCCCTCGTCACCGGACACGTGGGCCATGATCCGCATCTCGATCTGGCTGTAGTCGGCCGTGAGCAGCGAATCGTAGCCCTCGCCGACGACGAAGCCGTCCCGGATCTGCCGGCCCGCATCCGTGCGCACCGGGATGTTCTGGAGGTTCGGCTCGGTCGACGACAGCCGGCCGGTGGCCGCGACGGTCTGGTTGAACGTCGTGTGGATCCGCCCGTCCTCGGCGACCGTCTTCAGCAGACCGTCGACGGTGACCTTCAGCCGCGTCGCGTCGCGGTGCGCGAGCAGGTGCTCGAGGAACGGGTGCGACGTCTTCTCGAACAGGTTCTGCAACGCCTCGGCGTCCGTGGTGTACCCGGTCTTCGTCTTCTTCGTCTTGGGCATCTCCAGCTCGTCGAACAGCACGACCTGCAGCTGCTTGGGCGACCCGAGGTTGATCTGCTTGCCGATGACCCCGTAGGCCGCCTCCGCCGCCGCGGAGACCTCGGCCGCGAACCGGCTCTGCAAGTCGTGCAGGTGGGTGCCGTCGACGGCGATACCGGACGCCTCGATGTCGGCCAGCACCTCCAGCAGCGGCAACTCCATCTCGGACAGCAGCGCCGTCGATTCGATGTTGTCGAGTTCGGTGTCGAGCGCGGCCGCGAGGTCGAGGACGGCGCGGGCGCTGAGAATTTCGGTCTCGGCGGCTTCTGCGTCGACCTGGTCGGCGTCGTCGAGCAGCGACAGCTGCTCTTCGCCGGTCTCCTCCACCCGCAGCTCCCTGCGCAGGTACCGCAGCGACAGGTCGTCGAGGTTGAACGTCCGCTGCCCGGGACGCACCAGGTAGGCCGCCAGCGCGGTGTCGCTGGTGAGACCACCGAGCACCCAGCCGCGTCCGCGCAGTGCGTGCATCGCCCATTTGGCCTCGTGCAGGGCCTTCGGCTGATCGGCGTCCGCGAGCCAGTCGCCGAGCGCCTTCTCGTCCTCCGGGGTGGCGGACGCGGTGGCGATGTAGGCGCCCTCGCCGTCTGCGGCGGCGACGGCGATCGCCGTCACGTCACCGCCGTACGGGGTGCGGGTGCCGACCACCGACACGCCGGATCGCTCGCCCGTCGACGCGTGCGCCGACAGCCAGTCCGCGACCGCCCCGGGATCGAGCGCGCTCCCCCGCACCTCGAAGCCCTCCTCGGCCTCCGCTTCGACGGGGGCCAATGTGGCGAACAGCCGGTCGCGCAGCACCTTGAACTCGAGGTCGTCGAACAGCGCGTGGATCTTCTCCCGATCCCACTGCGCGAGCATCAGCTGGTCCGGGGTGTACGGCAACGGGACGTCGCGCACCATCTCGGTCAGTTCCCGGTTGAGCAGCACGTTCGGCAGGTTCTCCCGCAGCGCGTCACCGACCTTGCCGCGGACCTTGTCGACGTTGTCGACCAGGCCGACGAGATCGCCGTACTCCTTGATCCACTTGGTGGCGGTCTTCTCCCCCACCCCCGGGATGCCCGGCAGGTTGTCGCTCGGGTCGCCGCGCAGCGCCGCGAAGTCGGGGTACTGCGCAGGTGTGAGCCCGTACTTCTCCTCGACGGCCGCCGGCGTGAACCGGGTGAGGTCCGAGACGCCCTTCTTCGGGTAGAGCACCGTGACCCCGTCGGTGACCAACTGGAGCGAGTCCCGGTCGCCGGTCACCACGAGGACGCGGTACCCGAGCGCCTCGGCCTGGGTGGTGAGCGTGGCGATGATGTCGTCGGCCTCGAAGCCTTCCTCGGCCATCACCGGGATGCCGAGGGCCCCGAGGACGTCCTTGGTGATCTCGACCTGCCCCTTGAACTCGTCCGGCGCCTTGCTGCGATTGGCCTTGTACTCCGGGAACTTCTCGGCCCGGAACGTCTGCCTGGACACGTCGAACGCCGCCGCCACGTGGCTGGGCTGTTCGTCGCGCAGCAGGTTGATCAACATCGACGTGAACCCGTAGACGGCGTTGGTGACCTGACCGCTGTGTGTCTTGAAGTTCTCGGCGGGCAGGGCGTAGAACGCACGGAAGGCCAGCGAGTGGCCGTCGAGCAGCATCAGGGTGGGGCGATCGTCGGACGACGCTGCTGCGCCGGACGCGGGGGACGTGGTGGACCGGGGGGTGGTTGCAGGGCTCACGGTTGCCCAGTCTAGGGAGCGGATCCGACACCGATCAGCCGGATGGTTCGATACCCAACCGAAACGTGCCGGAAATCCGAGAACCCCATTTCGCGCGACCGGAGCCGTTAGAGTCCGGAAATTGCGGCACGGGCGGTAGTCGAGTCCGTCGCAAGCACGTTCCTGACCGATCTACACGTCCCCGGAGGACCTGCGTGGCCCCAACCGTGAGGAAGCGACTCCCAGCAGTGAAGACGCGACCGAAATCCGCGAGGAAACGCACGAGGCGAGGGTCGGTCACCCGGCAACTCGGCCGTGCGTTCGTCCTCGTCCTGCTCGGCCTCGTCGCGGCGATCGCCTTCGGCGGTCCCGCTTCGGCGCAGGAACCCACCCCACCGCCCCCACCGCCCGCGACGAGCGGGCAACCGGTGCCCCCGGAGAACGCGGTCCGGGTCAGCGGCAATCTGAACAACGCCGGCGAACGGCTCGCGGACGTCGAGGTGCGCGCTCTCGATTCGTCGGGCAACGAGGTGGCGAAGGCGACGTCGGAGTCCAACGGCCGCTGGGAACTCCAGGTCGCGCCCGGCACGTACACGTTCGAGATCGTGGCGGACTCGCTTCCCGACGACGTCAGCGTGCAGGCCACGGTGCAGCGGGAAGTGGTGGCCGGTCGCACCAACACGGTGATCTTCTCGTTCGGCGAGGCCCGCACCGGTTCCGCGGTCCCGTTCTACGAGAAGCTGATTCGCCAGACCATCGACGGACTCCGATTCGGTCTCGTGATCGCCATCGCCGGCGTCGGGCTGAGCCTGATCTACGGCACCACCGGCCTGACGAACTTCGCGCACGGCGAACTCGTCACCCTCGGCGCGGTGGCGGCGTGGGTGATCAACGTGACGTTCGGTGTGCAACTGATCCCGGCCACGATCCTCGCGGTCTTCGTGGGAATCCTGATCGGACTGCTGAACAATGCCGGGATCTGGAAACCGCTGCGGCGACGCAAGACCGGCCTGATAGCGCAGCTGGTGGTGTCGATCGGGCTCGCGATCTCCCTGCGCTACCTGATCCTGATCTTCTTCTCCGATCGCGCGGAACCGTTCGTCGACTACCAGGCCCAGGTGGAGAGGCACTGGGGTCCGATCGCGATCACCGACGCCAACCTCGTGAGCATCGGCATCAGTCTCGTCGTTCTCGTCGGAGTGGCCCTGCTGCTGCAGAAGACGCGCATCGGCAAGGCCATGCGCGCGGTGTCCGACAACCGTGACCTGGCCGCGTCGTCCGGCATCGACGTCGAACGGGTGATCCGCTTCGTGTGGGGTCTCGGCGGCGGTCTCGCCGCGCTCGGCGGCGTCCTGTTCGGCATCTCCGAACTCGGCGGCCGCGTGCAGTGGGAGATGGGCTTCAAGCTCCTGCTGCTGATGTTCGCCGGCATCACGCTCGGCGGACTCGGCACCGCCTACGGCGCGCTGCTCGGCTGCGTGATCGTCGGTCTGCTCGTCCAGCTGTCGACGCTGGTGATCAACCCCGACCTCAAGTACATCGGAGGACTGCTCATCTTGATCGTCATCCTGGTGGTCCGGCCTCAGGGCATTCTCGGCAGCCGGCAAAGGATCGGGTGAGGGCATGGACATCGCAGGAGCACTCCAGGTCTCGCTCGCCCAGCTGATCGGCCCGTCCGCAATCTTCTACGCGCTGCTGGCGATCGGCCTCAACCTGCACTTCGGCTACGCCGGACTGCTCAACTTCGGTCAGATCGGTTTCGCCCTCCTCGGCGGCTACGGCGTCGGGATCATGACCGTCACCTACCAGCAGCCGCTGTGGGTCGGCATCCTCGTCGGTCTCGCCGCGGCCGGACTGCTGGCCGTCGTCCTCGGTATCCCGACGCTGCGGTTGCGGGCCGACTATCTCGCCATCGTCACGATCGCCGCATCCGAGATCCTGCGGCTGATCTTCCGCTCCACCGCATCGGATTCCATCACCGGATCCACCAACGGGCTGTTCGGCTTCGCGGACCCGTTCACGACGCTCAGCCCGTTCGACTCGGGTAAGCAGTACAACTTCCTCGGCGTCAAGTTCTACGGCGACGACCTCTGGTCGATGGTCGTGGGGTGGACTCTCGTCCTGGTGCTGTGCGGGTTCGTGTTTCTCCTGACGCACAGCCCGTGGGGCCGTGTCCTCAAGGCCGTCCGCGAGGACGAGGACGCCGCACGCGCCCTCGGCAAGAACGTGTTCGTCTACAAGATGCAGGCGCTGGTCCTCGGCGGCATGATCGGCGGGCTCGGCGGCGTGTTCAACGCACTGCAGACCAAGTCGATCAACCCCGACTTCTACTCCACCGCACAGACGTTCTTCGCGTTCGGCGCCCTCATCCTCGGCGGCGCGGCCACGGTCTTCGGACCGGTGGTCGGCGCGATGCTGTTCTGGTTCCTGCTGGCCATCCCGGACGCCCTGTTGCGACAGGCGATCTCCGGGCCGGAGCCGCTGCTGCCGCTGACGGAACAGCAGGTCGGGGCCATGCGGTTCGTCCTGCTCGGCATCATGATCGCGGTGCTGATGGTCTTCCGGCCACAGGGCATACTGGGCAACAAGCGGGAGGTGCAGCTCAATGCCTGACCACAGACTGCCGGATCATCTGCAGACCGACACCGTGCTCACCGCCGAGGAACGGGCCTCGATCTTCACCGACGTCCCGCACTCCCCCGGCGCACCGAAACCCGACCCGATCCTCGTGGTCGACAACGTGTCCCGGACGTTCGGCGGGCTCAAGGCCGTCGACGTGGCGCATCTGGAGATCCAGCGCGGCTGCATCACCGGACTGATCGGGCCGAACGGCGCAGGCAAGACCACCCTGTTCAACCTGCTCACCGGTTTCGACCGGCCGGACAGCGGTTCGTGGTCGATGGATGGCCAGTCCCTGGGCCGGATGTATCCGCACCAGGTGGCCCGCCGCGGCGTCGTCCGCACGTTCCAGCTCACCAAGGCGCTGTCGAAGCTGACGGTGCTCGACAACGTGCGGCTCGGCGCCACCGGGCAGCGCGGTGAGCGGATCTTCAACACGCTCCTGCCGTGGACGTGGAAGGCGCAGGAACGGGCCGTCACCGAACGAGCCAACGAACTACTCGCGCGGTTCAAGCTCGACACCAAGTCCGACGATCTAGCCGGCTCGCTGTCCGGTGGTCAGCGCAAGTTGCTCGAGATGGCGCGGGCGCTGATGACCGAGCCGACCGTGGTGATGCTCGACGAGCCGATGGCCGGCGTGAACCCGGCGCTCACCCAGAGCCTGCTGGGCCACATCAAGTCGCTTCGGGACGAGGGCATGACCGTCGTGTTCGTCGAACACGACATGGACGTCATCCGCGACATCAGCGACTGGGTGGTGGTGATGGCGCAGGGCAGTGTGATCGCCGAGTCCACACCGGGACACCTCTCGTCCAACAACGCGGTGGTCGACGCCTACCTGGGCAGCCACCACGATCAGGCGCTCGAGTTCGACGACGAGGGAAATCCGGTGGGCGCGACGGCCGTTCTGGCCGAGGCACTCGAGAACGCCGAGGCCGAAACCCTCGAGACCGGCGGCGACCTCTCCGAACCCGACATCACCGAGCTGAGGCGTGAGAACACATGACCGAACTGACCCCAGCGGAATTCGCGGCCACACCCGAGGAGCACGCCCGGCTCGCCGAGGGTGCCCTCGTCCGCGCGGACGGTGTGGTGGCCGGGTACATCCCCGGCGTCAACATCCTCCGCGAGTGCAATTTCTTCCTGCGCGAGGGTGAGATCGTCGGCATCATCGGTCCCAACGGCGCCGGGAAGTCCACGCTCCTGAAGTCGCTGTTCGGGCTGATACCGGTGCGTGAGGGTTCGGTGACCCTGCGCGGTGAGGACATCACGTCCAAACCCGCCCACGTTCTCGTGCAGAAGGGTGTCGGCTACGTCCCGCAGACGCAGAACGTCTTTCCGTCGCTCACCATCGAGGAGAACCTCGAGATGGGGATGTATCTGCGGCCCAAGCTCTTCGCGGAGAGATTCGCATTCGTCGGCGACCTCTTCCCGCTGCTCGTCGAACGGAAGAAGGTGAAGGCGGGCGCCCTGTCCGGCGGTGAACGGCAGATGGTCGCCATGGGACGGGCACTGATGATGGAACCGTCCGTGCTGCTGCTCGACGAGCCGTCCGCCGGACTGTCCCCGATGTTCCAGGACGAGGTGTTCATCCGCTGCAAGCGGATCAACGCGGCGGGCGTCTCGGTGATTATGGTCGAGCAGAACGCCCGCCGGTGCCTGCAGATCTGCGACCGCGGCTACGTCCTCGACCAGGGCCGCAACGCCTACACCGACTCGGGACCCAACCTGATGCACGACCCGAAGGTGATCGAGCTGTACCTCGGGACCCTCGCGGGAAGTCAGGAGAAGAAGTAGGTCCGGTGGTTTCGGACACGACTGTGGGCCAGGTTTCCCTGGCCCACAGTCCGTTTCAGGTGAGTGCGATCATCCGCCGACGACGATGTATCCGTCCGTCGTCAGCTTGTTGTCGGCACCGAACTTCAGCTTGCCGTACGAACCGATGGACGGCTCGCCTGCGGCGGTGAAGTCGAGCTTGCCGGTGATGCCGTTGTAGTCGACGTCCGTGCCGGCCTGCACGAGCGGCAGGCACTCCTGGTACGACGTGCACGGGGTTCCGCCCTCGGTGACGGCGTTGATGTTCGCGGCGATGTCGCGACCTGCCGTCGACTTCGCGGCTTCCGCGGCGAGCGCGGAAACGACGACGGCGTCGTAGGACTCACCGGCGTAGTTGAAGTCGATCAGCCCCGGGTTGATGCCCTTGAGACGATCCTGGAAGGCCGGACCGACGTCGGTGAGCGGCGTGGTGCCCTGCATGCCGTCGAGCAGCGGTGCGGCCACCGACTCGCCGAGCGCGTTACCCATGTTGCCGTCCACGCCGTAGACCTTCATGCCGTCGGACGGGCCGATGCCGACCTCGTGCATACGGGTGATGATCTTCGCCGACTCCTCGAATCCGACCACCGCGACGGCGTCGGGGGCGAAGTCCTTGACCTGGTCGATCTCGGAGTTGAACGACTGCGCGTTGGGGTCGTAGATGATCTTCTGGATCTGATCCTCGGGGATGCCCGCGTCGACGAGGTTCTTCTGGATGTTGTCGGCGAGCCCGGTTCCGTACGGGTCGTTGAGGGCCAGGATGGACACGCGCTGGCCGCCGTCGTCCGAGATGAGCTGCGACACAGCCTGAGCCTGCAACACGTCGGTGGGCGCGGTGCGGAAGTACTGGCCCTTGTCCGGGTAGCAGACGAACTGGTCGGACGTGTTGGCCGGGGAGAACATCACGACGCCGGCGCTGGACACCTTGTCGATGACCTTCAGCGACACCGAGGACGACGCCGCGCCGATGATCACCTGGGTGCCGGCGGCCAGTTCCCGGTCCACGGTGGTGTTCGCCGTGTCGGTGGTGGTGTCGCCCGAGTCGCCGGGAATCAGCTGGACCGGCTGGCCGAGAACACCACCGGCCGCATTGACGTCGTTGACGCCGAGCTGGGTGCCCGCCACCATCGGCGGTCCGAGGAAGGAGAGGCTTCCCGTGTCGGGAAGCAGAGTGCCGATCTTCAGCGGCGCCGTGGACGGGGCACCCGCTGCCGCCGCCTCTTCGGGCGTGCAGTCGGTGGAAACAGTGGTGGCCGAGGCAGAGCTGTCACTCCCACTCGCGGAGTCGTCGCCACTGTCCGAACTACAACCTGCCAGTGCGAGTGATGCCGCGCCGAGAACCGCGGCCGCCCGCACGAGGGTCCGTTTAGCCATCCAAACTCTCCTTAGATCACCTGAGTGCGGGCGCCACCCGAGTTGGCGTCCGCTGTGGGATCAGACGCTAGCGGTCCGGCGGCGTTCGCGATCCGTCCAGAAAGGCTCGTGACCTTACTGTGATCTGAATACGACGAGTGTTTACGCGGCCGTAGCGTGGCCGGCCTCAGGCGCCGACGAGAAGGCGCACGGAGTCGACGACCACCTGGCGCCGGCGGGCCCGGTCCGCGGGGGCCGAGGCACCGAGTTCCGGTGTCTGCGTGTGCCAGGACATCGCGACGGATCGAACGACGGTGAGCAGTTCCACGGGCTCGAATCGGGTTGGCAGCACACCACTTCTCTGCGCTCGCTCGATGTCGGCGAGCTTGGACCGATTGGACGCGACCACCACCTGGAGTGGGTCACCGTCGGGGCGCTCGAGTTGGTACCAGGTGGCGAGCCGGAGCGTCGCCGGGTTGTCCTCGTACAGGTCGAACGAGCGCCCCGCGTACCCGGGGAGGTCGGCGGCGTCGAACCGCACCTGCTCGGTGAACGCCACCACGTGGGCGGAGAAGACCGCGTCGAAGAGTTGCCCCTTGTCGCCGAAGTACGCGTAGATCATCGACTTGTTCGCCTTGGCGGCCAGGGCGATGCGGTCGACCCGCGCCCCGGCGATGCCGAATTCGGCGAACTCGGCCGCCGCCGCGTCGAGTAGTCGCTTCTTCGTTGCCTCTGCGTCGCGCACCATGCGCCCAGGCTAGCAACCAAATAGTTGGTTGACAGCGTGCTTCGGCAGGTGTTCCATGGATTTCATAAACATCCAACCAGTCAGTTGCAAGCATGCGGGATGGAGTACACCATGGCGAAGACGTGGCTCGTCACCGGAAGCTCACGCGGTTTCGGCAGGGAACTCGCGACAGCAGTCCTGGGCAGTGGCGACAACCTGGTCGCCACCGCCCGGCAGCCCGAACAGCTCACCGACCTGGTCGACACGTACGGCGACCGGGTCCGGGCGGTCGCCCTGGACGTCACCGACGCCGCGGCCGCCCGCGCGGCAGTCGCCACCGCGGTCGGCGAGTTCGGGGGCCTCGACGTGGTGGTGAACAACGCCGGCTACGCCAACAGCGTCCCGATCGAAGAAATGGATGACGAGGATTTCCGGCAGCAGATCGACGCCAACTTCTTCGGCGTCGTCAACGTCACCCGGGCCGCACTGCCGATCCTGCGCGAACAGCGTAGGGGCTGCTTCGTGCAGTTCTCCTCCGTCGGAGGCCGTGTCGGTGGCACGCCGGGGTTGAGTGCCTATCAGGCAGCGAAGTTCGCCGTCGAGGGATTCTCCGAAGTCCTGGCGGCCGAGGTGAAACCGTTCGGCGTGACGGTGCTCATCGTGGAACCCGGGGCGTTTCGCACCGACTGGCAGGGTTCGTCGATGAAACGCAGCTCGGTCGGCCCCGACTACGAGGCGACGGTCGGCGCGATGAACCGCTATCGGCAGGACACGGACGGCACTCAGCCCGGCGACCCGGCCCGGGCCGCTCGGATCATCATGGATGTGGTTGCCGCCGAGGACGCCCCGCTGCGTCTGCTGCTCGGGGCCGGCGCCGTCGAGATGACCGAGAAGTCGTCCCGCGAGCGCGCTGTCGAGACCCTCCGGTGGGCGGACGTCAGCCGATCCGCGGACTTCCCCACCGGCGCCTGACGCCTCCGGCGAAAACGCATCGCCTGTCGCCGATCTCGCGGGTCAGCTGGTGGGAGCTTCCCCACCGAGGGTCTCGAGCACCACCTGCGCGACCGCCTTCATCGTCGACCGGCGGTCCATCGCGGCCCGCTGGATCCACTTGAATGCTTCGGGCTCGGTCAGGGACTGTTTCTCCATCAACACGCCCTTCGCCCGCTCGACGATCTTGCGGGTCTCCAGACGCTCCGACAGATCGGAGATCTCCCGCTCGAGCGCGGTCACCTCCTTGAAGCGGCTGGCCGCCAACTCGACCGCAGGAACCAGGTCGGCCGTGGAGAACGGCTTGACGAGGTAGGCCATCGCCCCGGCGTCGCGAGCCCGCTCCACCAGCTCGCGCTGACTGAACGCTGTGAGAATGACCACGGGCGCAATACGTTTCGCCGCGATCTCCGAGGCCGCATCGATGCCGTCACGACGGGGCATCTTCACGTCCATGATCACGAGGTCGGGTTTGAGCTCCACCGCCAGGTCGACGGCGGCCTGCCCGTCACCCGCCTCACCGACCACGTCGTAGCCCTCTTCCCGCAGCATCTCGACCAGATCGAGCCTGATCAGCGCCTCGTCCTCGGCCACCACGACCCGTCGCGGCTGCGACGGCACACCTTGCTGCTGGGGAGCGTTCATGGCCACCATTCTCCTCTGCTCGGACGACCCCGGCGCGGGGAGCGAACGTTAGAAGGGTACCGGTGGTTGACTCCCGACGGCGATCTTCTACAGTGGTACAGCGCAACACGCCCTCGTATCCCAATTGGCAGAGGAAACGGATTCAAAACCCGTCCAGTGTGAGTTCGAGTCTCACCGAGGGCACTGCCAGAAATTTTCGCGAATCGCAGGTCAGATGCATTATCTGGCCTGCGATTCGCATCTCGTCCCCCGTCATGGTGTTTCCGTCACCACTGTCCGCCCGCGACCTGCCGGGTGGCGGCGTTGAGCCGGTTCCACAGGTTCACGGTGGCGATCGACAGGACCAGCGACGCGAGCGCCTGCTCGTCGTAGTGCCGGGCGGCCTCGTTCCACACGTCGTCGGGCACCGGGTCCGAACGGTCGCTCAACCGGGTCATCGACTCGGCCAGCGCCAGGGCCGCGCGTTCGGCGTCGCTGAAATACGGAGCCTCCCGCCACGCCGCCACCGCGAAGATCCGCTCGTTGGTCTCGCCCTCCTTCTCCAGTTCACGCGAATGCATGTCCACGCACACGCTGCAGCCGTTGATCTGGCTCGACCGCAGATGCACGAGAGCGTGGGTCACCGGCGGCACGTCCGCCTTCGACGCTGCCTTTCCCAGAGTCAGCAGAGACTTCATGGCGTCGGGAACGATCATCGCGGGGTTGGTCATCCGGGCTTTCATGATTGCCTGCCTCCAAAGGTATTCGGGTGATCTTCTGTCACACCGGGTGATTTTCGTTGTCACTGACATGACGAACCGCGACGGCAGAATGTGACAGATGAACGACGACGAAGTTCTGGCACACCGCTTCGAGGAGAACCGGACGCATCTGTCGGCGGTCGCCTACCGGATGCTCGGCTCGATCAGCGAAGCGGAGGACGCCGTGCAGGAGGGCTGGCTCCGCCTCAGCCGTGCCGAGACCTCGGATGTGGAGAATCTGCCGGGTTGGCTGACGACGGTCGTCGCCCGGGTGTCGTGCTCGACACGCTGACGCCCGCCGAGCGGCTCGCATTCGTGTTGCACGACATGTTCGCCCTGTCCTTCGACGAGATCGCCCCGATCGCCGGACGCACCGCCGCCGCGTCCCGTCAGCTGGCGAGCCGCGCGCGCCGCCGCGTCCAGGGTTCGGGGCCGGTTCCGGATACCGACCTGACCCGGCAGCGCGAGATCGTCGAGGCATTCATGGCCGCCTCGCGGGGCGGCCGGATCGACGACCTCCTCGCGTTGCTCGACCCGGACATCGTCCTGCGGGCCGACGGCGGCGCGGACGGATCCTCTCTCGTGCGCGGAGCCCGCGCCGTCGGCGAGCAGGCCCTCACCTTCTCGCGCTTCGCTCCTTTCGCCCGGCTCGCCCTGGTGAACGGCGCCGCCGGGGTCGTGACCGCGCCCGAGGGAAAGGCCATGTCGGTCATGGCCTTCGGCGTCGCAGGTGGAAAGATCGCCCGAATCGACATCCTCGCCGACCCGCACCGTCTGCTGCATCTGGGGCTCTCTTCCGCCGTCGACTGACGACCCCGCAGGTAGCGGCGGTTTTTTGTGCCCGATCCTGGGGATCTGCGCCGTCCTGCCAGTACCATGGTGGGACAGGTACGCCCTCGAGCACGGAGGTCACCCATGGAGCTCGGCACCGTCACTTTCACCTACGACGGGCGGGTAGCCCTTCGATTCCAGCAAGCGCTCTCGCACTCGCCGGAGAAGGTGTGGCGAGTTCTCACCGACCCGCAGTACCTGAAGGCCTGGTTCCCCGCCGACGTCGAGTTCGACCTCACCCCGGGCGCCGAACTCGTCTTCCGCGTGACGCCGGAGCAGGTGCGCCGATTCGGATTGCCCGCAGATCAGACCACCACCGGGACGGTCATCTCGGTGCATCCCGCGCACATCCTCGAGTACCTGTGGGACGCCGAGACCCTGCACTGGGAACTCGTCCCCGACGGCAGCGGAGGCTGCTGGCTGACGCTCACCCACACCGTGGAAGAAGAAGAATCCGCCTACGCCCACGCCGCCGGCTGGCACGCGGGACTCGAGGTGGTCGAAGCGCAACTGGACGGCCGCGAGGTCGACTGGTCCCCGTGGGATCGGGCCGACGAACTCGCCGCGTCCTACCGCAAGACGTCCTGACCACCGGATTCACCGACACGGGAGAAACGCGTATCGCGGGCAGCACGACCACACCCGCAGCGACCTTCGTGAAGGAGGTCACCGGCGAGGCGACGCGCCGCTGGGGTGTGCACGGCACCGACCTCGGCTGTCCCGCGCGCCTGCCCGACGGGAGAGTCGCGTTCTTCTTCGGCGACACGTTCAGCTCGCACGGCCGGCACGGCCGGCACGGCAGGCGGTGGCGCAGCCCCGTGATGTTGCGCTCCACCACCACCGATCTCCGCGGCGGCATCGAGTTCGACTCCGCGGCCGGCGGCCGGACGGCGGCGGAGATCCTGCCGAACGCGCACGACGACCGCGAACTCCCCGACCGGGAATCGGCGGGCACCGAGTTCACCGTCGTTCCCGCTGACGCCGTCACGATCGGTGATCGGACCTACCTGTCCGTCGTCAGCGTGCACTCGTGGAGGTCACGTGCGTGGCCGACGAACTTCACGTATCTCGCCTGGTCGGACGACGGTGGCGAGAACTGGCACCGCTCGCCCGCCCGCTGGGACAACCGTGGCCGGTCGCTCGATCAGCTGTGGACCATGGAGCGGCACGACGGCTACGTCTACGTCGTCTCGAGCGCGTTCGACCGCACCACTCCTGGTGGGATGATTCTCCGGCGGGTCCCGGAATCGTGCATCCTCGAGCCCGCAGCGTACGAAGAATGGGGCTGGGACCGCGGCACGGAGTGGTCGTGGGGGCAGCCCGCGACCCCGATCCTGCCGGGCCCCGTCGGCGAGATGTGCCTGCGACGGATCGACGGCACCTGGGTCCTCGCGTACTTCGATCCCACCGCGTACGCGATCGTCACACGCACGGCGGAGCGCATCGACGGAGCGTGGTCGGAACCGACCGTCCAGATCGCGGGCGGCGACTGGGGAGCGGCGGACGGCACGTGGGCGCAGATCTACGGCGGATTCATCCACCCGGCGTCCACACTGGACGATCTGCATCTGTTTGTGTCGCAATGGAACACGACGACCGGCGACCCTTATCGCGTCCTGCAGTTCACCACTCGACTGGACGCCGGGTAGCCCGCAGCACGAGTCACCCGACGAGTTCCGACTCCGTCCACCGCCCCTCGCCCTCGAGTTCCACACCGCGGGAATGGAACTGGTTGAGGGTGCTGCGGTGGCCCACACTCACCACGATGCTGTCCGGGAGTTCGGTCCGGAGCAGCGTGTAGAGCGTGTATTCGAGGCCCTCGTCGATGGCCGACGTGGCCTCGTCGAGGAAGATCACCGCGGGCCGTGCGATCAGCACCCGCGCGAACGCGAGACGCTGCTGCTCACCCGGCGACAGGATCCGCGTCCAGTCGGCGGTCTCGTCGAGCCGATCCCCGAGATTGCCGAGCGACACCTCCGACAGCGCAGCGCGCACGACGTCGTCGGCCGCCGTCGGCTCCTTCGGGTACGCCAGTGCGGTTCGCAGCGAACCGAGCGGCAGGTACGGCCGCTGGGACAGGAAGATGGCCTCCCCCGCGGGCCGCGACACGGTGCCGTCTGCGTACGGCCACAGATCGGCGAGTGTGCGGAGCAGGGTGGTCTTGCCCGAGCCGGAGGGGCCCTTGACCAGCAACGACTGCCCCGGGTTCACGGTCAGGTCGAGGCCCTCGATGAGAGTCTGGCCCGTGGGGATGCGCACATCCAGCTTCTCGACCTGGAGGTCGTCGCCCGACTTGCCGGTCTTCAGGATCGGAAGTTCGGCGGCGTGCTGGTTGTCGTTGGCCAGCCCGTTGAGTCGGATGAGGGTGGCGCGGAAACTCGCGAAGTCGGCGTACGACTCGCGGAAGAAGGACAGGGAGTCGTGGACCTGCCCGAACGCCTGCGACGTCTGCATCACGTCACCGAGCGACACCTGACCGGTGAACAGTCGCGGACCCTGCACGAGGAACGGGAAGATGACGGCCGTCTGGTTGACCGTGAGGTTCCATCCACTGAACTTCAACGTCCGGAAGACGATCTGCCACATGTTCCGGATGACGTCCGCAAACCGTCCGGCAAGCGTGCGGCGCTCGACGTTCTCGCCGCGGTAGAACGCGATGCTCTCGCCGTACTCCCGCACCCGGATCAGCGCGTAGCGGAAGTTGGCGCCCAGTTTCTCGTTGAGGAAGTTCAGCTTGATGAGGGGCTTGCCGATCCAGAACGCGACCACCGTGGTCACCAGCACGTAGATGTAGACGAGGAAGATCATCGCCCGCGAGATCTCGACGCCGAACACCGTCATCGGGCCGGACAGATCCCACAGGATTCCCGTGAACGACACGATCGACAGCACGGCCGTCACCGCGCCCATCGACAGCGAGCGGGACGTGGTCACGAAGTTGGTGATGTCGGCCTGGACGCGCTGGTCCGGGTTGTCGATCGCGTCGTCCAGGAATCGGTCACGGTAATAGGCGCGGCTGTCGAGCCAGTCGTCGACGAGATGGTGGTTGAGCCACGTCCGCCAGTCGATGTCGAGGGTCTGCCCGATCAGGTACTCGATCAGGGCCCGAACCACGTGGACGGTCGCCAGAATGGCGAAGACGCGGAGGAAGTGCCAGAACGCCGACTCGTCCAGGTTCTGGATCGAATCGTAGAAGTCGTTGTACCAGTAGGAGAACAGCACCGTCATCCGCACCGCGAAGACCGTCGACAGCAGCAGCACCGCCAGGATCGTCAACGGCTTGAGGCTGCGCCGCGGATCGAAGTACGGCGCGGCGAAGCGCCAGAACTGCCTCCCCCATTTGGTGAACCGCGCGAGCAGTATCACTACGACGACGAACGCGACGACAGTCATGACGTAGGCCTTGAGCAGCCACATTGCGCTGTCCCAGACGACGTTGTTCCAGTCCACGACCCATATCCCCGATCACGAGGTGAAACTCACCAGAAAAGATGGCGAAGTCTAACCCCGGACCTCGGTCATCGGCGAGAGATACACGCAGGACACCCGTCGACGCGCACCCACACGTCGCCCGATGTCCCATTTGCGCAGTTTCGACCGCACAAGCGGGACATCGGGCAGGCAGAACGGGCGCCCGTCGACGGGAGTCTACGAGTCCTTCTCGGGCTCAGGCTTTTTCAGGTTTCCCTCGTCGTCGACGTAGTCGTCGAAGGCGGTACCGGACACCGTGCCGTCGGAGCCGGGCAGGACGACCGTCTCGCGGGCGCCCGGCTCGTAGCGGGCGTCGATCTCCTCCACCTTCTTCTTGGCTGCGGCGAGCGCCTCGTCGTCGGGAAGGGGAACTTCGGTCTCGGCCGGCCGGCCGGTGTTCTTCTGCTCGGGTGCGTCTGCGCTCATAGTGCACGTCCGTTCCGTTTCGGAGATTCCAGACCGACCATACGCCGCGGCCACCAGTTGAACTACCGTTCAAACTCGTTCGGTGGCAAAGGAATGGCGGGGCCGCTACTTCCGCGGCGGGAAGTGGCGGATCAGGCCCTCCTGGACCACGGTCGCCAGCAACTCGCCTTCCAGGGAGAAGAACCGCCCCGTCGCGAGACCGCGGGACCCCGCCGCGACCGGCGATTCGGTGGCGTAGAGCGTCCAGTCGTCGAACCGGAACGGCCGGTGGAACCAGATGGAATGGTTGACGGTGGCCGCGACGATCCGGTCCAGCCCCCACGACAGTCCGTGGGTGGTGATGATGGAATCCAGGACCGTGGTGTCCGACGAGTAGCCCATGACGGCCACGTGAATCAGCGGATCGTCGGGAAGGTCGCCGTCCGATTTCATCCAGACCCGGTTGTGGGTGAGCTTCTCCCCGGTGCCCTTCATGATCCACGACGGGTCGTTCGCGTAACGCATGTCGATCGGCTTGAGCGCGTCGACGAACATCTTCAGTCGATCCTCGTACCCGAGGAAGTGGTCGCCCAGTGGCGGCAGCGTGTCCGGGAACGGCACATCGGGCACCTCGACCGCGTGCTCGAGACCCTTGCCCCAGTCCTGGAACGCCGCCAGCATGACGAACAGTTCCTCACCGTTCTGCAGCGCCGTGACCTGACGGTTCGCGAAGGCCCGTCCGTCACGGTGCCGCTCGACGCGGTATTCGATGGGTTCCTTGACGTCGCCGCCGCGGATGAAGTGAGCGTTGATCGCGTGCACGGCACGCTCGCCGCTCACGGTGCGGCCGGCGGCGACCAGTGCCTGGGAAATCAACTGGCCGCCGAACGTCCGGCTACCCACCTGCGCGGGATGCCGACCTCGGTACGTGTCCTCCCCGGTCTTCTCGAGATCGAGAAGTTCGAGCAGGGTCTGGAGATCGGTCTTCGCCGCGACTTCGCTCACCTAGTGGTCCTCTTCGCCGATTCTGTGGACGTGGATCAGGTTGGTCGAGCCAACGGTGCCGGGCGGCGACCCGGCCACGATGACCACCAGTTCCCCCTTCTGGTACCGGCCCAACCCGAGCAGCGCGTGGTCGACCTGCCGCACCATCGCGTCGGTGCTCTCGACCGGATCGACGATGAACGTCTCGGTACCCCACGTCAGCGACAACTGGCTGCGCACCTCCGGCAGCGGGGTGAACGCCAACAACGGCAACGGCGTGTGCAGCCGCGCCAACCGGCGCACCGTGTCCCCGGACTGGGTGAACGCGACCAGCGCCTTCGCATCCAGCCGCTCCCCGATGTCGCGGGCCGCGTACGAGATGACACCGCGCTTGGTCCGCGGCACATGCGTGAGCGGCGGCACCTGAGTGGACTCGTTCTCCACCGCCTCGACGATCCGCGCCATCGTGCGCACCGTCTCCATCACGTACTTGCCCACCGACGTCTCACCCGACAGCATGACCGCGTCCGCACCGTCGAGGACCGCGTTCGCGACGTCGGACGCCTCGGCGCGGGTGGGCCGCGAGTTCTCGATCATCGACTCCAGCATCTGCGTCGCGACGATGACCGGCTTCGCGTTCTCCCGGGCTATCTGGATCGCCCGCTTCTGCACCAGCGGCACCTGCTCGAGCGGCAACTCCACCCCCAGGTCACCACGGGCGACCATCACCGCGTCGAACGCCAGCACGATCGCCTCGAGGTTGTCGATCGCCTCCGGCTTCTCGAGCTTCGCGATCACCGGGATCCGGCGACCGACCCGATCCATCACGGCGTGAACCAGTTCCACATCGGCCGGCGACCGCACGAACGACAGGGCGATGAAGTCGACACCGAGACCGAGCGCGAACTCGAGGTCGGCGATGTCCTTCTCCGACAGCGCCGGGACCGACACGTTCATCCCCGGCAGGGACACACCCTTGTTGTTGCTGACCGGGCCGCCCTCGGTGACCCGGCAGATCACGTCGTTGCCGTCCACCCCGGAGACGACGAGACCGACCTTGCCGTCGTCGACCAGGAGCCGGTCACCGGCCTTGGCGTCCTCGGCGAGCTGCTTGTAGGTGGTCGACACCCGGTCGTGGGTGCCCTCGACCTCGTCGACGGTGATCCGCACTTCCTCACCGTTGGCCCACGTGGTGCGCCCCTCGGCGAACCGGCCGAGCCGGATCTTCGGGCCCTGCAGGTCGGCGAGGACACCGACCGCCTTCCCCGTCGCGTCCGAGGCCGCCCGGACGCGTTTGTAGTTCTCCTCGTGGTCGGCGTGTTCGCCGTGGCTGAAATTCAGCCGCGCCACGTCCATACCGCTTTCGACGAGCTCGCGAATACGGTCACCGGTGGCGGTAGCAGGTCCAAGTGTGCATACGATCTTCGTGCGTCGGTTCACGGCCTCGAGCCTAGTCGCCCCGCGCGCCCTTCTCCATTTAGACGACTGCCAGCGGGAGCGCCGTCGGATGCACCGGCGACGGGAGGTCCGACGCCCCGGTCAGATACACGTCGACGGCGTGCGCCGCGGACCTGCCCTCCGCGATCGCCCACACCACCAGCGACGCGCCGCGGTGCGCGTCCCCGCAGACGAAGACCCCGGGTGCGGTGGTCTGCCAGTCCGGTCCGCAGGAGAGCGATCCCCGCCGATTGGGTGACAGCCCGTAGTCGTCTAGCAGCGGACCGAGATCGACACCCTCGAATCCGATCGCGAAAAGCGCCAGCTCGCACGGTAATTCGATCTCCTCGCCGACCGGCGTGATGATACGTTTGCCGTCCTCGCGGGTGACCCGGACCTCGGCGAGCACCATCGATCGCACGTTCCCGTTCTCGTCACCGAGGAAACGCTGCACCGCGACCTGATAGCGGCGGACACCGCCCTCGGCGTGCGCGGGCGACGTACGAAGCACCATCGGCCACGCAGGCCACGGCGTCGCGGCCTCGTCCCGTTCCGTCGGCAACTCCGGCTTGTAGTCCAGTTGGGTCACCGACAACGCGCCCTGGCGGTGCGCCGTTCCGAGGCAGTCGGCCCCGGTGTCGCCGCCGCCGATGATGACGACGTGCTTGCCCTTCGCGGTGATCGTCGCGGGACCGTCACCCTCGCATTCCTTGTTCGAGGTGACCAGGTGTTCCATCGCGAGGTGGATCCCGTTCAGCTCCCGGCCTTCGACGGTCGTGTTGTCGCGGCCCCGGAGCGCGCCGATCGCGAGCACGACGGCGTCGAAGTTCTCGCGCATCTGCTCCACGGTGAGGTCGACGCCGACCTCGCAGTCGGTGACGAAGTGCGTTCCCTCCGCGCGCATCTGCATCAGGCGCTGATCGAGGATCGCCTTCTCCATCTTGAATTCCGGGATGCCGTACCGCAGCAGTCCCCCGAGCCGGTCGTCGCGCTCGTAGACGGTGACGTCGTGCCCCGCCCGGGTCAGCTGCTGCGCCGCCGCGAGGCCGGCCGGGCCGGAACCGACCACCGCAACCTTGCGGCCCGTGGCGATCATCGGCGGCTTGGGCACCACCGTGCCGGACTCCCACGCGACGTCGGCGATGGCCTGCTCGATCCGCTTGATGGTGACGCTGCCGGTCGTGTGTGTGTCGGCGAGGGCGAGCACACACGCCGACTCGCACGGCGCCGGACACACCCGCCCCGTGAACTCCGGAAAGTTGTTGGTGGCGTGCAGCCGTTCACTGGCCGCCGACCAGCGGCCGCGCCGCACCAGGTCGTTCCACTCCGGGATCAGATTGCCCAGTGGGCAACCCGCACTTCCCGAGTGGCAGAACGGGATTCCGCAGTCCATGCACCGGGCGGCCTGCTCGGACACCTCGGCGGCCCGCTCGGCCGGACTCTGCGGCGCATACACCTCGTGCCAGTCGTGCACCCGCTCCGCGACCGGACGCTTGCGCGCCTCCTTCTTGACGATGTGCAGAAAGCCCTGCGGATCAGCCACGTGCCGCCTCCATGATCGCAGTGTCCACGTCGAGTCCCTCGGCCTTGGCCATCCGGGTCGCGTCCAGCACCCGCTGGTAGTCCACCGGCATCACCTTGGTGAACAACGCGGACCGCCGGGGCCAGTCGGCGAGCACCGACGCCGCCACCGCGGAACCGGTCCACCGGTGGTGCCGGGTGACCGCGCCGCACAACCAGTCGAGGTCGTCCGGGTCGGGTTGCAGGAGCTTCACCATCGCCCGGTTCACGTCCTCGGGGTCCAGGTCGAGGACGTACGCGATGCCGCCGGACATGCCGGCCGCCATGTTCCGGCCGGTCGGTCCGAGGATCACGACCCGACCGCCCGTCATGTACTCGCAGGCGTGGTCGCCGACACCCTCCACGACGGCCGACGCACCGGAGTTGCGCACCGAGAAACGCTCGCCGACGCGGCCCCGGAGATACAGCTCGCCCGAGGTGGCGCCGTAGAGGAGGGTGTTGCCCGCGATCACCTGCGTTTCGGGGACGAACAGGACGTCGTCGGCGGGACGGACCACGATCCGTCCGCCCGACAATCCCTTGCCGACGTAGTCGTTGGCGTCACCGGTCAGGTCGATGGTGATGCCCGGTGGCAGGAACGCGCCGAGCGACTGCCCGGCGGAACCGGTGAACGTGAGCCGGATCGTGTCGTCCGGCAGCCCGGCGGCGCCGTACCGGCGGGTGACCTCCGCGCCGAGCAGCGTCCCGACGGTCCGGTTGACGTTGCGCACCGGCATCTCGATCTCCACGGCGTGCGCGTCCTCGAGGGCACCCTCGGCCAGCTGGATGAGCGTGCGATCCAGCGCCCGGTCCAGTCCGTGGTCCTGATCGCGGTCCCGGCGCCGCTGCGGCAGCGGCACCCCGTCCGGCCCGGTGGCCACGGCGAAGATCGGAGTGAGGTCGAGTCCCCGGTTCTTCCAGTGCGCGATCCCCTGCGCGGTCTCGAGGACGTCCGCGTGACCGACGGCCTCGTCGATGCTGCGGAACCCGAGGTCCGCCAGGTACTGGCGCACGTCCTCGGCGACGAAGCGGAAGAATTCCTCCACGAACTCCGGTTTGCCGGTGTACCGCTTGCGCAGCTCCGGGTTCTGGGTGGCGACACCGACCGGGCAGGTGTCGAGGTGGCAGACCCGCATCATGATGCAACCCGCCACGATCAGCGGGGCCGTCGAGAACCCGAACTCCTCCGCACCCAGCAGCGCCGCGACCACGACGTCCCGCGCGGTGCGCATCCCGCCGTCGCACTGGACGGTGATGCGGTCGCGGAGTCCGTTGAGCACCAGCGTCTGCTGGGCGTCGGCCAGCCCGATCTCCCACGGCGCCCCGGCATGCTTCATCGACGTCAACGGGGTGGCGCCGGTCCCGCCGTCGTTCCCGGAGATCAGGACCACGTCGGCGTGCGCCTTGCTGACGCCGGCGGCGACCGTTCCCACACCCACCGAGCTGACCAGCTTCACGTGGACCCGGGCCCGGTCGTTGGCGTTCTTCAGGTCGTGGATCAGCTGCGCGAGATCCTCGATCGAGTAGATGTCGTGGTGCGGCGGCGGCGAGATGAGCCCGACCCCCGGCGTCGAATGCCGGGTCTCCGCGACCCACGGGTACACCTTGTACGCCGGCAGCTGACCGCCCTCACCGGGCTTCGCCCCCTGCGCCATCTTGATCTGGATGTCGCTGGCGTTGATCAGATAGTCGCTGGTGACGCCGAACCGCCCGCTCGCCACCTGCTTGACGGCGCTGCGGCGCGACGGATCGTAGAGACGGTCGACGTTCTCGCCACCCTCGCCCGTATTGGAGCGTCCGCCGAGATTGTTCATCGCGACGGCCATCGTCTCGTGGGCCTCGGCGGAGATCGAGCCGTAGCTCATCGCGCCGGTGTTGAACCGGGTGACGATCCGCTCGACCGGTTCCACCTCGTCCAGCGGCACCGGCGGGCGTACGCCCTCGCGGAACGTGAACAGGCCGCGCAGTGCCCCACCGGCCTCGGCCAGCCGGTTCACCTCCTCGCTGTACTTCGCGAACACCTCGTGCTGACCGGTGCGGGTGGCGTGCTGCAGCAGGAACACCGTCTCCGGGGTGAACAGGTGCAGTTCGCCGTCGCGGCGGAACTGGTACTCTCCGCCGTCCTCGAGCCGCCGGTGGGCGAACTCGGCCGGGTTGTCCGGGTACGCCTGCCGGTGGCGGACGGTGACCTCGCGGGCGATCTCGTCGAGACCGGCGCCGCCCAGCTTGCTGACGGTGCCTGTGAAGTACTCGTGGACGAGGTCGCGGTCCAGGCCGATCGCCTCGAACACCTGCGCCGCGGTGTACGAGCCGACGGTGGAGATGCCCATCTTCGACATCACCTTGAGCACACCCTTGCCGAGAGCGGTGAGATAGTTCCGCACGGCGATCGTGTGCTCGACGCCGGTGAGTTCGCCCTCGGACACGAGGTCCTCGATCGACTCCATCGCGAGGTACGGGTTGACCGCCGCGGCCCCGTACCCGATGAGCAGCGCCAGGTGGTGGACCTCGCGGGCGTCACCGGATTCGACGACCAGCGCCACTTTGGTGCGTTCCTTGGTCCGCACCAGGTGATGGTGCACCGCGGCGACCGCGAGCAGCGACGGGATCGGCGCGCGGGTGTGGTCGGAGTCGCGGTCCGAGATCACCAGCGTCCGGTAGCCGTCCGCGATCGCGGCGCTCGCCTGAGCCCGCAATTCCTCGATCGCCTCGGCCATCCCCGCACCGCCGCGTTCCACGTCGTACAGCGCGCGCAGCACCGCCGCGGCCAGCCCCGGATGGTTGCCGTCCGCGTTGACGTTGATGATCTTGTTCAGCTCTTCGTTGTCGAGCACCGGCCACGGCAGCACGATCTGCCTGCACGACGCCGCGGTCGGCTCGAGCAGGTTCTGCTCCGGTCCCATGACCCGCGACAGCGACGTCACGATCTCTTCACGGATCGCGTCGAGCGGCGGGTTCGTGACCTGCGCGAACAGTTCGACGAAGTAGTCGTAGAGCAGCCGCGAACGCTGCGACATGACGGCGATCGGGGTGTCCGTCCCCATCGAGCCGAGGGGCTCGCCGCCGGACGCGGCCATCGGCGCGAGCAGGATCCGCAGATCCTCCTCGGTGTACCCGAACGCCACCTGCCGTCGCACCACCGACTCGTGGTTGTGCTGCGCGTGCGGGCGATCCGGCAGCGTCTTCAGTTCGAGCAGACCGGCGTACAGCCACTCTGCGTACGGCCGCTCCGCCGCGAGCCGCATCTTGATCTCCTCGTCGGGCACGATCCGGCCCTCGGACGTGTCGACCAGGAACATCTGCCCCGGTTCGAGGCGGCCCTTCGCCACGACCTCCGCCTGCGGGACGTCCAGGACACCGCTCTCGCTCGCGAGGACCACCCGCCCGTCGACGGTCTGCCACCAGCGTCCCGGACGCAGGCCGTTGCGGTCCAGCACGGCGCCGACCACGGTCCCGTCGGTGAACGTCACACACGCCGGTCCGTCCCACGCCTCCATCAGCGACGCGTGGAACTGATAGAACGCCCGGCGGTCGGGGCACATCGACGTGTCGTTCTCCCACGCCTCCGGCACCATCATCATCACCGCGTGCGCCACGCTGCGGCCGGCGAGGTGCAGCAATTCGAGGACCTCGTCGAACGACGCCGAATCCGACGCGTCGGGGGTGCAGATCGGATACAGCCTGCGCAGGTCGCCCGGGATCACCGAACTCGACAGCAACGCCTCGCGGGCGCGCATGCGGTTCCGGTTGCCGCGGACCGTGTTGATCTCACCGTTGTGCGCCACGAACCGGAACGGATGCGCGAGCGGCCAGGACGGGAACGTGTTGGTCGAGAACCGGCTGTGCACGATCGCGATCGCACTCGCCATCCGCGGATCGCGCAGGTCCGGGAAGTACCGGGACAGCTGCGACGTGGTCAGCATTCCCTTGTAGACGACGGTCCGGCTCGACAGGGACGGGAAGTACACGCCGCTGCCCTCGGACTCGACCTCGGGAGTGACCTGCTCGGCCCGCTTGCGCAGCGCGTAGACCAGGCGGTCGAGTGCCAGCCCGCCGGGCCGGATCCCGCCGACGGCGGGTGCGGTGACGAACAACTGGCTCATGTGCGGCGCGCAGGCCCGGGCCGTGGAGCCGACGTCCGCGCCGTCCGGATCGACGGGCACCCGGCGCCAGCCGAGGATTTCGAGCCCCTCCTCGGCAGCGAGGCCCGAGACGCGTCGTTGCGCGGCCGCCCGCGCATGCGGGTCCTGCGGGAGGAAGCAGATTCCCGCCGCGTACGTGCTGCCGCCGTCGTCGAGCGGCGCCGGGAGATCGAAGTCGACGACGTCCCCGAAGAATTCGGTGGGCAGCTGGAGGAGGATCCCGGCGCCGTCTCCGCTGTTCGGTTCCGATCCTGCCGCACCGCGGTGCTCGAGATTCTCGAGGGCGCGGAGTCCATCGGAGACGATGGAGTGTGAGCGGCGGCCGTGCACGTCCGCCACCATGGCGACACCGCAGGAATCGACTTCCTGGTCCGGGTCGTACAAGCCCTGGGGACCGGGCAACTGAGAGAACAGCACCGATATACCTCCACATCGGCCAGGAAGACCACCAGTGTGTGCGCTCCGCACGTGCTGTCGGCGGCCTCCGCTAGCGGGGTCGCCACGACGGGCGCTAACTGCTTTTCGGGGGTCTACCGGGACAGCATCGGCCCGTGAAGGTTGTAACCGGACATACACCCGGCGTGCTCAGCTTACCAGGACCGATACCTCGCAAGATATGCCGAATCCGGCCCCGGAAAGCACCGTGGCCCGTGTCGCATCAGCAACACGGGCCACAGTTCCTTCAGGGATCGTCACTGCTCCCGCAGAGGTCGTCCGTACTTGTCCTTCACGCTTCCGGTCAGCATCATGATGCCGTCGACCAGCGGCCAGATTCCGCCGATTCCACAGGTGAGCCACGTGACGGCGATCTGCGCCACGGCAATGCCGGGCTGGTTCAGGTAGAACCGTCCGACTCCGAAACCGCCGAGGAAGATCTGCAGCAGGCCGGCGGTCAGCTTGGACTTGTCGGAGTACGGCTCACCCGTCAGCGGGTGCCTGCCGAACGGCGCCGACGGATCGGCGTACGCGTTGTAGCCGCCGGGGGCGTATCCGGGCGGCGGGAACCCCTGCTGGGGGTAACCCGGCTGATGTCCGTACCCCGGCTGCTGGTACCCGGGCTGCTGGTAGTCCTGCGGCGACTGCGGAGCCGCCCCGTACTGCGCACCGTAGTTGGGGTCGGGTGCGCCGTAGGTGGGACCGTCCGGTTGCTGGGGGTTCTCGTACCCGGTGTAGGGCGCGGTCGGCGACGTCGGCTCGCCCACGTTCGGGAACGGGGCCGTCGGCTCGGTGCCGCTCGGCGACGGGTAGGTGGGCGTGGACCCCCAGCCCGGGCCGTTGCCGACACCGGAGTACGTGTCCCACCCCGGTCCGGTGCCGGTCGAACCCGGTGACGGCGTCGCGTCCGACGTGGCAGGCGGCTGGGACAGCGAGGCCTCGGCGGTGGCGTCGTAATCGAAGGGTGAGCCGAACTCCGGCGGCAGGCTCGACTCGGTGCTGTTCTCGGTGCCGTCGCTGCTCTTCCCCAGGTCGACCTTGTGTGCGTCCTCGGATGCACCCTTGCCGGAATCGTCGGATGCTTTCCCCGGTTCAGTCATTCGCGTCATCCTTCTTGCTGTCGATGGTCTTCGTGCCCGCCTCGCCGCCGGTACTCGCGGTACTCGCGGCCTTGTCGTCCGATACCGGCTCCGACGCGGACGTGCCCTCGTCCTTGCCCGCGTCCTCGACGTTCTTCTCGGGCTCCTTCTGCGCGATCTCGCCGTCGACCGGTTCGCCGCCGCCCTCGACCGGGCCGCCGTCGGCAGGCCGCAATTCGGCCGGGTCCTCGCGGCCCTTCGTGGCGGCGAAGAAGTACACCAGTGCCGCGACGAACACCAGGGCGGAGGTGAACGAGTTCACGCGGACGCCGGCGATGAGGCTCGCGTGATCGCTGCGCATCAGTTCGATCCAGAAGCGGCCGGCGCAGTAACCGGCCACGTACAGGGCGAACAGTCGGCCGTGACCGATGCGGAAGCGGCGATCGACCCACACGAGCAGGAGGACGATCAGCACGTTCCACAGGGCCTCGTACAGGAACGTCGGGTGCACCACGAACGCGACCTCGCCGGTGGACACCCCGTCGATCAGCTGCGGTGACACCTGACCCACGTCGTTGCGCCGCTCGAAGATCTCGAGACCCCACGGCACCTCGGTCTCACGACCGTAGAGTTCCTGGTTGAAGTAGTTTCCGAGCCGGCCGATCGCCTGCGCCAGCAGGATCGCGGGCGCGACCGCGTCGCCGAGCGCCGGCAGCGGGATGCCGCGGCGGCGACACCCGATCCAGGCGCCGACACCGCCGAGCGCCACGGCGCCCCAGATGCCGAGACCGCCCTGCCACACCTTCAGGGCGTCGACGGGGTCGCCGCCCTCCCCGAAGTACGTCGGCCAGTCGGTCATCACGTGGTACAGACGGCCGCCGATCAGGCCGAACGGCACCGCCCAGATGGCGATGTCGAGGACGGTGCCCTTCTCGCCGCCGCGGGCGACCCAGCGACGGTCACCCCACACGATCGCGACGACGATCCCGACGATGATGAACAGCGCGTACGCGCGCAGGGCCACCGGTCCGACATACCAGACACCTTGGGGCGGACTCGGAATGTAGGCCAGTACGTCCACAGTGGAAGTCACGACGCCACGGTAGCGGAGCGAACGCCCTCGGCGAGTTCCTTCGTGAGCGAGCGCACCGCGTCGAGACCGCTCTCCGCGGCCGTGACCAGCGCAGATCCGACGATGACCGCATCGGCGTACGCGGCGATCTCGGCGGCCTGCGCGCCGGAGCGGACACCCAGTCCGACACCCACCGGAATGTCCGAGTGGGCGCGGATACGGGCGGTCAGCTCGGGTGCCATCGACGACACCGCGTCACGGGCACCGGTGACACCCATCGTCGACGCGGCGTACACGAAGCCGCTGCTCGCGTCGAGGGTCATCGAGAGACGTTCCTCGGTCGACGACGGCGCCACGAGGAAGATCCGGTCGAGGTCGTGTTCCTTCGACGCGGCGATCCACTCGCCGGCTTCCTCGGGGATGAGGTTGGGCGTGATCAGGCCGAGGCCGCCCGCGCTCGCCAGGTCGCGGGCGAACTTGTCGACGCCGTACTGCAGGACCGGATTCCAGTAGGTCATCACGACGGCCTTGCCGCCGACGGAGGCGATCGCCTCGACGACGGTGAACACGTCACGCACGCGGACACCGTTCCGCAGCGCCGTCTCGGCCGCCGCCTGGATGGTGGGCCCGTCCATCACCGGGTCGGAGTAGGCGATGCCGACCTCGACGATGTCGCAACCGGATTCGACCATCGCCTTGAACACGTCGATGGACTCCTGCACGGTGGGGAAACCGGCCGGGAGGTACCCGACGAGCGCGGCGCGCTTCTCCTCGCGGCACTGCGCGAACGTCGGGGCGAGGCGCGAGAGTCGTTCGCTCACTTGGCCGAACCTTCCTTGTCAGTCGTGGTGGTCTCGGTCGAGTCGTCGGGATCGAACAGTCCGAACCACTTGGCGGCCGTGTCCATGTCCTTGTCGCCGCGCCCGGACAGGCTGATGACGATGATGGCGCCCTCCCCCAGTTCGCGGCCCAGTCGCAGCGACCCGGCGACGGCGTGGGCGGACTCGATGGCCGGGATGATGCCCTCCCGCTCGGACAGCAGACGGAGCGCGTCCATGGCCTCCGTGTCGGTGACCGGCTCGTAGGTGGCGCGGCCGATGTCCTTGAGGAGTGCGTGCTCGGGTCCGACACCGGGGTAGTCGAGGCCCGCGGAGATCGAGTGCGACTCGATGGTCTGGCCGTCCTCGTCCTGCAGCAGGTACGAGTACGCACCCTGGAACGCGCCCGGGGTGCCCGCGGCGAACGTGGCGGCGTGCCGCCCGGTCTCGACGCCGTCACCGGCGGCCTCGTAGCCGACCAGCCGCACGGCGGGGTCGTCGAGGAACGCGTGGAAGATGCCGATGGCGTTGGAACCGCCGCCGACACACGCCGTCACAGCGTCGGGCAGCCGACCGGTCAGCGCCTGCACCTGGGCACGCGCCTCCAGACCGACGACGCGCTGGAAGTCGCGGACGATGGTCGGGAACGGGTGCGGCCCGGCAGCGGTGCCGAAGCAGTAATACGTGTTGTGGGCGTTGGTGACCCAGTCGCGCAGCGCCTCGTTGATGGCGTCCTTCAGGGTCCTCGACCCCGACTCGACCGACACCACCGACGAGCCCAGCAAGCGCATGCGGGCGACGTTCAGCGCCTGCCGCTCGGTGTCGACGGCACCCATGTAGATGACGCATTCCAGGCCGAGGAGCGCGCAGGCGGTCGCGGTGGCCACACCGTGCTGGCCGGCCCCGGTCTCCGCGATGATGCGGGTCTTGCCCATCCGCTTGGCGAGCAGCACCTGGCCGAGCACGTTGTTGATCTTGTGCGAGCCCGTGTGGTTGAGGTCTTCGCGCTTGAGGATGAGCCGCGCCCCACCGGCGAACTCGCTCATCCGTTTCGCCTCGAAGATCGGGGACGGACGGCCGGTGTAGTCGCGCTGGAGACGATCGAGTTCGTTCAGGAACGCGTCGTCGGCGCGGGCCTTCTCGTACTCGGCGGTGACCTCCTCGATCACTGCCATCAGGGCCTCGGGCACGTGCCGTCCGCCGTACACGCCGAAGTGTCCTCCGGCGTCGGGGTCGTGCGTCGTGCGCTCGGCGATCCCGGCGCTGGCAGTCGGCAGATTGCCACCCTTGAAGACGGTTTCCTGATTACGTGAAGTCACAGGTCCAGTCTGCCCCAACGCCGGGTTCGGCCGCCGTCCGGGTCAGTTCCGCTGACGCAGCGTCAGCGTGACGGCTTGGGGCAGGACGGGTGAGCGCCTGCGTTGACCAGATCGGCCACCGCCTTGCGCGGATCCCCGCTGGTGACGAGGCCTTCGCCGACCAGCACCGCGTCGGCTCCCGCACCGGCGTAGGCCAGCAGGTCGGCTGTGCCGCGCACACCGGACTCGGCGATCTTGATGATCTCGGTCGGCAGCCCGGGAGCGATCTCGCCGAACGTGTTCTTGTCGACCTCGAGCGTCTTGAGATTGCGGGCATTGACGCCGATGACCTTGGCACCGGCCTCGAGCGCCCGGTTGGCCTCTTCCTCGGTGTGGACCTCGACGAGGGCCGTCATGCCCAGCGACTCCGTGCGGTCGATCAGCGACGCAAGCGCGTCCTGTTCGAGGGCGGCGACGATGAGCAGCACGACGTCGGCGCCGTGCGCGCGGGCCTCGTGGATCTGATACGGCCCCACGATGAAGTCCTTGCGGAGGATCGGGATGCTCACCGCGCGGCGGACCGCGTCGAGGTCCGCGAGGGACCCCTGGAACCGGCGCTCCTCGGTGAGCACGCTGATCACGCGGGCGCCACCGGCCTGGTAGGCGGCGGCCAACTCGGCGGGATCGGTGATGTCGGCGAGCGCGCCCTTCGAGGGGCTCGCGCGCTTGACCTCGGCGATGACTCCGATGCCCGGCTCGAGCAGGGCGGCCGCGGCATCGAGGGCCGGCGGTGCGGCAGCGGCGGCAGCCTTGACTGCGGCGAAGTCAAGGACGGCTTCGCGGGCGGCGACGTCGGCGCGCACCCCGTCGAGAATCGAGTCGAGAACGGTCATCGTGGCCCGAGTCCTTTCTGGGCAGAAAAACCCGATGTGAGGAACATCATCAGGGGTGAAGTCAGCCTAGATGGCACTCTGATTCTGTTTACGTTCGGGTCCCCGGGTCTTTGTCCGGTCCGTCAACTTGGTCGACAGGTTCGGCTTTCTTGTCTTCCACCGTGGGGTCCTCCCCCGCGTCCAGGGCGTCCCAGAGCATGCGCTGGTTGACGGGCCCCTCGGCCGCATCGGCGCCGGCCTTCTTCGCCGCGTCACGCCGCGCACCGGGGCTGTCGTACTTGGAGGAGAGCCCGGCCCGCACACGCGGACGGCGCACGAGTTCCACCGCGGCGGCGAGCGCCGCCACGCCGCCCACCAGCGCGAGCACGGCGGGTCCGACGTGCACGGACACCGACTGAACCTCGGCGCGGCCCGGCAACTCGGCCAGCCTGCCCGCCTCCTCGTCGGAGGCGCCGGACACGATCAACCCCACCGCCGGAACCGCGGCCGCGACGGCCACGACCGCGACGAGGACGCCGAGCACACGCAGCGCCCAGCCCTTCACGGCGAACGACGCGGCGATCGCGGCGACCAGGGTCAGCGCCAACGGCGTGAGGGCCGCCGCCCACGTGCCGCCGACGAGCGCGGACGTGCGCTCCTCCCCGAGTCCGTCGGAGGAGGTGACCTCCACCCACGTCATCCGGGAGGCACCCCACAGGCACAGCGCGGCGACCGCGAGCAGCAGCACCGAGATCATCGACCGGCGACGTCCCGCCTGCCCGGGTTCCCGGGCCGTCTCCGACGCGTCACTCACTGCGTGTCGCCTCCCAGGGTCTTCAGCGTGTGCGCCGCCGCGATCGCGCTCAGCACCGCCATCGCCTTGTTCCGCGCCTCCGTGTCCTCGTACTCGGGGTTCGAGTCGGCGACGACGCCCGCACCCGCCTGGACGTACCCGATGCCGTCCTTGATCAGCGCGGTCCGGATCGCGATGGCCGTGTCGGCGTCGCCGGCGAAGTCGAGGTACCCGATGATGCCGCCGTAGATGCCCCGGCGCGTGGGTTCGAGTTCCTCGATCAGCTGCATCGCCCGGACCTTCGGCGCACCCGACAGCGTGCCCGCCGGGAAACACGCGGTGACGGCGTCCAAGGCATGCTTACCGTCCGCGAGGTGACCCGTGACGGTGGAGACGAGATGCATCACGTGGCTGTACCGCTCGATGTGGCGGTAGTCGTGGACCTTCACCGTGCCCGGTTCGCACACGCGCCCGAGGTCGTTGCGGCCCAGGTCCACGAGCATGAGGTGCTCCGCGTTCTCCTTCTCGTCGGCGAGCAGGTCCTTCTCGAGCAGGATGTCCTCCTCCTCGGTGTGCCCGCGCCACCGGGTTCCCGCGATCGGGTGCGTGGTGGCGACGCCTTCCGACACGGTCACCAGGGCCTCCGGGCTCGAACCGACGATCGAGAACGCGGTCTCGCCGTCGCCGTTCGGCACGTTGAGCAGGTACATGTACGGGCTGGGGTTGGAGGCGCGCAGCATCCGGTAGACGTCGATCGGGTCCGCGGTGCAGTCGATCTCGAAGCGCTGCGACAGCACCACCTGAAATGCCTCGCCCGCCTCGATGTCTCCCACGAGCTTCTGCACGTCGGCGCCGAATCCTTCGGTGGTGCGCTGACGCCGGTAGTCGGGGGCGGGCTTCGCGAACGTGGACACTGTGGACGACGCCGGCGCCGACAGGGCGTGCGTCATCCGGTCCAGCCGCTCCACTGCGGAGTCGTAGGCCTCGTCGACACGTTCGTCGGTGCCGTCCCAGTTGACCGCGTTGGCGATCAGGGTGATGGCGCCCTCGTGGTGGTCGACGGCCGCGAGATCCGTCGCCAGCAACATGACCATCTCGGGGATCTGCAGATCGTCGGTGGCGTGCTCGCCGATGCGCTCGATCCGGCGCACCGCGTCGTAGCCGAGGAAGCCCACCATGCCGCCGGTCAGCGGCGGCAGGTCGGGCAGCCGCTCGGTGCGGAGCAGTTCCAGCGTCCGGCCGAGGGCCGCGATCGGATCGCCGCCGGACGGGACGCCCGCCGGGACGTTGCCGTACCAGGCCGCTTCACCGTCGACGACGGTGAGCGCGGCGGGACTGCCCGCGCCGATGAACGACCATCGCGACCACGATCGGCCGTTCTCCGCCGACTCGAGCAGGAAGGTCCCCGGCCGGTTCGCCGCCAGCTTGGTGTACGCCGACAGCGGAGTTTCCGCGTCTGCCAACACCTTGCGCGTCACCGGGACCACCCGGTGTTCGGCGGCGAGAGCGTGGAACTGCTCGCGCGTCGTAGTCGAGTCGGACCCGTCGTCGGCCGGGGTGGCGGCGGACTCGGGTGCGGGAATCGTGGTGGGCTCGCCGTGCATGCCGACCATCATCCCAGGCGCACTCGTCGTGTCTGCGTGCGCGGGTAGCCTCGGCTCTCATGAAGCCAGGTCAGCTCGCACCGGAATTCACCCTGCCCGATCAGGACGGCATCGCGCGGTCCCTGTCGAGCCTCCTCGAGGACGGCCCTCTGGTGCTGTTCTTCTACCCCGCGGCGTCGACGCCGGTCTGCACCGCCGAGGCCTGCCATTTCCGCGACCTCGGAATCGAGTTCTCCGCGGTGGGCGCGTCCCGCGCCGGGATCAGCACCGACGCGGTGGAGAAGCAGGCGTCGTTCGCGCAGGCGCAGTCGTTCGACTACCCGCTGCTGTCGGACGCCGACGGAGCCGTCGCGGAGAAGTTCGGCGTCCGCCGCGGACTGCTCGGCAAACTCGCCCCGGTCAAGCGGTCGACGTTCGTCATCGACACCGACCGCACCGTGCTCGAGGTCATCTCGAGCGAGTTCCGCGCCAACACGCACGGCGATCAGGCGCTCGCCTTCCTCCGGACACGTCAGTCCACCTGAATCGACCGTTTGGCCAGCCCCATCCAGAAGCCGTCGATCACCTGCCGAGGGATCTGCTCCGGATCGCTCGAGGCGCCCAGCGTGACGAACAGCGGCGCGAAGTGCTCGATCGTCGGGTGGGCGTACGGCATGCCCGGCGCGAGCGAGCGGAAGTCGATGAGCGAATCGACGTCGCCAGCGGCGAGGCGCTCGTCCGCCCAGGCGTCGAACTCCGACGACCAGCCGGGCGCCTTCGCGTCGGGTGACGGGTCGCGCAGGAACGGCAGGCCGTGTGTGGTGAATCCCGAACCGACGATCAGCACACCCTGCTCGCGCAGGGGACGCAGCCGCTCACCGAGGTGCAGCAGTCGCTGCGGGTCGAGCGTGGGCAGCGAGATCTGCAGGACCGGGATGTCGGCGTCGGGGTACATGACCGTCAACGGCACGTAGGCGCCGTGGTCCAGGCCGCGGTGCGGCTGGTGCGACACGGTCTCGTCGTCCGGCATCAGCGCCACGATCTGCGCCGCGAGGTCGGGGGCACCGGGCGACTCGTACGTGGTCCGGTAGAAGCGCTCGGGGAAGCCACCGAAGTCGTAGACGAGGGGCGTGCCGGTGGTGGTGGATCCGATCGTGAGCGGCGCCGATTCCCAGTGCGCCGACACCATGAGGATGGCCTTCGGCCGCGGCAGGTCGCCTGCCCACTTCGCCAGCTGCGACACCCACAGTTCGCTGTCGACCAGTGGAGGCGCACCATGGCTGAGGAACAGTGCGGGCATCGTGGCGGTCATCGCGACTCCTTCAGATCCGAGATCCAACATCGACGGCCAATGTTGAACCTTCAAGTTACTATAAGAGTCAACCGATGGGCGCGGCAACTAATTCCCCGGGCACGATCCGGCCCGCGACGTGCTAACTATGTTGAACACGCTGCACGCGTGGATCGACGTACAGATGGAGGACACCACTGATGAGTGGGAACGACGAGGGCAAGCCCGCAGAACCCGGCACCCGATGGCTCGACGCAGAGCAGCAGGAGGCCTGGCTCACCCTCATCGCCCTGGTCACCCGGCTCCCCGCCGCACTGGACACCCAGCTCCAACGCGACTCGGCACTCACCCACTTCGAGTACTTCGTCCTCGCCTCGCTGTCCGGCGAAACCAACCGGCGCCTCCAGCTGTCCCTGCTCGCCCAGCGCGCCAACGCATCACTGTCCCGGCTGTCCCACGTCATCACCAAGATGGAAAAAGCCGGCTGGGTGCGCCGCGAGAGCATCCGCGGCAGCCGCGGCTCCGACGCCGTCCTCACGGACGAAGGCATGGCCAAAGTCGTCGAGGCCGCGCCCCCGCACGTCGAATCCGTCCGCTCACTGATCTTCGACGGACTGTCCGCCGAACAAGTCCGTCAGCTGTCCGAACTGTCCGGCGCCATGCTCACCCAACTCGACAAGAGCATCGCGTCGGGAACCGGCAGAGCCTGACAGCAACTCACCCCAGCGGCGTCCCGCCGACACCCCAGCTGTCGCGCGGGACCTCGGTGATCGTCACCCACACCTTCGCGGGATCCTTGCCCGTCGCATCGGCGTAGGCCTGGGTGACCGCCTCGATCGTCGCGCGCTTCTGCTCCGCGGTGAGCCCCGGTGTCTGACTGATCTGAATCAATGGCATGCGGGCATTCTGCCCGAGGGCATGCGGGCATTCTGCCCGAGGGCATGCGGGCATTCTGCCCGAGGGCATGCGGGCATTCTGCCCGAGCGTCGTGGCGCCCTACTCGACGGCGAGAAGAACGTCGGTGTCGAAGCAGGTGTGCGTGCCCGTGTGGCACGCCGCCCCCTCCTGATCGACGACGAGCAGCACGGTGTCGCCGTCGCAGTCGAGCCGCACCTCGTGGACGTACTGCGTGTGACCGGACGTCTCGCCCTTCACCCAGTACTGCTGACGGGACCGGGAGTAGTACGTGCCCTTGCGGGTGTCGAGGGTGCGGGCGAGGGCCTCGTCGTCCATCCACGCCACCATCAGGACGTCGCCCGTCGACCGTTCCTGCGCGACAGCACTGAACAGTCCCGCCTCGTTGCGCTTGAGCCGTGACGCGATAGCGGGGTCGAGACTCATCGGACGGTGATCCCTTCTTCACGCATGGACTTCTTCACGTCGCCGATCGTCATGTCGCCGAAGTGGAAGACACTGGCGGCCAGGACGGCGTCCGCGCCGGCGCCGACCGCGGGTGCGAAATGCTCGACGGCGCCCGCTCCCCCGCTGGCGATCACCGGCACGTGCACGGCCGCGCGCACCGCCCGGATCATCGGCAGGTCGAAACCGGCCTTCGTGCCGTCGGCGTCCATCGAGTTGAGCAGGATCTCCCCGACGCCCAGTTCGGCGCCGCGGACCGCCCACTCCACCGCGTCGATACCGGTGCCGCGCTTGCCGCCGTGCGTCGTGACCTCCCACCCCGACGGGGTGTCGGGCTGACCCTGCGGCACGGTCCGTGCATCGACCGACAGGACGATGCACTGGGAGCCGAAGCGTTCGCTGAGTTCGCGGAGCAACTCGGGCCGGGCGATCGCGGCGGTGTTGACGCTGACCTTGTCGGCGCCTGCGCGCAGCAGCCGGTCGACGTCCTCGACGGTGCGGACACCGCCGCCGACCGTCAGCGGGATGAAGACCTGCTCCGCCGTCCGGCTCACCACGTCGAGCATGGTGCCCCGGTCCGCGGTGGACGCGGTGACGTCGAGGAACGTGAGCTCGTCGGCTCCCTGGGCGTCGTATGCGGCAGCCAGCTCGACGGGGTCACCCGCATCCCGCAGGTTCTCGAAATTGACGCCCTTGACGACGCGTCCCGCATCGACGTCCAGACACGGGATCACTCGAACCGCCAGAGTCATTGCGTACGCCCTCCTGAAGGCTCGGAACGAGGATCACCCAGTGATCCGAGGATATCGAGAATTTCGCCGTGCACTCCGGGCGCTCCGGCGAGCACCGAGTCGGACGTCACGGTCCAGGGTTTGCCGCCCAGATCCGTGACCACACCACCCGCGGCGCGCACCAGCGCGACACCGGCGGCGTTGTCCCACGCATTGTGGCCGAACACCACCGCGCCGCCGAGTATTCCGGCCGCGGTGAACGCGAGGTCGACGCCGGTGGATCCGTGAATCCGGATCCGGGAGGACACCCGGCTGAGCTGTGCAAGGACCTGCAGCCGGTACGCGCCGGGGATGCGACCGCGACTGTCGATGTTCAGTGCGCCCAAGCCCACGATCGACGACGCCAGCGACGTGCGACCGAGCGCAGGCAGGGGCTTGCCCCCTTCGAGCAGCGGGCCGTCCGCGACGGCCGCATACCGCCGCCCGACGAGCGGCAGCCACGTCAGACCGAGGACGGGAACCCCGTCGTCGAGCAGCGCGAGCAGCGTGCCCGCCGTGGGCAGACCGGCCGAATAGTTGAACGTGCCGTCGATGGGGTCGAGCACCCACACGGGTCCGCTGCCCAGGTCGGGGCCGCCGAACTCCTCGCCGTGCACGTCGATGCCGGTCCGGTCACGCAATTCGCCGGTCAGCCGCTTCTCGAGTTCGAGGTCGACGGCGGTCGCGAAGTCGTCGGGACCCTTGTGGACGGCGCTGGGCGCACCCACACCCGAGACGAACCGGTCGTGCACGCCGTCGAGCAGCTCGCTGGCGACGGCGAGGAGCTCCCGGGGATCACGGGACAGGGCCATGGCGGGAACTCAGCCCGAGACCGCGGCGAGCGCCTCGGGGAGGGTGAACCGCCCCGCGTACAGCGCCTTGCCGACGATGGATCCCTCCACCCCCTGATCGACGAGCCCGGCGATCGCCCGGAGGTCGTCGATGGTGGACACGCCGCCCGAGGCCACGACGGGGGCGTCGGTGGCCGCGCAGACCTGCGCGAGAAGTTCGAGATTGGGGCCGGTGAGGGTGCCGTCCTTGCTCACGTCGGTGACGACGTACCGGGAGCAGCCGTCCTTGTCGAGCCGGGCGAGCGTCTCCCACAGGTTTCCGCCCTCGGTGACCCAGCCGCGACCGCGGAGCTGGTATTCACCGTCGACGAGGCGCACGTCGAGACCGACGGCGATCTTCTCGCCGTACTTGGCGATGGCGCGGGCACACCACTCGGGGTTCTCGATGGCGGCGGTACCGAGGTTGACACGGCCGCAGCCCGTCGCCAGTGCGGCCTCGAGCGACGCGTCGTCGCGGATCCCACCGGACAGTTCCACCTGGACGTCGAGCTCGCCCACCACGTCGGCGAGGAGTTCACGGTTCGAGCCGCGACCGAACGCGGCGTCGAGGTCGACGATATGCACCCACTCGGCACCGTCGTTCTGCCATGCGAGGGCGGCATCACGAGGCGAGCCGTATCCGGTCTCGCTTCCTGCCTCCCCCTGGACGAGGCGAACAGCTTCACCGTTGACGACATCTACAGCAGGCAAAAGGACCAGGCTCACGTGCGACAACCCTAGTCGCTCAGCGGTCGGAACCCGGCTCCGGGTCCTCGGGATCGGGACCGTAGGCGTTGCGGGTCATGCGTTTCGACACGAAGCCCATGGCCGCGATCGCACCTGCGACGCCGAGCAGTCCGACGATCAGCCCGAGGACGGGGCCCGGTTTCACCACCAGAATGATGGCGGTGGCGAGTACCAGCACTGCGGTGGCTGCGCCCATCGCGTACACCGCGAGCCTGCCGATCGACAGGTCGCCGCGCCCGTCCCCGGGCTCGGTCACAGACTGCGAACCCAGTTCCGGAGCAGCTCCGCGCCCGCGTCACCGGACTTCTCGGGGTGGAACTGGGTGGCGGACAGCGCGCCGTTCTCGACGGCGGCGAGGAACTTGCCGCCGTGGTCGGCCCACGTCAGGGCGGGGGGCGCGAGCCGCTCCGGTGTCGGCATGTCCCAGGACTGGGCCGCATACGAGTGGACGAAGTAGAACCGGGTGTCGGGATCGATGCCGGCGAACAGCGTGCTGTTGTCGGGGGCCTCGACCGTGTTCCATCCCATGTGCGGCAGCACGTCGGCCTGGAGCCGTTCGACGGTGCCGGGCCATTCGCCGCAGCCTTCCGCCTCGACGCCGAACTCGACTCCGCGTTCGAAGAGGATCTGCATGCCGACGCAGATCCCGAGGACCGGCCGTCCGCCGGCCAGACGCTGACCGATGATCCGCTCCCCGCGGACCGCGCGTAGTCCCTCCATGCACGCGGCGAAGGCGCCGACGCCGGGAACGACCAGACCGTCGGCCGCGAGTGCGACCTTGTGATCGGATGTGACCTCGACGCGCGCGCCGGTCCGGGCCAGAGCGCGGGTGGCCGAATGCAGGTTGCCGGAGCCGTAGTCGAGGACGGCAATCGTGGAGACGGTCATGACACAACCTTATCCGGCGGCTGCACGACGCCCGAGGGCGCGGCCGACGACCATCCCGGCGGCCGGAACCACCGCGACGGCCGTCGCCGCGACCGCGAACACCCAGGAGTACCCGGCCGCCGACGCGACGGCCCCGAGCGCGAGGGAACCGAAACCGGTTCCGGCGTCGAACCCGATGTTCCATCCGGCGCTCGCCGAGCCGAATCGGGCCGGTCCCGCGGCGGTGAAGATCATGACGAGGGTTTCGTTCTGCACCGCGCCGAATCCGAATCCGAAGGCCAGGGCCGCACACACCAGCAGCGGCACCGGCGCACTCGTCGCCGCGGCGACGGCGAACAGCACCAGGCCGAGGCACACGAACGCCAGGGCGGGAACCAGGGCGTGGCCCACCCCCAGCCGGTCGGAGCACGATCCTGCGGCGTATCGCCCGATCAGCGTCGCACCGCTCGAGACGGCGAGGATCACCCCGGCGAGCGAGGCTCGTTCCGAGATCGCGATCGGCAGCAGGCTGGAGAGGCCGCCGAATGCGGCCGCGGAGATCGCGATCGCGAGCCACGGGGTGAGTAGGACGGCGAACGGGATGCGGCCCTGCGAGGTGCGGTCCGCGGGGGCGTGAATCGCGGGGAGCCGCGTGATCGCGAGCACCGCGAGGGCGGGAATGAGGGCACCGATCACGAAGACGGGGGTCGCGGACCACTGCTGCATGATCGCGAGCCCCGCGGGCAGACCGACCATCTGCGCGGCGGCCACCGCGATTCCCTGCGCACCCGTCGCCCGGCCGAGCATCTCGCGGGGAACGAGTTCGGCGACCAGCGCACTGCTGGCGACGGTGAGCATGCCGAAGCCCGATCCCCGGACGGCCGACACGGCCAGCACCGGGATCGCCTCGGTCGACAGGAGAAGGAGCAGCGACGGCGGCCCGAGCAGCATGCAGCCGGCGGCGAGCACCCAGCGATGCCCCCACCTGCGTAGGAGCCGGGGCACACCGAGTTGGGTGACGACGGTCGCGGCCATGAACACGGCCGTCACGCTGCCGGCGAGCGTGTCCGAGCCACCGGACAGCGAGACGATCAGCGGCACCACGGGCAGCAGCACCGCCCAGCCGCCGAACGCCGCCGCGCCCATCACCATCGCGGCGGGCATGCCGCGGGTGCGGAGCAGGCCGCGGCGCGGCTCCACTGCGACGGGCATTACATCAACCTGAGAACGCCTGCCACGGCTGCCAGCACCGCCAGTGCCAGCAGCACGCCCGAGGCCAGTTTGTTGAACTTCCACATGGAATACGCCCCGCCCGCCGCGATCCCCGCGGCGATGAACAGGACGTAGACGAGGACGACACTCACGAATGCGCCCGGATCACAGGCTGCCCTTGGTGGAGGGCACACCCGTGACGCGGGGGTCCGGTTCGACGGCCTCGCGCAGTGCCCGGGCGACGGCCTTGAACTCGGCCTCGGTGATGTGGTGCTGATCGCGCCCGTAGAGCACGCGCACGTGCAGGGCGATGCGCGCGTTGAGCGCGATCGACTCGAACACGTGCCGGTTGATCACCGTCGCGTACGGCACGCCCGGGTAGCCGCCGATGACGGAGTGCAGCAGGTGTTCGGGTTCGCCGGTGTGAACGCAGTACGGACGCCCCGACACGTCGACCGACGCGTGCGCGAGCGTCTCGTCCATGGGGATGAACGCGTCACCGAACCGGCGGATACCCTTCTTGTCGCCGAGCGCCTGACCGAGCGCCTGACCGAGCACGATCGACGTGTCCTCCACCGTGTGGTGCGCCTCGATCTCGATGTCGCCCTTCGCGTGGACGGTGAGGTCGAAACTCGCGTGGGAGCCGAGCGCGGTCAGCATGTGATCGAAGAACGGGACCCCGGTGGAGACGTCGACGATGCCGGTGCCGTCGAGGTTCAGTTCGACGGTGATGCTGGATTCCTTGGTGGCGCGCTCCACGCGGGCGATGCGGTCGGTCATCCTCGGTCTCCTGAGCTGGTGAGTTCGGTGGCGGCGATCTCGTCGCTCGCCACGATGAAGGCGTCGTTCTCGGAGGCCAGCCCGACGGTGGCGCGCAGGTATCCGGGGATGCCGACGTCCCGGATGAGCACTCCGCGGTCGAGGTAGGCCCGCCAGGCGTGGGCACTGTCGGTGAACTCACCGAACAGGATGAAGTTCGCGTCGCTGGGGATGACGCGGAACCCCGTGTCCTCCAATGCCTTCGACACCCGCACCCGCTCCGTGGCGAGCGCGTGCACGCTGGCGAGCGTCTCGTTCGCGTGCCGCAGCGCCGCCCGGGCAGCGGCCTGCGTGACCACCGACAGGTGATACGGCAGCCGGACCAGGAGCAGCGCCTCGATGAATGCCGGTGCGGCCGCAAGGTATCCGAGCCGGCCACCGGCGAACGCGAACGCCTTGCTCATCGTCCGCGACACCACCAGCTTCGACGGGTACTCGTCGATCAACGTCAGAGCGCTGGGCGCGTCGGAGAATTCGGCGTACGCCTCGTCGACGATCACGATGCCCGGTGCGGCGTCGAGGACCCGGCGCAGTTCCGCGATGCCGACGCTGTGCCCGGTCGGGTTGTTGGGACTGGTGACGAACACGACGTCGGGCCTGCGCTCGGTGATCGCCGCGGTCGCGGCGTCCACGTCGAGCGCGAAGTCGGCGCGCCGGAAGATCGGCAGCCACTCGGTCTCGGTGCCGTCCGCGATGATCGGGTGCATCGAATACGACGGCACGAAGCCCATCGCGCTGCGACCGGGACCGCCGAACGCCTGCAGCAGCTGCTGCAGGATCTCGTTGGACCCGTTGGCCGCCCACACGTTGTCGACCGTCACCGGCACCCCCGTCTGGCGGACGAGGTACGCGGCGAGGTCGGTGCGCAGTGCCACCGCATCCCGATCCGGGTAGCGGTGCAGTTCCCGCGCGGCCTCCCGCACGGACTCGGCGACGTCGTCGACGAGCGCCTTCGTGGGCGGGTGCGGGTTCTCGTTGGTGTTCAGCTGGACCGGGACGGTCAGCTGCGGCGCCCCGTACGCCGACTTGCCGCGCAAGTTCTCCCGGATCGGCAGGGCGTCCACCCCGATCGACGAACCCGGCACGTTCGCCGCGGTCACCGCAGCGCCTCGAACCGCAGCCGCACGGCCTCACCGTGCGCGGGCAGGTCCTCGGCGTTCGCGAGGGTGATGACGTGGCCGGAGACCTCCTTCAGCGCGGATTCGGAGTAGTCGACCACATGGATGCCGCGCAGGAACGTCTGCACGCTCAGACCTGAGGAGTGCCGGGCGCAGCCCGCAGTGGGCAGGACGTGGTTGGACCCGGCGCAGTAGTCGCCGAGGCTGACCGGCGCCCACGGGCCGACGAACACCGCGCCCGCACTGGTCACCTTCGCGGCGACGGCGGTGGCGTTCTCGGTCTGGATCTCGAGGTGCTCGGCGGCGTACGCGTTGACCACCCGCAGTCCCGCCTCGACGTCGGAGACCAGGACGGTGCCCGACTGCGTGCCGGACAGCGCGGCGGTGACGCGCTCCTTGTGCTTGGTGATCGCGAGTTGCGCGGCCAGCGCCGTGTCGACGGCGTCGGCGAGTTCGACGCTGGATGTGACGAGCACGCTCGCGGCCATCACGTCGTGCTCGGCCTGGCTGATCATGTCTGCGGCGACGTGCACCGGGTCGGCCGTGTGGTCGGCGAGGATCGCGATCTCGGTGGGGCCCGCCTCGGCGTCGATGCCGACGAGGCCGCGGCAGAGGCGCTTGGCGGCGGTGACGTAGATGTTGCCGGGGCCGGTGATGAGGTCGACGGGGGCGAGTTCGGCGCCGTTCGTGTCGGTGCCGCCGTAGGTGAGCAGGGCGACAGCCTGACCGCCGCCGACGGCCCACACCTCGTCGACCCCCAGCAGGGCGGCCGCGGCGAGGATCGTCGGGTGCGGCAGACCACCGAAGTCGGACTGCGGCGGCGACGCCACCACGAGAGACCGGACACCGGCGGCCTGCGCCGGGACCACGTTCATCACGACGCTGGACGGGTAGACGGCGTTGCCGCCGGGAACGTACAGCCCGACGCGGTCGACGGGAACCCACCGTTCGGTGACGGTGCCTCCCGGGACGACCTCGGTGGTGGTGTCGGTGCGGCGCTGGTCGGCGTGGACCTTGCGGGTGCGTTCGATCGCGACCTCGAGGGCGGCCCGGACGGCCGGATCGAGTTCGCCGAGCGCGCGGTCCAACTCGGACTGCGGCACCCGCACCTGCGCGGGACTGACGCCGTCGAACTTCTCGCTGAACTCGAGCGCCGCGTCGGCGCCGCGCTCACGGACCGCCTCGACGACCGGGCGAACCTGATGCAGGACCGCGTCCACATCCACTCCACCTCGAGGAAGTGCGGCGCGAAGTTCGGCCGTGGAAGGGGTACGACCACGAAGGTCGGTGCGGGCGAGCATGAGAGGTCCTCTCTGCGAATGTCGGGACACGGTGTCTCGGACGAGCGGACTGTTCTGCGAAGAACAGGGCTCGACACCGATTATCCAGGATAGGCGCACCCCATTTTCACCGGTCGGCGGCCGACCGGGTTTCCGTCGACACCGGTGCCGACTCGTCCCACACCGGGGCGGGCTGGATCAGCGAGTGGATGAACCGCATCTTCTCCAGCACCGCGGCCGGAAGCACGAACGGATACAGGTCGTGGTGGCCCATCGACCTGTTCAGCTGGTTGAGCGCCCACGACAGCGGCAGCCACCAGTCGATGATCTGGTCGAACCCCACGTCACCACTGAGTTCGCTGCTCGTCGTCGCTCCGGCGGGTGCCATCGCGAAGGCCGCCGCGGTGTCCAGGGCGTCGCGGATGTGCAGGTAGTGAGCGAACGTCTCCGCCCAGTCCTCGGCGGGGTGCATCGTGGCGTAGGACGACACGTAGAGCCGGCCCCAGCCCTTCGGCGCACCCTCGCGGTAGTGGCGTTTCAGCGCGGCCTGGTAGTCGACGTCCGGATCCCCGAACAGGTCCTCGAATCGGGCGCGTTCGGCGTCGCCCCGGATCAGCATCACCTGGTAGTAGTGCCCGATCTCGTGCCGGAAATGGCCGACGAGCGTGCGATACGGCTCGTCCATCTCGACGCGCAGCTGTTCCCGGTGCACGTCGTCGCCCTCGGCCAGGTCGAGGGTGATCACCCCGCCGGCGTGCCCGGTCACCACCCGGGTCCGTGCGCTCGACAGCAGGTCGAAGGCCAGCCCGGTGCCCGGGTCCTCGAACTTGGGGACGATCGGGAGACCGAGCTCGTCGAGTTCGAGAACGACCCGCCTCTTGTTGGTCTCGGCGGTCGCGAACGCGGCCATGCCCTCGTCGTCACCGTCCGCAGGACGCGTCCGCGTCAGCCGGCACGACGTGCACAGGCTCTGGACGTCGTCGTTCCGGACGAGCCAATTGCACTTCGCCGTGCCGGCATTCCCGCACCGCACCCAGGTCTCGCCGTCCACGTCCGCCCGGTCCCCGCCGTCGAGGACGACGATGGACCGGCTCGGCAGGTGGAATCCCAGGGCGCTGTCACATTTCAGGCAGAGACTGTTCTCGAACGACAGTCGTTGGCCGCATTTTCGACACATGAAGCTGCGCACTGGTGTTCCCTCGGCTCGTCCCGCCCGCGTCCGAGAACGCAGGCGGGTGCCACGCTGATGTGCGCGTCTCCTCGGAGGGTACCGCCGAGCCGGGGCGCGGAACCCGACGGCCTAGAGGCGGGTCGAGTGCAGGAACCTCCTCGCCAGGTTTTCCTCGGTGGACGCGCCGGGGGTCCACTCGGTGATCCACGGACCGGTGCCTTCGCTGGGGTCGACCACTCCCCGCTCCAGCCACGCATACCGTCCCTCGAGGATCGAGTGCGCGACCTGCTTGTCCACGTCGTCGGTGTTGTGCCACAGACCGTCGAACAGTTTCTCGACCCGCAACGCTGCCTGCCGGCAGAACACGTCGGCGAGTTCGTAGGCGGCCGCGCCCTCGGCCTCGTTCTCCTCGCGCTGCATCTCCGCCTTGACGCACGTGGCGGACATCGCGAACAGCTCGGCGCCGATGTCCACGACCCGGCCGAGGAAGCCCTGCTGCTTCTCCAGCGCCGCCTGCCACCGGGCCATCCCGTAAAACGTGGAGCGGGCCAGCTTGCGGGAGTGCCGTTCGACGAACCGCAGGTGCTTGGCCAGGACACCGAATTCGCTGAACGACGTCGGCACCTGCCCCTTGCCTGCCACGAGTTGCGGCAGCCACTTCGCGTAGAAACCACTCGCCTTGGCGGCCGCGCGGGCCTTCGCACCGGTGTCGGCGTGCGGGTCCGCGAGATCGCCCGCCGCCGTGAGGTGCGCGTCCACGGCCTCGCGCGCGACCAGCAGCCGCATGATCTCGCTCGAGCCCTCGAAGATCCGGTTGATGCGCAGGTCGCGGTCCAGCTGCTCCACCGGCACCGCACGTTCACCGCGGGCCGCCAGCGACGCCGCCGTCTCGTATCCACGGCCGCCGCGGACCTGGATCAGCTCGTCGGAGATGACGCAGGCCATCTCGGACGACCACAACTTGGCGAGCGCCGCCTCGATCCGGATGTCGTTGCGACCCTCGTCGTTCATCTGCGCCGACAGGTCCACCACGGCCTCGAGGGCATAGGTGGTCGCGGCCATGAACGACAGTTTGTTGGCGACGGCAGTGTGCTCGGCGATCGGCTTGCCCCACTGGACGCGGACGCCCGACCATTCGCGGGCGATCTTCAGCGACCACTTCCCGGCCCCGGCGCACATCGCCGGAATCGCCAGCCTGCCGGCGTTGAGTGTGGTGAGCGCGATCTTGAGTCCGTCACCTTCCCGGCCGATCAGGTTCTCGGCCGGAACGCGGACCTTGTACATGCGGGTGACGCCGTTCTCGATCCCCCGCAGTCCCATGAACGCGTTGCGCCGTTCGACGGTGATGCCCGGGGTGTCGGCCTCGACGACGAAGGCGGAGATTCCGCCGCGGTGGCCTTCGCTCTTGGGCACCCGCGCCATGACGACGAGCAGTTCGGCGACGACGCCGTTGGTCGTCCACAGCTTCACGCCGTCCAGTTCGTAGGCGGCACCGCCCTCGATGGGGGTCGCGGAGGACGCCAGCCGCGCGGGGTCGGAACCGACGTCCGGTTCGGTGAGGAGGAAGGCGGAGATGGCGCCGCGGGCGCAGCGCGGCAGGAACTCGCGTTTCTGCTCGGGGGTGCCGGCCAGCTTGAGCGGTTCGGGGACGCCGATCGATTGATGCGCGGACAGCAGCGCGCCCAGGCTCGGATGCACCGACGCGACGAGCATCAAGGCCCGGTTGTACGCGACCTGCGAGAGTCCGAGGCCGCCGTACTCCTCCGAGATCTTCAGGCCGAAGCACCCGAGGCCGGCGAGGCCGCGGACGTATTCGTCGGGAATGCGCGACTGGGACTCGATGACGCTGCCGTCCATCTCCTCGCAGTAGGCGCGGAGGCGAACGAGGAATTCCTCGGCCTTGGCGGCGTCCTCGGTCGCCGGCCGGGGGAAGGGATGAACCAGATCCAGCCGGAACCGTCCCAGAAACAGTTCTTTCGCGAACGAGGGTTTGTCCCAGCCGGATTCCCTCGCCTCCTCCGCGACCGCTCGTGCTTCTTCCTCGGTGACCTTCGGAGCTGAGGTGTCGACCATGACGCGCCTCCTACTGGCGGGTAGTCCTACTCACCAGTATCACCCAATCGGCGCACTCGGGACAGCGTTTCCGCTACTCTTCGGCCGATGCGGACTCCCTCGCGACTCCTGGGCGCCGGCGCGGTCCTGCTGTGCTTGCTGGCGCCCGCGACCGCGGCGCACGCCGCCCCTCTCCCCGACGACTTCCTGTGGGGCGTCGCGACGTCCGGGTTCCAATCGGAGGGTTCCTCACCAGACAGCAACTGGCGGCGGTATTCCGACTCCGGACGGACCCACGACGCGATCGGCAGCTCCGTCGACTTCCGTCACCGGTACACCGAGGACATCACCCGCGCCGCGGACCTGGGTGTCGACGTCTTCCGGTTCGGCGTCGAATGGGCCCGCCTGCAACCCGCCCCGGGCGTGTGGGACGAGACCGAACTGCGGTACTACGACGACGTCGTCCACGAGATCACCAGCCGCGGAATGACCCCGATGATCACCCTCGACCACTGGGTGTATCCGGGGTGGGTCGCCGATCGGGGCGGCTGGGCGAACCCGGACACGGTCGACGACTGGCTCGCGAACGCGCAGAACGTGATCGAGCGCTATTCCGGTCTCGGTGCGCTCTGGATCACGATCAACGAACCGACCGTCTACGTGCAGAAGGAGCTGACGTTCGGTGGCATCACCCCCGACCGGGCCCCGCAGATGCTCGACCGGCTCGTCGAGGTCCACCGCCGCGCCTACGACCTGATCCACGAGAACGACCCGGGCGCCCGGGTGAGCAGCAACCTCGCGTACGTCCCGGCCGCGGTGGATGCGCTCGACGCCACCTTCGTCGACCGGATCCGCGACAAGCTCGACTTCCTCGGCGTCGACTACTACTACGGCCTCTCCCCCGACAACCTCACCGCGGCACACGCGGTCACCGACGCCTTCTACGACATCAACCCTCAACCGGACGGCATCTACCACGCCCTGATGCGGTACACCGGAAAATTTCCGGGACTACCGCTGTACGTCGTGGAGAACGGCATGCCCACCGACGACGGGAAACCGCGCCCGGACGGCTACACCCGGTCCGATCATCTCCGCGATCACGTCTTCTGGCTGGAGCGGGCACGGGCGGACGGCGCCCCGGTGATCGGATACAACTACTGGTCGATCACCGACAACTACGAGTGGGGCACGTACCGTCCCCGGTTCGGCCTGTTCACCGTCGACGCGCTGACCGATCCCACCCTCACCCGCCGACCGACCGATGCGGTGACCACCTACCGGGACCTCGTCGCGAACGGGCTCCCGCCCGGCTACGAACCCGAACGCCCTGCCGCACTCTGTTCCCTCGTGAATCCGCCGCTCAGCTGCATCGATCCCCCGTAGATCGGGTGCAGCAGAGGCGCGACGTACCATCACCTCGTGTCGTGGCAGATGTGGTGTGCAGTGCTCGGGGCTTCGTGCGTGATCAGTCTGTCCCCGGGGGCCGGCGCGATCGCATCGATGGCCACGGGGATGCGGTTCGGGTTGCGTCGCGGCTATTGGAACATCGCGGGTCTCCAGCTGGGGTTGCTGCTGCAGATCGCGGTGGTCGCCGCCGGACTCGGGGCACTGCTCGCGAATTCGACACTCGCGTTCACGGTGATCAAGTGGTTCGGCGTCGCCTACCTGGTGTATCTCGGCGTCCGTCAGTGGCGGGCGAGCGCGACCGACGTGTCGGGCGTCGACGGCGAGGTCGCCGAGACCAGCGGGCCCGCGATGACCCTGCGCGGCTTCCTGGTCAATGCCAGCAACCCGAAGGCCGTCGTCTTCATGCTGGCGGTGCTCCCACAGTTCATCACCCCGTCGGCGCCGCTGCTCCCCCAATACCTGGTCATCGCCGCCACCATGGTCGCGGTCGACGTCGTCGTCATGACCGGCTACACCGGGCTGGCGTCGAAGGTCCTGCGGCTGATGCGGTCACCACGCCAGCAGCGCGCGACCAACCGGACGTTCTCCGGATTGTTCTTCGTCGCGGCCACGTTCCTGGCGACGGTGCGCCGCGCCGTCTGACCCGTGAGTACTTGTTAACCGCGGGCGGTTAACAAGTACTCACGGGTGGGGTCACATGTCGAGGCCGAGATCCAGCACGGTGACGGAATGGGTGAGCGCACCGACCGCGAGGTAGTCGACTCCGGTGCCGGCGTACTCGGCCGCGACGTCCAGCGTGAGACCGCCCGACGACTCCAGCTTGGTGCCGGGGGCGTTCGCGTCACGACGTTGCACGGCGATCTGCGTCTGCCACAGCGGGAAGTTGTCGAGCAGCACCAGTTCGACGTTCTCGGCCAGCACCTCGTCGAGTTGCTCGAGGCTGTCGACCTCTACCTCGCACTCGATGTCCGGTGCCGCCGCGCGCACGGCCCGCAGCGCCGCCACGACCGAACCGGCGGCCGCGACGTGGTTGTCCTTGATCAGTGCCGCGTCGCCGAGCCCCATGCGGTGATTGACGCCGCCGCCCACCCGGACGGCGTACTTCTGCAGGCCGCGCAGTCCCGGCAGCGTCTTGCGACTGTCGCGGATCTTCGCCCCGGTGCCCTCGACCGCGTCCACCCAGGCGGATGTCGCCGTGGCGATGCCGGACAGGTGGCACACCAGGTTGAGCATCGTCCGCTCCGCGGTGAGCAGCCCCTGTGTGGGCGCGGTGACCGTCAGCACGGCCTGGCCGGGCGCGACCCGGGTGCCGTCGGCGACCCGGTCGAGAACCTGGTAGCGGCCCGCCCCGATCACTTCGTCGAGCACCAGCAGTCCCACGTCGAGGCCGGCGACGGTGCCGTGCGCGCGGGAGACCACGGACGCCTTGGCCACCGCGTCGGCCGGGACCGTGGACGACGACGTCACGTCCGGTCCGTACCGCAGGTCCTCGTCCAGGGCGAGACGCACGAGCGCACGCACCTCGTCCGCGTCCAGACCGTCGGGAAGGACATGGTCGGACATCACAGCACTCCTGTCAGTTGGGGTTCGAGAAGCTCGAGTTCGCTGTCGCGCAGACGCACGTGCGTGCTGCGGCGCCACTCGTCGGATGTCTGCGGGTAGTCGCTGCGGGTGTGGCATCCACGACTTTCGGTCCGCGCCGCGGCGGCGAGCACCAGTGCGGACGCCGTCAGGGTCAGCGCGGCGTCTTCGAGCGCGGTCTGCCCCTCGGGCACCGTGTGTGGCGCGGCGGCCAGGGCGGCGGCCACCGCATCGAGGCCGGCACCGTCCCGGACGACGGAGGCGTTGCCGGTCATCAACTGCTGCACCAGTTCCCGCGGTGCGGACGGCAGGGCACGCTGCTCGGGTTCGGTTGCCTCGACGCGGAGGCCGGCGCGTTCGACGGCCGCGGCGCCGACCCGCTCGCCGACCACCAGGCCTTCGAGAAGACTGTTGGAGGCCAGCCGGTTCGCTCCGTGCAGCCCGGTGCGGGCCACCTCGCCCGCGGCGTAGAGGCCGGGGACGGCGGTGCGTCCGTCGACGTCGGTGACCACTCCGCCGCACGAGTAGTGCGCGGCGGGCGCGACCGGGATCAGCTGTTCACGCGGATCGATCCCGGCGTCCAGGCACGAGGCCGTCACGGTCGGGAAGCGCTGCACGAAGCCGGACAGGTGACGCGCGTCGAGGTAGACGTGGTCGTGACCCAGTTCCCGAAGCCTCGACGCGATCGCCCGCGACACGACGTCGCGGGGGGCGAGGTCGCCGCGCGGGTGCACACCCGCGGTCACCGATTCGCCGTTGGCGTCGACGAGGATCGCACCCTCGCCGCGGACGGCCTCGCTGATCAGCGGACGCCGTCCGAGACCGCCGGGGGTGAACAGGACGGTCGGGTGGAACTGCACGAACTCGAGATCGGCGACGGCCGCGCCTGCGTCCAGCGCGAGAGCGACGCCGTCGGCGGTGGCTCCGGGCGGATTGGTGCTGCAGGCGTACAGCTGCCCGAGCCCGCCGGTGGCCAGGAGGACGGCCGGTGTGTGGACGACGCCGAGTCCGCGCGGCGAATCCACGAGCACGCCGGTGACACCGCGCGCGTCGGTGAGTACCCGTAGGGCGACGCTGTCGAACAGGACGGGAAGCCCGGCGGCACCCAGGGCTCGCTGCACCTCGGCGCCCGTGGCGTCCCCGCCGGCGTGAATGATCCGCCGGGTGCTGTGCCCGCCCTCGCGGGTGCGCGAGACGGCGCCGTCGCGGCCACGGTCGAACACCGCGCCCAGATCGGTCAACGCGGCCACGGCATCACGGCCGCCCGCCACGATCGATCGCACCGCGTCGTCGTCGCACAGGCCCACCCCGGCCTCGCACGTGTCGGCGACATGCGACTCCACCGAATCGGTGACGGCGTCACCCACCACCGCGATGCCGCCCTGCGCGTACTGCGTCGCGGTGTCCGTCGCCCCGCCCTTGCTGACGGTGAGCACGGTCAGTCCGCGCAGCGAGGCGGTGCGTGCGGCCGTCAGTCCGGCCACACCACCGCCCACCACCACGAGGTCGGCGTGCTCTTCCCAGGAAATCCCCCGGGCCGGGCTGCTCACTCGCCGCCGCCCGGGTTTCCGATCTCGATCATGCGCTGCACCGATTTGCGGGCACGCTCCGCGGTCGCGAGATCGACGTGAACCTCGTCTTTGCCCTCGAGCAGGCAGCGGAGCAGGGCCGCGGGGGTGATCATCTTCATGTACGGGCAGGACGCGCGGTCGTTGACGGCCTGGAAATCGACCTGCGGCGCGGCCTTGCGCAGCTGGTGCAGCATGCCGACCTCGGTGGCCACGAGAACCTGCTTCGCCCCGGTCGCGCGGGCGGCGTCGAGCATGCCGCCCGTCGACAGGATCTTCACCTTGTCCTCGGGCACGAACCCTTCACCGGCCAGGTAGAGAGCCGAGGTGGCGCAGCCGCATTCGGGGTGCACGAACAGTTCGGCACCGGGGTGCGCCTTGGCCTGCGCGGTGAGCTCGTCGCCGTTGATGCCGGCGTGGACGTGGCACTCACCCGCCCAGATCTGCATGTTCTTGCGGCCGGTGACGCGCTTGACGTGTGCGCCGAGGAACTGGTCGGGCAGGAACAGGACCTCACGGTCGGGGTCGATCGACGCGACCACGTCGACGGCGTTGGACGACGTGCAGCAGATGTCCGTCAGACCCTTCACCTCGGCGGTGGTGTTGACGTACGACACGACGACGGCGTCGGGGAACTCCGCCTTCCACTCCCGCAGCTGATCGGCGTTGATCGAGTCGGCCAGCGAGCAGCCGGCACGCTCGTCCGGGATCAGCACGGTCTTGGCGGGGCTGAGGATCTTCGCGGTCTCGGCCATGAAGTGCACGCCGCAGAACACGATGGTGTCCTCGGGCGCTTCGGCCGCGATGCGCGAGAGCGCGAGGGAGTCGCCGACGTGGTCGGCCACGTCCTGGATGGCGGGCAACTGATAGTTGTGCGCAAGGAGCGTCGCTCCCCGCTCACGCGCCAGCCGTTTGATCTCGGCAGCCCACTCTTCGCTCGCCTCGACGCCCGCGTAACCGCCGGGACCGTCCTGAATCTGCGGGTTGGTACCCGCCCACAACGTCGTGGTCGTCATGGCTTGCTCCTTCACCGTGAACTCGGGCGGGGTGGCCCGAATTTCCGCAATCGAGGTTTTCGACTTAGGATCGAAAACATGCCCAATAGTAACACCACGCACGAAGTGCTTACCGCGGTGTTCCAGGTTCGCCACTTCCCCGACCACATCACCGCAGGTCAAGGCGGTGATGCGCGTCACGCCGGTGAGCTCGCCGTGCTGCTGTGGCAACGGGCCCTCGATCCCCAGGCGGGCGCCTGGTCCCTGCCCGGTGGACTGCTCCACGAGGACGAGGACCTCACCACCTCCGCGCGACGCCAGCTGGCCGAGAAGGTGGACGTGCAGGAGGTCTCCCACCTCGAGCAGCTGTCGGTGTTCAGCGACCCGCATCGAGTGCCCGGCCCGCGCACCATCGCGTCGACCTTCCTCGGACTCGTCCCCCTCCCCGCCGACCCGCAGCTGCCGCCGGACACCGCGTGGCACCCGGTGTCCGCGCTCCCCGAGACGGCGTTCGACCACGGCACCGTCGTCCGGCACGCCCGGACCCGCCTCGCGGCCAAGCTCTCCTACACCAACATCGCGTTCGGCTTGGCCCCCGACGAGTTCTCCATGTCGACGCTGCGCGAGATCTACTGTGCCGCACTCGGATACCAGGTGGACGCGACCAACCTCCAGCGCGTCCTCGGACGACGTGGGGTGCTCACTCCCACCGGGAACACGGCGCCGTCGGGCCGTGCCGGCGGGCGCCCGGCCGCCCTCTACCGGTTCACCGACTCCACGCTGCGGGTGACGGACGAGTTCGCGGCGCTTCGACCGCCGAGCTGACCCCGCTCGTCAGGCGGCCTCACGCCTGCGCGAGACCCCGCCAGAACGTGTCCGATGCGGCGGTGACGACTTCGTCCACCGGAGCGCCGTCGAGCATCCCGCCTGCAGCGAGGGTGGCGATCCCGTGAAACGTCGCGAACGCGACGAGGGCGATGCGCGACGCGTCCCCGGGTCCGATGTCGCCCGCGGCCTGGGCTTCGGTGACGATCCGGACCGTCAGGTCCATCGAGGCGTGGCCGGCCTCCACGACCTGGGAAGCGGCTCCGGGCGCGTGCTTGTTGCCGTACATCAGGGCCAGCAACTCCCGGTGTGCGAGTGCGAAGCTCACGTAGGCGCCTGCGAGCGCGGCGAAACGGGCCCGGGCATGCGATTCCGCCTCCTCGACCGCGCGTTCGAGGGCGGCGGTGAGACGCAGGAAGCCGGACTCCGCGAGTGCGTCGAGCAGCGCCTGACGATCCCGGAAGTGCTTGCTGGGTGCGGCGTGGCTGACCCCGGCCTCACGCGCGAGTTGCCGCAGGGAGAGTCCGTCGACGCCGTCCTTCTCGAGCGTGCTCTCGGCGCGCGCGAGCAACACCCGGCGAAGACTCCCGTGGTGGTAGGGCTGTTCGGCGACGGGCATGCCGCCAGCCTAGCAAGATGTTGTCATTGACTACATAGATGGCACTGACTACATTCGAGGACACCCCACCGCTAGGAGCACACATGTCCTTCGACGTATCCGGAACCACCGTCCTCATCACCGGCGCCAGCGCGGGCCTCGGTGCCGAATTCGCCCGCCGGTTCGCCGAGCGGGGTGCAGATCTCGTCCTCGTCGCCCGCCGCGCCGACCGGCTCGAACAACTCGCCACCGAACTCCGCGCCGCGCACCACGTGTCGGTCACCGTGCTCCCGTTCGACCTCGCGACACACGGCGCCGGGGAGCGGTTGCGCGGCGAACTCACCGCCCGCGACATCCGCGTCGACTCGCTGATCAACAACGCGGGATTCGGGACGCACGGAGATTTCGCGTCCGCCGACCTGGAGCGCCTCACCTCCGAGATCCAGCTCAACGTCACCACCCTCATCGAGCTGTCGCACGCTTTCCTGCCCGACCTGCTCCGGGGACGCGGCGCACTCGTGAACGTGGCGAGCACCGCCGCGTTCCAGCCGACTCCCGGCATGGCCGTCTACGGGGCGACCAAGGCGTTCGTCCTCAACTTCACAGAGGCGTTGTGGGCCGAGGCGCGAGGCACCGGCCTCACCGTGCTCGCGGTCTGCCCGGGCCCTACCCGCACCGAGTTCTTCGACGTCGTCGGTTCCGAGGACGCCGCCGTCGGCCGCATGCAGACCGCGGATCAGGTGGTGACGACAGCGCTGCGCGCACTCGACCGGCGCAGCACCCCGCCGAGCGTCGTCTCCGGGCTGATGAACTGGGTGTCGTCGGTCAGCACCCGGTTCGCGACTCGCCGCATCGGCGCTCTCGCCAGCGGGCGCCTCCTCGGGAACGTGCGGATGCGGACGTCGGTCACGAGGTAAAGGTCGCGTCGCGCTCTTCCGGCTCGTCGAGTTCGACCGGGGGATCGCTGACGCCGAGATCGTCGTACGGGTTGAGCGCGGCGAGCACCAACGTCACGACGCAGGCGACGAGGGGCTGGAAGATCAGCACCAGCGGGGTCCCGATCCCCGGCGCGACCGCCACGACCGTACCGGCGGTCGAGGTATCGGGGTCGGGAAAACGCAGCGCGGCCACGCCGATTCCACCGAGCGCCATCACACCGGCCCCGACCACACTGCCTGCGAGAACCGCACCCAGCGCCACCGGGCCGCGACTTCTCCGCGCCGTCCACGCCGCGACCGCGGTGAGGATCCCGACGACCAGGCCCGCGCACGCGAACATCCCGATCGCATCGAACCGGTGCACACTCTCCCCCGTCAGCGACATCCCGCGGTCGGGGGCGACCACCAGCAGGTGCTCGGGCGGTGCGAGGACTCCCCACAACACTCCGGCGAGCGCGCTCGCCACCACCGTCCCGCAGAAGATTCCGGCGGCAGATCGAAGCCTGAAGCGCGGGAGCGTGGTCACCCGTCCGACGCTACCGCCGTCCGCCGCAGATCGAGTCGAACACACCGTGGCGGGAACATTTCGCCCACCAGCCGTCCGGGCTGATCTGCACCACCATCCGGCGGCCGCACGCCTCGCAGAAGCGGGGCGGCTCGAGACCCAACTGCGCGGCGGCGGGCACGGTGTCGTCCACACCGGCCACCACGCGGCGGCCGGTGTACGGGTTGTAGCGCTCCTCGAGGCCGTCGACCCGGCCTTCGGGGCGGTCGACCCGGCCTTCGGGGCCGTCGACCCGGCCTTCGGGGCGGTCGCCCATGGTCGCCTCTGCCATGATCGTCACAGGGTGTCGTTCAGGGCCTTGATCGGCATCTGCAGATCGACGAGCAGGTCGAGATCCTGTTCGGCCGGGCGGCCGAGGGTCGTGAGGTAGTTGCCGACGATGACGGCGTTGATGCCGCCGAGGATGCCCTGCTTGGCGCCGAGGTCGCCGAGCGTGATCTCGCGCCCGCCCGCGAAGCGGAGGATGGTGCGGGGCAGCGCGAGGCGGAACGCGGCGACCGACTTGAGGGCCTCGCTCGCAGGCAGGACCTCGAGGTCGCCGAACGGGGTTCCGGGCCGCGGGTTGAGGAAGTTCAGCGGCACCTCGTCGGGTTCGAGTTCGGCCAGGTTGGCCGCGAACTCGGCGCGCTGTTCGAGGCTCTCGCCCATGCCGAGGATGCCGCCGCAGCACACCTCCATGCCCGCCTCGCGCACCATGCGGAGCGTGTTCCAGCGCTCGTCCCACGTGTGGGTGGTGACGACGTTCGGGAAGTGGGACTTCGACGTCTCCAGGTTGTGGTTGTAGCGGTGCACACCCATCGCGGCGAGCTGGTCGACCTGCTCCTGGGTGAGCATGCCCAGCGAGCAGGCGATCTGGATGTCGACCTCGTTGCGGATCGCCTCGATGCCGGCAGCGACCTGGGCGAGCAGCCGCTCGTCGGGGCCGCGGACGGCGGCGACGATGCAGAACTCGCTGGCGCCGGACTTCGCGGTCTGCTTGGCGGCCTCCACGAGCGACGGGATGTCGAGCCACGCCGCGCGCACCGGCGACTGGAACAGGCCGGACTGCGAGCAGAAGTGGCAGTCCTCGGGGCAGCCGCCGGTCTTGAGGCTGATGATGCCCTCGACCTCGACCTCGGGACCGCACCACTTCATGCGCACGTCGTGCGCGAGGGCGAGCAGTTCCTCGAGCCGGTCGTCGGGAAGTTGCAGGACCTCGAGCACCTGACTCTCGTTCAGCGCGTCACCGCGCTCGAGAACCTGCTCACGCGCGAGGGCGAGGATGTCTGTCTGTACCGGGGCCGATGTCACACGTATCTCCTGGAAAACGGGCCGATCACGTGCCGTGAATCGACGGAACCGAAAAATTGAACACCGTACAAGTTGAACGGTGTTCACGTTAGATCCGTGGTGGAATACTGTCAAAGCCGGAGCGGGCTCTTCGACGAGATTGGGAGATCACACAGTGCAGTTGCGACGCGGCGACGTACTCGACGGCGCAATGGCCATCCTCGACGAGTTCGGCCTCGCCGACCTCACGATGCGCAGACTCGCGACGGCTCTCGGCGTGCAGCCGGGTGCCCTGTACTGGCATTTCCCCAACAAGCAGACCCTGCTCGGGGCGCTCGCCGACAAGATCCTCGAAGACGTCGACGCCCCGGTCACGGCCCCCGGCTGGGACGCGGAGTTCACCGAACTGGCCCACCGGCTCCGCACCGCGCTGCTCGCTCACCGCGACGGCGCCGAACTGGTTTCCGCCACGTACGCGTCGCGCATGACCAACTCCCGGGTCCGGGAAAGCTTCGCAGCAGTCGGCCTGCGGTCCGGACTGTCCCGCGAACACGCGGAACTGTCGTCGTACTCGCTGCTGTACTACGTCCTCGGCCACACGGTCGACGAGCAGTCGCGGGCGCAGATGGAGTCGGCAGGCGCCCTCACCCGGGCCGCCCTCTCCCCCGATGCGCCGCAGTCCCCGATCGCGGCGTACGACGAGGACCTCCTCGACGGCGATCCGGCGGTCCGGTTCGACTTCGGCCTGTCGCTGTTCGTCGACGGAATTCGCGCACGCTTGAAAGACTCCGCCCACCGCCCCTGAGCGCGCACAATTGGGTGACGCCGCGTCGGCCACTCCAGGACCGCGCGGCGCCTCCGACGGCCCAGGGACGGACGCGATGACGTCTTCGCTCGGCCGCCGCACCGGAACGGTTCTCGCGGCGGCACTCCTACTGTCGCTCCTCGGCGCGCCCACCCCGGCGGCGGCACAGACTGCGGGCGGCGATCCGGGTGCGGTCGTCGCCGCGACGCCGCTGGCACCGGACGCGCGGCCGCCGGGCGTCGCCGACGCCACGTACGTCACCTATTGGACGACGGGGCCGATGGACGAACCCGCACTCAGCACCGGTGCGGTTCTCCTGCCCCCCGGTGAGGCGCCGCCCGGCGGGTGGCCCGTCGTGTCCTGGGCCCACGGGACGGTCGGCATCGCCGACAAGTGTGCGCCGACGGTGACGGGAAAGCTCGTCGGACCGTATGTCCAGCACTGGCTCGACGAGGGTTACGCCGTCGTCGCAACGGATTACGTCGGCCTCGGCACACCCGGTGTGCACCCGTACCTGGACGGCCCGACGGAGGCGCACAGCGTGATCGACATGGTGCGCGCGGCGCGGACCGTCACGCCGTCCCTGTCCGATCGGTGGGTCGCCCTCGGTCAATCGCAAGGCGGCCATGCCGCCCTCGTCGCCGCGTCGATGGCAACCACGTACGCACCGGAACTCGACTTCCGCGGCACTGTCGCCACCGGCGCCCCGTCCAATCTGGAGAATCTCGCGCCACTCGTCGGCCCGGGTTTCCCGGAGGTGCCCCTCACCGGGAGCACGGTGTTCGTGGCGTACGCGCTCGCCGGATTGCGGGCGTCACGGCCCGACCTCGACGTCGACAGCTACCTCACACCGCTCGGCGTCGACGTCCTGAATCGCGTCGAATCGCTCTGCTACGAGGAGGCGGCCCCGCAACTCGACGGCATCTCGATCGGACAGTTGATGTCCCGTCCCCTCGACGACCCGGCGGTCCTGGCGGCGCTGCGCACCACTCTGGGTGTGCCCGTGCGGGGCTACGACCGGCCGCTGTTCATCGGGCAGGGACTGTTCGACGACGTCGTCCCCATTCCTCTTGCCTGGAAACTGACGGCGGACCTCGCCGCGAACGGGCAGCAGCAGTTCGTGTTCCGGACGTATCCGACCGGCCATCTCTACACCATGCCCGCGTCCCTGCCCGACACCAGTGTGTTCGTCCGAAGCCTCTTCGGCTAGCAAAATTCAGTGGTAAGACCACTTGACCTCTTACCTATTGCCGACCTACTGTCATGGTCATGATGTTCTCGCCGATCGCGCGGAAATCCGCCTCCACCGAAGTCTTCGACCAGATCACCGCGCGTGTGCTGGGCGGCGACCTCGCCGCCGGCGATGCCCTGCCGAGCGAACGACGACTCGCCGAAGCGTTCGGGGTGTCCCGGCCCGCGGTCCGAGAAGCGATCCAGAAGCTGGCCCAGGCCGGACTCGTCGAGGTCCGGCAGGGCGACGCCACCTCGGTCCGCGACTTCCGGCAGCACGGCGGGCCCGAACTGCTGTCCCAGCTGCTGGTCCGCGACGGCGTACCCGACTGGGCGGTGGTCCGCAGCGTTCTCGAGGCGCGGCGGATGATCGGTGTGCAGGTCGCCCGGCTCGCCGCGGGCCGGGCCACCGACGAGTCGGGTGCCGCTCTCCGCGACGCCGTGGATCATCTCGCCTCCGACAGCGACCCCGTCGCGCAGCAGGTCGGCGCCCTGGCCTTCTGGGAGCGCGTCGTCGACACGGCCGATTCCATCGCATTCCGGCTCATCTTCAACAGCCTCCGTAACGCTTACGAACCGACCATGACGGCGATGGCCGCCGTCATGGTCGCGGAAGTCGGCCGCACCGACCTGTACCACCAGCTGGCCGAGGCGATCTCCGCCCACGACGAAGTCGCCGCGGCACAGACCGCCACCACACTCCTCGACCTCGGCACGGCCGCCGTCACGTCCGTGATCGACGCACTGCACCAGAACGATTCGGAGAAGGACACATGACCACGAAACCTCCCGCAGATCGCCGCCAACGCAGGTCGATCACCCTCCGCGACGCCGCAGACCAGTTCCGTCGACACCCGTCCCCGTGGATGATCGGCGGCATGCTGGTCGCCGCGGTGGCCGCCCGCCTGATCGTCGGCGACTGGCAGCTGACCGATGCCGTGCTTCCGCTGGTGATGCTGGCCGTGTTCCCGTTCGCCGAATGGGTCATCCACGTCGGCATCCTGCACTGGAAACCCCGAAAGGTCCTGGGCCTGACCGTCGATTCGCTGCTCGCCCGGAAGCATCGCGAGCATCACGTCGACCCCCGGGACGTACCGCTGGTCTTCATCCCGTGGCAGACGCTGACGTGGCTGATTCCGGTTCTCGTGGCCATCTCGCTGCTCGCGTTCCCGCGCACCGGACTCGGACTGACGTTCCTGGTGGTGCTGAGCATTCTGGGCGTCCTCTACGAATGGACGCACTACCTCATCCACAGCGACTACAAGCCGAACTCCCGCCTGTACCGTGCGATCTGGCGCAACCACCGCCATCACCACTACAAGAACGAGCACTACTGGTTCACCGTCACCACGTCGGGAACCGCCGACCGGATCCTGGGCACCGACCCGGACCCCGAATCGGTCGAGAAGTCGCCCACCGCCCGCAACCTCCACGCCGTGCGCTGACGCACCCGTGAGTACTTCTCAACCGCCCGCGGTTAACAAGTACTCACGGGTGCCGGAGGCGCTAACCGCGGCGAAAAAGCTTGTTGCCCAACCAGACGATGGGGTCGTACCGGCGGTCGACCACCCGCTCCTTCATCGGGATGATGGCGTTGTCGGTGATCTTTATCCCCTCGGGGCACACCTCGGTGCAGCACTTGGTGATGTTGCAGAGCCCGAGACCGAACTCTTCCTGCGCCGCGTCACGACGGTCGGCCGTGTCGAGTGGATGCATCTCCAGTTCGGCGACGCGGATGAAGAAGCGGGGGCCGGAGAACGCCGGCTTGTTGTCGTCGTGGTCACGGATCACGTGACAGGTGTTCTGGCAGAGGAAGCACTCGATGCACTTGCGGAATTCCTGCGACCGCTCGACGTCGATCTGCTGCATCCGGTACTCACCCGGTCCGAGCCCCGGCGGCGGGGTGAACGACGGGATCTCCCGCGCCTTCGCATAGTTGAACGACACGTCGGTGACGAGATCCCGGATGACCGGGAACGCACGCAACGGCGTGACCGTCACCACCTCGTCTTCCGTGAACGTCGACATCCGTGTCATGCACAGCAGCCGTGGCTGGCCGTTGATCTCGGCGGAACACGAACCGCACTTGCCCGCCTTGCAGTTCCATCGCACCGCCAGGTCCGGCGTCTGCGTCGCCTGCAACCGGTGGATGATGTCGAGCACCACCTCACCTTCGTTGACGGGGATGGAGTAGTCCTGGAGCGCGCCGCCGTCGGCGTCGCCGCGCCAGACCCGGAACCGCGCGTCGTAACCCATCTCAGGCCTTCCTTCCCGGGTGTTCCGCGAGTTCGGCGTCGGTGTAGTACTTCGCCAGTTCGTCGATGTCGAAGAGCTCCAACAGCTCTGCGCGCATCGGGAGCTGGGGTTCGCGGGTGACGGTGACGTCCGGCACCACCGAATCGGGATGCGCGGACATGTCGCCGACCACGCTGCACACCAGCAGGGTGTTGCGCCACTCCGCCTCCATGCTCGGGTGGTCGTCTCGGGTGTGCCCGCCGCGACTTTCCGTGCGCAGCAGCGCCGCCTGGGCCACGCATTCGCTGACCAGCACCATGTTCCGCAGGTCGACGGCGAGGTGCCATCCCGGGTTGAACTGGCGGTGCCCCTCCACCTCCACGCCCCCGATGCGGCCCTTGATCTCCGTGAGCTTCTCCAGGGCACGGACGATCTCGTCTTCCTTCCGGATGATGCCGACGAGGTCGTTCATGGTCTGCTGCAACTCGGTGTGCAGCGTGTACGGGTTCTCGGTGGTGCCACCCTCCCCGACCGCGGGATCGAACGGCGACAACAACATCCGCGCAGCCGCATCGACGGCGTCCGCGGACACGACCGGCCGGTCCTGCAGCGACTTCACATACTCCGCCGCCCCCAGTCCGGCGCGGCGCCCGAACACCAGGAGGTCGGACAGCGAGTTGCCGCCGAGCCGGTTGGAACCGTGCATCCCACCCGAACACTCCCCCGCGGCGAACAGACCCGCGACGCTGGACGATCCGCTGTCGGGGTCGACTTCGATGCCCCCCATCACGTAGTGGCAGGTGGGCCCGACCTCCATCTGCTCCTTGGTGATGTCGACGTCGGCGAGTTCCTTGAACTGGTGGTACATCGAGGGCAGCCGCCGGACGATCTCGTCGGCGGGCATCCGTGAGGCGATGTCGAGGTACACGCCGCCGTGCGGGGTCTGCCGTCCGGCCTTGACCTCGGAGTTGATGGCCCGGGCCACCTCGTCGCGGGGCAGGAGATCCGGTGTGCGGCGGTTGTTGTCGGAATCCTTGTACCAGCCGTCGGCCTCTTCCTCGGTCTCCGCGTACTGGCCTTTGAAGACCGGCGGGATGTACGAGAACATGAACCGCTCGCCCTCGGAGTTCTTCAGGACCCCGCCGTCGCCGCGGACGCCTTCCGTCACGAGGATGCCCTTGACACTGGGCGGCCACACCATGCCGGTGGGGTGGAACTGCACGAACTCCATGTTGATGAGGTTGGCGCCCGCGCGCAGGGCGAGGGCGTGACCGTCGCCGGTGTACTCCCACGAATTCGACGTCACCTTGAACGACTTGCCGATCCCGCCGGTGGCCATCACGACGGCCGGTGCCTCGAACAGGACGAAACGTCCACTCTCGCGCCAGTATCCGAAGGCACCCGAGATCCGGTCGCCGTCCTTGGTCAGCTCGGAGATGGTGCATTCGGCGAAGATCTTGATCCGGGCCTCGTAGTCGCCGGTGGCGGCGAAATCTTCCTGCTGCAGCGACACGATCTTCTGCTGCATGGTGCGGATCAGTTCGAGTCCGGTGCGGTCACCGACGTGCGCGAGCCGCGGATACGTGTGACCGCCGAAGTTACGCTGGCTGATCCGGCCGTCGGGGGTCCGGTCGAACAGGGCCCCGTACGTCTCGAGTTCCCACACCCGGTCGGGAGCCTCGCGGGCGTGCAGTTCGGCCATTCGCCAGTTGTTGAGGAACTTGCCGCCGCGCATCGTGTCCTGGAAATGGGTCTGCCACGTGTCCTTCTCGTTGGCGTTTCCCATCGCGGCGGCGCAGCCACCCTCCGCCATGACCGTGTGCGCCTTGCCGAACAGCGACTTGCAGACGACGGCGACGGACAGGCCCTGTTCCCGGGCCTCGATGACCGCTCGCAGTCCGGCGCCGCCGGCACCGATGACCACGACGTCGTACTGGTGCCGTTCGACTTCCGTCATTCCACTCCCTCTTCGATGAAGTCAGTTGATGAGGCGCAGGTCGGAGATGGTGCCGCTGGCCACGAGCATCACGTAGAAGTCGGTGATGATCAGTGTGGCGAGGGTGGTCCAGGCGAGCTGCATGTGCCGGGTGTTCAGTGTGCTGACCCAGGTCCAGAGCCGGTACCGGATCGGGTGCTTGGAGAAGTGGGTGAGCCTGCCGCCCATGACGTGCCTGCAGGAATGGCAGGAGACGGTGTACGCCCAGAGCAGGATCACGTTGCAGACCATGACGAGTGTGCCGAGCCCGATTCCGAATCCGCCGTCGGCGCCGTGGAACGCGCGGATCGCGTCGTACGTGTTGATCAGCGAGACGACGACTGCGACGTAGAAGAAGTAGCGGTGTGCGTTCTGGACGATCAGCGGCAGGCGCGTCTCACCCGTGTAGGTGCTGTGGGGCTCCGCAACCGCGCACGCGGGCGGCGAGAACCACACCGACCGGTAGTAGGCCTTGCGGTAGTAGTAGCAGGTGAGCCGGAAGCCGAGCAGGAACGGCAGCACCAGGAACCCGAGCGGGATGATCATCGGCAACTCGCCGATGGGTGTCCCGAAGTCGCTCGAACCGGGCACACACGAATCGCTCAGGCACGGCGAGTAGAACGGCGTCAGGTAGTGATAGTCCTCGACGAAGTACGCGGTGCGGACCCACGAGCGGACCGATGCGTACACCACGAAGACGGACAGGCCGAGCACCGTCAGCAGCGGGGCCACCCACCACCGGTCGGTGCGGAGCGTGCGTTCCGCTATCCGGGCACGGGTCGGCGCCCCCACACCGGCACTTTCGGAATCCTTCGGCGGCGCGCTCATCCGCGCTCGTAGTGGAGCCCGCCCAGCCCCTCGTCATCGATACCGAGCCACATCGACGCGTCGTACGGGGTGTCTGACACCTTGATTCGCTCCACCGGTTCGCGGTGGACGACGTTCGGCGGCGAGGAGTCGAGTTCCCGCGCGTCTATCTCGAGCCGCTCCAGATCGTTGCTCAGCCGCCGCACGGATGCGGCGTCGCCGTACATCGATCGCAACGAACCGACAGCGCGCCGAAGGCGGTCGATGGTGCGATTCAGTTCGAGCATTTCGGAGGTCGACATGTGACCCCTCCCAACCCAGCCGGATGTAGCCGTGACATGAATCACACTACCGATATTCGGAGGGGACGGTGCCGCTTTCGGCACCTCGGAAACTCCGTTGCGATGAATTTCGCGGGGCGGCCGAGTCCATATCTGCAGGACCACCGACAAGGCACACCCACCGGGAGGACATCATGGCCGACGCCACGATCGGAAGCATCCTGCTCGCCAGCACTCACCCCGACCGACTACGGGACTGGTACACCGCCGCGTTCTCGCCGAAGGTCGAACGCACCCCCGGCGAACCGGGCTACGACGTCCTCGACTTCGACGGCTTCTACATCATGCTCGACCGGCGCGACGACGTCGGCGACACGAACCCCGAACCCGGCCGCATACTCCTCAACGTCGAGGTCGCCGACGCCCGCGCCGCAGCAGACCGGATCGACGAACTCGGCGCGACGTGGCTGTCCCCGCTCGAGGATCGTGACGGCAGCTGGTTCGGCACCGCCGTGGACCCCGACGGCAACTACGTCCAGATCATCCAGCTCAGCGCGCAGGCGCGGGCCGAGATGTCGTGACCGACAGCACGGAAAGAGAACAGACATGTTGAGCAATGCGCGAGCATTCAGCGGTTTCGCCGTCGACGACATCGCCGCGGCCAAGTCCTTCTACACCGACACCCTGGGCCTCGAGGTCACCGAAGAGGAGATGGGACTGCTGGGCCTGCATCTCCCGAAGGGGCCGGTGGTGCTGATCTATCCCAAGCCCGACCACACGCCGGCGACGTTCACGATCCTGAATTTCGCCGTGGACGACGTCGAGAAGGCCGTCGACGCACTCACCGAACGTGGGGTCCGGTTCCTGCGGTACGACGGTTTCGATCAGGACGACAAGGCAATCATGCGCGGCAACGGTCCCGACATCGCGTGGTTCACCGACCCCGCGGGCAACGTGCTGTCGGTGCTCGCCGACTCCTGACGGCCCCAGCTCAGAGCCGCGTGAGCGTCGACTTCAGCCAGGTGCTGTCGAACCACGTGGATGCGGCCGCGCCGAACGACGCGGAGGCGAGGCGTCCGCTGCCCGCGGGCACCGAGCCGACGACGTCGACTCCCGTCACGGCGGGCAGGTCGTCGAGATTGCACCGCTCGGCGAGCCCGGGCTCGTCCGGCCACGACCCGATCACCGTTCCGGCGCAGGCGAGACCGGCCGCCGACAGTGCCCGGATCGTGAGCTCGGTGTGGTTGAGCGTGCCGAGGCCTGCCGCGGCGACCACCACAGCCGGTGCGTCGAGGGCGCGCGCGAGATCGACGAGCGTGAAGCCCTCGGCGCCCAGCCGCACCAGCAGGCCGCCTGCACCCTCGACGAGCACCAGATCGTGCCCGTCATCGAGCGCACGGACCGTCTCGACGACGTCGGCGCACCGCAGCATCGGCAGGCCACTGCGCCGGGCCGCGGTGTCGGGGGCGAGTGGTTCGGGATAGCGGGCCAGCTCCACCACCGCCGTGACACCGGACAGTCTGGTCACCTCGGCCAGATCACCCGGCTCGCCCGGGGCGACGCCGGTCTGCGCGGGCTTGCACACCGCCACGGACAGGCCCGCCTCACGTGCAATCGCCGCCAGCGCCGCCGTGACCACCGTCTTGCCGACGTCCGTCGACGTGCCGGTGACCACCAGGATGCTCACGCCGACGCTCCCGCCAGGACGTCCGCCAGCACGGCTTCGATCCGCGACAGTTCGCCCTCATCGAGCGTCGCTCGGGCGGTGAGCCGCAGACGCGAGGTGCCTTCGGGCACCGACGGGGGCCGGAAGCAGCCGACGTGCAAGCCCTGTTCCCGGCAGGCGGCGGCCGCGTCGACGGCGCGTTGCGGGTCGCCGAGAATGACGGAGACGACGGCGGACTCGGGTGTCCCGGCGCCGGTGAACCGGGCGAGATCCCGCGCACGGTCCAGGACGGACTCCGCACGGTGGGGTTCACGCCGCAGAACGGCGAGCGCCGACCGTGCCGCACCGACGGCCGCGGGGGCGAGGCCGGTATCGAAGATGAACGTGCGCGCGGCGTCGACGAGATGCGCGCGCACCTTCTCCGACGCCAGCACCGCACCACCCTGGCTGGCCAGCGACTTCGACAGCGTGGCCGTGACGACGATGTCGGGTTCGCCCGCGAGACCCACCTCGTGCACGAGTCCGCGGCCCCCTGCGCCGCGGACTCCGACACCGTGCGCCTCGTCCACGACGAGGAACGCGCCGTGGTCGCGGCACACCCGGTGGAGGTCGACGAGGGGTGCGAGATCCCCGTCCGCGCTGAACACCGAGTCGGTGACGACCAGCGCCCGCTCCTCCGGCCGGGTGGCCAGTGCGCTGCGGACGAAGTCGAGATCGGAGTGCGGTGCGACGGCCACGCGGGCCCGGGACAGCCGGCACGCGTCGACCAGCGACGCGTGGCTGCCCGCGTCGGAGACGATCAGCGATCCGGCGCCGGACAGTGCGGTGACGGCACCGAGATTCGCCGTGTACCCGGACGAGAACACCAGCCCGGCCTCGGCGCCGACGAACTCGGCCAGTTCGGTTTCGAGGAGTTCGTGTTCGGTGGTCGATCCCGTGACCAGACGCGAGCCGGTGGCCCCCGCGCCCCAGCGGCGCAGCGCGGTCATCGCGCCGTGCAGCACCTCCGGGTGCCGTACGAGTCCGAGGTAGTCGTTGGACGCCAGATCGATCAGCGCGTTGCCGGGCGTGCGTGGACGCAACTCGCGGCGCAGTCCCGCGGCGCGCCGCTGGTCCTCGACGTCGTCGAGCCAGGTGGTGAAGGTGCGGTCGGTACTCACCCACGGCACGATACGCGACTTGAACGGTGTTCAACCCGGGTGGGCCCGGTTTTCTTCGAGTGGCTAGGGTCGAGACCGTGACCTCCCCGAGCCTGTCCGTCGACGACATCACGTCCCTCGATGCCTCGCTGCTCTGGCATCCGTACGGCGCCTTCCCCGCCTCGACCACCCCGCTCGTGGTGGCCGAGGCGAGCGGGACGCGCCTCACTCTCGCCGACGGACGCGAACTCGTCGACGGCATGAGTTCGTGGTGGGCCGCGGTCCACGGCTACCGGCATCCCGTCCTGGACGCGGCGGCGACGGCGCAGCTCGGGCGGATGAGTCACGTGATGTTCGGCGGGCTCACCCACGAACCGGCCGCGCGGCTCGCCCAGCTGCTCGTCGAGATCACCCCGGACGGACTCGACAAGGTGTTCCTCGCCGATTCCGGTTCGGTGTCCGTCGAGGTCGCCGTCAAGATGTGCCTGCAGTACTGGCGCAGTCGCGGCAGGCCGGAGCGGCACCGGCTGCTCACCTGGCGCGGCGGGTATCACGGCGACACGTTCGCCCCGATGAGCGTCTGCGACCCGGACGGCGGCATGCACTCCCTGTGGACGGACGTCCTGGCACGGCAGGTCTTCGCCGGACCCCCGCCCCGCGAATTCGACCCGCGGTACGTCGCGGAGTTCGAGCACCTGGTGGCCTCGCACACCGACGAACTGGCGGCCGTCATCGTCGAACCGGTGGTGCAGGGAGCCGGTGGCATGCGCTTCCACGACCCCCGGTACCTGTCGGAGCTGCGGCGGATCTGCGACGAGCACGGGCTCCTGCTGGTGTTCGACGAGATCGCGACCGGTTTCGGCCGCACCGGCGAACTGTTCGCCGCGGACCACGCCGGCGCCCGCCCCGACATCATGTGCGTCGGCAAGGCCCTCACCGGCGGGTATATGACCCTCGCCGCGACGCTCTGTTCCACCGACGTCGCCGAGACCATCAGCGCCGGGGACGCCGGCGGGCTGATGCACGGTCCCACGTTCATGGCCAACCCGCTCGCCTGCGCCGTCGCTGTGGCGTCGATCGAACTCCTGCTGTCGCGCGACTGGCGAGCCGAGGTCGAGGGTGTGCGCCGCGAGCTCGAATCGGGGCTCGCGCCGGCCCGGGAACTCCCCGGCGTCCGGGACGTCCGGGTGCTCGGCGCGATCGGTGTGATCGAACTCGCCGAACCCGTCGACATGCGGGCCGCCACCGACGCCGCGGTGGCCGCCGGGGTCTGGTTGCGACCGTTCCGGAACCTGATCTACGCGATGCCGCCGTACGTGTGCACCACCGGCGACGTGCGGAAGATCACAGCCGGAATGCTTGCTGCCGCACGGAGCTCCACCCCGGGCCGATAGCCCGATCACGTCGAGCTGAGAGCAACGCCGACGCGGGCTAGTGTTCTCGATATGGAAGCAAGCGAGTCGACCGGCACCACGCCCATTCCCGTGTGGCCCGGCAGCGCCTACCCACTGGGCGCCACCTACGACGGAGCCGGGACGAACTTCTCGTTGTTCTCCGAGGTCGCCGAGGCGGTCGATCTGTGCCTGATCGCGAAGGACGGCACGGAGACGCGGATTCGCCTCGACGAGGTCGACGGTTACGTGTGGCACGCGTACCTGCCGACCGTCGTTCCCGGTCAGCGGTACGGGTACCGGATCCACGGCCCCTGGGATCCCTCTGCCGGGCACCGCTGCGACCCCAGCAAGCTCCTCCTCGACCCCTACGGCAAGGCGTTCGACGGCGAGTTCGACGGAGACCGGTCCCTGTTCTCCTACGACATCGACGCGCCCGCCGAGGCCGCCCCCGACGAATCGGAGGACGCCGCCCTGCTCGTCGGCACGGACGACGACATCGAGGCAGAGGACGAGGCGGGGGCCGAGCTCGCGGCGGAACCCGAGGAGACCTCGGCGCCCGGACTGCCCGGACACGACTCGCTCGGCCACACGATGACGACGGTGGTGATCAACCCGTTCTTCGACTGGGCTGCCGACCGCGCACCGAAGCACCCGTACCACGACACCGTGATCTACGAGGCCCACGTCAAGGGCATGACGGCGACGCATCCCGGTGTGCCGGAAGAGCTCCGCGGCACGTATGCGGGCCTCGCGCATCCGGTGATCATCGACCACCTCGTCGACCTCGGGGTCACCGCGATCGAACTGATGCCGGTGCATCAGTTCATGCACGATCAGACGCTGCTGGACAAGGGGCTGCGGAACTACTGGGGTTACAACACGTTCGGCTTCCTCGCCCCGCACACCGGGTATTCGTCGGCGGAGAAGCCGGGCGCCGCGGTGTCGGAGTTCAAGGCGATGGTCCGCTCGTTCCACGAAGCGGGCATCGAGGTCATCCTCGACGTCGTCTACAACCACACCGCCGAGGGCAACCACCTCGGTCCGACCATCTCGTTCCGCGGCATCGACAACGCCGCCTACTACCGGCTCGTCGACGGCGACGCCGAGCACTACATGGACTACACCGGCACCGGGAACAGCCTCAACGCCCGGCACCCGCACACGCTGCAACTCATCATGGACTCGCTGCGGTACTGGGTCACCGAGATGCACGTCGACGGATTCCGGTTCGACCTCGCGTCCACGCTCGCCCGTGAACTGCACGACGTCGACCGGCTCTCCGCGTTCTTCGACCTCGTCCAGCAGGATCCGATCGTCAGCCAGGTCAAGCTCATCGCCGAACCGTGGGACATCGGCGAAGGCGGGTACCAGGTGGGCAACTTCCCGGGCCTGTGGACGGAGTGGAACGGCAAGTACCGGGACACGGTCCGCGACTACTGGCGCGGCGAACCCGCGACGCTCGGCGAGTTCGCGTCCCGGCTGACCGGGTCCTCCGACCTCTACGAGGCCACCGGGCGCCGCCCCGGCGCGAGCATCAACTTCGTCATCGCCCACGACGGGTTCACCCTGCACGACCTGGTGTCGTACAACGAGAAGCACAACGAGGCCAACGGCGAGGGCAACAACGACGGCGAGAGCCACAACCGGTCCTGGAACTGCGGTGTCGAGGGGCCGACGGACGATCCGGAGATCCTCGATCTGCGCGGGCGGCAGAGCCGCAACATCCTGGCCACCCTGCTGCTCAGCCAGGGGACGCCGATGCTGGCGCACGGCGACGAGATGGGCCGCACCCAGCAGGGCAACAACAACGTGTACTGCCAGGACTCGGAACTGTCGTGGATGGACTGGTCGCTGGCGGACGCCAACGCCGACCTGGTCGAGTTCACCAAACGGGTGATCGCCTTGCGGATGAAGAATCCGGTGTTCCGTCGCCGCCGGTTCTTCGAGGGCACCCCCATCCGCAGCGGTGACCAGACCCGCGACATCGCGTGGCTCACCCCGGCCGGTGAGGAGATGACCCCCGAGGACTGGGACAGCGGTTTCGGGAAGTCCCTCGCGGTCTTCCTCAACGGCGAGGGCATCCCCGAACCCAACCACCGCGGCGAGCGGGTGGTCGGCGACTCGTTCCTGCTGTGTTTCAACGCGCACGACGAGGAGATCGAGTTCTCCACGCCGAATTCCGATTATGCCGACGAATGGGCGGTCGTGCTCGACACCGCAGTCCCGACGGGGGCGAAGGAAGCGGTGATCAAGGCCGGGGATCCGCTGCAGGTCGAGGCCCGGTCGCTGGTCGTGCTGCGCCGGACAGCCTGAGCCGGGGACGACGATGTCGATCACGGCCACCTACCGGCTGCAACTGCGCGGTGACTGCTTCACCCTGGCGGACGCCGCCGCGGTCGCCGACTACCTGGACGACCTCGGGATCTCCCACGCCTATCTGTCGCCGATCCTGACGGCCACCACCGGATCGACCCACGGTTACGACGTCACCGACGTGACCCGCGTGTCCCCCGCGCTCGGCGGGCGGGAGGCGCTGGCCGCGCTGTCCCGGGAGGTGCGGGGCCGCGGCATGGGTCTCGTCGTCGACCTCGTCCCCAATCATGTGGGTGTCGCGAATCCGCGTGAGAACCCGTGGTGGTGGGATGTTCTCACGCACGGTCGCCGCTCCGAGTACGCCGAGTTCTTCGACATCGACTGGAGCGACGACAACGGCGCAGGCGGCCGGCTCGCGCTGCCCGTCCTCGGATCGGACGCCGATCTCGAGTCGCTGACCGTCGACCGCTCGGGACCCGAGCCTCTGCTCGCGTTCTACGAGCACCGGTTCCCGATCTCCCCCGGCACCGACACCGCCGAGCCGACGGCGGTGCACGACGCGCAGTCCTACCGCCTGGTCCCGTGGGACTCCGGGCTCATCGGGTACCGGCGATTCTTCGCGGTCAGCGAACTGGCCGGTATCCGTCAGGAAGACCCGCGCGTGTTCGAGGCCTCGCACCGCGAACTGCGGAGCTGGGTGACGGACGAGTTGATCGACGGCGTGCGAATCGACCATCCCGACGGGTTGTCCGATCCGGCCGAGTATCTCGACCGGCTGCGCGGCGTGATCGGCGCGGACCGGTGGCTGGTGATCGAGAAGATCCTCGGCCACACCGAACCATTGGACGACCACCTGCCGATCGCGGGCACCACCGGCTACGACGCGCTGGCCGAAGTCGGCGGCGTCTTCGTCGACGCGTCGGGAGCTCCCGCGCTCACCGCCCTGTCGTCGTCCCGCACGGGTGACCGGGGTGACGCGCCGTGGATTCACGAACACGAAACCGCGATCAAACGCGACGTCGCCGGAACCATTCTCGCCCCGGAGGTCCGGCGCCTCGTCCGGGCGATCCGCGCGGAGACCGGCACCGACTGCAGCGATGCGGACCTGCGTGACGCCGTCGTGGACGTCGTCGCCGCCATGCCCGTGTACCGGTCCGACTACAGTCCGCTGGCCGGGCTGGCGAAACGGGTGATCGGCGACGTCCTCCGGCGTGAACCGCACTGGTCCGACGCGCTGTCCGCCCTCGGCGCCGCCCTGATCGCCGGCGGTGAGGCGGCCACCCGCTTCCAGCAGGTGTGCGGCGCAGTGATGGCGAAGTCCGTGGAGGACTGCCTGTTCTACCGCACCGCCCGGCTGGTGTCGTTGCAGGAGGTCGGCGGCAATCCGGCGAACGTCGGCGTCTCCCCCGCCGAATTCCACCTGGCCGCAGCCGAGCGAGCCGCCCGGTGGCCGCAGGCGATGACGACGCTGTCGACGCACGACACCAAGCGTGGGGAGGACGTCCGGGCCCGGATCGGCATCCTGTCGCAGGTGCCGGACCTGTGGGCCGAATGTGTCGATCAATGGGAACGCATCGCACCCAGCCCGGATCCCGTGACCGGACTGTTCCTGTGGCAGAACCTGTTCGGGGTGTGGCCGGTCGACGGCCGGGCCGCGGCCGACGTGCCCGACTTCCGCGACCGCGTCCACGCGTACGCGGAGAAGGCGGTCCGCGAGGCCGGGACCCGGACGTCGTGGCACGACGTGAACGAGGACTTCGAGCGCGACCTCCACCACTGGCTGGACACGGTGATCGACGGCACCGTCGGCAAGGCGCTCGGCTCCCTGTGCACCCAGCTGGCCCCGCACGCCTGGTCGGACTCGCTCGGTCAGAAGCTGCTGCAGCTGTGCGGACCCGGGATCCCGGACGTGTACCAGGGAACCGAGCTGTGGGAGGACTCGCTCGTCGACCCGGACAATCGCCGTCCCGTGGACTACGACAGACGACGGAGCCTGCTCGCGGGACTCGGCACCCCTCCGGTCGATGCGACGGGCGCGGCGAAGATGCACATCGTCCGCACGGCTCTGCGCCTGCGCCGGGAACGTCCGGACAGCTTCGTCGGCGGGACCTACACGCCGGTGTTCGCGTCGGGGACCGCGGCGGAACATCTGATCGGCTTCGCCCGCGGACGGCAAGGGTCGGCGCCGGACGTCGTGGCACTGGCCACCCGCCACACCGTCGGTCTGGAGCAACGTGGCTGGGGCGACACCACCGTGCCCCTCCCCGACGGCACCTGGACCGACCTGCTCACCTCCCAGACGTACACCGGCGGCGGCGTCGACACCGCGACCCTGTTCGCCCGCTATCCCGTGGCGCTTCTGGCCCCGTGAGTACTTATTAACCGCCCGCGGTTGACAAGTACTCACAGGGGTACTGGCTCTTGTATGTCGCGACGTGTGGTTGCCCGGGCATACGGAGGGCCGGAGGTCCTCGCGGTCGTCGACGCGGATCCGGTGAGTCCCGCCCCCGGCGAGGTGGTGATCGACGTTCGCGCCATCGGGGTCAATCCGATCGACTACAAGCTCTACAGCGGCGCGTTCGGTGCCGACCCGGACGTCTTGCCCATGGGCCTGGGCAGCGAGGCCGCGGGCATCGTCGGCGAGGTGGGTGACACCGCGGCGGGACCGGTGGGCCCGATCTCGGTGGGCGACGAGGTGATCGTGTACCCGGTGTCCGAGTCGTACGCGGACCGACTTGTCGTGTCCGGTGATTCGGTGATCCCGAAACCGGCGTCGTTGCCGTGGAACGAGGCGGCCGGACTTCTCGCCGTGGGTGCCACCGCGGTCGATACCCTCGACACGGCGAACGTCGGCGCCGGCGACCTCCTGCTCGTGCACGGAGCGTCCGGCGGCGTGGGGTCGTTCGTCGTGCAGTTGGGGCGGGCCCGCGGTGCCACGATCATCGGTACCGCGCGCCCCGAGCACCACGACTACGTCCGCTCGCTCGGAGCCACCCCCGTGTCCTACGGCGCCGGCCTGGACGATCGGGTCCGCGTCCTGGCACCGGACGGGGTGGACGCCGTGATCGATACCGCGGGCAGTGACGAGGCGATCGACGTCTCCGTGGACCTGGTGCGGGACCGGTCGCGGTTGGTGACGACCGTTCCCGGACCCCGGCCGGTCGAAGCCGGTTTCCGGATCGTGGGCGCGCTGGGGCCGGAAGGGATGGAGCCGCGTAAACGGGCCCGCGTCTTCCTCGTCGACCTCGCGGGCAACGGCGACGTGCGGGTGCGCGTGGCACGCACGTACGCGCTGACAGAGGCGGCGCGCGCTCATGCAGATCTTCGGACGCCGCACGCGGCGGGCAAGTTCATCCTGCTGCCGTAGCCGCGACGCACCTCGGATCAGTGGAGCAGACTCGACCGGATCGTCGCTTTCACCCAGTTCCGGTACTCGACGACATCCCACCCGCACTGCCGTCGCAGCATCGAGTACACCTGCGGCGACACGACGGTGAACAGCACGTCGGCGGCGCGCTGGACGGAGATCTCGGGACGCAGCAGTTCGTGCGCGGCGAGTCCCTCGGCGAGCGTCATCGCATTCTCGGCCGAGGCCCGCGCTCCCTCGTCGGCGAACCGCCGCATGTCGTCGTCCGCTCCCGAGGATTCGATCGACGTCGTCATCAGGGTTCCGGCCCGCTCCAGGACGTCGGTGCTGAATCCGACCATCTGGTCGAGGATCCGTTCGACGGGGTCGCCGTCCCGGGGTGCGGGCGTGTGGGTCGCGGCGGTATCGCCCTCGATGGCCGTGTGCAGGGCCTCGTGGAACAGTTCCGCCTTGCCGCCGGGGAACGCGGTGAACACCGTGCGGGTCGACACCCCGGCGGCCTCGGCCACGTTCCGCACCGTCGTGCTGACGTATCCACGGTCGACGAACAGCCGGGCCGCGGCGTCCCGGACGAGGAGACGGGTCCGGCGCGCCGATTCCGCACGCAGCGGCGAGCTGTAGGACCTCTTGGCGGATTCGGGCACGGTCTCACGATAGACACATTCGATACATCAATCGTGCAACCAATGTGGCACAGCGATTTGCCACACATCGACCAGGCGAAGCGCCCGATACCTACGACTTCGGGTGTTCCACCCAGGCGTCGGATCCGGGAAACACGAGCGCCTCGTGGCCGTCGTCGTACCGGACGAGATAGGGCGGTGCGCCGTTCTCTCCGTGTACCTCCACGACCTCGGCGGTAGTCTCGTGCACTCCGACCACCCTCCCCTGAACGTGCAACCGGTCTCCCACTGCTACGTGCATGACTGCTCCTCGCGACGTTCGAGTCCGTACTCTCAGCTTGCTACTTCCGGAACCGGGGCGAAAGGGCCGACTCGCCGCCATCTCTGCCGCCGTGTGCCATCGTAGGGACATGGCGACGTATCGATACCTCGACAAGGACCGTAACGTGCTCGAGGAGCAGGACTTCGGCACCGTGCAGGACGCCGAGGAACACCGCTTGTCCGTTCTCGGCGCGGAGATCATCGAGGAGGTCGAGGACTCCGGCACGCCCGAGAGCTGACTGTCCTGCGCGGCCCGCCGCATCGAGGCATGCTGATCGGGTGCACACATTCGAGGTATGGGCCCCGATTCCGGATTCCGTTTCTGTGGAGGTCGACGGCCGACGCCACGACATGACCCCGTCACCGGACGGATGGTGGCGAGCCGACGTCGACGCGTCGCCGGATTCGCGGTACGCGTTCGTCCTCGACGACAGCGACACCCCACTTCCCGATCCCCGGTCGCCGCGACAGCCCGACGGAGTGCACAGCGCGTCCCAACTCCACACTCTCGACGAGAGCCTCTGGACCGACTCGCGGTGGACCGGGCGGCAGCTCGCCGGCTCCGTCGTCTACGAACTGCACGTCGGCACGTTCACTCCGGAGGGCACGTTCGCGGCCGCCGTCGACCGGCTCGACCACCTCGTCGAACTCGGCGTCGACTTCGTGGAACTGATGCCCGTCAACGGTTTCAACGGGACCCACAACTGGGGATACGACGGCGTTCTCTGGTACACGGTGCATGAGGGTTACGGCGGGCCGGACGGGCTGCAGACTCTCGTCGACGCGTGCCACGCCCGCGGTCTCGGCGTGGTCCTCGACGCCGTGTACAACCACCTCGGACCGTCCGGCAACTACCTCGACCGGTACGGCCCGTACCTCGCGCAGGGCGCCAACACGTGGGGCCGGAGCATCAACCTGGACGGACCGGACAGCGGTGAGGTCCGCCGCTACATCATCGACAACGCGCTGCGGTGGTTCCGTGAGTTCCACATCGACGCGCTCCGCCTCGACGCGGTCCACGCGCTCGTCGACCACACCGCAACCCATCTTCTCGAGGACCTGGCCATCGAGACCCGCCGGCTGTCCGCGCACCTGAGACGGCCGCTGACGCTCATCGCCGAGAGCGACCTCAACGATCCGCGCCTGATCACGTCGCGGTCGGCAGGCGGCTGCGGCCTCGACGCGCAGTGGGACGACGACGTGCATCACGCCGTCCACGCCGCGGTGTCGGGCGAGAGGCAGGGCTATTACGGAGATTTCGGTTCGATGGCCTGCCTCGCCGACACCCTGCGCCAGGGGTGGTTCCACGCGGGCACCTTCTCGACGTTCCGCGGTCGCACCCACGGCAGGCCGCTGGATACCCGCCGGACCCCGGCCAGTTCGCTGGTCACGTACACGTGCACGCACGATCAGATCGGTAACCGGGCGATCGGCGACCGCCCCGGCACGTATCTCGATTCCGGGCAGCTCGCCGTGAAGGCGGCGCTCGTGCTGTGTTCGCCGTTCACGCCGATGCTGTTCATGGGTGAGGAGTGGGGTGCGAGCACCCCGTTCCAGTTCTTCACCTCCCACCCCGAACCGGAACTCGCGCGGGCGACGGCCGAGGGGCGCAAGGCCGAGTTCGCGGAGCACGGCTGGAGCACGGACGACGTTCCGGACCCACAGGACCCGGAAACGTTCGAGCGGTCCAAGCTCGACTGGGACGAACTGGTCCGCGAACCTCATGCGCGGCTGCTCGACTGCTATCGCTCGTTGCTGCGCCTACGCCGGGAGCGCGCCGAGTTGACCGATCCGTGGCTCGAGAACCTGTCCGTCGACTACGACGAGGCGGAGCAGTGGATCGTGGTGCACCGCGGTGCACTTCGTATCGCGTGCAACCTGAGTGCCGAACCGGTGACCGTCCCGGTCGGCGGCTCCCCCGTGTTGTGGTGGGAGCCGCCGACGCAGGACGAAACCGCGTCGGCGACGGTGCTACCGGGTCACTCGTTCGTGGTGCTCGACAGCTCGCCCTGACGGTCGCGCAGCATCCGCAGGACGAGGACTGCGGTCGCGAACAGGATCACGGCCGTCGCGCCGGCGGCGACGTGCATGCCGTCGACGAACGCCGACTGCGCGGACTCCAGGAACACCGTCCGGGCCGTCTCCGGGAGGTGCTGGGCCTCCGCGACGGCGGCACCGAGCGTGCCCTGGGCGGGCTCGACCTGTTCCGGCGGCAGCATCGAGGTGTCGAGGCCGTTCCGGAAGATCGCCATGACGACGCTGCCGAGCACGGCGACGCCGAGCGCGATACCGAGCTCGTATGCGGTCTCGGAGACTGCGGAGGCGGCGCCGGCCCGTTCGGGCTCGACGGCGCTGACCACGAGGTCGGAGGTCAGGGTCAGTGCGATACCGACACCGGCGCCTGCGAGGCCGAAGCCGATCACGAACATCGTCGGGGCACCGTCCACGCCGAGCGTGAGCATCAGTGCCGCGCCCACAGCCGCGATCGCGAGACCGCCGCCGAGCACGTGCGAGGTGGCCCACCGGCGCACCATCCAGGCCGCCGCGAGTGCGGTGACCGCGCTCATCAGCATGCCGGGCAGCATCAGCACACCCGATTCGAACGCGCTGTTACCCAGCACCAACTGCAGGTACTGCGAGCCGAAGAACAGCACACCGGCCAGCGCGAAGATCGACAGCAGGTTGGTGAGGACGGCGGTCGAGAACGCCGGCTTGGCGAACAGGCCGAGGTCGATCATCGGGTCCTTCATCGCCTTCTGCCTGCGCACGAACACCACACCGGACACGACGCCGACGAGTCCGACGGCGAGCAGCACCGGGTCGACACCGTGCACCACGGTCTCCTTGACCGCGTACACCAGCGGCAGCATCGTCGTCATCGACAGCGCGGCGCTGAGCAGGTCGAAGCGCCCCGGGGCGGGGTCCTTGGACTCGGGAATCACGAGCGGTCCCACGGCGATCAGAATCAGCATCACGGGGATGTTGATCAGGAACACCGAGCCCCACCAGAAGTGCTCGAGCAGCCAGCCGCCGATCAGCGGGCCGGCCGCGGTACCGCCACCGGCCATCGCACCCCACACGCCGATGGCGAGGGTCCGCTGGCGCGGGTCGACGAAGATCGTGCGGATCAGGCCGAGTGTCGCGGGCATCAGCGTCGCACCCGAGATTCCCTGCAGGACGCGGGCCGCGATCAGCATCTCGGGTGTCGGCGACCACGCTGCGATCAGCGAGGCGATGCCGAATCCGGCGGCGCCGAGGAGCAACAGGCGACGCCGCCCGATCCGGTCGCCGAGCGTGCCCATCGTGATGAGCAGGCCGGCGAGGACGAACGAGTAGACGTCGATGATCCACAGCAGCTGCGTGCTGCTGGGTTCGAGGTCGGCGCTGATGAACGGCAGTGCGAGGTCGAGCACGGTGCCGTCGACGGCGATCAGGAGGACGGCGAAGGCCAGGACGACCAATCCGAGCCAGTCTCGGCGTGATGCGGAGGACTGACCTGGCGCGTAGGCGTCGTTGATCCCGCGATCCGTGGAGACAGACATTTATCTTCCTGCGACTTTCCGATTCGAGAGCTGGCACGGTGAGAACCGTCCAGCCGGTACAGTTCCGTTACCTTATCGTGAACCGTCCGGACGGTAAAGTTATTTCCCGGGTACAGTCCCTCTCCATGGCTGCCGGTACGCGCGATCGAATACTCGACGCCCTCGAGAAGCTACTGCTCGACGTGGGGATAGCCCAGGTGACCCTCGAATCCGTCGCCGCGGAGGCCGGGGTGTCCAAAGGCGGACTGCTCTACCACTTCCCCAGCAAGGAAGCGCTTCTCGCCGCCATGGTGCGCCGGCTGGGCGAGCGGGCGGACGCCCAGCTCGCCGACGCCGTGTCCGGCGGCACCTCGCTGTCCGAGTGGTATCTGCAGGTTCCCGACGCGAGCACCACCGAGGAACTCGCCCTCTACCGTTCGACCATCGCCGCGCTACGGAGCGTCGACGGTCAGCACGACGAGATCCAGAAGGCCGTTACCGAAGTGATGCGCGGCTGGGACGAAGGTCTCCAGAGCGAGATCGACGACCCCGTGCAGGCCGAGATCGTGCGCCTCGTCGGGGACGGTATCTACCTGGCCGCTCTGCTCGGGCTCCCCATGCCGGAGCCCGAGCTGTACACGAAGGTCGTCGCGCGGCTGCTGCAGAAGTAGCGACTCAGGTGAGGTAGCGGTACGCGGGGCTCCCCGGCTCCAGGCGTTCGACCTGCATCCGGGACTGCTCCATCCGCTCGAGCAGCTCGCCGAGCCCCTCGGCCTTGCCGAGTTCGATACCCACCAGGGCGGCGCCGGTCTCCCGGTTGTTGCGCTTCACGTACTCGAACAGGGTGATGTCGTCCTCGGGGCCGAGCACCTCGTCCAGGAAGCGGCGCAGTGCGCCCGGCTCCTGCGGGAAGTCGACGAGGAAGTAGTGCTTCAGGCCGAGATTCACCAGCGAACGTTCCAGGATCTCGCCGTACCGCGAGACGTCGTTGTTGCCTCCGGAGATCAGGCACACCACCGTGGACCCCGGCTCGAACGTGATGTTCCCGAGTGCCGCCACCGACAGGGCGCCCGCGGGCTCGGCGATGATGCCCTCGTTCTGGTACAGCTCGAGCATCGTGGTGCACAGTGCGCCCTCGTCGAGGTTGGCCATCACGAAGCTCTCGGGATCGAGCCGGATCGTGGTGGACCGGTCGGACTGGCCCAGTGACGTGTGCGTCACCACCTCGGCGCCCAAGGCGGACACCACGGCGTACGGAAGGTCGCCGACCCGCTTCACCGAGGCACCGTCGACGAACGGGTCGATCTCCGTCAACGTCACGGGACCCCCGGCGACCAGGGCCGCCGTCATCGACGCCGCCCCCGTCGGCTCCACCCCGACGATGGCCGTGCGGGGTGCGTGCGCACGCAGATACGTGGCGATGCCGGCGATGCATCCGCCGCCACCGACCGGGACGAGCACGGTATCGGGAGCCGCACCGAGCTGCGCGAGGATCTCGGCGGCGATGGTGCCCTGCCCGGCCGCGGTACGGGCGTCGTCGAACGGCGCAACCATCGTCGCGCCCGTCCGCCGCACGTCGGCGGAAGCCGCAGCGGCAGCGGCGTCGTACGTCTCCCCCGTCAGGATCAGCTCGACGAACTCGCCGCCGTGCGCGCGGATGCGATCCCGCTTCTGCTTGGGGGTGTTCGACGGAACGTAGATGCGGCCGGTGATTTCCATTGTCCGGCAGGCGAACGCGACGCCCTGCGCATGATTGCCCGCACTGGCCGTCACCACGCCGGCCGCACGCTCACCGGCGTCGAGCTGGGCCATGAGGTTGTAGGCGCCGCGCAGCTTGTAGGAGCGGACGACCTGGAGGTCTTCGCGCTTGAGGTAGACGTTCGCGCCGGTGAGCGACGACAGGCGCTCGCTCCGCTGCAAGGGGGTCGCGTCGATCACGTGGGAAATTCGCTCGATGGCCGCGTCGATATCGCCCACTGTCAGAGGCGAGGTGATGTTCTGGGCTGCGGTATCGGGCGATGTGGACACCCGGATATGTTCCCACTCTCCAGCCATGGGATACCAGTCGGGTTCAGCCGCGCGGATCGAACTGGGACGGTCGCGGCACATTGCGGACGTTCGACTTCGCCATCTTCACGGCCTCGCCGACACCCCCGTTCATCACCATCTTCGACAACGCCAACGCGAAGCCGGTGACCTGCCCGCCCGTAATGGTCGGTGGCAGCGACAACGCCAGCGGGTCGGTGACCAGATCGACGAGCGCCGGTCCGTCGTGATCGAACGCCTGCCGCAGGCCCGATTCGATGTCGGCCGGATCCTCGATCCGGCGGGCGAAGATGCCCAGGGCCGACGCCACCGCGGCATAGTCGACGGGTGGCACGTCCACCCCGAAATCCGGCAGCCCGTCCACCAGCATCTCCAGCTTGACCATCCCCAGAGTGGAATTGTCGAACACCACGATCTTCACCGGGAGCCGGTACATCGCGACCGTCACCAGTTCCCCCAGCAGCATCGACAGCCCGCCGTCGCCCGACACGGACACCACCTGCCTGCCCGGCGCGCACACCTGGGCGCCGATCGCGTGAGGCAGGGCGTTCGCCATCGATCCGTGCAGAGCCGAGGACAGGAACCGCCGCGACCCGTTCGGCGTCAGGTAGCGCGCGGTCCAGACGTTCGACATTCCCGTGTCGGTCGTGAAGATCGCGTCGTCGTCAGCGAGGTCGTCGAGGATCGACGCCGCATATTCCGGGTGGATCGGGATTCGCTGCTTGGCGGGTTTCGTGTACGCACCGACCACCTTGTTCATCAGCGTCCGATGCTTGTCGAGCATGTCGCCCAGGAATCGGCGATCGTCCTTCCGCCGGATCAACGGGGCGAGGGCACGCAACGTGCTCGCCACGTCGCCGTGCACGGCCAGGTCGACGTTCGTTCTCCGGCCGATCCGCTGTGCAGCCCAGTCGATCTGCGCGGTGCGGACTCCGTCGGGCAGAAACTGGTTGTACGGGAAGTCCGTTCCGACGAGCAGCAGCAGGTCGGCGCCGTGCATCCCGTCGTGCGCCGCCCCGTACCCCAGCAGCCCCGTCATTCCGACGTCGAAGGGGTTGTCGTATTGGATCCATTCCTTGCCGCGGAGCGTGTGGCCGATCGGCGCACCGATCGTGTCGGCCAGGCTCAGCAACTCCTCGCGCGCCTCCCGCACACCCTCGCCGGCGAAGATCGCGACCTTTCCCGCCGCGTTCACGGCGTCGGCGAGCGCCTGCACGTCGGCCTGGTCGGGCACGATCGCCGGTGCGCCGGTCCGCGGCACCGACGGCGCCTTCCCTTCGGCGGGCCGGTCCGCAATGTCGCCGGGCAGCGTGATGACCGCGACACCGGACAGCGCGGTCGCGTGCGCGATCGCGGACGCCGTCACGCGTGGCGCCTGAGCGGGACTTCCGATCAGCTCTGCGTACCGGGAGCACTCGACGAACAGGCGGTCCGGGTGGGTCTCCTGAAAGAAGCCGAGTCCGATCTGTTCGCTCGGGATCTGCGCCGCGATCGCGAGCACCGGCGCGCCCGAGCGGTCCGCGTCGTAGAGACCGTTGATCAGGTGCAGATTCCCGGGGCCGCACGAACCGGCGCACACCGCCAGCTTGCCGGTGACCTGCGCCTCCGCGGCCGCGGCGAACGCGGCGGCCTCCTCGTGACGCACATGGATCCAGTCGATTCCGCCCTTCGCCGCGCCGCCCGACCGCCGGACCGCGTCGACGACGGGATTGAGGCTGTCTCCCACGATTCCGTAGATCCGCTGGACGCCGGCGTCCTGGAGTTGACGTACCAGCTGATCGGCAACGGTTTTCGCTCTCATCGGGCCTCCGGTCGGGGGACGGTCGAACGGCGAAGGGCAGCGGGGCGCGTGTCAGGCGGGTTCGAGCACGAACACCGGGATCTCCCGATCAGTCTTCTTCTGGTACTCGGCGTAGTCGGGGAACGCGGCGACGGCGCGGTCCCACCACGTGGCCCTCTCGTCGCCCGTCACCTCGCGGGCCACCATGTCCTGTGTCGCCGAGCCGTCGCGGAGTTCGACGTGCGGCTCGGCCTTCACGTTGTAGTACCAGACCGGATTCTTGGGGGCGCCGCCGAGCGAGGCGACGATCGCATACGTCCCGTCGTGTTCGACACGCATCAACGGCGTCTTGCGGATTTTGCCGGATTTCGCACCACGCGTGGTCAGCAGGACGACGGGCCTGCCGCCCAGCGTCGTGCCCTTCGCTCCATCGGTGGATTCCATCAACTCGGCCTGATCTGCTGCCCACTTGGACGGACTGGGCTCGTATTCACCTGTGAGTGGCATGCGTCCAGTCAACACCTGATCCGCGAGGACGCGCCACCGATTCCGCCGAACGAGTGCATGCGAAGAACCACATCCGTTTGTTCGTTGCGCCGAACTCCGGGTTCCGAGTACCCTGATCCCACGCGGGGGACCTCCGCTCCCCCGACCCGCGCCAGTGAGGTGACCTGCGATGACGACACACGACGCATGGGTGCGCCGCGAGATTCGCCGCAACAGCCCCGCCCGCACTGTCGATCTCGCCGGCACCGAGTGGCCCCTGTACAAACTGGAAGCGCTGGCCGTCGCACTACTGGTTTTCGTCACGATCCTCGTCGTCACCCAGACACTGCAGGTGGCCGTCCTCACCGCCGCCGCGGTGGCCGTCGTCGTGTGGTGGGCGCGGCGCCTCTACCCGCCGCGCCCCTAGCCGTCACACCGACAGGCAGCTCGGTCCGAGCAACGCCTTGAGATCACCCATCAACGCCGACGACGGTTCCACCCGGAGCACGTCGTCCACCTTCCACAACGTGACCTCGGTGCCGCCGATCAACCGCACGTGCACGTCCGAGGTGCCCGGATGGCGCGTGAGCACCTGACGCAGCGCACCGAGCTTGTCCTTGGTGCACTGACGCAGCGGAAGACTGACCGCCAGCGGCTTCGCGACCCCCACCGCCGAGAGATCCGGCACCGCAAGGTCGTTGGCGATGAGCGAGATCCGGTCGTCACGAATCGACACGCGCGCCTTGACGAGCACGACGGAGTCCTCCGTGACATCCATCCCGTAGACCGAGTAGGCCTGCGGGAAGAACAGCACCTCGATACCGCCGGTCAGATCCTCGAGCTGCGCGGACGCCCAGGTGAGACCGTTCTTGTTGATCCTCCGGTTCACCGACGCGAGGATGCCGCCGACGGTGACCTGGGTGCCGTCCTTGATGTCGCCTTCGAGGATGGTCGGGATCGCGGTGTCGGACTGCGCCGACAGCACGTGTTCGACGCCGTTGAGCGGGTGCCCGGACACGTACAGTCCCAGCATTTCCCGTTCCAGCGCCAACCGGTGCTTCGAGTCCCACTCCTCGTCCGGGATCTTCACGTTGAACACCGAGGAGATCGACTCGTCGGCGTCGTCGCCACCGAACAGGTCGAACTGTCCGATCGCCTCCGCCTTCTTGGTGCCCATCACCGCGTCGATGGCGTCGGCGTGGACGAGCATGAGTCCCTTGCGCGGATGACCCAGCGAGTCGAACCCGCCTGCCTTGATCAGCGACTCGGTGACCTTCTTGGAGCAGGCGGCGGCGTCGATCTTGTTGAGGTAGTCGGAGAAGTCGACGAACTTGGACTTCTCCTTGCGCGCCTTGATGATCGAGCCCACGACGTTGGCACCGACGTTGCGGACCGCGCCCATGCCGAACCGGATGTCCTCACCGACGGAGGCGAAGTTGACCTCCGATTCGTTGACGTCCGGCGGCAGCACGGTGATACCCATCTTGCGGCAGTCCGCCAGGTAGACGGCGGCCTTGTCCTTGTCGTCACCGACCGAGGTGAGCAGACCGGCCATGTACTCGGCCGGATAGTTGGCCTTGAGGTACCCGGTCCAGAACGACACCAGGCCGTACCCGGCCGCGTGCGACTTGTTGAACGCGTACCCGGCGAACGGAAGGATGGTGTCCCACAGCGCCTTGATGGCGGGCTCGGAGAATTCGTTGGCGAGCATGCCCTCACGGAAACCGGCGTACGCCTCCTCCAGCACCGAGAGCTTCTTCTTACCCATGGCTCGGCGGAGAATGTCGGCCTGTCCGAGCGAGTACCCGGCCACCTTCTGAGCGATCTGCATGATCTGCTCCTGGTAGACGATCAGGCCGTACGTGTCTGCCAGGATCTCTTTCAGGGGCTCCTCGAGCTCCGGGTGGATGGGTTTGACCTCTTGCCGCCCGTTCTTGCGGTCGGCGTAGTCGTTGTGCGCGTTCATGCCCATCGGACCGGGCCGGTACAGCGCGAGCACCGCGACGATGTCCTCGAAGCCGGTGGGCTGCATGCGGCGCAGCAGGTCGCGCATCGCGCTGCCGTCGAGCTGGAACACACCGAGAGTGTCTCCGCGGGAGAGCAGTTCGTACGTGGCTTGATCGTCGAGCGCGAGGGTGTCGAGATCGAGGTCGATCCCCCGGTTGGCCTTGATGTTGTCGATGGCGTCACCGATGACGGTGAGGTTCCGCAGTCCGAGGAAGTCCATCTTCAGCAGGCCGATGGCCTCGCACGACGGGTAGTCCCAGCCGGTGATGATGGCGCCGTCCTGGGCGCGCTTCCACACGGGAATCGCGTCCATCAGCGGTTCGGACGACATGATCACCGCGCAGGCGTGGACGCCGGCGTTACGGATCAGGCCCTCGAGTCCCTTGGCCGTCTGGTAGATCTTCGCGACGTCCGGGTTGGAGTCGATGAGGGCGCGAACCTCCACCGCTTCCTTGTAGCGCTCGTGGTTCGGGTCGGTGATGCCGGACACCGAGATGTCCTTGGCCATGATCGGCGGCGGCAACGCCTTCGTGATCTGGTCGGCGATCGCGAAACCGGGCTGGCCGAACTGGACTCGGGCGGAGTCCTTGATGGCCGCCTTCGTCTTGATGGTGCCGAACGTGATGACCTGGGCGACGCGGTCGCTGCCCCACTTGTCCGTCGCGTAGCGCACCATCTCGCCGCGACGGCGATCGTCGAAGTCGATATCGATATCGGGCATCGAGACGCGCTCGGGGTTCAGGAACCGCTCGAACAGCAGGCCGTGCGGGATGGGGTCGATGTTGGTGATGCCCATCGCGTAGGCGACGAGCGAACCGGCCGCCGAGCCTCGGCCGGGGCCGACGCGGATGCCGACCTCCCGGGCGTGGTTGATGAGGTCGCCGACGACGAGGAAGTAGGCGGGGAAACCCATTTCGAGGATGACGCCGATCTCGTAGTCGGCGCGGGCGAGGTACTCCTCGGGCGGACCGTCGGGGAACCGGCGGTCCAGTCCGCGCATGACCTCCTTGCGCAGCCAGGTGCCCTGCGTCTCGCCCTCGGGGACCGGGAAGATCGGCATCCGGTCGTGGTGCGCCCACACGTCGTCGTACGACTGAACCCGCTCGGCGATCAGCAGTGTGTTGTCGCACGCTCCGGGCACCTGGTCGTCCCACAGCGCCCGCATCTCCGCGGCCGGCTTCAGGTAATAGCCGTCGCCGTCGAACTTGAACCGGGTGGGGTCGGACAGTGTCTTACCGGTCTGGATGCAGAGGAGGGCCTCGTGGTTCTCCGCGGCTTCCTTGGTGACGTAGTGGCAGTCGTTGGTGGCGAGCGGCGGAATCTCGAGCTTCTTACTGATCTCGAGCAAGCCCTCGCGCACCCGTCGCTCGATCGACAGTCCGTGGTCCATCAGCTCGAGGAAGAAGTTGTCCTTGCCCCAGATCTCCTGCCACTTGGCGGCGGCCTCGAGCGCCTCGCGGTCGTGGCCGAGCCGAAGCCGGGTCTGGATCTCACCGGACGGGCAGCCCGTGGTCGCGATGATGCCCTCGTGGTGAGTGGCGATGAGCTCTTCGTCCATTCGTGCCCACTTGCCGAGCTGACCCTCGATGGACGCGAGAGAGGACAGCTTGAACAGGTTCCGCAGGCCGGTCGCGTTCTCCGCGACCATCGTCATGTGGGTGTACGCACCGCTACCGGAGACGTCGTCGGACTTCTGGCTGCGGTCGCCCCACAACACGCGCTTGGTGTTGAAGCGGGACTCGGGCGCGATGTACGCCTCGATGCCGATGATCGGCTTGATGCCCTGCTTCTTGGCCTCGTTGTAGAACTCGCTGGCGCCGTACATGTTGCCGTGGTCGGTCATGCCGACCGCCGACATCCCCAGTCGCTCGGCCTCTTCGAACAGGGGGCCGACCTTGGCCGCACCGTCGAGCATCGAGTACTCGGTGTGATTGTGCAGATGTACGAACGAGTCAGCCACGTGCGCCTCTCTGAAGGTCTGGGAGCCTCACGAGTGTAGGCCCTCGGACCGACAGCACCGGTCGCCGACGGCGGGTGTCGGCGAAGTCGTGACGCGAGTTACTGGACGGGCGCCTGGGACGGCTCGGTCCTTCGCCGCTCGCGCCGGACCCGTACCAGCGCATCGGTACTGAAGATCGCGAGTGCCACCCAGATCAGCGCGAAACCGATCCACCGCGACGCGGGCATGTCCTCGTGGAGAACCGCGACGCCCCACGCCATCTGCAGCGCCGGCGTCAGGTACTGCAGCATGCCGAGTGTGCGCAACGGCACCCGTTGCGCGGCCGCGCCGAACAGCAACAACGGCAGGGCCGTCACCGGTCCCGCGGCCATCAGCAGCAGGGTGTGACCGGACCCGAACCCGAGGAACGTGCCCGCCCCGGTGAGGGCCAGGAACACGAGATAGCCGACCGCGACGGGCGCGGCCACGATCCCCTCGGCGGTGAGGCTCGTCCGCGGATCGAGCGGCACCACCTTCTTGCACAGTCCGTACAGCGCGAACGACGCGGCCAGGGTCAGCGCGATGTACGGCGGATGCCCGTAATCGACCGTGATCACGATGACCGCGACGGCGGCGAGCGCGAGGGCGACGATCTGGGCGGGGACGAGCCGCTCCCGGAAGATCACGACCCCGAGCAGCACGCTCACCAACGGGTTGATGAAGTAGCCGAGCGCGGTCTCGACCACCCGGTCCGACGTGACCCCGTAGATGTAGGTGCCCCAGTTCACGGCGATGGCGGTCGACGCGGCGGTGACCAGCAGCCAGGTGCGCACGCTCAGCCCGCGCAGCGACCGGAGCCGGCCCGAGACCGCGAGAACGACGAACATGAGCGCGAGCGTCCACACCACCCGGTGCGCGAGGATCTCCACCGACCCGGCCGGGCCGAGCAATCCGAAGAACGCCGGGAACGCCCCCCACAGCACGTAGGCGCCGACTCCACATGCGGCACCCACGGTTTCCGCGTGCCTCGCCTTCACGAACCGCTCCCCGGGACGAGCCCGTCATCGGGGCCGGGCACGACGGTCTCGACCTGCTCGGGCAACAGCGGGCGCACGGCGAACCGCCCGGCGACGGCGTCGGCTCCGAGCGCCTCGACCGCCCGGACGTCCGGGGCGGACCGCAGCGCGGTGAGGGCTTCGTGATCACCGCGGACGACGACACCGATCACGCACGCGCAGTTCCGGGCCAGTACCGCCGACGACACCGCCGCGATCTGCGCCTGCCGCTCCGTTTCGCCCGTCATCGCCTGGGCGCGTCCGGCGGCCAGGACACTCGCCCGTGCGAGGGCCGCATCGCCTGCCGCGACGGACACGGGAACGAGGGGTGTCTGCACCCGGTCCAGGGGCACGCGGAAGAGCACCTGCGACACGCGGGTGCCGGACGCAACGTCCCCGACGACGTGCGTCGTCACCGGACGCGTGAACGACACCAGCGCCCAGCGCTCTCGGCGCCCGTCCGCCGCGTCGAGCGATCGGTCCGCCCGGGCCAGGTAGTCGGCCACCACTTCCCCGTTGTCCGGGCCCAGGCTGTCCGTCGACACGGGTGCGCGCCGGACGGGATGCAGTGCTCCGAGCACGACCGTCACCGCGATCAGGACGACGGCGGTGAGCGCTGCCGGCACCGCGGGACCGCTCGGGTGCGGGACCCTCACCTCAGCTCGCCCGCAGAACCCCGAGAGCGTCCTCGAGATCCTTCGGGTACTTGGACGTGATCTCGACCCACCGCCCGTCCGCGGGATGCGCGAACCCGAGCGACCGGGCGTGCAGCCACTGCCGCTCCAGCCCGAGACGTTCCGCCAGCCGCGGATCGGCCCCGTACGTGAGGTCGCCGCAGCACGGGTGCCGCAGTGCGGCGAAGTGGACGCGGATCTGATGGGTCCGGCCCGTTTCGAGGTGGATGTCCAGCAGGCTCGCCGCCTGGAACGCCTCGACCGTGTCGTAGTGCGTGATGCTGGGCTTGCCGTCCGCGGTGACGGCGAACTTCCAGTCGTTGCTGCGGTGCCTGCCGATCGGCGCGTCGATGGTTCCGCTGCTCGGATCCGGGTGCCCCTGCACCAGCGCGTGGTACCGCTTGTCGATGGTCCGCTGCTTGAATGCGCGCTTGAGGAGTGTGTAGGCGCGTTCCGACGTGGCCACCACCATCACTCCGGACGTGCCGACGTCCAGCCGGTGCACGATGCCCTGGCGCTCGTGCGCACCCGACGTCGAGATCCGGAAGCCTGCGGCGGCGAGACCGCCGATCACCGTCGGACCGGTCCAGCCCACGCTGGCGTGGGCGGCGACACCGACCGGTTTGTCGACGGCGACCACGTCGTCGTCGGCGTACAGGATTTCCATGCCCTCGACGGGCTCCGCCTCGATGGTCAGCGGACGCGGCGGTTCGGGCAGTTCCACCTCGAGCCAGGCGCCTGCGGACAGGCGATCGGACTTGCCGACGGGTGCGCCGTCGACGAGCACCGAACCTTCCTCGGTGAGCTGAGCCACCGCGGTGCGCGACAGACCGAGCAGTCGAGCGAGTCCGGCGTCGACCCTCATCGCTTCGAGCCCGTCCGGGACCGGCATCGACCGTGTTTCCCTCACTTCTCTACCCCCTTACGTGTTCCGTCCGGTTCCAGCCCGATCAGGGTGAGCACCACGAGCAGGATCGCACCGCACACGATGCCGGAATCCGCCACGTTGAACACCGGCCACCAGCCGACGGACACGAAATCGACGACGTGACCCTGCATCACTCCCGGTGCCCGGAAGAACCGGTCGACGAGGTTGCCGAGGGCGCCGCCGAGTACCAGCCCCAGACCGAGCGCCCACCACGGCGACCGCAGCGTGCGGCCGATGCGGACGACGCCGATCACCACACCCACGGCGACGAGCGTGAGCAGCCACGTCATGCCGGTGGCCATGGAGAACGCCGCGCCCGGGTTGCGCACGAGCCGCAGCGAGACGATGTCCCCGATCAACCAGACCGGCCGGCCGGGCTCGATGTTCGCGACGGCGAGGATCTTCGTCAGCAGGTCCGTGGCCAGGACGACACCTGCGATCACGAACAGCAGCAGCCTGCGCTGATGCGTCACCGGCTGCGGCGGTGCGCTGCCGGACGGGTCATCGTCGTTTCGGTCTTCGGCGTCGGTCTCGTTCTCTGCCGTGGGGTCTTGACTCACCCGTTCATCATCCACTACGGAGGCAAGCCTCCGTTCACGCGCTCCCGCGCGCACTAACCTGGGGGCGTGCCACTGTTCTCGAACGCTCTGCGACCCGGATTCTGCCTACTCGCCGCAACCCTCTCCCTGGTCGCGCTGACCGCCGGGTGCGGAGGTGACGGCGACTCCTCGGAGTCGAGCCCCGCAGGGTCCACGTCCACTCCCGCCGAAGTGACCGTCCCGATCTCCGCGACCACCGTCGAACTGATCCAGCCCGGCGAGGAGCCGCGCGAGGTGATCCAGCGCAGACCGCCGGTGGGGGTCACACAGCAAGTGCAGTTGATCACCGACGCGCAGGTGTTCCAGCAGATCGACGACCAGCCCGCCCAGGACTTCTCCTCACCCGAGATCACACTCCCCCTCACCGCCGCCGTCGGGCAGTCCACCGACGACACGGACGGCGGCACCACCGTCGACCTCACGCTCGGTGACGTCACCAGCCCCGACGACCGGCTCGGCAGCGCGCTCGAGGCCAGTGCCGGTTCGGGCGCCGGGTTCACCGTCGACCCCACCGGTGCGATCACCGCACTGCGACTGCGTCCGGACGCCGAAGCCCAGGACATCGCCCGCTCCGCGATAGAGCAGGCCTTCTACCAGGCCGTGTACCGCACGGTCCCGTTTCCGGCGGAGCCCGTCGGGGTGGGCGCCCAGTGGACGATCCGCCAGCAGGTGATGAGCGGCATCGCCCTCGACCAGACCACGGTGGCCACCCTGACCGCCCGGGACGGCAACCGCCTCACCGTCGACTACACGATCGACCAGAAGCCGAAGTCACCCGTCTGGGAGCTGCCCGGGGAGGCGGGCACGCTGAACGTCGACCAGTACGTGATGCAGGGCTCGGGCACCATGACCGTCGACCTCGGCCTGCCGCTGCCCGTCACCGGGACGGTGACCGTGGGCGGTGACCAGGAGTACAGCGACCCCGACGGCTCCACCCGCCTGCACCAGACCACCTCGAACTCGGTCCGGTGGGGTTCCTGATGCGCCGCGGAACCGTCGCCGCATCCTGTTCCCTGTTCGCGGTGCTCGCGCTGTCGGCGTGCTCGTCGAACGCGTCCGGCGACGCCTCACTGGCGCCGCTCGGACCGGTGGTGACCGCAGCGCCGGACGCGGCGGGCGCACCGTTCGCCGATCGGGCCGCGCTGAAGGCGGCCCTCCTCGACGTCGGGGACCTTCCCGTCGGCTTCACCCCGGTGCCCGATCCCGAGGAGGATCTGGGGCTGCCTCCGGCGTCGGAGTCGGCGGACTCCGACAAGTCGAGCACGAATCCGGCGGAATGCGGCGCCGTGCTGTCGCCCGTCGCGGATCAGCGTGCGGGCGCGGTGGCGGCGGCGTCCGGCTGGTTCACCGGCCCCGGCTTCGCGACCATCGACCAGGACGCGGCCAGTTACGGTACCGGCGCCGACGCCTCCGCGGCGTTCACGGCGGTGCAGGACCGGCTGGCGGGATGCACCGAGTACACCGGCACGGACGCCGACGGCGTGCAGGTGCAGTACCGGGTCGGCGGCCGCGAGCAGCAGCCCGCGGGCGACGCATCGGTGGCGTTCCGGCTCGTCACCACCAGCGAGGGCGTCAGTCTGGTCTCGGATGTGGTGGTGGTCGTCGTCGGGAGCACCGTCACGCAGCTGGTCGCGACGGGCCAGGACCCGATCGACGCCGGCGTCTTCGGCGACCTGACGAGCACCGCCGTCGCGAAGCTCGCACCCGCACCCGCCGGCTGAGACCAGGCCACGAACGACCGATGCCGGTGTCCCCGAGGGGACACCGGCATCGGTGCCAGAACGCGGCGATCCGTCAGGACCGCGCGGTTCGGCCTGAAATCAGGCAGGGCATGCAGGCGAGGTCAGCTGCGCGAGCGACACGATCTGGCATGCGGTGATCTTCGACAGCTTCCACGTTCCGTTCTCGCCGGGAACGAAGATGGCCGGAACGCCACCCTGCTGGACCTGGCCGTTGACGGTCAGCTGCAGCTGGCCGCTGGCGGTGCCGTCGCCGTTGTCGATGACCGGGTCGAGAACGGTGACCTCGGCGTTGTTCGCCTTGGCTGCGGCAGCGACCTGGTTGATGAGCTCCGGATCCTGCTCCGAGCCCTCGACCATCGCGGACTTGACCTCGAGCGGCGTGGCCGGATCGAGGCCCTGCACCAGAAGCGCGTTGAGATCGGCCGCGGTGGGCACCTCGATGGCTTCCGAGGTCTCGGCAGCTGCGGAAGTCGTCGTCGTGGTCTTGGTCGCCGTGTCGCTCTCGTCGGAGCCACACGCGGACATCGTGAGGGCTGCGGCGATTGCTACTCCGGCAACCGTGATCTTACGAAGCTTCAACTCAATAACCTCTTCATTCTCGGTGTTCGTTCTCGGACGATCTGAGCATCTATCGCTACCCGGGCCAACATTACCCAAGGGTAAGCATCAGCGCCCGAGGCTACCTTCTCGTGGAGCCGGTCTCCACTCCTTCGTCCGGGCGGTGGGTCCGGTCACTCGAGCGAGCCTTCCACATCGGCCCGTTCGAGTTGCGCGTCGTCCTCCTTGAAGGTCCGCGCCTTCCCCGGACCCGTTGTGCGCGTTTCGAATCGGACTGTCACGACACCGTGGCCCGCCCCCTGGACCCAGCCGTGACCGAAGTCCGGGTGCGTCACGTCGAGACCGGGATGCCACCGGGTGTCGATCGCCCGGGCGGGTGCCGGAACGGGCGCGGAGAGGCCGTCGTCGGCGCCCGCCACCGTGATCTTCGACTCCTGATAACCCGGGACGTCCAGGTCCAGTTCGGGGAACAGCGAGCCCTGGCGGACCGTCGACAGTCCGGCGAATCCCACCCCGACCAGACGCACCGGCCCGAGTTCCAGCGGATCGATCACCTGGCGCTGCGCCGCCGCGACGAGGATCTGACGGTCGAGGGTCGCGTAGGGCAGCGTCACCGAGCGCGTCACGACGCTCATGTCCGCCTTCTTCAGCTTCAGCACCACCGTCCGCGCCGCCCGGCCGTCCTTCTGCAGACGCCCGAACGCGGACGCCGCGCTCGACTCGACGGCACCGCGCAACTCCGCCATCGTGACGATGTCGGTGGCGAAAGTCGTCTCCGCACTGACCTGTTTGGACTCGGCGCGTTCGGCGACCGGCCGATTGTCGATGCCCTGCGCCAACCGGTGCAGGCCCGGTCCGACCGTGGTGCCCAGAATGGACGCCACCTCCGATTCCGGGGTCCGCGCGAAACCGCCGATGGTCTCGATGCCGAGCCGCTTCAGCTTCTCCTCCGCGACCGGGCCGATGCCCCACAGCTTCCGCACCGGAAGCTCGTCCAGCACCGCATGCTGCTCGTCCGGCGGAATCACCGTGATCCCGTTGGGTTTGGCCAGACCGGACGCGATCTTGGCCACCTGCTTGCCCGACCCGGCACCGATGGACGCGACCAGTCCCGTCTCCTCGAGCACCAACGCGCGCAGTCCCTCGCAATAGCGTTGCACCGTGCCCGCATCCGCCCCGGCCAGCTCGATGGGTTCGCCGAACGCCTCGTCCATCGACAGTTGCTCGAGCACCGGCATCGGGCCGCGGAGCGCGTCGAACACGGACTTGCTCAACATGCCGTAGAGGCGACCCCGCGGCGGCAGCACCACCGCACCGGGACCCACCAGCCTGCGGGCCTGATGCATCGGCATGGCCGAACGCGCGCCGAACACCCGCGCCTCGTAGCTGGCGCCGGCGACGACGCCGCGCCCGCCGAGCCCACCGACGAGAACCGGGCGGCCGCGGAGCGTCGGCCGGGTGAGCTGCTCGACCGACGCGAAGAACGCGTCCATGTCGAGGTGCAGCACCCACCGACGACTCACCTGGTGCAAAATACCCGCCCGGTACGACAGGTCACGCCTTCGCGATCGCCGCCCGCACACCCTCACCGAGCTCGACGGCGTCGCCCGGCGCCTCGGCCAGTTCCAGTTCGACGGCGAGGATCTCGCCCGCGATCAGCTCGCGGTGCGCGAGCGCCCAGTCCCGCCGCTCTTCGGGCACGTCGAGGACGACGGTGATCCGATCGGACACCTCGAGCCCGGCGGCGCGCCGCGCGTCCTGCAACTCGCGGATCCGGTCCTTCGCCCAGCCCTCGGCTTCCAGTTCCTCGGTAACCGCCGAGTCCAGGACGACCAGACCGGCCCCGTCGGGCAGGGCTGCCGTCGACTCCGGTTCGGCGGCCACGAGCCGCTGCGTGTATTCCTCCGGCAGCAACTCGATCCCCGCCGCGACGACGACGCCGTCCGAATTCTCCGACCAGTCACCGGCCTTCACGGCCTTGATGACGGTCTGCACGTCCTTGCCGAGGCGCGGTCCCGCGGCGCGCGCGTTGACGACGAGCTCGAACCGGCCGTGCACGTCCACGTCGGTGGTGAGGTCGACCTTCTTGACGTTGACCTCGTCGGCGATGAGACCCAGGTACGGGCGCAGGCGCTCCGCGTCGTCGGACGCGACCGTCACCTCGGGCAGCGGCAGCCGCACCCGGAGGTTCTGCGCCTTGCGCAGTCCCAGCACCGTCGAGCACACCGACCGCACCTCGTCCATCGCCGACACCAACTCCGCATCCGCCGGCAGCTGACCGTGGGCCGGCCAGTCCGCAAGATGCACGGACCGTCCGCCGGTCAGTCCCCGCCAGATGACCTCGCTGATCAGGGGCAGCAACGGAGCGGCGAGCCGGGTGACCACCTCGAGCACCGTGTGGAGGGTGTCGACGGCGTCCTTGTCCTCGTCCCAGAAGCGCGAACGCGACCGCCGCACATACCAGTTCGTCAGCGCGTCGCAGAACGTGCGCAGTTCGTCACACGCCCCGGCGATGTCGTTCGTCTCGAGCGCGCCGGTGATGGCGTCCCGGGTTCCGGCCAGCTTCGCGAGGATGTACCGGTCCAGGACGTTCGTCGAATCCGTGCGCCACTCACCGGACGTCGGCGCGTACAGCTGCAGGAAACTCCACGCGTTCCACAGCGGCAGCAGCGCCTGCCGGACACCCTCGCGGATGCCCTGTTCGGTGACGACGAGGTTCCCGCCGCGCAGGATCGGCGAGGACATGAGGAACCAGCGCATGGCGTCCGAGCCGTCCCGCTCGAACACCTCCTTCACGTCCGGGTAGTTGCCCTTGGACTTGCTCATCTTCAGTCCGTCTTCACCCAGGACGATGCCGTGAGCCGCAACGGTCTTGAAGGCGGGACGATCGAACAGCGCCGTCGCCAGCACGTGCAGCGTGTAGAACCAGCCGCGGGTCTGCCCGTTGTACTCGACGATGAAATCGCCCGGGAAGTGGCCGTCGAACCACTCACGGTTCTCGAACGGGTAGTGCACCTGCGCGTACGGCATCGAGCCGGACTCGAACCAGCAGTCGAGGACCTCGGGGACACGCCGCATCATCGACTTCCCGGTCGGGTCGTCCGGGTTCGGGCGCACCAGGTCGTCGATCATCGGCCGATGCAGATCCGTCGGCCGCACCCCGAAGTCGCGCTCGAGTTCGTCGAGCGAGCCGTACACGTCCGTGCGCGGGTACGCCGGGTCGTCGGACACCCACACCGGAATCGGGCTGCCCCAGTACCGGTTGCGGCTGATGTTCCAGTCGCGGGCGCCCTCGAGCCACTTGCCGAACTGTCCGTCGCGGATGTGCTCGGGCACCCACGTGATGTCCTGGTTCAGCTCGACCATGCGGTCGCGGAACTTGGTGACCGCGACGAACCACGACGGAACCGCCATGTAGATCAGCGGCTGCCCGCTGCGCCAGCTGTGCGGGTACGAGTGCTCGATCGTCTCGTGCCGCAGCAACTTTCCAGCAGCCTTGAGGTCCTTGATGATCACCGGGTTCGCGTCGAACACCTGGAGACCCTCGTACGGCGGCACCATCGCCGTGAACTTGCCGCCCGGATCGAGCGGCTGCACGATCTCGATCCCGTTCGCCGTGCAGTACTCCATGTCCTCTTCACCGAAAGCCGGTGCGAGGTGGACGATTCCGGTACCGGACTCGGTGGTGACGTAGTCGGCGGAGATGACGCGGTGCGCGTTCTCGTGACCGACGAAGAAGTCGAACGGCGGGTCGTAGCGGAGCCCGACGAGGTCCGCACCCTTGTGCTCGGACAGCACCTCGGGCGCCTCGCCGAGTTCGCGGGCATAGTGCCCCAGCCGATCCTTGGCGAGCACGTAGCGTTTGCCGTCGGCGCCCGTCACCTGGACGTAGTCGATGTCCGGGTGCACTGCGACCGCGAGGTTGGACGGCAGCGTCCACGGCGTGGTGGTCCAGATGATCGCGTTGGCGCCGTCGAGCGGGCCCTCGCCGTGCAGCGGCATGTCGACCGTGACGGCGGGGTCCTGGCGCATCTTGTACGCGTCGTCGAGCCGGGTCTCCTGGTTCGACAGCGGCGTCTGCTCGTACCAGCTGTACGGCAGCACACGGAAACCCTGGTAGATCAGGCCCTTGTCGAACAGTTCCTTGAACGCCCACATGACCGACTCCATGAAGTCGAGGTCCAGGGTCTTGTAGTCGTTGTCGAAGTCGACCCACCGCGCCTGACGGGTGACGTAGTCGCGCCACTCGTCCGTGTAGCGCAGCACGGAAGACTTGCAGTACTCGTTGAACTTCTCGAGACCCATGACGTCGATCTCGGACTTGTCCTTGATGCCGAGCTGCTTCTCCGCCTCGAGTTCGGCGGGCAGTCCGTGGCAGTCCCAGCCGAATCGGCGCTCGACCTTGTTGCCGCGCATGGTCTGGAACCGCGGGATCAGATCCTTGACGTACCCCGTCAGGAGGTGGCCGTAGTGCGGGAGACCGTTCGCGAACGGCGGACCGTCGTAGAACACGAATTCGGGGGCGTCGTCACGCTGGGCGACCGACGCCCGGAAGGTGTCGTCCTCGTCCCAGCCGGCCAGCACACGCTGCTCGATCTGAGGGAACCGGACACCCGCATCCTGCGAGACGCCGTAGTCGACCTTGGGGTAGGACTCGTTGCTGCTGGTCACGCTGCTGGTGTCGGTCACCGCGATCTCCTCGTGCCTGACGTACTCGGCACGGGGACGACGGAGACGCCTCCTGCGTCACCACCGCGGTACCACCCCGCTTGCACCCCGGAGGGCGCCTCTCGGTGCCGGGCTGTGACGGGCCCACCCGTTCGGTTCTACTGAGCCGGCGTGCCGGCCGTTCTTCCGAAAGGCTCCCCGGTGATGGCCGGATCGTCGCCCCGTAACTCGATTAATGAATTGTTCGCTGAATGCAGTCTAGCCGCCACCGGGATACGGCAGCTCAGTCGCCCTCGTCGGATCCGGGCTTCGTGTCCGCGTCCCGTGCGGGACCGCGGTCAGCGCGAACACCGCTCGCGGGTTGCCCCGGAACGGCCGCCGCCTTCTTGCCTGCGAGGGCGCTGACGAGCAGCAGGACCGCTCCGGCGACGCATACCACGATGCATCCCCAGGCCCACACGACCGAACCGGTCATGAGAGCCACCACCAGGAGAGCGAACCCCACCGCTGCAAGAGCGAGTGTCACGACCAGCACGGCTCAACCTCTATCCGGGCCGCTGGCTGGGCAACTACCGCGCGCTCAGTCAGCTATTGCCCTTGGCGTAGGACTGGCTGTAATTGGACTGCGATCCACCCTGCGCGAACGAATCCTGACCGCCGTCCACCGGAACCGCGGATCCCCGCTGCTCCAGCTCCTCGAGCTGCGACTCCAGGTACGACTTCAGGCGCACACGGTATTCGCGCTCGAACGTCTTGAGCTGCTCGATACGACCCTCGAGCACGGAACGCTGCTGGTTGATCGTCGCCATGATCTCGGTGTGCTTCTTCTCCGCGTCCGCCTGCAGCGCGTCGGCCTTCTCCTTGGCCTGTCGCAGCTGGGTCTCGGAACGGGTCTGAGCGTCCGTGATCAGTGCTTCCGACTTCTGGCGGGCGTCCGCGATCATCGTCTCGGAACGGGTCCGTGCATCGCTGACCAGCTGCTCCGAGTTGGTGCGCGCGTTGCCGAGCAGCTGCTCGGACTCCGTCTTCGCGTCACTCGTGAGACGGTCCGCCATCTCCTGGGCGAGACCCAGAACCTTGGCGGCCTGCATGTGAGCGTCGGCGCCCTGCGCGGGAGCGGCCGCGGCCGCAGCGGCGGGAGCCGGTGCCGGCGCGGGAGCCTTGGGCTGCTCGACGACACGAGCCGGCTCCGCCTTCGGAGCGGGAGCCGGTGCTGCGGACCCGGAGCGTGGAGCCTTCTTCGCATCGGCGAGCTCCTTGTCGAGCTCCCCTACTCGCTGCCGAAGGTCGGCGTTCTCCTCGATCAGGCGCGACAACTCTTGCTCGACGAGGTCGAGAAACGCATCGACTTCGTCTTCGTTGTAGCCCCGCTTACCGATCGGTGGCTTGCTGAACGCGACATTGTGCACATCAGCGGGAGTCAGCGGCATGGAAGGATCCCTTCACGCGTCATTTGGCGGTCTAGCAAGCATTCAGTTACAGCGCAGTCTACGTAACGGTGAATCAAGACTGGATCAATGGGGTCCATTCTGTCACACCAGACCCGTAGCACGCGCTTGTCCCTGAACGATCGACATCAGGATGAAGACGATGAACAGCAAGACCATGATGGATAGATCCAACCGCACCCCACCGAGATTGATCGGGGGGATCAACCGCCGTAGCAGTTTGACCGGTGGATCGGTGACCGTAAAAATCGCCTCGAGAATGACGACCACGACGCCGGTTGGTCGCCAGTCTCGTGCGAAGGTCCGTACGAACTCGACAATGATTCTGCCGATGAGTAGCAGCCAAAAGACAAACAGTATCAAGTAGATCACCGAGAACAAGGCCACACCTTCACTCTGCCTGAGAATGTCCGGCCGATCAAAACGAGCCGCGTGGCCAGGGCTTTCTCCGCCACAGCCGCCGCGGCCCGCGTCGTTACGGACGTTCGGATCCCGATGGTCGTTTCCCCCGCTCCCCGGTTTACTTCTGGCTGTAGAAGCCGGTTTCCGCGATGCGGCGACGCTCCTCGGCGGACACGTCGATGTCTGCGGGTGAGAGCAAGAACACCTTCGTGGCCACCTTGTCGAAGGACCCGCGCAGCGCGAAGGCCAGTCCGGCGGCGAAATCGACGAGGCGCTTGGCGTCGGCGTTGCTCATTTCGACGAGGTCCATGATGACGGGGGTGCCGTCACGGAACCGCTCGCCGATCGTGCGGGCCTCCCCGTAGTCGCGGGGGCGCAGCGTGGTGATCTTGGACAGCGGCCCACCTTCGTCGAAGAGGGGTCCGCGACGACTCTCCACCCGCTCGGACCGCGTGTCGACGGCCAGCGCGCCACGGGTGCTGCCGCGCACCGCACCGCTCGCGCTGGGACGGGCCGACCGGACGGCCACGGGTTCGACCCGGGACGAGTGCCGGGGGCCGTCGTACCGGTCGAAGTCGTCGTCGATGTCGTCCCGGCGGCCGGGAGCGTAGGCGGCCTTACTGAAGGCCGGCTCGGCGAAGTCACGGTCGTCGCGGTCGAGGTACGGATCACGTCCACTGTCGCGGGCCGGTCGAGCAGGCCTGCGCGCAGGTTCCGGCTCGTCCAGGTACTCGTCCTCGTAGTCGTCGAGGGGAACCATGCCGAAGTAAGCCTTGAACTTGTGCAGACTGCTCATTGATCGACCTTCCTTGGCGCGGCGGACAGGATCCAACTGCGACCGGTCGCAGCGGTGTGGACGGGTTGGCGATCACCTGGGCGATCTATTTCGAGGTTATAGGCCTCGAACCCAACAGCGCGGTTCCGACACGCACGCACGTCGACCCGTGTCGGACAGCGTGCTCGAGATCATTCGTCATGCCCGCTGAGAGGTCCGTCGCATCCGGATGGTCGCGCCTGAGCCGCGCGTGAATCTTCTGCAATTCCTCGAACGCGGCGTCCGGATCGGCATCGATCGGCGGAACCGCCATCAACCCGCGATATTCGAGTCCCGGCGACGACTGCACCTGCGCGGCAAGGCGTTCGAGGTCTGCGATCGCGGCACCGCCGCGCTGCGGATCGCCGTCCAGACTGACCTGCAGCAGCACCCGCAGCGGCTCGGGCCGCTCCCCCGCCTCGAGCGCCGTCGTGGCCGCGCGGCCGAGTGCGCCGACGAGCCGCTCGCTGTCCACCGAATGGATGGCGTACGCCCAGTGCGCGACGGCCTTCGCCTTGTTGCGCTGGAGGTGTCCGATCATGTGCCACCGCACCGACGAATCCGTCACCACGGTGCGGAACTCCGCAATCTTGGCCGTGGCCTCCTGCTCCCGCGACTCCCCGAATTCGCGGCACCCGAGGTCGTACAGGATCCGCGCGTCGGATTCCGGGAAGAACTTGGTGACGGGCAGCAGCGACACGTCCGCGGGGTCGCGACCGGCGACCCGGCACGCCGCGTCGAGCCGTGCGCGCACGGTGCCGAGCGCAGCCTCGATCTCCCCGACCCTGCTCATCGTTTCCACTCCCACACCGAATCCTCACCGCCGTCGGCGGTCGTCGTCACACGCTGTCTTGCCCAGTATCCATCCAGATGACCGCCGCGAGCCGACCGGTCGGGGCCTCCCGGCGATGACTGAACAGTGTCCGGTCCTCGATGGTGCAGCGCGGATCCTCCGCCACCCCCGCGACACCCGCATCGAGCAGTTGCTTCCGCAGGCCGGCCCGCAGGTCGAGGCCGGGGGTTCCCTTGACGGTGCGGGTGGCGCTGCCGGGAAGGAACTTCTCGACGTCGGCCTGCATCGCCGCGGGGACCTCGTACTGTCGGCCGCTCGCCGCCGGACCCAGGAATGCGCCGATCCGGCCGATCCGCGCACCCTGCTCGACCATGACGTCGAGCACCCGCGGAACGATGCCGATGCGGGCGCCGATCCGGCCGGCATGGACGGCGGCGATCACCCCGGCCTCGTCGTCGGACAGCAGCACCGGGACGCAGTCGGCGCTGAGGGTCGCGAGTGCGAGCCCCGGAACCGTCGTCACCAGTGCGTCCGTGGCGGGCACCGGCACGTCGGTGGGCCCGTCGACCACGGTCACGTTCCGACTGTGGATCTGCTCCATCCAGATCAGGTGGTCGAAGGCCACGCCGATGTTGTCTGCCAGTCGACGCCGGTTCGCCTCCACCGCGGCCGGATCGTCGCCGACGTGATCACCGAGGTTGAACGTGTCGTACGGCGCGACGGAGTGCCCTCCGGCACGGGTGGTGACGACCCGGCGAACCCTGAAATCGGGGGCGGACGGTGAACTCAACGACGCATGAAGGAGGGCACGTCGACTTCGTCTTCACCCTCCTCGTCGGACACCGGCACCGCGCGGGACTGACCGTTTCCCGGAAGCGGCGGCAGACTGCTCGGGCTCTGGTGGGAGCTGATCGTCTCGCGGGTCACCGACATCGGCTCGCTGTGCTGCTGGTCGGCCGACTGTCCGACCTCGCCCGCGCGCCCGGCACCGATGGCGCTGCGACCGGCAGCGCCCGACTCGACCGGCCGGCGCGCTGGGGCGCCGCCGTCGAACCCGGCGGCGATGACGGTGACCCGCACCTCGTCGCCGAGCGAATCGTCGATGACGGTGCCGAAGATGATGTTCGCGTCGATGTGGGCAGCCTCCTGCACCAGCGACGCCGCCTCGTTGATCTCGAACAGGCCGAGGTCGCTGCCGCCGGCGATCGAGAGCAGCACGCCGCGCGCACCCTCCATCGACGCCTCGAGCAGCGGAGAGTTGATCGCTGATTCCGCGGCCTTGATGGCCCGGCCCTCGCCGCGCGAGGATCCGATGCCCATCAGCGCGCTACCGGCGCCGGACATGACGCCCTTGACGTCGGCGAAGTCGACGTTGATCAGACCGGGGGTGGTGATGAGGTCGGTGATGCCCTGGACACCGTTGAGCAGCACCTCGTCGGCGCTGCGGAACGCGTCCATGAGGCTGACGGCGGCGTCGCCGAGCTGCAGGAGGCGGTCGTTCGGGATCACGATGAGGGTGTCGCACGATTCGCGCAGCGACTGGATGCCGGTGTCGGCCTGGCCGCCGCGGCGCTTGCCCTCGAAGGAGAAGGGCCGGGTGACGACACCGACCGTGAGGGCTCCGAGCTTGCGCGCGATACTCGCGACGACCGGTGCGCCACCGGTACCCGTGCCGCCGCCCTCGCCTGCGGTCACGAACACCATGTCGGCGCCCTTGAGGACTTCCTCGATCTCGTCCTTGTGGTCTTCTGCGGCCTTGCGGCCGACTTCGGGATCCGCGCCGGCGCCGAGCCCGCGGGTGAGTTCCCGGCCGACGTCCAGCTTGACGTCGGCGTCACTCATCAGCAGCGCTTGCGCGTCGGTGTTGACGGCAATGAACTCGACTCCCTTGAGTCCCTGCTCGATCATCCGGTTGACTGCGTTCACGCCGCCGCCGCCGATGCCGACGACCTTTATTACGGCGAGGTAGTTGTGCGGGGGCGTCATCGGCTCTCGCCTTCCATGAGTGTGTATCACGCTTTCGTACAGATCAGTCCAGCCTGAACCCTCAACCTCAACCATAGGGTTACGGTTATGTCAAGTGCTGCCCGACTAGAGCGAAACGCTATGCACCGGCATAGGGATACGCCATTAGGCGCGCCGAGACGCGCCGAGTTATTTGACGAACTCGCCCGCAACTCTTTCGCATCCGGGTCACGCCCCCTCACCGCACCGTCGGCAGGTCGGGGCTCGACACGTCGTACGTCTGCCCGGGCTGGGTGAGCAGCGGCAGGGTGACCGCAGCCTTGCGCTCGGACTTCTCCGTACCGCCCCACACCACGATCCGACCGTCGAGCAGCGTCACCGAGATATCCGAAATCGACTTCGCGGCAACCTGTCCCACCTGACCGCGCAACTGAGGCGGCATCGACTCCAGCACCTCGATCGCCGCCTCCGTCGACGGGTCGCCCCACCCCGGCGACCCAGTCACCAGACGCGGCACCCCGGGCGGCGGCGGTGCGATCTCGTAGTCCACGGCCTCCGCGTCGAGCAGATGGGTGCCGCCGGGGCTGTCGACGAACACGACGGGCACCCGCTCGGTTACCGTGACCCGGATGGTGGACGGGTACACCCGCTGGACGCGCGCGGACGCCACCTTCGGGATCGCGGCCACCCGCTGAGCCGCGCCCTCCGTGTCGACACGCAGCAACGGCTGCCCCTGCGGCACCGCCAGCACCTGGCGAATCTGCTCCTCGGAGATCGACGCCGCCCCCGCGACATCAGTCTTCCGCACCGACAGCAGCGGCGTGAACCAGGCGACGAGACCGAGCGCCACGACCACGACGACACCGACGGCGCCCATCACCGCCGGCCTCCGGTACCACGGCCGCCGCGGTGTCTCCGCCACCGCGGACTTCCGTGCCGCCGAAGCCGATTCGCGGGTGCGTCTCGTTCCGGGGTCGGTGACCGTCGAGGTGCGCCGACGCGAGGACGTCCGATCGCTCGCCGTCGCGCGGGCACCGGCCGCAGCCCCCGGCCGCGGACTGCGCTGGACGTCGCGGCGGACAGGGCGGTCCGGCCGCTCGGACCGGCCCCGACGCTCCCGCGTCATCGCGACGGGTGGTGGTGCGGAGCCGCACGCAGAGCGTCGAGGATCTGGTTGCCGAGCATCGTCACGTCACCGGCACCCATGGTGATCACCACGTCCCCGGGGGATGCGAGTGCCGCGACCTGCCGCGGTGCCTGCGACAGGTCGGGCTGGTAGTGCACCGGCTTCGACACCGACAGCGCGACCAGGGCGCCGCTGACGCCCGGGAGAGGTTCTTCCCGCGCGCCGTACACGTCGAGGACCACGACCTCGTCGGCGAGATCCAGGGCGTGCCCGAACTCTTCCGCGAATGTTGCTGTGCGGGAATACAGGTGGGGCTGGAACACCACGATGACCTTCCCGCTGCGCACCGAGTCCTCGGACTCGCGGCGGTCGGCCTCGTGGGGCTGGCGCACCAGATCGGCGGCGGCGCCGAGCACGGCACGCACCTCCGTCGGGTGATGCGCATAGTCGTCGAACACGCGGACCCCGTGCTCGCGGCCGGTGAACTGGAACCGGCGGTGCACTCCCCCGAATCCGGCGATGCCTTCGAGGATCTCGTCCACGTCGGCGCCTGCCTCCCGGGCGGCGAGGAGAGCGGCCAGCGCGTTGAGCGCCATGTGCCTGCCGGGCACACCCATGCGGACCGTCCTCGGCGACTGCTCCCCGGCCAGCTGGAATTGCAGTACTCCGCCGACGTCCCTGGCCTCGAAACTCAGCAGTCGCGCGCCGACCTCGACGCCGTCGACCGAAGCGAAGGCCCCGTCCGCGTCCTCGGCGCTGCCGTATCCCAGCACCCGCACACCGGGCAGCCCTCGCGCCGCCACCCGCTGCGCGAGCGCCGCGGACCCCGGATCGTCGAGACAGGCGACGAGCAGACCGCCAGGCGACAGACGGGCCGCGAAATCGTCGAACACCTGGATGTACGCCTCGGTGCTGCCGAAGTAGTCGAGGTGGTCGGCTTCGACGTTGGTGACGACGACGACGTCCGGTTCGTACTGGAGCAGCGAACCGTCGCTCTCGTCGGCCTCCGCGACGAACACGTCGCCGCTGCCGTGGTGCGCGTTGGTTCCGGCCTCGTTGAGTTCGCCGCCGACCGCGAACGACGGATCGAAACCGCAGTGTTGCAGCGCCACTACCAGCATCGACGTGGTCGACGTCTTGCCGTGGGTGCCGGACACCAGCAGGGTGCGGTGCCCCTGCATCAGCGATGCCAGCACCGCGGGTCGCAGGATCACTGGAATCCCGCGCCGGGCCGCCTCCACCAGTTCCGGGTTGTCCTTCGGGATGGCGGCGTGGGTGGTGACCACGACGGTCGGGCCGCCGGGCAGCAGGTCGAGCGCGCCGGCGTCGTGGCCGATGCGGACCTGCGCGCCGCGGGCACGCAGGGCGAGGACGCCGCGGCTCTCCTTGGCGTCCGATCCGGACACCTGCCCTCCCCTGGCCAGCAGGATCCGCGCAATTCCGGACATTCCGGCGCCGCCGATCCCGACCATGTGGACTCGTTCCAACTCCGCGGGCAGGTCGGTCATCGGGTTCCCCTTGTCAGCGCGGCCACGTCGAGCACGATGCGCGCAACCTCGGTGGCTGCGCTGCGGTGACCTGCGCCGGCCGCGCGTCGTCCCATGTCCTCCAGCTGTGCGGGGTCGCGCAGCAGAGGGATCACGGTCTCCGCGACGAATCCGGCGGACAGGTCTCCGTCGGCGACAATCATTCCACCTCCGGCGGCGACCACCGGTCGCGCGTTCAGTTCCTGCTCCCCGTTGCCGTGGGGCAGCGGCACGTATACCGCGGGAAGTCCCACCGCCGACACCTCCGCCACCGTCATCGCACCCGACCGGCAGATCACCGCGTCCGCAGCCGAATACGCGAGGTCCATCCGCGACAGGTAGGGAACGGCCACGTACGGCGGGCCGCCCGGTGTCGCGGGAACGTCGAGGGTGTTCTTCGGTCCGTGTGCGTGCAGAACGGCCACACCGGCCGCGGCGAGCGACTCCGCCGCGCCCGAGACGGCCTCGTTGAGCGACCGCGCCCCTTGCGAGCCGCCGAAGACGAGCAGCACCGGACCGTCGGCGGGGAGCCCGAAGTGTGCGCGCGCCTCCGCGCGCAGAGCCGCCCGGTCGAGAGCGGTGATCGACGCCCGGACCGGGATCCCGAGGATCTCCGCATCCGAGCGGCCGCGAGCGGAGACTCCGGAACCGGCGACCGCGGCCAGCACCCGGGCGGCGCGGCGGGCACCGATCTTGTTCGCGATCCCGGCGCTGGCGTTCGCCTCGTGCACCACGATCGGAATGCGGCGCCTGCGGCGGAGCAGTCCGGGCCCGGCCGCCAGATATGCGGGCAGCGCGACGTACCCGCCGAACCCGACGACGACGTCGGCGCCGGTCGCGTCGAGCACCTCGCGGGTGCGGCGCACCGACGCGCGCACCCGGCCGGGAAGCCACAGCAGGTCGAGGGTGGGTTTACGGGGCAGCGGCACCGGTGGAATGAGCTCGAGCGGGTAGCCCCGCTCGGGAACCAGGGTGGTTTCGAGGCCGCGCGCGGTGCCGAGAGCGGTCACCACCGCGGTGTCGTCGATCGCCTTGATCGCATCGGCCACTGCCAGAGCCGGTTCGATGTGCCCGGCGGTACCACCACCGGCCACGATCACCGACAGGGTGGACTTGTCGCCGTTCACCTACGAAATCCTCGCTCTCCTGCTCGGCCACCCGAGCTTCGCTGTTGACGTGCACCTCGTTCGGGGGTGCGGCCCTTGACGCGTTCGGGGCGGCCCTTCTCGTATGTGACGCTGCGGGTGCGCGGGGCCATCTCGCGACCGGCCCGTCGGCGGGCTTCGGCGCGGCGCACCGCCTCGGCGCGTGCCGCGTCGGCCCGCACCGGCGAATACGCCTCCGGCTTGCGGAGGCGCAGAAGGCGACCGAACGGGCCGTCCTGCCCGGAGTGCAGCGCCGCGACCGCCTCCGGTTCGTGCCGCGCCGCGTTGGCGACGAGGCCGAACATGAACAGTGTGGTGGCCGTCGACGTTCCGCCGGCCGATACCAGCGGCAACTGCAGGCCGGTGACGGGCAGCAGCCCGATCACGTACCCCACGTTGATGAATGCCTGTCCGGTGATCCACACCGTCGCCGTTCCGGTGAGCAGGCGCAGGAACGGGTCGGCGGATCGGGCCGCGATGCGCAGGCCCGTGTACACGAACAGTCCGAACAAACCGAGGACGGCGGCGCCGCCGAGGTATCCGAGCTCTTCGCCGATGATCGCGAAGATGAAGTCGTTGTGGGCGTTCGGCAGGTAGCTCCACTTCGCGCGGCTCTGCCCCAGCCCTCGCCCGAGGATCCCGCCGTCCGCGAGCGAATACATCGCCTGCCGCGACTGGTACCCGATGCCCTGCGGGTCGGAACCGGGATTGAGGAACTCGCGCACGCGAGCGGAGCGGTAGCCCGCGGTGAGCGCGAGGATCACGATTCCGCCGAAACCGGTGCCGAGGATGGCGACGAACAGTTTCAGCGGCAGGCCCGCGAACCACAGCAGCGCCATCAGGATGATGGCCAGCGAGACCGTCGTGCCGAGGTCGGGCTGCAGGATGATCAGGACGAACGCGACGAGCGCGGCCGGCACCAGCGGAACGAGCATGTCCCGGATACTGGAGATGTCGCTGCGCCGCGACGCCAGGATGTGCGCACCCCACACGGCCAGCGCGATCTTGGTGAGCTCGGCGGGCTGCAACGAGAATCCCGCGACGACGAACCAGCCGCGGGTGCCCTGGGACACGGTGCCGATACCCGGTATGAGGACCAGGACCAGCAGGATGATCGTGACCGCGAAGGCCGGGAACGACAGGGCGCGCATCACCCGGACCGGGATCTGCAGCGCCGCGTAGAACAGGCAAAGCCCGAGAGCCGCGAACAGCGCCTGCCGGGTGAAGAGGGTGTACGCCGAACCGTCGGAGGCGTAGGCCTCGACGCTCGAGGACGACAGCACCATCACCAGGCCGAGGACCGTCAGCAGAAACGCGATGGTGACCACGAGGTGGAACGACGCCAGAGGCCTCGACAGCCAGGCCCCGATCCGGGTGCGCGGGCCGCGCGGAGGCGCCGTGCGGGTACGGGGACCGGACGGTGCACGCTTCGCCACACCGGGGGCGGCCGCCGTGCGAGCCGGGGACCGCTGTCCCTCGGGGGCGCGTCGGGTGCGGGCTCCGGCGGAGGTCATCGCAGCGTCCTGGAGATGTCCGACGCGTCGAGCCTGCCTACGGCGTCCGTGAAGCTGTCCCCCCGGTGGCCGTAACTGGCGAACATGTCGAGCGACGCCGCCGCGGGCGCCAGGACGACGGAATCCCCTGCCGTTGCCAGCGCCGCCGCCTCACGCACGACGACACCCATCACGGCGTCGCTGTCGGTGTCCGCCGGCAGCACCACCCGGTGCGTCGCGGTCTGCGGGACTGCACTCACACCTGCATCGTCTCCCGTTTCGACAGTGACCACGGGAACCTCGGGGGCGTGTCGCGCAAGGGACTCTGCAATCTGCATCGCATCGCGGCCCAGCAGGACGGCGCCGGCGAGGCGACTAGCCACCTCCCGGACGAGGTCGTCGACCCGCGCCCCCTTCAGCAGACCACCGGCGATCCACACCACCCGCTCGTGGGCGAGGATCGACGGGCGGGCGGCGTGCGGATTGGTGGCCTTGGAGTCGTCGACGAACGTCACGCCCCCGACCTCGGCGACGAGTGCCGCGCGGTGCGGGCCCACGACGTGGGCGGCCAGACCTGCGGCGACGGCGTCCGGCGGAACTCCGATCGCCCGGGCCAGAGCCGCCGCGGCCAGGGCGTCCATCAGTCCGGCAGGCCCGGGCGGGGTGATCCCCTCGGCCGGGGCCAGCCGCTCGCCGTCCGCGAACGCGCGGTCGACGAGATACCCGTCCTCGACACCCAGTTCGCCCGGCGCCGGCACACCCAACCGGAAACCCAGGGTCCGGACTGCGGGGGACGAGGAGAACAGGGAGGACGCAACCTCGTCGTCGAGCCCCAGCACCGCGACCTCACCGGTCAGGGCGCGGGCCTTCGCATCGATGTACGGCTGCATCCCGCCGTGCCAGTCCAGATGATCTTCGGCGATGTTGAGGATCGCACCTGCGGTCGGCCGGACCGACGGCGCCCAGTGCAGCTGGAACGACGAGAGTTCGACCGCCAGCGCCTCCGCCCGTGGCTCGGTCTGCCGCAGGGCGTCGAGGACCGGAATCCCGATGTTGCCGCAGGCCAGACTCGGCAGCTCGGCCGCCTCGAGGATGGACTGCAGCATGGAGGTCGTCGTGGTCTTGCCGTTGGTGCCGGTGACCACCAGCCACCGCCGCGGCGGGCCGTAGAGCCCGGCCCGGTCCACGTGCCACGAGAACTCGATGTCACCCCAAATCGGTACCCCGTCCCCGGCGGCGAGCGAGAGCAGCGGCGCGTCCGGGCGGAACCCCGGGCTCGTCACGACCAGCGCGAACTCGGCGACCCGGTCCCGCTCGGCGAGCAGATCGTCGATCGGGACGGTCGCGGCGCCGAGCCGCGCGCACTCGGCGAGAGCGTCGACGTTCGCGTCGGTCACGGTGACGAGCGCACCGAGGTCACGAAGAGGTTCGATGGTGGCCCGGCCGGAGACACCCGCACCGGCGACGAGGACGCTGCGACCCCGCAACCAGTCGAGCCCGCCGTGTTCCTCTGCCACGTCGTCAGCCCCCGATCGCTGCCAGGTACTCGCTGTAGAACAGCGCGAGCCCGATCGCGGAGGCGATGGCGGCCAGCAACCAGAACCGGATGATCACCGTGGTTTCCGCCCACCCTGCAAGTTCGAAGTGGTGGTGGAACGGAGCCATCCGGAACACTCGTCTTCGGCTCGACCGGAACACGGCGACCTGGATCACGACCGATGCCGCCTCTGCGACGAACAGCGCGCCGATCACGACCATCAGCAGTTCGGTGCGCGTCGTGATCGACAGTCCGGCGAGCATGCCGCCGAGTGCCAGCGAACCGGTGTCACCCATGAAGATCTTGGCGGGCGCCGCGTTCCACCACAGGAATCCGATGCACGCACCCGCACCGGCCGCGCAGATCAGGGCCAGGTCGAGCGGATCGCGGACGTCGTAGCAGCCCTTGCCGGGGCTCGTCTCGCACGCGTTGCGGTACTGCCAGAACGTGATGATCACGTAAGCGCCGAGGACCAGGCTCATCGACCCGGCAGCGAGACCGTCGAGGCCGTCGGTCAGATTGACCGCGTTCGACCAAGCGCTCACCAGGAGGTAGCAGAACGCGACGAACACGACGGAGCCCATCGTGACCGTCGCGATGTCACGCACGTACGACAGGTGCTCGCTGCCCGGTGTGAGGTCGTTCGCGCCCCGGAACTGCAGCGCGAGAATGCCGAACGCCACTGCCGCGATGAGCTGTCCGACCAGCTTCGCCGTCTTGTTCAGTCCGAGGTTGCGCTGCTTGCGGATCTTGATGAAGTCGTCGAGGAAGCCGACCCCGCCGAGCGCCGTCGTGAGACCGAGAACCAGCAGTCCCGATGCCGACGGCCCGTCCGCGTTGTAGCCGATGCCGATCAGGTGCGAACCCCAGTAGCCGGCCCACAGTCCGGCGAGAATGGCGACGCCGCCCATCGTCGGGGTGCCGCGCTTCGACTGGTGACTCGCCGGACCTTCGACACGGATCTCCTGGCCGAACCCCTGACGGGAGAAAGCCTTGATGAGAACGGGGGTCAGCAGAATCGAGACGGCGAGCGCGATGCCCGCCGCGAAGAGGATCTGTCTCACCGCGTAGCCTCCGAACCCTTCTGTCCCGTGCTTCCCGCCAACACCGTGTCCGCGACCTCCCACAATCCGATGGACTGCGACGCCTTGACCAGCACCAGGTCACCCGGTGCCAGTTCCGCTTCGAGCAAGGCGACCGCACCGGCGATGTCGGGGACGAGGATCGACTCCTCACCCCACGAACCCTCCATGACCGCACCCTGATGCATGGCGCGGGCGGGCCTGCCGGTTCCCACGATGATCAGCCTGCTCACGTCCAGCCGGACCGCGAATCTGCCGATGGCGTCGTGTTCGACCACTGATTCTGGACCCAGCTCGGCCATTTCTCCGAGCACCGCCCAACTCCGGCGCGCCGCACCCCGGCCCGACCGGGCCATCGACACCAGCGCCTTCAGGGCCGCCCGCATCGAGTCGGGGTTGGCGTTGTACGAATCGTTGACGACGGTCACACCGTCCGGCCGGTCGCGGACGTCCATCCGGCGCGCCGAGACCGCGGCGGCACCGGAAAGGGCCTGCGCGATCTGCTCGAGGTCCGCCCCGCATTCGAGTGCCACCGCCGCGGCGGCGAGCGCGTTGCCGACCTGGTGTTCACCGTGCACGGCGAGCTCGACGGCGACACTCCCGGTCGGCGCCGTGAGAGTGAAACGCGCCCTTGCCTTCTCGTCGAGCACGATGTCGGTGGCCCGCACGTGCGCGGACTCCGACCGGCCGACGAGGACCACCCGGGCCGATGTGCGCGGCGCCATGGCTGCCACCAGCGGATCGTCGGCGTTGAGGATCGCGACACCACCCTCGTCCGCCGAGGGCAGCGACTCCGCGAGTTCGCCCTTGGCAGCGGCGATCGCGTCGCGGGAACCGAATTCGCCGAGGTGCGCCGTACCCACGTTGAGGACGACCCCGATCTTCGGGGGTGCGATGTTCGCGAGGGAGGCGATGTGCCCGCGGCCGCGGGCCGACATCTCCAGAACCAGGAATCCCGTGTCCGCGTCCGCACGTAGTGCGGTCCACGGGTGGCCGAGTTCGTTGTTGAACGATCCGGGTGGCGCGACGACAGGACCGAGGGGGCGCAGGACGGCGGCGAGCAGATCCTTGGTCGACGTCTTTCCCGCCGATCCGGTGACGCCGACGACGGTGAGCCCCTTCGCGGTGAGGCCGTCGACGGAGGCGCGCGCGAGCTTCGCGAGGGCTGCGAGCACGGCGGCGCCCGATCCGTCGGTGTCGTGTTCGAGTGCCATCGCCTTGCTCGGGACGTCGCTCGGCGTCGGGGTGACGACGATCGCGGGGACGCCGACCGGGCGCGCGGCCAGGACGGCGACCGCACCGGCCTCGACCGCCGAGGCCGCGTGATCGTGGCCGTCCACGTGGGCGCCGGGCAGGGCGAGGAACAGCCCGCCGGCGGTGACCTCCCGCGAGTCGAACTCGACCGTTCCCGTCACCTCGGCCGACGGATCGGCGACGTCGTGCAGTTCGCCGCCCACGATCTCGGCGATGCGAGCGAGTGTCATCGGGATCATCGCGTTCCTCCGACCTGTCGCTCGATCGCGTCGCCCAGTACGTCGCGGTCGTCAAATGGGTACTTCACCCCGTGTATCTCCTGACCGATCTCGTGTCCCTTGCCTGCGACCAGAACCACGTCGCCTGCCTGCGCCCAGCCGACGGCGTCGGCGATCGCCTTCGCTCGGTCCGCTACTTCCCACACCTGTCCCCGCTCGGATTCGGGCACTCCGAGAGCGCCCTCGCGGACCGCGGCCCTGATCTTCGCCGGGTCCTCGCTGCGGGGGTTGTCGTCCGTGATGATCAGCAGGTCGGCACCACGCGCGGCCGCGGCACCCATCAGCGGCCGCTTGCCTGCGTCGCGATCGCCGCCCGCACCCACGACAACGGCGACGCGACCGCGTACCTGCTCGCGCAGCGTCGCGATCACCGCCTCGACCGCTGCGGGTTTGTGGGCGTAGTCGACGACGGCGAGGAAGTCCTGTCCCCGGTCGATCCGCTGCACCCGGCCCGGCACGTCGACGCCGGCGATGCCCTCGACGGCGTCGCGCGGATCGACACCCAGCGCCGCGCACAGCGCGACGGCGAGCGAAGCGTTGGCGACGTTGTACTGCCCCGGCAGACGGAGCTCCACGTCGAGTGTCGTGCCCTCGGCCGTGGTGAGCGCGAAGGTCTGCGAGCCCGAGGGCGACACCGTCGCCGGGCCTGCCGTCCACACCGCGCCCTCGCTGTCCGGTGTGGTCGCGACTGTCGTCACGATCGAATGCGCACCGCGGGCGACGTCGGCCATCCGCTGTCCCCACACGTCGTCGATGCAGATGACGGCGTGCTGGGCGTGCACGGACGAATCGGCCGCGAAGAGCCGCGCCTTCGCGGCGAAGTAGTCCTCGAAGTCGCGGTGGAAGTCCAGGTGGTCCTGGGAGAGGTTCGTGAACGCGCCCACATCGAAGCGGACTCCGTCGACGCGGCCGAGCGACAGCGCGTGGCTGGACACCTCCATCACGACGGTGTCGATCCCCTGCTCGAGCATCACGGCGAACAGGGCGTGGAGCTGCGGCGCCTCGGGGGTCGTCAGTGCGCTCGGCACCCGGCGGCCACTCATCCGGGTCTCGATGGTGCCCACGAGACCGGTCGTCCGCCCCGCGGCGGTGAGCGCGGCTTCGACGAGATACGAGGTCGTCGTCTTACCCGATGTCCCGGTGATACCGATGACCTGCATCTTCTCGGAGGGCCGGCCGTAGATGGTTGCCGACAGCTCACCGAGGACGCCGCGTGGGTCGTCGTGGACGAGCACCGGCATGTCCGAGCCCAGTGCGGACACCAGCGCGAATCCGGCCTCGTCGGTGAGGATCGCGGTCGCGCCCCGTGCGAGAGCGTCGGCGGCGAATTCCGCGCCGTGCGCGCGGGCCCCGGGAAGGGCCGCGAACAGATCGCCCTCGACGATCCCCTGGGCGCGGAGATCCACCCCGGTGACGATGACGTGCTCGGCGGTTCCCGTGGGTGCCTCGACCCTCGCTCCGGCGAGCGCTGCCAGAGCGCTCACCGTGGTACGGACCGGCTGGGCGGGGCGAAGACTGTCTGTGACCTTCACCTCCACTGACGCCGACTGCGGGCGGGACGGAACAGGCACCGGGCTCCTCTCGGATGTCGACTCTCACTGACAACGGCTTAGTGCACGGATCAATACAGCGTGCTACCTCGGCAGTTCCCTGCGTCCACGGGAAAGTCCGTGTCCACTGAACGGCCGACGTGTCAGATTACCGCGAGTGCTCTCGGAACCCGATTCGGCCGACCTTCGCTCAATCGGCCTGCAGCACCAGCCTGCGTCCGGGGTCCGGGGACATCGGCACGCTGTCGCGCTGCAGCATCCAGGACGCGATGTTGTGGAACAGCGGCGCGGCGGACTGGCCGCCGGAACCGTCCGCGCTGCGTGTCGGCGCGTTGAGCATGATTCCGACGACGTACCTCGGGTTGTCGGCCGGGGCGATCCCGGCGAACGTGATCCAGTAGTTCGAGTTCGAGTAGCACTTGCAGGCGGGATCGACCTGCTGGGCGGTGCCCGTCTTACCGCTGATCTGATACCCGTCGACGGCGGCCTGCACCCCGGTACCCCGCTGGTTGCCCGTGTCGTTCTGGGTGACGGACCGGAACATGTCGCGGACGGTGGACGCGGTCTGCGGGCTGACCACCGTCACCTCGTCGGGCGCGTCGGTCTCAGTCCGGTTCCCGGCCGCGTCGACGGTCGCCTTGACGATGCGAGGCGGGATGCGAACGCCGTCGTTGGCGATCGCCTGGTACATGCCGGTCATCTGCAGCAGCGTCATCGACAGGCCCTGACCGATCGGCAGGTTCGCGAACGTGCCCCCCGACCACTGGTCGCGGCTGGGGACGCTGCCCGCGCTCTCACCGGGTAGTCCGACGTCGGTGCGCTGGCCGAGACCGAACCTGGACAGCATGTCCGCGTAGCGGTCCTCCCCCACCCGCTGGGCGAGCATCAGGGTGCCCACGTTCGACGACTTCCCGAACACGCCCGTGGCCGTGTACGGGGCGACCCCGTGGTCCCACGCGTCCTTCACCGACACACCCGACATCTGAATGTTGCCGGGAACCTCGAGAACTTCGTCCGGTGTGGTCAGGCCGTACTCGATCGCGGCAGCCGCGGTGACGATCTTGTTGACGGAGCCCGGTTCGAACGGCGTGCTCACCGACAGGTTGCCCATCTCCACGGTCCGTGGATTGTTGCCCACCCCGATCGCCGGGTTGAACGTGCTGTCGTTCGACATCGCGAGCACCTCACCGGTGTGGGAGTCGAGCACGACCGCCGACGCGTCCTTCGCACCGGACTTGTCCTTGGCCATCTGCACCTGCTGCTGAACGTAGTACTGCAGGTCGGAGTCGATGGTGAGCTCGACGCTCGACCCGTCCACCGCCGGCTGCTTGTCACGCCAGCTGCCGGGAATCACCGCGCCGTCGGAGCCCCGGTCGTAGGTCTGGGAGCCGTCGGTGCCTGCGAGGGTGGAGTCGAGGGAGTCCTCGAGACCGAGCAGTCCGTGACCGTCCCAGCCGGTGGCGCCGACGAGGTTGGCGGCTAGGGATCCGCCTGGGTACTCGCGGATGTCCTGGCGTTCGAGTCCGACCTCCGGGAACTTGTCGCTGATCTGCGCCGCGATGTTGGGGTCGACGCTGCGCGCGAGATAGACGAACGTGTCGTCGCCGTGCAGTTTCTCCTTCAGATCCTTCTCGGGTGCGGCGTCGCCGAGCCGGTCGTGGATCTCCTTCGCAATCGCGTCGAGACGGGAGTCGACGTCGGGGGCGGTGTCGCTCTTGGCCTTCGCCTCCTCGAGTTCCTTCCGCACCCGTGCGGGCTGGAACGTCAGGGCCTTCGCTTCCATCGTGAATGCGATGGGGTTGGAGTTGCGGTCGGTGATCGACCCGCGCAGCGCGGGATCCACCTCGGTGGTGGTGCGTTGGTTCGCCGCTTCCGCGGACAGTTGTGGTGCGTCGATGACCTGGATCCACAGAAGCTGCACTGCGGCGAGGCCGAGCGCCAAGAACATCACCAGGCGTCCGTACCGTTGCCTGAACGGAAAGGACGCCGAACCGGCGCCCTTGGGGCGCCGGGGACGACTTCTCGGTGCGCTTCGATTCACCGGCGACCGCCGGACGGTGGAGCAGTCGTCGGAGCGGTGGTCGAGGGGATCACAGGAACCAATTGTTCACCCTGAGCTTGGATCTCCGTGCCATTGCCGGGCTGCGGCGTGGCGCGCGGCGCCTGCGTCGTCGTCCCGCGGTTGGGGGCGGTCGCGACGGCGTTGCCCCGCTGGGTGGGCGGGACGGCGACGTCGAGCGGCGGCACGGGTGCACCCGACGCCGGGGCCGGCTTTCCGACGACCTCGACGCTGCCGTCGGGGTGGACGACGAGGCGAGCGGGATCATTGGCGGGCACCATGCCGAGCTTGGCCGCTTCCTCCGCCAGTTTCGGGGCAGAGTTGGCGGTCTCGACGTCACGCTGCAGCGCCGCCTTCTCCTCCGCGAGCGACTGGTTGTGAGCGCGGGCGGCGCTCAGCTGGTACGAGTCCTCGGCGGAGCGGGTGGTCAGCAGCAGTGTCATGGCCAGACCCATGGCGAGCAGAACGAGGATCGTCGCCACGAACGGGATGCGGGCGGTGAGCGTACCGGCGCGGTTCTTGCCGGAGACGGCGATCGCGGATCCACTGTGCACGGCCGCGCGCTGGGTGCGCTTCTTGTACGCCCGCTCAGCCGCGCCCGTCCGGTTGGCCCCCCGCGCGGGCCGCATTTCGGTGGAACTCACCTGAACCGTCATGCCGCCGACCTCCTGGCAATTCTTTCTGCAGCGCGCAAACGCACCGGGGCTGATCGTGGGTTCTCTTCGACTTCCTGTTCGGACGCCCGCTCCGCCCCTCGTGTGAGGATCCGGAACTCCGGTCCCATCCCCGGTAGTTCGACAGGAAGCCCCTCGGGGCTCTTCGACTTCGACCTGGGAGTGATTTCCTGCTTGACGACCCGGTCTTCGAGGGATTGGTACGACATGAACACGACGCGTCCCCCGACGGTCAACGCGTCGAGTGCAGCCGGGACCGCGGCGCGCAGTGAATCGAGCTCGCCGTTGACCTCCACTCGAAGGGCCTGGAACGTCCGCTTGGCGGGATGTCCCCCGGTACGGCGGGTCGCCGCAGGAATGGAGCGGTACAACAGTTCGACCAGTGCTGCGCTGGTGGTGAACGGCTCCTTCGCGCGCTGCCGGACGATCTCCGACGCGATCTTGCCCGCGAAGCGCTCCTCGCCGTACGTGCTGAGGATGCGAGCGAGATCTCCGTGGCTGTACGTGTTGAGGACCTCGGCCGCGGTGATGCCGGTGGTCGGGTCCATCCGCATGTCGAGGGGCGCGTCGATCGAATACGCGAACCCCCGATCCGATTCGTCGAGCTGCATCGAGGAGACGCCGAGGTCGAAGAGGATCCCGTGCACGGACTCCTGCGCGGGCAGCCCCGCTTGGTCGAGCGCGTCCTCGATGCCGTCGTAGCGGGTGTGCACGAACGTGATGCGATCGGCGAAGGGCGCGAGCCGGCCGCCGGCGATCTCGAGCGCGTGCGGATCACGGTCGAGGGCGATGAGCCTCAGCTGGGGGTAGGTCCGCAGGAAGTGCTCGGAGTGTCCGCCGAGACCGAGGGTCGCGTCGATCATGACGGCTCCCCCGCCCTGCGGGTCGTTCACGGTGAGGGCGGGGCCCAGCAGTTCGTCGGCGCGGTGAAGCAGAACCGGAATGTGACCGAAACCATCGGTGGGCGAGGAATCTTCCCCCTCGTGATCCACCATGATCCCTCCGGCTCCTGCTCTGTGGTGCGGGTGAAGTGCCCGATGCCGGGGTTCACTGCTCGAACTTCTCTTGTCGGCCAGTTGCCGTGGCGAATGCTTCGAGGTCCCTGCCCGAAATGAAAACCTGGCGCTGGGGAAGTGCGTCAGGGTTCCGTCGGACAGAGGCCTCGCGGCATTCGCGGGGACGCTGCCACGCTCAGACGATCTCGCCGAGCGCGACTCCTGTTGCCTGCGAGTAGTTCTCCTCGTTCGCCTCGACGTAGGTCTGCCAGGCTTGCGCATCCCAGATTTCGAGGAAATCGACCGAACCGATCACTACGCAGTCCTTGGAGAGACCCGCGTAACGACGGTGATCTGCCGAGAGGGTGATGCGCCCCTGGGCATCTGCGTGCTGCTCGTCGGTACCTGCCGCCAGCCCACGAACGAAGGCTCGCGCCTCCGGATCGCTTCTCGACGCGGCCGCGGCCTTGCGTGCGAGTGCCGTGAACTCTTCCCGGGGATACACCGCGAGGCTGTGATCCTGACCCTTGGTGACCATCAACCCTCCCGCCAGCGCATCCCGGAACTTTGCGGGCAACGTGAGCCGCCCCTTGTCGTCGAGCTTCGGCGTGTAGGTACCGAGAAACACTCGACACCTCCCACCGCGTTCATATCGAACGCCGTATGCCCGGGCGGTTCACCTTCGCTCCCCGCTGCGCACCACAGTACCCCACTTTCCCCCACTCACAAGGTGGATAACGGCGTGTTGTTCACAAATTTGCCCGATACTTGCTGGTCAACGCTCATTGCGGATGGTGGGGGAAAATTCCCGACGTGATCACCGACACGAGCAGAGCCGATCAGGCTCGGCCCCACAACGGCGCAGGATGGCGCAAAAGCCCAGGTGAAAGCGCACCGCGAGAGGGCGGCACCCCTGCCTCGCGGTTCATCGCGGAGCGGAGGGGGGAAAGTGGGGAAACAGGGTGGGTGAGGGTGGGGAATCGTGGGCGGGACGGTTCACTGGCCCCACCGGATCGACCCCCGCCTACGCACCCGGCGATCCTGGACCGAGCCCCGACACAGCAGTGGCGGCGTGGCATCACATGCCACGCCGCCACTGGGCTGCTGAGCGGGTAGTACTACTCCTGCTCGAATCTCTTCTTGAAGCGGTCTTCCATTCGCGACGAGAATCCGCCACTCTTGCGCCCGCTTCGGGGCTTACCGCGATCGGCACGGCCGGTCTCACCTTGCGTGGTCGAGCCACCACGTGAGGACTGTCCGGACTTGCTCTTACCTCCACCCCACAGGAGGAGGACTCCGGCGCCGAACATGACGATGAAGCCGATCAGGCTGATGACGGGAAAACCGCCAGGCTTGATCGGAAGGGCGACGCCGGCGATGAGCAGGACCAGCCCCAGAACGAACAGGGCCACCGCCTGCAATCGACGACGACTCGATGCCGCACGCATGCGACCGCCTCGCACAGTGGAGGCGAACTTGGGATCCTCGGCGTAGAGAGCGCTCTCGATCTGGTCGAGCATGCGCTGCTCGTGCTCGGAGAGTGGCACGGTACCTCCCCCGGCACTGGGTGTTGGCCACCGCCTCACGGTGCGAGACGGTGGGTAACCGACTTTGGCGGCTACCTAGATTTAATAATACGAGCAGTTCGATCCCCGTACCACCTACTCCACGTACGAGTTCCCCACCAACCTTACGGACTCCCACACCGAACCCCGTCCGGGGCACCGCAATGTCGCGGACGCCTCACCGTTTTCCCGCCGTTTCCGGGCCCGCCGCCGACTAGGACGCCCGCAGATCGAGACCTGCGCCACGTCCGATGTGATCTTCGACGGCCTGGAGAAAGCGTCCGACCTCGACGAAGAACTCGTCGGCCTCGAGATCGGTGAGGGTTCGCGACATTCCCGCCTCGATCGCGGCACGGGTGGCCGAGTGCCCGGCGAAGTAGTCGGCCCAGTTCACGAATTCGGGCGCCGCGTCGGCCATGAGAACCCAGGCGTTACGCGTTCGTGTCCGTCTGCGCCCCGCCGCAGGCCCCTCGACGGCGGCCAGCACTGCGCCCGCCCCGCGGAGCGCGGCCAGATACGCGCTGTGGAATCGATCCGCCGGCCCACCGGCACCCACCGATTGGGCGAGGAGCGCGTCGGCGCGATCGAGCAGCACCGAACCCCGCCTGGAGCCCGGGTGGCGTACGTCACCCGGTCGGCGTGAGTTCCCAGAGGTCGGTCCCGTGACCGGGTTCGTCATCACTTCGCCTCCAAAACCCCGGTGCAACCACCCCGCCGGGCGTAGTCAGGTCGTGAGTTCGGGGGCCGGCGATGCTCGCTTCCCTCGAGCATCGCCGGATCCCCGCTATCGAACATCTGTTCGACCTATTCAATATAGCTGGACCCACCGACACGTCGTCAAGAGAAAGGTGAGACCGGTCGACACGAACGCTGACCAGACTCCGCTCGTGGTCGAACTCTCGGCCACCGAGTTCCGCGACCGCCTGCACGAGGCGCTGTCGATCTACGTCGCCGCCATGGGCTATCCCCACGGCACCGAATACCACCGGGCGCCGATGTGGAACGAGCACCTGCAGCGATCGGGGTGGCGGGGCGTCGGCGCGCTCGTCCCGGCCGGTGACGGATCCACCGACAACGCGGCCGCCCGCCTCGTCGCCGTCGCCTACGGCTACCGCGGGGCGCCCGAACAGTGGTGGCACCAGCAGGTCCGTTCGGGTCTGCGCCACACGGGGTGGACCCGGGACCAGATCGACGTGATCCTCGGCAACTACTTCGAACTCACCGAACTCCACGTCCACCCGGACGCCCAGGGACACCGGCTCGGCGAGACCCTGCTCCTCCGCCTCCTCGAACGCAGGCCCGAACGCGGGGTGCTGCTCTCCACCCCCGAAGTGGCGGACGAGGACAACCGCGCCTGGCGGCTGTATCGCCGCCTCGGCTTCAGAGATGTCCTGCGCCACTTCCGATTCGCCGGGGACAACCGGCCGTTCGCGGTGCTGGGACGCGGGCTTCCCCTGTGATCGACGCGGTGGTGGTGGGGTCGGGACACAACGCCCTCGTGTCGGCGTGTTACCTCGCGCGATCCGGGTGGTCGGTCGAGGTGATCGAACGCGACACCGTGCTCGGCGGCGCGGTGTCCACGGTGGAACGCTTCCCCGGGTACAAGGTCGACCGCGGGTCGTCCGCGCACATCATGGTCCGTCACACGGGGATCGTCGAGGAACTCGATCTCGGCGCGCACGGACTGCGGTACCTCGACTGCGATCCGTGGGCGTTCGCCCCCGCCCCGGCGGGTTCGGATCGGCCGGGCATCGTGTTCCGCCGCAGCCTGGATGCGACGTGCCGGTCCATCGAGGAGTCGTGCGGCGCCGCGGATGCCGACGCGTACCGCCGGTTCGTGGCGGTGTGGGGTCCGCGCAGCGCACGGGTCATGCGCGCGTTCTCGAATCCGCCGACCGGGCCCGCGCTGCTCTCGTCGTTCTGGGGGCTCGACACGGGCGGCGGCGGTAGCGACCTCTCCCGGCAGTTCCTCGGTTCCGGCGACGCGCTGCTCGACGAGTACTTCGACGACGAGCGTCTCAAGGCGGCCCTCGCATGGTTCGGCGCCCAGTCCGGTCCGCCGATGTCGGAGCCGGGGACGGCGCCGATGGTCGGATTCGCGGCGTTGATGCACACCATTCCGCCCGGCCGTGCCGTCGGCGGCAGCGGAGCCCTGACCGCGGCCCTCGCCGCGAGGCTGCGGGCCGACTCCGGGACCGTCTCGCTCGGCGACGCGGCGGTCTCGTTGAGCCGCGACGGCGACTCCTGGACGACGCGGACGGCGTCCGGCCGGGAGATCCGCTCACGGGCGGTGATCGCGGGCTGTCACGTGCTGACCACGCTCGGCCTGCTCGAGCACGGCGGATACGACGCACAGACCCTCGACCGGTGGCGTCGCCGGATCCGCGTCGGCCCGGGGATCGGGATGGTGGTGCGGCTGGCCACCGACGCCCTCCCCGCCTATCCGAGTGCGCCCGACGCCTCGGTCACCCACGGGCTCCAGCTGCTGGTCTCGGATCGCGCGCACCTGCGGCTCGCGCACGGCGCGGCCCTCGCCGGGGAACTCCCGCCGCGGCCCGCGGTGCTGGGAATGAGCTTCAGTGGCCTCGACCCCACCATCGCACCCGAGGGCAGGCACCAGGTGACCTTGTGGTCGCAGTGGCAGCCGTACCGGCTGAGCGGCGGCCGGCGCTGGAGCGACCTCGCCGGACCGGAGGCCGATCGGATCGTCGCCGAGATCGACGCGCTGGCTCCCGGTTTCGGTGAGTCCGTCCTCGACCGGCACGTGCAGTCGCCGCAGGACCTCGAAGACGAGATGGGGTTGCTCGGCGGCAACGTCATGCACGTGGAGATGTCGCTGGACCAGATGATGATGTGGCGTCCCCTCCCCGAACTGTCCGGGCACCGGGTGCCGGGTGCCGACCGCCTGTACCTCACCGGCGCCTCCACCCACCCGGGCGGCGGGGTGTCCGGGGCGAGCGGTCGCAGCGCCGCACGCATCGCGCTCCACGACGACCGGCGGGGCCTGGGACGCCTGCGACGCCGGCGATGACCTCCCGCCTGCCCCTGATCCTCGCGTGCGCGGCGGTCGCGGCGCAGATCGTCTACCCGCTGGTGCACGGCGGGATCCGCGACGTGGTCACCGTGCTCGTCGTCGCGCTGCTGGCCGCGGCGTCCGTCACCCATGCGGCGGTGACCCGGGGTGCCCGCTGGACGGTGGGACTGGTGGTCGTCACCGCGGGGCTCGGTCTGTGCTCCGAGGTCGTGGGCACGGCCACCGGCTTCCCCTACGGCTGCTACGACTACAGCATCGACCGTCTCGGGCCGGCACTCGCGGGGGTGCCTCTGGTGGTGCCGTTCGCGTGGACGGCCGGGTTCTATCCGGTGTGGTGCGTGGCGTCCGTACTCGCGCGGGGTCCGCGTCGACGGCTGACGCGGATCGCGCTGACGACGATCGGTGTGGTCGGCTGGGACCTGTACCTCGACCCGCAGATGGTCGCGGACGGGCAGTGGCACTGGTGTGTCACCGATGCCGGCCTGCCCGGTATCGAGCACATTCCGTTGACCAACTACGCCGGGTGGTTCGTCGTCGCGGCCGTGATGGCCGTCGCCGTGGACCGCATCGACCGTCGACTGGACGCCGGGCACCGGCACCGTGACGGTGTCCCGATCGGGTTGTTCCTGTGGACGTGGCTCGGTTCGGCGCTGGCCCATTCGGTGTTCCTGGGTGCTCCCGAGTTGCGGTATTCGGCGATCTACGGGTGGTTGGCGATGGGAATCCTGGGAGTTCCGCTGCTCGTGTCGCTGCTTCGGCCGCGCGTCCGGCGACCCGGGACCCACGACACGCACCCTCACACCTGACACCGATCCACTCCCCTGGCACGATACGACTGTGCAGCCGCCCCCAGTTCCGACCTCGACCCGCTCGCGGAGGGCTTTGTCCCTCGCGGCCCTCGGCCTCCTCCTCGTGCCCCTCCTCGCGGGATGCCTGCGGGTTCAGGTGTCGATGGGGGTGTCCGCCGACGACCGGGTCTCCGGCCAGATCGTGGCCGCCGCCGTGCCGGCGAACGATCAGGACAAGGGCCCGCAACTCACTCCGCCCGACTCGCTGTCGGGCAAGGTGCGCGTCCAGGAGTACAAGAAGGACGGGTACGTCGGCAGCCAGGCGTTCTTCAGCGACCTGACGTTCGGCGACGTGCAGCAGCTCGGCACCATGTCGGAGCAGGCCAACGGAAGTTTCCAGATCTCGCTCCAGCGGACCGGCGACCTCGTGACCCTCGACGGGAAGGCCGATCTCAGTTCGGTCCCCGCGCAGGGCACGGACGTGCAGTTCACGATTGCCTTCCCGGCGCGCGTCGCCACCACCAACGGCACCCGTGAGGGCGACTCGATCGTGTCGTGGAAACTTCCCGCCGGCGACACCTCGACGATCCGCGCCGAGGTGCGTTACTCGGACCCGAGCACCCGTAGCTTCGCGGGCTGGGCGGGCATCATGGCCGGTGTGACGCTGGGCGTCGCCGTGATCGTCGGTGCGCTGGCCTGGTTGGCCCGCAACAGGGATCCGGTGATCGGCAGCGGTCGCGCACGGGACCACTCGGAGGTGTGACCTCTCGCCCGATCGAGCGGGTCGTCCGGGTCGGCTCCCTGATCTCGGTTCTCGGTCTCGCCACCAGCGTCGCCAACCTGGGCCGCGCCCCGCGGCTCCCGGCGGCGGCCCGCCCGGTCACCGAACCCGTCACCGTCTGCATTCCGGCCCGGGACGAGCGTGACCGGCTGCCGGACCTGATCGGCGACCTGCGCGAACAGCGAGGGGTCGACGATCTGCGGGTGTTCGTCTACGACGACGGCTCCACGGACGGGACCGCCGAGGTCGCGGACGCCGCGAGCGGCGCGGACCCCCGCTTCTCCGTGATGCGGGGAACCGCGGAACCGCCGCCGGGCTGGGTGGGCAAACCCGCGGCCTGCCACCGGGTGAGTGAGCACGCCTTCGCCCGGGGCCGCGGTGACGGGGGGATACTCGTGTTCCTCGACGCCGATGTGCGGTTGCGTCCGGGCGCCCTGAACGCCGCGTGCGCCGCGCTGCGCGAGTCCGGGGCCGCGCTGGTCTGCCCGTGGCCGTTCCAGCAGGCGGGGTCGGTGACCGAGGGGCTGGTGCAGCCGCTGCTCGCGTGGTCGTGGGCGGCGACGCTGCCGATCCGCGTGGCCGACCGGTCGCGGCGCCCGTCGACGGCGGTGGCCTGCGGGCAGTTCATGGTGTTCGATTCCGCCGCGTACCGCAGGGTCGGAGGTCACCGGGCCGTCGTGGACAGCGTGACGGAAGACCTCGACATCGCGCGACTGCTCCGCACTCGGGGTCACGCGACCACACTGGTCGTGGCCGGCCGGTCGGCGTCGTGCCGGATGTACGAGGAGGCGGGCGCGCTGCGCCGCGGTTACGACCGCTGGCTGTGGACGGCATTCGGCTCCCGCCTCGGCGCCGCGGCGGTCCTCGGTGCGGCGAATGTGGCGTTCGTCGCGCCGCCGGTCGCGTTCGCGGCCGGACGGGGACGCGTGCGCCGGTGGGGGGCAGTGGGGTATCTCGCGGCCACGACGTCCCGGCTGTGCGCCCGGGCACTCGAACGCGGTGACCGCCTCACCGCCGCCGACGTCGCAGGCGCGGTCGCGCACCCGCTGTCCGTCGCCGCGGTGACGGCACTGACGGTGTCGTCACATCGCAGTCACCGCCGCGGGCGCACCCGGTGGAAGGGGCGGAGCCTCAGCTGACCCGCGCCGGGGTGACCGGGGCGGGATCCGCCACACCCGAACCGACCTTGTCGCCGAGCCTGGCAAGCACCTCGCTCGTGGCGCGCGCGAAGTTGAGGGTGATGAAGTGCAGGCCGGGTGCCCCCTCCGCGATGAGGCGTTCGCTCATCTCGGTGGCGACGTCGATGCCGATCTCGCGCACGGCGGCGCGGTTCTCCTCGGGACCGTCCCCGGCGGCCGTGGCGAGACGCTTCTCGAGGTGCGCCGGGAGACGCGATCCCGACAGTTCGAGCACGCGGCGGACCGACCGCAGCGACGTGATCGGCATGATCTCGGGGATGATCGGCTTGGCGCCCTGTTCGGGGTCGTACGCCGACACCCGGTCGCGCAGTCGCAGGTAGTCGTCGACGTCGAAGAACATCTGGGTGATCGAGTACTCGGCACCTGCCCGCAACTTCGACACCAGGTACCGGGTGTCGTGCGCGAGATCGGGTGCCCGGTAGTGGCCTTCCGGGAACGAGGCGACGCCGACATGGAAGTCGCCGAGGTCGCGGACGAGCCGCACGAGGTCCTCGGCGTACTCGACGCCGTCCGGATGCTTCTCCCACTCGCCCAGCGGGTCACCGGGCGGGTCGCCGCGCAGGACCAGGATGTTGCTGATTCCGCGGTCGGCGTAGGCACCGACCATCGACCGCAGTTCGTCGACACTGTGCGACACGGCCGTGAGGTGCGCGACCGGCAGGAGGGTGGTCTCCTCGGCGAGCTGACCGGTGACGCGGACCGTGCGGTCGCGCGTCGACCCGCCCGCGCCGTAGGTCATGGACACGAAGGCCGGACCCATCCGCTCGAACTCCCGGACGGCACGCCACAGACGAGCCTCGGCGGCCTCGTCACGCGGCGGCGAGAACTCGACGGAAAAGGGGACCCGGCCGTCGCTGGACGACCGGATCCGGTCGACGATGGACGGAGTGCGGGTTACCCAACCTTCGCTGGCCCGCCCCCTGACGGAATCGAATGTCACCCGTCCAGCATAGGTAGTGCCCGGGGCATTGCACCCACTGCGTCTGCGCGGGCGGCGGGAGCCGGGAATCCGGCCACCCGGGAGGGCGCCCACTATGGTGGTGTCGACGCCTGTCGCCGGTCTCGGCGCGCACGCGAGAATTCGATCCTGGAGGCAACACTGTCCGTTGGAACGCGCCCCGTCGCCCTCGCGGCCGAGGTCGAAAATGCGCTTCGCGACTTCTTCACCAGCCGGCAGGACCTCGTCGACTCCGTGGGTGGTGGTTACCGCGAGGCCGTGACCACGCTCGAAGACTTCGTCCTGCGCGGAGGCAAGCGGGTCCGCCCGGCCTTCGCGTGGACCGGTTGGGTCGGGGCGGGTGGCGACGCTCGTGGCCCCGACGCCGGACCCGTGCTCCGCGCCTGCTCCGCGCTGGAACTGGTTCAGGCCTGCGCGCTGGTCCACGACGACATCATCGACGCGTCCACGACGCGTCGCGGGTTCCCGACCGTCCACGTCGAGTTCGCGGAACAGCACCGCGCCGGGGCGTGGAGCGGTGATTCCGCTCACTTCGGCGAGGGCGTCGCGATCCTCCTCGGCGATCTCGCGCTGGCCTGGGCCGACGACATGATCCGCGAATCCGGAATCACCCCGGACGCGTCGGCCCGCATCTCCCCCGTCTGGTCCGCGATGCGCACCGAGGTGCTCGGCGGGCAGTTCCTCGACATCAGCAACGAGGCCCGGGCGGACGAGTCGATCGTCGCCGCCATGAAGGTGAATCGGTACAAGACGGCCGCGTACACCATCGAGCGGCCCCTACACCTCGGTGCGGCGCTCGCAGGCGCCGACGACACCCTGGTCTCGGCGTACCGCCGATTCGGCACCGACATCGGTATCGCCTTCCAGCTCCGCGACGACCTGCTCGGCGTGTTCGGCGATCCGGCCGTGACCGGGAAGCCCTCCGGCGACGACCTGCGGGCGGGCAAGCGCACCGTCCTGTTCGCGATGTCGCTGCAGCGCGCCGACGCCGAAGACCCCGCGGCGGCCGCGCTCCTCCGCGAGGGCATCGGCACCGATCTGTCAGATTCGGACGTGGACACCCTCCGGACCACGATCACGTCCCTCGGCGCGGTCGCGGACGTGGAGAAGCAGATCGAGGAACTCGTCGGGAACGCGCTGTCGACGCTGGCGGCGAGCACCGCCACTACCGAGGCGAAGCAGCAGCTCACCGAGATGGCCGTCGCCGCGACGCGCCGCGACTACTGAGGGTCCGGGGATGGCCCGCGCGCTCCGGACGGTTCCCGGCCGCACCGATCACGTCGTGGTCGTCGGCGCGGGTCTAGCCGGTCTCTCGGCCGCTCTGCACCTCGCCGGATCGGGCAGGCGTGTCACCGTCCTCGAACGGGACTCGTCGCCGGGCGGCCGGGTCGGCACCTACCGTGGTCCCGGCTACGACATCGACAACGGTGCCACCGTCCTCACGATGCCCGAACTGGTCGGCGAGGCCCTCGCCGCCGTCGGCGCGGATTTCGCGTCCACCCGGCCGCCGCTTGTCCTGGAACGGCTGGCGCCGGCGTATCACGCACGGTTCGCCGACGGGTCCTCACTCGACGTGCACTCCGATCCCGACGCGATGGTCGCCGAGGTCAGCCGGGTGTGCGGGCCGGAGGAGTCGGCGAGGTATCTGCGGCTGCGGCGCTGGCTCGGCCGGATCTTCGACGCCGAGTACCACCGGTTCATGGATGCGAACTTCGACTCGCCGCTGGATCTCGTCTCATCCCCGGCGGCCGCGCGGGATCTGCTGACGCTCACCGCCCTGGGCGGGTTCGGCAGGCTCGGCGCCCGCGTCGACCGTACGATCACCGATCCGAGACTCCGCCGGATCTTCACGTTCCAGGCCCTGTACGCGGGGGTCGCGCCCGCCGACGCCCTCGCGGTGTACGGCGCGATCGCCCACATGGACACCTCGCTCGGCGTCTACTTCCCGCGCGGCGGGATGCGCTCGATCGCGCTCGCCCTCGCCGACGCCCTCTCCACAGCGGGCGGCGAGATCCGGTTCGACACCGAGGTCGCGGCACTCGAGCGAAGCGGCGACCGCGTCGGCACCGTCGTCACGGCGGCGGGTGACCGCGTCGACTGCGACGCGCTGGTCCTCACCCCGGACACCGCCGTCGTCGACGCACTGCTCCGCCCGGTGACACGCCGGACCCCCCGGCGGGTGCGGGTGTCGCCGTCCGCCGTGGTCCTGCACGGGACCGTCCCCACCGCGGTCGCCTCCCAGTGGGCCGCCCAACGACACCACACCATCGATTTCGGTCACGCGTGGAAGCGGACGTTCGCGGAGATCACCGCCCGCGCGGGGCGCGGACGGCTGATGACGGACCCGTCGCTGCTGATCACCCGGCCCGCCCTGTCGGATCCGGGCCTCGCCCTGGACCGCGCTGGGATTCCCTCGGAACCGCTGTCGGTGCTCGCGCCCTGCCCGAACCTGCACAGCGCACCGCTGGAGTGGTCGTCGCTGACCGGCCCGTACGTGAACGAACTGCTGCGCGAACTCGAGACGCGCGGGTACCGCGGGATCGCGGAGCATTTCACGATCGACCGCGTCGACACCCCCCTCACCTGGCTCGGCAAGGGCATGGCGGCGGGCAGCCCCTTCGCGGCGGCGCACGTGTTCCGGCAGACCGGGCCGTTCCGGCGCCCCAACCTGGTCAGGGGCCTGGACAACGTCGTGCTCGCCGGTTCCGGCACCGTCCCGGGTGTCGGAGTTCCGACCGTCCTGCTGTCGGGGAAGCTGGCGGCCGCCCGCATCACCGGGCCCACCGCAGCTCGAAGCGCGGAAAGACACACCGGAGCACGAAGTGCGGAAAGAGACACGGAAGCATCAAGTGCGGGAGGATAGGGCGAGGCGTGGCGGGAACTGGTACCGACAGCAATTAAACTGGGTCCTCGACCATGCGATGCGCACGCCGACGACCGCAACCGAACTCACCTCGGGGGAGGAATCTGCACTCATGACGTCCTCTGCCCGGCAGGCGACCGTCGCCGCTGCGACGACCACGCCGCAGCGGTCGTGGCCCCAGACCACGGCCGGCTTCCTCCGCAGCCCGGAGGGGCACGCCGCCATCCTCGGGTTCGCGGGCGCCGTGATGATCACGTTCGGTGGATTCGGTGCGGGCAGCGTCCGCCGCGAGGACCCACTCCTCGAGGCGATGCACCTGTCGTGGCTCCGGTTCGGTCACGGTCAGATCCTGTCGACGGTCATCGTCTGGGTGGGTGTGGTCGCGATGATCACGGCCTGGGTGCGGTTGGGTCGTGCCACGCTCGGCGGCGACGTCACCCTCCGGCAATTGCGGATGATCGTCCCGGTGTGGACGGCGCCGCTGCTCCTCGCAGTGCCGATGTTCAGCCGCGACGCCTACTCCTACCTGGCGCAGGGTGCGCTCCTGCGTGACGGGTTCGACCCGTACGCCGTCGGGCCGGTGGTCAACCCGGGAGTCCTCCTCGACAACGTCAGCAACGTGTGGACCACCACCACCGCGCCGTACGGTCCGCTATTCCTGCTCCTCAGTCAGGGGATCACGGCGCTGACCGGCGACAACGTGATCGCCGGGACGATGCTCCTGCGCGTGACGATGCTGCCCGGACTCGCGCTGATGGTGTGGGGGGTTCCGCGCCTCGCGCGGCACCTCGGCGGTAATCCGGCGATCGCCCTGTGGCTCGCCGTGCTCAATCCGCTGGTCCTGGTCCACCTCATCGGCGGGGTTCACAACGAGCTGTTGATGGTCGGCCTGATGATCGCCGGCATCGCGCTCGTCCTCGAACGTCGCCATCTCGCCGGGATCGCCCTCGTCGCGGTCGCGGTCGCGATCAAGGCGACCGCAGGCGCCGCGCTGCCCTTCATGGTGTGGATCTGGATGCTCCACGAGAAGGAGAAGGCCGAGGCGGAGGGGCGCACACCCGCGTCGCCGCTCGCGTCGTTCGCGAAGACCGCGGGCGCGGGGTTCGCCGTGTTCGTGGCCATCTTCGCGGCCGCGTCCGCCGTCGCCGGTGTCGGGCTCGGCTGGATGACCGCGCTGTCCGGTTCGAACAAGATCATCAACTGGTTGTCGCTGCCGACGATCCTCGCCCACATCGTGACCGTCGGAACGTCGTGGTTTGCGGAGCTGCGGCTGGGTGAGGTGCTGGCGATCACCCGCCCGATCTGCGCAGTGGCCCTGGTCGCGATCGTGCTGACGGCCTGGTGGCGCTACCGGACGACCGAGCGTGACGCGATTCTCGGAATCCTCATCGTCCTGGTCGCGATCGTGATCCTGTCGCCCGCGGCGCTGCCCTGGTACTACTCGTGGCCGATCGCCATCGCGGCCGGCTTCGCGTTGTCGACCCGGACCCTGATGATCCTCGTCGGGTTGTCCACCTGGTTGATGCTGGTCTTCCAGCCCGACGGCTCGATCGGCCTGTACACATTCCCGCACGTCGTGCTCGCGACGTTCGCTGCGGTCGTCGCGGCCGTGTCGCTCCGCACGGTCGACCCGCTGCGGCTGCGCACACCCCGGCCCGTCGAGGACGAGCGCACCGCCGACCTCGCAGGTGCTGCGACGGCGCCGCGCGTCGAATGACCGGTCGATGACCGACCTGGCCGGCAGTTACCGGTACTGCGGCGCGGTGACGGCGGAGCACGGACGCACCTATCATCTCGCGACCCGGCTCCTTCCCGAGCGCCGCCGGGCCGCCGTGCATTCCCTCTACGGGTTCGCGCGCACGGTCGACGACATCGTGGACGTCGATCCCGGCCGGACGGCCGGCGACTGCGCCGCCGAACTCGATCGGATCGACGCGGCTCTGCGACTCGGCTTCACCGACCGGACCGCGGTCGGTCCGGATGCGTGTTCACGGGAGATGCGGCGGGTCCTTCCCGCGTTCCTCGACACCGTCGCGTCGTTCGACATCCCCCACGACTACTTCTTCGCGTTCCTGCAGTCCATGCGGATGGATGTTCCGGGGACTGTCGAGCATCGGTCCGAGTACGGCACCATGACCGAGCTCCGGACATACATGTACGGATCGGCCGTCGTGATCGGGTTGCAGATGCTGCCCGTCCTCGGAACCATCGGGCCCGTCGCCGATGCGGAACCGCACGCTGCGGCTCTCGGTGAGGCGTTCCAGCTGACCAATTTCCTTCGCGACGTGGGCGAGGACCTGGATCGGGGCCGGGTCTATCTCCCGGCCGACGAATTGGCCGCGTTCGGTGTCGACACCGAACTTCTCGCGCACAGTCGCCGCAGCGGCACGACGGACCAGCGGATCGTGCGGGCCCTCGCCCACCTGATCTCGGTCACCCGGTCGGTGTACCGGGACGCGGAACCGGGCATCGCGATGCTGGACCGGCGGGTGCAACCGGGTATCAGGACCGCGTTCGTGCTGTATTCCCGCATCCTCGACGAGATCGAGCGAGGCGGTTACCGGGTGCTCGACCGGCGCGCCACCGTGTCCCGGAGAAACCGGTGGGCGACGGCGCTGCCTCAGTTCGCCCGGCTCGCGGTGCCTGCCCGTGGCCGAGTGCGGTGACCGGCGGTCAGAATCCCATCGCCTGAGCGCGGCGGATCACTTCGCGGGCGAGGTCGCCGTGCAGTGCCTGGACGGGCGTGCCGGGGAGGCTGTCGTCCTCGCGGAACAGCCACTGCAGGATCTCCTCGTCCTCGAATCCGCCGTCGTGGAGCACGGCGACGAGACCGGGCAGCCATTTGACGATCTCGCCGGTCTCGTCGAAGAAGAGTTCGGGAACACCGAGGACGCCGTCGCGTCGGACGGCGATCAACTGCTGATCGCGCAGAAGCTGCTGCACGCGGGTGACGGTCACACCGAGGTTCTTCGCGACGTCCACCAACTGGAGGAGCGAGACGGAAGGGTCCAGGACATCGTCACAGTAAGGGATGGCACTCACTTCCCTAACGTTATCTGGTCGCTTCCGGCGTGGCGCTACCGGTCGGTGTCGCTGGCTACGATTGAGGAGCGCGTGGCCGGGCTGCGCGCTCTGACGGGGGAACGGACACTGTGCACGATGGAGGTCAACGTTTGATCGGCGAGCTGCTCGACCGGCGCTATCGGGTGGATGCCACGATCGCGCGTGGCGGCATGTCCACCGTCTACAGGGGGCTCGACACGCGTCTCGACCGTCCGGTGGCCATCAAGGTGATGGATCCGCAGTTCGCGGCCGATCCGGCGTTCGTCACCCGGTTCGAGTTCGAGGCCCGCTCGGTCGCGCGACTCAAGCACCCCTCCTTGGTCGCGGTGTACGACCAGGGACACGACCGCGAGCACGCGTTCCTGGTGATGGAACTCGTCGACGGCGGGACGCTCCGCGAACTCCTGCGGGAACGCGGGCCGATGCCGCCGCACGCGGTGGCCGCGGTCGCGGGCCCGGTTCTCGACGCGCTCGCCGTCGCCCACCGGGCCGGTCTCGTACACCGCGACGTCAAACCCGAGAACATCCTGATCTCCGACGGCGGTGAGGTGAAGATCGCCGATTTCGGTCTGGTGCGGGCCGCCGCCGCCTCGACCACCACGTCGAACAGTGTGATTCTGGGCACGGCGGCGTACCTGTCGCCGGAGCAGGTGACATCCGGGATCGCGGACACTCGCAGCGACGTCTACTCCACCGGTGTCCTGCTGTTCGAACTTCTCACCGGGCGGACACCGTTCACCGGGGACACGTCGTTGTCCGTCGCGTATCAGCGGATCAATCAGGACGTTCCGCGGCCGGGTTCGTTCATCGCAGGTGTCCCGCCCGAGTTCGACGAACTCGTCGCGGAGGCCACCCATCGGGAGCCGTCGCACCGCTTCGCCAACGCCGAGCAGATGGGCTCGGCCCTGCGCAGCATCGCGGCGGCGCTCGACCTGCCCGCGTACCGGGTGCCCGCCCCGCGACGCTCGGCGCAGCACCTCAGCGCCGCGGCCGCCGCGAGCGCGCCGCCGGGACCCGTCGCACCACCCACGGTGCACCTTCCCCCCGCCCCGCCGTTGTCGCCGCCCAGCCCGCTGCCGGCGCAGCCCGGTGTCCAGCACACGCGGGTCGTCACCACGCAGACTCCGCGCCCGCCGATCGACGAACCGTCGTTCGCGGTGGAGGACGAACCCGACGACGGCTACCACTACCCCGACTTCGCCGCCGAACGGCAGCGGTCGCGCCGGACGACGATCGTGTGGCTGCTCGTGATCCTGATGCTCGCCCTCGCGGTGGGTTTCGGTGGCTGGTGGATGGGTTCGGGACGTTTCACCGCGGTCCCGACCACCGACGGTCTCGATCGCGGTGCGGCGGTGACGGCGATCGAAGCGGCCGGACTGTCGACGGAGATCCGCGGGCAGTACTCGGACACGGCTGCGCTCGACACGGTGCTGGGTACCGATCCCACCGGCGGCTCGCGGATCTCTCGCGACGGCACGGTGGCACTGCTCGTCTCCCTCGGGAGGCCGACGGTCCCGCCGCTGCCCGCGGGCGGTGAGCGCGCCGGAATCGAACAGGAACTGCGGAACCGCACATTCACCCCGGTCGACGGTGGTCAGGCGTTCAGCGCGAAGGTCCCGATCGGGGCGGTGGCCGCACTCGACCCGGCACCGGGTACCGAGCTCGCGACCGGGTCTACGGTCAAGCTGATCGTCAGCAAAGGTGCACCGCCGGTGGACGTTCCCGATGTGAAGGGCATGTCGGAGGCCGAGGCGCGCGCCTCACTCGAGGCGGTGGGGATCGTCGTGCAGGACGTGACCACCGACTTCGACCGGAACGTCGCCGCCGGAGACGCGATCGCCACCAGCCCGAAGGCGGGCGCCCGCGTCAATGCGGGCACCAGCGTCACGTTGAGTGTGTCGAACGCGGTGCGAATTCCGTCGATGCTGGGCCGGACGGTCGGATCCGCGCGGGACGAACTGAGCCGTCTCGGACTCGAGGTGAAGGTGCGTCAGGTGACCGACACGGACAGGTCGTTCGTCATCAGCCAGAACCCCGGCGGCGGCGATCTCGTGAAGCCCGGGAGCACTGTCACCCTGGTCTCACTGCCCTGACCCCGCAGGTGCAGGGCAGTGAGTCCCCCTGAATGTACGCCCTGCGGTCAGCCGCGGAGCATCTCCGCGACGAGGAACGCCAGTTCCAGCGACTGCTGGGTGTTGAGGCGGGGGTCGCACGCCGTCTCGTAGCGGCCGGACAGGTCGAGGTCGGAGATGTCCTGCGCGCCGCCGAGGCATTCGGTGACGTTCTCACCGGTGAGCTCGACGTGGATGCCGCCCGGGTAGGTGCCGAGCCCGTTGTGGACCTCGAAGAATCCCTGGACCTCGTCGACGATGCGGTCGAAGTGGCGGGTCTTGTATCCGGTGGACGCCTCGTGGGTGTTGCCGTGCATCGGGTCGCACTGCCAGATCACCTGGTGACCGGTGGCCTGGACCTTCTCGATGATGGGCGGCAGCAGGTCGCGGACCTTGTTGTTACCCATCCGCGAGATCAGGGTGAGGCGACCCGGCTTGTTGGTGGGGTCGAGCCGCTCGACGTATTCGACTGCCATCTCCGGTGTGGTGCTGGGCCCGATCTTCAGGCCGATCGGGTTCGACACGAGTTCGGCGAATGCGATGTGCGCCCCGTCGAGCTGGCGGGTGCGGTCGCCGATCCACAGGAAGTGGGCGGACAGGTCGTACAGCTTGGCGTGGTCGTCGTCGTTGTCGAGGCGCAGCATCGCGCGCTCGTAGTCGAGGACGAGCGCCTCGTGGCTGGCGAAGATCTGCGCGTGGTGCAGGCTGGGATCGGTGACGCCGCAGGCGTTCATGAACTGCAGACCGCGGTCGATCTCCGCGGCGAGTGCCTCGTACCGGGCCCCGGCCGGCGACGACGCCACGAACTCGCGGTTCCAGTCGTGCACCTTGTGCAGGTCGGCCATGCCCGCGCCGGTGAGCGCGCGGACCAGGTTCATCGCGGCGCTGGCGTTCGCGTACGCCCGCACGAGCCGCGACGGGTCGTGGGCGCGCACGGCCTCGTCGGCGACGAGGGAGTTGATCATGTCGCCGCGGTACGACTGCAGGCCCAGGGCGTCGACGTTCGACGACCGCGGCTTGGCGTACTGACCGGCGATACGGGCCACCTTGACGACGGGCAGGCTCGCTCCGTACGTCAGGACGACGGCCATCTGCAGCAGGGTGCGGATGTTGCCCTTGATGTGCGGCTCAGTGTTGTCGGCGAACGTCTCGGCGCAGTCACCGCCCTGGAGGAGGAACGCCTCGCCGCGCGCGACCTGAGCCAGCTTCTCCTGCAGGGCCACGACCTCGCTGGCCACCGTGATCGGGGGCACGCTCTCGAGGACGGTCCGCATCGCGGCGGCCTGCCCCTCGGGCCATTGCGGCTGCTGAGCAGCGGGCTTGGCCAGCGCTGCATCGAGACGCTCACGCATCTCGGTGGGCAGCGGCGGGAGTTCGGGCAAGCGGTCGATCGGCACGTCGACAGTCCAGTTCACCCATACAGGATATTCGCTCGACCGGAGCGATGGCGAGTCAGGTCACCGGAGCGAGCGCGCCGCCTGAACTGCCTCGAACTTCGCCAGGTTGTGCCGGGCGTCGGCGAGGGCGTCGTGCGCGTCACCCGGTGCAGGTGGGAGCGCCGGACTGCCGTGCTCCTCCCAGTACTGGCGGAGTTCCCGCGTGTACCGGGGCAGCGACTGCGGCAGCTCCGTCATGTCCCCCCACAGCTGGCAGAGGGCGACGTGGTCGTAGGCGGCCACCCACGCCCACAGTTCTGGGACGATGCCGCGGCGGGGAATCAGGAACGCGTAGAGGTCGTCGCGAATGCGGGCGCGGCTCTTCCAGAGGGGCGACGACGGCTGCGGCAGCTTCGGCAGCACGTTCCTGCGCACCCACTTGCCCGCACGGTCGGGATCGAACTCGGTGGACACCGCGTAGAATTCACGTCCGTCCTCTGCGACCACCCCGATCGACACCAGGTCGATCGTGCGACCATCCTCGATGAACTCGCAGTCGTAGAAGTAACGCACGCCCGCAAACTATGCCTCACCCGTTGGCGTCATCCGGATCCACCCCTACCTCGTGAAGGAGGCCTCGGTGCGCTCAACCTCCGACGGTCGACAGTCCGCCACCCCTGTCGCGGACCCGCTCGACTCCCCGCGGGTGCCTCCGCATCTCCGCGTCGGTGGTCTCGTCGTCCGGGTCCTCGTCCTCGCCGGGCTCGCGGTCGGATTCGCCTACAACCTGCTCGGACTGCCCGGCCTGCGGGACTTCGGCAGCTACTACCGGCTGGATCTCGACGTCTACCGCCTGGGCGGTTCGGTGTTCCTGCACGGCCCGACCCTGTACGGATCGATGCCTGCCACCCAGATGGGCAACTTCCTGCCGTTCACGTACCCGCCGCTCGCCGCCGTCGTCTTCAGTCCGCTGTCGACGGTGTCGCTGTCGACGGCCGGGACCGTCGTGACGGTGTTGTCGCTGATCGCACTGTTCGGCGTCCTCGTCGTCACGCTCGACTCGCTGGGCATCGCACCCCGCACCACGCTGGTGTGGACGGCCCTCGGCGCGCTCGCGGTGTCGATGGCCCTCGAACCCGTTTCCTCGACCCTGGACTACGGGCAGATCAACATCCTGCTGATGCTGCTGGTGGCGGCGGACTGCCTGCCGAAGAAGACGCCGTGGCCGCGCGGCGTGCTGATCGGCCTCGCGGCGGCGGTGAAGCTGACACCTGCCGTGTTCATCCTGTACTTCCTGGTGCGCAAGGACTTTCGCTCGGCCGTCGTGACCGCGGTCAGTTTCCTCGCCTTCAGCGCCGTGGGCGCGATCGCGACGTGGAACGACTCCGTCACCTACTGGACGCACACCCTCTTCGATTCCGATCGGATCGGCACCCCGGCATATCCCGCGAACCAGAGCATCACCGGTGTGCTGGCCCGGCTCGGCCTGAGCGACTCGGTGCGCACCCCGATCTGGCTGCTGCTGAGCGTCTTGGTGCTCGCACTCGTGATTCTCGCGATGGTGCGGGCGCTGCGGTCCGGCGAGACCGCGCTCGCGCTGGGACTCAACGCCGTCCTCGGACTGCTCGTCTCCCCCGTGTCCTGGTCGCACCACTGGGTGTGGTCGGTGCCGGTGATCCTCGTGCTCGGGGTCCTCGCCTACCGTCGCCGGAGTGTCACCCTGGCGGTCACGGCCGTGGTGGGCGTCGTCGTCGTGAGGCTCGCCGCGCACTGGAAACTCGGGGTGGGACGGTGGAGCGGAACCCACTGGAATCTGTGGGATCAGTTTCTGGCGTCGTCGTACGTGTGGTGGGGACTGGCCGTGGTGCTGGTCACGATGTTCGCGTTCCGCACCCGCCGCTCACAGTCCGACGAGGACGATCGTTCGGAGACCTCCGACGATCTCACCGTCCCCGTCGGCTGAGAGGTCGCGGCGGTCAGCTCGCCCGCGTGTCCGGCAGTCTCGTGACGGTGGTGGCGTCGCTCGCAGGCGCCACATCGGCCACCGAGGCGTCGGCGGCGGGCGCCTTCTTCTTCAGCGTTGCCGCGTAGATGTCGACGTACTCCTGACCCGACAGCTTCATCAGCTTGTACATGACCTCGTCGGTGACGGCGCGCTCGACGAACCGGTTGCCGCCCATGCCCTCGAAACGGGAGAAGTCGATGGGCTCACCGACACGGATGGTGACCTTCGAGGGACGCCACACCCGGGAGCCGATCGGGTTGACCTTCTCCGTACCGATCATCGCGACCGGGATGACCTTCACACCGGACTCCAGAGCCATGCGAGCCAGGCCCGTCTTGCCCTTGTAGAGGCGGCCGTCGGGCGACCGGGTGCCCTCCGGGTAGATCCCGAGCAGCTTGCCCTGCGAGAGGACGCGCAGCCCGGCGTTCAATGCATCCTGCGCGGCGTCGGCGCCCGTCCGGTCGATCGGCACCTGACCGACCACCGAGAAGAACCAGCGCTGGAAGGCGCCCTTGAGTCCCGTCCCGGTGAAATACTCGCTCTTGGCGAGAAAAGTGATCCTCCGCGGCACACGCAATGGCAGGAAGAACGAATCCAGCACGGCCTGATGGTTACTCGCCAAGATGGCCCCACCCTCCGCCGGAATGTTCTCCGTACCCTCCACGGTCGGCCTACCCAGCCCCCAGAGAACCGGCCCCAAAAACACGTACTTGAAGAGCCAGTACCACATGGCGTCCCTCCCGTTCACAACCCAAGCTTCGTTCGGGTCGACTCTACTTCGGGTGGGTGAGGGTCGCTACACACGGCCGGGAGGCCCGCACAGCATCACACTCTGCGGGTTTACAGCAGTAGGCCGGACGTCAACCCACCCGATCGGGCAGGACGGCCCGGGCGAGTTCCGCCGCTCCGATCATGCCCGCCGCCTCCCCCAGCTGAGTCGGCCGGATGCGGGCCAGCGGCCGGTGCCCGGCCCCCGTCGTCAGCGCCGCGTAGTGCCCACGGGCCTCGTCGATGAACAGCGGTGAGGAACTCGCGACGCCACCGGCGATCACGACGAGATCCGGGTCGTACACGTCCCCGATGAGTGCCAGGCCGACGCCGAGCCACCGGGCGAACTCCCGCATGGTCTCCAGTGCCAGCGGATCGCCGTCCTGTGCCGCGCCCGCGATCCGCCTGCCCGTCAGCGCACCCGGATCGACCGCCACGTCCCGCGCGAGGACCGTCGACGTCGCCGGATCCGCGGCCAGAAGTTCGATCGCCGTGTCGACGAGGGCCGTCCCGCTGCAGTACCGCTCCCAGCAGCCGTGCTTGCCGCACGCGCACGGCCGTCCGTCCGGGACCACCTGGATGTGGCCGAGTTCGGGTGCGACGCCGTGGCTGCCGCGGTACAGCCGACCGTCTGCGAGAAGCGCCGCCCCGATGCCCGTGCCGATGGCGAGCATCACCACGTTCCGGCCGCCTGCTGCCGCCCCGAACCGGTGCTCGGCCCACGCCGCCGCGTTCACGTCGTGCTCGAGGATCACCGGCAGACCGAGACGCTGCCCGAGGTCCCGGCCGACCGGTGCACCCACCCACGGCAGATGCGGCGCGAACCGCACCGTCGTGCGGTCGGGGGTGATGAACCCGGCGACCGCCAGCCCCACCGCGGCGACGTCGTGCCGTGCGGACAGCTCCCGGACCGCCCGGTCCAGGCCGTTCTCGAGTGCCTTCGCCGACGCCGGGGTCGGCGACTGGAGCGAGTCGAGCACCTCACCGGCCGAGTCGACCACCGACGCACGGATGCTCGTTCCACCCACGTCGATGCCGATGGTCAGCGCCGCGCTGCCGCCACGTTCGCTGCCCGTACCTGTGCTCATGGAGATGATTGTGCCCATGCCGGATCGCCGACGTGCACGAGTCCGGCGATCCGGCCCGCGCGGGGCACGCTCAATGTTTGATGGTGACCGTGATCGGTTCGAACGCCGAGCCGCCGTCCGCTTCGGACGTTCCGCCGCCGGGGCCGGGTTCCGGAGCGTCGGGACCGCCGGGCCCCGGGGTGTCGTGAACGGCGTGCTCGTCGAGGACCTGCCGCAGCACCGCGATCAGCACGGACGCCTGGCCCGCGAGCAGGGTCACGAGATCGTGCTGCTCGCCGCGGATCAGCGCCGCGAGCGCGCACACCGGGCACCACGTGCATCCCGACCACTGCCCGGTTCCGGGGATCGCGTCCTCGGCGCCGGCCTGGGCGTGCGGCGCCGCCGCGCGCTGGAGAAGCGGCTCGAGACGGTCCAGGGCGGTCTCGGCGAGTGCCCGCAGCTCAGCCACCAACTGTGCGTGGTCGTCGTTCATACCGGCCACACCTGCGGGTCGGGCGTGAAGCGCACGACCAGATCACTTCCGTCGAGTTCTGCCCCCGCGACGACGCACCGGCGCAGGACCGAGGCGAGGCGGACCCGGCGGCGCACCCCTTCAGCTCCCACGACCAAGTCGTCCTCCACTCGACCCAACGTGAGGGTCGACGGGTTCACGAGCGGCAGATACATCCGCATCGTGTACACAGAATCCACACCGGCCCCCGATTCCAGCCCCACCCGCACCGCAGGTGGGTTCTTCCCCAGCACCGCAACCGCGTCCGTGTCGTCGGCATACAACTCCCGGGCGATTCCGCCGAGATCGGCCCACCCTACCGGCTCCGTAACCGACCGGGTCACCGAGAGGATCACGGTGGCGCCCGCGGAGGCGGTCAGCTCGGCGAGGACCCGTTGCTGCAGGGCTCGCCGCCTGATCAACCATGCCACACCGGGATCGTCGTGTCCTGCCGGCGAATCGAAGTGCGGCAGAAGGTTGTTCACGAGGATGGCATCGACGCGCAGGCCGGACAGTGCGGCCACCGCCACGGTGCGCCGGGTCTCGGTCAGCACCACCCGCTCCGGTGTCGTCACCAGTCGCACAGTGGTTTTCGCCCGGTTCGCGAGCATCTCCCGGACCTCGCCGACCGTGGCGACGACCTGCTCGATCAGCGTCACCAGCATCACGAGGCGGGGATCGGAACCCAGGAGCGCGGCGATGCGGCGATGCTGCGGCCACACCCGCTCGATGTACTCGAGAGCCGTCGCGGGCGCGGCGAGCGTCCGCAGGCAGTCCGCGGTGGGCGGGCAGTCGACCACGACGGCGTCGTACTCGCCCTCGGTGGCGAACCGGACGACTTCACGCAGGCCGAGCACGTCCTGCACGCCGGGAAGCCCGGTCAGCTCCTCCGGCTCGAGCGCAGACAGCTGGGCACCGTGGTCGTGCGTTCCTGCGGCCGCGAGAACCGCTGTCAGACTCCGGAATCTGTCCTCGAGCAACGTGAGGGTGTCGAGTTCCAGGACATCGAGGGTGTCGGTCACGGGCACGAGGTCCCGGGCGGCGGCGATCCCGATGACGTCGGCGAGAGAGTGCGCCTGGTCGAGCGAGACGAGCAGAGTCCGGTGTCCGGCCTCTGCGGCCGCCTGTGCCGTCGCGGCCGCGAGCGTCGTCTTCCCGACGCCCCCCTTCCCGACGAAGAACTGGACCCGCGCAGGTCCGGCACGACCCTCGCTGCTCAGCCTTCCACCCGTTTCTTGAGTTCCTTGAGGGCGGTGTCGGTGATCGCCTTCTCCGCCTTGCGCTTGAACAGGCCGATCATCGGGATGGTGAGGTCGACGGTGAGCTCGTACGTGACGGTGGTGCCGCCGCCCGGTTCGTCCTCCAGAACGTACGAACCGAACTGCGACTTCTGGATCTCACCGGACTCGAGTTCCCAGCTGACCGATTTGCCGTCGGGCGCCCAGTCGTAGCGGAGTACGTACGTGTCCTTGACCATGCCGGCGTCGAGCACGAACCGCACCCGGTCGGCCCGGCCGCCCTTGCCGGGTTCCATGACCTCGACGGACTTCGCGGCGGTCACCCACGCCGGGTACGCGTCGAAGTCGGCGATCACATCCATCACCCGGGCGGGCGGCGCCTCGATACTGATCGACCTCTTGGTCCTCTCGGGCATGGAGTGAACGCTTCCTTTCGCCTGGCCGACCCGCTCGTCGATCGCGGGGCCACGCCGTTACCGGTTTCGTATGTCTGTGTTGTGCCCGACTATCACACACGATCTCGGCGCTCTGACACAATGCCGACCCTGCCGCGGCGGGCGGATCCGCCTCAGGACGGCGGTTCTCCCGCAGCGCGACCTGCCTCGAGTTCCTTCTTCACTTCGAAGGACATCACTTTTCCCTCGACGCGCCTGCGACGGTTCAGCGCGGCCAGATCGGGGGTGCCCTCGCTGCGGGCCGGTTCGGCGTGAAGGAAGTAGTGGACGATCGCTCCGTCCAGCACCGGCTCGAGCCACACTTCCATGGTTCCGGTGAGCGGTCCGGCCACCGTCCACCGGATGCCCTTCTCGGCCCGGTCCTCGCGGACGGCGAGGGTGAGATCGGGCCACCACCGGCGCCAGCGGGCTGGCGGCGCGATCGCCGCCGCGACCTGCTGCGGTGGGGCCGCGATGAACGTCTGGTCTGCGACCTGAATGCTGCTCACGGCGACTAGCTTCACATACCGCCGTGGGCGGTGGCCGCGGGGTCCGCGGCACCTCGCGGACAGGGCTCTGACCACCCTTCTTCGGCCAGGAAGCAGACCGGGCCGGGGAAGGTCTAAAGTTGGGACCGCAATCCTACTCGTCAGTATTTTCAGTGTCGGAGGTTTTCGTGCCCGAGTTCAGCGCGCCACAGTCGTTCACGATCGCGGAGGACGCGTCCGCGGTCGACTCGGTGTTCGCCCACGCCGCGGCCGACCCGACGCTGGTCGTGTACAAGCGCAAGATCGGCGGACGCTGGACCGACGTCACGGCCGCCGAATTCGCGGCTCAGGTCACCGCGGTCGCGAAGGGCCTCATCGCCCTCGGCGTCCAGCAGGGCGACCGGGTGGCACTGATGTCGGCCACCCGGTACGAGTGGCCCCTCGTCGACTTCGCGATCTGGGCGGCGGGCGGCGTCACCGTCCCGATCTACGAGACGTCCTCCGCCGAGCAGGTCCGGTGGATCCTCGAGGACTCCGCCGCGATCGATCTCGTCGTCGAGAACGCGACGCACGCGGCCACCGTGAAGGCCGTCGCCGCCGAGGCGACCGCGCTCCGCGGCGTCTACCAGATCGAGGCGTCCGACGGCGGCCGTGGCGTCGTCGAGGAACTGACCGAACTGGGCGCCGACGTTCCCGACGCCGAAGTCCGGGCCCGCGTCGCCGCGCTGAAGTCGAGCGATCCGGCCACCCTCATCTACACCTCCGGCACCACCGGCAGGCCCAAGGGCTGCCAGCTCACCCATTCCAACCTCATCGCCGAGTCCAAGGGCATCCTCGATTCCAGCCTCGGCACCCTGCTGAAGACGCCCGGCGTCAGTACCCTCATGTTCCTGCCGATGGCGCACGTGCTGGCGCGCGCCGTCAGCATCGCGTCGTTCGACGCCGGCGCCGCACTCGGACACACCAGCGACATCCCGAACCTCGTCCCCACGTTCGGCGAGTTCCGCCCCGACTTCATCCTGTCGGTGCCGCGGGTGTTCGAGAAGGTGTACAACAGCGCCCGCGCCAAGGCCCACGGCGAGGGCAAGGGCAAGATCTTCGACGCCGCCGCCGAAACCGCCATCGCCTGGAGCGAGGCTCAGGACAAGGGCGGGCCGGGACTGGTCCTCAAGGCCAAGCACGCACTGTTCGACAAGCTGGTGTTCTCGAAGCTGCGGGCCGCGCTCGGCGGCAAGTGCCAGCTGGCGATCTCGGGCGGCGCACCGCTCGGCGCCCGCCTCGGCCACTTCTTCCGCGGCATCGGCATCACGATCTACGAGGGCTACGGCCTCACCGAGACGTCCGCGGCGTTCGCGGTCAACACGATCGGCGAGCAGAAGGTCGGCTCGGTCGGCAAGCCGTTGGCGGGCAATTCCGTTCGCATCGCCGACGACGGCGAGATCCTGCTGTCGGGGCCGGTCGTCTTCAGCGGCTACTGGCGCAACGAGAGCGCGACCGCCGACGCGATCGAGCACGGCTGGTTCCACACCGGCGACCTCGGATCGGTCGACAAGGACGGGTACATCACGATCACCGGCCGCAAGAAGGAGATCATCGTCACAGCGGGCGGCAAGAACGTCTCCCCCGCCCAGCTCGAGGATCACCTGCGTGCGCACCCGCTGATCAGCCAGGCCATCGTCGTCGGAGATCAGCAGCCGTTCATCGGCGCGCTCATCACCATCGACGCCGACGCACTGCCCGCGTGGAACGAGCGCACCGGCAAGCCCGCAGGGACGACGGTCGCGGACCTGCTGACCGACGCCGACCTCACAGCCGAGATCGACGAGGCCGTCGCGGAGGCCAACAAGCTCGTGTCGCACGCGGAGGCCATCAAGAAGTTCCGGGTCCTGCCCGTCGACTTCACGGAGGAGACCGGCGAGCTCACGCCGACGATGAAGCTCAAGCGCAACGTGGTGCACGACAGCTTCGCCGACGACATCGCGGCCATCTACGCCAAGTAATGCCTTCGGCTCGTGAGTACTTGTCAACCGCCCGCGGTTGACAAGTACTCACGGGCGGTCACGCAAGTAATGCCTGCAGCTTGGCGGCGAGCACGTCCCATCGCCACTCCGCCTTGACCCATTCGCGGCCGGCCGCACCCATCGCGGCTGCGCGGTCGCGATCCGACAGCACCGAGATCACCGATCGCGCCACCTCGGCCACCGACGTGCCGTCCACGACCATCCCGGTTTCGTTCTGCCGCACCGTTTCCGGGGCGCCACCGGACTGTCCGGCGATGACCGGCACACCGGTCGCCGACGCCTCGAGGAAGACGATGCCGAGGCCCTCGACGTCGAGTCCCGCGCCTCTCGTGCGGCACGGCATCGCGAAGACGTCGGCGATCGTGTGGTGCGCCGCCAGCTCCGCGGACGGCACCGTGCCCGTGAACACGACGTGGTCCTCCACCCCGACCGAGCGCGCGAGCGAGCGCAGACGGTCCTCGTAGGGGCCGCCGCCGACGATCACGAGCACGGCGCCGTCGATGTGCTCGCGGATGCCCGGGAGCGCCTTGATGAGGATGTCCTGGCCCTTGCGCGGCACGAGACGGGACAGGCACAGGACCGTCGGCCGCTCCCCCAGCCCGTAGCGGGCCCGCAGTTCGGCCCGCGCCCCGCCGTCCGGGGTGAACAGGTCGGTGTCGACTCCGGGCGGCAGATGCTCGAGCGCGGCACTCGCGCCGAACGCGGACGCGAATCGTCCCCTCGTGTACCGGCTGACGTACGTGACGACGTCGGTCCGGTCGCCGATCCGTCCGAGAGCCTGGCGGGCGGCGGGGAGCATCGACCAGCCGACCTCGTGCCCGTGGGTGCTCGCGACCACCCGTTCCGCCCCGGCGCGGCGCAGCGTCGAACTCAGCAGCGCGAGCGGGGCCGCTGCGCCGAACCAGACGCCCGTGCAGTCGTGTTCGGCGAGCAACTTGGCGGCACGGCGGGCGACGAACGGCGTGGGCACCATCAAGGTGGTGGGGTGCCGGACGACCTGAAACGGTTGCCGCGCATCGAACTTGATGTGCGAGTCGCCGCGCCAGCGCGGAGCATAGACGACGAGGTCGTCTGCGGGCAGGTGCTTGGCGAAGGTGTGCAGGTACGACTGAATTCCACCGGGTCGCGGCGGAAAATCGTTCGTCACCAACAGGGTTCGGCGCATGTGATCACCGTAGGCGGTGGACCGTGCGTAGGCCGACGCAGGGTCACCCCAGGTGAGCGCCCACCCAGTCGGTCCAGCGGCCGCGGAATTGATCGGCGTCGACGCCGAGGACGTCGGACAGCCGTCCGTCGACCGCCTCCGGGTCTCCCTCCCCCACGGCCAGCGTCCGGTACAGCTCCGTGAGCCTCGATTCGCCGTACTGCTCCGCGACGAAGGCGTTGATCGACCACGCCGTCTCGTAGGCGACCGAGCCGCGTTCGCCGTATCCGGAGAAGTCGGTGTCCTCGGGGAACTCGGTCGGCGGACCCTCGGCGCCCACCTGCGCGGTCAGCGCCGGCGCGATCTGCCGTTCGGCTTCGCCGGTACCCCGGTATGCCGCGTACTCCGCGTAGCCCTCCAGCACCCACATCGGTGAGCGGTCCACCGTCTCGGCGCGCGCCGCCACGTGGATCAGCTCGTGCCGCAGGATCGCCCGCCGGGTGACCTCGGTCAGCCGGTCCGCGGATGCGGGGCTGAACACGATCCGCTGTCCGGTGACCGTGGCGGCATCGGGGTCGACGGCGTCCGAGATGGCGACGGCGGCGATGTCGCGTCCGTCGTGATTCGGGCCGACGAGCGCCGTGAACTCGTCCTGCGATCCCGCGACCCACACGAGCGCGCGGCCCGCCCAGTTCGAACCCCACAGCTGAGTGGCGTTGACGACGGCGGCGGGAAGTTCGTCCGCCAGCCGGTCGACCATGGTGGCGTTCTCGGGATGTCCGAGCACCACCGACGTCCGCCCGTCACCGGTGTCGACGCGGCGCGACACGACGGGTCCGAAATCCCACGGTCCACGCCAGGTCCGCCGGTCGCCGTCCACGGTGGCGCTGTCGCTGACCAGTGCCCAGCGCTCGCCGCGCCGGGCGACGACGAGAGCCACCGGCTTTCGGGTGGGACTCTCGTCCGCGATCGCGTAGCGGAGCTGCACGGCGGGGGCCCACACCTCGTCGGCCCCGAGCGCGTCGACGAGACTCGACGGCACCGCCGTCTCGGCGCCCTCGGCGATCTCGTAGCCCCAGTCCGAGAATTCCACCCCGGCAACGTTGCCCGCCCGCCGCGTCTCGGCGGCCAGGAATCCCGGTGCCGCCGCCTGATCCATCAGACCGGACAGCCGGGCCGCGTCGTTCGTCCGCACGGCCGACGCCCACGTGTCGAGGAGCGTCTGGACGGCTGCCGCACGCGCCTCGGCGTCGGCTTGCGCGGTGCCGACGGCCCCGTCGGCGTCCCGCTCGGTCCGGGAGAACCCCGTCAGTGCGAGTACGACGACGACGGCGAGGACGAGTCCGGCCAGTGCGGCCAGCTCCCACGGGCGCGCCTGACGGCGCGAGGTCGGATCCGTTACGGGAGACGGGTCTGAAGCGGGCACGCCGGTGAGTGTATGAGCACACCCGGCCGCCGCTGTCGGACGGTCGCCGTCAGTAGCGGCGCGCCCCGTAGAAGGGGAACTTCGCCATCGACTCGATCTTCACCGGAACACCGAACGTCGAGGCGTGGAGAATGTTGCCGTTGCCGGCATAGAGGCCGACGTGGGACGCGTCGTTGTAGAAGAGGACGACGTCGCCGGGCTGCAGGGCGTCGCGGGACACCGGGGTGCCGCCGCTGGCCTGCGCCTGACTAGACCTGGGCAGCGTCTTGCCGATCTGCTTGTACGCCCACACGACGAGTCCCGAGCAGTCGAATTCGTCCGGACCGGTGGCACCCCACACGTAGGGGTCGCCGATACGGGTCATGCCTGCCTGCAGCGCGCTCGTGCCCGAGCCGGGGGTGAGATGCGCGAGGATCGCGTTCGGGTCGAAGCCGGGCGGGAACGGCGTCCCCGCCAGCTGGTCGCGTTCGGCGCCGGTGAGATCCCCGAATGCCTTGATCACGTCGGCGATCTGCGCCTGCAGGTCGCTCTGCTTGCGTTGTAGATCGTCGCTCACCGCTTTCGCTTGCTCGGTCGCGGAGCGTGCGGCATCCGCGGACTTCTTCGACGCCTCGGCGGCCTTCGTGGCTTCCGATGTGGCGGACTGGAACTGCGCGACCTGATTGCGGGTGTCGTTGGAGATGGCGTCCAGAGCGGACATCTGGTCCAGGAGCTGCTGCGGCGAATCGCTCACCATTACGGCGAAGAGGCGATTGGTCCGTGCGCCCTGGTAGTTGGCGGTGGCGAGCTTGTTCACGACGGGCTGGAAGACGGCGACGCGCGCGTTGGCGGCGTCGAGCACACCCTGGTCCGCCGCGAGCTCGGCGTCGGCGTCGCGTTGCGCCGACTGCTTGGCCTCGAGATCGATCTGCGCGTTGTGGAGTGCCTCCGACGTCTGCTCGGACTGCCGGGACAGGTCACCGAGCTTTGTCAGCGCGTCGGTCGGGTTGGTGGTGACCGGGTCTGCACCCGCCTGGATCGCGGGCAGCGACACGAGCGCCACCGACAGCACGCCGGCGGTCAGCACGCTGCCCAGGGAGCGCTTCATCTTGTGTGAGGCCACGGAAATGCAGTTCTCCGATCGTCGCTCTCCACCAGCCGGGTCGGGTGTCCGATGCCGCGGCTCAGGGATTTCCTCGGCCGATGCGACCGTGGAGTGCCGAAGAGGTGGTGACCCGCGTTGCCGCCCGATTGGCGCGACAAGACTTCGCAAGGTCTCGGATAGGTTACGGAATGGCATACGTTTGTGTCCACCTGTGTCACGAACGGGGTGGCGGGGACCACCCGACGGGTGAACGACACGCTGTCTGCCTGGGGCGCAACGACATCGAGGGTGGGTTCGATCGTGATTCGAACCCACCCTCGGTGGTCGTGCGAGATCCTACGAAGCTACCCCGTGCATCCCCGCGCTCGACTCGGTGGATGCCTCGCGTCGCGTGTGGATCAGTAGCGGCGTGCGCCGTCGAAAGGCATGGACGCGATGGGCGCCAGCTTGACGGGCTGCCCCTCGGTGGAGGCGTGGATCACGTTGCCGTTGCCGGCGTAGATGCCCGAGTGCGATCCGCCGTAGAAGGAGACCACGTCGCCGGGGCGGAGATCGGACTGCGACACGGGAGTGCCTGCCGCCGCCTGCGCGTAGCTGGTGCGCGGCAGGTTCAGTCCGGCCTGCTTGAACGCCCACTGCACCAGACCGGAGCAGTCGAACGAGTTGGGGCCGGCGGCGCCGTAGACGTACGGCGAGCCGAGCTTGGTCTGTGCGGCCTGAACGGCCTTGTCACCTGCGCTGCTGGCCGGCGCCGGGGGCGCGGGCAGGTTCGGGACACCGGGGATCTGCGGGATGACGACACCCGGGATCTCGAAGGTTCCGACTCCGGGGATGGTGACGGGATCTGCGGCCGCGGGGGCCGCGGTAGCGGTGAGCGCTCCGACTGCGAGCGCGCCGGCGACGACTGCCCGTCGCACATTCCGCTTGGAAACTTGTGACGCCACGAAAGGGGTACTCCGTTTCTTCCATTCATCCGCCGACCGAGTTAGCTGACGGGTTCGGGCTGGGAAGATCAGCCCTACCCACCGGTGCGTGAGGACGTCCCGGCGGGATTCACCCCAGTAGAAACTTGGGTTCCCGGTACGGCCGCTCTCGCGAGTGACCGATTAGGCGGTGACTAGCGATGCTGCCCCGGTGTTGGGGCTGCGAGACTCCGCTAGGTCTCAGGAAGGTTACGAAATGGAATACCCGATGTCGACCGGGACACGCGGAAAGTGTCCGTTTGGGCCGATTCGGGCTTCGCGGGCGCGCGATACCCACATTCGGTAACGACTGGATAACAGGCGGTTGGTTTCCGGTCCCTTTTCGATAGCGGGAGTGTGCATTTCGCGGAGCCTGACGAACTCCCCGATTTCTTCTCGACCAGCGTTCCTGCTGTTCAGCGGGGTGCCGCGGACCGCACCCGCCGCACGCGCCGGACCTGCCGGCACCGGTCCCCGCCCCGTCCGGACCCCTCCTTCGCGGTCGCGCGCCCGACCCTCGCACCGCCCGCGACCGTCACCCGAGGCGGGCAGTGTGATCCTCGTCTCTCCGGGCTCTTCGGGCCGCCGGGCGGTTCTGTCGGTGCCCGTCCATACGCTCTGAGCCGTGAGCGTCCCCGGTGTACCCGAACAGCTGAGATTCGACGAGCTCGACACCCCACTGCGGGACACCACGTTCGTGGTGGTCGATCTCGAGACCACCGGAGCGCGGCCGGGCGAGGACGCCATCACCGAGATCGGCGCCGTGAAGATCCGCGGTGGCGAGGTGATCGCCGAAATGGCCACCCTCGTCGACCCGGGACGGTCCATTCCCCCGCACATCGTGGAGATCACCGGCATCACCACCGCCATGGTGATCGACGCCCCGCGGATCGAGCGAGTGCTGCCGGCGTTCCTGGAGTTCGCACGCGGGGCGGTGCTCGTCGCGCACAACGCCCCGTTCGACACAGGCTTCCTCAAGGCCGCCGCGTCCGCGACCGACACCCCCTGGCCCAAGTTCACCGTGCTCTGCACCGTCAAACTGGCCCGGCGCGTCCTCAGCCGCGACGAAGCGCCGTCGGTCAAGCTGTCGTCGCTGGCCCGGCTGTTCGACGTCGGGACCACTCCGACCCACCGCGCACTCGACGACGCCCGTGCCACCGTCGACGTCCTGCACGCCCTCATCGCGAGGGTCGGCAATCAGGGAGTGCACAGTCTCACCGAGCTCGTCGACTACCTTCCCGACGTCTCCTCGCACCAGCGGGCGAAACGCTCGCTCGCCGGCCATCTCCCCCATGCCCCCGGCGTCTACCTCTTCCGCGGACCGTCCGACGAGGTCCTGTACGTCGGCACAGCCACCGATCTGCGCCGGCGGGTGCGCAACTACTTCACCGGCTCCGAGACGCGCGGCCGGATGAAGGAGATGGTGGCGCTGACCACCCGGATCGACCACGTCGAGTGCGCGCACGCACTCGAGGCCGGTGTGCGCGAGCTCCGGCTGCTGGCAGCGCACACGCCTCCGTACAACCGGAGATCCAAGTACCCGAAACGCGGCTGGTGGATCACGCTCACCGTGGAGGCCTTCCCCCGGTTGTCGGTGGTGCGTACCCCGACCGCCGACTCGCTCGGTCCGTTCCGGTCGCGCTCGACCGCCGTCGACGTCGCCGACGTCCTCGCCGAGTACTGCATTCTCCGCACCTGCACGAGCCGCATCCCGAAGGGAAGGGAGCACGGTCCGCAGTGCCCACCCCGCGAGCTCGCAGGCTGCCCGGCGTCCGTCCACGACCGTGCCACGGAGGACGCCTACCGTCCCGGACCGGAACTCTTCCGGCAGTTCCTGCGCGGCCTGGACGACGCGCCGCTGCACCGCATGCGCGCACGGGTGGAGGAGCTGGCCGCAGGCGAGTTGTTCGAGAACGCCGCACGCCTGCGTGATCGCACCGCCGAGGTCGTGCTCGCGTTGCGGAGGATGCAGCGCCTGGCCGCCCTCACCGCGCTCGATCAGCTCGTGGCCGCTCGCCCGGCCGCGACCGGCGGCTGGGAGTTCGCGGTGATCCGTTCCGGGCGGCTCGCGTCCGCGGGCTGCGCGCGGCGCGGAATCCACCCGATGCCGGTGGTCGATGCGCTCGTCCTCACCGCCGAAACCGTCGTTCCCGACGTAACTCCGCTCCGCGGCGCGTCCCCCGAGGAGGCCGGACTGCTGGCGCGCTGGCTCGACCAGGAGGACACCCGCATCGTCAGCGCCTCCGCGGGCTGGTGCGAGCCCGCACGGGGCGCCGGATCCTGGTCCGAGTGGTGCGCACTCGCGCGAGCGGGGAGCGCGTCGACACGGGACGCCGAGAGCCGACCACCCGCACCGGGTTCCGCCGACCACCGCTTAGGCTGGCGATCATGATCAACGCCATCGTCCTGATCCACGCCGAAGCCCACCGCATCCCGGAGACCGCTCAGGCCGTCGCCGACATCGAGGGCGTCGACAAGGTCTATTCCTGCGCAGGCGACGTCGACCTGATCGCGATCGTGCGGGTCCGGGACCACGCGAAGATCGCGGAGGTCGTCACCGAGGGAATCAACAAGGTGGACGGCGTCTCCCGGACGGCGACGCACATCGCGTTCCAGTCCTACTCCAGCGCCGACGTGGAAGCGGGCTTCTCGATCGGCGAGTAGCTCCGCCGGCTATTTGCTGGTGGCCAGTCCCGACGTGAGTTCGGCCCACCGCGCGAGCAGCGTCGCGGCCGCTCCGCTGTCGATCGACTGCGCCGCCGTCGAGAGTCCGTCCGACAGCGCGTCTTCGAGCGTGCGGCCGCCGAGTCCCCGGAACGCGGCGATCGCCGCCGCGGCGTTGAGGAGGACCGCGTCGCGTACGGGTCCGGTCTCACCGGCGAAAAGTCGCCGCGCCACCGCCGCGTTCACCTCGGCATCGCCGCCGCGCAGTTCGTCGAGCGACACCCGCGCGATCCCGATGTCCCTGGGGTCGAGCTGACGGGTGGTCACCGCCCCGTCCGCCACGATGTGCACGGTCGACGTGGTCGACGTCGTCAACTCGTCCAGGCCGTCGTCACCGCGCACCACGAGCGCCGAGTTGCCGCGCTGCGCGAGCACACCGGCCACCACCGAGATCAGGCCCGGGAACGCGCAGCCGATGAGGCCGGCCCGCGGACGCGCCGGATTGGTGAGCGGTCCGAGCACGTTGAAGACGGTCGGGATGCCGATCTCCTTGCGCGGCGCGCCCGCGAACCGCAGGGCGGGATGGAACACCGGCGCGAAGCAGAAACCGATGCCGACCTCCCGGACGCAGCGGGCCACCTCGTCGGGGCCGAGATTGATCTTCACCCCGAGTGCCTCGAGAACGTCCGCCCCGCCGCTCTTGGACGACGCCGCCCGGTTTCCGTGCTTGACGACGCGAATGCCGGACGCCGCGACCACGAGTGACGCCATCGTGGAGATGTTCACGGTGTTGGATCGGTCACCACCGGTGCCGACGATGTCGACGACGTCGTCGTCGACGGGGACCTTGCGCGCGTGCCCGAGCATCGAGTCCGCCAGTCCGCGCAACTCCTCCGGTGTCTCGCCCTTCATCTTCAGGGCCACACCGAACGCCGCGATCTGCGCGGACGTGGCGTTGTCGGACATGATCTCGTCCATCGCCCATTTCGCCTCGTCCACCGACAGGTCACGTCCGTCGGTGAGCGTGCCGAGGACCGACGGCCACGTGCGTGCCGGCCGCACACCGTCGTTCGTCCCCTGAGCAGTCGGGCTCTGCATCGTCGTGTCCCCTTGCACTAGTGGCGGATCCGGTCCTGGCAGCCTAGTCACCGGGCGGATCGGACTCGCGCGCCGGTTGCGTCGCGTCCCAGCCGTCGACCGAGCCACCGAGCCGCTGCGCCAGCCCGGCCATTCTCGACCGTTCCTGAGAACAGTGCAGCGCATCGAGGATCTGGACTCGCTGCAGCACGAGTCCGACCGTCGCACCGTCCTCGGCCGGGGATGCCGGACCGTCCGCATCCTGCGGTCGGTAACCGTCCTGCGCGGCGATCGACACGGCGTCGGCGACGGACGACGCGGGCAGCCGCAGATGGTGCCGCAGCACCGCTTCCGCGTCGGCGTCCCACCGCGGATCCTCGGCGGCGGCGCGGTCGAGCGCGGTCGAGCACGCCTCCACGTCGTCGAAGCTCGAGGCGACGACCACGAGGTCGGGTCGATCCTGATCGAGAGGGGCCGGTTGCCGACTGCCGAACAGCCTCCGCAGCCACCCCGTACTGTTGTCACGAGAGCGCATGGCTCCACCCTTTCACGGTCCGCCACCAGGGCTGTCAGCAGGGAGAATCGGACAAGCGGGGCGCGTTGACGCGCCGAGGGTGGACCCGGGTAGTCGTCTCTTACGACGAAGCGTCATACTTCTGTCTGTGACGAGCGCAGTAGGGACTTCAGGATCAGCAATCACCCAACGCGTGCACTCGCTGAACCGACCTAACATGGTCAGCGTTGGCACCATCGTGTGGTTGTCAAGTGAGCTCATGTTCTTCGCAGGGCTCTTCGCCATGTATTTCGTGGCGCGAGCACAGGCGAATGGGAACTGGCCGCCGGAGCCGACCGAGCTGAATCTGTTCCTCGCCGTACCGGTGACGCTGGTGCTGATCGCCTCGTCGTTCACCTGCCAGATGGGTGTGTTCGCGGCCGAGCGCGGCGACGTCTTCGGCCTCCGCCGGTGGTACCTCCTGACGCTGGCGATGGGCACCTTCTTCGTCCTCGGCCAGGCGTACGAGTACATCCACCTCGTCGAGCACGGCACCTCGATCTCCAGCAGCGTGTACGGCTCGGTGTTCTACATGACCACCGGCTTCCACGGCATGCACGTGATCGGCGGCCTCATCGCGTTCGTCTTCCTGATCGCACGTACCAAGGTCAGCAAGTTCACGCCCGCCCAGGCCACCGCCGCCATCGTCGTCTCGTACTACTGGCACTTCGTCGACATCGTGTGGATCGGCCTGTTCGCCACGATCTATTTCATCCGTTGATCAGCTGAACGCCCCAGGCAGCCCCCTGACGTCCAGTCCGTCCCGACATACCAAAGGGATACAGATGAGTTCATCCCCCCCTCCCGCATCCGATACCACAGCGTCTGCCTCGAAGGCACGCCGCCAGCGGAAGCTCCGCAGGCGCGTCACGGGCGCCCTGGTCCTGATGATGGGACTGGTCAGCGCCGGTTTCCTCGCGTCCGCGTTGACGCCGACCCCGCAGGTGGCCACCGCCACCGACGATCAGGCAGCACTGATCCGCGAGGGCAAGCAGTTGTACGACACCTCGTGCATCACATGCCACGGCGCGAACCTGCAGGGTGTGCAGGATCGCGGACCGAGCCTGATCGGTGTCGGCGAGGCAGCCGTGTACTTCCAGGTGTCGTCGGGACGCATGCCGGCCTCGCGTAACGAGGCCCAGGTCGAGCGCAAGCCCGTCAAGTTCGACGCCGAGCAGACGGACGCCATCGGCGCGTACGTCCAGGCCAACGGCGGCGGCCCCACGGTCATTCGTGACGAGAACGGCGAGGTCGCCCAGTCGTCGCTGCGCGGCGGCGACATCGGACGCGGCAGCGAACTGTTCCGCCTCAACTGCGCGTCCTGCCACAACTTCACCGGGCGCGGCGGTGCGCTCTCGTCCGGTAAGTACGCGCCGGTCCTCGACCCGGCCAGCGAGCAGCAGATCTACACCGCGATGGTTACCGGCCCGCAGAACATGCCCAAGTTCTCGGACCGTCAGCTGACCCTCGAGGAGAAGAAGGACATCATCGCCTACATCAAGTCTTCAGGCGAGACGAAGCAGCCCGGCGGCTACGGACTCGGCGGCATCGGTCCCGCCTCCGAGGGCTTGGCCATGTGGGTCATCGGAATCATCGCTGTCGTCGGTGCAGCACTGTGGATCGGAGCAAGGTCATGAGCGACGCTGGCCAGCCGGGCGGCGCCACGCCAAAGAAGTACACGGATGCAGAACTCGAGAACCTGAGCCGCGACGAACTGGTCGAGCTCGGCACCAACCTCGACCACGTCGACGTCGCGTTCCGCCGCAACCGCTGGGCGGTTCCGGGGACGAAGGCCGAGAAGCGCGCAGAGCGGTCGGTCGCCTTCTGGTTCGCTCTCTCCGGCATCTCGGCGATCGCGTTCATCGCGATCTACCTTTTCTGGCCCTGGGAATACGCAGGCGCCGGCGAGGAGCACTACTCGGCCTACAGCCTGTACACGCCGCTGATCGGCCTCACCATGGGTCTCGCCATCCTCGGCCTCGGTGTCGGAGCGGTGCAGTTCACCAAGAAGTTCATCCCCGAAGAGGTGTCCATCCAGGACCGCCACGACGGTGGATCGTCCGAGGTCGACCGCAAGACGATCGTCGCGGAACTCGGCGACTCGTTCGACACGTCGACGCTGGGACGCCGCAAGCTCCTCAAGCGCACCCTCATCTTCGGCGGCGGTGCCCTCGGCATCATGTCCGTAATGCCCCTCGGTGGTCTGATCAAGAACCCGTGGGCCAAGCGCGACGACTCCCCGCTGTGGGTCTCGGGATGGACCCCCCGCTACGAAGGCGAAACCATCTACCTGCGCCGCGACACCGGTCGCCCCGAGGACGTCGTCCTCGTCCGCCCGGAAGACCTGGACGCCGGCGCGATGGAAACGGTGTTCCCGTTCCGCGAGTCCGACCGCGGCGACCACGACGCACTGCTCGAGGCGCTGCGCGGCATCCGCAACGCGACCATGCTCATCCGCCTCCGCACGGAGGACACGGCGCGGGTCACCAAGCGCAAGGGCCAGGAGAGCTTCAACTACGGCGACTACTTCGCCTTCTCGAAGATCTGCACCCACCTCGGCTGCCCCACCTCCCTGTACGAACAGCAGACCAACCGAATCCTCTGCCCGTGCCACCAGTCGCAGTTCGATGCGCTGACCTACGGAAAGCCGATTTTCGGTCCGGCCGCTCGTGCACTTCCGCAGTTGCCTATTACAGTGAACGAAGAGGGTTTCCTAGTCACAACGGGTGACTACATCGAAGCTCTCGGCCCGGCATTTTGGGAGCGTCGACCGTGACCGACAACAAACCGTCCAAACTGAGCGCGATGGCCACCGGCCAGGCCGAAGCGATGGACTCGCGCTACCACCTCGCAGCGGGAATGCGGCGGCAGATCAACAAGGTCTTCCCCACCCACTGGTCGTTCCTGCTCGGCGAGATCGCGCTGTACAGCTTCGTCATCCTGCTGATCTCCGGTGTCTACCTGACCCTGTTCTTCGATCCGTCGATGGCGCACGTCGTCTACAACGGTGCGTACGAGCCGCTGCGCGGCGTCACGATGTCCCGCGCGTACGAGACCACGCTGAACATCTCGTTCGAGGTCCGCGGCGGTCTGTTCGTCCGTCAGATCCACCACTGGGCCGCGCTGATGTTCGCGGCGTCGATCGTCGTGCACCTGATGCGCATCTTCTTCACCGGCGCCTTCCGGCGTCCGCGTGAGGCCAACTGGGTCATCGGCTGCCTGCTGCTGATCCTGGCGATGTTCGAGGGATTCTTCGGCTACACGATCCCCGACGACCTGCTGTCCGGCACGGGCCTGCGCGCCGCGTTCTCCGGCATCACGCTGAGCATCCCGATCGCAGGCACCTGGATGCACTGGCTGATCTTCGGCGGCGACTTCCCCGGCGACCTGATCATCCCCCGCCTGTACGTCGCGCACGTCCTGCTGTTCCCGGGCATCATCCTCGCCCTGATCGCCGGTCACCTCGCGCTCGTCTGGTACCAGAAGCACACGCAGTTCCCCGGCCCCGGCCGCACGGAGAACAACGTCGTGGGTGTGCGCATCCTCCCGGTGTTCGCCGTCAAGTCGGGTGCGTTCTTCGCGATCACGTTCGGTGTGCTCGCCGTGATGGGTGGCGTGCTGCAGATCAACCCGGTCTGGACCATCGGCCCCTACAACCCGTCGCAGGTGTCGGCAGGTTCGCAGCCCGACATCTACATGATGTGGACGGACGGCCTGGCCCGCCTGTGGCCGGCGTGGGACATTTACCTGTTCGACCGCTACACCATTCCGTCGGTGTTCGCCGTCGCGTTGATCATGGGTCTGGTGTTCACGGTGCTGATCGCCTACCCGTGGATCGAGAAGCGTCTGACCAAGGACGACGCTCACCACAACCTGCTGCAGCGTCCGCGTGACGTTCCGGTGCGTACCGCGATCGGTGCGATGGCGATTGCGTTCTACGCCGTCCTGACGATCTCCTGCATCAACGACATCATCGCGTACCACCTGAGCATCTCGCTGAACGCGATGACGTGGATCGGCCGCATCGGCATGGTGTTGCTGCCTCCGATCGCCTTCTTCGTGGCCTACCGGTTCTGCCTGGGTCTCCAGCGCAGCGACCGTGAGGTTCTCGAGCACGGCATCGAGACCGGCATCATCAAGCGGATGCCGAACGGTCAGTACATCGAGATCCACCAGCCGCTCGGCCCGGTCGACGACCACGGTCACCCGATCCCGCTCGAGTACCAGGGTGCGACCGTCCCGAAGAAGATGAACAAGCTCGGTTCCGCCGGCAAGCCCGGTTCCGGCAGCCTCGTCACGGCCGACCCGGTCGAGGAGAGCCTGGCGCTCGAGCACGCCCTGCACCACGGCGAGCACGAGCAGCTCACGATGCTGCGGGAGTACCAGGACCGCGCCCACGGCAACGGTTCGTCGGCATCCGGCAACGGATCGTCCGGCAACGGCGAGGCCCACTAGCCTCGCCTCCGCACTCGAGCAGAGCCCCGAACCACTTCCGGTTCGGGGCTCTGCTCGTCTGTGGGCGTCGTGCCCGGTCCCCTCCCCCGCGGTTGCGCGCGGAACACGAGCGCGACCGCCCCGAGTCCCAGGAGAAGACCGAGCGCGGTGAGGATCCCGAACGGCTCGCCGAACATCACGGCCCCCCAGATCGCCGTCACCGGTGCCATCAGGAACATCAGGGCATTGACCCGGGTGACGCCGCTCCGTCGCAGCACGAGCCAGAACAGGCCGTAGCCGCCGAACGTGGACAGGGCGATCAGCCAGGCCACCGACCACCAGAACGCCGCCGTCGGCGGCGGCGACACCTGTCCGGCGCACGCGGCGAGGGCGGTGAAGAGCACGGCGCTGGTCGCGCAGTGCACGGTCATGGACACGACGGGGTCGCTGTCGGTCGGTGAGCGACTCTCCAGGAAGGTCGCGGCCACCAGCGACAGCATCCCGGCGAAGGGCACGAGGTACGCCCACCAGGACACGCCGGACGCAGCGGTGGCGTCGCCTGCGGTGACGATCACGACCCCCGCCAGTCCGAGCAGCAGCCCCCACCATTGCTTGGGCGCGACGTACTGACCCAGCAGCGGGCCGGCCAGCACGGCGACGACCAGGGGCTGGGTGCCGTCGATCAGTGCCGTGGTGCCGGTCGAGACGCCGAGCCCGATCGCCTGGTAGACGGTCAGCAGATATCCGGTCTGCGACAGCGCGCCGACCGTCACCTGACGACCGAGTGCACGGGACCCGAGTCCCCGCCACCGTGCTCGTCCGAACAGCGCGGCCGCCAGGGCGAGTGCGATGGCGAGTGGCAGGAACCGCCAGGTCAGTACGGTCAGAGGGGCCGCGTCCCCGGCACCGAGTTTGGCCCCGATGAAGCCGGAGCTCCAGCACAGGACGAACATCACGGCGAGAAGCGCATTCACGTCTGACCACCACCTAAGTAAACAGATCGGTATACCTCCCTAACCTATACCGATCTGTATACTTTTGTCATGGAATCTGTGCCGTCACCGCGACGCGTCGTGCTCACACCGGGAGCGAGGCGGGCGCTGGACGCGGCCGGCCGCCTCTTCTACGAGCGGGGAATCCACGCGGTCGGCGTGGATCTCATCGCCGCCGAGGCCGGTGTCACTAAGAAGACGCTCTACGACCGTTTCGGTTCGAAGGAACAGATCGTGGTCGAGTACCTCGCCGACCGGGACGAGCGGTGGCGGGCGTTTCTCGCCGGCCACCTCGACACCGCCGGTGACTCCCCCGGACGGCGCCTGACCGCGATCTTCGACGCATCCCGGGAGTGGACCGCGGAGAACAGCGCGAAGGGGTGCAGCATGGTCAACGCGCACGCGGAGATCAGCGACCCGGCACATCCGGCGTACGCGGTCATCGTCGGCCAGAAGCGGTGGATGCTCGACCTGTTCACCGGCGTGTGCCGGGACGCGTCGGTGCGCGACCCGGAGACACTCGCACGCACTGTCATGCTGCTCCACGAAGGGGCACTGGTCTCACATGGGTTGCAGGTGTTCCCCGAGGCGGTGCGACTCGCATCCGATCAGGCGTCGGCACTCCTCGCCGCGGCGGCCGGCCCGGCCCGTTAGGGACGACAAAGCGGAGGCGCCGAATCCCGGTGGGATTCGGCGCCTCCGCTGTTCGAATATGGGTGGAACTAGTGCTTCTCGGGCCCGACGTAGTACTCGAAGACGAGACCCGCTGCGGCCGCGAGCACGGCAACCACGGCGACCACGATCATCCACGGCTGGAAGAACGCCATCGCGACTGCGACGAAGGCAGCAGAAGCGGCAAGCAGGATCGGCCAGTAGCTACCGGGGCTGAAGAAGCCCAGGTCGCCTGCACCATCGGCGATCTCCGCGTCCTCGTAGTCCTCGGGACGGGTGTCGAGGCGACGGGCGACGAACCGGAAGTACGTTCCGATGATCAGCGTCAGTCCCGCCGACAGGCAGATGCCCGTCAGACCCGCCCACTCGATACCGGTTCGTGAAACGGCGGTGAAGACGCCGTAGACGATCGCGACGAGAATGAAGAATACCGTCAGGATCTCGAAGAGCTTGGCTTCGATCTTCATATCAGCACTTGTCCTTGGTCAGTGAGGTATCAGCAGCAGGTTCAGTTACCTTCGACACCGCTCGCCTGCTTGTAGCCGCGATCGGTGGTGAAGGGAGACGTCGACGTCGCAACCGGGGACTCGCCGATGGCCTGCAGAGCCTCCGCCGTGGTCAGATCCCGGCCGCCTTCGCTCGCCGGCTTGCGCAGCTCGATGTACTGCGCGAACTTGTCGGGGCTCACGGCGCGAACCTCGAAGTTCATCATCGCGTGGAACGTGCCGCACATCTCGGCGCAGCGCCCGACGAAGGCACCTTCCTTCTCGATCTCACTGATCTGGAAGACGTTGTCGGAGTGGTTCTCCTTCGGGTTCGGGTTCACGTCGCGCTTGAACAGGAACTCCGGCACCCAGAAGGCGTGGATGACGTCGGCCGAGGCCAGTTCGAACTGGATCCGCTTGCCGGTCGGCAGAACGAGGATCGGGATCTCGTTGCTCGAGCCGATCGTCTCGATCTTGTCGTAGTGCAGGTAGGACAGGTCCTGGGGGGTCTTGCCGTGGATCGGACCGGGCTGGGCGTGCTCACCCTCGGCCTCCGCCTCGGACGCCGGTGCGGACTCGACCGCAGCCTGCGCTTCCTGATCGACGCCGTCATACTTGCCGCCACCCTCGCCGAGGTCGATGGAGCGGTAGCCGAACTTCCAGTTCCACTGGTACGCAGTGACATCCACCACCACGTTGGGGTTGTCCTCCTTCTCGAGGACATGGTTCTGCACGATCACCGTGAAGTAGAACAGCACGGCGATGATGACGAACGGAACCGCGGTGTACGCCAGCTCGAGCGGCACGTTGTATGCCGTCTGCCGCGGGAACTCGGGTGAGTCCTTCTTCTTACGGTGGAAGATCACCGCCCAGAAGGTGAGTCCCCACACCAGCACACCCATGACGAGGGCGGCGATGACCGACCAGGTCCACAGTTCACGCATGCGGTGCGCCTGCGGGGTTACGCCCGAAGGCCACCCGAAACGAAGCACCTCGTTGTCGATTGAACAACCCGACAGCAGCAAGGCAGCAATGCCCAAAGATACTGCCAACCCTGCCCGCCGAAGGATCCGACCTTGCGCCACGTTCACGCCTTCCTGATCGCCGCAAATTCCACTAGGGCACACCCGATGGGAAGGCCCAATTACTACGCAGCGTAGACCAAAGGCGGCGGCTCTCCATCCTCGGGTCGGGCGACGTGTCGCTGCCGGTGCCGCTGTTCGAGCCGGGGCACCGTCACCGGCGGCCCGAACCGGCCGCTCCGGGAATCTACGGCATACTTTCCGGCAGAGATCCCTGACCACTCCACCTCGTGGAGCCTTCCAAGATTCTGAATTGAGGTACCGGACGCTGTGTGCGGACTGCTCGGGCTACTGACCTCTGGAGAAACCAGCGACAACGCCGTCTCACAGGTCGACCAGGCGATGCACTGCCTGCGGCACCGTGGGCCGGACGAGCACGGGACCTGGCACGACGACCATCTGGTCTTCGGGTTCAATCGGCTGTCGATCATCGACATCGAACACTCCCACCAGCCGTTGCGGTGGGGTCCGGCGGAGAATCCGGAACGCTACGCGCTCACCTTCAACGGCGAGATCTACAACTACCTCGAGGTTCGCGCCGAACTCGCCGAGCAGTTCGGTGCGCAGTTCGTCACAGAGGGCGACAGCGAGTCCATCGTCGGCGCGTTCCACTACTGGGGCGAAGACGCCGTCCGTCGTCTGCGCGGCATGTTCGCGTTTGCGATCTGGGACACGGAGACGCGGGAGCTGTTCATCGCGCGCGATCCGTTCGGGATAAAGCCGCTCTTCCTGGCCACGGGCACCGGCGGCACCGCGTTCGGTAGCGAGAAGAAGAGCCTGCTGGAGCTGGCGAGCCTGATCGGTATCGGCACCGAACTCGATCCGCGGGCCGTCGAGCACTACACCGTCCTGCAGTACGTGCCGGAGCCGGAAACCCTCCACAAGCAGATCCGCCGCCTCGAGTCCGGTTGCTTCGCCCGCGTGCGCCCGGGCGAAGAACCCGTGATCACCCGCTATTTCGCGCCCACCTTCCCGGTGCGTCCGTTCGCCGCGGGCACCGACCAGGCCCGATACCGCGAGATCGCCGAGGCACTCGAGGATTCGGTCGCCAAGCACATGCGCGCCGACGTCACGGTCGGGTCCTTCCTGTCGGGTGGCATCGACTCGACGGCCATCGCGGCGCTCGCGATGCGCCACAACCCGAACCTGATCACGTTCACCACCGGTTTCGAGCGCGAGGGCTACTCCGAGGTCGACGTCGCAGCCGAATCCGCCGAAGCGATCGGCGCGCGCCACGTGGTGAAGGTGGTGAGCCCGTCCGAGTTCGCCGCCGCCATCCCCGAGATCGTGTGGTACCTCGACGACCCGGTCGCCGATCCCGCGCTGGTTCCGCTGTGGTTCGTGGCCAAGGAAGCGCGCAAGCACGTCAAGGTCGTGCTGTCCGGTGAGGGCGCCGACGAGCTGTTCGGCGGGTACACCATCTACCGCGAGCCGATTTCGCTGAAGCCGTTCGAGTACCTGCCCAAGGGACTGCGGCGGGCCGCAGGGAAGCTGTCCGAGCGCATCCCCGAGGGCACGCGGGGAAAGAGCCTGCTCAACCGCGGTTCACTGACCCTGGAAGAGCGGTACTACGGCAACGCGCGCAGCTTCAACGACGCACAGCTGCGCGCCGTCCTGCGCGACTTCCGGCCGGAGTGGACGCACCGCGACGTCACCGACCCGATCTACGCGCAGTCGCAGGGGTGGGATCCGGTGGCCCGGATGCAGCACCTGGACCTGTTCACGTGGTTGCGCGGCGACATCCTCGTCAAGGCCGACAAGATGACGATGGCGAACTCGCTCGAACTGCGGGTGCCGTTCCTCGATCCCGAGGTCTTCAAGGTGGCGTCGCAGGTGCCGTTGGATCAGAAGATCACCAAGAGCACCACCAAGTACGCGCTGCGTCAGGCGCTGGAGGGCATCGTCCCGGGGCACGTGCTCCATCGGGCGAAGCTGGGCTTCCCGGTGCCGCTGCGGCACTGGCTGCGCGGCACGGAATTGTTCGATTGGGCACACGAGCAGATCGCGGCGTCGGGCACCGATCACCTGCTCGACAAGGCCGCGATCACGAAGATGCTGAACGACCACCGGGACGGGGTGTCCGACCACAGCCGTCGCCTGTGGACCGTGCTGATCTTCATGGTCTGGCACGGCATCTTCGTCGAGAACCGCATCGTTCCGGAGATCGCCGAGCCGGCGTACCCGGTCTCGCTGTAGGCGCTTCGCGCCCGTGAGTGGTTGAGGAGTCCAGGGACTCGTCAACCACTCACGGGCGGCGGAGCCGCCTGTTACGGCAGGAGGGCAGCGATCTCGTCGGCCGCGGTGGAGCCGTAGGCGTCCGCGAGGCGCTTGACGGCCTCGTCGCGGTCGAACGTCCATTCCTGGGTTCCGACGGTCTCCAGCACGAGCACGGCCACCAGCGACCCCAGCTGTGCGGAGCGCTCGAAACTCAGGCCCGCGCTGTGCGCGAGGAGGAATCCGGCCCGGAATCCGTCACCGACACCGGTCGGGTCGACCTTCGCCTTCTCGGGGACGACGGCGACCCGGGTCCAGTTGCCCTCGGAGTCGACGATCTCGACGCCCTTGGAACCGAGCGTCGTGACGCGGACGCCGACCTGAGCGCGGATCTCCTCCTCGGACAGTCCGGTCTTCTGCTGTAGCAGTCCCCATTCGTACTCGTTCGTGAACAGGTACTTCGCGCCGCGGATCAGCGCCGACGCCTCCTCGCCGTTCAATCGGGCGAGTTGCTGCGACGGGTCGGCGGCGAACGGGATGCCCTGCCGGCGGCATTCCTCGGTGTGGCGGATCATCGCCTCGGGGTCGTTGGCGCCGATGAGGACCAGTTCGAGCGGTTCGGCGTCCTGCCCGATCCCCGACAGCTGGATCTCGCGGGCCTCACTCATCGCACCGGGGTAGAACGACGCGATCTGCGCCATGTCCTCGTCGGTGGTGCACACGAAACGCGCGGTGTGCGCGGTGGTCGAGATCCGGACGGCGGTGCAGTCGACACCGTTGCTCTCGAGCCACCGGCGGTAGTCCGCGAAGTCGGCTCCGACAGCCCCGACCAGCAGCGGAGATCCACCGAGCACGCCCATGGCGTAGGCGATGTTGCCGCCCACTCCCCCGCGCCGGACTACGAGGTCGTCGACCAGGAAGCTCAACGAGATGTGGCTGAGCTGATCGGCGAGCAGTTGCTCGGCGAACCGGCCCGGAAACCGCATCAGGTGGTCGGTGGCGATGGAACCGGTTACCGCAATTGTCACGGGCGGATGCCTTTCGATGAGTTCGGACGGGATTTCTCACCGTACCCCGGAGTACCACCATGATCGGTCGGCAGCACGGGACCCGGGTACGTGGAGATCGGGCACGAAAAAAAGTCTGACGCGGCAGCCGGTCGGCGCCGCGTCAGACTTGTCGATTCAGTTGTACTTCGGCCCGGGACTCAGTTGAAGGAGTCGCCGCAGGCGCACGAACCGGTCGCGTTGGGGTTGTCGATGGTGAAACCCTGCTTCTCGATGGTGTCGACGAAGTCGATCGAGGCACCCTCGACGTACGGCGCGCTCATCCGGTCCACCGCGAGGGCGACGCCGCCGAAGTCCACGATCAGGTCGCCGTCCAGGTTCCGGTCGTCGAAGAACAGCTGGTAACGCAGTCCTGCGCAGCCGCCGGGTTGCACGGCGATACGCAGTGCGAGGTCGTCACGACCTTCCTGATCGAGCAGCGCCTTCGCCTTGGCGGACGCGGCTTCGGTCATCTTGACGCCGTGGACGGCGGTCTCGTTCTGCACAGTCATGGGCTCTCCCTGTAGTTCGTAACAAACCCGTGAACGCTTCAACGGTACTCCGCGCCCGACTTATTCCCGGGTTCCATTCCCTGCGGCAGCCTCCGCAGATCGATCCACGTCCATGGTATCCGACGCCACGGATTCGGGTTACTACCCTGCGGCCACACCTTCCCAACCCCGGGCCGCGGCCGCGGCGAGGTCTCTCAGCTGCGCGTATGCGTCCGACATCGCGAGTTCGACCGATCCCGCGTGATCGACCAGGGACAGTGCGTCGTCGATGCCCGCGCTGTCGAGGTCCGCGGCGTCGAGGAGTACCTGCCCGGCCAGGACGAGCGTCGCAATCGACCGCCGGCGGGCGGCAGCGGCGAGCGCGATCACGAGTTTCCCGCGCAGCGACTGCTGGTCGAGGCGGCCTTCCCCGGTGATCACGAGCTGGGCGGAGGCGAGTTGGCGGTCCTGCCGGGTGCGCTGAGCGACCACGTGAGCACCGGATTCGCGGGTCGCGCCGAGGGCGAGCAGCGCGGCGCCGATGCCACCGGCGGCGCCGGCTCCGGCCTCGGCGGCGACCTCCCGGGCCGTCACCCGCTGCAGTTGCCCCGCCCACGCGGCGTTCCTGTCCTCCAGGAAGGCGACGGTGTCGGGGTCGGCACCCTTCTGCGGTCCGAACACGCGGGCGGCGCCGTGCTCGCCGAGCAGCGGGTGCTCGACGTCGGACGCGGCGACCAGTTCCACCGAACGTAGGCGGGCGACGGCGGCGTCCGCGCTCCCGAAGCCCTGCGCGAGGGCTTCGACGACGCCACGGCCGCCGTCGGTGCAGCTGCTGCCGCCGAGGCCGACGACGATTCTGCGCGCTCCGGCGCCGAGGGCCGCCACGACGAGTTGGCCGACGCCTCGGCTGTGCGCGTCGCGGGCGGTGCGGGGCGTCGGCGGTCCGCCCAGCAGTCCGAGTCCGCAGGCCTGGGCGGATTCGAGGTAGGCGTCGGTGCCGTCGAGGAGCCAGCGGGCGGTGACGTCGGCGCCGAGCGGCCCTTCCACGACCGCGGTCCGGACGGTGCCGCCTGCTGCGGCGATCACGTCCACGAATCCGGGGCCGCCGTCGGACTGCGGCGCCTCGATCAGCTGGTCGTCCGGGCGCACGGCCGACCATCCCGCCGCGATCGCAGCGGTCGCCTCGACGGCGGTCAGCGTTTCACCGAAGGAGTCCGGTGCGATCATCACTCGCATCGGCGAAGTGTATGGCGACGGGCGCGACCCGGCATTTCGATGTGAGGGCGGTTTTCCTCCCGGTGGCGTCTTCCCATACTCTGGAAGGGTGAAATTGCTACGCCGCGGTGATTCGGACAATTCAGACAAGCGGGACGTCGAGGTCGCCGAGTCGTCCACGGCCCCGGAGGCGGAGTCCGCCGAACAGGCAGGCAAGGGCCGCCCTACCCCCAAGCGACGCGACGCCGAGGCGAGGCGTCGCGGACCGGTCGCGCCCGCACCCCTGACGGCGAAAGAGGCACGCGCCCGTAAGAAGGCCACCCGCGGCAGCAAGGAAGAGCGCAAGGTCGCCGCGGCGGAGCGACGCGCCACCGCCGCCGAGCGACGCGCCCGCATGCTCGCCGGCGAGGACAAGTACCTCCTCCCCCGCGACAAGGGCCCGGTCCGCGCGTACGTCCGCGACATCGTGGACGCCCGGCGCAACCTGGTCGGCCTGTTCATGCCGCTGGCCCTGGTTCTCATCATGGCCATGTTCGTCAGCCCGGCGCTGCAGGCCATCGTGACGCTCGCCATGCTCATCATGATGATGTTCATGGCCATCGAGGGCGTCTGGCTGGGCCGCAAGATCAACAATCAGGTGCGGGAGCGTTTCCCGGACACCCCCGACGGCGGTTTCAAGCTCGGGTGGTACGCGTTCGTGCGTGCGTCGCAGATCCGCAAGCTGCGGGCCCCCAAGCCACGGGTGCGCCCCGGCGACGCCATCTGACGGTCAGTTGTGCGGCGCGCGGTGCGTCTCGGCGAGCAGCCGCCCCAGTTCGGCGTCGCGGTCGTACGACAGGTCGGTCATGGGATCGGCCGGTCGGAAGAAGTTGTCGCGGTAGCTTTTCCGCAGTCGCGGCGGGAGTGATCCCAGGTGCCGACCTGCATACGTCACGGCCGCATGCAGCACGAGGAGAAGTGCAACGAGGACGAGGAATTCGGTCATGGCTGAAATTTTCCGCCCATTCACTTCCCGCCAACAGTGGCGGAATTGACGTTCTTCGTCAAAATACTGCCACTCCGGTCGGTTGGTAGCGTTTCCCACCGTGCCCACCGCCGATTCCCCGGACCATCCGAACCCGACGTCGCGAACACTGGTGCTCGGCGGTGCACGCTCCGGAAAATCCGCTCACGCCGAGGAACTGACCCAGGCCCTGGCCGGTGCGGGCCGGGTGCGCTACGTCGCCACCAGCCACCGCGACCCCTACGACCACGACTGGGAACACCGCATCGCTCAGCACCGCGATCGGCGCCCCGCCAGCTGGCTCACCGTGGAAACCGCGCACCGGCTCGACCTCGCCGGCCAGCTGCGTTCCCCCACCGAGGCTTCGGCCACCCTCGTCGACGATCTCGGCACCTGGCTCACCGTCGAACTCGACGGCGCCGCAGCCTGGGACTCGCCGCGGGGCACCATCACCCCACGCACCGACGAACTCGTCGCGAGCGTCCGCGACTACCGCGGCGCACTCGTGCTGGTGACTCCCGAGGTGGGTCTCGGGGTCATCCCCGAGACCCGGTCCGGTCGCCTGTTCCGCGACGAGATCGGCGCCCTCAACGCGCGACTCGCCCAGGTCTGCGATCGTGTCGTCCTCGTCGTCGCCGGGCTGACCATGATCTTGAAAGATGATCCCGCACGCGAGTCGTGCGGGGCAGAAGTGTCCACTCGAACGAGAGGCCAAGCGTGACCAGCGAGTCCGTGAGCACCGACCCCGGTCGGTTCGAACCCGTCACCCCACCCGACGAAGGGGTGCGCGCACAGGCCGAAGCCCGTCAGTTGCAGCTCACCAAACCGGCCGGCTCGCTCGGACGCCTCGAGACGCTCGCGTGCTGGGCAGCGGCCTGCCAGGGAGTCTGCCCGCCCGTCCCCTTCGCGCGGGCGCGGGTGGTGGTGTTCGCCGGTGACCACGGGGTGGCCCGGACCGGCGTCTCGGCGTATCCGCCCGAGGTGACGGCCCAGATGGTCGCCAACTTCGTCGGCGGCGGGGCAGCCGTCAACGCCCTCGCGAACCGGGCGGGCGCAAGCGTGCGCGTCGTCGACCTGTCCGTGGACGGCGACACGGATCCGTCGGTGTCCGCGTTCAAGATTCGCCGCTCGTCGGGGGCGATCGACCGCGAGGACGCGCTCACCCACGAGCAGACACTGCAGGCCATCGAGGCCGGACGTTCCATCGCCGACTCCGAAATCGATTCCGGTGCAGACCTGTTGATCGCCGGCGACATGGGAATCGGCAACACCACACCGGCCACCGTTCTCATCGCCGCGCTGACGGACACCGAACCGGTGGCGGCGGTCGGCCGGGGCACCGGTGTCGACGACGCCGGCTGGATCCGGAAGACCGCAGCGATTCGCGACGCGATGCGCCGCGCCCGGCCGGTGGTCCGGGACACGGTGGCGCTCCTGCGGACGGTGTCGGGCGCCGACCTCGCCGCGATGGCCGGCTTCCTCGCCCAGGCCTCCGCCCGCAAGACCCCGGCGATTCTCGACGGCGTCGTCGTGACCGCGGCCGCCATGGTCGCGGAGGAACTCGCGCACGGCGCCCGCGCGTGGTGGCTTGCCGGTCACCGTTCCACGGAACCGGCGCACACGATCGCGCTGAAGCATCTGCAACTCGACCCCCTCCTCGAACTGGACATGCGGCTCGGTGAGGGGTCCGGCGCCGTCGCCGCGCTGCCGATCCTGCAGGGCGCCGTCGCGACGCTCGCGGAGATGGCGACGTTCGCGGAGGCCGGCGTCAGCACCCGCGGCGCCGAGGACGGCGACGGCACCGAGACCGGCTCCGCCGCCGATACCGCGGGCTGACCGTGTCGGGGGTGCTGCTCGCGTTCTCCTGGCTGACGGTCCTCCCCCTGCGCGGACCGGATTCAGTGGACCGCGTGTCGGGTCGCCGCGCGATCCGGGCGGCGCCGGTGACGGGGATCGCGCTGGGAGTCCTGGCCGCGGGGCTGCTGTGGGCACTCGTGTCCGCCGGTCTCGACCCCGCCCTCGCCGGCCTGATGACGGTGGGTGCCCACGCCCTCGCCACCCGGGGCATGCACATCGACGGTCTGTCCGACACCGTCGACGGGCTCGGCTGTTACGGGCCTCCGGAGCGGGCGCGGGCCGTGATGCACAGCGGCGGCGCGGGCCCGTTCGGGGTGTGCGCCCTGGTGATCTGCCTGGGCGCTCAGGGACTGGCGTTCGGATCTCTCGCCGCCGCAGGACAATTCGCGTGCGCCGCCGTCGCCGTGGCGGCCGGGCGGGTGGCGGTCGTCCTCGCCTGCCGGCGCGGAATTCCCGCGTCGTCGACGGAAGGCTTCGGCGCACTGGTCGCCGAAACCCAGTCCCCGTGGACCGGTATCGCCTGGACCGTTCCGCTCCTCGCGGCGGCCGCGTGGTGCACCTTGCCGTGGTGGCAGGGACCGGTCGTCGTAGTGGTCGCGCTGACGCTCACCGCGTTGCTGGTGGCCCACTGCGTCCGGCGATTCGCCGGCCTGAACGGCGACGTACTCGGCGCCGCGCTCGAGATCACCGTCACCGTCGCGGCGATCGGTCTCACCTTCTGAGCGACCGCCGGAACCGAGCTCAGCGCAGTTTGGTCATCCACCCGTGTGTGTCGGCGAACGTTCCCCGCTGAATGCCGGTCAAAGTGTCGCGCAGGGCCATGGTGACCTCGCCGGGCTCGCCGTCGGCGATCGTGAACTCACCCTCGGCCGACTTGACCCGGCCGACGGGCGTGATGACCGCCGCCGTACCGCACGCGAACACCTCGGTGATCTCGCCCGACTTGGTCTTGGTGCGCCATTCGTCGGTGCTGATCCGACGCTCCTCCACCGCGAAACCGGCGTCGGTCGCGAGGGTCAGCAGCGAGTTGCGGGTGATACCCGGCAGCAGCGAACCGGACAGGGACGGCGTCACGAGCCGGGCGTCGGAACCGGAGCCGAACACGAAGAAGAGGTTCATGCCGCCCATCTCCTCCACGTACGACCGCTCGATCGCGTCGAGCCACACCACCTGGTCGCAACCCTCGTCGGCGGCCTGCGCCTGCGCGAGAAGCGACGCCGCGTAGTTGCCCGCGAACTTGGCGGCGCCGGTGCCACCGGGCGCGGCGCGCACGTACTCCGTCGACAGCCACACGCTGACCGGCTTCACTCCACGCGGGAAGTAGGCGCCGGCGGGCGAGGCGATCAGCAGGTAGCGGTACTCGTCTGCCGGACGCACCCCGAGACCGGCCTCGGTGGAGAACATGAACGGGCGGAGGTACAGCGCGTCCTCGCCGCCGGCGGCGGGCACCCATTCGTGGTCCAGCTCGAGCAGTTCGGTGATCGACTTGACGAACAACTCCTCCGGCAGCTCCGGCATCGCGAGACGGCGAGCCGACGTCGCGAGTCGTTCGGCGTTCGCCTCGAGGCGGAACGTCGAGATACCGCCGTCGGGCTGCCGGTACGCCTTCAGCCCCTCGAAGATGGCCTGCCCGTAGTGCAGCACCATCGCGGCGGGGTCGAGCTGGAGCGGTCCGTACGGTTCCACCTTGGCGTCGTGCCAGCCGAGCTCCGTGGAGTACGTGATCGACACCATGTGGTCCGTGAAGTACCGGCCGAATCCGGGCGCCGCCAGTATCTCTCGCCGTACCTCGTCGGAGGTGAGGTCGGGATGCGGGACGCGAACGAACTCGGTGACACCTGTCATGCCCGTGATCTTATCGAACGCCTTCCGCCGCCCCACGGCCGACAGGTCCTCCGCGACAGGCGCTTACTTGGTGTTGATCTCCACGAACGGCGGAGACACCACCTCGGCGCGCAGCGAGCGTCCCCGGACGTCCACGGCGATCTCGTCTCCCGCCGACACGCCGGCCCCGGAGTCGAGCAGCGCCAATGCGATCCCGACCTTCAGCGTGGGCGAGAACGTGCCCGACGTGGTCTCGCCGATCGACTCGCCGTCGCGCAGCACGGTCTGACCGGCGCGGAGAACCCCGCGGTCCAGTGCCTTGATGCCCCACAGCTTGCGCGCCGGGCCGGACTCCTTCTCGTCGGTGAGCGTCTCCTTGCCCCAGAACTTCGGCTTCTTCCACCCGATCGCCCAGCCGCATCGCGCCTCGAGCGGGGAGATCTCCAGCGACAGTTCGTGCCCGTGCAACGGATATCCCATCTCGGTGCGCAGCGTGTCCCGCGCCCCGAGACCGGCGACCTGGCCGCCGTGCGCGCGGACCAGCTCGACCGCGGCCCGGAACAGCTTCTCGCTGTCCTCCCAGCGCGGCAGCAGCTCGAATCCGACCTCTCCGGTGTACCCGCTGCGGCAGACGCGGACGGGAACCCCGTCCCAGGTGGCGTCGGCGAAGGCCATGTACTCGATGTCCGTCGGCAGGCCGAGCGCGGTGAGCACCTCGGCCGACTTCGGGCCCTGGACGGCGATCACACCGAAGTCCCGGTGCTGGTTCTCCACCGTGACACCCTCGGGCGCCGTGGCGGCCAGTGCCGCGACCACGTCCGCGGTGTTGGCCGCGTTGGGGACGAGGAATACCTCGTCGGGGCTGACGAAGTAGGCGATCAGGTCGTCGATCACGCCGCCCGACGGCGTGCAGCACAGCGTGTACTGCGCCTTGCCTGGCCCGATCTTGTCGAGATCGTTGGTCAGAGCCGAGTTGACGAAGGCGGCGGCGCCGCTGCCCCGCACGAGGGCCTTGCCGAGGTGGCTGACGTCGAACACCCCCACCGATTCACGCACCGCGGTGTGCTCGGCGACGACACCGGCGTACGAGACGGGCATCTCCCAGCCGCCGAAGGGAGCGAACGTGGCCCCGAGTTCGACGTGAACGGCGTGGACGGGGCCCTGCGACAACTGCTCCTCGGTCATGGGCCTCAACTTATCCGACCCCCGGGCGCACCGGGTAGGCGACGGCGGACGAGCACTACCATCGGGACGGACGTCGGCCATCCGACACCACCCGATCCCGAACCGCTGCAGGAGAGACACCGTGAGCACTCACACAGCCCGACCCCTCGGACCACAACTCGCCCTCGCCGGCACCGTCGGCAAGCGGGTGGACGTGCTGGTGATCGGGCTGACGTCGGCCTCGGACGGCCCCGAAATCGCGCTCGGCGACGGCATCGTCGACGAATCGGTGCTGACCGGTCTGCTCGACACACTCGTCGCGGTGGGGGCCTCCGGCAAGGCGGAGGAGACGACCCGCATCCCTGCACCCGACACGCTTCCGGTCGACAGCGTGCTCGCCGTCGGGCTCGGTTCGGCCGAAAAGCTCGACGCCGAGCAGATCCGTAAGTCCGCGGGCGCCGCGGCGCGGTCGCTCAGTGGTGTGGGCACCGTCGCGACCACCCTGTCCGTACTCGATCTCGGTGCGGCAGCCGAAGGTTTCGCCCTCGGCGCGTACCGGTTCAACGAATTCAAGTCCGCGAAATCCGCCCCCGGCCTCGACGCACAGCCCGTTTCGCGGGTGGAGCTGCTGGTCTCGTCGCCGCGCGCGAAGGAGTCGAAGGAGACCCTGGCGCGGTCCGCGGCGATCGCCGAAGCCGTCGCCACCGCCCGCGAATTCGTCAACACTCCCCCGAGCCACCTCTTCCCCGCAGAATTCGCCGACCGCGCAAAGGCTCTCGGCACCGATGCCGGACTGAAGGTCGAGGTCCTCGACGAGAAGGCGCTCGAAAAGAACGGGTACGGCGGCATCCTCGGGGTGGGCAAGGGCTCGTCCCGGCTGCCGCGACTCGTTCGGCTGAGCTATTCCGCCAAGAAGCGGAACGCCCCCAAGGTCGCGCTCGTCGGCAAGGGCATCACGTTCGACACCGGCGGCATCTCCATCAAGCCCGCCGCAGGCATGGAGAACATGACGTCCGACATGGGCGGCGCCGCAGCCGTTGTCGCCACCGTGGTCCTCGCCGCCAAGCTCGGTCTGCCCGTCGACGTCACCGCCACCGTCCCGATGGCGGAGAACATGCCGTCGTCCACCGCGCAGCGTCCCGGCGACGTCCTCACCCAATACGGCGGAACCACGGTAGAGGTCATCAACACCGACGCGGAGGGACGCCTCGTCCTCGCCGACGCCATCGTCCGCGCGTGCGAGGACGACCCCGACTACCTCATCGACACCGCAACCCTCACCGGCGCGCAGATGGTGGCGCTGGGGAACCGGACGCCCGGTGTCATGGGCACCGACGAGTTCCGCGACCGCGTCGCCGCCATCTCCCAGGAGATCGGCGAGAACGCATGGGCCATGCCGATGCCCGCCGAACTGCGCTCGGACCTCGATTCGAAGGTCGCCGACCTCGCCAACGTCACCAACCACCGCTGGGGCGGCATGCTCGCGGCGGCCCTGTACCTGAAGGAGTTCGTCGCCGACGGCGTCCAGTGGGCGCACATCGACGTCGCCGGACCGGCCTACAACTCGTCGGGACCGTGGGGATACACCGGCCGCGGCGGCACCGGCGTGCCCGTGCGCACCATGATCTCGGTGATCGAGGACATCGCCGCCAACGGATAGGCGCTCCGCGCCCGTGCGCCTTTCTCGTTGTTGCAGCTACCAGAAAGGCGCACGGGCCCGAAGGGCCTACAGGTCGCGCTCGCGTTCCCGTTTGCGCTCGATGCGGCGCCGCGCGTCGTGGTCACGCATCCGCTGCGGGTAGCCGGTCTTGCGGACGTCGTACACGGGGATGCGGAGATCCTCGCCGAGTTTGCGGGCGCCGCGTTCACCGCCCACCCGGCGCCGGGTCCACTCGCCGTCCGCCGCGACGAGCACGACAGTGACTTCCGTCACTGTCGTCCGAGGCTCCACGTAGGCCTCCACACCGAGGTGCGTGCGAGTCCAGTTCGCGAGATACGCGGCGTCCTCCGGGGACGCCTGAGATCGGCCGGACCGAGGCCGCGAGAATCGGTCGAACAACCCCACGTCGAGCCTCCTCGAGTGCGTGCGTCCGGCGATGCCGGCGACTGTCCTCCAAGTTTGCCAGCGAACGCCCGGTTTCCGCGGCACACGAAAACTACTGGCCGGTAGCGATTACGTCGCGACACACCGGAGTCCCCGACGGGTGCCCCTCGGCGGACACGCCCGCCGGATCAATGGAAAGATGTGGAGCGCCGACACAGCGAGTGGGTGACGACGAATCGGAATTACCTGCAAGTAGACGCAAGACACGTGCATCTCGAAGCACAATGGTTCACGACCACAAGTCGACAAAATTCAACAACCCGAACACAACTGTCGAGGAGTCAAAAGACATGGCCTTCTCCGTCCAGATGCCAGCGCTTGGTGAGAGTGTCACCGAGGGAACTGTCACGCGGTGGCTCAAGCAGGAAGGAGACACGGTCGAAGTTGACGAACCCTTGCTCGAAGTCTCCACGGACAAGGTGGACACGGAAATCCCGTCTCCCGTGGCCGGCGTTCTCAGCAAGATCGTTGCTCAGGAAGACGACACCGTGGAAATCGGTGGCGAGCTTGCCGTGATCGGCGACGCCGGTGAGGCTCCTGCCTCCGACTCCGCTCCCGCACCCGCCGCCGAAGAGCCCGCCGCCGAACCGGCTCCCGCCGCGGAGGCGCCGGCCGCGGAGGCGCCGGCCGCCGAGCCTGCGCCCGCAGCATCCGGCAACGGTTCCGCCGAGGGCACCGCCGTGAAGATGCCCGAACTGGGCGAGTCCGTCACCGAGGGCACCGTCACCCGCTGGCTCAAGGCCGTCGGCGACGAGGTTGCCGTGGACGAGCCGCTCGTCGAGGTATCCACCGACAAGGTCGACACGGAGATCCCGTCCCCCGTCGCCGGTACTCTCCTCGAGATCAGCGCCGAGGAAGACGACACCGTCTCCGTCGGCGGTCAGCTCGCCGTCATCGGTTCGGGTGCACCCGCCGCCAAGCCGGCCGCGGAACCGAAGCCCGAGCCGACCCCCGAGCCCGCTCCGGCCCCCGAGCCCGCGAAGCCCGAACCCGCGAAGAGTGCCCCGGCACCGGCCGCATCCGCGCCGGCTCCCGCAGCCGCCGCGCCCGCTCCCGCGGCCACGTCCGGAGACAGCACCCCGTACGTCACTCCGCTGGTGCGCAAGCTCGCTGCGGACAACAGCGTCGATCTGTCCTCGGTGACGGGCACCGGAGTCGGTGGCCGTATCCGTAAGCAGGATGTCCTCGCCGCCGCCGAGGCCAAGAAGGCACCGGCCGCCGCTGCCGCGCCTGCTGCCGCACCGGCCGCCGCCGCTGCTCCCGCAGCCGCCTCCGCCGGGGTCCGCCCCGAACTTGCCCACCTGCGCGGAACCACGCAGAAGGCCAACCGCATTCGCCAGATCACCGCCACGAAGACGCGGGAGTCGCTGCAGTCCACGGCGCAGCTCACCCAGACCTTCGAGGTCGACGTCACCAAGATCGCGGCTCTGCGCGCGCAGGCCAAGAACACCTTCGTCGAGCGCGAGGGCGTCAAGCTCACGTTCCTCCCGTTCTTCGCGAAGGCCGTCGTCGAGGCGCTGAAGTCGCACCCGAACATCAACGCCAGCTACGACGAGGCGAACAAGCAGATCACGTACTACGACGCCGAGCACCTCGGCATCGCGGTCGACACCGACCAGGGCCTGCTGTCCCCCGTGATCCACAACGCCGGCGACCTGTCGCTGGCCGGACTGGCCCGCGCTATCGCGGACATCGCCAAGCGCGCCCGCTCCGGTGGGCTCAAGCCGGACGAGCTGTCCGGTGGCACGTTCACGATCACGAACATCGGCAGCCAGGGCGCCCTGTTCGACACCCCGATCCTCGTGCCCCCGCAGGCCGCGATGCTCGGAACCGGTGCGATCGTCAAGCGTCCCGTGGTCGTGACCGACGAGTCCGGCAGTGAAAGCATCGGTGTCCGCTCGATGTGCTACCTGCCGCTCACCTACGATCACCGCCTCGTCGACGGTGCCGACGCCGGCCGCTTCTTGACCACGATCAAGCAGCGTCTGGAGCAGGGAGCGTTCGAGGCCGACCTCGGGCTCTGATCCGACACCGGACTTCGAGCCGTACGTAGTTTCGCAGGGGCACCATTTCCAGCAGGGATGGTGCCCCTGCGCTGTGAAGGAGGCTGTTGCACATGCGAGTGGTCATCGCCGGTTCCTCCGGGCTGATTGGCACCGCTCTCGTCTCGTCTCTCCGCGGCGACGGTCACGACGTCGTCCGCCTCGTCCGCCGGTCGTCCGCGGGTCCCGACGAGTCGCGCTGGGATCCGCAGAAGGACAGGATCGACACGGGGATCCTCGCGGATGCCGACGCGGTCGTGAATCTGTGCGGCGTCGGGGTCGGCGACAAACGCTGGACCGGGGCGTACAAACAACTGATCCGGGACAGCCGCATCGCCGCCACCGACGTCCTGGCCGAGGGTGTCGCCGAGGCCGCAGTGCCCGTGTTCGTGAATGCGAGCGCGGTCGGCTACTACGGCGACACCGGCGACCGGGTCGTCGACGAGACCTCGCCCTCCGGGACGGGTTTCCTCGCGGACACCTGCCGCGACTGGGAGGCCGCGACCGCCCCCGCCGACACCTCGAAGGTCCGGACGGTTCTGCTGCGGAGCGGCATCGTCCTCTCCCCTCACGGCGGCCTGCTCGGCAGGCTGAAGACACTGTATTCGTTCGGGCTCGGCGGCCGGCTCGGCAACGGCCGCCAGTACCTCTCGTGGATCTCGTTGGAGGACGAGGTCGATGCGATCAAGTTCGTCCTCGCCCGCGACGACGTCGCCGGTCCCGTGAATGTCACCGGTCCGGCGCCCGTCACCAACGCCCAGTTCAACGGCGCGGTCGCGCGGACGCTGCATCGCCCCGCGCCGTGGATCGTTCCCGGGTTCGCCCTCAGTGCGTTGGTCGGAGAGTTCGCGCAGGAAGGCATTCTGGCCGGACAGCGCGCGATACCCACGGTGCTCGAGAATGCGGGATTCCGGTTCCGGCACAACACCATCGGGGAAGCGCTCGACGCCGCTCTCGTGCGGTGAACCCAGGTCGTGGCGGTGCCTCGGCTGCCCCCGGCGTAACCTCTAGCGCATGAGCAGCGCGACACAATCCGCCCGTTTCAGCCCCTCCCCGATTTCCGTCGAACACCTCGGCACGATCGGGTACGTCGACGCCTGGGATCGACAGCGCGAGCTGGCGGCCGAACGCGCCGAGAACGTGGGCACCGACACGCTGCTCCTGCTCGAACACCCGGCCGTCTACACCGCGGGGCGCCGGACCGAACCCGAGGACCGTCCGACCGACGGCACTCCCGTCATCGACGTCGACCGCGGCGGGAAGATCACCTGGCACGGTCCGGGACAGCTGGTGGGCTACCCGATCGTCAAGCTGGCCGAACCGGTCGACGTCGTGCGGTACGTGCGCCGGCTCGAGCAGGCGCTGATCACCGTGTGCACCGACCTCGGCATCGTGTGCGGCCGGGTGGACGGCCGCTCCGGTGTGTGGCTGCCTGCGTCCTTCGACAACGGGCAGTGGCTGCCCGAGCGCAAGGTGGCGGCCATCGGGGTGCGGGTACAGCGTGGTGTGGCACTGCACGGCTTCTCGCTCAACTGCAATTCCGTTCTCACGGGTTTCGACGCGATCATCCCGTGCGGTATCCGCGACGCCGGGGTCACGTCGCTGTCGCGGGAACTGGGCCGCGACGTCACAGTCGAGGAGGTCACGCCTGCCGTGACTGCGGCTGTCGTCGCCGCCCTCGACGGCGAACTTCCGGTGACCGAACACGACATCGAGCGGGTGACGTTCGACTCCGCCGCCGCCGGGACGACGTCCTCCGCTCCCACCTTCACTACTGTTCAGTACGGTTGACGACCGCTCCCCGGCCCGCCGGGTGCGACGGGCCGGGCGTACCATCGACCGCGTGACTGTGGCCCCAGAAGGACGCAAATTGCTCCGCCTCGAGATCCGAAATGCGGAGACTCCGATCGAACGCAAACCGAACTGGATCAAGACGAGAGCGAAGATGGGCCCGGAATACTCCGAGCTCAAGAGCCTCGTCAAGCGCGAGGGTTTGCACACCGTCTGCGAAGAAGCCGGCTGCCCCAACATCTACGAATGCTGGGAAGACCGCGAGGCGACCTTCCTCATCGGCGGTGAACAATGCACCCGCCGCTGCGACTTCTGCCAGATCGACACCGGCAAACCCGACGACCTCGACCGCGACGAACCCCGCCGCGTCGCCGAATCCGTCCAGGCGATGGGACTGCGCTACTCCACCATCACCGGCGTCGCCCGCGACGACCTCCCCGACGGCGGCGCCTGGCTCTACGCCGAAACCGTCCGCCTGATCCACCAGCTCAATCCCGGCACCGGCGTCGAACTGCTCATCCCCGACTTCAACGCCAAGCCCGATCAGCTCGCCGAGGTGTTCTCCACCCGCCCCGAGGTGCTCGCCCACAACGTCGAAACCGTCCCCCGCATCTTCAAGCGGATCCGGCCCGCGTTCCGCTACCAGCGCAGCCTCGACGTGATCACCGCCGCCCGCGAAGACAACCTCGTCACCAAGTCCAACCTCATCCTCGGGATGGGCGAAACCCCCGACGAGGTCACCCAGGCGTTGCACGACCTGCACGACGCCGGCTGCGACATCATCACCATCACCCAGTACCTGCGCCCCTCCCCCCGCCACCACCCGGTCGAGCGGTGGGTCAAGCCCGAAGAGTTCGTCGAGCACTCCAAGACCGCCGAGGAAATCGGATTCGCCGGCGTCATGGCCGGACCCCTCGTCCGCTCCTCCTACCGCGCCGGCCGCCTCTACGCGCAGGCGATGGCCCACCACGGCCGCGAATTGCCTGCAGGACAGGCACATCTCACCGAAAGCGGCGATGCGTCGCAGGAGGCGAGTTCCCTCATGGCGCGGCTCGCCCGCTGACCTCCACGCGTGCGCGGTGGTCGACACCGGACGGGTCATCACCGCGCACGGCCAGGGACGTATCCTGAAGAGCATGGCGAACGGCAGTAAATCCGGTAAAGCGGGCAAACCCAGCAAAGAAGCAAAGGCAGCCGCCAAGGCAGCCCGCAGGCAGGCGTCGAAGGAACGCAGAACTCAGCTCTGGCAGGCGTTCCAGATGCAGCGCAAGGAAGACAAGCTGCTGTTGCCGCTCATGCTCGGCACGCTCATCGGACTCGCGGTGGTGTTCTTCCTCGTCGGTCTGATCTGGGGCCTCCAGTGGTTCCTTCTCCCGATCGGTCTCCTCCTCGGCGTGCTCGGAGCGTTCATCATCTTCGGCCGGCGCGTCCAGAAGACGGTGTACGGCAAGGCCGAGGGCCAGGCAGGCGCGGCCGCCTGGGCACTCGACAACATGCAGGGCTCCTGGCGCGTGACCAGCGCGGTCGCCGGCACCACGCAGCTCGACGCCGTTCACCGCGTGATCGGGCGACCCGGCGTCATCCTCGTCGCCGAGGGGTCGCCGCAACGCGTGAAGTCGCTCCTGGCCCAGGAAAAGAAGAAGACGGCGCGCCTCGTCGGCGACACCCCGATCTACGACATCGTCATCGGCAACGACGAGGGCCAGGTCCCGCTGTCGCAGCTGCAGAAGCACCTGAACAAGCTCCCGAAGAACATTGACACCAAGCGGATGGACGCCATCGAGTCGCGGCTCGCCGCGCTCAGCAGCCGCGGTGGCGGCGCCGCACTGCCCAAGGGTCCGATGCCCGGCGGCGCGAAGATGCGTGGCGTGCAGCGCACCATCCGTCGTCGCTAGAAGCCTGTCGCCCCACTACTCCGCCCGATGTCGATCCGACATCGGGCGGAAGACGTTCCGAGGGGTCAGCGCGTGCGGATCAGGGCGGTGCCGGTGGCCCGGTCCTGCATGCCACGACCGTCGATGTCCGTGATGGTTCCGGGCACGACGAACACGAGCAGCGCCTGACGCACCAGGGCCCGGACGAAGCCGACACGGGCGGGTCCGTCCACCCGCGCCACCTGCATGCCGAGGAACAGCTGCCCCGGTGTGAACGAGAACAGCGACACCGTGGCGACCCCGACGACGAACCACACGAGCAGAGTGACGGTCGAGAACGGACCCTCGAAGAAGTTGTCGCCGATGATCAGTGCCGCGACGCCCGCCGACGACACCCAGTCGATCATCAGAGCGGCGAGACGGCGTCCCGTGCTCGCGAGTGAACCGGGACCTTCCGCCTGCAATCCGAGGCGCTCGCCCCGGAAGGACTGCGTCGTCTCGTCCGCGCCGTTCGGCAGTGCGGCCGAAGGTCCGGAAAGCCAGGAACCGGTGATACGTGCCATGCTGTCCAGGATAGGCGTCGCCTCTCCGAGGACCTCACACCGGACGTTTGGGCTGTGTGCGCAGTCACAGCCGGTGTAAAAGCCCAGGAAGATTCGACGCGTAACACGGGCGAAACAAAAGGTTGACCAGCGGGCAACACCAAGTCCTTACCGTCTGGCTCGACGAATTCGCCAATATCCACTTGGCTGAAGCGACTTAAGGAGCACAAGCGTGGCGTTCACCACGGCCGAAGAGGTCATCAAGTTCATCAAGGACGAGAACGTCGAATATGTCGACATCCGGTTCAGCGACCTGCCGGGCGTGCAGCAGCACTTCTCGATCCCGGCGTCCGCGTTCAACCAGGACGTCTTCGAGGACGGCCTCGCGTTCGACGGTTCGTCCGTCCGCGGCTTCCAGTCGATCCACGAGTCGGACATGATGCTCCTCCCCGACGTCGCCACCGCCCAGCTCGACCCGTTCCGCGCGGCCAAGACGCTGAACATCAACTTCTTCGTGCACGACCCGTTCACGCGTGAGTCCTACAGCCGCGACCCGCGTAACGTCGCGCGCAAGGCCGAGGAATACCTGAAGTCGACCGGCATCGCCGACACCGCCTTCTTCGGCGCCGAGGCCGAGTTCTACATCTTCGACTCGGTCCGCTACGACTCCGGCATCAACGGGGCGTTCTACGAGCTCGACTCCATCTCGGGTTCCTGGAACACGGGCAACGACGTGAACGCCGACGGCAGCCCCAACCTGGGCTACAAGGTCCGCCCCAAGGGTGGATACTTCCCCGTCGCTCCGTACGACCACTACGTCGACCTGCGCGACGAGATCTCCACCAACCTGCAGAACGCAGGCTTCGAGCTCGAGCGCGGCCACCACGAGGTGGGCACCGGCGGCCAGCAGGAGATCAACTACAAGTTCAACACGCTGCTCGCGGCCGCAGACGACCTGCAGCTGTTCAAGTACATCGTGAAGAACACCGCCTGGCAGCACGGCAAGTCGGCCACCTTCATGCCGAAGCCGCTGTTCGGCGACAATGGCTCGGGCATGCACGTCCACCAGTCGCTGTGGAAGGACGGCAAGCCGCTGTTCCACGACGAGGCCGGCTACGCGGGTCTGTCCGACATGGCGCGTCACTACATCGGCGGCATCCTGCACCACGCACCGTCGCTGCTGGCTTTCACCAACCCGACGATCAACTCGTACCACCGTCTGGTGCCGGGCTACGAAGCCCCCATCAACCTCGTGTACAGCCAGCGCAACCGCTCGGCGGCCGTGCGTATCCCGATCACCGGCAACAACCCGAAGGCCAAGCGCCTCGAGTTCCGCGCCCCCGACTCCTCGGGTAACCCCTACCTGAACTTCGCGGCGCAGATGATGGCCGGCCTGGACGGCATCAAGAACAAGATCGAGCCGCAGGCTCCCGTCGACAAGGACCTCTACGAGCTCCCGCCGGAGGAGGCCCGCAACATCCCGCAGGCTCCCACCAGCCTGTCGGCCGTCATCGATCGCCTCGAGGCCGATCACGACTACCTCACCGAGGGTGGCGTGTTCACGTCCGACCTGATCGAGACGTGGATCTCGCTGAAGCGTGAGCAGGAGATCGCTCCGGTCAACCTGCGTCCGCACCCCTACGAGTTCCAGCTGTACTACGACGTGTGAGTCGGTAGCTTCAGTCGAGCCCACTCGCGCCGCGATCACGACACCGATCGCGGCGCGGGTGGGCTCTTCTGCGTCCGGTCCGCAGGTGGCCGCCGCGGTCGTCGGGTCGAACCGTCTATTCGCCGCCCTGTCGGCGCACCATCTCGGTGATCCAGATGGGCGCGAACGGGGACGTGCAGCCCGGGGAGGTCGGGTAGTCCTTCAGCACCTCGAGGCGCTCACCGATGTCGAGTGCGCGGGCGCGGTATTCGGCGTGTTCGATCCCTACTTGGGCCAGGCAGTGGTTCATCGCCCACTGCAGGCGATCCGGGGCGTCCTTCATCTCCGCCTCGATGACGTCGAGCAGTCCCGCGAGGTCGAGGCCCTCGGGCTTCTTCGCCACGCGTTCGGTGGTCAGCGCCCAGCCGGCACCGGCGACCGCTGGATCCGGATCGACGGACCACGCCCGGCGCAGGTCCTCGGCGTGCGGGTTCTTCTTCACCACGTAGTTCACGAGCCAGTCGTGCACCTTGGGTGCGCGCGCCTCGCGCAGCATGGCGTCCAACTCGTCACGCTCGAACGCCTTCGGGCGGCAGATCAGGATCGCCAGCAGTCGTGCCGCGGTGTCACCCGTCTCCCACAGCCGGTACGCGAGTTCCTGCTGCGTCTTCAGCCTCTTCGCGAGCGCGCGCAGCTTGCCGAGGTTCACCCCGTGATCGTCACCGTGCTTCTCGTTCACCTCGCGTGCCCTCGGGTCCTCGAGCTCGGCCAGCTCGGCCATCACCTGGGCAACCGTGGTCTCCGTCAGCGCCGTCTCGGCCACCTGAGTCTCCTGTCCGTCACATGGGGGATTCAGCCTACGACGGACGCCGGCCCCCGCCGTGTGGTGTCTCGGCCCCCTGCCGGGCGGTCCGGAACCCGCCCGGGCGCCGCGGGCCGCGTCGTATGATCCAGGGAACCGACCACGCGGACCGTTGCGAAACGTGCGGTCGGAGCCTTACGGGATACTTGCTCCGTTCTCCAGCCCCCTCGGGTCGAGAAGCAGGTGATGCGGGATGTCAGTGCCCACGACGTCGTCCGGTGTTCCGGTTCCGCGCCGTGTGGTGGTCATTCTGCTGCTGGTGATTCCGCTCAGCCAGATCCCGCTCGACATCTACACTCCGGCGTTGCCGCAGATGGTGCTCGATCTGGACGCGTCCGCCGCCGTCGTGCAGAACACGGTGACCGCCTACATGCTGGGCATGAGTCTGGCGTTCATTCCGGTCGGCCTGATCGCGGATGCGGTGGGCCGCAAACGAACTCTGGTGACCTGCCTGGCGATCCTCGTCGTCACCAGCGTGGGATGCGCACTCGTGCAGAACATCACACTGCTGCTCGGTCTGAGATTCGTGCAGGGTATCGGCGGGTGCGCGTGCCTCGTCCTCGCTTACGCGATCGCCGCCGACTGCTACCGCGGCGCCCGGCTCACATCCGTGTCCGGTCTCCTCGGGGCCGCGTGGGGGCTGGCACCCGTTCTCGCACCCGCGGTGGGCGGGGTACTGGTGCAGTTCATCTCGTGGCGTCTGGTGTTCGGGCTGATCGCGCTTCTCGCGGCGCTCGCCGTTCCCCTCGTCGTCGCGGGACTGCCGGAGACCCTTCCGCCGGATCTGCGGGCACCGGTCGACGTCGGCGCCGCGGCGCGGGTGCTGGGTGCGGCCCTGCGTCACCGCATCTTCGTGGGGTTCGTGCTCGTGTTCGGTCTGATGGCGTCCGCTCAGATGGTCTTCGGTGTCGTCGCTCCCTTCCTGTACCAGCAGATCCTCGGCTTCTCCCCTGCCGCCTACGGTGCGGTGGCGCTGGTCGTGGGCGGCGCGAACCTCCTCGGCGAACTCGCCTGCAGTGCGCTGGCTGTTCGGGTCGGAACCCGCCGGCTCGCGTTCGGCGCGTGGTGGGTGTTCGTGTCGGGCGCACTCGTACTCACCGTCACGGCCGGGTTGTCCGTCGTCACCGCACCGGCCATCACGATCGGCGCCTGCCTCGCGCTCGCCGGATGCGGAGTGCTCTGCCCGCAGATGTACGGGCTGGCCCTCGGACTGTTCACCCGCAACCTCGGACTGATCGGCGGTGTCGTCACCGCGGCCTGCTATCTCGTCGTCAGTGCGGCGATGGCCGTCGCCGGAGTGCTGCCGGAGAACAGCCAGGCACCGCTGGGCTGGCTGTACCTGACCCTGGGCGCGGGAGCCGGGATCCTGCTGCTCCTCACCACGTCCACCCGGCGGTCCCAGGGTTCTCCCTCCGCCGCACCCGCACCACGACCAGAACGGAGGTGACCTCACGTGCCGCATTCACACCCGCGCAGCCCTGCCGCGTCCCCGGTGTCGGTGATCTTCCAACGCCGGATCGACGACGCGAGTTACGCCGACTACGCACGGTGGCAGAAACACGCGGCGGAGGCCCTCGCGACGGTTCCGGGTTTCATCGATCAGGACATCGTGCCGCCGTCGCCGCCCGTGCAGGACGACTGGGTGGACGTACTGCGGTTCGCCACCATCGAGGACGCCCGCGCGTGGCTCGACAGCGACCGCCGGACGGAACTCGTGGCCGAGATCAAGCATGCCTTCATCGGCAACGAGGACGTCCACCTGCTCACCGGCGAGCAGACCCGGGAGCAGTCGGCGACGTCGGTGGTCATCTCCTGTCACGTCGACCCCGAGGACGAGTCGGCGTTCATGGACTGGCAGCGCAAGATCTCCGCCGCCGAGGCGGGGTTCCGGGGTTTCCGGGGGCACAAGGTCGAGAGACCGGTGCAGGGGATCACCGAGGACTGGACGATCGTGCTGAGCTTCGACACCGAGGACAACCTGGCGGCGTGGATGGATTCACCCGAGCGGGCCGCCCTCCTGAAGGAGGGTGAGAAGTTCAACAAGAATCTCCGAATCCGCAAAGCGAGCTACGGTTTCGACTTCTGGTTCCGCGGCGCGGGCGGAGACGAGCCGCCCCCGGTGCCCGTCGCCCGAAGCAATCTCCTGGCCCTGCTGGTGCTGTATCCGCTGGTGGTGATCTGGGGCCATTTCGTCAGCGCACCGTTCATCGAGGCGCACGGGGTTCCGATCGCCGTCGCCCTGTTCGTCGGGAACCTCGTCACCACCCAGATCCTCGGCTGGTGGGCGGTTCCGGCGGCGTTCAAGGTGTTCGGGTGGTGGATGGACCCGGCGATCTCACCCCGCCGGCGCAACCTCGGTTACGCCGTGATGATCGCGCTGTTCGGGATTTCGATCGCCGTGTGCACCCTGCTGTTCATGATCCCGACCACGTAACAGAGTTTCCGATTCACCTGCGCGATCTTCGGGTACAGAGCACTGTGAAGGACCGAGGTCTGTTTTCACATCTGGAGAAAGGTGTTCACGGTTGGACATGCAGCAACTGTGGGACTTCGTCTCCGCCCGGAAGCAGCAACTGCTCACCGACTCCTTCCTGCACGTCAGCGCCGTCGTGCAGTCGGTGGTGATCGCCACGATCGTCGCGGTGGCGATCGGGATCCTCGTGTACCGCAGTCCGGCCGGCTCCGCGATCGCCACCGCACTCGCGAGCACGATCCTCACCATCCCGTCGTTCGCCCTGCTCGGCCTGCTGATCCCGATCCTCGGACTCGGCGTCGCCCCCACCGTCACCGCTCTCGTGCTGTACGCACTGCTCCCGATCATCCGGAACACCATCCTCGGACTCGCCTCCGTCGACCCCGCGATCACCGACGCCGCCCGGGGTGTGGGAATGAGCCGCACGACGGTGCTGAGCAGGATCGAAATCCCGCTCGCCTGGCCGTCGATCCTGACGGGCATGCGGGTGAGCACCCAGATGCTGATGGGCATCCTCGCGATCGCCGCCTACGCCAAGGGGCCCGGGCTCGGCAACCTCATCTTCTCGGGACTGTCCCGCGTCGGCAGCCCGACAGCGATACCGCAGGCCCTCACAGGGACCGTTCTCATCGTGATCCTCGCCCTCGTACTCGACGGCGTCCTCGCCGTCATCGGCCGACTCACCACCTCCAGGGGGATCCGTGACTGACCTCGATACACCGCACACCAACGGAAGCACCGTCTCGGGAGTGGACATCGTCCTCGAAGACGTCGTCAAGAGCTACCCGGGCCAGGAGAAGGCGGCCGTCGACAACGTGTCGATGCGTATCCCCGCCGGGGAGATCGTGGTCCTCGTCGGCCCGTCCGGCTGCGGCAAGACCACCACCATGCGCATGATCAACCGGCTCATCGAACCGACGTCGGGGAAGATCACGATCGGCGGCAAGGACGCCCTGTCCATCGACCCGGACAAGCTGCGGCGCGGCATCGGCTACTCGATTCAGCAGGCCGGACTGTTCCCGCATCTCACGATCGCGAAGAACGTGGGCACGGTCCCCGGTCTGATCGGCTGGGACAAGAAGAAGATCGCCGACCGCACCGACGAGATGCTCGACCTCGTCGGACTCGAACCCGACCTCTACCGCGAGCGCTACCCCCGGCAGTTGTCGGGCGGTCAGCAGCAGCGCGTCGGGGTGGCGCGGGCGCTGGCCGCCGATCCCCCGGTGCTGCTCATGGACGAGCCGTTCGGCGCGGTCGACCCGATCACGCGCGGACTGCTGCAGGACGAATTGATGCGACTGCAGTCCGATCTCGGCAAGACGATCGTCTTCGTGACGCACGATTTCAACGAGGCGGTCAAGCTGGGCGATCGGATCGCGGTGCTGGGCAACCAGTCGCACATCATGCAGTACGACACCCCGGAGGCGATCCTCGCCCATCCGGCGAACGACATGGTGGCCGGATTCGTCGGCGCGGACGCCTCCCTGAAGCAGCTGACGCTCACCCGGGTGGCGGAGGTCGAACTCCTCGACTGCCCCACCGCGTACGAGGACGGGTCGGTGGACGATCTGCGGGCGGCGATCGCACCCCGCAAGGATAAGTGGGGAGTCCTGTTGGACGCGCGGGACCGCCCGACCCGCTGGGTGTCGTTGCGGCATCTGGCCAACGCCACGTCGCTGCGCGACATCGGCGACCCGATCGAGGAGGTGGTGTCGACCCAGTCGACGCTGCAGGACGCCCTCGAGGCGCTCCTCGCGGAGAGCAGTGCGTCGACGATCGTCACCGGCCGGCGGGGCGAGTACCGCGGCCTGATCACGATCGACACACTGGTGACGCACCTGTCCGCGATGCGTGAGGAACACGCGCACGACGACGAGGACGGCGAGCCGCAGCAGGACGGGGCGCGCGAGGGCGGCACACCGTCATGACGGCCGCCGTCGCCACGAAGCCCACCGCGCCTGCCGCCCGGCGGTCGGAGCGGGCCCGCTTGCTGGTCCAGCCGATCATCGTCGTGATCCTGGTGGTGGGTGTGCTCGCCTGGGCCTTCAACCGCGAACTCACCGCCACGCAGAAGGGCAGCCTCAACGCCGCCAACATCGCGACCCTGACGTGGCAGCACGTGCTGATCACGGCCGCGGTGGTCGCGATCGTCGTCGTCGTCGCCGTCCCGCTGGGGATCCTGCTGACGCGGCCCGGGTTCACCAAGCTGGCACCGATCTTCCTCGGAATCGCCAACATCGGACAGGCCGCGCCGGCCATCGGACTGCTGGTGCTGCTCTTCCTCGCGACGGGGACCACCGGATTCTGGATCGGGGTGCTCCCCATCGCGTTCTACTCTCTCCTGCCCGTTCTCCGGAACACGATCCTGGGTTTGCAGGAGGTCGATCCCGCCGTCATCGACGCCGGGCGCGGACAGGGCATGACCGCCGGCCTCGTCCTGCGGAAGGTCGAGTTCCCACTTGCCGTCCCGTACATCCTCGCGGGACTGCGCACCACGCTCGTGCTCGCCGTGGGCACCGCGACGCTCAGTTTCCTCGTCAGCGCCGGCGGTCTGGGAATCCTCATCGACACCGGATACAAGTTGCGCGACAACGTGACCCTGGTGGTCGGAGCCGTGCTCGCGGTCGCGCTCGCGCTGCTCGTCGACTGGTGCGGCGCCCTGGCCGAGGAGTTCCTCGGCCCGAAGGGGCTGCGCTGATGAACCATCTCCGGAAGGCGATTGCCGCGACGGCCGTCACACTCTGCGGAGTCCTCGCAGCGTCCTGCGGCCTCGAATCCGGTGGCGCCCTGCCGCTGTCGGTGGAACCGGGCAGCATCCAGCCCGTCCCCGAACTCGAAGGTGTCAAGATCACCGTCGGTTCCAAGGACTTCACCGAGCAGGTCACCCTCGGGTACATCATCGAGTTCGCGCTCAGTGCCGCCGGTGCCGAGGTGCGCGACCTCACCAACATCCAGGGGTCCAACAGCACACGGGACGCCCAGCTGGACGGGCAGATCGACGTCACCTACGAGTACACCGGGACCGGGTGGATCAACTACCTCGGCAACGAGATTCCGATCCCCGACCCGACCGCGCAGTTCGAGGCGGTCCGCGACGAGGACCTCGACAGCAACGGCATGGTGTGGGTCGATCCGGCCCCGATGAACAACACGTACGCACTCGCGATGAGCAGGCAGACCGCGGAGGAAACCGGGATCACCACCCTGTCGGAGTACGCGGATCTGGTCAACCGCGACCCCGCTGCCGCGACGACCTGCGTCGAAACCGAATTCAACGTCCGCCAGGACGGGTTCCCGGGTATGGCCGCCAAATACGGCTTCGACCCCGCCCGCGCGAACCGCCAGATTCTCCAGACCGGCATCATCTATCAGGCCACCGCCGACGGAACGCAGTGCAAGTTCGGTGAGGTGTTCACGACGGACGGCCGCATCATCGCGCTCGATCTGGTGCTGCTGGACGACGATCGACAGTTCTTTCCGAAGTACAACCCGGCGATCACCATGCGCAAGGATTTCGCCGAGGCACATCCGCAGGTCGCGGAGGTGATGGCCCCGATCTCCGCGGCGCTGACCAACGAGGAGATCACCGAACTGAACCGCCGGGTCGACGTCGAGGGCGAGGAACCGGCGGACGTGGCCCGGGACTGGCTGGTGCAGAAGGGTTTCGTCACGCTGCCGTGACGGTCAGCTGCCGAGGTCGATCTTCGCGATCAGGCCGCGATGATCCGAACCCGTCAGCACCACCGATTCCACGGACTGCGCCTGTGCGCCGCTCGTGACGATGTGATCGATCGCGATCATCGGCGGCAACGGCTGCCGGTCGGCGGGATACGTGTTCTGGATTCCGGCACCCACCTGGTCGGCGGCATCGCGGTAGCGTCCGGTCACGAGGTTGCGGTACTTCACGTGGTCGCGGGTGGAGTTGAAGTCGCCGCTGACGATCACGGGTCCCGAGTCGGCGGGGACGGCGTCGAGAATGGCTTTGATGCGGTCCATCTCGCGCGACCACAGCGACGGATCCGACGGCCACGGCGGAACCGGGTGGAACGCGTACAGTGCCGTGCTCGCACCGTCCGGGAGTTCCACCCGGGCCGACAGCGCGGACAGGACGAATTCCGAGTGGTGGACCTTGTCGGTCTGCGGGTACCGGCTCCAGATCCCGGTTCCCTCGCCGCCGCTGCCGGGCATGAGGAACGAGAACGGCAGGGTCGATTCGATTCCCGCTGCCACCAACCGGTCGACGGCCTCCGGTGTCAGTTCGTTGACGGTGAGCACGTCGACGCCGCGGTCCCGGATCTGCCGGACGAGGGAGTCGGCGTCCGCGTTGCCGAGCCAGATGTTGGCCTGCATCACCGTCAGTTCCGGCCCGGACGCCGTCACCGAACTGTTCGCGACGTACAGCGGGCCCTGCGACAGGGTGGCCACCGCGGCCACTGTCAACGCGACGCCGAAACCGATCCAGTGCCGGGTGATTCCGAGCAACAGCACCCCGACCGCGGCGACGGCCATCAGGTACGGCGCCGCAGACGCCAGCACGAGCAGGCGCTGGTTCTGGACGTCGAGGAATCTCAGCACGACGCCGAACACGCCGACGAGCACCGCGAGCCATCCGAGGGCCGTCAGTGCCCGCACCCCCCAGGTGGCGATCACTCCCCGAAGACTCTCTCCACCACAGCCTTGGCCCGCCGGGTCACCCGCAGGTAGTGGTCGAGGAACTCGCCCGCATCGCCGCCACCCCAGCCGGCGATCTGCGCGACCGCGGACAGCACCCGGCCCGAACCGGGCAGCTGATCGGTGGCCTTGCCGCGGACGAGCACCAGGCAGTTGCGCGCCTTCGTCGCGGTGATCCACGCGTCACGGAGCAATTCGACGTCGGACTCGCTGAGCAACTCGGCCGCGCCGATCGCGTCGAGCGTCTCGAGCGTCGACGTGTTGTGCAGCGACTCGATCTCGTGGGCGTGCCGAAGCTGGATCAGCTGCACGGTCCATTCGATGTCGGCGAGGCCGCCGCGCCCGAGCTTGGTGTGCGTCGCGGGGTCGGCGCCGCGCGGCAACCGCTCGGAGTCGACGCGCGCCTTGATGCGCCGGATCTCGCGCACCGCCTGCTCCGACACCCCGCCCTCCGGGTAGCGGGTCTTGTCGATCATGTGCAGGAAGCGCAGCCCCAGATCGGCGTCGCCCGCGACGTGATGCGCGCGCAGCAGCGCCTGGATCTCCCAGGCCTGCGCCCACTGCGCGTAGTAGGCCTCGTAGGACGCCAGGGTGCGCACCATCGGGCCGCTGCGACCCTCCGGGCGCAGGCCCGTGTCGACCTCGAGCGGCGGATCGGTGCTGGGCGCGCCGAGCAGGGCCCGCACCTTGTCGCCGATGCTGTTGGCCCACTTGACGGCGACGGTCTCGTCGATCCCCTCGCGCGGCTCGCAGACGAACAGCACGTCCGCGTCGGAGCCGTAGCCGAGCTCACCGCCACCGAGCCGGCCCATGCCGATCACCGTGAATGTCGCGGGAGCGGGCGTGCCGAGTTCCTTCTCGCTCGCCTTGATCACCGCCGCCAGGGCAGCATTGAGCACCGCCGCCCACACCGACGACAGCGCCTTGCACACGCCCTGCACGTCGAGCATGCCGAGGATGTCCGCGGACGCGATACGCGCCAGCTCGTAGCGGCGCAGCGACCGCGCCGCAGCGATCGCGCGGGCCGGGTCGTCGTGGCGTGCCGACGCCGTCAGGATGCCGCGCGCGACGTCCTCCGGCTTCGACTCCAGCAGTCGTGGTCCGGCCGGCGAATCCGCGAACAGGCGCACCACGTCCGGCGCCTTGATCAGCAGGTCGGGAACGTAGGCGGAGGATCCCAGCACCGTCATCAGCCGCTCGGCGACCGACGCCTCGTCACGCAGCAGCCGGAGGAACCAGGTCTGATCGGTCATCGCGTCCGACAGCCGCCGGTACGCGAGCAGACCCGCATCGGGATCCGGTGTGTCGGCGAGCGATTCGAGCAGGGTCGGCAGCAGCAGCGCCTGGATGCGGCCCTTACGGGACGCGCCGCTGGTCAGAGCGGTGAGGTGGCCGAGCGCGTTCTCCGGGGCGGTGTAACCCAGCGCCGCCAGCTGGCGGATGGCCGCGTCCGGGCTCAGCCGCAGCGCCTCCTTGTCGATGCGCGCCACCGATTCGAGTAGCGGCCGGTAGAACAGCTTGGCATGCAGGCGCCGCACGCGGTGCGAGTTGCGCTTGATCTCCGCGTTGAGAACGCCGAGCGCGTCCTTGCTGCCGTCCGGCCGCATGTGCGCCGCCCGGGCCAGCCAGCGCAGCGCCTCCTCGTCGTCGGCGGGCGGGAGGGTGTGTGTGCGCCGCAGCTTCTGCAACTGCAGCCGGTGCTCGAGCAACCGCAGGAACTCGTAGGACGCAGCGAGATTCGCGGCGTCGTCGCGACCCACGTAGCCGCGGGCGGCGAGAGCGGTCAGCGCGTCGATGGTGCTCTGGACGTGCAGAGCCTCGTCCGCGCGCCCGTGCACGAGTTGCAGGAGCTGGACGGCGAACTCGACGTCGCGCAGACTTCCGCGTCCCAGTTTCAGCTCGCGTTCGCGCAGTTCCGGCGGAACCATCTCCTCGACCCGGCGGCGCATCGCCTGCACCTCGGGAACGAAGTCCTCACGCTCCGACGCGGTCCACACCATCGGGCTGAGGGCGTCGACGTACTGCTGTCCGAGCGCGGCGTCGCCGATCATCGGGCGGGCCTTGAGCAGCGCCTGGAACTCCCAGGTCTTGGCCCAGCGTTTGTAGTACGCGACGTGGGATTCGAGGGTGCGGACGAGTTCCCCGCGTTTGCCCTCCGGCCGCAGCGCGGCGTCCACGTCGAAGAACGCCGAGGAGCCGATGCGCATCATCTCGCCCGCGATCCGGCTGGCGGTCGCGTCGGCGGGTTCGGCGACGAAGACCACGTCCACGTCGCTGACGTAATTGAGTTCGCGGGCACCGCACTTGCCCATGGCGATGACCGCCAGCCGCACGGGGCAGGGGGCGTCCGGGCACACGGCTGCGACGGCCACCGCGAGGGCGGCGTTCAGCGCGGCGTCCGCCAGATCGGACAGCTGATGCCCGACCGTCTGGTACGGAAGTACCGGTTCGTTCTCGACAGTCGCCGCGAGGTCGACGGCGGCGAGCAGCATCAGCTCGTCGCGGTACGTCTTGCGCAGCGCCGCGATGGCATCGGGTCCGGTGACCTTCGCCCGGTAGAGGTTGGCGTCCGGGTGGGCGCCTTCCTCGGGTTCGGCCCCGACCGAGGCCATCATCGTGGCGGTCGCCTCGTCCTTCGACGGGAGGCGGACGTCGCCGGCGAGGATCTTCCAGGACGCGGGATCCGCGACCAGATGGTCACCGAACGCGCTGGACGCACCGAACAGACCGAACAGCCGGCCACGAAGGCCCTTGTCGGTGCGGAGCGCCGCATCGAGTTCGGCCCAGTCCTCGCCGAGGCCGTCCTTCAGGCGCACCAGGGTGCGGAGGGCGAGGTCGGCGTTCGCGGCCCGCGACAACGACCAGAGCAGTTCGATGCTGTCTTCACCGACCCAGCCCAGATCGCGGAGTTCGGACGGAGCGGTCGGCTCGACGAGACCCAGGCGACCCGGGCCGGGAACGGCAGAACGCGCTGCCGGAGGCTTCACCATGCTCTTGCTCACAACCCCAGATACGTCTTGAGTTCGAACGGCGTCACGTGGCTCCGGTACTCCTCCCACTCGCGACGCTTGTTGCGCAGGAAGAAGTCGAACACGTGCTCGCCGAGTGCTTCGGCCACCAACTCCGACTTCTCCATCTCGCGCAGCGCGCCGTCGAGGTTGCCGGGCAGTTCCCGGTAGCCCATGGCGCGGCGCTCGGCCGACGTCAACGCCCACACGTCGTCCTCGGCCTCCGGCGGAAGTTCGTAGCCCTTCTCGATTCCGCGCAGACCCGCGGCGAGGAGCACCGCGAACGTCAGGTACGGGTTGCAGGCCGAATCGGGGCTGCGGATCTCGACGCGGCGCGACGACGCCTTGTTCGGCGTGTACATCGGGACGCGGACCAGCGCCGACCGGTTGGACGGACCCCAGGACGCGGCGGTCGGGGCCTCGCCACCGTGGATCAGCCGCTTGTAGGAGTTGACCCACTGGTTGGTGACGGCGCTGATCTCGTTGGCGTGCTCGAGGATGCCGGCGATGAACGCCTTACCGGTCTCCGACAGCTGCATCGGATCGTCCGGGTTGTGGAAGGCGTTGGTGTCGCCCTCGAACAGGCTCATGTGGGTGTGCATCGCCGAACCGGCCTGATCGCTGAACGGCTTCGGCATGAACGTGGCGCGCACACCTTCGGCGATCGCGACCTCCTTGACGACGTAGCGGAACGTCATCACGTTGTCGGCCATCGAGAGGGCGTCCGCGTACCGCAGGTCGATCTCCTGCTGGCCGGGGGCCGCTTCGTGGTGGCTGAACTCGACGGAGATGCCCATCGACTCGAGTGCGTCGATGGCGTGCCGGCGGAAGTTGGGGGCGGAGTCGTGGACGGCCTGGTCGAAGTAGCCGCCGGAGTCGGCGGGCTTCGGTGGCGTGCCGTCGATCGGCCCGTTCTCCAAGAGGAAGAACTCGATCTCGGGGTGCACGTAGCAGCTGAAGCCCAGATCGCTCGCCTTGTTCAGCTGACGGCGCAGCACGTGCCGCGAATCCGCCCAGGAGGGCGAACCGTCGGGCATGGCGATGTCGCAGAACATGCGGGCGGAGTGCTGGTGCCCCTTGCTCGAACTCCACGGCAGCACCTGGAACGTGGAGGCGTCCGGCTTCGCGACCGTGTCCGCCTCGGACACCCGGGAGAAGCCCTCGATCGCGGATCCGTCGAAGCCGATGCCCTCCTCGAAGGCGCCTTCCAGTTCCGCGGGGGCGATCGCCACCGATTTCAGGTATCCGAGAACGTCCGTGAACCACAATCGGACGAACCGAATGTCGCGCTCTTCGAGGGTGCGAAGCACGAATTCCTTTTGGCGATCCATGTCCGCGAGAGTAAGCAAAGTTCGTTAAATCTGTGTTACTTCGTTGATTCGACTCTGCCGGATTCCGCATCGTGCCAGCGTGCGGGCACCTCGGCCGATCCCGTCACAGGCATGGGTCAGCACGCCAGATCCGCAGCCGGCGCCGCGAGGTCGACCAGATAGTCCGAAACAGCGTCGTCGACGCACGCCTCGCCGTCGAGAACGACGGTGTGCTGAGTGCCCCGGTACGTGACGAGCGAGCCGTTCATCTGCTTCGCCAGATCCACACCCGCCTGGTACGGCGTCGCCGGATCCTCGGTCGTCGACACGACGACGACCGGCGGGATCCCGGGCGCCGACACCGTGTGCGGCGCGCCCGTGTTCGGCGCGGGCCAGAACGCGCACACGTCCAGCGGCGCGCTGCCGGTGCCGCGACCGTCGTCGAGGAACGGCGCCGCCTGGCGGTACCGCAAGTCCGCCTCCCCGACGACCGCGCGGTCGGTGACCGGCGGATCGTCCATGCAGCGGATCGAATTGAACGCGTCGTTGAGATTCGAGTACGTGCCGTCGTCGGCGCGCCCCTCGTACAGATCGGCCAGCATGAGCAGCGAATCACCGGTCCCCGTCTGCAGGCTCTCCAGACCGCCGCGGAGCGGGCCCCACAGATTCGGCGAGTACAGGGCCTGCTGGACGCCGGTGATCGCATCGGTGTAGCTGAGTCCGCGCGGGTCGGTGGTCGCGGCCGGCTTGTCGATCAGCGGGTCGACGAGCGCCCGGAACCTCGCGTTCGCCTGTGCCGGGTCGGTGCCCAGCGGACAGTCCGGCTGCTGCATGCAGTCCGCGGCGAACGCGTCGAACGCGGACTGGAATCCGGCCGCCTGCAGGATCACTTCCTCCGTCGGGTCCTGCTCGGGATCGAGGGCACCGTCGAGGACCATCGCGCGCACGTTGCCCGGGAACGTCTCCGCGTACGTCGAGCCGAGCCGGGTGCCGTACGAGTAGCCGAGGTAGTTGAGCTTCTCGTCACCGAGCACCGCCCGGATGACGTCCATGTCGCGCACCACGTCGTACGTGCCGACGTGCGCGAGGACGTCGACACCGGTCCGGTCCGCGCACTTGTCCGCGTACTCGCGGTTCTCGGCCTCCGTCCGCGCGATTCCGGCGGGACTCATGTCGACGTCGTCGTCCTTGCGTCTGGCGTCCACCTCCGGCGGGGTCAGGCAGGTCACCTGCGGGGTGGACGCGCCGACGCCGCGCGGATCGAAACCGATGACGTCGAACCGCTCCGCGATCTCGGTGCCGTCGGCCACGGACGCCAGCCCGATACCGGACGCCCCCGGGCCGCCGGGGTTCACGAGCAGCGATCCGACCTTGTCGCCGGTCGCCTTCGACCGGGAGACGGCGATCTGAGCGGTGGCGCCCCCGGGATTCGCGTAGTCGTTCGGCACGGTCACCTTCGCGCAGTCGAGAGTGTCGCCGAGCGGAGACCCGTCCGTGCTGTATCCCTCGCACGAGGCCCACTGCACCTGCTGCGTGTAGTACTCCTCGAGCCCGGCGGGGATCGGCCCGGCCGGAGCCGCCTCGGCCGCCGACGGTTCGGCGACTGCCTCACCGGCGTCCCGTCCGCCTCCCGCACAGCCTGCGACGACAAGGAGGACGGCGATGCACCCGGCGAACGCGGCCGGTACTCGAGCACTCTTCGACATAGGACGATCGTGCCAGGGGTTCTGCGCCGACAGGCCTTCCCGCAGGTCAGAGGACAGGCAGCGGGTGTGACCTATCGCACCCGCGCGAGCCCTTCGCTCCCCCGCGGGCCGGTGGCAGACTGTAGGCGTCATCACCCGCACCCGGGGACCCGTCAAGGGCCTCGAGGCCAGAAAGGGACAACGATGTCCGATAGCAAGTCGTCCGCGAGCACGTCAGAAGATCGGCTCTACGGATCAGCACCATCGCACGACGTTCCCAAGCGCAAGACCCGAACCCACCACCTGCAGGCCATGAAGGCCGAGGGTGAACGCTGGGCGATGCTCACCGCCTACGACTACTCCAGCGCCCGCATCTTCGAGGAAGCTGGGATTCCCGTTCTCCTCGTCGGCGATTCGGCCGCCAACGTCGTCTACGGATACGAGACCACCGTCCCGGTCACGATCGACGAACTCCTCCCCCTCGTTCGCGGCGTCGTCCGCGGTGCGCCGCACGCTCTCGTGGTGGCGGACCTCCCCTTCGGCAGCTACGAAAGCTCCCCCGAACAGGCCCTCGCGTCCGCGACCCGGTTCATGAAGGAGGGGCTGGCCCACGCGGTCAAGCTCGAGGGCGGCGAGCGCGTCGCGCCGCAGATCGCCGCCATCACCGCGGCAGGCATCCCCGTCATGGCACACGTCGGGTTCACCCCGCAGAGCGTGAACTCGCTCGGCGGTTTCCGCGTGCAGGGCCGCGGCGACGCCGCCGAGCAGTTGGTCGCCGACGCGATCGCCGTGCAGGAGGCCGGCGCGTTCTCCGTCGTCATGGAGATGGTGCCCGCCGAGATCGCAGGCCAGGTCACCCGCAAGCTCACCATCCCCACCGTGGGCATCGGAGCGGGCGTCGAGTGTGACGCCCAGGTCCTCGTGTGGCAGGACATGGCCGGCTACACCAGCGGCAAGACGGCGAAGTTCGTCAAGCGCTTCGGTAACGTCGGTGACGAGCTGCGCAGCGCGGCCGCCGCATACGCGACCGAGGTACGCGCCGGAACGTTCCCGGCGGAAGAGCACAGCTTCTAGGCCGTCCTCGACTCACCGGGCCGGCACACACTCGAGGGGATGTTCATGGGACAGCGACACGTGCACGGCACCGGACGGCGTCACCGCCTGGCCGTGATGGCGGCCGGGACGGTGGCGGCCGCGGCGGTCGTCACGGGGTGCGCCGGCCCCGGCCCCGCACCCGCGCCCGGCACCACCGCACCCCCGGCGCCGGCCACCACCGCGGTACCCGGCACCGCCCTCGTGCCGGGTGGCGTCACCGAGGCGCAGGCCGCCCAGCTGTGCACCGACCTCGAAGGTCAGTTGCAGAGCTGGCGCACCTACACCCCGACCATCGGCAAGACCGGGTTGAACGGTCTCGTCGGCACATGGATCACGCAGAACAACCTCAACGCGCTCGATTTCCTGCAGGACCGGGGCCGGATCGACGTGATCACGACGGCGGCCTGCCCCGGCATCCGGCAGGAGGCGGTGACCGCGCTGGAGATCCCCGATCTGGCGTCCGGCCTGATCGGGTTCTGAGGCCGACGTGACCCAGCTGCGCACCCTGTACCCGCCGCTCGAGCCGTACCAGTTCGGGCATCTGGACGTCGGCGACGGACAGCAGATGTACTGGGAGCAGAGCGGCAACCCCGACGGGAAGCCGGCGGTGTTCCTCCACGGCGGGCCCGGGGGCGGCACCGATCCTGCGCAACGACAGTTCTTCGACCCGCAGGTGTACCGGATCGTGCTCCTCGACCAGCGCGGATGCGGACGTTCCACACCCCACGTCGCCGACGGGGCGGATCTGTCGGTCAACACCACCGGCCGTCTCCTCGGCGATGTGGAGTTGCTGCGCGCCCATCTCGGCATCGACCGGTGGCAGGTCTTCGGCGGGTCGTGGGGCTCCACACTGGCTCTCGCCTACGCCCAGAAGCATCCGGACCGGGTCACCGAACTGGTGCTGCGGGGGATCTTCCTGCTGCGCCGCAGCGAGATCGACTGGTACTACAACGGCGGCGCCGGACACCTGTTCCCCGAACTGTGGGAGGAGTTCCTGGCTCCGGTCCCGGAACCGGAGCGGGGTGGCGACCTCGTCGAGGCCTACCACCGGCTCCTGCAGTCCGACGATCCCGACGTCGCGACGCGGGCCGCGGTCGCGTGGTCCACGTGGGAGGGCGCGACGAGTTCGCTGCTCCCCAAACCGGAACGGGTGGTGGAGACGTCCCAGCCGAGGTTCGCGCTGGCCTTCGCCCGCATCGAGAACCACTACTTCCACAACCGCGGCTTCCTGGACGAGGGTCAGCTTCTCCGGGACGCCGCCGCACTGGACGGCATTCCGGGCGTGATCGTGCAGGGACGCTACGACGTGGTGTGCCCGGCGACCAGTGCGTGGGCGCTTCACCGGGCCTGGCCGGATTCGCGGCTCGAGATCGTCGACGACGCCGGACACTCCGCGATGGAGCCGGGCATCGTGCATCACCTCGTCGAGGCAACGGACCGGTTCCGCGACTGACCCGCTATGCGGGGTAACCGAACTCGACGGTCCGCTTCGCGACGTCGGCAGAGACGAGCCTGATCTTCACCTGTTCGCCCTCGGCCGGGTCGCCCACGCATTTCGCCATCACGGACACGGACGGGACGAACACGTCCGCGGTGCGCTTGCCGTTCCGTGACCGCAGCACGGTCGCGTCGAACGTCTCCCCCACCCGGTCGGCGAGCACGGTCGCTTCGGTGAGGTCGATGCAGGCACGGTCGATCTTGCTCGCGAGAGAATCCGAGCCAACCATGATCTCGGGCATCGAGCCCAGCGCTTCTCGCGCCCAGGACGGCACCGGTGTTCCCGCGGTGACGGCGAGGCACACCTCCGTGGAATACCGGTCCGAGAGCCGGCGCAACGGCGCGGTCACGTGGGCGTACGGGGCGCCGATGGCGGCGTGCGTCGTCAATTCGGGCAGGGCGCCGTCGAACGCCGCGTAGTCAGCGCCCCGCAGCAGTGACGGCGCCTCGGTCATCAGCACCAGCGTCGACGCCGAATTCGGATCGAGCCGCGCCAGGAGTTCACCTACCCCGACGCTCTGCGGCCAGTCGATCCCCAACGCCGACGCCGTGCGTCGCAGCGCCTCGACCGCGTCCGGCCCGGCGGGCGGCAGGGTGCGGAGCAACCCGACCTTCGCGTCGAGCATCATGGCCGCGGCGCACATTCCGGTGAGGAGCGAGACCTCGGCGTTCCAGTCGTCGGCCTCGGTGCGGGGCGCGAGGTCGACGCGCCAGCCGTCCCCGTCCGGCACCACTTCCTGCTCGGGGAGCCGGAGTTCGATCGCGCCGCGCGCCACCGCCGCCGCGGTGCGGAGCCGGCCGAACTCCGGCAGCGACGCGATCGACGGATGCAGTCGTCCCGCCTCCGCATCGGCCTGCACACCGGCGTAGTCCAGCCGTGCCACGGAACGGACCGTGGCACGGGACACCGTGCAGGATACCGGTTCGGCCGACTCGTCGAGTTCGATCCGCCACACCACCGCTGGGCGATCCTCGTCCGGAAGGAGACTCGCGGATCCTTCGGAGAGCTCCTTCGGGTGCAGCGGCACCTTGCCGTCGGGCAGGTAGAACGTCTGCCCGCGTTTGCGGGTCTCCACATCGAGCACCCCACCGGGCTCCACGACCGCGCCGACGTCCGCGATCGCGTAGTGCAGGACGAATCCGCCGTGTGTCCGCTCCAGATGCAGCGCCTGATCGAGATCCATGGAATCGGGCGGATCGATGGTGACGAACGCCAGATCGGTGCGGTCCTCCCGCTCGGACGCGTACCGGTCGGATGCCGCCCGCGCCTGCGCGACCGCCGCGGGCGGATACCCCTCCGGCAGGTGGAATTCGGTGCGCACGGTGCCGAAATCGATTCCGCGCGCAACGAAACGACTCATCGGCACCTCACACACACCCTTTCCGCAACGCTAGTTGTTCCACTCCTCGTCTGCCCGGTCCGCCGCCTTGTTCCGCTCCGCGGCGATCTGCAGCGCCTTCTCGGCGGACGCGCGGTCGGGGTACGGCCCCATCCGGGACATCGACGATGCCGCCTTCCCCTGCGTGACCGTGCCGTCGTCGACGTTGTAGTACCAGAGATGATCTTCGTCAGTCATTCCCTCAGTGTGGCACCGGTGGGACGTGTGGGGTTGTGGATCACGCTCAGACTGTTACCCTCGGAGACCTGTCCGGTGATACGGTCCCCGGCGCCGGTCAGTGCGGTGCCGATGGCTCGCCTTTCCGGCGCAGTGCCCGAACAGAGAATGGAGCGAGCATGTCAACGATCATTTTTGATCAGCTACTTCCCTACCTCGGTGCCGAAGGCGCCACCTACTGGGCCCAACTGCTGATGGTCGATCCCGTCTGACGGCTATCGATCAGTCGATACCTCGAAGCCCCCGCCGGACACGTCCGGCGGGGGCTTCGCTGTGAAGGGGCAGGCACGCCCGCGACACATTCGTGACGTTGGTCCGAACGCTTCGCCCTGCCCCGGGGACTGCACGTCTCTAGGCTGATCTGATGGCAGTGAATCCAGCGATCGAGGGTCGTGTCTACCCACCGACCGAGCCCTACCTCGTCGGCCGCGAGAAGATCAGGGAATTCGCCCGCGCCGTCTTCGCCACCAACCCGACGTCGTTCGACCTCGACAGTGCCCGCGCCGCCGGTCACGCCGATCTCGTTGCCCCGCCCACGTTTCCCGTCATCGTGCAGGAACGTGCACTGGCGCAGCTCGTCGCGGATCCGACGTCGGGAATCGAGCCCGTCAACCTGGTGCACAGCACCGAGCACGCTACGTCCGTCCGCCCGGTCGTGGCGGGCGACGAACTCTCCGCGATACTTACCGTCACGAACGTGACGTCGCGCGGCCCGCACACACTGCTCGTCGCCGACATCGAGATCCTCGACGCCACAGGCGATCACGTGAGCACCATGACGTCGACCCTGTTCGTCAGGGGGGAGGAATGACGTCCCCGGGGCGAATCATGCTCGGCGACACCGTCGCCAAGTCCCGATATCACGTGACCCGCGAATCCCTGGTCCGCTATGCCGGGGCGTCCGGCGACTTCAACTCCATTCACTACCGGGACGACGTCGCGGACGCCGTGGGCCTGCCGGGCGTGCTGGCGCACGGCATGCTGACGCTGGGACTGGCGACGCAGTGCGTCGTCGACTGGCTCGGCGACCCGGCACGCGTCACCGGATACCGCGCCCGCTTCACCAAGCCGGTGATCGTCGCCCCGGACGAGGGCGCGGTCGTCGAGGTCGTCGCGAAGGCCGCGCAGGTCGACGAGGCCGCGGGCACCGCCCGGATCGACCTGACGGTGACCTTCGACGGACACGCGGTGCTCGGCAAGTCGCAGGTGTGGATTTCACTGCGCTGAGCGCGCCCGACATACTGACCCCATGATCGGTGTCGTGGTGACCGCGTTCGCGGTGCTCGGGCTCCTGACCGTCATTCCCGGCCCGGACATGGCGGTGGTGACGCGCGCGGGCCTGTCCGGTGGATGCGGCGCCGCGCTGCGGGCGACATTCGGTGTGGTCGCCGGGTTGACGGTGTGGGGCGCGCTGACCGTCGTCGGGCTCGGAGCGGTGCTCGCCGCCTCCGCGGAGGCGTACACCGTCGTGAAGATCGTCGGCGGGATGTACCTGGTGTATCTGGGGCTCTCCACCCTCTGGCGCAGCCGGTCGCGACGACGCACCGCCGCGGTCGAACCGGCACCTGTTCCGTCGCCGGGATCGAGTTGGCGGGCCGGGTTCCTGACGAACCTCCTGAACCCCAAGATCGCGGTGTTCTACACCGGCCTGCTCCCGCAACTCGTTCCGCCCGGGTGGCCGACCGCCCCGACCCTGGCGTTGCTCGTGCTCGTTCACGGGCTCCTCGGGATCGTCTGGCTCGGCGCGTACAGCCTCCTGCTGACCCGGGCGCGCACCACGCTGGAGAAGCCGTCGGTGCGACGGGTCCTGGATCGGATCACCGGAACGGTCCTGTTCGGTTTCGGTGCCGGCGTCGTCGCCGAGGCGCGGTAGGACCGAGGTCAGTTCCGGGAGTCGCCGGCACTCGCCGAACTGCCGCCGAGCAGAATCGTGCTGATCAGATTCGGGTCGTCGGTCATCGGGACGTGCCCGATGCCGGGCAGGACCAGTATCTGCGCCTGCGGGAAGAATCGGCGCACGCGTCGTGCCTGATACACCGGCAGAATCAGGTCGCGCCGCCCCCACGCCACGGTGACGGGAACCGTCGCGTCGACGACCGGCGGGAGATCGAACTTTGCTGTCATCCCCTTGTCGACCAGGGCATTCGTAGTGAGCGAGTGCGTGTCGATCACGGCGTCCTCGTACGGCACCCGGCTGGGCCGGGCAAAGAAGGCGGCGAGCGAGGGATAGCGGACGGCCTTGTATCGCAAAGCCTTCGGAGCGTTCGGACCCATCGCCCGGGCGAGTCCGCGCAGGGCGCGGAACGTGTAGATGGTCCGTGCTTGATCGGCATTGTTGACGAAGAAGCCGGCCGGTGAGAGCGCCGTGGCCGAGGCGACCTCGCCCCGGGCCGCCAGAGCGAGGGACAGCCAGCCTCCGAGCGAGTTCCCCGCGACGTGCGGCCGTTCCCCGGCCGGCGTCACCGAGCGGACGAACCCGCTCAGTTCCTCGAGGAGTTGATCCATCATGTCCGGGCCGTCGTCGAGTGCGGCCGATTCTCCGTGCCCCGGAAGGTCGACGGTGACCACCCGGCGGTAGGGCGTCAACTGGTCCAGGAGGGCGTTCCAGGCCTGCCGGCGATGCACCACCCCGTGCACGAGTACGAGGGTGGGGCCGGAGCCGGCGATGTCGTGGGGCAAGTCCATGGACAGATGTTACCGCTATCACGAGTAACATCTACTGCCGCCGATAGTGGGGCCCGTCGCCCACGGTTGTGAGCGACGGGCCCCGACATCGACCCCGATTCGGGTCGGTCGGGCCGATGCGGGAAAGATGGTAACCGGTCTGTTTGTTATTCGCCAGTCGGGGCCGTGACCTCGCCGATTGGTACAAGGGTGAGGCGGACGAGTTGGCGTGTAAGCCGGACACACACCGATCCAGCGGAACCTAGCTGGTGACAGAGTTTTCGCCGCGGCCCGGTCCCGTCGCGGTCCCGTCACTCGGCGGAACCTGCACCTTGGGCAGTACCCCTACGGGGTATGCCGGACCTCAACGCAGCGTCGACGATCGTGCGGGTCGTCTCCTCGCGGTCCGGCCAAAGCCTGGAGTACCGCCGGATAGTTTCCTCTGCACTAGCGTGCCCCATCCTGTCCATTACCTCGCGCACCGACGCGCCACCGGAGATCAGTGTCGAGGCGTAGAAGTGGCGCAGCTCGTGCCAGCGGAGCGAGTCCCGGATGCCGGCCTTCTCCTTCGCGCCTCCCCACGCCGCGGCGAACGTGGTTCGCCGCCATCTTCGCCCCGCCTTTGTCCGGAACACAGCCTGATCGGACTCGGCCGGCCATTGCTCGAGGTGTCGCGCGAACGCCAGGCATACCTCGTCGCCGACTGGGATCCGGCGCCGCGCCCGCGGTGTCTTAGGTGGCACGTATACCGGTTCGCCGGGCCCGTCGGTACGGACCTGTTCGACGACCTCCAGTTCCCTGCGGAGGATACGGGCGTTGCGGGAGCGAAGGCCGAGCAGTTCGCCCTGGCGTAGGCCGGAACCTGCGGCCACGATGATCGCCTCACAGAGAACCGGCGGCGCTGCTTCGTACAGCGACCAGATTTCGCCGGGCGTTGGCAGCAGATCGGGGTCGACGGGCTCAATCTCAACGTCGCGTTGCGGTGGTCGCACCCCGATCATGGGGGACCGCGGCAGCAGCCCTTCCTCGAACGCTGATTTCAGGATCGATCCGAAGATCATCCGCCTGGTCGTCGCGGTCGACGACGCCATCGGCTTCAGGCCTGGCGCCCACGGACGTGCGCCGGTCAGCTGCGCCACCCATGTTCGGAGCTGTGACGGCGTCAGCGCGCGGAGTGGCATGTCACCGAATGCCGGCAGAACGTCGAGGTCGAGGATCGTGCGGTACTGCAGGAGTGTTGCCGGGGCGATGCCTGTCCGGCCCGAGTACCATTCCTCACACCACTCGCGGACAGTGATCTTCGCCCGCTTCGGATCGATCCACTCCCCCGTTCGAACCCGGCTTTCCTTCTCGTTCAGCCAGTCGGCAGCGTCGCCCTTCCTGTCGAAGGTTTTCGTATGCTCGTTGCCGTCGAGACCGACATAGCGAGCGACATATCGCTTCTTCCCGCCGCGCTCCCGGGTCTGCACATGCCCCATCAGCGTGCCGTCGCGCGCGAGGTATTGGCAGGTCGTCGGTGATCCAACATTGGTACCCTCCTTCTTGAAACTGCCACTGGTTTCGCCTCGCCCCCGCGCTCACCTCCTATGAGCGCGGGGGTGCTTCTCTTTTACTGGCGTTGATCATGCACCCCATTCATGACCTTCGGGGTCCCGCGCTTCTACCTCAGCGTCCCACTGAGAGTTGCGGCTCCGGCCTTCGGTCAGCCCGAATCGAACAAGGGCTTGGGTTCCATCCTCCAACGTCACCAGTTGGCAACGGGGTTCGTCGCGTTTCACCACGGTTGCCTTCTCTGCAGTTCCTTCGCCACAAGTGCGCGCTCATCGGCTGTCAGCGTGCGAACCCTCACGCCGAGCATGTGGGCGTTACACCACACCTCGTCTGCCGCCTCCACGCCGGCCCGGGACCCGGTCCACAGCAGCGCATCAACCAGCCGGTCTGTCGTGATCAACCGACGCGCGGCGATCTCATCGACGGCCTGCTCTTCGCGCGTGTACCGGTCGGGTGCGCATACGGTGCCGCGCTCTCGGTGAACCAGCTCGTGGGCGAGGGTGCACCGCCTGCCCGCCTGCCCGAGATTGCGGTCGATGTAGATCCAGTCTCGCGACAGTGCACCTTGCAAAAGGGCGGGCAACGCCTGGTGCGTCGTTACTGTTACGTGCGGGAACATATTTCGGAGTTGCCGCCACGGGTTGTAGATGGGCATGACGGCACCATACGAAGCCGACCGAGTGGTTCGCTAGGAATTTGCGAACAAATGTTCGATGATGTGGATCACAATCGAGCGACCACCCCTCCCACCAAGGCGTCGCAGCAGGGGTCGACCACGGCCTGCGGACGTCGGTGGCCACTCGCGAACTTCGTATCCAGCTACATCTTCTTCAGGCTTCCAACAGGCAGCAACGCGGGCGCGCCGTCGAGGAAAAGTGGCTCAGGGCTAATACGGTGGGTAATGCTAAAAACAGCTTCGCGCATGAATGGAGCAATATCGACGATGGCCTGGTTTGCGATGTTCGTCGCTGCGTCTTGCCCCACGGTAGTTAGAAATGACATCGTATCGTCAACTCTCGCCCCATCACCGTCTGCGATGTCGTAGAAAGCCACCTGTTCGACAAGGACAGCGACGTTTCCCTCGCCCCGTGATTGAAACTCGATGGCTACGGCGACTTGACTATCCGATTCGGGCGAAACGCTGATGTTTCCAAATCCCGACTCGCCACTGAACCAGTCGGGTGCATCCTCGTGATCGCGCCAACGGTCGGCAATTACCCGCCATGTCTCGATCCGATCAAGCCGGATCGAAACAGCAGGCCTGCGGACTGACTTTCTCTGATTGCCAGCTGTCGCCCGGTGAGTCTTCGATTGAGCTCGCACCTTAGACTTCGGCACTACGAAACCCCAGCCGCATGCGCGCTTTGCGACCTCGGCTTTGACTGAATCCGAATTTTGACTCCTTCAACCTTTTGCCAGCTACTTTTTGGTGTGCCGGCGCCAATGGGAACAAAGGCGCCGGAGCCGAGCGACAGAAGTTCTCCCGACTTGACCACCAATGACGCAATCGCATCACGTTGCCAACGACTGGTTGGTTCCGACGGTCGCAGCTCACTCTCAACGTGTTCCGTAAAGTTTGTGCCATCGCATGTGTGCTCCAGGCCGTCGACCGGCTCGACGATATGCCGGACCCGAGCGCCAACTGCTGCCGCATACCTGCGAATCGTCGACATATGAGGATCGGCACCGAGGCGCTCGAAGTTCGATACCGAAGACTTATGTCGACCGATGGCGTCAGCGATGTCCTGTTGTTTCAGCCCGCGGCGGTGACGTAACGCGACCAAGTCCTCCAACAGATTGTCGTCGGCCTCTGCAAGGTCGCGCGCCAGCTGCTCCTCGGGATCGTCAAGATCGATCCCAAGGTCACGAGCGAGATCCTCGAAGTCAGTCATGAGTTGAGGTTAACCGCAACTGACTTCTATGGGAAGCGTCGGGCCGCCCATTCGGTGCGCCAGCGAGCCATCCGGTCCTTGGCCGAAGCTATGTGGCCGTTCTGAACAACGAACCAGTTTGGGTCGTACTTGCTTGATTGCTTTCGCCCCGGTAGCAGCCACACAAGCACATCAGTGTCTTCGGAGGGTGCACCGAAGTAGATCCGGTACTGCCAGGTACCGATGTGCTTCTCCTTATCTGTGGGATGCCGCAGTTCGCCGATCGGATCCCGGTCGATGGAAACCGGGTACTCGTACTCATCGAGGTCCCCATTTTGCCCTCGTCGAACTGACCCTTTGTGTGCGCGCGACATCAAGGCAACAAGGTCGGCGCGAATCGTCTTCGCTACCCGTACTGCACTTGCGTTTCCGGGAGTGCAGGCACCAACTGTTATTTCAGCCAGTTCAGCCCCGAATTCCGGAACAAAATCAGGCTTCGGACGATGCCCAACCGTGGCGATCCAGTCCTGGTTTTCGACCTCAGTCGTGGGTTCACTGGAAGGTTCGACCTCTGCGCTCATGCTCCGAACTCCGGGCCATCCTGGTCTGGCTCCACCTCAACCTCTGGCGGGTACACGCCTGCCATTTCGTCGGGGATCCGGTGTGCCGCGAGCATCTTGGATTCGTCGAACGGAGGCACGCCGTGACGGTCAACGACCTGACCTTGATCGTTCAGGGTCCACTCTGTGGGCTTGACTCGGTCCTTCCAATCCTTCTGTACGCGGGCCAGTTCCGCGAGCTGCTCAGGCGTCGGCTCCGGCTTCGACGCCGAGGAGAGATGCCGGGATTCCACCGCGAGCTTCATGGGGGCTCCTGAGCTTTCCGCGCCGCGGCCTGAGCTGCCGAGCTCCTGGCCGCTCGCTTCCGTCCCCGGTTTCTGGTTCGTGTCATTGGCGACTCCTGCCGTCCGACGTGGCGCCATGGCTCGCACTACTGCAAGCACAGCGTCTCGCTGCTCTTCGTTCAGTTCGTCGGCGCCCGGCGGCAACATCGCCGCAAGAGAAGAGTCCTGGGTGCGTACCGCAAAGCCGATGCTTCGCGCCACGCTCAACACCACCAGGGTCACGTCGACTTCAAGTGCATCGGCGATGGCCTGAATGGTCGTGGGTTCCGGGAACTCTTTGATCCGAACGCCAGTGCCCAGCTGTTGCCAGCGCTGCCTCGAGACCACATCGTTTGCCCGTCCGGCGAGCTGCTGGTACGACCAGCCGCGCTCCGACTTTCGGGCACTGATGAGATCGGCGAGTGTGGGCACCGCTGAAGCTTGCGTTGGATCGCCCGATCCCTGCAACAGATCCTCCGAACTACCCTCCTACCAGCTTTGGGCCGGTCGGTGGCGGTTGTATGCCTACCAATTGACGGTGCCTACTTTGCCCCATTCCCCCTGGCTGCGGAAACGCCACGCCGGTACCACTTGACAGCTGCCTACTGGTAGGCGCTACATTGATGCTTGTTAGTTGACAGATAGGCGCCTACAAAGCAGACTGGAGAAGCACGATGACGACCCCGTACCGACGCTGGCCGAAAGGAACTTGGATGAAGCTCAAGAGTCCAGGCATCCTGCGCGCGTTCGTTGGCCCCGAGGACGACAAGAAGATGTCGGCGCGAAAGCTCGCCCGATATGTCGACGTTCACCCCAGCTTTATCGATCACCTACTTGCTGATCGGCGCCGAAGCTGTGAACCCAAGACCGCCAACCGCATAGCGGAGGCGCTCGGTGTACCTGTCGAGATCCTTTTTGACGTCCAGGTGACAATTACTGCGCAGCGATGTGGCAAATCAAAGACTGTTTCACTCGTATGAAAAAGGCCCTCGCCTGCGGACACAGGACGAGGGCCAAGACACAGATTGGAGATCAGATGTCTGCGATTCAGACTACGGCACGCTCGCCATTTGACGAACTGATGCTCCCCGGCAACAGATGGTCCGCCCGTCAGTTGCAGGCGGCGACGGCGTACTCGCGCTGGGAAGACTTCGCGAAGATCGTCGAGCGTGCTATCGCCTCGGCACGGAACAGCGGCCACGATGTTGCCGCGAGTTTTTCGGCGATCACCGAAAAACCATTGGGGGGCGGACGCCCGCGACAGGACTACTCGCTGTCGCGGTTCGGCGCCTACCTGACCGTCATGAACGGCGACCCAAGCATGCCGGAGATCGCGGCCGCGCAGGCGTACTTCGCGACCAAGACCCGCGAGGCGGAGACCGCGACTGCTCCCGCGCTGTCGGGCGCCGAACTCCTGGCGCACGCAGTTCTCGAGGCACAGTCGATGATCGCCGCGAAGGATGTGCAGATCGCCGAGCTTGAGCCGAAGGCTGAGTTCTACGACGAACTGATGGACGCGGACGGCTGCTATTCAATGCAGGCCGTCTCTCGGATCATCGGGTGGGGCCGCAACGTGATGATGCGGGACCTACGCCGGATGGGAATCCTGCAGGGAAACAACCTGCCGTATCAGCGGTACGCCCACCATTTCAAGGTTATTCCGGGCACCTACGTCAATAGAAGGACCGGTGAGACGGTTCCGACCGCGACGGCGTACGTGTTGCCGAAGGGCGTCGAATTTCTTCGGAAGCGTCTCGCGCAGTCGCCCGCCATTGTCGGCGGTGCAGCATGATCCTCTACAGCTGCGCGAGTTGCGATTTCGGGATCGCCGGTTCCCACCCAGAGACCGCCGAAGACGAATACGAGCTGCGTCAGGACATCGACGCGCACGAGGAGATGCACCGCGAACTCGAAACGGAAGCGGCCTCCGATCCCCTACAGCGTCTCGCCGATCAGGGGCTGGTCGTCCTGCCGCAGCCGAAGCAGAAGCCCCTCACGCACGACGACGTGCGAGCCATCGTGCGTGAGGAGATCAGAAGAGTTTGGCTACCAGACCTTCCCGCTCCGATCGTTGGCGGCTCCACCGTCGACAGCAGATTTGCCGTTGCCCTCGAGGAGCCTGATCCGGTCCTCCGCCTCCACGAGCCGACTCTCAAGACGCATGACGGCCAGCATCAGGGGGGCGACCAGACCCACTGCGCTGAACGCCTCGCCACCTGCCTGCTCAACGTTCTGAATGAATTCATCCCTGATGGCGGCCGAGACGGGGAACTCGTCTGGGATCGACAGAGCCTTCAGGTCCCTGATGCTGCTCAAGAGGTTTCTCCTTCTGTTGTTGGTCGTAGCTCAACAGTAGGAGACCGGTCGGTCGGCACGACAGCGTCAGCAGCTGATTGTGACGACTCGGGGTCAGCCCTTGAGGTGCTCACCCGAAGAGAGTCGCTTGTCGAGTTCGTCGAGCCCCTCGGTCATGGCGCCGATCATCTCGGCGGCAGTGGCGGGTCGCGAGTTATTCGACGCGAGGGTATGGAAGGCCTGGTAGATCGACTTCACTCCGGTGAGCGAGTCAGGGACCGCGTCGATTCTGCGAGCGAGGTCATCAAGTCGAGCGTCGGCTGCCATTCAGTTCCCCCTCCGAGTGTTGATTCTGGCGTCACCACCCTAGGTGAAGGCGGCGGCAATGGCTGACCTGTACGCGGGCGACCTCGACGTCGCACTCGCCAACGTCCCACACACCGAACGGGCCCGGGTCCTGGTCGACCGCTACTCCGAAGTCCAGGATGCGTTCCTTGCCGAGTTGGTTGACGCGGACTCTCGGGTGAGCGGCGGTGAGTTCGAATGAGCGACACCGAAAAGCAGAAGCGGTACTTCACTCCACGCCAACTGGCGGAGCGGTGGGAAGTGTCGATCCGCAAAGCCCAGGAACTCGCGAAGTCCGGCGAGATCGCATCGATGCGCGTCGGTCGAACGGTGCGGATACCGGCTTCGGCCGTGGCCGCCTACGAGAAGTCGCATACGAGGCGTCCGGGCGAGTCCCGTTGGGCGTCGTAACGCCGCATTCTCCGGTGGCGGCGAGTGGGTGCTACCCCGCCGCCACCGGCTTCAAGTCTTCAAACCTTCTGTCACGAATGGGGATTCGCATGTCCGTTTCATTTGATCAGGTGTTCGTCGACGGCGTCGGAATGGTCAGTGCCGAGCGCGCTGACGAGATCAGTCGGGCCCAGGCCGCGCGCGGCGTCGCCACTCAGCGGTTCGTGGTCGGTGCCGACGAACTGACCGCGCATTTCATGTCGACGCCGATTTACGATCAGGTTCGTCGAGACCTCAGGGCAACGTGGCTGCAGCAGCCCGGTCCCGCGGTCTCTGATGCCGAGTTCGACCACGTCGCCGACGAAGCTATCGCCTTGGCGAAGCCATACCCACCAACGCCGGACCTGTTCGACCGACTCGCCGCGGCGATCGACGACGCGCCCGAACCTAGCTTCTGGGACAGGCTCGAAGACTGGATCGCCAAGTGGGGCGTCCGGCTCGTAGCCCTCCTGTCAATCGCAGTGTTCACGTACGTCGCTCTTGCCTACTTCGGCGTGATCCCGGTGGTGCGGCGATGAGCGCCCCCGCCGAGATCCTTTCTGATCTCCTCGACGCGATCAACGACGCCGGCCAGCTCGACAGCTTCAGCGTGTGGTGCGAGGTCGCCCCGGTCCTGCATGAGGCGGGAGCCCGGCGTGGCTGCGCGACAGCGAAGCTCGAGGTTTCTCTGCCTAGTGGTTGTGTCGAAGTCGCGTACCTCATCGCCCACCCGATGCAAGCAGATCAGGGGCATGAGGTGAGCCGATGATCTGCTCACGCCAAGGCTGCACAAATCAGGCCACTCGCCGCGGCTGGTGCAAGTCCCATTACGAGACCTGGCGCAAACGTCAGCACCTGTACGGCCGGTTCGACTCGGCCTACGTCGATGCGACCGCCGTCCGCGCTCACGTGGCGGCGCTGCAAGCGGCCGGTATGAGCGAGCGCACCATCGCAAGACTCGCCGACGTCAACCGCAGTCAGCTCTCAGCGCTGATCCGCGGTCGAAGCGGACAGGGGATTCCCCCGTCACGGAAGGTATCGACGAGCTTCCGGGACAGTGTGCTCGGTGTGCCCGTCCCGCACGCGGCGTTCACGGTCGCCGAGGGTTCGACTCGGGTGGACGCCACAGGATCGATGCGGCGTCTGCAGGCGCTCGTCGCCGCCGGGTGGACGCAGGACGTGCTCGCGGCCCGACTTGAGATGGTGCCGGGCAACTTCGGCCGGTTGATCTTGGGCCACCGGTCCCGGTGCACCGCGCAGCGGGCGAAGGATGTGGCCGCGTTGTTCGCGGAACTCCAGCTGATTCCGGGTCCGTCGGATGCTTCGCGTCGCCGAGCATCCCGGCTTGGGTGGGCTCTGCCGATGGAGTGGGACGAGGACACGATCGACGACCCGGCCGCCGAGCCCATCCGCGCGGCCTGGACATCCGCCTCCGCTCGGGCTGAGCGGATCGAGCAGGTCGCCGAGCTCACCTCGCGCGGGCATGCCGCCCACGAGATCGCCGAACGCCTCGGCATCTCGCAGCGGCAGGTAGTTCGAGACCGGGCAGTGGCCTCATGAGCGAACACATCGACGGCCACAACAAGGTCCGCGTCACCCGCGAGGGCAACAGGGTGCGCATCGACTGCTTCCAACAGGACATCCACAACGAGTGGCAGCACGTGTATGGCGGGCTTCACCCCGAGTCCGTGCTGGTCACCTCACTAGAAAGCGAAACTGTATGAGCGAGCACAACACCACCGTCGAACTGATCGCACTTGGTGTGCTGCAGAAGCACATCAAGGACGCCACCGACATCCGACGGGCATCCCAGTTCCATGTCATGGAGCCCGGGGATCGAGTCACCGCCCGTGTGCAACTCAATGGCGAGAGCATCAAGCTCGGCTCGGTCACCCGCACCGACCCGGATCCGGAACTGAAGGTTGTCGATCAGAAGGCATTCGACACGTGGGTGGTCGACAACATGGGCGACAACACCGTGGCCGAGTACCGCTTCGGCGACGACGAGAAGGTCGCCGAGGTGCTGCGAAAGCACGCCCCACATCTGGTGCAGGAAGTTCGGGTCGCCGCCCCAGGCTGGGCGAACGACGCAATCACCCTCGCCGGCCGGGGCGAAGGCCCGATCCCTGACGGCGTCGACTTCGTCACGAAGGACTCCGTCCTCCAGGTTCGACCAGACGCCAAGACCGCACCGACGTTGATCCCCGAGCTGTGGCGACTCGGGATCCTCGACATCCGCGAGCTCGTCGCGATCGGCGGCGGCGAATGAGGCCGACACACGTCTACCGCAGCACTGCTCCTGACCTCCTCGCAGCACTGGAGAAGCAGCGAGAAGACTGGTTGTCCTTCACCTCGCGATGCGACGCCTGGGCGGCTGAGCATCCGATGGACGATCAGGACCGCAAGCTGGCAGCCTTCTACGGCGAGGGCGCCACGATGCGCGGCTACTTCCCGCTCGACGGCGATGACACCACCTACGCACGCCGCGTGACAGACGCGATTTTTCCGGGCTGGAAGTTCCACCGAAGAACAGGTGTGTGGGTTCCAGATACTCGATCTGACCTCGGCAAGGAACTGGCTCGCACACTGCCGCGGGTGACTGGCGAGGCGACGATCGCCGAGCGCATGACCGGCCTATCAACGTGGATCAAGGTGGCCGGCAGCGAAACCCGAGACGGTTCCTACCACGCCGGGTGCGCCCGCATCACCCTCGCCAGCGGTGTCGCACAGGCCGAGTGCCCCGGCGACCCACTCGACCGCATCAGCGACACCAACCGGGAGAAGTTCGACCGGTACTGGTCGCCGGTGAAGCTGTCCGATTTCTACGCAGAACAGGGGCTGTGACATGAACGATTCCTCCAAGACTTCACCGCTGGGCGGGTCGTGGTCGCTGCCCGACACCCTCACCGGACAGGCCGAACCTCCAACCCGTCCGACCGGCGTCCAGCTGGTCCGTCACCGGACCGATGCGAGACCGCCGCGGTTCATCGACTGCAACGTCGTCTACGCCGGACACGACGGAGAAATGCATTGGTGGACACCGATCCCGGTCATTGATACCTGGATCTTGCTGACCGATGAGATTGTCGCCGACTACCTACCGGAGAGCACTCGAATCCACGGATCGGGGGCCCGACCATGATCGTCGAGTTCACCCCAGCAACCCGAGCAGCAGGCCACGCCCGGATACTGCTGTGTGGTCCCCCTGGTTCCGGGAAGACATACACGGCGCTCGCCCTCGCACACAGCCTCGGCTCACGTGTCGCCGTCGTCGACACCCAACATGGTTCCGCTTCCTGGTATGCCGGTGTGAACGGATGGGCGTTCGACACACTCAAGGCGTCCACGTTCTCCCCGAACTCGCTCGTCGAGATCCTCGGGACCGCCTCCGGCCGCGAATACGACGCCCTTGTTCTCGACACGTGGTCGAGCTACTGGGAGGGCGCCGACGGGATGCTCGAGCAGGTTGACCGCCGAGGACGGTCCGGCCCGTACAACTCCGGCTGGAAAGAGGTGCGTCCCGAGGAACGCCGGATGATCGAGGCGCTCCTCACGTACCCCGGTCACGTGATCGTCACTCTCCGCTCGAAAGTCGAGCACGTCATCGAAGTGAACGAGCACGGCCGCAAAGAGGTACGCCGCGTCGCGTTGAAGCCGATTCAGCGGGACGGCGTCGAGCACGACTTCGACATCGTCGGCGACCTCGACGAGCGGAACGCACTCACCGTAAGCAAGACCCGGTTTCCGCTCCTCGCCCGCGAGTTGATTGACCGGCCGGGGGCCGAACTTGCCGAGCTCGTCGGCGAGTGGCTCGCAGATGGGGAACGCCGGCCGACGGTCGCCGAGTACCGGGACCGCGCGCTCTCCGATGAGCAGACCCCGACCACGCTCCGCGAGCTGTACATCGAACTCGACCGCGAGTTGATGCTCGGCGCCCCGACTCTCGACGGCGACGGGAACCCGACGGTCCTCGGCGATCTCGTCGCCAACCGTGGGCGTGCGCTCCAGGCGGCCGCTGAGGCTGAAGGGGGTGCCGCGTGAGCCTGCGTCGCACACCGTTGAAACGCAACCCGATGCGCCGTTCCTGGATGAAACGCAGCGGCCGCTCGCCCCGTAAGGAGGCTGCGGCCGCAGCTCTGACGTCCGCGGCTCCGATCGCTGTCGCCCGCGCCGGCGGCCGGTGTGAGCGCTGCCAGGTCGCAACTGATCTGCAACTTCACCACCGCCTGCGCCGCAGCGCAGCCGACCGTGAGCGTCCGTCGAACTACCTGATGCTGTGCCTTCACTGCCACACCGGTGGTGATGACTCGGTGCATGCGAACCCGGTGAAGGCGCGCGAGTTCGGCTGGATTCTGTCGCCGCATCAGGAGCCCTCGAAGGCGCCTGTCTACACGTGGCACGGCTGGGTGTTGTTCGCCGACGACGGATCCATCGACACCCACTCGCTGTACGTCACTCGCCCCGAAGGGACAGTCGCTTGAGCATCACGATCTCCACCAAGGCCCTCGTCGAACTTCTCACCGACCTCCTCGATACCGCCGACAGCTGGCGGGGCATCCATCTCCGGACCACCCGCGGGCACTGGGGTGAGGACCCCGACGAGACGACCCTCCTCGCTGGCACATCCACCACCGGTGCCGTCATGGGACACACGTGGACTGTGTGCACCGGTGACCTGCAGGTCTCACTGTGGCCGGCGGCGAACTGCCGGATCCTCGCCGACGCGTTGAAGAAGCTCGCGAAGGGCGACAAGGGACATGCAGTCGACATCCGTATCGACGGGAACACGGTGATCGTCGTCGAGACCGCCACCCTCTTCGACCATGGTGCCGAGTTCCAGTTCGAGGTGCATGACGCCAAGGCATTCCCAATGTCGCGGCTGCGTCGCATCATCGACGGCGATCCACTCCCAACACCGCGCGATGGGGACGGCGACGAGCGCGAGAACACCAACCGCACCACCTGGAATCCAGCCAGCATCGAACCGCTCCTGAAGATCGCGAACCGGCGGAAGGAACAGCTGCATCTGTTCCGCACGCACTCCAACCAGATCCACCGGGCGCAGATCGGGAACCAGTGGGTCGGTGCAGCCGCCCCGTCGGTGGCGTGGGATCACGACGACCCGGACAAGCCGAACACCGACGTGTATCTCGACCCGTCCGTGCCGGTGGACGGTGCGTGGCTTCTCCGGTATGGGGGCGGTGTGTTCGCCGGGCGCGAGTCCGATGAGGACACGCCCACGACGACCGTGACCGCGATTCAGCCGGCGCTCGGCGAGGAGCCACCAGAGAGCGAGGCCGAGTGATGTGGCCTGGCAGCTCGTCAAGGAAGTCTTCGACACCGCCCCGAAGTGGATGGGTCCGACGGAGCGTCTCGTGCTCGTCGCGCTCGCTGAGTGGGCGGACGCCGACGATCGAACCTGTTGGCGCACCGCTGCCGAAGTATCCGGGCGTATCGGGATCTCCGAGGAGGGGTTGCGGAAGTCGATCCGGAAGCTCGCCACGTACGGGGTTGATCCTCGGGTGCCGATCGCGTTCAAGGGTGATGGGTCTCCTGTCTTCGCGTACCGGGGTCGGGCGACGACGTTCCGGATTCCGTATCTCACCCGTGCTGTGGAGCCACCCTCGAAAGGTGGGAGCACAGTCCCGCCTTTGGGCTGTGGATAACTCATCCACAGCTGGGACCACAGTCCCGCCATTCGATCCGAGAAAGGTGGGACTGTGGTCCGGAAAGGTGGGACTGCAGTACCGCGAAGGTGGGACCACAGTCCCACCCAGTCCTTCCGAAACCAGAAGAAACCAATCTTTTCCCGGCGGCCTGGTTTCGAGTTGTGCACAGGCAAGGCTGTTGTGACAGCCGCGTACGCCTCCGCTCTGCGGATCCCGTGCCCCGACTGCGGGGCACCGGAGGGCGTCAAATGCACCCTCACCCACAACGGCAAAACGATCGTCCGTCATTGCCCCTGCCTCGCCCGCGTGAAGGCCTCCCCCGCCACTCACACCGGACCGGCCCCAGAAACCGCCGCAGAGACCGCACGGGTCCAGCGCGACATCACGGAGCCGCTCCACCCCAACGAAGAGAGCACCGAATGACCATCACCGTCTACACCAGCCCGGGCTGCTTCCCGTGCAAGGCCACGAAACGGGACCTCGACAAGGCCGGCATCGACTACACGCTTGTCGACCTCAGCGAGGACACCGAAGCGGCCGCCGACATGAAGAAGCTGGGACACCTGACAGCCCCGGTCGTCATCGCTCGCCTGGACTCCGGCACCGAGCACTGGTCCGGCCACCGTCCGGACCGCATCCAGTGGCTGGCCAACGAACTTGCTGCGCTCGGGTACCTCGCACAGGACGCAGCGGAGGGCCGACCATGAGGGTCCTCGGTATCGACCCCGGCGCCAAGTTCACCGGCATCTGCGTCATCGATGGCCGCGACGTAATCGCCTCAGCCGACGTCGCCACGGAATACGACCTGTTCCCCGCCGACCGGAGGTACATCCAGGAGGTGCTCAACCAGGCGTACCGCCTCCTCGACACTCTGCAGGTGCAGACGGTGGCAGTGGAGACGATCACCCGCCCCTCATGGCACATGAAAGGCCGGGCCGCCGTCGATCCGACGGCCCTGCTCGCCACAGCTGAGGTGCTCGGCGCCGTCCTCGGATTCGCTTGGCCTGTACCAACCCTCCAGGTGCAACCCGGCAAGAACGGGTCGCAACCCTTCGGCACCTACCCGCCGACCCTTGTCACCCCGCAGGAACGACGGACACCTAGCTGGCAGCTGAAGATCGCAGGGAAAGGCAAGCTGTGCCACCAACGGTCCGCCTACGACGTTGCCAGGGCAGGGCTGCGACTCAGCGCGGAGACGGCCCATGTCTGAGCAACTCCCACCAACCGAGCAATGCCGCTCCTGCAAGGCCCCGATCCGGTGGGCACGCACGCAACACGGCAAGCACATCCCCATCAACGCCGAGCCCTCCGCGAGCGGCAACGTCCTGCTCGACCACATCGGCGGGGTGCTGCACGCAGGGGTGATGCGCGGCAACCAACTCGCCGCCATACGCCGCACCGACCGCCCACTGTTCCTGCCGCACTTCGTCGACTGCCCGAACGCCGGCGAATGGAGGAAGCGGTGACCGGATGCCATTGCGCAACAACAACCTGGCAACACGAGGCGCGTTGCGGCACAACCGCCGAGCTCGACACCGAACCCGACGAGCAGTTCGACACCTACATCGAAGAACACGCCCAGGAGGCAGCATGAGCACCATCGAGCAGAGCGACGCGCTGGACGTCATCACCTGCGCGATCGAACGGTCACCGTGGCTGTCGCCCAGGCACATCGCCGAGGTTGTCGAGAACGACCTCGTGAACGCCCGACTACTACCGGCCCCGGAGGACCAGCCTTTCCAATCGAACGCGCGCCCCATGCCATCGGATCAGTCAACAGCCGATGGTAAGGGTCAGGCCACCGCGATCGACAACGCGCAGCGTCACCTCGACGCGTGGGCAGACACCGCCGACGGGTACCGCACCCTCGGACGACGGCACGTCCTGCAATGCCTCTGGTGCGACAAGTATTTCGGGGGCAGAACCAAAGCGGAAGCACTTGCCAGATACCGCAAGCACGAGGACCAGCTCCGCGCCGAACTCGAAGGCGGTGAGTGATGATCTCTGTCCTGGAGTGCCGCGGCATAGGCGAACGAGTTCCGTCGCCGATGCTGACGAACGTCACCAGACTGCTCGACCCGGCACGGTTCCGAGTCGTCGACGTGCCGTGGCTGGCGTCGTATGGCCCGGTGCCAATGCCGCTGGGTCCGTCATTCGACGATTCGCTGCGACACGGCCGGCCACTTGTCATCGACGCGATCCGGCGCGACCCGAACCCGGTCATACTGCTCGGGTACTCGGGCGGCGCCGGTCTGGCCGGTGACGTGGCCGCCGAGGTCGCGCGAGGCGAGCATCCCGATTTGGACGTGCGTGGTGTCGGACTGATCTCCGACCCACGCGCTCCCTGGTACGGGTCATCAGGCGAGATCGGCTCGTACGGCATCACGGGCCCGAGACCCATCCTTCGCGCGTTTCCCCGCTGGTGGATCTCGGACCCAGCTGATGTCATCTGCTGTTGCCCACGGAGCTCACCACTCCGCACGATCGCCGACCAGACCGCAGCGATGAGCCTGGCCAACCTCATCGGCTGGGGTGTTGACCTCACCCGACGGTTGCGGGTGAAGGAATGGCAGGACATAGCCATCGACTGGCGCAACCGTGACGCCATCCGGGGTCTCTACGCCCAGGCACGCCGCGACGCCGAGGGGTACCTCATCCGCGGCGACCACACGTCGTACGCCACCCGCCGCTACCCCGGCAGCACTCGCACCTACACCGAGTGGCTCGCCGACCGAATCAACGAAATCAGGGAGTGACCATGACGATCAACGTGAAGGGCTACTGCCCGATGGGGTGCGGCGCAACGCTGTTCGCAGGCTACGGCGGCTACATCGCCTGCAGCAACGCCACATGCCCGAACCCCACCGCGGTCGCCGACATCCTCGACGTCCGTGAAACCGAGCACATTGTGACCCTGCACGCCGACGAGTTCACCGTGCGGCATCCGCTGCGCGAACGTGTCGAGAACGAACTCGAAGAGTGCAGGTTCCACCGCCTGCTCGCCGCGCTCGACGGACCACCCGAACCACCCGGCACATACCGCGTCACGGTCTGCCGCGACAACGTGTGGACATGGGAACCGGTGACGCGATGACCAAGCACCTCATCAACAGTCAACGCCTGCTCCTCGGCGAGCTGGACTCCTTCCTGATCCTCGCCCTGGTCGACGCACCCGAGTACTGGTGCAAGCACATCCGCGACATGCAGGGCTGCGGTACCGCGCGCAACGAGGAGTGGCGCGCGGCTGGCGTGTACCGCCAGACGTACTCGTGGGGTCTCGCCATGACGACGTCCGGCGATTACATGCACCAGCGGAAGCGGGACGACCGGGCGCACACCGTGACGCTCACCTGGGCGGAGATCACCAGGTGGGCGGAAGCGCTGCCCGCCGAGCTCCGGACGCTCGCACGCAAGAACCGAAAGTCCGACACCTGCGACAGGATCCTCGCCGCCGAGCAGATCCTCGCGGCCGCCGAGGCCGGGCAGGGGGCGCTGTGGTGAGCGAATCGAGGGACCACCAGCCCGTCTGCCTGCGCTGCGGCGGCGAGCAGGGCGCCATGACCCAGTGGCGCGACGCAGATGGTGATGGGCACTGGATGCACCCGGAATGCATGCCCCGCAGCGAGTGCGGCCACTGGGTCGGCCCGGTCTGGAAGGACGGCGGCGAGACCTGCGTGTGCGTTCTGGGGCCGCATCACAACGGACCGCATCGATGCGACTGCGGCTCGACCTTCGAGGGGTGCGGCCGTCCAGCAGGAGTGATTAGCCATGACTGAATCCACTACCGACCACATCTGCCGTGCCGGCGACAACTGCCAGGGGCGGCAACGCGACTCCGAGGACCGCAAAGTGTGGATCCCTGCGGCCACGACGGTCGCGAACACGTTGTGTGACAGCTGCATCAACTCCGTCGAGCAGGCAGTCTCCACCCTGTGGGGTCACTACATGCGGTTGCATCACATCCTCGGCGAGATGGGGACCGTGCAGCACTCAGCGGGGAAGCATCCGTCGCCGTCACCGACCGTCCCGATCAACGTGCACTACGACGCCCTGATGGTCGAGATCGTCCGCACGGTCGACCGGTGCGCCGAGCAGGTCGCGGACGTGCTGCACATGTCGAATCCTGAGCATGAGCGACCCACCGCGCTGCTGGCAGCTGGGTTGGCGATCATCGAGCCGAACATTCGGGTCCTCGCCCAGGTCGGGAGGTTCGACGCCCTGGAGTGGAAGAAGGGCGGCGAGGAGTACGACACCGTCGAATTGGACGGGCCGATTCTCTGCATGAAGCTGCTGGATCTCCGTCGGCGGGCGAGGGCCTGCGTGGGCGAACTGCAAGGCCGGGACAGGATGCCGGTCCCCTGCCCGCGGTGCGAGTACTGCGAGCTGGGCCGCTGGCATGGTTCCGAGGTCATCAACTGCAATTCCTGCGGATCAACGTGGACCAACGACGACTACAGGCACATGACCATGATCTTGGCTGACGATTACAAGGAGCTGGCCGGATGACTGACATTGAGGAGTTCCTGAAGGCCCGTCTCGACGAGGACGGCGAGCTTGCTCGGTATGCAGCGGAACGAGCGGCGGAGTGGCGTTCGGGCGGGCAGGGCGTCTGTGGCGGCCCGTTCGCCGACGACGAGGGCGAGGTCGACTGCCTAGGGATGCACACCATCGTCTACGGCGAGGGTTACCCGAGGGAGTTCGAGGCTCGGCATATCGCCCTCCATGATCCGGCGCGGGTGATGCTCGAGGTCGCAACGAAGCGGGCGATCCTGCAGGCATGCCGTCGCGCACCGAGCGCGAGCAGTCATATCAGTGCGTTCGTGCGTGGGCAGGATGCTGGATACGCCGAGGCGCTGGCCGACACACTTCGCCACCTAGCCTCGGCGTACTCCGACCATCCCGACTACAGGCAGGAGTGGGCGCTGTGACGGGAGACCCATGGCCATGGCCGACTGACACCCAGCTGGAGCGGGCCCGCCGCGTCGCCCGCTCGTACAGGGAAGCCCTCGAATCTCTCAACCCGGGTGTCTGCGAGAACATCGACCGGAAGGTCACCGAGTTCGGGCAGGAGTGGATCAAACCGGAACTCGATATGGCACCGGAGGCATGGGAGCTCCTGTCCGCACGGGACCTCGAAGTGATGGTCGGCGTCCCCGCATCCAGTGTTCGGGCGTGGGCCGCGAAGGGCCGGTTGACGAAACGCACCAGCGCCGACGGTTCACCTGTGTATCTGGTCGAGGAGGTGCGTGACCTGATCGCCGAAACCGGGCACCGCAAACGATGACCCCGCTACCAGAGCGCTCCTCCCCCATCGTGTCGGAGCGCTCTGGTAGCGTTACTGCCGTTGGTCGACCTGTCTCTTCAGCCGGGTCGGCCATTTGTCGTCTCACCGGAAAATCCTGTTCAGCGCAGATGGTGAGACTCCCCTCCGCTCGGCAATGGTGCCGGTTCGATCCCGGTCTCCCATTGGCATGGTGTCTGGCCGGAGGGGTCGCAAATCCCCCAGGGCGCGCGACTGGGGCTGGCGCAGATCGCAGCTCACTTCCCGAGCGCGGTGCGACGGGAACAACGCGCACAACTTCGCAGGAGGCTCGCCATGGCCGATCCGATCGATTCCGTCGTGAGCCTCACCCGTCAGGTGATGTGCCGCCTTCTAGGCCTCGACACCACGCCCGCCGAACCTGCCGAGGTGCACATCCACGTACACATCCACGGCGACGACGAACAGCCCGATGCGGTCAAGGCGCAGTGGCCCCGCCGATACAGAGGCAAGCGGTGATCTCCCAATGGTGGAGCATCACGCTCACCGCGGTTGGCCTCGTCGGCCTGGTCCTCACGATGCGTAAGCACTTGGCCGGTCCCTTCATCGGGGCCGGTATTCAGGTGCTGTGGATCGCGTACGCCCTCGTCAGTCATCAGCCGGCGTTCATCGCATCGGCGTTGGCGTATGGGGCTGTGAATGTCTATGGCATTCAGCGGTGGATGAGGGAACGCGAACCTCCTCACCCGCCGGTGGACGAACCTGCCTGACCTGCAGCGAATGAGGTGAATGATGCAATCACTCCTCGACCAGCTGTACGACGCCGGCGCCAAGCTCGCCCACGCACAAGCGCAGAGCGACCTCGTCGGAGTCATACAGCTTGAGTCGCAGATGAACACGCTGCTCGACAGCCTGAGCGCCATACACGGAGGGGGCGACGATGCCAGCATCTGAACACGACCTGCGTGACCGCCTCGTCGACGCACTCACCGGCGATGAGGAAGAGCTCCCGCCGCATCCCACCGACGACACCCCGGCAGTGCGGGCCCTGGCCCGCGGCCTCGCCGGCCTCGCGTTCGGGGACACCGCAGCACCCCTGAACTTCAACACCATCACCGAGTACTACCAACCACTGGCCCAGTCGATCCTGAACTACCAGGCCGGATGGCACATCGACCCGAAAGCCAAGACCTGGCGAAGGATCGACAGAGATGGCTGAAACTCAACCGCGGTGGAACATCGATTACTACCCCGACAGCGACGCCGCTCATGTCACCCCCATCGATGACCTCGTCGGCCACAGCCACGATGACGACTGCGCATGCGGTGCCGCCACCGAACCCGTGCAACGCCCAGACGGAACCATCGGATGGGTCATCACGCACGCCAGCCTCGACGGCCGCGAGCACCACGAGGGCGACGGACATGCCGCGGGCACGTAACCGGGTGTGTTCGACACCGGGCTGCCCCAACATCCAGCCTGAGCCACAGTGCGCCACCCATCGCGCCGAGCGAGACCGACACCAACGACGGACCACACCAACCAAGGTCACCCGCACGTATGCCGAGCAGCGACGCCGCAAGGCCGCAGTCGACGCGCACAGGGCCACACACGGTGACTGGTGTCCCGGGTACCGGCGGCCGGCGCACCCTGCCACGGATCTCACCGCAGACCACGTCGACGAGATCGATCTCGGCGGGGCACCAGACGGAGAGCTCCAGATCCTCTGTCGGTCCTGCAACAGCACCAAAGCAGGACAGCGCCACACGGCTGACCTGCGGAAACAATGACTTATTGCACATGCAAGCAACGCTCTGACCTGCGGAAACACACCCCCAGGGGGGTACCCCCGAGGGCCGAAAACGCCCTCGCCGCGGGGGAGGTCCCTCGCAGTTCGCAGAACCTGAAATGTTCCGGAAGGGAGGGCCGTGGCCGCGACATCACCGCGAGCTCCCCAGGAGCTGGGCACGGGAGGCAAGGCGCTTTGGCGGGACATCGTCAAGGACCACGAACTCGATGCCGTGCAGCGAGTGCAATTGCTTGAGGCATGCCGGGCGAAGGACCGACTCGACAAGCTCGACTTGATCCTCCGCGGCGACGCGGACACCTGGGTCGACCTCGTGCACCGGACTCAGACCGAGGACTACGAGATCCGGATCGACGACGCGTTGGCGAAGGCGAACGCAACGGGCAACCTGCTGAAGCAGTTGCTCGCGGCGCTCCGCCTTCCCGATGAGGCTGGCAAGAAACCGCAGCAGCGAGGGGGCGCCCGGGGCAGCTACAAGCCGACAGCCGCATCGACTGGAAAGGCGACGGCGGCGTCGAGCGGGAAGGTGTCCTCGCTGGAGCGGGCGCGGGCTGCGAAGTCTGGTGCCTGATGGCATGGGCGGGACCGCTGTTCGACGGGCATGTGTGCTCGGTCGGCTACGAGGTTCTCGACTGGATTCACGAGTACGAATGCCACGGTGTCGGTGACATCCAGGGCGACCCCCTCGATCTCGACGACGAGATGCGTGAGCATGTCATCGAGTGCTACCGGATCGATCCCAACACGGGGCGACGGGTGTACAACGAGGCGGTCCTGTCTCGGCCGAAGGGCCGCGCGAAGTCTGAGATCGCCGGGATCATCGCTGTTGCTGAGGCTTTCGCTCCGGTCCGGTTCGATGGTTGGAATGCGGATGGTCAGCCGGTTGCTCGGCCGGTCCGGTCGCCGCTGATCAAGTGCTTGGCGACGGAGGAGTCGCAGGCCGGCAACACGTTCGCCAACATTGCGTTCATCGCTGGTGAGTGGGGGCAGGACGCCCACCCCGATATCTACGGCGGGATCGGTGGTGTCCGCCGGTACCAGTCGGCCTCTGCGATCTACCTGCCTCAGGGCGGGGAGATTCGGCAGTGCACCTCGGGTGCGGCGTCGAAGGACGGTGGCCTCGAGACGCACATCATCCCGGACGAGACGCACCTATACGTGCTGCCCGAGCTGCGGGACATGTACGCCACGACCGCCCGAAACATGGGCAAGCGCAAGGACGCCGACGCCTGGATCCATCAGACCTCGACCGCGTACCGGCCCGGTGAAAACTCGGTCTTCGAAACGACCCTGACGCTGTGGCGCAAGGGTGAGCTGCCCGAGTCGGTGTTCGTCAACCACCGGGAAGCTACCGGGAAGATCGACCTGAATGACAAGGCCCGGACCCTCCACCAGCTCGCGGAGGCGTACGGGGCGGCGGCCGAGTGGATCGACCTCGAACGCAAGTACCGCGACATGCGGGACGTGCGGATCTGCCCGGACGACGAGACGGCGGCGCGGTACTTCCTGAACCGGCCGATGTCGTCGAAGGATGCTTGGATCGCCGACGACATCGTCAAGCGGCAGATACTCGCGGGGCAGGTGTCGGGGCCGAAGGGATTCGAGGAACTCGAACCCGGTACTGCTGTGGCGCTCGGCTTCGACGGTTCGCTCAACGATGACTCGACGGTGCTGATCGGTTGCCGGATGTCGGACGGCTTCCTGTTTCCGATCGGCATCTGGGAGAAGCCGGCCGGGAACGCCGGGAACTGGTGGGAGGTTCCTCGCAGTGACGTCCTGGCGAAGATCCGCGAGGCGTTCGCCCGCTACAACGTCTCTCGCCTGTACGCGGACCCGCACGAGTGGCGCTCTGACATCGACAAGCTCGCCGAGGACTTCCCGGAGCGGGCCCTGCCGTGGGCGACGACCCGGGACATGCCGATGCACTCGGCGCTCGACCGGCTCCGCACCGACCTGATCAACAAGACCGCATTCCACTCCGGCGACAAGTTGTTCGTGGACCACTTCTCCAACGCCTACGTCCGCAACAAGGGCATCTACCGGCTCGTGCGAAAAGAGCACCCGAAGTCCGATCGGAAGATCGACTCCGTCGTCGGGGCGTCCCTCGCCTACGAGGCGCGTGCCGATGCGATCGCCGCCGGGTGGACCGCGGAGGAACCCGACAACCGAATGTTCTGCTTCTCATGAAATGGAGGGCCACGTGACCGTCGCTCTGCGAACGACCCTCAACTCTGACGAGCGGGACATGATCGGCAAGCTCAACGCGAAGCTGCACAAACTGCAGCCGAAGGACAAGCTCAACGAGGCGTACTTCGAGGGCGAGCAGCGACTGAAGCAGATCGGTATCGCTGTCCCGCCTGAGCTTCGGGTGTTCGAGCTGGTCATCAACTGGAACCGGATGTATGTCGGTGAGATCGCCCGCCGGCAGAAGATCAAGTCGATCATGGTCCCGGGTGGGAAGAAGAAGCGGAGCAAGGCGCTGCAGGAGGGCTTCGACGCGAACAACCTGTCCTCGGAGATCAGCCTCCTCAACACGGAGACAATGATCTTCGGCCGATGCTTCGGAACCGTTGGATCGAACGCTGAGGACGAGGAACATCCCCTCATCTCGATCGAGTCGCCCCGCCACATGTCCTGCCTGATCGACCGATCGAGACGCCGGATGGACGCACTCTTCCGGCAGTACCGAACGGAAGACGGGCAGCGCGTCGGAACACTGTTGCTACCGGACAAAACCATCCAGGTCGTCGCAGGCCGCGGTGGTTGGGAGATCGACGAGGTCGGGGACGACAACGGCATCGACGAGCACAAACTCGGTCGAGTTCCTGGAATCCTCTTCCTCAACCGCAGGCGCCTTGGTGGGTGGGATGGAACATCGGAGATGGCGGACCTGATCCCGCTGGTCGACGCCGCGGCGCGCGCCCTGACGAACCTGCAGGTGGCTGTCGAGACGCACTCGGTCCCACAGAAGTGGGTCCTCGGCATGTCGAAGGGCGACTTCGTCGACAAAAACGGCCAACCGATCCCGGTGTGGCAGGCGTATTACACGTCGATCTGGGCGAACCAGAAGTCGCCGAAGGACGTGCAAGTCGGTCAGTTCTCGCCGTCGGACCTGAAGAACTTCCACGACACCACCAATCACTATGCGGCGATGGCGTCGTCGGTGACCGGGTTGCCGTTCCGGTTCTTCGGTCAGAACACCGCGAACCCGGCCGCTGAGGGCGCGATCCGCGCCGACGAATCCCGCCTGATCTCGAACACCGAGGACAAGAACGAGGCCCAGGGCGTCGGTATCGGCTGGCTGATGGCGCTGTACGAGCGCTTCCGCACCGGGGAATGGCCGGCCGCGGGACGCGCAATGAAGGTCGAGTGGCGCAACCCGGCCACCCCCACGAAGGCTGAGGAGGCCGACTTCATCCAGAAGCTGAACGGCGGCACCCCGGTCCTGTCCCGTGAGGGTTCGTGGGACGAGATGGGCTGGGACGAAGCGCGGAAGGACCGCGAGCGCGGCTACTTCGAGCAGGAGGCGTCCGATCCGGTCCTCGACCGGCTCACCCGAGACCTGAACCGCGACGACACAAACGCCGATGATCCCGCAAGCGTCGGCTGACTACTACCGGGACCAGCAGCGCATCACTACCAAGGTGTTGCTGACCGCCCGGAAGATCTGGGGTACCCGGCCGCCGAAGGACTTCGATGCCTGGTTCCTCGCCAACGTCGCGCTGCTGTTCGAGATCATCACTGCCGGCCAGGCCCGGGCAATCGAAGGCTCCGAGGCATACGTGTCGGACGTCCTCGACGAGCTCGGAACCCCCGTCGAACCGGAGGTCGAACTGTCCACCGCGCCGCTGATCGGTGTCAGCTCGGATGGGCGCCCGCTCGATTCGCTGATGTATGGCGCAGTGATTCACGCGAAGGGCCAGATCGCCCAGGCGAACACGGTGACCGATCAGGTCATCTCGTCGGCGTGGCAGTCCGGGCTCAACTCGCTGATGCTGCGCATGCAGGTGCAGGTCGCCGACACCGCCCGCGCGGCGACGGCGATGAGCATCGCCTCCCGGCGCAATGTCGGGTACACGAGGATGCTCAATCCGCCGTCCTGCTCGCGGTGCGCGGTGCTCGCTGGCCGCTTCTACCGATGGAACCGTGGGTTCGACCGCCACCCCGGCTGCGACTGCAGGCACATCCCGACACGTGAGGACACCGCCCGCGACATCCGGACCGATCCGAACGATTACTTCGACAGCCTCTCGAAGAAGCAGCAGGACAAGATTTTCACGAACGCGGGTGCCGAGGCCATTCGTGCGGGCGCCGATATCAGCCAAGTCGTCAATGTCCGCCGCGGCATGTCGACGGCACAGACCAACCTCAGCGGTTGGATCCCGAAGGGGCAACTCGAACCGCGCACCGTCTACGGCCAGCAGGTCTTCACCACCGACGAAGGCGTCACCCGCCGAGGCATCGCCTACAAGGCAATGAGCAAAGTGGGATATGTGCAGCGCCAGAACGATATCCGCAACGGAAAGTACTTTCAGGCACGCGCACCGCGGCTGATGCCCGAGACCATCTTCACTCTCGCCGAGGATCGCATCGACGCTCTTCGGCTCCTCAAGTTGTACGGCTACGTCCAGCACTGAGCCGTCACTCTCATCGATCCGCAACGGATCGACCACACGCCCGCAATGGGCGACCAAAGGAGAATCCGCATGTCCAGCACCATCCTGCCCATCCATGCCGTCACTGGTCTCACCGCACTGGGACTGACCAAGCGCGGCAAGCCGATCTGGCCGGTCATCGGCGGTAACGGCGAAGACGACGGCGATACCGGCGACAAGGACCCCGACGACGAGGACCCGGACGAGGACCCCGACGAAGATCCTGACGCTGACTCCGACGACAACCCCGACGACGAGGACAAGCCCCTCGGCCCCAAGGGTGAGAAGGCCCTCGCCAGGGAGAAGGACAAGCGGAGGGAAGAGCGGAGCCGTCGGATCACCGCCGAGCGGGAGAACCGTCAGCTCAAGGCGCAGCTCGCCTCGAAGGGCAAGCCGAAGGTCAAGGAACCCGACGACGACGAGCGTGAGCGTGTCATCGAGGAGCGCCTGACCGCCCGCGCCAACTCCCGCATCATCGCCGCGGAGGTGAGGGCAGCGGCCGCAGGGAAACTCTCCGACCCTGCGGATGCACACAGATTTCTCGACCTCGATCAGTTCGAGGTCAGCGAGGACGGCGAAGTGGATCCGGACGAGATCGCTGATGCAATCGACGACCTGATCAAGAAGAAGCCGTACCTGGCCGCGCAAGGCGGCACCCGGAAGGCTCCGAAGCCCGACCGCCGTCAGGGCGGTGGGTCGCGCGAAGCGACAGGGTCGATGGCCGCCGGTCGAGCCGCCTATCAGGCGCGAAACCCCAAGAAGAACTGAACCTCTGAAGGAGGGAATGCACCATGGATCTGAAGATCAAGACCGAGACCTTCGGCCAGGACGACCAGTCCTGGCTCGCGTCCGCACACGGAACGGACACCGCACGTTCGATCAACATCGACGTCGCAACGTTCACCGCGGGCACCCACTACCCCGAGGGCTACCTGAAGTCAGGCTTGCCGCTGAAGAAAGTCGCCGCTGGCCGCTACGGACTGTGGTCCAACGGCGACACCGACCCGTTTAGGGTCACCTCTTTACAGCCACGAAGGTTCCCGCCGGCGCGACCGTCGTCGTTGGTGCCCTGCACTGGCACGGCGCTGTCCTCGTGGCGAAGCTGCCCACCGCCGTCAACGCAGCTGGCCAGGCCACTGCCAAGTCCATCCGCTACTTCTAAGGAGACTGAGCAATGGCACTCGTGCTGAATAGCGACTACATCACTCCGGTCGAACTGACCGGTTACGTGCGTGAAGCGCTCGCTGACCGACCCATCAACAACCTCGCACTGATCGACGATCTGCTGCCCGATCTGGTTGTCGACGACGTCGACTTCCGGGCGAATATCACCGAGCGTGGCCTCAAGCGCATGGCGAAGTTCCGCAGCTGGGACGTCGAGGCGCCGCAGTCGAAGCGGAAGGGAGTGACCCGGATTTCCGGTGAGCTGCCCCCGATCTCGGAGAAGCGGCGACTCGGTGAATACGACCGGCTGCGCCTTCGGAAGGCGGACTCCTCGATCGTCAAGCTGATCCAGGACGATGCTGTTGAGCTGGCGGACGCTCTGCGTACCCGCCTGATCGTGGCCAAGGCGCAGGCGCTAACCACCGCCAAGGTGAATCTCGCCGAGGATGGCCTCGAGATCGAGGTGGACTTCGGCCGTAGTGCCGGCCACACCATCGTGGCTGGCACGGTGTGGTCCGGCGCCGCTGACCCGATCGCCAACCAGGAGACGTGGTTCTCCACCTTCCGCTTGGCGAACTCCGGCAACCCGGCCCGGGCAATCACTTCACAGCGCGTGATGTCGACGCTGATGCGCAACGCGACCATCCGCGCCTACTGCCTGCCCCCGGGTTCCACGCAGGGCATCGTGACTCTCGATCAGGTGAACGCACTGTTCTCTTCGTTCGGGCATCCGCGTTTTGAGATCTTCGATGCCCAGGTCGAGGACTTCGACGGCGACCCGGTGCGCCTCATCCCGGATGACTCGATTCTCTACACCGCCGACGTCAAGATCGGCGAGACGCTCTGGGGAACCACGGCGGAATCGATTGAGCCGGACTACGGCATCGACGCGTCCGAGGCTCCCGGAATCGTTGTCGGTTCCTACATCGACAACGACCCGGTCGGCCGCTGGACCAAGGCCTCCGGTGTCGGCCTGCCGATTCTCGGCAACGCCAACGCGACCATGATTGCGAAGGTGCTGTGATGGGTGGCCGCCTGTCCGCGTTCGTCCATGTCGCCGACGAAGACGGCACCTATCATCAGTTCGGCCCGACCGACACGGTGCCGGAGTGGGCGGCCGCGCAGATCACCAACCCCGCCGCGTGGGCACAGGCCCCTGCTGCAGTGGTGGTCGAGGAGCAGGACTTCCCCGCCGGCGAACCGTCCGACCAGTGGAAGGTCCCGGAGCTGTTTGCCTACGCCATCGCGAACAGTGTCGACCTCGGGGATGCCAAGAAGAAGGCCGACATCGTCGCAGCCATCAAGGCTGCGGAGGAATCGCCCGAAACCGTGACCGCGGACGCGATCGGTGGGGACACCAAGGAAGGCGAGGGCGACGGTGACGGCACCGCCTGAGCCGCTCATCACCCGGACTGACGTCGAGGATCGGCTAGGGGAAACCCTGGCCGATCCCGAGGTCACCCAGGTCGAGTCGCTGATCGCCTACGCGTCGTCGAAACTGAGGTCTCGCCGCTACCTCGCCGTCGACGCACGGATGCTCGACGGGACACTCGACCGGGAGCTCGTCAAGGGGACGGTTGTCACCGCGGTTATCCGCGCACTCGAGGTGATCCGCACTGGGCTGCGAGTCCGGAGCACCCAGTATCCGGAGAACACCGAGCAGTACGCCGACGCCGACCAGCGGCTCATCTACTACACCGACGAAGAACTCGCCGAGCTCGACCCCGACGTAGGTGAGACAAGCACCGGTGCGTTCTCGATTCGGGTGTTCTGATGCGCCCTCTACCCGAGCCGTGGGTGCTGCTGCGGTACAACGATCCTGAGTACGACGAGTCGACCAACAATCAAGTTCCGGTCCCGCCGACCGAGGTCCCGTGGCATGGGCTGCTGCAGCAGCGGCAGTTGTCCGCGTCATCGGTCGACGCGGGCAACGTCGAGTTCCAGGACGGCCACGTCACAAGTTCGTACATCCTTCTCCTCGACCCGGGCCTGGACCCGCTGCCCACCGAGCGGGACAGCTTCCGCGACGAAGACGGGGCCATCTATCAAGTGGTGGGCAAGCCCCGTGCGCGCCGACCGGTTCGCAGCCCACGCCGCACCGCATACATCGCCGCCGTCGTGCGGCGTTCCAACGACATGTAGGAGTGAATCAGCATGGCTGAGAACGACACCGCCGATCTGGGCTCGTCCGAGAATCTTGCGGTCGACGACCTGTATCGGTACACCGACGAAGCGGGCCGCAAGCACGTCACCGCCCGCGGTTCCCGGGCGCACCTCGAGCATCTCGACAAGCTGAAGCTCGCGGCACTCGTCGAGGCCACCGAAAAGGAAGTGGCGGCACTACCGTCGGAATCGGGCGAGAAGCAGGACGAAGTCACGGCAGACACTGTGCGCCCTGTTGGCGAAACCGACACCGCGGCCGCCCCTGAGCCCACGGACGCACCAAAGCAACCCGCCTCGGCACCACCCGTCGCCCCGGCGCCCGGAAGGCCTGCGGCGAAGGCCGCGAAGACCGCACCGAAGGACTGATCCCATGTCCGCTCGGTTGACTGTCTACGACGGCCGAGCGCGCGCGGAAGCGTTTGAGGCCTCGTTCGACGGTCGTCTGGAGATCGGCCGGACGATCGCGGACGAGGCACGTGCCGACGCCCCGGTGCTGACCGGCGACTACCGGGACGGAATCACCGTCGAGACCGACGGGCAACGGGTGTTCGTCGCCGACACCGACGAGGACGCAGTCTTCAAGGAGTACGGCACCGTTGACACCCCACCGCACGCGGTGCTGACGAACAACGCTCGCCGCTACGGCGACTACCGCGGATGGGAGCCGAAGTGACCGAAAAAACGCGGATCCCATTCGCTCCCGCAGCCGTGCGTGACCGTCTGCGGACAGACAGCGACTTCGCTGCCGTCGTACCCGCAGAGTTCATCTCCACCCGAGACGTCCCGAATACGCTGACCCGCCCCTTCGTCACCTGCCGGTCAGCGACCACCACTGGCCGTGACGCGATGCTCCGCAAACCGATGGTGCAGATCGACGTGTGGGTACCAGGCCGCCCCACACTGCAGTGGCCCCCATCCGGTGACCCCGAAGAGATCGCATGGGACATCGGCGGCCTCGCTGGCGAGATCATCGACCGATCCTCCAACATCGCCTTCCGTAATTGCGGGTGGGCAGGGAACTGGGTGGACGGACCCATGAACCTGATCGACAAGACCCGTGGTGAAGACCTCCCCCTCTACCGGGCCCCCGTCCGGGTGGAACTCACCATGCGGATGGATTCGGCACCCAAGTTCGCCTGGATGCCCTGAAGTACCGGCGCCGTCGCGCCCTCCATCGTCCCGCCCGATGCCCGGCTGCCTGGCCCAGGTATCGGGCGGGACACCTCAACAACCCAGCGCTCACACCAGGTGGGCCGAACTTTGTGAAAAGGAGCGACCCGTGAGCACTTACGCGGATCCGAAGAAGGCAGTCACCTACCTTGACGGCGATGGTTTCCGAGCACCCGCCGGAACAGCATTCCCGGGCGCGGCGATCTTCGCCTCGCCCGTCGTCACCCCCGCGGTCACCGGACCGCCCTCTATTCCTGCCGTGACGTGGGATCCGTTCGGCGGCATTCAGAAGGGCCTCGACCTCAACCCCACCCGGGAGCTGAAGGAACACGAGGTGTTCAACTACCGCGACTCGGCGTACGACGTGACCACCGGCCCACTGAAGGAACGGCTGAAGTTCCGCGCCGTCGACCGGTCGAAGGCCACCACCCTGACGCGACTCGAAGGCGGCTCCGTCGTCGAGATCGAAGCCGACGAGGTGTACGAGTTCATCCGCGGCGCCGGCGAAGACTTCGCGTTCATCTGGCGAGCGATGGACTTCCGGCACAAGACCGCCCTCTACTGCGAACGCGTCCGCCTGGTGACGCCTCCGCCCCGCTCGTTCAGCGGCCAGGACCTCGACGGTTGGGAATTCGAACTCCTCGCCCTCGCAAAGGTCCGCGAATTCGGCACCGACGACGGCGGAGTCACTGTCTAAGTCCACCCCTTCCGAACAGGAGACACAAGCAATGCCAGGCGAAAACAAGAAGAACGAGGCCCGGACCGCTGTCACCGAAAGCGGTCCGGCCCCGTTCCCCCTCGACTCACTCCTCGCGGTCGGGCAGGACGTCACCCTGCCGCCCGCCGACATCACCTTCGCGCCCGTCCTCGTCGAGTTCGGCGGCGTGACCACCTACATCCGACGGTCCTTCACCGGCCTCGAAGTGATCGCAGCGTCGAAGCTGCTGCACTACACACCGCCGCCGCACCCGATCGCCTCGCTGCCCGAGGACGAACAGCGGGCGCTGTCCCAGGCTGACCGAACGAAGCTCTCCGAGAAGTTCGTCAAGGATGTTGAGGAGAAGTTCAATCAGCACATGGTCGCTCAGCTCGAGAGCATCACCGAATCGGGTGACGCGACCAAGCTGTGGGAGCAGATGAAGGATCTGCCCGAGATCATCTCCGACCGGTTGTTTCGGGGGATGTACCGGATCGCGGGGCTGGTCAACGAACAGGGAAAATTCCTCGCGCTCTAGCCGACCTCCTCACTAAGGACGGGCGGGCGAGGGCTTTGTGCGGTCTGCGGTATCACTTCGGCATCGACCTTCAGTCGGCGCTCGAGGGGATGCCGTGGATCGACATGCTCGCCTACATGAGGCGGGCCGGCGAGCTCGACGCCCAACGTGAGCGCGACTCCGAGAACTGGGCGATGCTCCTCGACCGTATCGAGTACACGCTCAACAGTGCGTACGCCGATCGGATCACCGACCCTGACGATCCGAAGATCGCGGCCGAACGCGCACGCCGGGAAATGCTTGGACTGAAGCCGCCTCCGATGCCGCTGATCCGGCCGGTAGCTCTGCGCCCGCCTGCGATCGACGAAGTCCGTCAGCAGATGTACAGGGAACAGGTCGAGCTCTACAAGACGCCTGTGCCGAACGGGGACGGCACCTTGTCCGTTGCCGACTACATGCGCTTGCGCGGAATCGAATTCGAGCCGATCCCCGAACCCAGCAGCGAATAGCAGAAGCGGAGGTCCGCAGTGGCCGGTGGCCGGATCGACATCGAAGTCGGCGTCAACACGAGGGATGTACCGAATCAGCTCGAACGCGGATTGCAGCCCGCGGTGGGCGCGGCGAGCAAGTTCGCGGGTGCATTCGGTCTCGCTCTCGGTGCTGCTGGCGCCGCCGCCGTCGCGAAGCAGATCATCACGATCGGCAACGACTACACCACCACCCTGAACACCATGTCGGCCGTGTCCGGTGCAACAGCCTCGCAGATGGCGGCGGTGTCGGCGCGAGCGAAAGAACTCGGCAACGACATCGAGCTGCCGAACACCTCCGCATCCGACGCCGCGGCGGCAATGACCGAACTCGCCAAGGGCGGTTTCACGGTCGAGCAGTCCATGTCGGCGGCGAAGGGCACCCTGCAGCTCGCCGCTGCTGCGCAGATCGATGCAGCGTCGGCAGCCACGATCCAGTCGCAGGCGCTCCAGGCCTTCGGTCTCAGCGCCGACTATGCGGGCAAGACCGCGGACGTGCTCGCAAACACCGCGAACGCATCGTCGGCCGAAATGACCGATGTTGCGCAGGGTTTGCAGCAGGCCGGTGCCGTGGCGAACCAGTTCGGTCTCACGATCGAGGACACGGCCGCGACACTCGGTGTGCTGTCGAACGCCGGTATCCAGGGCTCGGACGCCGGAACCCTGCTCAAGTCGACGCTGCTGGCGCTGACTGATACCTCGAATCCCGCGCAGGGTGCGATCGAGCAACTCGGCCTGACGGTGTACGACGCCCAGGGCAAGTTCGTGGGCATGTCGTCGCTGTTCGGTCAGCTCGACGAGGCCGCGAAGAGCATGACGCCGGAGATGTACCAGGCCGCGACCGCGACCCTGTTCGGCTCCGATGCAATGCGCCTGGCCGGTATCGCAGCCCAGCAGGGCGCCGGCGGATTCGACACCATGCTCGCCGCCGTCAACCGGCAGGGCGCCGCCGCCGAGGTCGCCGCGGCGAAGACCCAGGGTCTCCCCGGGGCGATGGCCTCGGTGCAGAATGCCGCCGAAACCCTGGGCCTGAAGATCTACGAGGTCGTCGACGGACCTCTGCAGACCTTCGCCACCGAAGCAGCGGGCAAGATCTCCGGTGCCACGGACGGCATCATCAACGGACTGCAAAACGCCGGCGAATTCCTCGGCCCGGTAGCCGATACCGTCGGCAAACTTGCGTCTGCGTTCATGGAACTGCCAGCCCCGGTGCAGGCGGCCGCCGTGGCGTTCGCCGCCGTCAAGACCTTCGACGTGGACGACAAACTGTCCTCCTGGGCCGACACCGCCGCCGAGAAGGTCGGCGGATTGGCAGACACCTTCAAGGGTTTCCGTGAGGAAATGGAGGTCCAGCAGTCGCTGGCCGCCCAGTCGTCCGCTGAATTCGACGGGCTCGGCGAGTCGCTGTCGGAGAACGCAGAACCGCTCGGCGAATGGGCCGCCGGACTCGCGACCCTCGAAGCCCGAGTACCGGCCATCAACGAAATGGGCGAGTCGTACCGACGGGTCAGCGGGCGCACACGGGAATGGGCAACCGAACAGCGGGCGCTCGGAACAGCGACCGGTGGACTCCGCGGCACCATGAGGCAGGCCGGCGCGTCAGTCGGTCAGTTCGCCGGTGTCGTTGGCGGAGCGGCGCTGGCCGGAACTCGGGGGCTCGCGTCGGCGGCCAAGGGCTTGGTCGGCGTCATGGGTGGACCGTGGGTCGTCGGGATCATGGCCGCTTCCTGGGCGATCGGTCAGATTGCGGCCAAGCACGCTGAGGCTGAGCAGAAGGCCCGTGACCAGGAAGCTGCCGAGAAGGCGCTGCAGACCACCCTCGACGCTCAGACCGGCAAGATCACCGCCGAGACGAAGCGCAAGATCGCTGAGGACGCCGAAGCCTCCGGAGACCTCGAGCGCATCCAGTCGTACGGGCTGGACGTTCGCGACTACGTGAAAGCTGCGACCGGTGACGATGCTGCCTACGGTCGCATCGCGACTGTGGGTCGAGAGAACGTCGACCAAGGCCTAGCTGGTCAGAAGACGTTCAACGAAGAGTCCTACGCGGGCGCCGGTATAAATCGGGAGGAACTGGTCTCGGGCCTCCTGAAGGAAGGCGATTCCTGGGACACCCTGAATCAGAAGATCGAACGCTACAACGCGGTGCAGCAGTCCCTCGCACAGGCAGGCGCACCGTACAAGCCCGCAATCGCCAGCCTTCAAGAGCTGATCGACGGGATGGGCGACGGCAACGAATCCGCCGTCACCCTGACCCAGAACATCAACAACCAGAAGGAATCGCTCGACCGAGTCTCGAACGCCCAACTCGAGAGCAACAAGGCTCTGGGTGAAGCGATTCCGGTCACCGATCAGCTTCGGGCCAAGTTTGCAGAGTACGGCGCCACCGTCGAATCCGTCCCCGACGAAAAGACTGTCGTCGTAAGAGGTCTGACCGACGAGGCGAAGAAGAAGGTCGAGGAACTCGGGTTCTCCGTCGAAGAGATGGAGGACGGATCGTTCAAGATCGTCGCCAACTCCGACGAGGCGAAAGCCGTACTGGCCGACATGATCGGCCGCATCAATCTCCTCAACAACGAGAAGGCGATCCCGAGCGTCGCCCTGGACAAGACCGGTTTCGAGCTGTCCGCGCTTCAGACGGATCAGATCCTGAAGATGCTCGACAACGAGACCGCTTCGCCGGAAACCCGGCTGATCATGGACGGCATCCGCGAGGGAAAACAGCTCACCCTCGCAGACCTTCAAACGATCAGCGCGACCACCGCAGACCCAAAGGTCATCATCGCGCTCGCGGACTTCCTCCGGGATGTCACGACGGTCAACACCGAGCTGAACAATGCCGCCCGCCAGCGGACCGCGACGATCTCGATCGAGACCATCGACCGGGCAAACAACACGGCGCGGGCCCAGGGGTACAGCTACGACCTCGACCAGTACGGTCGCGAGGCCGGTGGCCGGCTACCAGGATTCGCCAGCGGTGGCCGGATGCCCGCACGGACAGCGGTCGACGACATCTACGCCGTCCTTCCCGACGGAACACCGATCGCGAAGGTGAACGGCAAAGAGTGGGTCGTCAACGACGAAATGTCGGAGAGGTACGACAAAGAGCTGGCGATGATCAACGCCGGCACGTTCCCGAAGCTGCCTGGTTTCGAGGCCGGTGGCCGACTCGCCAGGGACCGCATCGAGGACGTCGGCGCCCAAATGGATGGCGTCCCGTACTCCCTGGGCGGTGCGTCGTTCTCCGGCGCTGACTGCTCGGGATTCGTGGCCATGCTCCAACGTGCTGCACGCGGCGAGGAAGATCCACAGGGCCGCCTGGGAACGACATACGACCTACTCGCAGGAAGCTGGCCTGATCTCGTTCCCGGAACCAAGGGACCGTTCGTCGTCGGTACCAGCGAAGAGCACATGGCCGCGACGATCTACGGGACGAACTACGAATCGGGCGGTTCGTATGGCGCTGCCAAGGTGGGCGGAAGCGTCGGCGCGTTCGATGCCCAGTTCGGCAACAACCAGTTCTACCTTCCGTGGGAGAAGTTCTGGCCACCAATCACTTCGGCATCGGCCGATGACACCGACAGCGCGGGCGGTGACATCTCAACCTCGCGGTCCGGTTCGTCCAAGAAGAAGGCGACATGGACCGAGTCGGACGAGAAGAAACTCGAGTCCGCCGTCATCGCAGTTCAGCAGGCGAAGGAAGCTCAGGAGCGCACCAACGCCAACCCGAAGAAGACCGATGCCGACCGCGACCAAGCGCAGAACAAGGTCGAACGCGCCGAACTCCGGGTCCAGGAACTCGAGGACAAGAAGGCGGCGGCGAAGGCGGGCAAAGACGCCCCGCCGGCACCAGAGGCCCCGGACCTGTCCACCTCCTACACCGACGATCAGCTGAGCCTGCGCCAGGCCGAGCGTGCGGTGGACAAGGCGCGCCTCGATCGGAACGAGGTCTACGACGACCCCGAGTCCACTCAGGAGCAGAAGGACGAGGCAGACGACCAACTTCAGTCGGCGATCAACGCGCTCACTGAACAGAAGAAGGGCAAGTCCAAGGGCACCTCGGATTCGTCGCTGCCGAGTTCGTGGTCCGAGCTCTTCGGGGAGATCGGCAAGGAATTCATCAGCAGCAACGTCAGCGATGTTCTCGGCTACTACGGCGTGGACGACATGGGTCCGCTCGCCCAGGCGGGCATCGCGATCGGTCAGGCCGCGGGCAAAGGGTTCCGGGACGAGGCGGAACAGACAGGTGACAGCGCAGCGCTCGATCACACACTGCCACTAGCGAACATCCCGATCACCGACTCGGAGGCCAAGACGCAGCTGCCGGTCACGCCAGGGGTTGACGGTTGGGTCAACGACACGATCAAGGCCCTCGGTACCCAGGTGCCCGACGAGCTCATGAAGGCGTTCCGCACGCAGATCCCGCTGTACGACACCGGTGGCATCTGGCCAACAGGGACACCCGGATTCAACGCTTCGGGGCACGACGAGCTGGTTCTCACCCATGAGCAGCGCAAAGCAGCCGGGCAGGACTTCGCCCTGCTGAGCTCGCTCGCGTCGTCGTTCGCGGCGGCCAGGTCTGCGCCCGCGGCACCGGCTGCTCCGCAGTCGGGCAGTCCGTTCGATTCACTGCGTCCGCTGACCATCAACGGCGCCGACCGCCGCGAGGTGGCGGCCGGCATCCGCATGGCGCAGCAGGAAGACAGCTGGCGCATGGCACAGATACGGGGGATCCCAGGGTGACGTTCTTTCCCGACAACACCGCGAACGTGGTCCTGGCCGGACCCGGCGCCGCGGCGGACCTACCCGAACGCGCGTGGTACCTGTCGGAGCACCACCTCGTAGGGCGCAAGTCCTGCGGGGTGGTGCTCGCGTCCGGGTGGGCGGACTACACCGAACCGAAGGCAAACCACCTGTGGTTCAAGACCGCGCGAGGCGACGGTGCATTCTGGCTCGGCGCCGTCACGGAACCGCGAGAGTTCTACCTCCCGATCTACGTGCACAAGACACTCGGGCAACCGTTCCACGAGATCAACGACGGCATCTGGTCGGACATCGACTACCACTCCGAAGCGCGACTCCACGTGAACTCCACCCGCGGCACACGGTTCGTCGACTTCCGGTTGGCGGATCAGCCCAAGGTGTCCATGGAGTTCGACCCCGCGTTCGACGGATTCCAGCCCTACCTGGTGCCGGTGATCTGCGGGCGGCCGTGGTGGTACGGACCCGAGGACGTGTTCGAGTGGGTCAACGGGCAACCGGTCGAGGGCCGAAAGCTCCGCAACTCCGGCGACCAGAAGGGCGAGCCGGCGTGGACGATCCAGGGCCCTGGCGCTTTCCAGATCCCGGACGGTCAGGGCGACACGGTAGTGACGACACCGAACCTGTATCCGGGAGAGATCGCCCGCATCCACACTGCCCGATCGAAGTACATCGCGAAGTCGAACATGCGCCCGAACCTTTACCGGGACATGGGAGCTCAGCGATTCCGGTACCCGGTCCCTGGTCGTAAGTCGGTGGACATGTCGAAGCTTCGCGTCATCGGCGGTAACGAGTACTCGTCGGCGGTGTGCACGATTCACCCCAAGTCCAGGAGGCCATGGTGACCACCCCGGTACTCGACCCGTCGCTGGACCAACCGTCAGCACTGGACTGGTGGTCGGCGCAGATGCACGCCGAACTCATCGACGGCACCCCCGCCCGCGGGGACGCCGCAGAGTTCGACGTCGAGATCTTCGACTCCGCGTACGGCCCACTCGGGATGATCGGCGACTACGCCACGTGCAAGGTGAAGTTCACGCACAACGCTGTCGGCGTCGGTGAGCTCGTCATCTCGGGTGACCACGAGTTCGGCAAGCTGATCATGTCGTGCGACGACACGGTGGTTCCGATCCGTGTCACCTACAACGGCCGGCACTTCGACTCCCGCGTCCTCAAAGCCGTCAAGCGTGGCCTCAAAGGGCAGAAGACGATCACCGTCACGTTGGTCGACACGTGGGCGTGGTTCCACGCGATCATGGCGTACCCGATGCCGCTGCCCGGTTTCGAGGAAGTGCAGATCACCCCGCAGGATCTGTACATCGGCCCGCTGCGCGGCGGGATCTACTGGTACCTGCAGCGCAACGTGTGGCGGCTCCAGTTTCGCACCGGCCAGTGCCCGATCACGCTGCTGCCGTACGACGCGCTGCACGACACCTCCGAAATGGTCACCATGCAGGCCCGGATGGTGCCGTTGGATGAACTGTTCACCGAGCACCTCAAGGGCAAGTCGGTGCAGGTGCGGGCACGGATGTGGATCAAGGGCCGCGACCCGCAACCGATGCCGGACAAAATCACCTTGCTCGAGTCTCAAGTCATCGTCGACGTCATCGACCGACCGAAGACCGGCGGCCTGGTCAACACCGGCACCATCATCGACTCGATCGTGAACACGATCGGTGAGGCGATCGCCGACGGAATCGACGCGGTGATCGGCGGTTGGCTACCCGGTCTGGCGGACATCATCACCGACAAGCTCAAGCAGCAGGAGCTGCCGTCGTGCATCTGGTCCGAGGACTCTGATGGAATCCTCGACGCCACAGTCGAAGCCACCCACCCCAACGGCTACTCGGCGGTGGTCGGCGGACGCAGCCCGACCTGGGTGAACAAACTCCTGCAGATGGGTGTGGAGGCTGGGATCACTGCCCTCCTGGCGTGGGCCGGACTGATCATCCCAGGCCTGGCGACCGCCCTGTCCGGTGTCCTCAACGACATGTTCTTCGCCTTCATGAAGGCCACCAACTACCAGCTGAAGAAGAAGCTCGGGAAGTTCGCGCTCCCCGAGGTATTCGGCAACGGCGGGTCCGGCGCCTACACCTTCTCCGGCAAGGCAGTCGCCGAGAAGACACTGTTCGAGAACGAAGGCAAGCGCCGCGCCAAGGTCGAAGTCATCGACTGGGCACCGTTCGGTGCGTTCGAAGACTTCGACACCGGCCACCTTGTCGGATGGGAGGACTCCGACGAGGACGACACTCTCTTCGACCGAGTGCATTCGATCGAGGTCGAAGACACCCGCGAAGACCGAGTCAAGGTCACCTCCGTCATCGGCGACGACGAGCCGGACAAGATGCCCGGCCAACTGATGGGCGAGAAGATCGCCCGCCTCTTCTCCTTCGTCAATGCCGCCACCCTCGCAATGAACTGAGACCAGACAGCGACAGGGAGTCCGCATGGCTCAACGCTTCATGCCGGTCGCCCGCGACTTCTATGTCACGAGCGGATTCGGCTACCGAACCTTCGACAACTCGATGCACTGGGGCACGGACTTCGGCCGAAACGGCGGGTCCGGCGGCCAGCCCATCTATGCAGCGCAGGGCGGCACGGTCACCGCGGCGGGCCCGGCGACCGGATTCGGGCAGTGGATCAACGTCGACCACCCGACCGAGGACGGCAGCGGCCTCACCGTCTACGGCCACATCATCCCGGAGGTACGCGTCGGCCAGCGCGTCGCGGCCGGGCAGCGAATCGGCCGCATCAACCCCGACAGCAACACCAACGGTGGCGTCGCACCGCACCTGCACTTCGAGGTGCACCGGTACGTGTGGTCGCCGCCCGGCCCGAACCGGCTCGACCCGGCGGCCTGGCTTTCGGGCGCCGTCTATCCCGGCGCCGCACCCCAACCCACACCAGGAGGAAACCCAGTGGGACAGCTACAGGCTGACGTCACCATGCTCTCGCCCAACGACGACGGGCCCCGCAACCCCGCGAACTGCACCCTCGCCATCGTCCACACCGACGAGGGTGACCCCAACGGCCGGATCGAGGACCTCCTCGGCTGGCTCGCCCAGCCGCGGGCGCAGGCGTCCTACACCCTCGTCGTCGGCCGCGACGGTCGGATCGGCCGATCGAACGACGACAACTACATTCCTTGGGCCGCGGGCTCGCCCGCCAACGAGCGCGGCCTGCACCTGTGCTTCAAGGGCCGCGCCTCCCAGACTCGCGCAGAGTGGCTCGCGCAGGACCGCCAGCTCGACGCCGGCGCCCGGGTCCTGCGCGACTGGCGCGACCGCTACGGCATCCCGCTCGTCAAGCTCACTGGCGCGCAGATGCGAGCCGGGCAGAAGGGCGTCGGCGGCCACGCAGACACCGTCGACGCCTGGCACTCCACCGACCACACCGACCCCGGCCCCGGATTCCCGTGGGACGTCTTGCTCGCCAAGGCAGCCGGAACCACAACTCCCGAGGAGGGATTTCTCATGGCACTGTCCGCCGAGCAGCAGCAGCGCATCTACACCGAACTCACCCAGAAATTGCCGTCGCGGTCGAAGTACCGCGCGAACAACGATCCGATCGACACCCTCGCCGGGATGGTGCTCAACATCGACGCCCGAATTCACGAGGAATCGGTCGAGCGCGATGCACTCAACGGGGTCAAGGCGGCGGTCGATCTCGTCCGGCGTGAGGCCAACAAGGGCGACGCAGGCGCAAAGGCAGTACTCGCGAAGATCGACGGAGGTAAGTGATCATGGCCGAGTACGAAGCAACCATCGAACTCCGCAGCCTGGACTCCAAGGCATTCTGGCTGGACGCCCTCGACCGGGCGGGCCGGTCCTTCCTCCAGAACGTCCTCGTGTTCTTCGGCGCCGGAGTCACGATCGTGTCCGTGTCGTGGACCAGCCTCCTCGGTGCCGCCGCGCTGGCCGCGATGGTGTCGCTGATCCTCGCTGTCTCGACCGCGACCGCCGTCACGTCGGGGAACTTCCTGGTCGACCTCGCGGACCGGGCGGTTCGCACCGGCGCCGGATCCCTGGCCGCGGCGATCCCGATCACCGGCAGCATCACTGACATCGACTGGCCGAGCTCACTGACGATCGCCGGAACCGCAGTCCTGCTGTCCGTCGTGACCTCGCTGCTCACCGAGAACCGTGGTCCCGCGAAGGGTTTACCGACACTGGCGCCCGTGGACGGTGAAGTCGTCGAGGTCACCGACACCGAGCTGACGCCCTCTCTTGGGCTCAGTGACGCCGACACCGAAGGCTGATGCTCGGCACTCGCCTGGTCGCCGGGGCGTGCGGCGGAATGCAGATTGCAGTGGGCCTGCTCTACCTCGGCCCCTCTCAACTCGTCCGCCGCCCACTCCCTCCCGACCAGCTCAGCCTCGTCGTGTACATCGAGAACGCGGGACCGTACTGGGTGATCGGCTTCGTCCTCACCGGCCTCGCGCTGATCTTCGCCACCATCAAGCGACGCCACTTCGTAAACGCCCACGCCGCAGGAGTATTCATGTGGGCCTTCTACGGCCTCGCGATACTGCTCGGCGCCATCTTCTCAGTCCCTCCCACGCCTGTTCTCTCCGGGGCGATCGCCATATTCATGGCGCTCGTACATGCCGGCCTTGCCTTTGGATGTGCTGAAAGGGGCTATCGGTGATCAGTGCATACGCGACGACGATCGCAGCCGAACCGGTCTTCACCACCGAGAACATCGGCGTCCTGACGGCGTTCCTCGTCGCACTGTCCGGCTTCATCGCCACGATCGTCGCGGCCCGGTCCAAGTCGAAGCTGGATGCAGTGGGAGAGCTGCAGCAGGAACTGAAGAAGGCCAAGCAGGATCTGTCGGATGCCGAGGATCGGCACGACAGAGAGATCGCCCGCTACGAGCAAAGAGTCACGGACCTCGAAGCGCGTCTCGCCGAGCGTGACCGGGCGATCAGCAAACTCGACCGACTCGTTCTCGCCTTACGCGCATACGTCGCGAGGCTGTCCCGGCACATCATCGACCGCGGTGACGAGGTCCCACCTCGCCCAGTCGAGATAGATCAATAAGGAGTCCCTGATGACTGGCTTCAACTTCGAGTTGCCGATGACCCTGAAGCTGCGGCTGAAGGACCAGTGGGACATCCGCACCACCGGCCGCGGTGTCGCCGAGATCGAGGCCGGCGAGATGGACGTCGATGTCCTCGCCTACAAGGGCGACCAGGGTGAGCCTGGCCGCGACGGCGTGCCGCCGCGGTTCATGGGCGACGTCGCCACCGTCGGGGATCTGCCCGACCCGAACGATCTGGACCCTGACTACGACCTCGGCCAGTGGTGGGGCATCACCGGCACCAACGACGCCTGGTTCTACAACGGCACCCCCACATTGGAGCGCCGCCAGAACTACATCGGCGCCCAGGGTGTTGCTGGTCCTGCGATCACCCTGACCAAGGGCACGATCACCCAGGGTGCGGACTGGAACTTCTCCCTCGAGGAGGTCGGTGCGAACGCCTACAAGCTGAACATCGTCGCCAAGCCCGGACCGGCCGGCTCCGACTCCACTGTTCCCGGCCCGACGGCGACGATCGAAACTGCCTCTGACTTCGACGACACCAGCGAACCTGAGACCGGTGACCTCCTGGTGAAACTTGCCAACGGCAAGTGGGGGCCCGGCACCGTCGCGATGTCACCCGGTGTGTACAAGAAGGTCGGGTCCGAGACGGACTGGTTGGCTATCGACACCGGAAACAACTGGGCCGGCGACTTCCAGACGATCACCACACTCACGATCCCCGCCCAGCCATGGGCTTACGAGCCGGACGTGCACGGTCTCGTCGAGTTCAGCGTCGCAGCCATCAACAACGTGCGGATGGATCTCGAAGCCCGCCTCGGCGCCGTGTCCGGTCCGCTGCTCGGCCGGGGCGCCGGTGACGCGCTGGGGATCTTCGAATCCGAGTGGACCGCCCGCACCCTTGTCCCGGCCGCCGACGAGACGTCTCCCGCCGGCGCCGGGTCGACGATCGTCCCGGCCGGCGCCGCGGCGACCATCTACCTACTCGGCCGCCGCGTCGACTCCTCGGCGAAGATCCGCTTCCAGACCCGGAAGGAACGGGCGTTCCTGCGGGTCCGCCCGATGCCGGTGATCGCATGACCGACCGCCCCACACCTGAGTTCTTCGACCCGGTGAAGCCGCATATCGGTTTCACCGGGTCCGAGTTCGGACCGCCGACCTCTGGACTGGACTTCGCGAACCTATCCGCTCTGAGGAAGGCCGGCCAAACCCTGGACGCCGGGATGCAAAGTCCCGCTACCAGGATCATCGAAACCATCACCGGCGTCATCAATGGCGGACTCGAGGACCTTGAGGAATGGATCCTGTCCATACCGATCCTCGGTGACATCTGGGCCGTGGTGAAGAAGGTCATCACCGGCGACGGCGATATCGAACTACCCGACATCCTCGGCGATGCGGCCACCTTTCTGTCCACACTGAATTCGATCGTCAATCAGATCCTGGACATCATCAACGGCGTCGTCGTGACACCGATCAGTGAGGCCGTGCAGGGTGTCGCCGACTGGTTCGCCGAGCTCCTCGGATTCCAGGACGGCACCGCGTGGAACACGGTGAACGCGTCCAAGGCCATCGCCGAGCTCCAGTCGAGGATGGCCATCGGCGCCACCTTCAACGACAACTTCGACCGGGCCGACAACGTGAGCGTGCTCGGCAACGGCTGGGTTCAGGGTGGCGCGGGACAGGCTCTCGGTCTGATCGGCGGAGCAGCGCGACTGAAGAACGACCTGCTGCCGTCGTACGGCCGCCGCTACGCCCTCTGCCCCGACGTTGCGGACTCGCCGAACCACGCGGTATCGGTCGCGGTCAACCCGGCCGGCGTCGCCATCGGGGCCTGCACGTCGATAATCATCCGGTCGAACTCGGACATGACCCAGTTCGTCTTTGCCAACCTGTTCGGCAAGTCGGCGTACATGGGATTCGGCACCCGGTCCGGCAACACCTGGGATTTCAACGACTTCCCCGGCGCGGCCGGCGCGAAGACGACCGACTTCACCCTCGCGGAGTCGGCGCTGGTCGAGTTCAAGGCAAGCGGCAACGCCTACTCGCTGCTCGTCAACGGCAAGACGATCCTGTCGTACGTGGATGCGGCGAACACGGTGCCGCTGACAGCAGCCCGGTCCTACGTCGGGTTCGCCTCGGAGACCAAGCTGGTCGGTCTGCCGCAGTACTCGTGGGGCCTGGCCAACTTCACCGTCCGCAACGTCGTGTCCAAGACGGTCGCACAGATCCAGAACGACATCGATGCGGTCACCGCTACGGCAGGCAGCGCCAGCACGACAGCGGACGCCGCGAACACGAACGCGGGCACCGCGCTAGAGGCTGCGCTCAGTTCGGCGTCGACGCTCGCGGAGTATCTGGCCCGCGAGGAGGGAGGCGAGAACTCGGGCACGGTCATCACGGAGTCGTTCCCCACCTCGCCGTTCGGCGCCCAGTGGGGCGTTTCGAATGCCACCCAGATCGGCATCCAGAACGCGATGGCGAACATCCTGTCCTCGTCGACGGCGCCCGGCAACTACGGGCTGCGGCACACCACGGCGATGGCCACCGACGACCATATGGCCAAGATCGTCATCGGCCAGACCGGCACCAACACCGCGCCGACACGGATCCTGATTCGCTGCGCCTCCGGTGGGTCGTCGTTCGTACATTGCTCGGTCTACGCCAACCGGATCGAGATCGGCCGCGGGTCCGGGTCATACGGAACCTATGCCACGCCGTGGGCCACGCTGAACAGTGTTAACCCCAAGGCCGGCAACACCGTCGAGTTCCGGGCCGTCGGCAACCAGTACTTCGTGATGCTCAACGGCATCCAGGTGCTCAGCTACGTCGACGCCGGCAACACCGCTACCGTCGGCCCACCGAACCGCTTCGTCGGCCTGGTCTTCAACCGGACCGACATCTCCATCATCTGGTACCGCGGCTGCGGCGTCTCGTCGTTCTCAGGCGCAGACGTCAAACCGACGGCCATGATCGGCAAGGGCTTCGGCCTCTATCGGTCCAGCATTTCGGGTATCAACCTCTCTGGCTCGACCGCCATGCACGTGCTCGCAGACGCAGTGTTCGACCAGCGGCGATTCACCGAGCAGGGCTGCACCGTCTACACGGTGGGTGACGGAACGGTCGTCATCAACACCGAAGGCTGGTGGGCGATCTCGTTGAACCTCCAAATCAACAACGACAACACCGACGAGGCCTTGGTCAAGCAGGCAATCCCAGGCCTGTATTGGTCCGCAACGCTGGGCGATACGCGAGTACCCATCCGCTACGGTGGGGGCGCAACGGACAACCCCAGCATCGGCGCAACGTGGCTGGTGTACCTGCGTGCGGGTGAGGTCATCCAGCCCGGGCTGTCTGCCGAGCGGGATACCGTGATTGGCAACGCCACTGGAGTACTGACGTACTTCGAGGGAACGCTCGTATCGGCACCGCGTGGCGCGCAGGGCATCCAGGGCCCGCAGGGAAATCAGGGAATCCAGGGAATCCAGGGTCCGACCGGCACCGGCCTCCAGATCGACGGGACCGTGGCGACCTACGCAGCCCTCCCCGCCGGCGCGCCGGACGGCTCGCAGTACGTGGTGACGGCCGACAACCTGCTCTACATCAAGCAGGCCGGAGAGTGGCCTTCCAACGGAGCGGGGATCATCTACCGAGGACCACAGGGTCCGGCCGGTACGAACGGGACCAACGGCACGAACGGAACGAACGGCACCAGCGTGACGATCAACCGCGTCACCTCGCTGCCGGGGTCGGGCAACCTGAACCAGATCTACTGGATCCCGGTGTAGCCGTGAGCGGACACGTATGGAACGGGTCGGCGTGGGAGCGCGTCAAGACCATGCACGTGTGGAACGGCACCGTGTGGGAGCAGGTTCGAGAGGCCTGGCGGTGGACCGGCTCGGGTTGGGAGCAGCTCTACGCTCGGCCGATCTCGATCGTCGACGACTTCAACCGCGCCAACAGCTCCGTCATCGGACCATTGTGGAACAAGGTCGGCACCAACACTGGCATCAGTTCAAACACTCTGGCCTTCACCGGGAGCAGCGATGGCTCAGGCGGAGTTGTCACGGTCGGTCAGATCAACAACGACGATGGATACGCCGAAGTGGTGATGGGCACCATGGGATCGTCGACCAGCACATCGGACACATCGCTCTTCGTCCGGTGCAACTCCACAGGCACCTCAGCCCTGTCCCTGAACATCTTTAACAACAAGATCTATATGTCGAAGTTCTCACACGCGTCCGGGCTGGCGGCTGGCAACAATGGCCAGGGGATGACTGACATCGCCTCGAACACAAGTGTCACAATCGCCACGGGCGATACCGTCCGGCTGGAGTTCGTAGGTGACGACTACACGGTCACGAGGAATGGGACGACCATCCTCACCGCGTCCGACTCGTCGGTGCCGCGGGGACCAGGTCAGCGGTACGGAGCCCTTCGACTGGAACGCAACCCATTTGCCAACTCAGCCGCGATCAACTCGTTCAAACTCGCCGACCTCGGCGCGTAATGAAAGAAAACAAGAGGAGACGGATGTGACCAACATCGTTAAGCAGCTTTCCGCAGGGGGGAACCTCCCGACTGGTTGGGCTGGAAACTGGCTCGCAGTCTGGGGGATCCCCTTCAAGCCGCTGTGCATCAAGAACGGCCAGATCCGCCTCATGACGGAGACTATCTGGGACAAGGACGGCGGATCCGGACAAGCAATAGCGGACAGAGTGGCGAAGAGTTCGCTCCTGCTCCCGACCAGGATCCTCCGCACTGACGGCGGATTCGACATGTCGGATGACCTCAATCAAGACAATTGGGTGTTCCTCCCTTCCGATGACGAGTACCTGTACTTCTGGTACAGGGGCGAGCACCTGTACTTCATGGATGCGGATCAGACCGCCAACACGAATTACGATTCGGAGCGAATCGTCGGAGGAGTGTTCCACCCCGAGACCCCGCTCCCCGACGGCGACATCAACCACGTCTAGTCGTCTCTTTGCCGAAACCCTCGCCCACCTGGGCGAGGGTTTCGTCGTTCAGAGGCATATAAAGGAGGTCTAGATGGCACTCGGATACTCAACCGTGCGCGTCAACGTGACGGCGTTGGTCATCGACGGTGTCGACTCCGATGATCTACCCGACGACACCCCATTAACGGGGACTCTGACTCTGACGCCGATGGTCGCCGAGGGCAGCACGATCCTGTACGACGACGCCGGCACCCTGAAGATGAAGGCACTGACCATGCTCGAGGTGCCGATCGACAACCAGGGCAACATCAATCACCGCAACCGCGACTACGTCAAAATCGTTGCCCCCACCGCCGCGACCACGAACATGGCGGAGCTGCAGTGGCGTGCCACCTTCAGCGACCTCAAGTACGGGACGAAGTCGACGCGGATCAACCCGATCTACTTCTACGCCGTCCCGGACGCCGAGATCAATCTCGCCGAGCATGTCAACGTTGCGCCGAACTCCACGGCAGTACAGCTCGCGCGTGGACCGCGAGGGTTCGCGGTGGGTGAAGTCATCAGCGACAGTGGCGATCTCGTCTTTAGGCTCGACGACGCGGAGTCCACCGAGGTAGGTCGCGTGCCTCTTTCCCTGGCGATCCTTCCCCCTGGTGGAACCGACGGCCAGTTCCTCGGTCTCGTCGACGGTCAGCTCGCCTGGGTCAACGGCGGCTCGACCGGTGTGGACGGCCCGCTCGCGCAGGCATCCTCGACGTACCGGACGGCGGCGCTCGCTGCGGGCACCTCGCGGCTGAAGATCCTCTCTATCGGTGACTCCACCAACGACGGCTACGGCAATCCTGGTGGCCCGGACCAATGGGCGAAGACGTGGCCGCTCAAGCTCGCATCGCTCCTGCGTGTCGACCTCGGTCTCACGAGTGGCGGCCGCGGCTGGATTCCGCCATCGACGCCCCTCGCGCCCGGAAACTACGAGTACGTTCCGGCCACGCTGCTGCCGAACGGGTTCGCACTCGACGACCTGACGACCCAGGTCGGCATCCCCGGGTCGCTGTGGCTGCAGCGCGGCCACGCCTCCAACGTCGACGAGGTCGCCTACACCCTGTCAGCCGGAACAACCGCGGTCGACATAGTCACCACTGGCTACGGCGGCAACATGACCTTCACCCCTGCCACCGGATCTCCAGTCACGATCGACTCGACCGGTGACCGGGTGTTCACCCGCATCACCAACCCCGGATCTACGGTCAACATCCACGCGGCGTCCGGTGTCGGCTTCGCACTCCTCGGCATCATCGAGTACGCCGCCGATACCGCAGCTGGCGTGACGCAGTGGAACCTCTCCCGAGGTGCGATGGCGGCCCACGAATATGCGGCGTGGTTGGCCGCCGGCGACAAGTCCCTCAAGCCGATCATTGGCGCATACGCACCGCACGTCGCCCTGGTCTGCCTTGGCGCCAACGACTACCAGGGTGGACGCACCCCATCGCAGCTGGCAACAGCCCTGACCGCAATCCACAACGACATCACCGCCGCCAGCGCCGGCACCGAGGTCGTGTTCGTCATCCGCCCCCTCGCCGATGACCCGGAACAAGCCACCACCTGGACGGACTACGTCGAGACGATCAGCTCCACGGCGGCCGGACTCGGCGCGCACGTCCTCGACGTCCGTGATCTCACCGGCTCAGGTCTGTACGTCGCCGACGGGGTGCATTTCACCGAAGCCGGCAACACGGCAATGGCCGAGGCCGCCGCCGCATACATGAAGGTTGCGGGCTGATCAGCCCGCCACTCATGGAAAACACTGAAAGGTACGACATGTCAGAACTCGTCACCGCACACTGGATCAACTGCCTCGTCCGCCGCGACGAACGACCCCTCAAGATCGTCGTCCTGTCCGACTCCGAGGCAGACGGCTTCAGTGCCGGCGACTCCAACGGCGTCAAGGACTACCGCCGCACCTGGCCCTACCTGCTCGCCGACGACCTCGGCAAACGTCTGGGAGTTCCGGTCAGCAAGTGGATTCCCTGCGACACCCCCAATGCCGACCACCCCAACTACGAATACCGGCCGACCGAGTTCGACACCGCCCTCGACACCGCCGATCGAACCGGCGACACCAACGGGGTCCCCGGCTCGGTCTGGCTGAACAACAGTGGCCCCTCCGGGCAGACCCAGTCCCTCACCTGGGACGTCGACGGCGACACCGGGGGGTCGACGTTCTGGGCCGAAGTCGTCGTGCGCGGCTACCCGAACTACGGCACCACGGACATCGACATCACCAGCGACTCGGTGACCACCACGGTCACACCCGGCGGCCAGCTCGAGCGGTACCACCTCGGCGGCAGCCTCGGCGTCGCCCCACTCGGCGCCGAGATCAGGGTGGACAACTCGACCGACGGCTGCCAGATCCTGGGCATCGTCGAACACAAGGCCGACGACGTCGTCGGCAACGGTCTGCACATGTACAACCTTGCGTTCGCAGGCAAGACCGCGCAGGACTATGCCGGCTGGACCGCACTCGCCGAAGGCCTGCCCGAGCTACTGGTCGACCTCCAGCCCGATCTGGTGATCATCGCCCTGGGCGGCAACGACTGGACCGATGGTCGCACCACCACCGAGCTGCAGACGGACCTGGAGACGATCGTCTCGAACGTGCAAAGCCTGTCCCCGGACAGCGAGTTCCTGTTCGTCGTCCCCCGCTACACCGATCAGGTCGGGCTCGACCCGTGGGTTGACTTCGAGACGGCCATTGCGCAGGCGGCCGACAGCAGCGGTTCGGTGGTGCTCACCACGCAATGGACGACACCGCCCGGTGCGGACGGGTTGTTCCTGAACGACGGTGTGCACCTGACCCTGTCGGGTATGCGGTCGTACTCGGACTTGGTGCTCCCGGCGCTATACCCGCGGTAGTCCGTGCCAGTTCGAACCGCGCCCAACAACCTCGACGTGCACGGCAACCGATGCGCTCGCTGCTTTCGTCGGCGACGCCGCGTAACCACCTGAGCCACAACAGCGCCCCCACCCTCGGCCCGAGGGTGGGGGCGTTTCTTCGTTGTCGCAGCCTCTCCGCGGCGCGCCACACGAAGCCTGGGTCCGAAACCTGAAGCGTCCCGCCAGCTCCCAGTTGTACTGGCGGGACGCGATGCGCCAGCTCTAACGGTGGTAGCGAGCCGACGACAGAAGAAACAACACCATGCGGCGTTTGGGTGAGCAAGGGCTTCCCTCGAAAAATCGACCACGAGAACCTCACACCCGGCAATGCTGCTCTTTCGATTGCCAGAAGCGCTACTACCTGATAAAGGAGGGCGCTACCAGATGAGACCCCGCCGATCGCAGTCGGGGTTGCTTGGTCGGCGGGGCCCGCGCCCGGGGCTGTCGAGGCTTGCATCAGCCACCCGTCGCGACACGAAATATTAGACGAACGTACCAGTACTTGCGAGCCCGGACAGAACGAACCCCGCCGGCCACGGGGTTGGTCGACGTGTCCGCAGCACAGACCGCCCTATCAGAGTGCAACTATCGCCGATGTCATCACGATCATGCGAACCCCCGACCTCGAGGAAAGGTCGGGGGTTCGATGCAGTGTCGGGGCTAACTAAGTTTGCCGAATGTCCATCCGGTGACGTGGGTGAGACTTCCTCGCCACAAGCCAATGTTGACGGTCGTTGAGCCGGAAATCGCGGTGGTGTCGCGCACATGAATCCAGAGGGTGTCCTCGACGTCTATGTCCGTAACCGTCTCGCCCTGGCGCTCTACGTACTGCTTCAGGATGGGCTCGAAAAACCCGGACATCCCCGTCTTTTCGCCGAGCTGGCGGAAGTAGTCGGCACCCGAGATCAGATCTCCCGAGATCACGGAGCCATCCATAGTCAAAATCACCGGAAGCGATTCACCGGTCGCGTTGGTTTGCGCGACAAGGTTTGCCAGCAATGGATCGCGGAATGGTGAGAGATCTTCTCGCGTCAACTCTTCTTCGATGTTGTCGGTTGTCATGTACGAATGCTAGAGGAGCCCGCCCGGGCGCAGTCGAGCCGCGACATACCGCGCGCCGGCCGGAAGAACGGGGCCCTAACCCGCATGGGCCTGACGGCAGGTGACCCCGCCGGCCACGGGGGGGTTGGCCGGCGGGGTCCTCAGCACCGGACTTCGCTGGGGGGGACGACCGGTGCGACGACGAGTCTAGAAACCGACGCGGAACAATCCAGAGGCTGTGACGCACACCATATACATTTCTGTTCCGGACGAGTCTCGTGCTGGCAGATGACGATCAGACGTCATCCGTCCAGAGTCCAGGTGCAACCGATCGTCTGAACGATCTGACCCTCATCGAGCTGCATGTACCCAGGGCCCATCGTTGAGCTGCCACCTTCGGCTTCGCCCAGGCTTGCACCCTTGTACGGCAGGAATGTCCACGCGCACATTCCCAGGTCCGATCGGGGCCCCTGCGTGGAGTAAGTCCCGGCGGCGACGTCGCTACCTACCGCGAAGATTCCGTCGCTGATCGTGGTCTTTGGAACCTTCGCTGGAGGAGGCGGAGGTGGGGTCGTAGTGACCGGCGCGGCCACAGGCTGCCGAGAGGTCGTCGTCGGTGCAAGCGAGGGCGTGGCTACAACCGTAACGGTGCGATACACGGTCACCGTTTCCGGAGCGGGAGCCGATGTCTTGTCTCCATTGCCGCACCCGGCAACGCTGAACGCAACGCCGGCAATGACCGAACCTGCCAAGATCATCTTCTTCACGTGCGCATCAAACCAGACGAACTGTGTGCGCGGTATAGGTCGGGTGAATGATCGATAGTTCGGTCCCAGTGTCATTCCCGGCGTTGTCGTGATGCACGGCCGGGCCCCCTCACCCAGTGGTTGAGCCCTTTGGCTTTAAGGACTTCGGGCATTCCGATCATCGTGAAGTACTCGCCGTTCCGGAGTGTGCTCCAGCCACGATCGATCTCGTTACGGTCGAACGCAGCTACTAAATCCATCGCGTCGCCGGCGAGGTGTTCGTGGTTACAGCGTGAGCGTCGGTCGACGTAGAGCTTCGGGCGCCGCCGTTGACTACAGACCAGGATTGCGCAGGCGGCATCACGGTGATCGGCCTCTGGTGGCTTCTTGGCCCATGGTAGAACGGCGCCCTCGAAATCTGCGAGCGCGAGCTTTCGTTCCGGACGACGCTTCAAGAAGCTGTACTCGGTTGATACCCGAACCTCGTCATACCTGCGATGGACGATCCATCCGAATGGCTCTCGTTCGGTTACCACACTCGGCACGGACCACCCGGTTAACGATGTTTCCGGTCCCGCCTTTAGCGCGTCGAATGTGCGGGGATCGAAGTCGGTCTCAAGAACCACGACGGCTACATGGCCGCCATTTCCTCTGCCCAGCAACGCTGCAACATTCGTTCCCGGCGGAAGCGTGCAGTCCGGACCGGATGTCATCACGATCACATGGAGGGATCGACCTGCACCTGCTGAAGGAATCCGGACAGCCTTGAGGGGGACGCTGTCCAATTGTTCGAGTTCGCTCTCTGGAAATTGCAAAACGTACCGCGCTTTCCATCCAGGGATGACTTCGACGTCCGCCATCTCCCACCGCAGAAGCGCCTTCTTGTCGCCGGGCCTCAGCTGGTCACGGACTGCCTTAGACAGCCCGATCTGAGCCATGCCATCCCTGTGCAAGCTGATCTTCGAGTCGTTGATCATTAGCTGTGGGGACAGGTATACATCATCCTTTGGGCGCCGTCCCTCGGCCGCGGTCCAGATCCGCCACTCAGCTGATCTCCGCCCATCCTCGGATCCCACGAAGAATCGAAGGACGGTCTCATCGGAGGCCTTGGGTGCATCTGTCACCTGCGCATCAAACCAGACGAACTGGACCCGCGGTAGAGATCACGTGATTGGATTATGTGGTTACCCACTGCGTGCCATGATTCGCGAATGAACATCAACCGCAAGACGACCTTGGCCCAGATCCGGGACACCATTCAGCACAAGCTCGCGAGAGGCGCCAGCGAGTTGGCCCCGGCTGTATCGCCTGGCGGTGAGGCCGAGACCGTTCTTTCATCGCATGATATCGCCGCCCTGCACTCAGACGGGAAGATCGTTTCCGATGCGCTTACTGCGAATGATCCGTTTCGCGTTCCGGAGGAAGAAGTGGTGCGACTCGCTCGTGAGTACACGATTGTGCACGCTGTGAAGATCTCCGATTTGGATTCGCAGGTGCGCGGTGAGGGCGAGGTAGCGGACCGCGATGGGCTGGCGCCTCTCGCGGAACAGGTGTTGGGCAGTCTCAGTGGGGGCTGGAAAGCCACTGCCGCGAACGGTGAACAGTTGGTTGCAACAACCGGGACGCAGAAGGCCTGAGATGTAGACCCCGGCGCGGCTTCCCTCCGCGCCGGGTGAAGGCACGGTATCAAACGTCGAACGTGTGTGCGAAGCTTCCCTGTGAAGTCCGTCGAGCCCGCGCCGCGTCAATGCCCGAACGGGCACGACCTCGGGCCGAACGTATGCATCGTCGGCTGGTAGGTATGCGCCTGTGACACCGCGAACAACGGCGGCCATCGGACGCACTACTGCCGACAGTGCGGGGAGACGGTGCGAACCCCACCGTGTGCCGGCGCCGAACCGCAGCGCGAAAGATGGGCAAGACCGCAGAGGGTCAATGTGTCGGTCGCGATTCGTGTCCGGCATGTACTTCTCGATTGTGCAGTTACGATCTCGCAGTGCGCAGAGACGTTGACAGGACTTACCCCGCCTCCGGCCTTCGGAAGTACGACAAGGAGAAGATCAGCGGGAGTCGGGCCGCCGCTTCGCGCTACCTAGAGGTGACGCCGTTCTGTTGGATGTGCCCCCGTACGACTGGGCAGGCGACGCCGACGAAAGAGCACATCTTCCCCCAGTGGTCATTCAAGCACTTCACAGAAGAGCAACTGCGTTTCGAGCCATTTCGTCTCAGTATTGCAATGGGCGTAGAAACCGATAAACGCGGGCCAATGCCGGCGCGAACGATGGTAGAAAGTCGCGTATGCAACGTCTGCAATAACGGCTGGATGTCCCGGTTAGAAGCCGCAGTCGAACCGCTCATATTTGAGCGCGATCGGAACCTCAATAGAGGCGACGTCGAGCTGCTTTCCCGCTGGTTTGCGAAGACGTCTGCAGTACTCAACGTCTCTCAGACTGCACCTCTTAAGTGGAAGGCAGAGGACCGACACCGGATCGCCCTTGGGATGCCCTCCAATATCGTGGTAAGCGCATTTCGGGTTCCGGATTCCGACTTGAACTGGGTGCAGGGTTTTTCGTCAGGCTTGCTATTTCCGGAAGGGTTTGATCCACGCCTCTCTCAGGGTCTGCTTAGCATGATTCACATTTGCAATATCCAAATCCGCGACATTGTGGGAACTGTTGTTAAATATCCGTGGCAGCTAGCGCATTCCGAGATAGTGCTGCCGGGAGTGCCTCTCTGGACGCGCGAGGGGCCGATGCCAGTCGATCTGGACCTTCTTCCGCTGGAGAAGGACATTCACACGGGGTTCGTGACTGGAGAATGGAAAGATAGTCCTCTACTTGGGCGTCCAACGATTGACTCCGTGGACTTCTTCGAGGCCTGATGCGCGGCGGCGAGCGGGCCTGGCCGCGAGCACGCGCCCGCCGAGCCAGATGAATGCGCCGCCGACCCCCGACCACACGCGGTCGGGGGCTAAGTGGCACTGCGCTGTTTTTACCGGCCAGGCGGTTTCAAGCCGCGGCGAGAAGTTCCTCCTCCGTGCCGGGCGCGTCGACACTGAGGCCCGGTGACCCATCAGCGAGGGCAGGCCGCGACTCTTCATTCGCAAGCGTGATAGCGAGGTGAATGCTCGCGAGCTGGACGAGCGGCGGAATGACCGAGATGGCGACCGCGATCGAACCGCCCCCGTTGGTGACGGCGTGTGCCGAGTTTCCTCCGACGGAGACTGCGGTGCCGAGCACCAGCAGGATCCACGCGTAAGCGCGCGGCCAACCCATGGCGAGGGTCGCGGCGGCGATGGTCGACACGATCGTCAGCCCGTCAACGATCAAGGGGAATGCCGGGCTTTGATCGTCCGCGATTCCATTGTCCGCGGCGAGATCGGACAGTGCGGTGAAGCTCATCCACGATGCAAGTCCGGTCACAGCTATCGCGCCGCCGGCCGTGATTCTTGCAGGAGTGAGCTGTGTTGTAATCGACATTGCTGGGGTATCTCCCGGCTGTTAGGTCCCCTCGTAGGTCCGTACACCTGCGAGGGGATTTTGAGTTCTGACGTTGTTTTGACCTGTTGATTGCGATTCGCACCAACCTCACGCCCTCCCGGACTGCCCCGACATCGCCGCTCGTCCGGCAGTACTGCTGGGGGGTATGGGTATCTGGCGCGTCCCGTCTGGTCCCGTCGCTCGATTGAAATCGGCGCGTTGGGTGCGCGTCGTGCGCCGCGGATCCCCACCAGGGAAAGTGCCTCTGATCTGGGAATACAACCCGACCAGCGCGAGCGCTGAAGTAAGGGCGGACGAGTTGGCGTGTAAGCCGGATCCTGTCCCCGGGCGCCGAAGCGCCGGGTGGCGACCATCCATCTGGGCACACCGTCGCCGGGTACCTCGAGCGGTTCACCCGCAGGCTCGGGCGAGCAGCCCTCGAACACCTGCGCAGCCGCACCGGGATCCCGGAGGAACCGGTGCGGCCTTCAACCTTGCTCCGGGCGGGGTTTACCTAGCCACCCCGGTCACCCGGGGTGCTGGTGCGCTCTTACCGCACCGTTTCACCCTGACCGACGCCACACCCCGGAGGATGTGGCATCGGCGGTCTGTTTTCTGTGGCACTGTCCCGCGAGTCACCTCGGGTTGCCGTTAACAACCGCCCTGCTCTGTGGAGTCCGGACTTTCCTCGACTCAGGGCCTGTGCACTGAAGTGCTGGTTCCCTGTGCCGCGGTCGCCCGGCCAACTCGTCCGCGCGATCAGCCTACAGTCCGTGCGAACGTGTCATGTCGCCGCACTATGGTCTGTTCATGACCCGATACGCCGCCCTCCTGCGCGGCATCAACGTGGGCGGCATCAACATCAAGATGGCCGACCTCCGCAGCACCTTCGTCGATCTCGGATTCGAGAACGTGAAGACCGTTCTCGCGTCGGGCAACGTGCTCTTCGACTCCGACCGCGGCGACGTCCCCGCCCTGAAGAGGGAGATCGAAGCCGCGCTGCGTGCCGAATTCCACTACGAAGCCTGGGTTTTCGTCCTCGACCTCGACACGGTCCGGAAGATCGTCGAGGACTACCCGTTCGACCCCGAGCGAGAAGGCTGGCACCCGTACGTGCTGGTGACGCCCGAGCCCGACGTCCTGGACACACTTCTGAGCATCCGGGACGAGCTGGATCCGGAGGTCGAACGGGTGCAGGCCGGCGACGGCGTCCTGTACTGGGAAGTCGAACGGGGCATGACGCTGAAGAGCAGGTTCGGCAGGAGCACCGGCGCTCCCAAGCTCAAGGCGTTCACCACGACCCGGAATCTGCGCACCCTCCACAAGCTCCTGAAGTGACCCCTCGGTGACAGTTCTGGCGGTGGCGCTCGTCGCCGGAGTCCTCGTCTTCGCGGTCGTGCGCCCACGCAGGCTGCCCGAGATCGTCGCGGCCGCACCGGCTGCGGTCGTCGTCCTGGCCACCGGTCTGGTGACGCCGTCGGAGGCCTGGGACGAAGTGTCGGAGATGGCCCCGACCGTCGGGTTCCTGGCGGCGATCCTCGTGCTCGCGCACCTCGCGGACGCCATGGGTGTGTTCACCTGGATCGCGGGCCGGTTGCGCCGGGGGGCGCGGGGGGATCCGAAGAGGTTGCTGACACTCGTGTTCGGGGCGGCGGCGCTGACCACCGCGGTGCTGAGTCTCGATGCCACGGTGGTCCTGCTGACACCGGCGGTGATCGCCACGGCCCGCTCGCTGCGAATGGATCCGCGCCCCCACTCGTACGCCACGGCTCACCTGTCGAACACCGCGTCGACCCTGCTGCCCGTGTCCAACCTGACAAACCTCATCGCGTTCTCGGCGACCGGGTTGACCTTCCTGCATTTCACCGCCGTGATGGCCCTGCCGTGGGCGGTGGCGATCGTCGTCGAACTCATCTTGTTCCGCGTGTTCTTCCGGCGTCACCTCGGCCGGCCCGAAGCCGAGCCGGAGCCGAAACGCGATCCGCAGGCGCCGGTCGCCGCACTGTCGATCATCGCGGCCACACTCCTGGGGTTCGCGGTGTCCGGCTTCGTCGGGGTCGCACCGGCATGGGTGGCCGCGGCGGGGGCGATCGTGCTGGGCGTCGTCGCCCTGCGCGACGGCCGGACCAGCGTGAGACGGATCGTGTATTCGATCGACGTGTGGTTCTGCGCGTTCGTCCTGATCCTCGGCGTCGTCGTGGCCGGGGTCGCCAACGGTCCGATCGGCGAATGGATCGCCACGCGGCTGCCGACCGACACGTCGTTCACCGCGTTGCTCACGATGGCCGTCGTCGCCGCGGTCGCGGCGAACCTGGTGAACAACCTGCCCGCCACGCTGCTCCTGCTGGCGGCGCTCGGACCGCACCCTCCGACCGGACTCGTGCTGGCGATGCTGCTCGGTGTGAACCTCGGCCCCAACATCACCTACGTGGGATCGCTCGCGATCATGCTGTGGCGGCGCGTGGCTGCGCGAGCCGGATCTCCCGCAGATCTCCGGACGTTCACGGTTCTCGCGCTGGTGACCACGCCGTTGACCCTGCTCGCCGCGGTCGTTGCCCTCTGGGCCTGTGAGTACTTGTTAACCGCGGGCGGTTAACAAGTACTCACAGGTGGGAGGTGTCATTCACCAGGCGGACGGACGAGCCGCCGTCGGGATAGAACTCGGCGATGCTCAGCGACGCCAGATCCAGGTGCAGCCGGTACAGCAGGGAGGGTCCCGCGTCGAGCGCCAACTGCAGCAGGGTCTTGATGGGGGTCACGTGGGTGACCACGAGGATCGTGGAGCCGGCGTAGGAGGCGGTGAGGTCGTCGCGGACCTTCAGGATGCGCTCCCGCACCTCGTCGAAGCTCTCCCCCGCGGGCGGGCACACCGACGTGTCCGACAACCATTTGTGGTGCAGTTCGGGGTCGCGCTCGGCAGCTTCCCGGAACGTGAGACCCTCCCACTCGCCGAAGTCGGTTTCGGTGAGGCCCTCGTGCACGGTGACCGGGAGTCCGAGCACCTTCGCCGCCGCCGTCGCGGTCTGCTGCGCGCGCCCGAGCGGGGACGACACCACGGCCGCGATTCCGTTGTTGCCCGCGAAGCGGGCGGCCGCGCCGTTCGCCTGGGCCTGCCCGATCTCGGTGAGGGCCGGGTTCCCGCGACCCGAGTAGCGCCGGTCGACGGACAGCGGGGTCTGCCCGTGCCGGAGCAGCAGCATCCGGGTCGGGGCACCCGTCGTGTCCATCCAGCCCGGTGCCGCGGGGGTGGTCTTCTCCGAGGGGACGGCAGCCGGTTCCGGTTCGACGTCGGCATCGCCGTCGGCGCCGTCCATGGCTTCGTTGGCGAGGCGGTCGGCGTGCGCGTTCTCCGCCCTCGGAATCCACGTGTACGTCACAGAATCGAACTGCCGGGCGAGTGTGGACGCCTGGCGCTGCAGCGGAATCATGTCCGGGTGCTTGACCTTCCAGCGCCCGGACATCTGCTCGACCACCAGTTTGGAGTCCATCCGCACGTCCACCTCGGAGGCGCCGAGTTCGGCGGCGGCGTCGAGACCGGCGATCAGGCCCCGGTACTCGGCGACGTTGTTGGTGGCGATCCCGAGGCTCTCCTTGCGCTCCGCGAGAACGGTGCCGTTGGCGGCGTCGAACACCACGGCGCCGTAGCCGGCGGGTCCGGGATTGCCGCGCGAACCACCGTCGGCCTCGACGACGACCCGACCGGCACTCACAGACCCGACTCCTTGGTGCGCACCAGGATCGCGCCGCATTCGGAGCAGCGCACGACGACGTCGGGTGCGGTGGCGGTGATCCGGGAGATCTCGCCGCGATCGAGTTCGATGCGGCATGCTCCGCAGCGCCGCGACTGCAGCAGTGCCGCTCCGACGCCGTTCTGGCTCCGCTGCTTCTCGTAGACGGCGATCAAGTCGGCGGGAAACTGGTCGGCCAGGGCCGTTCGGTCGCGGATGCAGCGCTGCTCGGCGGCGTCCAGATCCGCGACGGCGTCGTCCCGGCGGCGGCCGGCGTCGATGAGGTCTTCCTCGATCTGCGACAGCTGCGCACCGGCGTGGTCGTGGTCGGACTGCGACGCCTCGCGCCGTTCCATCACCTCGAGCAATTCGTCCTCGAGCAGTCCCTGACGGCGGACGAGGCTGCCGAGTTCGTGTTCGAGTTCGGTGAGCTGCTTCGATCCGACCGTTCCGCTCTGGAGCAGTGTGCGGTCGCGGTCCTCGCGCTGACGGACGGCGTCGACCTCACCTTCGAGTTTGCGGATGTCGCGGTCGAGATCGTCGAGGACGATTTCGACGGCCACGGCCGCGTCCTTACGGGTGACGCGCTCCGCCTCGAGCCGCTCGACTTCCTGACGCTCCGGAAGCGCGGTGCGTCGGTGGGCGATCCTCGACAGCTCCGCATCGACGCCGGCGAGGTCGAGAAGCTTGGACTGCACCTGTGGTTCGACGTTCACGCGTGGTAACTCCTGCTGTCTTCTGTGAAGGGTTCTGGTGTGCAGATTGCTTGGGTGTCAACAGTACCCCGGCGGATCACTGGTTTCGGCCGGACGGCGCTACGACGGCGACGCGCTGACCGACCACGGATCGGTTCGTACGGCCGACACCCGAACCTGCCATTCCGGGGTGCGGCCGAACGCGGCGTCGAGGACGCCCTTGGCCTGGTCACACCACGGCTGCTCGCTCGCCCAGTGCGCGACGTCGATCAGGGCCGGACCTCCGGCGCGCAGGTGCTCGTCCGCAGGGTGGTGTCGCAGATCGGCGGTGACGTAGGCGTCCACGCCGAGTCGGGAGACGGCGTCCAGGTACGAGTCGCCGGAGCCGCCGCACACCGCGACGGTGCGGATCGTCGCTTCGGGGTCGCCCGCGGCCCGCACACCCCACGTCGTGGCGGGCAGGGCGTCCGCCACCCGGTCGGTGAAGTCGCGCAGCGACAGCGGTTCGGGGAGCTCCCCGAACCGCCCGAGTCCGCGGGGTCCGGGGAACGTCGCCATCTCGAACACGTCGAACGCGACCTCCTCGTACGGGTGGGCGGCGCGCATCGCGGCGAGCACTTTCTGCCGGATGCCGCGCGGGGCGATCACCTCCACCCGGCTCTCCTCGACGCGTTCGAGCGCACCGACCGCGCCGAGGGTGGGGTTCGCGCCGTCGGTCGGGAGGAACTGGCCCTGCCCGGTGACGGACCAGCTGCAGTCGCGATAGTTGCCGATGTGTCCGGCGCCCGCGTCGAACAGGGCGCGGCGCACCGTGTCGGCGTCGCCTGCCGGGACCAGGACGACCCACTTGTCCAGGTCCTCGGTGGGGTGTGGGTCGATCGGTCCGGTGACGGTGAGTCCGAGCGCCGCGGCCAGGGCGTCGGAGACGCCGGGGTCCGCGGAGTCGGCGTTGGTGTGCGCGGTGAACAGGGCGCATCCGGCCTTGATCAGTTTGTGGACGAGTGCGCCCTTCGGGGTGTGCGCGCCGACGGTGTCGACGCCGCGCAGCAGCAGCGGGTGGTGGACGAGGAGAAGGTCGGCGCCGGCGTCGATCGCCTCGTCGACGACTTCGGCGGTCGGATCGACCGCGATCGTCACCGTCGTCACCGTGTCGTCGGGGTCGCCGCACACGAGGCCGACGGAGTCCCACGATTCGGCGAGGGCGGGCGGGTATGCCGCATCCAGGGCCGCGATCACGTCGGCGAGACGCACCGGGTTCACACAATCTCCTTCATCGCGTCGATCAGCACATCGGTCTGCTCGGGGGGTCGGACCGCGACCCGGAGGAAGTCGGGACCGAGTCCGGGGAACGTGTCGCACCGCCGCACGGCGATGCCCCGCTCGCGTAGTTGCTTCCGCACGAGTTCGCCGTCCGGCAGTCGGAGCAGCAGGAACGGTGCGACGGCGGGCTGGTGCACCGCGACGCCGATCGCGTTCAGCCGCCGGATCATGTCGTCCCGCCACGCACCCAGCACGACGGCGTGCTCCCGAGCGGCGGCGACGGCGTCCGGTTCGCTGCATGCGGCGATCGCCTCCACCTGCAGGCTTCCCAGCGGCCAGTGCGCCCGCCCCACCTGCAGGCGTTCGAGGATCTCCGGGGAGCCGAGCGCGTACCCGCAGCGCAGTCCGGCCAGTGCCCACGTCTTGGTGAGGCTGCGCAGCACCAGCACGTCGGGCAGCGAACGACCGGCGAGCGACTCGACCTCGCCCGGCACCGCGTCGGCGAACGCCTCGTCGACCACGACGATCCGGCCGGGCCGGCGCAGCCGCAGGATCTCCTCCGCGGGGTGCAGCACCGAGGTGGGGTTGGTCGGGTTGCCGATCACCACCAGGTCGGCGGATTCGGGAATCGCGGCGGCATCCAGGACGTACGGGTCGTCGAGCAGCACCTGTGTGACGGGCACGTTCGCCTCCCGCAGCGCCCACTCCGGTTCCGTGAACGACGGATGGATCAGTGCTGCCTCCCGGACCCCGAGCCGCGGGAGCAGGGAGAAGCCCTCGGCCCCACCCGAGAGGAGCAGCACCTCCTCGGGCGTCCGGCCGTGCCGGGCGGCGACTGCGGTCCGGGCGGCGCGATCGGCCCCGACGGTGGGATAGGAGCCCAGGCGCGGCAACGCGTCCGCGAGACGCAGTCGCAGCCATTCCGGGGGCCCGTCGCCCTGCACGTTCACTGCGAAATCGAGGAGACCGGGCCCCGCATCCACGTCTCCGTGGTGACGCAGGCTCTCCCGGGTACCGGCACGAATGTCCACAACCGTCGAGCCTAAGGGACAATGGTCCGGTGACATCTCTCTCCACCTCCCTGTCCTCCGCCCCTTCGGCCCTGTCGGCTCCGATCGTGCTGTTCGATCTCGACGGCACGCTCACCGACTCCGCGCCCGGCATTCACGCCGGGTTCCGTCATGCGCTCGCGACGATCGGGCAGCCGGAACCGACCGACGAGATGATCGACGCCGTCATCGGCCCGCCGATGATCGACACGTTCCGGTCGATGGGGCTGGACGAAGACGTCGTGCGGCAGGCGGTCGCGGCCTACTTCGAGCGCTACGACAGCGTGGGGTGGGCGGAGAACGCCGTCTTCGACGGCATCGAGAAGGTGCTGATCGACGCCCGCGACAGCGGCCGACGGCTCGCCGTCGCCACGTCGAAGTCCGAACGGTTCGCGATCCGCATCCTCGAACACTTCGAACTGGCCCACTACTTCGAGTTCATCGGCGGTGCCAGCGACGACGGCAGTCGGCGCGCCAAGTCGGACGTGATCGCCCACTCCCTCCGCAACCTGGGAGTCACCGCCACCGAGGGCGCCACCCCCGACGTCCTGATGGTCGGCGACCGTGACCACGACGTCCTCGGTGCCGCGCACTGGGGCATCCCCGCGGTGTTCGTCGAGTGGGGTTACGGTTTCCCGGCCGAGGCCGAGCGCGCGCACACGACGGCGCAGACCGTCGCCCACCTCGGGAAGATGCTCGATGCCGCAGCCTGACACCCCGTTGCACGTGACGTTCGTGTGCACCGGCAACATCTGCCGCTCCCCCATGGCCGAGAAGATCTTCGCCGAGCACCTCCGCCGGGAAGCCCTCGACGACCGGGTGACGGTGAGCAGCGCCGGGACCCACGGCTGGCACGTCGGCCGCGAGGCCGACATCCGCACCAACGAGACCCTGAAGCTGAACGGGTACCCGACGGGCCACACGGCCGCGGAGGTCGGGCCGTTCCATCTCGGCGCCGATCTGGTGGTCGCACTGGCGGCCAACCACGACCGTGAGCTTGCCCACATGGGGGTGCCCGACGAACGCCGCCGGCTGCTGCGCAGCTTCGACCCGGACGCGGACACGTCGTCCGTCCCAGACCCCTTCTACGGCGACCTCGAGGACTTCGAACGGGTCCGCCTGCAGATCGAGGCCGCGGTGCCCGGGTTGCTCGACTGGGTGCGCAGCCGGTAACCCACGATCAGGGTCCCCACCTGCGAGCGGCTACCGTGGAGGCGTGCGAAGGCTGAGATTTCTGTTGCGACCCGGCTGGTTGGTGTTGGCCTTGGTGGTCGCCGGATTCGCATTCATGTGTTTCTACGTGCTCGCGCCGTGGCAGCTCGGCAAGAACACGTCGACGGAGCACCGAAACCAGCTGATCGCCGACTCGGTCGACGCCGACCCCGTCCCGCTGGAGACCCTGCTGTCCGGCGCGGCCCCGAATCCGGACGACGAGTGGCGCCGCGTCACCGCGACCGGGTCCTACGTCCAGAACAGTGATCTGCTGGTCCGGTTGCGGTCCATCGAATCGCAGCCCGCGTACGAGGTCCTGACGCCGCTGCAACTGACCGACGGTCGCACGATCCTGGTCAACCGCGGCTACGTCCGCCCTGTGCAGGGAACCGAGCCGCCGCCGGTGGATCCGCCGCCGGCCGGGCAGGTGACGCTCGACGGTCGCGTCCGAAAGTCCGAGGGCACCATCGCAGGCAAGGAACCGATCGACGAGAACGGGCTCCGCCAGGTGTACTACATCGATGCGGGTCAGATCGGCGGTTTCATCGGCACCGATCTCGTCGACGCGTACGTGCAACTCGAACCCGGTCAGCCCGGCGGCCTCGGCACCATCCCGCTCCCCCAACTCGACGCCGGCCCGTACCTGTCGTACGGCTTGCAGTGGCTGGCGTTCGGCATCATGGCCCCGCTCGGCCTGGCCTACTTCATTCGCGCGGAGTGGCGCGAACGCCGCAAGGAGAAGTCCGCGAAGACCTCCGACGACTCCGCCCCGGTTCCCACACCGGTGGCCCGGAAGAAGCCGTTCGCCCGAAGCAAGCCGGTGGAGTCAGCGCCGCGGACGGCGGCGGAAGCGAAGCTGGCCGACCGCTACGGCAAGGGCCGCTGACACCAGCGCCGCACCGACCTGCACCGCCGCGGACAGCCGTACCGCACGGTCGAGGTCGACGGGCAGGGGCGACGGCCCGGAGCCGAGGACGGGTCGCATCTCGACGCCGTGCGCGTATTCGGTGCGCCCACCCAGCGAGATCCCGAGTGCGCCCGCCGCGCTGGCCTCCGCGACGCCCGCGTTGGGGCTGGGGTGCTGGGACGCGTCGCGTCGCCACGCCTCCCACGCCTCGTTCGGCGACCCGCCGACCGCCGGCGCGGCCATGACGGACAGCGCACCCGTCAGGCGGGCGGGCAGCAGGTTGAGGACGTCGTCCCACCGCGCCGCCGCCCAGCCGAAGTTGCGGTACTTCGGCGAGCGGTACCCGACCATCGCGTCCAGGGTGTTGGACGCCCGGTAGACGAACAGTCCGGGAATTCCGGCCACGGCGCCCCACACGAATGCCCCGACCGCCGAGTCCGACGTGTTCTCGGCCACCGACTCCAGCGTCGCCCGCGTGAGCCCGTCGACGCCGAGCACGCTGGGGTCGCGGCCGCACAGCGACGGCAACAGGGCGCGGGCGGCGGCAAGGTCGTCCACCTCCAGGTGTGCGGCCATGCTCGATCCGGTCCGTCCCAGCGACGTCCCGCCGAGCACGGCCCACGTCGCGACGGCCGTTCCGGCTACCTCGCCTGGCCATCCCCCGCGCCGCGCCATCCGCGTCGCGGCGACCCCCAGCCCCGCCGCTCCGCCGACGAGGACCGCCACGTGCAGGATCCCGGCCGGCCGGGAGTCGCGGTACGTCACCTTCTCCAATGCCATTGCGGTGCGTCCGAATCCGGCCACGGGATGCCACCGGGCCGGATCGGCGAACACGCGGTCGGCGGCGAAGCCGAGGAGCAGGCCTGCAGCACGCGCGGCGGCGGGACGGGAGGTTCGATGCACGCCGATATTTGTATCAACTAACGTTGCAGTCGATGTAAAGGAGCGTCCCATGAATGCCGCGATCGACGAGTACCTGGTAGGCAAGGACCCGGACGCCACCGAGCGCCTGCTGCAGTTCCGTGACCTCGTTCTCGCGTGCGGCGAGGTGGACGAGCGGGTCCACCGGACCGAGATCGCGTGGGCTCGTGCCCGCGTCTTCGCTGCCGCGTTCATCTATTCGTCGCGGCTCGAGATCGCTCTCGACCTGCGTCGGCGCGTCCATCACCCGCAGCTCCGCGAGGCGTTTCCCACCACGAAGACGGTGATCACGCACCGTTTGACGATCACGTCCGACGATCAGCTCGACGACACCCTAGCGGCGCTCCTCGCCGAGGCCTACGACACCGTGGGTCCAGGCATTCGCGCGCACTAGCCGGGGGCACAATTGCGCGCCGATTCGCCGGATTCCCGCGCAATAGCGTGTGCGTCTCACCAATCCGTCGGCGGCTGCGAACCACGCACTCGTTCCGGTCGGTATGTCTGATTCCTGAAACTCTGCTGAGTATCTCGCCAAGCGCCCTTTACTGCGCCTACCATGGTAAATGCCGCCTCGTTCCCCCCATTCAGGGGCGGCGCACGGCCCCGCCCTGCTCACATCTTCGGTGCTGACTCAACACACCCACGTGGCCCGGCGGGGTTCTGCGCATCCGGTGGAAATTCGTGTGAGGCATTGGTTTCGCCGACTGCGCCTGGGACGATCGAGAGGTGTGCAGCGACCTGACCAAGCTCGGCGACGACGAACTGCTCGCCCAGCTGGATGAGCACCGAGCACTGCTCGGCGAGTCGATCGCGAACGATTACGGCTGCGAAACGGTCCGCGGAGTCACCATCCGGATCACGGCGTTCGAGGCCGAACTCGGTCGCCGCGGCTCCGCGACCTCGCGCGACGCGACCTGACGGGCTACCTGCGGCTCGTGGTGGGAGCGGACCAGACGCCGGTCACTTCCCCGTCGTCCTCGTAGCGGTCGATCTTCACGATGCCCGCGCCGGTTTCGGTGGGCCGGTGCGTCTCGTTGACGGCCTGGAAGTCTGATTCGAAGGTCTTGTCGCTCGACGTGCCGTTGCGCAGCGTCACCTTGTACCTGGGCATGTCAGGAATATGCCACTGCCGGCGAGGCCGCGGGCGATGAACAGGTTAACTCCACGAAACCTGTCACAGGACGGCAGCTGAACTGAAATGACACAAATCTGTGCTATTTCAGTCAGAACTGCTATTTTCGGTATTGTGCCGTCCGACACACAGCTGATATTCGCCGACCACGTCGGCCGTTTCTACGCACGCCGGTACGGTTTCCCGCCGATGGCGGGACGGCTGCTGGGGTACCTGTTCGTCTGCGATCCACCGCAACAGACGATCGACGAACTGGGCGAGGCGTTGCTGGCGAGCCGGAGCGCCATCACCGGGGCGGTCAAGCTGCTCGAGGGCTATCGGATGGCGCGGCGAACCCGAATGGCCGGCGAGCGGGTGGACCGGGTGAGCCTGGACCCGGCCAGTCAGCAACCGCAGAACTTCGATTCCGCTCTCCATCAGGAGCATGCGGCGCTGTTCCGGGAGGGATTGGCGTTGCTGGCCGACGCTCCACCCGAACGTCGCGCCCCGCTCGAGGAGATGGTCGCGCTGGCCGACTTCCTCAGCGAGCGACTTCCGGCGCTGCTGAACGAGTGGCACGCGCATCGCGACGAGCTCCGGGCTCGGCGCACGAAGAAACCCGATCGAGAAGAGGATGTACACCATGACTGAAATCGAACTGTCCGCCCTGCGCGAGCAGGCGGCCAAAGGCGATTCGACCGCGCTCGACATCCTGATCGAGCTCGCCGGCGAACGGGGTGACATGGACGAACTCCGCCGGCTCGCAGACAACGGCTGCTCCGACGCGGCCGACCAGCTCATCGAACTCGCCACGGAACTGGGCGACATGAACGAACTCCGCCGCCTCGCCGACAACGGCAACATCACCGCCGCCGAGCAGCTCATGGAACTCACCGAGGAGTGAAGTGCCGTGCGGGGCGGCCGAACGCGGGCAGCACGGTGAACACCGACACGGAGAAAGCCCCGACCCGCGCGGAACGCAGATCGGGGCTTTGCCCTGACGGTGGGCGCGGAGGGTTTCGAACCCCCGACCGCTGGTGTGTAAAACCAGAGCTCTACCACTGAGCTACACGCCCGAACATCCGGCGAGAACCTCGCCGGATGCGCATCAGGACTCTAGCGTGGCGAGCGCTTTCTCCCAAGCTTCCTGGTCACGGGCCTCTCCGGGCCCGTTCATCTCGGCGAACCGGATGACGCCTTCCTTGTCGATGACGAAGGTGCCGCGGTTCGCGAAGCCCAGTTTCTCGTTGAAGACACCGTACTGCTGCGCGACCGCACCGTGCGGCCAGAAGTCGGCGAGCAGCGGGAAGGTGTATCCCTGCTCGGCGGACCAGATCTTGTGTGTCGGCGACGCACCGACGGAGAGCGCGAGAATCGCAGTCTCGTCGTTCTCGAACTTCGGCAGTTCGTCGCGAACCTTGCAGAGTTCACCCTGACACGTTCCGGTGAACGCGAGGGGGTAGAACACGAGCAGGACGTTCTTCTTTCCGCGGTAATCGGAAAGCGTCACTTCCTGATTGTTCTGGTCCTTGAGGGTGAAATCGGGGGCGGTGGTGCCCACCTCGAGCGGCATGACGTGATCCTTCGGTGAGTGAACGAAAAGGTGCGACTGTTCAGCGCTTGTTCGCGGGACGCGACTTCGGCTGAACCAGACGGCTTCCCGACCAGTCCCCGAGGTTCGCCGCCGACGTCTGGGTGAGACCGGCTGTAGGTGCGGACTCGGCGATCTCGCTGGGCTCCACGTGACCGGGCTGACCGGTCTTGGGGGTGAGGACCCACACGAATCCCTCGTCGGCCAGGGGGCCGATGGCATCCATGAGGGCGTCGACGAGGTCTCCGTCTTCGTCGCGCCACCACAGCAGCACGACGTCGATCACCTCGTCGGAATCCTCGTCAAGCAGTTCTCCACCGATGGTGTCCTCGACCGCGGCACGCAGGTCGTCGTCGGTGTCCTCGTCCCAGCCCAGTTCCTGTACCGCCATGTCGGCAGTGATCCCGAGTTTCTGAGCGTAGTTTTGGGCGTCCGCCGCGGCGACCACGGTGGGGTCCTCCTTTTGTTGACGGTGCTCGGATACCCGAACACCTGCCGGATGAAGATCAATTAGGTGAAAGCGAACATGCTCGAACGCTTTCGCGCAAGCCGACCACGCGAATTTTTCTCAGAAAGTAGTGATGCGTGGTCATCGACCGAGCCTACGGTGCGGGAGTCACGATGTGGGGCAGGCTCCCCGAATCGAGTCGCTGAGCTCGTCTCCACGGCTCGCGAGTGTGTTCAGAATGTCACCGCGCTGCCCGCCGTCGACCGCGGTCGCGAGTTCCCGGTAGTTGTTCGCGTAATCGGTGAGCAGTCCGGTCAGCTCCGCGGGAAGTGCGGGCGTGGCGGCATACGCCCCGTCGGCCGCCGCCCGAAGGGCTGCCGCCGCGGCGCTCGCCTTCGCACCGGTGTCTGCGGCGTCGGCGTTGGCGGCGTCGATGAAGGCGTTGTAGCTGTCGATGGTGTCGCCGGCACGGTTCACGAACATCGTGCACTGCTCCACGAGCGCCTCCCGCTCGGCCGCGGCCTTCTGGGAGGACGACGCGGCCACCGATGAGGACGTCGCCTCCGCGGCGTACTCGGCGGCCTGAGAATCGTTTTGCTGCGCGGTCCCCTCGACCGCGCCGCCGCATCCGGCGATGACGCCCACACCGACGATCGCCGCGACGGCAGCACTCGCCGGCCCCCAGCGGCGCGTCGACGTGCGCATTCGTCTCCCCCATGTTTTCGACGGCATCGACAAGTTCAACATTCGGCCCCGGATCTGCGCAAACGCTACCGGAGAGTAACCCGAACACAGTGTGCCGACTGCGCCGCGATGGTGAAAGATGAGGGTCGCGCCATATTCATAAAGGAGATGGGTCGGGCCTAACAAGGCCGCGATCGCATGGAGAGGACGCCACACCGCGCGTCCCACCACAATGAGGAGCAACGTTGTCAGACCTGATCCAGGGACCCGCGTCTCAACCGGATTCCGCCACACCCGGCGCCGGAGCGGCCCAACCTTCCAACCCCAGTGCGACCCCGGGTTCCGACGCCCGCGTTCGCGTCATCCGTGAGGGTGTTGCGTCTTATCTGCCGGATATCGACCCGGACGAGACCACGGAGTGGTTGGAATCGTTCGACGGACTGTTGGACCGGTCCGGACCGACTCGTGCCCGGTATCTGATGTTGCGGATGCTCGAGCGGGCCGGGGAGAAGCACGTCGCGTTGCCGGCGTTGACGTCGACCGATTATGTGAACACCATCCCGACGGAGAACGAGCCGTGGTTCCCCGGGGACGAGGAGACCGAGCGCCGGTATCGGGCGTTCATCCGGTGGAACGCGGCGGTGATGGTGACCCGCGCGCAACGCCCCGGGGTCGGGGTCGGCGGCCACATTTCGACGTATGCGTCGTCGGCGGCCCTGTACGAGGTGGGGTTCAACCACTTCTTCCGCGGCAAGGACCATCCCGGGGGTGGGGATCAGATCTTCATCCAGGGCCACGCCTCGCCGGGCATCTACGCCCGCGCCTTTTTGGAGGGGCGGATCCCGGCGGAGCGGATGGACGGGTTCCGGCAGGAACACTCGCACGCCGATCAGGGCGGCGGGTTGCCGTCGTACCCGCACCCGCGGCTGCTGCCGGATTTCTGGGAGTTCCCGACCGTGTCGATGGGGTTGGGCCCGATGAACGCGATCTACCAGGCGAGGTTCAACCACTACCTGCACGACCGCGGCATCAAGGACACCGCCGATCAGCACGTGTGGGCGTTTCTGGGTGACGGCGAGATGGACGAACCCGAATCCCGCGGCCTGGCGCACGTGGCGGCCACCGAGGGCCTCGACAACCTGACGTTCGTGGTGAACTGCAACCTGCAGCGCCTCGACGGCCCGGTCCGCGGCAACGGCAAGATCATCCAGGAGTTGGAGTCGTTCTTCCGCGGCGCCGGCTGGAACGTGATCAAGGTGGTCTGGGGCCGCGAGTGGGACGCGCTGCTGCACGCGGACCGGGACGGCGCCCTGGTCAACCTGATGAACGTCACCCCGGACGGTGACTACCAAACGTACAAGGCCAACGACGGCGGGTACGTGCGCGAGCACTTCTTCGGCCGGGATCCGCGGACGAAGGAACTGGTCGCGAACCTCTCCGATCAGGACATCTGGAACCTCAAGCGCGGCGGGCACGATTACCGCAAGATCTACGCCGCGTACGCGGCGGCGATGGCGCACAAGGGGCAGCCGACGGTGATCCTGGCGCACACCATCAAGGGCTACACCCTGGGCAAGCACTTCGAGGGCCGCAACGCCACCCACCAGATGAAGAAGCTGACCCTCGACGATCTGAAGAATTTCCGGGACCTGCAGCGCATCCCGATCTCCGACGCCGAGTTGGAGAAGGACCCGAAGATGCCCCCGTACTACCACCCCGGCCCCGATGCCCCGGAAATCCAGTACATGCTCGACCGCCGCCGCGCGCTCGGTGGGTTCCTGCCGCAGCGGCGCACCAGCCCGGCACCGTTGCCGCAGCCGGCGGACTCGACCTACGACGTGGTCCGCAAGGGCTCCGGCAAGCAGCAGGTCGCGACCACCATGGCGTTGGTGCGGATCATGAAGGAGCTGTTGCGGGACAAGGAGATCGGCAAGCGGATCGTCCCGATCATCCCGGACGAGGCCCGCACCTTCGGGATGGACTCCTGGTTCCCCTCCTTGAAGATCTACAACCGCAACGGCCAGCTGTACACCGCCGTGGATGCGGACCTGATGCTCGCCTACAAGGAATCGGAGATCGGGCAGATCCTGCACGAGGGCATCAACGAGGCCGGCTCGACCGCCTCGTTCACCGCGGTCGGCACCTCCTATGCCACCCACGGTGAGCCGATGATCCCGCTGTACATCTTCTACTCGATGTTCGGGTTCCAACGCACCGGCGACGGCCTGTGGGCCGCGGCCGATCAGATGGCCCGCGGATTCGTCCTCGGCGCCACCGCCGGCCGCACCACCCTCACCGGCGAAGGACTGCAGCACGCCGACGGGCACTCGCTGCTGCTGGCCTCGACCAACCCGGCCGCCGTCGCCTACGACCCGGCGTTCTCCTACGAGATCGCGCACATCGTCAAGGACGGGCTGCGCCGGATGTACGGCGGCACCGACGGCGTGGACGGGTTCGGTGGGGAGGACATCTTCTACTACATCACCCTCTACAACGAGCCCTACTCCCAGCCCGCCGAGCCCGCCGACCTCAACGTCGACGGACTGCTCAAGGGCATGTACCTGTTCAAAAAGTCCGAGGCATCGGGCCCGAAGGCGCAGATCCTGGTCTCCGGTGTCACCATGCCCGAGGGCCTGCGGGCCCAGCAGCTGCTCGCCGACGAGTGGGGTGTGGCCGCCGACGTGTGGTCGGTCACCTCCTGGGGTGAACTGCGCCGCGACGGCATCGAACGGGAGAAGCAGGCCCTGCGCGACCCCGGCACCGACGCCCCGCTGCCCTACGTCACGCAGGCGTTGTCCGACGCCGCCGGCCCGTTCGTGGCGGCCTCGGACTGGATGCGCGCCGTCGCCGACCAGATCCGCCAGTGGGTCCCCGGCTCGTACACCACCCTCGGCACCGACGGGTTCGGCTTCTCCGACACCCGCCCCGCCGCCCGCCGGTACTTCAACGTCGACGCCGAATCCATCGTCGTCGCCGTCCTGTCCGCCCTCGCCGGCGAAGGCACCCTCGACCGCTCCAAGGCCGTCGAAGCCGCCAACCGGTACCGCATCGACGACGTCCGCGCCGCGGCCGTCTCGTACACGGACACCGGCAGCGCGTAACGCCGAGATCCTCCCCACCGCCGCCCGTGTGTCCGTCGGACTACACGGGCGGCGGTGGGCGTAGGTTCTTGACTATGGTCGAGCAGAGTCCGTTGGTCTCCCGCAGACGACAAACCCGGGATCCGTTGCCCGACGCGCTGTTGCGTCGCGTCAAACAGTTCTCCGGTCGCCTCTCGACCGAGGCCGTCACGACGATGCAGGACCAACTGCCGTTCTTCGACGACCTCGACGCCGCTCAACGCTCCAACGTGCAGTTGCTGGTTCAGACGGCGGTCGTGAACTTCCTCGAGTGGCTCAAGAACCCGGACAGCGACATCCGGTTCAGCCTGGACGCGTTCCAGGTCATTCCGCAGGATCTCGCGCGCAGGCTCACCCTCAGCCAGACGGTGGACATGGTCCGCGTGGCGATGGAGTTCTTCGAGCAGTGGCTGCCGGCGCTCGCCCGCAACGACCAGCAGCTGATCGCCCTCACCGAGGCCGTCCTCCGTTACGGCCGCGAACTGGGTTTCGCGGCCGCCTCGGTGTACGCGAGTGCCGCGGAGTCCCGCGGTGCGTGGGACACCCGGCTCGAGGCACTCGTGGTCGACGCCGTGGTCCGTGGTGACACGGGCTCGGACATGTTGTCGCGGGCGGCGACCCTTAACTGGGACGCCACCGCCCCCGCCACCGTCATCGTCGGCACTCCCCCCGAGGACGAACGGGTCTCCGTCGTCGGCACGGTCCACACCATCGCGCAGAAGCACGGACGCGCCGCCCTCGCCGTGGTGCAGGGTTCTCGGCTCGTGATGGTCGTCAGCGGCGAACTTCAGGAGGGGTCGGGGCACTCGAGTTTCATGACCGACCTGCTCGGCAAGTTCTCGGACGAGCCGGTGATCATCGGCCCGACCACGCCGACGCTGGGTGCGGCGCACTTCAGTGCCGTCGAGGCGCTCGCCGCGATGCAGGCGGTCGCCGGCTGGCGGGGCGCGCCTCGGCCCGTCCACGCCGCCGAATTGTTACCCGAGCGCGCACTGCTCGGGGACAACGCCGCGGTCACCGCTCTGAACGACCATCTGGTCGCGCCGCTGGCGGCCGCCGGAGGTGTTCTCACCGACACTTTGGACGCATATCTCGACTGTGGAGGTGCGGTTGAGACTTGTGCCCGGCAGCTGTTTGTTCATCCAAATACTGTGCGGTATCGACTCAAGAGAATCGCCGAAGTCACCGGTCGCGATCCGACGAATCCGCGGGATGCGTATGTACTCAGAGTGGCTGCCACAGTGGGTCGATTGACACATTCCCATAACGAACCCATATCACGTTTAACACCAGTCACACCCTTCCCATTCGGAGAAGCAGGGCTGTAACGAACGTCTGTCCAGATTCGATGCGAGGACCCCACGTGCAATTTTGTGGGAACCCAACAAATCCGCCGACAAAGGTTCATCCGCAACGACATCTCGCAGCACGCCGTTGACGGTGTTCTCTTGAAGAGTGATTTCGTTGCTCGCCCCGGGTCAGGGCTCTCAGACTCCCGGCATGCTCATCCCTTGGTTGGAGCTGCCGGGTTCTCATGACCGTGTCGCACTGTGGTCGAAGGCTGCCGGCCTCGACCTCGTCCGCCTCGGTACCACCGCGACAGCGGAGGAGATCACCGACACGTCGGTGACTCAGCCCCTCGTCGTGGCCGCCGCACTCCTCGCCTTCGAGGAACTCGACGCGCGTGGCCTGGTTCCCGCAGACACCATCGCGGCCGGGCACTCGGTCGGTGAACTCGCCGCAGCCGCGGTCGCCGGAGTCCTCTCCGCCGACGACGCCGTCGCCCTCGCCGCCGTCCGCGGCGCGGAGATGGCGAAGGCCTGCGCACTCGAACCGACCGGCATGTCCGCGGTCCTCGGGGGCGACGAGGCCGCGGTGCTCGCCCGCCTCGACGAACTGGGCCTCGAACCGGCCAACCGCAATGCGGCGGGCCAGATCGTCGCGGCAGGTCTGCTGTCGGCGCTCGAGGAACTCGCGGCCAACCCGCCGGAGAAGGCGCGGGTTCGCGCCCTGCCCGTCGCAGGCGCGTTCCACACCCGGTTCATGGCTCCCGCGCAGGAGGCCGTCACCGAGGCTGCGTCCAAGATCACACCGGGTGAACCCACCCGCACTCTGCTCTCCAACGCCGACGGCGCACCGGTCGCATCCGGAGCCGACGCACTGACTAAACTGGCCGCGCAGGTAACCCGACCTGTGCGTTGGGACCTGTGTACCGCAAGCCTGCGGACCGCTCAGGTCTCCGCGATCGCGGAACTTCCACCAGCCGGAACCCTCGTCGGTATCGCCAAGCGTGAAATGCGCGGCACGCCGACTCTGGCACTCAAGACCCCGGGGGATATCTCCGCGCTAGCCGAACTGACAGAACTCGGCTAGTTTGCTGCGCGCACCTCGGTGCGTGCAGGGCCCGCAGGCGCGGCCGATGGGGACGTGCCTGCACAACTCCAGATACATCTACACCGAATTAGAAGGGAGCCACTCAGTGGCCGCCACCCAGGAAGACATCATCGCCGGACTCGCGGAGATCATCGAGGAGGTCACCGGTATTGAGCCGTCCGAGGTGACCATCGAAAAGTCTTTCGTCGACGACCTCGACATCGACTCCCTCTCCATGGTTGAGATCGCCGTCCAGACCGAGGACAAGTACGGCGTGAAGATCCCCGACGAGGATCTCGCCGGACTGCGCACCGTCGGTGACGCCGTGTCCTACATCCAGAAGCTCGAAGCAGAAGGTGGCGCCGACGCGGAGGCCGTGAAGGCGAAGCTCGAAGCTGCCAAGAACGACGAGGAGTGAGCTCAGCCGTGACTTCCGCCTCGACCAACGGGAAGCAGTTCCCCAACATCGTCGTCACCAGCCTCGCGGCCACGACGTCGATCGCTGGTGACGTGGATGCCACGTGGAAGGGCCTGTTGGCCGGCGAGAGCGGCATCGACACCATCCGGGAAGCCTTCGTCACGGAGAACGACCTTCCGGTGACGATCGGCGGCAAGCTCAAGGTGTCGCCCGACGAGTCGCTGTCCCGGGTGGAGATCCGCCGGATGAGCTTCGTCGAGCGGCTGGCGCTCGTCCTGGGCCGTCAGGTCTGGGAGAACGCCGGCAGCCCGGAGGTCGACAAGGATCGCCTCGGCGTCGTGATCGGCACCGGACTGGGCGGCGGCGAAGCTCTGATCGACGCCGTCGAGAAGATGAAGGCCGGTGGGTACCGCAAGGTGTCGCCGTTCGCCGTCCAGATGGTGATGCCCAACGGTCCGTCGGCCACCGTCGGACTCGAGCTCGGGGCCCGCGCCGGAGTGATCACTCCCGTGTCGGCCTGTTCCTCGGGTTCCGAGGCCATCGCCCATGCGTACCGCATGCTGGTGATGGGCGACGCGGACATCATCGTCGCCGGTGGTGTGGAGGGTTACCTCGACGCCGTGCCGATCGCGAGTTTCGCGATGATGCGCGCGCTGAGCACCCGCAACGACGATCCGAAGGCGGCTTCGCGGCCGTTCGACAAGGATCGTGACGGCTTCGTGTTCGGTGAGGCCGGAGCGATGATGGTCCTCGAAACCGAGGAGCACGCCAAGGCTCGCGGTGCCACCATCCACGCCCGTCTGCTGGGCGCGGGAATCACCTCCGACGGGTTCCACATCGTCGCTCCCGATCCTTCGGGTTCGGGCGCTGCGCGGGCCATGACGAGGGCGATCGAGACGGCTGGATTGACGAAGACGGACATCCAGCACATCAACGCGCACGCCACGGCAACGCCGATCGGTGACACGGCAGAGGCGAACGCCATCAAGGCTGCCGTCGGCAACCATGCTGCGGTGTACGCACCGAAGTCCGCGTTGGGGCACTCGATCGGCGCCGTCGGTGCGCTCGAGGCGGTGCTCACGGTCCTGAGTCTGCGTGACGGAGTCATTCCGCCCACGCTGAATCTCGAGAATCAGGATCCAGAGATCGACCTGGATGTCGTCAAGGGCGAAGCCCGTTACGGCGAGATCGATTTCGCGATCAACAACTCGTTTGGTTTCGGTGGGCACAATGTCGCGCTCGCCTTCGGCCGGGCCTGACAGCCGGTCCTGCTAGCTCGCGGGTGGAGACCCCTTCTCTGAAGGGGTCTCCACCCATCGACAGCCCACCCGGGCCCGCCACAAGGAGGACGCGATGACAATCTTGGCACCCGCGACTAAGTCCGATGCGTCGATCGATCCGCGCGATCCCCTTGCGCGCCTGGAGAAGCTGTTCGACGCCGGGACGGTCGTCCCTCTGCATCCGCGTGACAAGTCCGGTGTTCTGGCCGCGTCCGGCAACATCGACGGTGTCCGCACCATCGCCTACTGCTCCGATGCCACCGTCATGGGCGGCGCCATGGGTGTCGAAGGCTGCAAGCACATCGTGACGGCGATCGACACCGCCCTCGAGGAAGACGCCCCGATCGTGGGTCTCTGGCACTCGGGTGGCGCGCGTCTCGCCGAGGGCGTCGAGGCCCTGCACGCCGTCGGACTGGTCTTCGAGGCCATGGTCCGCGCGTCCGGCCGCGTCCCACAGATTTCCGTCGTCCTCGGCTTCGCGGCCGGCGGTGCGGCGTACGGTCCCGCGCTGACCGACATCGTCATCATGGCGCCCGAGGCCCGCGTCTTCGTCACCGGACCGGACGTGGTCCGCAGTGTCACCGGTGAGCAGGTCGACATGGTGTCCCTCGGCGGTCCCGACACGCACACGAAGAAGTCGGGTGTCGCGCACATCGCCGCCCACGACGAGGGTGACGCCCTGCACCGGGCGCGCCGCCTGGTGTCGATGTTCTGCGAGCAGGGCGAGTTCGATCAGGCCGCGGCCGCGCACGGCGACACCGATCTCCGCGCGCTCATGCCCGAGTCGGCGAAACGCGCCTACGACGTCCGTCCGATCGTTCACGAACTGCTCGACAACGTCGAGGGCGAGTCGAGTTTCGAGGAACTGCAGGGCAATTACGCCCGCAGCATCGTCACCGGTCTCGGACGCCTCGGCGGCCGCACCGTCGGTGTCATCGCCAACAACCCGCTCCGCCTGGGTGGTTGCCTGAACTCGGAGAGCGCCGAGAAGTCGGCTCGTTTCGTCCGGTTGTGCAACGCATTCGGCATCCCGCTCGTCGTGGTCGTGGACGTACCCGGTTACCTCCCCGGTGTGAGCATGGAATGGGAAGGCGTCGTGCGTCGCGGCGCCAAGCTGCTTCACGCGTTCGCCGAAGCCACGGTTCCCCGCGTGACGGTCGTGACCCGCAAGATCTACGGCGGCGCCTACATCGCCATGAACTCCCGCGCGCTCGGCGCCACCGCCGTCTACGCGTGGCCCGATGCCGAGGTCGCCGTCATGGGCGCCAAGGCCGCCGTCGGCATCCTGCACAAGCGCGCCCTGGCCGCAGCGCCGGAAGACGAGCGTGAGGCCCTGCACGAGCGTCTGGCCGTCGAACACGAGAGCATCGCCGGTGGCGTCGACCGCGCCGTCGCGATCGGTGTGGTGGACGAGGAGATCGACCCCGCCAAGACGCGCAGTGTCGTCACCGCCGCCCTCGCCGCCGCTCCCTCCAGCCGCGGCGACCACAAGAACATCCCGCTGTGATCTGAGCTCTGGTCGAGAGAAGGCCCCCGCCGTTGTTGTGGCGGGGGCCTTTTCGCGTCCGTGAGCGGGGTGTCAGCCGACGTCGCGGCGCAACCAGGTGACCTCGGCGCCTTCGCCGCCGCTGCGGAAAGGCTCGAGAGCCTCGTCCCAGGCGGTTCCGAGTGCGTAGTCCAGTTCGGCCGCGATGTCGCCGCCCGCTTGCATCAGTGCCCGCAGCCGCATCTCACCCACGACGACATCGCCGTTCGCGCTGGTGGACCCGTGCCACAGACCCATACCGGGCACGTGGCTGTACCGTTCGCCGTCCACGCCCTCACTGGCGTCCTCGGTGACCTCGAAGCGCAGCATCGGCCAGGCGCGGAGCGCGTTGACCAGCCGTGAGGCGGTGCCGACAGGCCCCACCCAGCTGGTGGTCGCGCGCAGAACGCCGTTGGAGGCCGGCTGCGAGGTCCATTTCAGGTTGGCTCGGCAGTCGAGGGTCGCGGTCAACGCCCATTCGATATGGGGGCACAACGCGGCGGGCGACGAGTGGATGTAGACAACACCAGCCGTCGCGTCCGCGAACTGATTCAATGCGCGCACTCGAGCCTCCTGCTTCGACGAGGGACGTCTTCCCCAACGGCCTCAGTCGGTGTGTGCAGCGGGCTCGGTTGATCAGTGTGCCTTGTGATGCCTGTGTTGCGCCAGTGATTCGAGCAATCGGTGTGTCATCGTCTTCTGCGTTCCGAGAGGATACCGTCGCTCAGCTCGGCCCACAGGGGCTTGGCCCAGTCGCCGAAATCCCGGTCCGTCAATGCGACGCACGCCAGTCCGGCGGCCGGATCGACCCACAGGAAGGTGCCGGACTGCCCGAAGTGGCCGAACGTCCGCGGCGAGTTGCCGGTGCCCGTCCAGTGCGGGCTCTTGCCCGAACGGATCTCGAATCCCAGACCCCAGTCGTTGGGCCGCTGTGAGCCGTATCCGGGCAGGATTCCGTCCAGCCCGGGAAACTGCACGGAGGTGGCGTCCGCGAACGTCTGAGGCGAAATGAGGGCCGGGCGGAACAGTTCTACTGCGAACCGGCCGAGATCGCCCGCCGACGCCTGCGCTCCGTGACCGGCGGGCCCGACGAGCGCGGACGCGCCCATCGACAGTGGAGCGAAGACGGATTCCGCGACATAGTCGGCGAAATCGATCGACGTCTCGGCGGTGAGGAAGTCGGCGAGCACCTCGTAGCCGGCGCTCGAGTAGATCCGCTTGCGCTCCGGTGCCGTCTGCACACGGTTCGCATCGAACGCGAGACCCGACGCGTGCGCCAGCAGGTGACGCACGGTCGAGCCCTCCGGGCCTGCGGGCTGGTCGAGTTCGACGGCCCCCTCCTCGGTGGCCACCAGGACCGCGTACGCGCAGAGCAGCTTGGTCACCGATGCCAGGGGGAAGACGCGCTGCTGGTCGCCGTACTCGCCGATCACCCCTTCGTCGTACGACAGGACCACCGCCGCAGCGTTGTCCACGGGCCATCGGGCAATCTGATCGAGACTCTGCACCCGGTCAGCCTACGAGAGCGACCCGCGGTCAGCAGCGGCGAGCCGTCACCAGTCGGCTTCGGTGTACCGGATGACGCCGCGAATGTTCTTGCCGTCGAGCATGTCCTGATACCCGTCGTTGACACCTTCGAGGGTGTAGGTGCGGGTGATCATGTCGTCGAGGTTCAGCTGCCCCGACTTGTACATGGCCAGCAGGTTCGGGATCTCGACCCGGGCGTTTCCGCCGCCGAAGATGGTGCCTTTCAGGTCCTTCTGCAGCATCGAGAAGAGGAACAGGTTCAGCTTGACGTCCATGTCGGTCATCGCGCCCATGGCCGTGACGACGCACGTGCCGAACTTGCTGGTGAGCAACAGGGCTTCCTCGACGTATTCGCCGTGCATCTCCCCGACCGTGATGATCGTCTTCTGCGCCATCAAACCGTTGGTGAGCGCGATGATCGGCTCGATTGCGGCGGCGGCACTCTCGAACGCGTGGGTGGCCCCGAACTTCAGTGCCTGTTCCCGCTTCCACGGCACCGGGTCGATGGCGAAGATCTGACGCGCCCCGGACGCCACCGCGCCCTGCAGTGCGCTCATGCCGACGCCGCCGATCCCCATGATGACGACGGATTCGCCCGGCTTCACCTCCGCCATCCGCGTCGCCGAACCCCATCCGGTGGGTACGCCGCAGCCGACGAGGGCGGCGACGTCGAACGGAATGTCCTTGTCGATCTTCACGACCGACGTCTCGTGCACGACCATGTAGGGCGAGAACGTCCCGAGCAGACACATCGGGATGACGTTCTCGCCGCGCGCGTGGATGCGGAAGGTGCCGTCGCTGATCGCCAGCCCGCTCAGGAGTCCCATTCCGAGGTCACAGAGATTCTGGTGTCCCGCCGAGCACGCCGGACAGCGTCCGCAGGCGGGCACGAACGAGAGCACGACGTGGTCGCCGACTTCGAGGTCCTTCACCTCCGGCCCCAGCTTGGTGATGACGCCGGACCCTTCGTGGCCGCCCATCACCGGGAAGGACGCCATCGGCATCGAACCGGTGACGATGTGGTGGTCGGAGTGGCACATTCCGGCGGCTTCCATGCGAATCTGCACCTCGCCCGCAACCGGATCGCCGATCTCGATCTCCTCGACCGACCACGGCTCGTTCAGGCCCCACAGGATCGCACCCTTGGTCTTCATGTGTCTTCCAACCCTTCATTCATGTCTGCGCATCTGCTGATGTGACGATAGACACAAACAGGCCGAATTGGAACACGTTCTACCGAATCGGGTCCGGGAATCCGAAACTGTTACCCCGACACGTCGTGGAGGTGATGGATCGGATCGTGGACGAAGTACTTGGCCAGCGACTCCACCGTGAACGATGCGCCGTCGCTCCGCCGCCCGGTCCGCACCCGGAATTCCGGCGCGACGGCCTCGAAGTCGTCCGCCACCGCAGCGCCTGCCGCGCGCAACTCGGCGTCGACGACGGCCGGATCCTGCTCGTTGTAGCGTTCGGCGACCGCGGTCTCGTCCTGATCCCAGTTCGGGAACAGTGGATCCGTCTCGTCGAGCACGAGCCGGAGCCGGACGTCGAAGATCCGGAACACGTCGCGAACGTGTGCGGCGTACTCGAGCGCCGACCACGTCTGCTCGTCCGGCCGGACCGTCACGTCGGGGCGGGCGAGGACCGGCGACCAGGCCTCCGCGTTCGCCCGGACGAGAGCCGGGATGTCCTCGTACCGTGTTGCCGCCGAGTCGAACCCGCAGTCGGGGCACGCCCGGTCGAGGACCCAGGTCCAGTTCTTCGTGTCGGGAGTGATCGCCATGGCGGTCATCGTAGAACGGCCACAGATCCCGCCGTGCGAATGCCGCCCACCGGTACGGTCGCTAGCATGCACGCCACCTTTCTCGGTGTTTCCACGATCCTGTTGTCCGACGGCGAGACGTCGCTGATGACGGACGGGTTCTTCTCCAGGCCGCCGCTCCTGCGCTCGGTCCTCCGGCCGCTGCGCCCCGACGGTGCCGCCGTCGACCGGGCCCTCGCCCGAACTCGAACCGACCGCCTCGCCGCCGTCCTCGTCGCGCACTCGCACTACGACCACGCGATGGACTCCCCGACGGTTGCGGAGCGCACCGGTGCGGAACTCGTCGGTTCGCCGTCGACGCGTCACATCGCCGAGGGCTACGGGTTCGCGATGGACCGGTTCCGGACGATCCAGGTGCGAACTCCCGTGAGGTACGGCGCATTCGAGGTGACGGCGCTGCCCGCCGAGCACAGCCCCCGGGCGAAGTTCCCGGGCACGATCGAACACGCGGTACACCCGCCGGCATCGATCGGCGAATACGCGCAGGGCGACTGCTTCTCGTTCCACTTCGCGCACCCCGACGGCCGCGTCCTCGTCCACGCCAGTGCGAACTTCGTTCCCGGCGCGCTCGACGGATACGACGCCGACACCGTCTATCTCGGCATCGGCACACTCGGCAAGCAGTCCGACCGGTTCCGCCGCGACTACTGGGACGCACTCGTGACCCGGACCGGCGCACGCCGCGTGATCCCGATCCACCGGGACAATTTCTGGAAACCGCTCGACCGGCCGCTGACGCCGCTCCCCCGCTTCGCCGACAACTTCCGGCGGTCCCTGCGGTTTCTCACCGAGAGGGGCCTGGCCGAGGGGGTCGACGTGCAACTCCCGGTTGCCTGGGAACGCGTCGATCCGCTGGCCTAGTCCGGGCTCCGCTCGCTCAGAGCTTGTAACCGATCGTCCGGAGCAACGCCTTGCGGTCGGCGACGTCGGCATCGGTCTCGACACCGGCGGGTGGGCGGCCGTCGATCACGCCGGCGATGCCCCGGCCGAGTTCCGTCTCGGCCACGATGATTTCGAGGGGGTTGGCGGTGGCGCAGAAGATGCCACACACCTCCGGCACCTGCTTCAGCGTGTTCAGGACGTTCACCGGGTAGCCGTCCTCCAGGAACACGAAGAACGAGTGTCCCGCGCCGACCGCGACGGCGTTACGGGTGGCCAACTCGACGAGACGGTCGTCGTTGCCGGAGCAGCGCACGAGGCGAGGACCCGAGGCCTCGCAGAACGCGACACCGAACCGGAGATGCGGGCCCACTCCGACCAGGGCCTCGTGCACGTCCTCGACGGTCTTGATGAAGTGGGACTGTCCGACGATCACGTTCATGTCGTCGGGTTTGTCGATCGCCACGATCTGCAGCTCCACGATGGCCTCCTCGGATGCCTTTCAGTCTGCCCCGCTCCGGCACGGAGAACAACGACGGAGCGGGCGTTCGACTTGGGGCATCCGCGGAAAACGGTGGGGCGGGCGGGGCTCGAACCCGCGACCAATGGATTATGAGTCCACGGCTCTAACCGACTGAGCTACCGCCCCATCGCCGCACTACTCAAGATCGCGGCGTGCCGATGTTACCGTGCGCCCCCCGTGGGCGCGTAGCCGGGACGAAGCCCGCCCTGACAGGACTTTTCGTGGTCGGCGAACCGGATCGTGTCCGGACGTGGGCACTGCCCCGCCGCCGTGTGTGCGAACGCGTCTTCCGGGGTACGCGGGTGTGATCCGCAGTGCGGAGGATCACGAGAGGGAGCACAGGATGAGCGTCGAACGACCAGGACCGGAACCGGACGATGCACCGGCGCTCGACGACGGAGGGGGCGTTCGGCCGGGTGACACGCCACCGGATGCCGGCCAGACCTCGGGGTTGTCGCATCCGCAGCCGATGCCGGGCCGGACGGTGCCGATCCTCGCGTTCATCGTGGTGGGTCTACTCGTCCTCGCGGTCGCGGCCTTCTTCGTCGCCCGCGTGTTTGCGTTGTTCGACTGAGGTGACCGGCGCCGATGCGTCTGCGACGAGTTCGTACCGTCGCCCGTACGTTTCGACGAGGGCCTGGATCGCGGCGACCACCGGCACCGACACCAGGGCGCCGACCGGACCGAACAGCGAGGCGCCCACGATCACCGATCCGAACGCGACCGCGGGGTGGATCGAGACCGTCGCGGACGTGATGCGCGGGTGCAGCACGTAGTTCTCGATCTGCTGGTAGACGGTCCCGAACACGATCACCCACACACCGTCCATCGGCTGGGACGCCGCCGCGATGATCGCGGGGAGGGCGATCGCGAGGTAGGTGCCCAGGGTGGGGACGAACTGCGAGACGATGCCGGTCCACAGCGCCAGCGGCAACCAGTAGGGCACTCCGATCGCCACGAGGAAGATGCCCGTGGCGACCGAACTCACCGCAGCGAGGATCAGCCGCGACACCACGTATCCGCCGGCCTTCTCGACCGAGATCTCCCACACCACCGAGATGACCCCCTGTTGCCGCGCCGGAAACCAGCTCGAGATCGTGCGGCGAAGGGCAGGCCCCTGCGCGGACATGTAGAACACGAACAGCAGCAGCGTCAGCATCTGGAACACGACACCGAGCAGCGACGACAACACACCCAGAACTCCCGGCGTGAACCGCTCGGCGAGGTCTCGGATGGTCTCGGGTGTGAGGTGGATCAGATCCTCGCCCGTCGCGAAGTCGGTGTCGAACACGCGATTGGACCAGTCGGTGACCGAGGACAGCGCATCCGGCAGGGCCTTGAGGAGCTGGGCGAGTTGCTGCGCGAGCAGTGTCCCGAAGAGTGCCAGGAATCCGATGGCGAAGACGAACAGCGCGAACAGCACGAGTCCGGTGGCGGCGCCGCGCCGCAACCCCCGGCGCTCGAGCCAGTCGACGACCGGTTCGATGGTGATACTGAACAACCACGCGAGGAACAGCAAACCCAGAAAGCTCCGCAGGTTGACGAACAGCCAACCCGACAACTGGTAGGCGGCGACGGCCAGCAGGACGTAGAGGATCGAGGGCAGAAGCCACCGCGGGGCGTCGCCCGTGCCGAAGCGCCCGATCGACCCTGTCCGCCCGATTTCGCGGCCGTCCTCGCTCATCGCACACCCCGCGATCGATTGCTGCCGATACAGCGGGAATGTACTCGCCCCGGACGGTGCACCTGTCCGAATTGACCGGGCGCAGCAGAAAACCCCGCCCGGATCAACCGGACGGGGTTTCGATGCTCCCCCGGCTGGACTCGAACCAGCAACCGTCCGATTAACAGTCGGAAGCTCTGCCAATTGAGCTACAGGGGATTATTCTGCTGTGCTTCGCCGTTCCCGGCGATGCGAGAGAAACTGTAGCGCATAGCCCCACCCCAGTACCAAATCGCCTGCCTGTCGACGCATCAGGCAGGATGGGTGCAGGTCGTTGTGTGTCGGGAGGAAGCGGGAATGATGCGGTTGTTGATCGGTATCGCTGCGGGGTACGTGCTGGGTACGCGAGCAGGACGTGCGCGCTACGAACAGATCAGCCGGGCCACCAAGGCCGTGGCCACCAGCCCGGCCACGAAGAAGGTGCTGCAGATGTCGCGTCAGAAGCTGTCCGACTCCCTGAACACTCAGCCGAAGCTCGAGCCCATGAAACCGCTCGACGAGGAAACGACCATCCTGGTTCCTCAGGATCAGCTCAAGAAGAAGTAGCCGGCGGTGGCCGGTTCAGCCGGCCATCCCGTCCCGGTTGGTGTCGCCGATCGCCTGATCGAGCAGGCTGCGGCGGTACTGCTCCAGGGCGACGAGGTCGCCGAGCAGCGAATGGAACTCGTCCGACGCCGTGGCCGGTGAAATACGCTGCAGCTTGGACTTCAGTTCCGCCACCTGCTCCCCCACCCACACCTCCTGCAGGCGTGCGATCACGCCGGAGATGTATCGCGGCACGGTGTCCTCTTCGGCGGGCAACGGCTCGACGGCGAGTTCCGACACGAGCGACGCCGCGGTGACGTCGTCGACACCGCGGCTGACCGCGTCGACCCACTCGCCGCCGCCGAGTCCCGCACTGGTGCCGCCGGACGCGATCATCGACTCACGGATCACGACGTACGTCGGATGCGTGAACGTCTCCACCGGCAACGAGTCGAATACGGTGCCCGCGATCGCCGGGTACTGCAACGCACCCTTCAGTGCCTCGCGCTGCGCCCACAGCGTCGGATCGTTCGGCCGCGGCCTGGTGAGCCCGACCGGCAACTGCGGTGTGTCCTGGTCCTCGTCCCGGGCGGCCTTCTTCTTGGGCGGCGCAGGCAGCGACCCGCGGGTGGACGCCCGCTTGCGTGCCTCGTCCCGCACCCGCTGCCGGACGGCGGCGATGTCGTCCCAGCCCACCCAGCCGGACAACTGGACGGCGTAACTGTCACGCAGCGTCGCTTCCTTGATCTGCGCGACCACCGGCACGGTGCGCCGCAGCGCCTCGACCCGGCCCTCGGCGGTCTCGAGGTCGTGCTCGGTGAGGATCGACTTGACCACGAACTCGAACATCGGTGTGCGACGCGCCACCAGGTCGCGGACGGCGGCGTCACCCGACTTCTGCCGCAACTCGCACGGGTCCATGCCCTCGGGTGCCACGGCGACGAACGTCTGCCCGGCCATCTTCTGGTCACCCTCGAACGCCTTCATCGCCGCGGCCTGGCCGGCGGCGTCCCCGTCGAACGTGTAGATGATCTCGCCGCGAAAGTAGCTGTCGTCCATCAGCAGTCGCCGCAGCATCGCGAGGTGGTCCTCACCGAACGCGGTGCCGCAGGCGGCGACGGCGGTCTTGACCCCGGCCAGGTGCATCGCCATGACGTCGGTGTATCCCTCGACCACCACGGCCTGATGCCCCTTGGCGATGTCGCGCTTCGCGAGGTCGAGCCCGAACAGCACCTGAGACTTCTTGTACAGCATGGTTTCCGGCGTGTTGACGTACTTGCCGGGCATGGTGTCGTCGTCGAACAACTTGCGGGCGCCGAACCCGATGACGTCGCCGGACAGGTTCCGGATGGGCCAGAGCAGGCGCCGGTGGAAGCGGTCGATGTGACCGCGGCGCCCGGCTTTCGACAGGCCCGCAGCCTCGAGCTCCTTGACGTCGAAACCCTTGCCCAGCAGGTGCTTCGTGAGGATGTCCCAGCCGTCGGGTGCATACCCGCACCCGAACTGCTGCGCGGCCTGCGCGTCGAAGTTCCGTTCCGTCAGATAGTCGCGGGCCGCCTGTGCATCGGGTTCCTGCAGACGCGCCGAGTAGAACTCCTGCGCGGCGGCGTTGGCCGCGACCAGCCGGGAGCGGGTGCCGCGGTCGCGTTGCACCGAGGTGCCGCCGCCCTCGTACGAGATGGTGTAGTTCAACCGGTCGGCGAGCTGCTCGACGGCCTCGACGAAACTGATGTGGTCGATCTTCTGGAGGAAGGAGTAGACGTCGCCGCCCTCGCCGCACCCGAAGCAGTGGTAGTGCCCGTGGTTGGGCCGCACGTGGAACGACGGCGACTTCTCGTCGTGGAACGGGCACAGCCCCTTCATGGAGTCGCCGCCCGCGCGCTTGAGGGAGACGTACTCCCCCACGATGTCCTCGATCCGTGTGCGCTCGCGAATGGCCGCAACGTCACGATCAGGGATTCTGCCAGCCACGAACGACAGTCTAGGCGCTCCGCCGCAGCCCGAACTTCCGCCTCGGGGTCAGCAGTTCGACGGGGCGGGAATCCCGGCGAATCGGTCGCCGAGATAGCCGAATGCGGGACCGGCACCGAGCATGGTGGCGGTGCCGTGGTCGGCGCCCGGGATCACGTCGAACTGCACCGGCACACCCTGTGAGCAGTACCGGGCGACGGTGTTCTGCACCGGCCCGATGGCGACGAGGGGGTCCGCGCTGCCGTGCCAGACGAACATCGGCGTCCTCGGGACTCCCGGATACAGTTCGACGCTGTTCTCGTCCATCACCGAGCGGCCGGACGGATCGGCGAGGATGCCGGGACCGTTGGTCAGGTCGGGTAGCGACTTCCCCGCACCGGCGCCGAGGATCGAATCCGTGCACAGGTTGCTCATCTGCGCCCGCAGGGCGAGTCCGTCGCCGTTGAGGCCGTCCCCCAGCGGCGAGCGCGTCGGGTATTCACGCTCGAGACCGATGGCGGCCGCGAATCCCAGGCCGAACGCCTGCGAGCGGGTGCTGCCCAGCCGGTCGGCCAGTTCACCGATGTTGACCGGTGTGCCGCCCTGGGCGGCGCCCACGATGTTCAGTTCCGGGGCGTAGGTGGGTGCGAGCGCCGCAGCCCAGTTGGTCGCCATGGCGCCGCCCGAATAGCCGGCCAGCCCGACCGGACTGCCACCGAGTCCCGCTTCCGGGAGCCGCTGCGCGGCGCGGACGCCGTCGAGGACGAGCCGGCCGCCGAGTTTCGCGGCTCCGTACGCGCTGGTCGGTCCGAGGTGGTCGGGCACGGCCACGGCCCAGCCGCGCGCGAGCAGGGCGTTGAGGGCGGGCCCCTCCTGGATTCCGCCGGTGAACAGCTGATGGGACGGCGCGCACTCGAGCCCGAGCGCGTTGACGAACGGCTGGTAGGACACGAGCGGCCGGTTCGCGGGAGTGCCGCGGGGTACCAGCACCGTGGTGATGGCGGCGATGGGCGCTCCGGCGGAGTTGGTCGACTTGTACTTCACCTGCCAGGCGTCGGCGGTGGGGTATCCGGTGGCGGCGACCGGTCGGCTCGCCAGCACGTCACCGTCGGCGCGTGCCCCGACGTCGACGGGCGCACCGTAGAACGGGTCGGGGTCCGCGAACGGGTACGCCGGCGCGGCCTGGGCCGCGGGTGGGGCCAGTAGGGCGGCACCGACCGCCACCGCCAGCGCTGCGGACGTCGAACCGATGATCTTGCGCACTGCAGACTTCATCCGGTCTCCCTGACCATTGGGGTGCGAGCTGTCTCTAGACGTATTCGTAGCACCGCGGCGGCAGGATGGGTCCGGCTTCCGACTTTGTCAGCCCCAGCTCGCCTGGGCTCCGAGACTCGACTTGTCGACGCGTTCGAGACGGCTCTCGGTGTAGGAGGCGATCTGGTCGACGACGACCCGGACCCGTGCGGGATCGTCGGCCGCGGCGTTCCAGGCGGGAACCAGGATGGGGTCGAGACCGGCGGGTGCGGTCGCGAGCAGCCATTCGGCGACGCGGTGCACGCGGTCGCGCTGGCGTGCCTGCCGCGCCCGGTGGCCGGCATCCGACATCACGTAGTTCAGTGCGAACGTCTTGAGCAGCGCCACCTCCGCCGCCACCACCGGCGGGACCACCAGGTCGGCGTCGTACCGGGCGACCGGCTTGTCGCCGTGGACATCGCGGGTCCCGATGATCGCGGCGGTCGCGAACCGGCCGACCAGTTCGCTGGTGAGGTTCTTCAGGGCGACCGAACTGGTGAGCGTGCCGTCATAGCTGCCCACCTCGACGACGACGGGCAGAAGACTCAACCGCGTCGCGGCCTCGATCAGTTCCTCCACGTCGAGCCCCGGGAACTCCGACGCACCGAACTCGGCGAGCGCCCGCTGATCCACCGGATCGGCCAGTGACCGCAGATCGATGCGCCCGTCGATCACGCCGTCCTCGACGTCGTGCACGGAGTAGGCGACGTCGTCGGCCCAATCCATGACCTGCGCCTCGAGGCACTGGTGGCCGTCGGGGGCACCCTCGCGGATCCACGCGAGCACGTCGGCGTCGTCGTCGTAGGCCCCGAACTTCGCGCCGGGGCGCGGCCGGGTCCACGGGTACTTGATCGCCGCGTCCAGCGACGCGCGGGTCAGGTTGAGCCCGGCACTGCTTCCGTCGGGGTAGAGCACCTTCGGTTCGAGGCTCGTGAGGATACGCAGATTCTGGGCGTTGCCCTCGAACCCACCGCAGCTTTCCGCGACCTCGTCGAGGGCCTTCTCCCCGTTGTGGCCGTACGGCGGGTGACCGATGTCGTGCGCGAGGCCGGCGAGGTCCACCAGATCGGGATCGCAGCCGAGACCGTCGGCGATCCCGCGACCGATCTGCGCCACCTCGATCGAGTGCGTCAACCGTGTCCGCGGAGTGTCACCGTCCCGGGGACCCACCACCTGGGTCTTGTCGGCGAGTCTGCGGAGCGCGGCCGAGTGCTGGACGCGGGCGCGGTCGCGGGAGAAGACGGATCGGTGCTGCGCGGCCGCGATCTGGCTGCCCGGGATTCCCGCCCGTTTCGGTGCCTCGCGGACCCGCCGGGCGACGTCGTGCGCGGAGTACACGTCGCCGAGGGGTGTCGTGTGTGCTGTCATCGAATGTCTACTGTCCCGCCGTGTAGGGGAAGTCGGCCGAGAAGTGGGTGAGCTGGTACCAGATCAACGCCCCTGTCTCCCGGGCGATTCCGTGCAACTGGGATTCGCGGGTGAACACGGCCGGCCCCTGCCGGGTGGGCGCCGTCCAGGCGTCGAGTCCGGCGTCGCGTGCCATCGTCCGCGTCCGCAGCGAATGCCAGGGGTCGCTGACCAGGACCGCCGAATCGATGCCCTGCGCCCCCATCGCCTCACTGACGGCCTCGATGCTGAGCAGGGTGTCGGACCCCTCCTCGACCGCGGTGATGCTGTCGGCGGGGACGCCGCGCGAGATCAGATAGTTCTTGCCGGACGCCGCCTCGGTGTACTCGTCGCCCTCCTGTTTGCCGCCGACCGTGATGACCTCGGGGGCCACCCCGCGCTCGTACAGCTTGTACGCCTGCTCGAGCCGGGCCTCGAACACCGACGACGGGGTTCCCGAGTACTGGGCGGCGCCGAGCACGACGATCGCGTCGGCGGCGGACGTGTCGTCGATCCGCGCGACCTGCCACACCCGGACCGCGGTGCCGAGCACCAGCGCGGCGGCGAGGAGGACCACGCCGGCGATGATCCGGCGGGTCCACCGGGCCAGCGTGCCGGCGAACCCCAGGCGCGCAGGACGGCGCGGGAGGTCGTGGCGTTCACGGCTCGGTGCAGAATTCACTCCCTGATTCTGCCAGCTGTCGCCGAACTGTCCCGATGACGACTCGCCACACCCGATAGATTTGCTGCCATGCCACTCGCACCGCGCCTCGAGCAGACGCCGTCGTCCCGCCCCCGACAGCCCCGTGCTCGGCGGTTGGCCGCCGTCGGCGCCGTCTCCGCACTCCTGACTCTCGTGGCGATCCTGTTCTCTCCCGCGATCGCCTCGGCGGACGCACCGTTCCGTCTTCCCGGCCAGATCACGGACACCGTCGGTGTGCTCGACGCCGACCAGCAGAGCGACGTCCAGGCCGCGATCGACCAGCTGTACGACGAGCACAAGGTGCGGTTGTGGGTGGTGTACGTGCCCGACTTCAACGGGCTCGGCGCCGGTCCGTGGGCGGATCAGACGGCGCAGGCGTCCTCGCTCGGCGACCGCGACGCCCTGCTCGCGGTCGCGACGGTCGACCGCGAGTACGCCCTCATCGCGCCGGACGGACTGTCGGAGATCACCAGCGACGAGGCCGAGTCGATCCGGGTGGATGCGGTGGAACCCGCCCTGCGCGAGGAGGATTGGGCCGGAGGCGCGATCGCCGCAGCAGGCGGCCTGGGCGACGCGATGACTCCGGGCGAAGGAATGTCGGTGCGCACACTGCTGATCGGCGGCTGTGTGGTCGTCGTGGGTGCGGGTGGCGTGGTGCTGTATTCGCGGAAGAAGAAGCACGACCGCACCCGGGCCGGCGTCGAGGCGGCGCGCAGCATCAGCCCCGAGGACACCGCCGCTCTGACGGCGCTCCCGCTGCCGACGCTGGACGAGCGCGCCAAGGAGGTGCTCGTCGAGACCGACGACGCGCTGCGTACGAGTCAGGAGGAACTCGACCTGGCCCGCGGCGAATTCGGCGAGCAGGCCACAGCATCGTTCACGGCGGCGTTCGACACGGCGAAGGCGACGCTCGCGGCCGCGTTCACCGTCCGTCAGCGACTCGACGACGCGATCCCCGAGACCCCGCAGCAGCAACGGGAGATGCTCATCGACATCATCACCTCGTGCGGGCGCGCCGACCGCGAACTCAATGAGCGGGTCCAGGAGTTCGACGGACTCCGGGACCTGCTGATCAACGCCCCCGACCGACTCGACGCGCTCACTCGGGACATGGTCGCGCTCACCGTGCGCATCCCCGAATCCACGCAGACGCTCGCCACCCTGCAGACCGAATTCCCGGCCGCCGCACTCGCTTCCGTCGCCCACAACGTGACGATGGCGGAGGAGCGGCTCGCGTTCGCGGAACGGGCCGTGGCCGACGGACGGGACGCGATCGCCCTGCCGCCCGGAAAACAGGGGCCGGCGGTGTCGGCGATCCGCGGAGCCGAGGGCGCCCTCGAACAGGCCCGGACGCTGCTCGACGCCGTCGACCACGCCGCGGAAGACATCCGGCACGCCATCGCGACGCTGCCGGCCGCGATCACCGACGTGGAGGCCGGGATCGCGGCCGCCGCCCAGTTCACCGAGCAGGGTGGGGACCGGCTCGCGCGGGCCCGCGCCGCGGCCGAGGCAGCGCTGGCGGCTGCGCGGGCCGCCGCGGACACCGACCCGCTCGGCAGCTTCACCCAGATCGTCAAGGCAGACGCGGAACTCGACGCCGTCCTCGCCGAGGCGCAGGAATCCCGGCAGCAGGCCGAGCGCGCGCAGCAGCGTCTCGAGCAGGACATCGTGGCCGCGCAGTCGCAGGTCACGGCGGCGTCGGACTTCATCGGTACCCGACGCGGCGCGGTGGGAGCGGACGCCCGGACCCGCCTCACGGAGGCGCAGCGGCACCTGGCGGGCGCGCAGCAACTCCGCGGCACCGACGCCTCCCGCGCGCTTCAGCACGCCCAGGCCGCGGCCGCCCTGGCGGCCGACGCACTGCGCCTGGCGCAGAACGACGTGAGCCGCTGGGAGTCCCGCCAGCGCCCAGGGCCCGGAAGCGGTGGCGGGAACGCCACCGGCGCGATCCTCGGCGGCATCCTGATCGACAGCATCCTGCGCGGCGGATTCAGCGGCGGCAGCAACTGGGGAAGCCGCGGCTCCGGCGGTGGCCGCAGCAGCGGCCCGCGGTCCTTCGGCGGCCCGAGCAGCTCCGGCCGGATCAGTGGGGGCGGCCGATTCTGACGTCCTCCCGAGTCTTCGTCGCATTCGCTTGCGTCGCGGCCACCGCCTGCGGCGTCCTGTCGGGCTGCGAGAGCGGGGACCCGGCCGAGGACGACGCGATCCCGCTGTCGGCTGAGGCCTATCGCAGCCGGGAGGACGACGCGGCAGGTGGGCGGATTCACGTGCGGATCGCGAACACCGGCGACGCGCCCGTCGCCGTGACATCCGTGGCGTTGGACAGTCCCGGCTTCGAGGCGGCACCCGAGACCCGGCGCGTGGTCGAACTCGGACCCGGCAACCGGATCGATGTCGAGGCCGAATACGGCCCGGTGCGCTGCGACACACCCCCGGAGCCGGCGTACGCCCTGATCGGGGTCGCCGATCGGAACGGCTCGCCCGTACGGGTGCCGCTCGCAGCTCCGTACGACGTCCTCGGCCGAATCCACGACGGCGACTGCGCCGCAGAGGATCTGGCGCGGGCCGTACCGGTGACACTGATCCCGGCGGCGGCTCCGCCCGAGCCGACCGCACCCCTGCCCGCCCAGCTCGTCGTGAGCCGGGGAACGGCGTCGGGTGACATCCGGTTGGACGAGATCGGCGGCAGCGTCCTGTATGCGCTGCACGGCGCGCTGCCCGCCACCATGCGGGCGGGCGAGGACCGGCTGAGCGTCGACATCACGATCGACGCGGCGCGCTGCGACCCCCATGCCCTCGCGGAGGCGAAGAAGCCCTTCGTCTTTCCGCTGTGGATCGCCGTCGGCTCCTCGGCACCGGAATACTCACGCATCCCGGTGTCCGAGGAGAACCGGCGAATCCTGACGAACTATCTGACCGCGACCTGCGACGCGCGCAGGTGACGGCGGATCAGGAACCGATGAGGCGCTGCGCCAGGTAACCCTCGACCTGGTCGAGCGCGACCCGCTCCTGAGCCATGGAGTCACGCTCACGCACGGTCACGGCGTGGTCCTCGAGCGTGTCGAAGTCCACGGTGATGCAGAACGGTGTGCCGATCTCGTCCTGACGGCGGTAGCGGCGGCCGATCGCGCCGGCGTCGTCGAACTCGACGTTCCAGTGCTGACGGAGCGTCGCGGCGAGATCCTTGGCCTTCGGCGTCAGGTCCGCGTTACGCGACAGCGGCAGCACCGCGGCCTTCACCGGGGCGAGGCGACGGTCCAGACGCAGCACGGTGCGCTTGTCGACGCCGCCCTTCGCGTTCGGCGCCTCGTCCTCGGTGTACGCGTCGACGAGGAACGCCATCAGCGACCGCGTGAGACCGGCTGCCGGCTCGATGACGTACGGCGTGTAGCGCTCACCGGTGGCCTGGTCGTAGTAGTTGAGGTCGGTGCCCGAATGCTTCGAGTGGGTCGACAGGTCGAAGTCGGTGCGGTTGGCCACACCCTCGAGCTCGCCCCACTCGCTGCCCTGGAAGTGGAAGCGGTACTCGATGTCGACGGTGCGCTTGGAGTAGTGCGACAGCTTGTCCTGGGCGTGCTCGTACAGGCGCAGGTTGTCCTTGTTGATGCCGAGCCCGGTGTACCAGTCCATGCGGTAGTCGATCCAGTACTGGTGCCACTCTTCGTCCTCGCCGGGCTTGACGAAGAATTCCATCTCCATCTGCTCGAACTCGCGGGTGCGGAAGATGAAGTTTCCGGGCGTGATCTCGTTGCGGAAGCTCTTGCCGATCTGGCCGATGCCGAACGGGGGCTTCTTGCGCGACGTGGTGAGCACGTTCGCGAAGTTCACGAAGATGCCCTGCGCGGTCTCGGGGCGGAGGTAGTGCATGCCCTCTTCGCTCTCGACCGGGCCGAGGTACGTCTTCAACATCATGTTGAAGTCGCGGGGCTCGGTCCACTGACCGACCGTGCCGCAGTCGGGGCAGGCCACGACGTCCATCGGGACGTCGTCCGGGTTGTCGAGGCCCTTCTTCTCCGCGTAGGCCTCCTGCAGGTGGTCCTGACGGTGACGCTTGTGACAGTTGAGGCACTCGACCAGCGGGTCGTTGAACACGCCGACGTGACCGGACGCCACCCACACCTCGCGGGGCAGGATGACGGAGGAGTCGAGGCCGACGACGTCCTCGCGGCTGGTGACCATGTTGCGCCACCACTGCTTCTTGATGTTCTCCTTGAGCTCGACGCCCAAGGGGCCGTAGTCCCAGGCCGACTTCGTGCCTCCGTAGATCTCACCGCACGGGTAGACCAGGCCACGACGCTTGGCGAGATTGACGACGGTTTCGACTTTGGACTTCGGTGCCACTCGGGTGCTCTCCATCTGGGTAATAGATGCATGGTTCACGTGCGCTTTTCGGAGCCCAGCCTATCTGCCCGACCGCGGTCGGTTCACCCACCCGGTTGACATGCGTATTCGTGCATATCAAAATGGAATCGATTTGCAATAAGGTGAGGGTGATCCTCCCGGTCCGACGGCCTCGCGGCCACGGTCCCGTCCATTGTCCGGCACTCCGAAGGAGATCACTGGTGAGCGTCATCGATCCCGGGGATCTGCATCCGTTCGAGGCGGCGGCGCCCGCCCACGTGCCGTCGAAGGAGACCCTTGCGGCGGCCGGCGACATCCTGCGCGCCCTCGCGGCCCCCGTCCGGATCGCGATCGTCCTCCAGCTCCGCGAATCGGAACGGTGCGTGCACGAACTCGTCGGGGCACTCGGAGTCACCCAGCCACTGATCAGCCAGCATCTTCGCGTGCTCAAGGCCGCGGGCGTCGTGCGCGGCGAACGCACCGGACGTGAGGTCCTCTACCGCCTGGTGGACGACCACCTCGCCCACATCGTCGTGGACGCCGTCGCGCACGCCGAGGAAGGATAGAAGCCTTGACCCAGAACACCGGCCAGCGCAAGCCCGTCGTCGTGGGAGTACGCGCCACCAAGCAGCGCAGCGCCATCTCCGCGCTCCTCGACGACATCGAGGAGTTCCGGTCGGCGCAGGAACTGCACGACGAACTCCGCAAGCGCGGCGAGGGCATCGGGCTGACCACCGTCTACCGCACCCTGCAAACGCTCGCCGACGCCGGCACGGTCGACGTCCTGCGCACCGACACCGGTGAATCCGTGTACCGGCGCTGCTCGTCCGGACATCACCATCACCTGGTCTGCCGTGCCTGCGGCTACACCGTCGAGGTCGAGGGGCCCACCGTCGAGCAGTGGTCGCAGTCGATCGCCGACGCACACGGCTTCTCCGACGTCAGCCACACCATCGAGATCTTCGGCGTCTGCAAGGACTGCACCGCGACGCAGTGAGCGTCAGGGGATCAGCCCCTGCCGGGCGGTGTCGGCCCCGCTCAACACGAGAAGCAGCATCGTGGTCAGTGCCTCGTCCTCGAGCCCGGCAGCCGGGAACGTGTAGCGCAGGATGACGTCCGCGAGCCGGCCGTGACCGAACACCGCGATCGAACCGAACTGCAGTGCGCCGTTCCGCTCCGCGACCTTCTTGTGCAGCGACGCGCTGACCGGACGATCCCAGGCCAGCACGCACGTCATCGACAACACATCGAGGCCCTCGGTGAGGGTCATCGCACTGATCGAGCACAGCGCCCCGGCGTACTCGAAACTCAGCGAACCGTCCTCCGCCCGGGTGACGGTGGCGAAGTGCTCGAGCGCGTCCGCCGCCCGCCCGAGCAGCGCGGGCGCCCCGTCGACGGTCATTTCACACCACCGAACCGACGGTCACGCGACGCGTACTCGACACACGCCGCCCACAGGTCCCGGCGGTCGAAATCCGGAAACAGCTTCTCCTGGTACACCATCTCGGCGTAGGCCGACTGCCAGATCAGGAAGTTGGACGTGCGCTGCTCGCCGGACGGCCGGAGGAACAGGTCGACGTCCGGCATGTCCGGCTCGTCGAGGTACCGGGCCACGGTCGCCTCGGTGACCTTCTCCGGGTCGAGTTGCCCCGCCGCGACCCGCCTGCCGATCTCCTTCGCCGCGTCGGCGATCTCCGCGCGCCCGCCGTAGTTGACGCACATGGTCAGGTTCATGACCGTGTTGTGCTTCGTCAGCTCCTCGGCGATCTCGAGTTCCTTGATGACGCTGCGCCACAGCTTGGGACGGCGCCCCGCCCACCGCACGCGCACCCCCATCTCGTGCATCTCGTCGCGGCGACGCCGGATCACGTCGCGGTTGAAGCCCATCAGGAAGCGGACCTCCTCGGGGCTGCGTTTCCAGTTCTCGGTGGAGAACGCGTAGGCCGACAACCATTCGACGCCCATCTCGATGCACCCGCAGACGGCGTCCATCAACACGGCCTCGCCACGTTCGTGGCCCGCGGTCCGGGGCAGTCCGCGCTCCTGCGCCCAGCGGCCGTTGCCGTCCATCACCAGCGCGATGTGCCGGGGCACGAGTTCGGGTTGCAGGCCGGGCGGGCGGGCGCCCGAGGGGTGCTGGTCCGGCGGCCGGATCTGGCGCTCGGCCCCGGAACTATGCGGGGCTCGAGGTTCGCGTCGTCGAATCACGGTCCCCATCCTGCCTGACCGAATCCTCCACCCTTACCGCCGCATGCGGTCGTGCGCGTTCGATCAGCGGGAGGGTGCGGAGTTGCCGTTCGAGGTGCCACTGCAGATGCGCCGCGACGAGACCGCTGGCCTGCCCCCGCAACGACTCGGGCACGTCCTCCGTGCTCGCCCAGTCGCCGCGGATCAGCGCATCCATCAGGTCGAGGACACCCGGTGACGGCGTGGCGGCGCCCGGCGGTCGGCAACGGACGCACACCGCTCCCCCGGCGGCCACGTGGAATGCCCGGTGCGGTCCGGGGGCGCTGCACCGCGCGCAGTCGTCGAGGGCGGGAGCCCACCCCGCAAAACCCATGGCCCGCAACAGGAAGGCATCGAGGATCAGCTCGCACGGGCGGTTGTGCTCGGCGACGGCCCGCAGCGCCCCGACCGTCAGGCGATGCAGTTGCGGCGCCGGGGCCCGCTCCTCACCGGCGAGCCGCTCGGCGGTCTCGAGGATCGCGCACGCCGTGGTGTACCGGGAATAGTCGTCGACGATGTCGGTCGCGAACGCGTCGACCGTCTGGACCTGGGTGACGATGTCGAGGTTGCGGCCCGGGTAGAGCTGCACGTCGATGTGCGCGAACGGCTCGAGCCGGGCACCGAACTTGGACTTCGTGCGGCGCACCCCCTTGGCGACCGCGCGCACCAGACCGTGCTGCCGGGTGAGGAGTGTGACGATACGGTCGGCCTCGCCCAGCTTGTGCTGGCGCAGGACCACCGCATTGTCTCGATACAACCTCACCGGTCCAGTCTCCCACGTCGCGGCGACCACATTCCGCAGACCGAGCCGGATGCGACGGTCAGGGCTCGCTGCGCCCGTCGCGCACCGCGTCGACGACGTCGCGGACCCCGTCGACGACGAGTTGCGGCTGCTCGATGTTGATGTTGTGGCCGCTGTTCGTGTTCGTGACATGCGTGGCACCCGGGACGAGTTGTGCCAGATCCGCCTGCGCCTTCGGCTGCACGGCGTCGAGGGCCGGGCCGTAGCCGGGATCGATGTCGGCGGGGAGGCTTCCGTTCGCGACGCCCTCCGCGATCTGCGGCGCCACCGAACGGTCGGCGGAGAGGACGACGAGCGGCTGGGGCCGGATCGGTTCGGCGGCGCGGATCTCGTCGAAGCTGCGGACGAAGTCGACACGCTCGAGGTCCGGGTATTCGTCGAGACTGTCCTGCTGCGGGGTGTTGAGCCGCAGGAACTCCTCGAACTGCTCCGGGGGCAGGAGTGTCTGCAGCTCCTCCGACTGCGCGTCGATCAGCACCATGCCCGCCACCTCGTCGGGATGGGTGCCGGCGAAGAGTCTCGCGATCTGACCGCCGTAGGAGTGGGCGGCCAGCACGTAGGGGCCGGGGCCGGCCTCGCCCGCGGCGCCCAGCAGCGACTGGAGGTCGGCGACCGCGTCCGTGGTGGTGATCGGCTGCGGAACCGGGTCGCTGCGGCTCAATGCGTCGTCGCCCAGCACGACTCCCGGCCGGTCGTACGAGCAGACTCGGGTGAACTCGGCGACCCCCTCGAAGGCCGAGGTGCTTGCCGGATCGGCCGTCGTCGTCCACTGATCGGCACCGAACCGGAGACCGGACACGAACACGACGGTCGGTGCGCCTGTGCCCGCACACTCGAGATGGATGTTCCTACCCCCGCCGATGTCGACGGTGCCGGCGAAATTCTCGCTCGTGTCGCCGTCGTCGCTCACTCCGCACGCGGCGACGAGCACCACGACCCCCAGAGTGGGGAGCCACCCCGACAACCGCGGCCACATCAGCACGACACACCTCGAAACCCGTTCGGAAACGCAGACCGCTTCCGGGTGATCCGTACCCCGCTCTCCCCGGATCAAACCCGGACGCCGCCCGGCGTCAGCCGAAACGCTGCTCGAGGTGCACCGTCACCTCCACTCCGGCACGGTCCTTACCGATCAACTTGCACAGTGCGATCTTCAGGGGAAGCCAGTGCGGACCTTCACCCGAGGGCATCAGGGTCGCATTGAACGGGTGGCCGTCGATCGTCCCGCCGACCTTCACCGGCCGCCGCGTTCCGAGAAGTTCGGCGGAGTCCGGCACGGTCACGTACGTGGCGAACGCCCCGTCCTTCTGGATCGGCGCCGTGAAGGTGTGCGCGAGTGGTTGCGGGGTCTTCGGTGCGGGCATTCGTGGCTCCTCCGGTCGAGTGTGATGCTGCGGTCGAAGGTAGGACTCCCGGAGCCGGCCGGAATCATCGGTCGTGAGCAGGATCACGTCGCCCGGTCACACCTGGAACCGGTACCCCATCCCGGCCTCGGTGATGAGGTGACGCGGGTGGGACGGGTCGTCCTCGAGTTTGCGCCTCAGCTGCGCCAGATACACCCGCAGGTAGTGGGTCTCGGTGGCGTACGCCGGACCCCACACCTCCCGCAGCAGTTCCTTCTGCCCCACCAGCTTGCCCTTGTTGCGCACCAGCATCTCGAGCATTCCCCACTCGGTCGGCGTCAGGTGCACCTCGGTCCCTGCCCGCCGCACCGTCTTCGCCGCCAGATCGACCGTGAACGAATCCGTTTCCACCACAGGTTCACTCGTGTCGACGGCCGTCGTCGCCCGGCGGGCGGCCGCACGCACCCGGGCCAGGAACTCGTCCATCCCGAACGGCTTGGTGACGTAGTCGTCGGCGCCGGCGTCGAGAGCGTCGACCTTGTCCGCGGAGTCCGTCCGCGCCGACAGCACGATGACCGGTGCGGGGCACCACCCGCGGAGGCCGGCCAGCACCTCGGTGCCGTCCATGTCGGGTAGCCCGAGGTCGAGCACGATCACGTCCGGCGGTCGCTCGGCCGCGGCGCGCAGGGCGGCCGCCCCGGACGCGGCCGTCACCACGTCGTACCCGCGCACGCTCAGATTGATCCGCAGGGCGCGGAGAATCTGCGGTTCGTCGTCGACGACGAGAACTCTCGTCATGAATGCTCCCCTCCCGCCCCGGCCAGCTCCACCACCATCGTCAGACCACCGCCGGGGGTGTCGGTGGCGCTGATGGTTCCGCCCATCGCGTCGACGAATCCGCGGACGACGGAGAGCCCGAGCCCGACTCCCGTGGTCGTGTCGCGGTCCCCCAGCCGCTGGAACGGGGCGAACATCTCGTCTGCCCGCCCACGCGGAATTCCCGGCCCCGTGTCGGCGACGGTGATGACGGCGCGGTCGCCCACCGCCGCGGCACCGACCCGGATCACGGAGTCCTCACCGTAGCGGAGTGCGTTGTCGATCAGATTGGCGAGCACCCGCTCGAGCAGGCCCGAATCCGCCATCGCCGTCACCGTTCCGACGTCGACTTCCACCCTTTCCCGGGCCCGGGTCCCGGTCCGGCCGCCGATTCCCAGACCCACCAGCGCCCGGTGCACCACCTCGTCGAGGTACACCGGCCGCAGCGTCGGGGTCACCACTCCCGCCGCGAGACGGGAGGAGTCGAGCAGGTTCCCGACGAGAGAGGTCAGCACGTCGGCCGATTCCTCGATGGTCGCGAGCAGTTCGGCGGTGTCCTCCGGGGAGAAGTCGACGTCGTCGCTGCGCAGGCTGGACGCGGCGGCCTTGACCGCGGCCAGTGGGGTCCGGAGGTCGTGGCTGACGGCGGACAGCAGCGACCGCCGCAACCGGTCGGCCTCGGCCAGCGCCTGCGCCTGCCCCGCCTCCTGCGCGAGCTCGGTCTGGCGGATCATGCCCACCGCCTGGTTGGCGACGGCGAGGAGCACCCGACGGTCCCGGGCGTGCAGTTCGCTGCCGCGCAGGGCGAGCGCGTATTCCCCTTCCCCCACCTCGCAGACGGTGTCGGCGTCGGCGATGCTCACCGGTGGGTGCGGCCCGACGGACCCCACCGGACCGCGGTCCCGGTGCAGCACGCTGACCGAATCCTGGCCGTAGGTCTCGCGCACCTTCTCGAGCAGCGTGTCGAGGTCGGCGCCGCGCAGCACCGATCCGGCGAACAGTGCCAGCAGCTCGGCTTCCTGCGACGCCCGGCGGGCTTCCCGTGAACGTTTGGCGGCCGCGTCGACGAGGACCGCGACGGCGACGGCCACCACGAGCAGCACGACCGTGGTGATGAAGTTGTCCGGCTCGGCGATGGTGAAGCTCCGCACCGGCGGCGTGAAGAAGTAGTTGAGGAACAGACCCGAGATCAGCGCGGAGAACGCGGCGGGGGCGACACCCCCGAGCAGCGAGACGAGCAGCACCACGATGAAGAACAGGGCTCCCTCGCCGACCAATCCGAGCCACCGGTCGACGGCACTCATCACCAGCGTGGCCACCGACGGTACGAGGACGGCGGCGATCCAGGCGATCGCCGTGCGCGAACGGGAGCCCACCGGCGACAACCGCCGCGGGCGGTGGGATTCGCCGTGCGTCACCATGTGCACGTCGATCGACCCGGACTGTTGCACCACGCTTGCGCCGATGCCCTCGTCGAAGATCCGCGCCCACCGTGAGCGTCTCGAGGTGCCCAGCACCAGTTGTGTGGCGTTCGCGGTCCGGGCGAAGTCGAGCAACGTGGTCGGGACGTCGTCGCCGACGACGCTGTGCAGACTCGCGCCGATATTTGCGGCGAGGGCCCGTACCTTGCCCATCTCCGGAGCCGAGACACCCGCGAGGCCGTCGCCGCGCACCACGTGCACGACGATCAGTTCGGCGCTGGATCGCGACGCGATCCGGCCGGCGCGCCGAACCAGCGTCTCCGATTCCGGTCCGCCCGTCACCGCGACCACCACCCGTTCCCGGGCCTCCCACGTGTCGGTGATCTTGTTCTCCGCACGGTATTTCGCGAGTGCGGCATCCACCTGGTCTGCCACCCACAGCAGGGCCAGTTCGCGGAGTGCGGTGAGGTTCCCTTTCCGGAAGTAATTGCTCAGTGCCGCATCGACTTTGTCCGCGGCATAGATGTTGCCGTGGGACAGCCTGCGGCGCAGAGCCTCCGGAGTGATGTCGACCAATTCGACCTGGGTGGCGGCGCGCACCACCTCGTCGGGAACCGTTTCCTGCTGCACCACTCCGGTGATCCGCTGCACCACGTCGTTGAGGCTTTCGAGGTGCTGGACGTTGAGCGTCGAGAGGACGTCGATCCCCGCGGCGAGGAGTATCTCCACGTCCTGCCAGCGTTTCTCGTGGACGCTGCCCGGTGTGTTCGTGTGCGCGAGCTCGTCTACGAGGACCAGCGCCGGCCTGCGGGCCAGCACCGCCTCGACGTCGAGTTCCCGGCCGAGCGTGCCCCGGTAGGCGATCAGCTTGGGCGGAATCAGTTCGAGGTCGCCGAGCTGCGCCGCCGTGCGGTCGCGGCCGTGGGTCTCCACCACGGCCGCGACCACGTCGCACCCCCGCTCCCGGCGGCGGTGCGCCTCACCGAGCATCGCGAACGTCTTGCCGACGCCCGGTGCGGCTCCGAGATAGATGCGCAGTTCACCGCGTCGGCGTTCGGCGTCCCGGCGCACGCCCTCGGTTCCGGTACCACTCACCTCGCCATCATCCACCAGCGGTCGGGGCGGTGCACTCGGGAGCGGTCAGGCCGAGGGCCAGGTTCAGTTCGAGGACGTTCACCCGTTCCTCACCGAGGAAGCCGAGTTGCCTTCCCTCGGTGTTCTCGTCGACGAGTTGCCGGACCCGGGTCTCGCTGAGACCGTTCTCCGCGGCCACCCTCGGCACCTGCAACGCCGCGTACGCGGGGCTGATGTGCGGGTCGATGCCCGAGCCGGATCCGGTGACCGCGTCCGCCGGTACCTTGGAGGGGTCCACCCCCTCCCGGGTCGCGATCGCCGCCCGCCGGTCGGCGATGAACGTCGCCAGGATCTCACTGCTCGGCCCCTGGTTGGTGGGCAGGGCGGTGGCGGGATCGCCCGGCGCGAACGGATCCTGTTCGGCCACCGACCCGGTGACCCGGTTGTGGAAGAACGGATCCGGCTCCCCCGCAGGCACCTGCGGGTCGACACCGACCCACCGGCTCCCGACGACGCACCCGGTGCTGTCGCGCACCGCAGACCCCTCGGCCGCCCCTGCGCCGATCCTGCTCACCCCCCACACTGCGGCGGGATAGAGCACACCGAGGACTGCCGTGAGTGCGAGCAGGACGAGTAGTCCGGCCCAGGTCTGCCGGAGCAGGCCGATGAGAAATCGCATGCGGGATCACCCAATTCCGGGAATGAGACGGACGACGAGGTCGATGAGCCAGATACCGGCGAACGGCGTGATCACACCGCCGAGACCGTAGATCAGCAGGTTGCGGCCCAGCAGCGTCGACGCCGACGACGGACGGTAGCGAACGCCTTTCAGCGACAACGGGATCAGCGCGACGATCACCACGGCGTTGAAGATCACCGCCGACAGGATGGCCGATTCCGGGGTGGCCAGCCGCATGACGTTCAGCGTGTCCAGCTGCGGATAGATTCCGCTGAACAGGGCGGGGAGAATCGCGAAGTACTTGGCCAGGTCGTTGGCGAGCGAGAACGTGGTGAGCGCCCCGCGGGTGATGAGCAGTTGCTTGCCGATCTCCACCACCTCGATGAGCTTGGTGGGATCCGAATCGAGATCCACCATGTTCCCGGCTTCCTTCGCCGCGGACGTGCCGGTGTTCATCGCCACCCCGACATCCGCCTGGGCCAGCGCCGGGGCGTCGTTGGTGCCGTCCCCGGTCATCGCGACGAGCCGGCCGCCCTCCTGTTCTCTGCGGATCAGCGCGAGCTTGTCCTCGGGTGTCGCCTCGGCCATGAAGTCGTCGACACCGGCCTCGGCCGCGATGGCCTTCGCCGTCAACGGGTTGTCGCCGGTGATCATCACCGTGCGAATCCCCATGGCCCGCAGTTCCGCGAACCGCTCGGCGATACCCGGTTTCACCACGTCCGACAGCGCGATCACCCCGAGGACGGTCGCTGCGTCTCCGTGAACGGTGGCGACCACCAGCGGTGTTCCCCCGGCCTGCGCGATCTGGTTCACACTGTCGGTGACCGCGGGCGCCGCCTGCCCGCCGAGCGCCTGCACCCACGTCAGCACGGCGTCGCTCGCGCCCTTGCGGATCCGGGCGCCGTCGATGTCGAGTCCGCTCATCCGGGTCTGCGCCGTGAACGGCACGAACTCCTCCGCTCGCTCCGCCTCGGACGGTGCCGGGTCAAGCCCGAAGTCGCGGACACACAGGTCCACGATGCTGCGCCCCTCGGGCGTGCCGTCCGCGAGGCTGGACAACCGTGCGGCCGTGGCCAACTCGATCGCGGAAACCCCCGGTGCGGGATGCAGGGCCGTGGCCTGCCGGTTGCCGAACGTGATGGTGCCGGTCTTGTCCATCAGCAGGGTGTCGATGTCGCCGGCGGCCTCCACCGCCCGCCCCGACATCGCCAGGACGTTCCGCTGCACCAGCCGGTCCATCCCGGCGATGCCGATGGCCGACAGCAGGGCCCCGATCGTGGTGGGGATCAGGCAGACCAGCAGCGCGATCAGCTTGATCGGATCCTGCTCCTGGCCCGCGTACAGGCCCATCGGGCCGATCGCGACGACGGCCAGCAGGAAGATGATCGTCAGCGACGCCAGCAGGATGTTCAGCGCGATCTCGTTCGGCGTCTTCTGCCGCGCCGCCCCCTCCACGAGGGCGATCATCCGGTCCACGAACGACTGTCCGGGGGCCGCGGTGATGCGCACGACGATCCGGTCGGACAGCACGGTCGTGCCACCGGTGACGGCACACCGGTCGCCACCGGATTCGCGGACGACGGGCGCCGATTCGCCGGTGATGGCCGACTCGTCCACGGTCGCAATGCCGTCGACGACGTCGCCGTCGCCGGGAATCACCTCTCCCGCCTCGACGACCACCCGGTCGCCGACGGTGAGTTCGGTACCCGCCACCGACTCCACCCGGCCGCTCGCCGTGATCCGGTGGGCGACCGTGTCCTGCTTCACCTTCCGCAGGCTCGCCGCCTGCGCCTTGCCCCGGCCTTCCGCTACCGACTCGGCCAGATTCGCGAACAGCACCGTGAACCACAGCCAGGCGACGACGGCCCAGGAGAACACCGACGGGTCGGCGACGGACATGACGGTGGTGACGACGGAGCCGACGAACACCACGAACATCACCGGGTTGCGGGCGAGGTGCCGGGGGTCGAGTTTGCGCAGGGCGCCCGGTAGCGCCGTCACCAGCTGGGCGGGGCTGAAGATTCCCGCCTTCACGGGCGCCGGGTCGTGGCCGGCCTCGGGCGTCGTCGCCGCCCCTGATTCCGGACGACTGGTCACGTTCACACTCACTGCAGAGCCTCCGCGATCGGTCCCAGCGCGAGGGCCGGGAAGAATGTCAACGCCGCGACCAGCACGACGGTGCCGGTGAGGAGCCCGGTGAACATCGGGCCCGCCGTAGGCAGGGTTCCGGCGCCTGCGGCCGTCTTCTTCTGCGACGCCAGGGATCCGGCGAGCGCGAGGACGAAGATGATCGGCAGGAACCGGCCGAACAGCATGCACAGGCCGAGAGCGGTCTGGAACCAGTCGCTCGTCACCGTCAGCCCGCCGAACGCACTGCCGTTGTTGTTCGAGGCCGACGCGAACGCGTACAGCACTTCCGAGAACCCGTGGATGGATCCGGGACTTCCGGGGTCGCCGCTGTTGCCCTGGTAACCGGTGGTCGAGGACAGGATCACGGTGATCCCGGTCCCGATCAGGACGAGCGCCGGCATCACCAGCACGGACAGGGCGGCGAGGGTGATCTCCCGCTGCCGCAGCTTCTTGCCGAGGTATTCGGGTGTGCGGCCGACGAGGAGTCCGCCGACGAAGACGGCGATCAGGGCGAGGACGAGAATTCCGTAGAGCCCCGTGCCGACACCGCCCGGCGCGATCTCGCCGAGCAGCATGTTGAGCAGAACGGCTCCGCCGCCGAGCGGCGACAGGCTGTCGTGCGCCGAATTCACTGCGCCCGTGGATGTTCCGGTGGTGCTCACGGCGAACAGTGCCGTTCCCGGGATTCCGAAACGCACCTCCTTGCCCTCCATCATCGCGCCCGCGGCGGTGGCGGCGACGCCGCGCCGACCCGACTCCGCGGCCAGCGTGACCGCGAGGAGCGATCCCCACAGGATGCCCATCACGGCGAGCAGGGTCAGCCCCTGGCGGTGCCCGGACACCTCGCTCGCTCGGTCGTGAGGATCGCCGACCATGGTGCCGAACGTGCGAGTGAGGGAGACCGGGATCAGCAGGATCGCGAGGATCTCGACGATGTTGCTGACCGGCGTCGGGTTCTCGAACGGGTGCGCTGAATTGGCGGCGAGAATCCCGCCGCCGTTGGTGCCGAGTTCCTTGATCGCTTCCTGCGAGGCGACGGGCGCGAGTGCGTTGGTGACGGAGTTGCCGTCCAGACCGGTGGACGCGAAGCCCGGGTGGAAGGACTGGATCACGCCCTGGCTCAGCAGGATCAGCGCGATCACGAAGGAGAACGGCAGCAGAATACGCAGGCTGCCCCGGGTGAGGTCCACCCAGAAGTTGCCGATCTCACCGCCGCGCGACACCCGGACGAATCCGCGGATCAGCGCCACCGCGACGGCCATGCCCACCGCTGCGGACACGAAGTTCTGCACAGCGAGCCCGACCGGCTGGGTCAGGTTGCTCATCGTTGTCTCGGGCGCATACGACTGCCAGTTGGTGTTCGTCACGAACGACACGGCCGTGTTGAACGCCACCGCGGGACTGACCCCGGAGAGGTCCCCGGACAGCGGCAGCACGCCCTGGATGCGCTGCAGCGCGTAGAGGAACAGCACACTCGCCGTAGAGAATCCCAGCACGCTGCCCGCGTAGCCGTACCAGGTCTGCTCGGTGTGGGGGTTGATGCGGCACAGGCGGTACAGGACGGATTCGACCCGCAGGTGACGGCGTGATTCGTATACGCGCGCCATGTAGTCGCCCACCGGCACGTAGGCGACCGCGAGGACCGCGAGGACGAAGGCGACCTGCAGTCCGGCCGCCAGGGCAGGCGTCATCAGAACCGCTCCGGGTCGATGAGCGCGATCAGGAGGTACACGACGAGCGCTGCGGCGATCGTGACCAGCGCGACCGCGAGTATTCCGGCGCCCGTCATTTCACGCGTCCGGTCTGCAGGGCACGGAGAACGAGCGCGCAACAGGCGAATCCGCCGACGACGAGCGCGACATAGGCCACATCGGCCATGTGAGGATCCCTCTTCGTACTGATCCTGCGGTTCAGCGCAGGCATGACACCCCACGGTTGTGGGGTGTCATGCCAGCATCACGCCGGATCTCGGCGAAAGAGGCGGCGCTGACGAAGCGCTTACGGGACTCCTCCGGCTCTTGACGCTTTCCTTACGCGGTCCGGGTCAGCCGCGACACGGACGCGGGCACGGGTGTGCCGCTTGCCACCCAGGGTGCCGGGACGGGCGCACCGGCGACCGACCGAACCGGGACCACGCCGGCCCACGCGCTGCTGGTTTCCGTGGGTTCGCCCGGCGGTGCGTCCCGCACCTTGACGGTCCACTGGCCCGGCGTGATCGGGAGGGCGAGGGCCAGTGTCGCGGCGAGTTCCTTGCGCCGGTGCCCCCGGACCTCCGTGCTGCGGCCGGGGATCAGCACGTCCGACAGCGCGTTCAGTGCGTCGGCGGATTCGTCTTCGTCGAGGGTGACGAGGTTGCCCCGCACCACCGCCGAACGGTAGTTGGCGGACGAGTCGAACAGGGTGTCCGCGACGACGATTCCGTCGAGCATCGCGACGCACAGCACCGCAGGCGCGCCCGCCGCCACCTGCCGCAGCGCACCGGCCCCGGTGGAGCCGTGCAGCAGGATCCTGTCGCCGTCGCGGGCGTACAGCATCGGCACGGCCCATGGCAGCCCGTCGACGACGGTGGCGAGGGTGCCCATCGGCGCGGCGTCGAGGACGGCGTCGAGTTGCGCGCGTTCGGTGCGGGCACGGTCGGGGTATCTCATGATCTTGTCCACGAGACCATCCTCACCCTAATGTGGATCATCCTCCAGATCCACAATCATCATTATCGACAGACCAGTATTGTCGGGACCATGCCCCGGATCAGCCCCGAACTGCACCTGACGTTGCGGCTCCCCGACACCGACGCGCCGCTGCGGCATCGCATCGCGGAGTCGATCCTCGACGAGATCCGCGTGGGTCGCCTGCGACCCGGCGACCCACTGCCCTCCTCGCGGGCGCTGGCCGAACACCTGACAGTCGCGCGGGCGTCGGTGGTCGACGCCTACGACGAACTCTGCTCGTCCGGATACGCGAACGCCCGCGCCGGGTCCGGCACCCGGATCGCACCCGGCGCCGACGTCGCGGCCCGCGCACACGTCGCCTCGCACACGATCACCCGAACGTCGGATCAGGCCTCCTCCGCCGCCCCGGGAACACCGGCGGCGCTGTGGGATCTCACTCCGGGCCACCCCGATCCCGCCCTGATCGCCACCGTCGACTGGCGCCGGGCGTGGCGGTCGGCCGCCGCCGCGGCCGTGACCTCGGACGTCCCGGGCCCGGACGCACACCCGGAGTTGCGACGGTCCCTCGTGGAACATCTACGCCGCACCCGCGGGATCGCGGCGGGCCCCGACGAACTGGTGATCGTTCCCGGAGTCGCCGCTGCGCTCCGCACCCTCGTGACCGCAGCAGGACTCCGCGGCCGGGACGTGGTGTTCGAGGAGCCCGGCTACAGCCGGGCCCGCACCGTCCTCGACGGTTCGGGGGTTCGGACGCGCAGCGTGTCCGTGGACGGCGACGGCCTCGACCCCGCCCTGCTGCGCGCCACCGACGCCGCGGCCTACTGCACGCCTGCCCATCAGTATCCGATGGGAGCCCGGATGCCGGTGAGCCGCAGGGCCCGGCTCGTGGCCGACGCCGCGGCCTCCGGAACGGTGATCATCGAGGACGACTACGACGGCGAGTTCCGCTACGACGTGTCGGCACTGCCAGCCCTGCGCAGCATCGACCGCGGGCCGGAATGCGTGGCGTACGTGGGCACAGCGTCGAAGATCCTCACTCCCTCGATCCGCGTGGCGTGGGTGATCGCGCCTCCGGCGCTCCGGCCGGGACTCGTCCGGGCCCTCGACGCGAGCGGTGAGGCATGCTGCGCGACCACGGCCCTCGCGCTGGCGCAGTTCATCGACTCGGGCGCGCTGTCGCGGCACCTCGCCCGCGCCTCCCGCACCTACTCGGCCCGCCGGGCGGCCTTCGTCGCCGCACTGCAGCAGCAATTGTCCGCGGTCGACACGGACGGTGTCGGGCTGGCCGGCATCGAGGCCGGTCTCCACGTCGTCCTCACGCTGCCCGGTTCCGTCGACGACGTCGCCGTGTCGGCTGAGCTGCAGGACCACGGTGTGACGGTCCCGAGCCTCGCCGATTACCGCACCACACCGGGCGGACCGCGGGGGCTGGTCTGCGGGTACGCCCGGCTCCCCGAATCGCAGGCTCGCGGGGCGGCCGAGGCGATCGGGAGGGTGGTCCGGCGACACCTCGGCTGATACTGTTCGTTCGAACGAACAGTCACGGGGAGGGGCGACATGAGCGCGGGACAACTAGACGATCGACGGCAACGCGACAACGACGGGGATCGGCCCCCGGGACTCGTCGAGCAGGCGCAGGCGCTGGCCTCCGGCGCCGCCACGTCGGTGGCGGCCACCCGCGCCGCCCTCGACCGCATCGACGCGAGCCAGCCGACGCTCAACGCGTTCAAGGTGATCCGCCGGACCAAGGCACTGGCCGAAGCCGCCGAGGCCGACCGCCGGATCGCCGCCGGTGAGCGCCTGCCGCTCCTCGGGGTCCCGATCGCCGTGAAAGACGACGTCGATGTGGCCGGCGAGCCGACCGCGTTCGGGTGCCCGGGCGACTTCCCGCCCGCGGCGCGCGACTCCGAGCTGGTGCGACGGCTGCGCGCCGCCGGTGCCGTCGTCGTCGGCAAGACCAACAGTCCGGAGCTCGGACAGTGGCCGCTCACCGGCGGTCCCGCCTTCGGGTACACCCGCAACCCCTGGAACGGTGACCACACCCCCGGAGGGTCGTCCGGCGGCGCCGCGGCGGCCGTGTCCGCCGGTGTGGTGGCCGCGGCGATCGGCTCGGACGGCGCCGGGTCCATCCGTATCCCGGCCGCCTGGACCAACCTCGTCGGGATCAAGCCTCAGCGCGGCCGAATCTCCACCTGGCCTGCAGCCGAGGCGTTCTACGGCCTCACCGTCAACGGCCCGCTGGCCCGGACGGTCGCCGATGCGGCGCTGCTCCTCGACGTTGCATCCGGACCGCACGAGGGCGACCTGCACACGCCCGCACCGGTCACCGTCAGCGACGCCGTCGGCCGCGACCCCGGACCGCTGCGGATCGCGCTGTCGCTGCGGATCCCGTTCACCGCGACCCCCACCACGCTGCATCCCGAGGTCCGCCAGGGCGTCGCACGGATCGCCGAGGCGCTGCGCAAGCTCGGGCATCGCGTCGTGGTGGACGACCCCGACTACGGGATCATGTTCGGGCTCGGCTTCCTCCCGCGGTCGATGGTCGGCATCGACGACTGGGTGCGGAAGGTCCCGGACCCGTCACTCGTCGATCCCCGCACGAAGGGCAACGCCCGGACCGGGCGACTGTTGCGTGGGGCACCGCTACGCGCCGCGCGCGCCGCCGAGCCGAGGATGCAGCGACGGGTCGGCGCGATCTTCGACAAGTACGACCTCGTCCTCGCCCCGACCACCGCGACTCCCCCACCGAGGGTCGAGGGGATCGACGGCATCAGCTCGTGGGCCACGGACAAGGTGATCACCGCGGTCTGCCCGTACGCGTGGCCGTGGAACGTACTGGGCTGGCCCAGCGTGAACGTGCCGGCCGGGTTCACGTCCGGCAACCTGCCGACCGGAGCCCAGCTGATGGGTCACGACGATGCCGAGCCGCTGCTGGTGTCGGTTGCGGCCCAGCTGGAGTCGGTGCTGCGGTGGGACCTCGAACGCCCCGAGAAGTGGTGGTGACCGGTGGCTTCGACGGACGTTCGTGACCGCATCCTCGCGGCGGCACTGCACATCGTCGGCACGGAAGGCATTCCCGGCGTGACCAATCGGCGGATCGCCGCGCAGGCCGGCGTGTCGCTCGGCTCCATCACGTACCACTTCCCCACGCAGACGGACCTGTTGCGCGCCGCGCTGTCCGGGTTCGTGGCGGAGGAGACGCAGCGGCTGTCGGAGCTGGCGGAGGGGTACCGGGACACGGGGCTGAGCCTCGAGGACGCCGCCGCGCTCACCGGGAAGGTCGCGAAGGACCTGGCGTTCTCCGCCGAGCGGATCGCCCCGTTCGAGCTGTACATCCAGGCGGGACGCGACCACGAGCTGCGTCAGGCCGCCGCCGAATGCTTCGCCGCATACGACGATTTGACGGCGACGATCCTCACCGCCCTCGGCGTCCCGGACGCGGCGTCCGTGGCCCCGACCATCGTCGCGACCATCGCCGGCCTGCAGCTCAGGAGACTCGCGACCGGAAGCGACGGCGATCACGACTTCGCGACGTCGGTGCTCCTTCTGCTCAGGGCCGCCGCCCCGTGAGTGGTTGACGAGCCTCAGGACTCGTTCACCACGCACGGGTGGCGCAGCCGCCTAGAACCCGAGGCGGCCCAGCTGTTTCGGGTCGCGCTGCCAGTCCTTGGCCACCTTGACGTGCAGTTCGAGGAAGATCTTGGTGCCGAGCAGCTTCTCGATCTGCAGCCGGGCCTTGGTCCCCACCTCACGGAGGCGGGCGCCGCCCTTGCCGATCACGATGCCCTTCTGGGACGGGCGTTCGACGTAGAGCAGGGCGTGGACGTCGAGCAGTTCGCCCTGCTTCTCGGTGCGTCCCTCGCGGGGGATGATCTCCTCGATGACCACGGCCAGGGAGTGCGGCAGTTCGTCGCCGAGCCCCTCGAGTGCGGCCTCGCGAATGAGTTCGGCCATCAGCGTCTCTTCGGGTTCGTCGGTGAGCTCGCCGTCCGGGTAGAACGCCGGGCCCTCCTCCATCTTCGACGCGAGGACGTCGACGAGCACCTCCACCTGCTCACCGGAGGCGGCGGAGACGGGCACGACATCCGTCTCGGGACCGAGGAGCTTGGACACGGCCAGCAACTGCTGCCCGACCATGTCCTTGCTGACCTTGTCGATCTTCGTGACGATGCCGATGAGCGTGGTCTTCGGCGCGATCTGACGGACCTGCTGCACGATCCACCGGTCGCCGGGGCCGATCTTCTCGTCCGCCGGGATGCACAGGCAGATCACGTCGACCTCGGAGTAGGTGTCGCGCACGAGGTCGTTGAGGCGCTGGCCGAGGAGCGTCCGGGGGCGGTGCAGACCCGGGGTGTCGACGAGGATCAGCTGCGCGTGGTCGCGGTGCACGATGCCGCGGATGGTGTGGCGGGTGGTCTGCGGACGCGAGGACGTGATCGCGATCTTGCTGCCCACCAGCGCGTTGGTCAGCGTGGATTTGCCCGTGTTGGGCCGTCCGACGAAACAGACGAATCCGGAACGGAATTCGGTTTTACTCATGTTGCTCCTCGATCACGGATCCATCGGTTCGCGCGAAGACGACGGCCGCCTGCGCACTGACTTCGTGTAGTGCGGCGATGCCCGGGTCTTCCGGGGCGCCGCCGATCACGACTGCGGCCTCGAAACCTTCGGCGCCACTCGACACCGCCGCTGCGACGGCCGCCTGCAGCGCGGTCAGCGACAGCGCCGCCAGCGCGACCGCGCCCGCCGAGTAGGTGCGGCCGTCGAGATCGCGGACAGCGGCGCCCTGACCACTTCCGGTGCGGCCGAACGCTCCTCGCGCCAGCACGACCAGTTTGGCGTCTTCGTCGCCCAGTTCAGTCATCGCCGTCCTCCCGGTCGCCGTCGCCACTGTCGTCGTCCTCGTCGATTGGCGCGCGTTGCACGAAGACCGTGCTGATGCGCACCCGCCCGCGCACGTCGGGTGAACCCTCGCCGCGCAGGACGAGACCGTGCGAGACGACCTCCGACCCCGGTAGCGGCACCCTGCCGAGTTCGTAACCGATGAGCCCGCCGACCGTTTCGACCTCGTCGTTCTCCACCTCGATGCCGAACAGTTCGCCGAGATCCTCGATCGGCAGTCGCGCGGAGACCCGGTACATGCCGTCGCCGAGATCCTCGACGGGCGGTGTCTCGTCCTGGTCGTACTCGTCGGCGATCTCACCGACGATCTCCTCGATGACGTCCTCGATGGTGACGAGCCCGGCGATTCCGCCGTATTCGTCCACCAGCAAGGCCATGTGGTTGCGGTCGCGCTGCATCTCGGCGAGCAGGCTGTCGAGGGGCTTGGAATCGGGCACGAACACGGCGGGCCGCATCACGTCGCCGACGCGGACACTGCGTCCGCCGTCGCGCGAGTGGTACGTCTCCTGCACGAGATCCTTGAGGTACACCACCCCGAGCACGTCGTCGACGTTCTCCCCGATCACGGGGATCCGCGAATGTCCGCTGCGGACAGCGAGCGACGTCGCCTGTCCGGCGCTCTTGTCGCTCTCGATCCACACCATCTCGGTGCGCGGCACCATCACCTCGCGGGCGGACGTGTCGCCGAGTTCGAACACCGACTGGATCATTCGGCGTTCCTCGTCGGCCACCACGCCGCGTTCCTGCGCCATGTCGACGAGTTCGCGTAGTTCGATCTCGGAGGCGAAGGGGCCGTTGCGAAATCCCTTACCGGGGGTGATCGCGTTACCGATCAGGATCAGGAGGCGGCTGATCGGGCCGAGCAGAGTTCCGATGACCTGCAGGGGAAACGACGTGATCAACGCGATCGAGTAGGCGTGCTGACGACCGAGCGTCCGGGGGCCGACCCCGATCACCACGTAGTCGACGAGCACCATGATGATCGCGGTGAACGTGAGCGCCCACACGGGCTCGAGGAGATCGGACAGGCCACCGACGAGCACCACCGTGGCCGTGATCTCGCACAGGATGCGCAGCAGCACCATGAGATTCACGTAACGCGGGCGATCCGACAGGATGCGGAGCACGCGGGTGGCTCCGGGGCGATCCTCCTTCGCCATCTCCTCGACGCGCGCGGACGAGATCGTGTTGAGTGCGGAATCGACGGCGGCGAAGACACCACCGAGCGGGACGAGGACGATCGCGAGGACGATCAGCGCGATGGCGCTACTCACAGAAGACCCTTCACGTGGCGGTTACTGGTCCGGTGAGTCGAAGAAGCCGGCCTTGCCGAGCAGCTTCTGATCCCGGGCAGCGAGTGCGGCGTCGCGTTCGGCCCTGCGCAGATCCTCGTACCAGTCTTCGAGCAACTGGTTCTGCAGGCCGAACATCTCCTTCTCCTCCTCCGGTTCGGCGTGGTCGTAGCCGAGGAGGTGGAGCACACCGTGCACGGTGAGCAGAGCGAGTTCGTGAGCGAGCGGGTGACCGGCCTTGTCGGCCTGGTCCGAGGCGAAGGACGGGCACAGCACGATGTCACCGAGCATCGACGGTCCGGGCTCGGGCGAGTCCGGGCGACCGCCGGGCTCGAGCTCGTCCATGGGGAACGACATCACGTCGGTGGGACCGGGCAGGTCCATCCACCGCATGTGGAGGTCGGCCATGGTGGCGGAGTCCACGAGGACCATCGACAACTCGGCCGCGGGGTGCACGTCCATCCTCGCGATCACGAAGCGGGCAACGCTGATCAGCTCCTCTTCGGAGACGTCCATGCCCGATTCGTTCGAGACTTCGATGCTCATGTGTGTCGCTTCCTCCTGGTTCCGGCGACACTCACCCTACCGTCGTGGAGAACGCGAGTGCGCCGCTCTACGCTGTGCGCGGTTCCCGAGCTCGACCTTGCCGTCCCGGTCCGCTTCGAAACGCTCGTACGCGTCGACGATGTCGGACACCAGCCGGTGCCGGACCACGTCGCTGCTGTTGAGTTCGGCGAAGTAGATGTCGTCGATGTCACCGAGGATCTCGGTGGCCGCGCGGAGCCCGGACCGGGCACCGCCCGGTAGGTCCACCTGCGTGACGTCGCCGGTGACGACGACCTTGGAGCCGAAGCCCAGTCGGGTGAGGAACATCTTCATCTGCTCGGCGGTGGTGTTCTGCGCCTCGTCGAGGATGATGAACGCGTCGTTGAGTGTGCGACCACGCATGTACGCCAGCGGCGCCACCTCGATGACACCCGACTGCATCAGCTTCGGGATGGCCTCGGGGTCCATCATGTCGTGGAGTGCGTCGTGCAGCGGGCGCAGGTACGGATCGATCTTCTCGTGCAGCGTGCCGGGCAGGAACCCGAGCCGCTCCCCCGCCTCGACCGCGGGGCGGGTGAGAATGATCCGCGACACCTGCTTGGTCTGCAGGGCCTGCACCGCCTTCGCCATGGCGAGGTAGGTCTTGCCGGTGCCGGCGGGCCCGATGCCGAACACGATGGTGTTCGCATCGATCGCGTCGACGTAACGCTTCTGGTTCAGCGTCTTCGGCCGGATCGTCTTGCCGCGCCGCGACAGGATGTCGAGGGTCAGGACCTCGGCGGGCGATTCGCTCACCCCCTGGGTGAGCATGCCCACCGTGCGACGCACCGCGTCCGGGGTCAGCGGCTGCCCGCGACCGACGATGGAGCCCAGTTCCGCGATGACGCGTTCGGCGAGCGCGACGTCGCCGGGCCGTCCCGTCAGTGTGACGGCGTTGCCGCGTACATGGATGTCTGCGTCCAGGACCCGTTCGAGAGCGCGCAGATTCTCGTCGGAAGAACCGAGGAGAGGCGGGACCGTTTCGGGTGGGAGATCGATACTCGAACGCACGGTGCGTTCCGCCGGACGCGTGGCGCCGAACGTCTCGCCGTTCTGGTCTTGTTCGCTCACGTGAGGAATATGGCCTTCTTCCCGGTTCCTGGTCGGTCACGACGGTCGTCGTGATGAGGGAAGTCTATCGCTCGCAGGTCACAGCGCCCACCCGATTACGTGACGCCGTCACGACTTCGGGACGTCCTGATGCTCGCGCAACCAGTGCCGCGCCTCGTCCACGACGCGGGCACCGTCGGCCGGCGTCAGCCCGAGCACCGCGAGATACGCGACCGCGAACGACTCCCCCGAATCCTGTACTTCGCCGGAATTCGCCTGGTCCAGCAGGGTCATCGTCATCGATTCCGCGAGCGCCACGAGCACCGACGGCGACAGGTACGACGAGAACACCCCGGACCGCTGCCCGTGCTCGACGACCCGTACGTCCCGGTCGCGCACCACCCCGAGGAGATCGTGGATGCGCTGCTCGCCGAGTTCGCGGCGGGCGAACGACAACAGCATGCGGAACCGGTCACCGATCGGCCACGTCCGCAGCGCCATCACCGCGACCGCGAGGTCGGGGCGCTCCGGTTGCCGCGCCTCGTCTCCCATCGCGGCCACCAGGGCGGCGGAGGCCTCGTCCGCGATGCCCTCGACGAGCGCCTCCCGGCTGGGAAAATGCGCGTACACGGTGCGGCGCACGACCCCGGCGGTGCGGGCGACGTCGTCCATGCTCGCGTCCGGGTCCGCGACGAAGGCGGTGACTGCGGCGTCGAGGATCCGCGCACGATTGGCGCGCGCGTGACTGCGGCGGGTCTTCCCGGGGTCACCGGGCGACTTCGTCGGGATCGACACGACGGAACTCCCTCGCTGGTTGATGTGATCGCTGGTTGGTGTGATCTACGCCAATCGTACTTGCACACTGGTGTGCAAGTAACTAAATTACACATCACTGTGCAAATAGCCGTTCAGGTTCGATCGAGCACTACCCGAGGAGCATCGACATGACCACCGTGATGAACACACCGGTCTCCCGGATGGACGGACCGTACCCCCGGCGCTGGGCCGCGCTCGGCGTGCTGTGCCTGAGCCTGCTGATCGTCGTGATGGCGAACACCGCCCTGATCGTCGCGGCCCCCGACATGACCCGCGACCTCGCCCTGAGCAGCTCCGACCTGCAGTGGGTGATCGACGGTTACACCGTCCCCTACGCCGCGCTGATGCTGCTGTTCGGCGTGATCGGCGACAAGTACAGCCGGCGCGGCGCGTTGCTCACCGGACTGCTCGTGTTCGGCGCCGGAGCCGTCGTCGGCAGCCTCGCCGACACCACCACGGCCGTCGTCGTCGCGCGCATGATCATGGGCGTCGGAGCGGCGATCATCATGCCCGCCACGCTCTCCCTCCTCGTGGCGACGTTCCCGCGTGCGGAACGGGCACGGGCCATCGCCGCCTGGGCCGCGACGTCCGGCCTCGCCATCGCCCTCGGCCCGCTGCTCGCCGGATGGCTGCTGGAGAGCCACTCGTGGAGTGCCACCTTCCTGATCAACGTGCCGATCGCCGCCGTCGCGTCGGTCGCGGCGCTGGTGCTCGTCCCGCCGTCGAAGGCCGACGCCGGCGGTCCGATCGACTGGCTGGGCGGGCTGCTGTCGGTGGTGACCACCGGATCGCTCGTGTACGCGATCATCGACGGATTCCACTTCGGCTGGGGCGCAGGCGCTGTCGGTGCCGCCGTCACCGCGGCCGTGGGTCTCGGACTGTTCGTCGCATGGGAACTCCGGCATCCGCAGCCGTTGCTCGACGTCCGCAGGCTGGGCAGGCGCGAGGTGGGTGGCTCCGCCCTGGCCGTGCTGCTGCTGTTCCTCGCCGCGTTCGGGTCGATCTACTACGTGTCGCAGGAATTCCAGTTCGTCCTGGGGCTGAGCCCCCTCGCCACCGGCGTCCACCTGCTGCCGCTCGCCGCGGCGGTGTCGGTCGGCTCGGTGCTCAGCGGGCGCGTCCACCCGAGGCTCGGCACCCGGGTCACCGTCGTCGCCGGCATGGTGATCGCGGCCGCGGGTGTGCTGCTGATGACGACCGTCGACGGCGGTTCGGAGTACCTCGACTTCCTCGCCCCGCTGGTCCTGCTCGGTATCGGAATCGGCCTGAGCGTGTCCCCCGCCACGGACGCCGTCATGGGCAACTTCCCCGAGAGCGACCTCGGCGCCGCGGGCGGTCTCAACGACACCGCGATCGAACTGGGCGGATCGCTCGGAATCGCGATTCTCGGCTCGGTCCTCGCGTCGGCGTACAAGGACGACATCGCCGGCTTCCTCGGCACGCTGCCCGCCGGTCAGCTGTCCGGCGAGCAGGCCGCTCAGGCCGTGGCCGTCGCGGGAGACTCGGTCGGCGGGGCGTCGGTCGTGGCCTGGGAACTGAGCGCCGACCCGCTGCTCGCGTCACAGTCCCAGGCACTCCTGGACGCCGCGGGTACGGCGTTCGGGAACGCCATCTCCCAGGCCAGCCTGGCCGGCGGACTCGCACTGGGCATCGGGGCCGTGATCGTGGCCCTGGTCCTGCCCGGACGCCCGGTGACGCCGGAATCCGGCGACCGCAGTTCAGAACTCGCCGGTGTCGGACAGTAGGGCCTCCCGTGAGATCTTCCAGCAGTCGGTCTCGGGGTTCAGGAAAGCGTAGTGGTCTTCGCCCTCGACGACGTGCAGCGCGACCGGGTCCCCGGCCGCCCGCGCGGCCTCGCTGTACCGCACACTGACCTTCGCCGGAACCTGCGCGTCCTCGGTGCCGTGGACGCACACCACCGGCACCCCGGCCGGGATGCGGTGCAGTGGGGACGCGGCGCGGTACCGGTCGGGATCTTCGTCGAAGGGGACGCCGAGCAGATCCTCGATGTAGCCGATCCGCCTGCCACGCTCGCCCGCGGATGCGAGGTCGAGGGCGCCTGCCTGGGAGACGACCCGCTCCGGCCGGACCGCCGTCCGCTTCTCCCCGGCGAGCCACACCGCGAGCTGTCCGCCGGCCGAGTGGCCGACGACCCGGACCTTCGACAGGTCGAACGGGACGGGCGACTGCTCGGCGACCGGACCGGCGATCGCGTCGAGCGCGGCGACGACGTCGGCGGACATCTCGTCCCACCGGCCGCCCGCACCGAGCCTGCGGTATTCGATGTTCCAGACGGCGACGCCGTGGCGGGCGAGGTCGACCGCGAAGCTCGTGCCCAGGTTCAGGTGGTACTTCCCGCTCCAGAAGCCGCCGTGGACGACCATCACCACCGGGACCGCGGTGGCCACGGGCACCTCGGGCGGGTAGAAGTGCCCGAACTGCTGCGGTTCGGTTCCGTACGCGATGCGAATGCGGTCCACGGACAGTCAGGCTAGCGGGGCCGCGCCCCAGCGGTCCGTGAGGACTCCGATGGCGCCCAGCGCGACGGCCGCGGCGGTCGAGGTCCGCAGAACGTGCGGGCCGAGCAGCACCGGGACGGCGCCGGCGTCCGTCAGCGCAGTGATCTCCTCCTCGGAGATACCGCCCTCGGGGCCGACGACGAGCACGATCTCGGCCGCCGAGCGCAGCGGAAGCTCGGCGAGGCCCTGGGTGGCCGCCTCGTGCAGCACGGCGACGACACCGCCCCGGCCGACCACCTCACGGACGACGGCGAGCATTTCTGCGGTGCGGTGCAGTTCCGACACCTCGGGGACGATCGCCCGCCGGGACTGCTTGGCGGCGGCGAGAGCCGCGCTGCGCCAGCGAGCGACACCCTTTTCGACCTTGGGGCCCTCCCACCGCGCCACACACCGTGAGGACTGCCACGGCACGATCGCGTCGACGCCGGCCTCGGTGGCCAGCTCGACCGCCAACTCGGATCGCTCCGCCTTCGGAAGCGCTTGCACCACAGTCACACTCGGCGACGGTGCCGGCACCTGACGACGCTTGTGAACGGTGAGTTCGAGCCGGTCCTTGGCGGCCGCCGTCACCTCGGTGTCGGCGAGACCACCCCGGCCGTCGGCCAGCACGATCCGCTCCCCGACACCGATCCGGCGCACCGTCGCGGCATGCCTGCCCTCCGGGCCGTCCAGGACCGCGGTGCTCCCCACCTCGGGCAGCGGGTCGAGGAAGAAGACCGTCGCCGCCACGGTCAGCGACCGCTGAACGCTTCACGCAGGCGTGAGAACAATCCGCCGCTGTGCTGCGACTGGGTGGAGACGACCTCGGCGACGTCGCGGTCGCGCAGATCCTTGAGTTCGCGGAGAAGCTTCGTCTCCTTGTGGTCCAGGCGCGACGGAACCACGACCTCGAGGTGGGCGTGCACGTCGCCGCGGATACCGGAACGCAGCTTCGGCATGCCGTGCCCGCGCAGGACCGTCACCGATCCCGGCTGGGTCCCCGGTTCGATGGTGATCTCCTTGGGCCCGTCGATGATCGTGTCGATCGTCACGGTCGTGCCGAGGGCGGCGTCGATCATCGGAACCCGGATCGTGCAGTGCAGGTCTTCGCCGTCGCGCACGAACACCTCGTGCGCCTGCTCGACCACCTCGACGTACAGGTCGCCTGCGGGTCCGCCACCGGGGCCGACCTCACCCTGCGCGGCGAGCCGGATCCGCATTCCGCCCGCGACGCCTGCGGGCACCTTCACCGTGATGTCGCGGCGGGCGCGCACCCGGCCGTCGCCGCCACACTTGTGGCAGGGGTCGGGGATCGTCTCGCCGGCGCCGCGGCAGGTGGGGCACGGCCGCGACGTCATGACCTGGCCGAGGAACGAACGCTGCACCGACTGGACCTCGCCGGCGCCCCCACAGGTCTCACAGCGCACCGGCTTGGAATCGCCGTTGGTGCCCGCACCGGTGCAGCTGTCGCACAGGATCGCCGTCTCGACGGTGACCTGCTTGCTCACGCCGGTCGCGCACTCCGCCAGCGTCAGCCTGGTGCGAAGGAGTGAATCGGCGCCCGGCTGGACGCGGCCGCGTGGCCCGCGACCCGCGCCGCCTCCGCCGCCGAAGAACGCTTCGAACACGTCGCCGAGGCCGCCACCGAAACCGCCGCCGAAGCCGGCACCGCCGCCGCCACCACCCGAGGAGAGAGGGTCGCCGCCGAGGTCGACGATGCGACGCTTCTCCGGATCGGACAGCACCTCGTAGGCCGTGGAGATGTCCCGGAACCGGGCCTGCGCCGCCTCGTCGGGGTTCACGTCGGGATGCAGTTCCCTCGCAAGCTTGCGGTACGCGCGCTTGAGCTCCTGATCGGTCGCCTTCTGATCGACGCCGAGCGTTGCGTAGTAATCCCGTGCCACGTTGAGTCTCTCGTCCTTCTCTACTTCGTTATCTCGCTACCGGTACGTGTGCTCCCCCACGGCGGCGCTGTCGCCGAGGGCCGGCCGTCACCGCTCGGCGAGCACCTGGCCGATATATCTCGCAACGGCTGCCACCGACGCGATTGTTCCCGGATAGTCCATTCGGGTGGGTCCGAGCACGCCCATTCCTCCGAGCACGGTGCCTGCCGCACCGTAACCGGTCGAGATGACGGAGGTGCCACGCATCTGCTCCACCTGGGTTTCCTCACCGATCCGCACCGTCACGGTGCCCGCATCCTGCGTGGCGGCCAGCAGCTTGAGCACCACCACCTGCTCCTCCAGCGCCTCGAGGACCGCCCGCAGCGAACCGGGGAATCCGCTGATTCCCGAGAAATCGGCGGCGTTGCGGGTCAGATTCGCGGTGCCGCCGAGGACCAGCCGCTCCTCGGGATGCTCGACGAGCGTCTCCACCAGCACGGTCGCCGAACGGATCACGGCATCGCGCAGATCCTCCGGGGCCTCGTCGGCCAGCTCCGAGACTGCGATGGACGCCGCCGCCAGCCGCTTGCCGTCGAGGGCGCCGCCGAGCAACCCGCGCAGCCGCGCCAGATCCTCGTCGTCGAGCACGTCGCCGAGTTCGACGATGCGCTGATCCACTCGACCCGAATCGGTGATGAGCACGAGCAGCAGGCGGGCAGGCGTCAGCGCGACCACCTCGAGGTGCCGGACCGATGACGCCGAGAGTGTGGGATATTGCACAACCGCGACCTGGCGTGTGAGTTGCGCGAGCAGGCGCACACCCCGCCGGAGAACGTCGTCCAGGTCGACCCCGGACTCGAGGAATTCGAGAATCGCGCGCCGCTCCGCCGTCGACAGCGGCTTCACGTCGGCGATGCGGTCGACGAACTGCCGGTAGCCCTTGTCCGTGGGAACACGGCCGGAACTCGTGTGCGGCTGGGCGATGTAGCCCTCGCTCTCGAGAAACGCCATGTCGTTGCGGACCGTCGCACTGGAAACACCCAGGTTGTGCCGCTCGACCAGCGCCTTCGATCCCACCGGCTCCTGGGTCGAGACGTAGTCGGCGACGATGGCGCGGAGTACCTCGAACCGTCTGTCGTCCGTACTCGACATCGCCGTCCACCTCCAGTTCTCGATCATCACGAGCAGCGGCGTCACCGAACCTTCGTTCGGATCGGCCGCCACATCCCCTGAGCTACGTGCAGATGCACGTGCATCTCGGCTCGGTCCAGTCTAATCGCCGCTCCGCCGACACCGGTTCAGGCCTTACTGTGGTGACCGGAGACGAGCAAAGGCAACGACCACGGGCGGATGACGAGGCGATGATTTTCAAAGGTGTCATGGACGGCAAGCCGTACCCGGACCACGGGTTGTCGCTGCGCGACTGGTCCAAGATCCCACCCCGGCAGGTGCGGCTCGACGAGATCGTCACCACGACCAAGGTTCTCGAGCTCGACCGGTTGCTGTCGGAGGACTCGACGTTCTACGGCGACCTGTTCCCGCACGCGGTCCAGTGGCACGGGGTGCTCTACCTGGAGGACGGGCTGCACCGGGCCGTGCGTTCGGCACTGCGGAACCGCGTGGTGCTGCATGCCCGCGTCTTCGACTACGACGAGATGCCCGGCATCGTCACTGCCTGAGCTCTAGCGCAGCACCGTGCGGACCACGGCGTCGGCGAGGAGCCGCCCACGGTCGGTCAGCACCAGGTGCTCGCCCTGGCGCACGAGCAGTCCGTCGGCCACCACCGTCTCGGCCGCGCGCTGCTCCGCGGCATCCAGCTCCGCCACCGGTAGTCCGGTCCGCAGCCGCGCCGTCAGCATCACCCGCTCGACGTGGACGTCCTCCGCGGTCAGCTGTTCGCTCCCGCCGACGGGCAGACTTCCCGCCGCCAGCTGGTCCGCGTAGCGCGCCGGGTGCTTGACGTTCCACCAGCGCACTCCGCCGACGTGGCTGTGCGCGCCCGGCCCGGCGCCCCACCAGTCCCCGTCGTCCCAGTACCCCAGGTTGTGCCGGCAGCGTGATTCGCCCGTCGCGGCGTCAGCCGATGCCCAGTTCGACACCTCGTACCAGGTCAGGCCCGCGTCCGCGAGCCGCGCGTCGATCCTCTCGTACCGCGACGCCAGGACGTCGTCGTCGGGCGCGGGCAGTTCCCCGCGGCGCACCTTCCTCGCCAGCGCGGTCCCGTCCTCGACGATCAGCGCGTAGGCGGACACGTGGTCCACCCCGGCGGAGAGCACCGCGTCCAGCGAGAGGTCGAGGTCCTCGTCGCGCTCTCCCGGGGTTCCGTAGATGAGGTCGAGATTGACGTGCTCGAATCCGGCGGCCCGCGCCTCCTGCGCCGCCGCCACGGCACGTCCCGGTGTGTGGGTGCGGTCGAGCACCTTCAGGACGTGCTGCGCTGCCGACTGCATGCCCAGCGAGATCCGCGTGAATCCGCCGGCCCGCAACCGCTCGAAGAATTCCGGCGACGTGGACTCCGGGTTCGACTCGGTGGTCACTTCGGCGCCCTTCGCAATCCCGAAACTCGAGCGGACCGCACCGAGGACGTCCGACAGTCCGTCACCGCCGAGGAGTGACGGCGTGCCGCCGCCGACGAACACCGTGTCGACGGCCGGGGCGCCCGTCATCTCCGCGGCGAGGTCGAGTTCGCGGCGCAGCCCTTCCATCCACGACTGCGGCGACGCCGACGTCCCCAGCTCGCCTGCCGTGTACGTGTTGAAATCGCAGTATCCGCAGCGTGTGGCACAGAAAGGCACGTGCACATAGATCCCGAACGGGCGGCTCCCCACACCCTTCAGCGCACTCCCGGGCAGCGCGAACGCCGCCGCCTCGTCGCGACCGACCGTGGTAGTGCTCGTTCCGTTCACGGTTCCAGTGTCCATGGTCGGCTCGCCGACGTCGTCCATGGTCGGCTCGCCGACGTCTCCCGCGCTTCTCGACCCGCGGTCCCCACCCGATTGTCCGCGGGCCCTCCCCGTGATATTTCCCGCAAAAATGGTGGAAATCGGTGCCCGGCTCTGCGTGGGCGATCTGACGTGGCACAATGGTCGGCATGACCGGACCCGGAGTGCGACTCGTGGCGCGTCGTCACGTCGATCTCAAGCGTGTCTGCAGCTGTTGTTGTCTGCCCTGTATCGCGCAGTAATTCAGCCTGTCAGCCCGTTCATCATTCTTCTCGACTTCCGGCCGGATTCGAATGCCCCGAGCGAGGATCAGCCCTCCTCGGCCTCAGCCGGTGCATCTTGAGATTCAGGAGTGCTCCATGACGTCGACCACCGACGCCTCCCCCGCTGCCGTCGACGCAGCACCCGCGCGTACGCGCACGGCGAAGCCGGCTCGGCGCCGCGCCGAAGGCCAGTGGGCCCTCGGCTACCGCGAGCCCCTCAATGCCAACGAGCAGGCCAAGAAGGACGACAACCCGCTCAACGTCCGGGCCCGTATCGAGAACATCTACTCGAAGCAGGGCTTCGACAGCATCGACAAGGGTGACCTGCGTGGCCGTATGCGCTGGTGGGGTCTCTACACCCAGCGCGAGCAGGGGTACGACGGCACCTTCACCGGTGACGAGAACATCGACCTGCTCGAGGCCAAGTACTTCATGATGCGGGTCCGCTGCGACGCCGGCGCCCTGAACGTCGAGCAGCTGCGCACCATCGCCGGTATCTCCACCGAGTTCGCGCGCGACACCGCCGACCTTTCGGACCGCGAGAACGTCCAGTACCACTGGATCGAGGTCGAGAACGTCCCGGAGATCTGGAAGCGCCTCGAAGGCGTCGGCCTCAAGACCACCGAGGCGTGCGGTGACTGCCCCCGCGTCGTCCTGGGTTCTCCCCTGGCCGGTGAGTCGCTGACCGAGGTCCTCGACCCCACTCCCGCGATCGACGAGATCGTCCGCCGCTACATCGGCAAGCCCGAGTACTCCAACCTGCCGCGCAAGTTCAAGACCGCGATCTCCGGTCAGCAGGACGTGGTGCACGAGATCAACGACGTCGCGTTCGTCGGGGTCAACCACCCCGAGCACGGTCCCGGTCTCGACCTGTGGGTCGGCGGCGGGCTGTCCACCAACCCGATGCTGGCGCAGCGGGTCGGCGTCTGGGTGCCGCTCGACGAGGTTCCCGACGTGTGGGAGGCCGTCGTGTCGATCTTCCGCGACTACGGCTACCGCCGGCTGCGGAACAAGGCCCGCCTGAAGTTCCTGGTCAAGGACTGGGGCATCGAGAGGTTCCGCGAGGTCCTCGAAACCGAGTACCTGAAGCGCAAGCTCATCGACGGCCCCGCGCCGGAGAAGCCCACCCGGCCGATCGACCACGTCGGGGTGCAGAAGACCCGCAACGGTCTCAATGCCGTCGGCGTCGCCCCCATCGCGGGTCGCGTGTCGGGCACGATCCTGGCCAAGGTCGCGGACGCCGCGGAGCGGGCAGGCAGCGACAAGATCCGCTTCACGCCCTACCAGAAGCTGATCATTCTCGACGTCGCCGACGACAAGCTCGAGCAGTTGATCGCCGACCTGGACGAGGTGGGCCTGCCCGCGCGTCCGTCGCACTGGCGCAAGAACCTGATGGCGTGCTCGGGCATCGAGTTCTGCAAGCTGTCGTTCGCGGAGACGCGGAAGCGCTCGCAGGTGCTCGTCCCCGAACTCGAGCAGCGGCTCGCCGACATCAACGCGCAGCTCGACGTGCCGATCACGATCAACATCAACGGCTGCCCGAACTCCTGCGCCCGCTCGCAGGTCGCCGACATCGGATTCAAGGGGATGCTCGTCGACGACGGCGAGGGCAACCAGGTGGAGGGCTTCCAGGTTCACCTCGGCGGCAGCCTCGGATTCGATTCGGCCTTCGGCCGGAAGCTTCGCCAGCACAAGGTCACCAGCACCGAACTCGGTGACTACATCGATCGCGTCGTCCGCCACTTCGTGAAGCACCGCAACGAGGGTGAACGCTTCGCGGAATGGGTCGTGCGCGCAGACGAAGGAGACTTGCGTTGAATCTCGCCACAGCCACCCAGGACGACCTTCGGCTCCTTGCCGTGCAGGGGGCGGCAAGTCTCGAGGGTGCCTCCGCGCAGGAACTGCTGCAGTGGACCGAGGACACGTTCGGAAGCGACTACATCGTCGCCTCCAACATGCAGGACGGCGTTCTGGTCCACCTCGCCGCCCAGGTCCATCCCGGTGTGGACGTGCTGTTCCTCGACACCGGTTACCACTTCGCGGAGACCATCGGCACCCGTGACGCCGTCGAGCAGGTGTACGGCGTCAACGTGATCAACGCGCGGGCCGAGGCGAGTGTCGCCGAGCAGGATGCGGCGGAGGGCAAGGATCTGTTCGCCCGCGAACCCAACCGGTGCTGCGCACTGCGGAAGGTCGCCCCGCTGAAGAACACCCTCTCCGGATACAAGGCGTGGGTCACCGGCATCCGGCGTGTCGAGGCGCCCACCCGCGCCAACGCCCCCCTGATCTCGTTCGACGACGCGTTCGGTCTGGTGAAGATCAATCCGATCGCCGCGTGGTCCGACGAAGACATGCAGTCCTACATCGACGAGCACTCGATTCTGGTGAATCCGCTCGTCGACGAGGGATATCCGTCCATCGGGTGCGCTCCGTGCACCAGCAAGCCAGCCCCCGGCAGCGATCCGCGCAGCGGCCGCTGGGCCGGTCAGGCCAAGACAGAATGCGGGTTGCACGCCTCATGACCATCGACATCTCCCATTCCCTCGCCGAATCCGCCGTCCGGCCGCAGTTGGACGGGTCGCAGTTCGACACGCTCGACGCCCTCGAGTCGGAAGCCATCCACATCTTCCGTGAGGTCGCGGGCGAGTTCGAACGCCCGGTGATCCTGTTCTCCGGCGGCAAGGACTCGACGGTGCTGCTGCACCTGGCGATCAAGGCGTTCTGGCCTGCGCCGCTGCCGTTCGCGCTGCTGCACGTCGACACCGGACACAACCTGCAGGAGGTCCTCGACTTCCGCGATCACGTCGTGTCCAAGTACAACCTGCGTCTGCACGTGGCGAAGGTCGAGGACTACCTGGCCGACGGCCGGCTCACCGAACGCCCCGACGGGATCCGCAACCCCCTCCAGACCGTTCCTCTGCTCGACGCCATCGCCGAGAACCGTTTCGACGCGGTCTTCGGTGGCGCTCGACGCGACGAGGAGCGCGCCCGGGCCAAGGAGCGCATCTTCTCGCTGCGCAACAGTTTCGGCCAGTGGGACCCGAAGAAGCAGCGCCCCGAACTGTGGAACCTGTACAACGGCAAGCACTCCCCCGGTGAGCAGGTCCGTGTCTTCCCCCTCAGCAACTTCACCGAACTCGACATCTGGCGGTACATCGCCCGTGACGACGTCGAACTGGCCAGCATCTACTACGCTCACCAGCGCGAGGTGTACCAGCGCGACGGCATGTGGATGACGCCCGGTGTGTGGGGCGGACCGTCCGAGGGTGAGGACCTGCAGACGCTGTCGGTGCGGTACCGCACCGTCGGCGACGGATCCACCACGGGCGCAGTTCTTTCCGAGGCCGGCGACAACGAGGCGATCCTCGCCGAGGTCGCAGCGTCCCGGCTGACCGAGCGCGGCGCAACCCGTGGCGACGACCGAGTTTCCGAAGCGGCTATGGAAGACCGCAAGCGAGAGGGCTATTTCTGATCATGAGCGACCTCCACGTGCGTAGCCCGCGAAGCACGCAGTTGCTTCGGCTTGCCACCGCCGGAAGTGTGGACGACGGCAAGTCGACCCTCGTCGGCCGTCTGCTGTACGACACGAAATCGGTTCTCGCCGACCAGATCGACGCCGTCACCCGGGCGTCGGTCGACAAGGGGCTGTCCACCCCCGACCTGTCCCTGCTGGTCGACGGCCTGCGCGCGGAGCGTGAACAGGGCATCACGATCGACGTGGCGTACCGGTACTTCGCGACCCCCCGCCGCTCGTTCGTCCTCGCCGACACTCCCGGGCATGTGCAGTACACCCGGAACACGGTGTCGGGTGCGTCCACCGCGCAGATGGTCATTCTGCTGGTCGATGCCCGCAAGGGTGTCATCTCCCAGACGCGCAAGCACGCCGCCGTTCTCGCGCTGCTCGGCGTCCCCAAGCTGGTGCTGGCCGTCAACAAGATCGACCTCGTCGAGGATCCGGCCACCGTGTTCGCGAACATTTCGGCGGAGTTCAACTCGCTGACCAGTTCGCTCGGCTGGGCGTCCGAGGACGTCGTCGAGATCCCGGTGTCGGCCCTGCACGGCGACAACGTCGCGGTGCGTTCGGAGAACACCCCGTACTACGACGGCCCCACGCTCATCGAGCATCTCGAGTCGGTGCCCGTCGACGCCGAACCCCACCGGGTCGGTCTCCGTTTCCCCGTCCAGTACGTGATCCGTCCGCGCACGCCGGAGTTCCCCGATTACCGCGGGTACGCCGGGCAGGTCGCCGCCGGTGAGGTGACTCCGGGCGACGAGGTCGTGATCCTGCCGTCCGGTGTCCGCACCACGGTCACCCGCATCGACACCGCGGACGGCGAACTCGACAGCGCCCACGCCGGCCGCAGCGTCACTCTCGTGCTGGCCGACGACGTCGACGTCTCCCGCGGGGACGTCATCGCCTCCCCCGCCGACGCCCCGGAGCCGCTCGGCGAGTTCGACGCGACGGTCTGCTGGCTGGCCGAGAAGCCACTGCGTCCCGGTGCCCGCCTGCTGCTCAAGCACGGCACCCGCACCACGCAGGCCATCGTCGGCACACTCGTCGAGCGTTTCAACGAGCAGGAGCTCACCTCGGAGCCCAGCCCGGAGTCGTTGGAACTCAACGAGATCGGCAAGATCTCGGTGCGTGTCGCCGAGCCGATCGTGGCGGACGACTACACCGTGAACCGCCACACCGGCAGCTTCCTGCTGATCGATCCGGCCGGCGGCAACACGCTGGCGGCCGGCCTCGTCGGAGACGCCATCGCAGCGGTGGAGCTCGGCGAGCGCGTCTAGTGCGATGACCCCGCTGATCGCTGTCGCCCACGGCAGTCGCGACCCCCGCAGTGCGCGGGTGGTGGCGGCTGCCGTGTCGGCGCTCCGGGCCAAGCGACCGGACCTCGACGTCCGGCTGTGCTTCCTCGACCTCAACGCACCGTCCGTGGACCAGGTGATCGACACGGTCGCCGCCGAGGGGCATTCCTCCGCCGTGGTCGTGCCGATGCTGCTGGGCAGCGCGTTCCACGCACGCGTCGATCTTCCGGCGCTCCTGGACGCCGCCCGCCTCCGTCACCCGCACCTGCATGTCCGGCAGGCCGACGTTCTCGGGCACGACGCGCGGCTGGTCGAGGCCGTCCGTGACCGCATCGGCGAGGCCGGCGGTTCCGCCCGCGAGTCCGGTCTCGGTATCGTCCTCGCCGCGGTCGGTTCGTCCGACCCGGCCGCGAACGACCGAACCCGCGAGCTGGCCGGATCGGTCGTCGCGGGCACCCGATGGTCGGGAGCGGTGACGTGTTTCGCGACGTCGGCGGAACCGACGGTGCAGCAGGCGATCTCGACGCTGCGACAGGCCGGCGCCGAGCGCGTCGTGATCGCACCCTGGTTCCTGGCGCCGGGACTGCTCACGGACCGGTTGAGCCGTGCGGCGGAATCCTGCGGACCCGGCATCACCTACGCGGCCACCATCGGACCGCACCCCCGGCTGCTCGACGTCATGCTCGACCGGTACTCGCAGACCCACACGGAGCTGCAGCGGTACCGGGCGCTGTCGGCCTGAGCGCGTCGATCACCGCACGCCCGGCATCCGGGTTCCCGACCGCTATCCGCGCGTCACCATTGGGGTAGGTGCGCGCGTGGATGCCGGCGCGGGCCAGTGCGTCACCGACGTCCTCTCCGGGGAGGTACAGGAAGTTGGCGTGACTGCGCGGGACCGGAATTCCCGCCGCCCTCACCGTGCGCCAAAGTTCCTCGCGTTCGGCGACGATGGCAGCCACCCGGGCACGGAGCTCGTACTCGGCGGCGTACGACGCCGTGACCGCGGGAACGGCGGCGCTGCCCATCCCGAACGGCAGTTGCAGCGTTCGAATCGTCCGCGCCAGTGCCGCGTTCGCGAAGCCGAATCCGATACGCAACCCGGCCAGTCCGTACGCCTTGGAGAACGTTCGCAGGAACACGACGTTCGGGTGTTCGGCGATGATGCGATGCACGTCCAGGACCTGTCGGCGGTCGACGAACTCCACATAGGCCTCGTCGAGGACGACGACCACCCGGTCCGGCACATGACGGAGGAAATCCGCCAGTTCGGCGGTGTCGACGAGCGTCCCGGTGGGGTTGTGCGGGCGGCAGACGACGACGAGCCGGGTGCGGTCGTCGATCGCGGCCGCCATCGCGGCCAGATCCTGTCCGCCGTCCGCGAGAATCGGCACCGGCACCGCGTCGAGTGCCGCGATCCGCGCCATGATCGGGTACCCGTCGAACGTCGGGGCGGTGAACACGATCCGCTCCCCCGGCCCGGCGACGGAGCGCATGATCTGCAGGGCGACGCCGGTGGCGCCGGCGCCCACCACCACCTGTTCGGCGTCGAGCCCTTCGTGATCCGCGATGACCTGGATCAGCCGGTCCGGCAGGAACTCCGGATACCGATGCGCCCGGCGCATCACACCGTCGAGCGCGGCGAGGACGGAGGGCAGTGGGGCGAACGGGTTCTCGCTCAGCGCGAGATCGAATCTCGCACCGGGTCCCGCGATGGTCGGCGTGGTCATCTCACACCCCCGCCGGGGCGGCGCCCCACCGAATGGCCCCGGCCCCGGCGAAGTCGCCGGCGTGCGCGAACGCGGACATCATCACCAGCGAGCCGTTGGGGATCCGGCCTGCCCGGTTCTCGATGTCGAGGGTGACGGGGATCGCGGCGCCGAACAGGTTCCCGCATTCGTCGAACGTGTCGGGGTGCCGTTCCGCCGGGAGCTCGAGTGCGTCCCGCCAGTTGCGGAGGAACAGCCGGTTGGGCTGGTTGGTGACCAGGGTGTCGATCTCGTCCGGGGTGATGTCGATCTGCTTGCACACCGCGAGCGCAACCTCGGGGACGAGCCGGTTCCCTCGGGCGAAGACCTTCGCGATCCTCGATTCGGTGAACCCGATGTGCAGTTGGCCGGTGCCCGCCTCCCAGTACTTGCGGGGCGGATCGACGGCGGCCGTCATGTCTCCGGCGAACTCGGGGTAGGTCCGGCACTCCAGCCCCAGCACCGGTGCGGCCTCCGACTTCACCAGCAGGCATGCACCCGCGCCGTCACCCGGCACCGCCGACTGTGCCAGCGCGCGCACGTCTGGTTGCGTGAAGATCTGGCCTGCGCTGTTCTGCACCGACACGATCAGGGCGGTCGACGCGTCCCCGGTCTGCATGATCTGACGTGCCAGCTTGATCATGTACACGAACGACGCGCAGCCGCCGTTGTGCAGGTCCACCACCCAGTCCGGGGTGATCCCCATCCGGCGCGCGAGTTCTCCGCCGGTACCCAGGATCGGGACGTCGGGCAGCTGGGTGTGGGTGATGAGAATGTCCACGTTGGAGACGAGTTCGGAGCCGTTCCGTTCGACCAGCGGGGCGATCGCACGTTCCGCCATGTCGACGGCGTTCTCGTCGCTCGCGATGTGGTGGCGGAATTTCGGCGCCCGGAACATGATGTTCTCGGCGAGCCGGTCGGAGGCGGCGAACTGGGCGAAATAGTCCGCACCCACCCGGTTCTCGGGTAGGTAACCGGCAATGTCGATCAGGCTGACGGTGTCCATGTCTCACTCACTCATCCAGGTCGGGGTCACGGGCAGGTCGTTCGCCCACCGGTATTCGCAGATCGCCTTGAGATTGCTCATCTCCAGTTGGTGTCCGGCGGCGAACATGTCCCAGAAGTCGCCCACCCACGGAACCCGGTCCGCGGGAGCGGTCTCGGGGTAGGGATTGTCGTCGTAGAACGGATGGTGGCAGTTGGTCCACAGCACGACGGATCCGTCGACGTCCAGGACCGTGCGCGCGTCCACCACCCGCATCAGATACACCATCCACAGGTGTGTGCCCTGGTCCCAGGCACAGTGATAGTCGACGGTCATCGCGGCCGGGTGTGCCACGGTGCGCGTGTAGATCTCGGTGGTGTCGCCCAGGCGGTCGTACGCGAGCCACAGCCCGGGTTCTCCGGCCGGGGTGAATCCGCGGAGGCTGTACGTCCATTCCTCGAGGCTGCGGGTGTCGGAGAGGTAGCGGAACACCTCGTCCGGCGGGCAGTCGATGTATTCGTTGACAGTGCAGTACTTTCCGAACACCTGGTCGTGCGGATACACCGACCTCAGCATGTCCATGATGATCGGTGTCGTCGCCTGACGGTCGGAGGTCTCGATGCGGACGAGGCCGGGCAGGTCGGCGGGAAGGTCGGGCAGCGGGGCGATCTCTCGAGCGGTCATCGGCGTGCTCCTTCTCGGGATTCGGATCTCTCGGTCGGGCGTCGGACGGGCAGGAACGGCAGGAACGGCGGCAACTCGTCGGCGTCGCACGCGACTTCGATGACAGCGGGCCCCGCCGAGTCGGCCGTGGCGCGGAGCGAGTCGGCCAGGCCGGCGTGCGTGTCGACCGTGCGGGACGGCAAGCCGGGAAACAGTGCGCCGACTCCCGCCGCGATGTGTGCGGGACGAAAACGGCTGTAGGTGTATGCGCCCTCGAAGTACACCTGCTCGCGGGTCAGGCACATCGCGTGGGCGTTGTTGTTGAACACGACGAACGTGACCGGCACGTCGTACTCGACCGCGGTGTGGATCTCGAGCCCGTGCGCGTAGAACGCACCGTCGCCTGCGATCACGAACGTGCGGCGGCCGCGCGAGAAGGCGGAACCGATCGCGGCGCCGAACGTGTAACCCATCCCGCCCATTCCCAGCGCCACCACGAACCGGCCTCCGGTCGGAACCGGAAGATGGTGCACCACAGCGGCACCCGTATTTCCCGCATCGGCGAACACGTCGGCGCCCACGGGCATCATCGCGGCGAGCGCCTTCACCGCGTCCGTGTAGCGCAGGCCCGACGTGCCGGACGACGGCACGTCGATCGGGGTCGGCTCGCTCTGCGCGACGGCCGCCCGCGAGGCCGCAGGCCCGATCTCGGTGACGAGCCCGCGCAGCGTCGCCCGCAGATCCCGCGTCGGCAGGTGATGGGCCTGCAGAAACGGCTTCGCCGAGCCCACGCTGTACACCAGCGTCTTCTCGAGCACCCCGTCCAAACCTCCGCGTGCCATCACCGGCAGTCGCGTGCCGACGAGCAGGCAGACGTCGGAATCCTGCAGTGCGTCGACGACATCCGGATTCCCCATCGCGCCGGTGACCCCGAGCCGCCCCGGCGCCGCGGGATCGAGCACGTCCCTCGCGTCGGGCGTGACGGCCACCCGGGCGCCGAGCACGTGCGCGAGTTCCGCGAGTTCCCCTCGCGCGCCGGCTCGCGCGACCTCGTCTCCGGCGATGACGGTGACGCGGCCGTAGTCGTCGCGGAGGGCCTCGGCGAGCCGTGTGATGTCCGTCGGGGTGGTGCGCGGTGCGGTCGGGACCGCTCGACGTGGTTCCGGGAACTCACCGCGCGACCGCTGAATGTCCTTCGGCAGCAGGAGAACCGCGGGCCCACCGCGTCGCGCGGCGGCCAGCGCCTCGGCGAGCTGGCGTTCGAGGTCGAGCGGCGACTCGACCCGCGCGCAGTACACGGACACCTCACCGAACAACCGGGTCGCATCGATCGACCCCCCCAGTCCACTCGTGTCCTGGAATGCGCCCATCCCTTCGAGCGTCGTCGGCGGTTGCCCGACCAACGCCAGAAGCGGCACACGCGACGCGAATGCTTCACCGAGACCGGCGATCACATTGAGCGCACCCCCGCCCGAAGTCGCCGCGACCACCCCGATCCGGTTCGACGTGCGGGCATACCCGTCGGCCATCGTCGTCGCCGAGAACTCGTGTTTGGCGACGACACCTTCGACGTCGAGGGAGCGGTGCAGCGCGTCGTACAGGTCCTCGATGTTCGCGCCTCCCACACCGAAGACGTGCTCGACCCCCTCTGCGGCCAGCGCGGCGACGATGTAGTCGACGACGCGCATGTTCCGACCGGTTTTCCGTGGCTCGTGATCCGTGAGATTCATCGGCAGACCCCCGTGTCGTGGATCGGGTGGGGCGACCTGCGGTCACCCACTGGATATACACACGAACCACGTACCGGTCGGGTTCACCGGTGGCAGAACATTTTTCCGGAAACGCTCGTGACGAACGAGACACGACGGTGGAGCGTGCAGGAGGTATGAAAACCGACCCGACTCCCTGGCGGCCCGCTCACAACGCCGCGGTCAGCAGTACCTCGTGGTCGTCGTCGGATCGCACGTCGATGCTCACGATCGCGTCGACGGGCAGGCTGGTGGTGGCCGTGGGCCGCACCGTCGTGCCGGCCTCACCGGTCCAGGTGGCCAGTGTGGTGACGACTCCGGAGCGGTCGGTGACGGTCAGCGCGTACCCCTCGGTGTCGGCGCCGTAACGACCGTCGCCGGGCCAGGTGTCCTCGTAGGAGCACTCGACGAAGATGACGGTGCCCCAGGACACCGACGCGACGGATGCGCTCGCGGTGATCGTCGTCGGAACCACGGGGGTGAACACCGCCTCGGTGGTGTTCGCGCGGTCCGGGACGGGCATGGCCGTGACCGGGGCGGGCGGGGTCCAGTCCTGCGTCACCAGCACCCCCACCGGGACGGCGACGGCGATCACGGCGGCCGCCGCCGCGAGGGCCGTCGCCGCTCGCCGGTGCCGTCGGCGCCGCTCTACCGTCCCCACCAGGTGGGTCAGCACACGTGGTGCGGGGGTCTCCGAATCAGCGGGCGCAGCGTTCCCGGGCAGCGTGCCGAACGCCTCTTCCGGTGTGATCAGGGCCAGCAACCCGGGCATGCCCGCCAATTCGGACACGGCCTGCGAGCACTGTGCGCAGTGGGCGAGGTGGGCCTCGTATTCGCGCCGATCGCTCGGGGACATCGCACCGAGTACATATGCGGCGTCCCAGCGGACGTAGGGATCCTCGTGCGACTCGAAGTCGTCGAACGTCATCGGGTCACCCCCATTTCCTGCAGAGCCAATCGAAGGGCCCGCAATCCGTAGTGCATGCGGGATTTCACCGTTCCCTCCGGTATTCCGAGTTCGTCGGCCATCTGGTGGGTCGACATTCCCCGGTAGTAGCCGAGCACGAGGACCGCACGATGGTCGGGGCTGAGCCGGGCCAGCGCATCACCCATCATCCAGGCGTCGAGTGCGCCGTCCGAGCTGTCCGGGGCGGCGCGTTCGGGCGTGGAGCTCATCCCGATCTCACGCTGGGAGCGGGCGCTGCGGTGCTCGTCGAACACGAGGTTCCTGGCGACCGTGAACAACCACGCCCGGGCCGACGACTCCGACTGGTCCAGCACGTTCGGATGCTTCCAGGCTCGCAGCAGGACCTCCTGCACGATGTCCTCGGCGCGGGCGCGGTCGCCGGTCAGCCGCAGGGCATACCGCCACACCGCGGGGGCATGCTCCTCGTACAGGGCGTGCATCAGCTCGGTCTGGGCATCCGGCATCGGTCACCACCTCTCAGCAGTACACACGGTTCACCCGTGCCTCCGGTTCACCGCGCCACCGAAACACAGGGAAACCCCAGGTGAAACGGGTCGCAGCGACCGAAAACCCTTGGCCCGTACGCTAGGAGGTGTTCAGTGCCACGGCGGCGTGGACGAGCGCCTGGAACGCCTCGGCGTCGAGCGTGTCGCCCTCGTGGAAATCGATGGCGCGCCGGGTGTTGCCTTCGAGGCTGGAGTTGAAGAGGCCTGACGGGTCGTTCAGCGAGGCGCCCCGGGCGAACGTCACCTTCACCGCATTCTTGTACGTCTCACCGGTGCAGATCATTCCGGCGTGCGACCATACCGGCACCCCTCGCCACTTCCACTCCTCGACGACGTCGGGGTCGGCCTGCGTGACGAGGGCACGGATCCGGGCGAGCGTCTCGCCCCGCCAATCACCCAGCTCCTCGATTCGCGCATCTATCAACTGCGAGGGAGAGTCACCTCCGCCTCCCTCTTCCGAGCCGCTCGTCCGCTTCTTCATGGTGGACTGTCGCTCCCCTTCTGGCTGTCGTCGCTCGCCGGTCACTCGAGTATCCTCGCGGACCGCGCCGATCGCATCGAGATCGCGCCGGGATCGGCTGCCGACCGATTTACCTCTGGCGCGTCGTCGCCGTCCTGGACCAAACTGGAATGGAGGTGAGGAGCACCCCCATGAGCACAGCACGGATTCGACGCGGCATCGTGGCAGGCATCGACGGATCGGACGGCGCGCTGGAGGCGGCGGCGTGGGCTGCATCCGCCGCGAGGCGCTTCGAGGAGCCGCTGCGCCTCGTCCACGTATTACCCAAGCATCCGAATTCCGCGGACGGTCACCCCGAGGGCGATGAGTTCCTCGACGCCGCCGAGCGCATCGTCCTGGACGGGCAGCGGGACCTGGAGGTCGAGCGCAGTACCCACCCCGGTCCGCCCGCCCACGCGCTGGTGGAACTGTCCAAGACGGCCCGGATGCTGGTTCTCGGACCCGCGGCCACGAGTGAGATGAAATCGGTGGTCGCCGGTTCCGATGTCGTGCGGGTGTCGAACCGAGCCGAATGTCCGGTGGTCGTCTGGCGCGGCATCCAGGGCCACGAGGTCAGCGAAACCCGCCCCGTCGTGGTGGGTGTGGACGGCAGCGAACTGAGCCACATGGCGGTGGCCCACGCGTTCGAGTTCGCGGCATTCTTCGGCGCTCCCCTCGTCGCGGTGCACACCTGGGCCGAGCACTCCACCCTCGGTGCGTGGTACTCGGAGGAACGTCGCTTCACCGACTGGTCCGATCTAATCCAGCACGAGGAAGCCTGGCTTGCCGAGAGCCTCGCCGGGTGGCGCGAGAAGTACCCGGATGTCGAGGTCACGCGCTGCCTCGAGCGTGGTGGGCCGATGAAGGTGCTCCTCGAATACTCGTTCGGTGCGCAGTTGATCGCCGTCGGCAGCCACGGGCGAAATCCGTTCACCGCCTCGATCGTGGGCTCGACGAGCCAGAGTCTCATCCACCACGCCCGGTGCCCGGTGCTCATCTGCCGAAAAGGCTGAATACCGTCAGCGTCCGTTTCACTCTTTCGATCAGCCTGATTCATATTCACCGTTCGCGGGCCCATTCCCCGGGCACGGCGCGCACCGAATTGCTACGTCAGAAAACTGCCCTGACCTGCCCCAATTCCCGACGCCACACGCTGATATCGCAGATTCACACACAGCAGAAAATGCCAAGTGTTTCAATCACGCTAATTCGATTTCCTCCAGATTTCGGCACCGAATTTCGCGTTTATAGTTTCCGGCATGTCGGAGCCACGCTCATATCTCGTCTGCGCGTCACAGCGCAGCGGCAGCACTCTGCTCGTCGAATCTCTTCGCGCCACGACCGTGGCCGGCAACCCCGAGGAGTTCTTCCAATACCTGCCGTCCACCAGTCGATCACCGCAGCCGCGACAGTGGTTCGAGGGTGTCACCGACGAGGCGGTGCTCTCGCTGCTCGCCCCGCTCGAATCGGGGACCGCCGACACCCGCACCGCGGAGCAGTGGCGCGATCAACTGCTCAGCCTCGGTCGCACCCCCAACGGGGTGTGGGGCGGAAAGCTGATGTGGAACCAGGTGCCGCTCGTCCTCGACCGTGCCGCCGGACTTCCGGACCGGTCCGGCGACGATTTGCGGTCCGCCCTGGACGACATCCTGGGCGGCGACCTCGCCTTCATCCATGTCTACCGGCGTGACGTCGTCGCGCAGGCGGTGTCGATGTGGCGGGCGGTGCAGACTCAGGTGTGGCGCGACGACGCCACCCCACCCGCCCCGCACGACGGCGCCGAGTACCACGCGGGCGGCATCGCCCATCTCGTCCGCATTCTGCGCGATCAAGATGAGCAGTGGCGCAACTGGTTCGAGGTCGAGGGACTCGACCACATCGATATCGGTTTCGACGATCTCGTCGCGGCGCCGCAGGCGACGGCGGCGAAGGTGCTCGTCGAACTCGGCCTCGACGCCGATCTCGCGCCCCCGCCGCCGCTGAAGCGGCAGAGCGACGGCCGCTCCAAGGAGTGGGCCGAGCGGTATCGGTCCGACGCCACCGCGAACGGACTTCCGCTGTGACCGCCGTCGGGGCGCCGCGTGACAGCGCCGCACGGGTGGACGAACTCCGTGCGCTGGAGGCGGAGGCCGTGCACATCATCCGCGAGGTGGTCGCCGAACTCGAGCGACCGGTTCTGCTGTTCTCGGCCGGCAAGGACTCGATCGTGTTGCTGCGGCTGGCGGAGAAGGCGTTCCGGCCGTCCCCGTTGCCGTTTCCCGTCCTGCACGTCGACACCGGGCACAACTTCCCCGAGGTGATCGAGTTCCGCGATCGCCGGCTCGCAGAGGACGGTCACCGGCTGATCGTCGCGTCGGTGCAGGAGTCGATCGACAGGGGCCGCGTCACCGAATCGGGCGGGCCGGGCACGTCCCGGAACCGGCTGCAGACCCGCACCCTGCTCGACGCACTGGAGGCGCACCGTTTCGACGCCGCGTTCGGCGGCGCGCGCCGCGACGAGGAACGGGCCCGCGCGAAGGAGCGGGTGCTCAGCTTCCGCGACGAGTTCGGGCAGTGGGATCCGCGATCGCAGCGGCCCGAGCCGTGGTCGCTGTACAACGGGCGGATCCGCCGCGGTGAGCAGGTCCGCGTGTTCCCGCTGAGCAATTGGACCGAACTCGACATCTGGCGCTACATCGAACTGGAGAACCTCGCGCTGCCGTCGATCTACTTCGCCCACGAGCGGCAGGTGTTCGCGCGCGACGGCATCCTGCTGGGGTTGTCCGAGTACACGCTGCCCACCGAAGACGAACTGGTGCAACGGCTCCGGGTGCGGTATCGCACGGTCGGGGACCTGACGATCACCGGTGCCGTGCGTTCCGACGCCGGCGACGTCGCCGGCGTGATCGAGGAGATCGCCGCGGCCACGGTCTCCGAACGCGGCGAGACCCGGGCCGACGACAGAACTTCCGTTGCCGCGATGGAAGACCGCAAGCGCGAGGGGTACTTCTGATGACCACCACCAGCCGGCCCCGTCAGTTGCTGCGGCTCGCCACCGCGGGCAGCGTCGACGACGGCAAGAGCACTCTGATCGGACGGCTCCTCCACGACACCGGCAGCCTGCCCACCGACCACCTCGAGGCGGTGACGAACGCCGACGGCGAGGCCGACCTCGCCGCCCTGTCCGATGGGCTGCGCGCCGAACGCGAACAGGGCATCACCATCGACGTGGCGTACCGGTTCTTCTCCACACCGACCCGCAGCTTCGTGCTCGCGGACACGCCGGGGCACGAACGGTACACCCGCAACATGTTCACCGGTGCGTCGAACGCCCACGTCGCCGTGCTGCTCGTGGACGCCCGCGCCGGGGTGCTCCGGCAGACCCGACGCCACGCCCGGATCGCCGACCTGCTCGGCGTGCCGCACCTGGTCGCAGTGGTCAACAAGATCGACCTCGTCGACTTCGACGAGACCCGGTTCAAGGAAGTCGAATCCGAACTCGGCCTGCTCGCACAGCGCCTCGGCGGCCGCGACCTCACGGTGATCCCGGTATCCGCCACCCGCGGCGACAACGTCGTCACACGGTCGGATTCGACACCCTGGTACGACGGGCCCACGATCCTCGAGTATCTCGAAGAGGTGGAACTCGCCGCACCGTCCGCGGTCCCGTCCGAACTGCGACTGCCGATCCAGTGGGTGGCGCGGCCCACGGACGACCGGCGCCGCCGCTACACCGGCCGGCTGTCCGCAGGCACCCTGTCCGTCGGCGACGAGGTGGTGGTCCTGCCTGCGGGTTCCCGCAGCACGGTCACCGCCCTCGACACCCTCGATCCCCATCGGTCGGTCGCGGTCGCGCCGCTGTCGGTGTCGTTCGAACTCGCGGACGACCTCGACGTGGCCCGCGGCGACCTCGTCGTCAGCGCCGCCGCCGACGCGACCGCACCCGCCCCGGCCCGCGAGATCGACGCGACCGTGTGCTGGCTGAGCGAGACACCGCTGCGGGCGGGCGACCGGGTGGCACTCAAGCACACCTCCCGCACCGTGCGCGCCACGGTTCAGGAATTGCACACCAGGCTCGACCCGGAAACCCTCGAAGAACACGACTCCCCCAGCGAACTCGCCCTCAACGACATCGGTCGGATCACGCTCCGGACGAGCACGGTGGTGCTCCCCGACCCCTATGCCACCAATCGTGACGCCGGCGCGTTCATCCTCATCGACGAACAGAGCAACGACACCGTCGGCGCCGGAACCGTCGGCGAAGCCCGGGAAGTCGTGCCCGGCGAGCAGACCCGGCACGACATCAAGTGGCACCCGTCGTCGCTGGAACGGGATCGGCGCTGGTCCGCGACCGGGCAGCGGGGCGCCACCATCTGGCTCACCGGGCTGCCGGCGTCCGGGAAGTCGACGGTGGCAGTCGCGCTCGAACGGACCCTCGTCGACGCCGGACGAACCGCGTACCTGCTGGACGGCGACAACGTACGGCACGGCATCTCGGACGACCTCGGGTTCTCCCCCGGCGACCGGGCCGAGAACATCCGCCGCGTCGGTCACCTCACCCGGTTGTTCGCGGACGCCGGGGTGGTCGCCATCGCGTCGATGGTGTCGCCGCTGCGCTCGGACCGTGCGATCGCGCGGGCGCTCAACGAGGCCGCGGGACTGCCGTTTCTCGAGATCCACGTGAGCACGCCGGTCGACGAATGCGAACGGCGTGACCCCAAGGGTCTCTACGCCCGGGCGCGGGCAGGTGAACTCCGCGGCCTCACCGGGATCGGTGCGCCGTACGAGGCCCCCGAGAATCCGGATCTCGCGTTCGACACCACCGGCGCCGATCTCGACGATCTCGTCGCGCGGATTCTCGCCGAACTCGCCCGGCACGAGACGCCACCGGCCTAGCGCGCGACGAGCCGCAGGAGTGCCTCGTGGAGTGCGATCCGGTCGTCGAACACACGTCGGCGCGGCCCGTACGCCTGTACCCGGTCGTGCCCACGGCCTGCGACCACCACGACGTCGCCCGGCGCGGCGAGGGTGACAGCGGCGACGATCGCCTCGGCGCGGTCGGGCACGACGAGCACTTCGGCGTCGCCACTGAGTGCACCTCGCGCCACATCCTCGCGCAGACGCTGCGCGTCGTCGGAGTACGGACTCTCGTCGGTGACGATGACCGTGTCGGCGAAACGGGCCGCGGTCGCACCGAGCGGCACCCGCTTGCCGGGGTCGCGCTCACCGGTCGCCCCGACGACGGCGATGACCCGGCCTCGCGTCAGCGAGCGGAGGTACGGAAACAGACGTCGCTGACCGGCCGGGTTGTGCATGTAGTCGACGAACGCGAGGAACGGCTGGCCCGCGTCCACCGCCTCCAGGCGTCCGGGCACCGTATCGAGGCTCTCGATCCCGGCGACCGCCGAGTCGAGGTCCACCCCGCGAACCGCGAGGGCGGCGATCGCCGCGAGTGCGTTGTCCACCTGGTGCACTCCGAGTAGCCGGAGCCGCACCGGTTTCCGCGCCCCGGCGCCGTGGAGGGTGAACGACGTGCCGCCCTCGTCCGCGTGCACGGCGGACGCATGGAAGTCGGCCGCCGTCGTCCTCGACGAGAACGTCACGCGGGGCACGGTGACGGTGGCGGCGAGGCGGCGCCCGAACTCGTCGTCGACGCCGACGGCTGCCGCGGCGCAGCGCCCCGGTTCGAACAATCGGGCCTTCGCCGCGAAATACGCGTCCATGTCGGGGTGAAAGTCCAGATGGTCGCGGGCGAGGTTGGTGAACACCCCCACCCGGAACGACGTTCCGTCGATACGGTGCAGAGCGAGACCGTGGCTCGACACCTCCATCGCGACCGCGCCGATCCGATGCTCGGCGAACGCGGCGAGGGTCTGCTGGAGCTCGCACGCCTCCGGAGTAGTCCGGGTCGCGGTGCGTGACCCGTTCGGTCCCCGGACGGCGATCCCCGTCATCATGCCGGTGCCGACACCCGCCGCACGCAATCCCGCGTCCAGGAGATACGCGGTGCTGGTCTTCCCGTTCGTCCCCGTCACACCGTAGACGTCGAGTGCCTCGGACGGATTGCCGTACACCCACGCTGCCAACGGACCGAGAGCACGACGCGGATCGTCCACCACGATCGTCGGCAGCACGTCCGACCCGCGGTCGCTGAGCATCGCGACAGCACCGCGCGCCGCGGCCTCGCCCGCGAACTCGATCCCGTGCCGGTGCCGCCCCGGCAGCGCCGCGTACACGTCGCCGGCCCGGACGAGACGAGAGTCCTGGCTGATACCCGTCACCGCTGCCTCGCCGGACCCGGAGAGTGCCGCCGAGCAGTCGAGGCGGCGCACCATCTCGCGCAGCAGCTTCGGCGGAGTGCACCGCGGGCAGTCGACGCTCACGCTTCCAGTGCACCACTGCCGTGCAGGTCGCGAGGACGGAACCGCATCATCCGCCCCTACGTCGCTACACCGCTCCGCGGCTCGTCGAGAATTCCGCGATCCGAACTGTAGGCCGAACGCACGTCCGGCACACGGTCGAGAGTGGCGAGGTATTCCTCCATGGCCTTCCGGGCGTAGGCCGTCCCCTCTTCCTCGCTCGGGATCGAGTCGCCCGTCGCCCGTCGCCACGTCGCGAGTTCCAGCGCCAACTCGGCCTGCGTCCCGGCGAAGTCCTCGGTGTCGGCCAGGTTGTCGCGCTCGCCGGGGTCGGCGACCAGGTCGTAGAGTTCCCGGCTCGGACGCGGCCGGAGATGCTCGGTGCCCAGCGCCGCACCGGACAGGCTGTTCTCGATGTCGAGGGGCAGATCGAGCCTGGGCCGAGGCGCGTAGTTCTCGATATAGCTGAACCGCTTGGTGCGCACCGCGCGAATGGGATCGAAGCTGTCGTGGAACGTCTTCTCCGTGAACAGGACGTCGCGTGCCGTCGACTCCGACCGGCCCAGCAACTGCCCGGCGTGGGAGACGCCCTCCACGGCCGCGGGGATCGGGACGCCGAGCAGTTCGAGAAGGGTGGGAACGAGATCCACCCCGCTGAACAGGTCGTCGTAGACGCGAGGCGACGCCCGCAGCCTCCGCGGCGGCCGGATGATCGTCGCAATTCCGGTGCCCGGCGCATACAGTGTCGACTTCGCACCGGGGAAGGCCTCGCCGTGGTCGGTGAGGAACACGACCCACGTACTCTCGTCGAGCCCCTCGTCGTCCAGCGTCTGCAGCAACCTGCCGACGGCCGCGTCGGCCACCTCGATCGACCCGTGGAATCCGGCCAGATCCTCACGGACCTCCGGCCGGTCGGGCAGGTACGACGGAACGGCGAAACCCTCGGGATCAGCGGGTACATACCTGTCGACCGGGTACGGGCGGTGCGTCTCGAAGAAGCCGGCGGTCAGCAGGAACGGTTGCGGAGGGAACCGCGACAGCCACCGCGACGCCCGATCGGTGACGTATTCGCAGTACGAATTCGTCACGTCGTACTCGTGGAAGCCGAGCCGCTTGGGGTACGCGGTCTCGTGCTGCATCCCGAACAGGGCCGTGAACCAGCCCGCCTCCGCCAGCAGGGACGGCAGCGTGCGGACGTCGTCGTGGTACTGCCAGCCGTGGTGTGCGAGGCCGATCAGCCCGTTGCTGTGCGGGTACCGGCCCGAGAACAGAGCCCCCCGCGACGGCGAGCACAGCGGCGCCGCCGCATGCGCGTCCGTCAGCAGCACACCCTCCGCGGCGAGCCGGTCGAGGTTCGGACTACGCACCCCGGACGCGCCGTAACACCCGAGGTGACGGCCCAGATCGTGCCAGTGCACGATCAGAACGTTGTCACGGGCGGGATTCACCGAGGTCGCCACAGTCGCCTCCTACATCGGCGGTGAGTTACAGGGAGACCGGAACTTCGGCCTCCGGGAGTTCGGGAGCCCGCGTGGCCCGCGCGTACACGGTCTCGCCTTCCTGCAGGCCGAGCGCCGCGCTGTCGCCGCGAGTCACCTGCGCGGAGAAGGGCTCACCGGTGGCCTCGTTACGCAGATCCACCCGCACCTCGAACCCCAGGTGCACCACTCGCTCGACGGTCGCCCGGGTGACGCCGAGCGATTCGGCCGTGCCGGCCTCCTGCGCGAGGGCGAGGTCGGGATCGCGGCCGAGGCGGATGTCGTGCGGTCGAACCAGCTGACCGTTGAGCTTGGCCACCGACCCGAGGAACGACATCACGAAATCGTTGTGGGGGCGGTCGTAGAGGTCCTCCGGTTCACCGATCTGCTCGATCCGGCCCTTGTTGAGGACCGCGATCCGGTCGGCGACGTCGAGCGCCTCCTCCTGGTCGTGGGTGACCAGCACGGTGGTCACGTGCACCTCGTCGTGCAACCGGCGCAGCCAGGTGCGCAGGTCCGTGCGGACCTTCGCGTCGAGCGCGCCGAACGGCTCGTCGAGGAGAAGCACCTTCGGGTCCACGGCCAGGGCCCGCGCGAGCGCCATCCGCTGACGCTGACCGCCCGACAGTTGCGCCGGATAACGGTGCTGGAAGCCGTCGAGGCCGACGATCTCGAGAAGCTCGTTGACCTTCTTGTCGATCTCCGGCTTGGGCCGCTTGCGGATCTTCAGGCCGAACGCGACGTTGTCGCGCACCGTCATGTGCTTGAACGCCGCATAGTGCTGGAACACGAAGCCGATGTCGCGCTTCTGCGGGGAGATGTCGGTGACGTCGTTCCCGCCGATCACGACGGTGCCGGAGTCGAGGGACTCCAGTCCGGCGATGGATCGGAGCAGCGTCGACTTGCCCGAACCACTGGGCCCGAGGAGCGCGGTCAGCGAACCCGAGGGGATGTCGATCGTGACGTCGTCGAGAGCAGCAAAGGACCCGTAGTTCTTCCGGGCGCCGGTCACGGTAATCATGTGGTGCTCCTCTTGCGGTCGAGCAGAGTCATCAGAAGCAGGGTGATCAGCGCAATGCCCATCAGCAGGGTGGCTGCGGAGTACGCACCGAACGTGTTGTGGTCGTCGATGTAGCGCGAGTGCACGAGCAGGGTCAGGGTCTGCGACACACCGGGGAAGCCCGAGGACACCATGATCACCGCACCGAACTCGCCCAGTGAGCGGGCGACGGTCAGGACCACACCGTAGGTGAGGCCCCAGCGGATGGCGGGCAGTGTGATCAGCCAGAACGTCTGCCAGCGGCTCGCACCGAGCGTCGCGGCGGCCTGTTCCTGCTCCTCGCCGATCTCGTGCAGGACGGGCTCCACCTCCCGCACGACGAACGGCAACGTCACGAAGAGGGTGGCGATGACCATGCCGGGAAGCCCGAAGATCACCTTGAACCCCAGCGATTCGAGCCCGCCGAACCAGCCGTTGGCACCCCACAGCAGGATCAGCGACACGCCGACCACGATGGGCGAGACGGCGAACGGTAGGTCGACCACCGCCTGCACCAGGCCGCGCCCGGGGAAGCGGCCCCGGACCAGCGCGAGGGCGGTGACGATCCCGAACACCACGTTGACCGGGACGACGATGGCCACGATCAGCAGGGACAGGTTGAGTGCGGAGATCGCGGCGGGGGTGCTGATCGACTCGATGAAGGCGCCGATCCCGTTCTCGAACGTGCGGAACAGGATGATGACGATAGGCACCACCAGCAGGCCGAACAGATAGAGCAGCGCGACTGCGCGCAGGGTGATCCGGGTGGACCCAGAGAGCTTCATTCCGCCTGCTCCTCACGACGCTGCCCCCGGCTGGCGAAGACCCGGAGGGCGAACAACGTCACGAACGCGATGGCCAGGAGAGCCACCGACACGGCCGCCGCGGCGGCCGGCCGATCGATTTCGATCTGCTGTTGAATGTACTGGGAAGCGACCTGGGTCTCTCGGGGAATGTTTCCGCCGATCAGGACGACCGACCCGTACTCGCCGATCGCGCGGGCGAATGCGAGCCCCGCGCCGCTGACGATGGCCGGGGTCAGGGTGGGCAGCACGACGCTCCGGAAGATCGTCCAGTTGTCCGCGCCGAGCGAGGCCGCGGCCTCTTCGACTTCCCTGTCCACCTCGATCAGCACCGGCTGCACCGAGCGGACCACGAACGGCAGCGTCACGAATGCCAATGCAACGATCAGACCGGGCTGCGTCGCGTTGAGGTGGACCCCGATCGGGCTCTCCGGGCCGTACAGCGACAGGAGCACGATGCTGGCCACGATGGTCGGCAACGCGAACGGCAGGTCGATCAGTGCGTTGACGGCCCGCTTGCCGGGGAATTCGTCGCGCACCAGCACCCACGCGATGAGCGTGCCCATGATCACGTTGATCACGGCCACCACCACCGACACCACGACGGTGACGCGCAGGGACGCCACGGCCACGGGCGAGGTGATCGCGTCCACGAAGCCGCCGATTCCGTCGCCGAACGAGGCGACGGTGAGCGCGGCGAGTGGCAGGACCACGATGATGCTCAGCCAGAGCGTCGCGATGCCGATGCCGAGCGGTCCCACCGCACCGGTGACCCGGGCGACCTTCTTGCGCGTAGGCGGAACGGGCGGAGGCGGCACCGTGATGCCGCGTCCGCCCGTCGCCGTCGTCGTGTCGCTCACGTCGGTCTTACTTGGTTGCGTTGTCGTAGATCACTGCGATGGACCCGGTGTCCTTGGCGAACACCTCGGAGTCGACCTTGGACCAGCCGCCGAGATCGGCGATCGTCCACAGCTTGGCCGGTTCGGGGAACTTGTCGGCGAACTCCGTGGCCACCGCGGGATCGACCGGGCGGAATCCGGCCTCGCCCCACAGCTTCTGGCCCTCGGTGGTGTAGAGGAAGTCCTTGAACGCGTTGGCCTTCTCCAGGTTCTTGCTGTTCGAGAGCACCGCGACCGGGTTCTCGATCTTGAACGTGGTCGGCGGGGTCACGTGCTCGACGGGGTCACCGTTGCCCTCGATGAACAGCGCCTCGTTCTCGTAGCTGAGCAGCACGTCACCGGTGCCCTGCAGGAACGCCTCCGACGCCTCGCGGCCCGACTTCGGCTGAATCTTCACGTGGTCGTTCACCAGCGAGGTGATGTAGGCCAGACCGGCGTCCGGGTCCTGACCGCCGTTGCTCTTCGCCGCGTACGGTGCGAGCAGGTTCCACTTTGCGGATCCGGAGCTGAACGGGTTGGGGGTCACGACCTCGACGCCGGGACGCAACAGGTCGTCCCAGTCGCGGATGTTCTTCGGGTTGCCCTCGCGCACGACGATGGTGACGACCGAACCGAACGGAATCCCGTTGTAGGCGTCCTGGTTCCAGCTCTTGTCCACCAGGCCGGCGTCGACGAGGCGGGTGATATCGGGTTCGACCGAGAAGTTGACGAAGTCGGCCTCGGCGCCGTCCTTGACCTTGCGGGACTGGTCACCGGAGGCACCGTAGGACGGCTGGAAGGCCACGCCCTTGCCCTCGTCGGTGGCGTTGAACGCGGGGATCAGCTTGTCGAAGCCCGGCTTCGGCACGGCGTACGCGTACAGGTTGATGGTGCCCGCGCTGCCGTCGGCACCGGCCGAGTCGCCGCCGGCGGTGTCGCTGGCGCCTCCGCTGCACGCGGTCAGCGCCACAGCTCCGAGCGTCACGAGGGCCGTGAGAAGACTACGAGAACGGCGTTTCATGGGAGAAACCTTCCTGGGGATCTGTCGCAGAGGGGTGGTGCGAAAAACGTGGGAGGTGGTGCGGGAGGAAGAACGCAGGGATCGCCCGAGCGGAATCAGGAATGCGAACGAAAATCAGCAGCGCGAGACCGGTCGAGCGTGCACGGTGTCACCCGCGCGCATTTCTGTGTGCGAGGAGAAATCAACAACAGTCGATGTCGGCGACTGCGAGCATGCCGACAGCGATCAACGCCAATTCATGGCGGACCTGGTGTACAGCGGCTTCAGACACGCCGTGGACTGTAGCAGAGGCTGAACCAACCGCCCACATCGAACGGGATTTACCGGGTGAGCAGCCAGGCGACGATGACGAGGACGAGCAGCGCGAGCAGCGCGAGTGTGACGCGTGAGCGCGGCATCAGGGTTCCTCCACCTTCGAGACGTCCCGCCTGAGCAGGACGAAGACTGCGGCCAGGCCACGATCGAGCAGCCACGCCAGTCCCCGGCACACCGGCACCATCACCAGCAGCACGAGGGCGACCTGCGGAACGAACGGGAGCCCGGCGATCCACAGCTCGAAGCCGTCCCACCAACTCGCCATCCGGTCCACCGTGCCACCCTATCGTTCGCCGGCACGTGGTCGGCGCACAGGTGGACGCCGCGACGACGACGGCCGATGATGAGCAGATGGTGTCTCTCGATGCGCACTCGGACGACCAGCCCCGCTCTGCCGCGCATCGCCACCGTCGCGCGTTTCCGCCGATCGACGATTACGCATTCCTGTCGGACTGCGAGACCACGTGCCTGATCGCCCGGAACGGGGCGGTCGAGTGGATGTGCATCCCCCGGCCCGACTCCCCCAGCATCTTCGGCGCCATCCTCGACCGCAGCGCCGGCCACTTCCGGATCGCACCGTACGGGCAGAACGTGCCCGCCGCCCGCCGCTACCTGCCGGGCGGACTGATCGTCGAAACGACGTGGCAGACCGAAACGGGGTGGCTCATCGTCCGCGACGCACTCGTGCTCGGCCCGTGGCACAACGTGGAGCAGCGGTCCCGCTCCCATCGCCGCACCCCCACGGACTGGGATGCCGAACACGTCCTGCTGCGGACCGTCAAATGCGTGAACGGCACCGTGGATCTCGAGATGAGCTGCGAGCCCGCGTTCGACTACCACCGCGGCGACGCGGTGTGGGAGTACACGGGCAAGGTCTACGAGGAAGCCACCGCCACCTGCAAGTCGAGTGGTGCGGGCGACCACCCCACACTCCGGCTGACCAGCAACATGAAGCTCGGGCTGGAAGGGCGCGAGGCCCGGGCCCGGACCCGGATGGTCGCGGACGACAACGTGTTCGTCGCACTGTCCTGGTCGCACATGCCTGCGCCGCAGACCTATGACGAGGCTGCCGAGAAGATGTGGCAGACGGCGAAGTTCTGGCGGGAATGGATCACGACCGGCCGCTTCCCCGACCACAAGTGGCGTGGCTACCTGCAGCGCAGCGCCCTGGCGCTGAAGGGGTTGGCGTACGCCCCCACCGGCGCGCTGCTCGCCGCGTCGACCACGTCGCTTCCGGAAACCCCCGGGGGTGAACGAAATTGGGACTACCGCTACGCATGGGTGCGCGATTCGACATTCGCGCTGTGGGGGCTGTACAGCCTCGGACTCGACCGGGAGGCCGACGACTTCTTCGCGTTCCTCTACGACGTGTCCAGTGCCGACGACGGCAAGTACCGGCCGCTGCAGGTGATGTACGGCGTCGGCGGCGAGCGGACCCTCGTCGAGGAGGAGCTGCCGCACCTGTCGGGCTATGACGGCGCGCGTCCGGTGCGGATCGGAAACGGTGCGTACGACCAGGACCAGCACGACATCTGGGGAACGATCCTCGATTCCGTGTACCTGCACGTGCGATCGCGCGAGCGGGTGCCGGAGACGCTGTGGCCGATGCTCAAACGTCAGGTCGAGGAGGCGATCGAGCACTGGCAGCTCCCCGACCGCGGCATCTGGGAGGTGCGCGGCGAGCCGCAGCACTTCACGTCGTCGAAGATCATGTGCTGGGTGGCGCTCGACCGGGGCGCGAAACTCGCCGAGCAGCAGGGGGAGACGAGTTACGCGGACCGGTGGGCGGACCTCGCCGACGAGATCAAGGCCGACATTCTCGAGCACGGCGTCGACGCACGCGGAGTCCTCACCCAGCGGTACGGCAGCGACGAGCTCGACGCCTCACTCCTCCTCGCTCCGCTCTTGCGGTTCCTGCCCTCGGACGACCCGCGCATCCGCGCCACCGTGCTCGCCATCGCGGACGAGCTGACCGAGGGTGGGCTGGTGCTGCGTTACCGGGTGGAGACCACGGACGACGGGCTCACGGGCAAGGAGGGCACGTTCACGATCTGTTCGTTCTGGCTCGTGTCGGCGCTCGTGGAGATCGGCGAACTCGACCGCGCGAAGCGCCTGTGCGAGCGGCTCCTCGGGTTCGCCAGCCCCCTCGAGTTGTACGCGGAGGAGATCGATCCCGAGTCGGGTCGGCACCTGGGTAACTTCCCGCAGGCGTTCACCCATCTGGCGTTGATCAACGCGGTCGTCCACGTCATCCGCGCCGAGGAGGCCGCGGCGAGCGGCTTCCACCCTGCCCACTACACGGTGTGATCCGGCCGAGGACCTGCGACTCCGGACTACTCCGCGAAACGGTGCAGCAACCGCTCCGCGTCGGCGGCGATCTGCCGCACCACGACACCCGCCGGCCGCTCCGATGTGACGAGACCCGCCGCCTCCCCGGCGTACACGACACCGAGGTCGGGATTCGCGGGGTCGTAGGCGGTAGCGAGTTCGGTGTCGGAGGCGTGCACACCGTGCCAGCGGGACGTGAACGCGTTGCTCAGGGCCCGGCCGCCCCACCGGGCCGGCCACGGCTGGCTGCGCGCCTGGTCGAACACCGACGTGTACACGGTGTCCGCGCTGCCCGCCGCGATCAGCCTGCCGCGGGCGTACTCCGGTCCGATGGTCTCGGGGCTGGCCAGCAGCGCGGTCCCGATCATGGCGCCCTCCGCGCCGGCGGCGAGAACGGCGGCGAGACCGCGGCCGGTCGCGATGCCGCCCGCGGCCAGCACGGGCAGCGCGGTGGCGTCCAGGATCTCCTGCAGCAGGGGCAGCGTCCCGATCCGGCCGGTGTGGCCGCCCGCCTCGCCGCCCTGGGCGATGACGAAGTCGACGCCCGCCGCCTCCACGACCCGCAGATCGTCGATCGTGTTCACCTGCGACACCACGAGCGCCCCGGTAGCGTGCACCCGCTCCACATAGGGCGCGGGATCGCCGAACGACAGCGACACGATCCGCGGGTTCTCGGCCAGCGCGGCGTCGAGCAGAGCGTCGTCGTCGTCGAGCGCCCAGGTCATCAACCCGATGCCGAAGGCGTCGCCGCCGATGCTCCGCGCGACCGCCGTCTCCTTCGCCACCCACTCCGGGGTGGCGTAGCGCGCCGCGCCGAGCAGGCCGAGCCCGCCCGCCTTCGACACCTCGCCGACGAGGGCCCCTCCGGCCCGTCCGCCCATCGGGGCGCCGAAGATCGGCACCTCGATTCCCAGTGTCCGGGTGAGCCAGGTTTCGAGGGCCACGTGCCGCACCTACTTTCGATCAGTCGTCGACGGAGCAGAACAACCGAGCGGTCGCGCGCTACTTCTTCGGCTTGTCCCCGACCGATTCGGACGACAACGCGGCCACGAAGGCTTCCTGCGGAACCTCGACCCGGCCGATCGTCTTCATCCGCTTCTTGCCTTCCTTCTGCTTCTCGAGCAGCTTGCGCTTACGGCTGATGTCGCCGCCGTAGCACTTGGCGAGCACGTCCTTGCGGATCGCGCGGATGTTCTCACGCGAGATGATCTTCGAGCCGATCGCCGCCTGGATCGGCACCTCGAACTGCTGCCGGGGAATCAGCTCACGCAGCTTCGACGTCATCCGTCCGCCGTACGCGCCGGCCGCGGATCGGTGCACGATCGAGGAGAACGCGTCGACGGCCTCACCCTGCAGCAGGATGTCCACCTTCACCAGATCGGCCTGCTGCTCGCCTGACTCCTCGTAGTCGAGGCTGGCGTATCCCTTGGTCCGCGACTTCAGGGCGTCGAAGAAGTCGAACATGATCTCGCCCATGGGCATCTCGTAGCGCAGCTCGACCCGGGTTTCGGACAGGTAGTCCATGCCGCCGAGTTCGCCGCGCCGGTTCTGGCAGAGCTCCATGATCGCGCCGATGAACTCGCTCGGCGCGATGATGGTGCACTTCACCATCGGCTCGTAGACTTCGCGGATCTTGCCCTCCGGCCAGTACGACGGGTTGGTGACGACGTGCTCGGAGCCGTCCTCCATCACCACCCGGTACACCACGTTCGGCGACGTCGAGATCAATTCGAGCCCGAATTCGCGCTCGAGGCGGTCGCGGGTGATCTCCATGTGCAGCAGTCCGAGGAATCCGCAGCGGAACCCGAATCCGAGCGCTACCGACGTCTCCGGCTCGTAGGCCAGGGCGGCGTCGTTGAGACGCAACTTGTCCAGGGCGTCGCGCAGCACCGGGTAGTCCGAACCGTCGAGCGGGTAGAGGCCGGAGTAGACCATCGGCTTGGGGTCGCGGTATCCCACGAGGGGTTCGGTTGCACCGCCGCGCGCCGCGGTGACCGTGTCGCCGACTCGCGACTGCCGGACGTCCTTCACACCGGTGATGAGGTACCCCACCTCGCCGACGCCGAGGCCGATACTGGCCTTCGGTTCGGGCGAGATGATGCCGACCTCGATCAGATCGTGGGTGGTGCCCGTCGACATCATGGTGATCTTCTCGCGCGGCGAGATCCGGCCGTCCACGACGCGCACGTAGGTGACGACGCCGCGGTAGGCGTCGTACACCGAGTCGAAGATCATGGCGCGCGCCGGACCGTCCGGGTCGCCGACGGGGGCGGGGACCTGCCGCACGACCTCGTCGAGCAGTTCCTTCACCCCGATGCCGGTCTTGCCGGACACGCGCAGCACGTCACCCGGCTCGCACCCCGTGATGTGTGCGATCTCCTCGGCGTATCGGTCCGGGTCGGCGGCGGGCAGGTCGATCTTGTTGAGCACCGGGATGATGGTGAGGTCCTTCTCCATCGCCAGGTACAGGTTGGCGAGCGTCTGGGCCTCGATGCCCTGCGCGGCATCCACCAGCAGGACCGCACCCTCGCAGGCCTCGAGTGCGCGGGAGACCTCGTACGTGAAGTCGACGTGCCCGGGGGTGTCGATGAGGTGGATGACGAACTCCTCGTCGCCCACCTTCCACGGCAGCCGGACGTTCTGCGCCTTGATCGTGATGCCGCGCTCGCGCTCGATGTCCATGCGGTCGAGGTACTGGGCGCGCATCTGCCGCTCCTCGACCACACCGGTGAGCTGAAGCATGCGGTCGGCCAGGGTCGACTTGCCGTGATCGATGTGCGCGATGATGCAGAAATTCCGGATCCGGGCAGGATCCGTGAACGTCTTGTCGGCGAAGCTGCTGATGGGGGACCCCTTACCTGGACCGGCACCGGCCCGGTTCCGGGCCACTGTCACCTGTCAGGATATCCAAGCCACCGCGTTGCGGCTGCCGCGGCATACACGCACTAAGCTCGGCGGCCATGGCGAGCACGTGGAGCAGCATCGGGAAGACGTTGGGCCGACTTGCACGGGACAAGGGCCCGCAGCTGATCCAGGCGCTGCAGAAGTCCGGCGCGCTGGACCGCGCGGCCGGTGTCCTGACCGGGTCGACGGCCTCCGCGCCGAAGCCGGCCCCGGGCCGACCGGTCACCGCGAATTCCGCCCCGACCGCCCATCGGGCCCGGAAGGTGGAGTACTCCCCCGACCTGGACGGTCGCGCGGATCCGGGCGAAATCGTCTGGACGTGGGTGGCGTACGAGGAGGATCCGAGCCAGGGCAAGGACCGGCCCGTGCTGGTCGTCGGACGTGACGGCGACACCCTGCTCGGGTTGATGCTGTCCTCGCAGAGCAAGCACGACGGCGACCGGGACTGGATCGCGGTCGGCTCGGGGGCGTGGGATGCGGAGGGCCGTCCGAGCTGGATCCGCCTGGACCGGGTGCTGGACGTGCCGGAGGCGGGGATCCGCCGCGAGGGCGCCGTGATGGTCCGGGACAAGTTCGAGATCGTGGCGCGGCGACTGCGGGCGGACTTCAGCTGGCAGTGACGCCGTCACCGGCGCAGATCGTCGGCGATCATCTCGGCGATCGCGGTCATCGCGAGCGCGTTGGGATGCGCCGGTTCCGCGGGTGACTGCGGCAGGATGCCCTCGAACCACCGCTGCCCCGCCGGCGCGCAGACGTCGTGCCCACCGTCCACGGCGGCCTTCGCGATGTCGATGTAGTGCACGCCGTATCTGGCCGCGGCGTCGACGTAGATCTGGTTGAAGCGGGCGAAGTATCGCTCGAGCCAGACCGCGTCCGCGTCGGACACGGGCAGGTTCGGCCAGCAGCCACGCCGTCCGACGGAACCGCCGTGCCCGATCAGATAGACCTCGGCGTTCGGTGCTTTCGCGACGATCGCGGCCACCACGGCGTCGACCTGGGGCGCCATCGTCGCGATCCCCTCGACCGCCAGTCGCTCCGCCCGTGGGTTGTCGCGGCAACCGGCATCCGCGCCGGGAACGACAGCGGCGCAGCGCACCGACACGGGCAGGTGATTGGAACCGCCCCCGCCGATGCTGAGCGTCACGACGTCGGTGTCCGGACGGAGCGCCTCGATCTGCGGCGGAGCGACCCTCGTCCCCACGAACTGCGGGGTGCTGATCACGTGGGCGGGTTTCGCGGCGGAGCAGGTGACGTCGGTGACGGTGGCCGCGCCGATCAGCCGCGCCAGCTTCGCCGGGTAGTTCAGGTCCGGTGATCGCAGGCACAGGTCGCGGTGCTCGGTGAATTCGATGAGCGGCCCGGCCGCCCGGGAGTCGCCGAGGGCCACGTAGGCCGGTCCCGGCCGCGGTGCGTCCTCGGCGGTCACGGTCGCGGGGACCGCCCCGGTGAGCGTGAGAACGACGCACGCGACGAGTGCGGCTCGCAGGTCGCGCCGGGCCGGGACGGGTCGGCCGGTCGTCAGCTCTGCAGTCGGTCGTACCGGCCGAACAGCGACCGGTAGACCAGCGCTCCTACCGCGCCGCCGATCAACGGGAACACGATGAACAGCCACACCTGGGCGAGCGCGCCGTTCTGGTAGGGCGCGACGGCGAGGCTGCGGGCGGGGTTGACGGACGTGTTGTCGATCGGGATCGACACGAGGTGGATCACGGCGAGCGTGAAACCGATGGAGACACCGGCGAGGGGGACGTCGGAGATCTGGTCGGTGGAGGCGAGGACCACGAACACGAGCAGCGCGGTGAGCAGGACTTCGACGATCATCGCCGCGCCGATGCCGTAACCGTTCTCGATGACCCCGCCGAGCGGTCCCTTGATGGCGGACGGGCTGTGGGCGCCCCAGCCGTTGGCGCCGAGACCGTCGTCGGCCCGGTTGTACGAGGGCAGGCTCTGCGCGATCGCGTACACCACCACACCGGCGACGAGACCGCCGATGACCTGGGCGACGACGTACAACCCCGCCTTCACGACGGACAACCGGCCGAGAGCGAGGTGTCCGACCGTGACGGCCGGGTTGACGTGGCAGCCCGAGATGGGGCCGATGGCGTAGACGAGGAAGAGGAGCGTCAGTCCGAATGCCATTGCCACACCGAGGTTCCCGACCTTGGCTCCGGCGAAGACCGCCGTACCCACCGCCGCGAAGACCAGTACGAACGTTCCGACCGCCTCAGCTACGTATTTCTTGAGATCCGAGATCGGTTCGACTTCTACGTATTCCTGTGCGGTTGGAGACATTGAACCCACCTTCGTCGAAATGGATCGTTAGTCCTGCTTTCCACAGATAGATCTGGCTGGCACTTTACGCCAGGCGTGTGATCTCCACGACGACTTCGAGATCTGTCGCGCGGCCCCCGGAGAAGATGCCCTTGAGCGGTGGAACGTCCGCGTAGTCCCGTCCGATACCCACCGACACGTGCTGTTCGTTCACCGCGACGGCGTTGGTGGGGTCGTATCCCCACCACGCACCGGTCCACGCCTCGACCCACGCGTGACTCTCCCCCGCCACCGTGTCGTCCACCGCCGCATCGGGTTTCGGGTGCAGATAGCCGGATACGTAGCGACTCGGAATTCCCATGCTGCGCAGAAGAACCAGCGTCAGGTGCGCGTAGTCCTGGCACACACCCTGCCGTTCGGCCCAGGCGTCGACCGCGGACGTGTGGACGCCCGTCGTGCCCGGAACGTAATCCATCTCCCGATGCACCCAGTCCGCCGCCGCGACAACGGCTTCGTCGGGGGTGCGGCCCTTGCGGAGGTCTCGGGCGATGGTGTCGAGCTTGCGGCTGCGCGGCACGAACGTGGTGTTGCTCAGCTGTTCGTTGAACCGGTCGGTGAGCGGAGGGCTGGCCAGCTCGTCCCAGTCCACCTTCTCCTCCGGCTCCCAGAACGGTTCGGTCTCGACCACGGACAGCCCGGTGACTTCGAGTTCCTTGTGCGGCGCATGGAGATCGAACGCGGTGACGGCGGTGCCCCAATAGTCGGTGTAGCGGTACGACCGCGTCGCCGGCGTCGTCTCCACCCGGTTCAGGATCACCGTCTGCCTGCTGTCACCGCGAGGGGTGAGTCGCGCCTCGTTGTACGAGGACGTGACCGGTGCGTCGTAGGCATACCCGGTGGTGTGCACGACTCTCATACGCCAGCTCACAGTTCTCCCTCCACGACGGCTTCGCCGCCGACGGCCCGTGCATCGGTCCACGCCACCCACGGCGCGGCGTGAAAATACTGCAGCGCGATGGCTTCTCCGAGCTCGCGGCAGGTTTCCTGCAACCCCGCGAGCCGATCCTGGAGATCCTCGAGGAGCACGCCGGGCGGCAGGAACTCGAGTTCGCTGCGGGCCCTGCCGAGGAGGCGCTGCGCCTCGGCTCTCGGCCCGACGCGACTGTCGGGCTGGTGGTCGAGCTCGGCGAGACACAACTCCGCCTGCCGGATGGCGTGGAAGACCGACCGCGGAAACAGCCGGTCCAGCAGGATGAACTCGACCACCCGGTTGGCGTCCAGCGCGCCGCGGTACGTGCGCAGGTAGGTGTCGTGAGCTCCCGCGGAACGCAGCACCGTCACCCACGCCGGCGAAGATGGGCGGTCGCCCGCACGGGACAACAACATCCGCGCGAGCATGTCGACGCGCTCGATCGAGCGGCCGAGCAGCAGGAAGCGGTATCCGTCGTCGCGGCTCATCGTCGAATCGGCCAGACCCGCGAACATCGCCGCACGTTCCTCCACGTACCGGAAGAACTCGTGCGGCCCGAGACGCTTGGACGCCCGTTCCCGTTCGGCGAGGCCGTTGTACGTGGTGTTGAGGCACTCCCACATCTCACTCGACGTGACCTCCCGGGCGCCCCGGGCGTTCTCGCGGGCGCTGGCGAGCGAGTCGATGATCGAGCCCACCTGGTTGCGGCTGAACGCCACCAGTTCCGTCACCGACCGGACGTCGAGCTGCGTGTCGGGCGCTTCGATGCCGAGCACCCGCAGCAGCAACCGGGACGTGCGGTCGGGGTCCACCGAGGCGTCGTCGAGCAACTGGTGCACGGCGACGTCGAGAATGCGGGCCATGTCGTCTGCCCGCTCGACGTACCGGCCGATCCAGTACAGCGATTCCGCGTTTCTCGCCAGCATCAGCGACCACCTCCCTGGCCCTGTTGTTGCTGCTGCTGCTGTTGTTGCTGCTGTTGTAGTTGAGTCGTGCTGAGTTCGGGCCCCTGCTCGGCCTCGGCGGACTGTGCCGGCTCGGTGACGAGCTCCTCACCGGCGAGTTCCCGCTCCTCGTCGGAGCTCCGGCTCGCGAGCACCCACGTGTCCTTGCTGCCGCCGCCCTGGCTGGAGTTCACGACGAGGGACCCCTCGGGCAGGGCCACCCGGGTGAGCCCGCCCGGCAGCACCCACACGTCGTCACCGTCGTTGACCGCGAAGGGCCGCAGATCGACGTGCCGGGGCACCAGTTCGTCCCCGACCTTGGTTGGCACCGTGGACAGCTGGACGACGGGCTGCGCGATCCACCCGCGCGGGTCGGCCTTGATCTTCCGGGCAATCGTGTTCAGTTCCTTGGGTGACGCGTCGGGTCCGAAGACGATGCCGTAACCGCCGGACCCCTCCACCGGTTTGATCACCAGTTGGTCGACCCGGTCCAGGACCTCCTCGCACTCCTCGTCGAGCCAGCACCGGAACGTGTCGACGTTCGCGAGCAACGGCTTCTCGCCGAGGTAGTAGTCGATGATCTGCGGGACGTACGTGTAGACGAGTTTGTCGTCGCCGACCCCGTTCCCGACGGCACTCGAGATGACGACGTTGCCCGCCCGGGCCGCGTTCAGGACGCCGGCCACCCCGAGCACGGAGTCCGGCCGGAAGTGCATGGGGTCGAGGTAGTCGTCGTCGATACGGCGGTAGATGACGTCGACCTGGCGTTCGCCCTCGGTCGTGCGCATGTAGACCATGTTGTCGCGGCAGAACAGGTCGCGGCCCTCGACCAGTTCGACACCCATCTGGCGCGCGAGCAGCGAATGCTCGAAGTACGCCGAGTTCGCGACACCGGGTGTCAGCACCACGACGGTCGGGTCGGCCTCGTTGAGGGCGGCGGATGCGCGCAGCGCCCGCAGGAGATGGGAGGCGTAGTCGCCCACGGACCGCACGCGGTGCGACATGAACAGGTCGGGGAACACCCGCGCCATCGTGCGGCGGTTCTCCATGACGTAGGACACCCCCGACGGCGAACGCAGGTTGTCCTCGAGTACGCGGAACACCCCGTTCTCGTCGCGGACGAGGTCGATGCCGGCGACGTGGATCCGCACCCCGTTCGGCGGGACGATCCCCGACGCCTCCCGGTGGAAGTGCTCGCACGAGGTGACCAACCGCTTCGGCAGCACGTGGTCACGCAGGATGCGCTGCTCCCCGTACACGTCGTCGAGGAACATCTCGAGCGCCTGCACGCGCTGCTTGATGCCCTTCTCGAGACGCGTCCACTCGGCAGCCGCGATGACCCGGGGGACCAGATCGAGCGGGAAGGGCCGCTCCTGACCGGACAGCGAGAACGTCACGCCCTGGTCGATGAACGCCCTGCCCAGAGCGTCGGATCGGGCGGCGAGGTCGGCTCGGTCCGCGGGCTCGAGCGCCTTGAAGACGCCTTTGTACGGCGGGCGGACGGTGCCGTCGCGGTCGAACATCTCGTCGAACGCCAGCCCGTAACGCCCGACGTCGGTGTACCCGTCGAACACGTGGGCGGGTTCCGCGGGCTTGCGCGGCCGGGCGGTCACCCGCGTCCGCGGCTGGGTTCCCGATGCCTTCGCACCCGCCTGCGTGCTTCCCCCCGATTTCCGGACGGGGGCTTTCGAGATTGCCGACGATTTCGTTACTGTTGACGACTTCGATGCTGGGGGCGTCATCCCAGACATGCTGCTACATGTACACCCGTTCAGCAGCACAGCCGCAGGATTTCCCGGCGCGTCCGGCGCCGGTTTGAGATCGGACACCGATCACTGGTAATCTCGCCTGTCGGTGCATATGTGTGCGCCCAGAGCTTTCTCGACCGTAACCAGCTTAAGACGACAGGATTTTACGCGTGGCCAACATCAAGTCCCAGGTGAAGCGGATCCGTACCAACGAGGCGGCCCGACTCCGTAACCAGTCGGTGAAGTCCTCGCTGCGCACGGCGATCCGCTCGTTCCGCGAGGCTGCGGCGGCCGGTGACAAGGACAAGGCCAACGAGCTCCTCGTCGCCACCAGCCGCAAGCTCGACAAGGCAGCCAGCAAGGGCGTCATTCACGCCAACCAGGCTGCAAACAAGAAGTCTGCTCTCGCGCAGGCCATCAACAAGATCTGACGGTTCTTCCGTCGTAGGCTCTCCAACAGCCGCTCGATCCTCGGATCGAGCGGCTGTTGTCGTGTCTCCGTCAGACCTGGCGTAGCCGGGAGACGCGTCCGACGGCACTCTCGACGGCGTAGTCCGCGTCGGCCGCCGCACCCTTGACGTCGGCGTTCAGGGACGCCACGATGCGCAGCGCCTCCCCCACCGATGTGGGTGTCCATCCCTTCGCGAGGGCTTGCGCCTTCTTGATCTTCCAGGGTGGCATGCCGAGTTCCGACGCCATCCGGAACGGGTCTCCCCGTCCCGCCGGGGCCACCCGGGCGATCGAGTGCACCGCATCGGCCAGCGCGTCGGCCAGCAGCACGTGGGGTACGCCCCGCAGCATCGCCCAGCGCAGCGCCTCGATCGCGCCCGCGGTGTCGCCGGCGACGGCCTTGTCCGCGACGTCGAAACCACTGACCTCGGCCTTGCCCGAGTAGTACCGCTGAACGGCGGCGACATCGATTTTTCCGCCGGTGTCTGCGGTGAGCTGCGAGCACGCGGCGGCCAGTTCGCGCAGATTCGAACCCACCCCCTCGAACACGCTCTGCACCACTTCCGGCGACACCCGGACCCCGAGGGTGCGGAACTCGCCGCGGATGAACCCGATGAGGTCGCCGGACTTCAGTTTGGCGCACGGGTGCACCACGGCTCCGAGTTTCTCCAGCGCCCCGGTCATCGCTTTCGCACGTCCGCCGCCCGAGTGCAGGACGACGAGGACGACACCCGGAGGCGGGTCGCCGGCTGCGTCCAGGATCAGTGCCACGGCGTCCTTGCCTGCCTCGGCCGCGGCCTCGAGCACCACCACGCGGTCTTCGGCGAACAGGGAGGGGCTGAGCAGTTCGGCGAGTTCGGCCGCCCCGGCATCGCCCGCCCTCAACCGGTTGACGGGAAGATCCGCGCCCGCGGCCACATCCGCGTTCGCGCGGACGTGGCTGATGACCTGCGCCACCGCACGTTCGACGAGGAACTCCTCGTCACCGAGGACGAGATGGAGCTGTTCGAGCTGAGTTGGAGTGCTCACGCGAAGATCGTGCCACGTGTGGCGGACACGGTCGCCGACACCCCGGAACCGGGACCGAGCAGGCCGAACACGGGCGATCGCCACGCAGCGGTCGCGTCGGCGGTGGACACTCGATCATATGACCGCGGAAACCGAGGTGGACGGCGTCACCCGCGAGGACTACGCGCACATGATCGACCTCGACGACGATCGCACGACAGGGCAACGGTACGAGCTGAGTTTCCGGTACACCTGCCGCGACGGGCTGATCCCCCGATGGTCGGTGCAACTGGTCGCCCGCTGTTCGGCCTCCGGACATGCCGAGACGCTGTTCGCGGGTGGTCGATCCGTCCTCGAACCCGCAGCGCCCTCGCGCGGCGACGTCGCGCCGGCCGGGTCCGACGACGACTTCGACACAGCGTGCGACTTCTACGAACAGCGGTGGCGGGCCCTGCTCGACCCGGCGGGCGGCAGCCCGCGAGGTGACACCGAGCAGCGTCACCTGTCCGACGCGCTCACCCTGTACGGGCATACGTGGCGCAGCGGGGCGGGCCGTGCGATCGCCGACCGGCTCGCATCGTTCGCGAATGTCACCGTGCTCGCCCTGGGCACCGACCCCGCGTTCCACGTCATGCGCCGTACCGCCGCCCATTACCCCGACCCGGTCGTCCTCGCCGTCTACCAGCCCGCCGGGCAGCGCATCGACCTCAGCCTCGTCGACACCCCGACGGTGGAGGCGTTGATCGACGACCCCGGCCCTCTGCGCACCGGACCGGACACCAGCGCAGGCGCCCTGCTCACGGGTGTCGGATCCGCCGGCCTGCTGCATCCCGGCTACATCGGCTCCACCACCGCCGGCGTCACCGAGTTGACTCCGCCACCCCCGGTCAGCTGACCACTTCGCGCGTCAGGAGGTCGACCACCGCCGCCAGCGTGCCCACCCGCGTGAACTCGGCCCGTTGCCGCTCGGCGCCCGTTCCCTCGCGCAACACGGTGTCGAGCCCCGACTCGAGGAACGCCCGATCACTCGAGCCGAGCCCCGGGGCCACGCAGTCGTTCAGCAGCTCCAGTTGCCGGCGGATCGGCAGGACCCGATCCGCGGCCGGGCTCGTGCATTCCCCGTCGAGTCCGTCACGGGCCGCGCGCCACAACTGCGCCCGCAGCAGCTCCGCGCGCAGCCACGGCACGGTGAGGCCGTCGTCCAGCGATTGGAGCGCCCACCCGACGAGACCCTTCACGACCACCGCGTAGAGTGCCGCGTGCGCCGCGGTCATGGCGACGTCCGCGATCCGGACCTCGATGGTCGGCTGCTTGTCGGCGAGCCGGACGTGCCAGTAGATCATTCCCCGGTCCATGGCGGCACCGGTTCCGATCATCGCGCCGACCGTCGCCTCGTACTCGTCCGCGGAGTCGAAGTGCGGCGGCGGTCCCGCCGACGGCCACCGCGACCACATGATGTGCCGCCAACTGTGATAGGCCGTGTCGTGCCCACTGTGGAACGGCGAGTTCGCGGCGAGCGCAAGGAGTACGGGTAGCCAACTGCGAACCAGGTTGCTCACCCGCACACCGACGTCGCGGCTCGGGATCCCCACGTGCACGTGACAACCGCACGTGGTCACCGTGTCCACGATCGACCCGAAGTGGCGGGCCATCTCCTCGTACCGCGGGCTCGGGGTGATCGCCGGGGGCAATCCCTCGACGACCAGGGACGTCCCGCTGGGCAGCAGCAGCAGATCGCGGCCCGCGGCGGCCTTCGCCAGCCGGCGTCGTAGGCTGCGCAGCTCCTCGTGCAGTTCCTCCCCGGTGTGGCACACGCCCGTCGCCGTCTCGATCTGACATCGGGCGAGTTCACGCTGAAGCCCGTGAATGTCGTGGCCGGCCTCCGTGACCACGTCGGGTCCCGCGGCGGAGAGGTGACCGGACTCGTCGACGAGGAAGAACTCCTCTTCCACCCCCACACTGAGGTCGCGACCCGATTCCGTTGCTGCAGGGCTCATTCAGGAGGTATCCCCCGTTCCGCGGATACCAAACCGGGGCACCGCCGCTCAGGTGAACCCGATGACTTCCTCACCCCACGCCCGGCGGAGCTCCCGATCCGGATCGGCGACGACCGCGTCGGACTTGCCGATCAGCAGGGTCGTGCGATCCGCCTCGTCGTACCGCGGCCAGCCGACCTCGGCTCCCGTTCCGTCCGGGGTGCCGTCGGTGGCAAACGACAGCCACCGTCGCTGGATCCGCTCCGACACGTGCCCGGCGGTTCGGTGCCCGCCGAGCTTGAATGTGGGGTCGTGCGGGACGACGCCGAAGTTCCCGAAGACGTACGGCACCTCGGTGCCGTGGGTGGCGCCGATCCGCGCGGCGCGCAGTAACGGTGTCGCGTAGTCGAAGCGGTACAGCCAGGTCGGGGCGACGCGGCTGTGTGCCTCCGCGATCCACAGCGTCGGCATCCGGAACGCGGCGTCCCGTGAGATCTCCATGGCCGAGCTTTTCTTCGGGTAGTCGGGATACGCGGCCGCCACCTCCTGTTCCTCGTCCGCCGGGAGGTCGGGATGGTCGGCGGCGATCGCCACGAACATCTGATGCACGGCGTCCGGGGTGATCGGCATCAGGGGCGACTTCATGAGCCGGAACATCGACGCCTCGTCCTTGTTCGTCCCGATCAGCAGCGGAATTCGGTGTGCGAGGCCCTTGCGGAATGCCGCCACGGGGTAGTGCGGGACCACGTCGCCGTCGACGGTCGGGGCCACCGCCAGGGTGCCGGGGACCCGCGCGGGCACCTGCTGGACGAGTTCGATGCAGGCCTTCGTCAGCACGTCGACGGGCAGGTCGCGGAGACGGCCCGCGTCGGCGGGCGCGATGTCGAGCAGCTCGAGGAACGACTCGGCGATGCTCGCGGCGCGGTCACTGCCGTACACGGACGTCGCGGGGGAACTCTCGGCGATCGCGCGATGGAACAGTCCCTCCGCAGGCGGGGACGTCATCAGCGTGGTGACCGCGCCGCCACCGGCGGATTCCCCGAACAGGGTCACGTCGCCCGGGTCGCCGCCGAATGCCGCGATGTTGTCGCGAACCCAGGTCAGTGCTGCGATCTGATCGCGCAGGCCCAGGTTCGTGTCGAACGGATGCTCCCCGGTCGAGAACGAGGAGAAGTCGAGGAAGCCCAGCGCACCGAGCCGGTAGTTGAACGTGACCACCACGACGTCGCCGCGTTCGACCAGACGGGTCGGATCGAACATGCGTTGTCCGGACGAACCGAGGTAATACGCCCCGCCGTGGATCCACACCATCACCGGCCGCGGTCGCTCGGTGTCCGTCGCGGGGGCGGAGACGTTCACGGTGAGGCAGTCCTCGTCGATGGTCAGACCGGGATCGATGGGCAGCGGGCCGTGCTCGTTCTGCGGCGCGATCGGACCGAACCGGGAGCAGTCGCGCACGCCGGTGAACGGTTCGGGCGCGCGCGGGGCGCGGAGCCGCCACTCGCCGACCGGCGGCGCGGCGTAGGGAATGCCTTTCCATGACCGAACGCCGTCGAGGCGGACGCCCCGCAGCGTTCCCTGGCCGATGGTCACATGTGGGTCCTCGGTGCGCGAAACCATGACGTCATCTTCGCCCGGCACGACTGCCGCCGGAGTCCGATCGGGAATTCCTCCGGCCCGGACCTGCGGCGACCGCCCTCTCTGGCAGACTGAATCGGTGAACCGGGCGCATGCCCGCACGCTGGAGGAACCGATGCGAGACACAGTGCCCGAGACGACGCAGGCTGTCGGCCGGTCGGCCGCGACGTTCGCGACCCTCGCCGATCTTCTCTACGCAGGCCAGGATTTCGGGCACGTCCACCAAGCCATCTGCGACGCCGCACCGCTACTCGTCGAGGGTTGTGACCACGCGAGCCTGATGCTCCGGGAGGGATCCCGCTATGTGACGGCCGCGGCGAGCGACGACGTGGCCTTCCGTGTCGACGAGTTCGAGCGCATCGAGAACGAGGGACCGTGCGTCGATGCCATCGTCAGTGACACCCCCCAGTTCGAGACGGACCTCGCCACCTCGTCGCAGTGGCCGCGGCTGTCGGCGCGGGTGCTGGCCCGCACACCGGTGCGCGGTGCCGCCGGATTCCGGCTCGTCATCCTCGGGCGCAAGGTCGGCGCCCTCAATCTGTTCTCCGACACGGCGGGAGCGCTGAACACCACGTCCGTCGATCAGGGCATCATGCTCGCATCGTTCGCGGCGGTGGCGCTGGCGGCCGTCCACGAGCACGCCGAGGCCGAGACACTGCGGGCAGGCCTGGCCAGCAATCGTGAAATCGGGAAGGCGGTGGGACTGCTGATGGCGTTCCACAACATTCCCGAGACTCAGGCGTTGGACATTCTCCGCACCACCTCGCAGGACATGAATCTCAAACTGGCGACGGTGGCGCAGGAAATCGTCGCTCACCATCACCGGAAGGTGACCTGACCGCCGTCAGTCCGCCTCCGGTGCATCGGGGTTACCCGCAATGCCGAGCATGGACAGGAGCATGCGGCAGTCTTCGGCGTCGAGCGACTGGGCAGCAACGACCCGCTGCGCTCGCCACACCTGCCCGGCGTCGAGCTCGTCGTCCACATCGAGATCTGTCTGCTCCGATTCCGACATTCGCCCTCCAATGCGGGTGCGTTCCAAGACCGTTCACCTCAGGCATCTGCCACCGGATGGTAGTCGGTGTTTCGGTGTCGCATACGCACATCGGGAATCGAAGTCGAAACGATACTGAACCCGTTCCGCCCCGGTCGCGCCGAGCGTGCCGAGCGGCGCACTCCGGAGACGAAAGTTACAGCGGCACAGCCGATGTCAAGAAGCCCTCAGCGCCCGCAACGGCTCACTCAACTCGTTGGCGAAGAACTCGAAGAAGCCGTCGACGTCCGGCCCCGCGTTGATCAGCGCCAGATGATCGAATCCGGCATCGACGAAAGTGCCCGCCACCTCGAGGTGCCGCCGGACATCCGGCCCGCAGGCCATGGCGTCGCGGACGTCCTCGGTACGGATCGACGACGCGGCTGCCTCGAAGTTGATCGGATTGGGCAGTTCCGCTTGAACCTTCCATCCGGTCAAGCCGAACCGGAACAACCGGTGTGCCGACTCGACCGCGGATTCCTCGTCACGAGCCCACGCGAGGGGCACCTCCCCGTATCTGGGCCCCGACCCACCGGCCCCGGCATAGGCCTTCACCAGGTCCGGATCCGCTTCGGTGGCGAACAGTCCGTCGCCGAGTTCCGCGGCGATCCCGACGGCCTCCGTGCCGCCCGCCGCGACGGCGATCGTGGGCGGGACGTCGGGGAGATCGAAGACGCGGGCGTCGTCGAGGGTGAGGTGTTTGCCCTCGTACGAGTGGTAACCGCCCGACCACAGCAGGCGGATGATGTCGATCGCCTCACGGAGCATCTGGTGCCGGATGGTCACCGACGGCCAACCGCCACCGACGACATGTTCGTTCAGCCGTTCCCCCGAACCGAGTCCCAGGGTGAACCGGCCCTCGCTGAGGACGGCGGTCGTGGCCGCGGCCTGCGCGATGATCGCGGGGTGATATCGGACGAACGGGCAGGTGACGCCGGTCGCCAGACCGATCCGGTCGGTCCGTGCCGCCGCGGCCGCGAGCATCGACCACACGAATCCCGAATGACCGTGGCTGTAGAGCCAGGGGTGATAGTGATCGCTCACCTCGACGAAGTCGAAGCCGGCCCGTTCGGCCTCCACCGCCTGCCGCACGATCTCCCGCGGATCGAACGTCTCGGCCATCAGCTTGAACCCCACCTGCATGTCGTCCCCTTTCCTCGTTCCGCGAAGGTTTCCCAGATTCGGGGGCGCTCACACAAGGCGACCCAGCGACGACGGCCAGACCGGCGCCCACAGCACCAGCACACCGATCGCGATTCCCGCCAGCACCAGCCGGGGTCCGCGTCTGCGCAGCGCCACGCCGAGCGCCGCGACGGCACCGATCACGATCGCCGCACCTGCGGGCCCGGAGGGCACCGGAATCGAGGCTCCGGGAATCCGCGCGCCCCGCTCTGCGACGGTGACGAGCCACCACAGCGGCCACTGGGTCACGCGCACCACCACTTCCGCGACGGGAAGGCTGACCCCCGCGATCAGCGCGGTGATCGCTCCGGCCACGGTGATCACACCGACCACGGGGGCGACCAGGATGTTCGCGCAGACGGACACCAGGCTCACCGTCCCGGCCATCGCGGCCACGATCGGAGCGGTGACGGCGAAGGCGGCGACGGACACCGCCACCGTCTCGGCCACCGCCCGCGGCCAGCCGCGGCCCACCAGCACGTCGACCCAGACCGGCGCGATCACGATCAATCCTGCGGTGGCGGTCGCCGAGAGAACGAAGCCGAAGTCCACCGCCAACTCCGGAGACCACGCCAGCAAGGCGATGACCCCGGCCGCGAGCGCGGGCATCGCCTGTTTCCGTCGTCCGGTCACGAGCGCCAGCAGAGCGATCGAGCCCATCGCCGCGGCGCGCAGCACGCTCGGTGACGGTCGCGCGATCACCACGAACGCGATCAGAGCCGCGGCGGCCAGCGCCGCACCCGCGCGGGGACCGAGCCCCACCCCTCGGACCAGGAGCAGCACCGCTCCCAGCAGAATGCTCACGTTCGCCCCGGACACCGCCGTGAGATGCGTCAGTCCGGTCGCGGTGAAGTCGTCCTTCACCTCCCGGGGCAGCGCCGAGGTGTCGCCGACCACCAGCCCCGGCAGCAGTCCTGCCTCGTCGGCAGGCAGGACGGCGGCGGCAGCGGCGAACCGCGCACGCAGGGCGCCGGCCCACCGCTGATGCGGGGGCGCGGGACCGACGTCTGCGGGCGGTCCGGACACCCGGACCGTGGCCAGGCTCAGGTCCCGGTGCCGCGGAGGGCTCGCCTGCCCGCGCAGGACCACGTCCTGGCCCGGCAGCAGTCCGAGCCAGCCTTCCGCCGGGGCGAGGACGACCACCGCACCGCCCGAGTGGATCGTCTCGGTGGCCCGGCGGATCTCGACGACGTTCGCGTTCACGAGGACGTGCCGTCCGAAGCCGGCGATCTCCCGGGGATCGTCGACGAGGGTGACGACGAGCGTCACCCACGTCTCGGTCCGGGCGAGTTCGGTCATCGGGTGCCGCTCCACGGCCTGAACCCGCCAGGCCACCCCGGCAGCGCAGCATGCGCCGAACAGCAGGACCGCCAACGTCGCGGCCGTCCACCGGCCCGGTCCCCGCAGAAGGGATCCCGCGGCGAGGAAAATCGCCGCTCCCGACAGGGTTGTCACGAGGACCAACGCCGCCCGGGAGCCTCCGAGGATACCGATCAGCGTTGCCGCCCAGCACATCCCGGCGAACGGAAGTAGCCGCAGGTCGAGGAGACGCGGTTCGTCGCCGAGCATCACAGGGTGACCTGGCCGCGCAGTTTCTCCAGCCGCACCGGCCCTATCCCGTCCACCTCCCTCAGTTGCGAGATGTCGGTGAAGGTGCCGTTGGTCGTGCGCCACGCGACGATCGCCGCCGCCGTGACGGGCCCGACACCGGGAAGTGCGTCGAGTTCCGTCTCGGTCGCCGTGTTGAGGTTCACGAGCCCTCCGCCCGTGACGGCCGCTGCACCTGCGGTCCCCGGCGATGCCGCGGAGGCGCCGCCCACCGCACTCGGTGGCGCCTGGGTGGTCGCGGCTCCCACGAGCACCTGGTCGCCGTCCGAAAGTCGTTGAGCCAGATTCAATCCGAGAGTGTCACCGCCGTCGCGCACTCCCCCGGCAGCAGCCAGGGCGTCCGCGACCCGGGAGCCCGGCGGTAGCCGGACGAGACCGGCCGACGCCACCAGTCCCACGACGCTGACGACGATCTCCTCCGCCGGGGCGGGCGCCGACGCCGCCGCGGCGGGAGCAGTCGTCACCGGTGCCGGAGTCAGGGAATGCACTCCGGCGGCGGGTAACGACGGAACGGCCTGTGTCTCCGGCCGATCGCTGCGCACTCCCAGCACAGTGGCCGTGGCGACGACGATTCCCACCACGATGAGCACCAGCGCCCCGGAACGCCCGGGATCGAATCGTGCGTCCCGCCATCGGTCCGGCAACGAGAATCCACCCCGGCGGCGTTCGGCGGACCACGTCGTGTCGCCGTCGAGGACGGTCCCGACCGGCTCGGCCAGCCACTCCGGCTCCGACGGTGTGTCGGGCGGCGCCGCATCGCGTTCCCCCGACGTCAGGAACGCGAGCCGCGTCCGGCCCCTCGAACGTTCTTCCCTGATGCCCATGGACGCGACGGTAGAGTGCGCCGCCCACGGAATCGCCGCGACGACCAGGCTTTTCGCATCGGCCTGTGGATCAGTGCGACGTTGTGGATGAATCGCGGTCTTCGTGGTGCAGTGTGGGTTCCGGGCACAGCACGATGCCGATGGCGCCCACCCCGACGTGGGCACCGATCACCGAGCTGAAATCGGTGACGACGAGATCACTGACCTGCGGAATCCGGTCCTTCAGGTGCTGTGCCACCGCCTCGGCGCGCTGCCGGGCGTGCATGTGATGCACAGCGACGGCCGTCCTGTCCAGACCTGCCAGCTCCACCGCGGCGTCGACCATCCTGGCCATCGCCTTGGTCGAGGTGCGCGTCTTCTCCTTCAGAACCAGCCGGCCGTCCACGAGATGCAGCACCGGTTTCATCGCCAGTGCGGTGCCGAGCAGCGCGGCGGCGGTGCCGATGCGGCCTCCGCGACGCAACTGATCGAGCCTGTCCACAACGATCAGGCAACGCCCACGGCTTGCGACGTCGACCGCCCGCCGGTACGCGGTCTCGAGATCCGCACCGTCTTTCGCGGCCCGCGCGGCCTCGAGGACCGGATAACCCAATCCCATTCCGGCGGACTGGGAGTCGACGATCCGCACCCGGCCGTCGAATTCCTGCGCCGCCTGACGGCCCGCCTCCCACGTGCCGGACAGCTGGCGGGAGATGTGCACCGCGAGAACGCCTGCACCCTCGCTGAGGTCTAACGCCGTCGCATACGCCTCGGACAGCTCGCTCGGCGACGCGCCCGACGTGGTGACACCGGCAAGGTCCTCGGGGAGCTGGTCGATTCCCTCCCGGAAATCCTGGCCGCCGCTGAGGACATGGAGCGGGACCACGTGGATCCCGTACTGCTCGACGAGTTCGGGCAGGATCGAGGCCGAAGAATCGGTGACGACGACGACGGGCATCGGACTACTCGGCTCCGCTCGACACCGGGTCGGCCGGAACCGCACCCTCGGCGGAGTCCGGAACGACTCCCGCCGCGCGGAGCGCGGTGAGCATCGCCGCGGCCACCTCGGTGTGCCCGTCCCAGCCCCAGTGGATGCCGTCCGGATTACCCTGATCGCTGAAGACGTTGGCGCGCACCGCCTCCGCGAGGTCGACGAGGGGTACGTTCTTCTCCTCCGACCACGCGGTGATGGCGGCAACGGCGCCGGGGCGACCCGCATGCACCTTGCCGTAGGCCTCGCTGCGATGAACGGACGGCAGGGTCCCGATGACGGGCAACTCGGGACGCATATACTCGAGCGCCGCCCGGGAGCTCTCCAGATATTCGACACTCAGCCGCGGGGGCAACGCCACCGGCCACCCCAGCGGGGACAGCCTGGGCTGAAGCCACTGGTAGCCGGTCCGCACGACGCGGCGCAGCGCGGGTGGGCGGACGTAACGCAATTGTTCCCGCAGCGCCGTCGGGAGCGGGGACGGAAGGGAGTCCATGCCGCCGACCGCGAACACGACGGCACCGGCGCGGGGAACCGCCGACCACACGCGGGGGTCCTGGGTCAGCGCCCACCACACGTCGCGGCTGGTCCAGCCGATCCGCGCCACCAACTCGACATCCCAACCGAGTTGACGTGCAACGATATTGGGCCAGATGTCGGGGTGGTCGGACGGGAGACCGCCCTTGGGTCCGTAGTACGACAGCGAATCGGCGAGCACGAGCAGGACGGGGCGTTCCCCGCGACCGGCACCCGCGTCAGAGGACGTCACTGGCCACACTCGCAGAAGCGTTCCACACGTCGAGGCGCCAGTTGAGCGAATCGGGGTTTCCGTACGCACTCAGCTGCACCCAGCTGGTGTTCCCCAGCCCGCCCAGCACCGGCCAGCGGTCGACGGGCAGATCCAGCAGTGCGGCGGTCAGCGCGGCGATCAAACCGCCGTGCGCGACCAGGACCACCGGCTTCTCCGCCCAGTCCTCGTGCTTCTCCACGAGTTCGGCGACCACCGGCTTGCTGCGGCGTGCGACGTCGATGCGACTCTCCCCGCCGGGCGGTGCCCACGTCGCGTCGCCGCGCCACGTGGCGCGGGCGCCGGGTGCGCGCGCGTCGACGTCGAGGTGCGTGAGCCCCTGCCAGTCACCGAGATGCGTCTCGCGGAGGCGCTCGTCGATCTGCACCGGCAGACCGGCATTGTCGCCGACCTCGACGGCGGTGTCGTAGGCCCGCCGCAGATCGGACGACACGATGGAGATCGGTCTGCGACCGACGAGTGCGCCGGCTGCGGCGCGGGCCTGCGACCGACCCAGCTCCGACAGTTCGGTGTCGAGCTGTCCCTGCATGCGGTTGTCGGCGTTGTACTCGGTCTGCCCGTGGCGGAGCAGGATAAGACGTCGCGGGGCACGGGGGGCATCCGTCACAGCTCGGACTCCTCCGCCTGGGCGGCGGTGCCCGCACCGTTCGCGTCGGCCGGGCCGCGCTGCCCGAGACCCTCGACGGGCACGGTCGGGCAGTCCTTCCACAGCCGGTCGAGTGCGTAGAAGTTGCGCTCCTCGTTGTGCTGGACGTGGATCACGACGTCGACGAAATCGAGCAGTGCCCAACGGCCTTCGCGGGTGCCCTCGCGCCGCACCGGCTTGTGACCTGCGTCACGCAGCCGATCCTCGATGTTCTCGACGATCGCGTTGACCTGTCGCTCGTTGGGGGCGGAGGCGATGACGAAGCAGTCGGTGATGACCAGCTGCTCGGAAACATCGAGCACCACCACATCGGAGGCCAGCTTCTCGTCGGCAGCCACTGCCGCGATGCGTGCCATCTCGATGGCTTCGGTCGTTGCGCTCACGCGATGTTCTCCCAGTTCGGTTCGAAAAGTGCTGACTAACTTCTGGTCTTGTCCGGGGCCGGTTCGGACATCGTCGTCGCGCCGTCGAGACGCTCGGAGTCCGGTGGCCTGTACAGGTTCCGTTTGGAGATGTACTGGACCACACCGTCCGGCACGAGGTACCACACAGGACGGTCTCGACTGGCCCGCCGCCGACATTCCGTCGAGGAGATCGCCAGAGCCGGGATCTCGATCAGCGTGACCGCGTCCTCCGGCAATGCGTCCAGGTGACCGGCCAGATGTTCGGTGTTGAGATCGAATCCCGGGCGCGACACCCCGACGAACTTCGCCAGCGAGAACAGTTCCTCCCAGTCCTGCCAGGACAGGATACTCGCCAGGGCGTCCGCACCGGTAATGAAGTACAGCTCGGCGTCCGGGTGGTAGCTGCGCAGATCACGCAGAGTGTCGACGGTGTAGGTGACCTTCTCCCGGTCGACGTCCACCCGGCTGACGGAGAAACGCGGGTTCGACGCGGTGGCGATGACCGTCATCAGGTACCGGTCCTCGGCGGGGCTGACGCCCTTGCCCTGCTTCTGCCACGGCCGGCCGGTGGGCACGAAAACGACCTCGTCGAGGCTGAATCGATCCGCCACCTCGCTGGCCGCCACGAGGTGACCGTGATGAATGGGGTCGAAGGTGCCGCCCATGACTCCCAGGCGGCGCCGACGCGCGCCCGCTGCTCCCTGTTCCACGAGTGACGAGCTTACGTGTTCACACCGGCAGCAACCCGGCGACCACCGACGCCAGCTGCTGAGCGGATCGGCATTCGTGCATGCTGATGACCTCGTTGTACACCTTCGCCGCCGAGTCGCCCGTTCCCCACTGGCCGCGGGGCTCCGGGTTGAGCCAGTGCGCGTGTTTCGCCACCGACACGAGACGGGCCAGGGCCTCCAGATTCGGATCGCGGTAGTTGTTGCGGCCGTCGCCGAGCACCAGCAGCGATGTCCGCGAGGTGATGCTCTGGGTGAACCGCTCGGCGAACACCCCGAACGCGTTGCCGTAGTCGGAGTGCCCGTCGTAGCCGACCAGGTCGGCTTCCCGGATCATCCGCGACATGGCGCTGCCGAGGTCGGCTCCCGCGTCGAAGAAGCGGGTGACCTCGTCGGTGGTGTCGATGAACGCGAACACCCGCACCCGGGAGAACTGTTCGCGCAGCGCGTGGACGAGCAACAGGGTGAAGTGGCTGAAACCGGCGACCGAACCCGAGACGTCGCACATCACGACCAGTTCGGGGCGCGCCCGGCGGGGCTTGCGCTGGACGAGGTCGATGGGCACTCCGCCGGTGGACATCGACTTGCGCAGGGTCCGCCGCAGGTCGATCGAACCGGCGCGGTTGCGGCTGCGCCGCACGGCCAGGCGGCTGGCGAGCAGCCGGGCCAGCGGGGTGACGTTGCGTTTCAGTGCCGTCAGTTCGGCGTCGGACGCGCGGAGGAAGTCGACTTCCTCGGCCAGCCGGGGCACGCCGTACGACGCCACCCGCTCCTTGCCGAGGTTCTCGGCCGACCGTCGCCGCGTCTCCTTCTCGATCATCTTCCGGAAGTCGGCGATCCGCTGGGCGGCGGTGCGCTTGGCCACCTCGGATTCGTAGCTTTCCGTCGTCCGGGCGTCGCCGTCCTGCTGATTGCCCAGGAGTCCGTCGAGGATCTTCTTCAGCAGGGTTTCCGGCGCGACGTCCCGCAGCGCCTGGTACGCGGAGAACGACGGGCCGTTCGCCGACTGGTACTGGCCGAGTTCCTCGACCATCTGCGCGGTCAGGAGCTCGGTGAGCTCGATCGCCTCCGGCGACCCGTCGGTGAGGAGTTCGACGATCAGCTCGCGCAGCGCCTCGTAGTCGATCTCACCCTTCGCGTTCCGCGGCAGACTCGTGTCGATCGCCCCGTCCGCCCGGCTTCCGACCGCCGCCGGGAACCAGAGTTCGAACAACGCGTCGAACGTGGGCCGGTGGGTGGGCCGCCGCAGCAGCGCGCACGCAAGCCCCTCGCGCAGCGATTCGCGGTCGAGCAGATCGAGGACCGACATCACCTGGCCGGCGTCGACCGTCTCGGACGGTCCGACCGTGATGCCGCGCCGCCGCAACGCCTCGACGAAGTCGACGAGATGCCCCGGCAGCCCGTGCGGCGCCGCGGGACCGCCCGGCTTCGACCGGGACGCGAGTGGACCACCAGCAGCCATGGGGAGTCCTTCAGTTCAGTCGCAGCTCGGCAGCGGCCCGTAGCTGATCGGATTGGTGTTTGAGGACGACGCCCATCGTGGCGCGCACGGCGTCGTCGTCGAGGGTGTCGAGCCCGAGCGCCAGGAGGGTGCGACCCCAGTCGATGGTCTCGGCGACCGAGGGCAGCTTCTTCAGCTGCATCCCGCGCAGCACACGGATGGTCCTGACCAGCTGCTCGGCCACCGCCTCGGGCAGCTCCGGCACCCGGCTCGCCAGGATCCGCCGCTCGAGCTCGGCGTCGGGGAAGTCGAGATGCAGGAACAGGCAGCGGCGTTTGAGTGCCTCGGACAGTTCACGGGTGGCGTTCGAGGTGAGGACGACGAACGGCTTGCGCGTGGCCGTGATGGTGCCCAGTTCGGGGACGGTGACCGCGAAATCGCTGAGCACCTCGAGCAGGAGACCCTCGATCTCGACGTCGGCCTTGTCGGTCTCGTCGATCAGTAGCACCGTCGGGTCCTCGCGCCGGATCGCGGTCAGCAGCGGCCGCGACAGCAGGAACTCCTCCGAGAAGACGTCCGCCTTGGTGGAGTCCCAGCTGTGGTCGCTGCCCGCCTGAATGCGCAGAATCTGCTTCGCGTGGTTCCACTCGTACAGCGCGCGTGCCTCGTCGACGCCCTCGTAGCACTGCAACCGCACCAGCTCGGCGCCGGTGGTCTCGGCGACGGCGCGGGCGAGTTCGGTCTTGCCGACGCCGGCGGGACCCTCGATGAGCAGGGGTTTTCCGAGCCTGTCGGCGAGGAACACCGCGGTCGCGGTGCCCTTGTCGGACAGGTAACCGGTTTCGGCGAGCCGAGCGATGACGTCGTCGACGCTCGCGAAGAACGGCGTCGTGGTGGGCAGTGCGCGATCCACGCTCGCTCCTTTCAGAAGGGGTGACGGGCAGAGGGGGCTGAGGGAAAGGGGGTGGGCGAAACGTCTAGACGGGGCGGGTGTGCCCGTCACCCCAGACGATCCACTTGGTGGACGTCAGTTCGGGGAGCCCCATCGGGCCGCGCGCGTGCAGCTTCTGCGTGGAGATCCCGATCTCGGCGCCGAATCCGAACTGCTCACCGTCGGTGAAGGCGGTGGACGCGTTGACCATGACGGCGGCCGCGTCGACCCGGGCGGTGAACTCGCGGGCGGCCGCGAGGTCGGAGGTCACGATGGCCTCGGTGTGGCCGGTCCCGTAGCGGTCGATGTGCTCGACCGCGGCGTTCAGATCGTCGACCACCTTGAGCGCCACGTCCAGGGTGAGGTACTCCTCCGACCAGTCCGACTCGGTCGCGGGCACCAGACCCGGCAGATCCCCGTGGACCGTCACGCTGTGCGTCTGCAGGGCCTGCAGCAGCTTCGGCACCGCTGTCTCGGCGATCGCGGCGTCGATCAGCACCGTCTCGGCGGTGTTGCAGACACTCGGTCGCCGCGTCTTGGAGTTGAGCAGGATCCGTTCCGCCATCTCCAGGTCGGCGGCAGAGTGGACGTAGACGTGGCAGTTGCCGACGCCCGTCTCGATGGTCGGGACGGTCGCATCGCGCACCACGGCGCTGATCAGGCCTGCGCCGCCGCGGGGAATGACGACGTCCACCAGGCCGCGGGCCTGGATCAGGTGCGTCACGCTGGAGCGGTCGTCGCTCGGCAGCAATTGCACTGCGTCCTCCGGCAGCTGCCGCGCCGCCAGCGACGCCCGCAACGCCACGACCAGCGCCGCGTTCGACTTCGCCGCGGACGAGGAGCCGCGCAGCAGGGCCGCGTTGCCGGACTTGAGTGCCAGCCCGAACGCGTCGACGGTGACGTTGGGGCGGGCCTCGTACACCATCCCCACGACCCCGAGCGGCACCCGCAGCTGACGGAGTTCGAGACCGTTGGGGAGGGTCGAGCCGCGCACCACTTCACCGACCGGGTCGGGCAGACCGGCCACCTGGCGCAGCCCGGACGCGATCCCCTCGATGCGCTCCGGCGTCAGCCGCAGGCGGTCGAGCAGGGAGTCCTCGGTGCCCGACGCCCTGGCCGTCTCGATGTCGGCCGCGTTGGCGGCGAGGATGTCGGCGGAGGCGGCGAGCACGGCATCGGCCGCCGCATGCAGCGCTGCATCCTTCTGCGCGGTGGTGAGCAGCGCGAGGACCCGCGACGCGGTGCGGGCGCGACGGGCCGCTGCGTGGACGGCTTCACGGGTGTCCACCGTGGCACCGGCCGACGAGGTGGAGGTCACTGCAGTCATGAAGACAGCCTATATACCGGGGTGCGGGAATGATTTCATCCCCCGCGCAGGTTGCGACTGGTCGAGACCATCAGAGGCAGGAGTGCTGTAGTGAGCGTGTTGTTCGAACCCATCACCTTCCGCGGAGTCACCGTCCCCAACCGGGTGTGGATGGCGCCGATGTGCCAGTACTCGGCCGACGTGACGGGCCGCGACGTGGGGGTGCCGGGCGACTGGCACCGGACGCACCTCGTGACGCGCGCCATCGGCGGTGCCCGGCTGATCCTCACCGAGGCGACGGCCGTCAGCCCGGAGGGCCGCATCAGCCCCGCCGACCTCGGCATCTGGAACGACACCCAGACCGAGGCCTTCGCGGAGATCAACGCCCAACTCGAGTACTTCGGCGCGGTCCCGGGCATCCAGCTCGGTCACGCCGGGCGCAAGGGCTCCGCGCACGTGCCGTGGCGCGGGGGCGGGAGCCTCGCCGGCGACGATCGGCTGTCCTGGCAGACGGTGGCACCGAGCGCGATCGGTTTCGGCGACCACACCCCGCCGGCCGCGGCGACGACCGACGACATCCGGAAGGTGGTCACCGATTTCGCGGCCGCCGCCGAGCGGGCGTCGCGGGCCGGTTTCAAGGTTGTGGAAATCCATGCGGCACACGGCTATCTGCTGCACCAGTTCCTGTCACCGGTCAGCAATCACCGCACCGACGAGTACGGCGGCAGCTTCACCGGCCGTGTTCGCCTGCTGCTCGAGGTCGTCGAGGCGGTACGCGGGGTGTGGCCGGCCGAGTTGCCCGTCTTCGTCCGGGTCTCGGCCACCGACTGGCTGTCCGAGGAGCCCGGCCTCGACGCGGACAGCTGGACGCCGGATCAGACGGTCTCCCTCGTGCAGGCCCTCGCCGACCTCGGCGTCGACCTGGTCGACGTCTCCAGCGGCGGCGTCGCCTCCGCCCGGATCCCGATCGGGCCCGGCTACCAGGTCCCGTTCGCCCGTCGCATCCAGAACGAGACCACGGTCCCGGCCGCCGCCGTCGGGCTCATCACCGAGCCGGAGCAGGCCGAGCGGATCGTGGAGTCGGGAGAAGCCGTCGCCGTGTTCCTCGGGCGCGAACTGCTGCGCGACCCGTACTGGCCACGAAAAGCCGCACTGGCATTGAATGCCCAGGTGACGCCGCAGATTCCGGCGCAGTACGCCCGGGCGTACTGAGGCTCGGGCCGACAAGCCCCCGCATCCTTTGCTACGGTAATCGCTCTTACAGCTGGTAGTCCCGCACCCCGGACGGTGGGGCGGGACCGAGCCACGAGCCAGAGCCGATCGGCGGGGGCCGCATCGCGCCGAAGGGCCGTGGGTTGCCGAACCCGACCAGCAATCGCCGTGCGGGCGACGAAAAGATGCGTGCGTCAGGTACGTGCCCCGCGCGGGTGATAACTGCGCTGGGGAGCGCACGACATGAATGCACCAGATCACTCGATCACGTCGGCCGAGGTGGCCGAATCACCTGATGTCACGGTCACCGACGAGGCCTCCGTCAAACGGGCCGTCAAGGCCACCATGCTCGGTAACGCCATGGAGTGGTTCGACTTCGGCGTCTACGCCTACCTCGCGACCACCATCGGCAAGGTGTTCTTTCCCGAGGCCAGTGGTACCGCACAGCTGCTGTCGACGTTCGCGATCTTCGCCGCGGCGTTCATCGTCCGTCCCCTCGGTGGACTGTTCTTCGGTCCGCTCGGTGACCGGATCGGTCGCAAGAAGGTGCTCGCCACCACGATCATCCTGATGGCGGGCAGCACGTTCGCCATCGGTCTGATCCCGAGTTACGGATCCATCGGGCTCGCGGCGCCGATTCTGCTGGTGCTGTTCCGGCTCGTGCAGGGCTTCTCGACGGGCGGCGAGTACGGCGGCGCCAGCACGTTCGTCGCCGAGTACGCGCCGGACAAGCGCCGCGGCTTCTTCTCGAGCTTCCTCGAATTCGGAACCCTCGCTGGGTATGTCGCGGCCGCGGGCCTGGTCACCGTCATCAGCACCGTGGTCAGCGCCGACGCCCTGGTGGACTGGGCGTGGCGAATTCCGTTCCTGCTCGCCGGTCCGCTGGGCCTGATCGGCCTCTACCTCCGGCTACGGCTCGAGGAGACGCCTGCGTTCCAGCAGATGGAACAGGCCGAAGAGCGTTCGCTCGCAGACGAATCCACGGGACGCAAACTGCGCGAGACCCTGGTGGAGAACTGGCGTCCGCTGGTGCTGTGCGTGATCCTGGTCGCCACGTACAACATCGCGCACTACGGTCTGCTCAGTTACATGCCGACGTACCTGTCCAACACGCTCGGCTACGACGAGTCGCACGGCCTCGTCCTCATGATCATCGTGATGCTCATCATGATGGTGTGCATCAGCTTCGTCGGAAAGCTGTCCGACCGGGTCGGTCGTAAACCGTTGCTGCTGGCCGGTTTCGTCGGATTCTTCGCACTGTCGCTGCCCGCGTACCTGCTGATCGGTGTCGGCCACTACTTCACCGTCTTCCTCGGCCTCGCGATGCTCGGCGGTCTCCTGCTGCTGTTCGTCGGCGTCTTCCCGTCCGTCCTTCCCGCGCTGTTCCCCACCGGAATCCGCTACGGCGGGCTCGCGATCGGATACAACCTCGCGGTGTCGATCTTCGGTGGCACCACACCCCTCGTCCTCACGGCGTTGCAGGATGCGACGGGCAGCGACCTCGTCGCGCCGATGTACATGATGGTCGCGGCCGTCATCGGCGGTATCGCGGTTCTGCTCATCTCCGAGACCGCCCGGAAGCCGCTGGAGGGTTCGCCGCCCGCCGTGGCCACGGACGCCGAGGCCCGCCGCATCCTGAAGCGTCTCCGCCGCGCCAAGGGCGACGCATCCGCGACGCCCGCACAGGAGACGGCGGCCGCCGACGCGGGTTAGTCTCGGGATATGTTCGCTCCCAGGGTCGCCGTGGTCGGCAGCATCAACATGGACCTGCTCACGGCGACCGAGCGGTTGCCCGCGCCGGGAGAGACGATCCTGGGCACCGCCTTTGCCGCCACCCCCGGCGGCAAGGGCGCCAACCAGGCGATCGCCGCGGCGCGGGCCGGCGGCGACGTGACGTTCATCGGCGCCGTCGGCTCCGACGTGTTCGCTCTCGACCTGCGGCAGGCCCTCGTGGACGCCGAGGTCGACACACGGTACCTGCGCGAAGTGGACGGGCCGAGCGGGATCGCGGCGATCACCGTCGACGCCGCCGGCGAGAACAGCATCGTGGTGGTTCCAGGTGCCAACAGCACCGTGGCAGACCTGACACCCACCGAACTCGCGGCCGTCGCGGATGCAGACGTCCTGCTCTGCCAACTCGAGATACCCCTGGGCACCGTGCTGGCCGCGGCGGCGCACGCCGCGACACACGGCACCGTCGTGATATTGAATCCCTCACCGGCGCAGGCACTTCCGGACGAACTCGTCAAGCTGGTCGACGTGCTCCTCGTCAATCAGACCGAGGCTGCGCAACTCGGCGCCGAGGTCACCGGCGCCATCTCCCACGTCGTGACCACGCTGGGGTCGTCGGGCGCGGACTACGCGGGCAGCGACGGCGCAACGCTCCACGCCGACTCCTCCGAGGTCGAGGTGGTCGACACGACCGGGGCGGGCGACGCGTTCGCCGGCGCCCTGGCCGTCTCGTGGCGACGCGGGCCCGCGATCGCCGTCCCGTTCGCGTGCACGGCGGGCGCGCTCGCCACCACCCGCCGGGGCGCCTCCACCTCGTCGCCCACCCTTGCCGAGATCGAGGCGGCGCTGCCCGGCTGAGCGAGCTCCCGCGGTCGCCCGGATCCTGCGTGTCACCCGTGTCGTGCACCATGGGGGCATGACGACCGCCACCGAACCCGCACTCCGTGACGAGGCCGAACGGCTGCTCCGCGAGCTGGCAGGCGAGCACGCCACCCTCCGCGACGACCAGTGGACGGCGATCGAGGCGCTCGTGGTGGGCCGCAGACGGGCGCTGGTCGTCCAGCGGACGGGCTGGGGCAAGTCGGCGGTCTACTTCATCGCAGCGAAGCTCCTGCGGGCGCACGGGCACGGTCCCACGGTCATCGTGTCGCCGCTCCTGGCACTCATGCGGAACCAGGTGGCCTCCGCCGAGCGGGCCGGCGTGCGCGCCGCCACCATCAACTCGGGAAACGTCACCGAATGGGACGACATCCACGCCCGGGTCGCCGACAACGAGCTGGACGTTCTGCTGGTCAGCCCCGAGCGTCTCAACAATCCCGACTTCCGCGACCAGGTCCTCCCCTCCCTCGCCGCCGACGCGGGCCTCGTCGTGGTCGACGAGGCGCACTGCGTGTCGGACTGGGGTCACGACTTCCGCCCCGACTACCGGCGGATCCGCACTCTGATCGCCGAACTGGGCGAGGGCATCCCCGTGCTGGCCACCACGGCCACGGCGAACGACCGCGTCGTCTCCGACGTCTCCACGCAGCTCGGGGTGGGCGGCGCCGAAACTCTCGTCCTCCGCGGTGGCCTCGAACGGGAGTCGCTGCACCTGTCGGTCGTGCAGATTCCGGAGGCCACCGCCCGGGCGGCGTGGCTCGCCCAGAAGCTCGACAGCCTGCCCGGCTCGGGCATCATCTACGCACTCACCGTGTCGGCGGCGCGGGATCTGGCGAGCCTGCTGTCCGAGCAGGGCCACACGGTCGCCGCGTACACCGGGCAAACCGACGCCGCCGAGCGCGAGACCCTCGAGCAGGACCTGCTCGGCAACCGCGTCAAGGCCCTCGTCGCGACGTCCGCGCTCGGCATGGGGTTCGACAAGCCCGACCTGGGGTTCGTCGTGCACCTCGGTGCGCCCTCGTCCCCCATCTCCTATTACCAGCAGGTCGGGCGCGCGGGACGGTCCACAGACCGCGCCGAGGTCATCCTGCTGCCCGGATCCGAGGACAAGCAGATCTGGAGTTATTTCGCGTCCGTGGCGTTCCCCCGCGAGCACGTGGTGCGCCGGGTGATCGAGGTCCTCGACACCGACCGGCCGCAGTCCACGCAGGCGCTCGAGCCACTGGTGGAGCTGGGCCGCACCCGGCTGGAGATGGTGTTGAAGGTCCTCGACGTGGACGGTGCCGTCCGCCGGGTGCGCGGCGGCTGGGTGGGCACCGGGGAGCCCTGGACGTACGACGCCGACCGCTACGAGCGGCTCGAGCGCGCCCGCGAGTCCGAGCAGCAGGCGATGATCGACTACCAGCGGATCAGCACGTGCCGGATGGCGTTCCTGCGCGAGCAGCTCGACGACCCGGGTCTGGCGGCGGGAACCTCGGACTGCGGCCGGTGCGACAACTGCACCGGAGTGCGCCACGACGCGACCGTGGACGCCGAGGCGGTGCAACAGACCAGGATGCGTCTCGAGCGGCCAGGCGTGGACCTCGCGCCCCGCAAACAGTGGCCTACGGGCCTCGCGAAGCTCGGCGTGGCGCTGTCCGGGAAGATCACGGACGGCCCCGAACCGGGCCGCGTCCTGGGCCGGCTGTCCGACCTGGGCTGGGGTCAGCGGCTGCGTTCCCTGCTCGACGAACCGGACGGACCTGCGCCCGAGGCCGTCCTGAAGGCCTGCATCCAGGTGCTGGCCTCCTGGGACTGGGCCGAGCGGCCCACCGCCGTCATGGCGGTCGAGTCCGCCACCCATCCCCTTCTGTCGGCGTCGATCGCGGGGCAGCTCGCCGCTGTCGGACGGCTCACCGACCTGGGAGTTCTGCGGCTGCGCCCGGAGCATCCGCCGGTGTCCGCGGCCAACTCCGCCTACCGGGTGGCCGGGCTGGTCGACGCCTGGGAGGCCCCCGACCTTCCTGCCGGCGCCGGACCGGTGTTGCTCGTCGACACCCTCACGGACACCGGCTGGACCCTCACGATGGCCGCCAGGACGCTCCGCGCGGCGGGTGCCGCGTCGGTCCTCCCTTTCGCGCTCGCGAGTCTCAAATAGGCGAAGTCTGTCGCTTGCGGTTCACCCAAAAGTTACATAATGTGATGAGCATCACTTTGCACGTCTCACCTGCAAGGCTCTGCCACCTGGACTGTCCAATTTCGCGAGGCACGTGAAATCGAAGGGGATGGTTGTTAGGTTCGAATTTCCAATGACGCCTGTTCAGAAGAGTGCCATCCCGACCACCGCGCCGGACGCGGTGTTGTTCAGAAGTCCAGAGATCACTGACGGAGTCCGGCTCTGGGAGATCGCCAGGAACACGGAAGTGCTCGATCTCAATTCGAGCTACGCATACCTGTTGTGGTGTAGAGATTTCAGCCGTTCGTCGGTCGTCGCAGTCGTCGACGAGCGCGTCGTGGGATTCGTATCGGGCTTCATCCGCCCCGAATCCCCAGCGACGCTGTTCGTCTGGCAAGTCGCCGTAGACGCAGACCAGCGCGGCAAGGGAATTGCAGGTCGCATGCTGAGCGCGCTGCTCGATCGACTCGCGCCCGAAGGGATTACCCATCTCGAAACGACGATCAGCCCCGACAACGAGGCCTCGATCGCGCTGTTCACAGCATTGGCGCGTCGCCGAGATACGGCGATCAACAAGCAAGAACTGTTCTCCCCTAACGATTTTCCCGATGGACACGAAGCCGAAGATCTGTACACGATCGGCTAAGAGCATGCCCCGGAGGAATGCAGCAACATGACTAACTTCGATACGAACATCTTCGACAACCTCGAATCCGAGGTTCGCAGCTACAGCCGCGGCTGGCCCGCCGTCTTCGAGTCGGCGTCCGGATCGTGGATCCGCGACGAGAACGGTCGCGACTACCTCGACTTCTTCGCCGGTGCCGGTTCGCTGAACTACGGCCACAACAACCCGGTACTGAAATCGGCGCTCGTCGACTACATCGTCAGCGACGGCATCACGCACGGTCTCGACATGTCGACCGTGGCCAAACGCGACCTGCTCCAGACGTTCCAGGACAAGATCCTGAAACCCCGGGGTCTCGACTACAAGGTCCAGTTCCCCGGACCCACCGGCACCAACACGGTCGAGGCCGCACTCAAACTGGCACGCAAGGTGACGGGTCGTTCGTCGATCATCAACTTCACCAACGCTTTCCACGGAATGACGCTCGGTGCCCTGTCGGTCACCGGTAACTCGATGAAGCGCGCCGGCGCCGGAATCCCACTGGTGCACGCCACCCCGATGCCGTTCGACAACTACTTCGACGGAGTCACCGAGGACTTCCACTGGTTCCGCCGCGTGCTCGACGACTCGGGCAGTGGCCTGAACCGTCCGGCCGCCGTGATCGTCGAGACCGTGCAGGGTGAGGGCGGCGTCAATGTCGCCCGCGCCGAGTGGCTGCGCGCCCTCGCGGACCTGTGCGCCGAGCGCGAGATCCTGCTGATCGTCGATGACGTCCAGATGGGCTGCGGACGCACCGGGCCGTTCTTCTCCTTCGAGGTCGCCGGCATCACCCCGGACATCGTCTGCCTGTCGAAGTCGATCAGCGGCTACGGCCTCCCGATGGCGCTGACGCTGTTCAAGCGTGAGCTCGACGTGTGGGGCCCGGGCGAGCACAACGGCACGTTCCGCGGTAACAACCCGGCGTTCGTCACGTCGAAGGTGGCCCTCGACCACTACTGGTCCGACGACACCCTTCACAAGTCGACGCTGACCAAGGGCGAGAAAATTCACCAGGCATTCACCGATTTGGCGAACCAGTTCGACGGCTCCGTCTCCACCCGCGGTCGCGGCCTCGTCCAGGGTCTCGTGTTCGACGAGCCGGAGAACGCGGGCAAGGTCTGCAAACTCGCCTTCGACGAGGGCCTGCTCGCCGAGACCTCCGGACCGTCCGACGAGGTGGTCAAGCTCCTGCCGGCGCTCACCATCACCGACGAGGAACTGGACCACGGACTCGCCATTCTCGCCGACGCCACCGGCAAGGTTTGCAGCTAGAGAGAGGACTGACACTCACATGATCGTTCGCACCACCGCAGAAATCACCGACACCGACCGCGACATCACCAGCGAGGACGGAAACTGGCGCAGCAAGCGCATCATCCTCGGCGGCGACAAAGTGGGTTTCTCGTTCCACGAGACCACGATCAAAGCGGGCTCGGTCAACGAGTTCCACTACGCCAACCATGTCGAGGCCGTGTGGCTCGTTGAGGGAACCGGCAAGTTGATCGACCTCGACAACGACAAGGTCTACGAACTCGGCCCCGGTTCGATGTACCTGCTCAACGGTCACGAGCGTCACCGCGTCGAGCCCGAGACCGAAATGCGGATGCTGTGCGTGTTCAACCCGCCCGTCACCGGGCGTGAGGTCCACGACGAAAACGGTGTCTACCCGTTGGTCGAGGTTCCCGCGTAAGTTCGACCCCATGGCCGACGACGCTGCTGTTCCAGCTATAGCCATCGGACCCGCCCCGGACCCGCTCCTCGAGGATGCGGTGCGCCGGGGCGGTGCCCGTGTGGCACCCCTCGACTCCGCGGACGCCCTGGTCTGGACCACGGGCCCGATCGGGTTCCCGGACCCGCTTCCCGAGAACATCCGCTGGGTGCAGTTGAACTCCGCGGGTGTCGAGGAGTGGTTCGCCGCGAAGGTCATCAGACCCGACACCGCCGTGCTGTGGACGTCGGCGGCGGGCGCGTTCGCCGCCACCGTCGCCGAGCACGCCCTGACGCTGCTGCTGGCCGGGGTGCGGGCACTACCGGAGCACCTCGAGGCGAAGACCTGGCGGCAGCAGGAGTTCTATTCGAAGATCGGCACCCTGCGGGGCACCACGGTGGCCATCGTGGGTGCCGGCGGAATCGGCCGGGCGCTGATCCCGATGCTCGCGGGTGTCGGGGCCGACGTCATCGCGGTCAATCGCTCCGGCAGCCCGGTGCCGGGCGCGATCGAGACGCTCCCCACCACCCGCCTGGGCGAGGTGTGGGCGCGCGCGGACCACTTCGTGATCGGGGCTCCCGCCACCGACGCCACGCACCATCTGGTCGGGGCGGCGGAATTCTCGCAGATGAAGCCGACCGCGTGGGTGATCAACGTCGCGCGCGGCTCGCTCGTCCACACCAATGCACTGGTGAAAGCGCTGCGGGACAACACGATCGGCGGAGCGGGACTCGACGTCACCGATCCCGAGCCTCTTCCCGACGGCCACCCGCTGTGGGACCTTCCCAATGTGATCATCACCCCCCACGATTCCAACCCGCCGTCGGTGCGCCCCCCGGCGTTCGCCGAGCACGTGGCGCTGAACGTCACCCGCTTCGTCGCCGGTGAGAATCTCACCGCTCTGATCGATCCTGTCGTCGGGTACTGAGCCGGCGCTACCCTGGAGTGCGTGTTCGCCCGACTGATCGACATACTCTGTGGCCGGCGCCTGTGTGTGATCACCGGCGCCGGCATCTCGACGGATTCCGGGATCCCCGATTACCGGGGTCCGGACTCGCCACCGCGCAATCCCATGACGTACCAGCAGTTCACCGGTGATCCCGATTTCCGCCGCCACTACTGGGCGCGGAACCACCTCGGCTGGCGGCACATGGACGCCGCCCGGCCCAACACCGGCCACCGCGCCCTGGCGGGGCTCGAGCGGGCGGGTGCCGTGAGTGGCGTCATCACCCAGAACGTCGACCTGCTGCACACCAAGGCCGGCAGTCGCCGGGTGATCGACCTGCACGGCACGTACGCCCAGGTCCGGTGCCTGACGTGCGGCGCCCTGATCTCGCGGGCCACGCTCGCCGACCGGCTCGAGCGCGCGAACCCGGGATTCGCCGAAACCGTTGCTGCCGCACAGGGAGTGGAGATCGCACCGGACGCCGACGCGGTGATCACCAGCACCGAGCATTTCCGGATGGTCGACTGCGAGGCGTGCGGCGGTCTACTCAAACCCGACATCGTGTACTTCGGCGAATCCGTTCCGAAACCGAGGGTCGCCGCCGCCTACGACGTGGTCGACGAGGCCGAGGCGCTCCTGGTGGCCGGCTCGTCGCTCACCGTCATGTCGGGACTGCGGTTCGTCCGGCACGCCGCCAAACGCGGAATCCCCATCGTCATCGTCAACAGGGGGACGACACGGGGCGACGAGTTCGCCACCCACACGCACCACGCCGGCTGTTCGGAAGCTCTCACCGCACTGCTCGACGCGTCCTCCGCGCTGCCCGCGTGACCGTCAGAGCGGCACCAGATCGTCCGCGTGGACGACGGGGCGCTGCATCTCCGCGGGCAGTTCCTGGGTGGACTTACCCAGGATGTCGCTGATCTCCGCCGAGTCGTACGCCACCACTCCCCTGGCCACGGGTCGCTCGTCGGGGCCGAGGAGCGACACGACGTCGCCGCCGTAGAACCTCCCCGAGACCGCGCTGATCCCCGCGGGCAGCAACGACCGCCGCTTGGTGACGACGGCACGCACAGCGCCCTCGTCGATGTGCAGGATCCCCTGCTCGTCCGCGGCGTGGCGTACCCAGAACTTGCGCGCCGACAACCGGGACGGCCGGGCCGCGAACGCCGTTCCCACCTCGGCGTCCCGCAGCGCTGCCCCGGCGTCCGAGGCGGCGGCGAGCAGTACGGGCACGCCGGCATCGGCCGCGAGGCGCGCTGCCGACAGCTTGGACGCCATCCCGCCGGTGCCGAGAGCGCCGCCCGAGCCCGCGACCACCCCGTCGAGATCCTCGGGGCTGTTCACCTCGGGAATCAGCGTGGCATTGCCCTTGCGGGGGTCGCCGTCGTACAGCCCGTCGACATCCGAGAGCAGGACCAGGGCATCGGCGCCGACCAGGTGCGCGACGAGCGCGGCGAGCCGGTCGTTGTCACCGAATCGCAGCTCCGCCGTGGCGACGGTGTCGTTCTCGTTGACGATCGCGACCGCGTGCAGCGCGCGCAGACGGTCGAGGGTGCGTTGCGCGTTGCGGTGCTGCGCGCGGCGGGCGATGTCGTCCGCGGTGAGCAGCACCTGCCCGACGGTGCGGCCGTACCGGGCGAACGACGTGCCCCAGGCATGGGCCAGCGCCAGCTGGCCGACGCTCGCGGCGGCCTGCTTCGTCGCCAGGTCCCGTGGCCGCTTGGTCAGCCCCAGCGGGGCCAGACCCGCGCCCACGGCCCCCGACGACACGACGACCACGTCGGAACCGGCACGCATCCGATCCTCGATCGCATCGGCCAGCGCGTCGAGTCGACCGACGTCGAGCCCGCCGACCAGGCTGGTCAGCGCGGACGAGCCGATCTTCACGACAATGCTGCCCGCCGACGCGATCGTGCGCCGGGTGGCGCTCACTGGTCTTCGGGGTCGAGGCCTTCGAGACCGCGACGGATCCTGGACGCGTGCTTGCGTTCGGTCGCGCCGATGCGCTCGACCTGATCCAGACGCGGGTCGGTGCCGCGACCGGTGCGGGTGAGATCGACGCCGGCCGGTGTCTGGGGCTCCCAGTCGAAGCTCACGTTGCCGATCGTGACGGACGCGCCCGGCTCCGCACCCTGCTTGACGAGTTCGGTTTCCACACCGAGCCGCGCGAGCCGGTCGGCGAGGTAACCCACGGCCTCGTCGTTGTCGAACTGCGTCTGCCGCACCCAGCGTTCCGGCCGTGTGCCGCGGACGATGAACCCACCGGGGATCTCGGGGTCGGCCACGACGCTGAAGCTGTTCTCGTTCGAGATCACCGGGCGGATCACCTGACGCTTCGGCTCGGCCTTCGGGTGCGCCTCACGGTAGTCCGCAACCAGCTTCGCGAGCGCGAACGTCAACGGACGCAACCCCTCTCGGCTGACGGCCGAGATCGTGAAGACAGGCCATCCGCGGGCCTCGAGGTCGGGGGTGACCATCTCGGCCAGCTCTGCCGCCTCCGGCACGTCCGCCTTGTTCAGGATCACGATGCGGGGGCGGTCCGCGAGGTCACCGAGCCCGGCGTCGCCGGACAACGCACCCTTGTACGCGGCGAGTTCCGCCTCGAGTGCGTCGATGTCGGAGATCGGGTCGCGGCCCGGGTCGAGCGTCGCGCAGTCGACGACGTGCGCCAGCACGGCGCACCGCTCGAGGTGGCGCAGGAAGTCCAGTCCGAGCCCGCGGCCGTCGCTCGCGCCGGGGATCAACCCGGGCACGTCGGCCACCGTGAACGTGGTGTCGCCGCTCGACACCACACCGAGGTTCGGCACGAGAGTCGTGAACGGGTAGTCGGCGATCTTCGGCTTCGCCGCCGACAGCACCGACACGAGCGAGGACTTGCCCGCCGACGGGAACCCGACCAGCCCGACATCGGCCACGGACTTCAGTTCGAGGACCAGTTCCCGCTCGACGCCGTCCTCACCGAGGAGCGCGAAACCCGGCGCCTTGCGCGCCTTCGAGGACAGGGCCGCGTTGCCGAGTCCGCCGCGGCCACCCTGGGCGGCCTCGAAGCGGGTGCCGACACCGATGAGGTCGGCGAGAATCCGGCCGTCCTCGTCGAGGACGACGGTGCCGTCGGGAACCCTCAGAATCAGGTCGTCGCCCTGGGCGCCGTCACGGTTGCTCCCCATCCCCTGCTTGCCGTTGGTGGCCTTCGCGTGGGGGTGGAAATGGAAGTCGAGGAGGGTGTGGACGTTGCCGTCCACCTCGAGCACGACGTCACCGCCACGCCCGCCGTTGCCGCCGTCCGGGCCACCGAGCGGTTTGAACTTCTCCCGGTGAACGGAGGCGCAGCCATTGCCGCCTTTTCCGGCGCTGACGTGCAGCACGACGCGGTCAATGAATCGGGACATGACTGCCGGATCCTTCCTCAGTCAATTGTGTTGATCTCACTCGTGAAAAAAACAATAGGGGCGGACCGGGTATCACGACCCAGGTCCGCCCCTATTGGGAGCTTGAAACGTCCCTCACGGGACGATGCATACTCGCGGCAGAACTAGGCCTCTGCCGCCGCCGGAACGATGTTCACGGTCTTGCGTCCACGCTTGGTGCCGAACTCGACGGCACCGGCAGAGAGCGCGAAGAGCGTGTCGTCGCCGCCACGACCGACGTTGACGCCGGGGTGGAAGTGGGTTCCGCGCTGACGCACCAGGATCTCGCCGGCGCTGACGGACTGGCCGCCGAAACGCTTCACGCCGAGTCGCTGAGCATTTGAATCGCGACCGTTACGGGAGCTGGATGCACCCTTCTTATGTGCCATGTTCTTGACCCTCCTCGGGTGAAATCAGCTCTGAAGCTCTAGCTACTTGATGCCGGTGACCTTGAGGACCGTCAGCTTCTGCCTGTGGCCCTGACGCTTGTGGTAGCCGGTCTTGTTCTTGAACTTGTGGATCCGGATCTTCGGGCCCTTGGTGTGCTCGACGACCTCACCCGTGACCGAGATCTTGGCCAGCTTGTCGGCGTCGGTCGTCAGATCGGATCCGTCGACGACGAGAACGGGAGCAAGCGAGACAGCAGTGCCGGGCTCACCCTCGATCTTCTCGACCTTGACGAGGTCACCAACAGCGACCTTGTACTGCTTTCCGCCGGTCTTGACGATCGCGTACGTTGCCATCGGAGGGCTACCCCTTGCTTCTTCGAACTTGCTCGCGCCACAGTGTGCGCGACTGGTCTGGTGTGACGGCTAGCTCGGTCGAGATCGCGCAGCCATCACAGGTGAGGGCACAGCTGACCTTCATCGCCGAGTAGCGACTGGTCAAGGTTACAGGAAGGCAACCGTTCCGTACAAACCGGCGCCGATTGCCTTCCCGCAGTCCCTCGTCAGTTGTCGGCGTCCACCGGCGGGCCGGCGGGACGTGCCGCGGCCCGGCGACGACGCGGCCTGCGCGGCGATGCCTGCGAATCCCCGCCGTCGGGCGAGGACGCCGGCGGCGCACTCACGGCCGACGCCGACATGGCCGGTTCCGGCTCCGGTGCGTGCTCGGCGCCGGTCTCCGATGTCGGGATCACGAACACCGTCCCCGCGCTCGGGGTTTCGGACACCGGCGCTGCCGCTGCTCTCGACACCCGACGGCTCCTTCGCCGCGGCGGGGCCACCGGCTCCGGCTGGGGCTCGGGCTCCACGACGGGTTCCGGGGTCTCGGCGACCGGAGCCGCTTCGGCCGGTGCGGCTTCGGCCGGTGCGGCTTCGACGGCCGGCTCCTCGGCCACAGTCTCTTCCGCCACGGCTTCTTCGACGACCGCTTCCTCGGCGACGGTGTCCTCCGCCTCGGGTGCCACGACGGCTTCCGCAGCGACCGCTGCCGGGGCCTCGGCCACGGCTTCTTCGATGCCGGGCAGGTCTGCCGCCGGTGTCTCCGCCTCGGCGGCGACAGGCTGCTGGGGCTCGGGAACCGCCGCCGCGGGCTGCTCGGCGGATTCCGCCTCGTGCCCGCTGTGTGCGTGCGCGGCCTCCTCCTCGTGATGGTGGTGTGCCATCGCGAGAGCGACCGGGTGGGCCCGCTTGACGGTGGCATCCACCGTCGGGGTCTCTTCGTGCACGGGAGGCTGCGACGTCTCCCCACCGGACGACTTGTCGCGGCCCCGCTTCTTTCGGGAGCCGCCGGAGTCGCCGCCGCGGGACGACCCGCGCGCACCGTTGTCCTCGGAGGTCTTCACCTCGACCGGCTCGGCGTGGACGACGATGCCCCGGCCGTGGCAGTGCTCACAGGTCGTCGAGAACGCCTCGACCAGCCCGGTGCCCAGCTTCTTCCGCGTCATCTGGACCAGGCCCAGCGACGTGACCTCGGACACCTGGTGGCGGGTGCGATCCCGGCCCAGGGCCTCCGTCAGGCGTCGCAGCACGAGATCGCGGTTCGATTCGAGCACCATGTCGATGAAGTCGACGACGATCATGCCGCCGATGTCGCGCAGGCGCATCTGCCGGACGATCTCCTCGGCCGCCTCGAGGTTGTTCCGGGTGACGGTCTCCTCGAGGTTTCCGCCGGCACCGGTGAACTTGCCGGTGTTGACATCGACCACGGTCATGGCCTCGGTGCGGTCGATCACGAGCGTGCCACCGGAGGGCAACCAGACCTTGCGGTCGAGTGCCTTCGCCAGCTGCTCGTCGATGCGGTGCGCCTCGAAGACGTCGACACCGTTGTCCGACGTGTGCTGCTCGAGCCTCGGCATGAGGTCGGGGGCGACGGACCTGATGTACGACTCGACCGTCGACCAGGCCTTGTCTCCCTCGATCACGAGCTTGGAGAAGTCCTCGTTGAACAGGTCGCGGATGACCTTCACGAGAAGGTCGGGCTCCTCGTACAGGGCCTGCGGGTTGCCGGACTTACCGGATTCCGCCTTCGCGGCCTGAGCCTCGATCCCGGCCCACTGGTCCTGCAGACGCTTCACGTCGCGGGCGAGTTCTTCCTCGCTCACCCCCTCGGACGCGGTCCGGATGATGACTCCGGCGTCCGAGGGCACGATGTCGCGCAGGATGTCCTTGAGGCGCTTGCGTTCCGTGTCGGGCAGTTTGCGGCTGATACCGGTGGACGTGCCGCCGGGCACGTACACGAGGAAGCGGCCCGCGAGGCTGATCTGCGTCGTCAGCCGTGCACCCTTGTGCCCGACCGGGTCCTTGCTGACCTGGACCAGCACCTGGTCGCCCGGCTTGAGCGCCTGCTCGATCTTGCGGGAGTTGCCACCGAGCCCGGCAGCCTCCCAGTTGACCTCACCCGCGTACAGCACGCCGTTGCGGCCGCGGCCGATGTCGATGAACGCGGCTTCCATGCTGGGCAGCACGTTCTGGACGCGTCCGAGGTACACGTTGCCGACCATCGACGCCGACGCCGACGTGGTCACGAAGTGTTCGACGAGAACGCCGTCTTCGAGCACGGCGACCTGCGTCGTCGCGTGCGGTTGCCCGGTGGCGATGCGGTCGCGCACCACCATCACTCGGTCGACGGCCTCGCGGCGGGCCAGGAACTCCGATTCCGTGAGGATCGGTGGGCGCCTGCGGCCGGCATCGCGGCCGTCGCGGCGACGCTGACGCTTCGCCTCGAGCCGTGTCGACCCCGTGATGCCCTGGACCTCGTCCTTCGAGCGGCTCTTGTTGCGAGGTTCACGCTCGTGGACGACGGTGTTCGGCGGATCGTCCTCGGACGTGGCCTCTCCCGACCCCTCGCCACCGGACTTGCGACGGCGACGGCGGCGACGGCGACGGCTCGACCCGTCGGAGTCACCCTCACCGGTCTCTTCGTCACCGGACTCCGCTTCGGCCTGCTCGGCCCCCGCGGGCTGCTCCTCGGAATCCTTCTTCGGCTTCTCTTCGGGCTCCCGAGTCGGTGTCTCGGCGGCCTTCTCCTCGCGAACGGATTCCCGCGCAGATTCCTCGGCCTCGGCACCCTCGGTGTCGATGTCCGTGTCCTGCTCGTTCTGCTGTTCACCCCGTCCACGACCACGGCCGCGGCGGCCGCGGCGACGACGACGCGGCTGATCGCCGTCGACGTCGGACTCGTCCGACTCGGTGTCGGCGGTTCCGGTGTCCGTGGCCTTGGCGGGCTCGGGCACCTCCTCGCGCGTTTCGGCGACGGGCGGCTGCTCGGTGGTGGGTTCCGGGGTCCCGGCGTCCCGGCGGCTGCGCCGGCGACGCGGCGGAGTCTCGACCGCTGCGAGGTCGGGCTGCAGGAACAGCGGGACCTGCGAGACGGCGGGCGGGGTCTCGACGGCGGGCTCGGCGGCGGGTGCCTCGACCTGGTAGGACGCGGTGGTGAACAGGTCACGTCCGAGGTCGCGCTCGGCGACCGCGGCCTCCTCCGCGACGGGCTCCTGGGCGGCCGCTTCCTCGGTGGGAACTGCGGGAGCCGGAGTCTGCTCGGCCGCTGCTTCCTCGACGTCCGCGGCCGCGACCGGTTCCGGTGCGACCTCGACGACGGGTTCGGCGGCGGGGGGCTCCGCGACCGGTTCGGCGGCCGGGGTCTCCGCGACCGGTTCGACCGCGGCGGGTGGTTCGGTGGGAGCGGTCTGCGCAGCGGTGAAGGCTGCGTGCACCCGCTCGGCGACGTCGCGTTGCAGGCTCGACTGCGCGCTGCGCAGTTCGGTTCCGAGGGCCGCGGCCTCGGCAAGAACCTGCTTGCTCGTTACGCCCAGCAACTTCGCGAGGGCGTGAACGCGGATCTTCTCCGGAAGGGCGGGAACCACGCTCCCGGTGGTGGCCGTTTCGTTCGGCTCTGAATTTGTGGGCGGCGCTTGATCGGCCACGTAGTCTCCTCAGCCCCCGGGCGCGTCCACTCCCGTGTCTGGGAGTGTCACGCGGCCACGCGAGGGCGCAGTATGTGTACTCGCGCCCCAGATGTGAGCGCGAGATTGTCTGGTCTCGCTCCACACAGCGCGTGCAGTGTCCGTTTTCACTGCACACCCATGTAGTGCCTTGCGGATGGCCGTCATCCCCGGCGCGAGCGCCTGATCATCCAGCGTGCCGAACGCCCAGGTATTTCCTGTTGACGCAGGGGCAGCGATGAAGGGCATCGAGCCGTGGTGTCATCCGGTCGAAGCCGCGTGGTGCACAATTTGCGGTCCGACCACCCCCAGTATCCCACACGTGTGCCTCAGTCCGTGCCAGCGGCGCACGTATCGGTCTGGAACATGTTCCGCACGCGATGGCGCCGCCGGCCCGGAGGGCAGGTCGGTGGGTCGAGGGGTGGGTGGAGAGGTACGTCAGTTGGCGGCGAGGTGGGGGAACCAGAGGGCGATCTCGCGCTCGGCGGACTCGACCGAGTCGGAGCCGTGAACCAGGTTCCCCTGGGCTTCGAGCCCGAAATCGCCGCGAATCGTGCCTGGAACGGCCTTCTCGACCGGGTCGGTGCCCCCGGCGAGCTGACGGAACGCGGCGATCGCACGGGGACCTTCGAGGACTGCCGCGACGAGCGGGCCGCCCGTGATGAATTCCAGCAGGCCGGGGTAGAAGGGGCGGCCTTCGTGCTCGGCGTAGTGGGCGGCTGCGATGTCGCCGGGAGCGGTGCGCAGGTCGAGCGCGGAGATCGTCAGACCTTTCCGCTCGATACGACCGAGGATTTCTCCTACATATCCGCGGGCAACGGCATCGGGCTTGATCAGTACAAGGGTGCGCTCAGTCACGGCGCACAGCCTAAATGGTCAGCCCCGCTGCCCCGGCAGCAGGCCCCGCTCCATTCTCTGGCGGACGTTCCGGCGGAAGTAGAGCAGGTATCCCCACAGGATTGCGAAGACCACTCCGACCGAACCGATCGACACGTGGACGAAGAACCCGAGTAGCAGCCCCACCTGCAACAACAGGTTGTACTTCATCGCCCAGGGGCGGCCCTGCAGGCCCGCCCCGAGGATCATGAGCACCGCGAGCCCCACGAGGTAGGTTCCGGACCACCAGGTGAGTCCGCCGCCGACCGTCGCGACGACCGGCAGGGCGAGAAGCACCACGATGGCTTCCAGGATCAGAGATCCCGCGACCACCCCGCGGAATCCCTTCCACGGGTCCTTGGTCGGCGGTCCGAACTCCGGTTCCGAAGCATTCGAGTCCGGCTCGCTCACGCTGGGTCCTTTCCGAAGAGGGTGCGGGCCGCACCGGCGGTCACCACGGATCCGGTGACCACGACGCCCGCCCCCGATACTGCCTCACCGGGTTCGGCGACCTCCTCGGCCAGCCCGATGGCCGTTTCCAGCGCGTCCGCGAGTGTGGGTGCCACGACGACACGTTCGTCGCCGAACTTGGCGACCGCGAGATTGGCGAGATCGTCGACGTCCATGGCCCGTGCCGAACCGTTGTTCGTGACGACTAGCTCGTCGAACACCGGTTCCAGCGCCGACAGGATGCCGTCGACGTCCTTGTCCCCCATCACGCTGACGACGCCGACCAGCTTGCGGAAGTCGAACTCGGCGGTCAGGGCGGCGGCGAGCGCACGCGCCCCGTCCGGGTTGTGGGCGGCGTCGAGGAACACGGTCGGGGCGCTGCGCACACGTTCGAGCCGGCCCGGATTGACGACCGAGGCGAACGCCTCCCGGATGGCCTCCTGGTCGAGCTGCCGTTCCGGGCCCGCACCGAAGAACGCCTCCACGGCCGCGAGCGCGAGCGACGCGTTACGCGCCTGGTGCTCCCCGTGCAGGGGCAGGAAGATGTCGGTGTAGACCCCGCCGAGGCCCTGCAGTTCGAGCTGCTGACCCCCGACCGCGATCTGCCGGGCGAGCACCGTGAACTCGGAGCCCTCCCGCGCGACCGCGGCATCCACCTCGACGGCCCTGCGGAGCAGCACCTCCATCACTTCCGGTGTCTGCTCGGCCAGGATCGCAACGGCGTCGCGGGGCACGAGCGCGTCCTCGCGGCCCTTCTTGATGATGCCGGCCTTCTCCTCGGCGATCCCGGCCAGGTCGTCGCCGAGATACTCGGCGTGATCGAGGCTGATCGGGGTGATCACCGCGATCTCGCCGTCGATGACATTGGTTGCGTCCCAACGCCCGCCGAGACCCACCTCGACGACGGCGACATCGACGGGCGCCTCCGCGAACGCGGCGTACGCCATCGCGGTGAGCACCTCGAACTTGCTCATCGCGGGGCCGCCGGCCGCCTGCGACTGCTGGTCGATCATCTGCACGTACGGCTCGATCTCTCGATACGTGTCGACGTATCGGCGGGGCGACACCGGGCGCCCGTCGATGCTGATGCGCTCGGTGGCGAGCTGCAGGTGCGGGCTGGTGGTGCGGCCGGTGCGCCGGTGCAGCGCCGTGAGCAGCGCGTCGATCATCCGCGTCACCGACGTCTTGCCGTTGGTGCCGGTGACGTGGATGGCGGGATAGCCGTGCTGCGGCGAACCGAGCACGTCCATCAGGGCCGCGATCCGGGTGAGGGACGGCTCGATCTTCGTCTCGGGCCACCGCTTGTCGAGTTCCGCCTCGACCAGTGTCAGCTCCGCGAGGTCGACAGGACTGACTCCCTCCGGCGTGAAGTCGGGCGAGGTCACGCGCCTTCCAGCTCCTTCAATCGCTTGGTGATGCGTTCGATTTCTTCCGTCGCGATCTGCTGACGCGTACGGATCTTCTCCTTGACGGCGTCGGGGGCCTTGGCCAGGAACGCCTCGTTGGACAGCTTGGCGGTGGTACCGGCAAGTTCCTTCTGGGCGGCCGCGAGGTCCTTCTCCAGCCGGGCCTTCTCGGCGCCGAGGTCGACGTTGCCGGACGTGTCGAGGTCGACGGTGACGGTCGCCTTGCTCAGGCGCACCTCCACCGACGCGGACACCGCGAAACCGTCCTCCGGGTCCGTCAGGCGCGCCAGCGACGTGACCGCGGCGAGCTGCGTGTCCAGATCGGCCTCGGCGATGCCGCTGATGCGTGCGGGAACCCGCTGCGAGGGCTTGAGACCCTGATCGCTGCGGAACCGGCGCACCTCGGTCACCAGTCGCTGCATGTCCTCGACGCGCTGCGCCGCAACCGCATCCGCGGCTGCCTCGCTCGACTGCGGCCACTGCGCCACGACGACGGACTCACGCTCGGTCAGCGCCTTCCACAGCGTCTCGGTGACGAATGGGATCACCGGGTGGAGCAGGCGCAACAGGGCGTCGAGGACGTTGCCGAGCACGGCCCTCGTGTTCGCCGCGACCGTGTCGTTCTCGGCGAACTGCACCTTGGCCAGCTCGAGGTACCAGTCGCAGACCTCGTCCCACGCGAAGTGGAACAGCGCCTCGCACGCCTTGCTGAACTCGTACCGGTCGAATGCGGCGTCGACCTCCCCGCGCACCTGCTCGAGACGGTCGAGGATCCAGCGGTCGGCGTCGGTCAGCTGGTCGCGTCCGGGCAGTGGCGCCGGCGCGGCCCCGTTCATGAGGGCGAACTTGGTCGCGTTGAACAGCTTGGTCGCGAAGTTCCGCGACGATTGCGCGTGGTCCTCGCCGACGGACAGGTCGCTGCCGGGATTGGCGCCGCGGGCCAGCGTGAAGCGGAGCGCATCCGCGCCGAAGCGGTCGACCCAGTCGAGCGGGTCGATGCCGTTGCCCCGCGACTTCGACATCTTCTTGCCGAACTGGTCGCGGACGAGGCCGTGCAGGAACACGTCCTCGAACGGCACCTGCGGTCCGGACTTGCCTTCGCTGAACACCCCGTCGCTTCGCTCGCCCCGCCCAGCGATGGCGTCGTCCTCCGACACGTACGTGCCGAACATCATCATCCGCGCCACCCAGAAGAACAGGATGTCGTAACCGGTGACGAGAACACTTGTGGGATAGAACTTCTCGAGCTCGGGCGTCTTCTCGGGCCAGCCCATGGTCGAGAACGGCCACAGCCCGGAGGAGAACCAGGTGTCGAGGACGTCGGGATCCTGCACCCAGCCCTCGGGTGCGGTCTCGTCCGGTCCGAAGCACGCGACCTCGCCGTCGGGGCCGTACCAGATCGGGATCCGGTGACCCCACCACAGCTGACGCGAGATGCACCAGTCGTGCATGTCGTCGACCCACGCGAACCACCGCGGTTCCTGGCTGGCCGGGTGGATGACCGTGTCGCCGTTGCGCACCGCGTCACCCGCGGCCTTCGCGAGGGACTCGACCTTCACCCACCACTGCAGCGACAGGCGCGGCTCGATGGACTCACCGGTGCGCTCGGAATGCCCGACACTGTGCAGGTAGGGCCGCTTCTCCGCGACCACGCGACCCTGCTCGGCGAGGGCCTCGCGCACCTTGACGCGCGCCTCGAAGCGGTCGAGACCGTCGAATTGCGTTCCCGTGTCGGCGATCTTGCCGGTCTTGTCCATGATGGTCGGCATCGGCAGGTTGTGCCGCAGGCCCATCTCGAAGTCGTTGGGGTCGTGCGCGGGCGTGATCTTGACGGCGCCGGTGCCGAACTCGGGATCGACGTACTCGTCCGCGATGATCGGGATGTCGCGCCCCGTGAAGGGATGCTCGAGCGTCGTCCCGATCAGGTGCTTGTATCGCTCGTCGTCGGGGTGGACGGCCACGGCGGTGTCACCGAGCATCGTCTCGACACGGGTGGTCGCGACCACTACGTGCGGCTCGTCGTCGTTCAGGGAGCCGTAACGCAGCGAGACCAGCTCACCCTCGACGTCCTCGAACTTCACCTCGATGTCGGAGATCGCCGTCTGCAGCACTGGCGACCAGTTGACGAGACGCTCGGCCCGGTAGATCAGCCCGTCGTCGTACATGCGCTTGAAGATCGTCTGGACGGCGCGGGACAGCCCGTCGTCCATGGTGAACCGGTCGCGGCTCCAGTCGACGCTGTCACCGATGCGGCGCATCTGGCCGCCGATGGTGCCACCGGACTCGCGCTTCCAGTCCCACACCTTGTCGATGAACAGCTCGCGGCCGAAGTCTTCCTTCGTCTTGCCGTCGACGGCGAGCTGCTTCTCGACCACGGTCTGCGTCGCGATGCCCGCGTGGTCCATGCCGGGCAGCCACAGCACCTCGTAGCCCTGCATCCGCTTGCGGCGGCTCAGCGCGTCCATCAACGTGTGGTCGAGCGCGTGACCCATGTGCAGGCTGCCGGTCACGTTCGGCGGCGGCAGGACGATGGAGTAGCCCGGCTTGTCGCTGTGCGGGTCCGCACGGAAGTAACCGGCGTCTACCCAGCCCTGATACAGATCGTCCTCGACGGAACTGGGGTCCCAGCTCTTCGGGAGGGCATCGGCACGGTTCTGGGGATTTTCTGGAGCTGCACTGGTCACCCGTCGAGTCTAATGAACGCGCGGACGACCGACGACGGGGCTACCGTCCGCCTCGCTACTGGTCGCTGAACAGGGCGCGGTGCACCTCGGTGGCGGTGCGATGCTCCGGGTCGACGGGGCGCAGCGCCTCGCCGGCATCCTCTCCGCCTGCCTGGGATCCTGCGGTGCTGTGCAGCTCGGAGAAGAGCTGCACGTGGTGGTCGTTCAAGGGATTCCTCCGGTTCGTCTGCCGCATCCAGTGCGGCAACCACTCGAGAGTGTCGAGTATGCATCGAAAACGCCGCCGATCGGCGGCGACACGGCGACGGGCGCGCCGGTGGTGTTCACACACACGCCGGCAGAAGGCTCAGCCGGCCCGCTGTGCCACCACACAGGCGAGGTAGAGCGTCATACCCAGACCCGGTTCGTCCAGCGGGCGACCGAGGAGCCGGGCGATCTTGTCGAGTCGGTTGGCGAGGGTATTGCGGTGGACGTGCAGCCGCTGCGCCGCCCGGCTGGAGTTGAACCCGCACTCCCCCCACGCGATCAGCGTCTCCTGCAGGTGCGGCCAGTCGTTGTCGGTGGCCAACGCGCCGAGCACCGCCCGTGACAGTCTGTCACGGGTTTCCGCGGGTATCACCGAGACGGCCTGATGGAGGCGGAACCGGTCGATGTCGTAGACCTGCCCGCGTGGGTCGAGAACCGCGCCGAGCCGGAGCGCGTCGTACGCGTCCTGGGACGAGAGATTGAGCTGTTCGACCCCGTGCGCGATCGATCCGATCCCCACGCGGGTGTCCCATCCCCGTTCGCGGACCAGGGACACATACTTCCGGCACCGGTCCGTCAGAGCCGCATCCGCCGCGGGGGTCCGTGCGGTCACCACGGTGGTGACCGCGACGACCTGCCGAGCGAGCGGCGCGACCAGATCGGTCGCGGAGTCGAAGGCGTCCTGTACGGCGCGCAGGACCCTGTGCGACACGGGCTGTCCCTGGACCGCGACGTCGTCGGAGTGACTGTCGTAGCTGATCAGCACCATGACCCGGGGAAGGCGCAGGTCGTATCCCAGACCCGTTGCCCGCCGGACGATCTGGGCCTCGGTGAACGTGGAGCGATGCCAATCACAGATGTCGCGGAGCAGCTCTTCCGCAGCCCGCTCGTAGGTCAGCCGGGTACCGATCCGCGAGGCCTCCTGCATCAGGATTTCGGTCTGCCGCTTGACCACGAGCCCGAATTGCTCGACCTGCTCGGGTGAGCCGGACAGCCCGATCGTGCCCACCACGTCACCGTCGATGACGAGCGGAATGGTGACGCCGGGCAGACTGCCGACGAGGTCGCGGACGTCCGCTGCCGAATGCGCGATCATGCGCCGCGCACGGATCACCTCGATCGATGCCTCGTGGAATTGGCCGATGCGACGTTCGTCCCCGCTGCCGACCACCGTGCCCGCCGCGTCCGTGATGAGCACGTTGAACCCGATGACGTCGGTGATCTCGTTCGCGATCTGTTGCGCCAGAGCCTCACTCAGCATCGACAGCCCTTCCGAACCCTTCGAGGGATTGTGCATATCGCACAACTCAGTACCGAATCCAGTATAAATCAGGGTCAACTTGCCTAGTGACCACGGTCACATGACGTTCCTACGATGGGTGCATCCCAACTAGGAGTTCACATGGCAATCCTCGACTGGATACTTCTCGGTGCCTACTTCCTGCTACTCGTCCTGATCGGCGTCCAAACCATGCGACGCGTCAAGTCGCCGGACGATTTCGCCGTGGCAGGCAACCGAATCATCTGGCCGGTCTTCTTCGGCAGCCTGGCCGCAGCGTTCCTCGGCGGCGGAGCATCGCTCGGCGTCGCCGGCGCTGCGATGCGTGACGGCTACGTGTACATGTTCGCCTTCTGCGCGTTCGGCGTTCAGACGGTGCTCGTCGGCTACTTCGTTGCGCCCAGACTCAAGAATTACATCGGCGCCCACACCCTCGGCGACATCATGGAGGCACACTACGGCCGGCCGGCGCGACTGGTGACCGGCATACTGTCCGTCGTCCTGTGTGCCGGCATCCTCGGCGCCCAGGCCCTGGCCATCGGTACCGTCGTCAACGCCACCCTCGACGTGCCCACCGTGCCCGCGGTGATCATCGGCATGGGAGTGGTCGTGCTCTACTCCTCGTTCGGTGGGGCCTGGGCGGTAATCCAGACGGACCTGTTGCAGTTCGTCTTCCTGGGAGTACTCCTGCCGGTGGCGCTCCTCATCGGGCTCGACGCCGTCGGCGGACCGTCGGCTCTCCTGGACAGTGTTCCCGCCGAGCATCTTTCGTTCATGGGCGACTACTCCCCCGCACAGTTCCTCACGCTGTTCGCTGCACTACTGCTCGGCGAGACGCTGGTCCCGCCGTACGCGCAGCGGACGTTCTCCACTCCCGACTCACGGCACGCCCGTAAGGGTTACGCACTGGCCGGATTCTTCTCGTTCTTCTTCTTCTTCACGTCGGCGTCTCTCGGGTTGATCGCACTCGTCCTGTACCCGGACATCGAAAGCGATCAGGCGCTTCCGACCGTGGTGATGAATCTGATGCCGGTCGGCGTTCTCGGGCTGGTGGTGGCGGCGCTGATGGCGGTCGTGATGTCGACGGCGAGTTCCTACCTCAATTCCACCGCCGTCGTCCTGACCAAGGACATCTACCAGCCCCTCAGCCCCACCGAGCTGCCGCCGTCGAGGCGGCTCACCATCGAGCGGGCCACCAGTGTCGTCGTCGGTGCCGGGGCGACCATCTTCGCGCTCAGCGTTCCGTCCATCGTCGACGCCCTTCTCTACAGCTACACACTGTGGGCTCCGACGGTCATCGTTCCGTTGTTCGGCGCCGTGCTGTTCGGCGTGCGATCCGCGCCGGCGGCACTGTCGGCGATCACGGCGGGCGCGATCGTCACCGCGGTGTGGCAGTGGGGCCTCGACGCTCCGTTCGGACTGGACGGGCTGGTGCCCGGCGTCGTCGCCAACCTGCTCGTCTTCGTCACGGTCGCGATTGCCACCTCGTCCCGCTATCCGCGCCGGCAACAGCCTGCCGTCCGCGTCACCGAAGGAGAATTCGCATGATTCCCGTCCTCCTCTATTACGGGGTACCCACCGCCGTCATCGCCGTCACCCTGTGGGTCGGATTCCTCGGCTGGCGCTTCTACGTCAAGGAAGTGCTGCGCGGTGACAGCGGTGACACCACAGCGGGTGAGCGCGACCATGGGTGACATCGTGGACGTTCCCGGGGTGACCACCGGCACCAGCCCGTACCCGTCGGCGCGCAGGGTGGGCGACCTCGTGTTCGTCTCCGGCCAGGTCTCGTTCGACGACACCGGCGACGTCGTCGGCACCGACGTGGTGGAGCAGACACGTCACTCCCTCACACGTCTCGACAGGGTTCTCGCCGCGGCCGGCGCCACCTTGCACGACATCGCCTCAGCCACGGTGTATCTCGCGAACGCCGGCGACGCCCCGCGCTTCAACGAGGAATGGATGCGCTGGTTCGCCGCAGAACACCGCCCGGCCAGGGCAACGGTGGTCGCGGCCCTGCTGGACCCGCAGCTGCTCGTGGAGATACAGGTCGTCGCCGTCACGGGCCGGGGCTCGACCGAAGGAAAGGAAACGGAATGAAGGTGGCAGTTCTCGGAGCAGGGGTCGTCGGTGTCGCGACCGCCCACGCTCTGGCCGAGCGTGGACACGAGGTTCATGTATACGACCGGCGCAGCGAGGTCGCGTCCGACACCAGCGCGAGTACCGCCGGATTGATCGCCCCCGGCCACTCCTACGCGTGGGCGTCGCCGTCGGCTCCCACCATGCTGGCCCGATCGTTGCTCGGCGCGTCGACCTCGATCCGTGTCCGGCCCCGGGCGGACGCCGAACTCGCCCGGTGGGGTGTGCGATTCCTCCGCGAGTGCACGGCCTCCCGGGCGCGGTCGAACACTCTCGCGAAGCTCCGACTGGCCCGGTACAGCCAGCAGCTGATGGACGAACTCACCACCCGCGAGAACCTGGAGTACTGCCAGACACGCAACGGCGTGCTGTACCTGTACCGGGACGAAGCGGAACTGGAACGAGCGCAGGTGAACTCGCAACTGCTCCGCGACCACGGACAGCTGCAGGACGTGCTGGGACCCGACGAGATCGCGGCCGCGGAGCCCGCGCTCCGTCACGGGACGGCCACGTTCGCGGGGGCGATCCACGACCGCACTGACGGCACCGGCGACCCGCACAGGTTCTCGGTGGGGCTTGCCGAGGAATGCGGACGGCTGGGGGTCAGGTTCCACCTGGGCACGTCCGTTATGCGCCTCGAGACCGACGGCGCGGCCATCACGTCAGCCGTCACCGACCGGGGCGAGATTCGCGCGGATGCCTTCGTCCTCGCCGCCGGGGCCGCGAGCGCTCTCGTCGCGAGGAGTATCGGTGTGCGACTGCCCGTCTACCCGGCCAAGGGATACACGCTGACCGCGACCGTCAAGGACCCCGAACGGGCACCGGTGGTGGGTGGCATCGACGAGAAGACGCTCGTCGCCTGGTCGCGGTTCGGTGACGAACTGAGAATGTCGGCGACCGCGGAATTCGTCGGATACGACCGCAGTCACTCGCCCGCCGACTACGCGGGGATCGTGGACGCGGGGAACGACCTGTTCCCCGGCGCCGTGGACTGGGACACGGCCAGGTATCGAACGGGCCTTCGCCCGATGACACCCGACGGCCCGCCGATGATCGGACTGGGACGGCACGACAATCTGTACTTCAACACCGGTCACGGTCACGTCGGCTGGACCATGGCGGTCGGCTCGGCCCGCATCCTCGCGGACCTCGTGGACGAACGGCGACCGGACATCGACCCGACTCCGTACTCCCCGATTTCGTCCCGTCGGCATCCGAGCCGGCGAGGCGCGTAACGAAGTGCACTGACCCGACGACTATCCGAGCGTGCCTCCGGAAACGGCGGCGCACCGACCTCGCTGACCGCAACCCCCGACTGCGGTCAGCGAGGTTGTCTCGGGCAGAGGCTCGATCAGCCGCTTTCGGCGTCGCGCTTGGCGAACGCCAGTTGCATTTCCCAGCCCTCGACATTGCCTTCGTAGGCGGCCGCGCGGCGCTCGGCATTCGGGTACAGGGCGGCGAATCCGGTCTCGACGACGCGGAGGAGTGTGCCGCCGTCCCGCTCCGACAGGAAGAACTCGACCAGGGTGGACGTGCCATCCACGAGCGGCTGCGCGGGATCGTCTCCCCCACGGAACGAGACGTAGTGCGGTGCGTCGGACGTGACGGGAAGTATCGGGAAGCGCCCGTACGGGGGAAAGTCCACGACGAAGACGTCGCCTTCACGTGTGGTGGTCGTCTTGCCGGGTTCGCCGTCGCCGATGAACCAACCGGGTTCACTCACCAGCCGGAACACCCGCTCGATGGGGGCGTCGATCTGGATCTCGCGCTCGATCCTGTCCTGGGATGCGTCCGGAACGCTCATGATCATCCTCACCTCTCGACAATGTGCTACCTCACGGTTGCACATCGGCGTGCATTTGCGCAACCTTCAGGTTGCACTAGCGGGGTGAAGGTTCGGAAAGACGCGTCCGGGCGCCCGCCCGTCGCGGAGGGCGATGGGGCGGGCACCCGGGGAACGTGTCAGCTGAAGTGCGCCAGCAGGGCGTCGCGCTGACGGTCGCCGAGGCCACGGAGGCGGCGCGTCGGAGCGATCTCCAGGTTGGCCATGATCTCCTGGGCCTTCACCTTGCCGATCTTCGGCAAGGCTTCCAGAATGGCGCTGACCTTGGTCTTTCCGATGATGTCGTCGACATCGGCCTTGGAAAGGACCTGCTTGAGGGTGATGTCACCGGACTTGAGCTTGTCCTTGAGCTCCGCGCGTGCCTTACGAGCGGCGGCGGCCTTCTCGAGAGCTGCTGCCCGCTGTTCGTCAGTGAGCTGGGGAAGTGCCACGATGTCTCCTTCATTCGGGGTACGTATCGAACACCGTAGCGAGAGAACCGCAACTTCACCTCATCCATCGGACGTGTCGCGCATCCTGTCCGATTCGACAAGCCCCGGCTCACAGGTCCGGCGGCACGAAAAATGCCAGGACGCGGGCGGTGTGCTGTGTCATGCTCGACGTGTTCCGATCGGTTCACACGTCGAGTTCAGGAAGGACGTAGCGATGCGCGCACTGCCCGCAGCCCACGCAACCCGGTTGCGGCCGTCACGCACGGGCGCCGCCTCCTCCTTCCCCGCCGGCCGGCAAGGCGAACGCGGGATCATGCCCGCCCCGAAGACCTGCCGCACCGCCCGACACGCCTGACTCGACTTCCGTCGCCGGCGTGCTCCCACCGCCGCGAACCGACGACAGAACCGAGATCTCCCGTGAGGCACTTCTCCCGTAACCCACCCGGCAACACCCTCGACGCCCGCAACTGGTCGCGCGCGGATGTGCTGGTCCTCAATGTGACGTACGAGGCCCTCTGCGAGATTCCCGCGGAGCGCGCCGTCGTGCTGATCAGTGTCGGTGCGGCCGAGACGGTCGCGGATCGGGAGCCGCCGTTCCCGATTCGCTCGCAGCACGTCGAGATCAGCCTCCCGCAGACCATTCGACTGCTGCGTTACGTCTACGTCCCGCACTCCGTGCTGGTGACCGACAGCAGCCGCGCGACGTTCGCGGGCGTGTTCCGCCGCGACCGCAATCGTTGCGGCTACTGCGCCGAGCCGGTCGCGACGACCATCGACCACGTGCTGCCGAGGAGCCGCGGTGGCCCGAACACCTGGGCCAACCTCGTGGCCTGCTGCGTCCCCTGCAACCAGAGGGAGGCCGACCGCACACCGGAGGAGGCGGGAATGCCGCTGCTCTGGGAGCCGAAGGCGCCCCGGCACATCGAGAAGGCGCAGCGGCTGATCTGGAGGGATCTCGCGGCGGTCTGACCACGAGATCCCTGCACCAGCCTCCACCCGACCGACCTTCTCCCGGGAAGGGGAGATTTCCCGATGACCGACGTCCTGGACACGACCCTGTCCACCCTGCTGCCTGCCTCCGACGACCCCGCGGGCTGGGTTGACGCGGCGTGCCGCGCCGACCCCGAGCCGGACCGGTGGTTCCCGTTCCCGACCGAGGACTTCGAGTACGCGCGCGACGTCTGCCATCGCTGCGCACTGCGGATGCGCTGCGAGCTGTTCGCCAGGACCACCGGTCAGACTGGTGTGTGGGGTGGCAAGGAATTCGATCGGGGTCGCGAGAAGCGGACGTGAATCCGCCTCGGCGCGGCCCCGGTCCGCCGGCTACCGGCCCAGGATCTCGGGCAGCGCGACGTCCTCGCCCCGCACGTGCTCGGAGAGGAACGACAGCACCACCTGGTACCAGACCTTCGCGTTCTGCGGGGTGAGGATCCAGTGGTTCTCGTCCGGGAAGTAGAGGAAGCGGTGTTCGGTGCGACCGTCGTCGTCCGCGGGCAACCCCGACTCGGACAGCAGCTCGAACCACAGCCGCAGCCCCTCTCCGATCGGAACGCGAAAGTCCTTGTCGCCGTGAATGACCAGCATGGGGGTCACGATGTCCGCGACGTACAGGTGCGGCGAGTTCTCCACCGCCATCTCGGGCGTCATCTCCCGCTGCCAGTACCAGGCGGCATCGGTGGTGGGGCCGAACTGGTCCAGCGCCCACAGGCTGGCGTGGGTGACGATCGCCTTGAACCGGTCGGTGTGTCCGGCGATCCAGTTGGCCATGTAACCGCCGAACGATCCGCCCATCGCCGCGGTGCGCTTCTCGTCGATCTCCGGCAGTGCCACCGTGGCGTCGGTGATCGCCATGAGATCGGTGAACGGGGCCTTGCCCCACTTACCCCAGCCCCGCTCGACGAACTCCTGCCCGTAGCCGGTGGACAACGCCGGATCCGGCAGCAGCACGGCGTATCCCCGCGCCACGAGCAGCCACGGGTTCCATCGCCACGACCAGGTGTTCCACGACCCCAGGGGGCCGCCGTGCACCCACAGCGCGAGAGGAACCGGCGCGTGGGCGGAGGCGCCGGTCGGCACCGCGAGCCACGCGCGCACCGCGGCGCCGTCGGCGGCGACCGTCTCGACCTCCGTCAGCGTGCCCGGCAACTCGGGGAGGTCGGCGGGAGCCTTCAGCAGTGACACGGCGCCGGTGGTGATGTCGATGCGCACCGGGTGCGGCGGCGCCGCGTACGACGCCCGCAGCGCGAACACCGTCGACCCGTCGGGGGCCACCTGCAGGTCGGTGTACGCGCAATCGTCGGTCGTCACCCGAGTGGGGTCCGCGCCGTCACGGAGCAGGAAGATCGGGGCACGCCCACGGTCGTCGGCGGTGACGAGGAGGCCCGAACCGTCGGACAGCCAGGCCACGGACGTTGCCCACCGGTCCCACCCCGGCGCCACCTCCGAGACCGTGCCCGTGTCGAAGCTGTAGCGGTGCAGCGTGAATCGCGGCGCGGCGTCGGGTGTCGCATGCGATTCCCTCGTGAACACGACATGCCGTCCGTCCGGGGAGATCACCGGGTCCGACAGATCGGCGTCGGCGTCGTCGACGAGGACCGTCCGCGCCCCCGTCTCGGTGTCGACGCGTACGAGGATGCTCCGGATCGACGCCAGCGGACCGGGCACCGTCCACGACGACACGACGAACGCGCCGTCGTCGCTCAGCGCGTAGTTCGCCTCCCGCAGTGCCGGACCCGGCATCGGAGTGAGGTCGGTCAGCTCCGGCTCCTGCCCGTTCTCCGCGAGCGCGTCCAGTGAGGCGGACAGGAGGTGGGGCACCTCGGGACCGAGATCGTGGTCCCAGTAGCGGATCGGGTAGCCCGTGTGCAGGATCGCCGAGACCTTCTTCTCCTTGCGCTCGGTGCGCACCCGCTCGTCGTCGGCGGACTCCCCGGATCTCCCGAGAACCCCGGTGGTGACGACGACCCGCGGCGCGCACCGTGCGGCGCGGACCCCGGTGATGCCACCGCCGCGGCGCGCGACGACCACCGCCTCGCCGCCCCGCGCGGGCAGCCGCCACAGATCGTCGGGAAGGTCGTCCTCGTCCTGGGTCGGACGGGAGGACGTGAAGAGGAGATCGCCGTCGCTGGTGAACGTCGGGTTGGACTCCCCGCTGCGACCTCGGGTGAGCCGGCGGGCCGCGAACTCGCCGGTGGGATCGATCTCCCACAGTGCTGTGACGTACTTGGTCGCCTTCTCGTCGAGCGTCGACTGCGCGACGACGAGCCTTCGCCCGTCCGCGGACAGCGCGAGGCCGCCGACGCGGCCGAGCGCGAGGTAGTCGTCGAGGTCGTCGAAAGGAGTTCCGGCGTGGAGTTCAGGAATCGCGGTCACGAGTCGTTGGTATCACGAACCGGGCTCACACCGTCGGACATCCGCGTCTCAGGCGAGCAGGGGCGCGACCCGCGGCGGAATCTCGTTCAACGCGTACGGCAGGCTCAATACGGTGCTCCACGCCATCGCTTCGGCGGCGGCGTCCTCGAGCGTGAGCGTGCGTCCGGCCTTCACCACGTCGAGTTCCTGATAGATCGGTGTCTTGTCGAGCTCCGCGCGCAACTTGTCGCCGTATCCGCCGCCCGCGTACCAGACGAGGAGATCGACGTTCGCGAGCGACAGTTGCTCCGTGCTGATCTCGGCGAAGTTGCCGGTGATCTGTTCCGTCACAGCGGGATTGACGAATCCGAGTTCGGTGAAGAACCGGACCTTCGGGTCCTCCGGACCGTACACACCGAACTGCCCGGGACCCTTGAGCGCGCCGACGAGGACGGTCTTTCCCGCGAACGCCGGGTTGGCGGCCCGGACGTCGTCGAACTGCGTCTCGACGGAGGACACGAGCTCCGCGGCCTTGTCCTTCTTGCCGAGCGTCTCGCCGAGAATCCTCGTCTGGTCCTGCCACGGGACGCCGTAATCGGCGAACTCCTTGGGCTGCGCGACCGTCGGCGCGATGGCGCTCAGCTTGTCGTACTGGGCCTGGGTGAGGCCGGAGTAGGTGCCGACCACCAGATCCGGGGCGACCGTCGCGACCTTCTCGAAATCGATGTTGGTCGATGCCGTGCCCACGATCTCGGGCTGCGCGTCGCCGAGGAGGTCCTGCGCCCACGGCCACACGCCATACGGGTAGTCGCCGTACCAGTCGAACGTGCCTGCCAGCGTGCCGCCGAGCGCGAGGATCGTGTCCTGGTCGTTGTAGCCCACACTGACGATGCGCTGCGGGTCGGTCGGCACCTGGGTCTCGCCGTACTTGTGGGCGATGACGGGACCGGACGGCTCACTGCCGGTGCCGGAGCCGTCGCCGTCCGAGCTGCTGCAGGCCGCGGCGAACGCGAGCAGCGCTCCCCCGGTGCCCACGAGGAATCCGCGTCGGCTCAGGCCGATCCTCTGTTGACCCACGTTCATGCGGCGACCCTCTCGTCTACCAGGTACTACGATCCACTTAGGTAAGGCTTGCCGAGCTTATCCTAAGGGGTCGCGCGGACGGGTTCCCGCCACATCGCCCACAGCGTCGGCCCGCCGTCCGGGATCCGGATCTCGCCGGTGACGTCGAATCCGAACCGCTGGTAGTAGGAAATGTTGTCTTCCTTGCTCGACTCCAGATACGCCGGGAGCCCCTCGGCATCACACCGGTCCAGCCGCGACCGCAACAGCGCCTTCCCGTAACCGCCGCCCCGTCCCGCGCTCGACGTCCCGATCGTCGCCAGATACCAGTGCACGGGATCGACCGGGTGTGCGTCCTCGACGGTTCCGCTCACCGCGGCCCCGACGCCCAGCCGCGAGCCGAACGCGCGGACCAGTCCCGGCAGGCTGAGGATCGACGACAACGTCGACTGCTTCCAGCCGCCGGGCGGATCCCACATGGCGGCCCCGCGGACCACGCCGTCGCCGTCCTCTGCCAGTTCGGCTCCGCCCCCGGCCAGATGGTGATGGCGGATCTCCACCGCGAACAGTCTCGGCAGACCGCGCCGCCTGCGCTCGGGATCCGGCCACATCCACACCATCACGGGATCGTCGAAGAACGCGTCGGCAAGGACGCGCGACAGTTCGGGAATGTCGGATCCGGTCGCCGCTCGCACGCTCACACCCATGCCCAGAGGGTACGGGCACACCAGGCGGGCGCGCCGGAACGACTGGCCGTCGCGCCCGGTTCGGGGCCACTATGGACTCATGACCCGCCCCTCGTCCGCACGCAGTCCGCTCGAATCCGGCGGCAGGTGATGGGCCGCGTCACCGCGCGACGCCCGGTCGTCCGCATCACCGACCACGGAACGACACGCAGACCCGATTCGCTGGCCGTCGAAGAACCCCTCGAGATCCGGGTCGGCGGCCGTTCACTGTCGGTGACGATGCGCACGCCGGGCGACGACATCGATCTGGTGCACGGGTTCCTGCTGACCGAGGGCATCATCGAGAGCCGCGACGACGTGTCCGTCGCCCGCTATTGCGACGGCGTCGACGAGAGCGGAGCCAACACGTACAACGTGCTCGACGTGGTTCTTGCCGAGGGCGTCCCGGTTCCGGGTGGACCGGAACGCCGGTTCGTCACCTCGTCGGCCTGCGGGGTGTGCGGCAAGGCGTCGCTGGACCAGGTCCGGACACGGTCACGATTCCCCTTGTCCGGCAACGACTTGTCGGTGACCGCGGCCACGCTGTCGTCGATGCCGGCCACCTTGCGGGCCGGTCAGCGCATCTTCGATTCGACGGGCGGACTGCACGCCGCGGGCCTGTTCACCCCCGACGGCGCACTCGTCGCGTTGCGGGAGGACGTCGGCAGGCACAACGCCGTCGACAAGGTGCTGGGGTGGGCACTGACACAGGAGCGGGTGCCGCTGTCGGGCAGTGTTCTCCTCGTCAGCGGGCGCGCGTCCTTCGAACTGGTGCAGAAGTCCGTGATGGCGGGGATACCGATGCTCGGCGCGGTGTCGGCGCCGTCCTCGCTGGCCGTCGACCTGGCACTGGAATCCGGCACGACGCTCGTCGGCTTCCTCCGCGGGGAGTCGATGAACGTCTATGCCGGAGCCCAGCGCGTGAAGACCGGGGTCTGAGGGGGCGGTTCTAGACGGTGGCGTCGACGAGGAGCGTCGCGCCGGTGGCCGCCTGAACGTCCTCGACGCTGTGGCCGGGAGCGGTCTCGACGAGCCGCAGGCCGTCGGGGGTCACGTCGATGACAGCGAGATCGGTGACGATCTTCTGTACGCAGCGCTTGCCGGTGTACGGCAGCGTGCACTCCTCGAGGATCTTGTGCTCACCCTTCTTGGTGACGTGATCCATCATCACGATGACCTTGCCCGCGCCGTGGACGAGGTCCATCGCGCCGCCCATGCCCTTGACCATGGCGCCCGGGACCATCCAGTTGGACAGGTCGCCGTGGCTGCTGACCTGCATGGCGCCGAGAACTGCCACGTCGACGCTGCCGCCGCGGATCATCGAGAAGGAGTCGGAGGAGGAGAAGAACGCGCCGCCGGGGACCACGGTGATGGTCTCCTTGCCCGCGTTGATCAGTTCGGGGTCGACCTCGTCGTCGGTCGGGTACGGCCCGACGCCGAGGATGCCGTTCTCCGAGTGCAGGATGACGTCCTTGCCGGCCGGGATGTGACCGGGGATCAGGGTGGGCATGCCGATGCCGAGGTTCACGTACTGCCCATCCTCGAGCTCGGCCGCGACCCGGGCCGCCATCTCGTCACGCGTCCAGCTCATGCCCGTACCGTCCTGTTCTCGATTCCCGTTTCCTGCTTGCCGACCTCGACCACACGCTGGACGAAGATGCCGGGGGTGTGCACCTCGGCGGGGTCGATCTCGCCGGGCTCGACGAGGTACTCGACCTGCGCGATGGTGATGCGACCGGCGCCGGCGGCGTCCGGGTTGAAGTTGCGGGCCGTCTCCCGGTACACGAGGTTGCCGAGGCGGTCACCCTTCCACGCGTGGACCAGCGCGAAGTCGGTGCGGATGGCGCGTTCGAGGACGAAGGCCTCTCCGTCGAACTCGCGCGTCTCCTTGGGCTTGCTCGCCACCGCGATGCCGCCCTGGCCGTCGTAGCGGATCGGCAGACCGCCGTCGGCGACCTGCGTCCCGACACCGGCGGGGGTGTAGAAGGCGGGGATGCCCGCTCCCCCGGCGCGCATGCGCTCGGCCAGCGTGCCCTGCGGAGTGAGCTCGACCTCGAGCTCTCCGCTGAGGTACTGCCGCGCGAATTCCTTGTTCGCGCCGACGTACGAGCTGATCGTGCGCCGGATCCGGTGCTGCTCGAGGAGCAGACCCAGACCGAAACCGTCGGTGCCGCAGTTGTTGCTGACCGTCTCGAGGTCGGTCGCACCTTGTGCGAGGAGGGCGTCGATGAGGACCGAGGGGATACCGACGAGGCCGAAGCCGCCCACCGCGAGGGACGCTCCGTCGGGGACATCGGCAACGGCCTCGGCCGCCGTTGCGAAGACTTTGTTGACCATGTGACCCAGGCTACCGCAAAATGTTCGAGTAGTGAACACCTATCCACATTGCGAACAAATTCCGCCCCGCCTGTTGGCCCCATCACAGAACGCGACTACTATGTGCGAATAGCGGCCGACTGTTCACATCGAGAACGTGAGGATCTTTTTCCATGCTGCATCTGCCAGCCCACTTCGAAGCCGGGCACGAAGCCAATGCCCCGCTGCTGTTCCCCGAGTACAAGACGACTCGGCTGCGCAGCCCCAAGAACGACCTGATCCTGATCCCGCAGCGACTCGGCGAGATCACCGGTCCGGTCTTCGGCGACGCCGACGTCGCCAAGGGTGAGAACGACATGACCCACGCCAACGGCGGCGAGGCCCAGGGACAACGCATCATCGTCCACGGCCGCGTCCTCGACAGTGCGGGCAAGCCCATCCCCGACACCCTCATCGAGGTGTGGCAGGCCAATGCCGGCGGCCGCTACCGCCACAAGATGGATTCCTGGCCGGCCCCGCTCGATCCCCACTTCAACGGTGTCGCCCGCTGCCTCACCGACAAGCAGGGCCACTACGAGTTCACGACCATCAAGCCCGGCGCCTACCCGTGGGGCAACCACCACAACGCGTGGCGGCCCGCACACATCCACTTCTCCCTGTTCGGTCAGGCGTTCACCCAGCGGCTGGTCACGCAGATGTACTTCCCGGACGATCCGTTCTTCTTCCAGGACCCGATCTACAACTCGGTGCCCGAAGCGGCGCGCGAGCGGATGATCAGCACGTTCGACTACGACCACACCCGCGACAACTGGGCCGTCGGATTCAAGTTCGACATCGTCCTGCGCGGTCGGGACGCCACCCCGTTCGAGGACCCGGAGGGCCACTGATGATCGACACCCAGAATCCCGACGCCCCCCGCTACCCGGTCTTCGCCAAGAGCCAGGACCAGGTGCCGTTCGGTGTCACGCCGTCCCAGACCGTCGGCCCGTACGTCCACATCGGCCTCTTCCCCACGTGGGAGAACAGCGGCGACGCCGTCCCTGAGGATGCGCCGGGACGAATCGACGTGTCCTTCAACGTCATCGACGGCGCCGGTCAGCCCATCGGCGACGCGATGATCGAAACCTGGCAGGCAGATGCCGCGGGCCGGTTCAACAGCCCCACCGATCCCCGCGGTGCCGCCGAGGCGACCCCCGCCGGCTTCCGCAGCCTGGCCCGCGTGTTCGCCGACGAGAGCGGCACGATCGTGGTGCACACCGTGAAGCCGGGCGCACTTCCCGCCGAGGACGGCGCCGTCGAGGCCCCGCACATCAACGTCGGACTGTTCGCCCGCGGCATGCTCGAGAGGCTGTACACACGGCTCTACTTCCCCGAGGACACGGACGCGCACGCATCGGACCCCGTGCTGTCCGCCGTTCCGGAAGCCGACCGCCCCAAGCTGATCGCGGAGAAGACGGATCGCGGATACCACCTGACGATCCACGTGCAGAACACGGACGGACGGGAAACCCCGTTCTTCGCCCTGTAATCGGTCACAACGCAGAAAGGTGTCGCGCGTGAACTCTCCGGAGCCTTCCCGGGGTGCCCTGTTCGATCCGACGTTCGGTGCCGGCGAAATGTCGGCGCTGCTCTCGGACCGGGCGTGGGTCACCGCGCTGGTCGAGGTCGAGGGGGCACTGGCCCGGGCGGAGGCGAAGTGCGACGTCATCCCCGCCGCGTCCGCCGACGCCATCTCGTCGGTGTTCGCGCGCGTCGTCGCCGAGGGCTCCGTGGATGTGGGTGCCCTCGGCGTGGCGGCCGCAGCGGGGGGCAATCCCGTGATCCCGCTGGTGAAACTGCTCCGCAGCGAGGTCGCGGCCGCCGATCTCGGGGTACCCGGAAGCCACGTGCACAAGGGCGCCACGAGTCAGGACATCCTCGACACCGCCCTGATGCTGCTGTGCCGCCGGTCGGGTGCGCACATCCTGGCCTCGCTCGACGAGGCGGTGGTGTGCGCCGAGGCGCTCGCGCGGGCCCAGCGCGACACCCCGATCGCCGGCCGCACACTCGGCCAGCAGGCCCTCCCCACCACGTTCGGCGTGCTCGCCGCGGGGTGGATGACGGCGTTGCACAGGGCCTCCCGTGCACTGTTCGACGCCCTCGACGGACTTCCCGTGCAACTGGGAGGCGCGGCCGGCACGTCGGCTGCGCTCTACCCGCACGGCCTCGACGTCGCCGACGTGCTCGCCGACGAGCTCGGGCTGGCACGTCAGGACGTGCCCTGGCACACCGATCGCACCCGCATCGCGCTGCTCGCGTCGGCGCTCGGAACGGCCGCGGGCGCCGTGTCCAAGATCGCCACCGACCTCGTGTTCCTGTCGTCCACCGAGGTCGGCGAGGTCAGCGAAGGGTCCCCCGGCGGTTCGTCGGCCATGCCGCACAAGCGCAATCCGGTGGCCGCGATCGCGGCCCGCGCCGCGGCCCGCCGCACCCCGGGACTCGTCGCGACGATCCTCGGCTCGATGGATCACGAGCAGCAGCGCGCCGCGGGCGCCTGGCACGCCGAGTGGGAAACGCTCACGGACCTGCTACGCCTCACCGGCGGAGCCGTCGCGCGCATCGCCGACTCGCTCGGCGGGCTGAACGTCCACCCCGACGCGATGGCCCGCAACCTCGACATCACCGGCGGCCTGCTCCTCGCGGAACGCGTCACCGGCGCCCTGTCCGCCCGCACCGACAACGCGCGCGCCCTGGTCACCGCCGCGTGCGAGACCGGACACCCCCTCGACGAGGATCCCGGGCTCCTCGAATACCTGCAGGCGGACGAGATCCGCGCCCTGCTCGACCCCGCCGGATACCTCGGCCACGCCCACGACATCGTCGACCGCGCACTGGAGACAGTGGCCCGCGGCCGGGAAGGAACGCGATGACAGTCGCACTCGCACACGAAATCTCCGGACCCCGAAGCGGCGCGGCGGACGCCCCCGTCGTCGTCCTGCTCGGATCGCTCGGCTCCAACCGGTCGATGTGGGACCCGCAGATCGCGGCGCTGTCCGACGAATGCCGGGTCGTCGCCGTCGATCAGCGCGGCCACGGCGAATCGCCGGCACCGGACGGCCCGTACTCCGTCCGCGACCTGTCCGAGGACGTTCTCGCCCTGCTCGACTCGCTCGGCGTCGACGCCGCCCACTTCGTCGGACTGTCCATGGGCGGCGCGATCGCCCAGTGGCTCGGCGCGCACGCTCCGCGCCGGGTGCTGTCGCTGTCGCTGCTGTGCACCGCCGCGAAATTCGGTGAACCGCAGGCATGGATCGAGCGGGCCGCGGCATCGCGCACCGACGGTCCGGAGTCGCTCGCGGATGCCGTTGTCGCACGGTGGTTCAGCGAGGGGCTCGCCAAGCGTGATCCGGAATTCGTCCGGCACTACCGCGAGATGATCGCGTCCACGTCCCCCGAGGGATACGCCGCGTGCTGCGACGCCCTCGCCGACTGGGATTTCACCGCCGACCTGTCCCGCATCAGCGCACCGACACTGGTGATCGCGGGCGAGGAGGATCCGTCCACCCCGCCGTCGGTCATGCAGATCCTCGCGGACGGCATCACCGAGGCCCGGTTCGAGGTGCTCTCCCCCGCCGCGCACGTCGCGAACCTCGAGCAGGCAGGAGCCGTCACGGCGCTGCTGCGCGAACACATCGTCGGCGCCGGGTACGCGCGCGGCCGGCGCGCCGCGCACGCACAGGGAATGACGGTGCGCCGCTCGATACTCGGCGACGCGCACGTGGACCGCTCCGTGGCGGGCACCACCGACTTCACGGCACCGTTCCAGGACTTCATCACCCGCACCGCGTGGGGCGACATCTGGTCACGCCCCGGGCTGGACCACGAGTTGCGGCGGCTGCTCACGATCGCCGTCCTCACCGCGGTGGGCAACGAGCACGAACTCGACATGCACATCCGCGCCGCCCTCCGCGCGGGTGTCGACGCCGACACCATCGGTGAGGTGCTCCTCCACACCTCCGTCTACGCCGGTGTGCCCAACAGCAATCTCGGCTTCGCACTCGGCAAACAGGCCCTCGCCGACCTGTCCTCCACCGACACCGGGGCCACGGAGGAGAATTCGCAGACATGACCGCTACCGAACCGACGGAGAAGATCCTCCCGTCCCCCGACTACGTCCAGTCCCTGGCCCGGGGCCTCGCCGTGATCCGCTGCTTCGACCACCGGAATCAGCGGCGAACGCTCAGTGACGTCGCCCGCGCCACCGACCTGACCCGCGCCACCGCACGCCGATTTCTGCTCACCCTCGTCGAGCTCGGCTACGTGGCCACTGACGGTTCCGCGTTCTGGCTCACCCCGCGGGTTCTCGAACTCGGATACAGCTACCTGTCGAGCCTGTCGCTGCCGGAGGTCGCGCAGCCGCACCTCGAGAAGTTGAGCCACAAGGTCCACGAGTCGTCGTCGGTGTCGATCCTCGACGGCGCTGACATCGTGTACGTGGCCCGCGTGCCCGTCAGCCGGATCATGACGGTGGGCATCACCATCGGCACCCGGCTCCCCGCGTACGCCACCTCGATGGGGCGGGTCCTGCTGGCGGGACTGCCCGACGACGAACTCGACGCGTACCTCGAAAAGCTCGACATCCAGCGGCTCACCGAACGCACGATCACGGCCCGCGACGAGCTGAAGGCTGCGATTCTCGCGGTCCGCGCGGACGGTATCTGCGTTCTCGACCAGGAACTCGAGGCAGGCCTGCGGTCGATGGCCGCCCCGATCCGCAATGCCTCCGGGCTGACCGTCGCGGCGGTGAACATCTCCACACCGGCCGCGCGCTACAGCCTCGAGGATCTGCATTCCGATCTCATCCCGTCGCTGCGGGTCACCGCAACCGACATCGAACAGGACCTCGCCACCGTCAATCGCTGACGCAGTGCCCGAGGAATCTTCATGAAAGGTCTTTCCATGCGTGACGTCGTCATCTGCGAGCCCCTGCGAACGCCGGTCGGGCGCTTCGGCGGAGTGTTCAAGGACATCAACCCGCAGAGCCTCGCGGCCACCGTCATCACGGCGCTCGTCGAACGCACCGGCATCGAGGGCAGCCAGATCGACGACGTCATCCTGGGCCAGGCGTCCCCGGGCGGGGAAGCCCCGGCCATCGGCCGGATCGCGGCCCTCGACGCCGGACTCGGCATCGACGTCCCCGGCATGCAGGTGGATCGCCGCTGCGGATCCGGTCTGCAAGCGGTCATCACCGCCGTGCTCCAGGTGGCGTCCGGCGGCAATGATCTCGTCCTCGCCGGTGGCGCCGAATCCATGAGCCAGGCCGAGTTCTACACCAACCCGAACATCCGCTGGGGCGTCAAGGGCGAAGGCGTGCAACTCGCGGACCGGCTCGCCCGCGCCCGCGTCACCGCCGGCGGTGCGAACTTCCCCGTGCCGGGCGGCATGATCGAGACCGCCGAAAACCTCCGCGCCGAGTTCGACATCAGCCGTGAGGACCAGGACGCGCTCGCCGTGCAATCGCACCAGCGTGCCGTCGCCGCACAGGACTCAGGACGCTTCGCCGAGGAGATCGTCGGAGTGACGGTGCCGCAACGCAAGTCGGACCCGCTCGTCGTCGACAAGGACGAGCATCCGCGCGCCGACACCACGGTGGAGTCGCTGTCGAAGCTCCGCGCCATCCGCTCCAAGATCGACTCCGCCTCCACCGTCACCGCCGGCAACGCCAGCGGGCAGAACGACGGTGCCGCCGTGTGCATCGTGACAACCGCCGAGAAGGCGAAGGAACTCGGGCTGAAGCCCCTCGCCCGCATGGCGTCCTGGGCCGTGGCCGGCGTCCCGCCGCGCACCATGGGCATCGGCCCGGTGCCCGCCACGGAGAAGGCCCTCGGTCAGCTCGGACTGTCGCTGTCCGACATGGGTGTGATCGAACTGAACGAGGCCTTCGCCGCGCAGACCCTCGCCGTCCTCCGCAGCTGGGACCTCGACCCCACCGACGAACGCCTCAACCCCAACGGATCCGGCATCTCCCTCGGACACCCCGTCGGCGCCACCGGCGGCCGCATTCTCGCCACCCTCCTGCGGGAGATGGACCGTCGCGAATCCCGCTACGGGCTCGAGACCATGTGCATCGGCGGCGGCCAGGGCCTGGCTGCGGTGTTCGAGCGGGTCTGATCCGGCGTCTTCGGTGCACGCATCGGCGGGCAGGCTTCGTGCCTGCCCGCCGATGTTCGTTCCGGGCCGAGAATGCACGTCCACGGCTGCGTCACGCAACAGCCGGGCTCGTCACAGCCGGTGCAATTCGACGTCGCCGAGTTCCCCGTCCCGGGCGGTGGCGGTCATGTACGTGCAGTGCGGCTGGCGCCGTCGGTCGGTCGGCGATCCCGGGTTCAGCAGTCGCAGACCGGTTTCCGTGGTGGTGTCCCAGGGGATGTGGCTGTGCCCGAAGATCAGGACGTCGGTGTCCGGATAAGCGGCGGACATCCGTTTCTCCCTGCCTGCCGAGGCCCCGGTCTCGTGCACGACGGTAATGCGCACCCCGGCCAGCGTCACGTCCGCCCGCTCGGGCATCAGGGCGCGCAGGTCGTCGCCGTCGTTGTTGCCCCAGCACGCCACGAGCCGCGCCGATCGCGCCTGCAGCGCCTCGAATGTGGGGAGATCGACCCAGTCGCCGGCGTGGATCACCACGTCCGCGCGGTCGACCTCGTCCCACACCCGGGCGGGCAGGTCGCGCGCCCGTTTCGGGACATGGGTGTCGGCCAGCAGCAATAACCTCACGGTCCCAGTCTGCGCGAATCCGCACCCTTTCTCTGCATCCGCACCCGTTTTCGCGTGCGAAAAGTGGTGCAGGTGCAGAAATGGGGTGCAGGTGCAGAAGTGGGCAGACGCGGCGTTTACGCGCCCGCGAGCGCGGCGGCGTCCTCTGCCTGCAACAGCAGACCCATGTGCTCACGCATCCGCTGCGCGTCCGGCTCGAGGCCGGTGAAGATCCGGAAGGAATCGACGGCCTGACCGATGGTCATGCCGATTCCGCTGAGGGTCCGGGCACCGATCTCGCGGGCGCGGGCGAGGAGTTCGGTTTCGGCGGGACGGTAGACGACGTCCGCGACCCACAGGTCGGGGCGCAGCAGTGCGGCGTCGAGTGCCATGCCGGGGTGGGCCGCCATGCCGATCGGCGTCGCGTGGATGAGGCCCTGGGCCGCACCGACCGCGGCGGGAACGGCGGAGAGGTCGCCGGCCGCGATTTCCCGGTCCGGGAACAGTTCGGCAAGCGAGTCGCGCAGATCCTTCGACCGCGCGGCGTCGGCGTCGATGATCGTGAAGTGTCCGACACCGCGGGTGAGCGCGGCGTAGGCGACGGCCGCGCCGGCGCCGCCCGCCCCGAGTTGCACGACGTGGTTCATGGGCGCGCCTTCGAGGCCCTCGTCCATGTTGCGCGCGAATCCGGACCAGTCGGTGTTGTGGCCGATCAGGCGCCCGCCTTCGATGTGGACCGTGTTGACCGCGCCGAGCTTGCGGGCGTCGTCGGACAGGTCGTCGAGGAGCGGAATGACGGCCTGCTTGCAGGGGTGGGTGATGTTGAGCCCGTTGAACCCGAGGAGCTTGGCGGCTGAGAGGAGCTGCGGCAGCCCCTCGACGCCCATGCCCAGCGTGTCGAGGTCGAGGATCCGGTAGACGTACCCGACGCCCTGCGCGCGACCCTCGGCCTCGTGGAGCGGCGGGGTCAGCGATTTCGAGATCCCGGTGCCGATCAGACCGCACAGGTACGACGGGCGAGCGGTGGGGGCATCGAGGTCACGAGAGGTCATGGCGATCACTTCCGGGAGAGGGCTGAGAGCTAATTAACTATCTAGTGAGTTATGTCACGGTAGCATACCTCCATACCGCGCGGAAGACAGCACAGGCAGGAGTTTCACCGATGACACGAAGCGAGACGACGGGCGCGACCTCCGAGAAGGAGACGGTCAAACGGACCCGCAACCCCGAGAAGACCCGGGAGAACATCCTGCGGGTGGCGATGACGGAATTCGCCGACAAGGGGCTGACCGGCGCCCGCATCGACGAGATCGCGGCGAAGACCGCCACCACGAAGCGGATGCTCTACTACTACTTCGGCGACAAGGAGGGGCTGTACCGGGCAGTCCTGCAGCGGGCCTACGAGGAGATCCGCTACGAGGAGTCCCAGCTCGACGTCGACCACCTCGAGCCGACCGAGGCGATCCGGGCGCTCGCCGAGCTGACGTTCGACCATCACGAGGCTCACCCGGACTTCATCCGTCTCGTCGCGATCGAGAACACGAACCGCGGCGTCAACCTCGTCCGGGCCGAGGGACTCCCCGAGACGCAGGCGCCGGCGATTCGCACGCTCGAGCGGATCCTCCAACGAGGGCAGGAGGCGGGCATCTTCCGCACCGACACGACGGCACTCGACATCCACATGCTCATCAGCTCGTACTGCGTCTTCCGGGTGGCCAATCGGTACACGTTCAAGGCGCTGTTCGACTGGGATCTCACCGGCGCGGAGAACCGCCCCCACCTGCGCGCGATGATCGGCGACGTCGTCCTGGCCTACCTGCAGCAGCCCGGGAAAGTATGAACTAACTATTTCGACCATTATTGACGCGAGGCTGTGACCTGGGTTACCTTGCTTCTACGACCTACGAACACCTGCTCTTCCGAGCCGCCAGTGTTCACATTCCTCGCTCCCCAGGAGTATCGATGACCATCGACTACGGCACCGGCGCCTCCGGTCGAAACGGTGACGGCAAAGGCCGCTCCTCCGTCGACCCCAACGCTGACCCCACCAACGCGAAGAAGGCCGCGAAGGCCGCCTTCTTCGGCAGCCTGCTCGAGTACTACGACTTCTACATCTTCGCCTCGGCTGCTGCGTTGGTGTTCCCGCACGTGTTCTTCGAGGGATCGAAGAACCCGCTGCTGCTGTCGCTGGCCACCTTCGGCATCTCCTACATCGCGCGTCCGATCGGCGCCGTGTTCGTCGGACACTTCGGCGACCGGGCCGGACGCAAGAAGGTGATGATGTTCTGCCTGGTTCTCATGGGCGTCGTCACGTTCCTGATCGGCTGTCTGCCGTCGTCCGAGCAGGCCGGGATGGTCGGACCGGTGCTGCTGGTGCTGCTGCGTATCTGCCAGGGCGTTTCCGCGGCCGGCGAACAGTCGGGTGCGGGCTCGCTCACCCTCGAGCACTCCCCCGCCCACCGTCGCGGCTTCTTCTGCAGTTGGACGCTCACCGGTACCCAGGCCGGCTTCATCGTCGCGAGCCTCGCGTTCATCCCCGTCGCGGCGCTGCCCGACGAGACCCTCTACAGCTGGGGCTGGCGTGTCCCGTTCTGGTGCAGCCTGCTCGTCCTCGTCGTCGCCTACATCGTGCGTCGCAAGCTCGAAGAGCCCGAGATCTTCATCGCCAACAAGGAAGCCCTGGACGAGGCGCCCGCCCCGCTCCCCGTCGTCGACCTCTTCCGCACGCACTGGCGTGACGTTCTCCGCGTGGTCTTCTGCGCCTTCATCGCCGTCGTCAGCACCGTGTTCTCCGTGTTCGGCCTCGCCTACGCCACCACCCCCGAAATCGGGATGAGCCGCACGACCATGCTGTGGGTCGCGATCGCCGCCAACACGGTGGCCCTGGTCTCGCAGCCGCTGCTCGGCATGCTGTCCGACCGGATCGGCCGCAAGCCGGTGTTCATCGGTGGCGCGATCGGTTCGTCCGCCGGAATCTTCCTGTACTTCGCCGCGATCGGCACCGGCAACGTGGCGATGATCTTCCTCGCGGGCATCCTGCTGATGGGTGGCGTCTACGCCGGGACCAACGCCATCTGGCCGGCGTTCTACGCCGAGATGTTCTCGTCACGGGTTCGCTACTCCGGCATGGCGATCGGCACGCAGCTCGGTTTCGCGCTCGCCGGATTCGCACCGACCATCGCCCAGGCACTGCGCGGCGCCGATCCCAAGAACTGGGTGCCGGTGGCGATCTTCACCGCCGTCTGCGCGCTCATCGCCGCGGCCTCTGCCTCCACGGCGAAGGAGAACTCCCGTACTCCGCTGCTCGACCTCGACAAGGAGGACGTCGCGCTCACGAAGGCGAAAGCGAACGCGAAGGTCTGATCAACTCGGAAACGAACGATGCGCCCGGCACGTGTGCCGGGCGCGTCGTCGTGTCGGTGGCTAACGCCGCAGTTCGTGGGTGAGTGCTTCGAGTTCGTCGCCGCCGGCCATTTGCTGGGTGAGTTCTTCGAGGCTGATCTCGTCGAAGGTGCAGTCCAGTTTCTGCCGGCCGCGGTTGAGGAGGACGAAGTGGTCGCCGACCATGTAGGCGTGGTGCGGGTTGTGGGTGATGAACACGACCCCGAAGCCCTGTTCCTTGGCGGCGGAGATGTAGCGCAGCACCATCCCGGACTGCTTGACGCCGAGGGCGGCGGTGGGCTCGTCGAGGATCAGGACGCGGGCGCCGAAGAAGATCGCCCGGGCGATCGCCACACACTGGCGTTGACCGCCGGACAGCGAGCCGATGGGGGCGTCGACGTCGGGCAGCTCGATGCCCATCTTCGACAACTCGGACATCGTGGTGGCGCGCATCCCGTTCGCGTCGAGGGACTTGAACGGTCCCTTCCGCAGTTCCTGGCCGAGGAAGAAGTTCCGCCACACCGGCATCAGCGACACCACCGCCAGGTCCTGGTAGACGGTGGCGATGCCCTTGGACAGGGCCTCCTTCGGCGAGCCGAAGGTGAGGGCCTCGCCGTCGACGAGCAACTCCCCCTCACTCTGCTGGTGCAGGCCGGCGATGATCTTGATCAGGGTGGACTTGCCGGCCCCGTTGTCGCCGAGGACACCGGTGACCTCCCCGGCCCGCACCCGCAGGTTGATGTCCTGCAGGGCGATGATGTTGCCGTACTGCTTGCCGACGTGTTTGAGTTCGATCAGCGGGATCTTGTCGCCACCACCGGGTTCGGTATCGACGGGAAGTTGTTCGATGGTACTCATACCGGTCACCTCTTGGCGGCGTAGTTGCGGAAGGCATTGTTGGCGATGACCGCGAACAGCAGCATCGCGCCGAGGAAGAACTTGAACCAGTCCGGGTTCCAGCCGGCGTAGACGATGCCCTGGTTCGTCATGCCGAAGATGAACGCGCCGATCGCGGCACCGATCGCGGTGCCGTACCCACCGGTGAGCAGGCAGCCGCCGATGACCGCGGCGATGATGTAGAGGAACTCGTTGCCGATGCCCTGCCCGGACTGGACGGTGTTGAACGAGAACAGCAGGTGCATCCCGACGAACCAGGCGGCGAACCCGACGGTCATGAACAACCCGATCTTGACCTTGGTGACCGGGACGCCGATGGCGCGGGCGGAGTCCTGGTTGCCGCCGACGGCGAAGATCCAGTTCCCGATCCGGGTCTTGAACAGCACCCAGGTGGCGATCGCGGTGAACAGCAGCCACCAGAGCACGGTGATCCGCACCGACACCCCACCGACCTCGAAGGAGGACGCGAACACCTTCTTCGCCGAGTCGAACCCGGCCATGTCGGACACGCTGGGGGTGGCGACCTGCCCGGTGATCAGTTTGGTGACCGCCAGGTTGATGCCGGTGAGCATCAAAAACGAGCTCAGCGTGATCAGGAAGCTGGGGATCTTCGTCCTCATCACCAGGTACCCGTTGAAAAACCCGACCGCCAGCGAGACGACGAGGGCGAGGGCGGCGCCGGCCCACAGGTTCAGGTGCAGGTTGTAGGCGATCATCGACGCCGCGAGGGAGCTGGTGGTGACGGCGACGCCGGCGGAGAGGTCGAATTCCCCGCCGATCATCAGCAGCGCGACCGCGCATGCCATGATCCCGATCGTGGAGGAGGCGTAGAGCACCGTGGCGAGGGCTTCGGGGCTGCGGAACGGGGGTGCAACGACCATGAAGAAGATGAAGATGGCGATCGCACCGAACAGGGAACCGATCTCGGGACGGACCAGCAGACGCTGCAGGCGTTTCTGCTCCTTCACCCGCTCGTCGTGGACGACCTTGTGACTGGCAAGGTCCAGATCTTGCTGTGTGGACATGATTTCCTCTCCGCGCCGGTGGATCTCAGCGTTGTGCGGTGCCGGCCGGTCGTGCGACCGGGTCGATGGTGATGGTGTGTGCATGAGATGGACCCACCGGGGTCCGGATCGTGTGCCCTGACATGTGATCGACCGCCGATCAGCGGGTGCCGGCCTTGGCGTACTCGGCGACCTTGTCGATGTTGGACTTGTCGATGAACGACGGCCCGGTCAGAGTCGGTCCGCCACCGCCGATGACGTTGCCGTTGTTGAGGTAGAGCCACAGCGAATCGATCGCCAGGTAGCCCTGCAGGTACGGCTGCTGGTCGATGGCCCACTGCACGCTGCCGTCCGAGATGGCGTCGACGAGTGCCGCGTTGGTGTCGAACGTGTACACCTTGGCCGGGCTGCCCGCGTTACCGACCGACTGCACGGCGGTGAGAGCGATCGGGGCGCCGAGCGTGAGCACACCGTCGATGGACGGGTCCTGCTGGAGCTTGGCGGCGATCGTCGAGTTCACCGACGGCATGTCCTCACCGTTCACGTTGAGGGTCTCGAACGTGCCGCGGAAGGTCTGCTTGGCGCCGGCGCAACGTGATTCGAGCTGAATCTGGCCCTGCTGCTGGATGACGCAGATGACGTGCTTGGCACCGTCCCCGTTCAGCCGGTTCCCCGCGGCCTGGCCGGCGATGGTCTCGTCCTGCCCGAAGTACTGGGTGGCACCCATGTCTTTCCAGGCTCCGTATCCGGCGTTGAACGCGGAGATCGGGATGCCTGCGTCCTGCGCGCTCTTGACGGCGGGTGCCATCGCCTCGGGGGTGGCGAGGGTGAGCGCGAGCCCGTCGACCTTGGAGTCGATGGCCGTCTGCACGAGGTTGGCCTGGTTGGGGGCCTGCGGGTCGGAGGAGTACTTCAGTTCCACGTTGTCCTTGTCGGCGGCATCCTGCGCGCCCGTGCGGATCAGGTCCCAGAACGTGTCGCCCGGTGCCGCGTGCGTGACCATCGCGATCGTGATGCGCGGGGTGTCAGCGGTGCCCGCGCCGATCCCGGACCCGCTGCTGTCCGGCTTGCCTCCGGTGCTCGAGCACGCCGCGAGGCTCATCACCAGGGCACTCGCGCAGGCCAGGACCGCCACACGACGCCGGTTGGGGAAGTTCATCTGCTTTTCCTCTCGGGGGGACGAACGGCCCGGTGACGTCTTGGCCGTATTCCTTAGATGTAATACGCGTCACACCCGAAAGTCAATAGTTTGTCTGGACATTAGGACCGCATATCAAACGAGCGGCATGGGTGTCCCCACAGTCGGCCCGGAAATCGATCGGATGCGTGGACGGGTGAAGGCGCGCTCAGCGCGTGACCGCTGCCCCGGCGTCGCGCGGCAGACGCAGCGTGTCGATCACCGTGCACAGCATCAGCAGGCCCAAAAGGACGAAGGTCCAGGAATATTCGGACCCGAACCCGTGCTCGGACGACGTCGCCAACGGCGTGAACGCGGTGAGGGCGAGCGCCGCGACCGCGATCCCGAGTCCGGCCGCCAGTTCCTGCACGGCGGCGTTGAGAGTGTTTGCGTGCGTGAGGTCGACACGATCGACGTCGGAGAACGCGAGACTGTTGTACGCGGTGAATCCGACCGAGCGCAGGGCTCCGCTCACGAAGAGGACCGCCGCGATGACCGGCATCGGGGTCGACGAGCTCAGGGCGGCGAGCAGCCCGAAGCAGCCGACGGACAGCAGGGCGTTGACCAGCAGAATCGGCCTGATCCCGAAGCGCCGCATCAGCGGCGTCGTACAGGGCTTGATGGCAATGTTGCCGGCGAACAGCGCCGCGACGAGCAGACCCGCAAGGAACGGCGTCCAGCCGAAGCCGAGTTGAAACTGCAGCGGCAGCAGGAACGGCACCGCGGTGACGATCAGGCGGTAGAGCGAACCCCCGGTGACGGTGGTGCGCAGCGTCCGGACGCGCAGCACGCGGAAGTCGACGAGCGGGTGGGGCGTGCGGACGAGATGGCGCACCGAGGCCGCCAGCAGAACAACCGCGACCACTCCCCCGATCGCGACCCGCCGCCAGTCCGTGCCCGTCACACGGATGCTCTCCAGCGCGATGAGGGCTGCCGCGATTCCCGTGCCGACCCCGAGGAGGCCCCGCCAGTCCAGCCTGCTCGTCGACCGCGAACCCACCCCGTGAACCAGCTTCAGCGACAGCAGGATTCCGAGGACCCCGATGGGAATGTTGATGACGAAGATCCATCTCCACGAGCCGACGGTGGCGATCGCACCGCCGAGCAGGGGCGCGATGACCGGCGCCGCGAGCGCGGGCCACGTGAGCAGGGCTATCGCGCGGACGAGGTCGCTCTTCGTGCTCGACCGCAGCACCGCGAGCCGCCCGACCGGCACCATCATGGCGCCGCCGACCCCCTGCAGCACCCGCATCGCGACGAGCATCGGCAACGACACACTCGCCGCGCACCCGATGGACGCCAGTGTGAACACGGCGATGGCGGCCACAAACACGCGGCGCGTCCCGAACCGGTCGGCCACCCACCCGCTCGCGGGGATGAGGACGGCGACCGTCACCAGGTAGGCGGAGATCGCGATGTTGACGTCGACTGCGTCGACATCGAAGGACTCGGCGATCAGCGGGACAGCCGGCGCGATGATGGTGGCGTCGAGAATCTCCATGAAGAGGGCGCCTGCCACCAGCAGGGCCATTCCGCGGGGGAACGACGTCGCGCGCGCGGTTCTAGCGATCGACAACGGTCGTGTCGAAGTAGTACCGCGACGCGCGGTAGCAGTGGCTACCGAACTCGACGGCGCTTCCCGAGTCGTCGAACGCGGTCCGGTTCATCGTCAGCAGCGGTGCACCGGTCTTCTCGTCGAGCAGCGACGCCTCCGCCTTGCTCGCCGCTTTCGCGCCGATGCGTTGCCGCGCGAGACGGATGTGCACGCCGCGGGCGCGGAGGGCGTGGTAGAGGCCGTGCGCCTCCAGCTCCTCGGGATCCGGCGCGAGGTCCACCGGGATGTGGTTGGTCATCAGCGCCAGCGGTTCGCCGTTGGTGCTGCGGAGGCGCCGGATGGACGCGACCTCGGCGCCGGGCTGCAGGTTGAGTTCGGCGGCGACGTCTTCGGCCGGCACGGATACCTGGTAGTCGAGGAGTTTGGTGGTCGGGCTCTGCCCCGCCCGCGCGAGGTCGTCGAAGAGGCTGGTGAGTTCGACCGGCCGGTGCACGGCGCTCTGCACCACCTGGGTTCCGACGCCGCGTTTGCGGACGAGCAGCCCCTTGTCGACGAGCTCCTGGATGGCGCGGCGCGTGGTGGGACGTGACAGGTTCAGCCGCTTGGCGAGCGCCAATTCGTTCTCGAAGCGGTCACCCGGGGCAAGCTCCCCGCCGATGATCGCGTTCTCGATCGTCTGCGCGAGCTGGAAATACAGCGGAACCGGGCTCGATCGGTCGAGCTCGACTGCGAGTGGTGCACCCACGGACAACTCCGATCCTCGTGCGCGGGGCGACGTCGCCGTCGCCGATCTTTCCGGCAGTGTATGCGAACACTAACACCAGATTGACTTCAAGTAATAATGTCAGGACAAAGTCTTGACAGGAGCCGGTGATGTGGAGCACAGTTTCAACCAGACCTCGGCGCCCTGCGCAGACCACCCACAACGACCTATTCGGGAGTCAGCCTTGACCACCATCCAGACGCAAACCAACCGGAACGGATTGGACGTCCTCGCCATCGGGCGCTGCGGTGTGGACATCTACCCATTGCAGACCGGAGTCGGCCTCGAACACGTCGAGACGTTCGGCAAGTTCCTCGGCGGAAGCGCGGCCAACGTCACCGTCGCCGCCGCCCGCCTCGGCTGCCGCAGCGCCCTCATCTCGGGCGTCGGCAACGATCCATTCGGACGTTTCGTCCGCACGGCACTCACCGACCTCGGCGTCGACAACCGCTTCGTCGGCATCGACACCGAACACCCCACTCCCGTCACGTTCTGTGAGATCTTCCCGCCGGACGACTTTCCGCTGTACTTCTACCGTAAGCCCGTCGCCCCGGACCTGCAGGTGACGCCGGCGGACATCGATCTCGACGCGGTCCGCGACGCGAAGCTCTACTGGTCGACGGTCACCGGACTGTCCGAAGAGCCCAGCCGCAGCGCGCATTTCGCAGCGTGGGAGGCCCGCGGACGCCGCACCCATACCGTCCTCGATCTCGACTACCGCCCGATGTTCTGGTCCTCCCCCGCCGACGCCACCGCTCAGGTGCAGCGGGCCCTCCAGCACGTCACCGTCGCGGTCGGCAACCGTGAGGAGTGCGAGATCGCGGTCGGCGAGACCAACGCGCACAAGGCCGCGGACGCGCTGCTCGATCTCGGCGTCGAACTGGCCATCGTCAAGCAGGGCCCCAAGGGCGTTCTCGGGAAGACACGCTCCCAGAGCATCACGGTGCCCCCGAACGACGTCCAGGTGGTCAACGGCCTCGGTGCCGGCGACAGCTTCGGCGGCACGCTGTGCCACGGCCTGCTCGCCGGGTGGCCACTCGAGAAGATCCTGCGCTACGCCAACGCCGCGGGGGCGATCGTCGCCTCCCGCCTCGAATGCTCCACCGCGATGCCGACGGCCGACGAGGTCCGGGCGCTCGCCGATTCCACCACTTCGGAGGCTGTCAATGTCTGAAACTCTCGCCCACCGCGCAGTCTGCGCGTCCTACGCCGACGTCACCGAGGTACGCGCGAACGACCCGGCCGCCATCGATCGCGCCTGGGCTACCCGGATCGCCCGGCCCACGGTGCGCGGTAACGGCCGGCTGATGATCGTCGCCGCCGACCACCCCGCCCGCGGCGCGCTCTCGGTCGGCGACCGTCCGACCGCGATGAACAGCCGCACCGACCTCCTCGACCGCCTCCGCACCGCCCTGCGCAACCCCGGTGTGGACGGGGTGCTCGCCACCGCCGACATCCTCGACGATCTGGTGCTGCTCGGCGCGCTCGACGACAAGGTGGTCATCTCGTCGATGAACCGCGGCGGCCTGGCCGGCGCCAGTTTCGAACTCGACGACCGGATGACCGGCTACACCGCGGCCGGCACCGCGAAGGCCGGCATGAACGGCGGAAAGATGCTGTGCCGCATCGATCTCGACGACCCCGGCACCCTCTCCACCCTCACCGCGTGCGCCCAGGCGGTCGATGCACTGGCCGAAGCCGGACTGATGGCCATGGTGGAACCGTTCCTGTCGCGGCGTGTCGACGGCAAGGTCAAGAACGATCTCAGCGCCGACGCCGTGATCAAGTCCATCCACATCAGTCAGGGCCTGGGGTCCACGTCCGCCTACACCTGGATGAAGCTTCCGGTGGTGGACGAAATGGAACGCGTCATGGACGCGACGACGCTTCCGACGCTGCTGCTCGGCGGAGACCCGCAGACAGCCCCCGAGGAGACATTCGCGAGCTGGGCCAAGGCCCTCGCACTGCCGTCCGTCCGCGGCCTGATCGTCGGGCGCACCCTGCTGTACCCGCGGGACGAGGACGTCGCCGCCGCGGTCGACACCGCCGTATCCCTCGTCCACTGACGCACGCCGGAGAGGCCCACGATGAACAGCAAGTACTACGTGCCGGTCGGTTCCGCGGCCACCGGACCGTTCGACCTCGAGGTCACCCCCGAATCCGCGGGCTGGACCGAATCGAGCCTCCAGGTGCTCACCCTGGCCCCCGGCGGGTCGGCCGAACTCGCGTCCGGTGACGACGAGATCATCGTCGTTCCACTGGCCGGGTCCGCGGCGGTGTCGAGCGAGGGCACCGAGTTCGCCCTCACCGGACGGAGGTCCGTGTTCGACGGACCGAGCGACTTCGCCTACGTGGGGCGGGATTCGGCCTACACGGTGTCCAGCGCGACCGGTGGACGGTTCGCCCTGTGCGGGGCCCGCGCGCGGCAGAAGTTCCCGTTCCGGTACGTCCCGGCAGCCGACATCTCCGTCGAACTGCGCGGCGCGGGCAACTGCAGCCGCCAGGTGCACAACTTCGGCACCGCCGATCGCTTCGAGGCCGATTCGATCATCGCGTGCGAGGTCATCACTCCCGGTGGCAACTGGTCGTCGTACCCGAGCCACAAGCACGACGAGAACAGCGACGTCGAGTCGCAGCTCGAGGAGATCTACTACTTCGAGATCGCCGAAGCCAATGCCACCGCAGTGGATTTCGGCGGAACCGGATTCGGCTACCATCGCGTGTACGGCACTCCCGAGCGGCCCATCGAGGTGCTCGAGGAAGTGCGCTCCGGCGACGTGGTCCTCGTGCCGCACGGCTATCACGGACCGTCGATCGCCGCCCCCGGACATCACATGTACTACCTGAACGTCATGGCCGGGCCCGGCGAAGACCGCGCCTGGAACATCTGCGACGACCCGGCCCACACCTGGCTGCGCGGCAGCTGGGAACACCAGACCGTCGATCCCCGCCTCCCCCTCCACGCACCGTCCGAAGGAGCATGACCGTGGTGTCCACCGCGCCGATGTCGGCGAGCAAGAACCCCAACGCCGAGGGCACCGTCCACCTCACGGTGGCTCAGGCAACCATCCGTTTCCTCGCCAACCAGTACGTCGAGCGGGACGGCGAACGTACCAAGTTCTTCGCCGGGTGCTTCGGCATCTTCGGCCACGGCAACGTCGCCGGACTCGGTCAGGCACTGCTGCAGGCGGAGATCGACGCCGTCGAAGCCGGTACCGAATCCGAACTGCCGTACGTCCTCGGGCGCAACGAGCAGGCGATGGTGCACAGCGCGGTCGCGTACGCACGCCAGAAGGATCGGCTGCAGACATGGGCGGTGTCGGCCAGCGTCGGCCCCGGCTCGACCAACATGCTGACCGGCACGGCGCTCGCCACCATCAACCGGCTGCCCGTCCTGCTCCTGCCCGCCGACACGTTCGCGACCCGCGCGAGCGCACCGGTGCTGCAGGAACTCGAACTGCCGTCGAGCGGTGACGTCACCGTCAACGACGCATTCAAACCGCTGTCGCGCTACTTCGACCGCGTATGGCGGCCGGAGCAGTTGCCTTCGGCGCTGCTCGGCGCGATGCGCGTGCTGACGGACCCCGTCGAGACGGGTGCGGCCACCGTCGCCATTCCGCAAGATGTGCAGGCGGAGGCGTTCGACTGGCCGGAGTCGCTGTTCGCCGAGCGCACGTGGCACGTGGCCCGGCCGCTCCCCGAGAAGTCGGTGATCGCGCGGGCCGCGGACGTGATCCGGTCGGCGAAGAAACCGCTGATCGTCGCGGGCGGCGGCCTGATCTACTCCGGCGCCACCGAGACATTGGCCGCGTTCGCCGAGACGACCGGCATTCCGGTCGGTCAGAGTCAGGCAGGCAAGGGCTCACTGCCCTACGACCACCCGCAGTCGGTCGGCGCGATCGGCTCGACCGGCACCACGGCGGCCAATGCTCTCGCCACCGAGGCCGACGTGATCATCGGCATCGGCACCCGCTACAGCGACTTCACCACGGCGTCGCGCACCGCGTTCAACAACCCGGACGTGCGGTTCGTCAATATCAACGTCGCGTCGATCGATTCGGTGAAGCAGGGCGGCGTCAGCGTCGTCGCGGACGCCCGCGAGGCGCTCGAGGCGCTCACCGCGGCACTGGGCGACTACCAGGTTCCCGACGAGTACCGCTCGCGCACAGCCGAACTCGCCGATCACTGGGAGTCGACGGTCGCCTCGGTCTACAAGATCGACGACGACTCCCTCGGCCTCAACCAGAACCAGGTCATCGGACTCGCCAACACGCTGTCCGATCCTCGCGACGTCGTCGTGTGCGCCGCCGGCTCCATGCCCGGCGACCTGCACAAGCTGTGGCGCACCCGCGACCCCAAGGGCTACCACGTCGAATACGGCTTCTCGTGCATGGGCTACGAGATCGCAGGCGGCATCGGCGCCAAGATGGCCTGCCCCGATCGCGACGTGTTCATCATGGTCGGCGACGGCTCGTACCTGATGATGGCCACCGAACTCGTCACGGCCGTGCAGGAGAACGTCAAGGTCATCGTGGTCCTCGTGCAGAACCACGGCTTCGCCTCCATCGGATCGCTGTCGGAGTCGCTCGGCTCCCAGCGGTTCGGCACCGACTACCGCTACCGCGGCGACTCCGGCCGGCTCGACGGCGACATCCTGCCCGTCGACCTGGCGGCCAACGCGGCGAGCCTCGGCGCCGACGTGATCCGCGCGAACACGGCCGCCGAGTTCGCCGACGCCGTCAAAGTGGCGAAGGCCAGCGACAACACCACCGTCATCCACGTCGAGACGGACCCGCGGATCGCCGCACCGGACAGCGAATCCTGGTGGGACGTCCCGGTCAGCTCGACCAGCACTCTCGACTCCACCCGGACCGCCTACGAGACGTACGCGCAGTGGAAGAAGATCCAGCGCCCGTTCCTCCGCCCGTCCGGCAACTAACTCTCCCCCAGTAAATACTTTCGAAAGGATTCCCCGATGAGCGTCATTCGCGTCGGATCCGCCCCCGACTCCTGGGGCGTCTGGTTCCCGGAAGACCCGCAGCAGACCCCGTACGGGCGGTTCCTCGACGAGGTCTCGGCATCCGGTTACGAGTGGATCGAGCTGGGGCCGTACGGCTACCTGCCCACCGATCCGCAGCAGCTCCGCGACGAACTCGCCGCCCACAATCTGAAGCTGTCGGCAGGCACCGTGTTCGAGCACCTGCACCAGGACGACTCCTGGGATGCCGTGTGGACCCAGATCGAGGACGTCGCCAAACTGACCGCCGCCGTCGGCGGCAAGCACGTGGTCGTGATCCCGGAGATGTGGCGCGACCCGAGCAGCGGCGAGGTGCTCGAGGACCGCAATCTCACTGCGGAACAGTGGAAGAAGAAGACCGGCGGCATGAACGAGCTGGGCAAGAAGATGTTCGAGCAGTACGGAGTGAAGGCGCAGTACCACCCGCACGCGGACAGCCACGTCGACACCGAGGAGAACGTGTACCGCTTCCTCGACGGCACCGACAGCGAGTTCGTGAACCTGTGCCTCGACACCGGCCACATCAGCTACTGCGGCGGCGACAACCTCGCGATCATCGAACGCGCACCCGAGCGGATCGGCTACCTGCACCTCAAGCAGGTCGATCCCGAGGTCCGCGCCAAGGTCGAGGCCGAGGACCTGCCGTTCGGCGAGGCCGTCAAGCTCGGTGCGATGATCGAGCCGCCGCTCGGCATCCCCGACCTGCCGCCGCTGCTCGCCGCGATCGAGAAGCTCGACATCGACGTGTTCGCGATCGTCGAGCAGGATCTCTACCCCTGCGCCGTGGACGTTCCGCTGCCGATCGCCCAGCGCACCCGTAAGTACCTGGGGTCCTGCGGGATCCCGTCCGTCAAGTTCGTCTAACCGACCACGTCAGGAGCTAGTCAGCTATGTCCGGAAGCAACGACCTGCGCATCGCCGTCCTGGGTGTCGGAATGATGGGCGCCGACCACGTCGCACGCATCACCGAGCGCATCAAGGGCGCCACGGTCGCCGTCGTCAACGACTACTTCATCGAGAAGGCCGAGCAGATCGCCGCCGGGATCCCCGGCTGCCGGGTGATCGGCGACCCCCTCGACGCGATCGCCGACCCCGATGTCGACGCCGTCGTCCTGGCCACCCCCGGCCCGACCCACGAGAAGCAGCTTCTCGCCTGCCTCGAGCACGGCAAGCCGGTGATGTGTGAGAAGCCGCTGACCACCGACGTCGCCACGTCCCTCGAGATCGTCAAGCGCGAAGCCGAACTCGGCAAGAAGCTGATCCAGGTCGGCTTCATGCGACGTTTCGACCACGAGTACGAGCAGCTGAAGACGCTCATCGACGACGGAACGTTCGGGCAGGTGCTCCTCGCCCACTGCGTGCACCGCAACCCCGCCGTGCCGCCGAGCTTCGACAGCTCGATGATCGTCAAGGACTCGCTGGTCCACGAGGTGGACGTCACCCGATTCCTGTTCGACGAGGAGATCACCTCCGTCCACATCCTCCGGCCGGCCGCGAATCCCGGTGCGCCCGAGGGACTGCAGGACCCGCAGATCGCGCTCTTCAGCACCGAGTCCGGTCGCCACGTCGACGTCGAGGTCTTCGTGACCACCGGTGTCGCCTACGAGGTGCGCACCGAGATCGTCGCCGAGAAGGGTTCGGCGTTCATCGGTCTCGATGTCGGACTCGTCCGCAAGTTCGGCACCGGCGCGGGCAACGGCCGCTCGGGCGCAGGTATGTCGGGCGGGGAGATCACCCCCTCGTTCAAGGAGCGCTTCGGCCAGGCGTACGACGTCGAGATCCAGCGCTGGGTCAACGCCGCACGCACGGGCGCGGAGACCGGCAACTACATCGACGGACCGGGTGCGTGGGACGGCTACGCCGCCGCTGCCGTGTGCGCCGCCGGCGTGCAGTCGCTCGAGACCGGCGAACGTGTGGCCGTCGACATGGTCGACCGTTCCTCCATCCCAGGAGCGGAGCCTGCGGAGCGACCCATCGGACCGGGGGCCTGAACACGATGAAGATTGCACTCGATCCCACCCCCTTCCACCACGACTACTCACTTCTCGAACTGCCGGCGGTGGTTGCGGAACTCGGCTTCGAACACCTGCAGCTCACCCCGCATCGCGACATGATCCCGTTCTTCAACCACCCGAAGGCCGACGACGAGTTGGTCCGGCAGTTCCGCAAGTCCTGCAGCGACGCGGGCGTCGGAATCGCCTCCGTTTTGCCGGTCCTGCGGTGGTCCGGCCCGGACGAAGACGCCCGCGAGGCGGCGGTGCGGTACTGGAAGCGCGCAATTCAGATCACCGTCGACCTCGGTGTGAACGTGATGAACACCGAGTTCAGCGGCCGCCCGGAGAAGGCCGAGGAATCGGAGCGCGCCTTCTACCGGTCGATGGAGGAACTCGTCCCCATCATCGAGCGTGAAGGCATCGACGTTCGCATCGACCCGCACCCCGACGATTTCGTGGAGAACGGTCTGGACGCCATCCGGATGATCCGCGGCATCAACTCCAAGAACTTCGGACTGGTGTACGTCGCGTGCCACAGCTATCACATGGGCGCCGGCATGCTCGAGATCATGCGCGCGGCCGGAGACATGCTGCGGCTCGTCCATGTCGCGGACACGATGGATCACCACCGCTCCCACGGACTGCGGTACATCACCAACCCGCCCGGCAACCCGGTGCGTGTCCACCAGCACCTCAAGATCGGTGACGGCGACCTCGACTGGGACGAGTTCTTCGGCGGGCTCGGCGAACTCGGCTTCTACGACAAACCCGACACGGTGATGGTGTCCAGTGTTTTCGCCGAAGACGAGAACGCTCACGACGTCTCCCGCTACCAACTGAAGACCATGAAGGATTACATCGCGCGCACGCGGTGAAAGGACAACACATGAGCACCAACATCACTCGCGAAATCGCACACTGGTCCGACGGCAAGGGATTCGCCGGTACCAGCGGCAACACCGCCCCGGTCACCAACCCGGCGACCGGTGCCGTCACCGGTCAGGTCGCCCTGGCCAGCGTCGAGGACGCCCGCGCCGTCGTCGACGCCGCCGCCGCCGCGTTCCCCGCCTGGCGCGACACCTCCCTCGCCAAGCGCACCCAGGTGATCTTCACGTTCCGGGAACTGCTCAACGCCCGCAAGGGCGAACTCGCCGAAATCATCACCGCCGAGCACGGCAAGGTCGTCTCCGACGCCCTCGGCGAGGTCTCCCGCGGCCAGGAAGTCGTCGAATTCGCCTGCGGCATCGCGCACCTGCTCAAGGGCGGCATGACCGAAAACGCCTCCACCAACATCGACGTCTCCTCCCTCCGCCAACCCGTCGGCCCGGTCGGGATCATCTCCCCGTTCAACTTCCCCGCCATGGTCCCGATGTGGTTCTTCCCCATCGCCATCGCCGCCGGCAACACCGTGGTGTTGAAGCCGTCGGAGAAGGACCCGACCGCCGCGATCTGGATGGCCGAACTCTGGGCCGAAGCCGGCCTCCCCGCCGGCGTGTTCAACGTCCTGCAGGGCGACAAGACCGCCGTCGACGAACTGCTCACCAACCCCGCCATCAAGGCCATCAGCTTCGTCGGCTCCACCCCCATCGCCCAGTACGTCTACGCCACCGGCACCGCCCACGGCAAACGCGTCCAAGCCCTCGGCGGGGCGAAGAACCACGCCATCGTCCTCCCGGACGCCGACCTGGATCTGGCCGCCGACGCCATGGTCAACGCCGGCTTCGGCTCCGCGGGCGAACGCTGCATGGCCATCAGTGCCCTGGTCGCGGTCGGCGACATCGCCGACGAACTCGTCGCCAAGATCAAGGACCGCACCGACACGTTGAAGATCGGCGACGGCACCCAGGACTCCGACATGGGACCACTGGTGACGAAGGTGCACCGCGACAAGGTCGCCTCCTACATCGACGCCGGCGAAAAGGACGGCGCCACCATCGTCGTGGACGGCCGACAGGTGCAGGCCAATGGCGGCAAGGACGGGTTCTGGCTCGGCCCGACCCTGATCGACCACGTCACCACCGACATGTCCGTGTACACCGACGAAATCTTCGGACCCGTCCTCTCCGTCATCCGCGTCGGCTCCTACGACGACGCCCTGGAACTGGTGAACTCCAGCCCGTTCGGGAACGGCACCGCCATCTTCACCAACGACGGCGGCGCCGCCCGACGGTTCCAGAACGAGGTCGAGGTCGGCATGGTCGGCATCAACGTCCCCATCCCCGTCCCGATGGCGTACTACTCCTTCGGGGGCTGGAAGAACTCGCTGTTCGGCGACACCCACGCCCACGGCACCGAAGGCGTGCACTTCTTCACCCGCGGCAAGGTCGTCACCACCCGCTGGCTCGACCCCAGCCACGGCGGCCTCAACCTCGGATTCCCCCAGAACGCATAGGTACTGGTTCTCCGCGCCGGACCGTCCGCGGTCCGGCGCGGAGTCCGTTCGATCGAAAGGAACTTCATGAGCGACACCTCTCTCGCCCGCCGTCATCGGGTCGTGGTCATCGGATCGGGATTCGGCGGCCTCTTCGCCACCAAGGCCCTGAAACGGACGGACGTCGATGTCACTCTGATCGATCGCACGACGCACCACCTGTTCCAGCCGTTGCTGTACCAGGTGGCGACGGGAATCCTGTCCGAGGGTGAGATCGCGCCCGCGACCCGGCTCGTCCTCGAGGACCAGCAGAACGCGTCCGTCCTGATCGGCGGAGTCGAGAAGATCGATGTCGCCGACCGGACCGTCACGTCCACACACCGCGGCCGCACCACCGTCACCGAGTACGACAGCCTCGTCGTTTCGGCAGGCGCCCGCCAATCCTATTTCGGCAACGACCATTTCGCCGAGCACGCACCCGGAATGAAGACGATCGACGACGCCCTCGAGCTGCGCGGCCGCATCCTGGGCGCCTTCGAAAGCGCCGAGGTGAGCACCGATCCCGCCGAGCGGGAGCGACTCCTGACATTCGTCGTGGTCGGCGCCGGGCCCACCGGAGTGGAGATGGCCGGCGAGATCGCCCAGCTCGCGCACCGCACTCTCGCCGGCGCCTACCGCACCATCGACCCCCGTGACGCGCGGATCATCCTCCTCGACGCGGCGCCCAGGGTGCTTCCGCCCTTCGACGAGAAGCTGCGTCGGGCTGCCGCCGACACGCTGGAGGATCTCGGCGTCGAGATCCAACTCGGCGCGATGGTGACCGACGTCGACGACGACGGACTCACCGTCCGCGACCAGGACGGTGTCGAGCGGCGGATCGAGGCCGCCTGCAAGATTTGGTCCGCCGGTGTCGCAGCCAGTCCGCTGGGCCGGCAACTGGCCGAACAGACCGGCGCCGCCACCGACCGTGCGGGCCGCGTCCTCGTCGAACCCGACCTCACCCTCCCCGGCCACACCAACGTCTTCGTCGTCGGCGACATGATGAACCGCGACGGCCTTCCCGGCGTCGCGCAGGTCGCGATCCAGGGCGGCCGCTACGCCGCGCAGCTGATCGCCGCGGAGGTGCGGGCCCACCGGAAAGGTCGCGAGAAGCCCGAACGCGCCCCGTTCCGCTACACGGACAGGGGCAGCATGGCCATGATCTCCCGCTTCCACGCGGTCGCGAAGGTCGGCCGCCTCCAACTGACCGGGCTGCTCGCCTGGTTGCTCTGGCTCCTGATCCATCTGGTCTACATCGTCGGATTCAAGAGCCGACTCGCGACCGCCATGTCCTGGACATGGTCGTTCCTGGGCAGAACTCGGGGACACCTGGCGGTCACGGAGCAACAGGTGGTCGCGAGGACGGCGATCAACCGGCTCGATGCCTGGGAGGATTCCTCCCGGGCGGTACCCGAGGCGGCGACGGCCTCCGCACGGTGAGTACCGTCCCCTCCGTGCCTGCTTCCGCTCTCACCGTCGGCATCGACGTCGGTGGTACCAGTATCCGTGCCTGCGTGGTCGACGAGACCGGCGAGGTGCTCGACTCCGTCCAGGCACCCACACCGCAGTCGGCGAAAGCCCTCGAGGACGCGCTCGACCGCGCCGTCCGCGAGCTCGCGTCCCGTCATCGGATCGCCGCCGTCGGTCTCGCCGTGGCGGGATTCATCAGTTCCGACCTCACCACCGTGCGCTTCGCCCCGCACCTGCCGTGGAAGAACGTGCCGGTCGCGAACGACCTGAGCGACCGGCTCGGACTGCCGGTGGTCCTCGAACACGACGCGAACGCGGCGGCGTGGGCGGAGCACCGGTTCGGCGCTGCCGCCGGTGGTCGCAATGTCGTGATGGTCGCGATCGGCACCGGTATCGGTGCGGCGCTGCTCATCGACGGCACCCTGTACCGGGGCAGTTACGGCGTCGCTCCCGAACTGGGCCACCTCCAGGTGGTCCCGGGCGGCAGACCGTGCGCCTGCGGTAAACGGGGGTGCTGGGAACGGTATTGCAGCGGAACCGCGCTCGTCGACACGGCCATCGAACTCCTCGCCGCCGACCCGACGAGTTCCACGGTGCTCGCACGCGAGGTCGCGAGCGATCCGGGCTCGCTCACCGGCCGCCGCATCGCGAGCGCCGCGCGGGACGGTGACCCGCTCGCCGTGCGCACCATGGAGGAGTTCGCACGGTGGCTGGGCGTCGGACTCGCCATGGTCGGTGACGTCTACGACCCCGATCTCGTCGTCGTCTCCGGTGGCGTCAGCGGCTCTGCTCCGCTGTTCCTCGACCACGCACGCGACGTCTACGCCTCTCTCGCAACCGGTTCCGGACACCGCCCCCTCGCCCGCATCCGCGAAACCCAACTCGGCGAATCGGCCCAGCGGATCGGGGCCGCCACGATGGCAAGGGACGCGCTGCTGAACGGAGCTCCGCTCCCCGTGCGTGGTTGACGAGTCTCTGGACTCCTCGAGCACTCACGACCGGCGGAGCCGCATTTGTCGGTGGCCGCCGCGGACTCAACCCGGCCCACTCCGGGGGCCCGCGACGGTAACTGCCGCTTCCCCGACTGCCAGGTCCCGGCGCGGCTCTGCGACATCGACCACACGACGCCGTTCGATCACGACCACCCCGAGAACGGTGGTCTCACCGTCGAGTCGAATCTCGCGTGCCTGTGCCGACGTCGCCACCGGCTGAAAACCGACGGCTCCTGGACCGTCCGCCAGACCGGCGGAGGGAACCTCGAATGGACCACGCCGCGCAGCGACATCATCCGAACCGAACCCGAAGGGGCAGCAATCGAACTCACCCACAACCACATCCGCGGGGTGCAGCCCTCCCGTGCCCTCCGACTCCTCACCGAGCGCTCCCACGACCAGCAGGACGAGGTGTATCCGAACGAACTGCACGGGGAGGCTGGCCACACACCACCACGCACCGGCACCACCACCCGAAGGCGGCGGCACCGGTACGTGAGAGCGTGCGATCAGTGGGCGGCGACGGCGGCGGTGCTTCCTGCAGCCGACGCGTCGGGCCTGCCTGCGCCGAGGCGGTCCTCCAACTCTTCGAGGCTGCGCCCCTTGGTTTCCGGGACGAAGCGGTACACGAAGTACACCGATATCAGGTTGACCAGGACGAACAGGCCGAACGTTCCGGTGGACCCGAGGACGGAGTTCAGGATCGGGAAGACGAACGAGATCAAGGCGTTCGTCGTCCAGAGCACGAAGACCGCGATGCCCATGGCGAACCCACGGATGGCCATCGGGAAGATCTCCGAGAGCAGCAACCACACGCAGGTTCCGATGAAGCACTGCACGAAGGCGACGAACACCATCATCGCGGCGAGGATGATGTAGCTACGCCCCGTGGACGAGGGCAGCAGGAACACAAGCGACAACGCAGCCTGCGAGGAGGCCACACCGATGAAGCCGGTCAGCAGCATCTTGCGACGATTCACGAAGCCCAGCAGGATGATTCCGAGAATCGTCATGACCACAGACGTGACACCCACCGCGATGGTGGCCACCAGGGACGCGCTCACGCCCAACCCGCTCTGTTCCAGGATCGTCGGGGCATAGTAGTTGACCGTGTTGATGCCCGTCGCCTGCTGCACGATGGCCAAACCGCAGCCGATCCAGAGGATCCGGCGCATCCACGGGTAGTCGCGCAGATAGTGGACGGCGCCACTGACCTTCGAGTTCCGGTCGCGGGCGGCGTGGAGGCTGATGCTGGCGTACTCGACTGCGGCCTCCGACTCGCTGCGGCTCAGCTCGAGCGTGCTGCGGGTCTCGGCGAGCCGGCCCTTGGACGCGTACCAACGCGGTGAATCCGGGAGCGCGAGCATGCCGAGCAGCAGCAGAACCGCGGGCACCGAGGCGATGGCCAGCATGTACCGCCACACCGTCGGGTCCTCGATGAGGTGATCGAGTAGCGCGTTGATCGAGAAGGCGAGCATCTGACCGGTGACGATCATCAGTTCGTTGATGGTCACCATCCGCCCGCGACGCTCGACCGGCGCCATCTCGGCCAGGTAGAGCGGGCAGGTGACGGCGGCGGCGCCCACACCGAGACCGAGGACGATCCGCGCCAGCACCATGATCTCCACGTTGGGGGCCATCGCACACCCGAGGGCGCCGATGAGGAACAGACCCGCACAGACGAGGAGTGTGCGCTTGCGGCCGAGAGCGTCCGACAGTCGGCCTCCCAGCAGCGCACCGACGGCGGCACCCGGGAAGAGCAGCGAGCTCACGACGGTTGCTTCGCCGACGGCGCTGAGGTTCAGCTCGTCCTTCATGTAGAGCAGCGCACCGGAGATCACACCGGTGTCGTAGCCGAACAGCAGGCCCCCGAGCGTGGAGATGACGGTGAGCTTGGTCAGGAAGCGTTTGTGACTGCGCTCGTTGCGCGCAGCGCCGCCGCTTCCGCGGGCACTGGCAGCCGAGTGGGTTGTCGACATCAGGTGTTGGCCTTTCTGGGGAATGCTCACGCATCGCGACACGGAAGATCGGTTCACGTGTCGATACCGCCCGAGTGCGCTCGGCTCGATGCAGCCGAAGGGGCGTTCTCTCCTGGACTGAAGCGCTTCACTAACGCGCTTCAGTTACCTACTATGATGTGAATCACAGAGGGTGTCAAGGGCAGAGATCTCGCTGCGGGAGAATGTCCCTGACGACACAACCGAGGGAGTTCGAGATGCTCGACGATCGAGCCGCCGCGCACGACGGTGCGGAGCGGCTACCGGCCGGCCTGCACCGACGCCCCACGATGGCAGATGTCGCGACGCGGGCCGGGGTGTCGCGCACCCTGGTGTCACTGATCTTCAGCAACAAGCCCGGAGCGTCCGACGAAACCCGGGACCGCGTCCTCCAGGCTGCAGACGACCTCGGTTACCGTCTCGACCGGGCCGCCCGCATGCTCGCGCGCGGCCGCAGCCGCACCCTCGGCGTGCTCATCGACGTCCACCAGACCTTCCAGGCCGACCTGATCGGAACCGTCTACGCGGAGGCCGAGGCCGCCGGATACGAGGTGCTGCTCTCCGCGAGCGCACCCACCCGGGACGAGCACAAGGCGATCGAAGCCCTCCTCAGCCACCGCTGCGAGGGCCTGATCCTGCTCGGCCCGCTCTCCGAGGTGGACTATCTGCGCACGCTCGCGGACCGTGCCGTCGTCACCGTCGTCGGCCGCGCACTCCCCCACACCGCCGTCGACACCGTGCGGACGGCGGACGCCAAGGGCATCCGGCAGTCCGTCGACCACCTGGTCGAACTCGGGCATCGCGAGATCGTGCACGTCGACGGCGGCGCGGACCCGGGGTCACCCGAGCGGCGTCGCGCGTACCTCGCCGCGATGCGCAGGCACGACCTCTCCGACCACATCCGCGTCATTCCCGGTCAGCACAGCGAAGCGGCAGGTGTCGCCGCCGCGAACACTCTGCTGGCCGAAGACCGCCTGCCGACCGCCGTGCTCGCCGGCAACGACCGCTGCGCCATCGGTCTGATGGACGTGTTCACCCGCGCCCACGTCGACGTGCCCGGCGACATCTCGATCGTCGGGTACGACGACAGCCACCTTGCCCAGTTGTCGCAGATCGACCTCACCACCGTGCGGCAGGACACGGAGGGTCTGGCGCGGCACGCCGTGCAGTTCGCCATCGGCCGGCTCGAGAACGACGACCTCGGCCCGCATGATTTCGTGATCGACCCCCATCTGGTGGTGCGCGGCACGACCGGTCCGGCCCGGTCGTAGCCGCGTCCCGCTGCAGCCGATTCAGCGCAGAGGCAACGGACTCACTGCGTGATGCTCCTCAGGTATTCGACGCTCCGGAGGACGTCGCGCACGGGGCCTTCGTCCTCCGGTTCCGACGCGAGGATGGTGTCCTGTTCGAGGACGTACCAGCCGTCGTAACCCTGATTCTGCAGCCGCTCGACCACCCCTGCGATATCCACGTCTCCGGTGCCCAGTGGCGTGTACATCCCTTGCGCGACGGCCTCGGTGTAGGTGAGTTCGCCCGCCCGGACCCGCGCGAGAAGCGCCGCATCGACGTCCTTCAGGTGCGCGTGGGCGATCCGCTCGGGGGCGGTGGTGACGAGGTCGAGGGGGTCGGTGCCACCGATCAGCAGGTGTCCGGTGTCCAGGCACAGCGGGATCGACGAGCCGTCCAGGATGTGGTCCACCTCGGCACGGTTCTCGATCATCGTCCCCACGTGGGGGTGGATCACCGCCCGGAGTCCCCGGTCGGCGGCGGCCGACGACAGCCGGTCGAGGTTGCGCAACAACGTCTTCCATCCCGAGTCGTCGAGTTCCGGTCGCGAATCGTAACCGACGGCTCCCGTGACCGCCGCCAGAACCATCACCTCCGACCCCGACGCGACGAGTGAATCGATCGCCCCGCCAACCGCAGCGACGGCGTCGTGATCCGGATCGTGGAGCAGCACAGGAACGAATCCCCCGACCGCCGTCAGGTCGTACCGGGCGAGGGTGTCCGTCAGCTCGCGCGGATCCGAGGGGAGGAATCCGTCCGGACCCAGTTCGGTGGCAGCCAGGCCGGCGTCACGCATCTCGGTGAGCACCCGGTCGGGGTCGAGCTGGTGACCCCAGCCCTCCACCTCACACACTCCCCACGAAATGGGCGCACCTGCAAGTCGAATCGTCATCGTCCTATTTCATCCCATCGCACCGGTCGGTGCTGTTGCAGTGACAGTGGGGCCGTGTCCGGGAATCCCGCTCACGGCTGTCGCCGGGTGGTCTGTGCGGCCAGACGTTCCGCGAGCACCGCCGGATCGGCGTTCTCCCGCAACGCTTCCCAGACCGTGTCCACCTGAGTGGCCGGCGCGAGACTGTGCACCGGTTGATCCTGGTCGAGGTTGGTGGGGAACGGGTAGCACTCGGCCGTCGCGACGACGGCATTGCGGAGGGTGCGCTCGCTCGCCCCGGCACTCTGCAGTGCCAGCAGGGTCGGGTATACGGCGTTCGCCATGGCCTCCCGGTCCAGCACCTCCATCGCCCGGCCGAACGGCGACGAGATCTGGAGCAGATTGGCCGACCGCCGGATCGCGTGCGAACGGTTGTGGCCTGCGCCGTGGTAGAGCGCCGGGTTGAAGAACACCGCGTCGCCCTTCCGCAGAGGCAGCTGAACATGACTGTCGCGGAAGAACTCGACGAACTCCGGCAGGGAGAACGCCAGGTATCCCGCCTCGAACAGTTGCGAGTACGGCAGATACAGGGTGGGTCCGCTCTCGACGGGCATGTCGCAGTGCGCCACCGCCCCCTGCAGTGTCAACGTGGCCGACATCCGATGCAGATGCGCCGGATAATCCGCCAGTTCGTGCCGGGGCACGATGCCCAGGTGGTAGTCCCGATGCGGCACCTGCGCGGCACCACCGGGGTTGACCACGTTGACCTGCGACGTCACCTGATACAGCGGGCCCAGCCAGCTCTGGCAGATCAGCGCGAGAATGTCGTTGGCGTAGTACTCGGCGAACACGTCCGGAGCGCCGAGAGCCAGCTTCTGCGCTGCGTTCCAGATTCGGTCGTTGGCGCCCGCCTTGCCGAAGTGGTCACCCACCACACCACCCGACGCGTGTTGCTGCGCGATGAGGAGGTCGAATTGTTCGGTGGCGCGGTCAAGGACCGCGAGATCACTGAAGGCATTCTGGAACACCACGATTCCGGGACCGTCCGTGAGCGCGCGCCCCAGTTCGGTCTGCACGGCGCGGCGGGACTGCGCGTCGTCGAGGTGGGGCATCAGCACGTCACTGCGGTACAACAGGACGTTCTGTTCCACGGAGTGAGCGAACGGGTAGTCGGCGAGGTTCGTCGAGCGATCCACGGAGGCGCGAAACGCGTCGAGGTCGCAGTCGGAGTCGCGGATCCAGTCACGCCGGCCGGTCGGCGGAGGAGTCGTGATGGTCATGGGGATAGTCTTGCCGTGATGTGAGTGGCAAACAACAGCAGAAATCCATCATTTTCACCTCAGGAGGCGGCTGTGAAGCACCGCTACAAGGTCCGTGAGATCGCCCAGCAGTCGGGATTGAGCGAGGCTACCGTCGACCGCGTGCTCCACGAACGCCCCGGAGTACGGGAATCGACGAGAGCGGAAGTGCAGCAGGCAATCCACGATCTCGACAAACAACGCACCCAGTTGAAGCTGAGTGGGCGCAAGTTCCTCGTCGACGTCGTCATGCAGTCACCCGAACGCTTCACCACCGCATTCCGTGCGGCCGTGGAGGCGGAACTGCCCGCTCTCGCCCCCGCCGTCGTGCGGTCGCGGTTCCATTTCCGGGAAACCGGCTCGACACCGGCGATGGTCGAGACTCTCGATCGGATCGCAGCCCGCGGCACGCAGGGCGTGATCGTGAAGGCGCCCGACTCCGTCGAGGTCGTCGAGGCCATCGACCGGCTCACCGCGGCGGGGATACCGGTGATCACCTATGCCACCGACGTCCCGGGCAGCTCGCGGGCCGGCTACGTCGGGATCGACAACCGGGCCGCGGGGGCGACCGCCGCCTACCTCGTCGACCAGTGGCTCGGCGACCTGTCGTCCGCCGTCCTGATCACGCTGAGCAGCAATGCCTTCCGTGGAGAGGAGGAACGGGAGATGGGGTTCCGCGCCGCACTGCGAAGTTTCGGCACCGACCGTGCGGTGATCGACATCGCGGAGAGCGACGGACTCGACGCGACCATCGAGAGCCTCGTGCTCCGGGCGCTCGAACATAACCCGGACATCGCGGCCGTCTACTCGATCGGCGGCGGCAACGTGGCCACGGCCCGCGCATTCGAACGGACCGGCCGCACCTGCCGCGTGTTCATCGCCCACGACCTCGACGAGGACAACACACGGCTGCTGCGAGCCGGCACGCTCTCCGCCGTGCTGCACCACGATCTCCGGGCCGACGCCCACCTGGCGTGCCGCATGTTGCTGCAGGCGCGGGGCGCGCTCGGCGGTGTCACGACGGCCGCGTCCCCCATCCGGGTGGTCACCCCGTACAACCAGCCGTGACGGCGTGGATCAGCGCCTAGCTGCCCTGCCCCTGGGGGACGGGCACGCCGCGGGACTGGAACCAGCCCGCCGGATCCATCTTGGTTCCGTTGACCGCCCACACCTCGTAGTGCAGGTGCGGTCCGGTCGACTGACCCCGGTTGCCCATGGTGGCGATCTGGTCGCCGGCCCGGACCTGCTGCCCGACCGACACCAATGACTGGTCGATGTGGCCGTACACGCCGGTGGTGCCGTCGTCCTGCTGGATGCGGACCCACAACCCGAATCCCGAGGCGGGACCGGACTCGATCACGGTGCCGTTGGTGACGGCCTTGATCGGGGTGCCGATGGAGTTGGCGATGTCGATGCCGTTGTGGTTGGTGCCCCACCGCGGACCGAAGCCCGAGGTGAACGTGCCGTCGGCCGGGACCAGCACAGCGGGTCGACGTGCCGCTTCCGCGGCCGCAGCCGCGCGGGCAGCCTGTTCTGCGGCCTCGCGAGCCAGCCGCTCGACCTCGGCCTTCTCGAACGCGAGCCGCTCGACTTCACGCTGGGCGGCGCGCTGGAGTTGCTCGGCGTAGTCGACGGGCACCGGGCGCGTGACCTGCAGGAACTGGGGCGGTGTCGAGAGAGACACGCTCGTCTCGGTCGACGCCTGCGCAACCTCACCGGTCGCGGCGGAGGCGATGCCCCCGGATGCGAGCAGAGCAGCGGCCGCCAGTGAGGTCGCCACCAGCCGTCGGCGGGAGGTCGTCGTCGAACGGAGGCGCCGGGTGCGCCGGGTGCGCGGGACGGTGTTCGGGTGTAGAGCCAAAACCACATTCCTCTGTCGAGTTCGTGATCGATAACGAAACGGTCACGGTTTCGACACAGGTTAGTACGGATCAGGCTGAATCCAGCGCGCCTCATTGACGAATGTGCAGCGCTCTGTCGTCTCGCGCCGGATTTTCCGGCCTCATCAGTCACATGCACCCCGTGAGAGCACATCGACGACAGTGGCCACGCGTCAGAAGTGTCCGACGTCACGGATCACGCGGTCGGGACCGCGGGCTCCGTGACCTCCGAATCGGCCGCTCAACCGGCGGCCCGCAGCTGCGCCGCCAAACGCATCGCGGAGTTCGCGTCCCCGTATCCCTCGTAGCCGCCGACGCGTTGCACCACCTCGAAGAACAGGTCGGCGCCCACCGTCTGGGTGAACAGGTGGAAGAACTCGCCATGGGCATCGGCGTCGTACATGATGCCGGACCCGCTCATCCGGTCCAGGAGTTCGCGGGAGAGTCCGAAGCGGGCCTCGAGATCGTCGTAGTAGTTCGGCGAGATCACGAGGGGGTCGAACCCGTTGGACTGCATGGTCGCGGCGGCGGTGAAAATGTCCGTGCACGAGAACGCGACGTGGCTGATGCCGCCGCGCCGGGCCGCGGCGATGTGGGAGTTCCCCGACACCGCACCCGGAACCATGTTCAGGGAGATGCGCAGCGGACGGTCGATGCCGTCGGCACCCGTCTGGTCCATCGTCAGGGCCTGACTGCGCATCATGCCGACCGCGTCGGTGACGTCGAGACCCTCGTGCGGCGCCATCGCGAACACCGAACGGAGCAGCAGCATGATGCCGTCCCAGTTGTCGGACGGCACGGCGAGCGCCACGTGATCGACTCCCGTGAACACGGGCACCTCGTCCTGCCAGCGCGACTCCGTCGGATACAGGTCGAACGCCGACTGCCACGAGGCGGCACTGCCCGGGCCGCGCAGATCCAGCGACGTCGCATCGGTGATCTTCAGACGCACCACATCGGATTCGGGGGCCGTGTCCACACCGGGCAACAGGACCTCGTGCACCGGGACCTCGAGCGCCGCGGCGCGCTCACCCCACGCATCGGGATCGCTCGACCGGATACCGATCTGGGTGAGCACCGGCAGGTGCGCAGGCAGACCCGGAGCGGTCCACACGGTGCCCGCGGTCGCGTCGACCACGATGGTCATCCGGCCGTGCCGCCACAGCTGGAGGTCGTGGCTGCGGTGGCGGCCAACCAGACGGAATCCGATGTGCTGCAGCGCCTGCCGAAGGTCGGAATCCTTGCCGGGACCGGCCGCGAGCCGGAGCGACACGATGCCTTCGAGGGGTGCGCGCGGCGGCGGCTCGAACAGGGCCAGACCGCGACCGGTGTCCTCACCGTGCTCGGCCTGCACGCGTGCGACCTCCTCCTGGAGGTACAGCAGCGAGCGGTGAGCGTCGGCGGCGGTGCGGCCTGTCGACGACTGCCGGAACGTGTCGTTGAAGATCTCGAGCGACCACGGTCCGCTGTATCCGGCGGCCTGAACATGCGCGCCGAACGTCGCGAGATCGAAGGTGCCCTGCCCCGGGAAGTTCCGGTGGTGCCGGCTCCACTGCAGGATGTCCATCGACATCCGGGGCGCGTCGGCGAGCTGGAGGAAGAAGATCTTCTCCCCCGGGATGTCGCGGATGCCGGACGGGTCGTCGCCGCGGGAGAGGATGTGGAAGCTGTCGAGGCACGTACCGAGGGCAGGATGATCCGCGTCCTGCACGATCTTCCACGCGTGCCGGTACGTATTGACATGCGTGCCCCAGGCCAGCGCCTCGTACGCGATGCGGAGTCCCCGGCTGTGTGCGCGCTCGGCGAGAGTGTGGAGTTGCTCGGTCAGGCGGGCGTCGTCGCGCACCGCCTCGGGCAACGGCGAGGAGCACACCAGCAGGGTGTCGCAGCCGAGCTGCTCCATGATGTCGAACTTGCGCTCGGCTCGGATCAGGTTGCGCGCGAACGTCGCCTCGTCCACGGAGTCCAGATCCCGGAACGGCTGATACAGATCGAGGGTGAGCCCGAGATCCGCTGCGCGGGAAGCCAGCTCACGCGGCGACCACGGCGAGCTCACGAAATCGGGTTCGAAAACCTCGAATCCGTCGAACCCGGCTGCCGCGATCGCGGTGACCTTCTCCTCCAGCGATCCGCTCAGGGATACCGTGGCAACGCTCGTACGAACCTGTCGTCCCATGGTGGCGTCAGCCCTTGTTGCAGATGAAGTCGACGGCCAGCGCATAGCCGAGAATGCCGAGCCCGGCGATCACACCCGTCGCGACTCCGGACACGTACGAGTGGTGCCGGAACTCCTCGCGGGCGTGCACGTTGCTGATATGCACCTCGACGAGCGGCACCTCGAGCGTCACCAGGGCGTCGCGCAGCGCCACCGACGTGTGCGTGAAACCGCCGGGGTTGATCACGACGCCCGACGCCGTGGTCCGGGCCTCGTGCACCCAGTCGATCAGATGGCCCTCGTGGTTGGACTGCCGCGCGACGATCTCACGTCCGGCTTTCGCGGCGGCCGTGCGGCACAACTCGACGACGTCGTCGAGCGTCTCCCGCCCGTACACCTCGGGCTGCCGTTGCCCCAGCAGGTTCAGGTTGGGGCCGTTGAGAACAAAGATCGGTCCGGGAGCGGTCATCGCGCGCTATACCTCCATTTGTACGAACTAGTGAGTTAGTTCGCACCCAGGATACAGCGCGCTCCCGCCTAGGCGGACTTGTCTCGGCGTTCTCCCCGCTCCGGCTTGCGCGGAACGATGGTCGGAAGCACGTTGTCGTTGACCGTCTCGGCGCTGACCACGACCTTCTCGACGTCGTCACGGCTCGGGATGTCGTACATGACCGGCAGCAGAACTTCCTCCATGATCGCGCGCAGTCCACGAGCACCGGTGCCGCGCAGGATCGCCTGGTCGGCGATGGCCTCGAGCGCGTCCGTGGTGAACTCCAGCTCCACGCCGTCCATGTCGAACAACCGGTTGTACTGCTTGACCAGCGCGTTCTTCGGCTCGGACAGGATCTGGACGAGCGATTCCTTGTCGAGGTTCGTCACCGACGCCACGACGGGAAGACGACCGATGAACTCGGGGATGAGCCCGAACTTGATCAGGTCTTCCGGCATGACCTCCGCGAAGTGGTCCTGCGTGTCGATCTCCGCCTTGGACCGCACCTCCGCACCGAAACCGATGCCGCGCTTGCCCACGCGATCGGACACGATCCGCTCGAGGCCGGCGAACGCGCCCGCCACGATGAACAGGACGTTCGTCGTGTCGATCTGGATGAACTCCTGATGCGGGTGCTTGCGACCGCCCTGCGGCGGCACGCTGGCCTGCGTGCCCTCGAGGATCTTCAGCAAGGCCTGCTGCACACCCTCGCCGGACACGTCCCGCGTGATCGACGGGTTCTCGCTCTTGCGGGCGATCTTGTCGACCTCGTCGATGTAGGTGATGCCGGTCTCGGCGCGCTTGACGTCGTAGTCGGCGGCCTGGATCAGCTTGAGGAGGATGTTCTCGACGTCCTCACCGACGTACCCGGCTTCGGTGAGCGCCGTCGCATCGGCGATCGCGAACGGGACGTTGAGCATCTTCGCCAGCGTCTGAGCCAGATACGTCTTGCCGCAGCCCGTAGGACCGAGCATGAGAATGTTCGACTTCGCCAGCTCGACCGTCTCGCCGCGCGCGTCACGGCCCTTGTCACCGGCCTGGATGCGCTTGTAGTGGTTGTAGACCGCAACGGCGAGAGTCCGCTTGGCGGCATCCTGGCCGATCACGTAGTTCTCGAGGAAATCCCGGATCTCGGCCGGCTTCGGCAGCTCGTCGAGTTTCACCTCGCTGGACTCGGCCAGCTCCTCTTCGATGATCTCGTTGCACAGGTCGATGCACTCGTCGCAGATGTACACCCCAGGCCCAGCAATGAGCTTCTTGACCTGCTTCTGGCTCTTACCGCAGAAAGAGCACTTGAGCAGATCCCCGCCGTCACCGATGCGTGCCATCTCGTCAGGTCCCTACTTCCTTCGTCTGCGTGCAACCATCGAACCGATCCCACGCTGTGCGCGCACCGACCGAAAACGAAAGCCCGTTATGTGACCGTACCCGCAGATCGCGAGCGAGGTCGACTGGTTGTCGGTGATTCGCGCACCGATCTTCCGGGAAAGCCAGCCTTGCCGATCCCGCACCCGGCTCGCGGTAACCGCGCCGTAACGGCGTGTCGCCCGAGCCGGGGCGGCAGGAAATCACTTCTGGGCGCTGAGTTTGCGGTACTCGAGCACGTCGTCGATGATTCCGTATTCCTTGGCCTCGGCGGCCGTGAGGATCTTGTCGCGATCGGTGTCCTTGCGGATCACGGCGGCGTCCTTGCCGGTGTGCTTCGCGAGGGTGGTCTCCATCAGGCGACGCATCCGCTCGATCTCGGCGGCCTGGATCTCGAGGTCGGAGACCTGACCCTGGATGCCGCCGGTGGCGGGCTGGTGGATGAGGACACGAGCGTTCGGCAGGGCGAGACGCTTGCCGGGGCTACCGGCCGCCAGCAGCACCGCGGCGGCCGAGGCCGCCTGGCCGAGGCACACCGTCGTGATGTCGGCGCGCACGTACTGCATGGTGTCGTAGATCGCCATCAGTGAGGTGAACGAGCCACCCGGCGAGTTGATGTACATGGTGATGTCGCGATCGGGGTCCAGCGACTCGAGAACGAGCAGCTGAGCCATCACGTCGTTGGCCGAGGCATCGTCCACCTGCACGCCGAGGAAGATGATGCGCTCCTCGAACAGCTTGTTGTACGGGTTGGACTCCTTGACGCCGTAGCTCGAGTGCTCGATGAACGACGGCAGGATGTAACGCGACTGGGGGCCTGCGGGCGCCTGGCCTCCCAGGCTGCGGGGATCGAACAGGTTGGTCATCAGTTCTCCAAGGGATGTATGGGAGCGGTCAGTGAGGAAGCCGGGCTGCTACTGCCCGGTCCCGCCCGCCTGCGCCGCGCGGGAGACGACGTGGTCGACGAAACCGTATTCGAGAGCCTGCTGTGCGGTGAACCAGCGGTCACGATCCGAATCGGCGGTGATCTGCTCGACCGTCTGACCGGTGTGCTCGGCGATCAGCTCGGCCATTTCACGCTTGGTGTGCGCGAACTGCTCGGCCATGATCGCGATGTCACTGGCGGTACCCCCGATTCCGGCGGACGGCTGGTGCATCATGATCCGCGCGTGCGGGAGGGCGTAGCGCTTGCCCTTGGCCCCCGCGGAGAGCAGGAACTGGCCCATCGACGCGGCCAGACCCATTCCGAACGTCGCGACGTCGCACTCGGCGAACTGCATCGTGTCGAAGATCGCCATGCCGGCGCTGACCGAACCGCCGGGCGAGTTGATGTAGAGGGAGATGTCCCGGCTGGGATCCTCTGCCGACAGCAGCAGAATCTGAGCGCACAGCTTGTTGGCGATGTCGTCGTCGACCTGGGTACCGAGGAAGATGATGCGCTCGCGCAGCAGGCGTTCGTACACCGAGTCGCTGAGGTTCAACCCAGCGGTGGCTGAAGTCATGGCGGGACTCTGCAAAGTCTCCAGGTGATTGGAAGTCACGGTACCTGCCTTCTCCGTAAATCGTTGATTGCTGACACAGACACTAACGAAGGAGGGCGGCACCGGAGTCCCGGTGCCGCCCTACTTCGCTCAAAGCGGAAAACAACTCACCGCCGAACGCGAGAAAAACATCCCGCGACCAGCATTACTTCTGGTCTTCGCTCTCGGTGGAATCCGACGCAGCCTCGTCCGTGGACGCAGCCTCCTCGGTCTCGGCCTCACCGTTGCCGAACAGTTCGGCGGTGTCGACAGCGGCACCCGAGGTGTCGGTGACGGTGGCCTGCTCGACGACACCGGCGAGAGCCTTGCCGCGACGCACGTCCGCGAAGACGGCGCCGAGCTGACCGGCCTGCTGGATCTGCTGGATGAACTGCTCGGGCGCCATGCCGTAGCGCTGTGCCTGGAACAGGATGCGCTCGGTGAGCTCGTCCTGGCCGACGGTGACGTCGGAGGCGTCGGCGATGGCGTCCAGCAGCAGCTGGGTCTTCACCGAGCGCTCGGCGCTCTCCTTGGCGTCCTTGTCGAACTCTTCGCGGCTCGTGCCCTGCTCCTCGAGGAGCTTGTTCAGCGCTTCCTCGTCGTGATCGAGACCGTGCACGGCGTCGTGGAGTGCAGCGTCGACCTCGGCCTTGACGACGGCCTCGGGCAGCGGGACCTCGACGGTCTCGAGGAGGGTCTCGAGGACCTTGTCGCGGATCTGACCGGCCTGCTCGACCTTGCGAACGCGTCCGACGCGCTCACGCAGGTCGGCCTTCAGCTCGTCGAGGGTGTCGAACTCGCTTGCCAGCTGAGCGAACTCGTCGTCCTCGGCAGGGAGCTCGCGCTCCTTGACGGTGCCGACGGTGACGGTGACGACAGCTTCCTTGCCTGCGTGGTCACCGGCGACCAGCGTCGAGGTGAACTCCTTGGACTCGCCGGCCTTGACGCCGACGACGGCCTCGTCGAGGCCCTCGATGAGCTGACCCGAACCGACCTCGTGCGACAGACCGCTCGCGGTGGCCTCGGGAACGACCTCACCGTCGACGGTGGCCGACAGGTCGATGGAGATGAAGTCTCCGTCCTCGACCGCACGCTCGACGCCGGTCAGGGTGCCGAAGCGCTGACGCAGCGACAGCAGCTGCTCCTCGACGGCCTCGTCGGTGATCTCGATCGGATCGACGGTGACGCTCAGCTCGCTGTAGTCGGGCAGCGTGATCTCGGGGCGGACGTCGACCTCGGCGGTGAACTCGAGGAGTTCGCCGTCCTCGATCTTCGTGATCTCGATCTCGGGCTGACCGATCGCCTTCACCGAGGCGCTGGTGACGGCCTCGGAGTAGCGGGACGGGAGTGCGTCGTTGACGACCTGCTCCAGGACTGCGCCACGACCGACACGAGCTTCGAGCAACTTGGCCGGTGCCTTGCCCGGACGGAAGCCGGGGAGACGGATCTGTTGCGCGAGGGCCTTGTAGGCCTTGTCGAAATCAGGCTTGAGCTCCTCGAAGGGCACCTCAACGTTGATACGGACTCGCGTCGGGCTGAGCTGCTCGACGGTGCTCTTCACGGACTGGCTCCTTCGTGTGGTCGTGCTTTTTCTGTGCGGCAGTTGCCTGCCCTGTGGTTCTGGTCGGGGTGACAGGATTTGAACCTGCGACCCTCCGCTCCCAAAGCGGATGCGCTACCAAGCTGCGCTACACCCCGGTCGAAGCCGGCTCTCGCCAACCTCGCGAGGACCCGAGGAAGAATCCTACGGCCCCCCGATTATGAAATCCAAAGCGAGGTTGGGTACAGTCACTCATCGCAGACGACATGCATGGCGATCCCAGGTTGTCGTATGCACGGGGATGTAGCTCAATGGTAGAGCCTCAGTCTTCCAAACTGATTACGCGGGTTCGATTCCCGTCATCCCCTCCACACAGGAGCGTTCCCACCCCAGGGAACGCTCCTTTTTTTGTCGCGCACAGGCGGTCGCGGACACCTCTGCCGCTATGACATGCGTCACAGGCGCACCAGACGCGCCCGCACCTGTCGTCTGGGGCCCGCTCCCCCGTTCGCCGAGCGCGTAACCACGATTTCGGTCAGTACTCTGGGAGATGTCCGATTTGTCCCCTACTCGTGGATGTTGCAGCCCCGCAGCCGGCGGTCCGCGAGAACTCCGGAGGCCCACCGTGGAACTGCTACTCATTCTCGTGATCGTGGCGGCGGTCGCCTTCCTGGTGGTGAGGAGCCGCAACAACCGCGCCGGGCAGACCGCGAACCAGCTCGAGGACGCCAAGGCGGACGCTCGCCAGGCAATCGAACGGCTCGGCGGACAGGTGTACAGCCTCACCGGGTCCGACACCGCCTCGCAGCAGGCACTCGCCGACGCGTCCGAGCGGTACACCGCGGCGGGCTCCCAGATCGATCAGGCCACGACGCCCGTCCAGGCGCGTCTCGCCAAGCAGACGGCGCTCGAGGGTCTCTACTACATCCGCGCCGCCCGCACGGCCATGGGGATGGACCCCGGCCCGGAGATTCCGTCGATCGACGGCCAGAAGTCCGCGGGAGCTGTCACCGAGGACCGTGAGGTCGAGTTCGAGGGGCGGCAGGTCGCGGCGTCGCCGAACCCGTCGTCGAAGACACCGAACTACTACCCCGGCGGCCGTGTCGCAGGACGCCCGGTTCCCGCCGGCTGGTACTCGGAGCCGTGGTGGAAGCCCGCTCTCGTCGCAGGCGCGTGGGGCCTGGGCTCGATGTTCCTGTTCTCGGCGATGTTCTCCGGCATGGCCGGAGTGGGGTACGACGCACAGGGCTTCGAGAGCGGAGCGGGCGACGCGTCCCAGGACACCGGTGACGCGGGCGCGGACGGCGGGGGCGACGGCGGTGACGCGGGCGCAGACGGCGGCGGCGACATGGGCGGGGACGCCGGTGGCGACGGCGGCGGATTCGACTTCGGCGGCGGCGGAGACGGCGGCGGGTTCGACTTCGGTGGCGGGTTCGACTTCTAGCCGGCCGTCAGGAGGGCTGGCAGCTCGGGCACCAGAAGAGGTTGCGGCCCTTCATGACCGAGTGGGTGACCGGGGTGCCGCAGATCCGGCACGGTGATCCCGCTCGCCGGTAGACGTACGTCCGGGGACGGTCCTTGGCATACGCCGGATCGCCGTGATCGTCCTCGGGGCGGACGACGTGCATCTTGCCGCGGCGGACCCCGACCTTCATCAGGGCGACGAGGTCGGCCCACAGCGCGTCCCACTCGTCACGGGACAGCGCTCGACCGGGCCTGTCGGGGTTGATGCCGTGCCGGAACAGGACCTCCGCCCGGTACACGTTGCCGATGCCGGCGATCACGGCCTGATCCATCAGCAGTGCCCCGATCGGGGTCTTCGACGCCGAGATGCGTTTCCACGCCTTGTCGGGGTCGGCGTCCTTGCGGAGCGGGTCCGGCCCCAGCCTCGCCTCGATGGCGGCGACCTGCGGCGGATGGAGGACCTCACAGGCCGTCGGACCGCGGAGGTCGGTGCCGAATTCGGCGCCGACCATCCGCATCCTGACCTGCCCGACCGGCGGTTCCATCGGAACGGCCGATTCCGTGAACGCTCCGTACAGTCCCAGGTGGACGTGCACGACCAATCCGGACTCGTAGTGATGCCACAGGTGTTTACCCCAGGCCTCGGACTTGACGAGAACGCGGCCGTCGACGAGCGCCGCGTCCTCGGAAAATCGGCCCTGCGGGCTCAGCACCCGCACCGGCGCACCGGCGAACCGGCGTTGGTGTAGCCGGGCCAGCCGGTGCAGGGTGTGACCTTCGGGCAAGGGCGATCAGGCCTCGGGCAGGGCGGGGGCGACGCCGGTCTTCTCGAACTCGGACAAGATGTCGATGCGGCGCTGGTGGCGCTCCTCGTTCGACCACTCGGCGGCGAGGAAGGCGTCCACGATCGCGAGGGACTCCTCGAGGGAGTGCATGCGCCCGCCGAGGCCGATCAGCTGAGCGTTGTTGTGCTGGCGGGCCAGCTGCGCGGTCTCGACGCTCCACGCCAGGGCACATCGCGCACCCTTCACCTTGTTCGCGGCGATCTGCTCACCGTTGCCGCTGCCGCCCAGCACGATGCCGAGGCTGCCCTCGTCGGCGACGACACGACGGGCCGTCTCGATGCAGAAGGCGGGGTAGTCGTCGAGGGCGTCGTAGACGTGAGCACCGCAGTCGACGGTCTCGTGGCCCGCGGCCTTCAGGTGTTCGATGATCTCGTTCTTACGTTCGAATCCGGCATGGTCGGCACCCAGGTATACGCGCATGACTGGTGATTCTGTCAGGCGTCGTCGCGAATCGTGTCAGGGGCCCGGGACGCTTATCGTGATCAGCATGTATCCCGACAACGGACAGAACTGGGGACAGGCGTATCCGGGACATCGGCCGGTCCCCGCGCAGCACCAGTGGGGTGGCGGGACGGGATGGAATCCTCCGGTCCCGTTGCCGGGCCTCATGCCGAACGACCGGCCCGCCCGGCACTCGTGGGAGATCCCGCTGCTCGTGGTGGCGATCGTTCTCACCGTCGTCGCCTACGTGGCATCGATCGCGGCGCTCTTCCTCGGCGTGGTGTCGACGTGGGTGCTCATCGTGCTGGTCGCGCCGATCCTCATCGCCGTCGGCCGCGGCCAGCTCTACGGCTCGCAGCAGGTGAACGGGATCAAGATGACGCCCACCCAGTTCCCCGACGGGTACCGGATGGTGGCCGAAGCGGCCGCACGGTTCGGGATGACCGAGCCGCCCGACGCATACGTCGTGCTCGGGAACGGCCGGATCAACGCGTTCGCGTCCGGACACGGCTTCCGCCGCTTCGTCGTGGTGTACAGCGACCTGTTCGAGATCGGCGGCGAGGCCCGCGAGCCCGACGCCCTCGCCTTCATCATCGGCCACGAGGTCGGCCACATCGCGGCCGGTCACGCCTCCTACTGGCGGCAACTGGGACAGTTCGCCGCCAACTACATTCCTGTCGTCGGGTCGGCGCTGTTCCGTTCGATGGAATACACCGCGGACAACCACGGTTACTGCGTCCGTCCTGCGGGCGCCCGCGGCGCGATGGGCGTTCTCGGCGCCGGCAAATATCTTGTGAGCATCGTCGGATTCGACGAACTCGCCGACCGGGCCACCACCGAACGCGGGTTCTTCCCGTGGTTCGTGAATCTGCTGTCGGGACATCCGGTGCTCACCTGGCGTGCCGCCGCCCTGCGGAACAGGACCCGGCACGGTCACCTGTTCGTGAAACCCGGCCAGATCTACCGCGATCCGCAGCAACTGCAGTACGCGGCCGACCCGGCCGGGCCCGTCACTCGGTGACCGTGCCCAGGATCGGGGCCGGGCTCAGTCGAACTGAGGGTCCTCGGTCCGGGTGCGCTTGAGCTCGAAGAAGTGCGGGTAGCCGGCCAGTGCGACCGCACCGTCCCACACCTTGCCCGCATCCTCGCCGCGGGGAATCCGCGACAGGACCGGGCCGAAGAACGCGACGCCGTTGACGTGGATCGTCGGGGTTCCGACGTCCGGTCCGACGGCGTCCATGCCGGCGGCGTGACTCTCGCGCAGTGCGGTGTCGTACTCCTCCGATTCGGCGGCCTCGGCCAGTTCGGCCGGCAGGCCGACCTCGGCGAGCGACTTGACGATCACGTCGCCGAAGTCCTTGTTGCCCTCGTTGTGGATGAGCGTGCCCATCGCGGTGTACAGCGGCAGCAGGATCTCGTCACCGTGCTTCTGCGCGGCCGCGATCAGCACCCGCACCGGGCCCCACGCCTTGGTCATGAGCTCGCGGTATTCCTCCGGCAGATCCCGGCCTTCGTTGAGAACGGCCAGGCTCATCACATGGAAGTTCGCCTGCAGGTCGCGAACCTGCGTGGCCTCGAGGATCCATCGCGAGGTGATCCAGCACCACGGGCACAGTGGGTCGAACCAGAAATCAGCGACGTCCCTGGCGGTCCCGGCGTTCGTCCCAGCACTCACGTGATGCTCCTTCTCGGTGATGTACACATTCCCGTCCAGTCAACACCTCCCTGCCGGGAATCCTTCCCGGAGACCCCGCTCGCGGCAGTAGGGTCGACAGTGGTCGACCGGAAGGGAGCATCCTCACATGTCCTCCACTCGCACGTTCGTCGTCGTCGGCGGCGGCCTCGCCGGAGCGAAAACGGCAGAAGCATTGCGTGACAAGGATTTCGACGGTTCGATCATCCTCCTGTCGGAGGAGGAACACCTTCCCTACGAGCGACCTCCGCTGTCGAAGGAACACTTCGCAGGCAAGAAGGCTCTCGGCGACTTCACCGTCCATCACGGCGACTGGTACCGCGACCATCACGTGGACCTGCGGCTCGGCACCACCGCCACCGCCCTCGACCTCACCGCCCATACCGTGACGCTGCCGGACGGTTCCACGCTGGGCTATGACAAGCTCGCCCTCGCCACCGGTTCACGCTCACGCCGCCCACCGATCTCCGGCTCCGACGCCGAGGGCGTCCACTACCTCCGCACCATCGACGAATCGGACAGCCTGATCGACGCGGTCGCCGGCGGCGGGCGGCTCGTGGTGATCGGCGCCGGCTGGATCGGCCTCGAGGTGGGTGCCTCCGCACGGGAGAAGGGCGCCGACGTGACGGTGGTGGAAGCCGCCGAAGTTCCCCTGCTCGGCTCCCTCGGCCCCGAGATCGGCTCGGTCTTCGCCGAACTCCACCGCGAGCACGGTGTTCAACTGCACCTCGGCGCCACGGTCGAGGAGATCGTCGTCGACGACGGCAAGGCCACCGGGGTTCGGCTGGGCGACGGCACCGTCCTTCCCGCCGACGCCGTCCTCGTCGCCGTCGGCGCGGCACCCAACATCGAGATCGCGGAACGGGCCGGACTCGACGTCGACGGCGGCGTTCTCGTCGACGCCGGGTTGCAGACCAGCGACCCCGACGTCGTCGCGGTGGGCGACATCGCCGCGCAGTGGCATCCGCAGCTCGGCACCCGAATCCGGGTCGAGCACTGGGCGAACGCACTCAACCAGCCCGCCGTGGCCGCCGCCACCATGCTCGGGCACGCAGCCGAATACGGGAACCTGCCCTACTTCTTCACCGACCAGTTCGATCTGGGCATGGAGTACGTGGGGTACGCCCCGCACGATTCGTACGACCGGGTGGTCGTGCGTGGCGATTTCGCCGCACGCGAATTCGTGGCCTTCTGGCTCGACGCGGACAATCACGTCCTCGCCGGCATGAACGTCAACATCTGGGATGTCACCGATCAGATCAAGCAACTGGTGTCCTCGTCCGCCCCGGTCGATCCCGACCGCCTGGCCGACCCCGAGGTGCCGTTGACCGACCTGTCCGGTTAACACCCCCGGCCCACTCGTGATGGGATGGCAGCATCGAGTACGAGCACCGCCGCCGATCACGAGGAGACCTCTGTGGCCCCACCCAACCTGACCCGCGAACAGGCAGCCGAACGAGCCCGACTGCTGACCGTCGACAACTATCTGATCGAACTCGACCTCACCGACGGGACAGGTCAGCCCGGAGTCGAGACGACAATTCAGCCCGGAGTCGAGACGTTTTCTTCTCGCACCACCGTCACGTTCGGGGCCTCCCCCGGCGCGTCCACGTTCGTCGACATCGTCGCGGCCCGTGTGCATTCGGCCACGCTGAACGGCTCTCCCGTCGACGTGTCGAACTACGACGAGTCCACCGGCATCACGCTCACCGGTCTCGCGGAACGCAACGAGCTGGTGGTCGAGGCCGACTGCGCGTACTCGCACACCGGTGAAGGGCTGCACCGCTTCGTGGACCCGACCGACGACGCGGTGTACCTGTACTCGCAGTTCGAGACCGCCGACGCCAAGCGCATGTTCGCCTGCTTCGACCAGCCCGACCTGAAGGCGACATTCGACGTGCACGTCACGTCCCCGGCCGACTGGAAGGTGATCTCCAACTCCGCGACCGTCGAGACGGTGGCGGCGGAACCCGGCCGTCACATCTTCCGCACCACGCCGAAGATGAGCACCTACCTCGTCGCGCTCATCGCCGGCCCGTACGCGGAGTGGACCGACAACTACTCCGACGAGCACGGCGACATTCCCCTCGCGATCTACTGCCGCGCCTCGCTCGGGAAACACATGGACTCCGAGCGCCTGTTCACGGAAACCAAGCAGGGCTTCGCGTTCTACCACCGCAACTTCGGCACCCCCTACGCGTTCGGGAAGTACGACCAGCTGTTCGTTCCCGAATTCAATGCGGGCGCAATGGAGAACGCAGGCGCCGTCACGTTCCTCGAGGACTACGTCTTCCGGTCCAAGGTGACGCGGGCGTCGTACGAGCGGCGCGCCGAGACCGTGCTGCACGAGATGGCGCACATGTGGTTCGGCGACCTCGTCACCATGCGCTGGTGGGACGACCTGTGGCTCAACGAGTCCTTCGCGACGTTCGCCTCCGTGCTCTGCCAGAGCGAGGCCACCGAATACACCAACGCCTGGACCACGTTCGCCAACGTCGAAAAGTCCTGGGCGTACCGGCAGGATCAGCTGCCGTCCACCCACCCCATCGCCGCCGACATCCCCGACCTCGCCGCGGTCGAGGTGAACTTCGACGGCATCACGTACGCGAAGGGCGCCTCCGTCCTCAAGCAGCTCGTCGCGTACGTCGGGCTAGACCCCTTCCTGTCCGGCCTGCGGGACTACTTCCGCGACCACGCCTTCGACAACGCCACGTTCGACGACCTCCTCGGTGCACTCGAGAAGTCCTCGGGCCGCGACCTGTCCGACTGGGGAGCCCAGTGGCTCAAGACCACCGGGCTCAACATCCTGCGTCCCGAATTCGACGTCGACGCGGACGGCAAGTTCACCCGGTTCGCCGTCCTGCAGTCCGGCGCAGCACCCGGTGCCGGTGAGCGACGGGTGCACCGCATCGCGGTCGGCGTGTACGACGACCGGGACGGCAAGCTCGTGCGCACGAAGCGGGTGGAACTCGACCTCGACGCCACCGAACGCACCGACGTCACCGAACTCGTCGGTGTCGAACGCGGGCAGCTGATCCTCGTCAACGACGACGACCTCACGTACTGCTCGCTGCGGCTCGATCCCGACTCGCTCGCCACCGCCATCGACCGCATCGGCGACATCGACGAGCCTCTCCCCCGCACCCTGGTGTGGTCGGCGGCCTGGGAGATGACGCGTCAGGCCGAACTCAAGGCGCGGGACTTCGTCGCCCTCGTGCAGCGCGGCATCGGCGCCGAAACCGAGGTCGGTGTCGTCCAGCGACTGCTGATGCAGGCCCAGACCGCGCTGCACAGCTACGCCGAACCCGAGTGGTCCAAAGAACACGGCTGGCCGGACTTCGCGAACCGGCTCCTGGAACTGGCGCGGGAAGCCGAGCCTGGTTCGGATCACCAGCTGGCGTTCGTCAACGCGCTGGCGGGCGCGCAGCTGTCGGCATGGCACACCGAGGTGCTGCAGGAACTGCTCGACGCCGCACCCGAAACGGTCGGGCTGCCGGGCCTCGTCGTCGACACGGACCTGCGCTGGCGTCTCGTCACCGCGCTCGCCGGGGCCGGTGAGATCGACGCCGAGGGCATCGAGACGCCGTTCATCGACGCCGAAGCCGAACGCGATCCCACCGCGGCAGGCGCCCGCAACGCCGCCGCGGCGGCCACCGTCCGCCCGCAGGCCGCGGTGAAGGAACAGGCCTGGAACCGGGTGGTCGGCGACGATTCCGTGCCGAACATCACCGCCCGCTCGATCATCGGCGCCTTCGCCGGTCACGGGCAGTCCGAGATCCTCGCACCGTACGTGGCCCGCTATTTCGCGGACATCCCCGCGGTGTGGGAGCGGCGGTCGAGCGAGGTCGCGCAGACCGTCGTGGTGGGTCTGTACCCGTCGTGGTCGATCAGCGAGGAGTCCGTGGCGGCAGCCGACGAGTTCCTGGCCGGCGATCATCCGCCGGCTCTGCGCCGCCTGGTGGTCGAGGGCCGGGCCGGGATCGTCCGGTCGCTGGCGGCCCGGAAGTTCGACGCGAGCTGATCGGTGGCCGATCCTGCCGGCCTAGTCCGGCAGGATCGGCACGCTCACACCCTGGTCCCGGCCCAGCAGCACCGCGCGGGTGACCGCCGAGGAGCCGAAGCGGTCGCGGAGGCTGTCGAGTGTGCTGTCGAGGGAACTGCTCGTGTACGGGTCGAACGGCAGCGCGAGCTGTTGCGGGCAGTCGTCCTCGAGGTTGGCCACCGCGATCCCCACCAGGGTGACGCCCTTGGATTCGATCATCGGCCACGCGGTGCTCAGCAGGCCCCGGGCCGTGGTGAGGATCGTCTGTGTCTGAGCCGACGGCTGCGCGAGAGTGTGCGAACGCGTGACCCGGGTGAAGTCGTCGAACCGCAGCCGGAGCACCACCGTGCGCCCCACCCGCTCGCCGCGGCGCAGCCTGCCCGCCACCCGGTCGACCAACGTCACCAGGGCGGCGTCCACGTCCTCCCTCGCCTTCGGTCTGCGCCCCAGGGCGCGCTGCGCGCCGACGGATCTCCGCCTGCGCCCCACCTGCACGGGCCGCGGGTCGCGTGCCCAGGCGAGCGCATGGAGGTGGTGGCCCGCCGCGGGTCCGACGATGGAGACGAGCAGCTCTTCGGGATAGTGGGCGAGCTGGCCGACGGTGGCGATCCCGGCGTCGCGGAGCTTGACCGACGTCACCGCGCCGACTCCCCACAGCCGTTCGACCGGCAGCGGATGGAGGAACTCGATCTCGCGGTCCGGCGGCACGTGCAACAGTCCGTCGGGTTTGCCCACCGCGCTGGCGACCTTGGCGAGGAACTTCGTTCTCGCGACGCCGACGGTGATCGGCAGCCCCACCTGCTCGCGCACGTCGCGGCGCAGGCGTGCCGCGATGTCGACCGGCGTGCCCGCGATCTTGCGGAGACCGGCGACGTCGAGGAAGGCCTCGTCGATGGACAGTCCCTCGACCAGGGGCGTGGTCCGGCCGAAGACCTCGAACACCGCCTTGCTCGCGGCCGCATACGCCGACATCCGTGGCCGCACCACGACGGCGTGCGGGCACAGGCGCAGCGCCTGCGCGCCGCTGCTGGCCGTGCGCACCCCGTACGCCTTCGCCTCGTAGCTCGCGGCCAGCACGACGCCGCCGCCGACGATCACCGGACGACCCCGCAGACCGGGGTCGTCCCGCTGCTCCACCGAGGCGTAGAACGCATCGAGGTCGGCGTGCAGGATGGTCGCCTCGGCGCCACTCGAGATGCGCGGGCGCGGCGAATCGGACACGAACATATGTTCGCATCGACCACCGACAGAAGTCGAGGGTCGTTCAGACCGACAACAGCATTCGCAGTGCGGTGGGTGTCTCGCCGAGTTGGGCGCGGATGGTCCTGGTCATGTGCGCCTGATCCGAGAAACCCAGGTCGGCCGCGAGGCCGGCGAGGTCCCGGTCGCCGTTCTCGATCCGCTCGAGCGCCCGCCCGACCTGCACCATGTTGCGGTACCTGGTGAGCGAGACGCACATGACGGCGCTGAACGCGCGACTGAGCGCGAACGGTGACACCCCGAGCCGCTCGGCGAGCGGTATCAGACCGTCCGAGCCGGGCTCGTCGTCGAGGACCGCCGCACGGGCGGCGGCCGCTATTACGTCGTCCGGAAGGCCGCCGCGCCGGCGTGAAACCGACGGCCCCCGTGACGCGGCGAGCGCGGCGACCGCGACGAGCCGGACGATCTCCTCGGCGAGGGCGAAGTGGACGCGCGCCGACTGGCCTGGTCGATCGTCGACGGCCCCTACCGGCATCACCATGCGTCCGCCCAGGTGAGCGAAGACGGCAACGGCGCGACCGTGTTCGTCTGGATCGCGGACAGGGTGCCCGCAAGTCTCACGGACCGGACCGCGCAGATGATGGAACTCGGCATCGGCGCCGTCCGGCGGACCCTCGAGAGCGCCGACCGCGTCGTCGACATCCGGTGAGACACCGACGGCCCGATCCGGTTCAGGAGGACTGAGCCGGGATCGGGCCGCGCGGACGCTGATCTGTGCAGTTTTACGGCGAGGCGATTGCCGCGCTCATCACGCGAATGGCACTCACGAGACCGTCGATGAGGTCGCCGTCGCCGAACGACGATACGGCGGCGGTGGCACCGAGCTGGGCGACCCGGTCGGTGACCCGGTTGGCCACGGCCCGGCCGCTGCGGATCTCGACCGTCCGCTGGTTGGGCGAGACCGCGATGAGCACGGACCGTTCCGCCTCGGGCGTCGTCGGGAACAGCGCGTCGGCGCCGGCTGCGGTGTCGGCGCCGAGGTCGCCGATGTACGCGTTGAAGCGCACCTTCGTCTTGCGAGTGCCTTCGGTGAGGGCATCGTCGAGGCGGACGAGTTCGTCCGTCGTGAACGGCAGGTCGTCGGTGAACGGCTCACCGACACGGTGCACGCCCGAGATGCGACCGCTGGAGGTCACGACGCTGCCGACAGGGAGATTGTCCGCGGATACCGCGGACGCGGGAATCAGGTCACCACTTGCCACTTGCCGAGCCTCCAATCAGGTCTGCCGAACCGGCGTGCACGCCGTGGTGTCCGCCGTGATGACCGTGCGTGGTCACCTCGTCGACGGCGCTCCACAGCACCGGCGCGTGCGTCCATTCCTCACCGAGGTGGAACGCGGGCGGCACGGGGCCCGGCGTCTTCTTGCCGACGAACGACATCCCCGCGAAGAAGGCGGTGATCAACGCCGGAATTCCTACGAATATCAGCACTGTCTCGAGAATGCTCACGACGCAAACGGTAGCCCAGAACCGTGCGAGGGGAAGCGTCAGGGCCGAACTTCGCGAAGGGGACCCGCGGAACGCTCAGGCGGCGCCTTCACCGAGGTAGGGCATCCACGACGGGTGCAGGTCCTTGGTGGACGCCAGCAGTCGCCAGTGCGGCCCCGACGGAGGGACCAGGGACGCCCGGAGCGTCCAGCCGAGTTCGCTCAGCAACTTGTCCGCTTTGCGGTGGTTGCAGGGTGCGCAGCAGGCCACGCAGTTCTCCCACGAATGCTCGCCGCCGCGACTGCGGGGAACCACGTGATCGACGGTTTCGGCCTTGGCACCGCAATAGGCGCACCGGAACCGGTCCCGGTGCATGAGGGCTGCGCGGGTCATCGGAACCCGGGCGCGATACGGCACGCGCACGTAGTTCCGGAGGCGGATCACGGACGGCACCTGCACGGACCACTGCTCGGAGTGGACGACCGGGGCCTGGGGATCCTCGTGGACGGTGTCGGCCTTGCCGCAGGTCATCAACACCACGGCGCGGCGGGCAGGAAGGGCGGTGAGCGGCTCGTAGGTGACATTCAGGAGAAGCACCCGGCGCTTGATCCAGAGCGGAACCGCATTCTCGCCCGGGAAAGAAGGCTCTGCGCTGTGCGCGGAGCCTTCGGTGATCACTTGTAAAGCAAACGCCCCTGAAACCCCGGCACTCCGGGCATCAGTGGGCACGAGTTGTCGGTGCGCGCGGGCGCTGTGTCGATTCTTCATGCGACCTCCGGGAGATTGCCACCAAGTGCACCATGAATTGCCAGCTCGTGCACGTCCATTTCCGACAAAAATGCAGGACATTCGGTGAACAGACGGTGACGAAGACCGTTCGCGCCCACACGTGCACAATGGAAGGCGCCATGACTGACGTGCAGCAGACCTTCTACGAGGCGGTGGGCGGAGCGGAGACGTTCCGCAAACTCACCGCGCGCTTCTACGAGGAAGTCGCCAAGGACGACATCGTGCGGCCCCTCTACCCCGAGGAAGATCTGGGTCCGGCCGAGCGCCGGATGCGGATGTTCCTCGAGCAGTACTGGGGCGGGCCGCACACCTATTCGGACGAGCGCGGCCACCCGCGACTGCGGCTCCGTCACCAGCCGTTCAAGATCGGCCCGATCGAGCGGGACGCCTGGCTGCGGTGCATGCACACGGCCATCGCGTCGATCGACTCCGGCACCCTCGACGACGCCCACCGCAAGGCCCTCATCGAGTACATGGACATGGCCGCGGCGTCGATGGTGAACTCCGCCTTCTGAAACCGCCCCGCGCCGATAACGCCGGTCGAGTCGTGGTGCGGGCGATCGTTTGGCACGATGGGCGTTTGTGAGCACTCCCGCCGAAACGCCCGCCGACGACACGCAGCCGGCACCCTGGTGGTCCGACGCCGTCTTCTACCAGATCTATCCCCGCTCGTTCGCCGACGCGAACGGTGACGGTGTCGGCGACCTCCACGGAGTGCGGGACAAGCTGGGATACCTCGAACTGCTCGGTGTCGACGCCCTCTGGCTGAGCCCGGTCATGCGCTCCCCGATGGCCGATCACGGTTACGACGTGTCCGATCCCCGTGACATCGATCCGCTGTTCGGTGACCTCGCGAGCATGGACGCCCTGATCGAGGCCGCGCACGCGCGGCAGATCAAGGTGACGATGGACCTGGTGCCCAATCACACCAGCGTCGAGCACGAATGGTTCCGCGCCGCCCTGGCGTCGCCGCCGGGCAGTCCCGAACGGGACCGGTACATCTTCCGCGACGGTCGCGGTGAGGACGGCGCGGAGCCGCCCAACAACTGGCCGAGCATCTTCGGCGGGCCGGCGTGGACGCGGATCACCGAGGCCGACGGCAAGCCCGGCCAGTGGTATCTGCACATCTTCGCGGCGGAGCAGCCCGACCTGAACTGGAATAACCCGGAGGTCGTCGACGATCTCACGAAGACGCTCCGGTTCTGGCTGGACCGCGGCGTCGACGGATTCCGCATCGACGTCGCGCACGGCATGGCCAAGCCGGAAGGTCTGCCGGACCACGACTGGTCCGCCAACGAACTGCTGCAGAACTCCGATGACGATCCGCGGTTCGACAACCCCGCGGTCCACGACATCCACCGCGGCATCCGCAAGGTCCTCGACGAGTACCCGGGCACGATGGCCGTCGGGGAGATCTGGGTTCGAGACAACGAACGCTTCGGCGAGTACATCCGGCCCGACGAACTGCACCTCGGGTTCAACTTCCGGCTGGCCGAGGCCGAGTTCTCGGCGGAGACGGTGCGGGAGGCGATCGAGAACTCCCTGACCGCCGTCGACCAGGTGGGCGGGACACCCACGTGGACCCTGTCGAACCACGACGTCGAACGGGAAGTCACCCGGTACGGCGGCGGCGAGATCGGCACGGCACGCGCCCGGGCCATGATCCTCGTCGAACTGGCGTTGCCGGGTGCGGCGTTCCTGTACAACGGTGCCGAACTCGGCCTGCCCAACGTCGACCTCCCCGATTCGGCGTTGCAGGATCCGGTGTGGGAACGATCCGGCCACACCGAACGCGGCCGCGACGGCTGCCGTGTGCCCGTGCCGTGGGAGGGCACCGAACCACCGTTCGGGTTCAGCACCGGCGAGCCCTGGCTGCCGATGCCCCCCGAGTGGGCGGACCTCACCGTCGAGGCGCAACTCGAGGACGTCACGTCGACGCTGTCGCTGTACCGTGCAGCACTCGAACTGCGCTCGCTGCGTCCGGAGTTCTCCGGTCCCGGGGTCGACTGGTACGGGAGCCCCGCGGGCTGCTTCGCCTTCCGCAGGCGCGGCGGGCTGATCTGCGCCCTCAACGCCACCGACGCGCCGATCTCGCTGCCACCCGGTGAGGTGCTGCTCAGCAGCGCGCCGCTCGTCGAGGGGCAGCTCCCACCGAACGCGGCTGCGTGGCTCATCTGACCCGCACTCCCGCAGTTGCGGCGGTCGTCGCAGCATCGATCCTGTTCGCCACCACGGGAACCGCGCAGGCCCTTGCGTCCCGCGCCCTCGGATACGACCTCGACCCACTGGCCGTCGGCTCGGCCCGGGTCGTGGCCGCGGGCGCGCTCCTCGCGGCGTTCGCGGCGCTGCGCGGCGGACTCGGGTTCGGTGACGGCCCCGGGATTCGCCGATATGCGCCCGCCGTGTGGGGCGGGATCGGGGTCGCGGCGTACCAACTCGGATTCTTCACTGGCGTGCAGAGCGCCGGAGTGGCCGCAGGAACCATGATCGCGCTGGGTTCGGGACCCGCGTTCACCGGCGCGCTGCAATGGGCGGTGCACCGTCACCGCCCCGGCCCGGTGTGGGCCGTGTCCACCGTCATCGCCGTCGCCGGCATGGCGTTGATCGTGGCGGGCACGACCGGCGGCTCCGACTCGTCCGGGATCCTGGCGGGTGCGCTGCCTGCGCTGATCGCCGGTCTCGGGTACGCCGCCTACACGGTCGCCGGGTCGTCGCTGCTCGCGGCGGGTTCGAGTCCCGAGGCGGCGATGGGACAGATGTTCGGTCTCGGTGGACTGTTCCTGATCCCCGTGCTCGTCGCGACCTGGCCGGGCGGCCTCGACACCGGGGCGGGCGCCGCGGCCGCCGTGTATCTGGCGATCGTCCCGACCGTGCTGGCGTATCTCCTGTTCGCCGCCGGTCTGCGGCGGCTGCCACCCGCGACGGTCGCGACGCTGACCCTCACCGAACCGGTGGTCGCGGCACTGCTCGGGACCGCGGTGCTCGGCGAGCAGCTGACCCTGGTCGCGGGGCTGGGCATGGCAGCCGTCGTCGCGTCGCTCGCCGTGCTGGCCACCAGCACGCTGCGGTCCGACTGACGGCGCGCTACCGCGCGACCGACAACGGAATCCCCCCACCGCGGTGCCGGTAGATCGACCCGAACCGGGCGTCCACCCGCAGCCACGACGCGGTGGCACGCACCCGGACCAGTTCGGAGGCGTCGATGCGCTCGAGGTCGATGTCGGCGGTCAGCCGATCCGAGCCCGCGTGCGGAACGAACCCCATCGCGGTGAGAGCGAACACCACCCGCATCGGGATGCCGACCGTGTGCTCCGCGCCCGCCACCTGCAGGACTTCCTGGTCGAGAAGTGATGCGGGCGGGCCGTGGCCGCTGCCGTGCTCCTGCGCCAGGGCCGCACCGCGCTGCGCGAGGTCGACGAGAACACGCGCCGGGACGTCGTCGACGTGAACGAAGCCCTCCGCCGGAGGCAGTGCGCCCCGCCACGCCGAATCCATCGAGAAACCCGGATCGATGTCGGCTGCGGTCGCCGCTTCGAGAGCGGCGAGCAGTTGGTCGCCGGCAGCCGACGTGTCGTCGGGGGTGATGGTCCCCGCGACCGTGCGCACCGCCAGCGCGTCGAAACCGGTTGCCGCCCAGATCGTCAGGCGGCCGGGTCCGCGTTGACGCAGACGCACCACCGTCGACTCGTCCAACCGGACCACCCTCGTGAGGAATGTGGCGAGGTCACCGCGCTCAGTGGCGTCCGGGATCGACAGGACGCGCTCATACACGCTGCCAGCTCTCCAGGTACGCCCGCTCGACGTCGGTGATTCTGCGCAGGCGCTGGGTGTCGATGTCGAACGCCGCGATCTGCGTCGACGCGATGATGGACGGCGCGACCGAGACGTCGACGCCCTTCGGTCGGACCTCGTAGTTGATCGTGAAATCGACCGCGCGCACCTTCTCCACCCACATCAGGACGTCGAGCGGTGAATCGCTGTGCCGGAGTTGCCCGCGGTAGCGCACATGGAGGTCCGCGATGACCGCGCCGTCACGCAACGTCACGGTCGGACGGTCGTCCTCGAACAGCCAGGGAATCCGCGCCTCCTCCAGCAACGTCACCATCCGTGCGTGGTTGATGTGCTGGAAGACGTCCATGTCCGACCACCGAACTTCGACCTCCGCGTGAAAGCCCTCGCTCAACGTCATACCTCCGATCGGGTGCCCATACCTCGCACCATGCTGCGTACCTGACGCGCCGCCACCGAGAGCGTCGCGAGGTCAAGGGTCCCAGACTCGAATATTTCGGTGAGAGCGGACCTCGCCCTGGCCAGCCGGGACGCGTTCGTCGACTCCCAGTCGTCGATCTTCTCCTGCGGCGTCTCGTGAGGTTCACCACCCAGGAGCACTTCCATCGTGAGCTGACGCAGCGAACTGTAGAGGTCGTCGCGCAACGCGAGACGGGCCAGCGAATGCCAGCGGTCACCCCGCGCGAGAGTGGACACGGCGCTCAGCAGCCAGTCGATGCCGAGGTGCGCGTCGAGCTCGTAGTACAGCTCGGCGACCTCGTCGATGTCGCGTTCGGCGATGTCGGCGATGTCGCTGATGTCGAGCAGACAGAACTTGTCCAGAAGCCGGAACACCTCGAACGCGAGGTCCTCGGGCGCGCCGCGGACGACGAGGGGCCGCGCCCGCGTCTCCACGTCGGCGAGCTGATGCCCCCGCACGAGCTGCGGCACCCTCGGCGAGAGTGCACGGAAGTCGGCCGAGTACCGGGCGATCTCGGCGCCAACGGCGAGGGGCTGAGGCCGGTTGGTCAGGAACCAGCGGGACGCGCGGTCGAGAACTCGGCCGGACTCGAGAATCAGGTCGTCCTCGATGTCCGCCGCGATGTCCGCCGACCGGATCCTCGACCACAGCTCCGGCAGGGCGAAGATCTCGGTGACCGCCGCGTAGGCGCGGATGGCGTCGGTGCTGCTCGCACCCGCCTCGTCCGCCAACCGGTACGCGAAGGTGATACCGCCGTTGTCGATGGTCTCGTTCGCGAGCATCGTCGCCACGATCTGCCTGCGCAGAGGATGCGCCTTGATCGCGCTGCGGAACCGCGTGCGCAACACCGTCGGGAAGTACCGCGGCAGCCGCGGCGCGAACGTCTCGCTGTCGGGCAGGTCCGTCGCGAGGAGGTCGTCCTTGAGCGCGAGTTTCACATGCGCGGTGAGGGTCGCGAGTTCCGGAGACGTCAGGCCCTGACCGGCCTGCCTGCGTCGGGCGATCTCCTCGTCGGTGGGCAGGGCCTCGAGCTTCCGGTCGAGTCCGCGACGCGACGCCAGGTGCTCGATCTGGCGGCGATGCACGGTCAGCATCGGAACCGCGCTGGTCCGGGAGACACCGAGGAGATCGTTCTGCGCGATGTTGTTCGCGAGTACGAGTTGGGCCACCTCGTCGGTCATCGACGCCAGCAGAGGATTGCGTTCCTCCCGCGGCAGCCCGCCGCTGCTCACCAGCGAGTCCAGCAGGATCTTGATGTTCACCTCGTGATCGGAGCAGTCGACGCCCGCGGAGTTGTCGATCGCGTCGGTGTTGATCCGGCCACCGTTCTGGCTGTACTCGATCCGGCCGAGCGCCGTCACCCCGAGGTTGCCACCCTCGCCGACCACCTTCGCCCGCACCTCGTTGCCGTCGACGCGCACGGAGTCGTTGCTCTTGTCGCCCACCATCGCGTTGGTCTCGGTGGACGCCTTGACGTACGTGCCGATGCCACCGTTCCACAGCAGGTCCACCGGGGCACGCAGGATCGCCCGGACCAGTTCCGGCGGGGAGAGTTCGGTGACGGCGTCGTCGAGTCCGAGCGCGGCACGCGCGGCGGCACTGATCGGGACCGATTTGCGGGTCCGGTCCCACACGCCCCCGCCCTCGCTGATGATGCTGGTGTCGTAGTCGGCCCACGACGACCGGGGCAACGCGAACATCCGCGACCGCTCCGCGAACGACCGGGGGGCGTCGGGATCGGGGTCGAGGAAGATGTGCCGGTGGTCGAACGCCGCCACCAGCCGGATGTGTCGGCTCAGGAGCATGCCGTTTCCGAACACGTCGCCGCTCATGTCGCCAACGCCGACCGCGGAGAAGTCCTGGGTCTGGGTGTCGACGCCCATCTCCCGGAAGTGCCGTTTCACGCTCTCCCAGGCACCGCGCGCGGTGATGCCCATCCCCTTGTGGTCGTATCCGGCCGACCCACCGGACGCGAACGCGTCGCCGAGCCAGAATTTGTACTGCTCCGCAACAGAATTGGCGAGGTCGGAGAATTTCGCGGTGCCCTTGTCCGCGGCCACCACGAGATACCGGTCGTCGCCGTCGCGACGCACCACCCGGGCCGGGGGCACGATCTCCCCCGATACCTGATCGACGTTGTCGGTGAGGTCCAGGAGCCCGCAGATGAATGTGCGGTAGCAGTCCTGGCCCGCCTCGAGAGCGGCGGCGCGGTCGGCCGCCGCGTCCCCCGAGGGCGTCGGCGGATTCTTGACGACGAAGCCGCCCTTCGCGCCGACCGGGACGATCACCGCGTTCTTCACGGCCTGGGCCTTCGCCAACCCCAGGATCTCGGTGCGGAAATCCTCACGCCGGTCCGACCAGCGCAACCCGCCGCGGGCGACGGATCCGAACCGCAGGTGCACACCCTCGACGTCGGGTGAGTACACGAAGATCTCGTACTTCGGGCGGGGCTTCGGCAGTTCCTGGATCGAGGTCGGATCGAGCTTGATCGACAGGTATGTGGGCGGCTCCCCGGTCTCGCCGACGACGAAGTAGTTGGTGCGCAGCGTCGACTTGATCAGCCCGAACAGACCGCGCAGGATGCGGTCCGTGTCGAGGCTGACCACGGCGTCGATGTACTCCCGCAGACGGGTGTCGAGTTCGGACACCAGATCGGGTGAGGGCGTCTCCGGATCGAACATCGCCTCGAACAACTCGACGAGTGTGTACGCCGAACGGGGATTCGCCAGCGCAACCCCCTCGATGTGGAACTGACTGTACGGAAACCCCGCCTGACGCAGGTACTTTGCGTACGTCCGCAGGATCACGGCCTGCCGCCACGACACTCCCGCCCGCAGGATCAGCTCGTTGAACCGGTCGGCCTCCGCCCGCCCGAACCAGACGGCGGTGAAGGCATCGGTGAACCGTTCCTGAAGCTTCGGTGCGGCGGCCGACGCCTCCTCGGCGGCGAGTTCGGCATCCAGGTCGTCCTCCACCGAGGAGCGGAGCAGCTCCGCGGGCACCGACAACCCGAAATCGTAGATCCAGCACGCCAACCCGTCCGGCCGCGGAATCAGATAGGGCCGTTCGTCGAGCACCTCCACACCCAGGCTCTGCAGCACCGGAAGCACCTGGCTCAGCGAAATGCCGTCCCCGCCCACGTACAGGGTGAATCGCCAGTGCCCGACCTCCGCCCCGGGATCGCGGTAGAGCAGCAGATCGATGGAACCGTCTTCGAGCGCCTCCAGCCTCGCGAGATCCGACAACGCGCGCGTGGCGTCGAAATCCTCCTTGTACCCCTCGGGCAGGACGGCGGCGTAACGCTGCGCCAGAACGGGATCCACACCGGTGGTCACCGGGAGGAGGTCGCCGAGATGGTCGTCCCAGCTGCGGCTCACCTCGGCCAGCATGGCCTGGACCCGTTCGCGGTCGGCGTCCGAGAGGTCGAGCCGAGACCCCATCTGTTCGGTGCTCTTGCGGATCGTCACGTGCAGCAACGCCAGGTCGGATTCCGTGACGCGCGCGGTGTATTCCAAAGTGCCGCCACCGAATTCCCGCAGCAGGATGTCCTGCATCGCGAGCCGGACCCGGGTGGTGTACCGGTCGCGGGGCAGGTAGATCAGGCAGGAGACGAATCGTCCGAGAAAGTCCTCGCGCACGAACAGACGCACCTGACGCCGGAGCCCGATGCTGTGCACGGCGGTCACCGTGTCGAAGAGTGTGTCGGCGTCGCTCGAGAAAAGCTCGGTGCGCGGGAACGACTGGATGACCTCCAGCATCGCCTGCCCCGAATACGAATTCAACTGGAACCCGGCCCGGTCGATCACCTTGCGCACCCGGCGAGCGATCACGGGAATGTCGAGGACGTTCTCGTGCAGCGCCGTGACCGTGAAGACCCCGAGGAAACGGTGCTCACCGGTGATGTTGCCGTTCTCGTCGAGAATGCTCACGCCGACGAAGAACGGGTAGACCGAGCGGTGCACGGTCGCGGGGAACGAGCCCTGCGTGAGCACGAGCAGGGGACGGTCGGGGATCTCGGCGGCCGGCGGCAGACTCAGCGGGCCTTCGGTGACCGTGTCGGAGCGCAGCAGTCCGAGACCGCTGCCCGGCACCACCTGCAGGCTGCGGGCGCCGGAGCTGTCGGGCTCCCCCAGTTCGAAGCGGCGGTAGCCCAGCGCCGCATAATTGCCCTGCGACATCCACCGCAGCAGATCGGCGCAGTCCTCCAGGTCGTCCTTCGACACGCCGGGACAGGGTGCGGACGTCTCGAGTTCGTCGGCGAGTGTCCGCTCGAGCTTGCGCATGATGTCGGTGTCCCGGACCACCTGGCGCACGTCGGCGAGGACGGTGCCGACTTCCTTCTCGAGTGTGTCGAGAACCGCGGAGTCGGTACGGGGATCGAGTTGGACGTGAATCCACGACTCGGCGAGGCTGCCCTCGTCGGCATCCTTGGCCGTGTCTCCCATGAGGATTTCGCGCAGTGCACCGATCGGATCGCGCCGGACCGAGACGATGGGGTGCACGAATTCGCTGATCCCGATGCCCAGGCGGTTCAGCAGCGCGGTGATCGATTCGACGAGCAGCGGCATGTCGTCCGTCACGATCTGCAGGGACGCACCGAGTTCGTGCCCGTCACCCGGGCGGTAGACGCGGGTGACCGCGCGCTCCGGCGGACGGTGCAGGGCAAGTGTCAGATGCGCGCCGAGCACGGCCTCGGAGGCGCCGTTGACGGCGCTCTCGCTGTCACCGCGATCGACGTGACGGAAATACACGGCTGCGAGAGTCGGCACCTGCGACCGGAGGCCTTCGGGCAGATTCCGCGCCCACTCCGCATCTTTCAGTGCTGCCGATTCCGTCATCGGGGCTCACTTCCTCTGTTCCGATCGCCGCGGGCAACTCTCTCGAGACTAGCCCGCGGCGATGGGAACAGAGGGTGAACTTCGGGCACCCCGCGTGCCGGATCCGTCAGCCGGTGGTCACCGGCGCGAGGTACCGCTCGAGCGCGTCCCGTTCCGCCTCGGAGAGCGGACGCGAGCGTTCGGTCTTCGCGTCGAACGCCACCATCAGGGCGTCGCCCGTCGCGCAGCGGACCCCGTCGCGGTTCGTGACGATGTGCCGGATCGTGTACGACGAATTGCCGACATGGAGCACCGACACGTCGATCGTCAGCGGACCGGAAGCGTCGGTGACGGGACGCAGGAATTCCACGTCCATCTTGCGCACCACCGTGGCGCCCGCCCGGGCTCCCACCGACTCCAGCTCCGACGACAGGAAATGCACACGTGCTTCCTGCATGTACTCGACGAAGCGGGTGTTGTTGACGTGACCCAGGCGGTCGGAGTCACCCCACCGGACCTGGATCTCGTACGTGAAGACCTTCGACTCCGCCAAGGGTCAGTCCCTCGTGAGCTTGCGGTGCGTCACCCGGTGCGGACGTGCCGCGTCCGGTCCGAGCCGCTCGACCTTGTTGGCCTCGTAGCCCTCGAAGTTGCCCTCGTACCAGTACCAGGCGGCTTCGTTGTCGCCGAAGCCACCCTCCCACGCGAGGATGTGCGTGCAGGTGCGGTCGAGGAACCAGCGGTCGTGGGAGATCACGACGGCGCAGCCGGGGAACTGCTCGAGGGCGTTCTCCAGCGAACCGAGGGTCTCGACGTCGAGGTCGTTGGTCGGTTCGTCGAGCAGGATCAGGTTTCCGCCCTGCTTGAGCGTCATCGCAAGGTTCAGGCGGTTGCGCTCACCACCGGAGAGGACGCCCGCAGGCTTCTGCTGATCGTGGCCCTTGAACCCGAACGAGCTGATGTAGGCGCGCGACGGCATCTCCGTCTGGCCGACCACGATGTGATCGAGACCGTCGGACACGACCTCCCACACCGTCTTGTCGGGGTCGATGCCCGTACGGTTCTGGTCGACGTAGCTGAGCTTGACCGTCTGACCGATCTTCACCTCACCGGCGTCCGGCTCCTCGAGCCCGACGATGGTCTTGAACAGCGTCGTCTTACCGACACCGTTGGGGCCGATCACGCCGACGATGCCGTTCCGCGGCAGGGTGAACGACAGGTCCTTGATCAGAACCCGGCCGTCGAAGCCCTTGTCGAGGCTCGAGACCTCGACCACGACGTCGCCGAGTCGCGGCGGCGCCGGGATCTGGATCTCGTCGAAGTCCAGTTTGCGGGTCTTCTCGGCTTCGTTGGCCATTTCCTCGTAGCGGTCGAGGCGGGCCTTGTTCTTGGCCTGACGGGCCTTCGCTCCAGAGCGGACCCAGGCCAGCTCCTCCTTGAGGCGCTTCTGCAGCTTCTGGTCCTTCTTGCCCGCGACTTCGAGCCTGGCGGCCTTCTGCTCCAGGTAGGTGGAGTAGTTGCCCTCGTAGGGGTACAGGCGGCCGCGGTCGACCTCACAGATCCACTGGGCGACGTGGTCGAGGAAGTACCGGTCGTGGGTGACGGCCAGGATCGCGCCCGGGTAGGCGGCCAGGTGCTGCTCCAGCCACAGGACGCTCTCCGCGTCGAGGTGGTTGGTCGGCTCGTCGAGCAGCAGCAGGTCGGGCTTGCTGAGCAGGAGCTTGCAGAGGGCGACGCGGCGCTTCTCACCACCGGAGAGGTGAGTGACCATCTCCTCCGGCGGCGGACAGCGCAGGGCGTCCATCGCCTGCTCGAGCTGGGAATCGATCTCCCACGCGTCGGCATGGTCGAGCTTCTCCTGGAGCTCGCCCATCTCCTCCATCAGCTCGTCGGAGTAGTCCGTGGCCATCAGCTCGGCGATCTCGTTGTACCGCTTGAGCTGGACCATGGTTTCACCCAGGCCCTCTTCGACGTTCTCGCGAACGGTCTTGGTCTCGTCCAAGTGCGGTTCCTGCATGAGGATCCCGACGGTGGCACCCGGAGCGATGAACGCTTCACCGTTGCCCGGCTGATCCAGCCCCGCCATGATCTTGAGGATGCTGGACTTACCCGCGCCGTTCGGGCCGACCACACCGATCTTGGCGCCGGGGTAGAAGCTCATCGTGACGTCATCGAGGATGACCTTGTCACCGTGCGCCTTGCGCACCTTCTTCATCGTGTAAATGAACTCAGCCATGGGGCCAGCCTAATGGTGAAGTGCGATGAACCCACATCGCGGAGGGTCGGGGACGTGATCGGGGGCTTCGCAGGAAGAAGCCGCGGGCACCGGCGCCGCGGGCGCGGGGTCGGCGCCGATACCCGCTGGTGCGCTACGCGACGAGGGACCGAGTGGCGACCTGTTCCGTCGCCGGGGTCGCCGCACCCCCGTCCGCGGTTCTGGGCGCGCGCTCGAGGACGACCGTGCAGCGGGCGAGATCCGGTCCGATCGCGGTCGCGCTCAGCTCCAGGTCGGAGCGGGCGATTCCGTCCCGCGTCGTGTACTCCGTGGTGCGCAACTCGCCGGTCACGATGACCGGATCCCCCTTCGCGATCGATTGGACGACGCCGGCCATCAGTCGCCGCCTGCAGGTCACCGTGAGGTAGAGCGTGCTCCCGTCGCGCCACTCGCCCGTCGCGTGATCGCGGCGCCGGACCGTGCTCGCCATCCGGAAATTGAGGAACTCGTCACCGGCCGCGTTCGACCGGGTGACCGGGCTGGTGATGACCGTTCCGACCACGGTGCCGTGTGTTTCGTACATTTCGCTCTACCCCCTGTGAGTGCGGCAAGGTGCCGTCACTCACAGCGTGCCGTCCGGATGGGAGATTGCCGGACGGCATCCGAAATCTGTGGAGAAACGGAGCGGGTGTGGATAGAGCAGCCGAAACGGCTGCTGACGCTCCGACGGTGTCGGAACCACGTGCTAGCGGTCAGTGTCCGGCTTCTCGGTCCCGTCGCGCCAGTTCCGCGAACATCGCGTTGTGCGCTGCCAGGTCGGCATCGTCGTCGCGGTCGGCGGCCCGGTCGACCCGCCGCGCCGTGCGGCCGTCGCTGCGGGACCACTGGATGAGCAGCGCCATCATCACCAGCACCAACGGGATCTCGCCGGTCGCCCACGCGATGCTGCCACCCAGTTGCTGGTCACCCACCAGGTCGGCGTTCCAGCCCAGTCCGAGCGACCGGTAGTACCACTCGCCCATCACCGCGCCCATGCTCATCAGCGCCACACCGAAGAACGCGTGGAACGGCAGCGAGCCGAACACCATCGCGAGCTTCGTCACCGGCTGAAGTTTGCGCGGCGAGGGATCGACGCCGATGGCGACCCAGTAGAAGAGGTAGCCGCTCAGCAGGAAGTGCAGGTTCATCAGGACGTGCGCGGAGTGCGAGTCGACGGCGGCCTCGAAGATCCCGCCGAGGTACAGGGCGTAGAAACCGCCTACGAACAGCACGGCCGCGACGACGGGATGGGTGATGAACCGGGAGAACGGGCTGTGCAGCGCCGTCAGGATCCACTCGCGCAGACCCGGCACACCATTCTTGCCCGCCGGATCGAGGGCACGCAGGGCGAGGGTGATCGGCGCACCGAGCACCAGCAGGACCGGGGTCAGCATCGACAGTGCCATGTGCGCGCCCATGTGCACGCTGAACACGGCCGGTGAATAGCGCCCGACACCCGACGACGTCGCCACGAGGAGCACCACGCATCCGCACATCCACGCGACGGTCCGGCCCACGGGCCAGCTGTCGCCGCGACGCCGGAGTTTGCGCAATCCGAGCGCGTAGACGACGACCAGCACTATCGCGGCGGTGCCGTAGAGGAGGTCGAATCGCCAGTCCAGCATCAGCCTGGAGAACGTCGGCGGCCCCGCCAGGTTGTAGCCGAGTTCCACCTCCGTGAGGGTGGGCGCCGCGGTCGGAGGGGGCGGGGGTGTGCGACCGAGCCCGACGGCGAGACCGATCGTGGCGGCGAACACCATGGCCTCCGCGCCGGCGAACCGGATCAGGTTGCCGCGGCCGGCCGGGTCCTTCTGCAGCGCGGGCAGGGCCCGTCGACGCTGCGCCCAGCCGAAGACCCCCAGGATGACGAGCGCCACGATCTTCGCGACCACCAGGCGTCCGTACGTGGTGTCGACGAGGTCACCGATCTGGACGCGAACCAGCGCGTTCACCACGCCACTGATCGCCATGACGACGAAGCAGACCGTCGCGACCGCGGAGAACCGGCGCGCCGCCACATCGGTGTAGGCGCCGCGCCTGCGCGCGTGGGCGAGGAGAGCGAACAGGCCGCCCGCCCACAGCGACGCAGCGACCAGGTGCAGGATCAGACTGTTCGTCGCCATGTCGTGCGAGCCGCCCGACGACGAGTGCCCCGTCAACGCGAGCGGCATCAGCCCGAGGATGCCGACGAGCAGAAGGATCGGCGTCCACCACCAGCGCAGCACGAGCCGGGACGCGATCGCGAGGACGATCGCGATGATCGCGGTCCAGCGCCAGGCGCCGGCGAGTTCGACCTGATCGATCGAATTGAAGATATTGGCCGGTTCGACCGCCTCGGCGAAGGGTTGCCCGGACGTGTCCGACAACGTCAGCGGGACCAGGACGAGGGCGGTCGCGGCCCATACGATCGCGGCGTACGACGCCGTCCGGACCGCGCGGTAGCCGTCCACGTCCAGGACACCGGATTTCTGCGGCGGCACGAAGAACGCCGCGAGCAGCAGCGATCCGATGGTGATGACGGCAGCGATCTCCGACACAGCCCGCATCGCGGGCAGTCCGTAGGTGGTGATCGGGCCGGGATCCGGAATTCCCAGCAGCACGAGCGCCTGAGCAGCGGAAAGTCCGACGACGATTGCCGCTACCAGACCGGCGATGAGTCCGCCGACGACGAACAGGGCGGTCGAATCGGCGCGATTCGGGGGTTTCGATGCCGGGTCGGACGGCGCGAGCTGGGGTGTAGCCATACATCAAGGGTAGGACCTACGACAGGCCGTCGGAGACGCGAGGGTTCCGTCGCCGATCCGGTTATCGTCGACAGGGACTGTCCCGAGGGAACGAAAGGCTGAGATGGCCGAGTTTCTGATCATCGCCGTGGCGCTGTTCTTCGCGGGCATGGGTGTGTACGGTCTCGCCGCACCTGCCCGGCTGGTCGCCCCGTTCGCCCTGTCCGCGGATTCGGCGACCTCCCGCGCCGAGGTGCGCGCGGTCTACGGCGGCTTCGGTGTCGCGGTGGCGGCCCTACTGTTCTTCGCTGCTTTCGACGCGCACGGCATCCGATCCGCCGCCTCGGTGACCGTGGCCGTCGCCCTGCTGGGGATGGCATTCGGCCGGATCGTGTCGGTCGTCGCCGACCGGCCGACCCGCTTCTACCCGGTGTGGTTCTACTTCGTGGTCGAGCTCGTCCTGGCAGGACTTCTGCTCTCCGGGGCAGCCCTGGGCTCGTGACGCGGACACCCCAGCCCCGGTCGGAGCGCTCGGAGCGGCAGGTAATATTTGCTGCGCGCCTCCGTAGCTCAGGGGATAGAGCAAGAGCCTTCTAATCTCTTGGTCGCAGGTTCGAATCCTGCCGGGGGCACTCATCCGACGGAACACCGACAGACGAAAACCCCCGACCACCTGGACGAACAGGGATCGGGGATTTCGTGTCAGTCCTTCAGGAACGCCAGCAGGTCGGCGTTGATCGTCTCCGCCTGTGTGGTGGGCATGCCGTGCGGGAAGTCCTGGTATGTCTTCAGCGTGCCGTTCGCGAGAAGCTTCGCGGACAATGGTCCCGCGTCGGCGTAGGGAACGATCTGGTCGTCTTCGCTGTGCATCACCAGCACCGGCACCGTGATCTTCTTCAGATCCTCGGTGAAATCGGTCTGCGAGAAGGCCACGATGCCGTCGTAGTGGGCCTTGGCCCCGCCCATCATCCCCTGGCGCCACCAGTTCGCGATGATCGCTTCCGAGGATTCCACGCCCGGTCGGTTGAATCCGTAGAACGGTCCCGACGGCAGGTCGCGATAGAACTTCGAGCGATTGGCGGCGAGCTGTGCCTGCAAGTCGTCGAACACGTCTTTGGGAAGGCCTCCCGGGTTCGCCTCGGTCTTCACCATCAGCGGCGGTACCGCGCTGATCAGTGCGGCCTTCGACACCCGGCTCTCCCCGTGCCGCGCGAGATAGTGCACCACCTCGCCGCCGCCCGTCGAGTGGCCGACGTGGATGGCGTCCTGCAGGTCGAGATGCGCGGTCAGCTCCGCGAGGTCGTCGGCGTAGTGGTCCATGTCGTGGCCGTCGCCGGTCTGTGTCGAGCGCCCGTGACCGCGCCGATCGTGGGCGATGACGCGATAGCCGTGCTGGAGGAAGAACAGCATCTGTGTGTCCCAGTCGTCGGCCGACAGCGGCCAGCCGTGGCTGAACACGATGGGTTGACCGGTTCCCCAGTCCTTGTAGAAGATCTCCGTGCCATCCTGGGTAGTGATCGTGCCCATGTGGTTGCCTTCCTTGACCGCTCTGGGGATGACGCTGATGTGGACGCAATTTCAGTACATCAAAGTTCGGTACGTCGCAGGGCGGCTTCGACCGGCAGCATCCTGTACGACCGTCTGATAGGTATTGCGCCCGTCGTCCGTACCCGGAGTTCCGTACTCGCGGGTAACAAACCGACCAATTAGTCTTGTTCGCGCATCGCCCCAACCCGACGGGGCTAGGGTGCACCGGGACCCGCCACCATCCTCCGCGAGTGGCGGGTTCCCGGGTTCAGCCGCCTTACTCGCGCATCCGGTGTCAGCTCTCCGGCGGAACCTCGAACACCAGCAGGGTGCTGCTCGCGGTGGCGACGAGACGGCCCTGTGAGTCGGTGACCTCCCCTTCTGCGAACGCAATCCGGCGACCCGCCTTCTTCACGACGCCGGTGGCCGTGAGGACTCCGGAGTCCCGGGTCGCCCCGCGGATGTAGTTGACCTTGATCTCGACCGAGGTGTAGCCCCACCCGGCGGGCAACGTGGTGTGCACGGCGCAGCCGGCGACCGAATCGAGCAGGGTGCACACGGCGCCACCATGGATGGCGCCGATCGGGTTGTACTGCGACTCGTCGGGGTCCAGCGCGAAGACGACCCTTCCGGGCTCGGCCTCGAGGAAGCGCAGGTTCATCAGGCTCGCGATCGGCGGTGCGGGAATGTCGCCGCCGAGGATCGCCCGCAGGTACCCGAGGCCGTCGAGTTCTCGCGCCTTCCGCGCCGGACCCGCCGGGTCGCGCCATTCGACGGTCCTCGACCGCACCTCTCCCCACTCCGCGTCCGCCACGCCCTCGACAGTCGACACCGCGCCGTTTCCGGACTCGCTCACTATGCCGCCCCCTGCTGCGCCGGCTGCGGATAGAGGACGTCGAGGTCGCCCGACAGTGCCGCCTTGACGGTGCGGGAGGTGTCGTCCGCGAGGACTTCGTGGGCGCCGGACTCGATGCCGTCGAAGGCCAGTCGCGCGACCTCGGCCGCGGAGATCTTCGGCACGTCCAGTCCGCTCGTCATATCGGTGTCCATGTACCCGAGGTGCAGCCCGACCACCTGGATGTTCTGCGCCGAGAGTTCGGCACGCATCGCGTTGGTGGCACTCCACAGGGCGGCTTTCGAGACGCTGTACGAGCCGCCGACGGCCAGCCAGGACAGGACGGAGTGCACGTTGAGGATGGCGCCGCCCCCATTGGCGGCGATGATCGGTGCGAGCACGCGAGTGACGTTGAGCGGGCCGTAGAGGTTGGTTTCGAGTTCACGGCGCATTCCGTCGAGATCACCCGTGAGCGGCGACTCGCCGATGAGGATGCCGGCGTTGTTGATCAGGACGCCGAGGTCCCCCACGTGCTCCGCTGCGGCGTAGACCGATACGGGGTTCGTGACGTCCAATGCGACGGGCACGACCCGCGGATGCTCCTCGATCGTCGACGTATCACGCGCCGACGCATAGACCGTTCGCGCTCCTCGCGCGAGCGCCTCGGCGACGAAGGCACGTCCGAGCCCGCGGCCGGCTCCGGTGACCAGCACCGTTCGATCTTGAATCGTGGTCATGACGACCCCTTCGAGTGAGTAAGTCTGCTTTTCCAACCAACTACGTTCACGACAGTAATTCCTATTAGTTGGAAAACACAACCCTCTATGATGGAGAGCATGAACAACGGCGACACCGAGCGAGCGACACCCGAGATCGTCATGGACCGCATGCCACTGGCGCCGAGACCCTGCGCGATCGCCGCCACTATGGAACTGATCGGCGACCGCTGGTCCATGCTGGTGATCCGCGAACTGAGCTATGGGGTGCACCGCTTCGACCGGATTGCCGGGTACATCGGCGTCTCGCGCGACATCCTCACCGCGCGACTGCGCAAGCTCGAGGAGGTCGGCGTCATCGAACGCAGGCAGTACTCCGAGCACCCTCCCCGCTTCGAGTACCACCTCACCGCGGCGGGCGAGGACCTGCGACCGCTGCTGCTCTCCTTGTTCCAATGGGGCAGCAAGTGGGCCGTCGACGAGGCCCCGTCGGTGCTCGTGCACGAATGCGGGCACTCACTGGAGCTGGAACACCGCTGCGCGCACTGCGGCGAGGCGGTCGAGAACACCTCTGTCGCAATGCATTCCCGCACACCACCGGCGAAGTCCTGACCTCTCCACCCAGCCCGATACAGGACGCCCGACATCGGGTCTATAGTTTTCAAAGTAAACGTCAGGTAACGAATTCCTCACACGTCAGGCAGGTGGGTCTGTGTCAACGCGCGACCAGGTAGCAGAGATCTACGAGCAGGTCCGCCTGCGGAACGCCGGCGAACCCGAGTTCCACCAGGCAGCCGCCGAGGTCTTCGAGTCGCTGCAGGTCGTGCTCGACCACCACCCCCACTACGCCGACTCCGGATTGATCGAGCGGCTGTGCGAGCCCGAGCGTCAGATCATCTTCCGGGTGCCGTGGGTCGACGACTCCGGCAACGTGCACGTCAACCGCGGTTTCCGCGTGCAGTACAACAGTGTGCTCGGCCCCTACAAGGGCGGCCTGCGGTTTCACCCCAGCGTGAACCTGGGAATCGTGAAATTCCTCGGGTTCGAGCAGATCTTCAAGAACGCCCTCACCGGACTTCCGATCGGCGGCGGCAAGGGTGGTTCCGACTTCGACCCCAAGGGTCGCTCGGAGGCCGAGATCATGCGGTTCTGCCAGTCGTTCATGACCGAACTGCATCGCCACATCGGCGAGTACACCGACGTCCCGGCAGGTGACATCGGCGTCGGCGGGCGCGAGATCGGCTACCTGTTCGGCCAGTACAAGCGCCTCACCAACTCCTACGAGTCCGGGGTCCTCACCGGTAAGGGCCTCACCTGGGGTGGCTCGCAGGTGCGTCGCGAGGCGACCGGGTACGGCGTCGCCTACTTCGTCGCCGAGATGCTGAAGGCGGCGAACAGCTCACTGGACGGCAAGACCGTCGTCGTCTCCGGGTCCGGAAACGTCGCGATCTACGCGATCGAGAAGGTGCACCAGCTCGGCGGAATCGCGATTGCGAGCTCCGATTCCTCCGGATACCTCGTCGACGAGAAGGGCATCGACCTCGAGCTCCTGAAGGAGATCAAGGAGGTGCGGCGCGGACGGATCAGCGAGTACGCGGACACGGTGCCGCACGCCCGGTTCGTGCCGAACGGATCCATCTGGGACGTGCCGTGCGACGTCGCGCTCCCCTGCGCCACCCAGAACGAACTCGACGAAGCGGCCGCCAAGACGCTGGTCGCGAACGGCGTGCAGGCGGTGGCCGAGGGCGCGAACATGCCCACGACCCCGCAGGGCGTCCAGGTGTTCCGCGATGCCGCGGTGGCGTTCGCGCCGGGCAAGGCGGCCAACGCGGGCGGCGTCGCCACGTCGGCGCTCGAGATGCAGCAGAACGCATCCCGCGACTCGTGGGGCTTCGAATACACGGATGAGCGGTTGGCCGGAATCATGCGCGGCATCCACGAGCGCACCGTGGCCACGGCCGCCGAGTACGGCATGCCGGGCGACTACGTGCACGGTGCGAACATCGCCGGTTTCGTGAAGGTGGCTGACGCCATGATCTCGCTCGGGGTCATCTAGCAGAAGCGACGGGTGGGGCGCGGCCGTCGCCGTCCCCAACCCACCGTTCGACGACGCGAATGCGTCAGCTCACCTGACACTGGGCCTGACCCCATTCGACCCAGCACATCTGATTGACGTCGGGCCTGGGTTCTTGGTGGGCAGCGGCTGGGAACAGCCGGTCTCGCAGATCGGCTTGGCCGACGCCGTGCCGGCGGCACCGGTCAGCGAAATGACAAGGGCTGCAAAGCCGGCGAGCGCGATACGCGCTGTGGTGGAGACTATGATGGGGGACAGGGATTCCTTTCGAGGTGCGGTTACGTGCTGCACCCAGCATCGGCCGGAGCCCTGCCCGCAGAAGGGCCGCCGAGGGTGCAATGAACACACCCTCGGCGGCCGGATCTCTACCCTGGGCGATACGCCCGGTCGGCTTACTCAGTCGACCGGTTCGGCCTCGCCCTCGTCGTCGCGGGCCTTCTTCGCGGCCTCGCGCATCTCGATACCGTCGGACACCCAGTCACCGATCTCCCGGGTGACGTCCCGGACGGCGCCCGCGATGATCGTCGCGATCTGGCCCACGTGCGTAGCCGCGGACTCCGTCAGTTCCTGCACGGTGTCCTTGCGCCGCTCGAACTTCCCCACCATGTGTTTCGCCTCTCAGGCTGCAGTCTTCTGCCGCTCGACGATAACACCGGGAGGGGTGTCGGACGAGACGAGACCGGGCGGCAGTGCGAACTTGAAGATCTTCCCCCACACGGAGCCGATCTGCTTGAAGAAGCCACCGGTGTTGTAGGGCAGCCCGTGCTTCTCGCACAGCGCCTTCACGACGGGTGCCATCTCCGGGTACCGGTGGGCGGGCAGGTCCGGGAACAGGTGGTGCTCGATCTGGTGCGACAGGTTGCCCGACATGATGTGGAACAGCGGGCTCCCCTCGATGTTCGCGCTTCCGAGCATCTGCCGGACGTACCACTCGCCGCGAGTTTCCTCCGCGGTCTCGTCCTCGGTGAAACTCTGCACGCCGGTGGGGAAATGGCCGCAGAAGATGATGGAGTACGCCCACACGTTGCGGATCAGGTTGGCGGTCACATTGCCGAGCAGTGTGGGGACGAACAGTGGCCCGGTGAGCGCCGGGAAGATCACGTAGTCCTTGAGCACCTGCCGACCGGCCTTGCGCCACCAGCCCTTCAGCAGCGGCTTGACGTCGTGCCACTTCCGCTTGCCCTGGATCACGTTCTCCGCTTCCAAGTCGTGCATCATGACGCCCCACTCGAACAGCATCATCAGGAAGAAGGCGTAGACCGGGTTCCCGAGATAGTACGGGTTCCACTTCTGTGCCTCGTCGATCCGCAGGATGCCGTAGCCGATGTCCCGGTCCCGGCCGAGGATGTTGGTGTACGTGTGGTGCATGTAGTTGTGGGAATGCTTCCACTGATCGGCCGGGCAGACGGTGTCCCACTCGAACACGCGGGAGTTCAGGCCCGGTTCACGCATCCAGTCGTACTGGCCGTGCATGACGTTGTGGCCGATCTCCATGTTGTCGAGGATCTTCGACACACCGAGGGCACCGACCCCGGCGATCCAGGCCGGCGGGAAGAAGCCGAGATACATCAGCCCGCGGCCGGCGACCTCGAATCCCCTCTGCGCCTTGATGATCTTGTAGATGTATTCGCGGTCCTCGGCGCCGAGGTCCGCAACCGTCCGGTCGCGGAGGGCATCCAGTTCCCGGCCGATCTCTTCGACCTGGTCGTGACTGAGCACCACCGGGGCGTCGTTACGGGAACCGTCGGAGCCGTCGACGAACGGGAGGAACGAGAGTGAGAGTCCAAACATGTCGGTCTCCAAGCGTTGAATGTCTTGTGAAAGTCAGATGTCGAGGGCGACGTCGCCCACCGGAACCGAGACGCACAGCTGGATCGCCTTGTCCGGATCGGTGTCGGTGTCGCCGGTGCGGACGTTCTTGGTGCACCCCGACTTCTTCACCGTCGTGCAGGAGAAGCAGATGCCCATCCGGCACCCGTACTCGGGATGGAGCCCGGCGGCCTCCGCCTGTTCGAGCAGCGTCGCGCCGGAATTGTCTGCGGTGACACCGCTGGCGGTGAAGGACACCTCGCCACCGGCCTCACCCTCCGCAGGGGCTGCGGCGGGAGCGAATTCCTCGGTGTGCAGACGGTCCTCGATGCCGAGTTCGCGATACACCTCCCGAACGCCACGCATCAGTCCGGGCGGGCCGCACAGGAAGGTTTCGGCGTCCGCGTACCAGGGCGCCACAGCGTCGAGGTGCTCCTGACCGAAGAACCCGTGGAGATGACCGCCGGTCTCCTGATCGGTGTACGCCAACACGAGGGAGACGTTGGCGTTCGCGTCCGCGAGTGCGCGTAACTCGTCGAGGTACGCGACGTCGTTTTCGGTGTACGCGTAGTGCAGAAAAGTGATGCTGCCGACGTGCTGCTCGTCGACGAGGGTGCGCAGCATCGACAGAACCGGGGTGATTCCGCTGCCTCCGCTCACCAGCAGGAGCCGGCACGGACGCGGAGACGGAAGGGTGAATTCTCCCGCCGCCTGAGACAGGTCGAGCACGAGACCGGGACGCGCGTGCGCGTGCAGGTACTGCGAGACCAGACCGTCGGGATGCGCCTTGATCGTCAGCTCGACGAGCCCGTCGGTGGACGCCTGTGCATTGGCCGGTGAGTAGCACCGGGTGTGCCGAACCCCGTCGATCACGACGCCCACCTGCACGAACTGCCCCGCACGGAATCCGCGCCACTGACGGGTGGGACGCAGCGTGAGGGTAACGGTGTCGGCGGTGGACCGCCGGACCTCGATCACTTCGGCTCGCAGGTCGCGCACGGTGACCATGGGAGTGACGAGTTCGAGGTAGCGGTCGAGCTGGTGCGGAGTGGCCATCGCCTCGAACAACGACAGCAGCGAGAACCTGCGTCCCTCCGCCGGACGACTGGTGTGGGCAACTGACACGTCAGCCTCCTCCTTTTGAGTGCACGGTTGTACACTGACAATAGTGTGACAGAGAGAGACAGGAACTTGTCAATCGGAATGTGACCGCACGCACACCCCAGACAGGGATCGGATACGCATGTCGGATGACGAGTACGAGCACCCGGAGATGACGGTCGTCGGCACCGCCGCGAATACACTCACTGCCGTGAGTCAGTCGACCGGCGCCGAACCGGAGAGCAGGGCAGCCCGCAAGGAGCGCACGAGGAAGGCTCTCCTGGACGGCACGCTCGAACTCATGGCGGACCGCAGTTTCGCCGGCGTGAGCCTCCGCGAGATCACCCGCACCGCGGGAATCGTGCCCACCGCGTTCTACCGCCACTTCGCGTCCATCGAGGAGCTCGGCGTGGTGCTCGTCGAGGAGGGCATGCGGATGCTGCGGCAGATGCTCCGCGACGCCCGGCGCACCCCGAGCACCAAGAGCGCGGGCGCATCCCTCGACATCCTCGTGCGGCAGGTCCGCACCCACGAGGCGCAGTTCCGGTTCCTCAGCCGCGAACGCTACGGCGGCGTCCCGGAAATTCGCCGGGCAATCGCGACCGAGATGAAGCTGTTCGTCAGCGAACTCACGGTGGACCTGTCCCGCATCGACGGTCTGCAGTCCTGGGACCACGACGACCTGGAGATGGCGGCCGACCTGATCGTGTCCACCATGTTCGCCGTCGTCGTCGATCTACTCGAGGCCGAGCGTCCCGGAAGCCGAGGTGAGGCCGAGGTGGTCGCGCGCGCCGAACGGCAACTGCGCCTGATCATGCTCGGCATGAGCGGGTGGAATCCCGGGAAGTAGTCGCGCTCTCACCGTACGGTGGGGGCATGTTGTCAACCTCGGAACACGCGCACATCACTCTCGGCGACCTGACGTTCGACGTCACCACCAGCGGTCCGGCCGACGGCGTCCCCGTCGTTCTGCTGCACGGGTTTCCGGAGAGCGCCGCGTCCTGGGAACCCGTCAGCGTCCTGCTGAACGAGTCCGGTCTGCGGACGTTCGCCCCGAACCAGCGCGGATACTCGCCCGGTGCGCGACCCGACGGAGTCGACTCCTACCGGATCGACCACCTCGTCGCGGACGTGATCGGATTGCTCGACGCACTCGGCCTCGACTCGGCACATCTCGTCGGGCACGACTGGGGAGCCGCCGTGGCGTGGGTCGTCGCGGCGCGGCACCCCGACCGGATCATCTCGCTCACCACCGTGTCGGTGCCACATCCCGGCGCGTTCGGCTGGGCCTTGCGCGAGGACGCCGATCAGAAGGAACGCTCCTCCTACATCCGCCTCCTGAGGATGGAAGGCAAGGCCGAGCAGGTCCTCCTCGGCGAGAACGCGCAGGCGCTGCGCGCGATGTTCGGTGACGCCGTCGCGCCGGCGCTCGTCGACCGGCATGTCGCGCTGCTCGGCGAACCGGGAGCGCTCACCGGCGCGCTGAACTGGTACCGCGCGATGACGAGCGACTTCGAGCAGACGCCTGCCGTCACCGTTCCCACGACGTACGTCTGGAGCACCGGCGACCAGGCGCTGGGTCGTGCGGGTGCCGAGCGGTGCGGCGAGTTCGTCGATGCGCCGTACGAATTCGTCGTGCTCGACGATGCCACGCACTGGATCCCGGAACAGCGCCCGGGCGCCCTCGCGGATGCGATCCTCGCGCGCACCGCAGCCGCACCGAACTGAAATCCGCTCTTCACCTCGACGGGGCGTCCGTTCTGGTTTGATGGCACTACTCGTCTCGTGCACCCTGGGAGGGCACCATGAGTGGCATCGCAATCCTTCTGGTCGGCGCCGTTCTGTGCTTCGCCGGTGTCGGTTCACAACACGTCGCCGTTATCGCCGCGGGATTCGGCCTCGGCTGGCTCCTGGCCGACCTGCTGTCGCTGTCGCTCGGGACGACGTTCCTGGTCGCGGCGATCGGTGCGGTAGTGGTGTGGGTGGCCACGACCCTGATCTTCAAGTTCGCCGCATTCTTCATCGGGATCATCGCGGGCGCGGTGATCGGAGCGAAGCTCAGTCGTGTTCTGCAACCCGACGACGCCGGCTGGCTCCTCAGTGGGGTCGTGATCGTCGCACTCGCCGTCGCGTGTGGATTCCTCGCCGACCGGTACCGGGCGCGGGCGTTGTTGTGGCTCACCGCGGTCGGCGGCGCCAGCATGGTGCTGACCGGGCTCGGCCTGGCTATCCCTCCGCTGGGTTTCTTGGAGGATCCGAACGAGGGCAGCCAGCAGTTCTTCGCCACGCTGATCTGGATCGTCGTGGCGGCGGCGGGCTGGCTGACACAGCGACGGCTGTTCCCGGACAAGCTCCGGATCGATGACAATCGCGCGCGGCGCTAGTCGCGCTCGGGCGCCTTCACCATCGTCAGCGCGGCGAGCCCGATCGCGAGCACGATCACCAGGCCGATGATCCCCGCCCGATCCGCCGCGAACCACCAGGCGAACAATCCGAAGAGGGTGGGCGAGAGGAACGAGACCGCGCGACCGGTGGTCGCGTACAGACCGAACATCTGCCCCTCCCGGCCGGGTGGTGTGATCCGGGCCAGGAATGTGCGCGCCGACGACTGCGCGGGACCGACGAACAGGCACAGCAGCAGCCCGAAGATCCAGAACATGGCCGGTCCGGAGACGGCCGTCAGTACGACGCCGACGACGATCATCGCGATCAGGGACGTCATGATGACGGTCTTGGGTCCGATCCGGTCGTCGAACCGGCCGGCGGTGAGCGCGCCGAGCGCGGAGACGACGTTGGCCGCGACGCCGAACAACAGCACGTCGCCCGCGCTGATGCCGTAGACGTTGACGGCGAGGACGGCGCCGAACGTGAAGACACCGGCCAGCCCGTCACGGAACAGCGCACTCGCCACCAGGAAGTACACGGTGCGCCGGTCGGCGACCCAGAGGTCGCGCAGATCGCGCCACAGCACCCGGTACGACTCGACGAAGCCGGCCTTGTCGGCACCCGGATCCACGTGCGGGCGGGGTAGCTCGGGGACCTTCAACAGGACGGGGATCGCGAAGATCGCGAACCAGACGGCGGCGAGCAGCGCCACCATCCGGATGTTCAGTCCGCCGTCGGTGGTGAGCCCGAGGAATCCCCGGTTGTCGCCGTCACCGGAGATGAATCCGAAGTAGCACAGCAGCAGCAGCACAATCCCGCCGAAATAGCCCATCGCCCAGCCGAACCCGGACACTCGGCCGATGTTCGCCGGCGTCGACACCTGCCTGAGCATCGCGTTGTACGGGACGCCGGCCAGTTCGAAGATCACCGAACCCGCGGCCAGCAGCACCAGTCCGAGCCACAGGTACTGGTACGAGTCGCGGACGAAGAACATCGCCGCCATGCACCCGACCGTCGCGAACGTGAGGACGCCGAGCGCCCACTTGCGTCGTCCGGCGGCGTCGAATCGCTGACCGGTGACGGGGGCGAGCACGGCGATGAGGAAACCGGCGATGCCGAGCGACCATCCCAGCCACGTGCTCGCGGAGATCGACCCCGGCAGGTCGTCCCCCACGGCGTCCGTCAGGTACACGGAGAAGACGAACGTGAGGATCACGGCGTTGAAGGCGGCCGATCCCCAGTCCCACAGCCCCCACGCGACAACCTGTCTGCGCGTCGCGGCCTCGCCGATCCCGGCCGGCGGACGAACGTCGGTGCTCATGCCCGCGAGCCTATGCGAGCGAACGGGAAGTTCGTACGGTCTGACGCGACGAGCGTCCCGTTCGCACGGAACAACTAAGTGTGCACTCAGTTGCATACGCACCTCGTTGCATACATACTTCGGTTCGTGGCACTCGAACATGCGCTCCTCGTCTCCCTGACCGAGCACTCCGGCTCGGGCTACGAATTGGCGCGCCGGTTCGACAAATCCATCGGCTTCTTCCAGAGCGCCACCCACCAGCAGATCTACCGCGTCCTCAAACGCATGGACGAGTCGGGATGGGTCGACGCCGAGGTCGTGGCGCAGGTCGGCAGACCCGACAAGAAGGTGTACCGGGTCAGCGCAGCCGGGCGCGCGGAACTCGAGCGCTGGATCGCCGAACCGACCGAGCCCAACCACCTGCGCAACGAGCTGGCAGTGAAGATCCGCGCTGCTCAGCACGGTGACATCGCCGCACTCACCGCCGAGGTCGCTCGCCACCGCGACGGCCACGCCGCCCGGCTCGAGGTCTACCGCATGATCGAAAAACGTGACTTCCCCGCACCGGCCCAGCTCTCCGGGGCAGCCCTGCACCAGTACCTCGTCCTGCGCGGCGGAATCCGCGTCGAAGAGGGATTCGCCGACTGGTGCCAAGAAGTACTCGACGCGCTCGCACAGTAAGGACACGCCGCCAATGACACAGTTCCCGCAGCTCCTCGCTCCGCTCGACCTCGGTTTCACGACGCTGAAGAACCGGGTGATCATGGGCTCCATCCACACCGGGCTCGAAGATCGCGCCAAAGACGTTCCCCGTCTGGCCGAGTACTTCGCCGAGCGCGCCCGCGGAGGTGTCGCGCTGATCGTCACCGGCGGATACGCACCCAACCGGACGGGCTGGCTGCTGCCGTTCGGCGCCAAGCTCACCAACCGTGTCGAGGCACGCAGGCACCGCGCGATCACGAAGGCGGTGCACGACGAGGGCGGCAAGATCGCCCTGCAGATACTGCACGCCGGCCGGTACAGCTACCAGCCGTTCAGCGTCTCCGCCTCGTCGATCAAGGCCCCGATCAACCCGTTCCGGCCCCGCAAACTCACCGGCCGCGGCGTGCGCTGGCAGATCCGCAACTTCGTCCGCTGCGCCCGGCTCGCGCAGCAGGCGAACTACGACGGCGTCGAGATCATGGGCGGCGAGGGCTACTTCATCAACCAGTTCCTGTGCGAGCGCACCAACAAGCGCACCGACAAATGGGGTGGCACTCCCGAGAACCGCAGGCGGATGGCCGTCGAGATCGTCCGCCGCACTCGCAAGGCGGTGGGCCCGAACTTCATCATCATCTTCCGCCTGTCGATGGCCGACCTCGTCGAGGGCGGTCAGACGTGGGACGAGATCGTCGCGCTGGCACAGGAAGTGGAGGCCGCGGGCGCGACCATCATCAACACCGACATCGGCTGGCACGAATCCCGTGTTCCGACGATCGTGACCTCGGTGCCGCGGGCCGCGTTCGCCGACATCACCGGCAAGCTCGAGAAGCACGTGAGCATTCCCGTGGCCGCGTCGAACCGGATCAACATGCCGGAGGTCGCCGAGGAAATCCTGACCCGCGGTGACGCGCAGCTCATCTCGATGGCGCGCCCGATGCTCGCCGATCCCGACTGGGTGCGCAAAGCCGAAGCGGGCACCCCCGACGAGATCAACACGTGCATCGCGTGTAACCAGGCCTGCCTCGACCACGCCTTCGTCCGCAAGCACGTGTCGTGCCTGCTGAATCCCCGTGCAGGCCGGGAGACGGAACTGACACTCTCCCCCACCCGGGCCGCGAAGCGTGTCGCCGTCGTCGGCGCCGGACCCGCCGGACTGTCGGCGGCACTGGGCCTGGCACAGCGCGGCCACTCGGTGACCCTGTTCGAGGCGGATTCAGAGATCGGCGGCCAGTTCGGCATCGCCCGCAAGATTCCCGGCAAGGAGGAGTTCGCGGAGACGATCCGGTACTACAACCGCCAGCTTCCGCTCGCCGGTGTCGACGTCCGGCTCGACAGCCGCGTCACCGCGACCGAGTTGGTCGGCGAATACGACGAGGTGATCGTCGCGACCGGGGTGACGCCGCGCGTTCCGTCCATTCCGGGTATCGACCACCCGAAGGTGCTCACGTATCCGGAGGTCGTGCGGGGTGGCAAGCCCGTCGGGCAGTCGGTCGCGGTGATCGGAGCCGGCGGGATCGGCGTCGACGTCAGCGAGTTCCTCACCCACGAGCACTCCCCGACGCTCGACCTGAAGGAGTGGAAGCAGGAGTGGGGTGTCACCGAACCCGAGGCCGCGGCGGGCGCCCTCACCACACCCATTCCCGAACCGTCGCCGCGTGAGGTGTACCTGCTGCAGCGCAAGAGCGGCCGGATCGGCGCCGGACTCGCGAAGACCACGGGCTGGGTTCACCGGGCAGCGCTGAAGAACAAGGGCGTGCAGGAACTGTCCGGGGTCAACTACGAGCGCATCGACGACGACGGCCTGCACATCACGTTCGGCGCCAAACGCGAGAAGCCCCGCACCCTCGCCGTCGACAACGTCGTGATCTGCGCAGGTCAGGAATCGGTGCGTGACCTCGTCGACGAACTGACCGTCGCCGGCGTCACCACCCACGTCATCGGGGGCGCCGACGTCGCCGCCGAACTCGACGCCAAACGGGCCATCGAGCAGGGCACCCGGCTCGCCGCGCGCATCTGACGCACTACGCTGCTGACCGTGAGCTTGCCGAACCCCACTCCCAGTGCCCGCGCCGTCGTGACCGGCGCCTCGTCCGGAATCGGCGAGGCGCTGGCCACCGACCTGGCCTCCCGGGGCCACTCCCTGATCCTCGTCGCGCGCCGCGGCGAGGTGATGGAGTCACTCGCCGGGACCCTGCGTGACGAGTACGGCGTCGAGGTCGACGTGCGCGCGTGCGATCTGTCGGACCGCGACGCGCGGGCCACCCTCGTCACCGAACTGTCCGGACGTGAGATCAGCGTCCTGTGCAACAACGCGGGCATCGCCACGTTCGGCCCGGTCGCCGGACTCGATCCGGCGTACGAGCGGGCCCAGGTGGAACTCAACGCCGTTGCGGTGCACGACCTCACCCTCGCGGTGTTGCCCGGGATGCTCGAACGCAAGTCCGGCGCCATCCTCATGGTCGGCTCCGCGGCAGGCAACATGCCCATCCCCCACAACGCCACCTACGCGGCCAGCAAGGCGTTCGTCAACACCTTCTCCGAGTCGCTGCGCGGCGAACTCAAGGGAACGGGAGTGAACGTCACGCTGCTCGCACCCGGCCCGGTCCGCACCGAGGAGCCCGATCCGGCGGACGCGTCGATCGTGGACAGGCTGGTGCCCGACTTCCTGTGGATCTCCAGCGAATACACCGCCAAGGTGTCGCTCGACGGTCTCGCCGACAACAAGATGCGCGTCGTGCCCGGCATCATCAGCAAGGCGATGTCCGTTGCCGGGCAGTACAGCCCGCGCGCCGTGGTCGCCCCGATCGTCGGAACGTTCTACAAGAAGCTGGGCAGCTAGACACTGGCGTGCAGCGGGTTTCACCGCCTGCGACGTTTACCCGTCCCGAAGATGCTGCGGGAGATTTCGCGGCCGGCGGCCGACGTGGCCGAGCGGAAGAAGCTCTTCACCGCGGAGTTCCCGAGAATCTGTTCGGCCATGTTCGGACCCTCCGGCTGTGCGGGCGGTGGTGTCGGCAGGTCGGGCAGCGGGGGCAGGTCGAGACCTGGTTCCGCGGCCGGGGCTCCGGCGACCTTGGCCGTCAGCTTCTCGTACGCCGATTCCCGGTCGACGGTCTGCCCGTACTTCGCCGACAGCGGGCTCGACGACGCCGCGGCCGTGATCGCGTCGGTGCCGATGGTGTCCATCAGCGAGCGGGGAGGCCGAATCCTCGTCCACGCCACCGGCGTCGGTGCGCCCCGTTCCGACAGGACCGTGACGATCGCCTCACCGATGCCCAGTGAGGTGAGGGCCTTCTCGAGGTCGTAGTTCTCGGTGGTCGGGTACGTTCGTACCGTTTTCGCGAGCGCCTTCTGGTCGTCGGGAGTGAAGGCGCGCAGCGCGTGCTGGATCCGCGCACCGAGCTGCGACAACACCGCATTCGGGACGTCCGTCGGCAACTGGGTGCAGAAGAAGACCCCCACACCCTTCGAGCGGATGAGCTTCACGGTCTGTTCCACCTGCTGCAGGAACGCCTTCGACGCGTCCGCGAAGAGCAGGTGCGCCTCGTCGAAGATGAAGACGAGCTTGGGTTTGTCGAGATCGCCTTCCTCGGGCAACGTCTGGAACAGGTCGGCCAGCACCCACATCAGGAAGGTGGTAAACAATGCCGGTCGCGCGGCCTGGGCGCCCAACTCGAACAACGTGATCACGCCCTTGCCGTCGATCACCCGGAGCAGATCCTCGGTCTCGAGCTCGGGCTCCCCGAAGAACGTGTCGCCGCCGTCGGCTTCGAGATTGACGAGGGCCCTGAGGATCACGCCGGCCGTGGCCGGGGACACGCCTCCGATGCCCTTCAGATCGGCCTTGCCCTCGTCGCTGGTGAGATGCGCGATGACCGATCGCAGATCCAACAGGTCGAGAAGCGCAAGCCCCTGAACGTCGGCCCAGTGGAAGATCAGCCCCAGCGTGGACTCCTGAGTCTCGTTGAGCCCGAGAACCTTGGCGAGCAGGATCGGCCCGAACGCCGTGATGGTCGCGCGGACGGGAATGCCCAGACCTTCCGTTCCCAGCGAGAGGAATTCGACCGGGGACGCCGCCGGCCGCCACTCGCCGTCACCCGTCTCGGACGCCCGGGTGGTGATCTTGTCGCCCGCCTCACCCGGCTGCGACAGGCCCGACAGGTCGCCCTTCACGTCGGCCATCACCACGGGAACCCCTGCAGCCGACAACTGCTCGGCAATACCCTGCAGCGTCTTCGTCTTTCCCGTCCCGGTGGCGCCGGCGACGAGTCCGTGCCGGTTGACCGTCGCGAGGGGGATACGCACCCGGGCCGCCGAATCCACGACGCCGTCGAGAACCACCGTTCCCAGCTCGAGAGCCGCACCCTCCGAGGAGTATCCGGCCGCGATGTCCGCGGCGGCACCGGAGGAGGCGGCGACGCCTGCGGGAGCACGGTTCTCCGCGGCCTCCGCGTCCCGGGCTTCCTTCTCGGCCGCCTCTGCCGCTGCCGCAGCCTCCGCCGCGATCCTGGCCGCCTCGGCGGCCGCCGCCCTCGCCGCCACCGCCCTCTCCGCCGGGGTCGAGGTCGCGTCGCCGTCCTGCGATTGCCGGGTCATCCAAGCCCTCCTCGGATCACGCACGTCGGGAGAAAGTGTCCACCGCAGACATTATCCCGTCACTCACGTGACTACTGTGTTCCTGGTGCAGGACAAACTTGTGTGGATCGACTGTGAAATGACCGGGCTCCGGCTCGGCACCGACAAGCTGATCGAGATCGCAGCTCTGGTCACGGACAGCGAGCTGAACGTGCTCGGTGAGGGTGTCGACATCGTCATCCACGCCGACGACGACGCGCTCGCGGCCATGCCCGACGTGGTGACCAAGATGCACGAGAACTCGGGACTGACCGACGAGGTCCGGAAGTCCACGGTCACGCTCGCCGAGGCCGAGCAGCAGGTGCTCGCCTACATCCGCGAGCACGTGCCGGTCGCCGGGACGGCGCCGCTCGCAGGCAACTCGATCGCTACCGACCGCGGATTCATCGCCCGCGACATGCCGGACCTCGACACCTACCTGCACTACCGGATGATCGACGTCAGCTCCATCAAGGAACTGTCCCGGCGCTGGTACCCGCGGATCTACTTCGGTCAGCCCGAAAAGGGTCTCGCCCACCGCGCCCTGGCCGACATCAAGGAGTCGATCCGGGAACTGAAGTACTACCGGAAGACGGCGTTCGTGCCCGAGCCCGGACCGTCTACCAGCGACATCGCCGCAGTTGTCGAGGAACTCGGGCCCGCCTGAGATACCGATTGGCTTCTCGGGCACCGGACGCGCTAGTATCTTCCTCGCCGAAGTTACTGCCCCCGGGCGGTGCCTGAAGCACATGGTGAGTGTAGTTCAGTTGGTAGAGCACCAGGTTGTGATCCTGGCTGTCGCGGGTTCGAGTCCCGTCACTCACCCCATACGGAAAGCCCCCGGCCTCGGCCGGGGGCTTTCCTCTTTGCGATTGGTCTGACGCCTGCCGTCAGGCGTTGGCGTTGCCCGCCTTCCACACATCCCACGGGATGTTCCAGTCACCGAGGCCGTCCGTGCCCGACAGCGTGCCGCCCAGCGTGTTCTTGACGATCACGATGTCGCCGCGCTTCGTGTTGTCGTACACCCACTTCGCGTTGGACGGGCTCAGGTTCAGGCAGCCGTGGCTCGCGTTCGAGTAGCCCTGCTGCCCCACCGACCACGGCGCCGAGTGGAAGAAGATGCCGCTGTAGGACATTCGCGTCGCCCAGTCGACGGGCGTCTTGTATCCCTGCGGGGAGTTGACCGGCACACCGTAGGTGGACGAGTCCATGACGAGGTTCGCGAACCGGTCGCCGATGATGTAGACGCCGTTGTCGGTGGGCGTGTCGTCCTTACCCATCGACGTGGGCATCGTCATGATCACTTCGCCGTTGCGCTCGAACGTCACCTGCTTGGTGTTGTCGTCCGCCGTCGCGATCAGGGCGTCGCCGATGGTGAAGGCCGTGTGAACATCCTCCTGGCCGAACAGTCCGTCACCGAGATCGCGCCCGTACACGGCGACCTTGACGTCCACGGCCGTGCCGGGGGCCCAGTAGCTCTGCGGACGCCACCGCACCTCACGGTTGTTCACCCAGTAGAACGCGCCCTCGACGGGCGGATTCGTCGTGACCGTGATGCCGGCCTCCGCGGCCTTGCGGTCGGGAATGTTCTCGTCGAACTGGACCGCGATCGGCTGACCGATGCCCACCACGTCACCCTCCGACGGCATCACGTACGGCTTGGTGACGTTGCCGGGCGCGCTGGTCGTGAACGCCGACGTCGAAGTGGTGCCGCCGCCGAGTCCGTTCGCCTTCACCTCGAGCCGGTACTCCTTGTCGTAGCCCAGCGGCTCCGTGTTGACCCAGGACAACCCGTCGGGGGCGATGGCGCCGTCGACCGGCTCGCCCTCCGGGTTGAGCATGGTGACCGCCGCCAGCGTGCCGTCGGCCACAGTCACCGTCACCGGCTGTCCGGGCGAGAATCCCACCGCACCATCGACGGCCGACGCCGTCAGCTTCGGCTTGATGAGTTCGGTGACCGGATTGGAATCGATCGGCGCCTCACCTTCCGACGTGACGCTGTCGGCACCGGAGACGGTGCACCCTGCGATCGACACTGCGAATACGAGTGATGCCGCCACAATCGTCGCCGTCTTCGAGACGGATCTCACCGATTGCGCACGCACGCGCCCGCCACGCCCCACACCCATGGATAACCCCACTTCACGTCCTCGCTCCGAATTCACGTTCAAGCCGGCACGTCCCTCGCCTTCGCAAGACGAATCAGCACGTCGAGACCGTGTGGTCTTCAATGATGCCAGCCACTGGAGAGCGGTTCCAACCAAGCGCCGAGCCGCTCAATAACGTTCGAATATCAATCGTGACCAGCGGCGCTCTTGTTACGCGCCACCGTGTGGATGGGGTCGCCACGGGCAGTCGCCACCAGGCGATTTGCATTCTCGAGAAGCGACCCGCTAATGTTCTGTCTCGCAAGAGCGAGCGCCTATAGCTCAGTTGGTAGAGCAAGTGACTCTTAATCACTGGGTCCGGGGTTCGAGTCCCTGTGGGCGCACTTGCACGAAGGCCCCCATCCTCTCACGAGGATGGGGGCCTTTCTCGTGTCACGATCTCACCGCACCGAGTGGGCGGCCGGATGACGAACGGGCCGCCGGAACGTGAAGTCACTGCGAACTTCACATCCGACGGCCCGTCACTGACGAGGGTCGTTCAGCGCAACGCTTTGCGGAGCACCAGGAGCCCTGCCACCGCACCCACGGCGATCAGTCCGTACTTGACCGCCGGCTCGTTCAGCTTCGCGATCAGCGTGCGCTTCGTGCTCTCCACGAGACGCTTCGGGTTGGTGCGGACCGTCAATTCGTCGAGAGTGCTCGCGAGCTGATTGCGCGCGTTCTCGATCTCACGCTCGATGCTCTCGGTGTCCCTGGGCACGTGTCCTCCAACTTGTTCGACTGGTTCGATCAGCGAGAGCGACGCTACCGCGACGATCCCACACTTGCGTCAACCGTAGACGAGAACTCCCGACCTGCGACTCCGTCTCCCCCGATCGCGCTTCGGGCCACGTCCACCCCGTCCCGGTAGCCTGACTTCTCGTGACCGACAACAACAGACTCGCCCCCGGAGACACCGCACCCGCCTTCACGCTGCCCGACGCCGACGGCAACGAAGTGTCGCTCGCCGACTACCGCGGCCGCAAGGTCGTCGTGTACTTCTACCCGGCGGCGAGCACGCCGGGCTGCACCAAACAGGCCTGCGACTTCCGCGACAACCTCGCCGACCTGAACGGCGCAGGCCTCGACGTGATCGGCATCTCACCCGACAAGCCGGCGAAGCTGGCCAAGTTCCGTGACAACGAGGAACTGACGTTCCCCCTGCTGTCCGATCCCGACAAGGCCACACTCGAGGCGTGGGGCGCGTTCGGCGAGAAGAAGATGTACGGCAAGACGGTGCAGGGTGTCATCCGCTCCACGTTCCTCGTCGACGAGGACGGGAAGATCGAAGTGGCCCAGTACAACGTCCGCGCCACCGGCCACGTCGCGAAACTGCGGCGAGACCTGTCCGTCTGATCGACGCGACGGGCGGCTGCGTGTCGTCGGCCGCCCGTCACCGGCGTTGTGGTGGGTCGGAATGCAGCCGTCGGCTACTTGTGGGCGATCACATCGTTCACACCGAAACGGCGCGAGCAGTCTCCTCGCCCAGGTGAAACCCGACGCGTCACCGGGAGGGATCTTCGGAATCCGGACGAAAGACGGATAGCCTGGGGCGGTGGAGTCTTCAGTCAGCAAGCAAGCGCCGCGCCGAGTGGACCCGGCGTTGGAGCTGCAGTCGGACCCGCAGGAACTACTGCCCCGCAGACGTCCGACCCAGGAACGTAGTCGCCGGAAGTTCGACGCGCTGCTCACGGCATCGCGGGAGTTGCTGGTGGACGTGGGATTCGAATCGTTCACGTGCGAGGAGGTCGCCGCACGCGCGGACGTCCCGATCGGCACCCTCTACCAGTTCTTCGCGAACAAGTACGTGATCGTCTGCGAACTCAACCGGCAGGACCTCGTCGGCGTCCAGCACGAGATCGCCCAGTTCAACGGTGAGGTCCCGTCCCTCGACTGGCTGCGGTTCCTCAATTCCTTCGTCGACCACATGGCAGGCCTGTGGACATCCGACCCGTCGAGGCGCGAGGTGTGGCTGGCGATGCAGTCGACGCCCTCGACCCGCGCCACCGGCGCCATCCACGAGAAGGCGTTCGCGGAGCAGGTGTCACGGATGCTCGCGCCCCTCACCCCGCGGACGTCGCGGGAGCGGCGCACGATGATGGCCGAGGTGCTCGTCCACGTCGTGTACTCGATGCTGAACTTCTCCGTGCAGGACAATCAGAGCCACGCGGACGCCGTCGCCGAACTCAAACGGCTGATGGTGGCATACCTGCTGGTCGCCGAGAAGGAATCGCGCTCCACCTAGCCGTTACGCGCCTGTGCGCCCTTCCGGTTGCCGGAGCTACCAGAAAGGCGCACGGGCGCCGGAGGCGCCTACACGGACTCGATGACGGCGAACGCGCCCGCCATGTCTCCGTCGTGTGTGAGGGAGATGTGAATCTTCACGTCGGTCAGATGCTTGGCGACGTCTCCGCGTAAGCGGATACTCGGCCGTCCCCACGCATCCGTCACCACCTCGATCAGGTGGTGGATCATCTCGGGCAGCACCGGCGGGCTGGCGAAGAGAGACGTGGACCAGGCCTTGATCACTGCCTCCTTCGCAGCCCACCGGGCGGCGAAATGTCTAGCCGGATCGGAGCTCCGGGTCACGGCGTCCCGACGCTCGCCCGGTGTGAAGTTGTCGAGCATTGCCGTCCCTGGCCGGTCCAGCTGCTCGGCGAACTCCGACACCGTCACGAGATCGAAGCCGATCCCCAGAACTCCCATCCGTTGTTCCTACTTGCAGCCGGGCAGACCCGAGCTGTACACGTCGTCCGCTCCGAGGCGCGCGGCCTCGGTGAGCAGGACGTCCGCCTCGAGCTGACGGGACGCTGCGGCCGGGACACTGTCGCCGCCGAAGCGACGATCCGCCGGACGCTCGTACAGGCTGCCGCCTCCGACCATGGCCTTCGCCAGACGACGCTGACCCTCGACGGTGCGCTTGCGTGCCTGCTCGAGGTACGCCTCACGCTTGTCGGCCGGGATGGCCTCGACGAACGCCTGCGAGTGCACGACGGCGATCAGTCCGGAGACGTGACCGAAGCCCAGGCTCGTGAGCAGACCGGCCTTCAGGGGGAACTGCTCACCGAATCGGAGCGGCTCCCGAGCCCACACGAGGTGTTCGAACTCGGCCATCTTCTCGTCGACGCAATCGAGGCTGCGGTTCGGCGGGACGACACCTTGATCCAGCACCTGGCAGAGACCGATCAGCTGGAATGCTGCGGCACCACCCTTGGAGTGTCCGGTGAGGCTCTTCTGCGAGACCACGAACAGCGGCGCACCTTCGCTGCGGCCGAGTGCCCCGGCGAGGCGCTCGTGCAGCTCCGCCTCGTTGGGATCGTTGGCCGCGGTGGACGTGTCGTGCTTGGAGATCACCGAGATGTCGTCGGCGCTGACACCGAGCTTGCCGAGGGACTGGGCGAGCTGCGAATCCGCTCCCCCACGACCTGCACCGAGCGCACCGATTCCGGGAGCCGGGATCGATGTGTGGACACCATCCGCGAACGAGCTGGCGTAGGCAACCACACCGAGGACGGGCAGACCCATCTCGAGTGCCACGTCACCGCGAGCGAGGAGGATGGTGCCACCGCCGGCCGACTCTACGAACCCGCCGCGTCGACGATCGTTGGCCCGCGAGAAGCGGCGATCCTCGATGCCCTTGGCGCGCATGTCGTCGGTCTTGGCAGTGGCAGACATGTCACCGAATCCGATGATGCCTTCCGTGCCGAGGTCGTCGTAGCCACCGGCAACGACCAGCTGCGCCTTGCCGAGCTTGATCTTGTCGACGCCCTCTTCGACGGACACCGCAGCCGTGGCGCACGCCGCAACCGGGTGGACCATGGCGCCGTAACCGCCGACGTAGGACTGGACCACGTGCGCCGCAATCACATTCGGCAGGGCTTCCTGCAGGATGTCGTTCGGCCGGTTCTCACCGAGCAGCGTGTCGATGTACAGCGACCTCATGGAGGTCATGCCGCCCATGCCGGTGCCCTGGGTGTTGGCGACCAGCGAGGGGTGCACCCACCGCAGCAGTTCGCTGGGTGTGAACCCACCGGTGAGGAACGCGTCCACCGTGGCGACGATGTTCCACAGGCCCACGCGGTCGACGGAATCGGCCATGTCGGCGGGGATGCCCCACTTGGTGACGTCGAATCCGGTCGGGATCTGACCACCCACGCTGCGCGTGAGCTTCATCTTGCGGGGGACGCGGATCTCGGTGCCCGCACGGCGGGTGACCTGCCAGTCACCGCTGTCCGGAACCGGCGCCGCGACCGTGTTCTCCGGGTCGGCCTCGACGAAGGCCAGTGCCTCCGCCTCGGTGCTGACCACGAAGCTCAAGTCCTTGTCGAGGAAGACCGACGTGAGGAGCGGTGCGGTGTTCTCGATCATCGCGCCTTCGTCCACGTAGCGGCGGATGCCGCAGCGCTCGACGACTGCGTCGTGGTACTTGTCCGCGATCTCGGCCTCCGGAACCAGTTCCCCGGTCTCGGCGTCGTACCAGCCTGCGGACGGCGTGGTCTCCCACACGACGAGTCCGGTGTTCCAGGCGAGTTCGAGAACGCCTGCCGCCGAAAGCTCTTCGTCGACCTCCATCTCGAAGCGGGTACGCGAGGAACCGAACGGTCCGAGCTCACCGGCGCCGACGATGACGACGAGGTCTTCCGGAGCCGCCGTGACGCCGGACCAAGCCGGTGCCACCGACTCGGAAACCCGCGGCGGGGCGGGCAGAGCCGCGATGGTGTCGAGCTCGACTGCATCCGCATCGGCCTCGGCAGCAGCGGTCGCAGCTTCCTGAGCCTGCTTCGCCAGCGCGGGCAGGTCCAGGTTCGCCTGGGCGAGCCCACCGGTCAGATCGGCCGCGAGCGGCTCGGTGGAGGCGAGGCGACGTGCCTCGGGCTCGCACCACTGCAGCAGCTCGGTGGCCATTTCCTGGGTGGACCAGGTACGGACTCCGGCACCTTCGACAGCCTCGACCAGCGGGTCGTTGCCGCCCATGAGGCCGGTTCCGCGGACCCAGCCGATGAGAGCGTGCACCAGGGTGACGCGCTCGGCCCAGTTGCGCTCGGCCTTCCAGCGGCCGACCACAGCGTCCAGCGCGGCCTTGGCCTCGCCGTACGCACCGTCGCCACCGAACAGGCCGCGGTTCGGGGAACCGGGCAGGACCACGTGCAGGTGGGTGTCGACGTCACGGTCGTAACCGACCTTCGACAGTCCGCCGATCAGACGCTCCACCGACCACAGGAGAACGCGCATCTCCATTTCGGCGCGGGCGCCGGCGTCGGCGAGGTCGCCTGCCACGCGGGGCGCGGCGAACGGGAACAGCAGCGTCGGGGTGACCGCTTCCTTGACGAGCTTCTTCGATCCACCGGCCGTCTCGTACTGCGCTTCACCGATCCACTCGATGAGCGCGTCGATGTCCGTGTAGGACGCCATGTTCGCGGGGACCACCCACAGGGCGGCACCGGCGCGAGCATTGCGGCGGTAGAGGTCGCGGTAGAAGCCGAGACGCTTGTCGTCGAGACGCGAGGTGGTCACGAAGACCGTCGCGCCGCCGGCGAGGAGCTTGCCTGCGACCGAGGCCGCGATGGAACCCTTGCTGGCACCGGTGACGACGGCGACCTGGTCTGCCCATTCCGGGGTCTCGTCGGTGACGACGACTGCCGCCTCCGCGATACGCCCGTACTTCTCGGCCAGAGCCGTGCGACCCTCGTCGGTTGCGCGGGCCTGCCACCATGCGGCCTGCGCCGCAACGGACTTGCCTGCACCGGCGAAGCCTTCGATCTCGAGAGACTCCACGCCTGCCGCGTCGATCCACAGACGAGCCAGATCCTCACGTGCACTCGCCCAGCGGTCGTCGAGCAGTACCGCCCGCTTGGCGTCGAACGCGGGAGCAACCAGTCGCGGCCAGTCGGAACCGAGCTCCGCCGACACGAGGTCGACGAGTTCGGTGTCGGTCGGCTGCGCTGCCGTCGCCGCGTCGCCCGCGAAGCCGAGCTGCTCGAGCACGAGGCGGGCGGCCGAGGCCAACACGCCGTCGCGGCCCGTGATGTGCTCGGTGAACTCGCCCAGCGCCGCGGCATCGACGGTGCCACCGGCTCCGCCACCCGAGGACGGGAGGGAGACGCTGATCCCGCGGCGCGAGGCCACTGCGGCCACTGCGCTGTCGATGACGGCGTCCACTGCGGCGCCGTCGGCGAGACCGCCGCCGGCCAGGCCGCCGAGGTCACCACCACGGATGCTGGAACCGTCGCGGGTTCCGAGCGCCACCTCGGCGGTGACGTGGTAGGCCCAGCCGTCGCCGAGTTCCCAGACCTTCTTCACGCGGTCCGCGATGGCCGCCGGACGACGACCCGAGGGGCCGAAGACCTTGCGGAGGTGATCGTTGATCGAGTCGGACAGCACCGGGCCGAACGGCTTGTACGTACGGGCCAGGGAGTCGACCGTGCCGGCGAGCGAACCCATGTCGGCGTCCGCGGCACCGTCGATCGCACCGAGCGAGAGCTCGGAGCCGAGGTCGACGAGCAGCTGGTTACGCCGCGAGGACACGCCGTCGCACAGCGCCTCGATCGTGTCGACGGGGCCGACCTGATCGGGACGGAGCTTGGTCCACAGGCTGATCAGGACCTTGGTGGCGTCGGCGGCCTTGAACGCGATGTCGTCGGGACGCGGTCCACCGGACGGTGCAGCGGCCGGGGCCGGAGCCGCGGCGGGTGCGGCCGATGCGGCGGGCGCCTCGGCTGCGGGTGCTGCGGGCTCGTCGTCCTCGACCGGCGCCGGATCGACGTCGGTGGAGTACACGATGGACGCTTCACGCTCGATGTTGAGGACCTCGACCGGGTAGCCGAAGCGGCCCGGCAGCTTCAGGGTCTGCGAGGCGAGGTTCGCGACGGTCGGGACGGAGCCCAGACCGATCTCCACGAACCGCTCGACACCCAGTCCACCTTCGGACTCGTCGGCGAACAGCAGATCCTGCGTCTCGATCCAGCGCACCGGGCTGGCGAACTGCCAGGCCAGGAGCTCGGTGAGGACCACGCGGGTGAGCTGGACCGGCTTCTTCGTCCAGGAGTCGAAGTCCTTCAGCACCTTGTCGAGGGGCTTCGACGGCACCAGGTCGGCAATCTCCTGCACGAACTCCTTCTTCAGGGAGAACGGCTTGGGGACCAGGTTCGGGATGTAGCGCCCGATCAGGATGGCCGGGTCGATGTCCTGCGGAAGCAGTTCCTCGAGACGTCCACGGAAGTCGTCGACGCCGCCACGCAGCACCGTCGAGTGGAACGGGACGTCGATGCCCGGAACCATGATGTACGCGCGCTTGCCACCGAAAGCCTCACGGCGGATGTCGATTTCCTTCTCGAGCGCGTTGAGCCCGGCGACCGTGCCCGCGATGGCGTACTGCGAGCCACGCAGGTTCAGGTTCACGATCTGAAGGAACTCACCGGTCGCCTCGGCGACACCGGCGACGAACGCCTCGACGTCGTCGTCGGCCAGACCGATCTGCGACGGGCGGATGGCAGCCATCCGGTAGTCGGAACGGCCGGCCTCGTCGCGGGGAACGAGTGCGTGCATCGCGGAACCACGCTGGAAGACCACCTCGAGAACAGCTTCGAGAGGCAGCACACCGGCGACGGCGGCGAGAGCGTTGTACTCACCGACCGAGTGGCCTGCGAGCAGGGCGCCCTCGACGAAGGCACCGGATTCGCGGAGCTCGGCGACCTGAGCCACACCGAGCGTCGCCATCGCGACCTGGGTGAACTGGGTCAGGTGCAGAACACCGTCCGGGTGCTTGTGCTCGACACCACGGGCCTTGACGACCGTCGGGTTGTCGCGGACCACGGCGAGGATCGAGAAGCCGAGGGCCTTGCGGGTGTGCTTGTCGGCGCGGTCCCAGATCTCACGGGCGGCCTTGGAGCGGGCGCGGGCGTCGAGGCCCATGCCGGGACGCTGGATGCCCTGTCCGGGGAACGCGTAGACGGTCTTCGGGGCGGCGGTGCGACCCGTTGCGACCATCACCAGTTCACCGTCGATGCGGCAGCCGACCTCGACGATCTCGGCGCCACGGTCCACCGCGATGCGGTCGACGCGGACGTCGATCTCGGCGCCCGGGCGAACCATGCCCAGGAAGCGTGCGGTCCAGGCGGTGAGACGACGCGGCGGCGTCTTGGTCTCGGCCGGATCCACGGCGGTGACGACCTGCTGGGCAGCGGCGGAGAGCCACATGCCGTGCACGATCGGGCTGCCGAGGCCGGCGAGCAGTGCCGCGTTGTCGGAGGTGTGGATCGGGTTGTGGTCGCCCGACACCTGGGCGAAGGAGCCCATGTTGCGGGGAGCGACGATCGTGGTGTCGCGGCGACGACGACGCGGGGTGTCGACGGCCTCGTCACTCAGCGAGCCACCGGCGCGGGCCGGGTCGGACAGTTCGCCCTTGCCGGTGCGGCCGCGGATCGCGAAGCGCTCCGACAGGGTGACGACAGCAGGCGCGTCCAGGCCCTCACCGAGCATGGCGCCGACCTCGACCTTGACCTCGACGACGCGGCCCAGGTCGGTATCGAGAACCGAGGCGACCTCGGCCTTGACGACGAGAATGCTGGTCTCTGAAGGCAGTTCGCCGACGAAATCGACGCTGTGGTCCAGGTGGACCAGGTCGAGCATGCCCTCGATGACGGACAGCGAGTCTTCGGTCTTGGCAGCACCGAGCACGGCGAACACGGCCGGCCAGCAAGCGCCGACGACCACGTCCGGGACAGCCTTGCCGCTGACGCTCAGCGTCGTGGGCAGACCCGAACCGGTGACACCGGCGTGGTCGGCGACCAGGTCGGGCGTCCAGGCGAGGTTGAGGCGTGCGACACCGTTCTTGACGGCGGGCAGTTTCTGACCGGCCGCGACCGCAAGGAGTGCGGTCATCGACTTCTCGGCGTCGGCCTCGGTGACCACGGGAGCGCCGCCGTCCGCGACGGACGCGGGGACGGTGATGGTGATCTGGACGGACTTGGCTGCCACCAGCGGGACGGTGAGGAGCACCTGCTGGTCGTCGATGACGGACAGCTCGGCACCGGTGGTCTCGTGCACCGCGAGGGTGTCGGACTCGATCGACCACTTGTCGAGGTCACCGAGCCGGCGAACCGGGTTCAGCGTCAGGCGCGAGGCCCACTGGATGTCGGGAGCCGACAGCACGGTGTCGAGGAGGCCGCGGGCAATGTCCGCGTGACGGCGTGCGGGCAGCGACAGCGGCGCGACACCGGCGGTGACCAGCTCGTCGTACGTGGCCTTCTCGAAGCGGTCCAGCAGCTCGCCGACAGGCTCGTCGACGCGCGTGATGCCGGCGACGGCGACGGTGCCGGGGATGACGCAGACCTGGTCGGCCGTGTAGCGAGGATCGTGTGCCTGCCACAGCGAGTCGGAACGCCACCAGCGGCGGACGTCACCGTCGACGACGGGCACGAAGTTGACCGGCTTGCCGGGGGTCTTGCACAGCGAGACGAAGAAGGAGACGTCCGCGGGGTGCAGAACCGTGGTGGCGTAGTCGGGGTACTGCGCCTGCAGGGCGCAGACGGCCGCCTCGGGACGCTCGAGAATCGCGTCGTCGGCGAACAGGGTGGGGATGGGGCCACGGTCGACCGGGTGCAGACGCGACTCGGTGCGCTGCAGCATCTCACCGAAGCGCGCACGCCAGGTGATGTCGAGCCACGGGCTCTCGGTGGCCTCGGTGATGGCGTCCTGGAGGTCGGTGCCGCAGTCGAATGCCTTCGCCGCGTCGATGCCGACGGCCAGCTCGAGGTAGCGGCGCAGCCACTGCTCGTACGTCATGGTCGCGACGTCGCCGAAGTACGGCTTCGCCGTGATGTTCAGTGCCTCGATGATCTCGTCGCGACGCTCGGCGACGGCGTCGGCGTCACCGGCGACCTCGTCGAGCAGACGGCCGGTGCGGGAGGCGGCGTTGTCGATCTCGTGGATGTCGGCGCCGAGCTGGCTGCGGCCGGAGGCCATGCCGCCCTCGGCGGTGCCTGCTCCGACCCAGTCCGGAGTACCGGGGGTGTCGACGAGGAGCTGCTTCACCTCGGCAGAGGTGGTCGCCTCGAGGGTGGCCATGGCGGCGGTGCCGACCAGGATGCCGTCCAGCGGCATGGCCGGGAAGCCGTGTGCAACGGACCAGCGGCCGGTCAGGTAGTCGGCAGCCTGCTCGGGCGTGCCGATGCCGCCACCGACGCACAGGACCAGGTTCGGCCGGGTGCGCAGCTCGGCGTAGGTGTCGAGGAGCAGGTCGTCCAGGTCTTCCCACGAGTGGTGACCACCGGCGCGGCCGCCCTCGATGTGGGCGATGACGGGGAACGAGGGAACCTCGTTGGCGATGCGGATGACCGAGCGGATCTGCGCGACCGTGCCCGGCTTGAACGCGACGTAGCTGAAGCCCGCGTCGGTGAGGTCGCCGATGATCGAGACGGCGTCCTCGAGTTCAGGGATACCGGCGGTGACGACGACACCGTCGAACGGGGCACCCGCGGCACGGGCCTTCGGCACGAGGCGCTTGCCACCGACGTGGAGCTTCCACAGGTAGGGGTCGAGGAACATCGAGTTGAACTGCACGGCGCGGCCCGGCTCGAGCAGCCCGGTGAGCTTCTCGACGTTGTCGGCGAAGATCTGCTCGGTGACCTGGCCACCGCCGGCGAGCTCGGCCCAGTGGCCTGCGTTCGCTGCTGCGGCGACGATCGTCGGGTCGACCGTGGTCGGGGTCATGCCTGCGAGCAGGATCGGCGAACGACCGGTCAGCTTCGTGAACGCGGTCTCCACGCCGATGCGGCCGCCCGGCAGCGACACCGGCTTCGGGAGGAACTCGGTCCACGCGGCGGGAACCTCGGGGGTTGCGCCCGGGGTGAGGAGGTTGCGGTGACCGCCACGGGTCGCGGCGGCAACGATGCCGACGCCCTGGCCGCGGACACTGGCCGACGTCATGCGGGTGAGGAGGTCACCGGGTCCGAGGTCGAGGATCCACGCGGCACCGGCTTCGAGGGTGCTGTCGACGGCGGCGACCCAGTCGACGGGATCGACGAGGCAGGCGCTCGTGAGAGCGCGGGCCTTCTCCTCGTCGAGACCGCAGCGCACGGCCCACTGGCCGACGATGTCGATCGTCTCCGCGAGTGCGGGGTGGTGGAAGCCGATCTCGACCGCGAGGGGCTCGAAGACGGGCGCGAAGATGGAGCCGCCACGCTTCTTGGCGTCGCGCTCACGGGCCTCGTCGGCCTCGATCTGCTCGCACCGCTGCTGGACGCGTGCCAGCTGGGCGGGCGGGCCGGACAGTACGACGCGGCGACGGGCGTTGCGGATGCCGAGGACGGCTGCACGCTCGGGCTCGAGGCCCTCCGCGAGCTCCTCGACGATCTGACGGAGTCGTTCCGGGTCGACGTTGGAGACAGCGAGCATCGGGGTGGAGTCGGCGGCGGCGATCACTCCGCGACGACGGCCGACGAGGCCGGCAGCCGCACCGATGAGCTGAGCGAGGGCGAGGAGTTCGCCGTCCTTCTGACCCGAGGAGGCAACGGCCTCCGCGGCGAGGAGTCCCTGGGAGTGGCCGATCACCGACACGGGAGCCGTAACCGCGGGATCGAGGCCCTGAGCTGCCAGCGCACGCAGCGCTGCGATCTGGGTGAGGAAGACGCCGGGGAGAGACACCGCCGCCGAGGTGAGCGCTGCCGCGGAGGGACCGGCCGCCTGGGCGCCGTCCTCTTCGTCGGCGAGTTCCTGCTCGAGGATCCAGGCGATGGGGTCGAATCCGACCGGGCGCACGACGAGGAGTTCCTGCGCCACGGGGGCCAGGTAGTCGGCCGCGTCGTTGACGATCGTGGTGAGTGCCGGCTCGAGTCCGTTGTCGCGGCTCAGTTCCTCCAGCGAGCTCAGCCAGGGCGCACCCTGACCACCGAAGGCGAGCGCGTACGGCTCACCTCCGAGCAGACGATCCACGAGGGTGCCCTTGCTCGACGACCGAGTGTCGTCCCGGTCTACGCCGATGCGCCGCGAACCCTTCGAGTTTTTTCCGTTTCCTGCGGGTGTCGTGTCGTCAATCGTCACGCGTATGTCCTCTCCTGGTCCCCTCTGGGGGGAGGTGGGGATAGTGTCTGCCGCCCTCGGCATCGTGTGCCAGCTGTATCGGCTCTGATCAGCTCTTCCGGGCTGTTCAAGGTTGACACAGAATCATGAGGATTTCCTCACGTTCACGAGCCGTCGGGGTGTCACAGCCGTGCATCGGAGAAATATCGCGTGATGTCCCTCACAGATCTCCCGCGAAGTGACCGGTGAGTAGATCGCGTCCGTGCTGGACGAGGGCGGTGCGAGGACGTCCAAGAACCTGAGGAAAGCCTCATATTAATCGTTATCAATCTGTTACCACCTTGACGAAGTCCCAGGTTCATGCAGGTCTGCGCCCTCGAATCCGGGTCCGCGACCTGCGAAAGCGAACCTGTCGGACCCTCGCACGAATGTTCGAGTCCAGGAACAGCCGACAGCCATTCTCCGGGGGGAAGAAATGAGCACAGCCCACGTCCGCGCCTTACTCGATCACGTCGCCGCCGAACTGCCACCAGAGTCGTGGCCGCACTGGACGGAGGGCTGGCCGTGCGAGATCGAAGCCGGTCTGCTCGATGCCGCGTTCTCCGCCCGCGCCACGTACGGCACGCCCACCACGGGGGTCCGCGCCGTCATCACCCGCTGGCGCGATCACCGGGCCGCACCTCTCGACGACCTCACGGCGCTCGCCGCGCACGCCGCGCACGCCGACGAACCCGAAGGCCTCCTGGCCGTCCTGGACAACCGGCAGCGAGCACCGGGGAACTACACCACCAAGGCCGAGGCCGTCGCCTCGGCGGCACGCTCGCTCGCCGAGCTGGGCTGCACCACCTCGGCGGATCTCCGCGACGACGAGGCCCAGCGGAGCGCCCTCGTCGGGGTGCCCGGGTTCGGTCCCGCCACCTGGGAGTGCCTCGCCATGCAACTCGGCATCCGCACCGCCGACTCTCACCGCGTGGTGGGCGAGTTCCTCGGCGAGGCGCTCGACCTCGAAACACCCCCATCGACTGCAGACGCCGAACACCTCGTCGCCGAGGCAGCAGCGCGGCTCGGGATCACGCCCGCCACCTTCACCCACGCCGTCTGGCGGTACCAGCGCGCGCAGCGGCGGGTGGCGGGTGCGAGATGAAGTACACGCGAGAAGTGCTCGAGCAGGCGGTCGCAGAATCGACGAGCTACGCCGGCGTCATGCGCTACCTCGGCCTGAAACCCGCGGGTGGGACACACGCGCACCTGCGGCGCCGGATCAACACTCTCGGCATCGACACGTCACACTTCACGGGCCAGGCGCACACCAAGGGCAAGCGTGCCCGCAACCGAATGACGTGGCAGGAGATACTGATCCGTCGCCTGGCGGGCAGCAGGCGCGTCCAACCCCACCTCCTGAGAAGGGCTCTGATCGAGGCAGGAGTGCCGTACAAATGCGTCGCATGCGGCGTGCAGGACGAGTGGTGCGGACTCCCGCTGATCCTGCATGTCGACCACATACGGGGAGACCCATCGGACTCCCGCTTGCAGGAAGTTCGATTCCTGTGCCCCAACTGCCACAGCCAGACTCCATCGTGGGCCGGGCGAAAGAGCCTCGACCGGGGCCGGCGATCCGATTGACATGTGCTGCGGGGGGTGCCTTGTTCATGGCGTAGTCTGTGCTTCGCGCGCGAGTGGCGTAATTAGGCAGCCGCGTCAGGTTTAGGTCCTGGTGTCCGAAAGGACGTGGGGGTTCGAGTCCCCCCTCGCGCACTGCTCGGGTTCTTTGCCGATTTTTCGGCGGCCCTGTTTCGCTTAGATCGACGGCTCGTCGGGCGCCTGCGGCGGCTGTGACGGCCGCCATAGGCGCAACCTCTCCTAGCAGCGCATTCAGCGATTCAGGTACCGTCGTTACGTGTCCGGTAACCGTAAGCAACGCCGCCCCGCGCTGGTCCTGTTGGTGGTCGTCGGGGCTGTCGGGTGCCTCGCACTCGGCTGGTGGCAGTGGACACGTTTCGAAGCGGTCGGCGGGACTGGCCAGAACCTCGGATACGCGTTCCAGTGGCCACTGTTCGCGGCGTTCCTCGTCTACGCCTATCGGCGATTCGTGCAGCTCGAGGATGCCGAACCAGCTGACACCACCGACGTCCCGGATGCTCCCACCGAACTGCGGGAGATCCCGGCCGACGTCTTGCCCCCTCGCCCCTCGGTGGCCGAGGACGACGATCCGGACGACCTCGAGAGCCGGCAGATTTCGCAGTACAACCAGTACCTCGCCGAGCTGTCTGCTCGCGAGACCGATAGGAGCACCACGTGAGCACGGGCCAAGACGAATCGACTGCCGGTTCGGTCACAGACACCGCGAAGCAGAAGAAGATCGCCCCCGCGCTCCTGCGCTACCGCGTCCTCGCCTACGCCACCGGTGTGTGGCTGCTGGTCCTCACCGCAGAGATGGTGGCCAAGTACATCTTCAAGGTCGACAACCTGCCCAGCTGGATCGCCGTGGTGCACGGCTGGGTGTACTTCGTCTACCTGCTGGTGACGCTCGACCTGGCGGTCAAGGTGCGCTGGCCTGCGGGCCGGACGGTCGGGACGCTCCTCGCGGGCACCATTCCGTTCCTGTCGTTCTACGTGGAGCACCAGCGGACCAGGCAGGTCCGCCGCGACTTCGGTCTCTGATCGAACCGGTCGGCTCCCTCACATGATGACCGGCTGCCCGGTGATCATCGCGATCACGTAGGTCAGCCAGCCGAGCGGTGTCTGCGGCACCATCATCGGCGACATGCGAAACCTCCTCCCGTGAAGCGTAGCGAGGGTCACTGCCCGGTGAGCGCCGCCAGGGCGGGGACGAGTTGAACGAGCGCCCGCCCTCGGTGCGAGGACGCGTCCTTCTCCTCGGGTGACAGCTGGGCGGCCGAGCGGGTGTCTCCGTCGGGCACGAAGACCGGGTCGTAGCCGAATCCGCCGTCGCCGACCGGCTCGCGGGCGATGCTTCCCCGCCATTCGCCGCGGACCACCGATTCTTCGCCGCCGGGCACCACGAGCGCGCACGCCGAGACGAACGCCGCTCCCCGGCGGTCGTCGGGCACGTCACCGAGCTGAGCCAGGACCAGGGCGGTGTTCGCGGGATCGTTCCCGTGCGTGCCCGACCACCGGGCGGACAGGACTCCGGGCATGCCGTTCAGCGCATCGACTTCGATTCCGGAATCGTCTGCGACACAGGCCATTCCGGTTGCGGCGGCACCGTCGCGCGCTTTCGCCAGGGCGTTCTCCTCGAACGTCGCACCCGTTTCGGGGGCCTCGGGGTACTCGGGTACGGCATCGAGCCCGACCAGTTCGATCCCGTCGACACCGGCCGCCGCGAGCACCCGATGCAGTTCCCGGAGTTTCTTCGCGTTGCGGCTGGCCACCAGCACCCGTGTGGTTGGCACCGAGCTAGCCCCCGAACTTCTTCTTCGACGTCTCCGGGACCTTCGGCTCCGGAAGCGCACCGGGGTAGGGCAGTTCGAGCGCGGCCTTCTGGATCTCGAACAGCTGCTCGCACCCTGCGAGTGCGGAATCCAGCAGTTTGTCGAGCGTGCTCCGCGGGAACGTCGCGCCTTCGCCGGTGCCCTGGATCTCGACGAGGGTGCCCGTGTCGGTGGCCACCACGTTCATGTCGACCTCGGCGCGCGAGTCCTCCTCGTACGGCAGGTCGAGGCGCACACGGCCGTCGACGACGCCCACGCTCACCGCGGCGATGCCGCAGGAGATCGGCTGGGGGTCGGCGAGACGGCCGGCGGCGCGGAGGTAGGTCACCGCGTCGACGAGGGCCACATAGGCGCCGGTGATGGCTGCGGTGCGGGTTCCGCCGTCGGCCTGCAGCACGTCGCAGTCGAGGGCGATGGTGTTCTCACCGATGGCGGCGAGGTCGATGCAGGCGCGGAGGGAGCGTCCGACCAGCCTGCTGATCTCCTGGGTTCGTCCACCGACCTTGCCCTTGACGGACTCTCGGCCACTGCGGGTGTGGGTGGCGGCGGGCAGCATGGCGTATTCGGCCGTCAGCCAGCCGAGTCCGGAGCCCTGACGCCAACGGGGAACACCGTCCTCGACGCTGGCCGTGCACATCACCCTGGTGTTTCCGAATTCCACCAGCACCGATCCCGCGGGATGAGTGGTGAAGCCCCGGGTGATCTTGACCTCGCGGAGTTCGTCGTCCGCCCTACCGTCTTCTCGTGTGGTCACGGCAGAGAGCCTAGTCGCCCCCGTGCGGGGCGCGGGCACACGGCTTCAGACGGTGTAGACGCCGCCCGCGGACACCGCGTGCACGGGGCCGGAGAATTCGGCCTTGGCCTCGGCGATGACGTCTTCGCGGGACGTCCACGGCGGTATATGGGTGAGCAGCAGTTCGGCGACACCGGCGCGGTGTGCGACCTGACCGGCCTCGGTCCCCGACAGGTGGATCCCTTCGGGCCGGTCCGGGCTGTGCGTCCACGACGCCTCGGCGAGCAGTACGTCGGCCCCGCGGGCGAGGTCGATCACTTCTTCGCACATGCCGGTGTCGCCGGTGTAGACGAGGGTGCGCCCGGCGCCGTTGGTCAGCCGGAACCCGTACGCCTCGGGCGGGTGGTTTACCCGGCGCGCGGTGATGGTGAGGTCGCCGAACGTGACCGGTTCGCCGTCGGTCCAATGGTGCAGGTCGATCGTGTCGGAGATGTCGTCGATGTCGCCGCCGCACTCCGCGGACGCGACGCCGATCCGGCGGGCGGTGTCGGACGGGCCGTAGACGAGTGCGCGCCCCTTCGGCGGGTGCGGATGATAGCGACGCCAGACGAGCAGTCCGGGGAGGTCCAGGCAGTGGTCCGCGTGCAGGTGGCTGAGGAGGACGGAGACCTCGCCGGGATCGGCGAACCGCTGGAGCGCACCGAGGACACCGGGTCCGAAGTCGAGTACCAGCGGCGGTGTGTCCGGCGCGGTCAACAGATAACCCGATGCAGGTGAGTCTGGTCCGGAGACGCTCCCTGAACATCCCAGGACGGTAATGCGCATACCCGCCATGCTGCCACGGCGACCCGTTTCGGAAAAAGCTTCCGACGGAATTGGCGCGTCGACCTCACAACCGATGGGGAACTGTGACCTGATCGCAAGGCGTCGAGGGCCTGCGCCGACCGGGCTGGCCCGATCACCCGAACGATTGAGGCCCCACCGCTTTCCGGGCCCGCTGCCTCCTGGCGTCCGCGGAGAGGAGCCAGGCCGCGACGACTCCGCCGACGGCGCCGAACAAATGCCCCTGCCAGGACACACCGGGAGCGCTGGGCAGGACACCCCACAGCAGGCTGCCGTAGACGACGAACACCACCACGCCGACGAGGATCTGGCCGAGGCTGCGGGCGAAGATTCCCCGGACCAGCAGGTAGGCGAGCCAGCCGAAGATCAGGACGGAGGCGCCGATGTGGTTGGAATAGGATCCGCCGGTCAACCAGGTGCCCAGACCTCCGACCACCCAGACGATCCCGGTGGCGGCGAGGCCGCGGGCGATGCCCGACAGCAGCACGAGGAACCCGAGGACCAGCAGCGGGACGGTGTTCGCGAACAGATGCGCCCAGTCGTCGTGCAGGACCGGGGCGAACAGAATCCCCCACAGCCCGTCGATGGAGCGCGGCCCGACGCCGTTCTCTTCGAGTCGCTCGTCGGACGCCACGTCGACGATCTCGATGACGTACAGCAGCATCGTGAAGGTGCCGATGAGGATTGCGGACTGCAGCCACAGCGGTTTCGACTTCGAGGCGGGCGCCGGCTTCGCGCCACCCCTGGGCACCGGCGAGTCGAATCGCGAGGAGTCGAACGACGACGTCATGATCCACACACCCCTGTCGTCATGCCCACAACTGCCCTTCCAGTGCTTCTTCTGCTTCCTCGACCGTACCGCCGTATGCGCCGGTCGACAGATATTTCCATCCGCCGTCGGCGACGATGAACGCGATGTTCGCCGCGCGTTCGGCCTTGACGGCCTTTCGTGCGACCCCCAGCGCGGCGTGGAGGATCGCGCCGGTCGAGATGCCCGCGAAGATGCCTTCGTTGTCGATCAGTTGCCGGGTGCGGCGGACGGCGTCGGCGGGGCCGACGGAGAACCGCGAGGTGAGGACGGATTCGTCGTACAACTCGGGGACGAAGCCCTCGTCGATGTTGCGGAGGCCGTACACGAGTTCCCCGTAGCGGGGCTCGGCCGCCACGATCTCGATGCCGTCGACGTGTTCGCGGAGATAGCGCCCCACGCCCATCAGGGTGCCGGTGGTGCCGAGACCCGCGACGAAGTGGGTGATCTCGGGAAGGTCGCGCAGGATCTCGGGGCCTGTGGTCTCGTAGTGGGCCAGCGCATTCGCGGGATTGCCGTACTGGTACAGCATCACCCACTCGGGATGCTCCGCGGACAGCTCCTTGGCCACGGCCACAGCCTGATTCGATCCGCCGCGCGCGGGTGAGTCGATGATCTGCGCACCGAACATCGCCAGCAGTTGCCTGCGTTCCACGGACGTGTTCTCGGGCATCACGCAGATCAGCTGGTAGCCCTTGAGTTTCGCGGCCATCGCGAGCGAGATCCCGGTGTTCCCGCTGGTCGGCTCGAGGATCGTCGCCCCGGGCGTCAGGGTGCCGTCGTTCTCGGCCTGCTCGATCATGCGGAGGGCGGGCCGATCCTTCACCGAACCGGTGGGGTTGCGGTCTTCGAGCTTCGCCCACAGCCGGACCGGCGCTGTGCCGTTCCAGCTCGGCGACAGGCGGGGCAGCCCGACGAGGGGTGTGTCGCCGAGGGTGTCGATCAGCGAATCGAACCGCGCCACGGCCGCGATCAGCCTCCGGCGACGGCGGGCAGGATCGTCACGGAGTCCCCGTCGGCCACCTCTGTGTCGAGTCCGCCGGAGAATCGGACGTCCTCGTCGTTGACGTACACATTGACGAAGCGGTGCAGACGGCCGTCGTTGATCAGGCGGTCCTTGATGCCGCCGTAATTGCCGTCGAGATCGTCGATGACGGCGGAGAGTGTGGGACCTGTTGCCTCCACCCGCTTTTCACCGCCGGTGTGGGTACGCAGGATGGTGGGGATCGAAACTGTGACAGCCATGGTCGGCTCCTCGGGATGTGGGTGTCTTACCTGCCGCGGGCCCGTCGCGAGGGACGGCGCCGTCACTTGTCGGGGACGTCTGCCACGGACGTGTGGGCGAACTTGTAGCTTTGGACCACGTCGACGGGTTCCTCGGTGACGACACCGTCGACGATGCGGTAGCTGCGCAGTTCGTGGACGTCGGGGTCGCGGGTGGAGATCAGCACGTAGTGGGCGTCCGGTTCGGACGCGAAGGAGATGTCGGTCCGGCTCGGGTACGCCTCGGTGGCGGTGTGCGAGTGGTAGATCACGACGGGCACCTCGTCGGCGTCGTCCATCGCCCGCCACACCTTCAGTTGCTCACCCGAGTCGAATCGGTAGAACGTGGGCGAACGCTCGGCGTTGATCATCGGGATGTGCCGTTCGGGGCGGTCGGAGCCTTCCGGCCCGGCGATGACCCCGCATGCCTCGTCCGGGTGGTCGGCGCGCGCGTGCGCGACCATCGCCTCGACGAAGTCCGATCGAATCACCAGCACGTCATCTACCTCCGTGAGCGCCATCCTAGGTGCGCACCGGCGAGTCGGCCACCGACCGGCCGGTACCTCAGGAACGCAGTGCTGAAGGGAACAGGTCGCGGTAGGTGGGAATTCCCGCGACGGGGGTGGCGCTGAGGACGGCGTCGACGATGGCCTTCTCCACCACTTCGGCGGCCGCGGTGCAGACGGCGTCGACGACGGGCAGATCGGGCGGGAACGCGTCGGGCACTCCTGCCGGGTGGTGGACCGGGTGGATGCCGGTGGAGAGCGCGAAGATCGTGTCGCCGTCGAGCGGCGAATGCGCAGGCCGGATCGCGCGGGCCAGCCCGTCGTGACCGGCGACGGCGACGCGGCGTAGCGCCGCCTTGCCCAGGACGGCGTCGGTCGCGACGACGCCGATGGTCGTGTTGAGGACGGTGCTCTTGGCGATCAGTTCGCGCGCCGCCGACACCTCGGCGGCGACGGGGGGTCGGAGCCCGAAAGCGGCTGCACCCACGGTGGCGACACCCCAGGGCAGTCCGGTCGCCGGATCGAACACGGTTCCGACGGGATTGGCCACCATCAGCGCGGACACCGTGATGCCCTTCGCCGGACCGTCCGTGACGACGACGCTCGCCGTACCGACACCGCCTTTGATCGCGCCCGCCCGCGCCCCGACCCCGGCGCCCACCGAACCGGAGAGGACGGTGTGCGACGCAGAATCTGCTGCCCGGTAACCGAATTCGGCGGTGGGACGCGTGCGCCAGTCACCGACCGGCAGATCGAAGATCACGGCAGCGGGAACGATCGGGACCACCTGATCGGGTTCCCCCATGGCGATTCCGTGACCGTGCTCCTCGAGCCACCGCATGACGCCGTCGGCGGCGGCGAGTCCGTACGCGCTGCCGCCGGTCAGGACGATCGCGTGCACCTTCCGGACGCTGTGACTGGGGTCGAGGAGGTCGGTTTCCCGGGTGCCCGGTCCCCCGCCACGGACGTCGACCGCACCGGTCGCGCCGTGCGGCGCGAGGACCACGGTGCATCCGGTGGCGGCACCGCGTCCGAGCGCGGCGTCCGCGTCGAGTTCGTGGTGGTGCCCGACGCTCAGGCCCACCACATCGACGAGCGAATCGGTGCGGCCCGGCGTCGTGGCCGTCACGGTGCGAGCGCCTGAACGAGCGAGTCCTGCATCCAGGTCAGCCAGTGGTAGATGTCGAGGTGCGGTGCGCGGGGATCGGCGGGATCGAGTTCGTCCGGCGTGTCGGCGTCGATGCCCAGGTTGGTGCCCAGCGCCAGCCGCACGTCGTTGAGACCGCTGAGCCAGGCGTCGGCCTGCTCCGGCGTGAGCAGCACCTTGCCGCCGTTCTCCGGCACCGTGTGGAGAATGACCGAGCCCGCCGCCACTTTGGCGTCGATGATCTCCGGTTCGTGGAGTCCGCGCAGCGCACCGTTGATGTCGGCGTTCGATTCGGCCCGGATCTCGTCGTCGTCCGGCGCGTCCATGTCGGGACGGTGGAAGTCGGGCAGCAGCCGCGCGAGGACCTCCTCGTCGGGTGCCGTCGTATTGCCGGTCCGCATCCCGGTGAGCGCCGCGAGTTCGTCCTCCGGGGCGGACGCGGCCCGCTCCTCGAGAAGACCGAGGACGGAGGCGACCAGCGATCGCAGCACCGTGGCCTCGTGCGCGTCCATCTCCGAACGCAGCTTCACACCGCCGAGCGAGTTCTTCCTGCTCCACATCCGCACGTCGCGTACCGAGTTCCTTACTGTCCGAACGGAAAGTTAGCTGCCGTCGTGCTGCATCGTGGCCCACAGGCCGGCCGCGTGCAGCTTGCGTACATCGTTTTCGACCTTGTCCCGGGAGCCGCTCGACACCACGGCCTTCCCCTCGGAATGGACCTGCATCATCAATTCCGTGGCCTTGGCTTTGCTGTACCCGAAGAGCTTCTGGAAAATGTAGGTGACGTAGTGCATCAAATTCACCGGATCGTCCCACACGACGGTGACCCAGGGACGATCATTGGCTTCATCGATCTCGACGACCTCCGACTCTGCAGGGGTGACCTGCGGCGATGCCGGCATGGCATCCACGAATGGAGCTGTCGTCGAGCAATGAGCCATGACACCAGGGTACGACGCTCCTCCACTGGGCGACACCGCGGCTTACAGTGGCCGGGTGTCCAGAGACAGCACCGCCTTGTTCACCGACCAGTACGAGTTGACGATGCTGTCGGCGGCCCTCGCCGACGGTTCGGCCCACCGACGCTGCAGTTTCGAGGTGTTCGCCCGCCGGCTCCCCGACGGTCGCCGGTACGGAGTCGTCGGCGGCACCGCCCGTCTGATTGCCGCGCTGTCGAACTTCCGCTTCGGCGAGCCGGAACTCGCGATCGTGTCCCGCTTCCTCGACGAGGCGACCGTCGCTTGGCTACGTGACTATCGCTTCAGCGGGGACATCGACGGCTACCGCGAGGGCGACTTCTACTTTCCCGGCTCACCGATCCTCTCCGTCCGTGGAACGTTTGCCGAATGCGTCCTGCTCGAGACGCTGAGCCTGTCGATCCTCAACCACGACAGCGCGATCGCGTCCGCCGCCGCACGCATGGTCAGCGCTGCCGACGGACGCCCCATGATCGAGATGGGTTCGCGGCGCACCCACGAGGAATCCGCGGTGGCGGCCTCCCGCGCCGCCTACCTGGCGGGGTTCACGGCCACGTCGAATCTGGAGGCGGTCCGCAGGCACGGAGTGCCCGGTGCGGGTACCAGCGCGCACGCGTTCACCCTGTTGCACACCACTCCGGACGGGCCGGACGAGGCGGCGGCGTTCCGCGCGCAGGTCGCGGCACTCGGAGTCGGGACCACGCTTCTCGTCGACACGTACGACATCACCGACGGCGTCAAGACCGCCGTCGAGGTGGCGGGCCCCGAACTCGGAGGCGTCCGGATCGACTCCGGTGATCTGGGTGTCCTGGCGCGGCAGGTCCGCAGGCAACTCGACGACCTCGGTGCGACCGGGACGAAGATCGTCGTCTCCGGCGACCTCGACGAATACGCCATCGCCGCGTTGCGGGCCGAACCGGTCGACGTCTACGGCGTCGGCACGTCCGTCGTCGTCGGCTCCGGCGCGCCGACCGCCGGAATGGTCTACAAACTCGTCGAGGTGGACGGCATCCCCGTCGAGAAGAGGAGCAGCAACAAGGCGTCGCGGGGCGGCACCAAACGGGCGTTGCGGTTCGCCCGGGACACCGGAACCCTGGTGGAGGAGGTCGTGTACTCGGCCCACTCGGACGCACCCGGCTCGGCGGGTCTCGACGCGCAGGAACTGCTGGTCCCACTGGTGCGGGGCGGTGAGACCGTCTGCGACACGACTACCCTGGAGGACAGCAGATCCCTCTTGGCGGCGGGCCTCGTCAGCCTGCCCTGGGAGGGCCTGAAGCTCTCCCACGGCGAGCCCGCGATCCCGGTGCGCTTCGCCGAACCCGAGTCCAGGAGGGCACCATGACCGACATCGAGAACACCGACGCCCGGCGCGCACTGCTCGTGGTCGACGTCCAGAACGACTTCTGCGAGGGCGGCTCCCTCGCCGTCGACGGCGGTTCCGCGGTCGCGGCCGCGATCACCCGCTTCCTCGCCTCGAACGAGTACGACGCCGTCGCGGCCACCATCGACCACCACATCGACCCGGGCCACCATTTCTCCGACGAACCGGACTACGTCGACACGTGGCCGGTGCACTGCAAATCGGGAACGTCCGGCGCGGACTTCCACCCCGACCTCGACCTGACCGGCATCGAATCGGTGTTCTCCAAGGGCGAGTTCTCGGCGGCCTACTCGGGCTTCGAGGGCAGGAACGCCGACGGCCAGAGCCTGGAGAAATGGCTGCAGGCGGCCGGAGTCACCGAGGTCGACGTGGTAGGGATCGCCACCGATCACTGCGTGGTCGCGACGGCACTCGACGCCGTGGCCGCCGGGTTCCCGACGCGCGTCCACCTCCCCCTCACCGCCGGTGTCGCCCCCGCGACCGTCGAGGCCGCGATCACCGCGATGCGGGCCGCCGGGGTGCGCCTCGTGGGCCGCGACTCGGACACCCCCTCGGACCGCGTGACAATTTCTGACGTAGGTCCCGAGTAACCTGCTCGGGTGCCTGAAAACCTCCCCAACGTCCCCGAGCTGTTGCGCACGGCGGTGCGGTCGCTGGGCGGTGCCGAGCGGTCCAACCAGCTGACCATGGCTTCCGCCGTCGCGCATTCGATCGATACCGGGGAGCATCTGGCCGTCCAGGCCGGGACGGGCACCGGCAAGTCCCTCGCCTACCTGGTGCCGAGCGTCCGGCACGCGGTGCAGAGCGGGAAGACGGTCATCGTCTCGACGGCCACCATCGCACTGCAGCGTCAGCTGATCGACCGCGACATGCCGCGGCTCGCGGACGCGCTCGAGGATTCCCTCGGCCGGAGACCGCACTTCGCGATCCTCAAGGGCCGCAACAACTATCTGTGCATGAACAAGATCCACACCGGGTCCGCCGAAGAGCCTCCCACGGACGAGCTGTTCGACCCGTTCGCGGTGTCGCGGCTCGGACGGGAGGTCCAGCGCCTCACCGAGTGGTCCTCGGACACCGAGACCGGCGACCGCGACGACCTGACCCCCGGGGTCAGCGACAAGGCGTGGCGCCAGGTCAGCGTCACCGCCCGGGAATGCCTCGGCAAGTCCCGGTGCCCGGTCGGCGAGGACTGCTTCGCCGAGCGCGCCCGCACGGAGGCCTCGCAGGTCGACGTCGTGGTCACCAACCACGCCCTGCTCGCCATCGACGCCATCACCGGAATCGCGATCCTCCCCGAACACGATGTCGTGGTCATCGACGAGGCGCACGAACTGGTCGACCGGGTCACCAACGTCGCCACCGCGGAACTGGCGGCGTCGACGATCAGTGCCGCGGCGCGGCGCTGCGCGAAGCTCGTCGAGGAGCAGGACGCGGACCGTCTCGAGGCCGCGGGTGAGGGCTGGGCGGCACTGCTCGAGGAGCTGCGGCCGGAACGGTGGGAGGCGCTGCCGCCCGGCGCGGCCCCCGCGCTCGCCGCGGTCCGCGACGCCGCGTGGTCGCTGCGCACGGCCATCGGCCCGTCCCGTCCCGGTATGGCGTTGAGCGATCCGGAGGCCGCCGCGGCGCGCAACACCGCACTCGCGTCGGTCGAGGAGGTCCACGACAGCGCCGTCCGCGTTCTCAGCGCGTTCGACGAGCCGGATCCGGCCAAACGTCACGACGTGGTGTGGCTGGCCGCCGACGACAATCGCGGTTCGATCCGCCGGGTGGTGCGGATGGCGCCGCTGTCGGTCGGCGGGCTGCTGCGTTCCCGGCTGTTCGCCGAATCGACCGTGGTCCTGACGTCCGCCACGCTGACCGTGGGCGGGTCGTTCGACGGTCTGGCGGTCAACTGGGGACTTCCGGCCGAGTCGTCCGTCGTGATCGATCCGGCGATGGCCACCGGCTCCGAGGCACCGTCCGATTCGGGCACACTCAAATGGAACGCCCTCGACGTCGGGTCGCCGTTCGACCACGCCCGCGCCGGCATCATCTATATCGCGAAGCAGCTTCCGCCGCCGGGCCGGGACGGCCTCTCCCCCGCGTATCTCGACGAGATCGCCGAACTCGTCGAGGCGGCGGGCGGGCGCACACTGGGATTGTTCTCGTCGATGCGGGCCGCCAAGGCCGCGTCCGAGGCGATGCGCGACCGGCTCGACACCCCGATTCTGTGCCAGGGCGACGACTCGACGGGCGCCCTCGTCCGGGCATTCGCCGGCGACGAGCCGACATCGCTGTTCGGCACGCTGTCGCTGTGGCAGGGTGTCGACGTGCCGGGCCCGTCCCTGAGCCTCGTGATTCTCGACCGCATCCCCTTCCCCCGCCCCGACGACCCGTTGCTGGTCGCCCGGCAGAAGGCCGTCGAATCGCGCGGCGGAAACGGGTTCCTCTCCGTCGCAGCCAATCACGCGGCACTGCTGCTCGCCCAGGGTGTGGGACGTCTGCTGCGCAGCGTCGACGACAAGGGTGTGGTGGCCGTCCTCGATCCGCGGCTCGCCACCGCCCGCTACGCCGGGTATCTGCGGGCCTCGCTTCCACCGTTCTGGGAGACGTCCGATCCGGAAGTCGTGCGTAAGGCACTGGGGCGGATTCGCGATTCGCGCCCCTGAACCGCGGCCGCGCACTGAGTCGGACAGCGACGGGGTGCGCACCTATGCTCGACCGATGGAGCTTGCGATCTCAGTCCGCGGACTCACCAAGAAGTTCGGCGAAGTCCTCGCCCTCGACGGCCTCGATCTGGAGGTGAAGTCGGGCGAGGTGCATGGATTCCTCGGACCCAACGGCTCGGGCAAGTCCACCACCATCCGGGTGCTCCTCGGTCTCCTGCGCGCCGACGGCGGTTCGGCGTCCGTTCTCGGTTCCGATCCGTGGCAGGATTCCGTTCCCGTTCATCGGCGACTCGCCTACGTTCCGGGGGATGTGAACCTGTGGCCCAATCTGTCCGGTGGCGAGGCGATCGACCTTCTCGGGCGACTGCGCGGCGGACTCGATCCGGTCCGTCGTGCGTCGCTGATCGAGCGGTTCGAACTCGACCCCACCCGCAAGGGCCGCACCTATTCGAAAGGCAACCGGCAGAAGGTCGCTCTCGTGGCTGCACTCGCCGCCGACACCGAACTCCTCATCCTCGACGAGCCGACGTCGGGCCTGGACCCGTTGATGGAGGCGGTGTTTCAGGAGTGCATCACCGAATTCGCGCGCGGAGGACGCACGGTGCTGTTGTCCAGCCACATCCTCGCCGAGGTCGACGCGCTGTGCCACGCCGTCACCATCATTCGCGCGGGCAGGACCGTGCAGGCGGGAACGCTGTCCGAACTACGCCATTTCACCCGCACCACGGTGACGGCGACCACCCGGATCAAGCCCACCCCCATCGCGAATGTCCCGGGCGTGCACAACCTGCAGAAGGGTGAGGACGCGAACACGGTGACGTTCGACGTCGATTCCGATCAGATCGATCCGGTCATGACCACGCTGACGGGGCTGGGCATCGTCTCGATCACCGCCAACCCGCCGACGCTCGAGGACCTGTTCCTCCGCGAGTACCGCGACGAGGTCGAGGCACTCGGGATCGGACGGCCGCAGTGAGTCGATTGAGCGGAACGGGTGTGCTCGCCGAACTGGCGGTGCGCACCGACCGGGTCCGGATTCCGGTGTGGACGGTCGCGGTGGCGGGCCTCACCGTCCTGATCACGTCGAGTTACTCGACCATCTACCCGACCGCCGAATCACGGCAGGCCCGTGCCGAACTCATCTCGTCGCCGGCAGCCACGGCACTCGCCGGGCCGGGTTACGGCCTGGACGACTACACGCTCGGTGCGATGGTCGCCAACGAGATCGCCGGCATGACGATGGTGGCCGTCGCGATCATGTCGGTGCTGCTGGTGACGCGGCATCTGCGGACGGAGGAGGAGACCGGACGCACGGAACTGGTACGCGCCGGCGTCGTCGGGCGGTACGCGGGAATCACGGCGGGACTGATCTCCGCGGCGCTCGCAAACCTGTTCGTCGCGCTTCTGCTCGTCATCGGGCTGCTCGGTGCGGGTCTGCCTCCGGCGGGTTCGCTGAACATGTCCGCGGGTGTGCTGGTGGTGGGTCTGGTGTTCACCTCGCTGTCGGCGCTGGCGTCCCAGTTCACCGAACACGCCCGCACGGCAAGCGGTGTCGGGATCTCCGCGATCATCGTCGCGTACCTGCTGCGGGCGGTGGGCGACGTGCAGCAGGGACACAGCGGGAGCCTGCTGACGTGGGTGTCGCCGATCGGCTGGTCGCAGGCCACCCGCGCCTATGTCGACGAACGCTGGTGGCCGTTGCTGATCGGCATCGTCGCGGCGGCGCTGACCGTCGGGTGTGCGTATGCCGCCATCGGTCGCCGGGACGTCGGGGCGGGGCTGCTTCCGCCGCGGGGCGGGCGCGCCGAGGCGTCCCCCCGCCTGACCGGTGTCACCGCGCTGGCGGCGCGTCAGCAGCGCGGTCAGATCCTCGCCTGGGGTGTCGGTGTGTTCGCGCTGTCGCTGCCCATCGGTTCACTCGGCAGGCAGATCAGCGATTTCATCGACCAGGATCCCGATCTCGCACAGTTGCTGCCGGGTGGCGCCGCGGCGGCGGCCGACGGTGCGTTCGCCCTGTATCTGGTGTTCCTGGTGGTGATGGCGGCGATGTACGCCGTCGGTGCCGTCATATCCATCCGCTCCGAGGAATCGTCCGGTCGCGCCGAGGAGGCACTGGCCACCCCCGTGTCGCGGGCGTCGTGGCTCGGTGGCCAGCTGGCCGTGATCGCCGCTGCGGCGGTCGCGATCGCGGTGGCGGCGGGGGTCGGCATGGGGATCACCGCTGCATTCACGCTGTCCGATGCGGGGGCGCTCGGCCGGTTGATCGGCGCGGCCCTGAATACCGTGCCTGCCGTGCTGGTGATCGTCGGTTCGTGCGCGGCCGTCTACGGCCTGAGCCCCCGCGCGCTGCCGGCGTTGTGGGCATTCCTGGGTTACGTGCTCGTCGCCGGAATGTTCGCGGAAGTCCTCCCCGACCAGTTCGGGGTGCTCTCCCCCTTCCACTACACACCCGCCCTGCCTGCCGAGAATTTCTCGGCCACTCCCCTCGCGGTTCTGCTGCTTCTCGCAGCCGCCCTGTTCCTCGCCGCCGTCACCGGATTCCAGCGCCGGGACATCGGCCGGTGACGGCTCGGTAGCGCCGGTCAGGGATTCGGCGCCGTCACCAGACCCAGCTCGGACGGGGCCACGAGCAACCGGTGGTGCGGAAGGACCCGCACCGTGTATCCGACCGACCCAGACAGCGGCAGGGCCAGGTCGGCGACGAACAGTTCCCCCGACTCGTCCGATGCGGAGTGGGTCATCGGGACCGTGACGATGTCGGTGAGCTCCTCGTCCGGTCCGGCCTTCCCGATCACGGCCTGCACGGTGACGTCCGAGACGGACAGTTCGCCGAGGCGGATGCGGGCGCGCAGCACCAGGTTGGCCCCGATCTCGGGAGTGTCGGGCAGTCCGGCGCCGTCGACCTGCAGGACCGCCACCGCCGGCCAGGCGGCCTCGACACGGCGACGGAACGCGGCGAGTTCGCGGGCCCCGGCGTAATTCTCTTCCGCCACCGTCCGGGCCGCTTCGGCTGCGGGCGCGTAGTACTGGACGGCGTAGTCGCGCACCATCCGCGACGCGAGCACCTTGGGTCCGAGATTCTGCAATGTGTGACGGACCATCTCCACCCAGCGCACCGGCAGGCCGTCCGCACGGTCGTAGAACCTCGGCAGGACGGCGCGTTCGAGCAGTTCGTACAGTGCGCTGGCCTCGAGATCGTCGCGCCGTGTCTCGTCGACAACGCCGTCCGCGGTCGGGATGGCCCAGCCGTTCTCGCCGTCGAACATCTCGTCCCACCAGCCGTCACGGATCGACAGGTTCAGTCCGCCGTTGAGGGCGGACTTCATCCCCGACGTGCCGCACGCCTCGAGCGGGCGCAGCGGGTTGTTGAGCCACACGTCGCAACCCCAGTAGAGGTACCGCGCCATCGACATGTCGTAGTCGGGCAGGAAGGTGATGCGGTGCCGGACGTCGGCGGCGTCGGCGAACCGCACGACCTGCTGGATGAGGGCCTTCCCGCCGTCGTCCGCGGGGTGACTCTTCCCGGCGACCACCAGCTGCACGGGCCGCTTCTCGTCGAGGAGCAGGGCCCGGAGCCGCCCGGGGTCGCGGAGCATCAGCGTCAATCGCTTGTAGGTGGGCACCCGCCGGGCGAAGCCGACGGTGAGCACGTTCGGGTCGAACACCTCGTCCGTCCAGCCGAGTTCGGCGGACGTCGCACCGCGTTCGATCCAGGATGCGCGTACCCGGCGGCGCACCTCCTCGACCAGTTTCCCGCGCAACGCGTTGCGGGTCGACCACAGTTCCTCGGCGGACAGGTCCTGCAGCCGCTCCCAGCCGCGGGCTTCCTCCACCAGTTCGGGGCCCAGGATGCGGGTGGCGAGATCGATCCATTCGGGTGCGGCCCAGGTGGGCGCGTGGACACCGTTGGTCACCGAGCCGATCGGTACCTCTTCGGCGTCGAATCCCTGCCACAGCGGCTGGAACATCTCGCGGCTGACGATGCCGTGCAGCTTGGACACGCCGTTGGCCCGTTGCCCGAGCCGCAGGCCCATGTGGGCCATGTTGAACACCGACGGATCCGATTCGCGGCCGAGTCCGAGGATCCGGTCGATCGTCAGCCCCGGCAGCAGGGAGGATTCGTTCGCACCGTTGTCGCCGCCGAAGTAGTGCCGCACGAGGTCGGCAGGGAACCGGTCGATTCCCGCGGGCACCGGGGTGTGGGTGGTGAAGACCGTGCCTGCCCGGACCGTGGCCAGTGCCTCGTCGAAGTCGAGCCCGCCGGTGGTGACCAGTTCACGGATCCGCTCGATGCCGAGGAAACCCGCATGCCCCTCGTTCATGTGGAAGACGGCGGGGTCGGGCAGGCCGTAGGCGTGGGTGTAGGCGCGCACGGCCCGGACACCGCCGATGCCGGCGAGGATCTCCTGTTTGATGCGGTGGTCCTGGTCGCCGCCGTACAGACGGTCGGTGACGCCCCGCATCTCGGCGTCGTTCTCCGCGATGTCGGAGTCGAGCAGCAGCAGCGGGACGCGTCCCACCTGGGCGATCCACACGCGGGCGCGCAGAACCCGGCCCCCGGGGATCGCGACGTGGACGAGGACGGGTGCCCCACCCGAGGACTGCGGCCCGGACTCGGTGAGCAGACGCAGCGGCAGGCCCTGCGGGTCGTGCGGCGGGTAGTGCTCGGCCTGCCAGCCGTCCGCGGTCAGCGACTGCCGGAAGTAACCCGAGCGGTACAGCAGGCCGACACCGATCAGCGGCAGGCCCAGATCGGACGCCGCCTTCAGGTGGTCGCCCGCGAGAATTCCGAGTCCACCGGAGTAGTTGGGCAGCACTTCGCTGACCCCGAACTCCATTGAGAAATACGCGATCCCACCGTCGAGCGACACTCCCTTGGCCTGCTGGTTCTGATACCAGCGGGGCCGGGACAGGTAGTCGTCGAGGTCGGCGGCCGCGGCGTCGAGCCGGGCCAGGAACGCGACGTCCTCGGCCAGTTCGTCGAGGCGGGCGGGATCGACCTCACCGAGCATGCGGACCGGGTCGAACTGCACCTGCCGCCACAGTTCCGCGTCCAGCAATCCGAACAGTTCCTGCGTCGCCGGATGCCACGACCAGCGAAGATTGGTGGACAGCGGACCGAGGGCAGCGAGCCGCTCCGGAAGGTGGGCTCGGACAGTGAACCGACGCAAGGCTTTCACCTCGCGAACGATAACGCACTACGGGCGTCGTTGCGCCGTGTCGGGGCGGGTAGACGTCAGATCTCCAATACGGACAGGAACCGGTCGACTCCATTACGGTTGAACGGGCGGCCCAGCCCACGAGCCGCCGGCAACTTCCGGCTATGGAACGGAGCCCAGCGTGACAGGTCGACTCGGTATCGACGACGTGGAACCGAACATCGGGTGCGGCCGGTACCCCGCCAAGGCCGTTGTGGGTGAGGTGTTTCCCGTCCGGGCAACCGTGTGGCGTGAAGGTCACGACGCCGTGGCCGCCACGCTCGCGGTGCGGGGACCGCGCAGTGCCGCGTCGGGCGGCTCGGCGACCTTCCGCATTCCGATGACCGGCGGTCCGGTACCCGACACCGTCGACGGTTCCTTCACCCCGACCGGCGAGGGTGTCTGGACGTTCCGGATCGAGGCCTGGAGCGATCCGGTCACCACGTGGAAGCACGCGGTCGAAGCCAAGCTGGCGGTGGGGCAGGGGCCGGCCGAACTGGCCAACGACCTCGAGATCGGTGCGCGGTTGTTCGAGCGTGCCGCGAAGGGCGTGCCCCGCGCGGACCGCTCGCGGCTGGCGGGGGTCGCGGCGTCGCTGCGTTCCGACCATCACCTCTCCGAACGTGTGGCCCCGGCGTTCGGGTCGGACGTCACCGAACTGCTGCGCGCACATCCGCTGCGCGATCTCGTCACGAAGAGCGAACCGCACACCGTGCTCGTCGATCGCACGCGTGCACTGTTCGGGTCGTGGTACGAGTTCTTCCCGAGGTCCACGGGCGGCTGGGACGAGAACGGCAAGCCCCGGCACGGCACGTTCGCCACGTCCGTGGCCGCACTTCCGCGCATCGCGTCGATGGGATTCGACGTGGTGTACCTCCCACCGATCCACCCGGTCGGCAAGATCAACCGGAAGGGCCCCAACAACACGCTGACCCCTGGCCCCGACGACGTCGGTTCGCCGTGGGCCATCGGCTCGGACGAGGGTGGCCACGACGCGATTCATCCCCAACTCGGGACGATGCGTGATTTCAAGGCGTTCATCGCTGCCGCCGAGAAGCTGCACATGGAGGTGGCGATCGACCTGGCCCTGCAGGCCGCACCCGACCATCCGTGGGCGAAGAAGCACCCCGAATGGTTCACCGTCCTCCCCGACGGCACCATCGCCTACGCCGAGAACCCGCCGAAGAAGTACCAGGACATCTACCCGGTCAACTTCGACGACGACCGCGACGGCATCTACGCGGAGGTCCTGCGGGTCGTCCGGCACTGGGTTGCGGCGGGCGTCAAGATCTTCCGGGTCGACAACCCGCACACCAAGCCGCCGGACTTCTGGGAGTGGCTGATCGCCGAGGTCAAGAAGTCGGATCCGGACGTCCTGTTCCTGTCCGAGGCGTTCACCCGTCCTGCACGGTTGTACGGTCTCGCCCGCCGCGGTTTCACCCAGTCCTACACGTATTTCACGTGGCGGACGGACAAGTGGGAGCTGACGGAGTTCGGCAAGGAGATCGCCGCCAAGGCCGACGAGGCGCGCCCCAACCTCTTCGTCAACACCCCGGACATCCTTCACGAGAGCCTGCAGACCGGGGGCCCGGGAATGTTCGCCCTGCGCGCCGCGCTGGCGGCGACACTGTCCCCCACGTGGGGGGTGTACTCGGGATACGAACTGTACGAACACGTTCCGGTGCGACCGGGCAGTGAGGAATACCTCGACTCGGAGAAGTATCAGCTGCGCCCCCGCGATTTCGAGGGCGCCGCCGCGCGCGGCGAGTCCCTCGAACCGTGGATCACGGCGCTCAACCGGATCCGCAGGCAGCATCCGGCGCTGCAGCAGTTGCGCAACATCCATTTCCACCACGTCGACAACGACGCCCTGATCGCCTATTCCAAGTTCGACGCCACCACCGGGGATGCCGTGTTGACGGTGATCAACCTCAACCCGTACGGCGCCGAGCAGGGCAACGTGTGGCTGGACATGCCCGCGCTGGGCCGCGACTGGCACGACCACCTGACCGTGCTCGACGAGGTCACCGGGGAGCAGTATCACTGGGGGCAGACCAACTTCGTGCGCCTGGAACCCTGGCGTTCGGTGGCCCATATCCTGGCATTACCGTCGATCCCCTATCCGGCCAGAACGAAGCTGGCCTACCGCGGAGGTACATAGTGACCGTCGAACCGCCTGTCGCCATCGCACCGGACGCCGCCGACCTCGACCTGCTGTCCCGGGGTGAGCACCACAACCCGCACTCGATCCTGGGCGCGCACCCGCACCCCGACGGCACGGTGATCCGCGCACTGCGCCCCCACGCCGAGGCCGTCGACGCCGTCATCGGGGGGACGAGCTTCTCGCTGGAGCACCTCGCGCACGGTGTGTGGGGGGCACTCGTCCCGTACCGGGATCTGATGGACTACCGGCTGTCCACGACGTGGCCGGGTGGCCACAACGACGTCTCCGCCGACGGGTACCGGTTCCTGCCCACGCTGGGGGAACTCGACCTGCACCTGTTCGGTGAGGGCAGGCACGAGCGGCTGTGGGAGATCCTCGGCGCGCACCGCCGCCGCTACGACACCCCCGACGGCACCGTCACCGGCACCTCGTTCGCCGTGTGGGCTCCCAATGCCCGCGGAGTGAGTGTGATCGGCGATTTCGACGGGTGGAGTGGGCGGAACTACCCGATGCGGGTGCTCGGCTCCACCGGGGTGTGGGAGTTGTTCGTTCCCGGTATCGAGGTCGGCGACCTGTACAAGTTCCGGGTCCACGGCCCCGACGGCAGTGTGCGCGACAAGGCCGATCCCATGGCCTTCGCGACCGAGGTCCCGCCCGCCACCGCGTCCCGGGTGTCGGTCAGCACGTACGAATGGAACGACGCCGAGTGGCTGGCGCAGCGCGCGGCCACCGAGCCGGCGCAGTCCCCGATGAGCGTGTACGAGGTCCACCTCGCTTCGTGGCGGCCCGGGCTGAACTACCGCGAGATGGCTGAACAACTCGCTGTCCACCTCACCGAGACGGGATTCACGCACGTCGAGCTGCTGCCGGTCGCCGAGCACCCGTTCGGCGGTTCGTGGGGGTACCAGGTCACGTCGTACTACGCGCCCACCTCACGATTCGGTTCCCCCGACGACTTCCGGTGGTTCGTCGACCATCTGCACGCCGCCGGCATCGGGGTCATCGTCGACTGGGTTCCCGCGCACTTCCCCAAGGACGAGTGGGCGCTGGCACGTTTCGACGGCACACCGCTCTACGAGCACAGCGACCCCCAGCGCGGCGAGCAGCTCGACTGGGGAACGTATGTGTTCGATTTCGGGCGGCGCGAGGTGCGCAACTTCCTCGTCGCGAACGCGCTGTACTGGCTCGACGAGTTCCACGTGGACGGTCTGCGCGTGGACGCGGTCGCGTCGATGCTGTACCTCGACTACTCGCGGCCGGAGGGCGGTTGGACGCCGAACATCCACGGCGGCAGGGAGAACCTCGAGGCCGTCGCCTTCCTGCAGGAGACCAACGCCACGGTCCACAAGCAGCACCGCGGGGTCGTCACCATCGCCGAGGAGTCGACGGCGTGGCCGGGTGTCACCCGCGCGACCAACGTCGGCGGTCTCGGTTTCAACATGAAATGGAACATGGGGTGGATGCACGACACCCTCGGTTTCATGGCGCACGATCCCGTCCACCGCAGCTATCACCATCACGAGATCACGTTCTCCCTGATGTACGCGTGGAGCGAGAACTATCTGCTGCCCATCAGCCACGACGAGGTGGTGCACGGCAAGGGCACGCTGTGGACGCGGATGCCCGGCGACGACTACGCGAAGGCCGCCGGTGTTCGTGCCCTGCTGGCGTACATGTGGTCGCACCCCGGCAAGCAACTGCTGTTCATGGGTCAGGAATTCGGACAGACCGCGGAATGGTCCGAGGAGCGCGGACTCGACTGGTACCAGCTCGACGACCCGTACACGGGCGGCTTCCACCGCGGTCTGCTCCGGCTCGTCCACGACCTTAACGCCACCTACCGCGAACACCCGGCGTTGTGGACTCTCGACACGTCTCCGGGCGGGTTCTCCTGGATCGACGCCAACGACACCGCGAACAACGTCCTGAGCTTCCTGCGTTACGGCACCGACGGGTCGATCCTGGCGTGCCTGTTCAATTTCTCGGGTTCCCCGCACGCGAATTATCGTGTGGGCTTGCCAGAACGGGGCGAATGGCGTGAAATTCTCAACACCGACGCCGAGATCTACGCGGGATCGGGTTGGGGAAATCTCGGTGCGGTGACGGCAACTTCGCAGCCGTGGCACGGCCGTCCCGCCTCTGCCGAGGTGGCACTGCCCGCGAACGGCGCGATCTGGATGAGTCTGGAGCGTTGATGAAGGCACGGCCTTGCTGACCCGACGTCGGCAGTGGGCTGCGAGCATGGGCGTTCTGGCCGTGACTGCGGTCGTCCTGTCCGGGTGCACGCGCTCGGTGGACGGTGAGGCCGCGTCCATCTACGACGATCCGTTCAAGGTGGCGGGCCTCGATGCCACGTCGGGTCCGAGCGGTGCCCGCAAGGGCGTGCCCGACGCCGACCTCCCCGTCACCGGCACCGACGGCGGTGACATCGACACGATGGCCGCCAACGCGGTCAGCGACATCGAGGACTACTGGCGCACCGAGTTCCCGGCGCTGTTCCAGCGCAACTTCGAGCCGGTCGAGGAACTGATCTCCTGGGATCCGCGCGACTCCGACAGCCCGCGCTTCTGTGGGGACAGCACCGAGGAACTCCTCAACGCCGGCTACTGCAGCACCGACCACACGATCGGCTGGGACCGGGCGCTGCTGCTGCCCGAGGTCGTGGAGAAGTTCGGTGTCGTCGCCGCCGTCTTCGTTCTCGCGCACGAGTACGGGCACGCCGTCCAGACGAAGGCGGGAATCGCCGACGAGAACGTGGGCGGTGGCATCGTGCGGGAACAGCAGGCCGACTGCTTCGCGGGGGCGTTCATGCGGTATATCGCGGAAGACAAGGCGACCCACTTCACGCTGAACACGTCGGACGGGCTGAACAAGGTGCTCGCGTCCGCGGTCGCGATCGGGGACACCGACCCGAACGATCCCGACAACGTGCACGGCTCGGCGTTCGAACGTGTGACCGCCACCCAGATCGGTTTCACGGACGGTCCGGCGCCGTGCACGCGCATCGACGAGAAGGAGATCGACTCGCGTCGCGCGGATCTGCCTCAGCGGTTCGCCGACGAGAGCGACGACGGCGAACTCCCTGTCACCGAGGAGTCGCTCGAGGCGTTCTTCACGTCCTTCCAGCAGATCTTCGATCTCAGCGATCCCCCCACGCTGCAACTCGACGGTGCCGACCTCGACTGCGCGGACGCCGACGCGACCGAACCGGTGTCGTACTGCCCGGCCACCAACACGATCGGCGTCAGTGTCGACGCCCTCGCCGAACGCGGCACACCGGGCCGTCCGGGCAGGCGGGAACTCTTCCAGACCAAGCTCACCGGCGACTACAACGCGTACGTCCTGCTCGCCTCGCGGTACACCCTGGCGTTGCAGCGGGACCGGGGCAACGATCTGCACTCACCCCAGACCGCGCTGCGAGCCGCCTGCCTGTCCGGCGTCGTCACCAGCGCGTTGAGCCCGGACAGTCCCGCCACCCTGGAGGCGGGCAGCGTGTGGTTGTCCCCCGGCGACCTCGACGAGGCCGTGTCGGGGCTGCTCACCGACGGTCTCGCCGCCAGTGACGTCAGCGGGGAGACCGTGCCGAGCGGATTCTCCCGGGTGGACGCGTTCCGCACCGGAGTGCTCGGCGGTGAGCAGGCCTGCGAGGGCCGCTACCGCTGACCGTCCCACCACGTGACGTCCCCCGACCGCTGCGTCAGATCTCCCGGTAGCCGAGCGTGCGACGGTGATCGGCTTCTACACGTCCGGGCAGTTCATCGGACTGGCCCTGCTCACTCCCTTCCTGTCCTGGCTGCAGTCCGTGCTGTCCTGGCACTCGGTCTTCATCGTGACCGGAACGATCGGGGCGATCTGGGGTGCCGTGTGGTACGCGTTCCGTCGCGAGCCACGCGATTCGCGGGCGAACGACGCCGAGATCGACCTGATCCGCGACGCGGCGGCGGACTCGTCGACCTCCTGGACGAGCAGCAGCCCGAACGTCCGGCCGTGACCCGGAACGGTGTCGCCACCGTCCTCGGCCGGCGCAAATTGTTCCCCAGGTACCTCGTCGAGTACCGGGACATGGATTACATCAAGTCCGGATTCCTCGCCTCGCTGCCGTTCGTCGCGGCACTCGTGGGCGTGCTGTTCTCCGGAGTCTTCTCCGACTTCCTGCTGCGCAAGGGAGTGTCTCGCGGAGTTGCCCGCAAGGGCCCGATCATCGTGGGCCTGTTGCTGACGTCGCGATGATCGGCGCCAACTTCACCGATTCGACCGCGATGGTGATCGTGTTCCTGTCCATCGCGTTCTTCGGCAACGGACTCGCGTCGATCACGTGGTCGCTGGTGTCGGCACTCGCGCCGGAACGACTGCTCGGGCTCACCGGTGGAATGTTCAACTTCATCGGCAACCTGTCGGCGATCGCGACACCCATCGTGATCGGGTTGCTCGTCACCGACGTCAGCTTCGCGCCGGGATTCGTTTACATGACCGTGGTGACCGCAGTCGGGATCGCGTCGTACGTCTTCCTGGTCGGACGGGTGGAGCACGTGCGGAGCTGACCGCCGGACGGGTGACCGGGGTGAGTGCCGAGAGCGCTCACCCCGGTTTTCTCGTCAGTCCTGGTTTCTCGTCAGTACAGTGCGGCGGCGAGTTTCCGGCGGGCGGTCATGACGACCGGTTCGGCCGGGTCGAACAGTTCGAACAGTTCCAGCAGGCGAGTCCGTACCCGCGTCTTGTCGTCGCCGGCGCTGCGGGCGACGACACCGATGAGGCGGGCGAACGCCGCGTCCGGGGCCTGGGAGTAGACCTCGACGTCCGCGGCCTGCAGCTGGGCGTCGATGTCGTCCGGGGCGGCGTCCGCGGCAGCGACGGCACCGGGATCGACGGACTGCACGCGGGCTAGGAAACGCACTTGGCGGATCGCGCCCTGCGCTTCGGCGTTGGCCGGTTCCTCGTCGAGGATCTTCTGGAACTCGGCTTCGGCTGCCGACAGGTCGCCTTCGTCGAGCGCGGCCTCGGCGGCGACGAAGCGCGGGTCCTCCGGCTCGGGCTCGTCCGCGTTCCCGTCCGCGGCCGGCGGTCCGGACAGCTTTCCGGCGGTTGCCTGCTGGACGGCGGCGAGCCACTGACGCAGTTGTGGTTCGGGCTGAGCGCCCTGGAAGTCGGCGAGCGGCTGCCCGCCGGCGATGGCGACGACGGTCGGGACGGACTGGACGCCGAAGGCCTGCGCGATACGCGGGTTGGCATCGACGTCGACCTTGGCGAGCACCCAGGTGCCGCCGGCCTCGCGTGCCAGCTTTTCGAGCAGGGGTGAGAGTTGTTTGCACGGCTCGCACCAGGTGGCCCACAGGTCGACGACCACCGGGACCTGCTGGGACCGGACGAGCACCTCCGCCTCGAACGTCGCCTCGGTGACGTCGATGACGGGGGCGAGTCCGGTACTCCCGGGTGCGGCCGGAGCGGCGCCGTCCCCGGAGGGTGCGGACGCCGGCGGGGGCGGAGCGGCCGCACGCTCCTTGAGGGCGGAGAGATCGACTGCTCCGCTCATGGCCGCGGCCACTGCTGAGGAACGCGCTGACGGACGAGAACCTGGTCGAGTCACGTCCACCAGTTTGTCACGATTTGAGCGCGCACCGGAATGCGGGCCGCGCCTACCACGGAGTGGATCAGACGAGCGACGGTTCGCTCTTCGCTGCGCTCGACCGGGACAGTTCGCCCATCCGGCCGGTGCGGGCCGCCCAGACCTCGAACACGACGGTGCCGAACGGCGGAACGCTGGCAACGAGCGCCCAGAAGGTGGTGACCAGATTCCAGCTCAGCTTGCGGGCGGTCCACAGCGAGATGAGCAGGTACAGGACGAAGACGCCGCCGTGGATGGGGCCGAAGATCTTCACGCCGATCTCGTTGCCGTCGGCAGGCAGGTACTTGAAGGCCATGCCGATGAGGAGGCCGAGCCAGGTGAAGGCCTCCAGAATTGCGACAAATCGGAAGCGCGTGGCCGTGGTGCTGAGATCGAAGACGTTCGCCATGCCGACCATTGTGCCCGACCATCTACGACAGTCCGTAGTGGTGTGAGATACACCACCACGGACTGTCGTCGTGTCACGCCTTGGGGACGCGGACGATCAAAGCGTCACCCTGACCGCCACCACCGCACAGTGCCGCAGCGCCCACACCCCCGCCGCGACGACGCAACTCCAACGCCAGATGCAACGCGATCCGCGCCCCCGACATCCCCAGCGGATGCCCCATCGCGATCGCCCCGCCGTTGACGTTCACGATCTCCGGATCCAACCCCAACTCCCGTGTCGACGCGATCCCCACCGCCGCGAACGCCTCGTTGATCTCCACCAGATCCAGATCCTTCGGGTCGATGCCCTCCTTGGCGCACGCCTTCGCGATGGCCCGCGCCGGCTGCGACTGCAACGTCGAATCCGGACCCGCCACCACCCCGTGCGCGCCGATCTCGGCGATCCACGACACCCCGAGTTCCTGCGCCTTCGCCTTGCTCATCACCACGACAGCGGCCGCACCGTCGGAGATCTGCGACGCCGACCCTGCGGTGACCGTGCCGTCCTTGCTGAACGCCGGCCGCAGCCTGGCCAGGGATTCCACCGTCGTATCGCCGCGCACACCCTCGTCGGAGCCGACCAGCACCGGATCACCCTTGCGCTGCGGCACCGGCACCGGCACCACCTCGTCGTCGAACACCCCGTCCTTCCAGGCCCGGGCCGCCTTCTGATGCGACGCCGCCGCGAACGCGTCCTGCTCCTCGCGGCTGATCCGCTGACCGTCCTCCGCGTTCTTCGCCTCGGTCAGACTCCCCATCGCCTGATCGGTGAAGATGTCGTACAACCCGTCGAAGGCCATGTGGTCGCGCATCGTGACGTCGCCGTACTTGAAACCCTCCCGCGACTTCTCCAGCAGGTGCGGGGCGCGCGACATCGACTCCTGGCCCCCGGCGACCACGACGTCGAACTCGCCGGCCCGGATCAGCTGATCCGCCAGTGCGATCGCGTCGATCCCCGACAGGCACACCTTGTTGATGGTCAGGGCCGGCACATCCATCCCGATCCCCGCGGCCACCGCGGCCTGCCGCGCCGGGATCTGACCCGCCCCCGCCGTCAGCACCTGACCCATGATCACGTACTCGACCTGCCCGGGAGCGACACCCGCCTTCTCCAGCGCACCACGAATCGCCACCCCACCCAGATCCGAACCCGACACATCCTTCAACGAACCCAGCAACCGGCCCATCGGGGTCCGGGCTCCGGCGACGATCACAGAACTGGTCACGATTTCCTCCGCGTGCGACGAGTAGACAGGTGCGGGGCGACGGAAGTCACATCCCGACGAGAACTACCGAAACGGTAGCGCTAACGTCGGGACCATGACACAGTCCTCCCCCACCCAGACCACGTCACCGCTGTCCTCGGACCTGGTGACCGCCATCGACCACGTCGGCATCGCCGTCCCCGACCTCGACGCCGCCATCGCGTGGTACTCCGAACACCTCGGCATGGTGTCGACGCACGAAGAGGTGAACGAGGAGCAGGGCGTGCGCGAAGCGATGCTGAGCGTCGTCGGCTCCCCCGAGGGCAGCACCGCGTTGCAGCTTCTCGCACCGTTGAACGAGAACTCGACCATCGCCAAGTTCATCGATCGCAGCGGCCCCGGTCTCCAGCAGCTCGCGTACCGCGTCACGGACATCGACGCCATCTCCGCCCAGTTGCGCGAGCGCGGTGTGCGGCTGCTGTACGACGCACCCCGCCGCGGCACCGCCGATTCGCGCATCAACTTCGTCCACCCGAAGGATGCGGGCGGAGTTCTCGTCGAGCTCGTCGAGCCGTCGGCGACCCACTAGAGGTGTGGCCGGCCGCCGGGTACCGGGCGCAGAGACAAGTTCTACTTTGCCCAGGTAGATTGGCGGCCATGGTAAACGAGCAGGACCGTGGTTCGATCCCCCTTCCCTTTTCCACCGTGCGCAAGGGATTCGACCGGGACGAGGTACGCAACTACTTCGAGCGATTCGACGCCGAGCTCCGCGTCACTGCCGCCGACCGCGACGCCGCGGCGGCGCAGGCGCGGGATCTCGCCAAGCAGCTGGACGATGCGCGGGACGAGATCGACGATCTGCGCAAGGATGTCGACCGCCTGTCCGTTCCGCCGACCACCGCGGAGGGAATGAGCGACCGCATCTCGCGCATGCTCCGGCTCGCGTCGGACGAGGCGTCCGAGGTGCGTGCGAAGGCCGAGGCCGACGCCGCCGAGATGATCTCCGTCGCCGAGCAGGAGGGCGCGCAGCTCCGCGGCCAGTACGAGTCGCTGGTCGCGGAACTCGAAGACCGCCGGAGCGCTCTCGAGATTCAGCACGAGCAGACGATGGCGAAGGCCCGCACGGAGGCGGCGAAGATCGTCGAGGCCGCTCAGTCCGAGCGCGACCGCCTGGCCGCCGAGGCCGAACTGCGTCGGTCGCAGGTGCAGGAAGACTTCGACCTCGCGATGTCCGAGCGCCGCCAGAAGACGATCACGGCGGTCAACGAACTCGAGTCCACCAGCAAGGCCGAGGCGCAGCGTCGTCTCGCGGACGCCACGCACGAGGCGGAGCGCAGGCTGCAGGCGGCCACCGACCAGTCGGAGCGCAAGATCGCCCACGCCAAGGAACTGGCGGAAGAACTTCGCGTACTCCGCGGCCGGATCCTGGCGCAGCTCTTGGGAATTCGGGGACAGCTCGATTCCGTTCCGGCAATGTTGGCGTCGGTCAACCGGGAGAGCGAACTCCTGGACGCGCAGCCCGACACCGCGGCATCGAACTCGGAGAAGCGCTCCAACGAGAACACGAACAGCAAGTCGGCATCGGGCGGTGCCGCGGACCGGAAGTCCGCGCAGAACGAGTCCGGGACGAACTCCGCGGACGAGACCGACAACTCCGACGAGGACACCGCGGTGCTGTCCACCGTCGAGAAGAACCCGGCGAACCGGCCGGTGGCTCAGCGGACCGTGAAGACGGGAAGCTAGGACCACCTGCGTGTGAGGCCCCGGGTGCTGCGTCCCGACCAGCACCCGGTGTGCCAGTGCCGCCGGTCCTCGGCTCCGCCGTATTCGGCCGGCCAGGTGACCAGGTGGGCGACGCCCGGCCGGATGTCGTGATCGCAGCCGGGGCACCGGTACGACTTTGTGGCCCGGGCCCCGGGGATCGTGCGGACGATGAAGCTCTCGTCGGCGTAGCCCGCGGGCCCGGCTTCCTGACGCATCATTGCGCTACCGAACAGCGAGCCCTCGGAGGTGTCCGGGGGCGCACTGCGGCGTGTGTTCTTCCGCTGCGGTTTACGACGGGGCACGGGTTCAGCCTAGGCCTCAGAAGAGCCGGAACTCGGTGCTCTCGGTGCCGCGCAGCGCTTCGTAGTCGAGCACCAGGCACCGGATTCCGCGATCGGTGGCAAGGGTTTTGGCCTGCGGCTTGATCTGCTGGGCGGCGAAGACACCGCTCACCGGCGCCAGCAGCGGATCCCGGTTGAGCAGTTCGAGGTACCGGGTGAGTTGCTCGACACCGTCGATGTCTCCGCGGCGCTTGATCTCCACGGCGACGGAAGCCCCGTCGGCGTTCCGGCACAGCAGGTCGACGGGACCGATGGCCGTCATGTATTCGCGCCGGACGAGCGTGTAACCGCTGCCGAGCGTTTCGACGTGTTCGGCGAGCAGTTCCTGCAGGTGTGCCTCGACACCGTCCTTGACGAGCCCCGGATCGACACCGAGTTCGTGACTGGAGTCGTGCTCGATCTCCTCGATGGTGATCCGCAGTTCCTCACCGGCCTTGTTGGTCACCACCCACAGCGCTTCGGCGTCTTCCACGGTGTCTTCGACGAGCCAGCAGGGCGGGCTCATCCAGTTCAGCGGCTTGTAGGCGCGGTCGTCGGCGTGGATGCTCACGGAACCGTCTGCCTTGATCAACAACAGGCGACGAGCGGTGGGCAGATGTGCCGTCAAACGGCCTACGTAGTCGACTCGGCATCTGGCAATCACTAGGCGCACCCGCCCACCCTAAGGGATCGCGCCGACTAGTCTCGAATGACTATGCGCAGCCCCCGCCGATCCGTCGCCCCGCTGGGGTCGTGGTTGCTCGGATCACCGGACGAGAGTCCCCGCAGGCGCCGGATCCGGGTCCAGCTGCTGCTGACCGCCCCACTGGTGTTCACCAACCTGGTCGGCGCGGTGATCACCTGCCTGCTCGTCAGTGTCGTCGTCCCCGGCCCGAATGTGTGGTCGAGCGAGTTCGTGATCGCCAACTTCGTTGCGGTGCCCGTCTTCGTGCTGTGCGCGGTCCTGGTCGGCGTGACGTGGGGCACCAAGCGGCTGGTGTCGGATCTCCGGTGGGCGACGGAGGACGACGTGCCCACCGACCACGACCGGTCGGCGGCGTTTCGCGCACCGTGGCGTCTGACGCGAGTCCAGGCGGCGTTGTGGGGCATCGGGCTGGTGTTCTTCACGACGCTGTACGGCATCATCGATCCCCAGACCATTCCGAAGGTCGCGTTCACGATCGCGTTGGCCGGGATCACGGTCTCCGCGTTCTGCTACCTGCTTACGGAGTTCGCGCTGCGCCCCATCGCCGCCCGGGCACTGGGCTCGGACGGGCCACGACCCCGTCGGACCCTCGGCATCACCGGCCGCACCGCGCTGGCGTGGATCCTCGGGACCGGTGTTCCCGTGCTCGGTCTGATGCTCATCGCGATCTTCAGTTTCATCCGGCCGGCGAGTCCGACCAGCCTCGCGGTGTCGATCCTCGCGCTGGGTGGTGTGATCCTGCTCTTCGGCCTGCTGCTGGTCGTGATCAGTGTCCGCGCCACCGAGGCACCCATCCGCTCGGTGTCGCTGGGCATGGCGAAGGTGGCGGAGGGCGATCTGGATGCCGAGGTCGTCGTGTACGACGGCACCGAACTCGGCGCGCTGCAGACCGGGTTCAACCGGATGGCCGAGGGACTCCGCGAACGTGAGCGGATCCGCGACCTGTTCGGTCGCCACGTCGGGCAGGAGGTCGCGTCCCAGGCTCTCCTCCGCAACCCCGAACTCGGCGGGGAGGAACGTGACGTGGCGGTCCTGTTCGTCGACATCATCGGGTCCACCACGATCGCGGCCACCCGGTCGCCCGCGGAAGTCGTGGACCTGCTCAACCGGTTCTTCAACGTGGTCGTGGACGAGGTCGATCGGCGAGACGGGTTCGTCAACAAGTTCGAAGGTGACGCCGCGCTGGCCATCTTCGGGGCACCCGTGGCGCTCGACGACCATGCAGGCGCTGCGCTCTCCGCCGCTCGGGCCCTCCGCGAACGGCTCACCGCCGAGGTACCGGAGTGCGATGCGGGAATCGGGGTGGCGGCGGGTCGCGCCGTGGCCGGAAACATCGGCGCCCACGAACGTTTCGAGTACACGGTGATCGGCGATCCGGTCAACGAGGCGGCGCGGTTGTCCGAGCTCGCCAAGAACGTGTCCGGACACGTCGTCGCGTCCGAGCGGGCGATCGACGCGGCCTCCGACGACGAGCGCAGGCGGTGGCAACTCACCGACACCGTCACCCTGCGTGGCCGTGTCGAGCCGACCACGTTGGCCGTTCCCGCCGAACTACTCCCCGCCGGTTCCGCCGTCGACGATGAGGGCGCCGACTCCGTCGAGTAGCCGGGTGAGCCCGAATTCGAAGGCGTGGGCAGGCACGTACGCGGCGTCGTGGTGTTCCCCCGCCGAGGCCCCGACCCGGGCGGCCAGCGGGAACCGGTCGGGGTCGAAGACCTTCTCGAAGTGCGGAGCGACGCGCTGCCACCATTCACTGTCCGCCTCCCCCTGGGCGGCGAGCGCAGCCGCATCCACCGCGGCGCGCGCCGCGCCCGCGACGAAACTGTCGAGAAGCGTGACGACGGAGTCCATGTCGAGGTCCGACAGTCCCAGCCCCTCGACCGCACGTAGTTCCCGCTCGTACTTGGCCATCCCGCCGGGCCCCAGAACCGGCCGGCTCAGCGCGACGACGCCGAGCATCCACGGGCGGGCGCACAGCAGGTGGAAGTAGTCGTGAGCGGCGGCCGCGAGACGCTCGCGCCACCCCTCATCGGCGTCGTCGGCCGGCTCGAGTGTGGACAGCGCGCGATCGAGCATCACCTCCACCAGTTCCGTCTTTCCGGGAACGTGCGTGTACAACGACATCGCCCCGGCGCCGAGCTCGGATGCGAGGCGGCGCATCGAGACTGCGTCCAGCCCTTCCGCATCCGCGACGGACACGGCGGTCTCGACGATCCGGTCGAGGGTCAGGCCCGGCTTCCCGTTGCGGGGGCGCGAGATCGGCGTGCTGCCGCCGCCCCACAGCAGCTCCATGGTGCGGGCGGGATCGCCCTCCGGTGTCGCGCTTCTACCCATGTCGAGATCTTCCCACGACGCCCGGGAACAATTCCGACCGCCGCCTCGTTGACGTACGGCGTACCGTAAACGAGGCGAAAGGCGCAGTAGTGACAGCAGAGCCCATCCTCGCCACCGACAGCGAACTCACCCGGCTGGTGGCTCTGAGCCCCGACTACGACTTCGGAGGTGACCTGTGACCGACGCCGTCACGCTTCCCCGTTTCCCGGCGCAGAAGGGCCGACGCACCCGCGGCAGGACATGGTGGGCGCAGCGATGGGTCGACGACGTCGAGCACGCTGTGCTCGACTCGGACACGCTGAAACGCGGACGCGCCTACGCCCGTGGCGGACTGGTCGGTCCGCTCACGTTCGCGGCCGGGCTCGTCTCCGCGGACGTGCACACGGACGAGGAGAGCCTGCACGTGCGGATCCGGGTGGACCAGCTGGACGAGCGCCAGTGGGGCGCGGTGCTCGCCACCCTCGCGTCGCGGAGCGGTCACGTCGCCCAGTTGTCGAGTGGGATGCTCCCTCGCGAACTCGACGACGACCTCGCTGCCGTCGACGTGTCCCTCGTACCGTCGATGTTCGATGCCGACGCGACGTGCACCTGCGAGGAGTGGGACGTGCCGTGCCGCCACGCTGCCGCGGTGCTGTATCAGGCCGCGTGGGTGCTCGACGACGACCCGCTGCTCTTCTTCCTCCTGCGCGGACGGGAGGGACAGGAGGTTCTCCAACTCAGGCACGGCGGGCACGAGGAGACGTCCCGTTCCTCGTTCGACGCTTCGCACTCCCCGGTGCCGGCGTCGGACGCCTACTCCGCGGTTCCCGGACCGCTTCCGGCGCCGCCGCGTTCCGGCGGAACCCCGGTGCGCCCACGCTGGCTCGACGACGCTCCCCCGGAGATTCAGGCGGACGCCGTCTGGTCTGCGATCGTCACTGCGATTTCGCGATACGGAGACCGTGTCTGAGGTCGTCCGACGGTCCGGGCACCAGGCTCGGTGCGACCACCCGGGCCCCGGTCGCCGGATACGGCGTGCAGATCTGGGCGTCGTGCACGAAGCACCAGCGCCAGTTGTCCCCCGCGTGAAGCGACTGGACTATCGGATGACCGCTGCGTTCGGCGTGGTGTCGCGCGTGCCGCATCGGTGATCCGTCGCTGCATCCGACATAGCCGCACGTCAGGCACAACATCAGGTGCTCCCAGCGGGTGCCGAGTGCGAGACAGCCCTCGCACCCGTCCGACGTGTGCGCGACGACATCGCGAATCATGTTCAGATCGGGATCGTGCCAATTATTGGATTGGGTCATATTGCCACCCCTCAGTAACCAAGATTGGCGGCTGATCCGTCTCGCCACATGGTCACAGCGGAACGAAAGAATCCCCCGAAATCTGGCCTCAGCGGACAGCGTCCCGGTTTCGACGGCGCAAAACGGGGTAGTTCCAAGCCATGGATCTGGAAGCAGCCCCAGAACCGAGGGTGGACCACACGCCGCGGGCGACGAACCTGTCCGCGGTCGTGGCCGTCACCGCGCACATGCACGACTGCGGGAATCGCGACGAGATCCTCGCCCTGCTGGTCGAAGCTCTCCCTGAACTCGGTCCCTTCATGGTGGAATCCGTATCGGCTCCGACGGACGAATCCGACGACGTCTGGCGTCACCGCGTGCTGCTCGACGATTCGTGGTCGAGGCCGGTGTCGCTCACCCTCCGGGCCGACTACCCGCCGACCCCGGTGCAGGCCACCCTGCTCGAGCTGCTCATTCAGCACACGGGGTCTGCCCTGCGCGCCGCATCGCTACGATCACGGGCAGCCACACAGGAACGTCACTTGCGCGAGGCCGCGGACGAGATCGCCGCGCTCGGAGCGCGGGCCGTGCGGCTGGAGGAGGAAGCGAAGATCCACGACACGTTCGGGCGCCTCGCCGCGACCGGCGCCGACGAGGCCGCCATAGCCGAGACACTCCACCAGGTGACCGGACTCGCCGTCGGGATCGAGGACGCCTTCGGCAATCTGCGCGTGTGGGCCGGCCCGGACAAGGCCCTTCGGTACCGCAAGATCGGCGGCGGGAACCGGGTCGACGTCCTGCGCCGTGCCGCGATGGAAGGGCGCCCGCTGCGGAACGACAACCGGATCGTGCAGATAGTCCGGCCCGGCCAGACACTTCTCGGCGTCCTGTTTCTGTCGGACCCGGAACATCGGGCAACCGACCTCGACACGGTCGCCCTCGAACACGCCGCGACGATGCTCGCCATCGACATGTCGCACCGCAGATCACTCGCCGAGACGGAGGCACGGCTCAGTCGCGACCTGGGCGCCGACCTGCTTGCCGGCACCGACGACGACAGCGCCTACTCGCGGGCCGACGCACTCGGCTACGACCTGCACACGCCGCAACGCGTCCTGGCAGTGCGCTGGGGGCCGGACACGCCCGTCGAGTCCGTCACGGAAGCCTTCCGGCGCCACCTGACATCCGCCGACTCGTCGGCCCTCCTCGTCCACGGCAACGAACACCGAACCGGGATCCTCGCCGCCGTCATGGACGCAAAGACAGATGTGAACATCATCTTCACGGCATTGGAGAAATCGCTCGGTCCCGCGGTCGGAGTGATCGGTGTCGGATCCGAATGCACCTCCCCCAGTGGTCTACCCGACTCGTATACCCACGCGATACGGGCGCTGGAGATCAGAAAGCAGTCGCTGTCGCCCCGCGGCGTGGCGCTGTTCGACGAACTCGGCGTCTACCGCATCCTCGACTCGCACAGCAGCACCGGAGACGTCGAGGCATTCGTGCAGGAATGGCTCGGCCCGTTGCTCGCCTACGACCGGGAACACCGCAGCACGATGACGGCAACGCTGGCCCAGTACCTCGAATGCGGTGGCAAGTATGACGAAACTGCACAGGCTCTCAGGATCCACCGCAGCACCCTGCGATACCGGATGTCCCGCATTCACGAATTGACGGGGCGTGATCTGCGCAGCGTCGACACACGCCTGAATCTTCATCTGGCGTCCCGCGCACTGCAGGTCCTGGCCGGCGGTGCGCCGGGGTGAAAGGACGTGTGCGGCACGGGTGTTCGTGACCCGGGAAGGCCGAAAGCCCCCCAACAAGGTTGGGGGGCTTTCGGTAACGGATGTTCGGCGGTGTCCTACTCTCCCACACCCTGTCGGGTGCAGTACCATCGGCGCTGGAGGGCTTAGCTTCCGGGTTCGGAATGGGACCGGGCGTTTCCCCTCCGCTATGGCCGCCGTAACTCTATGAAACTGTCACACGGAACATCAGCGAAGACACACATCACCACTTCTGTGGTGGGGGTGTTCTTCTTTCTTCTGTTCTGAAACGTGTGTGTTGTTTCAGATACTGCACAGTGGACGCGTAGCTTCTTTGTGGTAAGTCCTCGGCCTATTAGTACCAGTCACCTGCATCCGTTACCGGACTTCCAGTTCTGGCCTATCAACCCGGTGGTCTGCCGGGGGCCTTACCCCCTCGAGGGGGTGAGAAACCTCATCTTGGAACAGGCTTCCCGCTTAGATGCTTTCAGCGGTTATCCCTTCCGAACGTAGCTAACCAGCGGTGCTCCTGGTGGAACAACTGGCACACCAGAGGTTCGTCCGTCCCGGTCCTCTCGTACTAGGGACAGCCTTCCTCAAGTTTCTAACGCGCGCGGCGGATAGAGACCGAACTGTCTCACGACGTTCTAAACCCAGCTCGCGTGCCGCTTTAATGGGCGAACAGCCCAACCCTTGGGACCTACTCCAGCCCCAGGATGCGACGAGCCGACATCGAGGTGCCAAACCATCCCGTCGATATGGACTCTTGGGGAAGATCAGCCTGTTATCCCCGGGGTACCTTTTATCCGTTGAGCGACACCGCTTCCACTTGCCGGTGCCGGATCACTAGTCCCGACTTTCGTCCCTGCTCGACCTGTCAGTCTCACAGTCAAGCTCCCTTGTGCACTTGCACTCGACACCTGATTGCCAACCAGGCTGAGGGAACCTTTGGGCGCCTCCGTTACATTTTGGGAGGCAACCGCCCCAGTTAAACTACCCACCAGGCACTGTCCCTGAACCAGATCATGGTCCGAGGTTAGAGGTCCAATACGATCAGAGTGGTATTTCAACAACGACTCCACACTCACTGGCGTGAGCGCTTCACAGTCTCCCACCTATCCTACACAAACCGAACCGAACACCAATACCAAGCTGTAGTGAAGGTCCCGGGGTCTTTTCGTCCTGCCGCGCGTAACGAGCATCTTTACTCGTAATGCAATTTCGCCGAGTCTATGGTTGAGACAGCTGAGAAGTCGTTACGCCATTCGTGCAGGTCGGAACTTACCCGACAAGGAATTTCGCTACCTTAGGATGGTTATAGTTACCACCGCCGTTTACTGGGGCTTAAATTCTCAGCTTCGCCACCGAAGTGGCTAACCGGTCCTCTTAACCTTCCAGCACCGGGCAGGCGTCAGTCCGTATACATCGTCTTACGACTTCGCACGGACCTGTGTTTTTAGTAAACAGTCGCTTCTCACTGGTCTCTGCGGCCCCACCCAGCTCACACTGCAAGAGTGATCACCGGACGAG
>NZ_CP166289.1:3195000-6455000 GCF_000280725.2 Rhodococcus sp. JVH1 | reverse complement strand
GCTGCGACGATCCGATCGCCGATGACCCGGTGCGTGGTGGGCTCGAGTTTGGGGACGCCCTGGATCGTCAGCGTGGACGTGCCGGCACCCCGGATCTTCGCGCCCATCTGAATCAGCATGTTGCACAGGTCGACGATCTCGGGTTCGCGGGCCGCGTTGTCGATCACCGTCTCACCCTTGGCGAGTACGGCGGCCATCAGGATGTTCTCGGTCGCCCCCACCGACGGGAACGCGAGCCGGATGTTCGCACCGTGCAGGTCGTCGGCCTGCGCCACCACGCAGCCGTGTTCGATCGTGCTGTGCGCGCCCAGCAATCGCAGCCCCGACTGGTGCATGTCGAGGGGCCGCGATCCGATGGCATCGCCACCCGGTAGCGCGACCACGGCGCGTCGGCACCGCGCGACCAGCGGTCCGAGCACACACACCGACGCGCGGAACTGACGTACCGCGGCGAAATCGGCGTGGTGTTTCGGCTCCGCGGGTGTGGTGATCCGGACGATGGAATCGTCGAGGTCCACCTCGCAGCCGAGGCCGCGCAGGACGTCGGCCATCAAAGGGACATCGAGGATGTCCGGGCAGTTGGTGACAGTTGTGGTGCCCTCAGCCAACAGCGCTGCCGCCATCAGCTTGAGAACGCTGTTCTTGGCGCCCCCGACAGACACTTCACCTACGAGGCGGTTACCGCCGGTGACAAGGAAGCGTTCACTCACAGAACACAGCCTAGAGCCAGGGATGCCGACCCCGGAGGCCGGTACCGTAACGCTATGGCCGTACACCTCACCAAGATCTACACCCGGACCGGCGACGACGGGACCACCGGACTCAGCGATTTCTCCCGTGTGTCGAAGAACGATCCGCGGCTGATCGCCTACGCCGACTGCGACGAGGCGAACGCCTCGATCGGGGTCGCGGTGGCATTGGGCGACCCGCCCGAGGAGATCCGGTCGATCCTGCGGCAGATCCAGAACGACCTGTTCGACGCCGGCGCCGACCTCTCCACCCCGGTGGAGGAAGAACCGAAGTACCCGCCGCTGCGCATCTCCGACGAGTACATCGACCGTCTCGAGGGCTGGTGCGACGAACTGAACGAACGCCTGGAGCCGCTGAACTCCTTCATTCTCCCCGGCGGCACGGCACTCGGAGCGCTGCTGCACGTGGCACGGACCGTGACCCGGCGGGCCGAGCGGTCTGCGTGGGCGGCCGTCGACGCGAACCCGGAGACCACCAACGCACTTCCGGCGAAGTATCTCAACCGGCTGTCGGATCTGCTGTTCATCGTCAGCAGGCTCGCGAACCCCGAGGGCGACGTGCTCTGGAAGCCCGGAGCCGGGAAGTCCTGATCAGAGTCGGCGACCGCGAACCGATCGGCCGGACGGTCGTGATTCGACCCAGGACAGGAACGCGGTCAACGCTCCCCCGTCCAATGCGATCTCGTACGAGCTACCGCGGTCCTTGACCGACAGGATGATGATTTCCTCGGACATGATGTCGAACTCGGAGCCCTCCGGGCTGCGACGACCTGCGACTTCGATGCCTTGGCGGTCGATGCGCGAATCAGGGCCGGGGCGCAAACTCGACAGTTTGAAGAAGACGAGGGAACCCTCGCCGTAGCGGATGACGCCGTGGCGCCACCCGGTGTCCCCCGGGGCAGGCGTCACCCGAAGGATCGCCGCGGTGCCACCGCGGCGCAGTACTGCAAGCCGATACAAAAAGACCGCGACGAAGGCCGCGAGCAGCACAACCAGAATGATCAACACAGTCATTCCGATTGTCACTGTTCGTCGGCTCCGTCGCGGTCTTTCTCGTGCAGCCTAAGCGCGCTCTACAGCGCGGATCCGACCCTTGGCGACAGCAATCGCCTCGAGATCGTCTCCACTCTCTGCGAGCACGGCCTTGGCCGCTTCCACATCGATGTCCTCGGCCAAGTCGGCTGACTCGGCGAGGATCGTGACTGTCTTCGCGGTCACGGACAGGAACCCGCCGTGCACAGCAGCGACGATACGCTCACCGTCAGCCGTCGTGATCGCAACCACTCCGGCCTCGACCAGCTGTCCGAGAACCGGCTCATGCCCAGGCATGACACCGATCTCGCCCTCGGTCGTCTGTGCGCTGACGAGAGTCGCCGAACCAGACCACAACCGTCGCTCCACGGCGACGAGTTCCACGGTCATCTCAGCCATCGTCGACTACTTCCCGGCGATCTTCTTGGCTGCAGCCTCGACGTCGTCGAGTCCACCGCAGCTGTTGAACGCCTGCTCGGGCAGGTGATCGAATTCGCCCTTGCAGATGCGGTCGAACGCCTCGATGGTGTCGCGGAGCGGCACCACGGAGCCGGGCTCACCGGTGAACTTCTCGGCGACGATGAAGTTCTGGCCGAGGAACTTCTGCAGGCGGCGGGCACGGCCGACGAGCACCTTGTCCTCTTCCTGCAGCTCGTCCATACCGAGGATGGCGATGATGTCCTGCAGTTCCTTGTACTTCTGCAGGATGCGCTTGACCTCGTTGGCGACCCGGAAGTGCTCGGCACCGACGATGCCGGGCTCCAGGATGCGGGAGGTGGAGGTCAGCGGGTCCACAGCGGGGTAGATACCCATCTGCGAGATCGGACGCGACAGCTCGGTGGTGGCATCGAGGTGCGCGAACGTCGTTGCCGGCGCCGGGTCGGTGTAGTCGTCGGCGGGCACGTAGATCGCCTGCAGCGAGGTGATGGAGCGGCCTCGCGTCGAGGTGATGCGCTCCTGCAGCTCACCCATCTCGTCAGCCAGGGTCGGCTGGTAACCCACGGCCGAAGGCATACGACCGAGCAGGGTCGACACCTCGGAACCGGCCTGGGTGAAACGGAAGATGTTGTCGATGAACAGCAGCACGTCCTGGCCCTGGACATCGCGGAAGTACTCCGCCATGGTCAGCGCGGACAGGGCGACGCGCATACGCGTTCCCGGCGGCTCGTCCATCTGGCCGAAGACGAGGGCGGTGTCCTGGAGGACGCCCATCTCTTCCATCTCGAGGTGAAGGTCGGTGCCCTCACGGGTGCGCTCACCGACGCCTGCGAACACCGAGGTTCCGGAGAACTCGCGGGCGATACGGGTGATCATTTCCTGGATCAGAACGGTCTTGCCGACACCGGCACCACCGAACAGACCGATCTTTCCACCCTTGACGTACGGGGTGAGGAGGTCGATGACCTTGATGCCGGTCTCGAGGATCTCCGTCTTGCCCTCGAGCTGGTCGAAGGCCGGTGGCTTGCGGTGGATGCCCCACTGCTCGCCGTCGCGACCCGTGCCGGGAGCGTCGAGGCAGTCGCCCAGTGCGTTGAACACGTGGCCCTTGACGACGTCTCCGACGGGAACCGAGATCGGCTTGCCGGTGTCGGACACCGAGGTGCCGCGGATCAGGCCGTCGGTGGGCTGCATCGAGACGGTGCGCACCAGGTTGTCGCCGAGGTGCTGTGCGACCTCGAGGGTCAGCGTCTTGGCGACCGAGGGGAGCGTGATCTCGGCGTGCAGGGCGTTGAACAGTTCAGGAATAGCGCCACGCGGGAATTCAACGTCCACGACGGGACCGATGACCCGCACGACGCGGCCGGCGACGGACGAACCCGAGCCTGCCCCGTTGTTTTCGGTTACTGCTGCGGTCATTGCTTAGTCACTTCCTGCGCTCGAGGCAAGCGCATTCGCGCCGCCGACGATCTCGCTGATTTCCTGGGTGATCTGGGCCTGGCGAGCCTGGTTTGCCTGACGGCTCAACGTGTTCACCAGTTCGTTTGCGTTGTCCGTCGCGGCCTTCATGGCGGTACGACGGGCAGCCGACTCCGACGCCGCAGCATCCAGCAGCGAGGAGTAGATGCGGGTGCTGATGTACTTCGGCAGCAGGGCGCCGAGCAACTTGTCGGGTTCCGGCTCGAAGTTGTATCCGGCGACCGGCTCCGAGTCGCTGGACCCGTGACCGTTCGACAGCATGTCTTCGCCGAGTTCGACGCGCTCCTCCGAGACCATCACCTCGAGGGGAGCCATCCGGCGAACCTCGGGAGACTGGGTCAGCATCGACACGAAGCGGGTGTAGACGATGTGCAGCTCGTCGACGCCTTCGATGGTGCCCTCGCCGTTCGGCGCGGGGACCTCCGAGCCGGATCCGGCCATGAACAGGTCGACCAGGTGACGGCTCGCCTTGGCAGCGTCGGAGTAGCCCGGATCCTGGGAGAACCCGGTCCACGCACCTCCCAAGTCGCGGCCACGGAACGTGTAGTACCCCAGGCCCTTGGATCCGAGCACGTAGATGACCGGATCCTTGCCCTCGCTGCGCAGCAGCTGGAACAGCTCCTCGGCCTCCTTGAGGACGTTGGAGTTGTATCCGCCGCACATACCGCGGTCGCTGGTGACGACCAGAACCGCGGCACGCTTGGGATCGGTGCGCTCGTTGAGCAACGGGTGGTCCAGCGAAGCCGACGCGCTCGCCAGCTCCGACAGAACCTTCGTGATCTCTTCGGCGTACGGCTTCGCCGCGGCGACGCGCGACTGTGCCTTCGTGATGCGCGAGGTCGCGATCAGTTCCTGGGCCTTGGTGATCTTCTTGGTCGAGTTGACCGACTTGATGCGAGACCTCAGTTCGAGAATGCTTGCCATCGATCGATCACTCTCCCTTCATGTTTCGCAGCATCATGGGCAGGCCGCTCACTTGCTGACGGTGGTGCGCTTGACGTTGATCTGCTCGTGGCCGACCTCGCCGGCGTCCAGAGCTTCGGCCTCGGCCTCGTTCACGACCCGGCTTCCGTCGGACGCGATGAAGGTTTCCTTGAACTTGTCGGTGGCCTCCACCAGCGCCTTGGCGTTGTCGGCGTCGAGGGCCTTGCCGCCCTTGATGCTCTCGTACACGCCGGAGGCGGTGCGGTGCAGCTCGTCGAGCAGTTCGGCTTCGAAGCGGCGGACGTCGCCGACCGGCACGCTGTCGAAGACACCTTCGCCGGCGAGGTAGATCGAGACGATCTGGTCCTCGACGGGGATCGGGCTGTACTGATCCTGCTTGAGCAGCTCCACCAGGCGGGCACCGCGCTCGAGCTGTGCCTTCGAGGCGGCGTCCAGGTCGGAGGCGAAGGCGGAGAACGCCTCGAGCTCACGGAACTGAGCCAGCTCCAGACGCAGCGAACCGGAGACCTTCTTCATGCCCTTGGTCTGCGCGGCGCCACCGACTCGGGACACCGAGATGCCGACGTTGATGGCCGGGCGGACACCCTTGTTGAACAGGTCCGACTCGAGGAACACCTGACCGTCGGTGATGGAAATGACGTTGGTCGGGATGTAGGCCGAGACGTCGTTGGCCTTGGTCTCGATGATCGGCAGCGCGGTCAGCGAGCCTCCACCCAGGGCGTCGGACAGCTTGGCCGAACGCTCCAGCAGGCGGGAGTGCAGGTAGAAGACGTCACCGGGGTATGCCTCACGTCCCGGCGGGCGACGCAGCAGCAGCGAGATGGCGCGGTACGCCTCGGCCTGCTTGGTCAGGTCGTCGAACACGACCAGGACGTGCTTGCCCTGGTACATCCAGTGCTGGCCGATGGCGGAGCCGGTGTAGGGCGCGAGCCACTTGAATCCGGCGGAGTCGGAGGCCGGGGCGGCGACGATGGTGGTGTACTCCATCGCGCCCTGCTCCTCGAGGGCAGCCTTGACGCCCGCAATGGTGGAGCCCTTCTGGCCGATCGCGACGTAGATGCAGCGAACCTGCTGCTTCTCGTCGCCGGTCTCCCAGTTGGCCTTCTGGTTCAGGATCGCGTCGATGCAGACGGCGGTCTTGCCCGTCTTACGGTCGCCGATGACGAGCTGGCGCTGTCCGCGGCCGATCGGGGTCATCGCGTCGATGGCCTTGATGCCGGTCTGCAGCGGCTCCTCGACGGGCTGACGCTCGAGCACCGAGGCAGCCTGCAGTTCGAGCGCGCGGGTCTCGTTGCTCTCGATCTCGCCCAGGCCGTCGATCGGCTGTCCGAGCGGGTTGATGACGCGGCCGAGGAAGGCGTCGCCGACGGGTACCGACAGCACGTCGCCGGTCCGTTTGACTTCCTGGCCTTCCTGGATGTTCTCGTAATCGCCCAGGATGACGGCACCGATTTCGGTGGCGTCCAGGTTGAGCGCGACACCCAGAATTCCGCCGGGGAACTCCAGCAGTTCGTTGGCCATCGCCGAAGGCAGGCCACTGACGTGCGCGATGCCGTCGCTGGTGTCGGTCACAAGGCCGACCTCTTCGCGGGAGGCCTCCGGGGAGTAGCTCGCGGTGTAGTTCTCGATCGCACTACGGATCTCGTCGGAGGAGATCGTCAGCTCCGCCATGTTTTTCCTGCTCTCGGTGTCTGGTCTTCGAAAAGATCTGGGGTATGGGGTTCGGTTGCGGACTACTTGAGGGATTTCCGCAGCGCTGCGAGACGTCCCGCGCCGCTGCCGTCGATCACCTCGTCGCCCACCCGGACGACCAAGCCGCTGAGGAGTTCAGGATCGACCTCCACGTGAACCGTCACCGGCTTCCCGTAGGTACGGGTGAGGGTGGCGGTCAGCCGATCCGACTGCTCACTGGACAGCGGAGCAGAGCTGCGCACCTTGGCGACAACTGCTTCCCGCTGTGCTGCTGCCAGATTCGACAGTTCGTCGAAGGCGTCCGCGGGTGCGGAGTTCTTCAACCGGCCCACTGCCTGGGTCGCCAGCGCCTCGGCGACAGCGGTGACCTTGCCGTACAGCAGCTTGGAGAGCAGTTCACGCTTCCTCTTCGCCGGCACGGAACGGTCGGACAGTGACTGCTCGAGCTTCGGGTTACCGGCAACGATGCGGCCGAGGCGGAAGAGCTCGTCCTCGACAGCGTCGAGCTGTCCCTGATCGGCCGCTGCCTTCAGCAGCGATTCCCGACCGACGAGCACCAGCGAGTTGAGCAGGTCGGAGGTGACGGACCAGTCCTGGCCCACCGCCGCCTTCAGGACGGCGAGGGTCTCGGCCGAGACCTTGCCACCGAATACCTGCTCGGCCAGACCTTCGCGAACGTTCCCGGGCGTCGAGGTGTCCGACAGGGCACTCCGGAGAGTGCGCTGCTCGTCCAGGATCTCGACGACCGAGAACAGCTCGGCCCCGATCTGGGCCGCGGCCGCTGTGGCTGCTCCGGCAGAGACGGATCCCAAGGCCGAAGACAACGCAGCACGGGTCTGCGTCAAGGCCTCACGGCTCGCTGCGTACATGGTGCTCACTTCCCTGCTGCGGAATTTGCGCCGATGGTGTCGAGCTCGTTCAGGAAGCGATCGACCGTGCCGGCCCGCTTGACGTCGTCGGCGAGGGACTCACCGATGACCTTCTCGGCGAGGTCGACCGCGGTGCGGCCGAGATCGGCGCGCAGTTCGGCGACGATCTGCTGACGCTGGGCAACCAACTGGTTGTTGCCGGCGGCCACGATGCGGTCGCTTTCTTCCTGAGCCTGTGCCTTCATTTCGGCGATGATCTGCTGCCCCTGGGTGCGCGCGTCCTCACGGATCTGCGCAGCCTCGGTGCGAGCTTCGGCGAGCTGAGCGCGGTACTGCTCGAGCGCCGCCTTCGCTTCGGCCTGGGCCTCTTCGGCCCTCTTGATGCCGCCGTCGATCTGCTCGGTTCGCTCGGCAAGGACCTTCTGGAACATCGGAAGGACGTACTTCCAGAAGACGAAACCAACGATGACCAGGCAGACGATCGACCAAACGATGTCATACGTCTCGGGCAGGAGAGGGTTGTGACTCTCTTCCTGCGCGAGGACTGCGATGTTGGCTGCCATGACGGTCTTAGAAAATGAAGCCGGCGACGAGGCCGATCAGCGCGAGGGCTTCGGTGAAGGCGATACCGAGGAACATCGTGGTACGAACCTGTCCGGCCATCTCGGGCTGGCGAACCATTCCCTCGATCGCCTTACCGACGACGATGCCCACGCCGATGCCGGGGCCGATCGCGGCGAGGCCGTAGCCGATGGCTCCGAAACCCGTCGAGTTGGTTTCCTGGACAGCTTCCTGAGCGAGGTAGGCGAGGCTCATGGTGTTCCGTTCCCTTTCTGTTGACCTCCGCCGGATTCGGCGGGAGGCTCAGTTCTTGGTGTAGCTGGTCGTGAAATTTGTGGTGCTAGTGCGAATCCGCGTGCAGCGCCAGATCGATGTACACCGACGTGAGCAGCGCGAAGACGTAGGCCTGCAGGAAGATCACCAGCAGTTCGAAGAAGGTGAATGCAATGCCGGCGGCAAGCGAGGCCACACCGAACACGGCCTGGAAGCCACCGGAGACGAAGAAGAAGTACTGGGTGGCGCTGAAGAACAGCACCAGCAGGATGTGGCCGGCCAGCATGTTGGCCATGAGACGAACCATGAGCGTGAACGGCCGGAGGACGAACGTCGAGATGAACTCGATCGGCACGAGCAGGAAGTGCAGCGGAAGCGGAACACCGGGGACCACGATGCTGCTCTTCACGTACTTGAAGAAGCCGTACTTCTTGATGCCGACGTAGTTGAACACGATGTACGCGAGGGCGGCGAGCACGAGCGGCATGCCGATACGCGCGTTCGGAGAGATGTTGATGAAGGGGATGATGCTGCCGAGGTTGGAGGCGAGCACCAGGAAGAAGATGGTGGTGATGACCGGCAGGAAGCGCTTGCCCTGCTCCTTGCCGAGAATCTCTTCCGCGATGTTGATCCGGACGAAGTCGAGCGCGATCTCACCGATGTTCTGGACACCGCGAGGGATGATCTTCGGGCTGCGCAGCGCGATGACGAAGAAGAGCATCATCAGTCCGGACAGCAGGATGCGAACCAGCATCAGGCGGTCGAGTTCGAACGGAGTCCCTTCGAACAGGACCGCGGGCGGGAAGAAGTCGTTCAGGGAAGGCGCGTGGAATTCTTCTCCAGCAGCCACGTTGATGACGCTCAGCGTTCTCTCCCGTAGTCGGTCCGCAGCCTTCGTTGACTGCGGTTCGATCGGACATTGACGATCAAACAAGTCGACAAGCTCGACTCGCGTATTCGTCAGCTGCTGTGGACTGTTCGAGTCCAGCGTCTGTCGGTGTCGGCGACTCTCGTCGACTCGGCGGCCCGGAAAGTGCGGCCACCTACAAGCATGCAATACCGGCGAGTAACTTACTCGCACTCTCATTGCTCTCGCTTGACCCAGACCTTAGCAAGTCATCTACGACGTTGTGTAGACGGGGTCCGGGTCGATTCAATTTTACTACATCTCGTAGTACTACTTATCGTCCGATTCCGGCGATCCGGCGTCGTCCGACGGCGTCGGCTCGACGTACGGCGCCTTGGTTCCCAGGACGCCGAACGTTTCCGCTCCCAGCACGATCACCAACGACAGCACCATGACCAGCACCAATGCCGTCTTGTCGTAGAAGTCGAGCGGTTTGAGGATCGCCAGGACCGTGATCGCGAGAATCATCTTCAGCAACCACGTACCGAGCAGTACCGCTCCCGCCGTCAAGGCCGGAAGTTTCGCGGTGAACAGCACACCCAGTGCCGTGCACAGGATGAACCCTCCCCCGACTGCCGCACCGAGAAGAGCGCCGTACAGACCGGGCTTGCCCGCGACGAGAAATGCGATGATCGAGCCGACCACTGCCAGCACGATCAGACCGAAAACTCCGTAGCGGACGGCAGCCCGCAACGACGCGGTGTGATCAGGGGCGGAGGCGGGGGTGAACGTCACGGTCGCCAAGGGTAGTGGATCTTCGCCGGTCCGCCGCAACCCTCCGGTCAGCCGCGACGGTCGTGCTGCTGTCCGCGAATCGACGGGACGGCCGTCACGACCAGCGCGAAGACGAGGCCTCCCGCAACCAGGAGGACGACGACGCGACGGTCGAACAGGGCCGATCCGACCGCGCCGAACGCCAGGACACCGACCCACAAGTAGATGAGCAGCACGACGCGGCGGTGCGAGTGCCCGATCTGCAGCAACCGGTGGTGCAGGTGCATCTTGTCGGGACTGAACGGGCTCACGCCCGCACGGGTCCGCCGGACGACGGCGAGCAGCAGGTCGAGGATCGGGATGAACATGACGGCACCGACGAGGAGCAGCGGCGAGAGAAGACCGAGCAGGTCGCGGGTGCCGTACGCGGTCAGCGGGATGCGACCGGACGCGCTGGTGGAGATGGCCGCGAGCATCAGACCGATCAGCATGGAGCCCGAGTCGCCCATGAAGATCTTGGCGGGCTGGAAGTTGTGCGGAAGGAATCCGAGACACGCACCTGCCAGCGCCGCGGCGATCAGCGCGGGCGGATACGCGCTGACGTCGCCGCCCTGATCGTGCAGAAGCCCCACCGAGAACACGCAGATCGCGAGCGAGGAGATCAGACCGAGGCCCGCCGCGAGACCGTCGAGGCCGTCGACGAAGTTCATGGCGTTCACCATCACGACCGCGACACCCACAGTGACGAGACCGGCCTGGAGCTGGTCGAGGATGACGGTGCTGCCGTCCCCGAACGGCATATAGATGATGAACCAGCTCACTCCCATCACGACGAGAATGCCCGCCGCGGTGACCTGACCGACGAACTTGGTGAGCGCGTCCAGGCCCCATCGGTCGTCGACCACCCCCACCAGCACGATCACGAACCCCGAGACCAGCGCCGCGGGAATGTCGGACGTGAACTCGAATCCCCGGGTCAGTGCGGGTAGCTGCTGCGCGAACAACAACGCGACGAGCATCCCGAGATACATGCCGACCCCGCCGAGACGGGGCGTCGGGGTGACGTGGACGTCCCGGTCCCGCGGCACGGCAACGGCCCCGAACCGGAGCGCGAACAGCCGCACCGCCCCGGTGGCCAGGTAGGTGACCACCGCAGCGGTGAAGAGTACGAGCAGGAGTTCACGCAGCGGGACACCCGCGCCCCCACCTGCTTGAGCCAGCGCCACGCCGGCCGATTCGGCAGCACTCACTGGGCGGACAGACTCTCCGCCGTCACTCCGAGCACGTCGGCGACATCGCCGGTGGGCACGGCGCCTTCACGCAGGATCCGGGGGGTCGCGCCGGTGAGGTCGACGATCGTCGATGCCTGCCCCTGCTCCGCCCGGCCACCGTCGAGGTACACGCTCGCCGAGCCGCCGAGTTGCTCGCGCGCTTCCTCGACCGTCGTCGCGGGCGGCTGCCCGGAGACGTTCGCGCTCGACACCGCCAGCGGTCCGACTTCACGCAACAGTTCGAGGGCGACGGGGTGCAGCGGCATGCGCAGCATGACCGTGCCCCGGGTGTCGCCGAGGTCCCACGCCAGCGAAGGTGCTTGCTCCACAACGAGACTCAGCCCGCCCGGCCAGAACGCCCGGATGAGGTCGCGCGTCTGCGGGCGCACGCTGTACACCAGGCCGTCGATCGTGTTCCACGAGCCGACAAGCACGGGAACCGGCATGTCGCGCCCGCGACCCTTGGCCCGCAGGAGGGCGGCGACAGCCTCGCTGTCGAATGCGTCCGCGCCGATCCCGTACAGCGTGTCCGTGGGGAGCACGACGAGCCGCCCGGCCTTCAGCGCATTCTTGGCCGCACTCATTCCGGCGGAGCGTGAATCGGGAAGGCCACAGTCGTAAACGGTACTCACCCGCCCATTCTTTCACCCTCGGTGACGGCCCCTGCACGCTGCGCCTCGATATCCGTGGCGACGCGCCGGGCGACCACGAAGCGCGGCTTGCCTGCGAGGTCCGGGTGCTCCGCGACCTCGCCGAACACCCGGCGGGACGCGAACAGTGCCGCCACGTCGGCCCCGTTGGAGTCGTCGTGTTCGATGCCGACCGCTCCCCCGATCCGCAACCAGCGGGCGACGTTCGAGATCATCGGCTTGATGACGGACAGACCGTCCGGTCCGGCGAACAGTGCACTGTGCGGATCGTGGTCGGCCACCTCGGGTTCGAGCTCGACGCCCTCCGGGATGTAGGGCGGGTTCGCCACGATCAGGTCGACGCCGCCTTCGAGCCCGGCCAGTAACGTCCGGTCGGTCACGTCACCCTGGTACAGGCGGATCGGTGCGTCACCTGCCTGTTCGCGGGCGTCGGCGTTGCGCCGGGCCCATGCGAGCGCGTGCGGTTCGAGTTCGACGGCGTGCACGACGGCGTCGGGGCGGGCATTGGCGATCGCGAGCGCGAGCGCGCCCGAGCCGGTGCACAGGTCGAGGACCACCGGCGGATGCTGATCGCAGCTTCCGAGGAAGGCGAGCGCCCACCCGAGCAGCAGTTCCGTCTCGGGACGCGGCACGAAGACCCCGGGACCGACCTCGATGTCGATGTCCCCCATCGCGGCCGTACCGAGGATGTACTGCAACGGAATCCGCTTGGCGCGCTGGTCGACCATCTTCTTGTAGGCGTCGATCACCGACTCGTCGACCAGCGGGACGAGGCCGAGCCGGGTCCGTTCCACCCCCAGCAGGTGGGCCGCGAGCAGTTCGGCATCCGCACGGGAGCTACGCACCCCGGCCTCGTCGAGTTGCGCGGTTGCGTCGATCAGGGCCAGGCGAAGAGGAAGGCGACTCACAGGTACAGAGTGCCACGCGGCTTGCCGCCCGGTGGCGCGGTCCCGCTTCGCGGCTACTCCGCGGCGAGCCTCGCCTCGCGGTCGGACTTGCCCAGGGCATCCAGCAGGGCGTCGAGTTCGCCGTCCAGGACCGCATCCAGGTTGTGGGACTTGAAACCGATCCGGTGATCGGTGATGCGGTTCTCCGGGAAGTTGTAGGTGCGGATGCGCTCCGAACGATCGACGGTGCGCACCTGACTCTGCCTGCCCGCCGACGCCTCCGCATCCGCGGCTTCCTCGGCGGCGGCCTGCAGCCGCGCGGCGAGCACCTGCATGGCGCGGGCCTTGTTCTGCAGCTGTGAGCGCTCGTTCTGGCAGGTCACGACGATTCCGGTGGGCAGGTGCGTGATACGGACCGCGGAGTCGGTGGTGTTGACACCCTGACCGCCCTTGCCCGAGGAGCGGTAGACGTCGATGCGCAGATCGGTTTCGTCGATCTGCACCTCCTCGACCTCTTCCGGTTCGGGGTAGATGAGGACGCCGGCGGCGGACGTGTGGACGCGTCCCTGCGATTCCGTGACCGGCACGCGCTGCACGCGGTGGACACCGCCCTCGAACTTCAGTCGTGCCCAGACCCCGTCACGCACATCGCCCTTCGACTTGATCGACAGGGTCGCGTCCTTGTATCCACCCAGATCGGACACGGTCGCGTCGAGGATCTCGACACGCCAGCCGTGACGCTCGGCGTACCGGACGTACATCCGGGCCAGATCGGAGGCGAACAGCGCGGATTCCTCGCCGCCCTCCCCCGACTTCACCTCGAGCACCACGTCGTCACCGTCGTGCGGGTCGCGGGGGGCCAGAAGGTCGGTGAGGGCCTTGTCGAGTTCCAGGACCTGCGCCTCGAGTTCGGGCACCTCGGCGGCGAAGCTGGAGTCGTCGGCGGCGAGTTCGCGCGCGGCATCCAGATCGTCCTGCGCCGACTTGAGCTTGGCATATGTCGCCATGATCGGCGCGAGCTCGGCGAATCGCTTGCCCGCCTTGCGGGCGGCGGAAGCGTCGTTGTGCAGGGCCGGGTCCGCCAACTGCTGCTCCAGGCCGGCATGTTCGGCCAGGATGTCGTCGATGGCCGAAGGCTGGGTGGTCCCTGCCATGATTCGCTCCGCTCTGCGTTCTTTCGGGAATAGGCACAAAAAAGCCGACGCCCGGCCTGCAATTATCGCAGGACGGGCGTCGGCGGAACAGCTAGGACTCTGCAGATTCCTTGGCTGCGCCCTTGCCGGCGCGCTTGCCGTAGCGAGCCTCGAAGCGGGCGACACGTCCACCGGTGTCGAGGATCTTCTGCTTGCCGGTGTAGAACGGGTGGCACTGCGAGCAGACCTCGACGTTGATACGCCCGGTCTCCTTGGTGCTGTGGGTCTCGAAGGTGTTTCCGCAACCGCAGACCACGGTGGTGGCCACGTAGTTGGGGTGAATGCCTGACTTCATGGTGTCCCTTTCAATGGTCGCCGGGTCGCCTTCGCCGTTCGAAGACGTGAACCGGAACCGGACTCAGCCGCTCAGTATGCCAGATCGCAGGTTCGCGATCCCAATCGGCATTTGTGCTTGCGGTGTGGTCAACGCGGGTGGTCTGCGTTTTGTTCCACGGTGATTTCGAGGGGAAAACAGCGGGGCCCGGCGACCGAAAGTCGCCGGGCCCCGCCTCTGGTCGCGATCAGTCGTCGATCGCGCCCGGAGCAGTCTTCGACACCTGCATGAGGAACTCGATGTTGCTCTTGCTCTTCTTGAGGCGGTCGATCAGCAGATCGATGGCCTGGTGCGAGTCGAGACCCGAGAGCACGCGCCGGAGCTTGTGCAGCACCGCGGCCTCGTCCGGGCTGAGCAGCAGCTCGTCCTTACGCGTACCCGAGGGGTTCACGTCCACGGCCGGGAACACACGACGTTCCGCGATCTTGCGGTCGAGCTTCAGCTCGGCGTTACCGGTGCCCTTGAACTCCTCGAAGATCACGGTGTCGCCGGTGGAACCGGTCTCGACCATGGCCGTCGCGATGATCGTGAGCGAACCGCCGTTCTCGATGTTGCGCGCAGCACCGAGGAAACGCTTCGGCGGGTAGAGCGCGGTCGAGTCGACACCACCGGAGAGGATGCGTCCCGAAGCCGGCGACGAGTTGTTGTACGCACGGCCGAGGCGAGTGATCGAGTCGAGGAGGACGACGACATCCTTACCCGCCTCCACCAGACGCTTCGCACGCTCGATGGCCAGTTCGGCGACCGAGGTGTGGTCTCCCGGCGGACGGTCGAAGGTCGAGGAGATGACCTCGCCCTTCACCGAACGCTGCATGTCGGTGACCTCTTCGGGCCGCTCGTCGACCAGCACGACCATGAGGTAGCACTCGGGGTTGTTGGTCGCGATGGCGTTCGCGATGGCCTGCAGAACGCTGGTCTTACCGGCCTTCGGCGGGCTCACGATCAGCGCACGCTGTCCCTTGCCGATCGGCATCACCAGGTCGATGACACGGGTCGTCAAGATGTTCGGCGTCGTCTCCAGACGCAGCCGCTGATTCGGGTACAGCGGGGTGAGCTTGCCGAACTCGGGGCGCTTCTTGGCCGCTTCCACGTCGCCACCGTTGACGGTGTCGATGCGGACCAGCGGGTTGAACTTCTGGCGCTGGTTGCCCTGTTCGCCCTCGCGCCCGACCCGGACTGCGCCGGTGATGGCGTCGCCGCGACGGAGGCCGTTCTTACGGATCAGGTTCATCGACACGTAGACGTCGTTCGGTCCGGCCAGGTAGCCGGAGGTCCGCACGAACGCGTAGTTGTCGAGGACGTCCAGGATGCCGGCGACCGGCTGCAGGACGTCGTCCTCGCGGATCTCGGTCTCGCGGGCGTCACCGCCGCCGCCTTCGCCGCGGTCGCGTCCACGACGACGTTCGCGGAAGCGACGTCCGCGGCGTCCGCGACCGCCTTCCTCGTCGTCGCCCGGGCGGTTGTCGTTGTTGCGCGGGCCGTTGTTGCCCTGGCTGCGGTCCCCACGGTTGTCGCGATCGCCGCGTTCGCCGCGGTCACCGCGTTCGCCGCGGGTGTCGCCACGGTCGCCACGATCACCGCGGTCGCCGCCCCGCTCACGTCGGTTGCGGTCGCCGCCCTGTTCGCCGGAGCCGTCCTGCTTGGCCGGCTTCTCTGCGGAATCCTGACGGTCGTCGGCCTGCTTGCGCTCGGCCTGCTGCGTGTCGGCGGCATTCGCCGAGGCGGTGTCCTGAGCGTTACCGCTCTGGTCACCCTGCTCGGGTGCGCCTGCCCGACGCGCGGATCCGCGGCGCTGACGCCCGCGGCGGCCGCCTTCGGCGGTGTCCGTGTCGGCGGCTGCGCCGTCGCCCGTCGCGGGTTCGGCCGTCTTGGGCTCGGCGGCCTTCTCGGTGGTCTCCACCTGGGGAGTCACTTCGAGTTCGGTCTGAGCGGACTCGACGCGCTTCGCGCGGGTCGCCCGGGTCCGGGGAGCGGCTTCGGTCGCGGCAGCGGCCGGGGCGGAAGAGCCGCCCTGGCGCTCCTTGATCGCGGCAATCAGTTCGCCCTTGCGCATCCCCGAGATGCCCTTGATGCCCAGCTCACCTGCGAGAGTGCGGAGCTCGGTGAGCACCATTCCGGACAGCCCGGCACCCCGGCGCGCCTCGGCGCGCTTGGTGGAGGCCGTCACTGCACCTTGGCCGGGTGCGGTCGATGACGCCTGTGAAGAGTCGCCTGCCTGCGCGCCAACGGTATCCACCGAGGAGGCGCGCACAGGAGCGGCGATGAGGTCCGTATCGGTCACGGAGGTCCTTTCCTTCCCTCACTCGCGCTGCGCAGAGTCGAGGGTTCGTCCCGTAATTCGGTTTCGAATACCGAATTCGGATGTGCCGTACGTAGTTGCATGTGAAGAACTGCCGGCTTGCCCGCCATCACATCACCTTTGAAACAGGCGCGTACTCGCAATCCCTACACGACAGATAGTGCGGAGGATCGTGCCAGGAGCCGTCAACCCCGATTGACCTGGAGTAATTGCCCTGGTGAAGCACCGGCGTCTGATGCGCACGATGTACGGACATTGCCCAGGATAGCTGTGAACGACCGTAGGGGCAAGGACACGCCCCTACGGCGTGTCAGCTGGTCCGGACGCCGTCCGCCACGTCCAGTTCGAGAACCTGCAACCCCTCGGCCTCGGCCTGCGCCCGAAGATCCACGGGGAAAGGCTCCGTAGTCAATGCGAGGACGGTCGGTCCGGCTCCTGAGACGGTGGCGGCGATACCCGCCTTCCGGAGGACGGCAATCCATCGCGTCGTGAGCGGAAGGGCCGGAGCGCGCTGCGTCTGATGCAGTCGGTCCTCGGTGGCTGCCATCAGAAGGTCGGGACGCTCTGTGAGCGCCACCACAGCGAGGGCGCCGCGGCTGACGTTGAATGCCGCGTCCCGGTGGGGAACCGTCTCGGGCAACAGACCCCGCGTGTGGGCGGTCGACGAGCGCTCCCCCGGCACCAGCGCGACGACGCGGATCGCGGGATGGACCTTCAGCGCGACGGCCGAGTAGATGTCGGTGGCCGCGGGCGCTCCGTCGGGCTGCTCGCTCGCGCAGCTCCACGACACCACGGCGCCCCCGAGCACGCTGGCCGACGCGTTGTCGGGGTGCCCTTCGAATTCGGACGACAGCTGGACGAGCTGATCGAGCGACAGCCCGAGTTCGGGGTCGAGCTTGATCGCCAGGCCGTTGGCGGCCGCCAGTCCCCCGACGACGGCGGAGGCCGACGAACCCAGGCCCCGAGAATGGGGTATCGCGTTGCGGCACACCACATCCAGTCCGTCGGCCCACACGCCCGCCGATTCCAGGCCACGTTCGATGGCCCGGACCACGAGATGGGACGGACCCCACGGCACGTCGTCGGCGCCCTCGCCCTCGACCCGGATCTTCAGCCCCGAACCCGTGGTCGTCACGGTGATCTCGTCGTACAGCCCGAGCGCGATGCCCAGCGTGTCGAAGCCCGGGCCGAGGTTGGCGCTCGACGCAGGCACGCGGGCGGTCACGGTGAGGCCCGTGGGGAGGGTCTGTGTCATGGCAGCGGTGTGGTCCTGCGACGTGGTGGGCGTGGGCGCCACCACTACGCCAGCTCGAGGGCAGACGCGACAGCGACAGGATCGACCGGGATCGGTTGAACCTCAGGCATACCCGCCAGCGCCGTGTCGGGGTCCTTGAGACCGTTGCCGGTGACCGTGCACACGACGGTCAGGCCCGAGTCCAGCCAGCCCTCCTTGCGGGCGGCGAGCAGACCCGCGACGCTCGCGGCCGAGGCGGGTTCGACGAACACCCCTTCGGTCCTGGCGATCAGCCGGTACGCCTCGAGGATCTCGTCGTCGGTCGCGGCCCGGAAGGCGCCGTGCGACTCTTCCTTGGCGGTGACCGCACCGTTCCAGGACGCGGGCGAGCCGATGCGGATCGCGGTCGCGATCGTCTCCGGGTCCTTCACCGGTGCGCCGTGGACGAGCGGTGCGGCGCCGGCGGCCTGGACACCGAGCATGCGGGGCTTCACGCTGGTGAGTCCGTCCGCGTAGTACTCGGAGTACCCGCGCCAGTACGCGGTGATGTTGCCCGCGTTGCCGACCGGGAGCACGTGCACGTCGGGGGCCTTGCCCAGGGCGTCGCAGATCTCGAATGCCGCGGTCTTCTGGCCCTCGATACGGACCGGGTTGACCGAGTTCACGAGCCCGATCGTGGGGAACTCCGCGGTGGTCTTGCGGGCCAGTTCGAGGCAGTCGTCGAAGTTGCCCTGCACCTGGATGATCCGCGCGCCGTGCATGACGGCCTGCGCGAGCTTGCCCATCGCGATCTTGCCCTGCGGCACCAGTACGGCGCAGGTCATCTTCGCCTTCGCGGCGTACGCGGCGGCGGAAGCGGACGTGTTACCCGTGGACGCACACAGGACGGCCTGCTGACCGCGGGCCAGCGCGTCGGTGACGGCCATCGTCATGCCGCGGTCCTTGAACGAACCGGTCGGGTTGAGCCCCTCGACCTTCAGGTAGACGTCGCAACCGGTGAGCTCCGACAGGTGCCCGGCGGGCAGCAGCGGGGTGCCGCCCTCGCGCAGGGTGACCGTCTTCCAGTTCGGTCCGATGGCGAGGCGGTCGCGGTAAGCCTCGATCAGCCCCGGCCAGGGGGTGTGAACGGGGTTACGGGTGCCGGTCATTGTTCGGTGCCTTCCAGTCGCAGCACGCTGGTCACAGCGGTGACGAATTCGAGTTTGCTCAGTGCCTCAACGGTTTCCGACAGAGCAGAATCCGTCGCGACGTGGGTGACGACGACGAGGCGGGCCCCGTCGCCGGCGCCTTCCTGCCGCACGGTGGAGATGCTGACGCCGTGCTGCGAGAATTCGGCAGCGACCGCCGACAGGACCCCGGCCTTGTCCGTCACCTGCATGTTGACGTAGTACCGCGTGGGGATGTCGCCGATCGGCGCGATCTTCAGCTTGGCGTACTTGGACTCGCGGGGGCCGCGGCCGCCGTTCACCTTGTTGCGCGCGGCCATCACCAGGTCGCCCATCACGGCCGACGCGGTGGGGGCGCCGCCTGCGCCCTGGCCGTAGAACATGAGGCGCCCGGCGTTCTCCGCCTCGACGACGACGGCGTTGAATGCACCGTTGACCGAGGCCAGCGGATGTTCCAGCGGCACGAGCGCCGGGTAGACCCGCGCGGAAATCCGCTCCTTGCCCTCGGGGGTGGCGATCCGCTCGCAGATGGACAGCAGCTTGATCGTGCAGTCGAGTGCGCGAGCCGACGTCAGGTCGGCCGCGGTGATCTTGGAGATCCCCTCGCGGTACACGTCGGCGGCGGTGACCCGGGTGTGGAACGCGATCGACGCGAGGATGGCCGCCTTGGCCGCGGCGTCGTAACCCTCCACGTCGGCGGTCGGGTCGGCCTCGGCGTAACCCAGACGTCCGGCCTCGGCGAGGGTCGCGGCGTAGTCCGCGCCGGTCTCGTCCATCGCCGACAGGATGAAGTTGGTGGTTCCGTTCACGATTCCGGCGACCTTGTTCACCCGGTCACCGGCGAGGGACTGGATGAGCGGGCGGATCACGGGGATCGCACCGGCCACGGCGGCCTCGAAGTAGAGGTCGACGTTGTGCAGTTCCGCCGCCTCGGCCAGTTCACCGGTGTGATCGGCGAGCAGCGCCTTGTTGGCGGTGACGACGGACTTGCCGGAATTGAGCGCCGAGAGGATCAGCTTGCGGGGCAGGTCCATGCCGCCGATTACCTCGACGACGATGTCGACGTCGTCGCGGGCCACGAGGGACTCCGCGTCGGTGGTCTGCAACTCCTCGGGAATTCCGCGGTCCTTGCCGGGGCGGCGCACGGCCACTCCACGCAGTTCCAGCGGGGCACCGACGCGAGCCTCGAGGTCTTCGCTGTGCTCCCGCAGGATGCGCACCACCTCGCTCCCGACGTTGCCGAGGCCGAGGACGGCCACACCGATAGCGCGATGCGCCGATTCGCTCGTCACTCCTGTACCTCCAAGCTCAGCAGGTCTTCCACGGTTTCCCTCCGGAGGATCACGCGCGACTGTCCGTCGCGCACCGCCACCACGGCAGGGCGGGCGAGCAGGTTGTACCTGCTCGACATCGAATAGCAGTATGCACCGGTGGCCGCGACGGCGAGCAAATCGCCGGCGTCGATGTCCTCGGGCATCCAGGTGTCGCGGATCACGACGTCACCGGACTCGCAGTGCTTGCCGACGACACGGGACACCACCGGCGCCGCGTCGCTGACCCGCGAGACCAGTTTGGCCTCGTACTCCGCCTGGTACAGCGCGGTACGGATGTTGTCGCTCATTCCGCCGTCGACGCTGACGTACCGGCGGGTGAGGTTGGCGCCGACGGTGACGTCCTTGATGGTGCCGACCTCGTACAGCGTCACCGTGCCGGGTCCGGCGATCGCGCGTCCGGGTTCGACGGCCAGCGTCGGCTCGGGCAGACCGGCGAGCGCCGACTCGTTGCGCACGATGTCGCCGAGTTTGGCGGCGAGCTGATCGACCGGCGGCGGGTCGTCGGAGGGGACGTACGAGATTCCCATGCCACCACCGAGGTCGATGATCGAGATCTGGGCGGTCTTCTCCACACCGAACTCCGCGACGACGTCCCGCAGCAGCCCGATCACACGGTGCGCGGCCAACTCGAATCCGTCGACATCGAAGATCTGCGAACCGATGTGGCTGTGGAGACCTACCAGCCGCAGGTTGCCGGCGGCGAAGACCCGGCGGACCGCGTCGATCGCCTTTCCGCCCGCGAGCGAGAACCCGAACTTCTGGTCCTCGTGGGCCGTGGAGATGAACTCGTGGGTGTGCGCCTCGACTCCGACCGTCACGCGGATCAGAACGTCCTGCACCACACCGGCTTCGGCGGCCACCTTGTCGAGGCGGTCGATCTCCGTGGCGGAGTCGAGCACGATGTGCCCGACCCGGGCCGACACGGCGGCGTTCAGCTCGGCGACCGATTTGTTGTTGCCGTGCATGGCAATTCGCTCAGCCGGGAATCCGGCGTGCAGGGCGACCGCCAGTTCGCCGCCCGACGCGACGTCCAGGGACAGGCCCTCGTCGGCGACCCAGCGGGCGATCTCGCCGCACAGGAACGCCTTGGACGCGTAGTGCACCTTGGCGGTGGGCCCGAACGCACGGGCCATGTCGCGGCAGCGGGACCGGAAATCGTCCTCGTCGACGACGAACAGTGGGGTGCCGTACTTCTCGGCCAGTTCGGTGACCGGGATGCCTGCCAGGCTCACGACCCCGTCCGCGCCGCGGTGGGCGTTGCGAGGCCACACCTCGGGCGAGAGTGCGGCGAACGCAGCCGCGTCGGCGGGACGTTCGGGCAGACCGGGTGCGTGCAGCTGTTCGGCGTGCTTGGGACCTGCGGGGTGCGCGTTCACATCTGCTCCGGTGCGCTGACGCCGAGCAGGGCGAGCCCGTTGGACAGGACCTGCCGGGACGCGTCGCACAGCGCCAGTCGCGCGATGTGCAGCGGGCCGACCTCCTCGTCGCCCTGGGGCAGGATCCGGCAGGCGCCGTAGAACCGGTGGTAGGCACCGGCCAGCTCCTCGAGATACCGCGCAATGCGGTGCGGCTCACGCAGATTCGCGGCACTGGTGACGACGCGCGGGTACTCGCCGAGGGTGCGGATCAGATCACCCTCCTGCTCCGAGACGAGCAGCGAGAAGTCGGGATCCGCGACTGCGATACCGAGGTCGGCGGCGTTGCGGGCGATGGCCGACAGGCGGGCATGTGCGTATTGCACGTAGTACACCGGATTCTCGTTGCCGGTGCTCGTCCACAGTTCGAGGTCGATGTCGATGCTCGAATCCACCGACGACCGGATCATCGCGTACCGCGACGCGTCGACGCCGATCGCCTCGACCAGGTCGTCGAGGGTGATGACCGTCCCGGCGCGCTTGCTCATCTTCACGGCCACACCGTCGCGGACGAGGTTCACCATCTGGCCGATCAGCACCTCGACGGTGTCGGGGTCGTCGCCGAACGCGGCCGCGGCCGCCTTGAGCCGGCCGATGTACCCGTGGTGGTCGGCACCGAGCATGTAGATGCACAGGTCGAAGCCGCGTGAGCGCTTGTCCTGGAAGTAGGCGATGTCACCGGCGATGTACGCCGCGTTGCCGTCACTCTTGATGACGACACGGTCCTTGTCGTCGCCGAAGTCGGTGCTCTTGAGCCACCAGGCGCCGTCCTCCTGGAAGAGGTTGCCGGAGTCCTTGAGCGTCTCGACGGCCTTCTCCACCGCACCGGACTCGAACAGCGAGTTCTCGTGGAAGTAGACGTCGAAGTCGACGCCGAACTCGTGCAGGGTGCGCTTGATGTGGGCGAACATCAGGTCGACGCCGATGGCGCGGAACACTTCCTGCTGCTCGCCCGCGGGCAGTTCCAGCACGTCGGGGCGCTGGGACTGCACCTGGGCGGCGATGTCGGCGATGTACGCGCCCGCGTAACCGTCCTCGGGGGCGGGTTCGCCCTTGGCGGCCGCGATCAGCGAGCGGGAGAACCGGTCGATCTGGGCGCCGTGGTCGTTGAAGTAGTACTCGCGGGTGACCGCCGCGCCCTGGGTGGACAGGATCCGGCCCAGCGCGTCGCCCACCGCGGCCCAGCGCGTTCCACCGAGGTGGATGGGCCCGGTCGGGTTGGCGGAGACGAACTCGAGGTTGATCCGCTTGCCGTCGAGCGTGTGGCCGGACCCGAAGGCGGCGCCCTCGTCGAGGATCTTCGCGACGATCGCGCCCTGCGCGTCGGCGGCCAGGCGGATGTTGAGGAAGCCCGGGCCTGCGATGTCGGCGCTGTCGATGCCCTCGGCCGCGGTCAGCGCCTCGGCGAGCCAGCCGGCCAGCTCACGCGGGTTGGTACCGACCTTCTTGGCCACCTGCATCGCGACGTTGGTGGCGTAATCGCCGTGCTCGGGATTGCGCGGACGCTCGACCGTGAGAGTTTCGGGAAGCACGGACACGTCGAGTCCGCGTTCGTCGAGCACTTTCGCGGCGGTTCCGCGGAGCAGTTCGGCAAGGTCAGCTGGAGTCACAGGTATCTATCCTATGGCCAACGTGTCCCGGGCGGTGATCCGCCTTGCCGCGAGTCCCGTCGCGGGCCCGGCGACCGCCGGCGAGCGTGGCCGCGGCCACTCTCCCAGGTTGCGCTCAGGGTGGGAAAGTACAGTGGTGTCGCCCTGAGTCCCGGCCCTCAGCTTCCGGTTGCCGGGGGTCGAGCGCCCGTAACCCACACACCGAAAGATCACAATCGATGCCAAGCGGTTCGGAAAGTCGCGGTCCCGACAAGAACTCGGGCGCGAAGTCGGCGAAGGCCATCAAGGCCGCCAAGAAGAAGAGCGGCGGCGCGAAAGTCAAGGGTGGCGCGTCCGCTCCGCGGAGCATCCCCTGGCTGACGATCGGCGCCGGAGCTGCCGTTCTCGCACTCGTGGCGGTCCTCGCGATCAACCTGGTCCCCAAGTACCAGGCCAAGGAAGAGGCCGCGAAGTACGCGCCGAGCGCCGAAAATCCCGACCCGTCGGTCAACATCGACGGCGTCGTCAAGGTCGACTACCCGGCCGGCATCCACATCCAGCCGACGCAGCGCGTCGCGTACGACCAGTCGCCCCCGTTCGGCGGCCCCCACGACGCAATCTGGGCGACGTGCACCGGCACGGTCTACCCGAACGCGATCCGCACCGAGAACGCCGTGCACTCGCTCGAGCACGGCGCCGTGTGGATCGCCTACAACCCGGACGAGCTGTCCGCCGACCAGGTCGAGACGCTGAAGGACAAGGTGGACGGCGAGACGTACACGCTGCTCTCGCCGTACCCGGGCCTCGACAGCCCGGTCTCGCTGCAGTCGTGGGGCCACCAGCTGAAGCTGGACAGCGTCGACGACGAGCGCATCGACCAGTTCATCACCGCGTTGCGGATCAACAAGAACACCTACCCGGAGGTCGGTGCGAGCTGCTCGTCCATCCCGGGCTCCGGTTTCGACCCGGACAACCCGCCGCCGTTCGACCCGAGCACACCCGGCGCGGACGCGGTCCCGATGGACGGTGGCGGCATCAGCCCCGACCAGTCGGAATCCGGTGGTGCGGGAGCGCAGCTGCCCAGCGGCATGCAGCTCCCGAGCGACCTGCAGCTGCCGTCCGATCTGCAGCAGGCGCCGGCCGAGGGTGGCAATGGCTAGTCCTGCCGAACCCGCAGACGATCCAGCCCCGTCCCGGCCCAGTCAGCGAACAGCGCTGCTGGTCATCGGGTTGATCGGCGCCATCGCGCTCGGATTCGCGCTCGGGTTCCTCGCCCGGCTTCCGCTCGAGGACACCGGCGCCCCGGTTCCCGAGGCAGGTTCCGTCGATGTCGGATTCGCGCAGGACATGAGCGTGCACCACAGCCAGGCGGTGGAGATGTCGGCGATCGCGCTGCCGGGCGCCACCGACCCGGCGGTGCGCGGCCTCGCGTACGACATTCTCACCACGCAGCAGAATCAGCTCGGGCAGATGCAGGGCTGGCTCGCGTTGTGGGATCAGCCGGCGCTGCCGTCCGGCGGTTACATGGGCTGGATGGCATCCGAGCACTCCGACGGTCACGACCACGGGGCCGCCGACAGCGGGCACATGGGTTCGATGTCGAAGATGCCGGGCATGGCGTCCTCGGAGGACATGGCCGCGCTGCGTCAGGCCACCGGACCGGCTGTCGACGTCCTGTACCTGCAGCTGATGCTGCGCCACCACCAGGGCGGGCTCCCGATGATGGAGTACGCGGCCCAGCACGCGTCGGAGGACGCGGTGCGCTCTCTCGCGCAGACGATGGTGGACACGCAGCAGAGCGAATCGACGGTGATGACGAACATGCTCACCGCGAAGGGCGCCGCTCCCCTCCCGATGAACTGACCTCCGGCTTCACGACCACGTCCAGTCGCGCACCTCGGGCATGTCCTCGAGGTGCGCGACGACGTATTCGCCGTGCCGTTCGAGTTGCCGGAGGCAGAAGTCGGCCAGTTCCCCGGCACCGGACGGTTCCCTCCGCGTGCGTCGCAGCGCCTCGAGGACCAGGTGATAGCGGCTCATCCGGTTGAGCACGACCATGTCGAACGGGGTGGTCGTGGTGCCCTGTTCGCTGAAGCCGCGAACGTGGAAACGGTCCGGGGTGGGACGCCCGTGGATCAGCTCGTGGACGGCGCGCGAGTACCCGTGGAACGCGAACACCACGTCCGTGTCCGCGGTGAACAGGTCCAGGAACATGCGCGCGTCGAATCCGTGCGGATGTTCCGTGGGTGTGAGCAACCCCATCAGGTCGACGACGTTGACCACCCGGGTGACCAGTTCCGGCGTGTGCTCGCGCAGCAACTGCGCCGCCGCCAGGATCTCCTGGGTCGGAACGTCCCCGGCGGCCGCGAGCACGACGTCCAGGTCGGCGCCCGCCGCGGCTTCCGTCCCCGCCCACGCCCACACCGACGCCCCGGCCGCGCAGTGTGCGTGCGCCTCCGCGAGGGTCAGGTACTGCAGGTGCGGCTGCTTGTCGACGACGATGAGGTTGACGTGGTCGGTGCTACGGAGGCAGTGGTCGGAGATGGACAGCAGAGTGTTCGAGTCCGGTGGCAGCCAGATCCGGACGACGTCCGGTGCGAGCGGGATGACGGCGTCGATCATGCCCGGCCCTTGATGACTGAACCCGTTGTGGTCGTTGCGCCAGCAGGTGCTGGTCAGCAGGACGTTCAGCGACGCCACCGGCGCCCGCCACGGCAGATCCACCGCATGCTGCAGCCACTTCGTGTGCTGGATGAGCATCGACACGCTCACCATCGCGAACGCCTCGTAGCTGGCGAACAGCCCGTGCCGCCCCGACAGCAGATACCCCTCGAGCCATCCCTCGCAGAGGTGCTCGCTGAGCACCTCCATCACCCGGCCGCGGGCCGACAGCCCGTCGTCGTGGTCGGTGACCGGCAGCTGCCAGCAGCGGTCGGTCACCTCGAACACGGCGCCCAACCGGTTGCTGGACGTTTCGTCCGGGCAGAACAGCCGGAAGTAGCCGCCGCCGTCGGGCGTGGTGGTGGCGGCGTACAGGTCGCGGAGCAGTTCCCCGAGCACCCGGGTGGTCTCGTGGTGGGTGGTGCCGGGTTTCTCGACGGGGAGCGCGTACTTCTCCAGCGGCGGCACGGGAAGATCCGCACGCAGGCGGCCGCCGTTCGCGTACGGCGACGATCCCATCCGCTTGTCGCCCTGCGGCGCCAGCCGCTCGAGGTCCGGAACGAGTGCGCCGGACGAGTCGAACAGTGCGTCCGGGCGGTACGACCGCATCCACTCCTCGAGCTGACGCAGGTGCGCCTCGTCGGTCCGCACCCCCGACAGCGGAACCTGATGGGCCCGGTGCGTGCCCTCGACGAGCACGCCGTCGACGGTCCGCGGCCCGGTCCAGCCCTTCGGAGTGCGCAGCACGATCGCCGGCCACTTGGCGGCGCTGCGCCTGCCGGCCCGCGCCTCCCGCTGAAGGTCGGAGATCGCGGTGTGCGCGTCGGTGAGTGCGCGATGCAGCGCCGGGAAGACCTGCCGCGGGTCGTCGCCGGAGACGACGGTCGGCGCCCACCCCTGACCGCCGAGGAATGCCTCGATGTCCGCGTCGCTGCTGCGGCCGTAGACGGTGGGCCCGGCGATCTTCGCTCCGTTGACGTGCAGGATCGGCAACACCGCACCGTCGCGTTCCGGATTGAGGAAGGCGGGGAGTTTCCACGAACCGGACAGCGGTCCCGTCTCTGCCTCGCCGTCTCCGATCACGCACGCCACCAACAGATTCGGGTGATCGAACGCCGCCCCGGCGGCATGCGCGAGGGCGTAGCCGAGCTCGCCGCCCTCGTGGATGCTGCCCGGTGTCTGCACACTGACGTGACTCGGGATGCCACCCGGGGTCGAGAACTGCCGGCAGAGCCGGTGGATACCCGCGGCGTCGCGGGACACGCCCGGATACACCTCCGAGTACGTCCCCTCCAGGTACGTGGCGGCGACGAGCGCCGGACCACCGTGTCCGGGACCCGTCACGTAGAGACAATCGGTGTCGGTCCGGCGGATGAGACGGTTCAGCAGGGCGTAGATCATCGACAGACCCGGGCTCGTCCCCCAGTGCCCGAGCAGCCGGGGTTTGATGTGTTCCGGGCGCAGCGGCTCACGCAGAAGCGCGTTGTCCTGCAGGTAGATCTGCGCGACCGTCAGATAGTTGGCCGCCGCCCACCACCGCAGGTCCAGCTCGAGGCCGGAATCGGAATAGTGCCCGTCGGGGTCCTGCGACCCCAGCTGCGGTCCATCGGTCATTCTCGACGCCTCCCCGGGAGTTCGCGAACGTCCACGTCCTCCCGACACTAGGCGTGTCCGGGCCGCTACCGGGGCGAGTCCAAAAAGTAGGGGGACCGATTTGGTTGATCCCACTACCCATGCGCTACGATTGGCCAGCCCAATCGGCACACCGGTTTTCCGGTGCGCCCCCGTAGCTCAGGGGATAGAGCGTTCGCCTCCGGAGCGAAAGGTCGCAGGTTCGAATCCTGCCGGGGGCACCACGAGAAACTGGGTCGCCTGTCGCGGCGCAGTCTTTCTCTCTGGTGCTACCAGTCTTCCCCGAGTGATCTCCTCGGGCTTTGTCGAGAGCTGCAGCCGCGCCGGCAGATGCCGCGCGCCCACCGATCGAACGCTGGCCTCCTCCATTGCGGGTTCCGCGGTAAGAACTCTCTGCCGAAGACTCTCTCCGGCAGTGTCGACCAAGGGACACCCCTGTGCAGCAACACCGCTCTCATCCACTCACCCTCGGCGTCGTCGCGCGTTCGAGTAAGCCCGACGAACGCCGGCTCCCGATCCATCCGCTCCACTTCGACCGGATCGACCCCGACCTCCGTGGCCGCATCCACCTCGAGTACGGCTACGGCGAGCCCTTCGGTGTCTCCGACGAGCAGCTGGCCCGCTCGGTGGGCGGGCTGCGCACCCGGGAGCAGCTGATCGAGCACTCCGACGTCCTCCTGCTGCCCAAACCTCTCGCGAAGGATCTGGCGGACCTGCGCGACGGCCAGATCCTGTGGGGGTGGCCGCACTGCGTCCAGGACACGGAGCTCACCCAGGTGGCCGTCGATCGCCACCTCACGTTGATCGCGTTCGAGGCCATGAACCACTGGAGCGTCGAGGGGTCGTTCCAGCTCCATGTCTTCCACAAGAACAACGAACTTGCCGGATACAGCTCGGTGCTGCACGCCCTGTCGATCGCGGGTTCGACCGGCGACTACGGCCGCCGCCTGCGCGCCGTGGTGCTCGGCTTCGGTGCCACCGCTCGCGGCGCCGTCACCGCGTTGAACGCCTTGGGCATCCACGACGTCCACGTCGTCACGCAACGCGGGGTCACCGCCGTGAGCTCGCCGATCCACTCGGCTGAGATCGTGCAGTTCGATCACGACGACGCCGATCCGCGCCGCAGCCACGTCACCACGGACGAGGGCCGGATGCCGCTCGCCGGGTTCCTCGCCCGGCACGACATCATCGTCAACTGCGTCCTGCAGGACACGGAATCGCCGCTGACGTTCCTGATCGACTCGGACATCGAGACCCTCCTGCCCGGCAGCCTCGTCGTCGACGTGTCCTGCGACCAGGGAATGGGCTTCAGCTGGGCCCGGCCGACGTCGTTCGCCGATCCGACGTTCATGATCAGTGAGAACGTCCGCTACTACGCGGTCGACCACAGCCCGTCCTACCTGTGGAATTCGGCGACCTGGGAGATCAGCGAGGCCCTGCTCCCCCATCTGGGGACGGTCCTCGACGGACCCGCCGCCTGGGACCGCAGCGACACGATCCGGCGGGCCGTCGAGATCCGTGACGGAGTCGTGCAGAACCCCCGCATCCTGTCGTTCCAGCACCGCGCGGCGGACTACCCGCACCCGGTCGTCGCCTGATCGACTGGACGAACGGGACGCTCGTTCGATCTGACGCAACGAGCGTCCCGTTCGTCCGGGATGGCGGCGGGTTCAGGCCGGGGTGCTGCGGCGCATTTCGCGTCGGAGGATCTTTCCGCTGGCCGTCTTGGGTAGTTCGTCGACGATTTCGACGCGCCTCGGGGCCTTGTAGCTCGCCAGCCGCTCCCGGCAGTACTCGACGAGGTCGTCCGTCTCGGCCGTCTGCCCGGGGCGGAGGCTGACGAACGCGGCGACGGTCTCGCCGCGGTAGCTGTCCGGCTCCCCGACGACGGCGGCCTCCCGGACCGCGGGATGCCGATAGAGGACGTCTTCGACCTCGCGGGGCCAGACCTTGAACCCGGACGCGTTGATCATGTCCTTCTTGCGGTCGACGACGTACACCCAGCCCTGGGCGTCCATGAATCCCACGTCGCCGGTGAGCAGCCGGCCGCCGGGCAGCGACTGCGCCGTGGCGTCGGGTTTGTTCCAGTACGCGGGCACGACCATAGGCCCGTCGACGGCGATCTCCCCGACCTCGAGTGGGTCGAGATCCTGCCCGTCCTCCCCCACGATCCGGATCACGGCGGAGGGAAGGGGCAGGCCGATCGCCAGCGTGCCCGACGACGGATCGACCGGCGCCTCCAGGTTCGGCGGGACGACGACGCAGGGCGCGCTGGTCTCGGTGAGCCCGTAGCCGTTGCGGATGTACTTTCCGGTCAGCTCCCGGAACCGTTCGACGATGGCAGGGGGCAGCGGGGCGCCACCGGACATCACGGCCTCCAGCGAGGCGAAGCGCTCACCGGAGAAGTCGGGGTGGGCCATCAGCGCCATGTAGGCGGTGGACGGGCCGACCATGAACACCGGCCGCTCCCGCTCGAGGGCGTCGAGCACCACCCCTGCCTCGAACCGGTATGCGAGGATCAGCGGCGACGCCAGGTCGATCGCGGTGAGCAGCTGGCACACCATGCCCGTGATGTGGAACAGCGGCGCGAGCGCGAAGATCGGCGAACCGGCGGGCTTGCTCTCGTACAGGCGCAGGATGGAACTGTTGACGGTGAGATTCCGGTGGGTGTTGGTCGCTCCCTTGGGGACTCCACTCGTTCCGGACGTGTAGGACACGAGCGCGACGTCGTCCGGGACCAGACCGGGATCCGGCACGTCGGCTCCCGCGCACGCCCGGGCCACCTCGAGCAGGTCCGGCACGCCCTCGGCGCGCACCCGGGTCACGCCCCCGAACACCCGTGGGTCGTCCGACGTCTGGATGTCGAGTTCGCTCGCGGTCATCGCGATCCGCACACCCGCGGCGGACGCCCGCTCCGCCACCCGATCGGTCCACGCGTTCTCGCTGCACACGATCGCGGTGACTCCGGCGTCGGTGAGGATGTGGGAGAGCTCGTCCCGGTACATCGGGTTCAGCGGGACGACGACACCGCCCGCCTTCCACGTGCCGAGCAACGCGAGCACGAACTGCGGGACGTTCTGCAGGTAGATGGCGAGCCGGTCGCCCTTCCCGAACCCGTTCTCGGCGAGGTAGGCGGCCACACCGTCGCTGAGTTCGTCGACCGCGCGGTAGTCGAGGGTGCCGCCGAGGTACCGGATGGCCGGCCCGTCCGGGGCGGATTCGACCGCGGCCGAGAACATGTCGAGCGCTGTCCGCGCGGGGATCTCCCCCACGGAACGTGTGTTCTCGTCGTACCGTTCCATCCAGGGTCTGTCGTCGTACCAGCTCATCGCCGCCGTGCCGCCTCTCGCTCGTTCCGTGTTCCGACTGTCTGACGTGCTGTTCAGCGTGTTCCCGAGATCCCGCCGTCGACGGGGACGACGGTGCCGGTGAGGTAGGCCCCGGCGCGCGAGGAGAGGAAGATCGCGGCGCCGGCGACGTCTTCCGGTGTGCCGACCCGGCCGAGCGGGACCGATCTCTCGACCGCTCCCTTGCGCTCCGGGTCGTCGAGGACGAACGCCATCATCTTGCTCGGGAACGGTCCGGGGGCAATGGCATTGACGGTGATCCGCTCGGCGGCCAGCGTCGCTGCGAGCTTGCGGGTGAGCATGTGGACCGCGGCCTTGCTCGCCCCGTACGAGAAGTTCTCGCTACCCGACACCACGAGTCCGTCGATCGACCCGATGTTGATCACCCGGGCCGGGTCACCGTCCGTCGCCGCGGCCCGCAGACTCGGCAGCAACGCCTGGGTGAGCATGAACACGCCCTTGACGTTGATGTCGAAGATCTTGTCGAAACCGGCGGCGGGGAAATCGTCGACCGACGCACCCCACGTTGCTCCGGCATTGTTCACCAGGACGTCCAGTCGGGGTGACACCTCGGCGACCCGCGCGACGAGCCCCTCGATCCCCTCCTCGGTGGACAGGTCGGCGGGGTGTGCGTGACACGTCCCCGGCCCGGCGGCGGACAGTTCGGCCGCGGCCTTCTCGCATGCCTCGGCCTTGCGGGCGGAGATGATCACGGTCGCCCCGGCGAGGACGAATCCCTGTGCGATCATCCGGCCGATACCCCGCGAACCTCCGGTGACCACCACGGTCTTGCCTGCGACGTCGAACAGTGAACCTATGTCCATGTGCGTTCCCTTCAGGGTTGGAAGACGAGGCGGCCGACGGTGCTGCCGTCACCGAGACGGCCGATGCCGTCGGCCACGTCCGCGAGCGAGAGCCGCTCGCTGATGAGCGGCGTGATCGCACCGGAGTCGGCGAGCCGGGTCAGTTCCGCGTGGCAGTCGGCGATCGCCTGCTGGTTGTACTGCTTGTACAGACCCCAGTGCAGTCCGATGATCGAGTAGTTCTTGATCAGGGCGTGATTGAGGCCGGGTGTCGGGATGGTGCCGCCGGCGAAACCGATGATCAGGATCCGGCCTTCGAACGCGATGCACTTGGTGGACTTCGCGTAGGCGTCGCCGCCGACCGGGTCGTAGACGACGTCCGCGCCGCGTCCGCCGGTGAATTCCTTGACCAGCGGAACGAAATCGTCGGTGTGCCGGTCGATCACCAGATCCGCCCCCAGCCGGCGGCAGTACTCGACCTTGTCGGCGCCGCCGACGACGCCGATCACCTTCGCTCCCGCGGCCTTGCCCAATTGCACTGCGGCGCTGCCCACTCCGCCCGCGGCGGCATGGACGAGCAGCGTCTCCCCCGGCTTCAGTTGGGTGCGCCGGTGGAGAGCGAACCAGCTCGTCTGGTAGCCGATGCTCAACGCCGACGCCTCGGCGTCGTCGAGCGCGGACGGTGCGGCGAACGTGTTGGCCTCGTCCATCACCGCCAGCTGAGCGAATCCCCCGCCGGGAAGGTTGGGGTTGCCGATCACCCGGTCGCCGACGGCGAAGCGGGTCACGCCGTCACCGACCTCCAGCACCTCGCCGCACAGCTCGACTCCGGGTGTGAACGGCAGCGGTGGCTTGATCTGGTATTCGCCGCGGCACAGCAGCACGTCGGGGAAGTTCGCCGGTGCGGCGAGAACCTTCACCAGCACCTGGCCGGGGCCTGCTGTCGGGTCCGGGACCTCCTCGAGTTGCAGCGCGGTGCGCGGCTCGCCGAGTTCGTGGACACGCCATGCCTTCATGGATTGCTTCCTGACTGTCGGTGATGGAGCTCGGGTTACGCGGGCAGGTCGATCAGGTCGGCGAGATGCGCGCGGTGACGGTAGGCGGTGCCGAACGCGAGCTGATCGCTCTTCGCCCTCTTCAGATACAGGTGCGCGGGGTATTCCCACGTCATGCCGATCCCGCCGTGCAGCTGGACGCATTCCTCGGCGGCGTGGACGGCGACGTCGCTGCAGTACGCCTGCGCGACGGCGGCCGCGACCTCGGCGTCCGCGTCGCCCCGGGCGGCGGTGTCCGCGGCGTAGCGGGCAGCGGCGGCCGCGGAAGTGACCTCGAGCCACAGGTCGGCGAGGCGGTGTTTGATCGCCTGGAACGACCCGACGGCGCGGCCGAACTGGGTTCGCTCCTTGACGTACGCCAGGGTCGTCTCGAAGCACCACTGCGCGAGCCCGAGTTGCTCGGAGGCGAGCAGTGCGGCACCGACGACGAGGGCCTCACGGACCGCCGCCGCGGCGTTGCCGTCGTCGATGCGGGTGGATGCGGCGGCGTCGAACGCGACATCCGACAGTGGCCGGGTCATGTCGAGCGCGAGCACGGGCGTGACCGTGACACCGGCGGTGCCGGCGGGCACCGTGTGCAGTTCGAGTCCACCCGGACCCAGGGCCGGCACGATCAGGATGTCGGCCTCCGAGACGCCCGCGACGCTGGTCACGGTGCCCGTCAGGGTGTCGCCCTCTCGGCGCACGGTCGGGGTGAACCGCCCCGGTGCGGTTGCGAGCCCGACCGTGAGTGCACCGGTGGTCGTCCCGTCGGCGAGTGCGCCGACGGTTCGCGTGTCTCCCGCCTTCAGCAGCGCGACCGTCGCGAGCACGGCACTGGACAGGTACGGGACGGGCGCGACGGCACGTCCGATCTCCTCCATGACCACGGCGGCCTCACGTGCGCCGGCTCCGGCGCCGCCCAGGTCCTCGGGAACGAGCAGCCCGGCCAGTCCGAGTTCAACGGCGAGGGATTTCCATACTCCGGAGAAGTCGGCGGGCGCCCGGTCGTACGCTCCGACCACCAGTTCCGGTGGGCAGCGGTCGGCAAGGAGGCGGCGGACGGAGTCGCGCAGGGCGTCTTCCGTATCGGAGTACAGCAGATCTGCGGTGCTCATCGGGGCAGGTCCTTCCAGGCGATGTCCTTGTCGACGCGGTGTTCCGGCGGGAGGCCGAGAACGCGTTCTGCGATGACGTTGCGCAGGATCTCGGACGTGCCGCCCTCGATCGAGTTGCCTTTCGCGCGCAGGTACCGGTAGCCGGGTTCACGGCCGGTGAAGTCGACCCTGTCCGGTCGGCGCATGGTCCAGTCGTCGTACCGCAGCCCGGCCTCGCCGTGGAGTTCGATGTCGAAACCCGAGATGGTCTGCGCGAGCCGGGCGAAGGCCAGCTTCAGGCCGGATCCCTCCGGGCCGGGTTGCCCAGCCTCGAGTTGCTGCCGCAGGCGTTCCCCGGTCAGCCGGGCGACCTCCGCCTCGACCCACAGCCGGAGCAGTTCGTCGTGCATCGCCGGGTCGCGGAGTTCGGGTTGCTCTCGCCAGGCCTGTGCGACCGGTCCGATCATGCCGCTCTCGCGGGCGGCCGCGGAACCGCCGATCGCGACGCGCTCGTTGTTGAGGGTCGCGGTGGCCACCCGCCAGCCCTGCCCCTCGTCGCCGAGCCGATCGGTATCGGGAATGTGGACGTCGGTGAGGAACACTTCGTTGAACTCGGCCTCACCGGTGATCTGCCGCAACGGCCGGACGTCGATACCGGGATCGCTCATGTCGCACAGGAAGTACGTGAGCCCGGCGTGCTTGGGCACCGTCGGATCCGTCCGGGCCACAAGGATGGCCATCTGCGCGTTCTGCGCCCCCGACGTCCACACTTTCTGCCCGTTGACCCTCCAGCCGTCACCCTCACGGACGGCTCGCGTCGCGACCGCGGCCAGGTCGGAGCCCGCCCCCGGTTCACTGAACAACTGGCAGTAGATGTGCTCGCTGGTGAAGATCGGCCGCAGGTACTTCTGTTGTTGTTCCTCGGTGCCGAACGCGGCGATGGTCGGAGCGGCCATGCCCAATCCGATCCCGTTGCGGCCCTTCGCCGGGCCGGGCGCTCCGGCGGCCGCGAGTTCGGCATCGACCTGTGCCTGGAAGCTCTGCGGCAGACCGAGTCCGCCGCGTCCGGGCGGGAAGTGGACCCACGCGAGGCCGGCGTCGAATCGGGCTCCGAGGAACCCGGTCGGATCCGACAGGTCGTTCTGTTCGACGAGGGTCGCGACGCGGCCGCTGAGGTCGCGTGCGATCGCCTGTTCGTCAGTGGTCATGTTCCTCAGTCCTTCGGTCCGCCGGCCACGTAGATCACTTGTCCGGACACGAATCCGGCACCCTCACTCGCCAGGAACGACGCGGTGTTGGCGATGTCCTCGGGCTGTCCGACGCGGTTGACGGGGATCTGCGACGCCGCCGCCTTCTTGAAGTCCTCGAATCCGACACCCACCCGTTCGGCGGTGGCGGCGGTCATCTCGGTCTCGATGAAGCCGGGCGCGATCGCGTTGGCGGTGACCCCGAACTTGCCCAGTTCGATGGCGAGGGTCTTGGTGAAGCCCTGCATGCCCGCCTTGGCGGCGGAGTAGTTGACCTGCCCGCGGTTACCGAGTGCGGACGTGCTCGAGAGGTTGACGATGCGGCCGAACCCGGCGTCGACCATGTGCTGCTGCACGGCCCGCGACATCAGGAACGCACCGCGCAGGTGCACGTTCATCACGGCGTCCCAGTCGTCGACGGTCATCTTGAACAGCAGGTTGTCGCGGGTGATCCCGGCGTTGTTGATCAGGATCGTCGGGGCACCGAGTTCGGTCGCCACCCGCTCGACTGCCGCGGCGACCGACGCCTCGTCGGCGACGTTCGCGCCCACGGCGAGTGCCCGGCCTCCGGTGGACTCGATGGCGTCGACGGTTGCCGCGCAGGCGGACTCGTCGAGGTCGAGCACGGCCACCGCGTACCCGTCGCTCGCCAGTTTCTTCGCCACCGCGGCACCGATGCCCCGTGCTGCGCCGGTGACGATTGCCGTTCGCTTCATGAAGTTCTCCATCGTCGTGTGATCAGATTCCGGCCCGGGCGGCGATGTCGCACGCCTTGGCCACGAGGTCGTCGATACGATCGACGGTCGGGGTGCCCGCGGCCGCCTTGTTCTGCGGTTCGTCCCGCGCGCGGCGCATGACGCCCTCGGCGATGACCGCGACCTTCCAGAGGCCGAGGACGTGCCAGAACGCCAGGGCCTCCGGGTCGCGGCCGGTCTCGTCGAGGTACACCCCGGCGATCTCCACCCGGTCCGGGAAACCGTCGAGGGTGGACGCGGGGAAGTCGCCGCCGGTGGTCTCGCCCGGCTCCGGCCAGTACGCGAGCAGGCTGCCGACGTCGGCGAGCGGGTCGCCGAGGGTGCACAACTCCCAGTCCAGGGCCGCGGTCACCTCCCCGGTCTGGTGGGAGGTGATGACGTTGCGCAGGTGGAAGTCGCCGTGCACCAGTGTCAGTTCCCGCTGCTCCGGTACCGAGGCGGCGAGCCGCCGTGTCAGGTCGTCGAGGGCGGGCAGCTCGCGGGTCTTCGACTTCTCCCACTGACCCGACCACCGCTTGAGCTGACGCTGCGCATACGGCTTGTGGCTGGCCAGGTCGGTCAACCCGGTCCCGTCGAGGTCCACCGCGTGGATCTTCGCCAGCGTCCGCGGCAGCGACAGACCGATCGCCCGGCGACGTTCCGGCGTCAGGGACTCCGCGATCGACATGCGATCGACTACCTGTCCGTCGACGAACTCCATCAGCAGCAGCGGTACCTCGGTCACCTCCGGGTCGTCGGTGAGCCCGAACACCCGCGGGGTGGGCACCGCGCTGTCCTCGAGAGCGGAGAGGATCCGCGCCTCCCGGGCGACGTCGTGGGCCGACGCCAGCAGGTGTCCGAGGGGCGGGCGCCGGAGCACCCATCTGCCACCCGCCTCGTCCCGGACGAGGTAGGTGAGGTTGGACTGTCCGAGTCCGATCCGGTCGAAGGTCAGCGGTCCGGCACTGTCGATGCCGAGCGTGCCGAACCAGCGGCTCACGGCCTCGATGTCGATGCCGACGACGTCCACGCTAGACACCGAGTTGGGCCCCCTGCCGGAACGGGAGGGCGTCGCCGAGCAGTTGACCGCCGTCGATCACCATGGTTTCGCCGGTGATCCAGCTCGCGGCATCGGAGACGAGGAACGCGACCGCGGACGCGATGTCCTCGGGTTCACCGATCCGTCCCAGGGCCGTGGACGCCGACACGGCCTGCTCGTGTTCCTTCCACAGTGCCTCGGCCAGCTTGGTCCGCACCACACCCGGGGCGACGGCGTTGACCCGCACCTTCGGTGAGAGTTCCAGTGCCAGTTGCTTGGTGACGTGAATCAGCGCGGCCTTGGACGCGTTGTACAGGCCGATGTTCGCCTCGAAGGCCATGCCGCCGATGGAGGCGGTGTTGACCACGGCGCCGCCGTGCTCGCCCATCCACGCCCTCGTGACGAGCCCGGTCCACAGCACCGGCGCCCACAGGTTCACGTCGAAGGTCTTGGCGAATCGCGCGTGGTCCTGGTCGATGATCGGCCCGAACGAAGGGTTCGTTCCCGCATTGTTGACCAGGATGTCCAGGCTGCCGAAGCGTTCGAGGGTGACGTCGACGCAGCGCCGGGCGGCCTCTTCGTCGACGGCGTGGGCGGCAATTCCGATCGCGCTGCCCCCGACCTGGGCCGCGGCGGCGTCGGCCGATTCCTGGGACCGTGAGGTGAGCACCACGTTGCCGCCCGCGGCCGCGATGGCCTTGGCGACGGCCAGGCCGATGCCCCGCGAGGCGCCGGTGACGATCGCGGTGCGTCCGGTGAGGTCGAGTCCGGCCATGTCAGCTCACCGCAACCTTGTGTCCGTTGGTGGAGGCGCTGACGGCGGCGTCGCGGTACTGCCGAAGTTCCTGCCGTGCGATGGCGCGCTTGTGGACCTCGTCGGGACCGTCCGCCAGGCGCAGCGTGCGCAGGTGCGCCCAGGCCATGGCGAGGGGGAAGTCGTCGGTCACGCCGGCCCCACCGTGCACCTGAATCGCCCGATCCACAATCTTGAGCGCAATATTCGGAGCCGCCACCTTGATCGCCGCGATCTCCGTCCGCGCCTCCTTGTTCCCCACCGTATCCATCAGATACGCCGCCTTCAGCGTCAACAACCGAATCATCTCGATCTCGATCCGCGCCTCCGCAATCCAATCCTGAACATTCGCATTCTCACTGACCGGCTTACCGAACGTCACCCGCGACGACGCCCGACGACACATCAACTCCAACGCCCGCTCCGCCATCCCGATCGCCCGCATGCAATGGTGAATCCGACCCGGACCCAGGCGCGCCTGCGAAATCGCGAAACCCTCCCCCTCCCCCTTCAACACATCCTCGACCGGAACCCGCACATCCGCGAAATCGATCTCCGCATGCCCCTCACGATCCTGATACCCGAACACCGGCAACCCCCGCATCACCGTCACCCCCGGCGCATCGATCGGCACCACCATCATCGACTGCTGCCGATGCGGCGCCGCCGACGGATCCGTCTTCCCCATCACGATCAACACCCGACAATTACGATGCAACGCATTCGACGCAAACCACTTCCGCCCGTTCAGCACATACTCGTCACCGTCCCGGACCATCGACAACTCCACATTCGTCGCATCCGAACTCGCCACCGCCGGCTCCGTCATCGCGAACGCCGACGCCATCGTCCCCTCCAGCAACGGCGTCAGATACTTCTCCTTGTGCTCGGCCGTACCGAACAACTCCAGCACCTCCATATTGCCCGTATCCGGCGCATTACAATTGCACGCCTCCGACGCAATATGACTGCGCCCCATGATCTCCGCCAACGGCGCATACTCGAGATTCGTCAACCCCGCACCCGTCCCCGGATGCGGATGAAACAGATTCCACAACCCCCGCCGCCGCGCCTCCGCCTTCAACTCCTCCAACACCGGCGGCTGGAAATGCGGATCCCCCGACTCCCGCATCTGCTCCTCGTACACCGCCTCCGCCGGATACACATGCGAATCCATGAACTCCAGCAGATCGGTCTGCAACTGCTGGGCGCGATCCGAGATGTCAAACAGGGACATGGGAACTCCTGACGGGTAGTGAGGGAAACATGGGTGTGCGCTTGTCGAGGTGACTCTGTACGCCCTCGACGAGATCGGCCCCGCGGAACGCCTGCAACATCAGGCCTTCCGCACGGGCCACGGACTCGGCGTAGGTGCCGTCCGCATCGTTCTGTAATTGGTTCTTGATGACGGCCATCGACGTCGGGGAGCAGTGCGCCGACAGCTGTTCGGCATACGCGACCGCGGCGTCGACGACCGAACCGTCCGGCACGAGGTGGTCGACGAGTCCGATGCGCAGTGCCTCCTCGGCGTCCACCATGCGGCTCGACAGCAGCAGGTCGGCGGCGCGGCTGCGTCCCACGAGCCGGGGCAGCAGCCAGGAGATGCCGTATTCGGCGATCAGTCCCCGCTTGGCGAAGGCGGTCGTGAACCGGGCGGACGCCGAGGCGAACCGGACGTCGCAGTAGAGGGCTTCCACCATTCCGAGCCCGGCGGCGACCCCGTTGATCGCCCCGATCAGCGGCTTGCGCAGTGTCGCGGGAAGGTCGCGGGGACGCGGTCGGAGGAGGTTTTCTTCGGAGACGTCACCGATGGCCTGCAGGCGTCCGAGGTCGGCGCCTGCGCAGAACCCGCGCCCGGCTCCGGTCACGACGATCGCGCGTACGCCGGGGTCGTCCTCGGCGTCGCTCAGCAGCGTGAAGTAGCGGTCCTCGAGGTCGTCGGTCCAGGCGTTCAGCTTGTCCGGCCGGTTGAACGTCAGCACCAGGACCGGTCCGCGCCGCTCGGCGAGGACCAGGTCTGCGTGCTCGGGTGTCACGCGTGCTCCATCAGCGAACTCTGGTAGCGGCGCATCCCGCGGAGCCAGCGGTCGTAGTCGGACCCCTTCTGCCGGTACATGGTGAGGACGCTCTCGTGGGGCAGGATCAGGAACGTCTCCCGGTCCACGGCGTCGAGCACGATGTCGGCGACCTGCTCCGGCTGCAGCACGTCGCCTGCCGAGACGACGGCCCGGGTGGCCGCGACGCCGAGTGGATCACCCGAGTTCTCGCCGGAGCGCATCAACTTCGTCTCGACTCCCATCGGACAGAGGCAGCTGACCCGGACTCCGTTGTCCCCGTAGGTGACCGACAGCCATTCGGAGAACGCGACAGCCGCATGCTTGGTGACGGCGTAGGTGGCCGAGCCGATCTGAGTGAGGAGCCCGGCCGCGGACGCGGTCGACACGAAGTACCCCTCCCCCCGCTCGATCCACCTCGGCACGAGTTGCCGGGCGGCGCGGATGTGGGCGCGGACGTTGACGTCGATCGCGAGATCCCAGCCGGCGTCGTCGGCGTCGAGGCCGGGTGCTCCCGCGATACCGGCGTTGGCGAAGTAGAGATCGACCGGGCCGAACTCGGTCTCGGCGCGCTCGATGATGCGCCGGATCTGATCGGCGTCCGCGACGTCGGCGCCCTCGGCGACGGCCGTTCCGGGGTGGCGTGCGTTGATTCGGTCCGCAACCGCGGCGGCTGCGTTCGGATCGAGATCGGCGACCAGCACCTTGGCACCCTGGTCGGCGAGACGGTCTGCGATCGCTCCGCCGATACCGCCTCCACCGCCGGTCACGATGGCGACCTTCTGTGCAACCTTCACGAGGTGTCCTCTCCTTCGCCGTGCGTTGTGACTCGCGTCTCTCTTTTGTATAGTTGAATCCGTCGTCAAGTTCAAGTGTCGGAGTTCGACGAACACCTCGAAGTTCGATGCAGCCAACGTGACACATCCAGGCCCTGCACCACCCGGAATTGAGGGAGACAGATGACCGACACCACCGCACTGCCCGTTCGCCCCGCGAGCTTCGACGAGCTCACGGCGCTGATCGGCAAGGAGCTGGGCCCCACCGACTGGCACGACGTCACCCAGGAACGCGTCAACGCCTTCGCCGACGCGACCGGCGACCACCAGTGGATTCACATCGATCCCGAGCGCGCCGCCGCCAGCCCGCTCGGCAGCACCATCGCGCACGGGTTGTACAGCCTGTCCCTCGGACCGGCACTGTCGGCGACCCTGCTGCGGTTCGACGGTTTCGCCCACAGCCTGAACTACGGCTACAACAAGGTGCGTTTCCCCGCGCCGGTGCCGGTGGGTTCACGCATCCGGATGCGCGCCACCGTGCAGTCCGCGGAACAGGTCGGGGGCGGCATCCAGGTGACGATGAGCCAGGTCGTCGAGCGCGAGGGCTCCGACAAGCCGGTGGTCGTGTCCGAGTCCGTCGCCCGCGTCGTCGAGGCCGGATAATCCTGCTACCGCGTCGGAGGTTGACGACATGGCAAACGTGATCGATCCGGTGTCCCGCCACGCGGACGCCACTCCCGGCAACATCGCGCTACGGGGCGCGGACAGCACCCTGACCTACGGACAGTTGCGCGACGCGAGCACCCGGTATGCGGGAGCACTCACCCGAGCGGGCCTGTCCCCCGGCAGCAGAGTCCTCCTGGCCGCACCCTCCGTGCCCGAGTTCGTGGTGGCGTATCTGGGAATTCAGGCGGCGGGGTGCGTCGTGGTCCCGGTGAACACGATGTCCACCCGGCCCGAGACCGAGTACGTCCTCGCCGACGCCGGCGCCGCGCTCGCCATCGTGTGGCACGAACTCGGGCCCGCGATCGGCGACGCCGCGTCCGCGTTGGACATCCCCGTCTGGACGCTCGCACCCGGTGCCGCCGCACCGGACGCCGAGCCGGTTCCCGTCGTCGAGCGGGACCGCGACGACACCGCCGCCATCCTCTACACGTCCGGCACCACCGGGCGGCCGAAGGGCGCGGAGCTGACGGTCGGGAACCTGTTGTCCGGCGGTGAGATCGGCGCCGAATGCAGTCGCGGTTCCAGCGACGACCGGACGGGCACCGGGCTTCCCCTGTTACACGTCTTCGGCCAGGCCTCGGTCATGATGGCGACGTTCACGGGCGGCGGGTCGCTGTCGCTGCTGGCGCGGTTCGACCCGGCCGCGATGCTCGCCCTCCTGCGACGCGACCGGCTCACGATCATGGCCGGGGTGCCGACGATGTGGAACGCGATGCTCCACGCCGCGGACGGCGCCGACTCGCAGGACTTCACCCAACTGCGCATCGCCATCTCCGGGGGCGCGTCGCTGCCGGGCGAAGTGGCCCGCGAATTCGAGTCCCGCTTCGGGTGCACCATCCTGGAGGGATACGGGCTCACCGAGACCACCGCGTTCGGCACGTTCAACGACATCGACCGCGGCGGAAAGATCGGCTACACCGGACGCGCGGTGCCCCGGCTGGAGGTCGAGGTGCGGGACCACGACGACACCGCCTGCCCTCCCGGCACCGTCGGCGAGGTGTTCGTGAAGGGGGCGACCGTGATGAAGGGCTACTGGAACCGGCCGTCCGACACGGCGGCCGTCCTGGACGCGGACGGCTGGCTGCGCACGGGCGATCTGGGTGAGATCGATGCGGACGGGGATCTGCGCATCGTCGACCGGGTGAAGGACCTCATCATCCGCGGCGGCTACAACGTGTACCCGAGCGAAGTCGAGGAGGTGCTGTACACACACCCCGACATCCTCGAGGCCGCCGTCGTGGGTGTTCCCGACGATCACTACGGCGAGGAGGTGGCCGCGGTCGTGGCCACCGTCCCCGGTTCCGGACTGGACGGCGGCGAACTGACCAGCTGGGCGCGGGAACGACTGTCCGCATACAAGATTCCCCGGATCGTCGCGATCGTCGATTCCCTCCCCAAGGGGTCGACCGGAAAGATCCTCAAGCGGTCGATCGACCGGACCGCACTGAAGAACGACGCATTGACCGCAGAAGTACCCGAAAGGTGAACACCGTGACATCCGTGAACAGGCAGGTCCGACTGGCGAAGCGCCCGGTCGGCCGTCCCGACGACTCCACCTGGGAGATCACGTCGGAACCGATCCCCGAACCCGCGGACGGCGAATTCACCGTGAAGGTGGACTACGTGTCCCTCGACCCCGCGATGCGCGGGTGGCTCGACGACGTGAAGTCGTACGTGCCGCCGGTGGCGATCGGTGAGGTGATGCGCACCCATGCCGTCGGCCGGGTGGTGGCGTCGAAGAACGCGAAGTTCCCGGAGGGGCAACTGGTCTCCGGGCAGTTCGGCGTCCAGGAGTTCGCGCTCTCCGACGGCCGCGGCGCTCTCGCCGTCGACGAGTCGCTCGCCCCGGCACCGACATGGCTGGGCGCGCTCGGGTTTCCCGGCATGACCGCCTATTTCGGCCTCACCGACGTCGGCAAGCTGGAAAAGGGCGACACCGTGCTCATCTCGGGTGCGGCGGGAGCGGTCGGGAGTATCGCCGGGCAGATCGCCAAGCTGAAGGGCGCCACCGTGATCGGCATCGCCGGCGGCCCGGAGAAGTGCGCGTGGCTGACCGAGGATCTGGGTTTCGACGCGGCGATCGACTACAAATCCGAATCGGTCGGGAAGGCGCTGCGCGCCGCCGCACCGGACGGAATCGACATCTACTTCGACAACGTCGGCGGCGAGATCCTCGACGCCGCACTGGCCCGGCTCCGCAAGAACGCCCGGGTCGCGCTGTGCGGTGCGATCTCCGGATACAACGCCACCGACCCGCAGCCCGGCCCGTCCCGGTATCTGTCGCTGCTGGTCAACCGGGCGTCGATGACCGGGTTCATCGTGTTCGACTACCTCGACCGGTTCCCCGAGGGCATGGAGGCGATGTCGGAGTGGATCCGCGCCGGGGAGATCGTGACCCGCGAGCAGGTGGAGACCGGGGGCGTCGAGGCCTTCGGCCGCACACTCAATCTGCTGTTCGACGGCGCCAACACCGGCAAGCTCGTGCTGGAGATCGGCGACCACTGACAGCACACCCGCTCGGAGGGCTCGTCGCGGCCGTCACCGTACTACGGTGGCGGCCGTACCCGTGCGACGACGAGATGACGAGGTAGGCATGCGCGCGATCACCATTTCACGCTTCGGCGAGGTAGACGTCCTCGAGGCGGCCGACCTCGCCGTTCCGGAGCCGGGGCCCGGCCAGGTGAGTATCGATGTGTCGCACGCCGCGGTCGGGTTGGCGGACGTCCTCATGCGGTGTGGCGAATTCGGTGGGACACCACCGATCGTGCCCTGCCTCGAGGTGGCGGGAACGGTGCGGAAAGTCGGTGCCGGCGTGCATCATCTGCGGGGCGGCCAGCCCGTCGTGACGCTTTCTCGCCCCACCGCGGGCGGCTATGCCGAGGTGTCGGTGGCCGATGCGGCCATCACGATCCCGCTGGATTCCGTCGACCCTCGCCTCGATGCCGCCGAGGCGGTGGCGGTGGTCCCGAACACGACCACGGCGCTGCTGGCACTGGAACTCGTGGGCAATGTCGGTCCGGGAAGTCAGGTGCTGATCCACGGCGCCGCAGGTGCCCTCTCGGGAATCACCGCACAGGTGGCCCGTCGGCTCGGCGCCGCGCAGGTGCTGGGCACGGTCCGGTCCTCCCGGCGTGCGGCGGAGGCCGAGCGGTACGGATACGACCTGGTGGTGTCGAGCAACGGATTCCGCATCGCTCTGTCGGACGCGGGCATCGATTCGGTGGACATCGTCGTGGACCCGGTCGGCGGCCGGTTGCGCGCCGAGAGCCTCGAGGTGCTCGCGCCGCTGGGCCGGCTTCTCGCCGTGGGCAATGCGAGCGGAGAGGACGACGTGCGGGTCGGGGCCAACGAGTTGTGGCTCGCCAACCGCGCCGTCCTGGGTTTCAACGTCGGTGGACTGCTGATGCAGGATCCGACTGCCGCGGAGGCCGCCGCGCGCCGCGCGATCGCGTGGGTGGCCGCGGGCACGGTGAGCATGCCGCACACCACGCTGCCGCTGGCGCAGGCCGCCGAGGCGCACCGCCTGCTCGAATCCGGGGACTGCGAGGGCCGGATCGTGCTGACGGTGCCGGACTGACGGCGTGGGGTGGCTGGATCCCAGCCACCCCACGCCGCCGGCAGTGCCGGCTAGTAGAACTGGGCGCCGGGTACGGCGGTGGGATCGTTCCGGACCTCGGCGGTGTTGGTCTCGCGGAGCTTCCACGCGCAGAGGAACGTGACCAGCCCCATCAGTGCGACGAAGACGGCGACGAACGTGGTGGTTCCGGTCTTGGCGATCAGCGCGGTCATGATGAACGGAGTGCCGCCGCTCACCGTGATCGCCGCCAGCTGGTACGCGAGCGACGCCGCCGAGTATCGGACGTTGGGAGCGAACAGTTCACCCATGTATGCGGCGATCGGGCCGTAGGTCATGGACTGGAAGACGCTGCCGACCGTGACGGCGATGAAGAACAGCAGCAGGTTCCGGGTGTTGATCAGCCAGAAGTACGGGAACGCCCACACGATGATCATCGCCGCGCCGATCAGGATCATCGGCCTGCGCCCGATCTTGTCCGACATGTGCCCGGACCACAGCACGACACCCACCGTGAGTCCGGCGCTGAGCAGCGAGATCGCGAGCAGGTCGTTGCGCTTCATTCCCAGTTCCGCGGTGCCGTAGCTGAGCACGCCGGCAATGGAGATGTAGAACAGGGAGTTGGTGGCCGCGAGCAGGCCGCAGCCGAGCAGGATCTTGCGCCAGTGTTCCTTGATCGCCTCCGTCAGCGGTGCGCGGACGACGGTCTTGTTCTTCTTCTGCGCCTCCTCCTGCAGGTCCCGGAATTCGGGGGTGTCCTCGACCTTGGTCTGGATGTAGAGCACCACCGGGAACAGCAGTGCGCTCGCGAAGAACGGGATCCGCCAGCCCCAGCTGAGGAACGCCTCGTTCGAGATCGCCGCGGTGGCGCCGAGGAACACGAGGTTGCCGAGCAGGACGCCGAAGGAGACGCCCATCTGGCCGAAGGTCCCGGAGAATCCCCGGCGCTTCGGGCTCGCCGATTCGGTCAGCAGCAGGACGATCCCACCCCATTGACCACCGCAGGCGAGGCCCTGGACGAACCGCAGGGCCACCAGCAGGATCGGGGCCGCGACGCCGATGGTCGCGGCACCCGGAAGGCAGCCGATGAGGAACGTCGCCAGTCCCATGAACAGCAGGCAGGTGACGACGGCCGGCTTGCGGCCGTACTTGTCGCCGAAGTGCCCGGCCACGAGGCCGCCGAGTGGGCGTGCGACGAAGCCCGCCCAGAATGTGCTGAACGAGAGCAGGGTGCCCATCAACGCCGACGAGTCGGGGAAGAAGACGTGGGGAAAGACCAGTGCCGCAGCGGTTCCGTACAGGAAGAAGTCGTACCACTCGATCGAGCTGCCGACGAGCCCCGCCGCAAGCAGCTTCCGATGTGCACGCTTGCGCGAGACGGCTGTGTCGCCGGCTGCGTCCTTACTCGGCTGCACCGCGGATGTAGTCATCCGATCACTCCTCGAGATAGGTCTTCGTATGGATGTGGGAATGAGACTTTTCAGAACATGACGCCAACTTCAAGTCAGTGAGCGCTTGCTTAGTGTGTTTGAATAGCTGTGTGATGTCAATCACTCGAGGGGATTGATCTTGCCGGATCCCGCCGGTGCGGACGAAGCTCGAAACGGCGGAGAGGACTACCGATGACCGAATTGCGAGACGACGTGTCCGCGACCGAGGAGCCGAGCCCGGGTCCGCCGACATCCGAGGAACGCCTGCTCCGGGCGGCGACGACGCTGTTCTCCGACAAGGGTTTCGAAGCCACCCGCACGAGGGACATCTCCACAATGGCCGGGATGAGCCCCTCCGCGATGTACGTGCACTTCCCCTCCAAGGAGGATCTGCTGTTCCAGCTCGTCCGCCGGTCGAACGAACGCGCGCTCGCGCTGGTGCTGGAGGCCGTGGCGCCGTTCACCGACCCCATCGACCGCGTCCGGGCCTTGGTTCGCGAATTCAGCATCATGCACGCCCGGAACTTCCGGCGAGCGCGCATCGCCCAGTACGAGAGCAGGCATCTCTCCCCCGAACACCGCGAGGTGGTCGCCGAGACCCGGCTCCAGATCCGGGTCGCGGCAATCCGGGAGGTGCAGAACGGGATCGATCAGGGGGTGTTCCTGATCCCCGACCCCCGCGTCGCGGTCCTGGCGATCATGTCGCTCGCGGTGGACATCTGCCGGTGGTACAGCCCCGACGGTGAATTCACACCGGAGGAGCTGGGCGACATCAACGCCGACCTCGTTCTGCGCATCCTCCACGCACCCGGCTACTGACAGCCCCTCACACGCGGTCGGGGACGCGTAGCGCGTTCGTCCACATCCGCGCGAGTCCGGCGGTCAACTGCTCGAACGTGAGCGATCTCCGCTCGCTCGGCGGTCCGACGAAATAGCTGTAGGCCATCCTTCCGACCATGGCGGACAAAGCCTTCGACGTCAGCATCGGATCGAGCGACGCGTCGGCGAGACCGCGGTCCTGCAGATCGGCGATCGCCCGCGCGTTCCGGCGGTAGAACGTCTCGTCCCGCGAGCGTTCCAGTTCACGGAATGCGGGGTCGACGTGCGCGACCTGCTCGAGCAGGGCCAGCAGTCGCGCATTCCGGCGGCACGCGTGCAGGTAGGCGCGGATGCTCGCCTCCACCACCGCGTGCACGTCGCCTTCGTCCGCGACCCGTCCCATGCCGGGATGCAGCAGGTCGTTCTGCGTGACCTCGACGACCGCCGCGAACACCTCCTCCTTGTTGGTGAAGTAGGTGTAGAACGATCCGGTCGAGAGTCCGGCCTCCTTGCTGATGTCGACGAGACGGGCGTCGAGGTACCCCTCCCGCTCGAACACCACCCGGGCGGCGGCGACGAGACGATCGCGGGTGCGGACGCCCCTGGCCGTGACCGGTGGCGTGGGTGCGATTCGCGGGCGCGACATGTCAGTAGGGGTCGACGTTCTCGAAGTATCGCCGAGGCACCTCGACCAGCATCTCGGTGATCATCTTCTCGGTCACACCCCGCTCGCGGACGTACGGCAGCACGTCGTTCTCGATGTGCAGGTAGTGCCACTGCGGGAGCGCGGCCATCAGGGCGGGGTCGATCCAGTCGATGTAGCAGGAGGCGTCCTGCGACAGGACCATCTGCCCCGCGAACCCCCGGCGGCACATCTCGACGAGCGTGTCGGCGCGGGCCTCGAACGTCGTCTCGAGGTTGATCCCGAACCGGTCCATCCCGAGGACGAAGCCGGCCTCGGCGAGGCTCGTCAGATGCTCGATGTCGGTGCTGTCTCCGCTGTGCCCGAGCACGATCCGGTCCGGCCGCACCCCCTCCTCGTCGCACATCACACGTTTGACGTGCACTCCGGCCTCACTGCCGGGGTGGGTGTGCACCGTGATGGGAACGCCCGTGCGCCGATGCGCCTTCGCGACGGCCCGCATCACCCGCTCGACACCGGGCGTGGGCCCCTGGTGGTCGATCGCGCACTTGAGCAGCCCCGCGCGAACCCCGGTGCCGGCGATCCCCTCTTCGATGTCCTTCACGAACATGTCCACCATCGGGTCGGGGACCTCGGCCCCCACGATCGCATCCAGCGCCGGACCGCGGTAGTGGAAGAAGAACGGCACGTCGTCGTAGGTGTACAGCCCTGTTGCCGCAACGATGTTCAGCTCGGGAAGCTGTTCCGCGACCCGCTGGATGCGCGGGATGTACCGGCCGAGGCCGACGACGGTGGGGTCGACGATGGTCCGGACACTCTGCGCCGCCAGCGCGCGCAGCTTGGTGACGGCGTCGGCGACCCGCTCGTCCTCGCTCCCCCACTCGTCCGGGTAGTTCTGCTGCACGTCGGGCGTCAGCACGAACACGTGTTCGTGCATGTAGGTGCGTCCGAGTTCGGCGCTGTCGATCGGTCCGCGGACCGTGTTGACCTGGCTCATACAGACTCGCCCTCTCCGGGTGTGACCGTCGTCATACTCCCGAGCTCAGCGTAGAGCTAACTTGAACCTGACGTCAACATTTATTCCGGAGTGAATGCACCCCGGGCCAGACGGAATCCGACGTCGTCGATGCGATAGGTCGGGTGACTGCGCCGACGCACGGAGGCACGGCAACTCCAGTGCTCGTCGAACCACCCACCGCCGCGCAGTACCCGGTACGTGCCGTACACCTCGGGGTCGTACAGATCCCAGCACCACTCCCACACATTGCCCAGGGTGTCGTGCAGGCCCCAGGCGTTCGGCTGCTTCCCGCCCACATCCCGCGACCCGCCGTCGGAGTTGCCGCGGTACCACGCAATCGCGTCGAGCGGACCGTACCGCGGACCCGTGGTGCCCGCCCGGCAGGCGCGTTCCCATTCCGCCTCGGCCGGAAGCCGGTACCCGTCGGCCGTGGTGTCCCACACGACGTCGTTGCCGGTCACGCGATAGGCAGCGCCGAGCCCGGCGCGCTCGGACAGGGTGTTGCAGAACAGGATCGCGTCCCGCCACGACACTCCGTCGACCGGCAGCCGCGTTCCCCGCGTCGTGCCCGGCCACTCGCCGGTGATCTCGGCGTACTCTCCCTGCGTCACAGGGTGGACGGCGATCTCGAAGGCATTCAGCTCAACGCTCCAGCTGCGGGTGGTCCGCCGATCCGACAGCGTGATCTCCCCGGCCGCGACGGCGATCATCGGGCCGCTATCCACCGCCGGCAGCAGCCTGGATCGGTGCCATGTCGAAGTAGTCGCGCCAGGTGGTGATCTTGCCGCCGGTGATCTCGAAGACCCCGACGACGGGCAGTTCGACGACGTTGCCGTTCAGCGTGAACACGTCGATCCGCTCGTTCATCACCACCCCGCTCGATTCCTCGGCGTTGGGGCTCTGACCGCCATCGGTGACCTGCCGGTGCACACGGAAGTCGATGCCGCCGAACGCGGCGATGAAGCCGGCGACGAACTCGCGGATCGCGTCACGCCCGATGACGGGTTCCATCGGAATGTTGTGGTAGACGGCATCTTCCGCGAAGTACTCCGCGATCTTCGCCGGATCGGGCTCGATCCACTCGGCGCAGAATTGGGTGACCAGTTGATCCGGAGTCATCGGTTCTCCCTTTCGATCGCGGACGGTTCGATGATGGCCATGACGGACTGGATCGCCCCGGCCGGGATGTCGAAGTGTTCCGTGATCCGGACGGACGTCACCTCGGTGGGCGTGGCGCCGAGATCGAGCACGAACCGGGCCACCACGTTGTCACCCCACTCGTGGAAGGAGAGTTCGCGCACGGCCTGGATGGCCTGATACTGCAGGCCGTTCTCGAGTTCGTCCCGGATGAAGGCCCCCGATTCGCCCGTATGCTGCCCGTTCTCCACCCGCCATGCTTTGTCCGCGAGACGCACCTTGGTGGCGTCGTGGCTGACCAGCGCATCGATGTAGGCCCTGGCCATCGCGACCCGGCCGCTGTCGGCCGTGTCGGTGGCATGTGTCGCGATCGCGGCGAGCAGCGGCCGAGCCAGCTCCGGTCGGCAGATCAGGAGGTCGGGCAGGTAGGGGTGGGACTCGTTGTAATCCAACGGGGTTCCGTCGATCCGCGAGCAGTGCAGGCCCGCAGCCTCGGCGACGCCGACGGGGGCGGCCGAGTCCCATTCCCACTGCCCGCCCGCGTGGATGTAGGCGTCCACGTCCCCACGAAGCACGGCCATCGCCTTCGCTCCGGCCGAACCCATGGTGGTGACCTCGGCACCGATCTCCGTCGCGACGGCGTCGACGAAGGCGGGCGGCCTGCTCGCGGACACGACGATCCGTGGTCGTGCCGGGAGCTGTTCGGTATGCACCGCGTGGCTGTCGTCGTCACTGGCATACACCGCACCCAGTGCCGGTTGCGCGACCGCTGCCGCCGTGATGCCCCGGCCGCGTTCCCACAGTGCGACGTGCACCGCCCAATCCGAGTGACCGGGCAGTCCGTACTCCTTGGAACCGTCGAGCGGGTCGATGATCCACACCCGGGAACTCTCCAGCCGCGACCGGTCGTCGGCGGACTCCTCGGAGAGGATCGCGTCGTCGGGTCGCTCCGCGGAGAGCTTGCCGAGAATGAACGCGTCGGCGGCGACGTCGCCCCGCCTGCCCAGTTCACGACCGTCCGCCGATCCGAGTCCCGCGGTGCGGATGTCCAGCAGCAGGGCACCGGCACCGGAGGCGATGTCGGCCGCGAGTCGTGCGTCAGTGATCACGTCTCAACAATTCCATAATTCTCTCGGCTTGTTCGGTCGGCGTGCCGTCCCCGGGCCGGAGGACGAGTTCGGCGTTCTCCGGGGCCTCGTACGGGTCGTCGACCCCGGTGAACCCGGTGATCTCCCCCGCGCGGGCTTTCGCGTACATGCCCTTGGGGTCCCGCGCCTCGCACTGCTCCACCGGCGTGTCGACGAACACCTCGACGAAGTCGAGCCCGGCAGCCCGGTGCTGCTCCCGGACGCGGTCCCGGTCGGCGCGGTACGGGCTGATCAGTGACGCGATCGCGACCACCCCGGAGTCCGCGAGCAGTTGTGCCACGGCGCCGACGCGGCGCACGTTCTCGGCGCGGTCCTCGGCACTGAAACCGAGGTCGGCGTTCAGTCCGTGACGCAGGTTGTCGCCGTCCAGCCGGTAGGCGGGCACCCCGGCCGCGACGAGACGTCGTTCGAGTTCCACCGCGACCGTCGACTTTCCCGACGCCGACAGTCCCGTCAGCCACACCGTGCGACCCCGCGTCGCCCGCTCGTCCCGCGAGACGGCCGCGGCGTGCCACACCACCTTGGAACGCGACAGCGTCGGCCCGGTGATCATGCCGGCGGCGACGGTGTTGTGGGTCGACTCGTCGACGAGGATGAAACTGCCCGTCACGTGGTTGCGGCGGTACGGGTCGAACATCAGCGGCTGCGACGTCCTCAACTGGATACGGCCGATCTCGTTGAGCGAGAGCGACTGTGTGGACTCGTCGCGGTGCAGGGTGTTCACGTCGAGGCGGTAGTCGAGCCGCACGACGGAAGCCCTGGTGGCGCGGGTGGTGTGCAGCAGCGTGTACCGCGCGTCCGGCGTCAGCGAGGACTGTTCGCTGAACCAGCAGACCATCGCGTCGAGTTCCTGCCCGACGAGCGGACGGTTGTTGGGGCGGCACAGCACGTCTCCGCGACCCACGTCCAGCTGGTCGGCGAGCTGCACGCACACCGCCGACGGTGCGAACGCCTCGTCGAGGCGGGTTCCGCCGGGACCCCAGATGGCGCTGACGGTGGAGGTGAATCCGGACGGCAGCACCACCACCTCGTCGCCCGGCTTGAACACGCCGCTGGCGACCGTGCCCGCGTATCCGCGGAAATCGTGCAGCGCGGAATCGGTCCGGCGCTGCGGCCGGACCACGTACTGCACCGGGAACCGCGCGTCGATGAGGTTGCGGTCGGATGCCACGTGGACCTGCTCGAGGTAGTGCAGCAGCGACGCGCCCTCGTACCAGGCCATGTTGACGGTGCGCTGCGCGATGTTGTCGCCGCGCAGCGCCGACACCGGGATGAACGTGAGGTCGTGGACCTCGAGTTTGATCGCGAACTGCCGGAACTCCTCCTTGATCTCGTCGAACCGTTCCTCGGACCACCCGACGAGATCCATCTTGTTGACGCACAGCACGAGGTGGGGAATGCCGAGGAGGCTGGCGATGAACGCGTGGCGGCGCGTCTGCTCGAGGATCCCCTTGCGGGCGTCGACGAGGATCAGGGCCAGGTCGGCGGTGGACGCGCCGGTCACCATGTTCCGGGTGTACTGCTCGTGTCCCGGCGTGTCCGCGATGATGAACTTGCGGTGCGGGGTGGCGAAATAGCGGTGCGCGACGTCGATGGTGATGCCCTGCTCGCGCTCGGCACGTAGGCCGTCGGTGAGCAGTGCCAGGTCGGCGTGCTCGTCGCCCCGTTCGCGGCTGGTGCGTTCGACCGCCTCGAGCTGATCCTCGAAGATCGCCTTCGAGTCGTACAGCAGCCGGCCGATGAGGGTGGACTTGCCGTCGTCGACGCTGCCCGCGGTCGCGACCCGCAGTAGCTGCGGCATCAGAAGTACCCTTCCTTCTTGCGGTCTTCCATGCCGGCCTCGGAGATCCGGTCGTCGGCCCGGGTGGCCCCGCGCTCGGTCAGCCTGCTCGCGGCGACCTCGGTGACCACGGCCTCGGCGGTGGTTGCCGACGATTCGACGCAGCCCGTACACGTGGCGTCGCCGACGGTCCGGAAGCGGACGAGGGCCTCGTACGGCTCGTCACCGGGGAGCAGGGTCAGGAATCGGGTGTGCGCCAACAGCATTCCGTCGCGGGGCACGACCTCCCTGCGGTGCGCGTAGTACAGGGGCGGCAGTTCGATCTTCTCCTCGCGGATGTACTGCCAGATGTCGAGTTCGGTCCAGTTGGACAGCGGGAATACCCGGATGTGCTCCCCCTTGCGGTGCCTGCCGTTGTAGAGGCTCCACAACTCGGGGCGCTGCGCCCGCGGATCCCACTGCCCGAATTCGTCGCGGAAGCTGAACACCCGTTCCTTCGCGCGGGCCTTCTCCTCGTCGCGGCGGGCGCCGCCGAAGATGGCGTCGAATCCGTTGTCCCGGATCCCGCGCAGCAGCGCCGTGGTCTGGAGCCGGTTGCGGCTGGCCCGCGGACCCGTCTCCTCGCTGACGCGGCCGGCGTCGATGTCGTCCTGCACGCTGGACACCACCATCCGCAGGTCGAGGCGGTCGACGGTCCGGTCGCGGAATTCGATGACCTCGTCGAAGTTGTGGCCGGTGTCGACGTGCATGACGGCGAACGGGAGCGGTGCGGGCCAGAACGCCTTGGCGGCCACGTGGAGCATCACCACCGAGTCCTTGCCGCCGGAGAACAGCAGAACCGGACGCTCGAACGTGGCGGCCACTTCTCGGAAGATGTGCACGGCTTCGGCTTCGAGCGCGCCGAGGTGGGACAACTCGTACACGGGCGGTGCGGTCATGGGCGACTCCTCGTCGCGAGTGCCTTACCGGTCACTGGTCCATATTTGGACCAGCTCGGTCGAAAATGATTGCACCTCCGAGAATAGAACGTGTTTCAGATTGCGGTCAATGCCCGGTGTCACCGCGGCCGGCGGCCGCCCACCTCCGCCGTGATCGCGTCCGCGGCCGCAGCGAGAGCCTTGCCCCGCCGCGCGATGTCCGACGGCGCGAGTTCGGCGCCCACATAGAGCGTCAGGACCATCGCCTGATGCCCCTCGGCGTCGTACGTCGGCGCGGCGATGAGACTGACGGGGTGCGGCGCAGCGGGGTCCGCGCGTTCGGCGTCCAGGTACACCCGCTCCCCCAGGCTGGACACCATCTCACCGAGCACGTCGCGCAACTCCGGCGGCAGGTCGTGCGCGGCGACCCCGGCCATGAGCGTGTGCAGGCGCTGACCGACCGGAGTGAGCGTCTCCACGAGATACCCGGTCCGGGAGCACTCGTCCACCACCGTGCGCAACCGGTCGCGGTCGAGACGCACCGGCAGGGTCGGCTCCCGGCGCAACCACGACTGCAGCGCGTCGTCGCCGTCCCACAGCACGTACATCAGGCCGACGGGCGGCGCGAACGGGTACATCTCCCCGACCTTGGCGGCGGCCCGCACACCCGGCGGACTCGTCAGCTCCAGGACGGCGATGCGGTCGCCGACCACCGCCGACGCCGTGCACGTCGTCCGGAACTCCTCGCTGAGCACGGCGAGATGCCTGCGCGCCACCGGCCCGGCCGCGAATCCTTGCTGCGCCGCGCGGCCGGCCGCGATGAGGGCGGGCCCGAGGCCGTACGTCTTGGTGGCGGGATCCCGGACGAGGTAGCCGCCGCGGGCCAGTTCGGTGAGGATTCCCAGGCAGGTGGGCTTGCTGATGTCGAGCTGCCGCGCCAGCTCCGACAACCCGAAGCGGTGCTCCTTGCGCGCCACCAGGAAGTCGAGCACCTGCACCACACGTTCGGTGGGCGGCGACCGTCGGCCCTGCGCCCGGTCAGGCGTCTCGTCCTCGTGCCCCATTGACCACTCCTTAGAACACGTTCTATTGTCGGTTCATCAATGTTCTACCACGCAGGTACATATTTGTACCACCCCCATCGTGAGGAGCACGGTGTGCTGACCGACCCATTCGCCGACGCCATGGCCGAGTCCGAGAAACTGATCGAGAGCGCCCCCCACATCCGCACCGAACAGGATCTGCTGGAGGGCTACCAGTACCTCGCCGGCGGCATCCTCGCCACGACGCACGCGGCCTGGGCCACCGAACAGTCGCACCCGACGTTCATCTCGGGCACCGGCCCGTACATGAAGATGGGCCTCGACAACCCCGACACACTGTACTTCGGCGCGCGGATCAACGACGACGTCGAATACGTGGTCACCGGGCGGCGCGGCACCACCGCGGACCTGAGCTTCCAGGTGCTGAGCGGAAACTACACGGCCGCACACGTTCCCGGCAGCGTCACCGCGTTCGACGACCGCGAGATCGACATCGCCCCCGACGGCTCGTTCGAGGTGCGATTCGGCCCCGACGAGAGCGCAGGCAGGCGCAACTACTTCACCCTCGCGCCGGGTTCGTCGCAGCTGGTGGTCCGGGAGGTGTACAGCGACTGGAGCCAGCAGCGCGGCACCATCCGCATCGCCAGGGCGGATACGACGGGTACGCCTCCGGGGCCGCTCACCCGGGAAGCCGTCGAGAAGCGTTACGCCCGCGCGGGCAGAGCCCTCGTCTCCCGGGTCAAGACGTGGCTGCAGTTCCCGGAGTGGTTCTACCTGAACCTGCCGGTGAACACGATGACCGAACCGCGGCTGACGCCGGGCGGCCTCGCCACGCAGTACTCGTCCGTCGGGCACTACGAACTCGCCGACGACGAGGCCATCGTCATCACCGTCCCGAAAGCCGATGTGCCCTACCAGGGTTTTCAGCTGGGCAGCATGTGGTACATCTCCCTCGACTACGTCAATCACCAGACCTCGCTGAACGTCGCCCAGTCGCAGGTGGATCCGGACGACCACATCCGTCTCGTCGTCAGCGAGCGCAATCCTGGCGTGGCCAACTGGATCGCCACCGTCGGGCACCTCCGCGGGTACTTGCAGTTCCGCTGGCAACGCGTCTCCCGCGAACTGACCCCGGACGACGGGCCCCGCATCGAAGTCGTGAAGTTCGACGAGATCCATCGGGCGCTGCCGTACTACGACTCCAACAAGATCTCGCCCGAGGACTTCGCCGCACGCATCGCCGCACGCCAGGCCGCGGTCGCGGACCGGATGCTGGGGTGAGCGCCATGACTACTCCGCAACTCCTGCAGGACAGGGTGGTCGTCATCTCCGGCGTCGGACCGGCCCTGGGCCGCACCCTCGCCGTCCGCTGCGCCGACGCCGGCGCGGACGTGGTGCTGGCCGCCCGCACCGCATCGCGTCTCGACGAGGTGGCCAAGGAGATCATCGCCGTCGGCCGCCGCGCGGTGACCGTCCCGACCGACATCACGGATCAGGCGTCTGCCGAGAATCTGGTGTCCGCGGCCGTCGACGCGTACGGCAAAGTCGACGTGCTGATCAACAACGCGTTCTCGGTTCCGTCGATGAAACCGCTGGCCCGCACGGAATTCGACCACATCCGCAGCAGTTTCGAGCTGACCGTGCTCGGGGCGCTGCGGCTGACCCAGCTGTTCACCCCCGCACTCGCCGACGCGAACGGAGCGGTGGTGAACATCAACTCGATGGTGCTCCGGCACTCCCAGGAACGGTACGGCAGCTACAAGATGGCCAAATCCGCCCTGCTCGCGACGTCGCAGTCGCTCGCCACGGAACTGGGACCGCAGGGAATCCGCGTCAATTCCGTTGCCCCCGGCTACATCTGGGGTGACACGTTGAAGCAGTACTTCACGCACCAGGCCGAGAAGTACGGGACGACCGTCGAGCAGATCTACGAACACACCGCCGCGAACACCGACCTGAAGAGGCTCCCCACCACCGAGGAGGTGGCCGACGCCGTGATCTTCCTGGCCTCACCATTGGCGAGCGCCGTGACCGGCCAGTGCCTCGACGTCAACTGCGGCGAATTCCATCACTAGCGACGAGAACCGGAGCATCATGAGCGAGCGCACCACCGTCGGCACGGTCGAGGACCTTCACGCCTCGGCCACCCGCCTGACCGGCCTCACCGACTTCGGCGTGGACGACTACACCGAGGCCCTCGGCGTCCTGCTGGACTCCTACCACGTCGACGAGCAACTGACCCCGCTCGGAAGCAAGGTGTCGCGGGTGTTCCTCCGCGGCGCCCTGGTGGCGCGGTTGCTGAGCGAGGCGGCGTGGAAGCAGCACTCCGAGCACGCGGACGTGCGGATCGAGCGGCCGATCTTCGTCACCGGGCTTCCCCGCACGGGAACGACGGCGCTGCACCGGCTGCTCACCGCGGACCCGTCGCATCAGGGCCTGGAGATGTGGCTGACCGAGATGCCCCAGCCCCGGCCGCCGCGCGAGACCTGGGAATCGAATCCCGTGTTCCAGAAGATCGAGGAGGGCTTCAGCCGTCACCACATCGAACGCCCCGAATTCATGGGCGTGCACTACATGTCGGCGAGCGAGGTCGAGGAGTGCTGGCAGCTGCTGCGGCAGACGTTCAAGTCGATCTCCTACGAGTGCCTGGCATCTCTCCCGACGTACTCCCGCTGGCTGGAAGGCCAGGACTGGACCAACGCCTATCAACGGCACAAGAAGAACCTGCAGCTGATCGGGCTTCCCGATCGGGACCGCCGCTGGGTGCTGAAGAACCCCAGCCACCTGTTCGCGCTCGACGAGTTGCTCGCCGTCTATCCGGACGCCCTGATCATCCAGACCCACCGGCCGCCGCGCACGATCGTCCCGTCGGTGTGCAGCCTGGCGGAACAGGCGACGGAAGGGTGGTCGGAGAAGTTCCGGGGCAGCGTCATCGGGGAGAGCCAGCTCGAGCTGTGGGCCCGGGGGCTCGAGCAGTTCACCGCGGCGCGCACCCGGCACGATCCCGCTCAGTTCATCGACGTCGACTACCACGAATTCGTGGCCGATCCCCTCGGCACCGTCGAAGGGGTCTACACGCACTTCGGGCTCGATCTCAGCTCCTCGGCCCAGTCGGCGATGGAGGCGATGCACGCCGAAAGTCGCAGCGGCGACCGCCGCCCCTCGCACAAGTACACGCTCGAGGAATTCGGGCTCACGGCCGAGCAGGTGGACGAGAGATTCGCCAACTATCAGTTCAGCGCGACCAGCTGACGGGATAGTCGAGGATCGACGACGCCGCCCGCGCCGCGATCAGCGGCCTGGGCGACAGCGGCAGGTGGACGACCGGGGACGGCAGCGGTTCGGGCTCGAGTTCGGGTTCGGGTCCGGGCTCGGGTTCGGGCTCTGGTTCGGGTTCCCGCATCTTCGTGCCGCTGCCGAGGTCGAGTGCGTCGAGCAGCGGCATCAGTTCGGCGGCGATCCGATCTCCCACCTGCGTGAACGCCGCCTCGCCGAGGCCGACGGGGTCGCTGATGTTCGCGTCGTCGATGGGCCCGTACTCCCTTCGCGCAATGGCGAGTTCGGCGACGGTGCGGGCACCGGTGTCGGTGGCGATCCGGCGGGCCTCGACAAGCGTGAACGTGCAGTGGCTCGTCCCGAGGAGCAGTTCCATCGAACGGTCCCGGATCTGCTCGGTCATCGCGAGGACGAGGTCGGCGCGTTTGATCATCTCGGGCCGCAGGCGCCGCGCTCGGAATCCTTCGGCGCTCGCGCCCAGGCCTTCGATGACGCGGGCGGCGACGGGTTCGATCGGAAAGCCCACGAGGGCGCGGACACCGGCGCTCTCCGCGGTGAGGTTCGGCAGGTCGTGGGCACGCGCGTACGCGTGCGTCAGCCGCTCTGCAATCGGCGAGCGGCAGACGTTCCCGCTGCAGATGAACAGAACGTGCATGAGGGCACCCTAACCAGCGACTTCGCCTTCGCGCGCGGGCAATTCCACTGTCCGAGCGGTCTGTTTCCGACGTTCATCTGCCCGTGGCGAGTCGTTCACCCCTCGGACTCCTCGCAGTCACTTCGAATCACGAACGCCCAGCTCACCGCGGTCGACGCCGGAGTGCCGCCACGTATGCGATCTGCGTCACTTTCCGGGTGGGCGCCCCGCCGTCGCCGGGGGTTCGGAACCTCCCCGGCACAGGCCGTCTGCCCACAGCAGACAAGTGCCGGTCCGGCGCCGACGCGGCGGTAGTAATGGAGGCATGACCACAGCCGCACTACCCGACCTGAACTACCGCGACCTGTTGGCGGACAGACTGTTTCGCCAGCGCACGATTCTCCTCACCGGCGAGGTGGACGACGCAATGGCCGAGCGGGCCTGCTCCGAACTGGTGCTGCTCGCGGCCGCCGACCCCAAACGCGACATCGTGCTGTACATCAATTCCCCGGGCGGCTCCGTCTTCGCCGGCCTGGCCATCTACGACACGATGAAGCTCGTTCCCAACGACGTGGTCACCGTCGCCATGGGTTTCGCCGCCAGCATGGGCCAGGTACTGCTGTGCTCGGGGACCCACGGCAAGCGAATCAGCCTGGCGCACAGCCGCATCATGATGCACCAGCCCTCGGCGGGCATCGGCGGCACCGCCGTCGACATCGCCATCCAGGCCGAGAGCCTCGAACGGATGAAACGACAGTCGCAGGAGATCCTCGCCGCCGAGACGGGGCATCCGGTCGAGCAGATCGCCGAGGACAGCGACCGGGACCGGTGGTTCACCGCCGACGAGGCCCGTGACTACGGGATCGTCGACCGCGTCGTGTCCTCGTTCGCCGAGATCGCCCCGCACACCACCGCCCCGAGAATTGGATTGTGAAGCCATGTCCCAATACACCATTCCCCACGTCATCGAGCGCACCCCGGCAGGCGAGCGGTCGTTCGACATCTTCAGCCGACTGCTGAACGAGCGGATCGTCTTCCTGGGCACCGAGATCGACGACGGAGTCGCCAACGTCGTGATGGCACAGCTGCTCCACCTCCAGGCGGACAGTTCCGATCAGGAGATCGGGCTGTACATCAATTCGCCCGGCGGCTCCACGACCGCGATGCTCGCGATCTACGACACGATGCAGTTCCTCCGCCCGACCATCGCCACGTACTGCATGGGTCAGGCCGCGTCCGCCGCCGCCGTGCTCCTGGCGGCGGGAACCAAGGGACACCGCCACGTCCTGGCCCATTCCCGGACGCTGCTGCACCAGCCGTCCACCCAGGGCAACGGCACGATCTCCGACCTGGCGCTCCAGGCCGCGGAGATCATGCGGGTCCGTTCGCAGACCGAGGCGATCCTCAGTAAACACACCGGTCAGACCGTCGAGCGCCTGCGGCGGGACACCGACCGGGACCGCATCTTCACAGCCGAGGAGGCCATCGAGTACGGCCTGGCCGACACGCTCGTCGCGGCCTGACGGAAGCCGCTACGCGGCGAGCAGCGTGGGCACCTGCCGGTTCGGGCTCCTGGTCGCCGGGTTCCGGTTCGCCGCGCCGAGCCGGCGCCCGGACCGGAACAGCAGGTGTTCCACCGGCAGACCGAGCGCGCCACACACTGCGCGCAGCATTTCCGACGACGGCTCCTTCTTCCCGCGTTCGATCTCGGAGAGGTACTGCTTCGACATGCCGACGGCGGCGGCGACGTCCCCGAGACTCCGATCCTGGTCCCGGCGCGCCTCGCGGAGCACTCGCCCGTACAGCTCACGCACCAGCGGCTCCTCCCGTGATTGCTCGGGAGCGGCCGTCACCAGCGTCAGTCTGCGCTGAGCTTCCATACCTCCGGAGTCTTCCAGACGACGCACCCGGCCGGAGCGGCGTTCACCGACAGCGGACAGCCGATCAATACCGCCCGCCGACGGAGCGCGGACGGATCGATCGGCGTCACGACTGATCGAGCAGGTGGCTGCCGAGTAGTTCGTCGACGCGCTCGGCCGCCTCGTCCGGAATCCAGTGGCTCACGCCGCGGAGCACCTCGTAGGTGTACGGGCCGTCGACGAAGCGTGCGGTCAGCTCGGGACCTACCGGCCCGATCGCCGTGTCGCCGTCGCTCCACACGAAGAGCGTGGGCACCCGCACCTTCCGGGAGGCCGATCGGGGTGCGGTGAACGGGATGGCCCGATACCAGTTCAGGGCGCCCCGGGCCCGCGTCCGGTCGCGCATGGGCTCCAGGTCGCGCTTCGCACCGTCTTCGGATTGGCCGCTGGCGAGCAGTGCCCGGTAGCCGTAACCGTCCGGGGTGATCAGCCGCTCCGGAATCCACGGCAGCTGGAACGCGAACATGTACCAGGACTTCAGGATCTGGCGACTGGTGAGCATCGCCCGCACGAACGCCGCCGGGTGCGGCACCGACAGCGCCGTGAGCGTGCGAACCCTGTCGGGCCGTTCCGCCGCGATTCCCCAGGCCACCGCCGCGCCCCAGTCGTGCCCGACGACATGCGCCGGACCGAGGCCCGCCTGGTCGATGAGCGCGACGACGTCCGCGACCAGTTCCGAGGCGCGGTACGCCCAGCGGGCGCGGGGCCGGGCCCCGGCCGAATAGCCACGCTGGTCCGGCGCGAGGGTGCGGAATCCCCGCCGGTGCAGCAGCGGCGCCAGTTCGTCCCACGACCGCGAGTCCTGGGGGAATCCATGTAACAGCACCACCGGCGTGCCGTCGATCGGACCCTCGTCGCGGACGTCGAACACGAGCCCGTCCCGGGTGAACGTGCCGATCCGTTCCGTGCCGCTCATCGGACGACCGGCTCACGGTGGCTGCGGTCGGCGGCCGACGCTCCGGCGCGGAGGAACCGTCCCGTCTTGGTGACGCCGAACCCGCCGGTGAACTCCCCGTCGCGGTAGACGAGCCTGCCGTTGATCACCGTCGCGACCGCCGCGCCGTCACTGCGGTTCACCATCCGGCGCAGACCGCCGTACTCGGGGACCTCGGCCTCGAACAATCCGTCCACGGTGGCGTCGAGGCCCGCCGGATCGATGACGACGAGATCGGCGCGGTCCCCCTCGCGCAGATGTCCGGCGTCGATGCCGTACCAGTCGGCCAGTTCTCCCGTCAGCCGGTGGATGGCGCGTTCGACGGACAGGAATGGCTTGCGGTCGGACTGCGCGTCCTTGACCTTCTTCAGCAACCGGATCGGATAGTTGTAGAACGCCATGTTGCGTAGGTGCGCACCCGCGTCGCCGAATCCCATCTGCACGCCGGAGCTCGCCGCGAGTTTCTTCGCGAACTTGGGACGATGATTGGCGATAGTGGTCCGCCACCGCAGGTCGGTGCCGTACTTCACGACGAGATCGAGGTACGCGTCGACCGGGTGGACGCCACGCAGGTCGCCCACCGCGCCGAACGTCTTGCCGATCAGCGTCTCGTCGGGGCAACCGACGATCACCGCGTCGTAGAAATTGCGGTGCCAGATGCGGGGGCTGAACTTGTTGTCGTAGTCCTTGCGGAACCGACGTCGGTAGGATTCGTCCTGCAGCAGGGCGTTTCGCTCTACCTGGTCCTTGAGATGCAGGGCCGCCGCGCCGGCACCGAACTCCTCGAACACCACGAGGTCGATTCCGTCCGCGTAGACGGTGAACGGCACCGGGAGGTGCTGCCACTTGAAGTCGGTCTTCGCGAAGCGGTTCAGCAGTGGCGCCGCGGCGAGCATGAAGTACACGATCGGCGGGTAGGCCTTCGAGTCCGCCGCCGACAGCAGCGACGTCTTGAGCGGCTTGCGTCGTCCCAGACCCGAACTCTCCGCGAAGAATCCCGCGATGTTGGGGTGCAGGTTGATCGTCGGCGCGCTCTGCAGGATCTTGCCACGCTCGCGCAGGATGCGGTTGAGGAAGCGGAACTCCTTCCACCGCGCATACGTGGACGGCAATGAGCGCGAACGGTATTCGTCGCCGTCGATCTTGTCGAGCGCATTCGTCATCGAGGACAGGCCGAGGAAGCCGGCGTCCACGGCCTCGGTGAGCATCGTGCCCATCCGCTCGAGTTCGCGAGCACTCGGCTTGACCCGCTTGTCGGTGCCCCGGCCGAGGCCGAGCACATGGGTGCGGATGTCCGAGTGCCCGATGAAACCGGCGATGTTGGGGCCGAGCGGCAGCGATTCGAGTGCCTCGACGTACTCCGCCGGGCTCTGCCAGATCTTGTTCTCCTCCAGGATCCTGAGCACGGACTCGTGTGGCACGGCCTCGACCCGGCTGAACAGGTCGGCGCACTCGCGCGGCGTCGAGTACACGGTGGACAGGGAGCAGTTTCCGAGGACGACGGTGGTCACGCCGTGTCGCACCGACTCCGGCAGTCCGGGGCTGACCAGCACCTCGGCGTCGTAGTGGGTATGCACGTCCACGAACCCGGGGACCACCCATTTGCCTGCCGCATCGATGATCTCGGTGTCGGGCCCGACGGGCAGCGGACGGATCGATGCGCGGACGACGACACCGTCGCGGATGCCGAGATTGCGCCGCCGGGGCGCGGATCCGGTTCCGTCGAACCACAGGCCGCCATTGACGACGACATCGAAATCCGACATTGTTGCGCTCCTCACACTCGGTATGTGTAACCCGAGGTTACGTTTCCCGTTGAGTAAAAGTCAATGGACGCCTCGAGGGTTCCTCAATAGAGTGCAGGGGTGGCCGCCACACCCCGCTCTCCCGAAGATCGGCGCGCGCAGATCCTCGACGTGGCCGTCCGGCTTCTCGAGACGGTGCCGTTCGACGACCTGTCGATGGACCAGGTGGCGGCCGCGGCGGGCGTCTCCCCGCCCCTGCTGTTCCACTACTTCAAGAACAAGCCGGGTTTTCGCAACGCCGTCCTCGAGGCCTCGGCCTCCGAACTGCAACGCCGGATGACACCGGACGCGACGCTCCCCGTGTCCGGGCAGCTCCGGGCCGGGGTCGAGACGTTCGCGGACGCGGTGATCGAGCACCCCACCATTTATCTGGCGGTCATGCGGATGGCCGGTAGCGGCGACGAGCGGATGCGGCAGATCTACCGCGGCATGCGGCGCACGTTCACCCGCTGGATAGGCGCGTCGCTGGCCGAGTTCGGGGTGCCGACGACGCCCGCGCTCGAGGCCGCGATCTCGGGATGGCAGGCGTTCATGGAAGAGATCGTGCTGTCGTGGCTCGACGAGCCGACCATGGACCGTACGGACATGATCGATCTCTGCGAACGCGCTTTCTATCACCTGCTTCCAGCGGCAGGCGTCGACGTCGATGCACTCGACGTGACACGCTGATCCGGACCACACCCGGTCTCTCCCGGAGCGCGTCCGATGCAGGCCGGAACTGCTGGACGAGCGCCGTTTCGGCAGCGGCCTCGCCTTCCTCCACTACCGCGTCGCGAACCAGTAATTCGGCGCGCGTCGTGCCTCCCAGGGCCTACGGGATGTCATTGGCCGGCGCGCTGCGTCTCCAGGAATTGCCGTCCCGGCGTCGGGTCGACGCCGAAGCGCTCGGCGTAGCGCTCGTGAAGTTCCTCCCACCGGTCCCACGACCCGTGCGCCTCCGCCTCGGAGAGGAACCCGCCGGCGAGATGAGGCTCGAGCCGCGCGAAGTAGGTCTCCCAGCCGGCCGCGGTCTGCGCTGCGATCGCACGGTCGCCGAAGACATGGATGAAGATCAGCCGGCACCCGTCTCCCTCCGCGGTCAGATCGAAGCTGTACCGCTCACCGGCGAAGGTCCACGCCAGCCGATGGGGTGCATCGACCTCGATCACCTCGCCGGTCGCGCCGTAGGCCTCGAAGGTCTCCCCTGTCGCCGGTGTCCACTCGGCGGCGGCGGGAAACCAGCGCTCGAGCTCCGCCGGCACGCTGACCGCCCGCCACACGCGCTCGACCGAGTGGGCGAGCGTGCGCTCGAAACGCAGCGCCGGACGGCCGTCGATCGTCTCCAGGGTTCCGTCGGTCATGGGTTCTCCTCCAGGTGTCGTTCGAGGGCGTCGAGGCGCCTCGACCAGTACGCGCGATACGGCTCCAGCCACCGGTCGACCTCGGCGAGGGGTTCTGGGCGCAGCGCGTACAGACGTTGTTTGCCATCCGCGCGCACCACGACGAGCCCGGCCTCGCGCAGCACCTTGAGATGCTTGGACACGCCGGGCTGACTGAGCGCGATGCGCTCCACCAGTTCTCCGGCGGGTCGCTCACCCTCACGCAGCAGGTCGAGAATCTGCCTGCGGTGCGGCTCGGCCAGGGCGGCGTAGGCGCTCATAGCCTCATATTGCCAGACGGAAATATGAGCCACAACCGTCGCTGGGGTCGCCACGGAAACCCCGGTTTCCGCCGAGCGGCGGGCGGGCCCGACTTGACACACCTCGTGTGACACACAACACTTGCCCACACCGACCGAGCGAGTGATCGGTCGGCCGCTCGAATTCGGACATCCCGTTCCGACCGAGCCGGAGAAAGGACATGCGGTGTCGTCGACGTTCATCAACGACGGAATCCAAAAGCCACCCGTAGCGACCACTCTCGACGCGTGGCGATCGCGCGTGCAGGCGCATCCCGATCACCCGGCCGTGGCCTATTTCGATGGCGTCCTCACGGCCCGTGAGGTCGACGACCTGTCGGACGCCCTCGCCGTCGCGCTGAGCGAGTGGGGTGTCGGGCGCGGTGACCGGGTCGGCATCTACCTACAGAACGTGCCGCAGTACGTCCTCGCTCTGCTGGCGCTGTGGAAGGTCGGCGCAGCGGCGCTGGTACTCAACCCGATGTACCGCGGCAACGAACTCCGCCGCCTCGTCGACGACGGCGAACCGATCGGCATCATCTGCGAAGACGTGAGCGCCGCGGCCACGGCCGAGACCCTGCGCGGCAGCAGCGTGCGATTCTCGATCAGCACCAGCGCCCTCGATTTCCAGACCCGCAACGATCCGCGGGTGTTCGAGTCCACCACCCGCGCCACGCCGGCGACCGACGGCGACCTCGTCGAACTCCTCGCGCGTTTTGGCGGCAGGCGGCCTCCCCTGGTCGAACTCGGCGGAGACGACCTCGCGCTGCTCACCTACACCTCCGGGACCACCGGCCCACCGAAGGGCGCGCTCAACTCCCACGCCAACGTGCTGGCCACCGCACTCGACTTCGGTGACTGTGCCGGCGTCGTCGACGGGGACGTCGTGTTCGCCGTCGCTCCCCTGTTCCACATCACCGGTGCCGTGCTCAATGCGGGTGTGGCCCTCGTCCGGGACTGTCTGCTCGTCTTCGCGAACAGGTTCAACGCGGCCGTCGCACTGGAAACATTCGTGGAGCACCGGGTGACCTACACGATCGGATCGATCACCGTGTTCAACGCACTGTCCGAGGTGCCGGGTGTGAGCGCGGACCACTTCGCCTCGGTCAAGACCCTCTACTCGGGCGGCGCGCCCATCCCGCCTGCGACCGTGGAGAAGTTCGAGGCCCGATTCGGCAAGTACATCCACAACGCGTACGGGATGACCGAGACGACGGCCGGAGTGATCGCGGTGCCACCCGGCAAGCGGGCGCCGGTCGACCCGTCGAGCGGCTCACTGTCCATCGGTCTCCCGCTGCCCCGGGTGGACGTCCGCGCCGTCGACCCGAATGGCGACCCCGTTCCGCCCCACACAGCAGGCGAACTGGAAATCGCCGGACCGCAAGTTGTTTCGGGCTACTGGCGCAACCCCGACGCCTCCCGGGACACACTGCCCGGCGGACGGCTGCGCACCGGGGACGTCGCGATCATCGACGAGGCGGGGTGGGTGTACCTCGTCGACCGGCTCAAGGATCAGATCAACGTGTCCGGGTACAAGGTGTGGCCCCGTGAGGTCGAGGACACCCTCTACGAGCACCCGGCCGTGCACGAGGCCGCCGTCGTCGGGCAACCCGACGACTACCAGGGCGAATCGGTGGTGGCCTACGTCTCGCTCCGTAAGGGCGCGACCGCCACCGAGGACGAACTCGTCGCGTTCGCCCGCGACCGGCTCGCCGCGTACAAGCGGCCGCGACTGGTGCACATCATCACCGACCTCCCGAAGACCCAGACGGGCAAGATCCGTCGCAGCGACCTGCGCTGACAGCACCTCCACTCGACATCTCGACTCCGCAACCCCGACGAAAGTGACTGCACGTGAACGTCGACCTCACTCGCCAGGACCAGCCTGACACCCATTCCGGCACCACCCTCGCCTCCCGCAAGAAATCGCTCCTCGCCAGCTCCGTCGGCAACGTCCTCGAGTGGTACGAGTGGAGCGCGTACGCGGTGTTCGCCCCGTTCATCGCGGCGGCGATGTTCAGCAACTCGGACCCGGTCTCGGCCTTGCTGTCCACGCTCGCCGTGTTCGCGGTCGGGTTCCTGATGCGCCCGCTCGGCGGGATCATCTTCGGCCGGATCGCCGACAAGCGCGGACGCAAGTTCGTCCTCGTCACCACCATGCTGATGATGGCCACCGGCAGCCTGATCATCGGGGTGATGCCCACCTACTCGACGATCGGCGCGTGGGCGTCGCTGATCCTGCTCACCGCGCGCGTCATGCAGGGCTTCGCGCACGGCGGCGAGTCCGCGACCGCGTATTCCTACGTCGGTGAGATCGCGCCTCCGCACCGGCGCGGCATGTGGGGCAGCGTCGCGTTCATCGCGATCTTCGGCGGTTCGGTGCTGGCCTACACCGTCGGCGGCGTCGTCACCACCTCCCTGTCCGACACCGCTGTCGGTCAATGGGGTTGGCGGATCCCGTTCCTCATCGGCGCGCTCCTGGCACTGTTCGCCCTGTACCTGCGCCGCAGTATGGACGAGAGCGACGTCTTCGACGCTGCGCAGAAGGATGACGATCAGCCCAGCATCCCCCGTCGCACCGTCGTCCGGGCGATCCTCCTGATGATCGGGATGACCTCGGGCATCACGGCCGCGCACTACACGTGGACGTCGTACATCTCCACGTACGCGATCACGCAGCAGGGCATGAACCCCGACACCGCGTACTGGATGCTGGTGATCGCTCAGCTGATCGCTCTGGTCTCGCTGCCGTTCCTCGGGTTGCTCTCCGACAAGATCGGCCGACGGCCCATGCTGGGCGCCTTCGCGGTTCTGATGTTCGTCCTGCAGTTGCCGCTGACGATGATGATCACGTCCGACGGGTGGACCCTGCTCGTCGCCACCACCGCCGCCCTGCTGATCGTCGCGGTCCCGGCGTCGATTCTGTCCTCCACGCTGTCGGAGAGTTTCCCGACGCGACTGCGCACCCAGGCGATCGGATTCGCGTATTCGTTCTCCGTTGCGGTGTTCGGTGGCACCGCCCCGTACCTGAACCAGCTCCTCCTCGGACTCGACCTCGGCTGGGTGTTCGGCGTCTACATCATGGTGCTGGCCGTCCTCACCGGCGTCGCGTGCCTGTTCATGAAGGAGACCAAGGGCATTCGCCTCGAAGACGTGTGAAACACGACAGAGAACCGGCAGGTGCATCACCTGCCGGTTCTCACCCGAGCGAGTGACGGGATTCGAACCCGTGTGAACGGCTTTGCAGGCCGGTACCTCAACCACTCAGTCACACCCGCATCGATGATTACTGTGCCCGGCCGGTGCCCCGGACGCGAGGGTTACGCTCAGGGTGATTCTGAAACCGACACGCCGGGGCGGGAACAAACCACGTGCCCTCGTTGCTGTGTTGCTTCATGACCGAGACCGAAGAACGCGCCGCCCCGACCGCCGACCGGACAACCACCCGTCCCAGCCTTCGGGTGATCCTGGTACTCGGCGCGATGGTGGCCCTCGGTCCCTTCACCATCGACATGTACCTGCCCGCGCTTCCGGACATCGGAACCGACCTCGGCGCATCCTCGTCCGCGGTCCAGCTGACCATCACCGGCACTCTGCTCGGCCTCGCGCTGGGACAGTTGATCGTCGGACCGCTCGCGGACAGCCTCGGTCGCAGGCGGCCGCTGATCGCCGGTATCGGAGTCCACGTCGTCGCGTCCGTGCTCGCGGTCTTCGCGCCGACCGTCGCCGTTCTGGGTGTGCTTCGCGTCTTCCAGGGCATCGGGGCCGCCGCCGCAGCGGTGGTCGCCCTCGCCGTCGTGCGCGACCTGTTCTCGGGGAACACCGTGGCCGTCGTGATGTCGCGACTGATGCTCGTGCTCGGTGTCGCACCCGTTCTCGCCCCGAGTATCGGCGGGGCGCTCCTCATCGCCGTCGACTGGCGCGGAATCTTCGTCGTCCTCGCCGTGATCGGCACGCTGACGGCGTTGATCGGCGTGTGGGGTCTGACGGAGACGCTGCCGCCGGAGCGGCGGCGCAAGAGCAATCTGCGCGCCGTGCTGAGCACCTACAAGAGCCTGCTGGGCGACCGCGCGTTCATGGTGCTCGCCCTCGTGTCGAGTGTGGCGATGGGATCGTTGTTCTCGTACGTCTCCGGTGCGTCGTTCGTGTTCCAGGACCAGTACGGCCTGGACGAGCAGCAGTTCGCACTGCTGTTCAGCTCCGGCGCGATCGCTCTGATCGGCGCCTCGCAACTCAACGTCCGCGCCCTGGCACGCTGGTCACCGTTGCAGATCACGGTGTCGGCCCTCGCCTTCGCGACGGTGGCCGGGCTGGCGCTCGTCACCACCGCCCACTTCGAGTTCGGCGGGCTCGTCGGGTTCGTCGTTCCGCTGTGGTTCCTCCTCGCCGGTGTCGGCTTCGTCCTGCCCAACGCCCCGGCGCTGGCCCTCGGCCGGCACGGGGAGGCGGCCGGCACGGCGGCCGCACTGCTCGGCGCCCTGCAGTTCGGTGTCGGCGCACTGATCGCTCCCCTGGTCGGCGTGCTCGGCAACACCGGCGTCGCGCTCGCGGTCACGATGACGGCGTGCGCGGGACTCGGGCTGGTGGCGTTGGCGGCCGCCGCGAAGGCGGAAGCGCACTGACGACACGCTCGGCAGACTTTCGCGGCCCATCACCCGACATGGGATGATCGACGCATGCCACCACCGTCACCACTTCATCTCGACCCCATCGAAGAGGCCCACCGGCAGTGGACGAAGCACGGCTGGGGTGATGTCGCCGACGGCATGGCCGCGGTGACCTCGGTGATGCGGGCACAGCAGATCATGATGGCCAGGGTGGAAGAGGTGCTCAAGCCGTCGGGGCTCACTTTCGCCCGGTACGAATTGCTGACACTGCTGACGTTCACGCGCACGGGCGCGCTCCCGATGGCGAAGGCCAGCGCGCGCCTTCAGGTTCACCCCACGAGCGTCACCAACGCCGTCGACCGGCTCGAGACTGCGAACCTCGTGCGGCGTGTCCCGCATCCGAGCGATCGCCGCGCCACCCTGATCGAAATCACCGACGCGGGAAGGAAACTGGCTGTCGAGTCCACCGAGCGACTCAACGCCCAGGTGTTCTCGCGCCCCGGGGTGTCCGGCGACAAGCTGGAGCAGCTGGTCACGATCCTCGCCGAACTGCGCCGCGAGGCAGGCGATTTCGACACCGGGGACGCCCCCACCAAGTGGTGAGAGACGACTGTCGCCCCGCACCGGATCCCGGTGCGGGGCGACAGTCGTTTTCAGGGCTTCTAGCGGTGCTTGAATACTGGCGCACGCTTCTCGACGAACGCCGCCATCCCTTCCTTCTGATCCTCGGTGGCGAACGTCGAATGGAACACCCGACGCTCGAACCGGACACCCTCTGTGAGGGTCGTCTCGAACGAGCGGTTCACGGCTTCCTTCGCCATCATCGCGACCGGAAGCGACATCTCGGCGATGGTGGTCGCCGTCTGCAGCGCCTCGTCCAGGAGATCCGCGGCGGGCACGATCCGCGACACCAGTCCGGCGCGTTCGGCTTCCTCGGCGTCCATGTTCCGGCCGGTCAGGCACAATTCCATGGCCTTGGCCTTACCCACCGCGCGCGTCAGCCGCTGCGAACCGCCGATGCCGGGGATGACACCGAGCTTGATCTCCGGCTGACCGAACTTCGCGGTGTCGGCGGCGATCAGGATGTCGCAGAGCATCGCCAGCTCGCATCCGCCGCCGAGTGCGTAACCGGCGACGGCAGCGATCGTCGGCTTGCGGGCCGCGGCAAGCCGATCCCACGCGGCGAAGAAGTCGTCCAGGTAGACGTCCATGTACGACTTGGGCTGCATCTCCTTGATGTCGGCGCCCGCCGCGAATGCGCGATCGGAACCGGTGATCACAATGGCACCGATCGCCGAATCCTTCTCCAACTCCTCCACCGCCGACACGACCTCGCGCATCAGCGCGGAGTTCAGGGCGTTGAGCGCTTTCGGACGATTGAGGGTGATGATCCCCACCCGGCCCTTGCGTTCGAGCAGGATGGTCTCGAAGTCGGTCACTGGTCTCCCTTGGTAGAACGGTCACGGATGTCGTTGATGATGGCCGAGAAGTCCTGGCCACCACCACCGGCGGCGTGGAACCGGCTGTACAGCTCCGCGGCACGCAGCCCGAGGTCCGCCTCGACGCCGTTGGTCTTCAGCGCATTCGCGGCGAGACCGAGATCCTTGTCCATCAGCGCGGCCGCGAAGCCCGGCTGGTAGTCGTTGTTGGCCGGGCTCGTCGGAACCGGTCCGGGCACAGGACAGTTGGTGGTGAGCGCCCAGCACTGACCCGACGCGTTGGACGCGACGTCGAACAGGGCCTGGTTGCTCAGACCCAGCTTCTCGCCGAGGACGAACGCCTCGCTGACGGCGATCATCGACACGCCCAGAATCATGTTGTTACAGATCTTCGCGGCCTGACCGTTGCCCGGGTCTCCGCAGTGGACGACCTTCTTGCCCATCACGTCGAGCAGCGGCTTCGCGGACTCGAAGTCGTCCGCCGTGCCGCCGACCATGAACGCGAGCGTTCCCGCGGTGGCGCCGACGACGCCACCGGAGACGGGTGCGTCCACCGAACGGTGGCCCGCCTCGACCGCCTCGTCGTGCGCCGCCCGGGCGTCCGCGACGTCGATGGTGGACGAATCGATGAACAGGGTGCCCGGCTTCGCGGCGGGCAGGATCTCCGCGTAGAGCCCGAGAACGTGCTTGCCGCTCGGCAGCATCGTGATCACGACGTCCACCTCACGCACGGCCTCGACGGCCGAATCAGCGACGGTGACACCGTCTTTCACTGCCTGTTCGAGTGCGGCGGGCGCGAGGTCGAAGCCGACCACCGTGTGCCCCGCCTTGACGAGGTTGGCCGCCATGGGGCCACCCATGTGGCCGAGTCCCAGAAATCCGACGGTAGTGCTCATAGCAGTCCCTCCTGGACGCGTGTGGCTGGTGGTCAGTGCTGGCGCTGCGGGGCCGTGAGCCCGAGTTCGAGGTCGCCGAGTGGGGCGAAGAACGCGTCGACCTGCGCTTCGTCGACCTCCTCGATGGTGGCGGGCGACCATTGCGGGTTGCGGTCCTTGTCCACGACCTGCGCGCGGATGCCCTCGACGAGGTCGGGTGAGTTCAGGCAGGCGACGGACACCCGGAATTCGTCGTTGAGGACTTCCTCGAGGCTGCCGGCCCGCCGGGCGCGGCGCAGCGATGTCAGGGTGACCGCGCACGCGGTCGGCGACTTCGCCCGCACCTGCTCGGCCGCCTTCTCCGCCTCGGGCACCCCACTGGCCTGCAGGCGCGCGACGATGTCGGCGACACTGTTCGCCGAGTACGCGGCGTCGATCCAGCCCCGCTGCGCCAGCAGTTCCGAGGCGGGAGCCGGTTCGGTGAACTGTGCGAGCGCCTCCTGAACCGGCGTGGTCGACAGTGCGTCGAGGAACCGCTCGATCTTCCCGGACGGGATGAAGTGGTCGGCGAACCCGCAGGCGATCGCGTCGCCGGCACCGAGCCGGGCGGTGGTCAGGGCGATGTGCGTGCCCAGCTCACCCGGGGTGCGGGCGAGCAGGTAGGTGCCCCCGACATCGGGGACGAAACCGATCCCGGTCTCGGGCATGCCGATCATCGACCGCTCGGTGACGATCCGCACGCTGCCGTGCGCCGACACCCCGACGCCGCCGCCCATCACGATGCCGTCCATGATCGCCACATACGGCTTGCCGTAGTTCGCGATGGCCGCGTTGAGGAGGTACTCCTCGCGCCAGAACTCCCGCGAACCGGTGCCCCCGTCCTTCGCGTCGTGGTAGATCGAGACGATGTCGCCGCCGGCGCACAGGCCACGCTCGCCGGCACCGGTGATCACCACCGCCCGCACCGCGTCATCGCCGGACCACTCGGCCAACGCCGCCGCGATCTGCCGCACCATCGCATGATTGAGGGCGTTGATCGCCCGGGGCCGATTGAGCACGATCCGGCCCAACCCGTCCCGCTTCTCGACAATTACCTCGGATTCAGCAATCATCATGCTCCTCTGTTTCCGATGACGCTGCGGGCGATGACCACCCGCATGATCTCGTTGCTGCCCTCGAGGATCTGGTGGACCCGCAGGTCGCGGACGATCTTCTCGATTCCGTACTCCGCAAGATAGCCGTACCCCCCGTGCAGCTGCAGCGCCCGGTTCGCCACCTCGAAACCGGTGTCGGTGGCGAAGCGCTTGGCCATCGCACACAGCTCGACGACGTCCGGAGCGCCGTCCTCGAGCGCGGCCGCCGCCCGCCACAGCAGGGTGCGGGCCGCCTCCAGTTCGGTGCGCATGTCGGCGAGCTGGAACTGCAGGGCCTGCGAGTCGAGCAACGGCGCACCGAACGCCTTCCGGTCCGCCAGGTAGGCGACGGCCCGCTCCAGCGCGGTCTGCGCGCCGCCCACCGAACACGCCGCGATGTTGAGCCGGCCCCCGTTCAGGCCCGCCATCGCGATCCGGAACCCACCACCCTCGGAACCGAGCAGGTTGCCCGCCGGCACCCGCACGTCCTCGAAGATCACCTGACGGGTGGGCTGGGCGTTCCAGCCCATCTTCACCTCGTTCGGCCCGAACGACAGACCCGGCGAACCCTTCGGGACGATGAACGCCGAAATCCCGCGGGGCCCACCCTCCCCGGTGCGGGCCATCACCACATACACCTCCGAGGTGCCGGCACCGGAGATGAACTGCTTGACCCCGTTGAGCACGTAGTCGTCGCCGTCGCGGACCGCCCGGGTACTCAACGCCGCCGCATCCGAACCGGCACCCGGCTCGGTCAGGCAGTAACTGCCGAGCTGATCCATCGAACACAGCCCCGGCACCCACGCACGGCGCTGCTCGTCGGTGCCGAACCGGTCGATCATCCACGTCACCATGTTGTGGATCGAGATGTAGGCGGCGATCGACGGGCACCCCTTCGCGAGCTGCTCGAAGATCCGGGCCGCATCGACACGAGTGAGCTCGGATCCCCCCACGTCCTCACGGATGTAGATCCCACCCATCCCCAACGACGCCGCCTTACGCAGGACATCCACGGGGAAATGCTTGGCCTGATCCCATTCCACGGCGTGAGGCGCGAGATGCTCGGCCGCGAAGTCGCGGGCAGTGTCGCTGATCGCCCGCTCGTCATCAGTCAAGGTGAACATGGAGGTCCGTTCAGTTCATGGTGGGGATGACGAAGTGGTTGGTCTCTTCCTTCTTGCCTGAGGGCCAACGCTGCGTCACGGTCTTGGTCTTGGTGTAGAAGCGGAAGGAGTCGGGACCGTGCTGGTTCAGGTCGCCGAAGCCGGAGCGCTTCCAGCCGCCGAACGTGTGGTACGCGATCGGCACGGGGATCGGGACGTTGACGCCGACCATGCCGACGTTCACGCGGTTGGTGAAGTCGCGGGCGGTGTCGCCGTCGCGGGTGAAGATCGCGACGCCGTTGCCGTACTCGTGCTCGGTGGGCAGGCGGAGTGCTTCCTCGTAGTCCGCGGCGCGGGCGACGAGCAGGACGGGTCCGAAGATCTCTTCCTTGTAGACGCGCATGTCGGTGGTGACCTTGTCGAACAGGGTCGCGCCGGCGAAGAAGCCGTTCTCGTGGCCCTCGAGGGTGAAGCCGCGGCCGTCGATCACGGCCTCCGCGCCCTCGTCGATGCCGATCTGGATGTAGTTGTTCACCCGCTCGAGGGCGTCCTTGCTGACGAGCGGACCGAAGTCGGCGGACTCGTCGTCGCTGCGGCCGATCGTGAGCTTGCCGACCCGTTCGGTCAGCTTGGCGACCAGCGCATCCGCCGTCTCCTCGCCCACCGGGACCGCGACGGAAATCGCCATGCAGCGCTCACCCGCGGAGCCGTAACCTGCGCCGATGAGGGCGTCGGCCACCTCGTCGAGGTCGGCGTCGGGCATGATGATCGCGTGGTTCTTCGCGCCACCGAAGCACTGCGCACGCTTGCCGTGGGCCGCAGCGGTCTCGTAGATGTACTGCGCGATCGGCGTGGAACCGACGAAGCCGACAGCCTTGACGCGGTCGTCGGTGAGCAGGACGTCCACCACTTCCTTGTCACCGTTGACCACGTTGAACACGCCTGCGGGCAGACCGGCCTCGAGGAACAGCTCGGCCAGACGCAGCGGCACCGACGGGTCGCGCTCGGACGGCTTGAGGATGAACGCGTTACCGGCGGCCAGCGCGGGACCGGCCTTCCACAGCGGGATCATGGCCGGGAAGTTGAAGGGCGTGATGCCCGCGACGACGCCGAGCGGCTGACGCATCGAGTACACGTCGATGCCGGTTCCGGCGGATTCCGTGTACTCACCCTTGAGCAGGTGCGGGGCGCCGAGGGCGAACTCGATGACCTCGAGGCCGCGCTGGATGTCGCCCTTCGCGTCGGGGATCGTCTTGCCGTGCTCGGACGACAGGAGGCGCGCCAGCGAATCCATCTCCTCCTGCACGAGCTGGAGGAACTTCATCAGGACGCGGGCCCGCTTCTGCGGGTTGAACAGCGCCCATTCCCGCTGAGCATCCACCGCGTTCGCGATGATCGCCTCGGTCTCGGCCTTGTCGGCGAGAGGCACGCGCGCCTGGACCTCACCGGTGTTGGGGTCGTAGACGTCGCCGAACTTGTTGGAGGCACCGGGGACGCGCTTGCCGCCGACGAAGTGGGATAGCTCTTGAACCATTGTGCGAACCCGTTTCTTGCTCGATGATGAAGGAGTTCCGAATATGTAGCCCATCCTATAGTTGGATGTCCATGTATGTCCAGGCCATACGATCGGATCATGCAGAGCCGCCCTCCCGAGGAGCGGAACTTCGTCCGCATCCTTCGGACCAACCCGTGCATTACCACCATCCTGGACCGCGCACCCCAACTCGGCCTCTCGGAGTGGTACCTGACCGCAGGCGCCGTGTTCCAGAACGACCTCGACGTGCGCGTCGAGGTCAGAAACGAACGGATTCACCGACCTCTTCGACATGATCCTGCGCCCGAACCCCGTCCTCGCCGCGCGGGAGGTGTACGAATCCAAAGCCGCCCGGTGGCAGAAGGAATGGCCCCGTTTGACGGTGGTGCCGTGGCCGGAGTGAGCAGTCAGTGCTTCCGCACGACGTGTTCGGGCTCTCCCGGTTTCCAGATGGTGATGTCCATGTGGCCGTCGCCGACCTCCACTGCCGAGCCCCCGGTCAGGTCGGCTCGGTAGCAGTGATCGAATTCCTGCCCCCGGATGTCGAACCCGGTCTCGTCGAACAGCGCCTGTGCGAAACGCTGATGCAGGGCCTTGTCCTGGACGTCGTCGACGACCCCCCACAGTTTTGCGTCACCCTCCTTCACCTCGGTATCAACGGTCGCGGTATGCAGGCAGAAGCGCGGATCGCGAGCCAGATCCCGGAACTTCGTCGTGTTCGGCATTCCGGCGATCCACAACTGATTCTCGAAGAACCTCGGCTCGACCGGGCTGATCCGCGGGAATCCGTCGGAGCGAAGGGTGCCGAGCATGCACAGGTTTCCGGTCGCCGCGTGCCGGCGGGAGAAGATAGCGGCAATCCGCGGAGCAGCTTCGGCGAACTCATTCCAGCTGGCCATGCCACGACCCTACGACGAATCCCGTGGCCGCCGGGTCAAGACGCACGCAATTGTGCGATGAGCACCGCCTCGACCTCCGACTGCCGCGCTGCGGCCGGGAGCGGCGGGGCCGCCGACCGGTAGTGGTGCCCGGTCGGGGTGCCCAGGTCGAGGAGATGGGTGCGGCCAGGGCGGTGTATCGGGCGGGCCGTCCACCCCGGAGCCTCCTTCGCATAATTGCACGCCTCACACAGCCCGGACCCGTTGTGCACGCTGGTCGCCCCGTGCTTTCGGCGTGACCGGATGTGGTCGTGGTGCCGGATCGGCGCGTCACACCACGGGGTGCGGCACGTCCGATCCCTCAGGTCGATCAGCTTTCGCAGGCCCTTCGGGAACGTGCGCGACTGCGACTCCATCGCCGTCAACGCCCCTGACTGCGGGCACGAATACACCCGCCGCAACGACGTCTCCGCGTCGGCATCGACAGAATCGGCCACCAACTGCCGCACGATTGCCGCCGGCACCGGCCCGAACCCCTGCAACTGCGCCGCCTCGCACCCGCCCGCCAGCAGGGTCTCGTCCGAGAGCACCAGATTCACCGCCACCGGAACCCTCGACGCCACCGCCTGCCCGGTGCCGCGGTCGAACAACAGATCCACCATCAGCTGATTGCGGGTGCGGCCACCGCTGTTCCCGCTCGCAATGAGACTGTCCGCGTCCCGACCCAGCGTGGCCTGCAAACACACCGCCTGTTCGACCGGCATCAGCACGCTCAGATAGGCCATCGAGTCCGGCGCCGGCCGTGTCGTCACCCGACGCTCCGACACCGCTTTGCGATGCCGGGCCACGACCCCCGCGGCATCGAGTTCCACCGCCAATGCTTTCGCCCGTGCGATCAGACCGCGGTCGCCGGCGCCGTCGAGAGTGGCCGGGTCCGAGCACAACCTACGGTCCACGATCGCCCGATCGGCCGCGGACAGGCAGGCTGTTTCGCGCACCAGCAGGGTGGCACGCCATTCGTTCAGCCGGCCGGTCTGCAACATCGCCAGGGTGTGCGGCATCTCGTGCACCGACGCCTGCGCAAACCCCACATGCCGGCCGCCGCGGTTCGGGGATCCCTGCGCGCCAACGCAATCTGCGACGCGATGCCGCGGTCCCACTCCGCCCGCGGCAACCCGGCAGCCTTGCGGTCCGCGCGGATACTCGTCGCCACATCGTCGGTGATCACCTCCTGCGCCGCGCACCCGACGGACTTCAACGTCTCGATCGCGTCGAGCAGATCGATGCCCAATCCCGCATCACCACTCGCCGCCTCGGCACATTGCAACCGCGCCGTGAATGCGCGCAATTCCTCGAGAAGTAATGCCCCCACAACCAACCTCCCCCAAGGTTATTCGAATGTATGTTCGATTATAACAACAGCCCCTACCCCGTGGCAATAGTCCGCGTTGACTCTTCAGAGATGCCCCGCGTAGTCCATCCGTCGCCTCACCCGAGAATGCCGGCGCAGCGGTCACCTCTGCAGAGTTGTTGCTGCTCAATCAGATTTGGGTGCTGCAGTCGCAGCTGACAAACTCCTTCTACCTGCCGCAGAAACTGGTGTCGAAAGAACGTGACGGCGCGAAGGTGATCAAGAAGTACGAGATCGCCACCACTCCGCATCGGCGTGCAGACCAGCACGAGGCCGTCACCGGAGAGGACAAGCAATCCTCGCCGACAGATACTCCCGATCAACCCCACCGCCGTCCAACGTCAAATACAGGCATTGACCACCGAGCTCATCGCCCTCGCCACCGCCACCGCCACACCAACGAGAGAAGCCGCTGCCACGGGGGCATTTCTGGATGAGTCAACGAATCAGACTTCGCGGGCATCGTGACATGAGGCAACAGGGAGCCACCGAAGTCAGCGCCCCAGCGCCACCGCCGCTGCCTGGGCGAGGGTTTCGTCGACGGCGTCGTAACCGCCGGACCCACCGCCCGGTCCGCCGTTGTCGGCGACGGTGCGGCGGGCGGAGAGGTGCACGGCGTCGACCCCGGTGCCTGCGACGGCGGCGATGTCCTCGACGCGGATCCCGCCACCGGCCATCACTTGGATCCGCCCGTGCGCGTGAGCGACCATGCCGGACAGGGCTTCGAGACCGTCGATGCACCGCGGTGCTCCGCCCGAGGTGAGAACCCGGACGATGCCCGACCGCGCGAGCGTGTCGACTGCGGTCGCCCTGTCGGCGACGACATCCATCGCACGATGGAACGTCACCTCGACCGCGTACGGGTCGATGCCGTCGAGCAGGCGGCGCAGAGCGTCGCGGTCGACGGACATGTCGGGAGTGAGTGCGCCGAGCACGACCCCGGAGGCGCCTGCGTTCACCGCGGCCAGGATGTCGCGAGCCATGACCGCGATCTCGTCGGCGTCATAGACGAATCCGCCGGGCCGGCAACGGATCAGCGGGTGCACCGCGATCCCCTGGGCCGCAACCGCTTCGATCGTCCCGATGCTCGGCGTCAACCCGCCGGTCGCGCCGAGTGCGGTGCACAACTCGACGCGCACCGCGCCGGCACGTCGTGCGATCCGGGCGCCCGCGACGTCCTGGACCGCCAATTCGAGTACGGGTGTCATCTAGAACGACTGCCAGGAAGGCTTGTGTTCCAGCGCATACCGGTAATAGTCGGCGAGTTGCAGCTTGCTCGCTGCGGCTTCGTCGATCACGACGGTCACGTGCCGGTGCAGCTGCATCACCGATGCCGGGCAGAACGCGGATAGCGGACCTTCCGTGGCTGCGGCGATCGCCTCGGCCTTGCCCTTGCCGAACGCGATCATCACCAGGTGCCGGGCCTCGCTGATGGTGCCCAGCCCCTGAGTCAGGACGTGGTGCGGGACGTCGTCGACGCTGTCGAAGAACCGCGCGTTGTCGAGGCGGGTCTGCTCGGTGAGGGTCTTGACGCGGGTGCGTGAGGTCAGCGCGGAGCCCGGCTCGTTGAAGCCGATGTGGCCGTCCGTCCCGATGCCGAGAAGCTGCACGTCGACGCCGCCTGCCTCGGCGATGGCTGCGTCGTACCGCGCACCTTCCTCCGCGATGTCGGGCGATTCGCCGTTCGGGCCGAGCACGCGATCGGTGTCGAGGTTGACGTGGTCGACGAACTCCGAGCGAATCACCGAGAAGTACGACTGGTCATGGCTTTTCGGAAGTCCGACGTACTCGTCCAGCAGGAAGGCCCGAGCGTCCGAGAAGTCCAGTCCGGACTCACGGTGCCTGCGTGCGAGTTCCCGGTAACTCCCCAGCGGGGACGAGCCGGTCGCGAGGCCCAGCGTCGTCGGACCGCGTCGTACGTATCCCTCGACGATGTCCGCGACGGTCGAGCTGACCTCCGACGGTGTCTGCCGGATTACGATTTCCATGCGAGTCCTTCCGTTTCGGCGGGCATTCCGCCGACGAACACGCCGCGGGGGCGCAGTTGGTGATCGGTCACGACGATATCGGCGCGGCGGCCCGGGGCGAGGGTGCCGCGGTCGGACTCCAGGCCGAGCAGCCGGGCCGGAGTCCTGGTGGCGGAAGCGACGGCGTCGACGAGTCCGATGCCGCTGTCGACGACGGCGGTGCGCACCACGTCCAGCAGCCGTGCGGTGCCGCCCGCGATGGCCCCCTCGGACCCGTCGGCGGTCGCGAGCCGGGCCACACCGTGCGAGACGCGCACGTCCAGGGGCCCGAGCTGGTAGTCGCCGTCCGTGACACCGGCGGCGGCCATGGCATCACTGACGAGGACGATCTGGTCGGGCCCGACGGTGTCGAACACCATGGACACGGTCTCGGCCGCGAGATGCACTCCGTCCGCGATCAGTTCGACGACGATGTCGCCGCGGCCGGCTGCTGCGAGGAACGCGGCCACCGGTCCCGGCGCGCGGTGATGCAGCGGCGGCATCGCGTTGAACAGGTGGGTGGCGGTCAGTGGGCCGCCGGCGGCGTCGGCGATCCTCGCGGACGTGGTCGCCGCGTCGGTGTCGGTGTGTCCGAGGCTGGGTAGCACGTCACGCCGGCGCATCGCGGCGAGAAGTTCGCCGAAGTGCGCAGTCTCCGGCGCGAGCGTCATCGACCGGACGGTGTCACGCGCGGCGTCGCAGATCCTTTCGAAGAGACCGGGATCGCCGGGGATCACGGACGCGGGATCCTGCGCGCCGCACCGGGCACCGGAGATGAACGGACCCTCCAGGTGGATCCCGAGGAGCTCACCGCGTTCCACCAGATCGGCGAGAATCCCGGCCTGCCGGAGCAGGTCCTGCTCCCCTGCCGAGACGAGACTGCCGAGCAGTCCGGTGGTGCCGTGCTCGCGGTGATGGTCCGCGGCCTGCCTCGCCCCGTCGGCGTCGGTGTTGGGAAACCCCGCACCGGCACCGCCGTGGCAGTGCAGGTCGATCAGACCGGGCAGCAGTATCGAGGAACTCGGTTCCGGCAGCGGCACCTGTCCGCGGTACTGCGCCGCGGACCCGACCCAGGAGATTCGGTCGCCGTCGGTGGTCACCACACCGTCGGCGATGACGCCGTCCTCCACGACGACCTTGCCCCGCAGGATCATCGACGCGCCCCGGACGCGAGAGCGGCGACCGCCGATCGTGCGGCCTGCGGGGACCGTGCGCGCCGTGCGGCGGCCGCCATCTCCCGGCACAGGCCGAGGTCGGTGTCGGCCAGACTGGCACGCACGGCACCCAGCGACGGGGCCACCATCGACAGGCTGGTGACGCCCAGCCCGACCAGCACCGGCGCCAGCGCGGGATCGGACGCGGCCTCCCCGCAGACGCCGACGGGTGTGCCTGCTTCCGCTCCTGCCGCGCCGACCAGGCCGATCAGGTCCAGGACCGCGGGCTGCCACGGGTCGAGCAGTGGGGCGAGACTGCCTGCCATCCGGTCCACGGCACACGTGTACTGACTCAGGTCGTTGGTCCCGATACTGACGAAATCGAGGTGCTCGAGCAGGTCACGCGCACGCAGTGCTGCCGAGGGGATTTCGATCATCGCCCCGACCCTGGCGATACCGCGGGAGCGGGCGAGCGCGGCGAAGCCCTCCGCCTCCTCCGCCGTCGCCACCATCGGCGCCATCACCCACAGGTCCGCGCCGGTGACGGCCGCCGCGGCGCCGAGCGCCTCCAACTGGGTGGCCAGAACGTCCGGGTAGACGGTGCCGACCCGCAGCCCCCGCACGCCGAGTGCCGGGTTCTCCTCCGCGCCGAGGTCGAGGAACGGCAGTGGTTTGTCGGAACCGCTGTCGAGTGTCCGGACCACCACCTTGCGTCCCGCGAACTGCTCCAGCACCGACGTGTAGGTGGCGATCTGTTCGTCGAGGGTGGGCGCGATCTGCCTGCCGAGGTACAGGAACTCGGTGCGGAACAGCCCGACCCCCTCCGAATCCGCGGTGGCGGCGCGGGTGGCGTCGTCGACGGTGCCGATGTTGACGAGCAGTCCGACATGTGCACCGTCCCGGGTGCGGCCGGGTCCACTCGTGGCCGCGACCCGCGCTCGCGCCTCCGCGAGCTGCTCGGCCACCTCTGCCTGCCGAGGGTCGCCGGGGTCGACGACGATCTCGCCGGTCGTCCCGTCGAGCACCACCGGCCTTCCCTCGACCAACACGTCGAGGTCGGCGCAGTTCACGATCGCCGGCAGGCCGAGCGATTTCGCCAGGATCGCAGTGTGACTCGTCGGCCCGCCCTCGGCGGTGAGCAGACCGACCACGTCGCTGCCGCCGAGCATCGCGGTGTCCGCGGGCGACAGGTCCCGGGCGACGAGAACGAACGGGTACCCGGGATCGGGGATGCCGGGCATCGGCACTCCCAGCAGCACCGCGACCGCGCGATGCCCGAGGTCACGCAGGTCTGCGACGCGCTCGGCCAGGTACCCACCGAGTGCCTCGAGTTTGGCGCAGTAACCGTCGAACGCGACGCTCACGGCGTGTGCCGTCGGCATGCCGGCGCGAAGGTTCTCCTCGGCGGCGGACACGATTCCCCGGTCCCGGGCCATGGCCGCCGACACGAGCAGGATTTCGGACGCGACGCCGTCCACCTGGGCGGCGCGGGCTTCGAGGTCGCCGGACACGGTCGCCAGGGCGTCCCGCACGCGGGCGGCCTCGGCCGTGATCGATTCGCCGACAGGGTCTTCGGCCGACGTCGCGACCGGTGTCCCGAACGCGAGCCAGGGTGCGCAGACCAGTCCCGGACTCACCCCGAGGCCGTGCACGAGAACTTCCGTAGCCGTCGACATCAGGCGGCGTCGAGGTCGGAGGCGAGCAGGTCTGCGAGGCGGTCGAGAGCCTCCTCGCTGCCCTCCCCTTCCGCGGTGATCGTCACCTCGGTACCGAATTCGGCGCCGAGGGTCATCACCGCGAGCATGCTGCCTGCGTCCACCGGCGCGGACTCGCCTACCGCGATCTGCACTGCCACCGGTACCGCCGCGGCGGCCTGGGTGAACTGCGCAGCGGGGCGGGCGTGCAGTCCGACCTTGGAACCGATGAGGACCGTTCGTGTAGCCATGCTCACTGACCTGCCTTTTCGGTGTCGGCGTTCGTTTCCGCGTCGTCCTCCCGACCGGGAGTGCGCAGGTTCCACTTCTTGATGACGAAGCTGAACAGGACGTAATAGATGACCGCATACCCGAGCCCGATGGGGATCAGCATCCACGCGTTGGTGGCCTTGCCGAAGTTGAGCACGTAGTCGAAGAAGCCTGCGGAGAACGTGAATCCGTCGTGAATGCCGAGCGCGTTGACGAGCGCCATCGACGTGCCGGTGAGGAACGCGTGGATCAGGTACAGCGGCCAGGCCACGAACATGAACGCGAATTCGAGGGGCTCGGTGATGCCGGTGAGGAACGCCGTCAGCGCGGTGGAGAGCATGATGCCACCCACGACCTTCTTCTGCGACGGCCGGGCGTTGCGCCAGATCGCCAGTGCGGCAGCGGGAAGGGCGAACATCATGATCGGGAAGAAGCCGGTCATGAAGATGCCTGCGCTCGGGTCGCCGGCGAAGAACCGGTTGAGGTCGCCGCGGACGAGCTCACCGCTCGCGTTCTGGTAGTCGCCGACGAGGAACCACACGGTGGAGTTCAGGATGTGGTGCAGTCCGGTCGGGATGAGCAGGCGGTTGGCCATGCCGTAGATGCCGCCACCGACGACGGAGTTCTCGGCGACGGACTCGCCCACCCACGTCAGTGCGGAGTTGAAGGCCGGGTACAGGAACGCCATCAGGACGCCGACGACGAGACCGGTGACGGCGGTGAGGATGGGAACGAGCCTGCGCCCGTTGAAGAATCCGAGGTAGTCGGGCAGTTTGGTGCGGTAGAACCGCTGCCACAGAATCGCGGACAGCAGACCCATCACGATGCCTGCGAGCACACCGTAGTTGATCAGCGCTTGGTCGCCGTTCGGATCGGTCTTGCCTTCGAGGACGACCGGCGACATGGCCTCGAACACGCCGTTGATGACCATGTATCCGACCACTGCGGCCAGGGCGGTGGAACCGTCGGCCTTCTTGGCCCATCCGATGGCGATGCCCACCGCGAAGATGAGGGGCAGCCAGGTGAACACTGCCTGGCCGGCTGCGGAGATGACGGACGCGGCGGTGTGCATCGAGTCGAATCGGCCGAGGAGGTCGTCCTGGCCGAGCCGCAGCAAGATGCCGGCCGCGGGAAGTACCGCGATCGGCAGCATCAGGCTGCGCCCGAGGCGCTGTAACCCGGCAAACACCGCTGATTCCTTTTTCGGGCTGTCTACGACAGTCATATCGGCCTTCTCTGTGCGCTTCGGTCGCCGAATCGGCGTCTGGTGAGTCCCGAACCCGGTGGCGGCGAGCGCGTCGTACGGCTTCGGGAAAACTATTGTGGACCAGCACCCCCAACGGGTACTGTCCGGTCATAACCAGTTGCTAGTTTGACCAGGTGAGCACAGGATGTCAACAGGCAAATGTGATCCAGCTAACCCATCCGGCACCATTCACCTGCGGCTCGAACACGAACTACGAGGGAGAACCGATGTCCAAAGCGGACGCAATCATCAGCGGCCTCGGCGGTGCCGACAACATCGTCGAGATCGAGGCCTGCATCACCCGCCTGCGCACCGAGGTCAAGGACGGGGCCAAGGTCGACGAGGCCGCACTCAAAGCCGCGGGCGCGCACGGCGTCTTGAAGGCGGGCAGCGTCGTCCAGGTCATCGTCGGCCCCGAGGCGGACACGCTGGCCGAGGACATCGAGGACATCCTGTGAGCCTGTCCGTGCAAGCTCCACTGCCCGGCCGCGTGCTCGCCCTGGCCGACGTCCCCGACCCCGTGTTCGCCGGACAGATGGTGGGTTCCGGAGTCGCGATCGATCCGCCGCGCGACCGCGGCGCCCTCGACGTGCTCGCGCCGATCTCGGGCAAGATCCTCAAACTGCACCCGCACGCGTTCGTCATCCTGGGCTCGGCCGGCGGCGGTGTGCTGGTGCACCTCGGAATCGACACCGTGAAGCTGAAGGGCGAAGGGTTCACCCTGCTGGCAGCGGAAGGCGACGACGTCGACGCGGGCGACCCCGTGGTGCGATTCGATCCGACCGAGATCGACGGCACCGGATACTCCGCCATCTGCCCGGTCGTCGTCATGGACTCCAAGTCGGATTCGGTGTCCACCGACACCATCGGATCCGACGTGGCCACCGGCGACGCCCTGTTCGACTGGACGGCGCCGTAGAAACTTCGACGTGGGGCGGGTCGGCACGGGCGTGATCGAGGCGCACTTCAGCAAATGCTGACGACGCGGAGGGAACACCGCGGTCGTATTCGTGGCTCAGACGCTGCGCTGAGCCCGCTCCCCCTGAACTTCCATCTGCAGTTGATAGCGATCGGACCGGTACCAGCTGCGGGTGTGCTCGACCGGTGTGGGACCACTGAAGGACACGCGGTCGAAGTACATCACCGGGGCGCCCTTCTTGATGCCGAGCAACGTCGCGATCTCCTGGCTCGCCCCGTCGGCGCTCACGGTCTGCTCCGCCCGGTCGATCGGCATGCCGTACTTGTCGGCGGTCGCCCGGTAGATCGAGCCGGTGAGGTCGAGGTCCAGCAGGCCGGGAAGCAGTGCCGCATTGAACCAGCCGTCGTCGACGCTGACCGGTTCGCCGTCCGCCAGCCGCAACCGTTTGACGTGATACGCACTGGTGTCCGGTGCGATGCGCAGCGCCTTCGCAGTGGCCTCCGGCGCCGCGTCCTCCTCGCTCTGTAGCACCACCGTCGTCGGCTTGTGCCCCTGTGCCCGCATCTCCTCCGTGAACGAGGCCAGGTGGAGTTTCGACTGCACCGGACGATGCGCCACGAACGTGCCCTTGCCACGCACCCGCACCAGGTGACCCTCGTTGACGAGCTGCCCGATCGCCTCACGAACCGTGATGCGACTGACGCCGTAGTCCTGCATCAGCTTTCGTTCACTCGTCATCAGGTCGCCGGGCTGAAGTTCCTTGGTGCACTTGTGCAGCAGGATGGCACGGAGTTGTTCGTGCTTCGGAATCACGCTGTCGCGTAGATGTACGGGCATCATTCCGGCGGCTCCAGCTCTGTCAGTGGTGGGACACATCGGATCAGGCAGTCGGACTGCAAAGGTCCCGTCCGGTCCGGTCCAACCACGAGAATACGTGATCCGGACGCTCCGGCCTACCGTGCGGCCTCGGCCAACGCCTCCAGATACTTGCGCGTCATCACCTTCTGCACGACCCGGCCGGCGGGTCCACCGAGCCGGGTGAACCACCGATCCGGTGTGGAGAACGCCGAGATGGTCGCGAGCACGGTGCCGTCCGGCCGCTGTTCGACGACGAATCGCTCCTCGCCGCGCTCGGGGTGGCCCGGCAGCGTCCCGTAGGCGAATCCCTTGCGGTGCGGTTCGTCGAGCACGTAGACGACACGGCACGAGAACGTCAGCCGAAGCGGACCGATGCCCCATCGCAGTTCGACCGACGTGCCGGGCGCGGCCGCCGGCGCGTCGGCCCGTACGTCGATCCCGGCGCCGCGGTGCATCCCCCAGGTGCACAGGCAGGTGGCGGCTGCGTCGAATGCGTCTGCCCCGTAACCGATCACCTTCCGCTCGGTCAGATGGTGATATCCCGCGGGGAAGGGGACGTCGCGGCTCGCACCCACCTCGGGGTACGTGAACGCGGGCAGGTCGTCTCGGGAGGTACTGATGGCGGGATCCTCTCGGTCCGGACGTCACGAGCAGGTGGAAAGGCACGTTACCCGGCGCACGGTCTCGAGCCCCTCAGGGGTACCCGGCCAGTGCCGCGCCACGACCTGCGGACCTGCGCGGCGCACCACCGAACGAAGCGTGAGGCCGATGACGATCACGTCGTCGGCGTACCCGATGACGGGGACGAAATCGGGTATCACGTCGATCGGAACCGCGAGGTAGGCCAGCAGCAGGACGAGCCGGACGCGCACGCCCCGGGGCAGGTCCGGATCGGCGGCGAGCCGGCGCAGGAGACGGAGCAGGTCCGGCAGCACCCGGATCGTCTCCCCGAGCCCGGTGCCGTCGGGTCTCGATCGCCACAGCACGAGCGCCAGTACCGCCCAGACGGCCAGCAGGCCCGCTGCCGCGGCGATCAGGACGGGCCATGCGACCGCCCACACCTGCACCGGATCCATACGGCCGCGCCTATTGCTCCGACCGGACCGCGGGACGGATGTTCTGGTTCACGTGGAAGAGGTTGTCCGGATCGTACTTCGCCTTCACCTGTGCGAGCCGGTCATAGTTGCCGAGGTAGGAGGCACGCACGCGGTCCTCGCCCTCGGACATCATGAAATTGACGTACGCCCCGCCCGCGGTCGTCGGGTGGAGGGCCTCCCAGTACCGCTTGGCCCAGTCCGTGATGACCTCGGCGTTGGCCGGATCGGGGTCGACACCGACGATCACTGCGGCCCAGCCGCCGTCCCGATACGCGAACGCCGTGGCATCCTCGGCGACCCGCGTCGCCGCGCCGTCGATGGGATACATGTGCATCGTCGAATGCCCGGTGGGCAGCTGACGGCCGAACTCCAGATGGATGTCGATGGCGTCGTCCGAGATCTCCCGGACGAAGTCGGCGCGCCAGTACCACTGCAACCCGGCCGGGTACAGTCCGTCGAAGGCGGATTGCAATGCGGTGAAGGGCATTTCGTGGAGTCCGACCAGCAGCGGGTTTCCGAAGTCGCGGATCGGTTCGAGAACCGCGTCGGCCTTGCCCGGGTCGCCGGTGTAACACCAGACGATGCCGCACGCCTTGCGCCCCCACAGTTCCTCGGGGAACGGCGGCGCAGGCGGAATGGTCAGCAGCCCGATCCAGCCGTTGAGTTCCTCGGGCAGCGACGGCAGGAGTTCGCGGTACCACCGCATCACGTCGGGGGCGTCTTCCAGGTCGTAAAGCACCGGCCCGCCGACGACGGTGCCGTGGTCGCCGATCTCGTGACACGCGAACTGGAACGACGTGACCACACCGAAGTTTCCGCCGCCGCCGCGCAGCGCCCAGAACAGGTCCGGGTGCGATCGTTCACTCGCCGTCACCAGGGTGCCGTCGGCGAGGACGACGTCGGCGCTGAGCAGGTTGTCCACGGTGAGACCGAAACGGCGCGTCAAGTACCCGATTCCGCCGCCGAGCGTCAGCCCGCCGACACCGGTGGACGCGATGAACCCGGACGGAGTGGCCATCCCGAACGGCACGGTGGCATGATCGACGTCGCTCCAGGTGCACCCGCCGTCCACCCGGACGGTCCGATCGGCGGGCGAGACCGTGGTTCCGCGCATCCCCGACAGATCGATCACGAGGGCGTCGTCCCACACGCCGAGACCTCCCGCATTGTGTCCTCCGCCGCGAACCGCGAGTTCGACGTGATGCTCCCGCGCGAACTTCACGCACGCGACGACATCCGCGGCGTTGGCGCACCGCGCGATGGCCGCGGGCCTGCGGTCGATCATCGCGTTGTACACCGCACGCGCGTCGTCGTAGCCGGCGTCGTCGGGGGTGATCAACTCTCCGCGCAGCGCTGCGGCCAGTTCCGCGTAGGGCGGCGGTGTCGTCGTCGACGGTGTCGAATTCGTGGTGGTGGTACTCATGACCTTCTCCTCGCATCGGCACGCCCCCGGAACGGGCCGTACCTGGTAATTCACACCGTAGGAATCCGGCGTTCGCGCACCGTTCGCGCCGACGCGCCGCCCGCGAACGGTCCGGCGTCCGCACGTAGTCGCAGTACCTGCGGCAACCACCAGCGGTCGTCGTATTGCTCGGCGGCGATCCGGGCGGCATCGAGCGTGGCGCGGGCCGCGTCGCACCGGCCGACGTCGATCTGGACCTCCGCCAGCAGTGAGAGCCAGTAGGGCATGCGCGCGAATGCCCGCTGCCGCCGCAACTCGGCGAGCCCCTCGCGGATCTTCGCGATTCCCGGTTCGCCGCCGAGGAGCCGGCCTTCGAGGATCTGCGACCACTGGCTGTAGTAGGCGAAACGGTAGCGCTCGCACAGCTCCCGCAATTCGGTGACAGCGGCGAGGAGCGAAGCGTCGTCGCCGCGTATCTGATACAGCATCGACGCGTATCCCAGCGCCACCGCGAGACTGTAGGGGTGGCCGCAGGTCCTGCCCAGCGCGAGGGCCTCGGTGCACGAGCGCGCCGCTCCCTGCTCGTCACCGATCATCCAGTACGCGTGTGACTTCCAGGCGTGGGCATGCACCTCGAGCCTGGTGCCGAGGATGAAGGAATAGTCGTCGGAGAACGATCTCAGCGCGACGTCGAAATGTTCGATCGCTTCCCTCGGCCTGCCGAGGCCGAGGGCGGCGCCCGCCACCGCGAAGTGCGCCTGACCCTCGAATTCAGGATCGGCCGCGGACAGTTCGAGGGCACGTACTCCGATGCCGTGGGCCTGCGCGGTGTGCCCCTGCACGAAGTGTGCCGCGAACAACCCGATCAGGGCACCGAGCACGACTTTCGGCCTGCGTAGCCGCTGCCCCAGCTCGACGGTGCGGTCCAGTGTCTGTTCGAGCGCGGCGGAGGAGTACCCGTACAGGGTGGTCAGCGGCGCCGACATGCCCTGTCGCACGTCCACCTCGTGAGCGTCCCGGTTGCGGCCCACCGGCATCGCCTCGAGAAGGTCGAGGCAGTCCCGGAAGTGCCGCAGAGCCTCCGCGTTCGCGAACACGCTGGCCGCCACCTCGGCGGCGCGCTGCAGATAGTGGAGCGCGCGGTCGGGGCGACCGCCGCGCCGGTACTGCTCGGCGAGGTGCGCTGCCACGTCGTCGGTGCGGCCGGCGTGGAGAAGTTCGAGTCCCTGCGCCAGGCGCCGATGCAGAAGCCAGCGTCGCGGCGGGCTGACCGAGCGGTACGCGGCCTCCCGGACCAGGTCGTGCACGAAGTCGTATCCGGTGCCCGCCGGCCGGACGATCCTCCGCCGCCACAGTTCGTCGACCGCCTGCACGAGAGAGTCCGTGTCCAGGTCGCTCGCCTCGCTGAGCAGGTCCAGATCGAAATCCGTGCCGAGCGCAGCGGCGAGGCCTGCGACGTCCCGCGCGGGTTCCGAACACTGTTCGAGCCGCCGCTGCAGCACCTCGCCGAGGTCGTCGGCGCCCCCGCCGCGCCCGGCCGCATCCGTGCCCGGGACCATCCTGGCCGCCTCCACGACGTACAGCGGGTAGCCCCCGGTCGCGGCGTACAGGACCGCTTCCTCCGCGGGATTCAGCGCCCGGCCGCCGAGGGACCGCGCCAGCTCCGCGGTTCCGTCCGCCGTCAACGGGTCCACCTCGACGTCCGTGACCAGCCGCGCCGACCGGAGTGCCCGCAGCGCTTCCCGCACATCGTGGCGCGACCGCGCCTCGTCCGTGCGGGCGGTCGCCGCCACCAGTACCCGCATGTGGGTGTCGAGTGAGAGCAGGAAGGCCAGCCAGGCCGTGGTCTCCGCGTCGCACCACTGCAGATCGTCGAGGACGAGCAGAACCGGCCGGCCCGACGACAGCACCGCGCGCGCCGTTCCCTCGAAGAAGCGGTGTCGCTGCCAGGCGTCGACCATCGCCCGGGACGTCGACGGCCGCGGCTCGGATTCGGCGCTCGGGACCAGCCGTTCGACCTCGGCCCGCCACAACGGATTCAGGGACCCGATCGCGGACCGAAATTCCGGGCTGCGCAGCCAGTCGGCGACGGGCGCCAGCGCGACACGGCCCGGCAGTCCGAAACACCGCGTGGACGCCACCACCGCCCCGTCGGCGCGGGCGATCTCCGCGAGTTCGGTGGTCAACCGGGTCTTGCCGACCCCCGCGTCCCCCGAGACGAGCAGCAGTCCCTGCCTGCCGTCGAGGGACTGCCGCCACCGCCGTTGCAGCTCCTCGCGTTCACGCTCCCGCCCGATCAGGACGGGCACCGCGGTCCGGACGCGTTCGGGCCGGCGAGCCGCGGCGGCACCGACCCTCGGGTGGTCCCCCAGCAGGGTGTCGAACAGCCTGCTGGTCGCCGCACTCGGCGCGACCCCGAGTTCGGTCTCGAGAACGGCCGCGCATCGGTGGTAGGTGGTCATCGCCGCAGCCCGGTCGCCCGACGCGGCCTGCAGTTCCATGAGCGTCCGGTACCCGACCTCCTCCAGCGGGTCGAGCTGGATACGCCTTCGTGCGCACGCCGTGGCCGTCTCCACGTCACCCGACTCCCGCAACACCCGCACCGTCGCCTCGCAGAGTTCGACGCACTGCCGGCGCAGCACCTCGCGGTGCTCGAGGACCCAGTCTTCATAGGTCCCCGGCATGAGCTCGCCGCGATAGATGTCGATCGCGCGGTCCGCGTGATCGAGAAACGCCCGTGGGTCGGAATCGGCGAGGGCCGCGACGGCGGCCGACCGTTCGTTGCGGAAGGTGTCGACGTCCACCCGGCACGACGACGAGTTCGTCCACGTGAGCGTCGGCCCGTCTGCCGCGAGCGCGCCGTCCGATCCCAGGAGGCCGCGGAGGTTGTGTAGTTCCCGCCGGAGGTTGGTGCGGGCCTGCTGCTCGCTCGATTCGGGCCAGAACAGCCCCGCGAGACGGGTCCTGGACTGAGCGAGACCGGCATGCAGCACGAGGTAGGCCAGCAACGCGATCGCCCGTGACGAGATGGGGCCGACCCTGACATCTTCCGGGTTCGATACGCGCTGTTCGCCGAGCAGGTAGACCGTCAACATGACTGACCAGCTCCCGGTCGCGGAACGAGGCGAGCCTCCGCGTCCTCATCATCGCACGGTCAGCGGAAGTGCTGGTACAGCGCTTTCAGCTCCCGGATCGCGGCGTCCACCGCCCGCTCGTCCTCACTGATTGATCGGATCGCCTTCCGCAACAGCAGCGGGTCGAGGTCGTCGATCGCCGCCCGGAAGTCGGCGTCGGGCAGGGCAGGCAGCGGGGACTCGTCACCGAACCAGTCGTCGATGTCCGCGTCGGAGGAGTCGCCGCCGACGCCGTCGATCAGCATCTCCAGGTCGACGCCCCGCAAAGTCAGGATTTCGAGCGGGTTCTCGTCGAGGCGTTCGGTGGTGAGGTACGCGACCGCCGCCGCATGCTTGCAGGGCCAGCCGTCGTCCGGGCAGGTGCAGTCGTAATTCAGCGCGGACGCCCCCGCGGGCAGCAGCAGGGGTCCGAGAACCTCCGGAACTCCGCCGCCCGCCAGCATCGCGAGACTGCCGGGTTGCCGACGCACCAGCGCGACGAGTTCCGCGACCTCCGCGTCGTCGAGGCGATCGATCGAGACGGTCGCGACGAACGGCTGGAGCTGACTGCCCTGGACCTCCCCCGTCACCATCCCCGCCGCGATCTCGAGCGAGATCACCTGACCGCTGCGCGCGTAGCTCCGCCCACGGCTCATTCGGCCCTTGTCGGCGACGAACTCGATGATGTCCACGAACTCGCGGCCCCACCACGTGCGCCCGAACGATCCGCGCTGGGACCGTGCCTCCAGCCCGCCCGCCACCGGTCGACGCTTGCCGTACTGACCGAAGTACGGCCCCGGTCGCCGATTCGTCATTCGCCCACCGCCTCGTCACCGAGGCGGAGCAGTTCGCCCAGTTGTTCGGTGCTCATCTCCGTCACCCAGTTCTCGCCCGTCCCGACGGCGAGATTGGCCAGCTCCTGCTTGGTGGCGATCATCGCGTCGATCCGCTCCTCCAGGGTGCCGACGCACACGAGCTTGCGCACCTGCACGTCCCGCCGCTGGCCGATCCGGAACGCCCTGTCCGTGGCCTGGTTCTCGACCGCCGGATTCCACCACCGGTCGAGGTGGACGACGTGATTGGCCGCGGTGAGGTTCAAACCCGTCCCGCCCGCCTTCAGCGAGAGCATCATGATCGGCGGCCCGTCGTCGCCCTGGAACGAGGCCACCATGTCGTCGCGCTTCTGCTTGGACACGCCCCCGTGCAGAAACGGCACGGGAGTACCGAAACGCTCCGCGAGGTACGGGGTGACGAGGTCGCCGAATTCCCGGAACTGGGTGAACAGCAACGCCTTCTCGCCGTCCGCGACCACGGAATCCAGGATGTCCTCGACGAGCCCCAGCTTGCCGGAGCGGTGCTGTCCGCGCCGCATCACCGCCGACCCGTCGCGCAGGAAGTGTGCCGGGTGGTTGCACACCTGCTTGAGTTTCGTCAGGGCGGCGAGGACGGCGCCCTTGCGCTTCATCCCCTTCTTGTCCTTGATCTGCGCCATCATGTCGTCGACCACCGCCCGGTACAGCGCGGCCTGCTCCGCGGTGAGGTTGGCGCGCACCGTCATCTCGAACTTGTCGGGGAGGTCGGCGATGACCGCGGGATCGGTCTTGACCCGGCGCAGCACGAACGGGGACGTGACCGCGCGGAGCCGGGCGACGGCTGTCTCGTCCTGCTCCCGCTCGATCGGCACCACGAAGCGCTTGCGGAACATCGCCTCCGAGCCCAGGATGCCCGAGTTCGCGAAGTCGAGGATCGAGCGCAGTTCGTCGAGGCGGTTCTCGACCGGAGTGCCGGTCAGCGCGACGCGGTGCGCCGCCGGAATGCTCCGCGCCGCCCGCGCCTGCGACGTCTTCGCGTTCTTGATGTGCTGCGCCTCGTCCAGCACGACACGCCGCCAGTCCTGCTCCTTCAGGTGCGCGACGTCGCGGGCCAGCAGCGCATACGTGGTGATCACCAGATCGCTCTGTGTCACGGCGGCGGTGAACTCCGCGCCGCTCAGCCGCTGCGGACCGTGGTGGACGAGCACCCGCAGCGAGGGGACGAAGCGCGCTGCCTCGCGCTGCCAGTTGCCGACCACCGACATCGGGCACACCAGCAGCGTGGGCGTGGGCGCCTTCTCGTGTGCCAGCAGCGCCAGCAACTGCAGCGTCTTGCCGAGTCCCATGTCGTCGGCGAGGACGGCCCCGAGGCCGAGACGGCTCATGAACACCAGCCAGTCGAGCCCCCGCTTCTGGTACGGGCGCAGCGTGGCGTCCAACCCGTCCGGGGTCGGCACGTCCTGCGGCTTCGTGTCGCCGTCCAGCAACGCGGCCGCCCAGCCGGTGGCCGTGACCTCCTCCACGGGAAGATCGGACAGATCGTCCGCGATCAGGTCCTTCAGCAGGTCCACGATGGCCCGCTCGCCGCTGGCGTGCCGCTCCGCCACGTAGCGCGCGGCGCGGGAGAGCACCTCCTGATCCGCCCGAACCCACTCACCGCGCAACCGCACGAGATCGCTCTTGGAGTTGACCAGTCGATTCATCTCCGCGGCGGTGAGCACCGTGTCGCCGAGTGCCAGCTCCCAGTTGTATTGCACCAACTGGTCTTTGCCGACGGCCCGGTTCTCCGCGCTCGCCGGAGTGCTCGGCGAGCTCACCCGCAGACGCATCGACGGCGACGCCACACTCCACGCCCGCGGCAGCAGCAGGCTGATGCCCTTCTCCTTCAACGCCACCGCACCGTGCCCGACGAGGTCGATGACCACGGCGGTGGGCAACATCAGGTCCAGGCTGTCGGGGTCACTGGGAACGTCCTGCAGTCGCGGGTAGGCTGCCACGGCCTCCGTCAGCTTGCGCACCCCGATCTGCAGACGACTCGCCTCCGTGCGGTGCAACGGAATCGGCACCGGGGCTTCGCCTTCCGGTCGAAGGCAGACCTCCAGTCGCCACAGCACCGTGTCCGGGTCCCAATCCCCCTCCACGTCCACGTCTTCCGGCTCGAGGAGCCGCAGCACCAGTTCGGGCTCGTCCACCTTGAGGCTGTCGCGCCACCCGTCCAGCGATCCCGACAGCTGGGCGGTGCCCTCGGCGAACTGGTCACCCCGCACGAGCGCGTCGATCAGCGGATGATCCACGTCGCCGCCGGAATCGTCCGGGTGCCGTCGTTCGAGGACACGGCGGGCGACGGGGTCGGTCAGCTCGGTGACCATGTCGTCGAGCACGGCCCGGGGGGTCGTGCCGTGACGCTGGACCGGCGGCATCGCCACGGCCAGCTCCGTGAGCCACGCACGCTGCCGTTCACCGCCGAGCAGCCGCCAGCGCGGCCACCAGCCGCCCTCCGCCCGGTGCACCTCGGGCACCACCCGCCCGGCCCGTGCCCACCGCTCGACACCGCGGGCGACGTGGGCGAGGTAGCGCAGATCCCCGGCGATCCGGGGGTCGCGGGACGACACCGACAGCAGGAACTCCGTCGCATCCGGTGGTGCGAGCGCAACCGCGGCCCACTCGAGCATCTCCGGCCCCGACGGCGTCGGCATCGGCACCTTCACGTGATGCCGGAACTTCCGCGCCAGCACCCGCCCGACCGCATCCGTCGGCTCCGGAGCTGCCGGATTCCGATCCTCCACCCACAGCATGAGACCCGAACCCGGTGTCCAGAGGCCGTGCAGCATGCACCCATCCAAGCAGGTGCGACCGACAGCGCGTGAAGTCCCTGCTCGCGCCATGTAACCCTCGACCATATTCCACCGATGAACGAGTTGGCGGCTGTCCACGCCGGTAACTCACCGGGATCGCTGCCGAACGTGATCGCAGTGATCGGAGGAAGACAAAATGGACATGACAGAAATCTTGCAGGTTCTCGTCCAACTCATCCAGGTCCTCGGACCGTTGATGGGTGGTGGCGGAGGCGGCGGAGGCACAGGCTCCCTGGGCGGCCTGTTCGGCTCCTGAGTTCTCACGAGAAGGCTCACCGACACCGGTTCGGTGGGCCTTCTTCGTGCCCGGATCCCGGCCCCGGTTCGTGATAGGACTGTGGGCGTGAGCATGGCATACGGCTTCAGCGAGTACGGCGGCCCCGAGACGCAGCAGTTCTTCGACGTCCCCGTTCCCTCCCCCGGCCCCGGACAGTTGCTGGTCGCCGTCCACGCGGCCGGCGTGAATCCCGCCGATTGGAAGGTGCGCGCGGGCACGCGCAAGGACACCGTCCCCGTCACCCTTCCCGCCGTTCTGGGCCGGGAGGTCGCCGGTGTGGTCGCGGATGTCGGCCCCCGGGTGACCGGCTTCGTGGTCGGCGACGCCGTGTTCGGCGCGACCGCCACCGGATTCGGCGGATACACCGAGTACACCCTGGTCAACACGGCCTCGGCGGCGCACAAGCCCGATCCGGTCTCGTTCGCGGACGCGGCCACGCTCCCCGTCGCGGCGGGAACCGCGTACGACGCGCTGACCACCCTGGACCTGGCGCCCGGCAGTCGGTTGCTCGTCGTCGGCGCGGGCGGTGGCGTGGGGGTGGCGGCGTTGCAGTTGGCCGCGGCGCGGAACGTCACGGTGATCGGGGTCGCGAGCGAGAGCAAACGGGAGGTCGTCGAATCCCTCGGCGCCACCTGGGTGGCATCCGGAGACGGACTGGCCGCACGCCTACCCGGCCCGGTCGACGCCGTCTTCGACCTCGTCGGCGGTGACGCGCTCGCCGAGGCGGCGCGGGTGGTTGCGGATCCGGCGGTGATCATCAGCATCGGCGACTCGCTCGCCGCGCGCGATCTCGGCGGCTCGGGAGTGGAACGGCGCCGAACGTCCGCGGTGTTCGCGGAGGTGGCCGCGCTGGTGGCGGACGGGACCCTGGACCCGCGGGTCGCCCACCGATTCCCGTTCGCACACGCCGGTGACGCTCTCGCGATGGTCGAGTCCGGTCACACGAGCGGCAAGGTCGTGATCGAGTTCGGTTAGCAGGTCTGGATTTCACCCGTTCCGAGGTAGATGCTGGAGAGACGTAACTGCCGGACACTCGGGAGTCGGTCATGAGCATCCTGATCCAGGTTCTCGAACAGGGGTACGCGCTCACCACTCCGTGGGAGCAACGGAAGTACGCCTTCGTCGATGCCACGCACATCGTCACGATTCGACTGGACGGACAGTCGGGTGTGTGGCTCGACGGGATGAAACACGGTGAGGCACACAGGCTTGCGGTCACGCCCACCCCCAGCGAGGCGATCTTCTTCCTCCTCCGCACCCTCGACCTGCTCGCCGAGTGCAGGCAGAGCGGAGGTTCCTGGGTGATCGGCCACGACGGCACGCACCTGTCGTCGATCGCCGCTGTGCGCCTGCCCTTCACTTGACCTGTCGGGGGCCCGGTGCATACTCCGGGTGGTAGGGGGAGATTCGTCGAGCGCCGGGGGACGCATGAGACTTCTGTACGTGGCCGCGTGGCTGGCGGCGATCCTGACGGTCTGCGGTTGCGGGGTGTCGCTTCTCGACCTCAGCGGCCCCGGCCCTGCGCCGGGCAGTCCGCCCCGCGCACACATCGAGGAGTTGCTCGGCCGGGTCGCGACGGTCGAGTCCCGCCCGCACCCCGGCGGATACCAGCGCGGCTGCTCCGGCAAGGAGTTGTGTGTGTTCGGCCCGGCCTGGACCGACGACCAGGACGCCGCGGCGGGTCACGACGGGTGCGACACCCGCAACAACGTTCTCGCGCTCGATCTCCGCTCGGTGGCGTTCCGCGACGGCACCCGCGACTGCGTGGTGCTGAGCGGCGTCCTGGCCGATCCGTATTCCGGCGAGGTGCTTCCATTCGACCGGGCCGACGCGAAAGCCGTTCAGATCGACCACGTCTACCCGCTGGCGGCGGCGTGGGACATGGGCGCGTCGACGTGGTCGCCCGAGCGTCGGCTCCGGTTCGCCAACGACGTCACGTTCAATCTGCTGGCCGTCAACGGTGCGGACAATCAGGACAAGGGCGACCGGACCCCGCAGGACTGGCTGCCACCGAATCCGGCGTACCACTGCTTCTACGCGGGCAAGTACCTGTCGGTGGCGGTGGAGTACGGGCTTCCGGTGACGGTGGCGGACCGCGACGCGCTCGCCGAGGTGGCGAAGAAGTGTCTGTGAGCGCCTCAGGCGACGGCGCCTCAGGCCACGGTGAAGGACCGCGTGTGCCAGCCGGTGGCGCCACCCGGAATCGGAGGCGTCCGCTCCTCCACCTGAACGTTGCCGTCCAGATCCGTGGCACGCACCTGGAGGGTGTGCAGGCCGGACGTGGCCTGCCACTCCCACGTCCACTGCCGCCAGGTGTCGATGGTGTACTGCGGGGCGAGGGTCGCCGTCTGCCATTCGCCGTTGTCGACCCGTATCTCCACCTTCGCGATGCCGCGGTGCTGCGCCCATGCGGTTCCGGCGACGAGGACGGGTCCGGGCGGGGTGGGCGCGAACGAGGCGGGCACGTCGATCCGGGACGCGGTCTTGATCGGACCTTTCGCGGACCATCCGCGCTGGGTCCAGTAGGCCTCCGCCTCGTCGAATCGCGTGAGTTCCCAATCCACCACCCATTTGGTGGCCGACACGTAGCCATAGAGACCGGGGACGACCTGCCGCACCGGATAACCGTGCTCGAACGGCAACGGCTGACCGTTCATCGCCACCGCGAGAATCGCGTCGCGCCCGTCCCGCAGGGCGTCGACCGGGGTGCCCGCCGTGAAGTCGTCGCTGCTGGTGGACAGCAGCATGTCGGCGCCCGGGTGCACACCGGCCTCGTCGAGGATGTCCTTGATCGGGTAGCCGATCCACGTCGCGTTGCCGGCAAGGTTTCCGCCGACCTCGTTGGACACGCACGTCAGCGTGATCACCCGTTCGACGGGCGTCCTCGCGACCAGGTCGTCCCACGTCAGCGTGAGCTCGCGGTCGACCATGCCGTGGATGTGCAGTTGCCAGTCGTCCGTCGTCAACCGCGGGACCCGCAGGGCGGTGTCGATCCGGTAGAAATCCTCGTTCGACGTGACGAACGGGGTGGCTCCCGGCACGTCGACGTCGGTGCCGGGAGCGATCGGGGCCGCCCGGTCCGACACCTCGGGAAGGGCGAAAGCGCGGCGGTTGTCCAGAGCTCCCGCGGCTTGCTGCCCGAGGTAGCGGCCGGCGGCTCCCGCGGCAGCGGCCGTCGCGGCGGCAGCCGCCGCCAGCAGAAGAAAAGTCCGGCGCGGCAACCACGAATCCTCGGCATCCGAATCCTCGGGCGCCCGCGCGGCGGTCGTCAACACCCGCAGAACCGCGATGCCGGCGACGACCCCCACCACGGTCGGCAGTGCAAACATCCACGTGGCGCTGGGACGCTGGGTCGAGGCAACGATGCCCACCAGCCCGAGAACCGCCAGGATCGCGCTGCCGAACGGGGCGCGGGGGCGCTCGACGATTCCCGCTGTCGCGGCGAGGAGCACGATGAGGATCGTCATCCCGACGAACAGTGCGGGTTTGTCGTTGGTGCCGAACGTGTCGATCGCGAACTCGCGAGCCCAGGCAGGACTGCGGTCCACCGTCGTCGATCCGACCGCATAGAACGGCGACGAGTTCGGGTCGATCAGCACCGACAGCAGTTCGCCCACCCCGAGCACGACGCCGGCGGCGATCACTCCGGCGAGCGCGCGGGAGAACAGGTGCCGCCGCCTCCGAGGCGTCCGCGCCGCCTCGTCCCGGTCACCGATCGTCGTAGTCATCGCAGCCCTGCTCCTTTGCCGTCGTCACCGTGTATTCGGAGCTGAGAACGCGCACGGATGGGAGCCCACTACTAGTATTTACCGGATGAACCAGCTCGACAAAGACACTCTTCTCTGCATCTCGCTCTCCGGCCGACCGAGCAACGTCGGCACCCGGTTTCACAATTATCTGTACGGCGAGCTGGGCCTCAATTTCGTCTACAAAGCGTTCACCACCAACGACCTCCAGGCCGCGGTCGGCGGCATCCGCGCGCTGGGCATTCGCGGCGCCGGCGTCTCCATGCCGTTCAAGGAGCAGATCATCGAGTACGTCGACGTGATGCACGAATCGGCGTCGGTCATCGAGTCCGTCAACACGGTGGTCAACGAGAACGGAGTGTTGCACGCCTACAACACCGACTATCAGGCCATCGCGAACCTGTTGCGCGACAACGCGTTGCCGCACTCGCTGTCCGTCGCGGTGGCCGGGAGCGGCGGAATGGCCAAAGCTGTGGTCGCCGCCGTGCGCGACTACGGCTTCACCGACGTCACCGTGGTCGCCCGCAACGAGACCACGGGCGGTGCCGTCGCGAAGCAGTACGGATTCGACTGGCAACCCGAACTCGGCGCGGCACGGCCGGGGCTCCTGATCAATGCCACCCCCGTCGGCATGGCGGGCGGTCCCGAAGCGGACGATCTGGCGTTCGAACTCGATGCGATCGATGCGGCGGAGGCCGTGTTCGATGTGGTTGCCATGCCCGCCGCGACGCCGCTGATCCGGGCCGCGGCCGAACGTCACAAGACCGTCATCACCGGCGCCGAGGTGATTGCACTGCAAGCGGCGGAGCAGTTCGTGCTCTACACCGGTGTCCGCCCGTCCCCCGAAGAGATCCGCAGGGCCTCCGAGTACTCACGGTCGTGAGGTGAGCACCGAGGAGACACCCGCGCAACGGCTCGCACGCAACTTCAGCGAGCTGCTGCAGGAACTCCGTGTCGCGCAGGCAGGCGTGCAGATCCTGTTCGCCTTCCTCCTCGCGGTCGCCTTCACCGAGGCGTACGAGGAGCAGTCGTCCGGCCTTCGCATGCTCCATCTCGTCACGGTGCTCCTGGCAACGGTGTCCTCGGCGCTGCTCATCGCCCCGGCGGTCTGGCACCGGGTGCTGTTCCGTCAGGGCCGCCGGGTCGACATCCTGCGCAAGGCCAACCTGTTCGCACTGTGGGGTGTCGGATTTCTCGCCGCAGCCATGACCGGCACCGTGCTCCTGATTGCCGAAGTGGCAGTGGGCGGTCCGGTCGCGATCGTGATCGGGGTGGCGGCCGCGCTGATGTTCGCGACGCTGTGGTTCGCGTTTCCCCGTCTTCTCGCTCACGATCCCGGCGGCGAGGACTAGAACCCCACATTTCGGCGCGACCGCGCTCGCGCACTGTTGTGCTACAACGGCTTTCGCCGGTTCTGATTTCGGCACGCCGCGGACCGCACTCGCATCCGAATCTGGATCAATTCAATTTTGGGTCTTGACATGAATTGTGACCCCTGTCACGCTTCTCTATACGGAATCATTATTTCGCATTGTGGAAGAAGGGTCGCATGGATCTCGATGCAGGACTCCAACGATTCAACGAGGCTTCACAGTCCGAGGCAACGGAACTGGCGCGGATCTGCCTGGATATTCCCCGGTGGGCAGACGAACTCGTGTCCGCCCGGCCGTACACCGATCGTGCCTCACTCCTCACCGCGGCCAGGACGGGCGCCGGCCCGCTCTCCGCGGGGGAGATCGAGCAAGCCCTCGCGCACCATCCCCGAATCGGTGAACCCCCGGGAGGCGACCACGCCCAGGCGCACCTGGCACGCTCGGAACAGTCGAATGTCGATTCGTCCGACGCAGCGGCGCAGAAACGGCTCATCGACGGCAACCGCGCCTACGAGGACAAGTTCGGCCGGGTCTTCCTCGTCCGCGCCGCCGGCCGCAGCACGTCCGACATCCTCACCGCACTCGACCGCCGGCTCCTCAACGACGAGGACAGCGAATTAGCCGTTGTCGCAGAGGAACTGCGCGACATCGCCGCACGTCGGCTCGCCGGGATGCTGGACGCATGAGCGAGATCAGCCAGGTCACCACCCACGTACTGGACGCGGCCGAAGGCATGCCCGCGCGGGAGGTGCCGGTCACGCTGACGGTCCAGCGACAGTCCGACTGGATCACCGTGGCCGAGGCCGTCACCGACGACGACGGACGCGTCACAACCCTGGGCCCCGCCCGACTCGAGCCGGGCACCTACCGGATCGTCTTCGACACCGGACGCTATTTCGCAGTGAAGGGACGTCCGGCGTTCTACCCCGACATCACCATCACGTTCGCGCTGACCGACAGCGAACAGCACTACCACGTACCAGTGCTTCTCAGCCCGTTCGCATACTCGACCTACCGAGGGAGCTAATCATGAGCAAGATCGTGCTCGGCCAGAACCAGTACGGCAAGGCAGAAGTCCGGTTGGTCAAGATCACCCGGGACACGAAGCGACACGAGATCGAAGACGTCACCGTGACGTCGCAACTGCGCGGCGACCTCGACGCGGTGCACACCGAAGGCGACAACGCGCACGTCGTGGCCACGGACACCCAGAAGAACACGGTGTACGCGTTCGCCCGCGACGGCGTCGGCTCGATCGAGACGTTCGCCATGCGGCTCGGACAGCACTTCACAGGGGAATTCGAGTGGATCACCGGCGGCCGGTGGGAGATCGAGCAGTACTCGTGGGCGCGGATCCCGGTCGACGGCGAGGGCCACGACCATTCCTTCGTCCGATCGAGCGACGAACGGCGAAACACCGTGGTCACCATGGACGGCGATCGGACGTGGATCGTGTCCGGTCTCAGCAACATGGTGGTGTTGAAGTCGACGGGCTCGGAGTTCCGGGGCTACCCGAAGGACGAGTACACCACGCTGCAGGAGACGTCCGACCGGATCCTCGCCACGTCGGTGAGCGCCCGGTGGCGTTACCTCACCACCGACGTCGACTTCGACAAGACCTTCGAGAACGTGCGGGCAATCATGCTGGAGGCCTTCGCCACGACGCATTCGCTCGCGCTGCAGCAGTCCCTGTTCCAGATGGGTTCGGCGGTACTCGAGGCGCACCCCGAGATCGCCGAGGTGAAGTTCTCGATGCCGAACAAACACCACTTCCTCGTCGACCTGGAACCGTTCGGACTCGACAACCCCGGCGAGGTGTTCTTCGCGGCCGACCGCCCCTACGGGTTGATCGAGGCGACCGTCGAGCGCGAGGACCTCCCGACGCCGGCCGCGCCTGGGATTCCGTTCCCGGATTCTGCTAGGAGCGCGGCGATGAAGCGGATCGGACACCGGGTTGCCGGAACTCCCGGACCCGAGGACGAGCGTTTGCCGCTCGGAAAGTCGTACGTCTACGGGTTGCAGCACATCCTGACGATGTACGGCGGCGTGATCGCGCCTCCCCTGATCGTCGGCGGCGCCGCCGGGCTGACCGGCGTCGAGATCGGCCTGCTCGTGTCGGCGGCATTGCTCGTCAGCGGTGCGGCCACACTGCTGCAGACCCTCGGCGTTCCGTATTTCGGGGCAAAACTTCCCCTGGTGCAGGGCATTTCCTTTGCCTCGGTGTCCACGATGGTGGCGGTGGCCAGCGGTCCGGGTGGACTGCGCTCGGTGTTCGGAGCCATCATGGTCGCCGGCGCGATCGGACTGTTGATCAGCCCGTTCTTCTGCAGGATCGTGCGCTACTTCCCGCCCGTCGTCACCGGATCGATCATCACGGTCATCGGCATCTCCCTCCTTCCGGTCGCGGTGCGCTGGGCGATGGGCGGCAACGCCAAGGCGCCGGACTGGGGTTCGATGTCCAATATCGGGCTCGCCGGATTCAGCCTGTTCGTCGTGCTGCTGGTGAGCCGGCTGGTACAGGGAACCCTGTCGCGGCTGTCGATCCTGATCGGCATCGTCGTGGGAACCCTGTTCGCCGCGCTGATCGGCAAGGCCGACTTCGGTGCCGTCGGGAAGGGCGCGATCTTCGAACTGCCGCAGGTGTTCTCGTTCGGCACTCCGCTGTTCCAGATCGGCGCGATCATCTCGATGACCGTGGTGATCCTCGTGATCATGACCGAGACGACGGCGGACATCCTGGCGGTCGGCGAAATCGTGGGAACGAGGGTCGATGCCCGCCGGGTCGGCGACGGTCTCCGCGCCGACATGCTCGCCACCACCGTGGCACCGGTGTTCGGCACGTTCCCGGCCAGCGCGTTCGCTCAGAACGTCGGGCTGGTCGCGATCACGGGGATCAAGAGCAGATACGTTGTCGCGGCCGGAGGTTCGGTTCTGTTCGCTCTCGGGCTGTTCCCCGTCCTGGGGCGACTGGTGGCGTCCGTGCCACTGCCGGTCCTCGGCGGTGCGGGGATCGTCCTCTTCGGTTCGGTGGCCGCGAGCGGAATCCGGACACTGTCCAAGGTGTCGTACGACGGCAACCTCAACCTGGTCATCGTCGCGGTGGCCCTCGGATTCGGGGTCATTCCGATCGCCGTGCCCGAGTTCTACTCGGCCTTCCCGGAGTGGGTGCACATCGTCTTCGACTCGGGCATCAGCGCCGCCAGCATCGTCGCGGTGCTGCTGAACATCCTGTTCAACGAGATCAAGGCCGGCAACCGGCCCACACCCTCGGTGGTCTCGGCGGCACCGCCCGTCCTCGTCCACCCAGCCGAGGACTCGGAGCACCCGGCAGACACGGCGCGCACCTCCGCCGTGCGCAATGAGTAAACAGGCGGAACAGGCCACCCCCCGGTCGAGCGGTGCAGTCGCGACGCTACCGGTCCGCGACTGCACCGCCCTCCCGGCGAAGATCGAGCAGGCGCATCACCCGTGTCGCACTCACCCCGTGGACGAGAACGGAGAGGACGACGGTAAAGGCCACCGTCGACCACAACCATTTCTCGTCGTCCACGCCGGCTTCCGCAGCGGCGTAGGCGAGATAGTAGATCGACCCGATTCCGCGAACCCCGAAGAAGGCGGTGACCCGGCGCTCGGGACCGGACATCTCCTCGCAGCCCAGCAGTGAAAGCCATCCCACCACCGGCCGGATGACGAACACGAGGGCTGCCGCGACGAGAACCCCGCCCCACGTCAGTCCGGTCAGCAGACCGGAGGTGAGTGCCACCCCCAGCAGGAGCAGGACGGCGAGGGTGAGCACGTGTTCGAGTTGCTCGATCAGGCTGTGCATCTCGGCGTGGTAGTCGTGGGCCCGCTCCGTCCGACGGATCGCGACGGCGCAGGCGAAGACGGCGAGAAAGCCGTATCCCCCGGCCAGTTCGGTGAGTCCGTACACGGCGAACGTGGCGGCGAGCGCGAAGATGGGTTCGCTGCGTTCGGCGAGGCGCATGTGGGTGATCGGGAAGCGGAAGACCGCGCGGCCGAACAGATCACCGGCAATCCACCCCAGAGCCGCGCCGATGACGACCTTACCGATCAGCTCCCAGGCCACCCACTGCACGATCCACTGCTCGATCGGCCCCTTGCCGATCATGAACAGTGCCAGATACACGAACGGGAAGGCGAGAGCGTCGTTGAGCCCGGCCTCCGAGGTGAGCGCGAACCGGACCTCGTCGTCCTCCCGATGGGACTCGCCGCCCGAGGTGGGACCTTCGACCTGCACGTCGGACGCCAGAACCGGGTCGGTGGGCGCGAGGACCGCCCCGAGCAGGATCGCGACGGCGGGAGTCAGTGCCGCCACCCACCAGCCGAGCAGCGCGACAGCGGCGATTCCGAGAGGCATCGCGATCAGCAGCAGACGCCACGTCGAATTCCACGTCCGCCAGCCCAGAGGCCTGTCGATCGCCAGTCCCACACCCATCAGGGCGACGATGACGCAGGTTTCACTCAGGTGCTCCGTCACGGCCGGATGCAGTGCCGGCGACAATGTGTCCGTGCCCGACTCGCCGAGCAGCAGGCCGCCGCCCGCCCCGACCGCCAGGACGATCAGCGGCGCCGAGACGGCACGGTCCTGGAACAGGCGTGGAACGGTGGCGGCCAGCAGAAGAGCCAGTCCTGCCGTGAGATACACGAAATCGGTGTTCAGTGCGGTCCACCGCCTCCGCGTGGGGAAGATCCAGTCCGGTCGCCTCCGGTTACCCCCGTGCGCAGATCCGAACCAGCGCCGTCACCCCACCTCACCCCGCAGCAGGGACGCCATCCGTGCGTCGAACGCCACGAACAGCACCCGGGGAATTCCGGCGTCCGACTCACGGACGGCACCAACCGCCTGCCGGACGGCGTCGTCCGCGGGCCAGCCGTACACCCCGGACGAGATCAGCGGGAACGCAACGGACTGTGCGCCGAGATCGGAGGCCACCGCCAGGCTGCTGGTGTAGGCGCTGCGCAGGGTGGCCGACCGATCGTCCGACGCGGAGTACACGGGGCCGACCGTGTGGATCACCCATCGAGCCGGCAACCGGCCCGCCGTCGTCGCGACGGCCTGCCCCGCCGGGAGTCCGTCCTGCAGTGTGGTGGCCCGCAGATGCCTGCATTCGGCCAGGATCTCAGGGCCACCGGACCGGTGGATGGCGCCGTCCACGCCGCCACCCCCGAGCAGTCCGGAGTTGGCGGCGTTGACGATGGCGTCGACCTCGACCGTCGTGATGTCACCCTGCACTACCTCGATGGTGGTCATCACCCCATTATCGCCGCGAGCTCACCGCGACCCGGACGATCAGTCCGGCGACCAGCGCCCAGAACGCGGACCCGATGCCGAGGATGCTCACCCCCGACGCGGCGATCAGGAAGGTGACGACGGCGCCTTCCCGTTCGCGGACGTCGTCGAGGGCGGAGGCCAGTGCCCCGCCGAGGGTGCCGAGGAGCGCGAGACCGGCGACCGCCTCCACGACGCCCTCGGGTGCCGCGGCGATGAGCGTGGCCACCGCGGCGGAACAGGCGGCGAGCACCAGGTAGGCCCAGCCTGCCGTGAAGGCCGCAACCCAGCGCTTTTTGGGATCGGGGTGTGCGGACGGCGCGGCGGCGAGGGCGGCGCTGATGGCGGCGAGGTTGATGGCGTGTCCGCCCGCGGGCGCGCCCACCAGGGTCCCGACTCCGGTCACCAGCATGGCCGGCCGCCACGGCACCCGGTAGCCGAACGAATTCATGACGGCGGTCCCGGGGATGTTCTGGGATGCCATCGTCACGATGTACAGCGGGATCGCGATCCCGATCATCGCCTGCCACGTCCAGGCCGGTGCGGTGACGTCGAGTCTCGGCAGGAGCGCGCTGGTGTCGAGTCCGTCGCTGCCGGAGGCGAGACCGACCGCGATCACCCCTGCGGCAGCCGCGAACGCGGCCGGCACCGCCCACCTCGGCGAGTACCGCTGCAGAACCAGCCACACGAGAACCACGGGCGCGACGGCCAGCGGAGCGTCACGCAGCGCCAGCACCGGCGCCAGGCACAGCGGCAGCAGCACCCCCGCGAGCATCGCCTGCGCCAACGCCGAGGGGATGGCCGCGATGAGCCGTCCCAGCCGCGGCCACAGCCCGGTGAGGATCACCGCCGCCCCCACGACGACGAACGCCCCGACCGCAGCCGGCCAGCCGCCGCTCACCGTCCCCGCACCGGCGAGGAGAGCGGCGCCCGGCGTCGACCACGCCAGCGTGATCGGCATACGGTAGTGCCGCGACATCCACAGCATGCCCAGCGCCTGCGTCACACACAACGCCAGCAGTCCCGACGCGGCCTGGGCGGAGTTCGCTCCCACCGCCGTCAATCCCGTGAGGACGACCGCGAACGAACTGGTGAAGCCCACCAGGGCGGTGACGATTCCGGCGCTGATCGGCTGGGCGGCGGAATCGGGTGAACGCACATCGCTGTCGGGCACAGACATAGGACGCGATTCTGCCCGACGCGTGGTCCGGGGGATCCGTGGCATTAGGGTCGGCACGGTGAAACACGACGACGCCCCCGCGCTGCCGACCGCCGCCGACTTCCCCGCCCTGTGGCCGGTGCCGACCCGTTGGGAAGACAACGACCACTACGGGCACGTCAACAACGTCACGTACTACTCGTACTTCGACACGGCCGTCAACGGCTGGCTGATCGCGACGACGGGCACCGACATCCGCGATCTGCCCGCCATCGGCGTGGTCGCCGAGACGTCCTGCAAGTACGTCAGCGAGTTGACGTTCCCGGACCGTCTGCAGGTGGGGTTGTCCGTCGAGAAGCTGGGCACCCGGAGCATCGTGTATGCGCTCGCGATCTTCCGCGAGAACGACGACGCACTCGAACTCGCGGCTCTCGGCCGTTTCGTGCACGTGTACGTGGACGCGAAGACCCGGAGACCCGTGCCGATTCCCGACGAAATCCGGAGCGCTGCAACCCTTCTGGTGGTGCCGGACGCCGTCTGAACGTCCGGCACGACCAGGCGGTTCAGCGCAGTCCCTCGGCCTCCGCCGTGGCGACCGCCCGGGCGATGATGCCGTCGATCAGCGCGACCGTGGGCGCACCGGTCTCGGCCTTGTTCCGGGGGTCGTCGATCACCCGGCGCAGGACGCCCTCGGCGATGATCGCCAGCTTCCACAACGCCAGCACGTGCCAGTACCCGACATGCGTGACATCGCGTTTCGTGTGGTGAACGTAGGCCTCCACGAGGTCGGCCCGGGTGGGGAATCCCTCCAGGGTGGAGGCCGGGAACGGTCCGGCGTCCTCGTCGCCCGCTTCGGGCCAGTAGGCCAGCAATGCGCCGACGTCGGCGAGGGGGTCGCCCAGCGTGCACAGTTCCCAGTCGACCACCGCGACCACCTCACCTTCCTCGGGCGAGGTGATGACGTTGCTGAGGTGAAAATCACCGTGCACCAACGACAGTTCGGTCTGCTCCGGCATGTTGCGCTCGAGGATGCCCGCCAGGTCCTCGATTGCCGGGACCTCGCGGGTACGGGACTTCTCCCACTGATCCGTCCAGCGCTTCAACTGCCTTGCCGCGTACGGCTTGTGACTGGCCAGATCCTCCAGCCCGGCATCTCCGAGATCGACCGCATGAATCTTCGCGAGAGCCTTCGGCATCGCCAATCCGACGGCATTCCGCTGTTCGGGTGTCAGCTTCTTCGCCACGCCGACACTGTCGATCACCACCCCCGCGACGTAACTCATCAGCACGAGCGGCGCGTCCGTGACCTCCGGATCGTCGGTGAGCCCGAGGATCTTCGGCACCGGAACGTCGGATCCCTGCAGAGAGGACAGAATCCGATGTTCGCGGACCACGTCGTGCGCCGACGCGAGCAGATGTCCGAGCGGTGGCCGCCGCAGCACCCACCGACCACCACCCGCGTCGCTGACCGCGTACGTGAGATTCGACTGACCGTTCCCGATCCTCTCGAAGCTCAGCGGCGCGATCGCTCCCACGCCGAGTCCGGCAATCCACGCAGAAACGGCATCTTCGTTCAGCCCCACAGCATTCACGCGCTCGATGCTAACCGCTCGGAAGCCCGATGCGGAGGGAACCGGTCCGCACCGCAGGTCGCGGCCCTAGGGTGGCAACAGTGAGGCCGATTCGGCCGGAACTGGAGGGACCGACGTGGAAGTTTTCCTCATCGTGTGCGGCGTGCTCCTCGCCGTGAGTGCCGTCGCCGTGAGCATTCCCAAGCTGAGGCTGAAGGGAACCGCGTGGACGGGGTTGCAATCCCGGGGCCTGAGCGGACAGCAGGTGCGGCTGATCGGCGTGGCGGAACTCGCCGGGGGTGTCGGCGTTCTCGTCGGCCTCTACTGGACTCCACTGGGAGTGATCGCGGCGGTGGCGCTGCTGATTCTCCTCTTGTGCGCAATCGCCTTCCACGTCCGGCACGGCGACTACGGCAACCCCGACACCCGGGCCGTCGCGATGCCCGCGGTGTACCTCGCGGTGCTGGCCGTCCTCGCCTCGATCGGGTTCGTGTTCGCGGGGTGATCCGGGGTTCTCCGACCCTTGCAGCAACAACCTGGCGTCGGCTGTGTCCGAATTGGTCATTGGACGCAGCATGACACCTCAACGCCCCCTGAAACTGGGCATTCTGCCCGGAGCCGGCGGTGCCACTTGCGCACTTCGCATTCTCGTGGATGCTGTGAAGTAGGACACACCCTTGCCCTACCGCAGTACCCGTCTCCTACGAACCCACAAGGTTCACGGACTCGACAACGCGAGGTGACCCCGATGGTCGACAAGATTGCCTATCCGGTCCAGCTCATCCAGCCGGACGGCCGACGGGTCTTCAGACCCGACTACACGAGCCTGGTCCGCGACATCGGACCCGACCAACTGCGCGGCTTCTACGAGGACCTCGTGGTCGCGCGTCGGATGGATGTCGAAGCCGTCGCCCTGCAACGCCAGGGCGAACTGGGACTCTGGGCCCCCATGCTCGGGCAGGAAGCCGCACAGGTCGGCTCCGCCCGCGCCCTCCGATCCGACGACTACGCGTTCATCAGCTACCGCGAACACGCCGTCGCCTACTGCCGGGGCGTGGACCCGGGGGTGATGACCCGCATGTGGCGGGGATGCGCCCATTCCGCGTGGGATCCGAGTTCCGTGAACGTGACGAATCCCGCGATCGTCGTCGGCTCCCAGGGGCTGCACGCCACCGGGTACGCCATGGGCGCCCATCTGGACGGCGCGGAGATCGCGACGATCGCCTATTTCGGCGACGGCGCCACCAGTCAGGGCGACCTCGCCGAGGCCCTCGGCTTCTCGATGAGCTTCAACGCGCCGGTCGTATTCTTCTGCCAGAACAACCAGTTCGCGATCAGCGAACCGGTCCACCTGCAGAGTCCCGTCCCCATCGCGCAGCGCGCCGCCGGTTACGGCATGCCCGCCCTCCGAGTGGACGGCAACGACGTTCTCGCGGTCCTCGCGGTCACCCGCCAGGCCACTCAGCGGGCGCGCGAAGGCAGTGGGCCGACGTTCATCGAGGCCGTCACGTACCGGATGGGCCCCCACACCACATCGGACGATCCCACCCGGTATCGGGCGGCAGCCGAGACCGAGGTCTGGAAGGCCCGCGACCCGATCGACCGGATGAGGCGCCTCCTCGACCGGGAGGGCCTGCTCGACGACACGTTCCTCGCCGGGGTGCAGGCCACCGCCGACGACGTCGCGGCGCGACTGCGGTCCGGGACCATCGGTGCTCCCGATCCGGAGCCGCTCGACTTGTTCGAGCACGTGTATTCCGCCGACCACCCACTCATCGACGAGGAACGCGAGCAGTACGCCGCGTACCTCGCGGGCTTCGCAGGCATCGAGGAGGCACTGTCATGACCACCACCACACTGTCGCTCGGCGCCGCACTCAACGCAGGCCTCCGGCGCGCCCTCGAACACGACCGCAAGGTCGTGATCATGGGTGAGGACGTCGGACGCCTCGGCGGGGTCTTCCGCGTCACCGACACCCTGCAGAAGGATTTCGGCGACAACCGGGTCATCGACACCCCACTCGCCGAATCCGGAATCATCGGCGCCGCGTTCGGCATGGCCCTGCGCGGTTACCGGCCCGTCTGCGAGATCCAGTTCGACGGCTTCGTCTACCCCGCGTTCGACCAGATCGTGTCCCAGGTGGCCAAGATTCACTACCGCACGCAGGGCCGGGTCACCGCGCCCCTCACGATCCGGATCCCGTACGGCGGCGGCATCGGCGCGGTCGAGCACCATTCGGAGTCGCCGGAGGCGTACTTCGCACACACCGCAGGACTGCGCGTCGTCACACCCAGCAACCCGGCGGACGCGTTCCACATGATTCAGCAGTCCGTCGCGGCGGACGATCCGGTGGTGTTCTTCGAACCGAAGCGGCGGTACTGGGACAAGGCCGAGTTCGACGTGGACGCCGAACCGGACCTGCCACTGCACCGGGCCCGGGTGGCCAGAGAGGGCACGGACGCCACCATCGTCGCGTACGGCTCCGTCGTGCCGACGGCCCTGTCGGCCGCGTCCATCGCCGCCGACGAGGGGCACTCGCTCGAGGTGATCGACCTGCGCTCCCTCTCGCCGATCGACTTCGACACCATCGAGGAGTCGGTTCGCAAGACCGGAAGACTCGTCGTCGCGCACGAGGCGTCGACGTTCCTCGGCCTGGGCGCGGAGATCGCCGCCCGCATCTCCGAGCGGTGCTTCTACCAACTGGACGCGCCCGTCTTGAGGGTCGGCGGATTCGACGTTCCGTATCCCCCGGCGAAGCTGGAACTGCACCATCTGCCGGACGCCGACCGCCTGCTCGACGCGGTCGACCGCAGCCTCGCGGCCTGATCGCACTCATCGGAGGAGAGGAGCCGTCCGTTGGCGCAGGAATTCCGCCTACCCGATCTCGGTGAGGGGCTGACGGAGGCCGAGCTGGTCTCCTGGGCCGTCGAGGTGGGCCAGACGATCGAACTCAATCAGGTGATCGGAGAAGTCGAGACAGCGAAGGCGCTCGTCGAGTTGCCTTCGCCGTACGCGGGTGTCGTAGAGGAACTGCTGGTTCCGGCGGGCGCGACGGTGCCGGTCGGGACGCCGATCATCCGGGTTGCGACGAATGCGGCCACCGAGGAACCTCCCGCGCGCACGCCCGTTCTGGTGGGGTACGGGCCCGAGGCCGCCGCCGAGAGCAAACGGGCTCGGCGGAGGCTGGTGACCGCTCCGGAGACCGGCACGTCCGGTCCGGACCGTCGGCGCCCCGACGCGTCGCCGGCGGCCCGGGCGACCGCCCGTGAACTCGGGGTCGACCTCGCCGTCGTCGCGGGGACGGGGCCGTCCGGCGCCGTCACCCGGAACGACGTCGAATCCCACGCGGGTTCGGCCGGGCAGTCCGTGCCGTCGACACCGGAGCCGCCGGAACCGTCGGAGCAGTCGGAGCGCGAGACCCGCACCCCGATCCGCAGCGTCCGGAAGCAGACCGCGGCGGCAATGGTCCGCAGCGCGTTCACCGCCCCGCACGTCACCGAATTCGTGACCGTCGACGTGACCCGGTCGGTGGAACTGCTCGAACGACTGCGAGGCCTCCCCGACTTCGAGGGACTGTCGGTGACACCGCTAAGCCTGGTCGCGAAGGCGATGATCGTCGCGCTGCGCGAGAACCCGAGTCTCAACGCCTCGTGGGACGAGGAGAACCAGGAGATCGTCACCAAGCACTACGTCAATCTCGGTATCGCCGCGGCCACGCCCCGCGGTCTGGTGGTCCCGAACATCAAGGAGGCGCAGTCGCTGAGCCTGCTCGAACTGTGCCGCGCGATCACCGAACTGACTGCTACCGCGCGCAGCGGCAGAGCCGAACCCGCGCAGCTGACCGGCGGCACGGTGTCGATCACCAACGTCGGAGTGTTCGGTGTCGACGCGGGCACGCCGATTCTCAACCCCGGCGAATCGGCCATCCTCTGCCTGGGCAGCGTCACCAGGCGACCGTGGGTGCACGAGGACGAACTCGCGGTGCGGTGGGTCACCACCCTGAGCGTGTCGTTCGATCACCGGGTGGTCGACGGCGAGCAGGGGTCGAGGTTCCTGTCGTCCGTGGCGGCGATGCTGCACGATCCCGCCTCACTGCTCGCGCACCTCTGATCCTCGGTACGTTTGGTCGGTGAGCACTTCCCGAGCGTCCGCGGTCGACACGCGCGAACCAGTGGCCGAGCCGCTCCGCCGGGCGCGCGCGGGAACGTTCGGGATCTTCGGGATCAACGGATTCCTGCTCGGCATGTGGGTCGTGCACATTCCGGCGATCGAGGACCGGATCGGCATCAGCCACTCGACGCTGGGTTCGCTGCTGCTCCTGCTCGCGGTCGGCGCGATCGGCGGCATGCAGGTCAGCGGTCCACTGGCCGACCGGTTCGGCAGCAGGCGCATGGTGATCATCGCCGGACTCGCACTGTCGGCCGCCACCGTGGGCCCGGGGCTGGCCTCCGCGGCCTGGCAACTCGGTCTCGCCCTGCTCGTGTTCGGCTTCGCGAACGGCGCACTGGACGTGTCGATGAACTCGCAGGCCGTCGAAGTCGAGCAGCGGTACGGACGGCCGATCATGTCGGCGTTCCACGCCCTGTTCTCCGTGGGCGGGGTGGCAGGATCGCTGCTCGGAGCGGCGACGCTCGCAGCCGGGTGGGCACCCGTGACGGCGTTGCTGGTCGCCGCAGGTGTCGGGGTCGTCACCGTCGCCGCGGGCTCGCGGTGGCTGATGGCGGACCGTCCCCGCTCTCGGCACGACACCGCTCCCGCCGACAAGGCACAGGGCCGGCTGTCCACCCGGGTCCTCGCGCTCGGTGGCATCGCCTTCGTCCTCATGCTGTCGGAGGGTGTCGCGAACGACTGGAGCACCCTGCAGGTCAAGGAACACCTCGGAACGTCCGATTCCGTCGCCGCCCTCGCGTTCGGTGCCTTCTCCGTGATGATGACGGTGGGCCGGTTCACCGCGGACCGTGTGAGCGGAGCGCTCGGTCCCGTCGCCGTCGTCCGCTACGGCACCCTGATCGCGGCCCTCGGAATGCTGCTCGTCGTCGTCTCCGGGCTGCTCCCGCTCACCGTCCTGGGCTGGGCGTTGTTCGGCCTCGGGTTGTCGGGCTGTGTCCCGCAGATCTTCACCGCCGCGGGAAACCTCGGCGCGGGTTCCGCGGGCACCAACATGTCCCGGGTGGTGGGGCTGGGGTACGTCGGATTCCTCGCCGGCCCGGCCACCATCGGCTGGATCACCCAGGTGGTTCCGCTCACCGTCGCGATGGTGGTCCCCCTGGTCTGCGTGCTGGTGGCCGCCACGTTCGCGGGGGCGGTCCGGCGCACCTGACCTTTCAGGCCGGCGTGCGGTACCTGAGCATCATTTCGTGATCCTCGTGATCGAGGATGTGACAGTGCCAGACGTAGCCCTGCAGCGGTCTCGGACCACCGGTGGGTCCGTGTCCGTGGGCGTCGTGTGATTCGCTCCCGAACACCGCGTCGGGGTCGAAGCCCAGCCCCTCCGCCGTGGGAAACCGCACGACGATTCTGGTGACGGAATTGGCGTTCGCCAGCACCGTGTCCTTGAATCCCCGCTCCCACGGTTCCGCCGGAAGGAGCGGAGAGATCGTGAACGCGTCCGCCGACGGAGTCCACCGGATGCCGAGCGGCGGCTGCGGGGTGGCGAACGCGAATCGCAGAGTCTCGATGACCTGACGCCCCAGCACCCGGAAGTTCGCGAGATGCAGATGCACGGGATGCGGATCATTGGTCGCGTTGATGATATTCCACTGCTCTACAGTGCCCTGGCGCGGCAACTCGATGTCCTCGGTCGAATACCGGAGATTGTTCAGGGACATGATCGACGGCGGAAGCCGCACGTCGCTCGGCTGGCTGAGCGTGACGTTCCGGAAGACCTCGGGCCGCGGGATCGGCGGCAGCAATTCCGGCTGCGCTGGTCCTCCGCGCAGTGTCGCCGGGGGCGCGCCGGCGAATCCGCGGGCAGTGCCCACCCGGAAACGGCAGAACCTCGGCATCGTGCGTTCGCCGATCAGTGCGGCCTGGAACGGCGGCGGCTCGTCGTTGCAGAGTTCCACCGTCGATCCCGGTTCCAGAGATCCGAAGTCGGCTAGGACGTCGATACGCTCGGCTGGGCTCAACCGCACCCGCGTCACCGCGACCGGGGCGTCCAGCAGCCCGTTGTCGCCGCCGATCACCCAGAACCGCATGCGGTTGCCGAAGTACAGATTCCACACACTCAGCGAGCCCGCGTTGACGAGTCGCATTCGATACAACCCCCGGGCCACGTCGAGTTCCGGCCACACCTTGCCGTTCACGACCCCGACGTCGCCGACCGCGCCCCCTTCCCAGCTCCCTCGCGGGACGGCGGGCGTCGAGCGGATCCGTTGCCTGCCCTCGGCGGTGAACATCTTCTCCTGCAGCACGAGGGGAACCTCGAACTCCCCCGCCGGCAGACGCAGCGGATTGTCGGCGCGCCCGGTGTCGAAGTCGTCCCGCAGCAGGTACTGCCCGACGAGGCCCGCATAGATGTTGAGTCTGGTCACCCCCATGGCGTGGTCGTGGTACCACAGTCCGGCCGCGTCCTGCCGGTTCGGAAGATAGTGCAGGTACTCCTGACCCGGCCGGAGCACCTGCTCGGGGTGCCCGTCGAACTGCGGCGGATTCACCCCGCCGTGCAGATGCGTCGCCGTGGGCACCTGCGTGCGGTCCCGTTCGCTCAGCCCGTGCAGTGACGTATCGAAATCGACGGCGAACGGGTGGACGGTGATGCTGTTCCCGAAGGCGATCGTCGTCGGCTGATCGACGTGCGCCTCGATCGTCGCGCCGAGATAGTCCGCTCCGCTGTATGCCAACGCCGGCGAGGGCGGCAGATCGGCGTGGAACTGGTGGAGTGTGCTGCTCGCGTGGACGTCGACGGTCGTCCCGGACATCGTCGGCAGGATCGGGAGCCGATCACGAAAAGGTTCGAGCGGGGGCGAGGAGAACATCAGGGGTCGCAGCGGATCGATGTCGAAGGGGAAGGCGCTCGCCGACCCGGCCGAAACCGCGCCCAGCCCACCGCCGAGCGCCACCGCACGCAGGAACGATCGGCGCGAGATCCGTCCACTCATATCGGTCACATCGTGTGTGTTCACGCGGAAAGACGATTCGAGATCGGTCGGCGACGACGTTACTCCGCCGGGTGCGGCACCCACCCGCGATCGGGACACACACTCGCCGCACGAACAGGGCCGTTCACCGACCTCACAGCGGCCTCTCATCGATCGTTCAGCGTCGGTTGGCACACTGTGTGTCGTGACCGAATCGACTAGCAGGCTGCGTCGCAGTCTTCGTCGCCTCGCCTTCGCCGCGGCGGGTGTGGCGGCACTGTGCGCGCTGTACCTCATCCGCCCCGAATCGTCGGGTCTCGTCCTCCCGGAGGCACTCCGACCCGTCGCCGATCCTGTAATCCAGGCGATCGACATCACCACGGTGCTCGCAGCGACCGTCGTACTCGCCATCGTCGCGGCGATGCGAAAACTTTCGTACGGCATGGGTGCGGTACTGCTGCTGTGTATCGGCGCGAATCTCACCAGCGCCGCAGTCCGGGCATGGGAATCGGATGCGCCGTCGGTGCTCCTGCCGAGCGGGCACGTCGTCGCCGTCACCGCGCTGTACGGTTCGGCGCTGCTGGTGTCGGCGCCGCGGTTCCGGCCCGTCATCGCGGGACTGGGTTTCGCCGTCGTCCTCGGTGTCGCGGGGGCAGCCGCGCTGGTCGAACCGATCGGCATCTTCGGCCTTGCGGCCGGCCTGATCATCCTGGCGATCTGGTGGGCGCTGGCGTCCACCCTGATGCTGTACTCCCCCGTGGCCGCCGAGCGTGAAGAGCGACGGCCCGACACCGCGGCCATCGCCTTCTCCCGGCACCGCGGCAGTCTGCGCCTCTGAGGCGCTTCGCGCCCGTGCGTGGTCTGCGAGTCTCTGCACTCGTCAACCACGCACGGGCCCGGAGGGCCTACAGGGCCTTGAGTTCCTCGGTGACCTCGGAGACCGACTTCTTCGCATCCCCGAACAGCATGGAGGTGGTGTCGGCGAAGAACAGCGGGTTGTCGATGCCGGCGAACCCGGAATTCATCGACCGCTTGAGCACGATCACCGACTTCGACTGATCCACATTCAGGATGGGCATCCCGTGGATCGGCGACGACGGATCGTTGCGGGCGGCGGGGTTGGTGACATCGTTCGCACCGATCACCAGGGTGACATCGGTGCGGGCGAACTCGTCGTTGATGTCGTCCATTTCCTTCATCGCGTCGTACTCGACGTCGGCCTCCGCCAGCAGCACGTTCATGTGCCCGGGCATCCGGCCGGCGACCGGGTGAATGGCGTACTTGACCTCGACACCCTTCGACTCGAGCATCTTGGCCATGTCCTTGACCGCGTGCTGGGCCTGCGCGACGGCCAACCCGTAGCCGGGGACCACGATCACCTGGTTGGCGTACGCCATCTGGATCGCCGCATCCGCCGCCGAGGTCGACTTCGCCGTCTTGACGGTGCCGTCCCCGACCGCCGCCGCGACGCCGCCGCCACCGAACCCGCCGGCCACGATCGCCGGGATGGACCGGTTCATCGCCTTCGCCATCAGGTTGGTCAGGATCGAACCCGACGCACCGACGATCATGCCGGCCACGATCATCGCCTGATTATTGAGCGCGAGACCGGCGGCCGCCGCGGACAGACCGGTCAGCGCGTTGAGCAGCGAGATCACCACGGGCATGTCGGCGCCGCCGATCGGCAGCACCACCATCAACCCGAGCACCGCCGCCAGCACCAGCACACCCACGATCCACCACTGCGACGTGGGGCCGGTCGGCTCGATCGCCTTGACCCCGATCGCCACCGCCAACGCGACGGCCCCGATCAGCAGCACCGCATTGAGCGGCTGCTGCAACCGGCCGATGCCGATCGGCCGGCCCGGCAACGTTTCCTGCAGCTTGAGGAACGCGATCACCGAACCCCAGAACGAGATCGATCCAATGATCGCCGCGAACAGCGACGCGATGACGATGTGCACCGTCGGCAACTCACCGTGCTGGAACGCGGTGAACCCGTCCGAGTCCAGGAACTCGGCGTACGCGATCAGCGCGACCGTGCCACCACCCACACCGTTGAACAGGGCCACCAGCTGCGGCATCGCGGTCATCTTCGTCCGCAACGCCGGCGGCACACCCAACACCACACCGATCACCAGACCGGCGACGATCAGCACCCAGTTGGAGGTGTCCCGGATCGCGATCAACGTCGCGACCACCGCGACACCCATGCCGACCGCGGCGATCTGGTTACCGCGGACCGCGGTCTTCGGGCCGGTCAGACCCATCAGACCGTAAATGAACATCGCGAACGCCACGATGTACAACACGTTGACCAAATACTCCATTACCGGTCCCCACCCTTCTCAGCAGCAACAGGGGCGGTGGGCTTGGACTTGAACATCGCCAACATCCGGTCGGTGACCACGAAACCACCGACCACGTTGATCGTTCCGAAGACCAGGGCCACGAACAGGATCACCTGCAGCCCCCACGGCGGGTTGTCGACCTTGCCGAGCACCACCAGCGCGCCGAGGACGACGATGCCGTGGATGGCGTTCGTGCCCGACATCAGCGGGGTGTGCAACGTGTTCGGGACCTTGGAGATCACCGCGAACCCCACGAACCCGGACAACACCAGGATCGCGATGTTCGCCAACAATTCGGTGTACATCTAGGACACACCCTCCTCACGGGTGACGCAGGACGCGGCGAGGACCTCGTCCGAGAAATCGGGGGCCAGCGCCCCGTCGACGAGCATCAACTCGAGCAGCGCGGAGATGTTCTTCGAGTACAGCTCCGAGGCGTGCTCAGGCATGCTGGCAGGCAGGTTCAGCGGCGAGCAGATCGTCACCCCGTGCTTGACCACGGTCTGACCGGGCTCGGTGAGCTCGCAGTTACCGCCGGTCTCACCGGCCAGGTCGACCACCACGGATCCGGGCTTCATGCCCTCCACCGCGGCGGCGGTCACCAACCGCGGCGCCGGACGGCCGGGCACCAGAGCGGTGGTGATGACCACGTCGAAGCCCTTGATCGCGTCCTCGAGCGCCTGCTGCTGCTGCGCCCGCTCCGCCTCGGTCAGCTCGCGGGCGTACCCGCCCTCACCGGCGGCGTCGATCCCCAGATCGAGCCACTGCGCACCGACCGAGCGGACCTGGTCGGCGACCTCCGGGCGCACGTCGTAGCCGGTGGCCCGGCCACCGAGACGCTTCGCCGTGGCCAGGGCCTGCAGGCCGGCGACACCGACCCCGAGCACCAGCACCGTGGCGGGCTTGACGGTGCCCGCGGCGGTGGTGAGCATCGGGAAGAACCGGGTCGATTCCGACGCCGCGAGCAGCACCGACTTGTACCCGGACACGTTCGCCTGCGACGACAACGCGTCCATCACCTGGGCACGGGAAATCCGCGGGATCGCCTCGACCGCGAACGCCTGCACCCCGGCCGCCTTCAGCGCGGCGACCTGATTGTCCTGGTTACGGGGGGCGAGGAACCCGATCAGGGTCTGCCCGGCATGCAACCGGCCCACCTCCTCGTCCGACGGCGGCGCGACCTTCACGATCACGTCCGCCGCCCATGGATCGGCGATGGCGGCTCCTGCCAATTTGTACAACTCGTCCGGGATCAGCGCGCCCAAACCGGCACCCGACTCGACCACCACGTCGACGCCCTTGGCGATCAACGACGCCACGACCTTGGGCACCAACGCGACCCGACGCTCACCGTCGTTCGACTCCCGAACGACGCCGACCGTCGGGCGCGCAGTGGACGCGCTCTGCGATGTATCCATGTATCGACTTCCTGCGGTAGATGGTGTGTGTGCCGCGACGAGCGGCGATCAACCGATGATGAGCGGAAATATTTCCCCCGACTCGACTGAGTTAGCTGATAGTAGCCAGAGAACGCGTGACGTAGGGAACAGAGAAGTCCGTGAGTAGGCGTCTGAATCGAGTCCGAACAGTCGTTCTCACAGATCTTTCTGCTCGTTTGTGAACCCGGTCACAGGGTGTTTGGTCGTAGTCTGACGGTAGACAGCCGCACGGAAGCGGAGGTTCGGCCATGAGCACACCGAAGGAACGGAACGCGGAGGACGTCACCGCGGATCCGCCGGTCGTCGTCGAGCGGGTGTACGACCATCCGACCGAGGGCGACGGACTGCGGCTGTTCGTGGACCGGCTGTGGCCGCGGGGCCTCCGCAGGGACGCGTTCCATTTCGACGACTGGGCCAAGGACCTCGCTCCGTCGACGGAGTTGCGTCACTGGTACTCGCACGACGTCGCCGCGTTCAGCGAGTTCCGCGAGCGGTACGTCCACGAACTCGATTCGCCGACCGGCCGGAAGGCCGTCGCGCGGGTGCAGGAACTCGCGCAGGGGCGGCCGATCGTTCTCCTGACCGCGACGAAGGACGTCAGTCACAGTCACGCCGAGGTACTTGCCGAATACATGCTGGATCGGTTGTGACCGCCCACCGCGACGACGCCGCGCCCGTCACCGAGCCGGACGACGACCTCGGCGGCGACCCCGTCTGCTGGCTCGACCGCGTGTGCCCCGACTGCGGGTTGTTCCTCACCGATCACACCGCGGGCACCTGCCCGCGCTGCGGGGCGGCGCGCGGCAGGTGACGTGCGGGAGTTCAGCCGGCGTTCAGGTACCGGGCACGGAGTTTGTGCTTGACGAGTTTGCCCGTGGGTGTGCGCGGCAGGTCGTCGGAGAAGTCGATGCTGCGCGGCGCCTTGAAGTGACTCACCCGGTCGCGCACGTAGTCGAGTAATTCGCGGGCGACGGCATCGGACGGCTCCACCCCCTCGACGAGTTGCACGACGGCTTTGACCTGTTCGCCCATCTCCTCGTCGGGCACGCCGATCACCGCGACGTCGAACACCTTGGGATGCATGGTGAGAACGTTTTCCGACTCCTGCGGGTAGATGTTCACCCCACCCGAGATGATCATGAACGCGGCGCGGTCGGTGAGGTAGAGGAAGCGGTCGGAGTCGATGTACCCGATGTCGCCGCTCGTGGTCCACGTCGGATGGTCGGGGTGCGTCGCGGATTCGGTCTTGACCGGGTCGTTGTGATACTCGAACGGCCGTTCCTCCCTCTCCCAGTAGACGGTCCCGATGTCACCGACGGGCACGTCCGCACCGTTGTCGTCGCAGATGTGCACGATGCCCATGACCCCGTCGTGGCCGACCGATCCCGGCTTCGCGAGGGCCTGGGCGCTGTCGATGAACGTGGCACCGGCCCCTTCGGTGGATGCGTAGTACTCGCGGATCACCGGGCCCCACCACTCGATCATCGAACGCTTCACGTCGGGCGGGCACGGCGCCGCCGCGTGGATCGCCACCTTCAGACTCGACACGTCGAACTTGTCGCGAACGTCCTTGGGCAGCTTCAGCATCCGGACGAACATCGTCGGGACCCACTGGCTGTGGGTCACCCGATACTCCTCGACGAGCCGCAGCGCCTCCTCGGCGTCGAAGCGGTCCATCAGGACGATCGTGCCGCCGACGGAGGTGATGGTGCCGCAGAAGCGCAGCGGCGCTGCGTGATACAGGGGTGCGGGGCACAGATAGACGGTGTCGGAATCGAATCCGTACATCGGGGCGAACACGGCGGTGTACGGATCCATCGTGGTGTCCACCTCGCCCTCCGGGAGAGCGGGTTTGATCCCCTTGGGCCTGCCGGTGGTGCCCGACGAGTACAGCATGTCCTGCCCGCGGGGCTGCGAATCGAGCGGTTCGGCCGACTGCGCCGCCACGGCGTCGTCGTAGCTGTCGAATCCGTCGAGTTCGCCGCCGTACACGAGACGGTGACGGATGCGGGGCAGCTGATTCTCCTCGCGCGGCACGGCGCCGCCCGCGTCGGCGGAAACGATGAGCACCTCGGCTCCGCAGTCGTCCACGACGTAGCCGGCTTCCTCCGGGGTGAGATGCCAGTTCACCACGGTGATGTACAGCCCCGATCGCAGCGCTGCCCAGTACACCTCGAGAACCCGGAGGTCGTTGCTCGACACGAGCGCCAGGTGGTCGCCGACCTTCAGGCCGAGCGAACGCAGGTGCCGTGCGAGGCGGGTGGACCGCTCGTCCAGCTCCCGGTAGGTCAGCTGCTCCCCCGTCGAGGGACGAATGACAGCGGGCTTGTCCGGGGTGGTCGCCACGAAGTTTCCAGGGAACATCCGCACTCCTTTGTTAATGGAGATTCTCACCACGGGTCTACCACACCGGACCCGGGACGGGGAGGTCTTCGACGCCGTCACCGGCGCATTCGTCCGCCCGCGGCGAAAACGCTCGGACGCTCCGGCGGGAGGTCCTACAGTTGAGGCAAAAGGAGGCGTACGACCCGTGAATGCCCTGCAGAAGGAACCGATCCTCGACGCATTGTTCGAGGAATGGGACGTACTCGACGACGTGCTGTCGACGTTGTCCGGCGACGCGTGGTTCACGCCCACCGCGCTCCCGGGCTGGACCGTCCACGACGTGACCGCGCATCTCATCGGCACGGAGTCGCTCCTTGCCGGAATCTCCGCACCGCACACCAGTATCGACGTCCGCTGCCTCGCGCACGTGCGCAACGAGATCGGTGCGTTCAACGAAGAGTGGGTCGAGGGCCTGCGGGGGTGCTCCGGCCCCGAAATGCTCGAGCGCTTCCGGGTGATCGTGGCCCGCAGGCGGTCGGAGCTGAGCGAGATGACCGACGAGGCGTTCGAGGCCGAGACCACCACACCGGTCGGTCCGGCGCCCTACCTCCGGTTCATGCGCATCCGCGTGTTCGACTGCTGGATGCACGAGCTCGACCTGCGCGACGCCCTCGCGCTGCCCGGCGACGAGGGCGGCCTGCGCGGGGAGACGGCGTTCGAGGAGATCGCGGGCGCTGTCGCGTTCCTCGTCGGCAAGCGCGGCAAGGCCCCTGACGGGTCGAGGATCACCCTGGAGCTGACGGGACCGCTTGCGCGGAACATTCACGTCGCCGTCGACGGCAGAGCCGCGGTGGTCGACGCACTGCCGTCCGAGGCCACCGCGACCGTGACTCTCGACTCCCGGCTGTTCACCCGGTTGGCGGGCGGCCGGACGACGGCGGCCGATCACCGCGACGAGATCGCGTTGAGCGGCGACACCGCCGTGGGCAAGAGGATCGTCGACAACCTCGCGTTCACGATCTGACCGCGGTGCGCCTGTTCCTGTCCTCGTATCGGTTCGGCGCGGATCCCGCGCCGCTGCTCTCGCTCGTCGGCAACCCGGGGCGCGTGGGGGTGATCGCCGCGGCCGCGGACGCGTGGCCGCGGACGGCGCGGACGTCCGCGGTCGTGAGTGACGTGATGCCGCTGACGCGGCTGGGCTTCACCCCGGAAGAGGTGGATCTGCGCGACTACATCGGCTGCGACGGACAGGCGCGGTCGGCCGCGCTGAGGGAGCGGCTGGAGGGGTTCGGCATGCTGTGGGTGCGCGGTGGGAACACGTTCGTGTTGCGCGCGCAGGCCCGGAGCGGGGCGGACCGGGTGATCCCGGAACTACTGCTGAGCGATTCGCTGGTGTACGCCGGCTACAGCGCGGGGGCGTGTGTGATGACTCCGACGCTGCACGGTCTCGACTCCTCCGATGACCCGGCGGAGGTGGTCGCAACCTGCGGCATGGAGCCGCTCTGGGACGGCCTGGGCGTGGTGGGCTTCGCGATCGTGCCGCATCACCCGCCTGCGGAGCTTCCAGGGGCCGAAGACGCCGTGCCCTTGGAGGACGCGGCAGCCGTTCGGCGCACTGTCACCGCTTTGAGGCTCGCCGGCATCGAGTACCGCACCTTGACGGACGATCAGGCGATCGTCGTGAACGGAGATCGAACCGAACTCGTGTGACGACGGCGAGCCCTGCGGCGGGAAGGCCTTCAGCCGAAGACGGCGACCGGCACGGACGGAGTGAACGGGGCGACGCGGTCGAGTGCGGCCCAGGTGACCTCGCAGCGCTTGGCGGTGACTTCGTCCGCGTCGGCGAGGAGCGTGTTCAGGAGGGTCTTCGGGTTCAGGCGCCATTCCTGCACCATGCACCGAACTTCCTCGTTGGTGAACAATCCCGAACCGGCCAGTGCGAAGATCCATTCGTCGAACTCGCCACGGTGGATCTGTTCGATGGAATCGTAGTCGATGCCACCGTCCAGGAACTCGTACGAGAACATCGCGGAGATGTAGCTGCTGGGATCTCGGTGGAGTGCATTCATCGGTGCGGGTCCTTCCAGGGTCGGTGCGGCAAAACCCGGCCCCAACCGTGTTCTAGCTCACATTTCGTGAGAATCTCCGTTTGGGTGTAACGCCTCGCCGGTGTTTGACGATGCAAGACGCTAACCCGTAGAAGTGAGTTTTTGCATTGCCTGGTCGATACGATCCGGTAACAGAGTGACGAATGTGACCTGTGTTACACCCGATTCGTCCGGGTCCTCACGGTTCACGGGACGCCCCTACCTGCATTTTCTCCTCCGGACCGACGTGCATACCCCATCGCCGGAACCCCGGAAAAAATTCACCCCCCTGATCCCACATCCTGAGACTCCTACGCGTAAGTAACTAACAGATGGACTATTGGGGTGTCGCTTCTGCACCGAACGTCCAGGTTGGAGCGATATCCGAACAATCGGGTCGGAATCGGTTCAGTTGGACGTCTGACCAATTCGAGGACACCTGCGGCCCGCTGGGTTACCGTCGGGGCGCCCGACACCCGCATTTCAGGAGTCACGATGACGGTCACCGACGACGCACTCGCGACGCTCGCCGCCGCGCTCCCCCAGGGGTGCCTCGTCACCGATCCGGACATCCTGGTCTCCTATCGCCAGGACTGGGCGCGCGACCCCGACGCCGTCCGCCCCCTCGCCGTCGCCCGCCCCGCGACCACCGAGGACGTCCAGGTGGTGATGCGCTGGGCGACCAAGCACCGGGTCCCCGTGATCCCGCGCGGTGCGGGATCCGGGCTCAGCGGCGGCGCCACCGCCGTAGCGGGGTGCGTGGTGGTCAGCACCGAGCGCATGCGCCGGATCGAGGTGGACCCGGTGACACGGACCGCCGTCGTCGAACCGGGACTGCTCAACGCGGAGGTCAAGGCCGCCGCCGCCGAGCACGGACTCTGGTACCCACCGGATCCGTCGTCGTTCGAGATGTGCTCGATCGGCGGCAACGTCGCGACCAACGCCGGCGGGCTGTGCTGCGTCAAGTACGGCGTCACCACCGACTACGTCCTCGCGCTGCGCGTGGTCCTCGCGGACGGGACGGACGTACGCCTGGGCGGGCCGCGTCTGAAGGACGTGGCCGGCCTGTCGCTGACCAAGCTGTTCGTCGGAAGCGAGGGAACCCTCGGCATCGTCACGGAGGCGACGCTGAGGCTGATCCCTGCCCAGCCGCCGTCGAGCACCCTCGTCGCGTCGTTCGCCTCCGTCCAGGCCGCCGCCGACACGGTGCTGGCCATCACCCGCACGCTGCGGCCGTCGATGCTCGAATTCATGGATCGCGCCTCGATCGGCGCCGTCGAGGACGCGCTGAAGATGGGCCTGGACCGGACGGCGGAGGCGATGCTCATCGCCCGCTCGGACGCGCCCGGTGCGATTGCGGCCGAAGAGATTTCCGTGATGGCGGACGCGTGCACGGCGAACGGCGCATCCGAGGTGTTCACCACCGACGACCCCGAGGAGGGCGAAGCCTTCGCCGCGGCAAGACGATTCGCGATCCCCGCGGTCGAGAGACTCGGCAGCCTGCTCCTCGAGGACGTCGGGGTCCCACTCCCGAAACTGCCTGCGCTGGTGGAGGGAATCGCTGCCATCTCCCGCGAGCGTGACGTGATGGTGGCGGTGATCGCGCACGCGGGCGACGGAAACACGCACCCGCTCATCGTGTTCGACCCTGAGGACGCCGCGATGGCCGAGCGTGCTCACCTCGCCTTCGGCGAGATCATGGACCTCGCAATCTCTCTCGGCGGCACGATCACCGGCGAGCACGGCGTCGGCCGGCTGAAGAAGGCCTGGCTGCCCGACCAGTTGGGCGAGGACGTCATGGAATTGACGCATCGAATCAAGAACGCACTGGACCCGCTGGGGATCCTCAACCCCGGAGCGATTCTGTAGCTACGCCGGCGGGATGCGAGACCCAATGGTTACCCAAGGGACTGGTGTGGCAGGTGAGGTATTGCTAGCGTGACCGGACCCGACTCGATTCCTCGCAGAGAGGTGCGCTCGTGACCAGACTCCGCCGTGTCGCCTCCCTGGCGATGCCCGCCTTACTTGCTTCTACCTGCACGTTTTTCACGATGACGCCCCCCGTCGCGACGGCGGCGCCGTGCCTCGGCGGAACCGGCAGCCTCGGATCGAGCGGCTCCAACCAGGGCATCAACCCCATTCCCTGGCTCAACGGAAGCGACGGTCGCCTTCCCGAGTTGCGTGGCAAAACTCAGGCTATCGCGCACATCACCGGACCGCGCAGCTCCAACGACACGATCGGCAGGTTCCGGGTGCTCGGCACCGACCTCGGCATCATGTGGGACAACGGCGGCGGTGAGATCCTCACCGCGTTCGGTGACACCGTCGGGCTGAGCGACAACCCGCTGTGCGGTCTGGTCGGCGACTGGCGCAGCAACATCCTGTTGCGCAGCTCCGACAAGGACCTCACCGACGGGATGCGCATCGACAATTCCCCGGTCGATACCCCGAACCATTCCAAGGAGATCATCCAGAGCAAGAAGATCCCGGGTGTGGAGCAGACCGTCATCCCCACCACCGGCATCTCGGTCGGCGAGGGCCCCGGCGCGACGCAGTACATCAACTACATGTCCGTGCGGAGCTGGGGTGCCCCCGGCGAGTGGGACACCAACGCGTCCGGCATCGCGTACTCCGTGGACAACGGCGAGAACTGGGTCACCGATCCCCTGACGCTGCGGCCCAACGTGCCCGGCACGGGCGCTGAGAACTTCCAGATGGGCTCGTACGTCAAGCACGACGGGTTCGTCTACGGTTTCGGCACGCCGTCGGGTCGTTCCGGCGACGCCCGGTTGTCGCGGGTGAAGGAAGCGGATATCCGGAACCTCACGTTGTACGAGTACTGGGACGGCAAGGCGTGGGCGAAGGCCAACGCCACCGTCGCCGCACCCGTCATACCCGGACCCGTCAGCGAGTTGTCGGTGCAGTTCAACCAGTACCTCGGTCAGTTCGTGGCGATGTACACCGATGCCGGCAATTCGGTGGTCATGCGCCGGTCCGACCACCTCGAATCCGGCTGGAGCGAACCCGAGGTACTGGTGAGCAGCCGGGACGTGCCCGAGCTGTACGGCGCGTACATGCACCCGTGGTCGCAGGGATCCGATCTGTATTTCCTGGCCACCACCTGGTCGGACTACAACGTCATGCTGCTGCGCACCAACCTCGCGGACTGACGGTAATCTGCGAGTGACAGCGTGCGCGGGTCAGCGCGCACGCCACACGAGCAGAGGAGCGGTCTGTGGCGGCCACGGTGGAGCACGACGTGTCGGAATCCCGGTTCGAGATCTACCTCGACGGCCAGCTGGCCGGATACGCCGACTATTTCGAGCGGAACGGTGCCCGCGACTTCCACCACACCGTCACGTACCCCCAGTTCCGCGGTCAGGGTCTGGCCGCGGAAGTGGTGAAGGCCGCCCTCGACGATACGAAGGCCAGCGGGCTCACCGTGATTCCGTCGTGCTCGTACGTCGAGAAGTACATCGCCGAGAATCCGAGCTATGCGGAGCTCGTCTGATCCGGTCCGCCTGACCGTCCGCGCGTCGTGTCTGGTCGCCGCGGCGGTCGTGCTGGCCGGCTGCGGTGCCGGCGACGGTTCCGAGACCGATCCGGCGGTGTCCACCCAGACCACGACGGTGGCCGCGCAGCCCGGCGCGTTCGTGGGTGAATGCGGATCGCTGACCGACGCGGAGGTGTACGAGCGCGCCGGGATCACCGCGCTCACCCCGGTGTCACGCAACGGCATCAAGTGCCGGTGGGAAGCGGACGGCGGCGAACGGTACGTGATGTTCACCTGGTACCGCGGCAGCCCCATCGACCGGGAGCGGTCGGTGGCCAAGGGCATCGGTCACGAGGTCCACGACCTCGAGATCGCCGGGCACCGCGGGTTCTCCTCGCAGAACGTCGGATTCTGCGAGGTCGCGCTCGGCACGGGTTCCGACTTCGTGCACTGGCTGGTCCGCTACGGCACGGCCACCGCACCCTCCGATCCGTGCGCGGCCCCGACCGCGCTCGGCCGGCTGACGTTGGAGAAGGTCAAGTGAGCGCCGGCCGCCGGGTCGCCGCGGCGCTGGCGTCGGCGATGATCCTGGCCGGCTGCGGCACCTCCGTCACCGGTAGTCCCCTGCCCGAGGGCGCCGCAACCACCGACGACGGCGGCTCGCCGCAGTTCGACAAACTCCTCCGCGAGTGCGACGCCGTCCCCAACGACAAGATCGCGGAGACCCTCCACGGCGCCGGCATCGACCAGTACTTCTTCGGCGCGGTGTGCATGTGGACGGTGTCGTCCGCCGCCGGTTCGATCGACGTCACGTTCGGCTGGTTCGAGAACAACTCGCTGCAACGCGAGCGGAGTGTGGCGGATGGGCTGGGCTACCAGGTGGAAACAACGTCGATCGCGGGCACGTCGGCGTTCAGCGCCCGGCGTCCGGGTGATTCGGCGACGTGCGGGATCACCGCCGCCTACTCGGGCGTCATCACCTGGTGGGTGCAGCAGCGGTCGGGCACCGGCGACCCGTGCGACGGAGCGCGTACCCTCGCCGAACTGACCCTGCAACGCAACCAGTAGCGGCCGAAATTCGCTCGCGGTGGCCCCGACCTCGCTGTTAGCGTCGAAGGACCACCGATCGAGCCGACCAGAGGACCCTTGCCGTGACCGCCACCGAGACGGCTGTGACTCGCCGGTTCGGGCCCCTGATCCTCCTGAACCTCGCGACGCTGTTCTCGTCCACCGGCAACGGCATCGCGATCGTCGTGCTGCCCTGGCTCGTGCTCGAGAGGACAGGTCGCGCGTCCGACGCCGCGATCGTCGCGGGCGCGGCCACCCTCCCGCTGCTGGTGTCGAGCCTGTTCGCGGGCACGTTCGTCGACCTGTTCGGACGTCGTCGCACGTCGATGATCTCCGACTGCCTGTCCGCCCTGTCCGTGGCGGCCATCCCGGTGATCGCGAACACGACGGGCCTCACCGTCACGGTGATCGCCGTCCTCGCCGCGATCGGCGCCGCGTTCGATCCGGCCGGAATCGCGGCGCGGGAGTCGATGCTGCCGGCCGCCACGAAGTCCGCGGGCTGGTCACTCGACCGGATGAACAGCCTCTACGAGGCCAACTACAACGTGGCGTATCTCGTCGGACCGGGCATCGGTGGTGTCCTCATCGCGACGGTGGGTGCGGTGAACACGTTGTGGGTCACCGCCGTCGGCTTCGTGCTGTCCGTGGTGACCATCGCGTTCCTGCGACTGGAGAACGCCGGCAGACCCGACACCTCCACGCGCCCGACGTCCATCTGGCACGGCACGCTCGAGGGCCTGAAGTTCGTGTGGCACAACCGGCTCCTGCGCACGATCGCTCTCGTCGACATGGCGGTGGTCGCGCTGTACATGCCCGTCGAGTCGGTGGTGTTCCCGGTGTACTTCACCGAACTCGACAAGCCCGCGCAACTGGGTTCGGTGCTGATGGCACTCAGTATCGGCGGTGTGGTGGGTGCCCTCGCGTACGGACCGCTCGCGCCGTACGTGTCGCGCAGGATGCTGATGGTGGTGGCGGTGACGGTGCTGGGCGCTGCCATGGTCGCGATGGCGTTCCTGCCGCCGCTGTGGGCGATTCTGGCGCTGGCCCTCCTCCAGGGTCTCGTGTTCGGTCCGGTCGGCCCGATCGCCAACTACGCCATGCAGACTCGCAGTCCGGAGCACATGCGGGGGCGCGTCACCGGGGTCATGACGTCCACCGCGTACGCCGCGGGTCCGCTGGGTTACCTGCTAGCCGGTCCCCTCCTCGACAAGTGGGGAATTCAGCCGACGTTCTTCGTGCTCGCGATCCCGGTCCTGATCATCGGGCTGGCCTGCTTGGCGCTGCCCGTTCTGAAGGAACTGGACGACAAGGTGCCCGTCAGTTGAAGCCCATGACGTCGTTGCCCCAGGCGATCCGCATCTCGTGGTCGGGGTCCTTCACGAGGGTGTCCGCGCCGTCGATCAGCAACGTCGAGCGGTTCTCCTCGTCGTAGGGGGCCCAGTGCTTGGACCCGTCCAGCGCGGCGGGGACACCGTGTCGCGCGAACGCGAGCCACCGGCGCTGGATCCGGCCCGACACCTCGAGCGCCGTCTTCCGGCCGCCGAGCCAGAACGTCGGGTCGATGTTGAGGGTGTCGAAATTGCCGAAGACGTACGGGAGTTCGGTGGCGTGGCCGGCTCCGATGCGCGCGGCCTTGAGCATCGGCGTGGCCTGATCGAACCGGTACATCCACGTCGGCGAGTGCCTGCTGTGGGCGTCGGCCACCCACAGGGCGGGCATCCGGAACGCGGCGTCCCGCGACATCGCGAGCGCGCCCTTCGGCTTTCCGCGGTCCGGGTACGCCGACAGGATGTCGGCGAGGCGGGCGGCGGGCAGTTCGGGGTGATCGGCCGCGATCGCCCTCAGCATCTCCTGCACCGAATCCGACGTGACCGGCAGCAGAGGCGATTTCATGAACTTGAAGATCGACGACTCGTCCTTGTTGGAACCGATGATGAGAGGGATGCGGTGGGAGTGGCCCTTCTGGAACGCGGCCACCGGATAGCGGGGCAGGAAGTCGCGGTCCACCACGGGCGCCATGGCGAGCGTGCCCGGAATCCTCGTCGGCACCTCGTTGACGAGTGTGTCGCTGGCCTCTATCACCGTGCGGTACGGAAGGTGCAGCAGTGTGTCGATCTGCGCGGGTTCCACCTCGAGGATGTCGAGGAACTGTTTCGCGACGGTGGCCGCCCGCTCGCTCCCGTAGACCGACGTGGCGGGCGGGCTCTGGGCGATCGCGCGGTGGAAGAGCCCCTCCGCGCTCGGACACGTCATCAGCGTGGTGATCGATCCAGCCCCGGACGACTCCCCGAACACCGTCACCTCGTCCGGGTCACCGCCGAACGACGCGATGTTGTCGCGCACCCATTCGAGGGCCGCGACCTGGTCACGCAGCCCGCAGTTGGTCTCGAACACCCGCTCGGCCGTCGAGAACGACGACAGGTCGAGGAAGCCGAGCGCTCCCACCCGGTAGTTGAACGAGACCAGCACGACGTCGCCGAGAGTAGACAGGATGCGCCCGTTGTAGATGCCCTGAGCTGCGGTTCCCAGGCAGTAGGCACCGCCGTGGATCCACACCATCACCGGCCGCGGGGTGCCGTCGGGTCTCGGGGCCCAGACGTTGACGGACAGGCAGTCCTCGTCCATCTCGAGTCCGGCATCGATGGGGACGGCGGTGCCGTGCCCCTGCGGCGCCATCGGGCCGAAGTCGACGCAGTCGCGCACACCGTCCCACGGTGTGGGCGGGGTCGGGGCGCGGAACCGCAGATCGCCGACGGGGGCCGCGGCGAACGGAATGCCCTTCCACGCGTAGACGTCGCCCTCGGGGTACCCACGCACCTCACCGTCCCGGGCGCGGACGACGAGCGTGTCGCCGGACTTGTCGACCTCCACGGACGAATCTCCTCACGCAGCACGTTCCGGGAATCTCTCGCCAAACTACCAACGATGAGCAGGCAGGACCGATCGAACGCGACATAGATCAACAGTGCGCTAACATTCCCGCGTGGCCGCATGGACCGATTCCGGGGGCAAGAGCCTCCTCGACTACCCGCGCCCGTCCGTGGCGGTCGACGTCGCCATCCTCACCGTCGACGGCCCGGGAACTGAAAGTTCTTGTGGTTCCGGATCGTTCGGGCCGGCTCGCCCTCCCCGGCACGTTTCTCCACGAGGGTGAGCGACTGCGGGACGCCGCCGAGCGGTGCCTGCGGATCAAGGCCGGTCTGACGGGCACCGAATTCCATCAGCTGGCGATGCTGGACGATCCCGGCCGCGACGATCGCGGGTGGGTGCTGTCGATGACGCACGGCGCCGCGCTGCCCCGCACGGCGCTCCCCCGCGACACGATGTTGATCACCGTCGACGACGACCGGGTGACGCAGGACCTGGCGTTCGACCACGCGGACGGCGTCACCCTCGCCGTCGCCGACCTGAGAGAGCGATACGCGCGGGCCGTCGACCCGTCCGGCCTGGCCGGCGACACGTTCACGGTGCTCGAACTCCGCCGGGTGTACGAGGTGGTGTTCGGGCGTCCCCTGCCGAAGGACTCGTTCCGCCGGCACCTGATGCCGGCCCTCGAGAACACCGGTGACATGGCCGTCGTCGGGACCGGCCGGCCCGCGGAGATCTACCGGCGCGGACCCGCACCCCTTCCGCCGAGCGCGGCCGCGTTCCTCGCCGGCTGAGCCCGTCCACCGACCCGGGCCTTTCCGCCCGCGGCAGGGCCGGTGCTAGGGTCGGCTTGTTCTGACACGGGGTGCTCCGCACGGGCGGGGCTGAGAACACACCCGGGAACCTGCTCAGGTAATGCTGACGAAGGGATGTCAACGTTGTGAATAGCTCTGTCCAAGATGCTGCCGGCGCCGGCCAGCACGCCCGATTCACGGACCACTTGTGGGACCGGACCAAGGTGCTGCGCGAGGCGATCGACGAACTCGAGTTCCTGCGCCGCCTCGGCGACGGAACGCTGCCGCTGGACGTGTTCCGCACGTACATCGAGCAGGATTTCCTGTACCTGACCGGGTACGCGAAGGCCCTCTCACTGGTGGCCGCGCACGCCCCGGGCCCGGTCGAGGCCGGCTTCTGGGCGGGTTCGGCCGCCGAGGCCGCCACGGTCGAGGCCACGCTGCACCAGAATCTGCTGACCAGCGGACAACTCCCCGAGTCGGACGTGGAGCCGCTGCATTCGCCGGCCTGCCTCGGGTACATCTCCTACCTGACGGCCGTCGCCGCCACCGAGCCGTACGCGGTGGCCGCCGCGGCGGTGCTGCCCTGCTTCTGGATCTACGCCGACGTCGGGCACCGGCTCGCGGCGAGCGCCCGCGAGGTGCTTTCCGCCGACCCGTCGCACCCGTACGCACAGTGGGTGACCACCTACGACGCGGAGGAGTTCCACGCCGCCGTCGCGAGGGCCCGCGAACTCGTGGATGCCGCGGCCGAGGCCGCGACCGACGCCCAGCGCGAGGCGATGACGGAGGCGTTCGTGATCGCCAGCCGCTACGAACTCATGTTCTGGGACACCGCTCTCAACAAGCAGGAATGGCCGGCGTCGTGACACTCTTCTCTCGTACCAAGCGCGCTGCCACCGCAGCCGTCATCCTGGTCTCCGCCCTGTCGCTGCTCACCGGTTGCGCCGGTGACTCGCAGTCCGGCGACACCATCCGGTTCGCACTCGACTGGACACCGAACACCAACCACACCGGCCTGTTCGTCGCCCAGCAGGAAGGCTGGTTCGCGGACGCCGGCCTCGATGTTCAGGTGCTGCCCTACAACGACACCTCGCCCGACACCCTGGTCGACGCCGGTAACGCGGAGTTCGGGGTGAGCTTCCAGAGTTCCGCGACGTTCTCGAAGGCCGCGGGCGCACAGACCACGTCGGTGATGGCTCCGCTGCAGCACTGGGCGACGGGCATCGCGGTGAAGGCGGATCGCGCCGACATCACCCGCCCCCGGGATCTGGACGGCAAGATCTACGCCGGGTTCGCGGATCCGGACGGCGAGGAGACGCTGAAGCAGATCATCCGGAACGACGGCGGCAAGGGCGAATTCACCACCGTCACGCTCGGCACCTCGGCGTACGAGGCCGTGTACTCCGGCACCGCCGACTTCACCGTCTCGTTCTTCGGCTGGGAGGGCATCGAGGCCGAACACCAGGGCACCCCGATGCGCTACTTCCACTACACCGACTACGGCTTCCCGGATGCGTACGCGCTCGTCATCGAGGGCAACGAGCAATGGATGGCCGACCATCCCGAGCAGGCCCGCAAGTTCGTCCAGGCCCTGCAGCGCGGATACCAGTTCGCCGCCGACCGGCCGGACGAGGCCGCGCAGATCCTGATCGACGCCAACCCCGGCGCCTTCACCGACGAGTCCCTCGTGCGGGAGAGCCAGCAGATGCTGTCCTCCGAGTACATGAAGGACAGTTCCGGCAAGGTCGGGACCCAGACGGCCGAGCAGTGGGCGGGGTACTCCGGTTTCCTGTTCAAGCACGGCCTGCTCACCGGCCCCGACGGGGCACCGCTGACCACGGAACCCGACTGGTCGACGTATTTCACCAATGAGTACCTCACTCAGCCCTGACCCGAGTCTGCGCACTACGGCCCCGGGCACGTCCCCGCTGCTGCGGCGGGTGCTGCCCGCGGTCGTGGTCGTGGCACTGCTGGTCGTCGCGTGGCAGGTGTACGTGACGGTCAGCGATATCCGGCCGCAGGTGCTGCCGTCGCCGCTGCGGGTGGTCCAGCAGGGTTGGCGGGCGCGGGACGCCATCTCCGGTCACGCCTCCGCGACACTGCAGGTGACGCTGATCGGGTTCGCCGTCTCCCTGCTCTTCGCGTGGGCCCTCGCGGTGCTCGTGGACTTCTCGCCGTGGCTGCGACGCGCGTTCGTTCCACTGTTCGTCGTGTCGCAGACGCTGCCGATCATCGCGATCGCGCCGCTGATGATCATCTGGTTCGGATTCGGTCTGCTGCCGAAGATTCTCGTGATCGCCCTCGCCACGTTCTTCCCGATGACGATCGGTCTGATCGAGGGTTTCGCCGCGGCCGACCGGGAGGCGGGCGCGTTGTTGCGCAGCATGGGCGCCTCACGGTGGCAGGAATTCCGCTACGTGCGGCTTCCGTCGGCGATCCCCCGGTTCTTCACCGCCCTGCGCATCGGCATCACGTACGCCGTGGTGGGTGCCGTGTTCGCCGAATACGTCGGGGCCACGTCCGGTCTCGGCATCTACATGGCGACGCAGAAGAACTCCTTCCGCACCGACCTCGTGCTGGCGGCGGTGCTCGTGACCGCCGTGATCAGCGTCAGCCTCTACCTGCTCACCTTCGCGGTCGAGCGCGTCGTCGCCCCGTGGATCAAGAACGAGAGGGCCCGGCATGAGTGAGACCGCGCGCGTCGCACTGTCCGGTCTGAGCAAGGGATTCCCGGTCCGCGGCGGCATCCGGCCCGTCCTCGACGACGTCTCGTTCACGGTCGAACCGGGTGAGTTCGTGTCGGTGATCGGCCCCAGCGGGTGCGGGAAAAGCACCGCGTTCTCCATGCTCGCCGGTCTCGACCAACCCGACTCCGGCACCGTCACGATCGGCGGCGAACCGGTGCGTCCCGCGGGGAGTGGCCCCGCGAAATGCGCGTACATGCCGCAGAAGGACCTGCTGTTCCCGTGGCGCACCGTCCTCGACAACACCACCCTCGGACTCGAGGTGCAGGGCGTGCCCCGGAAACAGGCGCGGGACAAAGCCCGGGAATTATTCTCCGTGTTCGGTCTCGGCGGGTTCGAGGACGCCCGTCCCAGCCAGCTGTCCGGCGGGATGCGACAACGGGCCGCGATGCTGCGGACCGTCGTCCAGGACCGTCCGGTGCTGCTGCTCGACGAGCCGTTCGGCGCCCTGGATTCGTTGACCCGCACCGAGATGCAGACCTGGCTGCAGGATGTGTGGCAGCGCTACCGGTGGACCGTCCTGATGATCACCCACGACATCCGGGAGGCCGTCTACCTGTCGGACCGGGTGGTCGTGCTGTCCGCGCGGCCCGCCACCGTGCGGCGCGACGTGACGGTGGGCCTGCCCCGTCCCCGCGAATTGTCGATGATGACGTCGCCCGAGTTCGCGGACGTCGAACACGAACTGCTCGGGGTGCTCCACGAGGAGTCGCGGCGAGCACTCGTCGAGCAGGAGTCGGCCCGGCACTGAAACAGGCCGCGCCTCAGAGCAATGCCGCCTCGAGCTCACCCAGAGCAGTCTCGAGATAGAAGAGGATGCGCTGCAGGCTCGGCACCGACCGACGGCACCCGATGACACCGAAATCGAGGTTGCCGCCGTTCGTGGTGAGCGTGATGTTGAGTGCCTGCCCGTCCAGCACCACCGACGTCGGGTAGATGCCGTCCAGCCGGGACCCGTTCCAGTACATGGTCTTCCGCGGTCCCGGGACGTTGGAGATGATCACGTTGAACGGCGGCGGCGTGAAGCGGACGAACCCCGGCACCGGTGTCAGAGCGATCGGCGACATGTTGACCGCGGACCACGCCAGCGCCTGCATCGAGGTGAGGCTGCCGAACAGCTCCTTCCCCTGGGACATGGAGGCGGAGATCGCCGTCAGGCGCTCGGCCGGGTCGTCGACGTCCGTCGCCAGGTTGCACAACGTGACCCCCACCGCGTTGCCGCCGGCGTCGGCCTGCTGCTCGTCGCGCAGCGACACCGGAACCATCGCGATCAGCGGCTCGTCGGGCAGCGCGTTCTGTTCCTCCAGATACCCCCGCAACGCCCCGGCGCACATGGCCATCACGACGTCGTTGACACTGACCCCCGCCACCTTCCGGACGGCGTGGACGCGTTCGAGCGGCCAGGACTGCGCGGCGAATCGGCGCGCGCCACCGATCGGGACGTTCAACATGGTGCGGGGCGCCTCGTACGGAAACCTCATGTCGTGCTGCCCCATCGCGGTGCGGGCGATGCGCAGCGACGCAGGCGCGAGACCGGCCACCTCACCGACCGTGCGGCGGACCCCGTTCATCACCGACCAGAGGTCGGGGGCGGGGGCGGCACCGTTGGCCGACGCCCTGCGCGGCAGGTTCCACGGCGGCGGTGCGTCGCGCACGTCCGGGTCGGTCGACAGCGTCCGCATCAGCAGCCGCAAACCGGAGACCCCGTCCATCAGCGAGTGGTGCAGCTTGGTGTAGATCGCGAACCGGCCGTCGCTGAGACCCTCGATCAGATACATCTCCCACAGCGGGCGATGACGGTCCAGAAGCGTGCCGTGCAACCGGGACGTCAGCGTCAGCAGTTCCCGGACCCGATACGGGGCCGGCAGCGCCGAATGACGCACGTGGTATTCGAGATCGACGTCCGACTCGTCGGCCCACCACAGGTTCCCGAGACTGCCGACGGGGCCCGCAGGTTTCTTCCGAAAGGCGGGGTCGACGTCCGTGTGCTCGAGCAGTGTTTCGTGCATCGACTTCACGTAGTCGGGGCCGGCATCCTCCGGCGGTGTGAACAATTCGAGCGATCCCACGTGCATCGGATGCTCTCGCGATTCGCCGAGAAGGAATATCGAATCGGTAACCGGCATGATCCCCACCTGGACGTTCACCCCCGCTCGGTCACTATCCCATTACGACTTCCGTCTGGATGCTACGTCGGGCGTAGCGTCCGTGCGACCAACTTCGATGTAGACCGTACGGCGCAAAGAGGTGGAAAACCTAAAGGAAGCAAGTCGACGGGCACCGAGGCCGGATCGGAGGCAGGCAATGAGCACTGCGACTTACGAATTCTGCCCGTCACCCCTCCCGGTGACGCGGCGGGAGTTCGCCGGAACCAGCCTGCAGTCGACGGCCCTCGCCCACACACTCCGACGCACGGTCCGGCCGTTCCTGGACGGGTGGGCGCGCTACCCCGAACTGCCGTGGCCCACGGGAGTCGTCGACCTGTTCGGGTACTCGCTCGGTCCCATCCGCGGAACCGTGCGCAGGCCCATCCGGCTGCCGCACTGCCGCGCCGAATGGATCCGGCCGCCGGGTGAGCTCGGCGACCGGGCGATCCTCTACCTCCACGGCGGGGCGTTCCTGTGCTGCGGGATCAACTCCCACCGCCAGATGGTGTCCCGGATCTCGGCGGAGTCGCAGGCGTCGACGCTGAACGTCGCGTACCGGATGATCCCGCGGAATCCCATCCGGGCGGCCGTCGAGGACGGTGTCGACGGGTACCGGTGGCTGCTCTCGCACGGCTACACCGCAGACCGGATCGTCATCGCCGGCGATTCGGCGGGCGGGTTCCTGACGTTCATGGTGACGCTCGAAGCGCTGCGCCAGGGGTTGCCGCGTCCCGCCGCCGACGTCGCGCTGTCGCCGCTGACCGACCTCGATCCGGTGAACAAGCTGGCCCATCCCAACGCCGACCTCTGCGCTGTCTTCCCCAAACGCGCGGTCGGTGCCCTGTCCAGGCTGATCGAAAGGCTGGACACCAGGGGCGGGCACGAGCCGTCCACGTCACCCGTGGACGGCTCCCTCGCCGCCATGCCGCCGGCGCTGATCCAGACCGGCTCGCAGGAAATGGTCTACGTCGACGCGGAACTGATGTCCGAGCGGCTGTCCCAGGCGGGCGTGCCGTGCGAACTGCAGGTGTGGGAACGGCAGGTGCACGTCTTCCAGGCCGCCGCCGGACTGCTCCCCGAGGGCACCCGCGCCATCCGCGAGATCGGCCGGTTCATCCGCAAGGCCACACCCGTGAGTACTTCTTGACCGCCGGACGTTGACAAGTACTCACGGGGTGAAGAGGTGGTTCCGGTCGAGCGTGGACCCCGGCGTGCGACGGCCACCCCACCCGATCACGGCGCGGTAGGCGCCGAGCGCCCCGGACTCCGCCAAACCCTCGGCGTCGGTGTGCGTCGAGTCCTCGGGAACCGGGGTGTCGAACGGCGCGACATACAGCGCGTCGGTCGGACAGTTCGCTTCACACATGAAGCATGTCTGACAGTCCTCCTGATGCGCGACGACGGGAACCCCGTCCGTGCCGCGGCGGAAGACGTCCGTCGGGCAGACCTTGATGCAGATGTCGCACTGCACGCAGCGGTCGGCGACGACGACCTCGATCACGACGCGACCGTCCGGGCCTCGGCGGTTCCGTGTTCCGGCCGCACCCACACCTCGCCCAGTCCGCCCGACAGCAGTCGACGGGTCTGCGCCGGATCGGTGTCGGGCAGGTCGGTGCGCACGTGCATTCCCCTGGTCTCGGTCCGCGCCAGCGCGGAGTGCGTCGACCACCGCGCGACGGCGAGCATCGCGGCGGCCGAACGTGCCTGCAGCAGCTCCCGTTCGGTGCCGCCGAGCAGATCGGCGGCACCCGACCAGGCCTCGTCGAGGGCGGTCACGCTGTCCTGCAGGCTCGTCGCGCTGCGCCGGTAGCTGCGTCGCAGCGGCAGGGTGTGCTCCTGCACCAGTCCGACGATGGAGCGCGACGCCTGCCGGCGGGCCGACGGTCCGCGCAGTCCCGCCGCGCCCGCGCCGCGCACCCTGTCGGGGACGGGACGCGTCCGCGCGAACCGGGCGGCACCCGCGCCGGCCCACGTCCCCGAGGAGATGGCCCACGCCCCGTTGTGGCTGCCGCCGCCGCTGCGACCGCCGGTGATGAGCTCCCGGGTGGCCGCGTCGCCCGCCACGAACAGGCCGGGAACGTCGCTGGCGCAGTCGGTGCCGGCGACCCGGATGCCGCCGGTTCCGCGCACCGTACCCTCCAATACGGCTCGCACGGGATACTTCTGCGTGAACGGGTCGATGCCCGCCTTGTCCAGCGGCAGAAAGTAGTTCGGTTGCGAGGTGCGCATGGCTGCGCGAATGTCGGGTCTGGCCCGGTCCAGTCGCGCGTACACGGGGCGGCCGGCGGCGAGGTGCGCCATCGCGGCGCCGCGTGCGGAGAAGCCGCCGTCGCCCAGCGTCCGACCGTCCGCGTCGTAGTAGGTGGCGAACTGCATCATCAAACCCTTGGTGTGGCCACTCCACGCCGGTGCCAGCGCGTAGGCCGTCGAGAATTCCATGCCCGAGAACGATGCCCCGACCTCGGCGGCCATCAGCAGTCCGTCGCCGGTGTCGACGTTCGTCCCGAAGCTTCCGGACAGGAAGGCGCAGCCGCCGGTCGCGACGACCACCGCCCCGGCGCGCACCGACCACGGCGCGTATCCGTTCTGCCGTTGCAGGCCCGCGGCACCGGACACGACGCCGTCACCGGTGGTGAGCAGTTCCAGGGCGGGGCTGTGGTCGAGGATGGTGACCCCGGCGCGGTGCACGCGCCTGCGCATCCGGCGCATGTACTCCGGCCCCTGCAGGCTGGTGCGCACCTCTCGGCCGTCGTCGCCGGACGGAAACCGGTAGCCGGCGCCTGCCAGTTCGTCCACCCGGTGGTGGGTCTCCTCGAGGACCCGGTACATCCAGGCCGGCTCCGACAGCCTGCCGCCGTCCTCGAAGCGAGCCTGCACCGACCGTTCGCGTGCCGGCCCGGGCGGGACATTCCACAGGTTGTTGCCGCCCGACGCGGTGGGACCGCTGGTGCCGCAGTACCCCTTGTCGGCGAGGACGACCCGCGCGCCGTCCCGGGCCGCCGCCAGTGCCGCCCACGTTCCGGCGGGTCCGCCGCCGAGGACGAGGACGTCGGCGTCGATCTCGAGCCGGCTCACGAAGCGAACAGCATCGCCGACGCGGCGACGGCCGCCCCGGTTCGTTCGGACAGCGGGCGGCGGAACAACCAGTCGAGTAGAGACATCGTTACCCCCGGTCGGAGCGGTATGGACACCGCTCGATCGTCGGCTGACCGGCTCGTCCGAACAAGGGTTCTCGTCAGCGTGCGCCGAACCCCGGCAACCATCCAGCGAACCCGCCCCGACGACTTACCTTCCGGACACATGCGGCAGCAGGCGGCACCGCCCTCTATGGTGGACGCATTTGCACGCCGAGGACGGGTAGCGCATGGACGACAGGACTGTAGCGATCGGGGCACTCGCGATTGCCACCGTGTCGGCGGTCTCCGGCCTGATGATCGGCGCCGCGGGCGGCGCGTTCGGCAACCGCGGGCCGGCAGTCGCGCCACCGCCGCTGACGTCGGAGGGCCTGCAAGCCGCCGGGCCCTACAGCGCCGCACCGGCCACCTTCCAGGTGTTCGTCCCGCCGACCCCCACCTGGCAGATGGCCGACCTCACCACCCCGCGGGCCGTCACGCTCACCACCGAACCGGCGCCGGTGACCACGGCGCCGCCGCCCGCGCCCTCGACGACCCCCGCCCCGCCTCCGCCGGTCCGGACCACGGTCGCGCCGCCTCCGCCGACGATCAGCCTGGCCCCGGTCACCACACCCGTCACCCGGCCTCCCGTGATCGCGACGACCGAGCAGTCCGTGCCCCGGATCGCCGCCCCGCCGTCCGCGGCACCCGCGGAGCCGACGCTGCCGCCGGTCACCACCACTACGACGACGACGCGTCCGGTGATCACCATCCCGCCCGTCACCACCAGACCGCGGGGCTGACGCTCACCCGAGCCTTTCCGAGAGCAGCAGTCGGTAAGGTGGCTTCCCGCCGGATTGGGGGGTCCACTCCGGGACCGTGAGTGTCCAGTATCGGAGGTCGGGATGAATGGCGGGGAGAATTTTCGGTCGGGCGAGTGGGATCACCACGCCATCAGGAGTGCGGTCGACGCGCTGAGGCCCGCCGAGTCCGGTGCGGTCGCCGCGGCCTGGGACGACCTCGGACGGCGATTCCAGGAGTCGGTGACCGCGTTCCACGACGCGACCCGGGCCGCGGTCGACACCGGCTGGCGTGGGCCGACCGCGACCGCGGTGGCTTCTTCACTCGACGACTACGCCGCCCGCGCCGGGCAGGTCGGTGGCCGGTTCACCGATGTGGGCGATGCGTTGCGGCACGCGACGGCCGGAGCCGAAGCGGTGCGCGGCGCGGTCGGCAGGCCCGGCGACCACCCGGCCGACTGGACCCGGGTGCTGCCCGTCAACTGGACCGCGGAAGCCGACGCCGATGCCGCGGAACAGAACGCGAAGGCCGCCATGGACAACCTCTACACCTCGGCGTATCGCGTTGCGGACGAACAACTCCCCGCTGCCGGCCTCGCCGCGACCCACGCCGCGGCAACGGCCCACGGTCAGCCGGTGGGCTTCGACATCGGACCGAACGGGGTGCACGGCATACCCAGCGATCAGCAGGTGGCCGAGCCCGAATCCGATTCCGTCCCGCGCAATGAGCACCGCAGGAGCGGCGAGGTGCCGCTCGAAGACTCGCCGGCGACCGCCCAGGCCGCGCCGGGTTCGATCGCGGGTGCGGCGCTGGCCGGGGCCGTCGGCGGCGGGGTGGCGCAGTACGCGCGCAGCATCGTGTCCGCTCACCGGACGATCACCCCCGAGCGGCCGGGCGGCCCGGTCCTGCCCGCCGCCCGGGAGGACGAGGCGGAACCCCCGACCTACCTCGAAAGCATCGACGAGGAAAGCGAACTCGTCGGGAAACTGCCCCTCGTCACACCCGCGGTGATCGGCGAATAGACGTGGGGCACTGGGTGTTGAGCGGTCCGCAGTTCTCGGCGTTGTGGGCACGGACCGGACAGGACCGCATTCCGTATCCGTTCAAGGTCACGAGCACGCTGGCCACCGCCGACGAGTACGCGGCGGAGCAGCGTCGGATCCGCGCCGACTTCTCCGGCCCCGAACACGACCCGCTCGGGTCGGCGCTGCTGGTGCTCGCCGAACCCGACCTCCGGATCGAGATCTCCGGTTCGGCAGGTGCGGACGGCGGTACCTCGATCCGCATGACGGGCGCCCTGGCACGCGGGCACGGGATCGCGGCGATGCAGCATCCGGGCGCCGAAGTGGTGATCCGGAGCTGCGAACCGTACGACGTCGGCCGGCAGCTGATCGCTCAGCTCCCCGACACCGACGCGGGCACGGCGGCGGGCATCGTGGTCCCGCCGACACCGGCCGGGAGCACACGGGCGGCCCGGATCCTCGACAGGCCGTCGACGGGCCAGGGGGTCGTCACCGTCGTCCGCGGCTCGCGGCACTCACCACGCCCGGTCGGCGGTCTGGCGTGGCGGGACATCGAGGGCGACGGCCGGTACCTCGTGTGGGGCGACACCGCCGTGGCGGTGGAACCGGGCACGGCGTGGGACCTCCTCGACGCCGTCACCCGGCTGACCGGACGGATCGCGGCCGGTCACCCCGTCTGAGCCCGCCACCCCCTCCTGCGCTGCGGTCTCGGCGCTCGCCGCTACCGTATAGAGCGGAAGTAGGTGACTCGTGGTCGACCCGGACGGAGCAGACATGCAGGACTTCGATCTGGATTCGAGCGTGAACCGCGACTGGGCCGAGTTCCAGCGGCGCCTCGCGGACTATCTCGCAGCGATGCAGGACGAGGACCTTCTGGTCCTCGAATCGGGGTTCGAGGAGCTCGACGAATCCCAGGGGCTGATGCCGTGCATCCAGTTCGTCGTGTGGGACGGGGACACGGTGCGCTGCGAGGTGCCGTCGAACCATTACCTGCACCCCGACCGCGCACTGACCGAGGCCGAGCAGACGTACCTCACCGAGCTGGGCTGGAACCGGCCGACCCGTGGTCCGGACGACGAACCCGACGACGGCTCCCCCGCGTTCTACGTCGACAAGAAGCTGTCGTGGTCGGATCAGCTGGCCGCGATGGCCGTGGCCGCGTTCCGCGACGTCTGGGGAATCACCCATCCCGCGTTCCTGAGCACCGAGACGTCGAGTACGGATCCCGAGGCCACGTTCGACCCGGTTGCAGTGCGGCCACCGCTGGTCGCGCAGCTCGACCCCGCAGCCGCCGTGGTCCCGCGCGACGTCGAGCACCTCCACGAACTGATCACTCTCGCGTTGGTCCCGATGCTCGGGCTGCTGCCCGAACGCGACCCGGACGGCGACGTCCCGATCCGGATGGGCAACACCATCCTGTTCGTCGGCCCGCTCGCCGACACCGTCGACGTGCAACTGTTCGCGCCGCTGGTGCACGACATCAGCGACCGCACCCGGGCCGCCGAGGTCACCGCCGACCTCAACCGCACGTGGTCGCGGATCAAGTTCGTGCTGGTCGACGACCGGTTGTCGGCGTTCCTGGAAGTGTCGGGCAACCCGTTCGTCCCGCAGCACCTCACCGACAGCTGCAAGGCGTTCTCCGATTTCCTGCGCACCGTCGACAACGAGTTCGCGTCGCGGTTCGGTGGCGAACTGTTCTTCAACCGCGACTCCGGCCCCGACGAGGAACCCGAACCGGACGCGTCGCCTGGCACCGAGAGCCGGATGTCGTCGACCGACCTGCCGAAGGAACTTCAGACGCTGTTCCATCTCGACCCCGGGCCCGGGAGCGACACCGATCCGGCTGTCGTCGCCGACGTCTGCGGTCACGACCGCGATCGGATCCTCGTGCTCCTGGACACCGGCTCCGCCTGGGTGTCCCGGTTGCGGGAGACCGACGACGCGTCCGCCGATCAGTGGGAGCGCGTCGTCGGCGCCCTCCGCCACGCCCTCCGGACCGTCGTGCTGCCACCGACGACGGGCGCTCCCGACACCAAGCCACGGCCCGAGCAGATGGGACTGTTCACCAATCCCGAGGAGCAGACCCTGTTCGACGATCCGTCGTCCTAGTAGCCGCCCTTTCGACGATCGGTCCGGGTTTCCCGGGATGTGGCGTACTGTCAGCACTATCGGAGCCGTCCAGGTTCCGCATTCAGGGATGGTCCATGGCTGACAAATCGCCCCGCAATTCCATGTCGAAGAAATCCGGTAAGTCGCTGAAGGAGAAGCGCGCCGACAAGAAGATGAAGACGAACGGACAGAGCGATCCGGAAATCGTCTCGCACGTCAAGAAGCGCTAGCGCCCGTGCGCCTTTCTGGTAGCGGCAGCAACCACAAAGGCGCACAAGCCGTCAGGCGACGACGGAGCGCTGGGGGACACCCGAGTACTCGCTGAGCGGGCGAATCGAACTGTTCGACACGCCCTGCCCGATGATGTGGGCGGTCCACCCGGTGATCCGGCTCATCACGAACATCGGCGTGAACATTTCCACGTCGAATCCCATCAGGTAGTACGCCGGACCGGTCGGGAAGTCGAGGTTCGGCGCGATCCCGGTGGCGGCGGCGATCGTCTTCTCCAGGATGTCGTACATCCGCATCCACTTCTCGCCGCCGGTGGCGGCGGCGATGTCGAGCAGTGCCGCCTTCATCGTCGGCACCCGCGAGTCACCGTTCTTGTAGACCCGGTGACCGAAACCCATCACCTTCTCCTTGGCAGCGAGTTTGCCCAGCAGCCACTCCTCGGCGCGGTCGGGCTCGCCGATCTCGAGCATGTCGTGCATGACGGCCTCGTTGGCGCCGCCGTGCAGCGGACCCTTCAACGCCCCGATCGCCGCGGTGACCGCACTGTAGATGTCGGACAGTGTCGACGTCACCACGCGGGCCGCGAACGTGGACGCGTTGAAACTGTGCTCCGCATACAGGATCAGCGACATCTCGAACGCTGTGACGACGGCCGCATCGGGCACCTCCCCGAAGCACATGTTCAGAAAGTTCTCCGCGAACCCCAGGTGCGAGTGCGGTGCGATCGGGTCCTGTCCGCGCCTGCGCCGGAAGTCTGCGGTCACGATCGTGGGCAGCACCGCCGTCATGCGCAGCGCCTTCGCGAGGTTCTCGGACGGCGAATTGTCGTCCCCCGCCGGGTCTTCCGCGCCGAGTAGCTGATCGCCGTGCGCACCACGTCCATGGGGTGGCAGTTGTCGGGCATCTTCGCCAGCAGTGGCAGCAGAGAGCGGTCGGCCCGGCGTGCCGCCCGCTCACGCTGGCAGAGTAGTTCCAGTTGCGCAGGGTAGGGAGTTCGCCGTACCAGAGCAGATACGCCACCTCCTCGAAGCTGCAGTGCGCTGCCAGGTCCTGCACCGCGTAGCCCCGGTAGGTCAGCGAATTGGTCTCCGGCACCACCTTGGAGATGGCGGTGGTGTCGAGGACGGTGACGGTGCACGCCGCGCTCATCGGTTCCCCGAACACGGTGTCGGCGTCGATCAGGACCGTCAGGTCGGTGACGCGGGCGATCTGCTGCCCCCGTCCCGCGACCTCGGTCAGAGTGGTCAGCCCGATGTCGGGCAGGGCGAGATCCGCGGAGACGACGGCGCCTGAGACGTACACGCCCTCGAAGCCGATCCCCTGGATCGGTTTGGCCACCAACGGGTTGAACGCTCCGGGCAGACGTTGCAGCGTGCCCGAGTCGAGCCCGGCCCGGAATGCTTTCCACTTGTCCGCCGCCGACGTGGCCGCGGCGATCAGCCCGCTCATCGGAACAGTCCCGTGTCGTTGGCGGAGATCGACGAACTCGTCGCCCGGATGCCCGCCGTGGGGCGCACGCTCGTGACGCTGCACCGCCGGTTGCGGGCGACCACCGATCAGCTCGACCAGTTCTCGGCGCAGATCTCCGGGGACGCGGCGCCGGACCCGGCGCACGTTCCGATGCCCTACGAGGAGGTGCGGGACTTCCTCTAAGATCGGCGCAACCATATCGGCCGCCTCGACGACGCCGCCGCCGCCGAGGAGATGTTCAGGGGCAACGGACTGTCGATCGGCGCGCTGGACCTCCAGTTGGCCCGCATCCTCCGCGACCGGCACGGGGTGACGGTGCGCATCCGCACCGACTAACCGGATCAGCTGGGCCCCAAGCGGCTTTACGACGCCGAGGCAGGAAGACTGACGCTGGCCCGTCGGCTCTCCGCCGGTCAGCGCGCATTCCAGATCGCGATGCAGGTGGCGTTCTTCACGCAGTCGGAGACGATCGACGCGATCGTCGCGGAGGACGAGTCGCTGACCGCCGAATCCGCCGCGCTCGCGCGAATCGGGTTGGCTCACTACTTCGCCGGGGCGCTGATCCTGCCGTACACGCTGTTCCTGGGTGCCGCCGAATCGCTCCACTACGACATCGACCTGCTGAGCCTGAAGTTCGAGGTGGGGTTCGAGACGATTTGTCACCGGCTGTCGACGCTGCAACGGCCGGGTCAACGCGGCGTCCCGTTCTTCTTCGTCCGCACCGACCGCGCCGGGAACATCTCGAAGCGACAGTCCGCCACAGCGTTCCACTTCTCCCGGGTGGGCGGCAGCTGCCCGCTGTGGGTGGTCCACGAGGCGTTCGCGAGCCCGGGGAGGATCCTCACGCAGGTGTCGAAGATGCCCGACGGGCGCGCCTACCTGTGGATCGCGCGCACCACCCACAGCGGCGGTCTGGGATATCTCGCCCCGGAACGCAATTTCGCGATCGGCCTCGGCTGCGACATCGGGTACGCCGATCGGCTGGTCTATTCACGCGGAATCCAGACGGACGACCCGAGCACGGTCGTCCCGATCGGCGCGGGCTGCAAGGTGTGCGACCGGCCCGCGTGCGCGCAACGCGCCTTCCCGCAACTGGGCCGGGCCGTCCTCGTCAACGAGAACAGCAGCGGCCATCTCCCGTATCCGCAGGGCCGGTAGGCGCTCCGCGCCCGTGCGCGGTTAACGAGTCCAGGGACTCGTCAACCACTCACGGGCGGTAACGCTGCTCGCAACCGTGACGACTAGGACTTCGGATGCTCCTTCGTTCGGGGTGAGCGCCTGCGACACGGGTGGGGGCACATGGGCGACGGCGCGGACAGGCGCAAGGACCGCTGGACGACGGGACTCGTCGTGGTGTCGATCATGGCGTGCGGGGTGATCGTCGCGGGACTGCTCGATTCCGGATCCGGCCCGGCGACCGTCGACCTCAACGCGGACAGTCCCGCCGGAGCCCCGTCGTACGTCACCCCGACGGTCGAGTATCCCGTCGACATTCCCGGTTGTGCGACGGTGGAACCGCCGTCGGAGGGGGAAACCTTCGCCATGTGGGTCGGAGGTGAGCAGAGTTACGACAACCCGCGCTACCCGTGGTTCTCGGCACTCAAGGCCTCGGCCATGACTGCCGCCGTCCTCGACGCCCTGCCGGAGGCCGTGGAGATCCCCCTCGTCAGCCCCACGGAGTCGTTGCTGTTCGAGCCGATTCCGGAGTACGAGCAGCCACCGGACGTCGAGGACGACTTCGGCGGCGTCACCAGCGCCCGGGGACCACTGCTCCGGGACTCGACTCCCGGGTCGCTGTGGTTGTCGGTCAGCAAGGCGGACAGGCCGATTCCGCCGTGCGTGGCCGGCGAACTCGACCGTCGCACGACGCTGCCCGACGGCACGGTGCTGGATGCGGACGACACGTGGTCCGAGTACGACGGCCACCGCACCCTGTCCCGGAGCGTCGCCGGCTACTTCCCGGACGGCACGTGGATCCATGCCGACGCCACCGACGAGAACTTCGCCGAGGCCGACCCCGGCGCGAAGTACAGCGGCACCATCCCACTGAGCCTCGACGAACTCACCGCCATCGTGCTGCGCCCCGAACTGAGGGTGAGCACACCGGTTCCGCCGGGCACCCCGCCTCCTCCGACGGCATGCGGGTCGGGGGACGGCTCCGAGGACGAGGGACCGGCGCTGACCCGCGCCGATCTGGACCGGTTGAATGCCGTGCTCGACGACGCGTGGCGCGATCATCGCGTCGCGCTGTCGAGACCGCTCGGGTCGCTGCAACTGGCCGAGTACAGCGACAACGCGGTGTGTGAGAGCATCGACGTCACCACACGAGGATCCGAGGGGACTCTGCGGATCTCGATCGAGGGCGGTTACACCGTTCCGCCCGAGCCGGACAAGTACGACCCGTCCTACGACCCGCAGGCCGCGAAGGCCACCCGACTGCCGGACGGTTCCGTATTGGAGCGACGGGACGGGTACACCTCCGCGGTGTCCGAGCCCGGTGAACCCGCCGTCGACGAGGCCGGCCGTTACGTGACACTGACACGGCCGTCGGGTACCCGGGTGTCGGTCAGCTCGACCTCCACGCTGCCGGCCACTCCGCTCCCCTACGAACTTCTCGAATCCCTGGCCACGACCCCCGGACTGGAGCTGTAGCCGACATGGGCCTCGACACGAGCACCCGAAACCTTTGGGCCGCAGCGCTCATGGCGGTCGTGACCGTCGCCGGCGCCGTCACCACCGTGATCGTGCACGAACCGGAGTATCCGGAGGTGAACATCCCCGGGCTCACCGGTTTCGTGGGCCCCGACGCACCGGAGGCGTCGCCCGATGCACCGGGCGCCGAGTGGTCGCTGGATGCGGCCGCCACCTACGATCGACAGTTCGCCGTCTTCCGCAACCCGGTGTACGGCAGCGGATTCGACTCGGGCGAGCCGGGATTCGTCGACGCCGGACAGGTGCTGGTCACCATGATCGGGCTGGTGAACCAGCAGACGTCGGGGCTGGACGAGACGCGGTTGGTCGGGGTGGACGCCGACACCGGATCGGTGCGCTGGGAGACGCCCGTCGAGTCGCTGGGCGGGTGCGCCGACACCCTCGCTGCCGGGCGGATGGTCTGTTACACGACTCCCTTCGAGGACGCACCCGACATCCTGGCGGTCGACACCGAGAACGGCTCCGTGACCCGCACTCCCACCGACTGGACGATCCTCGCGATGACGGCTGCCGACGACTGGCTGTACGTGATGGAGGGCGACCCGGAATCCGAGGACGTCCAGGTCCACAGCGGTGTGCCCACCGACCCCGATGCGAGCTGGTCGCAGCGCTTCGACCTCGGCTCGGCGTGGGAGGAGGCGTTCGGTCACCTCATGAGCACCGAGCACGGTCAGGGTGTGCTCGAACTCGGCGGGGAGATGGCGGGGTTCGACCTCGCGACCGGGACACCGACGTTTACCCGCACCCTGCCCGACTGCACGCAGTCCGCCCGGGCCACCGAGGGCGGGGTGGTCGTCCGAGTCCACAGCGACTGCACCCTCAGCAAGGTGCTGGGCTCCGAGGCCGTCGATCGCACCGGTCGAGTCCTCGCGGCATCGGATGTGGAGGCCGCACACACCCTCGCCGTCGATCGCCCCGCCGACAGTACGATTCCGGTGCTTCTCGGTGACGGCGCCTACGACCGGACGACGGGCGAACTGCGGTGGACGAGCCCCGCTCTCGTATCGACGCCACGTGTCGACACTGCGGAGTCGTACGGCCCGAACACCACGCAGGGCACCGCCGTGGCCGTGCTGGGCGATGTGGCATTGCTGCGCGACTACGAGGGCAAGACGGAAGCCGCACTCGACCTGAGGTCCGGAGAACGGTTGTGGCAACGACACTCCGACTCGTACGGCACCGTCGTCGTCGCGGAGGGGGATACCGCAGTGTTGCTGGAATCCGATGTCCTGCGCGCCGAGAACGTCCGGTCCGGCGAGGAACTGTGGGTACTCCCCCTGCAGACCGTGATCGACGACGACTCGTGGGGCAGCACACCCGTCGTCGCGGCGTCGAGCAGCCGCCTGGTCTACCTGACGTCGGGGACGATGGTCGGGTTGGGCGCGTCCGAGTGAATCACTCCGGGGCTATCCGGTCGGCGCGGCCCGCGCGCCGAGCCGCCACAGCGACGTCACTTCCCGTTTGCGCGCGGCGTGCAGCGCATCCGAGCGGTCCGCGACCTTGCCGTGCCGGGGCGCCACGTCCCGGCGTCCGAGGACGGTCAGTCCGGCGTCGTCGATCAGGGTCAGTAATTCCTCGCGGGTCCGCAGTCCGAGGTGCTCGGCGATGTCGGACAGGATGAGCCAGCCCTCTCCCCCGGGCTCGAGGTGCTCGGCCAGGCCGCCCAGGAATCCGCGGAGCATCCGGCTGTCCGGGTCGTAGATCGCGTACTCGATCGGCGAGGTGGGACGGGCGGGAATCCACGGCGGGTTGCACACGACCAGCGGTGCCCGGCCCTCGGGGAACAGATCGGTTTCCACCACCTGCACCTGACCGCCGTAGCCGAGCCGGTCCAGATTCGCCCGGGCGCAGGCGAGCGCATTCGCGTCGAGTTCGGTCGCGATCACCTTCTCGACACCGCGGTGCGCGAGGACGGCGGCCAGCACACCGGTGCCGGTGCCGATGTCGAACGCCTGCGTGTGCGACGGCAGCGGGGTGTCGGCGACGAGGTCGACGTATTCGCCGCGAATCGGCGAGAACACGCCGTAGGCGGGGTGGATGCGCGCACCGAGGGCCGGAATGTCGACGCCCTTCTTCTGCCACTCGTGGGCGCCGATCGCACCGAGCAGGTCGCGCAGGGTGGTGACGGTGGGCTGGTCCGTCGGTCCGTACGCCTCGAGCACCGCTTGCCGCACGTCGGGGGCGCGCCGCAGCGGGACGGTCTGGTCGGCGTCGAACGGCACCAGCAGCATCCCGAGGATCCCCGCCCGCCGCGACTGCGTCTGTCGGTGCAGGTGGAACGCGGTGGCGGGGTCGGTGGACGTCTTGCGGGTCTTGCGGTCGGTGCGGGCGGCGACGGCGGTGCCGAGCTGGCGGGCGTTGTGGAAGTCGCCGCGCCACAGCAGCGCCGTCCCCTCGCACGCGAGGCGGTAGGCCTCATCGGCGGTCATCGAGTCGTCGGCCACCCGGATCTTCTTCGGGGGCGTCGCCCCGCTGGTGGACCGCCACACCGCCGAATGCTCGGTGCCCTCCTCGGTCCAGCGGACGAACTCGGTTTCCATGAGGGAGAGCCTAGGCCTTCGGCCCGTGAGTGGTTAACGAGTGCAGGCACTCGTCAACCGCGCACGGGCGGCGGAGCCGCCTCACCGGAGGGTGAGGACACTCTTCCCGACGGTTCGGCGGTGTTCGAGGTCGAGCAGGGCCTCGGCTGCCGCTCCGAACGGGTACCGCGTCGGCTCCGGGATCGTCAAGGCGCCCGACGCCAGGAGTGGACACAATTCGCTCCACTGCGCGGACAGTCGTCGGGGGTCCTCGGCCCACCACGAGCCCCACGCGACTCCGACTGCGGAGGCGTTCTTCAGGAGCAGTCGGTTCACCTTCACCGAGGGGATGTCCCGGCCGGTGAAGCCCATCACGAGAATCCTCCCGCCCGTCGCCAGGGATCGGACGCTGTCGGTGAATCGATCGCCCCCGACCGGGTCGACCACGACGTCCACCCCGCGGCCGTCGGTGATCGCGAGGACCTTGTCCCGCCAGTTCCCGGTGGCCACGACGTCGGAGGCGCCGAGACTCCGCACGTACTCCGCCTTCTCCTCACTGCTGACGACCGCGATGGTCCGCGACGCGCCGAGGTGAGGCGCCAGTGTGACCGCGGCGGTGCCGATGCCTCCAGCCGCACCCTGGACGAGCACCGACTCCCCCGCCTCGAGGCGTCCACGACATACCAGCGCGAAATGCACGGTGAGGTAGTTGAACAGCACGGCGGCTCCCGCGGCCATCGAAATCGTGTCCGGGAGGGAGAACGTCGTCTCCGGCGGCAGTGCGACCACTTCGGCCATCGCGCCGCCCACACCGGTCAATCCGACGACCCGGTCGCCCGGAGAATATCCGCTGCCGTCAGGGGCTGACCGCACGATCCCGGCGACCTCGCCGCCCGGGACGAACGGCAGTTCCGGCTTGTACTGGTACCTGCCCTGGGTGAGAAGCAGATCCGGGAACGACACCCCGACCGCGTGAACCTCGACGAGGATCGCGGATTCGTCCGCGACGGGTTCGTCGACCTCGACCGCGGCGAGCGCCCGGGGACCGTCGAGCGCGGTGACCATCAGTGCGCGCATGCGGTTGTGCCCGTTCATGTGACCGGGAGTTCGCGGACGGCCGCCCGGCGCAGCTTGCCGACTTCGGTGCGCGGAAGGTCGGGCCGGAAGTCGACGACTTTGGGTGCCGCGTAGGGTCCGACGCGCTGCGCGACGAGGTGTGTGAGTTGCGTGACGAGGTCGCTGTCGTCGGCCCGGGTGTCCGCGCGGACGACGACGGCCCGGACCACTCCGCCGCGGATCGGATCGTCGTACGCGACTGCCGCGGCGTCGGCGACCGCCGGGTGCTGTAACAGCGCGTTCTCGACCTCGACCGGGCTGATGTTGTGGCCCGACGCGATGATCATGTCGTCGTCCCGGCCCAGTATCTGCCACCGTCCCTCGGGGTCTGTGACGGCTCGGTCCTCGGTGAGGAATACGTCGCCGCGCCAGCGGTCGGCCCACAGGTCGGGGGTGTTCTCGTAGCCGCTGGACATCTGGTACCGGGGCTGCCGTACCGCGATCAATCCCGGTTGCCCGTCGGCCACCGGTTGCCCGTCCCGGTCGGCGAGGAAGGTGTCGAACCCCGGAATCGTGGCGGACATCCAGCCCGGACCGGACCTCGTTTCGGTGCCCTGGGTGTCGCCCAGGAGCATGCCGACCTCGGACAGTCCGTACCCGTTGCGCACGGCGGGTGCACCGGTGCCGGCCCAGGTTGAGGCGACCGCTGCGGTGAGCGGTTCGCCGGCAGCGGCGACGGTGCGGAGCGTCGGCGGCACCCCGTCCTGCGCGAAGGTCGCCGTCAGGCGCCGCAGGGCGGCCGGCGCGGTGGTGAGGATCGTGGCCTTCTCTTCCCGGATGACGCGATGCCAGGCCTCGGGGACGAACTTCCCCGAGTACATGACGCGCGGCACGCCCAGCGCCATGACGGCAGCACCGGTGCTGTACAGCCCGAACGCCCACGCCGGGTCCGACGTCGAGAAGACGACGCTGCCGCGGGTCGCCCCGAGAACGCTCTTCGCGTAGGGCATGACGGAGACGAAGGTGGCGTGGGTCATGGTGCACGCCTTCGGCGTTCCGGATGTTCCGCTGGTGAACAGCAGGGTGGCGGCGTCCCCGAGTGCCGTCGTCGCGAGCGGGCCGTCGGCGTCGGCCCCGTCGATCTCGGTCCAGAAGGACCGGTCGCCCGTGCCGGCCGCGACGTCGCCGACGACGAACACGGCGGGATCGAGTCCGTGGGTCGCCTGCGCCTGCGCGAGCGCAGGCCGGTACTGCTGATCGACGACGACCGCGCGGACTCCCGCCGCGTCGAGGCGCAGGCCGATCGCATCCGGGGCGAACCCGCCGAACAAGGGCACGTACACCAGCCCGGAGCGCCACACCGCAATTGCGGTGATCCAACTCTCGACCTGTCGCGAGAGCAGTCCGCCGACGCGATCTCCCCGCTTCAGCCCCGCGCGTGCGAACACCCGTGCCGCCTTGGCGGCGAGCCTGTCGAGTTCGCGGTACGTCCAGCGGTCGGCCGAGCCGTCCTCGTGCCGGACGGTCAGCGCCACCCGATTCGGGTCGGCCGCATAGCGGGTGCAGATTTCGTGGGCGGTGTTGAAGTCGCCGCCGAACGGGTCGCGGTCCAACAGGGATTCGATGTCCTGCCAGGCATCGGCGAGTGTGGACGATGCGAGTCTGTCGAGAGACATCAGTGATTCACCTTTGCAGTTTTCGTCAGGGTCAGGACCAGGACCGTGATGGCGCACGCCGCGGCGATATACGCGGCCAGGGCCCACGCACCGTCCGTCTCTGCAGCGATCGCCACCGCGATGAACGGTGCGGGAGCACTGAACACGACACCACCGAACTGATAGGCGACGGACGCGCCGGTGTACCGGACTTCGGCCGGGAACAGACCGGTGACGTATCCGGCCACCGCGGAATAGGTGACGGCGTGACCGATGGTGATGATCAGAATCATCGCCAGCAGGACGGCGACACCCACGCCGGTGGACAGCAACCAGAAGAACGGATAAGCGATCGCGGCCATGTAGAGGGACCCGTAGATCAACATCTTCCGTGCTCCGATCCGGTCCGCGATCATCGACGCGTAGGGCACGGACAGGATGTCGAGGACACACGCGACGAGGATGCTCAACAGAATCGTCTGCCGCGAGATGCCGAGTTCCTTCGGACCGTACGACAACACGAAGACGGTGACAAGGTAGAACGGCACGAGGGAGGCGGCCTGGGTGAGAATCCCGACGCCCAGCGCGCGCTTCTCACCCCGCAGGACCGCGAGGATCGGGAAGTCGGCAATCTTCTTGTTGCGCTTGACGTTCTCGAACTCCGGCGATTCGACGACCTTCAGTCGCACGTACATGCCGACCGCGACCAACCCGGCACTGGCCAGGAACGGAAGCCTCCATCCCCACGCCTGGACCTGGTCCTCCGGAAGCTGCTCGACCAGGAGGAACGCGAGCGTCGCGAGAACGAGTCCGGCTGGCACGCCGGCCTGCGGCCAGCTGCCGTAGAACGCCCGCTTCTCGCGCGGTGCGTGTTCGACTGCCATCAGCACCGCGCCTCCCCATTCTCCGCCGACCGCGAAGCCCTGTGCGAGGCGCGCGAGGACGAGCAGCACGGGTGCCGCGAGACCGATGGCTCCGTAGGTGGGGATGAGTCCGATCGCGACCGTCGACGACCCCATCAGCACCAGGGAGAACACCAGCATCTTCTTGCGGCCGATCCGGTCTCCGAAGTGCCCGAAGACGATCGCGCCTGCGGGACGCGACACGAACGCGACACCGAACGTCGCGAAGGCTGCCAGCGTTCCCGACAGCGGACTCAATGACGGGAAGAACGCCTTCCCGAATACCAGGGCGGCCGCGGTCCCGAAGATGAAGAAGTCGTACCACTCGATTGCCGTTCCGACGAAGGACGCGAAGGCAACCTTCCGGGGTTTGACCCGAGTGACCTCCAGGTCGTCGATGACTCTCATATCGAATCTCCCATCGCTGCTGATGTGGGGCGGTGCGGCAGCCGTGTGTCGATCCGGTGCCACCGCGGTTGTGATCGGGCCGTCGGGCCTCGTCCGGGGTTCGCCGATCGGACATCGTCCGCGCCGTCGCCCCGTGTGGCCACGGTCACAGGTCTAGCACATCCCGGACGTCGATCGCAAGCATTCTTGTACCGATCGATCCATTTCATGACTCCACCTAAATATCGAGCTAACACGATGTTCAGACGGACTTTCACGAACACTCTGGACTATTTTTGTATCGATCAGTACATTTCTGAGCATGAACGAGAACGATCACGACGATCCCCGCGTCGCGCTGGTCTCCGGCGGTTCCCGCGGCATCGGAGCCGCCGTCACCACCGCCCTGACGCAGCGCGGCTGCCGGGTGGGCTGCACGTACCGGACGAGACGTGAGGAGGCCGAGAAGCTCGCCGCGGACGCTCCCGAACAGGTACTTCCGATCCGCTTCGACCTGCACGACGACACCACGGCGCCCACGGCAGTGGAGCGCGTCGTCTCGCACTGGGGGCACCTCGATTCCCTCGTCCTGAACGCGGGCCAGTGGTCGGGCGGGCGGCTCGTCGAGACGGAGCCGGACGCCTGGTGGAGCGTGATCGAGACGAACCTCCGCGGCACCGTCGCCCTCGCGCGGGCCGCGTTGCCCCACCTCGTGCACGGCAGGTCACCGAGCATCGTGCTGGTGTCGTCGGTCGTCGGCGTGATCGGTCACGCCGGCGACACCGCATACGCGGGTGCGAAGTCCGCGATGATCGGCTTCGGTCGCTCACTCGCCAAGGAGGTTGCACGTGACGGCATCCGGGTCAACGTGCTGGCACCCGGCTTCGTCAGCACGGACATGACCGACGCGGTGCCCGACTCCGCACGCAGGCGCATCGAACGAGAAACCGTCCTCGGCCGCTTCGGCACCGTCGACGAAATCGCCAAGGCCGCAGTCTTCCTCAGCGAAGACGCCACATTCTGCACCGGCTCCGTCCTCACCGTCGACGGTGGCTGGGCGCTGTGACACACCACGACCGCAACGACCAACAACGAAGGGACACAACACCATGACCGCGACACTCACGCATTCGGTCGGCATTCCGGAGTCGGAGTACCTGGCGCTCCGGGACCGCATTTTCGAGGCGATCTGGGCCGAACTCGATCCACTCGAACAGCGGATCGAGGACGACGAGCAGGTTCCGCACGACATCGTCATGCCCATTCTCGAGCGGATCGGCGCGCTCGGCCTGCTCGTCCCCCGCGAGTACGGCGGCAGCGGCCTCTCGATCGCCCAGTACCTGCCGATCATCGCCGAGTTCGCCAAGGTGCAGGGCGGGCTCCGGGTCATCGTCCACGTGCACAACTCCTTCGCCCACGCGCTCTCCGAGATCGGCAGCGACCGGCAGAAGGCGGACGTCCTCCCGGGCACGGCCACGGGCCGGAACTCGGTCGCGTTCGCGCTGACGGAACCGGGTTTCGGGACGGGCGCCGACCTCGGGTCGACCGCGGTGCGCGAGGGCGACAGCTACATCCTGAACGGCGAGAAGTGGTTGATCACCAACTCCGACATCGCTTCTCACTTCATCGTCTTCGCGAAGACGACCGCGACCGACGTCTCCGCGTTCCTCGTTCCTCGCGAGACCGACGGTCTCTCGATCGCAGCGCTTCCCGAGACGATGGGATGCAAGGGCACCGAGCACGGACGCGTCACCCTCGACTCCGTCCGGGTGCCCGCCACCGCCCTCGTCGGCGTGGAGGGGCAGGGAAACGAGCACCTCGAACGCGCACTGGAGATCAGCCGGGTGTTCATCGCGGCAAGCTCCCTCGGCACGTCCGAGCGCGCCCTCGAACTGTCGATCGCCCACGCGAAGAGCCGTGTCACGTTCGGCAAGCCGATCGGCACACGGCAGGCCATCCAGCGCTACCTCGCGGAGATGGCCACCGACGTCTACGCCCTGCGCGGGATCCTGGCCGACGCAGCGCAGAAATGGGATGCCGGCGAACGGATACCCGCCGAGGCCAGCATGTGCAAGCTGTTCGGCCTCGAGGCCGTCGGCCGGGTGACCGACCGCGCTCTGCTCATCCACGGCGGAATCGGATACACGCGCGCGCATCCGATCGAGCGCCTCTACCGGGATGCCCGCCTCAATTGGCTCGAGGAGGGTACCCCGACGATCCAGTACCTGGTCACGGCGGGCCGTCTGCTCGACGGGTACGCGTTCTCCGACGCCTTCGAGACGTCGCGCACCAACTGACATCAGCCGCCCTGCGGCCGGGAACGGGCGCAGGGCGGCACCACGCTCTCGAAGGAGACGAACAATGACGGACCACGACCCCACCGTCCTCGTCGCGGGGGCACGAACCCCATTCGGACGCTTCATGGGATCGCTGTCGAGCCTGAGCGCCCAGGAACTGGGTGGCCACGCGATCAGCGGTGCGCTGCAATCCGCCGGCGTCGACGCACGCGCCGTCGACCACGTCGTCATGGGTCAGGTGCTCACGGCAGGCAGCGGCCAACTGCCGGCGCGCGTCGCGGCGGCGGCTGCCGGAATCCCCATGTCGACACCGGCACTGAACATCAACCGGATGTGCCTCTCCGGAATCGATGCGATAACGCTGGCGCACCAGATGATCGTCGCCGGTGACGCGGACGTCGTGGTCGCCGGCGGTCAGGAATCGATGAGCACGGCGCCGCACCTCCTGACGAACAGCCGTCGCGGGCACAAGTACGGCGACACGGTTCTGATCGACCACCTCGCGTTCGACGGGCTCCAGGACGCCTTCACCGGGTCGTCGATGGGGGCGTTGACCGAGTCGAGGAATCCCGAGTACGGGATCACCCGGGAGGCCCAGGACGACTGGGCCGCACGCTCGCACCGTGCGGCCGCACGCGCGCGCAAGGACGGCGTCTTCGCGGCCGAGATCGTTCCCGTTCCGATCACGTCCGGCAGGGGTGAGACGACCGACGTGAGCCACGACGAGGGCATCCGGGCCGACATCTCGGCAGCGGACCTCGCCGGGCTGCCTCCGGCTTTCGCCGCGGGCGGCTCGCTGACTCCGGGCAACTCGTCACCGATCTCCGACGGTGCCTGCGCCGTCGTGGTCACGCGGAAGTCGACGGCCGTCCGGCTCGGCCTGTCGTGGCTGGCCGAGATCGGATCACGCGCCGTGGTCGCCGGACCCGATTCGGGTCTGCACGAGCAGCCGTCGAACGCCATCCAGGCCGCGTGCCGACGCGAGGGGATCGCGCCCCGCGAACTCGATCTCGTCGAGATCAACGAGGCGTTCGCCGCGGTCACACTCGTCTCGTCCGAACACCTCGGTCTCGACGCGGACCGGGTGAACGTCAACGGCGGCGCGATCGCGCTCGGCCACCCGATCGGTGTCTCCGGGGCACGGATCGTCCTGCATCTCGCGCTCGAACTGCGCCGCCGCGGCGGTGGTGTCGGCGCAGCGGCGCTGTGCGGGGGCGGCGGCCAGGGGCAGGCCCTGATCGTGCACGTCGAACGGTGATTCGATGAGCACCAAATACGACCTCAACCGCACCGAGATTCTGCGCGTGTCCGCCGAGCTGTTCGCGAGGTCGGGCTACCACGGCACCGGGATCGCCGACCTGGGCACGGCGGTGGGGCTCGGCCGCGGGGCCCTGTACCACTACATCGGCAGCAAGGAGGAAGTCCTGTTCGCGATCAGCAGCCGGCAACTCGCGCAGATGAACGACGTGGCCGACGAACTCGCCCTGACCGAACCGGATCCGGAGCTACGCCTCCGCGGTCTCGCCCGGGCCCTGCTCCGCAACATCGCCGAGCACCGCGCGGAGTGGACGGTGTTCTTCCGCGAGTACCACGCCCTGACCGGTGATCGGCGGGTGCGGGTCGTCGCGGCGCGCGAACGGTACGAATCGCATTGGCGGCATGCGTTCGAGCAGGGCGTCCGGGACGGCGCGTTCACCCTGTTGCCGCCGTTGATGATCAAGGGTGTGCTCGGCATGTTCAACTACAGCTACCTCTGGCTCACCGCCGACGGCCCCCGCACCCCCGAGGAGATCGCCGACGGCTTTCTCGACGCCCTGATCACCGGGCTGGCCGCGCCGAACCCGTGATCTGGGCCGTCTAGACTCACATCTTCGACCGCCGGGAGACAAAGGGGCCCTTCGATGAGCGACAAGTACGACGCCAACCGGGACCGAGTCCTGCAGGTGGCCGCCGAATTGTTCGCGAAGTCTGGCTACCACGGCACCGGGGTCGCCGAGATCGGTGAGGCCACCGGGCTGGGCCGGGGCGCGCTGTACCACTACATCGGCAGCAAGGAGGCAATCCTCTACGAGATCAGCAGCCGGCAACTCGCGCAGATGAACACGGTCGCCGACGAACTCGCGCTGTCCGAGGCCGATCCGGAGAAACGGCTGCGCGGCCTCGCACGGGCGCTCATGCGGAACATCGCCGAACACCGTGCCGAGTGGACGGTGTTCTTCCGCGAGTACCACGCCCTGACGGACGAGCGTCGCGATCGCATCATCGCCGAACGTGAACGCTACGAATCCCATTGGCGGAACGCGCTGGAGCAGGGCATCCGCGACGGACAGTTCCGTGCCCTTCCGCGGCTGATGGTCAAGGGCCTGCTGGGCATGTTCAACTACAGCTACCTCTGGATCACCCCCGCGGGCGCCGAGACACCCGAGGAGATCGCGGACGAGTTCCTCGACGCCGTTGTCACGGGGATCCGGGCGTGAGGCGCTCCGCGCCCGTGCGCGGTTAGCGAGTCTCTGCACTCGTTCGCCGCGCACGGGCGGCGTAGCCGCTGGCTTGGACGCACCAAGCCAGTAGGGACTATCCTCGTCGCATGAGTCCGTTATCGGCCACCCCTGCCCGTTGCTCGATCGCGCGCACCCTCGAACTCCTGGGCGACAAATGGACGCTGCTCATCGTCCGCGACGCCTTCTGGGGCCACAGCCGATTCTCGGAGTTCACCCGCAGCCTCGGCGTGGCGTCCGACGTCCTCACCGCACGGTTGGCGATGCTCGTCGACGAAGGAATCCTCGAACGCCGCGCCTATCGCCAGGAAGGGTCGCGGGAACGTCTGGAGTACGTGCTGACCGAAAAGGGCAAGCAGTTGCATGTCGTGATCGGCGCTCTGGGCCAGTTCGGTCGCGACCATCTGCCGCGTCCGGGTAGCACCTCCCCCGAGTACTCCGACGAGACCACCGGCGAGGCCGTGTCCCTCGCGTTCGTCACCGACGACGGTCGACGCGTCTCGGCATCGACTCTGCATGTACAGCAGGGCACTCCGGCCCCGGCGGCCGATCCCCAGGGTTAACCGGAACTCGTGAAGAACGGGAGCGCGACCTCGCCGTATCCATGCTAACTTGGAAATTCCAAGTTAGCGAGAGGCAAGGAAGCCATGTCTGCACAACACGGAGTTCACGCAGTCGAGAATTTCTGGGCCCGGGTGTGGCAGTCACCCCAGGACCCCCATGCGATCGACGAGCTCGTCGTCGACGACTTCGTCATCGTCACCGGTGGAGAGGCGATCCGCGGCCGGGACGCCTTCAAGGAATGGGTGCTGAAGTTTCAGTCGACCGTCGAGGACCTGGAGTTCATCCCCGTCGAAACGTTCCAGAACGAGGACGGTTCCCGCGTCGCGTCACTGTGGGAAATGACCGGCCGCAATCGCGGATTCATGGGCACCGAGCCCGACGGGCAACCCATTCACCTGACGGGCACCGCGGTGTGGAACGTCCGCGCCGACGGGATGCTCGAATCCAACCGCGTCGAGCGCAATGCCTGGGAGCTGCACCGGCGGCTGACGGCCTAGGCGCTTCGCGCCCGTGCGTGGTTAACGAGTGCAGAGACTCGTTAACCACGCACGGGCGGCGGAGCCGCCTACCTGGCTGCAGCGATGCGGGCCTCGGCGACGGCGTCGGCTGCGGCGCCGGCGAGGATGCCGTCACGCTTCGCGACGTCGAGGATCTGTACGACGGTGGCGAAGATCTTCTCGACCTGCGCGCGGACGTCGTCGGCGGACGTGCCGAGCCGCTCACCGGCGACCTGGATGAGTCCGCCGCCGTTGGCGACGTAGTCGGGAACCCAGGTGATGCCGCGTTCGCCGAGGTCGTGCTCGACCGCGGGGTGGGCGAGCTGGTTGTTCGCGGCCCCGCAGATCACCTGGGCGGTGATCGCGGCGACGGACTCGTCGGTGAGCGTGGCGCCCATCGCGCAGGGTGCGTAGACGTCGAGTTCCTGGCCGATGACGCTGGACGCGATCTTGACCTCGGGGAAGTCGCGGGCCACCCTGTCGAGTGCGGCGGCGTTGACGTCGGTGGCGACCACCGACGCGCCGTCGGCGAGCAGCAGCTTGATCAGCTGGTAGCCGACCTTGCCGGTGCCCTCGACGCCGACGGTACGGCCGGCGAGGCTCGCGGTGCCCCACTTGGCCTGGGCGGCGGCGCGCATGCCCTGGAACACGCCGAGGGCGGTCATCGGGGCGCTGTCGCCGGACCCGCCGGCGGACGTGTTGCGTCCTACGACGTAGTCGGTGGCGCGCCCCATCACGTCGAGGTCGTCGGAGTCGGTGCCCACGTCGCCGGCGGTGATGTACCGGCCGCCGAGTGTCTGAACGAACCGGGCGTACGCCTCGAGCAGCGCCTCCGACTTTCCGGTGGCCGGGTCGCCGATGATGACGGCCTTACCGCCGCCGAGGTCGACTCCGGCGATCGCCGACTTGTAGGTCATGCCCCGCGACAGGCGCAGGACGTCCTTGAGGGCGGCGGCCTCGTCGGCGTACGGGTAGAAGCGGGTTCCGCCGAGCGCCGGTCCGAGGGTGGTGTCGTGGATCGCGACGATCGCCTTGAGTCCGGTGGCGGGGTCCTGGAAGAACGTCACCTGCTCGTGGGCGGTGTCGGTGGGGAAATCGGTGCGCTCGAACACTCCAGCGTTTTCGGGCAGTGCGGTGTCGTGACGTTCCGCGGTGAGAGTCATGTCTTCTCAGGACCTTTCCGGAGTGGTGGCAATCGTGATGGTGGAGGTGTCGACGCCGAGTTCGGCGAGACGCTGGAGGTAGACGGTGACGTTGCGCAGTTTCACGTCCTCGTAGCCCCGGACGAGGTCGGGGGTCGCGGCGATCAGCGTTGCGGTGTCGTAGGTGTCGGCGGAGAGGTCGGCGACGAGGCGGGCCACCGTGGTCTCGTAGTGCGCGAGCAGCTGACGCTCGAGGCGACGGACCTTGGCGTAGCCGAACGGGTCGAACGCGGTGCCGCGCAGGAACTTCGCCTTGGCGAGCGTCTTGAGCGCGACGTGCGAGCGGGGGCCGAATCCGATCTTGGTCTTGCGGCCCATGGCCTTGAGGACGGGCGGGTGCAGCTTGTAGGTGAGCTTGCCCGCGCCGGGGACCTCGCCGGCGGCGGCGTCGAGGAACGCCTGGTCGGTGAGCATCCGGGCCACTTCGTATTCGTCCTTGTAGGCGGTGAGCTTGTGCAGGCCGGCGGCGACGGCCTCGCTGAACTCGGTCCGGCTGCCCAGCTCGCGTTCGGCGTCCCATGCCTGCTGCACCAGGGCGATGTAGCGGGCGGCGACGCGGTCGCCCTGGAAGGCAACGAGGTTCGCGGCGCGGCGTTCGGTGAGCTCGAGCGTCGTGCCGTCCAGGGTGGATCCGGCGAGCAGGTGCGTCGGGACGACGGTGTCGCTGCGCTGCGGCACGGCGGCCGAGCTGGTGGCGGCGAGGAAGGCTTCCCGGTCGGCGACGGCGACGCGTCCCCAGTGGAATGCGGCCTTGTTGGACTCGACGGCCACGCCGTTGATCTCGAGGGCCTCCTCGATGAACCGGGCGGGGATGGGCAGTCCGCCGGCCTGGTAGGCCGCGCCGACCAGCAGGAAGTTGGCGGCGGCCGTGCTGCCGAACAGTGCGGTGGCGGCAGCGAGCCCGTCGATCGCGGTCAGTTCGCGGGCCGAGACGTCGAGACGCTCTAGCAGCTTGTCCTCGTCCGGGTAGCGGACGGCGGGGTCGTAGACCATGTCGCCGGTCGGGGTCTGGCTGGTCGACGCGACGGTGATGGTGCGCTCGGAGCTGCCGAAGCCGGCGTACTTGGCGTCGGCCGCCGTCAGCAGGTCGAATGCGAGGACGCAGTCGGCGGTCGCGGGGCTGATCCGGTTGGACGGCGCCGAGCTTCCCGACCGCGTCTTCTGATCGCTGAGCCGCAGGTGCGACGTGACGGGCCCGGCCTTCTGGCTGAGACCGGTCTGGTCGAGTCCCTCGACGTGCAGCCCGGCGCGCAGCGCGGCCATGCCGAGCACCTGGTTGACGGTGACGATGCCGGTACCACCGACGCCGGCCATGAACAGGTTGTGCGTTCCGGTCCACACGGCGGGGTCGGGGTCGCCGACCTCCGGCGGAGCCGGGATCCCGCGCAACGTCTTCGGTGCGCCTTCCTCGGGCAGCTCGACCGTCACGAACGACGGGCAGTCGCCCTCGAGGCAGGAGTAGTCGGTGTTGCAGCTGGTCTGGTCGATCTTGGTCTTGCGGCCGAATTCGGTGTCGACGGGCTGCACGGACAGGCAGTTGGACTTGACGCCGCAGTCGCCGCAGCCCTCGCAGACGGCCTCGTTGATGACGACGCGGGTGCGGCGGGCGGGCAGCTTGCCGCGCTTGCGCTTGCGGCGGGCCTCGGCGGCGCACTGCTGGTCGAAGATCAGCACGGTCACGCCCTCGATGTCGCGGAGGACGCGCTGCGCCTCGTCGAGGCGGGTCCGGTCCCACAGCAGCGTGTTGACGGCGAAGTGGGCGCCCTTGTGCCGCTTGGGATCCTCGGCGCACACGATGATCTGCTTGACACCCTCGGACGCCAGCTTGTGGGTGAGCTGAGGCACGGTCAGCCCGGCCTCGGCGTCCTGCGCGCCGGTCATCGCGACGGCGGAGTTGTAGAGCACCTTGTACGTGATGTTGACGCCGGCGGCGACGCATGCCTGCACGGCGAGCTGACCGGAGTGGAAGTAGGTGCCGTCGCCGACGTTCTGGAACATGTGCTTGACGTCGCTGAACGGGGCCTGCCCGATCCACTGCGCCCCCTCGCCGCCCATCTGGGTGAGCATCGTGACGGCGCTGTCGGTGCGGCCGGACATCGTGACCAGAGTGTGGCAGCCGATGCCGCCACCCGCGATCGATCCCTCGGGCACCGCGGTGGAGCGGTTGTGCGGGCAGCCGGAGCAGAAGTACGGGGTGCGCGACGTCGGCAGGACGGTCAGCTCGAGACGTGGCGGCGGGGCCGGTGTCAGCGCGACCCGGTCCTTGAGGACGCGGCGCAGCGGTCCGGTGAGCCGGGCGGCGGTCAGTTCGCCGTCGACGGGGATCAGGTTCTTGCCCTGCGCGTTCTTCTTCCCCAGCACGGCGGGTGCGCTGGCGCCGCCGTAGAGGATGTCCTTGAGCTGCGACTCGACGAACGGCATCTTCTCCTCGACGACGAGGACCTGCTCGACGCCGTCGGCGAGTTCGCGAACCTTGTCGGCGCCCAGCGGGTAGGGCATGCCGACGCGGAGGATGCGGATGCCGGCGTCCTCGAGCTGGGAGTCGCCGAGCCCGAGGTCGAGCAGGGCCTGGCGCAGCGAGTCGTAGGCGGTGCCGACGGCGGCGATGCCCAGCCACGCGCTGCGCGGGTTCACCTCGATCTTGTCGATCTCGTTGGCGGCGTTGAACGCCTCGACCATCGCCCAGCGCGGCCCGTACAGGTCGGCCTCGGCGTAGACGCTGTCGGGCGGGGACGCGAGCACGCGCTGCCGGTACGACCACGGCTTGCCGTTCCACTCGATCTCGGGGAGCACGATGTCGAGGTCGGCGAAGTTGCGGTCGAGGGTCCAGAGTCCGTCGGCCACGTCGGCGACGATCTTCATGCCCGACCAGCAGCCGGAGATCCGCGACAGCGCCACACCGTAGAGGCCGAACGTGATGACCTCCTCGGCGTTGCGCGGGAAGAACACGGGCATGCCCATCGCGGCCATGGACCGCTCACTGGCGCAGGGGATGGTGGAGGACTTGGCGTTGGGGTCGTCGCCGACGAGGACGAGGACGCCGCCGCGGGCGTTCGCGCCGTACATGGCGGCGTGCCGGATGGAGTCGCTGGCGCGGTCGAGGCCGGGGCCCTTGCCGTACCAGACGCCGACGACGCCGTCGTGGGTGCGCTCGCCCTGCGGGAGGTCGACCTGGCTGCCCCAGACGGAGGTCGCGGCGAGTTCCTCGTTCATGCCGGGCACGAACTTCACGTCGTGGTCGGTGCTCAACGTGGGGATGGCGGCGATGGTGCGGTCGAGGCCGGCGAGGGGGCTGCCCTGGTAGCCGGAGACGAAAGTCGCGACGTTCAGTCCCGCGCGGCGGTCGCGTTCGTGCTGCTCCACCAGCTGGCGGGCGATGGCCTGGACACCGGTCATCAACACCGGGCCCGAGTCGGCCCGGTATCGGTCGGCGAGATCAAAGGATGCTGCACTGGTGCGAGCGTCGTCTAGCTGAGTCATCTGCGATTCCCGATCCGTCGCGTTGAGCATTTCGTGAGCTTGATCCTGTATCTGGTCTAAGATTTGGTCAACGCAAATCGGATCAACTGATCAGTTCACGCAATAGGTGACGGCCGTCACTCCCCGGAGGTACCAAAGTGCTCAGCATCGACAAGCTCGACGTGCAGTTGCTCGGACTGCTCGGCCAGGACTCACGCATGAGCGTGGCCGAACTCGCCAACTCGCTGGGCGTCGCCCGCAACACCGTGCAGTCCCGGATGAAGCGCATGGAGACCAGCGGACTACTCACCGGCTTCCGCCCCAACCTCGACCTCGCCGAGGTCGGGATTCCCATCCAGGCGTTCGTCGGGCTCGAACTCGAACAGGGCAAGCTCACCGCCGTCGGCAACCGCCTCGTCGACCTGCCGGAGGTCATCGAGATCCACGCGACCACCGGCCGCGAAGACCTGCTGGTGCGGGTGGCCACGTCCACGCACGCGGAACTTCAGAAGTTGCTCGAGAAGATCGCGAACCTGCCCGGCATCACGCATTCGACCACCACGATCGCGCTGACCAGCCCGCTGCCGTACCGGATTCAGCCGCTGCTCGAGCACCTCACCGACGACTCCGGGTGGGGCCGGTCCACGGCACTGCCCCGTTCACAGCGCTAGCACCGGTGCAGTAGTTTCAGACCATGAGTGAGAGTCAGGGACGGATCGCGTTCATCCAGGCCACGTGGCACCGCAACATCGTCGATCGCGCACGCGAGGGCTTCACCGACGAGGTGACCACGCTGGGGTATTCGAAGGACGAACTGGACTTCTTCGAGGTGCCGGGCGCGTTCGAGATCCCGCTGCACGCACGCCGCCTCGCCCTCACCGGGCGTTACGACGCCATCGTCGCCGCTGCGCTCGTCGTGGACGGTGGCATCTACCGGCACGAGTTCGTCGCGACCGCGGTGATCGACGGCCTCATGCGCGTGCAACTCGACACGGACGTGCCGGTGTTCTCGGTTGTGCTGACGCCGCACCACTTCCACGAGCACGACGAGCACCTCAACTACTTCCACGACCACTTCGTGAAGAAGGGCGCCGAGGCCGCTCGCGCCTGCGTCGCAACCGTCACGTCGCTGAAGTCGCTGCCGACCGCGAACTGAGATTCGCCCACTCCGAACCGCAACGAGAAACCACCGTCAGTACGGACTGACGGTGGTTTCCTCGTGTTATCGGTCCTTCGCGTGCCGGTGCTGGACGTAGAGGAGCCAGAACACCGGTGCGCCGACGACGGCGAGGATTGTCGCGAACACCCGCAGCCCGACGTTCCCTTCACCGAAGGGGGCGATCATGAGGACAATCGTGCAGACGACGGCGCCGAGGAGTTGCCAGTGGGCGCCGAAGAAGCCTGCGACCATCGCCCATGCGTTGCGGGCGACGATGCGCGCCGGCGACTCGGGCTCCGGTGGGGGCGGCGGGGACGGGGCCACCGCAACCGTCGAGTTACGCGCGGCGGCCACCAGTTTCGGGGCGTGGGCGCCGACTGGCGGGGTTTCGCCGTCGGGCTCGCACCGGAACAGGGCGATGCCCACCGTGTCCGCGTAGTCGACGGCTTCGTCGGTGTATCCGGGGCCGGAGAAGTACAGGAGTTTCCGGGCGTGGCTGGTTCCGCGGGTGCCGTAGAGGTTCGCGAGGTCCGACTTGCCTGCACTGCCGCCACGCCACTTCACCTGCGCGTACGCGCGTGACGAGTAGACGTCGATGCCGCCGTCCGCGCCTCCGAGTAGCGCTGTGGCGTCGCCGTAGCCGAGCTTCTGCATCTGCTCGGCGGCGTTGATTTCGGCTTCAGCCGCCGTGCGTATGCGTGCCATGCCTCACTCCCCCAGATCGAACCAGTCTTTCCCCTCGAAGGTACCCGCAGATCCGGCCAAACCAGCTATCGGCCGGTGAACGTCACACCGGCGCCATCGAATTGCAACACACTGCAACTCTTCCGCCCCCGGCCGCGCGACCGTACCGTTGCCCGAATCAGCACTTTCACAACGTAGTGAGGGCGGATTCATGAGGGCAGCACGCTTCCACGGCCGACGCGACATCCGGATCGACGACATCCCGGAGCCGGAATTGCGGCCGGGCGCCGTGAAACTCCGGGTCGCGTGGTGCGGCATCTGCGGCACCGACCTCCACGAGTATCTGGAGGGCCCGATCTTCATCTCCCCGCCGGGGCATCCGCATCCGCTGTCGCACGAGAACGCGCCGGTGACGATGGGCCACGAGTTCTCCGGGACGGTCGAGGAGGTCGGTGAGGGCGTCACGGATGTCGCCGTGGGTGACAACGTGGTGGTGGAGCCGTACTTCGTGTGCAACGAGTGCGCGTCCTGCAAGGCAGGCAACTACCACCTGTGTACGAAGATGGGTTTCATCGGATTGGCCGGTGGCGGAGGCGGACTCAGCGAGAAGGTGGTGGTCGACCGCCGGTGGGTGCACAAGATCGGCGACATCCCGCTCGACGAGGCGGCCCTGATCGAACCGCTGAGCGTCGCGCATCATGCGGTCGTCCGCAGCGGGGCCAAGGCCGGTGATGTCGCGCTCGTCGGCGGCGCGGGGCCGATCGGACTCCTGGTGGCCGCGGTCCTGAAGGGCCTGGGTGTCACCACGATCGTCACGGAACTCAGCGACGCCCGGAAGCAGAAGGCCCTGTCCAGCGGGGTCGCGCATCACGTGATCGACCCGTCGTCGGAGGACGTGAGGGCCCGGGTGCTCGAGCTGACCGACGGTGTCGGCGCCGACCTCGGGTTCGAGTGCGCCGGGGTCAACGCTGTCCTCGACACCCTCCTCGACGCCGTCCGGCCCGCAGCGGTGGTGGTGAACGTGTCGATCTGGGGAAAGCCCGCGACGGTCGACATGCAGAAGCTCGTCCTCAAGGAGATCGACCTGCGCGGCACCATCGCCTACGTCCGCGATCACGAGGCGGTGATCGAGCTGGTGCGCCGCGGCGTGATCGACCTGGCCCCGTTCATCACCGGCCGGATCGAACTCGACAACCTGGTCTCCGAGGGCCTCACGACGTTGATCGAGCACAACGACACGGCGGTGAAGATCCTGGTCCGGGCGTGACCGTCAGTCGGGTTCGTCCGTCGACGGTGTCACCGCCCTGGCCTTGAGCGCCAGCCACAGCTCCATGCGATCGTCGGCCTGGTCGAGGTTCCGCCCGGTCAGCGCCGCGATCTTGTCGATCCGGTTCCGGACGGTGTTGCGGTGCACGGAGAGGGCGGCCGCCGCGGGGTCCCAGGCCCCGTTGGCTCGCAGCCATTCCTCGAGCGTTCGCTGGAGTTCGACGCGTTCGCGCGGCTCGAGCTGATCGAGGGATGCGAGGACAGCGGTCGAGAAGCCGCTGAGCACGTCAGCCGAGCCGAGTCGCAGCAGCAACTGCACCGTCTCGCCCTCCTTGGCGTCGACGGCGCGGCCCAGGCGGGCACTGACGGCGACGAGGGATCGCGCCTGCATCGCCGACACAGCCAGCGCGTCCACCGGAACCAGGGCGCCGATCCCGATGGCGCATCCCTCCGCGACGCCCGACAGCAGGTCCGCGAGCCCGGCGACCTCGGGGTGCGCGATCTCGATGTCCGAATTGCGCTGTCTCAGGACGGAATCCGGAAGGACCGAACCGATCCGGACGGTGAGGTCGGCCAGCGCCTCGGGCGTGGAGCGCACGACGGCGATCTGCAGGGGATCGCGGGACAGCCCGATGCCGGCCGCGATCTGATGTGCGCGCTCCCGCCGGAGTCCGGGTCTGAGCAGCTGCGCCAGCGCCGCCGCCCGCCGCTGCCGCTCCGGTTCGCCGGCCACGTGGCGGCGTTCGAGTTCGAGCGACAGCAGCGAGACGAGAACATTGGACGCGTGCCGCAGCGCGCTGTCCGCCGACCGCTCGAGCACGACGAACGCGAGCGGGTTCTCGATGCGCACGGGGTGCAGTTCGAGTTCCCGCCGACCGGCGCCGCCGAACGCCGTCCAGCCCTTCGCGCGGGTGGTGTAGCGACCCACCTGATCCTGAGCGTCCTGCAGGAACGCCGCATCGACGCCGTCGGAGAGTTGGACCACCCCGCCCGACGCGTCCAGCACCGCGCAGAGGGAGCCGCTGACGGACCGCCACGTGTCGAGCAGTCCGCTCAGGGGCGACGGTCCGGCCGCGACCGCGGTGAGTTGATAGCTCAGTTCGATGGCGTTCTCGAGGGCGCGCTTCTCCTCCTCGGCGATCCGGGAGAAGATCCATTTGGTGATGGCGATGAACGGCACCGAGTCGGGGGCGATGAGCAGCGGGACACCGAATTCACGCGCCGCCGCGACGAGCGGCGCCGGTGGCGCCTGGTAGGGCAGCCCGTGCCCCAGACCGAGGCACAGTGCGGCGACCCCGCCCGCGACGCAGTCCCGGACGTAGTCGCGGCATCCGGATTCGGTGGTGGGAAGCATCAGGCCGACGGTCATCAGCAACTCGCCGCCCTGCAGCCAGTCCCGCGGACGCGTCAGTTCGGACACGTGCGCTGCGGTGATGGGGTTGTCGACTCCCGCCGTCCCGCTCATCGACGTGAGCCGCAGCGTGGGGGCGGACAGGACGTCCTGGACGGTGATCACCGGCGACCTCTTGTACGAATTGCCCAACCGTAATAGACGAACTGTACATCTCGCCTCTGGTGCCGGGGCGGCGAAGTGCGCAGAGTGGTGATCAGAGCCACAGCACCTCCTAGGAGTTTCAGTGTCAGATCACCCCGGCGACACCGCCGCGACCCTCGGTGGCACCATCGAGACCCGCTCGATCGACTACGTCCCCGAGGACGAACGTCACGGGAAGGTCCGCGACCAGGGCCCCTTCTGGTTCGTCGGAAACTTCCAGCCCTTCACGGTGGCCATCGGCTTCGTCGGCCCCGCCCTCGGCCTGTCGCTGGGCTGGACGGTTGTCGCGGGCATTCTCGGCATCTTCTTCGGAACGTTGTTCATGGCGTTCCACGCGTCGCAGGGACCGGTGCTCGGACTCCCGCAGATGGTGCAGTCCCGCGCGCAGTTCGGCTATCGCGGTGTCGTCCTCGCGCTCCTCGGGACGTTGTTCACGTACGTCGGGTTCAACGTCGTGGACGTCGTCATCATCAAGGCGGGCCTGCACAGCATCTTCGGGTGGAACGCGGCCGTCATCGCCGTCGTCATCACCGCGGTCGCCACTCTGCTCGCGATCTACGGTCACGATCTGCTGCACCTGTCGTTCCGTGTGCTGTTCTGGCTGTCACTGCCGCTGTGGGCCATCCCCACGTGGGGTGTCGTGTTCGGGCACGCAGGCGGCGACGCGGGCGCGGCGACCGGCGGGTTCACCCTGCTGGCGTTCATCGCCCAGTTCAGTGTCGCGGCCTCCTACAACATCACCTACGCGCCGTACGTGTCGGACTACTCGCGGTACCTGCCGCGCAACACGCGGACGTCGGCCATCGTGTCGGCCGTGTTCCTCGGCGCCTCCGCGTCGCCGGTCTGGCTGATCCCGGTGGGTGCGTGGATGGCCACGCGCCTCGGAGCCACGGATGCGCTCGCCGGCATCCACGACGCCGGCAACTCGGTGGTCCCGTTCCTCGGCAGTGTGCTCGCCCTCGTCGCGACGCTCGTGCTGGTGGCCACCATGGGCCTGAACGCGTACAGCGGCATGCTCACCGTGATCACCGGCATCGACTCCTTCCGGAAGGTGACCCCGTCCCGCCGGATCCGGGTGGTGACCGTCCTCGCGCTGGCCGCGGTCTGGCTGGTGCTGAGCCTGCTGTTCACCGATTCGACGACCGTCCTGAACACGACGCTGCTGATCATGCTGTACCTCCTCGTGCCGTGGACCGCCGTCAATCTCACCGACTTCTTCTTCGTACGCCGCGGGCACTACGCCATCACCGACCTGTTCACGCCGGACGGGCTGTACGGAATGTGGTCGTGGCGGGGCATGACGGCCTTCTTCGCCGGCATCGTCGCGTCCGTTCCGTTCATGGTGCTGCCGTTCTACGTCGGACCGATCGCCGCGGCCCTCGGTGACGTCGACGTCGCGTTCGCGGTCGGACTCGCCGTGTCCGGGATCGTGTACTGGGTCCTGTCCCGGTCGCTGGACCTCGACACGGAGGAACGGTTCATCGAAGACAGCGAAGCCGCACTGGCAGTCGAGGAGACCCCGGCTCATGGCTGACACGACGACGGCAGACGTCCAGCACGCGATCGACGCGCTGATCCGGGCATTCGGCGAGCACGACACGACCGCCTACTTCGAGGCGTTCAGCCCGGACGCGACGTTCGTCTTCTACACCCACCCGGTGCCGCTGCCCAGTCGCGAGGCCTACCGCGACCTGTGGACCGAGTGGGAGTCGGACGGGTTCCGCGTCCTCGCGTGCCTTTCCAGCGAGCAGAACGTCACGTTCCCGGCCCCGGATGTCGCGGTGCTGACGCATCGGGTCGGCACCACCGTGCGGGATTCGACGGGAACGGTCGAGCTCGACGAACGGGAGACGATCCTGTTTCGGCGGCGCGAGGACTCGGGCTGGATCGCCGTCCACGAGCACTTGTCGCCCCAGTCGATCACAGCCTGATAGCTGACAGATAGCTGGCCCGAGGTGGACCGCGTCACATCAGGATCCCGTGGAGTTGCGGAGGCAGACTCTTGACGGTGTACTGGTCAGTAAACCTGCCCGGCTCGGCCTATCGCGAAGGTGCACAGATGACGGACGAACGGCCCGGCAAGAATCAGACCCCACCGGACAAGGCGACGCGACCGACACCGAAGGAGGCGACCCCGGACGTCTCCAAGACCGATCTCGCGGCCGTCGTCGACGCGCTCACCGCGACGAACGAGAAGAATTTCGACTTCTGACCTCGCGCCTCAGGCCCGCTCCCGGTGCGGCACGAACTCGAACGTCAGGCACGCGAACGCCACGGGCAGCAGGTAGCGGAAACGCAGGAGGACGTATCGCCGGTTCCCCGTGGAATGGAACTTGCCGAGGTAGCGGTACAGCGACTCGAGCGAGATCAGCACGTCGCCGAGGTGCAGGACACGGCGGAAGAGCCGCGCCCCCGCGCCGGGTGCGTCGGGGGCGAGGAGTTCGGGGAACGCCGCGAACGACAGCGAGACGTATCGCGCACCGGTGTGCTCCGCGTACCGGATGACGTCGACGGTCATGCGTTCGTCGGTGCCGTTCGGCGCGCCGTCGCCGCGCCACGGAACGTCGAGACTCAGTTCGCGGGCGGAATCGGCGGTGCCGTAACGCTGGAAGGCGACGGCCCGCCCGGTGGAGTCGCGCGCGATGACGAGCAGAATGCCGGGGAGTGCGCCGTCCAGCAGGTGGTCGAGGATCATCGAGAACCCGCGGCGCTGATGTCCGGCGCGGGCGACCTCGACGATGTCCGACAACTCCCGGCGCGTCGGTTCGTCGAGCGCGCCTTCCGGGACGATCTCGGTGGTGAGCCCGGCGTTGTGGGTGCGCTGCACGGCCTGCCGGAGGTTGCGGAACTTCCTGCCGTGCAGGGTGAAGTGTCCGACGTCGATCACCACGTCACGGCCGATCGGGACCGCCGACAACGGCTTTCGGGTGTCGCCGCCGAACTCCCACAACCGGGCGACGCGCTCCCCCGCTCCGAGCACGGCGACGCGCCAACCGCGTTCGGCCGCGAACTCGGAGAACTCGTCGAGGAGGGCGCCGAATTCGAGCGCGTTGCCGATGGGATCGCCGGAGACGACCGCGATTCCGGATCGCGCCCGGTACGCGATCGCCGCGGTGCCCGACGCGTTGAAGTAGTACGACTTCGCCGAATTGAGGGCGAACGGCGACAGCGGATCGTCCGTGGTCTGCTGGATCAGCGAGAAGACGCGGGCACGGTCCTCGGGTTGCGGCACACTGCGCACCGGCAGCATCAGGACGGGTCCGGTGGCCACGAGGAGGAGAAATCCCGGAGTCGAATGTGCGCTCGTGTACGCCACATCTGCGGCGGCCACGAACAGCACCGCCGCCACCGAATGTGTCGTGGTGACGGGCCGCCGCAGATGCAGTCCCCGGGCCACCAGCAGGACGGCGATTCCGGCCGCGACCATCCACGTGCGAACGGGCCCCGACCGCCCGGCCATCCACATGAGCACGAGGCCGACCACGACGGTTGCGCCGACGAGCGCCATCCGCGCCGCGGGCGATTCGGGCCGGTACACCCGCAGCCCGGGCACGGTCATCGGTGTCGACTTCGAATTCTGCATCCGCACCCCTGCCCCAGGTGACGACTGTTCCGGTGCCTCCAATCTAGCGGCTCCGCCGCCCGTGAGTGGTTGACGAGTCCCTGCACTCGCTACGCACTCACGAGTGCAGCCGTGGCGGCGGTGCCCCGTGCGGCAGGGACGGCCCGACCGCCGTGAGTGAGCCTGCGGCGCGCCCCTTCCCCCAGCCGAGTTTCTCGCGGTAGCGGCCGATGTGGTCCTCGGGGATGTTCTGCCCGTCGACGAGCGGCGTGGACTGCGGGTCCACGTACAGCGCGTCGACCGGGCAGTACGCCTCGCACATGAAGCACGTCTGGCAGTCCGATTGCCGCGCGATCACGGGGATCCCGGTGTCGGTGCGGTCGAAGACGTTGGTGGGGCACGCGTCGACGCACTTGTCGCAGCCGATGCACGCCTCGGCCAGCAGCACCTCGATCACGAGGCCACCCGCAACAGCCCACTGTGTGCCGCGCCGGTCGCAGTCCACACGTCGTCCAGCCCACCGGTGAGCACATGGTGGTGCTGCGCCGGGTCGAGGTCCGGGTAGTCGGCGCGCTTACTCATTCCGCGGGTTTCCGTCCGCGCGAGCGTCGAGTGGTACATCCACCGGCCCACCGCGGTGATCGCCGCGGCCTGACGGGCCCGGACACGTTCGTCGCCGGAGTCGCCGCCGAGGCCCAGCGACAACGCCGTCCACAACGACTCCAGCTCGTCGAGCGCACCCTGCACCCGCACACCGTCCCGCAGATAGTTCTTCTCGTACGGGATGAGTTCGGCCTGCGCGGCCGCGACGACCGCGGACGCCTCCAGCCCCGACCGCCCCGTGGGCCGCAGTCCGGCCCGGCCGGCGGGACGCAGTTCGCCCGCCCGGACCCGACGTTCGGTTCGCGCGAACCGCGCGGCCCCCGTGCCCGCCCAGCTGCCGGACGACATCGCCCACGCCGAGTTGTGGCTGCCGCCGCCGGTGAAGCCGCCGCAGATGCGTTCGCGGGTCGCGGCGTCACCCGCCGCGAACAGGCCGGGGACGGATGTGGCGCAGGTGTCGTCGACCACGTCGATGCCGCCGGTTCCGCGCACCGTCCCCTCGGCGAGCATGCTGACCTCGAAGCGGTCGGTGAACGGGTTGATGCCGCGCCGGTCGAACTGCAGGAAGAAGTTGGGCTGGCCGAGCCGCATCTGGCGCTGCACGTCGTCGTCGGCGCGGTCCAGCTGGGCGAACACCGGCTCGGACAGCAGCGTTTTCGCGATCACCGAGCGTCCCTTGGTGGAGCCGGCGCCCTCGAGGACGCGTCCGTCGGCGTGGAAGAACGTGGCGTAGCCGTAGTAGGCGGTCTTGGTGATGGTGGAGTTGGCGGGGACGATCGCGTACGCGTTGGAGAATTCCATGCCGGAGAACGTCGCGCCCACCTCGGCGGCCATCAGCGCGCCGTCGCCGGTGTCGACGTTCGTGCCCAGTGCGCGGGACAGGAACGCGCAGCCGCCGCTCGCGATCACGACGGCGCCCGCGGTGATCCGGTAGTCGCGGTCGTCCTGGCGCTGGTAGCCCGCCGCGCCGCGCACCTGGCCGCCGGTGTCGACGAGCAGTTCGAGGGCCGGCGAGTGGTCGAGAATCCGGACGCCCGCCTTCTTCACCCACGCCCGCATCCGCCGCATGTATTCGGGCCCTTGGAGTCCGGTGCGGATCTGCCTGCCGGTGTCGGGGTCGACGGGGAACGGGTACCGGCCTTCCTCGGCGAGGAGGTTCATGTTCGCGTACGTCTGGTCGAGGACGCGGTCCATCCAGTGGTGATCGGCGAGATGGCCGCCGAGCGTTTCGCGGCTGGCCTTGGCCTTCGCCCGGGCGGACGGGTCGGGGTCGACGTACCAGACACCGGTGCCCGAAGGCGCGGTGGCGCCGCTGGTTCCGCAGTACCCCTTGTCGACGAGGACGACGTCCGCCCCGGATTGCCGTGCGCGCAGCGCGGCCCACGTTCCTGCGGGGCCGCCGCCGATGACGAGGACGTCGGTGCTCAGGTCGAGAAGTTCGGTCATGAAGGGCGCTCCTGTCGAGGCGGAACAACTGCCCTTCAACGCTTCCGCACATCGGCCCACGCCGCCATCGTCAGAATCAGCGTGAACCGAATCGCCCGTGAGCGGTTAACGAGTCCAGGGACTCGCTAACCACGCACGGGCGCTACGCGCCTTTGCCGTAGTCGACGCTCAGCCAGTGCTCCGGCCGCATACGGATGACGATCGCGCTGTCGTCGTAGGCCTCCTCCACGAAACTGTCGACCTCCTCGGCGGGCAGGTAGCGGGTGGCGAGTCTGCGGACGACGTCGGCGGTGGGTGATTCGTCGAACTCCGCCGGACCTTCGACGCTGACGTACCGGTACGGCGGCTTCTCGTCCTGGGCGACGAGGCTGAAGCGGCCGGCGGCGCGGATCAGCCGCTCTTTCAGCGACCCGCGTCCGGTCCAGACGTAGACGTGGCCGCCGGGTTCGTAGCCGTACCAGATGGGCACGGCGAGCGGTGCCCGCCCGTCGCGGTCGACGGCGATCACCCCCACGTGTACGTCGGCGAGGAACTTCTCGCGCTGTTCACTGGTCATCGACAACTGCGACATGTCAGTCTCCGCTCTGGTGTTCGGGTTTCGACGGTGGTGCGGGGTCGAGCAGCTGGGCGAGGTGTTGCGACGATCGGGTCGGGTCGAGTTGCCGTACCTGCATGTGGCAGCTGAATCCGTCGGTCAGCACGACTGCGTCTTCGGGACTGTCGCGCAGTGCGGGGGCGAGTGCCTGTTCCGCCACCTGCATGCTGAGGTCGTAGTGGTCGGCCTCGAACCCGAAGTTTCCTGCGACGCCGCAGCATCCGGTGGCCTCGCGGACGCGTTCGACGCCGACCGCCTGCAGGGCCTTCCGCTGGCCGGCCGCGCCGAACACGGCGTATTCGTGGCAGTGGGTCTGCACGGTGACGTCCTCGGGCAGCGCCACGCTCGGGGTCCAGCCTGCCTGGGCGCGCTCGAGGACCGCACCCGCGAAACTCTGGACGCGGGCGGCTACGCGTCGTGCGGCGTCGGTGTGGACGAGTTCGGGCAGGTCCTTGCGGAACGCGGCGGCGCAGCTCGGTTCGAGGACGACGATGGGGCGGTCGGTGCCGTCGTCGAGGAGTTCGGCCGCCTTGGCGAGGGTCTTCTTGGCCTGCTTCAGCTGTCCGGTGGAGATCCAGGTGAGCCCGCAGCACACGTCGCTGCGACACTGGGAACTGAGTCCCGCCTCGGCGAGTACCCGCGACGCGGCGCCGACCACCTCGGGGCGGAATCCGCGGGTGAACGTGTCGGCAAGCATCACGACGTCCGCGGTGCCGTTCTGTGAGGTCTCCCCGACCTCGCGCCGGATCTGCTTGCGGGACGCGAACTCCGGCATCGACCGGTGCGGCGTGAGACCACCCAGTTTTGCCGCGACCTTCGCCAGCCTGCCCGCGGTGAGCCGATTCACCACGGGGGCGGACCGTTCGGCGATCTTCAGCCATACCGGCAGCCACCCGAGGGAGTAGTGCGACAGCGGACGCATCCGGCCGCGGTAGTGGTGGTCGAGGAATTCGGACTTGTACGTGGCCATGTCGACGCCCACCGGGCAGTCGGTGGAGCAGGCCTTGCAGGACAGGCAGAGGTCGAGGGATTCCTTGACGTCCTCGGAGCGCCATCCGTCGGCGACGGTCGGCGAGTTGCGGACCATCTCCTGCAGGGCGCGGGCCCGGCCGCGGGTGGAGTCTTTCTCGTCGCCGGTCGCGCGGAAGCTGGGGCACATCACCCCGCCGGTCGAGGCGCGGCAGCGGCCCACCCCGATGCACCCCTGGACGGCGTGGACGAACGGTGCGACGAGGACGTCGCTGGTGGGGGTGAGGTCGAAAGTCGTCTGCCACGCCCGCGGGTTCACGCCGTCGAGGGCCAGGCTGCCCAGCAGCGGTTCGGGGTCGACGATGCTGCCCGGGTTCAGCACGGCTGCCGGATCCCAGAGCCGCTTGAACGTCGCGAACGCCGCCATCATGGTCGGGGTGTACATGATCGGCAGCAGCGCCGACCGTGCGCGACCGTCGCCGTGCTCCCCCGACATCGATCCGCCGAACCGCACGCACAGTTCCGCGGCGCGGTGGATGAACCGCGACATGACGTCCCGGCCCTCCTCGGTGCGCTGGTCGAAGTTGATGCGGATGTGCATGCAGCCGGCGCCGAAGTGCCCGTACATCACGCCGGTGAGCCCGAATTCGGCGAGCAGGGCCTTGATGTCGACGAGGTAGTCGGCCAGCTGGTCGGGCGCGACGGCGGAATCCTCCCAGCCCGTCCAGGATTCGCCGCCCTCGACGAGTCGGGCCGACAGTCCGGCGCCGTCCTCGCGTACCCGCCACAGCGACGCGCGTTCCGCCGGGTCCCCGACCACCCGCGAGTCGACGAGCCGCCCGGCCGCCCGCAGCTTCGAGACCAGTTCGGTGCCGCGCAGTTTCACCTCGTCGAGGTCCTCACCGTCGAGGTCGACGTACAGCCAGGCCTCGCCGTCGGGCAGCCCGACAACGGAGTCGGCGCCGCGCAGGTGCCGCATGGTGTCGACGATCGCCGAGTCGATGCCTTCGATCGCGGCGGGCGAGTACGCGAGGATCAGCGCGTTGTCGCGGGCGGCGTCCACCAGGTCGCGGTATCCGAGGCACAGCAGCATGGCCGCGGGCGGCACCGGCACCAGCGCGACGGTCGCAGCCACGATCACCGCGCACGTCCCCTCGCTTCCCACCAGGGCGCGGGCCACGTCGAAGCCGTTCTCGGGCAACAGGTTCGCTAGGTGAAATCCGGATACCTGCCGCGGGATGCGGCCCAGCTCGAGGCGGAACTCGCCGAGATGCTCCTGCGTCAGCTCGTCGAGTCCGGCGGCGATCCGTTCAGCCTCGCTCACCGCGGACGAGTCTTCCGGGTCGGTGGCGCGCAGTCCGTCGCGGGTGGCGGTCAGCCGGTGCCCGTTCGCGGTCACGAGATCGAGTGCGACGACGTGATCGGACGTGCGGCCGTACCGCACGGAGTGGTTGCCGCAGGCGTCGTTGCCGATCGCACCGCCGACAGTCGCGCGGGACTTGCTGGACGGGTCGGGTGCGAAGGTGAACGCGCCGTCCGTCGCCAGTTGCACGTCTTTCTGCAGGTCCGTGAGGACGATGCCGGGTTCGACGACGGCGGTTCGGGCGGACGCGTCCACGGCCCGCACCTGATTCATGTGCCGGGAGAAGTCGAGTACCACTCCCCTGCCGATCGCGTTGCCCGCGAGTGACGTACCGCCACCCCGGCTGGTGATGGGGATGCCGCGGTCGGTGCAGGCCCGGACGATCGCCACCACGTCGCCGGCGCTGCGCGGAAATGCGACGGCCAGCGGCGGCACCCGGTAATTGGAGGCGTCGAAGGAGTATTCGGCACGCCGCCGCGATCCGGTGTCGAGGTCGATGCCCAGCTCGGCGAGCTCGGCGTGCAGGTCGGCGGCGGGACGTGTCAGCTCAGCCACGCGTCGATCTGTCCCGTCTCGTCGGAGTCAGCTACGGGAATTCTCGTCAGCGGGGCCATGGCTACATGGTCGAGCCGCTCCCGAAGATTGTCAACAATCCTCTCGGTGAGCCGGGTACGGTTCGGAGGGGTGAGCGTCGTGCGAACGCCTTCACCCGCCCAGCGACTGTTGGCTGTGCGGGCCGGAGCCACGGCCTGGGTGCTCATCGCCCTGTATTTCCTCGCGGAGGTCGTGACCGCACGCGCCTGGCCGCGGCCGTACGAGGTGCGGACCAACTCGGTCAGCAACCTGGGTGTCACGGGCTGCGACGGCTCCGCGGCCCAGGTCGCGGCCGCGCGACTCTGCTCACCGCTGCACACGGTGATCAACAGCGCCTTCGTGATGACCGGGGTGCTCATTCTCGCGGGAGCGGTGGGCCTGCGCGAATTCCTCCCGCCGGGACGCCTGCGCCGGGTGGCGTTGACGTTGCTCGCACTGGCCTCCGTCAGCGCGGCCCTGACGGGAGTCGTTCCGATCAATGTGGACGCCCATCTGCACCAACTGGTCGCGACCCCGACGTTCGTCGCCCGCAACGCCGCCATGATCGTCATCGCAATCGCGCTCTACGAGCGTTGGCGCATCTTCGCGCTCTGGACCGGTGTGTGCTGCCTCGTCGGTGTCGTCGGAATGGTGGCGATCCTCCTCCCCGGCGAACCATTCGGCATCACCGAACGCCTGGCCCTCTACCCGTTCACGGTGTGGGTCGTGACAGCCGGTGTCGCGGCGCTCCGCACCCGTGCGTGGTTAACGAGTCCAGAGCCTCCTTAACCCCGCACCGGGCGCCGAAGGCGCACCATGGAGTGATGTCCACAGCTCTCACGCACGCCGCCGCCACCCAGCAGTTCGCGGAGAACGGCCGCATATCGATCGAACCCAATCACAAGCGCATCCGGGTGTTCTTCGGCGGTCAGGCGGTCGCCGACACCACCCGTTCGGTGTACCTGTTCGAGAAGGGTCACCTGCCCGTCTACTACATTCCCCGCGACGACGTGAACTTCGACCTCCTCGAGCCGGTCGACGCCACCACGACCTGCCCGTGGAAGGGCAAGGCCCGGTACTGGGACCTCGTCGTCGGCGACCGTCGCGCGGAGCAATCCGTGTGGGGTTACGACGCCAAACTGGAGGATTCCCTCGACCTCAGCCCGTACGTCGCGTTCTACTGGCACAGGATGGACGCCTGGTACGAGGAGGATCAGCAGGTGTTCGTCCACGCCCGCGACCCGTATGTCCGCGTCGACGTGCTGCCGTCGTCCCGGCACGTCGAGGTGTTCATCGGCGACACGCTCGTCGCCGACACCGTCCGCCCGCGACTGCTGTTCGAGACGTCACTGCCGGTGCGCTACTACGTTCCTCGCATCGACGTGCGGTCCGAGTTCTTCACCGCCTCCGACACCAGGACGTCCTGCCCGTACAAGGGGACGGCGTCGTATCTGTCGTTCACCGGGTCGGGCGGCTCCGACCCCGTCGAGGATGCCGCCTGGTTCTACCCGTTCACCACCGCGGAGGCGTCGGGCATCGACGACCACGTGTCGTTCTACCCCGACCGCGTGCGGATCGTCGTGGACGGCACCGAGGTGGAGAACTGATGTCAGCCGCGAGGGGGCAGCGGGGGTAGTTCCAGATTGTCCCGGAACGTGTCGCCCACGTAGTCGTTGCCGACGATTCCGCGACGCCGCAGTTCGGGCAGCAGGCCGTTGACGACGAAGTCCCGGGTCCGTTCCTCGGCGAGCCCGCCGAAGGAGATGACGTCGAGGACACCGGCGTCGTAGCGTTCCTGGACGGCGTCGGCGAGTTGTTCGGGTGTTCCCGCGACCGCCCAGTGGCCGGTGTCCTTGGACGCGATGATCAGTTCGCGCAGGGTCCGCCCGGACGCGGCGAGCCGGCTGAAGATTTCGACCCGGCCGCGGCGGCGGTTCACCGACCGGACGTCGGGCAGGACGTCGGCCGGGATCGGCTTGTCGAGCGGCAGCCCGGACAGGTCGAGGTCGCCACCGAGCATGTCCTCCAGCCGGATCCGGCCGGCGCCGAGATCCGTCGCCTCCTCCTGTTCCCGGACCAGTCGGCGCACTTCCTCCTCGGACGCGCCGTAGGTGGTGTGGAACGAGCTCATGATCAGCGGCAGCCCGTCGGCGCGGCCCAGTTCGGTGGCCCGCGCCCGGATGCTCTTGCTGTAGGTGACGGCGTCCTCGAGGGTGGGCAGCGACGTGAACACGACCTCCGCGAACCGGGCCCCGAGTTCGACGCCGGCCGCGGACTGGCCGGCCTGGAACTGCACGGGACGACGCTGCGGCAGCGGCGGGATGTTCAACGGGCCCTTCACCGTGAAGTACGTGCCCGCGTGGTCGATCGGCCGCACTCGATCGGCGTCGAGTCTGGTTCCCCCGGCCCCGTCGGACGTGAGCGCCCCGGGTTGCCAACTGTCGAACAAGGCGTTGATCACCTCGAGGGATTCCGTGGCGCGGGCGTAGCGTTCCTCGGGGCTCGGCAGGTCGCGCTCGCTGTAGTTCTCCTCGCCGAGTGACGACGTGACGGCGTTCCAGGCGGCGCGGCCATTGCTGACGTGGTCGAGGGTGCCGAACAGCCGCGCGAGGTTGTACGGGTGGTGGAACGTGGTGGTCACCGTCGCGATCAGCCCGACGTGCGAGGTCACGGCGCTGAGCGCCGACAGGAAGATCAGCGGTTCCTGCGCGCCGATCGCACCCTGCGCCCCGAAACTGAGGAGGTCGGCGGCGAACAGCGCGTCGAACTTGTTCGCCTCGGCGATCTTCGCGATCTCGATCGACGACGCGACGGTCGACTGCTGCGGATCGATGGCGGCGGCATAGGTGCTCACGGCGCCGCTGACTCCCGTGACCGTCTTCAGCGGCCGGCGACGTGGGGTGCTCATCGTCGAAGCCTAGGAACGACGGCCGGGTCGGCCCAGCGTTGCGATCAGGCGGATTCTGACCGCCTGCGGGACGTTCCGGTTACCGTCGGGGTGTGCTGTTCTCGCAGATCGTCGCGACGTCCCGGGACGTGGGGGCCACGCGGTCGCGCAAGGTGAAGGTCGGGGCGCTGCGCGAGGTCCTCACCCAACTGGAGCCGGCCGAGGTGGAACCGGTGGTGGCGTGGCTGTCCGGGGAGCTTCGGCAGGGCCGGATCGGGATCGGCTGGCGGACACTCGCCGACATTCCCGCCACCCCGGCCGATGTCCCGTCCGTGACGGTGTCGGACCTCGACGGGACCGTCACCGCCGTTGCCGGGATCTCCGGTTCCGGATCCGCCGCCCGCCGACGCGAACTGCTCGCGGACCTCTTAGCCCGCACCACCGCCGACGAGCGGGACTTCCTGCTGCGACTGCTCACCGGCGACCTTCGCCAGGGTGCGCTCGAGGGGGTGATGACCGACGCGATCGCGGCGGCCGCCGACCTTCCCGTCGAACCGGTGCGCCGGGCGTTCATGCTGTCGGGACGCCTTCCCGCGACCGCGGTCGCGGCGTTCGACGGCGGCGTCGACGCCCTCACCGCGTTCCGGTTGGAGGTGGGTCGTCCGGTCCGGCCGATGCTGGCCTCCCCCGCCGAATCACTCACCGACGCGTGGACCGAACTCGGCGGCGACGTCAGCGTCGAATACAAACTCGACGGCGCGCGCATCCAGGTGCACCGCAACGGCGACGACGTGCACGTCTTCACCCGCACCCTGCGTGAGATCACCGGCAGCGTGCCGGAACTCGTCGAACTCGTCGCCGGCCTGCCCTGCACGTCGGCGGTGTTCGACGGGGAGACGCTGGCGCTCACCGACAGCGGCCGCCCCCGACCGTTCCAGGAGACGATGAGCCGCTTCGGCGCCGAGTCCGCCCGCGACCTGCTGCTGCACCCCTACTTCTTCGACTGCCTGCACCTCGACGGCGTCGACCTTCTGGACGCGCCGTTGGAGGAGCGGCTGGCGGCCCTGGAACGCGTTGCCCCGCAACACCGTATTCCCGGGCTGATCCGCCCCGACAGCGACGGCGCCGCAACCCATTTCGACGACGCCCTTGCCGCCGGGCACGAAGGGGTGATGGTCAAGTCGCTCGCCGCGCCGTATGCGGCGGGGCGACGCGGCCGCGCCTGGCAGAAGGTGAAACCGGAGCACACGCTCGATCTGGTGGTGCTCGGCGCCGAATGGGGTTACGGGCGACGCACCGGCTACCTGTCCAACCTGCACCTCGGTGCGCGCGACCCGGACGGCGGCGAACCGATCATGGTGGGCAAGACGTTCAAGGGCCTCACCGACGCGCTACTGCAGTGGCAGACGGACGAATTCCCGCGCCACGAACGCAGCCGCGACGATCACACCGTGTACCTGCACCCCGACCTCGTCGTGGAGATCGAACTCGACGGCGTCCAGGTCAGTACGCGCTATCCCGGCGGGCTCGCGCTGCGATTCGCGCGCGTCCTGCGTTACCGCCCCGACAAGACCGCCGCCGACGCCGACACCATCGACGCCGTCCGGGCCCTGTTGCCGGGCTGACGCCGCTCGCTCGTCCTGCGCGGCGAGCGTGTGCGCGGTAACCTCCCCGGCACTGATAGGATGCCGCGCCGCGAGGGGGTCGACTGGTGATCTTCGTTTCCCGTTTCGTGCCTTCCCCGGTCGAGCGCACCGTCCGGAGGGCGGCCTCGGCTGCCGAGGGGCCGGTCCGCGTCGCCGTGTGCGCCGTGACCGTGCCGATCGAGGTCGCGAAGACGTCGTTCCACATCCTCCGGCTCACCGAGGAACTGCTCGAGGAGGTCGTGTTCCTGTTGCGGACGATGCGGCCGGTGGTCGAGGCGGTGAGCACCACCCAGCAGTCCGACAATTTCGACACGGTGTTCCGGACGCTCGAACAGATCCAGCAGTCGGCCGACGCGATCGCCCGCACGCCGATCGGGGTCGTCCGGAGCGTGTTCGCGCCGGCCCGTCCGTCGCCCGAGCAGATCGACTATCACCCCACGATCATCGACGCCGAGCCGCCGAAGCCGTCCGGCGTGGCGGTCCGGATCGCGTCCCTCACCGTGACCGCGCCGAGCATCACGTTCGGCAGACCGAAACGCTGACCCGGTCTACCGTCCGGGAAAGAAGTCGGCGCTCTGCACGTATTCCATTGCGGCGGTGAACGTCGGGTCACTCATGCGCCTGGTCATCTCCGCCTCCTCGACATCCTCGATGTGGGTCTGGACCCACCAGAGGTTGCCGAACGGGTCGCGGACGCGTCCCACGAGGTCGCCCCAGAACAGGTGCGTCGCCTTCGTCACCAGCGTGCCGCCGGCCGCGACGGCCTGCGCGAGCACCGCCTCCGCGTCGTCGACGTAGAGGCGGAGGAACCCGGGCGTCGGCGGCCAGTCGGGTCGGGCATCGAACATCATCACGACGGCGTTCCCGATCCTCACCTCGGCGTGCCCGATGGTGCCGTCCTCGCCCACCATCCGTCCGAGTTCCTCGCCGTCGAACGCCGCCTTCACGTAGTCGATCAGCGCGGCGGTGTCGCGGGAGATGATCCACGGTGTGACGGTGGTGTAGCCCTCGGGAATCGGCTCGACGGTCATGCGGTCCTCCTGCGTCGGCGAATCGGTTTCACTCACCGTAGAACCGATAGCGGTCAGCTTCGGTCCGCATTTGATCGCCCGGATACGCTCGTATCGTGTCCGAACACATCCTCGTCACCGGTGGATCCCGCGGCATCGGCGCAGCGGTGGTGCGCCTCGCCGTGCACCGCGGCTACCAGGTGACGTTCACGTTCCAGAACGACGACGAGGCCGCCGAGCAACTCGTCCACCACTGCGGTGTCCGCGCCACCGCCGTGCGGGCAGACGTCCGCGACGCGGATGAGGCCGTCGCCGTCGTCGATGCGGCCGACCAACGCGGTCAGCTGGTCGCGTTGGTCAACAACGCGGGGACCACCGGCGCGCTCGGCACGTTCCTCACCACCCCGGACGCAGTGGTGCGGGAGGTGTTCGACGTCAACGTCTTCGGGGCGATGGCCTACGCCCGCGCGGCCGCCGAGCACTGGATCCGAACAGGGCGCCCCGGCGTCATCGTCAATCTCAGTTCGATCGCGGCCCGCACCGGCGCACCGGGCGAATACGTCGGGTACGCGGCCTCCAAGGCGGCCGTCGACAGTTTCACGGTGGGACTCGGGCGGGAACTGGCGAGCGCGAACATCCGCGTCGTCGGCGTCGCTCCCGGTACGACGGACACCGACATCCATGCCGCTGCCGGCGACCCCGGACGACCCGGGCGAGTGGCCGGGAAGGTGCCACTCGGCCGGGTCGCGGAACCCGAGGAGATCGCCGAAGCGGTGCTGTGGGCCCTGTCCCACCAGGCGTCCTACGTCACCGCCACGACCATCGATGTCGCCGGGGGTCTGTGACGCTAGCGCCCTCGCGAGCCGACCCTCGGGACGAGCATCGGCACCCGTGAGCGGTAGGTGCGGTAGTCGTCGCCGAACGTGTCGACCAGGTCGTGCTCCTCGAAGCGCACCGCCACCAGGATGAAGCCGGTGGTCCCGACGGCGAACAACAACCGGCCCCAGGTCATCGTCGGCGCCACCCAGAACGCGATGATGAAACCGGCATAGAGCGGGTGCCGGATCACCCGGTACAGCACAGGGGTCCGAAAGTGACTGGGCAGAGCCGACTTTCCGCTCTGGTTGCGCAGCACCTGGCGCAGCCCGAACAGGTCGAAGTGGTCGATGGCGAATGTCGCCGCCAGCACGAGGGCCCACCCGCCGAGCGACACGACGTAGATCACGACGCGGACCCAATCGGTCTCCACGTCCCAGATCTGCTCGGGTAACGGACGCCATTGCCACATCAGCAGCGCCAGCGCGGCCGTGGCGAACAATACGTACGTCGAGCGCTCCATCGGTTCGGGGACGATCCTGGTCCAGCGTTTCTTGAACCAGGGCCGGGCCATCACCGAATGCTGCATGGCGAAGACCGTCAGCAGCACCACGTCGATGACCACGGCGACCGCGACGGGAGCGTCGGGGCCGTCGTTGATCGTGTGGGGCACCACGAGTCCCTCGACCCATCCGATCGCGTACAGGAACACGATCAGGAACGTGACGTACACGAGCGTGCCGTACACGGTGATCAGTGTTCGCGCGACTCCACCAGTGCGATGTTTCCGGTGTGCTTCGACCATCTCGGCCATGATGTTCTCTCCGATCCATGGGTTTCCCCCGACGCTCCGAAGTCTCCGATCGGGCGAGGTGCGGAACAAGGAACCCTGGGGTGGAAGTCGCCGCACCCCGCGACCGTGTCGGATGAGTTGACTACCCTGTTGCCATGCTTCCCGGGGACTTGCGCGACATCGACGTGGCGTCGATCAAGGCGGTCCTCGGCACCACCACCTACACCCGCGGCGAGCAGTACGCCCGCGACCACGCGGTCATCGAGATGTCGTGGGATCCGGCGGCCAAGGAGCTGTGGGGCGAGGTGGCGGGCACGGCGACGGAACCGTACTCCGCGTCGGCGTTCATCGTCTCCAGCAGCGGCCGCACCGTGTACCGGTACGGGATCTGCACGTGTCCGGTCGGCATGAACTGCAAGCACGTCGCCGCCCTGCTGATCACCGCGATGAAACAGGCGAGGTCCGAGGCCCAGGCGGCAGTCGCGCCCACCTGGGAACGCTGGCTCGGTTCCCTGCTCACCGCCGATCCGTTCGGCGACTCCGGCAGGCGTTCGCCGCTCGCCATCCAGTTCCGGGTCCAGGCGTCGGCCGCCGCCGCGGCACCCCAGTTGCTGGTGCGGCCCGTCCAGCCGGGGAGTAAGGGCTGGATCGTCGGCGGGCTGGCGTGGAACAAGCTGGGCAGCCAGTTCCAGCACCCCGCCGAGCAGATCCGGGTGCTGCACGAGATTCACCTGCTGTCCGTCGGCGGTCTGACGTACCGCCGCCAGAACCACACCGATCTCGATCTCAGCGTCTTCCCCAGCCGCCAGCTGTGGTCACTGCTCGACGAGGCCGCCCGGGTCGGTGTGGAGCTCATCCACTCCTCCAAGCGTCTGGGCGCACTCGCCCCCTACCGCTCGGCGGAGGTCTGCCTCGACGCCACCCGCGACGACGCCACCGGCGCCCTCGTCGTGCGGCCGGTGGTCCGCGTCGACGGCGAACCTGTCGACGCAGTGACCGTCGGCTTCATCGGCGTCCGGGCCCACGGCCTGTTCTACGTCGACGCGGACGAGCGCATTCACCTCGCGCGCCTCGACTCCGTCGTGCCCGGCCCCTTACAGGATCTGGTGCGCCGCCGCACACCCATCGAGGTTCCCGCCGCCGAAGAGTCCCGTTTCCTGACGGACTTCCTGCCGAAGCTCCGCAACCTGGCCACGGTCATCTCCTCGGACGGCTCGTTCGTCCCACCCGCGATCTCCGAGCCCACCCTGGTGATGCGGGCGTCGTATCTCCCCGACCACGAGGTCGCCGTCGACTGGGAATGGCTGTACACCGTCGGGGACAACGAGCACCGTGCGCCGCTGACTGCCCGGACCCCCGGCGACGAGTACCGGGACGACGCCCGCGAGCGCGCACTGCTCGACGAGCTCGACATCGCCTGGGACAGATACAGGTTGGGGTCGGGCGGTCCGGAAGCGACGGCGCTGCGCGGACTCGACACGATGCGGTTCACCACCGAGGTCCTGCCCCTGCTCCACGGCAAGTCCGACGTGTCGATCGACGTTTCGGGCGAACCCGCCGACTACCGGGAGGCCGGCGATTCCCTGGCCATCGGGGTGTCCGTCACCGCATCCGAGGGCGGCACCGACTGGTTCGACCTCGGCGTCACCCTCACAGTGGAGGGCCGGGACGTGCCGTTCGACCAGGTCTTCTCGGCGCTGGCCGCGGGGAAGACCGAGTTGCTGCTGCCCGACGGCGCCTACTTCTCCCTCGACAAACCCGAACTCCACACGCTGCGGAAGCTGATCGACGAGGCGCGGGCCCTCCGCGACCGCGCGGACGGGACGTTGCGGCTGAGCCGTTTCCAGGCGAGCCTGTGGGACGAGTTCGCCGCACTCGGCACCGTCGAAAAGCAGGCGACGCAGTGGCGGCAGCAGGTGGACGGCCTGCTCGCGCCCACCAACATCGGGCCCGCGGAAGCCCCGAGCACGCTGGACGCCCAGCTGCGTCCGTATCAGCTGGAGGGGTTCCGCTGGCTGGCCTTCCTGTGGGAGCACGGGCTGGGCGGCATCCTCGCCGACGACATGGGGCTCGGCAAGACACTGCAGGCGCTGGCGTTGATCTGCCATGCGCGGCAGTCGAATCCGGCCGCGCCGCCGTTCCTCATCATCGCCCCCACCAGCGTCGTGTCGAACTGGGAGTCCGAATCGGCCCGCTTCGCTCCGGACGCGACCGTCGTCGCGATCTCCGACACCCGATCCCGGCGGCGCGTCCCGTTCGACGAACTGGTCGAGGGCGCCGACATCGTCGTCACGTCGTACACCCTGTTCCGCTTGGAGTTCGAGGCCTACGCGGAGTCCGCGTGGTCGGGGATGATCCTCGACGAGGCGCAGTTCACCAAGAACCATCAGTCCAAGATCTACCAGTGCGTTCGCCGGCTGGAGACGCCGTTCAAGCTGGCGATCACCGGCACGCCGATGGAGAACAACCTGATGGAGCTGTGGTCGCTGCTGTCGATCACCGCCCCGGGCCTGTTCCCGAATCCGGCCCGGTTCACCGACTACTACCGCAAGCCGATCGAGAAGCAGGGCGACACCGAACTTCTGGCGCAGCTGCGCCGCCGGGTGAAGCCGCTGATGCTGCGCCGCACCAAAGAGCAAGTGGTGAAGGATCTTCCGGCCAAGCAGGAGCAGGTGCTCGACGTCGAACTGCACCCCCGGCACCGCAAGGTCTACGACACCCACCTGCAGCGTGAGCGGCAGAAGATCCTCGGCCTGCTCGCCGACGTCGACAAGAACCGCTTCACGATCCTGCAGTCGCTCACCCTGCTTCGGCAGCTGAGCCTCGACGCCGGACTAGTGGACGCCGAGTATCACGACGTTCCGTCCGCCAAGGTGGATGCCCTGCTCGAGCAGCTCGCGGACGTCGTCGCGGGCGGTCACCGGGCGCTGGTGTTCAGCCAGTTCACCGGGTTCCTCGGCAAGATCCGCGACCGGCTCGCGGACGCCGGGATCGCGCACAGCTACCTCGACGGCAGCACCCGGCGTCGCGGCGACGTGCTCCGCGAGTTCAAGGAGGGCGCCGCCCCGGTATTCCTGATCAGCCTCAAGGCGGGCGGCTTCGGGCTGAACCTCACGGAGGCCGATTACTGCTTCATCCTCGACCCGTGGTGGAACCCGGCGACGGAGGCTCAGGCCGTGGACCGGGCGCATCGCATCGGGCAGACGCGGAACGTGATGGTGTATCGGCTGATCGCGAAGGACACGATCGAAGACAAGGTGATGGCGCTGAAGGCGAAGAAGTCGGCGCTGTTCGCGAGCGTGATGGACGCCGACTCCCTGCTCAGCTCCAGTCTCGACGCCGACGACCTCCGCGGGTTGTTCGAGTAGTCCCCTGAGAATGCCGGCCCGCCGGCGTCTGGGTAATGTCCGATCCATGCCTCGTTACACGATTGCCCTGCGGAACAACGCCACGCCGGACGCGCCGGCGTCCGTGAGCCGCCATGTGCCGTTCTACTGCGCGCACGAGGCGGCGGGCGCGGCGTGGAAGCGGGCGCTCGTCGAGGCGTGCGGCGACCTGCTCGACCCGGTCACGCAGACCGCCGTGGTGAACGTCGTCAGCAACTTCGGACGCGAACTGTTCACCGGTGACGCGGACGTCGTCGTCACCCTGGACCGGATCGGCACCACCTCCCTGACCTTCCAGATCACGGTCCACCAGGACGGCGTGCAGGCCGCGGAGCTGACCGTCGTACTCGTGCACCTCGATTCGAGCCGGGCGAACTCGGCGCCGTGGTCGCCGGCGCAGATCGCGGCGCTCGAGGCGCTGCGGGGCGCTCCGGCCGTCGCCTGACCTCGATCGATCGAAGTTTCAACGAAGCCTGATCTGGGCATTTGATGCGTATGAGTATCGAAGACGGACCCGGTGACACGCTGAGCCCCAGCGAGAGCCTGGACTCCGACGACGTGCGCAACAACGACGGCGACGACGTCGTCGATCCGCCCGATGGGTGGAGTGAGGCCGACAAGTTCGGCACCACGGCGCGCGAGGAGCGGGAGGGTGAGTCCCTCGACGAGAAGTTGTCGGAGGAAGAGCCCGACGTGATGCTCGAGGAGCAGAGCGAGGTGTCGTTGGCGGATCTCCCCGACGACCAGCTGAGCGAGGACGTCGACCGTGTCATCGACGAGGAGGACATCGACATTCCGGTGTTCGGAAACAAGCACGCCGACGTGGTCGAGGGCGTCATCGTGCAGGACTCGCGCACCGACCGGGGGCAGATCGACGGGTCGGCGGAGGACGGCGATTCGTTCTTCACCGTCCTGGACTGACGGCAGTGTCAGCCGCGCTGTGTTCCCCGGCCGTAGCGCAGGTAGAGAAAGTCGTCGTTGATCAGAGCATGCTCGAGTGAAAGTGTGCGCGGCGCTTGCACTGTCGGGCCAGACGATGCGGGTAGTGTTTGCGGACCGGCCAATCGCGGGGCGAGGGTCAAGCACATCTCGTCCACCAGATCGTGTGTGACGAGATCGTGGAGGAGGGTGGGGCCGCCCTCGCACAGGATGCGGCCGAACCCGCGGTCCCGCAGAGCGGCCATGAGGGCAGGCATCTCGACGCTGTCGTCACCCGCCACGACGATGTCCGCCGACTCCCCGAGTGCTGCCCCGCGCGTTTCTGCCACCCGTCGGGTGGTGACGACGATCGGCCTGACACGACCGGCGAACAATGGCGAATCCGGCGGAACGTTGCCCGTTCGTGTGACGACAGCGATCGGCGGTGGTGCGTCGAGTCCCCACCGTTCGAGTCGATACCGAGCCTGTTCCTCCGTCAGCTGCACCGGTCCGTACGTTTCGGCGCGGACGGTGCCGGCCCCGACCAGAACCACGTCGGCATACGCACGCATCGCACGCAGAAGTTGGTGATCCACCGGGTCGGACAGGGGCCGGACGCGTCCGCCGAACGCCGCCGCACCGTCCAGGCTGGCAACCATGTTCACCCGTACCCCGTCCGGCGGGTCGCGGTAGAACTCTTCCGCCGACACCTCGTCGGCACCGCTGCTCAGCGTGCGCATCTGCGGCGTCACGCCTCGTGCCCGGGTTCGAGGTCGCGCACGTCGGAGAAGGTGACCAGCTGCCCGAGGTCGTCCGGGGCGGATCCGGTCTCCGGGGCGAGGAGGAACGCGACGTGGTCACCGAGTTCGAGTCGTTCGAGGATTCGGCCGCTGAACCACGCGGGTGAATCGTCCAGGATCGGCAGCCCGTGCGGGCCGGGATGCCAGTCGCATCGGGCGAACTTGTCGATCTCGTCCCCGGTTTGCGCGCCGAAGAGCGTCGCGAGCGCGACATGGTCACGGGTCAGGAGATGCACCGCCAGACGCTCCGCGTGCGAGGCCACCGAGAAGGTGTGATTCTTGTTGGACAGTCCGACCAGGAAGCGCGGCGGGTTGATGCTGACCTGCGACGCGAACCCGACGAGGCACCCCGACATCTCGTCTTCCGACCGTGTGGTCACCACGAACATCGGATAGTTCAGGAGCGCGACGACGTCCTCGAAAGCCTGACAGGCATCCCGATCAGTTGCGTCGATGTCCCCGGTGCGATCGGCCATGGGTCCTTCCTAACAGATTCCGGCAGGGAAGCGTCCGACGTGGTACTTCGCGTCCGACGCTTACTCGAAGGCGGTAGCCGCACCGCAGCGCCTAGACTGGGCAGGATCGCACTCGCGACAGCCACCGAAAGGCCCGACATTACTCAATCCTCCGCTCCGCATGACGTCTACTTCGTACCCCCGGAGCAGGAGACCGCGGACGCCGTTGCCCATGCCTCCGCCGCCGCGGCGTCGAGATTGCGCGACCGCGCCGACGTGGTCCGGTTCAAGGGCCGCTTCGCGCTGCCGATCACGCACACCACGCCGCACGAGGCGATGGTCGAGGACCTGCTGTTCGTCCGCGACGTCCTGGACGGCGCCGGGATCGAGTATCTGCTGGTGCGGGGCAACGACGAACGCCCGGTCATCGCGGTCAACTGGGCGCAGCGGAAGGCGTTGCGGGCGGCCCTCGTCGCCGCGTGTGAGGACCGTCCGTTCTACTCCAAGACCGTCGACGCCAAGGGTCCCGCGGTCCTGGTCTCCGACGGCAGCCTGTCCGCGACGTCGAAGGCCCGCATCTTCCGGCTGTTCCGTCCGCGCGTGCACCTGGCGAGCGGCCTGAGTTACGGGGCGTCGACGGGGGTGCAGATCGAGTTGTGGTCGATCAGCGACGACGAGATCGTGCTGCCGATGGAGAACTCCCTGACCCGGCGCGTGGTGCGCTCGGAGGAGGCGGTCCGCGGCACCGTCGAGCGGTTCGGGCGGGTGTGGCCGACCATCGAGAACATGTTCGCCGACCATGCGTCGGACATCAATTTCGACGTCGACCTGGTGTTCTCCTGGGTGGACGGCTCGTCGGCGGAGTTCCAGGCGCAGCGCGCCAAGCGGATGCAGAACTACGTGGTCGGTGAGGGTGACGATTCCGCCGCCCGGTTCCGGCAGATCGACGAGCTCAAGTACGCGCTGCGCTCGGTGCACATGTACGCGCCGTGGATTCGCCGGATCTTCGTGGCCACCGACTCCGACCGTCCGGCGTGGCTCGCCGACGACCCGCGGGTGACGTTCATGCCGAGCGAGGAGTTCTTCGCCGACCCGTCGGTGCTGCCCACCCACAACTCGCAGGCCGTCGAGAGCCAGCTGCATCACATCCCCGGTCTCGCCGAGCATTTCCTGTATTCCAACGACGACATGTTCTTCGGCCGCTCGGTGGGTCCGCAGATGTTCTTCTCCCCCGGCGGCATCACGATGTTCATCGAGGCGACCACCCGAATCGGGTTGGGCCACAACGACGACGAGCGCAGCGGCTTCGAGAACGCCGCCCGCGTGAATCGCCGGCTGCTGCAGGACCGCTTCGGTCTGATGACCACCCGGCACCTCGAACACGCCGCCACCCCGCTCCGCAAGAGCGTGATGGAGGAGATGGAGAAGGAGTTCCCCGACGAGTTCGCCGCCACGGCCGCAAGCACTTTCCGCGCCAGCACCAACATTTCGGTGACGAACTCGCTGTATCACTACTACGCGTTGATGAGTGGTCGCGCGGTGGTGCAGACGGCGGCGCGGGTGAAGTACGTCGACACCACGATGAAGTCGGGGCTCCGCGACATGGACTCGCTGCTCGCGAAGCGGTCGATGGACTTCTTCTGTCTCAACGACGGCAGCGCACCCGAGATCGACCTGGAGTTGCGCACCAAGAAGGTGACGCAGTTCCTGGAGAACTACTTCCCCATCCCGGCACCGTGGGAGACCGGGATCTGATCAGACGGCGGGAAACGCGTCTTCCGGGCGCTCGCCCTCGTCGTAGACCGTTGCGGGAGAACCGATGAGGAGCGGGTCAGGGGTGCCGACCACCCGCGGGTCCTTGCCGGTGTAGTCGAATTTGTGGAGTACCCAGCGGATCGCCTCGATCCGGGCGCGCTTCTTGTCGTTCGATTTCACGACCGTCCACGGCGCCTGCGGGGTGTCGGTGTAGAAGAGCATCGCCTCTTTGGCCTCGGTGTAGGCGTCCCACTTGTCGAGGCTCGCGAGGTCAGTGGGCGACAGCTTCCACTGCTTGACGGGGTCGGTGCTGCGGGACACGAACCGGGCGTGCTGTTCCTCGCGGCCCACCGAGAACCAGAACTTGATGATGTGGATGCCCGACTGCACGAGCATCCGCTCGAACTCCGGCGCAGACCGGGTGAACTCCAGGTACTCGTTGGGGGTGCAGTAGCCCATGACGCGTTCGACGCCGGCCCGGTTGTACCAGGAGCGGTCCATCATCACGATCTCCCCGCCTGCGGGCAGGTGCTGCACGTACCGCTGGAAGTACCACTGGGTGCGTTCGCGTTCGGTGGGCTTCTCCAGCGCCACCACCCGCGCACCACGAGGGTTGAGGTGTTCGGTGAACCGCTTGATCGCGCCACCCTTGCCGGCCGCGTCCCGGCCCTCGAAGATGATGACGACCTTCTCGCCGTTCTCCTTCACCCACGCCTGGAACTTCAGCAACTCGATCTGCAGTTTGCGCTTGCGGTTCTCGTACTGCCGCCGCGTCATCTTCTCGTCGTACGGGTACCCGTGCCGCCACGGCTCGTCCGTGTCGTCGATGGCGTGTTTGCGGCCGGACTTGCGCAGCAACTCCCCGATCTCGTCTATCTCCGGTGTCACGTCGATCTGACCGGCACGTGCGAGTTCGAAGGCGTCGGGATCGTGCAATTCGTCCACACAGCAAGACTACCGCCGCGGGGCCTCGCCGTCCGGGCTCATGAGATCGTAAACCCATGAGCATCGACCACATCGTTTCCGCGCTCGACCCGACGGTTGCGGCCGAGCTCCGGACCGCCCTCGACGCGTCGCCGATCGTCACCCTCGACGGATTGGTGCTGCCCGACCCCGCGCGCGACGCGGTCCTCGAACTGCTCACCCTTCTCGCCGACGGGCAGAGTGTGGCACTCGGCGCGGTCGCGGACCTGCTCACCACGTCCCAGGCCGCGGAGATCCTCGGCGTCTCCGACACCTACGTGCGCCGGCTCGCCGACTCCGGCGCCCTGCCCATCGAGATGCGCGGCACCCACCGCCGGTTCCGGCTCTCCGACGTCATGGCGTACCGGGAGAAGTTCCCGCGCCGGGGCTGACTACACCCGCACCCGCGTGACGGCCTGCTCCCCGATGTCCGGGATCCGCACACCCTCGGCCGCGAGCCGCTGCTCGGTCTCCTCGGCGGTGACGTATTCGCCGACGGTGTCGTAGCTGCCCATCGGGACCACCGAATGCACGATCGTCTCCGGGTACACGTGCACGAGGTTGTAGCCCTGGGCGCCGTCGCGTCCGCGCAGCGCCCCGGCCGGGACGTTGAGGTCCTGGGTGTAGCAGGTGGCAGACGCGACCGAGACGGGGATGCCCGCGAACGTCGCCGTCGTCGAGTAGTGCAGATGTCCCGCGAGGATCGACCGGACGTCGCTGCCGCGCAGCACGTCGGCGAGGCGCGGCTGATCGCGCAGTTCCACCAGCACCGCCAGGTCGAGCACGCACGGCACCGGCGGGTGGTGCAGCGCCAGGATGGTCCCGTGGGGTGCCGGAACCGCGAGCTGCTGTGCCAGCCAGATCAATTGGCTCTCGGAGATCTCCCCGTGGTGATGTCCGGGCACGGTCGTGTCGAGGGTGACGATGCGCAGTCCGTCGACGTCGTAGACGTGGTCGATCGGCTCGTACGACGGCTCCTGCCCGAGCAGTTCCGTCCGGAAGTGTCCGCGGTCGTCGTGGTTGCCCATCGCCCAGATCACCTGCGCACCGAGCGACGCCGCCACCGGTTCGACGATCGCCCGCAGCTTCTCGTAGGCCCCCGGCTGACCGCGGTCGGTGAGGTCGCCGGTGAACACCAGGGCGTCCGGGCGGGAGTGCGACGACTCGATCTCGGTGAAGATCTGCCGCAGGGTGGCCTCGCTGTCGACGGCCCCGTACAGCAGGTCGTCGTCGACGAGATGGGTGTCGCTGAGGTGCAGCACGAAATGTGACGGTCGCGGATACTCGGCCGTCCGTATGTCGGCTGCCTCTGTGCCGCTCATCGGTCTCTCGCTTCCGCTCGCCCCGACGGGGGCAGGTGCCCGGGTGGACGCCACTGTTTGTCCACCCTAGCCAAGCGCACTCCGGTCACCTCCCGGGGCACGCGCGGTGGCCGGACGGTGAACGGTGGGGCACGACGTCAGTTTCGTGCGTGGTGCGGTGCGCGCGCCTCCGGACCGGCGGGCGGGATCATCGCGGCCAGGTTGGCCTGGGCCTCGAACCGGGCCCGTTCGTCGCCGTCGTCCGCCGCTGCCGCGTCCTTGGCCGCGGTGAGGAACGGGCGGACCAGGTCGAGGGGCATCGGGAAGACGACGGTGGAGTTGTTTTCGCCGCCCATGGCGCTGAGGGTCTGCAGGTAGCGCAGCTGCAGAGTCGTCGGGTTGCGGCTGATGACGTCGGCGGCCTCGACGAGTTTCGCGGAGGCCTGGAACTCGGCTTCGGCGTTGATGATCTTGGCGCGGCGCTCGCGTTCGGCCTCGGCCTGCCGGGCGATGGCCCGTTGCATGTTGGCGGGGATCTCGACGTCCTTGATCTCGACGGTGGTGACCTTCACACCCCACGGCTCGGTCTGCTGGTCGATGACCTTCTGGAGGTCCTCGTTGAGGCGTTCCCGCTCGCCCAGCAGGGCGTCGAGGTCGGCCTTGCCGAGGATCGAGCGCAGGGTGGTCTGGGCGATCTGCAGGGTGGCGGCCAGGAAGTCCTCGACCTCGACGATCGCCCGGTCGGCGTCGACCACCCGGAAGTAGGCGACGGCGGTGACCTTGGCAGGCACGTTGTCGTGGGTGATCACTTCCTGAACGGGGATCTTGAGGGTCACGGTCCGCAGGCTGACCCGTTCCATCCGGTCGATCGCCGGGATCAGCAGCACCAGTCCCGGGCCCTTCAGGTCGACCAGCCGGCCCAGCCGGAACACGACGGCCCGCTCGTACTCGCGCAGTACCCGGATCGAGCTGCTCGCGACGACGGCGAGGAGGGTGATGACGACGCACAGGATGACGATGATGGTGGTCATAGTTGCAGCTCCCATGGTTCGCGGCGGCGCACGGTGAGGGTGAGTCCGCGGATCTGCTCGACGATGACGGAGTCGCCGGCGGTCGGCGTCTCGTCGTCCCCGAACAGTGTTTGCGCCTTCCACAGGCTTCCGGCGGCCTCGACCTGACCTTGCCGTCCCTTCCAGTTGCGGACGGTGGCGTCGGATCCGATGAGGGATTGCATTCCGGTGCGCACGGGCGCGTGCCCGGCGGCGAGTGCCTTCCGGCCGCCCACCACGGCGAGACCCACTCCCACCACCGCGACTCCGGCGGCCGCCGGGATGGCGATCATCTGCGCGGTGTCACTGGACGTGAACAGCAGCCACACCCCGGCCCCGACGAACAGCGCCCCGAGCCCGCCGAGCACACCCGCGGTCGGTGCGTGTGCCTCGACGACGATCAACAGCACACCCAGCACCAGCGCCAGCACGCCCAACGCGGTCATCTCGCATCACCCACGATCACGCTTTGCGAGGACCCGGTCGCACTCGCATAGCCTCTTCGCGATCGAGCCCTCAGTTCAACGGTAAGCGCAGGTCGACGGCAATGCCACCGGCAATTTCCGGCGGGGTTCAACGAATGACGAACCTAGTTGACGTCCTCTCGGCCGCGAACGACCGAGATTCCCCTCGGGACTCACGTCTCGAGGTTCCTGTTTCACAGACAGTTGCCGCCCCACACGTTATGTGCGAGGTGGTCTCACACCGTCTCCGCAGGCTGCAACCGTCAGTCCGACGGCCAAAATGTTCTTCGCCGCGTTCACATCCCGGTCGTGGACGGCGCCGCATCGGCACGTCCACTCCCGGACCGTCAGCGGCATCGTCGAGGCGACCTCCCCGCACGCCGAGCACGTCTTCGACGACGGATAAAACCGGTCGATCGCCACCACCTGCCGCCCGTACCAGTCGGCCTTGTACTCGAGCATCGACCGGAACTCAGACCAACTCGCATCCGAGATCGCCCGAGACAACGACCGATTCTTGACCATGTTCCGCACACTCAGATCCTCGATGGCGATCACTTGATTTTCGCGCACCAGCCGAGTGGAGAGTTTGTGCAGATAATCGCGACGCCGATCGGCGATCCGGCCATGAATCTTCGCGACTCTTAGTCGGGCCTTGGCCCGGTTACGGGATCCCTTCTGCTTCTTGGCCAGCACCCGCTGCGCCTTCGCCAGCCGCTCACGGTCCTTGCGCTCATGGCGCGGGTTGGCGATCTTCTCCGCCGTCGAGAGCGTGTAGAGGCTGGTGATCCCGGCGTCCAGCCCAACCACCCGATCGGTCGACGGGGGCTCGGTGATCGTGTCCTCGACGAGAATCGAGATGTGGTACTGACCGCGAGCATTGCGCGACACCGTCACCTGCGACGGCGTGGTCCCCTCCGGTAACGGCCTCGACCACCGAATATCCAGGGGTTCGGACTGCTTGGCCAACCGGATCTGCCGGCCGCGGTAGGTGAAGCAGTTCGAATAGTAGGTCGCCGAATCCTTCGACTGGCCCTTCTTCTTGAATCGCGGGTAGCGGGCTTGCTTGCGCCAGAAGTTGTCGAACGCACCCTGCAACTGCCGCAGCGCCTCCTGCAACGGCCCCTTCGACGGCTCCGACAACCACGCGGTCTCGGTGTCCCGCTTCCATCCGGTGAGCATCTTCGAGGTATCCGCGTAGGTCACCCGACGCCGCTCCTGCGACCAGGCACGCGTCCGCTCGGCCAACGCCCGGTTGTAGACATACCGGGTGCACCCGAACGTCCGAGCAAGCTGTTCCGCCTGCACCGCAGTCGGATAGAAACGGTACTTGAACGCCCGCTTCACCATTCTCCCCGCCATAACTCAGACACTAGCCATACAGTCCGACAAAACCAGATCGGTTATCCCGGACCTGAAGGACCGGGTTTGCGCCGAAAGACTCACGGATCACGGAGATCCCGGCGACGCCCCGACCGTGCCGCCGCCGTTGGAGGAGGTCGCCAACCCGGCCCGCCCGCCGAGGAGGCCCGGACGGTCGCGGCCACGACGAACGTAGGCACCCTCGCTAGCCTGACCAGGGACGGCGACCCGTGGGCGTCGTTCGTCACCTACGGTCTGCTCGACGACTCCCCCGTGCTGTGTGTGTCGCAGATGGCCGAGCACGGCCGCAACCTCGCACACGACCCGCGCGCCAGCATCGCGATCGTCGCGCCGAACCCGCCCGCCGATCCGCTGGCCAGCACCCGCATCACCCTCGCCGGGTACGTCTACCGCCCCGAAGGCGACGAACTCGCCGCCGCCCGGGAGGCGCACCTGGCGGCCATCCCGGCGGCGCACATCTACATCGACTTCAGCGACTTCTCGCTCTGGGTACTGCGCGTGCTGCGGGTGCAGCGCATCCGGCGGCTACGGGCGAATGGACTCCGCGACCGCCGAGTCCTACGCCGCCGCCACCGCGGATCCGGTCACCCCGTCCGCCTGCCGGGCGATCGAATCACGGTAAGCGCAGGTGGGCGGCAATGCCACCGGTAATTCGCGGCGGGGTACCGTTCAACGAATGACCAACCTTGATCACGGAGATCCCGGTGACGCCCCGACCGTGCCGCCGCCGCTGGAGGAGGTCGCCAACCCGGCCCGCCCATCCGCTGCCGAGGAGGCCCGGACGGTCGCGGCCACGACGAACGTAGGCACCCTCGCCAGCCTGACCAGGGACGGCGACCCGTGGGCGTCGTTCGTCACCTACGGGCTGCTCGACGGCTCCCCCGTGCTGTGCGTGTCGCAGATGGCCGAGCACGGCCGCAACCTCGCACACGATCCCCGCGCCAGCATCGCGATCGTCGCGCCGAACCCGCCCGCCGATCCGCTCGCCAGCACCCGCATCACCCTCGCCGGGTACGTCTACCGCCCGGAAGGCGACGAACTCGCCGCCGCCCGGGAGGCGCACCTGGCGGCCGTCCCGGCGGCGCACGTCTACATCGACTTCAGCGACTTCTCCCTCTGGGTGCTGCGCGTGCAGCGGGTGCGATGGGTCGGCGGCTACGGGCGAATGGACTCGGCGAGCGAAGAGTCCTACGCCGCCGCGACAGCAGACCCCATCACCCCGCATGCCGGCCCGGCGATCGAGCACCTCAACGCCGACCACGCCGACGCCCTCCGCGCCATGGCCCAGGCGCTCGGTGGTTTCCCCGATGCGAAGACGGTCACCTGTGAGGGCGCCGACCGCTACGGACTGGACCTGCGCGTCACCACCCCGCGCGGCGTGGCCGTGACGCGCGTCGGATACGCAGAGCCACTCGACTCGGTCGACCAGTTACGTGCGGCGACAGTCGCTTTGACAGATCAGGCCCGGGCGCTCACCGGTCGGTAAGCACGTGACGCCTGGGGTGACTCCCTCCTCGACCGACCAGCCCGGATGAGAGCGGCGAGCTTCGTGCTCGCCGCTCTCGCGGACCGAAAATGTGCGTGGTCAGTCCCTAGAATCCCCAATAGGCGCAACCATCTCCACTGACCAGACCGTCGCGGCACGCGCGATATGCCTCGAGGCAGCCTCCGGTCGCACAGCCACTTGCCTCGGCATCCGCTCGGCTTCGCTCTTCCTCGTCCGAGGCAATTGCTGCCGGGTCAGGGTACGAACCGCCGGTGTACGGATTGCGGCAAGTGACGCCGTCACATTCGAACGCGTTCGCCTGGCGTTCACTTTCGAGGTAACGCTCGCCGCCGAGTTGATCGAAACACCACTGCGCGAAGGACGTCGTTCCGTCGCTCCACAGAGCCGGCCCAGGCGTGCCCTCGTAGCACTCGACGACGAAGGGCTCATCCTCGACCTGCTCAGGTGTCACGACTACCTCGTCGGCGTCCGTGACGATCGGTGCCGTCGGTAGCGCATCTGTCGTACCTGGAGGAAGCGCTGCGGCAGTGGTGGTTGTCACGGGAGCCGCTGTTGTCGCCGTTACTGAGGAAGGTGGCGCGGACGTGCCGCCACCACAAGCGGTCAGTGCGCCAGCGAGCGCGGCGATTGCGAGGCAGTGTCTCAGCATGATTGCTACCTCAGTGGGAGTCCGTTCTTGTCCTTCGGTTCGCCCGCGAGAAGCACGATGCCGTCGATGAGGGGCCAGATCCATGCGACGAAGAGCCACATTCCGAGGGACACGACGGTAAGCGCAATGTTCACGATCAGCATCGCGAATCCGAGTCCGGTGTGGCCGGCGTAGAAGCGTCCCGCGCCGAAGTAGCCGAAGAAGATGCTCAGCAAGCCGGCGGCGAGCTTCGTCTTGTGCGAGTACGGCAATCCCGTCACCGGGTGGTAGCCGTATGCCGCGGGCTGTTGCATTCCCGATCCCTGGCTGGAATTCTGGGCTGGATGCGCGAAGCGCTGCTGCCCGTACGGCTGCGCTCCATACGGCTGTTGCGGTTGTTCACCGTAGGGAGGCTGGGGCTGGGTCATCGGCAAAGTCCTTCGGAGACGTGTGGAGAAGCGTGAACATGACTACGGACGGCGTCGACCAGGCCGATCCGCTCCGCAAACGTATAAATCATTGCTGCTGCGGCGCTTTGCAATCCACTCAACGCTCACTTCATAACACGGACCCGACGTCGTCTGGTATCAGTCGCGTGACTGTATCTGTCGCACACAGACACGCACACGGATCCCGCGCTCCTCGCGGGCGGTCAATTGTCATCGCGAAACACGGTGCCGGCGCGGCCAACCCCTGGCGCTGACCGGAGAATTGGATCGGGCGACCGACAGAACACGTCCGCCGTTGGCTCCAATGTGTTCGCATGAGCAACGTCACTGACTGGGTATGGGATAGTTGCACCCTAGGGATGCCCTTCGTGTCGATCGAACTGGCTCTGTGAGAAGTCACAATTCTTTCAGCACGCAAGGGCATCTCGCCGTTCCGACGCACCTACCCCCGACACTGCATCGGTGAATCCAGGTGAAACGGCCTCAGTTCGCGACGATCTCACGGCAACCGTTCGCAACGAGGGCTGAACCAGTCGAGCCCTGCTCCGACGACCGCGTCTGCCGTTACAACAGCCGATTAAGTCGGGAAACTCCTTCGGACACGCTCGGTTCCGTCATTCATGACGAACATCAAAGGACTCACGTGCTACGCAAGTGGCGGGCGGCTGCTGCGTAGTTGTTGCTCAGGTCATTGTGGACCTTGGCGATGTACTCATCCGACTTTTGGGTTGGATTGACCGCTCGTTCGCTCGTGTGAAACGTCGGGTACGACGAGATGCCAGCCACACACGAGGGGTCGATCTCCTTGAGCACACGCCAAATACGCTTAGCGACAGTGCCGTTGAGGATCACAACCTCCAGGTTCGGGGTCAACATGAGGAACCCGCGGAGCGCCTCGGCCGCCTCGCGGTCCGACCGGTCGGTCTGGGGGTGCGGCTTCGGCCACGGGTAGGCGTTCCACGACACGATCTCCGAAATGCGGATGCCAGCTTCGTCCAAGAAGAACTTCTGCCGAGCGGCCGAGAGATCGACGTTCTCGAGGCAGATCATGCCGGACCCGTCGGCATTGGCCGGGTCGGTCTTCGGGCCGGGGTCCTGCATGAGCGTGAGCAACTGCGCGTCGACGCCGCCGTAGGTCGGCGCAACGTATGGAATGAATACGCGACGCTCGGACCGCAGCTTGTCAACGTAATCGTTGATCGGCCGGACGCTCGGGTCGTACCGCCGCCTGTATAGATCGTCGCGATAGGCCTTGTCTCGGCACCGCTGCCTCGCAAGTGCTTCGTCAGACATCGCAGCGGTCGGCACCGTCCGCCTTATCCTGGGAGGGGCGGTCGAATCGGCTTCCGGATGGCCCTCAGCGCGAGAAGAGGCAGGCCTCCGGAAACCGGGAACGATGCTATCGATCACCAGCGGAGCTCCCGCCGGCAGTGAGACTTTGTCGCCTACCCTCCGCTTCCGGACAGCCTGACCCATCGGCGACGAGTACGAGACGGTCTCGTACTCCGAGTCGGTGTGCCGCTCGGTAAGCACGAATGTGTCTCGGTGCCCGTCCAGATATCGGACGGTCACAATGGACCCAGCTACCACCCAGTCCTCGGTCGAACCCCACGCGGCGAGCCGGTCCCGGTCGGCGATGTACTGGCTGCGGCCGACCGCCAGATTCCTCTGCCGCGCCTGTACCTGCCGAAGATGACTGTCGTATCGCTGGTAGTCCACCAGCAGGTCGCCGCCATCGCGACACTCGTCCAGCTTGGCGCGAAGTTCCCGCTCCTGCTCTGCAAGTTCTTCGGCGGCCTTCCGATACTGATCGATTTCGCGATCGAACGACGACTCAGGATCGGTCACCGCGGTGATCGGCTCGCCTGATGTCCCCTCGCCGGCCGATGAGATTGTGCGGGGTGGTGGATGTGGAGCATCAGACATCGCTCCGTCGCCAGTTGAGACCGTGAGGGGTTGATCATCCGACGTCAACCCGTCCTTTGGTGATGTCATGGTGGGTGGCTCGTCGGCAGGATCTTCTGTGCCCCGCTTTAGCGATATGGACGGCACGAGGCGCTTCGCTCGGCGGCGTAGCTCCTGCAATCGAACGCGGCGATCACTCACGCGTCACATCGTATCGGCGCGCAGACTTGATCGGGGCGCATCTACTCAGCATCCACAATCACGGCGGAGGACCCGCCAGACCCTCCGGCGATCCAATTCGAACGTAGGCAAAACACGACTGCAAACCAAGACCGATTCGGCGACCTGGTCGATTTTGCTGCGCTCAGCCGCTATTTCGGCGGCGCGCTCCCCAGAGTTTGGAGCACGCTCCCTCGTGATGCCTGGGCACGGCCGGCCTGGACCCCACGTGCTGATGCGGGACGGCCCATGCTCGAGGTGCGGGCCACACACTTCGCGACCACGCCCGGTCCGCGGACTTTGGTCTGCGAGCTGTACCCGGGAATTCTGGTCGCCGAAAAGTACGGGATCTATACGGTGCTGACGTACGGAAATTTGGTCGAGTTGCTACCGCCACGCAGCGACGAGCGCCTGGCAATGACCAGTGGACAAGCCGTTTTCGCCGCCTTGCAGTTCGGCAGGCAGATGTCGAGTCAAACGAGGACGTGGCCGCCACCGCAGTGGGTCCGCGGGCGGACCTGAGAAGCGGGTGACCCGTCGCCCATAGGGCGATTCTCACGCGGAATGACCGCGGCAATTAACAACAGTTGAGCGGGCGAGCTTCACGCTCACCGCATTACCCGACTGGGTGACCACGTAGTGGACCACGTGGTCACCCGCCTGTGTGCAACGCGCGAACAGATCATTGTGATTCAGGTCATACCGCGATCTCGTCCCCGCCGACACGTGCGGTGGACGACGAGCCGAGTTGCATACCAGGAAGGTCATTTCCATGACGCAAACCGTTGATCGATCAGTGTCCGCCCTCGCCGATCGGGAGCCTGTCGACTATCTCGCCCGGGCGAAGGCGGTCGCTCGCATCGTCGAGCAGGAGGCCGATGCGATCGAGCGTGACGCGACGATCACCAGGCCGGTGTACGAGGCCCTCGCCGAGGCGGAGCTGTTCTGGACCCTCGTCCCGACGGAGTTCGGTGGCGGCGGGCTGGGCATCGTGCAGGCACTCGAAGTGATCGAGGAGATTTCGCGGGCCGACGCGTCGACGGGTTGGGCGCTGATGGCGAACTCCTTCAGCACCGGCATCGCCTCCGGATTCATGAACGACGAGGGCGCCCGCGAGATGTTCGGCGGTCCGGACCGCGGCATCACGGCGGGCATGATCATGCCGACCGGCAAGGCCGTCCGCGTCGAGGGCGGTTACCGCGTCACCGGCCGCTACCAGTTCGCGAGCGGATCGGCGCACGCCACGTGGATCGGCGCGGGATTCGTCGTCCACGACGACAGCGGGAACCCCATCCTGGACGAGGCCGGTACCCCCGACTGCCGCGTCGGCTTCCTCCCGCGGGCCGACGTCGAGTTCCTCGGCAACTGGAACGTGATGGGTCTGGTCGGCACGGGCAGCTACGACTACGCCGTCCACGACCGCTTCATTCCCGACAAGTTCACGATGGAGACGTTCTCGACCACCCCCGTCCGCTCCGAGCCCGTGTACCGCCTCGGACTGCTCGGCATCGGCGTCGGCGGGCACGCCCCCGTAGCACTCGGACTGGCGAAGCGGGCGCTCGAGGAGATCGTCCGGATCGTCGCGAACAAGGCGCGTCCCGGCTACGCCACGGTGGTCGGCGAGTCGGAACTGTTCCGCCGCGAATTCAGCAAGTACGAGGCCCTCTACCAGGCGACTCGCCTGTACGTCTATGCCGCCCACGAGGACGCCGAGGCCAGTGCGCGCGCCGGTGTGGAGATCACCGAGGAGCAGCGCGCCCGGTTGCGTCAGGTCATCACCTGGTCGCAGGAAGTGGCCGGTGAGATCGTCGGCTTCGCGCACCGCTGGGCCGGCAGCCAGTCGATCCGCAACCCCAGCGCGCTCGGCCGGTGCGTGCGCGACGCCGCCGTCGCGACGCAGCACATGTTGGTCGATCAGATCACCCTCGTCGACGCCGCCACACCGATCATGCGCGCATACGCCGTCTGAAGACCCCAGTTCATTCACAACGGAAGGACCCCTGATGGGACAGCTTGAAGGCAAGGTCGCGCTGGTAACGGGAGCTGCACGCGGGCAAGGGCGCTCGCATGCCATCCGGCTCGCGGAAGAAGGTGCCGACGTCATCATCGTCGACATTTGCGCCAAGCCGGCTACGACGAAGTACCGCGGTGCGACGGAGGACGAACTCCAGGAAACCGCCCGGCACATCGAGAAGTTCGGGCAGCGGGCCCATGTCGCCGTCGCCGACGTGCGGTCGCTGAGTCAGCTCCAGGACGTCGTCGCGGGGGGTGTCGCGAAGCTCGGACGCCTCGACACCGTGGTGGCGAACGCCGGCATCTTCTCGTCCGCTCCGCTGCACGAGCTCACCGAAGAGCAGTGGGACGAAATGGTCGACATCAACCTGTCGGGCGTATGGAAGACGATGCGGGCGACGGTTCCCCACTTGATCGAGCAGGGCGAGGGCGGGTCGATCGTCCTGATCAGCTCCACCGGCGGTTTGCAGGGTTTCCCCAACTTCGCGCACTACGTCGCCGCGAAGCACGGCGTCACCGGACTCGCCCGCACCGCCGCCAATGAGCTGGGCGTCCATCGGATTCGGTGCAACTCCATCCATCCCACGTCGGTGCTGACGGACATGATCGACAACGAAGCCATGTACCGCCTGTTCCGTCCGGACCTGGAGACGCCCACGCACGAGGATTTCCGTGAGGCGTGCGAGACGGCGATGAACGTGCTGCCGACTCCGTGGATCGAGCCGGTGGATGTCAGCAACGCCGTGGTGTGGCTGGCGTCGGACGCGGCACGCTATGTCACCGGCATCGCGATGCCCGTCGACGCGGGTGCCCTCAACAAGGTCTGACCAGCACATCCCTGCGGGTGCGGGGCACGCGGAACTACCTCGGCGTGCCCCGCTCCGCGTGCGCGAACGCTGCGGCGATCTCGTGACGCCTGCTCATTCCCAGCTTTTCCAGAATGTGTTCGACGTGCCCTTCCACCGTGCGCGGTGACAGAACGAGCTTGGCGGCGATCTCCTTGTTGGTCATGCCGACGGCGACGTGCGTCGCCACCTCCTGCTCCCTCGGGGAGAGAACGCCTTCCGGGCGCGTGCCACCCGCGGGAGCCGGATCCCCGGACGGCACCGACTCCCCCAGGACGAATCCGGTGATCTCGGAGACCGACATCGCGGCTCCGCTGGCGTGACACTTCTCGAACTGATCGTCCCCCAGTGCCTTTCGTGCCTGCTTCTCGAAGCGTGCGCGCTGCTCGACCCAGTGACTCGAGCCGTACAGCTGCATGCCGAACGACTCCCACATCGAGGAGGCGGCGCCGAGGAGCACGGCCGACCGTTCTGCCGAACCCGCCTCGGCTTCGGCCCATCCCAGTAGGTCGGTGACCAGGGTGGTTCCGACGGCGTCGTCGAAGTCACGTCTCAGGCGAAGGCTTTCGGAGCCGAGTCGGAGTGCGTCCTCGAATTCCTCGTTCATCAATGCCACCAGTCCGAGCCCGTAGACGGCGTAGGAACGCAGCCACGACTCCCCGACCGCGATGGCACGCTCGTTCACCGTCTCGAAGAGTTCCGTGGCACGGGCCGTCTCGTCGGTGAAGCAGTAGAGCATCCCCAGGTGGACGCGCAGCGTGTGGGCGAGATCCTCCCGGTCCGGGATCTCTTCATACATTTCCAGCGCAGCCGTGAGCCGACGTTCCGCCTCGTCGAAATCGCCGGCGAAGAAGGCCTTCAACCCCGTGACGTCAGCCGTGAACGCGCGGGTTGTGGCGTCATCCGCGGTCAGGTTGACGGCGCCGGCCTCGGTCAGTGCCGAGTCGGCGGACTCGCGGTCACCCTGCAGGGTCTGGACGAGGCCCAGATTGACGAGCATCCGCGCCCTGGTGGCTGTCGGCGCCGTCTCCCGTTCGAGGATGCGGTTCAGCCACATCCGGTGTTCGCGCACCGAGAACCCGCACGACCACAGAAACCATGCGCGCGAGACCATGTCCGCGGCCATCCGCACCTCGTCGTCGTCCGACGAATCCAGCAGTGCCACGTGCAGCGCCGACCGGATATTGGCATGGTTGCGGCGCAACTTCTCGCTTCCGGCGCGTTGATCGGCACTGAACCAGTTGTCCGCCGTTGTGGTCACCAGCCGCGCACACCAGCGCAGGTGCCGCAGTGTCAGGGTGTCCATCTCCGAGGCGGTCAGCTTGCTGTTCCCGTATTCGCGGATCGACTCGAGCATCCGGAACCGCACGTGGGTGCCGCCTTCTTCGCGGTGCAGGATCGATTTGCCGACCAGCGCCGAGATGCCGTCGAGCACGGTGTCCGCCGGGACGTCGTCGTCGCTGCACACCTCTTCGGCCATGCCGAGGTCGAATCCGCCCGCGAACACCGAGGCGCGCGACCAGAGGAGTTGCTGTTCGCGAGTGCAGAGTTCGTAGCTCCAGTCCATCGTCGCCTGGAGGCTGCGATGCCGCTGCGGGCCGGTGCGGTTGCCGGTGGTGAGGAGATTGAGCCGGTGATCGAGCCGGTCCGCCAGTTCGTGCACCGACAGCACGGGCAGTCGCGCACAGGCCAGTTCGATGGCGAGCGGGAGGCCGTCGAGGCGATCGCAGACGCGCATCACCGCGTCGCGGTTCTCCTCGGTCAGCTCGAATTTCGAGAGCACCGAGGCGGCCCGGTTGACGAACAGTTCCACGGCGCTGCCCGTCCCACGCGCCGGCGTGGACGACTCCGTTCCGTTGACCGTGGGCAGCGGGGAGAGCGGGAAGACGAATTCGTCCGGAACCGAGAGTATCTCGCGGCTGGTGGTGACGATGCGCAGTTCCGTCGTGGAGCGCAACAGCACCGAAACGAGTTGCGCGCATTCGTCGAGGAGGTGCTCGCAGTTGTCGAGGATCAGCAGCATCCGCCGAGTCCGGAGATACTCAATGATGGTGTTCTCCGTCGGGCTGGCATGCATGTCGCGGTTGGCAAGGGCGAGCCCGTCCACGACGGTCTGGGTCAGGAGGTCGGGGCTGCGCAGCGCGGCGAGTTCGATCACGCGCACACCGTCCAGAAACGCGCGGCGGTACTCGCCGGCGGCATGGATCGCGAAGCGCGTCTTGCCCATTCCGCCCGGGCCGGTGATGGTCACGAGCCGGTGGTCCCCGAGCAGTTTCCGCAGTTCGAGCAGTTCGGTTCGACGGCCCACGAAGCTCGATCCGTAGACCGGGACCGACGGAGCCGCGGGCACCGTGTCGGCGGGGCTGTCGTGGGACTCGCCGGTCGACCGTTCCTCGCGGATGCTCGTGACCCTGCGGGCCAGCGTGGTCCTCGACTTGATCCATTGGATCCTGCGCGCGATCTCCGCGATCGCGATGTCGGGGTCGTCGGCGATCAGCGCCCGGATCGCCGAATCGATGGGGTCGGCGACGGAGCCGCGCCGGCTTCGGTGGTCGGTGGGAGGGTGGTCGAGAGCCAGCGCGCGACGCACCGTGTTGCGCGACATTCCGAGCTGCGCCGCGATGTGCTTGATGGGAGATCCTTGCCGGTGGAGTCGGCGAATCTCATCCCACTCGTCAGCGTTCACAAGGCCCCTTCTGGACTCGTAACCGGTCGGTCAACCTCCCGGTAATTGAGATCTGGATCACCTTGGTCGCTGGTCGCGCCTCCTGTCAACTTTCGGGGGTCAAGATGTGTCACCGCAACCGTGCGCCGTACGCACTCGCACCCGGACTCGGGCCGTGAAAGTGGTATTTACCTGCGCAGATTCAGAGAACCGGGCTCGGATTAGTGTGACCGTAGCGAACCACGTAGCTGGACGGTTCCGCCGGACTCGCCCGCAGGGGCAGGGTGATGCACACCACAGGAACGACTCGTGGTGCCGACATATCCGAAGCGACGATGGAGTCCGCATGACCAACACCAATGCCGCAGCCCTGAAGGCAGCTTTCGCCGCCGCAGACGAGGGGAACCCGGTTCCGCTCGTGGAGCTGTACTCGCACGAGATGACGTGGGCCGGTTTCACCCTCGAGGGGACCCTGCGCCTCTACACCAAGGCCGAGTTCCTCGAGGCGTTCGGCGTCCTCGCGAAGCTCGACGAGTCCCGCAACGAGGTGGTCTCCGTCGACGTGGTGGGTGACGACCTCGTGACCGCCAACGTCCGGGCGTACCGCCGCCTCGGGGAGCTCGAACTCGACACCACGATCGTGATGACGCACCGCTTCGAGGACGGCAAGGTCACCCGCGGCACCGACATGTGCTCGGCGACGTTCGAGGAGTTCTGGGCCAAGACCGGGCTGTAGGTCTAGCTGCTGTCCGGCCGCCGCGGCAGCGCGGCGGCCAGCAACTCTCCCTCCACCCTGAACCTGAAGAAGGTACCGATGCGCACCGCCACCGAACCGCACCTCACCGCCACCACCCCCGAAGACATCGCCGACGCCTACCGCACCGTCCTCGGAAAATTCTGCACCGGCGTCGTCACCGTCACCGCACTCGATCCCACCGGCAACCCCGTCGGACTCACCGTCGGCTCCTTCAGTTCCGTCTCCCTCGACCCCGCCCTCGTCGCCTTCTTCGTCGGAAACACCTCCACCACCTTCCCCACCATCGCCGCCTCCGGCCGCTTCTGCGCCAACATCCTCGCCGCCGACCAACACCACCTCGGCCGCACCTTCGCCCGCAGCGGCACCGACAAATTCACCGGCATCGACTGGACCCCCGCCACCACCGGATCACCCCGCCTCACCGGCGCCCACGCCTGGATCGACTGCCACATCGACCTCGTCCAACCCGTCGGCGACCACCACCTCGTAGTCGGCCGCATCGTCGAACTCGGCGCCACCAACACCCCCGACCCCCTGCTGTTCTACACCTCCACCTTCCACCAACTCAGCCCCACGAGCCCCGCATGACCACCTTGGAGCAGTGCCTCGAACAGCTGCGCGCCGGCAAATCGATCCTCGTCCTCGACGACGAAAACCGGCAGAACGAAGCCGATCTCGTGATGGCCGCACAGTTCGTAACGACCCAGGACGCCGCCTACTTCCTCCGGCACACGTCCGGCTTCTTCTGCGTCGCGATGCCCGCCGAACGAACGCGCACCCTCGGTCTCCCCCTGATGGTCGGGGATCCCCCGCACCCGCTGGGCACCGCGTTCACGGTCAGCGTCGACGCCGCCACCGGCACCACCACCGGCATCAGCGCCGCCGACCGGGCACGCACCATCCGCCTGCTCGCCGACCGCGAGACCGCGACACCGATCTCACCCGGCCCGGCCACGTCCTGCCGCTGCGCGCCCGCGACGGCGGGGTCCTCACTCGGCCCGGCCACACCGAAGCAGCCGTCGACCTGTGCACCCTCGCCGGCCTGTCCCCTGTCGGGCTGATCTGTGCGGTCACCACCGCAGACAAACGCGACATGCTCCGCGGCGACAACGTACGGGCCTTCGCCGCACAGCAGAACCTGCCCGTCGTCACCATCGAAGAACTGGTAACCTACCGGCGCCGCACCGCGACCATCGAACGCTGCGCCGACGCCGAAATCTCCACCGACCACGGCACCTTCACCGCCATCGTCTACCGCTCCACCAGCGGGGTCGAACACCTGGCCCTGGTCTTCGGCGACCCGGCCGGCACCACCGCCCTCACCCGCGTGCACAGCGAATGCCTCACCGGGGACGTCCTCAGCTCACGGCGCTGCGACTGCGGCCCACAACACGCCAACGCACTCGAACGCATCGCCGACGCCGGCCGCGGCGTCCTGCTGTACCTTCGCGGGCACGAAGGCCGCGGCATCGGACTGGCCGCGAAAATCGCCGCCTACCAACTCCAGGACCACCTGGGCCTCGACACCGTCGACGCCAACCTGCAACTCGGTTTGCCCGTCGACGCCCGCGACTATGCGGCAGCCATCCTCCGCGACCTCGGTATCGACCGCATCAACCTGCTCAGCAACAACCCCGCCAAAGCCGCAGGCCTCACCGCGGCCGGCATCACGATTGCCGGCACGACACCCCTGGAAGTCGCACCGAACGAACACAGCGCCCACTACCTCGCGACCAAGCGGGAGCGGCTGAGGAACAAACTCACCTACACGAGGCTGATGGCCGCGCCACGCTGAGGTCGCCAGACCGAGTCAGCAATTCAGACTCTCGTGTCGCCTATGTCGGACACACGCTCAGCGGAATCCCTGCCACTCAGCGACGTGGTTCTGAACCAACTTGGAATGGCGCACTGCGAAAGTGCGACCCTCCTCTGGCGTGTTCGATGCATGGCAACCGAATCCCGGCCGCGCTCACACGGAGGCCCGCCAACAGGGCGACTGCGATAGACAGACCCAGTTGGAGGCTTGGTCCTGTCGCGGCACACGTAGACAGCGCCTCGACCACGCCACGCTGGACGTGGTCCCCCCTTCCGGCTCGACTTCAGCGAGCCTTCTGGGTCGAAACACGATCGGGCACTCGTTCTTGTCGCCACCTTTGGATATCGAGGTCAAGCGCGGGTTCGCCCGCTGAGCAGCCTTGACTGGCTGCCGGTCGCAACGACCGTTCGCCAGTGCACCCGCACCAATGAATCCATGTAACACTTCGACCGGGACCGCCGACATGCTCATTGTTGAGTTAAATTCAGCCGGACATGGGGTCAGTTGCGCGCTCTCTCTACCAGAGCAGGCATACTCCCGCGAAGCGGGTGGTATGACCACCTGGAGACGAAAAATGCGTTAACTCCATAGAATGCCGGCTCGCACGACAGGACGAAACACAGGTGAGTGAAGTCAAGGCAATGCCGATCGAGACTGTGCGGCAGATCCACGTGACTCCAGATCCAGGAGTGATGCGAGCGATCGGACTCAACCACGATTTCGAATCTGCGATCGCCGACCTTGTCGACAACAGTATCGACGCGAATGCCACCAATATCCTCATCCGGTTCGTCCTAGAGTCCGGCCTAGCTGTTCAGCTGATAATCATCGACGACGGGGACGGGATGGACCAAGCGCGCATTGACGACGCAATGCGGCTTGGCAAACCCAAGGCTGAATCGTCAGTGCACCTAGGACATTTCGGGATGGGCTTAAAGTCCGCCTCGTTCAGTCAAGCGTCGACGCTCACGGTCCTTTCACGGCGCGCGCACTGTGCCCCCGAAGGTAGGAGAATGCAGCGCGACAACCCAACAGGAGATTTTGCTGTCGACATATTGGACCCGGAAGCCGTCGGACAGCGTCTACAGCAAACGCTGGGCCTGATTGGCAACAGCGCTTCTGGAACGGCGGTCCAGTGGGACGATTGCCGGACTTTTCCTGTCGCTCAAGATCCAGCAGTGACTATTGCCTTCATCGAGAACAAGGTCGCCGGGTTACGTTCCCACTTAGGGCTCGTCTTTCATCGCCTACTGAAATCAGGAGTCGTCAACATTGCAGTTGACGTTTACGATACCGACGAGCGGGAATCGGGACCTCCTTTCACAATCGAACCGATTGATCCATTCGGGTATAGCCGAACCGGCCGGCCAGGCTATCCCAAAAGGCTCCTGGCGCGGTTGGACACTGACATCGTTCAACTCGACTGCCACGTCTGGCCTGGCGGCGCGGATTCGCATGAGTTTCGCCTCTATGGGCAACCAGTCGACAGATATCAAGGACTCTACCTTTACCGCAACGACCGCCTTCTCATGATTGGAGGGTGGGGCGGCGTCACCCATGAGAGCAAATCGTACAAACTTGCCCGCGTGGCCGTCGATATCGAGAAACATCTCGGCATTTTTACGATGAGCATGGAAAAGGCCAGCGTCCACCTCACGCACGAACTTGTCCATTCGATCGAGCGTGCGACCGCGAAGGACGGCACTAAGTTCCGTGATTACTTGGACGACGCCTCGGACACGTTCAAGGCGAGCAACCGACGAATCCGGCGCCGAACTCCAATCCTCCCGCCGGGGCAGGGACTCCACCCCCGCATCAAACGCACCATCAAGCGTGAAACGCCGATACTGCCGGGTGAGGAAGCTATACGGATCCGTTGGAAGCGCATCGTTGGGGATGACTTCGTCGAACTCGATCGACCGGGGCGGACCTTATGGCTAAACACCCGGTACAGATCGGCGATATTACACGGGGACGCCGGTGGGGTAAACGATGCACCTGTCGTAAAGAGCCTACTCTTTCTGTTGTACGAAGACCTGTTCCGCGGTCAGGCGATGGGAGCGAAAGACAAGGAGAACCATCACTTCTGGAACGAAGTGTTGACGACAGCAGCTCAGTCCGAAGCCGATGAAGTATGAACGCCATGACAGGTGCGTCCGCCAGGCACACGCCAATTGAAGTCATCTCGGACTACAATTCTCAGGGGATCAAGGGGTCCTTCGTCATCGATGGCGTTCCGGCAGCGCGCGTACAACTTGCCCCGCAGGACCGCCTCATCAGCCTCCTCGTTGAGGTAACCGAGAACGTAATCGGACCCGACCTCCGCCTGCTTGCAAACCTCGACTACGACATTATCGAAGACGCCGGCACAATGTGGCACCGTCTCGACGTGTCATATGACGACAACCTCGCCGAGGTCTACCCGGTCCTATGCACAACGATTGACCTCGTTCAGCTCAACGGTGAGACCTTCACCGACGCCGTCGAATCTGTGCTCGCTGGGCTCGGAGACATTCTCACCGGTCGCGGCGGCCTGCCACACGAAAAGCAGGTCGGACTCTTTGGCGAACTCATCGTCCTTCTATCCATTGCGCAGCACTACAACTCGTCCGACGCAGTTGCCGCGTGGCGGGGACCGGACCGAGAAGAACATGACTTCGGTCTCCCTGACAGTGACGTCGAAGTCAAAACGACGCTGTCAGAACAGCGCGCTCACTGGATCAGTAGCCTCACTCAACTCCAGCCCACGGTCGAACGCGCGCTGTACTTGCTCTCGATTCAAATTACCTCCGCGGCCAACAGCACAGGAGCGACTCTTGCAGAGCTTGTCGAGTCAGTTCGCGAACTTCCCGGGATCCCCTTGGGCGAAGTTGACCGACATTTAGAAGCCAACGGATATTACGCTCGGCACGCCGATCTGTACCGCGCTCGATGGGCGTTGCGGAGCGCGCCCGCGTTCTATCTTGTAGATGATGAGTTCCCAGCCTTCACAGCTACGCGTGTAGGTGAGTGCATCCCCAATTCCCAACGTGTCCGGGATATTCGCTACCGTATCAACCTCGACGGCCTTGTCTCCGCGGCCCCACTATTTGCTATCACCAAAATAGGAGCGACCACCGCATGATCCCCGACTGGCATGGCCCCGCCTTCCGAGCAGCACTGAAGATGATCGAGAACGGACCGCCGAAGAATCTCGTTGCCCGTGTCCAGCCTGAGGCCGACGATCACGGTGAGACCATCGCGGCGACAGACCTCACCGCCCTTATCGAGCAGGCTAAGGCGCCAGATCCGCTGCTCACCGCGCTTGGGCTTCTGGTCCACAAGTGGGATGCCGAGCCAGCCACTACCGACTGGACTGGGGGGACAACCGCATCCACTGTTGCTCGCCGGGACCTCATCTGTCAGAAGTTGGGACTCAACAGCGCCGGAGCCGCTGCCTTACTCGCAAAGCGCCCAATCTTCACTGACCCGACCATCGTGATCACAGCACCATGGCAACGCTGGTACGACGCCAACGTCATCGATTCCCATGCCTTCTACTGGCCCCACTACATGGACTACCTACTCAACGTCCGGAAGTGGCCCGAGGAGAACGTCACCACTCTCGACCTTGCGACGACAAGCGTCATTGAACGACTCAGCGATCCGACACGAGTCCGTGCCCACCAGGCAAAGGGCCTCGTAGTTGGCTACGTCCAGAGCGGAAAGACCGCCAATTTCACCGGCGTCATCGCCAAGGCACTCGACGCGGGGTACCGGCTTGTGATTGTCATGACCGGAACAATCGAGATGCTCAGAGCCCAAACTCAGCGGCGCGTCGACATGGAGATGGTCGGACGTCAGAATATTGTTGCGGACCTGACGCCGGAACAGGCCCGCGGCGCCAATCTCGATTACCAGAACGATCCGGACTGGAACAGCGGTCGATTCCTGGATCTCGGGCCTGACCCTATTGAGAGTGAAATCCTACGACTCACCACGCACAAGCATGATTACCAGAAGCAGTTTAAGAATCTGAAGATCGAACGCTTTGATATGAGCAAACCGCTCTACGATCCGGCGAACTTGTTTTCGGCAGACGCCCGATTAGTCATCACCAAGAAGAACTCGGCGGTGCTGGGTAAACTGGTCACCGACCTGCAGGCCAACAAGAAGGCCTTCGCCGAGATCCCAGTACTTATCATCGATGACGAATCGGATCAGGCGTCGGTCAACACAGTCAATCCGGAGAAGGTGAAGGCAGCCAAGCGTGAGGGTGCAGAAGTCAAAGAGCGACGAGCGATCAATGAGCGCATCGCCCAGATGCTCACACTCATGCCCCGCGCCCAGTACGTCGGTTATACAGCAACACCATTCGCAAATGTCTTTGTCGACCCTTCGGACGAACAGGGAATCTATCCGAAGGACTTTGTAATCGGCCTGGAACGTCCAGCCGGTTACATGGGCGTTGAGGACTTCCATGACCTTGACGAGACCGAAGCGCCCTTAACTCCCGCGAACAGCAACTACGCCGCGTACGTCCGTGACCTTGTTGCCTCAGAGCAAGATGATGACATCGAACAGCGGAACGCCGAACTCGCTCGCGCTCTGGATATGTTCGTACTTACCGGTGCTTGCAAGCTATACAGAGAGAGTCAGCCGGCAGGTCCCGAGTTTCGGCACCACACAATGCTCGTTCACGAGTCCGTCAACACAACCAATCAGAAAGATCTCGCTGAGACCGTCCGAACATTGTGGACCGCCGCCTCGTTCAGCACGCCCGCCAGTTTGCACCGTCTGAGGGATCTATACAATAACGACATCATTCCCGTATCTGCGGTTAGACGGGAACCGGAGGCCCCGCCACTACCTGATTTTGATTCCCTAAAGCCCTGGATTGCTAAGGCAATTGGGAGAATCATGGAGCATAACAAGAATCCGGTCTTGGTGGTGAACAGCGACAAGGAGATCCAGCAGCAGCAGCAGCTGCTCGACTTCGACCGCTATAGCACGTGGAGGGTGTTGGTCGGTGGCGCAAAGTTGAGCCGTGGGTTCACTGTCGAGGGTCTGACAATTACTTACTTCAGGCGAGCCGTCACGATGAGCGATTCCCTCACTCAGATGGGCCGCTGGTTCGGGTTTCGTAAGGGGTATCGGGATCTGGTGCGCCTGTTCATTGATCGAGATGCAAAGTTCGGCGCAAGACGTGTGGACCTGTACAAGGCATTCGAGGCGGTTGCGCTCGACGAAGCGGCCTTCCGCGAGCAACTCAGCGTCTATGCCGAATGGGATGGTGACAAGCCCCGAGTCCTGCCATCCCAAATTCCACCACTGGTATCGCAGCACCTCCCGTGGCTCAAGCCGACGGCTAGAAACAAAATGTTTAATGCGGCACTCGAAGAGCAGAGCGACCAGATACTCAGCCCTGCTGGCTATCCGAACCACATCGATGATCAGATTGCGAACCTAGAGCTCTGGCGTAAACTCCTAGCCAAGAGTGACACCAACATTGCATTCCCTGCAGCCGGACAGACCAGCCTCCGCGCATTTATTGGGGTCGTCGACGCTGCGGCGTTTGTGGACCTCATCGAAAAGATGACTTGGATGTATTTCTACGGCGCTCGATCAGTGACACCAAAATTGAAGTATTATCGACGCCTCCTCGAAATGGCATCCCCGCCTTTGAGGGATTTCTTGATCGTCATGCCACAACCAGGCGACAAGGTCGAGAATATCGCTGGAGTCGGGAATCGGAAAATCATCAACCGCGACCGGCGAGCCCGCGGTGGCGATGTAGTCCCGAAGTTCGGTGAAATCACAGACCCGAAACACCGGACTCTCATAAAACCTCTTCTTGGGTCGAAGGCGCCCGTCGGCAGACCGCTTGCCGACCAGTGGGCAGACGGTCGTGGAGTTGTTCTGGCGTATCTCGTCAGAGAACAACATCCGAAGTTCGATGCCACACCCAAGGCCACCCTCGCAACTTCAGCACCCGAGCGTGGACTCATCATTGCCTTCTCCATGTACCTGCCAGACGCAGCTGTCGGGAACGACACCGTCTTACGGTTCCGAGTCCTGCATGGCGACGATCCGTCGATTGTTTCTGTCGACGTTGATTCCGATTCGGAACTCCGACATCCTAGGGGGATTATGCCAATGAACCTGCCCGCATAGAAGCAGGCCTATGTAAGCAACTGCGGGAGTACAGACCGGACGACTTCGAACTGACAGTCATCCGAACTGGCCAGATCGCGCGCAGTTGAGGTTCGCCCGTCAGCCTCGAATGTAATGGTTGATGGGACCTCACGACGAGTCGGTCCGCCAGTTGCTGTTTGAGCAGTACGCAGGAGGATGCCAGATCTGCAGTGCCACCATTCCGAGGCGGAACGGTGAACCTTACCTTCACTTCGCCGAGCGGAACCTCAGTCAGCTCGCGGATCCCCTGGTGCATGGGATGCTAACTACGTGTACCCACGCTTCGGTGACAGCAGACGTTACTCGACCCACGTCGCGTCACGGTGCGCCCAGTCTGAGGGAGGCATTGACGAGGACGCTTTGACTTTCAAACGCTGCGGTTACGCCGCTATTTCCACCCAAACCACAAAGCACTTCTTGGACCTGCAAGTTCTACTCAAGTCAGACGGTATTTGGACAATCGAGATCCGGCAATTTGACGGCGCTCCCGATGTCAATATTCGCTGATAGGATTTTCGATCGTTAACCTGGACATCCCACGAACGGACCACCGCGAATGATTGCACAAGGAGAAGCGTTCGGCCCCTGGTTAGGTCGGCAGCTTCGACGAGCAGGCAAATCCCAGGCTCAGTTGGCGGGCGACTTGGGTATCACTCGTGCAGCGGTATCCGCCTGGATCACGAACCGCGCCGAGCCCCGGGACGAGATGAAGACCAAGATCGCGACGGTCCTTGGCACCGACGCGTCCTCGGTTGCGAACCGGACCACCGATGTTGACGCTGAGCTTCGACTGCGATGGCATCATCGCCCGGCTCATGCAGACGGCGGACGCGAGTACGGTAACGCTGCCGCGTTCGCCTTCCAGGCAGACCTATCAGTCCTTGCCCGTGAGGCCACCCAAAACTCTCTCGACGAACGCTTCGACGCCACAAGTCCAGTCCGTGTCGATTACACGTTGCACGAACTGACCGGCGAGCATTTGACCTCGTTCCTCGCGGCGATTCAGTGGGGTGAGTTGGAAGCCCATCTAACGAGCGCCGCATCAGCCGAGCAGAAGGTCTCACGAAGTCTGCGAGCTGCGCTGGACGATCTCGAGGAACAACAAACGCTCTTGCTCCTCCGCATCGAGGATTACAACGCGTCAGGGCTCACCGGGCCCGAGTACAGCGACGGTCGATTCGCTGCCGTTGTGCGCCGCCAACTCGACAGCCACAAACAGTCCGGACTGCGGGCCGGCGGGTCCTACGGCCTTGGTAAGGCGACACTATGGGCCACCAGCCGATTCGGTTTGGTCCTCATGAACTCGACGCTCTCAACGCCGCACGAAGGCCGCACGGAGCGACGACTAGTTGGACGCCTCGACCTCCCTTGGCACGAGGTCGACGGAACTCCCTTCGCGGGGCCAGCGTGGTTTGGTGAGCCGGACACGGAACCTGATCACCGCGGCACCTCCCGATCGTGGTGGGCGGCTGAGGAATCCGTTCGCCGCCTTGGCCTTGATCGGACATCGACTGAACCCGGTACGTCTTTCCTCATCGTGGGTGCCCACGATGCATCAGGCGATGCCGGCACGCTCGAAGAAATGCACGACAAACTCGTGCGATCGCTGGCCGACGGATTCTGGGCAGCGATGGTCGGCGGACTTACGGCGGGCCCGTTGATGCAAGCCAGCGTCACAACGCGGCGCGACGGCAAGGTGATCGTCGCCAAAGAGACTGTCGACCCGAATAGCCACCACCCGGCCCTGAGCCGCGCCATGCGCGCTTACCTCGACAATTCAACAGTCAGCGAGCTGACTGCGGCCGATCAGGTGGCGCGCGCCGAAGTTCCGCTCGTTGTAACGCCACTGAAGGGCCAGGGGCGCAGAAACGGGAAAGGCGTACTTCACAATTCGGTCCTCCTTGTAACCCCTGCGGCGGAAAGCGCGGAGTCCACGAACCGCGTGACGTTCATGCGCGGCAACCGCATGACAATCGTTGAACATCGGCCTCGGGAGATCCCGTTAGGTACTCCTCCATTTCAAGCCGTCCTTCTCGCTGGCTACGCCACCGGTAGAGAGGACGACGACGTTTCTGTTGCCGAGGCGTTCCTTCGCGCATCAGAACCGCCTGAACACGACAAGTGGGATCGCACTGAAGAACTCACATCCTCGTATCAGAAGGGCGCAATCACCAGGCTGAGGGAGTTCCGCGCCGAGATCGACAAGGCCGTGCGGGGACTGGTCGGGGAGCGCGAGGTCGAGCGCGGCGGTGGCCCCAAGGCCCTCCGTGAACTCCTACGTTTGGACGCTCCACACCCATCATTCATCCGCAAGTCACTAGGGGCACCAACGGTCCGAGGAGTGACTGGACAGATCGATCACGCGGGGGCCTGGCATGTCGCTGTAACCCTTAGAGTACCGGAATCAGACAGTGAACGGCTCCTTACTCCTGTCGCCAAATTCGACGTCAGATCAGGAGGACGCCCGATGATCCGGTGGCAGGAATTGGACGCAAGTGAAGGCTGCCGGATCGAGGGAGGTAATCTTGTCATCGAGGCGGGCGTGCGGTCAGCGACGTTCGTCGGCGTCACCGATCCTTCCACACACCCCGTCCACGGACGTCATGCGCGTCTGGTCGTCGAGGCCCAGGCTGCCCGCGGTGGCGCTTCATGAAACCGGTCTTCTCGTACCCCACACTATTCGGTGACGCCGATCTGGAAGTCCTGTCCGTGTCTATCGACGGTACTCAATTGCCGTACAAGCAGATTTCAAGACCCCAGCGGACGGTTGCCCTGCACGAAGCAGGGAGGGCCAATTGGGACATCGCGACTCTCAAGCTGACGGCGTCGTTGCCTGAATCGGAACTCGCTGACCGAGACTGGACTGAAGTCGTCTGTCTTGCAGTCCTGTCTGAGAAATCGACTAACAGCCGTTCGTCCGTGCGTCTGAGCCGACACCCTGATGGAAGCTGGCAGGGGACCATCGATCTTTCGCGCTCGCGGCATATCCGACGCGCGACACTCGCCCTCACGGTTACCGCTGAGGTCGAAGGAGTGGCGGGGCGTGTTGTCGGTGGCACTCAGGAGCCTTGGTTCATCGACCTGACATCGACCAAACCAATCCGCCAACGTGATGTCGACATCGTCGAAGAAGACTTCCGCGATGGCAGCCAGACCTGGCTGAGGCCGTTCAAGGATTCAGCGTGGATCGTTGACACATCCACTGACACACCTCGGGTGTACCTCAACACGACCGCAGTTGAAGGACTCACCGATATTCTCGGCGCCACGGGTGGCTCGACTGAGGAGAAGTTATTGCGGGACATGGCTGCAAGCCAAATCGCTCAGGACGCATGGATCGCGATGTTCCACTCCGCGGTGAGCGCCTTGGAAGTCGATGATGATGGGACTCCGATAATGCCCACCGGATGGCGCGAATCCGTACTCAGAATGATGCTCCCCGACGTCATTCCTGATCGACAGCTGACCGACGCGCTGTATGAGATCGAGCGCCAACGAGTCGATGGCGGAGGATGGGCCGACGTTCAGACGAGGATCCACTTCGCGGCGGGCCGCCGAAGCCAGATCGCGAGAAAACTATCCTCAGCTGTGCGTAACATCCACCAAGGCGGACGGAGCAGCCCCTAATGCATCACGCTATCCCTGAGATGCTCGGATTCCTGTCCAACGGATCAGCAGCCAAGCACCTCAGCCGAGGGATCCAAGCGGGACTGGAGCGACCTCCCATCGCTAGTCTTACGAAGGACGCCGCCTACAACGACGGAACTGGATCACGTTGGCGGGCCGAACCAGTGCGTGAACTGCTCGTCGAGGCAATGGACCGCTTCGAGTCAAAGAGGGCAAGTGCAGATGGTTGGCTTGCGCCGCGCCTCCACGCCACATTGCGCCTGACAAGGGCAGAGGCAGCCGAGATGGAGCTGTGGAATTACATCGCCCTCGTTGTTGCTCCTGACTACGTCGTCTGGCGCCACAAGGGAACCGACGTGGCATTGCCTGTTCGATTCAGCGGCCCCCACTACACCCAGGCGTTCGCCCGTTTATGGTGGGCCGCCGAACTCTTCAGGAACGGTGAGGACTACCGCCCGGTGGAGGTCGCGTGTCAAGTTCAAGATGTCCTGAACACGACGATGCGCCTTGATGTCATCGATCACCGGCCAACGGCACTCGCCATCATTCACATCCTCGAAGACTTGATACAAAATGAAACAACACATCTCGGCGACCACATCAATGCCCTCTCATCCGCGGTTAATACCGCGGGCAGCACAGTGGTTTACGACGTGTTGGCTCCCGACCTTCCTGCTGATGACGACGCCGTCCGCGAATGGATATCGGAAGCTGAAGGCATGTCATCGGTACCGTGGGACCGGCTGCCTGACGGACCGGCGGACGGAACTATAACCGCGGGCGCACTTCACGCAATCGTTCCATTGTTCGAAAACCTCCTCGCCGAGGCGCCGAGGCGGAAGCGACCGCGACACGCCGCGGGCGATGATGGGGACACAGCGTCCGCGTAATTGGGCCAGCTATTCATCCGGTCGATTGCGAGGACAAGGCGGGAATCCCAGCGTTGCCGCGAAGCCACAGTCGTCGTACTGCCGCATCGAAGAATGTCTCGTCTAGATCCAGATGCAAGGCGGCCGCGAGTACATGGGCCGCGAGACGGGGGGGAATGGCATTGCCGATCTGCTGAGCAATGCCATTGCCCGACCACGGGTAGTCCTTTGGGAACGTCTGCAACCGGCCGGCCTCGGAGTGGGAAAATCGCTCGAGTTCCGAGTTGCTAGGGGTCACCACACGATTGCGCGATACTTTCCCCGTAACCGTTGCAGAAGGTTCATCAGAGGTACGGCGCCCGCGCGCTTTTGGATCTCCGCCGGAGCCATAGTTTGAGATCACGACAAACGGTTCGCGACGGTCCAGAGCTGTACCCATCGTTTCCCACGCGAGGCGCGTCTGGTCGCCTGCGAGCCTCGGGATTCCCTTCCGGTATTCGCGATGTGTCGGCACCGGTAGCGATGGGGCGTCGTGACGATTCGCGATGAGGATCGCGCGACGCCGTGTTTGCGGAACACCGAATTCCTCCGTGCGAAGGACGCCACAGTCGACCTTGTAGCCGAGGCCCTCGAGCGCCTCCCCGACAGCTTCCCAGACAGGCAGCACCGCTGGGACCTGTTCGAGCACGACCGCATCATAAGGAATGCCTAATTCGTGAGCCTCAAGTACCCACCGCAGCGGCTGCAATACCAGACCCGTACGCTCGTCCTCCAGGCGAGCGACGCTGGACGCGATATCAAACCCAGCAGCCATCTGCTTGACGAATGAGAGCACCTCGTCCAGCGCTCGGCGACCAGTGCCGGAGCCGGCCAGGGTGTACGTCTGGCAGGGTGGGCCGCCCGCGAGAACGGTGGCGTCAGGGAAGTCGCGTGGGCCGACACTCCGCACGTCGCCCTCTTCGGTGCTGAGCCCGGCCGCGCGGCGAGTGGCGCAAGCGTCCGCGTCCCATTCCACGCCATGAACAGGTATCCCGAGCCAATGGGCAGCTACATCGAGGCCGCCCGGCCCGGCAAACAAGTCCACCATGCGAGGCTGCGATGAGTGCGCTGGACGTGACTGATCGGGGGCCATGAGGATGGAGCATATTACGACCCACCGACGATCTCTTAAGCCCAGTATGTGTCGGCATTCACACGGGTTTGACACTCGCCCCCAAAGTTCCCGCTATGGCCGTTCCGAGTGCACGCGCCAGAGGTGGTGGTACCGCGTTCGCGACCTGGCGATATCGCGCTGTCTTCCGCCCCGCAAAGTGCCAGCTCGTGGGAAACCCCTGGAGTAGAGCCGCTTGGTCGACGGTCAACCTGATCATCCCGCTACGGCCGCCACTCGGTATCCACTGAAAATCGACCGGGGGCACTTCGTCGTCAATAGTGCCGCCATCAACGCCGATCCTTGCCCAAGCTTTCTTCGACCCAGTTGGCCCTAGATCTGCTCCCCCACGTTCCCATGATCCTCCGACCAATGTCGGAGCTAGTCGGTCAGCTTGCCTCGCCCATTCTCTGGCACCATGCCAGCCGCGGGAGGCCATCGAGTCGTGGAGTGTGCACCCCACCGTCAGGTGCGATGCCTGCACTGCGGGCGGCTCGTCGAAAGTGCGCACCAGACCCCCCTTGAATGCAACAAGGAATCCGTGCTTACGGTCCTGAGGAACCCCATAGTCAGCAGCATTGAGGACGAGCCATCGACAGGCGTACCCCAGGTGCGTGAGCTCGTCCTCGATGAAGCTCCGCAGATGCATGTAACTGTCGCTCGTCACCAAATCCGGCACGTTATCGACAAGCAGTGCTCTCGGTTGCACCCCGTGCATCAACATGATGGTCGCCTTCACCAAGTCCACCTCGGTGTTGCTGTCCCGGGTGCGAGCGACCGCCGCTGCCGCCTTCAGACGAGGAAGGCCTGCTGAAAGCAAGTCGACGTCGTAAACCTGCTGATCATCAACCGGATCGAAGTCGAGAAGGTCGGTTTCGCGAACATCCCAGCCAGGACGGTTCTCTCGCAAGGTTGCGCAGGCGACTGGTCTGTTGTCGAGTAGGAGCACCGGATCGAATCCGGCCTGCTCCAGCCCTAGGGCGAGCCCTCCCCCGCCCGCACAGATCTCCAACGACGTGAATCGCTTCCCCGGCTGGTCCCGTTCCAAGCGCCGGCCGTTTCCTTCTGGCAACACCAATTCCCCGCTTACGTCTCTCGAACTACCGACAACTCTTCCGAGCGCTTTCGAGGTTAGTCGACGTACTGACCCACATGATGACGACTCGGCCGACTTTCGTCGACGCGCCGGACTGATTCACGTCTTTCGACTTGTATATTGTTCGATCGACAAGAGCCGCATCATCTTGCATCTACCCCACTCTGCCCGCCGTTGGTGTCGGGGTCCTCCGCTATCGTCTGCCGTGTTCAGATAAAGATCACAGAATTTCAGGGACGGGTATGGCAGGCGACTGGAAGTTCGAAGTCCCAACGGCAGGCACAAAGCACTTACCACCGGACGCACGGTACATGGAAGCGTTGAGCAGCCAGGGTTACGGCTTCGAGGTTGCCATTGCGGATTTGGTCGACAATTCGATCGACGCAGGGGCGAAGGACGTCGTCATTCACTTCCTTAGGGATGGCGACCAGTTGGTCAGTCTCCTCGTCATCGACGACGGCGACGGTATGACGGACGAAGACCTCGATGTGGCGATGACGGTAGGCGGTCAGAGGAACTACGGCGCACAAGCGCTCGGAATGTTTGGCACAGGTTTGAAATCTGCATCCCTGAGCCACGCGTCTTCCGTGACGGTCGTCAGTAAGACGAAGCGCACGCGGCCAGCAGGTCGACGGTGGCTCATGGAACGCGCCATGGCAGATTTCCAATGCGACATTGTCGAGCCCGATTATTCTCAACTATTGATGGACCGTTATGCCAATTGTCCTATTGTCTGGTCTGGCACCGTCATTAGATGGGATGCAGTCAAGAACTTTCCCCAGCACGGCGGCGGCGGCCAGACCGATCGATACCTGCACCGAACGATTAACAAGGTCGGTTTTCATCTGGGCCTCAATTTCCACCGATTCTTGACTCGCGAAAACTTTAATATCACAATTGCAGTAGAAGATGTTGCAACTGGTGTCGAGTACATGAACTTCGGTGTCGTACCGCTAAATCCCTTCGCTTACCCCGTATCCGGTCACCCCGACTACCCGCGCCCATTCGTCGCGGAACTCCCATCGGCGGGGTCCGTGGGCTTCGACGCTCACATCTGGCCGCCGAAATCCACACTCGACGAATACAAGGCAGTCGGGTCCGTCATGGAACGCCAAGGCTTCTACTTCTACCGACACAATCGTCTTGTTCAGGCCGGCGGATGGAACAATTTTCGGCAACCCGACCAACACCTCGCCTTGGCCCGCATCTCCATCGATCTTCCTGACGACTCACGGAATGTTTTCCGACTGAGTGTCAAGAAAGAGGGCGTAGAGATGTCTCCAGAGGTCGTGGCGGCGCTCGAGGATGCACGAGATGGCGACGGCCGGCTCTTCACCGAGTACTTGAAGGATGGCGAGACGGCATATCGCGAGGCTCGCAAGACCTCAGGAACCATCCGCAAACCGGTCATACCACCCGGAAAGGGTATTGACGCCTCGGTGCGCGAGACCATCGAAGAAGAGCTGCCTCTAATTCCCGGAGAAGACCCGATCTCCGTCCGATGGCAGACCCTCGACAACAGCACCTTTTTTGAGCTAGATCGCGAGAATCGAACGATCCACCTGAATCAAAATTACCGAGCGGCAATTCTGGGTGGACGAAAAGGCACGCTCAATGACGCACCCTTGCTCAAATCGCTCATGTACCTGCTCCTACACCCACTCTTCGAGAAGGAGTACAGCGGCAAGCGGGAGAAAGACAACCTGCAATTGTGGCAAGCCGTGATGGTGTCGGCGGCCCGAGCCGAACTCGAGCGTGTAGCAGACGGTGAGTAGTACGAAATCAGCATGAGCTGATGGCCGTGACCGAGCCGGCTGGCACCTTATTACAGCCTTTGCCCCGTAGACCGCTCCGGGAATATAACGATGAGGAACCTCGAATGACCAACGCCGATGCACTGCGGCTCGATCTGCATGGCGCCGCCCTCGCAGACATGCACGGCAGCAAGCCCAAGAGGCTTGTCCGTGCACTCTCTTACCAAGCTGAGGACTTGCCGGCCGAGGCGGCGGAGTACGCCACAGAGAAGGACTTCCAGCAGTACCTGGAATCGGCGCCGACCACCGACCCGCTCATAGAAGCGTGGAGGAAACAGCTCGCTCGGTGGGATTTTGCTGAAACTCCAGTCTGGACATCGGCCGAGGCTCACTCTGACGAACGCCGTCGAAATGTTTACGATCTTCTCGGACTAGAGCCGCGAACCTGCGAGCTACTCACTTCAATCGTGCCCGTATATAAGGTTGCCCCACCGGTCGTCATCAGCACGAAGTTCACGCCGTGGTACACCTCACAGTCACAGCACGGCCGACCTTGGTACTGGCCCGCGTACCGCAAGCTACTTGCCGAAAAGGGCTGGCCGGAACACGCCGTGGCTGGGCTTGACATCGCCTCCGACCGAGTTGTGGAGCGCCTGGCGGACCCCTCCAGTCCGTCTATGTACCAGTCCAAGGGCCTCGTTGTTGGTTACGTCCAGTCGGGCAAGACCGCAAACTTCACAGGCGTAATCGCGAAAGCAGTCGATGCGGGCTATCGACTTGTGATCGTCCTTGGCGGCACTCTCAACCTGCTGCGTGGACAGACCCAAAGACGTCTCGACATGGAGCTCGTTGGCCGAGAGAACATCCTGCGTGGAGCAAGCGAGGATGAGTCCGACTACGCCGACGATCCGGCGTGGGGACAAGGCAAGTTCCTCAAATTCGGGGGCCTACCCTCCGCGTTGGGCGCATTCGATATCGTTCGAATGACCACCCGGGACAACGACTACAAGAGCCTGCTTCAGGGAATTGTGGCCCTCGAATTCGAGAAGCAAGAGCCCGCGCTCCCCCTATACGACGCACGAAATCTCCACCGCTCATCTGCGCGTCTTATGGTTGTCAAGAAGAACAAGACGGTGCTGACCAAATTGGTCAAAGACCTCAACAAGATCAAGACTCCTCTGTCCGAGATTCCGGTCCTGATCATTGATGACGAGTCGGACGAGGCCTCGGTCAACACCGCTGTCCTTGCGAAGCCGGACGCCGAACGTACCGCGATCAATCAGAAGATTTCAGACTTGCTGAAGATGCTGCCCCGCGCGCAGTACGTCGGGTATACGGCGACACCATTCGCGAATGTATTCGTGGACCCCAGCGACACCGAAGACATCTTTCCCAAGGACTTCATCATCTCGCTTCCACGGCCAGACGGCTATATGGGTGCTCCCGACTTCCACGACATGGATTCGGTTGTTCCTGACGATGAACGGAATCCAGCCAACTCCAATGAGAAGGCTCACGTCCGCGACATTCTGGTCGACGGCGACGATGACGACAGATGTTTGCAGCATGCGATGGACATGTTCGTTCTCACTGCCGCCATCAAGCTCTACCGCGAGGACAAGGGAGGCCTAGGCGACCGTCACTTCCAACACCACACCATGCTCATCCATGAGTCCATGCGAACCGACGCGCACCGCGAACTGTTGGGTCGAGTTACGCGGCTGTGGTGGAATGCAGGCTACATGGGTTCGCGTGGGCACGATCGATTGCGTCATCTGTTCGACACGGACGTCGCGCCCGTCTCCGCCGTGCGTGCGGATGGATATTCTGTACCCACCTCCTACGACGAGCTCATACCTTACGTGGGTCCCGCTGCGATACGCATCAGCGGCGACGACCGTCCCATCATCGTCGTCAACGGTGACAAGGACCTCGAAACCGGCGAAGCGGACTTTGACAAACGATCAATTTGGAAGATTCTTATCGGCGGCCAAAAGCTCTCCCGGGGATTCACGGTGGAGGGATTGACCGTCACCTACTTTCGACGCCGTGCCGGAAACGTTTCGACCTTGATGCAGATGGGACGTTGGTTGGGGTTCCGGGATGGATATCGAGATCTCGTGCGGCTCTATCTCGGCCGTTCGGAGACAACCAGCAGCAAAGAGGTCGATCTGTACGAGGCGTTCGAGGCGATCTGCATGGACGAAGAGAGCTTTCGTTCCGAACTGGCTCGATACTCGGTGATGGTCGATGGCCAGCCTCAGATTCTTCCGGCCCAGATCCCTCCCCTCGTGTCGCAGCACCTGGCGTGGCTCAAACCGACGAGTCCGAACAAGATGTTCAACGCGCGCTTGGTAGAGATCGGATCCGCCGGCGAGTGGCGGGAGCCGACCGCATATCCGACCAAAATCGCTGATCTCCGGCACAATACCGCGCTCTGGACACCTCTTCTTGAATCCCTGTCCGAAGTCCCCACCACATTCGCCTATCCATCCGAGAAGGACGGGGCGCGCGGACCACACCTACTCAAGGCGCTCGCCGGTCGCATCTTGGCACCCGAATTCTTCGACCTCGTCATAAAGATGAAATGGCAGGAACCCACCCAGGTCGCGCCCTATCTGACCTATCTCCGTGAGATCACTGCCGAGCGACGGGTTGAGGACTGGATCGTGCTTGCTCCGCAGCATGGTAGTGGCGTCGGCCAGACTGTTGAAATATCCGGCGGTCGGTCGTTCTCGTGGTTCAGTCGAGATCGCCGACGCGGAAACCTGTTTGGCGCGATCAGTGATCCCAAGCACCGGGCTGTCCCGCTGCGCATCGCGACACCCCCGGCTCGGACGGGGAGTGAAGGTGATTTCGAAGCTGATCGGGCCAAGAACTTGCGAGCAATGTCTGACGAGATTAGGCATGCGGTGGGAGAAACGGAGAAACTTGCCGCGGACCGGCGGGGGGTCATTGTAATCTATCCTCTCATTGAGACAGCCGTTCAGAAGAAGTACGATGCCAAGAACCTGACCGGAGTCGAAAGTCTCGTAGTCGATCGAGGCGAGATGGTAATGGCCTTCGCCTTCGTAGCTCCCGCTTCTGCGCGACGTGGTGACAATCGGGTTATTCGATTTACAACCATCGACTCGTCGCTCGAGAATATTCCGATTATCGACGTAATTAGGCGACGATCTGAAATGAAATAGTTCCAAAATCACGTTGATGGTCTGTATTCGAGCACCACCGGGATCAGTTAGATGAGGCCGATCGGGTTCGACGACTGCGCCAAGCAAGGACCTACCAACGCCTGGGCCTTTCGAGACGACACAGCCCGAATGCGGCTATTGTTATGGCGAGCTAAGCAATACGCGGCGGCGACGATCGGTCTCCGTTCGCAGTCTCGAAAGGACTAACCATGGGCGTCACCCTGGCCAAAGGCGGAAACGTTTCGCTGTCGAAGGCGGCACCGAACCTGACAACGGTGTCTGTGGGACTCGGGTGGGATGCGCGTAGCACCACCGGCGCACCCTTCGACCTCGACGCAAGCGCCCTAGCCACCGGCCAGGACCGCAAGGTGCTCTCCGACCTTCACTTCGTGTTCTACAACAACCTCCGCTCCCCCGACGGTTCGATCGAGCACACTGGTGACAACCTCACCGGTGAGGGAGATGGCGACGACGAATCGATCAACGTCGATCTCTCCGCCGTTCCCCCGAATGTCACCAACATCTTTTTCCCCGTATCTATCCATGACGCTGACAGCCGTGGCCAGTCCTTCGGGCAGGTCACCAATGCCTTCATCCGCGTCGTCGACAGCACCACAGGCATTGAACTCGCTCGCTACGACCTCACCGAAGACGCGTCCAGCGAAACCGCGATGCTCTTCGGCGAGGTCTACCGCCACAACGGCGAATGGAAGTTCCGAGCCATCGGTCAGGGCTACGCCTCCGGACTCGCCGGCATCGCACGCGACTACGGCGTCAACATCTGACAACTCCGTCGAGCGCCGGGTTCATCACGCCCGAACGGGCCCCAGCGAGAGGGTGCAACCAAGTGGGCACCTGACTCGCTGGGGCGCTGCGGCCCGAACGCATTCGCGTCGATGCGAGCGTCGTACCATCGGGCAATATCGCTCAGCTGGTCGACAGAGTTAGGCGGGCCTCTTCGCCGTCGCTAATCGACTCGTCGTCGTCCGGCCCGAACTCGGCTTCGAATTCTGCGTCGAGGTCGCCGCGTAAAATATCGTCACTGACTACGTCATCGACAGGTATCGACTTACCGGTCGCTTCCTCGATGAGGGATACAAGCTGACGCTGCCGATCAGCCATGAACGCTTCGAATTCGTCTGACCGAAGCATGTTCGGATTGATCAGGTGACTCGAGAGATACCCATCCATCGTCTCGGCAGCGATGACCGGCGCGTTCCCCTTGCCTCGTTCGAGACCTGCCAGGTAATGCGACGGAGCCTCGCCGCCAATGATTCTGTTGGTCCTGAAAGACAGCGGGGCCTTGTTGATGATCGAGTCATACACGGAAGGCTGGATCCCGTTCGTTTCACACCACTTCTTTGGAAAAATGTGGTGGATGTCCACCTTCTCGCCGAAGAACACCGTGTGGTCGAACTCCTGACCTGATCGAAAGTCCTTCGCGCCCTTCAACATAAGCAGAGCATTCACACCCTTGTACGCCGAGGACAAACGCATCCTCATCGTCTTCAGCCGCTCCGCGCGGAACGATGCATCGAGCACTGTCGGCTCCGGACCTCCGCGCATCCACTCAGCAACCTCGATAAAGTCCTTAGCTGGGACCGGTGCGTTCTGGGTGCCGTGATGCTCTCCAGCTGTCTTGCCGTCGCCTAAGCAGGTAAACGGGAAGCCCTTCGGGCGCTGGGACCAGCGGCTATCCTTCGTCTCTCGCCGTACGCCACATATCTTCCTCAGCCTGCTTGCGGGTCTCAGCCTCCCTCTCCCGCCATCCTGGGTCAGTTTCGTCGAGCGCTTTCGCGTCCTTGCCGGATTCGACCATCACCAATGCCATCCAGACGACGAAGGCAAGTAGCAACCCGAGAAAGAACGCCACGTGGACGAAGATTCCAAGGATCACCGACAACACAGCGATGAACATGGGTGGTGCCGTGACCGAGGTGTCAGAACTTCCGTCACGGCGAGAGGACGGATGCAGGGGAAGGGAGCCGAACGCCGTCACCAGAGGCCACTTCCGCGTTGCCGCCGACTGGAGTCTGTCAGCGAAGAATCGAACCTGCTTCTCGTTGGCAGTCGGCAGGCTCTTGGTGACAACTTCACCATCTGGAGTGACGACCGAGATGTAGATCTTCGACGTGTCCGTCGACTTCTTGGCAGCCCCACCGAGGAGTGCTCCGCCCACACCGGCGACGAGACCGCCGCCGACTACCCTAGTGATCGTGGTGCGCGACGTACTCGTCTGGGCGCCCGTGATCACCTCGGCAGTGATCATGTTGATCGGGTACTCCTTGCCCCTCACCTTGAAGACCGGACCGTCGATCTCGAAGCCCATGTACTTCATGTTGTACTTGTTGACGATGCTCGCCTCCGCGCGGCGCTGGGCATCGCTACGACGGTCGTTCTCTGACATTGTGAGTCCTACTTTCCTTGCGCCCGCGGTGAGGCGTGTGACGGTTCCTCGGCGTATCAAATCAGACAGAAGACGTAGCGATGCAGTGGATCCCGCAACTGCGAGACAAATGTCGGCTATTTGAATGACACTTGGTGTGGTCGACACCTGCCGACTCCCGCAAGGGAACCTGGCCCATGCGGCGTCTTGATGACGCCCTGATCGCTGTGATCAGGAAGAAATTACTCAAAGGAACTCAGGCTCATGGCTTCGCGACCGGGGTGTGGACCCTGGGCCGGGTCGCGATTGTGATCGAGCGGCTCACCGCGTGACCTACGGCCCCACTCAGACGTGGACGACGATCCGAGAAAGAATGGGACGAACGCCAACTCGACGGTCTCATCGGGCAGGTTGAACAGCAAGAACGGCGAATCGTCTGCGTTGTTTGTATCCATGTCGTCTCCCACCACTACACCCACACCCCCCGCTGCGCGAGGATCCAGCGAACCGGGTCGAGGCACCGGAAGGGTGAGATCCCGCTGTCGTGGAGTCGATCTCCGACCGGTGATTCGCCGAGTGCCGAGACGGCGAAGAACCGGCTCGGCAGGGCGTTGCCGGTGGCCGGTTGATCCACCGACATCACCATCGACCGCGCCTCGAGCTTGTCGAGGAGGCTGCGCACCTCTTCGTGCAGCAGCTGGCCGTCGACCTCGTGGTAGGGCGCGCGCTGGAGGCTGGGGTCACGCAGGAAGGCCGCGCCCCGCTGGGACATGATCTCGCTCCAGTCGCTGCCTTCGACGCGCTCGAGTGCTTGCAGCGCATCGAACTTCGACAGCACCACGGCCAGGTTCGGGGTCCCGGATCCGATGATCGACAGCACGGTGCGCAGCACGGACCGCGGGTCGCCGCCCACCCGCTCCTGCGCCGGCACCAGGTCGTGCAGCTGCTGCCGCACCGATTCGACCTTCAGCGGATCGAACATGAACACCACACCGTCGGCCTGCGCGAAGAACTGCATATGCGTCGCATCCACGTTGCCGGGGTTCTCGAGGTCCTCCCCCGCCACATCCCGGATCACGAGGTACTGCCGGGTGTCGTCCCGCAGGCCGGGTCCGAGGCTGAAGATCAGCGGCTCACGCTGATACGGGTTACCCGTGTGTGACGCCGGCGTCGACTCGAGAATGCCCCGCTCCTCGAACAGCGGCCGCTCGTAGTGCTCACGGAAGTTCACCTCGGTCCCACCCGTGGCAGGCTCGACCACCCGGTTCAGCCGCTCCCCCAGCAACTGCAGGGTCTTCACCAAAGCCGCGATGTACACGGTCTTTCCGGTGGCCCGGGCGCCGGCCATCGCGATGCACGCAGCCCGGCCGTCACGCCAGCCGACGGGCAACCGGAAATGGCACTGCGGGCACACCTCCACTACGGGGCCGCCGGCTTTCCCCGTCGCGTAGTCGTCCTCGGGGGCCCAGTCGTCGGCGGCGTCGGCCGGGCGTTGGAGTTCGATGATCTTCCCGGACCGCACGGGGCTGCCGTGGTACTTGGTGGCGACGTCGTCGACCTCGACGTCATTGGGGGCGACAGCCGTCCACGCAAACCGGTCGCCGGTCAGGGCCGTGAAACACCGGGGGCACTTCGTCATCGTCGTACGCCTTCCGAAAACAAGCTCGCCGACACATCGGCCAGAAGCGAGGTCACTATTGCAGAGAGATTCGACAGCTCGGGCTGCGAGCCGGACACGGCAGTCGACGGCACCGCGGTGACGCCGGGCCCACCCTCGGCCGTCTCGCCGACGAGCACGAGGTGACGGATCACCGTGTCGGTGCATTCGCCGGACCAGTCGGCGGGCACCGCGTCGGTCACCGTGAACGCCAGGGTGCGGGTGTCGCGTTCACTCCGGTCGACCGCCGCCGACCGGAACCCCATCCCGAGGGCGGCCGAGTCGAGCTCGGCCTGAACCTGATTCGCGACGTCCCGCAGCTCGGTGACGGGCAGGGTGGTCACCGAATGCCCGATCAGCTGGACCGCCAGCTCCTCGCGGGCGCCCACCACCGCCGCGACCCCGGCGAGGACGTCGATCACCGTGCGGATGCTGCCGTCGTCGATACGCGCCAGCATCGACATGGTGGTGTCGACGTCGACCTCCACATCGAAGCGGCGCGGTTCGGGCAAACGGTCGAGGGCGAGGGCACTGCGCGCGGCCGACCGCGCCCGGGAACCCACGTCGCTGAGCGACACATCCACGGCGGTGCGGCGGGCGGTGATCGCGACCCGCGGCCCCGCCGGGGCGATCGTCGCCAACTCCACCTGGTGCAGCCCCGACACGTCGACGGGGGTGAGCTCGGCACGCTCGGAGTCGAGGTCGCGACTGCTGTCGACGCCGATCGTCACCTGCAGCACCGTCCCGTCGGGGAACGCGGCGCTCTCGCCGTCCGGCCGCGCCACGACGACGATCTCGGAGTCGACCCGCGGCAGGATCAGCAGCCCGACCCGCGGATACAGCGCCGGTTCCGCCGGCCTGCCGTCGGGCAGCGTAGCGCGCACCGCGACGGCCGTCGTGGCCGCGGCCACGGTGACCGCGAGCGGCCGATTGGGCAGTTCGACGCGGCCCGCACCGTTCAGCACATATCCCGACATCAGTTCGATCCCTTTCCCCTGCATGCGTTGCGCATGCGTACTGTCGTCCCGCTCATCGCCGGCCCGACCGTTCGTGAGCGAGCAGCACGAACCCTGATTCGACGTCCTCGAGCCAGCTCGACGCGAACCGCGCATACGCGTCACCGGCCCGGAATCGGTCGCCGACATCGTGGCGTTCCCGCATCTCGGCGCGCAGCGCGGCAGACACCTCGTAGGAGCCGACGGGACCGCGGTAGTCACCGTCACCCATGATGATCGACGCGACCTGCTCGAGCAGCGACCGCCGCGCCTGCGCCGGCCCGACCTGCAGTCGGCACAGCAGGTCGTCACGGCTCAACACCGATTCGATGTGCGGGGCCACCGGCGAGCTGAGGACCGCCGACCGGACCACCCAGTGCTCGTTCAGGGCACCACTTCTCACCAAATCGACCAGAGCGGTGATCGCGAAATCCGAGTCCGCGTCCACCGCGCGCGCCAGAGCGTCGACGTGTTCGGCGGGCATCGTGGGCATGTAGGTGCCGTTGTGCGGCGGGAAGAACTGGAACCCGGCGACAGCGACCACGGCGAGCCGGACGAGCAGATCCGGCGGAAGCTGCGCGGGGCAGGCATCGCCGTAGTCCTTGAGCACCGGCCAGCCGTGCCGTTCGAGTGCGCGTCGGAGCCTCGGGTCGTCGATGCTGTCCCACTGATCCTGTGCCCGGATGAGCGCCCACGACACCGCCAATGCGTCGACCGGGTGCGTGTCGCCGGAGACCGACGTGCCGCCGCGATTCGCGTCGATGTGCTTGACGAGCATCTCCACCTCGGGGCCCCACGGCTCGAGCACGAGAACAGGCAACAGGAAGCGGGGTGCGACGTGATCGGGGAACGCGCCGACGAGTTCGCACCACTGCGCGAGAGTCCAGGGGTAGGCGTCGACGAGCGCATCGATGTCGCTCGACGCCCAGCCGCCCGCACTCGCTTCGTGGAGCGCCCGCCAGAGGGCCAGCAGGGCATAGCCTTCCCACGCCCGCTTGTGGTCCTCGCTGCCGCTCTTCACCACCGAGAACACCGCGTCGGCGACGATGGCACACAGCGGTTCGGCGCTGCGTGACGGTGCGGCGGTCAGTTCGTCGGAGGTCGGTACGCGCACCTCGTCGACGAGCCAGCGCAACACCTCGGGTGCGAGCCGGGCGCCGAGCGGGCGTCCGGCGAAATCCGGGTGCCCTGCCACGGCCGACTGCATCAGCCGATACGTGTCGGTTCCGACGGCGCCGAGCCCGATGACCAGAGCCGGGCCCGCCACGTGATCACACAGGATCGGGACGACGACGCGGTCGAGCAGCTGGGCGGCAAGGTCGTGCCTGGAGTCGCCGACGAGGTGTGCGTGCAGGAGCAGATCGAGCGTCTTCACCGCATCGTGCGCGGCAGCGGCGGGGTCGGCCACCTGACTCAGCTGGAGCGCCGAGAGGATCTTCTCGGCTTCCCGCTCGAGATCCTTCGAATGCGGCCACGTCTCGAACAGGGCGAACTCGGTCGGACCGGAGGCTCGGATCCACTCGCGGTCGGCGAGGGCCCGATACGTGAGAACCCGGCCGGCCACGTCCCACACCACCGGTGCGGGTCCGCCGCCGCGTTGCCACTCCGCGATCACGCGGCAGGCCTCGTCCATGTTCCCGGGCAGGTGTTCGTCCACGACGTGACCGACGACCGCCAGTTCGTCGGGGAACGATGCCAGCGCGTCCGGTGACTGCGCGAGCACGACGGCCGTGGCTTCGGGCAGGGCGTCGTGCAGCGCGGGATTCGCGATCACGGCCATGGCGAGCGGCCAGGCGCCGGCGAGGTCGCGGTCCCCCACCGCGGTGGCCAGGGTGTCCTGGTGGTCGAGTGCGCGTCGGGCGCTGTCGGGATCGACGAGCACGGTCTGCGCGAGCACCGACCACGCCGTGACCGGCACGAGCTGTCCGGTCGCGGTCCGGTGCGGTTCGCCGCCCCACTCGCCGACGTCGGGGGTGTCGGTCTCGCCGAGAACGACGCATCCGGCGATACCGTCCACGGCGTCGCCGGGCGGCACGCATGCCAGATGCACTCCTCGCGACAAGGTGTCGACGACGGTCGAACTCCGGTCCGCGGTGGACCACCCGAATTTCCGTGAGGCACCCGGCGACATGAAATGCGAGACCGCACCGATCCACCGGGCCGCGTTGTCCGAGTCGGCGGACCCCAGCACGACACGAGGGCCACCGTGCATCGCCTGATCCACCGCGTCGAGGAGAACACCGAGCACACCGACGCGCCACGTTCCGGGATCGAGCAGGAAGTCGAGTACGGCTGCGCGATCGATGATTCCGCCGGGTGCGGGCGCGTTGTCGGGGAGTTCGGCGGCCGCGACCGCGTCCGCGCCATACGGTGCGAGCCAGTCGGGCGAACCCCACCGTTCGATGGGGCGGACGGCGTCGTCCGACCCGCGGTCGACGACGACGTGCGCGAAGACGTTGCCGGGACGTCCCGACGCATCGGCACCGGCGGGCGCCGTGTGCCAGTAGCAGCCACCGGTCTCGGTCGGTGCGTAGACCAGGCGCCGCGGTCGGGCCGCGATGTCGGCCGGTGTCGGGAACTGCGGAAGTGCCTGCACGGAGTCGAACCGGGTCGCGACACCGGCGCGCATGAATTCCTGCTCGGCAGCGCTGACGCCGTCGCTGACGTCCTTGACCTGCCAGCCGCCGGCCGCCCGGCCCCGATCGGGAGCGTCGAACGACGTGTAGGTGAGTTGACCGAACCGCGGCGGCCCGGGTGTCTGCTGCGGTGCGCTCATTCCACCGGTCCGGGCGGAACGTCGAGCAGGCGAAGCTGATCGACCGGCGGATCGATCAGCGCGAGAGTCCGGTTGGTCTCCGGCCGCACATCGGCGAAGACGCGCAGGAATCCCACCTTGCCGGTGACGTCGGCCGTCCAGGGCTGACCGAATTCCTTGCGCAGACCGCGCGGGTGGAAGCTCCGGGCACCGGCCGTGGTCTGTCCTTCGCCGCGGACCTCGAGGGGTTCGCCGTCGCGGGCGCTGAGCGGGAGCCGCCCGGCATTGAACACGACGACGAACGGCGGTGCCGTCGGCAGCTCGAGTTCGGACGCGAGCCGGATGACGGCGGTGGCGGCGCTACCGGTCGGTGCGCGCTTGGTCTCCAGTCGGTACTCGATGCGCAGCAGTCCCGAGTACTCCACGGTGGCCGGGATCCCGCCTATTCGTTCACCTGCCGTGTAGGCGACGGGGACGACGTGGACGGAACATCCTCGCGGCGGCAGCGGTTCGGGCAGATGCAGTCCGCCGTCACGGTCGTAGGTCGAGCGGGAGATCTCGGCCATCGGTCGCTGCTCGATCGCGTGCTCGGCGGATATCTCCGGCGCACTGAGGTATACGGATACCGACGCCGCACCCTCCGGCCACGGGAAGGTGAGCACCTGCTCGGAGCAGCGTTCGACGATCCGGACGTCCCGCAGCGGCGGCAGCGGGCGCGTCGCGATGAACGTGCGGCCCACCTGAACCTGCCCGTCGAGCGCGGTCACCGGGGTGAAGTACGCGCGCACCCAGCCCCGTGGCCACGACACATCCGTCATCCGATGTGTGCCGTCCTCACCCGCGACGGCCGGGTGCACCAGCCGCGCGGAACCGGGCAGTCCACCCGACAATTCGAGGGCGTCCGCGGCGACCACCGCGCCGTCGAGACCGGCCCGCGGCGCCGACTCCGTGCGATACAGCACCACGGAGCCGATGCCGGGTGGGGTCCACTGCAGATCGAAGCGCAGGTTGTCGCTGTCCCCGTGGGTGGTGACGTGCAGGTCCTCGACCTCCTCGAGCACCGCCGACACGGCGATCTCGGCCTGCGCGACCGCCGACAGACGGGTGTGCCCGTCCACCTCCACCTCGCAGATCGCGCGGTAGAGGTAGCGCTGCCCGCGGCGGGCGTCGCGATCGACGAACCCGCCGAGATTGGCGTGGTCCGCGAGGATGCGGTGCCGCTGGTCGTTGTCGACCCGGACGCTGCCGTCCAGCGGGATGCGCAGCACGCGGACGGTGCTGACGGTGGGCCAGGCACTCCACTGGCCGATGACGGCGCCCTCGTCCTCCATCACGACGACATCGGTGACCGGGCTGAGGATCTGGCCCTCGGCGATCAGGGCGGGCTGCCGGCGGACGGCGTCCCGCTCGTCGCGTCCGACGTGGCACCAGACCTGCAGGTGCCGCACCGCGGCCGCCGGGGGTTCGGTGTCGACGAGCAGCGTGCCCCGGGTGACGCCGACGAGTCGGCCCCCCTCCGGCTTGTAGGCGCGATGGTTCTCGCCGGACACGACCCGATACAGCACCGTCTGCCCCGCCTGCACCGGCAGGGGCTCCCACTCGAGCAGATGTCCGCCGGTGCGCTCGGTGCTGATCGTCACCGCGCCGACGGGGTGATCCGAGTCGGCGTGCAGGAATTCGCAGAAGTCCTCGGTGCGCAACGACACCACGTGCTCGCTGCCCGGCGCGGGTGCGGCCGGCGGTGGTGGAGCGGCGGGTGCGGTGGGTTCGGACGCGCGGCCGGCGGTCGCCGCGGTCGGTGCCGACGTCAGCACCGCGACGACGTCGTCGACGAACACCTTCGCCTGCCGGGGCAGCATCGGCTCGATCTCCTCGGCGGTGCGCCGGTTCGATCGGAGGATCTGCTGCAGATGCGTGTCCTTGACAACGCCGGGACGCAACCGGCCGTCGGCGATCTGCTGCTGTCGCCACTGCTGCAACGCCGCCAGGGCACCATCGGACACTGCGGGGGAGGCAACCTCGGTCACGGTTCCACTCGCTTTCAGAAGTTGAGGCCGTCGACGACCGGGACGACGAACGGAGTTCGCGCGACGCTGTCGTGGCTGGTGGAAGTCTGCCGGGCCGGACGCAACTCGAATTCGGGAATCTGCTGCATCTCCATCACGTCGGCGCGACGAACGTGGGTCGCACGCAGATCCTCGTCGGACAGTCCGTCGGTGTACTGGGTCGTCACGGCCACGAGCCCGCAGCCGACGCGCACGCGGGTCACCGTCTCACCCGACACCGCGGACAGGCCCTTCGTCGACGCCGTGTCACTGAAGATGGACCGGTCGAAGAACGCGACCCCATCCGACCTCGTGCCGATCCCGGCGACGAATTCGTCGACCCCCACCCGCCTCGGCACGCCGCCGTCGAAGAATTCGACGGTCTCGAGCAGGCCGTGGGCGAGTTCCTCTCGGGTGCCGGTCAATTCGGCGAGTGCCCGCTGCCACAGCACGGCGGCACCGGTCGCACGGATCGTGCCCTGATCGAAGCGCAGCGACCACTCGTCCAGCGCCGAACCGGAACCGGCACCGGGCTTCGCGGCCAGCAGACCCGGGTCCCGGTCGATGTCGTGGCCGGCGGTGCCGAGCGCGGCACCTGCCGAGCCCAGCACCGTGTCCCACGGGTCGGTCAGCCAGCCGACCGTGAACAGGTCGCGGCGCAGGGCCTCGGCCACCCGTTCCACCTGCTCCGGGCTGGGTGTGCCGGATGCGATCGCGGTGTGCCGGGGCAACCCCCAGCCCACGGTCCGGGACGTCGTTCGAGTCTGCTCACTGGCGCCGAGCGGCTCCACGAGGAACGCACCGAGGGCGCGGCTCCACGACAGGAACTGCCGGTAGGCCCCGGTGAGGTGCTCGATCTCCCGCAGTGCGACACGCAGATTGGCCCGATCCGCGGCATCGGCCCGCGCGGCCGCGTCCCGCTCGACCAACAGCCGTTCGAGGAATTGCTGGGTGCGCTGACACACGATGGCCACCACCGCGGCCCAGGCCAGCACGCACACGGCGATCGCCGGGCCACCCCACCACCAGGAGATGATCTCCCGCCATGCGAACACTCCGGCGGCGACGGCGAGCAGCAGGAAGAGCACGGTCGCGATACGCACGCGACGGAACATGTGCGCCTGCTGCTCGGCGCACGCCTCGGCGAGGTCCTGACGCTGCTCCGACGTGTCGAGGCGCTCGAGCAGCACCCGGGACTCGTTGACGGTGGCTTCGAGGCGGCCTGTCAGGATCGACCCGAACGACACCGCGAAACTGCGCTGCTTCCGGCTCCACCACGCGGCCAGGGCGGAACTCGTCCGGCGGGCGTCGAGCCCGATCGTCGGGTCCTGCTCCAGTTCCCGCAGACGATCCCGGGTCTCCGTGACCCCGAGGATGTCTGCCGGCTCGACGGCGTGCAGGCTCAGTGTCGCCGACACCATGCCCGGGATGTCCGTGAACCGATCACCCGGGCCGGGAATGACATCCGCCGCGGTCCGCAAGATGGCCCGATGCGCGCCCACCTGCACCGGCGGCAGTCCCGCGGAACGCTCACTGGCGTCCGACAGCGTGAGGGCGGCGCGGGCGTAGTCGCGCCACAGCGCCGACAGGTCCGGAGTCACCGGCTGCGGGGTGGCACCGGCCGCATCGAGCATCGCGCCGATCTGCTTGGACGCCGCCTCGTAGTCGGTCCACGCGACCTTGTGTCCGTCCGCGTCGACACCGCCCACGACCACCCGATAGGCACCCCGCGTGGAGGATCCGAACAGGGTGGTCTGCGTTGCCGACGCCACCGACGCCGACGCCCGGTTGGCCACCCGCGCGACCCACTGGGCCGGCGCATTCCGCAGCACGGCGAACAGGAAGGAGAAGAACATCCGCAGGGCCTGCACGAATCGGATGGTGCGCGGCTCGACCGCGCCCGGTGCGTCCGCGCGTTCGCCGCTGAGCAGCGCACTGTGCTTGCGCCACAACGCCCGAGCCATCGTCGACGTGGCCGACGCGACGTCGTCGGCATACAGCACGTTGGTGCCGGCGTCGTGCGGCAGCGGCATCAGCCCGCCGAAATCGAGCAGCTCCGAGCGGAGGTCGTGCTCGGCCCGGGCGGTGTCCAGGCGCCGGTAATAGGACCGGACCACGCGCAGCGCGTTGCCGGGGAGCACGGGTTCGTCGTCGAACGGGGCGTGCTGCGCGTCGTTCCACAGCCCGGTCACACCCGCGATCACCGGGGCGGCGTGCCGCCCGACGGCGAGGGGATCCGCTGTTGGCGCGAGGGATTCGTGCCCCATGCCCGGTCCACGCGAGTCCTCGGGGGCGATGAGCAGGTTGTGCCAGCCGGCGAGCGTCGTCGCGCCCCCGTCCTCGGCCCCGGGTCGGCGCAACAGCAGTCGCAACCGGCTGGACCGCGCTCCCCCGGAGTTGGACGTGAGCAGCTCGGAGACGAACCGCACCGACTCGGGATCGACCTGGGTGGCGCCGGCGACCAGAACGCAGATTCGCACCCGGTCGATGCGCCGCGAGGCGAGCACGTCCTGCAGGACCACCGCCGTGTCGCTACCCGCGCTGGTTTCCCGCGCCCGCAGTCGGGTGCTGTCGGCGACCACCGCGGAGTCGTCGATCCACAGGAACGGCGACACCAGTCCGGCCGCGGACAGATCTCGGAGCACGTCCCGCACACCCTGCGCCGGACCGTCCGCGGCGAGGAACACCGTCAACACGCTCATGTCAGAACTGACCGGCGTCGGGGAGGACGAGGGCGTGCGCCATCGCGGTCGGTGCCGCGGCGTGCACCGGAGCGTGGTTCGGCTGCTCCGGTCGCTCCGCGCGCTCCTTGCACTCCTCGATCAGAGTGATCAGTTCGCCCGTCGCCCAGTACACGTCCGGTGCGATGTCGCGGAAGATCGGCGTCTGCGAGGCGTGTTCGCGCAACCCGACCACCGACAGTGCGCCACCTCCGGGTGCCCCGTCCTGACCGGGCTCCATGTAGTGCTCGCCGACGAGGTCGCGGATCTTGGACAGCCAGGCGACGGCATTGCCTGCGCGCTCGGCCACGGAAACGTCCGGTCCGGTGTTCTCCACCTGCGACTGCCATCCCGTGACGGGCACACCCGTGCGCAGCCAGGCGGTCAGCCGCGCCTTCGCGGACACCTCGTGGATGCCGCTGACCGGGTCTTCCGCGGACGAGTCGTAGACCGCCCGCAACGCCCGGTAGGGCAGCATCGAGTGCATGACCGGCGGCTCGTGCGACTGCGCCATCGCCAGCAACACCGATTCGAGCACCGCCGGCAGCCAGTCATTGCTGACCGTGAACCGCGACGGCGGGGTGAGCAGCGGATTCGGGAAATCCACCCAGTCACCGATGCCGGCGTCCCACACCCGGACCGGTTCGTCGTACGGGGCCGCGGGCAACCGCACCTGCCCGATCGCCAACCCGAGGAACCAGCCGGCGGTCATCGCGCGCCGTTCGTCGCGGTGCATCGGCAGCGATGCGGCGAGCGGACGCGACCGGCGCCACCGCCAGAACGACTCCTGCTGCGCCGGGGTCGAATCCGCCCACTGCTTCGCGGCGGGCCCGAGCACGGAGTCGTACGCCAGCGGGGAGTAGTTGGGGTACGAGCCGAAGATGTCGATGCGGGTGAGCCGGTCCTCGTCGGACAGCAGTCGCGCGAACTCCCCCTCCGTCTCGTGGTCGATCATCGGATCCTTCTGCAGCACCTGCGACAGGGTGTCCGCCACCGGCAGGTTGAGGAACGGCACCGACGTGAACTTGTAGCGGTACTCCACCTGCTGTCCCGGGTGCAGGGCCTCGAGCGCCTGCTGGTTGACGCTGGCCAGCGGCCGGGCGAGCGAGAGTGCCTCGGTGAACTTGCGCTGCAGTCGTTCGCGCCGCTCCTCGATCGCATACGCGGGCACGGTGTGATCCTCGATGTACTCGCGGAGCGACACCCGGCAGAACCGGTCGAACGATTCGCCGGTGCGTCCGACGAACTTCCGCGCCCGATCGAGCAACTCGACGGGGCGGACATGCACGTCGTAGCGCGCCGACGACGGCACCAGCGCCTCGCGCGTGTTCGGGTCGATCGGGAACGCCCGCGACCGCCAGGCCGCGGTGCGCTCGACGAGGGAGTGGTCCTCCCCCGGAGCCCGGGTGCCGTCGACCGTCGTCCACAGCCCCGTCACGACGCTCGCGACGGCCTGCTCGACCGCCGCGGCGAACGGCGGCGTCCCGGTCTCGGAGGCCGTGACGGCAAGCGGCAGATCTCCCCGGTACTGATCCATGAAGTCCGCCGACGGGGTGAGCATCACCTCGTTGTTGGCTTCCGCGAACCGCTTCGGCACCCGATCGGCCTTGTCGGCGGGCCACGCGCCATACTGGTCCGTCGCCAGCCGGGCGAGCCCGACATCGCTGGCGGGCTTGTTGCGGGCGCGGCGCAGGGCGGTCTGCTCCTCGTTCAACGCGTCGAGCAGTGGCTGCAGGACCTCCGGCACCAGCGCGGCGATCACCTCGGCGACCTTGCCGGACAGCGACGCATACAGCTGGCGGTAGACGTTGTCGCGGCAGTCGGCGACGATCCGATCGAGGATCTCCGCGTCACTCTCGATGCTGCCCTTGAGGTTGGTGAGCACCTGCGTCGCGTCGGCGGTCTGTGCCGTGATGTCCTCGGGCGCCCGGCGAGACAGATCCTCGGCACCGGTCCGCACCGAATCCTTGCAGTACGTGAGCAGACGGCTGACCAGCGCGGTGGCATACGGGAGACCCAGCTGGGCGATCGACCTGCCGACCGTCCCCTCGATCCGGTCCACCAGACCCTTGTGCCACACGTACGCGTGCGCGACCGCATGCTGCTCGGCCGAACTCGTCAGCGCCTGACGACGGCGTCCCAGCGCCTGCCGGATCTCCGGAACCCACTGTCCCGCCACCAGGCCGGAACCCGACGGGAGATGCCCGCGCAGTTCGAGTTCCACCGTCTGGCCGGCCATACGGTTGGCATCCGTGGACGGCAACACCACGGACGTGAGCCAGGCGCCCACCCCCATCTGCGCGCCCCGCGCGTCGGCGTGCGCGATCGGGAGTCCCATCGCCGCGAGCAGGCTGTTCCACTGACCGTCGAGAATCGAGTTGACCTGATCCTCGTCGGACACCGGGCTACCGGGTGAGCGGTGGCCGTCGAGCAGCCGGTCGACGGCGCTGCGAGCCAGCCGCTGCGCGGAGTACTCGGCGTAACGGTCGCGGCCCATGCTCAGGCTGGAGAAACCGTAGGTTCCCCACGGCAGGTTGTCCCACTGACCGCCCCACCCGATGTTCTCCCGCTGGCCCGGCAGTCCCGCACCGTTGGTCAGGTCGTACTGCACGAACTGACGAGTGGCCGCGCCGCTCATCATCATCCCGGCGAGGCCGCGGGCCAGGCCGCGGTAGATCGCCTTCTGTGAGCCGTCACCGAACGGTGCGCCCTCCACACCGACCTTGCGGCCCACCGGGAACACCCGCGCGAACGGAACCTTCTCGCCCGCCCCGTGCTGCTGCCCGAGTGCGCGCAGGATCTCCACGTCGTGCTCGCGCGCCGAACCGAGCTGGCTGGCGACGATCTCGCCGAGCATCGCCAGCGCGTTGGCCCGGACACCGGTGGTCGCGCTCTTGCCGAGACCGTCGAAGATGTCCGGGGCCACCATGAACACGCCCATCAAACGCGGGTCGAGCCCCGGGATCAGCGTGAGCAGGCGGCACACGTCGAGGGCCATCGACGCACCGGCGCCGCCGGCCATCGACGACACGACGAGCACGATCGGCGACTCGCCCTGCTCGAAGGAACCGCCGCCGGGCACGTTCAGCGAAGACATCTGGCTGGCCGTCTCGACCGTCGACAGCTGATCCCACGCCCGCTGCAGGGTGTCGCGGATTCCGCCGGCCTTGCTCAGAGTGATCATGCGACCGAGTGAGCGGTACTGGCCCGCACCGGATCCGATGGGCACCGTCACCGACGACGGGTCACGAGGTGCCCACGTGGCGATCTCGTCGAGGCTCTGTTTCGAGGTGAGCTGGTTGGTCAGCGCATTGTCCAGCACCGCGTACGAATCACCCTGAGGGCCGCTACCGAAGTAGAAACCGCCCTGATCGCGGACGTTGTCGAGGCCGTCCGGTCCCGCCTCGGGTGCCGTCGGCACGTCGACGCTCACGAACTGCCACCCGCCGGGGATCCGGTCGATGCCCGTCGCCGCGAGATCCGAGCGGAGCTGATCCATCATGTACGCGAGGGTGACAGCGCCGGAACCACCGCAACCGACTACGAGAAACCGCCTCATTACGGTCCTTTCACAGAAGAGAGAGCTAGAAGTCGAGGACGATCCATGTCAGGACCCGGGTGGCCGGAACGGATCGAAGAGGTCGCCGGCGGACGAGCGGGCCGGGGCAGCCGAGCCGCTCGGCGCCGTCCCGCCGAACGTCGGAGCCGCGTCCCAGGCGGGTGCCGCACCGAACGTCGGGGCAGACGGAGCACCGAAGGGGTCGGACGACGAGGGCGCGCTCGGGGTCGTCGCGGTAGGGGTCGTGCCGGGGTGATCGGCCCTCAGGTCGGCCACCCGGCCCGGCAGCTTTCGCACCAGATCGGCGACCAGGCGGCGGTTGCTCTCGTCCGTGGCGTCACCGCCGACGAGCAGCAGCACGGTCGCCAAGTTCGCCGGTCCGTCCGGATCGTGCAGCACCACCCAGTTGTTGTGGATGGCCAGGGGAAGTCGCGCACCGCCCGTGCGCCTGTCGACGCCCGGTTCGGCTCCCGAAGCCGCGACGAGGCCGGGCTGCTGCGCGACCACGTATCCCGGCCCGAACGGCGACAGACCGATCCGCGTCCGCAACTCCACGCCCTCGACATCCAGGCCGCGAGCGGGTTTGTTGAGCCCCCGCACGAGCTGACTCAGGTCGCTCTCCCGGATCCCGAATTCGACACCGTCCCGCAGAACCTGCCCGCCCTCGATGGTGACTCCGACGCGCATCGCCTTGAGCGTCTTCGCCGGAATCCGGGCGGTCCACCACTTGATGCCGTAGAGCACGAGCGGCGGCACTGCGATGCTGACCAGGAGCACCAGCACGAACACGAACCAGAACCGCCCGCTGTTGAGCGGCTTCTGCAGCTCAGCGGTGAACGGGACGGTGATCGGCAGGGCGCGGTCGGGCTCGCCGGGAGGGGACATCATCAGCGGAATCGACCCGTTGAGGGAGCCGTTGCCGGCTGCCGGAACAGACAGGTCGACGGGAAGATTCGCCTGCTGGCCCTCACCGATCTCGAGGCAGTCTGCGGCGGACGGCGCGGTGCCGGCGGAGACACCGACGTCACCGACTCCGTCGGGCACGGCGTCGAGCGCGACCGGTGCAGCCTGGTCGAACCACACGCAACCGGGCCCGGTGATCGGGATAGTCGCGGCGAACTGGCCGGCGCCTTCGACGGTGCCGAAGTCGACCTTCGACGGCACGACGGGGTAGCCGATCGGCGGAGACACCGTGAGCGGGACATCGACGAACTGCGGTGTCAACGTCGTGCCCGGGGCGATGACGTCACCGGACGCGGATCGGGCGTCGGCCGTCGTCACATCGAGCGTGAGCCGCAGTGTCGCCGCTCCCGGCGGAACCTGGGTGAAATCGAGTTCGACCGGATCGCCGATGCGCTCCTTGGCAATCCGATCGACCAACGGGTGATCGACATTTCCCGCATCGGTCAGCGACACCGACAGGGCGGCGCTACCCAGCAGAGCCGAGGGGTCGATCTCGTTCCGGTCGGAGTCGACGATTCCCAGGCGGATGGCGGACGTCTTCTCGCCGCTGTGCACGGCTGTCGTATCCATGCCGAGCCAGGCCGGGAACAGATTGCCCGAGATGTGGATGTTCGTCTTGGAGCGGGCCAGCGGGCTGGAGCCGTCCGGATCGACGAACACGAGTGCCCACATGCCCTGCCACTGGGCGGAATCGTTGGACTTGGTCATCGTGAAGCTGACCGAGCGAGGCGACATCCACCGGTACGCCACCTGGGCGCCGTCCAGGGTCGCGGTCCTGGGTGCGCCTTCGCGGTCGAGTGCGAGCTGCGCACCGCTCGGAGCGACCAGGGTCGGGATCAGCCCCTCCGCGTCGGCCGAGCCGAGCACGGTGACCGAGCTGATCGAGTCGTCGAGCACGAAACGGTGCTGCGCCTCCTCGCACACACTCACCACGCAGACACCCGTCTCGCCCTCGATCGGGGCCTGACCGGGTGTGCTGAACGCGTCGAACGCAAACAAGAGGTCGTCGATGTTCTGTGCGAGGTAGAAGTCGCCGGGTGAGGGTGACGTGGTCTTTCCGCACGCCCTGTCGCCGCCGGTCGCGATCGACCGCATCAGGTCGAAGTCGCTGGGCTGCGCGGTCCCCGCGGCGAGGCCCACCGCGAACGTGACGATCCCCGACGAGCGCAGCTGATCGGCGATGCCGGCGGGACGACAGATCGATTCCCGGGCGGCCGCCACCACCTGTTGGACGCCCTGATCACTACCCAGGGAAACTCCCTGCGCGTAGGGCTTCTCGGCGTCGCGGACGGTGAAGTCCAGCTTTCCGTCGGAGAACCACGCCACCGCCTGGCAGCGGTTGGCCTCCGATTGGCCGTCGCGTTCCGCGAGCGTGCGGCGGGCACCGTCGAGCGCGTTCCAGTAGTCGGTATCGATGCCGTCCGTGCGAGTACGGAACCTCTCGACCTCGCCCTGCAGGGCGGGCAGCGAACCGTCGTCGAGTCGGGTCCACGGTGCGTGGACAATGAAATTTTCGGAGAATCCCGCGATCGCGACGTTGAGCTCCACACCCGCGGACCCGCCGAACGTGTTGAGCTGTTCGAGCAGGTAGTTGGCCGCAGACACGCGCGCCGCGTCGGGGTCGGAACCCTGGAGGCTGCCGGATTGATCGACCATGAGCAGCAGGTCGCCCTGTTGCTGCGAGGCGAGACAGCCACCGAAGTCTCCGACCGCTGCGGTCGTCGGGGCCGCCGACGCGGACGGGATCGCCAGCATCAGGTGCACGAGCGTCATGGCCGCGAGGGCGGCTACCTTCTTCACAGTCGACCCGCCCATTCCGCAATGTGCCACGCGCTCGCCACGATTCCCGCCCCCGCGAGGGCGACGACCACCCAATACCCCCGCTGGGCGGCCTTCGATCGGGCGTAGACGGGCTTCGCCCGCTGCGCCGTGTCGAGCACGGTGAACCGTGAGAGGAACACGAACGCGAATCCTCCCGCCAGCCCCCAGGCGAGGAAGGCGACGGCCGTGAACGAACCCGCCGTGATCGCAAGGATCAACCCCGCCGCGGCCGCCACTGCGGCCAGTGCGAGCCAGATGACAGGGGGCTTACCCTGCGCGATCGCGCCGCCGGGTCGCTGACTCTGTGCTGCAGCGAAGGGCTCCGCCGCCGCGGTCGGCGCGAACGCGGAGGGCTGATATGCGAAGGGGTCGGCGGACGCCGAGCCGAACTGATTTGCAGCCGGCCACGACGAGGCCGAGTCGGTGGACCCGCGATCACGCGAGGTGTCGTAATCGCTGAAGTCGAAGGGATTGGTCATCGAGGCACGGATTTCTCTCGCGGTAGGGCGCAGACGCACAGGGAAGCAGGTCTGGTGATCGAACATTCCATCGCGACATTGCGACGAGCGTTACAAGAGCGATGATGAAACAATAAGCGGCACAGCGCGTTGCAGATACCACTGCCGAAGGCATCGCCCGGCGGACGGCACGTCGGCCACATCCGAATCGGCGGCGTCGATCACGCGCGCCCGTCCCCCTCATTTCCTTGAACGTTGAACTATGCTGCTGAAATTACACCCCGCCCCCGACACGTTTCTCGACCGACGCGGGTTAGGCGACGAGATTCATTCAGACGAATGACAAAACCACCCGCTTTCGGTCGACAGTCCACCCCGAGCGCGTTAGTTGAAACTAGTACCAGACAAACCCGACGTAACACATAACCGTGCCCGCGGTGGTGAGCTAGCTAAAAAAACTGCGCCCCAATGAATCCGAGTCAATACACCGTTCAACCGACACCACCAGGGACAAATAGGGACTTCGGACCTAGCGGTGTCGGCATCAGCGCGTCAGCAATTGTTGGGCTCGCCGATCTTCACAACCGACAGCACCGCGTCACCCTCCCCGACCAAGGCACCGGGCGACGGCTGCTGACCCACGACAATCCAGTTCGAGTCGAGCACCTGCATCCGTCCAGCACCGGACGCATCGGCGCTGCGCGAGAAGAAGACCCCCGCCGCCTGGATCGTGTTCTGCGCGGTCTGCAGGTTCATGCAGACCACGGCCGGCATCGGCACCAGAACGGGGGCACTCGAGGTCGGCGCCACAGGCGCAGCCTGTGGCGGAGCCACGGGCGCAACCGCGACCGGAGTGGTCACGGGTACCGTCGCCGTGGGCCGCGTGGTCGTGGTCGTGGTCGTGGAGGCGACTGTGGTGGGGGTCGCCGAGGCCGTCGACGAGGACTCACCCGAACCGCAACCAGCGAGACTGGCAGTCGCCAGGACGACGCCGGCGCATCCGACGATCGAGGAGAACAACGGCCGTCGCGCGTTACGCGCCCGGCGTACTGTTTGCGAGTTGGCAGCGGCGGGTTGAGTATCGATCGACACGGCAGTGCCCTTTCAGAGGTGCGGGCGACCTGCCCGGAATCTTGCCGATTCTCGCCTGGGTAGTCGCAGACGAAACTGTGCATGCGCTCGCGCGTCCGATTTCCTATCCACCCAGCGACAGCACGATGGTTGAAACTAATACCAGACTGCCCGGACTTTCACACAATTCAGCAACGGGTCGCCAACCAAATGCATGGGCGTTACACAATCACCCGCGCGTCAACGCATCCGAGTCAATACACTGTTCGATCGACACCCCGAATAGGCGCCTCCGCTGATTTGTCGGTCCCCCAGGACAAAATGTCACCGTGACCGCACTGTCCTGTGCAAGGAGCTCGCGGGTCCGTCATCGCCCGACACCATCGGCGTCACGCAGTCGTGGCCGCTCACCGAACTTCCATCTGTCGCTGTCGTCGAAGCCTGCGCGGGCGTCGTTCTTCCCACCATCGCAGGTCGAGTCGATAACGAGGTCGGCGGCCGACTACTGACTCCGCTCCTCGAACATCCTGCGAACTTCGACGACCCGTTCGCCCGACGAGACGAGGCGTCGCACACCACGGCGGCCGCGGCGCGTGTGCTGCTGAAGTCCGCCGGCAAGTGCACAGCCTGCGGAGAGACGATCGACTTGCGTGGCAGTGCCGCACGGGAGCGCGTACACATTCACACGGCCGAGAATGGCGTCGACTACTGGAATTATTACGGGCCGGCGCATGACTGGCCGGCTGCCTTGTGCACTGGGTGCCAGACTGCGATGAGCGAGGGCGGATTCTCCACCCTCCTCGACTACCGCTTCTCCTTCCACCCGAGCTGCCCGCGATGCGCGGCATCGCAAACCCGGTCTGCAGTGATCGGCATGCCGATCCCGCGCGAGCCGTTGCCGCCGTGGACCATTCCGTTGGGCTGCATCGTCACCGACCCAGTGCCGGACTGGATCTGCGGCGCATGCGGGTACCGCTGGGCAAACTAACGGGGCGACATCAGATCCCCATCCGTTTGGCTAACTCCGCTCCCCCGACCTCCCGGATGAAGGCCGGATCGCCACACACCACCAGCTGGTCACGGGCTCGCGACAGCCCGACGTACAGCCGCTCCCGCGAACGCTCCTGCACCACTTTCTCATTGAGCGCCAGAACGACGGCACGGCGTTCCAGACCCTTGAACCCCAGGACGTGCCCGTAGAACACCTGCTCGGTGTCCCAGAAGCTGTCCCAGTAGGCCACGTTGCCCTCCGCCTGCCGGCCGACCTGCTCCGGATGACGGCTGCCCGTGGCAAGCAACGCCAGGTCCGCGGGACGCCACCCCTCATCCATCAACGAGTCGATCTGGTCGTCGGCCACCGTCAGCGCATCCTCTGCGGTGCAGGGCACGAAGAGCACCTCCGGGCCTTCCCCACCGAGCAGACGCATCCGCTGGCCGACCAACGGCGTGAACGAGTCCGCGATCTGACGGGTATTGCGCAGATTGTGGTCGAGCACCAGCGGGACCAATTGAATCGGCGGAACACCCTGCCGGTCGAACACCCGCTGCCCCTCGTCGCTGAACACATAGATGCCGCCGGCTTCCTCGTCACGCAGCGCCGCCAGCAGCGGACCCCACCAGTCATCGGCAAAGTCCTGCGCCTCGTCCACGACCACCGCGTCGAACCGGTCCCGCAAAGGCAGTTCCGACGCCAACTCCGCCATATGCCGCGGAAGGTCGTGTTCCCAGAACTGCACAGTGTCGGTGTTGCGGATACTTTCATCCGGCCCCTCGGGCGCTCCCCACCGCTGACCGAGCGCATGAAACTCCCCCACGTATGCGGGACGCTCCTTGTAGGACCAGGTGGCGGTCAACCGCTCGAGATACGACGCCAAACCGTGCGAATAGCAGATGAGTGCCACCCGCTGCCCCTGCTTCGCCAGCCGCCGCGCCTTCTCGACCGCGAGGAACGTCTTGCCGCTTCCGGCGCCGCCCCGCACCTCGACACGGTGCAATAACCGGATCGCGTCGAGGATCACCGACTGCTGGGCGGTGAGTGCGTCCGCCGCGTCTTCGTTCGCGTTTGCCCTCGCAACTACGTCGCGTTGCGGGAGGCCCCGTCCGGAGAGGACCGTCGTGAGCTGATCGACCCCGTCCGCGGGCAGCGCCGGGCGGTCCAACTGTTGACCGGACAGCACCTTCTGCAACCGCGACACCACCTCACCCAGGTTGCTGCGATCAATCACCTTCCAGCGCGGGCATTCCGGTAGGGCGAAGTCGTCGGCGATCGCCACATTGGGGAACACCACCACGTGGTCCCATCGCAGCCGCCCGTGGCTCCAGCGCGGGTCGGCCTCCACGTAGCTCCGCAGGGCATACAGCGAGTCACGTGCTTGCCGGACCGGGTTGATGACCGTTGGTCCTTTTCGCTGCTCTTGGTACCAATCGTTGCCGTCGTGCCAAATCTGCCCGCCCTTCACCTCCAAGCAGACGATTCCGTACCCCTCGAGCGCCACCACGAAGTCGATCTCGTGATCCTTGAGCCGGTCGGTGACCCGCTGATTTGCCACTACCAGGTCACCGTCGCCGAGCTGACCGAGAAGCGCTTTCCACACCGATTCCTCGGAACCATTCACCAGACGCGGATTCTCGGGAATACGGATCACCATGCCGATACTGTCGCACGCCGACTCCGGTTGAGCGCGGCGATCCCCGGCTGACATCCACGGTCAGTAGTAGTTTGGCGATGTGGACACTACGTGGCAGGACCCCAAAGCCGTCTCGTCGATGCTCGACGACTGGGAGACGTGGGCAATCGTCGGGCTCTCCGGAAACCCCGACCGGACGGCGTATCGGATCGCGGAGCTGTTGCAGCGCCGGGGAAAGCGCATCGTCCCGATCCACCCCGACGCCCCGATGGTGCTCGGCGAGCAGGGCTATCCCACTCTCGCGGACGTCCCGTTCCCCATCGACGTCGTCGACGTCTTTCGCCAGTCAAACGCGGCCGGCGAGTTCGCGGACCAGGCCGTCGAGATCGGTGCGAAGGGTGTCTGGTTCCAACTGGGAGTCATCGACGAGGCCGCCTTCCAGCGAACGACCGCGAAGGGAGTTGCCATGGTGATGGACACGTGCCCGGCGATCGAGTGGAGTGCACGGGAATCAGCGTGACCGTGGTCGGGCTGAAGTCCGACCACGCGACTACGGCTACTCTGGACCGAAATCGTGCAAATCGGACAACAGTCTGACGCGCTCAGTCAATCGGAAGGTTTCCCACCTGTGGCCATCGACTACACCCGACGCCCGTCCACTCCTGCCGCACCGCAGGGCGGGGTGAGTCTGAGCAAAGTGACCTTGTCGAAGGCCGCGCCATCGGTCAGCCTCACGAAGTCAGGTGAGCGGCAGGGTGCGATGCGGGTCAACCTCAACTGGTCGACGGGCGTAACACCGCAACCGAAGAAGGCCGGCTTCTTCGCGAAGCTCGCGGCCGCCGCGGGCGGCAGCAACGGCATCGACCTTGACCTCGGCTGCCTCTACGAACTGGCCGACGGGTCGAAGGGTGTGGTCCAGGCACTCGGCAACAGTTTCGGATCGCTGCAGGACCCGCCATTCGTCAAGCTCGACGCCGACGACCGCACCGGCACCGTGACCGGGGGCGAGAATTTGCACATCAATCTCGACCGACCGGAGATGTTCAAGCGGATCCTCATCTTCGCGATGATCTACGACGGCGCACCCAACTGGGCGGCCGTGGACGGCGTCGTCACCCTCTACCCCACCAGCGGACCCGAGGTGGAGGTACGACTGGACACGTCGAACAGCTCCGCTCGCATCTGCGCCATCGCGATGCTGCAGAACACCGGGCAGGGCATCACCGTCACCCGCGAGGTGAAGTACATCGAAGGCAGCCAGGCCGATCTCGACAAGACCTACAGCTGGGGCATGAAGTGGGCGGCCGGCCGGAAGTAGCACGGCAGGCCTCGCAGCTTCCGATCGCTTGTCACAGGCTCGGGCGCTAACGTCAGAACCATGTTCAGTACTGAGATCGAGGTGCGGACCGGCGCCGAGCCGGTGGTGCACGACCTGACCCGTGAGATCGAGAAGTTCCTCGCCTCAGCAGGCGCCGGTGACGGCCTGTTGCATGTGTGGGTGCCGCACGCCACTGCTGGACTCGTCGTCATCGAGACCGGCGCGGGAAGCGACGACGACCTGCTGCGGGCGATCGACGAGGTGCTTCCGCGCGACGACCGGTGGATCCACCGCCACGGCAGCCATGGGCACGGCCGCGACCACGTGCTGCCGGCGTTCCTGCCGCCCTACGCGTCCGTGCCCGTCTTCGACGGAGCACTCGCGACGGGCACCTGGCAATCCGTGTGCCTCGTCGACACCAATGTCGACAACCCGGTGCGGCACGTCCGGTTCAGCTTCCTGGAGGGCTGAGCCGACGCCTGCGGACCGTCTCCGATCACGCCTGCGCGAGTCCCCTTGCCAAGGAATAGATTTCGGGCAGGCTCGCCGTCTCATCGGTGGACGATTGGTCCACCCACGTTTCCAACGCCGCACGGAGCACGGCAATCGACACATCGACTGCCAGTCGAACCTGCAAGTCGGCGCAGTCGAACCTCGTCGACACCACATCGACAAGCGCCGCGGTTCGCCGCACACTCTCGCGCGCCAGCTCCGCCCGCAGCGCCGGCTCCTTCTTGATGAGTCGGTTCACCCGCAGCAATCGTCGGCAGGCGATCGACAAACTGTCCGAGTACATCGTCAGAGCAGCAGCGAAGGCCGTTTCCAGCGCGAGCCTCGGTGAGACGTCCGAGTCGAGCTGGTCGAGCCCTCCCGCCAAGACCGCCTCGAAGGCCCAGTGGTCGCGGAGCGCGGCCTCTTCCTTGGTAGTGAAATATCGGAAGAAGGTTCGCTGCGACACTCCCGCAGTCTGCGCGATCTCGCCGACGGTCGTGCCCTCGACACCCTTGTGCTCGAACAGTGTGAGTGCGGTCTCGCTGATCTCGACATTCGTCTGCTCGCGTCGCCGCTCCCGCAGCCCCAGCGGGCCGGCGGGCAGGTCAGGCGACACGGAGAACGCTTCGAGTCTGGTCATCAACGGCCTTCGCAATCGGTAGGAGCACCCACCAGAGATCGTTCATATCTGGTCAGCAGTTGTCAAGATGGCAGCGTGTGCCATAATGTATGTGAAGGGTAGGTAATCTATGAATCTCAATATCGGTGATATTTTTCTGTACCCGCACCACGGGTCGGTGACCGTCACAAAGCTCACGACCCGGATGTTCAACGATTTGCCCACCGAATACGTACAGTTCGAGGTCGCTCAGAACGGGCTGTCCATCGAGATCCCGGTAGCGAAAGCCGAATCCATCGGCGTGCGAAACGCGATCAACAACGACGAAGTCGGTCGAGTCTTCGACATCCTGCGCGGTCCGACGGTCGACGACCCGTCGAACTGGTCCAGGCGGTTCAAGGCCAACCAGGAAAAGCTGACCGTCGGCGGAATCTTCACGGTGAGTGAAGTCATCCGCGATCTGATGACGCGTTCGCAGGTCAAGCCACTCTCGGCCGGCGAGAAGCGGCAGCTCGAGCACGCAATGCAGCTCGTCATTTCCGAACTCGTCCTCGCGATGAAGTCCGACCCCGACGAGACTCGGCGCCGCATCGAAGCGATCTATGAACCCGCGTCCGCCTCTACGACGGCGGCTGTCGCAGTCTGAGAACACCATCGGCAGCAGCCCTGAACGAAAGTTCAGGACTGCTGCCGATTTCGTGTGTCATTTCGCGGCCTATCACGACTCCAGCGTGGAGTCGAGATCAGCTGCTGCCGAAGAGGTTTCCGAGTGACCCCGTTCCCGAACCGGCCCCGTACGTGATGACTACCGACGAAACGGCATCCGTCCCAGCGATGCTGAAGGTTCCGGCGGGCGCGTGGGACGATCCGCCACCGCCTCCGCCACCGCCGTAGTTCTCAGCGCCACCTCCGCCGCCGAACCAGCCTCCGCCGCCACCGCCGCCCGTTCCTGCACCGGCACCACCGACACCGGCCTCACCCGGCGAGCCATGTGGTTCCGATCCACCGTTGCCTCCGATGCCGCCAGCGACGTCCGTGCCGCCGCCGCCACCGCCGCCCCCGCCGCCGGGTCCGCCGGCAGGTCCCATCAGGTTGCCTGCGCCACCGATATAGGTGTCACCCGCGCCGCCTCCGCCCGCGGCGACGATCTGACGATCCGCCAGCTCACCCGTCCCGGTGCGAACGTCGGAGGCGCCACCTCCGCCGCTTGCGCCGGTGCCGCCGGCTCCACCGCCGTTGTATCCGGCCTGGCCGTTGCCGTCGCCACCGTTGCCGCCGACCTGGATGTACAGCGCGTCACCCGCGGCGACCGTCAGCTGTCCGGTTGCGACGGCCGCGGCGCCGCCGAGGATGGTCTGACTGTTTCCGCCACGTCCGCCCGTCGCCGTCACCGCCAGGCTGGTAATGCCCTCGGGAACCGTGAACGACTGCGCACTGCCGGTGAATGTGAACGTGCAGGTCACCTGGGTGCCGACGCCCTGCACACAACCGGTAGGCAACGCTGCCGGCGCTGCAACCGCCACGCTGGGGGCAAGCAGTCCCGAGGCACCCACTACGGCGAGGCCACACATTCCGGTCGTGTACCACCGGCGGCGTGATCGAACGAGGTTCGTGGTCAAAGCAGTCTCCTGTCGCAGAGCGAGCATGTGAAAGCTGGTCCGGGTGGAGCATTCCACAGCGTCCGGCTTCCAGTGGGTGTTCCGATCTGGCGGTCGGCATTCATACCAAAGCACCTGGTCACGGGGCATGCCGTTCCGCTAATCGGGACCCGCGGTATCGCAAACCGCGCCGAAAGGTCAGTATGAAGGCAAGTAGAACTAATTTGTTCATCTAGGCAACGAGGTATGCACATGAGCTACGCAGCGCCCATCGGTGACGGGATCTTCCAGATTCCGGTGCCGATCACGGACAACCCCCTCGGTCACACCCTGGTGTACGCGATGGAATCCCCCGGCGGTCTGATCCTCGTCGACGCCGGTTGGGACGACGACAACGCTTGGAACGGCCTCACCTCCGGACTCGAGGCCATCGGACACTCGGTGAAGGATGTGGAAGGCGTCGTACTCACGCACTTCCACCCCGACCACACCGGTCTGTGCGGGCGAGTCCGGGAGGCGTCCGGGGCATGGATTGCGATGCACGAATCCGATCACGGGATGTTCGAGCACATGTCGACCGGTCACGGTCCCGAGTGGTTGGATTTCCAGAAGGCCAACATGACGCGCGCCGGTGCCGCCCCGGCAGATCTCGAGGCATTCGAGAAGGCAACGAGCGGGAAGCCGCCTGCGGGTCCCGAGTCTGCGCCCGATCGTGTCCTCGTCGACGACGAGCTCATCGCCCTCACCGGCCGCAGCCTGCGCGCCGTCTACACCCCCGGCCACACTCCCGGCCACGTCTGCTTCTACCTGGAAGACGCCGACGTGATGTTCACCGGCGACCACGTCCTGCAGAAGACGACGCCACACGTCGGCAATTTCGTGTACCCGCTCGAGGAGCGCGACGGCCTGGCAGAGTTCATGGACTCGCTACGCCGCGTGCAGACCATGGACATCACCCGGGGACTCGGCGCCCATGGCATCCCGATCGACGACGTCGCGGGCCGCGCCGGCGAGCTGATCGAGCACCACGAAGAGCGACTCGACCACCTGTACAAGGCTTTCGGCGACGACCAGATCACGGTGTGGCAGGTGGCCGAGCGCATGAAGTGGTACAAGCCGTGGGCCGACATCTCCCCCATGGGCAAGGGCATGGCGCTGTCCGAGGCGGCGGCTCACCTTCGGCACCTCGTCGCCCGCGACCTCGTCGCCCAGGTCCCCGACAGCGAACCCGCAGTCTTCGCCCGTCGCTGACACGTGAGTGGCAAAGCGTGCCCGAGCACACTTTGGCACTCACGTGGGCGGGGTCATTTCCAGCCGCACGCCGAGGAGTCGCACTTCCCGGTCGTGGTCGAGCCTGTCGACCAATGCTGCTGCCGCATCGGCGATCACGTCCGGATCGAATGTCGGCTCCGGCAGTGGTTTGCTCGTCGTGTGGGTGTCGAACGGGGCGTAGCGCACCTTCAACGCCACTCGCACCGCCTGCCGGTTTTCTGCGAGGATGTCCTCCCTGACCCGGGCGGCGAGGCGTCTAATTTCCTCGGTGACGGCCTCCCGGCCGGCGAGGTTCTGCTGAAAGGTCGTCTCCCGGCTGTGCGACCGGGCCACCCAGGGTTCCGCCGAGACCGGGGAAAGATCGATGCCACGACCGATCCTGGCGTACCACGGTCCCATGTTCGGACCGAGGGTCGCGGCCAACTCCTGATCCGAGGCGTCGGCGAGTTCCTGCACGGTACTGATGCCCAGCGCGGCAAGCTTCTTCGCTGTCTTCTTGCCGATCCCCCACAGCGTGTCGGTAGGGCGCTCCCCCATGACGGCGAACCAGTTCTCCTCCGTCAGCCGGTAGATGCCCTGCGGTTTGCCGAAGTCCGTCGCGATCTTGGCTCGTAACTTGTTGTCGCCGATACCGACTGAGCAGTGCAGCCCGGTCGCGTCGAGGACGGCGTCGTGGACGGTTCGAGCGAACGCCTCCGGGTCTTCGGTCTCGACACCCAGAAACGCCTCGTCCCAGCCCATCACCTCGACGACGACGTCCAGTTTGCGCAATGTGTCCATCACGACGCCCGACACCTCGGTGTAGGCCTCGGCGTCGACGGGCAGGAACACCGCGTCGGGGATCTTCCGTGCCGCGATCCGCATCGGCATTCCGGAACCGACACCGAATTCCCGCGCCTCATACGACGCCGTCGACACCACCGCACGCTCGGTGGTATCCCCGCGACCGCCCACGACGACGGGGCGTCCCCGCAGCTCAGGGTGCCGCAGCACCTCGACTGCGGCGATGAACTGGTCGAGATCGACATGCAACACCCACCGACGACGCGGCGGAGTGCTCATGGAACCAGTGTGCCGGAATCGTCGAACCGGGACCCTCGAATCCTCGAGTTCGGCCGCGCTGGAGGTCAGAACACGTCGTCGGCGTCGACAGACGGAATCAACTCGTCGGGGAACCGATACGAGCATCCGAGTTCACTGGTGGACCGCGTGCCCCAGTTGTCCCGGAACCAGGCTACGCAGGTGTTCGCGATCAGGTTCACATCGCGACTGAAGAGATAGCCGTCCGTGCAGTCTTCGAAATGGCCGTCGAAATGCCACCTGTCGAGGGTCAAGTGCTTGGCGGAATAGTCGGCGAGCAGCAGGTGCCCGAGTTCGACGCGTGATCGACGAAGCATCAACACACCGTCCGCCAGTACCTGAATCTGCGCGCAGACGACTGCTTCGTCGTCGTCCTCACTGACGTAGCTGTTCGGGCCGATCTCGACGATGAGCGCAACTGGTTGATCGACCAGCGAGCCGGTCAACCACTCGACCATTCCCGCCCACGAAACCTCGGGCACCTCGGTGGAATCGACCATCGTCGTCAACCTCCCTCGCTCGCGACCGACTATTGCATGGACGTATCAAAGCAGAAGATTCCGACAGATGTGGCCCGAAATCGTTCTGCATCGACGAGTGTCGTTTGCGTGACCGTCCGGCGACGCGTGGATGCGTCGGCACCGCGCGATGCCATGCGTATCGAAAGCATCTGTACCCGAATGTGTTCAGGCGAAATCCAGAACTGTGGACCTACATCGACAGCACCATCTGCGCGAGGAGCCGCCCCCATTCGGGGTCCATAGGCTGGTCGCGTTGGACGTAGCCCTCGACCATTGCGCCGATCAGTTCGAGGAACGAGATCGTGGGACGTCCCATCCAGAAGACTTCTTCCCGGCCGACGATCGTCCCGTCGCTGGTCTGCCAGCCGAGGGCGGCGAGTCCCTCGGCGATCACGTCCCGTCGTTCGTCCGACGACGTGCCTGCGGCGAGTGTGAGAAGCACGAGGTATCCGGCCTCCCGCTCGATCTGTTCGGTGCCCAGCGGCAGGCGCTCGAGCAGGTGACGCCACATCTGGTTCGCGTTGTCCGCCATCGCCGTTCCGAGATTGGTTCGAACGAGTTTTCCCTTGTACTTGCGCACCAGTCCGAGGGTCTTGGCGTACTCCCGGAGCACGTGGACCGGCCGTTGGTCCGTCTCGCGGTTGCTGGTGGCGGGCCAGTCGTCGAAACCCGGCAGCGCCTGCCGCATCTCCGCCACCACGGCCGGGGGCAGGTAACCCGCCTGAGTCAACGTGATGCCGTCGGATCCGATCCGCTGGAGAAGCCACCGCAGATGAAACGTCGCCGCTTCCTGGGCCGCAGGAAAGTCACCCTTCCGCGTGGTGAGCTGGGCGTGCTCGAGAAGCGAAAAGACGTGCGGGGCAGCCTGATGGGGTATTCGTCGCAGCAGGTCGGCGAACTTCGAATCCGTCACCGGCCCGTGGTCACGGATCACGACCTCGATCCGCAGATTACGGTTCACGGCGTCGACGCCGAACGATTCGGGCGCGAAGCCGGGCCCCACCCACGCTCCGGCGTCGTGATGACCGGGGTGCGACGGTGTGGCCAGGACCGTCAGCAGGTCGGCGTATCCGCCCGGTCCGCCGCAATCCTCGGGTGGGCAGGCGCGGGCGCCGGCGAGGCAGGTCACCGTCGGCGCGGGCCCGCCGGCCTCGATCCGTTCGAGGACGATCGTGTGGTCCCAGCCGTCGCCGAAGTCGTATTGATACGACAGCAGCTCGCCGGGCTCGGCCAGAACCTGATCGAGCCGCACGGCGTCCTCGCACAGCTCGTCGTCCTCGTCGGCGAAGCCCTCGTCGATGCTCTCGCGCATCTCGTACCGCTCAGAGGCGGGCGGCTCGCCGCCGACCCACGAATGCAGGTGGCTGTCCTGCCAGCCCATGACCGTCTGCACGATCGGATGCAGCTCGTTCAGCCGCAGGTTCGACGGCACGACGAACTGTCGCCAGATGGTCGGCGACACGTCGTCGAGCTCGATCCGCAGGTGGAAACTCGCGACGTCGCGGCGACCCGGCCGCTCGGACGGCCGGACGATTACCGGTGCGTCGGGAACGACGGACAGGTGTCGGCGTTTACCTGAAGCGGTCATGGCGTCATGGTAGGTGGGAGGCAGCGGTGTCCGGCACAAGTGCTGACGATAGCGTGAGCGCATGTCGGTGTCCGCAGTTCTCGCAGGTCGGTACGAGTTGCGGGGAATGCTGGGGCGCGGCGGAATGGCCGATGTCCACGACGGATGGGACCTGCGCCTGCAGCGACCCGTCGCGATCAAAGTGCTGCGCCCGGAGCTCACCTCCGTCCCCGACACCCGCCGCCGGTTCGAGGCCGAGGCCCGGCTGGCCGCCACGTTGAATCACCCGAACGTCGTCGCGGTGCACGACTGCGGCGAGGACGCCGGGGTGGCGTACATCGTGATGGAGCGCCTGCCCGGGCGGACCCTCGCCGACGAGATCGCCGCCGGGCCAGTACCGGACGCGCGGGTGCGGTCGATCCTCGCCGACGTGCTCGCCGCCCTCGGCGCCGCCCACGGAGCCGGGATCCTGCATCGCGACATCAAACCGGGAAACGTGCTGTTCACCGCCGCGGGTGCGGTCAAAGTCGCCGACTTCGGCATCGCGAAGAGCGCCGCATCCGACCACACCGCGACAGGTCAGGTGCTGGGCACCGTGGCCTATCTCAGCCCGGACCGCATCCTGGGCACACCCGCCACCACCGCCGACGACCTCTATGCCGTCGGCGTCGTCGGCTACGAAGCCCTCGCCGGGCACCGGCCGTTCGCCGGCGACAACATCCTGTCGCTCGCCCGGGCCATCACCGACGGGGCGGTCCGACCCCTGCGCGACGCCCGCCCGGACGCCGATCCGAACCTCGTCCACACCATCGAACGGGCGATGGCCCGCGACCCGCAGCAGCGGTACGCCGACGCCCAGAGCATGCGGGACGCCGTCCTCGGGGCGCCCGGCCCGCATCCGCCGCCGACGAGAACATTCACACCGACGACGGTCCATCAGCTGCCGCCCGAGCCTCGGCGGCCACGGCGCACCGGGCTGATCATCGCCGCGATCGCCGCCGTGCTGGTGGCCGTGGCCGTGGCGGCGCTGGCCATCGCGTCGCAGAACCGGGACGGCACGGTCGGTCCCGGGCCGAGCACGACCGCCGTCGTCCCCGCCCCGGCACCCGTCTCCGTCCCGAGCAGCGCCGTCGAGGTCAACCCGGTTGCGCCTCCCCCACCAACCGCCGCACCGGTACCGAAGCCCGGACCGGGAAACAACAACGGCAACGGGAACGGGAACAACAAGACCAAGGAAAAGGACAAGGAGAAGGACGGCAACTGAGCGAGTCGCGGTGGCGTCAGGCGTGGGCACCCACTCCACGGCGCTCATCTACGGCGGCTCGAACGGCCGGCGCGACATCGGTCGCGAATCGTCGGACCTGGGCGAGGTTGTCGCCGTCGGTGCCGAAGACGAACGTGTCCATGCCTGTTTCCACCGCGAGTTCCGTCAGTTGGCTCACCCACTGCTCGGCGGTTCCGCGGAACAACGTGTCCGACGGTGTGTCGCTCACCTGACCGAACACGTTGTAGGCGCGGACGATCGAGCTCGGGTCCCGGCCCGCATCCGCCGCGCCGGCGTCGATCCGCGCGTGCATGCCGGGCAGGACGTCGGGCGGAAAGTACGAGCTCGACGGGACCCACCCGTCCGCAGAGCGTCCCAGCGCCCGCAGCATTCGGGGGCCACCGACGCCCAGCCAGATCCCGATCCTGTGCGCCGGGACCGGTCCGGGATGCACACCCTCGAGGCGGTAGTGCTCACCCTCGGAGTACACGGCACGCTCGCCGGACCACATCAGTCGGATCACCTCGACCGCTTCCTCCAACGCCTTTGCGGCCTGCCCGGGCGTGCGCACGTCACCGCCCATCGCCCCGATCGCCTCCCAGAACGCGCCGGCACCCAACGCCAGCTCGAAGCGGCCTCCCGACATCACATCGAGGCTGGCCGCCGCCTTCGCCATCGTCGCCGGCGGGCGAAGCGGCAGGCACGCGACGTCGGGAAACACACGCACCCGCTCGGTCCGGGCCAGCAGCGCGCCCATCAGCGACCAGCAGTCGAGGAATTTCGCCTGGTACGGGTGGTCTTGCACGCCGATCAGGTCGAGGCCGGTCTCGTCGGCGAGGGCGGCGAGTTCGAACGTGTTGGCCAGCAACTCCACCGACGGGGTGACGAACGCCCCGAACTGCAAGGCCCTGCCGTAATCGGTCATGGCGGTCGCGTCTCCTCTCGGATCCTGGACTCTTTCGATCATCCACCTCCGCGACGTCCGGGAACACCCGCCGCGCAGTCGGAACCCCGCCGCGCGGCATAGTGGGTCCATGACAGACGACACGAAAGACGGCCCCGCACCCGACGTCCGGAACGCCCCCGAACACCACCGATTCGAGGTCCGCGTCGAGGGTGAACTGGCCGGGTTCACCGAGTACCTCGACGACGGGAATCAACGGATCTTCTTCCACACCGAGATCGGTGAACAGTTCGGGGGGCGTGGCCTCGCCAGCACCCTGATCCGCAGCGCGCTCACCGAGACCGTCCGAGACGGCAAGCGGATCGTGCCGATCTGCCCGTTCGTCGCCGGTTACCTGAAGAAGCACGACGACTTCGCCGACGACGTCGACCCGGTAACCCCCGCCGCGATCCAGGCGGTGCAGCGTTCGAAGGGTTGATCAGGGTGCGCCGTCGGCGCCTCGCGCCTCTTCGAGCTTCCGGATGAGGGTGGCGGCGTCGTAGGGGCCGCTGTGCCGGGCGAGGTCGGTGCCCGTCGCGCCGAGGTAGAACGTGGGGGTCCCCCGGAAATCGCTCGACTCGGCGTCGAGTTCGTCGTCGTCGATGCGGTGAACGTACGTGCCCCTGCGGATGTCTTCCTCGAACCGGTCCATGTCGAGCCCCAACTCGGCGGCGTACCCGAAGATCTCGTCCTCGGCGAGGGCGTCGCTGTTGGCGAACAGGTGGTCGTGCATCTCCCAGAACCGGCCCTGCGCGGCCGCCGCTTCGCTCGCCTGGGCGGCGAAACGCGCGTGCGGATGCACGTCGTCGAGGGGGAGATGCCGGAAGACGTAGCGGAGCTCGTCCCCGAAATGGGCCCGCACGTCCCGGATGCTGCCGGTGGCCTTGCTGCAGAACGGGCACTCGAAGTCGCCGTACTCGACGAGGGTGAGCGGCGCATCCGCCGGCCCGCGCAGGTGATCGCGGCCGGGGTCGACGGGCCGGAGCAGGGTGAGTCCGACGACCTCCGTCGGCGGGTGCACAGTGTCCGACAGCCGGAACAGCGCCCAGCCGAGGACGGTGGCGATGACGGCCGCCGTCAGGACACCCACCCGAGCCTCGTTGGCGAGCTCGGGTGAGTCGATGGCCAGGTCGACGATGAACAGCGAGATCGTGAAGCCGATGCCGGCCAGCGCACTGCCACCGGCGATCTGTGACAGCGTCAGCCCGGGCGGCAGGCTGCCGGGACGCAGCTTCGAGAACAGGGCCGTGGCCGCGGTGATGCCGACGAGCTTACCGACCACCAGGCCGAGCACGATGCCCCACGCCAGCGGAGACCGGGCCGCGTCCGCGAGGGTCTGCCCGGTGATGACCACACCGGCATTGGCGAGCGCGAAGATCGGGACGACGAGGAACGCCGTGTAGGGCTGGTAGAAGCGCAGCAACCGCTCGTTGACGGACACCGCGCGCAGCACACCGAGCTGGGCGGCGCGGGCGTAGTCGGAGTTGGGTGACTGCCGGAACGCGCGCGTGAGTTCACCTGCCCGTTCCACCTCGCTGCGCCGCGGCGGATACACGGGCAGGATCAGCGCGATCAGCACGCCGACGAGGGTGGGGTGGACGCCGGACTCGTAGAACGCGACCCACGTGCCCGCCGCGACGATGAAGTAGGCGACGCCACGCCACACCTCGAGCTTGCGCAACTGGATGATCAGCAGCAGCCCGACGCACCCGAGTAGCAGCGGTCCGAGCCGGAGGTCGTCGGTGTAGAAGAAGGCGATGATGGCAAGGGCGCCGATGTCGTCGGCGACGGCCAGGGTCAGGATGAAGACGCGCAACCGGGCGGGGCACCGGGGTCCGACGAGTGCCAGTGCGCCCAGCACGAACGCCGTGTCGGTGGAGACGACGACGCCCCACGCAGTGGCCTCGTCCCCGCTGGGGTTGAGGATCAGGAACAGGACGGCGGGCAACGCCAGACCCGCGATCGCGGCGAGGAGGGGGACGGCGGCGCGGGCACGGTCGGTGAGTTCGCCGATCGTCAGCTCACGTTTCACCTCGAGCCCGACGACGAAGAAGAACAGCGTCATCAACCCGTCGTTGACCCAGTGCTTCAGGTCGAGGCTGATGCTGTTGTCGCTGATCTGGATGGTCACCGGGGTGTGCCAGAACGACTCGTACGAATCGCCGATGTTGGCCCACACCAACGCGAGGATCGTGGCGACGAGCAGAAATCCGGCCGACAGCTTGTCGTCGTCGGTGTCGTCGCGGATCAGGGCCAACCGCGCCGACAGTCGCCGAAGTGTGGTGGGGCTGCTCTGCTCGACCGTCATCGGGTCCTCGTCAGACGTAGTTCTCGAGAACGAACTTGGTGAATCCCTTGCGGATCAATCGCACGGCCTGCTTCTGGCCCTGACGCAGCACGGACTTCGGCACCCACACCTTGGGCTCGACCGACATCGTGAGGTGCACCGACGTCCCGCGCGCGGTGGGGGTCAGCCGGTACTCCCCCTCCTGGCACTTCTGCTTCTCGCTCTCGAGGAGCGTCCACGACATCTGCTCGTCCCCCAGCCACTTGTGCTCGGCCAGCTGCGTGTCCGCGACACCGAGGACTGCGAGCGTCATCCGCACGGTGCGGGGGCGTCCGTCGTCGAATCGGGACTCGACGACCACCTTCTTGTGCACCGCCGACCACTCGGGGATGCGCTCGACGTCCGCCAGCGCCGCCATCACCTGGTCCTGGGGAGCCTCGATCTCGAACTCGCCCGATACCGACAACGCCATCGATTGCTCTCCTTCTCGTCAGATCCACATGCCCTACAGTTCGGACGCGTAGCGCTCCAGCATGGCAGCAAGTTCGCCGGGGCGCGCGAGTGCCGCCAGATGACCGGTGTCGATGACCTCGGGTGCGATGCCCAGCCGCTCCCGGACGATCCGCTGCATGAAGTCGAGCGGGAACAGCCGATCGCGCCTCCCGGCGACGACACGCGTCTTCACGTGCGGCCACGCGTCCGCCTGCCACACCGTCTCGAACGGGGTGTTCGAGACGACGGGCTCCTCCTGGCTGAACGCCTCCTCGGTGACGTCGTCGGGCACGTCGTGGAAGAACAGTGCCCGCAGGTCGTCGGGCGCGTCCGGGTCGCGACCCTCCAGCACGTCGAACGCCCGTTTCGCCTCCGGCTGACCGGTGGTCTCCCACCACTGCCCGGGTGCCTCCCCTGGCGCGGGCAGCATCGGTGCCAGGAGAACCAGCAGGTCGACGTCGACCTCGCCACGCTGACAGACGATCGCCGCGGTGAACGCGGACATGGACTGCGCGACCAGCACGATCGACCCCTCGACGTCCTCGACCGCATCGACGACGACGTCGGCGAACTCGTACTGGCCCGCGTCGTCGTCGCCGTACGGAAGGTCGACGGCGATCACCGAGTGCCCGCTCCCCTCCAGGATCGGTGCGACGCGGTGCCAGTACCACGAGTCCGAGCCGGCGCCGGGCAGCAGAACGAAGGTTGCGGGCATCTCGACTGATCTCCTGTTTCCGGGACACGAACGGTCGAGTCGAGCCTAAGCGCTACGTGCGCGGGAATGCGCGCCCGGACACACCTTGCCACTCACCTGCGGGGATCTGAAACGGAAGCGCCGCCGAGGGCGATACACCAGTAGGTCGGACAGGAAGCTCCGACCGTGCCGGGATCCACCACACGTTACGAGAACTGAGCTGACATGTTCACCAACCATCTCTTCGGCGGAATGACCGAACAGGAAATCGACATCGAAATCGCCGACGAGCTGGCGGCCTGACGCACGGTCCCCGCACGTGAGTGGCGATGTGCACCCCGGCACGCTGCGCCACTCACCTACGAATGACGTTCACGCTCAGCCCTTCGCAGGCTACCGGTGTCGTTGACCCTCCCGGTTGCCGCCCTCACGGGAGTTCGCCGTCAGGCCGGCTCCCGCATCACGCCGAAGTGGCGCACCGTCCCGGAAACGCCTGGAAGCTCTTGCACGGGCGACCAGGTGCGCAGCCCATCCGTGCTGTCGGAATAGAGATACTTTCCTTCGGTATAGGCGTCGAGATAGATCCGCCAGGTGTCGTTCGGCAACTGAACCAGGGCTGGGCCCTCCACCAGCGAGCCCCAATTTCCAGGCGGGACGAATGAATAGGGCCCCGTCACCGACGACGCGACCGCATGCTCGACGACCTTCTTCGTCTCGTTCTTGGTAAACGCATGGTAGGTCGATCCCACCTTGACCACGGTGGTGTCGATATGGTCCGCGCCGATCCCGGCGAGCGGAACAGGCGGGCTCCACAACCTGAGCGATGGTTCCAGCGCCGTCATCAGATACGGCACGAATCCTCCCCCGGTCGACAGCGACAGGATGACGTTGACCCGGTCGCCGTCCACGAACCATTCAGGTGCCCAGGCCTTGGTGGTGAACGGCGACAGCGACGGTCCGTCGCTGAACCCGGCCGACCCCGAGGAACCCGGCGGGCTCGCTGAGCCCGTTCCGTCTCCCGTGCCCGGCAGGAAGGCACAGCAGAACGGGACAGGCCAGGCCCCAAGGAACTTCCAGTCCATGCGGTCACTGCTGCGTGCGAAGCCGATGTTCGCCCCGTCGACCGTCGTGTAGGTGAGGTAGTAGAACCCGTCCGTGTGCCGGAAGATGCTCGGGTCACGCACCACCCCTGACGGAGGCCGATACGCAGACAGTCGGAGGGGCTGGAACCCCGTGCCGTCCTCAGACTCGTATACATCCAGGTCGCGGTCGCTGACGTTGCTGAACGCCACCATCGTGGTTCGCCAGGCGAGCGGTGCGGCGCCGCTGCTCCCCGGGGCGGCGACCAGCAAGCCTGCGACAGCGAGCATCACCATCGATAGGGCGGAAAAGCAGGTTCGTTTGGGCAGCATCACCGGTGCAGTATCTATCACAGCAGGCGCACCATGCGTAACTTTGGCCGCAGGCAGCGGATCGTTACCGACGGCCGTGCAATGACGCCGTAGACGAACCCGAGGGCGCCACCCGCAGCAGCGGCAATCAATACCCCTGCGGCGCGGTCGGTCTACGCGCGCGCCTTATGCATGAGGGCATCCCGGCGTAGCGTCACGGGGACACTGTAGACGGAGGAGTGCTCATGTCGGGCGAACTGTCGTTCTTCGAATTGGGTGTGGCCAACGCGGAGCAGGGCCGAAAGTTCTACTCGGCGTTGTTCGGTTGGGAATTCGAATCCGGGCCCGGCGGGTCGGGTTACTCCATCAACACACCGAACGTCCCGGGCGGGATCCACGGCGGCGACGAGGGCGCCGGCCCGTATGTCTTCTTCCGGGTGCCCGACCTCGACGCCGCGGTCGAGCAGGTACTGGCGCTGGGCGGCACCGTCGACGCCGTCGAGCTGGGCGAAGACACCGAGTCGGTGGCGAAATTCGGGCGGTTCAAGCTGTGCCACGACGATCAGGGTTCCGCCTTCGGGCTGCACGAACCGCCGTCCGGCAACTGAATCAGCGCGCCCCGGAACGGAGACTCCCGGGGCGCGCTGATTCGGATCGGTCGGTTACGGCTCGTTCGGCGAGTCGCCTCCGCCCTCGTCACCGCTGAAGGTGGCCGGTTGCGGCAGACCGTCCTCGGGTCCGTCGCACCAATTGTCGTACTGGTTGTACGGTTCTGCGCCCCACGCCGGGACGTTGTTCTCGTACGGTTCCGCCCAGTCGTCGCAGCCGGCCGGGCCGGTCGGCGGAACACCAGGAGGCAATGGTGCAACCGTGTCCGGTGCGCGCACCGGTACGACCGCCGAGTCGAGCGCGTCACCCCAGGCGACACCGGATGTTCCCAAACCGATCGAGGCCGCGAACACAGCGACCGCAGCCAATCTCGAGCCGACCTTCATCGTTGCCTCCCATAAGTGAATAACGCTGCCTAAGGGCTGTACCCAAAGACAACGTAAACAATCCTCGGAGGGCGAATTTCGTGAATGAAATTTGACGGACGGTCGGTTTCAGTTCACGACCGAGCTACACGACGGCACATGCCTCGTGCGAACATTCACCGTCGAATCAGGGATTGACCGTCCGGCCCTGCTGGTCATTGACCGGCGGCTGCTGCGCGGAAAGGCCGTCTTCGGGGCCGTCGCACCAGTTGTCGAATTGGTTGTACGGATCGGTGCCCCACGCCGGGACGTTGTTCTCGTACGGTTCCGACCAGTCGTCGCATCCGATCGGACCGTTCTGCGGGAATCCGGGTGGCATCGGCTGAATGACGTCCGGCCGACGCACCGGAACCGCCGAGTCGAGACTGCCGCCCCAGGCGACACCGGATGCTCCCAATCCGATCGAAGCCGCGAATACCGCCACCGCGGCCACTCTCCTGCCCATTCTCATGACTGCCTCCGTTGGTTACATGGCCTCTCGGGGCGGTACCCAGAAACCCGGAAAACAATCCTCGAAGGTAGCGTTTCGTCCAAGAATTTCGACGATCAGTCGGTTTCCGGTCGGCAGCGCATGTACATCTCGGTGACCGAGGTCAGGACCTGCTTGCCCGACCCGTTGAGAATCTCCGCCGCGACCGTCACCAAGGCCCGACCGCGATCGTCAGGCGTCACCTCCTCCACAACCAGCTTTCCGGTGAGCACATCACCCGGCTTCACCGGCCGGAGGAAGTTGACGTCGCGCATCCGCACCCCCGCAATGACGCTCCAGCCTGCATAAAGAGTGGTCGCGGACAGTCGCTGACACACCGCGATCGTGTGCACACCACTCGCGATGAGCCCCCCGAAATAGCCACCATCTGCAGATTCACGGTCGATGTGGAACGACTGCGGATCCCACTGCCCTGCGAACTCGACCAGCTCCTCCTCCGTCACCGTGTACGAGCCCAGCTCGAACTTCTCGCCCACCCGGAGGTCGTCCGCATAGACGACGTCACATTTGCTGTCCACTACCAACCGTCCGATCATTCGCTCACGCCTCCACCGAACACGGAGGCTGACGTCGAGGATATGACTGGACGCCGGCAGCGGCGACAGTGCCCTACCGCCGAGGGTGGAGGTCGCCGTCAGTTCTCGTCGTAGCGCGGCCAGCCCGGATACGGGGCAAGCGTCGAGTAGGGGGTGTCGTGTGGGAGGTTCGCTTTATGCGGTCGCCCAACCCTCGCATCGGGCATGCGCGAGTCGCACTCCGCGTGTACGTTCTGATCGCGCGCGGCCGGCACATGCTCACTGACCGTCCAACCAGCGAATACATCCGCTGATGGAGCACGCTCTGCACCCTCGGCAACAATTCGTTCGGAAGCGACAGACTGCGTCTGCTCGGGTGCCACTATTCTTACCGTTTCCGCTTGCGGAGACGGACCTGTCAGATTGAAGTATCGGCCGTCCTTCTTCGCCATCACGGTGTAGTTACCCGAACACACAGTGGCGACCCACCCGTCCTCTGTCGGTGTCAGTGCCAGGAGGTGCTCGAATTGGGTTCCGACGAGTTGTTCCAGCTCAGGGTCGTTCGAATGGTCGAAGTCGACACGGTCGCGTTGCTGTGACGTCGCCTCAGCGAAACCTGGGTAGCCCGCCGACAACGCGTGACCATGAATCGCGAGGTAGTACGACTCCATGTACGCCCGGGCCACAACCGCAGGCCTGCTGAGCAGATCGATACCTGGATCTGCTGACCACCGAACGTTGTAGTCGACGTTCTCGGGGACGCTATATCCGGCGACCACGCTTTCCGGAGTATCGATCGACGTTTTCGCTTCATCGGTGCCGCAGGCACTAACCGACACGACAACTGCAACAAGGACAGTCGAAATCTGAGCCCTCATCGCCCGAACTCCATGTTCTGTACCTGCTCACGACCGGCATTCATGGCGTCGACAAACTCACCAACTCCGGAAAAGCCTGCTTCGGTGATGTATCCGGCCAAACTCGATGAAAGCAGCGGGGTTGTAAAGCTGGGACGATCAGAGACGATCTCGTCATACGGCAGCAAGGGGCCATTCACTCCATCTCGAAAATCCTCGAGACCGACATATGGTTCGAGCGAGCCGCCATTCGCCGCCTGAAGACCGAGAGCAATCTGGTAGTAGTGCTTTGCGAGAAGGGAATCCTCCGCGAACTGAGTGTTCGGCTGGACGGTGCTGTCGGGTACCGCGCCCATGACCGCGCTCTTGAATGCTGGATCCGCGAGATCGATTCCGCTGGAGATGATTGGTCCGGCGCCGGGGATGAACTCGACGCCCTTGCTGACTACAGTTCTGATCGTGTCGTACGCGACACCCTTGCTCTCGAAACCGGCTGAATATTTTGATGATTCGTCGCCAACTCGGTCCGAGAATTCGAGATCGAGCCCCTTGTCGACCACACCCTGGATACTCCCCGCCCACGAACCGTACTCGTAGTGCGGCATCTGCGGAGTGAGACCTTCCAACGCCCACGCCTGCTCGAGCTGAGCCGACATTCCGAACGCCTGCGCGTTGAAGTAGCTTGCCGCATCGGCATTGGAGTCGATGACCGAGAAGAGGCGGGGCGCGTTTTCGAGCCCGAATTCACCGCCGGTCGGGCTGGTGAAACCCGAAGTGCCTGCGAAGTCGCCGGGCACCCCCACCATGTTGCCGATGTACGGCGCGAGCGTTGTGCCCAACGCCCGCGTGATTTCGGGGTTCACCTCACCGATTGCCTGCCCGTTCATCCCGGGGATGTCGAGTAGCTCGGCGTCTTTCGCGGCGAGGATTTGTGCGAGGCCGAATGCCGATTCCCCGGCTTGTGTCGACCGGAATATTTCGCCGGGATCGGATGGATCGGAGGGCCTGGCGTCGTCGGCGATCCAGTCGAACATCCCGGCGACGTTCTGTTCGCCTCCGTCGGTCCAATCACGTTGGAGCAGGGGCATGATGACGTCGTCGCGGTTGTAGTCGGCCGGCATGCCTTCACCGGACAGGATGTTGTGGACGGCGGCATGGTCGCGGCCACCGACGCCGACCATGTCCTGCAGGAGGGTGTCGACGCCGTCGCGGCCCAGCGCGTTGTGGTCGAAGGAGTCCCCGATGAGGAGACTCTTGTCGTTGGTGGCCGAGGCGATCTCGCCGGCACGGGAGACGAGGCTCTCGCTCAGCTCACTGCCCTGCTGAACGCCCGGGTTCGCGAGACCGAACGCCTTGGTGAATCGCGCCAGGTCATCTCCGTTGTTGACGACCACAGACGGTTGCGGGGCGTCGTGCGCGCCCTTCATCAGGTTGCCGGTCGACGTCACCGGGCCCTCGAACAGTCCTCGAAGGCTTTCCGGAATGTGGCTCTGGCCGCCGACGTCGCCGCTGGCACTACCGATGTTGTAGTTCGACACCACGGCGAGGCCGTTGGACAGCGCGCTCGCGGCCTCGGTGCGCCCGTTCTCGCTGTACTGCTCGGACAGTGCGAGGAACCCTTCCTTGCCGGCCGCCGTATAGAACTGTTGCAGGAAATCGATCGTTCCCTGTGGCAGATCGGTGACCTTGCCGCCGTCGGCCAGCGTCTGCACTTGTGCGGGAGTGAGCCCTGCGGCCACGATCTCCCGGGCAACACGGTCACGGACGTCCTGTGCAATGTCGGAACCACCCCGCGCGACCTGCTCACCCAGCGCGGTGCCCTCGTGCCCCGACAGGCCTGCGGCCGCCGGGGCACTCGCCGCCACGGCCCCGAGCGCGTCCCGGATCGCCGTCGCCATGTCCCGGTCGGCAGTGTCGAGTTCCGTCAGCGCTCCACCGAGTTGGCTGCGCCAGTACTCCATCAGCTCGGCACGCTCGGCAGCTTCGGTCTCGCTCATCGTCTTCGGCGGGCTGACGATCTGCCAGTCGTCGGAGACGGTGAATCCGTCGGTTGCCGCCTTGTCGATCACGGTGGCGACGTAGTCCCGCGCATGCCCGAGGCGATCGGCCCCGCCCGCAAGCGCGTTCGACAGATCCTCCAGATCATCTGCGAGCCTGCGGATTTCCGTGCACTCACTGTTCGCCCGCTGCTCGGCGGCCGCCTGCGCCGGACCGCGCCAGTCGTCATGTCGACCCAGATCCGCGACAGCACGCTGGACGTCGTCCGCCCGGCTCCGCGTGTCGTCGGCGGTCCGTCCGATTTCCTCGCCCGCCAGTGTCAGGTCCTGCGGGTTCCACACATGCAGTTGCGACCTACGCGGAATCACAGCTCCCCCATCGCCGACAGCTGCGACGCGAACGAGTTGTCGGTGACCTCGTAGTTCTCGGCCCCGTCGCCCGCGATGAACGCCATCTCGTCGATGCGACTGGCCGCGACTCCGAGCGCGGATGCGAGGATGTCGCCGGCGTCCTTGCATGCCGCCGCGGTGTCGGACCCCTCGACGGCCCGGACCGCGTGCTCGAAGCTCCGCCGGCCGCCCAACGCCTCGACCTCACGCGCAATGGCGCCGAGCGCGGTGGACATCGCCCGCAGCATGTCGGGATCGACCTTGACGACCGCGACGTCCGGTCCACCGAGCACCGGCGGCAGCCCGGGGACGGCGGCCAGCGGAGGCTGCGTCGCACCGGTCCCGTCCAGCGACGCAATGACACTCTCCGGCCATGACATATCGCCCTCTGACATCGACATCTCCCCCTGATAGCCGCATCGAGATCCACCCCCGGATCCGGGTCACCGACACGCTCGGCGACCGTGGAGACAATAGCGGACGCCGTCACACGGACGTGTGACCACAACACGGTTGCGCAACGGTTCGGCGGATTCGCTGATTGAGAATCGGGTGAACCGGGTATCGAGACCAGATGGCCATCACCGATATCAAGGAGTACAGCCACCTCACCGATGCGGATGTGGAGGCGCTGGGCGCGGAACTCGATGCGATCCGGGCAGACATCGAAGAGTCCCGCGGCGCCCGTGACGCGCGGTACATCGACCGGACGATCAAACTGCAGCGGTCGCTGGCGATCGCGGGCAGGGTCGTCCTGTTCGGTAGCCGGAAGAGACCTGCGTGGATCCTCGGTACCGCCTTGATGGGTGCGGCGAAGATCATCGAGAACATGGAACTCGGCCACAATGTCATTCACGGTCAATGGGATTGGATGAACGATCCCGAGATCCACTCGTCGAACTGGGAGTGGGACAACACGTGCCCGTCGTCGGGGTGGAAGCACTCGCACAACTACGTCCATCACAAGTTCACCAACATCGTTGGTCTCGACAGCGACGTCGGTTACGGGATCCTGCGTATGACCCGGGACCAGAAGTGGTCGCCGGTGTACCTGGCGCAGCCGTTCTACAACGTCCTGCTGGCGTTGCTGTTCGAGTGGGGTGTCGCGCTGCACCACCTGGACGTGGCGAGCATCCGGCGCGGCGACTACGACCGCGCCGAAACCCTCCGCAACGCGAAGGAGGTGGGACGCAAGATCGCGCGGCAGGTCGGCAAGGACTATGTGGTGTTCCCGGCGCTCACCGGCCCGGCATGGAAGAGCACGCTGACGGCGAACATCACCGCCAACGTGATCCGCAACCTGTGGGCCTACGGCGTGATCTTCTGCGGTCACTTCCCGGACGGTGCCGAGAAGTTCACCAAGGAGGAGTTCGAGAAGGAGACCAAGGCCGAGTGGTACCTGCGGCAGATGCTGGGCTCCGCCAACTTCAACGCCGGCCCGGTGCTGGCGTTCATGAGCGGCAACCTCTGCTACCAGATCGAGCACCACGCTTTCCCTGACCTGCCCAGCAACCGCTATGCCGAGATCGGTGTGAAGATGCGGGAACTGTGCGACAAGTACGACCTCCCCTACACGACGGGTTCGCTCCCGCACCAGTACGGGCTCACCCTCCGCACCATCTTCAAGCTCGCCCTGCCCAACCGCTTCCTGTCGGCGTCCGCGGACGACGCACCGGAGACGGCGTCGGAACTCCGATTCCGCATTCGGGGTGGGATGAAGGAAGTGTTCGGGGTCGATCCTGCGACCGGGAAGCGGCGCGGACTGCGCACCGCGCTGGCGATGATCCGCAACTGACTACGACGTCCACGCGTACCGGAAGCGCTGTGCGACCTCGTCGACCGGTTTGTCCCGGTATTCGGCGAGCTCGTACCCCTTGACCGCCGCGAGCGCCTCCATGATCAGCGGCCCGAACAGATCCCGCGGGAGCGCCGACGACTCGAACATTCCGAGCACGTCGGACGGCTGGGTCGGGAGGAGATCGACGGCGTGGGCGCCGGTCAGTTCCGCCGGGTCGACCGACACCTCGTCCGGGAGGGGAAGCCCAGTGGCGATGCCGTCGTGGGCGGCGCCGAGAATGGCGGCGCTGCTCAGATACGGGTTCGCGGACGGGTCGATGGGTTTGATCTCGAGGTTCGCGCCGTGCGGGTTCCCGGCGGTGTCCGCGCAGAGGCGGACGGCGGCCTCCCGGTTTTCCAGGCCCCAGCAGCGGAACACCCCCGACCACATGCCCGGGCGCAACCGCAGGTGCGACAGCGCCGACCCGGCGAGAACGGCCGTGAACTCGGGTAGCGCCCGCAGAATCCCGGCGATGGCCGCACCACCGGCGGGAGTCAGCCCGTACTGGCCCGGGCATCCCGACAGGATCGGCAGGTCACCCTCGGCGATCGACACGTGCTGGTGGGCGCCGTTTCCCGCCCCTCCCGCGACGGGCATGGGTGAGAACGACGCCCGCAGCCCCTGGGCACGCGCGACCCTGCTGATCAGGGCGCGGGCAAGTACCGCGTTGTCGGCCGCCGTGACAGGATCCGCGGGGGCGAGCGACACCTCGAACTGGTTCAGCCCCGCCTCGGCGTGGACCTGTTCGATCGGTAGCGCGGCCGTCGACGCCGCAGCGAGCAGATGCTCGAAGAATTCATCCTGCGCGAGAACGGCATTGAGGCCGTAGGCGGACCATTCTTCGGCGGTCGCCGCTTCGAAGAGGGTGAACTCGATCTCGTGACCGATCCGCGCGGTCAGTCCGGATTCCGCCAACCGCGTCGACACCTGCCGCAGCGCACCCCGGGTGCAGGCGAGCGACGGCGTCCCGTCCTGCTCGGTCAGGCACGCCGGCGCCCAATACGTGCCGTTGCCCAGATCTCGCACGTCGTCGCCGTCGATACGCAGACGGAGGTCGCCCACGACGGAGAAGGACGGCGTGAACGCGAGATGGTCGTCGACGCAGAACACATTCCAGCTCGGCGATGCTCCAGCACCGGAGTCGACGAAGGAATCCAGTCTCGAGATCGGAAATACTTTCGCCCGGGACACCCCGGCCATGTCGACGATCGAGCCGACGATGCGGTCCGTGTGGCCGAAGCCGCCCTCTGCGCGGCGCATCAGGCCCTCGCCACCGCGGTGGTCCGCGCGAGGAAGCCGAGCACGCTGTGCACCGCTTCGCGCTGCGCCCGGCCCTGACCTGCGCCCCCGCCACCGAACGCGATGCCGCCGGTCCACTGCGCGTCGGCGGGGAACATTCCGAGGCGGAGGAGGTGGCCGGCGCCGTCGAACGTCCGGTGTTCGTCGCGGGTGCCGGATCGACGCCCGAGAAGTGCCGTGGCCATCTCGTACGACGGCCACAACTGGTCGTCGGCGCCGGTCAGGCACAGCACCGGCGCGGTCGCCTGTTCGGCCCGCAACGTCGCCTCGGCCGGTGCGGCCGCGAGCCCGGCCCGGTAGGCGGCACCCAGCCGCAGCAGGCTCGGGCGGTGCGCGGTGAGGTCGTGGTGCGCCCGCCACGCGTTGCGGATCAGCTGGGGCATCAGCGTCCCACCCGGCAGCGGCGCCCACGGCACGGGCCCGCTGTTCCATGTCCACGACGGGGTGTCGGCGATCTCGCCGTCGGGGCCGATCGCCTGCCACGACACCGAACTCGGGCTGATCAGGATCAGCCCGGCGACGGGGAGGTCGCCGACGCAGGCGGAGGCCAACAGGCCCTCCGCACCCCGCGAAATGGCCATCGCGGTCAGGCGGCTCGCGTCCACCGACGGCTGCGCACCGAGAGCCTCGACCGCGGACGTGAACCGCTCGAGCGGAACGTTCACCAGCGTCGCGTCGGTGTTCGATTCGTCCACCCACGAATAGGCCAGTGCGGCATACCCGTTGGCGGCGAGCATCCCGATGGTGGAACGTTGGGAGTCGACGCCGCCCTCCGAGCCGCCGAAGCAGGCGACGCCCGGCCACCCGCCGCTCGGCGCGTCGCCGGCGGGCAGTGCGAGCAGGGCGGGCCGGCCGCCGACATCGAGGGAACGGACGGACACTCCGGGGGCGCTCACGTGACGCGTCACCGTCCGCCGCGACGTTCCGTCCGGAGTGCTCGCCTCGACAGTGACCAGCCACGCGTCGGGCGGCGGCACGAAGACGTCGGGTACCCGGTCTTCGGACACGAAACGCATGGCCCACAACGGGGCGTCGGCGTCCGCCACGTCCCAATCACCGTGGTCCGGAACCTGTCCGGCAACGTCGACGATTCCGTCGGCCGGGACGGTGAACGTGGCCTCGGACCGCCATTGCCCACCGAACAGGTCGGTCCCGGTGGTGCGGACGGTCACCGACGATCCGGGCCGGTCGCCGCGGACGATCAGCGAGAACGCCTCGTCGTGACGCGACGACGCCGGAACGTCGAGTTCGACGGACCCCGCCGACACGTCCGCGGCCGGCGCGGGCTGCTCGGCGACCGCCGGCTCCGCCGAAGATTGCGTCTCCAGCAGCTGCGACCGCTTCTCGAACCATCCGGGAAATACCGCGGACACCAGCCCCGCGATGCCCATGAGGGTGAACGGCAGCACCCAGTAGCAGACGACGGACAGGGTGTCGCCAGCGTCGCGCATGGTGGCGTCGCCGTCGACGATCGGCGGGATCAGCGAGAACACGGTCATCAGTCCGAACGCGGCCACCCACATCCACGTCATGGCCGTGGTGATGTACCGGAAGCCGCCGCTCGCCGCCGTCCGGGCGTCCACGGTTGCCGTCGCGTACTCGCGCACGAAGGGCCGCCCGATCACGACGCCCACCACCGCGATCGCGAACAACCCGAAGTTGCTGAGTGGCTGAAGCCAGCGTTCGAGGACGGCGTCGTCCAGGGTGAGTGCCGCGATCAGCAGCAGCGCGAAAACGGCGACGGTGCCGACCTCGAGGGTCCGCCACGGTTGGCCCCGTAACCGTTGCACCACCTGGCCAATCGCCGCGATACCGAACGCGATCGCGACGGCAGCGACGAATCCCGTGTTGCCCACCAGGATCCAGTAGACGATCCACGGTGCGAATCCGATGATGAATCCCATTGCACTGCCCCACTGCCCGGCACACCCGAGCGGACGACGGCCGACCCACACATATTGTCGGCCCTCGGGCGGGCGCGGGGGCCGGATTCACCGAGCCGAGCGGGTACCGCTCAGGTCACGCACCGAGCAGCTGGTGCGCCCGCAGACCGACGTACAGTTCGGCGGCGTCGATGGGGTCGGAGAAGTCGCGTCCCGTGAGGGTGTGGATTCTGCGCAGCCGGTACAGGACGGTGTTGCGGTGGTAGTGCAGTTGGGTGGCCGCCGCGGTGGTGGATCCGCGACAGGAGAACCAGGCGTCGAGAGTGGCGAGCAGGCTCTCCTGTTCCTCGGCGGGCAGCGCCAGCACCGGTCCGAGGATCTGGTTCGACGCCAGCTTGCCGGCGTCGGGAACGCTGACCAGCAGCAGCGACACCGGCACCGACTCGTAACGGGTGGGGGTGCATCCGCCGTGTCCGGCGCAGCGACGCGCGATCCGTGCCTGCTCGACGGCCCGGCTCGTCCCGCCGGGACGTCCGAACACCGAGCTGACCCCGATCCGTCCGTGCCCGGTGCGGCCGAGGAGGTCCAACGCGGAATCGAGTACGTCGGCGGTGGCGGCCCACAGCAGTCCGATCCGGCCGTCGACCTCCGTGTCCCACACCGAGTCGACACCCACACCGCGGAGGTCCGACTGCACGACGTCCGCGGCGGACGGCGAGGCCGCCGCTTCGACGGACACGACGAGGAACGTGCTGTTCTCCGGAATCCGGAACGTGCGGAGCGCGTCGGCGGCACCGGCCGGGTTGGCCGCGTGGTCACCGAACAGGGTTCTGATCAGCCGGCCCCGCGACTCGGCGTCCTCGCGGGCGCGCAGGTCGGCGGTCTCCCGGTATGCCTCCGCTGCGCTGTCCGAATAGACGTCGACGAGCGCCCACACCTGGGCGGCCATGTCGAGCAGCGCGTTGGTGGCGCGGCCCTCCGAGCGATCCATCAGTTCGTCCCAGATCAGGCGGCCGCCGAGCCGGAACGCGTGGAGTAGCGCCGCGAGCGGCACACCCTGTTCGGCCTTCAACTGTCCGGCCGCGCGCGCCGCCTCGAGCCGGATCGGCGCACTGCCCGCGAGGTTGCCCAGCATCGCCGTCAGATTGTCGACGCACGCCGCGTACAACTGCTCTGGAGTGAGGAGGGTCGCCTCCACATAGCCGTGCTCGGCCGACAGGATGCGCGAGACGAGTCGCTCGGACAGCTGGTCCACCGACTCCAGCATCGATCCGAGAAGATCGGTGGGCGACGGCGCGACATCCGAGCTGACAGTCATCCGGCAAGACTATCCACCGGACGTGGTCCGCGCCATACCCTTTTTGTGCGACGGCATAGCCCGCATGTTCACATTGACAGCCGCTGCCTATGGCGCGACGCCCGGAACTGGGACGAGAATCAGTGTTCTACGCCACAGTAGTTTTTCGTTTCTGCGGCGCGGTCCTTCATGTACTCGACTCGAGCGGAGCTGTCCACAGTGAGCACTTCAGAACCCGAGGCCACCTCCCCCACCCCCGGCGCGGGCTCCCCACATCCGGAGGTCGACGCCGCCCTCGCCGACCTCGCCGAGGGCGAGAAGACCTGGGCCGACCTCTCCCTCGCCGATCGCAGGAAACTCCTCGACAAAGTGCACGACCTCACGGTGCAGCACGCCGCCGACTGGGTGGACGCCGCGGTCGCGATCAAAGGACTGGACCCCAAGTCGCCGCTGGTCGGCGAGGAATGGATGTCCGGACCGTACCCGCTGGCCACGGGCACCGCGGCGCTGTCGGCGAGCCTGGCGAAACTCGAATCCGGGACCAGCCCGCTGGACGGCGCCACGTTCGGCACCGCCCCCGGCGGCCGCACCACCGTCAAAGCGCTGCCCCTGAACATCTTCGACAAGCTGCTGCTCAGCGGATTCAGCGCGGACGTGTGGCTGCAGCCGGGAATCGATCGTGCGACGGCACAGCGCGACGCCGGCCTCGCCCAGCGCGACCCGTCGCGGACTCAGGGCATCGGCGTGGTCCTGGGCGCCGGCAACATCACCTCGATCGCCCCGCTCGACACCCTGTACGAACTGATCGCGCACAATCGCGTCGTCGCACTCAAGCTCAACCCCATCACCGACCGCCTGCTGCCCGTGCTGACGCGTGTCCTCGAACCGCTCATCTCCATCGGCGCGGTCCGGTTGCTGACCGGCGGTGCGGAGGTCGGGACTTATCTGGTGCACCACGACCTCGTCGACCACGTGCACATGACGGGCAGCGCGCTCACCCACGACGCGATCGTGTTCGGCACCGGCGAGGAGGGTGCACGGCGCAAGGCTGCGAACGAGCCCATCCTCGGCAAGGCCATCTCCAGCGAACTCGGCGGTGTGTCCCCCACCATCGTGCTGCCCGGTGAGTGGAGCCGCGCCGACATCAAATTTCAGGCCGAACACATTGCGACGCAACGACTCCACAACGGCGGCTACAACTGCGTCGCGGCGCAGGCCGTGGTCGTGTCGTCCGAGTGGAAGCAGCGCGACGAGTTCGTGGCCGCCCTGAAAGAGGCCCTCGACACGGCACCGGACCGCGCCGCGTACTACCCCGGCAGCGACTCCCGGGTCGCCGGCGCCACCGCGTCGTTCCCCACCGCCGCACGCCTGGGCGAGAACGGTGGACGCGTCCTCGTCACCGATCTCGAGCCCGGCGCCTACGCCCCGCTCCTGCAGACCGAGTACTTCGCTCCGGTGCTCGGCGTGATCGACCTACCCCACGGAGGCGCCGAGTTCGCGGCACACGCCGCCGACCTCGTGAACGAGGACTTCATCGGCACCCTCGGAGTCAACATCGTCGCCGCACCGCAGACCATCCGCGAGCTGGGCACGGAGTTCGACTCACTGCTCGAGAGCCTCCGCTACGGGACCATCGCCGTGAACGCATGGACCGGCGTCGGGTACCTCACCGCCACCGCGACCTGGGGAGCCTTCCCCGGCCACACCCTCGACGACGTCCAGAGCGGCATCGGCGTGGTGCACAACGCCCTCCTCATCGACCGGCCGGAGCGCACCGTCGTCCGGGGCCCGTTCCGCCCGTCGCCGCGGTCGATCCTGAACCGTGAGATGTCCATCTCGCCCAAGCCCCCGTGGTTCGTCACCAACCGAACCGCCGCCACGACCGGCCGATTGCTGACAGGATTTGCCGGTGCACCCTCATGGACCCGGCTGCCGGCGATCTTCGCGTCCGCGCTGCGTGGATGAGGCTGCATGTCCTCGATCCCTCACCCTCGTCGAAGTGGAGATGAACGATGAATCAGGAACTGTCTGTGGCCGACTACGTGATCGTGGGGTCGGGTTCGGCAGGTGCCGTGCTGGCCGACCGGCTCAGCGCCGACTCCGGCAGCGAGGTCGTGGTCCTCGAGGCCGGCGGTGAGGACAAGGACAAGTTCGCGCACATCCCCGCCGCATTCTCGAAACTGTTTCGCAGTGAGTTGGATTGGGACTACCTGACCGAGCCGCAACCCGGGCTCGGCGGACGGACGATCTACTGGCCGCGCGGCAAGATGCTCGGCGGCTCGTCGTCGATGAACGCGATGATGTGGGTGCGCGGGTTCGCCGCCGACTACGACGAGTGGGCCGAACTCAGCGACGACTCCTGGTCGTTCAAGGAAGTGGTCAAGTACTTCCGCCGCATCGAGGACGTGCAGGACGCGTCGGACGCCGACAGCGGAACCGGCGGACCGATCGTCGTCTCGCACCAGCGGAGCCCCCGCGCTCTCACCGGGTCGTTCCTCGCGGCGGCCGAGGAGACCGGCTACCCCGTCGAACAGGCGAACACCGCTCGGCCCGAGGGCTTCTCACAGACCATGGTCACGCAGAAGCGGGGCGCCCGGTGGAGTACCGCCGACGCCTACCTCCGGCCGGCGCTGAAACGGAAGAATCTGACCGTCCTCACCGGCGCCCAGGCCACCCGGGTGCTGTTCGAGGGCACCGCGGCCGTCGGCGTCGAGTACGAGAAGGACGGGGTGCGACGCACCGTCCGCGCCGCGAAGGAAGTGATCCTCGCCGGCGGGGCGATCAACTCCCCGCAACTCCTCATGCTGTCGGGCATCGGCGACGAGGCGCAGTTGCGTGAGCACGGAATCGCGGTGCAGCAGCACCTACCGGAGGTCGGGAAGAATCTGCTCGATCACCTGGTGTCGTTCCTCGGCTACAGCGTCGACTCGGACTCGCTGTTCGCCGCCGAGAAGATCCCCGAGCTGCTCAACTACCTGACTCGTCGCCGCGGCATGCTCACGTCGAATGTGGCCGAGGCATACGGCTTCACGCGCAGTCGGGACGATCTGGCACTGCCCGACCTCGAGATCATCTTCGGGCCCGCGCCGTTCTTCGACGAGGGCCTCATTCCGGCAACCGGTCACGCTGCGGTGATCGGCACCATCCTCGTGAAACCCGAAAGCCGAGGCGAGATCTCGCTGCGGTCGGACGATCCGCTCGCCAAGCCGATCATCGATCCCCGCTACCTCAGCGACAGCGGCGGAGTCGACCGGCAGGCGATGCTCGAAGGACTGCGCCTGTGCGATGCCCTCGCATCGGCCCCGGCACTGAAGTCGCGGCTCGGCAACATGATTCGCCCGGCGGTCACGCCGAGCACGCCACTCGACGAGATCCTCGCCCGGGCACTGCAGGAGAATGCCCACACCCTGTACCACCCGGTCGGGACATGTCGCATGGGCAGCGACGACGCGAGTGTCGTCACGCCCGACCTGCGGGTCCGCGGGGTCGACAAACTGCGCGTCGCCGATGCGTCGATCATGCCCGCCATCATCCGCGGGCACACCCACGCACCCTCCGTCCTCATCGGTGAGCGGGCGTCGGATCTGATCCGCAACTCGTAGGGCGCTTCGCGCCCCGTGCGTGGTTTGCGAGTGCAGAGACTCGTTAACCACGCACGGGCGGCGGAGCCGCCTCAGTACCGGCGCGCCGCGTAGAACGGCATCGAATCGAGGGGCGCCTGCTTCACGGGCTGCCCGGCGGTGGGCGCGTGGACGACCGTGCCGTTCCCGGCGTAGAGCCCGACGTGGTTCGCCCCGTTGAACAGGACGAGATCACCCGGCTGCAGGCTCCCCTTGTCGACGGGCGAGCCACCGTTCACCTGGTCGTAGGTGGTGCGGGGTACCGAGATGCCCGCCTGCTTGTACGCCCACTGCACCAGACCCGAGCAATCGAAGGCATTCGGCCCGGTGGCGCCCCAAACGTACGGCGATCCGATCTTCGATTCGGCGGCCGCGAGAGCCTGCGCACCGTGGGTGGACGGCAACGCCGGCGGGGCAGGCAGGGGTCCCGGCAGGGGTCCCGGGAGGGGCGCTGGGTTCGGAGCCGGAGCCGGAGCCGGGGGCACTGGCGGCACGCCTGGTACCTCGAACGTCCCAATCCCTGGGATCGTGATCGGCTCCGCTGCAGCGGGAGCAACGGGAAGCAGAAACGCTCCCACTCCCACACCGGCGGCGATCAGAAGACCGCCGGTCGAAAACTGCAGACGATTGCCCCGACGCAATCTATGCTTGGCCATTGAGCTGAGTCCTTCAATTCATGAGGTTCCGGCGACATCAGTGCCGCTCGGACGAGACGTTAGATAACATCCCGGTCACGGACTCAGCAGACAACGGCCGAATGGCCCATACACATACCTGTTTTCGCAATCCAGGTATATAACGATCAGATCTCGAACCGACCGGTCCGTCATGAAACCCCAGAAACAGGTATGCCTTCAGGCAATTCGGCCCGTTACCGAAGGCATGCGCGTCGTCCACGCTGTTGGGCGTGTCACTGATCCAGAACTCAGAACCCGAGATCTTCGGGGTACCCGCAGGTGCGGACGCCGCGACCCTCACCGTCGTGGGGCGCGGCTCACCCGTCGTCTTCCTGCACGGATGGGGGCTCACCCCGCGGGTGTACGGCCGCAGCCTGTCGATGCTCGCCCAGCACGGGCACCGCGTCCTCACTCCGACACTCCCCGGCTTCGGCGGAACTCCCGACCATCCGCCCGAAGCGCGGACCTTCGCCGGTTACGCGGCCTGGCTGGGACGGTTCCTGGACGAGGCGGGAATCAGCGAACCGATCACACTGATCGGCCACTCCTTCGGCGGGGGCGTCGCCATTCAGGCTGCCCACGACCTTCCGGAGCGGGTCGCGCGCCTGGTGCTCGTCAACTCCGTGGGCGGTGGCGCCTGGTCGTCCGACGGCTGGGGAATACGGCCCATCGGCGAGAGGCCGCTGTGGGACTGGGGCGCGTCGGCCCTGGGTGAGGCACTGTCGATCCGGACCATCGCCCACACGGCGGCGTCGCTCGTCAACGGCTTCCTGCCCAACACGCTGCGGGATCCGGGTGCGGTCTGGCGCACCGCACACCTGGCCAGGCGAGCGGACCTGCGCCACGAACTCGGCGTCCTCGCCGACCGGGGCCTACCGGTGTCCCTCGTCTGGGGTCGCGGGGACCGGACGATTCCGCTCGCCAGCTTCGAGTCGATGCGGAAGGCACTCCGCAATCCGCCCGTCCTCACCGTGACGGGCGGCCACGGCTGGCTGATTCACGACCCCACCACGTTCGCCGATACCCTCCGCCGGGCACTCCGCAGCCCGTGAGCGGTTGACGAGTCCAGAGACTCGCTAACCGCGCACGGGCGGCGAAGCCGCCTACGCGTACGGGTTGTACTCGTTCGTGAAGAGGTCCTCCGCCGCCGCGCCCCCGGGTTTCAGCACCCCCAACCGCACGCCCTGGTCGATCCAGATCTGGAACTCCCCAGGGGCGATCACTCCCCCGGGCGCGGGCACGCCGGCACTCTTCCACTGCCGGACGAACTCCGTGGACTCGTTCCGCCCACGCCCCTCAACGATCTTCACGAACCGGTCGACCACCTCCTCCTTCGGGACCGTCTGCGTCCATCGCACGGCACGCGCGACACCCTGCACGAAGTCGCGGGTCGCCTCCTCGTTCTTCGCGATGAAGTCGTTCCGGAACACCACCGACCCGATCCCCAACGGTCCGGTGAGATCGACATCCGTGAACAGCGGCGTCAACCCGCCCCGGCCGAGCGCGGCATCCTTCACGATCCCGCCGAGATTCCCCACGTCGATCTGTCCCGACCGCAGTGCCTGTTCCGTGTTGTTCGGGGGCACGACGGTCAGCTCGACCTGGTTGATCTCGTCGTCGGTCAGTCCGGCACGAAACAGCCATTCCTTGATGACGTACTCGTGGTAGGCGCCGAGGGTGTTGATCCCCACCTTCTTGCCGATCAGATCACGGGCCGTCCGGATGGGGCTGCCCTCGAGGACGTAGTAGCCGTTGAAGCTGTCGGCCTCGGTGTCGCCGTCCGAACCGTACACCGACACGACCCCGGTCAGCGGCGCCCCGGCGTCGACGAGTTTCGCGATGGCGCCGTTGAACGCGGACCCGAAATCGGTGTCTCCGGTGGCCGCCGACTGAATGCTCTGCGGTCCACTCGTCGTGTCGCCCAGCCACTCCAGCTGCACCTTCTCGAAGTAGCCGAGGTCCTCCGCGAGTTCCGGGAAGGTGACACTGGCCGGGCTGCCCTCGTACCGCAGCACCGTCTTGCCGTCCGCCGTGGTGCCCCCGCCGAACGCCGACCCACCACATGCGGCCACCACCAGCGCCACGGCGGTGCCCAACACCGCCGCAACGATCGATCTGTTGCCGCGCAACCCGATCGGCAACTCAGCCCTCATGTCGTCTCCCGTGGCTCAGTCGGCGCCGTGGAACGCGCTGCCGACCACCGACCGCGACGGCTGACCGTCGACGCCGACCGGAACATCACCTTCGACGGTGGTGCGGTAGAGAACCCGAACGACGTCGAGGTGGTCGAGATCCGCCGGCGCGAGGTGCGCGGTGATGCGGTTGTCCCACACCCCGATGCTGTTGTTCTGCCAGCGAACCCGGACGGTGTAGGCCGGGTTCGTGACCTCCTCGAACAGCAGGTCGAGAATCCGGTCGCTCTGCGCCGGGGAGACACCGAGGATCCGGCTCGTGAAACCGGGGGTGACGAAGAGCCCGCGCTCACCGGTTTCGGGATGCACCCGGACCACCGGATGCTCCGTCACGATCGGCTTGGTGGTGACGTTCTGCTCGGCATCACTGCCCGCCTCCCATCGCTTCTGCCGTCCCCCGAAGCGGTGCTCGGCGCGCAGGCCGTCCACGAACGTCTTCAACGATTCCGGCAGGTTGGCATACGCCGCAGCGAGATTGGTCCAGGCGGTGTCGCCCCCGACGTCCGGCACCAGCTCCGATCGGAGGAAGGTGATCGCCGGCGGGTTCACCAGCGCCGAGACGTCGGTGTGCCAGAAGTTCGCATAGCTGTATTTGCGGGCACCGCCGCGGGCCGCGTACTTGCGGCTGTCCACCTCCAGGATTTCCGGGTAGCCCTCGGGGGCGTTGTAGTCGTACGGGTGGGCGGGTGTCACCTTGCCGAAGTGTCGGGAGAACCGGATCTGCGCCGCGTGGTCGAGAGGCTGGTCGCGGAAGAACAGCACCTTGTGGTCGAGCAATGCCTGCCGCAGTCGTGCGGCGGCGGCCTCGTCCAGGTCACCCGCAAGATCCACACCGCTGACCTCCGCGCCGATATAGCCGGCGATGGGAGCGATCCGGAGCTCGGTGACGACACCGGGACGGTCGTCGATAACTGTCATTTCTGTTGTCTCCTTGGTTCTGTGAGTGGCTGACGAGTCCAGAGACTCGCTAACCGCGCACGGGCGGCGAAGCCGCCTACTTCTCGCCGCGGAACGCCGCACCGGCGATGGACGTGGACTCCTTGCCGTCGGGGCCGACGGGAACGTCGCCCTCGAGGGTGGTGCGGTACAGGACTCGGGTGACGTCGAGGTGGTCGAGGTCGGTGGGCGCGAGGTGGGCGGTGGCACGGTTGTCCCAGAACGCGAGGCTGCCCGGCGCCCAGCGGAACCGCGCCGTGTAGGCGGGATTCGTCACCTCGGCGAACAGCAGGTCCAGCAGGCGGTCGCTCTGCGACGGCGAGACCCCGACGATCCGGCTGGTGAAACCGGGCGTGACGAACAGTGCCCGCTCCCCCGTCACCGGGTGCACACGGACCACCGGGTGTTCGGTGACGAGCGGGTTCTCCCGCGTCTTCTGGGCGTAGCTGCTGTCCTCGGCCCACTGCGGGTGCCGTCCGCCGAACCGGTGCTCGGCGCGGAGACCGTCGACGAGGTTCTTCAACGAGTCCGGCAGACCCTCGTACGCTGCGACGAGGTTCGTCCACTGGGTGTCGCCGCCCTGCTCCGGGACGATGTGGGCGCGCAGGATCGTGCCGGCAGGCGGGTTGATCAACGCGGTGACATCGGTGTGCCACTTGTTGTCGTAGCTGTACTTCTTGCGCCCGAAGCGCTTCTCGTACTTGCGGCTGTCGACGGCGAGGATCTGCGGGAAACCTTCGGGGGCTTCGTCGTCGTACGGGTGCGACGGTGTCACGTCACCGAACTTCCGCGAGAACGCGATCTGTTCGGCGTGCCCGATCTCCTGGTCGCGGAAGAACAGGACCTTGTAGCGGTGCAGGGCGTCGCGTACCTGCGCTACCTCGTTGTCGGCCAGCTCTTTCCGGAGGTCGATTCCGGAGATCTCGGCGCCGATGTGCCCGGCGACGGGACGGACCTCCAGCGCGGTGTCGGCGGTCTGATCCGAGTCGGCGGGCGCGGCGGTGGTGAGTGTCATGCGTACTCCTGGTTTCGGGCTGAATCGATACGTCGCGATCATCATCGAATTCCGAACCACGGTGCTACAACGGTATTTTCACAATGCGAAAAAGGTTCACCCTGAGTTTTTCCCTACCGGAACGCGGGAAATGCGGTTCCGGCCCGCGCGCCGATCCGCGCCGCGGCGCCGCGCATCGGCGGCACTATCTCCCGCACCAGTTCGTCGGTGAGTCGCCGGCGCAGCGCCTGGACCCCCAATGCGCCGCGGGACCGTCCCTCGGGGTCGAGAACGGGAACCGCGACGGCGAGGATGTCCCGGTTCTCCGAGGAGAAGGCCGCGGCGTACCCCAGCCGCCGGACCCGTTCGAGGTCGGAGGACGCCGTCACCGAACTGCTTCGCCGTGCGGACGCCGTGCCGAACGCCAGGATCGCCATCCCCATCGCGCTGCTCTGCAGCGGTTGGCGTGCCCCGGGCAGCTGATGCGTGCAGAACCGTTCGGGTGGGCGCGCCGAGAAGACGGTGACCGCGACGTCGTCCCTCGCGACCCCGAGACTGGCCGTCAGCTTCACCCGCGCGGCGAGCGAATACAGGTGCGGGGCGAACGATTCCGCGTCGAGACGCCCCAGCGACGGCACGGCGAGGGAGATCAGGCTCGGCCCCACCCGATAGCAGTCGGTCCGCTCGTCACGCTCGAGTAATCCGCCGCGGACGAGGGCCTGCACGATGCGATACGCGGTGCTGACGGCCAACCCGGTGCGGGCGGCGAGCGCGCTGACGGTCAGGTCGGTGGCCCCCTCGAAGCAGGCGAGTACCGCGATCGCCCGTTCCACCGCCTGCGAGCCCGACCGCGGTGACGTCACGAGCCCCTCCTTACCGTCTGAACGAACTCAGGCCGAGCGTGCGGCGCCGTACTCGGGCAGCGGCACCGCGAAGCGCTCACGCAGGGTCTTCTCCGCGTATACGTGACGGAAGAGCCCCCGCTTGCGGAGCAGGGGCACCACTTCGTCGACGAAGGTGTCGAGTCCGGACGGCAACGCGTCGGGCATCAGGTTGAATCCGTCGGCCGCCTCGGCACGGAACCACGCCTCGATGGTGTCGGCCACCTGATCCGGTGTGCCGATCACGGCGCGGTGCCCGCCACCGCCGTCCAACTCGCGAAGAAGCTGGGCCACGGTCAGATTCCGCTCGCGCGCCAGCCCGACCACTGATTCGCGGAACCCGAGGGAACCCGCGAACGTCGACGGGTCGGGCGGCCCGTCCAGCAGCGACGCCGGGATCGGCTGGTCTAGGTCGAGTTCCGCGAGCGGGACTCCGAGGGTCAGACTCAGCCGGTCCCAGCCGAACTTCGCCGGGACGTGGGCGCGGAGCTGTTCGTGTCGCGCGACGGCCTCCGCTTCGGTCGAGCCGATGACCGTGATCAGCCCGGGCAGGATCTTCACGTCGTCGGGGTTGCGGCCGGCCGCCCGCGCCACGTCCTTGACGTGCTTGTAGTGTCTGCGCCCGGCGTCGAGCGTCAGCTCCGCGGAGAAGACGCCGTGTGCGGTGCGGCCGGCGAGGTCACGCCCGGCGGGTGACCCGCCCGCCTGGATGAGCGGCGGCTGCCCCTGCTCCGACGGCGGCACCTGCAGCACGCCGTCGACGTCGAAGAATTCGCTGTGATGAGACACCGGGACACCGCTCCGGGCGCTCTCCCACAGCGCGGTCACCACACCGACGAACGCCTCGGCACGGCGATAGCGGTAGTCGCGGTCCGGAATCTGGTCGAATCCGAAATTGGCTGCGGCCGTCGGCGAATACGTGGTGACCACGTTCCACGCCACCCGGCCGCCGCTCAGGTAGTCGAGGGACAGGAAGCGTTCGGCGAGATCGCGCGGGTCGTTGAACGTGGTGGAGGCGGTCCCGATCAGGCCCAGGTTCTCGGTGGCCGTCGCCACGGCCGCCAGGATCACCGACGGTTCCAGCGCCCGGGTCGGCTTCACCCGGGGGTTCTCCCAGAAGCCGGGACCGTCGGCGAGGAAGAACGCGTCGAGGGTGCCACGCTCGGCGATCTGCGCGATCCTGGTGAAGTGATCGAGGTCGACGAACGAGTGCGCGTGCACGTCGTCGAGCGTCCACGCTCCGGGGGCGATTCCCACGTCGAGGACGTTCACGTTGAGCACCAGTTGGCGTCGGGATCTACTCACGGCAGTGCCTTCCGAATCAGAAGAATCCGGTGTCGGGAAGCGGGGTCTCGTTGACCACGAGGTCGCCGATCACCCGCGCCTTGTACACCGTCGGGTTGTGGGAGAACAGGGTTCGCAGGTTGCGCCAGTGCCTGTCCAGGTGCGCCGACTCCCGGGTGGCCGAGGCGCCGCCGACCTCGAACAGCCGGGTGGCCGCCCGGAGCGCGATGTCCTCGATGGCCACCTTCACCTTGGCGGCCAGTACCGCGGCCTCCTGCTCGAGCCTCGTGTCGACGCCGGACGTGCGCGCGACGTCCGCGGCCACATCCTGTGCTGCCGCGGCCGCCCGGACCACGGACTCCGCCGCGAAGGCAGCCGCCGAGAGGGTTCCGACGATCTCGAGCAACTGCGGGTCGTGCCGTGGTTCTTCGGCGACTGCAAACACGAAGCTGCGCTTGCGGCCGCGGATCAGCTCGGCGGACTCGGTCGTGACGGTGCGGAGGATGCCCGCCGCGATCGCGTGCAGATACAACTGGGGAAGCGCCTGCCGCGGCCGGGTCTCCTCGTCGCCACCGCGGAACGGCAGCGTCTCGGACTCCTCGACGGCGACGTTCTCGAACACCGTCGTCCCGCTGCCGGTGTGGCGCTGGCCGATTCCGTCCCAGTCGTCCTTGTGGACGATCCCCGCCCGGTCGGCGGGAACGATGGCGCTGAGCACCTTGCCGTCCGGGAGGTTGGCGGAGACCCGGATGAAATCGGAGTACAGCGAACCGGTGCTGTAGAACTTGACCCCGTTCAGGCGGTATCCGCCGGGATCCGGTGTCAGAGTGGATTCGAAGCTGTAGGAGCCGACGGCGCGGGTGCTCAGTTCCGACGACGCGCCACCGAACAGTGTGCCCGACAGGATCTCCGGCAACCATGCGTCCTTGCGCTCCGTGCGTGGGGCCCGCAGCACTTCCTCGACGAACGCGTAGTGGACCCGGACGATGTGTGGCACATCGGGATCGGCCTCGGCGAGGTCGATCACCAGATCGAAGAGATCCTGCAAGGTGTAACCACCGCCGCCGTGTTCCCGCGGCACCCGCACGGCCCCGAGCCGGTGTTCGCGGATCAACTCGACGGCCCGTCGCGGGCCCTCGGTCCCGCCACGGGTGCGCCGCCGCGCGGCGTCCTCGGCGATCTCGGCGATCACGGCCGCCAGCTCGGCGGAGCCGCGGGCAGGCGGACGCACCGCCTCCGGCGCGGGGGCCTCGGATACCACTGTCATGGTGAATCTCCTGTCTTCGGTGGAATGCTCAGCTGACCGGGAAGGCGCTGCGGCCGCCGGACAGTACGGTCTCCGCCGTCTGCAAGCCCAGGCGGTCACGCAGGGTGCGCCGCGGGTCCTGGAGGATCGGCTCCCGCCGCACCGCGTCGAGCAGGGCGGGCAGGGTTGCCGTGGTGGCCCCTCGGAAGACCACACCGTCGGCCTCCGTCGCCAGCGGCGAACCGCCGCCGGGCGCCCAGTGCCGGTCGGTCAGTACCACCTGGTCACGGGCGGCATCGGGGTCGAAGTGCGCTCGATAGCGGCGCACCGCATCCTCGTCCGCGAGGATCACGGCGTCAGCCGTGCGCCGCGCCGCCACCAGTTCAGCCTCGTTCGCGGGGCGCCAGAACACGGGCGGCTTGCGTTGCGGTGGCTCGGGGACGTTGAGCGGGCCCGACACGGAGAACGTACCCGCATGATCGATGTAGACGATCCGCTCGGATTCCGCGAAGATGCCGCGCTCGGCGTCGTCGACGATGCTGTCGGCCGGCCAGCTCTCCCACAACTTCCGGACGACCGACACAGCATCGACCGCGGCGTCCACCGGGCCCGAACCGATCAGCCATCCGGCCCTGCCGTGGGATCCGTGATCGAGCGAGCCGAGGCGGCGCGCGAGATTGAACGGGTGATCGCGGACGGGAGCACCGGCCACCACCAGTCCGACCGACGTCGTGTGGCGAGCCAGGACGGTGGCGGCCACGGTCGCATCGATCGTCGCGTGACTCGACTGCCCAGCGTCCAGGCGGTCACCGCCGAGAACGACGAAGTCGATTCCCGACTCGTCGATGCCGCGCCCGAACTCTTCTCGCCGCGCCGGCTGCCTCGGGTCGAGCAGTTCGGTGACGACTGCGGCATCAACGTGCAGTCCGACGACGGAATGTCGGCTCATGACGGTTCCCCTTTCCGCGATAGTCGTTACCTTCCCAGAGCATCGCTCACGGGACGAGCGTTGCGCTCAGTCTGATTCTGGACTGTGTCGACATGAAACTTTTTGTCCCCCATCATCAGTCACTTGCGTTCCGTCACGTGTCGTAGAACCAGGGCACGGAGTTGGCCGCGTTGCCGAAGTCGTGGATGTGCGGAGCGACGGCGAAGATCTGGGTATCCAGCAGCAGGGGGATCGTGTAGGCGCTGTCGATCACGTGATCCTGGATCTGTTCGATCAACGCGATCCGCTCGGCCCGGTCCGTCTCGGTGACCTGCGAACGGAGCAGGCCGTCGAGATACGGGTCGGTGCCTTCGAGCTGGAACAGATCCCCCTGGTCGCTGTCGTAGTTCTGGCTGCGAAGTTTTCCTGCCCGGCAACCGTAGGCCGTCGACCGCCCGTTTTCCGAGTCTTCCGCTCGTCTTGATTTCAACGACATTTCTAAATGTCTGGCGGACAGAGCTATTCGAGCCATGTTCACCTACCGGGAATCGAACGAGACGCGCAGGTTTCGTGTTCCGCTCACGCTGCGGAGAAGGCTGTACGACACACCGACGCGGGCCGTAACGTCACCCGTGTGATCACCGTCTGGATCATCGCGGGCGCGTTCCTCCTGTTCCGTGGGGTTCCGGGCGTCCTCGCGCTGTGGAGATCCCGGTCGTGGACACGGTCCGAGTGCTCGGTCGTCGACGTACGGCCGTCGATCACCTACTCGTATCGGGTCGGAAGCGACGAGTTCGTCGGTCAGCGGCGGACATTCGATCCCGGATCGACGCTCGGCGCCTCGCTGCCCGATGGGGGTAGGGGCGAATTCGTTGTCGGACAGTCTCTCTGGCTGTGGTATGACCCGCGGAATCCGTGGTCCAGTGTCCTCCGGCGCAGTGCGTCCGTATCGATGTTGCTGGTGATCCTGGGACTGACGTCCCTGACCCTCGCGGCATCCACCCTCTTCTCAGGAGATACCCCTTGACATCACGACAGCAGACCCAAAAATCGACAACGGGAAACCTCCGATGAGTGTGATCCAGCGCAGCAGGACCTTCCATGGGCTCGCACTCGGTGAGCGTCTGCTCGTCGACGCCATTCGCCGCGGCCGGATCGACGAACTCGGCGCATTCATCACCCGCACGGGCGCGGACTTCGCCCTGCTCGGCGTCGAGCGGGTGTCGCGGACCGCTCCCCGGCCCACCGCCGCCCTGTCGCCCAGCGTGTCCGCCGCAGCACTGATCGCCGCCACCGACGACGTCGGTGTGTTCGTCACCGCGGTTCCCCACCTCGACCACCCGTACAACCTGGCTCGCCGGCTCGCATCGCTCGATCACACCAGCCGCGGCCGGGTCGGCTGGCTCACCGGTGTGGAGGACCGATCGGCGCCGGGAAACCTGGCTTCGGCGGGGGTGTGGATCGATGCCGGACCGAGTCCCGCAGCCACGACCGATGCGATCCACGCCTCCCGCACGCTGTGGGAGAGCTGGCCGGCCGACACGATCCGTGGACGCCCGCACGACGTGCGTTTCGCGGATTCCGACCGGATCGTCTACGCCGACCACCGCGGGGTCTTCGACATCGCCGGCCCCCTCAACGTCCCCACCCCGCCGCAGCAGAAGATTCCCGTCGCGTGGTGGGCGCAGGACGGCGACGACATCGTCTCCGCCGCCGAGGTTTCCGACATCGTCGTGCTGGACGGCAGCCAGGTCGACCGTCACGGGCAGGCTGTGCGCGAACGCGCCTTGCTGTTCGTCGTCGACGATCCCGACGCCACCGAGGTGGACGGTCACATCGCGACCGTCACCGACCTCGACGCCGGGTTCGCCGCGTGGCCGAGGCCGGCGCGGCCCCGCGGGTACCGGCAGCGGTCGCTCCGGGCGACGCTGCGGCTGCCCGATCCGGCGCCGGCGCCGGCCCACCGCCGTCCCGTCTATCCGGGCGCGCAGAACTAGCCGCCCTTCCGATCAAGTCGATTCTTAGGCATGACTTTCCGTTTACTCACGCCTATCGTTTCGGGAATCCACCGGCCCGTCCGCGGGCCGGGATTTTCCGTCCCGACGGCCGACCCGAGGTGCCGTCATCCGACACAGGTGGTTCAGCATGATCGAAGTCCGTTCCGTCACGAAACGATTCGGGAAGGGATCCCGTTCCGTCGAAGTGCTCCACGACATCGACTTCTCCGTCGGCACCGGCCAGATCGCGGCGGTGATCGGCCAGAGCGGTGCGGGCAAGACCACGCTGTCGCGCATCATCAGCCTCCTGGAGCGCCCGTCCGAGGGTCGCATTCTGCTCGACGGCACCGACGTCTCGGGACTGTCCGAACGCCGGCTCCGGGATCAGCGTCGCGCGATCGGCACGATCTTCCAGGCGTCGAGCCTCCTCGCCCGTCGCACGGCGGCCGAGAATGTGGCCCTGCCTCTCGAATTCGCCGGTGTGGGCCGCTCCGAGCGGCGGGCACGGGTGGCGGAACTGCTCGAGCGGGTGGGATTGTCCGACAAGGCCGACCTCTACCCCCGGCAGCTGTCCGGCGGGCAGCGGCAACGGGTGGGGATTGCCCGCTCGCTGGCACTCGCTCCGAAGGTCCTGGTGTCGGACGAGGCGACGTCGGGGCTCGATCCCAATACCACGCGATCCATCCTCGCGTTGCTACGCGAACTGCGCGACGACCTCGGGCTGACGATCGTGCTGATCACCCACGAGATGGATGTCGTCCGGCAGGTCGCGGACGTCGTCACCGTCCTCGACGCGGGGCGGGTGGTGGAATCGGGCCCGGTGATCGAACTCCTCCGCGATCCGCACTCCGAACTCGGCGTCGGACTCCTCCCCGATCGTTCCCACATCACCGCGGAGGACCGGGACGTGCTCTGGCACGTCACCTACGGCTCCGACACCGTCCCCACCAACTGGATCGAGCTTCTCGGCAAGGCCACAGGCCGGTCGATCGGCGTGCTGTCCGGGACCGTGGAATCGGTCGGCGGGCAACCGGCGGGGCGGGTCACCATCTCGGTGGCCGGTGATCATCCGTCCGTCGGCGACCTGCTGTCGTCGTGGGGCCTGCACGGAACCCGGGTCGACGACGACGCATCCGCGCGCACCACCGAGGAGGCCGCGGCATGAGCGCCCCGGGCAGTGTCGTTCTCGCCATCTCGACTCCGGTCGAGGAACTTCCCGAGCTGTTCCTCCCCGCCCTGCAGCAGACCGTGCAGATGGTCGGGATCACGGTGATCCTGGCGATCCTGCTGGGCACTCCGCTGGCGGTCATCCTGCACAACACCGCTCCCCGCGGGCTGTTCCCCAACCCGGCGGTCAACGCGGTGGCGGGCTGGGTGGTCAACCTCGGTCGATCATTACCCTTCCTGGTGCTGATGGCCGCCATCATTCCGTTCACCCGGTTCGTCGTCGGCACCTCGCTCGGGGTGCAGGCGGCGGCGGTTCCGATGACGCTGGCCGCGACACCGTACGTCGCGCGGTTGATCGAGAATTCGCTGCGGGACGTTCCCCCCGACGTGGTGGAAGTGGGCCGGGCCTCGGCCGGGTCGAATTTTCAGATCATCCGCAAAGTGCAACTCCACGAGGCGGTTCCGACCATCATCGGCGCTCTGACCATCGCGCTGATCGGCATCCTCGACATGTCGGCGATCGCGGGAGCAGTGGGCGCAGGCGGCATCGGCAACCTCGCCATCGCCTACGGCTACAACCGATTCGACAACACCGTGATGATCACGACGGTCATCGCTCTCGTGGTACTGGTCCAGGTCATCCAGCTCGTCGGCGATCTGGCCGCCCGCCTCACCAACCGGCGCTGAGCCTTCCTTCACATTCACTAAGATCAGAGGACAACACTCATGACGACTCGACCCCGCTCGGTGACGCGCGCCCGTGCTGTGGCGGCAGGCGGACTGACGGCCACCCTGCTTCTCCTCCTCACCGCGTGCGGCGCGGCCGGGGGCAACGACCGAACCGAGGGTGACGGCCCGCAGACCACGTTCAAGATCGGATACACCGCCGGATCGATCCTGGACGAGAAGCTCGCCAAGGAAGTCGCGAAACTCGCCCCCGACCACGGCATCACCGTCGAACCCGTGCAGATCGAGGATTCGAAGCTCAAGAATCTCGCGGTCTCCCAGGGCGACATCGACGCCAACCACAGCCAGCATCAGGAGTGGATGCGCGTGCAGAACGAGGACGGCAACCTCGGACTGTATGCGGCCGGAGACTGGTACGTCCTCGAGTTCTCGGGATATTCCGAGAAGTACGGCAAGCTCGAGGATCTCCCGAAGGGCGCGAAGGTCGCCATCCCCGACGACCCGTCGAATCAGGCGCAGGCACTGCAGACCCTGCAGGACCTCGGCCAGCTGACCCTGAAGGACGGTGTCGACCCGTCGCGCGTGACCATCCGCGACGTGAAGGACAACCCGAAGTCGTTCGAGTTCACCGAGGCCGCGCTTGCGCAGTTGCCGCGCACGCTGCCCGACGTCGACCTGGCACTGGGCTGGCGGTCCAACTTCGACCTCGCCGACGTCCCCGACGACAAGATCGTCTTCAACGCCCCCGCGTACGAGTTGTACTGGATCGAGGTCGTCATCAACGAGAAGAACAAGGACAACCCCGACTTCGCGCCGCTGCTCGACACCTACCACGACCCGCGGATCGGCCAGCTCATCGACAGCGACCCGTTCTTCTCCCGGGTGGCGCAGAGCATCGAATCGGCGCGAGCCACCGACCGCAGCCAGACCAACGTCGACGGCGCGGCCGCGAAGCCGGCCGGCTGATGCCCGCGCAACGAGAGGTCATCCTCAACGTCAACGTGCTGGACGTGGGTTTCCACCCGTCCGCGTGGCGGGCTCCAGACCTGCACCCGACGTCGTTCATCGACCCGGACTACTACACCGAGGTCGCGAAAATCGCCGAGCGCGGCACCCTCGACGCGCTGTTCCTCGCGGACGGTCCTGCGCTCCGCGAGGATCCCGCCGTCAAGCCGACGCGGGCCCTCGAACCCACCACCGTGCTCGGGGTGGTGGCGAGCGCGACGGAACACCTCGGGCTGATCGGCACGGCGTCGACGACGTTCAACGATCCGTTCGATCTGGCGGACCGATTCCTCTCCCTCGACGTCGTGTCCGGCGGACGGGTGGCGTGGAATGTGGTGACCACGTTCCACGCCGGGACCGCCCACAACTTCGGTCTCTCCCGGATTCCCGACCGCGAGTCGCGGTATCGCCGGGCCACGGAGTTCGTGGACGTCGTCACCGCGCTGTGGGAATCGGCGACGACCCGGGTCCCGGTGCACCACGACGGGGAGTACTTCCACGTTCACGGCGCACTGCCCGTGCCGCCGTCGCCGCAGGGCCACCCCCTGCTCGTGCAGGCCGGCGGCTCCCCGCAGGGCCGCGCCCTGGCAGGACGCAGCGCCGACGCGGTGTTCTCGGCGGAGCTCACGCTCGACGCCGGGCGTCAGCACTACCGGGACGTGAAGGATGTCGCCCGCGCAGCCGGTCGGGATCCCCAGGCGGTGAAGATCCTTCCCGGGCTCGTCACGGTGGTGGGTAGCACCGAGACCGAGGCGATCGCCCGGTACGAGGACTGGGAATCCAAGACCGCCGACGGTTTCTCCGCCGAACGGCTCGGCGGCATGCTCGGCGTCGACCTGAGCTCGCTCGACCCGGACCGGCCGATCCCGCAGGAGTTGCTCCTCGCCCCGGTCGATCCGTCGTTCTCCGGCTCGCTCGGGTTCCGGGAGGCCGTCGTGCGGCTGGCACTCGAGAGCCGGTACTCGGTGACCGAACTGCTTCGCAAGGCGGGCGGCTTCGGCCACCGGCTGGTCGTCGGCTCACCCGAACAGATCGCCGACACCATCGAGGAATGGTTCCTGGCGCGCGCGGCGGACGGATTCAACCTGATGCCGGACGGATTTCCCTCCGGGCTCACCGATTTCGTCGATCACGTCGTGCCGATCCTCCGCGCGAAGGGGATCTTCCGGTACGAGTACGCCGAATCCACCCTCCGCGAACGCTTCGAGGGTGCTCCGCTCCCCGTGAGCGGTTAGGTTCAGCGCGCTAGCCGACGCGGGTGTCGTACGTGTTTCTGTTGGCGAGCACCTCGTCCATATGCGCCTCCGCCCACGCCTTGATCCCGCGGATGACGGAGTGGAGCGAGAGCCCGAGGTCGGTCAGCTCGTAGGTGACCGTGACAGGCACGGTCGGCGTCACCGTGCGGGTGAGCAGGCCGTCGCGTTCGAGGGAGCGCAGCGTCTGGGTGAGCATCTTCTGGCTGACTCCGGCCAGCCGGCGGGACAGCTCCGAGTAACGCATCCGCCGCGGCTCGCCGGCGCAGTCTTCGCCCGGGTGTGGGCCGTCGCTGCCCAGCGCGGCCAGGACCAGCGTCACCCACTTGTCGGAAATCCGGTCGAGGAGCTGGCGGCTGGGACAGGTCGCCAGGAACGCCTCGTACTCCACCTTCGCGTGCGCCCGCTCCTGGGCCGCCGTCGTTGTCGGCATCGACCGCTCCTTCCCGTGCGGTGACATACGCACTCTGAAGTGCGTACTTCCCATTGGAGAGTAACCCCTCCATCGTGGAGATGCAGCACCAATCCGGGTCCACAGGAGGCAACATGTCCACCACCTTCCGCACCGCCATCGTCCGCACCCCCGGCGGTCCCGACTCCATCGAGATCATCGACGTACCCGTCGTCGAGCCCGGGCCGGGCCAGGTCCGGGTCGAGATCGCGGGGGCCGCGGTCAACCCCGTCGACCTGGCGCTGACCGCCGGGGTGTTCCACCGGCTCGGGCTGATCGACCAACCCGACCACACCGGCCTGGGCTGGGACTTCGCCGGAACCGTCACCGCGGCTGGTCCGGACGTGGACATCCCGGTCGGCGGCCGCGTCGCGGGGCTGGTCGCCGGGTTCGACCGCGACTTCGGCACGTACGCCGAGCAGCTGATCGTCGCGGCGAGCGACACCGCTCCCGTGCCGGACGGCCTCGACCTGGCCACCGCCGCAACGGTTCCGCTCAACGGCCTCGCTGCAGACCAGCTGGTCGATCTGCTCGGTGACGGTGGCGGCCGGAGCCTGCTGGTGACCGGGGCCGCGGGAGCGGTCGGGGCGTACGTCGTGACGCTCGCCCAGGACCGCGACTGGCGGGTCACGGGACTCGCCCGCGCCGAAGACGAGAAATTCGTGCGCGGCCTCGGTGCCGACTTCACCACGCAGACAGCGCGCGCCTGGGACGCGGTAGCCGACTGCGCCGCACTCCAGGAACAGGGCCTCACACTGGTTCGCGACGGCGGCCTCTTCGTCGGCGTGCAGCCGGGCGCGGCGCCGGCCGAGGAACGCGGCGTCACCGTCCGGGTGCTGGTGGCGCAGCCCGACGGTGCCCGGCTCGCCCAGCTCCTCGACTCCACCGCGAGCGGCCACCTGCCGGCGCGGGTGCACGCCGTCGTACCGCTCGATCGGGTGGCCGACGCCCACCACGCGGTCGCGCGGGGCGGCGTACGCGGGAAGTACGTCCTTCAGCCCTGATCTTCGCCATCCCGGCCGCAACGTTCCAGGGATGGCGCTCGACTTTCCGCAATGATTGACGGCATGGAGAACACGAGCGCCGCACCATGCGGCACCGTCCGCGAGTCCTACTCGGCCAGAGCCCAGGAGTACACGGACCTCTTCGGCTCCATGACTTCGACACACCCCTCCGATCGGGCCCTGGCGAGCAGCTGGGCCGCCACCCTGACAGGTCCCGTCCTCGACGCCGGGTGTGGTCCGGGGCAGTGGACGGACTTCTTGGCCGAGTGCGGACTGGCGGCGAGCGGGATCGATCTGGTTCCCGAGTTCGTCGAACGAGCTCGCCTGCAGTATCCCGACCTCTCCTTCGACATCGGCGGCTTCGAGACAGTGGACGCCGCGGACGAATCACTCGGTGGTGTGCTGTCGTGGTACTCGCTCATTCACCACAGTCCGCAGGACATCCGGACTCCGCTCGCCGAGTTCGCGCGCGTGATTCGGCCGGGCGGCGGGCTGTTGGTGGGCTTCTTCGAAGGAGCAACCGTAGAGGCTTTCGACCACGCCGTGACCACTGCCTATCGGTGGCCGGTGGCGGAACTCGGCCAGGAGTTGGTCACGGCCGGCTTCGAGGTGATCGAGACCCATACACGAACGGGGAGCGGCCACAGGCCGCACGGCGCAATCACCGCACTCCGGCAGCACACCCTGTGAGACCCCTTCTCGGACTGGAGAATTGCTACCCGGTTTGCCGGAGGCCGGTACGGGCAAGGCAGATGTCGGCAAGCTCGTCGAGCGACAGGGGAAGCACCCGGGCGAGGGCCGCGACGGTCGTGAATGCGGGTGTCGCCATCCGCCCGGTCTCGATCTTGCGCAGAGTCTCCGGGGAGATCCCCGCCTCCTGCGCAACCTCGGCGAGGGTGCGATCACCGCGCGCCTGCCGTAGCTGAAGACCGAGGCGCTTACCTGCGGCCAGCTGTTCCGGAGTCAGAGGAAGACGCACCATGCGAGCAGTCTAACTCCGCAGCGGTATGAAAATACCTACACACCGTCTAGAGTGGTATTTTAATACCGATTTTTGGCCTATCAGGAGGAGTAGTTGGTGCTGGAACTGAAAACACCACGGGAGATCGCTGCGATGGACGTCACCGGCACGTTCATCGCCGAGTTGCTCGACGATCTCGAACACCGCGCGGGCCCGGGTGTGAATCTGCTCGAGCTCGAAGAACGCGCCCGCCAGTTGATCGCCCAGCGCGGCGCGACGTCGTGCTACTGGGACTACGCGCCGTCGTTCGGGCGCGGACCGTTCCGCAACGTCATCTGCCTGTCGGTCAACGACGCTGTACTCCACGGCCTGCCGCACGATTACGTGCTGCAGAACGGGGACCTGCTGAGCATGGATATCGCCGTGTCCATCGACGGGTGGGTCGCCGATTGTGCCCGCAGCATCATCGTCGGTGATCCACGACCCGAGGACGAACGCCTCATCGCAGCCACCGAGAAGGCCCTGACAGCCGGCATCGCCGCCGCGGTACCCGGCAACCGGCTGGGCGATATCTCTGCCGCGATCGGCGCGGTCGCCGCCGAGTACGGGTACCCGGTCAACACCGAGTTCGGTGGTCACGGGCTCGGGCGAACCATGCACGAGGATCCGCACGTGTCGAACACCGGACGGGCAGGCCGGGGACTCACACTGCGCCCGGGGCTGACGCTCGCCCTCGAACCGTGGTTCGCCGCCGGCACGGACAAGATCGTCTACGACCCCGACGGGTGGACCATCCGCTCGGCGGATGGATCGCGCACCTCGCACAGCGAACACACCATCGCGATCACCGACGGCCCGGCGCTCGTGCTGACGCGCCGCGAACACGTCGCGGCATCTGCACTGTGATCAGTGGCGTCAGCGCCCGGTGGCGCCGAGGTCGTCGGAGCGTCCGGATTCCAGCGGGACCATTGCGCTGTGGGCCGTCCGTCGGTGCGCATGATTTCCCTCGTGCCGGGCTCCCAATGCTGGGGCCAACCGCTCGGCGAGTCCTCCCACGTTTCCTGACGGCCGTACGCGGTCATGTCGAGCAACCCGTACGTCGGAGCCATCGGTTCCAGACCGACGCGGCGAGCACGGACTGGCCGCAGATCGCGATCCTGGACCCCGCCACCGGTCTAGTCGGCCCGCACGGGCCGGTCCCGCTGCTGGACGTGTTCGAGGGCCGCAGCCAGTTGATCGCGTACTTCCACATGTGGCACGCCGGCCACCACGCGGCCGAACAATGTGAGGGCTGCACATTCTTCAACGGAACCCCTGAACCTGGGGATATCTGCGACAGGACAACAGGGTGTTCGAGACGTTCTGCAAGGAGAACGTGGACGATGACCGATCTGATGGAGTTGTTCCGGCACTGGCATGCCGGCCGGTCCTAGCTGCAGATCTCGACGGCCCTGGGAATCGACCGCAAGACCATCCGGAATACCTGGCACCCGCGTTGGCGGCCGGACTGACGCCCGGCAAGGGCGGCAAGTTCGACGAGGCGCTCTGGCGGGAGCTGATCGCCGGGTAATTCCCGGAGGTCGGCGACCGGCAGATCCTCCCACCAAGCGTCTACATAGATCTCATACTTCCTACCACTGACGTGGCTGGCGTGGGAGATGTATGTACTTCACGGCTACCCGTAACTCGCTGCGGTGTTGCGGGTTCTACCGTGTCCCACACCGACGCTTGTGGCGCAGGAACAATCTTTATCTGGTTCACCCCCACCGGCGGTGTCGCGGCGGGAGCACTACGACGGACACGGCGATGCCGCGGCCGGCTCGGAGTGGGACTCTTCTTGTCGCGGCATCGGCGCACCGGCGCATGCTCGATCACCCGGATCTGCGGATTCGCCCCGCGCTTCCGAATGACTTGTCCGCGCCCCAGCAATGCCCGTTTGGCCAGGTTCACGGCCGCCACATGGTCACGATTTCCGCCGACTGTGCACCGCACACACCAGGCCCGGTGGTAACCACCCGGCCGCGTGAGCGGTTCGTCGCAGCCCGGACACAACGCCGAGGATCCGCGTGCGGGCACGGACACCACCGTCACACCGACACCGGCGACGGTATGGGTGAGAGCGTCGACGGCTTTGCGGCGGGCTGATTGCGCTGCCCGATTGTTGTTCACACGCCCGTGCCCGCGGGTTTCGAGGGTGGTGAGGTCTTCCACCGCGATCACCGTCGCCCCCGCCGCGGCGGCGTAGTCGGTGACCTGGCGGCCGAAGTGAAACGCCAGTTCCCGGTTGATCTTTCCCCGTTTGACTCGCACACCTCACCGCCACCGACACGGTCCCCGCCGCGGATATGAGATCGGGAACGACGGCGGTGGGCGTGGACTGGTCCCCGTCCACACTCGGTGCCGCTGCCATCGTGGCAGAGGACCCGGCCGGGTTGTCGTCGAATTACCGGGGCTGGACCTACGACGACCGAGGCCTCGGGATCAAGCTGGCCCGCCTACAGACCGAAGGTCAACTGCTGCACCGCAAAGCTGCTCGCTTGACCCAGCTGGCCGCGACCGCACCCCCCCCCGAGGTCCGAGCACAACTCGACGCGAAGATCGCCGTCCTCGACGGGCACCGAACCGCTGTCGGTACCGCGCCACCCTGCCGGACCATTTGGCGAAATGCGCGTGCGCTCCGCGAAGGGATTCACGGATGGCGTCGTCCAGGGGATGAACGTCCGTATCGGCCGGCGCCGTCAGTTCAGTGGTCATCTCGCCCCGTGTCAGGACGCGACGGTGCGCAACCAGCGGAACCGGCTGCGGTGGAACACGATCGGCTCGATCTCCGACTGCACCCTCAGTTCGTTGATCCGCAGGACCACGATAGCGTGATCTCCCGCGGGCACCTGCTGGGTGACGGTGGTGTCCAACCACACCGACGCTCCGCCGATGAACAGCGCTCCGCCGTCGGTGGTTTCGGTGTCGAGGCCCGCGAACCGGTCGCCGGTCTTCGCGGCCAGCACACGGGCGGCGGCGTCGTGCGCCTCACCGAGCACGCTGATCCCGACGTGGGCGAGGCGCTCGAGTTTCGGCCACGTGGTGGACGTGTTCTGCACGCAGAACGCGACCAGCGGCGGCTCCAGCGACACGGGCACGAACGTGCTCGCCGCCATCCCGACGCGCTCACCGTCGACTTCGGCGCAGACGGCGACGACGCCGCTCGGGAAATGTCCGAACGCCTCCCGGAGCGAAGTCTTGTCCAGTGTGCCGTCTGCCTGCGTCATGAGAGTTCCGTCCGGGTCCGGGCCGCCGCGGTGAGGATCGAACCCCACCGCTCGGCGTAGTCGGCGATGCGCGTGTCGGTCGTGTAGGTGGTGTCGATGAGGTACAAACCGGGAGCGGGGGCCGTTGCGCCGAGTTCGACGAGCACCGGCTTGAGCAGCAGGTCCGGCGCCATGGCGTGCGCAGGCCCGGCCCCGAGCATCAGCGGCACCACCACGACGTCCTTCAGGCCGTCTCCGGTCGCGAACTGGTCGAGGAACAGCTTCAGCACGCCGGTGTACGACGCCTTGAACGTCGGGCTGGCGAACACGACGAGGTCCGACGACGCCACCGTCTCCACGGCCGCCGCGACCTTGTCGTCACCCCATCCGAGCAGACCCGCACCGAGTTCGATCACGTCGACCGTGGAATCCGCGGCGGCACCCGTGACCGCGGTCGCGACCAGACCGGCTGCGTCCAGCGTCCGTGAACCGGGCTTGGGATTGCCCGCCACTACCGTTACCTTCATTGCTTCATCACCTCTCGCGTGTCTACCCCGCCACCCTAGAGCACTTGGTGGTTCCGGTCGAATACTGTAGGGCAGGAACGGAAGTCGCGACACGACCGTTCGAATCACGGCGATCCAAACCATTCCGCGCAACTCCCGGAGGCGCTACCTTGCCAGTGGCCACACTCCGTGGTCATCCGATCGATCGTGGGGATTTTCCGTGAAGTTCAGCCGTTCTCTCGCCCTTGCCGCCGTTCCACTCCTGGCGGCACTGACAGCGTGCTCCGGTGGATCCGGCAGCGCCGACGGCGACACGGTCCGGATCGGAACCACCGAGGCCAGTGACCGCTCGTGGGAGATCTTCGAGGACAAGGCGAAGGACGCGGGTATCACGCTCGACGTCGTGAACTTCTCCGACTACTCGCAGCCGAACATCGCCCTGTCGCAGGGGCAGATCGACGCCAATCTCTTCCAGCACCTGCAGTTCCTCGGCGAGTACAACACCGGCGCGGACGACGACCTCACCCAGATCGTGCCGCTCGGTCTGTACTCGCAGAAGCACCAGAGCCTCGCCGACATTCCGCAGGGCGGCGAGATCGCGATCCCCAACGACCCCAGCAACCAGGCTCGTGCCCTGTTCGTGCTGAAGGGCGCCGGCCTGCTCGCGCTGACCGGCGACAACCCGTCCCCCACTCCCGCCGACATCGACACGGCTGCGTCCAAGGTGAAGGTGACCCCGGTCGACGCCGCCCAGACGGCGCTGTCGCTCGCATCCGTCGACGGCGCGATCGTCAACAACACGTTCCTCGAGCGTTCGGGCATCGACCCCCAATCGGCTCTCTACAAGGACGACCCGTCCAGCCCGGCCGCCGAGCCGTACATCAACACGTTCGTCACCCGCGCCGAGGACAAGGACAACGCGACGTACCTCGAACTCGTGAAGATCTGGCACGACCCCGAGATCCAGGCCGCCGTGCGCGAGGAGTCGAAGGGAACGTCCGTCGAGGTGGAACGCGACGGCGCCCAACTGCAGCAGATCCTGTCGCGGGTCGAAGAGGGAATCCGTTCGGCCAAGTAGATGACACCGATCGTCCGATTCGAATCCGTCACGAAAACCTTCTCTTCGGGAAAGAAGACGCTCACCGCTGTCGACGCCGTTGATCTCACCATCGAGAGGGGTGAGATCTTCGGGGTCATCGGCTACTCGGGGGCCGGGAAGAGCACGCTGGTTCGGCTGATCAACGGCCTGGAACGCCCGACGAGCGGGCGCGTCGTCGTCGACGACGTCGACATCACCGCGCTGTCGGAATCGAAACTCCGGCACGTGCGCGCGAAGATCGGAATGATCTTCCAGCAGTTCAACCTGTTCCGCTCGCGGACCGTCGCCGGGAACGTCGCCTACCCCCTCGTCGTGGCCGGCTGGCCACGACAGAAGCGCCGCGAGCGCGTCGCCGCACTCCTCGAGTTCGTGGGCCTCTCCGACAAGGCGCGGGCCTACCCCGACCAGCTGTCCGGCGGACAGAAGCAGCGTGTCGGGATCGCCCGCGCGCTCGCGACGTCGCCGGACCTGCTGCTCGCCGACGAGTCCACCAGCGCCCTGGACCCGGAGACCACACAGGACGTACTCCGCCTGCTCCGCAAGGTGAACCGGGAACTCGGGGTCACCATCGTGGTGATCACGCACGAGATGGACGTCGTCCGGGCCGTCGCGGATCGTGTCGCCGTGCTGGCGGAGGGTCGCGTCGTGGAACTGGGCACGGTGTTCGACGTCTTCTCCGAACCCCAGGCGCCGGCGTCGAAGAGCTTCGTGAGCACGATCCTGCGCAACCGCCCGGAGACCGCCGACCTGGAACGGCTGCGGTCGCGTTTCGGTGGCCGGATCGTCACCGCCGACGTGCGGGACGGCAGCCGGATCGGCGACGTCCTCTCCGACGCGGGCGGGCACGGCGTGCGATTCGAGATCGTCTACGGCGGCATCACCACCCTGCAGGACCGCTCGTTCGGCAGTCTCACACTCGAACTCGTCGGTCCGGACGACGGCGTCGACGACGTGATCCGCCGGTTGCGGACCGTCACCGACGTCGAGGAAGTACAGGCATGACCACGAACTGGGACAAGCTGCGCCCCGTACTGTTCGAATCCATCGGCACCACCATCTACATGGTGGTGATCACCCTGGTGGTCGGCGGGCTGATCGGGCTCGTAGTGGGCACGCTGCTGTACGCCACGCGGAAGGGCGGGATTCTCCAGAACACGGCCGCCTACACGGTGCTGAACATCCTGGTGAACATCGTCCGGCCGATTCCGTTCATCATTCTGCTCGCCGCACTGGGGCCCGTGACCCTCGCCGTGGTGGGCCGGACCATCGGAACCGAGGCCGCGATCTTCGTGATGATCATCGCGTCGTCGTTCGCCATCGCACGCATCGTGGAACAGAATCTGGTGACCGTCGACCCCGGCGTGATCGAGGCTGCCCGCGCGATGGGCGCGGGACCCCTGCGGATCATCGTCACCCTGCTGATCCCGGAAGCCCTGGGCCCGTTGATCCTCGGCTATACGTTCGTTCTCATCGGCATCGTCGACATGTCCGCGATGGCGGGGACGATCGGCGGCGGCGGGCTCGGCGACTTCGCCATCGTCTACGGCTATCAGCGATTCAACTGGCAGGTGACCCTCGTCGCCACCCTCGTCATCATCCTGCTCGTCCAGGCCTCCCAGTTCTTCGGCAACTGGCTGGCGCGAAAGGCGCTGCGCCGCTGACCCGTGAGTACTTGTCAACCGCGGGCGGTTAACAAGTACTCACGGGAGGCGGAGCCTCAGTTCGCGGCGACGTTCCCGCGTCACCGCGCCGCCGCTCAACGTAGGAGCCGAACCGACGAGGAGCGCCGTGTACGGGTGCTGGGGATCGGAGATCACCTGATGGGTGGGCCCGTCCTCGACGATGTTTCCGCGGTACAGCACGACGATCCGGTCGACCAGCGCCGCGACCGCCCCGAGGTCGTGCGAGATGAACAGCTGAGCGAGTTGCCGCGAGTGCCCGAGTTCGGTGAGCAGCTTCAGGATCTGGATGCGGTTGACCGAGTCGAGGGCGCTGACCGGTTCGTCGAGCAGCAACAGCGCCGGATCGAGGACGAGGGCCCTCGCGATCGCGATCCGCTGGCGCTGCCCACCCGACAGGTCGGCGGGAATCCGCGCCGCGATGTCGGCGTCGAGTCCGACACTGCTCAGTACCGCCGCCACCCGCGACCGCACGACGCCCCGGTCGAGTGCGCCCCGCACGAGCAGTCCCTCGGCGATCGACTCGCCCACCGGAATGTCCGGATCGAGGCTCAGCAGCGGATCCTGGAACACGTATTGCACGGTCCCCGTGCGGCGGTGCGCCCTGCGGTGCGCCGCGGACAGGTCGTCGACGCGCTGCCCGCGGATCTCGATCGAACCCGACGTGGGAGTGATCAGACCGAGAATCGTGCGGGCCAGTGTCGTTTTCCCGGACCCGCTTTCACCGATGAGCCCCACCTTCTCACCGGCATCGATGGTCAGGTCGACGCCGTGCAGGATCTGCTTGCGGGTCCCGCGGGGCCCGCGCTCCACCCGGACGTCGGTCATGCGCAGCAACGACTCAGACACGAGCCGCCTCTTTTCCGGTGATCGACTCGAGCCCGTACTCCCGATGGTTCTCGACGAGTTGGCGGGTGTACTCGTGCCGCGGCGCCGTGAGCAGGTCCTTCGCACGCCCGGACTCGACGACGGCGCCGTCCCGCATCACGATCACGCTGTCGCAGACCTGAGCCACCACGGCGAGGTCGTGGGAGACGAGGACGAGGGCGAGGCCCAGTTCGTCACGCAGGTCCTCGAGGAGGTCGAGCACCTCGGCCTGAACGGTGACGTCCAGGGCAGTGGTCGCCTCGTCCGCTATCAGGAGTTCCGGTTCCGCGGACACCGCGATCGCGATGAGCACCCGCTGGAGCATTCCCCCGGACAGTTCGTGCGGGTATTGGCGGTACACGGTGTCGGCGTCGTTCAGCCCCATTTTCCGGAACAGTTCGACGCCGCGCCGCCGGGCGTCCGCGCGGGACAGCCCGAGGGTCGACCGGAGTGCCTCGGCCAGTTGTTCACCGACCCGGATGGACGGGTTCAGATAGGACGCCGGGTCCTGGAACACCGCCGAGATGCGGGTACCCCGCAGCGGCCGCCAGTGTTTGCGACCGAGGTCGGTGAGTTCGATGCCGTCGAAATCGATCGAGCCTGCGGTGACGCCGATTCCGCCGGGCAGGATTCCGAGGATGGCCCGGCAGGTCAGCGACTTACCGCTGCCCGATTCGCCGACGATCCCGAGGGCTTCGCCGCGCGCGAGGGAGAAGTCGACGCCTTGGACCAGTTCGGTTCCGTCGTCGAGTGCGATGCGCAGATCGCTCACGGTGAGCACCGGCGTGCCGGGACGCGTGGTTGCGGGTGCCGACGTGGCATCCAGTGTGTCAGTGGACATCCGAGGTGACCTCCTGTTTCCTGCGGGCGCGTCGTTGGGGTCGGCCGGTCGCATCTCGCACCGCGTCGGCGATGGCGTTGAGTGCCCATACGGTGGCCACGATCAACAGGGCGGGCACGACCGGGCCGAACGGAACCTGGTAGAGGTACTGCAATCCGCTGGCGAGGAGTCCGCCCCAGGTCGGGTCCGGCGGAACGACGCCGATCCCGAGGAACGTCAGCGAAGACACGATGACGAGGCTGGCTCCGGTCATCGCCGCGAACGTCACCCCCACCGCCGGCAGCACCTTACGCACTGCGTGGCGACGGATGATCCAGGACGTGTCGGCCCCCATCAGTTCGGCGGCCTCGACGTACTGGGAGTTCGCCACCGTCAGCGCCGCGGCACGGGTGACCCGGTAGAACGCGGGGGCGATGAGGATGCCGACCGCGAACATCGCCTGCGCGAGCCCGTTTCCGAGCAGCGCGGTCATCGCGACGGCGAACACGAGGAACGGCAGCGTGATGAGCGCATCCATCAAGCGGAGGGTGAACCATTCCACGCCGCGCCCGAGGTACACCGACAGGAAGCCCGGGATGACGCCGAGCAGGAATCCGACCACGACGCACTGCACTGCGGACAGCACCGACACGGTCGAACCCGCCAGCAGCCGGCTGAACACGTCCCGTCCGACGTTGTCCGTCCCGAGCCAGTGAGTTCCGCTCGGGCCCTGCAGGATTGCCGACGTGTCCTGCTCGAGCGGGTCGAACGGCGCGAGGGCGGGCCCGAAGACCGCGAGCACCACGATCAGCCCGAGAACGACCACCGCGGCGCGAGCGGAGTGATAGCGCAGGATTGCTGTGAGCATGGGATTTCAGTCTCTCCGCTTGGTTGCCGGCTGCAACGCGCTCTGGGCGATGTTGACGACGATGTTGCAGAACAGCACGAACACGATCGCCACGACGAGCGTTCCCTGGACGATGGGAACGTCTCCGCGCAGCGCGGAGTCGGCGGCGAGGCGACCGAAGCCGGGCATGGAGAACATGGTCTCCATCACGACGGCGCCGCCGATGAGCGTGGGGATCTTCATACCCAGGATGGACAGCGCGGGACCGCTGCCGTTGCGCAGTGTGTGCACGAACAGGATCCGGGCCGGACCGATGCCCCGGACCACCGCGCCGGTGACGTAGTTCTGGTCCAGCTCCGCGACCAATCCGGTGCGGAGTTGTCGCGCGATGTCGGCGACGACGTCCATACTCAACGCGATCGCGGGCATGATGATCAGCGACAGCCAGCGGCCGAAGTCCTCGTCCGGCGGGACGTACCCGGCCGACGGCAGCCAGCGCAACCCGACGCTGAGGACGAGGATCAGTCCGATCGAGATGACGAACGGCGGCAGCGTCGAGGCCACCGACGTGTAGGCGGTGACCAGCCGGTCGAGCAGGCTGCCCTTGTAGACGGCGGCGAGCACCCCGAGTCCGACGCCGAGGACGAGTCCGATGACCAGTGCGACACCGGCGATCGACGCGCTGACGGCGAGCCGCTCACCGATCAACTCGCTGACCGGGATCTTGCTGAACCACGAGACCCCGAGGTCTCCGCTCAGCATGCTCGACATCCAGTCGACGTACTGCTGCCAGACCGGCTTGTCCAGCCCGAACTCGGCGTTGATGCGGGCGATCGTCTCCGGGGTCGCGGCGTCGCCGGCGATCCCGGCGGCCGGATTCAGCCCGCTGGCCGCCCCGAGCAGGAAGGTGATCAGGGTGGAGAACAGGAAGACCGGGACCACGATCAGCACGGTGCTCAGCACGACCCGCAGCGCCGTGCCGAGCGCACCCGCCGGCACCGGGAGAGCGAATGTTCTCCCGGTGCCGGCGGCCTGGACGTCTGCGGTGGTCACGAGACCGTGACGCCTTCCCACCGCACCTGGGACGGCAGGATGTTCAGGTTCTTCAGGTCCGGGTTGGACACGATGATCCACGGATTGCTGAAGATGTAGTTCGTCGGCGACTGCTCGACACCGACCTTGACGGCCTGCCACAGCCGCGGCTTGTACTCCGGGTCCTCGAGGGGCGTGCGACGGACGGCGTCGAGCGCGGCGGTGAACTCCGGCGACGCGTGCGGGCCGCTGAGGTTCATGATGCCTTCGGGGCCGTAGACGGCGAGCAGGTTCTGCACCGGGGATTCACGCCCGATGGTGCCGTCCGTCGCCAGCTGCGGGTTCTTCGCGATGTAGACCTCGCTCTGCCACGTCGACGATCCCGGCGGCACCACCTTGATGGTGGACTCGACGCCGATCTTCTTCAGCTGCGACTGCACCAGCTCTGCCCGGTTGGTGGTCGCCGACTGCGCGGTGATCTCGATCGACAACTGTCCGGGTCCGTATCCCGCCTCGGTGAGGAGACGAGATGCCTTGTCGGGGTCGTAGTTCCAGAGCTTTTCGATCTCGGGATTGAACGCGAGGTACCCGTCGGGGAACGGCTGGCTCGTCGTGCTGCCCAACCCGTTCGTGATGACGTCGACGAAGGCCTGGCGGTCGAATGCGTAACGGAACGCCTCGACGACCTTCGGATTGTCGAACGGGGCCTTGTTGAGGTTGATGGAGACGTCGTTCGCGGCCAGCGACGGCTTCACGGTGACATCGAGACCGGCGGCCTCGGCTTCCTTGGACTGCAGGGCCGGTAGCGTCGCGAAGTCGATGGAGCCGGACTGGACACCGGCGACGAGTGTGGCCGGGTCCGGGGCGACGCTGAGTTCGAAGTGGTCGATGTGGATGTTGTCGGCGTCCCAGTAGTTCGGGTTCTTCTCGAAGTACGCGTGGTCCTCGGCGACGAAGTCGGTGATCGTGAAGGGACCGGCACCGACGGGCCACACACTGAGCTTCTGCGGGTCGGCGGCCGCGGTCGGGCTGGCGATGGCCCCGGTACGCCCGGCGACCAGGTAGGGGATCTGGTAGTCGGCGTCGGCCAGGTGCAGTGTGACGTCGGTGGCGCTGTCGGCCGTGACCTCGGTGACGCCGGCGAGCTGATCGCGGAGGAACGAGTCGTCCTGGATCTTGCCGCGGTCGAAGAACGCCTTCACCGCCTGGGCGTCGAGGGTGGTCCCGTCGGAGAACGTCAGACCGTCACGCAGGGTGAAGGTCACGGCGGTGCCGTCGGCGTTGTACTTCCAGCTCTCGGCGAGCGACGGCTCCACGTTGCCCTCGGCGTCGAGCCGGGTCAGCGACGCGTACGCGAGGCTGATCGTGTTGATGTCGTTTCCTGTCCGGCTCGTCACCGGATCCCAGGAGGTGGGGAGGCTGAACGCCCACTTGACCTCGGCGCCGTCCGAGCTGCTGCCGCCGCCGCACGCGGTGGCGACGAGCCCGACGATCACTCCGAGTATTACGGCGCCGACGATCCGCCGGCTCTTCTTGCTCACTGGGTGCTCCTGACCATGCAAAGGGGGTGGTGATTCAGACGCTCGCGGACAGCGATGCGGTGGTGCCGGGCAGCGGGGCGGGGTCGATTCCCTCACGCCGCGCGCGGGTGTAGCGGTTCTCCGCGAAGGGCAGACCGAGGTTGCCGCGCAACGTGTTCTGCTCGTAGTCCTCCCGGACGACGCCACGCTCGCGCAGGATCGGCAGCACCTCGTCCACGAAGCGCTGGAACTGCGCCGGGTGGCCGATGTGGATGTTGATGCCGTCGAGGGCATGGCCGTCCAGCCAGCGTTGCAGTTCGTTCGCGACGGTCTCGGCGCTGCCCGTGAACGGCGACGTCTTCGGTGCGCTGAGCGCCTCGACCGTCTGCCGCAGTGTCAGCCCGCGGTCGGCGGCGAGGTCGGCGATCTTCTTCGCCTGCGTGTAGAAGCTGCGCTCGGCGTGCTGTAGTGCCTCGGCGGGGAACGGCGCGTCGAGGTCGTACTGCCGGAAGTCGTGCCAGCCGAAGGGCCGGCCCAGTTCCCGGAGCGACTTTTCGAAGTCGTTGTCCGCCAGCTGGGTTGTGCGTTCGATCTCGCGGGCATCGGCGTCGGTGTCGCCCACGGTGACGGTGACTCCCGGCAGGATCACGATGTCCTCGGGAGCGCGCCCGTAGGCCGCGGCGCGGGTCTTGATGTCGGCGTAGAACGCCGCTCCCGCCTCGAAACTCGGCGCGTGCGTGAAGATCCCGTCGGCGATCCGCGCCCCGAGGTCGCGGCCCTGATCGGAGTCACCGGCTTGGAAGATCACCGGCTGCCCCTGCCGGGAGCGTTCGATGTTGAGCGGGCCCACCACCGAGAAGTGCTCACCCCGGTGGTCGAGGGTGTGCAGTTTGTCCGCGTCGAGGAAGCGGCGGGCCTCCCGGTCGCGCGGGAACGCGTCGTCCTCGTAGGAGTCCCACAGAGCCTTGACGACCTCGACGTGTTCGAGGGCCCGGCCGTAGCGGGTGGCGTAGTCGTAATGCTCCTCGAGGCCGTAGTTTCCGGCGGTACCCGAGTCACCACTGGTGACCACGTTCCAGCCGGCACGGCCGCGGCTGATCAGATCGAGGGACGCGAACCGTCGCGCGAGGTTGAACGGCTGGTTGAACGACGTGGTCAGTGTGCCGACGAGCCCGATGTGTTCGGTGGCCACCGCGAGCGCCGACAGCAGCGTCAGCGGCTCGAGCCGGTTCAGGTAGTGCGGGGGCGAGTCGGGGGTGATGAACTGGCTGTCGACGATGAACACGAGATCGAACCGCGCCTGCTCGGCCAGCCTCGCGTACCGGATGTACCAGTCGATGTCGACGCTCGCGTCGGCGGGAATCTCCGGGTCCAGCCAGGTGTACGGGTGCCCGGGCCCACCCGTGGGGGTGAGGACAGCTCCCAGTTTCAGTTGCCGTCTCGTCATGTTCTCGCTCCTTCGTCGTTCGCCGTCAGGCACCTGCCTCGGCACGCCGCGTTGAAGTGTATGGAGCAAACAGACGCGTGCAGAGTATTAAATTCTCGATGTTTCAAAACATATTTCGTATGTGCCGCAGGGCTGTCGAACAAAGTCCGATCAGTCGAAGAACTCGCGCGACGACTCCGCGACGGCCACCGCGACGACGTCGGCGAGTTGCCCGATCAGGTCCGGGTCGTCCGGCAACTGGGTGGCCGACAGGCGTAGGAGTTGACGTGCGGGCGCCTGCACGAACGAGCGGGATCCGGCCCCCACCGAGATGCCCTGCCGCGCCAACGCAACGAGGGCCGCGGTCTCGTCCGACACTGCGACCCACACGACCAGACTGTGCGGGCCCGCGTAAGCCTCGATGCCGCGGTCGGTCAGCGCCCCCAGCAGCGACGTGCGTCTGGCGGCGTAGCGCTCGTGCGCCGTCGTGACCGCCTGCTCGGCGTCGGCGCTGCCGATCAGATGGGCGAGGGTGTTCTGCAGGATCCGGCTGTTCGAGCCGACTCCGTGGCTGCGCACCTTCATGGCCTTCTCGATCAGTTCGCGGGACCCGCCGAGAACGGAGGTCCGCACATCGATCCCATATGCCTTGCAGTAGCTGCGGATCCGGACGACACGCTGCGGCAGTACCGATCCCAGAGAGGGAGGCTGCTGTGGTTCGAGCGGTCCGATCGAGTCGTCCTCGACGACCCACACCGCCGGATGCCGCCGCAACACATCGGCGAGTTCACTCGTGCGCCGCGCGCTGACCTCATGGTCGACGGCGAACGGCGCACCGGGCTGGAACACGAAGGCCACCGCACCGGCGGTCAGGGCCGCGTCGAGAGCGTCCGGCCGGGGGCCGTCTCGGTCGGCGCCGACCCCGACCGCATCCAGCCCCAGGTCGCGGAGCGTGTCGAGAACGCCCGGCCCCAGCGGCTCGTCGACGGCCACCATCGAACCGGGCGGTGCCGCCGCCTCCACGGCCAGCAACAGCGCCTCGGTACCACCGCCCGCCGTGGCCCAGGCCTCCGGTTCGAACGGCCAAGCCGGAGCCACTGCATTCCTCAACCGCTCGGTCATCAGTTCCCGGCCGAACACATTCAGCGTCTCGGCATCCAGACTGGACAACAAAGCGTCGGACAGGGACGGCTGCAGCGCCAGGTCCGGTGCATTCTGCGCCAGGTCGACGCCACGCCAGTCGGGGATGCCCCGCTCGGACACGCTGTCGAGCGGCAAAAGAACGACGGTGCCGCCGCGGCGGCGGGTCTGCACGAAACCCTGTTCCTGCAGCCGGCCCCACGCGTTGACGATCGCACCAACACTGAGATCGGTCGATTTCGCGAGTGCGCGGACGGTCGGCAGTCGATCGCCGGGGCTGAGCTCACCCGACCTGATGAGGTCGGCGACGGCATCGGCCAGTTCCGCGGTGCGGCCGTCGATCCGTTCGAGCAACCACTCCGGAGCAATCGTCTCCGACTCCAGCACCGCTGACATCCACACCCCTTCGATTTACAACCACTACCGCCCCCGCGCCCCGCGAGTCCGGGTCACTGCGCGAGAGCGCCGGCCGGTTCGCGGAGGATGATGTCGGGCGTCCCCGGCAGGCGGAGACGCTCGAGGAACTGCACGATCTCGGCGGCGACCGACCGGTGGGACACGTCGTTGAGGATGTCGTGCAGCCCCTCGTGAACGACGACGACCCGGGCGTCGGGCAACGCGGACGTGACGGCCAGGACGTCCGCTGCCGGGCTCAGTACGTCGGCGCCTCCGTGCACGACGAGGACGGGAACCTGCACGTGGGTCAGCGAATCGGCCGTGGCCACCGGCGTTTCCGCACCGAGCGTTCCCCGCTCGAGAGCGTCGGCCGACGACAGGACCCCTCGATGCACGGGACACGCGGAACGGATCTCGAGTTCGCCGTCCCACTCTCCGGTGAAGGCGTCGGCGCCCGCCACGAGAAGACCGGCGGCCACCACACCGGACACGGCCGGATGCGTCGCGGCCAGGTCGAGGGCGGTCAGGGCGCCACTGTCCGACCCGACGGCGGTGACAGGAAGATCGGTCTCGGCATCGGCGATCACCCGAGCAGTCGCCGCGGGATCGTTCTCCACCACCGCGACACGGTAACCATCGAAGGCGATCCGGCGGGCGAACCGGCGGTACACGTGAGCATGCTCACCGCGGCCGGCGACGACGATCACCGAGCCACGCGCAGTCGCTTCGGGTTCCAGCCAGTCGATGTCCACTGATTACCTCATTCGGGGGGTTGTTCGCAGGATTGACTGCGTCACCCTGACCCACACGCGCGAGGTCGAACAAGACTAATGCTCGAGCAGAACAAAACGCGTGCCTTCTCGCCGCGCTTCGTGTTTTGTTCCGAACATATTCGTTTTGCTCTGCCATTCACCCGCTCTGCCATTCATCCAGAAGTATCGACGAAGGGACAGGCACACCGATGCCCGAGACCACAGGGTTCGCGACCCGGCAGGTCCGCACCGGCTATCAACCCGGAACGCCGCAGAACACCGCGATCCCCCCGATCTACCAATCGGTTGCCTACGATTTCGGCAGCTTCGAACAGGCACGGGACATCTTCTCCCTCCGCCGGAAGGGAAACCTGTACAGCCGCACCGGCAATCCCACGCAGGCCGTGCTCGAGCAGCGCCTCGCCGATCTCGACGACGGAGTCGCCGCCCTGGCCACGGGATCCGGGCAGTCCGCTGTCGCGGTCGCCCTCCTCACGCTCGCCAAGTCCGGACAGCACATCGTCGCGGCGCGGCAGCTGTACGGGGGAACCGTCGATCTCCTCACCGACACCTTCGCGGACTTCGGGATCGAGGTCACGCTCGTCGATCAGGACGACCTCGACGCCTGGCGTGCGGCCGCGCGTCCCGAGACCCGGGCCTTCTTCGCCGAGACGATCGGCAACCCCGTCGCCTCCGTGCTCGACGTCCGGGCCGTGGCCGACATCGCGCACCAGGCGGGGGTCCCGCTGATCGTCGACAACACGATCGCCACCCCGTATCTGCTCCGCCCGAAGGACTTCGGAGCCGACATCACCGTGTACTCGGCCACCAAGTTCATCGGCGGGCACGGCAGTTCGCTGGGTGGTGTGATCGTGGACCTCGGCACGTTCGACTTCGGCGCGGAACCGCAGCGGTGGACCCAGTTCACCGAGCCCTACCCGCGCATCGGTGACCTCGTGCTGTGGGAGGAGTTCGGCCGCGAACGGAGCGCCTACCTGGTCTACGCGAAGACGAAGATCGTCCACGATCTCGGTCCCGCACTGTCCCCGTTCAATTCGTTCCAGCTGCTTCAGGGGCTGGAGACGCTGGACCTGCGGCTGGAACGGCAGGTCGGTTCGGCGCTGGCGATCGCACGATTCCTCGACGGTCATCCCGCGGTCGCGAAGGTCAACTACCCCGGACTGCCGGACAACCGGTGGCACGCTGCAGCCCAGCGGTACCTACCGCGCGGCGCCGGCTCGGTCTTCTCGTTCGATCTCGCCGTCGACGACTCGAAGGTGGCGAAGTTCATCGACTCGCTGCAACTGTTCGCCATCGTCGCCAACATCGGCGACGCCCGTTCGCTGGTAGTACACCCCGCCACCACCACGCACAGCCATCTCGGCGACACGCAACTCCGTGACGCCGGATTCGGCTACCGCACCGTCCGATTGTCGATCGGACTGGAAAACCTGGAAGACCTCGTCGACGATCTGCGTGCTTCGCTCGACGCAATCACGGAGGAATGACATGCACTTCGGCTACTGGACGCCCATCTACGGTGGCTTCCTGCGCAACCTCGGCGACGAAGGGATGCCCGCCACCTGGGACTACGTCAAGAAGCTCTCACAGCTCGCCGATCGTCTCGGGTACCACACCACCCTCGTGCCGGAGCTCTATCTCAACGACCGCAAGGGCGTCGACGCGCCCAGCCTCGAGGCGTGGTCGCTGTCATCGGCGATCCTCGCAGTCACCGAACAACTCCGGGTGATGACGGCGGTGCGACCCGGATTCCACCTGCCGGCGGTCACCGCGAAGGAATCGGCGACGATCACCGACATCGCCGGAACAACCGAGGCCGGTGGGGCACGGTTCGCGCTCAACGTCGTCGCCGCGTGGTGGGAGGAGGAAGCCCGGCAGTACGGCGGCGCCTTCACCCGGCACGACGACCGGTACCGGCAGGCCACCGAATTCGTCGACGTTCTCCGTGGGCTCTGGGAACACACCCCGTTCACCTACGAGGGCGAGCACTTCAGCGTGCGCGACTCGATCCTGTCGCCGAAGCCCGGCGTCCATCCCCCGGTCTTCGCGGGCGGGGAGAGCGAGAGCGGCCGCGAATCGATCGCGACCTTCGCCGACTCGTACGTGCTGCACGGCGGCACCGTCGAGGAGGTGCGCACGAAGATCGCGGACATGAACGCACGGTCCCAGCGAATCCACCAGCGGGACATGGCCGAATTCGGCATGTCCACGTACATCATCGTGCGCGACACCGAAGCCGAGGCCCGCGCCGAACTCGAACGCATCACCACCGTCGATCCGCACTCGCCCGGGTACGCGTCGTTCGAGGAGTTCGTGAAGAACTCCGAACTCGACGTCGAGCTGTCCAAGCGCGAGTACTCCGTCGGCACCCGCGGACTGCGCCCCGACCTCGTCGGCACACCCGAACAGGTCGCCGACAAGATCCGCGCCTACCAGGACGCCGGTCTCACCCTGCTGCTCATCCAGTGCTCCCCCGCGCACGAGGAACTCGAGCGCATCGCCGAGCAAGTCTTCCCGCTCGTCCCCACCCGTGAGTACTTGTTAACCACGGGCGGTTAACAAGTACTCACGGGCGGGACGCCCTTGACCGGACCACTCGCCGCGAGTAAGGATGAATATGTTCTGTGCGCGGCGATTTCATTCCCGGAGAGAGGAATTCACACCCCCAGGACCAATGGCGGCGCACCCGTTACATACGGCCGCACGAGGGCCGGGCGCGCAGCGCGAGGGGATTTGTCATGGCAGACATCGAGGTCGACTATTGCGTCGTCGGCGCCGGATTCGCCGGACTGACGGCGGCACTGCGTCTGAAACAGGCCGGACAATCGGTCGCGCTCGTGGAGGCGCGTGACCGGATCGGCGGGCGAACGTTCACCGAGGTCCGCGAAGATGGTTCGTGGATAGATCGGGGCGGTGCGTGGATCGGGCCGGGACAGGACCGGATCTACGCCATGATGGACGAATTCGGCGTCAAGAGTTACAAGCAGTACACCGACGGCGAGGCGATGATGGTCGTCGACGGCAAGCAGTACCGGTACAAGGGCACGATTCCCCTGACGATGAGTCCCTGGGCGGCCGCGAATCTCGGGGCCGTGTTCGTCGAACTCGGCGAGATGTGTAAGACGATCCCGCTCGAGGCGCCGTGGGAGGCGAAGAAGGCAGCGAAGTGGGACTCGATCAGCCTCGCCAAATGGCTCGGCGACAACACGCTGTCCACACCCGCCCACGACCTTCTCGAGACCGCCATCGCCGGCTGCTACACCTCCGCGGCGTCCGAAGTGTCGATGCTGTTCGTCCTGTACCAGATGGCATCCGGCGGCGGTCCGAGTTTCGTCCTCGGTGTGAAGGACGCCGCCGAGGACGCGCGGCCGGTCGGCGGAATGGGCGCCGTCTATCGTCCGATGGCAGTCGAGATCGGCGACGCGCTCCATCTGTCACAACCCGTCCGGGACATCGCACAGGACGGCGACGGCGTGACCGTCCGCTCCGCGGATCTGGCCGTGCGCGCCCGGAGGGCGATCGTCGCGGTACCCCTCGCGATCGCGAGCCAGATCGTCTACGAACCGCTGCTGCCGATGGATCGGTCCTTCCTGCACCAGCGAATGCCGAGCGGTGCGGTCATGAAAATCGCCGTCCTCTACGACGAACCCTTCTGGCGCGCCGCCGGACTGTCGGGGCAGTCGGCGGCACCCGACTCCCCCGCGACGATCACCATCGACGCCAGTACCGACACGGGACGTCCCGGCGTTCTGTGCGTCATCGTCGAGGGACCGATCGCCCGCAAGCTGGGGACGCTGCCGGAAGCGGAACGGAGGAAGGCCGTGCTCGCGGAGTTGACCGCGAGGTTCGGAAATAAGGCAGCCTCCCCCGTCGACTACATCGAGCAGAACTGGAGCGTCGAGCGGTACTCCGGCGGCGGCATGCTCAGTCATGCGCCGACGGGAGTGCTCACCCAATTCGGGCACGCCCTCCGCACCCCCTGCGGTCGCATTCACTGGGCCGGCACGGAGAGTTCGTCCGTGATGTGCGGCTGGGTCGACGGGGCCATCAGGTCCGGGGAGCGCGCCGCCCGCGAAGTCACCGAACACGACGGCGTGCTGTCACCCACCCGGTCTCAGTAGTAGACGGCGCCCGGAGCACCACCGCCGACGGCCACCGCGTCGCCGGTGATCCCGACACTGCGCGGTGACGCCAGGAACGTGACGACGTCCGCGACCTCGCTCGCGTCGATCAGCCGGTGGATCGAGTTGGTGGCCAGCCGCGACTCCAACTCGGCGACCGGTACACCTTCGTCCTCGGACTGCTTGGCCAACCGGTCGACGAGTCGTTCCGTCCGCGTCAGGCCCGGATGCACCACCGTCACGTTGATTCCGTGCGGTCCGAGTTCGTCGGCGAGGTTCTTCGTCAGCGCCGACACCCCGACGTTCCGCACGGTCTGCGCGATGGAATTGGCCTGGCGTGCACCGAGCCCGCTGATATTGATGATCCGCCCCCACCCCTGTTCCACGAGGTGCGGTGCCACCGCGCGGGCGGTCCGCAGATAGCCGAGCACCTTGATCTCGAGTTCGGCGCGCACCACGTCGTCGGTGGTGGACGCGAAGTCGCTCGGCTTGCCCGCACTCCACGGTGTGGCCGCGGCGTTCACGAGAATGTCGACGCCACCGAGTTCGTCCACCGTCCGCTGCACGAGGGCGCGCACCGAATCGTCGTCGCCGGTGTCGGTGGGCACCCCGATCACCCGTCGCCCGGTCTCCTGCGACAGCGTCTTCGCCGTCAATTCCAGCGCCTCGACGCCCCTGGCCGCGAGCACCACGTCGACGCCCTCCGACGCGAGGCTACGCGCGATCGCGAGACCGATTCCGCGGCTGCCGCCGGTGACGACGGCCCGCTTGCCGCCCAGACCGAGATCCATGTCGTTCTCCTCATCTCCGCTGTCCACCCCTCGGCTCGAGGGTAGGACCGCGACGGTCGGGAGTCACGGATTCGGTTCAGCGTGAGGCCAATTGCGCTCCGCACCCGTGCGTGGTTAGCGAGTCCAGAGACTCGTCAACCACGCACGGGCGGCGAAGCCGCCTACCGCTGGATCGACTTGATCTCGAGGAACTCCTCGAAGCCGAGGACGCCGGCCTCGCGGCCGATGCCCGACTGCTTGTACCCGCCGAATGGGGCGTTGGTGTTGAACGCGCCGCCGTTCACCTCGACCTGGCCTGCGCGCAGCTGCCGCGCCACGCGGTCGGCGCGGTCCTGGTCACCGGACCAGACGCCGGCGGCGAGCCCGTATTCGGTTGCGTTGGCGATCCGCACGGCGTCGTCCTCGTCCTGGTACCCGATGATCGACAGGACGGGACCGAAGATCTCCTCCTTGGCGATGGTCATGTCCTCGGTGACACCGGAGAATACGGTGGGGCCGACGAAGTAGCCGGATTCCTGGCCGGTCTCCCGGCCGTCGAGAACGGCGTGCGCGCCTTCCGCGATGCCCTGTTCGATGTAGCCGCGCACTCGCTTCAGCTGGTTCGAGTTCACCAGCGGCCCCAGCACCGACGTGGCGGCCGTCGGATCGCCGACGGAGTAGTTCTGCGCGACCTTCGCCGCGATGGCGGCAGCCTCGTCCACCTTGCCCGCGGGGACCAGCATCCGGGTCAGCGCCGAGCAGGTCTGACCGGAGTTGAGGAAACACTTGGCCACTCCGTCGGTGACAGCCTTCGTCAGGTCGGCGTCGTCGAGGATGACGTTGGCCGACTTGCCGCCGAGTTCGAGTGCCACCTTCTTCACCGTCTCGGCCGCGACCACCGCGACCCTCTTACCCGCGCGGGTGGAGCCGGTGAACGAGACCATGTCCACCTCGGGATGGCCGGCGATCGCCTCGCCCACGACGGGCCCGAATCCGCTGACGAGGTTGAACACGCCTGCCGGCAAACCGATTTCGTCGAAGATGTCGGCGAGTGCGTAGGTGGCGAGCGGCGCCACCTCGGTCGGCTTGAGCACCACGGTGCATCCCGCGGCCAGAGCACCGCCGACCTTGAGCACCACCTGGTGGAGCGGGAAGTTCCACGGGGTGATCGCACCGACGACACCGATCGGCTCGCGCACGATCAGGGAGTTGCCCACCTCGTGGGCGTCGAAGTCGTAGGTGGCGGCCAGTTCGGCGAAGGCGGCGAGGTTCGCGAGCGGCATGCCGATCTGGATGGGCTTCGCGAATCCGAGCGGCATGCCCATGTCGCGGGACACCAGGGCGGTGAAGTCGTCGAGGCGCTCCTGGATCAGGGCAGCCGCCTTCCGGAGGTACTCGCCACGTTCCTTGCCGGTGAGCGCGGACCATGCTGGGAATGCTGCTCGCGCGGCCTTCGCGGCGCGATCGACGTCGTCGGCGGTGCCCTCGGCGACCACCGCGATGACATCTTCGGTGGCCGGGTTCACCACGTCGATCCGGCCCGTTCCCTGCGAATCGACCCAGGATCCGTCGATGTAGATCTTGGTCCGGTCCAGAACTTCGCTCATCGGTCAGCCTCCAGTGAATGTGTCGCGGATCCCCTGCGCCCCGCAGCCTACGACCGGAACCCTCCGGCAAGGGGCGAATGCGATCTCCCCGAATCACATACCGGGACGGCACCGATCGCGGACCATCGACTACGGCAGCACATCAAGAGGAGGAGCGATCAGATGCGCACGCAGTCACCGGCACGCGCCCTTCTCGGCGTACTCTGCATCGCCGCCGCGCTCACCGCCTCGGCGTGTGGCTCGACGGATGAGACGGAGACCGCCGAACCCTCGCCCGGCGGCGTAACCGTCACGAAGTCCGCGCCGACCGTGACGACCGCACCGCATCCCGACCGCTGCCTGATCGGCGAATTGCAGGTGACGCTCGGGCAGGCGAGCGGGGCCGCCGGATCTCAGGAGATCCCGCTCGTCTTCACCAACACCGGCGCCCGCAGCTGTGTCCTCCACGGCTACCCCGGGGTCTCGTACGTCGCGTCCCCGGACGGTCCGCAGGTGGGTGCCGCGGCCGAGCGGGACGGCGGAACCGACACTCCGGTGACGGTCGCTCCGGGCTCGCGGGCCACCGCAGCGGTACGCGCCACGGTGGTGCAGAACTATCCGGCCGAGACGTGTGGCCCCACTCCGGTCGCGGGATTCCGGGTGTACCCACCCGACGACACCGGGTCGGTGTTCCTCCCCTACCCCACCACCGGCTGTTCGCAGAACGGCGTGAAGCAGCTGTCGGTGCAGCCCGTGACCGGGTGACCTGGTTCACCCGCCCAGGGTGAATCGGCTCACCCTGTCGCCGACCTACCGTCGTGCTACCGGCTCGCGCAGAAGGAGGGCGGAGGCATGTTCGAGATCATTCGCGAAGTGCATTCCGAAGTTCGGCACCGCCGCGGTCCGCGGCACCACCACCATCTCCTCACCCGAGCGGAGCGCCGGTCGCGGATCCTGAAGCGCTTCCACATGTGATCCGCCGGGGCGGCCGGCCCTCCGACCGGGCCCGTTCCTTGCCTTCGCTAACAATTGTCGCGGATGGGTACTATCCGACGTCGTGACTGAGAGCAGGCTGGAATCGGCGAATGTGTCCAGAGACGACTCGGACGAGACGCCGATCGAGACCCCGCCCCAGTCGTCGCCCCTCGGTCAGCCGGTCCGCTCGACCCGTCTTCTCGCGATCATCGCCTCCGTCTTCGGAGTGCTGCTCACCTTGTCGCTCCCGTTCCTTCCGGTCGAGCAGGACAACGCGACCCTCAGCTGGCCGCAGAACGGCAGCACCGGAAGCGTCGAAGCACCGCTCGTCACCTACGCGCCGCTGAGCCTCGACGTGCGGATCCCCTGTTCGGCGGTCGGCGAACTCGCCGACCGCGGCGGGATCCTGACCTCCACCGCCCCCGCCGGCGCCGCCGACGCCGGGAAGTACGGACTGGTCGCCAGGGTGAATCCCCCGACCCCGGACGGTCCCGCCGGCGTCGAGGTGCTGTTGCGGAACAAGGTGCTGCTGTCGTCGCCGCTGGACCAGCTACCCGCAGACTGCACGCTCGTGGTGTCGTCGGATTCCACGCGGACCACCGCCGGTGTCGTCGCGGGGGGCGAGGACGCACCGACCGTCGTCGACGGCGACCTCCGCCCGCAGATGGTGGGCATCTTCAGCGACCTCGACGGTGCGGCGCCCGACGGGCTGCAGGTGACGGCAGAGATCGACAGCCGCTTCTCGTCGACGCCGTCGACCCTCAAGTTCGCCGCCATGGTGGTGGGCGCGCTCGCGACGATTCTGGCGCTGGTGGCTCTGCACCGTCTCGACAACGTGGACGGACGCCGGGCACGACGATTCCTGCCCACCCGCTGGTGGTCGTTCGGGGCCGTCGACGCCGTCGTCATCGGCACGCTGGTGCTGTGGCATTTCATCGGCGCCTCCACCTCCGACGACGGCTATCAGTTCAACATGGCCCGCACGTCCGAGTCCGCGGGCTACATGGCCAACTACTTCCGCTGGTACGGCGTCCCGGAGGCGCCGTTCGGGTCTCCGTACTACGACGTCCTCGCGGTGCTGGCGAACATCACCCCGGCGAGCCCGTTCGTGCGTCTGCCCGCGCTGCTCGCCGGCATCGTCGCGTGGCTGGTGATCAGCCGTGAAGTCGCGCCGCGACTCGGCGCCGCGGTCCGCGGCAACCGACTCGCGCTGTGGACCGGCGGATTGGTGTTCCTCGCGTTCTGGCTCCCGTACAACAACGGTCTGCGGCCCGAACCGATCGTCGCGGTGGGCGTGCTGCTCACCTGGTGCTCGGTGGAACGCGCCGTCGCGACCCGGCGACTGCTGCCCGCCGCGGTGGCGATCCTGGTCGGTGCGGCCACGCTGACCGCGGGTCCGTCCGGGTTGATCTGTTTCGGCGCCCTCGTCGCGGGCGCCCGGCCGATCCTGCAGATCGTGATCGCGCGGGCCAAGACGGTGGGATACGTCGCCTTGCTGGCGCCGCTCGTCGCGTCGGGGACCGTGATCCTCGTGGCGGTGTTCGCCGACCAGACCCTCGCCGCCGTCATGGAGATGCAGCACGTTCATGCGATCGGTCCCAACGTTCCCTGGTTCGACGAGTACCTCCGCTACCAGTACCTGCTGAACATCTCCGTCGACGGTTCCCTGTCGCGCCGGTTCGGCGTGTTCGTGATGGTGCTGAGCCTGGCCGTGACGGTTCTCGTGATGCTCCGCAAGGGTGGCCGGATTCCCGGGACCGCGGCCGGACCGTCGCGGCGGCTCATCGGCATCACGCTCGCCGCGATGGGGCTGATGATGTTCACGCCCACCAAGTGGACGCACCACTTCGGCATCTACGCGGGCCTCGCGGGGTCGCTCGCCGTCCTGGCCTCTGTGGCGGTGAGCACCGCCGTGGTGCGCTCGCCACGCAACCGCGCCCTGTTCGCGGCCGCCCTGCTGTTCCTGCTGGCGATGTGTTTCACCAGCACCAATGGGTGGTGGTACGTGTCCAGTTACAGCGTCCCGTGGTGGGACAAGCCCGTGTCGATCGCCGGCCTGGGTGCCGGCACGATCCTGCTCGGCGCCACGCTGGTGATGCTGCTGGTCGCGGCGTGGTGCTACTTCCGCGAGCCCTACACCCGGACCGACTCCGTGCGGCGACGCCGGTTGTGGGCGATCCCGCCGCTGACGGTGGCGGCCGCCGCGATGGTGCTGTTCGAGGTGCTGTCGATGGCGAAGGGCGCGGTCGCGCAGTATCCCGCGTTCTCCCTCGCCCGTTCCAACGTCGACGCCGTCACCGGCGCACCGTGTGGTCTCGCCAACGACGTCCTGCTCGAAACCGATCCGAACGCGTCGCTGTTGCAACCGCTGTCCGGCGACGCCGCCACCGCTCTGGCGGGTACCGGCACTGTCGGCTTCACACCGAACGGCGTCGCCGGCGACCTCAGTGCCGACGAGGAATCGTCGGATGCGGGGGTCGCCAACTCCGTCAAGACCGACAACACCGAGCAGACGGCGTCGAGCAACGCTGCGGGCACCGGCGGCGGCGCCGGCGTGGTGGGTGTCAACGGCAGCGCGGTGGCCCTGCCCTTCGGCCTCGATCCCGACCGCACGCCGGTCCTCGGCAGCGACGGCAGCGACGGCGACGCGTCACTGACCACCGGCTGGTTCCGGTTGCCGAATCCCGACTCGGACGCCGGGGCGGGCGACATCATCTCCATCGCCGCGGCGGGCCGCATCCACTCCGTCGACGCGGACGGCGTCGTCACCTACGGCCAGAACCTCGAGGTGGAATACGGCACCACGGGGCCGGACGGCGCGGTCGCGGTGTCGGGACGCGTGACGCCGATCAACATCGGCCCGGCACCGTCCTGGCGGAATCTGCGCGTCCCGCTCGATTCCCTGCCAGGCGATACGAATGTCATCCGACTCGTGGCGTCGGACTCGGACAGTGATCCGCAGCAGTGGCTGGCGGTGACACCGCCGCGTGTTCCGCGGACGCAGACACTGAACGACGTGATCGGATCCGACGCACCCGTGATGATCGACTGGGCTGTGGGACTTGCCTTTCCGTGCCAGCGACCGTTCGACCACCGCACGGGGGTCGCGGAGGCGCCCGAGTACCGGATCCTTCCCGACCGTCCCGGCGCGATCATGACGAGCCTGTGGCAGGACCGGTACGGCGGAGGCCCCCTGGGCTGGATCGAGATGACCCGGGCGAGCCGAACCATACCGTCGTATCTGCGCGACGACTGGGACCGTGACTGGGGCGGAGTGGAGCAGTACTCCCCGCTCGACCCCGGCGCGAAGACGGCGGAGATCGACACCACCCGGATTCAGCGTTCGGGCATGTGGAACCCGGCGCCGATCATCACGGCCTACTGAGCGTCGGGTGACGCGCCCGCCCCGGGCGCGTCACCGATCACCTCAGAGTTCGAATTCCGCCGGGGCGATGCCGACGGCGAAACAGGCGTCGCGCACCACGTTTCGCTCGTGCTGGTCGAAGTTGCCGTCGGCGCCACCGATGACGATGCCGATCTGGATGACGGCACGTGCCTGATCCTGCTTGGACTTCAGTTTCGCGATGGTCGCGGTGGCCTCGATCTTGCCGAACTCGAAATCGGACTGCAGTTTGCTGCAGTACCAGTCGAACTTCTGACTCAACTCGTCCGACGGGAACACACTCAGCGCCTCGTTGCTGGTGATCAGCGCCGCCGTCTTCTGACGCTCGGACGGGTCGATGGTCCCGTCCGCCGCGGCGATGAGGGCGCACATGGCCATGCTGGCGTTGGCGAACTCCTTGTTCTGGAACTGTGCCGTCTTGGTCTTGAGCTGGCCGTTCATCTCGAACGCCTTTGCCTTCAGCTGATCCCAGAAAGCCATTGGACTCCTTCTTCATGTGCCCACGCACGGTGCGTGTGGTGTCCAATTTGCCAGGTTTCGCCCGGGGGCGTCGCCGCGGTCGGTCTACCAGCGCAGTCACAGGAATCCGCCGCTAGGGCTGCAGCGCCTGCAGGTCTCCCGTCGGCACGTGGATCCACCCCTCCCGCTCGGCGATGGCGCGGTCGTCGCCCCCGGGTAGTGCTGTGTGGCCGACGGCCGCGGCCCGCGCGATGACGGCGGCCAGCACCGCGTCGAGGGCGTCGTCCGATTCGCGGCAGATCGACTGGAATGCACCGAGTTCCAACCAGTCCGCGGCCGCCAGGAGCGCGTCGACCAACTCCCCCAGCGTCACCCGGTTCTGCGCGCTCTTGTATCCCCGCGACACCAGCCCCCAGGTGCGCAGCGCGGCCGCCGGATACACCTCGACCACGCGGCCGTCGACGCGTCCGACGTCGACGCCGAGGTCGCCGAGTTCCGCGAGAATTCCGGCGCAGCGCAACGCGACGTGCGCAATGAGATCCGCCGACACACTGAGCGGGGATATCCCCGTCGCGGACTGCACCACGAGGTCGGTGCGCCGCTTCGTCAACGGTCGACGCCCCTCGCGGTTGGCGAGGCCGTTGGTTGCGGACAGCCGGCCGGCGTGATGCTCGGACACCATGCGGACGAATGCGTCGGGCCAGCCGAACGGTGCATCGATACCGGTCCTGTCGCAGGCCAGCACGGCCTCGGTGACGGCGTCGTTCCCGGCTCCCAGCCGGACGGACTCGACGCGGGCGACACCGTCGGACCAGTCGATGATCGCCAGGGCCGTCTTCTTCGGCTCGGCAGCCAGGTCGACTCCCACGGTGCGCATCGGCCCAGGCTAGCCCCGACCTGCTGAATCAGAACAAGTGATGCAACGCATCAGTTAGTTGTTCTGTACAGATACACGGCCTCCGGCCATTGTGGTCTGCACGACTCGACCTAGAAGTGGCGCACCTGCGCCGTTCGGAGGATTGATGCCCGACACCCACGTCGCCCCGATGCCGGAGAAGCACACCATCGGGTACGTCCCGGAATCCGATCGCCACGGCAAGGTTCGTGATCTGTTCACGCTGTGGTTCGGCGGCAACCTCGCCCCGCTCCCGATCGTGACCGGCGCCCTCGGACCCAGTCTGTTCGGCATCATCGTCCAGATTCCGTTCTTGGCCACGTCCCTCTACACGGGCCCGGTGTCCGCGTTCCTCGGCGGCGCCGACCTGTCCTGGGTGGCCGGACTCGTGGTGACCGGACCCATCTACCTGCTCCTGGCCCGGCGCGGTTCGACCGGAGCGAAGAGCACGTCCGCCGCGACGCGTGAGCCTGCGCGCCTGTAGTCCTCGAACACCGCACCGCCCGAGCCCGTTACAGGCTCGGGCGGTGTGCGTGGTGCCCGCCCCTGCCCGCTCGGGCAGGGTTTCGCGTTTGTCCACCACCCGGCAGCGCCGGCTCGCTAGGGTCGAAAGAAGAGACCGATTCACCGGAGAAGGAAGTTGTCGCAGATGTCCAGTTTCCCGGGCCTCACCCACGTCGCGATCACCGTGTCCGACCTACCGGCCAGCACCGCCTGGTACACCGCACTGTTCGAATCAGCCCCCGTGCTCGACGAGGACGAGGAATCGGGAACCTTCCACCACACGGTGTTCGCGCTCGACGGCGGCATGCTCTTCGGCCTCCACACGCACCCCGACAGCGGCGCTCCCGCACGGTTCGACGAACGGCAGGTCGGACTCGACCACATCGCGTTCCAGTGTTCCCCCGACGCGCTGCCCCGGTGGGTGGAGCGGCTCGACGCCCTCGGCATCGAGCACGGGGGCATCAAGACGGCGCACTACGGGTCCGGCATCTCGTTCCGCGACCCGGACAACATCGCGCTCGAATTCTTTGCTCCACCCGTGAGTACTTCTTAACGTCGGGCGGTTAACAAGTACTCACGGGCGGCGGAGCCGCAGGCGTCGAGCAGGGTCAGGGCGAGGGCCAGCGCGCCGTCGACGGCCGCCCGGTCTGCGGCGGGCGCGGCGCTGGCCGCGGCGAACTCGGCCTGATGGTTGACGGCAGGCGCGGAGTCGATTCCGATGTAGGGGTGGATCGCGGGAATCACCTGCGAGACGTTGCCCATGTCGGTGGAGGCCCGGTTCATCAGCGAGTCCGCGCCGGTGCGGAACACGCGGCCCAGTCCCTCCGCGTGCCGGACGTACGACGCAAGCAGCGCTTCGTCGGTGCGGAACTCCGAGTACGGTTCGCTTTCGGGGGCGATGGTTAGGTTACAGCCGGTTGCGATGGCGCCGGCCTCGAAGCAGCGGGCCACGCGGGGTTCGATGCGGGCCAGTTCCTCCAGCGTCTCCGCGCGCACGTACCAGCGACCTTCGGTGCGCTGGGGGATGGCGTTGGGCGCCTCTCCCCCGCGGGTCATCATTCCGTGCACTCGCGTGCTCGACGGAAGCTGTTGCCGGAGAAGCCCGATGGCGACCTGCGCCACCGTGAACGCGTCGGCCGCGTTGACGCCCCGTTCCGGGTACGCGGCGGCGTGTGCTGCCTTGCCGTCGTACCGGATGTGACTGTGGGACACCGCGTACGGTTCGGCCCGGGCGACGTCGACCGGGCCGGGGTGGGCCATGACGGCGGCGTGGACGCCCTCGAACGCTCCGCGTTTCAACATGTCGATCTTGCCGCCCCCGCCTTCCTCGGCGGGGGTGCCGAGTACCGACAGGGTGATCCCGAGGTCGTCGACCAGCGGGGCGAGGGCCAGCGCCGTCCCCACCGAGATGGCGGAGATGACGTTGTGCCCGCACGCGTGCCCGAGCCCGGGGAGCGCGTCGTATTCCGCGCAGACCGCGAGGTGCAGCGGTCCGGAACCGACGTGCGCGCGGAACGCGGTGGGCAGTCCGACGTACTGCTGCTCCACCGTGAAACCGGCGTCCGACAGCACCCCGGCCACCCGGACGCAGGAACGTTCCTCCTCCCACGCGACCTCCGGGTGGGCGTGAAGGTCGTGCGACAGAGCCAGGATCCGGTCTTCCGCCCTCCTGGCTCCGTCACGAACCGCGGTGTCGGCGCTCACAGGTCCCCCGGCACGCCGTAGGACGGGGCGGCCGTCGGGTCGACACCCCGCGCCCGGTAGTCCCGCTTCTGCGGTTCCCACACCGCCGACAGCCGGCGCAGTTCGCCGACCGGGTCGTCGTGCCAGTCGACGCGCAGATCGGTGACGGGCCAGGGCACGTCCTCGACCACCTGGATTCCCGCCGAGTGCACGGGCCCCGCCTCCCCGCCGGCGATGACGGCCGCGGTGAGTCCGTCGAGCAGTCTGCCCTCGAACGTCGGAGCCGTGCTCGACACGTAGCCGAACAGCAGCGACCGGATGACCCCTTCGTCGCGGAGCATGTTGCCGGCGACGGCGGCGCCGCCGCCCTGCGCACTGCTGTGGATGCCCAACGTCTGCGCGCCCGAGTGCACTGCGGTGCCGCCGTCCGCATCGACGACGACGACCTGGCGGTACTCCGGGAACTTCTCTTGCGCGAGAGCGGTTTTCAGTGCGGTTTCCGCATTCGCACCCGAGGCGAGCGCGTCGAGGCCGATCGGCCCCAGCTGCGGATTGGTCACGTTCTGGGAGGCGACGACACCGACCCCGGACCGCACGTGCAGGCAGCGTGCGGCCACGGCGGGGCTGGAGGAGCAGACGACCATCCCGAACGCGCCCCCGGATTCGCGGGCGACGAGTGAGAACGTCATGAGCTGATCACTGCCGTCGCGTCGATCTCGACGAGCCATTCGGGCCGGGCGAGGGCGTCGACGACGATGCCGGTGGACACCGGATGCACACCTTTCAGCCAGCGTCCGACCACCCGGTAGACGGTCTCCCGGTACCGGATGTCCACCAGGTAGATGGTGACCTTGACGACGTCCTCGAGCCGGCTGCCCGATTCCTTCAGCAGCATCGCGATGTTCGCCATCGCCTTCTCGGCCTGGGCCTCGACGTCGCCGATTCCCACCGACTCCCGGGTGTCGAGGTCCTGTCCGATCTGCCCGCGGAGATACACGACTCCGCCGGCGACGACCGCTTGCGCGAGGTCGTTGTCGAGGTTCTGTTCCGGGTACGTGTCGCGGGTATTGAACGGGCGGATGCGGGTGTGGGTGGTCATGCCGCACCTCCGTCGACGTTGTCCGACAGCCCCGCTGCGGCCTTGACCAGCCCGAGCGGACCGTCGAAGTCGAAGTTGCGGTAGACGGCGGCGAGCTGCGCGAATGGCGGTGACTGGGCGAAGAGCTGGAACGTCAGGCGATGTCCCGCGTAGTCGCTGTTGAGCAGGTCGCGGGCGAATGCGAGGAGCTTGCGACGGTCGTCGGCCACCCAGTTGTCGTTGATGGAGTAGAACTTCTCCAGCCACGGCGCGACGTCGGGGTCGGCGAACGTGGCGGCGTCCGGGGTGATGCAGATCTGGCCGCCGCACAGTTCGCGGGCGATGTGCATCATCGCGGGCAGCTGGCTGAGCGCCATCACCCGGCCGGTGTAGAGGAGGGACTGGTTGGGCATGAGCAGGCCGCCGGGGCTGGGCTCCGCGAGCGAGATGGCCGCGGTGAGGTGGGCGTTGATCGTCTCCCGGTAGCAGGCGAGCTGGGCGAGCTTCTCCTGCACCGCCTGCTGCTTCTCGAGGCCGCTCTGCTTGACGTTCCACAGTGCGGATCCGATCATCAGATCGGCGAGGTGCAGAGTGCGTTGCACGAACGGGAACGCGCTGTAGCGGTGCAGGGTGGAGCGGATGAACGTGGCTGCCCGGGTGTGCCGGTAGAACAGGACGTCTTCCCAGGGGATCTCGACGTTGTCGAAGACGACGAGGGACTCGACCTCGTCGACCCGGTTGGCGAGCGGGTAGTCGGCGGACGGCGCGCGGCCGGCGAACCCGTTGCGGGAGATGTACTTCAGCCCCGGCGCGCCCATGTCGAGCACGAATCCGACAGCGTAGTCGGACAGTTCGCTGTTGCCCCAGTTGGCGATGGTGGGTTTGGTGAACGCCTGGTTGGAGTAGGCGGCGGCGGTCTCGTACTTCGCGCCGCGCACGACGATGCCGTTGTCGGTCTCTTTCACGACGTGCAGGAGCATGTCGGGGTCCTGATCCTGCGGCGCCTTGGACCGGTCGCCCTTCGGGTCGGTGTTCGCCGACACGTGGAACGGGTCCTCCCGGACCGACCGGTCCAGGTGGCGGCGGATGTTCTCCGAGAAGCGCGGGTCCACCTCGTTGAGGACGTCCTGGCCGTCGAACAGCGACCACATCTCGCCGATGGTCTCGTCACCGACTCGGGTGACCACGCCCCGGGTGTCCTCGAGGACCAGGTCGACGGCGGCGCGCTTGTCGAGCCAGTCCTGCTGCGTGCGGGGAAGCTTGTTGGCGATGGCGTTGCGTTCGCCGGATTCGGGATCGACATAGGTCATCGCGTCCTGCGTGGCCTCCTCGTGCGCGAGGTCGTAGATGCGTGCCCGCACGTCGACGATCGGCTTGAACATGGGGTGGTCGGCCACGTCCTTGACGCGCTCCCCGTCGACCCAGACCTCACGGCCGTCTCTGATGGACTCCCTGTATTCGTCTCCGGTGCGGATCATTTCGTGCTCCTCGTCCTCGGCGCGGGGTGTGCGTCCGGGTAGTCGGGAAAGGTGGAAGGTTCGAACGCTGCGGGCTTGCTGTAGGTGTGGGAGGCGTACACGAGGGGTTCGCCGGGGTGTGCCTCCACGGCGGCGACGCGTCCGATGTAGACACGGTGGGTACCGGCCTCGATGACGTCGTGGACGGTGCAGTCGAACGACGCGATCGCGTCGTGGACGCGGGGTGAGCCGGATTCGGCCACGGTCCAGTGCCCGCAGGTGAAGTCCCACCGCCGCTTGCCCGGCCAGGGGCGGCCGGCGAAGGTGTCGGCGACGTGATCGTGCTGGGTGGCAAGCACATTGACGCAGAAGACGCCGTTCTCGGAGATCGCGTCGTTGACCGGGCTTCGTCCGTGCAGGCAGACCAGCACCAGTGCCGGGTCGGCCGAGACGGAGCACATCGCACTCACGGTCTGGGCGGCGCGCCCGCCTGGACCGTCGGTCGCGACGACGGTGACTCCGGTCGCGACGGCGCTCATGGCCATGACGAAGTTCGCGGTCGAGTTGTCCGGCATCGGTGGGGCCACCGATGTTCGGGCCGTCGTTTCGACGGCTGGGTGACGGTCAGCGATCGGCATGACGGGCTCCTTTCTGTGTGCGGTGAGCGAGGAGTTCGTGCCGTTGCACCAATCTTGAGGTCCCCGGTGAAATCTGTACAACACAGATAAGTGGCGCACTGCATAAGGAAAAGTGATGAACTGGGAACCGATGCCGATCACGGGTTCGACCAGGGATAATTCCCTACATCAGCCGATGCGGACGGGGACGATCATGACGCCACTGCAACGCTATATCGCCGAGGAGATCGCGATCGACCATGCCGACGGGCTGCTGTCCCGCCGCGAGGCGTTGCGAAGACTCGGACTCATCGGCCTCGGCGTGGCGGCGGCGTCCTCGTTGCTCGCCGCCTGTTCCACCGACAGCGACGAGTCGCCGACGTCGGCGCCGGTGACGCCCGGCGGAGCGACGCCCCCACCGCCGGGAGCGGCCGAGGCCGTCGAGACCGAAGCGGTGACGTTCCCCGGGCCGGACGGCCGCGTCCTGCAGGGTGCGTGGGCCGACGCCGCCACACCTCGCGGAGCGGTCCTCGTCATACACGAGAACAAGGGCCTGACCGACCACATCCGTTCGGTGGCGGGACGATTCGCGGGTGCCGGCTACTCCGCGCTCGCCCTCGACCTGCTCTCGGAGGAGGGCGGGACCGCGACGTTCACCGATCAGGCGCAGGCGACCGCCGCGCTGGCCACCGTGCCGCCGGCGCGCTTCGTCGCCGACATGAAGGCCGGGGTCGACGAACTCGGGCGTCGGGTGCCGGACGAGAAGATCGCGGCGGTCGGGTTCTGTTTCGGCGGCGGGATGGTGTGGCAACTCCTCGCGTCCGGTGAGCCGAGGCTGGCTGCGGCGGTCCCCTTCTACGGGCCCCTGCCCGAGGGCGCCGATTTCTCCGGGTCGAAGGCCGCGGTCCTCGCCATCTACGCGGAATTGGACGCCCGGGTGAACGCGTCCCGGGACGCCGCTGCCGCCGCACTCGCGAAGGCGGGACTACCGCACGAGATCGTCACGGTTCCGGGCGCCGATCACGCGTTCTTCAACGACACCGGGCCGCGCTACAACGCGACCGCGGCAGCCGAGGCCTACGAACGTGTCCTCGCCTGGTTCGGCGAATACCTGGGGTGAGGCGGGCGCATCAGCAGTGCGGCCACGAGGAAACAGACCGCACCCACGAACGTGCCCAGATCGGCGATCGTCGGGTTCTTCAGCGAGTCCGTGCCGGGCACGATGAACGCGCCGACCGCGGACACTCCGAACGCCACCGACCCGATCATGTTCAACCAGGTGCTGCGCCAGTTGCGGGCATGCGGATCCCACAGCTTGTCGGTTTCGGTGGTGGCCACCACAGCCAGACCGCTGGCGACGAGGAATGCCGTCGACCCGAAGATGTCGGGACGCCACCCCCACACCCGGTCCTGTTCGACGGTGAGGCCCTGGATCAGCGCGACGCCGGTGCTCACGTTGAACAGCAGGGTGCCGACGAACTGGATCAGCGCCGCCCACCAGTCGTAGCGTTCGACCGTCGCGGAGTCCTCCCCGGGCACCGGCCTGCCGCTGAGCCGCAACTGGATGAACCCGGCGGTGGTGAAGAACAGCGACCCGACGAAGTAGGTGATGTTGTCGATCTCGGCGCCGACCGCGTGCCCGTACACCCGGGTGGCCGCCAGCCCGAACAGGAAGGAGCCGATCACGAATCCCCAGGACTCGCGGCGCAGCCGGAGCGTGCGGCGAGGCGCGGACGAGGGGTGGTCATTCGACACCGTGACGTCACCCCCTCACCGGTCGGCAAGGTTTCAGACTCTCCGAAAGCGCGCACCGGGTCAAGGTCGGACGCCGAAATTCGGCTGCGAGTCCACGTGGGGTGTGCCAGTGTCGGGGAATGACGACGACCACCGCCGGCATCACGATCAGAACGGCCACCGAACGGGACTGGCCGAAGATCACCCTGCTCAACGAGATCTGCTTCGTGACACCGCAGACCGAGGAGTTCACCGCCCACTGGAGGCAACTCGTCAGCGGCGCGCCGCCGATCATCGCGGTCTACGAGGACGCGGTGGTCGGCGCCACCATGGACATCCCGATGACCGTCACCGTTCCCGGTGGCGAGGGCGTTCCCGCGGCGGGCGTCACCGCGGTGACGGTCGCGCCCACCCATCGACGCCGCGGCCTCCTCCGCGCGCTCTACACCGAACATCACGACCGCATCCGGACGTCGGGGGTCCCGCTGTCGCTCCTCACGGCCAGTGAGGGCGGGATCTACGGACGCTTCGGGTACGGACCCGCGACCATCGAGACCACGTCGAGCATCGACCGCCGATTCGCGGTGCCGCACCCGAAGGCACCGGACCCGGGTGGTGTGCGGATGGTCCATCCGGCGGAGGCCCGGGCCGCGTTCACCGACGTCTACGACCGCTGGCAACGGGTGACCCCGGGGGCGCAGGTGCGGCCCGAGATCGTGTGGAATCGGATCTTCGCCGACCGTGAGAGCGAGCGTGGCGGCGGCACAAGCCTGTTCGGGCTCGTGCACGACGACGGTTACGTGCTCTACCGTCGCGTGTCCGGCGACAACGGAACCGTCGCCCGGGTGGAGGAGATCCGCACCGTCACGCGAGACGCGCACGCCGCGCTGTGGCGAGCACTGCTCGGCCTGGACCTCGTGCGGCGCATCGAAGCGCACCTCACCCCCGAGGACCCACTGCCGTATCTGCTGACCGACGGCCGGCTGGTACGCACCACCTCGCGCCACGACGAACTGTGGGTCCGGATCATGGACGTGCCCGCCGCACTCGAGGCCCGCAGGTACCGAACAGACTTCGACGTCGTGATCCAGGTCGACGACGGATTTTTGGACGCCGGCGGGCGGTTCGCGCTGACCGTGCGGGACGGCACCGCGTTGTGCACCCCGACCGACTCCACCCCGCAGGTGGTGCTCGACCTGGACGTGCTGGGCAGCCTGTATCTCGGCGCCCACCGGGCACGCACCTTCGCCGCCGCGAACCGGCTGCAGGCCGCGGACCCCGACGTCCTCGACCGCTTCGATCACGCCTTCGGCGCCGACCGCGACGCCCAGATGGGGTGGCCGTTCTAGCGGGCCGAACCCGCCTGTTTCGCGAACACGGCCCGCGCCCGTTCGGCGACGGCCCGGGCCCGCGCCGTGCTCCGCACACCCTTCAGCCGGGCAAGCACCACCGGGAGGCCGGGAACGTCGTCGGCGATGGGCAGCGTCGCGACGCGTCCGCCGTCGTAGGTCCGGCCCTCGGCGGGCCGCTGGTTGAGGATCGAGAAGCCGTGGCCGCGGGCGACGAGTCCGCGCACCGTTTCGTAGCTCGCCGACCGGTACCGGACCACCGGCGTGACCCCCGCCGCCGACAGCATCGCCAGGAAGTAGTCGCGGCTGCTCGGCAGGTCCAGCAACACCATGGGTTCGCCCTCGAGGTCGGCGAGGGTGATCGCGTCGTGGCCGGCCAGCCGGTGGTCCGGCGGAAGGATGACGTGCGGCTTGGCAACGCCGAGCGTCTCCGTCTCCATGTCGTCGCCCAGCGCGAGGTCGTAGGTCAGGGCCAGTTCCGCGGTGCCGTTGCGCAGCGCCGCCCGCACCGCCTCCGCCTGCGTCTCGACGACCTCGACCTCCAGGTCGGGGTGCTGATCGCGCAGGTCCGAGATCAGTGTCGGGAGGATGAACGGAGTGAGGGTGACGAAGCAGGCCAGGCGCACCGTTCCCCGCACGTTGTCCTGGTGGCCGCGCGCCGCGTCGAGAACCTCACCGAGGTGGGCGAGGACGCTGCGTGTGTCGCGGAGCATCTCCTCCCCCGCAGCGGTGAGGACCAGTCCGCGGGACCGTTGCCGGATGAAGAGCTGGGTGCCGATCTGATGCTCGAGTTGGGAGACCGCCGAGGAGACCGCCGACTGCGCGACCATCAGTTCGTCGGCGGCCTTCGTCATGCTGGAGAAGTTCGCGGCCTCGACGAAATACCTCAGTTGGGTGAACGTCACGTCGGGTCGTCGTTGCATGCACTCTCCTCGGGATCTGAGGCCACCAGGATTGCAGGTCTCCGACCGGGGAGCCACCCACGACACACGCGGCGGACGCGACACCGTCAGCGGATGTCGGCGTTCACGAGGTCGGGATCCGGCTGCGATCCGGGGCCGTCTTCCCGGGTGCGGCGCGGGCCGCTCGCCGACCGCACGGAATTGCCACGCACGTATCCGACGGCGCCGAGGAGCGCGAGCACGGCCAGCGTCCCGAGGGTGAACAGTTCGAACGTCCCCTGGTTCACTCCCCAGATCTCCTCGAAGTCGTAGTCCAGGCCGAACACCGATTCCAGGGTGCCGGGGAAGACCGCCACCCAGGAACCGAGCAGCACCCACGCGAAGCACAGGATGCCGAGGACGCGGAAGCCCGCGTTTCCGGTGGGAACCCGGAAGGGCCGCACGACGTCCGGGAAACGCGTGCGCAGGCGGACCGCCGACGGGATGACGATCAGGTAGCTGATCAGGAACGTCGAGATCGAGATGGTGAGCACGACCGCGAAGATGGAACCGCCGGAGCCGGTGATCTGCATGGCCGCGACCATGAAGACGGTGGCGACGAGTCCGGACAGGAAGTTGACGCGCACCGGCGTTCCCAGACGCGGATGGAAGCGGCCGAAGAATCCGCCGAAGAACGCACCGTCGGCCGCGGCCATCGCCTGCATGCGGTCGCTGATGATCATCCACGCCGCGCCCTGGGTCATCAGGATCACCGCGAAGATCACCCCGGTCACGGTCAGCATGGCGGGTGCGGCGGGACCGTACACGCTGTACACGGTCGCGACCGCCTCGAGGAGTCCGCCGACACCGGTGATGTCGTCCGCGGGGACGACGAGCAGGATGGCGAAGATCGGCAGCAGGTAGGACGCGGCGGCGATGGCGCAGGCGCGGGCGATCGAGATCGGGACGTCGCGGGCGGGGTTCTTCATCTCCCCGGCGGCGCTGTTTCCGGATTCGAACCCGAGGTAGGAGAACAGCAGCAGCGGCGTCACGCCGAGGAGCCCGGTCAGGGTGGGGCTGAAGTCGCCCGCCGAGATGCCGGCGAATCCGTTCTTCGCGGCGTAGATGCCGGTGGTGACGAGGAAGAACAGCAGGAAGACGATCTTGAGGAATGCGCCGACCGTCGGAATCCATTTGCCGCGAGCCAGACTCACGACGGCCGCGAGCACCGTCAGCCAGATGAAGACCAGTTTGAACAGGTAGTCCGTCACCGATCCTTCCTCGAACGCGGTGACGTAGTGGTTCCAGGTCTCCGCGGCGATGAACGCCATCGACCCGCCGACCCACACGGGCTGGGTCACCCACGTCAGCAGCGATGCGAGGGCGGCCAGCGGCCGGCCGAACGCTCTCCGGACCCACACGTACACACCGCCCTCGCCGGTGAACGTGCTGCCGATCTCGGCGAAGATCAGGCCGTACGGCAGCAGGAAGAACACCGCGAGAACCAGTGCCCACGTGAACGTCTCCGCGCCGAAGGTGGAGACCTGACCGAGAACCTCGACCGACACCACCGCCGCGACGATGAGGAAGACGATGTCGAAACGGCCGAGTGACTTCTCGAGATGTTGCGTCTGTTCTTCCGCCAGGGCGGTGGGGGTGTTGTCGCTCATCGATCGTGCCTCTCACGTTGCAGTGATGCCGGTCACTACTCTCGTCCGCGACCGGCAAATCTGTACAGCACAAAGATCCGGGGTACTGCATCAGTTCTCCAGATGTGGAAGCCGCCGGGTTGGCATCTGAATAACTGATGCAGTGGCACGGAAAGATCCTGTTGACTGTTGTGGTCGCGCGGACCGACGATTCTGGCACTGCACGAACCGAACAGCGTGAGGAACCCACCGTGCGTGATCCGCGATACGACATCCTTTTCGAACCGGTCAAGATCGGACCGGTCACCGCCCGCAACAGATTCTTCCAAGTCCCCCACTGCAACGGCATGGGCTACCGCGACCCCTCCGGGGAGGCCTACATGCGGCGCGTCAAGGCCGAGGGCGGCTGGGCCGTCGTCTGCACCGAGCAGGTCGAGATCCACCCGACCTCGGACATCGGCCCGTTCATCGAGCTGCGCCTGTGGGACGACCAGGACCTGCCCGCCCTGACCCGGATCTCCGAGAAGATTCACGAGGGCGACTCCCTCGCCGGCATCGAGCTCGCCCACAACGGCCTGAACAGTCCCAACCTGATCAGCCGCGAGACCCCGCTGGGCCCGCAGAATCTGCCCGTCGTCTCCTGGAACTACGACCCCGTCCAGGCGAGGGCGATGACCAAGTCGGACATCGCCGACCTCCGGCACTGGCACAAGGAGGCGGTGCGCCGGTCGCTGAAGGCCGAATACGACATCGTCTACGTGTACGCCGGACACGCGATCGGCGGCCTGCACCACTTCCTGTCCCGCCGGTACAACAATCGGACGGACGAGTACGGCGGCAGCCTGACCAACCGGGTTCGCCTGCTCCGCGAGATCCTCGAGGATTCGCGTGAGGTCGCCGACGGGAAGGCCGCGGTGGCGTGCCGCATCTCGGTCGACGAACTCCTCGGCGACGAGGGGATCACCCGCAGCGAGATCGAGGACGTGATCGGCCTGCTCGGCGAGACCCCCGATCTGTGGGACTTCGTGCTGGGCAGCTGGGAGGACGACTCCGTCACGTCGCGGTTCGGTCCCGAGGCGGAGCAGGAGCCGTATGTCCGCGGGCTGAAGCAGCTCACCACGAAACCCGTCGTCGGTGTCGGCCGCTTCACCTCGCCCGACACGATGCTGCATCAGGTCAAGAGCGGCATCCTCGACTTCATCGGGGCGGCCCGACCCTCGATCGCCGACCCGTACCTTCCGCGCAAGATCGAGGAGGGGAACCTCGAGGACATCCGGGAGTGCATCGGCTGCAATATCTGCGTGTCCGGCGACTTCACCATGTCGCCGATCCGCTGCACCCAGAACCCGACGATGGGCGAGGAGTTCCGGCGCGGCTGGCACCCGGAGCGGATCAAGGTGCGCTCGACCGATTCGAACGTCCTCGTCGTCGGCGCCGGCCCCGCCGGACTCGAGGCGGCCCGCGCACTCGGGCAACGCGGCTACCACGTCAGCCTCGCCGAGGCGAGCAGGCAACTCGGCGGCCGCGTGACCCGCGAGTCCAAGTTGCCCGGCCTGTCCGCGTGGATCCGCGTGGTCGACTACCGCGAACAGCAACTCCGCAGGCTCCCCGACGTGGACGTGTTCATGGAGAGCGAGATGACCGCCGACGACGTCATCGAGAACGACTTCCAGCACGTGGTCGTCGCGACGGGCTCGCACTGGCGCCGCGACGGCGTCGGCCGGTGGCACACCCACGCCGTTCCCGTCGACGAGCACGCCGACGTCCTGACCCCCGACGACGTGATGGCGGGGCTCCGGCCCCGGGGCAACAAGGTCGTGCTCTTCGACGACGACCACTACTACCTCGGTGCCGTCGTCGCCGAACTCCTCGCCAAGGAGGGATTCGACGTCACCCTGATCACGCCGGCCGCGCATGTGTCGCAGTGGACGACGAACACCATGGAGGTGGTCCGCATCCGCAAGCGAATCATCAAGGCCGGTGTGCACGTTCAGGTGAATCGCGCCGTCACCGCGGTCACCGCGCAGGGCGTCCGCACCGTGTGCGCGTTCACCGGCGACGAGCAGTTCGTCGACGCGGACAGCGTCGTCCTCGTCACCGCGCGGCTCCCGAAGGACGGGTTGTTCCACGAACTGCAGTCCCGCGAATCCGAATGGGCCGACGCCGACCTGCGCAGTGTCCGCGGCATCGGCGACGCCTGGGCCCCGTCCACCATCGCGGCGGCGGTCTGGTCCGGGCACCGGTACGCCGAGGAACTGGACGAACCACCCGCCGCGGGCCCGGTCGCCTTCCGACGCGAAGTCACCGGACTGTCCATCGAACCCGTCGAGAGATTCTCCGTCCCCCCGCTCGCCAACGCACAGAACTGAGGAACACCACCATGACCGCAGTGCACCCGATCCCGACCGACGCCCGGAACATCGCGGCGATGACACCCAGCGCGTACGTCACCGCGGACACGCTCCGGGCGGGCGATCCGAAGGAACACGAAATGGTCCACCTGAGCAGCGGCGACGAGAAGTTCACCGTCGGCTCCTGGCGCGCCGAGCCGTATCGCGAGTACATCGAGTCCTACCCGGGCGACGAATACACCCGGGTGCTGGAGGGTTCGGTGACGCTGACAGCGGACGACGGCGTCTCGCACACCTTCGGATCCGGCGACGCATTCACCCTGACCAAGGGGTGGCGCGGCGAGTACCGCGTCGACGAGCCCCTGCTCAAACAGTTCGCCATCTATGTTCCCTGATCCCACACCACCACTTTCGAGCACGAGGGATGACGATGCCTGACCCGACCACACTCGACGACTGGACCCGGCTCGCCGCGACGATCACGCCGCGCCGGGAGCTCTTCATCGACGGCGCGTTCCGTCCCGCCAAGTCCGATGAGACGTTCGACTCGATCAACCCGGCCACCGGTGAGCTGCTCGCACGGGTGGCGGCCGCGGACGCCCCGGACGTCGACGCCGCGGTGCGGTCTGCGCGCGAGGCATTCGACTCGGGCGTCTGGTCGCGGAGCCCGGCGTCGCACCGCAAGCGGGTCCTGCTCCGGCTCGCCGAGCTGATCCTCGAACACCGGCACGAGCTCGCCCTGCTCGACTCTCTCGACATGGGCAAGCTCGTGGTGGAGGCACTGACCGTCGACGTCCCCTCGGCCGCTGATCTTTTCAGGTTCTACGCCGAAGCCCTCGACAAGATCGGCGGGGAGATCGCGCCCACCGATCCCGGGAGTCTCGCGCTCGTCTCCCGCGAACCCCTCGGGGTCGTCGGGGCGGTGGTCCCGTGGAACTTCCCCCTCGACCTCGCGGTGTGGAAGCTGGCGCCTGCCCTCGCCGCGGGCAACAGCGTCGTCCTCAAACCCGCCGAGCAGGCTCCCCTGTCGGTGCTGCGGCTGGCCGAACTCGCCGCCGAGGCGGGCCTGCCCGACGGTGTCCTGGGCGTCGTCCCGGGGTTCGGCGCCACCGCCGGGGCGGCGCTGGGCCTGCATCCCGACGTCGACGTCCTCGCCTTCACCGGCTCGACCGCGACCGGGAAGCGGTTCCTCCGGTATGCGGCGGACTCGAATCTGAAGCAGGTCTGGCTCGAATGCGGAGGCAAAAGCCCCAACCTGGTGTTTGCGGACGCCGATCTCGACGAGGCGGTGGAGAAGGCGGTCTTCGGCGCGTTCTACAACCAGGGCGCGGTGTGCTCGGCCAACTCCCGGTTGCTGGTCGAGGAGTCGGTGGCCGAACAGGTGACCGAGGCCCTCGTCCGCCGGGCGTCGTCGATCCGCCCCGGCAATCCGCTCGATCCCGCCTCCACGCTGGGCGCAATCGTCGACGAGAACCACGCTCGCACCGTCGCGGGGTTCATCGACCGCGCCCGGTCCGAGGGCCGGGTGTTGCTGGGCGGCAACAGAACCACCGTGGACGGCCGGGGATCCTTCGTCGAACCGACGATCTTCGCGGACGTCGCACCCACGGCCGAGGTGGTGACCCGGGAGGTGTTCGGGCCCGTCCTCACCGTCCAGACGTTCACCGACGAGGCCGACGCCGTCCGGATGGGCAACGACAGCACCTACGGCCTGGCGGCCTCGGTGTGGACCGAGAACCTGAACCGGGCGCACCGCGTCTCCGCGGCGCTGCGGGCGGGGACCGTCTCCGTCAACACCGTCGACGCCATCAGCGCGCAGACCCCGTTCGGCGGGTTCAAACAGTCCGGGTTCGGCCGCGACCTCTCCCTGCACGCGACGGACAAGTACACCGGGCTGAAGACGACGTGGATCCGGCTGCGGCAGTGAGCGTCACGACACCGTGCTGATCCCCGACCTCGGCGGGGCGAATGTACCCGTCGGCGCTCCCGAGGCGCCCGCGGGTACGTTCGCCCCGAAACGTGACACCCCACGCGGGCACGTCGAGCCGCCCTGTCCCCCATGTCCTCGCGGCGCTGCTTCCGCGGGGTGGCCGAGAACTCCGTGTACACGGCCCGGGCGTTCCGCGGCGCGGGCGTCGGGACCGCGCTGATGCGGCGGCTCATCGACGAAGCGAACTTCTCGGGCATCTGGACGCTCCAGGCCTCGGTGCTGGCGGTGAACACCGGGTCCATCGCACTGCACCACGCGGTCGGCTACCGGACGGTCGGGGTGCGGCAACGACTCGCACAGATCGACGGCGTCTGGCACGACAGCGTGCTGCTCGAGCGCTGCCGGGAGACCTGACACCGCGACCAACCGGAGCTACCGTGGAGGGATGCTCCCCGTCATCGATTTCGCCGAACTGGACACTCCGGCCGGGCGGGAACGGCTGCGGGAGATCACCCACCACGTGGGGTTCTTCTACCTCGACGGGCACGGCGTGGACCGGGAACTGCTCGATCGGGTGTTCACCGTCGCGCGGGAATTCTTCGCCCTGCCCGACGACTCCAAGCAGTCGATCGCGATGCTGAACAGCCCCCATTTCCGTGGCTACAACCGGGTGGGCGACGAACTGACCAACGGCGAGACCGACTGGCGGGAACAGATCGACATCGGCCCCGAACGGCAACCGATCCCCGGCGCCGACGGCTACCTGAGACTGCAGGGTCCCAATCAATGGCCCGCGGATCTCCCCGACCTCGAGAAGACGATCGAGGCCCTCGACGCCGCGCTCGCCGACGTCGGGATGCGGCTCCTGCGGCACTGGGCCGCGTCACTCGACGCCGATCCGGCGATCTTCGACGACGCCTTCGCGCACGCCCCCGCCACGCTGATCAAGGTCGTCCGCTACCCGGAACGGCCGAGCGCCGACCACACCGGCGAGCAGGGCGTCGGCGCCCACAAGGATTCCGGCGTGCTGACGATGCTGCTCCTCGAACCCGGGTCGTCGGGACTCCAGGTGGAAACTGAGACCGGCGACTGGATCGACGCACCCGCCCGCGCCGGCTCGTTCGTGGTGAACATCGGCGAACTGCTCGAGGTCGCGACCGGCGGGTACCTGAGGGCCACCCGGCACCGGGTGATCACCCCCGCCGGTGCGCCCGAACGACTGTCCGTGCCGTACTTCCTCAATCCCGCCCTCGACGCCACGGTCCCGACCATCGAGCTGCCGCCGCACCTGGCCGAACGTGCCCGCGGCATCGAACTCGATCCGGCGAATCCGCTCTATCGCACGTACGGCGAGAACGCGTGGAAGAGCCGCACCCGCGCGCACCCCGACGTCTACGCCCGCTGGTATCCGGACGAGGCCGAACCGGAGTAAACCCGCGGCGCCACCGGGAGTATTGTTCCCGCAGTGTTGTTCCTGACCTCTCGGCGCTACGTCGACCTCCGCCTGCAGGCGAGCGCAATCTGTCCGCGCTCGCGCTGACGCACCTCTCCACTCAGGACTCTCTCTCGCCGTATCCGCCCCACCGGGCGACGTTCCACGGCCCCATGCGAAAGGCACACCCATGCCCAGTCCCGCGCTGTCCACGCGCGCCGAGACCACCTCTCGACGCCGTCTACCCCAGTGGGCCACATCCTTCGGCCCCCAGATCGTCACCGGTCTCGTCCTCGGCGTCATCCTCGGACTCGTCGCCCGCGCCATGCCCGTCGCCGCCGACGGCAACGAGAACTGGCTCGTCGGAACCGTCCACACCATCGGCTCCAGTTACGTGAAACTCCTTACCGTCGCGGTGATCCCGCTGGTGTTCACGGCCATCGTCAGTTCGATCGCCAACCTGCGTGAGGTGGCCAACGCCGCGCGCCTCGCCGTCCAGACACTGCTGTGGTTCGCGATCACCGCGTTCATCGCCGTCGTCATCGGGATCGTCATCGGACTCGTCATCCAGCCGGGATCCCACACGACCGTCACCGGCGCCGGCAAGGAACCGGCCACCACCGGCTCGTGGTGGGCATTCGTCACCGGCCTCGTGCCCAGCAACTTCCTCGGCCTGAATGCGAAGACCACCCTCACCGAGGGCGCCGCCAGCACGTCGCTGAGTTTCAACGTGCTGCAGTTGCTCGTCGTCGCGGCCGCGATCGGCATCGCCGCACTGAAGGTCGGGGCCAAGGCCGAACCGTTCCTGCAGTTCAACGCGTCACTCCTCGCGATCGTGCAGAAGGTGCTGTGGTGGATCATCCGCCTCGCACCGATCGGGACCGCCGCGCTGATCGCGAACGCCGTCGCCACCTACGGCTGGGACGCCATCGGCTCGCTCGGCTGGTTCACCGCCGCCGTCTACATCGGCCTGGCCATCGTGTTCCTCGTCGTCTACCCCGTCCTGATCCGCGCGCACGGACTGTCGGTGCGCGCCTTCTACTCCGGCGTCTGGCCTGCCACGCAGCTCGGCTTCGTGTCTCGTTCGTCGATCGGTACCCTGCCCCTCACCGAGCGGGTCACCGAACGCAATCTCGGTGTCCCCCGCGAGTACGCGTCGTTCGCCGTGCCGCTCGGGTCGACCACCAAGATGGACGGCTGCGCTGCCATCTATCCCTCGATCGCCGCGATCTTCGTCGCCGAGTTCTACGGTGTGCCTTTGTCGTTCACCGACTACCTGCTGATCATCGTCGTCTCCGTGATCGGATCCGCGGCCACCGCGGGCACCACCGGCGCCACCGTCATGCTGACGCTCACGTTGTCGACGCTGGGACTGCCCCTCGCCGGTGTGGGCCTGCTGCTCGCGGTCGAACCGATCGTCGACATGGGCCGCACCGCGGTCAACGTCACCGGGCAGGCTCTCGTCCCGACGATCGTCGCGAAGCGCGAAGGCATCCTCGACGAAGCCCGCTACAACGCCGAACGGACCGGCGACCCGTTCGAGGACGACGACGCGGTCGCCGCGAAGTAGCGAAACGGTCGACGAGAGCCTTCCCCACGTGGAAGGCTCTCGTCATGGCCGACCTCGACGCGATCAAACGACGGATCGTCATGCAATTCCAGCGGCACGTCGCCAACCCGCTCTCCACGCGACTGTCGAGCCAGACGCTCCTCGAGACCACCGGCCGCGTCAGCGGGCAGCCCCGCGTCACGCCCATCGGCGGCCGGCGCACGGGCACCGAGTTCTGGCTGGTGTCCGAGTTCGGTGAGCGGTCGAACTACATCCGCAACATCCGCGCGAACAATGCCGTTCGGCTGCGGATCCACGGCAGGTGGCACGCCGGCACCGCGACGCTGCTCCCCGATGACGACGCCCGCGCCCGGCTGGCGCAGCTTCCCCGGATGAACAGCGTCGCCGTCCGGGCCGTCGGCACCGACCTGCTGACCGTCCGCATCGACCTCGCCGACTGAGGTCAGGGGGCAAACGCCCACCGAATGGTCACCCGCACCCGCAATAGCGTCGGCATCTGACCAATGCCCGTGCGTCTACGAGCGCGGCCCAGCGTCCTGGCCAGGTGTGATGTTCGCAACTCGGCGTTCGGCTGCACGCTCGTCGCGGATTTGGTACCGCTCGGCGGCTGCGGATCGAGCAGCTTGCAGTAGGGACTTAGCCTCGGCTAATCTGCGATTTCGCGCGGACCTGGAAAAGGTCCGCACCTCAGACAACGACGTCTGCCTCACCGGCGTATCGGTTCGGGGCCGGTTCTCTGCCGTGTTCCTCTCGCCGACGCCACCCGTGCGCCCAGCACGGCCCCATATTCGGCGAGTATCGCGAGGAGACAGTCGGTTGAACACGAGTGCCACCGAGTCCGGCCTGTACGACAGGACGCTCGACAAGAGCAGCTGCGGCGTGGGCTTCATCACCCGCAAGGACGGCATTCAGGCCCATGACGTCCTCATCAGGGGCCATGAGGCCCTGTGTGCTGTTCCTCACCGTGGTGGCATGTCGGCGGAGGGTGTCGGCGACGGCGCCGGTGTCTGCGTCGACCTGTCGGTGCCGTTCTTCCGCACCCTGACCGGTCAGGACGATCTCGAGGCCGGCCGGTTCGGTGTCGGCAACTTCTTCCTCCCCACCGACGTGGCATTCCACGGCGACGCGGAGGCCGTCATCGAGCGGGCTCTCGCCGACCAGGGTTTCCACGTGCTGCTCGAGCGTGACGTGCCCGTCGACGCGACCGTGCTCCGGCCCGCCGCGATCCGGCACCAGCTGCCGATCCGGCAGTGGGTGTTCACCGCGCCCGACGCGTGCGCCGACGAGACCGAGTTCGACCGTCGCATCCACGACGCCCTGCTCGCGATCGAGGCCGTCGCGTACACCCAGCCCGATCTGGCCGGGCTGTACCCGCTGTCGCTGAGCGCCCGCACCCAGGTGCTCAAGGGCCGCCTCAATTCGAACGAGGTGATGCCCTACTTCCAGGACCTCGTCGACCCGGCGCACGCCATCCACACCCTGTACTTCCACACCCGGTTCTCGACGAACACCGACCCGCATCCGACGATGGCGCAGCCGTTCCGTCTGATGGCGCACAACGGCGAGCTCAACACGGACAAGAAGAATCGCCTGTCCGAGACGGCGCTCGCTCGTGCCCGGAACCGGGAGATCGTCCGCCCGCACGGCCAGTCGGACAGTTGCCGCCTCGACCAGACGCTGCAGAGCCGGGTGGTGGAGGACGGTCTCGACCTGGTGACCGCGGTGGTGTCGATGATGCCGCCGGCGTGGGAGAACGACTCCACCCTGTCGCCCGAGGTCCGGGCGATGCTCGAGTACTTCTCGCTGTACGAGGAGAAGAACGACGGCCCGGCCGCGCTGATCTTCGGCGACGGCACCGTCGTCGGCGCCCGGCTCGACCGGCTCGGACTGCGTCCGCTGCGCTCGGTGGAGACGGACGAGTACCTGTGCGTCACGTCCGAGGCCGGGCAGATCGACTTCGACCCCGAGACCGTCCTGCACCGCGGACGCATCGAGGCCGGCGGCATGCTGTACTTCGACCACCGCGAGGGCCGCTCGTACTCCACCGACGAGGCACTCGAGCTGCTCGCCTCCCGGAACGACTACCCGACGCTCGTCGCGGAGGCCCGCCGGACCATCGAGGCGCTGCCCGAGGTCGAGGCCGAGCCGGGACCGCTGCGGTACAACGGCGACCTCGAGCGCACCCAGCGCTACGTCGCGTACTCGCACAACCAGGAAAGCTTCAAATTCATGATGGACCCGATGCTCGCGTCGGGTCAGGAGAAGATCTCCGCGATGGGCTACGGCAACGCCATCAACGCGCTCTCCGATCAGGAAGGCGGGGTGGCCAAGTACTTCTCGCAGCGTTTCGCCCAGGTCACGAACCCTTCGCTCGACAGCATCCGTGAGGCCGACGGCATGACGCTGCGTGTCGCGCTGGGCGCCAAGCCGAACAGCGGGGCGCAGTCTGCGCCGCAGATCGTGGTGCCGTCGCCGATCCTCACCCACATGGACATGCTGCGGATCCGCAAGCAGTCCGAGACCCCGGTGCAGCGTTTCCCGATGCTGTACACCCCCGTCCACGGTGACTCCGCCGCCAACGCGGCTGCGCTCGAGGCCGCGGTCGACGGGCTCTGCGACGAGGTGGAGGCGTTCGCCCGCGAGCAGGGCGGCATCGCGATCGTCACCGACCGTCACGTGGCCACCGACCGCGCCGCGCTGCCGATGATCGTGGCGATCTCCGCTGTCAACCAGCGGCTGATCGAGGAGGGCCTGCGCCTGCGGGTGTCCGTCGTCGCCGAGAGCGGTCAGATCTCGTCGTCGCACCACGTGGCCGCGGCCCTCGGTTTCGGCGCCGCCGCGATCTACCCGCTCGCCGTCCGTCTGCGCGCCGAGGAGAAGTTCGCCGACGAGGCGGATGTGGCGTTCAAGCGGTTCGCGAAGGCCGCCGAGAAGTCGCTGATGAAGACGATGGGCCGGGTCGGCCTGTGCACCGCCGAAAGCTACATCGGCGGCGAGTTCTTCGAACCCAACTACCTCGACACCGACGACCGGGTGCTGCGCCGCTACTTCGCGAACGTGAAGACGCCGGTGGGTGGTGTCGGGTTCGCCGTCATCGCGCAGGCCGTCGCCGACTGGCACCAGCGCGCCCTGACGGTCACCGGGGAGAAGGACGTCCCGCTGCTCGGCCTGTTCAAGGAGCGCGCGGAGGGCGCCGGTCACTCGTACGGCACGGCGGCCGTGCGCGGCTTCGTCGACCTCACCGAGGAGCCCATCTCGTTCGACACGGCGGGCACGCAGGACCACACGGAATCGCTGCGACTGCTGCCGCTGAACCGGCTCGAGGACGCGTTCGGTCTCGACGACGACGCCTACCGCAACGCCGGCTTCCAGAAGCTGACACCCGAGGCGGTCGACCGCTTCGAGATCACCCCCGGCTACCGCGCCTTCGCGCGGACGATGGCCGAGGAGCGCACCCGTCGTCCGGCAGCGCTGCGCGACGTGCTGGATCTGCCTGCCGACGTCACGTTCCTCACCACGGCAGCCGAGTTCCGCAAGCAGATGGGCCGCTTCTCCCGCAAGGGCAACAACAGCTTCGCGGTGCGCGGGCTCGAATCCGAGGCCATCGGCGAGGACCGGTTCCGGCTGCGGCTCACCGGCCCCCACGCGGGCGAGTCCCGTGTGCTCGCGGCGCTCGGCGAATCGCTGGTCATGCGGTTCGGCGACGACCTCCTCGAGCACAGCGTGGACGGCGACGCCCTTGTGGTGCGCACGTCCGGTGAGGCGCTGCGATGTCTGTCGCTACTGCGCACCGCTCCGGCGAGCGTGCCGATCGGTCAGGTGCAGAAGGCCAGCGAGATCACCCCGTTCCTCACGTCCGGCGCCATGAGCCACGGTGCGTTGAACTCCAACGCGCACGAGGCCGTCGCGCACGGCACCAACATGGTCGGCGGTATGTCGAACAGCGGTGAGGGCGGTGAGCACATCTCGCGCTACGGCACCATCCGCGGTTCCCGGATCAAACAGTTCGCGTCCGGCCGCTTCGGTGTGTGGGCGGGCTACCTGGCCGACCCGATGCTCGAGGAACTCGAGATCAAGATCGCGCAGGGCGCCAAGCCCGGCGAGGGCGGGCAGCTGCCCGCACCCAAGGTGACCGTCGAGATCGCGGCAGCGCGCGGCGGCACTCCCGGCGTCGAACTCGTCTCTCCCCCACCGCATCACGACACGTACTCCATCGAGGACCTCGCGCAGCTGATCCACGACTGCAAGGCGGCGCGGGTCCGCGTCATCGTCAAGCTCGTGTCCTCGGAGGGCATCGGCACCATCGCGGTGGGTGTCGCGAAGGCCGGCGCCGACGTCATCAATGTCGCGGGCAACACCGGCGGTACCGGTGCCGCCGCGGTGACCAGCCTCAAGTACGCCGGACGTTCGGCGGAGATCGGTGTCGCCGAGGTCCATCAGGCGTTGTGCGCCAACGGGTTGCGGCAGAAGGTGCTGCTCCGGTGCTCCGGGGCGCACCAGACGGCGAGCGACGTCGTGAAGTCGGCGCTGCTCGGCGCCGACAGCTTCGAGTTCGGTACCACCGCGCTGATGATGCTCAAGTGCGTCATGGCCAAGAACTGCAACATCAAGTGCCCCGCCGGTCTGACCACCAACCCCGAACTGTTCGACGGTGATCCGCGGGCGATGGCGCAGTACCTGCTGAACATCGCGCACGAGACCCGCGAGGTGCTGGCCGAGCTGGGGATGTCCTCGCTGCGCGAGGCCCGGGGCCGCTCCGATCTGCTGCAGCTCCTCGACCACCCGTCGAGCGTCGGCCAGCTCGACCTGCGTGCGATGCTCGCCGTGGTCGAGGAAGTGTCGATCGGCGATCCGGTGTACCTGGAGAAGGACTACACCCTCGACGACGGCTGGCTCGTGCAGCTGCGCGCCGCGCTGGTCGAGCAGGGTAAGGCCATGGTCGAGCTCGGCGACGGGGTGCACCTGAGCAACCGCAACAAGAGCGTCGGCGCCCAGCTGGCGGTCGACATCGAGCGGATGCTGAACCACGAGCTCACCGATGTCGAACTGCCCGCGGTGCTCCGCGACGAGCGCGGCCGCGGCTACCTGCGCGACGGCAGCGTCCGGATCGCCACGTCCGGGTCCGCGGGCCTGTCGTACGGTGCGTTCTGCAACGACGGCATGACCCTCGTCCACACCGGCACCGCCAACGACGGCGTCGGCAAGGGCGCCAACGGCGGCAGCATCGTCGTGCGCTCGCCCGGTGGCGGCTCCGACCGGCACGGCGGCAACGTGCTGATCGGCAACTTCGCACTGTTCGGCGCCACCGGTGGACGCACGTTCGTGGAGGGTCAGGCGGGCGACCGGTTCGCCGTGCGCAATTCGGGTGCCACCGCGGTGGTCGAGGGTGTCGGCGACTTCGCCTGCGAGTACATGACCAACGGCGCCGTCCTCAACCTCGGCAGCTTCGGCAAGGGCGTCGGCAACGGGATGAGCGGTGGCTTCGTCTACCAGTACGACCCCGAGGGCAAGCTGCCCGGCAAGGCCAGCGCGGACTCGATCCTGCTCGGTTCCATCACCGGCGACGACGAGCACGCGGCGCTGCACCGTCAGGCGGTGCACGTGCTCCTCGGGTGGCACCTCGAGGCCACCGGCTCCGCCAAGGCGGCCTGGTTGCTCGAGAACTGGGAGACCGAACAGCACCACTTCGTGTACGGCATGCCGCGCGCACTGCTGCAGTACCAGGACAGCGACGAGATCCTGAAGGCCAAGCCCCGCAAGGAGCTCGCCGACGAACTCGCCGCCGCACTGGTCGCGCACCAGGTGCGCAAGTTCAAGCTGGACTACCGGGACGGTCACGCGGTGCTGGACGGCGCCGTGCCCGGCTACGGCGAGGCCGACACCGAAGCCATGTTCGCGCTGCTGAACAACTACACCGTGCTGAACGCGGCGCAGGAGATGGCGCTGTCCAAGCTGCCGGGTGTCGCGGATCCGTCCGATCCGGCGGTCGACAAGGCCGTCCGCAACCTGCTGCTCACCGAGGACTTCTTCCTCACGCAGCGGTTGCAGCGGTACGCGCGGGAAGCGTTGAAGGACTACAGCGACGAGGACCTGGCCGTGATGGTGGCGGCCAAGCGTCTCGCCGACTACAAGGATGCGCTGCGCCGCCGCAACGTCCGGTCCATCGACGCCCCCGGCACGTACGGCTGGATCCTGCACCAGGACGCCAAGAACGTCGACAAGATCGGCCGGCTGCCCGGTTTCGAGGAGTTGTTCGCGCAGCACGCTCTCCCCGATCTCATCCCCACGAGAGACGTGGTCCCCTCATGAAGATGCCCTACATCCCCCAGGACGCCCCGTTCAGCGAGGACCAGCGCGTGTGGCTCACCGGCTTCCTCGCCGGCATGAGCTCGCGCCTCGTCGTCGGCGGCTCCGACGCGCCCGCCGCGGCGGCCGGTGGGCAGTTGCCCGCCATGCACGTGCTGTACGGCAGCCAGACCGGGAACGCCGAGGGTGTCGCGGAAGACGCTGCGGCCGCGGCCCGTTCGCAGGGCTTCGCGCCGGTCGTGAGCGCGCTCGACGACGTCGACACGGACGCCCTCGCCGCCATGCAACGCGTCCTGGTCGTCACCTCCACCTACGGTGAGGGTGAGATGCCCGACAACGCCGAACTGTTCTGGCAGGCGCTGGCCGCGGAGACCGCGCCGCGACTGGAGAACACCGACTTCGCCGTCCTCGCGCTCGGCGACACCGGCTACGACGGGTACTGCCAGGCCGGCAAGATGATCGACACCAGGCTCGAGCAGCTCGGTGCCCGCCGCGTCACTCCGCGCGTCGACTGCGACGTCGACTACGAGGACACTGCCGCCGCGTGGGTCGCCGACACCCTCCCCCTGTTCGCGGCCGTCGAGGGCATTCGCGGCGAGTCCCCCGTCGCCGATGTCGCCGAGCCCGAGACGAAGCCGGCCCGGAAGCGGTCGCTGTGGAACCGCAAGAACCCCTACAGTTCCACGCTCTCCGTGAACCGGCGGCTGTCGAGCGACACGTCCGCGAAGGAGATCCGGCACTACGAGTTCGCGCTCGCCGACAGCGGTCTCGAGTACGAGGCCGGTGACGCGCTCGGTGTGATGCCGATCAACGATCCCGCGCTCGTCGACGCTCTGGTGTCCCGGCTGGGCATCCCGGCGGACGCCGCCGTCACCGGGAAGGAGCGGCCGTTCAGCGACCTCCTGCTGCACGGGTACGAGATCTCCACGCCGAGCCACGAATTCATCGACGAGATCGAGAAGCGGGCGGGCGACGAAGAACTGAGCCACGTGCTGCGGCACGGCGACAAGGAAGCCCTCGACGCCTGGTTGTGGGGCAAGGACGTGCTCGACCTGCTGCTCCTCGAACCGTCGGTGACCCTGACCGCGGACGAGTTCGTCGGGCTGCTGAAGCCGTTGCAGCACAGGGCGTATTCCATCTCGTCCAGCCCGCTCGCCAACCCCGGCAGCGTGCACCTGACCGTCGCCAGCGTCCGCCACAGCTCGGCCGGACGCGACCGCGGCGGCGTGTGCTCCACGTTCCTCGCCGATCGGATCGCCGAGGGCGGCAGCGGCGGAATCTTCGTGTCGAAGAACAAGTCGTTCCGCGTCCCCGCGAACGACGACGCACCGATGATCATGGTCGGCCCCGGCACCGGCATCGCGCCGTTCCGCGCGTTCCTGCAGGAACGGCAGGCGCGGGGCGCGTCGGGACGCAACTGGCTGTTCTTCGGCGACCAGCACCGCGCGTCGGACTACATCTACGAGGACGAGATCGGCGCGATGAGCGACAGCGGTCTCCTCACCCGACTCGACCTCGCCTTCTCCCGCGACCAGGCGGAGAAGATCTACGTGCAGAACCGGATGGTCGAGAACGGCGCGGAGTTGTTCGCCTGGCTCGAGGACGGCGGCCACTTCTACGTCTGTGGCGACGCCACCCGGATGGCGAAGGACGTCGACCGGGCCCTGCACGAGGTCATCGCCACCCATGGCACCCTTTCCACCGAGCAGGCCGCCGACTACGTGACCAAGCTCAAGAAGGAAAAGCGCTACCTGCGCGACGTGTACTGACCACGTCGGCAGCAACCCACGAGGAGCAAGAACAATGGCAGTGGTGATTCTGTACGGCAGCGAGGGCGGGACCTCCGAACTGGTGGCCGACAACATCGCCGACGTGCTCGGCGACTACGGCGACACGTCCCTGTACGACATGATGGAGTTCGACGCGGGCGATCTCGACCCCGAGAATTTCCACGTCATCGTGTGCTCCACCTACGGTGACGGCGAACTGCCCACCGGCGCGGAACCCTTCTTCGAGGGTCTCGAGGAAGACGAACCCGATCTCACCGGTTTGCAGTTCGCGCTGTTCGGCCTCGGCGACAAGGTGTACGAGGAGACCTACAACCGCGGCGGCGAGATCATCGCGGAGAAGCTCGTCTCCCTCGGCGCGGTCCAGGTGGGCGAACACGGCAGGCACGACGGGTCCAGCTCGATCCGCCCGAAGGATCAGGCCGAGGAGTGGGCCAAGAACATCGGCGAGGAATTCCTCGGATAGCACCTCACACCGGGAGCCGCGACTGCACGCTCCGCACCCAGTCGCGGCTCCCGTCGAGGTAGCGGTCCCGTGCCGACGCGAACAGGCGGACGCTGTCGGCGCCGGGCCAGTCCTCGGGCAGCATGCCCGCGGGCAGGCCCGGGTCGATGTAGGGGATGATGCGCCATTCGTCGAGCAGCGGGGCGAACCGGACGAACGCTTCGCGCGGCGACACCTCCTCTGCCGCAGACAGAGCGACCCGGTGGCGGTCCAGGAAGTCGCGGTGCCGCGCGGCGATGCCGTCCAGATCCCACCACCGCGTCGCCGCGTCCCCCATCGAATCGGGGACGAACACCGATGTGGACACGAAGGTGGTCACGTACTCTGACAGGCCCAGCGCGTCGACGATGTCGTCGACCTCGCGGGCGAGGTACTCGGGGGCGATCCACAGGCCGGGCGACACGGTTCCGCAGCCGATCCAGCCGAGTCGCCTGCGCAACTGGTGCCGCACCGCCCGTTGCGATTCGGGGATGGTGAACGAGATCAGCCGCCAGGGATCGGTGTCCGACATCTGACGGAAGCCGAAGATCCGCGGATCGCCGCGTCTGAACATCGCCTCGGCCTGCTCGGTCACCTCGTACCCGCTCCGCCCGTCGCGGGTCAGCGGCCGCAGCACCCCCTTCTTCTTCAGGCGGGCCACTGCGATGCGCGTCGATTCGGAGGGGATACCGACGGCCTGCATCAATTCCACGAAGTCGGCGATCGCCACCCACCCGCCGAGGTCGCGCACGTACGCGCCGAGGACGGTGCGGATCAGGGACGTCGCGCTGCCGGGCCGCGAATCGAAGTCGTCGAGGACGGCGCTCGCCGGTTCAGTCGGTGAGTTCATCACGGATCGCGAGTATCCCGGCGAACACCTCACCGAAGCTGGTACTCAGCGGGCTCAGGCCGAGCCGCAGCCCCTGCGGGGCCCGGAAGTCCGGGATGACGCCCTTCGTCCACAGTCGCTCGACGACGGTCTGGAACCGCGGGTGGTCGATGATGACGTGACCACCCCGCTCGGCGGAGTCCTCCGGCGACCCGATCTCCACGCCTAAGGGAATCAGCACCTCGCGCACGAGGTCGAGTGCGTACTCGGTGAGCGCGATCGACTTGGCGCGCACGGCGTCCATGCCGACCTCGTCGAGGAGTGCGAGGGTGTCCTGCAGCGCGATCATGCCGAGGACCGACGGCGTTCCGCTGATCACCCGCCGGATGCCGGGCGCCGGTCGGTAGCCCTGCTCCATCGCGAACGGGTTGTCGCGGCCCATCCAGCCCCAGATCGGCTGTACGAAGTCCTGCTGATGGTCGGCGTGAACGTAGGCGAACGCCGGTGAGCCCGGACCGCCGTTCAGATACTTGTACGTGCACCCGACCGCCAGATCGACACCCCACGTGTCGAGTTCGAGGGGAACCGAGCCGACGGAGTGACACAGGTCGAGCAGCAGGAGCGCACCGGCGTCGTGTGTCACGCGCGCGGCGCCGGCGGCGTCGACCAGGTAGCCCGAGCGGTAGGCGACGTGACTGAGCACGACGAGCGCGGTGCGCTCGGAGACCACGGACGTCAGGTCGTCGACGGTGACGCCGCCCCGGGTATCGGATTCGATCCACCGGAGCGTGAGCCCGAGTTCTCCGGCCACGGCCTCGAGCACGTAGCGGTCCGTCGGAAAGTTGTCGCGGTCCACGACGATCTCGGTGCGGTCCGGCCGCAACGCGAGCGCACCTCGCGCGAGTTTGTACAGCAGAACCGTCGTCGAGTCGCCGATGGTGGTCTGCCCGGCGGCCGCGCCGAGCGCCACCCTCGCGAGGGTGTCGCCGATCGTGATCGGCAGGTCGTACCACTCCTCGTCCCACCCGCGGATGAGGCGGCCGCCCCACGACTGGGTGACGAAGGCGTTGATCCGCTCGGCGCTCGCCTTGGTGGGCCGGCCGAGCGAGTTGCCGTCGAGGTAGGCGGGCACCGAGGGGTCGTCGGCGCCGATGAACAGGTCGCGGTACGGGCGCAGCGGGTCCGCGGCGTCGAGTTCGGCGGCGCGGGCGGCCGGCACACCGGTCGAGGTGGTCATCATCGTCCGATCTCGGTGCGCACGGCCAGCAGTTCCGGGAAGAACGTCAGGTCCAGCGCCTTTTGCAGGAATCCCACTCCGCTGGACCCTCCCGTTCCGGATTTCATGCCGATGGTCCGCAGCACCGTGCGCATGTGGCGGAAGCGCCACAGCTGAAAGTTCTCCTCGAGGTCGACGAACTCCTCGAAGGCCTCGTAGACGGCCCAGTGTTCGTCGTGGTTCTCGTAGACGAACTTGATCAGAGGCAGCAGGTCCTCGTTCAGCGTGTAGGCGGCGGTCACGTCGCGGTCCAGCGCGGAGGCCGGCACGTCGTACCCCAGCCGCGACAGGCACTGCCAGAACGCGTCGTACAGGCTCGGCTCGGCGAGGAGCCGTTCGAGCAGGTCGTGGGCGGCGGGATCGGCGTCGAACACCGCAAGCATTCCGGCGTTCTTGTTGCCGAGCACGAACTCGACGGCGCGATACTGGTAGGACTGGAACCCGGACGAATTGCCGAGGAACCGGCGGAACTCCGAGTACTCGGTGGGGGTCAGCGTTGCCAGGACCGACCACTGTTCGGTCAGCGTCTTCTGGATGTGCTTGACGCGCGCCACGCACTTGAGCGCCCTGCCGATGTCGTCCTCGTCGAAAGCAGCTCGGGCCGCGAGTGTTTCGTGCAGGACGAGCTTCAGCCAGAGTTCGGTGGTCTGGTGCTGGATGATGAACAGCAGTTCGTCGTGATGCTCCGGGCGGCTCACCGGTTTCTGCGCGCTCAGCAGGGTGTCGAGGTCGAGGTACGAGGCGTAGCTCATCCGCTCGCTGAAGTCGGTGACGATGTCTTTCTCGATGGCTCTGGTGTTGGCCTGCACGCCCATGACCGTCCTCACTGCTGGTGTTCGAGTACCGGGCTCCCGAACCCCATATTACATAATCGTGGCGACCGCTACAGTTGTCGAATACGCGCCACCCCGGGTGCCACACCGGTAGATCCATCGGTACCGCTGGCGCTCCCGGCAGACCTCACGCCAACTCGGCTGCCCAGTCGGCGAAGCTCTGCCAGCCCACCTCGGGGTAGAGCCGGCGCAGTTCGCCGATCTTCGCGTCGTACCCCGTGTCGGCGAGGAAGCGGAACATAGCGCGCATGTCCGGCGACGCGATGGCATCCGCGTCGGACGAATGGGCACGTACCGGCGTGCCCACTACCTCACCGAGCACCTCGGCCATTCGACGTGGCGTCGGATCATCCGACGCCAGGTCGATTCGTGTCCGGGAGAATCGGTCCGGATCGTCGAACACGAGGGCGACGAACCGACCGAGGTCTCGCCGCGACAACTGCTGCAGCGGGGTATCGACTGGCAGAGGCAGATCGAGTCGGCCATGGCGGATGCCGTCGAGTCCACCGAGCAGGTTGTCATAGAAGTAGGTCGGCCCGACGATCGTGTACGAGACCGAGGATTCTCGCAACAACGACTCGGTCGCAGCCTTCGTGTCGAAATGTGGGACCCCGGTGCTCTTGTCCGCGTCGGCCACCGAAGAAAACACCACGTGTGGAACACCGGAATCACTGAACGCGCCGACGAGCGCGGCACCCTGAGCGATCTCCGCCTCCGGGCCGTCCTCGAACGGCGTCGTCATGGCGAACACGCCCGCACACCCATCGACAGCAGACGCGATCGCCGCCCGATCGGTAATATCGGCCACGGCAATCTCGACGCCTCGTAGGCGCAATGCATCTGAGCGAGAAGAGCTTCGACGGACAAGCGCGCGGACCTCACGCCCCCGTTCGAGCAGCGCGTCGACGACGGCGCCTCCTTGACCACCCGTCGCTCCGACGACTGCATACGGCTCACCCATGGGCACAACACCTCTCCTTCTCGACCGCGCCAGCGTACTCGCAGGCTCCGTCCGCTCACCGTGACGTGTGCCCCCTGTTCGCCGTCGTCAGGTGTGCAGGTGCTGCCGATGATTTCTCGGCCGTCACGGTGTCAGTATTTGGTATGAGAACACTCGCGATCACCCAGAACATCACCCTCGACGGCTCCATCGAGATGCTCGGCGACTGGTTCGACCCCGCGGACCAGGATCCACAGCTGCTGGATGCGACCCGCCGGCAGTCCGAGCGCGCGGATGCGATGTTGCTGGGTCGGCAGACGTTCGAGGACTTCCGCGGCTATTGGCCCCGACAGACCGACGACCGGACGGGGATTACCGACGAGCTGAACCAGATTCAGAAGTACGTCGTCTCGTCGACCATGGCCGACCCCCAGTGGCGGAACTCGACCGTGCTCACGAGCGACTGGATCGGCCGGGTACAGGCCTTGAAGGGGCAGGAGGGCCGCGACATCGTGGTCACGGGCAGCATCAAGCTGACCCATGCCCTGATCGAGTCCGGCCTGGTCGACGAGTACCGGCTGTTCGTGTACCCCGTCGTCCAAGGTCGGGGACGAAGGCTGTTCCCCGACGGGTACGAGATGCCGAGGCTGCAGCTGGTGGAGGCCCGCGGCTTCCAGAACGGCGTCTCTCTGCTGCACTACACCGTCTGAGGACGTCCACCCAGGGCCCTCGGCGGACGACGGTTTCCCAGCAGTCGATCCCGCCGCTACCGCTCCGCGTCAGCAGGAGCTGTGATCGTCGTGGTGGTCGTCGGTGTGGGGCTCTTCGTCCGCGTCGGTAGCTCTGGTGGTGGGGGCAGCATCCAGGTAGTGGTCGGCTCCGGCGAGCGTGTCACCGGGAGCACCTCGAAAGTCGTCTGCACCACCATGGACGGGGTCGGCAGGCACCGCAGACCGGCCACCTGGAAACCGCGACTGCCGCGGTTCGGCACCGCCGCGCGGAAGTCGGCGACGCTGCCGACCTGACGGGTCTCGCCCAGGACACGATCGCCGAACTCCACCGCCCACGGCCCGCCACAGGTAGGAAGACTCGTCGCGTGATATTGGACGCGGTCGCCCGGCTGCCCGCGCGGCGGAGTGAGGACGAGGACCGGCCCGCCGGGATCGAGCATGCGCGTCGCTTCCCTGCCGGGTTCGCTCGACGCACCGCCGCCGGTGTGGACTGTGAGCAGGACAGCAACCGACCCGACGAATACCGTCGTCGCCAACCAGGGTGTCTGCCGCACCGGTCTCACCTCGCACCCTCAATTATGCGGCTTCGCCACCCGTGCGCACCGACTCAGCGCGCATGTGATGGGCGACCACGCACACAGCTACTTCACCCACGACACGAACAGCCAGGCTTCCCCGCACACCCTCGGCGCACCCGGGGACACTCAGCGCATCTCACGGCGCCTTCGAGCACATCCGGGGGAGGGCCCCACAACCGTAACGAGACCCGAATTACATTGCACCAGCACCACCGCTGCCAATCGGCGGTTGGCGCACGGATCTCGCGTGTCCTGGCCAGATGTCGTCACGGGTACGTACGGTGACCGGGTGAGCGAACCACCGCCGAGAGTCGACATCGTCTTCGCCCCTGGCGTGGTGGCGCACCGCGGAACCGCCGAGGAACTCGTGGGCCGGGCGCTGGATGCGCGCGGCCTGACCGGTGAGTTGACGTTCGCCGCGGACACCACCGGGCTGGAGCGGGCCGTGCGGTCGGCGGCGGGGCGAGGCGAGTTCATCGCCGTGCCCGGTGCCGGGGCCTCCTTCACCGCCCCGGCCGGCGGGGCGATCCGCGTCGATCTCGGGGAATGCGAGGCCGACCGCTCGCCGGGCACCCGGGTCCACATTCGGGGGCGCGGACTCGACGGACTCCGCTACGCCGTCGACAGCTGGTATCACCACCGCTTCCACCCCGCACGGATCGTCCGCTACGGCGACCACCCCGATCAGCGAGTGGAACTGCGGATTCCGGGCGGCGACGGCCCCTTCCCCGTCGTCGTGCTGATCCACGGCGGATTCTGGCGTCCGCGTTGGGAGTCCGACCTGATGGACGCGCTGGCAGTCGACCTGACGGCCCGCGGGTACGTCACCTGGAATGTCGAGTACCGGCGCGGCGCGGAGAACCGTTGGGCTGCAATGGCATCCGATGTCGACGATGCCGTGCAGGCCGTCGCGACGGTGCCGGAAGCGGACCCGGAGCGGGTCGTGATCCTCGGCCATTCGGCCGGTGCTCAGCTCGCGCTCCGCGCCGCCGCCGACGCCGCGGCCGAGGACGCAGCGGTTCGTCCGGCGCTGGCCGTCAGCCTCGCCGGGGTGCTGAATCTGCGGCTCGCCGGCGAACGCCACCTCGGCGAGGGCGCGGTGGCGGATGCCGTCGGCGGCGACCGGGCCGGCGACCGTGCGACGTACGCACGGTCGTCGCCGATCGAGCGACTGCCGCTGGGCACCGCCCAGCTGGTGGTGTGCGCCGTCGACGACGAGCCGGACATGCTGGAGATGAGCAGGGAGTACCACGACGCCGCCGCGGCGACACCCGACGACGTCGTCCGGATCGAGGGGCCAGGCGATCATTTCACCGTCATCGATCCGGAGAGCGAGATCTGGCGAAGGACCGCCGAGGCGATCGACGCCCGGATCAGACCTCGGACAGCGTCGACTCCGCCGCCCGCAGCCCGGACCCGGCCCGGCCGCGGAGCAGATCCGCGCACCTCTCGGCCATCGTCATCACCGTGATGTTCGGGTTGACGTGCGGCAGTTTCGGCATCGCCGACGCGTCGACCACCCGCAGTCCTCGAACCCCCTTGACCCGCAGTTCCGGGTCGAGCACCGCCATCGGGTCGTCGACGGCGCCCATGCGGGCCGTGCCCGCGGGGTGATACACCGTGTTGTGGGTCTTGTGGATGTAGTCGAGGATCTCGGCGTCCGTCACCGCGTCGGGTCCCGGCGCCAGTTCGCGGGCAATCCAACCGCGTAGCGCCTTCTGCTCGGCGATCGTGCGGGCCAGCTTCACCCCGGACAGCATCACCCGGTCGTCGTGGCCCTCACTGTCGGTGAAGTATCGGGGGTCGACCTTCGCGCGGTCACGGAAGTCCCGCGACCGCAGCCGGACCGTCCCGCGGGAGCGGCCCTGAGTGACGTTGGGTGTCAGGCAGAATCCGTTGTCGGTGGTCGGGTAACCCCACCGCAGGGTGTTCATGTCGAACGGGACGCTGCCGTAGTGCATCATCAGGTCCGGATGGTTCAGCCCCTCCCGGGTGGTCGCGAACAATCCGATCTCCCACCACTGCGTCGATTCGGTGACCATCGGCTGGGACGCCTCCCAGAACACGAGGCCCTCGACGTGATCGTCGAGGTTCGATCCGACACCGGGCGAGTCGACGCGCACGGGGATCCCGAACTCCGCGAGGTGCTCCGCCGGACCGATACCCGACAGCATCAGGAGCTTCGGTGTGTCGATGGCCCCGGCCGTCACCACCACCTCCCGTCGCGCCGACACCGTGTCGTAGCCGGTGAGATCGGGACGCTGGTACCGGACGCCCGTCGCCGTCTGCTGTTCGTCGAACAGGATCTCGCTCACCCAGCAGCCGGTCCGGACCTCCAGGTTGGGCCGGGTCCCGAGGATCGGGTGCAGGTAGGCGCGCGACGACGACATCCGGGTGCCGTCCTCGGACGCGTTGATCTGGAACCATCCGGCCCCGTTGAGCACCGTTCCGCCGCGGTTGAAGGCGACGGTCGGCAGCCCTACCGCGGCGGCGGCGTCGAGAACCGCTCGGCCGCAGGGGTCGTTCGGCGGGACGTCCCGCAGCCGCACGGGCCCGCTGCGGCCGTGCCCGTCGCCGGGGGCGTCGTTGCTCTCCAGCCGGCTGACGTACGGGAGGATGTCGCGCGCACCCCAACCCGACGCCCCCATCGCCTCCCAGTCGTCGAGTGCCTCGGCAGGCGGCCAGAATGCGATACACGAGTTGTGGGACGAGCAGCCACCGAGGACCTTGGCCCGGGCGTGCCGCATGAAGCTGTTGCCCTTCTCCTGCGGCTCGACGGGATAGTCCCAGTCGTACCCGGAGTCGAGCAGATGCATCCACTGCGACAGCTCGAGGATCGCCCGGTCCCCGACGTCGGACGGGCCCGCCTCGAGCAGGCACACCGTCACCGACGGGTCTTCGCTGAGACGTGCCGCGAGAGCGCAGCCCGCGCTGCCACCGCCCGCGATCACGTAGTCGAATTCCCCTGCAGTGCTCTTCGATTCGCCGTGGGTCATCGGGCGAGCTCCTTGTCGTTCGGTTCGGATTCCGGCGCGGGCGTTACCACCGCCGCGCAGTGTGACGTCAACGTTCCGATGTGGTGCCGGCCGGTGGTGAGGTACCACAACAGGCCGAACCCGAGGATGACGCCGATGTAGACGAAGGCGCCCCAGGTGTTGTACCAAGGTTCGCCGTACACGGCCTCGCGCGGCCACGCGAGGTTGAGGGCCATCCCGATTCCCCAGACGAGTGCGACGAGGTTGACGGGCAGTCCCCATCTGCCCATCGTGAAGTAGCCGCCCTCCTTCAGGTCCCGCGGCGGCCACTCACCCCGCAGCCGCTTCTTCAGCATCGGCCCGGTGACCATCAGGTAGGCCAGGTAGATCATGATGATCGCGATCGACGTCAGCACGGTGAAGATGTGCGGCTGACCGATGTTGACCACCAGGATCAGCGCGGCCACCACCCCGATGGTCACCGCAGGCACGACGGGTGTCCGCGTCCGCGGGTGGACGCGGGCGAGCCGCTCACCGAACGGGAGGGCGTTGTCGCGGGCCATGGCAAAGGTCAGCCGGATCGCGGCGGTGTGCACCGCCAGCGAGCAGACCGTCACCGCGATCACGATGCACACCAGGAAGATCGTGCCCAGCGGACCCCACATCACCTGCTCCACGATGTACTGCAGGCTGCCGTCCGACGCGCCGATCTTCGGGTCGTCGAGGTCGGGTGCCGCCATGACGGCGAACACGAGGATCGCGCCGCCGATCACGAACGAGGCGAGGATCGCGCGGAAGATCGCCTTGGGGGCCGTCCGTCGGGGTTCCACCGTCTCCTCGCCCAGTGAACTCGCGGTGTCGAAGCCGTACATCACGTAACCCGACGCGAGCGTCGCCACCAGGAACGCACCGAGGTATCCGCCGCTTTCGCCTGCGCCGTATCCGTGGGTGGAGAAGAACACCTGTGGGCCGCGGGTCATGTTGGCGGCGAGGATGATCGCGATCAGCACCGCCGCGATGATCTCGATGAACACCCCGGCGCTGTTGATCATCGCCATCAGACGGACGCCGAGCGCGTTGACGACGGTGGTGAAGCCGATCATCACCGTCCCGAGAATGACGGCGTTGGTGGCGAAGTCGTGTTCTCCGGTGCCGTCACCGACGATCTGGAAGCCGCTCCACAGCCGCGGCAGGTTGAGCTGCAGCGCCAGCACAACGGCCGACAGGGTGACGATCGACGCGGTGAGCATCAGCCAGCCCGCGGACCACCCCACTATTCGGCTGCCGAGCGTCTTCGCCCAGTTGTACACGGAGCCGGCGATCGGATATTTGGCGGCCAGCTCCATGAAGCAGAGCGCCACGGCGAGCTGGCCGACGAACACCAGCGGCCACGACCACAGGTAGGCGGGGCCTGCGGTGCCGAATCCGAAGTAGAACAACTGGAAAGTGCCGGTCAGGATGGAGATGTAGCTGACGCCCGCGGCGAAGCTCGCGAACTTGCCGATACTGCGATCGAGGGACTCCTTGTAGCCGAATTCCTCGAGTCCACTGTCGTGATCGCCGGTCGTATTGTCGGTACTGGTCATTCGATCACTTCCTGAGAAGGTGAGTAGGCCTGCTCGCGCGTCCCTGCCGGGAGCACGTCAGGTCGCGGTGAACCAACCCGCGAGAGGCGAGGTCGTGTTGTTCCAGATGTGTTTGACTTCCTGGTATTCGGAGAGCCCGGCGGGTCCGAGTTCGCGCCCGTTGCCGGACTTCTTGAATCCGCCCCATTCCGCCGCCGCGGTGTAGTACCCGAAGTCGTTGAGCCACACCGTCCCGTGGCGCAGGCGGCGCACCACCCGTTCGCCGCGGGCGGCGTCCGACGTCCGGACTCCGGCGGCGAGGCCGTACTCGGTGTCGTTGCCGAGCCGGACCGCGTCCTCCTCGGTGGTGAACCTCTCGACCGTGAGAATGGGCCCGAACGTTTCCTCCTGCACGATGCGCATGGACCGGTCGCAGTGGTCGAAGATGGTGGGCAGGTAGTAGCTGCCGCCGTCGAGCGCGGGATCGGCGGGCCGGGAACCACCCGTCCGGAGTGCCGCTCCTTCGGAGATGCCTAGTGCCACATAGGCTTCGATCTTGTCGCGCTGTGCCGTCGACACGAGAGGTCCGGTCTCGCTGCCGGGATCGAGCCCGGGGCCGACGCGGATGGCCTCGGCGCGCGAGACGAGGGCGGCGACGAAGTCGTCGGCGATCGACTCCTCGACGATCAACCGCGTCCCGGCCGAGCACACCTGCCCCGAATGCAGGAAGACGCCGGTGAGCACCTGGTCGACCGACGACTCCCACTCGGCGTCCGCGAACACGATGTGCGGGTTCTTCCCGCCGAGTTCCACGGCGACCTTCGTGACGTGCTTCGCGGCCGTCTGCAGAATGGTGGTGCCGGTCGCGAGTCCACCGGTGAACGAGATGAAGTCGACGTCACCGGTGTCGGTCAGCGCGGGTCCGAGGTCGGCGCCGCTCCCCTGCACCAGGTTGACGACACCGGCGGGCACGCCCGCCTCCTCGATCAGCCGGGCGAACGCGATCGTGCTCAGTGGCGTGACTTCGCTGGGCTTGAGCACCATCGTGCAACCGGCGGCCAGTGCGGGTGCCACCTTCCAGGAAATCTGGAGCAGCGGGTAGTTCCACGGCGCGATGAGGACGCACACCCCGATCGGTTCGCGAACGACCCGGGAGACGACGGCGGGGTCACCCACGTCGACCACCCGGTCGCTGGAGACGAGGGCCAGCCGGGCGTAGTACCGGAATACCGAGACGACGTCGTCGATGTCGATTCGGCTCTCCACCAACGTCTTACCGGTGTCCAGCGTCTCGATACGCGCCAATTCCTCCTTGTCGCGCTCGAGCAGATCCGCGACACGCGACAGGAGCGACGACCGCGCGGCGACCGCCGTCTCCGGCCAGTCCCCGGCGTCGAAGGCCGACCGGGCCGCCTGCACGGCTCGCGCCGCGTCTTCGGGCGACGCCTCGTCGACCGTGGCGATCACGTTCCCGGTTGCCGGGTCGATGCAGTCGCGGGTGCGCCCCGACGTCGCCGCCACCCACTCCCCCGCGATGAAATTCACCTTCCCGAACAACCTCTGGACGCCCTGATCCGCGGATAGTGCCGTCATCTTCATACTGTGTCCGAAACCCTCTCGTGTGCATACTTTTTCGATGAACCGACGATGAGCGGATCACGGGAGACGTCCCGGTACAGCGAGAAGCACAATCCGATCATCACCAGGAGGAACGGCGCGGCCGCGATGATCGTCATCGTCTGCAGACCCTGCAGGGCGTCCGAGCCGCCGGTCCAGAGGATGAGTGCCGCCGTGCCCCCGGTGAGGGTTCCCCAGAAGATGACGACCCACGTGCTCGGTTCTCGTGCACCCCGCTGCGACAGGGTGCCCATCACCAGGGAGGCGGCGTCCGCGCCGGACACGAAGAAGATCGCGACCAGCACCATGACCAGCACGGTGGCGAACCCCGTCAACGGCAGATGGTCGAGCATCCCGAACAACTGGCCTTCGGTCGACGAACGCGCCGCCAGGTCGACTCCGTCCTGCTGCTGTCCGATGCCGGCGCCGCCGAACACCGCGAACCACACGAGGCTGACCGAGGTGGGAATGACGATCACGCCGATCACGAACTGCCGGATGGTGCGGCCCCGGCTGATCCGGGCGAGGAACATTCCGACGAACGGAGTCCATGACACCCACCACGCCCAGTAGAAGATCGTCCACGACGACAGCCAGGACGCCGTGTCGTCGCCGGAACTCGCGGCCGTCCGCCCCGACATGGTGGCGAGTTGCGCCGCGTAGTCCGCGATCGCGGTGGGGAGCAGATTGAGGATGAGGACGGTCGGACCGAGCACGAACACGAACAGCGCGAGAATCACCGCCAGCACCATGTTGATGTTGGACAGCCAGTGGATTCCCCGCGCCACTCCTGACACCGCCGAACCGACGAACGCGAACGTCAGCAGCCCGACGAGGGCGACGAGCGCGAACGTGCCGACATGGCCCATCCAGCCGATGATCTCGAGACCGGAACCGATCTGCAGTGCGCCGAGTCCGAGCGACGCGGCGGTGCCGAACATCGTCGCGATGATCGCGAGGATGTCGATGACCTTCCCCACGGCGCCTTCCGAGCGGCGACCGAGGAGGGGGAAGAATGCGGCGCTGATCAGCTGCTTGCGGCCGCGCCGGTAGGAGCCGTACGCAATCGACAACCCGACGACCGCGTAGATCGCCCACGGATGCAGACCCCAGTGGAACATCGTCGTAGCCATCGCCGACCCGACGGAGCCGTCCGTTCCCGGCGGCGGGCTCACCAGATGGGCGAGCGGTTCGGCGACGCCGTAGAACATCAATCCGATGCCCATGCCGGCGCTGAACATCATCGCGATCCAGCTCACCGTCCGGAACTCCGGTTTCTCGCCGTCGCGGCCGAGCGGAATCCGGCCGTACCGGGAGAACGCGAGGTAGAGCGAGAAGACGACGAACGCCGACGACGCGGCGATGAACAGCCAGCCGAGATCGGCCACCAGCCAGTCCAGCGCCGCGGTCGACACGATCGAGAGGTTCTCCGGTGCCAGCAGTCCCCACAGAATGAGTCCGACACCGAGCGCCGCGGCCGTGCCGAACACCACCTTGTCGACGCTCCGCCGCCCCTCGCCGTCGGACGGTGCCGCCGGCTGCTGCCCCTGCGCCTGGTGTCGGGGTTGCGGATCGACACCGTTCACCCGGGGAGGGTCGGTTACCCTCGGTTGTTCGCCGGCGTAGGTCATCGGGGATCCCCGCTCAGCCTTTCGAGTAGCCATTCGTGGAATTCGCCGATGTGGTGTTCCGCGGGCACCAGCACACCCCCGTTCCGGTACGCCTTCGACGCCATCGTGGGCTGGGTCCGCTCGCAGGCGTCGAAGTCCTGCTGGTTGACCCGGTGGAAAAGCTCCACCGAACGGGAGACGTCGCGACCCGAAGCGGTGACCTCCGGCGAGTACAGCCAGTCGCATTCGACGATGGTGCGATCCGCGGACACGGGGTACATGCGGTGGAAGATGACGTGGTCGGGCACGAGGTTGACGAAGACCTGCGGCCGGATCGTGATGGCGTAGTACTTGCGGTCCTGGTCTTCGCTGATGCCGGACAACGACTCGAATCCGCCGCTTCCGTCGATGGTGAATCCCTCGACGTCGTCACCGAAGGCGGCACCGTGCCCCACGAAGTACTGTGCGGCAAGGCCGTCCGCGAACTCGGGAAGTACCTCGGTGAGCTCGGGGTGGATGGTCGCGCAGTGGTAGCACTCCATGAAGTTCTCGATGATCAGCTTCCAGTTGGCCGCGACGTCGTAGACGATCCGGCGGCCGAGTTCGAGGGTTCCGATCTGGTACCGGTCGATGGCGGCCGGATCACCGAGTCGTTCGGTGACGGCGCCGACGACCTCGTCCTCGAACGACGGAGGTTCGTCGGCCAGGCACACCCATGCGTAGCCGAGCCATTCGCGAAGCGCGACCGGTACCAGCCCGTACCGCACCCGGTCGATGTCGGCTCCGGTCTCGTCGCGCAGCGTGGCCATGTTGGGGGCGGCCACCAGTTTGCCGTCGAGTCCGTACGTCCACGCGTGGTAGGGGCACTGCAGGTTTCTGCGGATCTGCCCTTCGTCTTCGGTGCACAGCATGGCGCCGCGGTGCCGGCAGATGTTGAGGAAGGCGCGCAGTTCCCCGTCGCGGCCGCGGACGAGGAGCACGCTCTCCCGGCCCACCGTGATCTTCCGGAAGGCTCCGGGGTCGGCGAGATCGGCGGCGCGGACGGCGCAGAACCACATTTCCTCGAACAGATTCTCCTGTTCGTCCGTGAAGATGTCGGCGTCGGTGTAGTACCGGCCACCCAGGGTGGGGATCAGTGCCGGTGCGGGCGCGGAGGCAGGGGCGGGGGCTTGAACGTCCGGAGCGGACATAGATGTCACCGTTTCTTTCGTTGCCGGGAAAGATGCGTGTCGGTCGAGCTGTGACCTGATGTCTGTGTGCGTTGGGGGCGCAGATCGCAAGGGGCGCCGTTGCCGAGAGTGACGACATGCGTGCCCGATCCGCGGCGACCGTCCGAACAGCGGACAGCTGTTCCCGCCGAGTCATCGCGGCGACAGCATTGTTGCGTCATCAGCAACGCTATGCGATTTACACAACTTAGACCGTCGCCAGCAGACGTGTCAAACATCACATTCGACACTTCTTTCGCGGACGCGACACGACCGAAACACCGCGTTAACCGCGGACGGCCGAAACCCGGGCAAACGGGACTATCCGTTCGTCCCACCTTGAGGGAGAAGCACTTCCGGGCGGTCAGTCACCCGCGCCGACGGATTGCTGCGCCTCGATCCGTACGACTGCGTCGGCGAGCTCGAGCGCCACCGCCTCGAATCGTTCGGGCGCCAGCCGGTACTCCGGCCCGGACACGCAGATCGACGCGACGATCCGGTTGGTGACCTTGCTCCGCACCGGTACGGCGATGGAATTGAGCCCCGCTTCGAGCTCCTCGGCCGTGGACGCCCACCCTCGCGACCGCACGTGCTCGAGTTCGACGTCGAACGCCTTGAAGTCGGTGATCGTGTTGGGAGTGAGCGCGCTCAGGTGCGGCCCCAACCGGCTCCGGAGCTGGCCGGACGTCATTTCCGAGACCAGCACCTTGCCCGTCGCGGTCGCGTGCGCCGGGGTCACCTGACCCACCCACGTGCGCAGCGCGACGTGGCGATCGCTGCGGGCCTCGAGCACATTGAGGGTCGCCGCACCGTCCAGCACGGCGAGGTTGACCGTCTCCCCGAAGGCGTCGGCAAGGCGGTCGCACTCCGGCTGCGCAACCTCGACGAGCCCGCTCTGCGCGACCGTGGCCTCGGCCAACCGCACTACCGCGAATCCGAGCTGATACTTACCGCGGACGCCCGCCTCCTCCACGAATCCGCGTTGCTGCAGCGATGCGATCAGGCGTGACACGGTCGATTTGTGCACGCCGAGACGCACGGCGATCTCCGAGGCGCCGACACGGCCTTCGGCCGCGACTATCTCGAGCACGTCGATGGCACGTTCCACCGCGTGCACGGTCTTCGCCTTTCCTTCTGCGCCCTGGGCCGCGGGCGCCGTCGCCTCGGATTCACTCATGCCCCGAGGTTATGCCCGCCGACTTCCGGAACGCAGTTTTTACACGCGAATGCTTGACACCGCGGGGGAGCACCGGAGAGCATTGTGTTGCACAGCTTGCAAGTCGTCGCGCATAGCGCAACAACCGCTCCACAACTTGTCCTTCCTCCCCGACGCTTTCGGAGGTATCGAGTGATTCTCGATAACGATTCCCCAGTTGTGACCCACCCCGGCGCCACGGCGTTCCCCGTCTGCGAACTCGTGACACTGCCCGTGGGCGAAGTCGTCACGGTGACCCCGCCGGGCTTGGCTCCCATCTCCGTCTTCCACACCTCCGACGGTCTGTATGCCATCGACGACACCTGCACCCATCAGGACGCCTCCCTCGCCGACGGCTGGGTGGAAGGCTGCACCGTCGAGTGCCCGCTCCACGAGGCGTGCTTCGACCTCCGCACCGGAGTGCCCTCGGGCCCGCCGGCCAAGATCGCGGTTCGCACACACGACGTGTCGATCGTCGACGGCACCGTGCTGCTTCATCTCGACCAGAAGGGCGACGCCCGATGAACACTGTCCCGAATTCCATTGTGGTACTGGGCGCTTCCCTCGCCGGACTGTCGGCGGTGCGCGCACTGCGCGAGAAGGGATACACCGGCCGCCTCATCGTGGCCGGCAGCGAGCAGTCCCTGCCCTACGACCGGCCGCCCCTGTCCAAGGAATTCCTCACCGGCGACCTGACCGACGAGGATCTGCTGTTGATGAACAGCGACGACGACACCCTCGACGTCGAATGGCGCATGAACAGAACGGCCACCGGTCTGGTCTACTCCCCCGGCGGGCTCCACCGCGTCACGTTCGACGACGGGTCCCACTTCGACGCCGATGCCGTCGTCGTCGCGACGGGCGCGCGGGCCCGAACCCTGCCCGGACACTCCGGCCTCGCCGGCGTCCACACACTCAGGTCGATCGACGACGCACGCGCACTGCGGGATTCGCTGTCGCGTGCGCAGAACCTCGTGATCGTGGGAGCAGGGTTCATCGGCGCCGAGGTGGCCTCCACCGCGGCCCGCATGAGCCTGAACGTCACCGTCGTCGAGGCGTCACCGACGCCGCTGGCGGGCCCGCTCGGCATCGAACTCGGGGCGATCTGCGCTGGACAGCATGCCGCACACGGCGTCCGTCTCCTCACCGGGGCAGTCGTCGCCGCGCTGCTCGGTGACGACGCGGTCGAAGCCGTCCAGCTGAGCGACGGAACGATCCTCCCCGCGGACGCCGTGGTGGTCGGAATCGGGGCCGTCCCCAACGTCGAATGGGCACGCGATTCGGAATTGATGATCGACGACGGTTTCCTCACCGACTCGTCGTGCCGCACGAACGTGCCCGGCGTGTACGCGATCGGTGACTGCGCACGGACTTTCGACGACGCCCACCAGGTGCACCACCGAAGCGAGCACTGGAGCAATGCCGTCGCCCAGGCGGCCACCGTCGCCGACACGATCATGGCCACGCCGTCCGGGCCCGCCGCGATCCCGTACTTCTGGTCCCACCAGTACGGCAAGATGCTGCAGTTCGCCGGCACGAGACACAGCACCGACGAGGTCCGGTTCGTCGACGGCGACCCCGGAACCGGCACGTTCGTGGCCACCTACGACCGGGACGGCGACACCGTCGGCGTGTTCGCGATGAACAGTCCCCGGCTGTTCACCCGGTACAAGAAGCAACTCGCCAGGTCGCGGGCCTGATGCCGGCGCTACGTGACGGCATAGCCCAAACGGCTGCTGATCTGCTGGGACGTGTCGAGTGCGGCGTGGGCGACGTCCTCGAACCGTTCCGGCAGCAGCCGGTAGGCGGGGCCGGACACGCTCAGAGCAGCAATCATTTTCGACGTGTAGTCGCGGATCGGGACGGACACCGCGTTCAGCCCGAGTTCGAGTTCCTCCTCGGACTCCGCCCATCCCCGCTCGCGAATGGCTTTCAGCGATTCCACGAGCGCGGGCACATCGGTGAGAGTTTTGGCCGTGAGAGCAATCGGAGTTTCTCCCACGCGCTCCGCGAGTTCACTGTCGGACAATTCCGTCAGCAACAATTTTCCACTCGCCGTCGCATGCGCCGGGCTGCTTTGACCCACCCAGGTATTGGTACCGACGCCGGACGGACCGTCCGCTTTGACGATGCTGACCGATCGATTGCCGTCGAGTATCGACACATTGACGCTCTCACCGACAGTTTCCGCCAGTTCGGCGCACAATTCCTGACTCTGCCGCACCAGATCGCCGTCCGGCGACGCGGTGCGGGCCAGCCGGACGATGGAATTGCCGAGTTGGAATTTTCCCCGGTTCTTCAATTGGGCGACGTACCCTCGCGAATCCAGAACGGCAACGAGGCGCGACGCGGTCGACTTGTGGACACCCAACTCATCGGCGATTTCGGTGACACCGGCGGTACCGAGCCTCGCCAGGATTTCGAGTACCGCCAGAGCGCGGTCCACTGACTGCACAGCGCCGGACGGCCGGCTCCGATCTCCATTCGAGTTATCGTCCAATTCAGTCATCTCGACTTCAGGATAGGCGACATGACCGTGCGACGGTTACCTCCATCCACACCCGGTTCCGCGTCATCACAGTCGGGTCGGTGCGCATTTCCACCACGGATCGCGGAATTACTGCCATTTCCTCGACCAATCGTCGTGGAATTACCCGCAATTCGGGGTTGACCCCCTTACTCGCCCAGACCTAATGTGTTGATATATCAGTTGTCGATATTGGTTCGGATCAGTCCGATCCGTTTCGCAATTCACAGTTCTTTCCGGCGCCGTTCGAGCCCACACCGAACACCGAATCTCCCGCTACTTCGCCACACACAGGCACCCACCCAACCAGGAGGACCATCATGGGGTCACCGCGCGTAGTGATCATCGGAGCCGGCATCGTCGGCGCGAATCTGGCCGACGAGCTCACCGCTCGCGGTTGGGATCGGATCACGGTTCTCGATCAGGGACCGTTGCCGCTCACCGGAGGCTCCACGTCACACGCACCGGGCCTGGTGTTCCAGACGAACGCGTCCAAGACGATGACCGAGTTCGCCCGGTACACGGTCGAGAAGTTCGTCGGGCTCGACGTGGACGGCGCATGGTGCTTCAACCAACTCGGCGGGCTCGAGGTGGCCACCACCCCCGAGCGTCTCGCCGATCTGCACCGCAAGCAGGGCTGGGCCACGTCCTGGGGAATCGAGGGTGCCGTCCTCGACCCGGCCGAGTGTGCGAAGCTTCACCCGCTGCTGGACGAGAAGCGCGTACTCGGTGGGCTGTACGTGGAGACGGACGGCCTCGCGAAGGCGTCCCGAGTCGTCGTCGCGCTGGCCCGGCGCGCCGAGGCCCGCGGTGCCGTGTTCCAGGGTTCGACGAAGGTGATCGGCATCGAACAGAGCGGCGGCAAAGTGACCGGCGTCGCCACCGCGGACGGGGTGATCCCCGCCGACATCGTGGTGTCCTGCGCGGGCTTCTGGGGTCGTGACATCGGCGCGATGGTGGGTATGGACGTCCCGCTGCTGCCGCTGGCGCACCAGTACGCGAAGACCGAGCAGATTCCAGAACTCGTCGGACGCAACACCGAACTCGCCGAGGCCGGCTTTCCGATCCTGCGTCACCAGGACCAGGATCTGTACTTCCGTGAGCACGTCGACCGTCTCGGCATCGGCACCTACGCCCACCGCCCGATGCCCGTGAACCTGCGCGACCTCGACGAGAGCGACGACGTGTCCGCGTCCGCCATGCCGTCGATGCTGCCGTTCACCGAAGAGGACTTCGCGCCGTCGTGGGAGCAGAGCAAGTTGCTGCTGCCGTGCCTCGAATCCGCGAAACTGGATGCCGGTTTCAACGGTGTCTTCTCGTTCACTCCCGACGGCGGACCGCTCATCGGCGAGTCCCCGGACGTCGCCGGGTTCTGGATCGCCGAGGCGGTGTGGGTGACGCACTCCGCCGGTGTCGGCCGGGCCGTCGCGCAACTGCTCGTCGACGGCCGCTCCGAGGTCGAACTGCACGGCTGCGACGTGCACCGCTTCGAGGAGATCCAGCTCGCGCCCGACTATGTCAGCGAGACCTCGCAGCAGAACTTCGTCGAGATCTACGACGTGCTGCACCCGCTGCAGCCCAAGGAGTCTCCCCGCGACCTGCGGGTCAGCCCGTTCCATGCTCGACAGAAGGAGCTCGGCGCCGTGTTCCTGGAGAGCTCCGGCTGGGAGCGCCCGCACTGGTTCGAGTCCAACGCCCATCTGGTGCAGGACCTTCCGGCCGAATGGCAGCCGCCGGCCCGGGAGCCGTGGGCGGCGATGTTCCACTCCCCCATCGCCGCGGCCGAGGCCTGGAAGACCCGAACCTCGGTGGCGATGTACGACATGACACCGCTGAAGCGCCTCGAGATCAGCGGCGCAGGCGCACTGGCCCTGCTCGACCGGCTGACGACCGGCAAGATGGACAAGTCCGTCGGGTCCGTCACCTACACGCTCGCGCTCGACGATGCCGGTGGCGTCCGCAGCGACCTTACCGTCACTCGACTGTCCGACACCGTCTTCCAGGTCGGCGCCAACGGCAACCTCGATCTCGACTACTTCCGCCGCCAGTCCCCGGACGACGGCAGTGTGCAGATCCGGGACGTCACCGGCGGCACGTGCGGGATCGGGTTGTGGGGTCCGCGCGCCCGGGATCTGGTGCAGGCGTTGAGCTCCGACGACTTCACGAACGAGAACTTCAAGTACTTCCGGGCGAAGCAGGTCCGCATCGGCGGTGTTCCCGTCACGGCGATGCGTCTGTCGTACGTCGGCGAACTCGGCTGGGAGCTGTACACGTCCGCCGACAACGGTCTGCGCCTGTGGGATCTGTTGTGGGCGGAGGGGCAGAAGTACGACGTGATCGCCGCCGGCCGCGCCGCGTTCAACAGCCTGCGGATGGAGAAGGGCTACCGCTCGTGGGGCAGTGACATGACCACCGAGCACAATCCCTACGAGGCCGGTCTCGGGTTCGCGGTCCGACTGCAGAAGGGCGGCTTCCGTGGGCGTGACGCGCTCGACGGCGTCTCCGACGAGACGGTGGAGCGGCGTCTGGCTTGCCTCATGATCGACGACCGCACGTCGGTGGTCCTCGGCCACGAGCCGGTGTTCGTCGACGGACAACCCGCAGGGTACGTCACGAGCGCGGCGTTCGGTCACACGGTGGGGGCGCCGATCGCCTACGCCTGGCTTCCCGCGAACGCGACCGTCGACACCCCGGTGGAGATCGAGTACTTCGGACGCCGCATCGCGGCCACCGTCGTGGCGGAGCCGCTCGTCGACCCCGAGATGAAGAAGATCCGGTCATGACCCTCCGAGACGACACGATCGCCGGATTCCTGGACTCGCTCGCCGATCGAACTCCCGCGCCCGGCGGCGGCGCGACCGGCGCGCTCCACCTCGGCCAGGCAGCCGCGCTGGTCTCGATGGTCGCCCGCTACACCACCGGCAAGAGGTACGCCGACCACGGGATGCTCGTCGAACGCATCTGCGCGTCCGCCGATGCGTTCCGCGAGAAGGCACTGCAGTTCGCCGACGACGACATGGCGGCATTCACGGCCGTCATCGACGCCTACCGGCTCCCCCAGGACACGGACGACGAATCCGATGCCCGCACGTCGGCGATCGCGGCCGCCCTCGCCGGCGCGGCCGCGGTCCCCGCCGAGGTGGTGGTCGCGGCAGGCGACGTCGTCGCACTCGCCGACGTCCTGCTGCCGGTGGCGAACCGCACCGTCGTCAGCGACGTCGCGGCCGCCGCCGAGGCTGCCCGAGCAGCCGCCACCACCGCCCGCGTCAACATCGAGGTGAACCTGCCGGGTATCACCGATGCGGACACCCGCCGGGCCCTCACCGAATGCCTGTCCGGCGTCGACGCGATCGTCGAGCGTGCCGACGCCGTCACGACACGAGTACGAAAGCAGCTGACTTCATGACCAGAAGCCTCGGTGGCGCCGAACTCGCCACCTCCATCCGCAACGACGCATCCGTCGCCGCCGCAGCACTCAACGACCTCGGTATCCGGCCCAAGCTGGCGGTCGTGCAGGCCACCGACGACGAATCGACCGCCTGGTACGTGCGGTCCATCGCGTCGGCCGCGAAGCGCACCGGAATCCTGTGCGACATCGTCGATCTCGGCGCCGCGGCATCGACCGAGCAGATCCGCAGCACGCTCGTCGAGCTCGGCCACGACCCGGACGTCCACGGCATCATCCTGCAGACACCCCTGCCGGACGGAACCGACCTCGACGCCCTCCGGGAGGCGATCAACCCCGCCAAGGACGTCGACGGCGCGAACCCGGTCAGCCTCGGCCGTCTCGTCGCGCGTCTGCCCGCGTTCGCGCCCGCCACCGCACAGGCCGTGATCGCCCTCCTCGATCACCACGGAATCTCCCCGCACGGCAGGACGGCCACGGTGGTCGGCAGATCGACTGTCGTCGGAAGTCCTGTCGCGCACCTGCTCGTGCAGCGCAACGCGACGGTCACCGTCTGCCACCGGCACACCACCGACCTGGCCGCCGGCACCCGTGACGCCGACATCCTCGTCGTCGCGGTCGGCATCCCCGGACTGATCACCGCCGACCACGTCGCCGACGGCGCCGTCGTCATCGATGTCGGGACCACGGCGACCGCGGACGGCCAACTACTCGGTGACGTCGACGCCGCGGCCGTCGACGGTCGGGCCGGCGCGCTGACCCCGGTCCCCGGAGGGGTGGGCCCGGTGACCACCGCGTTGCTGCTCAATCACACGGTCGACGCCGCCGGGACCCAGTACGCCCAGACTCGATCGGAGTCCGTGCTCGCCGGGTTCCGCAGCAGCGTCTGACTCCGCCTCCACCCCTTGACCCGCTCGTCCAGCCTGAAATAGCATGGGCCCATTCTGATATATCAGTTCGCTCGGACTGACACCTCAATTGGTCCGGCATCGAGGAGACCCACATGACCCAGACCTTCACCCTGACGCTCAGCTGCGCTCAGCGTCCCGGGATCGTTCACGCAGTCAGCTCCTTCCTCTTCGAGCAGAACTGCGATATCGCCGAGCATCAGCAGTTCGACGACACCCGAAGCGACGCGTTCTTCCTCCGCACGTCGTTCGTGTCGGCAGAAGATGTCGACATCGAGCGCCTCACAGCGGAATTCGGGAGCGTCGCCGCGAAATTCGGCATGACGTTCAACTTCAACGGCACCGACCTGCCCCGGGTGATCGTGATGGTCTCCAAGATGGGTCACTGCCTCAACGACCTCATCTTCCGCTGGCGAGCGGGCAACCTCGGCGCCGAACTCGTCGCCGTCGTCTCCAATCACGAGGTGCTGCGCCCCATGGCCGAGGCCGCCGGGCTGCCGTTCGTCCACGTCCCCGTCACCCCGACCACCAAGCCGCAGGCCGAAGCCCGGCTGCTCGAACTCGTCGAGGAATACGACGCGGACCTCGTGGTCCTCGCCCGGTACATGCAGGTGCTGTCGGACGACGCCTGCCGCGCGCTACGGGGACGGGCCATCAACATCCACCACTCGTTCCTGCCCGGATTCAAGGGCGCCAAGCCCTACCACCAGGCATTCGATCGCGGCGTCAAGCAGGTCGGGGCCACCGCCCACTACGTGACACCCGATCTGGACGAGGGGCCCATCATCGAACAGGAAGTCATCCGCATCGACCACTCCTTCGACCCGGCGCGACTCGCCACGGTCGGGCAGGACGCCGAGGCCCTCGCGCTGTCGCGGGCCGTGCGCTGGCACTGCGAAAACCGCGTCCTGCTGCACGGTCATCGGACGGTTGTCTTCAGCTGAGGCGGCTCCGCCGCCCGTGAGTGGTTAACGAGTCCCTGGACTCGTTAACCACTCACGGGCGCGAAGCGCCTACAGCAGGTCGCGGATGGCCTTCTCGAAACCCGCGACGTGGGCGAGGGTGAGGGACGAGGCGGTGCTCTCGTCGCCGTCGACGATGGCCCGGAGCAGGGCGACGTGCTCGCGGACGTGGCTCGCGACGTCGGGCAGCCGGTCGAGGAAGAGGCACCAGATGCGGGTGGCGTGTGCGTCGAGGCTGACGAGGATGTCCTCGAGGTGAGGGTTCCCGGACGCTCGGTAGATCTCGCGGTGGACGCGGACGTCCTTGCGCAGGACTTCGCGTGGGTCTTCGTTGTCGTCTATCTCGGCGATCTCGTCGGCGAGCGCGGTCAGCCGGGCTCGCGCGTCCGGGGAGGCGGTCCGGGCCGCCCGGGCCGCCGCGGTCGGTTCGAGTTGCTTGCGGATCTCGGAGATGTCGGCGAGATCGGTCATGTCGACGGCGGTGGCGAACGTGCCACGACGCGGGTAGGCGACGACGAGGCGTTCCCGCTCGAGGCGCTTGAGCGCTTCCCGCACCGGTGTCCGGCCGAATCCGAGTTCATCGGCGAGTCGGTCGTCGTTGATCGGCTCGCCGGGCCGGATGTCCAGCATGACCAGGCGTTCGCGCACGATCTCGTACGCACGGTCGGCGTTGGTGCCGCCGTTCGATGCCGTGTCCGCGACCGATGAATGCGCCAGGCTCATGTTCCGTCTCCCTGATTTTCCGGAGCTATTGACCTTTGTCCGTCACTGACCTTACTCTACTTTCCAGTTGATATATCAGTTCGAAGTCAACTGACCTTTCAGAAAGGCGAACCATGACCGTGGACACCGCACACCTCACCGAGGCGGCAGCAGCGAACCCGACGCTGACGCATTCGCTCGCCGATCTCGACCCCGCCGTGCACCAGGCGATCGCCGCCGAGCTGGGGCGACAGCAGGGCACCCTGGAAATGATTGCCAGTGAGAACTTCGCCCCGCTCGCGGTGATGCAGGCGCAGGGGTCGGTGCTGACGAACAAGTACGCCGAGGGCTACCCCGGCCGCCGCTACTACGGCGGTTGCGAGCACGTCGACGTCATCGAGCAGCTCGCCATCGACCGCCTCACCGCGCTGTTCGGTGCGAAATTCGCCAACGTGCAACCGCATTCGGGAGCGCAGGCCAACGCCGCCGCGATGTCGGCACTGCTCAAGCCCGGCGACGGCATCCTCGGCCTGGACCTCGCGCACGGCGGTCACCTCACGCACGGGATGAAGCTGAACTTCTCCGGCAAGCTCTACGACGTCGCCGCGTACCACGTCCGCGAGGACGACCATCTCGTCGACATGGACGAGGTCGAGCGTCTCGCGCGTGAGCATCGTCCGAAGCTGATCCTGGCCGGCTGGTCCGCCTATACCCGCCAACTCGACTTCGCCGCGTTCCGGCGCATCGCCGACGAGGTCGGCGCGTACCTCATGGTCGACATGGCGCACTTCGCCGGACTCGTCGCCGCCGGACTGCATCCCTCCCCCGTCCCGCACGCCCACGTGGTCACGTCGACGACGCACAAGACCCTCGGCGGCCCCCGCGGCGGCGTCATCCTCACCAACGACGAGGCACTGGCCAAGAAGTTCAACTCCTCGGTGTTCCCCGGACAGCAGGGCGGCCCGCTCGAGCACGTGATCGCCGGCAAGGCCGTCTCGTTCAAGCTCGCTGCCGAGCCCGAATTCCGGGAGCGCCAGGAGCGCACGCTCGCCGGCGCGAAGATCCTCGCCGACCGCCTCCTGAAGGACGACTCCCGGCAGGCCGGCATCAACGTCGTGTCCGGCGGCACCGACGTGCACCTGGTGCTGGTGGATCTGCGCGAGTCCGAACTCGACGGCAAGCAGGCCGAGGACCGGCTGCACCGCGTGGGAATCACCGTGAACCGCAACGCCGTCCCGTTCGACCCGCGTCCGCCGATGGTCAGCTCAGGCGTGCGGATCGGCACCCCCGCGCTCGCCACCCGCGGTTTCGACCTGGACGCGTTCACCGAGGTCGCCGACATCATCAGCTACGCGCTCCGGCCGGCCACCGACGAGGCCGGGCTAGACGAACTCCGCGGCCGCGTCGACGCTCTCGCACTGCGTTTCCCGCTCTACCCCGACCTCACGGAGGCGAACTGATGAGTGCCACCCAGCCACCCGGCGCCCACCTGCCCGACCACCCCGACTTCCTGTGGCGTAATCCGGAGCCGAAGAAGTCGTACGACGTCGTCATCGTCGGGGGTGGCGGACACGGCCTCGCCACCGCGCACTACCTCGCCAAGAACCACGGCATCACCAACGTCGCGGTCCTGGAGAAGGGCTGGCTCGCGGGCGGCAACATGGCCCGCAACACCACGCTGATCCGGTCGAACTACCTGTGGGACGAGAGCGCCAAGATCTACGAGCACGCCCTGAAACTGTGGGAGGGTCTCGAGGACGACCTCGACTACCCGATCCTGTTCAGCCAGCGCGGCGTCCTCAACCTCGCGCACAGTCTGCAGGACGTCCGCGACAGCGTCCGCCGGGTGGAGGCGAACAAGCTCAACGGAATCGACGCCGAGTGGGTCGGACCCGACGAGGTCAAGAAGCTGTGCCCGCTGGTGAACATCTCGAGCGACATCCGCTACCCCGTCCTCGGCGCGACGTATCAGCCGCGGGCCGGGATCGCCAAGCACGACTACGTGGCCTGGGGTTTCGCGCGCCGCGCCGACGAGGCGGGCATCGATATCATCCAGAACTGTGAGGTCACCGGTTTCGTCACCGACGGCAACAAGGTGACCGGGGTGCGCACCACCCGCGGCGACATCGCGACCGGTCAGGTTGCGCTGTGCGCGGCCGGGCACACCTCGACGCTCACCGACATGCTCGGCATCCGCACCCCCGTACAGAGCCACCCGCTGCAGGCGCTGGTCTCCGAACTCCTCGAGCCCGTGCACCCGACCATCGTGATGTCCAACGCCATCCACGTGTACGTCTCGCAGGCGCACAAGGGCGAACTGGTGATGGGCGCCGGTGTCGACTCCTACAACGGGTACGGCCAGCGCGGCGCGTTCCACATCATCGAACGTCAGATGGCGGCCGCGGTGGAGTTGTTCCCGGTCTTCGCCCGCGCGCATCTGCTGCGCACCTGGGGCGGCATCGTCGACGTGTGCCCCGACGCCTCCCCGATCGTGGGACGCACCCCGTACGACAACGTGTATCTCAACTGCGGTTGGGGCACCGGGGGATTCAAGGCCACCCCCGGGTTGGGCTGGTGTCTGGCGGACACCATCGCGAACGACGAACCGCACGAGTTCATCGCGCCGTTCAGCCTCGACCGGTTCGTCACCGGCGCTCTCGTCGACGAGCACGGCGCCGCGGCCGTCGCGCACTGATCCCACCTCGCGCACTGAAATTCAGGAGCCACAATGCAACTCATCGAATGCCCGTGGTGCGGGTCCCGTGAGGAAACCGAGTTCCACTACGGCGGCGAAGCCCACGTCGTCTATCCGGAAGATCCCGAGTCGCTGACCGACGAACAGTGGGCACACTTCGTGTTCTTCCGCGCGAACCCGAAAGGTCTTTTCGCGGAACGGTGGAACCACAGCGCCGGCTGCCGGCGCTGGTTCAACGCCGTACGCGACACCGCCACCTACCGATTCCACAGCGTCTACCGCTTGGACGAGCAGAAGCCGACGATATCGTGAACGCACCCTTCCGCACCCGCCAGGGCGGTCGCCTCGACCGCAACACCCCCTACACCTTCACGTTCGACGGCCGGGAACTCACCGGTCACCCCGGTGACACGCTCGGTTCGGCCCTGCTCGCGAACGGCGTCCACCAGATCACCACCAGCATCAAGGTCGGCCGGCCACGCGGCATCACCGCGGCGTGGGCGGAGGACACCGGCGGGCTCGTGCAGATCGAGGAGCCGTTCCCCGAGCCGATGCTGCTCGCCACCACCATCGAGTTGTTCGACGGCCTCGTCGCCCGCGGCATCCCCGGTCAGGGCCGGCTCGCCGAGATCGCCGATTCGGCGAAGTACGACGCCAAGCACGTCCACACCGACCTCCTCGTCGCCGGCGCCGGACCGGCCGGTCTCGCCGCCGCGCTCACGGCGGCCCGGGCGGGCGCCCGGGTGGTGCTCGTCGACGAGCAGAGCGAAGCCGGCGGCGACCTCCTCGGGTCCACGGACCTCATCGACGGCGCACCCGCCCTCGACTGGGTCGCTGCCGCGGTCGCCGAACTCGCCACCTACCCGGATGTGCTGCACCTGCAGCGCACCACCGCGTTCGGCAACTACGACGACGGCTTCGTCCTCGCGCTGCAGCGCCGCACCGACCATCTCGGTGTCGAGGCCCCCGCCGCGCTGAGCCGCCAGCGCGTCTGGCGTATCCGCGCCCGGCACATCCTCGTCGCCGCCGGAGCGCACGAGCGTCCCGTCGTCTTCACCGACAACGACCGCCCGGGCATCATGCTCGCGCACGGCGCCCGCACCTTCCTGCACCGCTACGGTGTCAAGGTCGGCGAGCAGGCCGTCGTGTTCACCACCAACGACAGCGCGTACGAGGCCGCGATCGACCTGCACGACGCGGGCGTGCGGATCAACGCGATCGTCGAGGCCCGCGACGAGGCACCCGCCCGCTGGCAGCGTGAATGCGACGCGCGCGGCATCACCATCCGTACGGCGTCGGTGGTGTCCGGCACCCGCGGCAACGGCCGGATCAGTCACGCGGTCGTGTCGCACCGCACGGACACCGATCACCGATTCCGCATCCCCCTCGCCTGCGACGTCCTGCTCGTCAGCGGCGGCTGGAACCCGGCCGTGCACCTGTTCTCGCAGGCCCGCGGCAAGCTCCGCTACGACGAGAACCTCGGCGCCTTCGTGCCCGGCGAGGACCTCGACGGAGTCTCCGTCGCCGGTTCCGCGAACGGTGTGTTCGACCTGGACGGGTGCCTGCGCGACGGCCAGACCGCCGGCCAGTCGATCATGCGCGACCTCGGCTTCACCGTTCCCGACCACACGATCGACCCGGCACCTGCACCGGCGATCGAACAGTCCACCCCGCTGGTGCTCTGGCGGGTGAAGGACGTCGCCGGTGAGGACACCCAGTTCGTCGACGTGCAACGCGACGCGACGGTCGCCGACCTCGCTCGCGCGGTCGGCGCAGGCATGACGTCGATGGAGCACATCAAGCGCTACACCACCATCGGAACCGCGCACGACCAGGGCAAGACGTCCGGGGTGATCTCCTCCGGCATCACGGCCGAACTGCTCGGCAGGCCGATCGAGACGCTGGGCACCACCACGTTCCGGCCGCCGTACACCCCGGTCGCGTTCGCCGCCCTCGCCGGCCGCAGCCGCGGCGCCCTCTTCGACCCCGAACGGGTGACGGCACTGCACGATTGGCATGTCGGCCGCGGCGCGGTGTTCGAGGACGTCGGCCAGTGGAAGCGTCCCCGCTACTACCCCCTGCCCGGAGAGGACATGGACGCCGCGGTGCTGCGTGAATGCGCTGCCGTGCGCCGCAGCATCGGCATCCTCGACGGCTCCACCCTCGGCAAGATCGACGTCCAGGGTCCCGACGCCGGGGTGCTGCTCGACATGATCTACACGAACATGATGAGCACCCTGAAGGTCGGCATGGTCCGCTACGGCGTCATGTGCGGGGTCGACGGCATGGTCATCGACGACGGCACCGTGATGCGCCTGGACGACGACCGGTTCCAGGTCTTCACGACCACCGGCGGCGCCGCGAAGATCCTCGACTGGATGGAGGAATGGCTGCAGACCGAATGGCCGCACCTGAGGGTCCGGCTCACCTCGGTCACCGAACAGTGGGCCACGTTCCCCGTCGTCGGACCGCGCTCCCGCGACGTGATCGGTGAGGTCTTCCCCGACCTCGACGTCACCAATGACGCGTTCGGGTTCATGGCGTGGCGCGACACCTCCCTCGGCGACGTCCACGTACGGGTCGCGCGGATCAGCTTCTCCGGCGAACTCGCGTTCGAGGTCAACGTCGACGGCTGGCACGCACCCGCGGTCTGGGCGCGCCTGATCGCCGCGGGCGAGAAATTCGACATCACCCCGTACGGCACCGAAACCATGCACGTCCTGCGCGCCGAAAAGGGTTACCCGATCATCGGTCAGGACACCGACGGGACGGTCACCCCGCAGGACCTGGGGATGAGCTGGGCCGTGTCGAAGAAGAAGCGCGACTTCATCGGAAAGCGCTCCTTCACCCGGGCGGAGAACCAGAACCCGCTGCGCAAGGAGTTCGTCGGACTGCTGCCCCTCGACAAGCAGACCGTGCTGCCCGAGGGCGCGCAGATCATCGAAGAAATCTCCGACGGCGTCCTGCCGCCCCCGCCGGTGCCGATGCTCGGGCACGTCACCTCGAGCTACCTCAGCGCCGAACTCGGCCGCCCGTTCGGGCTCGCCCTCGTCAAGGGCGGCCGGGCAAGGCTCGGCGACACCCTGCACGTCCCGGTGGACGGAAACCTGGTCGCCGTCGAGGTCACCAGTTCCGTCCTCGTCGATCCCGAAGGAGCACGTCGCGATGGCTGACACCCTCGTCCCCCTCAGCCCCCTGCACGGCTGGGACCAGAAATTCTCCGAACTCCCCGAATCGGTGAGCATCGCCGAGGAACCGTTCGTCGCGATGGTCGACCTGTGGGTCGACCCGGCCGGACCGGGAGCCGAGCCCGCCGCGACGGTCCTCGGGTTCGACCTCCCCACCGCGGCGTCGACGTCCGCCGGCACCGACGCCACCACCGCCGTCTGGCTCGGTCCCGAGGAATGGCTGATCACCACGCGGTCACGGTCGGCGCCCGCGCTCGAGTCGGACCTGCGGGCGGCGGTGACCCCCCACGGCGGCGCCGCGATCGACGTCTCCGGACAGCGAACCACTCTGCGGCTGCGCGGGATTCACGCCCGCGACGTCCTCGAGAAGGGGTGCTCGCTGGATCTGCATCCGAGGGTGTACGGCCGCGGCACTGCAGCGCAGACCATGCTCGGCCTCGCGGGCGTGATCCTGATCGCGCTCGACGACGAGGGGGCCGACTACCGGATTCTCGTGCGGTCGTCGTTCGCCCGGTATCTCGCGGAGTGGCTGATCGACGCCGCCGAGGAGTTCGGCGTCGACCCCGTGTAATCGCCAGTCGGTTCGGTGGGCGGCACAGCGTCGTCCACCGGGCCGATTTCCCTTCTGGAAGGAGGTGCGCCCGAATGGTTCCGTTCCCCGCACTCACCGCCACCGGCCCCGGTCGACTGCTCGACGCCCTCGCACGCGACGTTCCCCTGGTCTGCGGCATCGTCAACGTGACCCCGGATTCGTTCTCCGACGGTGGTCGGTACCTCGACACCGCCGCCGCGGTCGAACACGCCCTGTCGCTGGTCGCAGAGGGCGCCGACCTCCTCGACATCGGCGGCGAGTCGACCCGTCCCGGGTCCCGCCCGCCGTCCGTCGCGGAGGAAATCGCGCGCGTGGTTCCGGTAGTTGCAGCCCTCGCGATGTCGACGTCGGTACCGATCTCCGTCGACACCTCGAGACCGGACGTCATGCGAGAGGCGGTCACCGCCGGCGCGTCGATGATCAACGACGTTCGCGCCCTCCGGCTTCCGGGTGCACTGCGGACCGCGGCCGATCTGGACGTGCCCGTGTGCCTGATGCACATGCGCGGCGAGCCCGAAACGATGCAGAGGTCGCCGGAGTACGACGACGTCGTGTCCGAGGTGCGCCGGTTCCTCATCGACCGTGTCGGCGCCTGCCGGGGCGCGGGAATTCCGCTCGAGCACATCATGGTCGACCCGGGTTTCGGCTTCGGCAAGACCCTCGCCCACAACCTCGCGCTGTTATCCGAGCTGCGGCAGATCACCGATCTCGGTGTTCCCGTGATGGCCGGACTGTCCCGGAAGGGCATGCTGGGCACGATCACCGGTCGCGGCGTCGAGCACCGTCAGGCCGCCTCGGTGGCCGCTGCCCTGATTGCCGCGCAGAACGGGGCAGCCGTCCTCCGGGTGCACGACGTCGCCGCCACCGTGGACGCGGTGTCCGTGCTCCGCGCACTCGTATATCGTGGTCCCGCCAGCTTCAGTCACGCGTCGAATCGAGTCTCCGCACTGTGAACACCTCCGTGTCCGCCGCCGGTCTCGCGACGATCGGTCCCGCTGAAGCGCAGCTGATCGATGCCGGTGTCCAGCTGATGGAGACGATGTATCACGATCCGCGGACCGGCTTGCGGCACGCGGAGCGTCACCTGCGACGGCTGGCCCGTTCGGCGGCGGTGCTCGGGTACGAGTTCCGGGAACGTGACGTCCGGCGCCACCTCGCGCAGCGGCTGTCGGGCGTCGGCCCGGCTCGGGTCCGCGTGCGCCTGCACCGCGACGGCGGGGTGGACGTCGATGTCTTCGGGCCGCCGGTCGCACCCGCGTCGGTGTCTCTCGCACTCGACGACGAGCCCGTCGACTCCCGGGACGTCCTCCTCGGACACAAGACGACGCTGCGTGAGCGTTACGACCGCAGGCGACACCGCCATCCCGGGGCCGACGACGTCGTGCTGGTCAACGAGCTCGGGCACGTCACCGAGACCACGATCGCGAATGTCGCCGCCCGGATCGACGGCGTCTGGTGGACGCCACCATTGGCGTCGGGGTGCCTGCCCGGTGTGGAGCGGTCGTGGCAGCTCGACCGCGGGCTGATGCGCGAACGCATTCTCACGCCGGGCGATCTCCTGGCCGCTGAAGCGCTGGCCGTGACGAGCTCACTCAAAGGCGTGCTCCCCGCGACCCTCCGGCCGTAGCCACTTCATTTCCGGACGTTTCCGGACCACCTCTTGACCCACCCCCATGCCTAACCTACTGTTATTACACACACTGATATATCAATATCAGACCTATTGGATCACAGCGCGACTCCGCGACCACTACGCCCGACTGTCAAAGGAAAAGGCATGAGAGCTGGAAAGATTCCCTCTGATCGACGGTTCACGGCAACGCACAGCTGGTTGGCCCTCGCACCGGGACAGAGCTTCTCCGACTACCCGCTCCGGGCCGGGGTCACGGACACGGCACTCGACGAGGTCGAGGTGGTCGGACTGGAACTTCCGACAGTCCGCAGCACGATCGAGGCAGGCGCCCCGTGCGCCCTCGTGTGGACGTCCGCCCGGACCGTCGTCACGGTGAACGCGCCGATCAGCGGACTCGTCACGATGACGAACACCGACGCCGCCGAGAACCCGCAACTCGTCGCCGACGACCCGTTCCACCATGGCTGGCTGTTCGCCGTTCTCCCCTCGCCGACGTCGTCGGCATACGGACTTCTGACCCCCGCGCAATACGCGAACGAACTCAGTGAGGCGGTGTAATCCCATGACCATCAGCGTGTTCGACCTGTTCTCCGTCGGCGTCGGCCCCTCGAGTTCGCACACCGTCGGACCGATGCGCGCCGCCGCGAGGTTCGTCTCCGACCTCCGCGCCCTCGACGCCCTGTCTGCAGTGGCGCACATCCGCGTCGACCTGTACGGGTCGCTCGCGGCGACCGGAGCGGGCCACGGGACGATGTCCGCGGTGCTGCTCGGGCTCGAGGGGTACTTTCCCGAGAAGATCGAGACCGAGGAGATGGAACGACGTCTCGAGGAGATGCGCAGCATCCGGCGCATCAGGGTCGGCGGTTCGCACGAGGTCGCGCTCGCCGAGGACGAGATCGTCCTCCATCCGCTGACCATCCTGCCGCTGCACCCGAACGGGATGAGGATCACCGCGTCCACGGCCGCCGGCGTCGAGATCCACAGCGAAACCTACTTTTCCGTCGGCGGCGGCTTCGTCGTCACCCAAGCGGAGAGCGCACAGCCGCCACGCGCCGCCACCGGTGGCCTGTCGTTCGGGTCCGCCAAGGAACTCCTCGACATCGCGGCCCGCCACGGCTACACCATCAGTGACGTGATGCTCCAGTTCGAACGCGAAACGCGGTCGACCGTGGAGATCTACGAACGGCTCCTCCATATCCGCGACGTCATGGTGGAATGCGAGAAGCGCGGGATCGCGCGCAACGGGATCCTTCCCGGCGCCCTACGCGTGCGCCGGCGGGCACGGGACTGGTATCTCCGCCTGGATCAGGAAGACCCGCACCGTGATCCCGCATTCGCCGAGGACTGGATCAACCTCGTCGCCCTGGCCGTCAACGAGGAGAACGCATCCGGCGGCCGCATCGTCACCGCGCCGACCAACGGGGCCGCGGGCATCATCCCCGCGGTGCTGCACTACGCCGTTCACTACACCCCGGCCGGGAAGTCGGATCCCGACGACACCGCGATCCGCTTCCTCCTCGCCGCCGGCGCCGTCGGATCGCTGTACAAGGAACGCGCGTCGATCTCCGGAGCCGAGGTCGGCTGTCAGGGCGAGGTGGGTTCCGCCGCGTCGATGGCCGCCGCCGGGCTTGCGGAGATCCTCGGCGGCACAATCGAACAGGTGGAGAATGCCGCGGAGATCGCGATGGAACACAGCCTCGGTCTGACGTGCGATCCCATCGAAGGGCTGGTGCAGATTCCGTGCATCGAACGCAACGCGATCTCGGCGGGCAAGGCCATCAACGCTGCTCGCATGGCCTTGCGCGGCGACGGCACCCACCGGGTCAGCCTCGACCAGGTGATCGAGACGATGCGCTCGACCGGCGCAGACATGCTGTCGAAGTACAAGGAAACGTCGACCGGCGGTCTGGCCGTCAACGTCCCGGTCAACTATGTCGAGTGCTGACATGATCACCGACGAACTTCGCCTTCTCCCCGCCCGCGCCGCCCAGTTCATCCGCCGGCACCCGGTTCCGGAGCGCGGCGACTACACGCCCGAGACCCGGCTGTCGGTGCTCGACGTCCTCGTGCACTGTGCTCCGGTCCGCGGCGACGCGTTCGTCGCGTTCCAACTGCTGAGCCGATGTGAGCTGCCCGGGTCTTACCTTCTCCACCTCGACGTCGTGGACGACGCACTGTCCGCCCTCGACACGTTCGCCGTGACGGAACACGAATGCGAGCAGAGCTTCGGCCCGAACTGGCCGGACGTCGTGCGACATGCCGTGGAAGCGGCAGCCCTCCTGCACGAGAATTTCGGTGCGCTGACGCGGACGAGAAGTGTCGTCGACAGCCGTCGACGGCTCGGCGCCTGGATCTGCGCACGTGAGGCGGCCTGGGACGCGGGCCGGATCACATCCTGGTATCGCGCCCAGGACGCCGCCTGGGAACGGCACTTCATGGACGAGGCGACAGTGCGCGAGGACGAGCGACTGTGCGCGGACATCGCGACCGCGGTGCGCGACGCGGCAGCAGCGCACGCGGTTGCGGATCTCGTCGGGCGGCACGACTTCACCAGCGCGCACTTCGACACCCTGCTCGATCCGTGGCGGATGGCCGCCGCGCCTCTGTTGCCGCGGGACGATTACTGCGGGGCCGCGAGCACGGTGTCGACGAACGTCCACGGTAGCTCGGGATGACCGTTCTCCCGCAGCGCTGACAGCGTTTCAGATCCGGCGGGCGGCGCGACTACCGCTGTCATTCGCATGACCGACAGCGGAGCCGCCTGCGTCACAGGCCATTTCGCTCGCGGATACCATCATCGGAAGACGGGATCGAAATCACGAAGGCACTGTCGCGAGGCGCATGTGCCGGTGGTCCTGTCGAGGCCCCACCCACCCTGAACGAGGTAAATATGAAGGCTCGACGGTTAGTACTCAGCGTCCTCGGTTGTGCCGCCATTTCGATGGCAGCCGCGCCCTCCGCACAGGCGGCGACGATCTTCGACTTCCTTCCCCCGCAGATTGCGTCCCTGATTCCGAGCGGTTCGGCCGACGCCGTGAACCCCCTCCTGCCGCCCGCACCCGCCGCTCCGGCAGCACCGGCCCCCGCACCGCAGGTCGCGCCGGCACCGCAGGCTCCCGCACCTCGCGCGGGCTACAAGAACTGCACCGAAGCCCGCAACGCCGGTGTGACGCCCATCTACCGTGGCCAGGACGGTTACGCGCCGCACCTCGACCGCGACAACGACGGCATCGCCTGCGAGTAGTCGATCATCGGCGCGCCTCCCGCACACGCACCCCTTCTGCGCCCCCGCACCCCTTGTCGAGCCCGAGACCGGGTGCGCCTACCGAGAAGGGGTGCGTGTGTGCTTCGTGGCGCCTCGGCCGTCGTGCAGGTGTCGCCATTCCCCGTGCGGCACACGGCGCTCGGCACTAAGTTCGGCGATGACGGTTGAGGTACTACGCGAGGGGGCAGTCCGGCATGAGCAGGACACATTTCACGGCTCTGACACTGGGCGCGGTCGCGCTGGCCGGGGGTGCCGCACTCACTGCGGGCGCCGGAACGGCCGCGGCGGACGTCCTCACCGAGATCAACGGCTGCAGGATCGTGGCGAATCCGAACCCCGACGATCGCACGACCTGCCCGGGCGCCGATCTGAGTTCCGCGAATCTGGCCGGCTTGAACCTGAGCTTCGCCGACCTGTCGGGGGCGAACCTGAAACGGGCGAACCTCACCGGCACCAACTTCGCTGCCGCGAATCTGTCGTACGCCGATCTGAGCGACGCGAACATCACCGGCACGAACTTCACGGATTCGCAGCGCAATGCGGTGATCCTGTACAGCACCGAGATCGACATCTTCGGCACGATCGTCGGGGACATGAACATCACGACCGAACCCGAATGGTCCACCGAGGCCCACGAGCGCGCACTCGCCTCGGTCGTCCCGGTGACACCGACACCGACACCTCCGGCTCCGTAAACCACTCCTGACCCATTCACCCGGGCCGCGCACTGCGCGGTCCGGGTTTTCGTATGCCCACACCCCTTGACATTGGATACCCGCACTATCCACTATTAGATAGTATCGGTATCCAATATTGGGAGGCATCCGATGACGACGATCGACCCCACCCGTTCGACGCACCACTACGACGGCGAACTGGTGGTCTTCCTGATCGGAATGACCATCAACCGACCCTGGAGACCGGACCTGTGGCTGCCCACTTTCCTCGCGATGCCGAGGATGCTGCGCGAACTGTCCGAGGACCCGGATTCGGGTCTGATGGGCTACCGCCTGACGTTCGAGGGGCGCGGCCCGACGGTGATCCAGTACTGGAACTCCGTCGACAAGCTGTACGCCTACGCCAGTGACAGCCGAGCGAAGCATCGTCCGGCCTGGGCCGCATTCAACCGGCGGGCCCGCAAGGCACCCGGGGCGGTCGGCGTCTGGCACGAGACCTATCCGGTGGACCATGCCGAGTCGATCTACGTCGGCACGCCGGCGATGGGGCTGGCCCGCGCCACCGCACGTGTGCCCGTCACACAGAAGTTCAGCCGAGCCCGAGACCGGCTGTCCCGCAGCAACAACACCCACGATCAGTGATCAATTCAGGAGAAATCATGGAACCCTTGATCGCCCTCGTTGCCGTCACTCTGGCACTCCTCGTCGCAGGCGCGGCGGGTGTGCGCCGATGCCGGCCGTGGCCTGTTGCCCTGCGGGGCGGCCTCGCGGCCATGTTCACGCTGACGGGCATGGCCCATTTCGTCGGGATGCGTGCGGAACTTGTCGCCATGGTCCCGCCGTCGCTGCCGAACCCCGAGCTACTGGTGACCGTGACCGGTCTGCTCGAACTGGCCGGCGCCGCAGGGCTGCTGATACGACGCACCGCGCCGTGGGCGGCGGGCTGCCTCACCGCCCTGCTCATCGTGATGTTCCCGGCGAACGTGTACGCCGCCGTGGAGGGACTCTCTACGGGACCGTTCGAAGCCCTGATCCCCCGGACACTCCTGCAGGTCGTCTTCGTGTCGGCGACACTCGCGGTCGTGATCGCTTACCGGGGGAGCCGGGCTACGGAATCACCCTCCGAAGCCCACTCGCCCGCAGCACCCGGCGTTGCACTCCCGCCCGCACTGCATCCTCGGACCCGATGATCCGCACGTGCTTTCGTGCCCGGGTAATCGCCGTGTACAGCAATTCGCGAGTCAGCAGCGACGACGCCTCGCCGGGAAGAACCACGGACACCGTGTCGTACTGGCTGCCCTGACTGCGGTGAATCGTCATCGCGTACACCGTCTGCACCGCGGACAGATGCGTCGGATGCAACAGGAACGGTTCGTTGCCCCGCACGAATGCGGCGACGAGTTCGACGTCGTCGCGGCGCACGATCACCCCGGTGTCGCCGTTGTAGATCTTCGTTTCGTGATCATTGGCAGTCACCATCAGCGGCTGGCCCGGATACCAGCGATCCGGGTTCAGCCGCTGCCCGATCGTCTCCCCAATCCACTCCATCGCCTGCCGCGCCCACCGCTGCACGCCGTACGGACCTTCCCGGTGCGCGCACAACAGCCGGTGCCCCTCCGAATGCCGCAGTGCAGCAAAGGCATCACCGGATTCCGCGGCTGCGGTGACTGCGGCGGCCGTCCCCACCACGTCCGCCCGCAGTGCGTCCAGGTCTTCCGGACTGTGGAACGACACCTCGGGGAAACCGCTCGACAGGATTTTCATGACCTCGTCCGGTTCGCCCTTCCGCACCGCGACAGCCAACTGGGCGATGCCGCCGCCGAACCGCCGCCCGCGGCTGAGCCGGACCACTCCGCCCCGCAACCTGTCCCGTTCCCCCGCACTCAAGGCGGCCTCGAGCGGATCGTCGGCTGCCTCCAGGTCGGCGCCGACGATCCTGGCGAGCACCGGATTCTCGGTTCCCGTCACCGGCCGGGCCACGAGATCGGCCAGGACCGCGCCCGCGTCGACGGACGTCAGCTGATCGGGGTCGCCGACGAGCACCAACCGGGTGTCCGGGCGGACCGCCTCGAGGAGCCGGCACATCATCGTCAGCGACACCATCGACGTCTCGTCGACCACGATCGCGTCGTAGGGCAGGTGATTGTTCGCGTTGTAGCGGAACCGGCTGCCACGTCCGCGCTGCCAACCCAGCAGCCGGTGCAGCGTCATCGCGGTCAGGTCGGGCGGCAACCCGAGTGCGTCGGACTGCTCGCGCACCGACTCCTGCAACCGCGCCGCGGCTTTCCCGGTGGGTGCGGCGAGCGCGATCCGGAGGCCCGGACCGGGCTGCCTGGTCAGCAGCGCCAGCACCCGGGCGACGGTGTGCGTCTTACCTGTTCCGGGTCCGCCGACGACCACCGACGTCCATTGTGTGGCGGCCACCGCGGCGGCGATTCGCTGCCGGTCCGGTGCCGGAGCCGGCGCCCCGTCGTCGTGCTGGTCGCGGAACAACGCGTCCAAGCCCTCCCGCAGCGACTGCTCGTCGACGAGGGGATACCCGACGGCGCGCTGGTCGAGTACCCGCCGGATGGTCGCTTCCTGCCGGAAGTACCGGTCGAGGTAGAGCAGTCCGCCCTCGGCCGTGTCGACGAGCCGCAGCGGCCGCAGCGGACCCGCCGAACCACCGGTGACCAGCGGACTCCGCCGCAGTGCCTCGACGACGATGCCGTCGTCCGGCCAGGGCAGTGCGTCGAGATCGACTTCAGACTCCTCGTCGACGGTCACCTCACGGAGCCGCGTCAGGTCCAGGCACACCGAGCCGGACCGCACCGCGCGCACCGCCAGCGCGGTGGCCAGTACGACGTCTTCCGAGGATTCGCCTCCGAGCGCCGACAACCGCAACGCGACGTGCACGTCCGCGGCGGCGAGCACACCGGCCTCGTTGAACACTCGCAGCATCCCCTTGCCGCGCTGCGCCACCTGCACCTCGGTCATCGCGTCCCCTCGTGCTCGGAGCTCGACCCGGACAGCAGATCGGACAGCTCGGTGATCAACGCGGCGGGCGGTGCCCAGTCGAAGACTCCGCATCCGGGCGGGGTGTCGGGGCCGACCATTCCGCGAACGAACAGGTACTGGACGCCACCGAGGTGCACCGCCGGATCGTAGTTCGGTTGCCGCCAGCGCAGGTAGCGATGCAACGCAACGGAATACAGCAATGCCTGCAGCGGATAGTGCGCCCGCACCATCTCGGCGGCCATGCTCTCGCGGGTGTAGTGCGCGGTGGTGAGGTCGCCTTGCGCGAGGCGATTGGTCTTGTAGTCGACGACGACGTATCGCGGTCCGGGCAGTCGCAGCACGGCGTCGATGCTGCCGGTGAGGTATCCGCGCAGCGGGGTCGGTTCGAGTGTCTGCACGGCGTGGGCGTACGACCGCAGCGGATCGTCGACGGGAAGGTGGGTGCGCAGCAGCTCGCCGACGCCGTCGAGCATCACGGTGAGCGAGGGCGTGTCGCCGCCGGCCAGCGGCAGTTCGAAGTCGAGTTCCGCCAGCAGGTCTGCGGGTGCGATGTCGGCGAGCGTCGTTTCGGCCCCCGCGCCGAGGGGCGTCCGCAGCACGGGCAGCAGCGCCGTCGCCAGCTGGGCGGGGTCGATGTCCGACAACGTCGACGCGATCACGTCGCGGCAGCACCGCAGAACCTCTGCATCCAGGTCGGGTGCCGCGGTGTCGACGATCTCGAAGACGGCGTGGACGAGCGTGCCGAACGTCGCGCCGCCGGGCAGCTCGTTCATCGTCGACGCCACCCCCGAAGTGATGTCGGCCGGCGCCTGTAAGGGAGGTTCGGCCGGTTCGTCCGTCTTCTCCTCGACCTCGGCCTCACTGCCCACCGCGGGCGCGTCGTGCGCAGATGCCGTCAACGCCGAATACGACGTGCGACGCCATCGCGTGTCGAGCAGCCGCCGGAAGCGGGCGGCTTCCAGGTCTCCGCGGGGCTCCCGCTGTGGTGTCCACCCGACCCGCACGATCGGGTCGGAACCCACCGCCTCGACGGTCACCGTCTCCGGAGCTGCCGTCCCCCACGCGGACAACCGTTCCGCGACAACCGGATCCTCGGGAACGGTGACCTTCTGCGGGACCTCCCGCTGCCCGGGCTGCCGTCCCAGGATCATCCGGTGCAGCGGCGCGCCCGCCGTCGTGAACGCCGGTGCCCACCACACCACGAGCCCGCACATCGCCCGGGTGACCGCGACATACAGCAGCCGCAACTCCTCCCCCGCCTCTTCCGCGTCGTGCCGGTTCCTGCGGTCCGCGTAGCCGGGGCTGCCCGGACCACCGACGTCGAGGATGCGTCGTCCGTCGTCGTCGTGCAGCAGCAGTTTGCTCGGTTTCGAGATCTTGGCGGCGTCCCAGGCGTACGGCAGGTACACGAGCGGGAATTCGAGGCCCTTGCTGGCGTGGACGGTCGCGATCTGCACCGCCGCGGCGTCGCTGTCGAGTCGTCGGCTGCGGTCCACCCCACCCGAGGACGGGTCCTTCATGCGTTCGGTGAGCCAGCGGGTGACGGCCGTCAGACCGAGCGACTGCTCGACGGCGGCACCGTTGAGCAACTGCGCCACGTGCCGGAGATCGGTCAGTGCCCGCTCGCCCGCTGCCACCCGCAGGAGTCTCGCCTCCAGCGCGGCGACCGCGGACAGTCGTTCGAACAGCGCCGCGAAACCGGACTGGGCGAACACCGCGCCCAGCTCCCGGAGCTGCCCACCGACCTCGGCGACGATGTCGTCGCCGCGAGCGTCGAGTTCCTCGGCCGTGTGTCCGAGCAGCGGGGTGAGCGCGGCCAGCCGCACCCGGTCGGACCGGTGCGGTTGCTCGATGGCCTGCAGGATCCAAAGCCAGTGCTGCGCAGCCGGAGTGGTGAAGACACTGGCCCCGCCGGCGAGCACGGACGGCACACCCGCCCGGTCGAGGGCGTCGTGGACCAGTGTGATCTGCGCGTTGGTGCGCACCAGGACGGCGATGTCGCCGGGTTCGACGAGTCGGGCGCTCCCCCCGACGTCGAGTGTCGCGCCGCCGTCGAGGAGAGCGACGACGTCGGCGGCGAGGTCTGCCGCGATCCGCTTCCGGAGCGGCCCGACCGCGGGGTATCCCGACTTGTTGATCGGCCCGGCGCCGGTCCTCGGCAGATACCGCAGCCGTAGCGGCGCGGCGCCCGTCAGACGCGACTTCGGTCTCGCACCGTCGACGCGGTGCACCACGATCTCGGGATGCCCGAGCGCGGCGCCGCCGTGCAGATATTCGAGGCCGTCGAGGAGTTCCTGATCGCTGCGCCAGTTGGTGGTCAACTCCTGGTGACGGTCGGCCGACCGCACCGCGTCCAGATAGCTGAGCACCTCCGCGCCGCGGAACGCGTAGATGGCCTGCTTCGGATCGCCGACGAGCACCAGCGTTCCGCTGCCGTGGAACGTGCGGCGCAGAATGTCCCATTGCAGCGGGTCGGTGTCCTGGAACTCGTCGACGAGCACCACGCCGTAGCGTTCGCGGACACGCCGGCAGGCCGCCGCACCGTGCTCGGGATCGCTGAGGACGCGGTGGAGCAGCATCGGCAGATCGTCGAAATCACGCAGACCCACTGCGCGTTTGCGCCGTTCGACTTCGGCGCGCACCGCCTCGGCGAACGCCACCCGGTCCCCGGCCGGGGTGCCCCGCGTATCTTCCGGGGCGAGCACGGCCTGCGGGTCGAAGATGGCGGCCCGGGCGGCCGCGGTGGCCTCCGCCGGCGTGAACGGGGCCGACCCGACGCGACTGTAGGCGCGCAGGTACAGGTCGGCGATCACCTCCGTCGTGAGGTCGTCGGCGGCCTCGACCAGGACCGTGTCGGGGTCGCGTTCGCCCGCGATGCCGAGCCCGTCGAGCATGCGCTGACAGAAGCTGTGGGTGGTGACGATGGTGGCGGCGTCGAAGTCCGACAATGCTTGCAGCAGGCGCCGGCGCCGCAGCGTCACCTCGCCGGTGTCGGCTTCGGCGAGATGCCGGATCAGCTGATCCGCGCTCAGCCGTGCCGCTGCCGGATCGGCCAATGCGGCTGCGGCGGAACCGAATCGTTCACGGGTGCGTTCCCGCAGCTCCTGAGTGGCCGCCCGGCTGAACGTCACCAGCAACAGCTGGGACAGGTCCACGCCTCCCTCGGCGACGAAGCGGGCGGCCAGGCCGACGATCGCGTACGTCTTGCCGGTGCCGGCGCTCGCCTCGAGCACCGTCGTACCCTCCGGCAGCGGACCGAGGAGGTCGAAGCCGCGCGCGCCGGTCACGGCTGCGCCAACGTCTCGGCGGCGAGCAGCGGCGCCCACAGTTGCCGGGCGTAGTTCTCGATGGTCACCGCGTCGCCGAGGACGTCGATGCCCGGTGAGGACCCGTACACGTACGTGATGTGCCGGTCGCGTGAGTCACCGAAGTCACTGCTCCATTCCTTCCGGGCCGCCTCGATCGCGTCCTCCATGCTGCTGCCGCCGTGGCGTCGTTCGGCATACGCCGCCGACGCGCCCGTGGCGATCGGCAACGGCGCGTGCAGCCCCAGATCGCGCAGTTCGACGAGTCGCACCAACTCCTCTAGTGCGTTTTCGGGTGCGGTAAGGGTCGAGCGCCACGCCGGACGGCTGTACGCGCCGCGGCCGGTCGTCACGGCAGTCCATTCGGTCTCGTTGTCGGACGCCGCGACCGCCAGCAACTGCGCCCAGGCGGCGAGGCGGTGTTTCGGCCCCAACTTCGAATACGTGGTGGTCGCGATCACCGACCCGTGCACCCCGCCGACGGTGCCGGTGAGGCGCCGTCCGGAACCGAGATCGACATCGACGTCCACGGTTTCCGCCCGCCCGACGTGCACGGACCCGCTGACGGCGACGAGCGACTCGACCGCGTGCTCGATTCCACCGAGCACCGACTCCCCCAACTTGAACGGCGGCAACGTCCCGCGGCGCCACTCCGCGGCGCGGAAGTCGGCCAGTTCGACTCCCGTCAGCCTCGCGACGAGCATCCTCTGGCCGAGATCCCACCGGGCCAGCGGATCGGGCGACACCTCCAGTGCGTCGGCGAGGTCCTCGTCCACGTCGGGGACCCGCAGCCCCAGCCGTTGCCGCAGAAACGCCTGCGTCGGGTGCACCAGGAACGCGATGAGGTCGGCGAGATCGACGTCCCCGAGGGGCGGCGGCACGAGCGGTGCCGGCAGGAATGCGGGCTCCGGTTCAGGCGGGTGCTGCGCGGCACGGGCACCGGCGAGCGCCGCCCGATCGAAACTGAACGGGTGCTCGGGCCGGAAGTTGCGTGCATCGAACGGCTGCAACGGATGCCGGGTCACGATTCGGGGCAGGGCGTCGCTCCCGACGGTGGCCGCCACCGCGTCGAGCAATTCGGACAGCGGGATCGCCGGCGGCCGGGACATGCCGGTGACGGGGTCGGCGCCCGTATAGAACAGCAGGAGTTTCTCACTCGCCGACATCACGGCGTCGAGCAGCAACTGCCGATCCTCGCTGCGCGGATCACGTTCGCCGAGAAGGGGATTACGGGCCAGCACGTCGTCGCCGTCCACGCTCACCCCGCGCGGGAACACTTCGTCGTCGAGGCCGAGGAGAACGACCACGCGGTGCGGCACCGACCGCATCGGCACCATGGTGCACACCGTCAGCTCGCCGGTGCGGAAGTTCGCTCGGGTGGGACGGCCCGCGAGCCGGGTGGCCAGCATCGCGCGCACGTCCGACAGTCGCAGGACCGCGTCGCCGCCGTGCTCCATCGCCGCCCCGAGTTCTCGTCGCGCCTGCGCGAGTTGCCACGTGTCGGCGGCGCTGACGTCGACGAGCAGATCGAGTGCCCGGGTGAGCGCGCTCGACCAGTCCGCGACCGACTGCGGCCCGCCGAGCCCGCGCAGCGCGACGTCGAGCCGGTCGACGAATTCGGCCAGCCGACCGGTGAGGTCGATGTCGTTGCTGTCGACGTCGTCGAGCGGCAGCGCCAGGGCGAGCCATTCGCCGTCGGACTCGTCGGCGGCGGCACCGAGCAGGATGCGGTCGAGCGCGGTGGTGAACGTGTTCTGCGGGAAGTCGCCGAGACCGAACGCCGCGCGCTGCCGCGGACCGATTCCCCAGCGGGCTCCTGTCGCGGTCGCCCACTCCCGGATCCGTTCGAGGTCGTCGTCGCCGAACCGGAACCGCCTGCGCACCGGCGCGGCCGCCGACAGGTCGAGGACCTGGCTCGCCGTCACCCTCGCGTCGGCGAGTTCGAGGAGAGTCGACACCACGGCGAGAACCGGATTGGTCTGGTGCAGGGCACGGTCCGCGAGCCGGACCCGCAGACGATGGCCGGGATGCCCGAGCACGTCCTGCCCGAACGCCGCCCGGATCAGCGGGGCGTACGACTCGACGTCGGGGCACATGACGAGCACGTCACGCGGTTCGAGAGTCGGATCGTCCTCGAAGAGATGTAGGAGGCATTCGCGCAGGACCTCCACCTGGCGGGCCGGTCCGTGACAGGCGTGGACCTGGACGGAGGTGTCGGCCGTGCACTCGGCGAGCGCGGGCGCCCGATCGTCCCGGACATCCGCCTGCAGGCACCCCAGCAGGGAGTCGCGGGGCGCAGGCCCCTCGTGGTGGAGGTCGTCGACGTCGAGGCGGGTCAGCCTCGACTCGAGTTCGCGGACGTCCCGCGCCAGGCTCGACAGCAGCGGGTGGGCGACGGACAGCGCGGTGGGGTCGTCGGCACGTGCGAGCACGCTGTCCGCCGTCGACAACGACGACCACATGGCGGGACTCGGATGCGGAAGCCACAGGTGCACATCACGATTGACGGCGAGGGCGGCGAGGACGGCGATCTGATCGGTCGCGAGGCGCGTCGGACCGAACAGTGATAATCGGGCGGGGAGTTCGACGAGATCCGGTTCCGCGCGCAGCCGGGCGCAAGCGGAGCCGAGCCGCTCGGCGGGAGCGGGGCTGCCGATCTTCTCGCGCAGCCGCCGCCACAGTTCGGCCTGCCAGAGAAGGTCGTCGTCGAGTGGACCGCCCGCACCGTCGGTGTCGCGACCACCGGCCCAGTCGACCAGCATCGCCGGCCGCTGTGCGGCGTAGCTGCGGAACAGATCGGTGAGGTGTGACGCGGTGGCGTAGCGCCGGCCCGGCCGGTGATCGTCCGGGTCGCGGTCCGGGAGACCGTGCCCGAGGTGTTTCGCGAGGACGGCGCACCAGGGCTCACCGAGGCAGTCGTCGACGACGCCGAGCAACGCCCACAGCACCCGGGACGGATTCCACGGATCGTCGTCGGCGGACACCCCGGTGGCGGCGGCGAGGCACTCGTCGACGAGCCGGGTCGGTGACGGGAAGTCGATGTTCGCGGCCACCCCGTCGCCGACGCCGGGCCGGGCACCGAGCGCGGTCGAGAGCCGCTGTGTGAGCCAGCGCTCCACCCCCTTCGCCGGGACAGCCACGACCTCCCGGGCGAACGGATCGGACAGCGGGTTCGCGAGCACGTCGCCGAGAGCCGACGCGAGAGTGGTGGAACGCTCGGCGCGATGCAGTACGAGCACGTGGCCTCCCTTCGCTCCCCAACTCCGGTCGGCTCAGACTTACCACACCCCACCGACTCGGGAGGCCCACTCTGCAGGTGAGTGGCAAAGTGTGCCGGGGCACGCTTCGCCACGCACGTCAGCGGCCGGGGCGCGCCTGGGTGAGGTGCGGGACCCAGCCGTGGGTGGGCCACTTCTTCAGACCGACCTTGGCGGGGACGATGCGCTTGTTCACGAATTGGCTCTCCAGTTCGGTGTCGGGCTCGCCGGTGAACCGCCACAGCGCCGCGTCACCGGGTCGTGCGACCGACGACCAGGACTTGGCACGGTATGCGGCTCGAACGATGTTGTCCGCGAACACGATCACCGGGATGTCGTCGGTGTTGCGCACGGCAGCGCCCGCCGCCCACGCGCCGCGGGACAGTTCGTACACCTCTTCCGGCGTCACGCCGCGCCGGGACGCGGCGGGCACCTCGAGGACGACGCAGGGGGTGGGGAGGTTCGGGACGGGTTCTGCTGCGTACTGCAACACGAGGTCGTCGACGGGCACCGCGCGATGCTCGCCCGCGCCACCGGCGAGATTGCTGAGCACCGCACCGTCGTTAAGCCCGAGCGCTCCCACGACTCCGCTGCGCACCGCGCCGGCGACGTCACCGGTGTCGGCGATCCGATGCGCCACGACGTAGTGCTCGACCTCGTGGCCGGAGTCGTAGATCTCGCGGATGCGGGCGATCGTCGCGGCCTTCACCTCGGCGCTGTCGGTCTCCGGATCCTCGAGCGTCTTCCGGTGCTCGTTCTCGGCCAACGCCTCCCACACGTAGCCGTACACCCGGGTGCCGCGCCCGGCGCCGACGTAGAACACCGACCTGTTGCGGGGATCGAGGAGCGCGTAGACGTAGGTGCCGAGTTCCTCACCGACCCGCTTCGGGAAGGGCTGCGGCGCGTGGCGGGTCTGATACACCTCCTTCAGGATCAGGCGCAGCGCCGCCAGTTTCAACGCGACGGGTACACCGCCGTCGATGCCGTCGAAGAGTGCGGTGGCCGCGCCCTGCACGGAGGAGAAGGTGTGCCCGATGTGCCGTTCCAGCGACTTCGTGACGTCCGCGAACTGCGCGAACCGCACCCGGGGGTCGGGTGCCGCGTTGTCCAGGTCGTTGGACGCGAGGAAAGTCTGGACCTCGGAATTGTCGAGCCAGCGAGAAGTGATGTCGATCGGGATCGTCCAGACGGTAGCCATGCCCCTACCGTAAGGGAAAACCTCGGTGAAGAACTCGCACGAGGAAGGCTCGAGGAGATTCGAACCCTTTCGACGTGCTACCGAGTGCGGGAGGATGGAGTGGTACCCATTCCGACGCAGGTTGGGAGAACATTCATGACAGCGCCCAGCTACTCCACCCGCACGGCCGTCGACATCGCGGTCGGCATTCTCATCGCCTTCCGCGGATGCTCCGAGAACGACGCGTTCACCGAACTCGCGGAGACGTCGCGTCGACACAAGGTCGCCCTCGCGCGCACCGCCCGCGCACTGATCGCGTTCATCCAGACCCATCACCACGACCTTCCCGCGTCCGACATCACGGCTGCCGCTCTGCAGTGGAGCCACGCCACTCCGTACCGCGGCGCGTTCGGTACGGCCGCGTGAATTCGGTCGAAGTCTGAGAATTCTCTGGCTTCGACGGCGCGACGCTGCCCAAACCTTCAGACTCGATGTGAGACCGAACGACCAGCGCACCGAGATACGAAGAGGTAACTGAGTTGACGATCCGCAAAATCACGGTTGCCGCGGTAGCGATCGCCGCAGCCCTCACGATGTCCGCTTGTGGTTCCGACGAGCCGTCCGGGCCGAGCGCGACCACCACGTCCACGACCACGGCGGCGGCCGAGACCACCGACGACCTCGTTCTGCCCACCGCAGCCGAACTCAACGCCCTGCTGGCGAAGGGCCTCGACCCGGCCACTCCCCTCGAGGAGAAGATCGCGATGGTGGAGGGTTCGGAGCAGGACCCGAACCTGTTCAATCAGGTCGCTGCCGCCGCCCAGCAGGCGGGTGCGCAGGTCACGGTCCTGGACCCGGTGATCGACAACGGTGACGGCAGCGCCAGCGCGCAGCTGCAGCTGACGATCAACGGCCAGGTGCAGCAGAACACCCTGCCCGCCATCTTCGTGCCCGGCGAGAACGGGACGTGGAAATTGTCGAAGGCGACGGCATGCTCCATCGTGGCGATCGCGCAGCTGACGTCACCGGCCTGCCCGCCCGCCTGATCCGGACTTCCGCGTCACGCACCTTCCAGGGCCTCCCCGATCTCCTGGACGGCGCGGTTGTGCTGATCGGTGATCAGGATGTGTCCTGCCGCGATGGTCAGGGCAACCGGCCATTCGATGATCTCGACGGCGGCGAGCAAGCCGATCGCCGCGAAGAACGCCAGTTGCTCGGGCCTCGGCAGCGGCACCCTGCCGAGGATCGGTAGCTGCACCGCGAAGCCGCGTGCCTCCCGCACCCGCTGGACGGCGTCGCTCTGCGACTCCGCCTCCGACGTTTGTTGGGCCATGGTTCGTCTCCCTTGTCCGTGCCGTTTCCCGGTCAGCCACCTTGATCGCGGACCGTGTCAGCTGTGCTGAGTTCCGTCGCCCAGACCGCTGCCGGTGTCGTCTCCGCCGCCGGGGACCCGTTGACCGGGGTGGTCACCCGTGTCCTCACCCCACCGCTGCGGGAGGTGTACGCCGTGCTGCTGCGGGCGGGTGTGATCGACATCGTCGACTGATCGCCCGCAAGCTTTTCGAGCAGCCCCGGTGCGAACGCGGCTGCCGCGGTCGCCGCACCCGCGCATCCCAGCGCCTGCCCCCACCCGACCGGTCCGAGCGGGGTGCAGCCGAGGAGCTGGCTGACCCCGGGTGTACCGACCATCACGGTGAGTGCGGCCAGTGATCCGCCCGCGGTGAGCACCACGAGCGGGCTCCGCGAGTCGATCAGCGTCTGACCCAGCTGCGTGCCGACCAATGCCACCAGCCCCACCGTCGACGCCCGGCGTTGCCTGCCCGTCACGCTCGCCAGCGCCCACGCCGTCGTCGCGCCTGCCGCGGTGGCGGCGCCGCGGATCGCGACGGTCCGCCACAGCGCAGCGCTGTCCGGTCCGCGGCCCTCTCCCCGGGCCTGTTCGTTGGGCGGGCTCACCGCGAGCGCGGCAGCGGGCAGGGCGTCCGTGAGCACGTTCACCAACAGGAGCTGACGCGCCGTGAGCGGCGACCGTCCGGCGATCGCGCTGCCGATCAGGGCGAACGCCACCTCCCCGGCATTTCCGCCGAGCAGCACGGACACCCCCGCCTGCACCCGCCGCCACAGCTGACGGCCCTCGTCGAGGGCGTCGAGCAACGCGTCGACGCGGCCGTCGAGGAGTACCACATCCGCGGCGCTGCGGGCCGGGTCGCTGCCGCGCGAGCTGACACCGATCCCCACGCTGGCCGCCCGGATCGCGGCCGCGTCGTTGGCGCCGTCGCCGACCATCGCGCAGACGTGACCGACGCGTTCGAGGGTCTGGACGATCTGCACCTTGTTCTCGGGCGACATCCGGGCGAAGACGACGCACTTCTCGACGGCGTTCTCCTGCCCCCGGTGCGAGAGGGTGTCCCAGTCGGTCCCGCTGATCACCTGCTCGGACGACACGGCCAGTCCCAGCTCCCGTGTGATGGCGGTGGCGGTGACGGGATGGTCGCCGGTGATCAGCCGGACCCCGACCTGTAGCCGTTCCAGGTCCGGCAGCAGTCCGGCCGCTTCGGGTCGTGGGGTGTCGGCCAGCCCGAGCAGTCCGACGAGGTGCAGGTCGCTGCCGCACAGATCGTCGAGTACCGCGGCGTCGTCGGCCGCGCGGCGCGCCTGGAAGGACGTGACGGTCCGGCGGGCGACGGCGATGACGCGCAATCCGTCGGCAGCCATGCCGAGAACGGTGTCGTGGACGGCGTCGGCGTCGATACCGGTGCACGCCGCGACCACGACCTCCGGTGCACCCTTCACCGACAGCTGCGTCCCCGACAGCGCGGCCGAGTAGGGCCGGCCGGAGCGGAACGGCAGGACGCTGCTCCGGTCGTCCTCCCGCGGAAGCAGACCCACTGCCGCGTCGGCGATCGCGACGTCGGTGGCGTGCGCGGCCGGACCGCCGTCGGGCGTCACGGCGCTCCGGCCCGCGCACGCGAGGACGTCCTCGCGATCGAACCCCGGTTCCGGGACGGCGGTGACAACCCGCAGGCGGTTCTCGCTCAGGGTGCCCGTCTTGTCGAAGCACACCACGTCGACGCGGCCGAGCGCCTCGACGGACCGCGGTGCCCGCACCAGCGCGCCCGACTTCGTCAGTCTGCGTGCGGCGGCCTGCTGCGCCAAGGTCGCGACCAGCGGAAGACCCTCGGGAACCGCCGCCACCGCGACCGCGACGCCGCTCGTGACGGCCTGCCGCAGTCCGGTGCCTCGCAAGAACCCCACGGCTGTGACCAGGGCCCCACCGCCCACGCTGACGGGCAGCACCCGGTCGGTGAGGCTTCTGAGCTGCGCCTGCAGACCCACGTGCGACGCACTCGCGGGGGTGAGCGCACCCGCGCGTCCCGCTTCCGTTGCGTCGCCGACCGCGGTGACGATCGCCGACGCCGTGCCGGTGAGGATCGTGGTACCCGCGAACACCATGCATGCACGTTCGCTGAGCGGCGCGCCCGGGGTCGGCGACGGCTGCTTGCTCACCGGCAGCGATTCCCCGGTGAGCGAGGACTCGTCGACCTCGACGCCCGACGCCTCGACGAGCCGGCCGTCGGCGGGCACCACCTCGCCGGGGCCGATCTCGATCACGTCGCCCGGCCGCAACCGGGAGGCCTCCACCCGCTCGGTCACGCGGCGCTCCGGGGACCCGGCGACGCGGTGCGCGGGCGGATCGCCCGCCGCCAGCAACCGGTTCAGCAGACGTTCCGCGTGCAGGCGTTGCACGGCCGACAGCGCGGCGTTGCCCGCCAGCACGGACCCCACGAGCACCGCGTCGATCGGCGACCCCAGCAGGGCGCTCGCCGCCGATCCGGTGGCGAGGACGGGGGTCAGCGGATCCGACAGTTCCGTGCGCATGGCCCGGCCGAAATCCCAGGCCAGCCCGACCGGCCACGCGGTGAGCCGCCCGATCGCCTCGAACGGGGTCAGCACCAGATTCACCGACCGGCGCCGGGACGCCGCGGCCTCCTCGTCGTCGCGCGCGGGCAGCAGCCGGCGCACGTCCGTCGCCGGCATCTCGTGCCAGGCGTGAACCGGGGCGGCGGGCGGAACCTCGGCCCGCAGGACACTGCGCGCGAGGGAGTGCCCCGTCCACAGTCCTGCGGCCGCGCCGACCGTGACGGGTCCGGGTCCGCGCCCACGCACTCCCGGCAGCATGACGAGCGCACCGAGCATCGACGCCGCCGTTGCGATCTCGACGCCACGCCGGCTCGCCGTCCGCGCGTCCGGCAGGGACCGCAGCACCCGCCAGACCCCGACGAGGTCGTCGACCAGCAGGTCCGCGCACCACGGCGGCGGGGCGTCATCGGCGAGGACACCGATACCGACGTCGGCGGACGACAGGGCGTGCGGCGCCCGGCTTGCGACCACCGCCACCGTCGCGCCGTTGGCCTGCAACTGCGCGACGGCGTCGCGCAGGTCCGTGTCCAGTGATCCGCTCGAGGGGAGCAGATCGTCGAACGCCGAGCGGAGTCCGCCGAGCGTGTCCACGTTCACCGACACCACCTGGGCGCCGGACGTGCGCGCCTGCGCGAGCACGGCCGCCGCGCTCGGATGGTGGGCAGGCGTCACGAGTACGGCGGCATCTTCGTCCACAGCTGCCGCGGCGACGTCGTCCGGCAGGTCGGTCAGCGCGTGCCAGCCCACCCCGAGGGCGCCGGCCTCGACGGCAGATCGAGCGGCCTCCCACACTCTCGTCCGGTCGGCGTCCCGAACCGCACGGATGCCGCTCACCCGGAGCTCCGCTGTGTGCAGCACCGCCGGGTCCACGACCACCGCGTCGACCCGGTCCAGGCAGCGCAGCGCGCCGGGACGCAGGGCCAGCACGGCATGTCGATCGGCCAGTCCACGGCCGAGTGTCGCGGCGAAGGCCTCACGCGCGGTGCGCGCCGCCTTCGGCGCGGCGACCAGGGCCGCGTCCGCGGCGCCCGCGACGCTTCGGGTCGCCGCTCCCACCGCGGTCGCGCCCACCCACTGCGCGATCGCCGCCCGGTCCACGTCCCGCTCCACCGGTCCGGATGCGCCGCGCGCGCGGGCGGGGCGATCCGTGTCGTCCGCGGGGGCCCGGGCCAGTTCGGGTTCGCGGCGGTGCCATACCCGCCGGCCCGACCACGCCTCCGCCGCGATCGCCGACCGCAGTGCCACGTCCACGGCGAGTGACGCAGGTGCCCGCCGCAGCACGTCGCCGACGGCCTGAGCGGTGGCGAGCAGCAGTTCGGCGGCGTCCGGCCCGAGCCGGTCCTCGACCACGCTGCGCAATCGCGGTTGATAGTTGACGAACGTGACTGCGGCGGCAGGCACCGCCGCCGGCAGGGTGGGCATTGGAAGCAGGCGAACGCCGGTGGCCGCGACCAGGCCCGTCGTGACGGCGGCGAGTGCGAGGGCGCGTTCGGCGAGTGCGACGTCGTCGCCGGGAAGTTCTCGGGGCCGGTCGCGGACGGCACCGCGGGCGATCGGTCGCGCAACATCCTCCGCGCCCGCGACCACGGCACACAGCGTGGCCACCGACGGTCCGTCCTCGTCGACCGTCACCACCAGTCGGGACAGCGCGCGGTTGAGTTCCGCTCCCGCCACACCGGCGGTCTCTCGGACGGCGCGGAGAACGGTCGCGGCCACGTCATCCCCGCGAGGCCCGTCGAGTCCGCGGACCTCGATCCAGGCACGACCGTGTCCGGAACTCGCGCGGCGGGCCGGGGTTCCCCCGAGCACCTCGGTGGCGATCTGTGTCGCGGTCCGCGCGGTGGTGGATATCAGATCGACTGCGACCGCGCCTCCGAAGGACGCCACCCCGAGTCCGACACCGGCGCCGCGCACCGGCAGGGATGCAGCGGCACGGACGTATCGACCGAGTCCCACGGCAGCTACTGCCTGGAACCCACGCCGAACTGCCGCAGCACGAGCGCCGCCCCGCCCACGGTGACGAGCACCGGCCACTCGACCAGTCCGGCCGCGCCGACGGCGGCCAAGGTCAGCGCGGCGGCAGGCGTCGAATGACTCCCGCTCTCCATGCCGGACCGGACCCCGCTCGCCGCTCCGCGCACTCCGCCGACCACACCACCGATCGCGGCCCCTCCGACCGCGCCGACCGCACTGGTCGTCGCGTTCGCAGCACCTGACACGGCGTGCACTGTGCCGTCGACGATTCGCATGATGAGCTCCCATCGGCCGTGGCCACAACCGCCGATGCACGGCGGATCATGTCTGCGGTACCCACCTCAGGGTATTCTCAACCGCCGCGCGCCGGAACACTTTCAGGGAACTCTCAGCGCCTACCGGATACTGTTCTGCCCCATAGGAATTCGATCACCCTGTTCGGTGCGCCAGAATTCCCAGCCGTCGTGGGTCTCGATGTCTCCGCTGATGTGACTGGCAACAGCGGTCGCCGCCGTCGTGGGGTCGGGGAACCGGCGGCCCTGCATCGGACCACGCATGATCTCCAGAGTCTGGGTGTCGGGGTCGAACCGTCCGACCAACCGATATCCCTCGAAGTCGGCCACGACCTCGAGTCGGGTATCGATCAGTTCCTCCAACGCCGCCGCCGCCTTGGCCGGCTTCTTCCGGGCCGAAGCGCGCGCGACGGCATCGGCGTGCAACGTCGCCGCCGTCGTCGCGCGTTGCGCGTCGCTGTACCGGCTGGGGTCTTTCTCCCCCGCCAACCCGAGCAAGTCCCAGCGCCCGCGACCGTGCGCGATCCGGCTCAGCGGGATCGCGTGATGTCCGGTCCGCGTGCGGCCGGGGGTGTCCATCATCCACAGATCCACCTCGGCGCGGATGTCGTCGGCGACCTCGGAGGAGGGCACGACGAAGAACTCCTCCGGCGAACTCGCGAGATCCACGAACACCCAGAACTGCGAGCCGGTGTCGTCGTCGTCGAGCGATTCGTCCTGTTTGCGGGCCTGCCAGTCGCCGCTGAGCTTGGAGCGCACCCGCACGATGCAGCTCGTGCCGTCGTCGCCCCAGACCTGGACGGGGTTACGTCGCGAGTGGGTGAGCCGGACGGCTTTGCCGCCCCGTTCCACGACGTCGGCGATGAAAGCCTGGATTCCCCGGCTGGCGGTGTCTTCCACTGTCTACGTGTCCGTCCCTGATTCTGCGTCCCGTACGCAGGTGGAGAGAGGTGTGGCGACGGGTTTGCACAGCACGACTCGGGGGTTCTTCTCCTCACCTTACGTGCCGAGCCCCGCGCGCGGTGACTACCCGACCGTGCGGGCCGCTTCCGCGGCCTCGGCGAAGAACCACGACAGCACCAGGGCACCGGGGTCCACGACGCCGCGCGCCGCCTCACCGATGTAACTGGCCCGGCCGCGCCGCGCGGTGATGTCCGCGGTGGCCTCGGCACCGCGGGCGGCGGCGTCCGCGGCCTCGGCCAGACCCTCGGCCGGCCCCTTCCCGGCCGCGACGGCCGATTCGAGGGCGGCGACGGCGGGGGCGATGGCGTCGATCATCGTCTTGTCTCCGGGTTGCGCCCCGCCGAGTTCCTGGATCGTGTCGAGGCCTGCTCGTGCCGCGGCGGCGATCGCCTTCGTGTCCAGTTCGTGCGGTGCGTCGGCGGCCACCCGGTAGAACTGCCGGAACCAGACACCGAACAGCGCGCCGGACGTGCCACCCGCGTGACCGAGGTAGGCGTCGGACAGTGATTCGAACACCGTCGCCGGAGAGTAGCGGTCGCGGATCCCGGGAACGTCGACGTGGTCGAGGGCGGCCACCATGTTGGTGCCGAAGTCCCCGTCGCCCGCGCGGCGATCGAGGTCGGTGAGGTTCGGTTCCTCGGCGAGCACCTTCTCCACGAACGCGCCGATCCACGCACCCACCGCCGCCCGGCCCAGCGCGTCGGCGGTGCCGGGCACCTCCGCCTCGTCCTCGCGGGAGGCGACGTTCGACCGGAACCGCACCTCGGATTCGTCTGCGATGCCGCGGAATTCCCCGGCCGGGGCGTTCGGCCATCCCGGCGCGGCGGTCGGTGCGTCCCACAGGTCGAGGAGCTGGTCGTCGCAGCGCACCAGCGTGATGGACGCGCCGCCCATGTCGAGGGCGGTGACGAAGCTGCCGACCAGCGAGCGACGGATCACCACACCCCGCTCCGCGAGGTGGTCGGCGAGCTCACCGAACAGCAGTTGCAGCTCCAGCGGATGGGCCGCTCCGAGCCCGTTGACGATCGCGATCACCGGCTCGCCCCGCTCCACGCCGAGTGAGGCGAGCACGGGGTCGGTGAGCCGGCGGACCAGTTCGGCCGCCCCCATCGCGTCGACCCGTTCGGTTCCACGTTCGCCGTGGATGCCGATCCCGAGTTCGATCTGCCCCTCCGGGAGGTCGAACGACGGCGAGTCCGCCCCCGGAACGGTGCACGCGCTGAGGGCGACCGCCATGCTGCGGGAATTCCGGGCGGTGCGTCGCCCGAACTCCGCGACGGTGGCGAGGTCGTCGCCGCGTTCGGCCGAAGCGCCGCAGATCTTCTCGACCGCGATCGTGGCCGCGGTGCCGCGACGTCCGGGCCCGTCCTCCCGTTCGGAGGCGACGTCGTCGTCGACGAGCACGTGCTCGACCCTGACGCCGTCCTCCGCCGCCAGTTCGCCGGCGATGCGGAAGTTGAGGACGTCGCCGGTGTAGTTCTTCACGATGTGCACGACTCCGCCGCCCGCATCCACGGCCCGGGTCGCGGCCCGCACCTGCAGCGCGTTGGGCGAACTGAAGATCAGGCCGGGGCAGGCTCCGGTGAGCATGCCCCGGCCGACGAACCCGGCGTGCAGCGGTTCGTGCCCGGACCCGCCGCCCGACAGCAACGCGACCTGCCCGGACGGCAACGGTTCCCGCCGTGTGAGATAACCCGGTTCCGGATGCCATTCGAGATCGTCGGTGGTGGCGACGGCCCCGCGGAGCGCGTCGACGACGAAGGACTTGGGCGAGTTCAGGAACTGTGGGTGCGCCATGCCCCCAGGCTAAGCGTCCGCATGTGAGTGCCGCGGAGTGCCGGAGCACACTTTGCCACTCACGTGGGAGGCGGCGGCCAGCGCTTCCTCGAACTCCCGCAGGCCCGATTGCGATCCGAGCAGCAGCGCGAGCCGGGTCAGGAATCCCTCGCGGTCCGATTCGTCCGCCTGGTCGAGCGCCTCGGACAGTCCCATCCACACGTTCTCGCGCAGCAGGTCGTCCGGTGTCGCCGTCGTCTCCGTGTGCGCGGGGACGACGCCCAGCGTGGGGGCGGTTGCCGTTTTCAGGTGGTCGTGAACGTTGCCGAGCAGCGACAGGTCGCGGATCCGGCACAGGACGAGTCCGTCCGGGCGGATCACGAAGCACTCACCCGCGGACGCGCCGAGAGCGGTCGGCAGCGCGCTGTCGAGGTCGTCGAGGACCGTCAGGTCGGCCGCCGCGTCCACCGCCGCCCCCGGTGCCGGGACGACGACCGCCCGCACCGATTCTGGCGACAGCGCCATCGCGAGCGCGGACGCGTGTGCGGCGATCATCCGGGCACCGGCCGCGTCGACTCCGACACCGAGGAGCGCGAAACCCGTTCCCCGGACCCGGTTCAGCGAAGACTCCACCGACCCTTCGGCGGTGACGACGCGGACGCGCCGGTCCTCCATCGGATCCCCGGACAGCACGCCGGTCGTCCCCTCGGGCACCGGCCACGTGAGCGGCGACAGGTGCGCGTGCGTCGCACTCGACTGCCGCGGATTGATGAGGTGACCGAACTCCGGACGGGTGGTGGCCAGCGCCAGCACCGCGTCGCGGGTGGTGCGGTACCCGTGGCTGCCGGGCGACATGATGAGCGTCGACTTGCCCGCGTTGTCGACGTTCTGCTGCCAGGCGGCGCGACGTTCGGCCGAATACGCCTGCAGGAGAGACTCGTCCGCGGTCCCGTGGACGACGGCGGCCAGTGTCCAGGCCAGGGTCTCGGCGTCCTCCATGCCGGAGTTCAGCCCGCGGACACCGAAGATCGGCACCAGGTGGGCGGCGTCCCCGGCGAACAGGATGCGACCGTGCGTGAAGTCGTCCAGCGCGAGCGCGTGCGCGCGGTAGAAGCCGTGCCATTCCAGGGTCCACGGCACGTCGTTCTCGAGCCAGTCGAGGTGCCGGGTGATCCGGTCGCGGATGCGGTCTTCCTGCGTCTCGAGTTCGGCGTCGTCGGAACTGTCGAGTTGGTAGTCGATGCGCCAGATGTCGCGGGGTTGCTGATGCATGATGATCGTCGAGCCGGGGTTGCTCGGCGGGTCGAACCACACCATCCGTTCGGCGGGCAGCGTGGATTCCCAGTGGATGTCGGCGATCACGTAGTTGCCCTGATAGCTGTTTCCCTGCAACCGGATTCCCGCGAGTTCGCGCATCCGGCTGCGGCCGCCGTCGGCGGCCACCACCCACCGCGCACGGAGTCGGCGCGCACCGAACGCGGTGTCGACGTCGAGCGTCACGTCCTCGTCCGACCGCAGCACCCCGGCGACGCTCGACGACCAGTGGAACGTGATCAGCGGGTGCGCGAGCAGCGTGTCCGTCATGATCTGTTCGATCTCGGACTGCGACACGTTGACCATGGGCCCGCGGACGTCGTGTTCGCCGTGCGCCATCTCGAAGTGCAGCACCTGCTCGTCGCGGTAGAAGCTGCGCCCACCCACCCAGGGGAGCACGATCTTCTCGAGTTCCGGGCCGAAGCCGAGCCGGGCCGCCACCTCGAGGCTGTGCCGGGAGATACAAATGGCGCGGCTGCCGAACGACACCTGGTCGGCGGCCTCGAGCACGGTGACGGGGATCCCGCGCTGCGCGAGGCCGAGTGCGACGCCCATGCCGACCGGGCCCGCGCCCACGACGACGACGGGCAGGGCCTCGTCGGTTGCACCGGTCGACGCGAACTCCGTTACCGGGTACTTCTGTGGCTGAAAGTAGGTGGACATGTCAGGCGGCCTCCGCTTCCCGGCGCTTGGTGTTGGTTTCCGGCAACAGCAGGATCGAGACGAGACTGACCACGGCGATCACCACGAAGTAGGCGGTGACGGCCGTCGAACTGCCGAACGCTTCGAACAGCCACGTCGCCATGAACGGTGCGAGCCCGCCGCCGAGGATGGCGCCGATCTGGTAGCCGAGAGACGCACCGCTGTAGCGGATGTGGGCGGGGAAGAGTTCCGCGAACAGTGCCGACTGCGGCCCCGCGGTGGTACCGAGCACCGCCGCCATGACGATCATCGCGAGCAGCATGACGGGGATCGACGCCGTGTCGATGAGCGGGAAGAACACCGCGGCCACGATCACGAGTGCGATCGAACTCCACGTGTACACGCGGCGCCGGCCGAGCACGTCCGACTTCGAGGCCGACAGGGCCATGCCCGCCATCCAGACCGGGCACGCGACGATCAGCAGTGTGAGCATCGTGGCTCGGCTGTATCCGAGTTCCTTCGTGCCGTACGTCAGGACGTACACCATGAACACGTAGGCGATGCCGTTGGTCGCGATGAACGTGCCGGCCGCGAGCAGCACCGTCCGCCAGTTCTTCGTCAGCACCTCGACGATCGGCATCTTCACGATCGTGTCGCTCTCCTTGGCCTCCGCGAAGGCCGGGGACTCGAAGACTCCGAGCCGAATCCACATCGCGACGCCGACGAGCACGGCGCTCATCAGGAACGGCACCCGCCAGCTCCACGTCTGGAACGCGTCGTCCGGCAGCAGCTGGGTGACGGCGAGGAACACGACGTTCGCCATGATCACTCCGGCGGGGACGCCCATCTGCGGTGCCGCGCCGTACAGTCCGCGTTTGCCTTCGGGGGCGTGCTCGGTGGCCATGAGTACCGCGCCGCCCCATTCGCCGCCGACGCCGATGCCCTGGACGAACCGCAACGCCACCAGCAGGATGGGTGCGGCCACCCCGATGGCCTCGAAGTTCGGGAGCAGGCCGATGCCGACGGTCGCGGCGCCCATCATGGTCAGCGACAGCACCAGCATCGACTTGCGTCCGATGCGGTCACCGAAGTGGCCCATGACGACACCGCCGATCGGGCGGGCGATGAAGCCGACCGCGAACGTGGCGAATGCGGCGAGGGTTCCGGCGAACGTCGACGCGCCGGGGAAGAACTGCGGTCCGATCACCAGGGCTGCGGCGGTTCCGTAGATGAAGAAGTCGTACCACTCGATCGCGGTACCGACGAAGCTCGACAGGACTGCCCTGCGCGCTTCCTTGTGAGACACCGGCGGTGTCGCCTCGGTGATTGCCGTCATCGTCTGCCTTCCCGGTTCTGCTGCGCGCACACTCATCGCGCTACCGGAAAACAATGACCCGACTCACATACGTCTGAAAAGCGGGACTATCCCCACATGAATTGCGGAAAAACCGTGGAAGGCGCGAATAGGCAGGTCAGGACGTGACGAACCGGATGAATGCTCGCGCGACCCGGCTCAGCGTCGCCTCCTGATGCCATGCCACGACCACGGCCACCGACGCCGGTTTCGGTTCGGCGATCGGTTTCACGACGACGGGCAGACCCTCGTACGTGACGTCGACCCGGGGTCGTTGCAGCAGCAGCGTCCACCCCAGACCGCGTCCGACGAAGGCCCGCGCCGTCTCGAAGTTGGCGGTGCGGTACGCCACCCGGGGCGCGAAACCGGCCTCCCGGCAGACGTCCATCGCATGGTTGGTGCTCGGTGGCGCGTCCAGCAGCACCATCGGGTGCTCGGCCAGATCCGCGAGCCGCACCGGCCCGTCGACGCCCGCCAGCGGATGCTCCGCCCCGAGCACCACCATCGGCTCCCGGGTCATGAGCGGCACGGTCTGCCACTCCGGGGACAGGTCGAGGTCGTAGACGATGGCGACGTCCAGTTCGCCGCCCTCGAGCTGCGTCCGCAACCGGTTCTGGGTGTCTTCCCGGAACTCCACGGACACCCGCGGGTACTCGGCGGTGAACGCGTACAACATCGACGGCAGGATCGTCGGGCCGAGCGCGGGGTAGCAGCCGACGGCGATCGGCCCCGCGACGACACCGCCCTCCCCGGACGCGTCGGACTGCAGCTCCCCCGCCTGCTGCAACAGGGCGCGCGCCCGCGACAGCACCGCCTCCCCCGTCGGGGTCAGCTGCACACCGCGGGCGCGTCTGCGCACACACAATTGCGCCTTCAGTGCCTTCTCCAGGTCGGTCACCGCCGCGGACAGCGCCGACTGCGACAGGTGCATCCGCTCCGCCGCACCACTGATCGTTCCGGTCTCCGCGACCGCCACGAACGCCGCCAGCTGGCGCATCGTGTACACGGGGACGTTGTCGGGGCGGGGCATGCAAGAACGGTAGCGCGGACATTTCAGCGTCCGGTGGCCGCCGGAACCTGCGCGAGCACCTCCCGGGTGGCGGCGACCAGCCGCGCGAGCCACGCGTCCGTGCCGACGGCCCGCCGGAATGGCTCGTTGGGGAGTTCGATGCTCACCGGGAGACCCGCCGGCAACGTCGACCAGATGTCGGCGAGCGGGATGCCACCCGTCCCCGGAACGAGGCGCTCCTCGCGGGCCTGACGGATCAGTTCGGCGTCGTCCGGCGGCGCGGGCACCGAGCCGTCACACATCTGGGCGTAGTGCAGCCATTCCCGCGGGATCGCTGCCAGGTCGTCGAGGGTGGTGCTCGACCGTCCCACGTGCAGCCCGTCCACCAACACGCTGCGGGCCGGCCCGTCGGCCTGCGCCACGATCTCGACCGCGGTGGTCGCGTCGGGCACGGCCGTCCACGGCATGAATTCGAGGCTGGCGACGATGCCGTACTGCGCGCACAGTTCCGCCAGCCGGGCGTAGGAGTCGGCGAGCCGGGCGCGGTCGCGGTCGTCGCCGCCGACGAGCACGGCCTTCGCGCCGAGCCGTGCGCCCGCCTCGAGCAGCGGAACATACGACTTGGGATCGAAATCGGCTCCCAGCCGGATGATTTCGAGGTCGAACACCTCGATCGGCGAATCGTCGAGACGACGGATCAGCGCGTCGAGGGCGGCGTCGTCCTCGTGCAGCGGGTAGGCGGTGGTGCCGGGCGCGGCCGGCAGCAGCCGGATCCCGATGGTGTCGAAGCCGTGCTTCTCGGCGAGGTCCACCTGTTGCAGCGGCGCGGTGTCGAGCACGGTGAGTGCGGCGAGGCCGAGTGGGGCGGTCATCGCTGATCTCCTGTCGTCGAGGCGAGGCGGCGACCGGTGAGGTAGCCGAACGTCATGGCCGGGCCGAGGTTGATGCCGCCGGACGGGTAGTGGCCGCCCATGACGCTGGACTGGTCGACCCCGACGGCGAACAGCCCGTCGATCGGCTGGTCGTCGTCGTTCAGCACCCGGGACGCCGCGTCGGTGACCAGTCCGGCGAACGTGCCGAAGCTGCCGGGCACCACCTTGACCGCGTAGAACGGGCCCTCCTCGAGCGGTGCGAGGGAGGCGTTGGGCCATGGATTGTCCGGGTCTCCCGACCCGATGGTGAACGGTGTGGTGCCACGACCGAACTCGGGGTCGACGCCGTCGCGGGCGCCCTCGTTGAACGCTGCGACCGTCTTCTCCAGTCCGTCGGGGTCGACGCCGATCTTCTCGGCCAGCTCCCGCACGGTGCGGCCGCGGGTGAGATACCCCGACTTCAGGTACGGCCACGTGGGGATCGGCAGCGGCTTGGCCATGCCCAGCGGGAAATACCGCAGGTACCGCTGGTCGGCGATCAGCCAGGAGCAGACCTCGTCACCGTCGGGGACCTGGTCGACCATCGCGAGGGTGTAGTCGTGGTAGCCGAGGGCCTCGTTGACGAAGCGGCGTCCGTCGGCGAGAACGCCGATGGCGCCGGGCTTTCCGCGGTCGAGGATGTGCGGGAACACGCCCTCCTTGCCGTTGCGGTACCGGATGATCGACACCGGGCAGTACGCCACCGGCGACGCGACCGAGCGGTCCAGTCGGCCGCCGACCGATTCGCCGAGGGTGATGCCGTCGCCGGTGGTCGTGGACGGGGTGAGGGTCCGGTGTTCCCGTCCCGTGGGTGTGCGGGGGAAGAGTTCGCGACGCCGGTCGACGTCGCGACTGAAGCCACCCGTCGCGAGGACGACTCCGCGGCGCGCCTGCACGGTGTAGGCCCCGTCCGGGCCCTCCAGCCGGACACCGGTAACGGTGCCCGCGGAGTCCGTGGTCAGCGCGGTGGCCGCCGTGCTCACGCGAATCTCGACACCGGCGTCGAGCGCGGACCGCAGCAGCCGCCCGACGAGTGCGGTGCCGTTGACGAGTTGCTGGCCGCGGCGTGTGGTGGCGAGGTCGAGCAGGTGCGTGGACACCCTGCGGGCGCAGTGCACGAACGCTTTCGCCGAACGCGTCGAGTGCAGGAAGGCCTGCAGGTCCGGCCCGGCCATGATGCCCATGCCGAGGAACGACGTCTCGTAGAGCTGCCGCCGGAGCAGAGCCGCGACGTCGGGGCCGAGTCTCCGCAGGCTCACCGGCTTCGGCCCGACGGAGCGGTGCCCCGTGCCCGCTCCCGGTGTGTCGCCGTGGATGTCGGCGATCTTCGCACCCGGAACGAATTGCAGCGCCGTCTTCTTCTCGAAGAACTCCACCATCTCGGGTGCCCCGTCGAGCAGGGCGTCGACCTTGGCGGCGTCGAAGTTCTCGCCGAGTCGGTGCTCGAGATAGGTGCGCGGCAGCGAGCGGTCCTCGTTCACGCCGTCCGCCTGAGCGAACAGGTTCCGCGGAGCCCACATCCAGCCGCCGGACCATGCCGTCGCGCCGCCGCACGTGTCCGCCTTCTCGACGACGAGGACGGAGGCGGCCCCGTCGGCTGCGGCGACGGCGGCGGACAGACCGCCCGCTCCGGAGCCGATGACGACGATGTCATAGGTGGCGGTGGTGTGTTCGGGGGTCATAGCGTCTCCTGAGCGGACGTTGTTGCGAAAGTCGGTGCGGGCGTGAGGTCGACCACCCGGCCGGTGCGCGAGGACTCGTAGATCGCCGCGATGATCGCCAGCGAGGCGCGCGCGTCGCGTCCGGTGACGGCGGGGTCGCGACCGGTCAGGACGGCGTCCGCGAAGTCCTGCACCTGGAGTGTGTGGAAGTCCGCGAGTCCGGCGTTGACTTCCGTGACGTCGAGATTGGCACGGACGCCGGGCGTGAACGGTGTGCGGAACTCCACTTCGCCGGGGACCGTCCAGATCTCGTTGACACCCTCCCGGCCCTCCGGGAACTCGAGGACGCTCGCAATCGCACCGGTCTGCCCGATCACGGTGACCCGGTTGCCGAGGTTGTGGTTGGCGCCGGTGGTCGCGGTGACGGTCGCCGTGCCGCCCGACGCGAACGAGACGACGGCGGACGCACTGTCCTCAGTCTCGATGTGGTCGCCGTGCGTGTGGGTGCGGATGACGCCGCTCACCGAGACGGCCTCACCCATGAACCATTGGAGCATGTCGATCTGGTGGACGGCCTGCGTCATCAGGACTCCGCCGCCGTCGGTGTCCCACCGTCCGCGCCACTCGTCGGCGGAGTAGTAGGACGACGGGCGGTGCAGGAGCACCGACGCCTCACCGAGCACCGGAACGCCGATCCGGCCGTCGTCGACGGCCGTCCTGATGCGTCTCGCGGCCGGCCAGAACCGGCGCTGGAACAGCACACCGAACGTGATGCCGGCGCGGTCGGCGGCCGCGATCATCCGGTCGGCCGCCGCGACGTCGACCGCGATCGGCTTCTCGCACAGCACGTGGATCCCGGCCTCCGCCGCCGCGACGACCACCTGCTCGTGCACCGGATGCGGGGTGCAGACGGTGCACGCATCGAGGCCGAGGGCGATCAACTCCTCCACCGAACCGACGGCCCGCGCGATACCGTGTGCGTCCGCGAACTCGCGGGCGCGGTCGACGTCGGGGTCGCAGCAGCCGACCACGTCGACGCCGGGCACCTGCTGCAGGGCCCGCGCGTGGTTGCCGGCGATCTTTCCGCAGCCGACGATGCCGATACGTAGTGCCATCAGTAGTGCTCCTCCGTTTCGACGTCCCGGGCCGCGGATTCGCCGCGGTCGAGACGGTTCAGGGCGTCGACGTCCGCGGCGGTGAGCCGCACGTCGAGGGCGGCCAGGTTCTCGGCCTGGCGGGCGGGATTCGCGGATCTCGCGGTCGGCACGACACCCTGCGCGAAGTGCCAGGCCAGAACCACCTGCGCGGGGGTGCGGTCGAGTCGCCGGGCGATGTCGGTGACGACGGGTGAGTCGAGCACCTCGCCGCGGCCCAGCGGGCTCCACGACTGCGTGAACACGCCGAGTTCGTCGTTCGCGCGCCGGACGGGTAGCCGGGTGAGCGACGGGTCCATCTGGATCTGGTTGACCGCGGGCGCTTCTCCGGTCTCGGCGACGACGCGACGCAGGTGCTTCTCCAGGAAGTTGGAGACGCCGACGTGGCGGACGAGGCCGGCGTCGCGGCACGCGAGCATCGCCTCGAACGCCGCCACGTACCGGTCGTGGCGTGGCAGCGGCCAGTGGATGAGGAACAGGTCGAGCCGATCGAGTCCCAGATTCTTCAGGCTGCGCTCGACCGCGCCGCGGATGTCACCCGACACGTGATCGCTCCCACGCAGTTTCGTGGTGACGAACAGCTCCTCGCGGGGCAGTCCGCACTCCGCGAGCGCAACCCCCACGGCGTCCTCGTTGTCGTAGACCGTGGCGGTGTCGACGAGCCGGTAGCCGGCCTCGATGCCGGACAGCACGGCCCGGGTGGCGTCCGGGCCGGTCAGTGGCCAGGTCCCCAGACCGAGGGGCGGAATGTCCATCATGCGCTGACCTCCTCGCGGGCTTCGGCGGCCGCGGTGATCTTCACGGCGACGTCGGCTGCGGTGACGAGAGCGGCGTGGATCGAGCCGCCGTCACCACTCGCGTCGCCGACCGTGTGGACGCCGAGTCGCGGTGCCGACGACCGCACTGCGGCGAGCAGGTCGGTGCGCGGCGCGACACCGTGCGAGATCAGCAGTTCGCCGGGGGCGTCGACCACCCGCTCTTCTCCGGCGGTCGAGATCACCACCCGGTCTTCCTCGATCCGGGTCACGATCGACGACAGGTGGGTGGTGAGGTTCGCACTCGCCGCGAGCCGCGGCAGCAGCACGATCTTTCCGCGCCGGCCGACGTCGTGGGCGATCGTCTCCTGCGGGCCGATCATGACCACCTTCGTGCCGTGCTGGAGCAGGTCGTCGGCGACCGCGGCCGCTTCCCGGTCGGCGCCGAAGATCGTGATCGCCTCGGGTGCGGGGTCTCCGGATTCCAGGAACTCGCGGACGTCGCGGACCCTCCGGGTGTGTGCCCCCGGGAGGTCGACGTCAGGTCCGCGGCCGCCCGTCGCGAGCACGACGGCGTCGAAGTCGAGTTCCGCCAGTGCGGCGGCGTCGACCCGCGTACCGGTGTGGCAGGTGATGTCGAGGTCGGCGATCTCGGCGAGGTACCAGTCGACGATCCGCGCGTACTCGGGGTACTCGTGCAGTCGGGAGGCCAGCGCGAAATCGCCACCGAGGCTGTCGCGTTCGTCGTACAGGTCGACGCGGTGCCCGGCGAGCGCGAGGTCGCGGGCGGCCGCCATCCCCGACGGGCCACCGCCGACGACGGCGACACGCACCGCCACGTCCGCCGGCATCGACGGCTGCTCGAGTTCGCGGCCCACCCACGGATTGACCGAGCACGGAACGGGTCCGGCGGCGAGGCTGTCGATGCAGTAGTTGCAGGCGATGCAGGGCCGGTACCGGCCGCCGTCCAGCGCGCGGTTCGGGAAGTCCGGGTCGGCGTGCAGGGTGCGGGCCATGCTGACGAAGTCGGCCTGCCCCGATTCGATGATCTGCGCCGCGACCTCGGGTGAGCTGATCCGGCCTGCGACTCCGACGGGGAGGTCGAAGTCCCGCGTGTACTGCTCGGAGTACGGGGCGAGGAGGCCGCGGGGCCACTCGCCGGGTTGGATGATCCACTGCCCGGATTCGTAGTTGCCGGCGGAGACGTCGAGGAAGTCGAGCCGGTCGGTGTCGATCGCGTCGATCCGGGCGCGGGTCGTCTCGGCGTCGAGACCGCCGTCGACGGCCTCGAACGCCGAGAACCGCAGTCCGAGAGCGATACCCGGTGCCATCGTGCGCACGGCGTCGATCACCTTGTTGACGAACAGCGCCGGGTCGGCCCACTCGTCGTCGCGGTGGTTGTACGCCGGCGAGAGGAACTGGTGGATGAGGTAGCCGTGACCGCTGTGCAGCGAGATCACGTCGACCCTGGCCCGCTGACAGCGCGCGGCGGCCTCACCGAAGCATTCGATGATGTGCTCGATATCATCGCCGTCGAGTTGCTCGGGCATTTCGCCGCCGACCACCGCGCACGGGATCGGTGACGGTGCGACGGGGACGAATCCGCTGACGGAACCCTGCGCGGTGCGGCCGCCGTGATTGAGTTCGACGCCGGCGAGCGCACCCTGCGCGTGGATCGCCGCGGCCATCTTCGCGATGCCCGGGATGCGTTCGTCGACGTCCACGCCCATCTGCCGGATACGGCCCTTGCCGTCGGCCCGCACGTAGCTGGCCTCGGTGAAGACGAGAGCGGCACCGCCCGCCGCACGGCGCTCGAGGTACGCGACGTAGTCGTCGGTCATAGTGCCGTCGACCTCGCAGTAGTTGCGCTCCATCGGCGCCGACACGAAGCGGTTGCGCAGTCGCACGTTACCCAGGTCGAGTGGTGCGGCGAACGGACGCGCGGTCATCGGGACTCCTCGAGAACGGTCGGGGCGCACTGATCGGCGAGCAGTTCGCCCAGGTGACGTCGCATGCGGTCGGGGTCGGGGACGACACCGGTGAGGAGGGCGAACGTGTCGGCCGCCTGAGCGACGAGCATCTGACCGCCGTCGAGCACGTCGCAGCCGAGAGCGGTTGCTGCCGTGACGAGTTCGGTCCGCAGCGGGCGGTAGACGATGTCGGCGACCCACAGTCCGAGATGGAGCGCGTCGGTGTCGAACGGCGTACCCGGATGTCCGACCATGCCGATCGGAGAGGCGTTGACGACGCCGTCGCAGTGCTCCAGGTTCGCTTCGATCGCGTCGAGGGGAATGGCCGTGACCCGCGTCTGCGGGAAGGCCGCCGCGAGGCGCGCGCAGACGTCCGCGGCACGGGCCGGGTCGAGGTCGGCGACCCGCAGGTCCGTCACCCCGGCGGCGGCGAGCGCGTAGGCGACGGCCGAACCGGCACCGCCCGCACCGGCGAGGACGACGCGGCCGAGCGTGGCATCGGGCAGTCCCCGGCGCAGCGCCGCGAGGAATCCGCTGTGGTCGGTGTTGTGACCGATCAACCGCCCGTCGCGGACGACGACGGTGTTGACGGCACCGAGAAGTCGTGCGTTGTCCGACAATTCGTCGAGTGAGTCGACGACCACCTGCTTGCACGGGTGGGTGATGTTCAGTCCGGTGCAACCGGCTGCGACGGCCTGCCGCAGCGTGTCGCCGGAGTCGTCGACGGGGATGCCCTCCGCCGCGACGTCGAGCAGGTCGTAGCGGTAGTCGGTCAGGCCGAGGGCGGCGGCCTCGTGTTCGTGCAGCGCCGGCGACAGGGACGTGGCGATCGCTGCCCCGACGAGGCGGATCCGGTGCCGGGTGGATACGGGGTGCATGACAATCTCCTGCAGTGAAGGTCCGGGCCGGTCAGGCGTCGTTGCGGACGAGCGTCTGGTGCCGGGTGCCGGGTGTCGTCGTGCCGGGTTCGCCGAGCTGCTCGGTGGGGGTGCGGTACGTCTCGGGCCCGGTGAGTGCGGCGACCGACGACAGCAGCGCGAAGCCCAGGCACATCCAGGCGACAGGGGTCCAGTTCGCGGTGTCTCCCGCCGACAGCCACTGCGCGATGGCCGGGGTGAAGCCGGCCACCAGAAGTCCGAGCATCAGGCTCACGGCCATTCCGGTGTACCGGACCTTGGCGGGGAACTGCTCGGGGAAGTACGCCGGGTACACGCCGTTGGGCATCGCATAGAACAGGCCGATCAGGACGATGCCTGCCGCGAACACCATCGGCGCGCTGCCGGTTCCGATCGCGTGGAAGAACACGAACACCATGCCCGCGGCACCGACGGCGCCCGTGACGAACACCGGTTTGCGGCCGATCCGGTCGGCGAGCATTCCGAACAGCGGCTGGGTGAGGACCGCGACGAAGTTGGCGACGGCGATGGCCCACAGCATCGTGGAGCGTTCGAGCCCGGCGACCTGCACCGCATACGCCAGCGCGAAGACGTTGACGATGGTGTTGATCATCGCGAACGTCGCGCTGAGGCTGATGCGGATCACGGTGCGCCAGTGCGAGCGAAACACCTCGACGACGGGGATGCCGGCGGTGTCGTCGTGTTCCTTCAGTTCTTCGAAGACCTCGGGCTCGTCGAGCTTGCGACGCAGCCAGACCGCAACCCCCGTCACGACGATGCTGAGTAGGAAGGGCACCCGCCAGCCCCACGAATAGAGCGCGTCGTCCGGCAGGGCGGCCACGGGAATGAACACCAGACTCGAGATGACGATGCCGAACATGATGCCGCTCATGGTGAACGAGGTGTAGAACGATCGACGGTTGTCCGGTGCGTGCTCGAGAGTCAACGCGGAGGATCCTGGCGATTCGCCGCCGGCCGACAGGCCCTGCAGCAGTCGCAGGAGCACCAGGATGATGGGCGCGGCGATGCCGATCTGGTCGTACGTGGGCAGGCAGCCGACGACCACGGTCGCGACACCCATGAGCAGGAGGCAGGCCAGGAGCGAATTCTTGCGCCCGTATCGATCCCCGAGATGTCCCCACAACACTGCGCCGAGTGGACGCGCGATGTACGCCACGCCGAGCGTGCCGATCGACAGCAGGGTCGCCGTGGCTCCTCCGCCCGGGAAGAAGATTCGCGGGAAGACCAGCGCTGCCGCGGATCCGTAGATGAAGAAGTCGTAGTACTCCAGCGTGCTGCCGAGGAATCCCGAGACGGCGGCCCGGCGGGCGTTCCCGTTCGGTTGTCCCCCGGTGTCGCGAGTGGAAGTGCTTGCCATGGTGTTCCTTTCGTCCCAAGGATCCGGTGCGCCGCGAGGCTTCCTTCGGAGGTGATCCACCTCACACGAAGTTCCGGACCGTGACGAGCGTGTCATGGCGAACTATGCGCAGTCCAGCGCAAAAAAAGTCTTAGATATAGACCGAAAATGTCCTAATCGGGCGTCGGGAGAATGTCCTCCGATACCGCGAGGGCCACCCGGAGCGCGTCGGAGACCCGACGCGGTGACCAGGCGAGTCCGTGATTCATGTAGATCGGCTCGCCGGTGAGCGGCACGAACACCGTGCCCGGGGGCGTGAGCGCGGCAATGCCCGACGTCATGAGCGCCACGCCGACACCCGTCGCCACCAGCATCAGGATCATGTACGGATCGGTGATCTCCTGCACCACGCGGGGACGGAATCCCGCATCGACGCAGGCCCGCATCGCGACCTCCTGCAATGCCGAGCCGGCCGACAGCGGTGTCGTGACGAAGCCGTCTTCGGCCAGGTCGCGCAGGTCGATCTCCGGCTCGGACGCGAGCGGGTGGTCCGCCGGGAGCACGGCCCCGAACGGCTCACGGCGGATCAACCGGGTGGACACCGAGGCCGTCTCGACGGGAAGGCCGACGAACGCGAGATCGAGTGCACCACTGTCCAATTGAGTGATGGCGTCACGGGTCATGATGCGCCCGACAAGGGTGAGTTCGATGTCGGGGTAGCGCTGCCGGAGCGCGCGGGTGAGCGGGGGCAGGGACAGGTGATTGAGCACGCCCGTGAAGCCGATCTTGATGCGGCCGTACACGCCCCCGGCGGACGCGCGGGTGGCCTGCCGCGCGATGTCGACGCTCTCGAGAATCCGGTAGGCGTGCGGCAGGAACGTGTGGCCGGCCGACGTCAGGGCGACGCTGCGAGTGCTCCGCTCGAACAGCGGCACGCCGATGTCCTTCTCGAGTTTGCGCACGGTCTGACTCAGCGGCGACTGGGCCATCTGGAGTCGCGCGGCGGCCCTGCCGAAGTGCAGTTCCTCGGCGACGGCGACGAACGCTTGCAGCCAGCGAATCTCCATCGGATTCCCTTCGGCGAGTTTGACGAGTGTGGCTCAGCCCATATATTCCATATTCATACACAGTGTGAAACCGATCATACCGATTTCACACATAGAACAAGACTACTGCGCACACAGTCACGAGGAGAAACCACCATGGCCACGTATCCCGAGGGCGCCACCGCGCTCGTCACCGGCGGCGCGAGCGGAATCGGCGCGGCGTGCGCGAAGCGCCTCACCGGCGCCGGGGTCCGCGTCGTCACCGCCGACGTCGCCACGGGGGCCGACGAGCACCTCGACGTCACCGATGCCGACGCCGTCGAGAAACTCGCCGCCCGGCTCGGCCGCGTCGACATCCTCGTCAACAGCGCCGGCGTCGTGGGACCGTCGGTTCCACTGGTGAACGTCGACCTCGACGACTGGCGCCGCACGTTCCGGATCAACGTCGACGGGACATTCCTCCTCTGCCGCGCGTTCGTGCCGGCCATGACCGGCGCCGGCTGGGGGCGGGTGGTGAATCTGGCGAGCATCGCGGCGAAGGACGGGAATCCCAACCAGAGCGCCTACTCGGCGTCGAAGGCCGCCGTGATCGCGCTGACGAAATCGCTCGGCAAGGAGGTCGCGAAGACCGGTGTCCTGGCCAACGTGGTGGCACCCGCCGCGGTGGAGAGCCCGATGAATGCCGGCACCGACCCGGCGATCCTCGCGCGGTCGCAGAGCCTGACCCCGATGGCCCGGATGGGACGGCCCGAGGAGATCGCCGAACTCGTCGCATGGCTGTGCTCGGAAGCGCTCAGCTTCTCGACCGGCGCCGTCTACGACGCCAGCGGTGGCCGGGCGTCGTACTAGCTCGGTCAACATATTCGAGTCTGGGGACTGGGTCGGTGGACGCGCTTCGTCGGGGTCCGCGATCGGTCTGTCGGAGATGGCATAAAACGGTGCAGCTGAACGGGGCTCCGGTTCCTACCGCTACCAGCTCTATGTGGTGGGGCGAACCCGGCACCAACGGGCTGCATGCGTTTTACCAGTTGCTTTATCAGGGCACCCGGCTGGTAAACGAAAATCTCGATTTCGCAGAACCCACCGAGGACCTTCGCGCGATCGACGAGGAATATGCACGACATCCTCGTCAGCAACCTTCTCACGCAGCGGCGCGCCCTTGCGTTCGGCCGCACCGCCGACGAGCTAGCCGCACATGGTCTCTCCGCCGACGGACGTTCGCCGAAGACGTTCTCTGCAACATCAACCCGTCCGATCAATGGGGCGCCGAACTCGGCAAGACCCCGGACCTGGAACTACAGACGGCCCTGAGCGACCGACGAGGACGACTGGGCCCGTGCACGGTTGTTCGGTGATAAAGGCGGGCCGGTCGAAAACAATCGCCCTGACCACCTGTTAGTCGATAGGCGTCGCCACCGAGGATCATCGGAGGCCGGCCCGGGCGGATGCCGACAGCGCGCAGGGGCCACAGATCGTGTGCTTCAGTGCCGCCGCTGTGACTGTGACCGTGGTCCCGCCGTCGCGCGGTTCGGGGTCAAGTCGATCTCCGACGACGACCCGATATGGGATCTTCTGGATCAATGGGATCACAAGACCGGATAGCTTCAGCTCGGCGCACGCGGAAGCAGTAGGAAACACAACGTTAACGACCTCGCGGGCTAGCCATCGAAGCGGCGCTCGCGCCAGATGACCAGGTCAGGGCCGAAACCCGACAGCGGTTCATCAAAATGTATGAAGGTCCCACCTCTGCGTTGTTCCGTTGGCGCATGGCGGGGACGGCCGCGGGCAAGCAGGGTGACTCCCATCACAAGCTCGATCCCGCCCGCCCCGCGAAGTCGACAGGCGCGGGCACCTGATGAAGGGAATGCCATGGGTACGACTCCGAACGGGGCCCATCAGCTCAAACCCGGCCTCAAACAGCGGCACCTGACAATGCTCTCGCTCGGCGGGGTCATCGGCGCCGGCCTGTTCGTCGGGTCGAGTGCGATCATCAACCAGGCTGGCCCGCTCGCCTTTGTCACCTACGGCATCACGGGGCTGATCGTGCTGCTGGTGATGCGGATGCTCGGCGAAATGGCCGCAGCCAAACCATGTTCCGGTTCCTTTACCGACTACGCCCGAATGGCGTGGGGTGAGTGGGCAGGCTTTTCAACCGGGTGGCTGTATTGGTACTTCTGGGTCATCGTCGTCGGATTCGAGGCCGTCGTCGGCGGTCAGATGATCAACAAATGGATTCCATCGCTGCCGGTGTGGGCTATCGCGGCTGCCCTCATGGTCATCATGACCGCGGTCAACCTGCTCTCGGTGGGCGCGTTCGGTGAAGCCGAATACTGGTTCGCCAGCATCAAGGTGGTCGCCATCGTCGCTTTCATTGCGGTCGCCGCGCTGTTCGTCTTCGGGCTCTGGCCCGGCGCGAGCATCGACTTCTCCAACCTCGCCGCCCACGGCGGGCTCCTCCCGAACGGGCTGGCCACCCTGTTCATCGGAGTGGTCGTGGTGATCTTCTCCATGACCGGTGTCGAGGTCGTCACCATCGCCGCCGCCGAGTCGGCGGAACCGGCCAAAGCGATCCGCAAGGCCGTCAACTCCGTCGTCTTCCGCATCCTCGCGTTCTTCGTCATCTCCACGTTCCTGATCGCCGTGATCGTGCCCTGGGATTCGGTAGTACCGGGTGAGTCCCCGTTCGTCGCCGCCCTGGACCGGATCGGAATCCCCGGCACCGCGGACCTGCTCAACCTCGTGATCCTGGTGGCGGTGCTGTCGGTCCTCAACTCCGGCCTCTACACCTCCTCCCGGCTACTGTTCGTCATGGGCGGACGCGGCGACGCACCTGCCTGGATGACCTCGACCAACAAGCGTGGCGTTCCGGTCAAGGGCATCCTGTCCTGCACCGTCATCGGCTACGGATGCGTGGTCCTTGCGGCGCTCTTCCCGGACACGGTGTTCCTGTTCCTGATCAACGCCTCCGGTGCGGTATTCCTGTTCGTGTACTTCATGATCTGCATCTCCGAGCTGCGCCTGCGTCGACGGTGGGAGAAGGAGAACCCCGGCTCCCTCGAGTTCCGGATGTGGCTCTACCCGGGCCTTCCGATCCTGGTGACGGTGGCCATCGTCGCGGTACTGGTCAGCATGGGTTTCCGGGAAGCCAATCGGATCGAACTGATGCAGGGAATCGCGGTGTGGGTGGTGTTGACGATCGTCTACTTCGTCAAGAAGAAGGCCCGCGCCTCCACACAGGTGGCCCCGGCCGCCGACGACAGCGGACCTGACGCGTCCGGGGTGGCCACGGAGAGCATCAACTCCTGAACTTCGAGGTAGCACCTGATGAACACCAGGTGGGCTGGTCCGTGACGGACCAGCCCACCTGTGTTCCGCTCAGTCGATCAACTCGTCGAGATCGAGTTTCGCGCGCTCGGCACCGGACAGGGCGAGCCAGAACATCGCCGAGCCTTCGGTGGAGGTCGGCTTCAAGCCGGTGAGTTGCTCGACGCGGCGCAGCCGGTAGACGAGGGTCTGCCGGTGGATCTTCAACTCGTCGGCGCTCTTCTGCCACGCGCCGTCGTTCCGGAGGAACACGCGCACCGAGGTCACCAGCTCACCCTCGTTGCTCTTGTCATGGGCGATGAGCGGACCGAGTGTCGTGCGGGCCAACCTGCGGGTGTCTTCCATACTGCGGGGCAGAAAACCGACGTCGTCGATGTCTTCGCCGTAGACATTGACCGTCTGGTCCTGCTCATGGGCGCGAGCCACGGCGAGCTGGGCCTGCCGGGCCGCCTCGGCGACACTCGAATTGGCGGTCAGAGTGCTGCTGACCCCGACCGCGCAGTCCGGAGCGAGCTTGGTGTTGATCGTTGCCAGCAGGTCGAGATCGCGGGGCACCACCGCGATGAGTAGCGCCGCGCGCGGCAGCAGCAGCGGGGCGTACTGCTGCAGACAGACCTGCCGGTGGATGGTCTCGTGATGAAGTGGGTCGGCGTTCGGGGTGCTCCAGCATGCGACGACCACCCCATTGGTCATGCCGCGGTGGCGCAGTTCGGGCCACACGGCGGCGAAGGTGATGGTTTCGTCGAGAAGGCCGACGAGCAAGTCCGCCCCGGACGCACGAAGTCGGTCGCGTTGAGCGGCATCATGTTCGAGTTCGAGGGCAATCAGGCCCCCGAGGTGCTGCAGGAGCGGGCGGTCGTTGACGGGGACCCGGCCGGGACTGGCCGACAGCACGACTTCTCCTGCCCCCGGGATCGGAATTTCGACACGGTCGGCCACGGGATCCGCGTGGCTGCTCCGCTGGTGAAGCGCCAGGCGTCCGCTGACAATGACCTCGCCGCCGGCACCGTGATCGCGGACCTCGAGAGCCCATCCGGTGGTCCCTTCGAGCGCGGAGATCCGGTCCCCGAAGGTGCCGCGTGCGTGCAAGGCCTGCCAGTACACGTCGTACAGGCGGGTGATGGTGGACAGGCGCTGTCGTTCGGATTCGACGGCACTTTCGATGACGGTGCGCGCGAGCGCGACGAATTGCAGGTCGAAACTTGCCGAGAGCACGGGGAATCCGCGGCTTTCGGCGACTTCGAGCAGTGCCGGCGTGACATCCGGGGTGCCGGGGCCGCGGGCGATCACCAGGGCGCTGACGTGGCTGTCGATCAGGTGCGCCATCCACTCGGACTGCTCCGTGTCGCCGCGGGGCAGCCCGCCGCCGGTGGTCATGACGAGGTCACCGTGTTCGAACCACAACCACGGATCGGGCAGGTCACAGGCATGCGCCCAGGTCACCAGCCGCGCGCCGCCGCTCTCGCCGGCGAGATATTGCAGGCCGAGCGATGGGATCGCGGCCAGTTGATCGACGGAGATCATCGGTCTTCACCTCCTCATACAAAAGTACAGCCGCCAGTTATATGTCTGTGAATCCGGAGTATGTCGGGGCTCACACGCTGACACGACACTGGATATCGACGCACGAACGAACGAACGGCTGGAGGCTGTAAATGGTGGTCAGTAACGCCCGCGCGGAGCGCGGCGTGTCAGGTGCCGCAGACGGTACACCCCTGTGGCGCGAAGACCGAGAGCACACATCCCGGCGGCCCGCGCTGCCCGGCAACATCACCGCCGACGTGGCGATCGTCGGTGCCGGGTTCACCGGACTGTGGGCGGCCTACTATCTGCTGCAGGCCGACCCGACGCTGAAAGTAGTTCTGCTCGAACGGGAATACGCCGGCTTCGGCGCCTCGGGACGCAACGGTGGGTGGGCGTCGTCGATCTTCCCGGTGTCGCTCGGCCGCGTCGAACAGCTGTACTCGCATCGCGCCGCTCTCGATCTGCAGGCGGCGATGAACGAAACGGTCAGCGAGATCGGCGACGTCGTCGCGGCCGAGAAGATCGACTGCGAATACTCCCGCGACGGATTCGTCTCCCTCGCCCGCAGCCAGGCGCAATGGGCGCGGGCGAAGGCGACCGTCGATGGCGCCGAGAAGTTCGGCACCCACGGGCAGTGGCAGTTGCTCGGTGCCGACGCCGCGCGCGAGAAGGTCAACGCAGCCGGTGTGCTCGGCGGTATCTACACCGAGCACTGCGCGCTGCTGCATCCGGACAAGCTGGTGCGCGGTCTCGCCGGCTGGGTCGAGGAACGCGGCGGGGTCATCTACGAGGACACCGCGGTCGACGAGATCGGCAAGGGCATCGTCTGGACGCAGCACGGCTCGGTCACCGCATCCGTCGTCATCCGCGCCACCGAGGCGTTCACCCCCGAATTCCCCGAATACCGGCGCAACGTGGCGCCGCTGTACTCGCTCGTCGTCGCAACCGCCCCGCTGCCGGACGAGGTCCGTCTCGAACTCGGCCTCGACGACCGAACCGCGTTCAACGACATGCGGAACCTGCGGATCTACGCCCACCCGACCAACGACGGCCGCCTCGTCTTCGGCGGACGCGGGGCGCCGTACCACTTCCGGTCCAAGGTCCACCCGTCGTTCGACGTCGACGCGAAAATCCACGAGAAGATCATCGACACGATGCACGAGTTCTTCCCGACACTGAAGGACGAACCGATCACCCACCGGTGGGGCGGCCCACTCGGTGTCCCGCGCGACTGGTTCCCCTCGGTCGGCTACGACCAGAACAACAAAATGGCCTGGGCCGGACCGTATGTAGGCGACGGGGTCGCCACCAGCAACCTCGCCGGCCGCATCCTGCGCAACCTCATCCTCGACAAGCGCGACAACCTGAACTCACTCCCCGTGGTCAACCACCACTCCCCCAAATGGGAGGTCGAACCCTTCCGCTGGTTCGGGGTCAACGCCGGACTGCGAGCCGCCGCGACCGCGGACCTCGAAGAGCGCATCACCAGCAAACCGTCCAAGGTGTCCGCGCTGCTGGAAAAACTCACCGGCGCCCACTGACATCCCTTCGACCGATAACGGAGATATCGACCATGGCTTCACTGATCCACCTGCCCGCCACCGTCGTGAACGGTGAGCTGACCCCCGCCGGCCAGCGACCCGGCGCCGACAGCGGCGACCCCCAGCTGCGCACCCTGCCCGTCGACGGCGGCACCGACGCCCAGATCGGAATCTGGGAATGCCGGCCCGGCGGCTGGCCTGTCGTCGACCGACCCAACACCGAAACCTGCTACGTCCTCGAAGGCAAGGCCACACTCACCGACGACGAGACCGGCACCAAGGTCGAGATCTCGGCCGGCGACTTCGTGGTCCTGCCTCCGGGATGGTCCGGACGCTGGGACGTCACCGAAACCGTCCGCAAGGCATACACCATCTTCTGATGCCGATTGTGCCGCTTCCCCGACGAGACCACCAGCTACTTCTCATTCGACAGGACCCCACTTCATGACACACAACGACAGCACCCTTCGGGCGATCCCACACTGGTCCGACGGCAAGGGATTCGCCGGTACCAGCGGCAACACCGCCCCGGTCACCAACCCGGCCACCGGTGCCGTCACCGGTCAGGTCGCCCTCGCCAGTGTCGAGGACGCCCGCGCCGTCATCGACGCCGCCGCCGCCGCGTTCCCCGCCTGGCGCGACACCTCCCTCGCCAAGCGCACCCAGGTGATCTTCACGTTCCGGGAACTGCTCAACGCCCGCAAGGGCGAGTTGGCGGAGATCATCACCGCCGAGCACGGCAAGGTCGTCTCCGACGCACTCGGTGAGGTGTCCCGCGGCCAGGAGGTCGTCGAATTCGCCTGCGGCATCGCGCACCTGCTCAAGGGCGGCATGACCGAAAACGCCTCCACCAACATCGACGTCTCCTCCCTCCGCCAACCCGTCGGCCCGGTCGGGATCATCTCCCCGTTCAACTTCCCCGCCATGGTCCCGATGTGGTTCTTCCCCATCGCCATCGCCGCCGGCAACACCGTGGTGTTGAAGCCGTCGGAGAAGGACCCGACCGCCGCGATCTGGATGGCCGAACTCTGGGCCGAGGCCGGCCTCCCCGCCGGCGTGTTCAACGTCCTGCAGGGCGACAAGACCGCCGTCGACGAACTGCTCACCAACCCCGCCATCAAGGCCATCAGCTTCGTCGGCTCCACCCCCATCGCCCAGTACGTCTACGCCACCGGCACCGCCCACGGCAAACGCGTCCAGGCCCTGGGTGGGGCGAAGAACCACGCCATCGTCCTCCCCGACGCCGACCTGGATCTGGCCGCCGACGCCATGGTCAACGCCGGCTTCGGCTCCGCGGGCGAACGCTGCATGGCCATCAGTGCCCTGGTCGCGGTCGGCGACATCGCCGACGAACTGGTCGCCAAGATCAAGGACCGCACCGACACGTTGAAGATCGGCGACGGCACCCAGGACTCCGACATGGGACCACTGGTGACCAAGGTGCACCGCGACAAGGTCGCCTCCTACATCGACGCCGGCGAAAAGGACGGCGCCACGATCGTCGTGGACGGGCGCACCGTGCAGGCCAATGGCGGCAAGGACGGGTTCTGGCTCGGACCCACCCTGATCGACCACGTCACCACCGACATGTCCGTCTACACCGACGAAATCTTCGGACCCGTCCTCTCCGTCATCCGGGTCGGCTCCTACGACGAGGCCCTGGAATTGGTGAACTCGAGCCCGTTCGGCAACGGCACCGCCATCTTCACCAACGACGGCGGCGCCGCCCGACGGTTCCAGAACGAGGTCGAGGTCGGCATGGTCGGCATCAACGTCCCCATCCCCGTCCCGATGGCGTACTACAGCTTCGGTGGCTGGAAGAACTCCCTCTTCGGCGACACCCACGCGCACGGCACCGAAGGCGTCCACTTCTTCACCCGCGGCAAGGTCGTCACCACCCGCTGGCTCGACCCCAGCCACGGCGGCCTCAACCTCGGCTTCCCCCAGAACAACTAGCCCCCTTCCATAAGGCTTTCGTAGACGGAAAGCTCACCAATCACCTGTGCGGGGTGCGGATCTCGGACCGTACCCCGCACAGGCCCCACCCGCACGATCACCCATCACACCATCAAGGAGCACGTCATGCCTCTCGTTCACATCCACGTCATCGAGAACAGGCGTACTCCTGAACAGCTTCGTCACCTCGCGGACGTAGTGCAGGACGTGATGCTCGAGCACTTCGCCGCACCGGACCGAGACCGCTACCAAATCATCTCCGAGCACAAGCCAGGTCAGATCATCGCCGAGGACACCGGACTGGGATTCGAGCGCACCGACGACATCATGGTCGTGCAGGTGGCCCAACAGGGCCGCAGCCAGGAGCAGAAGAAGGCCATGTATCGGGCACTCGCTGATCGCCTGCACACCGAGACCGGTTTGGCGCCAACCGATGTGATCGTCTCGGTGCTCGCGAACACACGCGACGACTGGTCCTTCGGCAACGGCATCGCCCAATTCGTGGAAGGACACCTCTGAGCGCCGGCCACAGCAGTTGCTGGGCGGGACAGCCCCACCAGAACGGACATCGACATGGTCGGCTATCAGACAGAGATCCTCACATTCGCCGCGACATGGGCGCCCTACGACGGCGGTGACGAGCACGTACTGCCAACCTTCGGCATCAGTCTCGAGGAGTACTACCGCCGGGTTCTGCACTTGCTGGACACCCCCGCGGCCCGGTCGATCGACCCATCCACGATCCTGCGAATTCGACTCCGGTGCATGCAACGATTAGCGACCACGACAAACGTGCCCCGGCGCCGGTAAGGGACAACCCCGCAATACGTCTGCCGACTGATACCCGCGAGAGCAACACCTCAATCCGTGGTCGAGGCGATCCTGAGTTGTAACCTGGCTTCGGAGTGAGCAGGCCCTCGCAGAACGCATTTCGTTCGTGGGCGAGCCACTGCGGGGTCGTGGTGACAGCGAGATCGGCCAGCTGGCTGCCGGAGGCTTCAGGACGACGAGGTCAGCTGCTGCCACGCGTGAGTACGAAGTCGTATTGTGACGACCATGCTGTGGCGGAGTCGTCACTGTTCTTGTCGTAGGTGGCGATCAGCGCCTCTTTCACACCGAAGACGGCGTCGGACTCGAGGTAGCTGTCACCCTCCACGAAGGTGTGGGTCACCAGACGTTCGTAGCCCTCGGCGGTGACGAGGAAATGCATGTGCGCGGGTCGGTACGGATGCCGCCCGAGCCGGTCGAGCATTTGCCCCACAGGACCGTCGTCCGGGATCGGGTAAGCCGTAGGCTTGATGCCGCGGAACAGGTATCGGCCGTCTGCGCCTGTGAGGAATCGACCCCGATTGTTCCATTGGGGTTGGATGTCTGGCTGCTGAACGTCGTAGTAGCCATCCGCATTGTCCGACCAGACGTCGACGCATGCGCCCTCGATCGGATGGCCGTCGAGGTCACGGACCTGCCCCGCGAAGAGGCAGGACTCGCCTTTGCCGTCGAGGGAAATGTCATCCCCCATCTGCCGGATCGGCGCCCCCTCGACGTGGAACGGACCGAAGACGGTGTTCTCGGTGGCGCCGGTGGGCCTGCGGTGATTGATGGCGTCGACCAGCATCGATACCCCGAGGGTGTCCGACAGCAGGATGAATTCCTGCCGCTCGGGCCCACAGATCTGTCCGGTTCGCGTCAGGAAGTCGATCGCAAGGTCCCACTCGGCCTGGGTGATACCGACATCCCTGACGAACGAGTGCAGATGTCGGACAAGGCTTTCCATCACGACGGCGGCCCGGTCACCGGCGTCGATCCCCATTCGACCGTTGACAGTGCCGACGGACTGATCCTCGGTGAAGTACGTGGTCATGCCGATCCTCCTTACGGGGTTGATTCTGGGCGGGTGCCGTCGTAGGCGTGCTGCAGCAGTCGGCGGATGGAGTCGCGGTCCAACGGGCGCGGGGACCAGTAGGGCGCGGCGAGCGCCAAGTCCGCGACACGGTCCAACTGCTCGGGCGTGACCCCCAACTCGGAGAGACGGCGGGGAGCGCCGACTTCCACTGCGAAATCGTGGAGGCCCCGGCCGGCACTCCCCCCGAACAGGTCCGCGACGGGTGCAAGGACCGTGGGTTCGGTTTCCTCCACGAAGCCGATCGTGTGCGGAAGCAGGATTGCGTGGGTCTGTGCATGAGGTAAGTCGAGCGCGCCGCCGAGGGTGTGGCACAGCTTGTGGTGGACGGACATTCCGACGCCGCCGAGGACGGTCCCGCACAACCACGCGCCGTAGAGGGCGCGATCTCGCGCACCGTGGTCGGCGGGGTCGCTCGTCAGCTCACGCAGGGCGTCGCGCAGAGCGGCGAGGCCCTCCAGGGCCATGAGGGTGAAGATCGGGCTCCCGTCGCGCGCATATACCCCCTCGGCGGCATGTGCCATCGCGTTCAATCCGCTGGCGATGCTGAGGGGAATCGGCAAAGAGTCGGTGAGGGCCGGATCGTAAACAACTGTCTCGGGCAAGATCTCGGGGCCCCGCCGCGTGGTCTTCACCCCGTTCTCGGTCTCGCCGAGGATCGGGGTCACCTCCGAGCCCGCGTATGTAGTGGGCACAGCGACCTGGGGAAGACCGGTCCGAGCCGCGATCGCCTTGCCGAGACCCGTGGTCGAACCGCCTCCCAGGGCGACGACGCAGTCCGCGCCAAAGTGCTCGATCTCGACCAGTGCTCGGGCGGTGACCTCGATGGGGGTGTGCATGGTGGCGCGGTCGATGACGCCGACACCGAGCGCACCCAGGTCGTCGGCGAGGCGCCCCGCACTCTCCCTCTGCTGGGGCGTCGACAGCACCACTGCCCGTCGTGCCCCCAGGCGCTCGACTTCCTCCCGCACGCCGTCGCGGGCACCTCGCCCGAAGACGATGCGCGCTGGCGATCCGCTGTGGACGAAGGGCCGCACCGCCGACTCCTGCCGGTTCACCGGTCGAGTTTGAACAACGTGGCGGCGTTGGTCCGACCGATCTTGAGCCGGTCTGCCTCGGAGATGCTGGCAGCGTCGAACCACTCGGCGGCGTGGTTGATGTTCTCGAAGGGCCAGTCAGTCGAGAACATCACGCGCTCCGAGCCGAGCTCGAGCAACAGGTCGATCAGCGTCTGGGTGCGGAAGTTACCGGAGGTCGTGACGAAAAAGTTTTCCGTGAAGTAGTCGACCATGCGACGTTTCGCTGGGTAAGCGGGCGGCACGTCGACCCAGGCGTTGCGGTGGTCGATGCGCCAGAGCATCGCGGGGATGCCCTCACCCATGTGACCGAGGACGATCCGCAGGCCGGGGTGCTCGTCGAAGAGACCAGAGGCCATCAAGCGCAACGCATGGACGGCAGTCTCCTGCGCGAAGGCCCACGTCGGACCGAGCAGCCACGGGTGGCCCTCGTAGATTCGGGCGTCCTGGTTCAGCGGGTTGCGCGGGTGGAGGTAGAAGGGCACGTCGAGGCGCTCGACCTCTGCCCAGAAGGGTCGGTACCGGGGGAGGTCGTAGTAGAGGGGGGTACTGCCGCCGTCCACCGTCGCACTCTGGGAGAACCCGTTGACCAGTGCGCCGACGAAGCCCAGTTCGGTGACGCAGCGTCGCAGTTCCTCGGCGGCGGCGTCGGGGTCCTGGAGCGGCAGCGCAGCGAAGCCGCGGAATCGGTCCGGGCGCTTGGCGCATTCCTCGGCGAGTACGTCGTTGGCGCGGCGTGCAATGTCGATGGCGCGGTCTCGTTCGGGGATGGCCTGCACGGCAGGAGCGTTGAGCGAGAGGATCATCGTTTCGATGTTGTGCTCGTCCATCAGTTTCAGGCGAACATCCTGGATGTCGAGAAGCCGAGCCTGCAGCTCGTCCCAGTAGGTTCCGGGTACGAAGCCCGCGGAGTCGTTCAGCGTCTCCGGGATGGCGAAGTGCTCTTCCAGTGCGATCTTGCCCTGCATCAGTTTTCTCCTCGAGGTGTTTGTCGGTGGTGGGGTGTCAGGCCGTGGGCGCCCGGGGCCGGGACGGCACGGGAGCGACGGCGGCGACGAGCTCCTTGACGAGGCCTGCGAGCTCGGCGGCGTCGCGTGCGAGTCCGAAGACGTAGCCGTCGGGCCGCACGATGGCGGCGACGCACTCGTGGGCGGCGAACCATCTGGTGTACACGCCGGCGGTGTCGGAGACGGGCGCTCGGTCGAACATCGACGTGAGGCCGAAAATCACCTCTTTGCCGCCGATTTCGGTGAATGCGGTGCGGTCGCCTTCGGCGATGTCGGACAACACCTGTGGTCCGTCGGCGACGACGAGCCATCCGGTGCCGGCGATCTCGTCGAAGAGTGCGGTGGTGCTCGACGTCGACACCAGGCCCTGCGGGAACATGTCGCCGTGGTTGGCGATCAGGCCTCCCGACAACGCGGGGTATCGCAATTTGTCCGGCTTCTGGTTGGCTTTGCGCGCAGCGATCATCTGCGCATCGCGCTGGGCGGCGAGCGCGGTGTCCCGCATCGTCTGGACCCGACCCAGTTCGATTGCCTTCTCGGTGATGTAGCGGACGTGCGGTTCACGTTCGGCTTGGTAGGTGTCGAGCAGCGAGTCGGGGTGGCCGGCGAGCACCATGTCGAGCTTCCAGGCCAGGTTCCGTGCGTCGCGGATTCCCGACACCATGCCCTGCGCCAGGAACGGCGGCATCTGGTGTGCCGCGTCGCCGGCGAGAAGAATCCGACCGTGACGCCACTGCGTGGTGATGCATGACCGGAACGTGTAGTTGGCGACGCGGACGAGCTCCGCATCCTCCGGGGTGAGATACGTCGCTACGCGTGGCCACACCTTGTCCGGGTGAACAACCTCCTCGCGATTCGCTGCGCTTTCGAGCCGGAACGAGAATCGGTGGAAGCGGGGTCCGATGTTGACGATGGCGATCGGTTCGGCGGGGTCGCAGACCTGACGGAAGGTGGGGAGATCCGGCACGTCGCGGTTGAGCTGGAAGTCGCAGACGAGCCAGTTCTCGAAGAACCCGTAGTCGTCGAGTTCGCCGCCGGCGAACTGGCGGACGACGCCGTTCCCCCCGTCGCAGCCGACGACATAGCGGGCACGAACCAGGTACGCGCTGCCCTCGACGTCGGTGGCGCGGACGAGGACGTCGTCACCGTCCTGCTGGTCGACGGACTCGACCGTCATCCCGCGGCGGATCTCGACGGTTGGCAGGGACGTAATGAGCTCGTCGAGAACGGATTCGAGGTGGGGCTGGTACATCATGTACTGCGCCGGCCATCCGCAGCGGCCCGGGTTGTCGAACTCGATGTCCAGCAACACTTCGTCGTCGCCGTTCACCCATACGTAGCCGCGCTGGATATTGGTGCCGGGCAGCATCTTCTCCGCGACGCCGAGTTTCTGGAATGTGCGCATGGTCTCGTCGTCGAACGCGGCGGCGCGCGGCAGATTGTACAGACCCGTGTACCTCTCGAGGACAACGACGCTCCGGCCCTGGCGCCCCAGGAGCGCCGCCAGTGCCATCCCGGTAGGGCCGCTGCCGACGATCGCGACGTCGACTGCTTTTCTTCCCGCGCCCGGCGGCTGTGCGAAGGCAGACATGCCGTTGTTCCTTTCGACTTTCGTGACTTCGCGTCACGTGTGATTGCAACCACACCGTACGAGTTTATTATTAGTAAAGTCAATGCATAGTAGTGAATCAGTTCTCGATCACCCCCAACCTTCCAGCGAGCCATAAGGTGGTTTCCCGTGACGACCTCCCCAAATTCCGATTCCACTGCAGATGCCGAGAGCGCCGGCCCCCGTCAAGGCATCCAGTCGGTGGAGCTCGCCATGACTGTCATCGAGGCCCTCGAAAGCGGACTTGGGCCGATGAGCCTCACGCAGATCGCGAACGCCTCCGGGATGGCCGCGAGCAAGGTTCACCGCTACTTGGTCAGCCTGGGTCGCGCGGGGCTCGTCGTGCAGTCTCACCGATCCGGGCTCTATGACTTCGGACCGGCGATGCGTCGACTGGGCATCGAATCACTGCGCCGCATGGACGAGGTCGGCGTGGCGTCGGAGCACCTCCCCGGCTTGCGTGATCGCACCGGGCACGCCGTCAATCTCGCGGTATGGGGCGACCACGGTCCCGTTCTGGTGCGCTGGGACTACGGCGCGCACGCACTCCCGATCACAATCCGGGTGGGCGCGACAATGCCACTGCTCACCTCCGCGATCGGACGCATCTACCTGGCCCACCTGCCGACCACGATGACAGCATCGATCGTGGAGACCGAACTCGAGACACTCGGCGCGAACGCACCCAACAAGAGCGAGGTGGCCCGGCTACGGGCCACCGTGCGCGAGCAGGGCGTCGCCACCATCTCGGGTGAGGTGATTCCGGGCATCATGTCGGTCGCAGCTCCGGTCTACCCGGCCGGCCAGTCGATCCCCCTGGCTGTGGCAGTGGCACTTCCGTCGTCGCTCGGTGACGCGGCCACGGTCGCCGAGGTGACTATGGAACTGCTGCGCACGACGAAGGCGATCTCGCAGGACTACGGCAGCGTCGGTGGAGCCGCCGGCGGGCCAGTCGCCTGAGCGATTCCATCGCTCCTCACGGGACCAGGCACGCCCGGACAGGGATTCACTATTGCGGAATTCATTTCGCTATGTTCAAATGTGACTCGCGTCATAACCTGGTAGTGCCAGATCTGTGACGAGTGCGGCACCGAGGTTGGACCGTTGCGAACGGTCCATCGGATGGCTGCCAATCGTGAACGCACGCACCCCGCTGCGGTGCCATCGCCCTCTTCTCGACAGGAGCGTCCCATGAGTCGCGCACCCGCTCTCCCCCGCTCGGATCGCCTGCCCGGCGCCACCCGCACACTGTTAGCAGTCACCTGGCTCGTAGCGACCCTCGAGGGCTTCGACCTCGCGATCTACGGCGCCACCCTCCCGGTGCTCCTCCAGACGCCCTCGCTCGGCATGGACCGTAGCGAGGCAGGAACCATCGGCTCGCTCGTCGGCGTCGGCATGCTCATCGGAGCCGCCCTGGCCGGCGCAATCGTTCACCGCATCGGCCCCCGACGGCTCCTGGTTGGATCGATCGCCGTCTTCACCGTCGGCATGCTTGTCTCAACCTTCGCGTACAGCGCCGAAGCGTTCGGCTTCGGACGTCTCGTCGTCGGACTCGGTCTGGGCGTCGTTCTTCCGACCCTCAACGCGTACGTAGCCGACCTCAGCGCACCGCGGCGCCGCAGCCGACACATCGGACTGATGATGAGCGGGTACGCCATCGGAGCGCTCGCCGCACCCCTGCTCGGCGCCGCATTGCTTCCGGAGGTCTCGTTCCGCTGGCTCTACCTGATCGGTGTCGTCATCCCACTCGTCGCACTCCCATTGGTCTTCCGCCTTCCGGAGAGCCCATTCCACCTGCGCCTCACCGGACGCGGCGCGGAGGCCGCCGAGATCGAGACCCGCTACGGCCTTCCCTCGAGCCACGTCGCCAACGAGCAGGCCGGCCGACTCTTCGGCCTCGGCCCGCTGCTCACACGCCGACTCGCCCCCACCACCCTGCTGTTCTGGGCCATGTCCTTCTGCGGCCTCCTGCTCGTATTCGGCATCAGCGCATGGCTGCCCTCGATCATGCAGGCCGCCGGCTACTCCCTCGGTTCTGCCCTGCTCCAGACCGCAGCCATGTGGCTCGGTGTGTTCGTCGGCGTCATCGCGGCCGGCCCCGTCGCGGACCGTTTCGGACCGCGCATCGTCGTCGTGACCGCGTTCCTCACCGGAACTGTCAGCCTGGTCCTCATGAGTCTTCAGCCGCCGACGTTCCTGCTCTTCCTGCTCATGTTCGTCAGCGGATTCGGGTTCATCGGCTCCCAGATCCTCGCCAACGCCTACATCCTGTCCGTCTACGACCCTGAGAACCGCAGCAGTGGTCTCGCCTGGGCCCTGTCGGTCGGCCGCCTCGGAGCCATCGCGGGCCCGACCCTCGGCGCATTCGTGCTCGACCATGCGAACGGCGTCGACGGGAACTTCTACAGCTTCGCCATCGTGGGTCTGCTCGGCGCGCTGACCGCAGTACTCGTTCCGCGGCGCGAGTCGCGCATTGATCCGGTCCACGGCGACGCGATACCGGCCACCAGATTGGCGGATGCTCAGAATCACTCCCGGCGCTGAACGATTTTCTACACAAGGGGTCACAGAACAGGAGCGCGCAAATGCCCAGCATCGACCTACCCGGAGCAAGACTGCACTACCGCACCGTCGGAAGCGGCAAACCCTTGGTTCTCGTCCACGGCTCGGCCACAGACATGACCACGTGGGACGGCGTCATCGACAACCTGGCCTCCGACCATCGCGTCACCGTCTACGATCGCCGCGGATACGGACAGTCCGAGCACAGGCCCGTCCGTGATCACCGTATCCATGCTCGAGATCTCTGCGCCGTCCTCGACCAAGCCGTGGGAGAGCCGGCGAAGGTGCTTGGATGGAGTTCCGGCGGAAACATTGTGCTGGCATCCGCCACCGCTCGCCCGGATCTGTTCTCCGAGCTGGTCGTGGTCGAAGCCCCATTTCACGGACTGCGGCACGCCGATCGGGCGGTGCTCGCGACCGCAGTTCGCCTGAAACTGCTTCAATTGCGCGGCCACCCGCAGGAGGCGACGGAGGTGTTCTTCCGGTTCGCCACCGCCCTACAGTCCGGTGGCAACAGCTACGACCTCGCCGACGACAGCCTCCGGAACGACATTCTCCGCAACGCCACACCGGTTCTGGCCGAATGGGACCCGCACCCTTTCGGAGTCATGGCCGAGCACATCTCGGTTCGCGCCGTGGTGAAGCTGCCGATGCCGATCACGTGGGTCCTCGGCTCGGAAAGTTCACCGTGGATGACCGGACTGCACACGCGACTACAGCGCCGGCGACCGGACATCGACACCGTTGTCATCAATGGCGCCGGACACCTGATCCACCTCGACTGCCCTGCCGAGTTCGTGGCCGCCGTCCGTGGAGAACCGACCCGAACCGACCACACTGCCCACACCGGCGACGGTTCATGAGTACGACCGCTCAGCGGCGAGAGGCGATCCGACGTCCGTCAAGTTGTCGATGCATTGACTTGACCTGCGGTAGTCAACTATTCGCGGCCTACAGGCGTTCGTCGAAGGTTATCGGCTATCCACAGCCGCGGCCTCGGCGCCTGTCTATGGATCAAAGCCAACGCGGCGGTTCCCCGACTTCGCCGTCGATGTTCATGCCGACGGTGCCGCGCCCGGCGGCCCACCGCACGACCGCGGCGAGGGGCCCGGACACCTTCTCGGTGGGTGGTGAATCCGTCTGCACCGCAACCGGTTCACCTCCGTCGACCGCCAGTATCAGGCCGGCGCCGAGGTCCTTCTTTTGCCACATTCCGACGATGTCGGTGAGCAGCGACTCGAGGACCACGTCGGGGAAGTCGCCGAACCGGCCGCCGTTGCCGAGGTCGACGGCGTGGATCCAGACTTCCCGGGTGCGCATCCACGCCGTCTCCGACACCGGCACCAGACGGCCCTGCGCGGTGCGGACCTGCGCCTCCCACGCCGAGGCGGGCAGGTGACGCCACTTCTCGTCGAGGCGGGCGACGGTGTGGTCGAACAGGTTCCGTAGCGCCGCCGCCGGCAGGGTGGCGCCCTCGGCGATCTCCCGGCCCCGCTGCTCCGCCGACGCATACATCGGGGTCTCGATCCCGGTGGCCGCCCAGTCCAGCAGCCGGCACAACGCGGCCGCGTTGTAGCCGACGTGCGCGAGCAGATGCGCCCGCGACCACCCCGCCAACCCGGTCGGCTCGGACAGCTGCTCGTCGGACAGTTCGGCGAGGCGTTGCGCGAAGTACGCGGTGCCGCGGCGGGCGATCAGCAACCGCTCGGCCAGGGGAAGATCGTTAAAACCCACCGGGTGCACCCCTACTTGACGATCGTCGTGTTGCGGACGGTGCCCAGGCCCTCGATGGTGACCTCGACGGTCTGCCCGTCCTGAATGTAGAGACCGGGTTTGCGGGCGTGCCCCACCCCGCCCGGGGTGCCGGTGATCACCACGTCACCGGGCTGCAGCGTCACGATGTGCGAAATGTACTCCACCAGCCTGGCCGGGGTGAACACCAGATCGTCGGTGGTGGTGGACTGCACCACCTGCCCCTCGAGTGTGGTGACCAGGGTGCCGCCGAACGTGTACGAGTCGGTGGTGGTCAGGAACGGCCCGAAGCCGCTGGTCTTCTCGAACGTCTTGCCCTGATCCCACTGCAACGTCCGGTACTGGTAGTCGCGCATCGTGTAGTCGTTCATCACCGAATACCCGGCGATGTACTGCTCGGCGTCGGCCTCGGGCACCTGGTACGCCTGTTTGCCGACGACGAACGCCAACTCCCCCTCCCAATCCAACTGGGCGGCGGCATACGACGGGACGATCACGTCGTCGTACGGGCCGGTCAACGCCTCCTTGAACTTGGAGAACAGGGTCGGGTACTCGGGCAGATCCCGGCCCATCTCCTGGATGTGGTTGGCGTAGTTCAAACCGACGCAGATGATCTTCCCCGGGTGCGGGACCACCGGGGCGTAATCCGCCCCGTCGAGATTCACGACGTCACCGGACGCGTCCTGCGCGAGGCTCGCCCAGTCCGGGTCGGTCAGCAGCGCGGACAGGTCCGGGTATCCGTCGATGATCGTGCCGGTGGTGTCGGAATCGACGCGGACGGCGACGGTGGCACCGTTGCGGCGCAGGGTGGCAAGCTTCATGGGATTTCAGGCTCCTTCGGAGATGTACGTGCGATCAAAGTGCAGGCGCTCGACGATGGGGGCGTCGGAGAACGCGAACAGGTCGAACTCGGTGTCGGCCTCGATCGACCACTCCGTCCAGGACGGGACGACGATCATGTCCCCCGTGCCGACCTCACGGCTCTGGCCGTCGAGGACGAACCGGCCCTCGCCGTCGAACACCTGGTAGACGGTGGATCCGACATCGCGGCGGGACCGGGTGCGGGCGCCGGCGCGCAGGCGGTGGAACTCGGCGCGGATCGTGGGCATCACGTCGCCGCCGGTGGTCGGGTTGGTGTAGCGGACCGCGGCATGACCGGGTTCGGTGGTCGCCGCATACCCCTCGTCCTCCAATTGCAGTTGCTCGCGCAGCGCGGCGTCGGTGTGCTCCCACCGGTACGCCGCGATCGGCGAGGACGTCTTCGCGTCCAACCCGACCAGCGGTCGCAGCCCCGGATGCGCCCACAACCGCTCCGACCGGGACACATCCGGGGTGGAGTCGTCGGTGACGTTCTCGGACCCGAATTCGAAGAACCCGGTGTCGGTGTAATGCACGAACGGGATGTCCAGGCCGTCGATCCAGGCCATCGGCTGATCGGTTTCGTTGTGGTGGCCGTGGAAATGCCAGCCCGGGGTCAGCAGGAAGTCGCCGCGCCGCATCGCGACCGGGTCCCCGTTGACGACCGTCCACACCCCCTCCCCCTCGACGACGAACCGGAACGCGTTCTGCGCATGCCGGTGCTCGGGGGCCACCTCCTTCGGGCCCAGATACTGGATGGCCGCCCACAACGTCGGCGTCACGTACGGCACCCCACCCAGGCCGGGGTTCGCCAGGGCGATCGCCCGCCGCTCCCCACCACGGCCGACCGGCACCAGATCCCCGGCCCGCTGCGCCAACGGATACAACGTCGACCACTTCCACACGAACGGCACCGCCCGCGACGTCGGCGTCATCGGCATCAGATCACCGAGCTGGGTCCACAACGGATTCAGGTGCTCGGCCTCGAAGTCGGTATAGAGCTGCTTCAGCTCCGGAGCGTCGTCGACGTACGGTTCGGTAGCGGTCATGGCGTCGACGCTAGGAGGGCTGGCGTCCCAGCCGATAGACAATTCTTCTGTGCAGAAACCTTGTCAGGGTTCGAGGTCGGCGATGTCCACCTCGAGTTCGCGGATCGCGTTCTTGATCTGCGACACCAGCGGTCCCTGCGAGTGCTGCCGGAAGCGGGTGATCGGCACGGCCACCGTCAGCGCCCCGACGGCCGTGCGAGCCCGGTTCCGGATCGCGACACCGAACGCCGCGACCCCTTCCTCGGTCTGCTGCACGTTGACGGCGAATCCGACGGCGCGGGCGGCGCACAACTCCCGCCAGAACCGCTCGAACTCGTCGGCAGGCAGGCGGCGGTCACCCCACTCACGGTCGTCGTCGGCCAGATTCACGGGCCGCAGGTACAGCTGCTCGAGGGTCTCCCTCGGCAGTTCCGCCAGCAGAATGCGCCCTCCCGCAGTCAATTCCGCGTCGAGCACCTGCCCCTGACGGTCGCCGACGCGCAACATTCCCGTCGACTCGGCGGACGACAGGAAGCGCGCCTGGGTGCCGACGCGGATCACGAGGTTGACGGTCTCGCCGCACAGGATCGCGAGGGCTTCCATGTGGGGCCTGCAGAGGTCGTTGAACTCGCGCGTCCACCCGCGCTGGGCCGGGCCGGCGCCCATCGCCGACCCGGGGTGGTACATGCGTTTCTCGTCCTGAACGGCGAACCCCCGGTACACCAGCATCGCCAGCAGCCGGTGCGCGGTGGACGGCGCGATGCCGAGTTCCTCCGCAGCGTCCTTTAGCCGCAGCCCGCCTACGTCGCGCAGCATCTGCAGCAGGCGCAACGCGTTGTCGACGGACTCCAACATGTACGTCGGCTTTTCGATCGTTCGCTTCTTCTGCACAGCAGAACTTTATTGCACGGGAGCTGTGCGCCGCATCACCCTCGATTCATGCCCTTCACTGCCACCACTACGGTGCCGCCGACGAACCGTGTCGGATTGGACCGCAACGCCGCGATCGCCGTCGTCGTCTGCTGGCTCTTCGTGGTCTTCGACGGCTACGACCTCATCGTCTACGGCAACGTCATCCCGAGCCTGCAGAAGGAGTGGGGCATCAGCGCCGCGACCGCGGGCACGCTCGGCAGCCTCGCATTCCTCGGGATGATGATCGGCGCGGTGCTCGCGGGACGCCTCTCCGACGTGGTGGGACGCAAGCGTGCGGTGATCGGATGCGCGATCGTCCTGTCCGTGTTCACCGCGCTGTGTGCGCTGGCGACCGGACCCGTCATGTTCGGCGCGTTGCGTCTGATCGCCGGACTCGGCCTGGGCGGCCTCGTGCCCACCTCCAATGCGCTTGCCGCGGAACTGATACCTGCGAAGTGGCGCGCCGCGGTGGCCACGATGATGATGTCCGGTGTTCCCATCGGCGGTTCGATCGCGGCGCTGCTCGGCATCCCCGTCATCCCGAACTGGGGTTGGCAGCCGATGTTCGCCTTCGCGCTCGTCCCGCTGATCCTGCTGGTGCCGATCGCGTGGAAGACGCTGCCCGACCACACTGCCGCGGTGACGTCGACGGAGGTGCGGCCGGCAACCGGCTTCAGCGCACTGCTGGGTACCCGGTTCCGTTCCGTCAGCATCATGTTCGCGCTCGCCACGGTGGTCACCCTGCTCGCCTGGTACGGCCTCGGCACGTGGCTGCCCAAACTCATGCAGGGCGAGGGCACCGATCTCGGCAGCGCGCTCACGTTCGCCCTCGCGCTCAACCTCGGCGCCGTCGCGGGCTCGTTCGTCACCGCGTGGGGCGGCGTCCGGTTCGGCACGATCCCCACGAGCGTCGTCGCCGCACTCCTCGCGGGTCTCGCCCTGCTGACGTTGCTCACCGCCCCACCGGTGGCGCTGGTCTACGTCATCTTCGTGCTCGCCGGCGTCGGGACACACGGAACCCAGTGCCTCATCATCGCCGCGGTCGCGTCCTACTACCCCGATTATCTGCGGGGCACGGCCCTCGGCTGGGCGCTCGGCGTCGGCCGCGTCGGAGCCGTCGCCGCACCGCAGATCGGTGGCTTGCTCCTTGCCGCCGGACTCGGCGCGGATTCCAACTTCATCCTCTTCGGCGTCAGCGCGCTCGTCGCCGCACTGCTGCTCACCGTGATCTGGCGACGCTTCCCCTCCCCCACGTGAGTGTTGCCGTGTGCCCCGGCACGCATTGCCACTCACCTGCCCCGAACGCTCGAAACGAAGGAACTGTCATGTCGAATCTGCAGGACGCACGCATCATCATCGCCGGAGGCGGGATCGGCGGCGCGGCCAACGCCCTGGCCCTCGCGGAGAAGGGTGCGAACGTCACGTTGTTCGAACGTGCCTCCGAGTTCGGGGAAGTCGGCGCCGGACTGCAGGTCGGACCGCACGGCGCCCGCATCCTCGACTCCTGGGGCGTGCTCGACGACGTTCTCTCCCGGGCGTTCCTGCCGAAGAACATCGTGTTCCGCGACGCGATCACCGCGGAGGTGCTCACCAAGATCGACCTCGGCTCGGAGTTCCGCGCCCGCTACGGCGGACCGTATTTCGTGACCCATCGCAGCGACCTGCACGCGACACTCGTCGACGCCGCACGTGCGGCGGGCGCCGAACTGCACACGGGCGTCACCGTCACCGACGTGATCACCGAGGGTCACAAGGCGATCGTCAGCACCGACGACGGCCGCACCCACGAAGCGGACATCGCGCTCGGCATGGACGGCCTCAAATCGCGTCTGCGCGAGAAGATCTCCGGCGACGAACCCGTGTCGTCCGGCTACGCCGCCTACCGGGGCACCACCCCGTACCGGGACGTGGAACTCGACGAGGACATCGAGGACGTGGTCGGCTACATCGGACCGCGGTGCCACTTCATCCAGTACCCGCTGCGCGGCGGCGAGATGCTCAACCAGGTCGCGGTGTTCGAATCGCCCGGTTTCAAGAACGGAATCGAGAACTGGGGTGGACCCGAGGAACTCGAACAGGCCTACGCGCACTGCCACGAGAACGTCCGCCGCGGGATCGACTACCTGTGGAAGGATCGTTGGTGGCCGATGTACGACCGCGAGCCGATCGAGAACTGGGTGGACGGGCGGATGATCCTGCTCGGCGACGCAGCGCACCCGCCACTGCAGTACCTGGCCTCGGGAGCTGTGATGGCGATCGAGGACGCCAAGTGCCTCGCCGACTATGCCGCCGAAGACTTCTCCACGGGCGGAAACTCCGCGTGGCCGCAGATCCTGAAGGAGGTCAACACCGAACGCGCACCGCGCTGCAACCGCATCCTCACCACCGGACGCATGTGGGGCGAGCTGTGGCACCTCGACGGCACCGCCCGCATCGCGCGCAACGAACTGTTCCGCACCCGCGACACGTCGAGCTACAAGTACACCGACTGGCTGTGGGGGTATTCGTCCGATCGCGCGTCATAACCGCTTCTCTGCCGGAATGGTTCGGCAGACTGGGAGGGTGACCCTCAACCTGGTGCAGACCCGTGTGTGGCGCGATGGCGAGTGCGTCGGCAAGGATTTTCCGCTTGCCGACGTGTCCGAACAGGTGAAGGACGAGAATGCGCTCGTGTGGGTCGACCTGTGCGATCCCGACCACGAGTGCCTGGCCGAGCTTGCGGCCGAGTGGTCGCTCGATCCGAACGCCATCGAGGATGCCGTTGCCCGCGGTGAGCGGCCGAAGGCGACGCGCTATGCGGGCCATGCGTTCGTGACCGCGTACGCCACCTGGTTCGAGACCGACGACGTCAGCACTCTCGGCGTCCTCGATTCTCGGCTTCGGCTCAGCCGCGTCTCCGCGTTCGTGGTGTCGAACGGGATCATCACGGTGCGGCGGGACGATCGATTCGACATGTCGCAGGTGGTGGAGCGCTGGGAGGAGGACCCCGCACTGCTCACACCGGGTTCCGGCGCACTCGCGCTCCTGCACGGACTGCTCGACGCCATCGTGGACGGGCAGTTCGAGACGATCGAGACGATCGACGACGCGATCGAAGCGCTCGAGGAGGGCTTGTTCGACGAGTCCGCGCGGACCCGGGAGATTCAGCAGCGCACGTACCGGCTGCGGAAGGAACTGGTGCAACTGCGTCGCGTCGTGCTGCCGATGCGGGAGGTGGTGGGCGCCGTCATGCGCGGGCGCGCCGAATCAGGACGCGACAAGTCGCCGGTTCTCGACAGCTTGTACACCGATCTCTACGACCACGTGACGCGCGCCGCGGAGTGGACGGAGTCGTTGCGCGACATGGTGGTGACCGTCTTCGAGACGAATCTGTCGCTCCAGGATGCCCGGCTCAACACCGTCATGAAGAAGCTCACCGGTTGGGCGGCCATCATCGCGGTTCCCACCGCGGTGACGGGGTGGTTCGGTCAGAACGTCTTGTTTCCCGGAGTGGGGCAGCTGTCGGGGATGATCGCCAGCACCATCGTGATCGTGACGTCGGCCAGCCTGCTCTACATCCTGTTCCGCCGACGCGACTGGCTGTAGTCGGGACGGACACGCCCTCAGGGCGCCGTCTTCGCTCCTGGTGACCCGGTCTCGCCCGCGGGAACGGCGGCGGCCTCGGTCATCAGGCGGGTGATCTCGGCACGGTCGGCGTCACCGGGCAGCCCCCAGCCCAGCCGGTAACCGTAGAGGTCGGCGAGCGTGACCGAATGCCGGTTGCCGTCCGCGACCTCGACGTCCGACGCGGTGATCAGGCCGGGGTGCGCGACACCACACGCCTCGGCCACCTTGAATACGTCCCGGCGCAACGCCCTCAGGTAGTTCGCGGCCCGGACTGATTTGATGCCGGCGTCGAGTCCGTGTGCGAGCCAGGGGTTTTGCGTCGCAACACCCGTCGGGCACCGATCGGTGTGGCACTTCTGCGCCTGGATGCACCCGACCGCGAGCATTGGCTCACGCGCCACATTGATCAGGTCGCATCCGAGCGACATCGCCGCCACGGCATTGTCGGGCAGGCCCAGCTTGCCCGAGCCTATGAACGTGATGCCGTCGGTCAAACCGGCTTCCGCGAACTTGGCGTACACGCGCGCGAAGCCGCTACGGAACGGCAGCGAGACTGCGTCGGTGAACACCAGCGGTGCCGCGCCGGTACCGCCCTCACCCCCGTCGATGGTCACGAAGTCGACACCCCGCCCGGAGTTGCTCATCGCCTCGACGAGCAGGTCCCAGAACGTCGGGTCACCGACCGCGGACTTGATCCCGACCGGCAGCCCCGTCTCGGCGGCGAGGAGCTCCACCCAGTCGAGCATGCTGTCGACGTCACGGAAGGCCGTGTGCCGGGACGGGCTGATGCAGTCACGGCCCTCCGGTACGCCTCTGATCTCGGCAATCTCCGGTGTCACCTTCGCCCCCGGCAGGAGACCGCCGAGGCCCGGTTTCGCGCCCTGGCTGAGTTTGATCTCGATGGCCCGTACCGGCGCCGACTCGACCAGCGCCCGAAGCCGCGCCAGGTCGAACCGGCCGTCCTCGTCACGGCAGCCGAAATACGCGGTCCCGATCTGGAAGATCAGGTCTGCGCCGTTCCGGTGGTATCGGGAGATTCCTCCTTCGCCGGTGTTGTGCAGGCAATCGGTGGCAGCGGCACCACGGTTCAGAGCGACCACGGCCGCCGACGACAGTGCCCCGAAACTCATCCCCGAGATGTTCACGATGGAGCGCGGGCGGAAGGCATGCGCCCGGCCGCGGGCGGCACCGAGCACCTTCGCCGACGGAATCGCGAGATGTTCGTCTGCATGCGGCATCGCCGAGGGAGGAATCTCCGAGAACGTCCGGTGCTTGATGATGGTGTAGCCGTCGGTGAACTCGATGTCGTTGTCCGTACCGAACCCGAACGTGTCGGTCACCCGCTTCGACGACGCGTACACCCAGCGACGCTGGTCCCGGGTGAAGGGACGTTCCTCGTCGTTGCCGGTCGTAATGTACTGCCGAAGTTCCGGGCCGAGCGACTCGAGCAGATAACGTCCGTGCCCGACCACGGGAAAATTCCGGAGCAGCGCGTGACGTCGCTGAACAAGGTCGTACGACGCGATCGCAGCCGCGGCGGCAGCCGGAATCGCCAGGGCGTTCCACCGCTTCATGAATTCACCGTACGCGCGCGCCGCCACTCGGATCGGCTCCTCGCGCCAATTTCACCCCGGCACGGACCCCGGAGTCGGAGCCTCCTGCGACACCGCAAGCAGCACCCGCAGATTGTCGGTGACCACCCGAGCGGAGATGCTCGGATCGATGGCGCGCTGAATACCCAGTCCGACACCGAGACTGAGGATGCTGCCTGCCGCATCCTCCGCGGGCACGGGCAACACGACCCCGAGTGAGTCGGTGAACGACTTCAGCAGTGTCACCGTGATCTCCCGGGCCACCCCGAGAGTGGCGGTGAGTGCGTCGCGGAGTTCGGGATCGTGCCGGGACAGCACGATCAGCTCGAACTCCAGCATGGTCCACCCGACGTCGCCGAGTGTCTTCTCCGCCCAGGCCTGGAACGCCTCGAGCCGCTCCTCCATCGTGTCGCCGCCGCCGAGCGCCTCGGCGATCTCCTGCCCCTTGGTGGCGTGGATGAGCCCCAGCACCTCGAGGCACAGTTCCTTCTTGTTCTTGAAGTTGGAGTACACCGCACCCTTGGAATAGCCGGCCTCGTCGGCCACTTTCTCGAGCGATGTGGCCGCGTACCCGTCGGCCAGGAAGAGGTCGCGGGCAGTCGCGACGAGATGCGCCCGTGTGCGCGCCTGACTCTCCGACCTGGTCAATCGCGCCATGCTCACCCTTTCTCCGAAGCCAATGCGAGAATATTCTAATTTTCATATACCGCCGGTATCTGGTTTCTGCTAGCTTCTAGATATGACTTCGAGTGACATACAACCCAGCCGCGGACTGGTGATCGGGTGCGGCGGCACGCTCGGCGCGGCCTGGACCGTGGCGGCCCTGGTCGCCGTGAGCGACGCGCTGGGCTGGGACCCGCGCGACGCCGACGTACTCGTGGGCACGTCCGCGGGCGCCGAACTCGTCACCATGCTGGGCGGCGGGGCGGGCGTCGACGAACTGCTCGCGATGCAGCTCGGTGGGCTCACCCACCCGGCGCTCGACGGGCACCTCGCCGCCGCACCGGGACGGTTCCCGCCGCTCCCCGGACCGGGCCTCGGTTCGCCCGGCTTGTTGCGCCGCGGGCTCCCACCCCTGACCGCCGCGAGCGGCCTCCTCCCCCACGGCCGCGGCGATGCCGCGTGGCTCGACCGGCTCGCCCAGCGGTTCACCTGCCACTCCGGCTGGGTGCGCCACCCCGCGACGTGGCTGGTGAGCATGGACTACGACACGGGAGAGCGCATCGCATTCGGCTCACCCGGTGCACCGACCGCCACCCTGTCCGAGGCGCTGCGGGCGTCGTGGGCGATTCCCGGCTGGTATCCGCCGGTCCCCATCGGCGGCCGCCGGTTCGTCGACGGCGGTGCGGCGTCCACCGCATCCGCCGACCTGGTGCTGCCCCTCGAACTCGACGAGGTGATCGTGCTGGCACCGATGGCGTCGACGGGCCGCATCGCGGGCCGCGGGGCGGCCCGCGTCGAACGCCTGATGCTGCGGAACTGGATGAGTTCCGGGCTGGACGCCGAGATCGCGAAGCTGGAGGCGGCCGGCACCCGGGTGATCCGGCTCGACGCGACCGCCGAGGACCTCGCCGTCATGGGTCCGAACTTCATGGACGGACGGCGCCGGCTCGCCACCCTCGAACATTCCCTCGTCACCACCCGCGCTCAGCTCGCGAACGGAGTACGCGCATGACGCATTACGACATTCTGATCGTCGGTGCCGGGATCTCCGGCATCGGAGCAGCAATTCGCCTGAAGCAGAGCGGAATCGACAACTTCGCCATCCTCGAGAAGGGTGACGCGCTAGGCGGGACCTGGCGCGACAACACCTACCCGGGTTGCGCGTGCGACGTCCCCTCGGCGCTGTACTCCTACTCGTTCGCACCCAACCGGGAGTGGTCGCGGTTGTTCGCCGGACAGGAGGAGATCCGCCGGTACATCGAGCGCACCGCCGCCGAACACGGGGTCCCCGCACACGTGAAGTTCGGCACCGAGATGCAGCGCGCCCAGTGGAGCGAACAGAGCAGGCGGTGGACGGTGGACACGTCCGCGGGCACGTTCACCGCCAACGCCGTCATCGCCGCCGCCGGACCCTGGAACGAACCGCTCGTTCCCACCGTCCCCGGACTCGACACCTTCACCGGCGAGGTGTTCCATTCCTCCCGCTGGAATCACACCTACGACCTCACGGGCAAACGCGTCGCCGTCGTCGGAACCGGTGCATCCGCAGTGCAATTCGTCCCGGCGATCCAGCCGACGGTCGAATCGCTGCATCTCTACCAGCGCACCGCGCAATGGGTGCTACCGAAACCGGATCACACGCTGCCCGGTGTCGAGCGCGCGATCCTGCGCCGCGTGCCGGGTACGATCCGCGCCCTGCGACGCGTCGAGTACGCGATCATGGAATCGCTCGGACTCGGTTTCCGGCACCCGTGGATCCTGCGGGTGATCCAGCAGGTCGGCAAGGCGCAACTCCGCGCACAGGTACGCGATCCGAAGCTGCGCAAGGCCTTGACCCCCGACTACACGCTCGGCTGCAAGCGACTACTGCTGTCGAACACCTACTACCCCGCACTCACCCGCCCCAACGTCGAGGTGCACGCCAACGCCGTTGAGTCGGTGCGCGGGAACGTCGTCGTCGGCAGCGACGGCGCCGAACGGGAAGTGGACGCCATCATCTTCGGCACCGGGTTCCACATCCTCGACATGCCGATCGGTTCCAAGGTGTTCGACGGCGACGGCCGCAGCCTCGACGATCACTGGAAGGGCAGCCCGCAGGCCTACCTCGGCACCACCGTCGCGGGCTTCCCCAATGCGTTCGTCCTCCTCGGACCCGCGCTGGGCACCGGCCACACGTCGGCGTTCATGATCCTCGAGGCGCAACTCGACTACCTGATCCAGGCCGTCACCGCGGCTCGGAGCAACGGGTGGACCAGGATGGAACCGCGCCGGGAAGTGCAGGACGCGTTCAACGCCCAGGTGCAGGAAGCCCTGGCCACCACCGTCTACAACGCCGGTGGCTGCCAGAGCTACTTCCTCGACGTCAACGGCCGCAACAGCTTCAACTGGCCGTGGTCGACCGACCGCATGCGGCAGCGGCTCGGCCGGTTCGACGAGGCGGCGTACGACGTCTCGCGTGAGCCGGCGTCGGCTACAGCGACTTCGCGATGATTCCCTTCATCACCTCGTTGGCGCCCGCGTAGATCTTCTGGACGCGGGCGTCCTCGTACATCCGGGCGATCAGGTACTCACGCATGTACCCGTACCCGCCGTGCAACTGCACGCACCGGTCGATCACCGCGCACTGCTGCTCGGTGAGCCAGTACTTGACCATCGCCGCCTCGGACGGGTCCAGTTCCCCACGCAGGTGCGCCTCGATGCAATGGTCCAGGAACACCGCACACGTGCGGGCGATGGTCTGGCACTCGGCGAGCTCGAACGCCGTGTTCTGAAACTCGAACAGACTGTGCCCGAACGCCTGCCGCGACTTCGTGTACGCAACGGTGTCCTCCACCGCACGAGTCATCGCCCCGGACGCCTGCGCGCCGATGATCAACCGCTCCTGCACCAGCTGCGCCATCAGCTGCCCGAAACCCTGCCCCTCCTCACCGAGCAGGTTCGACACCGGCACCCGCACATCGGTGAACGACAACTCCGACGTGTCGGCGCCGTGCTGACCGACCTTGTCCAACACCCGCCCGACGGCGAACCCGGGGCAGTCCCGCAGATCCACGATCAGCAGCGCCACCCCCTTGGCGCCGGCCTTCGGGTCGGTCTTGACCGCCAGCACGATCATGTCGGCGGACGCGCCGTTGGTGATGAACGTCTTCGACCCGTTGACGACGTACTCGTCGCCGTCCCGGATCGCGGTGGTCTTGATCGCCTTGAGGTCCGATCCGGCGCCGGGCTCGGTCATGCCGATGGCGCCGAGGATCTCCCCGGTCGCCATCGACGGCAGCCAGGTCCTCTTCTGCTCCTCGGTGCCGTACTCGAGGAGGTAGTGCGCGACGATCCCCGAATGCACCGAGATGCCGAGCGCGAGGTCGCCGGCATAGCCCTGGGCCTCGAACACGGCGAGGTCGTGGGCGAACGTGCCGCCACCGCCGCCGTACTCCTCCGGGATCGAGCAGCACAGCAACCCCAGCTCGCCGGCCGCGAGCCACACCGCACGGTCGATGCGGTGCTGGGCGTCCCACTTCTCGTTGTGCGCGACCACCTCGCGTTCGAAGAACCCGACCGCGAGCTCGGACAGGGCCTTCACCTCGTCGTCGTGCCACGACGGGATGTGCTTCTTCATCGTCTGCCTCGGTTCTAGATGCGCCGGAAGAGTGCGGCGAGGGCCTGGCCGCCGCCGATGCACATGGTGACGATGCCGAGTTCGAGGTCGCGGCGCACGAGGTCCTTCGCCAGGCGCAGGCTCAGGATCGCGCCGGTCGCCCCGACCGGGTGACCCAGCGCGATCGCGCCGCCGTACGGGTTGGTCTTCTCCGGATTCAGCTTCGCGTCCCGGATCACGGCGACGGCCTGCGACGCGAACGCCTCGTTCAGCTCGATCACGTCGATGTCGCCGGGGGTGGTGCCGGTCTGCTCGAACAGATTCGCCAGCGCCAGCACGGGGGCGTACCCCATCAGAGCCGGGTCCATCGCCGCGGTCGCGACGGCCTCGAGCGTGACCAGCCCGGTCAGGCCCTTCTCCTGCGCGGCGGACTGCGTGGCCAGCACCAGGGCCGCGGCGCCGTCGTTGATACCGGACGCGTTGCCCGCGGTCACCGACCCGCCCTCCTCGAACGCCGGCCGCAGCTTCGCCAGGGTCTCGAGGGTGGTGTCGGGTTTGGGGTGCTCGTCGACGTCGATCGTCTTCGGGCGGCGGCCCCCGATCTCGACCGGCGTGATCTCTTCGGCGAACGCGGCCTTCGCGGCCTCGGAGGCGGCGCGGCGCTGGGATTCGACGGCGAACTCGTCCTGCTGCCGGCGGCTCACGTCGTACTTGCGCGCGACGGCCTCGGCGGTGCGGCCCATGTGCACCCCACCGAACGGGTCGGTCAGAATCGCGACCGTGCCGTCCACGAGTGTGCGGTCGCCGAGCTTGTAGCCGGAGCGGGCGGAGAAGTCGTAGAACGGCATCCGCGACATGCTCTCGTCACCGCCGGCGATGGCGAAGTTCACCCCGCCCCAGCGCATCTGCTGCGCCGCCGACCACACCGCCTGCAGACCGGACCCGCACAGCCGGTTGACGGTGTACGCGGGGGTCCTCTCCGGAAGTCCCGCGGCCAGGGCCACGCGGCGGGCGTTGTAGGCGTCCGGTCCGACCTGACCGATGCAGCCCATCACCACCTCGTCGATGTCCTCACCCGGCACCCCGGCACGCTCCAGCGCGGCCTTGACGGCGGTGGCACCCAGTTCGTGGGCGGGCACGTCCTTGAACGCACCACCGAAGCTGCCGATCGGGGTCCTCGCGCCGTCGACTACCACGATCGGTTCAGGAGAATTCATGACGTGCCCTTCCGTCTCTCTACCAGTACGGTGAGATAGTAGGACTTCAAAGTACCCGGCTGTTCACGCAGGTCCTCCGACACGTCGCCAGGTCAGGTTCCGCGGATCAGATCGGCGCACTTCTCGGCCATCGTCATGACCGTGATATTGGGATTGACGTAGGGCAGTTTCGGCATGGCGGACGCGTCCACCACCCGCAGATCGCGAACGCCCTTCACTCGCAGTTCCGGATCGAGAACGGCCATCGGATCGGTGGCCGCACCCATCCTGGCGGTCCCGGCGGGGTGGTACACCGTGTTGTGCGTCCGGTGCGCGTAGTCGATCAGTTCGTCGTCGGTGACCGCCTCCGGCCCGGGGGCCAGTTCCCTCGTGATCCAGCCGCGGAGAGGTTCCTGCTCGGCGATGCGGCGCGCCAGCCGGATCCCGGCAAGCATCACGGCCTCGTCGTGGCCGTCCGGGTCGGTGAAGTACCGGGGATCCACTCGCGGACGATCCCGGAAGTCGCGGGAACGCAGACGTACCGTTCCGCGAGAGAGTCCCTGCGTGACGTTCGGGGTGAGGCAGAAACCGTTGTCCGTGGTGGGGTAACCCCACCGGAGTGTGTTCATGTCGAACGGCACGCTGCCGTAGTGCATCATCAGGTCCGGATGGTTCAGCCCCTCCTCGGTGGTGGCGAACAATCCGATCTCCCACCACTGCGTGGACGTCTCGACCATCGGCCGGGACGCATCCCAGAACACCAGCCCTTCGACGTGATCGTCGAGGTTCTGCCCGACCCCGGGAGCGTCGACCCGAACCTGCACACCCATCTCACGCAGGTGCACCGTCGGCCCGATACCCGAGAGCATCAACAGTTTCGGTGTGTCGATGGCCCCGGCGGTGACGATCACCTCGCGGCGCGCCGAGACCGTGTCGTATCCGGTGAGATCGGGGCGCTGGTACCGCACGCCGGTCGCCGCCAGCGCGTCGTCGATGACGATCTCGCTGACCCGGCAGTCGGTGCGCACCTCCAGGTTGGGGCGTGACCCGAGAATCGGATGCAGGTAGGCGTGCGACGTCGACATGCGCGTGCCGCCCTCGGACGCGTTGATTTGGAACCACCCCGCCCCGTCGAGCACCGTCGTGCCCCGGTTGAACTGCACGGTGGGCAACCCGACCTTCGCCGCGGCCTCGAGCAGGGCCACGCCGCAGGGGTCGTGCGGCGGGACGTCGCGCAACCGCACCGGACCGCTGCGGCCGTGCTGCTCGCCGGGGGCGTCGTTGTTCTCCACCCGCGCCACGAGCGGCAGCACGTCCTTCGCGCCCCAGCCGGTGGCACCCGCCGCCGCCCAGTCGTCGAGTGTCTCGGCGGGTGGCCAGAACGCGATGCACGAATTGTGGGAGGAGCATCCGCCGAGCACCTTGGCGCGGGCGTGTCGCATGAAGCTGTTGCCCTTCTCCTGCGGCTCCACCGGATAGTCCCAGTCGTAGCCGGAGTCCAGCAGATGCATCCACTGCGACAGCTCGAGGACGTTGCGGTCACCGACGTCGGACGGCCCGGCCTCCACGAGGCAGACGGTCACCGAGGGGTCCTCGCTGAGCCGCGCGGCGAGCACACATCCGGCCGTTCCCCCGCCTGCGATGACATAGTCGAACACGGTGTCCGTCATGGCAGTTCGCTCTCCGCCTCGTCCTTCGACGACGCCGCGTGCGAGGCGAGACAGCCGATGTGGTTGCGGCCCTTCACCGCATACCAGAGGAGACCGAGCCCGAGAATGATGCCGATGTAGACGAACGCACCCCACGTGTTGTACCAGGGAGTGCCGTACACCTCGGGGCGCGGCCACGCGAGATTGAGCGCCATCCCCACTCCCCACAGCACGGCGAAGATGTTCACCGGAAGCCCCCACCGGCCCATCGTGAAATAGCCGCTCTCCGCGAGTTCCTTCGGCGGCCACTGCCCCTGCAGGCGTTTCTTCAGCAGTGGCCCGGTGACCATGAGGTACGCCAGGTAGATCATGATGATCGCGATCGATGTCAGCACCGTGAAGATCTGCGGCTGACCGATGTTGATGACGAGGATGAACGCCGCGAGCACACCGATCACGATGGCGGGGACCACGGGCGTCTGATGCTTCGGGTTGACGTGGGCCAGCCGCTCCCCGAAGGGCAATGCGTTGTCGCGGGCCATCGCGAACGTGAGCCGGATGGCCGCGGCGTGCACCGCGAGCGAACACACCGTGACCGCGACGACGATGCAGACCAGGAAGATCTTCCCGAGCGGTCCCCACATCACCTGCTCGACGATGTACTGCAGGCCGCCCTCGCTGCTGCCGATCAGCGGATCCTCGAGGTCGGGGGCTGCCATGACGGCGAATACCAGAATCGCCCCGCCGATGACGAACGACGCGAGGATCGCCCGCAGGATGGCCTTGGGAGCCGTCCGTCGTGGGTCGACGGTTTCCTCGCCGAGCGAACTCGCGGTGTCGAATCCGTACATCACGTACCCGGAGGCGAGTGACGCCACGAGGAACACCGTCAGATATCCACCGCTCTCCCCGGCGCCGTACCCGTGGGTGGAGAAGAACACGTCCGGACCGCGAGTGATGTTGGCGGCGAGGATGATCGCGATGAGGACGGCCGCGATCAGTTCGACGAACACACCCGTGCTGTTGATGAGAGCCATCAGCTTGACGCCGAACGCGTTGACCGCCGTGGTGAACGCGATCATGATGGTGCCGAGAATGACGGCGTTGGTGGCGAAGTCGTACTCACCGCTGCCGTCACCGATGATCTGGAATCCGCTCCACAACCGCGGCAGGTTGAGTTGCAGGGCGAGCACGACGGCCGAGAGGGTCACGATCGACGCGGTGAGCATCAGCCAGCCCGACGACCATCCCACGATCCTGCTGCCGAGCAGCTTGGCCCAGTTATAGACCGAGCCGGCGACGGGGTACTTGGCGGCGAGCTCCATGAAACACAGGGCGACGGCCATCTGCCCGACGAACACCATCGGCCAGGACCACAGGTACGCCGGTCCGGCGGTGCCGAACCCGAAGTAGAACAGCTGGAACGTGCCGGTGAGAATCGAGATGTAGCTGACTCCCGCCGCGAAACTGGCGAATTTGCCGAGGCTGCGGTCCAATTCCTGTTTGTACCCCAGTTCGCCGAGTCCACTGTCCCCCGGCGCACCTCCGTCACCCACTGCTCCGTGCCGAGTAGCCATGGTTCTCTCGCCTCTCCGTGCGCCGACCTAGCCGTTGTCGAACCACCCCGCCGCCGTGGGCGAGGTGTTGTGCCAGATATGTTTGGTCTCCTGGTATTCCGCCAGACCGGTGGGGCCGAGTTCGCGCCCGTTCCCCGACATCTTGAAGCCGCCCCACTCGGCGGCCGCGGTGTAGTAGCCGAAGTCGTTGAGCCACACCGTGCCGTGGCGAAGACCGCGCACCATCCGCTCGCCCCGCGCGCTGTCGGCGGTCCGGACGCCGGCGGCGAGGCCGTACTCGGTGTCGTTGCCCAGCCGCAGCGCCTCCTCCTCCGTGGTGAAGCTCTCGACCGTGAGGATCGGGCCGAACGTCTCCTCCTGCACGAGGCGCATGGTGCGGTCGCAGTGGTCGAAGATGGTGGGCAGGTAGTAGCTCCCGTCCGCCAACGCGGGATCGGAGGGCCGGGCACCCCCGGTCACCAACCGGGCGCCCTCGGAGAGGCCGAGCGCCACGTACCGTTCGACCTTCTCCCGGTGGGCCTCGGACACCAGCGGGCCGGTTCGGCTCGCGGGATCGAGACCGTTGCCCATCCGGATCTTCTCCGCCCGCGCGGCCAGTGCGGCGACGAACCGGTCGGCGATGGACTCCTCGATGATCAGGCGGGTTCCCGCCGAGCACACCTGACCGGAATGCAGGAACACCCCGGTGAGCACCTGGTCCACCGAATCGTCTCCGTCCGCGTCGGCGAAGACGATGTGCGGATTCTTGCCACCGAGTTCCACCGCCACCTTGGTGACGTTCTTCGCCGCGGTCTCGAGGATGACGCGTCCGGTCGCCAGCCCGCCGGTGAACGAGATGAAGTCGACGTCGGGGGTGCCCGTGAGCGCGGCGCCCAGCACGGCGCCACTGCCCTGCACGAGGTTCACCACCCCGGCGGGGACACCTGCTTCGGCGATCAGTGCGGTGAACGCGATGGTGCTGAGCGGGGTCACCTCGCTCGGTTTGAGGACCATGGTGCACCCGGCGGCCAGCGCGGGCGCCACCTTCCACGAGATCTGCAGCAGCGGGTAGTTCCACGGTGCGATGAGCACGCACACGCCGATCGGCTCGCGCACCACCCGGCTGATCACCTCGGGCCGGCCGACATCGACCAGAGCGTCGGCTTCGACCGCGGCGAGTTGCGCGTAGTACCGGAACACCGACACCACGTCGTCGATGTCGATCCTGCTCTCCTCCAGAGTCTTTCCGGTGTCGAGCGTCTCGATGCGTGCGAGGGTCTCCTTGTCGCGCTCGAGGAGATCGGCGATCCTCGCGACCAACGCCGTGCGCTCGGCGACGGGTGTGCAGGGCCAGGTTCCCTGGTCGAAGGCGGCGCGGGCCGCGGCGACGGCGCGGGTCGCGTCCTCCGGGGACGCCTCGTCGACGGTGGCGACCACCGATCCGTCGGCCGGATTGATGCAGTCCCGGGTCTCACCGGAGCTGGAGCGGATCCACTGCCCGTCGACGAACAGGCCCGTGTTCAAGAGGTCATCGATCGACTGGTCCTGCATCACTCAACTCCGTGTCTCGCCGGAACGAACGCACCCCCTTTACGGTATGCCGTCGGAGTCGCGGTGGGCGGGGATCGCGCACACATGTCCGATTCGCGACGGTATCCGTCGCCGAGAAGACTGTGTCCGGTAGCCGGACGCGCGTGCGCCTAGCGGCTGCGATAGCGTCGTCAGGCGAACTCTTCGCCCATTCCCGGACAGGACACACCTAGAAACGGAGCACCCGTGGTCGCGATCGGCAACTCGGATCTGGACATCTTTCCCCTGGCCCTCGGTGGTAACACCTTCGGCTGGACCAGTGACGAACCGACGTCGTTCGCGATCCTCGACGCCTTCGCCGCAGGCGGCGGCAACTTCGTCGACACGGCGGACTCGTACTCCGCGTTCGCCGAGGGCAACTCCGGCGGCGAGTCCGAGACCGTTCTCGGTAACTGGATGGCGTCCCGCGGCAACCGCGACCACATGGTGATCGCCACCAAGGTCAGCCAGCACCCGGAGTTCAAGGGCCTGGCCCCCGCCAACGTCCGCGCGGCGGCGGAGGCCTCCCTGAAGCGGCTGCAGACCGGCCACATCGACGTGTACTACGCCCACTTCGACGACGCCGACACTCCGCTCGTCGACACACTCGGCGCCTTCGACGAACTGGTCCGCGACGGACTCGTCCGCCACGTCGCCATCTCCAACTACTCGCCCGAGCGCATCCGCGAGTGGCTGTCCCTGACGGCCGAGAACGGCTTCGCGGCCCCGATCGCGCTGCAGCCGCACTACAACCTGGTGCACCGCCACGACTACGAGCCCGAGGTGGCCGCGATCGCCACCGAGAACGGCCTGGGCGTCTTCCCCTACTACTCGCTCGCCGCCGGCTTCCTGGCGGGCAAGTACCGCACCCAGGCCGACCTGGACGGTCAGCCCCGCCAGCGGATGGCGACCCGCTACTTCTCCGAGTCCGGCCTCGCCGTCGTCGACGCCCTGGCCGAGATCGCGGACACGCACTCGGCGGAGATCTCCACCATCGCGCTCGCGTGGCTCCTCACGCGGCCCGGCATCACCGCGCCGATCGCGAGCGCGAGCCGCCTCGAACAACTTCCCGCTCTACTCGACGCCCCCACCGTGACCCTGACCGCATCCGAGATCAGCCGGCTGACGACTCTCTCGGACGCGATCGGCGCCTGACCTCAGCTCAGCAGCTTGCCCCGGAGCCGGTCGACGGTCGCCGCACTCAGACCGAGCCCCTCGGTGAGATAGCGGTCGACCGTCCCGTACTGCTCGGTGAGCCGGCCGAGCCCGGCCTCGAGGTAACTCCGGTCGACGCCCAGCAGCGGCTGGTAGATCTGCGCCACCGCCTCACCGCGGCTGGCGGCGATCTGGTCGTACGTGATCTTCATCGACGCGGCCGTGTACTCGTTGGTGAGCAGATAGTCGTCGAAGATGGTGTCCCGCGAAACGCCCGCGATGGAAAGCAGCAGCGCAGACGCCCAGCCGGTGCGGTCCTTGCCCGCCGTGCAATGGAAGATCTGCGGCCCCTCGGTGTCGGCCAATGACGTCAGGAGTTGCGCGAACCCGGCCCGGGTCGCCGGGTCGTCGACGAAGCTGCGGTTCATCTGCTGCATGAACGCGACGGCGTCGGCGGGCGACTTCAGTTGCGCGACTGCCGCCCCCAGGTCTCCCGACAGGATGGGGATACCGAGGTACCGCGGCCCGGCCGGGAGCCGGTCGGGCTTCGCCGCCACCTCCTCGACGGTCCGCACGTCATACACCGCGGTCAGGCCGAGCCCGGTGAGAACAGCGAGATCCTGATCGTTCGGAACCAGCGCGTTCGAACGGTAGAACAGCCCCCTCGTGACGTGTCCTCCGCGGGCGGTGGCGTACCCCCTGCCCGATCCCCCGACATCGCGGAAGTTGTCGACCGACGCCAGTCGCGGAGTCTCGGCGACCGGGCCCGCGCTCCCGAAGTCGGACGAACCGAATCCCGGGAGACTGATTCCCGGCAGCGACAGCGGGTCCGCCGAAGCGAGCGCAGGCGTGCCGAAACCCGCGAACAGGACGCTGCCGGTGAGCAGCGCCGCGGCGGCGGAGGTGACGCGTCGAGACATGGGGGAAGCCTTTCGATGGGCCGTCGGGGAGATCCGCCCGTCCGGCATGTCCGGAACATCAGCGGGTAATCCACATCACAGTGGTCGGACGTTTCCCGTGGCTACGAGTTGTTCCGATCACCGGGAGAACCCGTTTCCCGCCGGCGGCGCCAACAGCAGACTCGGGCCGTCGGCAGCCGACGTGCCCGACGAAAGTGATTCATTGACGACGAGGATGTGAGCTGAGATGACCGAGACCGCACAGCAACTGGCGGGGAAGGTTGTGATCGTGACCGGGGCGGCGCGGGGGCTCGGCGCTGCCTTCGCCCAGCGCATCGTCGACGAGGGCGGCAGCGTCGTGGTCGGCGACGTTCTCGACGACGACGGCCGCGCGACCGTCGACCAGCTCGGTGACCGGGCGCGGTACAGCCACCTCGACGTCACCGACCCGCAGCAGTGGCAGGCCGCGGTCGACGTCGCAACGAGCGAATTCGGGCGCCTCGACGGCCTCGTCAACAACGCCGGCATCTCCACCGGCCAGTACATCGAGCACGAACCGCTCGAACACTTCCGGACGGTCCTCGACATCAACCTGACCGGCGTGTTCAACGGTCTGCAGGCCGTGATCGGCCCGATGCGCGCCGCCGGCGGCGGATCGATCGTCAACATCTCGTCGGCCGCCGGACTGATGGGACTCGCGCTCACCGCCGGTTACGGCGCGTCCAAGTGGGGCGTGCGCGGGCTCACGAAGATCGCCGCCGTGGAACTGGGCACCGACCGGATCCGCGTCAATTCCGTCCACCCCGGAATGACGTACACCCCGATGACCGCGGGCCTCGGAATCCAGCAGGGCGAGGGCAACTACCCCAACACCCCCATGGCCCGGGTCGGGGTGCCCGAGGAGATCGCCGGCGCCGTCGGATTCCTACTGTCCGACGCGTCCACGTACGTCACCGGGGCGGAACTGGCCGTCGACGGCGGATGGACCGCCGGGCCGACCGTCAAATACGTCATGGGCCAATGAGATCGAATTCGGAAAACACACGAGGAGCACAGACGATGAATCGATTCGACAACCGGCGGATCCTGGTGACCGGAGCCGCATCGGGCATCGGACAGGCCACCGCCCTCCGCCTGCTCGAGGAAGGCGGCACCGTCGTGGCAGCCGACGTGTCCGAGGACGGCCTCGCGCGGACGGCGGAACTGGCCGAGGCGGCAGGCACGGCAGGGCGACTCAGCGTGGCCGCAATCGACATCGGCGACGAGAAGTCCGTCACCGACGGCGTGAACAGCAGCGTCGAGAAACTCGGCGGACTGAACGTACTCGTGAACGCCGCCGGCATCCTCCGCGCCTCGCACACCCACGAAACGTCGCTGGACGTGTGGAATCAGGTGATCGGGATCAACCTCACCGGCACGTTCCTCATGGTCCGCGAATGCCTGCCCGCACTGCTGAACAACGAACGCAGCGTCGTCGTGAACTTCAGTTCCACCTCCGCCGCGTTCGCGCACCCCTACATGGCCGCGTACGCCGCGAGCAAGGGCGGCATCCAGTCGTTCACCCACGCGCTGGCCCTCGAATACGGCAAGCAAGGTCTGCGCGCCGTCGGTGTCGCACCCGGCAGCATCAAGACCGGCATCACCGACGCCACATCCGGATACGTTCCGTCCGACGCCGATTGGAGCCTGTTCGCCAAACTCTCACCCATCCTGCCCACCACCCTGGAATCGGGCGGCGCGGCCATGGGCGGACCCGAGCAGGTCGCCGGAGTCGTCGCCATGCTCGCCTCCGACGACGGCGCGTTCGTCACCGGAACCGAGATCCGCATCGACGGCGGAACCCACGCCTGACCGGTGAACCCTTGCGCGTGCGACGGCGGCACGTAGGTTGGACACATGAGCCTGCCCACCCCTGCCGCCGATCGCACCGCCCTCGTCACCGGAGCGTCGTCCGGGATCGGCGCGGCCCTCAGCCGTGAACTCAGCCGCCGCGGTCACCAGGTGGTGCTCGTCGCCCGCCGGGCCGAGAAGTTGGAGGAACTGGCCACCGAACTGCGGGCGGCCGGCGGTCGGGCGCATGTGCTGGGTGCCGATCTCCCCGACCGCTCGGCCCGCGCGACGCTGCTCGACCGGGTCGGCGAGCTCGGACTCACCCTCGACATCCTCGTCAACAACGCCGGCCTGTCCACGCTCGGCCCGGTGGCCGCGTCCGATCCGGACGCCGAGATGAACATGATCGAGGTCGACGTCATGGCCGTCGCCGACCTCTGCAGCCGCGCCCTGCCCGGCATGGTGCAACGACGCCGCGGCGCCGTCCTCAACGTCGCGTCCACGGCCGCGTTCCAGCCACTGCCCGGACAAGCCGCCTACGCCGCCGGAAAGGCATTCGTCCTCTCCTACACCGAGAGCCTCACCGGCGAACTGAAGGGCACCGGCGTCACGGCGACCGCCCTCTGCCCCGGACCCGTCGACACCGGTTTCGGTGAGACAGCCGGCTTCGCGAAGGAAGACGCCGAAGCCGCACTGCCCAGCTTCATGTGGGAAAGCCCCGAATCCGTGGCCAGGACCGGAATCGACGGCCTCGACAAGGGGCACATGATCGCCATCCCCGGCCTCGCGAACCGGGCCGCCTCCGTGTTCGCCCACCTCGCGCCGAACAAACTCCTCGTCCCGGTCCTGGCCAGCCGTCATCCCGGTTTGCGGACGTAGAAACTGCCGCCGGTTTACCCTGGCCTGGTGGAGATGACTACCGCTACTCGCCGATTCACACAGAGCACCGCGACCGTGGCCGTCGCCGCAGCCGCCCTTCTCGGGAGCGCCGGTGTGGCCGCCGCCGACGAATGGCCGCCGGTACCCACCGAGCCCAGTCCGGTCGCGCCGTTCGACAACCAGAACTTCCTCACCCCCACCGATCTCGACTATTGGAATCCGTTCGTCAGCGCGAACCGGCTCACGTCGCCGTTCGGAACCGCCAACCGCATCGTCTGCACCGCTTTCCACGGCGTGCTGCTCGACTGCTGGCAAGCCGATCAGAACGGGCAACCACACAAACTCGTCAAGTTGTCCATGGACTTCCCCGGATCGCTCGGCGCCACCCTCCCCGGCGGAGGTCCCGGACACTTCGTCTACCCGGGCTTCATTCCGGGTATCTGAACCCGACTTATAACGGGTCGCCCGCGACCCGTCCTGCCGGCAGCGTGCGGCCGCAGATCATCAGCGCGAGATCCTCGCCCGTTCCCCGTAATTCGGCGCCCCACCCGTACGACCAGTCGAGGTCCGTGGCCCGCAGGCCACGTCCCTCGATGCCGACGCCGAAATTCGAGTGCCCGCCACCCGCCGTGAGGTCGTTGAGAACGACCCGCATCGTCCCCTCCGGTACGTGTCGCGGCAGCCCGAGCGGCACGGTGGCGTCGAGACCGTGGATCACCACGTGGTTGAGCGCGCCGTGGTAGCCACCGCCCGGCGGAGTCCAGCGGCGCATGATGTCCGCGCGCAGGCAGGCGACGAGTTCCTCCGGCGCCAATTCGGCGTCGCTACGGGCGATCTCGTTGGACAGCCGGGTGAAATCGAACTCGCACTCACGCAGGCGCGCCATGAACTGCTCCTCGGAGTAGCGCGCAGCCATGGTGAGATGCGCGACCACTTCTCGAATCCGCCAGCCCTCGCACAGGGACGGTGTGTCCCACTCCGCATCCGAGATCCCGTCGAGCAGATCGGCGAGTGCCGAGAACTCGTTCGCAACCGCCCGTTGCAGATCGGCATCATCGGTCATCGCACCCAACCCCCACATCATTCTCGACGAGAGTTCCCACACCACCGTAGCCGGGTATTGCCCTGGTCGAACATGATTGGTAAGGTCGAACATACATTCGAACCTTGGGGGAGGTTGGTTGTGGGGGAATTGATTGCAGCGGATCTGGCCGAGTTGCGTGCGTTCACGGCGCGGCTGCGGAGGGTTTCCGTCGACGGAGATGCGGGGTTGGGGATCGAGTGGCTCGACGCGATCGAGGCGTTGAAATCGGTCGGGTGCGCGGCGCAGGCGGTGATCACCGACGGCGTCGTCACGAGTATCCGTGCGGACCGCAAGGCTCGGGGGTTGCCGCGAGCCGACTGGGACCGCGGCATCGCGTCGCAGATTGCGTTGGCGCGCAGGGAATCCCCAAATCGCGGCGGGCGGCATCTCGAATTCGCGCAGGCGCTGGTGCACGAGATGCCGCACACCCTGGCGATGTTGCAGACCGGCCGGTTGAACGAATGGCGTGCCACCCTGCTCGTGCGCGAAACAGCGTGCCTGTCCGCGGCGGATCGGGGCATCGTGGACCGCCGGTTGTGCTCGGACCCGGCCACTCTCGACGGCGTCGGCGACCGCGGTCTGATCGCGCGCGCGAAAGCGTTGGCGGTGGAACTCGATGCCGCGGCGGTCGTGGCCCGGCATCGTAAGGCGGTGTCGGAGCGTCGGGTGACGACACGGCCGGCGCCGGACTCGATGGCCTACCTGAGCGTGTTGATGCCGGTGGAGCAAGCGGTGTGTTTGCAGGCCACGCTGGGTCGGGATGCGGACAGTCTCATCGCGACCGGGAACAGCGGCGGCCGTACCCGCAATCAGCTGATGGTGGACTTGTTGTTCGACCGCGGCACCGGAGCATCAGTGGCGTCGGGGGTTCCGGTGGCGGTGAATCTGGTGCTCTCGGACGAGACCCTGCTGGCCGGTGGTCGCGAGGCCGCGCACTTGCAGGGGTTCGGGCCGGTGCCGGCGGGAATCGCCCGGCAGTTGGTGGCCGACGCCGTCGACAGTGACACCGCGACGTCGCTGCGGCGGGTGTATTCGTGCCCGCAGTCGGGGGCATTGACGGCGATGGAATCGCAGTCGCGCACGTTCCCGAAAAGCCTCGCCACACTGATCGACCTCCGGGATCGGACGTGCCGCACCCCGTGGTGCGACGCGCCGATCCGGCATCACGACCACATCCGCTCACACCGAGAATCCGGTGCCACGACGGCGGACAACGGGTCCGGGCTCTGCGAGGCCTGCAACTACGCGAAGGAAGGCGACGGATGGTCCGCCCGCCCCGTACACAACCCCGGCGGCACCCACCTCATCGACCTCGGCACCCCGACCGGGCACCACTACCGATCAACCGCGCCGCCGCTCCCGACCCCGGCGCACCTACGCGCGTCATGACGCGGTGGGCGTTACCCTCTCGGTCGCCGGGGTGATCCGTAATAGCACCCGCGGCTTCTGCCGACGCGCGAGGATGCGTTCGACCAACATCACGATCCGGTATTCCAGCCCGTACTCGTCCCGGATGGTGTCGGCCATCCTTCGGCTAGTGGACTCGTCGGTGACGATCTCGGCCACTGCGACTACCGGGTCTACCCCGGTTTCCACTTTTCCCCGCCGCGAACATGGGCGAATTTCGACGCTCGGGTTGTTGCGTAGCCGCTTCACCTTTCCGCTGTCCTCCGGAGTGGTGACGACCAGAGCGTCGCCGTCGCGCGCGATCCAGACCGGCGTCGACACGGGCTCCCCGGACCGGCGGAACGTGGTGAGGGAGACGAAAGATTCGTCTCCCAGCGCGGTGAATGTCACTTGTTCCCACCTGACCAGGACGTGAGTTCGGCGATGTCTCCGTACAGCGTCGACTGGTAGGTGAGCATCAGCTCCTCCACCCCGCCGAACTGATCGCCGACGTGATGGGTGTTCTCCGCCGACAGCTCGCGGTCACCGGAGCGTGCGATGAGTTCGTCGATGCGGCTGTCGAGACTCATCGCCCGGTTGACCGCCAGCACGGACCGCAGTTGCACCTCGGCTCGGGACAGCAGGTCGCCGATTCGTGCGAGTGCGGCGACGCGGTCGACCAGTTGATCCCACACCGGCTTCAGTGCGTTCTGCCGGGCCTCGATCTGTTGACGGGCTGTGTCGGAATGGGTGGCACGCAGCGCTTCGTCGAGTTCGGTCCGGATTCCGCGCAGCGCCACGGTATCGACGGCGATCTGCGTCAGTTCCTCGGCGAGGTCGAGTTGGTACCGCTGGATCGCGAAGTGCTCCGAATGCCAGACTGCGGAACCGTCGATCCTGTCGAAGAGCATCCCCGCCAGGTAGAGCAGGGTGTCGTACGAGTCGGCGAATCTGTCGTTGTCGAGATCGACGCCCTTACCGATGGCCTCGGCGACGCGGCGGCCGACTGCGGCCATCGGGGTGTTTTCGGCGGCCTGGCCGAGGCGTTCCGCCGCGGTGCCGCGCGCGTAATTGCCTGCACGTTCGAGCGCGGTGCCGGCGATCGGCGCCGGTGTGCGTTGCAGCGCCCGGAACAGCGCCTCACGCTGTTCGAGATCGAGATGGACACCCTCACGCCGATCCCGGCGCATCGCCCGGACGCCGTTGCCGTAGTGCGCCGGCGACATCACGACCGCAGCCCGAGACGACTGCAGCTTGCGGGCCAGTTCGGTGGCACGGTATTTGAACAGTAGTTGCGCCGGTCCGGGACGCAGGCTGTCGGCGCGGCGCGCCACCTGGTGGTACTCGTCCGTCAGCAGTCGCAGCGCCCCGAAGCCGCCGATCGACGGGATGGTGCGGCCGGCGCGACGCCGGTGGGTGAGTACCTGCCGGGTGGGCGAATCGAGGTGTCCGGCGGCGATCAATACGGCAGCGGCGTCCGACAACGGGGCGTGCGTGCCCGTGATCGCGGATCGTTCACACCATTGGCGGACCTGCAGGGAGATGCGTGCACGCCGCTCCTCGTACTCGGTGCTTTCCGACATCGGACCTCCTGGCCGTTCACTGGTCACCACTGTCCCAGAATTTCCTCGGACGCGCCGCGACCACTCGAGGCGGGGTGCGGATCTAGGCTCTCCCTCATGACCTTCACGTTGCGTGCGGTACTTCTGTTCGCGACAGCGTTGGTGGTGGCCGGTTGCGGTCGCGCGGTCGACGGATCCCCCGAGACCGGCGCCGTCGCGGGGCCCGCGACCACCCCGACGGTGACGACCACACCGAAGACCACCGCACCGAAGACGACCACCACCACGACGACCACCACCACCACGACGACCACCACCACGAACACCCCGGCCCAGGCAAACCCGCAGACGTTTGCGGGCACCGCGGCGGGGAGCTACTACTTCACGACACCGAGCACCAAGTTCCACTGTGCGATCCTCACCGGCGGCGACGTCCCGACCGCCGGCTGTCACGGCCCGATGCCGGCGTCGGCGCCGAAGGTTCCGGGCGCCGGCGCGTCCGGCACCCCGGTGACGCCCAACGCGATCGAGGTCGCCGGTGGCCGCCCCGGTCAGTTCGCCAGCGCCGGCGACCCCCGGTACTACCCGCTCGACCGATCTGCCGCCCCCGCACTGTCGTACGGCACCGCGTTACACGTGAACGATTTGACGTGCCTCGTCGACGAGACGTCCGGGGTCACGTGCCGCAGCGACGCGGGCCACGGATTCACGCTCTCGGACAGCGCGTTTCGAGTGTGGTGAGCCGGCTCAGCCCAGTTCGTCCGAGCGCCGTTCCATCAGTGTGCGCAGCTGGGCGTTCTCCTTCGCGGTGAAGCCGATCGTCTCGATCTCCTCGATGCCACGCCCGATGCCCTTGCGGACGCCGTCGAGCATTCTGGTGACCGCGCGTTCGGGAACACCCAGCCGCCCGCCGGACTCGACGAAGTGCCTGCGGTTCAGCTTGTTCGCCTTGCCGTAGAAGTCGAGGGCCATCGGGTCGCGCCATCCGAGGTACGGCTGGGTGCACAGCAGGTCGTAGGCCGGTGTGACACTCCACAAACCCGATGCGGCGAGCTGCACCGAGAAGTTCTTGCCGTGCAGGTCACCGTTCCCGATCGCGTACGAATAGGCCACCAGCCGAAGCAGCTCCAGGGTGGCGACCCGGGCCGAACCGCCGCCGCGCTCACACACGCCGGCGAGTGCGGTGATCACGCTCTCGGTCTTCAGCCGGTACTTGGCGGCGGGGAACATCCCCATCACCTGGCACGCATCCTCCTGCGGTGTGCGGATGACGCGGCCGGACGGATCGACCCGCCGGTCGAAACGGGCGACGAGCAGACCGGCATTGCCCTTCCCGTCGCGCACCAGCTGATGGTCGGCGACGGGCAACCCGCACTTTGCGGCGAGTCCCATGAAGAAGTGCTCGTTCTCGACCAACTGCGGATATCCCTGCGGTGGCGAGAGTTTGAGGATGGCGGGACCCTTGTCGGTCGCGATCGGCGTCGAGTACATCTGAGCCGACACCTTCGCCTGCACACCGGGCAGCGAGGTGGGGTCCAGTTTCACCGCCTCGTGCCCCGACATCTGCTCGAACAACGCCCGCAGGTCCTGGCGCTCGACCGCGTCGGGGTCGAACACCGGTGCGGTCTCGGGCGGCGGCGCCCCGGCGGGAAGCACGCGCACGTCGCCGATCGTGTCGGCCCCGACCGCCATCAGGATCGTGAGGTGATCGTCCTCGGACGTCTTGGTGGCCGCCACCGCACCCCGCAGCCGGATTCCCTCCGGGAGGAGACCCGCGAAGAACGGCGGAACGCTGCCCCCACTCGCGCGCACCTCGGTCGACGACGTGGGGATCGTCCACGCGACCTGCGGGGCGCCGGGGTCCTGCAGGTACGTGGCGTCGTAGCGGAAGACGACGTCGCCGCCCTCCCGCGCGAGACTGCCCGCGAGGCGCTCACCCTTGTAGACGTCGGCACGGTCGACGTTGCTGAGGTTCTCGACCATCAGGACGCCACCTCCACGCCCGAGCGGGTGACGAGCGCCAGACGGCAGCCCATCGCATCTGCGACGGCGTCGACGAGATCCAGTTGCACGGTCCCCCGACCCGATTCGATCGACTGCACGCTGGACCTCGACACCCCGGCCAGGTCGGCCAGCTCCGCCTGCGTCAGCCCGAGCTGATGTCGCCGCGCCACGAACCCGTCGGCGACCCCGCCGGTCTCGGTTCGCTCGCGGCGGCGTGGGGTTGCCATGAAGCCTCCCTGATCGGTGCAATGCTTTTCGACGGATGCTTAAAGCCAGTGTGCGCCGATTCTGTCTCGAAGTCCATATCTATGACTGCGATAGCAAGCTTAAGGTGCGAGAAGAACGGAAAATGGATGGCCTTCGGCTTTAAGCATGCGAACACAAGCACAAGGCACCTCGTCACACCCACCCCCTACCCTGGATACATGCGCATAGGAGCACACGTCCGCCAGGACGAAGATCCGATCGGATACGGCGAACGGCTCGGCGCCGACGTCATCCAGATGTTCCTCACGGACCCGCAGAAGTGGGACAAACCGCCGACGCATCCGCGGACCGACGAGATCCGGAACAGTCCCATCGACGTCGTCGTGCACTCGTCGTACGTGATCAACGTAGCCAGCCTCAACAATCGGCTCCGGATGCCGTCCCGCAACGCCGTCGCGCAGCAGGCGCAGGCCGCCGCCGACATCGGCGCGTTCGGCCTGGTGGTCCACGGCGGGCACGTCCGCGACGGCGAGGACGTGAACGCAGGGATCGTCAACTGGCGCAAACTCTTCGAACGCCAGGCCGACAAGGGCGGATTCCCGGTCCCCATCCTGATCGAGAACACGGCAGGCGGCGACTTCGCGATGGCACGGCACTTCGACGCCATCGACCGGCTGTGGCAGGAGGTCGGCGATTTCGGCGCCGGATTCTGCCTCGACACCTGTCACGCGTGGGCGGGCGGCGAGGAACTGGTCGGTGTCGTCGAACGCATCAAGGCCATCACCGGACGCATCGACCTGGTGCACCTCAACAACTCCCGCGACGAGTTCAACTCGGCCCGCGACCGGCACGCCAACCTCGCCGAGGGAACCATCGACGCCGAACTGCTCGCCGAGGTCGTGCGCACCGCCGATGCGCCCGTCGTCCTCGAGACGCCGTCGGAGGGGCTGGCCGAGGACCTCGCGTACCTGCGGGAAACCGCGGGCTAGTCGCCCAGCCGGCCGGTCAGCCTGCGGTACCGCTCCTCGCTGACCGGGTTCAGGCCCTCCACGGTGACGTCGGTGCCGCGGCTCGCGTACTTGGTGGTGATGCCATCGAGCGCGGCCACGGTGGACGCGTCCCAGATGGTGGCGCCTGACAGATCGATCACGACGCGGCCGGGGTCGTCGGCGTAGTCGAACGAGAACACGAGGTCGTTCGACGAGGCGAAGAAGAGCTGACCGCTCACCCGGTACATCTTCACGTCGCCGTCGAGTTCGCCGCGCACGTCCACCATGTGGGCTACCCGGCGTGCGAACAGAACCATCGCCACCAGCACGCCGACACCCACACCGACCGCGAGGTTGTCGGTGGCCAGGGTGCCCGCCACGGTGCTGAGCATCACCATCGTCTCGCTCAGCGGCATCCGCCGAAGCGTGCGGACGCTGTGCCAGTCGAAGGTCGTGGCGGCCACCAGCACCATCACGGCGACGAGCGCCGCCATCGGAATGGTCCCCACCACGTCGCCGAGCCCGACCACGAGAATCAGCAGAAACGCACCGGACAGGAACGTCGACAACCGGGTTCGCGCGCCACCGGTCTTGACGTTGATGATGGTCTGCCCGATCAGTGCGCACCCGCCCATGCCGCCGAAGAGACCGGTCACGATGTTCGCGACGCCCTGCCCCCACGACTCCCGCGTCTTGTCCGAGTGCGTATCGGTGACGGAGTCCACGAGCTTGGCGCTCATCAGCGATTCGAGCAGTCCGACGACGGCCATCGCCAGCGCGAACGGCGCGATGATCTTCAGGGTGTCGACGGTGAGGGGAACGTCCGGCAACCCGATCAGAGTCGGCAGTCCGTCTGGCAGTTCACCCTGGTCCCCGACGGTGGGCACCGCGACACCGGCGAGGACGGTGAACGCGGTGAGACCGACGATCACCAGCAGCGGGGCGGGCACCGCCGTGGTCAGCTTCGGGATCCACACGAGCAGCGCCAGACCGGCGGCGAGCAGCGCGTACACCGCCCACGGCACATTCGTCAGATACGGGAACTGGTGCACGAAGATCAGGATTCCCAGCGCGTTGCAGAACCCCACCATCACGCTGCGAGGCAGGAACCGCATGAGCCGCGCCACCCCGAGGACGGCGAGGAGGATCTGCATCGCACCGCCGAGGAAGACGGCCGCAATGAGGTACTGCAAACCGTGTGACGCCATGAGCGGGGCCAGCACCAGCGATACCGAACCGGTGGCCGCCGAGATCATCGCGGGACGCCCACCGGTGAATGCGATGGTCATCGCCATGATCGCGGCGGTGAACAAGCCCACCCGGGGATCGACCCCCACGATGATGGAGAACGACAACGCTTCCGGGATGAGGGCCATCGCCACGACGAGCGCGGACAACGACTCGATACGAAACACCGTCGGATGCAGCCACACCGGCCGTCGGAGATCGAGAGAGGGCACGGGGAGACAAACCTACTTCCTGAGGAGACCGGAAGATCCTATCCGGGTAGCGTTCGACCAGTACGGTTAGCTGATCCGCCGACAGAGGAGGAACCCCGTGCGACGCACACTTCCGGCCGTCCTGATCACCGTCCTGACCGCGCTGTCGCTGGCGGGGTGTGGGAACTCCGACTCGGGGCCGGTCATCGACCAGGTTCGCGAGGCCGGGGTCCTGAAGGTCGGCACCGAGGGCACGTACACACCGTTCAGCTACCAGGGCCCCGAAGGTCAGCTCACCGGGTACGACGTGGATGTCATCCGCGCGGTCGGTGACAAACTCGGCGTCTCCGTCGAGTTCACGCAGACACCGTGGGACTCGATCTTCGCGGGCCTCGAAGCGAAACGCTACGATCTCGTCGCCAACCAGGTGACCGTCAACGACGAACGCACCCAGAAGTACGACCTGTCGACGCCGTACACCTACTCCGAGGGTGTGATCGTCACCCGCGCCGACGACAACTCGATCACCTCGCTCGCCGACCTGAACGGCAAGACGACGGCGCAGTCCGCGACGAGCAACTGGGCGCAGGTCGCCAGGGACGCGGGCGCGAACGTCGAATCCGTCGAGGGCTTCGTGCAGGCCATCACCCTGCTCAAGGACGGCCGGGTCGACGCCACCGTCAACGACAATCTGGCCGTCGCCGAATATCAGAAGCAGACGAGCGACACCGGTGTGAAAGTGGCCGCTGAAACCGGCGACACGAGCGAGCAGGCGTTCGCGGCCCGCAAGGACAGCGGTCTGATGCCCGACATCGACAAGGCCTTGGACGAACTGCGTGCCGACGGAACGCTCACCCAGATCTCGCAGAAGTACTTCGGCACCGACGTCTCGGCACCGACCAACTGAAAGCCTGCCTGTGGACGACGCAACAGTCCAACTGATCCTGGACAACCTGTGGCCGATGCTGAAGGCCACGGTCACCATGACGATTCCGCTGACGATCATCAGCTTCACCATCGGGCTCGTCATCGCGTTGCTGGTGGCGCTCGCCCGGATCTCGTCGATCAGACCGCTGTCGGTGATCGCCCGGTTCTACGTGTCCATCATCCGCGGCACGCCGCTCCTGGTGCAGCTGTTCATCGTGTTTTACGCGCTGCCCCAGTTCGGCGTGGTTCTCGACCCCTTCCCGGCGGCCGTGATCGCGTTCAGCCTCAACGTCGGCGGGTACGCCGCCGAGGTGATCCGGTCGGCGATCCTGTCGATCCCCAAGGGGCAGTGGGAAGCCGCGCAGACCATCGGGATGGGGTACACCACCACACTGCAGCGGATCGTCCTGCCGCAGGCCGCGCGGGTCGCGGTGCCGCCGCTGTCCAACACACTCATCTCGCTGGTGAAGGACACCTCGCTGGCATCGACGATCCTGGTGACCGAACTGCTGCGCGTCGCCCAGCTCGCCGCCGCGCCGACGTTCGACTTCTTCGCCCTCTACAGCGTCGCCGCGCTGTACTACTGGGTGATCTGCATCTTCCTGTCGGCCGTCCAGGGCCGGCTCGAAGCCCGACTCGACAGGTATGTGGCCAAATGACCGGCACCCCTCCCCTGCTTCAGGTATCCGGCGTCGAGAAGTCGTTCGGCGACCATCACGTCCTGCGCGACATCAGCTTCGACGTCGGGGCCGGAACGGTGACCGTCATCATCGGGCCGTCGGGCTCCGGCAAGACGACGGTGTTGCGCACCCTCAACGCCCTCGACGTGGCGGACCGCGGGACGATCTCCATCGGCGACGTGTCCGTGGACTTCGGCGCCAAGGTGGACCGGTCGACGCTGGCCGCGTTCCGCGGGCAGAGCGGCATGGTGTTCCAGGCCCACAACCTGTTTCCGCACAAGACGGTGATCCAGAACGTCACCGAGGGGCCGATCGTGGTGCAGAAACGCCCCAAGGACGAGGCGCGCGCGGACGCGATGCGGTTGCTCACCCAGGTCGGCCTGGCGGAGAAGGCGGACCAGTACCCGTACCAGCTGTCGGGCGGTCAGCAGCAGAGGGTCGGTATCGCCCGGGCGCTCGCCCTGAAACCGAAACTGATGTTGTTCGACGAGCCCACGTCCGCACTCGACCCCGAACTGGTCGGCGAGGTGTTGCGGGTGATCCGGGATCTCGCGACCGAGGGCTGGACGATGGTGATCGTCACCCACGAGATCCGGTTCGCGCAGCAGGTGGCCGACCAGGTGTTGTTCGTCGACAACGGTGTCGTACTCGAACGCGGCACACCGAGAGACGTACTCGCCAACCCGACCGGGCCGAGACTGCGCCAGTTCCTGCACCGCATCCTCGACCCGCTGTGAACGGTCAGCGCAGGGATTTCTCCATGAGCACGACGCTCGGCCACTCCACGTCGAAGTCCCTGCGACCCACCAGGAAGAAACCCTGCTCCTCGTAGTAGTCGCGTAGCCGGGCGTTGGTTTCGACGCACTCGAGCCGGACGACGGACGCGTCCTCGGAGCGGGCGTGCTCGTCGACCCACCGGAGCAACTGGGCGCCGAGTCCCGCGCTGGCGTGCCGGCGGTCGGTCATGACCCGGGCCACGTAGGCGGCCGGTATGTCGTCCTCGATCCACACGTCGGGGTCGGACCGCAGCACCCGCAGTGCCCCCACCACGATTCCCGCGAACAGCGCGACACGCCATTCCCCGAACTCGATCTGTTCACGAACGTCGGCGAGCGACACCTCACCCCGGGCGGGTGCGTCGAGTTCCCTGGCCAGGATCCAATCCTCAGCGTCCCAGTGCATCTGAACGATGTCTTCAGCCTGCTCGAGTACTGCCCGCTCCACGGTGACCGCCATGCACACACAGTAACCACCCCGCGACGAAAACAAACCACCGCTGTACCCGTGTCGATCTGCGAAGATGTGACTGGAGTTACAGTTACATTCTGGGACAGTTACCTCAGGCGGTGGTAGCGATGAAGCTGTTTCGTGCAGTGGTCCTGATGACACTCTCCACCTGCGCGGCCGCGTTCGTCTGCGCCCATCCCCCACGTGTCGCCGCCCAGCCCCTGGGCGCCGAATCCATTCTCCCGTCCCCCATTCCGGACGACGACTTCTTCGCGTGGCCGCCGAATGTCGCGGAGTTCGACGCCGGTGAGATCATCCGCTCGCGGGAAGTGACGCTCCGGGCGTTCCCGAACACACTGGTGCCGCACCGGGCTCACCAGATCATGGTGCGTTCCAACGATTCCAAGCACCGTCCCGTGCCGGTGACCGCGACAGTCCTGGTACCGACCGCGGCGTGGACGGCGACGGAACCGAGACCGGTGGTCGCCTACAACATGCCCATCGACTCCCTGGGCGCCCGGTGCACCCCGTCCTACAAGATGGTGCACGACTGGCAGACCCTGGACCTGGACATCCCACCGGTGCTGTCGCTGTTCCTCGCGAAGAACTACGCGGTGCTCGTGCCCGACCACGAGGGGCCGCGGATGGCGTACAGCGCCGGACGAATGGCCGGTCATGCCGTGCTCGACAGCATCCGCGGCATGAAGCGTCTGCCCGGCCTCGGGCTCTCCGACAGTCCGGTCGTCGCGACGGGTTACAGCGGTGGTGCGATCGCCACCGGCTGGGCGGCGCAACTGCAACCGTCGTACGCGCCGGACGTCGAACTCGCCGGCGCCGCCGCGGGCGGCATCCCCGCCGATTTCGGTTTGCTGCGCAGGACGATGAACGGCCAGCTCGGTTCGGGTCTGTACCTGTCCGCTGTCCTCGGGCTCGCCCGCGAATATCCGGAGATGCTGACATTGGCGAATCCGCTCGGTGTGCTGCTGGCGACGTCCCCGCTGAAGGACCAGTGCATCCTGGCCCTCGCACCGGCCGGGATCGCGTTGCTTCCCGCCGAACTGTTCGCGGCCGTACCCGACCCGTTCGGCGATCCCACGGCCCGAACGGTGGTCGCCGAGAACAGGATGGGCGCGCTCACCCCGGTCACGCCGGTGCTGCTGTATCACGGGTCGTCGCGAGTGTTCCTCGGCGACGAATGGATTCCGGAGGAGGGGGTGATCACGCTGCAGCAGGAGTGGTGCCGCGGTGGCGGCGACGCCACCTACGCCCCGCAGTTCGGCGAGCACCTCACCGCGGCCGTGTTCGCGCTGCCCGAGGTGGTGCGCTGGATCGACGAACGACTGGCCGGCGTGCCGGCGCCTGCGGGATGCCGCTGACGGTTATCCGTGCACGTGCGGCAACAGCAGATCGGCCTGACCGACCTCGACGACCCGCGCCTCGTCGAGCCACTTCGCGGTCTGCTCCCGAGCTCGCGTGATCAGCTCGTCGGCGTCGCCGAAATCGGCGGGACTCGTGTCCAGTGGGCACAGCGGGGGAACCACCCGGATGTCGGCGACGCTCTCGTACCGCTCGATGTCGAGGGCGAGCCGCTGATTGATCGCGAGGGTCACACCGAGCAACCCCATGCCCAGGGCACTTCCGGGGACCTTCGACAGGGTGCACGCATATCCGGTCGGGAGTACCCACACGGTCGTGGCCCCCAACTCGATGGCATGGGAAATGGGCGTGTTGTCGACGACCCCGCCGTCCATCAGCGCCCGGCCGTCGATCACCACGGGTGGGAGGATGCCGGGCAGCGCCGCGCTGGCGGTCACAGCGTCGACGGCCGGCCCCGTCGACAGCCGGACGTCCTTGCCGGTCAGCACGTCGGCGGCGATGACGTGCAGCGGGATGGGCGCGTCCTCCATCCGTTCGAACCGGAGATTCTGCTCCAGCAGCCTCCGGATGGCGCGGTTGGACACCAGATGGTTCCGGAGGCCGACGAAACCGGTGAATCCGGTAAGCAGTCCGGTGGGGAACACCGCACTGCGGGTGAGACCACGCCACAGGTCTGCGAGTTCACGCAGATCTGCATCGGAGGAGCCGCCGGCGAGCCAGGCACCGTTGAGCGCGCCGACGGACGTGCCGACGACGAGGTCCGGCCGAATTCCCCTGCCGATCAGGGTCTGCAACATGCCGACCTCGATGGCACCGAGGCTCGCCCCACCCGACAGAACGAAAGCTGTTGTCATGCCGCCACCGTAACGGGTCAGCCCCGCCGGTACAGGCTCGCGATGTCGTCGGCGAAGCGCTCGGTCACCACGGGACGCTTGATCTTCAGGGTGGCGGTCAGCTCCCCGTCGGCCTCCGTGAGGTCGCGGCCGAGGACGACGAACCGTTTGATCGACTCCGTGTGGGAGACGGTGGTGTTCGCGTCGTCCACCGCGTCCTGCAGGTCCCCGCGCAGCTCCTCGTCGTCGCGCAGGTCCGCCGCCGTGGCGTCGGACGGCTTGCCGTGCGCGGACTTCCACTTGTCGAATTCCTGCGGATCGACGGTCAGCAGGGCACCGATGAACGGGCGGCCGTCGCCCACCACGACCGCCTGCGAGACGAGGGTGTGCGAGCGAAGCCGGTCTTCGAGAGGCCCCGGCGACACATTCTTGCCGCCGGCGGTGATCAGCAGATCCTTCTTGCGGCCGGTGATGGTGAGGTAGCCCTCGTCGTCCAGGTCGCCGAGATCGCCGGTGCGGAACCAGCCGTCGTTCAGCACGTCCCGGGTGGCGTGTTCGTTGCGCCAGTAACCGCCGAACACGACGCCGCCGCGCAGTTCGATCTCACCGTCTTCGGCGATGCGCACGCTGTTGCCGCCCAGTGGCTGACCGACCGTTCCGATCTTCTGGGTGCCGGGAACGTTCACGCAGTGCGCGGCAGTCGATTCGGTGAGACCGTAACCCTCGTAGACCGGAACACCCATGCCGCGGAAGAAGTGACCGAGCCTCGGCATGAGGGCGCCGCCGCCGGAGATCGCCCACCAGCAGTCGCCGCCCAGTGCGGCGCGGAGTTTCGCGTAGACGAGTTTGTCGGCGAGCGCACGCTCGAGCCGGAGCCGCAGCGACGGACCGCCCGTGTCCTGGGCCTCGCTGTACGCCACCGCCGTGGCTTCGGCGAAGTCGAAGATCCGCTTCTGCAGGCCGCCCGCCGACGCCGCCTTGCGCGCCGCACCGTCCCGCACCTTCTCGAACACGCGGGGTACACCGAGAATGGTGTTGGGCCGGAAACGTTCGAATTCGCCCGTGACCGTGCCGAAGTCGGACCAGTGTGCCTGCGTCGCGCCGGCCTCGAACATCGCCAGCGACACTGCGCGCGCCAGCACGTGCGCCAGCGGAAGGAACGTGAGGACGCGGTTGCCGGGCCGCGCGACGTCACCGATCGGTGCCGCGAGCAACGCCCGCACCTCCGACAGGAAGTTCCGGTGGGTGAGGATGCAGCCCTTGGGACGGCCCGTGGTCCCGGACGTGTACACGAGCGAGGCGAGATCGTTGGCGGTCAGCGCCACCACGCGTTTGAACACCTCGGAATCGTCGATGGACAATCCGTCCTTGATGAGCGTGCCCACCGCGTCCTCGTCGATGGTGAGGATGCGCTTCAGCGTGTAGGGGATGCCGTCGCCCTCGAAACTCGACGCGTGGGCCGGAGTCTCCACGAGCGCGGCGACCGCCCCCGAATCCTCGATGATCCACCGGATCTGATCGTGCGAGGACGAGTCGTAGATCGGGACGGACGCGGCGCCCGCCGCCCAGATCGCGTAGTCGAGCAGCGACCATTCGAATCTCGTCGACGACAGCAGTGCCACGCGGTCGCCGGGCTGGACACCGTTGGCGATCAACCCCTTCGCGGCCCCGATGACGAGCGCACCGAAGTCCTTGGCCGTCACGTCGACCCACCCGCCGGACTCCGGACGCGTGTACATCACCCGATCCGGATGGCTCTCGGCGTGCGCGAACACCCTCAGCACGGCGTTCTCGTGGTCGGAGACGGTGAACGTCGGGGCGCTGGTGTACTCACGCACGGGTGTCGTCTCCGATGCTGTCGTGGTCTGTGTCGCCGCCCTGGCGGAATTTCCGGAGGTGCCGTGCGAACGCGGCGATTTCGCTGTCCGACCACGTGGCCACCCGGTCGCGGACTTCCTCCACGCGGCGTGCGTCGGCGCCGGCCAGCACCGCGACGCCGCCGTCGGTGAGGCTCAACGGATGACCGCTGCGGAGTGGTCCCGGCTCGGCGTGCACCCACCCCTCGTCGATGCAGCCCCGGAGTTGACGCGACACCGTGGAGCGGTGCACGCCGAATGCGTCCGAGATCTGGGTGGCCCGGCATCCCGGATTGCGGGCGACGAAGGAGAGCAGCGAATGTTGAGCGAACGTCGGGGATCCGACGGGAGGACGGTCATCGGCAACCAGTTGACGGACGAGGCGGACGAGTTCGTCATGGACGGCCACCACGCCCGACGCGGACGTTTCCTCCGGCTCGATCTCGTTGTGTTGCACACCGCAACTGTATCCGACCACCCTGGCCTCGACCACCCGCACCCCGATTCCCGCTGCCCTTCGCTCGACTCACGTTCTGCCCATACTGCTATCGATCGTTCGGAAATTCATTCGGCCCGAATCGTCACACGGTCACAATTGGAGAACGCTTTCCGTCCACCGCTACCGGCCGGACAACGGGCGCCGTCAGAAATCCGTTGCGGCCGCGGGCCCGTCGATACACTCTGTCCGCATGCTGATCAGACGCGAGAATCTGGGCGACATCGACGCGGTGGCGGAGGTGCACCGGCAGGCCTTCGACGGCGACGCACCCCTCGAGGTCGGCCTTGTGACCCGATTGCGGTCGAGCGACGCGTGGATTCCGCAACTGTCCCTAGTCGCCGAACTGGCGGGGTCCGTCGCCGGCCACGTGTGCCTGACCCGCGCGACCGTCGACTCCACGGACGTACTCGCGCTCGGCCCGATCGGCGTGCTCCCCGACGTCCAGCGCGACGGCGTGGGTTCGGCACTGATGCACGCCGCGCTCGGCGGCGCCGACGCCAGGGACGAACCCCTGGTGGCACTGCTCGGTCACCTCGACTACTACCCGCGGTTCGGCTTCGTCTCCGGAACGTCGGTCGGGATCGAGCCGGGCCAGCCCTCGTGGTCGTCCCACTTCCAGGTCCGCCGGCTCGCACGCTGGAATCCGAGCATCACCGGCACGTTCAGGTACGCCGCACCCTTCTACGACCTGTGACGTCGTATCCGCTGGTAGTTTGAGGTGGCACGTGTCACGGGGGTGAGCGGAACCGAGGTAGGAAACGATGGAGCACGCGGCCGAGGGCGCCGGAACAGCCGGGCCGGTGGATGCGTCCGTCACGACGACCATCGTCCGCCGGGTCCTTCCCGGCTGCGACGAGGAGTTCGCCGACTGGATCCAGACCGGACTCGGGCTCGCCCGGCTGTTTCCCGGATTCCTCGGCGGAGGATGGCTGAAGGAGAGCAGCACCTCCGATGTCTGCGTGATCGTGCTGAAGTTCGAAACCCAAGCCGCGCTGGACAACTGGTTGACATCTTCGCTGCGGAACGGGTGGCTGAGGACTGGCGGGAACATCGCGGTCGAGGAGCCGGACGAGCCGGCGTCGGACGTGGAGAGCCTGTTCGAACGCCCTCGACGCCGGACCGCCGCCGGCCACGGTCAGGCGGGCTCCCCGGGGATCTGCGCACCCGACGGCATCCCCTCCCCCAAATAGGTCTGATAGAACGGCCGCCAGTCCGCGGACGCATCTCCACGGTGACCGGGCACGTCGGAGCCGTCGAGGTGCCGGTCGAGGTCGGCGAGGCAGACGCTCCACCCGGCGGCGTTCCTGGCTGCGGTGTTGCGGACCTCGAGAACGTTGACGAGCGTCAGGGCGCACCCGTCCGCGGTCGGCTCGACCTCGATGTGGATCTCGTCCCCGCCCCACGTGAACGCGAGCGTGTACGGGGCGCCGTAGACGAGGACCGTCCCCGTCTCGGGGTCGCTGTGCGGCTCCGGGAAGAACTCGATGTCGCCGCCGGCGTAGGTGTCGAGGCGGACCCGTGACGGAAACCAGTGCGCGAGCTCGTCGGGCTCCGACACCGCCTCCCACAGCCTCGGGACGGGGAACGGGTACGTGCACCGGAACCGCACGGCGGGACGACCCTTGAACTCGAAATACCTTCCGTGGATCACCGGCCCACTCCCTCGCTGTCGTACCTGACGACAGCTTGACACGGGAGACCGACGTCCACACCGAAGTTGGCCGACAATTCCGCGCACCCTCCTCCCTTCCTGTCGGACAACTCCCCTACGGTTGCGGAGTGACGTCGCCTTGGTCGGAGGGACAGGTCGCATCGGTCGCCCCCGATGCCGGCTCGCTCGCTGCCGCCGGAAAGCTGTCGGCCGCGTGGTCGGAGACGGGCAGCAACGGTGGCGCGGTCTGGGGACTGTGCCAGGGCAGCGGCAAGAGCCCCTACCGATCGGTCGTCGACCTCTCCGGCCCGGCGTACAACTGCTCGTGCCCGAGCCGAAAATTTCCCTGCAAACACACGCTCGGCCTGCTGCTGATCTGGTCGCAGGGCCGGGTCCCGGAGCAGTCCGAACCGCCGCCGTTCGCGGCGGAGTGGCTGAGCCGCCGGGCGGGGCGGGCAACCGCGCCGGCGGCTGCGGCCACCACGACGGCCGGTGCGAAGGCCACCGAACGCCGGGCCGAGCGGGTGACGGCGGGCCTCGACGAACTCGACCGGTGGCTCACCGACCAGATCCGTAGCGGGCTCGGCGCAGCCGACATCTCGGCATCCGCGTTCGACGCCATCGCGGCCCGCATGGTCGACGCGCAGGCGCCCGGCATCGCGTCCGCCCTGCGCCGCCTGCCGATCGTCGTGGCCACCCGCGCCGACTGGCCGGACCGGTTGCTCCGCGAGTACGCCAGGCTGCACCTCCTCGTCGTCGCCCATCGCCGGCTGAACGAGCTACCGGAACCACTGCAGGCGTCGGTGCGCTCGCACGTGGGGTACCCGGTGGCCACCGACCGCGTGCGCAGCGAGCCGGGAGTCCGCGACCGGTGGATGGTCCTGGGTATGCAGACCACCGAGGAGAAGCGCCTCTTCACCCGCAAGGTGTGGTTGATCGGCCGCGACCACGGTCGCCGCGCGATCCTCCTGGACTTCGCGCACGGCTCCGCGAACTTCTCGACAGTGGTCCCGCCGCTCGGGTCGCTCGTCGACGCCACCCTGCACTTCTACCCCGGCGCCGCGCCGCTGCGCGCCCAGTTCGGCGACGCTCACGAGGCCCCCGAACCGTTCACCACCGTCGCACCGAGCGACGTCGACACCGCTCTCGACCACTTCGCCGCCGCGGTCGGCGCCGACCCGTGGGTCCGCTCGTGGCCGGCGCTGCTCACCGGCGTCACCCCGGCAATCGACGACGGGCACTGGTTCCTCGTCGACGCGCAGGGGCGCGCGCTGCCGCTGTCCGGCGAAGACCCTGTCCTGTGGCGGCTCCTCGGAATGTCCGGCGGCCGTCCCGTCACCCTGTTCGGGGAGTGGACCAGCGAATCGCTGGTCCCCGTGTCGGTGTTCGATCGCGGCGACGTGTACCCGCTCGGGGCCGGCACGCCCTCGGCCGCGGCGGCGGGGAGCCGGCGATGAGCGAACTCCTGTCCGCCGCCTTGCTCGGCACGGCACGGACTGCCCCCTCGTTCGAGGATCTGGCCACCGGCGAACTGGCACAAGCGGTCAGCGGCGACCCGGCGGAGACCCTGCTGGCCGCCGCCGCGCTCGAGAACGCATACCGCGACGGCGGAGTCGCCGCCTCCGCGCGCGTGCTGCCCGCCCCCGCCGAGGACGATCCGCGGCTGCAGTTGCCGCCGGCGTCCGCGTCGCACCTGATGCAGTTGCTCGCCGCCAAGTCGTGGACGCTCACCGAGTGGTTCGCGGTCGTGGCCGAGCGGAACTACCGCGCGCCGGATCATCTCGTCGCCGACCTGATGGCCGTGGCCCGCACCAACGACGCCCACCGCGAGAGCATCCTCCGGCTGGTGGGCCCCCGCGGCCAGTGGCTCGCCGCGCAGAACCCGGACTGGTCGACGCTGGTCCGCCGATCCGATCGCACCGACGTGTGGACGCACGGCGCACACCAGGAACGACTGCAATGGCTCACGACGATGCGGGCGGTGAACCCGGCGATCGCGATGGCCGAACTGAGCCGCACCTGGGATTCCGAACGGGGCGAGCACCGGGCGGCGTTCATCGCCGTTCTGGGAACGGGGCTCGGCGACGCCGACTCCGCATTGCTCGAGCATGCACTCGACGACCGGCGGAAAGAAGTGCGCCAGCAGGCGGTCCAGTTGCTGCGCCAGCTGCCGAACTCCGCGTACGCCGGGCGCATGTCCGCTCGCGCCCGGGCATGGGTACGGGTGGAGAAGAAGCCGCTGCGCACCCGTCTCGTGGTGAACATGCCCGGCTCCCTGGATGATTCGGCCCGTCGCGACGGCATCGAGGACGTCCACTTCAAGAACAAGGGAATCCGCAGCTGGTGGTTGCGGATGGTGGTCACCGCCGCCCCCTTGTCGGTGTGGGAAGGCATGATCGGCTCCGCCTCCACCGCGTGGGAGATCCGGATCGAAGACCAGTGGCGGGAGGTGATGACGGAGGCGTGGACCACCGCGACCGTGCTGCAGCGCAATCCGCGCTGGGCGTCTGCTCTGCTGCACCGGGAGGGGCGGACAACCGAACGTCGCGTCGTACCGATCGTCCCCGCCCGCGAACGCCTGGCATACATCCTGTCGGGTCGCGCCGACTCCTACCTGCTGGGCGTCGACGGCGCCGCCCTGTTGGACGGTCTGCCCCACCCCTGGCCGCTCGACCTGGCCGAGCGGGTGATCGCCCGCCTCGAGGACGTCGCCGGGCGGCACGCCGAGACCGGCAAGGATCTTGGGCAGTTCTCCCGGCACAGCCACTACTCGACCCTCCGCAGCGCCGAGACGCATTTCCCGTTCGCTGCGGCGCCGCTCCTCCGCGCGGCCGCCGAACGCACCCGTGATCCCGGCTGGCACCAGGCATTCGCCGCCGTCGCCACCAACATCGACCATCGCAGAACAGTCCTGAAGGAGCTCGAGTGACCGAGATCGCGGCCGCCCAGGCCGACCTGCTACGACCCCACGCGGAGCAGGCCTACGCCGACGAACTCGCCGCCCTCGCCGCGCACGACACCCGGCCCCGGCCACCGTCCTGGAAATTGTCTCCGTGGGCGGTCGTCACGTACCTGCTCGGCGGCGAACTCGACGACGGCACCGTCATCACCCCCAAGTACGTCGGTCCCCGCCGGCTCATCGAGGTGGCCGTCGCGACGCTCGCGACCGACCGCGCGCTGCTTCTGCTCGGCGTCCCCGGAACCGCCAAGACGTGGGTGTCCGAACACCTGTCGGCGGCGGTCTCCGGCGAGTCGACGCTGCTCGTCCAGGGAACGTCGGGGACGCCGGAGGAGGCCATCCGGTACGGCTGGAACTACGCGCGGTTGCTCGCCGAGGGCCCGACAGCGGGTGCACTCGTTCCGTCCCCCGTCATGACGGCCATGCAGGGCGGCCGGATCGCACGGGTCGAGGAACTCACCCGCATTCCCGCCGATGTGCAGGACGCGCTCATCACCGTGCTGTCGGAGAAGACGCTGCCCATCCCCGAACTGGGCACCGAGGTGCAGGCCGCCAAGGGTTTCAATCTGATCGCCACCGCGAACGACCGCGACCGCGGGGTCAACGAACTGTCGTCCGCGCTGCGCAGGCGGTTCAACACGGTGGTCCTGCCGCTGCCCGCCGACGAGGAGGATGAGGTCGCCATCGTCGCGCGGCGCGTCGAGCAACTCGGGTCCTCGCTGGAACTACCGAAGATCCCGGCGACCGTCGACGAGATCCGGCGCGTGGTCACCGTGTTCCGCGAACTCCGGTCGGGCGTCACCGGCGACGGCCGCACCAAGCTGAAGTCGCCGTCCGGAACGCTGTCCACGGCGGAGGCGATCTCCGTCGTCACCAACGGACTCGCCCTCGCCGCGCACTTCGGCGACGGGGTGCTCCGCCCGTCCGACGTCGCCGCCGGCATCCTCGGGTCCGTGCTGAAGGACCCGGTCGCCGACAAGGTGGTGTGGACGGAGTACCTCGAGGCCGTGGTCCGCGAACGGGAGGACTGGGCCGACTTCTACCGGGCGTGCCGCGAGGTCACCGGGTGAACTCCGACGTCCGTGTCTTCGGCATCCGCCACCACGGGCCCGGTTCGGCACGATCGGTGCGGCGCGCGCTCGACGAATTCGTCCCCGACGCCGTCCTGATCGAAGGGCCCGCGGACGCCGATCCGCTGGTCGCGTTGACCGCCTCCGACACCATGGAACCTCCGGTGGCCCTGCTCGCGTATGCCACCGGGGAGCCCCGGACGGCGGCGTTCTGGCCGTTCGCCGTGTTCTCCCCGGAGTGGCAGGCGCTGTCGTGGGCGGCTGGGCGCGGCGTCGAAGTCCGCTTCTGCGACCTGCCCGCCGCCAATACCCTCGCCGCCGACGACTCCGAGCCCCGTGCCGAGGATCCGCTGACCCAGTTGGCCGCCGCGGCGGGCTACGACGACACCGAACGCTGGTGGGACGCCGTCATCGAATCGGGTTCGGGTCCCGACTCGTTCGACGCGATCACCGAGGCCATGACCGCCCTGCGGGACACCGTCGAACTCGACGAACCCACCAGCAGACGCGAGGCGTACATGCGGCAGACGCTGCGGAAGGTGATCAAGGGCGGCGCGCAGCGGATCGCGGTGGTGTGCGGTGCCTGGCACGCCCCCGCACTCGCCGGACCTCTCGGACCGGCCACCGCGGACGCGCGAATCCTCAAGGGACTCCCCAAGATCAAGACCTCGCTCACGTGGGTGCCGTGGACGCACTCGCGGCTGTCCGCCGCGTCCGGGTACGGCGCCGGGATCACCTCCCCCGGCTGGTATCACCACCTGTTCACCGCACCGGACCGGACGATCACCCGATGGCTCACGAAGGTCGCGCGGGTACTGCGGGACGAGGACCTTCCGGTGTCGAGCGCGCACGTCATCGAATCCGTCCGTCTCGCGGACACGTTGGCAGCAATGCGTGCGCGGCCGCTCGCCAGTCTCTCCGAGGTCACCGAGGCCACCCGCGCCGTGATGTGCGACGGCGACGATGTCCTGCTCGACCTCATCACGCGTCGTCTCGTCGTCGGCGAGGCACTCGGCGCCGTCCCGGAGAACACCCCGACAGTTCCCCTCGACGCCGACCTGCGGGCGCGGGCGAAAACCCTGCGGCTCAAGCAGCAGGCCACCGAGAAGACCATCGACCTCGACCTGCGCAGAGACAACGACGTCGCGCGGTCCCGGCTCCTGCACCGCCTGCAGATCCTCGGTGTCGACTGGGGCACGCCGGCCGACAGCGACGTCCGCGGCACCGGCACGTTCCGTGAAACGTGGTCCCTCACCTGGAAACCCGAACTGGCGGTGTCGATCATCGAGGCGTCGCTGTGGGGAACCACCGTCGAGGCCGCGGCTACAGCGAAGGTGCGCGAGGGGGCGTCGTCCGCTGATGTCTCCCTCGCCCAGCTCACCGGGCTGCTCGAACAGGCCCTGCTGTCGGATCTCGGCGATGCGCTGGCCGAGCTGCTGCGCGCACTGGAGACGGCGGCCACGCTCGACCACGACGTGATGCACCTGATGGATGCCCTGCCCGCGCTCACCCGCACGCTGCGATACGGAGACGTCCGCGGCACCGACGTCTCGTCCCTCACCCGCGTCACCGACAGCCTGCTCGTCCGCATCTGCGCCGGACTGCCCACCGCGATATCGGGTCTCGACGACGACAGCGCACTCGACCTGCGCCGCGCCGTCGACGACGTCCACGCGGCGGTGATGCTGCGCGACGACGATCGTGCGTCGGCGCGGTGGCTCGGCACACTCGCCGGCCTCGTCGACCGCAGCGACGTGAACGGCCTCGTGATCGGACGCATGGTCCGATTGCTCCGCGACGCAGGCACCGTCAGCGAAACCGAGTCCGCCACCCGACTGTCGCGGGCACTGTCCGTCGGCGCGGATCCCTCCGCCAAGGCGGGGTGGGTCGACGGCTTCCTCGGCGGCGGAGGGCTGCTGCTGGTCCACGACCGGCAATTGCTTCAACTGCTCGACGGATGGGTGTCGGGACTACGCGAGCAGGACTTCGTCGACGTTCTGCCACTGCTGCGGCGCACGTTCGGCGGGTTCGAAACCGGGGAACGCCGGGCCATCGGGCAGTCCGTGGAGGACGGGTCCACGGAAGATGCCCGCGCCGAGGTCGACGCTAGGCGGGGCACGATCGCGATCCGGACCGTCGCGGACATTCTGGGGGTGACGTCGTGACCGAGGACGCGGAGCGGTTACGTCGGTGGCGGCTGCTGCTGGGCAACGCCGCCGAGGAATCCACCGGAGGTCTCGCGTCCAAGGCGGACGCGGCGATGGACGACGCTCTGGCCGCCCTCTACGACACCAGCAGCGAAGGGTCGAAGAGCCGCCGTCGCGGCGCGGGTCTCGGCGGATCGGCGCCGAAGGTCGCGCGCTGGCTCGGCGACATCCGCACCTACTTCCCGAGCAGCGTCGTGCAGGTGATGCAGAAGGACGCCATCGACCGGCTCGGCCTCACCCAGCTGCTCCTCGAACCCGAACTGCTCGACGCCGTCGAACCGGACGTCCACCTCGTCGGCACGCTGCTGAGCCTGAACCGGGTGATGCCCGAGACCAGCAAGGCCACCGCCCGGATGGTCGTCGAGAAGGTGGTCCGGGAGGTGGAGGAACGGATCGCGCAGAAGACCAGGACAGCCGTCACCGGTGCCCTGAACCGGTCTGCCCGCATCACCAACCCCAAGTACCGCGACATCGACTGGAATCGCACCATCCGCGCCAACCTCGCGCACTACCTCCCCGAGTACAAGACGGTGGTGCCGGAACGACTGCTCGGATACGGCCGCCGATCGCAGGCCGTGCACCGCGACGTCGTCCTCGCCATCGACCAATCCGGGTCGATGGCGTCGAGCGTCGTGTACGCGTCCGTGTTCGGCGCGGTCCTCGCCTCGATGCGCGCGCTGAAGACGTCGCTGATCGTGTTCGACACGGCGGTCGTCGACCTCACCGACAAGCTGTCCGATCCCGTCGACGTGCTGTTCGGCACGCAACTCGGCGGCGGCACCGACATCAACCGGGCCATCGCCTACAGCCAGTCACTGATCGACAGACCGACCGAATCGCTGTTCGTGCTGATCTCGGACCTGTACGAGGGCGGGATCCGCGCGGAGATGCTGCGGCGGATGTCGGCGATGAAAAACGTAGGCGTCCAGGTGGTTGTTCTGCTGGCGCTGTCCGACGACGGCGCCCCGTCGTTCGATCACGACAACGCGGCGGCCCTCGGTGCGCTCGGCATCCCCGCATTCGCCTGCACCCCGGACAGGTTCCCGGAACTGCTGGCGCTCGCACTCGAACGCGGCGACATCGGCAGGTGGGCGGACAGTCTTCAGACGGAGTGACCGGGGGTCAGCCGGCGGCCATCCGGCGGTCGCTGTGCAGTTCGGGGTGCGCGTCGGCGCGGATCCTGAGCAGGACCAGTCCGGAGACCGAGGCGACGATCAGCGACGCGACCGTCCAGGGAACGTGCAGTTCGGAGATCCCGACTCCCGCACCGACGAGTCCCACGAAAAGCAGGCTCCACATGATCGCTTTGACTGGACCGGACCCCATGGCAATGCTCCTTCACCGAGATTACGTACATCCCCCGTGAGTTCTGGTGTGCGCGCAGAACGTTAGCCGCGTCACACTGGGGTCCCCGTGCGACACGTCGAAAACGCTCTTTCCGATACCAATCCGAGACCTGGACCCGTGAGTACTTATTAACCGCCCGCGGTTAATAAGTACTCACGGGCGCGGCTAGATGATGCTGACGGTCCCCTGGGTGGTCGCCGACGCGAGCACCCGCAGGTGGTCGTCGGACCCGCCGAGGGTGTGCTCGATGGCCGTCAACCGGCTCACGTAATGCCCGACCGGATACTCGGCCGTCATGCCGATGCCGCCGTGCATCTGGATCGCTTCCTGCCCGATCGTGCGGGCGGAGCGGCCGATCTGCAGCTTGGCGCGGGAGGCGACCACCGGATCGACGGTTCCGTCGGCCAGCGACATCGTCGCGTAGAGACTCATGCTACGAGCCAGTTCCAGCAGCACGTACATGTCGGCCGCACGGTGCGTGAGCGTCTGGAACTTCGCGATCGGGACACCGAACTGCTTGCGGGTCTTCAGGTACTCGGTGGTCAGTCGCAGCGCTTCCTCCATCGCGCCGACGGCCTCCGCACACAGTGCCGCCTGCGCCCGGATCTGCGCGCTCTCGATCGCCGACGACGCGTCGCCGCCCGTACCGAGAGGCTCAGCCGGGGTGTCCGACAGTTCCACCTGCGCGGCCCGCAGTCCGTCGTGGGTCGCGTAGGCGGTACGGGTCAGGCCGCTGGCATCGGCGTCGACGAGGAACAGTCCGACCCCACCGTCCGGGAGTGCCGCCGTGACGACCAGAGTGTTCGCGCTGCCGCCGTGCGGAACGGGGTTCTTGGTGCCCGTGAGGGTCCACGCGTCGCCGTCCTTCTTCGCGATCGTGGACACCTGGGTGGACGGCCAGCGCACACCCGGTTCCCGATCGGCGAAGGCCAGCAGGAGGTTCCCCTCCGACACGTCGGGCAGAATCCGGCGACGCTGCTCCGTGCTGCCGGCCGCAGCGATCAGGCCGCCGGGCACGAGCACGGCGTCGAGGACGGGTTCGGGCGCGAGGCGGCGGCCGATCTCGGTCATCACCGATGCGACCTCGACAGGTCCGGCGCCCATTCCGCCGTCTTCCTCGTCGAAGCTCAGGCCCAGCAGTCCGACTTCGGCGAGTTGCTTCCACACCTGCGGGCTCCACCCCTGCTCGGTGTCGGTGACAGCGTTGCGCTTCTCCGCGTCGTAGCTGCGCCCGAGCAGTTCGCGGGTGGTGTCGCGCAGCAGTTTCTGTTCGTCGGTCAGTTCGAAGTCCATGTCACGCCCTCACAATCCGAGGATCGAGGAGGCGATGATGCTGCGCTGCACTTCGCTCGATCCGCTGTAGATGGAAACCTTGCGGTAGTTCAGGTAGGTCGGAGCCGTCCGCTGCGCCCAGAGAGGCGAAGAGATGCCGTCACCTGCGGCGAAGGGCAGCGAGTCGGGTCCCGCGACGTCGGTCAGCAGTTCGAGTGTGGCCTGCTGCAGTTCGGACCCACGCAGCTTCAGCAGCGACGACGCCGGGTTCGGCTTGCCGTCGGCCGAACTGGCGACCACCCGCAGCTGGGTGAGTTCGAGCGCGATGATCTCGTTCTCGAGTTCGGCGATGCGGGCGGCGAACAGCGGGTCGTCGAGCAGCGTCCCCTCGCCGACCGAGATCTCGGCGGCGCGTTCCTTCGCCTGCGCGAGACGGACTTTGGAAAATCCCAGCCGGGTCACACCGGTGCGCTCGTTGCCGAGGAGGAACTTGGCGTAGCTCCAGCCCTGGTTCTCCTCGCCCACGAGGTTCTCGGCCGGCACGCGCACGTCCTCGAAGAAGATCTCGTTGACCTCGTAGCCGCCGTCGATCAGCTTGATCGGGCGCACCGTGACGCCGGGCGTCTTCATGTCGACGAGGATGAACGAGATGCCGGCCTGCTTCTTGGGGGCGTCCGGGTTGGTGCGGGCGAGGACGAAGATCCAGTCGGCGTGCTGCGCGAGGGTGGTCCACGTCTTCTGGCCGTTGATCACGTAGTCGTCGCCGTCGCGGACGGCACGGGTCTTCAGCGACGCGAGATCGGAGCCGGCCTCGGGTTCGGAGAATCCCTGGCACCACCAGATGTCGAGGTTGGCGGTCGGGGGAAGGAATTTTTCCTTCTGCTCCTGCGATCCGAACGCCGCGATGACGGGGCCGACCATGCTGGTGTTGAACGCGAGCGGCTCGGGCACCGAGGCGAGCTGCAGTTCGTCGAGCCAGATGTGCTTCTGCACCGGAGTCCAGTCGCGGCCGCCCCACTCGACCGGCCAGTGCGGCGTCGCGAGCCCGTTGGCGTTCAGAATCCGCTGGGACTCGATGAACCCTTCCTTCCCCACTTCTTCACCACGCGCATACCGCTCGCGGATCTCCGCCGGAATCTGCGTGGTGAAGAACGTTCGCATCTCGTCGCGGAACGCCAGCTCCTCGTCGGTCAAGGCCAGATTCATCGGAATTCCTTCGCACTCGAGGTCGGATTCATGTTCTGGTCCCGACGTTACTCCCTCGTGCGGCTCACGGGTCAGGCGGTGCGAAGGACGAGCAGGTACGCACCACCGGCGGCGTCGATCTGCGTCTCGACGTTCAGTTCCGGTGCGAGGCGCGACAACCTGTCGAGCAACCACTCCGCCGCGTCCTCGGCGTCCGATTTGCCCGGGCACCGCGCCACCGCGACCCGTCCGCCCTTGCGGCCGAGTTGTTCGACGACACCGATGATCGGGGCGGGATCGACGACGAACAACCGGTCGGGCCACGGCACGACCGGTTTGACGGCACCCTTCTTGGTGTTGCACGCCCGGTGCGCGAGGCGTTCGACGCCACCCTTCGCCTTGGCCTTCTTCGCGGTGACGACGCTGTCGATGCTGGGGCCACGCGGATCGTTGACCGACATGTCGGGGTCCACCGGTTCGTCACACAGCCAGCAGCGCCACGACTCGCGGTCGCCGACCTCTCGAAGAGTACTCATGGGCGCCAACGCTACCCGGACGACTGAACCGGATCGAAGCCGGAAATCAGCCAGTTGCCGCCGGACTTGGTGAGCTCGACGGTGATGCTCGTCGCCGTCACCGCCGGTTCCGGTTTCGCGGCGCTGGTGGTGGTCTGGTTGACGAACAGCAGCACCGTCGCCGTGTCGGCCGCGACCTCGACGGGACCGGAGGCGGCCACCGTCGCCTGGGTCGCGACCTGGCTCTCCTTGGCCGCGGGGACGACGACGTCCGTCGTGAACTGTGTGTAGTAGTCGAGGAACTCCCCCGTCAGGCGTTCCTTCGCGGTGCCGACGTCGTTCTCCACCGTGTCCGGCTTGTAGGTCAGCAGGGCGATCGCGCCCTGCGACGCGGTGTCGGTGACGGTGGCGCGGACGGCGTCGTCGACGCGCTGGTCGGGTCGATAGAGCGTGAAGTACAGAACCACCGCCAGCACGGCCGCGACGACGGTGAGCGCGCCCAGGATCAGGAGGAGTCTGCGCGACTTCGGCGATGCGTCGGTACTCACTGCACGAACCCTGCCTTCACGATCTTGTACGTGCCGTCCTCGAGTTGCATCGTCACCCGCATCCGCTGACCGCGCGGCTCCTCGGCCGCGCCGCCCGCGTTGGACACCTTCTGCGCGACCGCGACGAGCACGTCCGCGGAGTCGCCGTTCTGCGTCTCGATCGCAGCCTGGCGCACCTCCCCCTGGGATTTGACCTTGGCCTCCTGCATGACCGCGATGAGGTCCTTGGATCGGGCTTCGAATTCGTCGCGGAATTCGCCGCCCGAGCCGTCGAGCACCTTCTGCACGTCTTCGTCGGCCCGCTCGTAGTCCATCGTCGTCAGATTCACGACGCCCTGCCGCGCTGCTTCGAGGATCTCGGATCTCTGCTGAGCCTCCTGCTCCGCCTGCCGGTGTGTGTAGCCGAAGTAGCCGCTGATCGCGACGAACGCGAGTGCGAGGACGGCGAGAATCACCACACCCGCGGTGACGGCGGACGTCCTGGCCCGGGGAGCGGCGTCCTCACCGGTGGGCTCTTCCGCCATGGGGTTCCTTCCGTCGTGCCGTGCCTGTGTTACCTGCATCACGTCGGATGCTACCGGGTAGTCATATCAAATATTTTTGGGTGCCTCCCGTCACGGGATCCGCGGACGGAAAGGCGCGTGGGAGACCCCGCGTACGGTCGGTGATCATTACTGTTGAGGAGAAGCCAGGCGACTCGAAGGGGATCCACGATGACCAGCGATTCAGGCGCACGCAGCCGCGTGCAGTTCGGTGCCGGGGCGACGCCGGAACTCGTCAGTTCCGAGGGACGGACCATCATCGCGGACGCCGTGGTCGCCAAGATCGCCGGGATCGCCACCCGTGAGATCAACGGCGTCTACGACGTGGGCGGCGGCACCGCACGCGCTGTCGGCGCCCTCCGCGATCGGATCCCCGGCGCCCGCGTCAACCACGCCCAGGGCGTCGCCGTCGAAGTCGGCGAGAAACAGGCCGCCATCGACATCGGCATCGTCGCGGAATACGGCGTCGCACTGCACGAACTCGCGGTCGGCATCCGCCGCAACGTCATCGCGGCCGTCGAGCGCATGACCGGGCTCGAAGTGACCGAAGTGAACATCACCGTCTTCGACGTCATGCTGTTCGACGAATCCGAGGCCGCATCCGAGCTCGACGGCAAACCGAGGGTGCAGTGACCGGACCACTTCCACCGGACACCCACGCCGAGGACATCTCCGAACGCATCGTCGCCGCCGTCCTCGCAACCCCCGGAGTGGCAGCGATGCACGGCGGCGCGTTCGGTGAAGTCGCGACCTACCTGCCCGGACGCCGGGTGACCGGGGTGACCGTCGGCCCCACGTCCTGTGCGGTCCACCTCGCGGCTCGCTACCCCGCCAACGTCGTCGACACCGCCGAAAGAGTGCGGGCCGCAGTGGAATCGCTGGTGGACGTCCCCGTCGACGTGACCATCGAAGATCTCCTGACAGAGACAGGACAATCTCAATGAACAGCACAATCACAGGCCTGATCGTCGGGTTACTTCTCGCCATCGCCGGCATCCTCGGTGGTTTCAGCGGATTCGTCTTCGCCGTCCTCCTCGGAGCGCTGGGCATGGCCGTCGGCGCGCACCGCGACGGCCACCTCGACCTCGGCGCCATCCTCCGAAGCCGCGGCCGTGGCTGAACCCTTCACCGCACCCCCCGCCGGTCCCCACGACGACGCGGCGCTCGACGACACCGCCCTGCGCGGCGAATTGGTCATCAAGGAGCGCGCCGTCGTGAAGATCGCCGTCGCCGCAGCGCTCCAGGTACCCGGCGTCGTCAAGCAGTCCGGTGGGCTGTCCCGCCTGACGGGGCGGGAACTCCCCCGCGCCGACGTCTCGACGGGAGCGGGCGCCGTCGCGATCAACCTGTACATCGCCGTGCAGTGGCCGTGCCACCTCGACCTCGTCAACCGCCGGCTCCGCGCGCAGGTGCACCGTCAGGTCGAGCAGATGACGGGCATGCCGGTCATCGAACTCAACATAGTGGTCGTCGGAACGGAATCCGCCGCCCCCGAGGACAGTTCGACCGAAGGCCGCTACTCCGAGCAAGGCGATCCGGCCGTGCCACCCGCTCCGGTGGCGCCCCTCCGGCCACGCACGCCGCGCGCCACCCCGGCCGCTGTGCCCGCCGCGATCATCGTCGCCGTAGGAGCCCTCGGTCTCGCGGTCGTCGCAGCGCGTGAGCTGCTCATCATGCGCGGCACCTTCGCCAACGCGCCCTGGATCCGCAACACCGTGCAATGGCTGGGCCGGCTGCACTGGTCCGAGTGGATCGTCCCCGTCGCCGCAGGCGCGATCGTGCTGGGGGTCGTGTTCATCGTCGCGGCCCTCAAACCGCGGCCGCGCACCCACCTGCCGCTCGCAGTCGGTGACACCCCGATCGTCTGGCTCCGCCCCACCGACCTCGCTCGCAACTCCAGTAGCCACGCCAAGACCGTTCCCGGGGTGCTGTCGGCGCACACGACGGTCGACCGCAAGCACGTCACCGTCCGCGTGGTGCGCACCGAGTCGACACCCGCCGGCGACGTGGCCATCTCCGTCCGCGAGGCCGTGGAACCGACGCTGTCGCTGCTCGGCACGTCCCCCGAACTTCGAGTGCAGGTGAAACCGTGAGACATCGGACCGCAGCCGTCAACCGGGTCATCGTCCTGCTCGTCGGGCTCGCACTCCTCGGATTCGGCGCGTACGCCCTCGCCTGGGACCTGCACGTTCCGATCGTCCGCGAATGGGTGTCGCGGTACGACCGCGCGCGCGTCACCGCACTCCCCGACCAGGACTGGTGGGGCTGGGCGCTCGCCGCGACGGTCGTCGTGGGGCTGGTCTTCGGGATCGTGCTCCTCGCCCTGGACCTCACCCGGCGACGCACGTCCCCCGTCGCCGTTCCGGATCGCGAATCGGGCACCTACGTCACCGTCGACCTCGGCTCCCTCGCCAACGGGGTCGCCAGCGAACTCGCGCAGTACCCCGGCGTCCGGCAGACACGCGCTCGCGCCGTCATCGAACGCGGACTCCCCACCCTGTCTATCGTCGTGACCGCCGACCCCACCCTCGACTTGTACGACTTCACCCGCAAATCCGAGGACGTCGCATCCTGGGTCGCATCGACCCTCGGCGGTGAAGAAGTCGCCACCCAGGTCCTGCTCCACCTCGACCGCGCCGACCACCCGGTGCACGTCGAAAGCTGACACGGGGCGTTGCGGTCTCGGTAGGTTCGGTGCCATGGAATACGTGGTGTTCTACGCGACCGATCCGACCACCGCCGCCCGGATTCCGGAGATCTATCCACGACACCGGGAGTACCTCGACGCGTTCGCCGCGGAAGGTGGGCTGCTCGGTATCGGACCGTTCGACGACCCGGCGAGCAACGGGTCCATGGCGGTCTTCAGCAGCCGCGAGCGCGCAGAACAATTCATCGCCCGCGACCCGTTCGTCCTCGAGGGCATCGCGCATCCCAGCGACATCCGAGAATGGGATGCGTTGAACTACCGCTGAGTGTCACACCCCGAAAACGCCAATGGCGCCCACCCCGGAGGGTGAGCGCCATTGGCGTTGGTGGAGCTAGATCACTTGTTGATCTTCGTGACCTTGCCGGCGCCGACGGTACGGCCGCCTTCGCGGATCGCGAAGCGCAGGCCCTCGTCCATGGCGACGGGCTGGATCAGCTTGACGGACATCTCGGTGTTGTCACCGGGCATGACCATCTCGGTGCCCTCGGGCAGCGTCACAACGCCCGTCACGTCCGTGGTACGGAAGTAGAACTGCGGACGGTAGTTGTTGAAGAACGGCGTGTGGCGGCCGCCCTCGTCCTTGGACAGGATGTACGCCTGGCCCTCGAACTCGGTGTGCGGGGTGGTGGTGCCGGGCTTGACGACAACCTGTCCACGCTCGACATCTTCGCGCTTGATGCCACGAACCAGCAGACCGACGTTGTCACCGGCCTGGCCCGAGTCGAGGAGCTTGCGGAACATCTCGATACCCGTGACCGTGGTCTTGGTCTTGGTTTCCTTGATGCCGACGATCTCGACATCCTCATTGACGTTGATCACGCCACGCTCGATACGACCGGTGACGACGGTGCCACGACCGGTGATCGTGAAGACGTCCTCGACGGGCATGAGGAAGGGCTTCTCGGTCTCGCGGACCGGGTCCGGGATGGACTCGTCGACCGCAGCCATGAGCTCGAGGATGTTCTTGGTCCACTCCGGGTCGCCCTCGAGCGCCTTGAGTGCGGAGACCTTGACAACCGGAGCGTCCTCGTCGAACTCCTGCGCAGCGAGGAGCTCACGGACCTCCATCTCGACGAGCTCGATGATCTCGTCGTCGTCCACCATGTCGGCCTTGTTCAGGGCGACGAGGATGTACGGCACGCCGACCTGGCGGGCGAGCAGCACGTGCTCACGCGTCTGGGGCATCGGGCCGTCGGTGGCCGCGACCACGAGGATGGCGCCGTCCATCTGCGCCGCACCGGTGATCATGTTCTTGATGTAGTCGGCGTGACCGGGAGCATCGACGTGCGCGTAGTGGCGCTTCTCGGTCTGGTACTCAACATGCGAGATGTTGATCGTGATACCGCGAGCCTTCTCCTCAGGAGCCTTGTCGATCTCGTCGAAGGCCGAGGCCTCGTTGAGATCCGGGTACGCGTCGTGCAGAACCTTGGTGATGGCCGCGGTCAGCGTGGTCTTGCCGTGGTCGACGTGACCGATGGTGCCGATGTTCACGTGCGGCTTCGTCCGCTCGAACTTCGCCTTCGCCACTGTGTGTCCTCCTGGACTGATTGATGCTTGCGGTATGCAGCAGTGCGGTTGTTATTACTGGGTCGTGCTTCGGCCGGCTGGAACCGAGGTTACTCGCCGGTCGCCTTGGCGATGATTTCCTTCGAGACGTTCGCGGGAACCTCTGCGTAGGAATCGAACACCATGGAGAAGTTCGCCCGGCCCTGGGTCTTCGACCGCAGATCACCGATGTAACCAAACATCTCCGAGAGCGGAACCAGCGCCTTCACGACACGGGCACCACTGCGTTCCTCCATGGCCTGGATCTGGCCACGGCGGGAGTTCAGGTCGCCGATCACGTCACCCATGTACTCCTCGGGTGTCGTGACCTCGACAGCCATGAGCGGCTCGAGAATGACCGGGCCGGCCTTGCGGGCGGCTTCCTTCAGCGCCTGCGAACCGGCGACCTTGAAGGCCATTTCCGACGAGTCGACGTCGTGGTAAGCACCGTCGAGCAGCGACAGCTTCAGGTTCACCAGCGGGTAGCCGGCGAGAACGCCGTACTGCATCGCGTCCTGCGCGCCTGCATCCACGGACGGGATGTACTCGCGCGGGATACGACCGCCGGAGACCTTGTTCTCGAACTCGTAGGTGGCACCGTCTTCGCCGACGAACGGCTCCAGCGCGATGATCACCTTGGCGAACTGGCCCGATCCACCCGTCTGCTTCTTGTGGGTGTAGTCGTGCTTCTCGACCTTCTTGGTGATGGTCTCGCGGTAGGCAACCTGCGGCTTGCCGACGTTGGCCTCGACCTTGAACTCGCGACGCATACGGTCGACGAGGATGTCGAGGTGGAGCTCGCCCATGCCGCCGATGACGGTCTGGCCGGTCTCCTCGTCGAGCTCGACGGAGAACGTCGGGTCCTCTTCGGCGAGCTTCTGGATCGCGGTGCCCAGCTTCTCCTGGTCGGACTTGGTCTTGGGCTCGATCGAGACCTGGATGACCGGGTCCGGGAAGCTCATGGACTCGAGCACGATCGGCGCGTCCTGTGCGCACAGGGTGTCACCGGTCGTGGTGTCCTTCAGACCGATCATCGCATAGATGTGGCCGGCCACGGCCTCGTCGACCGGGTTCTCCTTGTTGGCGTGCATCTGGAAGAGCTTTCCGATGCGCTCCTTCTTGCCCTTGGTCGCGTTCATGACCTGGGCGCCCGGATCGATCCGGCCGGAGTACACGCGGACGAACGTCAGCTTGCCGAAGAACGGGTGCGAAGCGATCTTGAAGGCCAGAGCCGAGAACGGCTCGTCCTTGCTCGGCTTACGCGTGAGGATCTCTTCTTCGTTGCCCAGGGCGTGACCCTGGACCTCGCCGATGTCCAGCGGGTTCGGCAGGTAGTCGATGACCGCGTCGAGCATGGGCTGAACGCCCTTGTTCTTGAACGCGGAACCACACAGCACCGGGTACAGCTCGGAGTTGACCGTCATCTTGCGGATGGCGCCCTTGATCTCCTCGACGGAGAGCTCCTCGCCGGCGAAGTACTTCTCCATGAGCTTCTCGTCGGACTCGGCAACCGTCTCGAGCAGCTTCTCGCGGTACTCGGCAGCCTTGTCGGCGAGATCGGCCGGGATCTCCTCGATGGTGGGCTCGGCGCCGATGGCGACCGTGCCACGCCAGGTGACAGCCTTCATCTCGACCAGGTCGACGACGCCGTCGAAATCGTCCTCGGCGCCGATCGGCAGCTGCAGGACGAGCGGCTTCGCGCCGAGGCGGTCGATGATGGTCTGGACCGTGAAGTAGAAGTCCGCGCCCATCTTGTCCATCTTGTTGACGAAACAGATGCGCGGAACGTCGTACTTGGCGGCCTGACGCCACACCTGCTCCGACTGGGGCTCGACGCCCTCTTTGCCGTCGAACACTGCGACGGCGCCGTCGAGCACGCGGAGCGAACGCTCCACCTCGACGGTGAAGTCGACGTGGCCCGGCGTGTCGATGATGTTGATCTGGTTGTTGTTCCAGAAGCAGGTCACCGCGGCAGAGGTGATCGTGATGCCGCGTTCCTTCTCCTGTTCCATCCAGTCCGTGGTCGAGGCACCGTCGTGCGTCTCACCGATCTTGTAGTTGACACCGGTGTAGAACAGGATGCGCTCGGTGGTCGTGGTCTTGCCGGCATCGATGTGCGCCATGATGCCGATGTTGCGGACCTTGTTCAGGTCGGTCAGCACTTCCTGTGCCACAGGATTCTTCCCCGCTCGTAGCTCGTGTATCGGGTGTCGGCCTCCCCGGTGTTCCACCAGCGGGGCCATTGTCTCGAGTTGTAGATCAGCCGGTCCCCGGTAGGGGCCCGACGTGCGACGACGCCGGAGCAGTCACGGTAGGTGACTGCTCCGACGTGACGTCACCAGCGGTAGTGGGCGAATGCCTTGTTGGCTTCGGCCATCTTGTGAGTGTCCTCACGGCGCTTCACAGCGGCACCCAAGCCGTTGCTGGCATCGAGGAGCTCGTTGGCGAGACGCTCGACCATGGTCTTCTCGCGGCGCTGCCGGGAGAAGGTCACGAGCCAGCGGAGCGCGAGGGTGGTGGAGCGGCCCGGACGGACCTCGACCGGCACCTGGTAGGTGGCGCCACCGACACGGCGGCTGCGGACCTCGAGGGCAGGCTTGACGTTGTCCAGTGCGCGCTTGAGGGTGACGACCGGGTCGGTGCCGGTCTTCTCGCGCGCCTGCTCGAGTGCTTCGTAGACGATGCGCTCGGCGGTGGACTTCTTGCCGTCCAGGAGAATCTTGTTGACGAGCTGCGTCACCAGGGGCGAACCGTAGACCGGGTCGTTGATGAGCGGACGCTTCGGAGCGGGGCCCTTACGTGGCATTAGCTCTTCTCCTTCTTGGCGCCGTAGCGGCTGCGGGCCTGCTTGCGGCCCTTGACACCCTGGGTGTCGAGCGAGCCACGGATGATCTTGTAGCGCACACCGGGGAGGTCCTTCACACGACCACCGCGGACGAGCACCATCGAGTGCTCCTGCAGGTTGTGACCCTCGCCCGGGATGTAAGCGGTGACCTCGACGGAGCTGGTCAAGCGCACACGCGCGACCTTACGGAGCGCCGAGTTCGGCTTCTTCGGGGTGGTGGTGTACACGCGGGTGCACACGCCACGACGCTGCGGGCTGCCCTTGAGGGCTGCCGTCTTGACCTTCGCGGTCTTGTCGCGGCGGCCCTTGCGGACCAGCTGGTTGATGGTTGGCATTTACCGGCTTTCTTCGTGTTGAACAGACTGCTCTGGACAAGCAACCTTGGCTGTTCTGAAATTAGGGATCTAGCAGTTGGGGCAAGAGAGCTGCTGCCCCTCACCCGCACCTCGAGCTGCACCCGAGGTCGGGTGTGTCGCATACCCCCACACAGGCAGCCGGATGCTCGTTCCATGCAGATATCTGCACGAACGCGCGCACGGCAATACCTCGCTAGGCACACAGATCGGCCCGGGCATGCCGGACACGACCCACAACGATACCCGGCGGCGCGCCGGAAGGTCAAAGTGGGCTGGCAGTGGTAAGGGCTGACCTGCGATGTGGGGTACTGCTCGGAGCTGTCGGTACGGACACGGGCACATCAACTACTCAGATTGAGCGTCAGATCCGCAAGCGTCGATGCCGCTTCACACGGGTCTGCCGCCCCCGTCTGGAACTGTACCCACCAGCCGACGACGCCCGCGGAGGGAGATCCGACCGTCACTCCGCACGCCCCCGGATCGCCGGGGGGACGCATCACGACAGCCTTGCGGCCCTGGATGGTGGAGGACGCCACGGTGTACCCGAGCTTCTCGCCGGTCGACTTCTCCGTGTCGAGGGAACCCGTCTCGAACCAGTTGAACGTCACCTTCACGGGACCGTTGGCGCCGACCGCGTCCCAGCGGCAGATCGCGCCGAAGAAGCCCCGTTCGATGGCGTCGGCACCAACGGTCTGGGCGATCTGTTCGTCCGCGACGGCGTTGCATTCCTCCAGCAGGGCCGTGAATTGTTCGGTGTCCCCGGACGAGGACGCCCCCTCCGCCCTGGGCGAGCCCTCGATCGTCGACCCGCACCCCGCGATCAGCCCGACCGCGGTGGCCGCGGCCAGTACCCGCACTGCACGCCACGTCCCGCTGCTCATCACTCCCCCGCTCACTTGGCCCTCGACACGCTGAGTTCGGCGAGATCGCGCGCCACCGTGCACGGGTCCGCCGCGGGTTGCGCGTCCGCGTACATCACCGACCAGTGCACGAAGTCGCCCCCGAACTCCACACCGAGTTCGCACAGAATTCCTTCGGACGACGCAATGAATCCGGGATGCCCCTGGATGTCGATGTCGGTGGCCGGCCTGCCGATCAGCTCGGAACCCGCCCGCTCGCGGCCGATGGGACTGCCGCGGTACCAGGAGAACGTGACGCTGGGACCGCCTATTCCCGCGGTTTCCCACTCGCAGCCGACGGAATTACGCGTCACGCCGGTGAAGGGCGGCATCCCGAACGCCTTCGCCACCTCGTCGTCGGTGACCGAACCGCACTGACCGAAGAACGGGCCCGGATCGGTCACCTGCGGGAGTTGCTGCGCGGCGGGTTCGGTACCGGAATCGTCTCCGTCTCCCCCACAGCCGGCCAGACCGGCCGCGACGGCGATCAGGACGAGCGCTCCCCATTTCCGGCCCATGGTCGGTGACTCTACCGATCCCCGCGCTCTTTGCCCGATCAGTCGAGAACGGCCACGTCGAGACTCCGCGGCTCTACCGATTCACCGCTCCGCGGCTCTGCCGATTCACCGCTCCGCGGCTCTGCCAACTCATCGCTCCGCGGTAGTGCCGCGTCCAGCTGCGCCGCCCACTGGCGCACGATCTCCGCCCGTCGTTTGGAGTCGTCCGTGAGCACGTCGGCCAGACCGAGTCCGCGGGCGAGATCGAGGGTGGCCTGGACAAGCCGGTGCGCCACCGGATCGGCGTCGTCGAACCCGAAGTGCTCGACGGCGGTGCGGTGCGCGACCCGCCCGAACCGTTCCTCGAGCGGCACGATCCGGGCCCGGAGTTCGGGGTCGGCGGCGGCGGCCGTCCAGACCTGCAGCGCCGCCTTGAACAGGGTGCCCGTGTAGTAGTCGACGAGCCGCGACACCACGGCCTCGGTGCGTCCCTCCCCGGTCGGCAGGTCGGTGGCCTCGCGGCGGGCCTGCTCCATCCGGGCGTCGAACATGACCTCGAGGGCCGCGGTGATGAGGTCCTCGCGGGTGGGGAAATGGTGCTGGGTCGCGCCGCGGGACACGCCGGCGCGCTGGGCCACGAGGCTCACCGTGGTGGCACCCCAGCCCGACTCGGCGAGGCAGTCGATGGTGACCTCGAGGAGATGTCCGCGCGTGACCCGGCTACGGTCCTGCTTCGGTTCGCGGGTCATGTGTCACTTCCTCTCGTCGCGCTGCGCGCCCGTGAGCGGGTGACGAGTCCTTAGACTCGTCAACCACGCACGGGGCCGGAGGCCCATCTCGGCGGCCGCTTCTGCAGAAACGCCATCATGCCCTCCCGCGCCTCCTCGGATTCGAACAGCCTCGCCGACTGGGCGGTCAGCTCGTCGGTGTAGCGGTCGAAATCGGCGAGCACGCTCCGGGTCGTGAGGGTCTTCGACTCGGCCAACCCCTGCGGCGAGGCTTGCCGCAACTGGTCGAGCAATTCCTGGACGGTGTCCTCGGGATCCTCGGCGGACTCGCTGATCAGCCCGATGGCCTCCGCCTCGTGGGCACCGAACTTCTCGCCCGTGAGGAGGTAGCGGCTCGCGGCACGCGAATCGATGCGGGGCAGCACGGTCAACGAGATGATCGACGCGGCGAGTCCGAGCCGGACCTCGGTGAGCGCGAACGTGCTGCGCGGGCCGGCGACGGCGATGTCGCAGGCCCCGACCAATCCCATGCCCCCGGCCCTGACGTGACCGTCGATCCGGGCGATCACCGGCTTCGGCAACTCGACGATCGCCCGTAGCAGTGCGGCCATCTGCCGGGTGCGTGAGCCGACGTCGCCGGACGTCTCACTCAGATCCGCCCCGGCGCAGAACGTGCTGCCGGTGTGGGTGAGGACGACGCCGCGGACGTCGTTGTCCGCGGCGGCGTCCCGCAATCCCTGCAGCAGTTCGTCCACGAGCCTGCCGGAGATGGCGTTCCTGTTGTGGGGCGAATCGAGGGTGAGGGTGGCGAACCCCCGGTTCACCTCGTACCGGACGTACCGGTCGGCTTCCACGTCGGTCATGTGCTGTCCGTTCGACATCAGTACGACTTCGGCAGCCCGAGCGAGTGCTGGGAGACGAAGTTGAGGATCATTTCCCGGCTCACCGGGGCCACACGGGCGATGCGTGCCGCACCGAGCATCGCGGCGAGACCGTATTCCTTGGTGAGACCCGCGCCTCCGTGCGTCTGGACGGCTTGGTCGAGTGCCTTGATGCTGGCCTCGGCGGCGGCGTACTTGGCCATGTTGGCGGCCTCGGCGGCGCCGAAGTCGTCGCCGCTGTCGTAGAGGACGGCCGCCTTCTGCATCATCAGCTTGGCGAGTTCGAGTTCGATCTTGATCTGCGCCAGCGGATGCGAGATGCCCTGGTGCGCGCCGATCGGCTCCTTCCACACCGTGCGGTCCTTCGCGAACCGCACCGCGGCGTCCAGCGCGTAGCGGCCCATGCCGATCGCCATGGCGGCGCCGAGGATGCGTTCGGGGTTGAGACCCGCGAACAGCTGCATCAACGCCGCGTCGGCCTCGCCGACGAGCGCGTCGGCGGGCAGCCGGACGTCGTCGAGGAACAGCATGAACTGGTGGTCGGGCTCGACGATGTCCATCTCCATCGGCGTCTTCACGAAGTTCTCGGCGTCGGTGGGGACGATGAACAGTGCAGGCTTCAGCTTGCCGGTCTTCGAGTCCTCGGTCCGCGCGACGATCAGCACGGCGTCGGCCTGGTCGACCCCGGAGATGTAGATCTTGTTCCCCGACAGCAGCCAGTCTTCGGCTTGACCATCACCCCTCGCTTCGCTCGACCGGACCCGCCGCGCAGTGGTCGTGATCTGGTGCGAGTTCGAACCCGCGTCGGCCTCGGTGATGCCGAACGCCATGATCTTCGAGCCGTCGGCGAGGCCGGGGAGCCAGGTCTGCTTCTGCTCCTCGGTGCCGTACTTGCCGATGATCGTGCCGCAGATGGCCGGCGACACGACCACCAGCAGGAGGCCGGCGCCGTGGGCCGCGAGTTCTTCCTGGACGAGGGCGAGTTCGTAGATGCCTGCGCCGCCGCCCCCGTATTCTTCGGGGAGATTGACGCCGAGGAAGCCGAGTTTGCCGGCCTCGTTCCACAATTCGGTCAGCGGTTCGCTGCGCCGCGCCCGGGGCAGCACGTAGTCGACGTAGTTGAACCGCTCCCCGAGCCTCGACACGGAGGCGCGGAGTTCCTTCTGTTCTTCGGTCTCGATGAAGCTCATAGTTCTCCTTCAGGCTGCGCTGCTTCGACTACTGCAAGGACCGTTCCCACGTCGACCTGCTGACCGGCGGTCACGGAAAGTTCGGTGAGGACGCCGGAGGCCGGTGCCTTGATCGTGTGTTCCATCTTCATCGCCTCGAGCCACACGATCGGCTGGCCGGCGGACACGGAGTCGCCTGCCGCGGCGCCGAGGCGGATGACGGAACCCGGCATCGGCGCGAGCAACGACCCCTCGGCGACGACGGCGCTCGGATCGGTGAATCGCGGTGCGGCGTGCAGGCTCACCGGGCCCAGGGCGGAGTCGACGAACACGTCGTCGCCGTACCGGGACACCTCGAACGAGCGGCGCAGCCCCGCGACGTCCAGTGCGACGTGACGCGCCGTGGCCGACACGAGCGCGACGTCGTCGAAACCCTCGGCCTTCAGCCCGTACCGGGTGAGCAGGTACCGGATCTCGATGTCACCGCCTCCGCCCGTGAACGTCTTGCTCTGCGGCGCAGACGTCAGGTTCCGCCATCCGCTGGGCAGCGAGGTGTTCACCGTCGCGACGTCGCGGTTGTGCGCGGCGTCCGCGAGTGCGGCGGCCAGCGCCGACAGTCGCTCGGCGTCGGCCGAGGCCAGCGGACGGGCCAGCACGTCCAGCCCGTAGGTGTCGAAGAACGCGGTGTCCGTGTCGCCGGCGAGGAATGCCGGGTGGCGGAGCACGTTGACGAGGAGGTCGCGGTTGGTGCGCAGTCCGTGAATCTGCGCGCGGCCCAGGGCCGCAGCCAGCCGGGTGGCCGCATGCGTGCGGGTAGGCGCGAACGAGATGACCTTCGCGAGCATCGGGTCGTAGTGCACGCCGACGGTGGAGCCGTCGACCACGCCGGAGTCTAGGCGGATCCCCGGGGAGCGCAGGACGTCGAATTCGACCGCGTTCTCGGGCAGGTCCAGACGGTGGACCGGTCCGCTCTGCGGCTGCCAGTTCTGCGCCGGATCCTCGGCGTACAGCCGGACCTCGATGGAATGGCCGGACACGGCGGGCGGTTCGGGGTCGAGCCTGCCGCCCGCAGCGACCTGCAACTGCAGGTCCACGAGGTCGAGGCCGGTGGTGCACTCGGTGACCGGGTGTTCCACCTGCAGCCGGGTATTCATCTCGAGGAAGAAGAAGTTCCCCTGGTCCGGGTCATCTCCCCCTCGCTCCGCTCGACCGGAGTCATCTCCCCCTCGCTCCGCTCGACCGGAAGCCAGGAACTCGACCGTCCCCGCACCCTCGTAGTCGATGGCCTTCGCCGCGAGCCGGGCGGCCTCGAACAGTCGCTCGCGCATCCCGGGGACGGCGTCGACCAACGGTGACGGCGCCTCTTCCACCACCTTCTGGTGCCGACGCTGGATGGAGCATTCACGCTCCCCCACCGCCCAGACGGTTCCGTGCCGGTCGGCCATCACCTGGACCTCGATGTGCCTGCCCGTTTCCAGGTAGCGCTCGCAGAACACGGTCGGGTCACCGAAGGCCGATTGCGCTTCGCGGCGGGCCCCTTCCAGCTCTTCCGGGAGGTCCGCGAGTTCACGCACGACACGCATGCCGCGTCCGCCGCCGCCTGCGGACGCCTTGACGAGCACCGGCAGGTCCGCTTCGGTGACGGCGCCCGGGTCGAGTTCGGTCAGCACCGGGACTCCCGCGGCGGCCATCATCTTCTTGGACTCCACCTTCGAACCCATCATCTCGATGGCGGGCGCAGGCGGGCCGATCCACGTCAGGCCCGCCTCGTGGACGGCGCGCGCGAAGTCCGCGTTCTCGGAGAGGAACCCGTAGCCGGGGTGGATGGCATCGGCGCCGGCGAGCAGTGCCGCCTCGATGACGAGGTCACCGCGCAGGTAGGTGTCGGCGGGACTGTTGCCCGGCAACCGGACCGCGGTGTCGGCCTCGGCGACGTGCGGGCTGAGGGCGTCGGCGTCCGAGAACACGGCGACGGTCCCGATGCCTGCGCGGCGGCAGGTGGCGAAGACGCGGCGGGCGATCTCACCACGATTGGCAACCAGTACGGACTGGATCATGTCGGGCCTCACATCCGGAAGACGCCGAAGTTCTCGGCGCCTTCGATCGGGGCGTTGGCAATGGCCGACAGGCACATTCCCACCACGGTTCGGGTGTCGCGCGGGTCGATCACGCCGTCGTCGTAGAGGCGACCGGACAGGAACATCGGCACGGATTCCGCCTCGATCTGGTTCTCGATCATGGCGCGCATGCCGGCGTCTGCCTCTTCGTCGAACGCCTGCCCGCGGGCTTCGGCGGAGGCGCGGCTGACGATGGAGATGACCCCGGCCAGCTGCGCCCCGCCCATGACTGCGGATTTGGAGCTGGGCCAGGCGAACAGGAAGCGCGGGTCGAATGCGCGTCCGCACATCCCGTAGTGGCCGGCGCCGTAGGACGCACCGAGCAGGATCGAGATGTGCGGGACGGTGGAGTTGGAGACGGCGTTGATCATCATCGACCCGTGCTTGATCATCCCGCCCTCCTCGTACTCCTTGCCCACCATGTAGCCGGTCGTGTTGTGCAGGAACAACAGTGGCGTGTTCGAGCGGTTGGCGAGCTGGATGAACTGGGTGGCCTTCTGCGATTCCTCGCTGAACAGCACGCCGCGCGCGTTGGCGAGGATGCCCACCGGATATCCGTGCAGTTCGGCCCAGCCCGTGACGAGCGACGATCCGTACATCGGCTTGAACTCGTCGAAATCGGAGCCGTCGACGATGCGGGCGATCACCTCGCGGGGATCGAACGGGATCTTGAGGTCGGCGGGGACGATGCCGAGCAGTTCCTCGGGGTCCTCGAGGGGTTCGATGACCTCGGCCCGCGGCGCGGGACCCTGCTTCTTCCAGTTGAGGCGCTTGACGATGCTGCGGCCGATCCGGATGGCGTCCTGCTCGTCGACCGCGAAGTAGTCGGCGAGGCCGGACTTGCGGGCATGCATCTCGGCGCCGCCGAGGGTTTCGTCGTCGGATTCCTCACCGGTGGCCATCTTCACGAGCGGCGGTCCGGCGAGGAACACCTTGGACCGTTCCTTGATCATGACGACGTGATCGGACATGCCGGGGATGTACGCGCCGCCGGCCGTCGAGTTTCCGAAGACGAGGGCGATGGTCGGGATACCCGCGGCGGAGAGCTGGGTGAGGTCGCGGAACATGCGACCACCGGGGATGAACACTTCCTTCTGGGTGGGAAGGTCGGCGCCGCCGGATTCCACGAGGGAGATGACGGGGAGCCTATTCTGCCGGGCGATGTCGTTGGCGCGGAATCCCTTCCGCAACGTCCACGGATTGCTGGTGCCGCCGCGGACCGTCGGGTCGTTGGCGACGATCAGGCACTCGACGCCCTCCACCACGCCGATACCGACGACAGTGCTGGCGCCGACCGGGAAGTCGCTGCCCCACGCCGCGAGCGGGCACAGTTCGAGGAACGGCGAGTCGGGGTCCAGGAGCAGTTCGATGCGTTCGCGGGCGAGCAGCTTGCCGCGCTTCTTGTGCCGTTCGGTGTACTTCTCGCCGCCGCCCGCGAGCGCCTTGGCGTGCTCGGTGTCGATCTCGGCGAGCTTGGCGGTCATGGCCTTCGCCGCCGCGGCGTATTCTTCGGAACCCGTGTCCAGCGTGGACTTCAACGTGGTCATGACTGATACCCCAATCGCTTGGCCGCGAGCCCCGTCAGGATCTCGGTGGTACCGCCACCGATCCCGAGGATGCGCATGTCGCGGTACTGCCGTTCCACTTCGCTCTCCCGCATGTAGCCGAGGCCGCCGAACAGCTGGACGGCCTGGTTGGCCACCCACTCGCCCGCCTCGACGGCGGTGTTCTTCGCGAAGCAGACCTCCGCGATGAAGTCCTCGTTCGACACGAGCGAACGCTCCACCAGCGCTCGGGTGTAGACGCGGGCCACGTCGGTCTTGCGCGCCATCTCCGTGACCGTGTTCTGGACGGACTGCCTGCTGATCAGCGGACGGCCGAACGTCTCGCGGTCGCGCACCCACTGCAGCGTGAGGTCGAGGCACCGTTGTGCGCTCGAATAGGCCTGCGCGGCGAGGGCGATGCGCTCGGTGAGGAACGCCTGCGCGATCTGTGCGAACCCGCTGTTCTCCTCGCCGACCAGGTTTGCGGCGGGCACCCGCGCGTCGACGAACGACAACTCGGCCGTGTCCGACGCGCGCCAGCCCATCTTGTCGAGTTTGCGTGCCACCTCGAATCCCGGTGTGCCCTTCTCGATCACGAGCAGGGAGACCCCGGATGCGCCGGGACCGCCGGTGCGGACGGCGGTGACGACGAAGTCGGCCCGCACGGCGGAGGTGATGAACGTCTTCGACCCGTTGACGACGTAGTGGTCGCCGTCGCGGATCGCGGTGGTCCGCAGATGCCCGACGTCGGAACCGCCGCCGGGTTCGGTGATGGCGAGCGAGCCGATGAGCTCGCCGCGCAGGGTGGGGCGGACCCACTTCTCGATCTGCTCCGGGTCACCGGCCGCGGCGAGGTGCGGCAGGGCGATTCCCGACGTGAACAGGGAAGCGAACGCCCCGCCCGAGGCCCCCGCCTGATGGAATTCCTCGCAGATCAGTACGGCGTCGACGAGGTCTCCGCCCTCGCCTCCGACGGATTCGGGGAAGCCGGCGCCGAGGAGTCCCAGCTCGGCGGCCTCCCGGTGCAGCGCGCGGGGCAGTTCGCCGTCGCGTTCCCAGTCGTCCAGGTGCGGCAGTATCTGCCGTTCGACGAAGCTGCGCACCGTCTTGCGCAGTTCCTGCCGTTCGGGTGTGTCCCACACGCTCACAACGTCGTCCCTTCGGGAAGGAGTGCTTCCGGTATGTCGAGGTGCCGGGATCTCAGCCATTCGCCGAGACCTTTGGCCTGCGGGTCGAACCGGGCCTGGGACGCGACGCCCTGCCCGAGGATTCCCTCGATCACGAAGTTGACGGCGCGCAGTTTCGGCAGCACATATCTCGTGACGGTGAGGTCGGCGGCCTCCGGGAGGAGGCGCTTGACTTCGTCGACGGTCAGGGCGTGGGCCAGCCACCGCCACTGTTCGTCGGTACGCACCCACACACCGACATTCGCGTTGCCGCCCTTGTCCCCGCTGCGCGCCCCGGCGATGGTGCCGAGCGCCACCCGGACCGTGGGTTCGGCGCCCCGCGGCTCCGGGAGCGCGGGTTCGGCGACGTCCTCGAGTTCCCGGACGTCGGTGGGGGGTTCGATGTCGACGCGCGTTCCGTCCGGCAGCACCGCGACGTGCGGCACCTCCTTGGCGTACACGTATCCCGGGGTGAACACGCCGTACGGCTGCCCCTGCCCGGGCGGCGCCGTCAGCGTGAATCCGGGGTAGCTCGCAAGTGCCATTTCGACTGCGACGGAGGAGAATCCGCGTCCGACCGCGTTGGCGTCGGAATCCCGGACCACGCAGCGCAGCAGCGCGCTCGCGGCCTCCTCGGTGTCGGCGTCCGGGTGATCGGTGCGGGCGAGCGACCAGTCGAGTTCGGCAGGCCGGGCGGGAAGCCACCCCTCGAGCTGCCGCTTCACCAGGGCCGCCTTGGCCTCGATGTCGAGGCCGGTGAGGACGAACACGGCCTCGTTGCGGAATCCCGCGAGCGTGTTCAGCGACACCTTGAGCTGCGGCGGCGGCGCCTCCCCGGTGACACCGCTGATGCGCACGCGGTCGGGTCCGTCCTGCGACAGTGCGGCGGAGTCGATCCGCGCGGTCACGTCGGGACCGGCGTAGCGGCCACCGGTGATCTCGTACAGCAACTGCGCGGTGACGGTACCGACGTTCACGGCGCCGCCGGTCCCGGGGTGCTTGGTGATGACGGACGAACCGTCCGAGTCGATCTCGGCGATCGGGAATCCGGGACGGTCGAGGTCGTCGATCTCGGTGAAGAACGCGTAGTTGCCGCCCGTGGCCTGGGTGCCGCATTCGATGACGTGCCCCGCCACCACGGCGCCGGCGAGCTGGTCGAAAGCGTCTCGCTGCCAGCCGAAGTGCGCGGCCGCCGGGCCCACGATCACGGACGCGTCGGTGACACGCCCGGTGACGACGACGTCGGCGCCGGCATTCAGGCATTCGACGATGCCCCACGCGCCGAGGTAGGCGTTGGCGGTCAGCGGGCTGCCCAGCCCCAGTTCGGCGGCCCGGCCGATGAGGTCGTCGCCTTCGACGTGGGCGATCTTCGCCTGCAGCCCCAGCTTGTCGTTCACCTCCCGCAACGCGTCCGCGAGACCGGCCGGGTTGAGGCCGCCGGCGTTGGCGACGACGCGGACTCCCTTGTCGAGGGCCAACCCGAGGCAGTCCTCCGCCTGACGGAGGAATGTCTTGGCGTACCCGCGGTTCGGGTCCTTCATGCGGTCGCGGCCGAGGATCAGCATGGTGAGTTCGGCGAGGTAGTCGCCGGTCAGGTAGTCGAGCTCGCCGCCTTCGAGCATCTCGCGCATCGCCGACAACCGGTCGCCGTAGAAGCCGGAGCAGTTGCCGATCCGCACGGTCATCGGGTTCCCGCCTCACGCCCGCCGCCCGCGGGGCCCGCGAAGGCCTGAGCGATGTTCAGCCACGTGTCCGCATCGGCGCCGGTGGCCTCGAGGGCGAGATCCGCCCGGTTCGCGCGCTGGGTGACGAGAAGGCAGAAGTCCGCGGCGGGCCCGGTGACCTTTTGCGCGGCATCCTCGGGTCCCCACGTCCAGACGGACACCCCGTCGGGGGCGGTGAGTTCGACGCGGAACTCCTCCGCGGGTGGGGCGAGTTCGTTGACGGCGTAGGCGAAGTCGCGGGTGCGGACACCGAGGTGGGCGATGCTCTTCAACCGCTCGGTGGGTGTGCGCGGCACCGAGAGCGCGTCGGCGACGTCCTGGCCGTGTGCCCACGTCTCCATCAACCGGGCGGTGGCCATCGAGGCCGCCTTCATCGGCGGGCCGTACCAGAGGATCTTCTGCCCGGGCGGCACCGACAGGAGGGCCTCCGCGAGTCGGGCGCGGGCCGAGCGCCAGGCCGCGAGCAGTTCCGCGGGTTGCCGCCGGGCGTGCTCCTCGGCACCGGCATCGACGAAGCCGGCCGGGTTCGAGGCGGCCACCGTGAGTTGCTCGGTGAAGCCGTCGGGGTCGGTGATCGCCAGGAGGGCGGCCTCGTCGGTCCACAGCAGATGTCCGATCTGGTGTGCGATGGTCCAGCCCTCGGCGGGCGTCGGATCGGCCCAGCGGGAGTCGGGAAGGTCGGCGACCAGGGCGTCCAGTGAATCGCTCTCGGCGCACAAGTCGTCGATGAACCTCTGCAGTTCAGCCATGCGACCAGCATCACACCGGCCCGAGAAAAAAGCAAGCACGATTGATTGTTATTTGGCTGCGGATCGCCCGGCGAGCTGCCACGCTGGTCACGTGATACGACAGTTGCTCACCCATGCCGCGCTCAACCCACTCCCCTCTCCGCGCGCACTGGCCGCCCGAGTCGTACCGGGGGCCGGCCACCGAATCGCCGGGAAACGGATCCTCGTCACCGGTGGTTCCTCGGGGGTCGGGGAAGCGGCCGCACGCCGGCTCGCCGCGCTCGGCGCGGAGGTCGTCCTCGTGGCCCGCGGCTCCGACGCCCTCGAGTCGGTGCGCGACGACATCCTGCGGTCCGGTTGCGACGCGCACGCCGTTCCCTGCGACCTCACGGACCCGGAGTCCGTCGACGCCCTCGTCGCTCAGGTGCTCGGGGAGATCGGCCCCGTCGACGTACTCGTCAACAACGCCGGGCGGTCGATCCGGCGGACGGTCGAGGACTCGCTGGACCGATTCCACGATTTCGAACGCACCATGGCCGTCAACTACTTCGGCTCGACGCGGCTGACCCTCGCGTTGCTCCCGTCGATGATCGAGCGCCGCAAGGGCCACATCATCAATGTCGCGACGTGGGGCGTGCCTGCCGGTGTCATGCCCAAGTTCTCCGCCTACCACGCGTCCAAGGCTGCCGTCGGCGCGTTCGGCCGGAGCCTGGGCGCCGAAGTGCGCGACCGCGGAATCTCCGTGACCACCCTGGACTTTCCCTTGGTCCGGACGCCGATGATCGCGCCCACCACGGACTACGACGCGATGGCCGCCCTGACTCCAGAGCAGGCGGCGGAATGGTTCGTCACCGCCGTGCGCACCCGGCCGATCGAACTGCTCCCCGGTTATGCCGAACTGTTCCGGCTGCTCGGCACGTTCGCGCCGTCCGCCACCGACGCACTGGTACGGCGCACCGGCATCTGAGCGCAATGACAGACTGGGACGGTCTCGAATCCGCGCTCACACCCGAGGGAGTCGTCCATGACCGACGCCGTGCTCACCACCCGCGAAGGCGACATCGTCACCTGGACGCTCAACCGTCCGGAGGCGCGCAACCCGATCTCCGAGCCGGACGTGATCGAGGCGCTCGAGAATGCGGTGGCCGACGTCAACGGTGATCCCAGCGTGCGCGTCGCGATCGTCACGGGTGCGGGTTCGGCGTTCTCCTCCGGTGGCAACGTCAAGCACATGCGCGACCGCGCCGGAATGTTCGGCGGCTCCCCCGCCGACCTGCGGCAGGGCTACCGGCACGGTATCCAGCGCATCCCGCTGGCCCTCTACCACTGTGAGGTGCCGACCATCGCCGCCGTCAACGGACCCGCGATCGGTGCCGGATGCGACCTGTCCCTGATGTGCGACATGCGGATCGCCTCCACGGCCGCCGTGTTCGCGGAGAGCTTCGTCAAGGTCGGACTCGTCCCCGGCGACGGCGGCGCCTGGTTCCTGCCGCAGGCCGTCGGGATGGCGCGGGCCAGCGAGATGGCGTTCACCGGCGACGCGATCGACGCCGCGAAAGCCCTCGAGTGGGGACTCGTCTCGCAGGTCACCGAGCCCGAGGAACTCCTCGGCGCGGCACGGGCGCTCGCCGAGCGGGTGGCGGTCAACCCGCCGCAGGTGCTGCGGATGACCAAGAAGCTGCTACGCGAGGGCCGTCACCAGAGCCTCGAGAGCCTCCTCGAACTGTCGGCGGCCATGCAGTCGCTCGCCCATCACACCGCGGACCATCACGAGGCGGTCGGCGCGATGCTCGAGCGCCGCAGCCCGAACTTCACCGGCGAGTGAACCCGGGCATCGCACACCGGTGACAGCCGAGCCGCGCAGTCAGCTTCTTCCCGTCGTCTCGGTCCTCGGATCGGTGCTGTCCGTCCAGTTCGGCGCCGCCTTCGCGAGCACCCTGTTCGAGGCGGTGGGCGCCAGTGGCGCGGTGTCGCTGCGGCTGACGATCGCGGCGATCATCCTCGGGGTGATCGTGCGGCCGCGGTGGCGACGGTGGACGCGAACGCAGCGCGAGGGCATCCTCGCACTCGGAGTGGCGCTGGCCGTGATGAATTCGGCGTTCTACGAGGCCCTCGCGCGGCTCCCGCTCGGCACCGCCGTCACCATCGAGTTCCTGGGTCCGCTCACCCTCGCCGCCGTGCTGTCGCGAAGACTGCGGGACGGCGTGTGGGTGCTGGCGGCGCTGACCGGCGTGGTCATGCTCGGCCTGCGCGAGAACTCGGGCGCCGAGTCTCTCGACCTCGTGGGGGTGGCATTCGCGCTCACCGCCGGGGCGGCGTGGGCCGGTTACATCGTCGCCGGCTCGAACCTCGCGGTAACGGTTCCCAGCGCGGACGGCCTCGCCGGCGCGAGCATCGTCGCGGCGGCCCTGACGCTCCCGCTCGGCGCGGTGTCCGGCGGCACCGCACTGTTCGACCCCCGGATCCTGGCCGTGGGCGCGGCGGTGGCCCTGCTGTCGTCGGTGATCCCGTACTCGCTCGAGCTACGGGCGCTGCAGGTGATGAGCAAAAAAGTGTTCGCCGTGCTCATCGCGCTCGAGCCCGCGGCCGCGACCCTCGCCGGGGTGATCGTGCTCGGGCAGGTCCTCGGACTGCAGTCGCTGGCCGCGATCGCGCTCGTCGTCGCGGCCGGCGTCGGCTCCGTCCTGAGCAACCGGTAGCGGCACGGCCTGCGGGCGGGGCTGGCAGGATCGACGCGTGAGCACAGCGAACCTGACCCGAGCCGAAACCGCCGAACGTTCCCGCGCGATCGACGTTCTCGGCTATCGGGTGGAACTGGACGTACTCGGCGCCGTCGACCGGGAGGTCGGGACGTTCGCGACCACCACGACCGTCGAGTTCACCGCCCGCACGTCCACGACCTGGCTCGACTTCCTCGGCGCCGGTGTGGAGTCGGTGACGGTCAACGGCGCCGACGTCCCCGTCGACTACGACGGCGCCCGTATCGCGTTGACCGGACTGCGTGAATCCAACGTCGTGACCGTCGCCGCCCGGGGCGAGTACAGCCGTTCCGGTGAGGGTCTGCACCGGTTCCTCGACCCGGCGGACGGGCAGACGTACCTGTACACGCAGTACGAACCGGCGGACGCGCGGCGGGTGTTCGCGTGCTTCGAACAGCCGGACCTGAAGGCGCCGTTCACGTTCGTCGTCACCGCGCCGGAGGAGTGGGAGGTGGTCTCCAACCAGCAGGTCGCCGAGCGGGAAGACACCACCGGTGGGCAGGTGGTCACGTTCGCGCCGACACTGCCGATCTCCACCTACATCACCGCCGTCGCGGCCGGGCCCTACCACCGGGTCGACTCGGAATGGAGTGGCGGCGACGTCACGATCCCGCTGGGCGTCCTGTGCCGCGCCTCGCTCGCGCGGTACCTCGACGCGGACACGATCTTCGAGATCACCCGGCAGGGGCTGGGGTTCTTCACGGAGAATTTCGACTACCCCTACCCGTTCGGCAAGTACGACCAGGTGTTCGTCCCCGAGTACAACCTCGGCGCCATGGAGAACCCCGGCTGTGTGACGTTCACCGAGGCGTACGTGTTCCGCGGCGCCGCCACCGACTCCCAGTACGAGGGCCGGGCCAACACGATCCTGCACGAGATGGCCCACATGTGGTTCGGCGACCTCGTCACGATGGTGTGGTGGGACGACCTGTGGCTCAAGGAATCGTTCGCCGACTACATGGGCGCACTGGCCAACGCGGAGGCCACCCGGTGGACCGACGCGTGGGTGGCCTTCGCCAACCGTCGCAAGGCGTGGGCGTACCTGCAGGACCAGTTGCCGACGACGCATCCGATCGTCGCGGACATCGTCGATCTCGAGGCCGCGAAACTGAACTTCGACGGCATCACGTACGCGAAGGGCGCCAGCGTCCTCAAGCAACTCGTCGCGTACGCCGGGCGTGATGCGTTCTTCGAGGGGGCACGCCGCTACTTCCGCGCCCACGCCTTCGGGAACACCACCCTCACGGATCTGCTGACGGAACTGTCGGCCACGTCGGGCCGGGACCTGACGAGCTGGGCGCGCGCCTGGTTGCAGACCACCGGCGTGTCCGCACTGAGCCTGCAGCGCGGCGCCGACGGGCGCGCCTCGATCGTGCAGACCGATCCGCGTCCACACCGCCTCGGCGTCGGGCGCTACGACTTCGACGGGACCGGCGACCTCCTGTGCGTGGAGCGGGTCGAGGTCGACCTCGCCGACGCCCACACCCCGATCGGTCTCGCCGACGCGCCGCTCGTGTTGCTCAACGACGCCGACCTGACGTACGCGAAGGTGCGGCTGGACGACCGATCGCTGACCACCGTCGAGACCTCCCTCGACCGGGTCCGCGACCCGCTGGCGCGTGGCCTGATCTGGTCGTCGCTGTGGAACGCGACCCGCGACAGCGAACTGGGTGCCACGCGGTATCTGTCGATGGCCCAGCGGTTCTCGCCGGCGGAGTCGCACCTGACCCTCCTCACGTCGGCGCAGGCCAACGCCCCCTATGCGATCGAGCACTTCTTCCCCGAGACCTCGCGCGACAGCGCCCGCCTCGACTGGCTCGAGCACACCTGGCGCGCGTTGTGGAACGCCACGCCGGGTTCGGGAAGCCAACTCGCCTGGGCACGGGCGGTGGCGTCCGCAGCGGCGATGGACGGCAGTCGCGCGGCCGGCATCCGGTCGATTCTCGAGGCCGGCGGGCCGGCACCGACCGGCCTGTCGCTCGACCCGGATCTGCGCTGGGGATTCTGGGGCGCGCTCGCCGCCACCGGGCACGCCGACGACGCGGACCTCGACGGTGAGCTGCGCCGCGACGACACCGGCTCCGGCCGCACCGCGTACCTGCGGGCGAGTTTCTCGCGACCGGACCCGGACGTGAAGGCGAAGGCCTGGGAATCGATCTTCCACGACCGCACACTGTCGAACGAACATCTCGGCGCGATCATCGCCGGGTTCCGCGCAGGTGCCCGGAACGACCTCGTCGAGGGATACGCTGCCGACTACTTCGCCTCGATCCGCTCGGTGTGGGAGGAGCGCAGTATCGAAATCGCGCGGCGGATCGTGGTCGGGCTGTTCCCGTCCGAGCCCACACTCGACGCGGCGGACGGTTGGCTCGTCACCCACGCCGATGCGCCCGCCGCGCTACGACGGCTGGTGCTCGAGCAACGGGATCATCTCGCCCGGGACCTGCGAGCGCAGGCGTTCAACAGCCGTTCGGACGTCACCGGCTGACCGGCCGGGCACCGTTCGACGTGCGGGCCGTCCACCGTTCCAGGACGCCCCGCCACAGCCCGGACGCACTGTCGCCCGCCCAGGCGATGTAGCCGTCGGGACGCACGAGCAGTGCGGGGCCCTCGTCGGTCCGGGTCACCGCGCGGACATCGCCCGGGACAGGAACCCCGTCCTCGGTGACCAGGACGAAACCGCCCGAGCGCATCACCTCGTACAGCCGTCCGCCGTCGGTGGGCAGGTCGTCGGCGCGTCGGCCGACGAGGGTGCTCTCGCCGGCGACGTGGCCGTACCCGATTCCGATCCCCGAGAACATCCGGGCGATCGCGTCGCCGATCGCCGGGAAGCCGAGAAGCGCCGCCACTACCCCGTTCCGGATCTTCCGGAGGATCCACGGCCGGACAATCATCATCCGCATCGTGGCACCGCTCGACCGCAGAACCAGCCGGCCCACCGGGTGCCGCTCGGAGTGGTACGTGTCGAGCACCGCGTCGTCCGCGCCGTCCAGCACGGCCGCGAGCTTCCATCCGAGATTGACGGCGTCCTGAATGCCGGTATTCATTCCCTGCCCGCCTGCAGGGGAATGCACGTGGGCGGCGTCACCGGCGAGAAACACCCGGCCCGTCCGATACTGCGGGACCTGCCGTTCGTCGCTGTGGAAACGCGACTGCCACCGCACGTCGCCGAGGCCGTAGTCCGTGCCCATGGCGACTTCGATGGTGCTGCGCAGTTCTTCCCGGTCCACGGGCGCGGTGTCGTCCACCTGATGCCGCCGGTTCCAGGCGATCACGCGAAACAGGTTGTCGCCGTACGGTGCGATGAACGCGAATCCGTCGCGGACGGCGTTGACGGTCACGAGATTGTCCGGTGGGTTTTCGAGTTCGACGTCGGCGAGCATGATCGACCGCAGCACGGCCTTGCCGGGGAACGGTTGCCCGATCATCGTCCGCACCGCGCTGTGCGCGCCGTCCGCACCGACCGCATACGTCGCGTGGAACGTGCTGTCGCGTCCAGAACTGTCGTGGCCGTGAACGCGCACGCCGTTCCCGTCCTGCTCCACCCCGGTCACGGTGAACCCGCGGATGATGTCGGCGCCCCTGTCCCGGGCGTGTTCCTCCAGGAGTGCGTCGACGTTCCGCTGCGGGGTGACGAGGACGAACGGGAACCGGGACCGCAGGCGCCCGAGGTTCAGCGCTGCACCGCGCCACAGCTTCAGACCGGGTGAGGCGGCACCGGTGGCGACGAGTCGGTCGGCGAGTCCGCGGGCGTCGAGCAGTTCGAGGGTGCGGGCGTGGACGCCGAATGCGCGGCTGAGGGTGGACGGCGCGGCGCGCTTGTCCAGCACCGTCACCGATCGGCCGGCCGCCGCCAACTCTCCCGCGAGCATGCATCCGGTGGGTCCCGCGCCGATCACCACCACGTCGATGTGCTTCATGACGTTGCCTCCGATCGAAAGTGCCCCAGCTAAGTCAACAACTGTTGACTTCAACGGTAGGCGCATCCCGGCGCCAGGTCAACAGCTGTTGACTTATACTCTGAGAATGCCCGACCGCCGCGCCCGCTCCGCCGTCGCCACCCGCGCCGCGATACTCGACGCCGCCCGCGCCCGATTCGGCACCGACGGCTACGAACGCACGACGATGCGCGTCATCGCGTCGGATGTGGGCGTCGACCCCGCACTGGTGGTCCGGTACTTCGGCAACAAGGAATCACTGTTCGCCGAGGCCGCCGAATTCGATCTGCACCTGCCCGACCTCCACGACGTTCCCGCGAAGGACCTCGCGACCGTGCTCATGCCGCGCTTCTTCGCGGTGTGGGAGAACGACGGCGCGTTCCTCCCCCTGCTCCGCGCGGCGGCGAGCAGCCCGCGGGCCGCCGAGGCGATGTTGCAGGTCTTCGCCCGCCAGGTGGCGCCCGCGCTGGCAGTGGTCACGGCGGACCGCCCGGACGAACGCGCGGCCCTCGTCGGGTCGCAGGTCCTCGGACTCGCCTTCTCGCGCTACGTACTCCGGGTGCCGCCCGTGGCGGACATGACGCACGAGGAGCTGATGCGCTGGGTCGGGCCGGTGCTCGAGTACTACCTCACGACCGAACCGCGGTAGCCCTGCCGGTGATGCCTGCCGCCGTTCAGCATCCAGCGGGCGTCGAGCTCGCTCGTGCTGCGGTGGTGCCGCCTGATCGTGAACGATGTGATCGGCAACCGCTCGACGACGCTCGCCTCGGCACGCGCATCGCCCGCGATGCCCTGTTCGAGAACCGAATACGCGGTGTGGTTGACCGAATGCACGGCCAGCCGGAGCGCGTCGAGCGCCGTGGGTCGCGGCCCGAACGCGGCGAGCGTGTGACCGCCGTCCACCGCGGTTTCGACCACCGCGTAGAAATGCCAGTCTGCGCCCGAATCGCCAGTCATGATGTGCCTCACTCGATGTGCTTCTGTGAGCTGTGCCATGACGATATCGCGGGGGTACGACACGTTTTCGGAGCCGCGTCGCTCAGGCGACGGACCGGCGGCCGATCCCGAAGAGCTCCTGGGGGACGTCGATCCCCTTGAGGCGGTGACTGCCCGCCGGTTCACCCCAGAACTCGTCGGTGTCGAGTTCGTCGTAGAACTCGCCGGTCACGACCACCTCGTGAGACGGCGCGACCGCGACGACGCGGCTCGCCATGTTCACGGGCCTGCCGAACCAGTCGCCCGCGCTCGGCACGGCTGTGCCCCAGGCGATCCCGGCCCGCAACGGCGGAAGCCCCTCGGCGCGGGCGGCCTGCACGAGGTCGAGGGCGGTGTATGCCAGCGCGTTGGGATCGGGCGAGACCAACATGACGGCGTCGCCGATCGTCTTCACCAGACGCACCGGCGGAAGCACCAGATCGGTGGCCAGCCCGTCCAGCCGCTCGGCCACCCGTCCCAGATCGGCGGGCGCCACCTGCTCACCGAGCAGCGTGAATCCGACGAGGTCGGCGAAGCAGACGCCGATCTCCTGCGCCCCTCGAACCTGCAGGTTCGAGTCCCTGGCGATACCCACCGCATCGGAGCGCAGTTGGTGGCGCAGAGTCGTGGCGATGAGGTGAGCCAGGATCTGCGCCTCGAAATCCGCGATGCGCCGTACCTCGACCGCGTACCGCAGGGCCACCTCGGGGTGATCCCGCGTCGCCTCGAGTCGCTCCTGTAGGAGCGCGTCCGCGGCGTCGGCGACCGTCCAGAGGTTGCGGCCGAGGACCCGGGCGGCCGCGAAGATTCCGCTCTCGTCGAGCCCCAGATCCCGGTACTGCTTGAGTCCGCGCGCGAGGTCGAGGTCGCCGTCGTCGTAGAACGTCCCGTCCTCCGACGCACCCCGGCCGATCGCCCGGAACCACCGCCGGGCGTCCTCCACGGTGACGCCGGTCTTCTCGGAGATCTCGTCGATGCCGTACCGGCCCTTCGGCGCCAGCGCGTGCTCGAGCAGCAGGTGCGCGAGCCGATTGTTCCGCGAGGCGGCGCGGAGTTCGTCGATCGACACCCCGTCCTCGATCAGGGTGTTCAGGACGCCCATCCGCGCAGAACGATCCGATCCGCTGAGTCCGTCGAGGAGGCCGGCGGCCTCGAACTCGTGGACTTGCGTGGGCGGCGGACCCGGGCGTCGAAGCGGGCGAGGCGGCGGGGACACCAGACGTCCCGTTCGGGGCGTGATCCGTCGGGGCTGTCGCGGGTTGCGCACGCCCTCATCGTCCCAGGAACGACGCCGCCCTTCGCCGTAATCCTGCGAACTCGCTTCCCCCGCGACCCCGACCGAACTATATTCGGTAGGTGCCGATTCAAAGTCTGTTGCTGGACGCGGCGGAGGGCCACTTCGCCCGCCGCGGCGTCCTCGCGACGCGGCTCGCCGACATCCGGCACGAGGCCGGTGTCAGCGTGGGAGCCGTCTACCACCACTTCCCGAACAAGGAAGAGCTGTACCTCCAGGTCTGGTTACGCGCTCTCGCCGACTATCAGGACGGATTCCGGACCGCGCTCACGAAATGCGCGGATGCGCGGTCCGGGGTGGAAGGCGCTGTCGTCCGCCACCTGCAGTGGGTGTCCGGCAACCCGCAGCGGGCCACCATCCTCGCCGCGCCCCGGCCCCCGGGCATCGACGAGCGGGCCGATTCCACCAACGCGGCGTTCTTCCGCGACGTCACCCACTGGTGGCGGGTCCACGAACACTACGGAACGGTCCGCCGGTTCGAGTTCGACGTGCTCTACGCGCTGTGGCTGGGCCCGGCCCAGGAGTACTCCCGCCAGTGGCTCGCGGGCGCCATGACCACCGACCCCACCGCCGTGGCGCCCGAACTGGCGACCGCCGCATGGAACTCGCTACGGAACCAGGAGTAGAGGATGACAGTCGACGTCGCGCTCACCGCCGACACCGCGCAGGCCGTGCTGGCGGCCCAGCCGTTCAGCGTGCTGGTCGGCGCCCGCATGACCCAGTTCGGGGAGGGCGGCGCCACCCTCGAGATCCCGGTCCGGGACGAACTGCGGCAACAGAACGGCTTCGTGCACGGCGGTGTCCTGTCATACGCCGCCGACAACGCTCTGACGTTCGCCGCGGGCACCGTGCTCGGCGCGAACATCATGACCGCCGGCTTCACGATCACCTACCTCCGCCCCGCCCAGGGCGTGCTGCTGCGGGCGGACGCCCGAGCCGACGCGTCGACCCGGCGACAGGCGTTGTGCCGGTGCGACATCTACGCGGTGCAGGACGACGGCTCGGAGGTACTGTGCGCCGCCGCCCAGGGCACGGCGACGGTCAAGCAGCCGCGGTAGTCGCGGCCGCACGGGATGGGACGATGGGACCATGGCTGAATCCGTCGACCGCGCATCCGTGGACAGGGCGCGTGAGCGCATCACCGGCCTGATCCGCAGGACACCCACGTTCCGCGCCACCGTCCCCACCGTGCACGGCGCCGTACCGGTGATCTTCAAACTCGAGTTCCTGCAGTACGGGGGCTCGTTCAAAGTGCGGGGCAGCCTCAACGCGCTGCTCCACGCCGAGGAGGACGGGCGGCTCGACGACGCGGGTGTCGTCATCGCGTCCGGCGGGAACGCCGCCATCGGCGCGGCCTGGGCGTCGCGTCTCAGGGGTGTGAAGTGCACGGTCGTCGTCCCCGTCACCGCACCCGACGTCAAGATCGACAAGCTGATCGCGCTCGGCGCGGACGTACGCAAGGTCGGTGCTCGATACGCCGAGGCGGCCGAGTATGCGGACGAACTCGCGACGTCGTCGAACGCTCTCGCCCTGCACGCCTACGATCTCCCCGACATCGTCGCCGGGGCGGGCACCATCGCCCTAGAGATCCAGGACGACGTCGCCGAGCCGCTGTCCTACGTGATCGCCGTCGGCGGCGGCGGACTGCTCTCCGGTGTCGTCGCAGGCAGCGGCGAGGACGACAGCATCCACGGCGTGGAACCGAGCGGAGCGGCGACGCTGCACTCCGCGGTCGCCGCCCGGCAACCCGTGGACATCGACATCGACAGCATCGCCGGCGATTCCCTCGGCGCCACCAAGATCGGTTCCATCGCCTGGGACACCGTCCTGTCGCGGCCCGTGTCCAGCTTGATCGTCGACGACGACGCCCTGATCGACGCGCGAACACTGCTGTGGGAGGAGTTCCGGATCGTCGTCGAGCACGGCACCGCCGCGGCGCTCGCCGCGATCGTCACCGGACAACTCGCCCCCGCCGACGACAAGCCGCTCTGCGTGGTGCTCTGCGGCGCCAACACGTCGATGACCAGCTACTGATCCGCCGTCTTCTCAGCCGCGCGGTTTCAGCCGGCTGTTCGGCAGTTCGGGTGCGGGCAGCGGATCGCCGTCATAGCCCTCGACCGTGCCGAACCGGGGGTCCGCGGGCGCCGCGCCCCGGAGCTCGGACTGCCACTCACGGCGGGAGCCGACGATCTCCTCGTGGGTGCGGCCGAGGAAGTTCCACCACATGATCACCTGTTCGCCCAGCGGCTCACCGCCGAGCAGCAGCAGCCGGACCCGCGTTCCGCCCGCGTTGCGCAGCGCCACCAGCGCCTCCCCGGGCGGCTGATAGCCGAGTTCCGCCCACCGCAGCGTGGTCCCGCGCAGCTGCACCTCGCCCTCGTCGACGAGCACCCCGACCTCGAAGCCACGTTCGATGTCGAGGGTGACGTCCGCACCCGGCTCCAGGAGGATCTCCGCGCCGAGCAGCGGCGTGAACGTGCGCACCGGCGACGTGGAGCCCACCGTGCTCCCGAGGAACACCCGCACGGTCGCGCCGTCCAGTTCGACCGGGTCGGGTGCGTACGTCTCGAACGCCGGATCCGCGTCCTGCGCCGACGCCGGCAACGCCACCCACAGCTGCGCGCCGTGCAGGATGCGTGTCTGCGGGGTCGAGACCTCGGAGTGCGCGATCCCCCGCCCCGCGGTCATCAGGTTGAGCTCACCGGGACGCACCATCGCATGCGAGCCGATGCTGTCGCGGTGTTCGATCTCGCCGGTGAACAACCAGCTCACCGTCTGCAGTCCCGTGTGCGGGTGCGGCGGAACGTTCATCCCGCCCGTCGTCCCGACGTCGTCCGGACCGTAGTGGTCGGCGAAGCACCAGGCTCCGATCAGCGACCGCTCCCGCTGCGGGAGGGTGCGCCGGACCGGCATCGCGCGGGGACCGCCGAGCGGGACCTCGCGCGCGCCGAGCACTTGGATGCCCCCGCCGTCGGGGTGCGACTCGCACCGCTCTTCCACCGAATTCGTCTCCAGATTGCTCACTGTTCCATCGTGCCTTCCGTCAGCCCTGTGCGCCGCGCAGTTTCGCGCAGAGCTCGGTGAGCGTGTCGAGTTCGTCGTCGGACAGTGCCGGGCCGACGCGCCTCCGGATGCTCGCCGCGTGCCGACGTCCGACGGACTTCTGCACACGAGCACCCTCGTCCGTCAAAGCGACGACGGTCCCCCGGCGGTCGCCCGGATCGCATTCCCGCGTGACGAATCCGGACCCGGCCAGCCGCTCGACGAGCCGGCTCAGCGACGGCTGGCTGAGCAGGATCTCCCGGTTGAGATCGTGCAGACGCAGTCTGCGCCCGGGGGCCCGGCCGAGCGTGAACAGCACGTCGTATTCGCGCATGCTCAGCTCGTCCCACACGTCGTCGGCGGCGAGGTTGCGCATCACCGCGACCTGGGCGCGGAAGAGTGCCTCCCACGCCTCGGCCGCGCGTTCGGTCCTACTGACGGGCGGCATCGACGGGCTCGCGATCGGCCTTCATCGACGCGTGCGTCGGCGGGTTGTCCGGCACGCCGGCAGGTCGGCGGGCAGCGAACTCCTTGCGCAGCACGGGCACGACCTCGCCGCCGAGCAGATCCAGCTGCTCGAGCACCGTCTTCAGGGGTAGTCCCGCATGGTCGACGAGGAACAACTGCCGCTGGTAGTCGCCGAAGAAGTCGGCAAACGTCAGGGTCTTCTCGATCACCTGCTCCGGTGTGCCGACGGTCAGCGGGGTCTGCTCGGTGAAGTCCTCGAGACTCGGCCCGTGGCCGTAGACGGGGGCGTTGTCGAAGTAGGGCCGGAACTCGTCGACGGCGTCCTTGGCGTTCCGGCGCATGAACACCTGCCCGCCCAGTCCGACGATCGCCTGGTCCGCGCGGCCGTGACCGTAGTGCTCGTACCGCTCGCGGTAGAGGTTGATCAGGGCGATGTAATGCTCCTTCGGCCAGAAGATGTTGTTGGCGAAGAAGCCGTCACCGTGGAACGCCGCGATTTCGGCGATCTCCGGACTGCGGATCGAGCCGTGCCACACGAAAGGCGCGATGCCGTCGAGCGGACGCGGCGTGGACGTGAACCCCTGCAGCGGGGTGCGGAACTGTCCCTGCCAATCGACGACGTCCTCGTCCCACAGCCGGCGCAGCAGCCGGTAGTGCTCGAGCGCCAGCGGAATCCCCTGGCGGATGTCCTGCCCGAACCATGGGTAGACGGGGGCCGTGTTTCCGCGACCCATCATGAGGTCCACCCGGCCGTCCGCGAGGTGCTGCAGCATCGCGTAGTCCTCGGCGATCTTCACCGGGTCGTTGGTGGTGATCAGCGTCGTGGACGTCGACAGGATGATCTTCTCGGTCTGCGCTGCGAGGTAGCCGAGCATTGTGGTCGGGGACGACGGCACGAACGGCGGGTTGTGGTGCTCGCCGGTGGCGAACACGTCGAGCCCGACGTCCTCCGCATGCTTGGCGATGGTCGTCATCGCCTTGATGCGCTCGTGCTCGGTGGGGGTACGGCCGGTGGTGGGATCGGGGGTCACGTCGCCGACGGTGAAGATTCCGAACTGCATAGCTGTTCCTCTCGCGCCAGAACTCCATGCGTTTGCATGAACCTATTGCAACATTCAACCACCTTGTCCTATTCCGGGAACGGCGAAGGGCGGCAAGCGCAGTGCGCTTGCCGCCCTCGGCGACGTTCGGATCGAACGAACCTGATCAGTGCATCATGACCGTCGGGGCACCTTCGGCCTCGAGCTTCGGGTTGACCGACTTCTTCCGCGGCAGCAGGAACGCCGGGATGAGCGTCAAGGCGATCAGCACGGTGGCGACCAGGAACGTGTTGCCGAACGCATCGGCGGCCTGGCTCAGGACCTGATCCACCATTCCGGGAGGCTCCTGTGCGGCGACCTCGGGCACGTGCTGCATCGCGACCGTCTGACTGTCGAGACCGCGATCGAGCAGCTGGTTGGTGAGGACCACCGACATGACGGCGGTACCGATCGAACCGGCGGTCTGCTGGACGATGTTCATCAGCGTGGAACCGCGAGCGACCTGCTCGTTGGACAGCGTGACGATCGCTGCCGTCATCAGCGGCATCATGGTGCAGCCCATGCCCATGCCCATCACGAACAGCGCACCCATCAGCAGCCAGGTCGGCGAGTCCGACGCCACCTGCGTGAAGACACCCAGACCGATCAGGATCAACGGCAGACCCGTCAGCACGATCTTGCCGGGGCCGATCTTGTCGACGAGACGTCCGGCGACCGGCATGGTCAGCATCGCGCCGATACCCTGCGGAGCCATCAGCAGACCGGCGGCGAGCGTGGTGTGCCCACCGACCTGGATGAAGTAGCTGGGGAACAGCAGACCGGCACCCATGAATGCGACGATGAACAGCGAGGTCGTGATGACCGCGACCGACAGCTGCCGGTTCTTGAACAGGTGCAGGTCGATCAGCGGGTGATCCTTGCGGAGTGCGTGGACGACGAACGCGACGATCAGCGCCAGGCCGATCGCACCGGGCACAAGCACGCGAGCCGAAGCGACCGTGCCCACCTCCGGGATGGACGACACACCGAACAGGAACAGAGCCAGACCCGGCGAGAGCAGCAGCATGCCGAGGAAGTCGAAGGACTCCGAGGGCGACGCGTTGTCGGACGGCAGGATGATGAACGCGGCAGCCAGGGCGATGATGCCGATGGGCAGGTTGATCAGGAAGATCCAGTGCCAGCTCGCCGCCTCGATCAGCCAGCCGCCGAGGATCGGACCACCGATGGGGCCGAGCAGCATGGGGATTCCGAGAACCGCCATGACCCGGCCGACACGGTCGGGGCCGGCCGCCTTCGTCATGATCGTCATGCCGAGCGGCATCAACATGCCGCCGCCGAGGCCCTGCAGGACGCGGAAGCCGATGAGCGACGTGATGTCCCACGCGAAGCTACACAGCACCGAGCCGAGGACGAACAGCACGAGCGCCGTCATGTAGAGGCGCTTGGTGCCGAATCGGTCGGCCGCCCACCCGGTGACGGGGATGACGGTGGCCAGGGCGAGCGTGTAGGCGGTCATCGTCCACGCGACAGTGGCGTACGTGGTGTCGAACTCCGTGGCGAACGTCGGCAACGCGACGCTGACGACGGTCACGTCGAGGATCGACATGATGGCACCGAGCACCACCACGGACGCGATCTTGAGGACCGTGCCGTCGAGCTTGTCGGGCGCCGCGTTCGCGGCGGTCGGCGATGTCATCCGAGTATCTCCTGGTTGAGTTCTCGCAGGGACTCCCCCGCGAGGATCGGTTGTAGTGCCTCGATCAGCCGAGTCCGCTCGATCTCCGGAACCCGCCATGCGAACCGTCGCAATTGATCACGCTTGCATTCGATGTGCTGGGTAGCGACCTTATGTCCGGCCTCCGACAAGGAGACCCGCTTGACCCGCCGGTCGCGTTCGTCCTCCCGGCGAACGACCAGACCCAGTTTCACGAGTTGATCGACGTTCCGACCCGCTGCGGCCACCGAGAGCCGCAACCGCTCGGCCACCTCGTTGATCGGAAGTGGCTCACCGTGCTGAACCAGCGCGAAGAGCATGCGCACCTGCGAAAACGTGAGGTCCAGCTCGATGAGGTTGTCCATCGACTCCGACTCCCCCGCACTCAACAGTTGGGTGAAGAAGTCGTTGAGTAGTTCGAAGAGAAGATCAGGAGATTTGTCGGGCACCCTCGAATGCTAGCGCTCATGCAACTATTGCCCAAGAGCAACTATGGCGCAACCGAATAAATGGTGTCAGGTATCACATTCCCCGGCGACACCCTCGACCTGCGGGTTCAGTCCTGGACGAGCACCGCTTTACCCACCACGAGGCCCGCCTCGAGATCTCGCAGTGCGTCCGCGGCCCGCTCGAGTGGATACCGGGAAGTGACCACGGGACGCAATCCTCGTTCGACATGCCGGATCAGCGCGGCATGCACCTCTTCCAGCTCATTCGGTTCGGTCCGGATGAACTCACCCCACGCCGCACCCACGATGCTGATGTTGCGGAACAGCACCCGGTTCACCTTCACCTCGGGGATCGTCCCTCCCGCGAAACCGATCACGACCAGCCGGCCTTCCGGGGCCAGCACCCGGACGGCCTCGTCGAACGCGTCGCCGCCGACCGGGTCGACCACGATCTGCGCGCCCCGGCCGCCGGTCAGCGCGCGGACCCGGGCACCCCAGCCGTCGTCGAGGCGGACGACCTCGTCGGCCCCCAGTTCGCGCAGGAAGTCTTCGGCCCCGTCCCGGCGCACCACCGCGATCACGCGGGCGCCGTGCGCCTTGGCCAGCTGGATGGTGGACGTCCCCACCCCACCCGCCGCGCCGAGGACGACGACGGTTTCGCCTGCCCGCAGCCGGGCCCGGCGCTCCAGCGCGAACTCCATCGTCTGGTAGTTGACGATCAGCGACGCCGCTTCGTCGAAATCCAGGATCGACGGAATGGGGAGCACCTGCGCCGGCGGCACCGCGACCCGTTCGGCGTAACCGCCGACCTGCGACGCCGCGAGCACCCGCTGACCGGGCTCGAATCCACTGTCCGCCGGTGCCGACACCACGACACCTGCGACTTCGGCGCCGGGAACGAACGGCAACTCGGGGCCGACCTGATACTTGCCGTAGCTGATCAGCAGGTCGGGGAAGCACACGCCGCTGGCCTTGACGTCGATCAGGACGAGCCCCTCGGCCGCCGGTTCGGGTACGTCCCGCAGCGTCATGCCGCCCGGCCCCGACAGCTCCGTCACCACCACTGCGCGCATGCTCGAAACAGTAGACGCGCGGGGGTGGCGAGAGGCGTCAACGAGCGAACAGCCGCTTCCGCTTGCGGGCGACGGACACCAGCTCGACCTTGTCGGTCATCTTCACGCGGGGCCGGCCGGACCCCGCCGCGCGACCGGTCTCCGCCTTGTCGATCGCCCGCCAGCCGGGGAACCCGATCTGTTCGGGCTGGCGCCGCTCGATCAGCTTCTTCACGTCCTTGCGGGTGCCGACCGTGCCGAGGAGTTTTCCGGCCTCGAAATCCGCGAGCAGCGACGACACCGTCTCCTTCGCGCACGCCTTGTTGGTGCCGATGACGCCGCTGGGACCGCGCTTGATCCATCCGGTCACGTACACCCGGTCGGTGACCCGGCCGTGCTCGTTGGGGATCACGCCGCGCTTCTCGTCGAACGCGACACCGCTGACGCGGTTGCCGCGGTAGCCGATGGAGCGCAGCACGAGCGAGGTGTCCAGCGAGCCCTCCTCGCCGCGAGCCCGGGCGGACAACGCGCCGGAGTCGTCGACCACCAGTTCGTTGCGTCCATAGCGCAGGGCCTCTGCCTTGCCGGATCCGGTGACCTCGAGCGGCGACGTCAGGTAGCGGAACACGATGCGCTTGTGACCGGGCCGCGGGGCACGCTGCGCGAACTCCCGCGCAAGCCGGACTTTCATCGCGGTGGCCGGATCGTCGAGCAGTGCCTCACTGGCCGGGTCGAGGTCGAGATCGGCGTCGTCGATGACGACGTCCACGTTCTCGAGGTCGCCGAGCGCCAGGAACTCGGGGTTGCTGTAGGCGGCCTGCGCGGGCCCGCGGCGGCCGAGGAGCACGACCTCCTCGATGTTGCTGCGCCGCAGGGCGGCGAGGGTGTGATCGGCGATGTCCGTCCGTTCCAGCTCCTCGACGTTCATCGTGAGGATGCGGGCCACGTCGAGCGCGACGTTGCCGTTACCGACGATCACCGCGCGCTTCGCGGACAGGTCGAACGTGCGCTCCGCGTAGTCCGGGTGGCCGTTGTACCAGGCCACGAATTCGGTGGCGGCGTGCACGCCGGGAAGGTCCTCGCCCGGGATTCCCAGACGCCGGTCGCTCGACGCCCCGACGGCGTAGATGACGGCGTGGTGATTCTCCAGCAGCTCGTCGTGGGTGACGTGCGTGCCGACCTCGACGTTGAGGTGGAACTCGAAGTTCGGCCGGTCGAGGCTCCACTCGAACATCCGGGTCACCTCCTTGGTGCCGGGATGGTCGGGTGCGACACCGGCGCGGACGAGTCCCCACGGGGTCGGGAGCTTCTCGAACATCTCGACCTCGACGTCGGAGCGTTCGAGCAGTTCACCGGCGGCGTAGCAGGCCGCCGGGCCCGCGCCGACGACGGCGACCCGGAGCTTGCCGAGGTCGCGGCGCGGCGGCGTCGCGGGCGTGAGGGGGATCCACCCCGTCGGCATGGGGTTGGTCGTGTAGTACTCGGCGTTGATGTCCTTGTAGCGGGTGAGCGAGCCGATGAGCTTGTCTTCCGGGAAGATCGCGTCCACCGGACATGCATCGACGCAGGCCCCGCAGTCGATGCAGGTTTCCGGGTCGATGTGCAGCATCTCGGTCTGCGCGAATTCCCGCTCCTCCGGTGTCGGATGGATGCAGTTCACGGGGCATGCGGAGACGCAGCTCGCGTCGTTGCAGCACGCTTGGGTGATGACATATGCCATTGCGGTTTCCTCACACCTGTCCGGACCACGAACTCGTTTGTGTTACACGTAGTAACAGTTATATGAACTGTACTGAGAATCGCGTCCGCAAACAAGCACCGGCGCCGGGATGGAAGAATCGGGGCTCCGTCCACGAGCGAAGGAACCGCATCTTGGCACTCGACCGACCCCTCGCCGCTGCCCCCGCACGCGGCCGCTTCTTCGAGACGTCCTGGCCGGTCCGCACCGGCGACATCGATGCCGCCAAGCGCCTGCGCCTCGACGGGATCGCGCGGTATCTGCAGGACGCCGGACTGGACAACCTCGACGCGGTCGACGCCGCCGACAGCCACCCACTGTGGATCGTCCGGCGCACCGTCATCGACGTCGTACGACCGGCGGTATGGCCCGAGCGGGTGCACCTCCGGCGCTGGTGCTCCGCGCTCTCGACCCGCTGGACGAACATGCGGGTCCAGATCGAGGGTGAGGCGGGCGCCCTCATCGAGACCGAAGGCTTCTGGATCCACATCAGCGGCGAAACGGGAATGCCCACCCGCATCGACGACGGGTTCATCGAACGCCTCGGCGAGTCGGCGGAGGAACACCGGCTCAAGTGGAAGCGGTGGCTCGTCGAGAATGCGCCGGCCGCAGACGAGGACGGCATCGTGGATACCGAGTTCGTCCTACGCCGCACCGACATCGACCCGTTCGACCACGTCAACAACGCCGTCTACTGGCAGGCCGTCGAAGAACTGCTCGCCGACCACGAGCATCCGGGCGGCGGCCGCCTCGTCGACAATCCCCATCGCGCCGTGCTCGAGTACCTCTCGCCCATCGTGTCGACCGACCGAATTGTCCTGCGCTCGAGGCGGGACGACACGTCGCTGACCGTGTGGTTCCTGGTCGACGACGCCCTGCGTGCCGTGGCCAGCGTCGGGCCACTCGCCGCCTGATCAGACCATCTGCTGGGTGCCGATCACCCGCAACAGGTCGAGCCGGGCCCGCGCGTCGGAGCCCGGCTGCGGCATGTACACGAGCAGGTGCTGGTAGGCGCTCGGGGTCAGCAGCGTCTCGCAGACGAGGTCGATGCGTCCGACCTCGGCGTGGAGGACGGTCTTGGTGTCGGACCGCCGGACGGCCACATCGTGTCGGTCCCAGAGCGCCGCGAACTCCGCGCTGCTCTCGTAGAGGCGGTCCACCAGTTCCGTCACGTCGGCGTCACCGGCCCGCCGGGCGGCCGTCGCCCGCAAATCCGCGACGTGGTTTCCGGCGAGCCGCTCGTGATCGTCCTCGGGAAACATCCCGCGCTCGCCGGGATGCGCGAACCACCGCCACGGCACGTACCGATCGAGACCTGAATACCGGGACGCGTCGCCGAACAGGATCACGTGCATGCGGTTCTGGACCAGAACTTCCCCGAGATCCGAGATGACACAGCCCGGGGTGTCGTCGAGCTTGTCGAGCAGGTGCAGCAGTCCCGGTCCGACGTGCTTGTTTCCCGCGGCCCGCATCGGCGGCACCTGTCCCGACAACAGGTAGAGGTGGTCTCGCTGATCGTCGGTCAGCCGCAGCGCCCGCGCGATCGACGCCAGGACCTGCGTCGACGGATGCGGGCCGCGTGCCTGCTCGAGTCGCGTGTAGTAATCCGTCGACATACCCGCGAGCATCGCCACCTCGTCGCGCCGGAGCCCCGGCGTCCGCCGACGCAGTCCCGGTGGCAATCCGACGTCGGCCGGGACGAGCTGTTCCCTGCGACGGCGGAGGAAATCGGCCAACTCGGAGCGGTTCATGCATCAACTGTGCCGGACCCACCGGGGCGCTGCCAGGGATCGCCGGTCCCCCGATGAACGGTCTCTGGTTGCCGCTCCCGGCGACGGCGACGCTGGTGTCAGTCCGGAACAGACACCGACCATCGGAGCAGAACATGATCAGCACCACCGCACTCGGAACCACCGGTCCCACCGTCAGCCGGCTCGGCCTCGGCGCCATGGGCATGTCCGGGATGTACGGCAGGACGGACGACGTGGAGTCCGTCGCCACCATCCACGCGGCGCTCGACGCCGGGATCGACCTCGTCGACACCGGGGACTTCTACGGATCGGGCCACAACGAGTCCCTGATCGGCAAGGCCCTCGCCGGCCGCCGACGCGAGGACGTGACCCTCAGCGTCAAGTTCGGCGGCCTGCGCGGGCCCGGCGGCACGTGGGCCGGAGTCGACACGCGACCCGAGTCGATCCGCAACTTCCTCGCATACTCGCTGCAGCGTCTCGGCGTCGACTACATCGACGTCTACCGCCCCGCCCGTCTCGACCCCGCCGTGCCGATCGAGGACACCGTGGGAACGATCGGTGAACTCGTCGAGGCCGGCTACGTGCGCCACATCGGCCTGTCCGAGGTGGGTCCCGAGACCCTTCGCCGAGCGGCGGCGGTGCACCCGATCGTGGATCTGCAGATCGAGTACTCGCTCATCTCCCGGGGGATCGAGACCGAGATCCTGCCGCTCTGCCGGGAACTCGGGATCGGCGTGACGGCCTACGGCGTGCTCTCCCGAGGCCTGCTCAGCGACTCGCTGCGCACCGACCAGACTCTCGCGGCCGACGACTTCCGCGCACACAGCCCCCGGTTCCAGGGCGAGAACCTCCGGCGGAACCTCACCCTCGTCGACTCGCTCGCCGCCGTGGCCGCGCAGCACGGGGTGAGCGTCGCGCAGCTGGCGATCGCGTGGGTTCTCGCCCAGGGCGACGACATCGTGCCCGTCGTCGGAGCGCGTACCGTCGCCCGGCTCGCGGAGACGCTCGGCGCACTCGACGTCCACCTCGGTGCCGGTGACCTCGCGGCCATCGCCGCAGCGGTTCCCGACACCGCAGTCGCCGGGGAACGCTACGCGCCCGCGCAGATGGCCCAGCTCGACAGTGAACGTGCCGGCGTGGGGAGCTAGCGTCTAGCCATGGCCTCGCACAGCTCGTCGCGGAATCGCACCCTGATCCTGATGCGCCACGGCAAGTCGGCGTACCCGGAGGGGGTCGCGGATCACGAGCGGCCGTTGGCGCCGCGCGGACGCAAGCAGGCAGGACTGGCCGGTGAGTGGCTGCGGTCGACTCAGCCGCCGATCGACGCCGTGCTGTGTTCGACCGCTCGCCGCACCCGGGAAACGCTGGAGGCGACCCGGGTCGGCGCTCCCGCCCGGTTCGCCGAGGAGTTGTACGGCGCGTACCCGTCCGAGGTGCTCATGGAGATCGTGCGGGTCGAACCGTCGGTACGCACGCTGCTCGTGGTCGGGCATGTTCCCGGCATGCCGTCGACGGCACTGGATCTGGCGGGCAACCCCGATACCGGGGATGCCAACCTGATGCGGGAGAAGTTCCCGACGTCTGCGCTCGCCGTCCTCACGGTGCCGTGCGACTGGGACGAACTGACGTCGAGCGCGGCGTCACTCGCCGCGTTCCACGTTCCGCGGTAGCGGCGTCAGAACAGCTTCCGGCCGACGACGGCGACGACACCCAGAATCAGGACCAGCACGAGGGCCGACCAGAATCCGAACAGCCACCACACCACCCCGAAGACGACCAGCGCCGGTGCCACGGTGATGAGTGCGATCGTGGGGCTTTCCCGCAGCACTTCGAGTGCCGACTCGGTCTTGACGCGGTCGATCTTCTTCTCGGACATCTCGTCTCCGTTCAGCGAACCACGCATATCGGACAGGTGTGGTCGAGGATAGTCTTCACGGGACGAGAACCGGCTCGAGCGAGGGCACGCGAGCGGCGAGGAGATGGGGAAAGCGCAGTGACCACCCGACAGGAGAAGGCCGCTCAGACACGCCAGGACCTGCTCGACGCAGCCAGAGTGGTCTTCGAACGCAAGGGTTACCTGAACGCCACCATCACCGACATCACCACCGAGGCCGGCAAGGCCGCGGGTTCGTTCTACAACCATTTCGACGGCAAGGGAGCGTTGCTCCTCGCGCTCGCGGACGACATCGGCGACGACGCGGACGCACTCATCACCACGTCCCCCGGCGATCTGCGGGACCTCGGCCCTCATCTCGCCGTGTTCTGGCAACTACAGGCGCGGCATCGCACCGTGATGGCCGCGCTCCGCGACGCAGCCCTCGTCGATCCCGACTTCGCGCAGCGGATGCACGACTTCGGGATCGAGCAGATGAAGCCGTGGGCCGAACTCCTCAGGGCCCTCGCCGCGGACGGGGCGCACCTCCCCGGCGGCCCCGAGGTCAGTGCCCGGCTGATCGCCGCGGTGGCGACCGCCTTCGTGGGCCTGTGGGACGGCGGCGACGACGAGGGCATCGCCGCGCTCACCCGGTTCGTCGAGCGCGGGCTCCTCGGCTAGCTGCCCGGGAACGTCACGACGTCGAGGTACAGCGGCATCTCGTCGCTGCGCGATCCGGTCTGCGTCCCCGCCTCGTCGACCACCGGGGCGCCGGCGGTCGCGGCGGCCTCGAGGCTCTCCCCCGTCGCCCTTCCGTCGAGGTCGAAGTTCTCGAATTCGAACGGAATGCCGTTCGCCGCCAGAAAGTCCGGCCCGTCCATCAGATGGAAGTGCAGATGCGGCGCGTCGGTGTTTCCGCTGTTGCCCAGCAGCCCGATCTGGTCGCCCGCCCGCAGGTCCTGGCCGACACTGATGTCGTCGACGCTGCCGGGCTGCAGGTGCGCGTAGAACGCGTACCGCCCGTTCCCGATGTCCTGGACGACGTGGTTTCCGCCGTACTGGTCGAGGGTCAGTCCCTGCGGAGTGGCACCCGGAACCTGTTCGGACAGATCGCCCACGACGGCGATCACCTTGCCGTCCGACACCGCCCGGACCGGTGCGCCGTAGTACTCGTAGCTGGACAGCTGGGTCTGGTCACCGACGTAGATGCGTCCCTGTTCGTCGAGCTGGACGAAATCGATCGCGAAGCGCTCGGCGGCGAGCATCCGGCCGTTGATCGGCAGGACGGCCGCGCGGTGGGACGTGACCGTGCAGCAGCCGGTGCCGTCGAGCCAGCGCGGACCGTCGAGGGGCGCGCGGATACGGACGGCGTCGCGGGTGTCGACTTCGGTGTCCGCCACGTTCTCGGCGAGCTGCGACGGCACGAGTGACGTCGCCTGCGGGAAGTCGACGTTCACGACGTGGCCGAGACTGCCGGGCACGTCGTCGGGACTGTTCAGCGTCGCGTCGATCCACACCAGCCCCTGCTGTCCGGGGGCGAGGACGGTGCCGGTCTTCGGGCCTCCGCCGAGGGCCTGGAACCACGGCGTCAGCGCGTCGCCGCTCAGGTCCACCAGCGTGCGACCGTCACCCTTCACCTGCAGCGACGTAATCGTCGCCGGCTGCGACCCGGTGTTCGTCAGCCGCAGTTCGTAGGCCAGGTGCACGCGACCGTCGCTGCCCGTCACCGGGATCGGTGGGGCCACCACATCCGCGACCACCGGAGTGAGCACCGCGGGACCGGCGGACGCGGCAGGCGCCGACGACGACGTCGCCTCGCTCTGCTGGTCGTCCGACGCCGTGCAGGAGGTCGCGGCCCCCACGACAACGGCGATCAGGAGTGCGATGGCGAACCTCGACCGGGCCATCATCCGACGCTAGCAACGGCGAACATCAGGCGACAAGGCATGGAGGGCGACAAGGCATGGAAACAGATGAAGGCCCCACCCCCGAAGAGAGAGGGGTGGGGCCTTCGTCCTTGGTGAGTGCTCGGCGAGTCCGAGGACTCGTCAACCGCTCACGGGCGCGGAGCGCCTACCGGTAATCGTTGCTGAAACCGTAATCGTCCAGCGGCACCGCGGCACCGGTGTTCTGGCCGAAGCCGTCCGGGCTGTAGTACTGGTCGTCGTAGGACGGAACCGCGTACGCAGCAGCGCGAGCTTCTTCGGTCGGCTGAACCTGGATGTTGCGGTAACGGTTGATACCGGTACCGGCGGGGATCAGCTTTCCGATGATCACGTTTTCCTTCAGACCGATCAGCTTGTCCGAGCGGCAGTTGATCGCCGCATCGGTCAAGACGCGAGTGGTCTCCTGGAACGACGCCGCGGACAGCCACGAGTCGGTCGCCAGCGATGCCTTGGTGATACCCATCAGCACCGGACGTCCGGCTGCCGGCTCGCCACCCTCGGCGACGACACGGCGGTTGGCCGCTTCGAAGTCCGCACGCTCGGTCAGCGAACCGGGCAGGAACTCCGTGGCGCCCGAGTCGATGATCGTCACGCGACGCAGCATCTGGCGCACGATGACCTCGATGTGCTTGTCGTGGATCGACACACCCTGGCTCCGGTACACCTCCTGGACCTCGTTGACGAGGTGGATCTGCACCTGACGGGGGCCCATGACACGCAGCACCTCGTGCGGATCGGCAGCACCTTCCATGAGCTGCTGACCGACCTCGACGTGGTCACCGTCGGCCAGAAGGCGTTCGGTGCCGTCGTCGTGCTTGAAGACACGCAGACGCTGACGCTTCGAGAGCTTGTCGTAGACAACCTCTTCGCCACCGTCGTCCGGGACGATGGTGATCTTGTAGAAGCGGTCGCCGTCCTCGAGCTGCACGCGGCCACTGACGTCGGCGATCGGGGCCTTGCCCTTGGGGACGCGGGCCTCGAACAGCTCCTGAACACGCGGCAGACCACCGGTGATGTCGTCTCCAGCGACACCACCCTGGTGGAACGTACGCATGGTCAGCTGGGTACCGGGCTCACCGATGGACTGTGCGGCGACGATACCGACGGCCTCACCGATGTCGACGAGCTTGCCGGTGGCCATGGAGCGGCCGTAGCAGGTGGCGCAGACGCCGGTGCCGGTGGTGCAGGTGAGCACCGAGCGGACCTTGACCTGCGTGATGCCTGCCTCGAGCAGCGCGTCGATAGCCGGGTCGCCCAGGTCGTGTCCACGCTCGACGATGACGTTGCCGTTCTCGTCGACCGCGTCGGCGGCCAGGGTGCGGGCGTACGTGCTCGTCTCCACGTGTGCATCGCGGATAAGCGTGCCGTCGGCCTGCTTCTCGGCGATCGTGGTGACGATGCCGCGCTCGGTTCCACAGTCGACCTCGCGGACGATGACGTCCTGCGAGACGTCCACCAGACGACGGGTCAGGTAGCCCGAGTCGGCGGTGCGGAGCGCGGTGTCGGCCAGACCCTTACGGGCACCGTGCGTGTTGATGAAGTACTCGAGAACGGTCAGGCCTTCCTTGAAGGAAGACTTGATCGGACGCGGGATGAACTCACCCTTCGGGTTGGTCACCAGACCCTTCATGCCGGCGAGCGAACGAACCTGAGTCATGTTGCCGGCGGCGCCGGACTTCACGATCATCGGGATCGGGTTGTCGTCGGGGAAGTGGGCCTCCATGGCCTTACCGACCTCGTCGGTGGCCTCGGACCAGATCTTGACCAGGGCGCTGTTGCGCTCGGTCTTGTTCAGAGCACCACGCTGGTACTTCTTCTCGATCTGGTCGGCCTGAGCCTCGAAGGACTCCATGATCTGAGCCTTCTCCGGCGGCACGAGGACGTCGGAGATCGAGACCGTGACACCGGAACGCGTGGCCCAGTAGAAACCGGCGTCCTTCAGCTTGTCGACGGTCTGCGCGACCACGATCATGGGGTAGCGCTCGGCGAGATCGTTGATGATCGTCGCCTGACGCTTCTTCGGCATCTGCTCGTTGACGAACGGGTAGTCCGCGGGCAGCAGCTCGTTGAAGAGCACGCGACCCAGCGTCGTCTCCGCGGTCCAGCCGTCACCGTAGTTCCAGCCTTCGGGGAACAGCTCCGACTCGATGTCGCGGGGCGGGCGCTGCTGCGTGAGCCGCACCTTGATCTTCGCCTGCACGACGAGCGCGCCACGATCGACGGCCATCTGAGCCTCGGCAGGCGAGGAGTACACGCCCTGCTCCGCCTCGTCGCTGGTCGACGCTGCGAGCTCGCCGATCGCACCCTCGTCCAACCGGGTCAGGTGGTACAGACCGGTGACCATGTCCAGACGGGGCATGGCGAGCGGTCGACCCGACGCGGGCGACAGGATGTTGTTCGACGACAGCATCAGGATGCGAGCCTCGGCCTGCGCCTCCGCGGACAGCGGAAGGTGCACGGCCATCTGGTCACCGTCGAAGTCGGCGTTGAAGGCCTCACACACCAGCGGGTGGAGCTGAATGGCCTTACCCTCGACCAGCTGCGGCTCGAAGGCCTGGATGCCCAGGCGGTGCAGCGTCGGTGCACGGTTCAGCAGCACGGGGTGCTCGGCGATGACCTCTTCAAGGACGTCCCACACCTGTGCGCGCTGACGTTCCACCATGCGCTTGGCGGACTTGATGTTCTGCGCGTGGTTCAGGTCGACCAGACGCTTCATCACGAACGGCTTGAACAGCTCGAGAGCCATCAGCTTCGGCAGACCGCACTGGTGCAGCTTGAGCTGCGGGCCGACGACGATAACGGAACGACCCGAGTAGTCGACGCGCTTGCCGAGCAGGTTCTGACGGAAACGACCCTGCTTGCCCTTGAGCAGGTCGCTCAGGGACTTCAGCGGACGGTTACCGGGACCCGTGACGGGGCGGCCACGACGGCCGTTGTCGAACAGCGCGTCCACGGACTCCTGCAGCATCCGCTTCTCGTTGTTGACGATGATCTCGGGGGCACCGAGGTCGATCAGTCGCTTGAGGCGGTTGTTGCGGTTGATCACGCGGCGGTACAGGTCGTTCAGGTCGGAGGTGGCGAAACGGCCACCGTCGAGCTGAACCATCGGACGCAGCTCCGGCGGGATCACCGGGACGGCGTTCAGAACCATGCCCATGGGCGAGTTCTGGTTGGTCTGGAAGGCTGCGACGACCTTGAGACGCTTCAGCGCACGGAGCTTCTTCTGCCCCTTGCCGCTGCGGATGGTCTCGCGGAGGTTCTCGGCCTCGGCGTCGATGTCGAAGTTCTCCATGAGCTTCTGGATCGACTCGGCACCCATGGCGCCCGTGAAGTACTCGCCGTAGCGGTCGACGAGCTCGCGGTACAGCAGTTCGTCGACGATGAGCTGCTTGACACTGAGCTTGGTGAACGTGGTCCAGATCTCGTCGAGACGGTCCAGCTCACGCTGCGCGCGGTCACGGAGCTGACGCATCTCGCGCTCGCCGCCGTCCTTGACCTTGCGGCGGACGTCGGACTTCGCGCCCTCCGCTTCCAGCTCGGCGATGTCGGCTTCGAGCTTCTGCGCGCGGGCCTCGAGGTCGGCGTCACGCTGATCCGCGACGGACTTCTTCTCGACCTGCATCTCGGCTTCGAGAGTGGACAGCTCGTTGTGACGCAGTTCCTCGTCGACACCGACGATGACGTACGCGGCGAAGTAGATGATCTTTTCGAGATCCTTCGGCGCCAGGTCGAGCAGGTAGCCGAGACGGCTGGGCACGCCCTTGAAGTACCAGATGTGCGTGACCGGGGCGGCCAGTTCGATGTGGCCCATGCGCTCACGCCGAACCTTGGCGCGGGTCACCTCGACGCCGCAGCGCTCACAGATGATGCCCTTGAAGCGGACACGCTTGTACTTACCGCAGTAGCACTCCCAGTCCCGGGTGGGGCCGAAGATCTTCTCGCAGAAGAGGCCGTCCTTCTCGGGCTTGAGGGTGCGGTAGTTGATGGTCTCCGGCTTCTTGACCTCGCCGTAGGACCAATTGCGGATGTCCTCTGCACTGGCGAGGCCAATGCGGAGTTCATCGAAGAAGTTGACGTCGAGCACGTAACTTCCTTTCCCCAGAGGGATTGTGGATCAACGGTCGCCCGCCGATTCCTGACTGCCAATTCAAATGTGAACTACGCCCCCGGATCCTGATTTCTCAGGACCCGGGGACCGAAACCTAGTTCGCGAGGTCGTCGACCGTCGCCGCTTCGTTCCGGGACAAGTTGATGCCCAGGTTCGCTGCGGCCCGCTCCAGGTCCTCGTCGTCGCCGTCCGCCATCGCGATGGCCGCGCCGTCCGAGGACAGCACCTCCACGTTGAGGCAGAGCGACTGGAGCTCCTTCAGGAGCACCTTGAACGACTCGGGGATGCCCGGCTCGGGGATGTTCTCGCCCTTGACGATGGCCTCGTACACCTTGACTCGACCCACCACGTCGTCCGACTTGATGGTGAGCAGCTCCTGCAGCGTGTATGCCGCGCCGTAGGCCTGCATCGCCCAGCACTCCATCTCACCGAAGCGCTGGCCACCGAACTGGGCCTTACCGCCGAGCGGCTGCTGGGTGATCATCGAGTACGGACCGGTCGAACGAGCGTGGATCTTGTCGTCGACCAGGTGGTGCAGCTTGATGATGTACATGTAGCCGACCGAGACCGGGTACGGGAACGGCTCGCCGGAACGACCGTCGAACAACGTGGCCTTTCCGTCGGACGCGACCATGACCTCACCGTCGCGGTTCGGCAGCGTCGAACCGAGGAGACCGGTGAGCTCGTCTTCCTTGGCACCGTCGAACACCGGGGTGGCGATGTTGGAGTCGGCAGGTGCAGACAGCATCTCCTCCGGCAGCTGCTCCGCCCAATCGGGACGGGAGCCGTCGCCGGCGATCTGAACGTTCCAGCCGGTCTTGCCGATCCACCCGAGGTGGGTCTCCAAGATCTGACCGATGTTCATACGACGCGGAACACCGTGGGTGTTCAGAATGATGTCGACCGGAGTGCCGTCGGGCAGGAACGGCATGTCCTCCTGCGGGAGGATCTTGCCGATGACGCCCTTGTTGCCGTGGCGGCCGGCGAGCTTGTCGCCGTCCTGGATCTTGCGCTTCTGTGCCACGTAGACGCGGACCAGCTCGTTGACACCGGGGGGCAGATCGTCGTCGTCGTCGCGCGAGAACACGCGGATGCCGATAACCTTGCCGGTCTCACCGTGGGGGACCTTCAGCGACGTGTCGCGAACCTCGCGAGCCTTCTCACCGAAGATGGCGCGCAGCAGGCGCTCCTCGGGGGTCAGCTCGGTCTCGCCCTTCGGCGTGACCTTTCCGACCAGCACGTCGCCGTCACGAACCTCGGCACCGATACGGATGATGCCGCGCTCGTCGAGGTCGGCGAGGACCTCGTCGGAGACGTTCGGGATGTCGCGAGTGATCTCCTCGGCACCGAGCTTGGTGTCGCGGGCATCGATCTCGTGCTCCTCGATGTGGATCGAGGTCAGGACGTCCTCTTCCACGAGGCGCTGCGACAGAATGATCGCGTCCTCGTAGTTGTGGCCTTCCCACGGCATGATCGCGACGAGCAGGTTCTTGCCGAGCGCCATCTCACCGTTCTCGGTGCAGGGGCCGTCGGCGAGGACCTGTCCGAACTCGACACGCTGTCCCTCGTCCACGATCGGACGCTGGTTGGCGCAGGTGCCCTGGTTCGAACGCGCGAACTTGCGCATCCGGTAGGTCTTGCGGCTTCCGTCGTCGGCCATGACCGTGACGTAGTCGGCGGAGACCTCTTCCACGACACCGGTCTTCTCGGTGACGATGACGTCGCCCGCGTCGACGGCGGCACGCAGTTCCATGCCGGTACCGACCAGCGGAGCTTCGCTACGGACGAGCGGCACCGCCTGACGCTGCATGTTCGCACCCATCAGGGCACGGTTGGCGTCGTCGTGCTCGAGGAACGGAATCATCGCGGTCGCGACGGACACCATCTGTCGCGGCGAGACGTCCATGTAGTCGATCTCGGCGGACGAGACGAACTCGACCTCGCCACCCTTACGACGGACCAGAATGCGATCGTCCGTGAAGTGACCGTTGGCGTCGAGGGCCGAGTTGGCCTGGGCGACGACGTGGCGGTCCTCTTCGTCCGCGGTCAGGTAGTCGACCTGGTCGGTGACCTGGCCGTTCTCGACCTTGCGGTACGGCGTCTCGATGAAGCCGAACGGGTTGACCCGTGCGTACACCGACAGCGAACCGATCAGACCGATGTTCGGACCCTCAGGGGTCTCGATCGGGCACATGCGGCCGTAGTGCGACGGGTGAACGTCTCGCACCTCCAGGCCGGCGCGCTCACGGGACAGACCACCCGGGCCGAGGGCGGACAGACGACGCTTGTGCGTCAGCCCCGACAGCGGGTTGTTCTGGTCCATGAACTGCGACAGCTGGGAGGTTCCGAAGAACTCCTTGATCGCAGCCACGACGGGCCGGATGTTGATCAGCGTCTGCGGCGTGATCGCCTCGACGTCCTGGGTGGTCATGCGCTCACGAACCACGCGCTCCATGCGGGACAGGCCCACGCGGATCTGGTTCTGGATGAGCTCGCCGACCGTGCGCAGACGACGGTTACCGAAGTGGTCGATGTCGTCGACCTCGACGGGCACCGCACTGCCGCCGGGGGCGGTCATCTCGGTGTCACCGGCGTGCAGGCGCACCAGGTACTCGATGGTGGCGACGATGTCTTCCTCGGTGAGGGTCGACGCGACGATCGGCTGTCCCAGGTTCAGGCCCAGCTTCTTGTTGATCTTGTAGCGACCCACGCGAGCCAGGTCGTAGCGCTTGTCCTTGAAGAACAGGTTCTCCAGGAGCGTCTGCGCACTCTCCTTGGTCGGCGGCTCGCCCGGACGCAGCTTGCGGTAGATGTCGAGCAGCGCCTCGTCGGTGCCGGCGGTGTTGTCCTTCTCGAGCGTCGCCATGAGGATCTCCGAGAAGCCGAAGCGCTCGGTGATCTGCTCGGTGGTCCAGCCGAGGGCCTTCAGCAGCACGGTGACGGGCTGGCGGCGCTTGCGGTCGATGCGAACGCCGACCGTGTCGCGCTTGTCCACGTCGAACTCGAGCCATGCACCACGTCCCGGGATGACCTTGACGCTGTGCAGGTCCTTCTCGGTGCCCTTGTCGACGGAGTGGTCGAAGTAGACGCCGGGGGAACGCACCAGCTGCGAGACCACGACACGCTCGGTGCCGTTGATGATGAACGTGCCCTTGTCGGTCATCATCGGGAAGTCGCCCATGAAGACCGTCTGGCTCTTGATCTCACCGGTGTTGTTGTTGATGAACTCCGCGGTGACGAACAACGGCGCCGCGTAGGTCATGTCTTTGTCTTTGCACTCGTCCGTCGAGGCCTTCACCTCGTCGAAGCGCGGGTCCGAGAAGGACAGAGACATCGAGCCCGAGAAATCCTCGATCGGGGAAAGCTCCGCGAGAATGTCCTCGAGACCGCCGGAGATTGCGCTGTCGCCACGAGCGGCGGCGCGTTCGCGCCAGCTCTGCGCACCGATCAACCACTCGAACGAATCGGTTTGTACATCAAGAAGCCCGGGAACTTCGAGGGGTTCGCGAATCTTTGCGAACGAAACCCTCTTCGGGGCTCCGGGGATTCCGGAAACTGCCTTGGTCTGGCTAGAGACTGCCAAGATGCGTCCTTCCAGCACCTCACGCGGGCCGCTCTTGCTGTTGCGACCGCCGCTGTATCTGCTTCGAATTTCGCTGGTCACAACCCGAACGAAACTCGTCACAGTTGCTGAAGAGTGAATCACTTCGCAGCGGTGCGGACGAGGGGTGGACAGGAGGCAGCCAGCGCAACGTCCAAAAGTACACCCAAACTCAGTAGATGTCGAGTCGGGCACCCGAAACAGCACCCAGCCGGGCGCTTGGCCACGCGTCACTGCGCATGTTCACGCATCAGAGTGACGCGTGATCATCGCGGCGTCAAGAGTTAGGGGGCGTGTCGCGTCGTTTCGCGAGGCCCGGGGACTGTTCCCGCCGCCCCTTCCCAGCCGCTGACGGGCGGTGAACAATATGCGCACGCGATCGCCGTCGATTTCGCGAGGGAAGCAGAGCCGTGACGCGCTGGAGTTCGTTCGTCGTCGCCCGTCCGAAGCTGGTACTCGCCGCCACGGTGCTGCTGGTGCTGCTCGGTGGGGCGTGGGGATCGGGCGTGTTCGACCGGCTGAGCCTCGGCGGGTACACCGATCCGGGCAGCGAGTCCGCGGGCGTCGAGCGCCTGATCGAGGGGACGTTCGGACGGCAGACCCCCGATCTGGCGGTCGCCTACCACGCACGTCCGGGTTCGACGATCGACGACCTCGGGCCCGAGGTGGCCGCCCACCTCGCGCAGATCGACCCCGGCATGCTCGCCAGCACTTCCCTGTCGTACTGGTCGGCGCCGCCGCAGGCGAAGGAGTTCCTGAGGTCCACCGACGGCACCGAGGGACTGGTGGTGCTGTCGCTGAGCGGCGACGAGAACACTCGCATCGCGGCGTACAACGATCTCGGACCCCTGCTGGTCATCGACGGCACGGATGCGGAGTTCAGCGGCTTCAGCGCGGCCGCCAACGCCTTCAACGAGGTGTCCGAGAGTGATCTGCTGCGAGCCGAGGCGGTCTCGTTCCCGCTTCTGCTGCTTCTTCTGCTCGTCATCTTCGGCGGCCTCGTCGGCGCGGCCGTCCCGCTGTGCGTCGGCGGCCTCGCGATCCTCGGCGCCCTCGGCGCCCTGCGCGTGATCTCGTACTTCACCGAGGTCAGCGCATTCTCGGTGAACATCGCGAGCCTCGTCGGGCTCGGCATGTCCATCGACTACGGATTGTTCGTGGTCACCCGGTTCCGCGAGGAGCTGCGGTCCGGCTCCCGCACCGACGACGCCGTCCGCCGGACCCTCGCCACGGCCGGCCGGACCGTGGGATTCTCCGCTCTCCTCCTCGTGTGCGGTTTCGTGGGCATGCTCGTGTTCCCCCAGGCCATCGTCCGGTCGTTCGCCTACGGCGGGATGGCAGCCATCGGGATCGCCGCCGTGCTGTCGCTGTCCGCGCTGCCCGCGGCACTCGCGCTGCTCGGGCCGCGCATCAACTCGCTGACGTGGCGACCGGGTGTGGTCGAACGCGGCGAAGACCGGGCGCACCGGTTCTGGGGCGGCGTCGCCGCCCGCGTCATGCGGCGACCCGTCCCGATCGCGACGGCCATCGTCGCGGGGTTGCTCGTGCTCGCCGCGCCGCTCACAGGCGCGTCGCTGGGTGATCTCGACCACACCGGACTGCCCGCGGCTCACCCGCTCCGGCTCGCTGTCCAGGATCTCGCCACCGACTTTCCACTCGCCAACAACGGGGCGACGCTGGTCCTGCAGGGCAGCGACGGCAAGGCACCGCCGCCGGCCGCAACGGCGGAGTTCTTCCGGGCGACGGCCGCGGTCGACGGCGTCCAGCGGGTGGTCCCGGTCGGCGCGACCGACACGTTCGTCGCCATCCGAGCCATCTTCGACGACGCCGACCGCACCACGGGGGCCATGGCGACCGCCGCCGCACTGCGCGACCTCCCGCCCCCGGAGGGCACCGAGAAGATGCTGGGCGGGTTGAACGCCCTGACCGCCGACGGACTGGACGCGATGGCCGCGGGACTGCCGTGGATGATCGGGATCATGGTGGCCGTCACCTTCGTGCTGATGCTGCTGGCGTTCCGGTCGGTGGTGCTGCCCCTGAAGGCGATCGCGATGGCCACCCTGAGCCTCGCCGCTTCGTTCGGTGTGCTCACGTGGATCTTCGAGGACGGTCACGGTGCGGAATTTCTCGGTGTGACGCCGGGGCCGCTGCCCGCCACGATGGTCGTCCTCATCATCGCAGTGGTGTTCGGGCTCTCCACCGACTACGAGATCTTCCTGATGTCACGGATGGTCGAGGCCCACGACAACGGTGCGTCGACCGAAGAGGCCGTGCGGATCGGCACCGCACATACGGGACGCATCGTGACGGCGGCCGCCGCGCTGCTGATCGTCGTCACCGGCGCGTTCACGCTCTCGGAACTGACGATGATGCGATTCATCGGGCTCGGCATGATCGTCGCGCTGGTCATCGACGCCACCGTCATCCGCATGATGCTGGTGCCCGCCCTGGTGAAGCTGATGGGTGAGGCAAACTGGTGGGCGCCGGGATTCCTGGCGCGGAAGGCACCTACCCCCGGTTCACCGGAGGATCCGAAATCGTCACCGCAACAACAGATTCCCATCCAATCGTGAAGACGATCGGATGGGAATCGGTTCACTCAGCCGGAGAGGGCAATTCAACGCCCACCCATTCCGGAGCACACGGATCCCGTTCCGGCTCAATTCTTTCCGGGTGGCAGATCAGCCCTCGCTGTCGGAGATGTCGGACAGCACCCACTTGCCGTCGATCTTCTCCATCTTGATCGACAACGGGGTCGCAGCACTGCCCTGAGCCACGGCGTCACCGGTGGCGCTGACGTTCATGTGCGCGAGCAACTCGGCGCGGTCGCCGTCGAGCATCGTGACCCCGATGTCGGTGACGGAGGCCTGGGTGGCCGTCTTGGTCTGGATGGCCGCCTGCTTGGTGGTGTCGGCGGTCGAATCGAACTCGTCACGCTTGGCGTCGTCGAGGTAGCCGCGCGCCTTCTCGAAGTCCTGATCGATCGTTTGGTAGCTGTACGTGTACAACGTCTCGATCGCCTCGGTTCCCGCCTTGGTCACCTCGGCGGTGGCACCTTCGTCGACCCAGGCGGTGTTCGTGATGTCTGCGCCGGGCTTGAAAGCCGCGACCACCGCGAACACCCCGAGCACCACCGCCACAGCTCCGAGGATCCCGACGAGCTTCCAGGTGATCCGACTGGACCCGCTGTCGGCCGCCGCGGTCTCGGCGGCGGGGGCCTGCTGCTTGCTGATGCGCGGTTGAAGGTTGGGCACCTTCGCCTTTCCCGCCGACGCGGCCTTCGCCGTCGACACCGGCTTGGCCAACGACACAGTCGTGTCCGTGTCGGGGGTCTTCGCCGTCTCGTCGGACGTGGTCGAGGAGACTGCTGCTGCTGCGGTCGTCGCGGCCTCGGCCTTCGCCACCGGTTCCGTCTTCTTCGCCGGTTCCGTCGTCGTCACCGGCTCCGTCTCAGTGACCGGGGTTTCCGATCGAGGCGGCTTGGACGCTGCCTGACGGGTTCCCGCCACGCGCGGACGCCTGCCCTTTGCAGCGCTGTCCGGCACGTTGTTTCGGCGCTTGGGGGGCATAGTTCACCACTTTCTCATTGCACGACGAGCTGTCGTCGACGTGGACACCGCAGCGACACGCCGCCGCGGCACATCAGGACTACTGACCGCCGCTGTCGCCTTCGGGAGCCTGTTCGGCCGGCGCCTGCTCGGCGGGAGCCGGTTCGGCAGGGGCAGGGGCGGGGGCAGCGCCGTCGGCGGGCACGGGACCGCTCTCGAGCGGAATACGCCCGCCCACCGGTTCGACCGACGAGGCCTTCCAGACCCCGTCCACGTCCTGGACGTCCATCCGCATCGTCACCTTGGCCTTGTCGAAGCGGTCGGGCCACGTGGTGGTGACTGCCACGACGACCAGCGCCTTCGCGGTGCCGTCGTCGGTGTTCAGTTCCGTGAGTGTGCCCTGGATCAGCTCGGCCTTGCTCGCCGCACCCGATTGACGCATCTGGTCGGTGAACCCGTCCATCGTCGCCTGGAGGTCCTGGTTCATCTTGTCGCCCGTGATCGACGACTTCATGTTCTCGAAGGATCCGTCGAGGTCTTTCGAATCGACCGAGTTGAGGTTGATCGCGGCCTGCTGTGCGCCTGTCAACGCGGAATCGCGTGCGTCGGCGATCGGCTTGTCCACGAAGAGAGCGCGCGCCCACCCGAAGCCAAACCATCCGGCTGCGACAACCGCGATCACCACCAGTGCGGTCACCGCAGCAAACGAGGCCTTCAGAGTTCTGTCCTTCCCCGGAGTCGATTGTCCCGACTCCGGGGGCGTGGTAATTCGCGTCACACCAATACCCTACTGATTGTTTTCTTCTACTCGCCCTCGGTCGGGACCGAATGCTACTTGGGAGTAACCCCGAGGAGCGGCGCGAGCTGCGTTGCGATGGGATTCAAGTTGAGAGTGTCAGGCATGACCTTCGGCTTGAAGTCCCACGGCTGGATCGTGTCCGGATCGGCGAACACGATGCGGTCTGCACTTCGCACACCCGTCACGCTTCCCTGGGGAGCGTCGCAGTTGGCCTTCGTGTTGTACGGGAAGTCCTGCTGGGTGTCGTCGAAGTTCGGGTCCTGCCGCTTCATCTCCGCCAGGATCTCCTGTGTCCCTTCGTAACCGAGTGTGCACGGCGGCGGATTGTTGGTTTCCAGGACGATGCCCTGATGCACCGTGCCGTCGCCGGGGGCCACGGTCGACGCGGACGCCGCGATGGCAGGGAGGAACATCAGGATCGGCCGCAGCGCGATCGCCTGCGGAGCCAGCTTGTCGCCGACCGCGGCGAGGTTCGTCAGGTCGGTGGTGAGACTCGGACCGATCTGGTTCACCAGCAGACCGATCTCGTCGCTCGCCGGAATTCCCTTGTCGATGATCGCGCGGAGATCGGGGTCGCTGGTCCGCAGCTGCGCCGCAACCGCGTCGAGGTCCGAACTGAACTGGACGATCGCGGAGGACTGATCGGACTGCGTCGCCAGCACCGTCTGGCTGTCCCGGATGAGGGCCAGCGTTTGCGGGAGAACGTCGAGTCCGTCCTTCGTCAGCGTCGACAGAGAATCCGCGAGTGTCTGCAGATCCTCGCCCTTGCCGTTGAATGCCGTCCCCAGCTGGGTGACGACCGTGCGCAGCGAATCGACCGGAACCGACCGGACCAGACCGTCGGTAGCCATCAGCACCTGCTCGACCGGAACCGGTGTCGACGTGTCGGCCTCGGTGATCACCGAGCCCTGTTCGAGGAACGGCCCCTGGTCACTGTCGGGCTGAAGGTCCACGTACTGCTCACCGATCGCGGATCGGTTGGCGACGACGGCCTTGGCAGACGCCGGGATGTCGGGCCCACCCGAGGAGATCTTCAACTCGACATTGATTCCGTCCGCGGTCAGGGACAGGTCGCCGACACGGCCGACGGGAACTCCGCGGTACGTGACCTCGGCATTGGTGAAGATGCCGCCGGAGTCCTTGAACTGCGCGTTCACGTCGTACTCACCGAACCCGAGCAGGTTGTCGAGGCGGACGTACTTGGCGCCGACGTAGACCAGCCCGAGCATCGCCACGATGGCGAACGCGACGAGCTGGATCCTGACCAGTCGTGACCTCACTGTCCACCCCCTATTCCGAACTGCTCCAGCAGTCCCCCGAGCGGGTTCTGCGGCGACGGCGCTGCGCCGTCCGTCGTGCCGTTCCCTGCGCCACCGTTGCCTGCCGCAGGCGCGGTGCCGGGGAGACCCGGGATCCGCAGGCCCGTCGGGGCGGGGATGATCGGCGGAATCGGCAGCAGCGACACCGTCGGCCATCCCGGCTTGGGTCCGTTGCCGTTGTAGTACGGGTTCGAGGGATCGACGATCGGCTTGGGCTCACCGAACTTCGGCGGCACGTACACCGGATCGCCCTGACCGACGCCGAGGGCGCTGAGCGCATCGCCGATCTGCAGGTCGACCGTGAGGAACAGGTTGACCGATCCGCCGAGCGCGATCTTCTCGACGCCGTCCGGGAACGGAACGGTCGGGATGAACGCCAGCGAATTGGGCAGGTCGTCGCCGGACTCGGCGAGCGCCTTCAGCGTCGGCCGCAGCGCGAGGAGGTCCGCGATCAGATCGTTCTTCGACCGGTTGATCACGTCCGTGCCGACGGTGCCGAGCCGGTCCAGTTGCGTGAGCATCTGGGTGAGCTGCGGACGCTGCTCGTTGAGCACTTCGGCGGCGATCGGGAGCTGGTCGAGGATGAGCCCGATCTTCTCGTTCTGTTCGTTCACCCGGGTGGTCAGGGCGTCGAGGCCGTCCAGGGCGCGGGTGATGTCGTCGCGCTGCTGGTTGAGACCGTCGATGAGCGTGTTCGCCTGCTCGAGAAGTCCCCGGACACGATCCTCACGCCCGTCGAGTGCGGTGGTCAGTTCGTGCACGATCGGCTGCAACTGGCCGACGCCGCCGCCGTTGAGCAGCAGTGACAGCGCGCCGAGTACCTGCTCGATCTCCGTGGCGTGCCGGGTGCGATCGAGCGAGATCGTGTCGCCGTCCTCGAGCCGCGCGGGATCCTTGTCTTCCGGCGGTTCGGACAGCTGCACGAACTTCTCGCCGAGCAGGTTGGTCTGCTCGATGGCGGCGACCGCGTTGGCCGCGAGATCGACGGACGAGTCGAGGACGACCTCCACATCCGCCGTCCAGCCGTCCGGCGCCACCTTGATCGTTTCGACCCGGCCCACCGGAACACCGTCGACCTTGACCGCGGACTGCGGGACGAGGTCAAGGACGTCGTCGAACTGAATCGTCAGGTGCATCGGGTGGTCACCGATATCCGGACCGCCCGGCAGCGGAACTCCGTAGATTCCCTCCGACGAGCAGGACGTCACTGCGATGGCGACGGCGCACGCACCGGCGCCGAGGATTACCGACCGCTTCATTCGCCCTCACCACCCGTTGCGCCTTCGAATCGCGGCGACACGACACCCGGCACCGTGCCGGGCGTGACCGTCCGCTGAATGTTGTCCGCACTCATGATCCCGAAGGGAAGCACGAGCGACGGCGTCTTCGCCGATTGCGTGATCTGCGACGTGATGTTGGCGCAGTTGTCGATCAGCGGCTGCATCTGACGCCCGAGTTGCTCGAAGCGCGGATCGCCGGGGACCAGCTTGCCGAGGTCGATCAACTTGCACGCGACGCCGGCCGGGTCCTGCAGATCCGGGAGCGCCAGGCGCGAGGCCAGGTTGCCGGACTCCGCGTCGTAGGAGTTGGCCAGGTTGCTGATCGCCAGCGGAAGCAGGGTCAGCGAATTGACCAGCGACTCGCGGTTGTCCGCGAGGGTCTGCGTCACCGGAACCAGATCGTCCACGTTCTCGGCGAGGATCTCCCGGTTGTCGGCCACGAACTTCGAGACGTCACCCAGGGCGATCGCCAGCTGGTTCAGGGCGGCACCGAGGTTCTCCCGCTCCCCCGCAAGGAATCCCGACAGGTCGGACAGCTGGGAGTTGAAGTCGCGGACCTGCTGATCGTTGGCCGCCAATGCACCCACGAACACCTGGAGGTTCTTGACGGTGTCGAACAGATCGCCGCGGCTCTCGTTGAGCGTGCGGGCGGCGTCGGACAACTGATTGATGCTCTGCCCCAGCGCCTCTCCGTTACCGTCGAGGTTGGCCGCGCCGGTCTCGACGAACTGTGACAACGCGCCTTCCTTGTTCGCCCCGTCCGGGCCGAGGGCGGTGGACAGCTTCTCGATGCTCGCGTACAGCTCATCCACCTCGACGGGGGTGGCCGTGCGGTCACGCGAGATCACGGCGCCGCTCTGCATCTTGTCGCCGCCCGTGTAGGCAGGCGCGAGCTGGATGTAGCGGTCGGACACCACCGACGGCGTGACCTGCGCGGCCTTCGCGTCGGCGGGGATGTCGACGCCACGATCGACGCGCAGGTCGACCTTCACCTGGTCGCCCTGCGGTTCGACACCGTCGACGGATCCGACCTTCACACCGAGGATCCGCACATCGGAACCCTCGTAGATGCCCACCGACTTGTCGAAGTACGCGGTGATTTTCGTGGTGCCTGCGCGGGTGAACACCCACCACAGGGCGCCGGCGATCACCAGCGCGACGATGACGATTCCCGCGATGAGGGCGATCGTGCCGCGTCCTCCGCGCTCGGCTCCATTATCGACGTCTGCCATCAGTTACCCCCCAACGTGCGGACGGGATCGCGCGGACCGGGAATGTCGGGCAGACCCGGCGGCAGGAGGTTCACCACGACCTGGTCGAACCAGCGACCGTTACCGACCACGTTCGTGTACAGGCGGACGAACGGTTCGTACAGTTTCATCGCCTTGTCCAGGTTCTCGTTATTGGCCTTGAGGATCTCGACGACACCGTCGAGTTGTTCGAGCGCGGGACCGATGGCGGCCTCGTTGTCGCGCACGAGTCCGGTCAACTGCTGCGACAGCCGCTGAGTTCCGGTGAGCAGCTGGGAAATCGACTGCTGACGGCTGTTGAGCTCACCGAGCAGCAGACCGGCGTCGCTGATCAACCGGTTGAATTCGGCGTTGCGGTCGGCGAGGACCTTGGTGGTCTTGCCCGTCGCGTCGAACAACTTCTGCAACTCCTGATCGCGGCTGGCGATGGTCTGAGACAGCCTGCTGACACCGTCGAGGGAGGCACGGATCTCTGTGGGAGTTCCCTCGAACGCCTGCGACAGCGTGACCATGCTCTGCGCGAGCTGATCGGAGTCGATGTCACCCACCGTCTGTGCGGCGGCCGAGAACGCCTCGATCACGTCGTACGGAGACGTGGTGCGGTCCAACGGGATCACGTCGCTCGGATTCAACGTGTCCGAGCCGCGGGGGTCGAGGGCCAGGTACTTCTGGCCCAGGATCGTCTTGATCTGGATGGACGCCGACGTCTCGTTGCCGACCCACGCATCCGACACCTTGAAGGCGACGTCCACATGGTCGCCGTCGAGTTCGACGGACGTGACCTTGCCGACCTTCACGCCGGCGATCCGGACCTCGTTGGAGGGCTTGAGCCCCGCCGCCTCGGTGAATTCGGCGTGATAGGTGGATCCGGCGCCGATGAACGGCAGCGAATCGAGGAAGAAAGCCGACAGGGTGGCCAACAGCACCACGAGAATGCCGAGGGCACCAGCCACTGCCGGGCTGCGACGTCTGCTCATCGTGTCTGCAACTCCTGTAGGCCGTCCTGCGTGCACCGTTTCGCCGAGTTCGTATAGAGCGGCTGGTTGACGGTGGGCAAGCCCGTGGGCAGGTTCAGTTGGGGCGCGGTACCTGGTCCTGCGACGATGTCGACTCCACAGAGGTAGAACTGGAACCAGGATCCGTAACTGGCTGCCCGGCCGAGCTTCTCGAGCTTCACCGGAAGCGTCTGGAGAACGCTGTTGACCGTGTCGGAGTTACGGTTCAACGTCGTCGCCAGCGTGTTCAGCGACGTGATGGATTCCTGGATGGACGGTCGGGTGGGTTCGAGCAGGTCGGCGGTCGCGTCGGTGAGTCCCGCGAGGGACGTCACCGCCGAGCCGACGGTGCCCCGCTCGTTCGCCAGGCCCGTGACGAGTTGCTGGGTGTTGACTATCAGCGAATCGAGTTGATCGTCACGCTGATTCACCGTGGCCAGCACGTCGTTGAGGTTGTTGATCACCGCACCGATCACCCGATCCTTGTCGGCGACCGTGTTGGTGAGGCTTGCCGTGTTCTTGACGAGTTCCGTGATGGTTCCCGACTCACCCTGGAACACCTGGATGATCTGGTACGACAACTTGTTCACGTCGTCGGCGCTGAGGGTCTGGAACAGCGGACGGAACCCGTCGAACAGCGTGGTGAGGTTGACGGCAGGCTTGGTCCGCTCCATCGGAATGGTGTCGCCGCCGCTCATCTTCATCCCTTGCTGGCCCTCGCCCTGTTCGAGCGCGATGTAGCGCTGCCCCACGAGGTTCCGGAAGCGGATGGTCGCGGTGGTGCTGGCGGGCAGCCAGTCCCGTTCCGACACCGTGAACTGGACCTCGGCTTCGCGGTCGTCATGGATCGCGATCTTCTCGACCTGACCCACGCGCACACCGGCGATGCGGACCTCATCGCCCTCGTTGAGCGAGGTGACGTCCGAGAAGATCGCGTTGAACTTGGTGCCACCGCCGCCACCGAAGTTGGCGATGGTGGCGGCCAGCAGAGCGGTCGCCAGGATGGTGACCACGGCGAACACGATCAGCTTGACCAATGGTGCGGTCAGGCCCCTCACTTGAAGCTCACCTCAGTCCCCCTCATGGTCGGCGCGCCGACGAGTGTCGTCCAACTCGGCACGTCCTCCGGCGCCATGCCCCCGGCCTCGCCGTAGACGACGTCCAACGTGTCCTGCTCCATCTTCGAACCCGCGTAACTTGCGGGCGTGACCTCGGCTCCGTACCCCGGGACCTGATCGGGGACCCCGGCGGGCGCCGGGAGGAAGTCGATGGTCGACGGGCCGGGATTCCGCGAGGGCACCTGGTAGGCGCCGTCGTTGTAGGACGACCCGCCCGGGTACTGCGGAAACTTTCCACCCGGAGCGGTGACGTTGTCGTAGCAAGCCGGTCCGCGGTTGTCGAGCAGCCGCGGCTCGTCCTGGTTGGGCACGTAGCGACCCTTCGGATTGACGAACTGCACGCTGGCACGCACTCCCGGGTACGGATCGTCCGGTGCCAGCAGTTCACGGGCGACGGGAGCGGATTTCGCGAAGCCCGCGAACGTGCAGCCGAAGCTCGGCGAGTAACGGCCCAGGATCTGCAGCGCCTCACGCGAATCGGCGGCAATACTGACGATCGATTCGGCGTTGGTCTGCAGGAGGTCCGCGGTGCTCGACGCGGTTCCGGTCAGCGACGCCAGCAGCGTCGAGATCTCGCCCTGCTTCTCCACCACGGTGTTTCCGGTGGTACGCAGGTTGTCGAGGGCGTTGACCAGGTCGGGTGCCGCCTCGGAATACGTCTGCGAGAAGTCCGCCAGACCGCGCAGATCCTCCTGGATGGCAGGAAGTTCGGTGTTCAGCCCGCCGAAGATCTCCTCGAGACGGTCGAGTGTCAGGCCGAGTTCGGCGCCGCGGCCGCTCAGTCCCTGGGACAGCGCGCCGAGCGTGTTCGCCAGGTCCTGCGGCGGAATCGCCTGCAGCAGCGGCAGCAGACCGTCCAGAACCTGACCGACCTCGACGGCGTTGCCACTCTTGTCCTGACGCAGCGTGTCGCCGGCCTGGATCGGCGGAGCGTTGTCGCCCTCGGGAACGATCAGCGCCACATAACGCTCACCGAACAGCGTCTTGGGCAGCAACCGCGCCGTCGCGTTGGACGGAATCAGCGGCGCCTTGTCCGGCTGGATCGCGAGAGCCAGGGTGACCTCGCCCTCCTGGGAGGACGCGGAGCGCACCTCGCCGACGATGAGGCCACGGACCTTCACGTCAGCGTTGGGCGGCAGGGCATTTCCGGCGGTATCGGTGAGGAGGTCGATCTTGACGACCTTGGTGAACGTCTTGTTGAACATGCCGATGGTGAAGGCCAGGAACAACGCGAGGACGAGGAAGAACACCAGCCCCAGCACCCGTCGGCCCACAACAGATGTCGTGTTGCTCATCCGGCCACCCTCACTGTGGTCGTCGTGCCCCAGATGGCGAGGCTCAGGAAGAAGTCGAGAACGGCGATGGTGACGATCGCGGTGCGAACCGCCCGACCCACGGCCACACCGACACCGGCGGGACCGCCGGAGGCGTGATAGCCGTAGTAGCAATGGATCAGGATCAGCACGAACGCGAAGACCAGCACTTTCGCGAACGAATAGAGGACGTCCTGCGGTGGCAGGAACAAGTTGAAGTAGTGGTCGTACGAGCCGGTCGACTGGCCGTTGAACACGGTACTGATGATGCGGGACGCGAGGTAGGCCGCGAGCAGACCGACGATGTACAGCGGGATGACGGCGACGAATCCCGCGATCATGCGGGTGGTGACGAGGAACGGCACACTCGGCACCGCCATGACCTCCAGCGCGTCGATCTCTTCCGAGATCCGCATGGCGCCGAGCTGCGCGGTGAAACCACAACCGACGGTTGCCGACAGCGCGAGTGCCGCAACGATCGGCGCGATCTCACGGGTGTTGACGTAGGCCGACAGGAAGCCGGTGAGCACCGAGCTGCCCAGCTGTTCGAGCGCGGCGAAACCCTGCAGTCCGACGACGACGCCGGTGAAGCCGGACATCATCGCGATGACGCCGATGGTGCCGCCGATGACGGCGAGCGCGCCGCTGCCGAACGTGACCTCGGCGAGCAGCCGGAGCACTTCCTTGCGGTAGTGCACGAGAGTGTGGGGCGACCAGGCGATTGCCCTGGCGTAGAACGACATCTGCTCGCCGGCCCGGTCGAGCACGTTGAGCGGCGCACGACCGACTCGGCGTGCCGCTATCAGAGTCCGGTCACCGCGTCCCTTGGCGATTGTCATGGGGTCACGATCCCTTCGCCGGAACGATCTGGAGGTACACCATGGTCAGGATCAGGTTCGCGAAGAACAGCAGCAGGAACGTGATCACCACCGACTGGTTCACTGCGTCACCGACGCCCTTGGGTCCACCCTTCGGATGGAGCCCCTTGTACGCGGCGATGACACCGGCGATGACACCGAAGACGGCCGCCTTGAGCTCACCGACCCAGATGTCGGGAAGCTGCGCGAAGGCCGAGAACGATGCCAGGTACGCACCGGGATTACCCCCTTGGAGGATGACGTTGAAGAAGTACCCGCCGGCGATACCGACCACGGACACGAGGCCGTTGAGCAGGATCGCGACGAGAACCATGGCAAGCACCCGAGGCACGACGAGTCGCTGGATCGGGTTGATACCGAGAACTTCCATGGCGTCGATCTCTTCGCGGATCGTCCGCGCACCGAGATCCGCCGTGACGGCCGAGCCCGCAGCCCCGGCCACCAGTAGTGCCGTGACCAGCGGGGAACCCTGCTGGATGACGGCGAGCACGCTGGCCGCTCCCGTGAACGACTCTGCACCGAGCTGCTTGATGAGCGATCCGGTCTGCAGTGACACCACTGCGCCGAACGGAATCGCGACCATTGCCGTCGGCAGGATCGTGACGCTGGCGATGAACCAGGCCTGTTCGATGAACTCGCGGAACTGGAACGGCCGCTTGAACGTGTTTCGTGCAACGTCGACGAAGAGCTCGACGATGTTTCCGGCCTGTGTCAGCGCACCGTTGACCGGCCGCAAGACCGAGCTGCGGGTAACCCCCATCCGATATGCCTACCCTTGCCCGTGAGTGGTGTTTTCGTATCCTTCGCCCCGGTATGCGGGGATGACCTGAGTGTCTTCCTGGCTGTATGCGTAGTCGTAGCCGCCGCCGCCGTTTCCGCCGGAAGTCTCGTCGAGACTTTCCTGGATGGCGATCTGGGCATTCTCCGGCAGGGTGTGCATGATGTGCCGGACGCGTTCCTGCCGGCGGGCGACCGCCTGCCGGAACGGCATCCCCGGCGTCGCCTTCATCTGCGGGACGATGCCCTCGACGTCGTCGACACCACCGGCGTGGTGACCGGCGTCGACCATCGCCTGCTCCTGCGCCATGGTGGCCTCGTCCTTCTCCTCGGACATGCCGATCGGACCGATCATGGTGCCGTTGAGGAACTGCTTGACCACCGGCTCCTCACTGGTGAGCAGCACCTCCCGCGGACCGAACATCACCAAATGACGACGGAACAGCATGCCGATGTTGTCCGGCACCGTGCGCGCGAGATTGATGTTGTGCGAGACGATCAGGATCGTCGCGTCGATCTCGGCGTTGATGTCGATCAACGTCTGCGAGATGTAGGTGGTACGCACCGGATCCAGACCCGAGTCCGGCTCGTCGACCAGGATGATCTGCGGGTCCAGCACCAGGGCGCGGGCCAGGCCGGCACGCTTGCGCATACCACCGGAGATCTCACCGGGCAGCTTGTCCTCGGCCCCGAGCAGGCCGACGAGCTCCATCTTCTCCATGACGATCTTGCGGATCTCGGACTCGGACTTCTTGGTGTGCTCGCGCAGCGGGAACGCCACGTTGTCGAACAGGTTCATCGAGCCGAACAGGGCGCCGTCCTGGAACAGCACACCGAACAGCTTGCGGATCTCGTAGAGCTCCTTGCTGGAGCACTCGAGAATGTTGGTGCCGTCGATCACGATCGAGCCCTGCTCCGGGCGGAGCAGACCGATCAGCGACTTCAGAAACACCGACTTACCCGTACCCGACGGCCCGAGCAACGCACTGACCTCACCGGCGGGAAGGGTCAACGTGACGTCCTGCCAGATCCTCTGCGAGCCGAACGACTTGGTCAGTCCCTCGACGGATACCTCGACTCCCACCATTACCTCCGCGACCGTTCGATGCACTCACCCCGTGTGGGTTGGGTCACTCTATCGCATCGACGTGTTACCTGTGACAAGGGATGCTACTCATGAGTAAGGAAGCATGCCAACAGCGGGTCCCACTATGCAAAACAACGCGTCTGAACTGGGATAACGGTAGCGAAATTTCTGGGCGCGCGTCCAGCTTTCGGCCAGGAATCTCGACACTCCGAAGCCGTCCGCGGACGCAAAAAGAGGGCCACTCCCCACGGATGGGGAGTGGCCCTCTTCGTCTGCTCGGTGAGCAGCGCGGAAGAGACCGTCTTACTTGACGGTGATCTTCGCGCCGGCAGCCTCGAGCTTCTCCTTGGCGGCGTCGGCCGCGTCCTTGGCAACCTTCTCCAGGATCGCCTTCGGAGCACCCTCGACGAGGTCCTTGGCTTCCTTCAGGCCGAGGCCGGAAACGACCTCACGGACGACCTTGATGACCTGGATCTTCTTGTCGCCGGCCGACTCGAGGACGACGTCGAACTCGTCCTGCTCCTCAGCAGCCTCGGCGGCAGCCGGTGCTCCGCCTGCAGCGGCAACGGCGACCGGGGCAGCGGCGGTGACCTCGAAGGTCTCCTCGAATGCCTTCACGAACTCCGAGAGCTCGAGGAGGGTGAGCTCCTTGAACTGGTCCAACAACTCTTCGGTGCTGAGCTTCGCCATTGTGGCGGTCCTTCCTGTAAGTCCCATGTCGCTGATCCGCGACCGGGCGGGGTTATAGCAGTGATGCGCGGGTGCGGATCAGCTTTCGGCTGCAGCCTCGGCGGGAGCTTCGGCAGCTCCGCCTTCTGCGGCCTTCTTTTCCTGCAGTGCAGCAGCCAGTCGGGCCACCTGCGAAGCAGGAGCGTTGAACAGGCCTGCGGCCTTTGCCAAGTTGCCCTTCATCGCGCCGGCAAGCTTGGCCAACAGGATCTCGCGGGACTCGAGGTCCGCGATCTTGTTGACCTCGTCCACGGACAGCGCAGCGCCGTCCATGTAGCCGCCCTTGATGATGAGCGCCTTGTTGTCCTTAGCGAAGTTCTTCAGAGCCTTCGCAGCATCGACGGGCTCGCCCTTGATGAATGCAATGGCGGTCGGACCGACGAAAAGGTCATCAAGGCCCTCGACGCCCGCTTCAGCAGCGGCACGCTTGACCAGGGTGTTCTTGGCGACGGAGTAGGTGGCACCTTCTCCGAGAGCGCGTCGCAGTGTCGTGATGTTGCCCACCGTCAGACCACGGTATTCCGTGATCACAGCAGCGGTCGAACCCTTGAACTGCTCGGTGATCTCCGCAACCGCGGAAACCTTCTCAGGCTTTGCCATACTTCGCCTCCTCTCATGACAGTCGTTATCCCACTTCGGAACCGCTGCGCACCGCCGGAATCCCGGAGCACACAATCCACGACATGCAAAACGCCCCGGTGCAGGGCACACGGGGCGTGAAAGGAAACGATACGGTCAGGGCGCGAGCCCACAACCGATACGCATCCCCCTACCTCGTCCTCCTGCGTGGGCCGCCGGACATTCCCGGACTTTCAATCACACCCTTGCGGGAGTGATCACCAACGGTCTTGGGTAGAACATGATTTGGGGTGAAGTTCAATTACTGCATTGAACTCCGCAGGACAGATTACGGCATGGCCTGCACAACCGCCAAATCGCGGCCGGACCCCGACCGTCATAGTGACCGGCGTCACTCGGCATGCGGGGGTGTGGTTCATCAGACTGCAGCTGCTCCCATTATCTGTTACGAGACGTAACAGATATGAGTTAGCTTTTCCTCATGACAATCCTCGAAGCCCGGGCCGTCGCGACCGGATCCCGGACACGCCGCTTCCTCGCGCTCGCCGTGATCTGCCTGGCCGAACTGCTGGTCGTGCTCGACAACACCATCGTCAACGTCGCTCTCCCGTCGATCGGTGTCGAACTCCGCACCAGTGTCAGCGGCCTGCAGTGGGTCGTCGACGCCTACACGCTGACGTTCGCGGGCCTGCTCCTGGCATTCGGCAACCTCGGCGACCGCTACGGTCGTCGACGCGTCATGGTCATCGGGCTGATCGGCGTCGCCGTCATGTCGATCGCCGGCGCCAACGCCGAGAGTCTGGGGCAGGTCATCGCGGCCCGCGCGGCGATGGGTGTCTTCGCGGCCGCAGTCTTCCCCGCGACCCTCGCCCTCGTCATCAACATCTTCACCGACGTCCGCGAACGGGCGCTGGCCATCGCCGCCTGGACTGCGATGGCCGGATTCGCGATCGCCATCGGGCCGATGGCCGGCGGGTGGCTGCTCGAGCATTTCAGCTGGCACTCCGTCTTCTGGATCAATGTTCCGATTGCGGTGGTCGTGGCAGCAGCGACGCTGCTCCTGGTGCCGGAATCACGCGCCTCCGTCATCGGACGCATGGACCTCGTCGGAATCGCCGCCTCGATCACCGGAATCACCGTCCTCGTGTGGGCCATCATCGAGGCCCCTCACCACGGGTGGACGTCGTCCGTCACCGTCGGCGCCATCGCCGTGTCGATCGCGGTCCTGGTCGGGTTCGTCCTCTGGGAACTGCGCACCGAGCACCCGATCCTCGACCTGCGGCTGTTCCGCAACCGCAGGTTCTCCCTGCCCGCCCTCGCGATCGCCATCGGGTACTTCTCGATGTTCGGCTTCCTGTTCCTCATCACGCAGTACTTCCAGGGCGTCCGGGAGTACACGCCGTTCGAGTTCGGTGTCGCGTCGCTGCCGTTCGCGGTGTCGGTGGCGGTCGGCGCCCCCGTCGCCACACTTCTGGCGCAGCGAGTCGGGACGACCCCGGTCATCGTGTTCGGCCTCCTCCTCACCGGTGTCGGGCTGTACCTCGGCGGTCAGGTGGCCGTCGACAGCAGCTACCTGACGGACGTCCTCCCGTCGATGGTGTCGATGGCGCTCGGCTTGGCCATCGTGCAGGGGCCCGCCACCGAGTCGATCATGGCATCGCTGCCTCTCGACGAGGCAGGAGCAGGCTCCGCCGTGAACGACACGACGAGGGAAATCGGTGGAACGCTGGGTGTCGCCGTGCTCGGATCGATCGTCGCGTCGTACTACGCGACGACGATAAGTCCGGTGCTCGACAGGATTCCTGCCACATTGATGAACGACGACGAGAAGGGCTTCGCGCGTGCGACGGTCCTGAGTGTGCTCGAGATCCGGAATCGGGAGATCCCGCCGTTCCTCGAACAGCAGCGTGAAAATCTCATCCTCACCATGAAGACGACGGTGTTGCAGGGGTCGCACACTGCGTCGCTCGTCGCGGCGGGCGCGGTGGTGGTCTGCGCGGTCGTCGTCGCGATCTTCATGCCCTGGGCGCCGGCACGCACGGATTCCGTGATGCTGGCGTGGCGGAAGAAGTCCGAATCGGGCACGGGCGACGAAGACTGATCCCGGAAAAAGCAGTTCGGCCGGTACGGGAGATTTCCGTACCGGCCGAACTGTGTGAAGCGTGACTTACGCGTCGGCATCCTCGAGAAGGTTGCGGGTGCGGTTCGGGTCCACCGGGATGCCCGGGCCGGTGGTGGTCGAAACGGTGACCTTCTTGACGTAGCGGCCCTTCGCAGAGGACGGCTTCGCACGCAGGATCTCGTCCAGCGCGGCGCCGTAGTTCTCCACCAGCTTGGCGTCGTCGAACGACGCCTTGCCGATCACGAAGTGCAGGTTGGCCTGCTTGTCGACGCGGAAGTTGATCTTTCCGCCCTTGATGTCCGCGACAGCCTTCGTGACGTCAGCCGTCACGGTGCCGGTCTTCGGGTTCGGCATCAGGCCACGCGGTCCGAGGACGCGGGCGATGCGGCCGACCTTGGCCATCTGATCGGGAGTCGCGATGGCGGCGTCGAAATCGAGCCATCCACCCTGGATCCGCTCGATGAGGTCCTCGGCACCGACGGCGTCGGCTCCAGCTGCCTCGGCCTCGGCGGCCTTCTCTCCGACTGCGAACACGATGACGCGGGCGGTCTTACCGGTGCCGTGCGGCAGGTTGACCGTGCCGCGGACCATCTGGTCCGCCTTGCGGGGGTCGACGCCCAGGCGGACTGCAACCTCGACGGTCGCGTCCATCTTGCTCGACGACGTCTCCTTCGCCAGCTTCGCAGCCTGCAGCGGGCTGTATAGCTTGTCGAAGTCGATCTTCTCAGCGGCGGCGAGATACGCCTTGCTGCGCTTTGCCATTTCTTCTGTCCTAACTTCTCACCGCAGTGTGTGTCTTGTCTGCGATGGTGAATGGTTCAGTAGTGGTCTGGGCCTGGCCGGCCCTCCCACGCTTTCTTCGACGGCGGTGCCATCAGTCGATCGCCGACGACGGTGCCGCCGATCGATCAGGGCTGACTCAGCCGTCGACCGTGATACCCATCGAGCGTGCGGTGCCGGCGATGATCTTCGCGGCCTGCTCGATGTCGTTCGCGTTGAGGTCTTCCTGCTTGGTCTTCGCGATCTCGCGCACCTGATCCATGGTCACGGAAGCGACCTTGGTCTTGTGCGGCTCGCCGGAGCCCTTCTGCACGCCTGCAGCCTTGAGCAGCAGCTTGGCAGCCGGAGGGGTCTTCAGCTTGAAATCGAAGGTCCGGTCTTCGTAGACCGAGATCTCGACCGGCACCACGTTGCCGCGCTGGGACTCAGTCGCCGCGTTGTAGGCCTTGCAGAATTCCATGATGTTCACGCCGTGCTGACCAAGCGCGGGACCCACGGGCGGTGCAGGGTTAGCCTGACCGGCCTGGATCTGAAGCTTGATGAGCCCTGCGAGCTTCTTCTTCTTGGGGGGCATCTCGATTTCCTAATTCTTGCTGGGTGTGTTTCTTGCTACTGCAGTGCAAGTATGTGGCGCTAGATCTTCGCGACCTGCGTGAAGGACAACTCGACCGGGGTCTCGCGACCGAAGATCGAGACCAGGACCTTGAGCTTCTGCTGCTCGGCGTTGACCTCGCTGATGCTGGCGGGCAGCGTGGCGAACGGGCCGTCCATGACGGTGACCGACTCGCCGACCTCGAAGTCGACCTCGATGAGCGGCTTCGCGAAGCTTTCTCCGCCGGTCTCGCCTGCCGAGACGGTTGCCGCGGCGGCCTGCTTCTTCTGCTCCTGCTGCGGGAGCAGGAACTTGATCACCTCGTTGAGGGTAAGCGGGGACGGGCGCGACGTCGCACCGACGAATCCGGTGACGCCGGGCGTGTTGCGCACAGCTCCCCAAGACTCGTCGTTGAGATCCATGCGGACCAGGATGTAGCCGGGCAGAACCTTGCGGTTGACCTGCTTGCGCTGTCCGTTCTTGATCTCGGTGACCTCTTCGGTGGGAACTTCCACCTGGAAGATGTAATCGCCGACGTCGAGGTTCTGGACACGGGTCTCGAGGTTGGCCTTGACCTTGTTCTCGTAACCCGCGTAGGAGTGGATGACGTACCAGTCACCGGGTGCGCGACGCAGAGCGGCCTTGAGTTCCGCAACGGGGTCCTCGGGCTCTTCGGCCGTCACTGCCTCGTCGGCGGACACAGCCTCGTCAGCGGTCACAGCCTCTTCGGCGGTCGCCTCGTCCTCGACGATCTCGTCGGCCGGGGCGTCCTCTGCACCGTCGTCACCGACGATTTCCGCGGCTTCGGTGCCCTCGGCGGCAGCCTCGACATCCACTTCGGCTGCCGCCTCGGCAGAAACACGCTCTTCGGCCAAAGCCTCATTCGTGTCGTTCTCGGGGGTGCTCACTGGGGCACTCGCTTCCTCTCGTCACTCACATACTTCGGATCCACCGGGGCGGATTCCGTCAACCGAACAACCAGGTGACGCCTTTGATGACCACCAGATCCAGCACGCCGATGAACGTCACCATGAACACCACGAAGACCAGGACGACGCTGGTGTAGGTGATCATCTGCTTGCGATTGGGCCAGATGACCTTGCGCAGCTCGGCGATGACCTCGCGGAGGAACCGGCGCAGGCGCTTGAAGATGTTTTCCTTGCGCGGCTTGTCGGCGCGATCCTTCTTTGCCGGCCTGACCTTGGTGGTCGTGTCCGACTTCGAGAGTTCCGGTGACTTCACGGAACTCGCGGCGACTTCGGTACCTGCCTGCGAACGACGGCCCTGGCGCTTACCGCTGGGCTTTCCCGAAGGAGTGGCGGAACGCGTGGTGGTTGCGTCGGCCGCGGTGTCGTCGGCACCGTCCGGGCGCGTCGACCCTGAAGTGTCGCCGTCGCGCTTGGCGCGCTCCTCGCTCACGTCGTTCCTCTCAGTCGCTGGCATCCGGGGGCAGGGGCGACAGGACTTGAACCTGCAACCTGCGGTTTTGGAGACCGCTGCTCTGCCAGTTGAGCTACGCCCCTTTGGTCGGGAGACCTGGTCCGAAACTAGCCTCGGACCAATTCTTGACCGACCTCTCTGTGATTACATGACACGCGCGCCACCCTTGCCGGCCGTACAGCACCGTAGGGCAGCGCGCAGCGCTGAGTAATCCCAGAAATCTCAGTGTACTTCAAAGCCCCGGAACAAACCCAATCCACCCGGCTGTCAGGCCAGACGGACCGTTGCGGTGGCGCGACCGAAGATCTTCTTTCCCTCGGAACGCGCCACGATCGCGACTACTGCTGTCTTGCTTTCTTCGTCGAGCGACTTCACCTTACCGGTGTACTCGACCTGCGCGGCCTCGTCCTCGCGGACGTAGACCGAGCTCGTGAAACGAACGTTGTATTCCTTGACGGCACCCGGATCGCCGAGCCACGACGTGACGAAGCCGCCGCCGAGACCCATGGTGAGCATTCCGTGCGCGATCACGTTGTCCAGACCGGCAAGCTTGACGACCTCGTCGCTCCAGTGGATCGGGTTGGGATCGCCGGACACGCCCGCGTAGTTGACCAGGTCGCCACGCGTGAGCTTCACGATGCGCTCGGGGAGTTCTTCACCCACCGAGACGTCCTCGAACTTACGAAGCGCCATGCATGATCACGTCCTTGACTGCGTGAGCGATGTTCTCGTCGACCTCGCCACCGGTGCGCGCGACGAGCGTCGTCCACGTGGTCTGGACCAGTTCGTCGTACTGATCGGTGACGATGTTCTTGGTGACGATGATGTCGCTGCCGCCCATCTGACGGAACGACTCCAGGTACACGTCACAGACCAGGCGGTCGCCGACCTTGATCGGCTTGTGGAACTCGAGCCGCTGATCGGTCTGGAGAATCTGGCTCGGGTCGTAGCCCGTGACGATCTCCTTGAAGAGACGTCCCTGGGCGATGATGCCGACGAGCGAGATGAACGTCAGAGGAGCGAGGAGACCGTCGTAGCCGAGGCCCTTCGCGGCTTCCTCGTCGTGGTGAGCGGGGTGCCAGTCCTGCACGGCACGCGCGTACTCGCGAACCTTCTCGCGTCCGACCTCGTAGAAGTCGTCGACGCGGTAGTGGTGCCCGACCATTGCCAGTGCGTGCGCGGCAGGATCAGCAGGAACAGCCTCGGGCACGTATGCCTCTGTCTCTGTCACAGTGTCAGTCACGCGAAAGAACCTCTTCTACCCTTGGCGTCAGCGCGTGAGGGCAGCCTAGAGGACTCCCTTCGCGAACGCAGTCCTAGTTCCGGACCGTGTTACTTGGACTCGCGATGCGACTGGTGAGTTCCGCAGTTCGGGCAGAACTTCTTGAGCTCCAGGCGATCGGGGTCGTTGCGCCGATTCTTCTTGGTGATGTAGTTGCGGTGCTTGCATACCTCGCAGGCCAAAGTGATCTTGGGCCGAACGTCAGTCGAGGAGGCCACGGGATGCCTTCTTTCGGGTGAATCTGATTACGAACAATCAGGGTGGATCATGCATATTGTGTAGCGGTGACCGGACTTGAACCGGCGACGCAACGATTATGAGTCGTTTGCTCTACCAACTGAGCTACACCGCCTCGGTGTCGAGTGTCGCGCACTAGGCGCTCCACTTCAATCCAGCGAGCCCCCTAACGGAATCGAACCGTTGACCTTTTCCTTACCATGGAAACGCTCTGCCGACTGAGCTAAGGGGGCGTGCTTCGCTCGCACATCGCTGCGCGCTGAAGCCTTGACGAGATTACACAGAGTTCGCGTCCAGAACCAAATTGCCTGGTCAGCGGCTTTCGTATGTCGCTGCACCCGACAGTTCGGGTCGGCAAACCCACGTAGACCGGGGTGCCGGCCGGACAACCGGTCCCGGCCACGAACGACAGAACCCCGGTGAGCTGTCGCTCACCGGGGTTCTGTGTGTGGCAGATGTAGGATTCGAACCTACGTAGGCATAAGCCGACGGATTTACAGTCCGCTCCCATTGGCCGCTCGGGCAATCTGCCGGGGTTGCACGAGGAGCGCGAAATCTGTGCGAAATCGCTCTCCGCTGCGGAAAGAAGAATACAACGAACGGCCCCCCGTTTTGCAAACCGGGTGGATACGGGCGGTTGCGAACCGATAGCGTCGAATCTGCTCGCCGGCATTCGGCGGGCCCCCGGCCGGGTCGCGGCGGGGAGAACTAGACGAAACCGGGAGTGTGAAGTGGCTGATTCGTCCTTCGATGTGGTGAGCAAGGTGGAGCGTCAAGAGGTGGACAACGCCCTGCATCAGGCCGGCAAGGAGCTGTCGACCCGGTTCGACTTCCGAAACACGGGAGCATCGATCGAATGGTCCGGCGAGGAAACCATCACCCTGACGGCCGACACCGAGGAGCGACTGCTCGCCGCCCTGGACGTGTTCAAGGAGAAACTGATCCGGCGTGACATCTCACTGAAGGCGTTCGACGCGGGCGAGCCGGCGCAGTCCGGAAAGATCTACAAGCTGTCGGGCAGCCTCGTCCAGGGCATCACCACGGAGAACGCCAAGAAGATCACCAAGAAGATCCGCGACGAGGGCCCCAAGGGCGTCAAGGCGCAGATCCAGGGCGACGAACTGCGGGTGAGCAGCAAGAAGCGCGACGACCTGCAGGCCGTCATCTCCCTGCTCAAGGGCGAGGACTTCGGGATCGCGCTGCAGTTCGTGAACTACCGGTAGAGGCGCTCCGCGCCCGTGCGCGGTTGACGAGTCCTTGCACTCGTTGACCACGCACGGGCGGCGAAGCCGCCTACATCCCCGCCATCCGCTCGAGCCGCTCGATCCGGTCGGCCATCGGCGGGTGGGTGGAGAACATCCGGCTCATCTTCTCGCCGGTGCGGAAGGGGTTGGCGATCATCAGGTGCGACTGCGCGGCGAGCTGAGGCTCCGGCGGCAGCGGCGCAGCCTGGGTGCCCTGCTCCAGCTTCCGCAGCGCGGACGCCAGCGCCAGGGGGTCTCCGGTGAGTTCTGCGCCCGACTGGTCGGCCTGGTACTCCCGGGACCGCGACACCGCGAGTTTGACGACGGTCGCGGCGATGGGTCCGAGCAGCGACACCAGCAGCAGCGCGATCGGGTTGGCGCCCTGTCCCCCGCCGCGTCCGCCGAACATGTTGGCGAACATGGCGAAGTTCGCAAGTCCCGACACGACGGCGGCCATGGCGCCGGCGACGGAGGAAATCAGGATGTCGCGGTTGTAGACGTGCGACAGCTCGTGTCCGAGCACGGCCCGCAACTCTCGTTCGTTGAGGATCTGCAGAATGCCGCTCGTGACGCACACCGCGGCGTGGCGCGGACTGCGCCCGGTGGCGAACGCGTTGGGCGCGGACGTGGGGCTGATGTAGAGCCGCGGCATCGGCTGGTGCGCAGTGGTGGCCAGTTCCCGGACGATGCGGTAGATGACCGGCGCCTGCACCTCGGTGATCGGCTGGGCGTGCATGGCCTTGAGCGCCATCTTGTCGCTGTTGAAGTACACGTACGCGTTCATTCCCACCGCGAACACGATCGCCAGCAGCAGGATGGTGGGGTTGCGGAACAACGCGCCGATGAACACGATCAGCGCCGACATGCCGACCAACAGAACCAGAGTCTTCGCCCCGTTTGCGTAGCGCACGTCACGCCTTCCTTGTCGTTGTCACCCGATCACGTCACCCGAGTTTCGGGATCTTGATCATTCAACGAAACACGGTGGCGGGACGGTTCCCGCACGGACGACGAGAATCGGGTGAAGACGTGTTCAGGTACTGACGATACGGCTCAGCCGACGCGCTCGATCGTGTAATCGACGAGCTTCACGAGGGCGTCGTTGGCGGGGCCCTGCGGCAGTTCGGCGAGCTGCGCGCGCGCCTGGACCGCGAACTGCTCCAGCTTCGCCTTGGCGGCGGCCATGCCTGGCGACCGTTCGAGGAGCGCGAGCGCCTCCGCGACGTCGTCGTCGTTGGTGACGGGGCCGTCGAGGAGCACCCGGAGGCGATCGGCGTCGGGTCCCTCGTCGCGCAGTGCGTACAGGACGGGCAGCGTGTGGACGCCCTCACGCAGGTCGGTTCCGGGTGTCTTGCCGGACTGCGCGGACACCGAGGAGATGTCGATGATGTCGTCGGAGATCTGGAAAGCGGTGCCCACGGCGTCGCCGAGGCGTTCGAGCCGCTTCACGTGGTCGGCGTCCGCGCCGGAGAACGTGCCGCCGAAGCGTCCGCACGCCGCGATGAGCGAGCCCGTCTTCTCCCACACGACCTTGAGGTAGTGCTCGACCGGATCCTGCTCGCCGCGAAGCCCGATCGTCTCGCGCATCTGGCCGGTGACGAGTTCGGCGAACGTCTCGGCGATGATGCGCACCGCCTCGGGTCCCAGCGTCGAGACGAGACGGGACGCGTGCGCGAACAGATAGTCGCCGGCGAGGATCGCAACGCTGTTGCCCCACCGCGAGTTCGCGCTGGGTGCACCGCGGCGCATCGACGCCTCGTCCATCACGTCGTCGTGGTACAGCGTGGCGAGGTGGACCAGCTCGACGACGGTGGCCGCCGTGACCACCGACGGGTCGGAGGCCTTCGGTCCGAGCTGGGCGGTGAGCACCGTGAACAGCGGGCGGAAACGCTTGCCGCCCGCCTTCGCGAGATGCAACGCCGCCTCCGTGAGGAAGTCCTCCCCGTCGGAGAGCTCACTGACCAGCAGTTCCTCGACTTGCTTCAGTCCTTCACGGACCGTGGCAGCGAGCTGCGGGTCGCCGAGATCGATCCCGGCGACCGTAGTGCCCACTACAGCGTCGGCAGCGGTGTGTGCTGCGCCCTCGGTGCTCACGTTCTCAGTACCCATTCCTGTCGTCAGTGACGGCTCGGTTCCCGCGCCGTCGGTGGCGGCTCGGCTACCACGGTAGTGAACCTAGCGGTTCCGCTGCCCGTCGGCCTCGCCGCGGTCGCATAGCGAAGCCTGACAGGATGTAGGTGTGGTCGCAGCAGAACAGTCGCCCGCGGGATCCCCGCTTCCCACCGCCACCGATGTCCTGGTCATCGGTGCTGGTCCGGCCGGTTCCTCGGCTGCCGCGTGGGCGGCGCGCGCCGGACGTGACGTGGTGCTCGCCGACGCGGCGGTGTTTCCCCGTGACAAGACATGTGGCGACGGACTCACCCCGCGTGCCGTCGCCGAGCTCGATCATCTGGGTCTCGGCGACTGGGTGCGGTCGAAGGGGACCAACCGCGGGCTGAGGCTCAGCGGGTTCGGCCAGGAGCTCGAACTCGAGTGGCCGGGACGGTCGTTCCCGGCCGTCGGCAGCGCGGTGGCCCGCACCGAGCTGGACGACAGGATCCGTGCGACCGCCGTCGACGCGGGGGCCGTCATGGTGCAGGGCGCCAAGGCGATCGGAGTCGAACGGGACGGCGACCGGGTGACGGCGGTGGCCCTGAAGACCTCCGACGGAGCCCACACCATCGGCTGCCGGACGCTGATCGTCGCGGACGGCGTCCGGTCCACGCTGGGCAAGCAGCTGGGCCGTGAATGGCACCGGGACACGGCATACGGTGTTGCGGCCCGCGCGTACATCGCCACCGACCGCAGCGCCGACCCGTGGATCACCTCGCACCTCGAACTGCGGGACGGTGCGGGGACGCTGCAGTCGGGCTACGGCTGGGTGTTCCCCCTCGGCACCGGAGAGGTGAACATCGGCGTCGGCACCCTCGCCACCGCCAAACGTCCGGCCCCGGGTGCGCTGCGACCGCTGCTCGACCTGTACACGGCGCAGCGGCGCGACGAGTGGAAGTGGGACGGCGAGCTGCGCGCGGTCGCGTCGGCGTTGCTGCCGATGGGCGGTGCGGTGTCGCACATCGCGGGCCGGAACTGGGCGATCATCGGCGACGCAGCGGCGTGCGTGAATCCGCTGAACGGCGAGGGCATCGACTACGGGCTCGAAGGGGGGCGCCTGGTCGCGGAGATCCTCGACTCCGACGACCTGACGGAGCTGTGGCCCGCGATCCTCCGGGAGCGGTACGGCCGGGCGTTCTCCGTGGCGCGGCGACTCGCCGGACTGCTGACCGTCCCCCGGGTTCTGCCCGCCTCCGGTCCGGTGGCGATGCGGTCCCGTGCGCTGATGACCATCGCGGTCCGGGTCATGGGCAACCTCGTCACCGAGGAGGACAGCGACCTCACCGCCCGCGCGTGGCGGGCGTCCGGTCTGCTGTCGACGAAGGTCGACTCGCGGCCGCTGTTCGGCTGAGGTTCAGCGGGTGGCGCGGTGCAGGGCCACCACACCGCCGGTGAGGTTGCGCCACTGCACGTTCCGCCATCCGGCCGCCTCGATGCGCAGCGCGAGTTCTTGCTGGGTCGGCCAGGCGCGGATCGATTCCGCGAGGTACACGTAGGCGTCGGGGTTGCTGCTGACGGCGCGCGCGACCCGCGGCAGCGCCCTCATCAGGTACTCCATGTAAACCGTGCGGAACGGCCCGAACACCGGGGTCGAGAACTCGCTCACGACGAGGCGTCCGCCGGGCTTGGTGACGCGGGCGATCTCGCGGAGACCGGCGTCGAAGTCGGAGACGTTGCGCAGCCCGAAGGAGATGGTTGCGGCGTCGAACACGGCGTCGGCGTAGGGCAGGTGCATGGCGTCGCCCGCGACCATCGGGACGTGGCGCCCGCTGCCTGCCTGCAGCATCCCCTTGGAGAAGTCGGTGGCCACACACCACGCACCCGACCGTCCGAGTTCGACCGTCGACACGCCGGTCCCCGCCGCGAGGTCGAGAACGCGCTCCCCCGGCTTCAGTGCCAGGGCCGAGCGCGTCGCCTTGCGCCAGCTGCGGTCCTGACCGAACGACAGGATCGTGTTGGTGAGGTCGTAGCGCTTCGCGACGCCGTCGAACATCGACGCGACCTCGTGCGGATCCTTTTCGAGCGACGCCCGCGAACCGTGTGTAGTTGCCACGTCCGAAACGCTACCAACCGCGCCCGGCGCCGATGTCGGCGCCGGGCGCGGGGGCGAGGCGGTTACTTCTTGGAGACCCGCACCAGCTTCTTGTTGACGAATTCGTCCATCCCCCACGGACCGAGTTCGCGGCCGACGCCGGAGCGCTTGACGCCACCGAACGGCAACCCGGGAAGCGTCGTGCCGTGTTCGTTGACGAAGGCCATGCCGACGTCGAGCCGGTCGGCGACTTCCCGCGCCCCGTCGAGGTCGGTGCTCCACACCGAACCGCTGAGCCCGTATGAGGAGGAGTTGGCGAGTTCCACGGCTTCATCGGCGGTGGCGACCTTGTAGACGACGCCGACCGGTCCGAACAGTTCCTCGCTGTACGCCCGCATCTCGGGGGTCACGTCGACGAGCAGTGTCGGTTCGACGTACGAGCCGGGGCCGTCGATCTTCTTCCCGCCCGCGAGGAGCGTCGCACCCTTGGCGACGGCGTCCTCGATCTGCTCGATCAGCGAATCCGCGGCGCTCTGCGAGGACAGCGGCCCGAGGACGGTCTTCGCGTCGAGCGGATCGCCGGTCGGGGTGGCCTTGAACGACTCGGCGAGCTTCGAGACGAACTCGTCGTAGTTCGGCTCGGTCACGATGAATCGCTTGGGCGAGTTGCAGGCCTGGCCCGCGTTGGACAGGCGGGCACGGGTCGCGGTCTTCACCGTGGCGTCCATGTCGTTGGTGTCCAGGACGACGAACACGTCGGACCCGCCGAGCTCGAGCACCACCTTCTTGAGGTTGCGGCCCGCCGTCTCGGCGACGCTGGTCCCGGCCCGCTCACTGCCGGTGAGGGAGACGCCCTGGACACGCGGATCCGCAATCATGTCGGCGATCTGCTCGTTGGTGGCGAACACGTTGATGTACGCATCCTCGGGGAGACCGGCCTGCCGGAAGATCTCCTCCATCAGCAGTGCCGACTGCGGACAGTTCGGGGCGTGCTTGAGCAGCACGGTGTTGCCGAGCATGAGGTTCGGCGCCGTGAAGCGTGCGACCTGGTAGTACGGGTAGTTCCACGGCATCACGCCGACGAGCGCACCGATCGGCCTGCGGTAGACCACGGATTCGTCCGCGCCCGGCACGTCGAGCCGTTCCGCCTCGAGCAGTGCGGGGCCGTTGTCCGCGTAGTAGCGGTAGATCGCCGAGGAGAGCTTGACTTCGCCTTTGGCCTCGCGGACGGGTTTGCCCATCTCGAGGGCGATCATCCGCGCCAGTTCGTCTTCACGTTCCGCGTAGAGATCGGCGGTTCGGCTCAGGACCCGGGCGCGTTCCTCGGCGGGGGTCGTCCGCCAGTCGAGATATCCGTTGTGGGCGCGGGAGAGCGCCGACTCCACTCCTGCATCGTCCAAGGTCGTGAATTCCCGGAGGGTTTCACCGGTCGCGGGATTGACAGTCTTGTACTTGGCCATACTCCGGGCAACCACGAGACGACCTCTCGAATTCCCCACCGGTATCGATGCGGTGGTCAGGCCGCTCGCGTCTCGCGAAAGCCCTCCCCGCCGACGACCGCCGCGTAGTGGCCCAGCAGCTCGTCGCAGATCGCGGGCCACGTGCGGTGCAGCACCGACTGCCGGGCGGCCTCCCCGAAGCGGGCCCGCATGCGGCGGTCGCACAGCGCCTCGACGGCGCTCGGCAGCAGTTCGCCGAACCGGTCGACCGGAAGCAGGTAGCCGTTGCGGCAGTGCGCGACCAGATCGCGCGGTCCCCCGGCATCCGGTCCGATCACCGGCACCCCGCTGGACAGCGCCTCCTGCACCGCCTGGCAGAACGTCTCGTGCTCGCCCGGGTGGACGAAGACGTCCAGGCTCGCGTAGGCCTCGGCCAGCTCCACACCGCCGAGCTGACCGGTGAACACCGCATCGGGCATCAACCGCTGCAGGCGCGCCCGCTCCGGACCGTCGCCGACGATCACCAGCCGGACCCGCTGGTCGCCGGCGAGTGCGGCGAGCCGCTCGACGTGTTTCTCGGGTGCGAGCCTGCCCACGAATCCGACGACCAGCCGGTCCGAACCGTCCAGCCAGGAGTCCCGCAGACCGGTGCTGCGGCGGGACGGCGCGAACCGAGCGGTCTCCACGCCGCGGGCCCAGCGGTGGACCCTCGGAATCCTCTGCTCGGCGAGCGCCTCGACCGCCGACGTGGACGGCGCGAGGGTGCGGGTGCAGCCCCGGTGGATGCGACGCGTCCAGGCCCACGCCGCACGGCTGGTGATGCCGAGGCCGTAGCTCTCGGCGAAACCCGCCACGTCCGTCTGGTACACCGCGACGGTGGGGACGTCGAGCCGGTGCGCCGCACCGAGCCCGCCCGCCCCGAGGAGGAACGGCGACGCCAGATGCACGACGTCGGGGTCGAACGCCCGCAGCGCGGCGGTGAGTCCGGGCTGCGGCAGACCGACCGGGAGTGAACTGACCTTCGGCACCATCACCGCGGGCACCCGGTGGACCGGCACACCGTCGTGTTCGGTCGGCGCGGACGTCAGCGATCCGACCGTGTCCGGGGCGACGACCATCGCCTGGTGTCCGGTGCGCTGGAGGTGGTCGAGGACCCGCAGCACCGAGTTGGTCACACCGTTCATGTTGGGAAGAAACGATTCCGCGACGATGGCTACTCTCACGCGCTCAGCGTGGCAGTGCTCGTGGTCACAGCAGCGAGATCGACGTGACCGTCGCGCGAAGTTCCGGGAAACTCAGGATGACACTGCCGGCTGGGCCTCCGCCGAACTCTCCCGCCGCCGCAGGTACCAGATCACCGGTCCCGCGATCAGCCAGGTCACGACGATCAGCGAACCGGCGGGGACGACGGCCACGCTGGCGTCGCGTCCGGACACCCGCACCAGGTCGGGGTCGCTGCGCGCGTACTCGACGTCGATCCGCTGCCCCACCGTGAGCTTGGTCGGGTACAGCACGCCCAGTTCGGGGTTGTGCGTCACCCCGTCGGGCGTGACGAAGCTGATGGCGGACCGCAGCGATCCCGCCGACAGCACCTCCGCCGTGGCCACGCCCCGGTCGGATTGGATGGTGTGGTCGTTGCGCCAGGCGGCCAGCACGAGGAGGATTGCGAGGACCGAGATGCCGATCGCCGTCACCAGCACCCCCCGCTGGACGCGCCGCGACACCCGCGCATTCACAGTTGTGCCCGCACCGCGGCGTGCAGTTCGCGCAGCCCGGAACGTTCGGTGGTCACCTCGAGCACCCGGATGCCGCGGTCGCCGGGCGCCTCCGGCGCGCTCAGCCGCGTCGACAGCTCACCCAGCCCCACCAGGTGATGCTCCACCCGGTAGGCAGCGCAGAGTGCGGCGAGATCCATCCCGTGCGGGGTGCCGAAGACCCGCTCGAACACCCCCGCGTACTGGGGATCGCCCTGTTCGAGCAGTTCGAAGATGCCGCCGCCGTCGTCGTTGGCGACCACGATGGTCAGGTCCCGGGGCCGCGGTTCGCCCGAACCGATGAGCAGCCCGGACGCGTCGTGCAGGAACGTGAGGTCGCCGAGCAGGGCCACCGTCCGCCCCTCCTCGTAGGCCAGGGCCGCCCCGACGGCGGCGGACACGGTGCCGTCGATGCCGGCGACACCCCGGTTGGACAGCACCCGGATCTTCGGCGCCGGATAGCTGACGAGCGCGGCGTCCCGCACGGGGTTGGACGCCCCGAGCAGCAACTGGTCACCGTCGGTCAGGGCGTCCATGACGGCGGCCGCCACGTGCAGTCCCGTCGCCTTCGGGTGCGCGGCGAGCTGCGCGCGCACCGCCTTGTCGGTGTGTTCGGACAGCGTGCGGCACCGATTGATCCAGGCCCGGTCGGGTTCACCGGACACGACCGCGCGGGTGCCGGTGGCCAGCACATTGCCGGACACGTCGGGCCAGCGGGGGCCGGTGGTGAGCGCGTAGACGGCCACCGACGGATCGGCGAGGACCTTCGACACGGACCGGTGGAGGGTGGGGCGCCCGGTGATGACGGCCTGCCGCGGTTTGAGCTGCGGCAACGCCATCGGATGCACCGGGATGCCGTGCAGCGGCGCGGTCGGCTCGGCGACCGTCGGAAGTCCGGCGAGTTCCGGCCGCAGCGCGGACCCGTGCCCGGAGATCACGATGGTGTCGGGGGTGAGGTCGAGGTCCATCGGCACGTCGAGGGTCGCGTGCTGGGTGGTGGTCCACGCCGCCCCACCCGGTCGTCCCTGCGGGACCGGGCCCTGCGCGTGGACGTCGGGAACGAGCGGTTCCCGGAGCGGGATGTCGAAGTGCACGGGACCGGCGTTGCCCGACCTCGTGCCGCGCGCTGCGGCGAGGACCCGGCACACGGCCGAACGCCACTGGCTGTTCTGCCCGGCGTCGTCCTCGGCCAGGCCCAGGCTGATGGTTGCGCGCACCTGGCTGCCGAACAGTCCGAGTTGCTCGATGGTCTGGTTGGCGCCCGTGCCGAGCATCTCGTACGGGCGGTTGGCGCTGAGCACCACGAGCGGCACCCGGGCGTAGTTCGCCTCGAGCACCGCGGGTCCGAGATTGGCGACCGCGGTGCCGGACGTCATGACGATCGGGACGGGGCGCTTGCCGGCCACGGCCAGGCCGAGCGCGAGGAATCCCGCGGTGCGTTCGTCGATGCGCATGTGCAGACGCAGCCGGCCCTCGAGGTCGGCGGCCTGCAGGGCGAACGCCAGCGGCGCGTTGCGCGAACCCGGGCAGAGCACGACCTCGCGTACTCCCCCGCGGACCAGTTCGTCGACGACCGCGGTGGCTTGTGCAGTGGACGGGTTCACGACATCAAGAGTGTCAGATACTCCGGCAGGTCCGTCCGGCGACCTCGCCGGGTGAGTTCACGGCCACATCGCGGGCGCTGACACCATGAACGCATGCGCACTGTCTTCGATCCCGCCGAGCTTCCCCCACACCGCATGTATCAGGTGCTGACCGCGTCGATCGTGCCCCGGCCGATCGCGTGGGTGTCCACCGTCTCGGCGGACGGGGTGGCCAACCTGGCCCCGTACAGCTTCTTCTCGGTGTCCAGCACGCACCCGCCGGTGGTGCAGTTCACCTCGGTGACCCGCAAGGACAGCCTCCGCAATATCGAGGCGACGGGAGAGTTCGTGATCAACGTGGCGACGGAGCCGCTGATCTCGACGGTGAACGCCAGCTCTGCCCCGTTCGACAGCGAGGTCGACGAGTTCGCCGCGCTGGGCATCGACACCGAACCCAGCGAGCGGGTCCGTCCCGTGCGGGTCGCGGGTTCGCCGGTCGCCATCGAGTGCACCCTGCACCAGGTGATACCTGTCGGTGATTCGTTCGTGGTGATGGGCGACGTCGTCACGGTCGCGGTGCGGCCCGAGGCGCTCGCCGACGACGGGCTTCCGGACTTCGCGGAACTCGCCCCGCTCAGCCGGCTCGGCCGCAACGAGTGGGGTCTGCCGCCGAAGGTCGTGATGCTCGACCGGCCGCATCGACCCGCATGACCGATCGATTGGTTAGGCTTACCTGACAAATCGCACCGCTACCGGGGGAGTAACCAACGCCATGGCTCAACGCAGCAAGTTCGTCAAACCTCGGAGTCGCCGGATCGCGTCCGCACGCGTCGTCGCGGGCAAGCAGATCAGCCCGAACTTCGTCCGCGTGACCATCGCGGGCGAGGAACTCGACTGCGTCAGCCCGATGGGGTTCGACCAGTGGTTCCGGATGTTCATCCCCCAGCGGGGACAGAGCACGCTGCGGCTTCCGACCAGCGCGAGCAACCTCTGGTACGCGCAGTACAAGCTGATGTCCAAGGACACCCGGCCGGTCGTGCGCAACTACACGATCCGCGAGATCCGCGTGGCGGGAACGGGAACGTTCGGCGACACCACCGAGATCGACATCGACTTCGCCTCGCACGGCGACCTCGGTCCCGCGTCGGCGTGGGCGAACTCGGCCGCGGCCGGTGACGAGGTGGCAATCCTCGACGAGGGGCTGATCTACAACCCGACGCCGGATGCGCAGTGGCAATTGCTCGTCGGTGACGAGAGCGCGCTTCCCGCCATCGTCGGGATCCTGCGGTCGGCGCCGCGGGACCTGCGGGCCGAAGTGTTCGTCGAGATTCCCGATGCCGAAGACGCTCAGGAGGTTTCGGTGGGTGACGGCGTGAACGTGCACTGGCTGGTGCGCGAGGACGCCGATGCCCGTCCGGGAGTGCTCGCGCTGAACACCGTGAAACAGGCGGAGTTGCCGGCCGGGCCGTCCTACACGTTCGTGGCCGGCGAGAGCGAGCTGACGACGGCGTTGCGGCGCCACCTCGTGAACGAGCGCCACATCCCGAAGTCCGATATCGCGTTCACCGGGTACTGGCGCCACGGCCACGCTGCCAACTGACCACAGGTGAGTGGCACGGCACGCCCGGGGCGCGCCGTGCCACTCACCCGGCTTCTCAGTTGGCGTGCTTCTGAACGAGGGCGCCCAGACGCGGAAGTGCCTCGATCACATTCTTCTTCGCCGACGGACGCAGCGACGAGTACACCTTCTTGACAGCACCGCGGTCGCTGCCCGCGATGCGCTCGTCGGTCACGCCGAGGAGCGAGTCCGCGACCTCGTCGCCACGCGCGACCAGGTACTCGGAGAATCCGGCCTCACCACTGGCGGTGAAGGCCTGCCAGTACGGCTCGAGCTTGGTGACGAATGCCGGCAGCAGGCCCTCGATGGCGTCCGGCACGATCGACGGTCCCACCTTCTTGACGGCGCCGTATCCACCCTTGAGTGCCAGTCCCGAAGCCCCCGACTTGTCCGAAACCTCCGCGTCGATGAGAGCCTGGACGTCTGCGATGACCGCAGGAACGCGCGACTCGTCGAGCAGGGTTTCGTTCAGAGCTGCAACCACTTTCAATGCCTCCGTATTGACTGAGCGATCAGGTCCGGCCAGACACTATACGAAAAACCGGACTCCGCGTTGTTCGAGCAGGCCATGGCACCGGCGTGCCCGCTCGATCCACCAGCGTGAACGCTCCGCGGACGCGGCGAGAGCCGTGACGCGTTCGACGTCGGGTACCACCGCTTCGACGGTGAGTTCGCCGTCGACGGGTTCGCGGGGGCGGGCCACGTCCGCCTCGAAGAGTCCCCCGGTACCCAGACCGCACGCGAACTGCAATTCGGGGAGGGCGGCGGCAGCGGCGACACCGGCGGCGATGCCGACAGCGGTGTCCAAGGCGCTCGACACGACCACCGGCACACCGTACGAAGACAACTCGTCCGCGAGCGACAGCAGCCGCCGCATCCCCCCGAGCGGGGCGACCTTCACGACGGCCACGTCGGCACCGCCTGCCCGCACGACCTTCAGCGGATCCTCGGCGCGCCGGATGCTCTCGTCGGCGGCCACCCGCACGTCGGGCATCCGCCTGCGGACCTCCACCAATTCGGGCACAGTCGCGCACGGCTGCTCGGCATATTCGAGCGGACCGTCGACGGTCAGTGCCCGCAGCGCGGCCTCGGCCTCGTCGACCGACCATCCCCCGTTCGCGTCGACGCGCACGTTCGGAACGAGTGCGCGGACCGCCCGCACCCGTGCGACGTCGTCGTCGAGGGTCTGACCACGTTCGGCCACTTTCACTTTCGCGGTCCGCGCGCCGGGGTAACGCTCGAGCAGGGCGGGCACCCGCGCGGCGTCGACGGCGGGGACGGTGGCGTTGATCGGCACCCGCGTGCGCACCGCGGGCGGCGGCCCCAGCCAGGCGTCCTCGATCGCCGACTGCAACCAGTGCGCCGCCTCGTCGTCCGCATACTCGGGGAACGGCGCGAACTCGCCCCACCCCGCGGGGCCCCGCAGCAGCAACGCTTCTCGCGTCGTGATGCCGCGGAACCGCACGCGCATGGGCAGACTCACCACGACGGCGTCGGCCAGGACCTCCTCCACGGAGGGCAGGGACGTCACGAGGTCAGGGCTGCCCGGGCAGCAACTGGAGCATGAGGGCCTCGCAGTCGGCGAGCAACGTGTCGTCCTGCATCAACCGTGCGGTGATGAACGTCTTGCGACCCTCCACTCGGTCGACGCTGCCCTCGACGGTCAGACGCGTGTCGAGCGGTGTGATCGCGCGGTAGTTCACGTGCAGGTAGGCGGTGCGGCTGATGGGCCGCCCGTACGCGTGGACGATCATGCCCATCAGGTCGTCGAACAGCAGCGGCAGCGTGCCGCCGTGCGCGGCGCCGTTGCCGCCGAGGTGGTAGCGCCGGAACATGCCCGCGCTGCGCACCCCCTCGGGCCCGAACTTCTCGATATTCCACGGCGGCATGAGGAGACTCCCCCGGCCCGGCAACTCGATCGTGCGGCCCGCCGGCGACCGCCCCTCGGGAACGACGTACGGTCCGAGCAGTTCGGCCAGCTTCTCCACCTGGTCCGCGGCCTGCGTGAGCACGTCGTCCGGGGCGTCGACCGACACCGCGAGGTCCTGCAACGTGCGCATTCCCTCGACGAACCGCGGCCAGTCCGGGCCGGGTGTCACCGGCTCGTACTTGGGGAACCCGCCGTGGTGCTCGTACTGGTCGTCGCCTTTGCCGTCGAGACGGGTGACGTCGGCAGCCTGTTCGCTCATACCTGCACGGTAAACCCGGGCAAACTCGTGCGCGCGCGGACACCCACCAACGGCACCCGATAACCTCGGAGCCGTGACTTTCAACCCGCAGCACTGGCGACCGGTTCCCGGTTTCGAGAACCTGACCGACATCACCTACCACCGGCATGTCACCCAGGGAATCGTCCGGGTGGCGTTCGACCGTCCCGAAGTGCGCAACGCCTTCCGCCCGCACACCGTCGACGAGTTGTACAAGGCGCTCGACCACGCCCGGATGACGTCCGACGTGGGCGCCGTGCTGCTCACCGGCAACGGTCCGAGCCCCAAGGACGAGGGCTGGGCGTTCTGCTCCGGCGGCGACCAGCGCATCCGCGGACGCAGCGGATACCAGTACGCGGAAGGGGAAACCGCGGACACCGTCGACAAGGCCCGCGCCGGACGTCTCCACATCCTCGAGGTCCAGCGGCTGATCCGGTTCATGCCGAAGGTGGTCATCTGCCTCGTCAACGGCTGGGCCGCGGGCGGCGGTCACAGCCTGCACGTGGTCTGCGACCTGACCCTCGCCAGCCGCGAACACGCCCGTTTCAAGCAGACCGACGCCGACGTCGGCAGCTTCGACGGCGGCTACGGCAGCGCCTACCTCGCCAAGATGGTCGGCCAGAAGTTCGCCCGCGAGATCTTCTTCCTCGGTGAGACGTACACCGCGGAGGAGATGCACCAGATGGGCGCCGTCAACAAGGTCGTCGACCACGCCGAACTCGAGGACGTGGCCATCGACTGGGCCACCAAGATCAACGGCAAGTCCCCGCAGGCCCAGCGCATGCTCAAATACGCATTCAACCTGCAGGACGACGGCCTCGTCGGTCAGCAACTGTTCGCCGGCGAGGCGACCCGCATGGCGTACATGACGGACGAGGCCGTCGAGGGCCGCGATTCCTTCCTCGAAAAGCGCGAACCCGACTGGAAGCCCTACCCCTGGTATTTCTGACGCGACCCGCATCCCGTATTTCTGAGCGCCTACGTGTACTCGACCGCCATCCGGTCGATGGTGCCGTTGAACGGGAACGGCGCCCGGTCGTAGTAGTCCAGCGACACCGGGGAACCGAGGCAGGTGCCGACGTCGAGACAGTCGTTGGCTGTGAACAGCAACGGCACGCTCACGGGCACCTGCCCCTCCCCGACGACATCGCCGTCGACACAGAGCTTCACGTTCAGCGGTCCACCGGGCCGCGCCTCGACGAACTCCGTGACCACCTGCACCGTGCGGGTGCCCGGCGGGATCGGCACTGTCGAACGAATCTTGGTGCGCATCAGGATGAACAGGTTGTACTCGTAACAGAGGTAGCCGTCGTCGACGAAACACGTGAGTCCGCCGGCGTTGCTCCCCAGCGCGTAGAGCACTCCGCTCGGATTGTCCGGCGCGGAGAGGTCGAGGGTGACCCGGTTGTTCTTGTTCCCCAGCGCGGGAGCGCAGAACTCGGGCATGCGGATCGTGTCGCCGGAGAACTCCCAGCTCGTGTACGGCGTCGTGATCCGCTGCTCGGGATGCAGCGCGATGACCCACAGCCCGCCGCCGACGGGGAGCGCGTTGTTCTTCGCAGCCTCGATCGCGAACAGTTCCCGCAATTGCGCCAGCTTCTGCGGATACTGCTCGGCGAGGTCCCGGTTCTGGGTCCAGTCCTCGTCCAGGTTGTAGAGCTCCCACACGTCGTCGTCCGGGCTCCAGTCGCGGATGCCGCCCGGCACACCCGCCGCCCAGGGTGCGCGTGGCCCGAACGCGGACGCCATCCAACCGTCGTGGTAAATCGCCCGGCTGCCCATGATCTCGAAGTACTGGGTGAGCTTTCCCCCGGTGGCGTCGCGTTCGACGAGCGTCTGCGCGAAGCTGGTGCCGTCCACCGGGTCCTGTGGAACACCGTTCACCGTCCGCGGCGGGGTGATTCCGACGATGTCGTACAGCGTCGGTACCACGTCGTTGCAGTGCAGGAAATGCGTGCGAGGCGTCGGGTCCGGTGTCACCTTCGCCGGCCACCGCACGACCATCGGGTTGCGGGTGCCACCGAGATGGGACGCCAGCAGCTTCATCCCCTTGTACGGCGCGCTGCCCGCCCACGCCCAGCCCGCGTGATACATGTTGTCGGTCTTCGGCGACCCCAGGACGTCGAGGCCACCGAGTTCCTCGAGGGCCGCGATGTGCTGGGCCGTTGTGGTGGGAATGCCGTTCTGCGCCAACAGTTCACTGATCGTTCCGTTCTGACCCTCACCCGACGAGCCGTTGTCGCCCCAGATGTACAGGACCAGTGTGTCGTCCCTGTAGCCCAGACGGTCGAGCTCGTCGAACAACCTGCCCACCTGGACGTCGCAGTGCTCGGCATACCCGGCCGCGACCTCCATCAGCCGGCGCTGGAAGGGTTTCTCGTCCTCGGGAATGTCGTCCCATGCGGCCATCGTCGGGTCCCGGTCGGTCAGCTCCGCTTCGGGGGGAATCCAGCCCTTCTCCTTCGCCCTCGTGAAGACCCGCTCCCGGTAGGCATCCCAGCCGTCGTCGAACTTCCCGGCGTACTTGTCGGCCCACGGCTTCATGATGTGGTGCGGTCCGTGCAGACAGCCGCTGGCCCAGTACATGAAGAACGGTTTGTCGGCGTCGAACGCCTTGTGCCTGCGCAGCCAGCCGATGGCATCGTCGGCGAGATCCTCACTGAGGTGGTATCCCTGCTCCGGGGTCTTCGGAGGCAGCACCACCGTCGTGTTCCGCACCAGGTTCGGCTCGTACTGCGACGCCTCGCCGGCGAGGAAGCCGTAGAAGTACTCGAACCCGAGACCCGTCGGCCAGTTGTCGAACGGGCCCGCGGCAGTGGTCTCCTCGGCCGGTGTGTTGTGCCATTTCCCGAAAGCGGCAGTGCTGTACCCGTAGTGGCGCAGCACCTCGGGCCCCGTCGCACTCGACCTCGGGATGCGGCCGGAGTAGCCGTCCCAGTCGTTGGCCAGTTCGGCGATCTGCCCGTTGCCGACGCGATGGTGGTTGCGTCCGGTCAGCAGCGACGCCCGGGTCGGCGAACACATTGCGGTCGTATGGAATCGGTTGTACCCGAGACCGTCCTGCAACATCGCGTCGAGCGTCGGGGTGTTCACCTCACCGCCGAGACCGCTCGGCAGACCGGGCCCGGCGTCGTCGATGAGGACGATCAGAATGTTCGGGGCGTCGTCGGGAAGCCGCCGTTCCTTCGGACGAGGGCTGTACACCGACTCCTGCATGGTCCGGCCGGCGATGCTTCCCGACGGTGTCGGCGGGAACGGTAACGATTCGCCGCCCGCTATCGGCTTGCCTGTCACGCTCGATGTCATGGCCCGGTCCCCTCGTCGTCCGATGCTGTCGATCCAGTCCAACATCGGGCGGTCGCGCACGAGTAGACCCTCCGTGGGTGAAATACGCGGGCCGATTCGTCGCCTCGGCAGGAGAGGACACGCGGGGTCTCCGATTCAGGCACACTGACCCACATGAGCATCGACCGCGAGCTCCCCGCACCGGAACATCGCCGTCCGCCCGGAGTGAGCGACGACACCGTCGCCGCGCTCGGGAAGTTGTCGGAGGCCCTCGAAACGGTCGAGCGTGCCCGCGGGCACCTCTACTCGTTCCATCAGCTGATCGGACACGCCGATCTTCAGCTCGGCGAAGCCGTCGACGCGCTCCGCGCCGCGGGACACGCGGCCGTCGCGGACCGGGTGGAGACCGAACTCGTGGGACGCAACGTCGTCGAGGGCCGGTGGACGTTCCAGATCGTCGAGGAGTTCGACGATCACTACTGGTCGCCGCTGCGCGAACACGAGCGTGACGCACGTCACGAACTCGCCGACGGACGGCGGCACCTGTTCGAGGCGGAGATGAAGGAAGATCGACGGACACACGGCCGGACGGGGCACGAAGCCCGTCCCGGCGAAGGAGGGTGACGCGTGGAGATCCTCAGCAGCAGGACGATTCTGCGGCCCCGCGACTACACGACGACGCTGAGCTTCTACCGCGACATCCTCGGACTCGCGACCGCCCGCGAATACCCCGGCGGCACGGTGTTCTTCGCCGGTCAGGGCCTGATCGAGGTTGCCGCGCACGGGGGAACCGGCGAGTCGTCCTCCTTCGACGGCGCCCTGTGGCTGCAGGTTCGCGATCTCACGGCGGTGCAGACCGAGCTGGTTCTGGCCGGGGTGAAGATCGACCGCGAAGCCCGGCAAGAACCGTGGGGGCTGTTCGAGATGTGGATCGCGGACCCCGACGGAATCCCGATCGTTCTGGTGCAGATCCCAGAGGATCACCCCATCCGCCGCGACACCCGTCCGAAGGGTGAGAACTGACGGAAGGCCATACGCAGGAGTGATCCTGTACACCGGACGTCAGCTGTACATTCTCGGTTGAAATCCGCACAATCTGGGTGTGACCGCAGAGCTCGTAGTTCTCCTGGTGGTGGTCGTCACCGCCCTCGCTTTCGATTTCACGAACGGCTTTCACGACACGGGCAATGCAATGGCCACCTCGATCGCGACGGGAGCTCTGCGACCCAAGGCCGCTGTCGCGCTCTCCGCATCGTTGAATCTGGTCGGCGCGTTCCTGTCCGTGGAGGTTGCGGCGACAGTCGCCAAGGGCGTGGTGAACCTGGGAGAAGTCGGCGGCGAGGATCTGCTGCTCATCGTGTTCGCCGGGCTGGTCGGCGGGATCATCTGGAATCTGGCGACGTGGCTGCTGGGCCTGCCGTCGAGCTCGTCCCACGCACTGTTCGGCGGACTGATCGGTGCGGCCATCGCGTCCATCGGCATGAGCGGTGTCGAGTGGGGCGGCGTGCTCAGCAAGGTCGTCGTTCCCGCCGTCCTCGCCCCCGTGGTCGCAGCGCTGGTCGCCACCGCGGGCACCAAGCTGGTCTACCGGATCACCTCCGGCGTGCCGGAGGACACCAAGGAGCACGGGTTCCGCATCGGCCAGATCGGTTCCGCATCCCTGGTATCGCTTGCCCACGGAACCAACGACGCCCAGAAGACGATGGGCGTGATCTTCCTCGCACTCGTCGCACACGGAAGCCTGTCAGCAGACGACGAGATGCCGTTCTGGGTGAAGCTCAGTTGCGCCATCGCCATCGCGCTCGGCACCTACCTCGGCGGCTGGCGCATCATCCGCACGCTCGGCAAGGGACTCGTCGAGATCGCCGCTCCCCAGGGCATGGCCGCGGAGTCGTCGTCCGCCGCAATCATCCTGACGTCCAGCCACCTCGGACTGCCGCTGTCCACCACGCACGTCGCGACCGGCTCCATCCTCGGCACCGGCCTCGGCCGCAAGGGCGCCGAGGTCCGCTGGGGCATCGCCGGACGCATGGCCGTCGCGTGGCTCGTCACGCTGCCGTCCGCGGCGATCGTGGGAGCCGTGTGCTGGGTCATCGCCCACATGATCGGCGGCCTGCCCGGTGTTCTCGTCGTGTTCGCCGCCCTGATCGTGCTCGCCGGGTTCATGTACCTGCGCTCCCGCCTGCAGCCGGTGACGTCCGGCAACGTCAACGCGGAGTGGGAGTCGGGCGGTGCCGACGTTCCCGCCGAACCCACCGAGCCGGGGGTGGCCGAGACCGCGGACTCCGCCGGTCCCGCCACGAGCCGCTGAGGGGCTCGCCATGACACTGCTGACCACCACCGTCAACTCGCTCTGGCAGGTCATCCTCGTCGGTCTGCTGTTCGGTGCCGGCCTACCCGCGATCTTCGCGCTCGGACTGCGCTCGCTCGGCGGCACGGACACCGGCGAGGGCGTCTCGCAGCCGACCGCCGCAGGCCGGATCGGCGCCTGGGCCTGCTTCGCCGTGGTGCTGATCGCGATCATCACTGGGATACTTCTCTTGATGCAGGGCTTTTTGGCCAGCAGCTTCGGTATCCACATCTTCTGAGCGGCGACCACGAGTCCCGTTCCATCGACGAAAGAAGCCGAACGCGTGCCCAAGAATTCACTTCGCTCCGTGCTCGACTGGCTACGCGCCGGGTACCCCGAGGGAATCCCGGCGAAGGACCATTTCGCGTTGCTGGCCGTGCTGCGTCGCCGTCTCACCGACGAGGAAATCGAACAGGTCGTCGCACTGTCCATCGAGACGGCCCACGAGACACCCGAACGCCACGTCGACTACGACAACATCCGCCGCCTCATCAGCGAGATCACCCACGAGGAACCCTCCGAGGAGGACGTCGCCCGGGTGACGGAGAACCTCGAGGCCGGAGGGTGGCCGGTCGGAACCGACGCCGAATGCGGCGAAGGCTCCGGCGACGGGGAAGAAACCCGCGACGCAGGCTAGCCATGAGCCTTCCACCGTTTCTCTCCTCCATCATCGGCTGGCTGCGAGCCGGCTATCCCAACGGCGTGCCCGAGCAGGACTACATTCCGTTGTTCGCGCTGCTCACCCGCCGCCTGTCGGAAGACGAGGTGGACGCCGTCGCCGACGCGCTCGTCGAGGAGGGTGACATTCCCATCGAGAAGACCGACATCCAGGTGCTCATCACCAAGGTCACCGACGAGTTGCCGCTGGAATCGGACGTCGACCGGGTGCGCAGCAACCTCGCCGCCGGCGGCTGGCCGCTGGCCGGGCCCGCCCAGTGAGCGAACTGCAGGTCCTGCCCGTCCCGTCGGGCGTCGGGGTTCTCGGCATCCTGCCGCAGCTGTCGGCGATCCTCGACGGAACCGCCCCCGCCGCGCTCCCCGTCCCCGCCTCGGACGAGCGGGAGACCCGCCGACTGACGGACGCACTGCGCCCCGGGGAGCCGATCGACGACGGTGTCGCCCTCGTGGTCGCGACGTCCGGGACGACGGGAGTGCCGAAGGGGGCCATGCTGTCCGCGTCCGCCCTCCGCGCCAGCGGTGACGCGACGCACGCGCGGCTCGGCGGTCCGGGCTCCTGGCTGCTGACCCTTCCCGCCCACCACATCGCGGGCATGCAGGTATTGCTTCGCAGTGTCCTCGCGGGCACCGAGCCGGTGGTGATCGACGTGACCGACGGCTTCGACCCCGGTGCGCTGCCTGCCGCAGTCGCGTCGATGAGCGGCCCCCGCCGCTACACCTCGCTCGTTCCGACCCAGCTGGTCAAGGCCCTCGACCACCCCGACGCCGTGGCATCGCTGGCCGCACTCGACGCCGTCCTCCTCGGCGGAGCCGCCACCCCCGCCCCCGTCCTGCGGCGCGCCGTCGACGCCGGCATCACCGTCGTCCGTACGTATGGCATGAGCGAGACGTGCGGTGGATGCGTGTACGACGGGGTGCCCCTCGACGGCGCCCGCGTGCGGATCGACGGTGACGGCCGCGTCCTCCTCGGCGGGCCCATGCTCGCGTCCGGTTACCGCGGACTCCCCGACCATCCCGCGTTCGCCGAACCCGGCTGGTTCCGCACCGACGACGCCGGCGCCGTCACCGACGGCGTCCTCGGCATCTCCGGCAGACTCGACGAAGCCATCTCCACCGGCGGTCTCACCGTCGTCCCGCAAGTGGTCGAGGCGGCTCTCGTCGCGCACCCCGCCGTCCGGGAATGCGCGGTGATCGGCCTCCCCGACGAGCGACTGGGACGCCGCGTCACCGCTGTCGTCGTCGCCGAGCCCGGCACCGCACCGACACTCGCCGAACTCCGCTCCTTCGTCGAACGCACCCTCGACCCCACCGCCGCACCCCGCGAACTGCACCTCGTCGACACCCTCCCCCTCAGAGGCCCGGGAAAGGTCGACCGGCGCGCCCTGGAATCGCGGTTCGGCTAGCAGGTCCGCCTGTCCGCGGAGACATTGGCCAGATGCGCCCGCAATTTCCGCGCGTCTGGCCAAAATCCACGCGGATGCTGTTGTCCACAAGCCGACCTCTATCCACAGGCTCCGCGAAAGCCCAGGTGAGCGAACCGATCACCGCTGTGGGGTGGGGCACGATGTCGCCATGAGCGACCACGTGATCTTCCGACGCCAAGCCCTGGCCGACGGTTTCACCGACTCCGAGATCCGGCGTGCACGCGATTCCGGGCGTCTCGTGCGAATCGCGGCGGGTGCGTACGTTCCCGACGAGCACTTCGCCGCACTCGATGCGCCTGCGCTGCACCGGGCCCGCATTGCGGCGGCCGTGCAGTCGCGCCCACCCGGCGTCGTGGTGAGCCACACCTCTGCGGCACTGCTGCACGGCATGGACCTCGGCGACCTCCCATTGGAACGGGTGCATCCGACGAGGAACCACGCCTCCGGCGGTGGCCGAACCACGGGAGTCCACGTCCACGCCACACCGTTGGACGCGCCCGACGTCGTCACCCTGGGCGGGCTGGCGGTCACCTCCCCCGCCCGGACCGTGGTCGACACCGCACGCATCTCGACGTTCGACCAGGCCGTCGTCGTCGGCGATTCGGCCCTGCACCGTCGACTCGTCGCGCTCGACGAGATTCTGGACGAGGTCGGTCGAGCGGGACCTCGCAAGGGCATCGCGACGGCGCGGCGGGCGGCGAGCTTCCTCGACGGTCGCAGCGAGAGCCCTGGGGAATCGCTGAGCCGCATCCGGATCCGCCGGCACGACCTGCCGTCTCCCGAACTCCAGCACGTGCTCCACGACGGCACCGGTACCTTCCTCGGCCGAGTCGATGTCTTCTGGAGAGAATTCGGCGTGGTCGGGGAGTTCGATGGCCTGGGAAACTACGGCGTCGACGGTGGCCAGGCGGCAGTCGCGGTCCATCGCGAGAAGCTCAGGGAGGACGCGATTCGCGACGCCGGGTACGAGGTCGTCCGGTGGACGTGGCGGGACCTGTTCGACTTCGCTGCCGTCAAGGCGCGCTTCGACAGGGCTTGCGCGCGTGCCGAGCACCGGCGCTGACAGACGTTTGCCGAGACATTCGCCAGATTCCGGCGCAATCGCCCCTGATTCAGGACGACGGTGTCCGCAAGCCCGTGCAAGAGGCGTGCAAGCCCGCTGCAAGGGGTGGGCTGCATCGTCTACGGCATGAAACTCACTGCAACTCCCCCAGCCATCGAGGCCGACGGGCTCGTGAAGCTCTTCGGCCGTCAGCGCGCCGTCGACGGCGTGAGCCTGTCCGTTCCGACCGGGTCGGTGTACGGAGTGCTCGGCCCGAACGGCGCCGGCAAGACCACGACGGTGCGGATGCTCGCGACGCTGTTGCGTCCGGACGGCGGCGAGGCCCGCATCTTCGGTCACGATGTGGTGCGCGAACCGAACGCGGTCCGCTCGCTGGTCGGGGTCACGGGCCAGTATGCGTCCGTCGACGAGGACCTGTCGGCGGTCGAGAACTTGGTGATCTTCGCCCGGTTGCTGGGCCTGAGCCGGGGTGATGCCCGCCGGAAGTGCACGGAACTGCTCGAGGAGTTCGACCTCACCGAGGCGGCGACGAAGCCGCTCAAGAATTTCTCGGGCGGCATGCGTCGACGTCTGGACCTGGCGGCCAGCCTGATCGCCCACCCTCCGCTGTTGTTCCTGGACGAGCCGACGACGGGTCTGGACCCTCGGACGCGCGCCCAGATGTGGGACACCATCCGCAGGCTGGTCGCGGACGGGTCGACGGTGCTGCTCACCACGCAGTATCTCGACGAGGCGGATCAGCTGGCCGATCGGATCGCCGTCATCGACCGTGGGAAGGTGATCGCGGACGGCACGGCCGACGAACTGAAGGCGTCCGTGGGCGTCTCCTCGCTGCAGTTGACCCTGGTCGATCGCGGGCAGACCGACGACGCGCGGTCGGTGATCGCACACACTCTCGGTGTGGAGGTGGCGATCACCCCGGAGATCGGCCGCCTCACCGCACCGATGACCGATCCGTCGCTCACCGTGGAACTGTTGATCCGACTGCGCGACCACGGGATCGCCGTCGACGAGATCACCGTCCAGAAGCCGAGTCTCGACGAGGTCTTCCTCACCATCACCGGCCACGGCGCAGACGCCACCGAGGCCGACACCGAACGGAGCGTCGCATGACCACCACCCTCGAATCCCGCACTCACGCGGGCCCCCAACCGATTCCGGAGGCCCGGAACCGGATCAGCCTCGAGCAGTCCGTCGCGAACACGCTGACGATGGCGTACCGGGGACTGCTCAAGATCAAGCACAACCCCGAGCAGCTGTTCGACGTCGTCGTCCAGCCGATCATCTTCACGTTGATGTTCACGTACATCTTCGGTGGCGCCATCTCCGGCGACGTGGCGTCGTATCTGCCGATCATCATCCCGGGCATCCTGGTCCAGACGGTGATCACCACGTCGATCGTGACGGGCACCCAGTTGCGGGAAGACATGGACAAGGGCGTCTTCGACCGCTTCAAGTCCCTGCCGATCGCCCGCATCGCGCCGCTGTCCGGTGCGCTCCTCGCCGACGTCGTGCGGTACGGCATCGCCACGACCATCACGTTCGCCGTCGGTATCGCGATGGGTTACCGGCCCGGCGGCGGTGTCGTCGGGGTGGTGTCGGCCGGCGCGCTCGTCATCGTCTGCGCCTTCTCGATCAGCTGGATCTTCGCCCTGATGGGTGTCCTGATGAGCAAAGCGTCGTCGGTGCAGGGTATTTCGATGCTCATTCTGTTCCCGCTGACGTTCATGTCGAACGCGTTCGTGCCCGCCGACACGATGCCGGGCTGGATGCAGGCGTTCGTGAACGTCAACCCCGTGTCGCACGTCGTGACCGCGGTGCGTGAACTCGTCAACGACGGCCACTTCGGTGTCCACGTCGTGTGGTCGCTGCTCGGCGCCGCCGTGATCGTCGCGATCATGGCTCCGCTGACGGTCCGGACGTACATGCGTAAGGCCTGACAACCGAAGAAGGAGCGAGCCGGTGGACGCGGGGTCCACCGGCTCGCTTCGTCTATTTCTCCAGTTCGGGGGCGTCCGCCTGCAACTCCCCCACCTCGGTCTTGAGGATCCGCATGGAGCGGCCCAGGCCGCGGGCGGCGTCAGGGAGTTTCTTCGACCCGAACAGCACCACGAGCACGACCGCGATGATCGCCCAGTGGCTCGGGCTCAGCGCCCCCACTACTGGGGCTCCTCACCGTCGGGGTACACGGCGTCCACCTCGACCTCGACGAGCCAGCCCGCGGCGGGCAGGCTCGCGACCTCGAGCGCGAACCGGCTGGGACGCGCGGAGTTCCGTTCCATCGGCGCGGCCGGTTCCGCGGTGCCGAGCGGGACCAGTTCGGTGTCCCCGGTGTCGAGGTTGGTGTTCGCGAAGAACTGCCGGTAGGCGCGGTTCCAGCCGGCGTAGTCGGCGCGGTCGGTGCCGGGGACGTTGTCGAGGAACACCCGCATGGTCACGACCTCCTCGAGCGTCAGTCCCTGCGCCTCGAGATTGTCGCGAATCCGCTTCAGCGCGTTGATGCCCTGCGCCTCGGTGATCGTGACTCCGGCCGGGAGTGCGCCGCCCGCGAACACGTCGGTGTCGATGTACGACTCGGGGGTGCCCTCGGGTGCGGTCTTGTTGGACGCGCCCGGGCCGATGCCGCTCGACTTGTAGACGGCGGTGCCGCCGCCGATCGCCACACCCTGCGCGATCATCGGATTCGCCTCGCCGACTTCGAGAACGGACTTCGACACGAAGGTGCTGCCGGGCGCCTCCGCCGCCGCTTCCTCGGAGGAGCACGACGTCGCCCCGGCGATCAGAGCGGATGCTGCGAGCGCGGCGGTCACGGCCTTGGTACGAAAAGACTTCACAGTTCACAACTCCTTGTTCGAGGGGAAGGTCAGGCTTCCTGGGCCACGCGCTCGTGGATGTGGGTGACGACGTCGCGGGCGGACGTCAGGGCGCCGTGCTGCCACGCGATCGCGTTGGACAGGTGGTCGCCGGCGAAGTAGATCTTGTCGACGGGTTCGAGCAGCTTCTCGTACTCGGGAGTGGCCGCCCCGCCGTGCGAGCCGCCGCTGCCCGCCCAGTTGGCCCAGGCACTCTCGGAGTACTTGGTGCGACGCCAGCTGCCCGAGAACGACGACGAGATGTCGCGGGTGTACTTCTCGCCGTGGATCTCCGAGCCCTCCGCGATCGCCTTGGCGAGCCGCTGGCGGTGGGTGAGAGACTCGAACGCTTCCTGACGCTTGCCGCTGCTGTAGTAGGCGACGACCACGCCTCGGTCGGAGTTGTAGTGGTCGTACGGGAACATGATCTGCGAGATGTCCTTGTCGGTGTTGGATGCGCCGCCGTAGATGCGGTCCTCCGTCTCCCACCACCGGCGCGAGTACTCGATGCCGAGCTTTCCGGACGACGACGGCTTGGCCGCCTTCAGTGCGGTGAGCACGTCGGCGGGCAGATTGTTCTGCAGTCGTCCGACGAGGTGCGGCGGGATCGTGCAGATCGCGTAGTCGGCGGTGATCGACTTCTTCGCGCCGCCCGCGGTGTATTCGACGGTGACGCCCTCGGACACGTTCTTCATCGACGTCACCTCGGCGCCGAAGACGATGTTGTCGGTGCCGATCCTGTCCTGGAAGGCGTAGTAGATCCGGTCCATGCCGCCGACCGGGGTGAACATCATCATCGCCTGGTCGTAGCCGAAGTCGAAGCTGAAGTTGCGGCCGATGCCGCTGCGGATCACTTCCTGCATCGCGAACGGCTTCTTCTCGGTGCCGAAGTTCAGGCCGGCCCCGGGCTCGGAATCATAACCGCGACGGGAGGATCCGAGATAGCGGCCGTCGTCGGACAGGTCACCGAAGTCGCTGAGGAACTCCGACAGCGCATCCTTGTCCTCCCGGCTCAGCACCTGGTCGAGGGCGCCCTGATCGGTGGCCTTCTTCAGCAGCTCCGACATGTAGCCGAACGTGTCGGCCTTCGCGGCGCGGTAGGTGACGGACTGGCCCGACAGCGACGTGTCGCTCTGGTAGTTCACGAACGTGTTGGCGTTCTGGTTTCCGAAGCCCTGGATCTCGACGCCGAGTTCGCGGCAGTAGTCGAGCGTGATGTGGCTCTGCGGGATGCGGGTGGCGCCGACGTTGTAGAAGTGCCCCTCGGAGAACGTGCATTTCTGCGTCTCGCCGTTCAGGTCGGTCTCCTCGGTGCCGCCCCGGGCCGTCCAGACGCGGCCGCCGGGCCGGGTGCGGGCCTCGAGGACCGTCACCGTGTACCCGGCCTTCTGCAGTTCGAACGCCGAACACAGACCGGCGGGGCCGCCGCCGAGCACGACCACGGAGTGACTGCCCTTCACCTTCCCGATCAGGTCGCCGGCCGCGAGCGGCTGGAACGCCCGGGCGGGAGCGGCGGTCGACGGTGCGAGCCCGAGCGTCGACATCGCGCCGTACGCGAGTCCCGCGCCCCCGGTGGCCCCGAGGCCCTTCATGAAAGATCTACGTGTGAATGCCAATTCGCGCTCCCATTCTTGCGCCCGGTGACCCGGGTAACTTGTCCGGATTCATCCTGGGAGGAACGCGAGTCGGGAAGTTGTCGGCGGCGAAACAGTCTGAGGCCGGCGAGCGAGAACGGGCGCGGGCCGTTCTCACTCCCGAAGCGCAGTTCGACCCGAAACCGAAACTTTCCGGCAACACGACCCGGCTAGTTTCACGCGCATGTCAGCCCTTTCCGACGCCATCGCGCGTTCGTTCGCCACCGGCGAGCCCGAACGTCAGGCCGTGTCGCCGCTGCGTGCGCTGGGCCGGCGGCAGTTGTCGGGCTTCGAGGTTCTCGCCCAGTCGGTGGCCACGACGGCTCCGGCGGTGTCGATGGTGGTCCTGCCCGTCACCATGTTCACCCACCAGATGCTGCTGAGTGGTCTGATCACGATCGTCGTCGCCACGGTGGTGGTCTCCCTGATCGCGGTGTGCGTCTCGCAGTTCACGCGACGCATGGCGGCCGCGGGCGGCCTCTACAGCTTCGTGTTCCAGGGCCTCGGCACGCGTGCCGCGCTCACCGCCGGGGTCGCCATGCTGACCAAGTACGTGGGCAGTGCGGTGATGACGCTGTACCACGGTGGCCAGGCCGTGATCGCGACGCTCGGCTTCTTCGGGCTGGAGTTGCGCGAACCCGCCGAACGTCTCCTCGTGTACGCCGGGATCGCGATCGTGATCCTCGGCTGCCTGGTCCGCGGAGTGCGGTTCGCGGCCCTCGCCATCCTCGCCGTCGAATCGTGCTCGTTGCTCTTCATCGTCGGTCTGATGATCGTGACCGGCGCGGGCGGCCAGCACGCCGCAGTGCCGCCGTCCGATTCCGCGTACGGGCCGCTACTCATGACGCTGGCCGCGGTGTTCGCCCTGGCCGGCTTCGAGAGCGCGACGTTCTTCGGCCCGGAGGCCAAGCGCCCGCTCGCCACCGTCACCCGCACCGTGATGCTCACGCCGATGATCTGCGGCGGCCTGTTCATCTTCTCGGCGTGGGCCGCCTGGTCCGGTCGCACGGACACCCTGGTCAACGCGTACCTGCACGGCACCGGCACCGGGGTCGACCCGGCCGTGGTGATCGCCCTGAACCTCGGGTTGGGCACGTCGTGGCTGGCGTCGGCGATGGCGTCGTCGAATGCCGCGTCGCGCCTGCTGTATTCGATGGGGATCGAACGGGTCGTCCCGCGTCTGTTCGCCCGCGTGCACCGCAGCTACCGCACCCCGTACGCGGCACTGGCGGTCATCGTGTGCGCCGTGTGCGTCGGTGCCGCGACGTTCGGCATCGTCGGCAAATCGACCGGATTTTCTCACGTGCAGTTGATCGCCAGGACCGCGGTGGTCGCGGCGTACGTGCTGGTGGCCGTGGCATCGGTGCGGTTCCTCAGTCGCATCGGGGAACACACCCCTCTCGTCCTTGCGGCGGGAGTGGCGGGCAGCGCCGCCGGCGGAATCGTCCTGGCCTACATGCTGTTCGTGAACGTGGCCCACGGCTTCGCGATGGTCCCCACCGTGGTGCTGACCCTGTTGCTGTCGGGTTCGGCGTGGCAGCTGTACCTGCGATGGCGCCACCCGGCGAGTCTGCGGTCGATGGGTGTGTTCGACACGGCGGAAACGGATGATGTGCTGCCGGGAGCCGGGGTGTTCGCCACGGACGCCGCCGGAAACCTCGCGTTGACGGCGGCTGGACGTACCCCCGGGTCCCGGTGATGGGCGCCCGAGCCGGGGAGATCGCGGGCCACGAACCACGCGCCGTGCAGAAGGCACTCGCCCTGCTCGAGGCCGTGGCTCAGCTCGGGTCCGGGGCGACCGCGCGAGACATCGCCGCGCACGCGGGGATCCCCCAGGCCACGGCGTACCGGTTGCTCAATCTCCTGACCGCCGACGGCTATCTGGTGCGGATCGCCGACCTGTCCGGGTTCGCGCTGGGCCGGCGGACCAGGCAGCTCGCGGGGGCGGAGGCGCCGGACTCGGTCGACCACCACGCCGTGCTCGAGGAACTGCGGGAGCAGGTGCGTTTCGGGGTCCATCTGGCGTCGTTCGCGGGCGGCCGGGTACGACTGATCGACCGGGACCCCGACCACGAACTCAGCGGTGAGAACACGATTGCCGCGCACCTGCACGCGTCCGCCATCGGCAAGATCCTCCTCGCGTCCCGTCCGGACCTGGTGCCGCCGAGTCTGCGCCGGGTCACGTCGCGGACCATCACCGACATCGCCGCGCTGCAGGGCGAACTCGACGCCGTCCGCCACACGGGTTCGGCCCGAGAAGTCGACGAGGTGCGGGTGGGCCGCAGCGCGGTCGCCGTCCCGGTGCACGATGCGCAGAACGCGGTGGTCGGCTGTCTTGCGGCGATCGGCAAGACCGGACGCCTGGCCGTCGACGATCCCGAACTCACCGACCTCCTGCGCTCGTGCGCGGCCCGGGTGAGCGGCCGGGTCCCCGCCTGAGGCCGCCACTCACCTCGAACCGGCGAGCATGTCCAGGATTTCGGCGCGCACCGCGCGACGCGACCAGTTGCCGAACCGCTCCTGCGCCGACTCCCAGCGGTCCTGGCCCACGCGCGCGAGCACGAACGCGACGTGCCGGGGGTGTCGCAGCGACGCGATGTCCTGCCGGGCACGGGCTTTCACGGAGAGCGCCAGCAGCGCGAGGCCCCGGTCGGGATCACCGTGCGCGAGCTCGAAGCACCCCACCCCGGCCGCGACGGTTCCGGTGACCGGCAGATCCTGGTAGGCACCCTGTCCCAGCCTCGACAGCGCCGCCTCCGCGAGCTTCGGCACGAACTCCACCATCATCTCGGACCGGCCGTGCAGCACGTGGGCGCACACCACCGACGCCGCCAGCATCATTCCGAACGGATCGGCGTGCGGCTCGGTCAACATCCGGGGATACACCATGTCCAGCGCCTCGCGGTAGCGGGCGAGCCCGCGTTCGACGTCGCCGTCCGCGAGATCGATTTCCGCGAGACTGCCGGTGGCGGCGGCCCGCCATTCGTCCGGCCGGTGGTCGTCGGTCCCGGTGCCCGCGCCGCGATGCTCGAGTACCGTCTCGGCCAGCACCTTCCGGCCGGCCTCCACGTCACCGGCGGCGATCAGCGCGGAGGCCTGGAAGCCCCACAGCTGATCGGCCTCCTCCTGCGCACCCAGCTTCCGCATGCCGTCGACAGCATCCTGATAGTGCCGCACCGCGTCCCGGTACTCACCGGACTGGCTCTGCAGGGAACCGAGAAACTGCGACGCCATCGCCGTGCCCCACACGTCACCGATCCTCCCGCACAGTTCGGACACGGTCGTGGCATCCTTCATCGCGCCGCGGAAGTCGCCGAGGTTCTCCCGCATACTGGCCCGCGCGGAGACGGCGGCCGCGCGGGTCTCTCGATCCTCGGACCGCACGCCTTCCGCGACGATCCTCGCCAGGCGCCGACCCGAACCCAGAGACAGGATGAGTCGCACCGCGAACCCGGTGACCGACGGTAGGTCGGGGCGCTCCCGGAGCAGGTGACGCAGCCGGATCCGGGCACGGGCGAGCGTGCGCGTCTGGCCACCGAACACCAGGTGCATCGCCGCGAGAAGGAACGTGTACGCCACCAGTTCCGAACCGACGTCCGTCAGGTCGGCGTCCGCCGTCGACCCGAGAATCCGCGGGGTCCAGTTCATCACTTCCGAGTGCGCGCCCCGAATGGCCAACAGTCCGCCCAGCACCGGGAACACGGTCGCCACCGTCTCGGCGTCGTCGCGCTCGACCGCCCACCGGAGGACCGCGAGCAGGTTGTCGTGGTCGGCGTCGATGTCGTCCGCGAGCGCGACCTGGTCGGCACGGCACCGGCGGAGCGCATCGGAAGCGAACTGGCTTGCCCAGACCCCTTGGCGAGCAAACACTTCCGTTCCCTCGCCGGCCGCCGCGAGTTGTTCCTCGCCGTATTCACGCACCGTCTCGAGCATGTAGTAGCGCAGTGTGTCCGACGTCTCCGACACGGACAGCAGCGATTGGTTGACGAGGCCCTCGACGGCGTCCACGACGTCGTCGACGCCGTCCCACTCCGCGATCGTCCGGGCGGCGTCGAGAGTGAACCCGGCCGGGAACCGGCAGAGTCTGCGCAGCGCGATCTGCTGTTGCTCACCCAGAAGCTGCCAGCTCCAGTCGATGACGGCGTGCAGGGTGCGGTGCCGTTCGGGCGACGTCGGGTCGTGGGATCGCAGTAGCGCGAACCGGTGCTCGAGCCGTCGGCCGATGTCCTCGACGCTCATGCTGCGCACCCGGGCCGCGGCGAGTTCGATCGCGAGCGGGAGACCGTCGAGGGTGCGGCAGACGCTGCGCACCGTTTCCGGGTCGAGGCGCGCGGTGGGCCGAACGGCGCGAGCCCGCGCCGTGAACAGTTGCACGGCCGGCGCGTCGTCGTCGTCGATCGCCAGCGGCGGCAGCGGGTACACGGCCTCGGACGCGAGCATGAGAGGGGACCGGCTGGTGGCGAGGACGGTCAGCTGGTCGCCGGCGGCCACCAGGTCGGCCACGACCTCGGAGCAGGCGCCGATGACGTGCTTACAGTTGTCGAGGATCAGGAGCATGGGCCCTGCCGACAGCGCTTCCCGGAGCCGTTCCCGCGCCGAATGGACGCGGCTGACCGTGAGCCGGCCCGGCGCGATGTCGACCTCGCTGAGCCCGAGCGTGCTGCTGATCGCCGCCACGACGTCCTCGCTGCTGCGCAGCGACGCGAGTTCCACCAGAGCCACGGACGTTCCCGCGGCTGCCCGCGCGCCCAGTTCGTGGGCGAGTCGCGTCTTGCCGGCACCGCCGGGCCCGAGGACGGTCACCACCCGCGAGGATGTGAGCAGCTTCTCGATCTCCGCGATGTCCGAGTCGCGTCCCAGGAGCGCGTTGGGTGCCGCGCGGAGCCCGATCGCCGTCCGATCCGGCGACGCGAGGTGCGGAGCCGCCACGTCATCGGAACGTCCGCCCCGCAGGATCTCGGTGTGCAGGGCGACGAGCGCCGGCGACGGATCGGACCCCAGCCGGGACACCATCCGCTTGCGGAACGTCGCGAACACGTCCAGCGCCTCGTTGTCCCGTCCGAGCCCGGCGAGCGCCCGCATCAGGTGCGCGTGCGCCTGCTCGTCGAGAGGTTCGGCGGCGACGTGGGCCAGCGCCTTCGGGAGGGCGGCGTCCCAGTCCTCCACCTTCACCAGCGCAGCAAGTTCCGCGGCCTCGAGTTGCGCCCGGATCACGGCGGCGTCGGCAGCGAGTTCCGTTGCGGCGGCACTGCCGGGAAGGTCGGCGCCGGGGTCGCCGCGCCACAGCGCGAGGACGTCGCGGATCTCGTCGGGCCCGACGCTGCGACCGTTCCCCCGGCCCCGCAGCCGACGTGCCACGTCTTCTGCGCGCGCCAGATCGACGGCATCCCTGGGCACCGCCAGCCGGTAACCGGCCGGGCCGATCTCCAGTGCTCCGTCCGGCAACGCCGCACGCAGACGGGAGACCTGCGTGTGCAGCGCGTTCATCGGGGACCGCGGCGGATCGTCGCCCCACACCTCGTCGATGAGGGCCTGCGCCGACCGACTCCGGCCGGGATCGCGGGCGAGCGCCACCAGCAGACTGCGCGCGCGGGTGCCGGGCAGCGGTGCGAGCACGCCCGATCGCCACGTCGATACCTCACCCAGCAAGGCGACCTGGATCGGTGTGCTCGCCGGCGCCACCCTCTCGTCCACGCTCATGTGCTGGTCCACCGCGTTCGATGGTATTGCACGGCGTGGGTGCGGGCGTCTTCTCGCTCGGTGCAAAGATCGGTACATGGCAACGGCTGCTCAATGGATCGAAGGCGCTCGACCGCGCACCCTCCCGAACGCGATCGCCCCGGTGCTCGTGGGCACCGGCGCCGCGGCGTCGCTCGGCGGCGCGGTGTGGTGGAAGGCAGTGTTGGCACTGGTGGTCTCTCTCGCGTTGATCGTGGGCGTCAATTTCGCCAACGACTACTCGGACGGGATCCGCGGCACCGACGACGAGCGGGTGGGGCCGCTGCGGCTCGTCGGGTCGAAGCTGGTGAAACCGTCGGCGGTGAAGGCTGCGGCCATCGCCTGCTTCGGCGTCGCCGCGGTGGCCGGTCTGGCCCTCGCCGTCACCACCGCCTGGTGGCTCGTGCTGATCGGCGCCCTCTGCATCGTGGGCGCCTGGTTCTACACCGGCGGCAAGAAGCCGTACGGGTACAGCGGCTTCGGCGAGGTCGCCGTCTTCGTGTTCTTCGGTCTCGTCGCCGTGCTGGGCACCCAGTACGTGCAGGCCGAGACGGTGGACTGGGCCGGTCTCGTGTCCGCGATCGCAGTCGGTTCGTTCTCGAGCGCGGTTCTCGTCGCCAACAATCTGCGGGACATTCCCACCGACACCGAGTCCGGCAAGCGCACGCTCGCCGTCCGGCTCGGCGACTCGCGCACCCGCATCCTGCATCTCGTCACGCTGACGGTTCCGTTCGTGGTGACTCTCGTCCTGGTGCTGCGCACCCCCTGGTCGCTCGTCGGGCTGCTCGCGCTGCCTCTCGCGGTCCGGGCGAACGCGCCGGTCCGCTCCGGCGGCCTGGGCCTCGCACTGATTCCCGCGCTTCGGGATTCGGGGCTGGCGATGCTGATGTGGGGCGCCGCCACCGCCGTGGCCCTGTCGGCCGCCTGAGCGGCCCGCCGGGTCAGTCGCCGTCCGGGAGGACGATACCGAGGATGAAGTTGACGATCGAGATGATCAGGCCTCCCCACACGGCGGTCCAGAAGCCGTCGACGGTCAGTCCGTAATCGGTCTGGGAGCTCAACCATGCGGTGAGCAGCAGCATCAGGGCGTTGATCACCAGGGTGAACAGGCCGAGCGTCAGGATCAGCAACGGCAGCGACAGCAGCTTCACCAGTGGTTTGACGAAGATGTTGACGACGGTGAACACCGCCGCGATGCCGAGCAGCACCACGATGTCCCATCCGGTTCCGTTGCCCGAACTGGAGATGTCGATGCCCGACACCCAGGCTGCCGCCAGCCAGATCGCGAACGCGTTGATGACGAGGCGTACCAAGAAGGTCATGGGTGCATGCTGGCACACCGTTCGGACAAACGGGAACCGGATAACCCGGGACCGGACGGTCAGGCGGCGCGGTCGTCGAGTGCCGCGTGGACGCGACGGCGGAGTTCGCCGACACCGATCTGGACCTCGAGGATCTCCCGCGTCGTGCCGTCGGCCATTCGCAGCACTCCGAGGAGAATGTGCTCGGCGCCGATGTGATCGTCCTTGCGCGCCAGCGCCTCCCGCAGTGACAGTTCGATCGCCTTCTTGGCGTCGCGGGTGAACCCGATGTGCCCCGACTTCCGGCCGAACCAGCCGCGCTTCTCCGACGGCTCCTCGGGATCGAGGACGCCCTTGCCGAAGTTCCGCTCGAGGCTCTGACGCACCGCGTCGAGGTCGATGCCGATCGATTCGAGCGCTTCCGCGTCGGCGGCACTCAAGGCCGTGCCGCGCGTCGCGACGGTCGATCGCGACTTCTCCTCCTCGATGGCGGCGTCGGCGAGGATGCCGTGGACGGGTTCGGTTTTGACGGACAGCAGCGCGAGCACGAGGTGTTCGGGCCCGATCTGTGGCGACTTCAGTACGCGCGCTTCCTGTTGCGCGCCGATCACCACGGCCCGAGCGTCCGTCGAGAATCGTTCGAACATGCGCCGTTACCTCCCTCTCCGATTGTGCTTCTGATGGACGGCCTGCCTGCTCACCTCGAGGGAGTCGGCGATCGCCTGCCAGGACCAGCCCTGGGCGCGGGCGTTGGCGACCTGGATGGCCTCGAGCCGTTCGAGGAGACGCCGCAGCGCACGCACGGCCCGCAACCCCTCGGCGGGGTCTGGGCTGCCCGCTGCTGCGGCGAGCGTGGTTGCTTCGGTCATGCATGTCAATCTAGGTTGACACCGATCGGGTGTCAACCCTCCTTGACAGATCCCCGGGGGCGGTCGTCAGTACGCCGCGACCGCCCCGTCGACGGCGATCTGCAGGTCCTTCTGCACGACGTGGGCGATGTCCATCGGTTTCGCCGGAAGGTCGAACAGCGGCTCGCCGACGAAGACGCTGGCCGACTTCACGTTCTCGGTATCGGGCCCATCGGCGTCCGGCCCGTAACTGAGGCCGATGGACAGCAGCACGGGTGAGACTCCGCGATCTGCCGCACGTTTCGCGATGTGACCGATGCCGCTGTTTATGTGCTGCAGGCGGGTCGGGTCGTCCTCGTTGCACGTGCCCTCGGGAAAGATCGCCAGGTTGTCACCGCGGCACAGCCGTTCGGCGGAGATGTCCATCATGAGCCTGCCTGCATCGGCGACCGCCCGCAGACCGTAGTTCTTGCTGCGGAACACCGGGATACCGCCCATCATGTCGACCTTCTTGTGCAGGTCGGGATCGACGAACAATTCGTCCTTCGCGAGCACCCGGGTGCGTCCGATCGCGCGGCGCAGCGGCGTCTTCCAGGCCGTGGCCGCGAGCGTGTACTGATCGCTGTGGGTGATGTGATTGGCGGCGACGATCAGCACCCTGCCGGACTTCACCAGCCCGGCCAGCTGCGCCTTCGCGTCGTCGGCGTACGTGATCCGCGGCCGGTACTTCGCATACAGCGACGCGTACGCCAGCTTGGCGAGCGCCCGATTCTGCTGATGGTCGCGGTAGTACGCGTACACCGCTTCGTAGTTCTCGAGAGTTACCTCGGGCTTGTCCATCCTCGTCCCCGATCCGTCGTCCTATCGCCAGGCTACCAACCTACGGTTGCGTAGCCTACGGTGGAGTAAGTTTGGGAAAGTGCAGGGAAACTGTGCGAACAGCACGATTTCGGGTAAAAAAGACCTGTGATCCGCCCGGCCATTTCCACCGACCTGCCCGCTCTGCAAGACATCGAAATCGCGGCGGGTGCGCCGTTTCGTGACATCGGAATGGACGCCGTCGCCGACGATCCCCCGTTCACACTCGACGAGCTGACCGAATACCTCCAGCTGGAATGCATTTGGGTCGCCGTCGACGCAGACGACGCACCGGTCGCATACGCACTCGTCGCCGTGGTCGACGGAGCCGCCCACATCGAGCAGGTGTCGGTCCACCCCGGCCACGCCCGCCAGGGGCTCGGCGCCCTGCTCCTCGACGAGATCTCGTCGTGGGCGGCGGTCCGCGGACTGCCCGCCCTCACCCTCACCACGTTCGTCGACGTCCCGTGGAACGCCCCCTACTACGAGCGGCTGGGTTTCCGTCCCCTGCCGGAAGACACCCTGACCCCGGGCCTGTCGCGCATCCGCGCCGACGAGGCCCGGCACGGCCTCGCCGCGTGGCCGCGGGTCACGATGTCCCGCCCGGTGACGGCGCCGGTGCGGACCGCCGCGACCGCGCCTCAGCCGGGCTGACCCGGCCACTCCCCCGTCGCAGCGAAGCGGTCGAGCACCGCGGCCGGACCCGTGAGGTCGATACCCTCCCCGGCCACCCAGTCGTCGTCGAAGTAGGTGTCCGCGTAGCGTTCGCCGCCGTCGCACAGGATCGTGACCACACTGCCGGACCGTCCGGCCGCGAGCATCTCGGCGACGACGGTGAACGCACCCCACAGGTTCGTTCCCGTGGAGCCGCCGACCCGGCGGCCCAGCACCGAACTGGCGTGCCGAGCCGTGGCGATGGACGCGGCGTCGGGCACCCGCATCATCCGGTCGATGACCTGCCCGACGAACGACGGCTCCACCCGCGGCCTGCCGATGCCCTCGATGCGCGAGGGCATCCCCGTCGCGTAGTCGCAGGAGTTGGAGTCGTAGCCGCCGAAGAACGCCGAGTTCTCCGGATCGACCACGAGCAGACGGGTCGCGTGCCTGCGGTAGCGGATGTACCGGCCTAGCGTCGCGCTGGTGCCGCCGGTTCCGGCGCTCATGACGAGCCAGTCCGGCACCGGATGCTCTTCACGAATCATCTGGTGGTAGATCGACTCGGCGATATTGTTGTTGCCCCGCCAGTCGGTGGCCCGCTCCGCGTGCGTGAACTGGTCCATGAAGTGACCGTTCGTTTCCGCGGCGAGCCGCCGGGCCTCGCTGTAGATCTCCGGCGGCCGGTCGATGAAGTGGCAGCGACCGCCCTGCGCCTCGATGAGCGCGATCTTCGCGCCGCTCGTGCTGCGCGGCATGACGGCCACGAAGTCGAGACCGAGCATCTTCGCGAAGTACGCCTCGCTGACGGCCGTGGACCCCGAGGACGCCTCGATGACCGTCGTCCCCTCGGTGATCCATCCGTTGCAGATCGCGTAGAGGAACAGCGACCGGGCCAGGCGATGCTTGAGGCTGCCCGTGATGTGGGTCGACTCGTCCTTCAGATAGAGCTGCACACCCCATTCGACGGGCAGCGGGTACCGCAGCAGGTGCGTGTCGGCGCTGCGCTGCGCATCGGCGTCGATGAGGCGGACGGCGTTGTCCACCCAGTCACGCGGAAAGCTCCGGTCGATGACGACGCAGTCGCCGTCCGTCACCGGGACGTGCCCTCACCGCGGAGCCTGGCACGCAGGTCGGCCTGGTCGGCGCGACGCTGCGCGTCGAACGCGGCGATCCCCTCGTTGACCCGCCGACGGAGTTTCGCGAACAGCAGCAGCGACAGCGGGAGCGCGATGAGGACCGCGAAGATGGCCGCGACGAGCAGCGGCACGGCGACTCCGACGAGTGCGGCCACCCCGAGGATGATGGCGCCGATGACGACGACCAGCAGTAGCCGGGCGATCGAATAGATCGCGACGTCGCGCGCTAACTGCCCCTTGGTCACCCGCCCGTCCGGCTTCGCCGGTGCGCTCGAATCGGCTGCGACGGGGCGCTCGACCTGGTCTTCTGGCTTCTCGGATGACTCACTCACGCTCCCAGGTTACCCATCGCCGAGGCCACTCCTCACACGTCCGACTTATCCGATTTGTCTATTACCTCCCCTTTACCAACATTAGATCGTTCGAGTACCCGGGGTGCCAGATGCCACGATGACCGAGATCAGTCGCAACAGCGGCCGGCTTCAGCACAGACCAGTCGAAAGCAGTGGAGGACCGTCGATGAGCGCACCCACCTACAACGGACCCGGATTCAGCGGATCCAACGAAGCCCTCATGACCCCGGGCCAGGTGGCTGCCCTGTTCCATGTCGACCCGAAGACCGTGACGCGATGGGCGCACGCGGGCCGGCTCGGATCGCTGCGCACCCCCGGCGGGCACCGCCGCTTCCGCGAGGCCGAGGTCATGCAGCTGCTCCGCTCCCTCACGACGGAGGCAGGCCGACCCTGACGCTGGGCGGGCAGCCGCAGGGCTGACCGCGACCGCACTACCCGGGACGCACTGCGACCGGGCAGGTGCCCTCTGCCGCCGAGGCGGCTACGCTCAGGGATACCGGCTACCCTCGAGCGGTGTAAGGAGGTGCGCGGTGATCTATCTGTTGGCACTCATCGGGCTCGTGACAGTGGCGGTCCTGCTCTGGAAGGCATTCGGCCCGAACACGAGGCCCGTGCTCAGCAATCGGGTGCAGGGACCCGACGACGACCCGGATTTCCTCTGGAAGGTGGATCGGGAGACCCGTCGGAAGAAGTCCGACGAACCCGAGGCCGGTCCGGCGGACCCCGCCGGGTGAGCCGAAGCCGGGGTGCCGGTCGACCCGGCACCCTCGGCGTCATTGCCTCAGCGACGATCCTGTAGCGCGAAACTGGACGCAGGGAAGTCCGACGCGACCGCGGCGGCCAATTCGAGAAGAGCGGTGCGCGTCTTGGGACGCAGCCGCTCGAGTTCGATTTCGGCTCCCTCTTCGAGGTGCGGATCGAACGGAATCAGCCGGACGAGGCGGCACCGCTGCTCGAAGTGCTCGACGACCTTCGGCAGGTCCACCTTGCCCGACCGTGGTCGCACCGCGTTCACGACGGCCACCGACCGGGACACCAGTTCGCGGTATCCGTGGGCGTCGAGCCAGTCGAGGGTCGCGGAGGCGCTGCGGGCGCCGTCGACGGAGCCCGAGCTGACCACCACGAGCGCGTCGGCCTCTTCGAGGATGGTCTGCATGGCGGAATGCATCAGCCCGGTGCCGCAGTCGGTGAGGACGATGCTGTAGAACTTCTCGAGCATCGTGACGGTCCGCGAGTAGTCGTCCGCGCTGAACGCCTCCGACACCGCCGGGTCGCTGTCGGATGCGAGCACCTCGAGCCGGTGCCTGCTCTGGGACGTGTAACTGCGGACGTCGCTGTACTTTTCGATGCTCTGCTCGTCGCGCAGCAGGTTGCGCACCGTGGCCGGGGTCTCGAGGGGAATCTTCTGACTGAGCGTGCCCCGGTCGGGGTTGGCGTCGACGGCGATGACGCGGTCGCCGCGCAGTGACGCGAACGTGGAGCCGAGGGTCGCGGTGGTGGTGGTCTTGCCCACTCCGCCCTTGAGGCTCAGCAAGGCGATCTTGTAGCAACCCTGCAGCGGCTGGTTGACCTGCTTGGTCAGCTCGATCCGACGCTGTTCCTTCGCACTGTTGCCGACGTTGATGTAGCGGCCGGACAGTTGGTACAGCGCCTTGCGCCACCCCGTGGTGGGGGCCGGCTTGACCTGCTTGAGGAGCAGCGACGTCGACAGGTCACGCGCCGACACCGCGTACTGCTGATCGGCATTCGTGTCGTGGGGGCGGGGATGCTGGGGTGTGTGCTGGATCGGCGCCTGCTGCGGCGGCGTGAACGCTCCCTGCGCGGGAGCCTGCTGCGGAGCCGGGGCCTGCTGCGGGGCAGGCGCCTGTTGCGGGACGGGTGCGGCGGCCGGGGCCTGGGTCTGCGGCCGCGCGGGTGCGGCGGAGGGGGCCTGGACACCGGGCTGCGCGAACGGGTTGGGACCCTGCGGCTGGACGTACGGGGCCTGCCGCGCGGCGTTCCATGCGGCGGCCGATGCGTGGTCGTCCAAGGGCGGATTCGATGCAGGCCGTACCGGCTCCCACATGCCGGCGTTGTTTTCGGACATGGCTGAACATCCCCCTCGTGAAGTCTCCATCGTCCCCACCGGTTTCACACCGGTCGGAGACGTCGCGGCGGAAGGATATCAGTCGGTGACTACCGTCAGTTGAGGCCCGCGTACGAGTGCAATCCCGACACCACCATGTTGATGATGAACAGGTTGAACAGCATCGCGACGAAGCCCGCCACGTTGATCCATGCGGCCTTGGTGTCGCGCCAGCCCGACGTCGCGCGGGCGTGGAGGTAGGCGGCGTAGATCACCCAGGCGATGAACGACACCGTTTCCTTGGGGTCCCAGCCCCAGAATCGGCCCCAGGCGGCCTCGGCCCAGATGGCGCCGAGGATGACGCCCGCACCGAACAGCGGGAACCCGATGATGGTGGTCTTGTACGCCAGCCGGTCCAGGGTCTGCGCGTCGGGCAGCCGCTCCGCGATCCGCGCGAACACGCCCGTTCCCTCCTCGCCGCGCGGGTACCGCATGCGCAGCAGGAACAGCAGGCTCGCGATGCCCGACACCAGGAACACACCGGAACCGACGCTCACGATGGTGACGTGGATGGGCAGCCAGTACGACCGCAGTGCGGGCACCACGGGCGCCGCGTCCGCGTACAGCACGGTGGCGGCGAGGAACATCAGGATCAGGACGGGGACGAGCAGGAACACCCACATCGACCGGTACGCCGGCTTCGACAGGAGTGCGAGACCGACGACGAGTGCGGCCGCGCAGGCCATGGTCACGAACTCGTACATGTTGCCGAGCGGGAACCGTTCGGTGGCGAATCCGCGCAGCACGATCGACGCGAAGATCAGCACCGTGCCGACGACGAGCACGGCCGCGCCCATCCCGCCGAAGCGCTCGGACATGGGCTTCTTCGGCTGCTCGACCACTCGGCCGGGAACCGAGGGCGCATCGGCCGGGCGGGTGCCGGAGCCTGCCGACACGAGTTCCCGGTCCTGCACGGCCTGCGCCCGGGTGGACGCGTACTGCACGATGAGCAGCACGAGTGCCAGCACCAGCACGGTGAAGGCTGATCGGAAGGCCCAGTCGCTGTACTGCGCCAGTGTCTCGTTGGTCGTCATCGTTGGCTCTCCTGCGCGTCAGGCTTCGTGTCGTCCGTGAGCAGACGGGTGCAGAGTCGGCCGAACTCGTCGCCCCAGCCGGCCTGATCGGTCCGGGCGAGTCCACCAAGCTCTACTACAGTACGTCGTGGGTCAAGATCGGAAGCGCCCGCGGGGTAGATGCGAGCCCAGACGCGGCGACGCTTGACCAGCAGCGAGACGAGCAACCCGGCCATCATCGTCAGCGCCGACACCAGCACCCACTGCTGCGCCGGGTCGTGCGACACCTGCAGGTTCACGAAGTCCACGGCACCGTCGAACCGCACCTGGGTGCCGTCGGCCAGCGTCGAACTCTCCCCCGGTTTCAGATTCACCCGGTCCTGCTTCACGAGCCGGCCCTGGTTGATCAGTTCGGTGTTCAGCGAGAACAACGACTGCGGATTGCCGGTGTCGAGGCCGGTGTCGCCCTTGTAGATGTCGATGGCCACGGCCGGGTCGTTCATGGCCGGGTAACTCGACGCCAGCAGATTTCCGTGGAACAGCGCGGTCGGGGCGAACAGTCCCTCGATCGCGATCTGATTCTTCCGGCGCTCGTCGGTGTCCGTGTACAAGCCGCCGGGCGGGTCGAACCGCATCGCGCCGCTGCTGAGGAACGTCGTCGCGTCGTCGGGCCGCCACTGCAGCGTCTCCGTGCGGGTTTCCCCGTTCGGGAACGTGACGGTGAACGTCGGCGCGTACCCGTGCCCCTGCAGGTAGACGCGGTCACCCTCGACGCGCAGCGGGTGGTTGACCTGCAACTGTCCGTCCCGCCACGTGTTCGTCTCGAGGTCGTCGCCGGCCTGGTAGGCGATGTTGGACGTGAACATCTCGGCCTGACCGCTGTCGAGGTAGTCGGCCGCGAAGTCCTTGACCTTGACGCACAGCGGCGTCATGCCGGTGCCGTCCTGCGTGTTGCCCGCTTTGAAGGAGTCGAAGACCGCGGGCGACGTGGTGCAGAAGCCGGGACCGTTGTTGGCGACCACGATGACGTTGCCCTCGTAGCCGAACAGCTTGCCGACGGCGATCGCGACCAGCAACGCGACGAGCGACAGGTGGAAGACGAGGTTACCGAGTTCGCGGAAGTACCCCTTCTCCGCCGAGATGGTGATCTCGCCGGCGTGTGCGGCGCGTTCCCCGCCCTCGCGGGTCTCGACCCGCCACCCCTTCAGGTGAGCGCGGATGCGGGTGGCGAGTTCCTCCGGTGTCTCGTCGACGCGGTCCTCGTGGTGGTGCGGAAGTCGCGCGAGGTTCCGCGGGGCAGGCACCGGACGGGTGCGCAGCGCCTTGGCGTGGTCGACGCAGCGCGGAAGGATGCAGCCGACGAGGGAGACGAAGAGCAGGACGTAGATCGCGGTGAACCAGAAGCTGCCGAACACGTCGAACAGCTCGAGCTTGTCCATCCACGGGCCGAGGGTCGGCCGGTTCGAGATGTACTCGTCGACCTTGCCCGCGTTGAGGCTGCGCTGCGGGAGCAGGGCGCCCGGAATGGCCGCGAGGGCCAGCAGGAACAGCAGCACCAGCGCGGTGCGCATGGACGTGAGGCCACGCCAGGTGTTGCGGACGAGCGCGAATGCGCGACCCGGCAGCGATTGACGGGGCACCGGTGCGGCTTCCGGGGCCTCGGGGGTCTGGGTGTCGCTCATATGGGGAGAGTCACTTCCGAGATGAAGGCGTCGCGAACCCAGCCGACGAACTGGTCCCACGCGCCGGTGACGAGGGCGATGCCCACGGCCACCAGCATGATTCCGCCGAAGATTTGAATGGTGCGCGCGTTGCGGCGCAGCCAGCCGACACCGCGCAGCGCGCGGGACGAGCCGAGCGCCAGGATCACGAACGGCAGCCCGAGGCCGAGGCAGTACGCGACGATCAGGGCCACTCCGCGGGCGGCGGTGGCACCGTCGGTGCCTGCGGCCAGGGAGATGACACCCGCCAGGGTGGGGCCGAGGCACGGGGTCCAGCCCAGTGCAAACACGGCACCGAGGAGAGGCGCCCCGGCCAGGCTGGAGATCCGGCGCGGCTCGAGCCTCGTGTCCCGCTGCAGGGCCGGGATCAGACCGATGAACACCAGGCCCATGGCGATGGTGACCACCCCACCGACCCGCATCAGGACGTCGCGGTTGATCGCGAGGGCCGAGATGGCGCCGAACACGGACGCGGTGGCCAGCACGAATACCACGGTGAAACCGGCGACGAACAGGGCCGCGGCGCCCGCGACCCGCAGCCGTCCGTCGGCGGCAGTCTTCGTGCGGGTGGCCGCCTCCTCCGCGGTGACGGCCGGTGCGTCCGCGCCGACCACACCTGCGAGGTAGGACAGGTATCCCGGAACGAGAGGCACGACGCACGGCGACGCGAACGACACCAGACCGGCGAGGACGCACGCACCGAGCGCGAGCAGCAGCGGTCCGGATGCCGCGGTGGACTGGAAGGCGTCGCCGACGCCGCCGGCGAGAAGGGTGGTGCTGGTGCTCACGATTCCTGTGCCACCCGTTCGACCACCGGCTTCAGGTCCTCGGCGAGCAGTTCCTTCAGGAACACGGCGGCCACGCGGTGTTCCCGGTCGAGCACGATCGTGGTGGGGATGACGCTCGTGGGGTAGTTCTGCCCCAGCGCGATCATCGTCCGCATGGCGGGGTCGTAGATCGACGGATACGACACCTTGTTGTCGATCACGAAGTCCTGCGCCTTGTCCTGCTGGTTGTCCCGCACGTTGATCCCGAGGAACGACACTCCCTGATCCTTGGTCTCCTCGTACACCTGCTCGAGGTCGTTCGCCTCACCCCGGCACGGGCCGCACCACTGCCCCCACACGTTGAGGACAACCACCTGCCCCTCGAAATCGTCGAGCGAGGTGGTCTTGCCCTCGGTCATCAGGTCGGGTCCGGACACCGTGCCGATGGTGCCGCGGTCGGCAGGCGGGTCGTAGAAGATCTCCGTCTGCCCGCCCGGCGACACGAAGTCGAACGTGCCGCCCTGGGCCACGGCGTCGTCGCCGGACGCACACGCCGTCAGCGACACCGCGGCCGTACAGATCACCGCGAGAAGCCCGGCGAAGCGCCCCCGACTCATGCCCCGGTCACCCTCGGATCCGACGCGCCCGCGGGCTCCGAGTACACGATGTCGATGAGGGTGTCGCCCTCGTAGACGAGGGAGGTCAGCGACGCGAGACCGCACTGACGGTGCCGCGGGTCGTGCCACAGCCGCTCCCCCTGCAGGAACCGGCGGAGGGTCCAGACGGGGAGTTGGTGGCTGACGACGACGGCCTCGTGACCCACCGCCGACACGCGGGCGCTGTTGACGGCGGCCAGCATGCGGTGCGCGATCTGCAGGTACGGCTCGCCCCACGACGGGGTGAACGGGTCGCGGAGTTTCCACCAGTGCCGGGGGCGAGACAGCGCGCCGTCGCCGACGGACACCTTGAGGCCCTCGAATTCGTTGCCCGCCTCGATGAGGTTCTCGTCGGTCGCGAGCTCGACGCCGTGTGCGTCGGCGATCGGGGCGGCCGTCTCCTGCGCCCGCTGCAGCGGCGAGGACACCACGTGGGTGATGTCGTGCTTGGCCAGTACCGACGCCACCGCGCGGGCCTGCGCCTCACCCGTCACCGACAGCCGGAACCCGGGGAGCCTGCCGTAGAGGATTCCCCGCGGGTTGTGCACCTCGCCGTGCCGGAGCACGTGCACGATGGTGCGGGTCTGTGTGTGGTCGGGATGATCGGCTTCGGTCACGTTGCGGTTCCTCGGGTCGGGACGGGAGGGCGGGTGGGTGTCGGCGGCAAGGCTGCCGGCCGCGAGGGGAGACGTCACGTCAGGGCTGGACGGCCGCGGCGGCGGCCTTCGCGGCGTGCGGCAGGGCGTCGGCGATGATCGAGAAGGCTCTGTCGTCCATGGCGGCGGAGACGAACCACGCCTCGAACGCGCTCGGCGGCGGGTACACCCCGCGCGAGAGCAGCCCGTGGAAGAACGCGGGGAAGCGCCAGGTCTGGGCGGCCTTGGCCTCGGCGTAGTTGGTCACCGGGTCTTCGCTGAAGAACACGCTGAGCATCGTGCCTGCGGTCTGCACCCGGTGCGGCACGCTCTCGGCGGTCAGCGCGTCGGACAGCAGGGTCCGCAGCGTGGCGCTGTTGCGCTCGAGTGCGTCGTACACGCCCTGGTCCGCGGCGCGCAGGCTGGCGAGCCCGGCGGCGACGGCGACGGGGTTCCCGGACAGGGTGCCCGCCTGGTAGACGGGTCCGGCCGGGGCGAGATGGGCCATGACGTCGGCGCGGCCACCGAATGCGGCGGCGGGCAGACCGCCGCTCATCACCTTGCCGAACGTGTAGAGGTCACCGGCGACGCCGTCGAGTCCGAACCAGCCGGCGGAGCTGACGCGGAATCCGGTCATCACCTCGTCCATGATGAGCAGCGCGCCGTTGTCGCTGGTCAGCGTCCGCAGACCCTCGTTGAATCCGGGCTGCGGCGCCACTGCGCCCATGTTGCCGGCGGCGGCCTCGGTGATGACGCACGCGATCCGGCCCTCGTTCGCCGCGAAGGCCTGGGCGACGGCGTCGAGGTCGTTGTAAGGAACGACGATGGTGTCCTCGGCCTGCGCACCCGTCACGCCGGGCGACGTCGGGAGGCCGAACGTGGCGAGCCCCGAACCGGCATCGGCCAGCAGGGCGTCGACGTGTCCGTGGTAGCAGCCGGAGAACTTGAGGACCTTGGTTCGGCCGGTGAATCCGCGGGCCAGGCGGACGGCGCTCATGGTGGCTTCGGTGCCGGAGTTGACCAGGCGCACCTTCTCCACCGGCGCGACCCGGCCGACGATCTCCTCGGCCAGTTCGATCTCGCCCTCGGTGGGCGCGCCGAACGACAGGCCGGTGGCGGCCGCCTTCTGCACGGCCTCGACGACGGCGGGGTGCGCGTGCCCGAGGATCATCGGTCCCCAGGAGCAGATGAGGTCGACGTAGTCGTTGCCGTCGACGTCGGTGAGCGTGTAACCGGACGCTTCCTTGATGAACCGCGGGGTGCCGCCGACCGAGTGGAAGGCTCGCACCGGGGAGTTGACGCCGCCGGGAATGACCAGATCAGCCCTCTCGAAGAGCTGGGCGGAGCGGGATGCGTGCACGTCGGGGTCACCGGAGGAAACAGTCACGGCCTCCAGTGTCCCAGTTCTGTCGAATTTGCCAACGACAGGGTGTAGTGGGTGGCCAGGATCACTCTGCCCGATCCGCCGCACCGGGTGGTTCCGGGACGAGCGAGGCGAACATCGCGCGCATCTCCTCGGAGAGTTTCATCAGTTCCACGTATCCGCCGAGCGGGCCGCCCTCGAGGTACGCGAACTCCATCCCGACGCCCTCGAACCGGCCCCGCTGCACCACCGGCAGTCCCCGGCACCCGGCCTCGGCGAGGGTGGCCTCGAAGTCGTCGGGGACCCAGGCCACATGATGGACGCCGGGACCGCTCGTCTCCAGTTGTTCTGTGTAGAGGTTGCGTCCCGACACCGGCTGGATCAGCTCGAGCTGCTGTCCGCCTGCGTATCCGAGCGACACGTGGACCACGTAGTCGGCGGGCTGCCCGCGGTACGTGCAGTGCTCGGGTCCGAAGTGCACGTCCGGGAGCCGCAACCATCGCGCGACGCCGAGCTGATCGGTGAAGTACCGCTCCGCCGACTCGATGTCGTCGACGACCCAGCAGATCTGGAAGATCGGGCCTGCGACGAGGCTCATGCCATCTTCCCGTTGTCCACCGAGTACACGGCGCCGTGGATGGCGGACGCGTCGTCGGATGCGAGGAAGGCCACCGTCTTCGCTACGTCCTCTGGTTCCATCAGCCCTCGCGGGGAGGCCGACTTCAGGACGAGCTCGAAATCGACGCCGTCGGGGAAGGCGAAATTCGAGACCTGCGGCGTCATCATCCCGCCCGGGCAGACGGCGTTGATCCGCAGCGGTGTGCCGGTGAACTCGAGTGCCATCGCGCGGGTGAGACCCACCAGTCCGTGTTTGGCGGCGCAGTAGCCGGCCGAGTACGCCTGCCCCTGCAATCCGGCGACGGACGCGACGTTGACGATGTTGCCTCCGCGTTCGAGCAGATGCGGCAGTGCTGCCCGTGACAGGTAGAACGGCCCGTTCAGGTTCACGGCGAGATCGTGTGCCCAGTCCTCGTCCGTGACGTCGGCGGTGTGCCGGAGGGTGTGCGAACCGGCGACGTTGATCAGGACGTCGAGACCGCCGAGCCCGGCGACGCAGGCTGCCACGGCCCCGCTGCATGCTTCCGGCGACGCCACGTCCGCCGGCGCACAGTGCCCCGCGGCCTCCGGTCCGGCGATCTCGATCATGGCCTGCCGCAGCGCATCCCCGTCCCGCGCGACCCCGAAGACGCGGGCTCCCCGCTCGGTGAGGAGCCGGGCCACGGCGTGCCCGAGCCCCGAGGAGGCCCCGGTGACGAGAGCGACTTTCCCTGCGAACGTTCCCCGATCCCTGTCATCCATCAGTCGATGATGCACTGCGTGCCGATCGGAGGTTCACAGATTGCCGCGCGCCGCCTGCTCACGCTCGATGGATTCGAACAGGGCCTGGAAGTTACCCGCCCCGAACCCGAGCGAACCGTGCCGTTCGATCACCTCGAAGAACACGGTCGGCCGGTCGCCGAGCGGTTTGGTGAAGATCTGCAGGAGGTATCCGTCCTCGTCGCGGTCGACGAGGATTCCGCGCTTCTGCAGTTCCTCCACCGGCACCCGCACCCTGCCGATCCGGGCGCGCAGCTGTGGGTCCTCGTAGTACGCGTCGGGTGTGTTCAGGAATTCGACACCCTCGGCCCGCAACGCGTCCACCGTCGCGAGGATGTCTCCGGTCGCGAGGGCCAGATGCTGGCAGCCCGGCTCACCGTAGAACTCGAGATATTCGTCGATCTGCGACTTCTTCTTTCCCACCGCGGGTTCGTTGAGCGGGAACTTCACCCGGTGATTGCCGTTCGCCACGACCTTCGACATCAGCGCCGAGTACTCCGTGGCGATGTCGTCGCCGACGAATTCGGCCATGTTCGTGAAGCCCATGACGCGGTTGTAGAACCGGACCCAGTGATCCATCCGGCCCATCTCGACGTTGCCGACGGCGTGGTCGAGCGCCTGGAACAATCGCGGGGGTTTACCCGGTCGCGCCGCGAAACCGCTGGAGCGCGCGACGAATCCGGGGAGGTAGGGGCCGTCGTACCGGCTTCGGTCGACGATGGTGTGCCGGGTGCTGCCGTACGTGGCGATCGCCGCGAGCCGCACGGTGCCGAACTGATCCGTGACGTCGCGCGGCTCCTCGAGAATGGTGGCCCCCTGCGAGCGTGCATGCGCGATGCAGCGGTCGACGTCGAGAACTTCCATCGCCAGGTCCACCACGCCGTCGCCGTGCGCCCGGTGATGGTCCGCGAGCGGGCTCTTCGGATCGACGGCGCCGTGCAGCACGAACCGTGCCGACCCCGACTCGAGGACGAAGGACTTGTGCGAGCGCTGACCGGTCTCCGGCCCGGCGTAGGCGACGAGGGTCATGCCCCACGTGGAGACGAAGTACTGCGTGCTCTGCGTCGCGTTGCCGCACACGAACACCACGGCATCCATCGCGACCACGGGAAACGGATCCGACGCGTCGTCGTGTTCGACGAGCCCGACCAACTGCCGGAGCTCGTCGGTCTCCAGATGTGCGGCCACCTCGCGGGGCGTCAGGCGAATGTCGGCGGTAGTCATACCTCACTGTGATCCAGCACACAGCACTGCGCAACGGTGCCTCTTGACGCTGTTCAATCTGTACAGAATGCTGGATCAAAAGACGGATCGACCCTACATATTGACCAGGGACGCCATGAGTATCGATAGCCTCGACGCCGCGCTACTCGACCTGCTGCATGCCGAGCCGAAAGTCGGCGTGCTCGAGGCGTCGAGACGCCTGGGCGTGGCGCGCGGCACCGTTCAGGCGCGTCTCGACCGGCTCGAACGCACCGGCGTGATCACCAGTTCGGCACCGACCCTCGACCCGGAGGCACTGGGGTTTCCGGTGGTCGCGTTCGCCACCCTCGAGATCGCCCAGGGCAACGGGCACGCCGCGGTCGTCGAGCATTTGACCGCCATCCCCGAAGTTCTCGAGGCGCACACGATCACCGGAGCCGGCGACGTCCTGGTCCGTGTGGTGGCGCGCACCCACGCCGACCTGCAGCGGGTGATCAACTCGATCGTGGACGGGCACAACGTCCTTCGCTCGTCGACCGTCATCGCGACGCAGACCCAGATCGCCCTGCGTCACGAGCAGCTCGTCCGGGCGGCGGTTCCTCCGCCCACAGTCAGCGATCCTCGGGACTCAGCTCGTCCAGCAGTGAACTGAGCACGTAGCAGGCGTCGTCGAACCGGTCGTGGCCGACGATGCCGCCCCAGCGGTGCTCGATCTCGGCGACCCGCACGGCGGCGTCCTGCAGCGCCCGCCGTCCCCGCGCGGTCGGGACGACCAGTTTCGCCCGCCGGTCCGTTGCGTCCGGAACCCGCTCGACGTACCCGAGATCCTCGAGATCGTTGATCAGTTCGGACGCGGCGGACAAACTCAGTTCGGCACGGGAGGCGATCTCCGTCAACCGACGCCCGTCCCAGCCGATGTTGCCGAAGATCTGCAGATGCGGCGGGCGGATGTCGCCGTAACCGCGTTCTGCCATCGGCTCGCTCAACTCCCGGCGGAACTCGTGCAGCAAACGAACCAGCAACTGCCCCACCGCAGGGCGATCGGACGGCAGACCCCTTGACCGTTCCATGACACAGGAGAATACTACGGTTACCGAAGTTTCGGTTTCCGAAGCAATACTCGAGCACACGCACCTGGGGCATCCCATGGACACACAATCGATCACCCGGACCGTCCCGACGAGCGTCGGGAACCTCGCCGTCCACGTCACCGGCAGCGGACCGCCGACCGTGCTCTGGCACAGCCTTTTCGTCGACTCGACGACGTGGGCGCCTCTGCGCAGCCACCTGGTCGGGCACCGGCAAGTGATATCGATCGACGGACCCGGCCACGGAGCGAGCACCGCCGTACAGCGGCGGTTCACGATGGAGGAGTGCGCGGAGGCGGCGATCACCGTCCTCGACGTGCTCGGCGTCATCGAGCCCGCCGACTGGGTGGGCAATGCCTGGGGTGGACACGTCGGGCTCGTCGCGGCCGCCCACACTCCCGACCGGTGCCGCACCCTGGTCACCATCGGGACACCGACCCAAGCCCTCACGCGCAGGGAACGCGCCAGGATCGTGCCGATGGTGTGGGCCTACCGCATCGCCGGGCCGATTCCACCGCTCACTACCGCGGTGATGAACGTCCTTCTCGGCAAGGAGCTTTCACGAACCCACCCGCAACAGTTCCAGGCCGTCGCCAGGACCTTCCGGCAGGTACCACGACGCGGCATGCACCAGGCGATGGAGTCGATCATGCTGCACCGCAAGGGCCTCGACCCTCTCCTCCCCCGGATCGAGGCGCCGACGCTGATGGTCGTCCCCCGCGCAGACACCATGATCTCCCTCGAGCAGGCACGGGCCGCCGCGGCGACGATGCCGCACGCCGGGGCCACCACCGTGGACGGCGCCGGCCACATCACACCACTGATCGCCGACCCGGCCGCACTCACCGACCTGATCACCGCCTTCTGGCGCGACCCCGTGGGATATCTCGCGATGATCAGCACGTCGGCCTGACTCGACTGGTCCACTCCTGGTTCCGGCATCGAAGGCCGCCCGGCTAACGAATCGGCTCTCGGCGCCGATGGACCGAGAGCATCCGCTGAACAAGATCGAACACACTGGGGAGGTAGTCGTGGGATCGGCTGATCTGGCCGCCGGGATCGGCCATTGGCTTCAGGCCGGGCTTCTGAGCGGAGATCCACTGGCGATCGCGGCCGGCTTCGTCGTCATGGTCGTGGGTGGACTGTTCATGGGATTGCCGTTCTGACAACGTCGGCGGGCCGCCGGTGACGAGCGGCCACTCGATCCCGGACCTCACCCACTACCCGTGCGACTCGTCCTTCTCCCACGGCGGCAGGTCGTCGACGATCAGGGCAACGAGCCACGGCAGGGGCAGCGACACACCGATGATCGCCACAGCCACCCACGGGTTGCCGGACAGACCGTAGACCACCGCGGACAGCAGGAAAGCGAGAAACCTGAACGACGCCACGATCACGTACTTGCGCACCCGTACCCGATGCTGTTGTTCGAGTGACACCGATGCCGTGGTGATACTGATCGGGTGACGGGCGGTGCCACTCGGTGCGGAGGTCCACCGGAAGGCCGGGCCCGTGACGGCGGCGCGAAGTATGCGGGAAAAGTTCACCACACCGGAATACCCAGGACATTACAGAGTGCAACGCCCATCGCCGATGTTACGGTCGGCCAGAGGAAGGTGATCGCAGATGCGTAGAGTACGAATGCTTCTCGGAGGTATCGGTATCGCAACGGCGGTCGCCATGACCGGCACGGGCATCGCAGCCGCAGCCCCCGACGCTCCCCCGCCGGGTGAGCGCGTGACCACCCTGCAGGTTCCGCCCATCGGCATGAGCCCGGTTCTGGCCGCCTACTTCACGGTCGAGGCAGTCACGGGTCGTGCTCCCGGAGTCGTTCTGTTGCGGACCGTGAGCGAGTGCTACCTCCTGAACTCGATCAGTGCGCAGCAGACCTGCATACCCGGCCCGGGCAATTCCATGCGGGCGAACGCGGTGCGGGTGCATTGGCTGAACGTGAACACCGGAGCGAGTGGCGCGGCCACGATTCCCATCGGCACCGACGGCTCGACCGACTCGCCTCGCCCGGAGGTCGATGTGGCCACCGGCGCCGGACGAATCGTCGTCAGCACGACGGCGCCGGCCGAGTACCCACAGTCGTTGCTCCCGGGCTTCGGCACGTTCGATGTGCCCTGATCGCCGGACCTGTTCCTCGACCGACATCACGCGCCTCGGAGCGACGGCTAGTGTCGAGTCATGGCCACCAAAGCTGACCACCTGAGAAGCACACTCGACGGACGCTGGCGGGAGGTACGCGAGCGCGTCAGGGCGGAATTGTCCGGCTCCCCCGACTTCGCACCGCACTACACCCCCGACCTCGACGAGGCCCGCGCCAAGACGCTGGCGCAGTTGCGTCTGCTCGCGAGCAACGGCTACGCCGCCGACGGATTCGCGAAAGACCACGGCGGCACCGGTGACGCGGGCGCCGCAGTCACGAGCATCGAGATGCTCGCGATGTCGGATCTGTCCCTGATGGTGAAGGCCGGCGTGCAGTGGGGACTGTTCGGTGGCGCGATCGAGAACCTCGGTACGGCGCGCCATCACGAGGCGTACGTGAAGCGTCTCGTCGACCTGGATCTGCTGGGTTGTTTCGCGATGACCGAGACGGGTCACGGCAGCGACGTGCAGGCGCTCGAGACCACCGCGACGTACGACGCGGACGCGGGCGAATTCGTCATCCACTCCCCCACGCCGTCCTCGCGCAAGGACTACATCGGCGGGGCGGCGCAGCACGCGACGATGGCGGCCGTGTTCGCGCAGTTGATCACGGGCGGCGAGTCGCAGGGCGTGCACTGCTTCGTGGTGCCGATCCGGGACGAGGACGGCAACGACCTCCCCGGCGTCCACACGTCGGACTGTGGTTACAAGGGCGGACTTCCCGGCGTCGACAACGGCCGGATCACGTTCGACCAGGTCAGAATTCCGCGGGAGAACCTGCTCAACAAGTACGCCGACGTCGAACCCGACGGCACGTACACCTCACCGATCGACAACGCGAACCGCCGATTCTTCACGATGGTGGGCACTCTCGTGCGGGGACGCGTCACGGTGGGCGGGTCCGCAGGCGCCGCAGCCCGCGTCGCATTGTCGATCGCCACCCGATATGCGTTGCAGCGCAGGCAGTTCAATGCCCCGCAGGCCGAGGACGAGGTGCTGCTCATGGACTACCTCGTCCACCAGCGCAGGCTGTTCCCGTTGATCGCACGCTCCTACGCTCTGCAGTTCGCCCAGAACGAGCTCGTCGCCAAGATGCACGAAATCCAGAGCAGCGCCGACGCCGACCCCCAGGAACAGCGTGAGCTCGAGGGCCGCGCCGCCGGGCTCAAGGTTGCGAACACATGGCACGCCACTCGTGCGATCCAGGAGGCCCGTGAAGCGTGTGGCGGCGCCGGGTACATGGCCGAGAACCGCCTCACGGCACTCAAGGCCGACACGGATGTGTTCACCACGTTCGAGGGCGACAACCACGTCCTGACGCAGCTCGTGGCCAAGGAACTGCTCACGTCCTACGCGGACGAGGTGCGCGGCATGAGCCCCGTCGAATGGATGCGCTTCGCTGCCACCACGGTCTCCGACGTCGTCAAGAAGCGCACCGCCGCGCAACAGATCATCCAGACGATCCTCGACACGAGGCAGGACAACGAGGAGGACGGCAGCCTCTTCAACCGCGGCACCCAGCTGACGATGTTCGAGGACCGCGAGCAGTACCTGCTCGCGACCGCCGCCCGTCGCCTCCAGGGTGCGCAGAAGCGCGAGGAGAACCCGTTCGACGCCTTCAATTTCGTGCAGGATCACGTGCTGCATGCCGCGCAGGCGCACATCGACCGGATCGTGCTCGAGGCGTTCGTCGCCGGCATCGACGAATGCGAGGACGATGACGCCCGCGACCTGCTGAGCGATGTCTGCGACCTCTACGCGCTGAGCGTGATCGAGGAAGACAAGGCGTGGTTCATGGAGCACCGGCAGCTGTCGGTGGAGCGGTCGAAGGCGGTGCAGCGGGGAATCAACGAGCGCTGCCGGTCGCTGCGGCCGCACGCGCAGACGTTGATCGAGGGACTCGGGGTTCCCGAGGCGCTACTCGGCTCCGCGATGCTCGACGGTCCCGGGACCGACACCGTCCGCAAGACCCAGATCTTCCGGTGACGAGGACGGCTCGGCGGGTTCGCCCGCCGAGCCGGACCGGAGCCGGCGCACCGAGTCGATCACCAGCAACCCCGCGACCGTCACCAGGCCGGCGGCGACGGCGATCCACGACCCCGAGTACTCGGTTCCGTCGAAGGACGGTGCACCCGGCGCCACGGGACCGAACTCCGATGTGACCTGGGCGTGGTTCCAGCACCACACCGCGGCCACGACACCGGCCACGGTGCCGATCCACTCCGCTGCCACCACCGCGGTCCGGCGGTTCATTCCGCCGACCCGCCCGCCGACTTCGCGAGCAGCGATTCGAGCTGCGCGCGCAGTGCCTCGTCGTCCTTCGCCCACGCCTGTACCAGGGCGCCGCCCCGCAGTCGCAGCCCGATGCCCGTCCGCCGGCGGGGAACCGCGGACAACTCCCCCAGACTCCGGGCGGTTTCCCACGGCTGCTGCTCGTACGACTCCGGGTCGGCGGGGGGCATGATCTTCAGGATCTCGGTGATCGGCAGGTCTTCGGTGCCCTGCCGCAACGATGACGTCGTGAGTTCGACGCTGGCATGCCTACGGGCGGCCACCACCTGCACGTAGACGAAACCGCTGAGCAGCACCGCGAACAGCGACAGCGCGAACCAGTGCACCACCGGGCCGGTCAGTAGTTCGATGATCAGGGCGATCAGGCAGAAGACCGGGCCGAACGCCACCATCCGCCAGCGGGCGCCGGGCTCACTGAACAGGACGGCTGGTTCGCTCACACGCTCATCCTGCGACATCGTGGCCCGCGAGGAAAACGTGGGGCACGTCAGGAGAGGGCGCCCGGGATCACGACGAGCAACAGAGTCAGCAGCACGAAGGCCACGATGATGGCGAACATCAGTGCTTCTTTACGAGACCCGTGAGCTCGATCGTCAGCGCGCATGGAGAAAAGTCCTTCGGTCGAAATGAAGTCTGCGGTCTGCCCTTGTGACGTACTTCACGGTACATCTTTATATTTCACGAGCAAATCGAAGCTACTCGTCGGAGGGGGGCAACCTCAGGAAGTAGCTGTTGGAATCCTTGCGGTGCATCAGCACGACGGCTCCGACGGCCACCACGGCCTGGAGGATCTGCACGCCGCCGAGAGCGAGCGCGGTGCCGCTTCCGTCGGATCCGATGCCGAAGAGCACCGGGACGGTCCACACCACCATCATCACGCACGCGATGGTGAGCAGCATCCTGGCCCAGTTCCGGCCCTTGCGCATGAAGTGCACGAACAGGAGGAACAGCCCGGTGAGGATCAGGATGAGGACGACCGTGAACCCGATACCCACGTAGAAGAGGGACTCCACGCTGTCGCGGCTCATGTCGACCTCGCCGGATGTGACGCTGGGGTTGTTCATCAGTTCGTCGACGAACGTCGACTTCTCCCCCACCACCAGAACCATCGCGGCCAGTGCCTGGATCAGACCGAGCCCGGCCACCGCCCAGAGCAACTGGGCCGCCGTGCCCACATCGACCGGTGCCGGGCGTTCGGGCTTCGGCTGCGGCACCGGCGGGGGGTACGGGAAATCGTGCGGAGACGGGCTCTGCTGCTGCGGAGCCTGGTGCGGCGGTGTCGGTGGCCACTGCTGGGTCATGGCACTACCGTATCCGCCGACGAGACGATCACAACCAGCCGGCCGCTTCGGTCGCCCAGTACGTCAGCACGACGTCCGCGCCTGCGCGGCGGATACTGGTCAGCGATTCGAGGATCGCGGCGTCCCGGTCGATCCAGCCGTTCTGCGCGGCGGCCGTGATCATCGAGTACTCGCCCGAGATCTGATACGCCGCAACGGGGACGGGAGAGCGGTCCGCCGTCTCACGCAGGACGTCCAGGTAGGACATCGCCGGCTTCACCATCACCATGTCGGCGCCCTCGTCGATGTCGAGGTCCACCTCCCGCAGCGATTCCCGGCGATTGGCCGAATCCTGTTGATAGGTACGGCGATCACCCTGCAACGACGAACCGACGGCTTCCCGGAACGGGCCGTAGAACGCCGACGCGTACTTCGCCGAGTACGCGAGCTGCCCGACGTCGGTGTAGTCCGCGTCGTCGAGGGCCTTGCGGATGGCGGCGACCTGGCCGTCCATCATTCCGCTCGGACCGAGCAGATGCGCACCGGCCTCGGCCTGCGCGACCGCCATCTCGACGTACCGCTGCAGCGTGAGGTCGTTGTCGACCGCACCGCTCTCGTCGAGAACGCCGCAGTGACCGTGGTCGGTGAACTCGTCCAGGCAGGTGTCCGCCATGATCACCGTCGCATCGCCGACTTCGCCTGCGAGCCAGCGTAATCCGCGGTTCAGGATACCGTCCGGGTCTGACGCGCCGGACCCCTCGGCGTCCTTGTCGTCGGGACGGGGCACCCCGAAGAGCATGAGTCCACCGAGTCCCGCCTCGACCGCTTCCGTCGCCGCCCGACGCAGCGAGTCGGGCGTGTGCTGGAAGACGCCGGGCATCGACGAGATCTCACGAGGCTCGTCGATACCGTCCGCCACGAACATCGGCAACACGAGATGCCGTGGCTCGAGCGAAGTCTCGGCGACGAGACGACGCAGGGCCGGTGTCCGGCGGAGCCGTCGCGGCCGGTGGGTCGGGAACAAGGACATGCCCTCCTTCGTCGGGCCCGTGAGTGGTTGAGGAGTGTCTGGACTCCTCAACCACTCACGGGCGCGTAGCGCCTATCGCCGAGCGCGGGACTTCTTGCGCGGCGGGGGCAGTGCGCCCTCGGCACGCAGGCGCGCGGCGTGCTCGGCGAGAGCCTCCACCAGCGGGCCGACCTGAGCGGTCTCCGGCTGCACGTCCACGCGCAGGCCGAACTCGATGGCCGTCTCGGCGGTCTTCGGACCGATGCAGGCGACGAGGGTGCGCGCGTGCGGCTTTCCGGCGATGCCGACGAGGTTGCGGACGGTCGAGGACGAGGTGAAGCAGACGGCGTCGAACCCACCGGTCTTGATCATCTCGCGGGTCTCGGCCGGCGGCGGCGCGGCCCGGACGGTGCGGTACGCGGTGACGTCGTCGATTTCCCAGCCACGTTCGCGCAGGCCCTCGGCCAGCGTCTCGGTGGCGATGTCGGCGCGGGGCAGCAGAACGCGGTTGACCGGGTCGAACACGTCGTCGTAGGGGGCGAATTCGGCCAGCAGGCCTTCGCTCGACTGCTCACCGGAGGGCACGAGTTCGGGGTTGATTCCGAACGAGCGGACCTTGGCGGCCGTGGCCTCGCCGATGCAGGCGATCTTGACGCCGGAGAACGCGCGGGCGTCGAGCCCGAATTCCTCGAACTTCTCCCACACCGCACGCACCGCGTTGGTGGAGGTGAAGACCACCCACTGGTAGCGGCCGTCGACGAGGCCCTTGACGGACCGTTCCATCTGCGCCGGGCTGCGGGGCGGCTCGACGGCGATGGTGGGCACCTCGATCGGGATGGCACCGTGCGTGACGAGGCGGTCGCTCATCTCGCCTGCCTGATCCTTGGTGCGCGGCACCAGGACCTTCCAGCCGTACAGTGCGCGCGACTCCCACCAGGACATCTTGTTGCGCTGGGCGACGACCTTGCCGACCGTCACGACCAGCGAACCGACCAGTTCGGAACCGGCCTCGTTCAGCGTCGCAAGGGTGGCCTCGACGGTGCGCTGCTGCCGGGTGGTGCCGCGGACCGTGATGGCGGCCGGGGTCTGCGGAGCCAGGCCGTGCTCGACGAGGGCGCTCGCCGTCTCGGCGAGGTGACCCGACGTGGCGTGCAGGACCAGCGGTCCGGGTGCGGCGGCCAGGGCGGCCCAGTCGACCTCGCCGCGGACGTCGGCCTCGGTGTGCCCCGATCCCAGTGCCATACCGGCGTAGGAGGGGACGGCGGACGCGGACGGCAGGCCCGGCAGGACCTCGAACTGCACCTGGGTACGGGCGACGGCGGTGACCTCGGCGATCACGGAGTCGGTGGTCAGCGGGTCGCCGGACACCAGACGCACGACGTCGTGGCCGTTCCTCGCCTCGTGGACGAGGGTCTTCGCTACCTCCGCCGGCTCACCCAGCGCGGGACGGACCTCGGCGAGCGGCTCCCCGGTCTCGGCGTCGACGCCCAGGTCGGTGCCCACCAGGACCGTGACGCCCTTGTCGACGTCGGGGTCGGTGAAGGCGAGGGTTGCTGCGGCAAGGACGTCCCGTGCGTGCACGGTGAGCAGTGCCGGATCGCCCGGTCCGGATCCCACGAACAGGATTCGTCCGGGGGTGTTCTTGCGGACTCGGCTCATCGGTAATTCTCCAGTGCGATCATGTGTCGAGATGGGTACAGGAAGCGGATCGGCCGATCAGTCGGCCTTCGCACATCAAACATCGGCATCACCGGCCTCGGTGACATTCATCAGCTCCCGCGCACCGAGCTCGAGAAGCTCACGCGCGACGGAGCGGCCGAGTTCTTCGGCGTTCTCCGGGGAGCCCACGGCCCCCGTGCGTACGACGTCGGAACCGTCGATGGCTGCGGCGCAGCCCCGGACGGACAGTTCGTCGAAGATGCGGCCGTCGTCGTCGAGTGATTCGACGACCTCGGCGATGGCGCCGACGGGCGCGGTGCAGCCGGCTTCGAGCTCGGCGAGCAGTGCGCGTTCCGCGGTGACGGCGGCGCGGCTGTTCGGGTCGTCGAGCTCCGACAGGATCGCGACGAGTGCCGTGTTCGCGGACAGGCATTCGACGGCGAGCGCGCCCTGAGCGGGTGCGGGCAGCATCTGGACCGGTTCGATGGACTCGGTGATCAGGTCCAGACGTCCGATCCGCGCCAGGCCCGCGCGGGCCAGGACGACGGCGTCGAGTTCGCCGGACTCGACCTTGCCGAGGCGCCGCTGCAGGTTGCCGCGCAGCGGACGGATGTCGAGGCCGAGGCCCAGCGCCCGGAGCTGCGACGTGCGCCGCGGTGCGGACGTGCCGACCTTCGAACCGGCGGGCAGTTCACCGAGGACCAGTCCGTCGCGGGCCACGAGCGCGTCGCGGGGATCCTCGCGCGGCGGAATGGCGGCGATGGTGAACCGTTCGTCGGGGGCGGTCGGCAGGTCCTTGTAGGAGTGGACGGCCACGTCGACGCGGCCGTCGGCGAGCGCTTCCCGGAGTTCGGCGGTGAAGACGCCGACGCCGATCTTCTCCACCGATTCCATGGACTGGTCGCCCTTGGTCTTGATGATGACGAGCTCGGCGTCGTGTCCGGCCGAGATCAGTGCGTCGCGCACGGTCCCGGCCTGGGTGGTCGCGAGCTCACTCCCACGGGTTCCGATCCGCAGCGTACGGGTGCCGACGGCGCTCATGCCTGCGATTCCTTCCCATGGTTGTCGTCTGTGACGAAGCGGCGCAGGCGCGGGTCCTGGCCGGCGATGAAACCGTCCGTGATGTCGATGGCGCTCAGGTCGGTGGCGCCGCCGAGGTCGGTGGGCTTGGCGACGGCCTCGACGGATCCGGGGCTGAGTTCGAACAGCTCGCGCAGGGCGGCTGCGTAGGAGTCGCCACCGGGTGCGGAGGCGAGCTGCTTCACCCGGACGGTGGGCGCGTGGAGGAGCTTGTCGACCACTCGCCGCACGGTGCGTGCGACCTCGTCGCGCTCGGGGTCGTCGAGTCCGGGCAGACGCGAATCCAGTCGCATCAACTCCGCCTCGACCACGTCCGCAGCGCGCTGGCGCAGGGCGGTGACGGTCGGCGTGACCTCCGCCAGCCGCTGGCCGGCGAGGTAGTTGGCGAGTTCGGCGGCGACGATCGTCCGGGCGGCGTCGGCGTCGGATGCGGCGGCGCCTGCGGCGGGATCGCGCTGCAGCGATTCCATGTCGAGGACGGTGACCCCGGGCAGACCCGACACTGCGGGCTCGACGTCGCGGGGCAGACCGAGGTCGCAGATGACGAGGGGGCGTTCGGCGTCGCGGCCGGGCTGTGCCAGCGCGCGGTGGGTGTCCGCGAGCGTGACGACGGCGCCGACCGCGCCGGTACAGGTCACGAGGACATCCGCCTGGGCCATCGCGGCCGGGAGTTCGCTCAGTTCGAGGGCTTCCGCCTCGACGCCGTTGGACCGGGCCGTGTCGGCGAGGTGTTCCGCGCGCTCCTTGGTGCGGTTCACGACGACTATGCGGCCGATCCCGGCACGGGTGAGGTGTGCGACCGACAGGCCGCCCATGGATCCGGCACCGACCACGACGGCGGTGCGTCCGGTCAGTCCGCCGTCGCCGACGATGCCGGCGGCCCGGTCGAGGGCCACGGACACGACGGAGGCGCCCGCCGAATCGATGCCGGTCTCCGAATGCACCCGCTTGCCGACGCGCAGCGCCTGCTGGGCGAGTTCGTGCAGCGTGCGGCCCGCGGCCTGCTGCGCGTCGGACGACGCGTAGGCGGTCCTGATCTGCCCCAGGATCTGCTGCTCGCCGATCACCATCGAGTCGAGGCCGCTGGCCACGGCGAACAGGTGCTCCGCCGCAGCCTCGCTGTAGCGCACGTACGCGTGCCGGTGCAGATCGGTGAGATCCAGTCCGGAATGGTCGGCGAGCAATTCGCCGACCTCGGCCAGCGCACCGTGGAACGCATCGACGACGGCGTAGATCTCCACCCGGTTGCAGGTGGAGACGATCATCGCCTCCGAGATGTGCGACGACGCCAGAAGCTTGTCCGTCAACTTCGGGCGATCGGTGTCGGTGACAGCCACCCGCTCGAGAACCGGCACCGGGGCCGTCCTGTGCGAGACCCCGACAAGCAGAACACTCACGGCGCGATCACTGATCCGTTTCTTGGTGCGGTGGACGGGACAGCCGAATGTCCGATGCGGACGCGGGGAGCGGTGGGGACCGACTCCGTATTGCGTGCGCTGTTGAACGAGAGGACCTGCATTTCGACCGCGAGGTCGACGCGGCGCATCTCGACGTGATCGGGGACGTCGAGCGAAGTCGGCGAGAAGCTGAGGATGCACCGCAGTCCGGCGCGCACCAGGCGGTCGGCGACTTCCTGCGCCGCCTCGTCAGGCGTCGAGATGACGCCGATGGTGGCCTCGAGTTCGGCGCAGGCCTGCTCGAGTTCGTCGACGTGCCGCACGGTGAGGTCGCCCACCGGCGCACCGACCCGCGCCGGGTCGCTGTCGAACAGACCGACCATGGAGAACCCGCGACGGCCGAAGCCGCCGTAGCCGGCGAGCGCCTGGCCGAGGTTTCCGACGCCGACGAGCACCACCTTGTGTCCGCGGTCCAGGCCGAGTGCGCGTTCGATGCGGGCCCGCAGGCGCGTCACGTCGTAGCCGACGCCGCGCACACCGTTCGGCCCCAGGAAGGAAAGGTCCTTGCGGAGCTTCGCGGAGCCGACACCGGAAGCGGCGGCGAGTTCCTCGCTCGAGACGATGATCGTGCCGCGTTCCGTCAGCACTCCGAGGACCCGCAGGTACGTCGCGAGGCGCGTCACCGTAGCCTGGGGGATATCCCGCGATTCGGGGAGCGGAGCCGCGCCGGCGACCGAGGGGGCCGGAGACCCGACCATCGACTGCCCGACCGCCCCCGTGACGCCAGGGGCCACAGACCCATGCGTCTGGTGCGTTTCGGTCACGTCGTTGGCTCCTCGTCCGACCGGCATTCGATGCCGTTCTTCACGATGCTCCGGGGAATTGTTCACACCACGGTAACTGCTTGTGAACCCATGCACAAAGTCGCTGCGACTGCGCGACATGCGGTCCTACCTGCACGGCATCGGAAGATCCCACTTTTAGGGTTCCCTTACTTGCGTAAATCCGAGCGAAGGCGCTCTTCGTCGACCTCCCAGTAACTGTGCTCACGTCCGTCGAGCAATACCACCGGCAATCGGTCGCCGAATTCGGCCCGCAATTCGGGGTCCGTTGCCGCCGCCTCGTCGACGTCTATGCACGTCAGTTCCAGCCCGAACTCCTCGCACAGAACCAGCAGCAGCTCGCGGGCCGGCGCGCACGCACCGCACCCCGCCCTCGTGAGAAGCGTCACCTCGTGTCCGCCCGTGCTCATCCTCGTCACTTCCTTTCGACGCCTCCGGTGGAGTCACTGTGCCGTTTCGGGGTCCGCAGACGCCAATCGGCTCCGAGATGAACGTCACACAGTTCCCTCAGCGCGGCCATCCACCCGCCCCGTCCCCGATTCGGGGGATAGGCTGCTCCCAGAGGCTTCTGCGATACGGGAGGTGCGAGTGCCTGCGCGATCACTACCGAACGGCACGGGTTTCGGTTCAGGTCTGGCGGGGATCATCCTCCCCGGCCGACGCCAGTTCAGGAATCCGCTGGGACCCAGCGAAGCCGAGGTACGTGCCAATGTCGCAGGTGAGGCGAGTGCCGATGCGGCCCTCGCACTCCAAGTCGCGTCCGGCGAGGAAACCGAGCTGGTGGAACACGACGTTCCCCTCGACCTCACGGCGGCCGCGTTCTTCGACGTCGACAACACGATGGTCCAGGGCGCCTCGATCATCCACTTCGCCCGCGGACTCGCCGCCCGCAAGTACCTGAAGACGTCCGACCTCGTCGACTTCGCGTGGAAGCAGATCAAGTTCCGCGTCACCGGCAAGGAGAGCAGCGACGACGTCGCCTCCGGCCGGGAGAAGGCCCTCTCGTTCGTCTCCGGACGGTCGACGGCCGAGCTCGCCCGGCTCGGTGAGGAGATCTACGACGAGGTGATCGCCGACAAGATCTGGCCCGGCACCCGCGCGCTGGCGCAGATGCATCTCGACGCCGGGCAGCAGGTGTGGCTGGTCACCGCGACCCCGGTGGAGCTGGCCCAGGTCATCGCGAAGCGCCTCGGCCTCACCGGTGCCCTCGGCACGGTGGCCGAGAGCGAGGACGGGATGTTCACGGGACGTCTGGTCGGCGACATCCTGCACGGCCTCGGCAAGGCGCACGCCGTGCGCGCCCTGGCCGTCCGCGAGGGGCTCAACCTCAAGCGCTGCACCGCGTACTCGGACAGCCACAACGACGTGCCGATGCTGTCGCTGGTCGGCACGGCCGTCGCGATCAACCCCGACACCGATCTGCGCGAGCTCGCCAAGAACCGGGGCTGGGAGATCCGAGACTTCCGGACCGGACGCAAGGCCGCCAAGATCGGCGTCCCCACGGCGCTGCTCCTCGGCGCTGCCGGCGGCGCACTCGCCGCGATCGTCGCGCGCCGCCGCGAACAGGCGGCCTGAGCCGCGCGGCGGTCAGCGATTCAGCCGAGGAACACGTTCCGGCGTTTCGCGAGGAGCCGGTACAACGTCTGCTGGATGGTCTCCCGGACGTGGTCGGTGACCTCGAAGAGTTCCATCGGGTCGTCGGCCGCCGCCGCGTCGTAGGTGTCGGTGACGATCGGCTTGCCGAATTCGATGTACCACTTCGACGGCAGCGGGACGAGGCCGAGCGGTCCGAAGTGCGGGAACAGCGGGGTCACCGGGAAGTACGGCATTCCCAGCAGCCGGGCGAGCGTCCCGAGTTCGCCGATCTTCGGGTAGATCTCCTCGGATCCGACGATCGAGCACGGAATGATGGGCGCACCGGTCCGCATGGCGGCGGACACGAAGCCGCCGCGGCCGAACCTCTGCAGCTTGTAGCGTTCGCTGAACGGTTTGCCGATGCCCTTGAAACCTTCGGGGAACACGGCGGCGACCTCCCCGTCCTGCAGGAGGCGCACGGCGTCCGGGTGGCACGCGAGGGTGTGCCCGGCCTTGCGGGCGACCCCGCCGACCAGTGGCATCTCGAAGGCCAGGTCGGCGGCCAGCATCCGCAGCGGGCGATGCGCGGGGTGATGGTCGTGGACGGCGACGGACGTCATCAGACCGTCGATGGGCAGGACACCGGCATGGTTGGCGACCACCAGCGCGCCACCGGTCGACGGGATGTTCTCCAGACCGCTGACCTCGACGCGGAACCACTTGTCGAACAGTGGCCGCAGGATGGGGAGCCACACGTTCTCGGCGAAGTGCGGGTCGTAGCCGAAGTCGTCGACGTGATAGTCGCCCGACAGCCGGCGTCGCACGAACTCGGCGGTGTTGACGATCTGCTCGGCCAGGGCGTTGCGGACGGCGTCGACGGCCGAAGTCTCGGTGACGGGCTCGGGTGGGGTGATCACGGCGGGTGGAGGCATTGCGGACGGATGTCGGCTCTCGCTCTGCTCACGCCTCGAACGTCCGATAGCGGCCCCGCGCGCGGCTGTCGCACCGTGCAGCGGAATGACCTTCGCCACTTCGTTCACCTCTCCCCTTTCGCCGTGCCGGTAAGAGCGAGTAGTGCGTTTTCTGCTGCGTCGACCCATTCGTTCTTGATGATCGCCTTGACGCCTGCCGCGCGAGCGAAGTCGTCGAGCGCCTGCATCGAGGTCCACCGTGGCTCGAAGGATAGTTCGCTTCGCATGCGGGTGGTGTCGAGTCCGCAACCGAAGTGGAAGTACTCGAGTTGCTCGGTGGTGTACGACCGCATCACCGGACCCATCAGCGCACGTCCGACGTTGCGGAACAACCCGAACGGCATCGGGACCTCGATCCGCCCGGCGCGGCGGATGGCCTGGGACATCATGACCACGCCGTCGCCGGCGACGTTGAAGGTGCCCGCCGGGCCCGACACCGTGGCCCGTTCCAGTGCGGCGAGCGCGTCTTCCTCGTGTAGCACCTGCAGGCGTGCGTCGCGTCCGAGGATGGTCGGCACCACCGGTGAGGTGAGGTACTGCGCGACGGTCGCGTTGAGGCGGGGCCCGACCAGCGGTGCGAGGCGGAGAATCGACACGGCGATGTCGGGGCGCCTGCGCCCCATTCCCCGCAGATAACCCTCGATCTCGATGCAGTCCCGTGCGTAGGCGCCCGCGGGACGCCGCCGGGCGCTCATCTCCTCGGTGAACTTGGCGGGGTCCTTGGCGCTGCAGCCGTACACCACGGAGGCCGAGCGCAGCACTACCTTCCGGACGGTCGGCGCCTTCTGGCAGACGGCGAACAACTGCATCGCACCGATGACGTTCATGTCCTTCATGGCCGCGCGACTGCCCGATTTCGGCGGGCGCGCCAGCGTCGAGGCGTGCACGACGGTATCGACCTCGGCATTGCGAATGACCTTGCCGATCAAAGGATTCCGGATGTCGGCGCGCACGAACTCGGCGCGGCCCATGCGGCGCAACATGTCCTTGCTCGGCGAGACCGCGTCCACCGCGATGACCCGCTCGATGTCCGGATTCTGAGCGAGCCGGGTGACCAGGTACCCACCCAGAAACCTGCTTGCCCCAGTGACCAGCACGACGCGCGGCACCGCCGTCCGCGTAGTACTGTCTCCGTCACTCACAACCACTAGAACCCCCGATCACGTAGCGAGTGACGTCAACGATACGTGCAGGAGGGGGATGGCGCTCCGCACAACGACAATTGGTCGGTCGCCCACTACGCGGAGGGTGCCGTGGAAACGACGGATGCCCGCCACCGGAGGTGACGGGCATCCAGACGCAACTCTTTACTTACCGAGTTTCCTGCGCTGCACTCGGGTGCGGCGAAGCAGCTTGCGGTGCTTCTTCTTCGACATGCGCTTGCGTCGCTTCTTGATCACTGAACCCATAGCGGGTGTCCCTCACGTTCTTCTCTAGCGTTCCTGCGCACGCCGGTCACGTACGCCTGCGCCGCTCTGGCGCCTGGGCCTCGTTTTAACTAGCTCAGCGCCTTACGACACCAGCTGGCTGGTACGACAGTCGCTAATCGTACCGGTGCGGGTCCGCTCTCTGAAAACTAGGTCGCACCGTTACCGGCGAAACCGAGATGACCCTCTTCGTGCCGATCGGTCAACCGGCGTCGAAGTACGAGGTTTCGAGGTAGTCGTGCACTGCTTTCGCATGCACTCTGAACGAGCGGCCCACACGGACGGCGGGCAGTTCGCCGCTGTGCACCAACCGATACACAGTCATCTTGGACACTCTCATCAGCGTCGCTACCTCGGCGACGGTGAGAAATTGCGTTCCGGCCAGGGCCGGTTGTCCGTCCGGGGCCGAGCCCTTGGACGGCTTTTTTGCAGACGTCATCAACCACTTACCTCCGGCACGTCTCGCGCCGCCGGCTTCCCCTCCGGCGGAACAGACACGCACGTGCTACTTCGAGCTTAGCGGGACGGATGGGGTTACTGCGACGGGTGTGGGCAATCGAATATTCATTCGGTCGACGTACCGAGTTCGGCGGAACGAATCTTCGCGGCTTCGAGAGCGTCGAAAAAGGCTGTTCGGAGCCCGTTTCCCTCCAGCCGGCGGATCGCGGCCGCGGTGGTTCCGCCGGGCGAGGTCACGGCGGCACGGAGTTCGGTCGCACTCTCCCCCGACCTGTCGAGCATCGCCGCGGAGCCGACCATGGTCTGCACGACCAGTTCGGAAGCGGTCGCCCGGGTCAGTCCCAGCCCGACGCCCGCGTCGATCATGGCCTCGGCGACCAGGAAGAAATAGGCAGGACCGGAGCCGGAGACGGCGGTGACGGCGTCGATCTGCGATTCGGGGACGACGACGACCTTGCCGACCGACGACAGGACGCCGCGCACCAGTTCGAGGTGCTCCTTCTTCACGTGCCTACCGGGGGCGAGCACACTGACGCCCTCACCGACCAGCATGGGCGTGTTGGGCATGACCCGGACCACCGGGAACCCGGCGGGCAGTCTCGTCTCGTAGAAGGCAGTGGGGATACCGGCAGCGAGCGACACGAGCAGCTGCTCGCGCTCGCCGTCGAGTTCCACCTTGGACACCTCGGTGAGCGCGGCCTCGACGTCGCCCGGCTTGACGGCGATCACGATGACGTCGGCGCCTTCCGCGGCGTCGGAGGGGGTGGTGACCCGCACCGCGTACGCCGCGGCCAGCTCGTCGGCGCGCGCCGGATGCTGCTCGGCCACCACCAGATCCTTGACGGCGTGACCTGCCTGCAGAAGCCCCGAGATGAGGGCCTCGCCGATCTTGCCGCCTCCGATTACCGCAATTCTCGTCATGCCGAACAGCCTGCCACGACGCTCCGCGGCGCCTTCCTAGCGGGGGATCATCGCCAACTGCCGGCTCTGCACGACGATCGCCCCGGTCGAGTCGAGCACGGTGTGATCCTCCTCGAACCACGCACCGCCGAGCACCGTGCTGCTGGCCATCACGCGCAGCCACCCCGGCACCGGCTGCCTACGCAGGTACGTGGTCAGCTGCACCGTGGGCGCCCAGCCGAACATGCCGCGGTTCATCGTCACGGGGGCGCTGATGTCTCCGGTCATGATCGCGAACAGGGCCGCCGTGTCGGGATCGTCCTCGTCGCCCGCGCGCGGTCGCACCCACATGCGCACCTCGGGTTCGCCCTGGTTGCCGGTGAGGAAGTGCGCCGACGTCCCGTCCACCCGCATGTCGCAGCCCTGCGACACGTGAACGATCTTCCCCATCGGATGGTCGGCCGTGAGCACGACGGCGTCGGCGGGCGGTTCCACCGGGAGCTGGGACAGGGCGTGGTCTCCGCTGTACTGCGGCTCCCCGGCGTCGGGGACGCCGAGCGTGACCGACGCATGCACGGCGACGCGGTCGCCCTGCTTCAGCTCCACGTCGACGAACGACACCTGCTTGCCCTGCTTGCGGACCGTCGTCGACAGCGTCACCTCGCCGGGGTCGGGAGCGGACAGGTAGTTGGCCCCGACCGCGAGGGGCTGCACCCGGGACAGCTCGGCGTCGCTGTTCTCGTCGAGCAGCCGCCTGCGGGCCGCGGCCGCGCACAGCGACATCATCGAGCCGCCGTGCACCTTGGGGCCGATCGTCCAGATCGGGTCGATCGATGCCTGATAGGTCCCGTCACCGGCAGCGGTGAGGACGTTGAGGTCGCGGAAGGGAGTTGAGCTCACTGCTGATCCTGTTCTTCGGGGTTCCGGAGGCGCTTCTGCGCGACGTCCTGGTGTGCGAGCCGGCGCATCGCGGCGATCACCGGCTCGTAGATGGCGGTGCCGAGCACCGCGTAGCGGATCGCGTCCTCGGCCGATTCGGTGGGCATGAGCCCGATGTCGATCTCGGCGATCCCGCGCACGTGCCGACCGTAGGCGTCGAGCCGCTCCTCGGTCATCGGGATGCCGGCCTCTTCGAGCCCCTCGAGCGCACGTTCGAGCTGGCCGACCGCGACGTACCGCGGGTCGTACACCTGCCCGAGCCTGTCGAGGACTGCGCGTGCCCGCGGGAACTCGTCCCCGTCGTCGACGGCGGCGTCGAGGTAGGGCGGGAGTTGCGCGATGGCCTCGCCGAGCACCTCGAACAGCGAGCCGTCGGGATGGTCGACGAGCCGGAGGATCTCCCGGATGCGCGGAATCGGGAGTCCGGCCCCGGCCAGCGCCTTGACGAGGCCGAGTCGCTCGACGTGCTTCTCGCCGTACCGGGCCTGGGTGGCGCTCGTCGCCTCGCCGGGCATCAGCAGACCTTCGCGCAGGTAGTACTTCACCGTCGCGAGCGGAACGCCGGTACGGGCGACCAACTCGGAAACGCGCACGGCCCCTCCTTCGGCTCATCGACTCTCGACCTCGGATACCCCAGCACTAGATACTAAGACTATCCAATATGGCGACGAGCTTACCGCAGCAGGAAGGCGGCAGAGTTGTCAGGTGTCGTCGTGATCGCCACCGGAATGGCTGCGGGGCGACCCCGAGGCGGCGCGGCCCGGCTCGAGGTGCTCACGGGCGAAGGCCAGCGCCTGCGCCAGCATCGACGACCGTTCCCGCTGCGTCCGGGCGTTCTGAGTGTTGATCTCGATCACCGCCTGCCCGTCGAATCCGGTGTCGACGAGATGACGGCACAACTGCGCGCAGGGCTGGGCACCGTGACCGGGGATGAGGTGCTCGTCCATCGACGCGCCCCGGCCGTCGGCGAGGTGGAGATGCGCGAGGCCCTCCCCCATGCGCTCCGCCAGCTTCATGGCATCCATGCCGGCCGTGGCCGTGTGCGACAGATCGAGGGTGTAGTGGGCGTGTCCCGAATCGGTGGGGTCGTAGGACGGGCTGAACGCCGACAGCGCCGCCCCCGGTCCGCCCCGCCTCCGGAGCCGCTGTGCGGATCGCTCCTTGCTGCCGAAGAAGCCGTCCGCGCGCATGGGAAACATGTTCTCCACCGCGACGATCACGTCGCTGCGCTGCTCCAGGTCGGCCACCTGATCGGCGAAACCCTCCGCGTACCGGCGCTGCCAGCGGAACGGGGGATGCACCACGACACTCGTCGCCCCGAGCGACTCGGCGGTGCGGACGGAACGCTCCAGCTTCGCGACCGGATCGGCGCCCCACACCCGCTGCGAGATGAGCAGGCACGGCGCGTGGATCGCCTGAACCGGAATCGCGTACCTGCGCACCAGCCCGGCCACGGCCCCGACGTCCTGGCTGACCGATTCGGCCCACACCATCAGTTCGACGCCGTCGTATCCCAGATCGGCTGCGTACCGGAACGCCGCCTCCGTGTTCTCCGGGTACACCGAGGCCGTCGACAGGCCCACCAGTACCTTCCGCCCGCGCGGTGACCGTCGAACCTGCCCGTGCCCACTGTCCCCGACCATGAGCAACTCAGCCCGACGCAAGCATGAAGGCTAACGGCCCCAGAGTGACGATCATCCCGACCACGACGGCGATCACGAAACTGGTGATGTCGTCGGTGCGACGAAGGACGCGGACCATCGCGACCAGGCCCACGATGACGAGCAGGGCCAGGATCAGCGCGACCCACGGAAATACGTCCCACAGCTTCTCGAAGCCCTTGAAGAGCAGGGCCCCGGCGATGACGGCTACGACGCCCTGACCGATGAGGACGGCCCACTCCCGGGTGGAGTTCTCGCCTGCCTCGTCCTTCTTGCCTGCCTTCTCCGCTTTCGCGGCCTCGGCCTTCTCGGCCTTCGCCTCCTTGCGGGAACGGCGAGGGCTCTCGGGCTTCTGTGTGTCGCCCTCGTGCTTCTCCGTGTCCCCGGCGTCGGTGGCGGCCTCGATGAGTTCCGTCTCCTCGCCCGCGTTCGCCGCGTCTGCGTCCCGGGACTGCCGCATCAGGTCGCCGGCCAGCGTCGAGCCGGACAGCAGTGCGGGTTCCGGCTTCGCCTTGGCGGGAGCGCCGGGCTTCGGCGTCTTCACGAACGTCGACGCGCCGTTCGTCGGCGCGGCGGGACCCGCCTTCGCGGGGGTTCCGGATTTCGCCGGTGCCTCGGTTTTCGCCGGTGCCTCGGGCTTGGCGGGCGCGTCGGACTTCGCCGCCGGTTCGGCCTTGGCCGGGGTGTCGGGCTTCGGCGCCGGCTTCACGCGGGGAACGGCGACGGTCGGGGCGGGCTCCGGCTTCTTCACGACCGGGGCGGCCACGGTGGGCGCCGGTGCGGGCGCGGCGGCCTCGGGCGCCTGCCGTTCCTTCTGGACGGATCGGCTGACCCAGGTTCCCTGGTGATCACGCGACGTCCCACCCGACACCACTCCGCGGCCGCGGCCGGCGGGGCGACTGGCGATGGGCTCGTCGTCATCGTCGTCGTCGTCGACGGGAGCCTTGAACGCTGCGGTGCGCTCGTCGGCGCGCGCGGACGGCGCCGCCGGTGCGGACGCGCGGGGCGTCTCGGGCGCGGCAGGTTCCGGTTCGGGTTCGGGTTCGAGTGCCCGCGAATCGGATGGATCCCGGACCACCGGAATTTCACCGGTCAGCTCGGCAACGGAGATTCCCCCCTTGACGCCGCGACGACGCCGCCCGCCCCGGGACTCCACCTGCTGCCCGTTGCGTTTGAGCAGCTCTGACACAGAGATCTGCTGACTGTCCTCGGTCATCGAGCACCCACCATCAATTCACCGCCCATTTCCGTATCGAGCTTGCGGAGGATCAAACCCTCACGCAGAGCCCAGGGGCAGATTTCCAGTTCCTCCACGCCCAGTGCTCTCATGCTGGCCTCCGCAACGAGTGCTCCGGCCACGATCTGCTGCGACCTGTCGGAGCTCACCCCTTCCAATTCTGCACGGTCCGAGGCCGTCATCCGCGAAATGAAAGCTATGAGTTGCCTGAGACCGCTGGCGGTGAGGGTGCGCTTGACCCGCGGGCCGGCGCCGGACGGCGCCGCGCCCGTCAGCCGGGCCAGCGAGCGGAAAGTCTTGGACGTGCCGACGGCCCGATCCCACTGCCCCGCCGCGCGCAGTTCCTTCGACGGGACGGTCAGTTCGGCGTCCAGCCAATCCCTCAGCACCGCCACGCGGCGCTTGCCCGGCGGGTCGGCCTCGAGCCAGTCCCGGGTGAGCCGTCCCGCGCCGAGTTGCAGCGACAGCGCCACGTCCGGGTCCTCGTCGCCGCCCGTCGTCAGCTCGAGGGATCCGCCGCCGATGTCGAGGTTCAGGATGCGGCCCGCGCTCCACCCGAACCAGCGGCGCACGGCGAGGAAAGTCAGCCGGGCCTCGTCGACACCCGACAGAACCTCGAGCGTCACCCCGGTCTCGGCGTGTACCCGCTCGAGCACGGCGTCCGAATTGTTGGCGTCGCGCACGGCGGACGTGGCGAAGGCCATCAGCTCACCGCACCCCGACGTCTTCGCGATGCTGGCGAAGTCTGCCACCGTCGAGACCAGGCGATCCGCACCCTGGGAGGTGATGTCACCGCGGTCGTCGGTGTTCTCCGCCAACCGCAGAGTCGACTTGGTCGAACTCATCGGTGTGGGGTGGCCGCCCCTGTGGGCGTCCACTACGAGAAGATGGACGGTGTTGCTTCCGACGTCGAGTACCCCTAGTCGCACATTGACACGGTACTGGGTCTACCGTCGGGCTTTGTGACAGCACGTAAAGCAGGGCGTTCACACAAGATGACACCCAGCCCGGAAGTACCCCTCGACTTCGCTCGCGAATGGGTCGAATTTCCCGATCCCGACAACAGCGAGCACATCATCGCCGCGGACATGACATGGTTGCTCTCCCACTGGACCTGCGTGTTCGGCACCCCCGCCTGCCAGGGCATCATCGGCGACCGGCCGGACGACGGCTGCTGCTCCCACGGCGCGTTCCTCTCCGACGAGGAGGACCTGGAGAAGCTGAACACGTCAGTGAAGATGCTCACACCCGAGGACTGGCAGTTCATGGAGAAGGGTCTCGGCAAGAAGGGTTACGTCGAGGAGGACGACCTCGAGGACGAGCCCGCGCTGCGCACCCGCCGCTACCACGGCGCCTGCATCTTCCTGAACCGTCCCGGCTTCGAGGGCGGCGTCGGGTGCGCGCTCCACTCGATGGCCCTCAAACGCGGGATCGAGCCTCTCGAGGTCAAGCCCGACGTGTGCTGGCAGCTCCCGATCCGCCGCACCCAGGAGTGGGTGGAACGCCCGGACGGCGAGCAGATCCTCAAGACCACCATCAGCGAGTACGACCGGCGCGGCTGGGGCGAGGGCGGCTCCGACCTGGACTGGTACTGCTCCGGCTCCCCCGACGCCCACGTCGGCGTCAAGGCCGTCTGGCAGTCGTACGCACCCGAGCTGACGGAACTGCTCGGCAAGGCGGCGTACTCGGAGTTGGCGAAGATGTGCAAGCGCAGGGCCGGTCTCGGCCTCGTCGCCGTGCACCCCGCCACCGCGGCCGCTCAGCGGAAGGCCGCCGAGTAACGCATCAGACCCATCGGTCGATTCACCCGTCACGGCCCCATTCCGGGCACAGCCATGACGGGAGAGATCATGTTCGCTCGAATTCTGACAGGTGCCCTGTTGACCGCCGCCGCGACGCTCGCCCTCGCGCCGGCCGCCTCCGCCCAGCCGACCCCGGATTGGAACACCTTCTACGACAAGACGGCGAACTTCGTCGCACCGTTCGATCCAGGCGCTTTCGGCGACAAGGGTGACCGGGCGCTCGTGCTGAGCCCGTACGGCACCGGCCGGGTCATCGAGTGCAAGGGCGACGGACACTATGTCGCGGTCTACTGCAGGCAGTTCGACGACCAGGGTCGCGAGCACGCCCTCACGCAGGTGATCTCGACGCCGTTCCGCGGTGTGTACGTGTACAACCCGTTCTGACGAATGCCCACGAATTCGTCAGCCGCACAGGCAATTGCGTGTGCGGCTGACGAATTCGTCTGCAACTGTGGCGGATCGGCGTCCGCTCACGCCTCCAGTTTGTAGCCGAGGCCGCGGACGGTGACGAGGTGTTCCGGCTTGGCGGGGTCGGTCTCGATCTTCGAGCGCAGACGCTTGACGTGCACGTCGAGGGTCTTGGTGTCGCCGACGTAGTCCGCGCCCCACACCCGGTCGATCAGCTGCCCGCGGGTGAGCACCCGTCCCGAGTTCCGAAGCAGGTACTCGAGGAGGTCGAACTCCTTGAGCGGCAGCGTGACGGCCTCGCCGTTCACCTGGACCACGTGACGTTCGACGTCCATCCGGACCGGTCCCGCCTCGAGGACGGCCGAGTCCTGCGCGACGTCGAGTTCGCTGTCGACGCCGCGGCGCAGCACCGCGCGGATGCGGGCGATCAGTTCCCGCGCCGAGTACGGCTTGGTCACGTAGTCGTCGGCGCCGAGTTCGAGTCCCACCACCTTGTCGATCTCGCTGTCCCGTGCCGTCACCATGATGACGGGGACACCGGAGCGGCTGCGGAGTTGCTTGCAGACGTCCGTGCCGCTCATGCCGGGCAGCATGAGGTCGAGGAGGACGATGTCGGCACCGGCCCGGTCGAACTCGGCGAGCGCGGACGGTCCGTCGCCGACGATCGTCGTCTCGAACCCTTCCTTACGTAACAGGAATGCCAATGGGTCGGCCAGTGACTCCTCGTCTTCCACGATCAGCACACTTGTCATCGCTTGGCCTCCATACCGGTTTCTCTCTTCCCGACGTTTCCGCTCTCGGCGTCCACTGTCTCGATGTGTGCAGGAATCTGCAGGGTAAACGTCGAACCTGTTCCGGGCTTGCTCCACAGGTCGATGGATCCGTTGTGGTTGGCGGCCACGTGTTTGACGATCGCGAGACCGAGTCCCGTTCCGCCGGTCGCGCGGGCGCGCGCCTTGTCGACGCGGAAGAAGCGTTCGAACACGCGCTCCTGGTCGGCCTTGGCGATGCCTTCGCCGCGGTCGGTCACCGAGATCGCCACGTTGTCGCCGCGGATCGACCGGCTCACCGACACCGGGGCGCCCTTCGGGGAATAGGCGATCGCATTCTGGACCAGATTGGACAGGGCGGTGACGAGCAGGGCGCGGTCGCCGAGCACCTCGTAGCCGCTGCTGTGGTCCGTGGTGACGGCGATCCCGGCGGCTTCCGCGGAGATCTTGCAGCGCTGCAGCGCCTCGTCCACCACCTCGTCGACGGAGACGGCCTCGAGGTCGGGCAGTTTCTCGGCGCCCTGCAGCCGCGACAGGGCGATCAGTTCGGTGACCATCTTGCCGAGCCGGACGGATTCACTGAGCACGCGTTCGCCGAAGTGCCGGACCGACTCGGGGTCGTCCGCCGATTCGAGGAGTGCCTCCGCCAGCAGACCCATCGCGCCGACCGGGGTCTTGAGTTCGTGGCTGACGTTGGCGACGAAGTCGCGGCGGGTCGCCTCCATCCGCACCTGCTCGGAGTCGTCGTCGGCAAACAGGACCACGAAGTTGTGGTCTTCCTTGCTGAGCAGACGTGCGGTGCCGCGCACCGCGATCCGATCCCGTCCCCGCTGCGGGTTCTTGGTACTCAGGTCGACCTCGACGGGTTCGCCGGTTTCGAGGACCCGGAGTGCCGCCACCCACGCACGGTCGTCGACGAGCCGGTTCCGCACCAGGCCCAGCTCCTCCGCCCGGGGGTTGAACAGGACGACGTCGTGGAACTGGTCGACCACGGCGATGCCGCTCTCGGATGCCAGGACGATCAGGTCGAGCACCTGCGACATCGTGAGCCCGGACTTCTCTTCCATCCGCTGCGCCTGCCGGGTGGACAACATGGGGATCAGCACGCCACCGACGAGGTAACCGACGAAGCCGCCCACGATGGCAAGCAAGACGGCTTGAACAACACTCACGTCTGAATCGTACGTTCGCGCGGCGGTCCGGTTACGCAGGGTCCAGGCATTTCCGCGCACGTCACACGCGGGAACCGGAGTCTTCGTCCGCAGTTAACCTGCTGTTGGCCGGACGTCCCGCGAACGGGACGTCCGGCCGGACGCACGAGTTACTTCCCGCCCTGGTTCGCGACCGCGGCGGCACCCGCGGCGGCGGCCTCGGGGTCGAGGTACGTGCCACCGGGGTTGAGCGGCTTCAGGTTCTCGTCCAGGTCGTAGCGCAGCGGGATGCCCGTCGGGATGTTCAGGCCCGCGATGTCCTCGTCGGAGATTCCGTCGAGGTGCTTGACGAGGGCGCGCAACGAGTTGCCGTGCGCGGTGATCAGCACGGTCTTGCCGGCCTTCAGGTCGGCGGAGATCGTGTCCTCCCAGTACGGGATCAGGCGGACGACGACGTCCTTCAGGCACTCCGTCAGCGGGACCTTGTCGAGGTTCGCGTAGCGGGGATCGGTGTCCTGGCTGTATTCGCTGCCTGCCTCGATCGGCGGCGGCGGGGTGTCGTAGCTGCGGCGCCACAGCATGAACTGCTCGTCGCCGTACTTCTCCTTGACCTGCGCCTTGTTGCGCCCCTGCAGGGCGCCGTAGTGGCGCTCGTTGAGACGCCAGTCGCGGATGACGGGAATCCAGTGCCGGTCGGCGGTGTCGAGCGCGATGTTGGCGGTGCTGATCGCGCGGCGCAGCAGCGACGTGTACAGCACGTCGGGGAGCAGGTTGTGCTCGAGCAGCAATTCGCCGGCGCGCTTGCCCTCGGCGATGCCCTTATCGGTCAGGTGGACGTCCACCCAGCCGGTGAACAAGTTGAGCGCATTCCATTCGCTCTCGCCGTGGCGGAGCAGCACAAGGGTTCCGGTACTCATGCCGTTCATCCTGGCATGCCTCCCGGAACCCTCGCGCCGTGAACCCCTGCCGTCAGCTTCGGCCGGCCTCGCTGGCCCGCAGATCCTTGCGGAGGATCTTGCCCGCGGCGGACTTCGGCACCAGGTCGATGAACTCGACCTTGCGGACCTTCTTGTGCGGCGACACCCGCTCGGCGACGAACGCGATGACCGCAGCCTCGTCCAATTCGGCACCGGGCTGGCGGACGACGAACGCCTTCGGCACCTCCTCGCCCTCGTCGTCGAGAACACCGATGACGGCGGCGTCGGCGATCTGCGGGTGCGTCAACAACAATGCCTCCAGCTCGGCGGGCGGCACCTGGTAGCCCTTGTACTTGATCAGCTCCTTCATCCGGTCCACGATCGTCACCACCCCCTCGGAGTCGACGGTCGCGATGTCGCCGGTGTGCAGGTACCCGTCCGCATCCAGGGTCTCCGCGGTGGCCTCGTCGTTGCCCAGGTACCCGGCCATGATGTTCGGGCCCTTGCACCACAGCTCACCCGGTGCGCTGACCCCGTCGGCCGGGTAGGCGACCTCCTCGCCGGTGGCCGGGTCGACCAGCTTGCATTCCATGTTCGCGATCGACGGACCCACCGAGTCCAGGGCGATGTCGTCACGGTCGAACGGGATCGCATGCGAGACCGGGCTCATCTCCGACATCCCGTAGCCCTGCCGCACCCGGCAGCCGAGCCGGTTCGCGACGGCCTTGCCCAGCTCCTGATCCAGCGGGGCGGCGCCGGAGAAGATCGAATGCACGCTCGACAGGTCGTACTCGTCGACCAGCGGGTGCTTGGCCAACGCCACCGCGACCGGCGGGGCGATGAACACATACGTGCACTTCTGGCCGGAGACGATCGACAGGAATTCGACCAGGTCGAACTTCGGCATCGTCACCAAACTCGCCCGGTTGAACAGGGCCGCATTGAGCAGCACCGTCATCCCGTAGATGTGGAAGAACGGCAGCACCGCCAGCAGTTTGTCGTCGGCACCGATGCCCATCCGCGGGTTGATCTGACACACATTCGCCACCAGGTTGCGGTGCGTGAGCATCACCCCCTTCGGCCGGCCGGTGGTCCCGGATGAATACGGCAGCACCGCCAGCTGGGTGGCCGGATCGAAAGACACCTCCGGGGCGGGGGCGCCCTCGGCCAGCAGATCTTTCAGCGACGGGTGCCCGTCGGCGCCGTCGAGGACGATCACGTTCTCCACCGGGATCCCGACGCGGGCCGCCGCATCCTTGGCCTGCGGCAGCAGCGGGGAGACGGTGAACAGGAACTTCGCCTTCGAGTCGGTGAGCTGCTTGGCGATGTCCTCCGCGGTGTAGAGGGCGTTGATGGTGGTCGCGACACCACCGGCCCGCAGGATCCCGTGGAACACCGACGCGAACGCCGGAACGTTCGGCGAGTGCAGACCCACCACCTCGCCGACGGCGAGACCGCGCGCGGCCAGCGCCCCGGCCACCCCGTTGATCTGGGCGACCAGCGACTGGTAGGTGGTGACCGCGCCGGAGGCACCGTCGATCAGCGCAGGCCGGTCCAGGTCGGCCGGGTCGACCTGGCCGAAGAGGAAATCGTAGACACTGAGGTTCGGAATCTCGACGTCCGGAAACGGGCTCTTGAAGCTCACTGGGGCCTCTCCCTCGAAGTGTTGCAGCAGCAGTTGTCGGTACAAGTTTCTGTGAACATCAGACACATGTACCTAACCTGTGACAACAGTCACAAGCTCGCCGCAACTCTACCCGCGCGTATTTCCCGTCCGCGGGCGGTCGACCAGCAGTCAGGGCTGCGAGTCCTCAATGAGATGCTCGAACGGTTTCAGGTTCGCCAGCGACTCCCCTCGTGAGACGCGCCACTCCCACTCACGCTTGATGGACTCGGCGAATCCGAGCTCGAGGAGGGTGTTGAAGTCGCCGTCGGCCGCCTCGAGCACCTGCCCGAGAATCCGGTCCAGTTCGTCCGCGGTCACCGCGTGCTCGGCGATCTGACCGACCAGGTAGATGTCGCCGATCTTGTCGATCGTGTACGCCACCGAGTACAGCCGGCGATTGCGCCGCAGCAGGTACTTGTAGACGCCTTCGAAGTTCTCGTCGGGTTTGCGGCAGACGAACGCCTCGACGCGCAGACCGTGCTTGCCGACGGTCAGGAGCGTGGTCGTCTTGAGCTTGCGCTCGCCGGGCAACTCCACGATGAAATGCGTCGAGTCCTTCCTGGTGAAGTCCATCTCACGTTCGGTCAGGGCGGACTCGATCACGTCGGCCAGCTCGCTCATGCGCGCACTCCCCCGGCCCTGCGCAGCTTCCACAATCCGCCTGCACGTCGCGGGGCGAATTCGCTGGGGCCGTGTCCGTAGTTGTAGTTGACGGTCGCCATCCGATAGCTCTCGAGGAGACCGTCGGCGGTGTGTTCCCAGGAGAAATTCTCGGCATGACGCGGAGCCTCGGCGGCCAGCGCGGCGAGCCTGCCGGGCTCGGACACCAGCGACTGCAGCGCCGTCGCCCAGTCCTCGGTGCGGTGCCCGTCCACGAGAAGCCCGGTTTCGCCGTTCCGGACGGCGACACCGAGACCCCCCACGTTCGCGGCGATCACCGGCGTGCCGCAGGCTTGCGCCTCGATGGCCACCAGCCCGAACGACTCCGAATAACTCGGCACCGCAACGAGATCTGAAGCCCGGTACACGTCGACGAGCCGGTCGGGCGCCTGCGGCGGGAGGAACGTCACCCGCGCGGCGATGCCGAGCGAGGACGCGAGTTCGATCAAGGCGTCCGGCCGGGCCAGCCCGGAGCCGGACGGGCCGCCGACCACGAGCACCCGCAGTGTCGATTCGGGATCTCGGGCGATCAGTTCGGCGGCGGCGCGGAGCAGGACGTCGGGCGCCTTGAGCGGCTGGATTCGTCCGACGAACGTCACGACGGTCTCGCGCGGGTCGAGCCCCAGCTTCGCCCGGGCGGCGGCCCGGTCGCCCGGCCGGTACCGCGTCAGATCGGCGCCCGGCGCCACCACGTCGATCCGGTTCGGGTCGGCGCCGTAGTGGCGGACCAGCTGATCGGATTCCTCGGTGGTGTTGGCCACGAGCCGGTCGGACTCGGCCACCACCTGCTGCTCGCCGATCTGGCGGGCGGCCGGTTCGGGAGTGTCACCGTCGGCCAGCGACAGATTCTTGACCGCAGCGAGCGTGTGCGCGGTGTGCACGAGCGGCACGCCCCAGCGGTCGCGGGCGAGCCAGCCGACCTGCCCCGACAACCAGTAGTGCGAGTGCACCAGGTTGTAGTAACCCGGTTCGTGGCGGGCCTCCTCGCGGAGCACCCCCGCGACGAACGCACAGAGCTGCGTGGGCAGATCCTGCTTGTCCAGCCCCTCGAACGGGCCGGCCACCACGTTGCGGACGAGGACCCCCGGCGCCGCTTCCTGGACCGGTGCGTCGGCGGACGACGTGGCCCGGGTGAAGATTTCCACCTCGACGCCGCGCCGCGCCATCTGGATGGCGGACTGCAGCACGTAGACGTTCATGCCGCCCGCATCGCCGGTACCGGGCTGCGCCAGCGGTGAGGTGTGGACCGAGAGGACGGCCACCCTGCGGGGGCGCGAGTTGTGCATGGGCGTCACCACTCCATAGTGCTCCCTCACCGATCGGCCCCTTTAACCGAGGTTGTCGACGAACTCGCCGACCTCCTTCACGAACCTGTCGGGATCCTCCACGAACGGCCCGTGATCGCAGCCTTCCCAGAACGACGCCCGCGCCTGCGGGATCAGTTCTGCAGCGTGCCTACCAGCCGAGACGTCGACGACGGAGTCCTCGGTGCCGTGCAGGACGAGCACCGGCACGTCGAGCGACCGGAGCAGGTCGTCGTGACTCGCGGAGCGGTTGAAGAGGGCGGCCCGCACCCGGGGCGGGGTGGCGAGGCTGGCCCCGAACAGCGCCTGCGACTGTGCGCCCTTGCCTTCCGGCGGTCCGGTGAGCGCGTTGCCGAAGGCGCCCAGCGCGCGGATCGCCTCGCGCGGCTCCTCGGACATCGCGCCGGGGATCGCCGCGCGCATCGCCGCACCGACCTTGCCGCCTGCCTCCCCGCGACCGATGCTGGTGATGGCTCCCACGAGGACAACGCCGTCGACGGCGGACGTGCCGTGCGACGCCAGGTAGTCGCAGATCACGAGGCCGCCGTAGGACCAGCCGAGGAGCACGGCGCCGGACGTGACGCCTTCGGCCGTGAGCACCGCGTCGACGTCCCCGGCCCAGATCGCGGAATCGTCGTAGCCGGCGTCGGGCGCACCCGAGTAGCCGTGTCCGCGCAGGTCGACGGCGATGACGCGGTAGCGGGCCGCGAGTTCGTCGAGCACCCCGGGGCCCCAGCACTTCGAGGATTGCGCCCAACCGTGCAGGAGGACCAGGGTCCGCGCGTCGGGGGCACCGGTCACCGAGTAGACGAGGGGCGTTCCGTCGACGCCGACTGTTTCACGAATAGCCATGGGGTCACCATAGAGGCCAGCAGCGCGGCGACCGCCGCCACCGCGTAACCCGCGGTCGTGCCGAATTCGTCGATCATCCGGCCCGCGAGTGCCGACCCCACCGCGACGCCGACACCCAGCCCGGTGACGATCCAGGTGATGCCCTCGGTCAGCGCGGCCGCGGGCACGATCTGCTCGACGAGACCGGTCGTGACGATCATGATCGGCGCCACCGTCATCCCCGCCACCGCGTAGGCGACGGCGAGCGCCGGAATGCTGTCGGCGAGAAGCAGCGGAACCGTCAGAACCGCCACCGCGAGGACTGCGACCATCAGCTGTTTCCGGAGCGACGCCGACACCCGGATCGCGCCGAACACGATGCCCGCCACCGCGGAACCGGCCGCGAACAGGGCCAGCACCACGGTGGCGGAGGCGGGTGCGTCGTGGCTTCGGGTGAAGGCGATGGCACCGACGTCGATGACGCCGAAGATCGTGCCCATCGACACCATGACCGCCACGAGGATCCACACGGCGGGCGTCCGGACGACGGACGGGCGTCCATCGTGCGTTGCCGAATGCACGGGCGGTTCGGTGCCGCGCTGCGCCACGAGCGCGAGGGTGCCGACCACGAGCAGGACGAGGCCCGCGAGCGGTCCCGCCTCGGGGAACACCGTGACGGACAATCCGACGGAGACCACGGGTCCAGCGATGAAGCACAGTTCGTCCACCACCGCCTCGAACGCGAACGCCGTCCGCAGCAGTGGCGTGCCGCGGGTACAGCTCGGTCCAGCGGGCGCGCACCATCGCACCGATCGTGGGCATGCAGCCGGCGGGGACGGCCCACACGAACAGCACCCAGTCGGGCGTCCCGAACCGGACACACAGCAGCATCGCAGCGATGGACGTCGCGCTGATCCCCGACGCGACGGGAAGGACTCGCGACTGCCCGTACCGGTCGACCGCCCGGGACACGACCGGGGTGATGAACGCGTAGGTCAGCGCGAACACCGCGGCGAGGGCACCGGCGAGTGCGTAGTCGCCGCGCAGTTCTGACAGCATCGTGACGATGCCGATGCCGACCATGGCGATCGGTACGCGCGCAACGAATCCTGCGGCCGAGAACGCTGCGGAGCCGGGGGCGGCGAAGATCTGACGATAGGTACCGAGCACGCGTCGAGCCTCACAGATCGTGGCCGCGACTTCCAGCACGTGCAAGTATTGCGCTCATGAGTGTCCTGGTGTGTTTCCACGCCCATCCCGACGACGAAGTGTTCACGACGGGCGGCGTGATGCGTCAGGCCGCCGACGCCGGTCATCGCGTCGTCGTGGTCACCGCGACGGACGGGGCGCTCGGCGAGGCCCCCGACGGGATCCTGACCGACGGCGAATCACTCGCCGAGCGCCGGCGCCGCGAGCTGGAGGAGTCGACGTCGCTGCTCGGCGCCCAGCGTGTGGTGTTGCTGCACTACGCGGATTCCGGGATGGCGGGAACGCCGGAGAACGAGAACCCTGCGGCGTTCTGCAACGTCGACGTCGAGGAGGCCGCCGCCAGGCTGGCCGCGATCCTCGTCGAGGAGTCCGCCGACGTGATCACCATCTACGACCCCAACGGTGGCTACGGCCATCCCGATCATGTGCAGGTCCACCACGTGGGCATCCGGGCCGCCGAACTGGCCGGTGTGCCGCACGTCTACGAGGCCGCCGTCAGCCGCGACCACATCCGACGACTCATGGCCGCGAATCCGGAGTGGTCCGAGAACACCCAGCCACCGGACCTCGACACGTTCGGTCTGCCGGACTCCGAGATCACCACGGTCGTGGACGTCACCTCGGCCATGGACGCCAAGCGCGCCGCGATGCACGCGCACGCCACCCAGATCGGGGACTTCGGCCCGTTCCTGCAGATGCCCGAGGAGCAGTTGCGCGCGGCGTTCGGTCAGGAATGGTTCCGCCGTCGCGGGGCACCGGCCGGGCTTGCGGAGTCTTCGCTGCCCCTCTGATCGACCGGGCCGGGTGTCCTCCTGCCGGAGAACCTCTTCCCCGCCAGGGTGGGGACGGCTGCGGCGAGGAGGCATCCGCCCGCCCCGATCCCGGTCACCGTGCCGGGTGCCACGGTGGTCGTCAGACCCACGACGAGCCCGGCCGCGGCGACCACGACGAGCAGCGCACCGAGCACGGTCAGCGACGACTCGCCGAGTACGCCGGCCAACGGCACGAAGTGGACGCCGACGGTGAAGCACACCCAGACCGGTATCCACGCCGACAGACTCGTGTTTCCGAGAACGGCGGCGCCCGCCCAGATCACCGCGAACTCGACCACCACCACGAGGGTGTACCGCCGCCGGACCGCCCGGTCCGCCAACGCGGAACTCTCGGCGGGACTACGCACGGCGAGTACCGCTCCCAGCATGGCGACGACGAGCGCCACCACGATGGCGGCGTCGAGGAGCACGGTGAGGGGGCGGGGAAGGTCGACGGCCATGGCCCAGCCGAACCAGGCTGCGGCGAAGAATCCGACCACCGCGGCGGCGCTCCCCCGCGCCCGGCCCGACCGGCGGGCAGCTTCCGACAGACTGGACATCCCGCCAATCCAGCCCCGCGAACCGCCTGCGCGGGTGTGGTTCCGCGCCTAGCATCCACGGGTATGAATCCCCCTGATCTCGTCGCGACCATGCCGTTCGCCGTGCACACCGGGGTTCGCCTCACGAAGGCCGCGCCCGAGGAGGTCGTCGGGCACCTCGAGTGGGAACAGCACCGCACGACCGCGGGAAACGGCATGCACGGCGGGGCGCTGATGACGCTTGCCGACAGCGTCGGAGCCGTCTGCGCGTTTCTCAATCTCCCGGCGGGAGCGTCCACCTCGACCACGAGTTCGAGCACGGTGTTCACCCGCGGCGTCCGCAAGGGCACCGTCACCGCGACCGCGCGTCCGCTGCACGCCGGACGAACCACGGTCGCCGTCGTCACCGAACTGCGGGACGACGAGGACCATCTCGTGGCGCAGGTGACGCAGTCGCAGGCGGTGCTGCACCCCCAGCCGGGAAGCTGACCGATGTCGCGACTGCTGCGGACGTACCGCGCCACGGGAGCGGATCTGCCGTTCGGCAACCTCCTCGCCGCGCACGACGTCGCGATGGAAGGCTATTTCTGGCGGTTCACCCAGCCCGCGACGGGACAGGTCGTCATCGCGCTGGCGGGTATCAACCGGGCCGCGGACGGGCACTGGGCGACGCTCGGTCTCGCCGGTCATCCCACCCGGTTCCTGCGGACCGCCGCGCATCCGGAGGGCTACGCCAACCCGGCCGGACTCGGCGGGTTCGCAGGCGACGCGTTCCGCGGGTCCGTCGACCGCGTGTGGGTGGATCTCGGGCCGGACGCCCGCCTCGACGTCCGGGTCGGCGCCCAGGTTCCGTGGCCGCGGCGCAGGCTCGGCGGGTCGAGTGTGTTCCAGACCGTGCCCGCACTGAACCAGTACTGGCACCCGTGGCTACTCGGCGGCCGGGCCGAGGGAACGGCCGTGCTGGGCGGCACCGAGATCGACCTCGACGGTGCCCAGGTCTACGGCGAAAAAAATTGGGGCAAGGGCGGATTCCCCGAATCCTGGTGGTGGGGCCAGGCTCAGGGTTTCGCCGACCGGCAGGCATGTGTCGCGTTCGCGGGCGGCGAGATCACCGCGGGCGGGCTGCACACCGAGGTCACGGCCGTCGTCGTCGCGCTGCCCGACGGCACCGTGTTCCGCCTCGGCAACCCGGTCACCTCCCCCGTCCGGGCGCACGTCACGGACGATCGGTGGTCGCTGCGGGGCCGCAATCGCACGTGGAGCGTCGAAATCGAGGGCGGTTCCCCGCTGAGCTCGGCACACGTGCTGCCGGTTCCACTTCCCGCCGAGCGTCGCAACATCCCCGGCGCCCTCGAGCACCTCGCCGGCTCGATGAGTGTGACGGTCCGCCGTCGCGGTGAGCTCGTCTGGGCCGACGAATCACCACTCGCCGCGTTGGAACACGGCGGTATCGAGCGGGCCCGCGCGGAGCTGCGCAGGCGGGGTGCGCCACCGGACGCGACATCGGCGCCGCCGCTCAGCTGATCACCTCGAGCTCGGGTGGCTGCAATGCCTCGACGATCTCGTCGGTCTCCGCATGGAGAACCCCTATTCGCCCAGCCTCCTCCAGGTGACGCGCGTCGACGCCCGAGATCGCATCGGCGGCGACGAGCACCTTGTAGTCGCGTTCGCTGGCGTCGAAGATCGTGGCGCGCGGGCAGTTAGGATAGTTGCATCCCGCGATCACCACGGTGTCGACCCGCCACTGGCGCAGGCGGTCGTCGAGTTCGGTGCGGTAGAACGAACTCCACCGGGGTTTGAACAGGATGTGCTCGGTGGGCGATACGGTCTGGAGCCTGCCGCCGAGGAGCGACTCGGGGTCGAGCGGTGGCACCCCCAGCTCCGGCGCCACCTGGGAGCCCGCGGTGCCCGGTCTGGCGATGACGAGTCCGGCCGCGATCATGCGGCGCCGGCACAGGTCCACGTCGTCGCCCTCGTACAACCGGACGACATGCACGATCGGGGCCGAGGCCTCCCGGTAGGCGTCCACGAGACGCGCGATCGCGGGCAACACCGCCGACGTGCCGGGAATCGGCGCCGTCCCGCCGTCCACGAAGTCCACCTGCGTGTCGACGACGAGCAGCGCGGACCGGCCGAGATCGGGAGCGAGGAACGGATCCGAGTTCTGCCGCCAGTGGGTCACGCAGCAAATCTAACGCTCGCGCACACCCTGTAGCGGGAATCACAGGGACCGGTTCGTTCACACGAAACGCGAGTTTGGGACCATGGAGTGGGTGGGGTAGTGCGAGAAGGGTCCCAACCGATGACTGTGAGCGATGAGAACTGGCCGTTGATCGGCGCGACAGGGGCGCGCTTCGGATCAGCCGGCCGGCGCCGCAGCGCCAGGAAAGAGCAGGACCCGAGCCCACCGCAGTCGGCCGAATGGGTGGAACCCGCCCCGGCCGAGGACGCTCCCGAGCAGGTCGGACCCGTGTCCGAACCCGCGGATCGGACTCCCGAGGTGGCCGACAGTCCTGCTGTCGAGTCCACCGAGTGGGTGGCGCCCGAGGGCACCGTCTCCATCGTCCGGCCGTTCATTCTCACGGGCGGGCGGACCGAGTCCGGGGTCGATCTGCCACTGGAGGCGGTCATCATCGCCCGCGCGGACGGCGACACCGTGGTAGACGGAATGCTTGCACCGGACGAACTGCGCCGCGTCTTCGCGCTGTGCGCCGAACCGCGGTCGGTGGCCGAGATCGCGTCGCTCGCGTCGATCCCGCTCGGGGTCGCGCGCGTACTTGTCGGCGACCTCGCGGCGGCCGGGGCGGTCACCGTGAACGAGACGGCCGGGTCCACCGGCCCGGACCGGAAACTGATAGAACGCGTCCTCGACGGGCTGCGCAAACTCTGAGACCTGCCGGGGAGCGAGCACCCGGACGGACGCACACGAATTCGTCAGCCGCACAGGCTATTACCTGTGCGGCTGACGAAGTGCTGTGACGCTAGATCGACGTCCGGCGCATCGCTCCGACCGGATCGGAGTAGATGGTGCTCAGCGACACCACCGTCGAGGCGTACTCCTGCACCCGGTTGCCGAATCCGGAAATGCGAATGTCCCTGCGCTCCAGCGACGATGCCTGCGCGAAGGCCTCGGCGACGTGCGGGATACCGGCCGGGTACTCGGTGAACGCCTGGCCTCCGAGGATCACCCGGTCCGGGTTGAACAGGTCCCGCAGCATGGCGACCGTCTTCCCGAGCACCTGAGCACGTTCCACCAGAAGTTCGTGCGCGGGAACGGAACCCGACGACGCCGCCTTGTAGAGCGCACTCATCGTCGGCCGCTGGTTCGACTCAGCCAGGATGCCCGCATCGAGGGCGGCGGAGATGACCGCGCGATCGCTGATCGTCGCCTCGAGGCACCCGCGTGAACCGCACGAGCACTGCGCCGACGAGCCCGTCGGCAAGTGCGCGATCGATCCGGGACCGCTCGACGGAGTGTGAACGCGGCCGTCGATGGTGATCGCGATGCCTGCCGTCTCGCGGGCGTAGAAGTACAGGCCCGTTTCGCCTTGCGCGACACCGTCTTCGCTGTCCGGGCTCAGCAGCAGCTCGGATGCGGCCATCGCCTCGACGTGCGCCGCGACGGAGACGGGCAACCCGAGTCCGGTTGCGATGATGGCGCCGACCTGGGCGGACTTCCATCCCAGCCGGGGATGGTCGACGACACCGGTCTGCGGATCGACGCGACCGCCGAGTGCGACACCCGCCCACAGCGGGCGACGCCGATGCCAGCGGGAGGCGAAGGCCCGCGCGCTGCGTGCGATGCCGGCGAGTGCGTCGGCGGACGCTCCCTGCGGGGTGGGTACCTCGACCGCGCCGAGGACCTTCCCGCGCAGGTCACTGGCGATGATGCTGGTCACGACCGCGCCGATGTGGATGCCCACTGTCAGGTAGGGCTCGTGGTTGACCTCGAACGGAACCCGCGGACGACCGATGGCGCCGGACGGCGTGAGGTCGCCACGTTCGCGCAGCAGCCCGAGGTCGAGGAGCGCCGACACCTGACGGTTGACGGTGGCGATGCTCAGGCCGGTCGCTTTCGCGGCGACGTCCCTGGACAGCGGCCCGCGAGATCGGGCCACCCGCAGAACACCGGCGGCCGGGCCGTCGCTGATCCGCAGCTCAGGGGGAACGATGTGGAGACGGGGACGGGACACGGGCCGCTGGAATCGAGATGCGGAGCCGGTCCGGGTGGGGCTGGAAAGAGTGGGGGTAGACACGTGGCAGTCCTTGCAAGCGGAGGCGGTGCGCACCTTCGTCCGAACGCTGCATCCGTCCCGGGCCGAGAGTGGGACGACCGAGGACGATCGATCAGGAGAAGACTGCGCGAATTAGCTGCAGATGCTGAGACAGCGACAACACAGTTCCCGCGCCAAGGGCAGCCGCGAGCCCAGCGCGGAAGTCACATAGGTGACCCGCGGAGCGGTCGACTGGCCTGAAGACATGACACGAAACTAGCAGCTTCGGTCGGTTTCACCAATCGGAGGGCGCGTCGGCGTGTGGCTCCGCGCCGCGCCACTTCCGCAGTTCCCGCCATTGCGAGGCGCCGCCTGCGGCGCACATCGGAGAGCATCACCACTCTTGATGGCAACAGTGTTTCACGACACAATACGCCGAGATACCAACCGAACGTACGGTTATAGGAGCGGGATGCCGATGTGGTCGGCTCCGCGATGACGCTGATCAGACGGCAGAGACCGCCATCCTGACCGAACAGTCGTTCGCACCATCGGAGGAAATCGACATGACCTCCACCCAGATCTCCGTGACACCCCGGGCCACCGTCCGGCCACTGAAGGTGGCCGGCGCCAGCCTCATCGGGACCGCCTTCGAGTGGTACGACTACTTCATCTACGGCATGGCCGCGGCAATCGTGTTCGGCCCGTTGTTCTTCCCGTCCTTCTCCTCCATCGCCGGGACGCTGGCCGCGTTCGCGACGTTCTCCGTCGGCTTCATCGCACGGCCGATCGGCGGCGTCGTGGTGGGCCACTTCGGTGACCGCATCGGACGCAAATCCATGCTCGTGCTGTCCCTGATGCTGATGGGCGGCGCGGTACTGATGGCCGTCGAGCACGCCCCCGCCGACAAGAAAGGCTTCTACGGGAGCTTCCCGCAGATGGGCGTGCCCGGCGGCCTGATCCTGGCCAACCTCGTGTTCCTGGGGGTCTCGACGAGCCTCAGCGAGGACGCATTCCTCTCCTGGGGCTGGCGGGTCCCGTTCCTGGCCAGCGCCGCGATGGTGCTGATGGGGCTCGTCATCCGGTTCACCATCACCGAGAGCCCCCACTTCGAGAAGGTCGAGAGCACCCACCGCGATCAACGACTGCCGATCGTCACCGTCCTGCGGGAGAACCTGCGCGAAGTGCTGCTCGCCGCGGGCGCATTCATCGGCATCAACACCGTCGGATACATCTTCATGGCGTACCTGCTGTCCTACTCGACGAAGGTCCTGGGCATGAGCAAGACACTCGTGCTCGTCTTCACCCTGATCGCCTCGTTCGTATGGCTGATCGTCATCCCCGTCGCGTCGATGCTCTCGGACCGCTACGGCCGCCGGCGACTCCTCGTCACCGGCTCGGTGGGGCCGACCTTCTGGGCGGCCGCACTGTTCCCACTGATCGACCTCGGCAACCCCGCGGTGATGATGCTCGCCCTCCTCGGCACCGCGGTGTTCATGGGCATCGTCTACGGGCCGATCGCCGCACTGTTCACCGAACTGTTCGGCGCCGAGGTCCGCTACAGCGGCGCATCCCTCGGCTATCAGATCGGGTCGGTTCTCGGCGGCGGACTCGCCCCCACAGTGGCCGCCGCGCTGTACGCGAACTGGGGCTCGTCCGCACCCATCACCCTCTACCTCACCGCGGTCACACTGCTCAGCCTGCTCTGCGTCGTCGCGATCACGCGGAAGGTCCGCGGCCCGTTGCGATCAGGGTGACGCAAAGCCTTCCGGCGACACACCGCCCGATGGTTCGGTTACGGGACTCCACACCGTCTCCGGTATCCGAAAGGCTCACCATGTCCATCGATTTCGCGCCCGAGCACGTGACAGACGCCGAGGGTTCCCCGAACGCGGCGAGCGTCGTCAAGCTCGGTGCCCACATCGGCGCCCGGATCGACGGCGTCCGGCTCGGCGGCAACCTCGACCCCGCCACCGTGTCGCTCATCCGCCAGGCCCTGCTCGAGCACAAGGTGATCTTCTTCCGTGGCCAGGAACATCTGACCGACGACTCGCAGTACGAGTTCGCGGAGCTTCTGGGTTCCCCCACCACGGCGCATCCGACCGTCACGTCGCGCGGCACCAAGGTGCTGCCCATCGACTCCGACTACGGCAAGGCCAACAGCTGGCACACCGACGTCACGTTCGTCGATCGCATCCCGAAGGCGTCGATCCTGCGCGCCGTGCAACTCCCCACGTACGGCGGATCCACCACCTGGGCGTCGGGTGTCGCCGCCTACAACGCGCTGCCCGAGCCGCTGAAGGTCCTCGCCGACAACCTGTGGGCGACGCACACCAACGTCTACGACTACGCGGCGACCAGCGCGGAACGCACGCAGGACGAGAAGTCGAAGGAGTACCGCGCCGAGTTCCAGTCCACGTACTTCGAGACGGAGCATCCGGTGGTGCGGGTGCACCCCGAGACCGGCGAGCGCACGCTGCTGCTCGGTCACTTCGTCAAGAGCCTGGTCGGTCTGAGCAGCACCCAGTCGCAGGCGCTCTTCCGGGTTCTGCAGGATCACGCGATCTCGCTCGAGTTCACGACCCGGTGGAACTGGCAGTCGGGTGACGTGGCGATCTGGGACAACCGTGCCACTCAGCACTACGCCGTCGCCGACTACGACGATCAGTACCGGCGACTCAACCGCATCACCCTGGCCGGCGACGTCCCCGTCAACATCCGGGGCGAGCGCAGCCGCAGCGTCGCCGGCGACGCAAGTGGCTACTCCGTCATCGACGAGCCCTAACATGTCGGCATGACCTTTTCACCTGACACCCGCATCGCCGTCGTCACCGGGGCGAGCTCCGGAATCGGAGAAGCCACCGCCCGCACCCTGGCCGCGCAGGGATTTCATGTGGTCATCGGGGCCCGGCGACTGGATCGTCTGGAGAAGATCGCCGAAGACATCGGCGGTACCGCGCTCGAACTCGACGTCACGGACCAGGATTCCGTGGACGCGTTCAGCGCGGTACTGCCGAGGGTCGACGTGCTCGTGAACAATGCGGGCGGCGCCAAGGGACTCGCCACCGTCGCCGAGGCCGATCTCGACGACTGGCGGTGGATGTGGGAGACCAATGTCCTGGGCACCCTTCGGATCACCAAGGCGCTGCTGCCGAAGTTGATCGAGTCGGGTGACGGTCTGATCGTCACCATCACGTCGCTGGCCGCGCTCGAGGCGTACGACAACGGTTCCGGATACACGACCGCCAAGCACGCGGAGGCCGTCCTGCACCGCACGCTGCGCGGAGAACTGCTCGGCAAGCCGGTCCGTCTCACCGAAATTGCGCCGGGCGCAGTGGAAACCGAATTCTCGCTGGTGCGTTTCGAAGGCGACCAGGAGCGTGCCGACAAGGTCTACGAGGGCATCACCCCGCTCGTCGCCGCGGATGTCGCGGACGTCGTCGGGTTCGTCGCATCGCGGCCCTCCCACGTGAATATCGACCAGATCGTCGTCAAGCCACGAGATCAGGCTTCGTCCGGGCGTTTTCACCGCACGACGTAGGCGCGTTCGCGGCGGTCCGCCGGTCCTGGTGCTCGAGCACCAGGACCACGGTCCACAGCCCCGCCACAATCGTCACGACCCCCAGCAACATCCATCCCATCCCACAGCCCCCCTGCCGATCAGCGACTTTCGACCGAAACGGACTGTCGGGGTCGTCCGTCGACCCCTCGACAGCGGACGACTCCCCACAGTTGTGTGAACCGAGAACACGGCGCCGTCGACGCGTCCTCATTCAGGTAGACGCAGCGGCCCCGGTTTCGGTTCCACCGGCTGTGAAGAAAGTTCGCTCGCCTATGCGAGGGCCGACATGGACTGCCATTCGGGCCAGCTGAGGGCCCAGTCGTAGATGTCGCCGTCAGCGGCCGAGAGGTCGATGGACGTCCCGGTCACCTCGACGGGATCGCCGTACATCGCGGTGCCGAAGTACTGCTGGGCGTCCCCGAGGGACAGGTTGATGCAGCCGTTGGTGACGTTCGACGAACCCTGGACGCCGATGGTCTCGGGATTCGCGTGGATGAACTCGCCGTTGTTGGAGATGCGGACCGCCCAGCGCTCGCGCACGTTCTCGTAGAACGGCGGGTTGGACATGAGGAAGTCCTCGTGCTTCTCGGTCACCATGTGGATGCCGCTGCGAGTGACGTTGCGGGCCTCGTTGCCTTCGCCGTAGCTGACGGGGATGTCCATGATGGTCTCGCCGCCGCGCACCACCTGCATGCGGTGGCTGGGCGCGTTCGCGATCACGATCTGGCTGCGACCGACGGTGAAGTTCAGCGACAGATCCTCCGCGCCGTACGCGCCGCCGCCGAAGTCCAGTCCGTACAGCCGGGCGTCGAGGCTCACGGTGGTGCCGGGTGCCCAGTAGTTCTGCGGACGCCAGTGCGCGCGCGACCCGTTGTCGTCGGGCAGCCACGCCCACGAGCCGGGTGTGGGCGGGTTGGTCGTGACGGTCATCGCCTTCTCGACCGCCGCCTTGTCCTCGACGGACTCGTGGAACTGGACGATGATCGGGGCGGCGATGCCGACTTCCTGACCGTCGGCGATGTTGAGTGTGGCGCCGATCGTCTCGTCGGGCTCGACCGTGGTGAAGCTGCCGTCGACGGCGACGGACTTGCCGTCCGTGCCGAGCGCCGTGCCCTTCCACGTGTACGTGTTGCCGTAGCCCAGCGCCTCCCCGACGGTGAACGTGGTCCGGTCGGGTGACAGCACACCCTGCACGGCACGCCCCTCGGCGTTGACGAGGGAGATGTCGGTGAACGTGCCCTGCGACGCGGTTGCGGAGATCGGCGCCACCGGATTGACGTCCTCGGTGCCCGACGCCGGATTCTGGGTGACCTCGACTGCCGGTTCGGGCGGCGCGGTGGCGGTTCCCGACTCGGAGCCGGCCGTGCATCCGGTCAGCAAAACGAGAAACGCGATCAGCGCCGTCGCGATCAACGCGACGCGCGACCGACTTGTCCGAGAACCCAGTTCATGCACAGCTAACAGGTTACCTGCGCTACGGACCTGTCTCAGATCGCGCAGCCCACCGTCACCGGTTCGGGTTCGAGCCGGACACCGAACGCCGACTGGACGCCGTCCCGGACATCGCGAGCCAATGCCAGCAGGTCCTCGCTCTTCGCAGCACCTCGATTGGTCAACGCAAGGGTGTGCTTGGTCGACAGCCGCGCGACAGCGTTCTCGCCGGGATACCCCTTCGAGAAGCCGGCCCGCTCGATCAGCCACCCCGCAGACAACTTGGTTCCGCCGTCGGCCGGGTACCGGGGAACGGCGACGTCGCCGAGGCGGGTCTCGATTGCTGCGAGAACATCCGCCAACTCCCCGTCGGGCACGACGGGGTTGGTGAAGAAGGAGCCCGCGCTCCAGGTGTCGTGATCGTCGGGATCCAGGACCATGCCCTTGCCCCGCCGCAGGTCCAGCACGGCGTCGCGGACCTGCGCCGACGGCAACCTGTCGCCCTCGGCACTATCGAGCGCGGAGACCAGTTCGCGGTAGCGCAGCGGCTCGCCGAGTCCGTCGGGGTGCACGGTCAGTTCCACGGCCAGCACCAGGGCGGCGTCGGAGTGCTTGAGGACGCTCGTGCGGTAACCGAGACCGAGGGCGTCGGGTTCGACCCAGCGCGCCTCACCGGTGCGTCGATCGAGGAGGTGGACCCGCCGCAGCATCGACCCCACCTCGACGCCGTACGCGCCCACGTTCTGCACCGGGGTGGCACCGGTCGACCCGGGAATCCCCGACAGGCATTCGAGCCCGCCCAGCTCGGCGGCGACGGTCTGCGCGACCACCTGATCCCACTCGGCGCCCGCCTCGGCAGTGACGAATCCCTCCTCCAGTCCGACGGTGGTGTTGCACACACGCACGACCACACCGTCGAATCCGTCGTCCCCGACCACCAGATTGGAGCCGCCGGCGAGGATCAGTGTCGGGATGTGCGCGGCGTCGAGGAGACGCACCACGTCGACGAGGACCTGCGTGGTCGGGCACTCCGCCACGATCCGCGCCGGCCCGCCCACGCGCAGCGTGGTCATCCCCGACAGTTCGAGGTTCTCGGTCGCGTGTGCGCCCGAATCGACGAGTTGACTGACAATGCTCACGTCCCACACAACCGCAAACGGTAGCCTGCGGATCGTGAGTCGCCGCATCGAGCATTCGTCGTCCTATGCGTTTCCCGTCGCCCAGGTCCATGCGGGCCTGATCACCGCGCAGTACTGGCGCGACCGTCTCGACCGGGTGGGAGGACCGGGGGCAACCCTGGACGAGGTCACGACCGGCCCCGGCACCATCTCGGTGGCCATGTCGCAGTCGATCCCCGCCGAGCACCTGCCCAGCATCGTCTCGAAGGTCCGTTCCGGCGATCTCGTGATCAAGCGCACGGAGACGTGGGGCACGCTCGACGGCGATCACGCCGAGGGCACGTTCACGGCCGAGGTCGTGGGTGCGCCTGCGACGATCTCCGGGACCCAGACGCTGACGGAGGACGGTTCCCGGTCGAAAGTGCAGGTCGAAGGCAAGGCCGACGTCAGGATCCCCCTGATCGGCGGCAAAATCGAGAGCGCGATCGCGGACGAGGTCCTCCGGCTGATCGCGAAGGAGCAGGAGTTCACGGAGCAGTGGCTCCAGGGCTGACCTGGGGCGGGTGTCCATTGCGTTCCGTCACAGCCGGTAACCTTGGCGATCATGGCTCGCCGCATCGACTACTCAGCCCGCTACAAGCACACCCCGAAAGAGGTGTACAACGCGTTCACCAACCGTGACTACTGGGATGCGCGCATCGAGGAGATGCGGAAGTACTCCGAGAATCACATCGAGCACTTCGAGGTGAACGACGACGGGATCGACATCGTCCTGCACCACATCCTGCCGCGGTCGGAACTTCCCGAGATCGCGCAGACCGTGATGAAGAAGGACATGGTCATCACGCGCAAGGAGTCGTACACGCCCTTCGGTGAGCCGACCACGGGCACGTACGAGGCGTCGATCCCCGCAGGCCCGGGCAGCCTCACGGGCACCATGAAACTGTTCGCCACCGAGACGGGCTGCACGTTCCGCACCTCGTCCGAGGCCAAGGTGTATCTGCCGTTCATCGGCGGGAAGCTCGAACAGCTGATGCTCGTCAACCTGATCGACCTCTTCCGCGCCGAGGCCGAGATCACCGAAACGTGGTTGTCGCAGCACTAGCAACCACCGCACGGATTTCCCATGACTTCAGCGACGCTGAAGCGGCCTCACGGTGTCATCACCCGGGGTACGACAGGCATCAATCGGCTGCGACGCAGCGACCGCTGGCTCGTCCACGACGCGCTGGTGCGCCGCACGCTGCACGCGTCCGCCGACCCGCTCGTCGTCGACCTCGGGTACGGCGCACGGCCGCACACCACGTTCGAGCTCGCCGACCGGTTGACCGCCGTGCGCGGCGACCGCCGGGTGGTCGGGCTCGAGATCGATCCCGAGCGTGTGGTCGAGAGCAGGAACGGAGTGAGTTTCGCCCGCGGCGGGTTCGAGCTCTCCGGACTGCGACCCGTCCTGGTCCGCGCGTTCAACGTGCTGCGGCAGTATCCCGAGGATGCGGTCGGGCCTGCCTGGGCGCGGATGCAGTCCGGGCTCGCACCGGGCGGGCTGATCGTCGACGGCACATGTGACGAGTTGGGCCGCCGCTGCGCGTGGGTGCTGCTCGACGCCACCCGCCCGCTGTCGCTGACGCTGGCGTGGGATCCGTTCGCCGTGGAGAAGCCGTCGGACATCGCCGAACGGCTACCCAAGGCGCTGATCCATCGCAACGTCCCGGGTGAACCGGTCCACGCCCTCCTCGCGGCAGCGGATCGTGCGTGGGCCACCGCGGCGCCGCACGGCTCGTTCGGACCGCGGGTGCGGTGGCGGGCCGCCCTCGAACTGCTGCGCGCGCAGGGACTTCCCGTGCAGCCCCAGCGCCGCCGGCTCCGCGACAACATCCTCACCGTTCCGTGGCACCTGGTGGCGCCCGGTTCCGGCACGAATTAATTCACGCGACATCCCCCGCAGCGCGCCGTAGAGTCACGTCACGAAACATGTTGTGCCGGTGCGCAGGCGAGGACTACTTCGACTGTGGATCGCGTGGTCGCCGGTTCGAATCCGGTCAGGGACGCAGGTCCCTGTAGCTCAGTGGTAGAGCGCGTCCGTGCCTCCGCCGACTCCGAACTCGGCACGACATGTGTGCGCGCCACCCGGTGCGTAGACGACGGATACTTCTCTGGCGAAGTGCGCAAGCACGCGGTTCGACTCCGCACCCCGTCGTCGCCTCGATCTCGGGTGGCGCGCACTCCACGAGCACCGACACCTCCCGGAAGGAGGAACACCCATGAGCAAGTTAAACCTGAAGACGCTGCGCCGCACCAAGGTACAGAGCCCCGTCACGTCGGAAACGCAACCGGCCGGCCGCACGTTCGAGGGCGGCAGCGGCTACGCCCACGACGCGAAGAGCGAGCTGTTCCTCCTCGCCGTCACCAACATGGTGGGTGAGCACACGTTCTACGAGTCGGCTCCGGACCGTGACGGCCGGTTCGTCGAGCTCGTCCACGAGGTCACGCTGTCGGACCCGGAGTGGACCGCCCGCCTGATCGGGTGGCTGCGCCGCGACGCACATCTGCGTTCGGCGTCGGTGGTGGCCGCGGCCGAGTTCGTCCGGGCCCGGCTGGGCGCCGGTCTGCACGGCGGCAACCGCGCCGTGATCTCGTCGGCGCTGGATCGGGCCGACGAGCCGGGTGAGATCCTCGCCTACTGGATTGCGCGCCACGGTCGTTCGATCCCGAAGCCGGTCAAGCGCGGTGTCGCCGATGCCGCTGTCCGCCTGTACTCGGAACGCTCACTGCTGAAGTGGGATTCCGACTCGAGGGACGTCCGCTTCGGCGACGTCCTCGAGCTCACCCACGCGTCGCCGTCGGCGACGTGGCAGGGCGAGCTGTTCCGGCACGCGATCGACCGCCGGCAGGGACGCGAGAACACGATCCCCACCGGCCTGCGGATGCTCACGGAACGGGCGGCGCTGGCGGCACTCCCGCCGGAGGACCGGCGTGCCGTCCTCCGGACCCCGGAGCGGCTGTCCGCGGCCGGCATGACGTGGGAGTCGCTCGCCGGCTGGCTGCAGGGACCGATGGATGCGGCGGCGTGGCAGGCGGTGATCCCGTCCATGGGATACATGGCGCTTCTTCGCAACCTGAGGAACTTCGACGAGGCCGGAATCCCCGACCACGTCGCGGAACAGGTAGCGGCCCGGATCGCTGATCCGGGGGAGGTCGCGAAGTCGCGGCAGCTCCCGATGCGGTTCCTCGCGGCCTACCGGAACGCGCCGAGCCTGCGGTGGGGACATGCACTCGAGCGTGCACTCGGGGCTTCGCTGTCGGCGGTCCCCTCGCTGCCCGGCCGCACCCTGGTGCTCGTCGACCGGTCCGGATCGATGTTCTACAGCCGCGTCTCGGCGCGGTCGGAACTGACGCGGGCGGACGCGGCCGCGGTGTTCGGCACCGTACTGGCGGCGCGCGCCGAGCGGGCCAACCTGGTCGAGTTCGGCTCGGACAGCCGGTTCGTGCCGTTCAAGCACCAGCCGGCGCTGAGGGTCGTCGACAGTTTCGGGGACCTGGGCGGCACGGACACGGCGTCGGCGGTGCGCAAGCACTACCGCGACCACGATCGCGTCGTCATCGTCACCGACGAGCAGGCGGCGTGGGGCGATCCGACGCGGCACGTCCCGGCCGACGTCCCCGTGTACACGTGGAACGTGGCGGGCTACCGCCACGGACACGGGCCGACGGGGTCCGCGAACCGCCACACGTTCGGCGGACTGTCGGACGCGGGATTCTCGATGATCCCGCTCCTGGAGGGCACCCGGAACGGCGAGTGGCCGTTCTGATCCCGGAGCGGTGATCCGTCAGGTGCAGGTGGCCAGTGCGTGTTCGACGCGCTGCGCCACCTGCGCCGGCAGGGATCCGCACTCCCCGTGCAATGCGCGCGCATTCAGTCGCCCGATCGCAACGCCGTCGGCGACCACCTCGTCGAGCAGTTCCTGCGAGATGCCGCTCGCGGCGAGGTCGAGTGCCGTGCACAGCGGCGTGGTGATTCGCAGGGGGCCGACCTGCTCGCAGTCCTCCGGGCGGAGCGAACGCCGGTGCAGCGCCAGCTGCTGCGTCGGCGAAGGCGGTGACAGCACCGTCGAGAGGTGGATGAACCGCGGGTACAGATGCCCGAGGCCGTGAAGTTCGGCGGCACTCTGGTGGGAGACCGCGGCGGCGGCACCGAACCAGGTGCACCACTTCGCGAACTCCTCGAGATCGGAGTGCGGGCAATCCTTCAAGCGGAACAGATCTCGCTCGACCTTGACCCACGAGCCGTCGGCGACGCGCTCATCGATCTCGTCGGAGGCGAAACCGAGGCGCAGCACCTGCGCAGTGGTGAAGAAACCCGCCTGAGCCGTCGCGACGCGTGTCAGCTCTTCACCGACACCTTCGCGCTCCGGGTCACCGGGACGTGGAGCCAACCATCCGGACATTCCCCTAGATTACTGGGCGTTTGTGGCACGCATCACAATTTCTGCGGATCTCGGCGACCCGCCGCGGGCGCATTCACAGAATTTGTTCAGAGTTGTCGGGAAGAATCCGTGTAATGGCAGCCCGAACGAACTCCGCACCCCGAAGTAACCGTGTGCTCGTCATCTCTCTTGTCGTCATCGCCGCGCTCGTGGCCGTCCTCGTCGGCGGCGAACTCTACGTGCGCAACAGAGTGAAGACCTGCATGGCAGACCAGTTCGAGAGCCAACTCGGCTCGCAGGTGGACGTGGGGCTGAGCTGGAAGCCGGTCCTGCTCCAGTCGGTCGACAAGAACGTCCCGTACATCACCATCGACAGCGACGACACCAAGTTCGGCCCCGCCCAGGGAATGCAGGTGCACGCTCAGGTCAACGACATCCGGATCGAGAACACCGCGGACAGCAGCGGCACCATCGGCAGTTCCGACGCGGACATCACCTGGTCCACCGCGGGAATCCTCGCGACGCTGCAGCAGCAGGCATTCGGCTCGCTCATCAGCGGTGTCACAGCCGATTCGAGCGCGGGAACCCTGAGGTTCTCCGTCGGCCCGGCCGGGCTCGCGGACCTGACCGTCAAACCGGAGGTCGTGAACGGGACCGTGAAGGTGGAGACGGTGGGTGCGGAGATCCTCGGTTTCGGTCTTCCCACCGACCTGGTGGACGGGGTCGTCCAGACCCTGACCTCGAGCCTGCAGACCTACCCGCTGGGCATGCAGCCGACGTCGTTGAAGGTCACCGACGACGCCATCGAGATCACCCTCGAGGGTGGCGCCTACACGATGCCTGCCGCCGGCAGCCAGCAACAGCAGCAGGAACAGCAGAGCAGCTGCGGCCTCCTGGTCTGATCGACCGTCGGGTCAGTCGGGCAGCCCGTCCAGGACGGCACGGGTACCCGACAGTCCCAGCCGCGTCGCACCGGCCGCGATCATGTCGAGCGCGGCCTGTGCGGTGCGGATCCCGCCGCTCGCCTTCACGCCGATCCGCCCGCCGACGGTCTGCGCCATCAGCCGCACCGCCTCCACGGTCGCTCCCCCGGCAGGATGGAATCCGGTGGACGTCTTCACGAAGTTCGCCCCGGCCCGCTCGGCGGCCCGGCACGCTTCCACGATCGCCTCGTCGCTGAGCGCGGCGGTCTCGAGGATCACCTTCAGGACCGTGTGGTCGCCGACTGCCTCGCGGACGGTGAGGACGTCGGCCAGCACCGCGTTGAAGTCGCCGGCCACGGCGGCCCCGATGTCGATCACCATGTCGATCTCCTGCGCGCCCTGGTCCACGGCGAGCCGGGCCTCGGCCCCCTTGACCAGCGAGTGGTGCTTGCCCGACGGGAACCCGACCACCGCCGCAGTCACCAGACCCGGCGCCTTGACCGGCAGCATCGACGGCGACACGCAGACGGCGAGCACACCGAGCGAGCGCGCCTCGGCAATCAGCGCCGTCACGTCGTCGGTGGTGGCCTCGGGCTTGAGGAGCGTGTGGTCGACGAGGTCGGCCACCTGGGAGCGGGTCAGTGCAACGTCGGACATACCTGTGAGCTTCGCACAATGGCTTCCAGGGCTTGCGGCACGGCCTAGCATCGCCGTATGAGTGATCCGGGATCGATCTTCGACGAGGCGCGGCTGGAGTTCGACCGGCTGACGACGGCCGTGTGGACGCCGGCCGGGCAGTCACTCGCCTTCCAGCTCGGGCTGCGTCCCGGCGACGCCGTCCTCGACGTGTGCTGCGGCGCAGGGTCTTCGGCGCTCCCCGCAGCCACCGCCGTGGGTCCGTCGGGCCTCGTCCACGGCGTCGACCTGGCCGACGAATTGCTCGAGCAGGGGCGGGTGAAGGCGTCGGAGCGCGGATTGCAGAACATCGAGTTCGTCTGCGCGGACGCCACCACCTGGGAGCCGCCGAGCACCGTCCCGGAGGCGGGTTACGACGCGCTCGCCTGCTCGTACGGCGTGTTCTTCCTGCCCCACATGGATGCCGCGTTCACCCGGCTCGCCGGCCTCGTCCGGCCGGGCGGCAAGGTCGGGATCACGGTGTGGCGGCGGGGCGCGTTGCGCGACTTCGCGAGCGCGTTCCAGGACGCCGTGGCCCGGCACCGGGAACCCGAGCCCGAACCGGCCGGGTCGCCGTTCGATCCACTCGAACGCATCGACACCCCGGACGCGCTCCACCAGTGGCTGGGCGAGCTGGGCGCGCACTCGACCGAGGTACGGGAGCTGTCCAACATCATTCCCGCCACCCCCGAGTTCGCCTGGGACCTCGTCCTGGGTGGGAACTTCCGTCGCGCGCTCGCCCCGTTCGATGCCGGGACGGTCGAGCAGATTCGTCTCGATCTCCTGCAGCTGCTCACCGAACGCGCGATTCACGACATCGACGCCGGCACCCTCGTCGGCACCGCCGTGGTGAACGGCCGGAGCCCGACCTGAAAGACTGTTGCCCATGAGCGCTGCTTCGACCGAGGACCACCGGTACGTTCTTTCTCTCGGCTGCCCCGACCGCACCGGCATCGTCGCCCGGATCTCGACGTTCCTCGCCGAGGTCGGCGGCTGGATCGTCGAGGCGGCGTACCACGCCGACGCCGACACCGGCTGGTTCTTCACCCGGCAGGCTGTGCGCGCATCCTCGGTCGACATGTCGATCGAGGAACTCCGGGAGCGCTTCGCGGCCGTCGCCGCCGAACTCGGCCCCGAGACCGAATGGACCGTGTCCGACACAGGTGAGCGCAAGCGGGTGGTGCTGTTGGTGAGCAAGGAGGCGCACTGCCTCCACGACCTGCTCGGGCGCGCGGCCGGAGGCGAGTTGCCCGCCGACATCTGTGCAGTGATCGGCAACCACCGCGACCTGGAAACCGTCACCAGGCAGCACGGCATCGACTTCCATCACGTCCCGTTCCCGAAGGATCCCGCCGAACGCGGACCCGCGTTCGAGCAGGTGCGTGAACTGGTCGACGCCCACGACCCCGATGCCGTCGTGCTGGCGCGTTTCATGCAGGTGCTGCCCTCGGAACTGTGCGAGCACTGGGCCGGCCGGGCGATCAACATCCACCACAGCTTCCTGCCGTCCTTCGTCGGCGCCCGCCCGTACCACCAGGCATTCGCCCGCGGTGTGAAGCTGATCGGCGCCACCTGCCACTACGTGACGGCCGAACTCGATGCGGGCCCCATCATCGAGCAGGACGTGATCCGCGTCGACCACGCCGACGAGGTCGCGGACATGGTCCGGCAGGGTCGCGACATCGAAAAGCTCGTGCTGTCCCGCGGTCTGCGCTGGCATCTCGAGGACCGCGTCCTCGTCCACGGCCGTAAGACGGTGGTGTTCAGCTAGATTCGTCGTCCCGCTACTGGGACGGCAGCAACGCCAGCACCTCCGGGACTGGCCGCAGGTGGGCGGTGAGAATCTCCAGCGCCTGGTCGGCGTCGACGGCGTCGAGTGCGGCGACGAGCGCCCGGTGCTGCGCGTTGATGGTGTCGAGCCGCTGGGGTCCGACGTTCAGCGCGCGGACGGCGACGCGTTGCTGCCGCGACCGCAGCGAATCGTAGAGTTCGGTGAGCACCGAGTTCTGCGCTGCGCTGACCATGGTCAGGTGGAATTCGCGGTCGAGGCCGGACACCGCGAACCAGTCCTGTTCGCGGCCCGCGGCTTCCATCGGCTCGATCAGATCGACCATGTGCGCGGGTGCGCCGACTCCCCGCGCGCACAGGGTGGACACCGCGTGGCCTTCGATCAGCAGCCGGGTCTGGTAGACCTCTTCGAGTTCGCGACCGGTGACCGTGCGCACCTGCGCACCCTTGCGCGGAAGCAGCGTGATGAACCGTTCGGCGGCGAGCCGGTGAAACGCTTCTCGCACCGGGGTGCGTGAGACTCCCATCGTCCCGGAGACCCAGAGCTCGTCGAGGAATCGGCCGCCTTCGATGGACCCGCGGATGATCTCGTCCCGCAGCCAGACGTAGACCCGATCTCGTGCCGGTCCGGATTCACCGGCGGGCCCGGCGAGCGTCGATGCCGACATCTCGATCCCTTCGTTGAACGGTCCATCGGATTGACGGACTCGTAACAAATTGATCATACAAGCTATGGACACACCAAGTATTCTCTGTGTATACATGACATATACAGAGCGAATGTGGGAGCGGTCACAGCGCAGTGACCGCCGAGAGCCACCCGCTTCCGGCAAGTGACCCCCGAAAAAGGAGACCACCAGCATGTACAGCACCCCCGCCGATCGGCGTTACGCGATCTGGCTGTCCGACCCGAGCTTCGCCGCAGCGGAGATCGCGCGCGGCATCGGCTACGGCGCCGTGGTCCTCGACATCGAGCACGGATCCTTCGACCTCGCAGATCTCGAACGGTTCATCCCGTTCCTGCGCAGCCTCGGCATGGAGGTCCTGGCCAAGGTGCTCGGACCCGAACGCGGGCCCATCCAGCAGGCGCTGGACTTCGGCGCGACGGCTGTCGTCATCCCCCACATCGAGAATGCCGCTCACGCAAAGGAAGTCACGGCATTCGCGAAATTCCCGCCACTCGGCGACCGGAGTTTCGCGGGCGGCCGCACCACCAACTACGGCGGTTTCACCGACGAGTGGGTCACGGAGCAGGACACGTTCACCCGGTGCTACCCGATGATCGAGGACGCCGGAGCGATCGAGAACATCGCCGAGATCCTGGCACTCGACACCGTCGACGGCGTGTTCGTCGGACCGTCCGACCTCTCCCTCCGCCGCGAACGCGGGGCATACTCACGCGAAGAGGGTGACTTCACCGACCTCGCCGCGGTGGCCACGGCCGCCGCCGAGGCGGGCAAGCCCTGGGTGCTCCCGGCATGGAGCGTCGAAGAGAAGGAGTTCGCGGTGCAGCACGGGGCCGACCAGATGGCGCTGATCATGCAGCACGGCGCACTCGCCGCAGGATTTGCGGCACCGTTCGAGCAGATCAAGCAGATCAGGGAGTCACGATGACGACCCAGACGTCGGGACCGGTATCCCCCGACAGCGCAGAAGCGGCGGCCCACCCCAAGGTGGGCCGTGCCCGGTGGACCATCGCCGGCGTTCTCGGCGTCGGAATGTTCGTCAACTACATCGACCGCGTCAACCTCTCGATCGCCGCCCCGGAGATCATGCGCGACTTCGAGATCAGTGCGTCGCAGATGGGCATGGTGTCCTCGGCATTCCTCTGGACGTACGCGATGCTCCAGATGCCGATCGGATCGTTCATCGACAAGATCGGCGTCCGGTGGGTCAACCGGGCGGCGGCGTTCCTGTGGGCGGTCGCCTCGTTCGCGTCCGCCGCCGCGGGTGGTCTCGGCATGCTGCTCGTCGCCCGTCTGGTCCTCGGCGTCGGCGAGGCGCCGACCGTGCCCGCGGGCTGGAAGGCCATCGGTCAGTGGTTCCCCCGGCAGGAGCGTGGCACCGCCACGGCCATCTTCGACGGGTGCGCGAAGATCTCCAACGTGATCGGCATCCCGATCATGGCATTCCTCGTCACCACGTTCAGCTGGCACGCGGCGTTCATCTTCACCGGCATCCTGTCCGTCGGCTACCTGGCCGTGTGGTGGCTGCTCTACCTCACCCCGAAACAGGCTCTCGCCAAGGGCCGCCTCAGCCAGGCGGAGTTCGACTTCATCCGGGCCGGCGGCGCGGAGGACGAAGACGCCGAGACGGCCGGGTCGCTCAACGGACTGGGTTACCTGCTGCGCCGGCGCAAGACATGGGGCCTGGCGCTCGGCTACGCGTCGTACACCTACGCCTATTACGTCCTGCTCACCTGGCTGCCGGCCTATCTGGAGAAGCAGTTCGGGGTGAACCTGCTCAAGGGCGGCATCTACACGATGATTCCGTGGCTCGTCGCCGTCATCGCGCAGTTCCTCATCGCGGGCATCCTGATGGACCGATGGCTGGCTCGGACCGGCGACGTCACCAAGGTACGCCGAACCGTGCTGGTGGTCAGCCTGCTCGCGTCCCTCGCGGTGACGGGCGCAGCGTACGCGGGATCGATCGCCGTCGCGCTGATCTTCCTGTCGATCGGCGCAGCCGGACTGGCCGTGTCCGTTCCCGCCGGTTCCAGCATCGTCGCCCTGATCGCCCCGCAGGGGTACACCGGATCGCTCGGCGGAATAGTCAACTTCGTCGCCAATCTCCTCGGGATCGCGGCGCCCATCGTGACCGGCATGGTGGTCGACTCCACGGGCTCGTTCGCGGGGGCCTTCCTCGCGACCGGAGCGGTCTTGATCGGCGGAATCTTCTGTTACACCGTGGTGCTCGGCAAGATCGAACGGATGCCCGCACCCGTCACTTCGGAAAGGCACTGACATGGTCGACATCGCAATCGCACAATTCGCACCGGGTTCGGACAAGCAGGACAACCTCGGCCGGATCGCGAAGTTCGCCGAGGAGGCGGCGGCAGGCGGCGCCCGGGTACTTGCAGCACCCGAATACGCGATGTTCACGGTCCCGACGATGGACGAGCGGTTCGTGGACTCCGCGGAATCCCTCGACGGCGAGTTCGTCACCGGGCTCCGCGAGATCGCCGCCCGGCACCGGCTGACCCTCGTCGCGGGGATCAACGAAGCGATCCCGGGCGAGCGCCGCATCTTCAACACCCTCCTCGCGGTCGCCCCCGACGGCAGTATCGCCGCCGCGTATCGGAAGCTGCACCTGTACGACGCATTCGGTTACAAGGAGTCGGACTTCGTGCAGGCCGGCTCGATCGGCGAACCCGAGACGTTCACCGTCGACGGCGTCACCTTCGGCATGCAGACGTGTTACGACCTGCGGTTCCCGGAGGTCACCCGGCGCATCGTCGACACGGGCGCGGACGTCCTGGTCCTGCCCGCCGAGTGGGTGCCCGGCCCGCTCAAGGAAGACCACTGGACCACGCTGGTCCGCGCCCGGGCCATCGAGAACACCATCTACGTCGCCGCGGCCGATCAGAGCGCCCCGGCCGGTTCGGGTGCGTCGATGATCGTGGATCCCATGGGGGTGGTGATCGCGTCCCTCGGTGAACGGGTCGGGATCGCGATCGGCACCGTCTCCCCCGAGCGCATCGCAGAGGTCCGCGCCAAGAACCCGGCGCTGTCGCTGCGCCGCTTCGGTGTGGTCGCCAACCAGTAGATTCCGACGAATTGTTCAGGCTCACAGGCTATTGCGTGTGAGCCTGAACAATCCGTATGAAACTGTCGGATCAGAGATTGCGGAGCCGGACGATCTCCTTGTCGAACTCGTCGATGCTCTCGACGGAACTCATGTGGCCGACGCCGGGCAGGACGATGAGCCGCTCGAGGTGACCGGCCTCGTCCAGGACGCGAGCGAGCTTGCGGGCGTGGACCGGCGGGGTCAGTCGGTCCATGGAGCCGACGAGCACCGTGGTCGGGACGTCGAGGTTGTCGAGAGCCTCGTGGATGTCGAGGCCGCTGAGCGCGGCGCCCCAGCCGCCGCGGATGCGCGGCTTGCAGTCCCGAACGATGTTCTCGCAGAACTGGACTTCGGCGCGGGAGGCGTTCGGCGACATCGACACGTACTGGAGTGCGCGCGTCATCACCGGCGACGACACCAACGGAACCGGGGTGCTCAGGACGGCACGGCCGACTGGAACCGGCACGCGCGGAAAACGGTTCGGGAGCGGGATGACGGTGGTCTCGGCGATGAGCCGATCGCAGGCGGTGCTGGCGAGCAGAACTGCCGACGCGTACTTCTTCACCTCGTCGGGGTGCCGGCCTGCCCACGCCATGATGCTCATGCCACCCATGCTGTGACCGACGAGCACGGCCTTCTTGTCGTCACGCACCGTCGCCTTCAACACCTCCGACAGGTCGTCGGCGAGGACGTCCGGGCCGAGCGGGAGCGAGCCGACCGTGCTGCGGCCGTGCCCACGCTGGTCGTAGGTGATGACCCGGTACTCGTCCCCCAGCGCGTTCACCTGCGGGTACCAGTATTCGGTGGAACAGGTCCAGCCATGGCTCAGCACGATGGGATCGCCGTCCACCGGACCGTAGGCGCGGACGTACAGCGTCGCTCCGTCGTCGGTGAGGATCTCCGTCACGTCCGGGCGCAGGTTCGGGGTGCGCAGCAGCTCGTTCGGCGCGACCTCGGTCGACAACGTCAACCCGCGGGTGGCGCGCTTGTGGCGGATCGCTGTTGCCGCGGCGACGACGGCACCCACTCCGGCTGCGCCGGCGAGTGCCCGGAAGGCGATGGTGCGCGAACTGCTGGTCATTCCTGCCCCTGTCCTGTCTAACTTGCTCTGTTGGTGTCTGTGCTCGTCGCCGGGCCCGGTGTCTCACCGAGTTGCCGGGCCGCCCGTTCGAGTGCCTTGGAGATCTGTTCCTCCATCGCCTCTTCGAACAGCGACTGGACGGCGTCGTGTGCGAGGGGACGCATCTGGTCGACGAGCCGCGCGATCTCCGAGACCTTCGCCTCGTCGAGTTCGAGCGGCTCGCCCTCGGCGGCGAGGTAGCGGTCCGCGACGACGGCGACGAACCGCGCGGCGACGTCCGAGAGGTCTCGTCGCACCGCCGCGGTCTGTTCGAGGACGGCCTCGAGCGGGATGCCGGCGTCGACGAGGACCTGCGCCGCCTCGACCAGTCGCGGATCGTTCACCGAGTAGTCGTCTCCGGCGGGAACGAGCACACCGAGTTCGGTGCCCTTGGCGATGTTGGCCTCGGTGGTCTGCGCACCGAACATGCGTTTCAGCTCGGCGATCGTGAGGCGGGCCGCTCGCCTGCGCTTCTTCCACCGGCTGCCCGGGTCGTCGGTCTCCAGAACGTCCTTGACCTGGAGTCCGTAGTGCGCAGCCGTGAGGAGTTCGCTGATGGTGGCGAACGTGTAGCCGCGATCGAGCATGCGCCCGATCAGGTGCAGGCGGGCGAGGTGCGATTCGTTGTACCACCCGGTGCGCCCCTGCTTCCGTGGCGGCGGGAGCAGTCCGCGGTCCTGGTAGACGCGCACGTTCCGCACACTCACCCGCGCCTCGCGTGCGAGGTCGTCGATCCGGTATTCCTTCATCAGACGATGTGCGCCCGTCGGAGCAGCAGCCGGGACGGGCCGCCGACGAGTCCCGCAGCCGGGTGGGCATCGCTCGCTGAGTCACGTGGGTGGACGACGGACATGTCAGCTCCTCGGTAGCCGTGTCACCACAATAGCATTGTCACAATGCCCATTGTCATCGTATGGGCGCGAGAGGTCCACGTCTTCACATGCTCATGGGGTGGGAGCGGCTACCAGCGAGGCCCGCGCTGCACGTCGTCGACGCGCGGGCGCACGTCCACGAGATAGACGCACACTGCGACGACCGCGACGATGCCGAACAACTGGACGGCAGGGAACAGCAGGAGGACGAGGAATGCGACGGCGAGAATGCTCAGCCAGATCGGCTTGCTCAACTTGTCCACGGCGGTGAACGCGTCTTTGCGCTGGCGAGCCGCGTGGAACAGTGCGTATGCAGCACCGCCCAGGGCGACGATACGAATCACCAACAAGATCACCGAGACGACGCCGTCAACTTGAATCACAGCCCCATCCTACGAGGTCGACACGCAAACGGCCCCCGCACCGAACGTGCGGGGGCCGAAAAGCGTGAAGGATCAAGCCTTCTTGGCCGGAGCAGCCTTCTTGGCCGGAGCGGCGGCCTTCTTGGCCGGGGCCGGGGCCGGGGTTGCCGCAGCCTTGGCCGGAGCAGCCTTCTTCGCGGGAGCGGCGTGCTTGGCCGGGGCAGCCTTGTCGGCGCGAGCCTGGACGTCGGCCGCGGTGGCGGTGACGCGATCGGCAGCGTCCTTCGACGCTTCCTCGGCCTGGTCGCCCAGGTCGAGAACCTTCAGGGCAGCCTCGTCGCCGGCGTCGGCGATGGCCTCGCCGAGTCCCTCGGCGGTGTCGGAGATGCGACCCGAAGCGCGGCCCGCGAGCTTTGCGGCCTGCTCGCCGACGGCGCGCGTCTGGCGTGCAACGGTGCCGAGAGCTTCCTCGGTCAGCTCGACGGCGTCACCGAAGGCGGTCTCGGCGCGGCCGATGCCCTCCTCGACGACCGGCTGCTTGCGGATGCGCTCGACGGTGTCCTCGCCGCGCTCGGCGAGCGACGTGTACAGGTCGGAGGCGACCTTCAGGTAGGCCTCGGCAACCTTGCGCAGCTCGTCGGCGGTGAATTTCTCACGCAGCTCGGCAAGCTCCTCGGGCAGCTCGGACGGCAGTCCGGCGAGGCGGTCGCGAAGGTTCTCGACACCCTCGGTGACCTCTTCCTGGAGTCCGGCGATGCGCTCCTTGGCGCCGCCGACACGCTCTTCGACGTCACCCTGGGTGGACTCGGCGCGCGAGCGGACCTGGGCGACGACGTCGGCCACGGCCTGCACGACGACGTCTCCGGCGCCTACGGCCGCGTACAGCGAGGTCTTGACGCTGTCGATGGTCTTCTGGTCAGTCATCGGCTTTCTCCTGTTCAACGGTGGGGGGTTCTGGTTCCGGCGTCTGGGAATCAGAACGCTGGTGTTCTTCTGTCCGAAGCTCGGACGTCCGGGATTCGGCCGCTTCCGCCGATTCGTTCTCACGACAGAACGACTCGTAGATCTCGAGCAGCACTTGCTTCTGCCGCTCGGTAATGGCCGTATCCGCGAGCAGAGCGTCACGGAGGGGACCGTGTGGCCGCTGCTCGAGGTAACCCGCCTGGACGTACAGGACCTCCGAAGACACCCGGAGACCCTTGGCTATCTGCCCAAGCACCTCGGCCGAGGGCTTGCGCAACCCACGCTCGATCTGACTCAGATACGGATTACTGACACCGGCCAGCTGCGCCAGCTGCCGCATCGACACCTGAGCTGCTTCGCGCTGGGCACGAATGAAACCTCCGATGTCGTGAGCGGCGTTGCTGACTACGCGAGCTGCCAGATCTCCTGCACCGGCTGCGTCGCGATCATCGCTTGCCATCAGTCCTCCGTGTTGCTGGGCAGAACCAAGCCTAAAGCAGGGTGCTAGCAATTGCAAGCACTCTGTTAGCACCCAGCTAGCGGACCCTCCGTCGAGGCGATTGTCAGCCGAACAGCAACGTCGAGAACGTGTAGATCAGCAGACCCGCGATCGACCCGACGACGGTGCCGTTGATGCGGATGAACTGGAGGTCCCGTCCCACCTGCAGCTCGATCTTCTTGGACGCCTCCTCGGCGTCCCAGCGCTCGACGGTGTCGGAGATGATCGCGGTGATCTCGTCGGTGTAATGGACCACGACGTAGCGCGTGCCGGCGAGCACCCACCCGTCGACCTTGACCCTCAGCTCGTGGTCGTCGCGCAGCCGCTCGCCGAAGCGCACGACGTTCTCCGCGACCTTCGTGCGCAGCGTGCTGTTCGGGTCGTCGACGGATTCCATGATCAGGCGCTTGGCGACCGTCCACGTCGCCGCGGCGAGACCGGTCACCTCCTCGCGCCCCATGATCTCGGCCTTGATCTTCTCGGCCTTCTCCATGGTCGCGGGGTCGTTCTGCAGGTCGTCGGCGAAGTCGACGAGGAAGCGGTTGGCCGCCTGCCGCACCTCGTGCTCCGGGTTGGATCGCACCTTCCAGGTGAATTCGACGAGCTCGCGGTGGATCTTCTCGCCGAGCATGGCGTCGACGAACTTGGGCGACCAGGCGGGCGAATCGCGGCTGACGATCCGGTCGATGGTCTCCTGACTCCCGAGCGCCCACTGGTGCGCCCGCTCGGCGAGCAGATCCAGGATCGGCAGCTGCCGGTTCTCGCGCAGGAGTTCGCCGAGCACGCGCCCGATCGGCGGCCCCCACTGGGGCTCGGCCAGCCTGCGCACCAGCGTGCTGTCGATGATCTGCTGCACGTCCTCGTCGCGCAGGATCTCGACGAAGCCGCGCAGGATGGTGGCCGTCTCGGCAGCGACGCGCGCGGCGTGCTTGGGCTGCGCCATCCACCTGCCCAGCCGCAGCGGGATCTCCGCGGCCTCGACCTTGGCGGACACCACCTCGGGGGCGAGGAAGTTCTGGCCGACGAAGTTGCCGAGGCTCGCCCCCAGCTGGTCCTTCTTGCGCTTGATGATCGCGGTGTGCGGGATCGGCAACCCCAGCGGATGCCGGAACAGGGCCGTCACCGCGAACCAGTCGGCCAGCGCACCGACCATGCCTGCCTCCGACGCGGCCCGCACGTAGCCGACCCACGCCCCCGCGCCCCGCGATTCCTGCCACCTGCACACGAGATAGACCACGGTGGCGAACACGAGGAAGCCCGTCGCGACAGCCTTCATCTTGCGGAGATCGCGGCGCTTCGCGTCGTCGTCGAAGGCGGAAAGGCTCAATTGGTCCACAGACGCCATTGTGCCCAAGGTCGGCACGGAGGCGGCAGCCCAGCCGCCGGAGCCGCGCCCGCACAGGCGGCGTTGTGCCGAGCGACAAGACCCGAGCACTAAGCTGACAGGAGATCGCGACACGAAACGGATGTGAAGAGAGTCAGTGGCGAACGACGGCGTGAAGGATCCTGAGCAGGTGACCGAGTCGATGACGAAGCTGGACAAGGCAGCAAAGCCCGATGGGCGCAAGCGCCGCTGGCGTGAGCACAAGATCGCACGCCGAGAAGAACTCGTCGACGGAACGATCGCCGCCATCCGCCTGCGTGGACGGGACATCGGCATGGACGAGATCGCCTCCGAGATCGGTGTCTCCAAGACGGTGCTGTACCGCTATTTCGCGGACAAGAGCGATCTGACGAACGCGACCATGGCGCGCTACGTGGAAACCACGCTCGCCCCGCGGATCTACGAGGCGATCGGCGGAGACCTCGACGACTTCGAGCTCACCCGCGCCACCATCACGGCGTACGTCGAGACGGTGGCGTCGGATCCCGACGTCTACCTGTACATCATGGCCAACGGCTCCGGCCCGGGCCGCGAAACGGTCGCGGACTCGGAACGGATGATCGCGGAGGTGCTCTCCACCGTTCTCGGCGAGCGGCTGCGGCAGATGGAAATGGACTCCGGCGGCGCCGTCCCCTGGGCGTACGGAATCGTCGGCGGTGTGCAGTTGGCGACGCACTGGTGGATCTCCAACCGGTCCATGTCGGTCGAGGATCTGATCAACTACCTGACGATGATGACCTGGGGTGGCGTCACCGGTATCGCCGCCGTCAACGGCTCGCCCGCGCGATTCAACGCGATCCCGCACCCGCTGCGCCCGCCTGCGGCCGAGGCCGACTAGCGCCGAACGTTTCTTGTGTAACTAACAGTTACAGGTAAACTTGCCTGTGTGAACGAACACGAGGAAGAAGAGGGCTACCGCGGCCCCGCCGACGTCGTCGTCGGCGATCGTCCCGCCGTGACCGTGCAGGTCCAGTTGGCGGGAAACTTCGAACCCATCAGCGGTCGGTACGTCTGGCACGGCCGCGTCCGCACCCTGACCGACGTCCTCGGCGCCGATGCCGACCTGTCCGCGGGCACCGAACTGCAGATCACGGGCCCGGATGGCACGGCCACCGCCCGGATCACCGGGGTGGACCTCTGGGGAAGCCATCTCGTCGACGGAGTGACGCCCCCGCCGTTCAGCCGGGTGTGAACTCGAAGTCCGCCGGTTCGACCGACCGCGTCCGTTGCCAGTAGCGCACGGTCGAACCCGGCCAGATAGTGCGGTTGACGCCGTGCGAGTCCAGGTACCAGCTCACGCACCCGCCGGTGGACCACACGCCCCTTGCCAGTTTCCGTTGGATGTCGGCGTTGAAGCCGCTCTGCACCGCGGGCCGGACGGCCGCGGAATCGGCGCCGCGCCGGTCGACGAGATCCATGAGTTCCAGTGCATAACGAATCTGCGACTCGATCATGAAGACCACCGAATTGTGACCGAGCCCGGTGTTGGGGCCGAAGAGGAAGAACGCGTTGGGGTAACCCGCGACGGTGATACCGAGGTGGGTGCGGATCCCGTGTTCCTCCCACTCGTCGGCGAGGCGCCGGCCCCCGACCCCGGTGAGCTCGACATTGTCGAAACCGTCGGTGACGTGGAATCCGGTGGCGTAGATGATCGCGTCCACCACCCGCTCCGCCCCGTCGCCCGCGACGATGCTGTGCGGGCGCACCTCCGCGATGCCCTCGGTGATCACGACCGTCTTCGGTGAGATCAGCGCCGGGTAGTACACGTCCGACCCCAGGATCCGCTTGCAACCGATGCGATAGGACGGGGTCAGCTTCCTGCGGAGTTCGGGGTCGGCGACGGTCCTGTTCAGGTTCTTGCGCGCCACGCTCTCGATCGGCCGCATCAGGCGGGAGTGCCCGTTGAACCCGAGCGCGAGCGATTCGTAGGTCCAGTAGACCGCGGCACGCACCATTCGACGGGCCAGCGGGACCCGGCCGAAGAGGCGCCGCGCCTCCGGCGGAATGCCGAAGTTCAGGCCGGGTATCACCCAGGGTGGCGTCCGCTGATACAGGTGCAGCTCGGCGACGTCGCCCACGATCTCGGGAACGAACTGGACGGCGCTGGCGCCCGTACCGATCACCGCGACTTTCTTGCCCCGCAGGTCGTAGTCGTGGTTCCACCGCGCCGAGTGGAACTCCGTTCCCTCGAAGGTGTCGGCGCCGGGCAGATCCGGGACGTTCGGGATGTGGAGGGCGCCGATCCCGGACACGACGAACTGGGCGACGTACTCGTCGCCCGACTCGGTGTGGACGTGCCACCGTCGCCGTTCGGCGTCCCAGTGCCCGCCCGTCATCGTGCGGCCGAAATGAATGTTGCGCCGCAGATCGTACTTGTCGGCCAGGCCGCGCAGATAGTCGAAGATCTCCTCCTGTCCCGACCACATCCGCGTCCAGTCCGGGTTCGGCTCGAACGAGAACGAGTACAGGTGCGAGGGCACGTCACACGCACAACCCGGGTACGTGTTCTCCCGCCAGGTGCCGCCGACCTCCCGCGCCTTCTCCAGCAGGATGAAGTCGTCGCGTCCCCGCTTGCGGAGTTGGATGGCCGTGCCCAGACCGGAAAATCCCGTCCCGATCACCAGGACACGACACCGGTGCACCTCGCCGCCCACGACTCCATGTAACGCTCCTGTGGCACTGTTTGTACATGGCAGACAAGGCACGCGGAGTGTGGAAGACGCCGGCGATCGAGGCCCTGCGATCGCGTCCGGGCCAGCGGATCGCCGAACTCGATTGTGGGAGCACACCCGGGTTCGTCGGCGACAAGTCGGACGGGGTCGCGCTGCTCGAGGAACGCGGTGCGGTGCTGTCGTCCCTCCAGGAGAAGCTCTACGCCAACGGACGATCCGGCGACGGCCGGTCGGTGCTCCTCGTGCTCCAGGGCATGGACACCGCGGGCAAAGGCGGGATGGTCCGTCACGTCATCGGGCACGTGGATCCGCAGGGCGTGGATCACGCGTCGTTCGGCGTGCCCACACCCGAGGAGAAGCGCCACCACTTCCTGTGGCGGATCGACAACGCCCTGCCCCGCGGCGGGCAACTCGGCGTGTTCGACCGGTCGCACTACGAGGACGTGCTGGTGGTCCGGGTTCACGATCTCGTGCCCGCGGAAATCTGGAGCGGCCGCTACGACGAGATCAACCAATTCGAAAAGGAACTCGTCGCCGGCGGCACGACGCTGGTGAAGGTCGCGATGTTCGTCTCACTCGACGAACAGAAGTCGCGGCTGCGCGAACGGTTGGAACGCCGGGACAAGTACTGGAAGTACAACCCCTCGGACGTCGACGAGCGCAAGCTCTGGCCCGCGTACCAGGACGCGTATCAGGCGATGCTCGACGAGACGTCGACCGATTACGCGCCGTGGTACGTGGTTCCGTGCGACCGCAAGTGGTACAGCCGCATCGCGGTCACCGAGCTGCTGATCGATGCCCTGGAGAAGCTGGACCTCGACTGGCCGCCCGCCACTTTCGACATCGACGCGGAGAAGCGGAGGCTCGCGGACTCCTGAGCCCTTCCGGAAATGCCGCCGTCAGAAGAGGTGCGGCGTTTCGTGGTGCAGCCTGTGATCGTGACGCACGGCTCCTCCGTACAGCGCCATCGCTCCGGCCAGCGCGACGACGCACAGAGATCCGGAGATCACCGCCCAGCCGCCCTGCCCCGAGCCTGCGGCGACGAGGAACCCGCCGAGACAGACCACCGACAACAACACGAGAGCGAAGCTGACCCAAGCAGCGAAGAGATTGAGTTTCACGGCACTCACCTCACCTTCGAGAACGTGGTCCCGACGCTACGCCCGACCTGCATCGACGACAAGGCAGGCCGGTTTTCTTCGCGCCGCCCTGGGTAACCGGGAGTCATGAACCTCGAGAGCCTGTTCCGGAAGGCGGAATCCGCCGGGTTCCTCGACGGCGGCAGCCGGTTCCTGCAACAGCGGATCCAGGGGGCGCTCGGTTCGTCCGGCGCGGGTGCGGTGTTGCGCGGATCCTGGCTCGGGCACCCCGTGCATCCCGTTCTCGTCAGCCTCCCCATCGGTGCGTGGGTCGGCGCGACCGTCTTCGATCTGGCGTTCCGCGATCACGTCGGCGCACGCAGGCTGATCGGCCTGGGACTGCTCGCCACTCCCCCGACGTTGGTGACCGGCTGGGCGGACTGGTCCGAACGCGATACGCGTCAGCGCCGCGTCGGCCTGATCCACGCCGAGGCCAACGCCATCGGCATCACGGCCATGCTCGCGTCCTACCTTCGCCGCAGGCACGGAACGGACGCACGCGCTGTCGTCACGAGCACCGCGGGACTACTCGCGATCGGCGTCGGCGGCGCGCTCGGCGGGCATCTGACCTACGCAATGGGCGCAGGAGTCGACGGGGTGCGGGAGGGTCCGGGATCGGACGCTCCCCTCGCCCCGGTGGGATGAAGAATCGAGGAACGTCATGATCGTGCTCGGACTGATCTTGCTCCTGATCGGATGGCTCACCGGCCTCACCTGGCTGTGGACCATCGGCATCATCCTCCTGGTGATCGGCGCGATCCTGTGGATTCTCGGCGCCACCGGGCGTGCGGTCGGCGGCAGGCGGCGCTGGTATTAGAACGCAACACCGGCAGGCCTGTGCAACCTGTCCTGTGACAGAGTGCTAGCCGGTCGGTTTACAAACCCGAAGTTCGGGAATCCCCGTGGCATGACGGCCATTCATCGCGAACCCAGACCTCCCGTGTGCGGCGGGCAACCGATGAGAACGGCAGCCGTCGGCACCTCGAGACGATTGAGGATTTCGATGGTCTCGGCCAACGCCAGTCCCCTCGAGGTCTCGGACGGCGCCGATGTCGGGGGGCAGAGCATTCACCTCGCCGAACTGTCGGCAGCCCTCACGCGGGAAGGTCACGACGTCACCGTCTACACCAGGGCGGAGAGCGAGGACGCCCCGGAGCGGGTCACGACGCCGGGCGGGTACACCGTGGTGCACGTGCCTGTCGGGCCCGCGCGGCGGATGTCCGAGGCCGAGATCCTGCCGCTGATGGGGGCGTTCGGCAGCGTCCTGAAGGCCGAATGGGAAGCCGAACGGCCCGACATCGTCCACGCCCACTACTGGATGTCCGGGATCGCGACGCAACTCGCCGCCCGCACTCTCGGCATTCCGGTGGTCCAGACGTTCCATGCGCTGGGGGTGGTCGAGCAGCGGTTCGAGCGTGCGGATTCGTCGAGCACCCACAACCGAATTCACTTGGAACAGTTGATCGCCCGCGGAGCCACCCGGGTGGTGGCGACGTGCACGGACGAGGTCTTCGAACTCTCCCACCTCGGCCTGCCGCGCTCGCGCACGTCCGTGGTTCCGTCCGGCGTCGACGTTGCCGAGTTCACGCCCGACGGCCGCGCCGACGAGAAGGGCAAACGCCATCGCCTCGTCATGGTGGGCCGGCTGGCGCCGAGCAAGGGGTTCGACACCGCGATCGAGGCGCTCTCCCACTTCCCCGACACCGAACTCGTCATCGCGGGTGGGCCGGCCGCCGACGAGGTCGCCGACGACCCCGAAGCATCGCGACTGCTGACCCTGGCCCGGGAGACGAAGGTGCGTAACCGGGTACGGATCGTCGGGCGCGTGCCGAGAAACGCCATGCCCTCGCTGCTGCGGTCGGCGGACGCCGTGGTGTGCACCCCCTGGTACGAGCCGTTCGGCATGGTTCCGCTCGAGGCGATGGCCTGTGGCACACCGGTTGTGGCGTCCGCCGTCGGTGGTATGCGGGACACGGTGGTCGACGGCATCACCGGACGCCTCATCTCACCGCGCAACCCGGTCCGCCTGGCCGAGGCCCTGCGACAGATCTTCGACGACGACGCCCTGCGCACGGGATACGGCATGGCGGGCTGCGATCGCGCCCGCGCCCGCTACTCGTGGGACCGGGTCGCCACCGACACCCTCCGCGCCTACGGCCGCTGCGTGTCGGCCCCTCCGCGCACGAGTCGAACCGGCGCCCACTGACGTCGGGCGCCGGTTCGGACGCTCAGGCCGTTCGGCCGTGCCAGGCCCCGAGGGCACTGTCCACGGAAGCGAAGCACGGGTAGCTCGACTCCTGGCCCGCGGCTCTGAGCAGTCGATACACCGGCCGGCCGCAGATCATCGCCCACGTCCGGCCGTCCCGGACGTTCGTCGCGTGGACGGTGTCGAGCACCGACAGACCCGCGGTTCCGATGAAATCCACCTTCGACATGTCGAGGATGAACTGACCCTCGGGCGAGATCCGCGTGCACACGTAGTCGCGGAACCCCGGCGCACTGAACAGGTCGATCTCGCCTCGCACCCCTACCAACATCACCCCGGACCCGACTCGCTCGGAAGTGAATTCCGCGCTCGCACAGCGTGTCGGAGCGGAACCGACGGCCGAGAGCGTTACCCTCGGCCTGTACGTGGTACCGAACTCCGTGCCCGAACACGCCATTTCAGGTTCTGGGACCCCTGGACCAACAGACATGGCTCACCCCATCTCGAACATTGAGAGGGGAAGCGGAGCACCTGCAGACAGACCCGACCTCGGACACATGACACCGTCTGCTACGGCAGCGCTTCCCGACATCGGCTGTGTGTTCAACCTCGGTTCGAGACTACTCCCGCCTGTGATGTGTCACAAGGAAATAACAGATACTCGAGCTCTCATTTGCCCTGGTGAGCGATTACAAACCGTTACGCATGGTTGTACGCGCCGAAACAGCCGCGACGACACGTTCTGCGACCACGCGCAGTTTGACGTTCTCCCGCTGCGAACGCGTGACGAGGACCTCGAATGCGGTCTCGGCGTCGAGACCCCGCAACGCCATCACGATTCCCTTCGCCTGGTCGATGACGGCGCGGGAACGGAGGGCGATACGAAGTTGCTCGATCAGATTTCTCGCCTCGCCGTACCGCCGCGCATTGCGCACCGCGACCGCTGCCGCCTCGACGTAGAGCTCGAGCACCGACTCGTCCATGCGGTGGAAGGCGTGCGGCAACAGTCCGTACAGATTCAGGGCGGCAGACTGCTCCGCGACGGGAAGGGGCACGGACAGATAGCTGTGGACGCCTGCCGGTTCGGAACTCGCGGCGTACGCCGGCCACCTCTCGTACGCGGCGGCGCGGTCGGCTCGCACGGTCTCGCGGGAGCGCACGACGTCGAGCGCAGGCCCCTCACCGAAGCGGTACTGCAACTCCTCGAGCGCCGCGAGCTCGTCCGACGTCGCGGCCACCGTGACGGGACCCGTCGGCCCGAGAACGGTGATCCCGGCCATCGCCGCACCCGGGAACACCTCGACCATCCGACGGCACAGCGTGTGCAGCACGACGTCGGTCTCATCCTCGGGCTCGAGCAACTCGAGCACAGCGTCGAGCGACACGGTGACCGCGTCGGCGTCTGCGGTCTCGACGTCACTCGTCAACGTGTGCAGATGAATCTCGTCAGGCATCCCACTCGTCTCCCGTGACCACCATGACCCTGCCGAGGGCCTCAGGAACGCTGATCGTGCCGCCAACATTACTCGGGCAAACGTACTGATCGGACTGGTTTGATCGGTCCTGTTCTGCGGTATTCCACCTGCGGTGTCGCCGGATCGCTACCCTGACTTCTCAGCAGCGCGAGCCGACCCACCGCCCGCCGACAGCACGGTACGCCCGACCCGGAGGTCTCATGGCCATCGCCAAGACAATCGAACCCGACCAGGATCACACACATCCCGTCGTCGAACTGCGCGTGCGAGCAACGCCCGATCAGCTCTCCGTACTGCGCGCCCTTGCAGCAACCGTTGCCATTCACGAAGATTTCGACCTCGACTCCATCGCCGACATCAAACTGGCCATGGACGAGATCTGTACCCAGCTGATCGTCCGCGCGACACCGGATGCGGTCCTGGTGTGCCGGCTGCAGTATCTCGACAACACCCTGCGAGTCGACGTATCGAGCACCACCACCTCGGTCGACTCCCTCGGCGAGCGTTCGTTCGCCTGGCACGTACTCAACGCCCTCACCGATTCGGTCGATCTGAAACAGGAGCCCGACTCAGCCACCGCGGGTTTCGTGACCACCATGGAATTCACCAAGGTGAAGAACGGCCTGAGTCTGTGACGTCCCATACTCACAGTGGGGGGCACACGGCCCGTTGGCCGGACGAGTATCAGGACGTCACAGCACTCTTCGAACAGATGGCAGCCCTCGACGAGGACGATCCCCGGCGCAGCAGACTGCGTGACGCCGTCGTGACGCGCTGCCTCCCGCTCGCCGAGCACATCGCTCGCCGTTTCGACGGCCGCGGCGAGGCGCACGACGATCTGGTTCAGGTCGCGCGCCTCGGCCTGGTCAACTCGGTCGACCGGTTCGACGTGGAGCGGGGATCCGACTTCGTGTCGTTCGCGGTCCCCACCATCATGGGCGAGGTACGACGGCACTTCCGCGACACCGGGTGGGCCGTGCGGGTGCCCCGCCGGATGAAGGAACTGCACCTCGCGCTGAGCCAGGCCGTCGCCGAACTGTCCCAGAGTCTCGGCCACGCGCCCACCGTCAGCGAACTCGCCGAACACCTGGACCTCGAACAGGAGGAGGTGGCGCAGGGGCTCCTCGCCGGCAACGCGTACCAGACGGTCTCCGTCGACAACACGTCGTCGGACCGGACAGGCGAGCTGTCCATGGTGGAGACACTCGGCGACTACGACGCCGCGATGGACGACGTCGAGAACCACGAAACCCTGCGCCCCCTGCTCCAATCGCTGCCCGAACGGGAGCGGACCGTCCTCATGCTGCGATTCTTCGGCAACATGACACAGACCCAGATCGCCGACCGGGTCGGTATCTCGCAGATGCACGTGTCCCGGTTGCTGGCGAAGACACTGGCATCACTGCGAGATCAACTCGGTGACGCGTAGGTCAGATCGTTGCCGTGTCGATCACGAATCGGTACCGCACGTCGCTGCCGACCACGCGGTCGTAGGCGCCGTCGATCTCGTCCGCCGAGATCACCTCGATCTCGGCGCCGATACCGTGCTGGGCGCAGAAGTCCAGCATCTCCTGCGTCTGCGCGATCCCGCCCACCATCGAACCGGCGAGACTGCGACGGTTGGCTGCGAGACTGAACGCGCGCACCTCGATCGGCTTCTCCGGCAGCCCCAGTTCGACCAGGGTTCCGTTGATCGCGAGCATCGACATGTAGGCGTCGATGTCGAGATTCACCGAGACGGTGTTGACGATGAGGTCGAATTGTCCGCGCAACTGCGTGAACGTGATCGGATCCGCGGTGGCGTAGTAGTGGTCGGCACCGAACTTCAGGCCGTCGTCCTTCTTGCCGAGGGACTGGCTGAGCACGGTGACCTCGGCACCCATCGCATGCGCGATCTTCACACCGACGTGTCCGAGACCGCCCATCCCGACGACGGCGACCTTCTTGCCCGGTCCGGCTCCCCAGTGTGCGAGCGGTGAGTACAGCGTGATCCCGGCGCAGAGCAGCGGCGCCGCGACGTCCAGTGCCAGGCCGTCGGGTATGGACAGGACGAATCGTTCCGTCACGACGATGTGCGTCGAGTAGCCGCCCTGCGTCCACTCGCCGTCGCGCCCCTTGGCGTTGTACGTGCCGGTCACCCGGTTGACGCAGTACTGCTCCTCGTCGGCCCGGCAGGCGTCGCATTCGCCGCAGGAGTCGACGAAGCAGCCGACACCGACCCGGTCGCCGACCCGGTGCTTCGTGACGCCGGAACCGACCGCGCTCACGACGCCCGCGATCTCGTGACCGGGGACGACGGGATAGTGCGTGCTGCCCCACTCGTTGCGGGCGGTATGAATGTCGGAGTGGCAGATGCCGGCGAACTTGATCTCGATGAGCACGTCGAGCGGTCCGAGCTCGCGGCGTTCGATGGTGGTCTTCTCGAAGGGTCCTGCGCTGGACGTGACTGCGTATGCGGCTGCGGTAACCATGCTTACATGCCTACATGTTTGCGCGACCGAACGCACGTTCGGGGCCACCGCTGACGCGGTGACCCCGAACACGCCTCAGAAATCAGGCCTCGGATTCTTCCTTCTCGGCCCGCCTGCGGAGACGCTTCGCCGCCGCCACCATATTGCGCAGCGAAGGCTCGAGCTGCCAGTAGTGACGCGTCTTCAGTCCGCCGTCCGGGTTGGCCCACAACCGCTCGAGTGAGATCGACTCGCTCGCCTCCGTGAGCAGTGCGTCCAACTCGTCGATGTCCGGAATCCGGGCCGACCGGCTCTCGTACACACCCGGACCGACACCGTGGGTCAGCGCCCGCTCCTTGATGGCATCGAGGACCCACGTGATGGAGCGCGTCGCCACGATCGCCGTCACGTCCGCATCGAGCCGTTCGATGGCGTCGACCACCGACGCCCGGCTCGTGTACGTGATATGCGTGTGGATCTGCGTCTCCGGCTTCGCCCCGCCCGTCGCGAGACGGAAGGCGTCGACCGCCCACTCGAGATACGCCTCGCGGCCGTTCTCGCGCAACGGCAGCAATTCCCGGATCGCCGGCTCGTCGACCTGGATGATCGCGATACCCGCCGCCTCGAGGTCGGCGATCTCGTCACGGATCACCAGCGCCAACTGGTCAGCCGTCTCGTACAGCGGCTGATCCTGGCGGACGAACGACCGCGCGATCATCGTCACCGGACCCGTGAGCATGCCCTTGACCGGCTTGTCCGTCAGCGACTGCGCGTACGAGATCCACTCGACGGTCATCGGCTTCGGCCGCGACACGTCCCCGTAGAGGATCGGCGGACGTGTACACCGCGAGCCGTAAGCCTGCACCCACCCGTTGTGGGTGAAGGCATACCCCTCGAGAAGCTCCGCGAAGTACTGCACCATGTCGTTGCGCTCGTGCTCACCGTGCACGAAGACGTCGAGCCCGATGTCTTCCTGCAACCGGATCGTGCTTTCGATCTCGGCCTGGATCCGCTTGTAGTACTCCTCCCACTCGAGGCGTCCCTCACCCAGCTCGTACCGCGCCTGCCGGATCGCGTCCGTCTGCGGGAACGAGCCCAGCGTCGTCGCCGGAACCAGCGGCAGATTCAGTCGCTCCTGCTGGGCGAGCCGCCGCTCCTCGTACGGAACCCGGAGGCGGTCGCCCGGCTTGATCGCATTGACCCGTGCCCGCACCGCGTGCTTGAGCTTGAAGTGCACCGACGTGGGACGCTTGCGCCACTTGTCGGACGGACCCTCGGTGAGCGCCTTGGCCAGCGAAACCACCTCGCCGACCTTCTGCTTCGCGAACGCGAGCCGATCCGCGACATCACCCGGGATGTCGTACTCGGACAACACGTCGTACGGCACGTGCAGCAACGACGTCGACGTCGAGACCACGAGATCCGGCACGACGTCCTTCAGCGTGTTCAGGTACGTCAGCGTGTTGTACCGGTCGACGCGCCACACGTTGCGGCCGTCGACCACACCGGCGTAGATGCGCTTGCGCTTCATGCCCGGGATCTTCGCCAGCTCGTCGGCGCTCAGCCGGTGACTGACGAGGTCGAGGCCCAGAGCCTCCACCTTGGTGGAGGCAAGGATGGCGAGCGCCTCCCCGAGATGCCCGTACGGACCGGTGACGAGGATGCGGGGCCGCAGCGGTGCGTGCGACAGCTTCTCGTACGCCTTTGCCAGCGCGGCCAGTTCTTCGGGTGTGCGGTCCTCGGTGAACGACGGCTCGTCCAGCTGGACGCACGTGGCGCCCGCCTTCGCGAGCTGCTCGAACAGCCGCTCGTACTCCGGCAGCACCTTGTCCAGCAGGTCGAGGGTGGAGAAGCCGTGCCGCTTCGACGTCGGACCGACCTTCGACAGCAGCAGCAGCGACACGGGCCCCAACACGACGGGACGCAGTTCGATCCCGCGCGCCTTCGCCCGCTCGAACTCGTCCATCACGGTCTCGGACCGCAGCGCGAACTCGGTGTTCTCGTCCAGTTCGGGCTGACGGTAGTGGTAGTTGGTACCGAAGAACCGCACCAGCTCGAGCGGCGGGAAGTCCGGCCGGCCACGCGCCAGCGTGAAGTAGAAGTCCAGCGGATCGAGCTGACTCTCGAGCGGCTTGAACCGCTCGGGCACGGCACCGAACAGCAGCGCGTTGTCGAGTACGTGGTCGTAGTAGGAGAACGTGTTGCCCGGGACCTGGGTCAGACCGGTCGCGGCGAGCTCACTCCACGTCTCCTCCTGCAGATCCCGGGCGACGGTCACGAGTTCTTCCTTCGTGCTCGTGCCGTGCCAGTAGGACTCGAGGGCACGCTTGAGTTCGCGGCGAGGTCCGATGCGGGGATACCCCAGGATGCTGGATCCGTATGCTGCGGTGCTGGACATGCGGTCGACCTTTCTGGGCTCAGTCCAGTGGCTGAGAATGCCTCTGGGCTCGATGCACCTGTGCGCCTCTCACAACCGCCAGTGGTCGTGAAAGGCGCACAGGTGTAGTCGCCTACCTACCTACTAGCTGGCCTTCTTGCTGGCACGGCCGTTGTCGCCGTACTCGTAGAAGCCCGCGCCGGACTTCTTGCCGACCAACCCGGCCTCGACCATGCGGAGCAGCAGCGGCGGCGCCGAGTACAGGGGCTCCTTGAACTCTTCGTACATGGAGTCGGCGATCGACTTGACCGTGTCCAGGCCCACCAGGTCGGTCAGCGCGAGCGGACCCATCGGGTGTGCGAGGCCGAGAACCGTTGCCTTGTCGATGTCTTCCTTGGTGGCGAACCCGGACTCCACCATGCGGATCGCGGAGAGCAGGTACGGCACCAGGAGGGCGTTGACGACGAATCCGGAACGGTCCGCGGAACGGACGACCTGCTTGCCCAGCACATCACTCGCGAAGGCCTCGGCCCGCTCGGACACCGACTTGCTCGTCTTGAGCGTGGTCACCAACTCGACGAGGGGAAGCACCGGAACGGGGTTGAAGAAGTGCATCCCGATGACCCGTTCCGGGGACTTCGTGGCGATACCCAGCTTCATGATCGGGATCGACGACGTGTTGGACGCCAGCACGGCGTTCGGATCCGTCACGACCTGGTCGAGTTCGGTGAAGATCTCGCTCTTCACCTTCTCGTCCTCGACGACGGCCTCCACGACGAGCTGCCGATCCGCGAAATCACCGAGATCGGAGGTGAACCGCAGCCGCCAGGCGGCCTGCTCACGTTCCCGCTCGGTGATCTTGCCGCTGCTCACTCCGCGGTCGAGCGACCGCAGGATGCGCGAACGCCCCGCCGCCGCAAGCTCGCGGGTCTGCTCGAACACCAGAACGTCGACGTGCGCGCGAGCACACACCTCTGCGATTCCGGCACCCATGATCCCGGCGCCGATCACGCCGACGCGCTGAATCTTTTCGCTGGTCACGTCAGCTCCTTTTCGTCTAGTGGAGTCGTCGCCCGGGGAGGGGCCCGGTTACAGGCCCCTCCCCGGGGTCGGGTTGATCAGGTGAAACCTTGATCGGTCGAAACCTTGGAGGCCAAGGCTCAGTGGAACTGACCCTCTTCGGTGGAGCCCTTCAGGGCAGCCGTCGAGGTGTTGGGGTCGACCGTGGTGGCGATGCTGTCGAAGTAGCCGGCACCGACCTCACGCTGATGCTTGATGGCGGTGAAGCCACGCTCCTCGGCGGCCTTGAACTCGCGCTCCTGCAGGTCGACGAAGGCGGTCATGCCCTCGCGGGCGTAGCCGTGCGCCAGGTCGAACATGCCGTAGTTGAGCGAGTGGAAGCCGGCCAGGGTGATGAACTGGAACTTGAAGCCCATCGCGCCGAGCTCCTTCTGGAACTTCGCGATGGTGGCGTCGTCCAGGTGCGCCTTCCAGTTGAAGGACGGCGAGCAGTTGTACGCGAGCAGCTGGTCCGGGAACTCGCTGCGAACCGACTCGGCGAACTTCTTGGCGACCTCGAGGTCCGGCACGCCGGTCTCCATCCAGATGAGGTCGGCGTACGGGGCGTAGGCCTTGGCGCGCGCGATGCAGGGCTCGATGCCGTTCTTGATACCGAAGAAGCCCTCGGCGGTGCGGGTTCCGTCCAGGAACTGCTGGTCGCGCTCGTCGACGTCGGACGTGATGAGGGTCGCGGCCTCGGCATCGGTGCGGGCGATGACCACGGTGGGAACGTCCGCGACGTCGGCGGCGAGGCGAGCCGAGGTCAGGGTGCGGATGTGCTGCTGCGTGGGGACGAGGACCTTGCCACCGAGGTGGCCGCACTTCTTCTCCGACGCGAGCTGGTCTTCCCAGTGCGAACCGGCGACGCCGGCCGCGATCATGGCCTTCTGCAGCTCGTAGACGTTGAGCGCGCCACCGAAGCCTGCTTCACCGTCGGCGACGATCGGGGCGAGCCAGTTGTCGACGGAGGTGTCGCCCTCGACCTTGGCGATCTCGTCGGCACGCAGCAGCGCGTTGTTGATGCGGCGCACGACCTGCGGGACCGAGTTGGCCGGGTAGAGGCTCTGGTCGGGGTAGGTATGTCCGGACAGGTTCGCGTCACCGGCGACCTGCCAACCGGACAGGTAGATGGCCTTGAGGCCTGCACGGACCTGCTGAACGGCCTGGTTGCCGGTCAGCGCGCCCAGCGAGTTGATGTAGTCCTCGTTGTTCACGAGGTCCCAGAGGATCTCGGAACCACGGCGTGCGAGGGTCTGCTCTTCGACAACGGTGCCCTGGAGCTTGGTGACCTGCTCCGCCGTGTAGTTGCGGGTTACTCCCTTCCAGCGCGGGTTGGTGTCCCAATCCTGCTGGATTTCAGCTGCGGTCTTCGGGGTGCCGGTGGTCGACATCAAGACTCCACTCTCTTCGATCTGCTGGTCCGGTACGGATGTACTGCTTCACATCCTTGCCAGGCCCTTCGTATGTACTTACCGAGAATGACACACGCAAAAAGTGCCGTCTACCTGTTGCTAATGCCAATCTTGGCTAGCTTTTCACAGCGCCTTGCAAAGACTGTTAAGAAAGTTCGATGCCATACCTGCCCGATCGGAGAGGAAAAATACTCGCCAGTAGCAAAAAGTCGCAGGTCGTGAACCAAATGCACGCAACTCGCCGTACACAGATATTTCCGCCCCAGCGACCCTCGCCTTCCCGCCGCGGCACACCCCGCGACGCGCCCGTTGTGACTGCAATCACCAACCAGGTCGGTTACCGTGACCTCGAATGGTCTCCTCCGGCGAAGGGCACCACGTTGCCGCTGTACGAATTCCGATGCGCCGCCGACTGCGGCCCGTTCGAGCGGTCGTTCCCGATGGCCGACGTACCCGGCACCACCCGCTGCCCCCGGTGCGATCGCGACGCCGTCCGGCGTGTGTCCCCGCCGCGGCTCGGACACGGGTTGTCGTCCGCGATGAACCTCCTCGACCGCACGAAGAGGTCGGCTCACGAACCGGACGTCATAACCGGTCCGCCGCCCCCGGCCACGGCCGGACGTTCATCCGTCACGAGCAATCCGCTGCACCGCCGACTTCCTCGTCCCTGACCGGCCACCGAAGGAGCGCACATGCCCGAACTGCTGTTTCCGCTCGATTCCTCGAAGAAGTTCACCGATCAGGCGATCGTCGGCCACAACCGCTGGCACCCCGACATCCCGGCCGCGATCACGGTGAAACCGGGCGACTCCTTCCGCGTCCACTGCCGCGAATGGTTCGACGGCGCCATCCACAACGACGATTCCGCCGACGACATCCTGAACGCGCCCCTCACCACGGTCCACACGTTGTCCGGGCCGTTCGCCGTGGAGGGCGCGAAGCCCGGCGACCTGCTGATCGTCGACATCCTGGACGTCGGACCCATCCCCCAGGAGGATTCCGGCCCGCTGGCCGGCCAGGGATGGGGATACACGGGGATCTTCTCCCGCCACAACGGCGGCGGATTCCTCACCGAGCAGTTCCCCGACGCCTACAAGGCCGTCTGGGACTTCTCCGGTCAGACCGCCACGTCGCGGCACGTCCCGCACGTCTCGTTCACCGGCATCGTCCACCCCGGACTGATGGGCACCGCGCCGTCGGCCGCCCTCCTGTCGAAGTGGAACGCGAGGGAGGGCGCGCTCATCGCCACCGACCCGGGCCGGGTTCCCCCACTCGCCCTGCCGCCCGAACCGCAGGACGCCGTCCTCGGGTCCCTGTCGGGCGCCGACTTCGACCGCGTCGCCGGCGAGGCCGCCCGCACCGCGCCCCCACGCGAGAACGGCGGCAACCAGGACATCAAGAACCTCACCAAGGGCAGCCGCGTCTTCTACCCCGTGTTCGTCGACGGCGCGAACCTGTCCGTCGGCGATCTGCACTTCTCCCAGGGCGACGGTGAGATCACGTTCTGCGGCGCCATCGAGATGGGTGGCTTCATCGACCTGCGCGTCGACATCATCAAGGGCGGCATGGACACGTACGGCGTGTCCGAGAACGCGATCTTCATGCCCGGCAACACCGATCCGCAGTATTCGGAGTGGCTCGCGTTCTCCGGAACGTCCGTCACCCTCGACGGGGAACAGAAGTACCTCGACTCGCACCTGTCGTATCAGCGGGCGTGTCTCCACGCGATCGACTACCTCACCAAGTTCGGGTACAGCCCCGAGCAGGCCTACCTCCTGCTCGGCGCCGCCCCGATCGAGGGCCGGTTGTCGGGGGTGGTGGACATTCCGAACTCCTGCTCGACGGTGTACCTGCCGACGGCGATGTTCGACTTCCCCGTCGCACCGTCCGCGTCGGGTCCGTTCCGGATCGACCCGGGCGTCGGCGCGCCGCGCTCGGAGAACAAGGCCTGAGCTGCGGGCGAATGTACCTTTCAGCGCCTCCAGTGCGCCCAGAGGTACATTCGCCCCGCGTCACCGCGTCCCGACCCGCGCGAGTAAATCTTGCGAAGGTTCCGTTCGCACATCTGACCTGCGCCGGTACCATTGCCGTATGTCCAAGACCTTCGTCGGCACCCGGTTGCGTCAGCTCCGAACCGAGCGTGGACTGAGCCAGGCGGCGCTGGCGAAGACGCTGGAGATCTCCGCCAGCTACCTCAATCAGATCGAGCACGACGTGCGGCCACTGACGGTGCCGGTGCTGCTGCGGATCAGCGAGGTGTTCGGCGTCGACACCACGTTCTTCTCGTCCCAGGACGACACGCGCCTGATCGCGGAGATGCGCGAGGTGGCGCTGGATCAGGAGATGGGCATCGACGCGGACGCCCAGGAGATCGCCGAGATGGTGGCGTCGCATCCGGGCCTGGCGAAGGCGATGGTCAACATGCACCGCCGCTTCCGCAACACCACCGCGCAGCTGGCGCTCGCCACGGAGGACCGCTACAGCGACGGCAGCGGTAGCGGCTCGATCACGATGCCGCACGAAGAGGTCCGCGACTACTTCTATCAGCGGCAGAACTATCTGCACGAACTGGACACGGCGGCGGAGGAACTGACCGCGCGCATGCGATTCCACCGCGGCGACGTCGGCGGTGAGATCGCCCGCAGGTTGCAGACCGTGCACGACGTGCAGATCGTCAAGCGCATCGACCTGGGCGAGAACGTCCTGCACCGGTACGACCCCGAATCCCGGCTGCTGGAGATTTCGCCGCACCTGTCGGGCGGCCAGCAGGTGTTCAAGTTCGCGACCGAGCTGGCGTTCCTCGAATACGGCGACCTGCTCGACAAGCTGGTCGCGGAGGGTGGCTTCACGAGCGACGAGTCCGTCGCGCTCGCCCGGCTCGGGCTGGCCAACTACTTCGCTGCGGCCACGGTGCTGCCGTACGGCCAGTTCCACGACGTGGCCGAGGATTTCCGGTACGACATCGAGCGGCTGTCCGCGTTCTACTCGGTGAGCTACGAGACGATCTGTCACCGTCTCTCGACGCTGCAGCGTCCGAAGCTGCGCGGTGTGCCATTCATGTTCGTCCGTGTCGACCGGGCCGGGAACATGTCGAAGCGGCAGTCCGCCACGGGGTTCCACTTCTCCACCAGCGGCGGCACGTGCCCACTGTGGAACGTGTACGAGACGTTCGCATACCCCGGCAAGATCATGAACCAGATCGCACAGATGCCGGACGGCCGCCGGTACCTGTGGATCGCCCGGACCGTCGAACGTCGCGCCCAGCGCTACGGCCAGCCGGCCAAGATCTTCGCGATCGGGCTCGGCTGCGAGATCCGGCACGCCCACCGCCTCGTCTACGGCGACGGTCTCGACCTCGACGATTCCAACCCGGGCACTCCGATCGGCGCCGGTTGCCGGGTGTGCGAGCGTGTCAACTGCCCGCAGCGCGCATTCCCGCCGCTCGGCAAGCAACTCGATATCAGTGAGCACCAGAGTTCGGTCTCCCCGTACCTGATCCGCTGACTCCTCATGGTTCGTCCGATATCATATCGCTTCAATCCGACTGAACCGGTGTGACGTTGGCCGCAGCGGCAACAGCATCCGGCCCCGCCGGGAGCGCTGTGAGCGCTTGTTCACGTAACCGTAATTCGCGTCACGAACACGTCACCGACAGACATTCAGGCGCAACAACGGCCGCTTAATGTTCGCCCCACGAATACACCTCTGTATACGTGGGGCGGATACATGTCCCGGGTTGCGGAGGTCCCAAGTCCTCCGACGGAAAGGCCCGTACATGCGCACCTTCTCCAAGCGCGCCCTCGCTGCACCGACCGCGCTCGCCGCCATCGGGCTCGTGCTGACCGGTTGTGGCAGCAAGGCGTCCGACACGGCAGGCGAGTCCACCGCGGCGTCCTGTGTGGACACCTCCGGGGACACGATCAAGGTCGGGTCGCTGAACTCGCTGTCGGGCACGATGGCCATCAGCGAGGTGACCGTCCGGGATTCGATCGCGCTCGCGGTCGACGAGATCAACAACTCGGGCGGCGTGCTCGGCAAGAAGATCCAGATCGTCGCGGAGGACGGGGCCTCGGAGCCCACCGTGTTCGCCGAGAAGGCGGAGAAGCTGATCAGCAGTGACTGCGTCGCAGCCGTGTTCGGTGGTTGGACGTCGTCGAGCCGCAAGGCGATGCTGCCCGTGTTCGAGGACAACAACTCGCTGCTCTACTACCCCGTGCAGTACGAGGGCCTCGAGGATTCGAAGAACATCTTCTACACCGGGGCGACCACCAACCAGCAGATCGTGCCCGCCCTCGACTACCTGAAGGAGAAGGGCGTCAAGTCGCTGTACCTGGTGGGCAGCGACTACGTGTTCCCGCAGACCGCCAACCGCATCATCAAGGCGTACGCGGAGGCCAACGGCATCGAGATCAAGGGTGAGGACTACACCCCGCTCGGCTCCACCGACTTCTCGACCATCGTCAACAAGGTCCGGTCCGCCGATGCGGACGCCGTCTTCAACACCCTCAACGGCGACTCCAACGTCGCGTTCTTCCGCGAGTACGCGAACGTCGGCCTGAAGCCCGCCGACATGCCCGTCGTGTCCGTGTCGATCGCCGAGGAAGAGGTCGGCGGTATCGGCGTCCAGAACATCGAGGGCCAGCTGACCGCCTGGAACTACTACCAGACAATCGACACGCCGGAGAACAAGAAGTTCGTCGACGCGTACAAGGCCCGGTACGGCGCGAACAAGCCGACGTCCGACCCGATGGAAGCCGCCTACACGTCCGTGTACCTGTGGAAGAACACCGTCGAGAAGGCGAACTCCTTCGCCACCAAGGACATCCAGGACAACGCGGACGGCGTCACGTTCGCCGCGCCGGAGGGTCTGGTCACCATCGACGGGTCCAACCATCACATCACCAAGACCGCGCGCATCGGTGAGATCCGGAACGACGGCCTGATCTACACGGTCTGGGATTCGGGCACCCCGATCCAGCCCGACCCGTACCTGAAGTCCTACCCGTGGGCCGAGTCGCTGGGTAGCTAGAACACGGTCCGACGAGCACGAGGGAAGAGAGAGGACATACATCGATGGATGTAGTGATCGGACAGCTGTTCACCGGGTTGAGTATCGGATCGATCCTGTTGCTCGCGGCGCTGGGGCTGTCGTTGACGTTCGGCCAGATGGGCGTCATCAACATGGCCCACGGCGAATTCATCATGGCCGGCTCGTACACGGCCTACGTGGTGCAGCAGGTGGTGTCGAGCGCCACCGGTTCTCTGTTCATCTCTCTGCTCGTCGGCTTCGTGGTCGGTGGCGGGATGGGTGTCCTCCTCGAGGTCACCCTCGTCAAGCGGATGTACCACCGGCCGCTGGACACGCTGCTGGTGACGTTCGGTGTGGGGTTGATCCTGCAGCAGCTGGCGCGGGACGTCTTCGGTGCGCCCGCCGTCAACGTCGCCGCACCGGAGTGGCTCTCCGGTGGTGTGGAGATCCTGGGCGCGGTGGTGCCGAAGACGCGCCTGTTCATCCTGGTGCTGGCCGTCGTTGCCGTCGTCGCGCTGTCGCTGGCGATGCAGAAGTCCCCGATGGGACGCCGTATCCGCGCCGTCGTGCAGAACCGTGACCTCGCGGAGACCAGCGGGATCTCCAGTCGCCGAACCGATGTGACGACGTTCTTCATCGGTTCAGGTCTGGCGGGTGTCGCGGGTGTGGCGCTCACCCTGATCGGCTCGACGAGCCCGACCATCGGGCAGAGCTACCTCATCGACGCGTTCCTGGTGGTCGTGGTCGGCGGCCTGGGGCAGATGAAGGGCGCGGTGATCGCCGCGTTCGCACTCGGCATCCTCAATTCGTTCGTCGAGTACTCGACCACGGCGTCGATCGCCAAGGTCATCGTGTTCGTGGTCATCGTGGTGTTCCTCCAGGTTCGGCCGCAGGGCCTGTTCGCCGTCAAGACGAGGAGTCTCGTATGAGCATCCTGACGAGTGGCCGCTACCGCGCGTGGGCGGGATTCGCACTGGCCGCACTGCTTCTGTTCGTCGTCGCCCCCGCGGTTCTCAGCGACTTCCGGCTGAGTCTGCTCGGCAAGTTCCTGTGCTTCGCGATCGTCGCGGTCGGTATCGGCCTGGCGTGGGGCCGCGGCGGCATGCTCACCCTCGGCCAGGGTGTCTTCTTCGGGCTGGGCGCCTACATGATGGCGATGCATCTGAAGATCGCCGACGCCGAACTCCGCGGCGACACGGTGCCCGACTTCATGCAGATCGCGGGCATCCGGGAGCTGCCGGGCTACTGGGTGCCGTTCACGTCGCCGATCGTGACGATCCTGGGAATCCTGCTGATCCCGGCGCTGGTGGCGTTCGTCCTCGGGCTCGGGGTGTTCAAGCGCCGCGTCAAGGGCGCGTACTTCGCGATCCTCAGCCAGGCGCTCGCCGCCGCGTTCGCGATCCTGCTGGTCGGTCAGCAGAGCACCGGAGGAAGCAACGGCCTCAACCGGTTCCGCACGTTCTTCGGTTTCAACCTGAACGATCCGGCCAACAAGCAGATGCTGTTCTTCATCGCCGCCGGCGTGCTGCTGGCCGTGGTCGCGATCACGCGGCAGTTGATGAACAGCCGCTACGGCGAACTGCTCGTCGCCGTCCGGGATCAGGAGGAGCGCGTCCGCTTCCTCGGGTACGACCCGGCGAACATCAAACTCGTCGCCTACGTGACGGCCGCGTTCTTCGCGGGCCTCGCCGGCGCGCTGTTCGTGCCGATCGTCGGCATCATCTCCCCCGCCGACGTCGGGATCGTCCCGTCGATCGCGTTCCTGATCGGGGTGGCCATCGGCGGACGTTCCACGCTCCTCGGCCCGGTGCTCGGCGCCATCGGGGTGGCGTGGGCGCAGAGCGCGTTCTCGGAGTCGTTCCCGTCCGGCTGGACGTACGCGCAGGGCCTGCTGTTCATCGTGGTCGTCGGATTCTTCCCGGCCGGTGTCGCGGGACTGTTCGCACTGCTGAAGCGGAAGAAGAAGGCCTCCTCCGACGAACCTGCCCCGCCCGGACCGGAAGACGAGACCGAGCCGACGGAACGAATGGAGATGGCCCGATGACGATTCCCACCACGGCCAAGGTGCCGGTGCTCGGCGGCAACGCCGGAATGTCCAGCGAGTATCTCGAGGTCCGGGACCTTCGGGTCAGCTTCGACGGCTTCAAGGCGGTCGACGGCGTCGACCTCACCCTGATGCAAGGCGATCTGCGGTTCCTCATCGGTCCCAACGGCGCCGGCAAGACCACTCTCGTCGATGCCATCACCGGGCTCGTCCCCGCGACGGGATCGGTCACGAAATCCGGTGTCGAGTTGATCGGCAAGAAGGTGCACCGCATCGCCCGGCTCGGTGTGGGCCGCACGTTCCAGACCGCGAGCGTGTTCGAGGAGCTGACGGTTCTCCAGAACCTCGACATCGCGGCGGGCGCGGGCCGGTCCGCACTCACACTGCTGCGCCGACGCAAGACGGTGCTCCCCGTCATCGAGGAGGCGCTCGACGTCACGGGTCTCGGCACGCTGCGCGACACCCCGGCGGGAATCCTCGCGCACGGACAGAAGCAGTGGCTGGAGATCGGAATGCTGCTGGTGCAGAACTGCTCCGTCCTCCTGCTCGACGAGCCGGTGGCCGGCATGAGCCACGAGGAACGCGACGAGACGGGAAACCTGCTGCGCCGCATCGGCGGTGAGCGGACCGTCGTGGTGGTCGAGCACGACATGGACTTCATGCGCGCGTTCGCGACGTCGGTGACCGTGCTGCACGCCGGGAAGGTGCTGAGCGAGGGAACCGTGGAGCAGGTGCAGGCCGATCCACGGGTGCAGGAGGTGTACCTCGGGACCGCCGCGGCCGGTGCCGCCCCCGAACTGCAGCCCGAGGTTTCGAAGGAGGACAGCGATGCTCGAGCTTGAGAACATCCGGGCCGGGTACGGCCGAACCGAAGTGATCCACGGAGTCTCGCTGACGGTCCCGTCGGACGGTGTGGCCGCGGTGATGGGACACAATGGCGCGGGCAAGACGACGCTTCTGCGGGCCGCGGTCGGACTGATCAAGGTCGACTCCGGGCGGGTGCTGTTCGACGGCGAGGACGTCACGGCGCTGCGGCCGAGCGCCCGGGTGGCGCGCGGCCTCGCCTACGTGCCGCAGGGCCAGCAGTCGTTCGGTCAGCTGACCACCGCCGAGAATCTTCAGGTGGTGGCCGACGGCCGCAAGCGCGGAAAGGAACTCGTCGGCGAGGTGCTGGATCTGTTCCCGGCTCTGCGCGGCCTGCTCGACCGGCGTGCCGGTCTCCTCTCCGGCGGGCAGCGTCAGCAACTCGCCATCGCGCGGGCCCTGATCACGGAACCGAAGATGCTGATCCTCGACGAACCCACGGAAGGAATTCAGCCGTCCGTCGTGGCCGAGATCGAGCGCACCATCATGGAACTCACCCGCCGCGGCGGACTCGGAGTCCTGTTGGTGGAACAGCACATCGGGTTCGCTCTCGAATCCGCCGAGAGCTACCACATCCTCGAGTCGGGGCGGGTCACCTCCTCCGGCGCCGGTGGCGCCGCACCCGGCTCCGACGTCCGTACCGCGGTCTCCGACGTCCGCGCGGCGATGGCCATCTGATGGCACGCCGAGAACCGGCCGGCTCCCTCAGCGATCACGTGTATCTGTCGCTGCGCACCGACCTGATGAGCGGCCGGATCCCACCGGGACAGCGTCTCGGCGAGGAGCGTCTCGCCGACACCTACGGGGTGTCGCGGACGCCGGTGCGGGAGGCCCTGGCCCGGCTCCTCGCCGACGGACTCGTCCAGCGCGACGTGGGCGGGTTGTTTCCGTACCGCCCCCGCATCGACGAGCTGGCCGGACTGTACGAACTGCGCATCACGCTCGAGCTCCAGGGAATCGCCCGGGTCCGCGCCGACGAGTCGCTGTCGCACGACCCGGACGTTCTGGGACCCGAGCTCGACCGGTGGTACGCGTTGCGGAAGGAGAACCCCGAGCCGGACGCCGGGTTCGTGGCGCTCGACGAGCAGTTCCACACCGTTCTGCTGCGGTCCGCAGGCAATCGGGCGCTGTCGGATGCGCTCGTCAACGTGAACGCGAAGGTGCGGCCGGTCCGGATGTTCGACTACCTCACCCCCGACCGCATGAGCGCGACCGTCGACGAGCACATCTCGGTGGCCGAGCTCGCCCTCGACGGCAAGCTGGATTCCGCGTACGACACGCTGCTCACGCACATCAGCGAGTCGCGTGAGGTGGTCATCGAGCGTGCTGAGCAGGCACTTTCCCTCGCACGGATGGCGTGGGCGATCCGGGATTGAGACAGTTGTCCAACTCGGTTGGACATTTTTCCCACCAATGAACCGAGCGGGTGCTAGCGTCTTGCTACCGTTCGGTAACACAGGTTGGGAACTCGCTTCATGTCACGCACTCTCGAAGAGAATCTGGTCGGACGCCGCGTCCTGATCACCGGCGCAGCCCGGGGTATCGGCGCCGGACTCGCCAGAAGACTTCACGAGCGGGGCGCCCGTGTCGGGCTGCTCGGCCTCGAACCCGAACTCCTCGAACAGACCGCCACCACGTGCGGCCGGGCGCCGTGGCGTCGCTGCGACACCCGCGACCGGCGAGCCGTCGAGGACTCGTTCGACTACCTCACCGACCGGCTCGGCGGCCTCGACGTCGTCGTCGCCAACGCGGGCGTGACGCCCCCGGCGCACATCGTCGAGGGTGATCCGGAGGTGATGCGGTATGCCATCGAGGTGAACGTGTTGGGGACGTACCACACGCTGCGGGCCGCGGGACCGTACATCGGGCACCGCAACGGGTACGCGCTCGTCGTGGCGTCGTCGACGACGTTCAGCCCGCTGCGCGGTGTCCACGGCGCCACGAGAGGCGGTGCCGAGGAACTCGGCGAGGCCCTGCGGGACGAGATGAAATCGCTGGGGACCCGGGTCGGCATCGCCCGGCTCGGCGAGATCGACACGGACCGGACCCTGATCGATTTCGACGGCCTCGCGGTTCCCCCACCCCGCGGCAGCGCACTGACCCGGACCTCCTCGATCACGGTGGCGGTCGACGCACTCGAGCGGGCAATCGCGGGACGGAAGAATCGGATATACGCGCCGTCCCGGGTACTCGGGACGGATTCTGTGCGTATGCTCGCACTTCGGGCCACGGAGATGACCCGTTCGATCGAACTACGCGCGCACGCAGCCGTTCCCACGAGGGGACGAGTAGAAGGAGAGGGGGCGGCGTGACCGCACGCATTCCACCCGGACGTCTGAAGGAACTCGGCCCCGTCAACTGGGTGTTGTGGCGAATCATCTCCCGTGTCGCCGGTGTGCCGGACGCACATCTGTTCAGCACGGTGGGCCGCACGAGGGGCCTCTTCCGTGCGTGGCTGCAGTACTCCGGCAAGCTGATGCCGGGCGGGCAGATCTCCCGGTACGAGACCGAACTGATCATCCTTCGCGTGGCACACCTGCGGAAGTGCGGCTACGAGATGGATCACCATGTGCGCCTCGGACGCCGGGCAGGCGTCACCCCGGCGCTCCTCGAACAGGTGCTGGAAGGTCCGGGTGCGGAGGGCTGGGACGCGCGCCGCCGCGCCATCCTCACCGCCGTCGACCAACTCGTCACCACCGACAACCTGGACGATGCCGCGTGGTCGGCGCTGAGCATTCACTTCGACGACCGCCGGATGATCGAATTCTGCTTTCTGGTGACCCAGTACGACGCCCTGGCCACCACCATCGGGACTCTGAGGATCGAACGCGACTATTCGTAGGTTTCGCATCGCGTAGAGAAGAGGAACGGCCGCATGACATCCGCTACCGAAGAAGTCCGTTCCGAGAAGGGACTGGCGCGGGTCGCGCAGTCGCTGGCCGGCTGGACGGAGAAATGGTTTCCGGACGCCTACGTCTTCGCGCTCGTCGGCGTCTTCGTCGTCTCGGTGGCCGCACTGGCCAACGGTTCGTCTCCGCAGACGGTCGTGGACGCGTTCGGTGACGGTTTCTGGGATCTGACGGCGTTCACCCTGCAAATGGCGATGGTGGTGCTGACCGGATACGTCGTCGCCACGTCCCCGCCGGTCGCCCGGCTGATCGATCGCCTGGCACTGGTGCCTCAGTCGGCGCGCACCGCAGTCAGTTTCGTCGCGTTCCTGTCCATGTCGGTCTCCTTCCTGAACTGGGGGCTCAGTCTGGTGTTCGGCGGGCTGCTCGCCCGGGCGATCGCCCGCCGATCCGACCTGCGAGTGGATTACCGTGCGCTCGGCGCGGCGGCCTTCATGGGTCTGGGCGCCGTGTGGGCGCTCGGCATGTCCTCGTCCGCCGCGCAACTGCAGGCCACCGCCGCGTCCCTGCCGCCGGCGCTGCTGGAGATCACCGGCGTCCTCGACTTCGGGACCACCATCTTCACCTGGCAGTCACTGCTGATGTGCGTGATCATCATCGCCCTGACCGTGGTCATCGCCCACTTCTCCGCGCCGAGGGGTGCGGCCGTCACCACCGCACAGGATCTGGACGTCGACCTCGACGACCGGCCGAAGGAGGTGGCACCCCGAACGCGACCGGGAGAGTGGCTCGAGTACAGCCGGATCCTGCCGGCGCTGGCCGGCCTGATGACGTTGGGGTGGCTGATCTCCCAGCTGGTGACCAAACCCGTGCTCACCGTCGTCAGTAGCCTGAACGCCTATCTGCTGGTCTTCCTCATGCTGGGATTGGTGCTGCACGGGACGCCGCGCAAGTTCCTGCAAGCCGTCGCGCTGGCCGTCCCCGCCACTGCGGGCATCCTGGTCCAGTTCCCGCTGTACGCCGCGATGGCCGCGATCCTCACGAAGGCCGAGGGCAGAAACGGCCTCACCATCTCCGAGCACCTGGCCGAGTTCTTCACGAACATCGGCAGCGGCGGAGGCTTCACCGTCGTCATCGCCCTCTACACGGTGGTGCTGGGTCTCTTCGTGCCGTCCGGAGGCGGAAAATGGCTGGTCGAGGCGCCCTACGTCATGCAGTCGGCCACCGACGTCGGGATGAACCTGGGCTGGACGGTCCAGGTGTACAACGTCGCCGAGGCGCTGCCGAACCTGATCAACCCGTTCTTCATGCTGCCCCTCCTCGCGGTGCTGGGGCTCAAGGCGCGCGACCTGGTGGGATTCACGTTCCTGCAGTTCATGTTCCACCTGCCGGTGGTCCTGCTCCTGGTGTGGTTGCTCGGGACGACGTTCGAGTTCGTGCCCCCGGTGCAGCCCTCCTCACCGTGACCCGGTTCGCGCGGCCCGTGAGAGGTCTTACTAACCCACGCTTTACCTCGAGAAATCTCGGTGAAACACCCCGTCCTTAGCGTATACAACCATGTCCACAGGGATGAATACGCCGCCGATCGAGTACTCCTTCGACACTCTGCTCGTCGCGAACCGGGGCGAAATCGCCTGCCGCATCATGCGATCCGTGCACATCCTCGGGCTGAAGACGGTCGCGGTGTACTCCGACGCCGATTCGGCGGCCGCGCACGTCGAGATGGCCGACGTCGCCGTCCGGCTGGGCCCGGCTCCCGCCCACGAGTCGTATCTGCGCGCCGACGCCGTCGTGGAAGCCGCCCTGGCGACGGGCGCGGGCGCGATTCATCCCGGATACGGTTTCCTCTCGGAGAACGACACGTTCGCCGCGGCGACCGAATCCGCCGGGATCGCGTTCGTCGGCCCCACCCCCGCACAGCTCCGCACGTTCGGGAACAAGCACACGGCGCGCGAGGCCGCCCGCGCCGTCGGCGTCCCGCTCGTCGCGGGCAGCGGACTCCTCGACTCCGTCGACGCCGCCCTGTCCGCGGCCTCCGACGTCGGCTATCCGGTGATGATCAAGGCGGTCGGTGGCGGCGGAGGCATCGGGATGCAGGCGTGCTTCGACGCCGCCGAACTCCGCGAAGCCTACGATCGCGTCCAGCGCCTCGCCCAGGCCAACTTCTCCTCGTCCGGGGTGTTCCTGGAGCGCTTCGTCGCCCGCGCCCGGCACATCGAGGTACAGGTGTTCGGCGACGGGCTCGGCCGCACGCTGAGCCTCGGCACCCGCGACTGCTCACTGCAGCGCCGAAACCAGAAGGTGGTCGAGGAGGCCCCGGCGCCCGGGCTCTCCGACGACGTGGTGGAACAACTGCTCAGCTCATCCCGCAGCCTCGCGTCGTCGGTGCACTACCGGTCCGCGGGAACCGTCGAGTTCGTCTACGACGTGGACCGCGGTGAGGCGTCGTTCCTCGAGATGAACACGCGACTGCAGGTCGAGCACCCGGTGACCGAGGAGGTCACCGGGGTGGACCTCGTCGAGTGGATGCTCAGGCTCGCCCGCGGGGACGGTTCCATGCTCGACGGGCTCCCCGACTCCGGACCCGAGATCAGGGGCACCGCCGTCGAGGCCCGTATCTACGCCGAGGACCCCGGCCACGACTACCGTCCCAGCGCCGGACGACTCACGGGGGTCGAGTTCCCGGCTCACACGCGGGTCGAGACGTGGGTCGACACGGGCACCGAGGTGAGTGCCTACTACGACCCGATGCTGGCGAAGGTGATCACCCGCGGGCACCGGCGCAGGGCGGCGTTCGCCGCCCTCGCGGAGGCACTCGCCGACACGCACATCTACGGGGTCCAGACGAACCTGCCCCAGCTGCGGCGGATCTGCGTCGCCGACACGGTTCTGGGCGCCGAGCACACCACGCAGTCGCTGGCCGATCTGCGGCCCACCGGCCGCCGCGTCGACGTGCTCCGCGCCGGGACGATGACCACCGTGCAGGACCATCCCGGCCGAATCGGACTGTGGGAGGTCGGAATTCCGCCGTCGGGACCGATGGACGACCTGTCGTTCCAGTTGGTCAACACCGCGGTCGGCAATCCGGTCGGCGCACCGGGGCTCGAATGCACTCTGCAGGGGCCGCGACTCGTGTTCTCGGATGCCACCGTGATCTGTGTGGGTGGCGCGGACACCCCGGTCACTCTCGACGGCGAACCGGTCGCCCTGTGGGAACCGGTGGAAGCGCCGGCCGGATCGGTTCTCGACGTCGGCACTCCGGCGGACACCGGCCTGCGCACGTACGTCGCGTTCCGGGGCGGCATCGACGCGCCGCTGTACCATGGCAGCGCGTCCACGTTCACACTCGGCGGGTTCGGCGGCATCACCGGCAAGGCCGTCACCACCGGTGACGTGCTGGGACTCTTCGACGACTCGCTGTTCGAGAACACCGCGGGTCTGGGCGCACCGCATCCCGTCCCGGAGGACTCGCGTCCCGAGTTCACGCACGTGTGGCATCTCGCCGTCACCGAGGGACCGCAGCCGGCGCCCGCCTACTTCACCGACTCCGACATGGCGCAGTTCTACGACACCACCTGGAAGGTCCAGACCCACGCGAACCGGACCGGCCTCCGACTCGACGGCCCCAAGCCGGTCTGGTCCAGGACCGACGGCGGCGACGCCGGGCTGCACCCGTCGAACCTGCACGACAACCCGTACAGCGTCGGAGCGCTCAACGTCTCCGGCGACACCCCGATCCTGCTCGGCCCCGACGGACCGAGCCTCGGCGGCTTCGCGTGCCCCCTCACCGTGGTGAAGGCGCACCGGTGGAAACTCGGGCAGATCAGGCCCGGCGACGAAGTGCGGTTCGTCGCCGTCTCCGACGACGGTGCGCACGAGCTGCGGGCTTCGGATTCGTCGCGCAAACTGGATCTTCCGCCCACCGCAACCCGCTCGTCGAACAGCGACGGCGGGGTCCTGCGCCGCATCCCGCCCGTACTGGACCGTCCCGAGGTCGCGTACCTCCGCGGCGGCGACGACAACATCCTCGTCGAGTACGGCGACCGGGAACTCGACCTCGGACTCCGCATGCGCGTCCACGCACTGTCGGAAGCGCTGGTCCGGCGTCGTGTCCCGGGCATCATCGACATCACTCCGGGTGTGCGCTCCCTGCACCTGCATTTCGACGCCGACGAACTTCCCGCCGGCCGGTTGCTGGACATCCTCCAGGACATCGAGGAACTGCTGCCCGCGACACACGATCTGGTGGTGCCGAGTCGCACGGTCCGGTTGCCGCTGTCGTTCGCCGACCCGTCCATCGCCGAGGCCATCGACCGGTACCGCAACGGTGTCCGCGACGAGGCGCCGTGGCTACCGTCGAACACCGAGTTCATCCGGCGCATCAACGGTTTGGGCAGCGTCGACGACGTCCGCGACGCCGTGTTCGACGCCGAATACCTGGTGCTGGGGCTCGGCGACGTCTACCTCGGCGCACCACTGGCCGTGCCCCTCGACCCCCGGCACCGCCTGGTCACCACCAAATACAACCCGGCGCGCACGTGGACGCCGTCCGACGCGGTCGGCATCGGCGGCAAGTATTTGTGCGTCTACGGCATGGAGTCGCCCGGCGGCTACCAGCTGATCGGACGCACCGTCCCGATCTGGTCCGGTTACCGGCAGCACCGCCCCTTCGACGAGGGCACACCGTGGATGTTCCGGTTCTTCGACCGCATCGTGTGGGAACCCGTCACCCCGGAGCAGCTGCGCGAATACCGCGAGCAGGCCGTCGCGGGGCGGTTCGACGCGGAGATCTCCGACGGCACGTTCGCGTTCGCCGACCACCTGAAGTTCTTGCGGGACAACGCCGAATCCATCGCCGAGTTCGACTCCCGGCAGTCCGCGGCGTTCGAGGCGGAGAAGTCCGCGTGGCGCGCGTCGGGCGAATTCGACCGCGTCGAGCAGGCGCCCGCACCCGAGCCGTCGGCACGGGTCGACCTTCCGCCCGGGGCTGCCGTCGTCGAGGCTCCCATGGTCGGCACCGTGTGGCGCGTCGAAGTCGAAGCCGGGCAACGAATCGAACCGGGCCAGAACGCCGTGGTACTCGAGGCGATGAAACTCGAGATGCCGGTTGCGTTCGCCACGTCCGGAACAGTCCTCGAAGTCCTCGTGTCACCGGGCGCGATCGTCGAACCGGGCACCCCCCTCGTCGTGATTGGAGCAGAAAACTGATGACTGTCGATGCCGTGAACCGCGGACAGACCACCCTCTCCCCCACCGCCCGTGTCGAGGACGCCTTCCGGCGGATCGCCGAGGTGGACCGTCCGGAGGTGTGGATCACCCTCCGGCCCGCCGAGGACGTGCACGCGGATGCCGTTGCCGTGCAGGCCCGTCTCGACGCCGGCGAACACCTCCCCCTGGCCGGGAAGGTCGTGGCGGTCAAGGACAACGTCGACGTCGCGGGACTGCCGACGTCGGCCGCGTGCCCCGAGTTCGCCTACCTCCCCGACGTCACCGCGAGCGCTGTGCGCCGCCTGGTCGAGCAGGGCGCTGTGGTGCTGGGGAAGACGAACCTCGACCAGTTCGCGACCGGGCTGGTCGGGACACGCAGTCCGTACGGCGCCGTCCGGTGCTCGTGGGATCCCGAACGGGTGTCGGGCGGATCCAGCTCCGGTTCCGCCGTCGCCGTCGCCCTCGGCATCGCCGACATCGGAATCGGCACCGACACAGCGGGATCGGGCCGGGTCCCGGCCGCGTTCAACGGTCTCGTCGGAATCAAGGCGACACTCGGCGTCATCCCCGCCGACGGCGTGGTGCCCGCCTGCGTCGACTACGACTGCGTCACCGTCTTCGCCACCGAACTCGACACGGCCGTGACCGCCGCCCGCATCATGTCGGGCCCGGGCAGCGCGGACCCGCGGAGCCGCGCGTGGCCGTCCGACGTCCGCCTGGCGGCGCCCGCACAGCCGAGGGTCGCGATTCCCGCGGAAGAGAACCTCGCGCTGCTGACACCGGAGTACCGCGCGGCGTTCGTCGCCACGGTGGCGTCGTTGACGGACGGAGGTTTCTCCGTCGAGGCGGTCGACATCTCCCCGCTCCTCGACGCCGCCCGCCTGCTGTACGACGGCGCCGTCGTCGCCGAGCGGTACACCGCTGTCGGGAAGTTCCTCGACACCGCACCGGCGGGCGCCGATCCGGTGGTCACCGCCATCGTCGAGTCGGCGAGGAAGCCGGCGGGCCACGAGTTCGCCGCCGACCTCGACACGCTCACCCGCGTCAAGGCGCAGACGCGGGAACTGCTGGCCGGTTTCGACGGCCTCCTGCTGCCCACCACCACCGAACACCCGACCATCGCTGCCGTGCAAGCCGATCCGATCGACATCAACCGACGGATGGGCACGTACACGAACTTCTGCAACCTGCTCGACATGGCCGCCGTCGCGGTCCCGGGCGCCCCGACCGCCACCGGCGACCCGTTCGGTGTCATGTTCGTGGTGCCGGCGTTCGCCGATCAGGTGGCCGTGGACCTCGCGGCCCGTCTCGTCGGTGCACCGGCGCCCACCCTCGTCGAGGACGGTGTGGAACTGGCTGTGTTCGGAGCCCACCTGCGCGGACAGCCACTGCATTTCCAGCTCGAGGACATCGGTGCACGGTTCGTGGACACCGTCACCACCACGGACGCGTACCGGCTCACCGCGCTCGCCACCACGCCGCCCAAGCCCGGCCTCGTCCGTCGCGGCCCCGGCGCCGGAGCGGCGATCGTCGGGGAACTGTTCCGGGTGTCACCCGCCGGGCTGGGCACCTTCCTCGCCGCGCTACCTGCCCCGATGGCGCTGACGAGCGTCGAATTGTCCGACGGCCGCGCCGTGGTCGGCTTCAGCTGCACCCACGACGCGGTCGACGGGGCCACGGACATCACCGAGTTCGGCAGTTGGGTTGCTTACGCCCGTGAGTACTTGTCAACCGCCCGCGGTTAAGAAGTACTCACGGCAAGGACGGTGGCGGCGCGAGTCGAGTTGCGGCCGATCAGCTTCTGCAGGTCGCCGCTCTCGGTGTCGAGAGCGCCGACGGCGACTCCCGCATCGGCGTCGGCGAGCATGCTCGCGATCGGTGCGGGCAGTCCGGCGCCCTCGAGCGCCGCGGCGTACTCGGCCTGCGGAAGGTCCTTGTACGACACAGGCTTTCCGAGGACGGAGGAGATGACCTCCGCCAGTTCGCTGTACGTCAGGCGCTCGTCGCCACCCAGCTCGTACACCTTGCCTGCCGGCCCGTCGGCGAGCAGGACCGCGGCGGCGGCCTCGGCGTAGTCCTTGCGGGCGGCAGCGGCGACGACACCCGTTCCGGCACTGCCGAACAGCGTACCGGTCTCGGCCGCGGCGGGAATGCTGCCGAGGTAGTTCTCCCAGTACCAGCCGTTGCGGAGCAGCGCGAAGTCGATTCCGGACTGCGTCAGCCGGTCCTCCGTGGCACGGTGTTCGACGGCCAATCCGATCGGGCTGTTCTGCGCGTCGAGGATGCTGGTGTAGGCGACGAAGCCGACTCCGGCGGTGTTCGCGGCGTCGATCACGTTGGCGTGCTGGGCAACCCGCTGACCGACCTCGCTTCCGGAGACGAGCAGCAGCTTGTCGACGCCGGCGAAGGCGGACTCGAGTGCGGTGCGATCACTGTAGTCCGCCTGCCTGATCTCGACGCCCTTGTCGGCGAGGTCTGCGGCCTTGGCCGGGGTGCGGACGACGGCGACGATGGCGCCCGCAGGGGTGCCCTTGTCGAGTAGTGCCTCGACGACGAGTCGACCGAGGTGTCCGGTTGCTCCTGTGACGGCGATGGTCATGACGAACTCCTAGCGCGTGAGTGGGCGAGTTGACTGTTCAAGCTCACTTCTCATCATGCACTAATTTTTCGTAAGTGCAAATGTTAGAGTAAGCACTTCCTTCGTGTGGGGTAGACTGGACGTATGCCCGAGCTCGCACAGCCAGCACAGGAAGCCGAGGACGTCACCCTCGAGGCCGACGTCTTTGCACGCAACTGCGCGTCGCGCGAGACCCTGCAGACCATCACCGGTCGCTGGGGGGTGCTCGCACTCGCGGCGCTGACCGAGGGGAACTACCGATTCGGTGCACTCCGCCGACGCGTCGACGGCGTCAGCGAGCGCATGCTGTCGCAGACGCTGCAGGCCCTCGAACGAGACGGCCTCGTCGTTCGCGAGGTGCTCGAGGCCATTCCACCCAAGGTCGAATACAGCCTGACACCGCTCGGCGCCGAGGTCGGTTCACGCCTCATCGGCCTGATCGAACTGGTCGAATCGCGCGTGCCCGACGTTCAGGCAGCACAGGAGAAATACGACGCCGGACGCGGCGTCAGCTGAGTTCGTCGAGTTCGGTTTCCTCGTCGACGATGTGGACCGCGGCCTCCTCGGCCGACGCCGCTCCCCCGTCGATGCCGATGTCGGACGCCACGAGGTCCTTCTCCTCGTCCTCGCCCACACCCTCGTCCTCCGCGACGAGCCGGCCCGACCGCAGCCGCCCGACCTCGTTGTCGTCGAGGATCTCCGCGTTGTCGTCGTCTTCCAGAGCCGGGTCCGGCTCCTCCTCCGCGAGCCGCTGATCGAGGGTCTCCCCCTCGCGCTGCTCGGCGGCCGTCGTCCCGTACGCGTCCAGCCCGAGCGGCCTCTCCGGAGGCGAATAGCCCTCGTCGAGAACGTCGTCCACACCTCGGTCGACCAACGTGTCTTCCGGCTGCAACTGGTCCTCTTCGTCCAGGCTGTACTCGCCCTCGGATCCTTCTGGCGTGCTGTCCGGCATGGTCATCTTTCCCACGATGCCACCGCAGCGGACAGTTCGCCATCGGATCGCGGAAGCAACTCGGTGAGAAACGAAAAGAGCCCGCACAGAGACTGTGCGGGCCCTCTCGGTGTTCGGGTCAGAAGTTGATCATGTGCCCGGCGAGACCGTGGATGGCCTCCTGCAGGGCTTCGCTGAGCGTCGGGTGCGTGTGCACGTTGCGGGCCAGCTCGTTGACCGTGAGGTCCCACTTCTGCGCGAGGGTCAGCTCGGGCAGCAGCTCGGAGACGTCGGGTCCGATCAGGTGTCCGCCGAGCAGTTCGCCGTACTTCTTGTCTGCGATCAGCTTGACGAAACCGGTCGGGTCACCGAGGCCGTGCGCCTTGCCGTTGGCGGTGAACGGGAACGTCGCGACCTTCACGTCGTAACCCTCGTCCTTGGCCTGCTGCTCGGTCAGACCGAAGCTCGCGACCTGCGGCTGGCAGAACGTGGCCCGCGGCATCATCCGGTAGTCCTCGATCGGCAGCGTCTCGACGCCGGCGATCGTCTCGGCGGCCACGACGCCCTGCGCCTCGGCGACGTGCGCCAGCTGCAGCTTCATCGTGACGTCACCGATGGCGTAGATGTGCGGCACCGACGTCTGCATCGTGTCGGTGATGCCGATCGCACCACGATCGAGCTGCACACCGGTCTTCTCGAGGCCGTAGCCCTCGACGCGGGGCGCGAATCCGACCGACTGCATCACCTTGTCGACCACGACGGTCTCGATGTCGCCGGACTTGTTGTTCTTGATCGAGACGGTGACCTTGCTGCCGTCGTCGTCGATGCTCTGGACGGCGGCACCGGTCTTGATCGTGACGCCGAGCTTCTTGTACTGCTTGTCGATCTCCTTGGAGACGTCCGCGTCCTCGTTGGGCAGCGCACGGTCGAGGAACTCGACGATCGTGACGTCCACTCCGTAGTTCTTCAGGACGTACCCGAACTCCATGCCGATCGCGCCGGCACCGACGATGAGGATCGACTCCGGGAGATCGCGGGTGAGGATCTGCTCCTCGTAGGTGACCACGTTCTCGCTGAGCGAGGTGCCCGGCAGCAGCTTGGTGGTGGAACCGGTGGCGATGATGGCGTTGTCGAACGTCACCGTCTCCGTCCCGCCCTTGGACAGCTCGACCGAGAGGGTGTTGGCGTCGGTGAACGACCCCTTGCCGTCGTACTCGGTGATCTTGTTCTTCTTCATCAAGAAGTGAACGCCCTTGACACGCCCGTCCGCGACCTTGCGGCTGCGGTCATAGGCTGCGCCGAAATCGAAGGACGCCTCTCCCGAGATGCCGAACGTCTTGGCCTCTTTCGTGAAGAGATGCGCAAGTTCGGCATTGCGGAGAAGTGCCTTGGAGGGGATGCAGCCGACGTTCAGGCACACACCGCCCCAGTACTTCTGCTCGATGATGGCGGTGCTCAATCCCAGCTGTGCCGCGCGGATAGCAGCGACGTACCCACCGGGACCGGCTCCGAGGACAACGACGTCATAGTGTGAGGTCACGGTTGTTCAGGGTAGTCCCGTCCGGAATCGCTGTCGCCACGCGGTCGTATTACCCATGAGTAGCCTCACCCGTCACACCTTTGCCGCCGCGACCAGGCATGACACCGCCTGCAAGAATGGCGCCATGACGGATCCCTTCCTCTGGCTCGAAGATGTCACCGCGGAACGGTCGCTCGACTGGGTGCGGGAGCGCAACGCCCGCACTCTCGCCGAGTACACCGAGACCGCCGAGTTCTCCGGGCTCGAGAGCCGGATCCTGGACGTACTCGACACGGACGACCGGATCCCCTACGCCGGCATGCGCGGCGAGTACCTGTACAACTTCTGGCGCGACGGCGACCACAAGCGCGGCATCTGGCGGCGCACCACGCTCGAGCAGTACCGCACCGAGAACCCCGAGTGGGACGTCCTGCTCGACGTCGACGCCCTCGCCGAACGGGAGGGTGAGAACTGGGTGTGGGCCGGGGCCAGCGTGCTGCGACCCGAGCAGTCGCGCGCCCTTTTGTCGTTCTCGCGCGGTGGCGCCGACGCGTCCGTGGTGCGCGAATTCGACATCGAGAAGCGCGAATTCGTCGGCGGTGACCACGCATTCGACGTCCCCGAGGCGAAGACCAGCATCAGCTGGATCGACAAGGACACCGTGTACGTCGGGACCGACTTCGGTGAAGGCTCGATGACCGATTCCGGCTACCCGAGAATCGCGAAGCGCTGGCATCGCGGCACCCCGATCACCGAGGCGGTCACCGTCTTCGAGGGCGAGACCACCGACGTGTCCGTCGGCGCCTCGTACGACGACACTCCCGGATACGAGCGGCACTTCGTCGGCCGGTCCATGGACTTCTACAATTCCGAGCGCTACCAGCTGCTCCCGGACGGCTCGAAGGTCCGGATCGACACCCCCGACGACGCGGGCTCGTCCGTGTACCGCGACTGGTTGACCATCCGTCCGCGCACCGACTGGGACGTGGACGGCACCGTCTACCCGGCCGGGTCGCTGCTCGCCGCGAACTACGCCGACTTCCTCGCCGGGTCACGCGAGCTGACGCCACTGTTCACCCCGGACGAGCACACATCACTGGAGCAGGGAACGTGGACCCGGAACCACCTCCTCCTCGTGCGATTGTCGGACGTGCAGACCAAGCTGTCGGTGCTCACACCGAACGACACCGGGTGGGAGGAGAAGCCTCTCGACGGCGTACCGGAACTCACGGCGAGCGGGATCATCAGCACCGACCCCCGCAACAGCGACAGCTTCTTCGTCAACTCCAGCGGATTCACGACGCCGGCGACGCTGCTGTACGGCACGGTCGGCGGACCGCTCGAACCCGTCAAGCAGGCGCCGTCGTTCTTCGACGCGGACGGCATGTCGGTGTCGCAGCACTTCGCGGTGTCCGACGACGGAACCGAGATCCCCTACTTCGTAGTGCGCCGTGACGACGTCACCGGGCCCTGCCCCACCATGCTGTACGGATACGGCGGCTTCGAGAACTCGATGGTCCCGGGATACAGCGGTTCGGTCGGGTTCGCGTGGCTCGAACGCGGCGGCGCGTACGTGGTGGCGAACATCCGCGGCGGCGGCGAGTACGGCCCGTCATGGCACACCCAGGCGGTGCGGGAAGGTCGCCACAAGGCGTTCGAGGACTTCGCCGCGGTCGCTCGCGACCTCGTGGCCCGGGGCATCACGACGTCGAAGCAGCTCGGGATCCAGGGCGGCAGCAACGGCGGACTCCTCATGGGCGTCATGCTCACCCGCTACCCGGAACTGTTCGGGGCGATCGTGTGCCAGGTTCCGCTCCTCGACATGAAGAGGTACCACCTGCTGCTCGCCGGGGCGTCGTGGATGGCCGAGTACGGCGATCCGGACAACCCCGACGACTGGAAGTTCATCAGCGAGTACTCGCCGTATCAGAACACCGACGCGACCGCGGACTACCCGCCGATCCTCGTCACCACGTCCACCCGCGACGATCGCGTCCACCCCGGCCACGCCCGCAAGATGACTGCGCTGCTCGAGGAGCAGGGCCACGAGGTCTGGTACTACGAGAACATCGAGGGCGGGCACGGCGGGGCCGCGGACAACGCCCAGGCCGCGTTCAAATCGGCGCTCACGTTCACGTTCCTGTGGGAGCAGCTCACCCGCCCGTGACGCACCGGTCAGGTGTGGTCGCGGACCCACTCGACGATCCGGTCGACGGTGCCGGCCGGGTCGCGGATCCAGCCGTTGTGGCCCAGCGGCTCCGGCTGGTGCCACTGCGTGACGTCGGCGTTGGGGAGTTTCGCGAGGAGGTTCTTCGCCGAGGATTCCGGAGCCAGATCGTCTCCTTCGACGGTCACGGACAGCACCGGAAGTTTCAGCCGGGCGATGCGTTCCTCGTAGTCGATGTCGGCGCCGTCGGGTTCGATCCTGCCGGTGCGGGCGAATCGCGACCAGTCGGTGATCAGCGCCTTCGACTGCCGCCCGAACCCGCCGATGTCGAGTTTGTCGCCGGGCCAGAACCCCGCCAGGTTGGCGGTCATCGACATCGCCGCGGCGCCCACCAGCATCCGCGGGGCGTGTATCCCTGGGAATCCCCGGTGATACGGCGACCCGGACGCGACGAGCACGATCCCGCCGAGCCGGCCGCGGATCCGGGCCGCGTACATCACGCCGAGCTGACCACCCATGCTGTGTCCCAGCAGGAAGGGCGTCGCGGCGGGAAAACGCTCCCGCACCACTTCGAAGATCGCGGGGAAGTCCAGAGCCACCAGTTCGTGGTAGCCGTACGTGCTGGTGCTGCTCGGACGGGGACGGCTGTCGCCCTGGCCACGGAGTTCGCCGATCGCCGCGTTGAACCCCCGGGACACGAGCTCCTCGGCGAAGGGTTCGTAGTAGCCGGCGGGAATTCCCAGGCCGGGAAACACCACGATGACGGGGGCCTCGTCCGGGCCGGGAAACAGGCGTACCGGAGTGGTGGTTCCGTCGGGCATCTGGATCGGTACTGTCTCCACTTCGTCAGACTAGACGGCTCGACCCCCGCAGATCCGGGATCTGCGGGGGTCGAGTCTCTTCCGAGACCGGTGACTACAGGCCGATCGACGCAGCGAGCATCGGCCACGACTTGTGCAGGTCTTCTTCCCAGTAGGACCACGAATGCGTGCCGACGGGCCGGAAGTCGAACGTGGCGGGAATCTGCAGTTCGTTCAGCTTGTCCGCGAGGGCGTGGGTGCACTGGTTGGTGGCCGCCTCGATGGCGCCGCCGAGGAGGATCTGGTTGGCGAGCGTTCCGACGTCGCCGTTGATCCCGGGTCCGTTCAGCTGGTCGCCGGGCCCGGGCAGTCCGGATCCGTTGCTGACGTAGATGTCGAGTCCGCGCAGCTTCTCCGCGTTGACGTACGGGTCGTTGGCCGTCCAGCCGGGGCCGTCTTCCGGCCCCCACATGTTGGAGGTGTCGCCGCCGCCGCGGCCCTCGACGACCAGCCGCACGTACGTGCGGCCGGGGTCCGTGCTGGTCATCGCGCAGCCGCTGTAGGCGCCGACGCTCTCGTACAGGCCGGGAGCCGACTGTGCCAGGCTCAGCACCGAACTACCCGCCATCGAGATACCAGCGATCGAGTTGACGCCGTTGGTGCCGAGCGCGGAATCGACGATCGGCGGAAGTTCCTGCGTGAGGAACGTCGTCCACTTGTTGTTGCCCAGTTCCGGGTCGGTCTGCTCCCAGTCCGTGTAGTAACTGAACGCGCCCTCCATCGGAGTGACCACGTTGACGTTCTTGTCGGCGAAGAAGCCGACGACATCGGTCCTGGCCTGCCACGTGGCGGAGTCCTCGCCGCCGCCCGCCCCGTTGAGCAGGTACAGCGTGGGCCTCGGTTCGCTCGTGTCCGCGGGGGTGATGACCCGCAGCGGGATCTCCCGGTCCATGGAGGCCGAGTACACCTGCATGGTCAACTGCCGGTCGTCGATCTCGTCGGTGCTCACCAGGTGGGAACCACCGTCCGCGACAGTGGCATCTCCGGTGGGATCGGCGGACGCGGACGCCTGGACTCCGAGGCACGGAATCGCCGCCGTCAGGGCGACCGCGAGCGCAAGCCGCACCCCGTACCTACCCGCTGCAGTGCGGTTGACCATCGTTCTCCTTCGCTGCGACGTCACCTGCCCGACTCCGAAGAGGCGAGAGCTGGAGCCCACATGATGTCATGTGGACTCCAGCTCTCGTCGAGAAGTGGGGTCGAAACGGGGGTGACCCTATTCCGCGACGGACCCGATGAAGTCGATCAGCGTGGTGAGCGCTTCGAGCAGAGTCAGAAAGCTGTCGGACATAGTATTACTCCTTTTCGACGCAGTGGATTTCGAACTTCCCCCCGCGATCAGGGGCTCCGTCATTTGTACCCGAGTTTTCCCCTCGAATAAGCACAAAGTGGTAAACATTTGCGATCGTTGACTTAACGACGAACCCGCAAATCGGCACTGGTTACTTCTCGATTATCTTCAGGACATGCCCATCTAACTGCGGATATGCGGTGACTACGATCTCCGGATCCACGTTCTCGTAATCGAAGAGCGACAGAACATACCTCGCTGCATTGTTTCCGGACTTTTTCTTGTCACTGCCCTTGAATTCTCCTGCGGAGTAACGAGGCGTGGACGAATTCGAACATCTCTTCTTTTGCCCGGTGAACGCATCCTCTTTGTCTCCCAATTCATAATTAGATGGCAAACGTTTTAATCTTGGCATCTATTTGACCCCAAGTGTGGGATATCGAGTTTTTCGGCGCGGCGCGGACACGGAGGGCGATCGACTCGAGGCACGAGCATCCGGCGGCATGGAGCGGGCGCTCAGGGTGAAAGACCAGGGTCGAGATCGGGGTACATCCCGATGTGCCGGCAGGTACCGCCGAACAGAATGGACGCATGACATTCGACAGCAACACTCCCCGCCAGTTCACCCGTTCCGACAACCAGAAGATGCTCGCAGGCGTCTGCGGCGGCATCGCCGAATACTTCTCGGTGGACGTCAACCTCGTCCGACTGCTCACCGTGGTCGCCACGCTGGTCACCGGCGGCACCGCAGCCCTCGTCTACCTCGCCGCCTGGATGCTGATGCCTGCCGGACACTGACACCGACCCAGGCGGCAGCACCGAAAAGCACTGTGGCCGTCGAACGAATCCACGGCCACAGACAAGAAAGAGCCCGGGACACCAGATGGTGTCCCGGGCTCTTTCGGAGCACTTCGTGCCCGTGCGTGGTGGGCGAGTCCGGGGACTCCTCAACCACTCACGGGAGGCGTAGCCGCCTTTAGAAGTCCATACCGCCCATGCCGCCGGTCGGGTCGCCCACGGGCGCTCCGGCCTTCTCCGGCTTGTCGGCGACGACGGCCTCGGTCGTCAGGAACAGAGCCGCGATGGACGCTGCGTTCTGCAGCGCGGAGCGGGTGACCTTGACCGGGTCGTTGATGCCGGCTTCGAGCAGGTCGCCGTACTCGTTGGTCGAGGCGTTGAGGCCGTGACCTGCGGGCAGGTTGCGAACCTTCTCGGCAACGACGCCGGGCTCGAGGCCCGCGTTGAAGGCGATCTGCTTCAGCGGTGCTTCGAGGGCGACGCGAACGATGTTCGCACCGGTGGCCTCGTCACCTTCGAGCTTCAGGTCGTCGAGCGCGGGAGCCGACTGCAGCAGAGCCACGCCACCACCGGCGACGATGCCCTCTTCGACGGCAGCCTTGGCGTTACGCACGGCATCTTCGATGCGGTGCTTGCGCTCCTTGAGCTCCACCTCGGTGGCAGCGCCGGCCTTGATGACTGCAACGCCACCGGCCAGCTTGGCCAGGCGCTCCTGCAGCTTCTCGCGGTCGTAGTCGGAGTCGCTGTTCTCGATCTCGGCGCGGATCTGCGCCACGCGACCGGCGATGGCCTCGGGGTCTCCCGCGCCTTCGACGATGGTGGTCTCGTCCTTGGTGATGACGACCTTGCGTGCCTGGCCGAGCAGCTCGAGTCCGGCGGTCTCCAGGGAGAGGCCGACCTCTTCGCTGATGACCTCGCCACCGGTGAGGATGGCGATGTCGGCGAGCTGAGCCTTGCGACGGTCACCGAAGCCGGGGGCCTTGACGGCCACGGACTTGAAGGTGCCACGGATCTTGTTGACCACCAGGGTGGACAGGGCTTCGCCCTCGACGTCCTCGGCGATGATGACCAACGGCTTGCCGGACTGGATGACCTTCTCCAGCAGCGGCAGCAGGTCCTTGACCGTGGAGATCTTGGAGCTCACGAGCAGGATGTACGCGTCCTCGAGGACGGCTTCCTGACGCTCCGGGTCGGTGGCGAAGTACGCCGAGATGTAGCCCTTGTCGAAGCGCATGCCCTCGGTGAGCTCGAGCTGCAGGCCGAAGGTGTTGGACTCCTCGACCGTGATGACGCCTTCCTTGCCGACCTTGTCCATGGCCTCGGCGATGAGCTCGCCGATGGACGGGTCGCCTGCGGAGATACCAGCGGTAGCAGCGATCTGCTCCTTGGTGTCGATCTCCTTGGCGGTCTCGAGCAGACGCACGGTGACGGCCTCGACGGCCTTCTCGATGCCGCGCTTCAGACCCAGCGGGTTGGCGCCGGCAGCGACGTTGCGGAGACCCTCACGGACGAGAGCCTGGGCGAGAACGGTAGCGGTGGTGGTTCCGTCGCCGGCGACGTCGTCAGTCTTCTTGGCGACCTCCTTGACCAGCTCGGCACCGATCTTCTCGTAGGGGTCCTCGAGCTCGATCTCCTTGGCGATGGAAACACCATCGTTGGTGATCGTGGGGGCGCCCCACTTCTTCTCGAGCACGACGTTGCGACCCTTGGGGCCCAACGTCACCTTGACTGCGTCGGCGAGGGCGTTGAGTCCCCGCTCGAGGCCGCGACGGGCCTCTTCGTCGAACGCGATGATCTTGGCCATTGCGAAGTGATCCTCCGGATTGGGGGTGACACACAAGGCGACCGCTAGTCGGGTCGCCTCATTTACGCCTTCGGCCGAGTTCGGTGCCCGCGACGGACGACCAGGGGTGTCTTTGGTTCCCGGTCTCACCGTCCCGACCTGGCACTCACGCGTCGTGAGTGCCAAGTGCATTTTTAGCACTCGGACAGGGTGAGTGCAAGGTCGGGACGGAACCGGTGCGCCCGGGCGATCAGCGCATCGCGCAGACCTGGCCGGTGTTCACGTTGAACGCGAGGGACAGGGCACCGACGCAGTCGACGCCGTTCGCGTCGGCAGTCGCGCCCGAACCCCAGCCGGCGATCGCGACGGTGGTGGTGCCGTCGGCCGCACCGGAGCGAGCGATGCCACCGCCGAGCGCGAGCGCGTAGGCCTGACCCGAGCCGGTCGACGCACCGAGCGACGTTCCGTATCCGTTGGCGTACGTCGTGGCGCCGCTGTGTCCGTTGGCGACACTCACCGCGGTGCCGCTGTCCGCGGCCATCGCGTGGGCGACGCCGGCCTCGGACGCCTTGGCGCCGCAACTCGCGGTGTCCGACACCTGGACGTCGTTGGCCGACGGCGGGGAGACACAGTTGACGGGGGCGGCACCGGCGACGCCCGCACCGGCCACCGAGATTCCCGCCGCGACGCCCAGACCCACGGCCATCGCCGCTCCCACGCGTGCCAGCCGTCGGCCGAACAGAGTCGAGATACGAGTACGAGATGCCGAGGCGGTCGAGGTGACGGGCGTGGAGACAGCGAGCATGGAAGCTCCTTCTGGGAACGACGAATTGGAGGATTCGCCGCGAGAGTACCCGCTCGCGGCCGGTTAGTCCCGGACCGCGGTCAGGCGAGTTCGTCGAGGAGCTTCGGCAGCAGCGCGACGGAGTCGACCACGTGGTCCGGTCGCTGCGGGGCGAGGTCCAGAACCGACTGGCGGAACTTGCCCGTCCGCACCAGAACGCCGGTCAGTCCCACCCGCTGCGCGGCGAGGACGTCATTCGTCAGATCGTCACCGACCATCACTGTCACGTCCGGTTCCGTGCCCATCAGATCGGTGGCGGTGAGGAACGCCGCGAGCGACGGCTTGCCCACCGACACGACGTTGGTTCCCGCGACCTCTTCCATACCGGGCAGGTACGTGCCCGTGTCGATGCGCAGCCCATCGTGGGTGGCCCATGTGGTGGCCCGGTGCATCGCGACGACGGGGACGCCGTCGAGCATCAGCTCCACCACGCGGCTCAGAGCGTCATGCGTGAATTCCGGCCCGGCGCCACCGAGGATCACCACCTCGGGGTCCTCGTCGTCCAGTTCGATCCCGGACAGATCGGCCGTGATGTCGCCGCTGTTGAGAACCCAGGCCCGCGCCCCGGGGTAGGTCGACCGGACGTACTCCGCGGTGAGCCGGGCCGCCGTGACGATCTCGCCGGAGTCGGCCTCGATGCCCGCCGAACGGAGGGCGTCGGCGATCTCGTCGCACGTCCGGGACGTCGTGTTGGTGAGGTAGGCGCACGCGAGTCCGCGCTCGCGCACCTCCCGCACCGCCGCCGCGGCCCCGTCGATCGGATGCCACGAAGTAACCAGAACCCCGTCTATATCGAGCAGGACACCCTCGACCCCAGCCATGACAGGAGCCTATCCGCGCGGCTCGGACGGTGTCACTGCCGAGCCCGGCTCGGACGGTGTCACTGCCGAGCCCGGCAGACGAGGACGGGGCAGGGAGCGTGGTGCACCAGATTCTGGCTGACGGATCCGAGCAGGGCACCCATCACCTTGCCCCGGCCGTGGCTTCCGACCACCAGCAGTTGCGCCGTCGTCGCGTGCCGCAGGAGGACGTCAGCGGACACCCCCTGTGTCGTCACCTCGTTCACCGGCACGTCCGGGTACTCGTCCCGGATGCCGGCGAGGCATTCGGACACGACGGCCTTCTCCCCTTCCTCGTAGGCGGTCCAGTCCACGTACTTCGACGCATGGGCGAGGCCGTGCTGCTTCTCACCGCTCCACGCGTGCACCACGTCCAAACCGACGCCGAACGCGGACGCGAGTGCGAACGCCTCCTCGACGGCCTTCTCGCTGACCTGGCTGCCGTCCACGCCGACGACGATCGGTCGGGTGTCCGGTGAGGCCGTCTCGGGCGCTCCCCGGACGACCGCGACAGGACTGTGCGCGTGGTTGACCGTCCGGAGCACCGTGGACCCGAGGAGGTAGTCGGTGACCGCGCCGGCACCCTGCGCGCCGAGCGCCACGATCCGCGCCGCCCTCGACAACTCGATCAGGTGGGACGCCGCCGACCCGGATCGGACGTCGCGCTCGACGGCGAGTCCGGGGTGGTCCTGCAGGACGGCAGCGGTGGTGGCGTCGAGCATCGAGTTGCCGTCCTCGCGCAGTTCCTGGATGAACTGGGCGTCGATCATCATCGCGGTGCCGTTGTAGAACGTGGCCTCGTCCGGGTAGGTGTGGGCGAGCAGGAGTGGGGCGTCGAGCCGGACCGCCGTGCCCGCGGCCCAGCGCGCCGCGTCGAGCGCGGCGCGTGAACCATCGATACCGACGACCACGGGCGCCCCTGCATGTTCGCTCATATCTCTCTCCCTCTACGGCTCGAGAACTGCTGCACCGCTGAACTTTCCGCCGGCCAGGTCGCGCAGGGCCCGGTCGGCGCGGTCGAGTGGGTACGGGTGGATGTCGATACTCAGCCGGTGTTCCGCTGCGATGCGCAGGAATTCGACGGAATCCGAACGGGTATTGGCGGTGACGCTGCGGATCTGCCGTTCCCGGAACAGATGCTTCTGATACTCGAGCGCGGGAATGTCGGTGAGGTGGATCCCCGCGACCGCGAGGGTGCCGCCGTCGGCGAGCGCCTCCATCGCCACGGGCACCAGATCGCCTACCGGCGCGAACAGAATCGCGGAGTCGAGGGGTTCCGGCGGCACGTCGCGCACACCCTGCACGGACGTCGCCCCGAGTCGCTGCGCCAGCGCACGGGCCTCCGCCCCACGCGTCATGACGTGCACGCGGGCGCCGCGGATCGACGCGACCTGGGCGGTGAGGTGCGCGCTGCCGCCGAACCCGTAGATGCCCAGTGCGCCGCCGTCGGGGACCGTGGCACGTTCGAGTGCCCGGTAGCCGATGATCCCGGCGCACAGCAGGGGTGCGAGTTCGGCGTCCGAGTAGCCCTCCGGCAGGTGCAGCGCGTAGTCGGCCGGGACCGTCGCGAATTCGGCGTATCCGCCGTCCGCATCCCATCCCGTGTACTGCGACTGCCTGCACAGGTTCTCCGCGCCGCGCAGGCAGGCCGCGCAGTGTCCGCAGGTGTGACGCAGCCAGGCGATTCCCACCCGGTCGCCGACAGCGAAGGACCCCGACACCGAATCGCCCAGTGCGGCAACCTCCCCCACCACCTCGTGGCCGGGAATCACCCGGGGCCGGTGCACGGGCAGGTCCCCTTCGGTCACGTGCAGGTCGGTGCGGCACACTCCGCACGCCAGCACCTTCACGAGAAGTTCGCCCGTTCCCGGCTCGGGAACCGTCTCGCGTCCGAGTTCCACCGGGTGGCCCGCGACGGGGCCCGGCGCGACCACGCGCCACGCGGCCATCGTTCCGGTTCCGCCCTGCGCCGCCGCCATACCCCCACAATGCCCGTGTGGGGTGGCCACCGCCAGGACCAGGAGGCCCGTGTCTCGAGGACACGGTGTCGCCGCGAAGACCGGGCCGGACCGTCCCCGGCAACTAGGCTCCCAGGCATGGACCTGCGCGGTGAAGACCTGTTCACGGTGGCGGGGTCGCTGGCCGAGCTGATCGGCGCGCCGATCACGATCGAGGACGAGAACTCGACGGTTCTGGCCTATTCGAGCGGCGAGCAGGCCGTGGACCAAGCCCGCATCGAGACCATTCTGGGACGGCAGGTGCCCGGGAAGTATCGGCAGCTCCTCGCGGACGCCGGCGTCTTCGAGCGCCTGCACCGCGACACCGACGTCTTCTACGTGGACATGCGGATGCCGAACATGACTCCCCGCGCGGTGATCGCGGTGCGGGACGCGGGACGGTCGGTCGGGTCCATCTGGGCGGCGATGACGTCCGCCCCCACCCCGGAACAGGAATCGATCCTGCGGTCCGCGGTGCCTGTCGTCGCAGAGCACATCGCGGCGGAGCGCGAACGGGTGGACGTGACGCGCCGGATGCAGGTGGATCGGGTGCGTGCGCTGATCAACGGCGGCGAGCCCGCCTTCCGCGCCGCCGACGACCTCCGGTTGGAGGGAAGGCTGACCGTCGCGGCGGCCGCCCCGGTCACGATCGGGCGCTCGCTGCCGTCCGGTTTGCTCGCCTCCCTCGGCCTGTACCTCGACACGTTGGCGGTCGATTCGGTCGCCGCCCAGCTCGACGACGTCATCTACGTGGTCATCGCCGCGTCGGAGAAGGACGTCCGGCGCCTCGCCGAGAACTTCCTCGGTCGCGCCCGCAGCGGGGCGGCGTTCGTGGTCGCCGTCGGACGCGAAGTGACGACGGCCAGCCAGGCTCACCTGTCGCGAGGGGACGCCGACCGGGTCCTCACCGTCCTGCAGCACGCCCGGTCCGGCGGTGTCGTCGGGACGATGCGGGACAGTCTCGCGTCCGTGCTGGCGTTGCGTGTCGCGGACATCTTCGACGGCCTGGGCGAGCTCACCCCGCTCGCCGCGCTCACCCGGCACGACGAGCAGCACGGGACCGATCTCGTGGCCACGGCCCGCGCCTTCCTTACCCACGGCGGCGACGTCGCCGATGCGGCGGCCGCGCTGCACGTGCACCCCAACACCCTGAGGAACCGGCTGCGACGCTGCGTCGATTCGTGCGACGTGGACCTCTACGACGCGGACACCCGGCTCATCGTGATGTTGCATCTGAAGCTGACGGGACTGCGGGACATGTGACCCCTGGCCGATTGCACAGGGGGCACTGTCGGGGACTGGCCGAACGGCTACTCCCCCGGCGCCGTCGCCGACCCATGATGGAGTCATGAGCACAGTGCAGCGCCCTGACCACGTCGCGATCGTCGGAGCAGGCGTCGTCGGATTGTCCACGGCGTGGTTCCTCCAGGAGCGCGGCGTGCGCGTCACGGTCGTCGACCGTGAGAGTGTCGCGTCGGACGCGTCCTGGGGCAACGCGGGTTGGCTCGCACCGGCATTGACGCTGCCGCTGCCCGAGCCCGCCGTGTTGAAGTACGGGCTGCGCGCAATGCTGAATCCGTCGTCGCCGGTCTACGTTCCCTTCACGACCGATCTGCGCCTGGTGCGTTTCCTCGTCGGCTTCGCCCGGCACTGCACGCCCTCCCGGTGGGAGGACGCGATGAAGGTGTACGCCGAGGTCAACCGAATCTCCCTGGGCGCCTACGACGAACTCGCGGACGGCGGCGTGCGGGAGCACACGCATCTCGCCGACCCGTTCCTCACCGCGTTCAAGTCGGACGAGGACCGCGAAGCGCTCGTCGACGAGTTCCGTCACGTCGAGGCCGCAGGCGGCGAGGTCGAGTACGACCGCGTCGACAGGGACGAGATCCACTCTCTCGAGCCGAGTCTCGGCGACGGCGTGCACTCCGGTCTGAGGCTGCGCAACCAGCGCTTCATCGACCCGCCGCGCTTCGTGCACTCACTCGCCGACGCCCTCCGGGCCCGGGGCGGCGACATCAGGTCCGGTTTCGACGTGGCCGCTGTGCAGGATCGGGGACAGTCGGGGGTCAGCCTGGTCTCGGCCACCGGCGACGCGGTCGCCGCCGATGCCGTAGTCATCGCCAGCGGCGCACGCCTCAATGCTCTCGCCCGCCCGTTCGGTGTCCGCGCCCTGGTGCAGGCCGGCCGCGGCTACAGCTTCAGCGTCCAGCCCGAGCAGATGCCGAAGAACCCGATCTACTTCCCCACCCAGCGAGTGGCGTGCACGCCGCTGCACGACCGTTTCCGTGTCGCCGGAATGATGGAATTCCGCAGTCCCGACGCACCTCTCGACCCGCGTCGGGTCCGGGCGATCATCGAGGCCGCGACGCCCATGTTCACCGGCATCAACTGGGAGTCGCGTCAGGAGGAGTGGGTCGGATCCCGGCCCTGCACCACCGACGGACTTCCGCTCGTCGGCGCCACCCGCTCCCCCCACGTGCACGTGGCGGGCGGTCACGGAATGTGGGGCATCGCCCTGGGCCCGCTCACCGGGCGCATGATGGCCGACTCCATGACCGGCGGCGAGGTTCCCGGCGTCATGCGGCATTTCGACCCGCTGCGCTGAGCGCGGCTCAGGAACGAGCTGCCCAGAATCTGCGCAACTCGACGACCAGTTCGCGCGAACGTTCGTCGGGGAAGAACAACTTGCCACCCCGGATCTCCACGACTTCCCGTGCTCCCGGGATGAGGTCGCGCAGCCAGTAGGCCCACTTCGTCCGGAAGAACCTGTCTCCGGTGCCCCACACGACGAGTGTGGGGACCTCGAGTGCCGCGAGGTCCGGCTCGACCGCGAGTAGGTCGCGTGGATGGAGGGACGCGATCCAGCGCTGGAAGAGCAACGCTCGGCCCTGGGTGCCGAGCAGCGGCTCGACGTACGAGGCCACGACTTCCTCCGGCAGTGATCGCACGTTCTGATACCCACTGCCGTACAACAGTTTACGAGCCCTCGACACGTTCCTCGCCAGTGGTGGCGCAATCCGGGCGAGCAGTCCCGCCCGCGCGAGCAGCACGGCGGGAAGGAACGCCTTCGGCGGCACGTTGTCATGGGTTTCGCAGTTCGTCAACGTCAGCGACGACAACCTGTCGGGGTGCCGGGCCGCGAAGATCTGCGCGACCGCTCCGCCGGTATCGTTGGCAACCACGTCGACCTCGAGCAGCCCCAGGGCGTCGCACGTGGCCGCGACGACGTCGGCGAGTGCGCCCAGCGTGAAGTCCTGATCGGGCGCGGCGGGGGTGTGACCGTGCAGCGGAAGGTCGAGGGCGACGCACCGTCTTTCTCCCTCGAGCTGACTGATCACGTTGCGCCAGAGGTAGCCGGAGGTCCCGACGCCGTGGATGAAGAACGCCACACGGCCGGTGCCGGAATCGAAGTAGCTGACCGGACCACGGTCCGTGCCGACGGTCTTCCTGCGTGTGTCGAACTCCGCGAGAGTCATGAGGACCATCTCCTGCATTCCACGGTAGTTCGCAAGACTCGCGACATCAACGGAGCCGTCGAGCGCCCCGGTCAGTCCAGCTTTCCCACCACCGACTCCGCGCTCGCGACCAGCGCGCCGGACGAGGCGAGGGTGACTGCGGCCTCGATCTCCGGCGCGAGGTGACGGTCGGTCCCCGGTCCGGCGACGTGCTCACGGATCGTGTCCCGCACCGCACCCGTCGCCGGTGACGGTGCGAGCGGGGCACGCAGATCCAGCGCGCGAGCCGCTGTCAACGCCTCGATGGCGAGCACCCGGGTCAGTCCGTCGATGGCCCGGCGCAGCTTCCGGGCCGCCGACCACCCCATCGACACGTGGTCCTCCTGCATCGCCGACGACGGAATCGAGTCCACACTCGCCGGCGCCGCCAGCCGCTTCAGCTCCGAGACGACCGCCGCCTGGGTGTACTGCGCGATCATGTGGCCGCTGTCCACCCCGGGGTCGTCGGCCAGGAACGGGGGCAGCCCGTGATTGCGGGCCACGTCGAGGAAGCGGTCGGTGCGGCGCTCGCTCATGCTCGCCACATCCGCGACGACGATCGCCAGGAAGTCCAGCACGTACCCGACCGGCGCCCCGTGGAAATTGCCGTTCGACTCCACCCGCCCGTCCAGCGTCACCACCGGGTTGTCGATCGCGCTCGCCAGTTCCCACGACGCCACCCGCTCGGCGTGCGCGAGCGTGTCCCGCGCCGCCCCGGCGACCTGCGGGGCGCACCGCAACGAGTAGGCGTCCTGCACCACGGTGCAGGACGGATTGGCGTGACTCTCGACGATCTCCGAGCCGGCGAGCAACCGGACCATGTTCGCGGCGGCGTGGGCCTGTCCGGGGTGCGGCCGGAGCGCCTGCAGGTCCGGGGCGAACACCCGGTCGGTGCCCAGCAGCGCCTCCACGCTCATCGCCGCCGTGACGTCGGCCAGTCGGAGGAGCCCGTGCAGGTCCTCGCACGCCAGCAGCAGCATGCCGAGCATGCCGTCGGTGCCGTTGATAAGGGCGAGACCCTCCTTCTCCTCGAGCACGACGGGTTCGATGCCGGCAGCGGACAGTGCCGTCGCCGCGGGCACGAGTGCTCCGTCCGCATCCCGCACCGTGCCCTCACCGATCACCGCGAGCGCGACATGGGCCAGCGGCGCCAGATCGCCCGAGCATCCGAGGCTCCCGTATTCGTGGACCACGGGTGTGATGCCGGCCGACAGGAGCGACGCGTACACCTGCGCGACTTCCGGCCGCGCGCCGGTCCTGCCGGTGGCCAGGGTCGACAGCCGCAGCAGCATCAGCGCCCGCACCACCTCGCGTTCCACCTCGGGGCCGTTTCCGGCGGCATGCGAGCGGACCAGGCTGCGCTGCAGCTGCGTCCGGAGCGCAAAAGGTATGTGCCGGGTGGCGAGGGCCCCGAAACCCGTCGAGATCCCGTACACGGGCTTCGGGTCCTCGGCCTGCGCCTCGATGCGCTTCCGGGTTTCCGCCATGGCCGACATCGCGTCCCGTGAGATCCGCACCGGGGCGCCTCGACGCGCCACTCGGATCACTTCTTCGGCGGAGACCGCTCCGGTCCCGACCACGACAGACTCTTCGGCTCCCACAACCCCAGTCTCCCCCGGGGCCGGAAGGAGCGTGACGAGATTGCGGGAGCGACGACGGCGTCTACAACCGGCCGCGGAGAGCTTCCTCGATTTCGCGTGGCGTCATCAGACGTTCGAGTTTTTCACTCGGCCACGAGGACGGACGTCCTTGCAATCGGGCTGATTCGAGTAGAGGGAGAGGGCTGCGGTCCCACCGCAGGATCGAATGAACATTCACTACCGATCACTTCCGAACACCGACTCGACAACTTTCCATTTGCGCCATTGCACCGGCGACATTTCGTCGCGCTCTTGACTCATCGCCCATCGTGCCCCTTTGGTTACACGGTTTCGATGAGGCGCGCGGAAGTGCTGGAAAAACTGCGGTCGGAGGAGAATTCAGTGACCTACCGCACACGGCCCGGGCCCGAGCGCCTAGTATGGCGCCAAAGTAATTGTTACCTCACGTACCACCTTCCCTGACTGGAGACAGCCGATGGCAAACACCCTCGAAGCAAGCATCGACATCGACGCGACCCCGCAAGACGTGTGGGCCGTCGTGTCGGATCTGAAGCGGATGGGCGAATGGAGCCCCCAGTGCCGCACGATGCGCGTCCTCGGTGGCGTCGTCGAAGAGGGCACCAAAACCGTCAACATCAACCGCAAAGGCTTCCTCGTGTGGCCGACCACGTCGAAGGTCGTGAAGTTCCAGCCGAACAAGGCCATCGCGTTCCGGATCCTCGAGAACCGCACCATCTGGTCGTACGAACTCGAGCCGACAGCGGGCGGAACCAAGGTCACCGAGCGCCGCGAAGCCCCGACCGGGACGTCGAAGGTGTCGCAGTTCCTGGTCAAGACCGTCCTCGGCGGCAACGAGGACTTCGAGGTCGACCTCGTGAACGGCATGAACACCACCCTCGCCCGCATCAAGTCGGCAGCCGAGCGCACGTAGTCCGGTTGACTCTCGACCTGGTCGAGGCCCCAGCGTGGTCCGCATGGACACACCGGACGCCGTCATGGCGAGGATCGCACAGGGGCAGGAACTGGCAGTAGCGGGTGACCGGGAGGGCGCCCGGCGCATCTTCGAGGAGGTGTGGGACGTCCTCGCCGGTCCCGGCGCCGACACACCGGACCCGTTGCACGTCGTCACGCTGGCCCACTACATGGCGGACGTCCAGACCGACCCCGTCGAGGAGCTGCGCTGGGATCTGCGAGCCCTCCACGCCGCCGACTCGCTGACCGACGACCGAGCTCGGCAGCACCACTCCTCGCTGCGGGTCGCGGGGTTCTACCCGTCGCTGCACCTCAACGTCGCGGCCGCTCATCACGCGCTCGGCCAGACGTCCGAGGCACGCCAGCATCTCGATCGGGCCACACAGAGCTGCGAACACCTCACCGACAACGGATACGGCCGGATGATCCGCGGGGCCGTCGAGCGACTCCGCGCAGAACTCGACGCGGAGGCTGTCGGACCGCAGGGGCAGAGTGAGCACCGTGCTCAGCATCGGTGAACTCGCCCGGGCGTCCGGTCTGTCGGTCAGCGCGCTGCGGTTCTACGACAAGGCGGGCGTGCTCACCCCGCACGCGGTCGACCCGCGGACGGGCTACCGCTGGTACGCCGACCGGCACGTGGACGCCGCGGTCCTCGTCGCCGCCATGCGCCGGGTGGGTGTGCCGGTGAAGGACATGGCGGCCGTGCTGAGCGGGACGGACGCCCACGGACTCCTCGACCGGCATCTCGGCCGGCTCGAGAAGGGGCTCGACGACGCCCGGCGCGAACTGACGAAAATTCACCGCCTGCTCGAGGTGCGAGCGACCCGGGAGTGCACGGTCGTCCTCCGCACCACCGACCTCCTCACCGCGTTCGGCTCGGTGCGGTTCGCCGCCGACCCGGACTCGGCGTTCCCTGTGTTGCGCGGCTGCCTCCTCGAAACGGACCACGACGTGCTGCGGCTCGTCACCACCGACCGCTACCGGCTGGCGGAGGGAACGGCGACCCTCCTCGAACCGCTGGACGAACCGATCTCCGCCGTCGTCCCGTGCACGTTCCTGGACGACGCGGCCGGGCTGCTGCGTCGCCACGACACGGCGACCGTCGTCGTCGGCGCCGACAGCATCACCCTCCGCTGCGGCGCCGAACAGCTCGGCACCCGTCTCGTCGACGGTGCGTTTCCCGACCATCGCAGTCTGTCGCCCCTCGGCCGCGGAATCGAGTACACCTTCTCCTCGGCGGACCTGCGCGCACTCCTCGCCGACGCCGGCCACCGGGTGGATCTCGGCGTTCTCGAGTCGGGCGAGATCGTCGTCGGCAGGCAGGGAACGGAGCAGCCCGTACTCTTCCAGGTGCAGGTGAATGCCGGTTTTCTCCTCGAAGCCGTCGACGCGCTGCCGGGTGAGCAGTTGACGTTCCAGGTGGGTGGACCCATCACGCCCCTCGCCATCCGGCCACGATCGATTCACACATCGGACCGCGCGAGTGCGTACTCTCTCCTGATGCCGTTGCAGCCGGTAGCGCTCACGTAATCTGTGGGTGCGGCGCGATGGCGCGCAGGCAGCACGTCCGTCCGACACAGTTAGAGGAGCCCGTGGCACGCAAGCCCACACCCCCCGGAACCCAGCAACCCACGAGCGTCGGGCACATCGTCGACCTCGTCCGCGGAGCAGTTCCGCCCCTGCATCCGGCCGGGCTGCCCTTCGTCCTCGCACCCCTCGGTGTGGCCGTCCTCGGCCGCAAGCGCAAGTGGGTCCGGCGCGGAGCGCTGACCTCCGCCGCAGCGTGCGCCGCGTTCTTCCGGCATCCGCACCGCGTTCCGCCGAACCGCGTCGGCGTCGTAGTCGCACCCGCCGACGGCGAGGTCGCGCTCGTCGACTCCGCGGTCCCGCCGTCCGAACTCGACATGGGCACCGAGCCGCTCCCCCGGGTCAGCATCTTCCTGTCCGTGCTCGACGTGCACGTCCAGCGCAGTCCTGTCGGCGGTGAGGTCACGAAGGTCGTCCACCGGCCGGGCCAGTTCCTCTCCGCCGATCTCGCCGACGCCAGCGAGGTCAACGAACGCAACAGCATGCTGCTGCACACCCCGGAGGGCCACGACGTCGCCGTCGTGCAGATCGCCGGTCTGCTCGCCCGCCGGATCGTCTGCGACGCCAAGGTCGGCGACACCCTCCCGATCGGTGACACATACGGCCTGATCCGGTTCGGTTCCCGCGTCGACACGTACTTCCCGGCGGGCACCACGTTGCTCGCCGAGCGAGGGCAACGGACGATCGGTGCCGAGACCGTCATCGCTCAACTGCCGTGATCGCCAACGCGAAGCAACAGCGGAGAGGTCGACCCCAGCAGGCGGTCCGGCTCCTGCCGAGCGTGGTCACGATCCTCGCACTGTGCGCGGGGCTGTCCGCCGTCAAGTTCGCGCTCGACGGCGACCTGGGAACAGCGTTGGCCATGATCGGTGCGGCCGCGGTCCTCGACTCGCTCGACGGCCGGATCGCGCGCATGCTCGACGCCACCAGCAAGATGGGTGCCGAACTGGATTCGCTCGCCGATTCCATCTCGTTCGGCGTCGCCCCGGCCCTGGTCCTCTACGTCACGCTGCTGGACGGCCAGAGTTTCGGCTGGATCATCGCCCTGATCTACGCGGTGAGCATCGTGCTGCGGCTGGCCCGGTTCAACACGCTCCTCGACGAGGACGACATGCCCGGCTACGCCAACGAGTACTTCACGGGTGTCCCGGCGCCCGCGGGTGCGCTGGTCGCGCTGACCCCGCTGGCTGCCGCGGCGCAGTGGGGTGACGGCTGGTGGTCGTCGTATCCCGTCGTCGTGGCGTGGACCGTGATCTCCGCGGCGCTGATCGTCAGCCGGATCCCCACGCTCGCGCTGAAGACGGTGTCGGTGCCCCCGCACATGGCGGCCGGTCTGCTCGTCCTCGTGGCGCTCGCGGCGGCGGCTCTGGTCACCTACCCGTACATCCTGCTGATCGCGCTCGTCGCGGTGTACCTCGGGCACATTCCGTTCGCGGTCCACTCCAAGCGGTGGGTGGCCGCGCGACCCGAGACGTGGGACATCAAGCCGTCAGAGCGGCGGGCCATCCGGCGTCAGCCCGACGCCCGCGGCAGGCGATCCGCCGCACGGCTCGGACTGCGCCGTCCCCGGGCCCGATAGTTCGCTCCCGCACGTAGGCTCGACGGCGTGACCTCACCGGAACTCGCGCTCACAGTCCGACTGAACACCTCGGCCGCCGACACCCGGCGCGGCGTGGTCCGGCTGCATCCGGAAGCCCTGGCCGCGCTCGGCCTCCGCGAGTGGGACGCGATCGCCCTCGTCGGCGCGCGCCGCACCGCCGCGGTGGCGGGTCGCGCGCCCGCCGGAACCCCCACCGGGACTGCACTCCTCGACGACGTGACGCTGTCCAACGCTGGGCTGACGGAGAACAGCACGGTCGTCGTGACACCGGTGACGGTGTACGGCGGGAAGACGGTGACGGTCAGCGGGTCGAATCTGGCCGTCAACTCCGTCTCCGACGTCACCCTGCGTCACGCCCTGCTCGGCAAGGTCCTCACGGTCGGCGACACGGTGTCGCTGCTCCCCCGCGATCTGGGCCCCGGCACCAGCACCGCCCCCGCGACGCAGGCACTGTCCCGGACGTTCGGTGTCGCGTGGACATCGGAGTTGCTCACCGTCACCGGGGTCGACCCGGCCGGCGGTCCGGTGAGCGTGCAGCCCAACACCGCGGTCGGGTGGGGCGAGGGTGTGCGCGCAACGGTGTCCGCGGCCCCGACCCGGTTGCCCGCGCCGCCCGTCCGGCCCGCCGAGGAGGTGCCCCCGGTTCCGGTCGAGGACCTGGTGGGTGCCCACACGCAGGCAGCCAAACTCACCGAGTGGCTCGGACTGGCACTCGACGAACCCGAACTGCTCCGCAAGCTCGGGGCCTCACCCCATCTGGGTGTCCTGGTGACCGGGCCCGCCGGTGTCGGGAAGGCGACGCTCGCCCGAGCGGTACTCGCATCCCGGCGACTGGTCGAACTCGACGGGCCCAGTGCCGGCGCGTTGGAAGCCGACTCACGGTTGCAGCGGGTCACCGCGGCGGTCGACGCGATCCGCAGCGGCGGCGTCCTGCTGATCACCGACATCGATGCCCTGCTGCCTGCCACCCCGGAGCCGGTGTCCGCGCTGATCGTCGAACAACTCCGCCGCGCAGTCGACACCGTCGGGGTCGCGTTCGTGGCGACGTCGGCGCACCCGGAGTCGGTCGACGCCAGGTTGCGCGGGCAGGACCTGTGCGACCGTGAACTCACCCTGACCCTGCCCGACGGCTCCACCCGCCGGGCGCTGCTGGAACTGCTTCTGCGGAAGGTCCCCACCGACGGCATCGCCCTCGAGGCGATCGCGGCCCGCACACCGGGATTCGTCGTCGCTGACCTCGCCGCGCTGTGCCGGGAAGCGGCCCTGCGCGCCGCTTCACGCGCGGCCAGGAAACCCGTCGACCCGGCACTCACACAGGACGACCTGCTCGGCGCACTCGACGTCATCCGCCCGCTGTCGCGGTCGGGCAGCGAGGAACTCGCGATCGGCACCCTCACCCTCGACGACGTCGGGGACATGGTGGAGACCAAGCAGGCGCTGACCGAGGCGGTCCTGTGGCCGTTGCAGCATCCGGATTCGTTCGCCCGCCTCGGCGTCGATCCCCCGCGCGGAGTGCTGCTGTACGGTCCGCCCGGTTGCGGCAAGACCTATCTCGTTCGGGCGCTGGCAAGTTCGGGACATCTGAGTGTGCACGCCGTCAAGGGCGCCGAGCTGATGGACAAGTGGGTGGGCGCGTCCGAGAAGGCGGTCCGCGAACTGTTCCAGCGGGCACGGGATTCGGCCCCGTCGCTGATCTTCCTCGACGAGGTGGACGCCCTCGCGCCGCGGCGCGGCCAGAGCTCCGACTCCGGGGTGTCCGACCGGGTGGTGGCCGCCCTGCTCACCGAACTCGACGGCGTCGAACCGCTGCGCGACGTGGTGGTCGTCGGTGCCACCAACCGTCCCGACCTCATCGATCCCGCGTTGCTGCGCCCCGGCCGCCTGGAGCGGCTGGTGTTCGTGCCGCCGCCGGACGGCGAGGCCCGCCGCGCGATCCTGCGCACATCCGGGAAGTCGGTGCCCCTCGCCGACGACGTCGACCTCGACGCCCTCGCCGACGACCTCGACGGCTACTCGGCCGCCGACTGCTCGGCGCTGCTGCGGGAAGCCGCGCTGGCCGCCATGCGCCGGAACATCGACGCGGCCGACGTCACCGCGGCCGACGTGGCCGAGGCACGCGAAAAGGTGCGCCCCTCACTCGATCCCGAGCAAGTGGCGCACCTCGAGTCCTATGCGCTGTCGCGCCCGTGAGTACTTGTTAACCGCGGGCGGTTAATAAGTACTCACGGGTCAGGACCAGCGGCCGAGCAGCGTGGCCGCGTGTGCGGCGAGGGCGGCCTGGAAGAACGGCCCGAAGCTCACCCGCGCGACGCCGAGCGGCCCGAAGCTCGCCGGATCGTCCTGATCGGGCAGACCGATGGCATTGACGGGCAGCGGCAGCTCCGACGTGAGCCGCTTCTGGGTGGCGTCGTCGTGACGGCCCACGGGGTACAGCACGTCGGCCCCGGCCTCGGCGGCGAGCTTCAGCCGAGCGATCGCGCGGTCGACACGGTCGGACTCGTCGCCCACCTGCTTCACGAACAGGTCGGTGCGCGCATTCACGACCACGTGGACCCCGGCGGCGTCGGCCGCCTGCCGCAGCCCTCCGACGAAGTCGGCGTGCTCCTGCGGTTCGCGGAGACGCCCGCCCTCGCTGTGGACCGTGTCCTCGATGTTCAGGCCCACGGCTCCCGCGCCGATCAGACCTTCGATCAGCCGGGCGGGCTCGAGCCCGTATCCCGATTCGATGTCGACCGACAGCGGCAACTCCACCGCTGCGGTGATCTGCGAGATGCGGTGCAGCAGCTCGTCGAACGTGATCCCCTCGTTGTCGGGCTTGCCGATCGAGTCGGATACCGGGTGGCTTCCGACTGTCAGCGCCTGAAACCCAGCGGACACAGCCAGATTCGCGGACCAGGCATCCCACACGGTGGGCAGGATGACGGGGTTGCCGGGCTGGTGCAGCCCCAGCAGGGTGGTGGCCTTCTCGTTGATCGACGTCATAGGTGGGCTCCTCGCCTCGGTTGTATTCGATCGGAGTCGTTCTCGGGCACGCCTTCGGTGCCAACGCCGGGTTCGCCATTTCCATTCCTACCCGCTCGAGTACCGTGAGCGAATGGACTTCCGGGAACCTCTGTCGGCCGCAGCTGCTCTCGCGTCCGGTGCACTGGCCGGTTTCGTCCTCACCAATCCCCGCAACCGGGCCTGGACGATCAACGCGTCCGACCGGGAGATCGAGCGGTGGCTCAGCAGCCAGCCGACGGGTGTGGTGGTGGCTCTCGTTCTCGCCGTCGTCGCGGTGGCCGGTCTGCAACGGTCCGGCTCCCGGCGGGTGTCGTGGATCCTGGCGGCGGCGTGCGCGCTCGCCCTGATCGGCGCGCGCTGGGCGGTGCCGAATGCCGGCGGGGTCGACACGCTGATCGCCCTGCACTTCGCGAAGACCGCGACCGCCGGGTTCCTGCTCGGCGCGGCGGTCGCCGCGGTGTGGGGTCGCTGGGTGTCGCAGCTGGCGCTGACTCTCGGTGTCACGAGCGCGTTCCTTCTCGCGAGTGTGCAGCGACTGCCGCGCAGTGACACCGCGTATGTCGAGCCCGCGAGTATGAGCACCTCCGCGATCGGCGAACCCCCGCAGTGGCTGCTGCTCGGAGTTCTCGTGCTCGCGCTCGCATCGGCCGTGGTGGCGCGGTCGCAGTTCCGGGTGCAGCGTCCGGACCGGAAGACTCTGCTGACCGCGTTGGTCGGGGCCCTGGCTCTCGCCCTGCTCAACCGGTTGTTCGGGGCGTGGATCGACGATCAGGAATTCGGCGAACCCCTGACGGTCTGGCTGATCGTCGCGTTCTCGCTCGCCGTGATTCTGACGGCCACGGTGCTGATCGCACGCCGGTTCCCGGGGATCGACGGACGCTTCCTTCTCGCCGCGACCGGTGTCACCGCCGCGGCCGTGCTCGTCCTCGACGACCTGCGGACTCCGCGGGTGACGACGCCCGCGCCGGCGTTGCTGGCGGTCGGCGTCGTCGCTCTCGCCGCGGGTATCGCGGTGGCGGTCCGGGTCCCGCCGAAGTGGCGGCGCCCGCAGTGGGGACTCTGCCTTGCCGCCGTCGTTCCGCTGCTCGCCGCCGTGTGGCCCGACTTCGGCGACGACGGAGTCGCTCTGCTGATCCGGCTGGCCGTGCTGGGTTGCGGTGCGGGTTTCGCGCTCGCCGCCGCGCTGCCGGGGTCGGCACCGGTCGCGGTACTCGGTTTCGCGTTGCCGTTCGCGTCGCTGGTGTTCGTGGCGGCGACCACTGTTCCCCGCAGCCGGGTGGTTTACTCGGGTGCGAGCAGCGAACACCGTCTGCCATCGTCGCCTGCCTCGACCGCCGCGTCCGACCATCTCGTCGGCTTCGTGATGCTGCTCGTCGTCGCGTTCTGCGTCTACTCGGTGCACGAGCGGCGCAGTACGCCGGACGGCAGCTAGTCGAGGAGGCCGAGCGCCTGCAGCCGACGGAACACGAGCATCGAGCCGGGCGCGACGTCGGGCATGGCCGCGTATTCGTCGACGGTGAAGTACCGGAGTTCGGCGATCTCGCTCGTCGGCCGCGGCTCGGCGCTCAGTTCGGCGAGGAAGCAGGTCATGTGCAGGTCGGTGCCCTCGGGATGTCCGTACGCGGGCGCCTCGAAGACCCCCAGATGTTCGAGCGTCCCGTCGACGATTCCGGCGTCGAGTTCCTCCCGGATCTCGCGGTGCAGAGCCTGTTCGGCATTCTCGCCCGGATCGATCTTTCCGCCTGCCATGTAGAACGCGGTCTTCCCCACCGATCGGGTCTGGAGGAGTTTCCGGTCGCGGATGTGGGCGAGCGCGGCGGTTCGGATCTCGGCAGGCACCGTCACAAGATAGAACAATCCGGCAGGCCGCCCATAACACAATGCGCCCCATTAGTCCGATTTGCCGCGATTGTGAGTCCGAATAATCGACCCAGTAGGATGTACCCCGTAGCCCAATTCGCTAGCTAAGCGAACGGTCTACACGACTCGGTTCGTTTCGTTCCGACACCCCGCCGCCCGCTGACCCCCGACGGAGTGCCTTTTGCTTGCTGTTCTGCTCGCCCATGCCGTTGCCGCCGTTCTGGCTCCGCTTGTGGTGCGCAAGTTCGGCCGCAACGGTTTCTACCCTCTCTCCCTCGTCCCGCTGGCGTCACTCGGATGGGTGATCGCGAACTGGGGCACGGAGCAGACCGTGTCCATCGTGTGGGCTCCGGGCCTGTCGATGGACCTCGACTTCTGGTTCGATCCGCTGGCCGCGATCATGTCGGTGCTGGTGCTGGGCATCGGCACGCTGATCCTGGTCTACTGCGCGCGCTACTTCACCGACGACGAACCCCGGCTCGGCATCTTCGCCGCCGAGATGGTGGCCTTCGCCGGCGCCATGTTCGGCCTAGTCGCAAGCGACAACATGTTGCTGCTGTACACGTTCTGGGAACTGACGACGGTCCTGTCGTTCCTGCTGGTCGGGCATTACGCCGAACGCGCGTCGAGTCGCCGGGCGGCGACGCAGGCGCTGCTCGTCACCACCGCGGGTGGTCTGGCCATGCTGGTCGGCATCATCATCCTCGGCCAGGTGAGTGGCACGTACAACCTGTCCGAACTGATCGAGGTCGCACCTCGCGGCTGGCTCGCCGGTGTCGGCGTCGTGCTGGTCCTCATCGGCGCCCTGTCGAAGTCCGCGATCGTGCCGCTGCACTTCTGGCTGCCCGGAGCGATGGCCGCCCCCACCCCGGTCAGCGGCTACCTGCACGCCGCGGCCATGGTGAAGGCCGGCATCTATCTGGTGGCCAGACTGTCGCCCGGTTTCGCCGACTCGGCGCCCTGGCGATTCACGATCATCACGCTCGGCCTGCTGACGATGGTCCTCGCCGGGTGGCGGGCGATGCGCGCCTTCGACCTCAAACTGGTGCTCGCGTTCGGCACCGTCAGCCAGCTCGGTTTCATGATGGTGCTCGTCGGCCTCGGCACCCGCGACGCCGCGCTCGCCGGCATGACGATGGTGGTCGCCCACGCGATGTTCAAGGCCGCGTTGTTCATGGTGGTCGGCATCATCGACCACACGACAGGCACCCGCGACCTCCGCAAACTCGCGCACCTCGGTGACCGTGCGCCCGCGCTCGCGGTCGTCGCCGCACTGGCCGCGGCGAGCATGGCCGGGCTTCCCCCGTTCCTCGGGTTCGTCGGCAAGGAAGCCGCATTCGACTCCCTGCTGAGCACGACCGTCCTCGCCGACCCGGCGCGGATCGTCACCGTCGGCGTCGTGGTGTTCGGTTCGATCCTGACGCTCGCCTACAGCGTGCGGTTCATGTGGGGCGCCTTCGGTCGCAAGCGGCTCGCGCGGCCGAGCCCGGCCGTGCTGGGCATGCACGCACCCGGACCGTTGTTCCTCGCAGCGCCCGCCGTTCTCTCGGTGCTGAGCCTGGCGGCGGGACTCGCGGCGCCGCAGCTCGAGAAGCTGCTGACGCCGTACTCGCAGACCCTGCCCGCCGAGGGCGTCTCCGACTACCACCTCGCCCTGTGGCACGGCATGAACACCGCGCTGGCGCTCACCCTGCTGGTGTTCGCCGTCGGCACCGCGCTCTTCGTGGCGCAGCGCTGGGTCAACCGGTTGCGGTTCGAGCATCCGCCGCTCGGCAACGCCGACCGCATCTACGACGCGACGCTACGCGGGATGGACGCGCTGTCGATGCGGCTGACCGGCGCCACCCAGCGCGGTTCGCTGCCGCTGACCCAGGCGACCATCCTCGGCACCCTCGTGGTGGTGCCGCTGGTACTGCTCGTCGTCGGCACGAATACCGGCGCCGACGTCCGGTTGTGGGATTCGCCGGTGCAGTTCGTGATCGGGCTGATGATGGTCGCGGCCGCGCTCGCCGCCACGGTGATGCGCAACCGTCTGGCCAGCGTGATCCTCGTCGGTCTCAGCGGCTACGGCTGCGGTGTGCTGTTCGCCCTCCACGGCGCCCCCGACCTCGCACTCACCCAGTTCCTGGTGGAGACGCTGACCCTCGTCATCTTCGTGCTCGTGTTCCGGAAACTGCCCGCCGAGGTCGACGAGCGACGGGCCATCGGATTCAAGATTCCGCGGGCGCTGCTCGCGGTCGCGGTCGGTGCCACCATCACCACGATCGGCGCGTACGCCATCAACGCGCGGAACTCGGTGCCGATCTACGAGCGACTCCCCGACGCCGCGTACTACCTCGGCAACGGCAAGAACGTCGTCAACGTCCTGCTCGTCGACATCCGTGCCTGGGACACGCTCGGCGAGATCTCGGTGCTGCTGGTGGCGGCCACGGGTGTCGCGAGCCTGGTGTTCCGCAACCGCCGCTTCGGCAGCGCCCCCCGAGTGTCCGACGCCCCCGCGGTCACCGCCGATTCGTCGGCGTCGCATTCCGAAACCACGTGGCTGCTCGGCGGCGATCTCATCGATCCGAAACACCGGTCGCTGGTCCTCGAGGTGACGACCCGGCTGATCTTCCCGACCATCATGGTGTTGTCGGTCTACTTCTTCTTCGCCGGCCACAACGCACCCGGCGGCGGGTTCGCCGGCGGCCTCACGGCCGGTCTCGCGCTGGTCCTGCGATACCTCGCGGGCGGACGGTACGAACTCGGCGAAACCGTCCCGATCGACGCGGGCAAGATCCTGGGCCTCGGGCTCACCCTTGCCGCGGGCACCGCGCTGGCGTCGCTGTTCCTCGGCGCCCCGGCACTCTCCTCCGCGGTGTTCGAGGTGACGCTGCCACTGGTCGGCCACGTCAAGATGGTCACCGCCCTGTTCTTCGACCTGGGTGTGTATCTCATCGTGGTCGGGCTCGTACTCGACGTGCTCCGCAGTCTCGGCGCACGTCTCGACGCACAGATCGAGGTGAACCAGCGATGAGCGCGAACATCGGATTTCTCGTCATCATCGGCGTCCTGGTGTCGGCCGGCGTCTACCTGCTCATCGAACGCAGCATCACCCGCATGCTGCTGGGACTGCTGCTGTTCGGCAACGGCATCAATCTCCTGATCCTCACGTCCGGGGGTACGGACGGCAATCCGCCCATCGTCGGCCGCGAGTCCATTCACGAGTCGATGGCCGACCCGCTGGCTCAGGCGATGATCCTGACGGCGATCGTCATCACGATGGGCATCGCCGGCTTCGTGCTCGCGCTCGCGTACCGGTCGTTCAAGATCACCACGCAGGACGCCGTCGAGAACGACCCCGAGGACACCAAGGTCCTGCGGCGCCGGTCGCCCGCCGAGGCTCCCGACCGCGACCGCTCCGACGACCCGGTCACCGGCGAGCCGAGTTTCAGCGGCGACGCGTTCGACAAGGACGGAAACCCCATTCCCCTGGAAGAGCTGAAGAACCTCGAAGACCTCGAATGCTACGAAGACCTGCACGAGGGTGACTTCGACGACGAAGAGGACTCCGACAAGGCCGGGATCGGGGAGAAGTCGTGACTATTTCCCCGCACATCATCACGGCCCTCGCGCCGCTGCCCGTTCTCGTCCCGATGCTCGCCGCGGCGGCCACGCTGGTGCTCGGCCGGCGTCCGCGGGCCCAGCGGATCATCACGCTCGTCGCGTTGATCGGTGTCCTCGTCGTGTCCGGACTGCTGCTGTTCCTCGCCGACCGCGACGGGACGACGGCAATCCAGGTGGGTGGCTGGGATTCGCCGATCGGCATCACGCTGGTGGTCGACCGGCTGTCCGCGATGATGCTGGTGGTCTCGTCGATCGTGCTGCTCGCCGTCATGGCGTACGCCGTGGGTCAGGGCATCCGCGACGGCGGTGAGGACCAGCCCGTCTCGATCTTCCTGCCGACGTATCTGGCGCTGACGGCGGGCATCTCCAACGCGTTCCTGGCGGGCGACCTGTTCAATCTGTACGTCGGCTTCGAGGTGCTCCTCGCCGCCAGCTTCGTGCTGCTGACGCTCGGTGCGAGCGCCGACCGCGTCCGTGCGGGTGTGTCGTACGTGATGGTGTCGATGGTGTCGTCGCTGATCTTCCTGGCTGGTATCGCGTTCGCCTACGCGGCCACCGGAACCCTCAACCTCGCCGACATGGCCACCCGCCTCGACGGCATCCCGTCCGGCACGCGCACCGCCATCTTCGGTGTGCTGCTCGTGGCATTCGGCATCAAGGCGGCGGTGTTCCCGCTGTCGACATGGCTGCCCGACTCCTACCCCACCGCGCCCGCCCCCGTCACCGCCGTGTTCGCCGGCCTGCTCACCAAGGTGGGTGTGTACGCGATCATCCGCGCGCACACGCTGCTCTTCCCGGAGGGCGAACTCGACAACGTGCTGATGGTGTGCGGCCTCCTGACGATGCTCGTCGGCATCCTCGGTGCGATCGCGCAGAGCGACATCAAACGACTACTGTCCTTCACCCTGGTCAGCCACATCGGGTACATGGTGTTCGGTATCGCGCTGTCCACCCAGTCGGGGCTGTCGGGGGCCATCTACTACGTGGCACACCACATTCTGGTGCAGACCACACTGTTCCTGGTGGTCGGTCTGATCGAACGCCAGGCCGGGTCGTCGTCGTTGCGACGTCTCGGCGGGCTCGCCGCGGCGAGCCCCGTCCTGGCCATCGTGTTCCTGGTTCCGGCCCTCAACCTCGGTGGCATTCCCCCGTTCTCCGGGTTCATCGGCAAGGTCGCGCTGCTGCAGGCCGGCTCGGCGGATGCGAGCGTGCTGGCGTGGATCCTCGTCGGGGGCGGCACCCTCACCAGCCTTCTCACGCTGTACGTCGTCGCCCGTGTGTGGACCAAGGCGTTCTGGCGGGCCCGCGCCGACGCCCCCGAGGGTGACCTCGCGGACGTCAGCCCGTCGGCGCTGCTCGACGAGTCCGAGGCCGACATCTCGTTCGACGACCGCGCCGACGTGGGCCGTATCCCCGCGATGATGCTCATCCCCACCGTCGCCCTCGTCGCCGTAGGGCTGGCGATGACGGTGTTCGCCGGCCAGATCATCCAGATCAGTGATCGCGCGGCGAGCGATCTGCAGAACCGGTCCATCTACATCGACGCCGTCCTCGGCGGGCACCCCGGCGGCGAAGCGCAGGAGGCACCGCGATGAAACGCGAGAGACTTCTCCAGTTCGGCGCGCTGCTGTGGCTGATGGCAGTGTGGATCCTGTTGTGGGGCAACGTCAGCTGGGGCAATATCCTCGGCGGGCTCGCCGTCGGCGCGCTCATCATGGTGCTCATGCCGCTGCCGCGGGTGCCCGTGGAAGGCCGGGTGCACGTCCTGCCGCTGCTCCGGCTGGCGGTGATATTCGTGTACTACTCGCTCCAGTCGAGCCTCCAGATCGCGTGGCTCGCACTCCGGCCCGGGCCGCCGCCCGTCACCGGGGTCCTGCGCTACCAGCTGGGAATCAAGTCGGACCTCGTCCTGACGCTGTGCATCGACGTACTGAACCTGATTCCGGGCACCATGGTCCTCGAGATCGACCAGGTGCGGCGGATCGTCTACGTGCACGTCCTGGACATGGGATCGCAGAAGGCGGTCAGCCAGTTCTACCGCACGGTCGCGCAATTGGAGCGGTTGTTCATCGAGGCGTTCGAACGCGACTCCGACTGGAAACCGAGCCCCTGGCACAACCGCGACTTGCAATACGACGACCCCACTCAGGAGGGCAGCTCATGACAGTCGTCTCGGTCATATCCGGAATCGTCCTGGTCGTCGCCGGGGTCCTGACGACATTCCGGCTGCTCGACGGGCCCAACTCACTGGACCGCCTCGTCGCCCTCGACACCCTGATCGCGCTCGCCATGTGCGGGCTCGCCGTGTGGGCCGCGTACACCGGAGACACGACGATCGTGCCCGCCATCGTCGCGTTGTCGTTGGTGGGGTTCATCGGTTCGGTGTCGGTGGCCCGGTTCCGGGTGAGTGACAAGTCGTGACCACCGTGCTGAACGTCATCGGGGCCACGCTCATGCTGTGCGGCTCCCTGCTCGCACTGACGGCCGCCATCGCCATCGTCCGATTCCCGGACACTCTGCGCCGCATGCACGCCGCCACCAAACCGCAGGTGGTCGGTCTCATCATGGTTCTCGCGGGCGCCGTCCTCGAACTGCGTGGCAACGTCGACATCTGGATGCTGATCCTCGTCGGCATCTTCACCCTCTTCACCGCGCCGGTCATCGCGCACAGCGTCGGCCGGGTCGCGTACCGGGAGCAGCGAGATCAGGACGGGCTGTTGATGATCAACGAGTTGGAGCCGCCAGAACATCAGTGACCGCTGCCTTCGCGCCGCTGCCCCACCGCGCGAGTGCGGTGTCGGGCCGGGCGAAGAACGTCGCGTAGAACCCGAGGCTCATTGCGGCGAGGGCACCGAGGACGAGCGGTCCGGACACCTCGGGGAATCGGCCCATCGGCACCGCGAGGTAGCGGTAGCTGAGGAGCAGTCCGGCCAGCACCAGCGCGCCGCCCCCGACGAGACGGACCCGGAACCAGCCCCACCCCCGTTCGGGGTCGCGCAACGCGGATTCGATGGTCAGGCACAGGACGGCGCCGGCGACCAGGTCGACGCCGTAGTGGTAGCCGAAGCCGAGGGTCGCCGTCAGCGTGCACACCAGCCAGAACGTGCCGCCGAGGCGCAGCCACCAGGCGCCCTGCCGGGAGTGGATGAACAGGGCGAGGGCCCACGCCGTGTGCAGGCTCGGCATGCAGTTGCGGGGGGTCACCGAATCGAACGACATCGGTTCGGGCGCGAAGTCGGGTGTCGGGACGATGTTGGGCCAGTAGTCGCTGACCTGGAACCCCTGACCTTCGGTGCCGAACGCGAAGATCGGTCCGACCACCGGGAACAACACGTAGAACACGGGCCCGATGAGACCGATCAGCAGGAACGTGCGCACCAGGTAGTGCGACGGCCAGCCGTTCCGCAGTTGGTAGACGGCCACCGCGATGGCCGCGACCGGCAGTTCGATGTAGACCCAGTGGAGGATGCCGTAGCCGACGGGTCCGAGGGCGTCGACGAACTGCCCCAGGTGCCACGACGGGCTGCCCAGCGCGTGATCGGCCAGCTGGGCGTATTCGTCCAGGACCATCGGCCCGGCCATGATCGTGACCTGTAGCCAGGCGTCGCCGAATTTGGTCGCGAGAATCAGCAGCGCACCGAGGCCGACACCCTTGAGGGCGCTGCGCCGGTGGTCGCCGGTCCAGCGGACTGCCGCGTACACGCCCACCGCGGTGAGTACCCAGGTCGCGCCGTTTCCGACGGTCAGCGGTCCACCGGACAGGTAGCGCACCGCGGCGACCACGACGTCGATGCCGGCTGCGGCGGAGAGTGTGACGACGCGCTGGCGATTGGTGAGCCCGACCATCGCGAGCGCGAGGCCGGCCCACGGGACCGACGCCGACTTGGGGGTCAGGACGTAGTCGTGGAACAGGCTTTCGAGGGGACCCTGGAAACCCTGTATGGACGCCAGCGATTGGACCACCACCAGCAGGATCGCCACACCGAGCGCCCCGCCCGCCACGAACATGCGGGAACGATCGACGGGCCCACCCGGCCGTACAACGGCAACATCGTCGATCGACACCCGCCAAGTGTAAACAACACGTGAACGGGAAGTGGACGAGTGTCCTGCCCGAGACCGTCTTTCAGGTCCCGAGTTCCTTCACCAACGCATCGACCACGGCCACCAGGTCACCGCCGGTCGCCTCCGCGACCTGACGTTGCCGCTGGTAGGACGCTCCGCGACGGGGAATCTCGGCGACGGCGGCCAATTCGTCCGCGCAGCCGAGACGCACGGCGGTCGGGGCCAGCTTCTCGAGCAGGTCGTTCAGGTCGTCGGTGACGAGCCGCTCGTTGCTGTCCTCGTCGAGAATGATCTCGGCGTCGAGCCCGTACCGCGCGGCCCGCCACTTGTTCTCCTTCACGTGCCACGGCTGCAGGTTGGGCAGGTTCTCACCCGCCTCGAAACGCCGGTCCAGGTCGACGATCAGGCAGTGCACGAGCGCGACGAGGGAACTGAGTTCGGCGCGGGTGGAGATGCCGTCGAAGACGCGGACCTCGATGGTGCCCCACCGCGGCGCCGGCCGGATGTCCCAGTGCATCCCGCCGATCTTGGTGATCACCCCGGTCTTCATCTGGTCGCTGATGAAATCCTCGTACTGCCCCCAGTTCGCGAACTGGTACGGCAGTCCCGCGGTGGGGAGTTGCTGGAACATCAGCGCACGGTTACTCGCGTACCCCGTGTTGACGCCGGCCCACATCGGTGAGGACGCCGACAGCGCGAGCAGATGCGGGTACCGCTGCAGCAGCGCGTTGAGGATCGGGAACACCTTCTGCGGCGAGGACACACCGACGTGGACGTGCACACCCCAGATGAGCATCTGACGGCCCCACCACTGGGTACGTTCGATCAGCTCGTCGTAATCTGGTGTGCGCGTGACCAATTGGGTCGACCACTGAGCAAACGGGTGCGTTCCCGCGCAGATCAGATCCACGCCGAGCGGGTTCGCCGCCCGCCGCAACAGGTCGAGCGACTCGTCGAGGTCATCCATCGCCTCACCGACGGTGGAGTGGATACCGGTGACGAGTTCGACGGTGTTGCGCAGCAACTCCTTGGTGATCCGCGGATCCTCGGGACCGGCGAGATTCGCCACCGCGTCGAATACCTCCGCGGCCGTGTTGGAGAGATCCCGCGTGACCCTGTCGACCAGCGCGATCTCCCACTCGACGCCCAGTGTCGGCCGCGGCGAACCGGGAAAAGGAACTACCACGGTTTCGATCCAACCACAGGCCGCAGTGCGCGGCAGCGCACCGACATCCCGGCCGAAGCCGGGATGTCACGCGACTCAGCTGGCGCCGATGACACCGCAGGCCACCCGGGAGCCTGCGTCCCCGGTGTTCAGGGTTTCCTGATCGGGGGCGGGTGCGTAACGGGTGGGTATGTTGGCGAAATTGTCGGGACCAGAGTGGATCATGACCGCGGTGCCGCTGTCGCCGTTCTTCAGGTCCTCGACCGTGAAGGCGTCAGTGGTGGTGACCAATTCGGCCGTGCCGTCGGCCAGCACCTGCAGAGACGTGAGGTCGCCGCTCGCGGGGTGCCCCGAGTGGCCCTCGGCCTGGAAGTGCCCGCCAGCCGACAGGAAGTTTCCGGGCGCACCCCCGGTCGGTGCCACCGAGTTCGTCTCACACTTGCCGACGGAGTGCACGTGGAAACCGTGGAATCCGGGCGTCTGATCCTTGACGGAAACGGTGACCTCGACGTGGCTACCTGCCTGCTTGAACGTGGCGGTGCCGACGTCTTCACCCTCGGCGTTCTTCAGCGTCGCGCTGACCGCGCCGCTCTCCGCGGATTCACCGGAACCGCTCTCGGCGTCGCCGGGAACGCCTGCGGCGCTGGGATCGGCGGCGCCGGTCCAGACGGGAGGAGTGGTTCCGGGAACGTCGGTCGGCTCCTCGTTGTTACTGCAGGCGGTCAGTCCGAGTGCCGCAATGGCCACCACCGGGGTGACAATGCGCCAGGACATCCGACGGGTAGAACTCGAGGCCATCAAACCGCTCCTTTGAGGTGGCGAAGAAGTGCATCTGATCATAACCGCGGCGACGGTGCACCGACCGTCCGGTCTACTGCGCGGAGGTGACGATGACGATCACACCGGCAGACGAATTCGCGATACCCGGGAACCGCGGCTGGGCCGACACCCCGAGCTGCGCGGCGATCTCCGTGGCCGCTTCCTTCTCGGCGGCGGAAGTCCCGTAGTACACCGTGGTTTCGGAGATGGTGCCGTCGCTGTAGTTGCCGGTTTCCGACACCGTCCACCCCGAGGACATCAGTTCGGTGGCCGTCTGGCTTGCGAGACCGGTGACATTGCTGTTGTTGAGCACCCGTACCGGGACCGACGCCGCGTCGGCGGACTTCGAGGTGCTCGAGGCGCCGGACGTGGTGCTCGCCGCGGACGCCGAGGTGGCACCCGCCGCTCCGGCGGCCGTCGTCGAGCGCACGGCGGGAGTGGTCGTGGCGGCCGCCGTGGTCGTGACGGTGGCGGCGGTCTCCTCCGAGTCCGAGCCTCCGAGGGAGGCGAACCCGAGACCCGCGAACAGAATCGCGAGGGCGATCAGCACCATCGCGAGGGCGCGTAACGGCGGGCCGGACGATTCGGGTTTCGGAGTACTCACGATGTCGACCTTAGCGACCGGGTGCTACGTGACGTCGAACCCGAGGCGACGGGCGGCGCGGGCCCTCTGCCTGCTCGCGCGCAGCCGTCGCAGCCGCTTCACGAGCATCGGGTCGGCTGCGAGTGCCTCCGGCCGGTCCACCAGCGCGTTGAGAACCTGGTAGTACCGGGTGGCGGACATGTCGAACAGCTCTTTGATCGCTTCTTCCTTCGCACCGGCGTACTTCCACCATTGGCGCTCGAAGGACAGGATGTCGTGCTCGCGACGCGAGAGGCCGTCGTCGCCGACGTCCTTGACCCCCGCCGAGTTGTCGCCGTCGATGCGCTCGGACTGGTTCCGACTACGCGCTGTTGCGCCGTCCATCTCACTCCTCGACTACTAGCTCTCGCTCGACCTCAGCGAAACCACGTTCCCCCGGCTCCTCGATCGCGTGGCCGACCGAGCAACGAATTACACCGCTGTTCTTCAGCGACTATTCAACCATGACGAACGCCGCGGGCAGTGCGAACGGCTCGGGCGCGCCGCACTATCCTTGACGACCATGGCCATCCTCCCCATCCGGATCGTGGGCGACCCGGTACTGCACGAACCGACCGAGGCAGTGTCCCAGTCACCTGCGGAACTCGCTGAGATCATCGCCGACATGTACGACACGATGGACGCCGCCAACGGCGTCGGGCTCGCCGCCAACCAGGTCGGCCTGCCGCTGCGTTTGTTCGTCTACGACTGCCCGGACGTCGACGGAGACGGCAAGGCGCTGCGCCGCCGCGGTTGCGTCGTCAACCCGGTCCTCGAAACGTCGGAACGACCCGAGACCATGCCGGATCCGGACGACGACGTCGAGGGCTGCCTGTCGGTGCCGGGCGAGCAGTTCCCCACCGGGCGGGCCGAGTGGGCGAAGGTCACCGGCACCGACGCCGACGGCAACGCCGTCGAGATCGAGGGCCACGGCTTCTTCGCACGCATGCTGCAGCACGAGGTCGGTCACCTCGACGGCTTCCTCTACGTCGACATGCTGGTCGGCCGCAACGCGCGCGCCGCCAAGAAAACCATCAAGCGCGCCGGCTGGGGCGTTCCCGGTCTCAGCTGGGTGCCGGGAACGGTCGAAGACCCGTTCGGGCATGACGACTGACATTCCGCTCGGAAGCCGGGTGGTGCTGCGATATCAGCTGCCACCCGGCCACAGCCATCCGATGACCGACGTCATCGGGGTCCTGGAGAGCGTCGAACCGGTGGTGGTCGTCCGCGCCGCGGACGGCTCGGTCGTCGAGGTGGATCCGGAGCGGGTGGTCGCGCTGAAGGCCGTCCCCGCACGACCGGTGCGCGCGAGCGAGATCCGGTCCCTCGAACTGGCCTCCGCCGACGGCTGGCCGGGTGTCGAGCACGCGTGGATCGACGGGTGGCTCGCCCGCTACGGTCACGGCTTCACCGGACGCGCCAACTCGGCGGCCCCGCTCGGCGACCGCGGGTCGGTCGGCAGCCTGGACGACGACTCCCCCGGTGGCACGCTCGACCGTCTCCGCGATTGGTACGCCGAGCGCGACCGCCCGCTGCGGTTGCTGATCCCCGACCGTCTGGGCGAGGTACCGCTCGGCTGGAACGTCAGCGACGAAGTGGTCGTGATGGCGGCCGACATCGACAACCTGGCACTGCCCGAGGGCCCCCGAACCACCACCGTCACCGATCACCCCGATCCGGACTGGCTCGCCCTCTATCGCTACCGCGGGTCCGCGCTCCCCGACTTCGCGGTCGACGTGCTGGATTCGGTCCGCGGCGGCACCCTCGGGTTCGGCCGGATCGGCGCCGCCGACTCGACGCTCCTCGCCGTCGCCCGCGGATCCGTCACGTCCGCGCCCGACGACCGCCGGTGGGTCGGGCTCACCGCGGTCGAGGTCGCGGAGGCTCACCGCCGCCACGGAATCGGCAGCCTCATCTGCGGCGACATGGTCAACTGGGGACGCGAACACGGCGCGACCCACGCGTGTCTGCAGGTCGCCGTCGAGAACGAGGGCGCGCAGGCGATGTACCGCAACCTCGGCTTCGTGGCGCACCACCGGTACCGCTACGCCACCGAACCTGTCGGCTGACGACCTGTCGGAGAGTGCCGCTAGGGTGGCTGCCGTGCGCATCGCAACCTGGAACGTGAACTCTGTTCGTGCCCGTACCGACCGGATCCTGGACTGGCTCCAGCGGTCCGACGTCGACGTGCTCGCGATGCAGGAAACCAAGTGCAAGGACGAGCAGTTCCCGTACGAGCGTTTCCGCGAACTGGGCTACGAGGTCGCACACGTGGGCCTCAGCCAGTGGAACGGCGTCGCGATCGCGTCCCGCGTCGGTCTCGAGGACGTGCAGATCGGGTTCGAGGATCAGCCCGGTTTCCACAAGGACCCGGAGGTCGCGCCCGCACAGGAAGCCCGCGCCATCGGCGCCACGTGCAACGGCGTCCGCATCTGGAGCCTGTACGTCCCCAACGGCCGTGAGCTGGCCGATCCGCACTACACGTACAAGCTCGACTGGCTGGCGAAGTTGCACACCGACGCGGTCGGGTGGCTGGGGCAGAACCCGGACGCGCAGATCGCGCTGGTCGGCGACTGGAACGTGGCCCCCACCGACGAGGACGTCTGGGATCCGGCGCTGTTCGAGGGCAAGACGCACACGTCCGCCCCCGAGCGTGAGGCGTTCCAGGCGTTCGTCGAATCCGGATTCGCCGACGTCGTCCGGCCGCACACCCCGGGTCCCGGTGTCTACACCTACTGGGATTACACCCAGTTGCGGTTCCCGAAGAAGCAGGGAATGCGCATCGACTTCGTGCTGGGATCGCCTGCCCTCGCCGGCCGCGTCGACAAGGCCGAGATCGACCGCAACGAACGCAAGGGCAAGGGCGCCAGCGATCATGCGCCGGTCATCGTCGACCTCGGCGACTGAGAACGCAGCACACCGAGCGCTACGACCGCGCACCCGAACCCGATCAGCACTCCGTGCCCGATGCGCAGTGGGGCGTCGACGTAGAACTGCGGGATGAACAGAGCGAATCCCACTGCCATCGGGATCCCCGCCCAGCCGGCGATCAGCCGGGATCGGGCGATCGCGACGGCGGCCGCGGCTGCGCCGACTGCGATGAGTAGCAGTCCTGCGGCGAACAGCGTCGCCTGCGCCGCGCCCATCCGCACGCTCTCGGCGAGGGTCGTGACGGTCCCCTCGTCCAGGCCGCTGCCGCCCAGGGCGTGCAGCGCGAATGTTTCGGCCCCGTAGTACGGCAGCGTCAGCCCTGTCCCGATCCACGACGCCGCCACTGCGACCACCGCCGCCCGTTCGCCACCCGTCCGTTTCAGCACGCCGCTGAGCGCGACGAGCGCAAGCCCGAACGCGATGAACCCGCCGACGGCGGCGAGGTGTGCGACGAGCCACCACGCTGAGGCGAACTCGGCCCGTCCGTCCGGCGACCCGCCCGCCGCGTAGGGACGCACCACGGGGTAGACGACGAACAGGCCACCGGCGAGGGTGAACAGCGCCGCGGCGCAGATCCGTGCGATCCCGGTACGACTCTCGATCCGATCCGACACGGTCATGACGACTCCTTCACTGTGAGCACCGCTCTCTATACAGAGCAGTATTCACAGCGGAGTCGCAGATGGCAAGAGCAGTGCTCTCGCAAGTAGGGCTACTCGGCCACCAGAACGTCGAGATGCTCTGGATTCAGCGCCAGGTAGCGCTGGACATACGTGCAGATGGGACGCACTTTCCAGCCACGCCGACGCGCCGAGCCGAGCGCCTCGCCCACGAGGACCGCAGCCAGCCCGCGTCCACCGAACTCTTCCTTGACGACCGTGTGCATGAACGCGACCACCTCGCCCGGCTTCGCGGTGAATCCGGGAATGTCGTCCTCGTCCCGGTAGCCGAGGATGCCGATCAACTCGTCCCCCAGCCACAGATCGAATCGTTCATGGGCAGGGTTGTCGAGCACGCGAGCATCAGCGGCCGTGATGTTCCCCGACGACTCGGAACTGTTCGAAATGTGATCCATGCCACTCATCGAATCAGTAAGGCGGCATCCTCGCGAGCGGAATCGCCGCTCCCGGAACCGTTTCGTTGCCGACGGGTGCTCGATTCGTGCCCCGACCGTCGTCAGCCCTCCACCGGGACGACGAGGTCGCGGTACTCGGGGTGCGCCGAAACGAAGCGCTGCACGTACGTGCACACGGGCCGGACCTTCCAGCCGTACCCGCGGGCGAGGTCGAGGGAGCGACCCACCATGAGGGCGGCGAGTCCGCGGTGGCCGAAGTCCTCCACGATCACGGTGTGCATGAACGAGACCACCGGCGCCTGCCGCCCCCGACTCTTCGGGCCCGGCGGTCGGGCCGCCACCACGCCCACGCCGGCACCGGCGCCGGGCGGGGCGTCCGCGAGGTCGAAATACCCGAGGATGCCAACCAGGTCACCACTCAGGCGTAGCTCGAATCGGTTCTGATCGGCGTTGTCGATCACGTCCACAACCTGCGCGTCCGTCAGCATGGCTATCTCCTGGGGGTGTGTCGTAATCGAAATGTGATGTTCATCACCCTTTATACCGATGCCGGGAACCGCTGTCCAAGTTTCACCCGAATGATTGCTCACAGAGATCTCGGTTACAGTTTGTGTGACAACTACACATCCACGGGGGCTCGCACCAGCGGGCTGAGAGGACGGCTAGGGCCGTCGACCGTCGAACCTGTCCGGGTAATGCCGGCGTAGGGAGCATCATCGATGAGCACAAACGTATCTACAGCCACGTCCGTCACCACGGGACCGATCGAGGGCAGCACCAAGCAGTACCTGCTGTCGGCCGACGACGTCCGGGTGCCGGTCCGGCGCGTCCACCTCACCAACGGTGAGCACCTCGACGTGTACGACACGTCGGGTCCGTACACCGACGCGGACGCCACGATCGACCTGGAAGCGGGACTGCCGCATCTGCGCGCACCGTGGATCGCCGACCGGGAGGGCACCCAGCTCGACGCCGCCCGCGCCGGCGTCGTCACCCCCGAGATGCAGTATTGCGCTGCACGCGAGGGTGTTTCACCCGAGACGGTGCGCACCGAGGTCGCGGCGGGGCGCGCCGTGATCCCGGCCAACCGCTGCCATCCCGAACTCGAGCCGATGATCATCGGCAAGGCGTTCGCGGTGAAGATCAACGCGAACATCGGCAACAGCGCGGTCACGTCGTCGATCGCGGAAGAGGTCGAGAAGATGGTGTGGGCGACGCGGTGGGGCGCAGACACCATCATGGACCTGTCCACCGGAAAGAACATCCACGAGACCCGGGAATGGATCCTGCGCAATTCGCCCGTGCCCGTGGGAACCGTGCCGATCTACCAGGCGCTCGAGAAGGTCGGCGGCGACCCGACCGCGCTCACCTGGGAGATCTACCGCGACACCGTGATCGAACAGTGCGAGCAGGGCGTCGACTACATGACGGTCCACGCCGGTGTACTGCTTCGTTACATCCCGCTGACCGCACGCCGGGTCACCGGCATCGTCTCCCGCGGTGGGTCGATCATGGCCGCCTGGTGTCTGGCCCATCACCGGGAATCGTTCCTGTACAACCACTTCGACGAACTGTGTGAGATCCTCCACCGCTACGACGTCACGTTCTCGCTCGGTGACGGCCTGCGCCCCGGCTCCATCGCGGACGCCAACGACGAAGCCCAGTTCGCGGAACTGCGCACCCTCGGCGAGCTCACGCGGATCGCGAAATCCCATGGGGTGCAGGTGATGATCGAAGGTCCCGGGCACGTCCCGATGCACAAGATCGTGGAGAACGTGCGCCTCGAGGAGGAGTTGTGCGAGGAGGCGCCGTTTTACACGCTCGGGCCGCTCGCCACCGACATCGCGCCGGCGTACGACCACATCACGTCCGCGATCGGCGCGGCGATGATCGCGCAGGCCGGCACCGCGATGCTCTGCTACGTGACCCCCAAGGAACACCTGGGACTGCCGAATCGGGACGACGTCAAGACCGGGGTCATCACGTACAAGATCGCGGCGCACGCCGCGGACCTCGCGAAGCAGCATCCGCGGGCGCAGGAGCGGGACGACGCGCTGTCGAAGGCGCGGTTCGAATTCCGCTGGCACGACCAGTTCGCGCTGTCCCTCGACCCGGATACCGCGCGGGAGTTCCACGACGAGACGCTGCCCGCCGAGCCGGCGAAGACGGCCCACTTCTGCTCGATGTGCGGCCCGAAGTTCTGTTCGATGCGGATCTCCGCCGACGTGCGCGAGTACGCACAACAACATGGACTCGATTCGGTAGAAGCCATCGAGGCGGGCATGGCCGAGAAGTCGAGCGAGTTCGTCGACGCAGGTGGTCGCGTGTATCTGCCCGTCGAATCCGTCACCTCAGAGAATCGGTAAGGTCCCCTTCGTGAAGCTGCTGCCCCTGACCCCCGACGGCCAGACCCCCGTCCGAGTCCTCACCATCGCCGGCACCGATTCCGGCGGTGGCGCCGGGATCCAGGCCGACTCGCGGACGATGGCGCTGTGCGGCGTCCACGCATGTGTCGCGGTCGCCGCGGTGACGGTGCAGAACTCGGTGGGCGTCAGTGGTTTCCACGAGATTCCGCCGGAGACGGTGGCCGCGCAGGTGCGGTGCGTCGTCGACGACATCGGGGTCGGGGCAGCGAAGACGGGCATGCTGGCGTCGACGGCCATCATCGAGGCCGTCGCCGCCGTGTGCACGGAGGTCGGGATCGGCCGCGACCAACCGGTCCCGCTGGTCGTGGACCCGGTGTGCGCGTCGATGCACGGAGATCCACTCCTGCATGCCGAGGCACTGGACGCCGTGCGGAACACGCTGATCCCGATCGCCACAGTGGTCACCCCGAACCTCGACGAGATCCGGTTGATCACCGGCATCGAGGTGGTGGACGACGTGACCGCGCGCCGGGCAGCCGAAGCGCTGCACGCGCTCGGAGCGCAGTGGTCGATTGTGAAGGGCGGGCATCTCCGGACGTCGGCGTCGAGCACCGATCTGCTGTTCGACGGTGACAGGTTCCTCGAGTTCAGCAGTCCCCGCATCGACACCGGCAACGACCACGGCGGCGGCGACACCCTCGCTGCCGCCATCGCGAGCGCTCTCGCCCACGGGTGGTCCGTGCCCGACGCGGTGGCGTTCGGCAAGGAATGGGTCACCAAGTGCCTGGAGGCGTCGTACGACCTGGGCGCCGGTCACGGCCCCGTCTCTCCCCTGTGGCGACTTCGTCACTCGTGAGTACTTCTTGACGTCCGGCGGTTGAGAAGTACTCACGGGCGGCGGAGCCGCAACCGCCAGATACCGAGGTCGGAGGGCACCCCGCTGGGCGCGGGGGCGAAGAAGGCGCGTCGCCACGGCTTGACGCCGACACCCAGTTCGTCGAGGGTGCCCGGCTGCAGACTCGACAGCGTGGCTGACGACGCCATCACGTTGCCGTCGCCGCCCAGTCCCATCATGCGTGCCGCGATCGTCACGTCCACGCCGAGCCAGTCGCTGCCGATCTGCCGAGGCACACCGGTGTGGATGCCGACGCGCATGCGGGGGCGGTAGCCGTCCACCTCCACCTCCGCGAGCGCTTCCTGTGCGGCGAAGACGGCGTCGATCGCGCGGTCCGGGCTGGGGAAGACGGCCATCACGCCGTCCCCCAGGCGTTTCACCACGTGTCCTCCGCGGTCGACGATGGGGATCTCGACGGCTCGGGCGACGTCGCGCAGCAAGGCGAGGGTGGCGCTGTCACCGGCGGGCAGCGACCAACTGGAGAAGCCGACCAGGTCGGTGAACACGATGGTCACTTCCTGCGTTCCCCGACCGCGTCCGGTGCGCTCGAGCAGCGCTTGCCACACTTGCAGCGCGCCGAGGCTCATCTCGCGGGACGCGCCGGGCTGGTGGTCGAGGAAGCGATCCGCCACGCGGGCGATGGCCCGTGCGCTCCCGGGTCCCGCCGTGGACAGCGGGTCGCCGAACGCGGGATCACCGGGCAGCGCGCGACGAAACCTGCGCAGCCCCTCGATCAGCTGCGGCTGCCGGTTGATCGATCCCACCCAGCCCAGAACCTTGTCGCCTCGTTTCGGTGTCTGCGCAGCGTCGAGTTCGGCACTGTTCTCTTCGGCCGGGTCGTCGCTCACGGGAGTAAGGGTAACCCAGCGTCACATGCACAAACTCGTGACGAATCGGACATCACTCCGCGGCCCGCGCCTTCTCCCGGTCCGCGCCGATGGGGACACCGTTCGGTCCGGCGAGGGACTCCGCGTACACCCCGACGGCATACGCGACCGCGGCGGCATTCTTGGCGAGCGCGGCCCGGTTCACGTTCTCGAGGGTGTCGGTCGCGCTGTGGTAGTTCTCGTCGTACACCACATCCGGGGTGCCGCCCCACTTCTGTGCCTGCTCGGGGGTCTTCGTCTCGTCGGCGCCGCTGAACACGCCGCCCGAGGGGATGCCGTGCTCGATGAACGGACCGTAGTCGGATCGGCCGTCGAAGTCCGTGCCGTCCGCGGCGACCCCGTTACCCTGAAGGAATTCGGTGAACGTGCGCTCGATGCCCGCGGAACCCTCCGGTCCGGGCCCCTCACCGACGTTGTCGGAGTTGTCGCCGTCGTACGCCAGATAGCCGGCGTTCTCGGAACCGAGCATGTCGAAGTTCAGGTACAGCGCGATGTCGTTCCGCTGGTCCTCGCTGAGGCTGTTCACGTAGGCCTCCGAACCGAGCAGACCCAATTCCTCGGCCCCCCAGAACGCGAAGCGCACCGCGTTGTCGACGTCGGGCGAACCGCCGAGCTGCACCGCCGTTTCGAGGGTCGCGGCGACGCCGGTGCCGTTGTCGTTGATGCCGGGACCGTCCGGGACGCTGTCCAGGTGGGCGCCGACCATCACGACGTTCTCCACCGAGCCGGTCTTCGTCTGGGCGATGACGTTGCGAGCGGTACTCGACTCGGTGGTGGTGTCGAGGGTGAGGGTGACGTCACCCCCGGCCTGCTCGAGTGCCGCGCCGTCCGCCTTGCTCACTCCGCCGGTGGGCACCTTGCCCATATCCGGGTCGCCGAGGGTTCCGCCGCTCATCGGTCCGTCCTCGTTGTTGACGACGATCACGCCCGCGGCGCCGCGCTCGGACGCGAACTGCTGCTTGGCCGCGAACGGGCACACCCCTCGGTTGACGAGGACGATCGCCCCGGTCACGTCGAGGCCGTCGTAATCGGTGACCTCGCATCCCGGACTCTCGTCCTTGGGGGCGGGTACCAGGCGGGCGGTGATCCCCTCCGGACCGGTGGACGGCGAATACGCCAGCGCACGCACCTCGACGTCGCGGTCGCCGGACCTGAGCGCCTCCGTCCGGACGTCGAAGTTGTGGAACTCGAATTCGGGGGTCTCGACGTCGAAGCCCTTGTCTTCCAGCACCTGTGCGACGTAATCGACGCTGGCGGCGTAGCCGGAGGTTCCGGCCGCGCGGTTGCCGTTGTTGTTCTCGGCGATCGTCTGCAGTTGCTCCAGGTGCGCCACCACACCGCCCTCGGTGACCGAGGCCGCGAGAGCGCTCGCGTCGACCGGCGGCGAATCGGGTTCGCTCGTCGACGAGCATCCGGCCACGATCATCGCACCGGCCACTCCGACTGTGAAGGCTCCCCGTAGTCGCATGTCGGGAGCCTAACGCAGAAGCACCGGTGGGCCGGCGCGAATGGATTTCGCACCGGCCCACAGGCTCCCGCCCCACCGTCACCCTCAGCCAGGTCTCCCGACGATCACCTGGCGGAGGAGCGGGGCGAAAGTACTGTATCGGGTGTCAGGCGTCGCGCTTGTTGACGACCACCAGGCCGGCCCCGAAGATCACGAAGACGAACACCGCGAAGTACACCAGGCTGCCCCACGGGCCCCAGTGGAATTCGACCCCCTGCGGCGCCCCCAGGAAGTTGTTGGCGTTGAGGAACGGCAGGAAGGGCATGATCTTCTCGCCGAACGAGCCGAACAGGTTGAACAGGCTCTCGATCAGCAGCGGCCACAGCAGGAGCAGGGCGATCGCACCGGCCGACTGACGCAGCAGCGTGCCGACACCGACGGCGAGAACCACACACAGGAACGCGTAGATCGGGACGCCGTAGATCGACCGCCACGCGTCGTCACCCGACAAGGTGAGCGCCGCTCCGGCCTCGTCACCCGCGGTCGCCTTCGCGATGGCATACGCGCCGAACGTGAGCACGAACGTCAGCACGGCGCCGAACGCGCCGATCAGACCTGCCTTCGCAATGAGGACGGACGCCCGGTTCGGGATGGCCTGGAACGTGGTGCGGATGACGCCGAACCGGTATTCGCTGGTCACGGCGAGCGCCGCGAGGATCATCAGAACCAGCACGCCGAATCCGGAGACCCCGCCGACCGCGTCCGACATCTGCGGCAGGAACGGATCGAAATCCGGTTGCTTACCGTCGGCGATCTGGTTGTTGAAGGAGTTGATGCTCGCCTTCGCGCTCAGCCCGATGACCGCGGCGAGGCCGAGGCCCAGCACGATGATGACGACCGTGCACCACCACGGCGACCTCGTCGACGTGATCTTGATCCGTTCGGCATTGAGAACAGCCATTACAGTGCACCCCTCATCACATCTTCGACGCCCTCTGCGTGGTACTGCACGTCGTCTCCGGTCAACTTCATGAAGGCGTCCTCCAGCGATCCGCGCTGAGATGCCAACTCGTGCAGGACGATGCCCTGCGAACCGGCGATCCCGCCGACGACGTCCGTCGACGAATCCACCACGACGAGCGCCTGCTGCCCGTCGGATCCGTCCTCACGCACGGTGAGCCCGTTGGACGTGAGCGCGCTACGCAGCGCGTCCAGCTGTGGGCTCCGCACGCGCACCGTCGATTCCGACGACTTGCTGACGAACTCGGACACCGTGGTGTCGGCAATCAGCCGCCCCCGGCCGATGACCACCAGATGTTCGGCGGTGAGCGCCATCTCGGACAGCAGGTGACTCGACACCAGCACGGTGCGTCCCTCCGCCGCGAGGCGCTGCATGAACTTCCGGATCCAGACGATGCCCTCCGGGTCGAGCCCGTTCACCGGCTCGTCGAACAGCAGCACCTTCGGGTCGCCGAGGAGCGTGGCGGCCAGGCCCAGTCGCTGGGACATGCCCAGCGAGAACCCGCCAGCCTTCTTCCCGGCCACCTCGGTGAGCCCGACGAGGTGCAGCACCTCGTCGACCCGGCTCTTCGGCAACGAGTTGGACGCCGCCATCCACTGCAGGTGGGCGCGGGCCGAGCGGTTGGGGTGCACCCATTTCGCGTCGAGCAGCGCCCCCACCGTCCGCAGCGGCTGCACCAGGTCGCTGTACGGTTTGCCGTCGATCAACGCGCTGCCCGCCGTGGGGCGGTCCAGCCCGAGGATCATGCGCATGGTCGTCGATTTGCCTGCACCGTTCGGGCCGAGGAAGCCGGTGACCATACCCGGCTTCACGTTGAACGTCAGGTTGTCCACCGCCTTCGTCGCACCGAAGGTCTTCGAAAGTCCCCTCACTTCAATCATGGTGAGAAGGATGCCCGAACCTGCGGCCGTCGCGCATCGGCCGCAGGTCTACACCCGACTCGTCCCCTGGTACCGGTCGGACCCTGAGCGAGACCCCGACGCGACCCCGAGAACTACGACGACGCCTGAGCCCAGAACCGCTTGGGAATGCGGCCTGCGTGACGTGCCTCGTAGCCCGCCACCACGGCCCCGCGCATCGCCGACGCCATGAGTGCCGGGTCCTTCGCCCTGGTCACAGCAGTGGCCAGCAGTACGGCGTCGCAGCCGAGTTCCATCGCGAGGGTCGCGTCGCTGGCGGTCCCGATGCCGGCGTCGAGGATGACGGGGACCCCTGCACCGTCCACGATCATCTCGATGTTGTGCGGGTTCGCGATACCGAGCCCGGTGCCGATCGGCGAACCCAGCGGCATCACGGCCACGCAGCCGACGTCCTCGAGCCTGCGGGCCAGCACCGGGTCGTCGGTGGTGTACGGCAGGACGACGAAACCGTCGTCGACCAGTTGCTCTGCAGCGCTGACCAACTCGATGGCGTCGGGCATCAGGGTGCGTTCGTCGGCGATGACTTCGAGCTTCACCCAGTCGGTCTCGAGCGCCTCACGGGCGAGTTGCGCCGTCAGCACCGCCTCGGCCGCACCGCGACACCCGGCGGTGTTGGGCAGCGGCGCGATGTCGAGCCGGCGCAGCAGGTCCAGCACACCGGTGCCGCCTGCGGCGTCGACGCGGCGCATCGCGACCGTGGTCAGCTCGGTGCCGGACGCGACGAGCGCCTCTTCGAGCACCGTGAGGTTGGCTGCGCCGCCGGTGCCCATGATCAACCGTGAACCGAACGTGCGGCCCGCGATCATGAGGCCCTTCTGCACGCCGGGCGTCGCGTCAGCCACCCTGCACCGCCGTGAGGATCTCGATCTCCCAGCCCCGGACCACGAGCTCGTCCCACCGGGCGCGCGGGAACACGGCGCCGTTGACTGCCACCGCGATGCCCTTGGTGGGCAGGTTCAGCACCTCCAGCAGCCCGGTGACGGTCAACGGTTCCGTGAACTCGTGGTCCTCGCCGTTGACGCTGATGCCGATCGGCACCACTACTTGCTGCTCACTCATCTCTACCTCGCTACTTTCTCGAAACGTTCGGGGTCGGCGGCTTTCGCCTCGACCAGTGCCGAGCCCTCCAACAATGCCACCGTCGCGTCGGCGGTCACCGGGGTGAGCAGGATGCCGTTACGGCCGTGTCCCGTCGCCACCACGACCCGATCGGACACCCGGCCGATCAGCGGCAGGTTGTCCGGAGTCATCGGACGCAGACCCGCCGAGGTCTCGCGCAGTTCGTACTCGCCGATGGCGGGCATCAGCGCTTCGGCATCGGCGATCAGGTCTCGCACGCCGGCCACCGTGACCTGCGTGTCGTTGCCCGACTCGTACTGGGTGGCACCGACGACGATGCCGTCGGCCCGCGGCACCAGGTAGGCGGGCCTGCCGTGCACACTGCCGCGGATGGTGCGGCCCGGCGCGGGGGTCACCCCGGGACGCGAGCGCAACCGCAGGATCTCGCCCTTCACCGGGCGAACCGGAAGCCCGGGCCACAGGGCCGGCGACGCGATGCCCGCGGTGACGACGATCTGGTCGGTGCCCAGCCGGTCGAGGCTGTGCACGGCCTCCCCGATCAGCTCCACTCCGGCGTCGACCGCGCACCGTTGCAACGCCTGCAACAACAGCCTGTTGTCCACGGCCAGTTCGTCGACGGCCAAGAGTCCCAACCTGACTCCGCGCCCCAGCATCGGCTCGAGCGCGCGGACTTCCGCACGGCTCAGGATCTGCAGTTCCCGCCCCTGGGCACCCACCCATTCGGCGATGGTCCGCAGGTCCTCCGCGTCGGCGCCGTCCAGCGCGACGGTGAGCGAACTCTGCGACGTGAACAGCTCGACGCCGGCCCCGGCCTCGAGTTCCTTCCCGAATTCGGGCCACCGGTCGAGCGACGCGCTTCCCAGTTCGAGGACGCTCTCCTCGCCGGGCCAGCCCTCGGACAACGGGGCGAGCATGCCGCCCGCCACCCAGGACGCTCCCGAACCGATCGACGGGTCGTACAGCCGTACCGACCAGCCGTTGCGGGCTGCTCGCCACGCAATGGACAGGCCGATCACTCCGCCTCCGACGACGGATACCGATCTCGCCATTGAACTCCACCTCACTTCCTGCGCCGGCATGATCCGGGTCAGGTATGACGGTCGGGCTCGGCGTGAGCCCCTCTCAGCCCCACGTTCCCCGGGACTCCCGTGTTGCACTTTCACCGTAGAGGCTACCGTCATGCCGTGACCACCTCGCATCACAGCAACCTCACGGACCGTCGGCGCCGCCTCGGAACAGCACGTTTGTACCTGTGCACCGATGCTCGGCGCGAGAAGGGCGACCTGGCGCAGTTCGCCGAGGCCGCGCTGTCCGGCGGCGTCGACATCATCCAGCTCCGCGACAAGGGCTCGGCCGGAGAGAAGAAGTTCGGCACGATGGACGCCCGGGACGAACTGGCGGCATTGTCGGTGCTCGCGGCCGCGGCCAGGCGGCACGGAGCGCTGCTCGCGGTCAACGACCGCGCCGACATGGCGCTGGCGGCCGGGGCCGACGTGCTGCACCTCGGCCAGGGCGACCTGCCCGTCCCGTACGCACGGACCGTGGTGGGTTCCGACGTCCTGATCGGCCGCTCCACCCACAGTCGCGCGCAGGCCAGTCTCGCGGCGATCGAGGACGGCGTCGACTACTTCTGCACCGGACCGGTGTGGGCCACCCCCACCAAGCCGGGGCGGACCGCGTCGGGCATCGATCTGGTGCGATCGACCGCCGACTCGGAGCCGAACCGCCCGTGGTTCGCGATCGGCGGCATCGACGAGTCCCGCGTTCCGGAGATCCTCGCCGCGGGGGCCTCCCGCATCGTCGTCGTGCGGGCCATCACCGAGGCCCGCGACCCGCAGGCCGCCGCGCGCTCGCTGTCCGCCCTGTTGCAGCAGAACGCGTAGTTACGGCTGGTCCAGCCAGTCCAGCACCGTGGCGGGCGGCAGGACGACGACGGTGGCCGGCAACTGTTCGATCAGGTCGGGGTCGGTGGTGACGACGGCCGTCACCGTTCCCAGGGTGGTGCCGTGGCCGGCCGGTTCGGCGCTGCGGCCGACCGCGTCCAGGGCTTCGAGCACCTCGACGCGCGGCAACCACCCGTAGGTGCCGTCGGGCAGGTGCACCGTGCGGGGCAGGGCCTTCGACAACTGCGCCAGCGCGCCGCGTTCGCCCAGTACGTCGTGCCGGTCGAGCAGCAAACGCACCTCCGTGGTGCGCAGCTGCGGCCACCCCGCTTCGAATCCCGGGTGCAGCGGCAGCCCGTCCACGTCGGTTTCCCGCACCCAGCGCAGTTCGGTGCTCTCGCCGTTCGCGACGGTGGGCAGCGGGCGCTCGGCGTCGGCGATCACCGTGGTGTAACTCCAGCCGCTCGCGGCCTTCATCGTGACGACCTCGGTGCGGACGCGGATGGCCGCGCTCTCGATGCCGGCTTCCTCGTGCGCTTCGCGTACCGCGGCGTGGGTGGTGGTCTCGTGGCTGTCCCGGGCACCGCCGGGCAACGCCCACGTGCCGCCCTGGTGACTCCAGGCCGCACGGTGCTGTAGCAGCACGGCCGGCGTCTCGTCCGGGAGCGGCGCACGCAGCAACAACCCGGCCGCACCGTGCTTGCCCCAATGACGACTGCCGTCCGGCCCGGTTGTCCAGCCGTCACCGTCACCACGCATCGACTACCCCTGTCCGACCTGATGGGTCTCCCTGCAGTTCCCTCACACTAACGGTTTCTTCCGGAACTGCCCGTCGGCAGTCGTGAACCGACCGCTGCTTATATGCTCCCCACAAGGTGCGGCCATGACACGGGAGGGGTGCGAGGTGGTTCTGCGTGAGGCACCGTCGATCGAACCCCACGGCAGCCGCGCATTGTCTGCCGCCGCGGACGACGACGTCGACCCCGCGGTGGCGCGCCGCAAGGAACTGCGCGCGTTCCTGGCATCGACTCCCGCCAAGCTCACCGCCCTCGGCGCCCTCCTGATTCTGCTCACACTCACGGCCGGGTTGGTGGCCGCCTCGACGGCGAACAGCAGGGAAGCCACCCTCGACAGTGTCCTCGCGGAGACCGAACCGCTGTCGTTCTCGGCGCAGAACCTCTACAGCGCCCTGTCCGTGGCGGACGCCGCGGCCACGACGGCGTTCATCTCCGGCGGTCTCGAACCTCCCGAACTCCGCGACACCTACGCGCAGGCGATCGGCACCGCCTCCGCCGACCTCGTGTACGCGTCGGGCGGTCTCGCGGCGAGCGACGTGGACAGCCGCCGACTGCTCGCCTCCATCTCCAGCGACCTCAGCGTCTACGCCGGTCTCGTCGAGACCGCACGGGCCAACAATCGCACCGGCCATCCCGTCGGCGCGGCCTACCTCAGCGAGGCGTCCACGCTGATGCAGACGAGCATGCTGCCGATGGCGCAGCAGTTGCACGCCCAGCAGGAAGCCGCCGTCGCGGACACGCAACGGGACTACTCTCGCCCACCCTGGCTGGCGCTGATCCTGATCCTCGTCGCACTCGTCGCGCTGCTCGTCGCCCAGATAGTCATCGCGAGACTCAGTCGGCGCACGTTCAATCTCGGGCTGATCGTGGCGTCGTCGTGCACGGCGATCCTCCTGGTGTGGATGCTGGTCGCCGGTCTGGTCTCCTCCGTCGACACCAAGCGGGCACTGACCGAGGGCGCCCGCCCGATGCACGAGTTGACCGCCGCCCGCATCCTCGCCCAGCAGGCCCGCACCGAGGAGACCCTCAAACTGGTCCGCCGCGACTCGAACGGCGACTACGACGCCGTCTTCGAGGACAAGTCCGGTCAGCTCGACACCCTGCTGTCGAGCTACCCCCACGACGGCGACCGCGCGGTCGGCCACGACGAGGTGGCGCGGGCGCAGGAGGCGTGGACGCTCTGGTCCTCGGCGCACGACCGCATGAACGAAATCCTCGCCGAGGGCGACTTCGCCTCGGCGGCAACGGTCGCCATCGGACCGGGACCGTCGGATTCCGCGGCGCAGTTCACCGCCGTCGACGACGCGCTCACCGACGGAATCGGCACCGCCCGCGACCGTCTGCGGTCGCATGTCGAATCCGCGGCCCGCGTGCTGACCGCGCTCGGTTCCGGTGCCCTCGTCCTGACGCTCATCGCGTTCGGCGGAATTATCATCGGGTTGTGGCCTCGGTTGCGGGAATACCAGTGAGGGGGCGCCGGATCGCGCTGGTGCTGGTGGCGGCCACGTTGCTGATCGGCGGGTGCGCCGAGTCGAGTCCGGCGCACGTCGGATCGCCGAGCGTGTCGTACACCGAGCCCCCGCTACCCGCGGCCGCGACGCCGGCGCCCGAGACGAGCACTGCGCCGCCGACCCCGGAGAAGGACTGCGGCGATCCCACCGCGAGCCTGCGCCCGTTCCCCGACACCGACGCCGCACCGCCGATGCCGACGGTCGACGCCATCCGCGCGCGTGGGCGTCTGGTCGTCGGCCTCGACACGGGCAGCAATCTGATGAGTTTCCGCGATCCGGCGACCGGGGCCGTCCAGGGCTTCGACGTCGACATCGCCCGGGAGATCGCACGGGACCTGTTCGGCGATCCCGACCGGCTGGAGTACCGCATCCTCACGTCGGCGAATCGCGAGAAGGCACTTCAGGAGTCGATGGTCGACATCGTGGCCAAGACGATGACCATCACCTGCGACCGGAAGGAACGGGTGGCGTTCTCCTCCGAGTACTTCGAGGCACAGCAGCGGGTTCTCGTCGTGAAGGGCTCCCCGATCCGCAGCGCCGCCGACCTGGACGGGAAGCGGGTCTGCGTCGTCCGCGGCACGACGTCGCTGACACGGCTGCAGCAGGTGGCGCCCACCGCGGACATCCTGACGGTCCCCATGTGGTCGGATTGCCTGGTGGTCCTGCAACAACGGCAGGTCGATGCGGTGAGCACCGACGACACCATCCTCGCCGGCCTGGCATCCCAGGACCCGTATCTCGAGATCGTCGGAGACAGCATGGGCGCCGAGCCGTACGGCGTCGGCATCACCAAGGCGAACGAGGACCTGGTGCGGTTCGTCAACGGCACGCTCGAACGGATCCGCCGCGACGGTACCTGGACCAGGATGTACGACCACTGGCTGTCGATGCTGGGGCCGTCCCCCGCCCCGCCGTCCGCCGTGTACCAGGACTGAGGGGACGCATGCCGCAACATTCGAAGAACCCGGAGTCCACCGACCCGGACATCGCCACCCAGGCCGCCGTCCGGGAGCCGGAGGAGGAGGCCACGCAGGCCGCGGTCCGGGAAGAACGGGACGAGGGTCCGGCCACCCAGGCGACGCCGACGTCCCGGCCGTCCGGCGCGTCCGGCACCGGCCGCTCGACGCGCTCACCGCGCACCCGGTCCGGGCAGCGCCTGCGTCTCGGCGGCGGTCTCGTCGAGGTTCCCGTCGTGAAGACGCTCGACCCGGCGTCCGCCGTGATGACCGACCCGAAAGTCCCCGAGAGCAAGCGCTTCTGCTGGAAATGCAACAAACCGGTCGGCCGCACCAGTGCCACGTCCGAGGGCTCCGAGTTCGGTCTGTGCCCCTCGTGCGGAGCCACGTACGACTTCCGGCCGCTTCTCGGCCCGAACGAGTTGATCGGCGGCCAGTACGAGGTGCAGGGCTGCATCGCGCACGGCGGCCTCGGCTGGATCTACCTGGCCATCGATCGCAACGTCAGCGACCGGTGGGTGGTTCTCAAGGGCCTGTTGCACTTCGGCGACGCCGAGGCTCAGGCCGTGGCGGTCGCCGAACGCCAGTTCCTCGCCGAGGTGGCTCACCCGAGCATCGTGAAGATCTTCAACTTCGTGGAGCATCCCCGATCGGACGGGACCCCGATGGGGTACATCGTCATGGAGTACGTGGGCGGTCACTCGCTGCGGGACGTGCTGTCGACGCACGAGAAGCCCGAGCGCATGCCGGTCGAGCAGGCCATCGCCTACGTGCTCGAAATCCTTCCCGCACTGGCGTATCTGCACTCCACCGGCCTGGTGTACAACGACCTCAAACCGGACAACGTGATGGTCACTGAGGACGCCCTCAAATTGATCGACCTCGGGGCCGTCGCGGGCATCGAGGACTACGGCTACCTGTACGGCACGCCCGGGTTTCAGGCGCCGGAGATCGTCAAGACGGGCCCGACCGTGGCGTCCGACATCTATACGGTGGGGCGCACACTCGCCGTCCTGACGCTCGACATGCCGTCCGACAAGGGCCGGTACCTCGACGGGATCCCGTCCCCCGAGCAGGCGCCGCTCCTCGCGGAATACGAGTTCTTCCACCGACTCCTGTTGCGCGCAACCGACCCCGATCCGAGCCGGCGTTTCGCGTCCGCCGAGGAGATGGCGGGTCAGCTCACGGCGGTACTGCGGGAAGTGCTCGCGCAGCAGACCGGTGAGGAGCATCCCGGACTGTCGACCGTGTTCAGCAAGCAGAGAACGACGTTCGGCACGAACGAGGCCGTCGAGCAGACCGACGTGTACGTCGACGGCGTCGAACGGGACGAGAATCTCGATCCGCACTCCGTGGCGCAGGCGTTGGCGGTGCCCCTGATCGACCCGACCGATCCCAACGCCCCACTCCTGGCCGCCGCGGTGCACAGCGAACCGCAGCAGACACTGGAGTCCATTCGGCACGCGCGCGAGAACGGTATCGAACGAGTTGTCGGCGACCTGGACGTGTCGTTCTCCCGGGAACTCACACTCGCCGAGATCAAGGCGCACCTCGATCTCGGTGATGCCGCCACCGCCACCGAACTCCTCCGCGCCGTGGAGGGCGATATGGGCGGGAACTGGCGCGTCGACTGGTACGCCGGACTCGCGACGCTCATCGACGGCGAATACGAGACGGCGTTCTCCCGCTTCGAATCCGTGCTGAAGGCGATGCCCGGGGAGACGGCTCCCAAGCTTGCTCTGGCCGCCACCGCCGAACTGATTCTGCAGCACTGGGAGAGTTCCGATCCCCATCAGTGGCGGACGTTCGCCGAGAAATACTACCGGACGGTGTGGCGGACCGACCACAGCATGGTGAGTGCGGCATTCGGGCTGGCGCGGCAACTCACCCAACGCGGCGACCTACCCGGCGCCATCGCCGCCCTCGATCAGGTTCCCGCGACCTCCCGGCACTTCACCATGGCCCGGATGACGAGTGTGCTGATGCTGTTGTCCGGCAAGCCGATCGAGGAGATCGACGAAGCGGCCCTCCGGGAGGCCGCACTCCGTGTCGCCGCGCTCGCACCCGAGGAGAGCCGGGCACTGCAGATGCGCACGCTCGTCTTGGGCACCGCACTGGACTGGATGCTTGCCGGTCACACGTCGGCGACGGAACGCGAACAGATCCTCGGTGTGCCGTTCACCGAACGGGGCCTCCGCAAGGGCGCCGAGGCAGGCCTGCGGGCGCTGGCCCGCAACGCCCCCGAGCGCACTCACCGGTACACGCTGGTGGATCTCGCCAACGCCATCCGGCCCAAGAGCCTGCTGTAACGCTCAGGCCCCGATCAGGTCCGCCGCAGCACGGGCGATCGCGAACTCCTCGTTGGTGGGCACGACCAGCACCTCCACGTCGGACTCGTCCGCCGAGATACGTCGTGCGTCCCGGGAATCCGCGCGGTTGCGGTCGTCGTCGACGACGATGCCGAGGCGCCCCAGCCCGGCCAGGCTGTCGCGGCGGACGTCGACATTGTTCTCGCCGACTCCCCCGGTGAACGTGATGACGTCGACGCCGCCCAGTTCCACCAGGTAGGCGCCGATGTACTTGCGAAGTCGGTGCACGTACACGTCGTACGCCAACGCCGCGGCCTCGTCGCCCTCGCCGACGAGCGTCAGGAGCGCCCGGAAGTCGTTGACCCCCGACAGGCCTTTGAGTCCGGAGTGCCGGTTCAGGAGGTCGTCGATCTGATCGACACCCATCCCGCTGCGGTGCAGGTGCAGGATGACACCGGGATCGACGTCCCCGGACCGCGTGCCCATGACGAGCCCCTCGAGCGGGGTCAGGCCCATGCTCGTGTCGACGGCTCGTCCCCCGCGGATCGCGGACGCCGAGGCACCGTTCCCCAGGTGCAACACGATCTGGTTCAGCTCGGACAGGTCCCTGTCGAGGAACTCGGCCGCCCGCCCCGACACGTACTGGTGCGACGTGCCGTGGAAGCCGTACCGCCGGATGGAGTGCTCCTTCGCGACCTGCCGGTCGATCGCATACGTCGACGCCTCCGCGGGCAGGGTGTGGAAGAACGCGGTGTCGAACACCGCGACGTGCGGGATGTCCGGCAGCTCCTCCCGCGCCACCTCGATCCCGATCACATTCGCCGGATTGTGCAGTGGGGCAAGGTTCGAGAGTTCCGAAATGGACTGCACCACCGCGTCGTCGATGATCGTGGGTTCGAAGAACACGTCGCCGCCGTGGACGATGCGATGACCGACCGCGACGATCCCCGCCTCCCTCAGCGGTCGGCCCACCTCGGCGACGATGTCCGACACCATCTTCAGCCCGGCCCGGTGGTCGGCGATGTGAACGTGACGCTCCGCCAATCCGGTGCGGTGGTGATAGACGATGCGCCCCTCGGGCTCCCCGATCCTCTCGACGAGACCGGACGCCGAGGCCTTACCGGTGTCCGGGTGGATCAGCTGGAACTTGATCGACGACGAACCGGAATTGACTACCAGTACGGACCCCTCGGTCACTGCTCTGCTCCCTGCGCCTGGATCGCGGTGATGGCCACGGTGTTCACGATGTCCTCGACCAGCGCCCCTCGCGACAGGTCGTTGACGGGCTTGTTGAGGCCCTGCAACACCGGACCGACGGCGATGGCGCCGGCACTGCGCTGCACGGCCTTGTACGTGTTGTTCCCGGTGTTGAGGTCGGGAAAAATGAAGACCGTCGCCTTCCCGGCCACCGCCGAATCGGGCATCTTCTTGTCGGCCACACTCTGCTCGATGGCGGCGTCGTACTGGATGGGGCCCTCCACCAACAGGTCCGGGCGACGCTCGCGGACGAGTTTCGTCGCGGAGCGCACCTTGTCGACGTCCGCGCCGCTCCCGGAGTCGCCGGTCGAGTACGACAGCATCGCGATCCGCGGATCGATGCCGAACTGAGCCGCCGTCTGCGCCGACGAGATCGCGATGTCGGCCAACTGTTCGGCGGTGGGGTCGGGCACCACCGCGCAGTCCCCGTACGCGAGTACCCGATCGGACAGGCACATCAGGAACACGCTCGACACCGTGGACACCCCCGGTTGCGTCTTGATGATCTCGAACGACGGCCGGATGGTGTGCGCCGTGGTGTGCGCGGCACCGGAGACCATGCCGTCCGCGATTCCCAAGTGCACCATCATGGTTCCGAAGTACGAGATGTCGGCCATCACCTCGCGGGCCCGCTCCACGGTCATGCCCTTGTGGGCGCGGAGCCGTGCGTACTCCTCGGCGAACGGCCCGGCGTGGTCGGACGTCCGGGGGTCGAGAACCTGTGCGTCACCGAGGTCGACGCCGAGTTCCGCCGCGCGGCGCCGCACCTGCACCTCGTCGCCGAGAATGGTCAGCGCCGCCACCTGCCGCTGCAACAGTCTCCCCGCCGCGCGGAGGATGCGGTCGTCGTCGCCTTCCGGCAGCACGATGTGCTTGCGGTCGCGGCGGGCACGGTCGATCAGCTGGTATTCGAACATCTGCGGAGTCACCACCGAGGGGATCGGCAACTTCAAGCGCTCCAGCAGTGTGGGTGCGTCCACCCGCAGTTCCATGACGCTCAGGGCGGTGTCGATCTTGCGCTGCGAACCGACTGCCACCCGGCCACGGGTCTGCGCGGCCGCACTGGCCGTGTCGAACGTGCCCAGTCCGGTGGTGAGGATCGGCAACCGCGGCTTCAGGCCGGCCATCAGCTTCGCGATCGCCGGGTGCGGCATCAGGCCGCCGTTCATGATGATGCCCGCCAGCGACGGGAAACCTTCGGCTTCATGCGCATTCACCATCGCCAGCAGCACGTCGGAACGGTCGGCAGGGGCGATCACCACCGTGCCCTCGGTCAACCGTTCGAGAATGTGCTCCGCCGTCATTCCGCCCACCATCACCCGCAGCGCCTCGCGGTGGAGAAGCTCGGGGTCGCCGCTGAACAGGCTGCCGTCGATCGCCTCGAGGAGTTCGGCCATGGTCGGCGCGACCAGCAGCGGGATCTCGGGCAGGCTCCACGCGGGCACACCGGTGGACGCCAACGCGGCGGTGACCGCATCGAGCTCATCCGGGTCGCAGCGGTTCGCGACCACAGCGAGCGGATGGGCGTGGTGAGAAGTCAGTTCACCGATCGCGAGCTGGGCGAGTTGCGCGACCTCCTCGGGGGTGCGCCGCGCTCCCTTCACTGCGAGCAGCACCGGTGCGCCCAGGTTGGCGGCGATCCTCGCGTTGTAACCGAGTTCGCTCGGGCTCGCCACGTCGGTGTAATCGCTGCCGATCACCACGACGGCGTCGCACTGCGCCGCCACCTGGTGATACCGGGCGACGATCTCGCTGAGCGCCCCGTCGGGATCGGCGTGGACATGCTCGTACGTGACCCCGAGGGCCTCCTCGTAGCCGACGTCGGCCGTCGTGTGTTCGAGGAGCAACTCGAGGATGTAGTCGGTTTCCTGCGTCGATCGGGCGATGGGACGGAAGACGCCCACCCTCGCCGCCGACGCACAGAGCATCTGCAGGACACCCAGCGCGATGGTGGACTTGCCGGTGTCCCCCTCCGGTGAGGCGATGTAGACGCTCGACGGCTGGGAACGGGCGGGCGGATTCACGGGTGAGGGTGTCGCTGGCGCAGCCATGGCCATAGCGTATCCGGCCACCGCCGCCCGTCGATTGACACCGCACCCGCCGGGCGGTCAGATGACCTATGGCCGAATCACACTTCCCGACGTCCGGTGGGGCAGCGCGAACAGCGTCCTCCGCGAGCGGGGTTGTGTACGGGGCGGGCGGACCATCCGTCGCCTTCCTTCGCATAGTTGCAGGCCTCGCAGAGCCCGGACCCGTTGTCCGCCGTCGTGGCACCGGATTCTCGGTGTGAGCGGATGTGGTCGTGATGCCGGATCGGCGCATCAGCTGTCGCAGGCTCTTCGGGAACGTGCGGGATTGTGATTCCGTCGCCGTCAACGCCCCCGACTGAGGGCACGCGTACACCCGCCGCAATGCTGTCTCGGTGTCACTGTCGACGGCGTCGGCCACCAGCTGCCGCGCGATCCCGGCCGGCACCGGCCCGAACCCCTGCAACTGCGCGGCCTCGTGCCCGCCCGCCAGCAGAGTCTCGTCCGAGAGCACCAGATTCACCGCCACCGGAACCCCCGACGCCACCGCCCGCCCGGTGCCGCAGTCGAACAACAAGTCCACCATCAGCTGATTGCGGGTACGGCCACCGCTGTTCCCGGTCGCAATGAGACTGTCTGCATCCCGACCCAGCGTGGCCTGCAAACACACCGCCTGCTCCACCGGCATCAGCACGCTCAGGTAGGCCATCGAGTCCGGCGCCGGCCCTGTCGTCACCCGACGCTCCGACACCGTCGAGAGTGGCCGGGTCCGAGCACAACCGGCGGTCCACGATCGCCCGATCCGTCGCCGACCGACATGCAGCCTCCCGCACCAGCAGGGTGGCTCGCCATTCGTTCAACCGGCCCGACCGCAACATCGCCAGGGTGTGCGGCATCTCGTGCACCAGCGCCTACGCGAACCCCACATGCCGGCCCCCGCGGTACGGGGATTCTCTGCGCGCCAACGCAATCTGCGAGGCGATGCCGCGGTCCCACTCCACCCGTGGCACCCCAGCAGCCCTGCGATCTGCACGGATAGACGTGACGACGCCGTCGGTGATCACCGCCTGCGCCGCGCACCCGACCGATTTCAACGCCTCGATCGCGTCGAGCCACTCGATCCCCAACCCCGCGTCACCGTCGACGGAAACCCTCCGCAGCCGCGCCGTGAATACACGCAACTCCTCCAGATCCGGCGCCACCAACCTCCCCCAAGGCCATTCGAAACTTTGTTCGACTCTAGCAACAGCTCGTGAACAATGGAGGTAGCCGCACGCCGCAAAAGTGCGTGCAGCCCAGCGCCGTACGGCGCTATACAAGAGATCGCGCGCCCCGCGCTGAGGAATGGAGAAGTAGTTGCCCACGAATGCCGCACCGGATCCGATGACCCTGCACCCAGTTTCGGGTCAGCCTCGGGTGGTCCTGCTCAAACCGCTGATCGAGAACCCGCTGATCGAGGTCGGGAAGTACAGCTACTACGACGACCCCGAGTTCGCGGAGGAGTTCGAAACACGCAATGTCCTGCACCATTACGGGCCGGAGCGGCTGATCATCGGCAAGTTCTGCGCATTCGCGACCGGGACGACGTTCATCATGAACGGCGCGAATCATCGCATGAGCGTGGTCTCGACCTTCCCGTTTCCGATCATGGGAGGGTCGTGGGCCCAGCATTCCGATCTGCTCGCCGATCTACCGTCGCGCGGCGACACCGTCGTCGGTAGCGACGTGTGGATCGGAGGCAATGCGACGATCATGCCCGGGGTGCGTATCGGGCACGGCGCGATTGTGTCGACCGGTTCGGTGGTGACGCGGGACGTGCCGGACTATGCGGTCGTGGGCGGGAATCCGGCCGTCCACATCAAAGACCGCTACTCGGAATCCGAGATCGCCGCGCTGGTCCGGATCGCGTGGTGGGACTGGCCGATTTCCGTCGTCACCGATCATGTGCGAACCATCGCCGCAGGCACCGTCGAGCAACTTCAGGATGTCAGCGACGGACTCGGCTGAATCAGCCGCGCGCCGCCTGCGGTGCGTCGGCGTCGGGGTCGAGTTCGCCGTCGTCGGCGAACACGAGGCGTCCGTCGTCGAGAGCGACGGCCCAGCGGTGCACGGGCGCCCAATCACGTCCGAGGAGTCCCTCCGACTGGGACAGGTCCGCGAAATCTTCGATCACGACACCGGGCGAGGGAGCGTCGGAGTCGCGGCGGACCCAAACGCGAGCGCCGACGACGACGTCGGGGCTGTAGGGCTGGGCGGCACTCTTCTGATCAGACATGGGTTCATTCCGCTTTCTGCAGGGTGATGCCAGGGCAAGGGATCATCCGGGCCCGCTGCCGAGAACTCACTACAGACGATCGGCAAATTTTGAGCAAGCCTTGTGTCGGAGTTGTGGGGATCATCACCGAGATCTTGACGTCCGAAGAACTACCGTGATTTGTCTACCCTTTGTACACCAGAGGCATTGACGTAAAGAACTTTCTTCGACATGATTAGGTGTAACTGCTAGACACACTGACATGGAGGATTTCATGGCACGCTCGACGCTCGCTATCCGCAATCCGAAGATCACGGATCGCCAGGACACCGGCGACCGGCTCCTCCAGTCCTCCGCCCGCAGGTCGTACGACCCGACGGTCGAGGTCGACTGGGACGCGCCCGTCCCCGACGACCTGTACGGCCTCACGCCCGAGTGGTCCTCGCTGTACGGCACGCCGATGTGGGACGAGATGACGTTCGAGCAGCAGATCACGCTGACGAAGCACGAGGTGTCCTCGATCATGGGCACCGGAATCTGGTTCGAGATGATCCTCCAGCAGATGGTCATCCGGGACATGTACGCCAAGGACGCGTCGCAGGCCCATTTCCAGTTCGCACTGACCGAGGTAGCCGACGAGTGCAGGCACTCGGTGATGTTCGCTCGCACCGCCGAGAAGTTCGGTTGCCCCTCCTACGTTCCCCGCAAGTCGGTAGTGACGCTGGGTCGCGGGTTCAAGGCGCTCGCCTCGGGGGAGGTCGCATACGCCGGCATTCTCGTCGCCGAGGAGATCCTCGACGTCATGCAGCGCGACTGGATGAAGGACACACGCGTCCAGCCGATCGTCCGCGTCACCAGCAAGATTCACGTGGTCGAAGAAGCCCGGCACATGCGCTTCGCCCGGGAGGAGACACTGCGACGAGCCCAGGGTATGAGCAAGGCGCACCGTGCGGCGAGTCGCGCCTGCATCGCGATCGCGTCGAATCTGATCGTCTCCAGCATGATCAATCCCGCCGTCTACGCGGCGGCCGGACTGGACACCGAACGCGCGCTGCGTGAGGCGAAGAACAACCGGTTCCGGGCGGACAAGATCCGTGAGAGTTCGCAGCCGCTCATGCGGTTCCTGGACGACGCTGATCTGCTGGGCGGTCCTTCCCGGCACCTCTACAAGCGCGTGAACATGCTCTGAGGCCCTTCGGGCCCGTGCGTGGTTGAAGAGTCCCTGCACTCGTCAACCACGCACGGGCGGCGAAGCCGCCTACCCCCGCAGCCGCGGCGCGAGGTCCCGCTCGAAGAGTTCCAGGAACCGCTTCTGATCGTGGCCGGGAGCATGGAACACGAGGTGGTTCAACCCGGCATCGAGATACGGGCGGATCTGCGCCACCGCCTCATCCGGATCCGACGCCACGATCCACCGCTTCGCCACCTGCTCGATCGGCAACGCATCCGCCGCCCTCTCCATCTCGATCGGATCGTCGATCGAGTGCTTCTGCTCCGGCGTCAACGACAACGGCGCCCAGAACCGCGTGTTCTCCAGCGCCAACTCCGGATCCGTGTCGTACGAAATCTTGATCTCGATCATCTTGTCGATCTCCGCCACATCACGGCCGGCCTTCGCCGCCCCCTCCGCGACCGCAGGCACCAACTTCTCCGTGTACAACTCCATGCCCTTACCGGACGTGCAGATGAACCCGTCACCGCTCCGACCGGCGTACCGGGCCACCACCGGACCACCGGCCGCGATGTACACCGGAATCCCACCGTCGGGCACATCGTAGATCGACGCCCCCCTCGTGGTGAAGTACTCACCCTCGAAATCGACCCGATCACCGAGCCACAGCTCACGCATCAACCGGACCGCCTCCCGCAGCCGCGCGAACCGCTCCTTGAACTCCGGCCACTCCCCCGCAAAACCCGTCGCGATCTCGTTGAGCGCCTCACCGGTACCCACCCCGAGCATGATCCGCCCCGGATACAGACACCCCATCGTCGCGAACGCCTGCGCCACCACCGCCGGGTTGTACCGGAACGTCGGCGTCATCACCGACGTCCCCAGCTGAAGCCGCTCCGTGCGCTCCCCGACCGCCGTCATCCACGCCAACGAGAACGGCGCATGACCGCCCTCGTGCCGCCACGGCTGGAAATGATCCGACACCGTCGCCGAATCCATACCGTGCGCCTCCGCCAGAACACCCAGCTCCACCAACTCCCGCGGACCGAACTGCTCCGCGGACGCCTTGTAACCGAGCTTGAGTTCGTGGGCCACCGTGTACTCCTTCGTCTTCACGTCCGGTTCGCGAGATGCAAACCTCTTCTGCAGGTTAGAGCGCGGCCACCAGGCTGGCGAGCGCCGCTCCCAGTGCCACCACCGTCAGTGTCACCGCGAACAGCCACAACTCGTGGGGCGGCGGCATCGGTGCGCCGTCACGCAGGGCCTTCTCGACCTGCGACCACCGCCGCATGCCGACGAGGGCGGCTGCCGCGGCGAGACCGATCAGGATCAGGCCGAGGGTCGTCCGCACCCACCCGGTGCTGAATTCGGGGACCAGGTGGATCATCGCGATGCCACCGGCCAGGAGCGCGAGCGAACTCCGCATCCAGGCGAGGAACGTCCGCTCGCTTGCGAGGGTGAAACGCTCGTCGGGCCGGTCGTTGTCGGTCACCGAATCATCTTTACACCGGTTCACGGGAACCGCACCAAGCAGGTGCCCCGCAGTCCTAGATTGGAAGGGCAGGCCACAGCCAGGGGGCGTCCATGCGACCGTTCGAAGCTCTGCGATCCGCGTTCTCTCTGCGTGTACTGGCGGTGATGCTGCTGGTCGTTTCCGGGTGGGCGGCGCTCGGCCCGCCGTCGGTTTCGGCGGAGCCCCGCATCACCAGGGTGGACGTGTATTCGGAGTCGATGGGCCGGTGGGTGGCCAACGACGTCATCTCTCCCGCATCTGACGGTCCGGCGCCGACCTTCTACCTACTCACCGGCATCGGCGGCGGGTCGGACGGGATCTCCTGGTTCAACAACACCGGTGTGCGGGACTTCTTCGCCGACAAGCATGTCACCGTGGTAATGCCGATCGGCGGCCAGTACAGCATGTACACCGATTGGGATGCCGACGATCCGGTCCTCGGCCGGAACAAGTGGCAGACGTACCTGACGAGCGAACTCCCCGCGGCCGTCGACAGCCGGTTCGCGACCACCGGGTCGAACGCCATCGGCGGGGTGTCGATGGCGGGCGGCGCGGTACTCGACCTCGCCGTCCAGGTTCCGGGGTTCTACCGGGCCGTCGGCTCGTACAGCGGGTGTGCCGCGACGAGCGGACTGCTGGGCCAGGCGATGGTGCGGTCGATGGTGGAATTGCGGGGCGGCGGCAATGCGGCCAACATGTGGGGCTCCGTCGTGGACCCGCGGTGGCGGGTGCACGACCCGATGCTGAACGCCGAACGTCTGCGGGGCACAGAGTTGTTCGTCTCGAGCGGCAACGGACTTCCCGGCAGCATCGACAACCACGACCCGGTGCTGGTGGTGCCTCAGACGATCGGCGGCAGCGTCGTCGAGATGGTGACCAACGTGTGTGCGGCCGCGTTCCAGTCGCGGCTGAATTCGCTGGGGATTCCCGCCACGTTCGCCTACGTCTCGCAGGGCACGCATTCGTGGGGGCTGTTCGAGACCGAGTTACGGGAGTCCTGGCCCGTCATCGGCGGTGCGATCGGGGCGTGACACCAGGGAGCGCTCCAGGATCGGCCCGATGACCGCGAGCGCTTCCGGCGTGGTCATCCGCAGGTGGTCGCATTCCACCTTGTGCTCGACGATCACGCCGGTGATCGCGGGCTGCCACACGCTCGGCGACGGCCGTTCGCCTTCTTCCCCGTCGGCGGAATGCGCGGCGCTGAAGAACACCAGGTCGCCGTCGAACACCCGCGGCCGGTATCCGGTGGAGATCTCCTTCGAATTCTCCAGGCCGGTGCTGATGCGACCGAGGAGGGTCGACGCGAACGCGGGGTCGCGGCCGAAGGATCGTCCGAGCATCTCGACCAACTGCTCGCGGTACGACGTGCCGGTGTCGCCGCCCTCGCCCTCGAACTCGACACCCAGCCCGTGCAGCCACTCCTCGGCGTTCACCTCGAGGTCACCGAAGTTGTCGCCCTCCGCGACGTAGCTGTCCATCATCGCGAGTGTGCCGACCTCGGCGCCGGACTCACGGAGTTCGACGGCGACGGCCTGGGCGATGACGCCGCCGAGGGACCAGCCCAGTAGGTGGTAGGGGCCGTGGGGCTGCACCGCGCGCATCTCGACAACGTACCGGTGGGCGAGCTGCGCCATCGACTCGAACGTCGTTCCGCCGCTGAGGATCGGCAACTGCAGCCCGTACACCGGACGGTCGGGCGAGACGTACTTCATCAGTCCGGCGTATCCCAGCGCAAGCCCGCCTGCCGGGTGCACGCAGAACAGCGCGGGTTGCGCACCGGACGCCCGGAACGGAACGACGACGTTCAGCACGTCGTCCGCGGGCACGCTTCCCAGGGCTGACGGGTCGACGATGCGGCGAGCCAGGCCCTCCGGGGTGGGGTTGCGGAAGATCCACTGCAGGACGACGTCGGTGCCGAGCCGGTCGCGGAGCGCGGACGCCACCCGGGTCGCGACGAGCGAGTTCCCGCCCAATTCGAAGAAGTCGTCGTCGGCCCCGACGCGGTCGATGCCGAGGACGTCGGCGAAGACCTCCGCCACCGCCTCCTCGACCGGGGTGGCGGGTGCCCGGAACTCTCGGGGCGCGAGCACCGGTGCGGGTAGCGCTCGCCGGTCGAGCTTGCCGGTGCGGCCGACGGGCAGCCGGTCGAGCACCACCAGCTGGGCCGGCACCATGTACGGCGCGAGGTGGGATCCGGCGTACCGGAGTACCTCGGCGGTGTCGATACTTGCACCGGCTTCGGCCGTCACGTATCCCACCAGCCGGTCGCCGGTGCCGCTGTGCACGGTGACCGCCGCGCGGCCGACACCGTCGCAGCGGGCCAGCACCGATTCGATCTCGCCGAGTTCCACCCGCTGGCCACGGATCTTCACCTGGAAGTCGTTGCGTCCCACATACTCCAGCCTACCGATCTCGCACCACCGCACGAGGTCGCCGGTCCGGTACATGCGGGAGCCGGGTTCGCCGAACGGGTTCGCCACGAAGGATCCGGCCGTCAGCGCCGACCGCCGGTGGTAGCCGCGCGCGAGCCCCGGCCCCGCGACGTACAGTTCCCCGATCACGCCCACCGGAACGGGCTGCAACCAGGTGTTCACCACGATCACGTCGACGCCCCGCCCGGGACCTCCGACGTTCACCGGTTCGTCGGGGGACAGCACCTCGCTGACCGTGGTCTGCACCGTCGCCTCGGTGGGTCCGTATCCGTTGAAGACGAATCGTCCCTGGGTCCAGCGGTCGGCCAGTTCGGGTGGGAACCGCTCGCCCGCGACGGCGAGAATCCGCAGGGACGGGAGGTCCTCCGGACGGAGGGTGTCCAGGATCGTGGGGGTGAAGAATGCGTGCGAGACGTGTTCGCTCGCGAGGAGTTCGGCCAGTTCCCGTCCCCCGAGGACGGTCGGTGGCACGACGACCAGTGTCGCGCCGACGGCGAACGCCATCAGCAGTTCGAACAATGACGCGTCGAAGCTCGGCGACGCGAGATGCGACACCCGCGCACCGTGCATGGACGCGAACCGTTCCCGTTCCTCGACTGCGAGATTCGCGAGTCCGCCGTGCGTGAGCACGACCCCCTTCGGTGTTCCCGTCGACCCCGACGTGTAGAGCAGGAAAGCCGCGTGTTCGACCCTCAGCGGGCGGAGACGATCGGCGTCGATCACCGGGTCGCCGGAGTATCCGTTCGCCACCTCGGGATCGTCGAGCAGCAGCCACGGCACCACCCCGGGCAACCGGTCATGGTACGCCGTCACCGTCAGCCCGAGCACCGCACCCGAATCCTCGAGCATGCCGCCGGTGCGCGCGGGCGGCAGGGTGGGATCGACCGGCACGTACGCCGCCCCCGATTTCGCGACCGCCCACACCGACAGCACCCATTCGATCGATCGCGGCACGCCGATCGCGACGAACGCGTCCGGACCGGCACCTCGGCGGATCAGGGCCCTGGCCAGCCGGTTCGACCGCTCGTCGAGTTCCCGGTACGTCACGATGACGCCGTCGCACGACACTGCGGTGGCCCCCGGGGCGGGCGCGGCGCCGGCGGTGAGGACGTCCGGGAGGGTGCGTTCCGCGACCGCGGGGAAGCCGCGCACGGGCACGAGTTCGTCCCGTTCGAGGGCATCGAGGATCTCGAGGTCGCCGACCCGGATCGACGGGTCGGTGACGGCCGCATCGAGCATCCGGACGAACCGGTCGGCCAGGCCGGCGACGGTTTCGGCGTCGAAAAGGTCGGTGGCGTAGGTGAAACCGGCGGTGATGCCTGCCGGAGTTCCGTCGTCCGTGTACTCCTCGGACAACGTCAGTTGCAGGTCGAACCTGGCGATCGTGGCACCGAGGTCGATGCCCTCGACCTCGACGCCGGGCAGCGAAAGGTCGGGGCGTTCGACGTTCTGGAACTCGAGCAGCACCTGGAACAGCGGTGAATGTGCCGTCGAGCGGGGCGGATCGAGCGCTTCGACGACCTTCTCGAACGGCACCTCGGCGTGGGCGTACGCACCGAGATCGACGTCACGCACCTGCTCGAGCAGTTCGGAGAACCGGCTCGCGTCGGAGACAAGGGTCCGCAGCACCACGGTGTTGACGAACATTCCAACGACGTCGTCGAGTGCGGCCTCGCCGCGCCCGGCCACCGGGGTGCCGACGGCGATGTCCTCGGTGCCGGACATCCTCGCGAGGAAGGTGGCCAGCGCGGCGTGCGCGACCATGAACACGGTCGACTGGTGCGTGGACGCCGTCGCCAGCAGCCGGCGGTGCAGACCGGCGTCGATCTCGAATCCGACCCTGCTCCCGTCGGGCGTGCGTTGCATCGACCGCGGGCGGTCGGAGGGCAGGTCCAGGGCGGCGGGGAGACCGGCCAGCGTGGTGCGCCAGTAGTCCAGTTGCTGCGACACCACCGACTGCGGATCGTCTTCCGCCCCGAGGAGTTGGCGCTGCCAGAGCGTGAAGTCGGCGTACTGGACCGTCGGCGGATGCCACTCCGGGGCGTGCCCGGCCGCCCGCGCGGTGTACGCCACCATCATGTCGCGTGCGAGCGGGACCATCGACACGCCGTCCGCGACGATGTGGTGGACCACGACCAGCAGCACCCTGTCGGTGTCGGAGGTCTCGAACACGGCTGCCCGCAAGGGGATCTGCCCGGTGACGTCGAACCCTTCCGAGACGGCCGCCGACAGCCGTTCCTGCAACTCCGCGTCGCTCGACACGGTCGCGACGGGCAGGTCCGGCACCGAATCCGCAGCCGCGAGGATCACCTGCACCGGTTCGTCGCCGGCCATCGGAAACCGGGTGCGGAGCGATTCGTGACGCTCCACCACATCGGTCATCGCGGACCGCAGTGCGTCGAGGTCGAGTGCGCCGGTGAGCCGGAACGCCATGGCGATGTTGTAGGCGGGCGAAGAGGTGTCGAACTGGTTGAGGAACCACATGCGGGTCTGGGCCAGGGACAGGGGAATACGCTCGGGGCGCGGCGCCGCCCGCAACTCCGGCCGGTGCGTCAGCACTCCTGCTTTCGCCGCGCGCTCCGCGAACCCTGTCACGGTGGGCGCCTCGAACAGAGCGTGCACGCCGACGTCGACGCCGAGAGCGGCATCGACCCGTGCAACGACCCGGGTGGCCGACAGCGAATCTCCGCCCAACCGGAAGAAGTTGTCGTCGGCACCGACGCGGTCGACACCGAGGACGTCGCCGTACACCTCGGCGACGACGGCCTCGAACGGGGTTGCCGGAGCCCGGAATCCCCGCACCGGAGCGTCCGGTGCGGGGAGTGCGGCACGATCCAACTTCCCACTCGCCGTCACCGGCAACTCCCCCAACACCACCACCACCGACGGCACCACACCCCCCGGCAACACCGACCCCGCAAACTCCACCACCACACCCGGATCCACCCGCACCCCCACCTCCGGCACCACATACCCCACCAACCGACCACCCTCACCCACCACCACCACCGCAGCCGCCACCCCCGGACACCGCCCCAACACCGACTCCACCTCCCCCAACTCCACCCGCTGCCCCCGCACCTTCACCTGAAAATCAGCCCGCCCCACAAACACCAACGACCCCAACCCATCCCACCGCACCAAATCCCCCGTCCGATACAACCGCGAACCCACACCCCCGAACGGATCCGCCACAAACGACGCCGCCGTCAACCCCGCCCGCCCCAAATACCCCCGCGCCAACCCCACACCCCCCACATACAACTCCCCCACCACACCCACCGGCACCGGCCGCAACCACCCATCCAGCACCACCACCTCCACCCCCACCGCCGGACCACCCACCGTCACCACACCCCCCGCCACCAACGCATCACTCACCGTCGCCTGCACCGTCACCTCAGTCGGCCCATACGCATCGAACAACTCCCGCCCCGGCGCCCACCGCGCCACCAACTCCGACCCCAACACCTCCCCCGCCACCACCAACACCCGCACCGACCCCAACGCCCCCTCCTCCACCGTCGCCAACACCGACGGCGTCACAAAACAATGCGTCACCCCATTGACCCCCAACCACTCCCCCAACGCCGCACCACCGAACACCCCCGGCGGCGCCACCACCAACCGCGCCCCCACCGAAAACGCCATCAACCACTCGTACACCGACGCATCAAAACTCGGCGACGCCACATGCGACACCCGACACCCCGACCACAAACCAAACCGAACCCGCACCTCCTCAACCAAATTCGCCAACCCCCCATGCGTCACCACCACCCCCTTCGGACGCCCCGTCGACCCCGACGTATACATCACATACGCCGCACACCCACCCACCAACCGCCTCGTCCGCTCCCCATCCGACACCACACCCCCCGACACCCCCTCCACCACCGACACATCATCAACCCGCAACCACTCCACCACTGACGGCAACACCACCCCCGACACCGACAACCCCACCACCGCACCCGAATCCACCAACAACTCCCGCACCCGCACCTCCGGCAACACCGGATCCACCGGCACGAACGCCGCCCCCGACTTCACCACCGCCCACACCGCCACCACCAACTCCACCGACCGCGGCACCGCCACCCCCACCACCAACTCCGGACCCACACCCCGCCCGATCAACACCCGCGCCCACCGATTCGACCACTCATCCAACTCCCCATACGACAACTCCACACCCCCACACGACACCGCCACCCCACCCCCACCCAACCCCACACCCCCCGCCAAAATCTCCGGCAACAACCGCACCCCCACACCCACCCCACCCCGCACCGGCACCAACACCCCCCGCTCACCCGAACCCAACACATCCACACGAGCCACCGTGACATCCGGATCGGAGGCCATCGCCTCGAGCACCCGGGTGACCCGGCCTGCCATCGCGTCGACGGTGGCCCTGTCGACCAGGTCGGGTCGGTAGTGAAACGTCATGCGCAGCTGCGTGTCCACCGAGAAGGCGACGCTCAGCGGATAATGTGTGGCGTCGACGCCGCGCACGTCGACCACCCGGATGCCGGCGAGGTCGGTGTTCTCGGTCAGGCCTCCCCGGTCGATCGGGTACGACTCGAAGACGGTTGCCGTGTCGAACCCGATGTCGGGGCCGGCTGCTCGCTGGATGTCGGCGAGACCGAGGTGGTGGTGGTCGAGGAGGGTCGCCTGTTCCGCTTGTGTCCGGTCGAGCAGTCGGCCCAGCGTTTCCCGGGGGTTCAGCGTGATGCGTGTGGGCACGGTGTTGACGAACAATCCGATCATCGATTCGACGCCGGTCAGGTGCGGCGACCGCCCGGACACGGTGCTTCCGAACGTCACGTCGTGGCGGGACGTCGCAGCGCCGAGCACGATGCCCCACGCCACCTGTGTCACCGTGTTCAGTGTCGTGTTGCGGGTACGCGCCAGGGTGGTGAGGTCGGCGGTCAGATCCTCGGGCAGGGTGAACAGGGCGCTCTCGGGAGGGGCCGACAGCGGCCGTCCCCGTGCGTCCGCCAGCAGCAGTGTCGGACCGTCGACGCCGGCGAGGGCGGTCGCCCACGCCGCTCGTGCTTCCGCGGGGTCCCGGCGATGCAGCCACGACAGGAAGTCTCGGTAGGGCCGGGGTCGCGGCAACGCCGACCCATCGTCTCCGGCCACGTAGAGCGCGAGCAGTTCGCGGATCGCCAACGGCATCGACCATCCGTCGAGGAGGGTGTGGTGATTGGTCCACACGAGCCGCGATTCGTGGCTGCCGGTCGTCACGAGCAGGAACCGCACCAGTGGGGCCCGGGTGGTGTCGAACGGCGCGGCCCGGTCGGCGGTGAGGACCCGGTCCAGTTCGGCGGTGCGCGCGGCCTCGGGCAGGTCCGTGAGGTCGATCTCGCGGAACGGCAGGTCGACGGCCGCGGGAACCACCTGGACGAAGGTTCCGTCTCGGGCGGGGACGAACGCCACCCGCAGATTCGCGTGCCGATCCAGCAATGCCTGTGCGGCGCGGCGCATCCGGTCCGGGTCGACGTCCCCCTTCAGGTGCAGTTCCACCTGCACCGTGTACGCGTCGATCGACGGTTTCGCGAGCAGGGCGTGGAACAGCAACCCGGCCTGCAGGGGTGCGGGCGGCCACACATCGGTGAGCGCGCCGAAGCGCTCCTCCCAGGTGTCGAGGTCGCTCTGGGTCACGTCGACGAGGGGAACGTCCGACGGTGTGAGTCCGCCTGCGTCCCCGCCGCGAGCGTGGGACACCAATGCGGACAACGCTTCCCGCCACCGTTCTGCCAGCCTGTCCACCTCGGCATGTGCGAGCAGGGTGTCCGGGAAACCGAACCCGACCCGGAGTCGTCCGCCGATCACGATCGCGTTGACCTCGATGGCGGCAGACGCCGGCATGTCGGGGTCCGGGACGTACCGCAGGTCGCCGAACCCGTCGGCGGGGCTCCAGCCGACCGCGGTGTCGTGATCCGCCGAATCCGGAACCTGTCCGAGGTAGTTGAAGCTGATCTGCCCGGGTTCGGTTCTCGGCAGGCTGCCGGCCGTGTCCGGATTCAGGTAGCGGAGCAGTCCGTAGCCGATCCCCATGTCGGGCACTGCCCGGAGGTGTTCCTTCACGCGTTTCACGGCGCTGCCCATGTCGTGGCCGCCGGTCAGCGCGTCGTCGAGGTCGATACCCTGGAGATCGACGCGGACCGGAAAGACCGTGGTGAACCAGCCGACGGTGCGGGACAGGTCGGCGCCCGGCACCACCTGCTGCTCCCGGCCGTGCCCTTCCAGCCGGATCAGCATCGACGTTCCCGGGATCCCCCGCTCGGCTCGCCACCTCGACGACGCCACCACCAGCGCCGTCAGCAGGACGTCGAGGACACCCCCGTGATACAGCCCCGGCAGGCGTGTGAGCAGAACAGACGTATCGTCGGGGGCGGTCTCGACACTCACGTCCCGCACCGCAGTCGCGAGGTCCCGGCCCGGGTCGAGGGGGCGTTCGGTGATCGGCGGGTCGGGTCCGTCGACGACGTTCTGCCACCACACCAGTTCGGCGGCTCTCTCGCTTCGGACAGCTTCGTCGGCCAGCGCGTGCGCCCATCGGCGCATCGACGTCGCCGGTTCCGGGAGGGACGGCACGCTCCCTGTGCTGACCTGGTACCAGGCGGCGGCGAAGTCGGGCAGCAGAATCCGCCACGACACCCCGTCGACCGCGAGGTGGTGCGCGACCACGATCACTCGTCCCGTCCGGGCCGGGGGCGCGGCGGCGGGCTCCGGGTCGAGCCACACGAACTGGACGACCACCCCGTCGGACGGGCGCAATCTCTCCACGGCCGCCTGGTGTTCGGTCGCGACCAGGTCTGCCAGCGTGCCGGGATCGGTCGCCGGGTCGAAGGCGATGCGTCGGACCAGTGTGTCGGCGTCGATCTCGGTTGCGGCACGAGTCTCCATCTGCCACTGCCCGTTCGCGTCCTGGTAGAGCCGCGACCGCAGCATGTCGTGTCGTGCGAGCACCGCCGTGATCGTCGCGAGGAGCCGGTCGGGGTCGATGCCGTCCGGGAGGTCGAGCAGCACGCTCTGGCTGAACCGCTCGAAGTGCCCGCCGCGCTCGATCAGGTACCGGACCACCGGCGTCGGCGGGAACGTGCCGATTCCGCCGCCCGCAAGTTCGGCGAGGGCGATTGTGGTCTCACCGTCCTCGATCTCCGATTCCGCCGCGAGCGCGGCCACGGTCCGGTGCTCGAACACCTTCTGCGGCGTGAACACCAATCCTCGTGCCTTGGCTCGGGATACGAGCCGGATCGACAGGATGCTGTCGCCGCCCAGCGCGAAGAACGACTCGTCCAACCCGACCTGGTCGAGCCCGAGTACCTCGGCGAACACCGACGCCAGCGTGTGCTCCGCCGCTGTCTGTGGCGCGCGGTGTGGTCCGCGGGCAACGACGGGTGCGGGGAGTGCGGCACGATCCAACTTCCCACTCGCCGTCACCGGCAACTCCCCCAACACCACCACCACCGACGGCACCACACCCCCCGGCAACACCGACCCCGCAAACTCCACCACCACACCCGGATCCACCCGCACCCCCACCTCCGGCACCACATACCCCACCAACCGACCACCCTCACCCACCACCACCACCGCAGCCGCCACCCCCGGACACCGCCCCAACACCGACTCCACCTCCCCCAACTCCACCCGCTGCCCCCGCACCTTCACCTGAAAATCAGCCCGCCCCACAAACACCAACGACCCCAACCCATCCCACCGCACCAAATCCCCCGTCCGATACAACCGCGAACCCACACCCCCGAACGGATCCGCCACAAACGACGCCGCCGTCAACCCCGCCCGCCCCAAATACCCCCGCGCCAACCCCACACCCCCCACATACAACTCCCCCACCACACCCACCGGCACCGGCCGCAACCACCCATCCAGCACCACCACCTCCACCCCCACCGCCGGACCACCCACCGTCACCACACCCCCCGCCACCAACGCATCACTCACCGTCGCCTGCACCGTCACCTCAGTCGGCCCATACGCATCGAACAACTCCCGCCCCGGCGCCCACCGCGCCACCAACTCCGACCCCAACACCTCCCCCGCCACCACCAACACCCGCACCGACCCCAACGCCCCCTCCTCCACCGTCGCCAACACCGACGGCGTCACAAAACAATGCGTCACCCCATTGACCCCCAACCACTCCCCCAACGCCGCACCACCGAACACCCCCGGCGGCGCCACCACCAACCGCGCCCCCACCGAAAACGCCATCAACCACTCGTACACCGACGCATCAAAACTCGGCGACGCCACATGCGACACCCGACACCCCGACCACAAACCAAACCGAACCCGCACCTCCTCAACCAAATTCGCCAACCCCCCATGCGTCACCACCACCCCCTTCGGACGCCCCGTCGACCCCGACGTATACATCACATACGCCGCACACCCACCCACCAACCGCCTCGTCCGCTCCCCATCCGACACCACACCCCCCGACACCCCCTCCACCACCGACACATCATCAACCCGCAACCACTCCACCACTGACGGCAACACCACCCCCGACACCGACAACCCCACCACCGCACCCGAATCCACCAACAACTCCCGCACCCGCACCTCCGGCAACACCGGATCCACCGGCACGAACGCCGCCCCCGACTTCACCACCGCCCACACCGCCACCACCAACTCCACCGACCGCGGCACCGCCACCCCCACCACCAACTCCGGACCCACACCCCGCCCGATCAACACCCGCGCCCACCGATTCGACCACTCATCCAACTCCCCATACGACAACTCCACACCCCCACACGACACCGCCACCCCACCCCCACCCAACCCCACACCCCCCGCCAAAATCTCCGGCAACAACCGCACCCCCACACCCACCCCACCCCGCACCGGCACCAACACCCCCCGCTCACCCGAACCCAACACATCCAGCCCGGCGAGCGGTGTATCCGGTGCCCCGACCGCGGCGGCGAGGATGTGGGAGAGGCGCTGCGCGTCGCCGGGTCCGTGCACGTCGACGGTCCAGGACCCGTCGCGGTCGTCGACGTCCACGACCATCCCGTCGCCGCCGGAGTCCCACCGCTTCACGACGGCGACGGCACCCGCACCGATGCGCTCGACGCCGAGCGATTCGCGCATGCCGCCCGCCACCGGCCAGGAGTCCGCCGCGCCATCTTCGGAAGCGAGGTACCGGTGTCGTCGGGATCGCCGGAGTTGCAGACCCACGTGCCGTGTCAGCGTGTCGAATGTGAGTTGCGGTGCGAGGGAAAGTCTCACGGGTGTGGTGGACCCGTGCGATCGGTGCCCGACCAGCACGTCGTCGACGGCGGTGCGGCTGTGCAAGTACACGGCCAGCGCGGCGAGCAGGACAGCGTCGGGACCACCGCCGCTGCGGCGTGCGAGCCGCACGAGCGCGCCGTCGGCGGGAACGGTGAACGGGCCGAGGTTCTCCCCTCCGGCGATCGGTTCGGGCGGGGTCTCGTGTCGCGACGCTCCGGCGAGCAGGTGCTCCCAGTAGCGGCGGTCGTCCGCCCACGCGGCGCTCTCGCGGTATCGCGCATCGGCGGTCAGCGGAACGGAGGGCGACACGAACGGCCGGGACTCGGGCGGCGAGGTGGGAGCGGCGGCCCCCGTCTCGTAGGCCTCGGCGGTGCGGCGGACGATCACCGTCATGCCCGATTCGTCGTTCACCAGCCGGTGGTAACGCTGGAACCACCCGTATCTGCCGTGGGGCAGCCGGAACAGGACGTGCACGTACAGCGGTCCGGTGCCGGGTTCCATGGGGCGGTTCAGCTCGTGGTCGATCCACGTCGTCACGAGTCGGCCGGGATCGTCGGACGCGGCGGCGTCGAGGACGTCCGCGCCGGTCACCGCGGCGCCGGTGACCTGGCCGGGTTCCGGGCCGTCGAGCACGAAAGTACTGTGCAGGCCGGTGCATTCGGCCAACGTCTTCTGCAGTGCCCGGCAGAATCGGTCTTCGTCGAGCGGCCCGTCGAGTTCGAGATACTGACCGAAGGAGGCGTCGCGCGCCCCGGCACGGAGCACCGCGAGCTGGTCGTAGGTGAGGGGCAGCACCTCACCGGTACTCATGGAATCCTCGCCCGGTCTTACGCCCGAGATGACCGGCCTCGACCAGGGCGACGAGCGACTCGGGCGGGCGGTAGTGGTCGTCACCGGTCAATTCGCGCAGCGCGCTCATCGTATCGTGGACGTTGTCCAGGCCGATCAGGTCCGCGGTCCGCAGTGGTCCCATCGGGTGGCCGAGGCAGCCTTCGAACAACGCATCGGTGGTCTCCGCATCGGCGATTCCGTCGCCGAGCGCGGCTGCCGCCTCGGCGATGCACAGCATGAGGACACGGTTGAGCAGGAATCCGGGTCCGTCGCCGACGACGATGCCGGTCTTGTTCAAGGAGGCGAGGAGCGCCAGCGCACGGTCCAGCGACTGCGGCGACGTCCGCGGCCCCCGCACCACCTCGACGGTGTCCTTGAGCGGGGCGGGGTTCATGAAGTGCAGTCCGACAACCCGTTCCGGCCTCGTGGTGTTGTCCGCGAGACGGTCGACGGGGATGCCGGAGGTGCACGACGCGAGTAGCGCGTCGGGTGCGCACACACGGTCCAGTCCGGCGAAGACCTTCTCCTTGAGGTCGATTCGCTCGGGGACGCATTCGATGACGACGGCGGCGTCCCGCAGATCGGTCATTTCCCCGGTCCAGTGCACCCGCGCGGTGACCTCGGCGGGTTTCGGGCCACCGGCCCTGCCGAGCAGTATCGCCAGCCGCAGCGAGTCGCGCATCCGCGACCGGGCCTGGTCGACAGCCTGCGGGTCGGGGTCGACGACGATCACGTCGTGGCCGGCCCGCGCGAGACATTCGGCCACCCCGGCGCCCATGGTTCCCGCCCCGACCACACCGACGCTCATCACGCTGCCACTCGTCATCGCACTGCCTCCGTGGTGAAGCCGGTGTCGTCCTGGTGCACGTACTCCATTGCCACCTCCTGGGTGGGCAGGTCGGGGTGAGCCTCGAGTCCGGGCAGCAGCCGCCGGAGGTCGGTGAGCATCGCGGTGGCCGTGCTCCGGTCGAAGAGGTCGGTGGCGTAGTCGAGTTCGAGGGTGAATGCCGTGGTGCCGCGGGTCCACGACAGCCCGAGTTCGACGGGTGACAGGTCGGCCGGCTCGGCATTGTCGTCGCGCTCTCCGTCGTAGCGCACCGGGAAGTGCTGCGTCGCCGTGCCGGCCGCGCGATTGTCCGAGGACAGCTCCCGGCGTACGGTCTCCACCAGTTCCGGGTAGGTGGGGTCGCCGGACAGGTCCACGGCCACGAGCCGCGGCGAGGCTTCCGGCCCTGTGGCCGTGCCCACCGCCACCTCGTCCTGCGCCGTGTACCAGGCGAGGAGGGTGAGCCAGGCGGCGAGCAGTTCCGGATGCCCCGGCTCTCCGTCGAGCGCCGCAGTCACCCGTGCGGTCGAATAGCGCGGCGGTTCCGCACCGGTCGAGGGCTGCCGCGGCCGATCCGCCGGGACCAGGGGCGGCGACACCAGTCGCGACGCCGGCGCCGGAGCCGCGTCGGTCAGGAACACGGAAATGGGGTGTGTACGCGGAGAATCCGCGACACCGTCGAGGATGCGAACGTACTCGGCGCACAACGCGGCGGCAGTTTGCTCGGTGAACAGTTCCGTGCTGAACTCGAGCCCGGCCGCCATGCCGTCCTCGCCGGCCCGCTCCGTGGTGACGAGGGTGAGATCGAACTTGGCCGTGCCGGATGGCACCCCGCCGAACGCGATGGCCGCGGGATCCTCCTGGTCGAACAGCGTCTCGGTGAGTCCTTGCTGCGACTGCAGCGCCGGCAGTTCCTGGTGGACGTGGCAGACGTCGAACAGGGGTGTCCGGCTCAGGTCCCGGTCGCCGGTGAGTGCGGTGACGACGCGGTCGAACGGGATCTCCTGGTGTTCGAGGGCGCCGAGCACCACATCACGCACGCGTGCGCACAATTCCGCGACGGTCGGGTCCCCGGACAGGTCGGCGCGCAGCGCCACCGTGCTGTTGAAGTACCCGATCATGCCGGACAGTTCCGGTCGGTTACGTCCGGTCGTCGGTGTGCCGACCACGAGGTCGCGCTGGCGGCTGCGGCTCGCCATGAGGAGGTAGAACGCGGAGAGCAGCACCACGAACAGCGAGACGGACTCCCTGCGTGCCACGGCCCGCAGGCTCCGTGTCAGGTCCTCGGAGACGGTGAACGTGTGGAACGCGCCGGTGAAGTTCTTTCGCTCCGGGCGTGGGAAGTCGGTGGGCAGCCGGAGCAGCGGAACGTCCCCCAGGACGGTTCTCCAGTATTCGAGTTCCGGGTCGAGCGCGGCGCTCGCGATCAGTTCCCGCTGCCACAGGGCGTAGTCCCAGTACTCGATGGGGAGCGGGGCGAGGTCGGCGCGGCGACCGGCTCGGCGTGCCGCGTACAGGGCGGGCAGTTCCTGCTCGAAGATCCTCGGCGAACCCCCGTCGTTGACGGAATGGTGGGTGGTGACCTGCAGGACGTGCTCGTCGGGGCCGATCCTGATGAGCAGTGCCCGCACGAGCGGGTCGGTGGCGAGGTCGAACGGTGCCACCGCGGCCTCGTGTACGAGTGCCCGGGCCGCGGCCACCGGATCCGGTTCGCCCGACACGTCGGCGGTGCGGAAGAAGTCGCCGAGGGATTCGCGGATCCGCAGTTCCGGCTCCCCGTCCACCTCGACGTAGTTGGACAACAGCACCCGATGCCGTGCGGCGAGATCGTCCCACATACCCCGGACGGCGCATTCATCGATCGGCCCGTGCAATTCGCTGACCATCGGCAGGTTGTAGATGGTCGTGGCGGCGTCGAGTTGGTGATGGAACCACATGCGTACCTGACCGAACGACATCACGTGCCGCCCCCGCGGCATGATCGGGGGCAGCCCACCGGACGCGGACGTGCCGTCCGCGAGGAGTGCGGCGAAGTCTGCGACCTTCGGCCGCTCGTACAGGTCGATGAGTTTGGGCCGGACCCCGTATCGGTCCGACACCCGGTCGACGAGTTGCATGCCGATGAGCGAGTTTCCACCGAGGTCGAAATAGTCGTCGTCGGCGCCGACGTCCCTTTCGCTGTGAAGCAGCTCGCGCAGTGTCGTCTGCAACCAGTCGAGGCTGTCTTCCGGCGCGGCCGTCGCCGATTGCGGGCTCGGTTCCGCCGGCGGATTGCCCGGGGCGTCGGCCCAGTCGGGTTGGCCCGGGAGGTCGAACCAGCACCGCGAACCGCGCAATGGGTGTCCGGGTAGGCGCACTCGCCAGGCAGAGTCGTCACCGCGGTCGACGGCTGCCCAGTCGAGGTCGATTCCGCGCTCGTACAGCCCGGCGAGGAGGTGTGTGACCGCGTCGGACGTGTCCGTCGCGCGGAGTATTTCGGCGTCCGGCGTGTCGCGGAGGGCGTCGGCGAGCAGTGCCCCGAGGCGTCCCTCCGGGCTCGGCTCCACGAAGACGACGGGTCCGTCCGCGAGCATGCCCTTCGCGACGGCGACGAGCCGGTCCGTGTCGATCGAGGGATGCGCGGCCGCGGCGGCGATGTCGGCGGCCTCCACCGCCGACAGCGCGTCCCGCACATACCGGGCCGCGTACCGGGACACGCCACCGCTGAGGACGGCGTCGACGGTGACGCCGGCGGCGCGGAGGTCCCGGTGGACGGCGATCTGGCCTGCGAGGAGGTCCGCCTCGTCGCCGGTGGCGGGAAGCTCCGACGGCAGGCTGCGGCCACGCAATGCGGGCGGCATCCGGTCGGGTGACAGCAGCAACGCCACGGCGGGGCGTTGCCGGGTGGGCGGTGCGGAGTCCTCGCCGCGGGCGACGAGTTCGGCGGCGCGCGCAGCGAGCGACTGCGAGAGTTCGGCAATGCTGCGTGCGTGCACCGCCACCCGGTGGTCGTGGTGCGGGCGGCCGCGGTTGAGGGTGAACGCCACATCGTCGAGGTCCTGCCCGCGCACGGCCGTCGCCAGTTCGGCACACAGTGCGGCCAGGGCGCCCACGCTCTTCGCCGACACCCCGACCAGCCGAGTCGTCGTGCCGGCGCGGGATCCGGCGGCACGCTCCGGCGGCTGTTCCACCACGCAGTGTGCGTTGATGCCGCCGAGGCTGAACGAACTCACCCCGGCCCGCCGGGGTCCGGTCTCGTCGCTCCACATCCGGGCCTCGGCGACCACCTCGATTCCGTTGCCCGCGAGGTCGACTCCGCCGGTGGGTCGTTCGAAGTGCAGCGACGGGTACAACTCGCCGTGCTCGACACTCAGGATCGCCTTCACGAGACCGGACACCCCGGCGGCGTGGTCGAGGTGACCGATGTTGGTCTTCACCGAACCGATCGGCAGGACGCCGGGACGGTCCCGGAACGCGGACGTGATCCCTTCGAGTTCGACCGCGTCGCCCAGTGGAGTTCCCGATCCGTGGGCCTCGAGGTACCCGGCATCGTCCGGGGTGAGACCCGCCTTCTGCCAGGCCCGGGAGATGACGGCCACCTGCGCCCGCGCGCTCGGGGAGCTGATGGTTGCGGACGAATGTCCGCTGGATATCGTTGCGGTGCCGCGGATCACGGCGTGGATCGGGACGCGATCCGCGCGGGCGCGGGCCATGGTGGTGAGGAGAAGAGCCGCCCCACCCTCCCCGACCGCGGTGCCGTCCGCGTTCGCGTCGAACGCGCGGCAGCGCCCGCCGGGAGACATCAGTTCCGCGGATCCCTCCGCCATGTCCGCGCGGAGGCCGTTCACCCGAAGACTGACTCCGCCCGCGAGGGCGAAATCGGCGTCACCCGAACGCAGCTCCCGGCAGGCGTGCTGTACCGCGATGAGCGACCCGTTGCACCCCGAATCAACGGCGTAGCACGGTCCGGTGAGGCCGAGCTGGTACGCGATCCGGGCCGGCACCGCGAACGGAACGTTGCCCAGGGTGCTCAGCACACCCGGTTCCGCCCACATCGCCGGATACGTCGAGGTGGCGGCGCTGAACACCACCGCCGTCGCGCTGTCGCGGAACTCGGCCACCGAATAACCGGCGTCCTCGACCGCCTGATACGCGAGGACCAGTGCGAGACGCTGCTGCGGGTCGATCAGCGACGCTTCCCGTTTCGACAGGGTGAAGAACGCGTAGTCGAACGTGGAGATGTCCTCGACGAAACCCATCGCGTGGTAGTGGGAGGGAGGCCCCAGCCCGGTCGCCTTCGCCCGTGACCGGGACAGCGGACGCACCGAGTCCCGGCCCGCCGCGAGATTGGCGCGGAACTCCGCCAGGTTCGCTGCCTCGGGGTAGCGCGCGGCGATGCCGACCACGGCGATGTCGTCGTCACTTGGTGTGGGATGTCGCACGCTCACGGTTGTCTCCTCCCGGCTCGTCAGAACTCGTAGGTGGCGGGCGCGGGCGCCTCGCTCGTGTCGGTGGACTGCGCAATCGCTTCGGCCTGCGCCGCCACGGTGACGAGGTCGAACAGCTGGCCCACGCGCAGAGCCCCGGGCCACTGTTCGTCGAGACGACGCTGCAGTTCCACGACGCGATGCGAGTTGCCGCCGACGTCGAAGAACCCGTCTTCGGAACCGAAGTCGTCGTGCCCCAGCACCGCCGCCCAGTGCTCGGCGACCGACCGTTGCAGCGCGCTCCAGCGTTGCCGCGACTCGCCGCGCGCAGGCTCCGTGTCGGAGACGAGTGCGCGCAGCGCGTTCTCGTCCACCTCGCCGTCCGGCGTTCGCGGGACCGCGCCGAGTGCGACGAACCGCGTGGGGACCGATCGGGCGTCGAGCCGTCCGGCGCTGAACTCCCGCAGGTCTTCTGCCATCGGGAGCACGGCCGCCGCGGCCGCCGGGACCCAGAAGGCGGTGACACCGGTGGCGGTTCTGAGGACCACCGCTTCGCGGACCGCCGGGTGACTCTCCACGACGTCGGTAACCGACCGTGCCGGGGATCCGGTGGCGCCGACGCTCAGCAGTCGTCCGGACCGATGCCATCGCGCGAGTGCGCCCGTCCGGACCATCCGCGTGCCCGGGGCGCCGAACGGATTTGCCACGAACGTCGTGGCCGCCGCCCGCGCCGAGGTGTGGTGCTCCCGCGTGTCGGCCAGGTACACCGCACCGGTCACGCCTTCGGGGGTGAGCTGCAATCGGGGATCGAGCACCACGGTCTCGGCCGCCGCACTCCATTCGCGAATCCGGGTGAGCTCGTCCGGGGCCAGCACGTCGACGTCTCCGACGGCGACACTCGGATCTGCAACGACTGCGGCGAGAATCCTGGTGAACCGGTCGGCCACGGCCTGCACGGTCGCCGCATCGAAGAGGTCTGTGGCGTAGGTGAATCCCGCGGTCATCCCTTCCGGTGTTCCGCACTCGTCGTACTTCTCCCGCACCGTCAGTTGCAGGTCGAACAGCGACACCTCGACGTCGGGTTCGAGGACTTCGGCCTCCAGGTGCGGGAGGGCGAGATCGGGGTGTTCGGTGTTCCGGAACTCGAGCAACACCTGGAACAGGGGTGAATGCGACTGGGACCGAGGCGGGTTCAGCGCTTCCACCACCCTCTCGAACGGCACGTCCGCGTGGGCGTAGGCCGCGAGGTCGGTCTCACGGACCCGGGTGAGCAGTTCGTCGAAGGTCCCCGACACGTCGGTCCGCAGCACGAGGGTGTTGACGAACATTCCCACCACGTCGTCGAGGACGGCCTCGCCGCGGCCGGCGACCGGCGACCCGATCACCACGTCGCCGGTACCGCCCGAGCGGGCCAGCAACACGGCGAGCGCCGCGTGCACGACCATGAACACGGTGCACCGCCGGGTCCGCGCCAACGCCACCGTGTCCCGGTGCAGGTCGGCGCCGATCCCGAACGTCACCCGGTCGCCGGAGGCAGAGCGCCGCGGCGGGCGGTCACGGTCCGTGGGCAGATCGGTGACGGCCGGCGCGTCGGCGAGGTCGGATCGCCAGTAGTCCAGTTGCCGCGAAAGCAGGGAGTCCGCGTCGTCCTCCGAGCCGAGGAGTTCCCGCTGCCACACGGCGTAGTCGGGGTACTGCACCGGCAGCGGCTCCCATCCCGGCGTGCAGCCCTCGGACCGTGCGGTGTAGGCCGTCATCACGTCGCGGGCGAGCGGAACCATCGAGAACCCGTCGGCCGCGATGTGATGCACCACGACGACGAGAACGTGCTCGCGGTCGCCGAGTTCGAACAGCCTGGCCCGCATCGGGACTTCGGTGGCGACGTCGAAACCCGCGGACACGAGTTCCGAGATCTGTTCGCGTACCGGATCGTCGGACGCCGACAAGGTGAGTTGCGCGACGTGGCCCGCACCGACGATCACCTGGGTGGGTCCCGAATCGGCGTACGGGTACCGGGTGCGCAAAGATTCGTGCCTGTCCACCACGTCGGCGAGGGCGGCGGTCAGTGCGTCGACGTCGAGGTCACCCGACAGCCGGACGATCATTGCGACGTTGTACGCGGGTGAGGACGGGTCGAACTGATTGAGGAGCCACATCCGGTGCTGCGCCCACGAGAGCGGCACCGGGTCGGGGCGCCGGGGCACCGTCACCGCGGGCCGGGCTTCGCCGCCCGCGCTCTCGCGCGCGATCCGTGCCGCGAGCGCCCGCACGGTCGGGGTCTCGAACACGTCCCGCACACCGACGTCGGTGCCGAGCGCGGAGTTGATCCGCGCGACCACCTGCGTCGCGGTCAGGGAGTTGCCACCGGACGCGAAGAAGTCGTCGTCTGCTCCGACGACGCCGGTCCCGAGAACCTCGGCGAACACGTCGGCCACCGCGGACTCGAACGGTGTGCCGGGTGCGCGGAATATGCGGGGCGCGAATTCGGGGTCCGGCAGCGCGTGCCGGTCGACCTTGCCGTTGGCCCCGAGCGGCAGCCGGTCGAGGACCGTCACCGAGGCCGGCACCATGAAGGGTGCGAGCACGGATCCGGCGAACTGCAGCACCTCGGTCGTGTCGAGGTCCGCGCCGTCCTCGGCCGTGACGTATCCGGCGAGGACCGCCTCGGCCGCGGGCGTGCGGCGCACCACGACCACCGCCTGCGCGACACCGGGGCAGCGGGTGAGCGCCGCCTCCACCTCCCCCGGTTCGACCCGCTGGCCGCGCAACTTGACCTGAAAATCGTTGCGGCCCAGATATTCCAGCCTGCCTTCCTTCGTCCACCGCATCAGATCGCCGGTGCGATACATGCGTGAGCCCGGGCGGTCGAACGGGTTCGCCACGAACGAGGCCGCGGTGGTTCCTGCCCGCCGGTGGTAGCCGCGCGCCAGACCCTCCCCCAGCACGTACAGCTCACCCACCACACCGACCGGCACCGGACGCAGCCACTCGTCGAGGACGAGTTCGCGGACACCGCGCATCGGGTGACCGATCCGCACGGGGTCGCCGGGTGTCATCGGGTCGCCGATGTTCGACATCACCGTCGTCTCGGTGGGGCCGTAGCCGACGAGCAGGGTGCGCCCGGACGCCCAGCGGGCCAGCAACTCCGGCGGGCAACGTTCGCCGCCGACGACGAGCGCGCGAAGCAGGCGCAGACCCCGCGGGTCGATGGTGGCCAGGACCGCGGGGGTGGCGAACGCGTGCGTGATCCGCTCGGCCGCGAGCAGTTCCGTCAGTGCGGCGCCGCCGTACACGTGGGGGGCCGCGATCACCAGTCGCGCACCGGCACCGAACGCCATGAGGTATTCGAGCATCGTTGCGTCGAATCCGGGTGACGCGAGATTCAGGACGCGCGAGGCATTCGTCGTCGCGTACCGGGCGCGCTGATCGATCGTGAAGTTCTGCAGCCCCGCATGGGGAATGACGACGCCCTTAGGTGCCCCCGTCGACCCGGACGTGTACATCAGATACGCCGGATGGCCCGGTCGCAGCGGCACGACCCGGTCGTCGTCGGTGATCGGACGGGACTCCCATCGCCGCGTCGGACCCGGATAGTCGAGGAGCAGCCACTCCACGCCGTCGGGCATCCGGTCGCGCTGTTCGGCGACCGTGAGTCCCGCCACCGCCCCGCAGTCGGCGAGGATGTCGGCGATTCTCCCCGGCGGCAGATTGGGATCCACCGGGACGAACGACGCACCCGATTTCGCCACCGCCCACACCGACACCACCAGTTCCACCGACCGGACGAGCCCGATCGTCACGTGGTCCTCCGGTCCGATTCCGCGGCGGATCAACACCCAGGCCAGCCGGTTCGACCAGTCGTCGAGTTCGCGATACGACATCACCGCGTTGCCGTAGGACAGCGCGACGGCGTGTGGGTCCCGGGCGGCCGCGGCGGAGAGGATCTCCGGCAGCAGCCGGGTCGTGCCGGTGGGCCGCCCGCGCACCGGGACGAGGGCCTCGCGTTCGCCGGGAGACAGCAGATCGAAGCGGGCCAGTGGAACGTCGGGGTCGGCGACCACCGCGTCGAGGAGCCGCACGTATCGTTCGGCGAATTTGCGGACGGTCGCGGTGTCGAAGATGTCGGTGGCATAGGTGAATCCGGCTCTGATCCCGGCGGGTTCCCCGTCCTCTCCGAATCGTTCGGCCAGGGTCAGCTGCAGGTCGAACGTGGAGACGGAGACACCGAGGTCGATCTCCTCCACGTCCAGTTCCGGCAGGCTCGGAGTGGGCCGCACGACGTCCTGGAATTCGAACAGCACCTGGAACAACGGCGCGTGGGCCGTGGTGCGCGGCAGAGCGAGCGCCTCGACCACCCGCTCGAACGGCACCTCCGCGTGCGCGAACGCCTCCAGATCGCAGTCCCGCACAGCGGCGAGCAGCGCGGTGAACGAGTCGGCGCCGTGCACGGGGGTGCGCAGCGCCAGGGTGTTGACGAACATCCCCACCACGTCGTCGAGGACGGCCTCGCCGCGGCCCGCCACCGCGGATCCGATCACCACGTCGGTGGTGCTTCCCAAGCGGGACACCAGGACCGCGAACGCTGCGTGCGCCACCATGAACACGGTCGCATCGTGTTCGCGGGCAAGGGCAACCACCTTCCGGTGCAGGCGGTCCCCGATCTCGAACGACTCCCGCGCGCCGGCGAGCGACCGGTGTTCGGGACGTGCGCGATCCATCGGCAGGTCCGTCACCACCGGCGCGTCGGCGAGCGCGGAACGCCAGTACCCGAGCTGGCGGGACATCAGGGAGCCGGGATCGTCCTCCGATCCGAGCAGCGCCCGCTGCCAGATGCTGTAGTCGGCGTACTGCACCGGAAGCGGCACCCAGTCCGGCGCGTCTCCCCGAGCCCGGGCCGTGTACGCGGAGGTGATGTCGCGGGCCAGCGGGCCCAGCGACAGCGCGTCCGCAGCGATGTGATGCACCACCAGGGCCAGGGCGTGATCACGCGACCCGACCTCGAACAGGTGCGCCCGCAACGGAACCTGCGCGGTCACCTCGAAGCCCGCGGACAGCGCCGCCGCGAGCCGGTCCCGCAGGTCGCTCTCCCCCGACACCGTGACAGCGCGGAGCGCGGGCACCGCGGCCGACGCCGGGATCACCGACTGCACCGGCGTGTCGCCCCGCATCGGGAAGACCGTTCGCAACGCCTCGTGCCGATCCACGACGTCCGTCAGCGCCGCGTGCAGCGCCGCGACGTCGAGAGGGCCGCGCAACCGGAAGGCCGCCGCGATGTTGTAGGCGGGCGACATCGTGTCGAACTGGTCGAGGAACCACATCCGCGTCTGCGCGAGCGACACCGGCGCCGCCGCGGACCGGTCCGTCGCCACCAGCGGCGGCCGGTCCGCCGAGGCCGCCCGGCTCACCCGAGCCGACAGCGACCGCACCGTCCGCGCCTCGAAGACGTCGCGCACTCCCACACCCGCACCGAGCACACCCTGAATCCGCGCCACGACCTTCGCCGCGATCAGCGAGTTCCCGCCGAGCGCGAAGAAGTCGTCGTCGATCCCGACCGCGGGCACGCCGAGCAGCGCGGCGAAGATGACCGCGAGCGACTCCTCGACGGGAGTGCCCGGTGCCACGAATTCGGCGCGGGAAGCCGTGACGGGCGCCGGAAGCGCCGCCCGATCCAATTTCCCGTTGCCGGTGAGCGGCAGCCGCTCGAGGATCGTCACCGAGGCCGGGACCATGTACGACGGCAACGCGCCTCCGGCGAATTCCAGCACGGCCTCCGAGTCGACGATGGCCCCCGCCTCGGGCACCACGTACGCCGCCGGGGCCGGGCCGGTCACCGCATCCTCGTGCAGGGTCACCACCGCCTGCGCGACCCCGTCGCACCGGCCCAGCACCCATTCCACTTCGCCGAGTTCCACCCGGAATCCGCGGATCTCGACCTGCAGGTCGTCCCGTCCGAGGTAGTCGAGACTCCCGTCGCGTCGCCACCGCACGACGTCCCCGGTCCGGTACATCCGGGCGCCCGACCCATCCGCGACGAAGCGGGACGCCGTGAGCCCGGCGCGGCCCAGGTAGCCGCGAGCGACCTGCGGTCCCGCCACATACAGTTCGCCGGCCACACCGATCGGCACCGGACGCAACCGCGCGTCCAGCACCGACACTCGGAATCCGGGAATCGGCCGCCCGACCTTGCTCGTCCACGCGGCGGCGGCGAGCCCGCGACCGAGCGGGAGGTGCGTGACGTGCACCGTCGTCTCGGTGATGCCGTACATGTTCACCAGCACGGGTGCGTCCTCGCCGTGGCGGGAGTACCAGCGTTCGAGTTGCCCGAAGTCGAGCGCCTCGCCGCCGAGCACGACGTAGCGCAGCGGCGGTGGGCCCGCGCTGTCCTCCGCATCGGTGGCCTCGATCAGCTGCGAGAACGCCGTCGGGGTCTGGCTCACCACCGTCACCCGCTCGCGGCGCAGCAGCGCGAGGAACGCGGCGGGCGAACGGGTGGTGTCGAAGTCGACGACGACGAGCGTCCCGCCGTGCAGCAGCGCGCCCCACACCTCCCAGACCGAGAAGTCGAATGCCGGGGAATGGAACATCGTCCACACGTCGGTGTCCCCGAACCGGAACAGGTCCCGGGTGCTCGTGAAGAGCGAGACCACGTTGCGGTGCGACACCGCGACGCCCTTCGGTCGTCCCGTCGATCCCGACGTGTAGACGACGTAGGCCAACGAGTTCGGATCGACCGGTGGCCGTTCCGCGTCGGTCAGCGGGTCCGCGGAGATGCCGCCGAGATCCGTGTCCGTCGAATCGAGGAGCAGGACGGGGACGTCCGACGCCGGCAGCGCGTGTGCGGTGTCGCGGGTGGCCAGAATGCACACCGGGTGGGCGCCGTCGAGGACGAGCGCCGAGCGCTCACCGGGATGGTCCGCATCGATCGGGACGTAGGCGGCCCCGGCCTTGACGACCGCCACGAGCGCGACGACGAGCGCCGCCGAGCGCGGCATCGCGACCGCGACCGAAAACTCCGGACCCACACCCCGCGAGAGCAGGTTCCGTGCAAGCCGGTTCGACCGGGCGTCGAGGTCGCCGTAACTCAGGCGCTCGCCACCCGACACGACGGCGGTGGCATCGGGGGTCAGCGCTGCCCGGGCGGCGAACAGCTCACCGAGTGTCGTCTGGTCGGCGACATCGGCCGGACGGGCCGACCAGTCCGCCAGCACAGCGCGTTCGGCCGGTTCGACCAGGTCGATGTCGCCGATCACGACGGACGGATCCGCGGCGGCGGCCTCGGCGGTCCGCACGAACCGCCGAGCGAGACCCTCCACGGTGACGGCGTCGAACAGGTCTGTCGCGTAGGTGAATCGGGCCGTCGTGTCCGACACCGTCACCCGCAGATCGAGGTCGCCGAGTTCCCCTCCGGGATCCGAGAATTCGAGCAGCACCTGGAAGAGCGGTGCGTGCGCCCCGGACCGCAGCGGGTCGAGCGCGTCCACGATTCGCCGGACGGGCACTCCGCGGTGGGCGAACGCCTCCGCGTCGGCGTCCCGGACGGTGCCGACGTACTGGTCGACGCGATCCGAGCCGCGCACGTGGGTCCGCAGCACCACCGGGTCGGTGTCCGTCCGCCTGCCGATGACGACGTCGTCGGTACGGGCCGACCGTGCCAGCACCAGCGCCAGCACCGCATGGGTCACGGTGGCGGCGTCCGTGCGGTGTGCGGCGGCCAACGCGTCCAGCCCGCGCCGCAGATCCGGGTCGAGTGCGACGTCGACGGCGGCGCTGCGGTGGGACGGTCGTGCGGGCCGCGGACGGTCGGTGGGCAGGTCCAGCACCGGGGGCGCGTCCGCCAGTGTGCGCGTCCAGAAATCGAGCCGGGCCGTCTCCTCGTGGACGGTGGTGAGCGCGGCGTCCGCGTCGGCCGTGACGAAGTCGTCGAGCAGTTCCAGGAATTGCCGGTGATGCGCGCCGACCTCGTCGGCGTCGTACCGGTTGGGGTTGGCCAGGAAGTGGACGAAGGTCCGGACCGGTGTGCCGCTCCGGTACACGTTGACGAGCAGGTCTTCGACCGGCCCGGACGTGACGATGTGGTATTCGCCGACGAGCGGCCCCAGAACCAGTTCCTGGTGGAAGAGCATGACGTTGACCATCGGACCCGACAGCGACTGCGCCGCAGCGGCGCCCGCGTCGCGCCGGATGTCGCCGAGCCCGAAACGCTGGTGTCGCAGCACGCCCATCAGGTCGAGTTGCACCCGTTCCACCAACTGCCCCACCGTGTCCCCGGGGCGGATCTGCACGGGAAGCGGCACGACGCCCGCCACCATTCCGCCGGACCGTCGCAGGGTCGCGGTGGTGCGCGCCGACACCGGGATCTTCACGAGCACGTCCCGGTGTCCGGTCGTTCTCGACAGGTAGCAGGCGAATGCGGCGACGATCTTCGCGGTCCCGTGGGCGCCGGCGTCGCCGAGCGCCCGCTCCGCCGCGTCCGGCAGGGGCGCGGTGACGTCGGTGCTCGTGGCGACCGCGGGCCCGGTCCGTCGGGCCAGGCTCGATCCGGGTCCGAGGCCGCCGACCCGTTCGGCCCAGAACTGCCGGTCCGCGGCGAAGCGGGACGACGACCGGTACTGCTGATCGGCGTCGTACAGATGCCGGGGGTCCACGGCCTCGTTGGGCGGCAATTCCCGGTCGAGCACCTCCGCGGTGTACCGGGCCGCGATGCGGTTGAGCATCGTCATCGCACCGTAGCCGTCCAGAGCGACGTGGTGAATCTTGCTGTACCACAGGTAATGCGCGTCGCCCACGCGAAGAATCGACGATTCGACGAGGCGATCGCGCGTCGGATCCAGTGGGGTCTCGCAGTCGGCGCGCATCCATCGGCGGGCGGCCTCCACCGGTTCGGCGTCCCCGCGGAAGTCCCTCAGGCCGATCGACCGGTCCGCCGACGGATCGACCAACTGGAACGGCTGACCGTCCCTGTCGATCAACCGGAGAAACGGCGACCCGAATTCGTCGGCGGTCGCGACGGTGGCCACGCGCAGGAGGTCGACGTCCAGGTCGCCGTGCACCTCGACGTACTGGGCGATGCACAGCGGCACGCCGGGGGCCAGTTGCTGGGCCAGCCACGCCTCGTATTGGGCCGACGACAGCGGGAACGGTACTTCGGCGCTGCCGGCGGCCTCGGTATGGTGCTCACGCAACGCCACCACCTCCGCTGGGCAGCAACCGGCGTAACGCCGCCTCGTCCACCTTGCTGCTCGGTGCGAGCGGAAGGGCACCGAGCGCGAGGAACCGGTCGGGCACCGCCTGCGCGACGAGTCGCTCGGCGCAGTGCGCGATCAGGTCGCGTGGTGTAGGCAGTACGGTGGCCGCGGGCGCGGGCACCCAGAACGCGGTCAACACTGTCTCCCCGTGTTCGTCGGCGGTCGCGAGAACCACCGCCTGGTGGATCGCGGGGTGACTCTCCAGCACGGCCTCCACCGCGTGTCTCTCGACCCGGGCGCCGCGCACTTTCACCTGTCCGTCGAACCGGCCGCAGAATTCGATGTCGCCGTGCGGATCGACCCGTGCGAGGTCGCCTGTGTGATACATACGCGCACCGGGCCGCGCCGCGAAGGGGTCGGCGACGAAGCGGGCCGCGGTGGCGGCCGGGCGGGACGCGTAGCCCTCGGAGATCTGCGGACCGCCGACGTACAGGTCCCCGACCGCTCCGTCCGGCACCTCGACCAGTTTCGCGTCGAGGACGTAGGCGGTGCTCGCGCCCAGTGGTCTGCCGATCGGCGCGATCGAGGCGGGCACGTCGCGCACCGGATGAGCCAGGCAGCTGACGGTCGTCTCGGTCGGACCGTACTCGTTGCTCAGTGGGACCCCGGGCAGCACCGCACGATGTTGTTCGACGAGCGTGCCCGGAAGGGCCTCTCCCGCAAGCGTCACCAACCGCAGACGGTCGCGCAGCGGGGTGAGATGCGGCAGCAGCAGCCGGTAGAACGAGGGGGTCGCGACCAGGTGGGTGGTCTGCCATGTCCGGGCGAGCGCGGCGACGGCCTCGGCGTCCATCAATTCGCGAGAGTCCGGGAGCACGCTGGTGCCGCCGGTGCACAACGCCCACAGGGTCTTCAGCAGGGAACCGTCCCACGTGAGGCGGAACGCGGAGAACGTGACGAGATCGCCGTCGTCGAAGTCGTAGTTGCGACCGTCGACCATGCTCGCGAGGTTGGCGCGGCTCGCGACGACGGCCTTGGGGATGCCGGTCGACCCGGACGTGGTGATCACGTAGGCGGCGGTGCCCGCAGGCACGTCCTCGGGTAGATCGGCGAGTTCGGCGACGGGCCGGTGCTCGGCGTCCCGGTCGTGCAGTGCGGGAACACGTCCGACCGCGCTGCGGGCCAGGTCGTGGATCCACGCCGGCGACGTCTTCGGATCCGCGGACCCGAAGACGATGGCACCGCAGTCGACGTCACCGAGGAGTGCGCGGAGCTGACCCACCGGATGTCCCGGCTCGATCACGCACCACGCCGCGCCCAGTCGCAGCGCGGCGATCATCCCCACCACCGTCTCGACGCTCTGCCGCTGGTGGATCAGCACCACCTGCCCCGGCCGCACGCCCACGGCGCCGAGTTGCCGCGCCAGTGCCTCGCTCGCCGAATCGAGTTCGCGATACGTCAGCGCCCGGTCGCCCACCACGATCGCGATCCGGCCGGGAACCCGCGCGCACTGGCGGAGGATTCCGGTCATCACCCCACCGTTCGCGACCACGTCCGTCATGGCGCCACGTCTTCCGAGAGGACCGCGACGTGATCGGCGTTCGGTGCCGCAGCACTGCGAACGTCATTGCACAGCAGCAGCATCCGATCGGGGTTCGGGTCGACGACGTCGAAGCCCGCGAATCGCAGGGTCACCAGCATCACCCGGTTGACGTCCGTCGGCACGAACTCGGCGAGCGCCCGCCTGCCGTGGGCGCGTGCCCGCTCGACGACGTGCCGGATCAGCGCCGTCCCGACCCCACGGGACATCACCCGGCACGACATCAGCAGCAGTTGCAGGACGGAATCGTCGCCGCGGATCTCCGAGACCGCGAGACCGATCGTGCCGTACCCGCCGAATCGGTCGCCGAGCGACGCGACGAGCACCTCGTGGTCGTCCGAGGCGCACAGCCGGCGCAGTTCGTCGATGCCGAAAGTTCTTCCCGTCGTGTTGAGTTGATGAGACCGGACCGTCAGTTCGTGGGCGCGTTCGAGGTCGTCCTCGGCCGCCCGGCGGACCGTCATGACCAGTTCGAGCGAGGCCAGGAACTCGGAGTTGGACCCGTGGAACTCCTGTTCGCTCACCTGACGGATCCGTTCGGCGCGATACAGCGACCTCCGCTGCCTCGCCTCCTCGGTGACGGCGGGCGGCGTCAACTCGGGAAGGTCGGGGAACGACGCGATCTGCTCGGCGCGATAGCAGCGCACCGGCGGAAGCGCCTCGGACACCTCGGCCCGCTCGACGGGATCGTTGTCGACGAACGCGATGGTGTCGAGACCCAGATTCAGTGTCTCCGCGATGCGGCGCACTGCCTCCGACTTCGGGCCCCAGCCGACGTCGACGGCGCAGAACAGTTCCTCGATGCCGTGCATGCGCAGGTGCGCGGCGGCGGGTTCGTATTCGCCGCGGCTCGCCACGGCGTGCAGGATGCCGCGACGGTCGAGCACATCCAGGGCGCGGAGGGCGTCCGCTTTCGGCACCGGGGCGTCCTGTTCGAGGACGACGCCGTCCCAGATGGTGTCGTCGAGATCCCAGACCACGCACTTGACCGTCTGCTCCATCGTGATCACTTCCCGTGCCCGGGTCGATCGGGCAGGCGTCGGAGCAGTGCGCTGCTCCAGGCCGCGACCGGGCTGCTGTTCATGATCACGCAGTAGTCGCCGGGCGCCTGTGCGGACGCCGCGCGCTCGAGGTTCGCCGCGACGTCGACGGATCCGAGGTGGCCGAAGCGGGCCAGGTTGTCGCGGCAGACGGGATCGATGGTGACGTCGAGTGCCTCCTGCCAGAACGTGAACGCGCCCAGCGACAGGTTCTGCATGAGGAACACGCCGATCGCGTCCTGCTGCAGCCCGTTCCGGGCCAGCAGGTCCGCGTTGATCTCCGTGAACCGCTTCCGGCTCTCGACCGCGAGGCGGAACGAGTACGTGGGTTCGTCGGCGCATTCCTCGACCCAGTCGGCTTCGCGCACGTCGCGGTAGTCGATGTGGAACAGGTCGGCGTATTTTCCGTCGCTGCGGATCATCTGGTCGACGAGTTCGTACCGCCCGGTCCCCGACGTCGTCAGCAGGACCGCGGCGGCGCCGTCGCCCAGGAGCGTCATCGGCGACCGGTACCGCGACCGGGTCGGGGTCTTCGCCGCTGCGACGACGAGGACGTTCTGGCACCGGGGGTCGCCGCAGAGCAACGCCGACGCGAGCGCGAACGCCGCCGAGACGGACACGCACCCAAGGTCACCCACACCGGTGGTGAACGCCTGGGTCGCGCCGAGCCGGTGCTGCAGGCGCGTGGCCTCGGACGCGAGCAGATACTGGGGAACCCGGCCCTGAACGAGCAGCAGCGCATCGAGCTGGGTGGCGTCGAGGCCCGCCTTCCGGAGTACCTCGTCCGCCGCGGCGTGCGCCAGATCCACCTCGGAGAGCCCGATTCCGATCCGCACCGTGTCGATGCCCAGTGCCAATGCGTGCTCGCGCTGCGCGATCGGCAGTTCGTCGAGCTCGGGCAGTCCCGCTACGGTGACCTCATCGTCCGGGAACCAGAGCGCGACCGAGTCGATCGTGACCGGTCGGTCGGCCGTCATGGCGCACCTCCCCCGAGCACGTAGTCACCGATCTGGAGTTCGGCGACCTCCGTCGCGCCCTCGATGATCTGCATGACCTTGGCGTCGCGGAAGAAGCGCCCCACCCTGCTGCCGGGGGCGCATCCCACGGCCCCGAGTACCTGGACCGCCTGCTGGCTCACCGACGCGGCGACGCGGGCCGCGGCGTACTTCGCGGCGATCGTCGTGAACAGCGCGCTCGGCTCGTGGGCGTCGCGTTGTTCGGCGGCCCGTTCGCACAGTGCGCGAGCGCCGGCGGCATCGACCCAGCTGCGACCGAGGATCGCGCGGACCGAGTCGTGCTCGGACAGCACGGCGCTGCCCTGCACCCGGGTGGACGCGTGCGCGACGGCGTCGGCGAGGCACCCGCGTGACATTCCGGCGCACCCCCAGGCGATGGTGTACCGGCCGTGGTCCAGGGCGGTGCCGACGACGTGGGACAGTCCGAATCCCGGCGGTGCGATCAGGTGGTCGGCGGGGACGACGACGCCGTCCAGCGCGATGTGTGCGATCCGGGCGCCGCGCATGCCCAGCTGCCCGTGGATCGGTTCGACGGTCACTCCGGGTGCGTCCGTTTCGACCAGCGCGGTCGTCAGCCCGGCCTGCGACCGGCCGAGGACGAGCAGTACGTCCGCGACCTCGCCGAACGTGACCCACAGTTTCCGTCCGGAGATCCGGTGATCCGAGCCGTGCGCTTCGAAACGGGTAGTCACAGAGGAGAGGTCGCTGCCGGCTCCGGATTCGGTGGCCGCGAATCCGGCGAGGAGTTCGCCGGTCGCCAGGGCCGGCACCCACTGTGCCCGCTGTTCGGCGGTGCCCCACCGGTCGAGGGCGGCGTTCACCATCCCCTGCACGGTCAGCAGCGAACGCAACGACGTGCAGACCGCCCCGAGTCTTTCTGCGACCGAGCCGAGTTCGGCCGCGTTCAGGCCGAGTCCCCGGCAGTCCGTCGTCCGGTCCAGCCCGAGGACCCCCGCCCGCGCGGCGGCCTCGATGACGTCGACCGGCAGCCCGGTCTCGTCCCAGGTGCCGGCGTCGGTCTCGGCGGAGGCGACCAGTGTGTCGATACCGATCACGGCGACGCCCCGTCCGTCGCACGAAGCTGCTCGCCCCGCTTTCTCCGAATGAAGCCCGCTACCCGCGCTGCGGTACGGAAGTTGTCGAGATCGAGATCCTCCACCTCGACCACGACGTCGTGGGAGCCCTCGATGTACGTGACGATCTCCAGGGCCCGCAACGAACTCACCAATCCCAGGGTGAAGTAGTCGTCGTCGGGACCGAGTTCCGTCGACGTGATCGAGCTCAGGTACTGCCGTAGCTGCTCGACCAGCTCGTCACGGGACTCGGGCACAGGGGCATTTGCTGTGTCCATGGGCGTGGGATTCCCATTTGGACCAGCGTTCAATCATCGTGCCCTCAGGCGGCCAGCAGGCCCGGCAGTCCCCACTCCGCTGCGAGCAGCTCGTAGGAGCGCAACCGGTCGCCGTGATCGTGGGTGACGCTGGTGATCACCAGTTCGTCGGCGTCGGTGAGCCTTCGCAGACTGTCGAGTCGGTCCGCGACGGTGGCCGGCGCCCCCACGAACTGGGTGATCAGCCGGTCCTCGACCGCCGCGCGTTCCGCCTCGCCGAGCGGTGCCGTGTGCGCCGGGTCCGGATACGGGATTGCTCCGTGGCCGCTGCGGATGCTGTGCGTCCAGTGCGCGAACGTCGACGCCAGTTCCTTCGCCGTCGCGTCGTCCTCCGCCACGACCGCGTCGGCGGAGACGACGACGTACGGCTTCTGCAGGTTCGGCGACGGGCGGAACGCGGCGCGGTACGCCTCGACCGCCTCGATGGTCGTCGACGGGCTCACGTGGTAGTTCGCCCCGAAAGGCAGCCCCAGCCGCCCGGCCAGTTCGGCGCTGGGCCCTGCGCTGCTGCCGAACACCCATACCTCGACGTCGGCGCCCTCGCCCGGGCTGGCGTGAAGTTCGATCCCGTCCGGGGTGCTGTACGTGCCGCCGAGCAGTGCCAGGATGTCGTCGACCTGCTGGTCGAACGCCGGCGACAGCGCGCCCGGCTGCTGCAGTACCGACTGCGCCGCCGTGAGCCGCGGAGACAGCAGGAGCCCGGACGGATCGAACGGTGCCGGGATCACGACGCCGTCGCGGATCTCCGTTTCCCGGCGGGGCGGGGCCGGCAGGTTGTTGCGTTCCGCAACCGCTTTCAACGCCTCGGCCCGGCGCTGACCCGACCGTCCGAGCCCGAGGTCCAGACGACCCGGGTACAGCGCGTCGACGGTGCCGAACGCCTCGACCACGGCCGCTGCGGTGGTGTGGCCCAACTGCACCGCGGCGGCGCCGACCCGGAGGGTGCTGGTCGCCGCGGCCAGGATCCCGACGAGCACGGCCGGCGAGGAACTGGCGACGCCCACGAAGTGGTGTTCGGCAACCCAGTACCGCTTGTATCCCCACGCTTCGGCGTGCCGGGCGAGGTCGACGGTGTTCCGCAGCGCGGTGCGGGCGGTGGTGCCCTCGCTGACGGGCGACAGGTCGAGGACGGACAACGGAGTGGTCATGAGGGCACCTTCTGGAGAGAGCGGGGATTGACAGCGCGATGGCTGCGCGGGGCACCGAGTCCGAGGTGCTGCCGCAGCGTGGCGGTGGTGTATTCGATGCGCAGGACGCCGCGGTCCTGCAGCAACGACACGACCGTGTCGACGAACAGGGCGAGTTCGTCCGGGGTGAGAGAGGAGGGCAGGACGAACCCGTCCGCTGCGTCCTCGCGGACCCACCGGACGATCCGGTCCGCGACGGACGTGGCGGTACCCGCGAACGGCGTGGCGGACAGAACCTTCACCGCACCGGCGGGCCTGCCTGCCTCGACCGTGCGGCGTGCGAGGTCGTCGTAGAACTCGCGACCGGCCTCGAACGTGCCGAGCGGCGCGATGATCACGTCACCGTGCCGGGCGGCGAGATCCCGGGCCTGCGGGCCGTCACCCGACACGATCACCACCGGTTGCGCTTGCGGGCTCCGGGGGACGGTGAAGCGTCCACCGATGTCGAAGTGCCTGCCCCGGTGGTAGAACGCGCCTGCGGTGGGATCCGAGACGAATCGCCCCGCGCCGCGGTCGATGGTCACGACCCCCTCGGCCCAGGAATCCCACAGCGTGCGTGCGGTGTCGACGAACTCCGCGGCCCGCTCGTCGCCGAAGGCCCCGGTGTTCCACGCCGCCCGCCCGCCGGACAGGTGATCGAGTGAGGCCAGCCGGCGGGCGACGTCGTACGGTTCGGCAGAGGTCGTGTCCAGCGTCGCCGCGAGCCCCACCGTGTCGGTGAACCCGGCCAGCGCGTTCGCCGCGGTGACGCCGTCGGCGAGGAAGAAGTCGAATCTCCCCCGCTCCGCGGTGCGGGCGGCATCCGCGAGGACGGCGAAGTCCGTCCGGCCGGCGGGTGCCGCCGCCCCGAGCACGACCTGCTTCTCGGCCATGCCTACCGCGGGTTCTTCTCGCCGGCCTCGACCGCGAGCGTCAGCCGGTTCTCGGCGGGCGCGACCGGGCAGGTGGCGTAGTCGGTGAACGCGCACGGCAGGTTTGCCGCCCGGTTGAAATCGAGAATCACCCGGCCGTCGGAGGCGGGAGCGTCCACGGCCAGTGACCGCGCCGCAGGGTACGTGCTGACCCCGCTGGTCGCGTCGGTGAACAGAACGTGCAGCCCACCGTTCTTGCCTGCGAACGCGACGAGTTCGTGTGCGGCGCCGTCGTACTCGAATTCCAGCGTCCCCAGCGCCGTGTGGTGGTGCTCGAGCCCCTCGACGACCGCACCCGTCGTGACGACGCGCGATTGCGGGAACGGGCTGAACGTCGCCGGCACGGCCCACTGCCGCGCGGGCAGGAACGTCGGGATGCCGGTGAACGCGGCGAGGGTGCCTGCCTCGGGGTCGTGGATCCGGAGGGCGACGTCACCGGTTCTCCGGATCACCTCGATGTTGCGGCTCCCGTGCCGCACGAGCAGACCGGGTGCACCCTCCAGGGGTGCGAGGGTCGCCGTGCCGTCGACGGGTTCGCCGTCGACCTCGAGCCCGGCGTCGGCGGTCGCCGTGATCACCACACCGTCCGCGTCGGCCCGCCACTTCCCGGGCAGGTCGGGGAACGTGGTGTCGGTCTCGACGAGCCAGTGCAGGGCGGTGAGACTCAGCCATCCCAGCGGATCGCGGAAAGACTCCTCCCGCCCCGAATGCCAGTCCTGCCAGTCCTGCTCGAATGTCGCGCCTGCCGTGACTGCGGTCATGATGCCCGAACTCCTTCTGTCTGGTGATGCGGATGGCGCAGTCCGAGATGACTGCGCAGGGTCGTCCCCGAGTACTCGGAGCGGAAACTGCCGCGGTTCTGCAACTCCGGGACCACCTTCTCGACGAACTCGTCGAGCCCGGCCGGAGTGAGGTGCGGTACCAGGATGAAGCCGTCGCACGCGTCCGCCTGCACGTAGCGGTCGATCTCCTCGGCCACCTGGGCGGCGGTGCCGACGAACTGCTGGCGGGTGGTGACCGCGATGATCAGTTCCCGGATGCTGAGCTTCTCGGCTTCCGCTTTCGCCCGCCACGCGGCAGCGATCTCGCGTGGGTCCTTCGCGTGCCGCACCCGGCCGCGGGTGATGTTCGTGTCGTCGGCCGGTTCGACGTCCGGCAGCGGACCGTCCGGGTCGTACGCGGAAAGGTCTCGGCCCCAGACCTGTTCGAGAAACGCGATCGCCGTCTGTGGGCCCACCTGCTGGTGCCGGATGTGAACGGCGCGCTCGGCCGCGTCCGCCGCGGAGTCGCCCAGCACGAACGTCGCCGCCGGCAGCACCTTGAGATCGCCGTGGCTGCGCCCGTACTTCGCCAGCCTGCTCTTGACGTCCGTGTAGAACTTCTGGCCGTCCTCGAGCGACCCGTGGATCGTGAAGATCGCGTCCGCCTGCGCGGCGCCGAATTCGCGGCCCTGATCGGAGTCGCCCGCCTGCAGCAGCACCGGGTGCCCCTGCGGGCTCCGGGGAATCGTGAACCGTCCCCGGATGTCGAACTGGGAGCCGGAGTGCGTGACGTCGCGGATCGAGTTGTCCGCGGCGAACACTCCCCGGGCGCGGTCGATCTGCAGCGCATCCTGATCCCAGCTGTCCCAGAACTTGCGGGCGCCCTCGATCAGTTCGCCTGCGCGGACGTACCGGTCGGCCTTGTCGAGGTATCCCCCGCGCCGGAAGTTCTCCCCCGTGAACGCGTCCGAGGACGTCACCATGTTCCACGCGGCCCGGCCGTCGGACAGATGGTCGAGCGAGGCGAATTGCCGTGCCAGCTCGTACGGTTCGTTGAATGTGGTGTTGATCGTCCCCGCCAGGCCCAGATGCGTGGTGACTCCGGCGAGTGCGCCGAGCACCGTCAACGTGTCGGGGCGGCCCACCACGTCGAGGTCGTGGATCTGTCCTCGGTGCTCACGCAGGCGCAGGCCCTCGGCAAGGAAGAAGAAGTCGAACAATCCGCGTTCGGCGGTCTCCGCGAGGTGCACGAACGAGTCGAAGTCGATCTGGCTCTTCGATTCGGGGTCGCTCCACACGGTGGTGTTGTTGACGCCGGGAAAGTGCGCGGCGAGATGAATCTGCTTGCGCTGGTTGCTCATGATGTCAGTCCTGTCCGGCGAAGTGATTGACGGGACGGGCGAAGCCGAGCCGCTCCCGGAGCACTCCGCTGTCGGGCGCTCGGTCGCCCGGCCGCAGCAGCGGCAGGACGCGCTCGGTGATCTCGTTCAGGCCGGACGCCAGCGCCAGCGGCCGGAGGGTCACGCCGTCGACGCCCCCGGCGCCCACCACGTCGGTGATCAGGCGGGAGAGGCCCGGCGCGTCGCCGCGGTGGAGAATCGACGCCGGCTCGTACCGGCTGCCGGACCAGTTCTCGAGCTGGGCGAGGTCGCGTTCCGCGGCGTCGGCGGTGTCGGCGATCACCACCTCGACGTCGAGCAGGATCCGCAGCGAGGCGGGGTCCCGGCCGGCCTCGGCGGCGGCACGTCGCACGCGGTCCGCGACGTCACGGGCTGCGTCCACGGTGGGTGCGCCGATGCGGATCACGTCGGCACGCGCCGCGGCGACCCGGGTGGAGTGCTCGTCCCGCGCGCCGATCACGATCAGCGACTGCCCCTGCGGCGACCGCGGCGTGATCGAGGGACCCTTCACGGAGAAGTGCGTGCCCTCGAAGTCGATGTAGTGCAGCTTGTCCCGGTCGATGAAGCGGCCGGTGGCGACGTCGCGGATCTCGGCGTCGTCCTCCCAGCTGTCCCACAGCAGGCTCACGACCTCGATCGCGTCGGCCGCCTCCGCCCACAGACTCTCGGCATCCTGTGCCTCCTTGCGTCCGAACAGATTCGCCTGCGCCTGACCGGCCGACACGTCCACCTGCCATCCGGCGCGGCCGAGCGACGCGTGGTCGAGGCTCGCGATGGCCTTGGACACGTGGAACGGTTCGGTGTGGGTGACGGTCACCGTGGGAACCAGCCCGATCCGCTCGGTGGACGCGACGGCCCGTGCCGCGATCGCCACGGCGTCCAGTTGCCCACGCTGCTCGGCATGTCCCGTCGTGGCGATCGCGAAGGTATCGCCGACGAACGCGAGGTCCACTCCGGCCGAGTCGGCCAGCCCGAGCAGGCCGGTCCAGTAGCCGGCGGTGAAGAGGTCCTCGGCGCGCGAGTCCGGACGACGCCAGGACTGTGGGTGAATCCCCGTGCCGTACAGATCGACGGCGACGAGCGGGTCGTGTGGCTCAGGCATGAATCGATTCCTCCAGCTGTGCGGAACGTGGACGCACGACGGATCGTCCCGGGATGGCGTCGAGCAACTGCCGGGTGTAGTCGTGGCGAGGATTGTCAAATATTTCTGCCGCGGTGCCCGATTCGACGATGCGACCGGACCGCATCACCGCAACCGTGTCGCTGATCTGCCGGACCACGGCGAGGTCGTGCGAGATGAAAAGGTAGCTGAGCCCGAGTTCCCGCTGCAGGCCCTCGAGCAGCCCGAGGATCTGCGACTGCACCGAGACATCCAGTGCGGACACCGGTTCGTCGAGCACGACGAGTTCCGGGTGCAGCGCGAGCGCGCGGGCGATGGCGACCCGCTGCCGTTGCCCACCGGACAGCTCCGCCGGTCTGCGTTCGAGGTAGATCCGCGGCAACGCGACCTGTTCGAGCAGTTCTGCGACTCGTGCCGCCCGTTCCGCCCGGGTGCCGACACCGAACGCGCCGAGCGGTTCCGCCACGATGTCCGCGATCGCCAGTTTCGGATCGAGGGACGCGTAGGGGTTCTGGTACACGATCTGCACTCGGCGGCGCAGGGCTCGCAGCGCGCCGCCGCGCAGGGTGGTGATGTCCCGGCCGTCGAACTCGACGCGGCCTGCGGTGGGAGATTCCAACCGGATCGCGATCCGCGCCACCGTGGACTTGCCGGACCCGGACTCCCCCACCAGCGACAGCGTGCGCCCGCGGGGAACCTCGAACGACACGTCCTGGACGGCGTCGATGGCAGTGCGCCGGTCGATCCGGAACGTCTTGGACACCCCGGACACCCGCAGCAGGACAGCAGGGTCGGCTCCCGTCTCCGCGGCGCGGCTGGGCCCCCGTCCCACCGCGAGACTCGGCGCCGCGGCCAGCAGGGTGCGGGTGTACTCGTGCCGGGGGTTCTCGAGGACCTCGCGGGTGGGGCCCGCTTCCACCACCTCGCCCTCGCTCATCACCACGATCCGGTCGGCACGGTCGGCGGCGACACCCAGATCGTGCGTGATCAGCAGGACCGCGGTGCCGGCCTCGGCGATCCGCGCGTCGAGGTGATCGAGAATCCGGCGCTGCACGGTGACATCGAGTGCGCTGGTCGGCTCGTCCGCGATCACGAGTTCGGGGCTGCACGCCAGCGCGATCCCGATCAGTACGCGCTGCCGTTGCCCGCCCGACAGGTCCTGCGGGTACTGCCTCGCCCGCACCTCGGGCTTGTCGATCCCGGCCTCGGCGAGAATGCGCACCGCCTCGATGCCTGCCGTCCGGCGGTCGGCGAGACCGTGGATCCGGAGCACCTCCGCCACCTGGGTGCCGACCCGCAGGACGGGGTTGAGCGACGTCGTCGGGTCCTGGGGAACCAGGCCGATCCGGGCGCCGCGGACCCGCTCGAGTGCGCGCTCCGACTTGGTGTCGAGACGCTCACCGTCGAACGTCACGGTGCCGGCCACGGCCCGCCCGGATCCGCTGAGTAGTCCGAGGATCGCGTGCGCCGTGGTGGACTTTCCGGAGCCGGACTCGCCGACCACGGCCACCACTTCTCCGCGCGAGACCGTGAGGTCGACGCCCTTCACGGCCACGACGGGATCGCTCACGCTCCCGTACGCCACCCGCAGTCCGGAGACCTGGAGGAGCGGCGCCGTGGCGCCTGCCTCAGCACTAGTAGTCGAACTCATCGCACTTCCCTCTGTTCGAGTGCATGTCCGAGTCGGTGCGCCGACAGCACGACGGCCACGATCACTAGTCCGGGCAGGGTGGTCATCCACCACGCGGTGGCGAGGTAGTTCCGGCCCTCGGAGATCAGCGAGCCCCATTCCGGGGTGGGCGGCACCGCGCCGAACCCGAGGAAGCTCAGCGACGACACCGCGAGGACCGCCATCCCGAACTCGACGGCGGCGAGTGCCACGACGGGCGCGTACGAGTTCCGCAGAACGTGGCGGCGCAGCACCGTGTGCCAGCGGACACCCGACGCGAACGCCGCCTCGACGTACAGCGACCGGCGCACTCGCAGCACCTCCGAACGCATCACGCGGGCGAAGTTCGCGATCAGCGACACGCCCACCGCGATGGCCACGTTGACCGTGCCGAACCCCAGCGCGGTCACCGAGCGAGCGAGAGCAGCAGGGCGGGGATCGACAGGAGGACGTCGACGACGCGCATCAGGGCGGCGTCCAGCGCACCGCCGACGGCACCGGACAGCAGGCCGATCAGCGAACCGACGACCAGTGCAATGCCCACGGCCAACAGCGTTGCGGTCAGCGACAATCCGGCGCCGTGGACCACGCGGGTATACACGTCACGGCCGATGTTGTCGGTGCCGAACCAGTGCGCGGCACTCGGCGCCTGCAGTTTCTGGGCGGGCACCCCGACCAGCGGGTCGCCGCTCGCGAACACCGACGGCGCCACCGCGAATCCGACCGCGACGAGGAGCACGGCGGCCGAGGCCACCAGCACGAGATTGCGACGCAACCACGTCACCACGCGGCGTCCGCGACTGTCCGACTCGGACGCGATCACGGGAGGCGGTTCGACCGGCGGAGTGCCGAACCCCTCGGCCTCGTCGATCAGTTCCCTGGTGAGGATGTCAGACATGAACCTTCTCCTCCACATCCGCGGAGTCTGTGCTCCAGCCGGAACTGCGTCTGCCCTCGACGATCCTGGGATCGATCAGCGGATAGAGCAGATCGACGGCGAGATTGACGAGTACGTAGACGACCGAGCTCAGCACCACGATTCCCTGGACCACCGGAATGTCCTGCGCCATCACGGACGTCTGGGTGAGCCGCCCCACGCCGGCGCGCGAGAACACCGTCTCGACGACGACCGATCCGGCCAGCAGATTCCCCACGAGCACACCGGCGATGGTGAACGCCGGAATGCTCGACAGGCGCAGCGCGTGCCGGGTCTGAATCTGCCAGCGGGACGCACCCTTCGCCCGCGCGGCTTCGATGAACGGCTGCCGCCACGTGGTCTGCAGACTCGCCGCGAGCACCTGCGCGATCACGGCGCCGGTCGGCAGCGCGAGCGTCACCGCGGGGAGCACCAGCGTCGCGACCCCCTGGTCACCGAACGCCGGGAACGCCTTCAGCCGGAACGAGAACAGCTGCAGCAGAATCAGTCCCACCCAGAACGTCGGCACCGCGACACCGAGCGGAGGCAATGAGAACAGCAGATTCCGCACCCAGTGGACCCTGGTGTAGGTGGCGAGGAACGCGACCGCTGCCCCGAACACGACCGCGAGAACCAGCGCCGCCGACGCCAGCGCGAGCGTGCTGGGGACCGCGTTCCCGATCGCCTCGGTCACCGATTGCCCGGTGGCGATCGAGTACCCGAAGTCACCGCGGACGGCGTGGCTCAGCGAGTTCCAGTACTGCACCCACACGGGCTGGTCGAGTCCGTACCGCGCCTGCAGCTCCGCGACAGCGGCCGCGTCGACCGTCGTTCCGGTGGACGCCGAGTCGACGGCGATACTCACCGGGTCGGACGGCAGCAGGAACAGCACGGCGAACGACACGGTGAACGTCGCCCACAGGACGGCGATCGCCTGCAGCACGCGGAGTCCGAGGTAGCGAATCATGGCTCAGCGTCCGCTGATCCAGGTGTCGAAGAACTGGAGCCGGGCCGAGGCCTCGAACTTCAGGTCCTGCACGTTGGGGCCGGCACCGATCGCCTGCGACAACTCCACCGTGGGGATCCACAGGCCGTTGTCGAGCACCTGCTGCTGGGCGTCGGCGACGAGCGCGCTCCGCTCGGTGGTGTCGGTGGCGGCGAGTTGCTTCGCGAGCACGTCGTCGAGCGCGGGAATGGGTCCGCGGTTGTTCAGGTTGCGGCCGTCGAGGCCGAACTGGGTGCGGAGGATGTCACCGTCGGCGCGGGTGCTGTTGTAGTAGGTGGCGTCGAAGTCCTTGGAATTCTGGCGGGCGGTGGCCTCCGGAGTGGACACGAGATTCAGCTGCAGATCCACTCCCACCTCTTTGAGCTGCTGCTGCACCAGTTCGAGGATGGCCTGGTTGCCGGCGAACACGGAGCTGAACAGAACGGGGAAGCTCAGCTTCTGACCGCCCTTCTCGCGGATGCCGTCGGCACCGGGAACCCAGCCCGCCTGATCCAGGATCGACTTCGCCTTCTCCGGGTCGTACGTCACGTCCGGCAGCGCCACGTAGCCCGGGGTGCGGCTGGCCAGCGTGCTGGTGGCGGGTGTGAAGTTGGGCCCGAGTACGGTGTCGACCAGTTCCTGCCGGTTGATCGCCGGGACCAGCGCGCTGCGCACGACAGGGTCGACGAGCGGTCCGCGAGTCACGTTGGGCTGGAAGCCGAACGGGGTCCCGGGGTTCGACGTGGTGAGCACCTGCCCGCCCGCGCCTTCGATCTGCGGGGCGTCCTGCGGCAACGCGTCACTGATCGCGTCCAGCTGTCCCGAGGACAGGCTGCCCGTGCGGACACCGGATTCGGGCACGACACTGAACTCGATGGTGTCGAGGTACGCCTCGCCGTCGTGGCCGAACACGTCCGAACCCCAGTTGTATCCGGCGCGCTTGGCGAGGGTCACCGACTTGTCCTGCTGGTAGTCGGCGTACGTGAACGGCCCGGTGCCCGAGATGTTGCCGGTGCACCGCTCTTCGGCGGACTTCGCGACGGACGCATCGGACAGGATGCCCAGCTGCGGGGTGGACGACGCCTGCAGGAACTGCGCGTTGGGTGCGGCGAAGTCGACCCGCGCGGTCAACGGGTCGATCACGGTGGTACCGGTGTAACCGGCGAGGTAGCTAACACCGAGCGGGGCCTTGGCGCCGGAGAGGGTCTTCACGATGGCGTCGAGATTCTTCTTCACCGACTCCGCGGTGAAAGGTGTTCCGTCACTGAACGTGACCCCCTCCTTCAGGTGGAATGTGAAGGAGGACGCGTCGGCGTCGGTTTCCCAGCTCTCGGCGAGCCACGGTTTCAGTTCGCCCGTCTCCGGGTCCTGGTCGGTGAGCGAGTCCACCACCTGACGAGCCACGTAGATCGTCTGATTCGTGCCCGACTGCGCGGGGTCGGCGCACGTCGGTGCCTGGGAGAGTCCGTAGCGGAGTGTTCCGCCCGGCTGTGCGGGGCCCGCATCCGCGGAGGAACTGCTGGAACCGCCACCGCAGGCGGTGAGCGCCGTGGCCAGCACGGCGGCGGCGCCGATACCTGCTGCGATGCGGGCACCGCGGTGGGGCGAGGACAAAAGCACTGATGGCACCGAGAACTCCGTGATCTCGAAGAAGTGCCGTGCGCGCTGCCCGTCGTATCGGCAGCGCTCACGCGCACAGGAAGGTGAAGGACACCGGATCCGACGCGGATGCGGTGTGAAGAGCCGGAACCCCGAGGGATCGGGGTGTCAGGTCAGCTGTGACAGATCGAGGTGGACAGCCGGCAGAGATCGACGTGCAGGCGCCCCCAGGCGCTCACGAAACCTTCGGTCAACATCGTTCCTCCATCGATCCCGGCGGTAGCACCCGCACCCGCAGGGCGGGGGGTTGCTGCGACGTCAACGAGCCAGGTCTCTCGGTCGCTCTGGATGGTCGTTACCGAGTGTAAGAGATCGCCGGTCGTGGCGCCACACGGACCCCCGCTACCCGACCGCCTGCCGGGACTCGACCTCCCGCCGCGACAGGGCGGGCCGGAGCCCGAGGTGCTCACGCAGGGTGGAGCCTTCGTATTCCGTTCGGTACGAACCTCGCTCCTGCAATTCGGGCACCAGCAGGTCGACGATCTCGTCGAGTCCGGTGGGCACCAGATACGGCGAAATGTTGAACCCGTCCGTGGCGCCACTGCGAACCCACCGGGTGAGTTCGTCGGCGACCTGCCCGGGAGTACCGGCGAAACCGGAGCGCTGGGTGGTCGCGATCGCAACCTGACGCAGCGACAGGTTCTGCGCCTCTGCCAGGGCCCGCCATTCCCGGGCGATGGCGAGCGGATCCTTTCCGTCACGCGCCGCCCCACGGGTGACGGAGATCGGCGCGGGCACCGGATCGAATTCGGGCAGTGGGCCGTCCGGGTCGCGATCGGACAGATCGCGGCCCCACACCTGACCCACCAGCGACAACGCCGTCTGCCCGGTGTACTGGCCCTCGAGAACCCAGCGCACCTTCTCCTCCACCTCGGACGCGTTCTCCGCGAGCACGATCTGCGTGCCCGGCAGAATCTTGACGTCGTCCTCGGGACGCCCGGCACGACGCAATCTCGCCCTGATGTCCTCGGCGAAAGCGAGCGCCTCGTCGAAATGCGTTCCGTGCCGGGAGAAGATCACGTCGGTGTGCGCGGCCGCGAAGTCCCGGCCCGCCGGTGAGTCGCCGGCCTGGAAGATGACGGGATGCCCCTGGGCGCTGCGCGGCAGCGTCGGAGTGATCGTGACGTCGAACTGCGACGTGCGCCGGGACACCTCCCGCACCCCGTCCGGGGTCGACCACGACGGTGCGTCGGTGCTCGTCGCGACCGCGCCGTCGGCCCACGCATCCCAGATCGCCCGGGCGGTGTCGAGGAACTGCCCGGCCCGCTCGTACCTGTCCGCGTGATCGAGGAAGCCGCCGCGCCGGAAGTTCTCACCGGTCCACGCGTTGTCCGTGGTGACGGCGTTCCAGCCGGCACGGCCACCGGACAGCAGGTCCAGCCCGGACAGCCGCCGGGCGAGGTCGGCCGGCTCGTTGTAGGTGGTGTTCTGGGTCGCCACCAACCCGATGTGCCGGGTGATGCCGGCCAGCGCCGAGAGCTGGGTGATCGCGTCGGGCCTGCCCACGATGTCGAGATCGAGAATCTTCCCTTCCTGTTCCCGCAGGCGCAGGCCCTCACCGAGGAAGAAGGCGTCGAACAGGCCACGCTCGGCGGTCAGTGCCACCCGCCGGAACGTTTCGAAGTCGATCTGCGATCCGCTCGACGGATCGGACCAGATCGTCGTGTGGTTGACGCCCTGGAAGAAGACACCGAAGTGCACCTGGGCGCCGGGTCTGGCGTACGAGTTGTCGGTCATGTTCTCCACAACCTTTCAGCGAGAGGAGTCTTCGAGGCGCTCGGCCTGGAATCGGGTGACGGGACGATCGAGGCCCAGCGTGCTGCGCAGGGTCGAACCGGGGACGGGACGGTGGGCGATGCCGGCACGGCGAAGTGCCGGGACCACGTACCGCGCGAGCACCGGAAGATCCTCGTCCACGACGGCGGGATGCAGGCGCACACCGTCGACGTGCGCATCCAGGGCGCGGAGCAGTTCCACCAGCCCGCTGGCATCGCCGGCGAACGACAACCGTCCGCTCGGAAGGGCAGGCGTCGACGAGCCGAGCGCGACATCCAGTTCGGCGACCACCAGCGCCGCGCCGCCGGCCTTCGCGCGCCCGGCGGCCTCGACGGTGTCCTCGAGTGTCGGTCCGGACAGCAGCACCACGTCGACCAGCGACGGATCGGTGTCCCCCTCGACGCCGAACACCACCAGTTGCCCCTGCGGTGGCCGGGGCACGATGGCCGGACCCTTCACCGAGTAGGTCTCGCCCCGGAAGTCGATGTAGTGCAGTCGGTCGCGGTCGACGAAACGTCCGGTGGCGTAGTCGCGGATCACCGCGTCGTCCTCCCACGAATCCCACAGGTCCCGGACCACGGTGATCGCGTCCCGTTCCTCCCGCGCGAGGTCGGCGGGTGTGGTGACCTCGGCCCGGCCCAGTGCGCTCGCGACCCGCGGGTCGGTGTCGCGTGCCGGGATCCAGCCGCCGCGACCACGCGACGCGTAGTCGAGCGTCGCGAGTTGGGAGGACGTGTGGAACGGCTCGGCGTACGTCGTGCCGACGACCGGTACGAGTCCGATCGTGCTGGTGGTCGCGGCAACGAACGCCGCGCGGTTCACCGCGTCGATCCGGCCGACGGGTCCCCCGTGGGCGCCGGGCGGCAGCAGGGAATCGTCGAAGGAGGCGAACGTGAAGCCGGCGTTCTCGGCTGCCGCGACGCGGTCCGCCACCGTTCGCCCGGTCAGCAACCGGTCGGGTGTGTGCGCGGCGCGCCGCCAGGCTTCGGGATGCGCACCCTCGCCATCGAGTTCGATGCCCAGAAACAGGCTCATGCGTCTTCCTCCTCGGTGCCGGCCGCGAGGGGGCGGCTCGGAATGGTCTCGCGCAGCGTGGGTGCCACCTCGGCCTGGAACAGCTCCAGGCTTTCGCGGTGCTGCTTGTCGCTGCCGACGCGGTCGGCGCTCAGGTGGATCACCTCGTGGCCGAACTGCTCGTGGTAACGCTGCACCTTGTCGATCACCTGCTGCGGGCTGCCGATCAGTGCGGAGCTGCGTTCGACGAAGTCCTCCACGGTCTCGAACACCACCGGAAGTCCTGCCCTGCGGGCGAAGTCGAGGCGAGCCGCGTGAATCGGCCGCCACACGTCCAGCGCATCCTGCGAGTTCGCCGTCACGTAGAACCCGGCCGTTCCGGCGCCGACGAGGGCGTCGGCGGGATCGTGACCGTAGTGCGCCCACCGTTCGCGGTAGTGCCGGACGAGTTCGGCGTACGAGTCGATGGGATACGTGACGTTCGCCGAGAAGATCGGATCACCGTAGCGGGCGGCGAGATCCACCGACTCCTTGCTCGTCGCGCTGCCGTGCCAGATCCGGATCCGCCGCTGCAGCGGGCGCGGAAGGGCGACAGCGTGCTCGAGAGACGGCCGGAACGTGCCTTCCCACGTGACGTCCTCGCTCTCCCACAACTGCCGGAACAGTTCGTAGCCCTCGCGGTTGCGGTCCCACTGGTCGTCCGGGGTGACGTGGAACAGCTCCGCCTGCGCGGTGCCGTTGCCCTTGCCGATGATGAGCTGCAACCGGCCGCCCGACAGGTTGTCCAGGGTCGAGTAGTCCTCGAACGCGCGGACCGGGTCGAGCAGGCTCAGCGTGGTCACCGCCGTCCACAACTGCAGCGTGCTGGTGCGCGCCGCGATGGCGCTGAGCACCACGGGCGGGGACGACGACAGGAAAGGATGCTCGTGGCGCTCGCCCACCGCGAACCCGTCGTACCCCAGTTGCTCGGCGAGGACGGCGGAGTCCACAACCTCCTGCAGCCTGGCCGCGGTGCCGATCTTCTCCCCGGTCACCGGGTCCGGGTGGTGGGTGATCAGGCTCATCAGCAGAAACTTCATACAGACTCGTACTCCTTTGCGGCCCAGGCGGAAGGCAGAGCGGTAGGGGTGTGCAGGATCTTCTCGAATCCGTGGATTCCGACGTCCTGCGGTGGGAGGGAGCGGTCGAACAGCGCCGTGTACCCCGCGGCCAGGTACAGGGCCACCGCCTCGGGCTGCCGCGGCCCCGTGGTGAGGAAGATGCGGGAATACCCTGCTCGGGTGATCGCGGCCTCGAGCTCCCGCAGCACGATTCGTCCGAGGCCGCGACGGCGGTGCGCCGACGAGGTCCAGATCCGTTTGAGTTCGGCCGTCGTGTCGTCGTAGCGGCGGAACGCCCCGCCCGCCACGGATGTCCCGTCCTCGACCAGAACGAGCAACGCGCCACCCGGTGCGGCGAACTCCTCCGCCGGATACGTGCTGAGATCGTCGTAGATCTCGTCGCGGGTGCGCCCGTACCGGGTGCTGTACTCGATCGCCAGTTCTTCGAGCAGCGGCGCGGCCAGCGGATCGGCCTGATCGACGAACACGGTCTGCACGGATTCGGTCCTCTCGGTCACCAGTCCTCCTGTCAGCTGGTCTTCGGGAGTCCGGGCGGGTTGACGACCGACGTGTCGACGGCCTCGCTCGCGATGTTCCAACGGTCGAGAACCTGTGCGTACGTACCGTTCTCGATGATGTGGTTGATGGCCTCGTTGACGGCGGTCACCAGTCCGTTGTCCTTCTTGGTGAGCACGGCGATCTCACCCTGGAGGGCGTCGCCCGCCCCCGAGAACGTTCCGGCGATCTCGCTCTCCCCGGCCTGCGCCACGTGGAACGACGAGGACGGGTTGGGCCCGAAGTAGGCGTCGATCCGGCCCGACGCGAGGGGCAGGTAGTAGTCGGTGACGTTCTGGTAGTACGTGATGTCGGTCGGTTCGAGCCCCGCCGCGACGTTCTGCTCACTCCACTTCACCAGCAGCGCTTCCTGATTGGTTCCGGAGGAGACCGCGATCTTCAGACCCGCGACGTCCTTGGGCTCCTTGATCTGGATGCCGCTGCCCTTCTTCGTCTCGAACGCGACCGTGTCGAGGCGGTACGTCGAGAAGTCGTACTTCTCCTTCCGCTCCTCGGTGACGGTGACGTTGGAGATGAACGCGTCGGCCTCCCCCGAATCGATGCGAACGAAGTTCTGCGCCCAGTCCGCGGCCTGGAGATCGACCTTCAACCCGAGAACGTCGCCGATCAGGTACGCGAAGTCGGTCTCCGAGCCGATGAGCGTCTTGTCGTCGTCGGCGTAGAAACGCAGGGGCGGGGCGGAACCGGCGCTGCCCGTCACGATGAGGGTGCCGCGGTCGCGGATCTGCTGGGGGACCTTCGCGGCGATCGACTCGACCTCGTCGGTGGTGATGCGATTCTGGTCGGCGGTGAGGTTGTATCCGGCAGCCGAGGTCGGCCCCGATCCCTCGTCCTCGACGTCGCCGCCCCCGCACGCGGCGGCGAGCAGCGCGACGGTGGTGAGGGCCGAGGCCAGAATTTTCGTACGGAACCGTGCGGTGGACATGTGTGCCTTTCGGGGATCCACACCGAGGTGTGGAGAATCAGAGAACTCGGGAGAGGAATGCTGTGGTGCGGTCGTGCTGCGGGTTGTCGATGATCTGCGAGGGCGGGCCCTGTTCCACCACGACGCCGGCATCCATGAAGACCGCCGTGTCGGCGACCTCCCGCGCGAAGCCCACCTCGTGGGTGACGATCACGAGGGTCGCGCCGTCCCGTGCCAATTGCTTGATCACGGCGAGGACCTCGCCCACCAGTTCGGGGTCGAGGGCCGACGTGGGCTCGTCGAACAGGATCACCGCCGGGCGCAGTGCGAGGGCCCTGGCGATCGCGACCCGCTGTTGCTGGCCGCCGGACAGTTGTCGCGGGTACTCGTGAGCCTTGTCACCCACGCCCACCCGTTCGAGCAGCGCAATCGCCTCGGCCTCGACCTCGGCCCGGTCGCGGCCCTGCGCCGACACCGGCGCCTCGATCACGTTCTCCAGCACCGTGAGGTGGGGGAACAGATTGAAGTTCTGGAAGACGAATCCGATCCGGGAACGCTGCTTCAGGATGTCCCGTTCACGCAGTTCGTGCAGTTTGCTGCCCTTGCGCCGGTAACCGATGAGGTCGCCGTCGATGCGAATGGTGCCGCGGTCGACCTTCTCCAGGTGGTTGAGCGTGCGCAGCAGCGTGGACTTGCCGGAACCCGACGGCCCCAGGATCACCGTCACCTCGCCCTTGCGGACCAGCAGGTCCACACCCCGCAGGACTTCGAGTGCGCCGAAGGACTTGTGGACTCCGCGAACTTCCACCGCGTACTCCGCCGGATGGGCTTCGGTTGTCATTTCGTGGCACCTCTCGGTACGGAGACGCCGGCGTCACGGATCTCGGCAAACTTTCGGGTGAGCTTCTGCCACGGAGTCGGCGGCAGCGCCCGTGCCGATCCACGTGCGTAGTGCCGCTCGACGTAGTACTGGCCGATCGACAACAGCGTGGTCAGGATGATGTACCAGATCGTCGCGACCATCAGCAGTGGCACGACGCGGCCGTTGCGGCCGAAGATCACCTGAACCTGGTAGAACAATTCGGCAATTGCCATCGTCGACACGATCGAGGTGCCCTTGAACAGGCTGATCACCTCGTTCGCGGCGTTCGGCAGGATGCCGCGCATCGCCTGGGGCAGAACGATCTTGAAGAACTGACGTCGGCGCGGGATGCCCAGCGACTGCGCCGCTTCGATCTGCCCGTGGTCCACCGAGATGATGCCGGAGCGGATGATCTCGGCGGAGTACGCGGCCTGGTGCAGGGCCAGACCGATGACGGCGGCGGTGAAGCCGCTGATGACACCGTTGACCTCGAACGTGAAGAAGCCCGGACCGAACGGAATGCCCAGCGACAGAGTCTGATACAGGTACGTGATGTTGAACCAGAACAGAAGCTGCACGATCAGCGGAATCGACCGGAACGCCCAGATGTACACCCAGGCGATCACCTGCAGCACCGGGTTGTGCGACAAGCGGCTGACCGCCAGCACCACACCGAGTGCGAATCCGAGGATCGTCCCCCACAGTGTCAGCTTCACCGTCATCCACAGGGCCTGCAGCACGGAGCCGGCGGTGAAGTACTTGGCGAACGTCGCCCAGTCCCATCCCGGGTTGGTCGCGAGGCCGTGGACGAACTGGGCGAGCAGTACCAGCACGGCTGCGCTGACGACCCACCGCCACGGATGCCACCTCCGCGCCACTTCCAGCGCGGCGTCCCCGTCGCCGGAGGGCACTGAATCGAGGGGCGCGGCCGAACGCGCCCGGACGGGGGCGCTCACGCTCCCTCACCACTTACGACAGACATCACTGAGGCGGCCTTTCACCTGGAAACGGGACTGCAGGAGGGCGCGTCTTCCGCGGGATGCGGGCGCGCGTCAGGCACTCACCGGGCGAAATGCCCGGTGAGCGTGCTGTGAGACCTCGTCAACAGTGGCAGGAGGTGGTCCGGCACAGGTCGATGTGCCGTCTGCGCCACGCAGGGCGCGCGAGGTAGTTCATGTGCTGCCTTCCATCGATCCCGGCGGTAGCACCCGCACCCGAAAAATTCGGAAGGGTTGCTGCGACGTCAACGAGCCAGGTCTCTCGGTCGCTCTGGATGGTTGAAGCGAACACTAGCCGCATTCCCGAACCCCGTCAACACGGGGTATTTCCCTGCAACACAGGGGAAATGGTGCCGATCGCCCGCAAGAATCACCGTGCGCAGAAGTACTGACAGACGGAGATCCATGCGGTTGGATGATGCGTGCAGCCCTGTATCTCCGTGGTCGTGCGACCCGGCTGCCGGGCCTTCCGAGGCCCTTGTAACGTCGCCTCGGTGACACCACTCGAAGTCATCGCGATCCTGGTAGCCGGTGTAGGCGCGGGCGCGATCAACGCCATCGTCGGCAGCGGCACGCTCATCACCTTCCCCACCCTGGTGGCGTTCGGGTTCCCTCCGGTGACCGCCACGATGTCGAACGCGATCGGCCTGGTCGCCGGTGGCGTGTCCGGCACGTGGGGGTACCGGCGGGAACTGGCCGGGCAGGGGCCGCGGCTGCGGTGGCAGATCCCGGCGTCACTGTGCGGTGCGGTTCTCGGCTCGTGGCTACTGCTCCACCTACCCGAAACTGTGTTCGAACTCGTCGTCCCGGTGCTGCTGATCCTCGCCCTGATCCTGGTGGTGTTGCAGCCGAAGATTCAGGCCTGGGCGAAGCAGCGCGGCAGCCACGAGGCGGGGCTGAGCCCGGCGCGCCTCACCCTGCTGACCGTCGGGACGTTCGCCGTGGGAGTGTACGGCGGATACTTCACCGCCGCGCAGGGCATCCTGCTGATGGGTGTGATGGGCGCGATCCTGCCGGAGAGCCTGCAACGGATGAACGGCGCGAAGAACCTGCTCTCGCTCATCGTCAACGTCGTCGCCGCGACCGCGTACACGCTCGTGGCCTTCGACCGGATCAGCTGGGCGGCCGCCGGCCTGATCGCGGTGGGCTCGCTGCTCGGAGGCGTCCTCGGCGCCCGTTACGGCCGCAGGCTGTCGCCGACCGCATTGCGGGGAACCATCGTCGTCGTCGGCCTCATCGGTCTGTTCCGGCTGCTCGCATAGTCGCGCATGCACCCTCCCGCTCCCTCATACTGAGTCGGTGAGCAAAGACGTAGAGCACCCGGGCTGGACCTATCTGATGGACATGGACGGCGTTCTCGTCCACGAAGAGCACCTGGTCCCCGGGGCAGACCTGTTCCTGGCCGAACTCCGGGAGTCGGGTACCCCGTTCATCGTCCTCACCAACAATTCGATCAGGACTCCGCGCGATCTCCGCGCCCGTCTGCTCCGCACCGGCCTGGACATTCCCGAGGAATCGATCTGGACGTCCGCCCTGGCCACCGCGACGTTCCTGGCGAGCCAGCGACCCGGCGGCAGCGCCTACGTCGTCGGCGAATCCGGGCTCACCACCGCACTGCACGACATCGGGTACGTCCTCACCGACAACGATCCCGACTACGTGGTCCTCGGCGAGACCCGCACCTACTCCTTCGAGGCGATCACCACCGCAATTCGGTTGGTGGAGAGGGGCGCTCGCTTCATCGCCACCAACCCCGACCCCACCGGCCCGTCCCGGGAGGGTTCCCTTCCGGCCACCGGATCCGTTGCCGCACTGATCAGCAGGGCCACCGGTCGCGACCCGTACTACGTGGGCAAGCCGAACGCTCTGATGATGCGCTCGGCGCTGCGGGCCATCGGCGCGCACTCCGCGAACACGCTGATGATCGGCGACCGCATGGACACCGACATCGTCTGCGGGCTCGAGGCCGGGCTGCAGACCATCCTCGTCCTCACCGGAATTTCGACGCGGGATTCGGTGGAACTGTTCCCCTACCGTCCCACCGCGGTGCTCAAATCGGTCGGCGATCTGGTCGGCCGCACGTCGGATCCGTTCGGCGATGCGGCTCCGCCGCCCGTGAGTACTTCTTAACCGCGGGACGTTAACAAGTACTCACGGGTGGCGGCAGCCGGTGATGCCCCTGATCGTCGCTGCCCTGTACGTCCCGAACGTGATCCGGTTCCCGTCCCCACCGGCGAACGTCACGTCGTGATGTCCGGGTCGGTCGGCCTGCACGTCGAGCCGGTCCATTCCGGCGTCGGCGGTGATCGCACGGGCCGCGGCCAGCACGGCGGGCCAGTCGGCGTCGCGGATCGGGGTGTCGGACAGCAATACCGGCGTGGTGACGGATTGCCCCTCCGTGTACGCATACGGTCCCGGGCATCCGCCGCCCTGGCTGCGTTCGCGATGCCACTGCCACCGGACATCCGGTGCAATCGCCGCGACGACCTCGCTGATCCGCGCCAGCGCATCGGTGACCTGCCGCTCGGTGACCGCGAGTGTCGGCTGGTCGCTCAGGCTCGCTGCCGCCGCCGCAACCTCCTCGTCGCTGAAGTTGTACGGGTTGTCCGTCACGCCATCACATCCGCTCGTCAGGATCGCCGCGCCGATCACGGCGACCGCCTTCCTTGCCCATTCGCCGCGGGCCGTCACCGGACAGCCAGTTCCGGCATGCCGGCGACGATCACCGCCATGTTGTAGCCGGACGTCCGTAGCTCCCCATTGCCACTCGGCCGCGGATACTCGCTGTGCCCGCTGGCATCCTCCCGCCGCACGCCGTCCGGGGTCGCCGCCTCGCGCACCGACAGTTGCTCGAGGTCCGTCTGCACCGGATCGGGGCCGAGCCTGCCGAACCCGTCTGCCACGGTGATGGGGTCGTCGTGCGCGCGCATCACGAACCCGTGCCGGGGCGCCAACCCGAGATCCGATTCGTCGTTCGCGTCGAACCCGGGCGAACCGTAGAACACGGCGTCGTCGACCGGTTGTCGCGGTCCCGCATCCTGCAGGGCCAGGCCCTGGGTGTACGAACCGTACGAATGGCCGAGCGCGGTGATGTGCGGATCGGGCGTCTGCGAGGCGACGTCGAGACCCTCGTAGAACGAGGCGAGCTTCGGGGCACCGGCGGTCGCGCGGTCGGACTGCCAGGAATCGAGGAGCCACCCGCGCCCGAGATTCTGGTCGATGAACGGCACGTCGTAATTGCCCGGACCGGTGGTTGTCGGCGGCTGATACCCCAGCCACGCAATTGTCGACACCGTGTCGCTCGTGCGGCCTGCCAGGTCCAATTGCCGTTCGGTCTCGGCCCTCAGCGCCGCCGCCTCCTCGGTCATCCCGCGCAGCGAGGCAACGGTCGTGTCGATGCCCGGCGTGGTGACGGCGATGTGGTCGGCGGTGTCCGGGTCGCCGAGCGCGAACGCGGCCATCGTCCGGTCACCCGACTGCAGGTCCAGCAGCATCAGCCTGCCGTCAGGGTGATCGCGCACGAGTTTCTCGAGGTCGTCGAGGTCCCGCAACTTCTGCTCGGCGTACCACAACTCGGCGTCGTCGTCGGTGAACGCTCCACCGAACATGCTGCGGTCCAGCCTTTCCCGGAGCCGGTCCCGTTCCCTCTCCCACCGCGACCGCTCGTCGTCGAACCGGCTCACGTTCGCCTCGTGCCGCACCGCGGACGGGATGCCGTCGCGATCACCCACCCATTCGGGATGCTGCTCGATCACCTTGCGGCGCTGGGCTGCCGGCAGGGCGTCCCAGTACTCGCGGTTGTCCAGAGGTGAGCCGTCCCGCGGGGGCGCCGGGGCGGACAGTCCGGTGCCCGGGCGATCCGCCTCACCGGGTTCTGCCACGCCGTCCGCGGCCCGCGTCAGGACCGCGGCCGCGTCGGCGACGAGGTCTTCCGCCCGCAGAATCAGCGCCCGGGCCGCGGCCCGGAGTTCGTCGCGCCGCGCTGTCCCCGAGGTGTCGCCGGGCGGTCCCGGCGTCTCGGCGATGTCCCCGCTGTCCGGCAGAGCCATACCGTGGGCGGCGGCCGCTTCGCGGAGGCCGTCGAGTTCGGATTTCAGGTGCGTGACCGCGTCGACCAGGTCGCCGGCCAGCTTCTCGACGACGGCGATCGCCGCAGCCTCACCGCTCAGATCCTCCGCGACGATCCGGAACCGCCGACGTGCGGCGTTCGCGGCGTCGTCGTGCCACGCCGGCAACCGGCCGATGTCGGCGAGACCGTCCTGCACGAAACGGATCGTCGCCGCCCGCACCGACAGCGACCGTTGCAAGGCTTGCAGCGCGCGGGTGTCCCACTGGGCAATGTCCCTCAGATTCACGATCCCCCCCAGGATGCATAATGCCCGTACCCTAACGGATCGATCGCGTCCGCGGGAGTCCGATCTCGTCTCGACCGACACGAAGGATCGAAAATGAGCGGTTCCATCCACGTCGACTCGGCGGCCCTACGAGCGGCGGCCGGTCAGCTCGACGTCCTGTTCGACGATGCGTCCTCACAGCTGAACACCACCGACGCGGCCCTCGCCGACTCGGATGCCGCGTGGCCGGGGGCGGCCGGCGCCGCGTTCGGCCGGTTCACGTCCTACCTGGACGATCGGCTGGAGTTGTTGCAGCGGACTGTGGCCGAGATGTCGACGAACCTCGCCGAGTGCGCACGCCGGTACGACACCCAGGACGGAGCCACCGCCGAACGCCTCGACGCGGTCGCGCCGGCGACGAGCCTAGACCTGTAGGGCCCTATCCCAGCGCTTGCTCCAGATCCGTCAGCAGGTCGGCGGTGTCTTCGAGTCCCACGGACAGCCGGACGACGCCGTCGGTGATGCCCACGGCTGCACGACCTTCCGGGCCCATCGCCCGGTGGGTGGTGGTGGCCGGGTGGGTGATGAGCGACTTGGAGTCGCCGAGGTTGTTGGAGATGTTGACCAGCCGCAGGGCGTCGAGGAGTTCGAATGCCCGCTTCTTCGCTTCGCTCTCGGATGCGTTCAGCGCGAAGGTGACGACGGTGCCGCCGCCGCTCATCTGCCGCTTGGCGAGTTCGTGCTGGGGGTGTGATTCGAGGTACGGGTACTTGACCCAGTCGACCGCGGAGTGGCCCTCGAGGAACTGGGCGATCTCCAGTGCGGAGCCGACGGAGTGCCGCACCCGGATCGGCATCGTCTCGAGTCCCTTGAGGAGCGTCCACGCGTTGAAGGGGCTGAGCGCCGGCCCGGTGTGGCGCATGAGGTTCTGGACGGGACCTTCGATGTAGTCCTGCGGTCCGAGGATCGCCCCGCCGAGCACACGGCCCTGGCCGTCGATGTGCTTGGTGCCGGAGTAGACGACGATGTCGGCACCGAGTTCCAGGCTGTGCTGCAGCAGAGGCGTCGCGAACACGTTGTCCAGCACGACCTTTGCGCCGGCGGCGTGCGCGAGCTCCGCCACCCGGGGCACGTCGACGAGCGTCTGCATCGGGTTCGACGGCGTCTCGAAGAACACCGCGGTGGTCGGCTCGGACAGAGCCTTCTCCCACTGGTCGAGGTCTTCACCGTCGACGAACACTGTCTCCACGCCCCAGCGGGGCAGGATCTCGTTGCACACCACGAAGCAGGAGCCGAACAGGCTGCGCGCCGCGACCAGCCGGTCGCCGGCCTTCAGGAGCGCGCCCAGTGCGGTGAACACCGCGGACATGCCGCTGGCGGTGCCGAAACACGCTTCTGCGCCCTCGATGAGGCGTAGCCGCTCCTCGAACATCTTCACGGTCGGGTTGCCGTACCGGGAGTAGACGAAGTGGTCGATCTCGCCGGTGAACGACGCCTCGGCCGCTCCCGCGCTCTCGAACACGAAGCCGGAGTTCAGGAAGATCGCTTCGGACGTCTCTTCGAAACCGGAACGGAGGGTTCCTCCGCGCACGCTGATCGTGCCCTGGCCGATGTCGTCCGGCAGCGCCTTGTCGAACGCACCGCCTCGGGGAATTGCACTCACCACTGCCTCCACGGCAGGCCCAGCGCCCGCCAGCCGACCGCCCCACGATGACCTTCGGCGTCCAGGCCGCCTTCGAAACCGTCGAGCACGTTGTACGACGGGCCGATGCCCGCCGCTGTCGCGGCTTCCGCCGCACCGATGGACCGCTGGCCGGAGCGACACAGGAAGATCACCGGGGCGTTCTCGCCGCCCGCGATCCCGGCCTCCTTCAGCTGGTCCACGAAGTTGTCGTTACGAGTGCCCGTCGGGTAGCTGACCCATTCGATCAGCACGGTCTTCCGCCCGAGCGAGGTGGTGTCGGGGACTCCGACGTACTTCCACTCGGCGTCCGTCCGCACATCCACGAGCACAGCGTCGGGATTCTCGCGGAGCAGCTCCCAGGCATGCTCCGGCGTTATGTCGCCTGCGTAACTCACCATGTCAGCTTTTCACAACCCTGTTCGGTATGCCCTTCCGGGCAACGGTCAGTTGCAGACGACCCATGTCTCGCCGTCCCGTGTCAATTGCCAGGTATCCGTCGTCTCGCCCTTGCCGTCGTCGGCGCTGACCCGGACCTCCGCCCGGGCACGATCCCCGTTGACCTCGGACGATTCGACGCCCTTCAGTGTGATCTCGCCTTCCCGGTCGCGGAGCACCGACCGGTCGTCGGACCACGACGAGCAGACCAGCGTCTTCTGCAGATCGGCGTCGTCGTGGTTGTGGGCCTGGATGAAGTCGGCGACCGAGCGGTTGATGCGGTCCGCTTCCGTGACGTTCTCGTCGGCGGGCGAGAGCCTGCTGGACACGACGATGGCAACCAGGATGACGACGATGACGGTGACGGCGGCGATGAACGGCACCGCCGTGGTGCGGCGGGGATCCACCGGATCTTCGGTGCCTCCCGCGTCGCGCTGGGGCGATTCGCTCGAACCGGACATGACTTCCCTTCGATCTCGGCGTGGCCACGAGTGTATAGAGCAGCCCCTACAAATCGTGTTTGTGACCCCCCAACGCGAAGACGACTACCCTCTACAGGGGTGCGTCCCGAGAATGGGCTCTGCCCTGTCTGCCGCACCTCGGCCACCCGATTAGGCTGGGCTTAATTTAAGCTGAGGTTTCGTTGTCCGCCCATCAGAAGGTAGTTCCCTCCAGATGACTGATCAGACACGTCCGTTGCGCGTTGCGATCGTGGGTGCCGGCCCCGCCGGTATCTACGCAGCCGACGCTCTCATGAAATCCGATGCCGCGTCTGACGGCGGGATCAGCATCGACCTCTTCGAGCGGATGCCTGCCCCCTTCGGTCTGATCCGGTACGGCGTCGCCCCCGACCACCCGCGCATCAAGGGCATCATCACCGCCCTGCACAAGGTGCTCGACAAGCCGTCGGTGCGCCTGCTGGGCAACATCGACTACGGCAGCGACATCACCCTCGAAGACCTGCACAATTTCTACGACGCGGTGATCTTCTCCACCGGCGCCAACGCGGACCGTGCCCTGAACATCCCGGGCATCGAACTCGACGGCAGCTACGGCGCCGCCGACTTCGTCTCCTGGTACGACGGCCACCCCGACGTCCCGCGCACCTGGCCCCTCGAGGCCGAGAAGGTCGCCGTCCTCGGTGTCGGCAACGTCGCCCTCGACATCGCCCGCGTCCTCGCCAAGACCGGCGACGAACTGCTGCCCACGGAGATCCCCGCCAACGTCTACGAGGGACTCAAGGCCAACAAGGCCGTCGAGGTCCACGTGTTCGGCCGCCGCGGACCGGCGCAGGCCAAGTTCACCCCCCTCGAGCTGCGTGAACTCGACCACTCCCCGACGATCGAGGTCATCGTCGATCCCGAGGACATCGACTACGACGAGGGCTCCGAGCAGGCGCGCCGCAACTCCAAGCAGGTCGACATGGTCGCCAACACCCTGCAGGACTGGGCCATCCGCGACGTGGGCAACCGTCCGCACAAGCTGTTCCTGCACTTCTTCGAATCGCCCACCGAGGTGCTCGGCGAAGACGGCAAGGTCGTCGGCCTGCGCACCGAGCGCACCCAGCTCGACGGCACCGGCAACGTCAAGGGCACCGGCAAGTTCAACGACTGGGACGTGCAGGCCGTGTACCGCGCGGTGGGCTACCTGTCGCAGAACATCGCCAAGCTCCCGTTCGACGAGCAGGCAGGCACCGTCCCGAACGAGGCCGGACGCGTCATCGCCGACGACACCGCCGAGGGCAACGACCGGTTCATGCCCGCCACCTACGTCACCGGCTGGATCAAGCGCGGCCCGGTCGGCCTGATCGGCCACACCAAGGGCGACGCGAACGAGACCGTCGCGAACCTGCTCGAGGACCGGTCCGGCTTCGCCGAGCCCGCCAACCCGTCCGAGGACGCGATCATCGAGTTCCTCGAGGGCAAGCAGGTCCCGTACACCACGTGGCAGGGCTGGTACCGCCTCGATGCGCACGAGCGCAGCCTCGGCGAGCCCGAGGGCCGTGAGCGGATCAAGGTCGTCGAGCGCGAGGACATGCTCAAGGCCAGCGAGCCCGACAAGGCCTGATCTTCCGAATCGGTGTGAAGGGAACCTCCTGCGGGGGTTCCCTTCCGTCGTCTCAGGCCAGGTGTGACGACAGCGCCCGCAACGCCGTGAGCAGTTCCCCGGCGGACATCGCGTGGTCGGGGTCGACCAGCCACTGCTCCGCAACGCCGAGCAGCAGCGCCTGGTAGAGAGCGCCCAGTGTGTGTGCCCGGCCGGGCTCGATGCCCGCGTCACCGAAGAGTTCGACCAGCCCTTCGCGGGCGTCGGCGGTCGACGCCACCAGGTTCTTTCTCAATTCCGGCAGGGAGTCCAGGTGCCCGAGCAGTTCGAACTGCAGCATCCACAACCGACGATGGGCGGTGAACGACTCGATGACACCGGTCCAGATGGCTTCGAATCGTTCGGTCGGACTCATGCCGGGTTCGACCTTCTTCGCGGCGGCCGTCGCGAGGTCGTCACCCCAGCGCTCCATCTCCCGGTACAGGGCGGCGTGGAGCAGCGCCTCCTTGGTGCCGAAGTGATAGCCGATCGCCGCGAGGCTCACCCCGGAGGCCGACGCGATGTCCCGGGCAGTCGTCCGCGAGTAGCCCTTGTCGTACAGGCTGCGCGCGGCACCGTCGATCAGGTCTTCGCGATTTCCCATGACCTCACCCTAAAGAGTCTGAGACGTATGTGTAGGACGCTTGTACCAGCACTCGCGCACCGCTCCGCCACGCAGCGTGTCCCCCGCACAAGGCAGGATATAAGTCGTGTTTGACGCCCATGTTCACATCATCGACCCCCGGTTCCCGGTGGTCGAGAACCACGGCTACTTGCCGGAGCCGTTCACCATCGCCGACTACCGGGCGCGCACGGAAGGCTTCGGTGTGGACGGCGGCGCCGTCGTCACGGCCTCGTATCAGGGCACCGATCAGAACTATCTGAAGGCGGCGCTCGAGGAACTCGGCCCCAGCTGGGTGGGCGTCACCCAGATGGAGCCCGACGCCACCGACGAGAGCATCCTCGAACTCGACAGCGCCGGGGTGCGGGCCCTCCGATTCAACCTCCGGCGCAGCGCGACCGACGTGAAGCTCCTCACCAAACAGGCCCTGCGCGCATACGAGCTGGCCGGCTGGCACGCTGAGTTCTACGTGGACGCCACGCTGCTGCTGTCGCTCGAGCCGGTGTTCGCGAAGCTCCCCGCCGTGTGCATCGACCACCTGGGGATGTCGACACGGGGTCTGCCGTACCTGCTCGACCTGGTCGACCGCGGAGTTCGGGTGAAGGCCACCGGGTTCGGGCGGACCACCATCGAGAACGTCGGCGACGTGCTGCGCAAGATCCATGCCGTCAACCCCGAGGCGCTGATGTTCGGCACCGACCTTCCGGGTAGTCGTTCCCGAAGAGTGTTCCAGGACAGCGACATCGACATCGTCGCGGATGCGGTGGGCGACGACTTCGACGCCGTCATGGGCGGCAACGCACGCGCCTGGTACCGCTGCGACGCTCCCGGAGGAACCTGCTAGCACGCAGGACCCGCGTCAACAGCCTTCCATCTGCACGCCGTTCATCGACACCATGTCGGCCACCGGCGGCGTCTGTGGCTGCGCCACCAGCCACGTGTTGTAGTTCTGCATCTCGTCGCAGTCCAGCTGTTCGCGGCGTTCCTGCCGCCGCTCACGCTGCCGATCGTCCATCTGGTCGTCGTTCCGGTCGACCGCGATGGCACCGGTGCTCGATCCGTTGGCCTGCCGTTCGAGCCCCCGGACGCCGTCGGCGGTCATGATCCAGCCGAGGGTGTAATCGGCGCCGTCGTGATTGGTGGTTGCGCGGAACATGCCTTCCTCCGCAGCGGCCGGGTGGGCCACGAACGCCTTGTCGGGCATGCCCGGCGCGCTGACCTGCCCCGTCACGGTGCCGTCACTCATCGACGCGGTGAGTGTGGCTCCGTCCGGCGAAGACAACGTCGCCTTGTCGCCGTCCATGGTGCCGGTCATCCACCTCCACATCTGATCACCGTCGCACACGAAGGCGATCATGTCGTCCCCGGACCGGGCCAGCGCGACGTACGCGTCGGATCCGTCGACCGCACCGACGTAGGTCGGCTCCATCTGCGGGGTCATCACGAAAGGTGACGGAACCTTCTCCATCATGTTCGACGCGGGCGCCGCTTCGCCGCTGCTCGTTGCGGCCGCGCTGGTCGTGCTCGGCGCCGCCGAGTCGGACGAGTCGTCGCCGCAGCCGCTCAGGGAGAGGGCCACGGCAGCGAGGGGCACCAGGATCCAGGTCGTCTTCTTGTTCACGGCGTATTCCTCCGCTGGCCGGGAAGATCAACATCCGCATTTCATCATCGCAGGTGGAGGGCGCTTCTGGATACCCCTCCGCGACGATTTCGAACGACCTACGTCGCGACCACCGCTGCCAGCCACACACCCGAGGCGATCAGGGCGCCGAGCAGTTCGATCAGCATCGACAGTCCGACGGCCTTGCAGGCGTGCCACGTCGACGCCCACGCCCGGTTGTGCGCACGCAACCGGTAGAGCTCGGCCACATACGTTCCCGCGATGAAACCGAGGAACAACCCCACCAAGGGAACGACGAAGAACCCCACGATCCCGGCCAGTCCGCCGACGATCAACGACCTGCCGGTAACCCCGGCGGTGCGCATCCGTTTACCGGGCCAGGTGTATTTGACGACGCCGCTGATCACGAGGAACACCGTTGCGACCGCGAACACCGTCCACGCCGTCGCACCACCGGTCATGATGGCCCACACCAGGATTGCCGCGAAGATGAGGATCGTGCCGGGCAGGATCGGGATGACGATTCCGACGAGCCCGATGACGACGGCCAGGCCGACGAGGAGTTCGGCGCCCGGACTCACGCGACGGGCTCGACGCGGGACGCCGCCTCCCGCGCACGGCTGCGCGCGGTCTCGACGTCCGGTCCCGTGGACACGGCGACACCCATCCGCCTGCGCACGAAGCTCTCGGGCTTGCCGAACAGGCGGAGGTCCGTCTCGGGGACCGCCATCGCGTCGGCGACGCCGTCGAAGCCGATACCGGTGGCGTCGACGCCGCCGTAGATCACCGCGGACGCACCGGGTGTCGTGAGGGTGGTGTCGACGGGCAGGCCGAGAATGGCGCGGGCATGCAGTTCGAATTCCGAGAGTCGTTGTGTCCGAAGGGTGACCAACCCAGTGTCGTGCGGTCGCGGACTGACCTCCGAGAAGTAGACGTCGTCGCCCTTCACGAACAGTTCCACACCGAAGATCCCGCGCCCACCCAGCGCTGCGGTCACCTTCTCGGCCACCTCCCGCGACCGGGCGAGTGCCGCGTCGCTCATCGGTTGCGGCTGCCACGACTCCACGTAATCGCCCGAGTCCTGCAGATGCCCGATGGGCTCACAGAAGAAGGTGCCCACCTCGCCGTCGGCGCCGATTGCCCGGACGGTGAGCTGGGTGATCTCGTAGTCGAAGTCGACGAACCCCTCCACGATGACGCGGCCGTAATTGATTCGGCCGCCCGCGAGCGCGTACTCCCAGGCCGTCTCGACGCCGCCGGTGTCGCGCACCGTGGACTGCCCCTTTCCGGACGACGACATCACCGGCTTGATCACGCAGGGAAAGCCGATCCGCTCGGTGGCCGCCCGGACCTCCTCGAGCGATTCGGCGAACTCGTAGGGCGACGTCGGCAGCCCCAACTCCTCCGCCGCGAGGCGCCGGATCCCCTCACGGTTCATGGTCAGCTGCGTCGCCCGTGCGGTGGGGATGACCACCGCGGTGCCGCGCTCCTCGACCGTGGCCAGCGCATCGGTGGCGATCGCCTCGATCTCGGGGACCACGAAGTGGGGTCGCTCCTCCTCGACGAGACGCAACAGCGCCTCCGGGTCGCTCATGTCGATCGTGTGCGCGCGGTGCGCCACCTGGTGGCCCGGCGCGTTGTCGTAGCGGTCGACGGCGATCACCTCGACCCCCAGCCGTTGGAGGGCGATGATCACTTCCTTGCCCAGCTCACCCGACCCGAGCAGCATCACGCGCGTCGCGCCTGCCGTCAGAGGTGTACCGAACCGTACGGGTGCCTGTTCACGCATGGTCACAACTATATGCGGGCACCGTTTCGCACCGACGCCTACTTCAGCAGTCGCGACATCCGGCGGTCGGCGAGCACCTTGCCTCCGGTCTGACACGTCGCGCAGTACTGAAAAGACTTCTCCGCGAACGACACTTCCCGGATGGTGTCGCCGCAGACGGGACAGGGGAGGCCGGTCCGGGCGTGCACCCGCATCCCGGATCGCTTCTCCCCCTTCAGCCGCGCCGCGTCCTGGCCGAGCGACCTCTGGACGGCGTCGCTCAACACGGACCGCATCGCGTCGTACAGCACGTGCACCTGGTCTTCCGGCAGGGTGCGCGACGTGGCGAACGGGGAAATCTTTGCGGTGTGCAGGATTTCATCGGAGTACGCGTTACCGACGCCGGCGAGCAGCGACTGGTCGACGAGCGCATTCTTGATACGCGCCGACGTGGTGGACAGCAGTGCGGCGAACTCGGGTTCGGTGACGGCGAGGGCGTCGGGTCCGAGCCGGGCAATCCCCTCCACCTCCTGCGGGTCGTGCACCACCCACACCGCGAGCCGTTTCTTGGTGCCCGCCTCGGTGAGGTCGAACGCCGGCGTCGCGCCCTCCGGGGTGAAGAAGTGCACGCGCAGCGCCAGCGGACCCTTCCCCGGTTTCGGCGGCGCCGCCGACGGGTTGTCGGTCCAGCGCAACCAGCCCCCACGCGAGAGGTGGGTGACGAGCCACAACCCGGAACAGTCGAGCGCGAGGTGCTTGCCGAACCGGGCCGCACCCGTCACGTCGCGGCCCTGCAGGCCGGTGATCGGGGGGTCGAACGTCTTGAGCACGCTCAGGGCCGCCACGTCCACTCGGCCGACGACCGCTCCCACGGCATGTTCACGCAGGAACTCGGCTAACGCCTCCACCTCGGGCAGCTCGGGCATGGTCCCAGGCTAACGGTAGCGGAGCGCCGAAGTGTGGTCCTCCACGCTTTCTCACTCACCTGCGGAGGAGATAGGTGTCCATGATCCAGCCCTTGCGTTCGCGCAATTCGGCGCGAACCCGCTGGATCTCGTCCTCGACGTCGCGCAGTCGACCGGAGATCAGCACCTCGTCGGGTGTGCCGAGGTAGGCGCCCCACCAGATCAGGACGTCGTCGCCGGCGACCTGGGTGAACGTGCAATGGGCGTCGAGCATGACCACCGCGTTGTCGACGCCGTCGGGCAGACCCTCGGCCAGTCGCCTGCCGGTCGTGATGTGCACCGGTTCGCCGATCCGGTTGAGCACGATGCGGTGCTGCGCGGCCAGCGACTGCACGCTGGTGACGCCCGGAATCACCGAGTAGTCGAACGACACGTTGCCCCGGGCGAGCACCCGCTCGACGATCCGGAGCGTGCTGTCGTAGAGAGAGGGATCACCCCACACCAGGATCGCCCCGACCCCCGGCTCGGACGCGAACTCCGCCTCGAACAGCGCCGCCCGGCGCTCGTGCCAGTCGTCCACCACGCCCTCGTAGTCGGACGGCGTGCGGTCGCGGGGCGGATCGACGACGTCCACGACGCGGTACGGGCCGGCGACGTGCTCCTCGAGGATCGTGGTGCGGAGATCGACGAGGTCCTGCTTCTCGTCGCCCTTGCCGATGACGAAGAACACATCGGCCTTGTTCATCGCCTTGATCGCCTGGACCGTCACGTGGTCGGGGTCGCCGGCGCCGATGCCGATCACGAAGAGTTCACGCATGGGCGAAGGCTAGCGCTCGTGAGTGCGCAAGGAGTCCAGGGACCCGCAAACCACTCACGGGCGGCGGAGCCGCCTAAACTGGACGCCGTGACTGTGCCGACCCCGTACGAAGACCTGCTCCGACTCGTCATGGACACGGGTACCCCGAAGGCAGACCGCACCGGGACCGGCACGAAGAGCGTCTTCGGTCATCAGATGCGCTGGAACCTCGCGGACGGGTTTCCGCTGATCACCACGAAGAAGGTGCACCTCAAGTCGATCGTCTACGAACTGTTGTGGTTCCTGCGCGGCGATTCCAACGTGAAGTGGCTCCAGGACAACGGTGTCACGATCTGGGACGAGTGGGCGGACGCGGACGGCGAACTGGGCCCGGTGTACGGCGTGCAGTGGCGCAGCTGGCCGACCCCGTCGGGCGAGCACATCGATCAGATCACCCAGACCATCGAGACGCTGAAGTCGAACCCGGACTCGCGTCGCATCATCGTGTCGGCGTGGAACGTCGGCGACATCCCGCAGATGGCGCTGGCGCCGTGCCATGCGTTCTTCCAGTTCTACGTCGCGGACGGCAAGCTGTCGTGCCAGCTGTACCAGCGCAGCGCCGACCTGTTCCTGGGTGTGCCGTTCAACATCGCGAGCTACGCGCTCCTCACCCACATGGTGGCGCAGCAGGCCGGGCTCGAACCGGGCGACTTCATCTGGACGGGCGGCGACTGCCACATCTACGACAATCACGTCGACCAGGTCACCGAGCAGTTGAGCCGGGAGCCGTTGCCGTACCCCACGCTGAAGTTGAACAAGCGGGAGTCGATCTTCGACTACACCTTCGAGGACGTGGAGATCGTCGACTACCGGCACCACCCCGCCATCAAGGCGCCGGTGGCCGTCTAGTGGCGGCGCGGCAGGTCAAGCTGGTCTGGGCCCAGGGCGTCGGCGGCGTCATCGGCCTCGACAACACGATCCCGTGGCACGTCCCCGAGGACATGGCGTATTTCAAGCAGGTGACGCAGGGTCACCCGGTGATCATGGGCCGCAGGACGTGGGACTCGCTGCCGCCGAGGTTCCGGCCCCTGCCCGGGCGGCGCAACATCGTGATCAGCCGTCAGCCCGACTGGACTGCGGAGGGCGCCGAGTCCGCCGACGGGCTCGGCTCCGCGCTCGCGCTCACCGACGAGGACGTCTGCGTCATCGGCGGCGCCCAGATCTACACGGCGGCAATGCCGTTCGCCACCCAACTGCTGGTCTCCGAGATCGACGTCACGATCGACGGCGACGCCTGGGCACCCCCGATCGACGACTCCTGGCACGCGCAGGACACCGGTGAGTGGCTCACGTCGGCGAAGAACGGCACCCGGTACCGGTGGATCACCTACACGCGAGCATTACCTGCGAGGTAATTGAGAGCATTCGGCTTCGGCGCGAGTCTGAGTGACGTACCCGTTCACTCGTCTCACGTGAGGACCGCCGACATGATCGCCGCACTCGAAACCCGCACCGCTCTCTCCCCACTGCGCCTCGCCCTCCGCGTCGACGCCGTCGTGACCGGCGCCAACGGCGTCGCCTACCTCGCCGCCGCCACCGTGCTCGACGACGTCCTCGGCCCGACCGCCGGCTTCCTGCGTGCCATCGGCGTCTTCCTGCTCGTCTTCACCGCCGGGGTGTGGGCGGTGAGCGTGCCGGACCGTCCCTCGCCGGCCGCGGTGGAGGCGTCGTCCTCGCGAACGTCGTCTGGGTGGGCGCGAGCGTGGCCCTGGTCCTCACGGAGTGGCAGCACCTCACCACCGTCGGCGTCGTCTGGGTGCTGCTGCAGGCCGTGGTGGTCGGCGCGTTCGCGGCAGCCCAGGGCTGGGCCCTCACCCGGCGCTGACCGGCCCCCTTTGCCGCCGCACCGTTACCCCATTCGACGGGTGACGGTGCGCGCAGTGGTTCATACTCACCTCATGGACAAGAAGTCACTGACCGCCCTTGCCCGTCAGCAACTGAAGTTGGCAGGCGGGACGTCCAGCGGCCGTAGTTCGCAGACCGTGTACGGCGGGCATCGCCGCAGCCTCCGACAGACCGTCATCGCCTTGGCCGCGGGTCAGAAGATGGCCGAACACGAGAGCCCGGGCGAGGCCACGCTGTTCATTCTCAGCGGCAAACTGAACCTCGTGTCCGGCGAGGACTCGTGGAAGGGTTCCACCGGCGACCTGCTGGTCCTTCCGACCGATCGGCACAGCGTCGAGGCGATCGAGGACGTCGCGTTCCTGCTCACCGTCGCCATGTGACGGTCGTGCTCGATCGTGTCGAGGAGTCCGTTCGAAGCCTGAACCCGGGTTACTTCGCGATCGTGATGGCCAGCGGCATCATCTCGGTGGGCATGAAGCTGGGCGGGTTCGACCTGATATCTGGGTGATCGGGCGTCACGTCGCGAACAAGGTTCCGGTGCGCTACGACGCCACCGTGTGGAGCATCGTCTTCCCACTCGGCATGTACGCGGTCGCGGGCATCTATCTGGGGCGTGCGGACCATCTTCCACTCGTCGGTATCGTCGGTAGTGCCGAACTGTGGTGTGCATTCACCGTGTGGTGCGTGGCGTTCGTCGTCATGGTGGTGCATCTCCGGCGGTCGGTGGTGCATGTCGGACCGGCAACAGCGAAGACGCAGGAGAACGCGTGACCGAATCCCAGCCCGTGATCGAGGTGTCCGTCGCTGCGGCGCCGTCGGTGGTGTGGCCTGCCCTGCGCGACCCGGAGTTGATCCGGCGCTGGCACGGCTGGGACTACGCCGGCCTGGCCGACGAGATCAGGGAAATTTACTTCGACGACGTGAAAGAGGACGCCGCCGCCTTCACTCTGGCCCTCAACGGCGCCGACAGGTTCAGCCTCCACGAGCACGAGGGCACCACGCTGGTGCGGATCACACGCCCGCCCCGAAGCGGCGACCCCGCCGCCGACGACTGGTACGACGACGTCACCGAGGGCTGGACCACGTTCCTGCAGTTCCTCAAGTTCGGCATCGAGCGGCACGGACTCGCCGAGCGTCGCACGCTGTTCCTCGAAGGCCCGGTCGCGGAGGGTGATTCGGCGCGGCACCTGCTCGGCCTCGACAAACTCGAGGGCATGGCGGTCGGCGATCATTTCACCGTGGTCGCCGAGACGGGCGATCTGCTGCACGGGGTCGTGTGTTTCGTGGGCGAACACCAGACAGCGGTGAGTGTCGACGACCTCGGCCCGGGACTGTTGCAGTTCGGCGAGCAGCCCGTCAACGCGGCACGCCCCAACGGCGGTGCGCAGATCCTGCTGGCGGCCTACGACCTGGACGACGTGGAGTGGGCAGAACTCGAAGAGCGCTGGAGAGAGTGGTGGCAGGCCCGGCCGGGAGCCGGACCTGCCACCTGAGTTCTCGAAACGGTCAGGCGAGCACGGTGCCCAGGGTGGGCCACCAGATCGTGCTCTTGACGACGTTCGGTCCCACCTGATGGTTCAGCGAGCCGTACACCGCCGCCACGACCAGACCGCTGCCGAGCCCGGCGACCGGCGGCGAGGAGACGACCGTGGGAACCGCGACGTTGTTCTGGTCCAGCTTCACGATGCCGCTGGCACCGGTGGCGAAGCTGTAGTAGACGACGTCGAGTTCGGCGCCGGTCTGGTCGTTCGCGATGACGCCCGGTCCGCCGAAGAATCCGAAGCGGAACTGGTTGCTCATGTTGGTCGCCACGCCCGCGCCGTACAGCTGTCCGAGGACCGGACCGCCCTGCCCGGTGTCGGAGTACGCGGGGATCTGGAAGATCTGGCCCGGGAGGGCGATGTTCGTTGCCGCGGTGTCGGTCGGCGACGCGGCGAGTCGCTCGAGGGCGGCTTCGGCCTCGGGGTTACCGGCGGCGACGGTGCGCAGCTTCGCGATCGCGGTGGCCGGATCGACGACGGGGGCGGAATCTGCGGGCTGCGCCGACACGACACCGGTGAACATCATCGTCGCTGCCACTGCAGCGGTCAGACCTGCCGCGACCCGTCGTCCGAAGTGCCGTCGATTCATTCTTCTTCTCCCTCGTCACGTCAATGGGTAAGCATTAGTTCGAATGAGTAAACACTCGAGCCCTTATCGACGCCGCGGTTCGCGGCGTTACGCCGTCCCCCGACCTATGCTGCAGACATGGGATCGGACGGTGGGCACCAGGCGAGGATCAGTGAGTTTCGGGAGGGGCTCGCCGACGTGATCCCCACCCGCCGAAGTCTGCAGCGACTGTTCGAGGCGGTCCTCGTGGTCGGGTCGGGACTCGAACTGGATTCCACCCTTCAACGCATCGTCACTTCCGCCACGTCCCTCCTCGACGCCCGGTACGGCGCGCTCGGCGTCCACGCCCCCGACGGGGGGCTTTCGGAGTTCGTCTACGAGGGCATCACGCCGGAAGAGCGCGCGCACATGGGCCATCTGCCCGAAGGCCTCGGTCTGCTGGGACTGCTGATCCACGACCCCCGCCCGGTGCGCCTGGCCAACCTGGCCGATCACCCGGGGTCGATCGGCTTCCCGCCCGATCATCCACCGATGAAGAGCTTTCTGGGCATGCCGATCATGATGCGGGGCAAGGTTTTCGGAAGTATCTATCTCACCGAGAAACTCAGCGGACCCGAGTTCACCGACGAGGACGAGGTGATCCTTCGTGCGCTCGCGACCTCGGCAGGCGTGGCGGTGGAGAATTCGCGGCTGTTCGAGGAATCGCGGACGCGGGAGCGGTGGTTGACGGCCGTCGCGGCGATCACGTCCCGGCTGATGGTCGGCGGATCACTCGACGAAACACTCCACACACTCGCCGCCGAGGTACGCGAACTGTCCAGCGGCGACGAGGTCTTCATCGTCGTCACGCTCGGCGAGGGCGCGGTGGTCGGCGCGGACAGCACGGTGCGGCCGCTTCGCAACAGCTTCCGAATCGCCACCCAGGCCGAGCCGTTCGCCGAGGTGCTGCGCTCCCGCACTCCCGCACTGCTGACGGGTCTCGACGGTCTCGAGCCGTTCTCCGCCGAGGCGGGCCGGGCCGCGGTGCTGCCGTTGTCGACGGCGTCGGGGGTCGGCGGGGTCCTGGTGGTCACGGCGCGCGGCAACACCGCGTGGGATCCGGACGAGGTCGCCCGACTCGAATCGGTGGCCGACCTGGCTGCTGTCGCGGTGGAATTCTCTGATCAGCAGAGCAAGCAACGCCTGCTGTCGGTGCTCGCCGATCGCGACCGTATCGCGCGCGACTTGCACGACAACGTCATTCAGCGATTGTTCGCCACCGGCATGAGCCTGCAGAGCACGCACGCGGTCGGGGGCGTTCCGGACGGCGTGCGCTCCATCGTGGCCACCGCGGTCGAGCAACTCGATCGGACGGTGCGCGAGATCCGCACCACCATCTTCGATCTGCAGGCCACCGGCATCGCGTCCGCCACCAGTCTGCGCCGTCGCCTCCTCGACGTGGTCGGCGACCTCACCTCCCAGTCACCGATCGCGCCGAACGTCCAGTTCTCCGGCGCCATCGACACTCTCGTGCCCAGCCGCATTCACCAGCACGCGGAGGCGGTGCTGCGGGAAGCCCTGAGCAATGCGCTGCGGCACGCGCGGGCCACCACCATCGACATCTCGGTGGTCGCTGGGGACGACCTCACCGTCACGGTCGCGGACGACGGCATCGGGATCGCCGACGGCGCCCGGCGCAGCGGACTGGACAACCTCGATCGGCGCGCCGAGCACTGCGGCGGCGTCTGCACCGTCGACGCCGAGGGTGGCGGAACCGTCGTCACCTGGCGGGTTCCGTTGACGTGAGAAAGAATTCAGCGCTGGTTGCGTAATTCGGTGGCCAGCACGGCGGCCTGCGTGCGTCGTTGCATCCCGAGTTTGGACAACAGCCGCGACACATAGTTCTTGATCGTCTTCTCGGCGAGGAAGAGCCGCTCGGCGATCTCCCGGTTGGTGAGCCCCTCGCCGATCAACTCGAACACGGCGCGTTCCTGCTCGGACAGTTCCGCCAGGGGGTCTTCCCGGCGCGCGGACCTGATCCGGTTCATCAGCGCCGACGTCGCCCTGCTGTCGAGCAGCGAACCGCCCTCCCCCACCGTCCGCACGGCGGCAACCAGGTCGGTGCCGAGGATCTGTTTGAGGACGAATCCGGACGCGCCTGCCATGATGGCGTCGAACAGCGCCTCGTCGTCGGAGTACGACGTGAGCATCAGGCACCGCAGTTCGGGCAGGGCCGTGCGGAGGTCCCGGCACAGTTCGACGCCGTTTCCGTCGGGCAACCGGACGTCGAGCACGGCGACGTCGGCGCCGCTGCCCGGGATCCGTGCCATCGCCTCGCCGACCGACGCAGCCTCGCCGACCACCTCGAGGTCGGGCACGCTGCCGAGTAGATCGACCAGGCCTCGTCGCACGATCTCGTGGTCGTCGACCAGGAACACCCGCGTGGTCATATTTGCACCTCCACCGTCTTCTCCTCGAACCGTACCGCGCCGGCGACCGGTGCCCACCCCTCCGGGACCTCTCCCTCACGCATTCGGGACCTTCGACCCAAGCGCAGGCGCCGCGGCGCGCGGAAGGCTGAGGTTGCGGGGGAACACCCGGACACCACAAGTGGAGGTCGCGATGAACAGCTGGTCGCTCAGTGACATCGAGGTGGTCTCCCGCGCCATCGTCTCGGCCCCGTCGGTCCACGACACGCAGCCATGGGATCTGCGGCTCGACGGCAGGTGCGCGGAGGTCACGGAGCGTCGTGGATTCACGGACACACCACGCGCCGACCGCCTGATCTCGTGCGGTGCGGGTGTCGCGAACGTGGAACTCGCGTTGCGGGCGCTCGGCAAGAAAATCGAGACCGACCTGCTGCCCGATCCACACAGGCCCGACCTCGTTGCGTCCGTTCGGGCCGTGGGCACAGCTTCCCCGTCGAGCACCGATCTGAGGCTGTTCTCCGCGATGGCCCGCCGCCGGAGTCATCGAGAAGCGTTCGCCGACATACCGGTTCCCGCGGCAACCATCGCCGACATCGTCGCCGCGGCGGAGACGGAGGGCGTCCGCGCTCGGCTACTCGCCGCGGACGAGGCGCCCGCGCTCGCCGACGTCCTTCTCTATTCCGCCGACCGGGTTCGGCAGGATCCCTGCCACCAGCGCGACCTCTTTCCGTGGACGTCGCACTGGCTGCCGCAGGGCGGTCACGAGTCGGTCGACGCGATCCACACCGTCGTCACCCGCGGCGTCCCCGACTCCGCACGGCTCGCCGCAGCCATCGAGAGCGAGACCGTCCTCGTGTTCGTATCGGACACACAGGAGTCTATCGACCTGGTCCGCACCGGCATCGCGGTCGAACGGGCGTGGCTGACCGCCGTCGACGCCCGGCTGGGCGCCTCCATTCTCTCCCACCCGCTTCGCGTCGACGATTCGGCGCGCCGGCTGGCACGTCGACTCGACGTGCCTGGCCATCCACAACTGATCTTGCGAATCGGATACTGACAGAACAGAAACGGAGTGCCCTGGTGAGCCGCGTACTCACGGACCGCGAACTGCTGCACGAACTCGAGGACGTCGCCGAAGACAACGTCAACCGGCACCTCGTCATGGCCAAGGACTGGCATCCCCACGACTACGTCCCGTGGGACGACGGCCGCAACTTCGCGGCGCTGGGCGGCGACGACTGGGATCCGGAGCAGTCCCAGCTCAGCGACACCGCGCGGGCGGCGATGATCACCAATCTGCTGACCGAGGACAATCTGCCGTCCTACCACCGCGAGATCGCCCAGCACTTCTCACTCGACGGCGCCTGGGGCACGTGGGTGGGCAGGTGGACCGCCGAGGAGAACAAGCATTCGATCGTGATGCGGGACTATCTGGTCGTGACGCGAGGGGTCGACCCGGTAGCGCTCGAGCAGGCCCGAATGGACCACATGACCCAGGGCTTCGATCCCGGCGGCGGGTCCATGCTGGATTCGGTGTCGTACGTGACGTTCCAGGAATTGGCCACCCGGGTGTCGCACCGGAACACGGGTAAGGCGTGCGGTGATCCGATCGCGGACCGGATGCTCGCCCGGGTGGCGGCCGACGAGAACCTGCACATGATGTTCTACCGCAACATCGTCGGTGCCGCCCTGGACGTCGCACCCGATCAGGCGATTGCCGCGATCCACAAGGTGGTGACCAACTTCCAGATGCCCGGCGCGGGCATGCACAACTTCCGCCGCAACGCGGTCCTGATCGCGAAGGGCGGCATCTACGACCTCCGCCAGCACCTCGACGACGTCGTCCTGCCCGTGCTCCGCAAGTGGAACATGTTCGAGCGTAACGATTTCGGACCGGACGGTGAACGCTGCCGCGAGGAACTCGCGGCGTTCCTGCAGAACCTGGAAGGCAAGGCCGCCCGGTTCGAGGAGTCCCGGGATCGCGTGGTCGCCCGCGAGGCACGCCGCGGCGAACGCGTCGCGGCTCGTTAACGCACCTCGAAGACCAGCGGGTACCGCGACGCGGCGTCGTCGAGTTCGGGCGCCGGAGCCCCCTTCAAGAAGCGGTCGAACATCCCTGCCACGAGGTCGTCGGTCGTGTCGACCACCTCCTGGCGGGGAGGCGTGCCGAGGCTGAAGCCGGCGGGCACGTCCATTCCGGGGGGATCGGGGATCGCCTGCGGGGCGTAGTGCTCTGCCCCCAGAACCTGTCACGGCCTTCGGGGCTCTCGGCGTGACGCGAATTGAGCACGCTGAGCAGTGGGGTGCCGGGATCCTGGGAGACGATCGGGCTCGCCGTGTTCGCGTACAGGAGCGCTCCGTCGACGTTGGCGACGGGAAGGGAGCGGGTTCGCCCGCGGCGAATCCGGCAGGATAGGTGACCGTCACCCGGATGGATCGCGCACGGCCGGGCGTTCATGGATGGTCGCGATCGCGATCCACCAGTTCGAGTGTGCTGACACCGACGTTCGAATCGCGCGCAGGCAGGCGCAGAAAAGTTCCCGTGTCGGCACTCGAACCTCCTCTGCGAAGTCGCGCGAAGGCTACCGCACAGTCGTCGTGATCGGGGGCGCTAGCTTTCCGGCCGGACGATCATCACCGGGCAATCCGCGGTGTGGAGCAACGCATTGCTGGTGGAGCCCAGCAGCATTCCCTTGAATCCACCCCGGCCGCGGCTGCCCACGACGATCAGCTGCGCCTTCTCGGCGAACTCGCTGAGCACCCGCACCGGACGATCCCGCGCCACGACGCGTTCGACCGTCACGTCGGGATACCGCTCCTGGTATCCGGCGAGACGCTCCGACAGCACCACCTCTTCACCCGTTTGGATGCTGCTCCACAGCGGGTCCTCCGGGCTGGCGCCGAGCGACGGCTGCACACTGACATCGCTCCACACATTGACCGCGACCAGGCTCGCACCGCGGGCGGCGGCCTGCTCGAACGCCACTTCCACCGCCGCCTTGCTGCTTTCCGAGCCGTCGACGCCGACCACGATCGGCCCCTCCGTGGGCGGCTGCCCGTCCATGGTCCGCCCCCGCACGACCACCAGCGGGCAATGGCCGTGCGCGGCGACCGCGGAGGTGGTGGATCCGACCAGCAGACCGGTGAACTCACCGTGCCCGCGCGAACCGAGCACCACCATGTGCGCGTGCGCGGAGAGCTCGATGAGTGTCTGACTCACCTTGCCCTCGTGCTGTTCGGTGGTGATGTCGAGCGGCTCGTCCACCGTCTGCTTGGCGTGCACCCGCGCACTGCCCAACCGGGCCTTCGCCGTGTCCTCGAGTTCTTCCTTGAAACTCTCGGCCAGGTACGGCTCGGTGTAATAGAAGGCAGGAATGTGCACCACTGTCACGATGTGCAGCGGGAGCGACAGGGCGGCGGCGGCGCGCGCGGCCCACGCCACTGCGGCCGAGGCCGCCTCGGATCCGTCCACACCCACGACGATCGGCTTGATTCCGGTCATGGTCACCTTTCCTGATTCTTCCGGCTGGGCACTGCTGGGTTTAGGGGGCTACCCGCAGATCTTGCGGAGCTTCTCGACCAACGCGACGCGTCCCGCACGATCCGCGGCGAGCGGGGTGACGGTGAGCGTGGTGACCCCGGACTCGGCGAAGGCGGCCACCCGCTCCGCGACGTAGCTCTCCGGACCGATCAGCGACACGGCCCGCACCAGATCGTCCGGCACCGCGGCGGCGGCCTCGTCCTTCTTGCCCGACAGGTAGAGGTCCTGGATGGTCTCGGCTTCCTTCTCGTAGCCGTACCGGACCGCGAGGTCGTTGTAGAAATTCTTGCCCTTCGCGCCCATGCCGCCGATGTACAGCGCCAGGCCCGGGCGGACCCAGTCGAGCATGTGCTCGACGTCGTCGCCGATGGCGAGGGCGGGCGACGCGAAGACCTGCAGCTCACCGAGGCTCGGGTCGCGCTTCGCCTTGCCCTTGGCCAGGGGCTCGCCCCACACGCTCGCCGCCTTCTCCGGGTGGTAGAAGATGGGTTCCCAGCCCTCGGCGATCTCGGCGGTGAGCTCCACGTTCTTCGGTCCGAGCGAGGCGATGACGATCGGGATGCGATCACGCACAGGGTGGTTGATGATCTTCAGCGGCTTGCCCAGCCCGGTGCCCTTCTCCGCGGGCAGCGGAATCTGGTAGTACTTGCCCTGGAACTCGACCTTCTCGCGGCGCCACACCTTGCGGCAGATCTCGACGACCTCGCGGGTGCGCCCGAGCGGGGCGTCGTACTTGACCCCGTGAAAGCCCTCGATCACCTGCGGGCCGGAAGCGCCGAGGCCCATCACGAAGCGTCCGTCCGACACGAAGTCGAGGCCGGCGGCCGTCATGGCGGTCAGGCTGGGTGTACGGGTGTAGATCTGGAAGATGCCCGACGCGAGTTCGAGTGTCGTGGTCTTGGCGGCGAGGTAGCCGATCTGGCTCACCGCGTCGAACGAGTAGGCCTCGGGCACGAACGCGATGTCGAGCCCGGCTTTCTCCAGGTCGGCGACCTCGTCGACCGTCTCGGCGAAACCGCCGCTGTAATTCAAGCCCATACCAATGCGCACGTCGTTCCCCAATCCTGGCGTTATCTGCAACCTGTTCCTGCTTCAACCCAGACACTACTGCGAACAACCGCATCAGGGACGTGCAGGCCTCACGACGACTACCGGGCAATGCGCACCACCGACCAGGCTGTTACTGGTCGATCCGAGCAGCATCCCCTTGAATCCTCCGCGCCCCCGGCTGCCGACCACCAGCAGTTGCGCCTTCTTCGACCACTCGAGCAATCGCGCCCGCGGATTGTCGATGTACACCTCCCGGGTGACCTGCACGTCGGGGTACTTCTCCTGCCAGCCGGCAAGGCTCTCGGCGAGAACGGCATGTTCGTCCTCCTCGAGTCCCTCCGGCACGAGCGCCGCGGCCCGCGGGTCCTCGAACGCTTTCGGTCCGAGATCGCTCCAGACGTGGACCGCCACCAACGGCGCATTCCGCAGCGACGCCTCCTGGAAGGCCACCGAGATCGCCCGCTCACTGGTGGGGCTGCCGTCGACGCCGACCACGACGGGCCCGCCGGCGTGGGCGTCGCCGCGGACCACGACGACCGGGCAGTGCGCGTGGCTGGTGACGTTGATCGCCGTGTTCCCGAGCAGTGCGGTGGCGGCCGCTCCGGACCCGGACGCGCCGACCACCACGATCCGGGCGTTCTCGGACAGGTCGACGAGCCACTGGGCGCTGCTGCCGATCGACAGTTCGGTGTGGACGTCGATGATGGGATTGACCGCGAACGCCTGCTCCTGCGCTTCGGCGAGAACCGCCTTGCCGCTCGCTTCCACCCACTCGTACACGCCGCCCGAATCCATGTAGGGACCGCCGAACCCGTACGGAGCGAAATCGAGTGCGTGGATGATCTTCAGGTTCAGTCCACGTTCGGTGGCCAGTTCGGCGGCCACCCGAACAGCGGACTTCGAGGTGTCCGATCCGTCGACACCGACGACGACGCTGTTGCGGTCCCGTGTGCTCATGACTTCACACTATCCCCGGCTTCCGCTTCGCGTCTGCCGCCCTTCGCCTTTCGACGAGGGACTTAAGTCCCTACCATCTCGGGCTCTCCGCCCGTAGCCGCGGCGCCCGACTTCGGCGATGATGAGAAGGTGGGGTCGTATGCCCAACACGAATAATACTGGGCCGCTGCATTTTTCGATCAAGTTCCATCGGAGCGACGTCGGTCACAAATGTGGTATCCAGGATGAGAATTAAACTACGTTCGGGTCATGCAACTCACACAGTTCACCGACCTCGGACTGCGGGTCGTCATGCGACTGGCCGTCGCCGGGGACGGCGAACGACCGGGGAGCCGGGCGATCGCCGAGGAACTGTCGGTGTCGTACGCCCACGCCGCCAAGGTCATTACCCGGCTGAGTGAACTCGGCATCGTCGACGCACGCCGGGGACGCGCGGGCGGCCTGGCCATCACCGAACTCGGGCGCACCGCGTCCGTCGGCTGGCTCGCCCGCCGACTCGAAGGCGATGCGGAGGTCGTCGACTGCGACGGCGCCCAACCGTGCCCGCTGCGATCGGGGTGTCTGCTGCGGTCGGCGCTGCGACGCGCGCAGAACGCGTTCTTCGAGTCGCTGGACACGCTCACCATCGAAGACCTCACCCGGTCCCCCACCGGAACCGTGCTGCTCGCCCTCCCGCGCGTAACCGCCGCCACAACTTCCCAGATTTCCCGAACGATCGGAGAATGACATGCTCTCGCCCACCTCGACGGACGTCATCCGCGCCACCCTGCCCGTGGTCGGCGCCGCGATCTCGGACATCACGACGCTGTTCTACCGCAAGATGTTCGACGCGCACCCCGAACTCGAACGTGACCTGTTCAACCGCGGAAATCAGAAACAGGGCGAGCAGCAGAAAGCGCTGGCCGGAGCGATCGCCGCGTTCGCGGCACTCCAACTCGAGCCCGATCAGGCGCGCGTCGACCTCATCCTGTCGAGAATCGCGAACAAGCACGCCTCACTGGGGATCGAGCCCTCGCAGTACGCGATCGTGCACACGCACCTGTTCGCGGCCATCGTCGAGGTCCTCGGGGACGCCGTCACTCCCGAGGTCGCTGCGGCCTGGGACGAGGTGTACTGGCTGATGGCGGAGACCCTGATCGCGATGGAGGCCGGCCTCTACGCCTCGGCGGGAGTGGCGGTCGGTGACGTGTGGCGGGACGTGCGGGTCCGCGAGCGCCGCCACGAGTCCGCCGACACGGTGTCGTTCGTGCTCACGTCCCTCGACGGCTCGCCGCTCCCGTCGTTCGCTCCGGGGCAGTACCTGTCCGTGGCGGTGCACCTGCCGGACGGCGCGCGTCAGATCCGCCAGTACAGCCTGTCGTCGGCCCCGTCACGCGGCGACTGGAGGATCTCGGTGAAACGAGCGGGCGAAGTGTCGAACTTCTTGTACCAGAACGTCTTCGAAGACGACATCGTGACGGTGTCGACGCCGTTCGGCGATCTCGTCCTGCAGGACGACGACGCGCCGCTGCTGCTCGTGTCCGCGGGAATCGGGTGCACGCCGATGATCGGAATGCTCAGCCACCTCGCCGACACCGAGGACAGCCGACCGATCTCGGTGCTCCACGCCGACCGGTCCGCGAGCAGTCACGCGCACCGCGCGGAGCTGACCGAACTGGTGGAACGTCTGCCGTTCGCGGTGATGCACCGCTGGTACGAAGACCTGGGCGCCCGGCGTCCCGAGGGCAGCCTGCGGGAGGGACGCGCGGACCTCGGCGAGGTCGCGATCGCGCCCGGCACGCGTGCCTACCTGTGCGGTCCGTTGCCGTTCATGCTCGGAATGCGGGAGGAGCTCCTCGCGAAGGACGTGCCCGCCGAGAACATCCACTACGAGGTGTTCGGCCCCGACAGCTGGTCGGCCACCGTGTGAGAGCCACGGCGGCGCCCTTCACACCGGCCAGGTGTGGACGGGGCTGCCCTCACGCATGTTCTCCACGTACTGACGCAACATGGCGGCCAGGGCTTCCGGGCGGCTCAGACCGGCGTTCTCGTGCCGGACCACCTGCGCACGCTGCCATGACGCCCCCGTCTGCCGAGTGACGCACCGGCCCTCGATGACGCTGAGGTAGCGGTCGCGGGCCTTCGCGGACAGCCCGAACGCGGCGAGCCCCTCGTCGGCGATCGGCAGCAGCCGCCGCAGGACGAGCTCGTCGGCGCCCGCGAAGCCGACACCGGGCCAGTACAACTCGGCGTCCATGCCGTACTTCGCGCCCGCGTGCAGGTTCTCCTCGGCCGCATTGAACGACATCTGCGACCAGACGGGCCGATCCGATTCGACGAGTCCGCGCAGCGCGCCGTAGTAGAACGCGGCGTTCGCCATCGTGTCGAGCACGGTCGGGCCCGCGGGCAGCACCCGGTTCTCGATCCGCAGGTGCGGCTTGCCGTCGTCGCTGTCGTACACCGGGCGGTTCCACCGGTAGATGGTGCCGTTGTGCATCTGCAGTTCGCTGAGGTCCGGCACCCGGCCCGCGTCGAGCTCGGCCGCCGGGTCGACGTCGGAGACCTCCGGCAACAGCGCCGGGAAGTATCGGGAGTTCTCCTCGAACAGGTCGAAGACCGACGTGATCCATCGCTCCCCGAACCACACGCGGGGCCGCACACCCTGGTTCTTCAGCTCCAGCGGACGGGTGTCGGTGGCCTGCTCGAAGATCGGGATTCGGGATTCGTGCCACAACGCCTTGCCGGCCATGAACGGCGCATTCGCGGCGAGGGCCACCTGGGCACCGGCCAGGCACTGCGCGGCGTTCCAGTGTGCGGCGAATTCGTCGGGCGCGACGCGCAGGTGCAGCTGCAGCGACGTGCACGCGGCTTCCGGGAGCACCGAATTGGCGTCCACCTTCAGCTGTTCGGCGAGCCGGCCCTCGAGCGGCACACCCTCGAGGTCGAGTTCGATGTCCTCCCCGCGCGCGGCGAAGATCTGATCGTTGAGCTGCTCGTAGCGGGGATTCGCGGTGATCCACTCCCGGCCGAGGTGCTCGAGTTGCAGCGTCGGCAGCATGCCCACCATCACCAGCTGGGCGTCGTGCCCGTGGATCCGCGCGTCGGCGACGTGCAGCGACGCCCGCAGGGTGCGTTCGAGTTCGAACGTCCCCTCACCGATCAGAGGACCCGGCCGAACGTTCATCTCGACGTTGAACTGACCGAGTTCGGTCTGGAACACGGCGTCGTCGTCGATCGACTCGAGGACCGCGAGATTGGACATCGCGGGTGTCATGTCGGCGTGAACGAGATTGAACTCGATCTCCATGCCCAGCATGGGTCGCGGCGGGTCGACGCCGTCGGCGAACGCTCCCTCCCGCAGCATCCTCTCGAGCGCGTCGACGCACATGAGCACCTTCTGCCGGAACAGGCGCCGGTCTGCTCGGGTGAATGTCCGAGACGTCACTTCGCGACCCATACCACTCCCCAACTGCGCGTCGAACTGCGCTCACGGGGGAGCATATCCGTTCATCCCGCGCGAATGCGGGATGGCGGGCTAACCTCGAACCAGACGCTGGTGAGCGGAAGGACTTGAGATGACGCCTGACACCGACTCCAAGAAGAAGCCGGAGTTCTCCGTGGGCACCCGCGTGAAAACGCGGCATTCGGCCGATCACGAACTGGCCGAGAAGAAGTGGCCCCTGGAGGCCGGCGTCATCGTCGACGACTTCGCCGGCGTCCAGGACATCAGCAACGATTCGTACGGCCGGGACTGGGCCGTCTCACGACGCTGGGCGATCGCCCTCGACAGCGGACCACTCGTGTTCCGCAACGACGACGACCTCGAGCCGGAATAGGCCCTTACGCGTTGGCGCCTGCGTCGCCCCAGGTGACGGCCACGCCGCGGTCCTGCAGCCAGCGCCCCGGATCGACCTTGTTTCCGTTCGCGTCGTGTACCTCGAAGTGCAGGTGCGGTCCGGTGGACTGGCCGCGGTTGCCGACGTGGGCGATTTCCTGCCCGGCGGTGACGCGCTGCCCCACACTCACGGTGTAGTCGTTGACGTGTCCGTAGACGGTGACGGTGCCGTCGTCGTGCAGCAGACGCACCCACAGTCCGAAACCGGATGCCGCGCCGGCGTCGATGACCTGACCGTCGGCCGCCGCGAGCACCGAGGTGCCGATGGGCGCCGCGATGTCGATGCCGCCGTGGTGCGCTCCCCAGCGGGAACCGAAGTTGGAGGTCAGCTTGCCCGACACCGGCTGAACCGCGTGCGGCTTGACCGGGTTGACGTTGGACAGCCACTGCTGCGCCTGAGCGCCGAGGTCCGGGCCGCCGAGGTTCTGGGCGGCAGCACCGAGGTCGGCGGGCAGTTCGAAGCCGGCGGGAAGGACACCGGCCGGGATCTCGAACGGCAGACCCGGCAGGGTCTGCGCGCCGCTCGTCTCGTGGGAGTCGACGGGGGCGGCAGCAGCGTTCCCGGCGCCCAGCTGGGCTGCGCCGACCACGATGGCTCCGGTGGCGGCCGCAACAGTCGCGGCCTTGATGCCCACACCCGCTCCGGTCGGCTGGTTGCGATGGCGTCCGCGCGCCGCGTCCGGATCGATCTCGAAGCGAATGGAAGACCCGTTCGCCCGGTGGTGGGAACCCACAGTAAATACCTCGTCAGTCGTCGGATTGCAGCTCTCCCCGTCCGGGGTTGGCTCCTCTGTCTGGCGACGAATGTAACAAAACGATATAGGTCCGCGCCACCGTTACCGAACGTTTATGTTCGGCGGTCCTCGAGTTCGGCCTTGAATGCGGCGTAGCGGGCGCGGTGCGGGGCGCGCCTGCGGATCACCGCCCACGCGATCCCGAGCACGACGAACCATACCGGGGTGACGAGGAGAGCCTCGAGAGTGTCGGCCTCCTGGGTCAGCGCCCAGATGAGGAACACGAAGAACGCCAGGACAACCCAGCACATCACCACACCGCCGGGCATCTTGAACTTCGACGCCTCGTGCAGTTCGGGCCGCCGCTTCCGGTACACGATGTAGCTGGCCAGGATCATCGTCCACACGAACATGAACAGCACCGATGAGATCGTCGTCACAGTCGTGAACGCCTCGATGACCGAGTCGCCGGAGAACAGCAGCGCGATCGCCGACAGCAGGAAGGCGCACGAAAACATCAGCGCATTGGCCGGGACCTTGCGGGAGGAGAGCCTGCCGAGCCGGCCCGGCGCGTCACCCTCCTGTGCGAGGCCGTAGACCATCCGGGACGTCGAATAGATTCCCGAGTTCGCCGAGGACGCCGCGGACGTCAGCACCACGAACTGGATGACTCCGGCTGCGATCCCCAGACCGGCGAGAGTGAACATCGCGGTGAACGGGCTCTCGCCGGGCACGACCTCACGCCACGGCGTGACCGAGATGATCACGATCAGCGAGACCACATAGAACAGCAGGATGCGGATCGGGATGGAGTTGATGGCCTTCGGCAGGTTCTTCTCCGGGTCCTTCGCCTCGGCCGCGGTGGTGCCGACGAGCTCGATACCGACGAACGCGAAGACCGCGATCTGGAATCCAGCCACGAAGCCCATCGCCCCGGTCGGGAACATGCCGCCGTCGTTCCACAGGTTGGCGAAGCCGGCCTCGGACCCGTTGGGCGACGTGAAGTGCGTGAACACCATCACGAGTCCGACGACGATGAGGCTGACGATGGCGATGATCTTGATCAGCGCGAACCAGAACTCGGTCTCACCGAACGCCCGCACGGTCGGCAGGTTCAGCAGCAGCAGCGCCGCGATGGCGACCAGCGCCGGGATCCACAGCTGGAGGTCGGGCCACCAGTACTGCACGTAACCGGAGATCGCGATGATGTCGGCGATGCCGGTGACGATCCAGCAGAACCAGTACGTCCACCCGGTGAAGAACCCGGCCCAGGGGCCGAGCAGGTCGGCGGTGAAGTCGGAGAACGACTTGTAATGCAGGTTGGAGAGCAGGAGCTCACCCATCGCCCGCATCACGAAGAACAGCATGAAGCCGATGATCATGTAGACGAAGATCACCGACGGTCCGGCCAGCGAGATCGTCTTCCCGGATCCCATGAAGAGACCCGTGCCGATTGCTCCGCCGATCGCGATCAGCTGGATGTGCCGGTTGGCGAGCTGCCTGGAGAGATGCGGCTCACCGGCCGGTCCCGTCCCTGAGCCATCACCCGGTTCCGATCCGATCGAGCCCGTCGAGGAAGTGCGGTCAGCCATGGAACACCTGCAACCCTTCTCAGTCCTTGCTGTCACCGTCCGAAAGCGTGGGTCACGTTACGCCGGGACCGCTCGCGAACCACGATCGAGGACGGCATTCCGCATCGAGGGACTTGACAGAAGTCGAGTAGCCAAGGCTAACCTCAGTTCGTTACTTCGAGGCGAGGAGCCTGCACATGATCGAGGACCTGATCGAGATCGCGTACGCCCAGGGCGCAGTCACCTGCGTGGCTCAGGCCGCCGACGGCGTCGACGAGTACGAACTCGCCCGGGTCGATTCGGTCGCGTCCAGCGTCACGGTCGCGGTGCGGGCCGACGGCAAATTCGCGAAGGCCACGAGCGTCGAGGGCTACCTCAGTCTCGGGCAGGTCGTCCGGGCATGCGGACTCGACTACCGGCACGCCTCGTCGAGCGCCCGCCAGTACATCCACTGATCAACCCAGGTGCTCCCCGAAGAAGCCGTCGATCCTCTTCCACGCGTCGGCGGCGGCTTCCGGGTCGGGCACCATCCCCGCGACCTTCACCAGGGGGCGCAGCACCTTCGGTCCGGCCACCTCGTCGTTCAAGAACGCGTGGCCGGCAGTGGGGTACTCCTTCACATCGTGAGCCACGCCGGCCTTCGTCAGCGCCGACTCCAACTTGGCCGCCGCATTCCGCAGAGCGAAGTCCTTGCCGCCGTAACTGGCGACCACCGGGCACGCACCCGCCACGGCCGCGAAGAGGTCGCGCGGCAGGACCCCGTAGTTCGGTGCCGCCGCATCGAACCCCGTGCGCAGGGTCATCAGGGCGAACCCGCCGCCCATGCAGAATCCGATGACACCGATCTTCCCCGTGCAGTCCGACGAGCCGGACAACCACTGACGGGCAGCCTCGATGTCGCCATACGCCCGGCCCTTCCCCGAGAGCATCGCCCGCATCGTCGACACCAGACAGCGTCGCGCACCGCCCGCACTGAACAGATCCGGTGCCAAAGTCAGAAACCCCGCAGCCGCCAGCCTGTCCGCCTGCCGGCGCATCACCTCGTCCAAGCCGAACGCCTCGTGCACCATCACCACCCCCGGCCACGGACCCTCACCGGACGGCCTCGCCAGATAACCGTGCAAGTTCAGCGAACCGTCGTGCCGCGCAGCGAGGTCGGTCAAGTCGATCTCGGACATGTGCGTCTCCCGTTCCGTCGTCACTTCCAGAACATCTGCGACAACCATGCCCTCCCCATCGCGAGCGCACCACCATTCCCGCTACACTCACCTCGGTGTGCGCCCCGCGCGTGCACCGCGCCTTCGTAGCTCAGGGGATAGAGCAACCCTCTCCTAAAGGGTAGGTCGCAGGTTCGAATCCTGCCGAGGGCACTCTCCTGCCTGCGGCAGTCCGCACTGCACACTGTTGTCGCGCCGCCGCTGCGGTAACGCAGATCACGCCGCGGCCGATACGCCGGGTAGGTCGGGACGACCCGAGGAGAGTCCCATGAACTGGGTGGACATCGACATTTTCCCACCGCCGATCGCCAACCTGCTGCACCCGTTGGCCGCGCTGACGAACAACGGGACGGGATCATGATCGGCATGCTGCCTGACCTGCCGTACATGGGATTGGATTGGGAGTTCTTCTTCCCGACCAATCTGTACATCGCCTTCATAAATTGGTGGAATCCTTTCTAGCGCACGGTAGCTCGGTCAGCGGGATCCGCGCCGACCGACATTCCGGGAAGCCGGTTATTGCGGACCGTGGCTGACCGCGATAGTTCGTATCGTCGCCGCATGACCACGACAGAGAACCGCCCGGCCGCCCTGCACTCCTATTTCGCCTACCGTGACGCCCCGGCCGCTCTGCGCTGGCTCGAGCGCGCGTTCGGTTTCGAGACCACCCTCGAATTCCCGGACGACAACGGCTGGATCATGCATTCCGAATTGCGACGAGGCGACGCGGCCATCATGGTCTTCAGCGACGACGGCGATTACGACCGGCCGGCGCTCCCGGCGAGACCGTCGGGCACGGTACGTATCTCAGCGTCGGCAGCGACAGCGAAGTCGACGAGGTCTATGCCACTGCGATCGAGGCCGCGCCACCTCGGTAATGACGGTGACACGGAAACGGATCGACGCGGCACTCCCGGTCGTCAGTCGATCGCGAAGAGCCGCGCCGCGTTGTCGTGGCACACCGCTCGCAGCCACGGCTCGCCGAGGTCGAATCGGGTGAGCCCCTCGAGTGCGTCGAGGTAGGGATACGGGATGTTGGGGAAGTCGCTGCCGAACACGATGCGTTCCTGCAGATCCGCCAACCGGTACACCTGGTCGCGCGGAAACGGTGTGGCCGCTTCGGTGTAGTCCGTGAACGTCATCGTCGTGTCGAGATACACGTTGCCGTACCGGTCGGCCAAGTCCAGGAATTCCCGGTACTCCGGCAGACCCATGTGGGCGATGATCAGGTGCAGCCTCGGGTACCGCGACAGCAACTCGGCGATCGGGCCGGGGCCCGTGTAGGTGCCGGGCGCCGGCCCCGACCCGCAATGAATGACCACCGGGACACCCGACTCCTGCAGTACACCCCACACGGGGTCGAGGAGCGGATCGTTCGGCGAGTAGTCGCCCACCTGGATGTGTGACTTGAAGACGCGCGTCCCCGACTCGACCGCCTCGGCGACATACGTGGCCGCGGACTCCTCCGGGTAGAACGTCGACGTCCGCAGACAGTCGGGGGTCTGTTCGGCGAACTCGACCGACCACTGGTTCAGCCACGCGGCCATCTCCGGCTTGTGCGGGTAGATCATCGACGTGAACCGCCTGACCCCGAACCCACGGAGGTGTTCGACGCGGACATCCTCTTCGTGCCGGTAGTGGATGGGCCACTCACGTCCGGTGAGGGGACCGACTGCGTCGAAGTAGCTCCACACCTTCTCCATCACGTTCGCGGGCATGAAGTGGGTGTGGACGTCGATGATGCCGGGCAGCCCCAGCGCACGCCAGAACTCCTGCACCCGCAGATCCTCGGACAACAGTCTTCTCCTCGACACGGTGCCGGACGCAGAACCCCGGCAGATCAGAACAGGGGCCGCCTCAGAACAGCGTGAACGCGTCCTCGGCTTCGGGGGTGGACGGCGCGACGGCTGCCGGTGCAGGCGCGGGGACAGGGACAGAGACCGGCGCCGGCGCCGGCGCGAGCGCACCGGAGGCGACGGCGCGGGCCGCCTCGCCGGCGAGGACGTCGGCCATCTCGTTGTAGTGGTTGCCGACGTGCCCGCGAACCCAGCGGAAACGCACGGGCCCGGGCCGTTCGCTGATGGCCCGGTCGATGGACTGCACCAGTGTGAGGTTCTTGACGGGAGCACCACCCGCCGTCTTCCAGCCTTTGCGCTTCCAACCGGGCAGCCACTCCGACGCGCACTTGATGGCGTACTGGGAATCGGACTCGATCAGCAACGGATCTTCCCCGGGATGCGCGGTGATCGCTTCGAGCAAGGCCCGCAGCTCGGCGATCTGATTGGTCCCGGAGGGTTCGCCACCCGATTGGCTGGGACCCTCGTGATTGACCCATGCCCAGCCGATCGCCCCACCGGGGTTGCGGAGACAGGATCCGTCGGTACTCACGATGATCATGGCTGGGACTTTACGTGCGCGCTCCGACATCCGCCGGTAGCGGTCGCCTTCGGAGTGGATACGCTGCATTCGATGACGGTTTCGCTGGAGGTGGTCGAGACCACCGTGACCGCGCGACGTCCCCTGGACGTCGCCATGTCGTTGCAGCCACTGCAACGCGGCAAGGGCGACCCCTGCCACCGCCGGACGGCCGACGGCTCGATCTGGCGGACGTCGGTGCAGAAGTCGGGCCCGGTCACGTATCGCCTCACCCAGGTCGACCGCCACTCGGTGCGCTGTCAGGCGTGGGGTGCGGGCGCCCACGAGTTGTCCGCCGGACTGGGCCGCCTCGTCGGCGATCACGACGACTGCGCGGACTTCGCCCCCGACCATCCGATCCTCGCCGAGGCCCACCGCCGATTCCCGCACCTGCGCCTCGGCCGCACCGACCGGGTGATGGAGGCCCTCGTTCCCGCGATCCTCGAGCAGCGTGTGCACGGCCTGGCCGCGTTCGCGTCGTGGCGGCGGCTCGTGTGGAAGTTCGGCGAACCCGCGCCCGGTCCCGCCCCGGACGGGATGCGACTGCCCCCGACCGCGGATGTGTGGCGGCGGGTTCCGTCGTGGGAGTTCCACCGGGCCAACGTCGACCCCAACCGGTCCCGGACGATCGTCCGCTGCGCGCAGGTCGCCGACCGGCTCGAGAAAATCGTCGACCTCCCCCGCGAGGAAGCGAATCGCCGGCTGATGTCCGTCCCCGGCGTCGGGATCTGGACGGCCGCCGAGGTGTCGCAGCGTGCGCTCGGCGACCCCGACGCCCTGTCGGTCGGCGACTATCACCTCGCCGCGATGGTGGGGTGGTCGCTGCTCGGCAAGCCCCTCGACGACGCCGAGATGGTGGAGTACCTGGCTCCGCTGCAGCCGCACCGCCATCGCGCGGTACGCCTGCTGGTGGTGAGCGGACAGGCCGTCAAACCCAAGTTCGGGCCCCGCACGGCACTCGTCGACCACACCTGGCACTGACCCGGGATCCGCGGAGACCCCCGAGCGCGTCTACCGGTACCCATGAACACCTGTTCAAGTGTTCATACGAGAAACTAGACTTCGAAGGATCAGCTGCCAGCCGGAGGAGACGCCGTGGAACCCGTGGCAATGCACATGAGCGACGGCCTGATCAATGCGCCGACCTCCCTGCTGTTCGTCGTGGTGGCGGTGGCGGGACTGTCGATCGCCGCGTGGCGTGCGCGCTCGGAACTCGACGAACGCACCGCCCCGATGGCCGGTCTCGTGGCGGCCTTCATCTTCGCGGTCCAGATGGTCAACTTCCCGATCCTTCCCGGTGTGAGCGGGCACCTCCTCGGCGGCGCGCTCGCCGCCATCCTCGTCGGCCCCTACACCGGCATGCTCTGCGTCTCGATCGTGCTGATCGTGCAGGCCCTGCTGTTCGCCGACGGTGGGCTGACGGCGCTCGGAGCGAACATCACCAACATGGCGATCATCGGGGTGGTCGTCGGCTACGGCGTCGCGGTCGCCCTGCGCCCGCTCGTGATGCGACAGCAGCGACTGCACTTCCGGATCCTCGGTGGGCTCGCGTTCGCCGCGGCACTGTGCGGAACGGTGGCGGCGTCGATGGGCTTCGTCCTCGAATACGCGATCGGCGGTCATGCGACGTCCGGAGATTCGACGTCGCTGGGCGCGGTGGCGGCCTACATCCTCGGGGCGCACGTGCTGATCGGCATCGGCGAAGGCCTCATCACCGCCGTCACGGTGACGGCGGTCGCGAAGGCGCGCCCCGACCTCGTGTACCTGCTGCGGACGGCGCCCCGCCGAGTCGAGGTGCGGGCATGAGCACGTCGTCGCCGGTCTCGCTGCGCCGATTCCTCCTCGGGTTCGCGCTGGTGGCGTTGCTCGTCGCCGGCGCGGTCTCGTACCTCGCCAGCTCGAGTCCGGACGGTCTGGATGCCGCGACCACGCGCGGGTGCGAGACCGTGGAAACCGATACCGGGGAGACACTCGTGGGTGACTGCATCGCCCAGAACGCATCCGCCCATCCGTTGTCGGACTCGCCGCTCGCCGACTACACGGTGGGCGGCCGGTCGCATCTCACCGGGGTCGCGGGCGTGATCGGCGCGACCGCCACGTTCGTCGTCGCGGGTGGCCTGTTCTGGCTGCTCGCCCGCGTGCGCCGGAACCGAACGAGCCCCTGACCGTGGGAGCCGGCCACGCCCATCCGCTCTACCTCGACGGCACGTCCCCCGTGCACCGGCTGCCGGCCGAGGTCGGGATCGTCTGCGCCGTCGTCTTCGTCTTCGCGGTGGTCGCGACACCTCGCGAGGCGTTCTGGGCGTTCGCCGGGTATCTCGCGGTCCTGATCGTGATCTGGCGGATCGCCGGCATTGCGCTCACGTGGATCGGGCCGCGGATGCTGATCGAGTTGCCGTTCGTGACGCTCGCGCTGCTCCTGCCGTTCGCCGAGGGCGGTGGGCGCGTCACCGTCCTCGGACTGTCGCTGTCGGTCGCGGGCCTCTACGCCGCCTGGGGCATTCTCGCGAAGGGCACGCTCGGCGTCCTGATCTCCCTGACACTCGCCGCGACGACGCCGGCCCGGGACCTGCCGTTGGGTCTGGCGCGGCTGCGCGTGCCCGCGATGCTCACCACGATCCTGGTGCTGATGCTGCGCTACCTCGACCTACTGACCGCCGAGGCCGAGCGGATGCGCACCGCCCGGCTCGCCCGCGGCGACGACCCCCGGACGTTCCGGCAGATCGGTGCCACCGCCCGGGGCGTCGGGGGCTTGTTCGTGCGGTCCTACGAGCGCGGCGAGCGCGTCCACCTGGCCATGCTGTCGCGGGGATTCACGGGTTCCGTTCCCACGATCGGCGCGCCCCCGGCGACCGCTGCGATGTGGCGGGCGGGGCTGGTGCCCGCCGTGTGCGCGGTGGGGATCTGTGTCACGGCGTGGGTGCTCCGATGACCGCGGCCGTGCATCTCGAGGGCGTCTCGTTCGCGTACCCGGACGGCAGGGCCGCGCTGCACCGGATCGACCTCACGGTGGAGGCCGGCGAGCGGGTGGCCGTCCTCGGTCCGAACGGGGCGGGGAAGACCACACTGATGTTGCACCTCAACGGCATTCTGACGGCCACCGAGGGCAGTGTCACCGTGGGCGGGCTGGAGCTGTCGCGGGGGGCGTCCCGGGACACGGTGCGGGAGGTCCGGCGCCGCGTCGGCATCGTCTTCCAGGACCCCGACGACCAGTTGTTCATGCCGACCGTCGCGCAGGACGTCGCGTTCGGTCCGGTCAATTTCGGGGTCACCGGGACCGCGCTCGACGAGCGGGTGCACGACGCGCTGGCGGCCGTGGACATGACGGCACATTCGGATCGCAATCCCGCGCACCTGTCGGTGGGTCAGCGTCGCCGCGTCGCGCTGGCGACGGTCCTCGCGTGCGCCCCGGACGTCCTCGTACTGGACGAGCCGTCGAGCAATCTCGACCCCGTCGCCCGACGCGAACTTGCCGACGTCCTCCTGGGTATCGACACCACGCACCTGCTCGTCACGCACGACCTGCCGTATGCCGCCCAGTTGTGCACGCGCGCGGTGATCCTCGACGAGGGACACCTGGTGGCGGACGGTCCGGTCCTGCAACTGCTGGGCGACCCCGCGCTGCTCGCCGAGCATCGTCTCGAGTTGCCCTGGGGTTTCCGGCTTCCCGCGACCGACCCTCATTCGCCCGGCGAACGATCCGTGACACCGCCGATCGGGTAGCCCACGATGGGGAGACGAAGCTTCGCCCGCACTCCCCACCGGAGGTCAGCGATGTCCATACCCGAAGCCGACGCCGGGGCCGTGTCCCAGCGCATTTTCGACGCATCGCTCGGGGCGATCGACCTCCTCGCCGTCCATCTGGGCGACCGTCTCGGCTGGTACCGCAGTCTCGCGTCGGACGGTCCGGCGACCGCGGACCAACTGGCGGAACGCACCTCCACCCATCCGCGGTACGCGCGGGAATGGCTCGAACAGCAGGCCGTGTCGGGACTTCTCACCCTCGACGATTCGGAGCCACCGACGTTCACGCTTCCGGCCGGCGCCGCCGAAGTGCTCACCGACGAGCAGAGTCTCAACTATCTTGCACCGCTGGCGCGGATCTTCGTCGCCGCGACCACGCAGATGCCCGCGTTGCTGGAGGCGTACCGCACGGGCGGCGGTGTGGGTTGGGCACAGTACGGCGCGGATGCCCGTGAGTCGCAGGCCGACATGAATCGGCCGTGGTACGAGCAGGTTCTTCCCGGTGCGCTGGCATCGGTTCCCGAGGTGGACGCACTGCTCCGGACGCCCGGTGCCACCATCGCCGACGTCGGATGCGGCGGCGCCTGGTCCACGATCGCACTCGCGCGTGCCTACCCGGACGCCCGGCTCCACGGCTACGACATCGACACCGCGACCGTCGAACTCGCGAGGTCCAATGTGCGCGAGCGGCCGGATGTCGCCGATCGGATCACGATCACCGAATCGGATGCGGCCGGGATCCCCGAGAGCAGCTACACCGCGGCGTTCGCGTTCGAGTGCATCCACGACATGCCCGCGCCCGTCGACGTGCTGTCCGCGGTCCGCAAGGCACTGGTTCCCGGCGGCGCGATGATCGTGATGGACGAGGCGGTGGACGACGAGTTCTCCGCGCCGGGCAGCGACGTCGAGCGGCTGATGTACGGATTCAGCCTCACCGTGTGCCTTCCGGACGGCATGAACCACACACCCAGCGCGGGCACCGGAACGGTCATGCGCCCGAGCACATTGCGCGGCTACGCCGAGGCGGCCGGTTTCGGCACCATGGACGTCCTCCCGATCGAGGATTTCGCGTTCTTCCGGTTCTACCGGCTCACGGTGTAACCCCTGCACCGGCACCCCGGTACGCACGTATTTTGCGGAAAGGCCGAAAACTGGGGCATCCGAAGGGGGAAGATGTCTGCAGTAGGCAGGTTACGGACGCTTTCGCCGGTCGGGGCAACTGTGAAGCGCCAGGTCGAACCAGATTTGTCGTTTGTCATCCGCTACTACGCATGGGAAACACCATGAAACTGCATAGAGTGACAGCACCGGCAGCGCTGCTGATCGCCACCCTGTGTGTCGGAATGGGTACCGCGTATGCCGCCCCCACTCCCGCCGACCAGGCCGTCATCTCGCACACCAGCCTGAGCGCCGACGGCCGATCGGTCGGCACGGCACTCGACGCCGGGCACTTCACCCTGTCGCGGACGGCCGCCGCCGTCGACATCGTCAACGATTCGGGCACCCCGGTGGGCACGATCCCCCTGCGCTATTCGATCGCCGGTGTGCAGTTCGCGATCGATCCGCTCATCACCGACGCCGGCCGGTTCCTGAACCTGACACCCACGACGACCCCTGTCGCGGGAACACTGGCCCTCACCCCGGTCGACAAGGATTCGGCGTACAACAACATGGTCGAGCAGCTGCAGATCGGCTGGGACAACGGCGGCGGGACCGCGACCGCGATCGGCGCAGGTATCGGATTCGTCGTCGGGTGCATCTTCCTCATCCTCGGCGGGTGCCTCCCCGGTGCCGCGGTGGGCGCAGCGATCGGCGCCGTCACGGGTATCAGCAACGCGAACCCCGCTGCGCCACCAGCGGTTTACGAATTCCTCGGAACCCCGTAGCGGGGCTTTCCGTCCGACTCCGAAGACGATTTCGGGAGGGCTATGGGTTAGTTCGCACACGGGGAGCATCACCGCGCACCCACATATGCATGTAGCCGTTCCGGTTTTCCAGCGAATATGGTCCACGCACAACGATGTTCGGTGCACTCAGGTGGGGGCCGTGTTCGTCCTACGACATGGTGGGAATTTCCATGAAACTCTTGAAAACTCTGGCATTGTCCATATTCGTCGTCTCCGCGATGGCCGTCGGGGCGGGCACTGCGTATGCCGATCCCGCACCTCAGGGAATCGACTGGTCGCAGCCGTTGATGACCCCGGCAGCCGACGGCGGCAGCAGCCAGGTGGCCGAACAGTTCTTCCCGGAGAACGAAGTGAAGCAGGACGCCTTCGACAAGATGACCAACGAGATCAATACCGGCTGGAACAACGCGGGCCTGCAGGGCATGGCGATCGGTTCCAACGTGGGCATGGCCATCGGGTGCGTGTCGATCTTCCCGAACTTCATTGCCGGCTGCATCGTCGGCGCAGTGGTCGGCACCATCGCCGGCGCCGTCATCGGCATCGGTGTGGGTAATCCCAACGCACAGCCGGCCGTAGAGCAGTTCTTCGCCACACCCTGAGCGAAGAGCGAGCTGCAGCCCCGGCCTCACTCGGGCCGGGGCTGCGGCGCGTCGTCAGCCGACGACGCCCTGGTCGCGCATCGTCGCGATATCGTCGGCCGACCAGCCCAGTTCACCGAGGATCCGATCGGTGTGCGCGCCGAGCGCGGGCACGTCGCCCATCCGCATCTCCACGTCGGAGAACGTCATCGGGGGCAGCATCGCCCTGATCGGTCCGCCCTCGGTGCCGATGTCACGCCAGCGGTCGCGCTGATCCAGCTGCGGATGCTCGATCAGCCCGCCCATGTCGTTGAGCTCCGCCGCCGGGATCCCGGAATCCGCGAGCGCCTGGTCGAGAGCCGCGCTCGTGAAGCGTTGAGTCTCCTCGGCGACGAGGGCGTCCACCTCGGCGCGGTGCTGCACGCGCAGCATGTTGGTCGCGAACCGGGGATGGTCGGCGAGTTCGGGGCGTTTGAACACGTCGGTCACCAGTTGCCGCCACCCGCGGTCGTTCTGGACACCGATGAGGATCTGCCCGTCGAGGGTGGGGTACGAGTCGTACGGGACGATCGCCGCATGACCGAGCCCGACGCGCGGGATCTGCTTGTCGCCGTACATCTTCATGTACATCGGGTGGCCCAGCCACTCGGCGGTCGCATCGAACATCGACACGTCGATCCGCGCCCCCACCCCGGTTCGTGACCGTCGGAACAGGGCTCCGAGGACTGACGTCATCGCGTACATTCCCGCCGCGATGTCGGAGACCGGAACACCCGTCTTGGTTGCGGTGTCGGGGGTGCCGGTCACCGAGATCATCCCCGTTTCGGCCTGGACCAGCATGTCGTACGCCTTGCGTTCGCGCCGCGGCCCCGCCGATCCGTAGCCCGACATGTTCACGACGATCAGTTCTTCGTGGTCGGCGCGCAACTCGTCGGCGCCGAACCCCAGACGGTCGGCGGCGTCGGGGGCGAGATTCTGGATGAAGACGTCGGCCTTCGCGATCAGCTTCGCGACGGTGTCCCGACCCACCTCGGACTTCAGGTCGACGCCGAGCGACTCCTTCGACCGATTCAGCCACACGAAATGCGAGGCCTGCCCGAACACCGCGTCGTCGTAGTTGCGGGCGAAGTCTCCCTCACCGACGCGCTCGATCTTGATGACCCGCGCACCCATGTCCGCGAGATGGCGGGTGGCGAGCGGAGCGGCCACGGCCTGCTCGAGTGCCACGACGGTGATGCCGTCGAGCGGCAGCAGTCCGGGGTCGTTCTCCATGTCGGGATTCACCTTTCCTCTTCGGCACCCGTGTGATTGTGATAGTGCGTGGCCCCGATCGTGTGCAGCAGTTCGTGCACGGTGTCGTCGGTGAGCCGGTACCGCATCGAGCGACCGTCCCGCGTCGCCGACACCCACCCCTGGTTGCGGAGCAGTCGAAGCGCGTGCGAGACGGCGGTGCCGGTCATGTCGAGTGCTGCCGCCAGGTCGCCGACGCAGATGTCGGGGGCGTGGTGCAGGCACAGCAGCAGTCGGAGGCGGTTGCCGTCGGACAGCAGTTCGAACCGATTGGCCCACCCGTCGATGTCGGGAGTGTGCAGTGCCGCCGCAGCACGCTGAACGTCCTCGGGGTTCAGGGCGGGGGTGGCGGCCATCACGCCAGTCTACAAACGCCGAGAGGCCGCTCAGCCCGGCATCCATAGGCGATTCCTCACTGTCCGTTCGGCTCTGTGACTTTGTTTCCGGCCTCACACGGGTGGTCGACTGGCAGCACGCGTCACCCGGTTCCCGGCGGCGTCGACGAGTCATCGAGGAGCGTGATGTGAGCGGTCTGCATCTTCCCCAGCGCGTGCGGCACCATGCCGCAGAACGGCCCGGAGCACCGGCGGTGACGTGTGGTGACACCACGCTGACGTACGCGGAGCTCGACTGGCGGACCAATCGGATCGCAACCGCGCTGTCGGCGTTGACATCCGGCGGCGGCCGGGTCGGGGCACTGCTGCGGATGCGCACCGAGGGGGTCGAGACGTTCGTGGCCGCCGCCAAGTCGGGGCTGGTGTTCGTCCCGCTCAACTGGCGACTCCCGGCCGCCGAGGCCGCCGCGATCGCGGTCGATGCCCAGCTCCAGGTGCTCATCGTCGAATCCGAATTCGCTGCCGCCGCGGACGCCGTTCGCGACGCGCTCCCGAGTGTGGTCGTGGTGATCGTCGACGCCGCCGACAGCGACGTTCTTCGGCCCGGCACCTGGACGTGGGACCGGCTGGTCATGTCGGGCACCGCCACCGATCCGGGTCTCGGGGACGACCCCGACGCCGAGGTGCTGCAGCTCTACACATCGGGCACGACGGGCTTCCCGAAGGGCGTGGTCGCGACGCATCGCAACCTGCACAACGAGCCGGAGGGCCTGCTGATCTATCGCTGGAAGCCCGGCTCGGTGGCACTCGACGCCATGCCTCTGCTCCACATCGCGGGTGCCGGCTGGTTGAGCACATGTCTGTCGGCCGGCGTCCACGTGGTGATGCTCGGCGCGTTCGACGCCCGGCAGGTCGCCGAACTCGTCGAACGGCACCGGATCACCCACGCCTTCCTGGTTCCGTCGACCATTCAGATGCTCCTCGACGTGCCCGACCTCGACCGCTTCGACGTGTCGAGCCTCGAACTGGTGGCCTACGGGTCGGCGCCGATCACCACCACTCTGCTCCGGCGAGCGATCGATCGCCTCGGCTGTGGATTCGTGCAGCGCTACGGAATGACGGAGACGACGGGCTCGGTCACCGCCCTCGCCGTCGAGGACCACGACCCGTCCGGGCAACGCGCGCACCTGCTGCGCTCCGCCGGCAAACCCATGCCCGGTGTCGAGATCGAGATCCGGGACGTGGTCACCGGCGCCCGGCTCCCGGTGGGCGAATCCGGGGAGATCGTGTGCCGCTCACGCAACAACGTCGCGGGCTACTGGCGGCGGCCCGACGAGACCGCGCAACTGCTCACCCACGACGGTTTCCTGCGCACCGGCGACGCCGGGCACATCGACGAGGAGGGCTACCTGTTCGTCACCGACCGGGTGAAGGACATGATCATCACGGGAGGCGAGAACGTGTACCCCATCGAGGTCGAATCGGTGCTCGCCGAGCATCCGGCGGTCGCCGAGGTGGCAGTGGTCGGCGAGCCGCCCCGGACGTGGGGTGAGTCCGTGACGGCGGTCGTCCGGCTCGTCGATCCGGCGGACCAACCGGACGAGCAGGACCTGATCGCGTTCACCGCCGCCCGGCTCGCGTCGTACAAGAAGCCGCGGGAGATCGTCTACGTCGCCGAACTTCCGCGCGGAGCGAGCGGCAAGATCCTCAAACGCACCCTGCGCGAAGGACTCCGCGCCACGGAGGTGCCGTCGTGATCGTCACCGAAGACGTCGGTACCGTCCAGCGCGAGGCCTGGGCCCGCGGCGTCCTGCCACCGGTCGAACAGGTACGACCGGGATTGTGGTCGATCCCGGTTCCGATGCCGCGAAACCCGTTGCGCTACGTCCTGATCTACGCGCTCGCGCTGCCCGACGGTCTCGCCCTGATCGACGTCGGCTGGGATTCCGAGGAATCCTGGCGGGCCCTCGTCGACGGTATCGCCGAGACCGGGCACCACGTGACCGACGTCCGGTACGCCGCCGTCACCCATCTCCATCCCGACCACTTCGGTCTCGCGCCGCGGCTGCGGGAGGTCAGCGGGGCCGCGCTCGCGATGCACGGCGCGGATGCCGCACTGCTCGGCCACCATTCGCCGGAGGACGCCGCCTGCGACGAACAACTGTGGAACACCCAGCTCGCCCAACTCGGGGCCCCCACCGACATCCTCGCGGCCGCCCGCGTCGACCTCGTTCGCCTGGGAGCGGGCGAGTCCATGGACGTCGTGCTCGGTGACGGCACTCCGCTCGACCTGCCGGGCTGGGATCTGCGGGCGGTCTGGACCCCGGGGCACACTCCCGGTCACCTGACCTTCGTCGACGACACCCACGGGCTGATGTTCAGCGGCGACCACATGCTGCCCCGCATCAGTCCCAACATCTCCACGGTCCCCGGCGAACTGGAGAACCCGCTGCACCGCTACCTGCTGTCGCTGCACGCCACCACCGCCATGCCCGACGGCGAGGTGCTGCCGGCCCACGAGTACCGCTTCCGGGGCATCGCCGACCGCGCCCGGCAACTGATGGGTCATCACGAGGAACGCTTCGCCGAAATCGTCGACGCCCTGGGCGTGCACCCCGAATCGACGGCGTGGGAGATCTCGCAACACATCTCGTGGTCGCGGCCGTTCGAATCCATGTCCGACCGCCTGCTCCGCCTCGCGGTCCGCGAAACCCATGCCCACCTGCTCGTTCTGGCCGACCGCGGGAGCATCCGCTCACTCGGCGGGCACCCCGAACGCTGGACCCCGACACCGTAAGGAAGACACCCCATGAGCGTGGTTCTCACCGAATTCTCCGACGGCGTCGCCGTCATCACCCTGAACCGGCCGGAGGCGAAGAACGCCGTCGACCTCGAGGTCGCCAAGGCACTCGCCGCCGCGATCGACGAGTTCGAGGCGCGGCCCGACCTGACGATCGCGATCCTCACCGGCGCCGGGGGAACGTTCTGTGCGGGGATGGATCTGAAGGCGTTCACCCGCGGGGAGCGGCCGTCGCTGCCCGGCCGCGGCTTCGGCGGGATCACGGAGGCCCCGCCGACGAAGCCGCTCATCGCCGCGGTGGAGGGCTGGGCCCTGGCCGGCGGCTGCGAATTGGCGCTGTCGGCCGATCTGATCGTCGCCGCCCGCGACGCCAAGTTCGGCATCCCCGAGGTCAAGCGGGGGCTCGCCGCCGCCGCAGGTGGCCTGCTGCGACTGCCGAAGGTGCTGCCGTACCCGATCGCGATGGAGATGGCGATCACCGGCGACCCCCTCACCGCCGAGGTGGCGCACGCGCACGGACTCGTCAACCGGCTCACCGAACCCGGGCAGGCCCTCGACACCGCCCGTGCACTGGCGGCACGGGTCGCCGCCAACGGTCCCCTCGCGGTGCGCGCCACCAAGCAGGTCGTCGCGATGTCCGCCAACTACACCGACCCCGACGCGTTCACCGGGCAACGCCGCTTCCTCGATCCGGTGTTCGCTTCGGAGGACGCCCAGGAGGGTGCGCGCGCCTTCGCGGAGAAGCGCCCGCCGGTATGGCGTGGCCGCTAGTCGCATGATCGGCACAGCCCGCATCACGGCTTCCGTACGATGACCGCGTGGACCTGCATCTCGTCACCTACTTCGTCGCGGTAGTCGATCACGGCGGGATCACCAGGGCCGCGCAGTCCCTCTACATCTCGCAACCGTCGCTTTCGCAGGCGATCCGCACACTCGAACGCCGCCTCGGTGTCACCCTGTTCGACCGCACCGGGCGGCGTCTCGAGCTGACCGAGGACGGCCGCACCCTCGACGTCGCCGCCCGCCGAATCCTCGCCGACGTCGAGCGGGCCAAGGCCAAGGTCGCCGCCGTGCGCGAACTCGTGTCCGGCCGTGTCGACGTCGTCACGTACGCGGCGTTCTCGATCGATCCGATCGTCGACCTGGTGCGCCGGTTCCGGGAGCAGTACCCCCGCGTGACGGTCCGCATCATCGACGCCGACGGCCCCACCGGCGTCCTCGGCGCCCTGCGCCGCGGCGAGGCCGAACTCGGGGTGATCGACCTGTCCGTCGACCACAGCGCGCTGCGCTCGGTCCCCATCGGCGACCAGGAGCTGGTACTCGCCCTGCCCGATGCACTCGCCGAGACCCTCCCCGATCCGGTGCCCCGCTCGGCCGTCCGCGACATTCCGCTCGTTCAGGATCTCGGGGACAAGAGCGACGCGGCGCTGATCACCGACCTCGTCGGCGAGCCCGCGAACGTCGTCATCGACTGCACGCACCCGGGCGCCACGTGGGAGCTGGTGATGCGCGGCGCGGGGGCCACCGTCCTCCCCCGCCTCGTCGCCGAGGAACAGTTGCGCGGGGTCTCGATCCGGTCGATGACGCCGAAGCTGACCCGCCCCGTCGGTCTCGTCCAGCGGTCCGGGCCGGGATCACCGGCGGCCTCGGCGTTCGTCGCGATCGCACAGGCCACCCGAACACCGGCACCCGAGTGAGGAACTGAGCACATGGAGTTGCGTCAGGTCGAGTACTTTCTCGCCGTCGTGGAACACGAAGGCATCAACGGGGCCGCCGCGTCGCTCGGCGTCGCACAGCCCACCATCTCGCAGGCGTTGCGCGGGCTCGAGCGGGAACTGGGTGTGCAGCTGTTCCACCGCATCGGCCGGGGCATGGTGCTCAGCGCCGCAGGGCGCAGCATGGTCGGGCCGAGCAGGCAGATCCTGCGCGACGTCACCGCCGTCGAGGACCTCCTCGCGACCTCCGACGGGGCACTCGCCGGCCGACTGGACATCATGGCGTTTCCGGCGTTGGCGATCGGGCCCCTCGTCGGCCTGGTCACCGAATTCCGGCGGACCCACCCGAATGTGATGGTCCGGTTGGGTGAATTGAAAGACGAGGCGCAGGCCGGATCGCTGATAGAGGACGGCCACTGCGAATTCGTGGTGGCGCACCTGCCGCTCGACGACGCCCGCCTGGACGTCGTCGAACTCGGCGAACAGGAGTACTGGCTCGTGTACCCCCCGGGCACCGACCTGCCGGAAGGTCCCGTTCCGCTCGCCGCGCTCCCCGACATCCCGATGGTCTTCGTCCCCCGCGGCCACTCCGTCGCCAACGAGATCGAGGAATCGATCCGTCACGCCGGGGCACGCCCCACTCTCGCGGCGCTGTCCGATCACCGCGAGGCGCGACTTCCCCTGGTACTCGCGGGAATAGGCGGAACCCTGCTGGAACGGTCGATCGCGGAGGCGGCCCAGGACCGTGCGGTGGTCCGCCGCGCGGAGCCGACGATTGCCCGCACCTTCGGGATCGCATTCGATCCGGACATGCTCTCCCCCGTCGGGCACGCGTTCGTCGAACTCGTGCAGGCGCACACCTCGCAGACCTGAACACAGCTCATAGGTTTCGCCTCATCCTGCGTGTCCCAGAACGACTTTGTGGCGGGACGTCTCCGGTGATCGACTGGCGGAGCGGCACGGCGCCGGCCACCCGGGCGCCGCCGAGAGCCGCGCCGACATCGGGAGCCGCGTATGAGCATCGAGACCGTCAACTCGACCACAGACACCGAATCCGCTGAACACGACGTTCTGATCAGCCGGGACGGCGCGGTCGCGACGATCACCCTGAACCGGCCCACGCGACGCAATGCCATGACCCTCGACTCGTGGATCGCCTTGCGCGAGGCGCTCGGCGAACTCGCCCTCGACGACGCCACCCGGGTCGTGGTTCTCACCGGAGCGGGCGACGACTTCTGTACCGGCGCTGATCTCGACAAGCGCACACCCATGCACCCGCTGAACCGCATGCGCCAGATCAACGCGACGGCGCTGGCAGTCGACGAGTTCCCCAAGCCGCTGATCGCGAAGGTTCGCGGCTACGCCGTGGGAGCCGGCTGGAACCTGGCGTTGCTGTGCGACCTGCTCATCGCCTCGCGCAACGCGCAGTTCAGTCAGATCTTCGCCAAGCGTGGCCTGTCGGTGGATTTCGGCGGCTCGTGGCTCCTGCCGCGCATGGTGGGACTGCACCGCGCGAAACGTCTGGTCATGCTCGCCGAGATGATCGACGCCGAGCAGGCGGATGTGCTGGGACTGGTCAGCGAGCTCGTCGAGCCGGACGAATTGGACGCCACGGTCGCCCGGTTCGCCACCCGTCTCGCGGCCGCGCCGAGGGTGGCCGTCATGCAGTCGACGCGACTGATCGAGGACAGCACGACGTCGTCGTTGCGGGAGGCACTCGAGAACGAGGCGCGTTCGCAAGCGGTCAACTTTGCCACCGACGCTCCGGCCGCGCTCCGCGCATTCATCGAGAAGCGTCCCCCTGCGTTCAGCGGGGAGTGGCAGGTGCCGCAACCGCGATAATCGCGCCGTCGGTCGCACAGAAGCTGTGGCACAGCCGAGTGACGATCCGCGGCCCGCGTTCGGGATCGAACCACCGATCTATGTGCGCCCAGTGATACGGGTGTGTCATATACGGCCCGAGCAGCCCGTCCAGGTTCGCGTACTCCTGCTCCCACACGTGGGTCCACCGCGCGGAACCGGACGATTCGCGCACCCGGCTCAGCTGTGAGGTCCCGATCGTGCGGATATGGTTCGGCATCGCCCGCGTCTCGGATTCGAAGCGCTCCACCACCGCCGGGTCGACCGAATCGTCCACGGCGACAAACAGCGTCCGGTAGACGGTCGGTTCGAAATGCCTTGGGCCGGGAGTGGGCACGCCCGCGTAGCCGACGCTGTCGATGTGCCTGATCTCGGGGATGCGCAGCTGTGCGGTGATACCTGGTTCGACAGCGCGCCAGTGGGATTCGTCGTCGAAGTGGAGGTGCACGATCACGTCGCCCCCGTCGATTCCGCCGGGCAGGGTCGGTGTCACGAGAACGCGCCGGGCCGTGGGCGCAGCGACCTCGCGCAGCCTGCCGGCCAACGCCGTACCGGTGGAGGCATCCGCGTCGGGGACGAGGTGAACGAGCGTGGTCACCTTAAACATCGGTCATCGCCTCCACGTCCGCGGGCGAGCAGGAGACGGTGCGTCGCCGGGTGGTGAGAAACTCGTCGGCGTCGGCCCACCAGCGAAGCACCTCCGCATCGTGGCGTGCGAGGAGGCTTTGCTGCCACCATGCGCGAGCGCCCCGCAGAGTCCAGCTGACGGTCAGGGTGTTCGACTGGTCCTCCAGCCACACCGGCGGCGAGACGAGCACGCGATCGAGCGTCAGGCCACGCGCAATCGCGCCGGGCACGTAGCGCTCCAGGTAGTCGGCGAGAAACGCGCGAGCCCGCCCGGGCTCGACCACCATCTCGTCGACGATGTACACGATCGACTCGGCCGATACCATCTGCGCTCCCTTCTTCCCCCCACCAGGACGGTAGGGGGAAGAAGGGAGCGCCTCACAGAGTTGCTTCCACCCAGCGGGAGGACGATGTCAGGTCGTCGCGGCGGCGAGTTGCTCGCGCAGCTTCGTCTTGAGGATCTTCCCGGCCGCCGACGTCGGCAGCTGCTCGACCACCACGACGTCGCGTACCTTCTTGTACGGCAGCACCCGCTCGGCGACGAACGCGGACACCGCATCCGGATCGATCGTCACGTCCGGCATCGGCACCACGAACGCCACCGGTTCCTGACCGACGCTGCCGGCCTCCCTGCCGACGACGGCAGCCGAGGACACGTCCGGATGCGAGACCAGAATCTCCTCGAGCTCACGCGGATACACGTTGTAGCCCTTGTAGATCAGCATGTCCTTGGTGCGGTCGCAGATGAACAGGTACCCGTCCTCGTCCAGGTAGGCGATGTCGCCGGTGTCGAGCCAGCCGTCGACGTACTGCTGCGCCGTGATCTCCGGATGGTTCAGGTAGCCGTCCGTGACCTGCGGGCCGCGGACCCACAACTTGCCGCGGGTGCCGGCCTCCAGCACGGCGCCGGAGTCGTCCTGGGCACGAATCTGCACCTCGGTGTCGAACACCGGCAACCCCACGCTGCCGAGCTTGTACGCGACGGAGCCGGTCAACGGCGCGGAGGCGACGAGGCAGGTGCCCTCGGTCAGCCCGTACCCCTCGACCACGCTCGCCGACGGGAACGCCCGGCCCAGCGCCTCGAGCGTCACGTGATCGATCGGCGCCGCACCCGACGACACGACCCGCACCGAGTCGGTGTCTCGAACGACGGCGTCGGGGTGGGTGGCGACGGCATGCCACATCGCCGGACTGCCGGTGATGTACGTGGCGCGGTGCGTCTCGATCAACTCCAGCATGCGGCCCGGCTCGAATCGTCCGGCGAACACCTGCGTCGCCCCGGACAGAAGGAGGAACGACATGTTGATCAGCGCGTGGGCGTGGAACAGCGGCGACACGACGACGGTTGCGCCTGCGCCGGGCACCACACCGCGGTCCCCGAGACTTTCGACGGGTCGCAGTTCGATTCCGCCGTCGGCGGTGGCGCGCACCTCGTGACCCGCACGCCAGGCGATCATCTGGGTCACGTTGGCGAGGACGTTGCGGTGCAGCACCCGTACACCTTTGGACAATCCGGTGGTGCCGCCCGTGTAGGCGAGGTGGGCGACGTCGTCCCCGGACACCCTCGGGGTGAACGGTGCGGTGGCGTACCCGCGGACGAACTCCTCGAACCCGAATTGACCGCGACCTACGCCCGCGGGGAGGCCTGCCACCACGATGGTGCGTACGGTGGTGCCGCTCGCCGCCTCGGTGAGGGTGTCCAGTTGCGCGGGCGGGGTGACGGCGGCGACCGCCGCCGTGTCGACGATCTGCGAGCGCAGGCCGGGGCCGGGTTGCAGCGGATTGACCAGGGTGACGGTCGCGCCGGCCCGCAGTGCGCCGTAGTAGGCCACGACGAATTCGATGCAGTTGCCGAGGTGCAGGAGCACCACGTCGCGTTCGGTCACCCCCGAGTCCCGCAGGGCGGCGGCGAACGCGCCCGACCGCTGGTCGAGCTCGCGGTAGGTGCACACCGTGTCGCCGTCGACCACTGCGGCCTTGTCTCCGTACAGGTCCGCCATGGCGGACGGAAACGCCGCCAACGTCAGGTCGGGGTAATGCAGTACCGGTGCAGCAGAATTCACGTTCGGTCCCTTACTCGTCAGCGAGGTGCCATGCGGATGGCACCGTCCAGGCGGATGGTCTCACCGTTGAGGTAGCCGTTCTCCAGGATCTGGCAGGCGAGCTGCCCGAACTCGCTGGGCTTGCCCAGACGCGACGGGCCCGGCACGGACTTCTCCAGCGACGCACGCACGTCGTCGCGCAGCCGGGCGAGGAGCGGGGTGTCCATGATTCCCGGGGCGATGGTGCACACCCGGATGTTGCGGCTGGCGAGGTCACGGGCCGCGGTGACCGTCATGCCCACGATGCCGGCCTTCGATGCGGTGTAGTTGATCTGCCCGATCTGGCCTTCGAAGGCGGCGACGGACGCCGTCAGCACGACCGCGCCGCGCTCGCCGTCGATCTCCTCCTGTCGCGCGATCCGTTCCGCCCCGAGGCGCAGGGCGTTGAACGAGCCGACGAGGTTGAGCCGGATCACGAACTCGAAGTCCTCGACGGAGCCTGCCTTGCCGTCGGAGTCGAGGATGCGCATCCGCCGGCCGGCCCCGGCGCAGTGCACGATGCCGCGCAGGCCACCGCGGTCGTCGGCGACGTCGAGTGCGGCCGCGAACTGCTCGGAATCGGTGACGTCGGCGGGGGCGAACTGCGCTGCGCTGCCCAATTCCTTCGCTGCCGCCTCACCGTTGGAGTTCGGGAGGTCGATGAGCGTGACCTGAGCGCCTGCGTCGACGAGGCGGCGTGCCGTCGCGAGTCCGAGACCGGACGCACCGCCGGTGACCGCGGTCGAGATTCCCTCGAGTTCCATCGTGCGGGTGTTCCCTTCGAAAAGTGTTGTCGGATCAGAGAAGTTCGAGAATGGTGGCGTTGGCGAGGCCGCCCGCCTCACACATGGTCTGCAGTCCGTACCGGATGCCGTTGTCCCGCATGTGGTGGACGAGTCGGGTCATGAGGATCGCGCCGGAACCGCCGAGCGGGTGACCGACGGCGATGGCGCCGCCGAGCGGGTTCAGCCGGTCCGTTGCGGCGCCGGTCTCCGCCTGCCACGCCAGCGGGACGGGGGCGAAGGCCTCGTTCACCTCGAATGCGCCGATGTCGTCGATCTTCAGTCCGGACCGGGTCAGTGCCTTCTCCGTCGCGGCGATGGGTCCGGTCAGCATGATCACCGGGTCGTCGCCGGCGACGGCGCAGGTGTGGATGCGGGCCATCGGGGTCAGACCGAGTTGCGCGGCCTTCTCGCTCGTCGTGACGAGCAGTGCGCCGGCGCCGTCGGAGATCTGCGAGGAGTTGCCCGCGTGGATCACGCCGTCCTCCTTGAACACGGTCTTCAGCCTGCCGAGAGAGTCGAGTGTGCCGCCGCGGCGGATCCCCTCGTCCCCGGCGAGGACGTCGGAGAGCGGTGCGAGTTGCCCATCGAATGCTCCCCGGTCCGCGGCGTGCGCCGCGAGTTCGTGGGATCGCAGCGCGTACTCGTCGAGCACCTGACGGGAGAGCCCCCACTTCGCGGCCATCATCTCGGCGCCGGTGCCCTGGCTGAACCCGTCGACGCCGTACCGGTCGAGGACGGCCGCCGGGAAGTGCTCGCCATTCTTGCTGGCGCTGCCCATGGGAACCCGGCTCATGGACTCCACACCACCGGCGACGACGACGTCCTCGTGGCCGGCGATCACGGCGGCGGCGGCGAAGCTCACGGCCTGCTGGCTCGATCCGCACGCCCGGGTGAGTGTGGTGCCAGGAACCGTCTCCGGCCAGCCGGCGGCGAGGACGGCGGTGCGGGCGACGTTGCCTGCCTGCTCCCCCACCTGGCTGACGCAGCCCCACACGACGTCGCCGATCTCCTCCGGGGAGAGACTGGTACGCGCCGCGAGGGCCTCGAGGACGTGCGCCGACAGATTGGCGGGGTGGATTCCGGACAGGGAACCGCCACGCCGCCCGATGGGCGTGCGGACGGCGTCGACGATCACTGCATCGCGCATGGTGTGTTCCTTCGATCTGAGGGGGTCACTCGAATCAATCACGGGCGATGTCGTCGGCACAACGACTTTCGGCCGAACGCAGGGTTAGTTCGTGCCTATGTCCGCAGCGTCGCCCCGGACCAGCTTCTTGTCGCGCTCGGGGTTCGCGAAGACCAGCGCGCCGACGGCGCACACGGCGGCGACGAGTCCGAGCGCCTGGAACGCGGTGGCATAGCCCGCGGCGGGCGAGGCCGCCGCGTCGACGATCAGACCTGTCGCGTAGGGGGCGACGAGGCCACCGATCGCCATGACGGCGAGAAAGACGCCCAGGGTGCCCGCGGTCTGACGGGGCGGGCAGATCTCCGAGATCGCCGCGTTGAGCAGCGGGAACACCGATGCGGCGAAGCCGTAGCCGACGGAGACGACGAGGACGGCGACGGCGGGTGCGGTGATGGACGGCAGCGCCAGCAGAATCGCGCCGCAGATCAGCACCCCGACGGCGGGGACGATGACGCGGACGACGCGGGACGTCGAGCCACGTGCGAGCAGACGGTCGCCGATCACGGACGAGAGCAGCATCAGGATCAGCCCGGCGATGCTCGGGAACGCGAACATGGAGCCGGCCTGGAGGCGGCTGTATCCGAGGCCCACCTCGAAGTACGAGGGCAGCCATGTCAGAACCACGGCAACCAGTGCATACACGCTCATGACGAGAAACGCGCCGCTGATGAACGTCCGGGTCCGGAAGATGCGACCCCACGGCACCGCCGGTTCGCCCGCGTCACCGGGGGCCGCGGAATCGGCGCCCTTGCCGCTGCGAATGTACGGGCCCTCGCTCCAGACGGTCAGCCACACGACGCACCACAGGACGCCGATGACCGCCAGCGCGACCAGCGCGTAGCGCCATCCGAACGTGACGGTCACGAATGCGAGAGCAGGCGCGACGGCGATCTTGGCGATGGACGCGGCACCGGCGAGCAGAGCGCTCGGCAGTCCGCGCTTGGCGGGTGCGTGCCACGAGTACGCCGCCGTGTGGAGCAGCGCGGAACTCGGCCCCTCGGCGAGCCCGAGCAGCAGGCGGCTGACCAGCAACACCGCGAAAGACGCGACGACCACGAGCGGGAGTATCGCGACGGACCAGGCGATCGCGAGCAGCAGCAGCGCCCACCGCAGCGACATCCAGCGGTTCAGCGCGCCGGCGAAGAACCCGCCGACTGTGAAGGTCAGGAAGAAGAGGCTTCCCACCAGCCCGATTTGCGAGGCGCTCAGTCCCAGCTCGTGGGCGAGGGGTTGGGCGATGATGCCGAGGACGGCCTTGTCTGCGTAGTTGACGACGTAGAGCAGCACGAGGAGCCCGGTCAGGCCCCAAGCGCGGCTGCGGGACTCGGAACCGATGGCGACGGTCCGGTCGAGGATGGCAGTGGAGCGGGTCACGTGGTGATCCCTTCGGGGGCGTGGTGGCGTGGGTCACAGTGTCACGGTTCATTCAACGTACCGGGGTGCCCGCGATCAATACGCACTCGGCGAAGGCACCGGCTACGTCTGCCTATGGGTCGGCAGATTCGAGGAGCCTCCGTGCATTGGACTGCGCTATCCGACCGATAGCCGAACGGCCCTAGCCGTGCCCCCGCGGATCGGGCATTCTCATCCCATGAGCCGCCTCGCCCGGACTCTCGATCCGACGAACACTCCGAGGTTCGGAAGATAATCATCGGCAAGGTCGTACTACGCAGTTACGCACTGCAATTCGAAGGAGAAAGCCCGTGCAGCGTACGGTGTTCAACGAAGATCACGACGCGTTCCGGAAGACGATCCGCGACTTCATCGCCAAGGAAGTCGCCCCCGTCCACCACGAGTGGGAGGGGGAAGGGCATCCCCCGCGCGACTTCTACCGTCGTCTCGGGGAGCTCGGCGTACTCGGGATCCAGGTGCCGGAGGAGTTCGGCGGCGGCGGTGAGAAGAGTTTCAAGTTCGCGGCGGTGGTCGGCGAGGAGACGGCGGCCGCCGGAGTCACGTTCGGCAGCTACTCCGTGCACACCAACCTGATCCTGCCGTACTTGCTCGCATACGCGAACGACGAGCAGAAGCAGCGGTGGCTCCCCGGATTCGCGTCGGGTGACATCATGTTCGCCATCGCGATGACCGAGCCGGGCACCGGTTCGGACCTCGCCAACATCGCGACGTCGGCCAGGCTGTCCGACGACGGGTCGCACTACGTCCTGAACGGCGCGAAGACGTTCATCACCGGTGGCGCGCTCGCCGACCGGATCCTCGTGGTGTGCCGCACCGCGCCCAGCACCCCCGAGGACCGCCGGGCCGGTCTGACCATCCTGGTCGTCGACACCACGTCCGAGGGTTTCGCGGTGGGTCGCAAGATCGAGAAGATCGGCCTGAAGGCCTCGGACACCGCCGAACTGTCCTTCACCGACGTCAAGGTGCCCGTGGCGGACCGCCTCGGCGACGAGGGTGCCGGTTTCAGCTACCTCACCCACAACCTCGCCCAGGAACGCCTCTCCATCGCGCTCGGCGGGTCGGCGACCGCGGCCGCGGCGCTGCAGCACGCGATCGCGTACGTGAAGGAGCGCAAGGTGTTCGGCAAGCCCGTCGCGGCATTCCAGAACACCAAGTTCGTGCTCGCCGAGTGCGCCACCGAGGTCGAGGCGATCCAGCTGATGGCCGACCGCGCCCTCGAACTGCACGACGCCGGCGAACTCACGGTCCCGGATGCCGCGAAGGCGAAGCTGTTCTGCACCGAGGCCGCGGGCCGGGTCATCGACAAGTGCCTGCAATTGCACGGCGGATACGGCTACATCCTCGAGTACCCCATCGCGCGGCTGTACGCGGACACCCGTGTCTCCCGCATCTACGGCGGCACGAGCGAGGTCATGAAGACGATCATCGCGAAGGATCTCGGCCTCTGACCCCGCACGCCAACAGTATGGGCGTACTGTTTCAGGCGAGGAGGACTACATGTGGGATCCGAACAAGTACCTCGCCTTCGCGGACCATCGCGGGCGCCCGTTCTACGAGTTGCTGTCGCGAGTCGACGCGCGGTCACCGCGCCGCGTCGTCGACCTCGGTTGCGGCCCGGGAAACCTGACCGTCAGCCTGGCCGAACGATGGCCGGACGCCGTCCTCGAGGCCTCCGACAGCTCACCCGAGATGGTCGAGGCCGCGCGTGAACGCGGCCTCGACGCCGGCAGGCAGGACGTGCGCGACTGGACGCCGAAGCCCGACACGGACGTCGTCGTCTCCAACGCCGCTCTGCAGTGGGTGCCTGAGCACCGGGAGTTGTTGCGTCGCTGGCCGACCCAACTGCCGGCGGGGGCGTGGATCGCGGTGCAGGTTCCCGGCAACTTCGACGCGCCGTCGCACACGATCGTCCGTGAGCTCGCCTCGAGCGAACGGTGGTCGCGATCGCTGCCGGACGTGCCGTTCCGCGCGAGCACGGTCGTCGACGATCCCGCCGACTACGCCGGGCTCCTCGCCGACGCCGGATGCGCCGTCGATGCCTGGGAGACCACGTACGTGCAGCGGCTGACCGGGGAGAACCCGGTTCTGGAGTGGATCACCGGCACCGCGCTCCGCCCGGTCAAGGACGCCCTCTCGGCGCCGGAGTGGGACCTGTTCCGCGAAGAACTCGTCCCGCTCCTCGACGAGGCGTACCCCCGGCGACCGGACGGCAGCACGTTCTTCCCGTTCCGGCGCATCTTCGTCGTCGCCCAGGTGCAGTGATCGACCGGCTGGAGTGATCGACCGGCTGGAGTGATCGACCGGCTCAGCCGTGGTGTCTCCGGTACGCCGCGGCCGCGCCGGGGTGCAGCGGCACCCCTGCGGTGACGATCAGCGACTGCCGGTCCAGGAACTGGCTGCCGGTCGCCTGATCCGGCACCAGTTCCGCCGCGTGGTCGATGAGCACCTCGACGAGGGCGCCGGCGGCGCTGTCCGAGACGGCGGGGTCGGCGAGCAGCAGGTTCGCGAGACCGATCGTCGCGACCGACGTCTGCTGTCCGTACGTGCCGGGCGGAATCAGCACCGGCTCGTAGCGGGGGCCGAACCGCTCCCGCAGCAATTCCAGTTCGGCGGACAGGTCGAGTAGACGCAGCGGGATCCCGAGATCCGCGAACGACGGGGTGGGCACTCCGCCTGCCCACAGAACCGCGTCGACGGTGCCGTCACGCAGCGCCTGCCCCGCATCGGTCATCGACAGGTGCAGACGCGTCACGGCTCCCGGACCCGCCAGACCGAGCACCTCGAGGATCCGTTCGCCCGTCAGTTCCGCACCGGAGCCTGTGGCACCCAGGCTGATTCGGGTGCCTCTCAGTTGCGAGGTGTCCGCGATCGCGGAATCGGCGCGCACCGCGAGTTGCATGTAGTTCTCGTACACCTTGCCGATGGCGGTGAACCCGGCGCCGGCCCCCAGAGCCGATACGGCGGCGTCGGCGAGACTCAGTGCCAGTTCCGCGTCTCCGGACGCCAGCGCCGCCAGATTGTCCATCGACCCCGCGGTGCGGACCGGGACGATGCTCACCGGCAGTGCGGCACGCTCCGCCGCCTGGGCCGTCAATTGGGCGAACTCCCAGAAGAATCCGCCCTCCTCACCGGCCGCGAGCCGCAGCGGATCGCGGCCGCTGTCCGAGCACGCGGCGAGCACCGAACCCGTGGCCGCGGTCGCCCCGGCGGCGACGACGCCGCGCAGAAGTGCACGTCGGGTGATCACGGCGCCACCGCCGGAAGTGTCAGCGTCACCCGCAGCCCGTGTGGCTGCTCCGCAGCGATCGTCAGCGCCCCACCGCCGCCCTCGACGAGCGCGGTCGCGATGGACAACCCGAGCCCGGTGCCCTGCTGCGCCGCCCCGGACCCGCGGAAGAAACGCGACGACAGTTTGCCGATCTCGTCCTCACCCGCCCCGGCCCCGTCGTCGCTCACCCGGATCTCGATTCCCGCGGCCGACCGTCCCGAGTCGATCCGGACCGTCGAACCTCGACCGGCGTACGCGTGCGCGTTGCTGAGCAGGACGTCCAGGACCTGCGCCAGGTGACTGGACCGGAAGTCGGCGACCAGCGGTTCGGCCGGTTCCCGGAGCACGAGGTCCATCCCCGATTCCGCGAGAGCCTCCGTCCAGGCGTCGGCACGGTCCGCGAGGACGGCACCGACGTCGCATCCGCCGTGCGCGGTCTCGTCGTCGGCGGAGTCCGCGGGCGATTCGGCGACGGCCAGCGCCAGCAGTCCGTCGAGGATCCCGCCGAGCCGATCGACCTCCATCCCCGTGCGGCGGTAGGTTTCGGCCCCGGTTTCGGAGACGTGTGGGCCGAGGGAGTCCAACCGGATGTGCAGGGCCGCGAGAGGGTTTCGGAGCTGATGGGCAGTGTCGGCGATCAGCTGCCGCTGCGCCTGACCGGACGCCTGGACTGCGCCCGACATGGTGTCGAACGCTTTCGCGAGTTCCTGGACCTCGGGTGGCCCGCTGTAGCTGCCGGACGGCCGACCGGTGCTGCGACGCACCCGCGGACGCGGCGACGGGACGGCGTCGGTGAGTGCGCCGACCCTGGCGGTGAGCGCCCCGAGCGGACGAACGGTCCACCGGGACAGCGCGATCGCGACCGCAGTGACCGCTGCCAGCGCAACGAGCGCCCCCGCGACGATCACCAGCCACGACGTCCGGATGGATTCCCGTGCGGCGCGGGTGGACACGTCCAGGACCACGGCACCGTCCACCTGCGCTCCGGTGCCGACGGGTACGGCCGACAGGACACGGTCCGCCGACCACGGTGTCAGCGAACCGCTGATCCCCTGCTTCTGGTTGCGCAGTCCCGCCGTGATCGCCGCGGCCACGTCGGCGTCGTCCGGCGACAGACCGGCGCCCGCGCGGAGGTTGCCTCGCGCGTCGACGATGAGGACGCCCTCGCCGTACAACTCGTGGTAGCGGGCCACCTCCTCGCGCAGCAGCGTGGTACTTCCCGGGGCCTGGGTCTGTCCGGCGAGGCTGGCGAAATGCGTCGCATCCGCCTCCCGGCTCAGCCGCAGAGCCTGTGTTCTCCCGGCGCTGGTGGCCAGCGCCAGCGGGACGGCGAAGGCCACCACCGCGACGGCCGCGAACACCAGCAGAACGGCGAGCACACGGCGGCGCACGTCAAGTGCCCCAGCGGTAGCCGTACCCGCGGATGGTCGAGATGAGCCCCGGCCGGCCCAGTTTCGCGCGCAACCCGGTCATGTGCACGTCGAGGGTGCGTGAGATCGCCACGTACGCGTCGCCCCACACCGCATCCATCAGTTGCTGGCGACTCACGGCGGCGCCGGGACGGGTGACGAGCACCTCGAGAAGCTCGAACTCCTTGGCTGTCAACGCCACCGGAGCTCCGCCGACCTCCACTTCGCGTGCCGCCAGATCGACCACCACATCACCTTCGGTGACCGTCTGCGCGGCCGAGGCCGCGGTCGCGCGGCGACGCTGGGTCACGACGTCGAGCCGCGCCAGCAATTCCGCGAGCCGCGCCGGCTTGACGAGGTAGTCGTCCGCCCCGCCCCGCAGTCCCCGCACCACCGACCGTTCGTCGTCGCGGGCGGTGAGGATCACCACCGGAACGTCGCTGACGGCCCGCAGCTGCCGGAGCACCTGCAGTCCGTCCGCGTCGGGGAGACCGAGGTCGAGGATCACCGCGTCCATACCGCGATGGCCGAGAAGGAGATCGGAACCGCGCCGCATGCGCACCGCCTCGTGGCCGTGGGTGGCCAGTGCTTCCACGAGTGCGTCGCCGACTCCGTCGTCGTCCTCGACCACCGCGATCTGCACTTCTCTTCCCTTCGATCAGCTCCGTGAGTCGACCAGTTCGACGTCGTCGTCCGGGGTGTCCTCCCGGCTGGTCGTCCGGTCGAGCGGCGAACCGTCCGACGTCTCACGCATGAAGAAGTAGACGACGAGCGAGATGGCGATACACCCGGTCACGTAGTAGAAGAATAGCGATTCGTGGCCGGCCCGCTTCAGGGCGAGGGCGACGGTCTCGACCGTTCCGCCGAAGATCGCCAGCGTGAGGGCGTACGGCAGCCCGACGCCGAGTGCGCGAACCTTCGTCGGGAACAGCTCGGTCTTCACGATCGCGTTCACCGACGTGTACCCGGTGACGACGATCAGTCCCAGCATCATCAGCGCGAAGGCCACCAGGGGGTTCGTCGTGGTCCCGAGCACCGTCATCAGGGGCACGGTGAGGACGGTTCCGCCGATCCCGAAGAAGATGAGCAGCTTCCGGCGACCGATGCGGTCGGACAGTGCGCCGCCGATCGGCTGCAACACGATGAACACCAGCAGGGCCGCGAAGTTGATCCACGCCACCGTGTCCTTGGAGATGCCGGACGTATTGATCATGTACTTCTGCATGTACGTGGTGTACGTGTAGAACGCCACGCAACCACCGAGCGTCAGGGCGCACACCAGCAGGCACTCGCGGGGGTACTGCAGCAGCATCCGGAGCGAACCTTCCTTCGGCCCACCGTCCGAAGTGTCTGCGTCACGCTTCGCCTCCACCTCGTCGGTGAACGCCTCAGACTCGTCCATCGTGCGACGGAGCCACATCACCGCGACGGCACCGGCCGCGCCGATCAGGAACGGAATCCGCCAGCCCCACGACTGCATGGCCTCCGCAGGCAGCGTCAGCTGCAGGATGATCTGCACACCCAGTGCAATCAGCTGTCCGGCGACGAGCGTGACGTACTGGAAGCTCGAGTAGAACCCGCGCCTGCCCGGCGACGCGACCTCGGCCAGGTACGTGGCGCTGGTGGCGTACTCGCCGCCGACCGACAGTCCCTGCAGCATCCGGGCGATCACCAGCAGGACCGGTGCCACGAGCCCGATGCTCGCGTAGGACGGCGTGACCGCGATGACGAGCGAACCCGCCGCCATCACGGTCACCGACAGGGTGAGCGCCGATCGGCGACCGCGGCGGTCGGCGTACCGTCCCATGATCCAGCCGCCGATCGGCCGCATGAGGAATCCGACCGCGAAAACGGCTGCCGTGGAAAGCAGCTGGGCGGTGGTGTCGCCTTCCGGGAAGAACTCCTTCGCGAAGTACACACTGAACGCCGCGTAGACGTACCAGTCGTACCATTCGATCAGGTTGCCGACCGAACCTTTCAAAACATTGCCGATGACTCGGCGCTCACCCGTCGATGTCGTGCTCACGCGGGACTCCTCTCGATGCCCTGGATCTCTGCGTTCACACCACAGTGGGTCACGTCACATCGATACGGAAGGGCCGCGGAGCCTTCCTAACACTCCCTTAGGGAAGAGCCCCGTGAGTACTTGTCAACCGCGGGCGGTTAACAAGTACTCACGGCTGGGGTGTCCTCGCCGAGCCGCGGCGGCGCGCTGCGGTAGCTCGCCGGGGTGGCGCTGAGCCGGATCGGATTCGCCACCTGACGCACGGGCCGGTCCCTGCGGGGATCGTCGATCTCGACCACCGGATTCAGCCCGAGGCGCTCGGCGAGCGCCACCGCGTCGGCGATGTCGTTGAGCGGACCGCACGGGACACCCTGTGCGGTCAGCTTCTCGAACCACTCGTCCGCCGAGCCCGCGGACAGCGCCGCGGTGATGTCCCGGACCAGTTGCTCGCGGTGCGCCACCCGTTGCGTGTTGGTCGCGTACCGCTCGTCGTCGGCGAGTTCGGGCACACCGAGAACCTCGACGAGAGAGGCGAACTGACGGTTGTTGCCCACCGCCAGCACCAGCGGCCGGTCGCCGGTCCGGAAGACCTCGTACGGCGCGATGCTGGGGTGCCGGTTGCCCATCGCCTGCGGGACGACACCGGCGCCCACGTACCCCGACGTCTGGTTCGCGAGGGCGGACAGCAGCGACGACAGCAGGTTCACCTCGACCCGCTGCCCCTCCCCGGTGCGATCGCGGTGGCGCAGCGCCGCCAGGATCCCGACCGCGGCGTGCAGTCCGGTGATGATGTCGACGACGGCCACCCCGACCTTCGTCGGAACGCCGGGTTCGGGACCGGTGATGCTCATCAACCCGCCGACGGCCTGGATGAGCAGGTCGTACCCGGGCAGGTTGTTCTCGCCGCCGAACCCGGTCACGGAGCAGTAGACGACGTCGGGATTGATCTCCCGCACGGCGTCGTAGCCGAGCCCGAGCCGGTCCATCGTGCCGGGAAGGAAGTTCTCCACCACCACGTCCGCCCGGGCGGCCAGTTCCCGCGCCTGCTGCAGGTCGGCGGGGTCGCGCAGATCCCAGGCGAAGGACCGCTTGTTGCGGTTGACGGACTGGAAGTAGGTGGATTCGTCGCCCACCCACGGCGGCCCCCACTGCCGGGTGTCGTCGCCGACGCCGGCGCGCTCGATCTTGACGACGTCGGCACCGAGGTCGGCGAGCAGCATCGTGGCGTACGGCCCGGCGAGCACCCGTCCGAAGTCGGCGATCAGCAGGCCGTCCAGGGATGCACTCCCGGCCGACTCGAGTGACCTGCTCACCGGAACGCTGCCTCGCCCGTCAGCGCCTTGCCGATCACGAGCTGGTGGACCTCGGACGTTCCCTCGTAGGTGAGCACGGACTCGAGGTTGTTGGCGTGACGGATCACGGGGTATTCCAGCGTGATTCCGTTGGCACCGAGGATGGTGCGGCACTCGCGGGCGATGGCGATGGCCTCGCGGACGTTGTTCAGCTTGCCCGTGCTGACCTGCTCGGGACGTGCCACGCCGCGATCCTTGAGACGTCCGAGGTGGTACGCCAGCAGGTGGCCCTTGCCGACCTCGAGGGCCATGTCGGCGATCTTGACCTGCGTGATCTGGTAGGCGGCGAGCGACTTGTCGAAGACCTGACGGTCCTGCGCGTAGGAGATGGCGGATTCCAAGCAGTCGCGGGCGGCGCCCATCGCACCGAAGATGATGCCGAACCGGGCCTCGTTGAGGCAGCCGAGCGGACCGGACAGTCCCTTGGCCTCCGGCAGCATCGCGGATTCGGGCAGCCTCACGTCCTCGAGCACGAGCTCCGAGGTGACGGACGCCCGCAGCGACATCTTGTGCTTGATCTCGGGCGCCGAGAAGCCGGGGGTGTCGGTGGGCACGACGAATCCGCGGATGCCGTCATCGGTGCGGGCCCACACGACCGCGACGTCGGCGACGGATCCGTTGGTGATCCACATCTTGGTGCCGTTGAGGATCCAGTCGTCACCGTCCCGCTTGGCGCCCGTGCGCATGCCTGCGGGGTTGGAGCCGAAGTCGGGCTCCGTCAGTCCGAAGCAGCCGATCGCCTTGCCGGCGGCCATGCGGGGCAGCCATTCCTGCTTCTGGTCTTCGCTGCCGTAGTGGTGGATCGCGTACATGGCCAGCGAACCCTGGACGGACACGAGGCTGCGGATTCCGGAGTCGACGGCCTCGAGTTCGAGGCAGGCCAGGCCGTAGGCGGTGGCGCTCGTGCCGGCACAGCCGTATCCCTCGAGGTGCATGCCGAGCACGCCGAGTTCGCCCAGTCCTTCCGCCAGCTCACGCACCGGCAGTGCCGCTGCTTCGAACCATTCGCCGATGTGGGGACGAATCTTCTCGTCCGAGAATCGGCGCACGGTGTCGCGGATCGCGATCTCCTCGGTGTCGAGCAGCGAGTCGAGGGCGAACAGCTGAGTCAGGGACTGCGGGTCGGACATTGTTCCTCCACGAGGCCGGTGGGGCTGGTGTGCAAACGTTCGCGAGAACGATTGCACGAACGATTTCGTCACGTAGACTAGGGCGCATTCCGGCGGCCGTCAACCACGACACCACCGGCCCCCGTCCCCGAGCGCGAGGATTGCCCGTGAACCAGCCGGACCGCCCGACACGCACCTCCGGGCGTCCGCCTACCCTCCGCGAGATCGCCGAACGCGCCGGCGTCCACGTGTCGACGGCATCCCGGGTGCTCCGCCAGCCCGAACCCGCCGACGGCTGGTCCGAGGCCGCGCTGCGAGTGCGCGAGGTGGCGGTGGAACTCGGCTACCAGCCCAACCTGTGGGCCGCGAGCCTGCGGACACGCAAGACCACCACCCTCGGCGTCGTCATGCCGCGACTCACCGACGGCGTGGTCGCCACGATGTTCCAGGGCATCGAGGAGACGGCCACGCAGGCCGGCTACTCGGTGCTGCTGTCGAGCCCACCCGACGACCTCGACGCCCAGCGCCGCGCCATCGAGTTCCTCGTCAGCAGGCAGGTGGACGGCCTGCTGCTCAGCAGCCTGCACAGTCCCGGCCGCGAATTCGTCGACTCACTGTCGGTGGGGGCTTTGCCGATGCTGCAGCTCAACCGGCACGCCGACGTCGGTCTGCCGTTCGTGTCGGGCGACGACCACCGGGGCGGCTACCTCGCCGGACGCCATCTCCTCGACCGCGGGTTCACCGAGCTCGCCGTCATCACAGGGCCCGACCATGCGAGCACCTCCCGCGACCGCCTCGCCGGATTCCGCGCCGCACTGGCCGAGAACGGCATCGAACTCCGCCCGGATCGCGTCGTCCGCTCCGACTTCGACGTGTCCGGCGGTGTCGCCGCGGCGACCGTTCTCCTCGAGTCGGATTCGCCTCCCGAGGCGATCTTCACCGTCAGCGACACCATCGCGATCGGCGTCCTCGGCGTCGCCCGGGACCTCGGACTGCGGATCCCCGACGACCTCGCACTCGTCGGGTACAACGACATTCCGGTGGTCGCCCAGCTTCCCGTGCCGCTGACGACCGTCCGGTCACCCGCGCGCCTGATCGGCGCGACGGGTGTGCGTCATCTCCTGTCGATCATCGCGGGCAACGACGTGGAATCGGTGAAGCTCCCGGTCGAGCTGATCGAGCGGGCGTCGACCGGAAAGTAGTCAGAGCGTCGCCCGCAGTTCCCGTTTGAGCAGTTTCCCGCTCTGGTTGCGGGGCAGTTCGTCCACGAACACCACCTGCTTGGGCACCTTGAACGGCGCGATGCGCTCCTTGACGTGGGCGATCAACCCGTCCGGTGTCACGCCGGCCGCGTCCTCCCGCAGCACCACCACGGCGGTGATCGCCTCGATCCACTTGTCGTCCGGCGTCCCGATGACCGCGACCTCGGCCACGTCCGGATGCGTGTAGACCGCGTCCTCGACCTCCCGCGACGCCACCAGGATGCCGCCGGTGTTGATGACGTCCTTGATGCGGTCGACGACGGTGATGTACCCCTCCGGGTCCCGCGTCACCAGATCACCCGAGTGGAACCACCCGTCGCGGAACGCCTCCGCGGTGGCGTCGGGATTGTCCCAGTACCCCAGGCACAGCTGGGGTGAGCGGTAGAGCACCTCACCGGGCGTGCCGTCCGGAACGTCGTTGCCGTCCGGGTCCACCACCCGCGTCTCGACGAAGAACACGGCCTTGCCACACGACGACGGCCGGTCCTCGTGTTCCTCCGGCTGCAGCACCGTGGCGAGCGGACCGATCTCGGACTGTCCGAAGCAGTTGTAGAAGCCGAGGTCGGGGTAGCGTTCGCGCAGCCTGTTCAGCACCGTCACGGGCATGATCGACGCGCCGTACTGCGCCTTCTTCAGCGACGACAGGTCGCGGGTCTCGAGATCCGGATGTCCGGCGAGCGGCACCCACACCGTCGGCGCCAGGAACAGCGAGCCGATGCGATCCGCCTCGATGCGCCGCAGGATCTCCGGGATGTCCGGGGTCTGCATCAGATTCACCGAGGCGCCCACCGACAGGTACGGCATCATGAAGACGTGCATGCCCGCTGAGTGGTACAGGGGCATGCAGATCAGCGGATTGTCGCCGTCGCTCAGTGCGAGGGCGATCACGGAAGACACGTACTCGTGCACGAGCCCGCCGTGAGTCATCATGGCGCCCTTCGGCTTCGACGTCGTCCCGGACGTGTACAGCAACTGTGCCAGGCCGGTGGCCGCGACCGGCTCCGCGAGCACGGGGACGTCGCCGGAGCCGCTGTGGGCGAGCAGCGAATCCTCGGCGTCGCGAAGGGGAACCACGTGGCGCAGATCGAGGGCGCCGCGGACCGAGTCGAGCGTGCCCGTCAGCGCCGGATCGACCAGCACGGCGGCGCTCCCGGACTGCGACACCAGATAGGTCAGCTCGTCGCCCTCGAGCGCATAGTTGACGGGCACGTGCACGAGACCCGCACGCGCGCAGGCCAGGAACCCGATCGTGTACGCGTCCGAGTTGGTGCCGTACGCGGCGACGCGCTCACCGGCCGACAGTCCGAGCGACCGCAGATAGGCGGCCGCCCGGCTCACCGCGTCGTCGAGTTCACGGTACGTCCACGCGCGGTCCTCGAAGGTCAGCGCCCTGCGGTCGGGGAACTTGGCGGCCGAGCGCCGCAGCACTCCGTCGACGGTGTCGGTACGCGCATCCAGACTCATGCAGGAAGGTTATAGGACGTCCAAGTACCTTGCCAGAGGTTTCGTGCTACCGCCCTGCAGGCACCAGCATCGGCGAATGCAAGTCGTAGTACGCCACGTCCCCCATCAACCGCCCCTCTTCCTCGAACAACGACCTCAGGTCGTCCGGGATCTCGACCTTCTCGTGCTCGCGGGCCTCCGATTCCGAGGTGAAGTACACCGCCTCGACATACCCGCCGTCGCCGTACGTGCACAACGTTCCACCGAGGATCTCCGGGCGCAGCTGATGAACCTGGGGTTCGGCCTGTTCCAGCAGCTCCCGCATCCGACTCGCGTCGGCGGTGTGCCCCTCCATGACCTGAACGAATGTCGCGTCGTCCGAGCCGCCACCCATCCACTCCATCACGTCCGGGCAGTCCATGAACGACACGGCTCCCTCGAAGCACCTCTCGGTTTCCGCCCACCACGCGCCCTGCTCCGGACGCTCGCTGTTACGCCGGGCGGCTTCGGCCGATTCGAACCGCGCGAGTGCGATGAACGTTCCGTCGTCGCACAATCCCTGGGTGCAGCCCAGGAAGCCGGTCGCTCCCGGGCGCACGTCCTCCGTCCAGCGGTCCATGCACCGGCGTAGGCCGGCCTCGTCGGACACCTTTCCTTGAATAACCTGGATGAACATCGATAGTCACCTCCCGCGGGACGGTCGCCCCGCAGTGAGAACGATCTCGGTGACCGACCCGTCGCGGTCCACCGTCAGCGGGCACCGACGGCCCGCGGCCGCAGCCACTGCACACTTGATCCTTCGCCGGTTCGCTGGACCGCGCAATGCAGACAGCGTGCGCTATTTTCCCTGCCATTGCGGAGTGCGCTTCTCGACGAACGCCTGCATGCCCTCCTGGGCGTCGCACGTGATCGCGTTGGTGGCCATCGTCTCCGCCATCGCCGCGTAGGCCTCGTCCTGAGGGAGCTCGATCTGCCGGTAGAACGCCTGCTTGCCGATCTTCACCGTGAGCGGGCTGGCCTTCGTGATCTTCGCGGCGAGAGCCCGGGTCTGCGCATCGAGCTCCTCGGGTGCGACGACCAGGTTCACCAGCCCCCAGTCCGCGGCCGTCTCCGCCCCGATCGTCTCCCCGGTGAGCAGCATCTGCAGGGCGCGCTTACGCCCGATCGCGCGGCTGAGGGCCACCATCGGGGTGGAGCAGAACAGTCCGATCTTCACCCCCGGCGTCCCGAACACGGCGTTCGACGACGCGACGACGAGGTCGCAGGACGCCGCGAGCTGACAGCCCGCCGCGACGGCCGCACCCTGGACGGACGCGATGACCGGTTGGGGAATGTCCTGCACGGTCTGCATCATCTCCACACAGGTGTCGAAGATGGCCTGCTCGTCCTCGAGTGTGCGGCCGATCATCTCCTTCAGGTCGTGGCCCGCGGAGAACACCGGTCCTGCAGCCCTGATGACGACGACGCGGGTGGTGTCGTCGTCGCCCAGCTTCCGCAGCGCCGCGGTGACGTCCCGCATGGCCTCGGACGACAGCGGATTGCGATGCTCGGGGCGGTTCAGGGTGAGGAACGCGACGCCGGTGTCCGGCTCGGCAGTGGTCTCGACGAAGTTCTCAGTCATGACTATTGCCTACCACCCGGGCCCGCACCTCACCGAAGCCGATGCGGGTGCCGTTCGGGCCCGGTGCGGTGGCGGAGATGGCGATCTCGTCGCCGTCCTCGAGGAACGTGCGCTTCTCGTCCCCCACGACAACGGGTTCCTGTCCACCCCAGGTCAACTCGATGAACGCACCGCGCTGATCCTTCTCCGGTCCGGAAATGGTGCCCGACGCGAACAGGTCGCCCGTGCTGGCGGCGGCGCCGTTGACCGTGGTGTGCGCGAGCATCTGCGCCGGCGACCAGTACATCTGCGCGTACGGCGGACGCGACACGACGTGTCCGTTCCACTCGACGGCCAGGTCGATGTCGAGGCCCCACTTCTCCTCGCCGCGCAGGTACGGCAACGGCTGCGGATCCTGCGCCGGGGTGTCGATGCGGGCCGCCTCGAGCGCGTCGAGGGGAACCACCCACGGCGAGATGGACGTCGCGAAGCTCTTCCCGAGGAACGGACCGAGCGGCACGTACTCCCAGGCCTGGATGTCGCGGGCGGACCAGTCGTTCACGACGACCGCACCGAACACGTGCTCCGCGAACTGATCCGGGGTGATGGTCTCCCCCAGCTTCGTCGGGACGCCGACGAGGAAGCCCATCTCGGCCTCGATGTCGAGGCGGCGGGACGGCCCGAAGTCGGGGGCGTCCTGGTCCGGGGTCTTGCGCTGCCCGCAGGGCCGGATCACGTCGGTGCCCGACACGATGACGGTGCTCGACCGACCGTGGTATCCGACCGGCAGGTGCTTCCAGTTGGGCATCAGCGGCTCGGAGTCGGGGCGGAACAGTCGTCCGAGGTTGGTGGCGTGATTCTCGGAGGCGTAGAAGTCGACGTAGTCGGCGACGGCCACCGGCAAATGCATCGTGACGTCGTCGACCGCGAACACCGCGGTGTCGGCGACATCGCCCTGCACGAGTTCGGTGATCTGCCTGCGGACCTCGGTCCAGCGGGCCCGGCCCTGCGCCATGAAGGCGTTGAGGGTGGGCTGCGCGAAAACGTCGTCACCCAGTGCGGCGGCGAGATCCACGACGGAATCTCCCACCCGCACTCCGACCCGTGGGGCCGAGTCGGCCGTCGAGAACACGCCGTACGGCAGGTTCTCGATTCCGAAGAGGGAATCTGCGGGGATGTCGAGGACGGTCATGTGTGGGCTCCTTGATCTGCGGAGGCGAGGGCGGAAGACGGCACGAGGTGCAGTGCGACGAGATCTTCCAGGGGTTCGAGGATGCTGCACGTGCCGAAGGATCGGAAGGCGGTGCGAGCGCCGTCGACGACGTCGACCGGGAGGTCGCGCAGTTCGCCGGCGAGCAGTGCGCCGTCACGTTCGGCGAGGGTAGCGGCGACCTGGTCGACGTCGGCGCCGCCGAGTGCGTGACGGGTAGCGAGCAGCACGTTGAGGAATCCGTGCTGTTCGAATCCCGTGTGCGGATCGGTGTTGCGGACGGCGTGGTGCAGCCCGGCCGTGGCCTTGAACGGGACTCCCGACGCGATGACGGCGTGCAGCGCAGCGGCGAGTTCGTCCTCGTCCGGGTAGGCCTCGGCGACAACGCCACCCGTGCGGAACTTCGCCGCGAACGGGCCACCGGTCAGTGCGGCGAGGAAGTCGGGTCGGCGCTCGCCGCGCGGAATCTCCACGAACACGTCCAGGCCGGCGGTCAGCGCCTCGACGGCGTCCATCGCGGCGAAGAACTCCGCGGCCGTCTGGTCTGCGGGCACCGCGATCTCGAGTGCCACCGCGGTGGCACCGTCGATCTGCGCGAGGCGGTCGAGTGCGGGTTCGAGCGTGGCCGGGCCGCCGGGCAGCGTCAGGCTCAGTTCGAGCGCACCGGGAGTCAATTCGCCCAGTCGGGCGACCGGAAAGACGAAGGGACCGACCAGATCCGCGTACGGCGCCGACCGGTGTCTGGCGTGCGCGGGCAGGGCGTCGGGCAGGGGCGCGTTTCCGGGTGGGAAGAGGGCGGCGTCGTCGCAGAGGCCGGCGAAGAGGGCGGAGATCACTGCGTCGGCCCCCGCCCTGCCCACGTCCACGCGTAGCCCGAGTCCTCGCACGCCACGGCGCCCTCGCCGAGTTCGAGCGGGCGGAACGTGTCGACCATGACGGCGAGCTCGTCGAAGAACTCCGCCCCGATGCTGCGTTCGTACGCACCCGGCTGCGGACCGTGCGCATGGCCGCCGGGGTGAATCGAGATCGAACCCTGGCCGATGCCGGACCCCTTGCGCGCCTCGTAGTCTCCGCCGACGTAGAACATGATCTCGTCGGAGTCGACGTTCGAGTGGTAGTACGGCACCGGAATCGACAGCGGGTGGTAGTCGACCTTGCGGGGCACGAAGTTGCAGATGACGAAGTTGTTGCCCTCGAACGCTTGATGGGCCGGCGGCGGCTGGTGCACTCGCCCGGTGATGGGTTCGTAGTCGGAGATGTTGAACGTGTAGGGGTAGAGGCACCCGTCCCAGCCCACGACGTCGAAGGGGTGGTGCGGGTACACCATTCGCGTGCCGACGATTCCGTGCGACGTCCGGTGCTTGACGAGCACCTCCACGTCGGTGCCCTCGACCTGCAGCGTGTCGGACGGCCCGTGCAGGTCGCGCTCGCAGTAGGGTGCGTTCTCGAGCAGCTGACCGAACCGGGACAGGTAGCGCTTCGGCGGGACGATGTGACTGTTGGCCTCCATCGCATAGGCGCGCAACGGTTCCGGTCCCTGCGGGATCCAACGGTGGGTGGTCGACATCGGAATGAGGACGTAGTCGCCCTGTTTCGCCTCGAGCGCGCCGAACACGGTTTCGACGGTGGCGGCACCGGATTCGACGTAGACCATCTCGTCGCCGATCGCGTTGCGGTACAGCGGCGACTCCTTGGCGGCGACCACGTAGGAGATGCGGACGTCCGCGTTGCCGAGAATCAGCCGGCGTCCGGTGACCACGTCGGTGTCGGCCCAGACCGTGTCCGGGAACAGGTCGTGCAACTTCAGGTGGCGCGGCTTGAGCGGATGATTGGGAGTCGTGCTCTGGTCGGGCAGCTCCCACACGGTGGCATCGACGATCGCCGACGGGATGTGGCGGTGGTAGAGCAGTGAGGAGTCGGAGGAGAAGCCCTCTTCTCCCATCAATTCCTCGAAGTAGAGCTGACCGTTGTCGTCACGGTGCTGGGTGTGCCGCTTGGGCGGGATGTTGCCCACGTGCCGATAGAACGCCATGACCGGCCTCCCTAGAAGTGCGTGTCCTTAGTAGTAAACACATTAACTAAATTACGGGCGTGATGGCAAGCACAGATTTCGAGGGAGGCACAGCAGGGTCAGTTACGCCCGCGGACGTCGAACTGGCTGCGGTTGGTGATCAGCTTGTCCAGCAGCATGACGAGAATGCGCTGCTCCGGCTCGGTGAGAACACTCGCCCAGGCATGTTCCCGCTCGTTCTGCTCACGGTAGATCTCACCGATCTCGCTCCGGCCCTTCTCGGTGAGCGACAACTGGACGGACCGGCCGTCCCGCTCGTCCGGGGTCCGCTCCATCAGACCACTACCGACCAGCGTCTTCGTCAGATTCGAGACGGCCGCCCTGCTCATGCCGGTGAGCTTGGCCGCCGTCTTCGACTCGACGGGTCCGGCCAGCCACGTCACGAACATCAGCCGGAACGCCGACCACGACAGGCCGCGCGGGCGGTGGATCGACGACTCCAGGTCGTACGTCACCACGTTCGACGCGCGGTTCAACGTCAGGAGGACTTGGGTGGCGAGTTCGTGCGTCGAGCCGTATTCCGTGCTCAGGCGCCGGTTCGCCAGTTCGATGAACGACCAGAAGTCGAGGCTGTCCGGTACCTCGACGGGCACCGGCGCTGCGTCATCGGTCATGGGGGAACCCTATCGCGAGCCGGTGGCGGGCCCAGCGCCCACCACTTCCGCTTTTAGTATATCTGTGAACTATATGCCTTCGGCCCGTGAGTACTTGTTAACGCCCGGCGGTTAATAAGTACTCACGGGCGCGTCAGCGCTCGTAGCCCTTCCGCATGTCGTCGACGATACGCGGGCGGTCGAGGGTGGAGGGCTCGAGTTCGCGGCGGGGACGGTCGCGCGAGAAGATCGCGGACGCGGCGAGGGTCGGCTCGTCGAGGAAGCGCAATTCGGGGACGTCGCGGGGCAGGCGCAGGGCCGGCGGTTCGGGTCCGCGCCGGGCGAGGACGTATCCCCAGTCCCCGAAGCTCGGCACCAGCACGTGGTACGGCGTGACGGCCAGACCCGCGGACGCGACCGTCGACGTGGTGCGCCAGTACGCGTCCGGCGTCGAATAGGGGCTTCCCGACTGCACCACCATCAGTCCGCCGGGGTTCAGGGCGGCGGCAGCGAGACCGTAGAACTCGGTGGAGTAGAGGCGCCCGAGCGCCGGGGTGTCGGGGTCGGGGAGGTCCACGATGACGGCGTCGAAACCCGAATCAGGTGCATCGCGTAGCCACCGGAATGCGTCGTCGAGAACGACGTGCACGCGCGGGTCCTGCAACGCCCCCTGATTCAGCCCGGACAGCCGGGTGTTCGCGAGTTCGATGACCGCCGGATCGAGTTCCACCTGCACGATCTCCTCGACCCCCGGCAGTCGCAGGACCTCTCGGGCGGCGAGGCCGTCGCCCCCGCCGAGGATCAGCACCCGTTTCGGGTCGTCCGCCATCGCGGGGTACACCAGCGATTCGGTGTACCGATGTTCGTCGATGCTGGAGAACTGGAGGTCGCCGTCGAGGAAGAGCCGCACGTCTCCCCCGCGCTCGGTGACGACGATCTCCTGGTATTGCGACCTTTCCGCGGCGACCACCGGATCGGTGTAGAGACGTTGCCGCGACGTGGTCTCGATGCCGTCGGCGCGCACCAGCAGAACCGCGATGCACGCGGCGGCGACCAGCAGCGCCACGACGGCGAACAGGCGGGTGCGCAGACTCAGCTGCCACCGCAGCAGGATCAGCGCCACCACCGCGGCGGCAACGAGATTGATGATGCCGGTGATGGCGGCGCCGCGGATCATTCCGGCGATCGGCAACAGGACGAACGGCCAGAGCAGGCCACCGACCAGGGCGCCTGCGTAGTCGGCGGCGTTGAGGTTTGCCAGCACCTTTCCGGTGCTCTCGGCGTCGGTGTCGTTGCGGCCCGACTGCAGCAGCGTCATCAGCAGGGGCACCTCGGCGCCCACCAGCACACCGATCAGTGCGGTGGCGAGCACCAGAACGATTGCGCTGGAACCGAAGAACGTGAACGTCACGTACAGCGTCACCGCGCTGAACCCGCCGACGAGTCCGAGGACGATCTCGACGACCACGAACGACGCGGCCGCGGTGGAGAGCAGCGGCTTGGCGGCGAGGGCACCCACTCCGAGTGCGGCCACGAAACCCGCGACGATCAGCGACGTCTGGGTGATCCCGCCGCCGGTCAGACTGACCGACAGTGTCAGCAGGGCCAGTTCGTAGATCAGCCCGCACGCCGCACAGGCGGCCACCGCGGCGAGCAGGAACGCCCTGGCCCGCCCGCCGAGCGCGCGGGTGGTGGAGGTATTCGGCTCTGCCGCGGTGGTCGTCATGGGATCAGGTGAGTGCGGCGGCGTTCACGAGGCCGATGGCGAAGAGGCTCGCACCGACCGCCCATGCGGCACCGCACATCTTCGGGTTCCCGACCAGGCCGACGAGTTGCCCCGGCAGCAGCAGGTTCATCAGGCGCAGCGCGATGACCTGCAGCAGCACACCGAAGAGGCCGTAGACTGCGGAGTCGGCGAGTCCCTGCGCGAATCCGTCGGAGCTGGTGAGGATCGCTGTGACCACGACGACGGCGAGGGCGAGATGGTTCGACGCCAGCAGGATTGCCGCGTTGGGGTTCTTGTCGATGTACACCTGGTGCCGGAGATTGCCGGGGGTGGCGAGGTCGAGTACCGCGAAGCCGACTCCGAGGACGGCGATGCCGATGACGAAGTACGCCAGGGTGCCGAGCATGCCGACGGCGAGCAGTCCGACGTCGACGCTGCCGATTTCCGTTGCTGCCGCCGTGTAGGTGGTATTCACGCGCTTCTCCCCAGTCGAGTGTTCTCTGTCATTTCGCGCTCCCGGATCCGCCGCTGCCGCTGGCGCCGCCTGCCGGCGAGCCGGGGTTGAAACCGGGCCCCAGATAGGCGAATCCACCGCTTCGGTAGCGTCCGTCGATGTCTTCGACGCGGACGAGGCTGCCGCCCCCCGGCCCGGCGCTGACCGTCACGATGTCGTCGTCGTAGCGCAGGTATTCGCTGCCGCCGTCGGCCTTCCGCGCCGCCGGTTCTTCTTCGGCGACGATGTTCGAGACGGTCGTCCCCACGGGGTCGTTCGACGTGTACGTCTTCGCGTCGCCTGCGGTGTTCTGCAGGGCGTAGGTGTCGGCGATGTAGTCGCGGACGCCGCCGCACGCGGTCGCGGCCAACACCAGGAGCAGTATCGGGGCGAGCCGCACGCGCGCACTGAACCGGCTCACGGCTGCCACCTGCTTCGAGTCTTCACGATCACCCCGCCCTTGTCTCCTGGGTACAGATGCCAGGTCTGCCAGACCCATCCGCCCGAATCTTTCGCCGCCGTGAGCGCGGTCAGCGCGGTGTGGTCGCCGGGGAACGCCCCGCAGATCCACCCGTCCACCTCGGTGGCCTGGCGCCGCAGCCAGTCCGCGGTCTGCTCGAGGTGGGTGCGGTCGACGGTGTCGGTGGTCGAGTGGAACCGGTACCCGCTGGCGCTGTCGGACACCGGCAGCGGCCTGCCGCCTGCCAGGACCGCGTCGCACGACACCTGTTCGGTGATCCGGCTGCCCGCCGCGGACGCCGTCACCGCGTGCGACGCCCCGAGAACCGCGAGTGTCACTCGGTCGTCACCGTGCGTGATGGTGAGTTCGGCGAGCGGGCACGGTGTTTCGGCGTTGACGACGAGACCGAGCGCCTCGGCCGTCACATCGCGCGACTCGATGTCGAGGACGTGCAGTGTCACTGCGGCGGACCGGAATGGATCACGGTGAGTTCACCGCGCGTGACGGCGCGGCCCGTGGAAACCTCCCACGACTGCGTCCGCGCCCAGCGCTCGAACGACAGCAGGCCGGTCTTGTCTGCCGTCGCATAGTCGGCGTAGTCGACGATGCCCTGGGGCGCCGTCCCGGTGGTGCCTTCCGCGGTGAACGACGCGGTGCCGCGCTCGATCTGCCGGTGCACCCTGTCGTCGAGGATCACGTCACCACCCGGTTCGAGGCCCGTGCCCTCGCGGCGCATCCACAGCGTCATGTCGAGGTTTCCCTCGTCGTTCTCGACGGTCAGCCATCGCTGACCGGTAGACCCGTCGAGGAGGTGTTCGTGCCAGATGTATCCCTCTTCGTCGAGGGTGATGGTGCCGCGCACGACGTGATCGATTCCGGCGTACGTGATGATGTCGCCGACTCCGATCTTGTACGGGTCGTAGACCTCCGGGTAGTCGGCGAGTGGATCGACCCGGGCAGCAGGAGTGAACTTCTTCCCGGCCCGATTCCGCAGGATCAGCACGATGCCCACGATCACGACGACGATCAGCAGCAGTAACAGCAGCGTGGTCAACAGTCTCTCCTGGTCAGCGGCTCCGGCACGGGAGACCGGCGCCCGGCCCCCACCGCTCAGTCACCTTACTGTGCGCCGCGCACCCACACACCTAGCGATTGCAGAGCCTGGTAGCAAAGGCTAGCCTAACCGAACGCGCGAGCGGTGGAGCGGAGCGCTGTCGTTCACCGAGATTCGCGCGGCATTCGCCCAGACGTCGACAAGACCGACAGTGAGGAACCATATGGCCATCCCGCCCATTTCGACCTACACGATCCCGGAGATCCACGAGGTCCCCGAATCGAAGGTGTCCTGGCGCCTCGACCCCCGGCGTTCCGCACTGCTGGTCCACGACATGCAGAACTACTTCATCGACGCGTACGACGTGCGTGCGGAGCCGATGTCGACTGCGATGGCGAACATGGTCCGGATCCGCGAACTGTGCTCGGAAGCAGGAATTCCCGTGATCTACACGATGCAGCCGGGCGACCAGCACCCGTCGCGTCGCGGCATCCTCGCCGACTTCTGGGGCCCTGGACTGACGTCGGGTCGCGACACCGAGGTGGTCGAGCCGCTCGCTCCCCGCGAGGGCGACATCCAGGTGACCAAATGGCGGTATTCGGCGTTCCAGCGCACCGACCTCCGGCAGTTGCTCGGCCACCACGGCCGCGACCAGCTGATCGTCACGGGCGTCTACGCGCACATGGGCTGCATGCTGAGTGCCGCCGAGGCGTTCATGTCGGATGTGCAGCCGTTCCTGGTCTCCGACGCGACTGCGGATTTCAGCCGTGACGAACACCTCATGGCCCTCACCTACGCGGCGAAGCGCTGCGGTTCGGTGACCACCACGGACGCGCTGGTCTCGGCGCTGTCTCCACTCGAAGTCGGTTGAATCGACCCGAAGACCCCACTCCGGCGCAGCGCTTCGTCCCGAGGCGTGCGTCGGTGTGCGTCGGCAGTCGGATCCCCACAGCTCATGTGGTTAGGCTAACCTGACACGCTGAGTAGCTGAAAGCCCGAAAGCCCGAGCCCGAAAGCCGAAAGCATCAGGAGTGCCTGTTAGATGTCCCTTTCGATTTCGTCGCCGTCCACCCTGCAGACCGGGGAGGACACGGCCGATGCCTGTTTGACCGCCGCCCAGCGCGAGCTGTGGGCCGGGCACCAGCTCGACCCGACCCGGTCGGCCTTCACCACGGCCGAATACGTGGAGGTCGCCGCCCCCGTCGACATCGACGCTCTCGCGGCGGCGGCACGCACGGTGATCGAGGAGGCCGAGATTCTCTCGGTCCGCTTCGAGGCCGAACCCGGCGCCGATTCGGCCGACGTCGTCCAGGTGCACGATCGTCGCCACGCCCCCGAACTCGAACGTCTCCAACTCGACCGGGCCGCCGCCCTGGAGTGGATGCGTGAGGACGTGCGCCGACCGCTCGACTTCGACTCCGCTCCCCTCGTCCGCACGGCACTGATCACGACCGAATCCGGTGTGCTCTGGTACCTCCGCGCCCCGCACGCGTTGCTCGACGCCTACGGGTATTCGCTGCTCACCCGCCGCGTCGCGGCGCTGTATGCGGCCCGGCGCGCGGGCACCGAACCCCGGCCGGCCAAGTTCCCGCCGTTGCGGACGCACGTCCAGGCCGCACGGGAATTCGATGCCGCGGCCCCGGACAGCGCGCCGCAGTCGGCTTCGCATCCGGTCGGATTCAGCGACACGGTGCGCCGGCCCGTCCCCGACCCCCGTCGGTACACGATCCCGATCGACCCCGACGTCGCGAGGAGCCTGCGCGAGGCGGCCACCGCGCAGGCGACCACGTGGGCGGAAGCGGTGTACGCGGCCGCTGCCACATACCTGGGCGCCCACACGGGAGCCGAGGAGGTGACGCTCCGGGTTCCGGTGCTCGCCCGCAACGGGATCGAGCTGGCGTCGCCCGTGACGGCCACGAACATTGTGCCGCTCCGCATTCCGCTCGACGCACGGTCGACGTTCGCCGACGTGATCGGCAGGGTGGCCGCCGCATTGTCCGAGACGCGTCCGTTCCAGCGCGTCCGGGAGGCAGGCAGACGCGCCACCGGCGGAGCGGTGGTGAACGTCAAACCGTTCGCCGCCAGAATCGCTTTCGGTCCCACCTTCGGCGCGGTGCATCAGCTCGCGACCGGTCCGGTGGAGGACGTGGTCATCTCCGTCTCGGGCGCCGGCGACGAGCTCACGCTCGAATGGGCCGGAAATCCCGACGTCTACACGGACGACGAGATCCGGCACCACGCACACCGATTCGCGCACTACCTCCGAACCATCTCCGTGGCAGCAGAACCCGTCTCCGTGGTCGACGTCTGCGCTCCGGACGAACTGCACCTGTGGCGGTCCGCGGCCGGCCTCGACCGGACCACCGGCACGGCAGCGACCCTTCCGGACAACATCGTCTCCGCCTTCCTCGCCCAGGCGCGCACCCACCCGGACCGCGTCGCCGTGAACGATCTGTCCTACCGTGAACTCTCGACTCGCAGCGCCGCCCTGGCCCGGCAGCTGAGGTCGGCCGGCGCCGGCCGCGGCACGGTCGTGGCCGTCAGCCTCCCCCGCGGCACCGACCTGATCGTCGCCGTCCTCGCGATTCTCCGCAGCGGCGCCACGTACCTGCCGATCGATCCGTCGTCCCCGGCCGAACGCGCGCGGTTCATCCTGCGGGATGCGCAGCCGTCGCTGGGAATCGGATCCGCCGACCTGCTCGGCGACCTCCCGCGAGTCGAGGAGGACTCGGCACAGTCCGCGTCCGGCGAACTCGACAACGCCGTGCAGGCGGACGACATCGCGTACGTCATCTACACGTCCGGATCCACCGGTGTCCCCAAGGGCGTTCCGATTCCGCACCGTAACGTGATGCGGTTGTTCGACGTGTCCCGCGAATGGTTCACGTTCACCGAGGACGACTGCTGGCCCCTGCTGCACTCGTACGCGTTCGACTTCTCCGTCTGGGAGATCTGGGGTGCGCTGCTGCACGGCGGCCGCCTCGTCACGGTCGACGAGGCCACCCTGACGTCACCGGCCGACCTCGCCGCGCTCCTCGTCGACGAGGGTGTCACGGTGCTGAACCAGACGCCTTCCGCGTTCGGGCATCTCGTCGACGCTCTCGTCCGCGCGGACTCGTTCGACCGGCTGCGACTGCGGTACGTCGTGTTCGGCGGTGAGGCTCTCGATCCCGCCGTCCTGCGCGCCTGGTTCGCCGCGACCGGTCCGGATGAGGGAACCGAACTGGTCAACATGTACGGGATCACCGAGACCACCGTGCACACCACCGCCACGAAAGTCACCGCAGCCGACGTGGTGGACATCGGGGTTCCGCTCGGCGACCTCCGCACGTACGTCCTCGGGCCGGGGCTGCGTCCGGTGCCGCCCGGCGTGACCGGCGAGATCTACGTGTCCGGCCCCGGACTGTCCCCGGGCTACCTCGGGCGTCCCGACCTGACGTCGGGACGGTTCGTCGCCGACCCGTTCGCCCCCGGCGGCACGCGGATGTACCGCACCGGCGACCTCGCACGGTACGACGCGACCGGCACGCTCCACTACCACGGCCGGATCGACGACCAGATCCAATTGCGCGGTTACCGTGTCGAACTCGGCGAGATCGGTGCCGCGATGACCGCGGTGCCCGACGTGCAGGCGGCGGTGGCCACGGCGCACGAGCAGGCCGGCGGCGACCAGCGGATCGTCGGATACGTCGTTCCCCGTCCGGGCGGCGAGCACAACGCCGTCGAGGAGCAGGTGCGGGCGCACCTGGTCCGCTCCCTTCCCGGGTACATGACGCCGTCCGCACTGGTGATGCTCGACCGATTGCCGTTGACCCACAACGGCAAGGTCGACAAGGACGCGCTGCCCGCCCCCCGTTGGCTCGGACAGGCCGGCGACACACCGCGGACCGACACCGAAGCCCGGATCCTCCCGCTGTTCACCTCGGTGCTCGGCGCCGAGCAGGTCGGTGTCCACGACGACTTCTTCGCACTCGGCGGGAACTCCCTCCTCGCCGCCGCTCTCGTGTCCGCGATCACCGCGGAACTGGCCGTGCCACTGCGGGTTGCCACGGTCTTCGAGAATCCCACCGTGGCCGCCGTGGCCGCGCAACTGGAGGACGCCGGCGAGCGGGTAGCGGCGAGCAGGCCGTCCCCGCGGGACCTCCCCGAGGGCACGCCGGTGCCGCTGTCACCCGCGCAGGAACGCCTGTGGTTCCTCGACAGCGCCGCCGGCGGCGGAACGTACCTGCTGGCACTGGCCGTCGACTTCGGGGAAGGCCTCGAACCCGACGTCCTGTCCGCGGCGCTCGGGGACGTCGTGACCCGGCATCAGTCGTTGCGGACGGTGTTCCCCCTCGTCGACTCGGTACCCCACCAGGTCGTGCTTCCCGCGGCAAACGCGAAGGTCCGGCTCGAACGTGTCGACAACGTCGGCAACATCGAGGGGCACATCGCGGCGATGACGACGGTGGGGCTCGGGCTCACCGACCAGCCGCCGCTGCGCGCGGTGCTGTACGAACCGCAGCACACGCTGGTCCTGTTGCTGCACCACATCATCGGCGACGAGTGGTCGCAGTCGAAACTGCTGGACGATCTCGCCTTCGCGTACAACGCCCGCCGCGCCGGACGGGCACCGGAGTTCACGCCGCTGCCGTTGCAGTACCCGGACGTCGCCGTGTGGCAACGCGAACGCATCGGCGCCGGCGACGACGACGACGCGACCCCGTTGCTGACCGGCCAACTCGACTACTGGCGTGAGCAACTCGCCGGTCTGCCGCTCGAACTGGGCTGGCGCACCGACCGACCCCGACCGGCCCTGCCCACCAACCGTGGCGCAAGCGTTCACCGCACGCTGTCGCCGTCCTTGCACGCGGCCGTCGAATCGCTCGCCGCCGAGCGGCGTGCGAGCTTCTTCATGATCGTGCACGCCGCCGTGGCCGTGCTGCTCGAAAGGCTGGGCGCCGGCGAGGACATCGCCCTCGGCGTGCCCGTCGCCGGTCGCAGTCACCCCGACCTCGACGCCATGGTGGGCTGCTTCATCAACACGGTGGTCCTGCGGACCGACGTCTCGGGTGACCCGACGTTCGACGACCTGCTGGATCGGGTCAGGGCCGTCGACCTCGACGCCGTCGACCACGCCGACGTGCCGTTCAACCGTATCGTCGAACTCGTCAATCCCCCACGGTCGTCGGCCCGCCACCCGCTGTTCCAGGTGATGTTGTCGCACTGGAAGCAGGACGGTGCGGCGGCGCGATTCGACGGGACGACCGCCGCGGTGCGGATGCTCGACGCGACGTCCGCGAAATTCGATCTGGCGCTGCGCTTCCAGGAACGCCCGGACAGCGGCGGGGTCGACGTGACGTTCGAATACTCCACCGAACTCTTCGATGCCGCGACCGTCGAATCCTTCGCGGACCGCCTCGCCGTGGTGATCGAGCGGCTCGTCGCGAACCACGAGCAGCGGATCGCCCGGCTCGACATCCTGACCCTGCAGGAGCGGGGCCGAGTGCTCGGCGAATGGTCCCATGCGGAGCACTCCGTTCCGGCCCGCACCTTCGACGAGTACTTCTCGGCGCAGGTGGCGGAGACACCCGGCGCCGAGGCTCTCGCCGTCGGCGCGAGCGTGCGGCCCGCGGTCTCCCTCACGTACCGGCAGCTCGACGAGCGGGCGAACCGGATTGCCCACCTACTGATCTCGCGTGGCGCGGGTCCCGGTGACGTGGTCGCGGTCGCACTCGACCGGTCCGCCGAGCTGATCATCAGCGTTCTCGCCGTGTTGAAGAGCGGTGCCGCGTACCTTCCCGTCGATCCCACGTACCCGGCCGACCGGATCGCGCACATGCTCGCCGACGGCGCACCGGTCGCGATCCTCACGTCTTCCGTCGGTGTGCCCGACCGCACCCCGCTGGGCACCGACGTGCCCATTCTCGACCTGGACGATCCGGGCCTGCAGGCCCTGCTCGACACCCAGCCGGTCACGGCCCCCACCGACGCGGACCGGAGCAGGCCGCTGAAACTCGACGACGCCGCGTATCTCATCTACACGTCCGGATCGACGGGGGTGCCGAAGGGCGTCGTCGTCCCCCACCGGGGCATCGCGGACCTGCTGTCGCTGCAGTCGGACGTGATCGGCATGGACCACACCACTCGGGCGCTCCACTTCTCGTCCATCAGCTTCGACCTCGCGTTCTGGCAGATCATGTGGGGTGTGCTCTCGGGCGGAACACTGGTGGTCGCGACGGACGCCGACCGCATCCCGGGTGAGCCGCTCGCCCGGGTCATCAACGAACACGACGTGAACTTCGTCGGCGTGCCACCGTCTTTCGCCGCCGCGTTCCCGCCGGAGCATCCCATTCCGGACGGCGTCGACCTGATGCTCGGCGCCGAGAAGCTCACACCCCAGCTGATCGAGCGGTACGCCCCCGGCCGCCGGCTGTTCAACGCGTACGGTCCCACCGAGTGCACGGTCAACGCCACGCTTGCCCTCGTGGAACCGGGGCACGAAGGTCCGGTCCCCATCGGCGTCGTCGATCCGGGCAAGCATGCCTACGTCCTGGACCACGCGCTGCGGCCGGTGCCTCCGGGTGTGTCCGGCGAGCTGTATCTCGCGGGCGACAGCGTCACCCGGGGATACCGCAACCAGAGTCCCAAGACGGCGGAACGTTTCATCGCCGACCCGTTCGCGGTGCCGGGCAGTCGCATGTACCGGACGTCGGATGTGGTGTGGTGGGGCCGGGACGGTCAGATCTATTTCACCGGCCGCGCCGACTCGCAGGTCAAGCTGCGCGGATTCCGCATCGAACTCAACGAGATCGAGGCGGTGCTGTCCGGTGACCCGGACGTCGAGCACATCGTCGTCGTGGTCCGCGAGGACCGCCCGGGCGATCAGCGACTGGTCGCGTACGCGACGTCGGTGCCGGGCGGCCGGATCGACCCCGACCAGTTGCACCGTCGTGCCGCCAGCAGGCTGCCGGACTACATGATTCCGGCCGCGTTCATCGCCGTCGACGAGTTCCCCACCCTCCCCAACGGCAAGCTCGACCAGTCGTCGCTTCCCGTTCCGCACCTGTCACTGCAGGTGTCCGAGCGGGGGCCGCGCACCGCGCGCGAAGAGGTGCTGTGCCAGTTGTTCGCCGAGGCTCTCGGTATCGAGCGGGTCGGCATCGACGACAGCTTCTTCGACCTCGGTGGCCACTCGCTGATGGCCGCCGGATTGATGAGCGCGATCTCGAAGCGGCTGTCCGTGACCGCGACCGTGGCCTCGCTCTTCGCGGCGCCGACCGTGGCCCAGCTGGCAGGCCGTCTCGACGACGATCACGATGCCGACGCGCTGGCCGTCCTGCTGCCGTTCCGCACCGAGGGGTCCAAACCACCGGTGTTCTGCTTCCACCCCGCAGGCGGAATCAGCTGGGGTTACTCGGGGCTGCTGCGGCACATCGACGACGACTACCCGCTGTACGGCGTGCAGGCCTCCAACCTGTCGACGTCCGAGCGGCCGCCGGAAACGCTCGAGGACATGGCGGCCGAGTACATCGAGCACATGCGGACCGTGCAGCCCGAGGGCCCCTACCACCTCCTCGGATGGTCGCTGGGCGGCGTCGTCGCGCACGCCATCGCCGGTGCGCTGCAGAACCAGGGTGAGGAACTCGGCATGCTCGTCATGCTCGACTCCTTCCCGTCGGACGCGTGGGCCTCGATGCCGACGGAACAGGACGCGCTCGCCGCGCTGCTCTACATGGTCGGTTACGACCCCGAGCCGCTGCTCGCCTCCGACACCGAGCCGCACCGCGGCGGCGGCCTGGACCGGCAGCAGGTGATCGACATCCTGCGCGGCGAAGGCAGTGCGCTCGCCGGGATCAACGAGCACACCCCGGCCGCGATGATCGACAACTTCGCGAATGCAGTGCGCCTCGAATCCGAACCCTCACAGATCGTCGTGGACTCCGACATGCTCTTCTTCACTGCGGCCAGGAATCCCGCGACCGCGGCGACGTACGACCTGTGGCGGCCCTACCTGACCGGCACCATCGTCAACCACGACCTCGACTGCGAGCACAAGGACATGACCCAGCCCCGTTGGATCGGCGAAGTCGGCTCCGTCGTGAACGAGGCCCTCGCCTCGTTCGGCTCGCGCATGAACCCCATCAACACAGAACAGGGAGATCGATGAAAACGTCCGGAAGATACTGGCGTAGAGCCGGAATCGTGATGATGGCGGCAACCGCGCTGTTCGCGGGTGCCTGCAGCGAGTCGAATTCCGACTCGACCGACGCGGCGGGATCCGCCACCGGACAGGCCGACGCGTCGGCCTTCCCCGTGTCGATTCCGTCGGCGCTCGGTACCGCCGAGATCACGGAGGCACCGGAACGCGTCGTCACGATCGGCTGGGGCAGCGAGGACGCGGCACTGTCGCTCGGCGTCGTGCCCGTCGCCGTGCAGAACATGAAGTCGGACACGGGAACCGACGACGGCCTGCTGCCGTGGTCGCGGGCGAAGCTCGAAGAGCTCGACCCGAACGCGGAACCCACGTTGCTGACGGCGTCGAGCAAGGAGATGCCGTACGAGCAGATCGCGGCACTCGACCCCGACGTCATCCTGGCTGTCCACTCGGGCGTGAACCAGGAGCAGTACGACAAGCTCTCGGCCATCGCCCCCACCGTGGCGTACCCGGAGCGTCGCTGGGCCACCAGCTGGGAAGACCAGATCACCACCGTCGGCAAGGCCCTCGGCCGGTCCGCACAGGCCGAGACACTGGTGACCCAGACGCAGGACACCCTCGCGCAGGCGAAGTCGCAGCACCCCGAGTTCGCCGGGAAGACGGTGGCATTCGGTAGCGGCACCGAGCCGGGATCGTACAACTTCTACTTCGACACCGATCCTCGCCTGAAGATGCTGGCCAGCCTCGGTTTCACGGTCGACCCGCTCGCCCAGCAGTTGCGCGAGAGCAGTGACCAGACCAAGTTCGCGGCTCCCGTCAGCCTGGAACTGCTGCCGACGTACAACCCGGACGTGCTGCTCGCGTGGTACCTGTCGCCCGAGCTGCGGAACGAGGTCCAGTCGAACCCGCTGTTCGCCGGGATGAAGGCCGTGCGCGACAACGCCTACGTGGGTCTGACCGATCCGCCGCTGGTGTTCGCGTCGAGCTCGCCGAACGTGCTCAGCGTGCCGTGGCTGCTGGACAAGCTGCTCCCGCAGCTGTCGCAGGCCGCGAACAACGCTCAGGCCAGCTAGTTCCCACCTGGGCGCGTCACTGTGCCGCTGCCGAGAGGTCGTCCTCCTCGGCAGCGGCACTGCTGTAGGTGCGCAACCCCTTCAAGGTCAGCGCGAGAACCGCAAGCACCACGATGCCCCCCGCCCCGTAGAGGAGGAACGCCTCACGCGGACCCACCGCGGCTCCGACGGCGCCGGCGACGAGCGCTCCGGCAGCCGAGCCCGTGGAGATCTGGGCGCCCCACACACCGGCGACGCGTCCGCGGTATTCCTCGGGCGTCTCGGTCTGGATGACGGCGTACCGGAGGATGTCACCGAGGACGCGGCCGAATCCGTGTGCGGCGAGCCCGAGGAACGTGACCGCGATCATCGGGACGGCGCCGACGCCGATCAGCCCGGCCGACGCGATCATGGCCGCGAGGAACACGATCAGGCCACCGCGACGAGCAGTTCCCGTCCAGCCGCTCGTGAGTGATCCGGTGAGGGCGCCGACGGCGGGGGCGCTGTAGAGCAGTCCGGTCGCCGCCGGTCCGGCATGGAGGACCTGGCTCGCGTAGGCGGGCAGCAGCACGTTCCAGCCGGTCAGCATCATGGCGCAGAACCCGACCAGCAGCGTCCCGCCGACGACGGAGTCCTTGGCGGCATAGGTGAAGCCGCTGGCGATCGACCGCAACGGACTCTCGGTGTTCTTGACCGGCGGCGGCAGCGAGGGCAGCCGGGCGATGCAGTACGCGGTGATTCCCGAGGACACCGCGGCCAGAACGTAGTTGGTGCCCACGGATGTCGCCGCGATGATCACACCGCCGATGGCAGGCGACGCGACCGTGCCGAGGTCGGCCATCACGGTCATCAGGGCACCGGCGGCGGCCATCTTGTCCTTGGGGAGCAGCGACGGGATCACCGCCATCAGCGCGGTCGCGGAGATGCCGCCGGCGAGGCCCTCGATCACGCCGCAGAGGTAGATGATCCACAACTGGGGTGTGGGCAGGAACGCGTTGACCGCGAGGATCGCAAACGCCAGACCCGCTGCGGCACGGGCGAGGGAGATGACCGGCCTGCGGTCGTACCGGTCGGCGATCACGCCGCCGAACAGGGTGCCGATGAACACCGAGGAGCCCACGACGATGCTCGCCGCGCCCACTGCCAGTGTGGAATTCGTCATGTCGTACACCTGCAGCGGCACTGCCACCAGCAGCAGACCCAGACCGAAGATGGAGATCGTGCGGGCAATGAAGATGTATCGGAACTCGCGACTCGTCCGTAGAGGCGTCAAGTCGATTGCGTATCGCGATAATCCGGCCATTGTCATCCATTCACATTCGGTTGCAACAGCTCTCCGTTTCGCCGTTCGCGTGGAGAGCAACTATGCTTAGGCTTCACTAACCCAGCAACCTACCCCATGTCGTCGAATCGGCTCAACGGGCCGTGGTTCGACCGCCGCACCGGAGGATGACAGTGAGTTCCGCTTCCAGCACCGTTCCGACCCGCGACCGAATCCGCGCCGACGTAGCCGACGTGCTCGACGTCCCGGTCGCCGAGATCGACGATTCCGCGAACCTGCTCGACGAGGGAATGGACTCCGTGCGCGTAATGGCGCTGGTCGAACGATGGCGGGCGGACGGTGTGCAGGTGGATCTCGTGGACCTCGTCGGCGAGCCGACACTCGACGCCTGGTTCGAGGTGACGGCAGCACGCTGAGCGGTCCCACCGCCTACTCTTGATCCCGCTGGTCGATCCCAGGGTCGGCCCGGACACGGGAGGATGCGAGGGGACATGGCTGACGAAACCAGCGGTACAGGCAGGATGAGCGTGCTCCGGACACCACGGTTCTGGATCGCTCCCCTGCTCCTCGTCTCCGTCGTCATGTCCCTGCTGGCCGCGCTGTACATGGGTGGAATGCTCAACCCCACCAAGCACCTCAACCACTTCCCCATCGCGCTCGTCAATCAGGACGAGGGCAACACCACACCCAATTCCAACCCGCCTCAGCAGCAGAATTTCGGCGACCAGATCGCCGCCGGGCTCGTCGAGGGTGTCGATCCGGACAAGATCGAACTTCGGCAGATCGGGATCGCGCAGGCTCAGTCCGCGCTGGACAACGGGGAAATCTACGGCGCGATCGTCATACCGAGCGACTTCACGAAGCGCACGTTCATCCTCGCCCAGGCCGGCGTGATTCCCGGCGACGTCGAGCGTCCGGTGATCACGATCTACACGAACCCCCGCGCAGGCACGATCAGTGCGAACCTCGTCCAGAACATCGGTGAGATGGCGTTGGACAAGGCCAATCAGACGATGGGCCAGCAGCTCACCACCCAGGTGACGCAGCAACTCCAGGCGACAGCCCCCGACCTCCAGCTGTCGGGGGCCAGCCGGCTCGTGCTCGACGACCCCATCGACGTGCGGGTCGTGGCCCACAACCCGCTGCCCGACGGCACCGGTTTCGGCTTGGCGGCGTTCTACTACGCGCTCCTGATCGTCCTGGCCGGTTTCACCGGTGCGACCATCGCGAGCACCCTCATCGACGGCATGCTCGGATTCACTCCGACCGAGGTCGGGCCGCTGTACCTCCACAACGAGGCGGTCCCGATCTCACGGTTCAACACCCTGTTGATCAAATGGGCGGTGATGGTTGTGCTGGCGATGATCGTGTCAGGTCTGTACCTCTGGATCAGCTCCGCCCTCGGCCTGCCGATCACCGACCCGCTCGCCCTGTGGGAGTACGGCGCCTTCGCGATCGCCGCGGTCGGGATCACGGCGATGTCCGTGATGGCCGCGTTCGGCAACCTGGGCCTGCTCATCAACCTGCTGGTGTTCGTCGTCCTGGCGCTGCCCTCGTCGGGCGGCACGATCCCGCTCGAGGCGGCGCCGCGCCTATACACCTGGCTCGGTGAGTTCGAACCGATGCACCAGATCTACATCGGGGTGCGCGCGATCATGTTCTTCGGCGCAGCGGGCGACGCAGGGCTCATCCACGCGGTGTGGATGACCCTCGCCGGCCTTCTCATCGGCCTCGTCTTCGGCGCCGTCATCACCCGGTTCTACGACCGCAAGGGTTTGCATCGCCGCCACAAGGCGCAGACCGAACCCGAACCGGTGGACGCGGCCGGGGCGTGAGTCACGCGGGCGTCGACGACCAGGCCGTGCCGAACTGTTCGTACCAGGGATGCGGGGCGGGCACCGCCGCCAGGATCCGTTCGACGAACCGATCGGGGTCGCCGAGTTCCGCGAGTCCGACTCCGCGGCGCTCGTAGTCGGCGAACCTGTCGTGCAGTCCGGCGATCACCTTGTCGGTCACCGTCTGCTCGAACTCTTCGATGGTTGCCATCGGATGCCCCTCCTTCCGGCGAGAAGCGTCTGCGTTCAGTGTAGTGCCGACCTGCGGGTTCACCCCCGCCCGACGGCGGATTAACAGCTGTCGGTGACGCGGAGCAGACTGGGCCCGTGAGAATGGTCCTGGTTCCCGACGCCGACGGTGGCGCGACGACCGTTCGCACCGATCCCGCGGGCGTTCCGGTCGAGTCGCCACGCCGTCACTCCGACGTCGTGGCCGCGGTCCGCGACATCGAGGCCACCGAGCACCCCCGCTGGGTCTGGACGAGTACCGCGGCCGTCTATCCGGCGCTGCTGCGAACCGGGGTGCGCGTGCGGCGCTGCCAGGACCTCGCGCTCACCCACGCCATCCTCAGCATGCGCGACGGTGTTCCCGCGCCGCCCCCAGGCGAACCCGTCGACGAACGCCCCGGACTGTTCGAGACCGCACCCACCACGGATCCGGCGCAGGTGGTGGCGGACTTCGCGGAACAGCGGAAGACGATCGGTGACGATGCACGGCTCGACCTGCTGGTGGCAGCCGAGTCCGCGGGTGCGCTGGCCGCGGCGGAGATGAGCGTCGACGGCCTGCCGTTCTCCACCCGCACCCATCGCGCCTTCCTCGAGGCGGCGCTCGGGCCGCGGCCGGCCGGGTACGACCTGCCGCAGCGCATCCAGGACGTGACCGTGGAGATCGGGTCGGCGTTCGGCCGTCGCATCAACCCGGCGTCCCACGTCGAGGTCGTCGACGCGTTTCGCCGTGAGGGCATCGAACTCGCGTCGACCCGCAAACACCTGCTGCGCGAGGTCGATCATCCCGCCGTGCCGCTGCTGCTGCGCCACCGCGATCTGTCCAAGCTGTTCAGCACGAACGGCTGGCAGTGGCTGGACAGTTGGGTCCGCGACGACCGGTTCCGGCCCGTCTACGTCCCCGGCGGCGTGGTGTCCGGCCGCTGGGCGAGCCGCGGCGGCGGCGCACTGCAGATTCCGAAACCGCTGCGGTCGAGCGTGATCGCCGACCCGGGTCACACGTTCGTCATCGCCGACGCCGGCCAACTCGAACCCCGCATCCTGGCCGCCATGTCGGGTGACGCCCGCATGGTCGCCGCGGCGGGCGCCGACGACCTGTATGCACCGGTGGCGGCGGAGACGTTCGACGGCGATCGTGGCAAGGCCAAGGTCGCGATCCTCGGTGTTCTGTACGGCGCCACCGCGGGCGAGGCCCGTTCGCTGCTCACCCTGCTGCGCACCCGCTTTCCTGTCGCCGTCGAATATGTGGAAAGGGCGGCCCGTGCCGGTGAACGTGGCGAGGTCGTGCACTCGTGGCTCGGCCGGGCGTGCCCACCGCCGTCACCCGATTTCTGGTCGCACGGCGACGCCCGGACGCGCGGCCGGTTCACCCGAAACTTCGTGGTACAGGCCACGGCAGCCGAGTGGGCACTGTGCGTGCTCGCGGACCTGCGGCGCCGGCTGGCCGACGACCCGGACAGTGAACTCGTCTTCTTCCAGCACGACGAGGTGATGGTGCATACCCGGGACCCCGACTCGGCGACGCGGCACGTTCTGGGCGCGGTCGAGGTAGCCACCCGGTTGCTGTTCGGCGAGACGCGGGTGCGGTTCCCGATGGATGTGGCGGTGCGGGACTGCTACGCCGAAACCTCCGACGAGGCCTGACGCGCGCGGATTTCCGGTGTCGCGGGTGCGCTCGACATGGTGTACTGGGACGCACTGCTGGCGGGGGCGGCGAAGGAGAACCCATGACGAAGTTGGATTCGACGGACTCGAGCACCAGCGGCGAGACGCCGCGCAGATTCCGCTGGCCTGCGTTCACCATCGTGGCCATCGCGATCATCGCGTTCTTCGCGGGCGGATTCGGGGGGTCCTTCCAGGGAAAGCTCACCGAGGTCCAGAAGAACGACAACGCCGCCTACCTGTCGAGTTCCGCCGAATCGACGATCGTCACCAACGAATCGTCCAAGTTCCTCACCGTCGAAACCATCCCCGGTTTCGTGCTGTTCCACAGCGACTCCCCGCTCACCGAGCAGGACAAGGCCGCCATCGCCCAGGCACGTGACGCCATCGCGGCAGTCGACGGGGTCGACGCCGAAGGCATGGCCCAGACACAGTTCTCCCAGGACGGCACCACGGCATCGATCTTCGTTCCCCTCGTCGCGAAGGAGGACGGCACGGCGGTCGCCGGCGATGTGCTCGCCGCCACCGAGGAGAACGTCCTCACCGCCGCGAAGAACGCGGCCGCCGGGCTCGAGGTGCTTCCTGCCGGTCCCGGTGGCCTCCTGGTGGCGTTCATCGACGCGTTCGCCGGGCTCGACGGCGCACTGCTGGGCGCCGCGCTGCTCGTGGTCGTCCTGATCCTGCTGGTGGTCTACCGCTCCCCGGTGCTGTGGTTCTTCCCGCTCTTCTCGGCGCTACTCGCGCTCGGCCTGGCGTCGATGGTCATCTACTTCCTCGCCAAGGCGGAGGTGCTCACACTCACCGGACAGAGCCAGGGCATCCTGTTCGTCCTCGTGATCGGTGCGGGCACCGACTATGCGCTCCTCCTGATCTCCCGATATCGGGAAGAACTGCACTTCTATCCCAGCCGGTTCGACGCCATGATCAAGGCGTGGAAGGAATCCGCCCCCGCCATCACGGCGTCGGCGGTCACCGTCATCCTCGGTCTGCTGTGCCTGACGTTCTCCGAACTGAACTCCAACAAGAGTCTCGGGCCGGTCGCCGCGATCGGCATCGCGTGCACGTACCTCGTGATGATGACGTTCCTGCCCGTGGCGCTGTCCGCGGCGGGGCGGTGGGTGTTCTGGCCGCGGAAACCGAAGGTGGACGAGGCCGCAGACCTCACCACGCACGGTCTGTGGGGCAGGATCGCCGCCCAGGTCGGGAGCAAGGACCGCCCCCTCTGGATCGGTACGACGGTGCTGCTGGCCGTGCTGTTCCTGGTCGGCATCGGCAGTCTGAAGACGGACGGGTTGTCGTCGTCGGAGAACTTCACCAACCGGCCCGACGCCGTCGTCGGTCAGGAGTTGTACGACTCCAAGTTCGATCCTGGTGCCGGCGCGCCTGCCGTCATCGTCACCAATGCCGATCAGACGGACGCGGTCATCGCGGCCGTGAGCGGTGTGGACGGGGTGTCGACGGATCCCGGCGCGGTGTGCCCGCAGGTCGATGTCGAGAAGCTGTCTGCACTCGTCAAGTCCAATCCGGCCGCGGTGGCGTCGGCGGCGGGGCAGGGGTGCGCACCCGACTTCCTCACGGCCGCACCGATCGACGGCCGCATGGTCGTCAACGTGACGCTCGCGGACTCGTACGATTCCCCGGAAGCCCTCGAGACGGTGAAGCGACTGCGCGACGCAGCGCACGCCGTGCCCGGTGCCGATGCGCTCGTCGGTGGCAGCACGGCAACCACTCTCGACGTGCAGACGGCGTCGGTGCACGACCGGAACCTGATCATCCCGATCGTTCTCGTCGTCATCTTCGTCGTGCTGGCCCTCCTGCTCCGGGCCCTGCTCACGCCCATCATCCTCATCGCCACCGTGGTCCTGTCGTTCGCAGCCACCCTCGGGGTGTGCGGACTCTTCTTCACCCACGTCTTCCATTTCGCGAATGCAGATCCGGCGTTCCCCCTGTTCGCGTTCGTGTTCCTCGTGGCGCTCGGCATCGACTACAACATCTTCCTGATGACCCGGGTCCGCGAGGAAACCGAGGAACACGGCACCAAATCCGGTGTGCTGCGTGGGCTGGCAGTGACCGGTGGCGTCATCACGTCGGCCGGTGTCGTGCTCGCCGCGACGTTCGCGGTGCTGGGTGTGCTGCCCCTGGTGTTCCTCGCCGAGGTCGGTTTCGCGGTCGCGTTCGGTGTGCTGCTCGACACGATCATCGTGCGCAGCATCCTCGTCCCGGCGCTCTCCCACGACATCGGCAAGAAGATCTGGTGGCCGTCGGCGCTGGCGAAAGCAAAGGATTAATACGCTTCGTCCGTCCACAGGTGGAACAGCGCGTAGGCCCGCCACGGCCGCCACGGCTCGGCCAGTTCCGCTGCCTGCCTGCCGGTCCTGACCCCCAGCGCGCGCTTGAGGACGAGGTCGTCGGGTGTGAACGCATCCGGGTCGGCCAGCACCCGCACCGTCAGATAGTCCGCCGTCCACGGACCGATGCCGGGCAGTGCGAGCAGACCGGCCCGGAATTCGGCCGGGTCGGTGTCCGCGCCGAGACTCAGACCGTCGGACGCCGCCTCGGCCAGCGCGAGCACCGTCCTGGCCCGGGCGCCGGTGAGGCCGAGAGTAGAGCGCAACTGTTCGGGTGAGAGCGCTGCCAGCGTCTCCGGTTCGGGGAACGCGAAGAATCCGTCGTGGACCGGCCGGCCGTATGCGTGCACGAGCCGGCTGCCGAACGTCCGGGCTGTTGCCAGCGAAACCTGTTGTCCGAGAACAGTCAGAACCGCCGTCTCGAATCCGTCCACGCTCCCCAGGCGCCGCAGACCCGGACGCAGCGCCACCAGCGGAGCCAGTTGCGGATGATGGCTCAACGCGGCGTCGATCGGCAGCGGATCCGCGTCGAGGTCGAGCCAGCGCCGGACCGCGGCTGTCACAGCCTCGACGTCTCCGGGATCCGCCGGTGTCAGGTGCGCCTCGACGTACCCGTCGGCGGGACGGACGACGACGGACACCAGAGCGGGCCCGTGCGGACCGTTCACCACCCGGGTGTGTGTTCCGTCGGGGTCGTGTCGCTCGAGTCCGGACACGGTGTGGGCGCGGAGCGCGCCCCACAGCGGCGCATGGGTGAACGGACCCCGGTAGGGCAGTTGCACTCTCATGCGTCCTCGAGTCCCGTCACCCGCAGTGTGATGTTCAGTCGGCCCGTTGTCAGCCCACAGGCCGGATCACTCGTGCCTGGAAACACTTTCGGCACTCCGTGATACGCGAACCGGGACTCGCCACCGAACACGAAGAGGTCGCCCGACAGCAACTCGACGTCGGTGTACGGCTTGGTGCGGGTGGTGGTGTTGCCGAAGCGGAATGTGCACGTGTCGCCGATGCTCAACGACACGACGGCCGCATCGGACCGCTCCTCCTTGTCCTGGTGCATGCCCATCTTCGCGGTGTCGTCGTAGAAGTTGATCAGCGCGGCGTCGGGTGTGTACCCGTCGGCTGGCTGCCCGTAGGCCTCGCTCACCGCCCGCCGGCCGAGTTCGACCAGCCAGCCGGGCACCGGCGCGACGCGGCCACCGCCCGCGTCCTCGGCGGTGCGCGAGTAGGAATACGGTTTCCAGTGCCAGCCTAGGCACACGGTCTGCACCGACATGCGATGCCCCGTCGGCAGTTGCGCGGCCCGCATCGGGACCGGTGCGGTGGCCCAGCGCCGGCATTCGGCCACCAGGTGGCGTTGCGCGGCCGGCGTGAGCCAGTCGGGTACGTGGACGGCGCCGGGCGCCACCTCGGTTCGGGGGCGGGGTATCAAGGCGGACATCACGGTCACTCGGCGTCGTGCAGGACCAGGCCGAGGGTTCGGCGGGTGCCGCGCCGAACGGTGCTGACACCGTGCCGTACCGGTCCCGTCGACCAACCGCGGGTCGAGCGCACGGGTCTGTCCCTGGTGGTGAAGATCAGCGCGTGCCCCTGCTGCAGCGTCGTCACCGTGCCCCGGGACTGGGCGCGGGGCCGCTGCTCGACGAGCATGAACTCGCCGCCCTCGTGGTCCACTCCCGGACGGTCGAGGCCGATCACCACCTGCAACGGGAACACGAGGTCACCGTAGAGGTCGCGGTGCAGCGCGTTCCAGTCGTTCGCGCGGTAGCTGAGCAGGATGGGTGTCGCTCGTTTCTGGCCGGCGTCGTGGCACATGTCCAGCCATTCGCCGAGGGTGTCCGGCCACGGCGAGGGATGCCTCAGCTTGGCGGCCCAGTCCCGTGCCACGGGAAGCAGTTTCGGGTAGAAGGCGGCGCGGAGTTCGGCCACGACCTCCGGTAGCGGGTAGTCGAAGTACCGGTACTGTCCCGAGCCGAAACGGTGCCGGGCCATGTCGACGGTGGACCGGAAACGCTCGACCTCCTCGTACATGTCCGCGATCTGCCCGCATTCCGCGGCGGTCAGGATCTGCTCCGATTGCGCGCATCCGGCGGCATCGGTCTCGGCGTGGAGACCCTGCCAATCCAGGTCGTTCACGCGTTGCGTCAAAATGGTCATGCCGCTGCCTCCAATGTCAGCAGGATCGACTTGGCCTCCGGCCCACCCGCGTACTGCCCCATACTGCCGTCACTGCGGACCACCCGGTGGCAGGGAACCACGACGGGGAGCGGGTTGAGCGCGCAGGCGGTTCCGACCGCGCGCACAGCTTTCGGACTGCCTGCGGCCGCCGCGACCGCGGCGTAACTCGCGGTGTGGCCGTAGTCGATCTCGGGAAGATGGTGGAGAACCTCGAGCCGAAATCCCTTGGACAGCCTGAAGTCCAGCGGGATGTCGAAACTCGTGCGCTCGCCGAGGAAGTATTCGTCGATCTCGTGGGCCACCCTGTCGAGTCGGGCGGGTGCGCGCAGGATCCGGGGGCTGATCTGCTCGGCGAGGGTCTGCAGTACGGCGTCGTGATCCTGGCTGGGGAAGGCGACCCGCACCAGCCCGCGATCGGTGGCGGCGAGCAGGAGCGAACCGACGGGGGTGTCGAGTGTCCGGTACGCGACGTCGAGGAGACCTGCCTCGGCGGCGAGGGCGGCGAGCCGCTCACGCAGTTTCTGCTCGACCGCGGAGTCCGACGTGGACAGGGCGTAGACGATGTCGGGGATGTTCATGTGATGTCTCCACTCACAGAGATCGAGAGGGTCTTGCGTAGCGCCGCAATGCCGTCGGCGGCCGCCCGCCGCGACGCGTCCGGGGAGTTGCCGAGGATCACCGCGATCTCGGTGTACGGCAGCCCGGCCAGGTAGTGATACGCCACCGCAGCCCGCTGCTTCATCGGCAGGGCGCCGACCGAGTTCCACAACTCGGCGTCGTGACCGCCGGGAAGTCCGCGGTCGGTGGTCTGCTCGGGAAGCTCGTCGGTGGGGACGGGCCGCCGGTCACGCGCACGTATGTGGTCGAGCGCTTTCCGGTGCGCGATCGTCACCAGCCATGCTTCGACGTTGCTCCCGGGACGCAGGTCGGGGTACGCCCGCATCGCGGCGATGAACGTCTCCGACCAGGCGTCCTCGGCGTCCACCGGACCGACCACGGCCCGGCAGACCCGCAGCACCGTCGGGCCGTGCTCGGCCACGACGTCTTCGAACGGTTTCAGGGTCATCGGCTCAGCCGGAGTCCCGCCCGTTCCGCTTCGCGTTCGAGCAGGAACCGTTTGCGGTCGAGCCCGCCCGCGTACCCCGTCAGGCTGCCGTTGCTCCCGATGACGCGGTGGCACGGAACGATGATGCTGATCGGATTTCTGCCGTTCGCCGCCGCCACCGCACGAACCGCGGTCGGGGTGCCGAGGGAGTCGGCCAGCTGACCGTACGTCCACGTTTCGCCGTACGGGATGGTGCGCAGGGCGTCCCACACTCGTTGCTGGAACAGGGTGCCACGCGCGGCGAGCGGGACGGTGAACTCGGTTCGCCTGCCGTCGAAGTATTCGGTGAGCTGGGTGATGGCCTCGTCGAAACCTGCGGTGTCGCGTTCCCCGAACGTAGCGGGATTGGGCTGATGCCGGTGTTCGACCATGTAGATGCCGCTCAGCACCCCGTCGACGCTCACCAGCGTCAGGGGGCCGATCGGTGAATCGATGACTGTGTGTGTTGCTCGGTCGGCATTCACGGTGCCAATCCTTCCAGGTGTACGGGCCTCTGAAAGGTAGACGTCTGCCACGACCGAAACGTGAGGTGCGAAAAGCATCAGGCAGGATGGGCCGATGGCTCTCGTACAACTCGGCACCCGCGACCTGGTGCGTACCGTCACCGGGATCGTCCGGTGGTCGGCGGACACCGCTGAACTCGTCGTCTCCCTTCCCGGCCGGATCGGCACCCTTCTGGACCAGGTCGAAGTGCTGATTGCCCGCATCGAGGCGATCAGCGACGGCGCCGAGATCGCCGTGTCGAGGGCGAACGCGGTGGCGGAATCGGCGGCGACCGTCGTCTCCACCGCCGACCACGCGTCCGCGTCGGCGCAGACCCTCATCGGCCTGTACGAGCCGCTGGCGACGAAGGCCGCCCCACTGGCACAGCGGTTCGTCGACGACCTCACCGAGGAGGAGATTCACGCCGCGATCGGGTTGGTGAACCACCTGCCCGAGCTGACCCTCCGCATGGAGGGGCTGCTGCCGATCCTGGCCACCCTCGACACCGTGTCGCCGGAGATCCACCAACTCCTCGAGGAGGTCCAGGGCGTGCGCCAGGCGATCCAGGGCGTCCCCGGGTTCAAGTTCTTCCGCAAGCGCGGCGAGGCCCAGGAGGACGAGGACTACGCGCGGTAGCCGTCCGTTCCGGCGCGTCCGACGACGATCTTCGGGACCACCGCGCGCGACGACAGCCGCAGCAGGGCGTCGACGAGTTCGACGATGTCGTCGACCTCGATCATCGCCTCGGGCGGGATCGTGTCGTGGATCCACGCGGACATGTCGGTGTCGACGTACGCCGGGGCGAGCGCGGTCGCGGAGACGCCGTTGCCCGACTCCTCCACGTTCAGCGTCTCGGTGAGGGAGATCAGCGCGGCCTTGGTCGCCCCGTAGACGGCGAGCCCCGCCTCGGCGTACACGCCGGTGATCGATGCCAGGGCCACGACCTTGGACCCGCGCCCCGGGTTCTCCGCCGCACCGGTCCGGAGCAGCGGCAGCGACTGCTGCAGCAGGCTGAACGGCGCCCGCAGGTTGACTCCGAGGCTCTTGTCGAATCGGCTCAGTGGGAACTCGCCGATGGGGCCCGCGGTTCCGACCCCGGCATTGAGTACCAGCGCGTTCAGCGAACCGTAGGCGTTGGCGTGCGCCTCGACGACGCGTCCCGCGGATTCCTCGTCAGCGAGGTCACCGGCGACCACGACGACGTCCTTCGCGCCTGCGGTCCGCAGGTCGGCGGCCACGGACTCGAGCCGATCACGATCGCGGGCGGTGATCGTCAGCCCGTACCCCTGTTCGGCGAGACGGGTGGCGATGCCGAGTCCGATACCACGTGAGGCACCGGTGATCAGTGCGGTGCGACTCATACGGTCTGTCCTTTCAGGGCGCGCAGGCCGGCCGCGATGAATTCGGGCACCGCGTCGCCCGCCTTGTCGAACCCCTCACCGACGGTGGCGCCGACACGGTAGCGGTGGTTGATGCCCTCGGCGATGACGGCGAGTTTGAAGTTCGCGAGCGCCAGGTAGAAGTTCCAGTGGACCAGTTCGCGCCCCGACGCCACGGTGTAACGCTGCGCGAGGTCGTCGGCCGACGGCAGTCGCGGGCTCGTCCAGGCCGCCGGTTCGCCGAGCACCAGGTCGAGAGCCGGATGCCGGTAGACGCACATCAGGGCGACGTCGGTGAGGGGGTCGCCGAGGGTCGACAGTTCCCAGTCCACGACCGCCGCGACGGTGCTCACGTCGCCGGACGCGAGGATGGTGTTGTCGATGCGGTAGTCGCCGTGCACGATCGACGACTCCGACTGCTGCGGAATCGATTCGACCAGCGCGGCATGCAGGCGGTCGACGTCCGCGGAGTCCGTCGTCTTCACCCGCCCCCACTGACTCGCCCACAATTTGACCTGCCGGGCCACGTACCCGTCCGGGCGGCCGAGCTCGCCCAGGCCGACGGCGTCGTAGTCGACGTTGTGCAACGCACCGAGCACACGGACCAGTTCGTCGGTGCACGAGTCGATGTCGTCGCCGGACAGCGCCTCGAGATCCGACTTGGTCCGGATCACCTGACCCGTCACATGTTCCACCACCGTGAACGGCGCGCCCATCACACTGTCGTCCTCGCACAGTGCGACGGTGGCGGCCACCGGGACGTCGGTGCCCTGCAGCGCCGACGTGATGCGGAACTCGCGGGCAACGTCGTGCGCCGACGGTGTGAGCCCCGCGGTGGGCGGCCTTCGCAGCACCCACCGCGAGGAGTCGTCGAAGATGGCGTACGTGAGGTTGGACTTGCCGCCGGCGATCAGGTCGGCCCGCAAGTCACCGTCGAGAGGAACGCCCGACTCGGACAGGAACTTGTGCAGCGCAACGAGATCGAGCCCCCGATGTTCGCTCATGCGCCCGCCTCCCGCGCGGCCTTCTTCGCGGCACCCACGACACGCTTGGCGATGGCCCAGCGGTGCACCTCGGACGGTCCGTCGTAGACGCGGAACGGTCGCACCTCGCGGGACAGCCGGGCGAGGGGCAGGTCGCCGGACACGCCGAGACCGCCGCACATCTGGATGGAGCGGTCGACGATCCGGAAGATGGCCTCCGAGGCGTAGGTCTTGGCGATGGACGTGGAGTTGCTCGCGTGGCCGCCCTGATCGAGTTCCCAGCATGCCCGCGTCAACAGCGCCCGGCTGGCGGCGATGTCGATCTCGTTGTCCGCGACCATCTTCTGGACCATGCCCAGATCGCCCAGCTTGCCGCCGAAACCGTCACGTTGCGCGACGTGTGCCACGGCGACGTCGTGGCCGCGGCGCGCCGCACCGAGCCAGCGCATGACGTGTGTCATCCGGGCGGGCCCGAGCCGGACCTGGGCGTAGGCGAATCCCTGGTCCACCTCGCCGAGAACCCCGCTGTCGGGGACGAACAGATCCTCGAAGAACACCTCGCAGTGCCCACCGATCATCGCCCGGTCGAGGGTGTCGATGTGGCGTCCCACCCTCAGCCCCTCGGCCTCGGCCGGTGTGAGGAACATCGTGGCGCCGCCGCGGTCGCCGGGCACGCCGGAGGTGCGGGCGAAGATGATGAAGAATCCCGCGCCATCGGCGCCGGTGATGAAGTACTTGTGGCCGTTGATCTTCCACCCGCCCGGCACCTTCTCGGCGCGCGTGGTCAGCGCCGAGGGGTCGGAGCCGGCTCCGGGCGACGGCTCGGTCATGGCGAACGCCGACCGCATGTCGCCGTGCGCCAACGGGGCGAGGAACCGCTCCTTCTGCTCCGGGCTGGCGATGTGCGCGAGCATGTGGACGTTGCCTTCGTCAGGTGCCCCGATGTTCAGGGCCGTCGGACCGAACAGCGAATAGCCCGCAGCCTCGAAGACGGGCGCGCGATCGGTCATGTTCAGGCCGTGCCCGCCGTACTCGACGGGTGCGTGCGGGGCGAAGACTCCGGCGTCCTTGGCTGCCTTCTGCAGCTCCACGCGCAGGGTGTCGCCACCGGCAGCTGTGATGTCGCCGCCGTGCTCGTCCTCGATGGGCAGCACGACTTCGCGGATGAACGCCTCGGTCTTCTCGACGAGCGCGGTCACCTCGGGTGCGTAGGACAGATCGATCGCCACAACTACCTCCAGTCAGTACGGCGACTCCGGTACCGACCGATCACTCGCTCGGTCGAAGTCGTCCCCGACAATTCCACACCTTCGAAGGCCGGTCAAGACTCAGCCGGACGCGCCGACCGTGCTCCTCGCGATCGCCAGGTACCGCTCGACCAGTTCGTCGGGCGACAGCGGCCCGTCCTCCCGGTACCAGGTGGACACCGCGACACACATCGTGACGACGGCGCGGCTCGCGTCCTCCGGGAACGGCGTCCGGAACAGCCCGGCCGCCACCCCCTCGCGGACGATGTCGTCCAGCATCTCCTGCTGCTCGTCGCGCAGCGCGATGTACGCCTTCCGGCTCTCCGGTTCCATGCTCCGCGTCTCCCGGGACGCGACGAACGCCTGCTCGCGCCGGTACATGTGGAACCGCAGCAACGACTCGACGACCGCGTCGAACCGCTCGCCCGGTGTCGGGCCCGCCTCGGCCACCGCCGCGTGGCTGCGATCGAGGAGTTCGCGCATCACCGCGTTCGTCAACCCCACCAGCAGCGCCTGCTTGGAGGGGTAGTGATGATAGAGACCGGGGACCGACAGACCGGCGCGGGACGCGATCTCACGGATCGACGCGCCGTCGTACCCCTTCTCGACGAACGCCGCCAGCGCCGCGGCCAGAACCTTGGACAAGCCCTGGTCGGTGTACTCACGCCAGGAACTGCCGCGCTGGGTGCCCTCTACCGTCATGGGTCCTACGGTAGAACAGGCACCCGCCGCTCCCCTGCTGCGGTCGCGGGAGTTGACTAGAGTCGAACGAGGTCGCCCAGATCGACAGCCTTCTCCGACAGAGAGCCAGGGACCACCTGATGATCCACGTCCGCCACTCCGCGATCGCAGCCGTGCCCATCCATGTGGCGTTCGCGTACATCGACGATTACCGGACGGTCCCCGACTGGATGTTCGGAGTCTCGGAGTTCCGTCCGATCGGGGAATTCGACCAGGGGATGGAGTCGACATTCGACGCCGCGATCCACATCGGCCCCAGCACGCTGCGGTCCCGGTTAGAGGTCACCGAGTGGGAACAGGACCGGGTCATCACCCTGGCGTCGCTCGACGGCGCCGCCAACTCCTCTACCTGGGAGTTCACCGCTCACGGTGAGGACAAGACCGAGATCAGCGTGGACTTCGCGTACAAACTCCCCGGCGGTCTCGCCGGCAAGGCCCTCGGCCTCATCGTCGAACCGTTCGTCGAAACGGCCGTGAAGAACACCGAGGCGACCTTGCGGCACAACCTCGAGGAGCTGTACGCGAAGCGCAACCGCTAGCGTCCGGGCAGGAAAGCCAGCCGTCCGACCGTTGTCCCCTCGCCGAGTCTCGCGATGCCGTCCGCGACGTCGGTGAGTCCGAGCCGCTCGCTGATCATCGGCTTGATCTCGCCTGCCGCGGCCATCCTCGTCAGCTCGTCGTGGCACTCCCGGATCGCAGCGGGGTTGTAGGCGTTGTACAGCCCCCAGTGCAGCCCGATGATCGAGTAGTTCTTGATCAGTGCATGGTTCAGCCCGGGCGACGGGATGGTGCCACTCGCGAACCCGATCACAATGATGCGACCCTCGAACGCGATGCACTTGGTCGACTTCGTGTAGGAGTCGCCGCCCACCGGATCGAACACGACGTCGGCACCGCGGCCGTCCGTGAAGTCCTTCACGGCCTGGACGAAGTCCTCGCTGTGCCGGTCGATCACGAGGTCGGCTCCGAGTTCCCGCGTATACGCCGCCTTCTCGGACCCGCCGACGACGCCGATCACCTTGGCGCCTGCCGCCTTACCCAGCTGCACGGCCGCGCTGCCCACACCACCTGCCGCAGCATGCACGAGCAGCGTTTCGCCGGGCTGGATCTGCGTCCTGCGGTGCAGCGCAAACCATCCCGTCTGGTAGCCGATCGACAGCGCCGACGCCTCGGCGTCGTCGAGGGCCTCCGGAGCGGGGAACGCGGTGGCCGAGGACATGACGGCCAGCTCGGCGAACCCGCCGTTCGGCAGGCTCGGCATGCCGATCACCCGGTCGCCGACGGCGAACTCGGTGACACCCTCACCCAGGCCCACCACCTCGCCGCACAGCTCCACACCGGGAGTGAACGGAAGCGGCGGCTTAATCTGGTACTCACCGCGGCACAACAGCACATCCGGGAAGTTGGCGGTCGCCGAGAGCACCTTGACCAGCAACTCGCCGGGCTTCGGTTCGAGGTCGGGGACGTCCTCGAACGTCAGAACGTCCCGCGGCTGGCCCAATTCGTGTACACGCCAAGCCTTCATCGATCAGTCCTTCGGTCCACCGGCGACGTAGACGACCTGACCCGACACGAATCCGGCGCCCTCGCTCACGAAGAACGATGCGGTGTGCGCGATGTCCTCGGGCTGCCCGACGCGGTTCACGGGGATCTGCGACGCCGCGGCCTTCTTGAAGTCCTCGAATCCGACACCCACCCGCTCGGCGGTCGCGGCGGTCATCTCGGTCTCGATGAAGCCGGGCGCGATCGCGTTCGCGGTGACACCGAACTTGCCGAGCTCGAATGCCAGCGTCTTGGTGAAGCCCTGCATGCCCGCCTTGGCGGCGGAGTAGTTGACCTGCCCGCGGTTGCCGAGCGCCGAGGTGCTCGAAAGGTTCACGATGCGCCCGAACTTGGCGTCCACCATGTACTTCTGCACGGCCCGCGACATCAGGAACGCACCACGCAGGTGCACGTTCATCACGGCGTCCCAGTCGTCGACGGTCATCTTGAACAGCAGGTTGTCGCGGGTGATCCCGGCGTTGTTGATCAGGATCGTCGGGGCGCCCAGTTCGGTCGCCACCCGCTCGACTGCCGCAGCGACCGACTCCTCGTCGGCGACATTCGCGCCCACGGCCAGCGCTTTTCCGCCGGCGGACGTGATCGCGTCGACGGTGCCGGCACATGCGGACTCGTCGAGGTCGAGGACGGCGACCGCGTAGCCGTCCTCGGCCAGCCGCTTCGCGACGGCGGCGCCGATTCCCCGGGCCGATCCGGTGACGATGGCAGTTCTACGTTCCTGGCTCACTTGTTTCCTCCATGCTGGTTGTTCTCGGTCTTCGTGCGGTATTTACGCAGTTCTCTTCTCGCGATGGACATCTTGTGGACCTCGTCCGGTCCGTCCGCGAGACGCAATGCCCTCAGATGGGCGTACATCATGGCGAGGGGGAAGTCGTCGGTCACGCCGGCCCCACCGTGCACCTGAATCGCCCGATCCACAATCTTGAGCGCAATATTCGGAGCCGCCACCTTGATCGCCGCGATCTCCGTCCGCGCCTCCTTGTTCCCCACCGTATCCATCAGATACGCCGCCTTCAGCGTCAACAACCGAATCATCTCGATCTCGATCCGCGCCTCCGCAATCCAATCCTGAACATTCGCATTCTCACTGACCGGCTTACCGAACGTCACCCGCGACGACGCCCGACGACACATCAACTCCAACGCCCGCTCCGCCATCCCGATCGCCCGCATGCAATGGTGAATCCGACCCGGACCCAGGCGCGCCTGCGAAATCGCGAAACCCTCCCCCTCCCCCTTCAACACATCCTCGACCGGAACCCGCACATCCGCGAAATCGATCTCCGCATGCCCCTCACGATCCTGATACCCGAAGACCGGCAACCCCCGCATCACCGTCACCCCCGGCGCATCGATCGGCACCACCATCATCGACTGCTGCCGATGCGCCGCCGCCGACGGATCCGTCTTCCCCATCACGATCAACACCCGGCAATTACGATGCAACGCATTCGACGCAAACCACTTCCGCCCGTTCAGCACATACTCGTCACCGTCCCGGACCATCGACAACTCCACATTCGTCGCATCCGAACTCGCCACCGCCGGCTCCGTCATCGCGAACGCCGACGCCATCGTCCCCTCCAGCAACGGCGTCAGATACTTCTCCTTGTGCTCGGCCGTACCGAACAACTCCAGCACCTCCATATTGCCCGTATCCGGCGCATTACAATTGCACGCCTCCGACGCAATATGACTGCGCCCCATGATCTCCGCCAACGGCGCATACTCGAGATTCGTCAACCCCGCACCCGTCCCCGGATGCGGATGAAACAGATTCCACAACCCCCGCCGCCGCGCCTCCGCCTTCAACTCCTCCAACACCGGCGGCTGGAAATGCGGATCCCCCGACTCCCGCATCTGCTCCTCGTACACCGCCTCCGCCGGATACACATGCGAATCCATGAACTCCAGCAGATCGGTCTGGTATTGCCGGGCGCGATCGGATAGGTCGAACAGCGACATGCGGGCTCCTCGTGCGGTCGGGTCAGGACGGCTGGGCGAGGAGCGAGGCCTGGTAGCGGCGCATTCCCCGGATCCATCGGTCGTAGTCGGCGCCCTTGTGCCGGTACATCTCCAGCACTTCGGGGTGCGGAAGGATCAGGAACTGTTCGGCTTCCATTGCGGCGAGCACACATTCGGCCACCTCGGACGCTTCGAGAACCGTACCCGCGGTGGTGACGGCGCGTGCGGCAGTGGCCGACAGGGCGGCGTCGTCGGTGAGCAGCTTGGTGTTGACGCCCATCGGGCACAGGCAGCTGACACGGACGCCCTTGTCGCCGTACGTGACGGACAGCCATTCGGCGAATCCGACGGCCGCATGTTTGGTCACCGAGTAGGGGGCGGAACCGATCTGGGTGAGTAGCCCGGCGGCCGAGGCCGTGCTGACGAAGTACCCCTCGCCGCGCTCGATCCAGCCGGGGACCAGCCGGCGTGCCGCCCGGATGTGCGCTCGGACGTTCACGTCGAGGGCGAGGTCCCACACCGCGTCGTCGGGTTCGAGATCCTCCCCCGCCGCGACGCCCGCATTGGCGAAGTAGAGGTCGACGGCGCCGAAAGCCTTCTCCGCAGCGTCGATGACCGAGCCGATCTGTGCGTCGTCGGACGCGTCGGCACCGCGGGCGATCGAGGCCCCTGGACGCGTCGCGTTGATCCGGTCCGACACTGCCTGGGCCGATGCGGCATCGAGATCGGTGACGACGACCCTGGCCCCCTCGGCGGCGAGCCGCTCCGCGAGTGCGCCGCCGATTCCACCTCCGCCACCGGTGACGATGGCGACCTTCTGCGCAACCTGCACGAGATTCCTCCTCGAGGGGACACGGACGTGATCCCAGTCTTCCACAGAAATCACCTGAATCCGGTGTCGGATTCAGTTTCGTTGACCTGGGTGCCCCACGCCCTCACGCCGTCGGGTGGCGCTCAGCTCCGCTCGGGGAACCTCAGCCCGTTTGCCCAGATGCGCGTCGTGGTGAACACGACGTCGTCGAAGTCGACGGGAGTGCCGTCGGTCCCGTTCACGCTGGCCACGAACACGTTGTAGGCCAACCGGCTGACCATCCCCGACAACGCACGCGACGCCAGCATCGGGTCGAGTTCCTTGTCGGCGATGCCCCGCGCCTGCAGTTCCGCGATGCCCCGCGCGTTCCGCGCGATGAACGCGTCGGCCCGCTGACGCCGCAGGTCCGCGAACGCCGGGTCGATGTGCGCGACCTGCTCGAGCAGCCCCATCAGCTTGGCGTTACGCCGGTAGGCCTCCAGGTAGGCGCGGTTACTCGCCTCCAGGACGGCGTACGGGTCGTCGGTGTCCTGCACCCGCTTCATGCCCGGGTGCATCATGTCTTCCTGCGCCACCTCGAGCACAGCGGCGAACACCTGCTCCTTATTGTCGAAGTAGGTGTAGAACGACCCCGTCGAGCAGTTGGCTTCCTTCGTGATGTCGGTGAGCCGGGCATCGAGGTACCCGGACCGCTCGAACACCGTCCGCGCGGCCGCCACCAACGCCGCGCGCGTGCGTGCACCACGCGGTGTCGCCGGAGGCTCCCGCAACAGATCGGTGGCCGCCATCGACGGGGCGGGCTGGTCGTCCCACTCTTCATGGACGGTGCGCGTGGTCATTTCCTACTTATACGCCAGCACCGCAGCCCCGCCCAACCCGACGCTCAGGTGATGGTGATGCCGCCGTCCACCGCGATCGTCTGACCGGTGACGTACGCGGCAGCGTCCGAAGCGAGCCAGACGACGGTCGCGGCGAGCTCCTCCGGGTCACCGAGGCGACCGAGAACGAGCCGCGATTTCATCGATTCGAGGTACCCGTCCTGGTACTGGTCCGTCATCTCCGTCTCGAAGAATCCGGGAGCGATCGCATTCACCCGGATGCCCTTGCGGGCACCCCACTGCTGCGCCAGGTCGCGGGTGAGACCGATGACCCCGGCCTTGCTCGCGGCGTACGCGGCCTGCGGAAGTCCCGCGGTGGTGAGACCGAGCACGCTCGCGATGTTCACGATCGCGCTGCCCGGCTTCATGACCTTCCCCGCCGCCTGCGCGGCCCAGTAGGAACCGTTCAGGTTGATGTCGACGACCTGCCGGAACTGCTCCGGCGTCTCCCGCGTCGCGGGGACTGCCGTACCGACGCCGGCATTGTTGACGAGCACGTCCACCCGGCCGAACTTCTCCATGGCCGCGTCGATCATGTTCTGCGCCTGAGCCGGGTCTGCGATATCCGTCGCAACGCACAGCGCCTGACGTCCGGCGGCCCGCACCAGTTCGGCGGTCTTCTCGAGACGGTCGGTGCGGCGCGCCGCCAGCACCACATCGGCGCCGGCCTCCGCCGCGGCCTGCGCGAACGCCACCCCGAGACCCGACGACGCACCGGTCACGACGACCACCCGATCGGTCAAGCTGAACTTGTCGAGAACGGACATACGAAGCGACTCCTTTGTCGTCGGGCTACGGGGTACGGGTTCAGAGGCCGAGGTCGCGACCGATCAGTTCCTTCATGATCTCGTTGGAACCGGCCCAGATCTTGGTGACACGGGCGTCCATCCATGCACGGGCGGCACGGTACTCGGTCATGAATCCGTAGCCACCGTGCAGCTGCACGCAGTGGTCGAGGACCTCGTTCTGCACCTGAGCAGTCCACCACTTCGCCTTGGCGGCGTCCACTGCGGTGAGCTCACCGTCGGCGTGTGCGGCGACGCAGTTGTCGACGTAGGCCTGGGTGACCTCGACACGGGTGACGAGGTCCGCGAGGAGGAACTTGTTCCACTGGAGCGAGCCGATGGGCTGGCCGAATGCCTTGCGGTCCTTGGCGTACTGGATCGTCTCCTCGAGGATCGGCGCGGCGTGCGCGATGTTCGAGACGGCGGCGCCGACACGCTCCTGCGGCAGCATCTCCATCATGTGGATGAATCCGCGGTCGATCTCACCGATGATGTTCGTCGACGGCACACGCACGTTCTCGAAGAACAGCTCGGCGGTGTCCGACTCGTGCTGGCCGACCTTGTCGAGCTTGCGGCCGCGCTCGAAGCCCTCCATGCCCGTCTCGACGGCGAACAGGGTGATGCCCTTGGACTTCTTCTCGGGACTGGTGCGCGCCGCGACGATCACCAGGTCGGCGTTGTAGCCGTTGGTGATGAACGTCTTGGAACCGTTGATGATCCAGTCGTCGCCGTCCTTGACCGCAGTGGTCTTGAGCGAGGCGAGGTCGGAACCACCGGAAGGCTCGGTCATGCCGATCGCGGTGAGCAGTTCACCGGTGCAGAACTTGGGTAGCCAACGCTGCTTCTGCTCCTCGGTCGTGAGCTGCACGAGGTACGGCGCAACGACGTCGGCGTGAATGCCGAAGCTCGACGACACGGCGGCACTTGCCCGCGAAAGCTCCTCGGCGAGAACCGCATTGAACCGGTAGTCGCCGGCCTCGCTTCCGCCGTATGCCTCGGGGACCTCGAGGCCGAGGAATCCGTTGCGGCCCGCTTCGAGCCAGATCTCGCGGTCGATGAAGCGTTGCTCGATGAGCTTGTCGGCCACCGGCAGGAGGTTGCGGTTCACGAACTCCCGGGCCGATTCGCGGAATGCCTCGTGATCGGGGCCGTACAGGGTGCGTCGCATCACCGCTCCTTTGTCGAAATCCAGCTGACTGTGTCCACGCTTTCCAGCATGTAAGCGTGTGCTTATTTTCTAAGCGCTTGCTTATACTGAGGGTGCGGCGCGGTATTGTCAACAGCCGCGCAGCCGAGGATGGAGAAAGACATGAGCGAATCACCGAACCAGGTGATCAGCCCTTCCAAGGCTGCCGCCCGCATCCGCGCCGCAGCCGTCGACGCGTTCGCGACCAGCGGTTACGGGGGCACCACCACCCGCGAGATCGCCGCCCGCCTCGAGATGAGCCCCGCCGCGATGTACCCGCACTACCGATCCAAGGAAGAGCTGCTCTTCGCGATCAGTTACGAAGGCCACACCGCAGCGCTCGACGTTGTCGTGAGTGCAGACCTCCCCGACGAGGCGCCCTCCATCAGGCTGCAGGCGCTGATCGGCGCATTCGCGAGCTGGCAGGCCACGCACCACGCACAGGCTCGCGTCGTGCAGTACGAACTCAACGCCCTCACGCCCGAGCACTACCGCGACGTGGTCAAACTGCGCCGCGACATCACCCACATCGTCCGCGCCGTCGTCGACGCAGGGGCCGCATCCGGCGAATTCACGGTCCCCGACGGCGAAGGCGTCACCCTCGCCCTCATGTCTCTGTGCGTCGACATCTGCCGCTGGTTCCCGGCCGGCGCCTACACCGAGCCCGAGGCCGTCGCAGACCTCTACGCCGACCTCGCCATGCGCATGGTGGGTGCCGGCTAGGTATTGCCAAGGTCCCGTGGGGTCGGCTAGACTAGAACATATGTTCGATTCGGGGGAATCGACGGCAACCGGGGGGCGGGGTGGATGCAGCAGCGGTAACCGCATTTCTGGCCGAGTTACCGAAACTCGACCGGGATATCGACGATGCGACGCGCATCGACGTACTTCGCACACTCGAAGAGGTGAAAGCCGCCTGTGCGGGCGTGCAAGCCCGGGTGACCGCAGACCTCGACGCCTCCATCCGCACCGCACGAGCAGACCGCCAAGTGCCGGTCGCACATCGAGGGCGCGGTATCGCCAACCAGGTGGCGTTGGCGCGACGGGACTCACCGTTTCGAGGTGGCCGTCATCTCGGCATGGCCACCGCTCTTGTCCACGAGATGCCCCGCACCTTGGCACTGCTCGAACGAGGGGTGCTCAGCGAGTGGCGGGCAACGATCCTCGTCCGGGAAACCGCGTGCCTCACCCGCGAAGACCGCACCGCACTCGATTACCTGCTGTGCGCCGACCCGGCGACATTGGACGGGCTCAGCGACCAGGCGGTGTGCGCGAAAGTTCGCGCGGCCGCCGCCGAAGTCGACGCCGAGGCCATGGTGCGACGGGCCCGCAAGGCGGTATCGGACAGGAGGGTCACCTCCCGTCCCGCACCGGACACCATGGCGTACGTCAGCGCCCTACTGCCGGTGGCACAAGGGGTCGCGGTGCACGCGACTCTCGCCCGTGACGCCGATTCCATCCTCGCCGCCGGTGACGAGCGCACGCGGTCGCAGATCATGGCCGACCTCCTCGTCTCCCGAGTGACCGGCGCGCCCCACACCGCGACGGCACCTCCGATCACCGTCAACCTCGTGATCTCCGACCGCGCGCTCCTCGACCGAGGGTCCGAACCCGCCTACGTGCAGGGGTACGGTCCCGTCCCCGCGGCACTGGCAGGGCACTGGATACATGAGGCAGTCCAGGCCACGATCGATCCGGAAACCGGGAACGAGGCACGGGTGACTCTGCGCCGCCTGTACGCGAACCCGCACTCCGGAGCCCTGACCGCAACCGAGTCCCAGGCCCGCCGCTTCCCCGCCGGGTTGGCGAGGATGATCGATCTGCGCGATCGAACGTGCCGGACACCATGGTGCGATGCGCCGATCCGGCATCACGACCACATCCAACCCCGCGAATACGAGGGCCCGACCACCGCACACAACGGCGCCGGCCTGTGCGCGGCCTGCAACTACGCCAAACAAGGCGCAGGATGGAACGCCAAGCCCCACCAACTGCCCGGCGGACTGCACAAAATCGAGATCTGCACCCCCACCGGACATCGGTACCGATCAACCGAACCACCACTACCGAAACCGTTGCCGCTCCGTGAGGTTCAGATCAGCTCACCAGTGGAACGCATCCTCATCGAATACCTCCACGCGGCCTGAACATCGGGGCGCTGCGCACTAGTGTCTTGAGTCATAAATAAGCGATCGGTTGTTAAGATTGGTCATGGCAACTCGTGGTCCGCGACCGACGGAGATTGTGCTGACCGAGGCCGAACGCGTAGAACTCGAGGGGTGGTCGCGGCGACGCAAGACCGCTGCAGGTTTGGCAGTAAGGTCGCGAATCATTCTCGCTGCCGCCGATGGTGGATCGAATACCGAAGTGGCGCAGAGGTTGGGGTTGAACCGAGGCACGGTGCGGCGGTGGCGCGACAGGTTCGTCGAGGACCGATGCGACGGGTTGCTCGACGAACCACGCCCGGGCCGTCCGCGGACGATCGACGACGACAAGATCAAGGATCTGATTACCTCGACCCTCGAAACGACACCGAAGAATGCCACACACTGGTCCACACGATCAATGGCAGAGCATCTCGATATTTCGCAATCGACGGTCTCGAGAGTGTGGCGCGCGTTCGGTTTGGCCCCGCACAAACAAGACTCGTGGAAACTGTCGAAGGATCCACTGTTCACCGAGAAGGTCCGTGACGTCGTCGGCCTGTACATGAACCCGCCCGAGCGGGCTCTGGTGCTCTGCGTCGACGAAAAAACTCAGATCCAAGCACTGGACCGGACCCAACCGATATTCCCGATGCTTCCCACCACCCCGCAACGCGCCAGTCACGACTACGTCCGCAATGGCACCTCGAGCCTGTACGCCGCTCTAGACATCGCCTCAGGGAAGGTGATCGGATCACTCCATTCACGCCACCGCGCACAAGAATTCATCGCATTTCTTCGCAAGATCGACGCTCAGGTGCCCGACGATCTCGATGTCCACCTCGTGATGGACAATGCATCGACCCACAAGACTCCCGCGGTCAAACGATGGCTCCTCGCGCACCCGCGCTTCGTCATCCACTTCACACCGACCAGCTCATCGTGGATGAACCTCGTCGAACGCTGGTTCGCCGAACTGACCACCAAGAAGCTCCAACGCTCCACCCATACCTCGGTCCAACAGCTCAACAAAGACATCCGAGCATGGATCGAGACCTGGAACGACAACCCCAGACCTTACGTCTGGGTCAAGACCGCCGACCAGATCCTCGACTCCATCGCACACTACTGCGCCAGAATTAAAGACTCAGGACACTAGACCGAGTGACACACCTGTGCGGTAGCATCTCCGCACGCGGCCGTGGGGGTCCTGTCGAGTACTGGGGGGATGGGGATGAGCAAAACACTGCGTCTGGAAGATGACGCCATCGAGAAATGCGTCGGCGTGTGCGACGCGATGCTCGAGCAGCTTGACGATGCCATCAAAAAGGCAAGGGCCTTGAAGAATGTCTCAGGTTTCGGTGGCTTCGGCTCCGCACAAGAATTGCAAACCGGGTATGAAGCAAAGTTCAATGGCGGCGGAGGATCGGGTTCTATGATCGAGCGCCTTAACCAGTTTCGGTACGCAATCGAAGCGATGCGGGAGACGTTCGCAGCTGGTGGAGAAGCCTTCGCGGAAACTGATAGTGCAGTCGGACAGGCTCTGGCCACCGTTCAGGCGGGGATCGACAAATGAACTTGAAAGTGGCGCACGTCGGCTTTGTCGCGATAGCTCTGCTCATCGCAGGCTGCAGCACTCAATCGATGAGTGAGCCAGAACCTGGCACATCTGCGGCCGAGGTGCCACCGGCGCGCGCCCCCAGACATGTCGACAAGTCCGACCGACCGCACGTTACGTTCGACCCGTGTCTAGATCTTCCCGATGCAACGCTGATTGAAGCTGGATACGATCCAGGAAGCGAAGAGAATACAGACTTCACACCTGACGAATACACGTTCCTCGGATGCAGCTATGACACTCCCCGTCGTCTATATGGATTGAATATTCTCTCAGGCAACATCAGCTTCGCTGAAGAACAAGAGAAGACCAAGGCGTATGCCAAGCAGATCGATGTCAACGGTCGGCGGGCGCTGCTAAAGCTCGAAACTGACCAACCCGATGCGTGTGCTATCTCGATCGAGACGACCTACGGGGTGCTCATCGTCGATCGCAGCGTGTTCAAAGGTACCGGAGCACCCGCTCCCGAATCTGAATGGTGCGCTGGCCTCGAAGACACCGCTCGCATCTTCGAGCGCTACATTCCGAAGGAGGGCTGAGCCATGCCGCCCAACGATCCCGTGTCCGCGATCCTCAGCGCACTGAGTCCGAATGGCGCAGGCGAGCAACGACGCACAGGCCTCCAGAGCTCGGCGGACAGGCTCGCTGCGGGCGCAGGAACAGATGACCCGTACATCCGCACCATGGAGAGTTTCCACGGTATGGGGCACGAAGAAATGTACGCAAAAGTTCAGACCATGGTTCCCGACGCCATCGGTCAACTCGCCCAGGCCTGCCACAGCATCTCGAACTCGCTCCCACTCGCCTTCGGATTCGCGATCCTCCGCAATACGATTTCTGAACGTTGGGAGGGTGCCGCGGCGGATGCCGCGGCACAAGCGACCGAGAAACTCGCTGCAACCAGCGGTCAGCTGACATCGAGTATCGCGGCAATCGCGGTGAAGCTCGATATCCTGAGCAGCGCGGCTGCGGACGTGAAAGCGTCTGTGCCTCAGCCAGCTAGTTCCGAAGGCGTCCTGTCCCAACTCCCGCTGAGTCCGCTTGCGGCGGAAACGTCCGAGACTTCGAGGGAAGCCGCACGCCTCGAGGCGGTTCGGAGGTTGGAAGCGATCTACGTGCCGAACTACCGCGATGTCGGCACGAACGTTCCGCAACTCCCGGAGCCTTACGCCCCTTCTGGAGACGGTGCCGGGCCCGACGGTGTCCTGAATGCTCATGGAACGTTACCTCCCGGTTCGAACCACTGGGGCACAGCCGACAGCAATACTTCTTCCGCGTCGGGCGAGGGCGATTCGTCGGTGGACGGGGCGAACCCCGCGGACGGGGATTCCGCAGTGGATGATGCCGCGGCCACGTCGGCGGCGAATGCCGAAGCCGCCGCCAATCAGGGCGCCGGGGCTGGATCCGTCTCGGCCGCACAGACTGCGGCCGCGAATGCGCAGAATGCGGCCGGCGCGGGTTCGCAGTCGGGTACGGGCGCGGGCGCCGCGGGTTATGGCGGCGGACTCGTCGGAGGTTCACGGTCCGGTGCCGGCGGATCGGGTGTCGGGGGTTCGGCGTCGAGCGCGCGCCGGAAGAATGACAAGCGCGATTTCGAGTCCACCTCGAGCGGTGTGGTTCCGGGTGGCCCGATCCTGTCCGGTGGTGCCGCGACCGGCGCAGGTGCGGCTGCCGCTGCTGCCGCGGCGACTCCGGTGAAACCGAGCATGAGTCGACCCGGAATGGGTATGGCACCCGGGATGATGGGTGCACCCGGCCGAGCAGGCGGCAACGGCGATGGTGACACGGAGCATCAGACGCCGAGCTACCTGATCACCGTCGACAACGGCAACGAACTGATCGGCACACTCGACCCCGTCGCGCCCCCGGTGATCGGCGCATGAACTGGCGGCTGACGTCAGCCCAATTCATGTGTCTTTGGGAGGCAACCGATCTCGACCGGATGCCGTACCCGCTGCAGTACCGGTCCGCGGCCACGACGGAAGACCAGTATGCCGTCCAGCAACGCGAGCTGGAGCAGTGGCGGACTGCGCTCGACGAACCGAAAATGATTGCCGCGATCCAGGCGCTCCGGGACCCGCACCTGTCCGTCACGGTGTTCGCCCCCTCCCCCGAACTCGACTCGGGGCTTCGCCGGAGGGGCAGCATCCGTGGCCGGGTCGCCGTCGTCGCCGAACAGTTGCGCGGGGCACCGGGACGCGGCGACATCCGGATCGACGCCGGTACCGAGGGCGTCGACTGGCTGACCGCCCAACTCCTGAAAGACCTGCCCGGCTGCGCGCCCGGACGGACCCCGTCCCTGACCGCGCACCCCGACGACCTCGAGAACCGAAGCAGCGGTACTTCCGTCCTGCAGAACGCCCGAGCCTCCGACGGCACTCTCCTGCGAAGGATCGTGGGCCGACCGCGGACCGGAATCGGATACATCTGCATCCGGGGTGCTCGCAGCGGGCTCGACGAGCCCGTTCTGGGTGAACTGACGTGGATCGACGTCGAAGCGGACGGCCGGTACCTCTATCACCAGGACGACCGTGTTCACCTGCGGTCCGCGACAGTCCGGTTGGTTCGCGACGAGCTGTCGAAACGCGTGTCGGCGGCCCTCACCAACCCTTCGCCGACCCGCGACTGAGCGTTACCCTTGTCCCATGACCGATCGGGACAGGGACGGGACGGGGAAACCCCTCAACGCACGCCCCCGCGATGAACTCGGCCGACCCCTGCCGCACGACGCCGAGGGTGTACCGCGTATCCCCGACGACCTGCGGTTACCGCCCGACGAGGCGATCACCGAGGCTCAGCGGCTCCTCGACCACGGCATGCCGTTCCATGCACACGAGATCCTCGAGGGTACGTGGAAGATCGCCCCCGAGGACGAGCGGGAACTGTGGCAGGGGCTCGCCCAGCTCGCGGTGGGTCTCACCCATCTGATGCGGGGCAACAAGACGGGCGCGCGGTCACTGCTGCGCCAAGGCCACGACCGGATCCGGCATTACGAGGTGGAGGCGCCGCACGGCCTCGACATCGCCGGCCTCCTGACGTGGTCGGAACACCTCACGGACGAGATCGATCGCGTCGACCCGCTGCCGGCGACGCCCGTACCCCGATTGAGAATCCCCTGATGACTCTGCTTCCCATGTTCCCGCTGGGCTCGACGATGCTGCCCGGTCAGCAGCTCCCCCTCCACGTCTTCGAACCCCGCTACCAGGAGCTGGTCCGCGACTGCCTGGACGCACCGGACGGTCCCCGCTTCGGTGTCGTTCTCATTGCCCGCGGCAACGAGGTGGGCGGCGGCGACATCCGCCACGATGTCGGCACTATCGCGCGGATCGAGTCGCACGCGTCGATCGGCGAGGGGCGGTACGAGCTGTTCTGCCGCACGGAGGAACGGATCAAGGTGTCGAAGTGGTTGCCCGACAACCCGTATCCGATCGCCGAGGTCGATGTGTGGCCGGACGAGAACACCGGCACCCAGACAGCGGACTACGAATTCCCCTCCCTCATCGAGAGACTCGAATTCCTGTACGGCCTCCTCCGCCGTCTCGCGACGGAAACCGGCAACGTTCCGCCCGACGTTCCCGTCATCGGCGGTTTCCGCGGGTCGCTCGGCACGAGGCTCTACGAGATCGCCACCTACATTCCGATGGGGGACGCCGACCGCCTGCAGATCCTCGCGGCTGCGGGCGCGGACGAACGCCTGCGGGAGGTGTCCGAGGCGATCGAGAACGCCATCGAAATGGTCCAGTTCCGGCTGATGTGACCTAGCCCTCCCCGGGGTTGGTCAAGAGCACTCCGGGAAGGGTGTAGTGTTGTCAATGCAACGCGGGGTGGAGCAGCTCGGTAGCTCGCTGGGCTCATAACCCAGAGGTCGCAGGTTCAAATCCTGTCCCCGCTACCAGTGGAAACGGCTCCGGAGATTCAATTCTCCGGAGCCGTTTTTCGTTGTTCCACATCCTCCAGGACTAGAACGTATTCTCGTACGTGAGGCCTCAGGAGGGACAGTGCAGCTCGCCGACGTCGATCTCTACAACCCGGACACCTTCGCGAAGAGCGTGCCCCACGAGATGTTCGCGGTGTTGCGGCGGGAGGCCCCGGTCTACCGGCACCTCGACGAGCGCGGCGACCCGTTCTGGTGCGTTACCCGGCACGCCGACATCGTGACGGTGAACCGGGACGCCGAGACGTATTCGTCGTGGCGGGGCGCCACCTACATCGACGACCTGAGCCCGGACGACCTGGCGGGCCAGCAGTTGATGATGCTGAACATGGACCCACCGGACCACACGGCGCTGCGGAAGATCGTGAGCAAAGGTTTCACGCCCCGCCGCATCGGCCAACTGCACGAGATTCTCGCGCGGCGGGCCACGACCATCGTCGACGCGGTGATCGAGCGCGGCGAGTGCGACTTCGTCGTCGATGTCGCGTCCGAACTCCCGCTTCAGGCGATCGCCGATTTCCTGGGCGTGCCTCAGGAGGATCGCAAGCTGATCTTCGACCTGACGAATCAGATGATCGGCTCGTCCGATCCGGAATTCCATCTCGAGGACGGTCAGGAACGCGCGGCGGCGGCCCAGATGTTCGCGTACAGCCTGGAGATGTTCGAGGACCGCAAGAAGCACCCCCGCGACGACATCGCGACAGCTCTCATCCAGGCCGATGTGCACGGCGAGAAGCTGGGCGAACTGGATTTCAACATGTTCTTCATGCTCCTCGCGGTCGCGGGTAACGAGACTACCCGCAACGCCATCTCACACACCCAGTTGGCGCTGATGGAGCATCCCGAGGAGCGCAGGAAGGTGCTCGAAGATCCGTCCAAGCTCGACGCTCTGATCGAGGAGGGGTTGCGCTGGGCCACACCGGTCATGCAGTTCCGCCGGACAGCAACCACGGACACCGTGCTGCACGACGTCGAGATCTCCGAGGGCGACCGGGTGGTCATCTGGCACATGTCGGGGAACCGCGACGAGGCGGTGTTCGACGACCCCTACACGTTCGACATCGACCGGCCCACCGGCCACTACTCCCAGCACATTGCGTTCGGCGGCGGCGGTCACCATTTCTGCCTCGGCGCCAACCTTGCTCGCGCGGAGATGAAGGTGATGCTGAGCGAGATTCTGCGTCGCATGCCCGATATGGAACAGACCGCACCGGCGCAGCGCCTGCGCTCCAACTTCATCAACGGGCTCAAGCACATGCCGGTGACGTTCACGCCCTCGTCCCTCTGAGCGGAGCGCCGCCTTTCCTGACAGCCTGGTCGGGTGAACAACGTCGACGCAGTGGTCATCGGATCCGGTCCCAACGGACTCGTCGCGGCCGCGACCCTGGCAGATGCGGGCTGGGATGTGGCGGTCAGTGGAGGCGCAGCCGACGCCCGGCGGTGCGGTGAGGTCGGCGGAACTCGTCCCCGGATTCACGTCGGACCTGTTCAGCGTGTTCCATCCCCTGTCCACCGTGTCGCCGGCGCTCCGCGGTCTCGATCTCGAGTCGCACGGACTGCGCTGGAGTCACGCGCCCCGCGCGCTCGGGCAAGCCCGCTCGGCCGCCGGCGAGGACGCGCCGGTGATCCATCCCGACCCCGCGGACACGGCCGCCGACCTCGAACGCCGTCAACCTGGTGACGGTGCCGCGTGGTCGGCGCGCCGAGGACGCGGGCGCGCACTTCCACTCGGCGACGCCGTGACCGGGATCGACGTTCGATCGGGTCGCGCCGTGGGGGTGCGGACGGCGTCGGGTGTCCGCTACACGGCACGTCGGGCGGTGATCGCCGACGTCTCTGCGCCCGCACTGTACGGGTCGCTGCTTCCGGACCACGCCGTCCCCGCCTGCGTGCGGGCCGACCTCGAGCACTTCGAGTGGGACACGCCCGTCCTGAAGGTCAATTACGCCTTGTCGCAGAAGATTCCGTGGCGTTCGCCCAGCCTGAGCGGTGCGGGCACCGTCTACCTGGGTGCCGACGACAACGGACTCGTCCGCTGGATGGCCGACCTGACCACCGGCACCGTCCAGGCCAGCCCGTTCCTGCTGTTCGGACAGATGACGACCGCGGATCCCCCAGGTCGGCGGAGGGCACCGAAAGCGCCTGGGCGTATACGCATCTACCGCGCGACATCACCGACGACGCGTCCGCCGACCTGCTGGCCGCACGAGTCGACGAGGTCCTCGAGGCGCATGCACCGGGTTTCTCGGAGCGGGTCGTCGGACGGGTCGTCCAGCGCCCGTCGGATCTCGAGGCGGCCGACGCGAATCTCGTGGGTGGCGCCGTCAACGGCGGGACGGCGCAACTCCATCAGCAGCTGGTCTTCCGCCCGGGGCCGGGCACGTCCCGTTCGGAGACCGCGCCGCGCTCGGCGAGGACGGACCGCGCGGGTGGCTGCGGTGGCGCACGTCGCGCGCCGTGATCGACCTGTTGTCGACGGGACCGATACCCTAATTTGTCGCGTGTCGGGGTACCTCACCGTGCAATGATCTGAGTCGTCGAATTCGGACCACGAAGGGGCATCATGCAGCATCGAGAATCATCCTTCGCCGGCGTCGGCGGAATTCCCATCGTCTACGACGTGTGGCTCCCCGAGCGGCGCCCGCGCGGCGTGCTGGTTCTGTGCCACGGCTTCGGCGAGCATGCCCGGCGGTACGACCATGTGATCGAACGGCTCGGGGAACTCGACCTTGCGATCTACGCGCCCGACCACCGTGGGCACGGGCGGTCGGGCGGCAAACGGGTCCATCTGAAGGACTGGACCGAGTTCACCGACGACCTGCACCAGTTGTTCGGCATCGCGTCGACGGACTGGCCCGGCACCGACCGGTTTCTCCTCGGGCACAGCATGGGCGGTTCCATCGCGCTGACCTACGCACTCGACCACCAGCAGGACTTGAAGGCACTCATGCTGTCCGGGCCTGCGGTCGACGTGACGAGCGGCACGCCGCGCATCGTGGTGGAGATCGGCAAGCTGGTGGGTCGCTTCCTTCCCGGAGTGCCCGTCGAGTCGCTCGACGCGAAGTTGGTCTCCCGCGATCCTGCGGTCGTGTCGGCCTACGAGGAGGATCCCCTCGTCCACCACGGGAAGGTGCCTGCCGGGATTGCGCGCGGGATGATCCTCGCCGCCGAACGGTTGCCGGAACGTCTGCCGTCGCTGACGATTCCCCTGCTTCTCCAGCACGGCCAGGACGACGGACTCGCGAGTGTGCACGGCACGGAACTGATCGCGGAGTACGTCGGTTCGGAGGATCTCACGGTGGAGATCTACGAAAACCTGTTCCACGAGGTGTTCAACGAACCGGAGAACGAGGAGGTACTCGACGACCTCGTCGAGTGGTTGCGGCCGCGCGTGCAGGCCTGACTTCGTCGGGGGTGTTCTGCACCCGTGGACGATGGATGCCAGGATGGGCTGATGAAACGTCACGTCAGCGCCACTCTCGATATCGAGGTCACCGACGCCACCAGTCTCGAATTCAAGATCGCGGTGGCTCGGACCCCCGGTTCGGAGTTGTCGGAATCGTTGACGTTCACCCTCGACGGTAGCCGTGTCGAGGCACGAGAGATGGTGGCGGAGCACGGCACTCGTGTCCACCTCCTGGACAGTGCTCCCGGCTCGCTGCGCGTCGAGTACTCGGCTTCGGTTGTGGGTAAGGCCGATTCGCCTCCGGTCACCGACTACGACCTGTCGAAGTATCTGCGCCCGAGCCGATATGCGGAGGCGGACAAGTTCTTCGGTTTCACCGGCGGCGAATTCAATCTGTCCAAGCCGCAGCCGGAACTACTGCAGGACATCACCTCGTGGGTGGGATCGCGACTGCTGTACCAGGCGGGTTCGAGCAGATCCACCGACAGCGCCGTCGACACGATGCTGTCCGGGGCGGGCGTGTGCCGTGACTTCGCCCACCTCACGGTGGCGCTTCTGCGGGCCGTCACCATTCCGGCGAGGCTGGTGGCCGTGTATGCGCCGGGGTGCGATCCGATGGACTTCCATGCTGTCGTCGAGGCGTTCGTCGATGACGAATGGCGTGTGGTCGACGCGACCCGATTGGCTCCGCGTTCGGCACTCCTGCGGATCGCGACAGGTCGCGACGCCGCGGACACCGCGTTCCTGGACAATCACGGAGGGGCGATCACGCTCGAGAACACCGTGGTGACCGCTGTCGTCGACGGCGAATTCCCGTATGACGACTATGCGACACCCACCTCGCTGACCTGACGGGTCAGGTTGCGTCCGAAAGCCTTTCGGTGAGCACGCCCACCTGAATCTTCTTGGCGTCGGCGTGCACCTCACGGCCGGCGTCGGTGACGTCGACGAACACGCCTCGCCGGTCCGCCTCGCACAGCGCCCTCGCGACCAGGCCCGCCTTTTCCAGCCGGGCCACGCTCCGGGACAGGGCGCTGGGGCTGAGGTACATCTCGGCCGCGAGATCCTGCATCCTGGGTCGCTCGCAGGTGGCGTCCATGAGTCGATCGAGCGTCTCGAAATCGCTCATGCTCAGGCCGTGGGCGTGTTGCATCTCACGATCCAACTCGCAGGCGATGGAGTTGTATCTGCTCGCGAGCAGCCGCCACGTGCCGCGCAGGTCTGCTTCAGAGCTCATGTCCCGCACCCTAGCGCGCGTACGCAAAAGGTGCAAGCGAATTAAATGCAAACGAAATTAGTGCTTGCGCATTGATTGCACGTGCATCTATATTCTCCCTGTGACTATCAGCGACGCCACCCCGGACCTCGCCATCTCGTCGGGCGCCACCGCGACCCCGTCGACCGACCAGGCCTGGACACCCCGACTCTGGGGCGTCCTGGCCGTGCTGTGCCTCGTCATGTTCCTCGACGGTCTCGACGTCTCGATGGTGGGTGTTGCGTTGCCCTCCATCGGAACCGAGCTGGGGCTGTCCACCACCTCGCTCCAATGGATCATCAACGGATACGTACTCGGATTCGGTGGTCTGCTGCTGCTGGGCGGACGCACTGCCGACCTCCTCGGCCGCCGCCGGGTCTTCCTCATCGCACTCACCGTGTTCGCGATCGCGTCCCTGGTCGGCGGACTCGTCGACAACGGCACGCTGCTGATCGCGAGCCGCTTCGTGAAGGGACTCGCCGCGGCGTTCACCGCACCGACCGCGATGTCCATCCTCACCACCACCTTCAAGGAGGGGCCCGCCCGCAACCGGGCGCTGTCGATCTTCTCCGTCTTCGGAGCCAGCGGCTACTCGTCCGGCCTGATCCTGGGCGGACTGCTGACCAGCGCCGGGTGGCGCTGGACCTTCCTGATGCCGGTGCCTTTCGCGGTCCTCGCCCTGGTCGCGGGCGCCGTCCTGATCCCCCGCGACCGCGCCGCCGACAACGGCGGACACGACATCGTGGGCGCCGCCACGCTGGTGTCGGGAATGCTGCTCGCCGTCTACACCGTGGTGTCGGCACCGGCCCGCGGCTGGGCCGATCCGCTCACGCTGGGCTCGTTCGCACTGGCCGCGGCCCTGCTGGCGTCGTTCTTCGTCGTGGAGAACCGGGTGGCGCACCCGTTGGTGCGTCTGAGCATCCTCCGGGTCGGCTCGATCGTGCGGGCGAACCTCAGCATCGTCGCACTGTTCGGCTCCTACCTGAGCTTCCAGTTCATGATGACCATCTTCCTGCAGTCGGTGCTCGGATGGTCGCCACTGGAGATGGCGCTGGGCCTCCTGCCCGCCGGCATCATCGTGGCCTTCGGATCGCCGTTCGTCGGGCGCCTGATCGACGCGTTCGGCACGGCACGCATGATCATCGCGGCACTGACCTCGTTGAGCCTGGGCTACCTGTGGTTCCTCTTCGCAGGGAGCGACCAGCCCCACTACGCGGTCGCGATCCTGCCGAGCGTGCTGCTGCTGGGCGTCGGTTTCGCACTGGGCTTCACGTCGATCATGGCCCAGGCCACGTCGGGCGTCGACGACTCCGAGCAGGGGTTGGCGTCGGGCCTCGTGCAGACGTCCGCGCAGGTCGGTGCCGCACTCGTGCTGGCACTCACCACCGCACTCGTCACCGCCGGCTCGCACTCGGCCACGGGTATCAGTGGCACCGGGTTCCACCAGTTCCACTCCGGCCTCGTACTCGTCACGGGAGTCGCGTTGCTGGGACTGCTGATCACACTGTCACCGCTGCTGCGCAGGGTGCTCAACCCCGCGTGAGGCCCGAACGGCAGAACGGGTGGGCACAGGCCCACCCGTTCTGCCGTTCACGTCGTTCAGGCCGAGTGCCGCTTCGAGTCCGTGAGCGCGCGGGACGCGAAGTCGACGGTGAGTCCGATAATCGTGCGACTCTCCCGCAGCACCTTGCCGATCACCGGGAACGCGTGGATCTGCCCACTCCAGATGTGGGTCTCGATCTGCCGCCCCTCCCGATCGAACCTGTCCGTGATGATCTCGACGTCGGGCCGCATGATCTCGTATTCGGCGGCGGTGAGGAAGACCGGCGGGAACAGCGCCGGATCCGCGTTCACCGGAGACTGGGCGCCCGGAATCTGATCGGGCCCGGCCAGCCAGCGATCCTTCAGCTTGGCCACCTGCGACATCGGCAGGTACGCGTCGCGTTTCATGAAATCGGGGTCGTGATCCTCGAGGTCGAGGTTGAGCAGCGGGGAGTACCCGATGACGGCCGCCGGGCGGGTGAGGCCCCGCAACGCTGCAACTTCCGCGACCTTCATCGCGAGATATCCGCCCGCCGAGTCCCCCGCGACGATCACCCTGCTGGGGTCGTCGCAGACCTTCAGCACCTCGGTGTACGCGGTCATGGCGTCCACCAGCGACGCACCGATCGCACCCTTGGGAAGTTGCCGGTACTCGACCGAGACGACGGGCGCACCCGAACGTGCGGCGAGCAGTCCGCATAGTGCCCGGTGGGTGGCGAGCCCGCAGAACACGAATCCGCCGCCGTGGAAGTAGAGGATGGTGGCGCCGTCCATCGACATGATCGTGGGGCGCGGATGGGTGATCTTCTCGCACGGCACCCCGCCGAGCGAGATCGCCTCGATGTCGAGGCCCTTCGGCTTGGGAAGCCGGTCGATGAGTTCGTCGAGGGTCGCCAGCAGTTCGATGCCGCGGTCCGTAGTCGGCCATATCGTGAACAGCGGTTTGACGAAAGCCCTGGCAAACCAGAACGTCATGCGCGCCCGGCGACTGACATCCCAGTGCCACACGATCGATTCACGCGTTCGCATACTGCCCTCCGTTGTATCGGACGCTTGTCCAGCCAAGTGGACACCCTAGGGCGATCCGGAGAGAAACGCACCCGAAACTCCTCACGTCCGCTCCCCGAGACCCCCGCCACGGTAAGTCGAAGTCGCCCGTTGCCGAGCGACTTCGACCGATTTCGTCCGATTGCCCGAGGTTCACCGACCCAGTCGCTGCTCCAGCCGAGCGATGATCTCGGTCGCCACCTGGGTGGGCGATCCGCCCACGTCCACCACGATCGCATCCTCGTCCGGTTCGATCGGTTCGAGCGTCGAGATCTGTGTGTCCAGCAACGACGGGGGCATGAAGTGGTCGAGCCGGGCGGTCAGCCGTTCCCCGATCTGCGCCCGCGACCCGGCGAGATGCACGAAGACGACGTTGTCGCCCCGCAACACGTCGCGGTAGCTGCGCTTCAGCGCCGAGCAGGTGATGACCCCGGGAAGACCGTTCTCGGTGTGTTCCCGAATCCACCCCGCGACGACATCGAGCCACGGCCAGCGGTCCTCGTCGGTCAACGGCTGCCCCGACGCCATCTTCGCGACATTCGCGGGTGGGTGCAGGGCGTCTCCCTCCTGCAGGTCCCAGCCCATGGCGCCGGCGATGATTCCCGCGACCGTCGACTTCCCGGACCCCGACACCCCCATGAGCACCAGGACCGGGTCTACGGTCTGCGGCGTGCGTCCTGCAGGTTCGCGCGTACTCACGTGCATCTCACCAACCTCACTCGACATTTCTCAGCCCCCTTTAGATGAATACGCTCAGTGCGAGGACCCCGGCGAGACCGGTGACGGAGATGATGCATTCCATCACCGTCCACGTCTTCAGGTTCTGTACCACCGTGACGCCGAGGTATTCCTTCACCAGCCAGAATCCCGCGTCGTTGACGTGCGACAGGAACAGCGAGCCGGAGCCTATCGCCAGCACCATCAGCGACACGTGCGTCGAGGTCAGTTCGGCGGCGACGGGCGCGAGGATGCCGGACGCGGTGACCGTCGCGACGGTGGCCGATCCGGTGGCGACGCGGATGAGCACGGCCACGAGCCAGGCGAGGAACAGAACGGGCAGGGCGCTGTCCTTGATCGCGTCGGCGATCACATCGGCGATGCCGGTGTCGATCAGGACCTGCTTGAATCCGCCGCCGGCGCCGACGATGAGGAGGATTCCGGCGATCGGGGGCAGCGAACTCTCCAGCGAGACGGCGATGGCCTTGCGGTCCATGCCGCCACCGCGGCCGAGAAGCGCCATCCCGGCGAGCACCGCGAGCCCGAGGGCCACGACCGGTGTACCGAGGAAGTCGAGCAGCGCCTTCGCGGGCGACTCCGAGTCGGCGGCGATGACGTCGGCGATCGCCTTGCCCAGCATCAGGACGACAGGCAGCAGGATCGCGGACAGGGTGGCCGCGAAGCTGGGCCGGCGACGCTCGGCGGCAGCCTCGGCGCCTTCCCGGTCTTCGACGGTCACGTAGAGCTCGGGGACGGGGACGTCCACCCAGCGTGCCGCCAGCTTGCTGAACAGCGGCCCGGCGATGACGACGGTGGGGATCGCGACGAGGACGCCGAGCGCGAGGGTGAGTCCGAGGTTGGCGTTCAGGGCCGCCACCGCGACGAGGGGCCCGGGGTGCGGCGGAACGAGACCGTGCATGGCCGACAGACCTGCCAGCGTGGGAATCGCGATCCGCATCAGCGACAGTCCCGAACGCCGCGCGACCAGGATGATGACGGGCATCAGCAGCACGAGGCCGATCTCGAAGAACATCGGCAGGCCGATCACTGCGCCGACCAGCGCCATCATCCACGGCAGCGTCCGCGGACCTGCCCGTCCGACGAGGGTGTCGACGACGCGGTCGGCGCCACCGGAATCGGCGAGCAGCTTGCCGAACATGGCACCGAATCCGATGAGGATTCCGACGCTGCCCATCGTGGCCCCGAAGCCCTCGACGAACGACTTCACCGAGTCTTGCCCGCCCAGACCTGCGGCGATACCGACGCCGACGGCGCCGATCGACAGCGCGAGGAACGGGTGGAGTTTGAGCCAGGTGATCAGCGCGATGATGACGGCGACGCCGACGACGGCAGCCGTGATCAGCCGCGCGTCGTGGCCGGCACTGTCGGCCGCTGCGAGTAGTGACGCGGTACTCATTCTGTTGCTCCAGGGAGATCGGTGATGGAATGACCCTTGTTCGTGACTCAAATCACTCTGCCTCATAAACCATATGATTTCAAGGCTGTACTCGATTAAGTACTACTTAGAGTCAGTATCGCGCGCCAACGTGTGTTCAATGGGGGCAACCGTGGGAACATCGGCGGATGACCAACGCAGACGGCGGCGAGTACCGGCAATTGCACGAAACGGTGCTCGATCGGCTGGGGAGCGACATCGTGGCCGGTGTCGTCGCACCCGGCACCCGGATCTCCGCCGACGACGTGGTCACCCAGTACTCCGTCTCCCGCACCGTCGTCCGCGAAGTGGTCCGCGTCCTCGAATCCCTCGGACTGCTGGCCGTCCGACGGCGCGTCGGGATCACCGTCCTGGGCGAGGAGCACTGGAATTCACTGGATCCGAGCGTGATTCGGTGGAAACTGGCCGGCCCGCAGCGGTTCGAACAGCTGTCGAGCCTGAGCGAGCTGCGATCGGGTATCGAACCGCTCGCCGCGCGTCTCGCGGCGACACGGGCGACGCCGGAACAGTGCGGGGCGCTGACGGCCGCCGTCATCGGAATGTCGTCGACGTCCCGCGCCGCGGACACGGACGCCTACCTGGCCCACGACTCCGACTTTCACCGCACACTGCTGACTGCGTCGGGGAATCCGCTGTTGCGTGCGATGTCGCAGATCGTCGTGGAAGTGCTCGAGGGCCGCACCCGGCACTCACTGATGCCGCACGTCGCCGAGACGGAAGCAATCCGCCTGCACGGCGTCGTGGCGTCGTCCATTCAGATGGGCGACGCCGACGCGGCGGAGACGGCCATGCGCGCCATCGTCAGCGAATCCGCGACGGCGGTCGAGCAGATGAAGGACGAAGAAGACACCCGCGAGTGAGGTACTCGCGGGTGTCTCCTGCGCTGCGCGGTAGGTCTTACGCGACCGAATCCGAATGCATGGCTTCGAGTTCCACGCCCTTCGTCTCCTTGACCCAGCGCAACACGAAGACGAGGGACAGCACCGCGCACACCGCGTAGAAGCCGTACGAAATTCCCAGCGAGAAGTCCTTCATGGACGGGAACGTCACGGTGATCAGCCAGTTCGCTGCCCACTGGGCGCCCGCGGCGAGCGACAGGGCGGCGGCCCGGATGCGGTTGGGGAACGCCTCGCCGAGCAGGACCCACACCACGGGGCCCCACGACATTCCGAAGGCCACCACGAAGAGGTTGGCGGCGACGAGGGCGATCGGACCCTGCAGTCCGGTCAGCTGCGGCGTCGTGACGCCGTCCACCACGGTGGTGGACGCGGTGCCGAAGATGAACGCCATGGTCGCGAGTGTCACAGCCATACCGGCGGAGCCGATGATCAGCAGCGGTCTCCGGCCCACCCGGTCGATGTAGGCGATGGCGATGAGGGTGGTGGCGATGTTGACCACCGACGTGATGACCGTGATCTGCAGTGAGCTGCCCTCGTCGAAGCCGACGGCCTGCCACAGGACGCTGGAGTAGTAGAAGATCACGTTGATACCGACGAACTGCTGAAAGACGGAGAGTCCGATACCGATCCACACGATCGGCATAAGGCCGAACGCGGAGCCCTTCAGATCACGGATCGACGGTTGCGTCTCCCGGGCCAGCGTCGAGCGAATGCTCTCGATCTTGAGGTCCAGACCCTTCTCGCCGAGCAGGACCGCGAGGATGCCGCGGGCCTCACCGAGGCGGCCCTGGGCGATCAGGTAGCGGGGAGATTCGGGAATCGTCAGCGACAGCAGTCCGTAGGCCAGTGCGGGTACGCACATCGCGAGGAACATCCAGCGCCAGGCCTCGAGCCCGAACCAGAGTTCTTCCTGCGACCCGCCGGCGATGGCCGCGAGAGCGTAGTCGACCAGGAGCGAGACGAAGATGCCCGTGACGATCGCGAGTTGCTGCAGCGACCCGAGACGTCCACGCACCCGGGCGGGCGAGATCTCGGCGATGTAGGCGGGTGCGATGACCGAGGCCAGACCCACACCGATGCCGCCGACGATTCGGAACGTCACCAGCATCTCGACGTTGGCCGCGAATCCGGTGCCGATGGCGCTCAGCAGGAACATCACCGCAGCGGCCCGCATGGTGACGAGGCGTCCGTACCGGTCGGCGATCCGCCCGGCCAGCATCGCTCCCGCCGCGGCGCCCAGCAGTGCCGAGGCGATCGCGAATCCGAGGAGAGCGGAATCGACCTGGAACTTGCCCTCGATCGCCGACACCGCGCCGTTGATGACTGCGCTGTCGTAGCCGAACAGCAACCCGCCGAGTGCGGCGACCACCGCGATACGGACGGGAACCGAAGTGCCCTCTGCTGTGTCGCCGGGCGATTCCGCGCCGGGCAACAGGACGTTTTCAGTCATGGGACTCCTCGTGAGCAAGGGGGTGATCGGGTCTCGGATCGAGCCGAGGCCTGCGTGAGAGCGCATTCGTTGTGGTGCGGAACACAGTAGGCAACGAAACGGGGAACCGTCAAGATGTGAACACAAACAGACGAATGTCACGGCATAAATGTTCACGAATGAACTCGCTTGCCGTGACGAGCGCAGAGTTCACCCCACAAACTGGTGGGAGACTTCAGCGGCGAACGGTCAGGCCGGAAGCGCGGATCGCAGACCCAGCGCGACGGCGCCGAGCACCTGCGCCCGGGGGCCGAGTTCGGCGACGCGGATGTCCAGGGAGCGAACTGCGCTGGGCACCGCGTAGCGGCCGACGACCTCGCGCATCGGCCCGAGCAGCAGTTCACCGGCCAGCGCGAGTTCGCCGCCGATGACGAGCCGTTCGGGATTGACGAGGTTGCACAGACTCGCCGCCGCGACCCCGACGTGCCGCCCCGTGTCGGCGAGCACCCGGATGCAGGCGGCGTCTCCGCCCTCGGCCATCGCGACGATGTCGGCGATGGTGAGATCGGGGCCGCGACTCGGTGCGAGCAGCCCGATCACGACGTGCGAGGCGACGAGGGTCTCGAGGCAGCCGCGGTTGCCGCAGCGGCAGACCTGACCGAACTCGTCGAGTGTCAGGTGGCCGATTTCGCCTGCGGTGCCGCCTCTTCCGCGGTACAGCCGGCCGTCGAGGACGAGCCCGGCTCCCACACCGTCGGACAGTTTGATGTAGGCGAGATCGGTTGTCCCCCGGCCCGCTCCCCACATGTGTTCGGCGAGCACGCCGAGGTTCGCGTCGTTGTCGACGTGCACCGCGGTGCCGAGATACTCCGACGCGATGGCCGCCGCGTCGACACCGACCCACCCCGGGAGGATCGACGGGCCGCCGACCTCGCCGGTGTCGGTCTCGAGCGGCGCGGGCAGACCCATGCCGACCGCGAGGACGGACGAACGGTCGCAGCCGAGTCGATCGAGGGCCGCGTCGAGAAGAGCGCCCGCCAGCACCACGCCGTCCTCGGCGCGGTGCCCCGCACCGAGTTCGACGCGCTCCTCGGCGAGCACCTGGTGTGCCATGTCGGCGACGGCCACGGTGAGGTGCCGGTGCCCGAAGTCGATCCCGACCGCGAGCCCCATCTTGCGGGTCAGTCTCACCGCGCGGCCCCGCTGGCCGGGGTGGTCGCCGCCCGGCACGGCAACCATCCCGGCCGCGGTCAATTCCTTGACCATGTTGGACACGGTGGCGGGAGCCAACCCGGTGCGACGCGCGATCTCCGCCTGGGTGAGCTCACCCGACGTCTGGAGTGCGCGGACCACTCGGTGCTGGTTGGCGGACTTCAGCGAGGACTGAGAACCCGGCCTCTGAGAGTCACCGTTGTCACTGTCGCGCACGAATTCACCGTACCGCGCCGCTTCTCCTGCTATCGGGCGAGTGCCGCCGCCTCACGCGCGAGGCCGCTGATCCGGTCCCAGTCCTTCTGCTTCACGGCATCGGCGGGCGTGAGCCAGGATCCGCCGACGCAACCGACGTTGGGCAGCGACAGGTAGTCGCCGACGTTCGACGTCGAGATGCCGCCGGTGGGGCAGAATCGTGCCGCCGGAACGGGTGAGTGGATCGAGCCGAGGAACTTCGCGCCACCCGACGCCTCGGCGGGGAAGAACTTGAGTTCGCGGTAGCCGTGCTCGAGCAGGAAGAGGACCTCGGAGACGGTGGCCGCGCCCGGGAGGTGCGGCAGTCCGGTGTCCGTCATGGCCTTCAGCAGAGTTTCGGTGCTACCCGGCGAGACCAGGAACTGTGCTCCCGCGTCGGAGGCCTGCGCAGCCTGCACCGGTTCCACGATGGTGCCCGCGCCGACGCAGATCTCCGGCACCTCGCTCGCGATCGCCTTGATGGCGTCGAGGGCACACGGCGTGCGCAGGGTCAGTTCGATCATCGGGATGCCGCCGGCCACCAGCGCGCGAGCCACCGGCACCGCGTCGCCGAGGTCGTCCACGACGACGACGGGGATGACCGGGACGCGGTCGAGGAGGGAGGGGCTGTTCGTCACTGAAATTTCTCCTTAGACGGGTTGGGGGTGGAAAACGCTGGCGCCCTGGGTCGCCGGTCCGACAGCGGCGCGCAGACCCGCGAAGAGTTCGCGCCCCGTGCCGACCCATTCGTCGGCACCCAGTGCACGACCGGTCGCCGGGCGGGCGGCCAGTTCCTCGTCGTCGAGGTGCACGTTCACGGATCCGGTGACGGCGTCGACGGTGAGGACGTCGCCGTCCCGCACACGCGCGAGCAGTCCGTCGGCGGCCGCCTCGGGGGTGAGGTGGATGGCCGCGGGGACCTTTCCGGAGGCGCCGGACATCCGGCCGTCGGTGACCAGCGCGACCTTCCGGCCCTGGTCCTGCAGAACGCCGAGCACCGGAGTGAGCTTGTGCAATTCGGGCATGCCGTTGGCGCGTGGGCCCTGGTACCGGAGTACGGCCACGAAATCGCCGGTCAACGTGCCCGCCTCGAACGCGGCGAGGAAGTCGAGCTGATCGTCGAAGACCTTGGCCGGAGCGGTCACCACGCGGTGATCCGGGTGGACGGCGGACGTCTTCATCACGCACGAACCCAGGTTTCCGGTGAGCATCTTGAGCCCGCCGTTGACGTCGAACGGATCTTCCGGTCCGCGCAACACGTTGGTGTCGAGGCTGATTCGTGTGCCCGGCTGCCATTCGACGCCTTCGCCCGACAGCTTCGGTTCCTCGGTGTAGCGGCGGAGCCCGGGGCCGACGACGGTCTTCACGTCCTCGTGCAGCAGTCCCGCGTCCAGCATCGAGGACACGACGTAGCCGAGTCCGCCGGCCGCGTGGAAGTGGTTCACGTCGGCCGAGCCGTTGGGGTAGATCCGGGCGAGCAGCGGCACCACCGCGGACAACTCGGACAGGTCGTCCCACGTGAGCGTGATTCCTGCGGCGCGGGCGATCGCCACGAGGTGCATCGTGTGGTTGGTCGAACCGCCGGTGGCGAGCAGCGCCACGCAACCGTTGACCACGGCCTTCTCGTCGACGACCTCGCCGACCGGCGTGTATTCCTCGCCGAGTGCGGTGAGACCGGTGACGCGCCTTCCTGCCTCCGACGTCAGTGCGTCACGCAGCGGGGTGCCGGGGTTCACGAAGCTCGATCCGGGCAGGTGCAGGCCCATGACCTCCATGAGGAGCTGATTGGAGTTGGCCGTGCCGAAGAACGTGCACGTGCCTGCGCCGTGGTAACTCGCCGCCTCCGCGTCGAGCAGCTCCTCGCGTTCGGCCTTGCCCTCCGCGTACAACTGCCGCACACGCGACTTCTCGTTGTTGGGCAGACCGGACGTCATCGGCCCGGCCGGGACGAAGATCGTCGGTAGGTGACCGAAACCCAGTGCGCCGATGAGCATCCCCGGCACGATCTTGTCGCACACACCGAGCATGAGGGCGCCGTCGAACATGTCGTGGGACAGTCCGATCGCCGTCGCCATCGCGATGACGTCGCGGCTGAACAGCGACAGCTGCATGCCGTCGCGGCCCTGGGTGATGCCGTCGCACATCGCGGGGACACCGCCGGCGAACTGGGCGATGCCACCGGCCTCCATGACCGCGGCCTTCAGCTGCCGCGGGAAGTGTTCGAACGGCTGGTGCGCCGACAGCATGTCGTTGTACGACGAGACGATCGCGATGTTGGGCTTGACGAAGCTGCGCAGCGCCTTCTTGTCGGCCGGGCCGGATGCGGCGAAGCCGTGCGCGAGGTTTGCGCAGGCCAGCTTGCCGCGCGCCGGGCCGCGGTCGCCCGCCGCCCGGATGCGGTTCAGGTAGACCGTGCGCTCGGGTTTGCTGCGTTCGATGATGCGTTCGGTGACGGCGGCGAGGACGGGGTGCACGTCGGCCGTCGGTGTGGGTGCGTCGGTCATGCGGTGACTCCTTCGTGCCAGGCGCGGCCGTCGCGCTCGATCAGGGTGGTCGCGTCGGTGGGTCCGTTGGTGCCGGCCGGGTAGCGGCGCGGGGCGCGCTCGGACTTCTCCCAGCCGACGAGGATCTGCTCGACCCACTCCCAGGCGGCCTCGACCTCGTCGCGGCGCATGAACAGGGTCGGGTTACCCCGGACCACGTCCATCAGCAGCCGCTCGTAGGCGTCGGGCGACGGACGCTTGAACGTTTCGATGTAGTTGAGGTCCAACGACACGGGCTTGAGCCGGATACCGCCGGGGCCGGGTTCCTTCGCCGTCATGTGCAACCGCATGCCCTCGTGAGGCTGCAACTGGATCACCAGGCGGTTGGGTTCGCTGTGGCCCTCGCTGCCGGGGAACATGGGGTGCGGAACGGGCTTGAACTGCACCACGATCTCCGAGCAGCGCCGGTCCATGCGCTTGCCGGTGCGCAGGTAGAACGGCACGCCGGCCCAACGCCAGTTCTGGATCTCGGCCTTGACGGCGATGAACGTCTCGGTGGTGCTCTCCGGGTTCTCGACGTCCTCCTGGTATCCGGGGACGGCGATCCCGTCGGCCAGGCCGGGGCCGTACTGGCCTGCGACGGTGCAGCGTTCGACGTCCTGCGGGCTCATCGACTTGAGGGCCTGGAGGACCTTGAGCTTCTCGTCTCGCACGGTCTCGCGGTCGACGTAGGTGGGGGGTTCCATCGCGACGAGGCAGAGCATCTGCAGGAGGTGGTTCTGCAGCATGTCGCGCAGGGCACCCGCCGACTCGTAGTAGCCGCCGCGACTGCCGACTCCGAGCGACTCGGCGACGTTGATCTGCACGTGGTCGATCGACGAGGAGTTCCACAGCGGTTCGAGGAACGTGTTGGCGAATCGCGTGACCAGAAGGTTCTGGACGCTCTCCTTGCCGAGGTAGTGGTCGATGCGGAAGATCTGCGATTCCTCGAACACGGCGCCGACTGCGTCGTTGACGGCGCGGGCCGAGGCGAGGTCGTGTCCGATCGGCTTCTCCAGCACGACGCGGGACTGTGCGTCGGCGAGACCGTTCAGGGCGAGGTTGTCACAGATCGGTCCGAACAGTCCGGGAGCGCAGGCCAGATAGAAGACCCGGATCGCCCCTTCCCGCGCGGCGAGGCACTCGCTGAGGCCCGCCCAGTTCTCGGGGTCCCCGGCGTCGACGGAGACGTATTCGAGGCGATTGAGAAATCGCTCACAGGTGTCCGAATCCAGCTGATCGCCGGAGACGAACCGCGCGAGTTCTCCTCGCACCTTGTCGCGGTAGCCGTCGGTGTCGAGACCGGCCCGCGAGGCACCGATCACGCGGGTTTCTGCGGGCAGCTGGCCGTCCCTGTCGCGCAGGTAGAGCGCAGGAAGCAGCTTACGAACCGCCAGGTCGCCGGTCCCGCCGAACACGACGAAATCGCACGGTTCCACGGTTGTCGCTGGTGACATGTCATCTCCCTCTGAAAGCCGGATGTGTGGGCCGTCACAGACGACAGTAGGCGACCTTTGGCTTTCGATCAATACAGACTTACGTATTTCTGCGAACAAAGATCACGGCCTTACGTTGTCAGACGCGTGTCCGGTTGGTTGAATGGCCTGCATGCGGACGCCTCGCTCGACGACCTCCCCGGCGACGGGTGGCGACGTCTTCGCCCTCATTCGCGCAGGGCAAGCAACGACGCGCACCGAGATCGGCACCCTCACCGGCCTCTCCCGCACCGCGGTCGCGGCGCGGGTTTCCTCGCTGCAGGCGTCGGGGCTCGTCGTCGAACGCGAGGAGGGCGTCTCGACCGGGGGTCGCCCGCCGGTGAAGCTCTCGTTTCACGTTCAGGCCGGTGTCGTACTGTCGGCGGCCATCGGCCGGAGCCGCACCCAGCTGGCCATCTGCGACCTCGCGGGCGACGTCATCGTCGCCGAGGACGTGGAGCAGGAGATCGGCACCAGCCCGGCCGAGCTGATGCCCGTCATCGCGCAACGCCTCATCGCGCTGCGCGAGAGTCTGGGCGAAACCGCGGGACGGACGGTCGGGATCGGGATCAGCCTCCCCGGCACCGTCGACACCGAACGCGGGTGCAGCCTGAACTCCCCCATGATGTCGGGCTGGGACGGCGTCCCCCTCCAGCCGTTCCTCGCCGACGTCACCGACGCACCCGTCTTCGTCGACAACGACGCCAACGTCATGGTCCTGGCGGAACGGCGCGGAGAACGCCGCGACTTCGCCGACATGCTGCTCATCAAGGCGTCGACCGGCCTGGGCGCGGGACTCGTGTCCGGCGGCGTTCTCCAGCGGGGCGCCCTCGGCGCGGCGGGCGAGATCGGGCACACGAAAACCGCAGCGGCACAAGGAGTGGTGTGCCGCTGCGGTGATGTGGGGTGTATCGAGGCCGTGGCCGGCGGGTGGGCGCTGGTCCGCAATCTGCAGGAGCAGGGACGCGAAGTCACCCACATCCGCGACGTCATCACCCTCGCCCTGGCCGGGGACGCCGAGGCCCGGCGGATGATCCGTGAGAGCGGACGGCAGATCGGCGAAGTGCTGTCGGGCGCGATCAACCTCCTCAACCCGGAGGTCGTGATCGTCGGCGGCGACATGGCGCAGGCCTACGACACGTTCGTCGCGGGGCTACGCGAAACCCTCTACGGCAACGCGATCGCCGTTGCCACCCAACAGCTTCAGATCCTCCCCTGGACGCACGGGGAACTGTCGGGAGTGGTCGGAAGCGCAACCATGGCGCTCGACCACGTCCTCAGCGTGCGCGCCGTCGACCGGCTACTCGCAGGCGCTCCGCGCCCGTGAGCGGTTGACGAGTCCAGAGACTCGCTGACCACGCACGGGCCCGGAGGGCCTACTTGACGTCGGAACCGTGCCGGGTGAGCGGCATGATCTCGATCGTCATGTACGGGAACAGTGGAAGGTTCCACAGGATCTCGTGCAGTTCGTCGGCCGACTCGACGTCGAAGATGCTGATGTTGCTGTACTGGCCGACGATCCGCCAGATCTCGGGCCACTTGCCGGAGCGTTGGAGCTCCTGCGAGTACGCCTTCTCCTTGGCGATGGTCTCGTCCCGGACCTTCGGGTCGAGGTCACGGGGAATGGCGACGTCCATGCGGACGTGAAAGAGTGCCATCGGGTGGTGTGCTCCTTAGTTCCTGGTCCAGGTCTTGACTGCGTCCATGTTCAGCTCGATTCCGAGGCCGGGTCCTTCGGGCAGGAACACCTGGCCTTCGGCGTAGCGGATCGGTTCCTGCAGCAACTCCTCGCTGAACAGCAGCGGTCCGAACAGTTCGGTGCCGAAGTCGATGCCGGGTTCCGCGCACGCGAAGTGGATGGACGCCGCGGTTCCGATCGGGCCTTCGATGGACGTGGCTCCGTGGCAGGCGATTCCCGCTGCCTTGGCGATCGCGACCACCTCGCGGCTCTTCTTCAGTCCGCCGCATTTGGTGGTCTTGAGGGCGATGACGTCCGCGGCGCCGCGGCGTGCGACCTCGAGGGCGTCGTGCGGAGTCTGCACGCTCTCGTCCGCCATCACCGGGACGGGGACGAGGCGGTTGAGCTCGGCGAGGACCTCGAGCTGCTCACCTGGCGTGGGCTGCTCGATCAGTTCGACGCCGCCTTCGACGAGGCGGGGCACGTACTTCAGCGCGGTGAGCCTGTCCCAGCGGGCGTTGACGTCGATGCGGACGCCGGCCTTGCCCTGCAGAGCCTGCGCGATCTGGACCACCCGCGCAGTGTCGACGGCGGGATCGAGCGCACCCATCTTCAGCTTGAAACTGAAGTGCCGCTTCGACTCGACGAGACCGAGGGCCTCCTCGATGATCTCCTCGGCGGGTGCGGCGCCGAGGGCCCATGTGACGTCGACGCCCTTGCGGAAGGCGCCGCCGAGCAGCGTGTGCACGGGCACACCCAGGCTGCGGGCCCAGGCGTCGTGCAACGCGACGTCGACGGCGGCCTTCGCGAAACGTGCATTGGCGACGACTCGTTCGATGTCCGACATGATGCCGGTGATCTCGTCGACGCCCCGCCCCAGCAGCACCGGGACGATGTACTTCTCGACGATCGCCTGCATCGTCTCCACCGATTCGCCGCCCCACCACGGGCCGCCGGGGACGACGCCCTCGCCGTAGCCGGTCACGCCGCCCGCGGTCGTGACGGCGACGAGCAACAGCGGCTGCGCCGTCATCGACGTGGTGGCGAACTTGTGGGGACGCACCAACGGCACATCGAGGATCGTCGTTTCGATGGAAACGATCGACAGGTCGGTCATCGGATCACTTTCTCTACGGGTGGAACGGGTCACGCGGGGTCGAGCACGAAGTTGTAGGTGACGTGGTTCTTGCCGTCGTCACCGGTCTTCGGGTCGAGGATCAGTTCCGGCTTGGTCGCCGACGCGACGTCGCTGTCGATCCACTCGCCGCCCTTGAAGTACAGCTGCGTGGTCACCGATTCCTTGCCCGGTGCCGACACGATGAGGTGCAGGTGCGCGGGACGCCACGGGTGACCGTTCTGCGCCTCGATGAACTGACCGGTCGGGCCGTCGGTCGGGATCTGGTAAGGCGCCGGCTGGATCGTGGTGATCTCGTAGCGGCCCTCTTCGTCGGCGATGATGGTGCCGCGCAGGTTCCATTCGGGCAGGTGCGGGGCGAACTGCGAGTAGTAGCCGTCGTTGTCGGCGTGCCACAGTTCGACCTTGGCGCCCGCGAGGCCGTTGCCGTCCAGATCGGTGACCTGGCCGGAGAAGACGAGCGGGGTGATCTTCTCGTCCTCGGGACGCATGGGCAGGGTGCACTTCGACGGCAGTTCGGGGGAGTTCTCGATGTAGTACGGGCCCTCGATGCTGCCCTTGGTGCCCTTGCGGCTGCGGGCGAGAACCTCTTCGACGGAGTGCTCGATGAACACGTCGAGGAACAGCGGCCACTCGCCACCCTCGCCGACGTCGATCAGCCACTGCTTGAACACGCGGTACTCGGGGTAGGTGACGCCGTGCTTCAGGATCACGTCGTTGAGTGCGCCGAGCGCATCCTTGGCGATGGCCGCGAGCCGCTCCGGCGAGGTGTCGGCGGTGACGCGCTCGGCCTTGAACTTGTCGGTGGCGGCGGAGCCGGATCCGGCGGCGGTGGGGCTCTCGGTGGTGGTCATTTGTTTCTCCTTGGGCTGGGAGGGGATCGGATTGGGCTGATATCGAGTTTTGGGCGACGCGGTGGGTGTTCACGCGCCGGAGGCCTTGCATGTGTACGCTATGCGTACTAACATCACGCTGTGCGTACACCACTACTGTGCGCGCAGTCACATTGAAATGTCAACCCCGAGTCCGAATTTGCACACGAAGCGCTGGTGGAGGCCGCAATGACCGAGAGCGATCGCGATTACATCCAGAGCATCGAGCGCGGCTTCGCAGTGCTTCTCGCGTTCGACGCGCAGCGTCCGAACCCGACGCTCGCCGAACTCGCCACCGAAGCGGGACTGTCGCGCCCCGCGGTTCGCCGGATCCTGCTCACCCTGCAGAAGCTGGGGTACGTCGCCGGCTCGGGAGGCCGGTGGTCGCTCACTCCTCGCGTGCTCAGCATCGGACAGCACTACTCGGAGTCGCACGCACTGATCGAGGCCGCGATGCCCCGCCTGCTCGAGGTGGCCGAGAAGACCCAGGAGTCCGCGTCGCTCGGCGTGCTCGACGGCGCCGACGTGGTCTACGCGGCGCGCGTTCCCGTCCGCCGGATCATGAGCATCAACGTCTCCGTCGGCACCCGCGTCCCCGCCTACGCCACGTCCATGGGCCGTGCGCTCCTGGCCTGGGCCCCCGCGGATGTCGTCGAGCGGGTGGTCGCCGAGTCCACGTTCCAGAAACTCGGACCCGAGACCATCGGCACGGCAGCCGAACTCGAGCGGGAACTCGCCAAGGTCCGCGAGCAGGGGTTCGCCCTGACGTCCGAGGAGTTGGAGAAGGGTTTGATTTCGCTGGCCGCCCCCGTCCACGACGCGGGCGGCACAGTGGTCGGCGTGGTCGCGTGCTCCACGTCGTCCGCGCGGAACACTCCGGCGCAGTTCCGGGAACAGGCCGTTCCCTGCGTCCTCGCCGCCGCGGCCGCCCTGAGCGCGGACATGGGTTTCGCCGGCTGACGGCGTCACGTCGGTCAGATCGGGTCGAGCACGAAGTCGCAGGAGACCTGTCCGCCGGCACCGAGGTCGACGGGCGACTCGACGGCGGACGCGACCACTTCTCGCGACGCGCCCGGGGTCGGCACCAGGCGTGTCTCGAGCGGCCGGAAGCCGCGCGCGTGCACGACGACGTTGACGTGTCCGATATCGGCTTCGCCTCGGGCGCTGGAGAATTCACATGGCGCGGGCTGCACGGTCGAGATGTCGAAGCGGCCCCCGGCGCACGTGACGACGATGCCGCGCAGGTTGTTGCGCAGAATTTCGACGGAGTACCCGGAGTAGCAGCCGTCGGCGTCCGCGTGCCAGATCTCGAGCTCCGCCCCCGACAGCGGTTCGCCGTCGCGTGAGCGCACGATTCCCGCGATGCGGAGCGGAGTTCCCGGTTCGCCGGGAAGTGCCGCGAGGTTCGCCTTCCACGGCAGCACTCGCTGCGCGGGGAGGTAGAACTCCCGGTCGACGTGGTCGAGGCCTGCCTGGTCCACGTGAGGTGCGGTCGTCGTCGATGTCGAGGTCATCACCTGATCCGATCCTCTCGTACGCTGTGCGTACATTTAGAACGCTGTGCGGTCGATGTCGAGTGTGCGCGTGGTCACACGCATTCGTCAACCTCGGTCCGTTCACATCGCGGACGGGTCGCCCCGGTGCATCTGTGGGATAATTTCCCCGCCACCGGCGGACAACGACGTTTCGCCGTCCCCGGTTCGCGCCCTCGTGCCGGCCACGTCGAATTCCCGAGGATCACATCGATGACCACGCCTCCCCGCAGCATCACCCTCCGCTTCCTGGCCGCACCCACCGAGGTGGCGACGCTCGGAGGGGCCGTCCAAGGGGGCCGGATCCTCGAATGGATCGACAAGGCCGCCTACGCCTGCGCGGTCGGTTGGAGCGGGAGCTATTGCGTCACCGCCTACGTGGGAAACATCAAGTTCACCCGGTCCATCGAGTCGGGACACCTCGTCGAGGTCGAAGCCCGGCTCGTCCACACCGGGCGCTCCAGCATGCACATCCAGTGCACCGTGTCGTCGGCCGACCCGCGCACCGGACAGTTCACCGAGGCCAGCAACTGCCTGATCATCTTCGTCGCCGTCGACGATTCCGGTAAGCCGACGAGTGTGCCGCCGTGGCAGCCCGTCACCGCCACCGACCGCGCCGAGTCCGAGGAGGCGGTCATGCGAATCGGCCTGCGGGCCGACATCGAAGAGGCGATGAGCAAGCAGAACTACACCGACGCGGGCACCGCACCGGAATCGCTCACCCGTTTCCTCGCCGCGCCCACCGACGTCAACTGGGGCGGCAAGACGCACGGTGGAACCGTGATGCGCTGGATCGACGAGGCCGCCTACCTGTGCGGCACGTCGTGGAACGGCACGCCGTGCGTGTCCGTCTACGCCGGCGGGGTGCGCTTCTACCGCCCGATCCAGATCGGTCACGTCGTCGAGGTCGACGCCCGCCTGCTGCACACCGGTGCGCAGACCATGCACATCTCGGTGCACGTGCGGTCCGGCGACCCGCGCACCCGCGAAATGAACCTCACCACGCATTGCCTCACCGTCGTCGCCGCCGTCGACGAGGACGGCGCCGCGACGGCAGTGCAGCAGTGGGTGCCCCAGTCCGACGAGGACCGCAAGCTGGAGGCGCACGCCCGCGAACTCATCGCCCTCCGCGACCGGGCGCGAATCGGCGCCCTGGCGTAATCCGCCCGAGTAGCGTCACGGGAAACGGTCTACCCGCGGAAGGAGCGGGGGATGCCCGGGAACCGTCCACTCGACCCGCAGTTGTCCCGGCGGCGTGTGCTGCAGTGGGGAGCGGGAGCCGCACTCCTCGGGCTCACCGGGGCCTGCGCCCGCAGCGACGACACCGAGGCTGCGATCGGACCCGACTCCCCGGAGGTGCGCGCGTACGCCGAGTCCGAGGAACGCCGGTTTCCCGGCGGCAGACCGATCGCCTATGAACTCTCCGCGACGCAGTCCGACGTCGACATCGCAGGTACCCGCACCGCCGCATGGTTATACAACACGCAACTGCCGGGCCCGATCCTGCGGGCCGACGTCGGGGACAGGGTCCAGGTGCGGTTTCGCAATCAGCTCCCGGATCCCACCACCGTGCACTGGCACGGGCTGGCCATCCGCAACGACATGGACGGGGTCCCGGACGTTACCCAGGCTCCGATACCGGCGGGCACAGAGTTCGTGTACGACTTCATCCCGCCCGACTCGGGCACGTACTGGTACCACACGCACGGCGACCTCCAGCGCGGCCGGGGGCTGTACGGGGCCCTGATCGTCGACGATCCCGCGGCACCCGCGAACTACGACGCCGAATTCGTGGTCGTGCTCTCCGACTGGTTGACCGACCGCACGCCGTCGCAGGTCTTCGACGAACTCCGCGGCGGGCGGATGACGTCCATGGCCGAGATGACGTCGCCCGTGCTCAGCGGCGACTCCGGCGACGTCCGGTACCCGGTGTACCTCCTGAACGGGAAACCACCCGGCGATCCGGCCGTCTTCACGGCACGGCCGGGGCAACGCGCCCGTATCCGGCTGATCAACGCGGGTGACGACACCGCGTTCCGGGTCGCGCTGGGTGGCCACCGGTTGACCGTCACGGATACGGACGGTTTCCCCGTCGAACCGGTCGACACCGACTCGGTGCTGATCGGCATGGGCGAGCGGTACGACGCCGTCGTCACCCTGCAGGACGGGGCGTTCCCGCTGGTTGCGGTCGCCGAGGGGAAGGGCGCGCAGGGATTCGCGGTGGTGCGCACCGGCGGTGGCGCGGCCCCCGACCCTGCCGTGGTGCCCCGCGAACTGGGCCCTCCCCCGCTCACCGTGGCCGACCTGCGGGCCACCGACGCCGTCCGGCTCCCCGTCGTCGACCCGGGTGTCACCCTGGAGGCGTCGCTCGGCGGCGACATGAAGCAGTACGTGTGGACGGTGAACGGCCGGGCTTATCCCGACCACACGCCGCTGACCGTCCACCGGGACCAGCGAGTGCGGCTGGTCTACACGAACCCCACGATGATGTTCCACCCCATGCATCTGCACGGGCACACGTTCGCCGTGGCCCGGCCGGACAGCTCCGGACCGCGGAAGGACACCGTGATCGTGCTTCCCGGGCAGACCGTCGCCGCCGACATCGACACGACCAACCCTGGTCAGTGGATCACGCACTGCCACAACGACTATCACCTTGCCGCCGGGATGGCGACGATCTTCTCCTACGTGAGCTGACGCCGCACCGTCAGCCCCGGAGCGCTTCCGAGGGCGCCACGCCGTACTTCCGGCGGTACGCCGCCGCGAACCGGCCCGTGTGGGTGAAACCCCAGCGCATCGCGACCTCGGCCACCGTCGACGAACCGTCCGCGCGCAGCAGGTCGTCGTGGACGCGTTCGAGCCGCACGTTCAGCAGGTAGTCGCGGGGGCTCACCCCGACGTACTCCTGGAATCCCTCCTGCAGGCGGCGGACCCCGACACCCGCGATCCCGGCCATCTCGGCCGCCGTCCACGCCCGCGCGGGGTCGGCGTGGATCTCGTCGATGACGCGCTTGACGATGCGCGGCCGGGTACCGGCACCGGCCGTCTCGTCGTCCGGGATCGCCGCCAGGACCAGTGCCGTGGTGACCGCCCCTGACAGTTGCTCGGCGACGAGCGGGTTCGTGTAGATGCCGCCCGACCGCAGCATCTGGTCGAGCAGTGACCGCACCAGGGCCAGCCAGCTGGCACCGTTCTCGCTGGTCAGGTCCAGCTGCGGGGGAAGTCGCAGCCCTGGCCGCGCCAGGATCCGCGCCATCTCGCGGTGCAGGTAGTCGCGGTCGACGCGCACGCCGATGATCGAGCAGTCCTTGCTCCAGTCGGTGATGAGCGTCGTCGTGTCGGGTGGGCATATCGTTCCCTCCCCGGGCACGGACGACACCTCGTGCTTGCCGGTCACCGATTCCAGATGTCCCGACAGCGGCACGTTGATCGCATACGCGCCAGGGTGGTCGGTTTGGATCGACACGTCGGCGCCCCAACCGATATGGGTGATCTTCACGGGCCCGAGTTCCACCGCCTCCGCGACGGTGTTGCCCGCGTTCGACCTGTTCAGCGGGGTCAGCCGGTGCGGGAAGTACACGTCCGACACCACGTGCGACGCTTCGTCCCAATCTTCGGGGCGAATCAGCTTGGACGCGGGCAGCATGGCACCAGTGTGACTACGGACACCTTCGATTGCAATTTTCGGCGTGATCCAAGTCACCGCGCAAAGCGGATCACCTCCGCGCTCAGCGGATCGACGCACCGTTCCCACGGTCGTACTTTCGTCCGTATCTCATCAGCGCCCCGGACAGGAAGGGAGGCTCCGACCATGGAGCAACGCGAACTCCGGAACATTTTCGGGCAGTTTGCCAGCGGAGTCACGGTCATCACGTGCGCCAACTCCGAGGGCCTGCCGCACGGAGCGACGGTCACCGCCTTCACCGCCGTCTCGATCGAGCCGAGACTGTGCCAGATCACCCTGACCCGAAAGTCCAAGGCCTGCAACTACTTGAGCAAGGCGCCGTTCGCTGTCAACATTCTCGCCGCCGACCAGGTGGACACCGCGATGCATTTCGCCGGGCGACCGCAGAACCCCGAACCCGTGTGGGCCGACGGACCGACCGCCCCCATCATCTGCGGTGCCGCCGCCACGTTGTCGTGCCGGCCGTGGGCCGAGTACGACGGCGGCGACCACATCATCTTCATCGGTGAGATCGTCGCGGCCGAATCCAGCGGCAAGGACCCGCTGCTTTTCTACCGGAGCACCTTCCACGACCTCGGCTCACCGTCCGCGTCGGCCGCGTGGAACGGATCGATGGACGATCCGAACAACGGCTGGTTCGACTCCACCACCTCCTTCACCCCATTCCATCTTCAGCCCGCCAACTGACCGCCCGATCCGAAAGGACATTCCATGACCACCACCGAAAATGCTCCCGAGACCGCGCTCGACCCGACGAAGGTCAACCCGGCCGCAGACTGCGAAGCCAACCGCACCGCCAACTTCGCGTCGCGCCCGATGACCGGCGACGAGTACATCGAGTCGTTGCGCGACGACCGCGAAATCTGGTTGCACGGCGAGCGTGTCGAGGACGTCACCACGCATCCGGCGTTCCGCAACCCCATCCGGATGACCGCACGCCTCTACGACTCGATGCACACCGGCGAACACGTCGACAAGGTCACCACCCCCACCGACACCGGCAACGGCGGCGTCACGATGCCGTTCTTCAAGGCACCGAAGTCCTCGGACGACCTGCTGAAGGAACGCGACGCCATCGCCACCTGGGCGCGCATGACGTACGGCTGGATGGGCCGGTCCCCCGATTACAAGGCCTCCTTCCTCGGCACCCTGCATGCCAACAAGGAGCTGTACTCCCCGTTCCAGGACAACGCAGAACGCTGGTACAAGGAATCGCAGGAAAAGGTTCTCTACTGGAACCACGCGATCATCAACCCGCCCGTCGACCGCCAGCTCCCGCCCGACGAGGTCGGCGACGTGTTCATGAAGGTGGAGAAGGAGACCGATGCCGGCCTCATCGTCAGTGGCGCCAAGGTCGTGGCCACCGGCTCGGCCATCACCAACTACAACTTCATCGCCCACTACGGCCTGCCGATCAAGAAGAAGGAATTCGCCCTCATCTGCACCGTCCCGATGGACGCACCGGGCGTGAAGCTGATCTGCCGGTCCTCGTTCACCCAGAACGCGGCCGTGATGGGCACCCCGTTCGACTACCCGCTGTCGAGCCGCATGGACGAGAACGACACCATCTTCATCTTCGACAAGGTGCTCGTACCGTGGGAGAACGTCTTCATGTACGGCGACGTCGACAAGATCAACGGCTTCTTCCCGCAGTCCGGATTCCTGCCCCGCTTCACGTTCCAGGGCTGCACCCGTCTCGCCGTGAAGCTCGACTTCATCGCCGGCATGCTGATGAAGGCCCTCGACGCCACCGGCGCGGGCGGTTTCCGCGGCGTGCAGACCCGCGTCGGCGAGGTCATCGGCTGGCGAAACCTGTTCTGGTCACTCACCGAATCGATGGCACGCAACCCCGAGCCGTGGATCGGCGACACCGTCATCCCCAAGCTCGAATACGGCCTCACGTACCGCATGTTCATGATTCAGGGCTACCCGCGGATCAAGGAGATCATCGAACAGGACGTCGCGTCCGGTCTGATCTACCTGCCCTCGAGCGCCCGCGACTTCAAGAGCCCCGACGTCCGCCCGTACCTCGACAAGTACGTCCGCGGCTCCGACGGCATGACCGCCGTCGAACGTGTCAAGATCATGAAGGCACTGTGGGATTCGATCGGCAGTGAGTTCGGCGGCCGGCACGAACTCTACGAGCGCAACTACTCCGGCAACCACGAAAACGTCAAGGCGGAACTGCTGTTCGCCGCCGAGAACCGTGGCGACGTCGCCTCCATGAAGGGCTTCGCCGAGCAGTGCTTGTCCGAATACGACCTCGACGGCTGGACGGTCCCCGACCTCATCGGCAACGACGACGTCTCGTACTTCGGCAACAAGTAACCGCACAGCCGCGCAATCCCCGTCAGAAGCGAATCAGCTCTGACGGGGATTTGCCGTATCGCCGGCGGTACGCGGCAGAGAACCGGCCCGCATGGGTGAACCCCCACCGGGCAGCGACTTCGGAGACCGTGACACCGGGTTCCAGTGCCCTCAGGTCGGCGTCGGCGCGACTCAGGCGGATGTCGAGGAGGCATTCCGACGGACTGCGCCCGACGTACTCGCGAAACCCTTCCTGCAACCGGCGGACGCTTGTACCCGCCAGCTCGGCCATGTCGGCTGCCGTCCAGGCGCGGGCCGGGTCGTCGTTGAGTCCGTCGAGCACTCGTTTGACGATTCGCGGACGGGGTGCGCCCCCGCGCACCTCCTCGTCGGGCGTGACGGCAAGGACGAACGCCGAGGTGATCGCGCCGGCGAGCTGTGGGCCGACCACCGGGTTGGCCAGGAGGTCGGCCGGCTCCCGCAGTTGCGCGGTCAATGAGCGCACCAGACGAAACCAGCTGTGCCCCGGGGCCTCGGTGAGATCGATCTGCGACGGTAGGTGCAGCCCGGGCCGCAGGTCGGAGCCGAGGATCCGGTCAGCCTCCTGCTCGAGGTAGGCGCTGTCGAATTTGACGCCGAGCACCGAGCAGTCGCCGCTCCACCGGGTGATCAGGGTCGGCTCGTCCGCCCGGAAGACCGTGGCCTGACCGGGCCGAGACAGCACCGTGTCGCCCTGCGAACAGGACTCCAGCGAACCGGACAGCGGAATGTTGATCTCGTACGCATCCGGATAGTCGCACTCGATCGACACGTCGGCACCCCAGCCCAGCCTCCCGAGAGTGACGGGGCCGAGGTCAACGGTCCGCATCGACAGCTTCATCGCTCCGTTCGGCGACAAGTCGGTCAACGTGTGGGGAAAGTACGCACCGGCCACCGCCCTCGACGCCGCATCCCAGTCCTGGGTTTCGGTGATCGTCGATGCCATCGTCATGCACCTGCCTCACTGAAGAATCGTTCCGACCTCATTGAAACCGTGTCGTCACGCCTAGTCGAGGATAACTGAGACCGCAATCACAAGTAGTCGCGCAGATGGTCCAGAGACCGCGCAGAGTGGCTAGACCACCCTCCTGCGACGGCCTACCTTCTTCCTCACCCCGCTCACACAACGAAAGTTGTTTCCGAGCAGTTGCTTTGAATGAGGAGATTCAGATGACCGCCACCCTGTCTTGGATCGACGAGATCACGATGACGGAACTCGAGCGCAACCCGTACCCCGTCTACGAGCGGCTGCGCGCCGAGGCGCCGCTGGCCTACGTGCCGGTCCTCGGCTCGTTCGTCGCGACCACCGCCGACCTGTGCCGCACCATCGCCAACAGCCCCGACTTCGAGGGGATCATCACCAAGGCCGGCGGCCGCACGTTCGGTCACCCTGCGGTGATCGGCGTCAACGGCGAGATCCACCGCGATCTCCGCTCGATGGTCGACCCCGCACTGCAACCGTCGGAGGTGGACCGCTGGGTCGACGGACTCGTCCGCCCCATCGCGCGGCGCTACGTGGAGCAGTTCGAGAACGACGGCAAGGCCGATCTGGTCTCGCAGTACTGCGAACCCGTCAGCGTGCGCGCGCTCGGTGACCTCCTGGGGCTGAACGAGGTCAGCTCGGACACGTTGCGCGACTGGTTCCACCGGCTGTCGAACTCCTTCACCAATGCCGGAGTGGACGCGGACGGCGAGTTCACGAACCCGGAGGGATTCGTGCAGGGCGACGAGGCCAAGGCAGAGATCCGGGCCGTCGTCGATCCGCTCATCGACAAGTGGACCGTCGACCCCGACGACAGCGCCATCTCGCACTGGCTGCACGACGGCATGCCCGAAGGACAGGTCCGCGACCGCGAGTACATCTACCCCACGCTCTTCGTCTACCTGCTGGGCGCGATGCAGGAACCCGGGCACGGAATGGCATCGACACTCGTGGGCCTGTTTACCCGCCCCGAGCAGCTCGAGGCCGTCATCGACGAGCCTGCCCTGATTCCGCGGGCGATATCCGAGGGAATGCGCTGGACCTCCCCGATCTGGTCGGCCACGGCCCGCATCAGCACCAAGGACGTCACGCTCGGGGACGTGTTCCTTCCCGAAGGATCCGTGGTCCTGTTGTCCTACGGTTCGGCCAACCACGACACCGCCGTCTACGACGCCCCCTCCGACTACGACATGACGCGCCCCCCGCTCCCCCACCTGGCGTTCGGTTCCGGCAACCACGCGTGCGCGGGTATCTACTTCGCGAACCACGTCTGCCGCATCGGCCTGGAGGAGTTGTTCGAGGCGATCCCGAACCTCGAACGTGACTCCGGCGCGGACGTGGAGTTCTGGGGCTGGGGTTTCCGTGGCCCGACCGCCCTCCGGGCCACGTGGGAGGTGTAGCCGTGACCTTCACCGTTTCGGTCGCCGCGGACAGGGTGGAATGCCGCCCCGACCAGCCGATACTCGACGCTTTCCTCCGGGGCAGCGTGTGGATGCCGAACTCGTGCAACCAGGGCACGTGCGGAACGTGCAAGCTGCGGGTCGTGTCGGGATCGGTCGATCACGGGCGTTCGCCCGAGGACACGCTCACCCAGGCCGACCGCGAGCAGGGTTTCGCCCTGGCCTGCCAGGCCACACCGTGCAGTGACACCGTGGTGGAACGCCTGGACACGGCGCCGGCGGGCACCGTCCACGCCCTGCGGGACCTCATCGGCACCGTGAGTGCGATCGAGGACGTCGCCCGTGACACGCGGCGGGTTCTCGTCACGCTCGACAGCCCGCTCGAATTCTCCGCGGGGCAGTACGTCGAACTGCGAGTACCCGGCACCGACCACGGCCGCCAGTACTCGATGGCGAACACGCCGGGCGAGTCGAAACAGCTCGAGTTCCACATCCGCAGGCAACCGGGTGGAGTCGCGACGGACGGTTGGGTCTTCGGCACGCTGTCCGTCGGCGAGCGAGTCGAGATGACGGGGCCGCTCGGCGACTTCCGTCTCGATCCGGAGGACGAGGGTCCGATGATCCTGCTCGGCGGCGGAACCGGGCTCGCCCCGCTGAAATCGATGGTCCGCCAGGCACTCACGGTCACACCGGAACGCGCGATCCACCTCTATCACGGCGTGCGGGAAGCAGCCGACCTGTACGACGTCGACCTGTTTCGGGAGTGGGAACGCGCGCACCCGGGGTTCCGATACGTTCCGTGTCTGAGCGATTCGACGTGGTCCGGCCGGACGGGCTTCGTCACCGACGCGTTCGTGGAGGACTTCGACACCTGTCGCGGCTACGCCGGGTACCTGTGCGGGCCGCCGGCGATGGTCGACGCCGGAGTCAAGGCGTTCAAGCGCCGGCGCATGGCTCCTCGACGCATCTTCCGGGAGAAGTTCACGCCCGCCGCGTGACGACCGCACCCCGATGCGTACGCCGAGGCCCTCCGAGCCTCGGCGTACGCATGCCGGACACGTCCTAGTCAGTACTCGGTAAATGCCTAGTGTGATGCAGCGCACAGGCTGCAAGAGTGGAATTCATTGCCGGACCCGGGCGCCCTCGCAGGGCGCAAGCCCCCGGAGATCTTGGAGGATCCCATGACTGACACCCTGTACACAGCGCCGTCCGACGACGTGCGCGCCAAGCTGGCCGACGCGCTCATCGAGGACGCGGAAACCGGCCGCTACCAGGTGCGACGCAGCGTATTCACGGACGAGGACCTGTTCGAACTCGAGATGAAGCACATCTTCGAGGGCAACTGGATCTACCTGGCCCACGAAAGCCAGATCCCGAATGTCGGCGACTACTTCACCACGTACATGGGCCGCCAGCCGATCGTGATCTCCCGCAACAAGGAGGGCGAACTCAACGCCCTGGTGAACGCGTGCAGCCACCGCGGCGCCATGCTCTGCAGGCGCAAGACGGACAACCGGACCACGTTCACCTGCCCGTTCCACGGCTGGACGTTCAACAACTCCGGCAAGCTCCTCAAGGTCAAGGACCCGCGTGAGGCCGGCTACCCGGAACAGTTCAACAAGGACGGCTCCCACGACCTCACCAAGGTCGCGCGGTTCGAGAACTACCGCGGTTTCCTGTTCGGCAGCCTCAATGCCGACGTCCCGCCGCTCGAGGAGCACCTCGGTGACACCACGAAGATCATCGACATGATCGTCGACCAGTCGCCCGACGGCCTCGAGGTCCTGCGCGGTGCGTCCACCTACACCTACGACGGCAACTGGAAGCTGCAGACCGAGAACGGTGCCGACGGCTACCACGTGTCCGCCACCCACTGGAACTACGCCGCGACCACGTCGCGCCGGGAGTCGGGCGAGTCCACCAACGCCACGAAGGCGATGGACGCCGGCAAGTGGTCGAAGCAGCAGGGCGGATACTACTCGTTCGACAACGGTCACCTGCTGCTGTGGACCAAGTGGGCCGACCCCGCCAACCGTCCCCTCAACGAGCGTCGCGACGAACTCGTCGCCGAGTACGGCGAGGACCGCGCCGACTGGATGATCGGTGTGTCGCGCAACCTGTGCCTGTACCCGAACGTGTACCTGATGGACCAGTTCGGTTCGCAGATCCGGCATTTCCGTCCGATCTCCGTCGACAAGACCGAGGTCACCATCTACTGCATCGCCCCCAAGGGTGAGAGCCGCACGGCACGCGCCGCCCGCATCCGCCAGTACGAGGACTTCTTCAACGCCACCGGCATGGCCACCCCGGACGATCTCGAGGAGTTCCGCTCCTGCCAGAAGACGTACCAGGCCGGCGCCGCCCCGTTCAACGACCTGAGCCGCGGTGTCACCCACCAACTCCAGGGCCCCGACGAGGACGCGAAGAAGATCGGCATCAACCCCATCTCCAGCGGTGTGAAGACCGAGGACGAGGGCCTGTACCCGATCCAGCACGGCTACTGGGTGCAAGCGCTCACCAAGGCGCTCGACGCCGACGTTGCCGCGAACAACCGCTGAGGGAGACGAGAACCATGACCGCAGTAGCCGAAAGCACTGTCACCCAGCACGACATCGAACAGTTCCTCTACCGTGAGGCCCGCTACCTCGACGACCGCGAGTTCGAGAAGTGGATCGAGTGCTACCACCCCGCCTCCGAGTTCTGGATGCCGGCGTGGGCCGACGACGGTGAACTGACCACCGACCCGATGACCGAGATCTCCCTGATCTACTACGCCAACCGTGGTGGCATCGAGGACCGGGTGTTCCGCATCAAGACCGACCGGTCGAGCGCGACGAGCCTGCCGGAACCCCGCACCGGTCACAACATCTCGAACGTCGAGGTCATCGAGCGTCGCGGCGACGTCGTGGACGTCCGGTTCAACTGGTTCACGCTCTACTTCCGGTACAACACGGTCGACACGTACTTCGGGAATTCGTTCTACACCATCGATTTCTCCGGTGAGCAGCCTCTGATCCTGAAGAAGAAGGTCGTGCTCAAGAACGACTACATCCACCACGTGGTGGACATCTACCACATCTGATTTCTTCCCCATTCTTCGCGAATCGAGCTGTTTTCCATGACTTTCCAAGTTGCACTGAGTTTCGAGGACGGGATCACCCGCTTCATCAAGTGTGACGGCGACGAGACGGTCGCCGACGCGTCCTACCGCGCGCGCATCAACATTCCCCTCGACTGCCGAGACGGGGCGTGCGGCACCTGCAAGTCGCTCTGCGAATCCGGCACGTACGACGGCGGCGACTACATCGAGGAAGCGCTCACCGACGAAGAGGCGGAGCACGGTTACTGCCTTCCGTGCCAGATGATGCCGGAAAGCGATCTGGTACTGCAGATCCCGACCACGTCCGACGTCGCCAAGACCGCCGCGGGCACGTTCACGTCGACGGTAACGGAGATCCGCAAGTTCTCCGACACCACCATCGGGTTCACGATCGAGATCGCGAACCGGGACGACCTCGTCTTCCTCCCCGGCCAGTACGTGAACATCACCGTTCCCGGAACCGAAGCGACGCGCTCGTACTCGTTCAGCACCGGACCCACGTCGAAGGAACTGTCGTTCCTGGTCAAGATAACCGACGGCGGCCTGATGTCGGAGTACCTGCGCAGCCGCGCACAGGTCGGCGACACCCTCGAGTTCACCGGCCCGATGGGAAGCTTCTTCCTCCGCGAGCAGAAGCGTCGCGCCCTGCTGCTGGCCGGCGGCACCGGGCTGGCCCCGCTGCTGTCGATCCTCGACAAGATGCGCACCGACGCCGCCGACCACCCCGTGCACCTGGTCTACGGTGTCTCGTCCGACGCGGACCTGGTGGAACTGGACAAGCTCGAGGAATACACGAAGTCCCTGCCCCAGTTCACGTTCGACTACTGTGTGTCCGACCCGGCGAGCAGTGCGCCGAACAAGGGTTACGTCACCGGACTGTTCGAGCCCGCACACCTGAACGACGGCGATGTGGACGTGTACCTGTGCGGTCCGCCTCCCATGGTCGAGGCGGTGCGCGACCACCTGAAGTCGGAGGGCGTCACGCCGGCGAACTTCTACTTCGAGAAGTTCAACAACGCGGCGACGCCCAGTGGGTCCGAGGCGTCCGCACCGCCGGCGGCCGAGACGGTCGAGGCCGCCCCCGAGTACGAGATCGGCGAGGAACACCAGCCCCTGTCCGAGTCGGACGCACAGTTCGACGCCCGCATGGCGCTCGAACTCGGTGCGATGGAACTGACCATCGGCCGGATGACGCAGGAACAGCTGTCCGAGTACCGGATCCTCGCCGAGACCTCGTGCGAATCGATCGAGAACGACCACTTCACGGACGCCGGCGCGTTCACCGACACCAACGCCGCCTTCCACGAATTCCTGTTCCGGTGCACCGCCAACGACGTGCTCCTCGAGGCGTACAACCGCCTGGAGGTCACGCAGCTCATGACGAAGGTGCTCCGCACCGCGGACTGGGTGGACGAGCATATCCAGCACGACCACCTCGACATCGTCGCCGCCTTCGAGAAGGGTGACCGGGCCGCCGCCCACGACCTGATCGTCAGCCACAGCGCGCACGCGAAGGCCACCATGTGCCGCGCCATCGAAAGGAGTGCCGTCGCATGAGCGGACTCGTCACTCCGCACCGCTTCGACGGCAAGGTCGTCGCGGTCACCGGCGCAGCGCAGGGCATCGGCCTGACGGTCGCGACCCGACTCGCGGCCGAGGGTGCGTCGCTGATCCTGATCGACCGGGCCGAAATCGTCCACGAGGTCGCGAAGGGGTTGCGCGAGAACGGCACCGACGCGCACAGCATCACCGCCGACCTGGAACAGTTCGCCGACGCCGAGGCGGCGATCGACGAGGCGCGGCAGCAGCACGGCCGGCTGGACGTACTGATCAACAACGTCGGCGGCACCATCTGGGCCAAGCCGTACGAGCACTACACGGCGGAGCAGATCCAGGCGGAGGTGCAGCGGTCGCTGTTCCCGACCCTGTGGACGTGCCGCGCCGTCCTCCCCCACCTGATCGCGCAGCAGTCGGGCACCATCGTCAACGTGTCCTCGGTGGCCACGCGGGGCGTCAACCGCGTGCCCTACGCGGCGTCGAAGGGCGGGGTCAACGCCCTCACCGCCTCCCTGGCTCTCGAAGCCGCGCAGTACGGAATCCGTGTGGTCGCCACCGCTCCCGGCGGCACCGAGGCGCCCGCTCGCCGTGTTCCCCGCGGTCCCGGCGCTGAGACCGACCAGGAAAAGGCCTGGTACCAGCAGATCGTCGACCAGACCGTCGACTCGTCCCTGCTGAAGCGGTACGGAACGCTGGACGAGCAGGCCGCGGCCATCGTCTTCCTGGCCTCCGACGAGGCCACCTATATCACCGGGACGGTGCTGCCCGTCGCCGGTGGCGACCTCGGCTAGCAGCCCACAGATCTCGACCGCCTCATCGGCGGGGCGCATTGCATCGTCTCGCCGTTGGGGCATTTCTTTAGCCGAATTCGATTGTGACACAGCGCACTTACGAGTACTACCCGGTTCCCCGTCACACCCACCGAGCGGAGATTACCATGAACCCATCCACCACCCCCGAAACCTGGGCAAGTCCGAGACACCGTAGTGCCGTCACGTGGGTCGTCGCGATCGCCACGATCGCGATCATCTTCGACGGCTACGACCTGGTCGTGTACGGCACCATCCTCCCGACGTTGATGAACGATCCCGGCGAACTCGGGGAGATCTCCGCGCAGCAGGCCGGGGCGCTGGGCTCGTACGCGCTGATCGGGGTCATGGTGGGCGCACTGACCGCCGGCGCCGTCGGCGACTACCTCGGCCGGCGGCGCATGATGCTCGTCAACATCGTCTGGTTCTCCATCGGAATGGGACTCGCCGCGCTGGCCACCAATGTGACCATGTTCGGCCTGCTGCGATTCTTCACCGGCATCGGAGTCGGTGGCCTCGTCGCCACTGCCGGGGCGATGGTGGCGGAGTTCGCACCGCCCGGGAAGCGAAACCTGTACAACGCCATCGTCTACAGCGGCGTCCCCGCCGGCGGGGTGCTCGCCTCCCTCCTCGCGATCGTCCTGCGCGACACGATCGGCTGGCGCGGCCTCTTCTGGATCGGCGCACTGCCCATCGTGATCCTGCTTCCGCTGGCTCTCGTGAAGCTGCCCGAGTCGCCGAAGTGGCTCGTCGCCCGCGGCCACGAGGACAAGGCACGCCGCATCTCCGAACGCACCGGCATCCCGATGCCCGACGCCGACGAGATCGCCGCGGAACGGGCGTCGGTCGAGAAGGTCGGCTTCGCCGCACTCGCGACGCGCCGTTACGCCTGGGGCACTGCTCTTCTCGGAATGATGAGCTTCTCCGGTCTGCTGCTCACGTACGGACTCAACACGTGGCTTCCGAAGATCATGGAAGACGCCGGTTTCAACGCGAAGGGTTCGCTGTCGTTCCTGCTCGTCCTCAACGGCGGCGCGATCCTCGGCGGCCTGATTGCCTCCAAGGTCGCCGACGGCATCGGACCGCAACGCGTCGTCGCCACGACGTTCGGTCTCGCCGCGCTGGCCCTGATCCTGCTGACGCTCGGATTCCCGCTCCCGGTGCTCCTCGCGTCCGTCGCCGTCGCCGGAGTCGGCACCATCGGCACCCAGGTCCTGATCTACGGCTTCGTCTCCAACTATTACTCGACGTCCGCGCGCGGCGCCGGGGTGGCCTGGTGCGCCGGATTCGGCCGGCTGGGCGGCATCTTCGGCCCCCTGATCGGCGGAGCACTGATCAGCGCCGGAATCAGCAGCCAGGTGGCGTTCTACGTCTTCGCGGGCATCGCCGTCCTGGGCGGGATCGTGACATTCTTCGTTCCGCGCGCACGGGTCACCCGCGCTGCGCCGGCAGCCGCCTACTCCACCGTCCAGGTGTCGTGACCGGTCAGCAGTCGCTGCAGCGAGCCGTCGTCGACGGGGTCCTTCTCCTGCGCGATCTCGTTCTGCAGGCGCACCATGTCGTCGTACGTGTCCCGCGTGACGCTGCGGAACACACCGGTCACGGTGTGGGTGAGGTCCTGGTCGGAGAGCCTCGACAGTGCGTACGCGTAGTCGGGGTCGTCGGTGTGGGCGTCGTGCACGACGATGTCGTCCCGGTCGACGTCGGCGGTCGCAACCACCTTCAGACCGAAACCCGATCGGACGACGCAGTATTCGCCTGCTCCGCCGAAGACGATCGGCTCGCCGTGGGTCAGCGGGATGAGGCGCTGCTCGGAACCGTCCTTGCGTAGGACGTCGAACGAGCCGTCGTTGAAGATCGGGCAGTCCTGGTAGATCTCCACGAACGACGTGCCGCGGTGGGCCGCAGCCTGCCGCAGCACCTCCGTCAGCCCCTTGCGGTCCGAGTCCATGGCGCGGGCCGCGAAGGTGGCCTCGGCTCCCAGCGCGAGGGACAGTGTGTTGAACGGGTGGTCCACCGACCCCAGCGGAGTCGACTTGGTGACCTTGCCGACCTCCGACGTCGGCGAGTACTGCCCCTTGGTCAGCCCGTAGATCCTGTTGTTGAACAACAGGATCGTCATGTTGACGTTCCTCCGCAGGGCGTGGATGAGATGGTTGCCCCCGATCGACAGTGCGTCGCCGTCGCCGGTCACCACCCACACCGACAGGTCGGGGCGCGTCACCGCGAGACCCGTCGCGATGGCGGGCGCACGACCGTGGATCGAGTGCAGGCCGTACGTGTCCAGGTAGTACGGGAACCGGCTCGAGCATCCGATGCCGGAGACGAACATCAGATTCTCGCGTCGGAGTCCCAACTCCGGCAGGAAACTTCGGATCGTGGCGAGGATGACGTAATCGCCGCACCCCGGACACCAACGGACCTCCTGGTCCGTCGTGAAGTCCTTGGCCTTCTGCGGTTCGTCAGTCCTGGGCACGTGCGCGGTGGCGCTCAGGCCCAGATCCGCACCGACACGACTGATCATCCGTGTCACACCGATTCCTCCTGCCGGGGTCCGGTCGATCGGTAGGTAGCCGACGCGAGCGCGTCGGCGGTCTTCGCGAGCTCGTGCTCACGCAACGTTCCGGCCAGCGCGGAATCGATCACCTCGTGCAGTTCATCGCCGAGGAAGGCGAGCCCCTGCACCTTGGTCACCGAGTGCACGTCGACGAGGAACCTCGAGCGGAGAATCATCGCGAGCTGGCCCAGATTCATCTCCGGTGCGACGACGGTCCCGTAGCTGCGCAGCACCGCACCGAGATTGGCGGGCAGCGGGTTGATGTTGCGCACGTGCACGTGGGCCACCTTCTTGCTCTCACGGCGAGCACGCCGGCAGGCCTCGCCGATGGGTCCGTACGAGCTGCCCCACCCGACGAGCAGCAGGTCGGCCTCACCCGACGGGTCGTCGACGACCGCGTCGGGAACGTCGATTCCGTCGATCTTGGCCTGGCGCAACCGCACCATGAGGTCGTGGTTGGCGGGATCGTAGGAGATGTCGCCGCTGCCGTCGGCCTTCTCGAGTCCGCCGATGCGGTGTTCGAGCCCGGGCGTTCCCGGTATCGCCATGGCACGGGCGAGCGTCTCCCGATCGCGTGCGTACGGTGCGAACTCGCCGTCCACCGGTGGTGCCGTGTCGCAGCCGGGGTCGATCCGGTCCAGTTCGGACACGTCCGGGATGGCCCACGGTTCGCTGCCGTTGGCGATGGCGCCGTCCGACAGCAGTAGCACCGGTGTGCGGTACGTGAACGCGATCCGGGCGGCCTCGACCGCGGCATCGAAACAGTCCGCGGGTGAGCGCGGCGCGATCACGGCGACCGGAGACTCGCCGTTGCGCCCGTACATCGCCTGCAACAGGTCCGACTGTTCGGTCTTCGTCGGGAGCCCAGTGGACGGGCCACCGCGCTGGACATCGATGACGAGCAGCGGGACCTCCGTCATCACCGCCAGCCCGATGGCTTCGCTCTTCAACGCCAGTCCGGGTCCGGACGTGCTCGTCACGCCGAGCGCACCCCCGATCGACGCGCCCAGCGCCGCGCCGATTCCGGCGATCTCGTCCTCCGCCTGGAACGTGGTGACGCCGAGATTCCGGTGCTTGCTCAGCTCGTGCAAGATGTCCGATGCCGGGGTGATCGGATAGGTGCCGAGGAAGACGTCCCGCGACGCCAGCCGTCCCGCGGTCACCACCCCGTAGGCCAGGGCCGTGTTCCCGGTGACCTGGCGGTACGTGGCCGGTGGGAGCGTCGCCGCGGACACCTCGTAGGTGGTCGCGAAACTCTCCGTCGTCTCCCCGTAGTTCCACCCGGCCTTGAACGCGAGCAGGTTGCCCTCCGCGATCTGCCGCTTCGCTGCGAACTTGGTCTGCAGGAACCGCTCGATGCTGTGGGTGGGACGGTTGTACATCCACGACAGCAGTCCGAGCGCGAACATGTTCTTCGCCCGCTCGCCGTCCTTCCGGCTCAATCCGGCGGGTTCCACCGCGCCGACCGTCAACGTCGACATCGCTACCGGATGCACCACGTAGTCCTCGAGGGAGTCGTCGTCGAGGGGGCTCGTGGCGTATCCGACCTTCGCGAGATTCCGTTTGGTGAACTCGTCCGTGTTCACGATGATCATGCCGCCCCGCGGCAGATCGTCCAGGTTCGCCTTCAACGCCGCCGGATTCATGGCGACCAGGACGTCCGGTCGGTCGCCGGCGGTGAGGATGTCGTAGTCCGCGATCTGGATCTGGAACGACGACACCCCGGGGAGGGTGCCCTGAGGCGCCCGGATCTCGGCGGGGAAGTTGGGCTGGGTGGCGAGGTCGTTGCCGAACGCCGCCGCCTCAGACGTGAACCGGTCGCCGGTCAACTGCATGCCGTCGCCGGAGTCTCCGGCAAAGCGGATCGCCACCCGTTCCAGCTTCGTGGAGTTAACCTCCGTCGTCATGAATGCACCGAATCCTTCGACTCGTAGTCGTTCTGACCAGCAGCTTCTAACCTCACGGTACAAGCGTTCCCAGTTTTCGCCAGGAACACGCCGAAATCAGGCGTCGCGATACGGTGAGTGGTGTGAGTGACCCGGGGAACATCGAGCTCGTCGGGCGTTCCCGCGAACTCGCCGAACTAGAGTCGATCCTGCGTGAGGCGGGCGAGAACGCGCCCGTCGTCGTGGTCGTCGAAGGCGTGCCGGGCATCGGCAAGACCACTCTGGTGGAGCACTTCCTCGCGGCGCATCCCGACCTGCCGGCGTTCTCCGCGGTCTGCGCCCCGTGGGCGTCGGGCCATCCCTTCGGCGTCGCCGAACAGCTCCTCGGTGCGGCAGTCACGTCGAAGGACCCCCTGGACGTCGCCCGCGAACTCGTCGCGGCGGTGGATCCGCCTGCTGGTGACGCGCCGTTCGTCTTCGTGCTCGACGATGCGCACTGGGCAGACCTCGCCTCACTGCAGGCGCTGACCTCCGCCGTGCACCTGCTCGACCGACCGGCGATGATCGTCCTCGTCACGAATTCGGAACCTCCCGACGGTGTTCCTGCGGACGTCCTCGACCTCCTCGACCGGCATCGCAGGCATCGGCTCCACGTCCGTCCGCTCGACGCGTCCGACACCCGCAGACTTGCGAATACCCTTGCGCATATCGACCTTCCGGCCCCGGTGGCGCACCAGCTCGTTCAGCACACGGGCGGGAATCCGCGGCACCTCACGCAACTTCTGCAGGAAGTCGATCCCAGCGCGTGGAGCCAGTGGCAGCCGGTGCTCCCCGTACCCCGCACGTTCGCCGCGAAAGTGCAGTCACAACTGTCCGCGTGCTCGGCGCCTGCCCGGGCCCTCGTCGAATCGGCGGCGGTACTCGCCGGGGATCCCCGATTCGCCGACGCTGCCGCGCTCGCCGCCATCGAGAACCCGGTGGAAGCGCTCGACGAAATCCATCGGATCGGCCTCCTCACCGTCGGCGAGCATCGCGGCGTGACCGTGCTGACCTTCCCGTCGCCGCTGACCCGGGCCGCCGTCTACCGCAGCCTCGGGCCCATCCGGCTGCGTGACCTGCACGATCATGCCGCACGGATCGTCGAGGACGAGGGCAGGCGACTGGACCATCGCGCCGCAGCCGCCCCGTTCGCCGATCCGGCGCTCGCGGACGAACTGGACACCTACTCTGCGCAGAGGGCGACCGTCGGGGCGTGGTCGACCGTCGCGGACGCATTGATCAAGTCGAGCCGCCTCACCGCGGACCGCGGCGAACGCGAACAACGCCTCATCCGGGCCGTCGACGCTCTCGTCGGCGCCAGCAACCTTCCCCAGGCACTGGCCTTCGCGCCGGAGATCGAGAGCTTCCCCGAAAGTCCGTTACGCGACGCCGTACTCGGCTACCTCGCCATCCTCCGAGGACGACCCGCGGAAGCCGATCTGCTGCTCACCCAGTCGTGGACCGCATGCGACCCCGATACCGATCCGGCCACCGCCGCGCTGATCTGCCAGCGCCGCGTCCTGGACTCCCTCGTCCGCTGGCACGGACCGGACCTCGTCGAATGGGCCAGCCGGGCCGTAGCTCTCGTCGATCCGGGCGATCCGTCGGCCGTCGAATCCGCGGCGATCATGGGACTCGGACTCGCCGCCACGGGTCGGATCGTGGAGGCACGGGCCGCCTACGACACGCTGTCCACGAAGATCGCCCTCGGTGCCCAATCCCAGCGCTTCGACATGGCCAGGGGCTGGCTCGACCTGGCGCTGGACGATCCCGAATCGGCGCGTCAGGAACTCGAGAGCGCCGTCCCCACGGCCTTCCGGATGGGCTCGACCCGCATCTCGTTGTGGGCGCAGGCCTGGCTGGCGCGAACGCAATTCGCCCTCGGTGACTGGAGCGGCGCGATCGCCACGGTCGACCGTGCGGCACACCAGCTCGAGGACGCCGCGCTCGACCTCGTCCGGCCCCTCGTGCACTGGACCGGCGCACAGACACACGCGCTGCGCGGAAACTGGCCCGCCGCGCAGGAGCACCTCCGCCTCGCGGCGGCGAGTTCGCACGACTACCCGATGATGTTCATACCGTCCTCCCTGGCCCGCGCCCAGTGCGCCGAAGTGCAGGCCGACTACGCCGCCGTGATCAGGGCGCTCGAGCCTCTCACCCGCCTGCACCCGCGGGAGGGCATCGACGAGCCCGGCTTCTGGCAGTGGCCCGACGTCTACGCGAACGCGCTCGTGATGGCCGGTCGCGTCGACGACGCAGATGCCTTCCTCACCCCGCACGAGGAACGCGCCGCGGAGCGCGGGCACCGGTCGGCGATGGCTCGTCTCGGTTATGCCCGCGGTCGCGTCGCCGGTGCGCGTGGCGACATCGATGCCGCCCGGGACGTGTTCGAGACGGCGTTGACGCACCTCGACACCCTTCCCCTCCCCTACGATCGGGCACGCGTGAACTTCGCGTACGGCCAGACTTTGCGCCGGGCAGGCAAGCGGCGTGAAGCGGACGCCGTCATGCAGGCTGCCCGGGAGGGATATTTCGCGCTCGGAGCCACGTCCTACGTGCAGCGGTGCGACCGCGAACTCAAGGCGGGCGGCCTCAACCTCAAACGCAGCCGGTTCACACTCGAGGAACTGACTCCGCAGGAACGGGCCGTGACCGAACTCGTCGCCGGCGGAGCCAGCAACAAGGAGGCGGCGGGCGAACTGTTCCTGTCCGTCAAGACCGTGCAGTACCACCTCACCCGGGTCTACGCGAAGCTCGGCATCCGCTCGCGCAGCGAACTCGCGGCGCAGTTCCGCGAGCAGGACTGACAGCCGAGGTGACGGGAACCTAACCCGAGGGTGCCTGTTCCGGGCACCGCCGTCCGGCCAGGCTGGATCTCGACCGATGCAGCCGACCCGCCGGAGTACCGAAATGGATGACACGATCGACGCAGTCCAAGCCGACCGCGACCTGAAGAACAAACACCGCGCCATGTGGGCTCTCGGCGACTACCCCGCCCTGGCCACCGAGATCATCGCCGGCCTCGGGCCCGCCCTGGTCCGCGCAAGCCGGGTCAGGCCCGGTGACCGTGTTCTCGACGTCGCGGCAGGCTCAGGCAACGCCGCCATCCCCGCGGCGCTGTCCGGCGCGAGCGTCGTGGCCAGTGACCTCACCCCCGAACTGTTCGACGCCGGACGCCGCCGGGCCGCCGAACTCGGAGCCGGGGTGGAGTGGCGCGAGGCCGACGCCGAGGCCATGCCGTTCGCCGACAACGAGTTCGACACCGTGCTGTCGTGCGTCGGCGTCATGTTCGCCCCGCACCATCAGGCGAGCGCCGACGAACTCGTCCGCGTCTGCCGGCCGGGAGGAACGATCGGTCTACTCAGCTGGACACCCGAAGGCTTCATCGGCCAGATGTTCGCAACGATGAAACCGTATGCACCCCCGCCCCCTCCGGGCGCGCAGCCCCCGCCACTGTGGGGTCGCGAGGAACACGTCCGGGCATTGTTCGGCCATCGCGTCACCGACGTCGTGGCAACCCGGCACACCGTGCGCATCGATCAATTCCGGTCGCCGGAGGACTTCCGTGACTACTTCAAATCCCACTACGGTCCGACCATCGCCGTGTACCGGAACATCGCCGACGACCCCGCCCGGGTCGCCGCGCTGGATCACGAACTCGCCGACCTCGCACGCCGTTTCGACCACGGCACCGGCGGCACCGTGATGAACTGGGAGTACCTCCTCCTCACCGCGCGGAAGTGGTAGCGAGGTCGACCACGATCGTGCTCTCGTTGCCCGGGTCGGCAGCGTCGTACCAGATCGTCGTCGTCTGACCGTCGACGACCGGTGCGTCGCTGCTGATCAGCATTTGCCGCCGGACCCAGCGCTGCACATTGTTCGCGTCGACGAACGTGAACGTCACGACTGTCAGGATCGTGCTCGGACCGAACGGGCGCGGCGTGAAGTCGCGATACCCCTTGCCCGTCACGGTCCCCACCGTCGGCGTTCCCGATCGCACCGTGCGTGCCGCTTCCCGTCGGCGTCGCCCGCGGCGGACGGAGGTCGCGGCAGCCAACGCCGTCAACACCGCACCGAACCCGAGAACAGCGGTCGTCGGACCGTACAGCAGACCTCCGCGACCGTACTTGACGCACATGCTGATCCAGCTGATCAGCCCGAGCAAGGTGAGCGGACAACCGACGAGGAACGCCCCCAACCTCTGCCAATGCAACCCGCCTGCAGCAAGAAAGGACAGTGCGTAACCGATCGCCGCGCCGGCGACGAACAACATCACCAGCACGGCCGCCGCCTTCTTCGCGGACGGACGCCGGCCGAGCTTGGTGGCACCCCGTCGGTCGGCCGGGTCGATGATGCTCACGGCTCGACGCCAGGTGTGGTGGCGATGAACTCGAGTGATGGCGCACCGGGCGGCCGCGTGACCGTCACGTCCATCCAGATGCTCTTGCGCCACTTCGACTCGACCCGCTGGGTCATCGCCCTCCCCCTCCACCCCGACCACGCACACGTTACCCAGTCGGCAACTTGGGTATTGCCCGGTCCGGACCGGGTTGCTAGAGTCGAACATGCATTCGAACGACCTTGGGGGAGGTTGGTTGTGGGGGCATTACTTCTCGAGGAATTGCGCGCATTCACGGCGCGGTTGCAATGTGCCGAGGCGGCAAGTGGCGACTCGGGATTGGGCATCGATCTGCTCGACGCGATCGAGACGTTGAAATCGGTCGGGTGCGCGGCGCAGGCGGTGATCACCGACGACGTCGCCACGAGTATCCGCGCGGACCGCAAGGCTGCCGGGTTGCCGCGGGCGGAGTGGGACCGCGGCATCGCCTCGCAGATTGCGTTGGCGCGCAGGGAATCCCCGAACCGCGGCGGCCGGCATCTGGGTTTTGCGCAGGCTCTGGTGCACGAGATGCCGCACACCCTGGCGATGTTGCAGACCGGCCGGCTGAACGAATGGCGAGCCACCCTGCTAGTGCGCGAAACAGCCTGCCTGTCCGCGGCCGATCGGGCGATCGTGGACCGCCGGTTGTGCTCGGACCCGGCCACACTCGACGGCGCCGGCGACCGCGGTCTGATCGCACGGGCGAAAGCATTGGCGGTGGAACTCGATGCCGCGGCGGTCGTGGCCCGGCATCGCAAAGCGGTGTCGGAGCGTCGGGTCACGACACGGCCGGCGCCGGACTCGATGGCCTACCTGAGCGTGCTGATGCCGGTCGAACAGGCGATCTGCCTGCAGGCCACGCTGGGACGGGACGCGGACAGTCTCATCGCGACCGGGAACAGCCGTGGCCGCACCCGCAATCAGCTGATGGTGGATCTGTTGTTCGACCGCGGCACCGGCCGGGCCGCTGCTAGTGGTGTTCCAGTGGCGGTGAATCTGGTGCTCTCGGACGAGACCCTGCTGGCGGGCGGGCACGAGGCGGCGCAGTTGCAGGGGTTCGGGCCGGTGCCGGCGGCAATCGCGCGGCAGTTGGTGGCCGATTCTGTCGATGCCGACGCGGAGACGTCGTTGCGGCGGGTGTATTCGTGCCCGCAGTCAGGTGCGTTGACGGCGATGGAGTCGCAGTCGCGCACGTTCCCGAAGGGCCTGCGAAAGCTGATCGACCTGAGGGATCGGACGTGCCGCACCCCTTGGTGTGACGCGCCGATCCGGCACCACGACCACATCCGGTCACGCCGAAAGCACGGGGCGACCAGCGTGCACAACGGGTCCGGGCTGTGTGAGGCGTGCAATTATGCGAAGGAGGCACCGGGGTGGACGGCCCGCCCGATACACCGCCCTGGCCGCACCCATCTCCTCGACCTGGGCACCCCGACCGGGCACCACTACCGGTCGGCGGCCCCGCCGCTCCCGGCCGCAGCGCGGCAGTCGGAGGTCGAGGCGATGCTCATCGCACACGTGCGTGCGTCGTGACAGCGCGATCATGCCTGGACGACGCCGACCACCGGGGCGTAATCACATGGCGGCAATGCCCGGCTGGTGTTGTCGAGGATGCTCCCGAAGACGACGAACACGATTGTGCCCCTGCCTGTCTCGAGGGTATTGGACAGCGTGACGATGTAATCGGCCGGCCGCTCCTGATACAGCGGCGCTCGCCCCGACTGCATGGTGGTGAGGTTCAGCCAGGCGACCTCGACGAGGTCGCCCTGCAGTGGCGACGACATTGCCGTGTTCAACCCGCTGAAGAAGACATTGACCTTCCCCGGCGGAATGACTGGGACAGGAAGGTTCTCGTCGACGGCGGGGCCTGCTATCGCGCGAGCGATACCGACCGAATCGTTCTGCTCACCGAAGCCTGCAGGGAGGCAGTCGGCAGCGGTGGTGTCGTACAGGAACGGTTGGGCTGCGCCCTCGACGAGATGAACCGATCGGGGGAAGTAGTTGTAGCGCGGTGTACCGGCGGCGACGCGCTCAATGGTGGTCGTGATCGACTGCGCGGTGCGAGTGCTGGTCGGCATGGCGGCCGACTGGAGGGCGGCTCGCACTGCCGCCACGTCGCCGAGCGGCGGGGGCGCGGCGTGCGCTTCACCTGCTGCCATGGAGACGAGCACACCGACACACGCCGCAAGTCCTGCAATTCGTCCACGCATGAATGGATGCTAGCGGCCACCGGGACTTGCCGAATCAGCTTCGTGAACGCCCGGCAAGTGCCAGGCTTGAGGTCATGGACAGCATCAACTCGATGGGTGACCGGTAATGGCCCGCCCGGTACGCGTCGTCGTGCTCGGCGCCGGCTCGTGGGGGACAACGGTGGCAGGTCTCGCCGCCCACAACACACCGACCCTGCTGTGGGCGCGGAACTCGGATACGGCCGACGAGATCAACAACGAGCACCGCAACTCCCGCTACCTCGGCGACCGCCCGCTCCCCGACTCCATGCGCTCCACAGCCGACCTGGTCGAAGCGGCCCACGAAGCCGACGTTCTCGTGGTCGGGGTGCCGTCGCACGCGGTCCGCAGCACCCTCGCCCAGATCGCCAACGAGGTGCGGGCGTGGGTGCCGGTGCTGTCTCTGGCGAAGGGGCTGGAGCCGGGAACGCGGCTGCGACCCACCGAGGTGATCGCCGAGTGCCTGCCCGGGCATCCGGTCGGGCTTCTCGCGGGCCCGAATATTGCGCGGGAGATCGTGGACGGACTGGCGGCCGCGTCGGTCGTTGCCACCCAGGACGTCCGGGTGGCCACCGCCTTGCAGCCGTTGTTCGCGTCCGCCGTGTTCCGGGTGTACCGGAACACCGATGTGCTGGGCTGCGAACTCGGCGGCGTGCTGAAGAACATCGTGGCCATCGCCTCGGGGATGGCCGACGGACTGGACGTCGGCGACAACACGCGCGCGATGGTCCTGGCGCGAGGGTTGGCCGAGATGACCCGGCTGGGTGAGGCGATGGGCGCGAACCCGCGGACGTTCGCGGGACTCACCGGGGTCGGAGACCTGATCGCCACCTGTATGAGCCCGAGTTCGCGTAACCGGCGGGTGGGCGAGTACATCGCCCGCGGCATGACGGTCGACGAGGCGGTCGCCAAGTTGGGGCAGGTGGCCGAGGGCGTGAAGACGGCCCCCACCGTGATGGAACTGGCCCGCGACTACAACGTGGAGATGCCCATTGCCGCCGAGGTCGAGGCGGTGGTCGCGGGTCGGCAGACGCCGGAAGGCGCCTATCGTGGCCTGCGGAAAGTCGCTGCCGGCGGAGAGCACGAGGTGGCGTGACCGCACAACTGCAACCGGAAGTAGCACTATCTAGACGTTTCTAAGCAATCTCCTAGAAAACTGGGGCAGACTCCTGAATGGAGGCACCCCAGCAAGCAGCGTCGTGCGGGGACGTATGCGTGAGAGAAGTCAGCGATGAGTTCACCGACCTCGGTTGGTCCCGGAGACTCGTCGGCGCGCGCGTTCCCCCTGTCACCCGCGCAAACGGGGATGTGGCTCGCACAGCACGTCGACCCCACGGTTCCGGTGTCGGTCGCACAGTACGTCGACATCCACGGCGACCTGGACCGGGGCGTCCTGACAGACGCGTGTGTCCGAGCGGCCGCCGAGTTCGAGTCGTTTTTCCTGAAGGTCTCCGACATCGACGGGCAACCGCTGCAATGGGTGGACCCGAGCCTGGACGCCTCCGTCGGCTACCTCGACTTCCGGGACAAACCGGACCCGGAGGCGTCGGCGCACGCGTGGATGCGCACCGAGACCGCCGATCCGATCGACATCCAGCGTGATCGTCTGACCGTCTCGTTCCTTCTCCACGTCGGACACGACCATTACTTCTGGTATTCGCGCGCCCATCACATCGCGATGGACGGTTTCGGTTCCGTCACGATGCTCTATCGGATCGCCGCGCTCTACACCGCCGCGGTGCACGGACTGCCACCACCCGCGAGCAGTCCGGTCGGTCTGCGGCGCATCCACGAACTCGAGACCGACTACCGCACCTCCGCCCGCCGGGAATCCGACAGGGACTACTGGACCGAGACGATGCGTGGTGTCACCCACGCGAGCACCCTCGCGCGCGGCTCCGCGCCGGCGACCGCCGGTTCCCGGAACGTCGGCGGAACGTTGACCACCGAGGCCGTCGATCAACTCGAGAAGTGCGCGGCAGCGCACGGGGTCAACCCTGCGACGCTCACCGTCTGCGCGGTCGCGGGCTATCTGGCGCGAATGACCGGCGCCGACGACATCACGCTCAGCCTGCCGGTGTCGGCCCGCACGACCGCGGCGCTGCGCCGGTCCGGTGGCATGGTGTCCAACGTGGTGCCGCTGCGCATCACGTCCGCGGGAACGGGGACTGTCGGCGATCTGGTGTCCCGCACGCGCCTCGTGATGTCGGGTGCCCTACGACATCAGCGGTACCGGCACGAGGACATTCGCGCAGACCTGGGAAGCGCGGTGTCCGGTTCGCGACTGTTCGGCCCCGCCGTCAATATCATGCTGTTCCCCGAGGAGTTGGATCTCGGTTCGCTGCGCAGCCAATTGCATGTGCTGTCTTCGGGTCCGATCGAAGACCTCCTGGTGAATCTGTACCGGTACGGTCCCCGCGGACGTGTGCACCTCGATTTCAAGGCGAACCCGCGACTATATTCGCAGGACGAGCTCGAGGGGCATCACACGAGATTCCTGCGGTACTTCCGGCACTTCCTCGACGCCGATGCCGCCCATCCGATCGGTGAACTCCCGGTCCTCACGGAGAACGAAACCGCGGCACTGGTCCCCTTCCCTGGGCCGCCCGACAATGTGCCCGTCACGCTCGCCGACGTGTTCCGCGCCGCCGCCACACAGCATCCGGACGCGACCGCCGTCGTCACCGCCGGCAGCGAGATCACCTACCGCGAACTCGACGGACGATCGGATCGGATCGCTGCGACGCTGGCACGGCTGGGCGTCGGGTCCGGCGACGTCGTCGCGGTGGCTTTACCTCGGTCCTCCGGTCACGTCTGCGCGGTCTGGGCCGTCGCGAAGACGGGGGCGGCATTCCTTCCGGTGGATCCGACCTACCCGGTTTCCCGTGTTCGGCACATGCTCGACGACTCCCACGCGGCAGTCGGGTTGACGTCCGCCGAATACACGAACACGCTGCCGGACAGCACCGAGTGGTTACTGCTCGACGAGTCGGGCGGCTCGAACGTCCACGATTTTCCCACGCCGACAATACGACTCGACGACGCCGCCTACCTCGTCTACACGTCCGGATCCACCGGAGTTCCCAAGGGAGTCGTGATCACCCACCGCGGGATCGCCAATCTGGTCTCCGCGCAGCGCACCCGACTCGACCTCGACAGTGCGGCGAGAGTCCTGCATGTCGCATCGCCGAGCTTCGACGCCTCCGTCTTCGAGATGCTGATGGCCTTCGGCTCCGGCGCTGCGCTCGTCATCGCCCCACCCGCAGTGTTCGGTGGATCTCCTCTGGCGCGGCTGATGACCACCGAACGCGTCACACACGCGGTGATCACCCCGTCGGTCCTGGCGTCGATGGACCCCGGGGAGGTCGGAGGCCTGCGCACACTCGTAGTCGCCGGTGAGAAGTGTCCACCGGAACTGGTGTCTCGGTGGGCATCCCGATGCCGGATGATCGACGCGTACGGTCCGGCGGAGACCACCGTCATGGCGACCGTCAGCGAGCCCCTCGCCGAGCCGGGACCCGTCACCGTCGGCCGGCCGATCCGAGGAGCGAGGGCGGTGGTCCTCGACCACCGGCTCCGTCCGGTCCCCGTCGGAGTGGTCGGCGAGCTGTACGTCGCGGGGACCGCCCTGGCCCGCGGGTACCACCGCAACGCCCGGCAGACGTCGGAACGGTTCGTCGCCGACCCGTACGGACCACCGGGCACCCGCATGTACCGCACCGGCGACACGGTCCGCTGGACCTACGACCACGAACTCGAGTACCTCGGACGCAGCGACGAACAGGTGAACCTGCGGGGTCTGCGCGTCGAGCCCGGCGAGATCGACGTGACACTCCTCCGGTATCCGGCGGTTCGGTTCGCTGTCACCGTAATTCGCTCGCGGGGGGCCGGCGATCAACTCGTGTCGTACGTGGTGGGCGCCGACACCGTGACCGAGCAGGACTTGCTGTCGTTCCTCAGCACCGAGCTGCCACCGCATCTGGTGCCGGCCGCCGTCGTCGTGCTCCCCGACATTCCGTTGACCCCGTCGGGCAAATTGGACCGCACTGCCCTCCCCGAGCACAGCCGCCGGTCACGCTCCCGGACCGCCCCCAGAAATGAGCGCGAACGTACACTCCACGCCCTGTACGCCGACATTCTCGGGACGTCCGCTTTCGGTGTGGACGAGTCGTTCTTCGCGCTCGGCGGCGACAGCATCATGGCCATCCAATTGGCTTCTCGCGCACGAAGTGCGGGAATCTCGTTCACTCCGCGCGACGTATTCGAGAATCGCACGATCTCCCGTCTCGGCCAAGTCGCGGGGAGCGCCTGCGACAGACCGGTCCTCGCGGAACTGCCCGGCGGCGGGGTCGGCGACCTGCCGCTCACCCCGGCGGCCCGATTCCTCCTCGACCGGGCGGGCGTCATCGACCGGTACGCACAGGCGGTGGTGGTGGAACTGCCACGCGCTATAGATCCCGACACGCTGGACAGTGTGATCGGCGCCGTCGTCGAACGGCACGACGCACTGCGCGCGCGCCTCGTGTGCGGCGCGGACGGCACGGCGTTCCTCACTGTGCGTCCGGCAGGCGCACCGCTGCCGGTGGGCACGATCCTGCGGGTCCCGCTGCCCGCCCATGCCGACCCGGCGCAGCGTACGCGGGACGAACACGAGGCCGCAGTCTGCCGGTTGAATCCTGCTGCGGGCGTAATGGTGCAGTGCGTCTGGCTCGATCCCGGGCCGGATGACACCACCCGCCGCGGGCGCCTCCTCCTCGTCGCCCATCACCTGGTGATCGACGGGGTCTCGTGGCGAATCCTGATCGGCGATCTCGCCGCAGCGTGGACGCAGGTGAAGGCGGGGGTACCGCCTACTCTGGCATCGATCGGCACATCCCTGCGCCGGTGGTCGCACGGCCTGGTCGAGGAGGCGCAGCGGCCGGGCCGCAGGTCCGAGCTGTCGTTCTGGCGTGAGATGACCGCGTACGAGGATTCGCCTCTCGGCTCCCGCCCACTCGACGCGGGGCGTGACGTGAATTCCACCGTGGATCGGGTCCACACGGAAGTCTCTGCGGACGTCACACACTCGTTGCTCACCGATCTCCCGGCCGCCTTCCGCTGTGAGGTCAACGACGCACTGCTCACCGCGCTCACCCTCGCCCTCGCGCAATGGCAGCGCCGCCGGGGACGACCGGCCACCGCGCCGGTGATCCGGCTCGAAGGGCACGGCCGCGAGGAAGCGGTGCTCCCCGGCGCCGACCTTTCCCGCACCCTCGGGTGGTTCACCAGTATCTTCCCGATCCGCCTCGACCTCGGGGACGTCGACCTGGACGACGCGTTCGCGGGCGGCCATGCCGCGAGCACCGCGATCAAGTTGGTCAAAGAACAGTTGCGTGCGGTGCCCGACAAGGGCATCGGCTACGGGCTGTTGCGGTATCCGGGGGACGACCCCGGCCAGGTCGCCTTCAACTACCTCGGCCGGCTCGATACCGCGGAGACCGAACACGATTGGCGCCCCGTACGGGACGACGCCGCCGTGTTTTCGTCGGCGGAGCCGTCGATGCCGGTCACCGCGCTGATCGATATCACCGCGTTCACCGCCCGCGGCGTCCTCGACACCACCTTCGCATACCCGACGGGTGCGATCGCGTCCGAGGACGTGCGGGCCCTGACCGATCTCTGGGAGCAGGCGCTGACAGCGCTCGCCGCGGTGCCGCGGTCTCCGCACGCCGGTGGGCTCACCCCGTCCGATCTGCCGCTCGTCGCCGTGGACCGCAACGACATCGACGAGTGGGAGCGTGACCGTCCGGGTCTGCTCGACGTGTGGCCGCTGACGCCGTTGCAGTCGGGCCTGCTGTTCCACGCGGCGCTCACGGGCACGGATGCCGATCCGTATGCGATGCAGGTGATCCTGAGCCTGTCCGGACACCTCGATCAGGATCGACTCCGGCGCGCATGCAGCGCCGTGCTCGCGGGGCACGCGAACCTGCGCACCGCGTTCGTGCGCGACAGTCGCGGCGTCCCGGTGCAACTCGTGCTCGACGACGTGCCGCTGCGGTGGCGGCAGATCGACCTCACGGACGTCACGGAGGATCCCGAGGACATCCTGCGCAACGACCGCACCACCCGATTCGACATGTCTGCCCCACCGCTGATTCGGTTCACCCTGCTGTCGCGGGGGCCGACCCGTGCCGACCTGGCGATCACCGCCCACCACATCGTGCTGGACGGCTGGTCCATGCCGTTGCTGGTGCGCGAACTCTTCACCGCCTACCCACGCGACGACGTCCGCACCGAGTCACCGGATTCGAGCCCGTACCGCGACTACCTGGAATGGCTGACGGCGAAGGACACCGAGGCCTCGGCGCGGGCGTGGGTTGCGGCTCTCGACGGCATCACCGAGCCCGCCGTCGCGGCAGAGCCGACCCCCACCACGTCCGAGGCGGTGCTGGAGCTGAGCGAGGAGGGCACACGGAAGCTGACCGCGCGAGCGACCGAGGTGGGAGTCACGCTGAGCACGATCGTGCAGGCAGCCTGGGGAATCGTTCTCGGGCAGGCGACCGCCCGGGACGACGTCGTGATCGGCGCGACCGTCTCCGGCAGGCCCGCGGACATCGCCGGGGTGGAGAGTGCGGTGGGATTGTTCGTCAACACCGTGCCCGTGCGGATCCCGCTGGACCCCGATATCGACACTGCCACGCTGGTCACCCGCCTGCAGGCCGACCACGTGCGCCTCCTGGAACATCACCATCTGGGCCTGGCGGATATCCAGCAGGCAGTCGGCGTGGCGCCGCTGTTCGACACGCTGGTCGCGTTCGAGTCGTACCCCGTGGACCGCACCGCGCTGCCGGAACCCGTCGACGGACTCACACTGGACGGGGTCCGCGCACACGATGCGTCGCACTACGCCGTGACGCTGGCGGTGACGGTGTCCCGGACCGTCCGGCTGACGGCGAAGTGCCGGTCACACCGGTACGACGAGAAAGCCCTGCTCGCCCGGGTCGGCCGCGTCCTCGAGTGCATCGGCAGGGATCCGCACGTCGTCCTCGGCGGGCTCGATCTCCTCGGCGATCAGGAGCGCGAGCGGGTGCTGCGCACCTGGAACGCGACGGACGCACCGGTACCCTCGCAGACCCTGGTGGACCTGTTCGACGCGCAGGTCGAGCGTTCTCCGGAGGCCGTTGCGGTGATCTTCGGCCCGGATCGACTGACGTACGCGGAGTTCGACGCACGGGTGAATCGGCTCGCCCGGTATCTCGTCGCGAAGGGAATCGCACCGGAAACCGTCGTCGGTGTCGCGGTTTCCCGCTCGATTCAGCTTCTCGTCGCGCTGCACGCGGTACTGAAGGCCGGCGGCGCCTACCTGCCGATGGACCCCGAGCACCCACTCGGACGAACGGCGCTCGTCATCGACTCGGCCGCACCCGCGCTGGTCCTCACATCCGGTTCCCACAATCGCGCGGTCCCACACGGAGTCGCCGTCGTGGATCTCGATCTGCTCGACCTCACCGGGTACGACGCCCGATCTATCACGGATTCCGAGAGACGCGCACCGCTGCATCCGGCGAACGCCGCGTACGTCATCTACACGTCCGGTTCCACGGGCCGGCCCAAGGGCGTGACGGTGACGCACGAGATGATGGTGAACCAGTTCCGCTGGGCGCAGACGCTCACGCCGCTCGACGGTTCCGATGCGGTACTCCACAAGACGCCTCTCACGTTCGACATTTCCGCGTGGGAACTTCTGTGGCCCTTGCACACCGGTGCGCGGGTGGTGATCGCCGCACCCGACGGCCACCGCGATCCCCGCTACCTCGCGCGGATCGTCGCGCAGGAGTCGATCACGACCCTCCATGTCGTGCCGTCGATGCTCGACGCCTTTCTGGAGCAGTGCGGGCCGCGGGAGCTCGCCCCGCTGCGCCGCGTGTACTCGGCGGGCGAGCCCCTGTCCGCGGCGACGGCATCGCGATTCGAGGAGCGCAGTGCCGCCGCGCTGTACAACTGGTACGGCCCGTGCGAGGCGGCGGCGGCGACCTCGGAGTCGTTGGACGGCAACGAGTTCGGCACCTCGGTCGCCATCGGCCGCCCCATTCACAACATACGTACGTATGTACTCGACAGCCGGCTCCGACCGGTGCCGGTCGGAACGAGGGGCGAGTTGTACCTCGCCGGTGCATACTTGGCGCGCGGGTATGCCGGACGTCCCGACCTGACCGCCGAACGCTTCGTCGCCGATCCCTTCGGCGAAACCGGTGGACGGATGTACCGCACCGGCGACGTGGTGCGGTGGAACGAGTCGGGCCGGCTCGAGTATCTCGGGCGCACCGACTTCCAGATCAAACTCCGCGGCCAACGCGTCGAACCCGGCGAGATCGAGTCCGCGCTCACGTCCGACCCGGCGGTGACCCACGCGGCGGTCACGGTGCACCGTGACGCGGAAGCGGGAGATCGGCTGATCGCCTATGTCGTGGCCGCGGACGGTGTGCCGCCGGACGAGCGCCGGATCGTCGACCGTCTCGCCGGTCTGCTCCCCGCCTACATGATTCCCTCCGCCGTCGTCCCGCTCCCGGCACTGCCACTCACCACCAGTGGAAAGCTGGATCGCGCCGCTCTACCGGAACCGGCGCCCGTCGCGTCCGCTTTCGACCCGCCCGCCACCCCCACCGAGGACGTGGTCGCGTTCGTGTTCGCGGAGGTCACCGGCACCGGCCGGGTGAGCAGGCACGACAACTTCTTTGCGGCGGGCGGAAACTCGCTGACCGCGGCGCAGGCCGTCGCCCGCGTCGGAGCGGCGCTGGGAACCTCCGTCGACATCCGCGCACTGTTCGACCACCCGACGGTCGCGGAACTGTCGGAGTATCTCGCGAACGGATCGCACCGGACCGGGCGGGCGCCCCTGGTCCCCCGCGCCCCGACCGCCCACGTGCCGCTGTCCCTGGCACAGCAGCGACTGTGGTTCCTGAACCGGCTCGACGGGCGCTCGGCCACCGACAGCATTCCCGTCGCGCTCCGCCTCACCGGCACGCTCGACGAATCGGCACTGTGCGCGGCGGTGGGTGACGTGATCGAACGGCACGAACCCCTCCGCACCGTCTATCCCGAGCACGACGGGATCCCCTGCCAGCAGGTTCTTCCCGCCTCCGCAGTGCCGCCGTGCACGGTGCGGACGACGACGGACCCGGTCGGCCGGGTCCGCGACCTGCTGTCGACCGGATTCGACCTCGCCACCGAACCCCCGTTTCGCACCGAACTTCTCGCGGTGAGCGCCGACGAGTGGGTGCTGGCCCTCGTCGTCCACCACATCAGTGCGGACGGGTTCTCGCTGGGACCGCTCGCCCGGGATGTGATGGCCGCATATCGCGCGCGGGCGCAGGGCAACGCGCCTGTCTGGACGCCCCTCCCCGTCCGCTACGCCGACTACGCCCTCTGGCAGCGTGAACTGCAGGACGGGCAACGCGGACTGGCGTATTGGACGCAGACCCTGTCCGGGCTGCCCGAGCTGCTCCCCCTGCCGTTCGTCCGTGCGCGCCCGTCCGTCGCGACGCACCGCGGCGCGAACGTGGAGTTCATTCTCGACGCCGAGATTCATCGGCGGATTCGTGCTCTCGCGCGTGCACACGACGCCACTCCGTTCATGGTGGTGCACACGGCGCTGGCCGTCCTCGCAGCCAGACTCGGCGACACGTCGGACATCGTCGTCGGCACGCCGATCGCGGGACGCGGGCCCCGCGCACTCGACGATCTCGTCGGGATGTTCGTCAACACACTGGTGCTACGGACAGACGTCCCGCTGCACACCACGTTCGCCGACACGCTCGGCCGCGTGCGGGACGTCGATCTGGCCGCGTACGCCCATGCGGACGTCTCGTTCGAGGAGGTTGTGGAGGCGGTCGCACCCGCTCGGTCCCGCGGTCGTAATCCGCTGTTCCAGCTGGCGCTCGCCTATCACAACACGGCGCCGGTCGTGATCGACCTGCCGGAGGTCTCCGCCACAATCGTCGAGATCGAGACGCACACCGCGAAATTCGACCTCCAGCTCACGGCCACCGAATCAGTGGACGACGCAGACGCCCCGGCACCACTGTCGTGTGTCTTCACCTACGCCACCGACTTGTTCGACGACGCCACGGTCTCGGGATTCGCGGACCGGTTCCAGCGGATTCTGCGGGCCGCGCTCGCACAGCCGTCCGTCGTGATCGGCGACATCGACGTGCGGGACCTCGCGGAGCAGCAGGCGCGGCATCACGGACCGCCCTCGGTGCCGCAGTGCACCCTGCCCGACCTGATGTCCGCCGCCGCCCGGCTAAATCCGGGGGGACCGGCGCTGACGGCGGACGGCTGGTCGATGACGTATCGCGAACTCGACGCCGAATCGAATCGGCTCGCCCGCGCCCTGATGCGGCGCGGGGTGGGACCCGAGGCGCTCGTGGCCCTCGGGGTGCCGCGCTCGGTCCTGTCCGTCGTCTCCGTGTGGGCGGTCGCGAAGACGGGTGCCGCGTTCGTGCCCGTCGACCCGCACTACCCCGCCGTGCGTGTTCGGTATCTGATGGACGACTCCGGCGCCGTCCTCGGGTTGACCACCGCCGCGGACCGCGAGGCCCTGCCCGACGGTACCGACTGGCTGTTGCTCGACGACCCGGACTTCCGAACCGAATGTCGCGGTTACTCGTCGGCCCCGGTCACCGATGCCGACCGTGTGCGGCCGCTGGATGCGCGCCACCCCGCGTACGTGATCTACACGTCCGGTTCGACGGGAAACCCCAAGGGAGTGGTGGTGACCCACACCGGTCTCGCCGACTTCACAGCGGAACAGCGGGAGCGGTATTCGGTGACGGCGTCGTCGCGCACGCTGCACGCTTCGTCTCCCAGCTTCGACGGCTCGGTGCTGGAGATACTGCTCGCGCTCGGTGCGGGCGCCTGCATGGTGCTCGCACCACCGACAGTCCAGACCGACGACCAACTCACGGACCTGCTGGCCCGCGAGCGGGTCAGCCACGTGTTCACCACGCCGACGGTTCTGGCGACGGTCGACCCGCGCGGCCTGCACGACCTCCGGGTCGTCGTGGTCGGCGGCGAACCCTGCCCACCAGAACTCGTCGCGGTGTGGGCGGCGCAGGAGCAGATGTACAACGGATACGGTCCGACCGAGACGACGGTCATGACGAGTATCAGTGATCCCATGGCGGCCGGCGGTCCGGTCACCATCGGCCGTCCGATCCACGGCGCCGCCGTACTCCTGCTGGATTCGCGTCTGCACCCGGTTCCGACGAGAGTCGCCGGCGAACTCTACATCAGTGGTCCGGGCGTCGCCCGCGGCTACCATCGCAGGCCCGCGCTGACCGCCGCACGCTTCGTCGCCTCCCCGTTCGGCGCCTCCGGGGAGCGGATGTATCGGACGGGCGACGTGGGTCGATGGCGTCGCGACGGGTCGATCGAGTATCTGCACCGCAACGACTCGCAGATCGAACTGCGCGGCGTCCGAATCGAACTCGGCGAGATCGACGCCACCCTCCTCGCCCATCCGACCGTGCGATTCGCGGCGACGGATGTGCGTGAGCTGCGGGACGGCGTCGACGCACTCGTGTCGTACGTGGTCCCGGCACGGAACGAGACGGTCGATCCGGATCAGCTGATCCGCTTCGCGGCGACGCGTCTGCCGATGCCGCTGGTGCCCGCGATCGTGGTCGTGGTGGACGCCGTCCCGCTCACCGTGAACGGGAAACTGGACCGCTCGGCGCTGCCCGACCCCGTTCCCGCGGCGACCGAATTCGAGGCCCCGCACACGCCCGCCGAACGGGTGGTGGCCACAGTGTTCGCCGAGGTGCTCGGGCTCGATCTCGTGGGTCGTGAGGCCAACTTCTTCGCGTTGGGCGGCAGTTCCCTGTCCGCCACGCGCGCCGCGTCCCGGATCGGTGCCGCACTGGAGACGACGGTGCCGGTGCGCGCGGTTTTCGACACGCCGACCGTCTCGGCGCTCGCGGCGTTTGTCACCGAGCAGACCGACGGCGCGACGCACGTCGCACTCACCGTGCGTCCGCGCCCGGCCCGTGTGCCGCTGTCGCCTGCGCAGCAACGACTGTGGTTCCTCGCCCGCCTCGCACCCGGCTCCCCCGAATACAACATCCCTATGGCGTTGCGGCTGACCGGGGCACTCGACGTCGCCGCGCTCACCGCGGCCGTCGCGGACGTGATCAGCCGTCACGAACCGCTGCGCACCGTGTATCCCGACAGTGACGGCGTGGCGTACCAGCAGTTGATCCCGGTGTCGCGGGCCGCTCCCATACTCCGACCGATACCCGTGTCCCGCGGCGACGTCGCCGCGCGGGTTGCGACGTTCGCATCGAAGGGTTTCGCCCTGGGCGCCGAACCGCCGTTCCGTGCCCGGCTGTTCGCCCCGGCCCCCGACGAATGGGTGCTCGCCGTCATGGTCCATCACATCAGCACGGACGGATTCTCGGTGCCGGTGCTCGTCCGCGACGTGATGACCGCCTACGAGGCGCTGGTCTCGGGAGAGGCACCGCGGTGGGCCGACTTACCGGTCCAGTACACGGATTACACCCTGTGGCAGCACGAGCTGCTGGGCGACCGCGACGACCCGCAGTCCGTTGCCGCGCAGCAACTGTCGTACTGGAAGGACGCGTTGTCGGGTGCGCCGGAACAGCTGTCCCTCCCTGCAGACCGACCGCATCCCGCCATTGCGTCGCACCGTGGCGGCACAGTCGAATTCGCGATTGACGACGCTCTCTATCGCGCGGTCGAGCACACCGCTACAGCCCTTGCCGTCACCCCGTTCATGATCGTGCACGCGGCATTCGCGGTGCTGCTCGCGAGACTCAGCGGATCCACCGACATCGTGATCGGCACTCCCGTCGCGGGACGCGGGGATCAGGCCCTCGACGACCTGGTGGGGATGTTCGTCAACAACCTGGTTCTGCGCACCGAGGTGATTCCCGCGGAAAGCTTCGCGGAACTGCTCGGCCGGGTGCGAGAGGTCGACCTGGACGCGTTCGCGCACTCCACCGTTCCGTTCGAAACCGTGGTCGAGGTGCTCGATCCCGCCCGGTCACGTGCACGCAATCCACTGTTCCAGGTGGCCCTGGCGTTCCAGAATCTCGACCACACCCCGCTCACCCTGCCCGGACTGCGGGTGTCGGCGATGACGCCCCCTACCCGGTCGGCCCGATTCGACCTGCAACTCACCGTGACCGCCGATCCGGACCCGTCGACGGAACGTACCCGGCATGCGGCGGTGTTCACGTACGCCACCGATCTATTCGACCACCACACCGTCGCGGACATCGGTGAACGGTTCATCCGGATGTTGAGCGAGGCCGTCGCACAACCGGATACGGCCGTCGGCGACCTCGCCCTCCTCGATCCGGACCCGGATGTCCCCACCGCGACGCCGTCCTCCGGCGAGACCCTCGTCGATCTGTTCGAGCGGCAGGTCGCCGCCGCACCCGACGCGATCGCCGTCGTCTCCGGAGACCGAACACTCACCTACCGTGAACTCGACGAGCAGGTCAATCGCCTGGCCCGGCACCTGATCGGCGCCGGCGTCGGCCCGGAGTCCATGGTGGGACTGGCGATTCGCCGCTCCGTCGACCTCCTCGTCGGAATGTATGCCGTCGCGAAGGCGGGTGGGGCGTACGTGCCGATCGACCCCGATCAGCCCGGGCAGCGCAATGCCCAGGTCATCCGGTCGTCCGCCACGCGTGTCGTCCTCACCACCGAGCGCGATCGGTTCGACCTCTCCGACGTCCTGCCCGCCGAGACACGGCTCGTCGTCATCGACCGGGTGGACCTGTCCGGCGTCGATCCGTCGCCGATCTCCGACCTCGACCGGATCGCTCCCCTACTCGCTCAACACCCCGCGTACGTGATCCACACGTCGGGATCGACGGGCACCCCCAAGGGGGTCGTCGTGACCCATGCTGCCGTCGTGAGCTTCCTCAGCTGGCGCCAGGACACCGACCCGCTCGGCGCGGACGACACGGTGATGCTCAAGTTGCAGTACACGTTCGACGCCTCGGTCCGCGAGTTCTGGTGGCCGCTGATCGCCGGTGCGCGGCTGGTGATCGCTCGACCGGACGGCCACCGCGACCCGCGGCATCTCGCCGAGCTGATCGGACGGCACCGGGTGACCGCGGGATACTTCCTACCCCTGATGCTGGCCGAGATCCTCGCGATCCCCGACGCGGACCTCACGTCTCTGCGGCAGGTGTCCTGCGGCGGGGAGGTCCTGCCGCCCGGCACGGCACACAGTGTCCACGCGCGGTGCCCGGATGCCGTGCTGTACAACGAGTACGGCCCGACCGAGACGGCGGTCGCCGTGACCCGCACGGTCGTCGGCACGGAGGCCGCGACCGTCCCGATCGGTGTGCCGCAGAACGGCGTCGGCGTGCTCGTGCTGGATTCGCGACTGCATCCGGTGCCCATCGGCGTTCCGGGTGAGCTCTACCTGGCCGGTGCCCAGTTGGCGCGCGGCTATCTCGGGCAGCCGGGGGTGACAGCCGCCCGATTCCCCGCGAATCCGTGGGGACCGCCCGGTCAGCGGATGTACCGGACCGGCGACGTGGTGAGTCGCCGCAGAGACGGGGCGATCGACTATCTCGGCCGGCGCGATCTCCAGGTGAAGATCCGCGGTCAGCGCGTCGAACTGGAGGAGATCGAGACGGCGCTGCGACGCCATGCCGCCGTCGCGCAGTCCGCGGCGGCCGTGTACGAATCAGCCGGCACGGGGGCCCGGCTGGTCGGCTACGTGGTGCCGCATCCGGACATGGTGGTGGACACCCGTGCCGTGTCGGCGGAGCTGGCCCAGCGGCTGCCCCGGTACATGGTGCCCAACCAGATCGTGGTGCTGGGGGCGCTACCGTCCACACCCCACGGCAAGCTGGATCGGCGAGCACTTCCCGACCCGGGGGTGCCACGGGCGCAGCGGTTCCGTCCCCCGACGACCCGCACCGAGAAACTGGTCACCGCGGTATTCGCGGACGTTCTCGGTACGGGTCTGGTGGGACTGGACGACAATTTCTTCGAACTGGGCGGCAACTCCCTGTCCGCGACCAGGGCGGCGTCGCGGCTGCACACATCGACTCGGGTCGAGGTCCGGCTCGAATGGTTCTTCGCCGACGCGACCGCGGAGAGCATCGCCGCGCGAATCTCGTCGAGTTTCGCGGCGGCCTCCGCCGCCTCCGCCGGGCTCGGGGTGCTGCTGCCGCTGCATCCGGACGGCGGACGGGAGCCGCTGTTCTGCATCCATCCGGCCATCGGGTTGGCCTGGTGCTATGCGGGATTGGGTGCGCATCTCGGCCCGGACCGCCCGGTCTGGGGTGTGCAGTCGCCCGCCGTGACCGTGCCCGGCGAACGGTTCGCGTCGATCACGCAGCGGGCCCATCGATACGTGGAGGAGATTCGCCGTGTGCAGCCGAGGGGGCCGTATCACCTGCTCGGGTACTCGGTGGGCGGCGTGATCGCGCACGCGATGGCCGTCGAGTTGTGCTCGCGCGGCGAGGAGGTCGGCGTGCTCGCGATGATCGACAGCTACGCGGCGGCGGAGCGGGACACCCCGGCACCGACACTGCCGGAACTGCTCACGGAATTCGGCGGCGGAGCGTCGGAGCACCTCGGGCCGGAGCAGCTGACCCGGTTGTACGAGGACTACGTCGACGTCGTCGACGCGGCCGCCGACTTCGTACCGGGACACTTCGACGGCGACCTGGTGTTCTTCGGCGCTGCCGGGAACGGATCCCAGCCCGCTCCGGCGAGCGAGACGTGGCGGCCGTGGATCGATGGGGGCGTCATCGCGCACACCGTCGACCGCCCACACACGCGGATGACCGACCCGGGGGCACTGGCCGTCATCGGACCGATCCTCGCCGAATACCTCGCGGGCGCCTCAGCCACCGACGGGACGGAGAATCCACCACCCACCCAGCGCGAGACAGCTCAGCGTCACGAGTAGGGACAGACCCACCCAGACGATGCCGGGAACGCGGGTGAGTCGCGCCAGTTGATCCGCATCCGACTCCGGTGCTGCGCCGCGGGCGCGTTGCCGCTGCAGTTCGAGGACCGGGCGCGGCGCGGCGACGAGCATGAACAGGGTGATCAGATACGCCGCGGCCACCTGCTGGTCCTGCGTCCCGAACCACACGAGTCCGAACAGCAGCGCCCCGACCACGGTGAGGGAGAACAACCCGTACAGGTTCCGGACGAGGATCAGCATCGCGGCGAGAGCCACGACACCGATCCACAGCACCGCAACCGCGTGCTGGGTGCCCAGCACCCAGGCCGCGCCGAGCCCCAGAACGGCGGGGCCCACGTAGCCCGCGAATGTCATGAGGACCACACCGAGCCCGGTCGGTTTGCCGGACGAGATGGCCACACCCGACGTGTCCGAGTGCAGCCGCACCCCCTTCAGGGTTCGGCCGAACAGCAGGGCGACCACCAGATGCGCGCCCTCGTGCACGATGGTGACCACGTTGCGGGTGAGTCGCCAGGCGTGCGGTTCGAGGACGAGTATCACCGCCACCACCGCCGTGACCTGAACGATCCAGGGAGCCGGCGCAGGGCTGACGGCGCTCATGCGCTCCCACAACGAGTGAATTCCATTCATCGGCGCCGAGTGTACGGCGACCGGCTGATCACTCCCTGCGTGCCAGCTGTGGAATCAATCCGCCCGCGAGCACGTCGTCGACCTGACGTGGGGACAGCCGATGACGCACCGGGATCTCCACGTCACGGGTCGAGTCGAACAGGGTCAGACGGGGGCCGGAACGAATGGCCTCCCGAACTCCGTCGAGGATCAGCACGTCGTCCTGCCGGATCGTGTCGTAGTCGTCCGGGTTCTCGAATTCGAGCGCGAGCACACCGAAGTTGGCGAGGTTCTGCCAGTGGATACGGGCGAACGAGGTGGCGATCACCGCGTGCAACCCGAGGTACCGAGGGGTGATCGCGGCATGCTCACGTGAGGACCCCTGCCCGTAGTTGTCGCCGCCGACGATGAAATGCCCGGTGGTCTTCGCCGTCTCCTCCGCGCGCGCCGGATAGGTCTCGTCGACCTGGGTGAACGTGAACCGGGCCAGCTTGGGAATGTTGGAGCGGAACGGCAGGGCCCGCGCCCCGGCCGGAGAGATCTCGTCGGTGGAGATGTTGTCACCGACCTTCAGAAGGACCGGTGCCTCGATGCGGTCGGGCAGGGGCGGAAACTCGGGCAGGGACGAGATGTTGGGTCCCTTCACGACTTCGACGTGCCGAGCCTCCTCTTCCGGCAGCGGAGCCACCAGCATGGCCGTGTTGACGGTGGCCTCGTCCGGAAGCGTGAGTTCCGGGTACGGCATCCCCACTTTCTCCGCCCAGTCCCGCGGGTCGGTGATCACCCCGGTGAGAGCCGACGCGGCCGCCGTCTCGGGTGAACACAGCCACACGGAGTCCTCGCGGGTGCCCGAACGCCCCGGGAAATTGCGGGGCATCGTCCGGAGTGAATTCCGGCCGGTCGCCGGCGCCTGGCCCATGCCGATACAGCCCATACACCCGGATTGATGAATTCGCGCGCCCGCCACGACGAGTTCGAGCGTGGCGCCCATCTTGGTCAGGTCGGAGAGGATCTCCCGCGAACTCGGATTGACGTCGAAGCTCACACTCGGGTCGGTCTGCCTCCCCGACACCATGGCCGCAGCGATCGCGAAGTCGCGCAGTCCGGGATTGGCGGACGACCCGATCACCACCTGGCTGACGTCCTCACCGGCAACCTCCCGGACGGGCACCACGTTTCCCGGCGACGACGGCTTCGCGATCAGCGGCTCGATCGTCGACAGGTCGAGGTGTTCGTGCACGTCGTACGCCGCGCCTGCGTCGGCGAGCAGTTCCACGAAGTCGTCTTCCCGGCCCTCGGCGCGCAGGAAATCACGGACGGCGGCGTCTGCGGGAAAGATGGATGTCGTGGCGCCCAGTTCGGCTCCCATGTTCGCGATGACGTGGCGATCCATCGCCGTCAACGTCGCGAGCCCCTCACCGTGGTATTCGATGATTCTGTTGAGCCCGCCCTTGACCCCGTGGCGGCGGAGCATCTCGAGGATGACGTCCTTCGCCGAACTCCAGTCGGGGAGCCTGCCGGTCAACTCCACACCCCAGATCTGCGGCATCCGCAGATGCAGGGGCTGACCCGCGATCGCCATGGCGACCTCGAGCCCCCCGACGCCGATCGCGAGCATGCCCAGCGATCCCGCCGCTGGTGTGTGCGAGTCGGACCCGACCATGGTCTTGCCGGGAACACCGAAGCGCTGCATGTGGGTGGGATGAGAGACCCCGTTGCCCGGCTTCGAGAACCACAGCCCGTACCGCAGGGCAGCCGTCCGGAGGAACTCGTGGTCCTCAGCGTTCTTCTCGTCGGCCTGCAGCAGATTGTGGTCGACGTACTGCGCGCTCAACTCGGTTTTGATGCGATCGAGGTGGAGCGCCTCGAGTTCCTGCATCACCAGGGTTCCGGTGGCGTCCTGGGTGAGGGTCTGGTCTATCCGGATCGAGATCTCCTCCCCCGGTTCCATCCGGCCGTCGAGGAGGTGCGCACCGATGACCTTGCGGGCGACAGTGTCCGACATTGCTGATCCCTTCGTCGTACCTCCAGGATGCGCCGGAGCCACGGCAACGGCCAGCGCCCGGAACACGTCCGGCACTCGACAGGACAATCTTTGGCTATCTAGGCAAATTCGTAGAGAAAGCTAGATTCCGCTAGTCGTTCTGCGCGCGCAGATACTTGCCGAAGTGCGGCACGGTGAATCCGATCGACCCGCGCTCGGCCGAATAGATCAGGCCCTTCTTGATCAGCCCGTCCCGCGCCGGTGACAGCGACGCGGGCTTGCGGCCGAGCTCGGACGCGATCGCCGACGTGGCGACCGGTCCGTCGTCCCCGGACAGGTCGGCCATCGCCCGCATGTACTCCCGCTCGGCAGGCGTCGCGCGCTCGTATCGCGATCCGAAGAACCCGACCGCGAGTTCCTCCTCCGCGGTCGGCGCGGCGACCCGCACGTCCTCCTCGGTGATCGGGCTGGCCGCGGCCACGTCCCACGTCGCCTTGCCGTAGGCCTGGACGAAATAGGGGTAGCCGTCCGCGGCGGCATACAACGCGTCGAGCGCCTCGTCCGTGAACTTCACGTCCTCCCGCTCGGCGGGCGCGATCAATGCCCGGTCCGCCGACACCCGGTCCAGCCGGTCGATGCGGTGGTAGCTGAACAGCCGCTCCGAGTAACTCTTGGACGCCGACAACACGGCGGGCAAGTGCGGCAGTCCGGCCCCGACCACGATCAGCGGCGCCGCGTCCTGGCTGAGTTCGTGGCACGCCCCGCACACCGCCGAGACGTCCGCGGCGCCGAGGTCCTGCATCTCGTCGATGAACAGTGCGATCCCGACCCCGACGTCGCGGGCCAGGGACGACGCGTCGAGCAGCAGTTCCACCAGGTCGATCTCGATGTCCCCGGAATCGGCGCGCCCCTTCACCGCGGGGGCGTCGATGCCCGGCTGCCACCGCTCCCGCATGCCCTTGTCGGCCGTCGCGCGCAGGGCGAACGACTTCAGGACGCCGAGGAACTCCTCCACCCGGTCGGGGTCGCGATGCGAACCCGCGATCTCCCGCACCGCCATGTGCAACGCCGACGACAGCGGCCTCCGCAGATCCTGATCCGGTCGGGCCTCGATCTTCCCCGTGCCCCACCGCCGCGAGATGGCGGCCGACCGCAGGTGGTTCAGCAGGACCGTCTTCCCGACGCCGCGCAGACCCGTCAGCATCACACTGCGTTCCGGGCGACCGCGCGCGATCCGTTCGAGCACCACGTCGAACGCGTCGAGCTGCCTGGTTCGGCCCGCGAGCTCCGGCGGGCGTTGCCCCGCGCCGGGCGCATAGGGGTTACGGACAGGGTCCATGGCCACGAAGGTAACAACCTCTGTTGGCGAATCTGCGCTCATCTAGCGCGTGTCCTAGATCCCGCTATGAAGTCGTAGCGGGGGTGGCGACTTCCGCACCCTTCGGTGCCTATCGACGATCGCGTGTTCCCCCGAGGCTGGATGCAGCCGCAGGAACAGGGAGAACACCATGATCGAATTGGACGCCAGAGCCGAGTTGGAACGACTCGCGCCGTACGCCGCGACGGGCGACGAAGACGCCGTCGAAGAGGTTCTCCGCATCGCGCACCCCCTCGTGCACCGCTACTGCACGAGCAGGCTCGAGTCGGTGGATCACCCGCACGCCACCGCCGACGACGTCACCCAGGATGTGTGCCTCGCGTTGATGAGCTCCCTACGGACATACGAGAACCAGGGGAAGTCGTTGCTGTCGTTCATCTTCGGCATCGCCGCGCACAAGGTGTCCGACGCGCGGCGCCGCGCCACCCGGTTGTCCGCACCGACCACCGCACGCGGCGCTGCCGCACATCACGTGGTGGACGTCGAGGACGGCCCCGAGCATCACGTCCTGCGCCGCGAACTGCGCGGCGAGATGGGCCAGCTCGTCGAGACCCTTCCGGTCCGGCACCAGCAGATCCTGTTCATGCGCGTCATCGTGGGAATGTCGGCCGAGCAGACCGCACGGGTCCTGGACACCACGCCGGGCGCCGTCCGCGTCGCCCAGCACCGGGCGCTGAGCCACCTGCGGGCGAGGATCGGGCACGGGCCTGCCCGCTGAGAGTTCCCGCCCCGTCGTTGCCAACTGCGAGGGCCGAGTGGTCCGATGGATTCATGAGCGCACCCGACACGGTCCTGGTCGCGATCGGAACGAAGAAGGGCCTGTGGCTGGCCACCAGCCGCGACCGCACCACCTGGGCGTTGTCGGGCCCGCACTTTTTGATGAACGAGATTCCGAGTATCGGGATCGACACGCGGGCCGGCCGCACCCGCATTCTGGTCGGGGTCCGGTCCGAGCACTGGGGTCCCACCGTCGCGCACTCCGACGACCTGGGTGCCACCTGGACCGAACCGGACCACGGGGCCATCCGCTTCGGCGACGGTGACGGCGCCGCGCTCGAGCGGGTGTGGCAGCTCCGGCCCGACACGGACGACCGTCCGGGCGTCGTGTGGGCGGGATGCGAACCCATCTCGGTGTGGCGGTCGGTCGACGGCGGCGAGCATTTCGAGCTCGAACGCGGGCTGTGGGACCATCCGCACCGGCCGGAGTGGGGAGCCGGATACGGCGGCGCCGCAGCGCATTCCGTCGTCCCTCATCCGCAGGACGAGAACACGGTGCATGTCGCGATGAGCACCGGAGGTGTCTACCGCACCACGGACGGGGGCGCGTCCTGGGAGCCGCGCAACACCGGGATCACGGCCTACTTCCTGCCGGACCCGAACCCGGAGTTCGGCCAGTGCGTCCACAAGATCGCCCGCGACGCCTACGTTCCCGACCGGCTGTACGCCCAGAACCATCACGGCGTCTACCGTTCCGACGACAGCGGCGACACGTGGAAATCGATCGCGGACGGACTGCCGACGGACTTCGGCTTCGTGATGCTCACCCATCCCCGCCGCGAGGGAACCATCTGGGTCGTTCCGATCGAGGCGGACGGCAAACGGATCCCACCCGACGGCCGGCTGGCCGTATACCGGAGCGAGGACGCCGGGAACAGCTGGACCCGCCTCGACAGCGGGCTGCCGGAACGCGACTACAACGTGGTGCTCCGCGACGCCGCCGCAGTGGACACCGCCGACCCGGTCGGCGTGTATTTCGGCACGCGCGGCGGCGAGGTCTACGGGAGCGCCGACGAGGGTGCCTCGTTCGGCACGGTCGCGGCGCATCTGCCCGACGTCCTGTGCGTGCGGGCCGCGGTGGTCGCATCATGAGCGAGGGAGTCACCGTGCGGGTTCCGCGGGCGCTGGCGTCGATCGTCGGCGGTGAACGCTCCGTGCACGTTCCCCTCGACGCCGCCTCGACGGTGTCCCACGTGCTCGACGTCCTCGCGGGCGAGTTCCCGATTCTCGGCCGCCGGATTCGCGACGAGACCGGTGCCCTGCGGCGGTACGTCAACGTCTACGTGGACGGCGAGGACGTCCGGCTCCTCGGCGGTGTCGGCACCGAGGTGACGCCCGGGCAGGAACTGCAGATTCTGCAGTCCGTGGCCGGCGGCTGAGCGCGACTACTCCGCCAGCTCCATCGCCACTGCCCGAGTGGGTGCTCCGTCGCCGGCCGCCAGGGCGATCGGCAGGAGGCTGAGGAGCGGGTCGGGGAAGTCGATCCGGTCGAGCCGGCACAAATTCTCGCCGATCACTCCGCCGGCGTCGGCGATCAGATGGTGAACCGGGTATCCGGCGTCGGCGTGGTCCTCGTCCGGCGTCTCGTCGATGCTCGGGGCGTCCAGGCAGAACGTCCGCACTCCCCGGTCGAGCAGCAGTGTGCACGCCTCGGGGTCGAGGAACGGATGCGTGTAGTAGGCATCCGTTCCGTAGTGGCGAGACCACCCGGTATGGAACACGGCGATGTCGCCCGTCCCGACGTCGTCCGCCCGGGGCATGATCAGTTCGCGGGTAATCCGCTGCCGCGCAACGAGCTCGCGCAGGTCGAACACGACGCCGCGGCCGACGAACAGGTCCGGTGCCAGCCGTTCGACGGTCGCGGCCCCCGCCTTCAGATGCGCCGGTGCGTCGACATGAGTCCCGGACTGCGAACCGATCCTGACGTCCAGCACGTTGTAGCCGTCGCGCTCGAGGGTGCAGTGCCGGATCAGCGTCGGCACCGGGTCGCCGGGATACACCTGCATGCCCGGCCCGATGGTGTGTGACAGATCCACGATTTTCCGCACGTGTGGCATCGCTCGATTGTCCGGCCTCGGGGTCACGCGTACCGCGATATGCTCGATGACGAGCGAAGAGGTGGTGGAATGACCGATTTTGACCCGCTCGCCACCCAGCGTGAGTCTGTGTCGAAAACCCTCATATCCGAGCTGTCCGCAGTCGGTCTCGAGGACGCCAGGGAGATCGGGCACGGTGGGTTCGGGGTGGTCTATCGGTGTGCGCAACCGGAACTCGATCGAACCGTGGCGGTCAAGGTCCTCACCGCGGCGCTCGACGCCGAGAACCTCGAGCGGTTCCTGCGGGAGCAGCGCGCCATGGGCCGGCTGAGCGGCCACCCGCACATCGTCAACATCATGCAGGTCGGGACGACCGACACCGGCCGTCCGTACATCGTGATGCAGTACCATCCCCACGATTCGCTGGACGCGCAGATCCGCAGGCGCGGGCCCATCCCCTGGAGCGACGCCCTGCGTGTCGGGGTGAAACTTGCCGGTGCGCTCGAAACCGCGCACCGGGTGGGCATCCTCCACCGGGACGTCAAACCTGGAAACATCCTCCTGACGGAGTACGGCGAACCGCAGCTCACCGATTTCGGGATCGCGCGGATGTCGGGGGCGTTCGAGACGACGGCGGGCACGGTCACCGGCTCCCCCGCGTTCACCGCTCCCGAGGTGCTGTCCGGGCGGACCCCGACCGCCGCCTCCGACGTGTACAGCCTCGGTGCGACCCTGTTCAGCGCGATCACCGGGCACGCCGCCTTCGAACGGCACAACGGCGAGGAGGTGATCGCGCAGTTCCTGCGCATCACCACCCAACCCGTCCCGGACCTGCGGACCGAGGGTTTCCCCGAGGACCTCAGCGCCGTGATCCAGCGGGCGATGTCCGGTAAACCGGAGGATCGTCCCGCGTCCGCCGCCGCGTTCGGGGACGAACTGCGGGAGGTCGAACGCCACCACGGATTGGCCGTGGACGAGATGGCGATGCCCGTCGACGCCGGGGTCCACCACGTCGAGGATTCCGCACACGGGGCCGTCTCGACCATCTCCGGTCCGTTCCGCACGTCCACGACGGGACGGGCGCGATACCCGTCGACGCCGCCGCCCGCGCCGGCCACCCGGTTCCGGCCGCCGGCCGCGACCCGTCAGCTCGTCGACCGGAACCGGCTGATCGATTTGCTGCGGGCCGGACGCCGGCGCCTGCTGACCGTGATCCACGGCCCCACCGGATTCGGCAAGAGCACCCTGGCCGCCCAGTGGCGGAACGTCCTCGCCGACGAGGGAGTGGCCGTCGCGTGGCTCACCGTCGACAACGACGACGACAACGTGGTCTGGTTCGTCGCGCACCTCATCGAGGCGATCCGCCGCGTGCGTCCCAACCTGGCCGAGGAACTCGGCCAGGTCCTCGAGGAGCACGACGACGAGGCCGAACGCTACGTGCTCACCTCACTGGTCAACCAGATCCACGAGAGCGGCGAACGGATCGCCCTGATCATCGACGACTGGCAGCGCGTGTCCGAACCCGCGACGATCGCCGCCCTGGAGTTCCTCCTCGACAACGGGTGCCACCACCTGCAGGTCGTGGTGACGAGCCGAACCAGGGCCGGGTTGCCGATGAGCCGCATGCGCGTCAAGGACGAACTCGTCGAAATCGACTACTCGGAACTGCGTTTCGACGATTCCGAAGCCCGCTCGTTCCTCGTCGACCTCGGTGGCCTGCCCCTCGACAGCGAGGACGTCACCGAGCTCCGCGACTCCACCGACGGGTGGGTCGCGGCTCTCCAACTGGCGTCACTGTCGCTGCGCGGGCGAGCGGATCCCTCCGAGCTGATCGCCGGACTGTCCGGCCGTCACCACGCGATCGGCGAATTTCTCGCCGAGAACGTCCTCGACACCCTCGAACCCGAGATGCTCGACTTCCTGCTGGCCACCTCGATCACCGAGCGCACGTGCGGCAGCCTCGCCGGCGCCCTCGCGCACACCGCGCGTGGGCAGGCGATGCTCGAGGCCGCCGAGGACCGGGACCTGTTCCTGCGCCACATCGACGACGAGCGGACGTGGTTCCGCTACCACACCCTGTTCGCGGAGTTCCTGCGCCGCCGGCTCGAACGCGACCAACCCGACCGCGTCCGGGAACTGCACCGCATCGCGTCCCGCTGGTTCTGCGACCACAGCCTGCTCCGCGAGGCCGTCGACCACGCCATCGCCGGCGGCGAAGAGCAACGCGCCGTGGAACTCGTCGAGGCCGACGGACTGATACTGCTCGAGCAGTCCCAGGCGGCGACGTTGTCGGCGGTGGTCGACAAGCTGCCACCGGCTCTCGTCGCCGCGAGTGCCCGGCTGCAGGTCACGACGGCGTGGGCGCATGCGATGGCGAACCGGACCATGGCCGCCGAACGCGCGCTCGAGCGAGCCGAATGGGCACTCGAACACAGCGGCGCGAGCGCGAGCGACACGGCGGATCTGCGGGCGGAGGCGGGCGTCGTCCGTGCGGTCGCCGAACTGCGCAACGACCGCAGCGACCGGATCGACGCACTCGCCGCCGACTGCCTGGCGCGGCCGGAGGCCATGACCCCGTGGGTGGTGTGCGCCGCTTTCAACGTCACGACGTTCGCCGCCGTGTACCGGTTCGACTTCGCGGAGGTGCGCAGGATCCAGGAGGTGGCCCGGCCCTATTACGAGCGGAACACGGGACCGCACAACGTCGTTCACGGTCAGAGCTATCTGGGTGTCGCATCCTACGAGCAGCTCGACATCGACGACGCCGTCGACCGTTTCCGGCGGGCCCGCCGAGCCGGGCGGAAACTGGGCGGGCCGCGAGCGCCGTCCGCCCGGCTCGCGGGGTCGCTGCTCGGTGAGGTGCTCTACGAACGCGGGGACGTCGAAGAAGCCGAACGTCTCCTCGACGACGGTTACACGCTCCCCGTCGAGACCGGTGGGGTGGACTTCAAGGTCGCCCGCTTCGTCACCGGCGCTCACGTCAAGGCGCTGCGGGGTGACCGTGAGGAGGCGACGACACGCCTGCACGCCGGACTCGAGGTAGCCGAGACCTACTCCCTCGCCCGCCTGCGGGCCCGCATCGAGAACGAACGCCGGCGGCTCGGCATCACCCCGCATCCCTCGCTGGGGGCTCCGGACCCGATCCGGCACGAAGACCGGCGGCGCCCGGTGTCGGGCATCGACGAGATCGTCGCGCAGGTCGAGGAGACCACCGCGATTCGGATGCTGCTCGCCACCGGGGCGCGCGAAAACATCGAGCTGGCGTGCACCTGGGCGCAGGAGTGGACCGATCGGCTCGCCGGCACCGGCCGCAACCGCGCCCACCTGCTGGCCGAACGCCTCCGGGTGGCGTGCCTCGCCGCCGCGGGCCGCGACGACGAGGCGAAGCAGGCCCTCGCCTCCATCGCCTCCATCTGCGCGGCACGTGGACTCCACCGCGTGCTTCCCGACGGTGGACCCTTCGTCGTCGCGCTGGTCGCGGATCTGCGGGCCGATCAGCTGGCCGGAGAGTGGCGGCCGGACTGGGCGACGGTGCCCTCCGACTTTCTCGAGGAGCTACAGAACGCGACGGCTCCGTACACGATGTGACCCGCGGTCAGGACGGCGTGGGCGCCCCCTCCAGGATCAGTCCCGCGGTGCGCAGGTCATCCCAGAATTCGGCCGGGATCGGGTGTTCGAGCCAGGCCGCGTTCTGCCGCAGCTGCTCGCAGTTCCGTGCGCCCAGCAAAAGTTCCCGCACCGCGGGATGCGCGGCCGCGAACTGAATCGAAGCGGCCGCCAGCGGAACCCGATGACGCTCGCAGAACGTCTCGATGTCGCGCACCCGGCTCAGCACCTCTTCGGGTGCGGGCTGGTAGTTGAACTTGGCGCCGGGCACCGCACCGGTGGCGAGGATGCCCGAATTGAACACACCGCCGAGGACGATAGCGACGTCGCGCTCCACCGCGAGCGGCAGCAGGTCCTTCACCGGATCCTGCTCGAGTAGTGTGTATCTCCCCGCGAGGAGGATGCAGTCGAGATCGACGCGTTCGAGGGTGTCGACGCAGACGTCGGCCTCGTTGACCCCGACACCGATCGCCCGGACCACGCCCTCCTCCCGCAACCGGATCAGCGCGGGGAACGCACCCTCGAGCGCTTCCGCGAACCGCGCGGGCTGGGCGTCGCCGTGCGTGTACCTGTCGACGTCGTGCACGTAGAGGATGTCGAATCTGTCCTGGCACATGCGCTGCAGGCTGTCCTCCACCTGCCGCAGGACCGCGTCGTACGAGTAGTCGAAGTCGGCCCGGAACGGCGGGGTGTCGACCCAGATTCCGGTGTCGAACGACCCACGGCGCGCGGGCGTCAGCGTGCGCCCCACCTTCGTGGACAGCACGTAGTCGTCGCGGTCCCTCGTCAGCAGTGCATGGCCCACCCGGTGCTCGGACAGCCCGTGCCCGTACATGGGCGCGGTGTCGAACGAACGCACGCCCATGTCCCAGGCCTCGGCGATCTGCCCCTGGGCCTCCTCCTCGGGGATCGGCCGGAAGATGTTGCCGATGGGCGCACCGCCGTAGCCGAGCAGGGTCACGTCGAAGCCGGCGCGCCCGAACGTCCGAGTGTCGTTCACCTTCACGAGTTCTCACCTCCGGTGCCGAGGAACAGGGTGCTCGGGTCGCGCATCACGGCGTCCATCTCGCGGTGGCACACGACCGTGATCGCCGCGACGACGAGCTCCGAATAGAACTGGTCGTGGAACCACTTGTCGCCGCTGTACGCCACGACCAGCCCGCCCTCGCCCACCGCGCTACCACCCCACTTGGTCCAACCCTGCTGGTAGAGGTAGGGATGCAGCTGCTGAACGGCATGCGCCGGCAGACCGGTGGTCCAGCTGATCCGCGCTTTCGACTCGGCAATCGCGTCGTACGGCCCGGCCCAGTCCTTCTTCTCACCCCAGCTGCAGCGGAAGACGACGGGCAACTCCGCGTCGGGAGACGGGGCGATGCCTGGCCGGAGCACGACGAGATGCCCCGGAGATCCGTGGGAGAGGTTCTCGATCGACGGCCGAGCCAGCTCGACAGCCTCCCGAGCCACGTCCTCGGTCAGTCCGGAAAAATTGGTCATCCGGTCATCCTTCCCCACGGATCAGATCGATCGCCTTCTCGGCGATCATCACCGTGGGTGCCTGGGTGTTGGAACTGACGATGCGCGGCATGACGGACGAGTCGACCACCCGCAGACCCTCGATGCCCATCACCTTCAGTTCCGGTGAGACCACGGCGTCGTCGCCGACACCCATCGCGCACGTGCCGACCGGGTGGTACGAGGTACGGCCGTACGCGCGAACGAACTTCACGTAGTCGTCCTTCGTGTTCACCGACAGACCACCGGCCAGATGTTCCGCCTTGATGTGCCGGGCCATCGACGACTGCGCCATGATCTCGCGGCTCTGCCGAAGCCCCTCGATGCTCGACTCCAGGTCGAAGTCGGTGGCGAGGAAGTTCGGGTCGATCAGCGGCGGGGCGGTGGGGTCGTTCGACCTGATCTTCACCGAGCCCCGGCTCTCGGGCCGCAGCGAGTACGAGTTCAGGGTGCAGCCGTAGCCCGGGCGGACCGCGGCGACACCGGCCTCGACGCCCGCTGCGGGCAGGAAGTGGAATTGCAGATCCGGGATCGACTCCCCCGCGTGCCCGAAACTGAACCCACCGGCCTCGACGACCGTCGACGCCAACGGGCCCCGCCGGAAGGCCGCGTACTCGAGTCCGGCCTTGGCCGTGGCCGGACGCACGAGGTTCAGGCGGTCGAGGCTCTGGTACTCGCGGAGTTCGTAGATGACGTCGAGGTCGCAGTGATCGTGCAGGTTCCGGCCTACACCGGGAAGGGCATGGGCCACCTCGACGTTCGCGTCGCGAAGGTCGTCGGGATGCCCGATCCCCGACAGCTGGAGGATCTTGGGCGATCCGAACGCACCCGCCGCGACCAGCACCTCGCGGGACGCGCGGAACGTCTCCACACCGTGCGGGGTGAGCACCTCGATCCCGGTGGCGCGTCCGCCGTCGAGCAGAACCCGCGACACGGCGACGTTCTCCCGCACCGTCAGGTTGGGTCGCTTCCTGGCGGGTGCGAGGTACGCGACGGCGGCGCTGCACCGGCGGGCGTTCTTGGTGGTCGTCTGATAGAGGCCGACACCGTACTGGTGCTCGCCGTTGAAGTCGCCGTTGAACGGCAGCCCGAATTCCTGACCCGCCTGGACGAACGACTTCGACAGCGGATGAGGATTGATGGGATCGGAGACGCCGAGCGGCCCGTCGGTGCCGTGGTACGGCGCCGACAGCCGTTCGTTGTCCTCGGACCGGAGGAAGTACTTCTGGATCTCCTCGAACGACCATCCCGCGCAGCCGTATTTCAGTGCCCACTCGTCGTAGTCCTCGTGCGCGCCGCGGGTGAACACCTGGGCGTTGATCGAACCGCCACCGCCGATGACCTTGCCCTGGGCGAGGGGAATGACCCGGTCGTTGCAGTGTTTCTGGGGGACGCTCGAGAAGCCCCAGTCGTACTTGCTCGCAGTGAGTTTCGCGAACCCTGCGGGCACGTGGATGAACGGATGCCGGTCGTTGCCGCCGGCCTCGAGCAGGAGAACCCGGACCGTCGGATCCTCGGTCAGCCGTCCGGCCAGCACGCAGCCCGCGGTGCCGCCGCCCGCGATGACGTAATCGTAGGTGGCACTCATCGGTTGCCTCCGGTCCAGTTCGGGAACACGCGCTTGCGCGGTCCGGTGCGGATCTGAATGGTCTTGACGTCGGTGAATTCGTCGAAGCCGGCCTGCCCCATCTCGCGGCCGAACCCGCTCTGCTTCATGCCGCCTGCGGGCAGCTGCGGTGCGCCGTCGATGGTGGTGTTCACCCACACGCGGCCGCTGCGCATCTCCTTCGCCACCCGCAGTGCCTTGTCGATGTTCTTGGTCCAGATCGACCCGGCGAGTCCGTATTCGGTGGCGTTGGCGAGCCGGATGGCGTGGTCGACGTCGCTGAACCGGGTGACCGTGAGCACGGGACCGAAGATCTCCTCCTGGAAGGCGGCGGACTCCTCGGCCACGCCGTCGAGGATCGTGGGAGCGACGAAATGCCCGCTCCCCCAGCTCTCTCCGCCCAGCCGATCACCGCCGGTCAGGACGGTCGCGCCGTCCCGCCGCGCCGCGTCGATGTGCCCGAGCACCTTCTCCAGGTGGCCGGCGTCGATCATCGGTCCCAGTTCGCTCGCGTCGTCGAGCGGTCCGCCCACCGTGATGCGGCCGGCGGCCTCGACGAGGCGGGCGAGGAAGGCGTCCGCGATCGAGTCCTGGACCAGGAGCCGGGCACCCGACACGCAGCACTCACCCTGATTGAAGAACACACCGAACAGGACGCCGTCGAGTGCGTCGTCGAGGTCGGCGTCGTCGAACACGACGCTGGCGGCCTTGCCACCCAGTTCCATCGACAGTCGCTTGACGCTGCCCGCCGAGGCCTCGACGATGCGCTTGCCGGTGGCGGTGCTCCCGGTGAACGACAGGATGTCGACCAGGCTGCTCTCCGCGAGCGGAGCCCCGACCTCGGCACCCGCGCCCGTCACCACGTTCACCACGCCGTCGGGAACCCCGGACTCGCTGAGCAACCGGGCCAGCTCGACGGCGGTGCCGGACGTGAACTCGGACGGCTTCACCACGGCCGTGCAGCCCGCGCCGAGCGCGAACGGCAACTTCTGCGCGAGCAGGAGCAGTGGGAAGTTCCACGGGATGATCATGCCGACCACGCCGGCGGGCTCCCGGACCACCAGGGCGGTGCAGTCGTCGCCGAGCGCCGTGTGCGCCTCACCGTGCATCGTCATGGCCAGCGCCGCCGCGTATACGAACAACTCGATGCTCGCCCCGACGTCGCCGCGGGCCAGGGTGATCGGTTTGCCCGACTCCTCGGCGTCGATCCGGGCGAGTCGCTCCTCGTGTTCGCGCATCAGCCCCGCGCAGCGCAGCAGCGCCCGGCCGCGTTCCATCGCGGTCCAGTGCGGCCACTCGCCGTCGTCGAAGGCCTCCCGCGCGACCGCAACGGCCAGGGCCGCGTCGGCGCGGGTGCCCGCGGTGAACGTGGCGACGACGCGGCCGTCGGCCGGGCTGACCCGTTCGATGATGTTCTCCGACGGGGGCACGCTGCGCCCGCCGATGAAGTGTCCGTAGCTACGGATCTGTGTTGCTTCGACTGTCGACATCTTTGGCAGTTCCTCGTCAGTGTTCGTGGATCAGGACACCACGCAGGTTGAGCCCCGCGTGCATGTCCACGTATGCGTCGTTCACCTGGTCCAGGCTGTAGCGCCGGGTGATCAGTTCGTCCAGCTTCAGTCGTCCCGACTTGTAGTAGTCCAGCAGGGCCGGGATGTCCCGGGTGGGGTTGCAGTTGCCGAACAGGACCCCGCGCAGATGCTTGGCGTAGACCACCAGTTCGAGCGGGCTGATCGGGATCCCGGGTTCGTTCTGGCCGATCGACACGACGGCGACGGTTCCCTCCTTGCGGACGGCGCCGAACGCGTCGGCGATCAGCTGTCCGTCCACCACACCGACGGTGACGACAGCGCTGTCGGCTCCCTGCCCGTTGGTGACCGAGCGGACGAACGGCATGGCCTCGTCGATCGACGCGTACGCGTGGGTGGCACCGAGTTCGAGTGCCCGGTCGCGTTTGAACGCGACCGGATCGACCGCGACCACGTGCGCGGCACCGGCGTGGTGGGCACCCTGCACCGTGTTGATCCCCACACCGCCGACCCCGACGACCAGCGTCGTGTCCCGGGGGCGGACACCTGCACCGTTCACGGCGGAGCCCCACCCGGTGGCGACCCCGCACGAGACGAGGCAGGCCACGTCGAACGGGACGTCGTCGTCGATCTTGACGGCCTGGGCCTGCGAGGTGACGAGGTAGTTCGCGAACGTGCCGAGGCGCTGCATGGCGCCGATCGGCCGCCCGGACTGCGTGGCGAACCGCGCCGTTCCGTCGAGCATGAAACCAGCCTCCATACCGGCCCCCGTGTCGCAGATATATTGCATCCCCTGCGCGCACCAGGCGCAAGTTCCGCAGGCCGGGAGGTAGGCGGTGGCGACGTGATCGCCGACGGCGAGCCGGGTGACACCGGGCCCGACCGCGTCGATCACACCGGCACCCTCGTGTCCGCCGACCAGCGGCAGCGTATTGGGGATGTCACCGGTGACGAGGTGATCGTCGGAGTGACACAGTCCGGACGCCATCACCTTGATCCGCACCTCGCCGGGACCGGGCTCCGCGAGGACGAGATCGTCGACCTCCCACTTGCCGCCCACTTCGGAAATCACCGCACCGCGTGCCGTCGTACTCATCGTTCTCCTTCGAATCTCACACTGACACAGAGTCTTACTTGATGATCGAGAGCCGGCTGCGGTCGAGGGTCACGGCGACCGCGACGATGACGACCGCGCCGTACACGATCTGCTGGAAACTGGGGTCGATGCCGGCCACCGATCCGCCGACCCGGAGAACGGTGACCACCAGGGCGCCGACGAGCACCCGCCACGCTCCGCCGATTCCTCCGGTGATGGCGCAGCCGCCGACCAGCACGGCCGCGATGGCAGGCAGGAGCAGCGAATCCGCGAGTTGCGGTGCGGCGCTCTGCTGCTGGGCCGACAGTACGATACCCGCTGCGCCCGCGAAGAATCCGGACAGGGCGAATGCTCCGATCCGGACGATCCGGGTTCGGACGCCGCTCATCATTGCGGCCTTCTCACCCAGTCCGACGAGGTGAAAGACGTTGCCCCGCGGCGAGAACCGCATCGCGCAGAATACGGCGGCCACCGCCGCCACACCTGCCCACACCGCCATGGGGAGACCGAGCACCGTCCACGAACTGAGCCAGAAGATCGCGTCGTAGCCTTCGCTGATGTAGATGGTGGTCGACCCGGACGCCACGAGCGCGACCGCACCCCAGAACCCCAGCGCCCCGAGCGAGACGACGAACGACGGGACCTGCCCGAACACGATCAGCAGACCGGTCAGCGCACCGATCAGAGTGAGCGCCACGAGGGTGACGACGACGGCGAGCGGACCGAGGGAGCCGATCGCCGTTGCCAGGATCACCGTGGCGAGCGACGCGAGCGCCGCCACCGACAGGTCGATGCCGCCGGTGAGGATGACGAACATCTGGCCCAGCCCGAGCAGCAGAATCGGGACCGCCTGCGCCGAGACCACCGCGAGGGCGTTCATCGACAGGAAGTTCGGTTCGGCGAGAGCGACGAGCAGGACGAGCGCGACCAGCACGACCGACGGGCCGGCCAGCCGCAGCCGGTCCCGCGTCGTCCGGGACACCGCCGGCGCCGCACCCTCGGGTGCGCGCATCTCGGTGGACGTCCTCTCGGTGGAAGTTCTTGTTGCCACGGCGATCACATCATCTTCTCGAGGAGTTGGAGTTTGCTGGGCGGGTTTCCGGGGAGCGAGTCGAACGCGCCGGTGATCTCGCCGTCCCGCATCACGATCACGCGATGGCCGAGGCCGATCGCCTCGTCCAGGGTGTCGGCGAGCACCAGAATCGCCACCCCCCTGTCGGAGAGGTCGCGGAACAGGGCGTAGAGGTCTTCCTTCGCACCGATGTCGAGGCCGCGGGTGGGGTGGTCGAGGACCAGTACCTTCAGGCCGTCGCCCAGGATCCACTTGGCCACCACGGCCTTCTGCTGGTTGCCGCCCGACAGTCGCGCGATGTCGGCGTCGGGGTCGGCGGGCCGGATGCCGAGTTTCTCGATCCAGCCGCGCGCGGTCTCCTCCACCCGGGCGCCCGAGGAGATCCGGCCACCGCCTGCCTTCACCGGATGCACCGTCGCGATGTTCTGCGCGACGGTCGCTCCCGCGATCATGCCTTCGACGCGACGCTCGGCGGGAACGTAGGCGACACCGGACCGCACGGCGTCCGCCGGTGATCCGGGGGCCGACCGCTGTCCGTCGATCTCGACGGTTCCGGAGTCGACGGGGACGGCGCCGAAGACGGCGCGGGCCACCTCCTCGCGCCCGGAGTCGACCACGCCGACCACCGAGACGATCTCGCCGGCGTGGACGTCCAGCGACACGTCCTTCGCCTTGCCGCCGCAGGTGAGGTTGCGGACCGACAGAGTCGGCGTGCCCGTCCGGGAGACGGCCTGCTTGCGCTCCGACGAGTAGATCTCCTCGGCCGCACCCTTGCCGATCATCAGCTGATACAACTCGGATTCTGTTGCCGCCGAGGCGATCCGCTCACCGACCACCTTGCCGTCGCGCAGCACGTACACGCGATCGGAGAAGCGGAGAACCTCGTCGAGACGGTGGGAGACGAAGATGACGGAACCGCGTTCCTTGAGGGCGGTGACCCGGCGATGGAGCACCTCGACGTCCTCGGGTTCGAGCACCGACGTCGGTTCGTCGAGGATGAGCAACGGCGGGTGTTCCACCTGCCTGCCGCCGACGGCGCGCGCCACCTCCACCATCTGGCGCTGGGCGAAGCCGAGCGTCTCGGTGAGCGCGCCCGGATCGACCGTCGACTCCACCACCGACAACATCTCCTGGGCGCGGGCCCTGATCCTGCGTCGGCGGAGGAACCCGGCTCGGGCGGTGTCGCCCTCGTGTCCGAGGATCAGGTTCTGACCGACGGTGAGGTTCGGAAGCAGCGACTGCTCCTGGTGCACCACCCCGATCCCGTGGTCGGCGGCGTCGGCCGGGCTTCCGAAGCTCACGTCGCGCCCGCCGAGCACCATCCGGCCGCCGTCCTGGCGGTGGACTCCCGCGAGGATCTTGAGCAGCGTCGACTTGCCGGCGCCGTTCTCGCCGATCAGCCCCACGACCTCGTTCGGTGCGATGGACAGGCTCACGTCGTCGAGGACGGTGTTGGGTCCGAATTTCTTCGTGACATTGCGGAGTTCCAGGAGAGATGTCATTTCACGACCCTCAATCGACTGCGGGCGGGCCACCCGGTGGCGATCACCGCGACCACGATGATGAGACCCTGCGCGCCCTGCTGGATGTACGGGCTGGCGCCCGACAGGAGAAGTCCGTTGCCGAGGACCACGAGGAGCAGCACACCCACGAGGGAATGCAGGGGTCCGCCGCGACCGCCGCTCAGCAGGGTGCCTCCGACGACCACCGCGGACAGGGTGAGGAAGAGGCTTCCCGATCCGACGCTCACGTCGCCGACGCCGAGCCGGATGGTGGCCAGCACTCCGCCGAGCCCGGACAGCAGTCCGGCCACGGCGAACAGGATGATCTTGGTGCGCCCGACCGGGACGCCCGCCAGGCGGCTGGTCGCCTCGTCGCCGCCGATCGCGTAGGTGTGCATGCCGAGCCGGGTTCCCTTGCACAGCAGCACTGTCATCGCCACGGCGGCGAGCGCGAACACCACGACGACGGGAAGCCCCAACCAGTGGCCGCCGGCCCAGGCCGCGAGCGACGGGTCGGCGAGCTGAGGGGTGGCGGTGCCGAAGAGCACGGTGGCGACACCGAGACCGACGAACCACGTACCCAGTGTGACGAGGAAGGACGGCACCCGGACGAGGACGTGCAGCACGCCGTTGACCACTCCGAAGAGCAGACCGACCCCCAGCGCCAGCAGGACCGCGAGGAGTCCCAGGTCGTTGCCGTTGACGCTGTTCGCCGCGAGCAGGACGAACGTCAGCCCGCTGGCCGCCATCACGCCCTCGATCGACAGGTCCACGCCGCCCACCAGGACCACCAGCGTGGCTCCCATCGCGAGGACCACGGGAATCGCGGCCTGCTCCACGATCGCCATCGCGTTGCTCGCCGTCGCGAAGCCGGGAGCCAGCGCGGCGAAGACGACGCACAGTCCCAGCAGGGCGGCGAACGGGCCGGCGGTCGAGAGCAGCCGGCGAACGCGTGGTCGTGTGCTGCGCACGGGCGCAACAGGTTCTGCGGGGGTCGTCACCTCCCCGGTCACTTCAGTCGTCGACATCGTCACTCCTTCGGAAGATTGTGTGGTTCGTGAATCGAGGGCAGGGGCTACCGGGCTACCGGGCCGGTGATGCGGGAGAACGGATCCTGCACGGACCGCACGATCTCCTCGTCACTCGGCACGGCGAGGAACTGGTCGACGTTGGCCGCGGTGATCAGCGACTGGTCGACGAAGAACTCGCGGTTTTCCCGGGGCAGCGACTCGACGTCGAGTGCGCCGGTCATGGCCTGGTAGCAGATGGCGAGTCCCATCGCGCCGTTGAAGTAGGGGTCGGTCGTGTAGGTGGAGAGCAATTCCCCGTTCACGATGGCGCCCAGGCCTTCCGGGGTGGCATCCGCGGCGCTGGCGATCTTGATCTCCCCCGCGCGGCCCGCCTCACGCACCGCCTGCAGAGCGCCCAGTGCCATGGAATCCGTTGCGGCCCAGATACCGTTCACCTGGTCGCCGTACTTGTTGAGCAGGGTCTGTGTGGTGGTGTAGGCCTTGTTGCGGTCGAAGTCGGCGGGCTGGTCGTCGAGCAGGGTGACGCCGGACTGTCCGTCCATCGCCTGCTGGAAGCCCTGGAACCGGGTCTGGCTGATCTCGTTGGCGAGCAAACCCTGCAGCGCGATCACGCCGCCAGTGCCGCCGAGCGAATCGACGAGGGCCTTGCCCGTGTCGGCTCCCTGCTGGACGCCGTCGTAGGCGACGTAGGACGCCCATCCGCTACCGATGTCCCAGGGGTGGAGGTCGGCCGGCTTGCTCCACTGGGTGACCGCGCACCCGCCGCTGTTCTGCACGGCGCGCACGATCGCGGGGGTGTCGGCGCTCGTGTTCGGGTTGATGTTGAGCAGCACGGTCTTGCCTGCGGCGAGCACCGACTGCAACTGCGACAGCGCGTTCTGCGAGTCGCCGCCGTAGACGATCACCTTCAATTCGATCCCCAGCGATTCGGCGTACGCACGGCTGCCCTGCACCCACGCGGCCTCGTACGGGTTGGTCAGCGACCGGACCTCGGAGACCATCACCATGTCGCCCCGGTCGACGGCTGCCCCGTCCCGCTCGATCTGTTCCGATCCCGTCGAGCAGGCGATGGCGGAGCTCGCCATGACGGAGACTGCCGCGGCAACGCCGACGGCCCGGGCTGCCGCCCTGATTGATCGTTGCGTCCGTGTCATCGTTCGTCCACTTTCTGAGAAAGAATGTAAACGCTTTCTTACCGTGATCGGAGTCACAAGTCAAGCGCTGCATGGTGTGGTCAATAGTCATCCGGATCGACCGGACGGGTGAGAAATCGGTTACAAACTGCTGGTGATCCGGGCGGCGGCGGCCGCGCCTGCCACGCGGCACCACATCGTCGGTGCGGCGAGTGCCGCTTCGGAGCTCCCCGCCAGGTCGGACAGTGAGATCACGATGCCGGGTGGCGACGCCGCGAGGCGGCCCGCAACGACCACCGATCGGGTCGCGGTGTCCGCGCACCGCTCCAGCACCGAACCGACGAGCTTGCCGGACAGCGACGTCGCGTCGAATTGGCCTTCACCGGTGACCACGACGTCGGCGCGATCGAACTCGGCGCTCAGCCCGGTGAGTTCCGCGATGCGGGCGGCCCCCGGCACCAGCCGGCCACCCCAGGCCGACAGTCCGAAACCCGTACCTCCCGCCGCTCCCGCGCCGGGTTCGTCGGGACTGCACGGCAGTCGGTTGCCGAGGCAGGCGGCGAACGTCGCGAGCGCGCGATCCAGGCGGCCGCGCTCCGCGGGGTCGGCGCCCTTCTGCGGCCCGAAGACGTGCGCCGCCCCCTGTGGGCCGCACAGGACGGCCGTCGTGTCGGTCAGCAGTTCGACGCCACCGGGTGGAGGCTCGATCAGCGAGCCCACGTCGATCGAGGCGAGAGCGGCCAGGCCGGCGCCCCCGTCTGGGATCTCCCGGCCGTCGCGGTCCAGGAGCTTCGCGCCGAGCGCCCGCAAGGCGCCCGCACCGCCGTCGGTGGACGCCGAACCGCCGAGCCCGATCAGCAGTGCCTTCGCACCGTCCGCGAGCGCTGCGGCGATCACCTGTCCCAAACCGGTCGTCGACGCTCCCCCCGGATCCGGCGAATCCATCAGGGGCAGCCCACTCATCTGGGCGAGCTCGATCACCGCCGTGCCGTCCCGAAGCAGCAGCCAGCGTCCCGTCGTCGGACGTCCGTCGGGGCCTCGAACCCCCTGCAGCTCACGCCACACGCCGCTGTCGTGGCAGGACGCGACCGCGTCCACCGTGCCTTCGCCGCCGTCCGCCTGCGGGAGCAGGACCAGCTCGTCGGCCGGTCGGACCGTTGACCAGCCGGCCGCCAGGGCGACCGCCACCTCCGTAGCGGTCAGTGAGCCCTTGAACGAATCCGGGGCGACCGCCACCCGCATCGGGCCGGCGTCAGGCGACGTCATCGGGGTGGGGTCCCGTGCGCTGATCCCTATTCAGAGCCGAGATCGCGTCCATCTCCGCGGCGGACAGCCGGAAGCCGAACACGTTCGCGTTCTGCCGCATCCTGTGAGCCGCAGAAGACTTGGGCAGTGGAATCGTCCCGATCTGCAAATGCCAGCGGAGCACGATCTGCGCGACCGACACACGGTGCCGGGCGGCGAGCGCGGCCAGGAGTGGGTGGTCGTTCAGGTGCCCTCTCGCCAGCGGCGCCCACGCCTGGGTGCGGATGCTCATCGACCGGTGCAGATCCGTCAGTGCGGACTGTGTCAGCAGCGGGTGCAGTTCGATCTGATTGACCGCCGGGGTGATCGTCGCGATCTCGACGAGCCGCTCGAGCTGTTCGGGCTGGAAGTTCGACACGCCGATCGCCCGCACCCGTCCGTCGTAGTACAGCTTTTCGAGTGCGCGCCACGTCTCCAGGTACTGTCCGCGACTCGGTGCCGGCCAGTGGATGAGGCACAGGTCGATGCGGCCGAGTTTCGCCGCACTCGCCTCGAAGGCGTCCAGTGTCTGCTGGTAGCCCTGGTCCTCGTTGGAGATCTTGGTAGTCACGAAGATCTCGTCCCGATCGACGTCCGCCCGGGCCAGCGCCGCACCGAGAGACGCCTCGTTGCCATACATCGGGGCCGTGTCGAACGCGCGATAGCCCGCGGACAGCGCGTGGGACACCGTGGAACCCATGTCCTCGTCGGGGATCGTGAACAGGCCGAATCCGAGCGCGGGCATCGTGACGTCGTTGTTCAACGTGACCGAGGGAACGGTCGCCAGGCTCGTCATGTGATCGAGTACCCGCCGTCGACGGGCAGGACCACCCCGGTGACGTACCGCGCGGCATCGGAGACCAGGAACAGCACGACGTCGGCGACGTCGTCGCCGTCGGCGAACCGTTGCAACGGGATCCGGCTCAGCTTCTGGGCGCGGAAGTCTTCCTGTCCCAGCACGTCCGCTGTCATCGGGGTTTCGATGTAGCCCGGCGAGACGGTGTTGACGCGCACGCCGTGGGGGCCGAGTTCCACGGCCAGACCCTTGCCGAGCTGAGTCAGTGCGGCCTTCGTCGCACCGTAGGGAACGATGCCGGGGACAGCGCGATCCGCGGACAGCGACGCAATGTTCACGATGCTGCCGCGGGCGTCGACGAGCGACTTGGCCGCCTGCCGCGTCAGCCGGTAGGCCGCCGACAGGTTGACGTCGAGGAGGCGTTCCCACCCGTCCTCGTCCACGTCGATCGCCGTGGTCCGCAACTGGATCCCGGCCGCGTTGATCAGGATGTCGAGGCGACCGGACAGTTGCTGGGCGAGGTCGACGGCGCGTGCGCCGAACTCGGGGTCGGTGAGGTCGCCGCAGAGGCCGTGTCCGCCGAACTCCGCCGCGACGTCGGTGACCTTCGGGTCGGCGTCCGCCGCGACGACCAGCGCTCCGCTACGGGCGAGGGCGCGGGCGATCGCCGAACCGATCCCGCCGGCGGCACCGGTCACGATGGCGGTCTTCCCGGACAGATCGACCGAGTTGGTGGGGTGTGCAACGCCGCTCATGCTGCGGCTCCCTTCAGTACTGCCCGGCTGATGATGAGCCGCTGCATTTCGCTGGTGCCTTCGTAGATCTTCGTGATGCGGGCGTCGCGGTAGAGGCGCTCGACCTCGTATCCGCGGATGAAGCCGTTGCCGCCGAACACCTGCACTGCGGCGTCGGCGTGGCGCACGCATCCCTCGGACGCGTAGAGCTTCGCCATCGAGCACAGCGTCTCGGCGTCCGCCGCGCCCGTGTCGAGCGCCCGTGCCGCCTCGACCGACAGCGCTGTGCCTGCCCGCAGTTCGGTGGCGACGGTGGCGAGGGAGAAGGAGATGCCCTGGTTGGCGGAGATCGGCTTGCCGAACTGGCTGCGGTCGAGGGATTGCCGGGTGGCGGCGTCCAGGGCGGCGCGGCTGATGCCGAGGCTCAGGCCCGAGATGCCGAGACGGCCCTTGGCCAGCACCTTCATCATGTACCCGAACGCCTTGCCTTCCTCGCCGAGGAGGGCGTCGGCGGACAGCTGGACGGAGTCGAACACCAGCCCGCCGACCTGCGAGGCCCGCTGACCCATCTTGTGTTCGTGGTAGGCCCGGCTGACGCCGGGCTGGTCGACGTCCACCAGGAAGACGGAGATGCCGCCGCGCTTCCCCAGTTCGGGGTCGGTGACGGCGAGGACGACCGCGAAGTCCGCGACGGGGGCGTTGTGGATGTAGATCTTCTCGCCGGTGAGCACCCAGCCGTCACCGTTCCGCACCGCCCGTGTGGTGATCGACCCGAGGTCGGAGCCGGATCCCGGCTCGGTGAGCGCGTAGGCGCAGCGCTTCTCGGCGGAGAGCATCGGGCGCAGGTACTGCTCCTGCTGCTCGGGTGTGCCGTAGTTGCCGAGCAGGCTGCCGAGGATCTCGACGAGGCCGCACTGGTCGGCCACCGACGCGTACCCGTAGGACAGCGACTCCATGACGAACAGGTAGTCGAGGGCGGTGCCGCCGAATCCACCGAACTTCTCGGGCACGGTGATGCCGAAGAGCCCGATCTTGCCCATCTCCCGGTAGATCTCTTCGGGGAATCGTTCGGTCTCATCCAGTTCGGTGGCGACGGGACGGATCCGTTCGTCGACGAATTCGGCGACGAGCGTGCGTTCGTCGGCGCCGAGCACCGACGAGGGAATGACGCTGTGAGCGGTGGACATGTGGTTCTCCTCAGATGTGTACGGCGATGGGGGCGAACAACCCCGCGTCCATCAGGCGTGGGTTCTTGATGATCGGACGGAATCCCATGTGCGGCAGAATGTCCCGGTCGATGTCGATGCCGGGTGCGATCTCGGCGAGTTCGAGGCCGTCCCGGGTGAGGACGAAGACGGCACGTTCGGTGACGTACACGGCCTCGCGTCCCTCACGGACGGCGAGAGCGCCGGAGTAGGTGACCTGATCGACGCGGTCGACGAACTTCGGCACCGAACCTTCGCGCCGGATCACCAGTTCTCCCCCGACGATCTCGACGTCCAGGCCGCGGGCGGTGAACGTTCCGCAGAACACGGCGCGCGGCGAGTTCTGGGAAATGTCGATGAACCCGCCCGGTCCGACGATTCCGCCGCCGATCTTGCTGACGTTGACGGCGCCGGTGGAGTCGACCTCGGCCATGCCGAGGCAGCTGACGTCGAGCATTCCGCCCGAGAACAGGTCGAACTGGGTGGTCGACGAGTGCACGACCTTCGGTCCTCGCGCGGCCCCGAACAGATCGCCGGAGACGGGGATGCCGTCGATCAGCCCCTGCTCGATGGCCAGGGTGATGTCGTCCAGCCGATCCTGTTCGGCGAGCGCGTCCACGACCAGCGCGGACACCCCGAAACCGACGTTCAGGACGTCACCGTCCCGGACCTCGGCGGCGGCCCGCCTGGCGATCAGCATGCGGATCGGGTCGTGGTTCGTGGCACCGAAACCGGAGTTCGCCGCGTCGCCGGAGAGTTCCGGGTCGAATTCGCCCGCGTACGTCTGCCATTGGGCGGGCGCGTGGACGACGTCGTCCACCAGGACCGCCGGGATGTGCACGAGCCGCGGATCGATCGGCCGGTCCAGCAGGTTCTTCACCTGCACGATGACTCGGCCGCCGCTCGCCTTCGCCGCCTGGGCGACGGCCAGCGCGTCGAGCTGGGCCGCCTCGCCCGAGCACGTGACGTTCCCGGACGGGTCGATGGAATCGCCGCGGACGATGGCCACGTCGACGGGAAACGGCTTGTAGCGCAGGTACTCGCGGCCGTCGAGTGTCAGGAGTTCGACGAGGTCCTCGGTGGCGGACGCCGTGAACTTGCCCCCGCCGTGCCGCGGATCGACGAACGTGTCGAGACCGGTCGCGGTGATGAGGCCCGGCCGGCGCGCGCCGATCTCCCGCAGCAGCTGACTGATCGCGCCGCCGGGCCACGCGTACGCCTCGATCTCGTCGTTGCGGACGAGGTCGATCATCGTCGGCGACCACGTCCAGTGTCCGCCGATGACCCGTGTGACCATGCCCTTGTGCGCGAGGTGATTGGTTCCGCGGCTCACCCGGTCGCCGATGCCGAGGGCGTGCACGATCGTGAGTTCCCTCGGCGATCCGGTCGCGAGGAAGCACTCCTCCAGCGCCTTCAGGACGGTGTCCGGCTCGAGGATCCCGCCGCCCGAACCGGTGAGGGCGATCGTCGATCCTGGCGCGATGTCGCTCACGGCTCGGGTCGCGGTGGTCAGTGTCCAGCGCCTCGAGGCGGCACCCGTTCCGGGCTGTGTCATATCCGCTCCTGTAAATGCTTACATTCTGCCAATCGGCCCATGAACGCTATGGACCTCGATGATTGACACTGTATATTGTGAGCTGCACAACATCAAGAAAACGATTACAGGAGATTTCATGGTCTCGATCCTGCTGCCCGATCGCCACGGTGCGCCCACGACTCTCGCGTTGAACGCACCGGCACGGCTCGGCACCCGGTCCACCCCGCCGACCAGCAGGGCGGTGTACGCGGCGTCGCATGTGGTCGCCGATCCGCTGCGGGCGTCCGCGGAGAATGCCGCGGATCAGATCGACTGGGACGCCACCCTGCAACTGCGCCGCGACCTGTGGTCGCTGGGACTCGGGGTGGCCGAGTCGATGGACACCGCCCAGCGCGGCATGGGACTGGACTGGGCCGCGGCGAAGGAACTCGCCGTCCGCACCCTCACCGACGCGAAGGCGGTCGGCGGGAAGGTGGTCGTGGGGGTGGCCACCGACCAACTGAAGACCGACACCCCCTCGCTCGACGAGATCCGCGACGCCTACCTCGAGCAGGTCGAGGCGATCGAATCCGCGGGCGGTGAGGTGGTGCTGATGGCGAGTCGGCACCTCGCCCGCGCCGCCACCGGCCCCGACGACTACCTCGCCGTGTACGACGAGGTGCTGTCGGCGGCCACCCGCCCGGTGGTCCTGCACTGGCTCGGTTCGGTGTTCGATCCCGCCCTCGACGGCTACTGGGGATTCCCGGATCCGGGCGCGGCCATGGACACCGTCCTGCAGATCATCACCACGCACCACGAGCGTGTGCGCGGCATCAAGGTCTCCCTGCTCGACCCCGCCCGCGAGATCGCCCTGCGCAACCGGATGCCCGCCGGGGTGCGGGTGTTCACCGGCGACGACTACAACTACGTCGATCTGATCGCCGGCGACGGCACCCACACCAGCGACGCCCTCCTCGGTGCATTCGCCGCGCTCGGCCCGTTCGCCTCCGCCGCGTTCGCGCGGTTGGACGACGGCGACGAGCAGGGCTTCCGGAACATCCTGGGCCCCACCGAAACCCTGAGCCGGCTCCTGTTCGCCGCCCCGACGCAGTACTACAAGGTCGGTGTCGCCTGGTTGGCGTACCTGAACGGCAAGCAGCAGCACTTCCGGATGATCGGCGGCTTCGAGACCGGCCGCAGCCTCACCCACCTGGCCGACCTGGTCCGCGCCGCCGACGCGATCGGCCTGTTCACCGATCCCGATTTCACCGCCGCACGGGCGTCGGCGTACTTCGCCGTGCACGGAATCCGCTGACATGGACCTCGCGCACTGCAGTCTCAACTCCGTCACCGTCAAGGGTGCCGGCCTCACCGAGGTCGCCGACCTCGCCGAACAGTGGGGATTCGGCGGCGTCGGCCTGTGGCGGGACGTCCTCGACGGCGTGGACCTGACCGGCGCGTCGCCCCGGCTCCGGCGGTCGGGTCTGCGCGTCACCAGCGTCTGCCGGGGCGGGATGTTCCCGCAACCGACCGCCCGGCTGCGGCGAGAAGCCTTGGACGACAATAGAGTGGCGGTCGATCAGGCCCACGCCCTCGGCGCCGACTGCCTCGTGCTGGTCTGCGGCGCCGCCCACGGCGACCTCGCCGGCGCGCGGCGGCAGGTCCACGACGGCATCGCCGAACTCGAGCCGCACGCCCGGGCGGCGGGGGTGCGGCTCGCGGTCGAGCCGATGCACCCGATGATGGCGTCCAGCCGGTCGGTGATCACCTCACTGAGCGAGGCCAACGACCTGGTCGAGGCGATCGGATCCGACCTCGTCGGGATCGCGCTCGACTCGTATCACGTGTGGTGGGATGCGGCACTGCCGCAGCAGATCGCCCGGGCAGGCGAACGCCTGTTCTCGGTGCAACTCGCCGACTGGGTCACCCCGATCCACGGCGAACTCAGCAGCCGCGGCATGCCCGGCGAAGGGTGCATCGACATGACCGGATTCGTCGCCGACTGCAGGAACGCCGGCGGCTACTCGGGGCTCGTGGAGGTCGAGATCCTCAGCGACCGCTGGTGGGCCGCAGACCCGAAGGAGGCGATCCACGCCGCGGCGAACGGCCTCGCCGCCGTCTGAAACCCGGCTCAGCTCGAGGCGGGCCCCGTCGACTCGCGAATGACGACGTCGGCGGGGATCAGCGGCGGAGACGTGGTGGTCTCGTTGTTCAGGGCCGCGCGCATCAGCGACCACGCCTGGTCGCCCAGGTCGATCTTCGGGCTCACCACCGTGGTCAGGCGCGGCGCCAGGTGACGCGCCATGTCGATGTCGTCGAAGCCGGTGACCGAAATGTCCTCGGGGACGCGGAGTCCGCGCTCACGCAGTTTCGAGATGACGCCCAGCGCGGTCAGGTCGTTGAAGCAGACGAGGGCGGTCGGCTCGTGCGTGAGCGCTTCTTCCACCACGTCGTAGCCACCCTCGATGGTGCCGTCCGACGGCACCGCCGTCGCCTCGATCCCGAGCACCTTCGCCATCTCGATGGCCCGCCACCGTTCCCGGTTCTGCCAGGCCAGATCCGAGCCCTTCACGTAGACGATCCGGCGATGGCCGAGCTTCGCGAGGTGCCCGCACAGCTGCATCATGGGGGTGAAGTTGTCGACGGCGACCATGGGGAGATCGACTTCCAGCTCCACCCGGTTGACGAGCAGGACGGGAGTCGACTGCTTGGCGAGTTCCTTCAGGCCGCTCGTCGGAATCCTCGACGAGAGCAGCACGAGGCCGTCGACCTGCCCGAGCAGGTCGAGTGCGGTGGCGAGTTCGTCGGCCGCGTCACCGGAGTAGTCGGCGACGAGCATGCGGTATCCGTCGGCGGTGGCGCCGTGGTGCATCTGCTTGACGACGTCGAAGAAGTACGCGTTGGCCAGGTCGGGCAGGATCACGCCCATGTTCCGCAGCGACCCGAGGACGAGTCCGCGGGCGGCGGTGCTGGGCCGGTAGGACAGCTCGTCGGCGACCTTGTGGACCCGGGCCGCGAGATCCGGGGTCACCGACGAGCTGCCGCTCATGACACGGGAGACGGTGGCGATCGAGACCCCGGCCGCCTTCGCTACGGTATTGATCGTGACGCGACGGCTCGCGGGCACTCGGGTCTGATCAGCCATAGCTGCCTCTACATCTCTCGTCACCATTGCTACCGTCGACCACCTCGGTGGGTGGAAACGCTTACAGCGTATCGCGAAGACGGCCCCGAATCACGCGGACGCTCACTCCTTGCGCAACAACGCGCGTGTCCCGAGCAGTTTCCGCGACGTCAGCAGCACCTTGACGTGCTTGCTGCCGTTCGATTCGAGTTCCTCGACCGCGCGACCGAACTCGTCCAGGGGGAACGTCGCGGTGTGCAGCGGTGACGCGTCCACCATCCCCGATTCGAGTAGTTCGGCCGCCTCGACGAAGTCCTGCCGGACGTAGTTCCGGCACGCCACGACAGACAGTTCGCGGGCGTAGAGCGCGCTGTAGTCGAGAGTCAGTTCGTGCTCCGGTTTCGCGGACGCGATCGCGACGTACCGGCCACCCGGAGCGAGGACCCGCAGCGCCAGCCGGGACGAGTCCTCGGTGCACACCGTGTCGTAGACGAGGTCGACCGACTCCGTCCGGTCCCGGAGCCAGCCCTCGAGGGCGTCCCCCGAGTCGGTCGTGAAGTCGCTCATCCCGCACGCCAGGGCAGGCTGCTCCCGTTCGGTGTAGCGATCGACACCGAACACCCGAACGCCTCGACTTCGGGCCACCAGCGTGGTCGCGAGACCGATCGCACCGGTCCCGATGACCAGCGCGGTGTCCCCCTCCGACGCGCCGCCGCGCCGGACCACATGAACTCCGACGGCGAGCGGTTCGACGAGCGCCCCGAAACGGTCCAGCACCGAGTCGCTTACGGGCACGCACTGCGTCTCGGGAACGACGAACTCCTCACTGAAACATCCGCGCGGGTCGGACAGGCCGAACACGCGGATGCTCGGGCAGTTGTTGATCCTGCCGTCGCGGCAGGCGCGGCATCGGCCGCAGCCCGTGGTCGGGTAGACCATCACCGGCTGCCCGACCGTGAGACTCGTGCCCGGACCCACCCGCGACACACGTCCCGCGCACTCGTGGCCCAGCACCGTCGGATATGCGGCGACGGCGTTCCGGCCACGCAGATGCGACAGGTCGCCGCCGCAGATCCCGGCCGAGTCGAGAGCGACGAGCACCTCCCCCTCGCCGGGCGCCGCGACGTCACCGTGATCGAGGCGATAGTCGTTCGGGCCGTCGACCCGAATACTCAAGACTGACATGCGCTTTCCCTTTCGTCTGAGACAGTGTCATGCGTCTCCTCGGAGACGGTGACCGGCGTTGCGCCGGCTGCGGCGGACCGGTAGGCGGCGTCGATCACCGCGTGCACGGGCAGCCCGGACCGGGCCTCGGACAGCGGCGCCGCGCCGGACGCCCAACTGGTGAAGACGTCCTCGTACAGCGACCGGAACCACGCCGTCATGGACAGCGGGTCCGGGCCGGACGCGTCGACGGACCCGTCGACGACCGGACGGACGCTGTCGCCGATCTGGACGAGCGAATCCCCCACCAGCCGTAGCTGTCCTGCGTCGCCGTAGAGGTGGATCGTCTCGGCTCCGCCCGGCCACGCGGCCGTGCTCGCCGTCACCGACGCCGCGTGCGTGCCGTGATCGATCAGGAGGTGAATCGTGTCCTCGGCCTCGAGCCGGCCTCGGCTGGTGGATGCCCTGGCCACGACACTGCGCGCGGGGCCGGCCAGCGACAGGTAGAGGTCGAGGGTGTGGATGGCCTGGGTGATCAGCACGCCGCCGCCGTCGCGGTCCCAGGTGCCCCGCCCGGCCTCGGCGTAGTAGGAGTCGGGGCGCCACAGCGGGACGGTGACGATGGCCGAGCGGAGGGTGCCGATCGCGCCGGCCGACAGCAGTTGCCGGGCCCGACGTGCCGCCTCCTTGTAGCGGTGTTGCAGCGTGACCGCCGCCCGCACCCCGGACCGCTCGGCGACGTCGACGATCGCCTGCGCTTCGTGCACCGAGGCCGCCAGCGGTTTGTCGATCACCAGGTCCAGGCCGCGCTCGGCCAGTGCCGACGCGACGGCCAGGTGACTCGACGGCGGCGTGACCACCACCGCCGTGTCGGCGTCCAGGGCTGCTGCCGCGTCGAGGCTCGGGAATATCCGTGCCTGCGGTGCCAGCCGGCGTGCCGCCGCCGCCCTCGTCTCGTCGCGCGTCACCACACCGACCACGTCGGCGTCGACAGCCCGGAGGGCCGTGAGATGCGCGGCGCTCGCGAGTCCGGCGCCGATCACCACGACGCGACGGGTCACGATGCGGACTCGACGGACGTGCGCGACCCCACGCTCCGGCCGAGGGTCTCGGGAAGCAGGGCGATGCCGATAAGCCCGACCACGCTCAAGCCCATGAGGTAGCTCGCGACGAGCCAGGGCGTCCCGCCGGCGACGGCGACGAGGGCGGTGGCGACCAGCGGGATCGTGCCGCCGACCACGGCGGCCGGGATCTCCCGGGAGATCGCGATGCCGCTCCACCGGATCTTGGTGGGGAACAATTCGGAGAGCAGCGCACCGCCCGGACCGGACGTCGTGCCCTGGACGAGGCAGATGCCGAGGATCAGCGCCAGTCCGACCATCCACGGCGACCGCGTGTCGAGCATCATGAACATCGGGAACGGGAAGACGATGCCGAAGATGGCGCCGGACAACAGGACCGGCTTGCGGCCGATCTTGTCGGCCAGGCGGCCGAACCCGATGATGACGGGGATGGCGCAGAACTCGGCGACAATCAATCCGATCAGGGCCTGAGTGGAATCGACGCCGAGGGTCTTGGTCACGAACGAGAGCGCGAAGACCTGCATGACGTAGGCCCACGGAATCACGAAGCTGAACAGGGCGAGTCCGCACAGGATCTGCCGCCAGTGGTTGCGGACCGCGTCGACCAGCGGCGCGCGGTCAACCTCACCGTGCCGTGCGGCCTCCTTGAACACCGCCGTCTCGTTCACCTTCAGCCGCAGATAGCCGGCCACGAGAACGATGACGGCGCTGGCCAGGAACGGAATTCGCCAGCCCCAGGACAGGAAGAGGTCGTCGGGCATCAGCGTGAGCAACGCGAAGATCATGGTGGCGCCGCCGGTTCCGACGTAGATCGCGGCCCCCGGATATGCACTGGAGAGAGCGCGGCGGGAACTGTCCGTGGATTCGGTGACCATCGTGATCGCCCCGGCGAACTCGGCGCCCGCGCCCGCACCCTGGAACAGGCGAAGCACGATGAGGAGGATCGGCGCCCAGATGCCGATCGCGTCCGCGGTGGGCAGCGCCCCGATCAGCGTCGTCGAGGCGCCCATCACGAGCAGGGTCATGAGGAGCATCGGCTTGCGGCCCAGCCGGTCACCGAAGTGCGCGAAGACCAGTCCACCGATCGGGCGGGCGCCGAGCCCGACGGCGAACGTCCCGAACGCGGCCATCGTGCCGGCGAGGGATCCCGCCCCGGGGAAGTAGAGCGGCCCGAAGACAAGGGCGGCCGCGAGACCGTAGAGCGTGAAGTCGTACCACTCGATCACGGTTCCCGCCGCGCTCGCCTTGATCACCCGGCGGCGCTGCTGCCCTGCCGACCCGTGCGGCACCGCGGTCGACCGCTCGGTGCCGAGTTCGGTCATGCCCATCGAGAACTCCTGACTGTGAAGGGAAACTGCCGGAACCCGACTACTATGACCCACGTCACCGAATTTGTAAACGCTTTCTCGACTGGAGGCAAGTATTCCTGTTTCCGCAGTTCACAGCAATATACTCGACGAAATCGGCTCGATCCGGTCAGATACCGCTTTCATCATTCGAAGCGGACGCGACCGGCCCCGCGGTCAGGCGGCGCCCATGTCTGCCGATCGCCAGTGCTCGGGGCGGAGGTAGATCGCGACCTGTTCGCCGAGTTCGGCCCGGGCGAAGCCGAGGTAGGCGTCGACCTTCTCCGGCGCGAGGTAGCGCTCGGTGATCTCCCGCAACTGGGCGTCGGTTCCCGGGACAGTGCGCGCCACGGCGCCCTCGACGGAGACGTACCGGACGGTGGGGTCGACTCGCTCGACCATCATGGTGAATCGCCCGGCCGCCTCGATGAGGCGCGCCTTCTCCGAACCGGCGCCGGTCAGTACCCACAGATCACCGCCCGCGGCGTACTGATACCAGATCGGGACCGTCAGAGGTCCGCGGCTCTCACCGGCGGAAACCGACAGCGCCGCGATGTGCGGCTCGGAAAGGAACTGTTCGCGCTCGGACACAGACAATGGCATGACCTCGACGATAGGAGCCACCACCGACAGATTCCGGGGCCCCGCACCGGCGCGGCGAACCGATTGAATGGAACCTGGCGGTTCGAAACGGTTAGATGGGACGTGAGGTTCCGGACAGTGCAGCGTCGTACGTCGAGGTGAACGGAGACACAGATGCCAGGCCCAGTCGCGAGATTGGCACCACAAGCAGTCCTCACTCCGCCCAGCGCCGCCTCCCTGTTCCTGGTGCTCGTCGCCGGGGACTCCGACGACGACCGCGCGACGGTGTGCGACGTGATCTCCGGGATCGACGGACCGCTCAAGGCGGTGGGATTCCGCGAACTCGCCGGTTCCCTGTCCTGCGTGGTCGGTGTCGGTGCGCAGTTCTGGGACCGCGTGAGCGCGTCGTCGAAGCCGGCGCACCTGCATCCGTTCGTCCCGCTGTCCGGGCCGGTCCACAGCGCGCCCTCCACGCCGGGTGACCTGCTGTTCCACATCAAGGCCGCCCGCAAGGACCTGTGCTTCGAACTGGGCCGCCAGATCGTCGTCGCGCTGGGCTCCGCCGCCACCGTGGTCGACGAGGTGCACGGCTTCCGCTATTTCGACTCCCGCGACCTCCTCGGATTCGTCGACGGCACCGAGAATCCCACCGACGACGACGCCGCGGACTCCGCCCTGATCGGCGACGAGGACCCCGACTTCCGGGGCGGCAGTTACGTGATCGTGCAGAAGTACCTGCACGACATGAGCGAGTGGAACACGCTGAGCACCGAGGAACAGGAACGGGTCATCGGGCGCACCAAGCTCGAGAACGTCGAACTCGACGACGACGCCCAGCCCAGCAATTCGCACGTCACCCTCAACACCATCGTCGACGACGACGGCGTCGAACACGACATCCTCCGCGACAACATGGCATTCGGCAGCCTCGGCGAGGCGGAATACGGCACCTACTTCATCGGGTACGCCAAGGACCCCGCCGTCACCGAGCTGATGTTGCGACGCATGTTTCTCGGCGAGCCGCCCGGCAACTACGACCGCGTCCTCGACTTCTCCACGGCGGCCACCGGCACGTTGTTCTTCGTGCCGAGCCGGGACGTGCTCGAATCGCTCGGCGACGAGCCGGCCGACGCGGAGTCGGCACCCGAAGACCCGGTCGAGCCCGCCGCGGCCGGCCCGTACGACCTGTCCCTGAAAATCGGTGGTCTCAAAGGAGTATCGCAATGAGTGATTCGAGCAATCTGCACCGCAACCTGGCACCCGTCACCGAGGTTGCCTGGCAGCAGATCGGCGAAGAGGCCGCCCGCACGTTCAAGCGCCACGTCGCCGGTCGACGCGTCGTCGACGTCGCGGGACCGTTCGGATACTCCTACTCGGCCCACAACCTCGGCCGGGTCACCCCGATCAAGACGTCGGACAGCAGGATCCGGGCGCAGCAGCGGCAGGTGAACCCGCTCGTCGAACTCCGATTCCCGTTCACCCTCAGCCGGGCCGAGGTCGACGACGTCGCCCGAGGTTCCCTCGACTCCGACTGGCAACCCGTCAAGGACGCCGCGAAGGCCGTCGCGTTCGCGGAAGACCAGTCGATCTTCCAGGGATTCGACGAGGCGGGCATCCGCGGTCTCGGGCCGTCCAGCGACAACCCGGTTCTCAGTCTGCCGGAGGATCCGCTGCTCATCCCCGACGCCGTCGCGTTCGCGTTGTCGGCGCTGCGACTCGCCGGTGTCGAGGGACCGTATTCGGTGGTACTCGACGCCGACGCGTACACCGCGGTCAGCGAGACCCGCGACGAGGGACATCCCGTGTTCCACCACCTGCGCGACCTGGTCACCGGCGACATCATCTGGGCGCCCGCCATCAGCGGCGGGTACGTGCTGTCCACTCGCGGCGGCGACAACCAGCTGACCCTCGGCACGGACCTGTCGATCGGCTACGACAGCCACACCGCCACCGACGTCACGCTCTACCTCGAAGAGACGTTCACGTTCGCCTCGCTCACCGCGGAGGCGGCGGTCGTCCTCGCACGCTGACGCACGCCGGGGTCGTCAGCCGCCGAACAGCAGGTACAGCCCACCGAAGGTGTACGTCACCATCGTGAACAGCAGTGCCAGCTGCCCGGTCAGCTGATGACCCCGGGGCAGGACCCGTACGGATTTGTCGTGTGCCGCAATCACTCCGAGGACGTGACCGGCAAGGACGCACAGCACCTTGATCGACGCCGTCGCGGCCGGATGCTCGGACAGCACGTACCAGACCTCCGCGTCGCCGAGTCCCAGGGGGTTCCATCCCCGACCCATCGGATCGGCCAGCAGGATCACCGTCGCCTGCCCCTTCTCCACCAGATACGTCAGGTAGTGGGCGAAGACGTAGCCGATGATGATCGGGATCAGCGAATGCGACAGCAGCCCCGGGAGGGCGGCGCGCTGCTCCGGCCGTAATCCGCCCGCGGCCCGCGAAGCCACCCAGAACGACACCCCGACGAAGCCGACGAACACCAGCAGCCCGGCCGTGCGCGCGAGAGTCGCGCCGATCGGGGAACCGATTCCGTCCACCAGCCGCGCCCACCACGGGAACGCCGAGAAACTGTCGAAGGCCGTGGATCCCAGCAGCGTTGCCATCAGCGCGACGGAGCCGGCACGAACGGGCATCGATCCCAGGTGGTCCAGCGGATTGCGCAGCACGATCCGGCCGTCGTGTCGATCCCGGCTCAGTGGAGACAACCGCGACGCCAGCGTGCTGTACACCTCGAACGGATCGCCCCGCTCACACCAGCGCTCACCGCAGGTGAAGGCCCCGGCCGTTGTGACCACGACGTACACCAGCAGCCAGGTACGCACGGCGGCAACGGAACCCGGGTCGCCGGAGGCGAGCTCGAGCCAGACGAAGGCGAACAGTCCCGCGACCGCGGGCCAGTACCCCCACGAGTTGCGGTACCGCGCAGTGCCTTCGGCCGGGGAGCGCCCGATCACCGCGCACACCGATCGGTGAAGCGTGCGGACCGGGGAGAACACTCGCCACACCGGTCCGAACGCCAGCGACACCGCAACCAGCCCCACCCAGAGCAGCACGTAGAACACGCCCGGCAGGGCATTCGCCGAGGACTCCGAGGGTCCGAAGAACGCCGCGAGCGCCATCCACACCGCGAACACCACACCGAACGCCGCCAGCACGTTCCGCGTGATCGGCGCGTCGACGAACCGCGTCACCCAGCCGGGCAATCGGCGCCCGGGACTGTCCGGGTCCAGTTTCGGTGTGCGCCAGGCGAACGCCAGGACCACGAAGGACACGGTGAGCGCCCAGCTCGCCCCGATCAGCGCATACGTGAACGGGATCGGAAGGTCGGTGGATCCGCCGAGGCCGTGCGCGAGAACAACGGTCATGGACGCACGAGCAGGGTGGCCACCGTCTTACCCGTGTCGTGCAGTTCCACCGCCACCTGGCCCGGAACGTCCACGGAGAACTGGGTTTCCTGGGTTCCGGGGTGAATCTCGAACGAATGATCCGGCACGGCGTGCACGTGCAGTTCGTCGTCGGCGTCGCTCTCGATCCGCACGGTGACGGTCTCCCCCACCGCGGCCTCGATGCGCTCGTTGCTCGGTGTGACCGAGCCTGCGTCGATCACGACGTCGATCACGACACCGTCGTCCGTTGCCGGCGTGTCGTTGTCGCCTCCACAGCCCGCCACCAGGGCGACGACGACAGCAGGTACCACGACAACTCCGGCCAACCGCCTGATCACCTAATTCTCCTCGTCTTTCTCACTCGGGCCGTGTTTCGCGCTCTCGGCATTCTCGGCCGCTTCCGCCTTGCGGTCCCGGACCGCCAGGTAGATGACCAGGCCTGCCACCAGGAACGCAGGGACGAACGCGGGAATCGCCAGCAGCACCGAGTGATCGGCGAGGTAGACGACGTCCGGGTCGGTCACCGGATTCATGTCACCGTCACGTCCTCGCGGGTGCCGGTGGCCGCCTGCCCCTGCGTGTACTTGCTGATCCGGCCCGCTCCCCAGGCCAGCGCGGTGATCAGCGCAAGAGTGCACAGGAGTACGACCAGCGACGCGGCACCGAACAGCCAGGACGGGTGATCGAAGTTCCGTTCCCGCTGCAGGATGGTGATCTCCGGGACGAAGTCGCGGGTCGAGGATGCGACGGCGGGGAGTTCCTCGGCGCCGATGCCCGGATCGCTGGGCAGGTAGATCGGGACGGCCGTCATCGTGCGCCCGTCCTGCACGCGCAGCAACGTCTTCCACGTTCCGTGGACCGGCACCGGTTCGTGTGTCCGGTAGGTGCCGGGCCCGATGCGTTCGAGTCGGTCGACCGTGAATCCGTTGCCCAGTCCGGTGCCGCCCTGCCAGGACAGAATGGACACCCAGGCGGGATTGTCACTGGCGAGATCGGGTGGGTCGATGCGCACCTCCGCGTCGACCATCCGGCCGCCGTCCGGCGCGGCCTCCGTGAGAGCGATTGTCGCCGTGGCGTTCTCCGGGACGGTCGCGACGAGCCCGTTGGCCGTGGCACCGGCGATCACCACGACCGTGGCGACGACGATGGTGCGGCTGATCGCGGGACGCGGAAGTCCCTCGGATCGGAGCACCCGCCCGAGCAGGGCGCCGCAGGCCCCGGTCGCGATGCCCACGGGCACGGCCATGGCCAGCGCCTCCGGCCACATGCTGGTGGGCCAGGGGTAGATGTACACGGCGTCGATCCACAGCGACTCGAGCCACAGCCCGACCGTTGCGACGAGGAGTCCGCCGACGGCACCGAAGGCCACCCGATTCTTGATCAGCGGTGTCAGGGCGAGGAGTTCGATCAGCACCGCGGCGCCGAGGCACAGTTCGAACACGTTCGTGGGGGCGCCGAGAACCGGCCCCACCATCAGTGCCGTGATCGCACGCACGACGCCGGCCACCGCCACGGCCACGATCGCCGCGAAGGGTCCGAGAACGATGCGCGCCGCCACCAGGGTGAACGCGGCGGCGCCGGCGATCATCATCGGCTGCAGGACGAGGCGGAATTGTTCGACGCCGAAGTCGTATTCGATCTGGAAGACGGACAGGCCGATGAGCAGGCCACCGAATGTGCCGCACCGCAGGAACCAGATCAGCCTGCTGTCCTGCTTCGTGTCACCGGGGGTCGCCATCCGGCCCTCGTAGTCCAGGAGCAGGACGCCGATCAGCGACAGTCCCGCACCGCCGATCAGCATCAGGTGCGTCGGCCCCCACAGCGTGACGTCCTGACCGAAGATGCGGTGCCAGACGTCGTCGAGGGGGAACCCGATGAGGGCGTACAGCCCCGCCCCGGCCACCAGGACGCCGCCGACCGGGACGTACCAGGTGCGCGTGATCTTGATCGCCGCCGGACCGGGTTTCTCGTCGCGCGGCAGGATCATCGCCAGCATTCCGGTGATGAACAGCAGGAAGAGTCCGACGAGGATGAAGTAGTGCGCGGGGTTCGCGAGCGGCCCGTCGTCGCGGCCTCGCCCGATGTGCAGGCTGACGTCCCAGATGAAACCGAAGAACGCCGTCAGGATGGTCCCGACGAACGTCACCAGGGGCAGGGCCACCCACGGGGGCCGGTCGAGCGCGCGTGCCGCCGTGTCGGCGGCCGTCTGCAGCCACGTGATCTTGCGTGTGCGGTGCAGGTACGCGATCCACAGCAGACCCACGGTGATGATCGCTGTCGCCACCGAGATTCCGATGATCTGATCGAACGCCGCACCGCCACCCTCTCCGCCCGTTTGAGCAAGAATGGGTGAACTCGGAGTAACAGTTACTTGGCTCACGTGGTGATTATGTGCGCCTCGCGCCGAAAACGCCAGACCCTCGACCCGGCACACGGCGGTTCGTAGGCAAATCTATTCAGATCTGCGATCAGACGTAGATATGGCTAGATTCCCCTATCGATGCCTCGAGCAGCGATAACTGCCACCGCCCGCACGAGCAACCGAGGTACGTGACAACTCCTGTGCTCGTCCGATGTCGAGATAATTCCTGCCAGTCGTGTTCGTGATGTTCGCTCATGCACCCAGCGTGATGTAATGGCATTGTGCATCTCAACCCTTACGGAGAGTACGCGGTCACACTCGCCGCCGACCTCACGAATCACCCGCCCGGCTCGACCGGCGAACTCGTGGACCGATGCGTCGACGCCGGCATCGTCGTCGACTTCCCCGTCACCGACGACGACCTCGCCGACGTGCTCGCGATGCTCCACCGGTGGGCGTCGATCGCGGACACCACCAGCGACGAAGCCCGCGCCGAACAGGTCAACCTCATGCTCACGAAGGCATCCGCCTACCCGCGACTGACCAACCACGCCGGCGACGGCTGGCACCTCCACTATCGCGACGACCAGCAGTCGCTGGCAGGCGTGCTCGAGGCGCTCTTCTCCGTCGGCACCGCATTGCACCTCGTGGGCCGCGGCATGCACCGGCTAGGCCGCTGCGCACTCGAGGAGTGCACCGCCATCTACGCCGACACATCCCGCAACGGCCGTCAGCGGTACTGCTCACCGAAGTGCGCGAACCGTGACGCCGTTCGACGCCACCGGGCGCGCTGACCCGTATCGCTCAGTGCGGGAAGTCCTCTCCGGTGAACTCCCGCTTCTCCACGAGCACCAGCCAGTTGCCGGAGTTGTCCCGCATCACCGCCTCTACGCCGTAGGGGCGTTCGGCAGGCGGCTGGGTGAACTCGACGCCCTTGGCCACCAGATCCTTGTACGTCTCGTGACAGTCCGTGGTGGTCAGCCCGAATCCGCTCATCGTCCCCGCGGCCAGCGACCGACGGATCGCCTCGGCCATGTCGGCGTCGAGCGGCGGCCCGGGCTTCATGAGCGTGACCTCGAGTTCCGGGTGATCGGGGTGCAGGATCGTCACCCACCGGAACCCGTCACCCATCGTGACGTCGGTGCCCTCGGCGAAACCGAGCGTGTCGATGTAGAACTTCTTGGCATCGTCCTGGTCGGTGACCCACAGGGTGACGAGAGAAACGTTGGTGATCATGCGACCAACCTATGTCCGGCGCGACCGACCGCGCTTCTCGGAAATTGCGGCATTTCGATCGCTCAGCCCGTGCATGAACACATAGCAGCCGGGAATGCGCGGCGCCCGTGCTCGGCGAACTTCGCCTGGTACACCGACGGTGACGTGCCGACCAGCTGACGGAACTTGGCGCTGAACGACCCGACGCTGGTGTACCCGACCAGGTGGCAGATCTCGGTGACCGTCAGGTTCGTCGCCCGCAGCAGGTCCTGGGCGCGCTCGACGCGGCGCTCCGCGAGATAGACACCCGGCGTCCTGCCGTAGACCGCCGCGAAGCACCGGAGGAAGTGGTATTTCGACACCCCTGCCGTCGCCGCGAGTTCTCCGAGGTCGAGCGTTCGGGCGTAGTCACGGTCGGCGAGGTCGCGGGCACGGCGCAGGTGCGGGAGCAGTTCCCCCGGCACTCGCGCAGTCTCTGCCATGCCCCCAGTCTGGCAGTGGCTACCGACTCGAAGACAGGAACGCCGTCGACCCGAACAGGTCGCCAGGACGGTGACTGCGCGACTGCACCAGCCCCCGGCGTTCGAGGATCGGCCGGACCCCTTCGCCGAAGTTGAAGGCCTCTTCGAGGTGCGGGTAGCCGGAGAGGACGAAGTGGTCGAGTCCGAGCGCCGCGTATTCGGCGATGCGGTCGGCGACCTCCTCGTGGGAGCCGACCAGCGCGGTGCCGGCGCCGCCGCGGACCAGCCCCACACCGGACCACAGGTTGGGGGCCACCTCGAGCGCGCGCGCTCCGGCGTCCTTCGAGTAGGCGCTTCCCCCGCCGTGCAGTTCGCGCATGCGGCGCTGACCTTCGGAACCCGACCGGGCGAGGCTCTGCTGCGCCTGCTCGACAGTCGCCGGGTCGAGGGCGGAGAGCAGGCGATCGGCCTCGGCCCACGCCTCCTCGGACGTGTCACGGCTGATCACGTGCAGCCGGATGCCGTAATCGAGCGTGCGGCCCTGAACGTCTGCGAGGTCGCGAATCCAGGCGATCTTCCCGGCGACGGCGCTCGGCGGCTCACCCCAGGTCAGGTAAGTGTCGGCGAACTGGGACGCGACGGTGCCCGCGGCCGGCGACGACCCGCCGAAGAAGATCGGCGGCACCGGGTCGGGGATGCGCTGCAACTGGGCGTTCTCCACCCGGATGTAGTCGCCCGCGTAGTCGACCGGTCCGGTTCCCGCCCACAGCTGACGGATGACGTCGAGGAACTCGCCGCAGCGGGCGTAACGCTGGCTCTTGTCGAGGTAGTCGCCGTACGTGCGCTGCTCGTGGTCCTCACCGCCGGTGACGACGTTGAGCAACAGCCGCCCCTGCGACTGCCACTGGAACGTGGCCGCCATCTGTGCGGCCAGCGTGGGGCTGAGCAGGCCCGGCCGCAGCGCGACCAGGAACTTCAACGTCTCGGTGGTCTCCAGCATCATGGCCGTGGTGAGCCAGGCGTCCTCGCACCACGCACCGGTGGGCGTCAGCACCGATTCGAAGCCGTTCGACTCCGCCGCCGCACCGATCTGATTGAGGTACCGCAGCGTGGCGGGACGGTCTCCTGCCATGGAACTCCCGTGACCACCCGCCATCAGGTTGCGGGAATCACCGTAGGTGGGAAGGAACCAGTGGAAATGCAGAGACACGCGCGATCCTCTTGTCGACGACAGATGGGCACCACAGGACAGTTCATCAACGACGAACCCGGGGCGCGAGGGTTTCGATCACCATGATTCGGAATCGTGCCCGACCGCAGCGGGCAGGGTTACGGTCGCCGCGCTATGACTACGCTGTCCGACGCCCCGTACACACCTTCGACCGAATCAGACCTCGAGCGGCGCAAGCGACTCCGCACCGTCGTCGCCGCCAGCCTCCTGGGGACGACAGTCGAGTGGTACGACTTCTTCCTCTACGCGACGGCCGCCAGCCTGGTGTTCAACCAGCTGTTCTTCCCCGATCAGAGTTCGTTCGTCGGCACCATGCTTGCCTTCGCCACGTTCGCGGTCGGTTTCGTGGTCCGGCCGATCGGCGGAGTCGTCTTCGGCCACATCGGCGACCGCATCGGACGCAAGAAGACACTCGCGCTCACCATGTTCATCATGGGCACCGCCACCGCCCTGATGGGTGTGCTGCCCACGGCCGCGCAGGTCGGGGTGATCGCGCCGATCCTTCTGCTCCTGCTGCGCATCCTGCAGGGGTTCGCACTGGGCGGTGAATGGGCGGGCGCAGTGCTCCTCGCCGTCGAACACAGTCCCGCGAAGAAGCGCGGCATCTTCGGCAGCATCCCCCAGATCGGCCTGGCACTGGGCCTGGCCCTGGGCACCGGCGTCTTCGCCGCGTTGCAGGTGATCTTCGACGACGCCCAGTTCCTCTCCTACGGGTGGCGGATCGCCTTCCTGCTGAGCCTGATTCTCGTATTCGTCGGATTCGTGGTCCGGCTGAAGGTCGAGGAGACCCCGGCGTTCCAGGAAGTGCACGACCTCGCGAAACGCTCCTCCGCTCCGCTGAAGGACGTGTTCCGCGGCCGGGTCCGCCGCGGCACCCTCCTCGGCCTGCTCTCGCGCTGGGGTGAGGGTGCCGCGTTCAACACCTGGGGCGTCTTCGCGATCACGTACGCCACCAAGAATCTGGAGTTCGCGAAGATCCCCGTCCTCCTGGTCGTCACCGTCGCCGCAACGGTCATGGCCGTGCTCCTGCCGTTCTCCGGCCTGCTGGTCGACCGCTACGGCGCCAAGAGGATCTACCTCGTCGGGATCGGGGCCTACGGGCTCGCGGTCTTCCCGGCGTTCGCCTTGTTCGGCACGGAGAATCTCATCCTGTTCGGTGTCGCGATGGTGCTCGTGTTCGGCGTCGTCCATGCCCTCTTCTACGGAGCGCAGGGCACGCTGTACGCGAGCCTGTACCCAACCGAGATCCGCTACACCGGCCTGTCCGTCGTGTACCAGTTCTCCGGAATCTACGCGTCGGGCATCACGCCGATGATCCTCACCGCCCTGATCGCCGTCGCCGGCGGAACTCCCTGGCTGGCCTGCGGATACCTCGTCGCCACCTCGGCCATCAGCGTCGTGGCCACAGCTCTGATCCGAAAGCAGGACCTCTACCTCTGAGGGCGCCGAACTCTCCGAACGGGCTCTGACAGCCGAGATCGATACACTGGTGTATCCGATACGCTAGTGTATCGACGGCTGCTTTCGACCCGATCGGAGGAGTGCCCATGTCGACGTCGCCGGCGCGCTCCCCCGAGCCTGCCACCGACACACCCCGCCGGGTGACGAAACGGCGCGGCCAGACACGCAGGCGTCTGCTCGACGCCGCGGTCGAGGTGTTCGCCGAAAACGGCTTCGGACGGTCGACGGTCGAGCAGATCTGCGAACGCGGTGGTTACACCCGCGGCGCCTTCTACTCCAACTTCGCATCGCTGGACGAGATGTTCTTCGCCATGTGGGAACAGCGCTCCAGCGCGATGCTCGCACAGATCCGGCTCGCCGCCGACTCGTCCAGCATCGACCTCTCGGGGCTCACGCCTGCCGAAAAACTACGCGCCGGCACCGAACTGGTGCTCGGAGTCGTCCCCGTCGACGACCAGTGGTACCGGATCAACGCGGAATTCACCGCCCACGCCCTGCGTAACCAGGCGCTGAAGAAGGCCCTCGCAGCACGTGAGGACACGATTCTGGCGACCATCGTGCCGATCCTCGAGAAGGCGCTGCACCGGCTCGGGCGGCGCGTAGTCGGCGATCCGCGGGTGCTCGGCCGCGCGCTCGTGGCCCTGCACGACGGCACGAGCGTCCAGTGCCTCATCGAGGACGACGACGCGTCCGCCCGGGAACTACGTCTCGAATTGTTCACCCACGTCGTGGCCGCGTACACCGAACCCGAGACCACCCATACCCACACACACCGGAAAGAGGGGTCCTCGTGACCGAACAGGCAGATGTGATCGTCGTCGGCGCCGGACTGGCCGGACTCGTCGCCACCTACGAGATGGTCAAGGCGGGCCGGAAGGTCCTCGTCGTCGACCAGGAGAGTTCCGCGAATCTCGGCGGGCAGGCCTTCTGGTCGCTCGGCGGCCTGTTCCTCGTCGACAGCCCCGAACAGCGGCGCCTCGGCATCAAGGACTCGTACGAACTGGCGATCCAGGACTGGATGGGCACCGCGGCCTTCGATCGAGCCCGCGAAGACCAGTGGCCGCGGCTGTGGGCCCAGGCGTACGTCGAGTTCGCGGCAGGCGAGAAGCGGCAATACCTGCACGACCTCGGGCTGCGGTTGATGCCGAACGTCGGGTGGGCCGAACGCGGACGCGGATCCGCTCTCGGACAGGGCAATTCCGTTCCGCGCTTCCACATCACCTGGGGCACCGGACCGGGGGTCGTCGAAGTCTTCCTCACCCGCGTGATGGCCGCGTCGAAGCGGGGCCTCGTCACGTTCAAGCATCGTCACCAGGTCGACGAGATCGTCGTCACCGACGGCGCCGCCACCGGCGTGCGCGGCACCGTCCTCGAACCGTCCACCGAAGCACGCGGTGTGAAGAGTTCGCGGACCCCGGTCGGAGAATTCGAATTCGCCGCGCAGGCCGTGGTCGTCACGTCCGGCGGCATCGGCGGCAATCCCGAACTGGTCAAGAAGAATTGGCCCGCGCGCCTCGGCAAGGCTCCCGAGAACATGCTCGCCGGCGTCCCCGCGCACGTCGACGGCCGCATGCTCGAGATCACCGAGAACGCCGGCGGCAACATCGTGAACCGCGACCGGATGTGGCACTACACCGAGGGGATCCAGAACTGGGACCCGATCTGGCCGAACCACGGCATCCGCATCATCCCCGGACCGTCGTCGATGTGGTTCGACGGCAACGGCAAACGCCTGCCCAGCCCCAACTTCCCCGGTTTCGACACCATGGGAACCCTCGACCACATCATGAACAGCGGCCACCACCACACGTGGTTCGTCCTCGACCAGAAGATCATCGAGAAGGAGTTCGCGCTGTCGGGCTCCGAGCAGAACCCCGACATCACCGGGCGCGATTTCAAACTGCTCGCCGAACGCCTGAAGAAGGGCGCGCCCGGTCCCGTCGAGGCGTTCAAACAGCACGGTGCGGACTTCGTCGTCCGCGACAATCTCCGTGACCTCGTCGACGGCATGAATGCCCTCACCCCCGAGGCACCGCTGAAGTACGAGGACCTCGAACGTGAAATCGTGGCCCGCGACCGGGAGGTGAAGAACAACTACACCAAGGATTTCCAGATCATGGCGATCCGCAATGCACGGAACCTGCTGGCCGACAAGATCACCCGCGTCGTGAGCCCCCACGAACTGCTCGACCCCAAGAACGGCCCCCTCATCGCGGTCCGGCTGCACCTGCTGACCCGCAAGACCCTCGGCGGCCTCGAAACCAACCTGGACTCGCAGGTGATCAGGCCCGACGGCACACCGTTCGAGGGTCTCTACGCCGCCGGCGAGGTCGCCGGATTCGGCGGCGGCGGCGTCCACGGTTACAGCGCACTCGAGGGCACCTTCCTCGGCGGCTGCATCTTCTCGGGCCGGGCCGCGGGTCGCGCGCTGGCCCGGCACCTGTAGGCGGCTCCGCCGCCCGTGCGCGGTTAACGAGTCCCTGGGCTCGTTAACCACTCACGGGCGCGAGCCTCTCGGAAGCCTCGAGTTCACGGACCAGCGGCAGGACGTTGGCGCCGAAGTATTCGATCTCCTCCTGGAAGTGCAGGAATCCGCCCAGGATGAGGTCGACTCCGCGGCGGCGGTATTCGACGATGCGCTCGGCGATCTGCTCCGGCGTCCCGATCAGCTGGGAGCGGAATCCGTCGTTGTACTGGACGAGATCCTCGAACGTGGAATCGGCCCACATTCCCGACTTGTCGGCGGTGGACGCGCCGGCCTGCTGAACGGCGGACCTGAATCCCTCGACCGCGGGTTTGTTCGCCTTCTCGATGATTTCGCGGAGGGTGTCGCGCGCTTCCTTTTCGGTGTCGCGGGCGATGATGAATCCGTTGAGCCCGAACTTCACTTCCCGGTTGTGCTCGCGCGCCACCTTCCGCACGTCGACGAGCTGTTCGGTGACGCCGTCGTAGTCCTTGCCGTTGCTGAAGTACCAGTCGGAGTACCGGCCCGCGTTCCGCCGTGCGGCGGCCGAGTTGCCGCCCTGGAACAGTTCGGGGTTCGGACGGTCGGGCGTGTTCAGCGGCTTCGGCTTGAGGGTGAAGTCGTGGATGCGGTAGAAGTCGCCGCGGAAGTCGACGTCGTCCTCGGTCCAGATCTTTCGGAGCACCTGCAGGAACTCGGCGCTGCGCCGGTACCGCTCGTCGTGCTCGAGCCACGGCTCCCCGAGGTGGGTGAATTCGTCCTTGAACCAGCCGCTCACGACGTTGACGGCGAACCGGCCGTTCGACAGATGGTCGGCCGTGGCACCCAGCTTCGCCAGCACCGCGGGCTGCCACAGACCCGGGTGGACGGCAGCGATCACCTTCAACCGTTCGGTGGCCAGCAGCAGTGCGAGGCTGAAGCTGGTCGACTCGTGCTGGTACTCGGCCCCGTAGCTGGCCTCGTACCGGACCTGGCTGAGCGCGTACTCGAAACCGTTGTTCTCGGCGGTCTGGGCGAGCTTCTTGTTGTACTCGTAATCCCAGCTGGTCCGCTGTTCGATGTCGGACGTGACGAGCCCGCCACTGACGTTGGGCACCCAGTAGGCGAACTTGATCTGCTCAGCGATGTGTTCGGTTGACATACCCAGCATGCAACCCGCCCATACAGCGCACGCCCACCCTTCCAATCAGTGCGCGTACAACCCTTCACCCGGCTCGCGGGTCCGTGTGAGGTTCGACGGCATGACAGCAGTACAGGGAGGTCAGGCATGACCGCCGTCCAGAGCGCCCACCGCATCAGTGACGAGGCCGAAGCGCTCGCCGTTGCTGCCGATCTCGCCGCACAGTTCGCCGAGGAGGCGGCAGGCCGCGATGCCGGCCGGCAACTCCCCTACGAACAGGTAGGCGCTCTCGCCGCGTCCGGACTGCTCGCGCTCGGCGTTCCCCGCGAGCACGGTGGCATCGACGCGCGGACCGAAACCCTCGCCGAAGTCTTCCGCATTCTCGCCGAGGGCGATCCGAGCATCGCGCAGATCCCGCACAGCCACTACACGTTCCTCGAGGTGCTGCGTCACCAGGGCACGCCCGCGCAGCAGGAATTCTTCTACTCCGAGGTGCTCGCGGGGCGCCGGTTCGCCAACGCCCAGAGCGAGCGCGGAACCAAGACGATCGATATCGACGCCACGACGCTCACCGAGCAGGGCGGCGACTTCGTCGTCGACGGTCGCAAGTTCTACAGCACGGGCGCACTGTTCGCCGACTGGATCGCGGTACGGGCCACCCTTCCGGGGACGACGACGCCGACCGGGAAACCCGCCAAGGCCGTCGCCTACCTGCCGAGCACCGCCGCCGGGCTGTCGATCGTCGACGACTGGGACGGCATGGGGCAGAAGACCACGGCGAGCGGAACCGTCACTCTGGACGCCGTCCGGGTGCCCGCATTCCACGTCGTGCCGTTCTCCCCCATCTTCGACGCACCCACCACGTACGGGTCGCAGGCCCAGATCCTGCACGCCGCCATCGACGCCGGGATCGCCGCAGCGGCCCTGAACGAGGGCGTGCGCTCCGCGCGTCAGGCACGGCCCTATTTCGAGGCGGGCGTCACCGACGCCGTCGACGATCCCCTGCTGATCCAGTTGGCCGGTGAGGCGGCGGTCACCGTCCGGTCCGCGACGGCACTCCTCCGGGAGGGTGCGCGCAGCATCGACGCAGCGCGGCGCGACCTCACCGAGCAGAGTGCCGCGGTCGCCTCGATCGACGCCGCCGCAGCCAAGGTCGCTGCCGCCCGCGCGTCACTCGAGGCGTCGACCGTGCTGTTCGAACTGGGCGGCACCCGCAGTGCGTCGGAAACGTCCAACCTGTCGCGGTACTGGCGCGACGCCCGCACCCACACCCTGCACGACCCCACGCGGTGGAAGATCCAGCACATCGGCCGGTGGACACTGTCGGGCACCGTCCCACCCCGTCACGGCCTGCTGTAGGCGGCTCCGCCGCCCGTGAGCGGTTAGCGAGTCCCTGGACTCGTCAACCGCGCACGGGTGTTACGCGCCTATGTCCGCCTTCATGAGGAAGACGTTGTAGTCGGACCACGTCGACATGGTGAAGTACAGATCGTCGCCGCTCGACCACGGGTGGATGAACCCGCCGTACAGTTCCGGGTACTCGACGGCGCTGACCATCGGTGCCCCGTCGGACCAGGCTCCCTGCGGCGAGTCGGACTCACGGAGAACGATGGCCGCCTTGGACGTGTCGAGGTACGCCATCTGCCATTTGCCGGTGGCCTCCTCGTAGCGCACGGACAATTCGGCGGCGGGGGCGTCCACGATCGGCGTCGCCTCCGTGTAACCACCGACGGGCGTCCAGTTGCCGTTCTGCCAGTACTGGTACGCGGACGTGTTCAGCACATCGGCGGCCGGGACGCGGGCCAGACCGATGGCGCCGAGCCTCGTGTTGGGGGTGCCGAACATGTACACGAAGTCGCCGGCCGGGACCATCGACGCGACCTGGAACTTGGTGACCCCGAAGATGTTGTCCCACTTCGCGTATGGGTCCTTGGTCCACGTCGAGCCGCCGTCGTCCGAGTAGGCGATGCCGCCGTAGTTCGTCCACCACGTGGCGGGGATGCTGTTCCAGGTGCGGATCGACATGTAGCTCATGTACTGCCGGCTCCCGACGGCGAAACCCGAGGTCGGGATCGTGGTGATCTCGATGTTGTCGAGCTTGCGGCTGTCGAGCAGTTCCGCCGCGTGGCACCGGCTGTCCTGGACCATGCTGTCGAGGCTCATGCCGTCGGACAGGTTGCGGTCGGAGCTGAAACCGAGGACGTTGCTGCGCCAGTCGTCGCCCTGACCACCGGGTGGCTGGAATCCCTTGCCGACCGTGTCGCCGAACGCGACAGCGATCTGGTCGGGGGCGCTCTCCCACATGATGCCGAGGTCGGTGCCGTTGACCTGGTAACGCTTGTCGGTGCGGCTGACGGAGCCGGATCCGGTCACCTTGGCCACGCGGGTCACGTCGCCGATCTTCGGGGTGGCCGGGGCCGCGCTGCGCGGCGCCTCCTCGGTCGCGGGGTGCACGAGGGGCGGCGGCGGAGGCAACTGGATGTCGGCGCCCGGGACGGGAATACCGAAGTGGAAGGGTGTGAACTTGACGCTGACGTCCGGGATGTTCAGCACGCTCGACAGGTTTCCCGGGGCCTGGTCGGTCTCGTCGGTGAGGTCGGGGCACGGATCGGTGCACGTGTCGGCGGGCAACGCCTGCGACACGCGGACGGGCTCGGTGACGGGCGCGGGGTACGGCACCGTCGTGATTTTCGGGTACGGGATCGGAATCTCGAGCTTTTCCGGTATCAGCGAATGGGTTTCGTTCGACACTTCGCTCGCGCAGGGACCGCTGCCGGGTAGGCCGTTGGACACCGGCTCTGGTTCCGCGACAGCAGCGTTCTGGTTCGAGTAGGCGATCATGCCCGAGCCGATCGCCACTGCCGCGACCGACGCGACCCACCTCTTCGACATCCCCGACCCCTCCGTCAACTCCGGCCACTCCCGGCGAGGGGAACATAGCATCGCCCTCTTACGCTCGCCGGTTACCACACGCCATACCTGGCGGTAACATTTCCGACTCGATCCGGAACCGGGGCTGTGACTCCTGCCCGCGACAGTGGAAGTTACTCGTACGCAGAGTCACCGATACCGCAGGTCAACGACTTTCGACCGGTGTGTTCGCGTACCGAACACCGTCAAGGGATCGGTGAACACCCGATTGCATCTGTTGACGCTCCGGGATCGCCCGGTATTCACTGATCGTGCGCATCCACCGGATTCCCGGCCCGCGACGAGACCCCGAGCTCCTCGCCCTCTGCGCTGCGGGCCCGCCCGCGTTCTTCCGCTCCAGCGCGAACCACCGTTCTGCACGGGTCCCGCATTCCACCGATCACCGCCGTCGTCGCTCGGCGGCATCGACCCGTGCGAATTCCGCTGTCAACGAAAGGAATCGACATGACCGCCGTCCTGGAACCGACCCTGTCCTATTCGTCGTCCATCCCCCGCGCGCACGTGCACCGCGCGGCGATCTGCGAGGTCTTCCTCACCGACATCATCTGCGAGAGCTACCCACAGTTTCGTCTCGGTGTGCAGCTCCCCAGAGTCCACAGCTACTACAGCGATCACAATATCGTTGTACGACAGTATGATCCGCTGCTGCTGCTCGAAACGTTCCGGCAGGCGTCCATCCTCATCTCGCATCGGCACGTCGACGCTCCGCTCGACGCCAAGTTCGTGTTCAACGCCGGAGCGCTCGAGGTCGTCGACCTCGACTCCGTGAGAGTGGGCCCCGCACCCGCCGCGGGGGTTTTGGACGCCACGATCACCGCGGAGAAGCGGCGGGGCGCCGACATCGTCGGAATCACGCTCGCAATGACACTGGCGCTGGACGGATCTGCCGCGGCCACCATGAGCATGACCATCCAGTGGATGCCCGGCGACGCGTGGGACCGCCTCCGGCAGAAGGGTCGGGCACCGCTGCAACTCGATCCGGCCCGTCCGCATCCGTTGCACGAGCGGGTCGAGCCTCGGGAGGTGGCTCGACATTCGTTCGACAACGTGGTGCTCAGCCGGATCGGTGTCGCCGGCGACACCGTGCGCAGCCAGGTCCTGGTCGATCAGGCCCACCCGGGCCTGTTCGATCACCCGCTCGACCACGTGCCGGGCGCACTGATCTTCGAGGCCATGCGCCAGACCGCCCTTGTTGCCGCGCACGAATTGTTCGGCCTGTCCCCGCGAATGCTCGTGCTCGTGGGGTGCGACGCCGTCTTCGAGAGCTTCGGTGAGCTGGAGTTGCCGACCGATTGCGCAGCCGTCGCCGAGGCGGAAATCTGCTCCCGCCAGGTCGTCCTGTCCGTCACTCTGGCGCAGGAGGGCCGGCAGATCGCCCACGGCCGGGTCACCCTGCAACGAGTGAGCGTCTCGACTGCCGCTCTCGATCGGATCGTCCGATGACGACACGGGACGACACCATGGTCTGGTTCGACTTCGGTGGTGTGCTCTCACCCCCGCTCGCCGAACTCTTTCGCGGCGTACGAGACGAAGACGGGCATCGCACCCGCAGCCCTGCAGGCGGCGATGAGCGCCGTCGGCGACGACCTCGGGACACATCCTCTGGCCCCGATCGAATTGGCCCAGATCACCGAGCGCGAGTGGGGTGCGAGGCTGAGGGAGCACCTCGCCGCCGCCGACCCCGGCCTGGACCTCACCCGGGCGCGGCTGGAGACGTTCGGCGAGCAGTGGTTCGACGGGATCACCGTCAACACGGCGATGGCCGCGGCGCTGCGCGGCCTGAAGGCTCACGGCCTGCGCGTCGGCGTCCTGTCGAACAATGTGGTCGAGTGGGAGCGATTCTGGAGACCGATCATCGAACCCGCCGGCCCGCTCGATGCTCTCGTCGACTCGTGCCTGGTCGGCGCGCGCAAGCCGGACCCCCAGATCTTCGCGATCGCGGAGAAGACGGCCGGCGTCGACGCCGATCAGTGCATCCTGATCGACGACCTGGAGCAGAACGTGCTGGCGGCACGCGAGAGCGGTTGGCGTGCCGTCCATTTCCGAACCAACGCCCAGGCATCGAGTGAACTGTCCCGGCTGACCGGCGTCGCCGCCGTCTTGTGAATCCCACCAACAGAAGGAGTACGACGTGACGACCCAGATTTCGACACTCACTCCACCCCGCCGCGGACACGATGTCGCGGTGTCCATCGACGACATTCCCCACCTCGACCCACCGGTCGCGTACACCGCGGTGACCGCGGAGGGGCCCACCGGACTGCCGGAGATCACCCTGCCGAGCGGTCACACCGCCCTGCACGTCACACGGTACGACGACGTCCTGAAGGTACTCACGGATCCGTCCTTCGGCCGGAAGGAGACCAACGTCGAAGGCGGGCCGAGTTTTCAGCCCACGACGATGCCCCCGGACCTTCTGCTGAATCTGGACACCCCGGATCACGCACGGATGAAAAGTTTCGTCAACGCCGACTACAGCCCCGCCGGCGTCGAGAAGCTGAAGGGGTCGGTCCGCCGCATCCTCGACCGACGGATCGCGTTGCTGCGCAACGAGGAGAACCCAGACCTGTTCGCGACGGTGCTCGACCGCCTGCCCGTCGAGGTGAATGCGGGATTCCTCGGGATCCCGGAGTCGGACATCGATTACTTCCGCCCGTCGTCACGGGTGGTGCAGTTGTCGCACGACACCGACATTCCCGGCCTGCTGGAGAACTTCTGGCTCGTCTACCACTACGTGACCGATCTCGTGCAGGGGACGCGGCCCGTCGAACCGGGCGGATTGATCGACCGCTTCCTCGCGGCGCGGGACGAGACGGAACCGCCGCTGACCGACGACGAACTCGTCGCGATCCTGCTCGGCTCCGTCCTCGGAGCCGACCAGAACGTGCTGTCCGTGCTTGCGAAGGCCGTGTACGTGCTGTTGCAGGCACCGTCGCTGTGGACGCTGCTGGTGGAGGAACCGGCCGCTGCGCCGCAGTTGGTCGAGGAACTGTTGCGGGTGCTTCCGCTGGGAAACATTTCGACGTTTCCCCGGATCGCCACACGTGAAGTTCGGCTGAAGGACTCCGTGATCCCCGTGGGCGCCCTCGTCTACGCCGACGCGTTCGCCGCGAACCGGGACCCCGACACGTTCCCGCACCCGGAACTCATCGACCCGTTCCGGGACGGGAAACGCCATCTGCAGTTCGGGTACGGCATGCATCACTGCATGGGCGCGTCGCTGGCCCGGATGGAGATCACCACGACACTGGTCCGGCTGGCGGAAGAGCTCCCGACTCTCGGTCTCGCCACCGAACCGACTGCGGTGCCGTGGGATTCGGGAGTGCTCCTCCGGCGTCCGACGTCGCTTCCCGTCCGCTGGTAGGCGCTTCGCGCCCGTGCGCGGTTAACGAGTCCCTGCACTCGTCAACCGCGCACGGGCGGCGGAGCCGCCGAACGTCTCCGCGAGCCGGGCGACGAGTTCGCTGCCGTCTCCCAACTCCCCCGACCAGGCCACTTCGCCGTCCGGTCGCACGAGCACCGTGGTGGGCCCGAGGTTCCGCGCCTGAATCAGCCGCACCCGTTCACCCCACGGGGGTTCGACGACTGCGCGGACGGATTCGGATGCGTCCCCGCACAGCAGGAGCCCCCGGTCCCCCGCCGCGACGTGCAACCGGATCAGGTCGGTGATCCCAGTGTCCGTCTCGATCACGGTGTTCGCTGCGAAGTCGCCGCGCGCCGCGTCCTGGAGAGCGCTGGGCGCCGGCTGACTCTGCGCACTGATCGCGGAACCCAGCGCCCGATTGCGGTCGCGGTCCTCCAGCAGGACGCCGAGTTCGTGTCGCAGGCGGTCACCGTCCACTCCGACTCGCATACGCTCACGCTGATCCGCGACGTTTGCGATCACCCCGGCCGCGCACGCGTGCCGTTCCCGCGAGTACACGTCCAGCACCGTCGGGTCGGCCTGTCCCCGCGCGACGAGGGCGAGGCGCCAGCCGAGGCCGATCGCGTCGCCGATACCGAGGTTCAGGCCCTGCCCGCCGAGCGGAAAGTGCACGTGCGCCGCGTCGCCGACGAGGAGGACCCGGCCGAGCCGGTAGTCGTCGACCAGCCGCGAATAGTCGCTGAACCGGGACAGCGACCGCGCGTCGCGGAACGGAACGGGACGGCCCGCGAATCTGTCGACCGTCTCCTGCAATTCCTCCGCGGTGAGCGGCCGGCGATGATCCTCGTGCGGACCACCGAGGTTGAACGTGATGATGCGACTGAAGCCGGCGTGATTGACGTTGAGGACGGTCCAGCCCCGTTCGGTGCGCACCCACCCCTTGGGGGCGTTCGCGGGGTCGTCGAGGACGGCGAGACCCAGGAGCGCGGCGGCGGTCGGCGCCGTTTCGGTCGCCGTGAAGCCCGCGCTTCGCCGCACGATGCTGCGGGCGCCGTCCGCGCCGACCACCCAGTCGGCCGTGACCACCCGGGTGCGTCCTTCATGGGTGAAGGTCACCGTCGCCCCGCCGTCGACCTGGTCGACGTCCGTGACCACCGCCGCCTTCACCACCGGGGTGCCGAGACCGATCAGCCGTGCGGTGAAGAGTCTTTCGAGATCGCTCTGCCCGATACCGGCGATGGCCGGTCCCTCGCCGGGCGGGACCGTGATCTCCAGACCCCAGACCCCGGCGTAGTGAAAAGTGGTCGACACGGCTCCTGCGTCCACGTCCGGCGCCGCGAAATGCCCTCGACGAGTGAGCAGCTGAATACTCCGCGCGTGAATCGTCCCCGCCTTCGGAACGTCCGTGGTGTGCGGGGCCGCCTCGAGGACGAGGACGTCGATTCCGCTGCGCGCCAGCTCGAGTGCCGTCAGCGATCCCACCGGGCCGCCGCCGACCACCACGACCTGATAGTGCTGTCGCAGGTCGTCCGCCTCCGTCACCGCGCGCCCGCCCCGCGTCGGAGCAGCACCGCGATGACACCCGACAATCCGGCGACGACGACCGCCAGAACGACCAGCGTCGTGTGGAACGCGCTGTTGTAGGCGTCGATCACGAGCGGCGCCACCTGTTCCCGGACGTCCGGTCCGGCCGCCGCCAGGGCCTGCTCGAGATCGCCGCTGGCGGCCTTGCCGACGACGTCCGCTGTATTGCCCACGCCGTCGACGCCGGCCAGCGCTTCCTCGCCCCTGCGGGTGACGAGACCGGTGAGCAGCGCCGCGTACACCGCGACCGCGATGGCCTCGCTGCCCAGTCGCATCGTATTCACCACTCCCGCAGCCATACCCGCCTTCTCCTCGGGGACGAGGGCGAGCGCCTGACCGTCGACGAGACCGGCGGACAGTCCCATTCCGCAGCCCGCGAGGAGCAGCGGCACCGCGATGACCGCGACCACCGTGTCGGGTCCCGCCAACAGAAGTCCCAGGTCACCGGCGATCAAGGCTCCCAGGCTGATCCAGATCACCACGAGCGGGTTCACCCCGGCGCCCACTGCACGGCCTGCGGCGAGCGGTCCCACCACGACCGGAATGGTGAGGAGCACGATCACCAGACCCGCCTTCGCCGAAGACTGACCGGCCACGAATTGGAGGAAGGTCGGGAAGTAGGTGAGCAACGTGACGAAGCCGAACGAGGCCGCCACCGGGACCAGGCACAGGGCCATGAACCGGGCGTGGGTGAGCAGTTCGAGGTCCAGCAGCGGGGCCGGACGTCGCGATTCGACGCGGGCGAACGCGACCAGCAGCGCGACCGCGAGGACGAACGACGCCACGACCGCCGGGCTGCCCCAGCCCCATGGTTCGCCCTGGACGATGCCGACCATCGCGGCGAGCAGACCCAGCACCAGGAGGACGGTGCCGAGGAGGTCGAACTTCGCGGCCACCTCGCCGGCCGGTCGTGCCAGTCCGATCACCGGGGTCGCCGCCGGCACCACGAGCAGCACCGCGGCCTGGACCGCGAAGATGGGCCGCCAGCCTGCCGTGTCGACGAGAAGCCCGGACAGCGTCGGTCCGAGCGCCACACCGATGCCCGCGGTCGTCCCGAACAGGGCGAACGCACGCAAACGGGCGGGCCCGTCGAAGGCGGAGGACAGGATGGCCGCGCCGCACGAGAAGATGGCGGCGCCACCGAGACCGGCGACGCCGCGGGCGACGTCGAGGACCACGATGTTCGGGGCCAGCGCGCTGGCGACGCTCCCGACCGCGAACGTGGCGGCACCGGCGGCGAACAGGCGGCCGCGGCCGAAACGGTCCGACAGCGACCCCCAGACCAGGGTGAAGCACGCAAACGACAGGTTGAACGCGTTCACCACCCACTGCTGGCCCGATGCGCCGCCACCGATGTCGGAGGAGATGGCGGGCAGCGCCACCGCGGTTCCGGAGATCGACATCGGGACGACGAGAACGGCCAGCAGTACGGCGGCGAGGGTGAGGTTCCCGCGTCGCGGGTCGGACGGTGGTGTTTCGGGTGGTGACGTCGGTGTCGTGGCATCCGACGTGGTCAGCTCCGAGGTCATGTCGATCCTTCCTGAAGTGTGCGGCCCCCGTGCACCAGAGGTTCGATACAATACGAACCATGCACCAGAGTTAGGTTCGATGCAAGACGAACCTACACTCTGGTGGTCGACAACCCGAACCTGGAGGTGCGCCGTGCCCGACGCCGAGGGACATCCCGCGCGCGACGAGATCCAATTGGTCTCCGTCCTGGCCGCTCTCGCCGACCCCCTGCGACTGGAGGTCGTGCAGAAGCTCATGGTGGAGGCGGACGGGGCGGAACGTCACTGCACGTCGTTCGGGCTGCCGGTGTCCAAATCGACCCGCAGCCACCACTTCAAGGTTCTGCGTGAAGCCGGGCTGATCAAGCAGGTCGACCGCGGCAATTCGCGGATGGCTCAGCTGCGCAGATCCGACATCGAATCCCGCTTCCCCGGGCTCCTGGACGCCGTCGCGACCACACCGGACTGAACGCCGTCGCAGCGACCGTCTCGCCGAGCATCCGGATCGCCGCCGTGCGATGATCGTGCGCCATGAGGGGGGCGGTACGAGTGGAACAACGGGGAAGCGGAGACGGCTGGATACTGGTCGAAATCCTGGGAGACGCACCGACGGTGATCGCTGAGGGCATCAAACAGCGGCAGTGCCGGCCGCTCGGCAACGTCTACCGCGGCAGGATGCTGACGCTGGTGACGGGAGCCATCGACACGGTCAGGTCGTCGGGACAGCCGGTGCAGGTGACCCTCGGTGAGACGGTGGGCGACATCGATCTCGTCGTGGGGAAACCGGTACTCGGTCCGGGCGGAGACGTCCTCGCGGTGCAGATCTTCACCGGTCGTGCGGACAGTCCGGTGCCCCAACCGCACCGGGCGGCAGGGTGGGAATGGAACCTGTCCGTGTCGGCGGGTCCGCGACGCACTCGATGGACGCGTGAGTTCCGGAATCTGTACGGAGTCGCGGACACCCGGCCGGAGCACCACTACTTCGGTCTCGCCGACCTGTACCGGAGGGTGCCGCGGCTCTCCGACATCGCGGTGCTGATGGAACGCGTCGACAACGCGCGGGACGGCGAGTTCCTGTCCGGCGAACTCATCGCCCGCCACGACGACGGAACGCTGCGCCTCGTCCGGTTCGTGCGCCGAGCCGTCGCGACACCCGAGGGAGTGGTGCTGCGGGGCGTCGATCACGACGTCACGCACAAGACCGACGTCGGCGAACTGGCGATCCGGGTGATGGACTCCGATATCGCGTCGACCGTCCACGCGGTCGCGGGGGTTCATGCGGCACTGGTCGATTCACAGCACGGGTACGCCATCAAATGGATCACCGCACCGCTGGCGGGTTTGTCTGCCGCGGCGGAGGGCGGGCAGATCGGACTGCTGCACGGCGAAGACCTCGCGGCGGTGCGGCAACGGATCACGGCCCGTGTTCCCGGAGTCGCCCGCGTCGCCCTGTCCGACGGGTCCTGGTCCCGGCACACGGTGCGCACATTTCCCGTCCCCGGCTACGGTTCCACACCCGTGGTGATGATGACGTTCTCAGGCGCCTGTCCCGAACAGCATGCCCAGCAGGTAAGTGGCGGCGGCTGCGCCGTACCCGATTGCCAGCTGGCGTAACGCGCGCTTGACCGGGGGTCCACCCGACAGCAACCCCACAACCAGACCGGTCCCGAGCAACGCGACGCCGACCAGCGCAGCAGCGACCACGAGCGCGGCGGTGCCTTCCATGCCGAAGAGGTACGGCAACACGGGGATCACCGCACCGGACGCGAAGAAGCAGAAACTCGCGGCAGCCGCACCGAGCCCGGTGCCGATGGCCTCGTGCTCGTCGGTGGTTTCCGTACCCGAAACGGGCTCGGGCTGAACGGCTCTCCGCAGCACGTCGGCCGCGCGTTTCTCGGCGTCCTGCGCGGGCATGCCCCGCGCGCGGTACACGAGTGCAAGTTCGTTCGCGTCGACGTCGAGGAGCGGCACTGCCTCACGGGCGCCCTGCCCCGGCGCCGACGCCTCGAGCAGTTCACGCTGCGACCGCACGGAGACATACTCGCCCGCACCCATCGACAACGCGCCCGCGAGCAGACCGGCGAGGCCGGTCAGCAAAACGATGTGATTGTCGACGCCGCTACCACTGATGCCGAGCACGAGGGCGAGGTTGCTGACCAGGCCGTCGTTGGCACCGAACACGGCGGCACGAAACGTGCCGGACAGCCGATTTCGCCCGCGCGCCGCCAGCGCCCGCACCACCTCTTCGTGGATCCGCTCGTCCGCGCCCATGGCGTCGGTGGCGTCGACGTCGGTCGGGTACGGCGACCGGGTCTCCGCGCGCTGCGCGAGGGCGAGCACGAACACCGATCCGAACCGCCGGGCCAGCACACCGAGGATGCGAGTGCGGAGATCACCGCGCACGGGCTTGCCGACGTGTTCGCCGAGCAGCCCGCGCCAGTGCGCCTCGTGCCGTCCCTCGGCGTCGGCGAGCGCCAGCAGAATCTCGCGTTCCTCACCGCTCCGGCGTTTCGCGAGGTCGCGGTAGACGGCCGCCTCGGCGCGTTCGTCGGCGAGGTAGCGACGCCATTTCCGGATTTCACGCGGACCGGGATCCGGTCGTGCACCAACCATCGTCCGCCTCCCGATCGTCGACGGGAGAAGCCTACCGACGCGCCCTCCCCACCGCGGCGCTTCGAGGTCAGTCCTCGGCGGCGAGCGCCTTCCCGAGTGAGTCCTCCGGTTCGGAGACCACCACAGGATCGCGCCCGGACAGCAGGTCGAGGACGGCCTTCGGCCGGGCCAGCGATTCGCGCACGGTGTTCCTGGCCATCGTGATCGGGCGGCATTCGCATCCGGCGTTGACACCGGCGACGTCGATCCCGGCACCGCGGCACAGCGCGACCGCCCGGGGAACGTGGAAACCCTGCGTGACGATCAGCGCCTTGGTCACACCGTACGTCTGGACGGCGCGAGCGCACGTGTCGTAGGTGTCGAGCCCGTATCGATCGCCGACGATCTTGCTGGGGTCGATGCCCTTCTCGACCAGGTAGTCCGTCATCGCCGCGATCTCGTCGCCGGATCTGCCTGCTCCGTCGCCCGAGACGAGGACCGCCCGCGCGCGGCCGTCCTGCACGAGACGGACGGCGACGTCGAGGCGTCCGGCCAGATACTCGCGGGGTTTGCCGTCGCGCACCTGCGCGCCGAGGACGATGACCACCGGTGCCTCGGGTGCGTCGTCGACGTCGTAGACATGGCCGGAGGCCTCCCGCGATATCCACACCGTCGAGGCCGCGACGACGAGGACGGCGAGCGCGCCGAGGCCCGCTCCGATGCCGACCAGTCGGCGGACGATCCGTCGTTCCCCCATGCCGCCATCAAACCACAGCGTCAGGCGACGGCCGGTTCTTCCCCGGCGCGCCGCTCACGCAGTCCGGATGCCAGGCACAGGCCGAGCCCGAACAGAACCCAGCAGGTCAGCACGAGTACCGCCGCACCGGCTCCGTGTCCGTCGAAGAACGCCGTCGATCGCACCACGGTTCCCGCCGCTCCCGGTGGCAGCAGCTGACCGAGTGCGCCCCACCCCGACGGCAGCCACGCCGCGGAGGTCGCCAGTCCGGACAGCGGGTTGGCGAGGAAGATCATCGTCACCGCTCCGAGCGCGAACCCCGCTGTGCCCAGCACCGATTCGAGCCCGAGAACGGTCAGCGAGATGGCGGCGATGCCGAGCACGACGGCACCGGTGGTCGTCCAGTAGTTGCCGTCGACGCTTCCGAGGCCGAACTGCAGAATTGCCGTCAGCACCGCCCCGGCGCTCACCGCGAACAGCACCGCCCCGGCCACTCGTCGACCGACACTGCGCGGAAACAGCCGCACTAGCGCGAGCGCGGGGATCATGCCGCCGAAGACCAGGGGAAGCGCCAAGGCGCCGAGACCGACGCCGGCGGGGTCGTCGACCGTCAGCGGAACGACGTCCTCGACCGGAACGGGTTGTCCCGCAGTCTTGCTCATTCCCGCCGCGAGGCCGTTCATCGTCTGCGCGACGGGCGCCCCGCCTGCGCCGGCGGACAGGACCGCCATGCCGTCCGGTGTCGCGACGATTCCGCCGACCACCTCCCGGTGTTCGATCGCCGTCCGGACCGCATCGGCGTCGGGGAAGCGCTCGGTGACGAACGCGCCCGGGTGTCCCGCGGCGAGCGCGGTGTCGATCCGGGTGACGGCCGCGTCGGGTCCGGCGATGCCCAGCCGGAGGTCGTGCGGGCCGCTGTTGACGGCCGGCAACGTGAACGCCAGCAGCATGAGCGCGATCACCGCGGTGAGTCCCAGCACGACAGCGGTCAGTTTTACGGGATCGGACAGGCCGTGCGCCGACCGCCCGGTGGGCGCCGTGCGCGGCGCGACTGTCCCGGTATCCGAGGTGGTCATCGGACTCCCCTTCACTAAGTGGAGGAAATCCCTCCGTTCCTTGTGGAGAATATTCCTCCGGTTATGCTGGGTTGTCAACGGAAGAGGTGGAATCGTGCGGGCAGACGCGCTGGAACGACGCAACACCCTGATCAAGGCCGCCCGCGTGGTGTTCGCCGACCGCGGGCACGACGCGCCCCTCGACGCCATCGCCGCGCGAGCCGGCGTCGGGATCGCCACCCTCTACCGGAACTTTCCGAGCCGGGACGAGCTCGCCCACGCCGTGGCCCGGACGACGCTCGCCGAAGTCCGGGAACTCGCCGTCCGGGGACTGGACGACTGCGGCGACGACCCCGAGGGAGCGTGGCGGCGGTTCGTCGACGCAGTGGTCGAACTGCGGATGGGAGCGTTGGTTCCCGCGCTGGTCAACAGTCTCGACGAGCTACCACCCGACGTCCGCGAGTCGAGGGAGCTCACGAAGGCGACGGTCACCGACTTCATTCACCGGCTCCAGGACGTCGGGCTGGTCCGCGAGGACGTCGTGCCGCTCGAGATCATCATGGGGATCGCCATGCTCACCCGGCCCCACGTGCTGATGTTCGAGGACGCGACGGCCAATCTCGTTCCGCGGCTGATCACGGTGTTCCTCGCCGGGTTGCGCCCCGACGGGGCTGCGCTGCCGCCGCCGATCCTCCCGGAGTCCGATGTACTGTGACGGGAATGCAGCCTGGGGGGCCTCTGCCACAGCCATGGAATCACCCGTATACGGGTGACGATCAGCCGCGGCTGAACGGCTGGGACGTGGCGGTGTCGGCGGCCGCACTCGTCGTCGCGGTCGCCGTCGCCAGCATCTCCGCAGTCGCGGGGCTGTTCTGGCTGCTGTTCCTGGACTACTGCCCGCCCGACACGTGCAGCGCCGAGAACGCGTGGATCGCGGTGTGCGTGGCGCTCGCGGTCGCCGCACTCGTGACCGTGATCGGCGGAATGGTCACGATCGCGCGCATCGCGCGGCGCACGATCGCGTGGCCGGTGGCATGCGGAACCCTGATCCTCTGCGCAGGCGCGTGCGCGATCGGATTCGCCGGTTACGTCTCCGCGACGGGGATCTGAGCGGCCTCAGCCCACGTGATGGTGGTCGGTCCGGCTGATCGCGACAGCGGAGACGATCACCCCGACCACCACACCGACGAGCGTGTCGACGATGCGGCTCACCGCGATGTCCGGTGCGACCGCCGACCCGAGACCGGTGAGCAGCAGAGCCATGGGTGTGATGGCGACGGACGCGAACGCGTAGTTCTTGATGACCACCAGTTCGGTCACGGTTTGCAGCACCACGATGACCACGACGGTCTGCCAGTACCCCATCGCGGCGGCGATCAGCCCGGCGGCGAGGACGGCGCCCGCCACGTTACCGACGAGGCGTTGAATTCCCCGCTGCACGGTCTGGCTGAAGTTGAAACCCTGCATCGCGGCCATCGCGCCCATCGACGCCCACAGCGGATGCTCCAATCCCATTGCCACACAGATCCATCCGGCCAGCGCGGCGGCAGCGGCGATACGGGCCGCGTTGACGATCCCCTCTCGCGACCGCAGCGCACGGAGGCCGTCTGCGAAGAAGCCACCCGGCTGCGGCAGCACCGGGGTCTCCGCACCGAAGGCCGAAAGATCACTGCGTCGCTTCACCTTACGCAGTTCGGACTCGTGATCGACGAGCGCACGCAGAGTGTCGTGGTCACGCTCGTGCGCCCACCGATCGACGACCGTGTCCGCTTCGGCGAGAAGCGCGAACAATTGGTGGGAGTGCCCGTCCCGGCCCCGCCCGCTGTGGGCGATCACGTCACGCGCGTTGTCGATGGCCTTGCGTGCGGACGCGATCGCGGAGGCGTCGTGTGTATGCTGCAGTTCCGCGGCCGCGGCGAGTGCCCGCGCCACCGCCAGCCGGGCGGGACCGAGGGGAACGAACAGGCAGGGCGTCATGGCGGCCAGCCAGCCCACGACGACACCGATCGCCACGGCCACGACGGCCGGTCCGAGATCGGACAGATGGGTCGCGTGCCCGACCGCCGCGGTGGCCGCGAAGACCAGGATGACCGGCCCGGGACCGGCGATGCGGAACGCCGCCAGCAGGCACGCGGCGACGCCCGACGCGACGGACATGACCGCTATCTGCAGCCAGAGTGACAGTCCCGCCGCACCGAGGAGCACTCCCCCGGCGACGAAGGCGATGAGCGCGACACCGACGAGTCCCGCCTTGCGGGCGAGCCGCGGGTACGGCTCGTATCGACCGAACGCGGCGGTCAGCGCACCGAGTGCCGCGAAGCCCGCGAGGTTGCCGTGCCCGAGAAGACCACCGATGACCAGCACCAGAGCCGTCGCCGCACCCACCCGCAGCGCGGGAGCGATGGTGGCATCGGCGTTCCGGACCTCGAACGCACGGCGCCACGTCGACGGCGCCATCGAATAGGCCAAAGCCCCACGGGAGTGATGGAGCCGGCTGAGGTCGGGTGCGTATCGAGGGGAAGCCTGCATGGCCTCAGCGTACCGTATACTTCACTAGTAAAATAGTTCTGAATTAGTGTGAAGTTGGTCGCTACGATGGTTTTCATGAGCACTGCCCCACGTCCGGATGAGGACTTCACCGATCGCGTTCGACGCGAATGGGCCGAGACCCATCCCAAAGTGGACACGTCACCGATCGAAGTGATGGGCCGCATCACCCGGATCGGATCCCAGGCCCTGCAGCAACTCGACCGTGCCCTGGACGCGAGCGGGGTCTCGCGCGCCGAGTTCGACGTCCTGTGTGTACTCGCCCGCAGCGATCGACCACTGCGGGCCAGCGAGGTCACCGCCGTGACGATGCTCAGCGGCGCATCCACCACCAAACACGTCGACCGCCTCGCCCGGCTGGGACTCGTGGAACGGCTACCCTTCGAACGCGACGGGCGCGTCGTGTTGCTCCACCTGACCGAGTCCGGGCGGCAACTCGTCGACACCGAGTTCCCGCAGCGCGTCGAACGCGATCGGCAATTTCTCGCCGGGCTCGACGAGGACGAATGCGCCGTCCTGGCCGGGCTGCTCCGGCGGATCGCCGCCAACGTCGAATCCGGGCTTCGCCGGTAGTCCCTTGTCTTTCAGGGAATGACCTTCCGGGCCCGAAGGTCGCGGAAGATGTCGAGGAACATCTGCTCGGTCTCGACGTGACGGTGGAAACCCAGCCGGCGCGCCTTGGAACCGTCGGCGATGACGTCGTAGTCCCAGCCGAAGACGAAGTCGCCGAACGCCCACGACGAGACGTCCGAGTACGGCGTCGGCGCCAGCCCGTGCTTCGCGACGAGGTCGTTCCACACCGGCTCCTTGTCGGCCATGACGACGTCCATCGACATCGGCAGCGGCGGTGCGACGTCCAGGTCGAAGAAATCCGCGATCTTCGGCAGCATCTCGTCCCAGCGGAACAGATCGCCGTTGTTGATGTTGAACGCCTGATTCGCGCACTCGGGGGTGGTCGCGGCCCAGACGGTCGCCTCCGCCAGCAGTCCGGCGTCGGTCATCTCGATCAGACTCGTGTACGCGCCGGGCTTACCCGGAAACCGCAGTGGCACGCCGAGTTCCTTCGACATCGTGGCGTAGACGGCAATCACCAGCGCGAGATTCATCGGATTGCCGAGAGCGAATCCGCACACCACCGAGGGGCGGATCGCGGACCACGTCCACCTCTTGCCGCGCTGACGGCCTTCGAGGAACTGCTGCTGATCCACGTTGAACTCGGGCGGCATGTGCGGCGGGTCGCTCTCGCGCGCCGGCGTCTTGAACGGTCCGAGGTGGGCGCCGTAGACCTTGTACCCCTGCATCAGGCTGATGTGCTCGAGCCCGGCAGCCACGGGTTCGAGCGCGTTCACCGTGTTGACCAGCATCGCGACGTTGGGCGCGACGAGCTCAGCCCACGACGGGCGGTCCTGGTAGGCGGCGTAGAAGATGTGGGTCACGTCGCGCAGTTCACCCAGCCTCTCGGCGGCGTCGCGCTGGTCGAGCAGATCGACCGCGATGTGCCGCACCCGGTCGGTGTCGGATCCGCCGCGTCGCGACAGTCCGATGATCTCCCACTCCCCGGTTGCCTCGAGGTGGTCGATCAGATTTCCGCCGATCACCCCGCGCGCACCGACGACCACTGCCACTCTGCGCTTCGCCATCATTCGACTCCTATCGGTATATCGCGAATTTGCGATATACCGAGTGAAGCACACATATCGGAAAATCGCGATATGGCGGTACGATGGGTCTGTGAGTGAACTTCCGGACGCGACCGACCTGGCCCTCGCCTTCAAGGCGCTGTCGAACCCGACCCGCGTACGCATCCTGCAGTGGCTGAAGGACCCCGACAGCTTTCCCCCGCAACTCGAACCCACGGAAGAGGTGGGCGTGTGCCTGAAGCACATTCAGGCGAGGGCCGAGGTCTCCCAATCGACGGCCTCGCAGTACATGGCCGCCCTACAGAGCGCCGGACTGGTCACCAGCCATCGGATCGGCCAGTGGACCCACTACCGCCGCAACGAGGACCGGATCGCCCGGCTGGCCGATCACATCCGCACCGAACTCTGAACGAATCAGGGCATCTCGACGGTTTCGGCGCGCGCGATCTCGTCGAGCGCCCGACGGACGTAACCGTCGGCGGGAACCTCCGCCGCACTCAGCAGATCGGCGATCACCAGGATCGCGGCCTCCACCGCACGCTCCGGTCTGCGCGGGTTCTCCTCGACATCGGCCACGCCGAGGCCACCGGTCAGCACCGTGACCAGCGAGTCGACGTCGACGGCCGGAAACCAGAGTGCCGCCGCTCGCGCGCAGCGGGTCAGGACGTCCTGCACGTCCTCCCCCGTCAGACCGTCCGGGTGCAACGTCTCGAGCAGTTCCCGGACCACCCCCGCCAGCACCGCACCGACCTGCTCCGCAGGCAGGGCCGCCAGTTCCTCCGTCGCCTCGGTCAGCGCCGCCGCGTCCGACGCACGCGCTGCGACGATGGCGGCGTCCAATGCTTCGGCGATGTCACGCGCGACAGCAGGCCAATGAGTGGGCCACATCCGGTAGATCCTCTTCTCGTCTTCGTCGAACCGAAGCTCACTGTGCCACGAGGCTCCGACACTCAGCGCAGCCGCTCGATCAACCGCAGCGCGTCGAACGGCGCGTACCCCTTCATGTCGTTGTCGAAGTACGCGAAACAGTCGAGGCCCTGCCCGAGCCATCGCTCGAACTTGCGGGCCCACTCGTCCAGCGCCTCGTCCGTGTAGCCGCTGGCATACAACTCCTTGTCCCCGTGCAACCGGGCGTAGACGAAATCGCTCGTCGCCGCCTCCACGTACGGGAACCGGCCTGCCGTGTCCGCGACGACGAACGCGACGTCGTGCGCGCGGAGCAACTCCCTCGCCTCCTCCGTGTCGAAACTGGGGTGCCGGACCTCGAGGGCGTGGCGGACGGGGCGATCGGCGTCCGTCTCCGTCCATGCCCTGTCGTCGGTGAGCTTGTCGTCGTGTCGAGACGCGAGCGTCGCGGCATCGGTGGTCGTCCGCGGCAGCTGGTCGAAGAACGCTGCGAGACTCGTCGAATCGAACGCGAGCGTCGGGGGCAGTTGCCACAGCAGCGGTCCGAGCTTGGGGCCCAACGCGAGCACCCCGGATGCGAAGAAGTTCGCCAGCGCCGTCTCGGCGCCGACCAGCCTCTTCATGTGCGTGATGTAGCGACCGCCCTTGACGGCGAAGACGAAATCCTCCGGTGTCTCGTCACGCCACTTCGCGTAACTCGTCGGTCGCTGCAACGAATAGAAGGACCCGTTGATCTCGATGGATGTCAATCGCCCCGCGGCGTAGGCCAACTCCTTGCGATGGGCCAGACCGTCCGGGTAGAAGTCACCGCGCCAACCGGGATACGTCCAGCCGGAGATACCTACGCGGGCCTCAGCCATCTCACGACCCTAGCGCCGGAACCTATTGCATGTGGCCCGTCCCGGGAGAACCATGAGAGGACCCCACAATCGAGGAGGCACTGATGCCGAGATATCTCTGGCAGGTCACGTACTCACCCGAAGGCGCGAAGGGTTTACTCGCCGAAGGCGGCACCGCACGACGCGAGGCGATCACGCAGATGGTCGAAAGCGTCGGGGGCACAGTCGAATCCTGTTACTTCGCACTGGGTGGCCGGGATCTGTTCGTCATCGGTGACGTGCCGGACGACGTCGCGGCCGCCGCGCTCGGGATCCGCACCACCGCTTCCGGTGCGGCGAGATCCGAATCGGTGGTGCTGCTGACGCCGGAGCAGGTGGACGACGCGGTGCGCCGGGACGCCGAGTACCGGGCGCCCGGCAGCTGATCGACCACCCTGCGGTAGCGAATATCGTTCTGCAGGATGATGTGCGGCGGCGGAGTCGGTCGATAGCGTCGAGCCATGTCAACTGACCAGGCCGACTCGACGTCGGTGAACCCGTTCACCACCGAGTTATGGTGGCCTGGTTTTTCGCGATTCTCGGGCTGATCGCCGCGCTCCTGTTCCGCTCCTGGCCGCATCAGGCCTGAGAGCCTCAATCCGAAACACCGGAATGAATGTCCACGAGGGAAGGTTGCACGTCACATGACGGAGACCACAGCAGAAACCCCGCAGCTCGGACAGTTCGGCGTCTGGCGTCACGCCGGCGGACTGGCCCCTGAGGTGGGTGCGGCGATCGAATCGGCAGGCTACGGCGCGATCTGGATCGGCGGCTCCCCGCCTGCCGACCTCGACATCGCCGAGCGCCTGCTCGACGCGACATCCACCATCACGGTCGCGACCGGAATCGTGAACATCTGGACCGCCCCCGCCGACGAGGTCGCGACCTCGTTTCACCGGCTCGAAGCGCGTCATCCAGGGCGCTTCCTCCTCGGCATCGGCGTCGGCCATCCCGAACAGCCCGGCCTGAACTACAGCAAGCCGTACGCCGCGCTCGTGGAGTATCTCGACGCCCTCGATGGTGCCGGCGTCCCGGCGGGACGACGCGTCCTGGCCGCGCTCGGTCCGAAGGTTCTCGAACTGTCCGCCGCCCGCGCCGCCGGTGCCCATCCGTACCTGACCACGCCGCAGCACACCCGTGAAGCGAGGGAGCTGCTGGGCCCGGGCCCGGTGATCGCGCCGGAGCAGAAGGTCGTGCTGGACACCGATCCGGAACGCGCTCGCCCCATCGGACGTTCGGCCGTCGAGGATCCGTACCTGCACCTGCGCAACTACGTCAACAATCTGAAACGGCTCGGGTACACCGACGAGCAGATCGAGAACGGCGGCAGCGACGACCTCATCGACGCGCTCGTCGCCCACGGCGACACGCAGTACGTCGCCGGTCGCCTCCGGGAACACCTCGACGCGGGCGCCGATCACGTGGCCATCCAGGTACTCCCCGCAGGTGACGATCCGGTGCCTGCCCTGCGGGAACTCGCAGGCGCGCTGGGACTCTGAGTTCTGCTAACGAAATGATGTGATGGCGGGTACCGCATACCGAAAGGGGTTCGCCGAAACGGTCGGGGTATGGTCCCCTTCCGAACGGCAGGCGGGACTGAACGCAAGGTAGGAACTGTGCAAGAGCCAACGGCACGTCCGGTCGGCCCGTACGCTTCGGGGCCGCCACCTGCAGCCCTGACCGTGCACTCCGCGAGCCTCGACCATTTCCGTGCCGCGGAGTTGTGGCGGGCGCTCGTCATCGGCGTGGTCGTCGTCGCCTACACCCTGTTCGCGCTGGTCACCTGGCCTGTCCGACGTCGCGGCCGCACCCTTGCGGACGCGGCGTCGGAGGGCCTGGTCAACGGTTTCGAGGTGCTGGGGCCGACATTCGTCAAGGTCGGTCAGCTGATGGCGTCGTCCTCCGGGGTATTCCCCGCCCCGCTGGCCAACGCGTGTCTGCGATGTCTCGACGACGTGCCGCCGGTGCCCGCCGAGGAGGCCCGCCGGGTCATCGAAGCCGACCTGGGGCATCCCGTCGACGCGCTGTTCGCGTCGTTCGGCGACGTCCCCCTCGCCGCCGCCTCCGTCGCGCAGGTCCACGGCTGTGTACTCCCCGACGGCAGGGAAGCCGTCATCAAGGTGCAACGCCCCGACATCTTCCGGCGCATGGTGGTGGACCTGCGCACCGCGTACTGGGGTGCGCGGATCCTCGAGAAGCTGTTCGAGTTCTTCCGCATCGCCAACGCCACCGCCATCATCCGCGACCTCCACGCGGCCACGATGACCGAACTCAACAGTGCGGTCGAGGCCGACCGGCAGGCCCGGTTCCGGACCAACATCGGGGCGTTCGGCGACAACAAGGGCGTCACCACCCCCGAGGTGTACTGGGACTACTGCGGCCCGCACGTCATCTGCATGGAACGCATGTACGGCCTGCCGCTCGACCGGTTCCCCGACCTCGTCCACATGGACACCCGCATGCTGATCCGCCGCGGCGTCAAGGTGTGGATCGAGTCCGTCATCCTCCACGGCCCGTTCCACGGCGACGTGCACGCGGGGAACCTGTGGGTCCTCGACGACGGACGCATCGCGATGCTCGACTTCGGCATCGTCGGTGAGCTCCCCGATTCGTGGCGGCAGATCCTGCGCGACATGTTCTACGCGACTCTGATCGACGGCGACTTCTCCCGGATGGCACGCGGAATCCGGAGCCTCGGCTACGCGACGGACAACGACGCCACCGACGACGAGATCGGACTCCAGGTGGCCGCCGCCCTCGCACCGCTACTGGGCCGGGACCTCGGTGAGCTGCGGCTCAGCGAACTCATCATGGCGCTGATCGGCATCGGCAAGAAATGGGGCGTCGCCAGCCCCGAGGAACTCGTCCTGTTCGGGAAGCAACTCGGCTACTTCGAGCGCTACGCCACCGAACTCGCCCCCGGCTGGGTGATCGGGCAGGACCTGTTCCTGTTCCGCAACGTCTTCCCGGACGCCGTCGCCGCGAAGGCCCTCGAACTCGGGGTCGAACTGCCCGACGAGTGACGCGAGTTCGCGGCGAGGGATCTACTGCCCGGTCAGTGAATCCAGCACCGAGGCTCGGTGGAGGGGGTGGTCCGGGAGCCGGTCGGGTGTCAGGATCCAGTCGTTGCCGGTCCACGGGTCGGAGACGGTGAGGACCCCCGACGTCGGAACCTGCTGCGCGATGCGTTCGAGTACCGCGACACCCGGATCCGAATCCGCGGAGGCACTGTCGCCGACGATGATCAGCGACGTCCCGACCGCGGGACCGTGATCGGCGAGGTGCACGATGCGGGCGGCGTCCTCGGCGCCGTACCCGTGCGGGAAGTCGCCCAGGATCACCAGCCGCGGCTCCGGCAGGGTGTCGCGGATTCCGCTGCGGGCCGCCATTTCTGCGAGGTCGACGCTCTCGGACAGCGCGGTGAGGCGGGCGGTGATGTCGGACGCCGAGGACACGACGGGCGAAGCCAGAAGTGCGCCGAGGGGTTCGGTGAACGTGCGCAGCGAGCCGCTGAGGTCGACCACCTCCAACCGCTGTGCCGCAGGTGACGCGACCAGCATGCGCGCCGCCAGCGCCGCGACCACCGGTGCGGCCTCGGCCGGATCGCCGACGATCCAGAGCGGACGCCCCAACGGGTAATGGACGCAGAACGGCACCCGCAGCTCACCGAGATCGGGTGCGGACAGCTCGCCGAGCCTCAGCCCGTCCGTTACCGCGCTGCCGGTGACGGGGCTCGTCCAGGCGGCGGATTCGAAGGTGGCCAGTGACCGCGGCAGCAGCGGGTCGACGGCGCGGAGTTCGTCGGCCAGTTGCGAAGTCTCGCCGTCGAATTTGCGCTGCGCCTCGGCGACGAGGGCATCGCACCGCTCCTGCGCCCTGGCCTGCGATTGCACGACCGCGGGACTGTTGCGTGTGGACGGGTCGGCCACCGACTCGGAGAGTTCGTCGTCCAGCCGCGCCTGCGCGTAGTCGCGGGAGGATCGGAAGGAGGCCGCGGACCGGGCGGCGTCCTCGAAGATCATCCACGCTCTCTCGAACGAGTGGGCCGGGTCGAGCGGTATGCCCGCAGGACCGGGTGTCGCCGGAACCTCCTCGGCGACAGGGTGTGCGGGTTCGTCCACCTCGACGCCGTGCCGGGTGACGAGTTCAGCGAGGCCGCCGTCGTATCCCTGCCCGACGGCCCGCACCTTCCATTCGGTGCCGCGCCGGTAGATCTCGAGGCAGATCGCGGCCGCCTCGGAACCGACCAGCGGAACGTCGAAAACGACCAGCGGAGGGCCATTTTCGTCGGTGAGCGTGGCCGACAGCCCCTCCCGGGGCAGCGTCGACGGACCGTTCGGGGACGCCGGATCGACACTGACCACGCAGAGCACACCGGCCGCAGCGGTGTCCACCTCGTCCAGCTGCAGCCGGACCGTTCCGTCCGCCTCGAGTTCCACCCCGGCGGCGCGCCGCTGGTTGTAGAACACGAAGTGGTCCGAGGACAGCGTGCGGAGATCGCCGTCCACGATCAGCGCGGAAACGTCGATCGGCGTCGCATCGACCGCGCGGAAACGCAGGACGCGCGACGGCAGCGGGGCGTTCTGCCCCGGAACGAGGTGGACCGTCACCGCCGCCCCTACACTCCGAGGAAGCGGCCGAGTTGAGGCGCAGCCTCACCGGCGTGCTTGGCCTGAATACCCTCACCGATGGCCTGCAGCTTCCACTCGCCGCCCACCCGGTACACCTTGGCCATCACCATTCCGGTGAACGGCATCCCGCCCTGCAGCGTGAACCGGGCGAGTTCGGCCGACGACGTGGTGTCCACGAGGCGGCAGAAGGCGTTCTTCACCTGCTCGAACGTGTGCCCGCGGTACGACGTCACGATGAACACGATGGTCGAGATGTGCGGCGGAATGCGGGTGAGATCCACGAGGATCACCTCGTCGTCGCCGGCGCCCTCACCGGTGAGGTTGTCGCCCTGATGCCGGATCGATCCGTCCTTCGACGCCAGCTGGCCGTAGTAGGCGACGTCGACCATGTTGTTGTCCGCGAACAGGACCGCCGACGCGTCGAGGTCGACGTTGGCGGAACGGTTCCCGAACATGCCGCGCTTCTCGATCGGATCCCAGCCGAGTCCCATCTGGATGTACGTCAGTGCGACGCCACCGTCCTTGCGGAGCGTGACCTTCTGCCCCTTGGAGAGGCTGACCGGTCGCGCCTTGGTGAGACTGACCTCGGCCGGAGCAGACGGAGCGGCTGGCGCGGGGGGTGCAGCGGGAGCCGGGGGCGCGACCGGTGCGGCCGGCGGCGGGTAGGCGGCCTGCGGTGCCGGTGCGGGAGCCGGCGGCTGCTGGACGGGAGCGGCGGCGGGTGCGGGAGCGTCGTCGACGGACACGCCGTGATCGGTGACGAGTGCGGCGAACCCGCCGGCGTAGCCCTGCCCTACGGCCCGCACCTTCCAGGCGCCCTGGCGTCGGTACAGCTCGAGCGCGATGACGATCGACTCGGAGTTCAGCCCCTCGATCTTGTACTCGTACAGCGAGTTTCCGGCGCCGTCGGCGACCCGGGCGGTCGGCGGAGCGGAGCGGCCGAAGCTACTGGTGGCGTCGTCGAGGGTGATGACCGCGCGCACCTGCGCGATGTCGGCAGGCACCGCGCCGAGCGACACCTTCAGCGAGGCCGCCTGTCCGGTGGCTCCGGGGACGAGTTGCACCCCGGGACCGGTCGGCTGGTTGAAGAAAACGAAGTCGGCGTCCGAGCGGACCTTCCCCGAGTCCGTGACGAGCAGCGCGGACAGGTCGGCGGCGGCCGTCAGTTCGAGGGAGACGATGACGTCGTCGACGCTCAGCGGGCCGTTCTGACCCTTAGCTAGCGGAGTGGACACTGCGTGGTTCCTTCACTGTGGGAGCGTCGGGTTTGTCCCGTTTGGTCTGTTTGCCTACAACCTACAAAAGAGAGCCGACGGCCGTCGTCCCCGCACCCCGCCCGACCCGATCCGCGAACCAGCGCAGGATCTCCTCACCAGCGGCGATACCGCTGCTGCCGGTGACCGACAGGGTCGGGTGCTGCCAGTCGAGGGTTTCGAGTTCGCCGTGCCGGGGGCGGATGGCGGCGTCGGCGGCACTGAGCATGTTGGCGTCGAGGGCCCCGTCCCCGGCCGCCAGCAGGGGCGCTTCCGGCTCGAGCACTCCGTCGTCGACGAGCCTCGTACGGACCTCCGCGACCGCGCGGCTCTTGCACACCGCGTCGGGCATCGTGTAAATCTTGCGACCCTGCCGGGACGCTCCCCATCCCCGGTCGACGCACCAGTCGTTCCACTCCTCGACGAAGCCGGACGGCATCGCGTCGAGGTCCACGACCAGGTAGGAGAACAACTCGTCCGCCACCCGGGACGAACGCACCCAGCTGTCGTCGATGCGGCGGCTCAGCTCGGCGCCGACCTCCACCAGCGAGGCTCCACCTTCGGCCATCGCGATGTCGACACCCGACCGCCAACCCGCATCGGGCACCCCGTCGACGAGGATGTTGCCGCCGTTGGTCGTGATCGCGTACCGCCACGGCGCCCCCGGCAGGTCGATGCGCTGGAACTGGGCAACGGTGCGCGTCGTGGTGGGCACGACCACGGCGGACGCGGTGAGCCGGCGCAGCATGGCCTCGGCGGCCGACGTGACGTAGGACAGCGGCTTGCCGTCGTACACCTCGACGCAGAGGAGGTCCTCGTCGCCGGGCCGCTCGGCCACGTCGCTCTCGGTGACGGCGAGTTCCATGGCCCCGCGCGAGTAGATCATGGTGCGGTCGAGGTCGGTCGCGATCAGCGCGGTCATGTCACATCCTTGATCAGGCCCATACACGAATATGCCAGGCCGGGAACCTCTTCGACGGGGACCGCACGCGCGGCGGCGAGTAGCCGGATGTGTGCGTGCTCCGGGGCGTCGAGGTCGCGGACGAGCACCCGCCACGGCACCCGGCGCAGCAGCACCCGGGTGGTCTCGCCGACGCCCGGCTTCACGAAGTTCACACTCGAGATTCCGTACTGCTCCCGGACCGCCTCGACGGACTTCCAACCGTCCCAGGTGGGGGTGCGGTCCGACCGCAGCAGGTCCTCGACGTCGCCGGGAACGTGCTCGCGCACGTCCCCGAAAGACGCGCTGACGGAATCGAGGAGGTGGTTGGACACGTCCTCGCCCGCGAGGTGCGCGTAGAACTTGGCGCCGTGGAAGTCGCCGGGTCCGATCAGCATGTCGTTGAGGACGGTCCGCGACACCAGGCCCGACACGGTGGAGTTCAGGCACGCGGAGGCGATCAGGAAGTCGTCGCGGGTGCCGAACGTGCGGGCGCAGTGCCCGGGATCGGCGAGGACGGCGAGGTCGTCGTCGAAGTCGGCGCCACCGGCTTCGCGGTACTCGGCGAGTGCCTGCGACAGCTCGCGGGCGATGGCGCCCTTGCCCGTCCAGCCGTCGACGAACACCACGTTCACCGGGTCGTGATGACGCGCAAGGTAGTCGAGCGCGACGGCGTCGATCCCCCGGTCGCGGACGATGGAGACGGCGTAGTGCGGCAGCGTCAACCCGTGGACGTCCCGCGCCCAGCGGCGCATGAGCACCCCCACCGGGGTTCCCGCACGCGCCAGTGACACGAGGGTGACGTCGCGGCCCCGCTCGGCCAGCACGAGGTCGGTGACCGTCCCTACGGCGCGCGCCAGCCGGATGGAGCTGTCCTGCAGCACCTTCTCGAACAGCTCGCGGTACTCCGCGTCGGGCTGGTACTCGATGGGCAGCGTCTCCGCGTAGTGGGACTCACCCGACTGGATGCGGCGCTCCCGCTCGGCGACATCGGCTTCGAGGTCGACGTGCGACAGATCCTTGAGCAGCCAGCCCACCTCGTCGGTGGAGTACGAACCGAACGCCGGGCCGGTCAGCGGCGCCGTCACGTCGACGCTCCCGCACGTGCGGCGCGCAGCGACCGCGGGTCGGCGCCGGACACGACGGCCAGGAGCACATCCGTTCCCGACGCGGTGAGCACGTCGAGGAGTCCGCCGGCCGCAGTGAGCCGGTCGGTGTCGGCCGCGGTGTCGATCACCGCGACCACGACGGCGTCCTCGCCCGGCCACTGGGCGTTGTAGACGAAACGCGGCTGCTCTTCACCGTTCTCGGGCGCCGTGAAGCGGAATCCTCGGCGCAGCGGGTAGCCCGGCTGGTCGAGCACGTAGGCGGGTGACCGCGTCGTCGTCTGGAATCGAGCCCGGAAACCGGACGTGGCGAGCGCGTCCGCGATTCGCAGGGGCAGGTACATCAGCTCTTCGTGTCCGACGACGATCACCGGCCGCTGCGGGTCGAGCCGGTCCCGGAGCACCGCGGCCGCCGACGCGACGGCCGCATCGAACTCCTCGGTGTCTTCCCGCAGGAATCCGTGCCGGCCACCTTCCGGAACCGCTGCGGGCCACGGTATGTCGGCACGATCGACGGTCCCGGTCCGCTCACCGATGGGGTTGAGCACCGGTTCCGGAAGGGCACCGACCGAGTCGATCAGGCCGTCGGGAAGCTCGGTGCGCCCCACCGCCAGACTCACGCTGTCGATCTGCACTCCCAATTCGGCGGCTGCGGCGTCGACGGCGTCCCGGTGGCCCTGCTCGCGCATGTCGACGAGCGACGCCACGACGTAACGGCTACGGGGATTCTGCCGGTGCAGCGCGCGGATCGCGTCCACAGCGGTGGCGCCGGTGGAGATCTCGTCGTCCACGAGGACGAGAGGGCGATCGCCCGTGAACAACTCGACGGACGTCGGCTGCAACTGGTGGCTGGTTGCATGCGAGTGCCCCTCCTCGAACCCGGCGGACGTCCCGATCTCGGGTACGTCCCGGCGCGTGGAGTGCAGGTAGCACCGGGCGCGCAGCCGGGCCGCGACACAATGCCCGAGACCTGTTGCGGTTTCGGCGAATCCGAGCACCACGGGATCTGCATCCGGTCCGAGAACCTCGGCGACCAGATCGCCGAGGCGGTCGCCTGCGCCGATCACGGCACCCGGGTCGGTGGGCACGTGCTTGCCGAGGACCGTCGAGACGAGCAGGTGGGCACGTCGCGGGTTGCGCCGCAGGCCGGGCTCGACGAGTTCGGGGATGGTCAGCCCCGTGCCCGAACCCACGTGGGCGAGCGTCAACCCCAGGTGTTCCGTGGCCCAGGGCACTGCGCGCACGGCAGTGGGTGAGCTCATCGGACGGCCAGTGCGGTCAGTAGATCCACGAACGTGATTCCCTCGTTTGTCACGCCGAACACCTTCGCCCGGACGAGTGTCTTCTCGGCCCAGCTGCGGTGCGGGCGCATTTCGTTCATCTTGTTGCGATACCCCGACGCCTGGACGCCGCCGACGCTCTCGGCGCCGAGAATGTCGAGCGCATCGTGGTACTCCTCGTGTGTCACCGCGGACAGGGCGTGCACGGCCGCGACGTGCGTGGGGTGGATGACCGTCTTGCCCTGGATGCCGTTGGCGCGGTCGAGGGCGATCTCCCGCAGCAGACCGTCCAGATCCCGGCTGACCAGCTGCTGACGGAACCGCACCTCGTTGTGCTCCTCGAACGGCGTGGCGCGCAGGGTCGGCCGGAACATCCGCTCGTGGTCGGCGAAGTACTCCCACACAGGACCGGTGATGACGTGTCCCGTGTCGTCGGCGCGGCCCAGGAAGTTGACGATGCCGGCAATCGCGTCCGCGACCACTCGCACGTCGTAGATCGTCAGGTCGCGGTCGCGGCGGATGCCGAACGTGGCACACATGTCGGTGGCGCCGATGCGCACGGCGAGGATCCGCTCGCGGTGTTCGACGAGCAGTTCGCCGATCTTCGCGAGTTCGTCGTCGCGGGTCTCCCGGTGCACCAGTGCCGGCGATTCGAGCACCGGCATCGCGTACAGGTGCTTGCCGAGCCGCTCCGACGCCGCGGCCAGCTCGTCGAGGAACGCAGGTCCCGTCGCACCACCGAACTTGGGGATCACGAATCCGGACAACACCTCGACGCCGGTGGTCAGCAGGTCGGCGATCCGCCGAAGGTCCTCGGCGGCCCGCACCCGGACGAACAACTGCATCCGCGCACCACCATGGGTCGCGAGCCGATCGAGCGCGTCGACGGCGTTGAGCAGCGCCGCTTCCACCTGGTCGTCGGCCACCGCGTCCTCGAGGTCCAGGACCATCGAGCAGACACCGTCACCGGACCGGCGAAGGATCGTGTCCGCGAGGTCGGACCTCGTCGCAGGCACGTACAGCGTCGCGCCCAGCGCGACGGCCAGCACCGTCCGATCCTCGTCCGGCCCGAGCGCCTGCGGAGCGTGCAGGAACAGCCGGCCGTGCGTCTCGGGATCGAGGTGGTGGAAGTGCCGAACATGCTGCACCGCCGCCGTCGTGACCTCTTCGCTAATGCTCATCGTCCCCCCGTGTCATCGCTGTCCTGTGTGTCCTCTCATCTTCTGAACCACCTCGGCGATGAACGCCGACACGGCATCGAGCTGGGCGACGTACGCCCAGTAGTCGGGATGCCTCCCGGTCAGTGTCCCTGCAATTCGGTCTATCCGCTCGAGCTGAGCGTCGAGGACCGACCCCCATTCCCGCACGAGACCACGATTGACAGCCAGCATCTGGGCGTCGCGGAGGCGAAATCTGATCTCGTTCTCCTTGGCCCGCGGGTTCTCGCGGACCTCCCGCAGCAACAGCAGGCGATCGGTGACGCCGTCGACGTTCGCCTCGGCGTCGACCAGATGGGTCCGCGCGGCGGCGGTCAGATCGAGCGCCCCCTCCGGATTCCCGGCGGTCAGAGCCCTCTGCGCCTGCTGCAGATCGGTTTGCGCCTGCTCGATGTGCCTGCGGCTCTCGCGGTCGTTGTGGACGAGATCCGCCGAACTGGCCGCGTTGAACTCGCGCAGCAGGGCGGAGTAGGCGGGCGCGAGCCGTTCCGCCCGCGTCTGCACCGCGGCGATCCTCGTCGTCACCGACGACACGGCGTGAGCGGCGTCCAGTTCCTTGGACGGAGCCGCGGCCAGTGCCTTCTCGAGCGCCGCCGACTCTTCCCGCACACGCGCTGCCGCTTCGCGGACCGGGTTGGCTCCACGGGCACCCTGCAGCGCCACGACTGCGGCGTCGAGTGCCGCACCGCGATCGCGCACCGACGGGTAGCCGGCGTACGCGCCGCCCTCGGTCTGCACCCGCTGCTGCGCCGCGGAGGCGACCTGAAACGCCTGCTGGGCGAGTTGGGGTACGGCCGCCAGCATCGCGGTCGACTCCTCGAGATGGCCCCGATGTGTGCGATAGAACTCGTCGAGAGACTGCGTCGCCGCCACCAACTGCCGCGTCACCTGCTCGTACGCGGCGGCCGCAGCGGGTGTCTGCACGTTCTCGAATTGGTCTTCCGCCGCCAGATACGCCGTCGCGGCCTGGTAGCACCCGTCGCGAACCGGTTCCCAGGCTCGCCGGATTCCGCGTTCCGGAGTCAGCTGGTCCGAGGCGTCCACGGCCGCGGCGGCGATGCTCTGCCGGTTGTCCATATCGAGAAACGCTGCGACCATCGTGTCGTGGGCGCGACGAGCCGAGTCGTCGCCCCGGGCTCTTCCTCGGAAGCGCCCCGCCCATCCGCTCGTCACGTCCTGAATCGTACTGGTCGGGCCGACAACACCGAGTGGTCCGGAATTGCCTGTGCACAAACCTGTGGACAGTTCGCGGGATGGGACAAGTCGGACAAATTCATTATCGTGGTGTTGCACGACGAACCCGGAACTTCGACAGTTGTCGAGGGTCCACCCACCTCCTCTCGAAAGGACCCCTGAATGGGCGTCAGCTTGACCAAGGGCGGCAATGTTTCTCTCACGAAGGAGGCGCCGAACCTGACCGCGGTGGCTGTCGGACTCGGATGGGATGCCCGCTCGACCACCGGCACCGACTTCGACCTCGACGCCAGCGCCATCGGTGCGGGTGCCGACAAGAAGGTCGTGTCGGACCAGCACTTCGTGTTCTTCAACAACCTGCGTTCCCCCGACGGCTCGATCGAGCACATCGGTGACAACACCACCGGTGCGGGCGAGGGTGACGACGAGGTGATCAACGTCAACCTGGCGGCGGTCCCCGCGAACATCGAGAGCATCCTGTTCCCCGTCTCGATCTACGATGCGGAGACCCGTTCGCAGTCGTTCGGTCAGGTCCGCAACGCCTACATTCGCGTCGTCGACCAGGCCAACGGCAACGAGCTCGCCCGCTACGACCTGTCCGAGGACGCGTCGACCGAGACCGCTATGGTTTTCGGCGAGCTGTACCGCAACGGCGCGGAGTGGAAGTTCCGTGCCATCGGCCAGGGCTACGCGTCCGGGCTGGCCGGTATCGCGCGCGACTACGGCGTCAACGTCTGACAGTCGTTTCGTTCTCCAGCCGGGGGAGGGTTTCACGGCCCTGCCGTGAAACCCTCCCCCGGTGTTCGTCCTCCTGCAGTAGCCACCCTGCATGCCCACTAGAGAAAGGCCACGCTTCGTGGTTCTGCGAATATTCGGTCTCTCCTTCGCCGTGACGGTGATCTCCCTGATCATCGCGGCGATCTACGGAGGCCCCCAGGCCGTCCTCCTCGTGGTGATCCTGTCGATCCTCGAGATCTCGCTGTCCTTCGACAACGCCGTCATCAACGCCACCGTGCTGCGCCGGATGAGCGAGTTCTGGCAGAAGATCTTCCTCACCGTCGGCATCGTCATCGCGGTGTTCGGCATGCGCCTGGTCTTCCCCCTCGTCATCGTGTGGCTCGCGTCCGGCCTCGGCCCCGTCGCCGCCCTCGACCTGGCACTCAACCCGCCCGCCGACGGTGCCGCGTACTTCCCCGACGGCAGCGCCAGCTACGAAACCCTGCTCACCGACGCCCACCCGCAGATCGCGGCGTTCGGCGGCATGTTCCTGCTGATGCTGTTCCTCGGTTTCATCCTGGAAGAGCGGGAGATCACCTGGCTGTCCTGGCTGGAGAAGCCCCTCGCCCGCGCGGGCAAGCTCGACCAGCTCGCCGTCATCATCGCCGGCGCCCTGCTGCTGATCACCGCCGCGTACATCGCCCCCGAGGACACCGTCTCCACGGTGATGATCGCCGGCGTCCTCGGCATGGTCACCTACATCGCCGTCAACGGTCTCGGTGAGCTGTTCAACACTCCCGAGGGAGACGAAGACGGCGAACTGGTCGAAGGGTCCAAGGGCGGACCGACCGAGCTGGCCAAGGCCACCGGTAAAGCCGGGTTCTTCCTGTTCCTCTACCTCGAGGTCCTCGACGCGTCGTTCTCCTTCGACGGTGTGATCGGCGCGTTCGCGATCACGTCCGACCCGATCATCATCGCCCTCGGCCTCGGCTTCGTCGGCGCGATGTTCGTCCGTTCCATCACGGTGTTCCTGGTCCGCAAGGGAACCCTGTCGGACTACGTGTACCTCGAGCACGGCGCCCACTGGGCCATCGGCGCACTGGCCGTGATCCTGCTGGTGTCCATCGGCTACCACGTCAACGAGAACGTCACCGGACTCGTCGGTGTCGCCCTCATCGGTGCCGCCTTCATCTCCAGCATCGTCCGCAACCGCAAGGCCGTCGCGACGGCGGGTCGAGCGGAAGACGACGTGGACGAGCAGGACCCGGTGTCCGTCGGCTAGGTTCTGCCTGTACTCACATCCAGCGGCAGTGCTCGTGACTCGGTCACGGGCACTGCCGCTCGACACTGGAAAGGGCACCCATGGGGCGGCTGCTCGACAAGTCGAAGAAGGTGGTGGAGGCGCAGCTCGCCGGAACCACCATCCGGGCGATACAGGGTTCGATGATCGCCTACGAGGGCAATGTCAGTTTCAAGTCGGCAGGTTTCGGTGGCGGTGACGGTGTGCTCGCCGGAATGAAGAGGCGCGCCACGGGCGAGGCGCTGTCGCTGATGGAATGCTCCGGCCACGGTGTCGTGTACCTCGCGGTGGGCGGTCAGTACGTTTCCGTCGTCGACCTGGCGAACGAGACCCTGCAGGTGGAATCACAGCAGCTGCTCGCCTTGAGCGGCAACCTGAACACCAACGTCACGTTCACCGGACTGCGGGGCGGGGTCGGCGGTCAGGGCCTGTTCACCACGACGGTCTCCGGCCAGGGCCAGGTGGCACTGCTGTCGGCGGGCGGGCCACTCATCCACCTCGAGGTGTCGCCGCAGTACCCGCTGGTGGTCGATCCCGACGCGTTCGTCTCGGCGCGCGGGCAGGTGACGCAGTCGTTCGTGACCGACGTGTCGTGGCGTAACGCCGTCGGCCAGGGCAACGGTGAGGCCTTCTCCCTCAAGTGGGACGGTCACGGCGTCGTCTCCATTCAACCGGCAGAGCGGTGAGCCCCATGGTCTTCTCGAAAGTGAACTCGAAGGTCGTCAAGGTCGACGTCGCCGCCGCCGGCGGTGTGGTGGCGCGCACGGGTGCGATGCTCTTCTACACGGGTCGGGTGCAGTTCTCGCCGCATCAGGTGCCGGGTTCCCAGTCGATGGCGGGCATGGGTGGATTCACCCGGATGGCCGGACGCATGATGCAGGGTGAGCACGAACGCACGATGCTCGCGCAGGGGCAGGGCGAGGTGCACTACGGTCACGCCGGGCTCGAGGTGCACGTCGTCGACATGTCGCAGGGCGGCGCGCTGTGCGTCGAGGCCTCCCGGCTGCTCGCTCACAATGCGGGACTGCAGAGTTCGGTGATCTCCGTGACGAGTCAGGGCGGTGGTGGCGGCGGACGCGGCATGCTCGGCGCCCTGCGCGGCGCGGCGGCAGGCGCCCTCTCCGGTACCGGAATGTTCACCACGCAGTTGTCCGGATACGGGTCGGCGGTCCTCCTCGCACACGGCGGCTTCATCGAACTCCCTGTCGGCGGCCCGAATCCGGTGTTCGTCGACCCCGACGCCTTCGTCGGCACGTACGGGAGCGTCCAGGTGGAACTGAAATCCGCCGTCGGCTGGCGTGAGGCCATGGGCCGCGGGGTCGGGGAAGCAATGCAATTGCAGTGCACGGGTCAGGGCATCGTCTACGTTCAGGCTTCGGAGGAGAAACTGTGACCGCCATCCACAATCCGTCGACTCTCGGCGCCAGCGACAACATTCCCGACAACATCTACGCATTCTGCATCGACCTCACCGCGCCCTGGTTCATCCGCAAGGGTGCGATGATCGCCTACTACGGGCAGATGCAGTTCCAGGCACTGACCCACGGATTGCACGGCGCCGCACTGCACATGGTCGCCAACCAGTTCTCCGCGCCGCTGTACATGGGCGATTACGCGGTGGCCGAAGGATTCGGGAAGTTGATCATCGGCGACCGCGGTTACGACATCAACTCGTACGACCTCGACGACGGCAACCTCACCATCCGGGCGTCGAATCTCCTTGCGTTCGAACCGGGTCTGGCCCTGAACCAGTCCATCGTGCCGGGGTTCCTGACGCTCATCGGGACCGGCAAGTTCCTGGCGTCGTCCAACGGCCCGGTGATGTTCGCCGAGCCGCCGCTGCGGATCGACCCCGAGGCGCTCGTCGGGTGGGCCGACTGCCCTTCCCCGAGCCACCATTACGACCAGGGGTGGATCAGCAACTTCCTCGCGGCGGGCGCCCATATGATGGGAATCAACTCCGGGGAGGAACGGCAGTTCGACTTCACCGGCGCCGGAACGGTTCTGATCCAGTCGAGCGAGAAGGTCCTCAGCGACACGCATGTCGTGCGCAGCATCGAGGGTCAGATCCACGGCATCACCCCGAGTGGTCTGCAACGGCTCAACGGCGTGATCGCCGCCAAACTTGCGGAGCAGCCTCGCTGACACCCAGAAGATTGACAGGCTGAGCGAAGAGTTGTGGCAGGGACGGGGAGCAATCTGATCTGTGTCAGGAAGTTCTGACACCGCATCCGATACGTTCCAGGAGGAACCGCATGAAGTCCGTCGTTACCAAGGCCGTCGCAACCGGTGGTATCGCCCTCGCAGCCCTCGGCATCGGAGCCGGCGTTGCCAGCGCCGACCCGGTGGGCCACAACCCCGCCCCCGCCCAGCAGCAGCAGGCACCGCAGCCTCAGGCGCAGCAGCAGCAGCAGCACGCTCCGCAGCAGCAGGCCCCCGCGCCGAGCCCGCACGGATTCTGGTTCTTCGGCACCTGGGTTCCCCTGCCCTGATCTGCGTTCCCCTCGCAGAGCGAAGGTGCCCTTCGACGCTCCCACGGCGCCGAAGGGCACCTTCGTATGTCTACCCGCGACGACTAGCGGGCGGGTCGCATACTCGGATTCGGGCCGAGCGTGATCGTCCGGGTTCTCGGCAGAAGTCCTATTTCCTTCCACCCCGCGGTCAGCGTGATCGTCCCCGACTCCGGGTAGTCGCTGATCCAGTAGTGCGGCGCGGAGTGATATTCGGACGCGTCCGCGGCGTCGGACTTCGACGTCGAATGCGGGTGGCGTGGATCGGCGACACCCTCCATGTCGTCGACCTGCACGTTCACCGCGAGATACGACCACCGTGCCGAGGGGTCGTCGGGATCGTCCAGCGGACGCGTCTCGTGCCGCGCGAGATCAGCGGATCTGCCTCTCGCCGTCAGCTCGACGCGCAGCAGCATGCCCGTCGGGTGCGCGACGACCTCCGCCAGTCGCAGGCTCAAGTCGCGGCTCGTCACGAGCTCCACCGGCCCGTGCACCACGATTCCCTCCGTGGCAGGCGGCGGTGCCGCCGGCCACCGTCTCCTGCGCATGACTCAATCGTCCCACCGGCTCCGACCGGCTGCCACAGCTACGTTTCGCACACTCAGGGCAACTGGGCCATGCCGTACACCTTCGACGCGCGGACCCGGAGTACCTGCCGGTGCTCGGAGACCATCGCACGGCGGAACTCTTCCCAGTCGTCGTGCTCTTTTCCGGACGCGAGCCGGAACACGTCGACGAGCTCGTCCGCCGCCGGATCGTGCGGATCGGCCGCGACCGCGCTCAGTTCCGCGTCTCCCTCCACGACCGCGTAGCTCCAGAAGTCGGTCGCGCTGACGTGCAGCGAGACCCGCGGGTCGCGGGCGGCGTTCCGGGTCTTGGCCCGATCCGCCGTCACCGACACCCTCGCGGTCTGCGTTGCGGGGTCCCAGGCATAGATCACGTTGGACAATTGCGGACGCCCGTCGCGTTTGATCGTCGCGAGGACCGCACGGTTGTGTGCGGCAACGAGGTCGAGAAGTGGGCGCCGGTCGTCATTCGCATCGAGGGTCATATCTCACCCAACCACGGTCACCGAGGCGGTGTTCCCGGCGACCCTCGGCGGACTCGTCCTGGCGATACAGGGCGCTCCTACCGACGAGTAGAGCGGACATGTCGCAAAATCATTGGCCGATAACGTGTTCCGGCTACTCACCGGTAGACGTTCTCGTGTGGGATCTGCGGTTCTTCTCGGGTACGCTCTCGTGATCCCGAGCCGGAAGGACCACACGTGAACGACTCATATCTCGTCATCGGCGAAACCACCGTGGCCCGACGGGTCTGTGCATCCCTCCGCGAAAGGGACTTCGACGTACGCCATCTCGTCGCCCCCGACGACGACGAACTCCGCCTGGCGATGGCGGACGAACCCTGCGGTATGGCCGTACTGGTGCGCGACGACGTCGTCGCGCTGCGCTACGCGCTGGCGGCCGCGCACATCTCGGCGTCGATCCCGTTGGTGGTGACGATCTTCGACCGCACGGTCGCGGACCAGCTGTCCCAGCTGCTTCCGCAGTGCGAGGTGACGTCACCCGCAGATCTCGCCGCACCGACGCTCGCCGGTCCGTGCCTGGAACCCGAACTCGTCGCGGCCAGGCACGCGGGCGAGCACATGCTGACGGTCCGCATGATCGACGGCCACCCCGAGGGCGCGCACGTCGACCTGCCCCGGCGGAACTGGTGGCGCACCGCGGCGACCGGCGCGACCGGACTGTTGCGGTCGCACGACATCGGCACGCGCATCCTGCTCGGTGGGCTCGCGGGACTCCTCGCGGTCCTGTTCGCCGACTGGCTGTGGCTGATGCTCGGCCAGCACGTGGCACCGCTCGACGCGTTCAACGAGGCGGTGCGAGTGGTGACCACCGTGGGACCGGGAACCGACACCCACGGCAGCCCCGCCTACGCGGTGTTCGCCTCGGTGGCGATGCTGTTCACCGTCGTCTTCACGGCCATGTTCACCGCCGGAATCATCGAGCGCCTGCTCGGCCCCCGCCTGGTCGGCCTGGTGGGCAGCCGCGTCCTGCCCCGCTCCGGCCACGTCATCGTGGTGGGCCTCGGCCAGGTCGGGCTCCGGCTGTGCCGGGAGCTACAGGCTCTCGGTGTCGCGGTGGTGGGCGTCGAACGCGACCCCCAGGCGAAGAACCTGCGGCTCGTGCGGTCGATGAACATCCCGACCGTCGTGGGGCACGGCGGCGACCGTGAACTCCTCGAGCGACTGGGCGTGGGCCGCGCCCTGGCGTTGGCAGCCGTCGGCTCCGACGACCTGGACAACATTGCGGTGTCCGTGGCCGCGCAGGCCTTGTCGCCCGGGCTGCGGCTGGTCCTGCGGGCCGGGGAGCAGGAGGCGATCGCCGAGACGCGGTCGTTGCTGCGGCTCGGCATCATCCGCGACGTCACCAGCCTGAGCGCCACGTACGTGGTGGCCAAGCTGATCGGCCTGCAACCGCAGGGGGTCGTGGCGGACGGCAGCCACCTCTACCTGGAGGTGCCGACGACGGAATCGTCCGAGCCCGTGTTCACCGAGCTGCCCGTGTCGCCGCGGATGAGCTGCCGGCACCTCGTCACCGCCTGACGACTAGCCGGTCACTGCCAGCGCGTCGATCTCGACGAGCATGACCTCGTGCGGGAGGTCGACGAACACCGTGGTTCGGCACGGCAGCTGTCCGCTCGGCACGTTCGCCGCGATGAACTCTCCGTACACGTCGTTCATCGCGGCGAAGTCGTCCCGGGTGGTGAGGTAGACGCGGAACATCAGCACGTCTTCCACGCTCGCGCCGCCGGCTTCGAGGATCGCCTTGACGTTCTCGAGGGTGCGACGGGTCTGCTCGCGCACGTCGCCCTCCGCGATGTACTTGTTGGTGACGGGGTCCATCGGACCCTGCCCCGACACCTGGAGCATGTTGCCCTTCTTGATGCCCTGGCTGAACGTGTGCGCGGGGGCGGGGGCGCCTTCGGTGCGGATGACGGTGGTGTCGGACATATCGATTCTCCTGTGTGTCGTTATTTTCCGGGTGGACGGGGGACGGTCAGGGCTGGGCGCGGTATCCGCAGTCGCGGGAGATCCGCGCCCCCACGGCCTGAAGGGGTTCGAGCAGGTCGAGGACGCGTTCGTAACTGAGCACGACGTCGGGCACCGAGACGGAGACGGCGGCGACGACGCGGCCGGACGCGCCACGGATGGGCACCCCGATGCAGTTGACGGACGGCTCGTTCTCCTCCTGATCGTGCGCCCAGCCCTGCTCCCGGACCGTGCGGATCTCGTCGAGGTAGCGTTCGGGCGTCGTGATCGTGTTGGCGGTGCGGGCGGAGAAGTCCATCGAGTCGACGATGGGCCGCAGTTCCGAGTCCGGCAGATCGGCGAGGATCACCTTCGCGACCGCGGTGGAATTGAGGTTGGCGCGCAGTCCGATTCGCGAGTACATCCTGATCTGGTCGTGCGATTCGAGTTTGTCGATGTACACCACGTCACCGCCCTCCATCGCCGCGAGGTGCGTGGTGCGCCCGTATTCGCGGTTGAACGCGACGAGGTGCGGCGACGCGATGCGCCGGACTTCCCGCTGATCGGTGGCCTGCGCGGCGAGTTCGAAGATGCGGGAACCGAGGTGGTACTGGTTGCTGTTGTCGCGGAACGTGAACCGCTCGTCGGACAGCGTTCGCAGCAGCCGGAGCACGGTGGTCTTGTGGACCCCGGTGGATTCGGCCAGCTGGTCGAGGTTGGCGGGACCGTTGCCGAGTTGCACCAGCAGGTGCAGGGCGCGGGAGACACTCTGACTCATCCGTTCACTCCATTTTCTCGGGGGAGAAACCGTCGGCGGTGACGCTCGTTGCCGCCCAGTCCGATTCGGAGCACTCGAGCAGCTCGTCCAGCAGTTCGGCGGGCGGCGGGGGCGCCGAGTCCGCTGCCACCGTCAGGGTGGCGGCGGCACCGATGTGCCCGCGTCGCAGGCACCGCGCCTGATCCTCGCCGCGCACCACCCCGCTGAGATATCCGGCGGCGAAGGCATCGCCCGCGCCGACGGGTTCGACGACGTCGACGCGGAGCGCGGGAACAGCCACACTGCGGCCGCTCCTGTCGACGGCCAGCGCCCGGTGCGCTCCGTCCTTGACGACGACCGTGGCCGGGGCGGGCAGGATGAGCCGCAACTCGTGCGGATCCGCGGTGCCGAGAACGCGCAGGGCCTCGTCGGCGCCGACGAGAACCAGATCGGCGAGATTCGCCAGTTCCACGACCATCCGCGGGTCGCCGTCCGGCCACAGTTGCTCACGCCAGTTGACGTCGAAGCTGACCACACCGGAGATTCCCGGCCGGTCGCGGAGCAGTCGCCGCATCAGCGCGAGGCACGAATCGGACAGGGCCGGTGTGATTCCGCTGCAGTGGACCACGGCGGCGCGGCCGAACAGGTCCGCAACCGCCGACGTGTCGAGGAATCCGGGATCCATGGCAGACGCCGCCGAACCCGCCCGGGAATACAGGCTGTCGGTTCGCGGCTCGCCATGCTCGTCGAGGGCGGTGGATTTCGAGTAGTGCCCGGTGGGCCTGGCGGGATCGACCTCGATCGCGCGGACGTCGACACCCCGCGCCTGCAGTTCGGTGCGGATGAGGGTGCCGAACTCGTCGTCGCCGAGCCGTCCGACCCAGGCGGCGGGAACGCCCAGCGCGGCGAGTCCGGCGGCGACGTTCGCCTCGGCGCCGGCCAGGTGGAGTGTCGAGTCCGGGGCCACCAGGACCATCGCCTCACCGAGGCACGCGACACCGGACTCGGGGGTGGGGATCGATTCCTGCACTTGTTACCTCTACGACTGCTCGGACCGGCACTGGAGTTGCGTTTCGAGAGCCCTCGCCCCGGCGATGCATGCCACACCGGACCGTTGACGATGACCCAGGCCAATGCTAGACATAGGAGACTCAAAAACGCAATCAACGTTGCATATAGCGCAACGTAGCACTTCACGGCCCTTCCCCCGATGAAGGCCTGCCCCACAGAACCCGAACGACAGGATCGACGATGACGATCAGCGGACCGGACACACTCGATGCCGGCGCCTTGGCGGAGCTCGACGCGCTGCGCTTGTCCGACGTGGACAAAGCCCTCCCCTCCACGGCGAACGGCCTCACCAAGACCGAGTTCCTCGGAACGCAGCCGAGGCTGTCCGCCTTCAGCACGCCCGTCATGGTCCTCGACGAGACGGCCATCGCCGGCAATCTCGACACGATGGCGGCCTGGTGCGAGGCGCACGGGGTCGACCTCGCTCCGCACGGGAAGACGACGATGTCTCCGGTGCTGTGGGACCGGCAGATCCGCAGCGGCGCGTGGGGCATCACGCTGGCGAACTTCGGTCAGCTCCGGGTGGCGGTGCGATTCGGCGCGCGCCGGGTGCAGATCGCGAACTCGCTCGTCGACCCGACCGCGCTGCGGTGGCTGGCCGAGCAGATGGACGCGAATCCGGAACTCGAAGTATTGATGTGGGCCGACTCCCCGCAGACGGTCGATGCGATGACCGCGGCGCTCGCGGACGTCACGGTGGTCCGTCCGCTGCCCGTGCTCGTCGAACTCGGCGGGGAGGGAGGACGCACCGGCGCACGCTCCGTGGCCGAGGCCGTGAAGGTGGCCGAACGTATCGGGGAGAGCCCCGCACTCCGGTTGGCCGGCGTCTCCGGTTACGAGGGAGCCCTCGCACACGATGCCTCCGAGGAGTCCCTCGCCCGGGTCCGCACATACCTCCGGTCGATGGCCGAACTGCATCGCCGGCTCGAGGTCGAGGGCCGCTATCCCGAGGGTCGCGACGTGTACGTGACCGCGGGCGGCAGCGCCTACTTCGACGTGGTCGCCGAGGTGCTCGCCGAACTTGCCGGTGGCAGAACCAAAGTGGTGGTCCGCGCCGGCGCATACATCATCCACGACGACGGCTTCTACACCGGGATCTCACCGTTCGGCCGCGGCGAAGACAGGAAGGCGCGTCGGCTCACGTCGGCGATGCACACGTGGGCCCGGGTGGTGTCCCGCCCCGAGCCGGGCCTCGCCCTGCTCGACGCCGGCAAGCGCGACGTCCCGTTCGACGAAGGACTCCCTACCGCGCAGGCCGTCGCCGGCCAACTCGGGGCGACGCCACGGCCCCTCGACGGCGCCGAAGTGACCGCCGTCAACGACCAGCACGCGTTCCTGCGGCTCGATCCCGCACGACCCGAACACGATCTGCGTGTCGGGGACGTCGTCCGGCTCGGTCTCTCCCACCCGTGCACCGCGTTCGACAAGTGGCGCTGGATTCCCGTCGTCGGTGACGACTCCGACGATCCCGTCGTCGTCGACCTGATCCGCACGTTCTTCTGATCCCCGGCCGAGGACTCACACCATGACCACTCTGATCCGTTCCGCCGCCGTCGTCGACGGTTCGGAGGCGCCGCGGTACCGCGCTGACGTGCTCGTCGACGGTGACCGGATCGCCGAGATCCGGCCCGAGGCAGATCACTCCGAGACCGGACACCCCCGCGCGGATCGTGTGATCGACGCCGACGGCCTGGTGCTCGCGCCCGGTTTCATCGACATGCACGCCCACTCGGATCTGCAGATCCTGCTGAACCCCGAGCACCCGTCGCGGATCACCCAGGGCGTCACCACCGAGGTGCTCGGGCAGGACGGGCTGTCCTACGCACCCGTCACCGACGACGTGCTCGCGGTGGTCCGGCGCAAGATCGCGGGGTGGAACACCGATCCCGAGGATTTCGACTTCTCCTGGCGGAGTGTGGGCGAATACCTCGACCGACTCGATCGCGGTATCGCCACCAACGTCGCGTATCTCGTCCCGCACGGGGTCGTGCGGGCGCTGGTGGTCGGCTGGGACGACCAGCCGGCGACACCGTCGGAGATCGAGGAAATGCAGCGGATCGTGGCGCAGTCCATGGCGGAGGGTGCCGTCGGGTTGTCCGCGGGGCTGACCTACACGCCGGGGATGTACGCGGACAACGAGGAGTTGCTGGCACTGTGCCGGACCGTCGCCGAGTACGGCGGCTACTTCTCCCCGCACCACCGGTCCTACGGCGCCGGCGCCATGGAGGCCTACGCCGAGATGGTCGACCTGACGTCGCGGGCCGGGTGCGCTCTGCATCTCGCCCACGCCACGCTGAACTTCGGACCCAACAAGGGCCGCGCCCCGGAACTGCTCGCCCTGCTCGACACGGCCGAATCCGCAGGCGCGGACATCAGCCTCGACACCTACCCCTACCTTCCCGGCGCCACCACGCTGTCGGCGATCCTGCCCAGCTGGGCGTCGGCGGGCAGCATGGAACAGACGCTCGATCGACTCCGGGATCCGGTTGCGCTCGAACGCATCCGGGAGCATCTCGAGGTCACCGGCTCCGACGGCTGCCACGGGGTGATCGCCGAGTGGCACACGCTCGAGATCAGCGGCGTGCAGAACACGGAACTCGACGACTACGTCGGGAAGACCGTCGCGGACATCGCCGCCGCCGAGAACCGCGACCCCTTCGACGTCTGCATCGACATCCTGATCCGCGACCAGCTCGGCAGCGGCATCCTGCAACACGTCGGCCACGAGGAGAACGTGCGCGCAATCATGCAGCACCCCCGGCACACCGGCGGCAGCGACGGACTGCTGGTCGGCGCGAAACCGCACCCGCGCGGGTGGGGAACGTTCGCACGCTACCTCGGGCACTACAGCCGCGACCTCGGCCTGATGTCCCTCGAGGAGTGCGTCGGTCACCTCAGCGGCCGAGCCGCGACCCGGTTGCGGCTCGTCGACCGCGGCTTCGTCCGCCGCGGCTACGCCGCCGACCTCGTGCTCTTCGATCCGGACACGGTCAGCGACACCGCGACCTACGCGCAGCCGCGCCAGGCGGCAGCCGGTATTTCCCACGTATTCGTCCGCGGCCGCCTCGCCCTCGAGGACGGCCGCCTCACCGGCGCGACCGCCGGAAGATCGTTGCGCCGCGAAGAAGGAGGAGCAGTTCGATGACCGAGATCGACATTCTGCGTGCCGACCGGGTACTGACGGTGGTGCGAGCGGAGACCATCCCCGACGCCGCGGACCTGTGCCACGCACTCGCCGAGGGTGGAATCCGGACGGTCGAGCTGACGTTCACCACGCCCGATGTGCTCCATCATCTCGGCCGCGCCGCCGACGCCGCAGCCGCGGCAGGCAGCATCCTCGGCGTCGGAACCGTGATGACCGGCGATCAGGCCGCCGCCGCGATCGACGCCGGCGCCCGGTTCCTCGTCACCCCCGGCATCCGTCCGGACGTCGCGAAAGTCGCGACGGGACGGTCGGTTCCCGTCTTCCTCGGCGCGTTCACCCCCACCGAGGTGGCCATGGCCGTCGACCTCGGCTCGGCCGCGGTCAAGATCTTCCCCGCCAAGCGGCTCGGCCCCGACTACCTGTCGGACCTGCACGGCCCGTATCCCGGCGTGGAACTCCTGCCGTCGGGTGGGATCAACGATTCCAACGCCCGCCAGTTCCTCGACGCCGGCGCGCTGGCCGTGTGCGCGGGCACCAGCGTCGTCCCACCGTCCAGCGTCGCGGCAGGCAACTGGACCGACATCACCGACCGCGCACGATCGTTCGTCGCCGCGCTCTCGAACTAGACCCACTCTCGCCCGACCCCACCCACCTCCCCTGGAGACGCAATGACGTCGTTCGTCGACTGGCTGCAGCACGACACAGCCGGACTACTCACTCTCGCAGCGGTATCCATCGCCGTGCTGTTGATCCTCATCATCAAGCTGAAGCTCGAACCGTTCATCGCGCTGATCGTCGTCGGTGTCGGCGTCGCGCTCATCGCGGGAGTGTCGGTGGTAGAACTGGTCGGCACACCGACGTCGGCGGCCGACTCGATCCTGGAGAAGGGGTTCGGCGGCATCCTGGGGCATATCACCCCGATCATCGGCCTGGGCACCGTCCTCGGCGCGATGATGGAACGCTCCGGGGGCGCCGACGTCCTGACCGAACGACTACTGAAGTTGTTCGGGCCCAAGGGCGCTCCGCTCGCGATGGGTGTCACCGGCCTCGTCCTCGGCATCCCGGTGTTCTTCGACATCGGTATCTTCATCCTCGCCCCGCTCGTGTACGTGGCGGCGAAGCGCGGCGGCAAGTCGCTGGTGATGTACGCGATGCCGATGCTCGCCGGTCTGTCCATGACGCACGCGTTCCTGCCGCCGCACCCGGGCCCCGTCGCCGCGGCCGGGCTGCTGCACGTCGACATGGGCTGGATCATCATCATGGGCCTCGCCTGCGGTATCCCCGCCTGGTTCGTCAGTGGCGTCGTCTGGGGTAGCTGGATCGGCAAGCGGGTGATCATCGAGGTCCCCGACGAATTCATCCCGGAGGAGAAGGAAGCCGACAAGAACCCGCCGCCGCTCTGGCTGATCTCGTTCATCATCCTCGTGCCGATGGTGCTGATCCTCGGTGCGACGGTCGGCAACGTGGTCCTCGAAGAGGGCTCGACGCTGCTGTCGGTCCTCATCTTCCTCGGCACGCCCACGATCGCGCTGACCATCGCCGTCCTGCTGGCGCTGTACCTGCTGGGGACCCGGCGCGGAATCACGGCGCAGGAGATCGGTGCGATGTCCGCGGCGGCGTTGAAGCCCGTCGGCATGATCCTGCTGGTCGTCGGTGCCGGTGCGTTCTTCGGCGCGGTGCTGCGGGCCACCGGAGTCGGGCAGGCCCTGGCAGACTCGATGGACGCACTCGGTCTCCCGGTCATCCTGTCCGCGTACCTGATCAGCTGCGCACTCCGCATCGCCCAGGGTTCGGCGACCGTCGCCATCGTCACCACCGCAGGCGTCATCGAGCCGTCGATCGCAGCCGGAAACTATTCGTCCCCGCAGATCGCCCTGATCGTGATCGCCGTGTCGGCCGGATCCATCATCGCCAGCCACGTCAACGACGGTGGATTCTGGATCGTGTCACGGTATTTCAACATGTCGGTGAAAGACACCCTGAAGACGTGGACGGTACTCGAAACCATCCTGTCGGTGGTGGGCTTCGCGATGGCCTCGCTGATCTGGGTGCTCGTCTAGCTCCCGGAGTCCGCATCGCGCAGCACCCGCGCCGCACCGGCGAACGTCCGCACCTGCCGGTCGTCCCAGACATGGGCAGGCACACCACCGCCCAGCAGCGTGCGGACGAGTGCGGGGTCGTCGCCGATCGGCACGTCGCTGCCCGCGATCACGATGTTGCCGTAGCGGCGGCCCTTGAGCATGGCGGGATCGGCGATGATCGTGGTGTGCGGGAACACGCTGCCGATGGTCGCCGCCTCCCGGCGCGCCAGGACGAGGTCGCGGGTGTCGCCGCAATTGACCGCATAGATCCCGCCGGGCGCCAGCACCCGTCGCACATGTCCGGTGAACTCCGTCGTCGTCAGCGGCGCCGGAGTCGTGTTCCCGGCGAACACGTCGCGCACGATCAGGTCGCGGCTGGACTCCGTCAGCGTCTCCGTGACCGCCCGCGCCTCACCCACCCGCAGTCGCAGCAACGGTGCCCGCGGGAGGTCGAACCATTCGCGGACCAACTCGGCGAGCTTGCCGTCGAGTTCGACCACCACCTGCCGGGCGTCCGGATACCGGGCGGCGAGATGCCGGGCAAGGGAGCAGGCGCCGCCACCGAGGTGCAGGGCCCGCACGCGCTGATCCGTCCCCCAGTGCGAAGCGACCAGTTCGGCGATCCACCGCATGTACTCGAAATCGAGGTGCGTCGGGTCCGACAGGTCGATGTGGGAACTCTCGACCCCGTTCACCTTCAGCACCCAGCCGTGCGGATTGAGGTGGTCTTCGGTGAGCTCGCACGTGCCCGTGTCGATCGGGTACACGCCGGCGACGGGACCCCCGTCGGTTGTCCGGGCAGCCTGACCGCCGCGCTGCCTGCCCATCGTCCGTCTTCCCTACTGCTCGCGCCGTCCGCTCGCGTCTGCTGCGAGAATCGTCATCCCACGATACCGGGACGAGACACGGGTGACCTACCGTGGTGACGCGCACGAGAAGGGAAGACGATGGAACCTCAGGAAGTCGACTTCGCGCACACCGAAGGCGCTGCGAAGCGACGTCGCGAGAAGGCGATGGGACTCGCGCGGTACGTGTGGGATCGCGGAATCAGCGGTCAGGAGCTCCTCGACCTCACCGACGGCACGCTGCGGAAACTCGCCCGCGCGGCCGGGTCGAACCCGCCGAGCACCATGGAGACGTGGCTGACCGTGGTCGAGTTGCTCGACCAGAAGTCGGCGTGGGCGGAGCGCCACCCCGACCATCCCGCCGCCACCCCGGCGCACCGCGACGAGAAGATCATGTGGGTGAAGCCGCCGATCGTCCCCTGGACCGACTGACCTGTGAGTACTTGTTAACCACGGGCGGTTAACAAGTACTCACGGGCGGAGCATGAGGATGCGGTCGTCGCCCTCCCCCGGATCGCCGCGCCCGTCACGGTTGCTGGTGCTGAACCACACGGCACCGTCCGGTGTCGCGACGACGGTGCGCAGTCGCCCGTACTCGCCTTCGAGCAGCGACTGCGGTTCGCCGAGCGAGCCGTCACCGGCCACGGGGATCCGCCACAGGCGTTCGCCGCGCAGCGCCGCGACCCACAGCGCGCCGTCCTGGAACGCGAGCCCGGACGGGGACGCCTCGCCGGTGGACCATTGGACCACCGGATCGACGAAGCCCGCGTCGCCCGACCGCCCCTCGACCTCCGGCCATCCGTAGTTGCCGCCGGGTTCGATGAGGTTCACCTCGTCCCAGGTGTTCGCCCCGAATTCGGTGGCCCACAGCCGGCCGGCGTCGTCCCACGCGAGGCCCTGCACGTTGCGGTGCCCGAGCGACCACACGGGTGATCCGGGGGTGGGGTTGTCGGGGGGGATCGACCCGTCGGGGTTGATCCGCAGGATCTTGCCGCCGAGTGAGGACGGGTCCTGGGCGCGTGGCCGGTCGCCGGCTTCACCGGTGGCGACGTACAGCTTGCCGTCCGGACCGAACGCGATCCGCCCGCCGTCGTGGATGGATCCGGCGGGGATGCCCGTCAGGATCGGGGCCGGCTCGCCGAGGCTGCGACCGTCGAAGCGCAGGGCGACCACCCGGTTGTCGTCGCCGGTGGTCAGGTACGCGTAGATCGTCTGGTCCGTTGCGTAGGCCGGTGAGACGGCCAGGCCCAGCAGTCCCGATTCGCCCCGCGCCGCCACACCGGGCACCTCGCCGATCACGGTCGTGTCGCCGTTCGCCTGCAGGTGCCGGATCGCGCCGCTGTCCCGTTCCGCGATCAGCGCCGTCCCGTCCGGCAGGAGCGCGATCCCCCACGGCACGTCGAGGTCGGCGGCGATCACCGTGGGCTCGGTGCCTGCCGGCACGGCGACGGAGGTGGTCGTCGACGGCTGCGCGGAACTCCCCTCGGACTGGCAAGCCGCACACGTGACGACCACCAGCAACGCCGTAGCCGAGAAAAGTCGCCGCCCCATGGGTGTCCTCCCGTCACGTGACCGCACCCTGTCCATCCTCCCCCAGGCGAGTGGCAAAGTATCCTCGACCACGCATCGCCACTCACGTGAGGAGGTGACGGCGGGTGATCCTTCCGCAGAAGATCGCGCAGGGGGTCCGGGGCCGCCTCCGTCGCCGACAACCCCGGCCGCCGCGCACCCGATCTCGCCGCAAGCCTCGGCCGCGAGACGGAGCCGTTCAAGCGGGACGTCCGGAAGCTGAAGAACCTGGGGCTGACGCACAGCCTCGACGTCGGGTACCGGATCTCGCCGCGCGGCGCCGCCTACCTCGCGGCAACACCCGACGGCCCCTGATCGGTCATTCGCCGCACTTACACTGTGCTCCATGGCCACTGCGGGCGATCTGAATCTGGAGCGGTACTTCGACCGGATCGGGTACGACGGCGACCGATCCGCGTCGACGGCGACGCTGAACGAGCTTGCCGCACATCACGCCCGCTCGATCCCGTTCGAGAACCTCGACCCGTTCCTCGGCACACCGAACCGGCTCGATCTACCGTCACTGCAACAGAAATTGGTCGAATCACGAAGAGGCGGTTACTGCTTCGAGCAGAATCTCCTGCTGCGGGTTGTCCTGCTCGAACTCGGATTCGACGTCACGCCGCTCGCCGCGCGGGTTCTGTGGGGATCTCCGATCGATGCGATCACTCCGCGCTCGCACATGCTGTTGCTCGTCGACGTCGCCGGCGAGCGGCGGCTCATCGACGTCGGGTTCGGCGGCATGACCCTCAACACCACGCTGCGCCTCGAACTGGACACCGTGCAGGACACTCCGCTGGAACCGTTCCGCCTGGTTGACATCGATGGCGACTACGCGATGCAGGCACTCGTCGGTGACGAGTGGCGGACCATCTACCGGTTCGACCTCACCAGGCAGTTCCCCGTCGACTACGAGGCCCCCAACTGGTACCTGTCGACCTGGCCCGGATCGCATTTCGTGACCGGACTGATGGCGGCGCGAGTCACGGAAGACCGCCGCTACGCCCTGGCCGGTACGCGCCTGACGGTGCACCACCTCGGCGGGACGTCCGAGCGGCGCGAACTGGCGACCGTCGACGAACTGCGAGGCAGTCTCGAAACGGATTTTCTCATCGACACGAGCGGACTACCCTCACTGGACGCGGCGTTCAGCCGACTCCGGCACGCCTAGCCGCCCGGTAACATGACGGCGTGTGCGAAACAGGTGGCTGCTGAGGTGGCCGAGCAGCCGGCGTCGGGGGAACGGTATTTCCTCGAGTCCCTGGACCGTGGCCTGAGCGTTCTCGAATGCTTCGACGAGCAGCACCGGGAACGCACGCTGAGTGAGGTGGCGCAGGCTGTCGGGATCACCCGGTCCACGGCGCGCCGTATTCTGCTCACCCTGGTGGACAAGGGTTTCCTGCGTCTCGACGGACGCAGCTTCTCGCTCACACCGCGGGTGCTGCGGTTCGGCTTCTCGTACCTCGCCGCGCTGCGACTGCCGCAGGTCGCCGAACCGCACATCGAGGCTCTCGCGAAGGAACTGGGCGAGACCATCTCCGTCACCATCCTCGACGGTCCCGACGTGGTGTACGTGGCACGGGTCCGCTCGCCGAGGATCATTCGTATTTCGATCACGGTGGGCATGCGGTTCCCCGCGTATGCGACGTCGACGGGGCGGGTTCTGCTGGCGGGACTTTCGGCCGACGCGCTCGACGACTACCTGAAGACCACCGAATTCCAGGCCTTCACACCGCACACGATCTCCGACGTCGACCAATTGCATGCCGAGGTCCGGAAGGTCGCCGAGGACGGCTGGTCGATGTCGGAGAACGAGCTCGAGATCGGCATTCGCGGCGCGGCCGTTCCCATCCGGGATCGGACGGGCGCCGTGGTCGCCGCCCTCAACTCCTCGCTGCAGGGCACCCAGTACACGCGGGACGACGTCGCGGTGTCGGTGGTGCCGAAACTCGTCGCGACCGCGGAGCGGATCGGTTCCGACCTGTCCCTCGGCTGATCGCTTACGCGGCGCGCCTGCTCTGCCGTTCGACGAGTTCCAGCACGTGCGCGTACATGCGCTCGAAATCCGGTGCGACACCGGTGAACAGCTGGAACGAGTCGGCCGCCTGGAAGACGTTCATGCCGGCTCCGCCGAGGGTGGGGGCACGCCGCCATGTTCAGTGCGCGTTCTCGAGCTTCGCGGGTGTGGCGGCGTCCGTCGTGTCGGCACTGGCATCGGGCTGCAGTCGCCACGCGATCAGGGCGCTGACGATGCAGCCGCCGGCGAGGTACACGGCCACGAGGTGCCAGGACCCGCCGCTGGCGGTGACGAGGGCGGCCGCGATGAACGGGGTGAAGCCGCCGCCGATCGCGCTGGCCACCTGGTACCCGACGCCCGCGCCGCTGTAGCGGTATTCGGCCCCGAACATTTCGGTGAACAGCGGCTGCTGCACGCTGACGACCATGTCGTGCGAGATGTTGACGAGGAGCACGGCGAGGATGACGGTGCCGATCATCGACCCGTTCTCGAGGAAGATGAAGAACGGGAACGCGCACACCGCGCCGATCAGGGCGCCGAGGATGTAGACCCGCCGCCGGCCGTGCCTGTCGGACAGCCACGCGAACAGCGGGATGGTGCCGATACCCACCGCACCGACGAGCAGGCCGACGTTGAGCATGAAGTTGCGTTCCATCCCCAGTTCGTGGGTGGAGTAGCTCAACGCGAACGTGGTCACGATGTACATGGAGAACAGTTCGGCGAAACGCAGACCGATGATCTGGAGGAATGCCTTCGGGTGGTTGCGCAGTGCCTCGACGAGCGGAATCCGCTTCTTGTCCTGCGCGGTCTGCTCCTCCTCGACCTTCTCGACCTTTCCGACGAACTCGGGGCTCTCCTGCACGCCGGCGCGGATCCACAGACCGATACCGACCAGGACGACGCTGGCGACGAACGGAACCCGCCACCCCCACTGGCTGAACGCGTCCTCGGTGGTCAGGTTGCTCATGAGCATGACGAATCCGGTGGCGAGGATGAGCCCCACCGAGTAACCGACCTGCACTCCGCTGCTGTAGAACGCCTTCTTCTTCGGCGGCGCGCTCTCGACGGCCATCAGCGCGGCTCCACCCCACTCGCCGCCGACGGCGAAGCCCTGGACGGCGCGGAGGGTGACGAGCAGGACCGGTGCCCACCAGCCGATCGACCCGAACGACGGCAGCAGCCCGATCAGGGCGGTGCTCGTGCCCATGATCAGCACGGTCAGGATCAGCATCCGCTTGCGTCCGATGCGGTCGCCGTAGTGGCCGAACACGACGCCGCCGAGCGGCCGGAACAGGAACCCGACGCCGAACGTCGCGAACGCGGCGAGCGTGCCGATCGCCGGGCTGACGTTCGGGAAGAACTCCGAGTTGAAGACCAGTGCCGCGACCAGCCCGTAGAGCAGGAAGTCGTACCAGTCGATGACCGCGCCGACGAAACTGCTCAGCGCTGCTCTTCGCGCCTGCTTCTCGGCTGCCGGGGTGAAGGCGTGATCGCTCATTCCGTTGTCCCGTCTACGTTGGTGCCAGACAACTCCGTTCGCATACCGAACGCATGTCCGCTGGCTGAATAATGTGACGGTAGCCATAGCGTTTCCGCGTTGTCAAGAAGACTCAGGTGCGTGGTACTGCCGTTTCGTCTATCTCGCCGGCCCGAAATTCACCGAATCGGCGGTTCCGGAGCCCCCGCCACTCGTACACACTTTTCCGAATCAGCGACGCACATCACACCCGGAGTAGCGCCGAAGGGATTTCTCCATGTCAGGAACCACCGATCCGCAGCTTCAGCACACGCTGAAGAAGCGGCACCTCTCGATGATCGCTATCGCGGGGGTGATCGGCGCAGGCCTCTTCGTGGGCTCCGGGGTCGCGATCCGCGAGACGGGCCCCGGCGTACTCGTGGCCTACGCGCTCGCAGGCATCGTCGTCATCCTCGTGATGCGCATGCTCGGCGAGATGTCGACCGCCAACCCCGAGACGGGATCGTTCTCGGCGTACGCCGACCGCGCGATCGGCCGCTGGGCCGGCTTCAGCATCGGCTGGCTCTACGCCTGGTTCTGGATCATCGTCCTCGGCATCGAGGCGACGGCCGGTGCCGTCATCATGAACCGCTGGATCCCCGACGTCCCGCAGTGGAGTTGGGCACTGATTCTGATGGTGTTGCTGACGCTGACGAACATCGCGTCCGTGAAGTCGTTCGGCGAGTTCGAGTTCTGGTTCGCGTCGATCAAGGTCGCGGCCATCGTCATCTTCCTGGTGCTCGGCGTCCTCGCGATCTGCGGAGCCCTGCCGGGAGTCGAAGCGCCCGGGCTCACCAACCTCACCGGCCACGGCGGGTTCTTCCCCAACGGGGCGGGTGCCGTGTTCGCGGCGGTCCTCGTGGTCGTGTTCTCGTTCTTCGGCGCCGAGATCGCCACCATCGCCGCCGGTGAATCCGCCAACCCCGTGGCGGCAGTGCGCAACGCCGTGCGTTCCGTCGTGTGGCGCATCCTCATCTTCTACATCGGCTCCATCGCCGTCGTCGTGACGCTGCTCCCCTGGGACGACGCCTCCGTCGCGCTGAGCCCGTACGTCGCCGTGATGGACTCGTTCGGCATCCCGGCGGCGGGCAACATCATGGACGTCGTCGTGCTCACGTCCGTGCTGTCCTGCCTGAACTCCGGCCTGTACACGGCGAGCCGCATGATCTTCTCGCTCTCCCGCCGCGGCGACGCCCCGGCCTCGTTGTCGAAGATCGGATCGTCGGGTGTTCCTCGCCAGGCCGTCCTCGTCTCGACGGTCGTGGGGTTCCTGACCGTGGGTCTGAACTACCTGTACCCGGACACCGTGTTCCTGTTCCTCGTCAACTCCTCGGGTGCGATTGCCCTGTTCGTGTGGCTGGCGATCTCGGTGTCGCAGCTGCGCATGCGGCGCAGCCTCGAGGCGGAGGGCAAGGATCTGTCGCTGAAGATGTGGCTGTTCCCGTACCTGACGTGGTGCACCATCGCCGCCATCATCGCGCTCTGCGTCGGCATGCTGGTGCTGCCGGAGACCAGGAGCCAGATGTACGTCTCGATGGGACTCGCCGTGGTCGTGGTCGGAATCGGGATCTACCGTCAGCACACTCGCGGGACCATCGACGAGACCCCGGATCCCTCGCCGTCCGGCGAAGAGGTCGACGCCCTCCGCCCCTGAGCTCGGATCCGCCGAACTGTTCGCATATCGAACAGTAGTGCGCTCTCGGAACTCGGCGTACAGTCCCGCCGAGGAACGGCCGGACCCACCGGCCCGAGAAAGGACCGAAGCTCATGAGGTGGGCGATTCTCGGCGCGAGCAACATCGCTGCCACCCGCGTGCTCCCCGCGTTGCGGGAGTGCGGGCAGAGCGCGGCCGTCGTGCTCAGCGGCGACGCGGCGCGCGCCGAGGACTACCGGCGTACCCACGACATCGAGTCCGCCACCGGTGACCTGCGCGACGCGGTGGGCGGGGACGTCCAGGCGGCCTACATCTCCTCGACCAACGACAAGCACTTCGACCACGCCATGGCCGCGATCGACGCGGGTCTGCACGTGCTGTGCGAGAAGCCGCTCTCCTTCGACGTCACTCAGGCGCAGAAGATGGTCGACGCGGCCGCGGCAGCGGGGGTGGTCTTCGCGACGAACCATCATCTCCGCACCCATCCCGTTCATCGTGCGGCGCGAAAGTTGCTGGCGGAGGGTGCGATCGGCGACCTCCTGTCGGTGCGCGTCAGCAACGCCATTCTGCTGCGCCAGGCCCTGCGTGGGTGGCGTCTCGACGGCGTCGGCGGCGGGGTCGTCCTCGACCTCGCGGTGCACGACATCGACACGCTCCGCTTCGTCACCGGGATGGAACCGACCACGGTGACGGCGGTGGGCGTGTGCCAGGGACTCAGCGAGGGTCCGGCGGACGCCGTGATGACCAGCGGCGTCCTCGGCACGTCCACCCTGTTCTCGCTCCACGACGCGTACACGGTCCCGGGCGCCGTGACCGGATTCGAAATCCACGGAACATCGGGAACTCTCGTCGCCACCGACTGCATGCGCCCCGATCCCACCGGAACGCTGCGGGTCGTCGCGGACGGTCAGGACACGACCGTCCCGCTCGAGATCGTCGACAACCTGTACGCACCGGGGATCCGGGCGTTCGTCGACGCTGTCCGCGGGGACGGTACGCCCGTGGCGACCGGACACGACGGACTGCGCTCGGTGACCGCGGCACTGGCCGTCCTGCAGTCGATCGACGAGGGCCGGGCGGTGCGCCTCTGAGGAGAGGCCGCTACATGATCAGCCCGCTGGGGCGACGCCGCAGCGGCGACTGTTCCTGCACGGGCATCGAATTCGGCGGGACGGGGTAGGGCGCACCGGCGTTGAGCGTCCCCGCGGCCACGTTCGGCCCGCACTGCGCGATCGCCGCCTGCAGGCGTGGCCCGGGGTCCGTCATCGCGGGAACGCCGGCGTTCGGTGCCGACGAGAAGTCGAACGCCGACGTCATGTCGCCGACGGCGCCGCGGCGCCACTCGGTGAGATTGGGGACGGGCACGCCGAACCGCTTCTCCAGCAACCGGAGCTGCGACGTGTGGTCGAACGTGTCGGACGCGACGAGGCCGCCGCGACTGTACGGCGAGATGATCAGCGACGGCACCCGGAATCCGAGGCCGATCGGTCCCGGATTGTTCTCGCTCTCCGACACGGTGTTCAACGGAACCGTCAGATATTCACCCGGGGTGCCCGGCGGCGGCGTGGGTGGAGTGACGTGGTCGAAGAAGCCGCCGTTCTCGTCGTAACTGATGATCAGCGCCGTCTTCTCCCAGATCGCCGGGTTCGACGTGAGGATGTCGAGCACCTCGACGATCCCGACCGCGCCCGCGGCCGGGGGCAGCGCCGGATGCTCGCACGTGAAGATGTTGGGCACGATCCAGGACACCGCGGGCAGGGTGCCGTTCGCGACGTCGGCCCGGAAGTCGTTCGGGTACGTCGGATCGAGACCGCGGCGAGCGAGTTCCGAATTCGGGTCGCTGTACTGCGTGAAGCAGCCGAGCATCCCGTCGAGCGCGACACTCGACACGGGGCCGAGGTCCTTGTTGGCGTACACCTTCCAGCTGACGCCCGCCTCCTGCAGGTTCTCCGGATAGGTGCGCCAGGAGTAGACGAACTTGGGGATCACCGTCGGCGTCTCGACCAGCGGCCCGCCGGCCAGCCCGTCCGGGTCGATCGTGCCCGTCATCCAGTACAGCCGGTTCGGGTCCGTCGGCCCGAGCACCGAGCAGAAGTAGTGGTCGCAGATCGTGAAGGCGTCGGCGAGGTCGTAGTGCACCGGGATGTCGGCGCGCGTGTAGTAGCCCATCGTCGCGGGACCGTTCAGCGGCCCCTCGTGCGCGATGTGCACCGGCATCCACCGGTCCATCGCGCCGCCGTTCCACGCGTCGTGCTGCGGACCCCACGAATGGGTGGGGTCGTTGATGCACTCGCCGTCGAGGTGCGTGCCCTGCGTGGTGTCGAGCCGGAACGGGTTGAGAAACCCGGTCGGGGTGGGCCCGGCACCCGGCGTCCAGCCGTACTGCTGCCACGCCGGTGACGGGTCGTCGAAGCCGCGCACCCCCGACAGCGTGCCGTAGTAGTGGTCGAACGAGCGGTTCTCCTGCATGAGGTAGACGAAGTGCTCGATGTCGTTCAGCGACCCGCTACCGCCCGGGTCCTGCGCGTAGGCGCGGTCGATCACCGGGCCCGCCCACGAGCTGAGGAAGGCGGCGCCACCGGCCGCCGCGGCGGAGGCGAGGAACTTGCGTCGTGAGATGTCCGATGCCGGGGTCACGGATCGTGACGGTAGTCGCTGCGGACGCCGCCCGCCCGGCGAATGCGCAGGTTGCTCTACTGCGGGCCGACGGGCACGTCACCTTCCAGCGTGATGCGGTGCATGACGCGGTGCTGGGTTCCGTAGTCGCGGTTGGCGTAGTGCGCGGTGCTGCGGTTGTCCCACAACACGAGGTCGCCGAGGCGCCAGCGGTGCCGCACGATGTGCTCGGGTTTGGTCAGGTGCGCGTAGAGGAAGTCGAGGATTCCCCGGCTCTCCGCCTCGGACACTCCGGCGATGTGGGAAGTGAAGCCCGGGTTCACGAAGATTCCCTTGCGTCCCGTCTCCGGGTGAACCCGCACGACGGGATGCTCGACGGGCACGAGCGCGGTGACTTCCTCACCGTCCCAGACGTTTCCCTTGCCGCCACGCTTCTGCGCGAGGTAGTACCCGAACTCGCGGTTGCCGTCGTGCACCGCGGTCAGCTGATCGATCATCTGCCGGACCGGCAGCGACAGCGACTCGTACGCGAGTTGGCTGTCGGCCCAGTTGGTGTCGCCGCCGTGCGGCGGGAGGACGACGGGACGGAGGATCGACCCCAGCGGCGGCCGCTTCATGAACGTCACGTCCGTGTGCCACACGTCGGCGAAACCGTTGTCCTGGCTGTCGAGCGCGTACACCTCCTGCGCGACGTCGCCGCTGTCGTGGACGGGATGCCCCGCGGTCAGCCGGCCGAGACGGCGACCGAACTCGATGTGGCTCGCGTCGCCCAGTGACTGACCGCGCAGAACCAGCACCTTGTGTTCGGTCAACGCCGAACGGATCGCGGCCACCTCGTCGTCGGTGGCGGACGCGACGTCCAGGCCGATGATCTCGGCGCCGAAGTGGGGGCCGAACTTGTCGAGGGTCAGCGACGGTGTTCTGGTTTCGAATGCAGTGCTCATGATGTCTTTCCGCGAAGGTGATGGTGCCTGGAGACGGGCGTACCGGCCCGGACCTGCGAACGCGGAGAATGCGTGAGGAATGACCGGATGCCGGAGGCTACCGAGGAGTGGACAGCACGCGGTACGCGCGCCGGACCATCAGCAACAACAGATGTTGGCGCACGTACGGCACAGGTCGACGGTGAGGCGTCGCACCAGGTGAGTCGTATGCACGAAGCAATTCCTACCGGATGGGAGGGAAATGAGCAAGCTCGGGGCAATCGGCGGCGATCAGCTCCAGCGCGCCTGGCCGCCGTCGAGCGGGATGGTGGCACCGGACAGGTACCCGGCGTCGGGGCCCACGAGGAAGACGACGGCACGTCCGATGTCCTGCTCGCAATCACCGATCCGGCCGAGTGGGATCGACTTCACGAACTCGGCGGCCTCCTCGGGATTGTTTTCGGTCCACCATTTCAGGCCCGGGGACAGTGCGTGCGGTGCAATCGCGTTGACGCGGATTCCGTCGGGTCCCCATTCGCTGGCCGCGGTCCGGGTGAGCGAGCGCATCGCCTCCTTGGTGGCCGCGTAGAGCCCGTAGCCGCTGGTGTCCCACCGCACGGCCGAGGAGCTGACGAGGTTGATGATCGAACCGCCGCCACGCGCTTTGAGGTGCGGGTAGCACAGCTGCATGAGGAACAGGGTGGCTACCGGGCCGACGGCCATGGCGCGGTCGAGAAGTTTCGGAGTGATGTCGAGGAGCGGTCCGAGTGCGCTCGCGTTGGCGTTGTTGACGAGGATGTCGATGCCACCGAATTCATCGACGACGCGGTCGACCATCGGGCCCAGCTGATCGCGTTTGCTGACGTCGCAGACGATCGGCTCGGCGACGCCGCCGAAGTCGGCGATGCCAGCGCATGTGTCGACGAGTTTCGCCTCCGTTCGCCCGACCACCGCGATCCGGACGCCCTCCTTGGCCAGTGCGAACGCCATCCCGGCGCCGACGCCCTGACCGGCGCCGGTGATCAGTGCGACCTTGCCGTCCAGTGTCCCCATCACGAGTCTCCTTTGCCGGTTTCCGTATCGGCTGCCCACCGGTTGGACGTCAGCCGGAAGCTGGGAATGTCGGACAGCGACATCACCGCCTCGTAGGTGCGCTCGTATCCGGTGTGGGCGATCCGCCATCGGCCGTCCGGTCCGCGGACGTAGCGGTCGGAGTAGAACGCCGCCCCGCGCAGCACCATGTCGTGTTCCGGGATGAGCACGGTGTCGGAGAGGTACCAGCGTCCGGTCGCCGTGTCGCCGTCGACGTCGATCTCCGGGTGACCGCAGTGGTGTTCGGTGATGGTCTGCGGCCCCAGATTCGACTTCATGAATTCGACCAGCGCGTCCCGCGACTCGAACGCGAGATGCTCACCGTAGTTCGCCGTTGCGTCGGGAAGGAGCGTGTCGGCGAACTCGTCCCAGCGTTTCGTGTCCAGGGCCCGCAGATACGCGTACTTGAGCCTGCTGATCGCGGCGACGGCCTCGAGATCCACGGAATTCACCCTTCGTCCGCCCCAAAACTGACACCTGTTCTACCACGGATCGCCAGGTGTGGGGGCGGACTCGGGGATTACCGGCCGACGCTGCCCGAGGCGGTCATCGGCTGACGCTGCCGGCGTCGACCGGCAGGGCGACGGAAGTGATGTATCGCGCCTCGTCCGAGGCCAGGAACAGCGCGGCGTTGGCCACGTCGACCGGCTCGATCCACGGAATCGGCAGCATGTTCATCGTCACGGCGGCCGCCGCGAACTCTTCACGGGTGGGGTGCTCGAGGTCGGGCCGGAACGCCCTCCGCACCATGTCGTTCTGGATCATGTCCGTGTCCACGTTCGTGGGATGCACACTGTTGACCCGCACCCGGTGCGGCGCGAGCTCCTTGGCCAGCGACCGCATCAGCCCCACCACCCCGTGCTTGGCCGCGGTGTAGTGGGCGACGCCGACGAGCCCGCGCAGACCCGCGATGGAACTCGTGAGGATCATCGCCCCGCCGCCCCGCTCGATCAGGTGTGGAGCCGCCGCCGTGCACGTGCGCCACACCCCCGTCAGATTGACGTCGAGCATCGTCTGCCACGTCTCGGAGTCGAGCTCCAGCGCGGCACCCGAGGACGTGATGCCCGCCGTGGCGCACACGAAGTCCAGCCCGCCCAGCTCGCCGGCTGCCGCGGTGACCGCCTCGGCGAGCGCCGTTCCGTCGCGCACGTCCACCTGCGCGGTCACGATCCGGCGACCGGTGTCCCGGACCAGTTTCGCGGTCTCCTCGAGATCCTCCGGACTCGCCGGTGGCGTCACCACCGTGCCGACCGGGCCGCACAGGTCGACGGCGACGACGTCCGCGCCCTCCTGTGCGAACCGCAACGCCTGCGCCCGGCCGATCCCGCGTGCGGCACCGGTGACCAGGACGACTCTTCCGTTCACTCGACCTGTCATCTCTACACCTTCTGGGTCAGTCCGGCGTCGACCACGAGTTGTGTGCCGGTGATGTATCGCGATTCGTCCGAGGCCAGGAACAGCAGCGCATTGCTGACGTCCCGCGAGTCCAGCCACGGAACGGGCAGCATGTGGTTCGCCGCGAGGACGGTGACGACGTCGTCCCGGGTCGGATTCGCGAGGTCCGGCCGCAGCCGTGCCATCGTCTCCGGGTTCAAGGTCATGCGGGTGCCGACGGCGCCGGGGTGCAGCACGTTGACCCGGATGAACTGCGGGCCGAGTTCGTTGGCGAGGGTCCGGGCCAACCCGACCACCGCGGTCTTGGACGCCGAATAGTGGGCGGCCCCGGCCACCGCCTTGATTCCGGCGGTCGAACTGACGATCACGACGGAACCGCCGCCGTCCCGCATCGCCGGGACCGCGGCCTTCGCCGTGTTCCACACACCGGTGAGGTTGACGTCGAGCGATCGGTGCCACACCGCGTCGTCGATCGTCCACGCCGGGCCGGGGTTGTCGCAGACACCCGCGTTCGCGACGACGACGTCGAGAGGGCCCAGTTCCGCGACTCCGGCGTCGACGGCCGCGCACAACGCCGCCGGGTCACGCACATCGGCGTGCGCGAGCACCGCCCGCCGGCCGAGTTCGCCGACCAGCCTTCCGGTTTCGGCGAGATCCGCCTCGGCCGACGGCAGATCGACGACGACGACGTCGGCGCCCTCCTCCGCGAGCCGGACCGCGTGACTGCGTCCCATGCCGTTCCCGGCACCGGTGATGAAGGCGACCTTGCCTGCCATCCGTGACATCGGTTTGTCCCTTCTAGTCCAGGCGGCCGGGAGTCGGGTAGCTGCGCAGGGAGAGCCCCACCCGCCCGTCCTCCACCGCGTCGTCGATCGAGCCGCGCAGCGCGCCGCAGGTGGGGACGAACATCGAGTGCTCCCCCTCCTGCGCACGCCGGGCGAACTCCGGGCAGGTCTGCTCGGCGTCGTCCAGCCACTGCACGCTCGTGTGCGCCTCGCTGTATTTCTCCACGAGCACCGTGTTACCGCAGCGCCGGCATTCGACCGGAAGCACTCAACTCACCGCCCCGGCTGCATGCCGAGCGCCGACCCAGCCGAACACCATCGCGGGACCGATCGTCGCGCCCGCCCCGGCGTAGTCGTTGCCCATCACGGACGCCGACGTGTTGCCGGTGGCGTAGAGGCCGGGGATCGGTTCGCCGCTGCTGCGGCACACCTGGCTGTGCTCGTTGCAGACGAGCCCGCCCTTGGTGCCGAGGTCGCCGGCTTCCATCCGCACCGCGTAGTACGGGGCCTTCTCCACCTCGTCCAGGGTCGGGTTGGGCAGTCGCGGGTCGCCGTAGTACCGGTCGTAGGCACTGTCGCCGCGGCCGAAGTCGGCGTCGACCCCCGCCCGCGCGAATCCGTTGAACCGGGCGATCTCCGCGGTCAGCGACTCCGCGGGAACGCCCATCTTCTGCGCGAGTTCGCCAAGGGTTGCGGCGCGCTGCATCAGCCCCGTCTCGAACCATTCCGCGGGGAACTTCTGCCCGGGCATCACACCACCGAACTGGTAGCGGCTCTTGGCCTTCGAGTCGAACACGAACCACACCGGGTCGTGGCCCCCGGCGATCTGGTCGTGAACGAACGACACGTACGGGGACGCCTCGTTGGTGAACCTCTTGCCGTTCTGGTCGACGATCAGCGACGGCGGAATCGACCGCTCCGATACCAGGACGTGCATGATGCCGTCCGGCCGCCGGAACGACGGCATCCACCAGGCGTCGTCCATCAGATCGACGGCCGCGCCGACCTGCTCGCCGGCGACGATTCCGTCTCCGGTGTTGTCGGGTGAGCCGGCGCTGTAGTTGTCCTTGCCGCCTTCCCGGAGGTACCGCTTGCGCATCTCCTCGCTCTGCTCGAATCCGCCGGTGGCCACCATGACGCCGCGGCGGGCACGGATGCGTAGTTCCCGTCCCCCGGACTCGACGACCGCGCCCGTGACAGCTCCGGATTCGTCCGTGACCAGACCCTTCAGCGGGGAGTTCAGCCACAGCGGAACCCCGGCCTCCTGGAGCGTGAGCCGCAGCCGGCCGACGAGGGCCTGCCCCAGAGTCTCCATCCGCCTGCGCCGCAGCATCGCGACGACCGAACGCCAGCCGACACCCAGCGCGGTCCTGCGTCCGGCCCAGGTGCGGAAGAACATGTTGAGGTGGCGGAATTCGGTGGACGTCATGTACAGCCCACCCGGCATCGCGAGGGAGTTCGGCCGCTGCAGGTCGCCGTCGGCGCCGAGCTGGTTCATGTCGAACGGCAACGGTTCGACCGTCCGCCCCTTCGGCCGTCCGCCCACGTTCTCGGGGTGGTAGTCGGAATAGTCCTCGCACCAGGAGAACCGGAGATGCGGGCAGTTCTGTTCGAAGAACCTCATCATGGCCGGGCCCTGCTCGATGTACGCGTCGAGGCGTTCGGCCGGCACGCTGTCGCCGATGATCGACTCCAGGTACTTCCGGACGTCGCCGGGGTCGTCGGCGCGGCCTTCACGGACGAGGATCGGCGAGTTGGGAATCCACAGGGCGCCACCCGACAGTGCCGTCGAACCGCCGTACACCCCTGACTTTTCGACGACGAGGGTGTCGAGCCCCCGCTCGGCCCCGGCGAGGGCGGCGGTCATTCCACCGGCACCGCTGCCGATCACCAGGAGATCTACCTCCCGGTCCCAGTTCTGCTCGTCTACGCTCATCGTGCACACCTTCCGAAGTGGTCTCGATCACACCCTGCCGGTGTCAATTGCTTTTTCCCACAGCCCTTCCCGCGGAGCGGGAGAAAGCGGCGCCGCCGCCGGGCGGGAGAAAGCGGCACCGCCGCCGGGCGGGAGAAAGAGCGGCTACGTGGCCGCGGTGAAGATGCCGAGTCCGCCGCGGTACACCAGGAGCGGCGGCGCATCCCTGAGCACGTCCAGGCCGGTGACGCGCGCGACGACGATGGTGTGGTCACCGGCGTCGTGCTCGAATTCGACGGTGGCCTGCACCCGGGCCAGCACGCCGTCGAGCGCCGGGGCACCGTTGCGGGCGTGCGACCACCCGACGTCGGCGAACTTGTCGGCACCGCTGGTCGCGAACGTCCCGCACACGTCGCGCTGGTCGTGGGCGAGGACGTTGACGCAGATGTGTTCGCTCGCGCGCAGTCGCGGCCAGCTGGTCGACGTCCGTGCGGGGCTGAACGACACGTACGGCGGGTCCAGCGACAGCGACACGAAGGACTGGCAGGTGAAGCCGTGGGGGCTCTCGCCGTCGTGCGCGGTGATCACCGTGACGCCGGTGCAGAAGTGCCCGAGCACGGACCTGAGCTCGGCGGGGTCGATGCGTCGTGCCGTCGGCGGCACGGGTTCTTCGGTTCGGGTCATCGTGTCTCCTCGGATCGACGGGTTGCGTTCAGCCTGGCCGCGGCGCCTGCCGGCGGGGAATGCCCCGTCCCGCCCAGCGGCAGGGTTTCGCGTGTCCGGCGGTCGGCGCACGGTTGATAGGCTCGGGAAATGCCATCGTCCGACCCCACACAGAGCTCCGGGTTCGCCGGCCTCCGATCGACGAGCTGGCCGGTACTCGGCATCCTGTCGTTCGGCGAGGAACTGTCCGGTTACGACCTGAAGAAGTGGGCGTCGTACAGTGTGCGTTTCTTCTACTGGAGCCCGTCCTTCAGCCAGGTGTATTCGGAGCTGAAGAAGCTGGAAGACCTGGGATACGTGACGTCCCGGACCGTCGTGGACGACGAGGCACGGGTGAAACCCAAGCGCCTGTACAAGATCACGGACGCGGGCATGGCCGTCATGCGCAGCTGGGCGCGGGAGGCGCCGATCGATCCGCCCGTCCTCAAGCACGGCGTGATGCTGCGCATGTGGCTCGGGCACCTCACCGAGCCGGAGCAGCTCAAAGATGCCCTGAAGGAGCACATCTCGTACGTGGAGGGGATGAGCAGGCAGGCCGCGCTCGACGCCCGCGATTCCGACGTCGAACCCACGTGGGCGTTCGCGCACATGGTCAACAAGTGGTCCGAGCGGTACTACGCCGCCGAGAGCGAGCTCGCGAGGCAGATGCTCGCCGACATCGACGAGGCAGTCGAGCGGATGCACGGTGAAGGGACGCCGGAACATCCCGGTGTGCCGAAACCGACCGCATCACCTTCGATCCGGCGCTCCCGCGAGGCGCAGAAGGAGTACCAGGCCGCGATGAAGGCGGCTCAGGACGCGGACGACGAGGCCGAGCGCGAAGACTAGTCGACCGGAGTCGACGCCGGTTCGGCCACCAGAGTCCGGAGCCGAGGCCACAGCTCCCGCCGCGCGGTCTGCGCCGCGGCCATCGCGTCGATCGTCAAGAATCCGTGGAACATTCCCTCGACCCGCCGGCACTGCACGGGAACACCGGCGTCGGCGAGCGCCCCGGCGTACTTCTCCCCCTCGTACCGGAGGGGATCGCGTTCGGCGGTGATCACGATCGCGGGTGGGAGCCCGCCGAGGTCCTCGGCCCGGACCGGGGCGGCATAGGCGGGTACGGTTTCGCGGTGGGTGGGCAGATACTGATCCCAATACCATTGCATCGCAGAGCGGGTGAGGAAATGATCCTCCGCGAACAGCTCGTAGGACTCGGTGTCGAAGACCGGTTCGATGACGGGGTAGATCAGTAGCTGTCCGGCGACGGCGGGGGCCTCCCGGTCCCGGGCCATCAGCGCCGCGACCGCCGCGAGGTTGCCCCCACTGCTGTCGCCGGCGACGAGAAGACGGTCCGGATCGCCGCCGAACTCACGGGCGTGCTGCGCGACCCAGCACGTCGCGGTGTAGGCGTCGTCCGCTGCGGCGGGCCACTGCGATTCCGGGGCGAGTCGATAGTCGACGGAGACGACGACGGCGCCGATCCCGTTGCACATCGCGCGGCAGAAGCCGTCGTGGCTGTCGAGGTCGCAGATCACGAACCCGCCGCCGTGAAAGAAGACGACGACGGGCAGGGATTCCGCGGGATGCCCTGCCGGCAAATAGATCCGCACGGCAATCGGTCCGGCGTCGCCGCGGATCTCCCGGTCGCACACACTACCGACCGGCTCGGGGTCGGCGACGGCCTTGCGTCCCGCCCTCGTCGCCGCCCGCGCCTGCGCGCCCGTCATGGTCTCCACCCGGGGGAAGTTCTCGTTCAGTCCCCGGAGGATGGTTTCGGCCTGCTCGTCGAGCGGCATTCGTGCTCCTTCGTCCCGCCTCAGGCGGAGTATCGGTCGGCCCGTCCGGCGGCCGGCGTCGCGGTCGACATGTAGTTGCGCCAGGTGCCCTTGGCGGACATGCGGATCGGCGCGGTCAGGCGGTGATCGAGCTTGATCTGGCTGCTCGGACCGCACACGGAGATGGCCGCGACCACGTTGTCCTCGGTGCCCACCGGCACGGCGACGCAGCTGACGCCCACGAGATCCTCTTCCCGGTCGTACGCCGCTCCGCGTTCCCGGGTCTTCTGCAACTCGGCACGGAATGCCGCGGGCGAGTCGATGCTGAATCGTGTGCTGCGGGGCAGACCCGCTTCGACGACGCGGTCGACCACGGACTCGGGCGAGTGGGCCAGCAGCACCTTGCCGACGCTCGTACAGTGCGCGGGTTGGCGGCCGCCGACGCGGGACGGCAACCCGACCCCGAACCGTCCGGCGATCTTCTCCAGGTACACGACATCGATCCCCTCGAGCACCGCGAGGTGCACGGCGTGCCCGGTGAGCCGGTGGAGTTCGTGCAGGAACGGCAGGGCGGCCCGGTGAAGACGGTCCTGGTGCACGGCCAGCGACCCGAGTTCGAACAGCCGCATGCCGAGTTCGTAGTCCCGGCCTTCCCGGCGGAGCCACCGCAGCTGGACGAGACGTTCGAGCATCCGGTGCGCGGAGGAGCGCGGAAGCCCCGTGCGGCGCACGATCTGCGCGAGCGTGAGCCTGCCCGGGCCGTCGAAGGCGTCGAGGAGAAGGGCGGCGCGATCGAGGCCGGCGGTGGGGGTGGGGCTGAGTGTCGTCGTCATGGGGACCTCCGTAGCGGCGCTGCTCGGTGCGGCGACGCGGTGTGTGACTGGCGACACTTACTATAAATAGGCATATGCCTATTTGCAATAGTGGTGCCTGAACGACCCCGAACAGCCCAAAGGCCCGGTACACGCATCGAGTGGATACGCACACCGGGCCCGGACACCCCTTACATGGCCGCCAGCGGCTCGCTTCCGGACCAGTCGTGGCCCCAGTAGCTGTCGGCGGTGATCTCCTCCGCGGAGTAGTACTTCTCGTCCACCTTCATGCCCTCGGTGCCGAACTCGATGTCCCATCCGCCGGGGGCACGCACGTAGAACGACACCATCTTGTCGTTCGTGTGGCGGCCGAGGGTCGAGGAGACGGAGAACCCGTCCTTGACGACGCGGTCGAGCGCCTGCCCGACGGCGTCGAGCGTGTCGACCTCCACCATGATGTGCACCAGACCCGGCGCCCCGCCGTGCGGTGCGGGGCACAGGGCCAGGCTGTGGTGCCGCTCGTTGACACCCAGGAAGCGCACCCGCATCGGACCGAACTCCGGCGGTGCCGGGATGCGGAAGGCGCCGCGGGGCAGGAGGCCGAGCACCTCGGTGTAGAAGTCGAACGCCCCGCTGAAATCCATCACCGGCAGCACCACGTGGCCGAGACCCTGCGCCCCCGTCACGAACTTCGCGCCGAACGGGGTCACCACCGGGCTGTGGTCGAGGACGGCGCCGTGGAAGATCTCGATCGTCGCACCGGTCGGATCCTGGAACGTGACGACCTCTTCGACGCGGCGGGCGTCGGCCTCTTCCACCGACAACGGTTTGACGGCGATTCCGGCACCCTCGACCGCCTCCTGGACGCGGACCAGGCCCGCATGATCGCGGACCTCCCACCCGATGGTGACGACCTCGTCCGTCTCGCCCGGCACGATCACGATGCGGGCCGCGCGCTCGTCCATGCGGAGGTACAGGGCGTCCTCGTCCGGGCCCGAACCCTCGGCGAATCCGAGCACGTCGAACGCGAACGTGCGCCACCGCTCCAGGTCGTTGGTCTGGATCTTGACGTAGCCAAGCCCCTTGATGTCTGTCATGTGTTGTCCTTCTGCTGTTTTCGAGGTCCGACGGCGGTCAGATCATCGACTTGAGGTTGTCGGCCGGGTCGAGGCCGAGGGAGCTGAGCGCCGAGGCGTGGTAGACGGTGCTCGGCACGTGGATGGCGTGCGCCAGGCCGGCGTGCGCGTCCCGCCAGTACCGCTGCAGCGGCTTGTCCATGCGCAGCGCGTTGCCGCCGGAGCGGGCGAAGATCTGGTCGACGGCGGTGACCGCACGCCACGCGGCACGCACCTGCGTCCGGCGCCCGGCCGCACGGTCCTCGAACGTGACTTCTCTGCCCGATTCGACGAGGTCCCAGATCCTGTCGACGTTGGCGAGCAGTTCCTGGCGTGCGGCGTTGATGTCGGCGGCGGCCTCGCCCACGGCGAACAGGACGTAGGGGTCGTCCTTGATCGCGGTACCCTGCGCGCCGACGCGGTCGCGCTGGTAGTCGAGGTGAGCGGCCAAGGCGCCCTCGGCGATTCCCACCACGGCGGAGGAGATCCCGAGCGGGAACATCGTCGACCACGGCATGTTGTACAGCGTCTCGGTGCGCCCGAACTTCTGCACCGCGGTGCCGTTCATGACCTCGTCGGCGTCCATCACCCGGTAGTCGGGGACGAACGCGTTCCGGACGATGATGTCCTTGGAACCGGTGCCCTTGAGCCCGACGACGTTCCACGAGTCCTCGACGATCTCGTAGTCGCTGCGCGGCAGGATCATGTGCAGCATCTTCGGCGGCAGGGCCATGGCGCCGTCCTTGTCGCCGAGCATCGCGCCGAGGAAGATCCAGTCGCAGTGATCGGTTCCCGACGAGAACTGCCAGCGTCCAGTGAAGAGGTAGCCGCCGTCGACCGGGGTCGCGATCCCGGTCGGCGCGTACGGCGAAGCCATCCAGGTGTCGTTGTCGGCCGCCCACACCTCGTCCTGCACCTTCGGGTCGGCGAACGCCAGCTGCCAGGGGTGCACGCCGACGATGCCGCACACCCAACCGGTCGCCGGGTCGAGGGACGCCGCGGCCATCACCGTCTCCGCGAACTCGCGCGGATGAGCCTCGTAGCCGCCGAACTTGCCGGGCTGGAGGAGCTTGATCGGCCCGGCCTCGCGGAGCTTCTTCGCCGTGTCGTCGGGCAGCCGGCCGATCCGCTCGGCCTCGGGCGCCTGATCGCGGAGCTGATCCGCGATCGCCATGATGTTGTCGAGAACCTCGTGGGTCATCTGTCGTGTCCTTCTTCTCGGAGCCGGCTCAGGCGTTGGTGTCGAGCGGCACGACGCCGTTGGCGAGGTTGTCGGCAACCTCCGCCTCCCAGCTCTGCACCGCCCTGGTGGTGTCGATCTCGAATTCGAAGCGCTTGGTCATGTCGTCGGTGATGTCCTCGACGTCCACGTAGAACTGCTGGTACCAGCGACGCAGCTGGTACACCGGCCCGTCCTCCTCCGACAGCAGCGGGTTGTCGATGCGCGACTTGTTGAGCCAGATGTCGACGTCCTGCTTGAATCCGAGTTCCACGCCCTCGGCGAACTGCGCCGCCATGCCGTTCGCCACCTCGTCGGACAGCCCCTCGGGCTTCTTCACCATGGCGCCCCACTGCAGGACGAACGAATTCGCGGTGACCGGGTAGTGGCAGTTGATCAGCACCGTCTCGATCATCATGCCGTTCGCTTCGCTCCACAGCTTGTCGATCATGTAGGACGGGCCGAAGTACGACGCGTCCGAGCGCAGCGTCGAATTGGGGTCGTCGTAACTGGTGCCCACCGAGATGTCGTGGCGGGGCGTCGACTGCATGTACTGGGTGGCCACGTGCCCTTCGAAGACGTTCTTGAAGTAGCGCGGGAACGAGAAGTGGACGTAGTAGAAGTGCGCCATGTCGACCACGTTGTCGACGATCTCGCGGCAGTGCGAGCCCTCGACGAGCAGCGAATTCCAGGTCCAGTCGGTCCATTCCGGGGAGCCGAATCCCTCGATCTCGGGGATCGTCACGTCGGCGGGCGGCGGGTTGCCCTGCGGGTCGTTCCAGACGTAGAGCTGCCCGTTGCGCTCGATGGTCGTCCAGGCCCGGGTCCGCGCCAGCGGCGGGACGCGTCGCGCATACGGGATTCCCGTGCACTTGCCGTTGCCGCCCCAGCGCCAGTCGTGGAACGGGCAGGCGATGGAGTCGCCCTTCACGGTGCCGTGCGCCAGGTTGCCACCCATGTGGCGGCAGTAGGCGTCGAGCACACTGAGGGTCCCGTCGGACGTCTCGAACACCACCAGCGACGTCCCGAACGCATCGATCTGATGCGGGGTGCCGTCCCTGAAGGTCTTCGCCAGACCCAGGCAATGCCACCCCCGCGCGAAACGCGTTGGTGCCGATCCCACTTCGATCATCCGGACTTCGTCGCCGTCAACGGCACTGTTGCGCGCCATGTCTACCTCCGCCTCGCTGTACGTCAAGAACACCCTCGGGGTGTGGTGTAGCTCATAGTCGGCGTACGCGGTCGGCTGCGGTACCCGGCTCTCCCACTCAGCGAGAGGCTTTCGTATCCACGCCTCGGAGCGGAAGTTCGGCGTCCCGATCACAGGGACCACACCCCCCGTTTACGGGCCGCGGCGACTACCGTCCGGATCACATACCCGGAAATTGGGAGGAACGATGGCCGCACTCATCTCTTCGCAGCCGTACACAGCGGAGGTTCGCCGGCTCTGCGCCGACGCCGTTCCGAGCGAGGTGGTCGTCGCACCCGAACCGGGGGCGGCCGTCGAGCACGACTTCCTCCTGCTGCGACCGCACCGGACCTCACACGACGCCCTGTCCCCGCAGGTCCGGAGGGTGGGCGACCACGACCTGCTCGTCCGCTTCCGCAACCGCGACGAGCAGCTGGTCTTCGAGTTCTGGACGAACAGCTTCACCGGAACTCCGACGTCCGACGACCAGTCGGTGGACCTGCTGGAGCGCTACTGCGCCGAGCAGTTCCCCGGGACTCTCCGCAGGTTCCGCACCCGCATCCGGCAGGCCGTGCCGTCCGGGGCGGACTTCTCCGCGTCGCTGCGGCAGACGTACGTCCAGGACGGCACACGCATGGCGGACGTCACCGTCACGTGCACACGGGGCGATGCCGTGCTCGCTCAGGCGTGGGCCACGTACGCGCTGCCCGACTGAGCTCGACCTCGTTCTCCCACGAATTGGTCAGCCGCGCAGGCAATTGCCTGCGCGGCTGACCATCGTCTGTGAAACTATCCCACCGGGTCGGCCAGCCTCGTCCGGGACCGGCTGAACTCGAAACCGCGGAACCCCTCCTCGGCGACGTCCGCGCAGATCCGCCCGTACGCGCCGAAGCCCCCGAGGTACGGCATGAACACGCGGGGCTTGCCCGGGATGTTCGCGCCCATGTACCAGGAGTTCGCCAACGGGAACAGGGTCTGCGCGGCAAGGTCGCGGCAGTGCTCCACCCACTGCTCGGTGGCGGGGACGGACGCCTCGATCGCGTCGTAGTCCTTCTCCCACAGGTGCCCGATGCAGTCCGCGATCCAGTCGACGTGCTGTTCGGCGCCGAGCACCATGTTCGCCAGCACCGACGGGCTTCCCGGCCCCGTCACGACGAACAGGTTCGGGAACCCCGGAACACCCAGACCGAGATAGGTTTTCGGCCCCTCACTCCAGTACTCGGAAAGCGGCACACCGCCGCGTCCGACGATCCGCATGCGGTCGAGGGCGCCGGTCATGGCATCGAATCCGGTGGCGAACACCAGCGTGTCGAGGGCGTAGTCGGCGTCGGCGGTGGTGATCCCCGACGGGGTGATCGATTCGATCGGCGCCGCCTTCAGATCCACCAGGGTGACGTTCGGCCGGTTGTACGTTTCGAAATAGTGGGTGTCGGTGACGATCCGCTTGGTCCCGATGGGGTGATCGTTCGGGATCAGCTTGTCCGCGACGGCGGGGTCGTCGACGAGCAGGCGAATCTTCTCCTCGGCGAACTCGCGTGCCGTCGCGTTCGCGGCCTCGGTCTTCGTCTGGTCCGGAAAGGTTTTCGCGAACAGCACCCCGCCGAGCTTCCACCGCGTTTCGTAGGCCTCGCGACGTTCCTCGTCGGAGACGTCCAGCGCCGACTTCGGGTGGGCGTTGTACGGCGAGCCGCCACCGCTTTCCCTGGACAGCCTCCGGCGCTCCTCGTAACCCGCCTTGATCGCGCGCCGCATCTCGTCGTCCCACGCCTGGTTGCCCGCCGGGACGCTGTAGTTGGCGCTGCGCTGGAACACGTACAGGTGTTCGGCCTGCTCGGCGATGAGGGGAATCGACTGAATTCCCGAGGAACCGGTGCCGATGATCCCGACCCGCCTGCCGGTGAAGTCGACACCCTCGTGCGGCCACTGACCGGTGTGATGGGTGTCCCCGGTGAACGATTCACGGCCGGCGATGTTCGGCATGTTCGCGGTGGACAGCGCACCGGTCGCGAAGATGCAGTACCGGGCGGACAGGACGTCGCCGCGGTCGGTGCGTACCTCCCACCGGAGCGACTCCTCGTCCAGTTCCGCGAAGGTCACCCGGGTGCCGAACAGGAAACGGTCGCGCAGGTCGAACCGGTCCGCGACATGATTGATGTACGCCAGGATCTCGGGCTGGGTGGCGTACTTCTCGCTCCAGTCCCACTCCTGCTCGAGCTCCCGCGAGAACGAGTACGAATAGTCGACGCTTTCCACGTCGCACCGGGCGCCGGGATAGCGGTTCCAGTACCACGTTCCGCCGACGCCTCCCGCCGCCTCCACACCCTGGACGGTCAGACCCAGGCTCCGCAACTTGTGGACGGCGTACAGTCCCGCGAATCCCGCGCCGACGACAACCGCGTCCACGTCGCCGATCCGATTCGCACGAGCATCAACTTCGGTGCGTGCACTCACGGGCGCGCTCCTCTCCCATTCGACAGACACATTCGGCAGCAAAGGCCTGTCTGGGACGGTAGGTCGCGGCACCGGGGCAGCCACAGGTTCGTTCCCGGTGAGCGGTCGGGCAGCGCCTAGCTCGACACGACGGGAGCGAGAGCGGGGTCGATCACGTCGGCCAGTGCGTCCCACGGCACGGTGACGGTGACGAGTCCGATCGCGTGCGGTCCCACCTGGTAGTCGTTGAAATGAATCTCCATGCCTGCCGGGGTGGCAAGCCAGTTCGCGAAGTTCGCCTCGGTCGGCTCGATGCCGCTGCGCTCGAAGTCCGCTCCGGCGACCGTCGTGGGGAGCAGGCGCGCGGATTCGTCCGACAGCGTCTGCAGTCCCGCCGGCAGGTCGGGGAAGAGATCGCCGAGCGTGATCGGCGCGGCAGTATCGGCATTCACCACCACCGTCGCGACGATCGGTGTCGGATGCGCACCGGGTGGGTCCGCGTTCCACGACGTCACCAGCAGCCCACTGATCACGTGCTCGCCGATGTGCGCGACGCTGTGCTCCTGGCTGCTCAGCGTGAAGGCGTCGGTGCCCCAGCCGTCGATCTGGTCCTGGAGTGCGGCGCGCATCGATTCGTTGAACTCGGCGGTGACGGCCGGATTTCCACCCTCGATCTGTGGGATGAGCACGTCGTAGCCGACGCGGCCGGTGGAACCCGTGACCTGCAACTCGGTCTCCGTGTAGGGCAGGCCCGCGGACGTGGTCGCCTCGGTGCCGGGCGTGTCCGCGGCGGTGACGGTCGTCGTTGTCGACGGCTCGCTCACCGCGGTGCCCGTCTGGTCGGAGCAGGCGGCCAAGGCGAGGACGACCGCAACGAGCGCCGCTGCCCGACTACATCTCCGGATGCCGCTCATGAGCTATCTCTACCACGTCGATTCCCCGGGGTCACCTACCGATCGGGTCGACGATGGTGTGCAGCGTGTCGACGAAACCCTGTGCGGTGGACGCGTCGTAGAGGTCGGCGGAATACACCAGTTCGGCATCGATTCCGGCGGGCCTCCCGTCGACGTCGTGACGTTCGGTGAAGTGGAAGTGCAGATCGCACTTGGCGATGTCGAGTGGACGGGGTGTGACCTCGAAGTCGAGCCCGGACACGTTCAGGGCCGCGGGAGCGAAGTTGTTCAGCGACAACGCAACCTGGAACAGCGGGTGCAGGGACGGCGACCTCGGCGGGTCGAGTACCTGGACGAGTCGCTCGAATTGCACGTCGGCATTCGCCAGAGCCCGAAGCTCCACGCCGCGTGATCGATCGACGATGTCGCACAGCGTCATCGTCGGGTCCACCCGGGTTCGCAGAACCAGCGTGTTGACGAACATTCCCACCACGTCGTCGAGCGCCGGGTCTCCCCGGCCGGCGATCGGAGTTCCGATCGCGATGTCGGGGTCGCCGCTGACACGGGCGAGCAGTACCGCCACTGCCGACCTGAGCGCCGTGAACAGGCTGGCGTGGTGCTCGTGCGCGGTGGCGAGCAGGCCTCGGTGCGCATGCTCGTCGAGGGAGAACGGAAGTCGTCCCGCTCGGTAGGTCCACCGGTGCGGCCTGGGGCGATCGGTGGGCAGCGCGAGCTCCCCCCGAAGTCCCGACAGCTCCTTCGTCCAGTGGGCGATCTGCCGGGACGCGACACTGCCCGGGTCGGCCTCGTCACCGAGCAATGCCCGGCGCCACACGGTGTAGTCGGCGTAGTGCACGATCGGCGGCTCCCACACGGGCTCACTGCCGTTCGCCCGGGCACGGTAGGAGTCGGCGAGATCTCGTGCCAATGGTGCAAGCGACCAGCCGTCGACGGCGATGTGGTGGATGACGCAGGCCAGAAGGTGGTCGCCGTCGCCGAGCCGGAACAGCCGGGCGCGCAGCGGAGGCTCGCGCCGCACGTCGAATCCTGCGGACAGCAGTTCCGACGTCTGCGCCGCCACGTCCGCGCCGCCGGACTCCACCGGAGTCAGGTCGGGCAACACATCGGCCACGTCGAGCACACGCTGGTACGGCCCCGACGGCGAGTCGGGAAACACCGTTCGCAACGAGCGGTGCCGGTGCAGGACGTCCGCCATCGCCGAGCGCAGGGCGTCGACGTCGAATGCGCCGCGTACTCGTACCGTGAACGGGATGTTGTGGAGAGCGCGTTCCCCTCTGGCGCGGTCGATGAAGTACTGCGACGGGGACAGCGGCACCCGGTCCGGCAGTGGTGCGGCGCCCAACTTCGGTCCGCCGGACCGCCCCGCGCTCTGCGGGCGTGCCCCGGCGTCCGCGATCGTCCGCGCGAGCGCCGCGACCGTCGGTGCATCGAAGAGTTCGCGCACGCCCAGCGTGGTTCCCAGCTCGGCGTTGATCGTCGCGACCACCCGGATGGCCGACAGCGAATCGCCGCTGAGATCGAAGAAGGAATCGTCGGCGCCGACCGTATCCACGCCGAGTACCGCGGCGAACACCCGCGCGACGCGGCGCTCGGCCGGGGTCTCGGGGTCACGATGAGGCACCGAAACCGAGCCGAACTCCGGCAGCGGGAGCGCCGCCCGGTCGAGCTTCCCCGTCGGTGTCAACGGGATCGAGTTCACGAGCATGATCGATTTCGGAACCATATAGTCCGGCAGCAATCGTGCTAGGTGCGCCTTCAACGTTTCGCGATCGATCGACGCGTCCCCCTCGGCCATGATGTAGGACACCAAGGTCGGATCTCCGGCCGAATTCCGTTGCACCACCGTCGCGGCGAAGGCGACGCCGGGATGCGTGTTCAGCGTGGCGTTGATCTCGCCCAGCTCGACACGGAAACCTCGGATCTTGATCTGGTCGTCCGCCCTGTCCAGAAACTCGAGCGTTCCTGCCGCCGTCCACCGCACCACGTCCCCGGTGCGGAACATCCGGGAGCCGCTGCGGCCGAACGGGTCGGCGACGAACCGGGACGCGGTCATCCCGGGGCGCCGATGGTAGCCCCGGGCGAGTGCCGGGGTGGCGAGGTAGAGCTCACCGACAGCGCCCGGCGGAAGCGGGCGTAGACGGTGATCCAGAACCACCGCGTCCACGCCGCGCATGAGCGAGCCGATCGTCATCCGCTCGTCCGGTGACAGCGGATCCGTGAGAGTGACACTGCACGTCGTCTCCGTCGGACCGTACGCGTTCCGCATGGTCCGGCCACCGGCCCACCGCCGCGCCAGCTCCTGCGGACACGCCTCCCCTCCGACCAGCACCAACTCCAATTCGTCCAGGACGCAGGCGTCGACGGCGGCCAGGGCGGACGGCGTCATCAGGAGGTGGGTGACGTGTTCGTCACGCAACAGCCGTGACAGTTCCTCGCCGCCGAACACCCCGGGTGGGGTCACGACGAGCGTCGCGCCGCCGACACAGGCCGCGAGCACTTCGACGAGCGCGGTGTCGAAGCTCGGCGAGGCGAAATGCAGGACACGCGAACGCGCGGACACCGCGTACTTGTCCCGAATCTCCTGGGCGAGGTTGGCAAGGCCGCGATGGGTGACGACGACGCCCTTCGGCGCCCCCGTCGACCCGGACGTGTAGATCAGATACGCGGGATGGTCCACGAGCAGCGGACGGGTCCGTTCCGCATCCGGGAGGGCTTCTTCACAGAGGTTTTCGAGGTCGTCGATATCCGTGGTCAACCATGCGACGGTGCCGGGCAGTCGGACGCGCTCTGTGCGGACGGTCAGCCCGACTGTCGCACCACAATCGTCCAGGGCGTACGCGATGCGAGCGCTCGGGTGCGCGGGATCGATCGGAACGTAGGCCGCGCCTGCCTTCGCGACGGCCCACAACGCCAGCACCGACTCGAGCGACCGCGGGATGGAGACCGCGACGATGCTCTCGGGTCCGATGCCCCGGCCGGTCAGGAGCCGGGCGAGCCGGCCGGCGAGCCGGTCCAGGTCACCGTAGGACAGTTCGCGGCCGCGGTCGCGGATCGCGATCGCCTCCGGATGGTCGGCGACGGTCCCCGCGAGGAGACGGTCGAGTGTGATCGGGTCGGCATCCGGAAGTCCCTGCGCGGGAGCGAATTCTCCGCGCTCGCCGGCGAGGAAGACGTCGAGGTCGGCGACCGGGCGTTCCGACTCGACCGATGCGGTGAACCTGTCGAGGTAGGCGAGGAAACGCACATGATGTCCGGTCAGTTCGGCGTGGTCGTACAGTGCCGGATTTCCCTCGAAGTCGATGCGGGCGGCACTGCCCTCGGCCCCGGGATAGATGTTGACGGCGAGGTCCGCGACGGGACCGGTGGTGAGTACCCGAACCGTCCCGTTCACGGAGCCGAGCGTGATCTCCTTCGTGAACACCATGACGTTGACCACCGGACCGAAATGCAGGAGTTCGACACCGCCCGTAGCGAGGTCCCGGCCGATGTCCTCGCGGCGGTAGCGTTGATGCCGCAGTGCCGCTGTCAACGCCGTCTCGGCGGTTCCGACCGCCTGACGGACGGTGGCAGAGCCGATTCCCTTCAGCCGCAACGGAATCACATTGGAGACCGAACCGCCCGAATACCTGAGGCGGGCCGTCGTTCTCGCCGACACCGGAAGCGACAGGACCACGTCGTCGACGCCGGTCATCCTGGCGAGGTACGAGGCGAAGGCGGCGACCGTCACCGCCGTCGAATTCCGTGAGCTCCCGCTCGGGCTCGTGTGCCCGGTCGCCGTCCGGGCGTCGATGTCCGGTCGCGCCGTGCGACCGCTGAGACTGAGGACCGACGCCAGGTCGCCGCCGGAGTCGCGCCAGTAGTCGCGGTCCCGGGCGAACCGGGTCGAGGCACGGTAGGTCGCGTCCTCCCGCACGAGACGTTCCGGCCCCACGATCCGGCTGTCCGGCGGCTCCCTGCCCTCGGTGGCGGCGACATACAGTTCGGCCGTGCGGCTCATCAGCATCATCGCGGCGTACCCGTCCGACACGATGTGGTGAGCGCGGGAGTACCAGTAGTAGTGATCGTCGCCCAGCTGCAGAATGCGCGAGACGAGGAGCGGTCCGTCGTACATGTCGGTGCGAGCGCTCCGGTCGTTCCGCATCCAGCGGTGAGCAGCGTCCACGGGATCGTCCTCGCCGCGAAGGTCCGTGGTGGGCACCCGGTCGTCGACGGTCGGGTCCACGACCTGATGCGGCTGCCCGTCGATGTCCACCAGGCGCACCGCTCCCCAGCCGAATTCGCGATTCGCGCGACGGGTGGCTTCAGACAGAACGGCAAGGTCGACCGGACCGCGCAGATCGACGTAGTGGGCGATGACGTACGGAATCTCCGGCGTGAGCTGTTGCGCGAACCAGATGGATCTCTGCGCCGCGGTCAGCGGGAAGGCGCCCACGGCCGCTCGCGCCGGGCGCCCGAGTGGGCGTTCCACGATGGCGACGGCGGGCCGGACAGGTGCGGGCCTTTCCGGGCAGGCGCACGCCGTGCCGCCGGATTGCTGCTGCGAATCGAAATCGAAATTCATCTTTCCCCCTCAGGCTGCGCTCTGCACTCCTTCACCCCACTGCGCAGAGTCGTCGCGGATGTCGGATCGGCGACTGCTATGGCACCAACCATCAGCCTCCTCGCCCCCCACCGCCTTCACCAGGCACCCCAGGGTGCGCACCCGCCTACCCTCGAATTTGGGGAGGTGCCCGCGCCGCCATCCGAGTAGCGTCGAACGGGTGACCATTCGACTCGGCTATCAGATGCCCAACTTCAGTTATTCGACGCCCGTCACAGAACTCTTCCCGACAGTCATCGCGCAGGCCCGTGAGGCCGAATCCGCGGGCTTCGACACCGCGTTCGTGATGGACCACTTCTATCAACTGCCGGGCATCGGTGCGCCCGACGAACCGATGCTCGAGGCGTATACCACCCTCGGCGCCCTCGCCACGGCCACCGACAACATCCAGCTGTCCGCACTGGTCACCGGCAACACCTACCGCAACCCGCCCATGCTCGCCAAGGCGGTGACCACCCTGGACGTCGCCAGCGGCGGGCGGGCCGTCCTCGGAATCGGCGCCGGCTGGTTCGAACTCGAGCACACGCAGTACGGATACGAGTTCGGCACGTTCACCGACCGATTCGAACGGCTCGACGAGGCACTGCAGATCATTGCGCCGATGCTGCACGGCGAACGTCCGACGTTCGACGGCAAGTGGTATCACGTCGAGAACGCGATCAACGAGCCGCGGATCCGCGACGACCTGCCGATCATGCTGGGAGGTGGCGGTGAGAAGAAGACGTTCGGGCTCGCCGCCCGGTTCGCGGACCATCTGAACATCATCTGCAACGCCCGCGAACTGCCGCGCAAGCTCGAGGCTCTCGATACCCGGTGCTCGGAGATCGGTCGCGACCGGTCCACGCTGGAGACCAGCTACCTGGCCTTCGTCATCATCGACGAGGACGGCGACCGCGCGCGGCAGCTCCAGCACGAGTTCCTGCTCACGCAGGGCGTCGACCTGTCGACGGCGTCGGACGAGGAACGCGCCGCCGCCACCGACCGGCAGTTCTGCGGTGCCCCCGACGAGGTGGCCGAACAGCTGAAGACCCGTGTCCTCGACGCGGGAATCGACGGCATCGTCCTCAACCTCGTCGCCAACGGGCACGAACCCGGCATCGTCGAACTCACCGGGCGCACGTTGCGTCCCCTGGTCGACGCCTGACCGTTCCGGCCGCCCGGAATACGCGCACTACCTCTGCGGTTACACCCAGAGGTAGTGCGTGAGGCTGACCTCTCGCGCCTGTTCTTGGTGACGAAAGGTAACGAATCTCGTGAGCGCTGTTCTGTCGATTCTCGATCTGGCCTACATCCGCGAGGGCGACACGGCGCGGGACAGTTTCGATGCGAGCGTGAAGCTCGCGCAACTCGCGGAGACCCGCGGGTACCGCCGCATCTGGTACGCGGAGCACCACAACATGCCGTCGATCGGCTCGTCCGCGACGAGCGTCCTCATCGCGCACGTCGCCGCGCACACCGAGAGCATCCGGCTCGGCGCAGGCGGCATCATGCTGCCGAACCACGCGCCGCTGACGATTGCGGAGCAGTTCGGCACCCTCGAGACACTGCACCCCGGTCGCATCGACCTCGGACTCGGACGCGCCCCGGGCAGTGATCAGAAGACGATGTATGCGCTGCGCCGCGACCCGGCGTCCGCGGACCGCTTCCCGCAGGACGTGCTGGAACTCCAGGCATACCTCCGCGGTGTGTCACGGGTTCCCGGCGTCGACGCGATCCCCGGCAAGGGTACGAACGTTCCCCTCTACATCCTCGGGTCCTCGACGTTCGGCGCACAGCTCGCCGCGAAGCTCGGACTCCCCTACGCCAACGCGTCCCACTTCTCCCCCGACTCGCTCGTCGACGCCGTCACGCTGTACCGGGAGAGATTCGAGCCCTCCGAGGATCTGTCCGAGCCGTACGTCATCGCCGGCGTCAACGCCATCGCCGCGGACACCACCGAGGACGCGCACCGGCAGTTCGAGGCGTCCCTGCGGCGGCGGGTGGTGCAGATGGTCGGTCGCGGGCAGAAATTCACCCCCGAGGAGGTCGACCTCATCATGACGTCCCCGGCAGGTCAGCAGGTCGCGCAGATGGTGCGCTACTCCGCCGTCGGAACGCCGACCGAGGTCAAGACGTACCTCGACGAGTTCGCCGAGCACGCGCAGGCCGACGAGCTGATCGTCGCCTCCCATGCCGAGAACACCGAGTCCTGGCTGAAGACGTACGACCTGCTCGCCGACGTGTGGCGCGGAGCTCCCGTGCGCCCTTCTGGTAGCTAGCACAACCAGAAAGGCGCACGGGCGGCGAAGCCGCCTACTGCTGGTGGACGATCACGCCACGCAGGTTCTTTCCGTCCCGCAGATCCTGGTAACCCTCGTTCACCTGCTCGAGCGTGTACTTGGTGGTGATCAGCTCGTCGAGCTTGAGCTGACCCGCGTCGTACAGGCGCAGCAGGCGGACGATGTCGTACTGCGGGTTGGCCGAACCGAACAGTGAACCCTTGATCGTCTTCTGGTTCAGGGTCAGGTCGGTTCCCGAGATGTGCACGGTGAGCTTGGCGGGGTCGGCGAGGCCGGTGATGACGACGGTGCCGCCCTTGCCGATGACGGCGGTCGCGTTCTGCACCACCTCTTCGTCGACGGTGCCCACCAGGATGAGGGCCTGATCGGCGCCCTGACCCCAGGTCAGTTCGTTGACCTTCTCCGCCGCGGTCGCGGCGTCCGCGAACGCGTGGGTGGCGCCGAACTTCAGCGCGGCCTCCCGCTTCATCGCCACCGGATCCACCACCACGACGTACTTGGCGCCGGAGCTGACCGCGCCCTGCACGGCGTTGATGCCGAGACCGCCGATGCCGTAGATGACGACCGTGTCACCGGCGCGAACTCCGCCGGCGTACACCGCGGTGCCCCAACCGGACGGCACACCGCAGCCGACGAGGACGGCGGTCTCCAGCGGGAGCCAGTCGTCCACCTTCACCACCGAGTGCTGCGAGATGGTGGCGCGCTCGGCGAACGTACCGAGCATGCACATGGCACCGAAATCCTGCTTGCCCGAGTGGAACCGGAACGAGCCGTCGGGCATCGACCCCTCGAGGATGGTGGCGCCCATGTCACACAGGTTCTGGCGGCCGGTGGCACAGTACCGACACGTGCCGCAGTTCGGGATGAAGCTGCAGACCACGTGGTCGCCGGGCTTCACCTTGGTGACACCGGGGCCGACTTCCTCGATGATGCCGGAACCCTCGTGCCCGCCGACGATCGGGAAACGCGGCGGCAGATCGCCGTCGGTGAGGTGCAGGTCCGAGTGGCACAGGCCTGCCGCGACATACTTGATGAGCACTTCGCCGGGGCCCGGACCGTCGAGCTCGAGTTCCACGATTTCGAACGGCTTGTGCGTTTCGAACAGAACCGCTGCTTTGGTCTTCATGTCTTCTCCTCGTTGAGTGACGGTCAGAGTGCGATGTTGACGGCTTTGGTCTGGGTGTAGAGATCGATGGCGGTCGCCCCGAGCTCACGTCCCCAACCGGACTGCTTGTATCCGCCGAACGGCATGGCGGTGTCGAACCCGTTGTACTGATTGATCCACACCGAACCGGCCTTGAGCTGACGGGCCGTGAGGTGCGCCTTGGACAGATCCTTGGTCCAGATTCCGGCGGCGAGGCCGTAGATGCTGCTGTTCGCCGCCTTCGCGACTCCCTCCTCTGCGTTGAACGGGAGCGCTGCGACGACGGGGCCGAAGATCTCCTCCTCCACGATGCTGAACTCGGGTTTCACGTCCACGAACACCGTCGGCTCGACATAGAAGCCGGTGTCGCCCCAGCGCTTTCCGCCGGTGAGGGCGCGGGCGCCGTCGGCGAGTCCGGCGGCCAGGTAGCCGGTGACCTTGTCGAACTGCTCCTGCGACACCAGCGGTCCGAGCTGGGTGGTGGGGTCGAGTCCGGGGCCGATCTTGACCTGGCTGGCGGCCTCGGCGACCGCTGCGGTGAAGTCGTCGAAGATGCTGTCCTCGACGAACATCCGGGTGCCTGCGACGCAGCACTGGCCGTGGTTGAACAGCCAGGCGTTGAGCGATCCGGTGACGGCGGCGTCGAAGTCGGCGTCCGCGAACACGACGTTGGCGCTCTTGCCGCCGAGTTCGAGCGACACCTTCTTGAGGTTGCCCCGGGCGGCGTCGACGATCTTCTTCCCGACCTCGGTGGAGCCGGTGAACGCAATCTTGTCGACGTCGTCGTGGGCGGACAATGCCGCGCCGGCGTCGCCGTAGCCGGTGACGATGTTGACGACGCCGGGCGGGAAGCCGGCCTCCTCGAACACCTCGCCGAGCAGGATCGCGGTGAGCGGGGTCTGCTCCGCGGGCTTGAGAATCACCGTGTTGCCTGCGGCGAGCGCGGGCGCCAGCTTGAATGCGGCCATGAGCAGCGGGAAGTTCCAGGGAACGATCAGACCGCAGACGCCGACGGGTTCGCGCAGCGTGTACGCATGGAACTGGCCGCCGGGGACGAACGGCATGCTCACGTTGACCGTGCTGCCCTCGATCTTGGTGGCCCAGCCCGCGAAGTAGCGGAAGATGTCGGCCGACCAGGCGACGTCGACAGCCGCGGCGATGCCCGCCGACTTGCCGTTGTCCAGCGCCTCGAGCTGACCGAATTCCTCGGCGCGCTCGGAGAGGATGTCGCCGACCCGCCAGATCAGCCGTTCCCGCTCGTTGGGCTTCATGGTGGCCCACGGGCCCTCGTCGAATGCCGCACGAGCGGCCCGGACCGCGCGGTCTACGTCTTCGGCGCCGCCGCGCGCGACGGTGGTCAGCACCTGCCCGGTGGCCGGGTCGATCGTCTCGAACGTCTCGCCGCTCGCCGATTCCACCCACTGCCCTCCGACGAGGAATCGCTTGGTGCCGGACAGAAAGTTCCGTACCGACGGCAAGAGTTCCGCTTGGCTGGGTTCGATCGTCGCTGTCATCAAAACCTCCGAAGTTGTGAATGTGACGTGGCTCATAGTGCACTGGTTGCCATATCACTAACTGTCCTGACTTCGGACACCTCCGGACGGTCGCGGATCGGTGGATGAAACTGCAGCTAGACGGTGATATCGAGGGCTCGGATCCGGACGTAGAGCGTGCTGCGGCTGATGCCCAGCGCGGCCGCGGCATGCACCTTGTTGCCGCCGCACTCCTGCAGTGCGTCGACGATGGCCTGGCGTTCGGCGCGCTCGCGGCCGGCCAGCCGGGACACCCGGGTCGGCGTCCGATACTGGTCGGGTAGATCCGCGACAGCGATGTTCGCGCTGCTGCGTCTGCCCGCGGCGGCCTGCAGCACGACGAACAGTTCGGCGATATTGCCCGGCCAGTCGCGGGCGATCAGAGCGTCGAGCGCGCTCGCGGTGAGCCGGAGACCGGGATCGACGGAATCGAGGATTCCCTGCGCGATGTCCGCGAATTCGCGGGTGCGTTGACGCAGCGGCGGGAGCACCACCTGTCCGGGGCAGCGGCCGACGAGACCCGCAACGCCCGGTGGCAGGTCGCCGAGGGGAGAACTCGTCATCACGATTCGTGGACCCGCGTCGGCGGCCAGCATCTTCACGACCAGCGGCAGCATCGACTCGGGTAGCAGTTGCACTTCCTCGATCGCCAGGACCGCGGCGGGTCCGGCCGCCAGCGTGAGAAGTCGGTCGATCCAGGCGTCGGCGCCGTCGAGGGCGATGGCGGCCGCGTCCATACATACGAGCGACTTGTCGCCGGCCAGATCGCGAACCGCCGTCGTCCTGCCGATGCCCGGTTCGCCGCTGATCACCACCGGATCCCGGGTCTCGCGCAGCCGCGACAACTCCGACCTGCTGCGTTCGACGACGGAACTCGACGGGGACTTGCCGCGCCGGATGGGGGTGCTGGTCCGGCGGTCCGGCCGGACGACGAACACGGCCCCGCCGTCCGTGCCTGCCACGTGGTCGGCCCGGACCAACGCCGGTTCGCCCGAGGACAGTTGGATCCGCACCGTCTTCGACTGATCCGGACGCAGGTCCGCGGCAAGCCCCCGCAGCGTCGCGTGATCGGACACCTGGAGCAGGTCGAGCGCCACCCGGTTGCTGAGCAGAATGTCCTCGCCGATCGCGGTGACCGCCATCAGATTCTGCGGCGACACCCGCTGAAACGCGTCCACGAGCCGCTGCTGCGACACCCGGGCCCCCTCGAGCAAACGTCGTTCGATGTCCGCGGCCGCTCGGGCCAGGAACGGGGCGAACAGCGGGTTGGCGCGCGACGCGACACCCGTCATGTCGAGGATGCCCTCGACGCGGCGCGTCACCGGATGGACGATCGGGTGTCCGTAACAGCTGAGTTCCTTGAACCGCTCGAGGTAGTGCTCCTCGCCGTGTATGACGACGCCACGCCGGACCTCCATCGGCGTCCCCAGCGCCGTGGTCCCCACGCAGTCCTCGTCGAACCGCGACCCCAGCACCGCCCCGGCGCCGTCGATCAGGCGCTCGAGTCGGGGGCCGTCGAAGAGCCGGGCGACGATGCGGCAGTCACGGTCGGCGAGCAGGACACAGAAGCCGGTGCCCTGGATCTGCTGTTCCATCTCATCGAGCACGGGACGGGCCGCCTGCAGCAGGCGACTGGACTTGTCCAGGTCGGAGCAGGGATCATCGGTCGGCGTCGAACTCGGTTCCAGACCGCTGAGCGCCGAACGCTTCCAGGACAACGCGATCTCCGGCCGCATCGCCGCGTGCCCGGTCATGCCGCCAAACTCCAACCTCGACTCCTTGCTGCGCGCGGGTCCGGTCGTGCACCGGTACACGACTCACACCCGAACGTACCCACACAGTGTGACCCACGCCATAGTGCCTGTGGGCGCGGCGAGCAACTGTCCGGATTCTGGACAGTGCCGCGTTCACTCAGTCGAACAGCCCACGCACGAACGGGATAGTGTCCGCCTGGGAATCGACGAGCGTGCCGCTGTGGTCGGTGGGATACGTCTTGAACGTGACCGGCTCACCGTTGGCGGTCAGTGCCGCGACCAGCGAGAACGCCGACGGTGCGGGCACGTCGATGTCGGTGAGCCCCTGCCCGATGAACAGGGGACGGTCGTACCCACTCGTCGGGAGACCCATGTAGTCCACGAGCAGCCCGTGAAAGTTCGGGATCTGGTTCAGCGGCTTGCTGAACAGGTCGCCGACCACCGCGCCTTCCGCGGCGTCGTGAAGGTCGTTGACGCACAGCTGCTCGGCGGCGTTCACGTACCGGGTGCCGAGCGGAGTGAGGTAGGAGTCGAGGTCGATCTCGGGATGCGCCGACCGCAGTCCAGCGAGGATGTAGAACAGGTACGACGTGAGGCCGGCGGGGATCGCCGTGGGCGGCACCCCCGGCCCCAGCGGCAGCAGTGTCAGCTCGATGTTCGCCGGCACACCCGTTCCCACGGCCCCGCGGTAGTCCAGCGTCTCGCCGCCGTACTCGGTGGCGTAGCGGGCGGTGGTGATCGCGGCGCCGCCGCCCTGCGACTGGCCGACCACCACCCACTTGTTCGACAGGGACTCGTCGACGGCGCGGGCGGCCTTCACCGAGTCGACGACGCTGTGCGCCTCGACCTTTCCGTCGAGGTACGGCATCACACCGGGCGTGCCGAGGCCGACGTAGTCGGTGGAGACGACGGCATATCCCTGTTCGAGCCAGTGTCCGAGGTACGGGTAGTCACGCTCGGGGAGCGCGGGCCCGACGAGCGAGGGAGCACAGTCGTCCGCGAGCCCGGACGTGCCGTGCGCCCACGCGATCACCGGCCATCCCCGGACGGGCGCGTCCCGGTGGCACGTACACGGCGCCGCTGCTGAGTGCGGGACTCCCGTCGGACCCGATCGACCAGTAGGTGATTCGCTGCGCATCGGAAGCGCCGGGGAGCCAGAGGTCGGCCGGTAGCGGCTCGACCTCCACGACGCTCCCCGGCGCGCGTTCGGCCTCGTCGGCGAACGCGGCCGGGGAGGCGAGGCAGGTGCCGCCCACCGTCAGGGATGCAATCGCGACACTTGCCGCGGCTCGCGCCATACGTACCGAGTGTGTCTTCACCGCTTCAAGATAGAGCCTCCCCGCACGTGAGTGGCAAAGCGTGCGGGAGCACACTTTGCCACTCACGTGCGCTACGTCTGGGACGCGAGATCCCGTCCCCGGGTCTCCGGGATCGTGAACAGTGCGGCGATCGAGACCGCAACCAGGGCGAGCGCGTACCACTCGAACAGGTCCGGCGTACCGCGGTCGGCGAAGAACGTCTGGACGCACGCGGCCGTCCCACCGAACGCGGCCACACCGACCGAGTACGGCACTCCGACACCGGCAGCACGTAATCCGGTCGGGAAAAGTTCGGCCATCATCGCGGGCATCACCGACAGGATCGCGCCCATCACGAACAGGGCGATCGCCATCGCGAAGAACAGCGTGACCGCACTGTGCCCGATTATGGCGTTGAGCGGGAACAGCAGGGCAGCGATACCGACGTTGCCGATGTACAGCACCGGTTTGCGACCGATCCGATCCGACAACGCACCCCAGAACGGCAGCGACGCAATCAGTACGAGGTTCGCGCCGACCCCCGCCCACAAAGCGCCGGACGGATCGATGCCCCGGACGGCGATCGCGTACGCCGGCGCCGACACGGCCCACACGTAGTAGACGACGGTGCCGCCGACCGTGAAGAACAGGATCTGGAACACCTGCCGCCGGTGCGCCACGAACAGCTGCCACATCGACTGCTTTGCGGTCTCGTCATCCGACTCCTCGTAGACTTCGGTCTCCTTCATCCGCGACCGCATCCACAGCACGAACAGTCCGAGCACGCCGCCCAGCAGGAACGGCACCCGCCAGCCCCAGTCGGCCATCTGCTCCGAACTCAGCGTCGTCGTGAGCAGTGCGCCGAGAAGCGTGCCGACGACGACTCCGGTGGTGTTGGAAATGTAGATGAGACTGGACCAGAGTCCACGCCGGGCCGTCGGCGCGAATTCGACGATATAGGTCTGCGCGGACGGCAATTCACCGCCGTGCGCGACACCCTGCGCGAGGCGCGCCACGACGAGGACCACCGCCGCCGCGACACCGATCGTCTGATGGGTCGGGGTCAGGCCGATGATCAGGCTGCCGACCGCGGCCAGTCCGACGGCGAGCGTCATCGACAGCTTGCGTCCCCGCCGATCCGACAGCCAGCCGAACAGCAGACCGCCGAACGGCCTGGCAACGAATCCGACAGCGAAGACGCCGAACGACGCGAGCAGGTCGGAGACCGCTGAGCCGGTGTGGAAGAACTGCGGGGCGAAGAACGCGGCGAACGTCGCGTAGACGGTCCAGTCGAAGTACTCGATCCCGTTTCCCGTGCCCACACCGACGATCGCGCGGGCCTTCTCCCAGCGCTCGGACCTCTGCTGGACGGTGTTCACGGTCCCACTCTCGGTGGCGATCTCGTTCATCGGGCGTCACTCCCCGCCGCCACAGCAGCATTGTCGGACCGGGCTTTGTCCAGCCGTCGAACGGCCAGTCCGGCGTAGATGGTGGCGGCATCGGCGAGTACCGCGTCGTCGAATTGCGCTCGGGGCGAATGGTTCATGGGAGCGGCAGCGGGATCCGCGCCGGGCATGCACGCGCCCAGTCCGATGAACGCGCCGGGCACTTCCTGCAGGACGTAGGAGAAGTCCTCGGACCCGGCCATCGGATGCTTGACCGTCTCGTACCGGTCCTCGCCCATGAGGTCGCTGACCACTTCGGCGCCGAACGCGACCTCGTCGACGTCGTTGATCGTCATCGGGAACTCCGGGGCCACGGTGACGTCGACCTCGACCCGCTGTGCGGACGCCACCCCCTCGAGCACTCGGCGCAGCGCCGCCGGCACCTTCTCGTACGTGGCGGGCGAATAGCACCGGACCGTCGCCTCGAACCGCGCATCGTCGGGAATGATGTTGTGCCGCGACCCGGCCTGCACGTTCGCGACCGTCACGACGACGGGATCGAAGACGTCGAACGTCCGGGTGATCATGGTCTGCAGCGACGTGATCATCTCGGCCATCGCGGTGATCGGATCCCGGGCGGTCGACGGGGACGACCCGTGTCCACCCGCCCCGCGCACCGTGACCGTCAGCTTGTACGACGCCGCGAGCAGCGTCCCCGCCTTGGAGAAGAACCGCCCCTGCGGCTTCTGGCAGGAGAAGACGTGCATGCCGTAGGCGGTATCGGCGCGGCGGCCGGCGGCGTCGAGGACGCCCTCGTCCACCATCACCTTCGCGCCGTCCCACCCCTCCTCACCGGGCTGGAACATCAGGACGACGTCGCCCGCCAAGTGGTCGCGATGACGGCTGAGCAGTTGGGCGGCGCCGACCAGCGCAGCGGTGTGCAGGTCGTGTCCGCACCCGTGCATGGCGCCGTTCTGCGCCGCGAAGTCGAGTCCGGTCTGTTCGGTGACCGGGAGTCCGTCCATGTCGGCGCGCAGCAGCACCGTCTGCGCGGCGTCGACCGAACGCCTGCCGCCGCGGAGCACCGCGGTCACCGACGTCGTGTTTGTTCCCGTCGAGATCTCGAGCGGCAGGCCGGCCAACGCATCGAGGACACGTTCCTGCGTGCGCGGCAGGCTCAGTCCGACCTCCGGTTCGCGGTGCAGCACGCGACGCAACTGCACGAGGTCGCCCTGGAGGGCGCGGGCGTCGTCCACGAGATTCATTGCTCTCCCTTATGTCGGTGGTCACTTTCTCGACCGAATGCGTCGGTGGTCATATGCTGTGATCCGCGAAACGACGGACCACCGAGAACGTCGAAAACGATCACCTGTGCCGACCCAGAAAGTGTTCTATGCGCGAAATGCTGACCGAATCCGAGCTTTCGCTCATTCACGCGTTGCAGATCCGTCCGCGGGCGACGTGGTCCGAGCTCGCCCCGATCCTGCGGACGACATCCGCGACGCTGGCGAGGCGGTGGGAGTCGATCACCGAACGCGGACTGGCCTGGATCACCGCGTACCCCGCGCCGATGACGGGCGCCGGTGCGTTCACCGCCATGATCGAGGTGACGTGCGATCTCAGCGGCACGAAGAAACTGGTCGAGGCGCTCACCCGCGACCCGCGGGTGGCGTCGATCGAACATGCGGCGCGCGGGCGGGACCTCATCCTGACGGTGCAGACGGGATCCCTGCACGAGTTGTCGGACCTGGTGCTCGAGGAATTGCCCGGCCACCCGAGCGTCAATTCGACCCGGACCCACACGTGCACCGCACTCCACGCGGAGGGCAGCCGCTGGCGCCTCGATTCCCTCGACACGGCACAGTCCGCCGCGATCGCCGCACTGGAGAACACTCCGCCGCAGTCCGGATCGGCCCGGCCGGAAAGCCTGACGGACGAGGTCGCTCGCGCGCTCGTCCGCGAGCTCACCCGGAACGGAAGGGCGTCCGCGCGCGAGATCGCCTCGGTCATCGACCGGCCCGCGTCGTCGGTTCGCAGGCAGCTCGCGGGGTTGCTGCGCTCCCGGGCCGTGGTGCTGCGCTGCGACGTGGCCCAGGATGCGACGCGGTGGCCCATCACCGTCACGTGGTGGTGCCGTCTGCCCGTGCGTGCACACCGGGAAGTCGTGGAGATCGTCAATACCCGGCCCGAACTGAGATTGTGCATGTCTCTCACCGGCCCCGCGAACTTCCTCGTCAGCATGTGGGTGTCTTCGCTGCCCGACCTGTTGCGGGTGCAGGAGTGGCTGGAGAGCCGGGCCCCCAGCCTCGAGATCATCGACTCGTCGGTGACGCTCCGGTCCCGGAAGCGGATGGGGTGGGAACTCGACACCCACGGCCGCGCGACCGGTTATGTCACCGCGCACGGCGGCTGACCGCTACCGTCGAATGCGCATCATCGGACCGGCTGGAGCAGGTGATCACCGTGACCTCTACCGCGAGAACGTCGACTACCGGCGAGCGTGCCGACTTGTTGGAGTCGCTGGCGAAACACCGCTACTTCCTCCGCTACACCGTCCGGGACCTCACCGACGAACAGGCGACCCAGCGCACGACGGCGAGCGAACTGTGCCTGGGCGGACTCCTCAAACACGTGTCGGACGTCGAACGGGTGTGGGCCGACTTCATCGTGCGCGGTACCGACGCCGTGCGTGGCGGTCCCGCGGACGGCACCGGCACCGGCACCGACAATCGCCAGAAGGAGTTCACCCTCCGCGACGACGAGACGCTGGCCGACGTCCTCGACCGCTACGCGAGGGTGGCACACCGGACCGACGAGATCGTGGCCTCGCTGCCCGACCTCGACATCTCGCATCCGCTGCCGAAGGCGCCGTGGTTCGAACCGGGATCACGCTGGTCCGCGCGCCGGGTCCTGCTCCACATCATCGGGGAGACCGCCCAGCACGCCGGGCACGCCGACATCATCAGGGAGGCCCTCGACGGGTCGAAGTCGATGGGCTGAGTCAGCCGCGTTTGCGGGCCTCGATGAGGAAGCGGGTCGAGTGGGTTGCGGCCCCAGGAAGTACTCGACGAGTTCGAAGACACTCGCATGCCCGACGTGCTGCGAGAAGTACGTGCCTCCGGGTCGCAGGACGCGGGCGATTTCGTCCCACCACACCGTGGCGGGGTGCCTGCTCGTCACCAGGTCGAAGGCGCCGTCGGCGAACGGCAGCGGCGATTCGTCCGCGTCGGCCACCACGACCGCACCGAGCGGATGCAGCAGCGCCGTCGCCTTCGCGACGTTCGGGGGCCACGATTCCGTCGCCACCATCACGGGAGGCATCGTCACGGGAGGCATCGTCATTGCACCGGCGAGGACCTCCCCTCCCCCGGTCTGGATGTCCAGAGCGGCGTTCGCGCGCGAGACGTTCACCCATCAGGCGCTGATACCCCCACGACGGCCGCTGTTCGGTGGCCCGGCCGTCCAGCCAGGAGAAATCCCAGCCGTCCACCGATACGGATTCCGCCTCGGCCACCAACTCCTCGAATGTGCGTGCCATGCCGGGAAGCCTGACAGAAAGTCCCGGATCGATCGAGCGGATTACCGGGGAAGCACCGGGCCCTCGTCGATGTTGATCCAGGCATGAACTTGCCGGAACACCGCACCCGAATCGCCGAGGAACGCGCCGACGCAGAACGCCGCATCGCCTCGCTGACCGGCCGTTTCACTGCAATTGTGGAGGGGTCGGAATTCACCACGGACGACGACGAACACGACCCCGAGGGCTCGACCATCGCCTTCGAACGGGCCCAGGTGTCGGCGCTGCTGGCCGACGCGAAGCGCGAGGTCGAGGACCTGACGGCGGCGCAGCAGCGACTCGACACTGGGACGTACGGCCTCTGCATTCGGTGCGGTCTGCCGATCGCCGATGTGCGACTCGACGCGCTACCTGCCGCGCAGACCTGTATCGACTGCGCCGGTTAGCCGGTGTCACCGGGCAGGAGGGCTCCCCATTCCCGGGTGGCCACGTCCCGTGCCCGTCGATGGTCGTCGGCGTCGGGGTGCATTCCGTCGGCGAGATCGGCGAGGGCTTCCGCGAGATCCCCGACATCGACCTGATGCCGCATAGAGGAATCGAGCAGTTCGTCGAAGGCCTGGTCCGCGCTGTACGAGCTTCCGCGCGCGGTAATCAGGATCTGGATGGCAGCGTCCAAAGCGGACAGGTGCCGTGTCGCGCGGGTGTAGCGGTGAGCTTCGATCGTCAATATTCCGCCTCTGAGGTGTCGCCACTGGGCGTTGCCGGTCTCTTGTCACCACATCACATCACGATCCGGACGTCCGTGTTGCCGAATCGAGACCGTGTCCGAAAGTTGTTTCTCGACAGCAGGATACGAATTCCGGCAAGATACTTGTAACTCTCGTTACTACTCCGGGGTTCTACCCGTCGGTAGGAGCTGGCGACGCCACATTTCTGAATGGCTCCAGAACAGCGGATCGAAACCGAACCGTCCGTCCATTCCGCAATACTGGTTTCCGGGTGGAGGTCTCCGCCCGACGCGATCGGACGGCCGTGCGCCGCGCAGTCCCTGTGGACCCGTGTGACCAGAACTGTTCAGAATCGGGATGATTGACGTGAAACTCGTCGTCGACCTCAATCGGTGCCAGGGTTACGCGCAATGCGTGTTCCTCGCACCCGACGTCTTCACCCTGCACGGAGAAGAGGCTCTTCTCTACGACGCGGGCCCCACCGACGACGAACGCGACCACGTGGCGCAAGCCGCCGCCGCCTGCCCGGTGCATGCCATCACCACCGACATCCCCGACCGCCACAATGGGCAGTGACGTGCGGATCGTCATCGTCGGTGCGTCGCTCGCGGGCCTGCGCGCCGCGGAGGCACTGCGGGGGCAAGGCTTCGACGGTTCCCTCACCCTGATCGGCGACGAACCCTACGAGCCGTACGACAGGCCCCCGCTGTCGAAGGCCGTGCTCCTCGGAATCATGCCGCCCGACCACGCGGCGCTGCCCTTCCGCCCGGACCTCGACGCGCAGTGGCGGCTCGGTGTGCGGGCCACCAGTCTCGATCTGGAGAACAACCGGGTGGTTCTCAGCGACGGCGACACCGTCGAGTTCGACAAGGTGCTGATCGCGACCGGCGTCCGCGCCAGGCCGTGGTCGAATTCGTCCGAGGCCGCACTCGACGGCGTCTTCACCATCCGAACCTGCGACGACTCCCGCCGGCTGAACGAGCGACTGTCTACCGGACCGAGTCATGTCCTGGTGATCGGGGCAGGGTTCACCGGCTCGGAGATCGCGTCGGTGTGCCGGGAGCGCGGGCTGTCCGTCACTGTCACCGAGCGCGGGCCGGCACCGCTGGTCGGTGCGCTCGGTGGAGTGGTGGCAGCGGTCGCGGCCGACATGCAACGCGAGCACGGCGTCGACCTGCGCACCGGGGTCACAGTGACCGGGCTCGACGGGGACGGCGACGGGCAACTGTGCCGTGCGCATCTGTCGGACGGGACCACACTCGACGTCGACGTGGCGATCGTCGCGCAGGGCAGTATCCGCAACACCGACTGGCTGTTCGGCTCCGGTCTCGCCGCCGGGCCCCGCGGAGTCACGTGCGACGCAGGTTGCCGGGCGTTCGACATCAACGGCATCGTCACCGACAACGTGTTCGTCGCCGGTGACGTTGCGCGGCAACCACATCCGCTCTACGACTACCAGCTGCTGGCATTGGAGCACTGGGGAAACGCGATCGGCCAGGCCGAGGTGGCGGCGCACAACATGATCCACGACGGTCTCCGCCGGCGGCCGCACCTCGAGATTCCGGCGTTCTGGTCCAGCCAGTTCGGCGTCAACATCAAATCCGTGGGCATCCCCACCTACTCCGATCAGGTGGTGATCACGCAGGGGTCCGTCGCCGACCGGCGTTTCGTGGCGGCATACGGCTTCCGCGGACGCGTCACGGCCGCTGTGGCGTTCAATCAGGGTAAGTGGCTCGACTTCTACCGGGGACTGATCGAGTCTGCCGCGGCGTTTCCCCCCGACTTCGACGTCATGGACCGGGCGGAACCGTTCGAGGTGCGTGCGTCGGAGTTGCCGGACCCGGCCGTTCTCAGCCACGGACCCACCGTCGCGGTGACCGGCCATCTACCCACCGAACGTCGCGTCGAGTTCGTCTCGCTACCGAAGTAACAGGGAGTGTCCATGTCGCGTGCGCAGCTGTTCCAGCGGATCACCGACCAGGCGAGCCGGCCGAATCCGTATCCTCTGTACGAGGAACTTCGTGAGACTCGGGTGGCGCCGCAGGACAACGGTTCTTTCCTCGTCGGACGGTACTACGACGTGAAGGCGCTCCTGCACGACCCGAGGATCAGCTCCGACCTGCACAACCGTGGGCCCGGCCTCCCCGGAGCGGATCGTGCCGGCGACGGGCCGGAGTCCTTCCTCAAACTCGATCCGCCCGAGCACGATCGACTGCGCAGACTGACGACGCGACAGTTCGGTCCGCCGCACAGCCCCGACCGAATCGACTCCATGCGTGGCGAACTCGCCGCACTCGTCACGAAGCTGGTCGACGGGCTGGACGGTAAGGAGCGCATCGACATCGTCGACGACTTCGCGTACCCCTTCCCCGTCACCGTGATCTGCCGACTGCTCGGGGTGCCCCATGAGGAGGAACCCCGGTTCCACGCCTGGGCCGATGCGTTGGTGGCAGCCATCGACCCTCGGCGTGCCGGCGCCGACAACGAGCAGGTGAAGGTGGCGCAGAAGGCGCAGATGGAGATGGCCATGTTCATGGCCGGTCTCATCGAGGACCGTCGCCGCGATCCCGGTGACGACATGTTGTCGGGGCTTGCCAACGATTCGGGGCCGGACGGTCAGTTGAACACCGTCGAGTTGGTCACCAACTCCATCCTGCTGTTCATCGCCGGGCACGAGACCACCGTCAACCTCATCACCAACGGCATGCTGACGCTGTTGCGTAATCCCGACGTTCTCGAACGTCTTCGCGCCGAACCGAAGTTGATGCCGCAGGCTGTGGAGGAATTGCTCCGCTTCGAACCGCCCGTGCATCTCCTGGGCCAGCGAACGCCGATCGTGGACATCGAAATCGGCGGTGTCACCGTCCCGAAGGGTTCACCCCTCGTCCTCGCGTTGGCGTCGGCGAATCGCGACCCCGAACGCTTCGTCGACGCCGACAAGTTCGTCCCCGACCGCGCGGACAACCAGCACGTGGGTCTGGGCAGCGGCATCCACAGTTGCTTCGGCGCACCCCTCGCCCGCCTCGAGGGGCAGATGGCGCTCGCCGAACTCATCCGCCGCCTCCCCAATCCGCGCCTCGTCGAGGACCCGCCGCCCTACCGGCCCAACCCGGTGCTGCGAGGCCCCCGGCACCTGCTGGTGGACTGTGGGTGAGCTGCCGCCGCGCATGCTCGATCAACTCACCGGGGTGGTGTCGGTGGTTGATGCGCGGTCTTCGGGTGGGGTCGATGTGTGGTGGCGGGATCCATTCGGTCCGGCCCGCGTATGCGGAATGGTGGGGCGCGGACCTCGTCGCCCACCCTGCCGGACCGTCGCTGACCTGAGCGTGGCAGGCGTCGCAGACCAGTGCCGAACCCTCGATGTCGGTGTGCCCACCCTTGCGCCAATCCGTGACATGGTGCACCGCACACAGACTCGCCGGCGCCGAACACCCCGGCCGGGTGCAACCCCCGTCCGAGGCGATCAGAGCGAGCCGCTGATCGGCGCTGGCCAGACGGCGCCGCCGCCCCAGGTGCAGTGGACGACCTGCATGGTCGAACAGTGCGAGCACCGGATGTGCGTCCTCGGCCAGTGCTAATGCGTCCTCGATCGGGAGCAGCCCACCGGTGGCCGTCGTGGCCAGACCACCGACAGCTTGCTCCAACTGCTCGAGAGTCATCGTCACGATCACTGTGGCCGGTAGACCCCGGTGCCGCCCGAGCACCCCCGACTCGAGCAGCGCCCGGAATACCGCGCTGAACGCGTCGTGATTGCGCTGCGCTGCGGTGCGGGTATCGCGTGCGGCCGCGGCCGCCAGCACGTCACGATCGATCGCCGGGTTCTCGCCGTCGCCTGCCGGTGAGTCGGGATCGTCCGGGTTGTTCATTCCGGGCCGCGCCCATTTTGCGAGGATCGGATCGAGCATCGCCCGCGCGACAGGGTCGAGTTCACCGGAGATTCTCGACATCAGTTCAGTGTCCTGACGGCCGATCGAAATGCCCCGCCGGCGTTTCCGGTCGCGGTCGTCGCCGAGGTTCCCGTCCGGATTGAGATATGCCAGCAGCCGATGCCCCGCCTGCTCCACATCCTCCGGGGTACCGCTTCGCGCCAACGTGGCCAGTACGGCCTCGGCGTCGGCCACCGCGTCGTTGTCGACGGCGTGGGGAATTTTGCGCATCACCTTCGCGATCGCCCGCACATGATCCGCGCCGATGTCGCCGTCGGCCTGTGCCGCAGCGGTTTCCGGCAAGACGGGTGGCATCGGTTCGCCGGCCAGGGTGTGCCACACCCCGAGCTCACGGGCTGCGGTGACCCGAGCGGACGCGTCCGCGCCCGAGATCCGCAGCACGTCGATCAGGAGTTTCTTCGGCGAGGTATACCCCAGACTCGCCGGGACCGAGCGTTCGACGCCTTCCACGACCAATCGGTGTGAGATCACCTCCGCACGACGAAGGGACTGTTCCATTCCGCGCATCACCTCGACGAGCTCAGTGTCCGACAACTCGGCCAGCCCGGAATCGAGCAGCCCGTCGACCGCGGCAGCGAACATCGACAGATGCTCCGCCACCCGGCTACCCACCGACCCCCCAGTCGAACTCATGTGCGAATACTATCGCGGGGGTCCGACAAGTTTCGGACGCGAACTCCGACCTCTCACCGAACCGATCAGAGCCCGCGATCGCGGAGTGACTCGGACGGCGTCACGCCGTACTTGCGGCGGTAGGCGGCGGCGAACCTGCCGGTGTGCATGATGCCCCAGCGTGTCGCGACTTCGGAAACAGTTGCGCAGGAACCGCTTCCGGTGAGTTCTGCGTGGACACGCTCGAGGCGCACGTCGACGAGGTATTCCATCGGCGTCATACCCACGTATTCACGGAACCCCTGCTGCATGCGCCGGACACTCACGCCGACGAGTTCGGCCATCTCCCCCGCACTCCACGGGCGGGCCGGGTCCTGCTGGATCGCGTCGATGACCCGCTTGACGATGCGCGGCCGGATTCCCGCGGCACCCGGGTCGTCGTCCGGCATCGCGGTGAGCACGAGCGCGGTGGTCAACGCTCCACACAGTTGTTGCGACACCTGATCGCTGTGCAGGAGAACGCTGTCGCGCAACGCCTGGTCTGCGACGGAGCGGACGAACCTCAGCCAGTCGGCGCCGGCGCCGGTGCGTAGGTCGAGTTGCCGCGGCAACTCCTGCCCGGGCCGTGCGAGCACGCGGTCCATTTCGCGCTGCAGGTAGTCCCGGTCCACCTTGAAACCGATGATCTCGCAGGAACTGCTCCAGTTGGTGATGACGGTCCGGGTGTCGGGCGGGCAGATGGTGGCCAGCCCCGGCGTCGAGGTCACTTCCGTCCCGCCGGTGACGGAGACGATGCGGCCGGCCAGGGGGATGTTGATGCCGTATGCACCGGGATGGTCGGACTCGATCGACACGGGCGCCCCGAAACCGATCCGGGCGAGCCTGGACGCCCCCATCTGGGAGGACTCCAGCGAAGACCGCGCCGCGGTGTCCCGCGACAGCGGACGCAGTTCGTGAGGGAAGTACGCGTCCGCGACCACCTCGTGAACCTCGTCCCAGTCGGTGAAACCGGGACCTTCCAGCTGTCCTCGCATGCGTACGTCCAGACCTCTCACCTCGCCCCACGACCGCGCATGGGCAACTCCCGACCCTAGCATCGCCTGTGACTCACGTCACTGCAACGGCGTCCGGCCCCTGTCCGGCAAACCCGTTTCGCGTTCCGGATGCCGCCTTCGCAATGCGGATCGACGGACTGTGACGGCCGTCATACGTTGTGCAGGTCCCCAATCGCAGGGGTTATCGCACGAATCGTGCAGAAAGGCGGTCAGGAGAAATGGACCAGCGCACTCTGCGTAACATTTTCGGCCAGTTCGCCAGTGGCGTCACCGTGATCACGTGCGCCAATGCCGCCGGCGAGCCGCACGGCGCGACCGTCACCGCCTTCACCGCCGTCTCGATCGAGCCGCGGCTGTGCCAGGTGACGTTGACCCGGAAGTCGAAGGCATGCAGCTACCTCGGTGATGCACCGTTCGCGGTGAACATTCTGGCCGCCGATCAGCTCGACACGGCCATGCATTTCGCCGGCAAACCGCAACGGACGGAACCGGTGTGGGACTCCTCAGGCATCGCTCCCGCACTGTCCGGCAACGCGGCGACGCTCAGGTGCTCGCCCTGGGCTTCCTACGACGGCGGTGACCACATCATCTTCATCGGCGAGATCGTCGATGCGTCCGTCGACGCAAGCAGGGACCCACTGTTGTTCTACCGCAGCACCTTCCACGATCTCGGTGCCACGTCGGGCACCACGGCGTGGAACGGCTGCCTCGACGACCCCCACAGCGGATGGTTCGACGCCGCCGCGTCGTTCACACCGCTCCACCTGCAGCTCGCCCAGGCTGCCTCGTAATCCTGACCGAAAGGGAACACCATGACCACCACCGAAGCTGCCCCCGATACCGACGTCGACCGCACCAAGGTCAATGTCGCCGCGGACTGTGAGGCGAACCGGACCGCGAACTTCGCCACCCGTCCGATGACCGGTGACGAATACATAGAGTCGCTGCGCGACGATCGCGAGATCTACCTGCACGGCGAGCGTGTCGAGGACGTCACGACGCATCCGGCGTTCCGTAACCCGATCCGGATGACCGCCCGCCTCTACGACGCGATGCACACCGGCGAGCACGTCGACACCCTCACCACCCCCACGGACACCGGCAGCGGGGGTGTGACGATGCCGTTCTTCCGGGCGCCGAAGAACACCGACGATCTGCTGAAGGATCGTGACGCGATCGCCACCTGGGCGCGGATGACGTACGGCTGGATGGGCCGGTCCCCCGATTACAAGGCCTCCTTCCTCGGCACCCTGCACGCGAACAAGGAACTGTATTCGCCCTTCCAGGACAACGCCGAACGCTGGTACAAGGAATCGCAGGAGAAGGTTCTGTACTGGAACCACGCGATCATCAACCCACCCGTCGACCGGCAGCTCCCGCCGGACGAGGTGGGGGACGTGTTCATGAAGGTGGAGAAGGAAACCGACGCCGGCCTGATCGTCTCCGGTGCGAAGGTCGTGGCCACCGGCTCGGCCATCACCAACTACAACTTCATCGCCCACTACGGGCTGCCGATCAAGAAGAAGCAATTCGCACTGATCTGCACCGTCCCGATGGACGCACCGGGCGTGAAGCTGATCTGCCGCACCTCCTACACCCAGCAGGCCGCAGTGATGGGCTCCCCGTTCGACTACCCGCTGTCCTCGCGGATGGACGAGAACGACACCATCTTCGTCTTCGAGAAGGTGCTGGTGCCGTGGGAGAACGTGTTCATGTACGGCGACGTGGACAAGATCAACGCATTCTTCCCCCAGTCCGGGTTCCTGCCCCGCTTCACCCTGCAAGGGTGCACCCGCCTGGCGGTGAAACTGGACTTCATCGCCGGGCTGCTGATGAAGGCCCTCGACGCCACCGGGGCGGGTGGGTTCCGCGGCGTGCAGACCCGCGTCGGTGAGGTCATCGGCTGGCGGAACCTGTTCTGGTCGTTGACCGAATCGATGGTCCGCGACCCGGAACCGTGGGTGGGTGACACCGTCGTCCCGAAGCTCGAATACGGGCTGACGTACCGGATGTTCATGCAGCAGGGCTACCCGCGGATCAAGGAGATCATCGAACAGGACGTCGCGTCCGGGCTGATCTACCTGCCGTCCTCGTCCGCCGACTTCAAGAGCCCCGACGTCCGCCCGTACCTGGACAAGTACGTCCGCGGCTCCGAGGGCATGACGGCAGTCGAGCGGGTGAAGATCATGAAGGCGCTGTGGGATTCGATCGGCAGCGAGTTCGGTGGCCGCCACGAACTGTACGAACGCAACTACGCCGGCAACCACGAGGGCGTGAAGGCGGAACTGCTGATGTTCGCCGAGAACCGGGGCACGGTCAGCTCGATGAAGGGCCTGGCCGAGCAGTGCCTGGCCGAGTACGACCTGGACGGGTGGACGGTGCCGGACCTGATCGGCAACGACGACGTGTCCTACTTCGGCCGCAGCTAACCCCCAGCATCAGGAGAACGTCATGACCACCATCGACAGTCCCACCGCGGTCGGCTCCGGCAACGCCGCCACCGACAAGTTCAAGGGTGCCCGATTCACCGCCGACACCTCCCCGGAACGGCTGTCGGCGATCGCCACCGAAGTGCTCGCCGGGCTCAGCGCCCTGATCCACAAGCACGCCGTCACCTACCCCGAGTACCGGGTCCTCAAGCAGTGGCTGATCGAGGTCGGGGAGGGCGGCGAGTGGCCGCTGCTGCTCGACGTGTTCGTCGAACACGACATCGAGGAGGTCAACTCCACCAGGTTCCGGGGCACCAAGGGCAGCATCGAGGGACCGTACTACGTGCCCGGCGCACCGGAACTCCCGGCACGGTGCACCCTGCCGATGCGCGAGGAGGACCGGGCGCACCCCGCGCTCGTCCTCCGGGGCGAAGTCACCGACCTCGACGGGTCCGGCCTCGGCGGGGCGATCATCGAGTTGTGGCACGCCGACGACGAGGGCTACTACTCGCAGTTCGCCCCGCACCTGCCGGAATGGAACCTGCGCGGGACCATCGTCACCGACCCCGAGGGCCGGTACGAGATCACCACCATCGAGCCTGCCCCGTACCAGATCCCGACCGACGGCCCTACCGGTCAGTTCATCAATGGCGCCGGCTGGCACCCGTGGCGGCCGGCGCACCTGCACCTGCGGGTGACGTTCCCGGGCAAGCAGCCGATCATCACCCAACTGTACTTCGCCGGCGGCGACTGGATCGACGACGACGTCGCCACCGCAACCAAACCCGAACTCCTTCTCGATCCGCAGCTCGACGACGCCGGGCGTAAGGTTGTCAGCTACGACTTCGCGCTCGATCCCGCCGCGGACTGAGACACCCACCCTCCCCCGGGCGACGCGAAAGTTCGTGTCGCCCGGGGGATCGACGTTTGTGGAGGAAACATCATGCCGAGCACATCACCGGCGCGGACGACGGAGTTCGTGCACACCGCGACGGCCGTGATCGAGGTGGTCGTCGAGGGCAGCGGTCCGTCGGTGATCCTGCTGCCTTCCCTCGGCCGCGAGTCGTACGACTACGACGACGTCGCGACGGGACTCGCGCAGAACGGTTTCCGGGTGTCCCGCCCCCAGCCGCGTGGCATCGGCCGGAGCACGGGACCGCTGGAGGACATCACGTTGCACGACCTGGCCGCCGACGTCGGAGCGGTGATCGAGGAACAGGACAACGGTGCGGCCGTCGTTCTCGGTCATGCCTTCGGGCACTACGTCGCCCGGATGCTCGCCGCCGACAGGCCCGACTTGGTGCGCGGCGTCGTCGTGGCTGCGGCGGGTGCCCGCAACTACCCGGCCGCGCTGACGGCGCTGGCGGTGAAATGCTCCGATTCCTCACTGCCCGAGGCGGAGCGGATCGGCTACCTGCAGACCGGATTCTTCGCCCCCGGCAACGATCCAGCCGAGTGGCTGACCGGCTGGTATCCGGAGGTGTCGAAGCGGCAGCTCGCCGCCTCGGTCGCCACACCCAAGGACGAGTGGTGGGAGGTCGCGCACCAGCCGATCCTGGACCTGCAGTCCGCTCTCGATCCGTTCCGTCCGCGTGAGACGGCGAACGAGTTGCGGGATCGGTTCGGGGAGTTGGTCACCGTGACCGTCATCCCGAACGCGAGCCATGCGCTCATGCCGGAAGCGCCCGCACAGGTTGTGCGGGCGCTCACCGACTGGATTCGGGCTCTCGACAGCTGAGTGGTCAGACCCTTTCGAAGATCGCGGTCAGTCCCTGGCCACCGCCGATGCACATCGTCTCGAGGCCGTAACGGGCTCCGCGACGGTCCATCTCGCGCAGCAGTGTGGTGAGGATCCGCACTCCCGTCGCGCCGACGGGGTGCCCGAGCGAGATTCCCGAGCCGTTGACATTGGTGCGGTCGAAATCCTGTGCACCGAAATTCCATTCGCGCGTGACTGCCAGCGCCTGCGCCGCAAAGGCCTCGTTCAGTTCGATGAGGTCGATGTCGGCGAGGGTCAGCCCGGCGCGTTTCAGGGCCCGTTCGGTGGACGGCACCGGTCCGATACCCATCTCGGACGGCTCCACCCCCGCGACCGCCCAGGTGACCAGGCGCGCGAGAGGCCGGAGCCCCAGACGCTCAGCCTGCGCCCGGGTGGTGACGAGGCATGCTGCCGCACCGTCGTTCTGTCCGCTGGCGTTGCCGGCGGTGACGGTCGCGTCGGGGTCGGTGCCGCGCATGACGGGTCGCAACCGAGCGAGCGACTCGATTGTCGTGCCGGCTCGGGGGTGCTCGTCCCGGTCGACGACCTGCGGATCGCCCTTGCGGACGGGAACTTCCACCGGAACGATCTCCTCGGCGAACTTTCCCGAGTCGATCGCGGCAACCGCCCGCTGGTGGGAACTCACCGCGAGCTCGTCCTGTTCCAGGCGGCTGATGTCGTACTTGCGGCGCAGGTTCTCCGCCGTCTCGAGCATGCCGCCCGGCACCGGATAATTGCGTCCGCCTGCGGTGACGCGGCCGCGGGCGAGCCGGTCGTGTAGCGCTGCCGGCGCACCTTTGGCTCCCCAGCGCATCGACTCGGTGTAATACTCGGCGCGGCTCATCGATTCCACGCCGCCGGCGATCACCAGTTCGGCGATCCCCGTCTGCACCCGCATCGCCGCGTCGAGCACCGCCTGCAGACCGGATCCGCAACGACGGTCGAGTTGCTGACCGGGAACCGTCACCGGCATTCCCGCGTCCAGGGCCACGACGCGGCCGATGGCAGGCGCCTCACCGTTCGGGTAGCACTGACCGAAGATCACGTCGTCGACGCGGCCCGGATCGACCTTCGTCCGTGCGAGCAGTTCGGACACCACCCGAGCGCCGAGGTCGGCGGCGGGCACGTCCTTGAACTGTCCGCCGTATCGGCCGACGGGGGTGCGCAGGGGCTCGCAGACGACGACATCGTCCGCCTGGGCATTCGTATTTTCAGGCACTGCGGAAATCCCTTTCGTGATCGGTCCAGCGCTGCGCCCATTCACGCAGTTCGACCGCTCGGATCTTGGCTCCGTTGCCGCCCACGGTGGTCGGCATTTCCTCGATCACGTGCACCGCTGCGGGAACCTTGAACGCCGCCAGCGACTCTGCGCACCAGGCCTTGAGCTCGGCTGCGGCTGCCGACGCACCGTCGGTGGGGACGACGAACGCCACCGCCTCTGTGTATCCGCCGGAGCCGGTGATGCCCACGACCTTCGTCAGGTGGACGGCATCGTGTTCGGCCAGCCGGTGCTCGATCTCGGCGGGGTCCACCAGGAATCCGCGTAACCGGAGCACGTCCCCCATCCGGCACACGTACGTATAGCCGCCGTCGCCGGTCGCGACGGCCAGGTCGCCGCTGCGGAACCACCCGTCCCTCGTGAACGCCCGACCCGCCGCATCCGGATTGCCGAGGTAGGCGTCGACGACGTTCGGTCCCCGCACCTGGAGCTCACCCTGCTCACCGTCCGGAAGGAGGGAGTCGTCGAGCGGGTCGACGATGCGAACCTCGATACCGGCTTCGACCGGACGCCCACCGCCGTTCCAGCGCAGGGATTCCGGGTCCGCGGCATCCCACAGCAGCATCAGGGCGAACACCTCGGACGACCCGAAGACGCCCGTGGTGACGGCGTCGAATTCGTCGCGCACCCACGCGGCCACCTCGTGCGACCGGCCGAGGAAGTCGGCGATCCCGAGGCGCTTCAACGACGACAGGTCGGCGCGGTTACCCGCGTGCCACGTGTCGTGGAGCCGGGTGAAGAGATCGTCACCGCCGACGACGTGGGTCACCTTCGCCGATTCCATGCGGGCCAGCGTGGCCGCGGCGTCGAAGACGGGTTCCATCAGCAACGTTCCGCCGCCCGCGAGAGTGGCCAGAGCAGTGGAGTATCCGAATACCCCGGACACCGGCAGGACGCACAGGGTGACGTCGCCCGGTTCGACGGCGAGGACGACGGCGTCGGCTCGCGCGTGCCGGACCACCGCCGATTCGCGATGGGCCGCGAGTTTGGGAACACCGGTGGATCCGGACGTCGTGAACGCGACTGCGAGCACGTCGTCCGGGTCGGCCCGCTCGCCGCTTGCCGTGACGGTTGCCATGTCGGGTGTCTCCGGCACCTGGACCGTTCCGATCTCCGCGCTGCCCGCTGCCCAGGCACCGCCGCCGAGGTCGAATCGCGCCGGGTCGGGAGCGGCACTCGCCGTTCGAGGTCCGCACACGACGGCGACTGCCGGTGCCGGGAGGTCGAGAGAGTGCTGTGCCTCTTCGAGTCGGCCGAACAGGTCGAGACCGTGGAAGTGGCCGGCCACGGCCACCACCGCCGGACGCGCCGAGGTGAGGATGTGTGCGATCTCGTGCGTGTTGTAGCGGGTGTTGACGCCGATGACGTGTGCACCCACAGCGGACGCGGCAAGTTGCCAGACGATCGCGTCCGACCAGTTCGGCAGCAGGACGGCCACACACTGCCCGCGCCGGACGCCTACCCGCAGAAGTTCCGACTTCAGCGCGTCGACGCGGGCACGAAGTTCGGCGCGGCTGGTGACGACCGGCTCGCCCTCGACGACGTCGAGGGTGGCGGCGGCACCCGGGTCGGCGGTCACGAGTTCGTCGAGCAGCGAGGCGAGTGTGTCACGACGCGTCGCCGTATCGTGCGCCGTCACGAGAGCACCACCGCCGCACGCAGTTCGGTCAACCACTCGTCCGCCACCGAGGCGAAGTCGTCGATCTCCTCCATGGGGTAGTGGCCGATGCCCTCGAGCAGGGTGAACGACGCAAGTCCGGGACGGGCGGCTTCGAGCGCCGACACGGACTGCTCGACGCGTCCGGCGTCGATCCACGGGTCCTGCGCTCCGGCGACGAGCCTGAGAGGACAGGTGATCTCGGCGATCCGGTCGCGCACGTCGTGCGTGCCCCAGCCGATCAGGTCGGACGACGAGATCTCCGGGTCCTCACGCTTGTGCATCGTGGCGATCAGGTGCGCTTTCGCCTCGGGCACGGCATGTCCGACGGAGGCGAGCGTGCCCAGGTAGGTGCGGTCGGCACGGCTCGGCCCGGCGACATCCTCGAGTTCGCGGCGCAACCCTCCTACGTTGACGCGACCGGGACCGGCCTCCGCTGCCATCGCAATCGCTCCGGCCAGCGGCCTCGACGACCGCGTGGCGAGCTCGAGTGTCAGTTTGCCACCGATGGAACACCCGACGACGAAGGGTCTTTCGACGGCGAGCGCATCGAGGACCTTCCCGAGCCAGTCTCCGAAGGCGACAATGCTGGTGACGGGACCGTCGACCGCGGGCTCGGAGCGTCCGTGCCCCGGAAGGTCGGGGACGATCACCCGGTAGCCCCGGTCTGCCAGTTCGGACGCGACGTGCCGCCACTGGACTCCGCTCTGGCCTGCGGTGTGCAGGCACAGAACGGTGGGCGCCTCGGTGGCCGGCTGATTGTCGGGGGTGATGATCTCGACGAAGCCGAGCGCTCCGTCGATCTCCAGGTATCGGGCCTCGATCATGGCCGGGCCTCCCTTCCGCGGGCATGGGCGATGATGATGTCGAGTGGTTTGGTGAGGCGTAGGTACTCGTACCCGTCACCGCTGGAGGAGAATTCACCACTGATGGCGCGGCGCATGAATTCGTTCCGTTCGGCGAACACGAGGTCGACCCAGGTGACGGCCGGGGCGATGAGCGTGAACGTTGCCCCACCCGGGACGCGGCGGGCGACGTCGATGATGCGTCCGCGGTAGATCCGCAGCTGCAGTTCGCGGGCCCGGCCCGAGGAGTCGGTGCAACGCAGACCCACGGTGCCGTCCCAAGTCGACAACGAGGACGCGAAGGCCGTATCGGTGGAGAGTGAGTCGCGGAGACGCTCTCCCCAGGCGGGCGTGCAGAAATCGACAGCGGGATCGAATCGAACGGCGGACGGTTCGGGCGAACGCCACGTCTCGATTCCCTCCTCGCGAATCGACCCGGCCTCGTCGACGAGCCGCACGTGACGATCGAACACGGCTCCGGTCTCGGACTGTTCGACGCGCGTCACGACGGACTCGACGTGGACGACGTCGGCACCCGTCACCGCGAACTGCGAATTCCATTGCAGCCCGGTGCGTGTGGCACCGGACGTCGTCGCCGGAGCAAGTACTCCCGCTACGACGATTCCCGTCAGCGACGCCTCCGGCAGCGACAGTCCGAGTTCGGAGACGCGCCGGGCGTCGCTCACAGTGCGATCGCCGACGGCGATACTTGTGGTGAGTGTGCTCATTCGCCCGCCCTCCCCAGCAGTTCGTCGGAGATGATCCGCATCTGGATCTCGCTGGTGCCCTCGAAGATCTTCGTCAGCCGCGCATCGCGCCAGTGCCGCTCGACCTGGAAGTCGGTGGTGTACCCGGCGCCGCCGTGAATCTGCACCGCCTCACTGGTCACCCGTTCGGCCATCTCCGTCGCCACCAGCTTGCACATCGACGCCTCCAGCGAACAGCGCCGGCCGGTGTCGATATCGGTGGCCACCGAATACATCAATTGCCGGGCGGCCTCGATGTCGGCGGCCATCTTCGCGATCTTGAACCGCAGATGCTGGAAATCGGCCAACTCGTGGCCGAACTGCCGGCGGGTGTGCAGGTACGCGATCGAATCCTCCAAGGCGCCCCGCGCCAGACCGATCGCCCGGGCCGCGGTATGCGCCCGCCCCACCTCGAGACCGGACACCGCCAGGTAGAAGCCCTTGCCCTCCTCACCGAGCATGGCCGTCGCGGGCACCCGGAAATTGTCGAACGAGAGCTCCCACGTACTCCACCCGAAATACCCGATCTTGCGGATCTTCGTCCCACTGATCCCCACCGGGAACCCGCCGCGCTGCTTCTCGATCAGGAACGCGCTGATCCCCCGGTGCGGTTTCGCCGGATCCTTCTTCGGGTCGGTCCGCGCGAACAGCACCAGGTAGTCGGCCTCGTCGGCGTACGTGCACCACATCTTGGTGCCGCTGATCACCCAGTCGTCGCCGTCGCGGGTGGCGCGGCAGGAAATGTTCGCCACATCGGATCCGGCCTCGGCCTCCGACAGGGCGTACGCACCCAGGTACTCACCGCGGGCGACCTTCGGCAGCAACGCCGCCTCCTGCTCCGGGGTGAACCCGCCGCCCATCCCGTTGCCGCGGGCCAGCAGCCCCGACACGCTCATCCACGCCCGGGACAACTCCTCGGCGACCAGGCAGTACTCGAACACTCCGAGACCGAGACCGCCGTGCTCCTCGGGGATCATGATCCCGAAGAACCCGACCTCGGCCATCGCCTTCTTCAACGTGTCAGGGATGGTGCCCTGCACCGGGTCGAGTTCGTTGGCGATCGGGAGCACCTGCTTCATCGCGAAATCGCGTGCCAGGTCGCGGATCGCCACCCGGTCCTCGGTCAGATACCGCGGCGAGTCGGTACGCGGCTGTGACGGCCGGTGAGTCATGGACACTCCTCATCCACTCGAACTACGGGGCGCGTGACTCGGGGGAACTCGCGGTTCCACACCCGGGATCACATTAACGCTTGTTCACCCAGTAGAGCACGGACGGGAACGCACCGTCAATGCCGAATCTCCCCGAGTCAGGCGGGACGGTATCCGACCAGGTTGAGCGCATAAACGCCATATGAGTCCGCGACCGCCTGCGCGGACAACGGTCCGTCCGGGCGGTACCAGAGCGCGATTCCCGCGCACATGGTGAGCACCGCGGTCACCGCCTGGTGAACATGGGGGACGTAGAAGTCACCGCCGGCCACACCCGCCTCCGCGATGGTGACGAACAGGTGCTCCTGCGCGTCGCGCGAGCCCACGACCCGTTTACGGTCCACCTCGTCGAGGTACCGCAGCTCGGTATTCGCCACCAGGCAGGCTTGCTGGTTACGGGCGGTGTACAGCGAATGCGCGACCACCGCGGCCGTCCACTGCTCCGCCGGCGCGGACCCCGCCTTCCGCAGAGCGGTCCGGGTGGCGGTGAACTGCTCGTCACTGGCGGACCGCAGAATCTCGACCAGGAGCTCGTCCTTGTTCTCGAAGTGGTTGTACACGTTGGCGGCACTGCAGCCCGCGCGTTTGGCGATGGTGCGCATGGTCGCCGCATGAAAGCCGGCGGTATAGAACTCCTCCAGCGCCGCGTCCAGGATCCGCTGCCGGACGGAGGGAATCACCGCACCGCTTGACCGAGTGTTCATCCCTCGGAGGGTAGGGGCCGCGCACAGCGCGGGCAATACACCCGGCAGAAAATGCAGCTCACCATGCTTCACGCACGTCGAACGGGGCGAACGGCGCACGGTGTTGACCGACGGTAGCGCGTCGGTTATGGTCCAGATCACGTGAACGGTTGTTAATTGCCGGTTCGCGCATTCCGCTCCTCACACCGTGGAGGTATGCCACCTTGAGCACCCTCGAAGAACGAATCCGCCGCCTCGAAGACCTGGAGGCCATCCGGTACCTCGACGCGCAGTACTGCCGCCATCTCGACGACGGCAACTGGGACGCCCTGATGGATCTGTTCACCGACGACGGCGAATTCGACGGGCTGTCCAACCCGAAGGGCAAGAGCGAGATGCGGGCGTTCTTCGCCGGCCTCGCCCCCGGCGGGCTCACCGCGTTCTGGCACTTCATCACCAACCTGGAAATCGACCTCGACGGCGATCGCGCCACCGTCCGCTCGTTCCTGTGGCAGCCCTGCGTGTCCGACGGCAACGCCTCCATCGCCGCCGGCCGCTACACGGACGAGGCCGTCAAAGTCGACGGCCGCTGGTTGTACCGCGTCAAGCAGGTGCGCTTCCACTACTTCGGTCCGCTCGCGGAGGGCTGGGACGAGAACCAGTTCGCGCTCGACTCGGCGCGACGTGCGGCGGTGAACGCGTGACCACCGAGTCCCCCGCCACCGCGGCGAGCGCAGCAGTCTGGTCACCGATTCTCGTGTTGCCGGAGTTCGTCGAACTGCGGCGTCGACGCCGGGCGGTCACTGCCGGACTCGGCCTGATCGCGATCGCACTGTTCTCAGGCTTTCTCGTCGGATTCGCGTTCTTCCCCGAATTCCTCGGCGACAACTCGGCGTTCGGCATTCCGCTGTCGCTGTGGGTGGTCTTCTCCCAGTTCGCCGGCACCTGGGTGCTCGTGTACGCGTACTTCCGGCTTTCCCGAACCTATATCCAACCCGCAGCCGATGCCGCAGTCCGGGCCATCGCGCAACGTGATCAGGAGGTTGCCTCATGACCGGCGACGCCGATTTCCTCGCCATCGGCATCTGCGCTGCCGTCATCTCACTCACGCTGTGGGTGACCTTCGCCGCATCGCGCCGAAGCCGGAGCGCCACCGGGTTCTTCGCTGCGGGACGCTCGATCACCGGCTGGCAGAACGGTTTCGCGATCGCCGGCGAATTCATTTCCGCCGGTAGCTTCCTGGGCACCACCGGCTTGATCTTCTACAAGGGCGTCGACGGCGCCGTCATTCTGTGCACGTCCGTGGTCTCCTTCCTCCCCGTCCTCTTCCTCCTCGCCGAGAAGATGCGGAACGTCGGAAAGTTCACGCTCGCGGATGTTCTGGTGTTCCGGACCGGCGCACGACGCGTCCGGGTGGTGGTTGCGCTCAGCACCATCGTCACCGGCACGTTCGTGCTGCTCGCCCAGCTCGTGGCGGCGGGTGTCCTGCTCGAGTCCGTCTCGGGGATCCCGTTCGGGCTCTCCGTCGTGGTGGCCGGATCACTCATGGGCATCTACGTCTTCGTCGGCGGAATGCTGGCGACCACGTGGGTTCAGGTGATCAAGTCGTCCATCCTGTCGATCCTGGCGATCGTGGTGTGCCTCGGGATCCTCGCGAAGTTCGGCTTCAGCGTGCCCGGCATGCTCGGGGCGGCAACCTCGAACGCGGCAGCCGGAGACGCGATCCTCTCGCCGGGTCTGATCTTCGGGCAGACCGGTGCGATCAACCTGATCTCGTACTCCCTGGCGTTCGCGCTCGGCACGGCCGGTATGGCACACATCCTGATTCGCTTCTTCACCGTCCCCGAGGCCGCGACGGCCCGGAAGTCGCTGGGCTGGACCGTCGCACTGTGCAGCATCTTCTATCTGATCGTCATCGTCATGGGCTTCGGCACCGCCGCGCTTCTCGGTCCCGACGGGGCGGATCGTGTCGGCGCCGGCGGCAATCTCGCGGCACCCACGCTGGTCACGGAACTGGGCGGAGGCGTCGGCACCATCGGTGGTTCGATAGCGCTGGCCATGGTGGCTGCCGTCGCGTTCGCGAGCATCGTCGCCGTCGTCGCGGGCGTCGTGATCTCGGCTGCGGGAACGTTCGCCCACGACGTGTGGCCCACCCTCACCCGCCGGAAGTCGGCCGACGCCGGCACGGAGACTGCGGATGCCCGCGAGGCGAAGATCGCCCGGTATGCGGCGGTCGCGTTCAGCGTCGTCGCGATCGGACTGACGATGGCGATCGGCGACACTACAAATATCACCTACTTCATGGGTATGGCCTTCATGGTCGCCGGCAGTGCGCACCTGCCCAGCCTGCTGCTCAGCCTCAACTGGCGGCGGTTCAACAGCACAGGCGCCGTGTGGGGCATCTCGGTCGGATTGGCATCCACCGTGGTCAGCCTGATGTTCACGGAGGCGCTCTGGCTCGGTAGTGGTCCGGCGCCGCTGACCATTCAGTTGCCGGTGATCATCACGATGCCGCTCGGGTTGGCCGCCGCTGTGATCGGCTCACTCGCCGGCGAACGCTTTCACGGACGTTCGGCGGATCGAGACGAGAAGTTCGCCGAGATGCTGGTTCGAGCCGAGACCGGTATCGGCGCGGAACTCGCCGAGACGCACTAGGTTTCACGCTCGGCCGCTGCCCTCGCCATCGCGGCGGGGGCAGCGGCCGTGACGTGGTTCCGGCGCGACCCTGGACAGCTCCTGTACCTATCGGTACAGTCTGTACTGAAAGGTACAAGACCTCCCGAAGGAGCGCTCACCATGTCCGTTCGACCACCCGTCCCACCGTTCACGCGCGACACCGCGATCGCGAAGGTTCGCGCCGCCGAGGACGGCTGGAATTCTCGTGATCCCGAGAAGGTCGCGCAGGCTTACACCGAGGACAGTTGGTGGCGCAATCGGTCCACCTTTCTGCAAGGGCGCCGCGAGATCGTAAACTTCCTCGCCGGGAAGTGGGACCGCGAACTGGAATACCGTCTGATCAAGGAACTGTGGGCGCACGACGGGAATCGGATCGCGGTCCGGTTCGCGTACGAGTTCCACAACACCGACGGGCAGTGGTTCCGCGCGTACGGCAACGAGAACTGGCAGTTCGACGACAACGGTCTGATGCGGTGGCGTCACGCCAGCATCAACGACGTGCCGATCGACGAATCCGACCGCAAGTTCTTCTGGGACATGTCCGGCGTGCGACCGTCGGATCATCCCGGGCTGAGCGATCTCGGCCTCTGACCGGCACACGTGGAGTAGTCATGCCCCGAGCAGTAGCCGAGCGCGGCGACGTCGTCCCCGTGCTGGCGGAGGTGTTCCGATCCCACGGGTTCGACGGCGCGAGCCTGGCCGTCATCACCGAGCACACCGGACTCGGCAAAGGCAGCCTGTACAACTTCTTCCCCCGCGGCAAGGACGAGATGGCCGAGGCCGTCCTCGACGAGGTCGACGCCTGGTTCCAGACCGCCGTATACCTGCCGCTGCGCGGGTCCGAGCCCGCCGCCGCCCGTCTGGAGCGGATGTTCGACGAGGTCGAGACGTACTTCCGGTCGGGTCGCCGAATCTGCCTGTTCGGCGCGTTCGCGCTCGGCCTCGAACGCGACCGCTTCGCCGACCGGGTCCGCGCCTACTTCACCGATTGGGTCGATTCGCTCGCCGGCGCCCTCGCCGACGCCGGCCACGGCAGGCCGTCGCGGCCGCTCGCCGAGGAGGTCGTCGCGGGAATCCAGGGCGCGCTCGTCCTGGCGCGTGCCCTGGACGACCCCGACAGCTTCACGCGCATCCTCACCCGGCTACGCCGCTCGGTCGGGGATCCGACGACATCGCGCGCGTAGGATTCGAATGCGTCAACTCGAGAAGTGAGGCAGCCGTGATCTTCATCGTCGTCAACTTCACCGTGAAACCGGACCACGCGGACGGCTGGCTCGACCTGGTGCAGCCGTTCACCGACGCGACCCGAAACGAACCGGGCAACCTGTGGTTCTACTGGTCGCGGGCGGTGGAGGATCCGAATCTGTACGTCCTCGTCGAAGCATTCCGTGACGACGACGCCGCCGTCGCCCACGTGCAGAGCGAGCATTTCCGGAACGCCATGCGCGAGTTGAAACCCGCCCTCGCGCAGACGCCGCGGATCATCAACACCACGATCGACGGCACCGAGGTGTCGCTGATGGGTGAACTCGAAGTCGACTGACCCCGCCCGGCTTCACCCTGAAGTCGCATGCACAGCGCGTTAGCCTGGACACGTGGCTTCCGATCTCACCGAATTCGACGCAGTGATCTTCGACTTCTCCGGCACACTGTTCCGGCTGGAGGAGGACGACAGTTGGATGGCCGATCTCACCGACCACGACGGTGAACCGTTCGACCTCCACCAGCAGGCCGAGTTGATGCGGCGCATGACGGCGCCCGTCGGTCAGACCGTCGAGATGGATGCCGCCGAGCACCACGCGTGGACCAACCGCGACCTCGACCCTCGGTTCCACCGGCAGGCGTACCTCGACGTCCTGCGCAAGTCCGGGGTCGCGCACGAGGACCAGGCGGTCGGGCTGTACGAGCGGGTCATCGACCCGGGATGCTGGAGCGCATACCCCGATACCGCAGAAGTGCTTGCGTCACTGAAGGACCGGGGAATCAAGGTCGCGGTGCTGAGCAACATCGCGTTCGACATCCGGCCCGCGTTCGCGGACCTGGGAGTCGAGCATCTCGTCGACGCGTTCGTGCTGTCGTTCGAGGTGGGCGCGATCAAACCGGACCCGAAGATCTTCGAGCACGCCCTCGCCGCACTCGGTTCCGAGCCCGAACGAACTCTCATGATCGGCGACAGCGAGGAAGCCGACGGCGCGGCCCGAAACGTGGGCTGCGCGTTCGCACTCGTCGAACCCCGTCCCCTCGCGGAGCGCCCGGACGGCCTCCGAACAGCCCTCGGTGCCTTCGGCCTGTGAGTACTTATTAACCACGGGCGGTTAATAAGTACTCACGGGCGCGAAGCGCGACCGGTGATGAGAGGAAGATCGCGTGCGGTCACCAGCCCGGGCTTCGCCTCGACCACGGCGTGCACCGAATTCACCAGCCGCATCGCGGTGACGATCATCCCCGACACGTTGTGGTCACCGTGCTCGCCGTGGTGAGTGAACTCGACGGTCATCACGGGCTCGCCCGTGATGTCGATGCGGTAGCACCCGTCGCCGCGGGTGGGTTTCGGCCAGTCCGGTTTCTGTTCGGGGTGGGTGCGGGTGACGTGCTCGAGGACCACGCGGGGCACCCCGTCGACCGTGCCGACGACTTCGAACCGCACCGCCGCCGCCGTTCCCTTCGCGATGTGGCACGAGAGAATGTCCAGGTCCTGCTCGGCGGGGATGCGTTCGAACTTCTCCACCAGCGGTTCGTCGAGCGTGAGGTCCAGTCCCGCAGCGATCTGGCGGACGACGCTCCCCCACGCCAGCGACAGCACGCCCGGCTGGAACAGCATCGGCGTCTCCTCGACGGGTTTACCGAAACCGAAGATCTCGGTCATCACCACCGGCTGGTAGTAGGTGGAGTAGTCGGCGATCTCGGAGCATCGCACCTCGTCGATCCGCTGCGACAGGCTCGTCATGGCCAGCGGCAGAACGTCGTTCGCGAATCCGGGGTCGATACCGTTCACGTGGAGGCTCGCGTCTCCCTGCTCGCCGGCGTCGTGGATGCGGTCGACGAGTTCGTCCGGGACCACACCGATCGGGTACTGCAACAGAACAGGTCCCGAGGACACGACGTTGATGCCCGCCTCGAGGAAGGAGATCAGGTCCTCGATGGCGTCGAAGATGCGGTCGTCCGTCATCGCGGTGTGCACGATGCAGTCCGGCTTCAGGGCGAGAAGTGCCGCCTTGTCGCCGGTCGCCTTCACCCCGAGTTCTCTTCCGAGACCGGCCAGCTCCCCGGCGTCCTTCCCGACCTTCTCCGGATTGGACACCCACACGCCGACCAGTTCGAGGTCGTCGCGGGCGTCGATCCCTGCGATGGCGTGACGCCCGACCGTACCGGTGGACCATTCGACGACGCGGTATCTCATGAGTTCTCTCCGAGTTCCAGAAGTAGCACCCCTCCCGCGAATGTAACAGGTTCTAGTTTACCCGGGTGGACGATTGCCGAAGAGCGCCGTCGCGGTTCGGCGTCAGGGAGAATCCATACGTATGACACCCACCGACGTCTACCGCGCACCGATGCGTTCCCGTCGCGACGACGTGGACCCAGAGCTCGCGGTGCAGCGCGCGCTCGCGATGGACGTGTGTGGAATCGGCGGGTTGCTGGCCCCACCTCCTGTCGATCTGAGCGAGGCGCTCGATGCGACCGAGCGCACCTACGGCGATCCGGCCGCACGCCGGCTCGAACGCTTCACGCAGGTGCTGGACGGATCGTTCGTCTGGTCGCGTGACGCCGACGGGCTCTACCTCCTCGGCCGGATCGACGGTCCGTGGCGCTACGACTCGAGTCCGGAGGCCGCGGCTGTGGATCTGGTGCACCTCCGAGACTGCGAGTGGCTCGACGCACCCGTCGCCGAGCTCGACGTACCGCCCGCGACCGTGCACACCTTCGCCCGCGGTGGACGCAACTTCCAGCAGACCCACCACCCTGACATCGCCGAGCAGACGCAGCGCGTGTGGGACCGCGGAAGGCGGTGACCCGACGATCCGCGAGGCACAATGCGGGTGTGCCGGATCTTGAACTGCCGACGAACCTCGTGCGAGAGATGGCCGAGTACGACGCACCCGACGCGCCGCGCCGAACGTGGCTGGTGATCGATCCCAAACCGTATGTCGGCGATCCGACGTACGACGTGCTGCAGCACATGCTCGACCATGTCGACCGCCTCGCCGCCGACCCCGTCGGATTCGCGAGCCGGATGGCGGGCCTGCTCGGCCTCGACCGCGAGCGGTTGCGCCTGTGGCTGTTCGCGCGCTGCGTGGAGGGGTCGATCGACCAGCCCCGGCTCTGGCACATTGCCGCGATGCTTCACCTGTGAGTACTTATTAACCGCCCGTGGTTAATAAGTACTCACAGGTGAAGCTACCAGCGGTACCCGAGCAGGCCGAGGACGAATTCGAGCCAGTCGGGAAGTCCGGGGTCGCGGAACATCGAGGGCCTCCTCAGCACGGTGCAACGGTGTCGATCTCTCTATCGGCAGCGAAGACCCCGGCGTTAGAGCACTGCACCACGCGGGATTTACAAATCTTCATATTTGTCTAGACCCTGGATCAAAGTCCGTGTACTGTCCAACTGAGAGTGAGCTGGTTCATACCGGTACGGCCACTGGACGAGGAGGTTCGGATCGTGACGACGTCGAATATCAGCAGGATGGCAGGAGAGGCACCACCGGAAGCGTGGCGTGACCGCAAGCGCTACCTGTGGTTGATGGGATTGATTCCCCCGACCTCACTGTTCCTCGCTGCGGGGCTCGTGTGGGCTTTCAACCAATTGGGATGGTCGGCGGCGGCTCCGGTGTGGTGGTGGATCGGCGCCCTGCTGCTGTTCGGACTGCTTCCACTCCTCGACAGGTTCTTCGGGCCCGACGGCCAGAACCCTCCCGAGGAAGTGATGGAACAGCTCGAGAACGACAGGTACTACCGGTACTGCACCTACGTGTTCATCCCGTTCCAGATGGCGAGCCTGGTGTTCGCGTGCTACCTCTGGTCGGCGGACAACCTCTCCTGGCTCGGCATCGACGGCGGCCTCGGGCTGGTGTCGAAGGTCGGCGTCGCGTTCACCGTCGCCGTCATGGGCGGCATCGGCATCAACACCGCACACGAGATGGGCCACAAGAAGACCGAGCTCGAACGGTGGCTGGCCAAGATCACTCTCGCGCAGACCTTCTACGGTCACTTCTACATCGAGCACAACCGTGGCCACCACGTTCGGGTTGCCACGCCGGAGGATCCGGCGAGTTCACGCTTCGGTGAGAGCTTCTGGACGTTCCTGCCCCGCAGCGTCTGGGGAAGCCTGAAGTCGTCCTGGGAGCTCGAGAAGACGCGGATGCAGCGACTCGGCAAGAGCACGTGGAGCATTCACAACGATGTGCTCAATGCCTGGCTCATGTCGGTCGCGCTGTTCGGTGTGCTCATCGCCATCTTCGGTCCGGTCGTCATCCCGTTCCTGATCATTCAGGCGGTCTACGGTTTCTCTCTCCTCGAGACGGTCAACTACCTCGAGCACTACGGCTTGATGCGTCAGAAGACCGCCAGCGGCCGCTACGAGCGCTGCGCTCCCTCACACAGCTGGAACTCCGACCACATCGTGACCAATATCTTCTTGTACCACTTGCAGCGTCACAGCGACCATCACGCGAACCCGACCAGGCGGTACCAGACGCTCCGGAGCATGGACGGCGCCCCCAACCTGCCCAGCGGCTACGCCAGCATGATCACGCTCGCGTACTTCCCGCCGCTCTGGCGCAAGGTGATGGATCACCGCGTGCTCGACCACTACGACGGCGACATCACGCGCGTGAACATCCAACCCGGCAAGCGCGAGAAGGTGCTGGCCAAGTACAGCGGCGGAGTTCGGTGATGGCCGCCTACCAGTGCCCGGTCTGCGACTACGTCTACGACGAGGCGTCCGGCGCACCGCGTGAGGGATTCCCCGCCGGCACCGCGTGGGCCGATGTGCCCGACGACTGGTGCTGCCCCGACTGCGGGGTCCGCGAAAAGATCGATTTCGACCCGAAGGTGGCGTGACATGAGTACCGATTTCAAGCTTTACCGCTGCGCCCAATGCGGATTCGAATACGACGAGGCCGAGGGATGGCCGGAGGACGGCATCGAGCCCGGCACCAGGTGGGACGATATTCCCGAGGACTGGTCGTGCCCCGACTGCGGGGCCGCCAAGGCGGACTTCGACATGGTCGAGGTCAGCCGGGCGTGAGCGCACTGTCGAACCTTGCCACGGAACTGTCGACGGTGGTCATCGTGGGGTCCGGTATCGCAGGGGCGAGCGCCGCGCAGACGCTCCGGTCGGAAGGCTTCAGCGGGCGCGTCGTCCTGATCGGAGACGAACCCGCACCGCCGTATCGGCGGCCGACGGTGTCGAAGGACTTCCTGTCGGGTGCCACGGCCGCGGAGAAGACCGCGCTGAAACCGGACTCTTTCTGGAAGGAAAGAGATATCGAATTGATCACCGGTGCAACGGCAGTCGAACTCGACACCCGGCGGAAGTTGCTGACGCTCTCGTCCGGAGTAACACTGTCGTACAGTGCCCTGCTGCTCGCGACCGGTGGCCGGGCCCGGAAACTCGAGGGTGTCTCCGGTGCGCACGTGTTCACTCTGCGGTCGATGGCCGATGCCGATTCCCTTCGCGAGTCGATTCGGCGCACCGGTTCCCTGCTCGTGATCGGCGGAGGTCTCATCGGATGTGAGGTCGCGGCCACGGCGCGGTCGCTCGGCGCGGAGGTCACCGTCCTCGAACGGGACCCGTCGCTCCTCAGTCGAATTGTGCCCCCGGAAATCTCGACGATGATCGCGTCGCTGCACTCCGAGAACGGCGTCGACGTCCGCACGGATGTCGCCCTGTCCTCGCTCGACGTGAGCGACGACGGCTCCGCCCGCGCCACCGCGGACGACGGTCGCAGCTGGACTGCAGGCACCGTCCTCGTGTCGGTCGGCACGGTCCCCGAGGTCACGCTCGCGGTCGCGGCGGGACTGCGCGTCCACAACGGCATCACCGTCGACGGGCAGTTTCGCACCTCGGCCGACGGCGTCTACGCGGCCGGAGACGCGGCCAACATCCCCGGTGCGCGTGACTCCGAGCGATACCGTTCCGAACATTGGAACGGCGCTCAGGCGCAGGGGATTGCCGCCGCGCACTCCATCCTCGGAAAGCCCATGCCGTTCACCGACGTTCCGTGGGGGTGGTCCACGCAGTACGGCCACAACGTGCAGTTCGCCGGCGCGACCCGTTTCGACGACGACTACGTGGTCCGCGGTTCGATCGACGATCGCGATTTCACAGCGGTCGCGGTCCGTGGGAGCACGCCGGTCGGGGTCATCGCCGTGGGCCGCCCGAAAGACCTCCGCACCGTGCGCACGATGATCGCCCGGGGCGGCACAGTCGACCGCGCCGCGCTGGCGGAGGAGTCGGTTGCTCTGACCGACGTGCTCGCCGGCGAGCGGGAAGGTCGGGTCGCGGCCGCCCGCTAGCATCGAGGTCATGTCCGCAGACGACCGCACCGAGCGACAGAGTCGATACCGGCTGGCCGCGACGTCGCTGATGCGGGAGACAACCCTCGATGCGCTTCGGGAACTGCTGCTCGAACGTCCGTGGCCGACAATCACCATGACCGACGTCGCGGTTGCCGCGGGGCTGAGCAGGCAGACGATCTACAAAGAGTTCCGATCGCGGCGCGGGTTGGCGGAGGGGTACGCACTTCGGCTGACCGACAGCCTCGTCACCGTCATCGAATCCGCTCTGTACGAGAACCCCGGCGACGCGACAACTGCTCTGCGGGAAGGGTATGCGACGTTCTTCGAACTCAGCGGAGCCGATCCCCTGGTGATGTCGCTGCACCAGGGGAAGGCACCCGAGGATCTGTTGCGCCTGATCACGACGGACAGCAACATCATCATCCGCCCCGCGGCCGAACGGCTGGCACAGACGTTGCAACGGTCGTGGGTGAACTCGTCCCCGGACGACGCGGACATCATCGCGCACGCCATCGTCCGGCTCGCCTTGAGTTTCATCGCCAACCCACCCGAGGACACCGCGGCGGCGTCGGCGAACACCGCCCGGCTGTTCGCCCCGTTCGTTGCGGCTCCGCCACCCGTGAGTACTTATTAACCGCCCGACGTTAATAAGTACTCACGGGGGCGTCAGCCCAAAGGCGTGCCGACGTAGTTCTCGGCGATGAGGGTGCGGCCGGCCACGGAGCGGGTGACCATGTCCAGTTCGGCGACCTGCCGCTTGTGGCCGAATCCGGTGTCGTCGGGGAGTCGGTGCAGCATCGAGGACATCCACCAGGAGAAGTGCTGGGTCCGCCACACGCGCGGGAGGACGCTGTCGGTGTAACCCTCGAGCCCGGCCCGGCTGCGGGTGGCGAAGTATTCGGCCATCGCCTTGGACAGGAAGTACACATCGGCGATCGCCAGGTTCATGCCCTTGGCGCCGGTGGGGGGCACGGTGTGGGCGGCGTCGCCGGCGAGGAAGAGGTTGCCGTGCTGCATGGGTTCGCACACGAAGCTGCGGAACTGCAGGATCGACTTCTGGAAGATCTTGCCGTCCTTAATCTCCGCGCCTTCGCCGTCGACGCGGGCGTGCAGTTCCGACCAGATGCGGTCGTCGGACCAATTGTCGACGGAGTCGTCCGGGTCGACCTGCAGGTAGTGCCGCTGGACCTCCGGGGTGCGGGTGCTGATGAGCGCGAAGCCGCGGGGGTGGTTGGCGTAGATCAGTTCCTCGGACGACGGCGGGGCCTCGGCGAGGATGCCGAACCAGGCGAACGGGTACTGGCGGAAGTGGTCGGTGCGCACGGTGGTCTCGGGGATGAGACCGCGGGTGGTGGTCCGCGAGCCGTCGCAGCCGGCGACGAGTGCGCAGGTGAGTGTCTGCTCGTTGCCGTCGGCGTCGAGGTAGGTGATCTTCGGGTTGTCGGACGTGTGGTCCAGAACCTGCACGTCGGAGACGCCGAAGCGGATGTCGCCGTCGTCGTCGAGACGCCGGGCGATGAGATCCTTGAGGACCTCGTGCTGCGGGTAGACGGTGACGGCGCGGCCACCGGTCAGTTCGTCGAAGTCGATGCGGTGGCCGCGACCGCCGAACCGCAGTTCGATGCCGTGGTGGGTGAGTCCTTCACGCTTGACGCGGTCGCCGAGTCCGGTGTCGACCATCAGGTCGACGGTGTTCTGTTCGAGCACACCGGCCCGGATCGTGCCCTCCACCTCCTCGCGGGTGCGGATTTCGAGCACGACGGAATCGATGCCCTTCAGGTGCAGGAGATGGGACAGCATCAGTCCTGCGGGACCCCCGCCGACGATCCCGACCTGTGTGTTCATGAGCAGACTCCTCGCGTAGTTCGTGACACCAGTCACTGTGCTGCCCGCCGTGTGATCGCAACACCCCCTCTTTCACTGAGTGAAAGACGAGCTACGCGACGCCGCGGGAAATGCCGCGCGCGGCCGCCCGCACCGCCGGGATCAGGGGCGCGGGATCCTTCTCCGCCGGAACCACGACGGACACCGCGGCCACCACCTCACCCGTCGACCGCGACACCGGCGCGGCCACGGCCAGCGTTCCGACGTTGAGGTGTTCGCGGCACGTGACCCACCCGGTCCGGCGAATGTCGTCGAGGGTGCTGCGCAGCCGATGTTCGGTGGTGATGGTCGACGGGGTGAAGCGTTCGAGGCCCGCCGCGAGAACCTCGTCGAGCAGGTCTTTGCCGCCGAACGCCAACAGCACCAGGCCGCCGCTCGACGCGTGCAGCGGCAACCGGCCACCGGCCCTCCCGACGACGGTCACGGCACCCCGCGCCGACAGCCGTTCGATGTAGAGCGCCTCGAGATCTTCCCGGACCACGAGCTGGACGTTCTCGCGCGTCGCCTCGTACAGGTCCTCGAGGTACGGCAACGCCACCTGCCGCAATCCGTGGGCGCGGGGCGCGAGCGCACCCAACTCCCACAGCCGCACCCCGATCTCGTAGTGCCCGTCGTCGACGCGTTCGAGGGCGCCGTTGTCGACCAGTTGACGGCACAGCCGGTGCACCGTCGGCAGCGGCAGTCCGGTGCGCCGGCTCAGCTCCGACTGCGACAGCCGAGGACGCTCCGAGGTGAACGAACCCAGCACCAGGAAGGCACGTCCCAGCATGCTGCGGTCGTCTTCGGCCATGCCGCCAGTATCCCGGTCACCACCAGCGGGTGGCGATGCCGATCTGCCGGTCGAGTTCGGGGACCAGGCTCCGGACGTACGTCGCCGAGAGGTGATGCGAATCGTGGTACACGAGAATGTTTCCCTGCACGACGCGGCAGATCGCCACGTCACACACGGCGTCCGTGAGGTCGAGCGGATACACCGACGGCAGGTCGCGGGCCGCCTCGAGTGTGGGGTTGTCCGGGGCCAGCACGTCGTCGCGGGGCATTCCGCAGCTGTCGGCGTCGCCGCCGTCGGCCAGGCAGTCGACGGCCGAGTACGGGACGCCGTCGTCGTGCAGCCACGGAGTGTCGCGGATGCCGAGGAACGGGAGCCGGAAATCCGCGAGCCGCGCCCACAGGCCCACGTAGTCGTCGGGGGTGACGTCGCCGGCGCCCTCCTCGTTGGGGCGCGAGGACGTCGAGAACACCCAGTCCGGCCGGTGGTCACGAAGACGGTCGAGGACGTCGCGGGACCAGTCGCCGCAGTCGGGATACGGCTCGCCGGCGAGCAGCGGGACGTCCGCGACCGTCAGCGGGCACCCCATCTTGAGGTACGTCTCGACCCGGATGCCGCGCTGCTGCCCGATCCGATCGAGCGCGGGCACCCAGTGCTCGGCGTGGGAACTGCCCACCACGGCGATCGCCCGGTCGGCGGTGAGATCGCCGTACACGCAAGTGACGACGTCGCGTGTGCTCAGATCGGAGATGCAGCCGTCGAGGGTCGGCTGCGGAAGATCTCCCGACGCCTCGAGCAGGGTGGGTCGCATGTTCGTGCGCGGCGCGAACGCGCCGTCGGTCAACGACGCCGCACCCGGGTACAGCCACGGGTCCAGCTCACCGACCCGGGCGGTCGTCTCGGGGTTGCGCACCAGATACACGTGCCAGCCGGATGCGGTCCCGACCACGGCGACGCCGAGGATCGCGACCAGCGCGGTCATCACCCGCCTCGGACGGGCGAACCCGGTCTGGAACCGCGCTTCGATCAGCCGCTGGGTGAGCCAGGCCAGCACCATCGACACGAGGATCACCGCGAGTCCGCCGAGCGCTCCGACCGCGGGCCGCTCCCGCCACGTGAGGTAGAAAATGAGGATCGGCCAGTGCCACAGGTACAGCGAGTACGCCAGGCCACCGAGTTCGACGAACGGCCGCGACGCCATCATCGTCACGACCCCCGGCTGCTCGGACCGGCCGGCGCCCGCGAGGATCAGCGCCACCGCCGCACCGACCGGGATCAGGGCCGCCGGTCCGGGGAACAGGGCGGCGCCGTCGACGAGGAACCCGCACCCGAGGACAACGGCGAACCCCGACACCGCGAGGACGGTCCGCCACCGCCGGGGCAGCGCGACGCGGTGCACGACGAGCGCGAGCAGTGCGCCCGCGAGCAGCTCCCACAGTCGCGCGAACGTGTCGAAGTACGCCCACGACTGCCGGTCCTGCGACAGCACGGCCGCGTAGGTGAAGGACGCCACGAACCCCGCACCGAGCACACCGCCGAGGATGGGACGCACGAGACCGATCCGGCGGCGGCAGATACAGGCCACACCTGCCACCACCGCGAGGGCGAGCACGTAGAACTGCCCCTGAACGGACATCGACCACAGGTGCTGCAGCGGACTGACCGACGCGTCGGCGGCGGCGTAGTCGGACGCCGTCCGGGCCAGCTGCCAGTTCTGCACGTACAGCAGTGACGCGAGGAGTTGATCCGCGATCCCCGACCACTGCGTGAACGGCCGCTGGATCACGGTCACGACCGCGGTAGCGGCCGACACCACCACGCGTGCGGGCAGCAGCCGGCGGGCGGTGCGCCGCAGGACGGCGGGAATCGACGGACCCGAATCCGCCCCGGCACGTCGCACGAGCATGCCGGTGAAGAAGAACCCGGAGAGGACCAGGAAGATGTCGACGCCGCCGGACACCCGCCCGAACCACACGTGATAGACCACGACCAGCGCGATCGCGATTCCGCGCAGACCGTCGAGGTCGTACCGGTAACCGCTTGCGGCCGACGGTGGTGCCGCGGCGTGGCTCGGACGGCTCGCCGCCACCTGGGGGTTGGGTCTCACAATCCGTCCTGGCTCATCGACTCGGTACCCGATCGATTATCCACACGGGGTTTACCAGTTCTTGACCAACCGGGGTGTGGAGTAGCCGATGTTTGACAGGCAACTATGGCGCGCCACACAATAAGTCCGCCTATAGAACTAGGGTTCGCATCGCGAACGACCCGCGCACATCACCGCCGAACGTCGAGGACACCATGACCACTTCCCAACGAAGCGCCGCCCGCGCCTCCACCGCCCTCTGGGTCGCGCCCCTCTGCTGGGTAGCCGTGCTGCTCGACGGCTTCGACCTGGTGGTCCTCGGCGCCGTCATCCCTTCCCTCCTCGACTACGAGGACTGGGGTCTGACCATGGGAACGATCACGTTCATCTCGACTTTCGGCCTGGTCGGCATGACCATCGGCGCGCTGGTCATCGGGACGCTCACCGACGTCATCGGACGCCGGCGGGCCCTCCTGTATGCCGTTGCGGCGTTCTCCGTTCTCACGCTCCTCTGCGCGGTGGCACCCAATCCGTTCTTCTTCGGACTGTTCCGTTTCCTCGCGGGAGTCGGACTCGGCGGCGCACTGCCGACGGCGCTGGCCCTGGTCAACGAGTTCTCGAAGAGGCAGGGTGGCGGCTCCGCGTCGACGCTGCTGATGACCGGATATCACGTGGGCGCCGTCGCGACCGCTGCGCTGGCGATCGTGCTGATCGAACCGTTCGGCTGGCGTTCGATGTTCGTCGTCGGCGCACTGCCCGCCGTGGTCCTGATTCCGCTGATGCTGCGGTACCTCCCCGAGTCCCCGGCGTACCTGCTGGCGCACGGCAAGCGCGCCGAGGCCGAGGCCGTCGCGAAGCAGTACGGCCTGGAACTGGAAGCGGCACCCGCCGCCGACGCTCCCGTCGCGGCCTCGGCGAACCCGGTGCGCGCCCTGTTCTCGCGTCCGTTCCTGCGCAACAGCATCGCCATCTGGGTCACGTCGTTCATGGGACTGCTGCTCGTCTACGGCCTCAACACGTGGCTGCCGACGATCATGCGCGAGGCGGGCTACAACCTCGGCGCGTCGCTGACGTTCCTGCTGATCCTCAACGCGGGCGCGGTGGTCGGACTGCTGATCGCGGGCGGCGTCGCCAACAAGATCGGCCCGCGCACCGCAGCCATCATCTGGTTCGCGGGCGCCGCGATGTTCCTCGCCCTGCTCAGCGTCAAGGTGTCGTTCGGCATCTACGCCCTGGTGTTCCTCGCCGGTTGCTTCGTGTTCAGCGCCCAGGTTCTCGTGTACGCGTTCACGAGCGCCAACCACCCGCCGCAGATCCGCGCCACCGCCCTCGGCTGGTCGGCCGGTGTGGGCCGGGTGGGCGCGATCTGCGGTCCGATCCTCGGCGGCGTCCTGCTGGGCGCCGGCTACGCGGTTCCGTGGGGCTTCTACGCATTCGCCCTGGTAGGACTGTTCGGAGCGATCGCCATCTCGTCGACGCGGACGGTGCGCTGAACTCCTGACAGCCGTCCGATGAGTTTCGGGGGTGGGCGCGGTCTATATCGGCGAGGATGAATCGACGAGGACCTGCGAGAGGAACTGCGCCATGAAACCCATCACCCCCTGCCTCTGGTTCGACACCGAAGGCGAAGAGGCCGCGAAGTTCTACACGTCCCTGTTTCCGAATTCGCGGATCACGGAGGTCACCCACTACGGTCCGAACACTCCCGGTCCGGAGGGGGCGGTGTTGACGGTGTCCTTCGAGATCAACGGGCAGCCGTTCATCGCGCTCAACGGGGGCCCGCAGTTCACGTTCGACGAGGCCATCTCCTTCGAGATCCTGTGTGCCGACCAGGAAGAAGTGGACCGGTACTGGGACGCCTTCACCGACGGCGGCGAGGAAAGCCAATGCGGTTGGGTCAAGGACCGTTTCGGGGTGTCCTGGCAGGTGGTCCCGGAGCGGCTGTACGAACTCATGCGCGACCCGGACGACGCGAAGGCGCAGCGCGCCATGCAGGCGATGCTGAAGATGCGCAAACTCGACGTCGCCGAACTCGAGAAGGCGGCCGAGCAGGCGTGACGCCTGCCTACGGGAGGTGGACGGCATGACCGAAGAGCGCAGGACCCACATCAACGGGGTACACACGGTCGCGGTTCCCGTGACCGATCAGGATCGGTCGCTCGAATTCTATGTGGGCGCACTCGGTTTCGAACGCCGTACGGATGCGGAGTTCAGCCCCGGACAGCGGTGGGTGGAGGTGGCGCCACCGGGATCGGCGACGTCGATCGCGCTCGTCCCGACCCGTGACGGCGTCCCGGTGGGCGTCGAGACGGGCATCCGCCTGACCACCTCGGACGCCGACGCCGACCATGCGACCCTGTCGGCGAACGGCGTCGACGTGGACGCGGAGGTGCTGCGGATGGGCGACTACGTGCCGCCCATGTTCTACTTCCGCGACCCGGACGGCAACAAACTGGTCATCGTCGAAGTGGGGTGAGTTGCACCCCCGACGACAGGGTCAGCACCTGGTCGGCGCGTTCCGCGTCGTGGGATTCGTGTGTGGCCACGACGACGGTCGCACCGCGCGCGGCCTCTTCGCCGACGATGTCGCCGATCACCGCGCGGGCTTCCGCGTCGAGACCGGTGGTCGGCTCGTCGAGGAGTAACAGGTCGCCGCGTTGCACGAGCGCCTGCGCGAGCAGGGCACGTTGACGCTGGCCGCCCGACAGTGTGCCGATCCGCCGCCGGCCGAGGTCTGCGAGACCGAGCCTGTTCAGCGCCTCGTCGACGGCCTCCCGGTCGCCGGGAGTGAGCCGTCGCCACAAGCCACGCCGGTGCCAGGCTCCCATGGCCGCCACCTCGCGCACGGTCAGCGGTAGCTGATCGCTCACCGCATTGCGTTGCGGCACATATGCCGTGCCCAACCCCTTCGTGCCGTCGATCCGTCCCGCCGTCGGTCGCGCGATGCCGGCCAGGCACTGCAGGAGCGTCGATTTTCCCGAGCCGTTGTGCCCCACGACGGCCGTGACGGTGCCCGGCGTGAGCCGCACGCTCACACCGTTCAACGCCGGGGTCGGGCCGTACCGAACCGCGATTTCGCTTACGACAATCATTATCGTTAGATTAGCAGAGTGCAGTGGCTACTCGACCCCCTGATGGTGTCCTTCGTCCGGCGTGCGCTCTTCGCGGGAATGCTGGTGTCCGTCCTCTGCGGGCTTGTGGGCACGTGGGTCGTGTTGCGCGGCATGGCGTTCATGAGCGAGGCCATCTCACACGGCATGCTGCCCGGAGTGGCCGTCGCCTATCTTGCCGGCGCGAATCTCCTCGTCGGCGCGGCCGTGAGTGCGGTCGTCATGATCCTCGGCGTCGCCTGGGTCTCGAAGAACTCGCGACTGTCCGAGGACACCGGGATCGGCCTGCTGTTCGTCGGCATGCTCGCGCTGGGGGTCGTGATCGTCTCGCGCGCACGGTCGTTCGCGGTCGATCTCACAGCCTTCCTGTTCGGCGATGTCCTGTCGGCGACACGAGGAGATCTGCTCTGGCTCGCGGCGGCGGCCGCGGTCGCCGGGATCGTCTCGGTGATCGCGTACCGCCCGTTCGTCGCCCTCGTCTTCGATGAACGCAAGGCCCACACCCTGGGCCTGCAGCCGCGATGGGCGCACCTCGCACTGCTCGCACTGGTGGTCCTCGCGGTGGTCGCCTCGTTCCGCATCGTCGGCACCCTGCTCGTGTTCGGCCTCCTCGTCGCCCCGTCCGCCACCGCAGCACTGTTCGGCAGGTCGATCGGCGCGACGATGGCAATTGCCGTGCTCCTCGGCTGGTCCGCCACGTTCGCCGGGCTGATCGTGTCGTGGAATGCCGACACCGCTGCGGGCGCGACGATCGCCGGAATCGCCGTGCTCCAGTTCTTCGTCGCGGCCCTCGCCAGGTCGGCGGCGCGACGACTTCGGCCTGCCCTTTTGCCGACCCCGATACCGTTCGATAGATGGAGACCCTGAATGCCGAACACGACCCTCGCCCACGCAGCAATCGCCGCGGTCGCCGCGCTGGCCCTCGGCGGCTGCGCATCTCCCCAGGAGGAGTCCGCGTCCCCCGACGGCCGGAGCCAACCGGGTAGCGACCTTGTCGCCGAGGCCGGATCCACCGAGGTCGAGGGGCCCGAACCCCGGCTCGTCGTGTCGGACGCCGATTCCGGCCGCGTGGACGTGCTCGACCTCGCGACGGCAGAGACTCTCCAGTCGTTCGAGTTCGACAACCCGACGCGGGTGACGACGGTGAAGGACCGCTACGCGTTCGCCGTGGACGGCGCGGGCGGCGCGGTGCATGTCGTGGACGCCGGTTCCTGGACCATCGACCACGGTGATCACACTCACTCGTACACCAAGCCACCGGTCGAACTCGGCGCCCTCGAGGGCGGCAAGCCGGCGCACGTGATCGCAGGCGACGACAAGGTGGCGACGTTCTTCGACGGCGACGGACTCGCCCGCGTGATCGAGTTCGCCGCCCTCCGCAAGGACAGCATCGACGTCGGGGCCGTCGTGGACGCCGACGCACCGCACCACGGCGTCGCCCTGCCGATCGCCGACCGATTCGTGGTGTCGCACTCGGCCGCGGACGGAACCGATTCCCGCCCCGGCACGTTCGAGGTCCACACCGCGGACGGGGAGGTCGAGCAGAGCTTCGACACCGCCTGCCCGAACATGCACGGCACGGCGGTGTCCGACACGAACGTACTCGCCGCGTGCGGCGACGGACTGTTCCTCGCGACCACCGCCGCCGGGGCGTGGACGTCGGAGAAGGTTCCCTACCCGGCAGGCATCGGCGCCGCCACCCGGCCCACGTCGATCCACGGACACGACGGCCTGCCGATCCACGTCGCCGCCGCCGGACCCGCCGCCACCAACGACGGGGTGCTGGTCTTCGATGCCCGCACCCGCGGGTGGACGCACGTCCGGACGCCGGATCGCGCGCTGAGCGTCGCACTGGCGGGCGACGGTCGCTCCGTGTTCGCGGTCCTCGCGGACGGCACCTTCCGCGTGTACGACACGACGACCGGCGCGGAGACCGCGTCCTCGCACGTCCTGGCCGCCCCCTACGACGGGAGCGACGAGTCCGCAACCCTGCCTGCCGTCGTCGTCGGCGGCAATCGCGCGTACGTCTCGGATCCCGCGTCGAAGACGGTGACCGAGATCGACTTCCGCGACGACGCGCGGGTGGCGCGAACTCTCGACGTCGGAGTCGCCGCGTCCACCCTCGGCGTGGTCGGGCTGTGAGCGCGATGCAGCGCCCGCTGCCGCTGACCCTGCTGGCCGCAGTCGTGACGCTGTTCGTGACGGCGTGTTCCCCGGGCGCCTCCGACGGACCGATCGTGGTCGTGACCACGAACATTCTGGGTGATGTGGTGAAGAACGTCGTCGGCGACCAGGCCGACGTGATGGTGCTGATGCCGAGAGGTGCCGATCCCCATTCGTTCGAGATCTCCGCCTCGGACGCCGCGCGGGTGGAGCGCGCCGACCTCCTCGTGTCGAACGGTCTCGGACTCGAGGAGGGAATCGGCAAGACCGTCGACACCGCACACTCCGAGGGAGTTCCGATTCTGCAGGTCGGTGAGGCCGTGCGGCCGATCGAGCACCGTTCCGGAAAGTCCACGGGCACCCTGGATCCGCACATCTGGACCGATCCGGACCGTATGCGAGAGGCCGTCGCACTGATCCGCGACGCGGTGATCGACCACGTGCCGGAGATCGACGCAGGGGCCGTCCGCACGAACTCGGACAGCTATGCTCGGCAGCTCGAGGAACTCACAGCCCGGATGTCGGACAGGTTCGCGACGGTCCCCGCAGACCGGCGAAAGCTCGTGACCAATCATCACGTCTTCGGTTATCTGGCCGAACGTTTCGGCTTCGACACCGTGGGGGCGGTGATTCCCAGCGGGACCACCCTGGCGTCGCCCAGCGCGTCCGACCTCTCGGACCTCGCCGCGACGATCACCGCGACGCGGGTTCCCGCGATCTTCGTCGACTCCTCCCAGCCCGATCGGCTCGCGCAAGTCTTGGCCTCGGAGGCCGGTGTTCCCGTCGACGTCGTCTCGCTGTTCACGGAATCACTGGGCGAAAACGGCTCGGGCGCGGGCACGTACATCGAGATGATGGATTCGAACTCCCTGGCGATCGCGGAGGGGTTGAAATAGCGATGCATTCACACATGCACACTTCCGACTTTGACAACCGTTTGCAATAAGAGTTAATTCTCCGGGGTGACCCTTATGCGTAGTCCTCTCCCCACCGCCGTTGCCGCCGTGGCACTCTCGGCGACACTGCTCACGTCCTGCTCCACCGACTCCGGCACGGCCGAAGCGACCACCACCGACTCGGCCACACCGCGGCTGGCACTGAGCTACGACGGCGGCGTGCTGGTTCTCGACGCGCAAAGCCTCGACGTGGTCGGTTCGGCCGAGGTGGACGGATTCACCCGGCTCAACCCCGCAGGCGACGACCGGCACGTGCTGGTCAGCACCGGAAACAGTTTCACCGCCCTCGACACCGCCGAACCCGCCCTCACCGACGTCGCGTTCGAGGCGAAGACGCCCGGACACGTGGTCCGGCACGACGGCAAGACCGTGTTGTTCGACGACGGCACCGGACTGGTGCGCGTGTTCGATCCGGCCGGACTCTCCGAAGGCACACCCGACACCACCGAGTTCACGACGCCGGAGGCGCATCACGGAGTGGCCGTGGAACTCTCCGACGGCAGCCTGCTCACCACCGTCGGCAACGAGGACGAGCGCACCGGCATCGTCGTACTCGACCGCGACCGCAAGGAGATCGCGCGCAACGAGGACTGCCCCGGTGTGCACGGTGAGGCCGTCGCCGCCGGCGAGACGGTGGTCGTGGGATGCCAGAACGGCCTGCTGATCTACCGGGGCGGCGTCATCACCAAGGTCACCAGCCCGGACCCCTACGGGCGCATCGGAAACCAGGCCGGCGACGAGAATTCACCGATGATCCTGGGCGACTACAAGACCGATCCCGACGCCGAACTCGAACGCCCCGAACGGGTCTCGCTCACCGACACCGCCACCGGACAACTCTCCCTCGTCGACCTGGGCACCAGCTACACGTTCCGCTCGCTCGGTCGAGCCCCGCACGGTGAGGCCCTCGTCCTCGGCACCGACGGCGCAGTGCACGTGATCGACCCGAACACCAAGGCGGTGAGCCGCACCGTCGACGTCCTCGATCCGTGGACCGAGCCGGACAAGTGGCAGTCGCCGCGGCCCGCGCTGTACGTGCAGGACCACACCGCCTACGTGACCGACCCCGCGAACAAGAAGATCCACGCGATCGACCTCGACACCTGGACCGTATCCGGGCAGGCCGACCTGCCGGAGACCCCGAACGAGATCACCGGCGTCACGGGCTGATTCGCGTAGCCCGGCGTCAGCCTTCGGCTTCCAGCGGTCCCAGTTCCGCGTCGAGCGCCTCCTGCACCACCGCCATCGCCGACAACCCGGCGGGGGCGCCGCAGTAGGCGCTCGCGTGGATCACCGCCTCGACGATCTCGGTGCGGGTCAGACCGTTTCGCAGTGCACCCCGCACGTGGCCCTTCAGTTCACCGTGCGCACGCAGCGCGATGAGCATGCCGAGGTTGAGGAGGCTGCGGCTGCGCCGGTCCAGCCCCGGCCGGTTCCACACGGCGTCCCAGACGTGCTCGGTGACGAACTCCTGGAGCTGCTCGCTGTCGGTCCCCGCCGTGCGAGTGAGTGCCCGCTCGACGAAGTCGGGGCCCATCACCTCACGCCGCACCGTCAGCCCCGCCTCGACGGCCGGACTCCGCTTCCCGGGTTCTTCACTGGTCATGGGTTCACTCCTCTTCACAGCGCCTACGTGTTCGGGAGTCACTCTACGATTCGACGACGGAGCGCCCGCCTGCCTCGGACCATCGCGTCTCCGCGCCCACCACGGTCCGGGCTGTCGGTGATCCGGGATATAAAGGTCCCGGACCACCGACCCGCTGCCCAGGAGCTGTGATGCCCACCGAACACGACGTGCGCGCGATGATGCTGGCGTTGCCGGAGGCGCACGAGGTGGTGATCGCCAACTGGGGCGACCAGCCGACGTTCCGCGTCCGCAAGAAGATGTTCGGTCTCGTCGGTTACGGCGCCCCCACCGTCTGCCTCAAAGCGACGAAGGAAATGCAGGCGGCTCTGCTGCAGGAGGATCCCGACGTCTTCCTGGTCGCACCGTTCTTCGGGCGGTGGGGCTGGATCGACGTCGTCCTCGACCGCGTCGACGCCGAAGAACTGGCCGAACTCGTCGAGGAGGCGTGGCGTCTCACCGCCCCGAAGCGGGTCGTGGCGGCGTACGACGCCGCGGCGGGCCTGCATTTCAGGACATGATGGCTGTCGTCACGTCGCCGACCACCGCCCTCGTGTGCCGCTGACACACCAGCCACGTCGTCATTGCCAGCGGCAGCTCGGTCAGCGGGTGCCAGGGCCACCCCGGCATCTGTTTCTCCGCCGTGTACCGGCTCACCAGCACAGCGTCCGCCTTCGCGGCAGCCGCACCGGCGAGCGCGTGCTCGACGAACTGCGCGAACTGCCAGTACGGCCGGATACCGGCCTCCACCGCCGCGCCGATCAACCCGTCCTGCTGCGTGGGGACCTGGTCGCGGGAATGGACGAGCACCCGGAGCCCATCGAGATCCCGCAGCGAGCAGGATTCTGCAGACGCCAGGGTGTGGCCGGGGCGAACGGCGAGCCCGAACGGCTCTTCGCGGAGTTTCCACGACGAGCAATCACTGGGCGGTGATTGGTGCACCATGCACAGGTCGAGTCGCCCTTCCCGGAGCATCCGCAGTTGGTTCGTGCTGTTCGCCTCGACGAGTTGTAGCGCGCATCCGGGCACCTCGTCGTCGAGGCGGCCGACCATGCTCACGAGCCATTCGCTGGACGTACCCGGTGGGACGCCGATCGTGACGACTTCCCGGATCTCGGTCGCGCCGGACACCACTTCCTGGGTTGCAGCCTCGAGCGCCAGCAGTTGTCGTGCGTGCTGGAGGAGTGCCTCGCCCGCGACGGTCGGAGTGGCGCCACGTGCCGTTCTGTCGAACAACGCCTGGCCGAGTTCCCTCTCCAGCGCCTGCACCTGCCGGCTGAGGGACGGTTGAGAAATCCGCAACCGCTCCGCAGCGCGGTTGAACGATCCTTCTTCGGCTATAGCCAAGAAGTAATGAAGATGGCGAAACTCCACGGTCGGTTTCCTCCACTGCAGGCGTTCGACCAGGATACGACACCGGCTATGCCTACTGCGTATAGCTGGTGTGCTCAACAGGGCTTGGACAATCCCTGTGAGGGCGGTCTCTAATGGAACGAAGTCGAGGGCGAGTCACCCTCAGATGCCGCTCACACTCAAGGAGACCGATGAAGCTCGGGGTCTACTCAGCTTGCCTACCTTCCCTGGTTCCGTCCGAAGCGATCGATGCGGCGGCAGCGGCGGGCTACGCAGGCATCGAATGGCGCGTCGCGAGTGACATCGGTTCCTCCGGCCACCCGCATTTCCTCACCAATAATCGCTGTACCGTCGCTCCCGACAGCCGGTCCGTCGCGGACATCTGCACGCGGACACGTGCTGCGGACTTGGAGGTCGCCGCGCTCAGCCCGTACATCGACTCCGGCGACGTGGCGGGGGTCGAGGAGATGATGCGGTTCGCGCGAGCGAATTCGGTGCCGAGCATCCGGTTGCGCGCCCCGTGGATGGATGACCGCGGGTTTCACCGACTGTTCGCGGAAGCGCGGGAGTTCTTCGACCACGTGTCTACCCTGGCCGGGCACTACGGGGTCCGGGCGCTCCTCGAGATCCACCAACGCTCGATCTGCCCCAGTGTCTCGCTCGCGCATCAACTCGTCGGCCACTTGCCGCCCGATCGAGTAGGAGTGATCTACGACGTCGGAAATCTCGTGGTGGAAGGGTACGAAGACCATCGCATGGCCCTGCAGATTCTCGGCGACCACCTCTCCCACGTCCACGTCAAGAACGCTCACTACGTCAGGCCGGCAGGCGGCGGGGTATGGACCCACCGGTGGTCGCCGATGGACGACGGCGTCGCCGACATCCCCCGGGTTCTCCGCCTCCTCACCGAAGCCGGCTACCGCGGGTGGGTGTCCGTCGAAGACTTCAGCGATTCCCGGCCCGTCCACGAACGACTGCGCTTCGACGCGCAGTTCCTGCGGCAACATGCCGACTTCGAAACTCCAGTCCCCCAGCCACTCTGATCCACACATCACATCTCGACAGGACGATCATGAACGAATACCACAACACCCCGGTTTCAGTTGTGACCGGAGGCGCAGGGGCCCTCGGCTCGGCGATCAGCCGCCGATTCGCGCAGGGCGGTGACACCGTGATCCTCCTCGACAACAACGCGGATGCCGTGCGGACCGTTGCCCGGACGCTGTCGGACGAGACCGGTGCACAGGTTCTCGGATGGGTCGTAGACATCGCCGACGAGGAATCGATCCGCCTCGCCGTCAAGCGAATCGACGAAGAGTTCGGGCGCTTGGACCGCCTCGTGAACAACGCGGCGATCAACCCGCGCGCACGGCTCGCGAACGTCGACGACGCCGAATGGGACACGGCGATGGCAGTGAACCTTCGCGGTCCGATGTCGCTGTGCCGGAGTGCCGTTCCGATCTGGTCTCGCACCGGGTCGGGACGGGTCGTCAACATCACCTCACGAACCTGGCTGAGCGGCGGACCCACCGCCTATGTCACCTCCAAGGCCGGAGTCGTCGGCCTCACCCGCTCCCTGGCGGTCGAGCTCGGTCCCCTCGGTGTCACCACCAACGCCGTCGCGCCCAGCATGGTTGTCACGCCCTTCACCCAGGGTGGGCGCACAGACGACGAATTCGCGCTGTTCGTCGACAGACACACCAGGATGTCGCCTCTCGGCCGTCTCGCGACGGCCGACGACATCGTCGACGCCGTCGAGTTCCTCACGTCCGACAGGGCCACGTTCATCACCGGCGAAGTGCTGCACGTGTGCGGCGGCGCCCAACTCGCGGCGGCGCCGTGACGGGCTCGCCTCAGTACCCACACCACCCCTGCCTCGCCTTCACCGGGTAACAAGCCAAAGGAACACACTCCACATGCCCTCACCCGAACGCCCCCACCCCGACGATTCGACTCCTCAGCCCAGCAAGAAGATGGCCCGCAGGGCAGCACTCGGAAGTTTCCTCGGCAGCGTCGTCGAGTACTACGACTTCTTCGTCTACGGCACGGCCGCGGCCCTGGTCTTCGGCAAGATCTTCTTTCCCAACAGTGATTCCGCTGCCGGCACACTGGCATCGCTCGCCACATTCGGGGCCGCCTACATCGCGCGACCGCTCGGGGCCCTGCTCTTCGGGCACGCCGGCGATCGGATCGGCCGCAAGAACGTCCTCCTCTTCACGTTGCTCCTCATGGGCGCGTCGACCTTCGCCATCGGGCTGCTGCCCACCCATGCGACCATCGGCGCCGCAGCGCCCGCCCTCCTCGTCGTATGCAGGCTCTTGCAGGGAATTTCTGCCGGCGGCGAGCAGGTCGGGGCCAGCCTGCTCACCATGGAGCACTCCCCCGAGAAGAGTCGCGGCTTCTACACGAGCTGGCTCCTCAACGGCGCCGCCACCGGTTCGATCCTGGCGACCTTGATCTTCATCCCCGTGGGAGCGTTGCCCGAGGAGCAGCTTCTCACCTGGGGATGGCGTGTCCCGTTCCTCCTCAGCTTCGTCATGGTGTTCATCACCCTCCTGGTGCGGCGCGGGGTGGACGAGTCCCCCGAGTTCGTCGAAGCCGAAAAGGAGGATGCTGTATCGGAATTCCCCGTGACCACCCTCCTCCGCACTCAGCTGCGCGCGACCGTGATCGTCTTCGTCGCGGCCTTCAATACGGTCATCTCGACGATCGTGATCGTCTTCGGCCTGTCGTACGCGACACAGGAACACGGTGTCGATCGGTCCACGATGCTCGCGGCGATCGCCGCCAGCCAAGTGGTCGCGCTGTTCTTCCATCCGCTGTTCGGATTCATCGCGGACCGGATCGGCCGGAAAGTGGTGTACGTCAGCGGCTGTCTGCTGTGTGCCGTGGGGGTCTTCGCGTTCCTCGGCGCGATCTCCACCGGCAGTACGGTACTCATCGTCATCGCGACGGTGGGACTCAAGGGCGTCGTGTACTCGGCTCCCAATGCCCTGTGGCCGTCGTTCTTCGCCGAGATGTTCACGCCGAACGTCCGTTACACCGGTGTCGCTGTGTCAACCCAGTTGAGCTTCCTGCTCACCGGCTTCGCTCCCACGATCTGCTACGCCCTGATCGGCGGCGACGACAACTGGGTCCTTGCCGCCTCGGCAGTTGCGGGTATCTGCGTTCTCGCCGCGGCGGCGGCCCGGATCTCCACCAAGGCCCGAGTGGAGAGCCGGCAGGTACTGGCGCACACCTGATCCACGCGCGGTTGCGCTGCGTCACCCCTCGTCGGTCTTGAACCGCCCGAGCTGGTGGCGCAGCGCCGTGTCGAGGTCGGGGCGCCGGAACCGGTGACCGCGGTCGAGGAGCTTGCCCGGGGTGACGCGCTGATCGGCGAGGGCGAGTTCGCGCGCACCCTGCTCCCCGAGCAGGAGCTTCGGCCCGAAATCGGGGACCGGGAGGAAGGCCGGACGGTGCAGTACCGACGCCAGGACTGCGGTGTACTCCTCGTTGCGAACCGGATTGGGCGCCACCGCGTTGACCGGACCGCTCAATCCCGAATCGACGACGGCGCGGTGGTAGACGTCGATCAGATCGTCGATGTCGATCCACGACAGCCACTGCGTTCCGGCACCGAGACGACCTCCGAGCCCGACCTCGAACAGCGGCCGCTGCAGTCGCAGCACGCCGCCGCTCGGCGATTGGACGATCCCGGTGCGGACGTGGACCACCCGAAGTCCGGCATCGGCGGCCGGCGTCGCCGCGTCCTCCCAGTCCGCCACGACGTCGGCGAGGAAGCCGTCGCCCCGCGGGTCCTGCTCGTGCAGCACCTCGTCGCCCCGGTCGGGGCCGTAGTACCCGATCGCGGACGCACTGACGAAAATCTTCGGCCCCTGCCCGGACGTGGCCGCCACTTCCGCCAGCCGACGGGTGGGCTCGATGCGACTGTCCCTGATCGCCCGGCGGTGACCGTCGGTGAACCGTCCCGCGATGGACGCGCCGGCGAGGTGGATCACGGCGTCGACTCCGTCGAGCAGATCCGCGGCAGGAGCGTCCGGGTTCCAGCGCCGCTCGTCGGGTGTGCCGGGCGCGCGGCGCACGAGCCGGATCACTCGGTGCCCGCCGGTGCTGAGGAACGCGGTGAGGGCGGAGCCGACCAGACCGGAGCTACCCGTCACGGCGATGGTGAGGGGGCCGGGCAGGAGTGTGGACGCCCAGTGGTGCCGGCCGATGTCGTCGGCGAGCTGGCGGTGCCGGTAGACGAACGTCGAACGGAGGAAGTGGCCGGGCACGATGGTGTCGACCCGGTCGGTGACCCGGGTCCGGCCCTCGGACACGACGTCGAACGTGTGCGTGTGCCGCCACGGCACCAGCAGGCGCAGCGGCAGCGCGGCCGAATAGTCGACGAACCGGTGCGGGGGGTCGTACTCCTTGGCGACGTGCTGCGCGATCCACGTCAGTCCGCCGGGTAGGCGCAATTCTGCACGACCCGATTTCAGAGACTCGGATTCCTTCGCGAGGCTGAGCGGCTGCCACGGCGGGGAGAGTCGGGTGAACGCCCCGGCCCTCGTGTGCCAGGCGAACAACTCGTCCCGCGAGGCCTCGACCACACTCGAATGCACGATGCCCATGACCCGACCTTAGCCGCGATGGCGGGCGAGGCGGTGACAACGACGAGTAGCGTGTGGGAATGGCGCAGTTACGTGTACTGGTCACCGGTGCCACCGGATACATCGGCGGACGCCTCGCTCCCCGGCTCTCGCAAGCCGGCTATCGGGTGCGGGTGCTGGTGCGTTCACCCGAGAAGCTGACCGACGTCCCGTGGGCGTCCGACGTCGAGATCGCCCGCGGCGACCTGAGCGATCCCGAATCCCTTTCTGCCGCTTTCACGGACGTGGACGTCGTCTACTACCTCGTGCATTCGATGGGTGGTGCGGACGAGTTCGAGGAGGCCGAACGCGTCAGCGCGGAGAACGTGGCCGAGGCGGCCCGCACGTCGGGTGTCGGCCGGATCGTCTACCTCGGCGGACTGCATCCCGACTCGGTGGACCTCTCTCCGCACCTACGCTCCCGCACACAGGTGGGGCAGATTCTCGTCGACTCCGGTGTTCCCACAATGGTTCTGCAGGCCGGGGTGGTCATCGGCTCCGGTTCGGCGTCGTTCGAGATGATCCGTCATCTCACCAACCGGCTCCCCGTGATGACCACCCCGCGGTGGGTGAACAACAAGATCCAGCCGATCGCGGTCCGCGACGTGCTGCACTACCTCGTTGCCGCGGCCGAGGCACCGTTGCCGCGCAGTCGCACGTTCGACATCGGCGGCCCCGACGTCATCCGCTACGGCGAGATGATGCAGACGTACGCCGAGGTCGCCGGTCTGCGTCAGCGTCGCATCCTCGTCCTTCCCGTGCTGACCCCGAAGCTCGCCGGTCTGTGGATCGGTCTGGTCACCCCTATCCCCCGCTCGCTCGGCCGGGCGCTGATCGAATCGCTGCAGAACGACGCCGTCGCCTCCGAGCACGACATCGACGACATCATTCCACCGCCGAAGGCCGGCCTGACGACATACCGGGACGCCGTGCGACTGGCGTTGCGGCGCATCGACAACGGTGAGGTGGAGACGACGTGGGCGAGTGCGTCCCCGGTCGGCGCCCCGTCCGATCCGTTGCCATCCGACCCCGATTGGGCCGGTGAGGTCGTCTACACCGACGAACGCACCAAGGACTGCGAAGCGGACGCCGGAACGCTGTGGAGCGTCGTGGAGAGCATCGGCGGTGAGAACGGCTGGTACTCTTTCCCCCTCGCGTGGTCGGTGCGCGGCTGGCTCGACCGCGTGGTCGGCGGTGTCGGTCTCACCCGCGGACGCCGGAACCCGAAGCAGCTCAACACCGGCGACCCCCTGGACTTCTGGCGGGTCGAACGCATCGACCGGGGAACCCTGCTACGACTGCGCGCCGAGATGCGGGCACCGGGCGGAGCGTGGCTCGAATGGCGCGTCCACAGTGTGGATTCCGACCGGTCCCGACTCGATCAGCGGGCCATCTTCTTCCCGAAAGGCCTCGCCGGACGGCTGTACTGGTACTCCATCATGCCGTTCCACGGAATCATCTTCAAAGGCATGATGGAGAACATCACCGGCTCCGCTGCCCGTCAGACCGTGCAGAGCGGCTGAATAGCCTCTCGGCCACCGGTGGTCGGGGACGTCAGCAGCAGGCACGAGTTGTAGCCACGCGATTCCACCACCTGCCGGATCTGCTTCCATCCCACGTCGTCGACCGCCGGGTTGCGGGAGAGGACGAAACTCGAAGCCCGTGCCGGGTCACCGACGAGCGCCCACGAGTAGTCGTCGGCGATGTAGGTGACCACATAGTTGGTGGGACCGTCCGGTGAACTCTGGAACGGCACGTCCGGGAAACTCACGTGGAGTTGCGCATTGGTGACCGGGTCGTTGACACGCGCATTGCCGTTGATTCCGTTCGTCCCTCCCGCCCAGGTGGTGCACGAGTTGGCGACGCTGACGTTCGACGAGTCCACGAGCCCGTACGTCGCCCTGGTGTCCCGCGCGCAGTCCAGGTTGAAGGGCTGTGGCACAGCGGCCAACTGATACCACGTGCCGAGGTACCGCGGCACGTCGAGGGACGGGACGGGTGCGAGCGCACCGGGCTGAGCCTGTGCCGGGCTCGCCGCCAGCACCACGGCCGCAGCGGCGGTCAGCAGTCCTGCGGCGAATCCACGTGCCTTCGAGAGTCTCATCTCGGGTCCTTTCACGATCATGCGTCGACGAAACGGGCAGCCTGAACAGAGGGCCTGTGCAGCACCCTCTCTCGGGGCATTCGACGCCACTTCCGGATCGGATGGGCCGATCCGGGAAAACGTTCCACCCATCCGTTCCGGAGACCGCTCCGAATGCCTGTCGATGGTGCTCATCCGCACCCTCACCGGAGAGAGGCAATAACCCATGAACATCACCACACGAGTTCTGGCAGTCGCAGCGAGCACGTCCCTCGTCCTGCTGGGCGCAGCTTGTTCGTCGGACGACAGCGACTCGTCGAGCAGCGGCTCCGCCTCGGAGGCGATGACGTCCGAGTCGATGTCGTCCGGTTCGACGACCTCGTCCGCGATGGCCGATCCCGCCGCCAACCTGGTCGGTCCGGGCTGCGCCGAGTACGCGAAGACGGTGCCCGACGGCGCCGGTTCGGTCAGCGGCATGGCGCAGGATCCGGTCGCGACCGCCGCGTCCAACAACCCGCTGCTCACCACCCTCACCGCCGCCGTATCCGGTCAGCTCAACCCGCAGGTCAACCTGGTGGACACGCTGAACAGCGGACAGTTCACGGTGTTCGCGCCGGTGGATGCCGCGTTCGCGAAGGTCGACCCGGCCACGATCGAAACTCTCAAAACCGACCCGGCGCTGCTCACCAAGGTCCTCACCTACCACGTGGTCCCCGGCCAGATCGCGCCGAGTGACATCGACGGCCAGCACACGACCGTCGAGGGTGGCACGGTCACCGTCACCGGTTCGGGCGACGACCTGAAGGTCAACGACGCCGGCGTCATCTGCGGTGGCGTCCAGACCGCCAACGCCACCGTGTACCTGGTCGACACCGTCCTGATGCCCCAGTAGGCACGCTCGTCTCACAGATCTCCGTGCCCGGCGGCATCGGTCCCACACCGATGCCGCCGGGTTCTTGCGTGCTCCCACGTGAGTGCCACGGTGTGCTCGGGCACGCTTCGCCACTCACGTGAGCGGGTGGGGGTGCGCCCATCCGACACAAACTCAGCTCCGAATAACGGTTATGGAGAAAGGCTCACCCACCGCCCCGGCGTACGTACTGGTACTGCCCGGCGGCAAACCACGCAGTCAGGCACCCTCGCGGTGCTGGCACCTGTCGAATCTGCGCATGACCTGGATGGCCTGGTCTCTGAGGGCGAGGCTCGGGCGGCACGGAATCGTCGTGGAGCGGTTGCAGTACCGGGTCCGTGGATGGAACGCCCCCGAGGCCAGTCCGGTGCACGACGCCCGGGTGGTCGTCGAACGGGCCCGGCTGCGGTTCGGGAACGTCCCCGTCGCCGTCGTCGGGCATTCGATGGGCGGCCGCGTCGCCGCCCACCTCGCCGCCCTCGACAACGTCCGGGCGATCGCCGCGCTCGCACCCTGGTGGCCCGCGTCCGACGGCGAACTGGTGCCCGCCGACCGCAGCCTGATGGTCGCGCACGGAACCGCCGACCGCTGGACGGATCCCACCTCGTCCCGGGTGCAGACCGAGCAGGCGCTGGCTCGCGGGGTGAACGCCTCGTGGACTCCCCTGACGGGAGCCGGACATTTCATGCTCACCCGGCCGCGCTGGTGGCATCGCATCACCGCCGATTTCCTTCTCGACGCCTTCGCCGCGGAAGGTGTCGTCGCCGCACCGACTGACCGGAAAGCAGGTCGCCATGCATGATTCGGAGAAGCTCGAACGCAGGAACGTCGCGGTGATCGGCAGCGGCGTCGCAGGGTTGACCGCCGCCTACGTTCTGTCCCGCCACGACCGCGTCACCCTCTACGAGGCGGACGCCCGTCTCGGCGGCCACGCCCACACCCACCATCTGACGCTCGACTCGGGCGCAGAAGTGGACGTCGACACGGGCTTCATCGTGCACAACGACCGCACCTACCCCACGCTGCTGCGCCTGTTCGCCGAACTCGACGTGGCCACCCAGGATTCGGACATGTCGATGTCGATCCGATCCGATGCGAGCGGGCTCGAATACGCTGGCGCGAAGGGGATCCGCGGGCTGTTCCCCACTGCCCGCACCCTGGCCAGGCCGCGGTATTGGCGGATGCTCGGCGAGGTCCTCCGGTTCCACCGCCGCGCCCGTGCCGTGCTCGACACCCCGGCCGACGAGGCGGGCGCGCAGGAACCGCTGGGCGAGTTCCTGCGCCGCAACGGTTTCAGCCGGTATTTCGTCGAGAATTTCATGACTCCGCTCGTCGCGGCGGTGTGGTCGTGCGATCCCACGACGGCCGCGCACTACCCGGCCCGCTACCTGTTCACGTTCCTCGAGCACCACGGAATGCTCACCGTCTTCGGATCGCCCACGTGGCGGACCGTGACGGGCGGCTCCGCCCGCTACGTCGAGAAGGTGGCGGCACACCTCGACGAGATACTTCTCGACGCCCCCGTGCAGCAGGTGGAACGCACTCCGGACGGCGGCGCGTGCGTCGTCGACGGCAGCGGCGACGTCCGGTACTTCGACGCCATGGTGGTGGCCGTTCACCCCTGTCAGGCGCTCGCCCTGCTCGGCGACGCCTCGGACCTCGAGACCGAGATCCTCGGCGACATGCCGTACTCGGTGAATCACGCTCAGCTGCACACCGACGAGTCGCTGCTCCCCCGCGCGGAAAACGCCCGGGCCTCGTGGAACTACCTGACTCCCGCCGACAGCACGGACGCGACGGGCGTCATCGTCACCTATGACATGACCCGGCTGATGCGCCTGGACACCGTGCACGACCGGCGGTTCCTCGTCACGCTCGGCGGCAAGCACCTCGTCGACCCGACGACGGTCGTCGCCGAGATGACGTACGAGCACCCCGTCTACACCCCCGAATCCGTGGCGGCGCAGTCGCGGCTGAGCGAACTCGGCTCCGGCACGTTCGCTTTCGCCGGCGCCTACCACGGCTGGGGGTTCCACGAGGACGGGGCGCTCTCGGGCCTGCGCGCCGCCGAACGGATCGGTGGATCGTGGGATACGCAGGCCGGACGACACCGCGAACGGGAGACGGTGTCGTGACCGCGCCTGCGATCTACTCGACGACGATCCGGCACGCTCGCACCGAACCCGTCCGCAACAGTTTCGAGTATTCGAGCTACTGCTGGTACGTCGACGTCGACGACCTTCCGCACCTGCCCGGGTGGCTCGGCCCGTTCGCCCGCTTCCGCGCCGAGGATCACTTCGAGCCGGTCCCCGGTGCCGGCGCGGACACGCTGCGCGCCAGGGTGGATGCGTTCCTCGCCACCCACGGAGTCGACCTCCGCGGCGGGACGGTGACGGCGCTCCTCAACGCGCGGGTGCTCGGATACGTGTTCAACCCGCTCAGCGTGTACTGGTGCCACGACGTCGACGGCACCCTCCGCTGTGTGATCGCCGAGGTACACAACACCTATGGTCAACGGCACAGCTACCTGATCCGGCCCGACAGCCGCGACCGCGCCGAGGTGGACAAGCAGTTCTACGTCTCCCCGTTCAACGACGTGAGCGGCCGCTACGAGATGCGGTTCCCCGAGCCCGGCGACACGCTCTCGCTGAACGTGGTACTCCACCGGGACGGACACGCCCCGTTCACCGCGACGGTGCGGGGAACGCGGCAGCCCGCCACCCACCGCACGGTCCTGAAGACCCAACTACGCACTCCCCTGGCACCTCTCGTGGTGTCGGCTCGCATTCGCATCCAGGGAATCACTCTGTGGGCCCGTGGACTCCCCGTCACGGCTCGGCCCGACGGCCGGCAGAAGGAGACAGTTCAGTGAGAAGGAACAAGGACACCGACATGGACGCATCGCCTGCCGTCAGTACCGCCGACCTCGCGTTCACCGTCGAGGATCCGCGGATCGACAACCGGATCTGGCCCGGGCTGGCCGACGTGCCGACCGGTCTGCGTGCCTCGGTGTCGGCGAAGGTCGCCGACCGCCTGTTCCGCCGCGCGGCCGCCGACCTCGACGTCCGCATCGAGTACCCCGACGGCACCCTGGTGGGGGCGCGCCGGGAACCGGAGATCCTGCCGCGCATGATCATCCGCAACCCGGACGCGTTCGCCCGGCGCGTCGGGACGAGCGGCCTCATCGGTTTCGGCGAGTCGTACATGGCCGGCGACTGGACGTCGCCGGATCTCGCCGCGGTGCTGAGCGTGTTCGCCTCCAGGATGGCCACCCTCGTTCCCCGGCCGCTGCAACGGTTGCGCGCACTCTATGTCGCCAAACACCCCGCCCAGGAACGCAACACCGAGCAGAACACCCGCTCCAACATCTCCCGGCACTACGACCTGTCCAACGAGATGTTCGAGACGTTCCTCGACGAGACCCTGACGTACTCGAGCGCACTGTTCGCGTCGACGCCGACCCGGGTGGGTCAGGTACGGGACGTGACGGTCCTGCGGGCACCCGTCCCACAGGTCACCCCGAAGTGGGGGGATTTCGCGGACGCGCAGCGCCGCAAGATCGATCGGCTGCTCGACGAGGCCGGCGTCGGTGCGGGCACCAGGCTGCTCGAGGTCGGGACAGGCTGGGGAGAACTGTGCATCCGGGCGGCGGAACGCGGCGCCGTGGTCCGCTCGGTGACATTGTCCAGCGAACAGCAGAGCCTGGCCCGCCTGCGGGTGGCCGAGGCCGGCCACTCGGACACCGTGCAGATCGACCTGCTCGACTACCGCAACGTCGACGGCGAGTACGACGCCATCGTGTCGGTGGAGATGATCGAGGCCGTCGGACATCAGTACTGGGCCACCTACTTCCGGGTGCTCGACAAGCTCCTCGCCCCGGGCGGAAGGGTGGCGCTGCAGGCGATCACCATGCCGCACGATCGGATGCTGCAGACCCGCAACACCTACACCTGGGTGCACAAGTACATCTTCCCGGGCGGTTTCCTCCCGTCGACCGAGGCGATCGAATCCGTCACCGCCGAACACACCGCGCTGCGGGTACGGGAACGCTTGAGCATGGGACAGCACTACGCGGAGACGCTGCGGCTGTGGAAGGAGCGGTTCGCCGCGCACAGCGCGCAGGCGGAAGAACTCGGATTCGACGAGACGTTCCGCCGCATGTGGCATTTCTACCTCTGCTACTCGGAGGCCGGGTTCCGCTCCGGCTACATCGACGTCCAGCAGCTCGTCCTCGACAAGACGGGAGCACGACCGTGACCGTTGCCGCCGAACTCGACAAGGCGTTGCGCCCGCTCGTCCGCGGTGAACTGCCCGTGCATCTGACCGCATGGGACGGCAGCACCGCCGGGCCGGCGACGGCACCGAGGGTGGTGCTGCGCAGCCCGGACGCCGTGCGCCGATTGCTGTGGAGCCCCGGGGAACTCGGGGCCGCACAGGCCTACGTGACCGGTGAGATCGACGTCGAGGGCGACCTGGGCGAGGCCCTGGCACACGTGTGGGCGGTGGCGCGCGAGCGAGGACTCAGCGGAGTCCGGCCGAGCCCGTGGACGGTCGCGAAGGTGCTGCGCGTCGCCGCGAAGCTGGGTGTCACGGGCGGGCCGCTTCCCACACCCGCCACACAGGCGAACATCCGCGGCCCGCTGCACAGCCTGATGCGCGACCGTGCCGCGATCAGTCACCACTACGATCTCTCCAACGACTTCTACGCGCTGATCCTGGACCCGCAGATGGCCTACTCGTGCGCCTATTTCACCCGGAATGCGCCGGGAACGCCGCAGGATTCGGACTACGGACTCGAGGATGCCCAGCGGGACAAGCTCGACCTGGTGTGCCGCAAGATCGGACTCGAACCCGACATGCGGCTGCTCGACGTCGGATGCGGCTGGGGATCGCTGAGCCTCCACGCCGCGGCCGAATACGGTGCACAGGTCGTCGGTGTCACCATCTCCCGTGAGCAGAAGGCATTCATCGACAAGCGGATCGCCGAGCGTGGGCTGCAGGACCGCGTCGAGATCCGTCTGCAGGATTACCGCGAGGTCCCCGACGGTCCGTTCGACGCCGTCGCGTCCCTCGAAATGGGTGAGCACGTAGGCGAGAAGAACTACGCCCGGTATGCGCAGGCCCTCTACGACAACGCGAAACCCGGTGCGCGGGTGCTGATCCAGCAGATGTCGCGCACCGGACGCCATCCCGGCGGCGGCCCGTTCATCGAGTCGTTCATCGCTCCCGACATGACCATGCGTCCCGTCGGTGAGAGCGTCGCGTACCTCGAACGAGCCGGGCTCGAGGTGCGCGACGTGCATGGTCTCCGTGAGCATTACGTCTGGACCGTCGATGCCTGGCTGGAGAAGTTCGAGTCCCGCTGGGACGACGTCGTCGAGATGGTCGGGCTCGAGATGGCCCGGGTGTGGCGGCTGTACCTCGTCGGCGGCGGGATGAGCTTCGAGCAGGGCCGCATGGGTGTCGATCAGATCCTGGCCGTGAAGCCGACCGCGGCGGGTCAGTCGATGATGCCTGCTGTGCGGGTCGACTCCGCGGGATCCGGCGTGCTCCGATGAACGGATTCGGCTGGTCGAACTTCGGCGCCGTCACCGCGGCGAGCCTTCTCGTGCTCGCCGTCCTCCAGGCCGCGACGTTCCTCGTCGGCCGGCGGATCGGACGCTACAACGTCGTCGATGTGTCCTGGGGCCTCGGTTTCGTCCTGGTAGCGCTCGTGGCCGCCGTCATCGGCGACGGCGACGCACTGCGCCGCTGGCTGGTGGTGGTGCTCGTCGCGGTGTGGGGTCTGCGACTGACCTGGCACATGTACGCCAAGTCGGCGGGCAAGGGCGAGGACCCCCGCTACGTGGAGATGCTCGACCGGGCGGGCGGCAACTCGCCCTGGGTCGTCGTCAGGAAGATCTTTCTCACCCAGGGACTCGCGCAGTGGTTCGTCTCGCTGCCGCTGCAGGTGTCGGCAGTACTCGGTCCGACATCCGGCCTCGGCGCGGTCGTCGGGGTGCTCGGAGTCCTCCTGTGGGTGGTCGGTGTCGTGTTCGAAGCGGTCGGCGACCACCAGTTGACGGCGTTCAAGGCGGACCCGTCCAACAAGGGCGTGATCATGGACGTCGGCCTGTGGGCATGGACGCGGCACCCGAACTACTTCGGCGACTCCTGCGTGTGGTGGGGACTGTGGCTCCTCGCGGCGAGCGTGTGGCCCGGCGCCGTCACCGTGCTGTCGCCCGTGGTCATGACGTACTTCCTGGTGTTCGCGACCGGCGCGCGACTGCTCGAGAAGTCGATGGCGCAGCGTCCCGGCTACCCCGAATACCAGCAGCGCACCAGCTATTTCCTTCCCTTGCCGCCGAAGCGGTGAGTGCTTTGCCGGCATCGCTCGCATCCCCTCGGATCCCATCGTGGTCACACCGGCCGCAACCTGCTATTAGGCTGTGGATCGATGAACGGAATGGGCCGATGACCGGTGTCGACAGGGACACGGAGAACGTGACGCTGACGGCGTTGCTGGCGCGTATCGCGCAGGGTGAGCGGGATGCCTTCAGCGACTTCTACGAACGCACCAGCGCGCGGGTGTACGGCATGGTGCTGCGGGTACTGCGCGATCCCGGATACAGCGAGGAAACCACCCAAGAGGTGTACCTGCAGGTCTGGAACAACGCGGAGAAATTCGATCCGAAGCAGGGGTCGCCGCTGTCGTGGCTGATCACCCTCGCACATCGCCGTGCCGTCGACCGGGTCCGGTCCGAGCAGTCCGGCACCGAACGGGAAGCCGCCTACGGCGCCTCGAGTTGGTACGGGCCGTTCGACGCGGTGTCGGAGGAAGTCACCCGACGCGGCGACACCAGCGACGTCGTCGACTGCCTCGGCACGCTCACCGAAGTCCAGCAGAGAACCGTGGTCCTCGCCTATTACGGAGGCCTGACGTACCGAGAGGTGTCGGAACGGCTGTCCGTGGCGCTTCCCACGGTGAAATCACGAATTCGAGACGGATTGATCAGGCTCAAGCAATGTCTGGGGGTGCAGTTCGATGGATGAGTCCCAGCACGAAATCCTCGACCTCGCCCAGGTGTACGCCCTCGACGCCGTCGACGATCAGCAGCGCCGCGAGATCGACACCGCGGTGCAGAGCGCACCGCCCGACGTTCGCCTCGAATTCGACACCGCCGTGCGCGATGTGCACGAGACGATGGCCGCCCAGTCCGCGTCCACCGCGGTCGAGCCGCCCGTTCACCTGCTCGGGCGCATCCTCGATGCATTGCCCGGCAGCGCCGCTGCACCCGCACCGATAGCACTGGACGAGGTTCGTGCGCGCAAGCGCAGGCGTCTCGTGGCGGCACTCAGTGCGGCGGCCGCGGTGATCGTCCTCGCCGTGGGTGGCATCACCGTCGCCCAGCAGTTGCAGAGCGAGGACGGCCAACCCGTGCCCGCGCAGATCCTCGCGGCCGACGACGTCCGCACGGCGGTGGCACCGATCGCCGGTGGCGGTTCGGCCACAGTCGTGTACTCCAAGGACGTCGACGCCGGAGTGCTGGTGATGAACGACGTCCCGCCGCCCGCACCGGGTTCGGTGTATCAGATGTGGCTGCTCGGACCGTCACACGAGCCGGTGTCCGCCGGAATCATGGAAGCCGATGACGTGTCACCGTCGACCACCGCGGTCGTGAACGACATCGACCAGTCCACGGAACTCGGATTCAGTGTGGAACCGCCCGGCGGTTCCACCCAGCCGACCGGCGACATCTTCGCGACGGTGAACCTCACCTGACACGTGAGTGGCGAAGCGTCCCGCGGGACGCTTCGCCACTCACGTGGGGAAACTACCGGTCAGGCGTTGGCTGCTTTGTATTCGCGGCGGCGGCGGTGCAGGATCGGTTCGGTGTAGCCGGAGGGTTGGGTGGTGCCGTCGAGGATGAGTTCCTTCGCGGCCTGGAAGGCGATGTTGGTGTCGAAGTCCGGGGCCAGGGGCCGGTAGGTGGGGTCGTTCTGGTTCTGCCGGTCCACGATCGGGGCCATCCGTTGCAGTGACTGCACGACCTGGTCGGCGGTGACCACGCCGTGCCGGATCCAGTTCGCCAGCAGCTGGGAGGAGATGCGGAGGGTGGCGCGGTCTTCCATCAGGGCGACGTCGTGGATGTCGGGGACCTTGGAGCAGCCGACGCCGGCGTCGATCCAGCGGACCACGTAGCCGAGGATGGACTGGCAGTTGTTGTCGAGTTCTTCCTGCTTCTCGGCGTCGGACCAGTCGGTGCTGGGGGCGAGGGGGATGGTGAGGATCTCGTCGAGGGTGGCCCGCCGGGTGCCCTTCAGCTGGTTTTGGACGGCGACGACGTCGACCTGGTGGTAGTGGGTGGCGTGCAGGGTGGCCCCGGTCGGGGACGGCACCCATGCGGTGTTCGCGCCGGCCTTGGGGTGGCCGATCTTCTGGTCGAGCATCTCGGCCATCAGCTCGGTCATCGCCCACATGCCCTTGCCGATCTGCGCCCGCCCCTGCAGCCCGCAGGCGAGTCCGGTGTCGACGTTCCAGTCCTCGTAGGCGGTGATCCAGGTCTGCTTCTTCATCTCGGCCTTGCGGATCATCGGCCCGGCCTCCATCGAGGTGTGGATCTCGTCGCCGGTGCGGTCGAGGAACCCGGTGTTGATGAACACCACCCGCTCCCGGGCTTCGTTGATGCAGGCGGCGAGGTTGACGGTGGTGCGGCGTTCCTCGTCCATGATGCCGACCTTGAGGGTGTTGGCGGGCAGCCCGAGGACCTGCTCGACGCGGCCGAACAGTTCGGTGGTGAACGCGACCTCGTCGGGGCCGTGCTGCTTGGGTTTGACGATGTAGATCGACCCGGTGCGGGAGTTGACCAACGGCCCCGTCGCCTCGGACGTGCTGAGTCCGTGGACGGCGCACAGGGAGGTGATCAGGGCGTCGAGGATGCCCTCGGGGATTTCGGTGCCGTCGCCGTGCAGGATCGCCGGGGTGGTCATCAGGTGCCCGACGTTGCGGACGAACAGCAGCGACCGCCCGTGCAGGGTGAGCTCGGACCCGTCCGGGGCGGTGTAGGTGCGGTCCGGGTCGAGGCGGCGGGTGAACGCGGTGCCGCCCTTGGTCATCTCCTCGGTCAGGTCGCCGCGGTTGAGGCCCAGCCAGTTGCGGTAGCCGATCACCTTGTCGTCGGCGTCGACGGCGGCGACGGAGTCCTCGAAGTCCATGATGGTGGTGACCGCGGACTCGAGCACCACGTCCTTGACCCCGGCCGCGTCGGTGGACCCGATCGGGGAGGTGGGGTCGATCTGGATTTCCGCGTGCAACCCGTGATTGCGCAGCAGCACACTGGTCGGGGCGGCCGGGTCGCCGAGGTAGCCGACGAACTTACCCGGCTCCGCCAGCCCGGTGACGGTGCCGTCGGCGAGCTGCACGGTCAGCGCGGTGCCGTCGACGGTGTAGCGGGCGGCGTCGGCATGCGACCCCTGCGCGAGGGGGGCGGCGGTGTCGAGGAAGGTGCGGGCCCAGGCGATGACCCGGTCGCCGCGGACCTTGTTGTAGGTGGCGCCCGCCTCCGCGCCGCCGTCGTCGGGGATGGCGTTGGTGCCGTACAGGGCGTCGTACAGCGACCCCCACCGGGCGTTGGAGGCGTTCAGCGCGAAGCGGGCGTTGAGGACCGGGACCACCAGCTGCGGGCCGGCGGTGGCGGCGATCTCGGTGTCCACGTTCGCCGTGGACACCTCGAAGGGGGCCGGTTCGGGCACCAGGTACCCGATCTCGGTCAGGAACGCCTTGTACTCGGCCGCGTCGATCGCCGTCCCGGTCCGGTCGCGGTGCCAGCCGTCGATCCGGGCCTGCAGGTCGTCGCGGGTGGACAGCAGGGCCTTGTTCTTCGGCGCCAGCTCGTCGATCACCGTGGCCGCACCCGACCAGAACCCGTCGGCGTCCACCCCGGTCCCGGGCAGCGCCTCCTCGTTCACGAAGTCGTAGAGCACCTTCGCGACCTGCAGACCGCCGACCTCAACACGCTCAGTCATGAAATGACTCACCTTCCGCACTTGGCAACTTCCACGATGCGAAAACACAGTTTCGTATCTTGACATCAAGAAAACCGTGTCCATCGAGTTCTGTCAATAGCGGACGGGCGTACGGTTACAGCGTCACATCCGATCAGTGGTCTTCCTCGCCGATCCTGTGAACGTGGATCAGGTTCGTCGAGCCGACGGTGCCCGGAGGCGATCCCGCGACGATGACGACGAGGTCACCCCGCTGGTACCGTCCCAGGCCGAGGAGCGCGTGGTCGACCTGATGGATCATCTGGTCGGTCGATTCGACGGGGTCGACGAGGAACGTCTCGGTCCCCCACGTCAGCGCGAGCTGAGCGCGCACCGCCGGGAGCGGGGTGAACGCCAGCAACGGCAGCGGAGTGTGCAGTCGCGCCAGCCGCCGCACCGTGTCCCCGGATTGGGTGAACGCGACGAGCGCCGCCGCGCCCAATCGTTCCCCGATGTCGCGCGCCGCGTAGGACAGCACTCCGCCCTTCGTGCGGGGTACGTGCGCCAGCGGCGGAACGTGCGTGGACTTCTCCTCGACTGCGCTGATGATGCGGCCCATGGTGCGGACCGTTTCCATCACGTGCTTCCCGACGGACGTTTCGCCCGACAGCATGACGGCGTCGGCGCCGTCGAGGACGGCGTTGGCCACGTCGGACGCCTCGGCGCGGGTGGGCCGCGAGTTCTCGATCATCGACTCGAGCATCTGCGTCGCGACGATGACCGGCTTCGCATTCTCGCGGGCTATTTGGATGGCCCGTTTCTGCGCGAGCGGCACCTGTTCGAGGGGTAGTTCGACACCCAGATCGCCGCGGGCGACCATCACGGCGTCGAACGCCAGCACGATGGCCTCGAGGTTGTCGATCGCCTCCGGTTTCTCGAGCTTCGCGATCACCGGGACCCTGCGGCCGACCCGGTCCATCACGGCATGGACGAGTTCGATGTCTGCGGCCGATCGCACGAACGACAGGGCGATGAGGTCGACGCCGAGACGCAGTGCGAACTCGAGGTCGGCGATGTCCTTGTCCGACAGGGCCGGGACCGACACGTTCATCCCCGGCAGGGACACACCCTTGTTGTTGCTGACCGGTCCGCCCTCGGTGACCCGGCACACCACGTCGTTGCCGTCGACGCCGGTGACGACCAATCCGATCTTGCCGTCGTCGACGAGCAACCGGTCACCGGGCTCGGCGTCCTCGGCCAGCTGCTTGTAGGTGGTGGAGACCCGGTCGTGGGTGCCCTCGCACTCGTCGACGGTGATTCGCACGAGGTCGCCGTCCGACCAGACTGTGCTGCCTTCGGCGAAACGCCCCAACCTGATCTTCGGGCCCTGAAGATCGGCGAGAATACCTACTGCCCGGCCGGCGAGTTCGGACGCGTCCCGCACCCGGAGGTAGTTCTCCTCGTGATCGGAATGTTCGCCGTGGCTGAAGTTGAGCCGTGCGATGTCCATTCCGCAGTCGACGAGTTCGCGTATGCGGTCGCCGGTTGCCGTTGCGGGCCCGAGGGTGCACACGATCTTCGCGCGCCTCGCCGACGCGGGCGCCTCCCGGCCGGGTGTGCCGAGGTATTCGGAAACTGTTGCTGTCATCGGATTTTCGATTCCGTTCTATGCACTGCCGGTGTCGGCGTAGGAGACGGCGGCGGCGCGGACGTCGTCGATGCGGTACCGGTTGGCGGCTTCGACGGCCTTGGAGCGGTCGAGGGTGCCTTCGCCGGCGAGGGCGGACAGGACGGCGACGACGATGGATTCGGCGTCGACGTTGAAGTACCGGCGGGCGGCGGGGCGGGTGTCGGAGAAGCCGAACCCGTCGGTGCCGAGGGTGGTGTACGAGCCGGGCACCCACTGACGGATCTGGTCGGCGACGGCGCGCATCCAGTCCGAGGCCGCCACGAACGGGCCGGCGGCGTCGGACAACGCCTGCGTGACGTAGGGCAGCGGGGCGTCGGTGCCGGGGTCGCGCAGCGCCTGGCGCTCCGATTCGATGCCGTCGCGGCGCAGCTCACCCCAGGAGGTGACCGACCACACGTCGGCGGCCACACCCCACTCGTCGGCGAGCAGTTCCTGCGCCCGCAGCCCCTCGGGCATGGTGACACCGGAGACCAGGATCTGCGCCCTGGGCGCGGAGCCTGCGGAGTGCCCGTGTTGAGGCGCGGAGCCTGCGGAGTGCCCGTGTTGAGGCGCGGAGCCTGCGGAGTGCCCGTGTTGAGGCGCGGAGCCTGCGGAGTGCCCGTGTTGAGGCGCGGAGCCTGCGGAGTGCCCATTATTAGACGCGGAATCGCCCGAAGCCTGCGACTTCTTGAACAGGTACATGCCCTTGAGCAGGCCCTCGACGTTGAGGTCGGCGGGCTCGGCGGGCTGGGAGTAGGGCTCGTTGTAGAGGGTGATGTAGTAGAAGATGTCCTCCCCACCGAACCCGTCCACGCCGTCGGTGCCGCCGTACATCCGGCGCAGCCCGTCCTTGACGATGTGCGCGATCTCGTAGGAGAACGCCGGGTCGTAGGCGACGGCGGCCGGGTTGGTCGAGGCCAGCAGCAGCGAGTGCCCGTCGGCGTGCTGCAGTCCTTCGCCGGTGAGGGTGGTGCGGCCGGCGGTGGCGCCGAGGACGAATCCGCGGGCCATCTGATCCGCCGCCGCCCACAGGCCGTCGCCGGTGCGTTGGAACCCGAACATCGAGTAGAAGATGTACAGCGGGATCATCGGCTCACCGTGGGTGGCATAGGAGGTGCCGACCGCGGTGAACGAGGCGGTCGAGCCGGCCTCGTTGATGCCCTCGTGCAGGATCTGCCCGATCTCCGATTCCTTGTAGGCGAGCATCAGGTCCGCATCCACCGCCGTGTACAGCTGGCCGTTGCGGTTGTAGATCTTCAAGGAGGGGAACCAGGAGTCCATCCCGAAGGTGCGGGCCTCGTCCGGGATGATCGGGACGATCCGCTTGCCGATCTCCTTGTCCCGCAACAGCTCCTTCATGATCCGCACCAACGCCATGGTGGTCGCGACCTGCTGCTTGCCGGAGCCCTTGCGGACCACGTCGTAGGTCGAGTCCGCCGGCTGCGGCAACGGTGCCGGGCTGGTGCGCCGCTGCGGCAGGAACCCACCGAGCGCGCGGCGGCGGTCGAGCATGTACTGGATCTCCGGGGCATCGGGGCCGGGGTGGTAGTACGGGGGCATCTTCGGGTCCTTCTCCAACTCGGCGTCGGAGATCGGGATGCGCTGCAGGTCCCGGAAATTCTTCAGATCGTCGAGGGTCAGCTTCTTCATCTGGTGGGTGGCGTTGCGGCCCTCGAAGTGCTTGCCCAGGGTGTAGCCCTTGATGGTGTGCGCCAGGATCACCGTCGGCTGCCCCTTGTGCGCCATCGCCGCCGCGTACGCGGCGTAGATCTTGCGGTAATCGTGCCCGCCGCGCTTGAGGTTCCAGATGTCCTGATCCGAGAGGTTCGCGACCAGTTCCTTCGTCCGCGGATCCCGGCCGAAGAAGTGCTCGCGCACGTACCCGCCGTCGTTGGCCTTGTACGTTTGGTAGTCACCGTCCGGGGTGACGTTCATCAGGTTGACCAGGGCGCCGTCCCGGTCCGCGTGCAGCAGCGCGTCCCACTCGCGGCCCCAGACCACCTTGATCACGTTCCAGCCGGCGCCGCGGAAGAACGACTCCAACTCCTGGATGATCTTGCCGTTGCCGCGGACCGGGCCGTCGAGGCGCTGCAGGTTGCAGTTCACCACGAACGTCAGGTTGTCGAGGCCCTCGGTGGCCGCCACGTGCGCCAGGCCGCGGGATTCGGGTTCGTCCATCTCCCCGTCACCCAGAAACGCCCACACGTGCTGATCGGCGGTGTCCTTGATGCCGCGGTCGTGCAGGTAGTGGTTGAACCTCGCCTGGTAGATCGCGTTCATCGGGCCCAACCCCATCGACACGGTCGGGAACTCCCAGAAATCCGGCAGCAGCCGCGGGTGCGGGTACGACGGCAACCCGCCGCCCTGATCGGCGTGCGAGTGTTCCTGCCGGAACCCGTCCATCCGCTCCGCCGGGATCCGCCCCTCCAAAAAGGCGCGGGCGTAGATGCCCGGCGAGGCGTGGCCCTGGATGAAGATCTGATCCCCACCCCCGGGATGGTCCTTGCCGCGGAAGAAGTGGTTGAACCCCACCTCGTACAGGGCCGCCGACGACGCATACGTCGAAATGTGGCCGCCGACCCCGACCCCGGGGCGCTGCGCGCGGGTCACCATCACCGCCGCGTTCCACCGGATGAACGCCCGATACCGGCGCTCGGTCTCCTCGTCCCCGGGGAACCACGGCTCGTTCTCCGTCGGGATGGTGTTCACATAATCGGTCGACGTCAACGCCGGCAACGCGACGTGCTTCTCCCCGGCCCGCTCGAGCATCCGCAACATCAGATACCGGGCACGAGTCGGTCCGGACCGGTCCAACAGTCCGTCGAACGATTCCAACCACTCCGTGGTCTCGTCCGGGTCGATATCCGGCAGATAAGACGCAACACCCTCACGGATGACGCGAACCGAACCGGCGCGGCCAGGGTCTACGGAGGTCGTGGTCTGTTCGAGCAAAGGGATACTCCATCGTTGCGGGCGCGGGATAGGCGCCGTGTCGGCCGTCCGGGGTGAGGACGAAGCTGTACAACTCACTGCATCAGGTGACTACTGCGGTTTCGCGAGCGGCCATCCCGTGATCTGCTTGGGACGCGGGGGCGCGTAGGTGCGCACCTTCGAGGTCGAGAGACCCAACCCTACAAGAGATTCCGCCAATTTCACAGCCGCACTGACTCCGTCGACCACCGGAACGCCGGTGCGCTCCCTGATTCGGTCGTCGAGGCCGGCCATTCCACCGCAGCCGAGGCAGATCACCTCGGCCTTGTCTTCGCGCACAGCAGCTTCGGCCTCGTCGACGATCGCCTCGATCGTACGCTCGGGGTCGGTTTCCAGGGCGAGGACGGGCAGACCGCTCGCACGTACACTCGCGCACTTGGTGTCGAGGCCCGCGAGCCGGAGCCGATCTTCGATGAGCGGGACGGTGCGGTCGAGGGTGGTGACGACGGAGTACTTGTGTCCCAGCATCATTGCGATACTTGCGGACGCCTCGGTGATGTCGACGACGGGGACGTCGAGCAGTTCCTGCAGGCCCTCCCGGCCGTGTTCGCCGTACCCGGCCTGGATCACCGCGTCGTACGGTTCCGGGTACGACCGCACCCGGTCCATCACCGCGATCGCGGCGAGGTAGCTCTCGAAGTTTCCTTCGACGGATTCCGCACCGATCTCCGGTGTGAGCCCGACGATCTCGGTGCCGGGTGCCGCGACGGCCTCGGCCTGTTTGGCGATGGCGTCCGTGATGGACGTGGTGGTGTTGACGTTGACGACGAGAATACGCATCGAAAGCTCCTGTCAGTGGTCGCCGTGGCCGCTGTCCACGGCGATGGACTCGCCGGACACGTCCACGTACCGCCGGGTGCGGTCGCCGACGACCGCGTAGATGGCCGCCGCCAGGCCGGCGCCGATGAACCACGAGAACGGGGCGACGAGATGGAAGGCGGGGACGATCGCGAACAGGGTGCTGACGAGCGCGGCGGGAACGAGGGCATAGATCGCCCGAAGGTTGAATCCCTTGCGGTAGTAGTAAGTTCCGGTCGGACTGTCCGAGTAGAGGGCGGGTACGTCGACCTTCGTGCGGCGGATGAACCAGTAGTCGACGAAGATGATGCCGAACAGCGGGCCGAGGACGGCACCGAGGCCACCGAGGAAGTAGTTGATCACCACCGGGCTGTCGTAGAGATTCCAGGGCAGCAGGACCACGCCGATGCAGGCGCTGATGATGCCGGCCTTGCGGAAGCTGATCTTCTCGGGGGCGAGGTTCGACAGCACGTACGACGGTGCCACGAAGTTCGCCATGACGTTGACGGCCATCGTCACGATCACGAGGGCGAGGCAGGCCAGCGACAGGAACAGGGTGTTCGGGATCGCCGCGACGATGTCGGTGGGGCTGTCGATGATGGTTCCATCGATCTGGAACTGGGCGCCGCACAGGATGAACGCGATGACGGCGAACGCGAGGACGTTGACGAACAGGCCCCAGAAGTTGCCGCGCACGACGGCGGTCTTCGACGGGGAGCGCCGCGAGAAGTCGCAGAAGTTGAGGATCAGGGTGCCGTAGATCGACATCCAGAGGGCCGCGCCTGCGAAGACCTGCCGCCACATCTCCCCACCCGAGGCGGGCTGATCGGACGTCCACGCGATGGAGAAGTCGGTGCGGAACAGCATCCACAGGGCGAGCGAGCCGACCGTGACCAGGATCAGCGGGCCGGCCAGGCTTTCGAATCGGCGCACGGCCTCCATCCCGTAGACGAGGACGACGATCTGGATCGCCCAGATCCCGATGAAGCAGATCCATCCGAGGCTGGAGAGTCCGAGGATCGAGTTCTGGTCGAAGCGGTCGAGCGACGGCGCCACGGCGACGAGGAAGATCCGGAAGACGATCGACGCGAGGTAGGTCTGGATTCCGAACCAGACGATCGCGATGACCGCGCGGACGATGGCGGGAATCTGGGCGCCGCGAATTCCGAAACTGATCCGGCTCATCACGGGGAAGGGCACACCCGTCTTCTGGCCCATGAACCCGGCGTAGGTCATCGCGACGCAGACGATGACCGCGCCGATCATGAGCGACAGGATCATGTGGCCGCCACCAAGCCCGAGCGCGAACAGGCCGATGGCGAACGAGTAGTTGGCGATGTTGTGGACGTCGTTGGTCCACAGCGTGAAGATGCTGTAGCTACCCCAGCGGCGACCCGAGGCCTTCGTGGGCGCCAGGTCCAGGTTGTAGAGTGTGGCACTCGTCGGGGTCGCTGGCGGCGCCGGCGTCGCGACGGTGGTGGTGGTGTGCCGCGAGACTGTGTCGTCTATGAGCATGTGCCTGTCCTTGCGTGGCGGCGAACGAACTTCCGTATCACGGAAAGCTTGTTCCATTGGTCCCTCCAAGTGTGAGCCAGGCAACAGTGGGCGGTCAATGATTTCGGCAGGATATATCTTGGTGCCGTACCGCCTGGAACACGACAAACCCGCTGTAGCACTAGATCTTTCGGACCCATCGCCATGCAAGGGTGCGGCGGCGTCAGGCCAGTCCGCGGCTGAGCAGTCGGCCCCGGGGCGCCTCGTCGAGGTCGATCCGCTTGCCGGCCAGCCAGGTACTGCGCACGACGCCGGCGAGGGCTGCGTGCACGATTACGCCGCGCCGAACCCGGCGATCTCTTTCAGCGCCAGTTCGCGCGTCGACGTCGGATTCCTGGCCGCGCCGTACCCCCAACGTCCCGGACTTTACGGGCCCTGCACGACGCGGGCGTGTTCGAGTCCAAATGAGCTATCAGCGGAATACCGCCCGTCCAAGCCCGTGAAGAAGCTGATCTGTGGTGCGGGGCCGCTTCGGGAGGGAGGTGGGTGTGGTTGGCGAGTCGAGTCGTTTCTGATGGTAAGGCTTGCGGCAATGATCGACAGCGCGCTCCACTCGCAGCGCGACGAAGTATGCGACGACCAGAAGTGGTTGCCCCACAATTATTTGCGTATGGGAACTCCCATCGCAGTGCACGTGACGGTGTCGCCGTCGAATTCGGTGAGGGTACCCCGGACTTGTCGGACCCCTCTGTCATTATCTGGTGACACCGCGTCGGCATCGGAGCGGTGAAGGCTCCTAGGCCATCAAAGGTGTTGAGTGCGAAGTGAAACGGATTGTCGTGGTCAAGCTCGTCCCCAGTCCTGATCAGTCTGCGGCGCTGGAATCGACGTTGGTGTTGTGCAATGAGGTTGCCAATGAGGTTGCCGGGTGGGCTCACTCGAGGGGATTGCGGTCGCGGCGGGCGTTGCAGGTCGCGCTGTATCCGATGGTGAAGACCCGGGGCCTCTCCGCGCAGCCGGCGTTGCATGTTCTGCGGAAAGTTGCCGACGCGTACACCACCCGGCAGGCGAACCTGAGCAACGGAAACTACGGTCGACCGGGGTCGACTCGGTATACGGCGGTGGCCGGTACCGCGGTCGAGTTCCGGCCGCATGCTGCGCAACCGTTCGACGACAGGTGCCTGTCGTGGCAAGTGGATTCCTCGACTGTGTCGATCTGGACCACGGCGGGCCGGATGCGGGGTGTGCGGTTCGTGTGCGCGCCGTGGCAACGCACACTCCTGGCCGCCCGTAAGGGGGAAACGGACCTCGTCTACCGCGACGGCCTGTTCTACCTGTATGCCACTGTCGACGAACCCGCACCGGAACCGGTCGAGCCGCCGGACACCGCCGCTGGCTGGTTGGGTGTGGATCTGGGGATCGTGAACCTCGCTGTCACCACTGACGACGATCCGACCGCCCTCGACGTGCGGTGGTCCGCCGGGGCAGTGACGGCGCGCCGAAAGAAGAACGCCGCGATGCGCGCAAGTTTGCAGCGAGTCGGCACGAAATCAGCGAAACGGAAATTGAAGACACGGCGACGAAAGGAACAGCGGTTCGCCACCGACATCAACCATCAACTGTCGAAAACTATTGTTGCCCGAGCACAACGCACCGGTCGTGGGATCGCGATAGAAGACCTGTCAGGTATCCGCGACCGGGTACGGCTAGCCCGACGGCAACGGACCCAACTCCACTCGTGGGGATACGCCCAGCTACGGGCACAGATCACCTACAAAGCCGAGAGGGCTGGGGTGCCCGTCGCTGTCGTCGACCCCCGGAACACATCGCGGACCTGCTCACAATGCGGGTACTGCGACAAAGCGAACCGGGTCTCGCAAGCAACATTCCGATGCCGATACTGCCAGTGGACCGGTCACGCCGACCACAATGCGGCCCGCAACATCGCCGCACTCGGACATTGCACCTACAGGGCCGCCCAATCAACCGCGCCCATAGCAGCCACCCCTCCCACAGCCAGTGGGAACGTGAGCAGCAAACCCGGCCCCTCACGGCCGAGTAGTTGATATGCTTCCTGTTGCACTCGACGAGTTGCCACCGTTAACCGACGTACGCCTGATCGGCGGCGACCCGGCGTTTGACGTCCAGTGCCGCGACGTCGACGGTCGGCGGGATGCTGTTGAGCGGCATGTCGACGATCGTGGTCACCCCGCCTGCGGCCGCGGCCCGGGTCGCGCTCGCGAACCCCTCCCACTCGGTGCGGCCCGGTTCGTTGACGTGCACGTGCGTGTCGACGAGACCGGGGATCAGCACCTCGTCGTCGCCCAGTTCGACCACGACCTCGGCGTCGAGTTGGGCGCCGAACGGTTCGATGACGACGATCCGGCCGTCCCGCACACCCACGCAGCGGGCGACCGCCGCGGTGATCACCCGCGGGGCGCGGAACAGCAGGTCGAGCCGGTCAGACATCGTGTTCACCACCTGCGTCGGCAACGCTGCGCACCGCCGCCGCCACGGCCGGGGCGACTGCGGCATCGAACACACTCGGCACGATGTACGTGGGGTTGAGTTCCGACGGAGACACCGAATCGGAGATCGCGCGGGCGGCCGCGATGAGCATGTCGTCGGTGATCTCGACGGCGTGCGCGTCGAGCAGGCCCCGGAACACGCCCGGGAACGCGAGCACGTTGTTGATCTGATTCGGGAAGTCCGACCGTCCGGTCGCGACGACGGCCGCGTGCCTGCCGGCGGCGACGGGATCGACCTCGGGCACCGGATTCGCGAGGGCGAACACGATCGAGTCGGGACCCATCGTCTCGATATCGTCGCCGGTCAGGATGTCCGGCGCCGAGACACCGATGAACACGTCCGCGCCGACCACTGCGTCCTGCAGCGATCCGGACCGCGCTTCCGGGTTGGTGTTGTTCGCGATCCAGGACCGGAAGGAGTCGGACGTGTCGTCGGGCGAGAGGATTCCGTTCCGCCCGCACGCCACGATGTTCGTCGCCCCCTGCGCGACCAGCAGGCGGATGATCGCATGTCCGGCGGCGCCGACACCCGACACCACGATCTTCACCGTGTCGAGGCTCTTCTCGACCACCCGCAGGGCGTTGGTCAGGGCGGCGAGAACCACGATTGCGGTGCCGTGCTGGTCGTCGTGGAAGACCGGGATGTCCAGCATGTCGCGGAGCCGTGCCTCGATCTCGAAGCAGCGTGGGGCGGAGATGTCCTCGAGGTTGATTCCGCCGTACACCGGTGCGAGGGCCCGGACGATCTCGACGATCGCGTCCGTGTCCTGGGTGTCCAGGCAGACCGGCCACGCGTCCACGTCCGCGAACTGCTTGAACAGGGCCGCCTTGCCCTCCATCACGGGAATCGACGCGGCGGCGCCGATGTTGCCCAGCCCCAGCACGGCCGAGCCGTCGGTGACGACCGCGACGGTGTTGCGCTTGATCGTCAGCCGCCGCACGTCCTCGGGGTTCTCCGCGATCGCGGTGCAGACCCGGGCGACGCCGGGGGTGTACGCGCGGGACAGGTCGTCGCGGTGCTTGAGCGGAACCTTCGGCACCACTTCGAGTTTCCCGCCGAGATGGAGCAGGAACGTGCGGTCACTGACCTTGCCGACCACGACGCCGGGCACGTCGGCGATCGCGGACGCGATCTGCTCGGCGTGCTCGACGTCGGAGGCGTCGCACGTCACGTCGATGACCATGTGGTCGGGGTGGCTCTCCACCACGTCCAACGCGGTCATGGCGCCCTTCACGGAGGCCACCGCCCCCGCGAGAGTCGAGGTGGTACCTGCGCCGACCGGGGCCGTGACGCGAACGGTGATGGAGTAACCGGGACTGGGATTGGGCATGCGTGTTTCCTCGGGTTCGTCAGGTAGGGGTGGAGAGCGCGCCGGTGCTCGGACTAGCGCGGTGCCTGGTCGGCGACGAGCGCTTGATGGCTCTGGGGAAGGGCTTCCCACCAGGTGCGTCGGGTCTCCGACAGCGCTGTCGCGTCGAGGTCGCCGAACAGCCGCAGCCGGGACAGGCCACCGTCGGGGTAGACGTCGAGTCGCAGGTGCGTGGCCGCGTCGGTGGCGTCCAGAACGAAGCGGTGCCTCGTGTCGGGCTGCACGGCTGTGCGGGACAGCAGTTCGGTCCACGCGCTCTCGTCGGCGATGTCGGCGGTCCGCGCGTCGGCGGTGCTCAGCCGCACCCAGCCGGGCGCGTTCCCCACGTAGTAGCTGGTGTCGATCTCGACGTGCCGGGGATTGCCTGCCGCGGCCAGCGAGAACACAGCGAAGTCGTTGCCGCCGCCACGACGCCGGGAGTTCTCCCAGCCCTCCCCCATGTTCCGGGCCCGGCCGGGAAGGATGATGTTCGCGGGCGACGCGTAGAACGCGTCGGAGCAGCCGACGAGGCGTCCGCCGTTCTCCGCGGCCAGCAGGTCCACCGTCCCGTCGAGGAACCGGGGGTCGGGCACGACCTCACCGTGTACCCGCAACCGTGCGACGCCGCCGTCGGGGTAGATGGACAGCCGCACGTGTGTCCACCGGTGCCGGTCGGCGACGGCGTAGGCGTTCGCGGCGTGCCCCTCGGCCGGGGACTTCTCGACGATGGTCTGCCAGTCCGCCTTCATGACCTCCTCGATGGACGGGTAGCCCTCGATCGACGCCGCCTCGATGGAGATGAAGGGCGGGTAGTTTCCCTTGAAGTGCGCGGTGTCCACGATGATTCCGTGGATGATGCCCGCGGCCCCGAGGCGGACGATCGCGTAGTCGTGGCCGTCGTCGCGGCGGCGGCGGGTCTCCCACCCGTCGTACACCTTGCCCTTGTGCCCGAAATCGGACGGGTCGAAGAACGGGGCCTCCGCCTTGATGAGGTTCTCCCGCTGGGCGAACAGTTCGTCGTTGGCCGCGGAGACGCTTCCGCCGAGGGCGCGTGAGGCGAGGTCGGGTAGTGCGGTGAAGTCGGTTGACGTCATGATTCTCCTCGTGTGCTGAGTGGTGCGAGTTCGGCAGTCGATGCCGCGATCGTGCAGCCGATCCGGCGCAGTAGTTCCGCCGCATCTCTGATCGATCGATGAAGGTCCGGTTCGAGGTCCGCGAGCGCGTACGCCGCGGAGATGCCGGCGCTGTGCAATTGGATGTCGCTGAGCAGGTTTCGGCCGCAGACGGCCAGGACGGGGATTCCGGCCCTGCGTGTTTCGGTGGCGACGCCGATCGGTGCCTTGCCGTGGAGACTCTGCTCGTCGAGCGACCCCTCACCGGTGATGACGAGGTCTGCCCCGGCGAGCCTCCCGGGAAAGTCGACGAGCCCGAGGACCGTGTCGATGCCGGGCCGGGTGTCCGCCCCCAGCACCGAGATCGCGCCGAACGCCGCGCCTCCCGCGGCGCCCGCTCCCGCGATCCGGCTGTCGTCGCGGCCGGTCGCGGCGCGCACGACCTGCGCCCACCGGGTCATGGCGTCCTCGAGCACGACCAGTTCTCCTGCGGCGGCGCCCTTCTGGCTTGCGTACACGGCGGTGGCGCCGGTCGGGCCGAGGAGCGGATTGTCGACGTCGCAGGCGAGCCGGAAGTGCGCCGCACGCGCCGCCGGGTGGAGACCGGTCAGGTCGACCCGGGCGGCCCGGAGCAGCGCCGCTCCCCCCTGCGCGACCTCGTTGCCGCCGGCGTCGAGGACATGCACGCCGAGGGCCTGTAACAAGCCGGCACCGCCGTCGGTTGACGCGCTGCCCCCGAGACCGACGATGATCTCGCGGGCTCCCCCCTCCAGCGCGTGCCTGACGACGGTGCCGAGTCCGAATGTACTGGCACCCAAGGGATCCGCCACACCGTTCGGGAGCAGTACCAAGCCCACGGCCGATGCCAGTTCGACCACCGCGGTCGAGCCGCGCACCGCGTAGGACGAGGTGACGGGTAGACCCGTCGGCCCCGTGGTGGCGACCGCGACCGGAGACCACCCTGCCGCGACGGCCGCCGCAACGGTACCGTCGCCGCCGTCCGCGACCGGGACACGATCGATCACCCAGGAGGGATCACCGGCGACGAGTCCGGCGGCGAGGGCGTCCGCCACTTCCGCGGCGGTGAGGGATCCCTTGAACTTGTCGGGTGCGACCAGTACACGTGTCACGGTGCCCCCTAGTCCAGCAGCATGAGGGCTGTGGGAGCGTGCTCCCAGCTCTCCGCCAGGTCCTCGAACTCGGCGACGTTGTCGAGCTCGGTTCCCATCGCGATGTTGGTGACCCGCTCGAGGAAGACCTCGACCACCACCGGCACCTTGTGCTCACCGGCGAGTTCACGCGCCTTCTCGAGTGCGCCTGCGATCTCGCCGGGCTCGGTGACCCGCAGCGCCTTGCAACCCAGACCCTCGGCGACCTTGACGTGATCGACGCCGTAGCCCTTCGGGACCGCGGGCAGCACATCGTGTTCGGTGGTTTCCTGGGTGTTGATGTTGTCGAAGCCCAGCTGCACGCAGAAGTCCATGTCGAATGCGCGCTGCGCCTGCCGGATCAGTCCCAGGTAGGAGTTGTTCACCACGACGTGGATGTACGGCAGGTTGAACTGGGCGCCCACCGCCAGTTCCTCGATCATGAACTGGAAGTCGTAGTCACCGGACAGCGCCACGACGGGGGTCTCCGGCTCCGCGGCAACCACTCCGAGAGCGGCGGGGATGGTCCAGCCCAGCGGCCCGGCCTGCCCGCAGTTGATCCAGTTGCGGGCCTTGTAGACGTGCAGGAACTGGCCGCCGGCGATCTGCGAGAGCCCGATCGTGCTGACATACCGGGTGTTGCGCCCGAAGACGCGGTTCATCTCCTCGTACACCCGCTGCGGCTTGACCGGGACGTCGTCGAAGTGGGTCTTGCGCTGCATGGTCCGCTTCCGGGTGGCACAGTCCTCGACCCAGGTGCTGCGGTCCGCCAGGGTTCCGGCGGCCTTGCGCTCCTTCGCAACGGCGACGAACAGTTCGAGCGCCGCCTTGGCGTCGGAGACGATCCCGTAGTCCGGTGCGAACACGCGGCCGATCTGGGTGGGTTCGATGTCGACGTGAACGAACTTGCGCCCCTTGCGGTAGGTGTCGAGACCGCCCGTGTGCCGGTTGGCCCAGCGGTTGCCGATGCCCAGGACGAAGTCCGAGGCCAGCATGGTCGCGTTGCCGTACCGGTGGGCGGTCTGCAGACCGGCCATGCCCGCGGCGAGGCGGTGGTCGTCCGGGATGGTGCCCCAGCCCATCAGCGTCGGCACCACCGGAACGTCCAGCAGTTCCGCCAGTTCCACGAGCAGATCCGCGGCGTCGGCGTTGATGATGCCGCCGCCGGCGACGATCAGCGGGCGGTCGGCGGCCCCCAGCATGTCGAGGGCCTTCTCCGCCTGCGCCCGGGTCGCCGCCGGCTTGTACACGGGCAGCGGCTGGTAGGTGTCCGGGTCGAACTCGATCTCCGCCAGTTGCACGTCGATCGGCAGGTCGATGAGAACCGGTCCGGGCCTGCCGGACCGCATCAGGTGAAATGCCTGCGCGAACGCACCCGGAACCTGGGCGGGCTCGAGCACCGTCATCGCCATCTTCGTGACCGGACCCGCGATCGAGGCGATGTCGACGGCCTGGAAGTCTTCCTTGTGCAGGCGCGCGACCGGGGCCTGCCCGGTGATCGCGAGGATCGGGATCGAGTCCGCCATCGCCGAGTACAGGCCGGTGATCATGTCGGTCCCGGCCGGCCCGGACGTCCCGATGCAGACACCGATGTTCCCGGCCTTGGCGCGGGTGAATCCCTCGGCCATGTGGGATGCGCCCTCGACGTGGCGGGCGAGGACGTGCTTGATCCCACCGTGGTCACGCATTGCTGCGTAGAACGGGTTGATCGCCGCACCGGGGAGGCCGAAGGCCTGGGTGGCACCTTCGAGTTCCAGAATCTTGACCGCTGCATCAGCGGCGCGCATACGAGGCATATCAGTTCTCCATCGAGGATTACGAGTTGAAGCGGGTCACTGGGAGGGGCGGCCGGACAGCCGCTCCACTCCGCGCAGCAGGCCCGAATGATCCAGGCCACCATCACCGTTCGCACGGGCCGAAGCCATCAGCTGGGCGACGACGGCGCCGAGGGGTGTCACGACGCCTGCCTCACGGGCAGCGCTGGTCACGATGCCGAGGTCCTTGTGGTGCAGGTCGATACGGAATCCGGGTTCGAACGACCGGTCCAGCATCTTCTGCGCCTTCTGGTTCAGGACGGCCGATCCGGCAAGCCCGCCGCCGAGTACCTCCACGGCGGCCGCGGTGTCGACACCGTAGGCCTCGAGGAAGATGATCGCCTCCGCGAGGAGCTGGATGTTGCCGGCGACGATCAGCTGGTTCGCTGCCTTCACCGTCTGTCCGGAGCCGTTCGGGCCCACGTGGACCACGGTCTTCCCGACGACGTCGAGGATCGGCCTGGCCGACTCGAAGTCTTCCGGGGCGCCGCCGACCATGATCGACAGTGCGGCGTTGACCGCCCCGGCCTCGCCACCCGACACCGGGGCGTCGATCAGCCGGAATCCACGCTCGGCCGCCTGCGCGGCGAGTGCGGTGGTGACGTCGGGCCGGATGCTGGAGAAGTCGATGATCAGCGCGCCTGCCGGGGCGTGCTCGAAGACTCCGCCCTCACCGGCGAGTACCGCCTGTACGTCGGGCGAGTCGGGGACCATCACGGCCACGACGTCGGCGCCGGCAACGGCCTTGGCGATGGAGTCCGCTGCGGTGCCGCCGGCCTCGACGAGTGCCGCGGTGCGCTCGGGCGAGCGGTTGTATCCGACCACCTGATAGCCGGCGTTGGCGAGATGAACGGCCATGGGGCTGCCCATGATTCCGAGTCCGATGAATGCGATAGTGCTCACGAGTGTCCTCGATTCCGTCGAAAGTGGTGGTGTGTCAGTGGCCGGCGCGGGACGCGCGCTGTTCGCGGGGCAACCAGTCGAAGGTGTCCGGTCGGGTGGACTTGTACTCGAGCCCCACATATCCGCGGTAGCCGTGTCCGGCGAGCCTCTTCAGGTAGCCGTCGATGTCGAGTGTTCCGGTGCCGGGTTCTCCGCGACCGGGAGCATCCGCGATCTGCACGTGCCCGATGCGGTCCGCGTACGTGTCGATCGCGGCGCCGACGTCGTCGCCGTTGACCTCGAGGTGGTAGAGGTCCGCGAGGAGCCGGAGCGAATCGACACCGTGTTCCGCCTTCACCCGGTCGATCACGGCGATCGCGTCGGCCGCGCTCTTCAGCGGGTACGCCGGCGTGCCGCTGACCGGTTCGACGAGTACGACGGCACCGATGCGATCTGCCGCCTTGCCGGCCTGGGCGAGGTTCTCGGTGGCCGTGCCGTCTTGAATCTTCGGATCCGTCCCGTCGATACGATTACCATACAGGGCGTTGAAAGCTTTGGTGCCCAGCCGTTCTCCGATTCCGACGGTGATGTCGATGTTGTCGCGGAACGCCGAGACCTGCGCCGGGTCGGACAGCAGTCCGCGGTCCCCCGCCGGCATGTTGCCCGCCGCGAAGTTCAACCCGGTGAGCTGCACTCCGGCGTTCTCGATCGCGGCCACGAACGCGTCGACGTCGCTGTCCCGCGGCACGGCGGTGTCGAAGGGCCACCAGAATTCGACGGCGTCGAATCCGGCATCCCGGGCAGCCTGTGGGCGCTGCAGGAGTGGGACGTCGGTGAGCAGGATCGAGCAGTTCAGGGTGTAGGCCAAGGTATCCATCGGTTGTTCTTTCGCTCTCGGGGTGTTCAGGAGACTGTGGTGTTGTCGGGCTCGGGCAGGCCTCGGTAGCGTCGCCAGCCGCCGTGATCGGTGATCTCGGTGAGCTCGCCGGCCCGGCTCTCGAGGAGGCCCGGTCGCAGGCCTACCGCCAGAACCGAACGGCCGTCGGACAGTTCGATCACGGTGAGCTCGAGTTCCTCGGGCTCCTCGGGGAGGAAGTCGGTGCGAATGTCGCCGATCGGCACGTCGTAGAGTTCGCCCTCGATCGAGGCTCCCCCGGTCTCCGCCAGCAGCAGTGCGGGGAATTCGTCACGTACGGAGAAGAATCGGTACTTCGGTGCGGTCCGGACCGTGCCGAGGAACGTGTGTGCAGACACGTTGTGATGCAGGTTTCCGCCACGCATCGCTCCACCGTTGCAGAACAATTCGGCCATCTTGTCAGCTCCTTCTTCCGTAAGCAGGTGTCGCCGCTTCGGGCTTGCCTGCGAGTTCGATCGCTACCTGAAGCAGGGCTTCGCGTAGTCGTTTGGTGTTGGCGTCGAGCCCCTCGCGCACCAGGTCCTGGGTGACCGGCCACGGGGTGTCGCTGATGACGTCATGATCGGTGACCAGGGCGATGCAGGTGTAGGACATGCCCAGTTCGCGGGCCAGCGCCGCCTCGGGATACGGGGTCATGCTGATCAGGTCCCATCCCTGGGCCGCGTACCAACGTGATTCGGCGCGGGTAGAGAAGCGCGGGCCGCGGATCGCCACCATCACACCGCCGTCGTTGACCACCCAGCCGTTCCTGCGGAGCGTCGACACCACCGCTCGGCGCCCGTGGGCGCAGAACGGGTCCGCGAAGGAGATGTGGACGTCGTCGTCGTGGAAGGTGTCGTCGGTGCGGCCCGTGCGGTCGACCAGCTGGTCGGGCACGACAACCGAGCCGACGCCGATCGCCGGGCGCAGCGAGCCGGACGGGGTGGGCGCGAGGATCGTGCGCACGCCGAGGCTGTGCAGGGCCCAGATGTTGGCGCGGGCATTGATGCGGTGGGGCGGGATGTTGCGGTGTCGCCCGGTGCGGGTCAGGTACGCGAGCCGGCGGCCCCCTGACGACCCGAGGACGATGCTGTCCGACGTCGGCCCGTACGGGGTGTCGATGTCGACCTGTTCGGCGTCGTCGAGGAGTCCGTGGTATCCCCAGGTGCCGAGCACTCCGACGGTGGGCTGGGTGTCAGGCATGGTGGTTCACCGTTCCTTCCGAGGCCCCGTTCGCGGTCAGCGCTTCGGGCCTCTCGATCGCCGGCCGTGCCGAGGCGTCCTGGAGGTGTTCGTGCCCGGGGTGCGGGTGGACGGTGACGTCGTCCGGGTCGTCGGGCGTGACCTTCCCGTCGAGAACCGCTCGCATCTTGTCCTTGTCGAGCATGCCCTCCCAGTTCGCGACCACGAACGTCGCGAGGCAGTTACCGAGCAGGTTCGTGAATACGCGCATGGAGTCCATGAGCCGGTCGGCGCCGAGCAGCAACGCGACGGCGGCCACGGGGAACGCGCCGATCGCGGCAGCGGTCGCGGACAGGGCGACGAAGGCCGACCCCGGCACACCCGCCATTCCCTTGGAGCTGAGAATGAGGATGCCCATGATCGCGAGCTGCTCGCCGAAGCCGAGGTCCACCCCGACCGCCTGCGCCAGGAACATCATCGCCAGCGACAGGTAGATCGCGGCGCCGTCGAGGTTGAACGAGTAGCCGGTAGGGATCACCAGACCGACGACCGCGCGGTCGCATCCCGCGTTGTCCAACTTCTTGATGATGCGGGGCATGACCGCCTCGGACGATCCGGTGCCCAGGGCGAGCATGAATTCTTCGCGGCAGTACTTGATGAACTTCCACGCGTTCACTCCGGTGATCAGCTTGACCACGATCGACAGCACGACGATGAAGACCAGTGCCGCTCCGTAGCACGCGAGGATGAGCATTCCGAAGGATTTGAGGGAGCCGGCTCCGTAGTTGCCGACGGTGAATGCCATCGCACCGAACGCACCGAGAGGTGCCAGGTACATGATGTAGCCGACGATGCGGAAGATGACGTGCAGCGTCTGGTCGATCACATCCATCAGGATCGGCGGAGCCGATTCACTGAAGGACGCCAGCGCGACACCGAACAGGATCGCGAACAGCAGCACCTGCAGCAGGTTGTTCTGCGCGAACGCATCGAACACGCTGGTCGGGATGATGTGCATGACGAACTCGACGCCACCCGGCAGGTGGCCGCCCTGCGTCTTCTCGTCCAGGGCGCTGGTGTCCAGCGTGGCTGGGTCGATGTTGAGCCCGCTACCCGGCTTGACGAGGTTTCCGACGAGCAGGCCGAGCCCGAGCGCGAAGGTCGTCGCGGCCGTGAACCAGAGCAGCGCCTTGCCGCCGATCTTGCCGAGCGCCTTCATGCTGCCGACCTTGGCGATGCCGGTGACGATCACCAGGAAGATCAGCGGGGACACGACCATCTTGATCAGCTTGATGAAGCCCTCACCCAGTGGCGCCAGGTGATGGGAAAACTCCGGAAACAGGATTCCGGTGGCGATGCCCAGGGCGATTCCGATCAGGACCTGGACGAAAAGTGATCTGTACCAACGCTGCTTTGTGGGTTTCGCAGCGATTTCGACGTCAGACACGGGGCCCTCCCTCGGGGCTTGGCGTTTCCATAATATGGAAGTTGTATTTCGTATCTCGATATAGTGAACGCCGTCACACCGCGTTTTGTCAACCGATGTAGCGAAGGAATCGTCGCGATCCGCCACTCCCGCGCTATCGTCATACGGAGCGCCCTTTCCGCCTGACGGAAAGAATGTGGGGGCTTTCGGGCAGTCAGAGGATGGAGACAGACATGACGAACGGTCAGAGTCCGGCCGGCGGAGTGCAGTCGGTCGAGCGCGCATTCGACATACTCGAGATCATGGCGAGCGCCGGCGGGTCCATCGGGGTCAGCGAACTCGCCGACCTGGCCGGACTCCCCCTCCCGACCATCCACCGGCTCATCCGCACCCTGATGAACCGCGGATACGTGCGGCAGCTACCCACCCGGCGGTACGCGCTCGGGCCCAAGCTCATCCGCCTCGGCGAGAGCGCCACCCAGCTGATCGGCGCCTGGTCGCGACCGCACCTGTCCGAACTGGTGCGAGGCACCGGCGAGACCGCGAACATGGCCGTCCTCGACGGCACCATGGCCGTCTACGTCGCGCAGGTGCCGTCCGAGCACGCGATGCGCATGTTCACCGAGGTCGGCCGACGCGTCTACCCGCACTGCACCGGCGTCGGCAAGGCCATCCTCATGCAACTCTCGAATGACGCCGTGCGCTCACTGGTCCGCCGGACCGGAATGACGACGTACACCGAGAACTCCCTGACCGACCCCGACATGTTGATCGCCGATCTCGAATTGAGCAGAAATCGCGGGTTCGCGATCGACGAGGGCGAGCAGGAGATCGGCGTCCGGTGCTTCTCGGTGCCGGTGCCGAACGCTCCGACCCCCACCGCCATTTCCGTCTCGGGGCCTGCGGCCCGCGTCACCCTCGAGTCGGCGGACCACATCGTGCCGCTGCTCAAGCGCGTGGCGAAGGAACTCGGCACCGAGTTCGACAAGAACGCCGCGCTCTGATCGGAACCCCACCTCAGCGGTACGCGGATTCGACCATCGGTTCGGTCGCGATGACCTGCCCGTCGCCACCGACGATGGTCAGCGCCGTCGGCGTCACACGATATTGGGTGCCGTTGCCCGCGTTGGTGGCGACGAACCCGGACCCGTTCGGAACGGGGTCGTCGACGGAAATGGCGGCACCGTCGCTGATGCGTACGCCCTGGTAGTAGTACCGTCCGACCCCCGTCTGGCAGACGACGACGAGTGATTTCGTGGTGCGCCCGATGAACGCCGCCGGGTTGGTGTGGTTGCAGCGCGCGTCCGCGGGCGACATGAAGCCCTGCCCGTCCGCGCCGGACACCTCCCCGACCAGCGGCGGCGCCGCCACCGTCGTTCGCGTGGTCGTCGTCCTCGTGGTCGCGGACGGAATTGTCGGAGGCGGAGCGGGTGCCGCGGACTCGGTCGACGTCCGCACGACGGGTGGTTGCGCAATGGTGGTGACCGCGGCTGTCGACGGGTCGTCCGATCGGTTTCGGTCCAGGACCAGCCAGCCGACCACCCCTCCCAGCGCAAGGACCGCCACCACCAGCAGCGTCACCATCACGGGCACGGCGGTGGATCGCCTCTTCTGCGGAGGCGGACCAGCCGCGTAGCTCGAACGCGGCGGCGGGCGGTGCGGGGGCGGAGCGAGCGGGCCTTGCGGAACGCTGGTCGACGGGTACTCCGGTGGCCGTCCGACACTGTCGATCCGGGTCGGTGCATGCAGGCCCGCGACCTCGGTCCGGGCAGGCGGCCGCCCCGACAGCGCGGCGCGCGCGGCGGCGGCCAGTGCGCCCGCGGTGCGATAGCGCGCATCGCGACTCTTGGCGAGACCCGTCGCGACGACGCCGTCGAACGCGGCAGGGATGTCGGGCCGGACGGCGCTCGGTCGCGGGGCGGGAGCCGCCAGGTGCGCCCGGATCGCGCTGCTGATGCTGTTCGACGGGAACGGGATCGCCCCGGTCAGGCACTCGTGCAGCACACACGCCAGCGAGTAGACATCGGCCCGACCGTCCACCGGGGCGTTGTCGAATCGCTCCGGCGCCATGTACGCGTAGGAGCCGACAGCGCTGCCGAGCGTGGTGAGCCGGAGGTCCGAACTCGAGTGGGCGATTCCGAAGTCCACGAGGTAGGCGAAATCGTTGGCAGTGACCAGGATGTTCTCGGGCTTCACGTCCCGGTGGACCAAGCCGTCCGCGTGTGCAGCGTCGAGGGCGGACGCGATTTGCTCCACGATGACGACTGCTCGCGACGCGTCCATCGGGCCCTGCGAACGCAGCAACGACCGCAGATCCTGGCCCGGAACGAGGCGCATGTCGATGTAGAGGACGCCGTCGATCTCGCCCCAGTCGTGGATTGGGATTACGTGCGGCTCCTGCAACCTCGCCGCGACGTGTGATTCGCGGCGGAAACGCTGCTGAAAGGTCGCGTCGTTCGCCAGTTCCAGGTCGAGGAGTTTCACGGCCACGGTGCGCCCCTTGACCGTGTCGAACGCTTCGTAGACCTCGCCCATCCCGCCGCGTCCCAGCAGCGCGCGCAGTTGGTACTGCCCGAACTGCGTGCCGACCCGCGACCCTGCCGCCATTCTTCCGTTCCCCTCGACGACCGCGTGTGCGGCACGGACCTCCCGACCGGAGCTGATTCTTCCCCATCGCGGCGGGATGCGACACCGTCGGCGGGGCGGCGGGCGCCAGGGCCGGTATCAACAAAGGTTGACGGATTCGCGTCATCAACTTAAGTTGATACCGTGAGTGACGATCCGAACCCGGCAACCGCTTTCGCTGCCGTCGTCGCGCTGCGGCGTCAGGCCGATCAGCTCGAGCGTGACGCCGTCGCACACGCACTGTCCGCCGGCTGGACCTGGGCGGACATCGGCCACGCTCTCGGCGTCTCGGGTCAGGCGGCGCACAAACGCCTCGGTCCCGGACGATCCTCCGACAAGAAGACGAGGGGCACACGATGAAATTCACCCGGGCATGGCGCGACATGCGGACGATGAAGACGCTGTTCTCCGAAACGGAAGCAGAGGCCGACCGGCTGGGCGACCGGGAACCGGGTCTCGAGCACCTGCTGCTCGCATCGTTCGCGCTGCAGGACGGTACGGCAACCCGAGTATTCGAGCGTCTCGGATCGAACCGGGACGCACTGCGCGAGGCGGTCATTCGCGTGCACGGGGAAGCCCTCGCGGCGGCAGGCATGACGGACGCGGGCGTCGCCACCAGCGCACTGAGCCGCCCCCGCACCGGACCGCTGCGGCTGACCGAACCGGCCCAGGCCGCGTTCCGCAATGCGGTGGCTCTCGCGAAGTCGGAACGGAGACCGATCGTCGGAGCCGACCTCGTCGCAGCCGTCGCCACCATCACGCACGGCACCACGGCGCGGGCACTGGAATTGCTGGAACTCGTCCGGTCCGACGTCGTCGACGCCGCCCGCGCCGAGCCGGCACCGTGAGCGGACGGCCCAGGCCCGGCAGTCGCCGCCTGCGCGGATAGGCTCGACACGTGGTTCTTCCCAGCTCGACTTCTGTGTCCCCTGCAGATGTTCTCGGTTCCATGCGGGACGTCATCGACGGTCCGCTGCCCGACATCGCCGTCCGCTTCTCCAAGTTCCTCGCCGACATCTGGCCGCACACCGCGCTCGTGATCTTCACCCGGGAATGCACGGGACGTCCCCGCAAGGTCAGCGGAGATCCGTCGGTGGTCGAGCGCGTCACCATCGCCGAACTGGACGCGTTGCGCACCCGCATGACGGAAGGCACTCCTTTCGACGACCAGACCGTGATTGCCGGCGCGAAGCGGAAGGTGTGGGCGCTGCTGGACGCGACGGGGACCCTCCTCCTCGTTCTCCCGAAGCCGCGGCAGCGCATTCGTGAGGTCCCGCTGGTAGCCGGCGCGTTCGGCGTCGTCGCCGTGTCGATCCGGCACCAGGTGGCGCAGGCGAGCCCGGCGTACCTGGCGGAGTCGCGGGCGGCGTCGAGCGAACGGGCCAGGACCATCGTGGAGCTGACGGACCTGCACGCGGCGACGCTCGAATCGATCCTGTCGACTCTCCGGTCCAAGGACCTCGACGACCGTCGGTCGCGGATCACGGCGAGCGAGACGGCGTCCTCGGCGCTGGTGACCCTGCGCTCCGCGGGCGAATCCGACCGCAACCTCGCGGAGGAAGCGGTCACCACCGCGTTCGCCCGGCTGCAGGGCGAATTGCGGCCGCTGCTCCAGCACCGTCCCGTGCGCGTCGACTACGTCGATCCGCCGGTGGACGGCCGGGCGTTGCCCGGCGAAGTGGCCAGTGCGGCGCGGGCCGTCGTCCGGAGCGCCGTCCTGGCATTCGCGGCGCAGGCCGCCCTCGAGCGAATCCGCATCGCCTGGGACTGTGACGGCGCGAACCTCCTGGTCGAGGTCCGCGACGACGGCGACGGCGGTCTCGACACCGACGCGCTGGTGCGGCAATTGTCCGGCCGGGTGCACACGCTCGGTGGCCGGATCGACGTCGAGTCGGTCGACGGGTGGGGGTCCCGGGTGGCCGTCGCGATCCCCCTCGACGTACCGGTGGCGCGACCGGACGAACAGCAACTCGGCGACCTCAACCCCCGCGAACTCGAGGTCCTGGGTCACCTCGCGACCGGCAAGCGGAACAAGGCGATCGCCGACAGCCTCGGCATCAGCGAGAGCACGGTCAAATTCCATGTCGCGGGTGTGCTGAAGAAGCTCGGGGTGGCGTCCCGAGGTGAGGCGGGCGCGATCGCCCTCGAGGCGGGCATCCGCGCCGACACCACCGGCAGGCACGCATGAGCGTCGCGACGCCGCCGATCGGGCGCTGACCCCCGCACGTGAGTGGCAAAGTATGCGGGCGCACGCTTTGCCACTCACGTCAGGTGATGCGGTCCGGGTGGGTGTAGATGTTCATGGTGGTGCCGCGGAGGAACCCGATGAGGGTGAGCCCGGTGTCGTGGGCGAGGTCGATCGCCAGCGACGAGGGTGCGGACACGGCGGCGAGGATCGGGATGCCGGCCATCACCGCTTTCTGCGCCAGTTCGAACGACGCCCGGCCGGACACGAGCAGGATGCTCCCCCGCAGCGGAACCCGGTTCTGTTCGGTGGCCCAGCCGATCAGCTTGTCGACGGCATTGTGCCGTCCCACGTCCTCCTTGATCGCGAGCAGTTCCCCGGTGCGGGTGAACAATCCGGCCGCGTGCAGGCCTCCGGTGGTCTCGAACACCCGCTGCGCGGCCCGCAGCCGGTCGGGCAACTCCGCGATCGTCGCGGCCGGCACCCGCACCGTGTCGGTGGCCGGTGAGTGCTTCGTCCGCTGCCGGATCGCGTCCAGCGACGCCTTCCCGCACACCCCGCACGACGAGGTGGTGTAGAAGTTGCGTTCGATACCGGTGTCGGGCAGGAACACCCCGGCCGCGAGGTCCACGTCGAGGACGTTGTAGGTGTTGACACCGTTGTCGTCGACGCTGTTGCAGTAGCGGATCGACGCGATGTCCGCGCGGTCGGCGATGATGCCCTCGGTCAGCAGAAACCCCTGCGCCAGTTCGACATCGGAACCGGGGGTGCGCATGGTGACCGCCAGCGGTGTCCCGTTCACCCGGATCTCGAGCGGCTCCTCCACCACCACGGTGTCCGGTCGGGTGGACTGCCGGGTGTCGGTGATCCGGGTGACCGGGGTCCGGGTGGTCACACGCCCCATCAGAGACGCCGTTCGAGACGGATCGTGATCGCCTTCGACACCGGGGTGTTCGACGTGCGGGCCACGTGATCGAGCGGGATCAGCGCATTCGTCTCCGGGTAGTAGGCGGCGACATTACCCCGCGGCGTCGGGTACTGCACCAGCCGGAAGTCGTCGGCGCGGCGCTCCTGCACCGTCCCGTCGGGGGTGGTCCATTCGGAGACCAGGTCCACCCGGTCCCCGTCCGCGTACCCGAACGCGGCGATGTCCTCGGGCGCGATGAACAGCACCCGCCGACCGCCCTTCACGCCGCGGTAGCGGTCGTCGAGACCGTAGATGGTGGTGTTGTACTGATCATGCGACCGCATCGTCTGCAGGATGAGCTTCCCCTGCGGGACCGGCAGCCAGCACAGCTCGTTGACCGTGAAATTGGCCTTCCCCGTGTCCGTCACGAACCGGCGCTCGTCGCGGGGTGGATGCGGCAACCCGAACCCATCCGGTTGACGGACCTTGCGGTTGAAGTCCTCGAACCCGGGAACGACCCGGGCGATGGAATCCCGGATGCGGTCGTAGTCGGCGGTGAATTCCGACCACGGCACCGAATGGTCGGGACCGAACAGGGCCTGCGCGATCCCACACACGATGGCGACCTCACTGCGCAACTGGTCACTCGCGGGTGTGAGGCTGCCGCGGGACAGGTGCACCATCGACATCGAATCCTCCACCGTGACCTGCTGTTTCTTACCGGACCGCACGTCCTTGTCGGTGCGGCCCAGCGAGGGCAGGATCAGCGCGGTCCGCCCCGTCACCAGGTGCGAGCGGTTCAGTTTCGTCGACACCTGCACGGTCAGCGCGCACCCCCGCAACGCGGCCTCGGTGGTCTCGGTGTCCGGGGTGGCGGAGACGAAGTTGCCGCCCATCCCGAGGAACACCGACGCCTTCCCGTCCCGCATCGCCCGGATCGAGTCGACCGCGTCCAGACCGTGCTCGCGCGGCGAGCGGATGCCGAATTCGGCGTCGAGGGCGGCCAGGAACGACTCGGGCATCTTCTCCCAGATCCCCATCGTCCGGTCGCCCTGGACGTTGGAGTGGCCGCGCACCGGGCACACCCCGGCCCCGGGCTTGCCGATCATCCCCTGCAACAGCAGCAGGTTCACCGCGTCCTGGATGGTCGCGACCCCGTGCGTCTGCTGCGTCAACCCCATCGCCCAGCAGATGATGGTCTTCTTCGAGGAAATCAGCGCGTCCGCCGTCTGCTGGATCTGCGCGAGCGTCAGCCCGGTCGCCGCCGCCACCGTGCCCAGATCGACCTTCCGCAGATGCGCCGCACACTCCTCGAACCCGGCAGTGTGCCGGTCGATGAACTCCCGGTCCAGCACCGTCCCGGGATTGCGGTCCTCCGCCTCGAGCAGCAAACGGCCCAAACCCTGAAACAGGGCCTGGTCGCCGCCGATCCGGATCTGCAGGAACTCGTCTGCGATCTGCACACCGTCACCGACGACCCCGTGCACCTTCTGCGGGTCCTTGAACCGCATCAACCCCGCCTCCGGCAACGGGTTGATCGCGATCACCTTCGCCCCGTTGGCTTTCGCCTTCTCCAGGGTCGAGAGCATCCGCGGGTGATTGGTGCCCGGGTTCTGCCCGGCGATCAGGATCAGGTCCGCGTTCTCGAGGTCGGGAACCGACACCGACCCCTTCCCGATCCCGATCGTCTCCACCAGCGCACTGCCCGACGACTCGTGGCACATGTTCGAGCAGTCCGGCAGGTTGTTGGTTCCGAACGCCCGGATCATCAACTGGTACACGAACGCCGCCTCATTGCTGGTGCGCCCGGACGTGTAGAACACCGCCTCGTGCGGCGACGCCAACGCCCGCAACTCCCCGGCGATCATCGCGAACGCCGCGTCCCAGCCGATCGGCTCGTAGTGCGACGACCCCGGCAGCAGCACCATCGGATGCGTCAACCGGCCCTGCTGCCCCAACCAGAACTCGGTCCGACCCAGCAGATCCGACACCGCATGCGCCGCGAAGAACTCCGGGCCGACCTTGCGGGTGGTCGCCTCCTCCGCGACCGCCTTCGCACCGTTCTCACAGAACTCCGCATGCTTGCGGTGCCCCGGAGTCTCCGGCCACGCACACCCCGGACAGTCGAACCCGTCCCGCTGATTCAACTTCATCAACGTCCGGGCCGTGCGCACCGGTCCCATCTGCTCGAGCCCACGACGCAACGACACCAACACCGCAGGAACACCTGCCGCATAGGATTTCTCGTGCGTGACGACGACATCGTCCTCGTCGAAGGTGTACCTGTCGGTGGTGTCGGTCATGGAGTCAATTTCCTCGTGCAATCCATTCGGCGAGGTGTGGGGCCTCGGTGCCGATCGTGGTTCCGTCACCGTGTCCGGTGTGGACGAGCGTTTCTTCGGGAAGAGCGAACAGCCGGTCGCGGATCGACCCGATGATGGTCGGGAAATCCGAGTACGACCGGCCCGTGGCGCCGGGACCGCCCGAGAACAGGGTGTCGCCGGAGAACAGTGCCCCGGCCTCGGGCAGGTACAGGCACACCGACCCCGGTGAGTGACCGGGCGAGTGGATCACCTGGATCTCGGTGCCCGCGATGGCGATCCGCTGTTCGTCCTCGAGATGCCAGTACTTGGCGTCGGGGTGGCTCATCTTCCACAGCACGTCGTCGCCGGGGTGCAGCAGCACAGGGGCGTGCAGACGCTCGGCCAGTTCGGGGGCGACGGTGACGTGGTCGTTGTGACCGTGCGTGCAGATCACGGCATTCACGTGCCTGCCTCCGACCGCGTCGATGATCGGCTGCGCGGTGTGGGCGGCGTCGACGATCACGACGTCGGTGTCGTCACCGATCAGCCAGATGTTGTTGTCGACGTTCCACTCTCCGCCGTCGAGGGCGAACGTTCCCTCGGTGACGACCCGCTCGATCCGCAATTGCCCGCTCACAGAACGACCACCGAACGCAGCACCTCACCGGCGTGCATGCTGTGGAACGCCGCTTCCACCTCGTCGATCTTGATGCGCTCGGTGACGAACTTGTCCAGCGGCAGCCGGCCCTGCTGGTACAGGTCGACGAGCACCGGGAAGTCGCGCTCGGGCAGGCAGTCGCCGTACCACGAGGACTTCAGGGATCCGCCGCGGGAGAAGAAGTCGATCAGCGGCATCTCGAGGGTCATGTCGGGGGTCGGGACACCGACCAGCACGACGGTGCCGGCGAGGTCGCGGGCATAGAACGCCTGCTTCCACGTCTCCGGGCGGCCGACCGCATCGATCACGACGTCGGCGCCGAAACCGCCGGTGAGTTCCTGCACGGCCGAGACGGCGTCCACCTGGCCGCCGTTGATCGTGTGCGTCGCGCCCAGGTCCTTCGCCCATTCGAGCTTCTTGTCGTCCCGGTCGATCGCGATGATCTTCACGGCGCCTGCCAGGCGGGCGCCCATGATCGCGGCGTCGCCGACACCACCGCAGCCGATGACGGCGACGGTGTCACCGCGGGAGACGTTGCCGGTGTTCACGGCGGCACCGAGGCCGGCCATTACGCCGCAGCCGAGCAGTCCGACGACTGCTGGGTCGGCGGACGGATCCACCTTGGTGCACTGTCCGGCGTGGACGAGCGTCTTGTCGGCGAACGCGCCGATCCCCAGGGCGGGAGTCAGTTCGGTGCCGTCCTCGAGCGTCATCTTCTGCGCGGCGTTGTGCGTGTCGAAGCAGTACTGCGGGCGGCCGCGCTTACAGGCGCGGCACTGACCGCAGACGGCGCGCCAGTTCAGGACGACGAAGTCGCCGACCGCCACGGACGTGACGCCTTCGCCGACACTCTCGACGATGCCGGAAGCCTCGTGGCCCAGCAGGAATGGGAACTCGTCGTTGATCCCGCCGTCGCGGTAGGTGAGGTCCGTGTGGCACACACCGCATGCCGCGATGTCGACTACCACCTCTCCGGGACCGGGGTCCGGAATGTTGACGGTCGCGATCTCGACGGGGGCACCCTTGGAGCGGGCGATGACGCCTCGTACCTGCTGCGGCATTGGACTCATTCCTTCGGTCGATCAGTCATAGCGGGATCGATGCATGGCCATAAATGCACCTCTCCCGAGACCTTACGTCCCGGAAGTTCACGGAGGGACTGATCGAAGTGAGAGGTTGACCTAGCCGGAATGCCAGCCGCTCACTGAGGTCTTGCGGCAGAGGTCATGGCAGGAAACTGACGGTTGACACGCCGCGGTATATACAGGACTATACATCTCGAAGAGTGAGGCACACCACATCGATCACGGAGTTCTGATGACCCGGAGAGATTCCAGCTCGACCGAGGAACCGCCCCCGCCCCATCCGGTGGTGCTCGACGGCGCCCAGCTCACCGTCGACCAGCTCACGGCGCTCGCCCGGGAACCCGTCGTGATCGAGCCCGACCCCGCAGCGCTCGACCACGCACGCCGTTCGTGGGAGACAGCCGTGCGCATCGCCGAACGGCAGCCCATCTACGGACGCACCACGGGTGTCGGGGGCAACCGGGACACCTCCGTCTCCGACGGCGTCGACCAGGACCTTCGACTTCTCCGCAGCCACGCCACGGGTTCGGGCCCCGCGCTGCCGGATCACGTCGTCCGCGCCGCCATGATCATTCGCGTCAACCAGATCCTCAACGGCGGATCCGGTCTGCACCCCGACATCGTCACCGCGCTGATCGATGCCGTCGCGGCGGACGAACAGCCCACCGTGCACGCTCGCGGGGCGATAGGCACCGGCGACCTCAGCGCGTTCTCCGAGATCGCGCTCGGGTTGATGGGCGAGGCACCGCTGCGGGACGGTCGACTCGTCACCCGGTGGACCGCACACCAGGGTGACGCACTCCCACTGATCTCGACCAACGCGATGACGGTCGCGCTCGCGGCGTCGGCCACCGACAGCGTGGCGAACTGGCTGGAGCACTCGCTGATCGTCGGTGTGCTGTCGCTACTGGCGACGCGCAGTTCCGTCGAACCGTTCGCGGCACGGGTGCAGGCTGCCCGCAGGCACCTCGGCCAGGAGGAGGTGGCCGGCCGGGTCCGGGAACTCCTCGCGGGCCACCGCGTACAGGCCGCCCGCGTGCAGGATTCCTACGGGTTCCGCGCCCTGCCGCAGATCCTCGGGGCGACCTGGCAGGCGCTGCAGCGGTTGCGGGGCACGCTCGCGATCGAGATGAACTCGTCCTCCGAGAACCCTCTCATCTCCGTCGAGGACGACGCCGTGTTCCACAACGGGAACTTCCACGGAATGCCGATCGCCCTCGCCGTGGACGAGGCGAAACTCGCGCTGTCGAGCGCGGCGCTGTTGTCGCAGTGCAGACTTGCCAATCTCTCCGATCCGGTGGTCACCGGTCTCCGGCCGTTCCTGGCCGACGGTCCGGCGGGCAGCAGCGGCACCATGCTGCTGGAGTACACGACGTCCGCGGCCATCGCCGAGATCCGGATGGCCGCGGCGCCGGGCTCTCTCGGACACACCGTGATCTCCCGCGGAACCGAGGACCACGCGAGCTTCGCGTCGCAGGCCGCCACCCAGCTCACCGACATCCTCGCCCAGTCTCGCATCGTGCTCGCGTGCGAACTGATCTCGGCGGTGCGCGCCCTCGGCCAGCAGGACCACGACCTCGACACGACCACCGAACTCGGCGCGTACCTGGACCGGGCACGCGCGTGCCTGGACCCGCGGACGACCGACCGTCCTCTGAGCGACGACCTGAAAGCAGCGGTGAAGTTTCTGGAACAGATGCCCAATCCGGAGAAAGACACAACTCGGTAAAGCAGTCCCACGACACCGAACTTCCGAGTGTGTCTCCACTCGGATTACACGAAAGTAGCACGCGGATGATCACATTCGACAAAGTCACCAAGGCATATCCGGACGGCACGACAGCGGTGAACGAACTGGACCTCGAGTGCCCGAGCGGGAAGATCACAGCACTCGTCGGGCCGTCGGGATGCGGCAAGACGACGTCGCTTCGCATGATCAACAGATTGATCGAACCGACGTCCGGAACCATCTCCCTCGACGGCGAATCCACGGCGGACATGGATCCCGCGCTGTTGCGCAGGCGGATCGGGTACGTCATCCAGCACGCCGGACTGTTCCCGCACCGCACCATCGTGGACAACGTCGCGACCATGCCCAGATTGCTGGGAAAGACGAAGAAGGAGGCCCGAACCCGGGCGATGGAGCTGCTCGAGACGGTCGGTCTCGCGGCGAACTTCGCGGATCGGTATCCGTGGCAGCTCTCGGGTGGCCAGCAGCAGCGAGTGGGGGTCGCGCGCGCCCTCGCCGCGGACCCGGCCTTCATGCTGATGGACGAACCGTTCAGCGCTGTCGACCCGGTGGTCCGGAGCCAGCTCCAGGACGAATTCCTGAGACTGCAGAAGGACATCGGCAAGACGATCATCATCGTCACGCACGACATCGACGAGGCACTCCAGCTCGGCGACCAGGTGGTCGTGTTGCGGACCGGCGGGATCCTGGCGCAGGCGGCGACGCCGCTGGAGTTGCTGACCGAACCCGCCGACGAGTTCGTCGCCGACTTCGTCGGACGCGACCGCGGCTACCGTTCGCTGGGTTTCTCGAACCTCGGCGGCCGCGTGGAGACGATTGCCGAACCCGTTGCCCGTCTCGGTGATTCGGCATCCGACGCCCTCACCCGGACCACGGACGACTGGCTGCTCGTCGTCGACCCGGCGAACAAGCCGATCGGCTGGGTGCAACCGGCGAAGGTCGTCGACCGCATTCGCCCGGACGACGTGAATCTCAGCGGGACGGTCGCCGATGCGCACGGAACGATGCGGGCCCTACTCGACGCCGCCCTGTCCGCACCCAGCAAACGCGGTGTCGTCGTCGACGGCGACGGTGTGCTCGTGGGAACCGTGACGGCACACGCGGCGGTCGCGGCGATCGAGTCGGCGGATCTCGTGGCCACGGAGGCGATGGCCCGATGAACATCGAATGGCTCGGCCGCCAGTCCGATCGCATCGCCGAACTGGTCGGCTGGCACATCCTTCTCTCGCTCGTGCCGCTCGTCATCGGTGTGATCGTCGCGTTGCCGATCGGCTGGCTGGCGCATCGCAGTCGCCGGATCAACCCCTATGTGGTGGGGACGGCCGGCCTGCTCTACACGATCCCGTCGCTGGCGCTGTTCGTCCTGCTCCCGCCGATCCTCGGAACGAAGATCCTCGATCCGATGAACATCGTCGTCGCACTGACGATCTACACCGTCGCCCTCCTCGTGCGCGTCATCGCCGACGCCCTGGATTCGGTGCCGCAGGAGACGGTGCTCGCCGCCACCGCGATGGGCTACCGGCCGTACCAGACTTTGCTGAAAGTCCAGCTGCCGGTGGGTGTTCCCGTCATCTGCGCCGGACTGCGCGTCGCGGTCGTGTCGAATGTCAGCCTGGTCTCACTCGCCGCGCTGCTCGGAATCCCGCAGATCGGTTCACTGTTCACCCAGGGCTTCCAGCTGCGTTTCTACACTCCGATCATCACCGGTATCGCGCTGTGCCTGCTGCTGGCGCTGGTTCTCGATCTACTCATCGTGCTCGCCAATCGGTTACTCACACCGTGGACCCCGAAGGTGGTCTCATCATGATCGACTTTCTGCTCGACGGTGCTCATTGGACCGGACCCGAAGGCATTCCCGCTCTCCTCCTCCAGCACCTGATGTACACGTTCCTCGCCCTGTTCGCGGCGGCACTGATCGCGGTTCCGCTCGGACTGTACATCGGGCACACCGGTCGCGGAGCGGTCGTCGTCGCGGGCTTGGCCAACTCGCTGCGCGCCCTTCCCACCATCGGTTTGCTGATCCTGCTGGTGCTCGTCATCGCACCGTCGTTCTCGACCAAGCTGGCCTATCTGATTCCGAGCCTGATCGTGCTGGTGCTGCTGGCCATCCCCCCGATTCTCACCAACACCTACGCGGGCATCCGCTCGGTCGACCCGGCCGCCGTGGACGCTGCGCGGGGCATGGGGTTCCGGTCGATGCGCATCCTCACCGAGGTGGAGATGCCCTGCGCGCTGCCGCTGATGCTGTCGGGTGTGCGCAGCGCCGTGCTGCAGATCGTCTCGACCGCGACCGTCGCCGCCTACATCTCGCTGGGCGGACTGGGACGTCTCCTCATCGACGGCAAAGCGCAGAGCGACTACGCCCAGATGGCCGCCGGAGCGGTCCTCGTGTCCCTCCTCGCGCTTGCATTCGACCTGGCGATCGGATTCCTCACGGTTCGGGTCGTCTCACCCGGTCTGACGCGACGCGAGCGGAGCGGCGCGAACAAGCGATCCGATTCCGAAGACGCCGCCGTCGCAGCCCGACCCGCGTCCGCTCCCGAGCCCTCGCTGATCTGAAGGACATCATCATGAAGAAGGCATTGATCGTCGCGCTGACCGGCGCCACCCTGATGTCGTTGACGGCATGCGGGATCGGCAAGGACCCGTTGGCATCCGACGACGGCGGAAGCAGCGACGGTGCCATCGTCGTCGGCTCCGCGGACTTCCCCGAAAGCCAGCTGATCGCGACCATCTACGCGGAGGCGCTGCGCGCGAACGGCATCGACGTCACAGAGAAGCTGAACATCGGAAGCCGGGAGGTGTACGTCCCGGCCATCCGGGACGGCTCCATCGACCTGCTGCCCGAGTACTCGGGTGCGTTGCTCCAATACCTCGACAGCGCCACCACCGCGACCGCGTCGGACGAGGTGAGCGAGGAGATCAAGGCCAAGCTGCCCGCCGGGCTCATCGCACTGGAACCGTCCCCCGCCGAGGACAAGGACGTGCTCGCGGTGCGACCGGAAACCGCGGACGAGTACTCGCTCGAGACGATCGAGGACCTCGTGCCCCACGCCGACGAGCTGACCCTCGGCGGCCCGCCCGAATGGAAGACCCGGGAGAACGGCGTCGCCGGCCTGCGGGACAAATACGGCCTGACGTTCAAGGAGTTCCTGGCACTCGACGCCGGCGGTCCCCTGACGCTCAACGCCTTGCTGAGCGGTCAGATCGAAGTGGCGGACGTGTTCAGCACCGACCCGGCGATGCGTTCGGAGAACCTCGTGGCACTCGAGGACACCAAACACCTGTTCCTGGCGGAGAACATCACACCGATCATCAACGAGAACAAGGCAGGCGACGATGTCCGCGGCGTCCTGGCCGACGTGTCGGCGGCACTGACGACCGAGGATCTCATCGAGATGAACCAGCGGGTGGCCGACCTCGAGGACATGGGCGACATCGCCTGGGAATGGCTGCAGGACAAGGGGCTGGCGTCCTGATCATGCCCCGGGCGGGCGCGTCAGCTCAGCGCATCGAACGTCGCCGTCGCATATTGGGCGGTCCGGTCGGAGCCGAGAAGTCCCGGCCCCATCTTGTTCATCACGTACGTCATGGTCATCCGGCGCTCGGTGTCGACGACGACCTGCGAGCCGCCCCAGCCACCCCAGAAGCAGATGCGTCCTTCGGGGACGAACGGCACGGACGCGGGCGTCGGCAGACCGTACCCGATGCCGAATCGAATCGGTTGCCCCAGAGCCAGATCCACGCCGTTCGACTGCTCCTCGAAGATCAGGGAGATGGTGTCCGGCGACAGCAGGCGGACGCCCTCGAGTTCTCCCCCGCAGGCCACGACGGACTGTATCCGGGCGAGCGACCGGGCGTTGCCCTGGCCACCGGCCGCGCCGTTCTCCGCCTTGCGCCATTCGTCGGACCAGGACGCGGACGCGTCCGGTCCGGGGCCGGTGAACGTCCTGACGATGACACTGGCGGGGTCGAGGGAGGCCAGATCGATCGGCAACGGCGGCGGCGGGACCACGTTCGACACCCGGCCGAACTCCGACGGGTCCAATCCGATGTGGAAGTCGGCCCCCAGTGGCCCGGCGATCTCCTCCGCGACGAAACGGCCGAGCGTGCGCCCGTCGATTCGGCGGACGACCTCACCGATCAGATGGCCGTAGTTCAGCGCGTGATATCCGGACGCCGTGCCCGGCTCCCACCACGGCGCCTGGGCGGCGAGCCGTTTCGTCGACTCGGCGAGGTCGAACGTGTCCTCGACCGTGATCGGCTGATCCCACCCCGACACACCCGACGTGTGCGAGAGGAGATGGCGAACCTCGACGCGGTCCTTGCCTGCCGCGGCGAATTCCGGCCAGTACTTCGCGACGGGCGCGTAGACGTCCAGCAGTCCGCGGTCCACGAGCATCAGTGCGGCGAGCGCGGTGACCGTCTTGGTGCACGACCACACGTTGGTGATGGTGTCGCGCTCCCATTCGGTGGTGTGATCGGTGTCGGACCATCCGCCCCACATGTCGACCACCGGCTCTCCGTCGAGGGTCACGACGATCGACGCGCCGAGTTCCTCACCGGAGTCGAGATTGTCCTTCAGTGCCTCCTGCAACGCCGTGAAGCGCTTGTCGCACACTCCTCCGAGCTTGGTCACCTGTGGTTCCTCTCCACCAGCCGACGCAATTGATCTTGACATCGGATTCAATTTGAGGGTTCCAGTGTGATCCCGACCCTCATGTGATGTCAATCACTCGTTTCGTGGCGACTCATCCGGACGAGCCCCGACCTCAGCCGGTCACGGGCAGCACCAGCGCCTGCCCCGGGTCACCGGACGCGATGGTGACCTGGTGCGGCACCAGGCTTCCGCGGAAGCTCGGATCTCCCCCGGACACCACGAGGCGAACGCGGTGCCCCTCGTCGAAGCGGTGGACGATGGCCGGCATCGTGACCTCGAGGGGCTCACCGGGTGCCACGATGCGCACCGGAGCGACCTGTCCGTTGATCAGCGTTTCGGTGCCGTCGGGAGCCACGTCGTACAGCTTCGCGAAGACCACGACCGAGTCCTCGACCCCGGTGACCGCGGGTGCAGCGGTGACACGGACGTCGAGCGTTGGGGCGCCCACCACGTCCAGCGGGGCGTCGAGGATGCCGGACGACCATTCGGCCTGGGTGCCGGGGATCATGCCCTGCGGGACCTGGTTCCCCGGCCGGGTGTCCGGTGCCTCCCGGTCGGTGGGGAGGCCGCCGGGCAGCGTGTTCAGCGTCTGCGCGCCGGGAACGATGCCGTCGAATCGGTCGGTCAGTGCGCCGTCGCCGGAGAGGGAGAGCGAATAGTCCTGGCCTACCTCAATATCCGAGGATTCGGCGTACGCGGGTGCGGCGTTGCCGGTGTAGTCGACCCAGTTGCGGAAGTAGCTGAATACCGGCCCGGTGTCGACCGCGCTGTCCTTCAGATAGTGGTCGAACCAGTCGACCATCCGGCCCGTCTCGTACTGGGTGTCGGGGTTCGGATCCTTCATGCTGATCTCGCCCTCGGCGGGAGTGAGATCGGAATGCCCCCAGCTGTGCCAGATCATCTTCACGTCGTTGCCCTGCGCCTGCAGGGACTCGAACGTGGCCGTCGCTTCGTTGAGGTCGAACAGGGTGTCCTTCTGGCCCTGCATGATCAACGCCGGAATCTTCACCCGGTCCGCGTACGACACCACGGACGACCGGCGCAAGAAGTCGACGGACCCCGGGTCCGGAAAGCCCTGCACCGCGGCCTGCGTCAGCGCGGGGCACGCGGGGTCGGCGAAATTGGGGCAACCCAACGCCCGCACAGGGTCCTGCGCGTAGCCCTCGGCCCGGGGGTTGGTCACGCCGATGGCCCCGAACATGAGCGACCACACCACCTTCGACGCACCGGGAACCGACGTGCTGACCCCGGTGATCTGGTCGGTGCCGTTGGGCGCGAGCGAGTAACTGAGGTCGTTCCACGTGATCATCGGGATGATCGTGTCGATCCGGGGATCCACCGAGGCCGCGGCGAACTGCACGGCCCCGCCGTAGGAACCGCCGACCATGCCGACCCGCGGATCGTGCGCCTCGGCGACGCCGTGGTGAGCGGTCGGGTCTTGCACCACGTAGTCGAGACCGGGGACGGGGACGGTGTGCGCGGGATCGACGAACGCCATGCCGTCGCGTCCACCGAGGAAGCTCACCAGTTCACTCGCCGCGCGCCCGTCGTAGTCGGGGTTGTCCATGTGAATCTTGCAGCCGGAACCGCCGAAGCCCAGCCCGGAGTACGCGAGCACCGCGTAACCGCGGGACGCGAGGAACGAGGCGATGCCGGCCTGATCGTTCTTGGAACCGCCGAAGCCGTTGGTGGTGAGGACGGCGGGCACCCGATACGACGCCGACGCCGAGTCGGGTTTGTACACGTCGCCGATCACGTCGCACGGCTCGTCCCGGTTCGGTCCGACGAGAACCTGGAAATGGAGCGTGGTCTTCGTGAACCCGACCGGATCCGCTGCCACCGGGGCCGACGCCGCGATCGGTGTCAGTACCGCGGCCGCTGCCGTCACCACCGCCAGAGTTGATCTACGCGCCCTGTGTTTCACAGCCCACCCGCCGTCCGTCACTCCGCCCCGAGCACCTCCGACGAGCGTAAACGCTCTGGACGCACGACCAACTCAGGCTGCCGGTGTGTCGCGGCACCGGTGTGCGGCGCGGCTCGCGGACTCGCTCAGGTCGTCTGCCGCACGGTTGCGCCCCTCGTGCGGTCTATATTTGAACCCCGTGCTGGTCGATTCCATCCGTACCCTGTGGCAGCACTGCCGTGCCTACAAGATCGTCGGCGCGCAGGGCACCCTCGACACGCCGGGAGACGACTCGTTGTGGAGGTACCAGGAACGTCTCGTCGAGGCCGCCCGCAAGGGCGACGCCGACGCTGCGGCCGCCGTCAACAATGAGTCGTTGATCAACGCGACGTCGCGGATCAGGGTGCAACTCGCCGCCCAAGAGGATGCTGGCTAGCCCGTAGCGGCAACGGTTTTCGCGGACCCGCCGGGTTCCTCCCGTCGACCTGCGCGGTGAGCGTCAGGGCACCTTCGGCGGGTTGTCGGGGAAGAGGAGGGCACCGATCTCCTTGCCGATCGGCACAGTGTTATTGGCGTTGGCATTGGCCGTCGGTCCGAGCGTGGCGTAGACGACGATCGTGGTCTTCGACTCCGTTTCGTAGAGGGCGATGCCGTTGTAACCCCCGAATGCCGGGTTCATGAGCAGCCAACTGCCCAGGTGAACGGTTCCGAATGCGAAGTACTTGTCCGCAGTCAGCGGGCCCAGCCCGGCGGTCTTGTCCGCCATCATCTCCGTGAACGCCGTGTCGGACAGGAGTTCGCCGGTGCCGAGCGCCCGAACCCACCGCGCGACTTCGGCCACCGTCGAGTTCATGTTGCCGCTGTTGAGGAACGCCGTGGGATTCCAGAACGTGGAGTCCTCGAAGACGCCACGTTCGTTGGTATAGCCGTGCAGGATCGGTTCACTGATCTGGGGTGTCAGCACCACGCTGCTCGCGTCCATCCCCAGCGGCGTGAAGATCCGCTCCTTCAGGAGGTCGCCCAACGGCTTTCCCGCCGCCTTCTCGAGTACCACACCGAGTAGGCACAGGTCGCTGTGCGCGTAGGCAAAGCTGGTCCCCGGTTCGAACAGCGGCGGGCGGGCGTTCGCCAGGTCGAAGATCTCCTGAGACGTAAAGCCTTTGATCGGATTTGCGTAGAAGATCTTCAGGAAATCGGGGTTGGTCACGTAGTCCGAAATGCCGGTGGTGCTGTTGGCGAGCATCCGCGGGGTGATCTTGTCGGCCCGCGGAAAGTCGGGCACCCACTTGGCGATCGGCTCGTCCAGGCTCAGCGTTCCGGCCTCGCCCAGCTGCAGCAGAACGGTCGACAGCATCGGTTCCATCGGCTGGCCGACTCGCAATTGCATGTCACGCGTCGCGGGAACGCCGAGCGGAGACTCCCCCACCGCCCCGGCGACGATCTCCTCGTCGCCGCGCCACACACCGAACACGGCGCCGCTGAGATCGAGCTCCGTCAGCTTGTCGCGAACGATATCGACGATCTTGTCGGCGTCGGGATCATCGGTGTGCGCGACGTCGGGACCGTGCTCCGCTGCTTGCTGTTCGCCGCTGCGATCGTCCGATCCGCAAGAAACTGTGGCGAGGACCAGAACGATGCTGAGCGCGGTGGCCGTTCGACGCAGCCGGCTACAAGTCGACAAGCTCATGGGGTCGATCCCTTCGTACGCAGAGGTCGAGTGGGAGTCGCTGCTCACTGGGATTCTAGGCGCAGACTGTCGTTGCCCAGGGAGGTTCCGCCCGTTATCCGATCGGCTGGTCGAGCGGCAACAACCAGCAATTTTCATCCGAGAGGAGCCCGGTGGTGCCATGTGGCACCACCATTGAGCCATTAAACCCTTGCGATGGTGCCATCGCTGTGCCACGATGGCACCATGGATTTGACACCGTATGTGAGCAACCTCGGACGTGAATTCGCCACCCTCGCCGAAGCCGGCGGTGACGAATCCCGTGCGTTGGTCGAGCGCCTGACCGGGTCGCTCGAATCGGCGATCCGGATGACGCTGCTGGACGCACTGTCCGCCGCCGCCGACGAGATCACCCAGGATCTGGCCCCGGGATCGGTGGAGTTGCGCCTGCGCGGACGCGACCCGAACTTCGTCGTGACCGCGCGGCCCGCCGAGCCGATCGAGGAACCGGTCGAGGACGATGCGGCACCGGCGGACGGTGGCACCCCGATCGCCGAGGACGGCCCGACCGCGCGGATCAACGTGCGCCTACCCGAACAGCTCAAGGCCGCGGTCGAGGAGGCCGCAGCCAAGGAGGGGCGCTCGGTCAACGCCTGGCTGGTCCGCGCGGCCTCGTCCGCGCTGCAGCAACCGGACCGCGTCCAGCACGCCCAGCAGCGCGGCAAACCGACCAAGCAGAGCCTCACCGGCTGGGTGCGCTAGCCGCACCGCCTTACCCACACCACGTCCCCGACCTGCGGGGATGTTTCACCAACTCATCCTGAGGGGACAGCTATGCCCAATTTCGATACACCCGAACCGATTTCCGTCACGATCGAGCTCGGCGTCGGCAATGTGCGGATCACCGCGAGCGACCGCACCGACACCACCGTCGACGTGCGCCCGAGCGACGCATCCGATGAGTCCGACGTGCAGGCCGCCCAGCGGGTCCGCGTCGACTACGCGAACGGCGTGCTCCAGGTCATGGGGCCGAAAGCGCGCGTTCTCGACTTCTCCCGCAAGTCCAGGTCGGTGGAGGTGTCCATCGACCTGCCCAGCGGTTCGCAGGTTTCCGGCGAGGTGCAGGTGGGAGACCTCAGCGGCACGGGCCGGCTCGGGCAGTGCCGGTTCAAGACCTCCACCGGGAACGTCCGGCTCGAGCAGACCGGTCCGTTGCGTGTGGACACCGCGGCCGGTCACGTCACCGCGGACGGTGTCGCGGGCAACGCCGAGATCCGCACCGGCTCCGGGAAGGTCCGCATCGGCGAGATCGAGGGCTCCGCAATCGTCAAGAACTCCAACGGTGACACCGCGATCGCCGCGGTCACCGGCGACGTCCACGTGCGCTCGGCGAACGGCGACATCTCCGTCGACCGGGCCGGCGCGAGTGTCGAGTCGAAGACGTCCAACGGCAGCATTCGCCTCGGCGAGGTGGCCCGCGGTTCGGTCGAGCTCGGGACCGCGATGGGCGACCTGGAGATCGGCATCGCCGAGGGCACCGCCGCCTGGCTCGAGGTGAACACCAAGTTCGGGCAGGTACGCAACCTGCTGGACAACACCGCCCGGCCCGAGGCGTCCGACGAGACCGTCGAGGTCCGCGCGCACACCTCGTTCGGCGGCATCACGATCCGCCGTTCCTGATCCACTTCTGGACCTCGAGAAAGGGAAACCATGACCACCAGGCAATCTCAGCCGGCCATCGCGGTGACCGGGTTGCGCAAGTCGTTCGGCGACCACGTGGTGCTCGACGGCATCGATCTGACCGTCCCGCAGGGAACGGTCTTCTCCCTGCTCGGCGCGAACGGCGCCGGGAAGACCACCACGGTCAACATCCTGTCCACCCTGATCAGCGCCGAGGCCGGTGACGCCCGAGTCGCCGGCCACGACCTCACCCGCGAATCCGACGCGGTGCGCGCCGCAATCGGTGTCACCGGCCAGTTCTCGGCGGTGGACAACCTGCTCACCGGCAAGGAGAACCTGCTGCTGATGGCGGATCTGCACCACCTCGCCCGCAGCGACGGCCGGCGGCGCGCCGCCCAGCTGCTCGAACAGTTCGACCTGGTCGACGCGGCCTCGAAGCCGGTCTCGACCTACTCCGGAGGCATGCGGCGGCGGCTCGACCTCGCGATGACCCTGGTCGGCAGCCCGCGCGTGATCTTCCTCGACGAGCCGACCACCGGCCTGGACCCACGCAGCCGCCGAGCCATGTGGCAGATCGTCCGGGACCTGGTGGCCACCGGCGTCACCATCTTCCTGACCACCCAGTACCTGGAGGAAGCCGACGAACTGTCCGACCGGATCGCGGTCCTCGACCACGGCCGCCTGGTCGCCGAGGGAACCGCGGACGAGCTCAAGCGCCGCATCCCCGGGAGCCACGTCCGCCTGCAGTTCGCCGACCCACGCGGCCTCGAAGCGGCCGAGCGCGTCCTCGACCAGGTCTCCCGCGACCCCGACGCGCTCGCCCTCCGTGTACCCAGCGACGGCAGCCTCCGCTCGCTCAAGACCCTGATCGACCGGCTCGACGACGAGGCCATCGAGGTCGACGAGCTGTCCGTGCACACCCCCGATCTCGACGACGTCTTCCTCGCCCTCACCGGCAACCCCCACAACGAGAAGGTGACCTCATGATCGGCGCCCCCGCCCACACCCTCGCCGAGCCGGCCCCCGCGGACCTCCGGTTCCACCCGCTGCGCGACTCGGCAACGATGCTGCGCCGCAACCTCAATCACATGCTGCGGTACCCGTCGATGACCGTGACTCTCGTCGGAATGCCGGTCGTCTTCCTGCTGCTGTTCGTCTACGTGTTCGGCGGCACGTTGGGCGCAGGGCTCGGCGGGGTATCCGGCGGGCGCGCCGAGTACGTCAACTACGTTGTGCCCGCGATCATCCTGATGACCGTGACGGCCGCGGTCCAAGGCACAGCGATCTCGGTCGCGATGGACATGACCGAGGGCATCATCGCCCGGTTCCGCACCATGCACATCGCACGCGTCTCGGTGCTGACCGGACACGTGCTGGGCAGCGTGATCCAGGCGATGCTCAGCGTCGCGATCGTGATCGGAGTGGCACTGCTGGTCGGCTTCCAGCCGACCGCGGGGGTGGGCGCGTGGCTGGCGACTGCCGGCTTCCTGGTGGTGGTGACGTTCGCGCTCGTCTGGCTCTCCGTCGCGCTCGGCCAGGTGAGCAAGACCGTCGAGGCCGCGAGCAATGTGGGTATGCCGCTGGTTCTGCTGCCCTTCCTCGGCAGCGGGTTCGTCCCCACCGACTCCATGCCTGCCGGGTTGCGCTGGTTCGCGGAGTACCAGCCGTTCACCCCGATCATCGAAACCCTGCGCGGCCTGCTCATGGGTACCCCGATCGGGAACAACGCATGGATCGCGCTCGGCTGGTGCGCCGTCATCGCCCTCGGCGGATACCTCTGGTCGAAAAGGCTTTTCAACCGCGAGTACTCGCGGTAGCGGCACGGCCCGCAACTGACACTGCCACGAAAGGACATCCGATGAGTAACACGGTCGCCGTCCCGTACGGCCTCCCCATGGAACGCGATGCGGGCCCCTTCGACCCGCCCCGGCAGATCACCCGGCTGCGCGAGACTCGTCCCGTCAGTCCCATGGTCTTCCCCGACGGTCACGAGGGCTGGCTCGTCACCGGCTACGACGCGGTCCGCCGGCTCATGGCCGACACCCGGTTCAGCTCCCGCCAGGACATCGGCATTCTCCACGTGCCGTACGAGACCCCCGGCATGCCCGCCGCCACCGAGCCGTCCCCGCAGATGCCGGGCGTGTTCATCGCCATGGACCCGCCGGACCACACCCGGATGCGGCGCAAACTCACCGGCGCCTTCACCGTCAAACGCATGAAGCAGCTCGAAGACCACATCATCGACGTCGCCGAGCGGCAACTGGACGCGATGGCGCGCCTGACCCCGCCGGTCGACCTGGTCAAGGAGTTCGCGCTGCCGGTGCCCTCGCTGGTGATCTGCGAACTGCTCGGTGTCCCCTACGCGGACCGGGACATCTTCCAGGTCAACTCCGCCAAGTTCCTGATCAAGGACCAGCCGCTCGACGACAAGATGGCCGCGTACGGCGCACTGAGCACGTACCTGGCCGATCTGGTCACGCACAAGCGCGCCGCCCCCGGCGACGACATACTGTCCGATCTGGCCCGCGATGACGACCTCACCATCGAGGAGCTGACCGGTGCCGCCTTCCTGCTGCTGCTCGCCGGCCACGAAACCACCGCCAACATGCTGGCGCTGGGCACCTTCGCGCTGCTGGAGAACCCCGAGCAGCTGACGGAACTTCGCACCGACCCGGACCTGCTCCCCGATGCCGTCGAGGAACTTCTGCGCTACCTGTCCGTTGCCGACATCTTCTATCGCTACGCCACCGAGGACATCGAACTCGGCGGCGAAACAATCCGCGAGGGATCGACGGTCGTCGTCTCGTTGCTGGCCGCGAACCGCGACCCCCAGCGCTTCGACAACCCCGACACCCTCGACATCCGCCGCAAGGCCCGCGGTCACCTGTCCTTGGGCCACGGCGTCCATCTGTGCCTGGGCCAGCAACTGGCCCGTCTCGAGATGCGCGCCGGATTCGAGGGACTGCTGCGCCGTTTCCCGACCCTGGGGCTCGCCATCCCCGCCGGCGACGTGAAACTCAGGACCGACATGAACATCTACGGCGTCCACGAACTGCCGGTCACCTGGACGGAAACGTCCCGGTAGAACCATCGGCCGAGCGCGTCAGCCGATCCAACCAGTCGCCGAACAGGGCGGCGAGTAGTTCAGGCCGCTCGTGCATGAGTGCATGACCGACGCCATCGACGACGGCCAGGGTGGCGTGCCGGTAGCGCTCGAGCAATTCGGCCGCGTCGGTGTACCCGACGACCGAATCGCGGCGGCCCGCCACGATCAACGTCGGTCCCGAGAACGCACTCGACCCGACGTCGACCGTCCACCCGGCGAAGATGCGCCCGAGGGCATCCTCGTCGACGAGCGTCGTACCCGGCAGAACATGGTCCCGGTAGCGGCGAGCGGTGGCCAGCGTGCGCACGACGAAGTACTCGTCGAACCCCGCCCTCTGCGCATGTTCGAGTTCGTCGTAGGCATCGGCGTCCTGGCGAACCACGGCGTGATCGGGCACGTGTCGTGACCGCTCGGTGACCGGACACAACAACGCCAGGCCGCGCACCGTGTCCGGTCGCTGTGCGGCCACCCCGCGTGCCAGGTACGCGCCGTAGGAATGTCCGACCAGCAACACCGGGCCCGCACCCAGACTGTGGATGAAGTCACCGAGCAGCGTCACCACATCGTCGTTGCAGGTCAGGCCGCCGGTTGTCGAGAGGCCCATCCCCGGCAGGTCCGGGTAGATCCGTCGGTATCCCGTGCCGGGAACGACGACCTCGATCGCCGCCTCGATCTCACGATGATCGACGCCGGCTCCGTGCAGAGCCACGAGCGGCACGCCGATGCCGTGCTCGACGTAATGGACCAGGGCTTCGTCGATCCGGCGTTCCATGTCGACACCTTAACGATCCACGCGACCACACGAGCCGCGCTCGACCAATTGCCCGATCCCACGTCGACAACTGAAATATGCTGTGTGAGGTGGACATTGTCGATGCTCATCATCATTTCATCAACCTGCCCGACCTCGCGTACCCGTGGATCGACAGTCGCCCACCCCCGCTCACCGCCTTGCTGCCGAACTACTACGACGCTGCGCACCGGTACCTGCCGCACGACTATCGGGCACAGGTCGAGGGAACGCCCGTCACGGCCTCGGTCGCGTGCGAGTTCGGTGCTGCAGACGGAGTCGCGGAGGCCGTCTGGGTTCAGCATTGCGCCGACCGTGCCGGTGTGCCGAACGCCTTCATCGCGGCCGTGCAGCTCGATTCAGGCGATCTGACAGGCGTTCTCGCGCGATACCGGGATCTCCCGGTGGTCCGGGCTGTGCGTCAGCCGCTGTACTGGGCGGCCGACCCGATCAAGCGTCTGGGTGCGCGCGGCGACTACCTGTCAGACCCGGGCTGGCTGCGTGGATTCGAGCAGGTCGCCGATGCGGGGCTGGTGTGGGATCTGCTCGTCTACGACGAGCAGCTACCCGCCACGCACGAACTCATCGCCGCGTATCCCGACACCACGTTTGTATTGGAAGCGGCCGGTTGGCCGGTCGACCTCACTACGGAGGGCTTCACCCGTTGGGAAGAACGCCTCACCGCAGTGAGTCAGTTTCCGAACGTCGTCCTCAAGTTGCAGGGAATCGCCCTCATTTTCGGAACATCCCTGGAGGCGATCGGTCGGTGGGTCCGGACGGCCCTCAGCATCTTCGGCGCCGGGCGATGCATGTTCGCCTCTCACTACCCGATCGACCATCTGCTGTGGGATACCGAAACCATGGTGTCCACCGTCCAGGCAGCACTCGGCGGCTTGCCGTCGACAGAACAAGCACTCTTCTTCGGCGAAACCGCACGACGGGTGTACCGCCTGCCCGCCGCTGATGTCTAATGGGGATTGATCGGAGTACCTGCAGTTTCGACGCCGCCAATCCACTTTCGGCGTCCGGCCAACACTGTGAGGAGTCGACGTGACGCGAGAGGGCAGTATCCGGGTCGGCGACCGGACCATCACGTATCTCGAAGCCGGTGACCCGGCCGGACCACTGGTCCTGCACAACCACGGCGGACCCTCGAGCCGACTGGAGGCCGAGCTGTTCGATTCGCATGCGAAGGCCAATGGACTGAGATTCGTGTGCGCGGACAGGCCTGGCATCGGCGGGTCCGATCCTCAACCGGGCCGCACCTTCGAAGGCTGGACCGATGACCTCCTGCTGCTGGCCGACTCCTTCGGCGCACAGCGATTCGCGGTGACCGGCTGGTCCGAGGGTGGACCGTGGGCCCTGGCGGCCGCCGCGTATCTGGACCCCGCACGCCTGGTGAATGTCGTGTGCATCGCCGGTGGCAATTACGGAACGTTCGGATCGAACTGGGCCGCCAAGTATCTCAGCAGCGTCGACGCGCTGGGCGGCCGCCTGGCACTTCACTTCCACCCTGGTTTCACACTGATGTACGACGTGCTCGGCATCAGTGCCACCCACTTCGCGGACCGCTACGCGAAGGCGATCACGCAGTCGGCGTGCACCGCGGACCGGGAGGTGCTGGCTGACGAGAAGGTCCTCGACGCGTTCCTGAGGGCAGGGCGCGAGTGCTTTCGGCATGGCGCGGACGGACTCGTCGTCGACGCCACGATGCTCTACGAGGCCTGGCCGTTCGACATGACGAAAGTGACGCGCCCCGTGCACTTCTGGCAGGGCAGCGCTGACACCCTGGTGCCTGAGACCATCAACAAGACGGTAGCGGACAAGACTCCCGGCGCTGTCTGGCACCCGATCAGCGGTGGTGGTCATTTCATTGCCGTCAGTCACGCGAACGACATTCTCGCACTGGTGGCGAACGATCTTGCGCCAGTGCAAAACTAATCCTCACCGTCAGGCCGGGACTTCTCGAGCGTCGAGCCGAGTCTGGTAGAACAGCACCGTCACGGCGACGACCGCTTCGAGTGCGGCCGTCGCGAGTGCCGCCGCCATCGGAGTCGACATCGAATGACCCATCGGGGCCGACGCCGCCGCGTGCATCGCGTGCCCGTGGTGGCCGCCACCGGATCCGGGACTCATCACGGTGACGTGCAACGCGATCATGCCGACGTTCATCAGCGCGACGAGACCCCAATCCCGGTGCGATCCACGCATCCACAGGTGCCGCGCGCAGTACAGGCATCCGAAGATCATCGCGACGGTCACCAGGCCGACCATCGGCGACGACGTCGCATGTTCACCGAGCGACGCGGCGTGGAGCCCTGCCGCGGCCACCGCGAGGACCGCGGCCGCCCGCCGCAACCAATGACTGGTGCGGCGGGCGATCGGAGAAAAGACGGCGGACACGATTTCTAGCCTTCGCAGCAGTGCTTCGCGGTGCTCGCCGGCACGTCCAGCGCGGGGTTGCGGTCGAAGAATCCGACCGGCTTCAGCGTGAACCCGGCATAGTCGACCGGCATGACCGGCCAGTCCTCGGGCCGGGGGAAGTGCGTCAACCCGAACGTGTGCCACAGCACCAGGTCTTCGCCCTCGATGTCCCGGTTGCCCGCCACGAACGTCGGCAGGCCCGCCTGTCCCGGGTGCTGGTTGACGAAATCGCCTGCGGGATAACGATCGGACTCGTCGTATTGCGTGACCCACAGGTGCTTGGTCGCGAACGCGGCGCGGGAGGCGATCGAACTGGACGGGTCCGCCAGGAGCACCGGCTGACCTTCGGGGTGCAGCGCGTACCCGACGTCCTGCCCCAGCCGGTTCTGCTTGGTGGGATTGGTGATGTGCCAGACCCGGGCCTTGAGGTTGTCGGCGGTGCGTTGCCCCTCTGATTCGGTGGTCAGCTTGGTCTTCTGGCAGCGGAAGGCATTGCCCCACGGGTTCTCCGGACCCATCGGGACGGGCACGGCATCCACCTCCTCGACGGTGTTCACGTTGCCGTCGACGGCCATGTCGAGCCGGGCGGAGAAGAGGTGCTGGTGGAACGGGGCGCCGAGCCCGGGTGCCATTTGGGTGGAGAATCCCTCGGCGCCGCGGTAGGCGGAGGTGAAGACGATTCCGGTGGCCTTCGCCTCGAGTTCGATGGTGCCGTCGAGGTAGAGGTACCAGTAGAACCCGTAGTCGTAGTTGCCGATGGTGAGGAAGAACGAGATGACGAGGCGGCGCGAGCGGCGGGTCTCGGTCATGCCGTTGAACATGTCCGTGTGCTTCCACAGGACACCGTAATCCTCCTCGTGGAGGCAGATCGCGTTCTTCATGACGCGCGGGTCACCGGACTCGTCGGCGATCGTGACGTCGAAGTACTGGATCTCGCCGAGGCAGTCGCAGCCGAGTTCGAGCGAGTTGGTGTACCGGCCGAACAGGTACTCGCCCTGGTCGAAGTAGTTCTGCCAGTACCGGACCGGGGACGGATCGGCGTAGGGAACCACCATCTCGGCGATCGAGGCACGATAGATCACGGGACGTTCCACTCCCCCGTCGTCGAACGAGAGCTGGTGCAGCGTCAGGCCCTCGCGCACATCGAAACCGAAGCGGAACTTCCAGTCGGCCCACGTGATCTCGTTGCCGTCGACGGAGAAGCTGGCGCCCTCGGGTTGAGTGATCTCGATCGGCTTGAGGTCGGTGCGGGTGGTTGTGGCGTGCGGTTCGGCGTTCCATTCGCCGCGCTCGGCGGGCACGGGAAGCTCGATCTCGTCGACCACCTTCACGACGCGACGCTCGGTGAGGTCGACGTAGGCCACGACCCCGTCGATGGGGTGCGCCCACGGCAGGTCCGCCTTGTCCTCCTGGTGGAAGGCGAGGACGCGGACGATGCGGTGCCCGACCTCGTCCTCGTGACCGAACACGCCCGCCGACAGGGGAACCGCCCGGACCTTCGACGGTTCGATGCCGCGCTTGGCCATCGCCGCGAGCCAGTCGGAGCTGCCGAGCAGGAACGCCTCGATGTCCTCGAACTCCTCGTCGAGGATCGGCACGTGGCCGTCGGTGGCGGAATCGACGGTAGTCGAGCTGATCACGCGGTTCTCCGTCACCGACACGACGAGGTCGGTACCGATGCCGGTGGAGCGGTCGAGCAGCAGGATCCGGGCGCGTCGCTCGATCGGGTCGCCCGCGGTGAACGCGAGGACCGTCGACTTGTGCGGCTCGGCGAGCGCGACGAAGACGAAGCGCACGTTCTCGCCGATCAGCCCTTCGTCGGTGAGGAGTGCCTTCGCCGAACGGATCTCGTCCGCAGACAACGGAGTGAGCGGATGATCCGGGGCGGCGGAACCGACGGTGGCCGGGGTCTCGGTGGTGGCGGTACTCATCGTGCGATCTCCTTGTCGATGATGGTGTCGTTCGTGTCGTGCTGCGGTAGAGCGGTGTCGTGGCGTGCGGCGTGGGGTCGGAGTACGGCGACGGCTGCCCCGCCGGCGAAGGTTCCGACGAGCAGGACCCCGATGACGGCGGCGAGAGTGCTCGACCCGCCGACGAGAAGGGGAAGGTTGGCGACGGTCATGATCAGGAGCCCGGCCAGGCCGACGAGGCCGAGCAGGGGTGCGATGACGGTGTTCCACACCCGCCGGTCCACCCGCGTCCTGCCGAAGTAGACGAGGACGGCCACGGAGGTCAGGGTCATCAGTGCGACGATGCCGACCGAGGACACGCCGGCGAACCAGGCGAACACCTCGGTCACCGGGTCGAGTCCGGCGACGGCGGACGCGACGATCAGGACGAGGGCGGACGCCGTCTGCACGACCGACGCGATGTACGGCGACGCGTGCTTGGCGTGCGAGCGGCCGCATCCCGCGGGCAGGGCCGCACTGTTCCCGAGGGAGAAGATGTACCGGGAAAGCACGTTGTGGAAGGACAGCAGGGCCGCGAACAGGCTCGTGATCAGGAAGATCTGAACCAGGTCGCCGGCGATCGCGCCCACATAGCGGGTGGCGGTCTCGGTGATCATCCCTTCCGGATTCTCGGTCGCGATGGCCACGGCACCCTCGTCGCCCCACGCACTGACCATCGCCCAGCTCGACAGTGCGTAGAAACCGCCGATGACCAGCAACGCCAGGTAGGTGGCCCGGGGGATGGTGCGGCCCGGGTCGCGGGCCTCGTCACGGAAGACGGCGGTGGCCTCGAATCCGATGTACCCGGCGATGGCGAAGATCAGTGCGATGCCGGGTGCTCCGGAGAAGAACTCGGCGGGGTGGAACGCCGCCGTCGAGAATCCTTCGTCGCCGCCGCCCCGGACGATGACGGCGGCGTCGATGACGAGGACGATCCCGACCTCGCAGACGAGCAGTACGCCGAGCACCTTGCCGGACAGGTCGATGTGCCGGTATCCGAGGATCGCGACCACGGCCGTGACGGCCAGGGCCCACACGTACCAGGGAAGTTCGGGGCCGCCGTGCGCGGTGACGAAATCGTTGACGGCGGCTCCGATGTATCCGTACACCGCACCCTGGACGGCCGTGTAGGACAGCAACGCGAGGAACGCCGAGCCGAGACCGGCATGCCGGCCCAGGCCCTGCGTGATGTAGGTGTAGAACGCGCCGGCGCCGGGAAGGTGCTTGGCCATCGCCGTGAACCCGACGGCGAAGAACAGCAGCACCACCGTGCAGACGATGTACGACGCGGGGTAGGCGGCGCCGTTGCCCGCTGCGATGCCCAGCGGGACGGTTCCGGCGATCACGGTCAACGGGGCCGCCGCTGCGACGACCATGAACACGATGGCACCCGGACCGAGGGTGCCTGCCAGTCTGCGAGGGGCGCCGTCGCTGACCGCACTCGAGTGCGTGGGGGCGTTGGTTGTCATGGCTTCCTTCGACTTTCACGAGGAGAGGGTCTGCGTGGAGGCTCCGCGGTGAGCTCTGGAACGAGCATGCGACTGCGGGTTGTCGGCGCAGTTGCCGCTGCGTCACAGTCCGTCGACAGCAAATGAGAACGCACGCAGGACGATTCTCATTTCGAATCCGGTCGAGGAATCTAGAGTGCGATGTTGACGGACTTGCTCTGGGTGTATTCGGCGATGGCGCCTTCACCGAGTTCGCGTCCCCACCCGGACTGCTTGTAGCCGCCGAACGGAAGCGCCGTGTCGAACGCATTGTGGCAGTTCACCCACACCGTGCCCGCCTTGATCTCGGCGGCCACCTCGTGGGCGCGGGACACGTCCCGGGTCCACACGCTGGCGGCGAGGCCGTAGGGGGTGTCGTTGGCGGCCGCGCGGACGCCTTCCTCCCGGTTGAACGGCACCGCCACCGCGACCGGGCCGAAGATCTCCTCCTGGTACACGCTGAAGTCGCGGTTCACGTCGACCAGCAGGGTGGGCTCGACGTAGAAGCCGGTGTCGCCGTGCCGGTGCCCACCGGAGAGCGCGCGGGCACCGTCGGCGAGTCCGGCGTCGATGTATCCGGTGACCTTGCCCAACTGCTCCTGGGAGATCAGCGGGCCGACGTCGTTGGTGGGGTCGAGCCCAGGCCCGATCTTCTGCGACTTCGCGAAATCGGCTACACCGGACGTGAATTCGTCGAAGATCCGGTCTTCGACGAGCAGGCGCGTTCCGGCCGTGCAGGCCTGGCCGTGGTTGAACAGGAACCCGCCGGCCACGCCGGGGATCGCAGCCTCGAGGTCGGCGTCGGAGAAGATCACCTGCGGGCTCTTGCCACCGAGTTCGAGGGACACCTTCTTCAGGTTCCCCGACGCGGCAGTGACGATCTTCTTTCCGACCTCGGTCGAACCGGTGAACGCGACCTTGTCGACGTCGTCGTGACTCGACAGCGCCGCGCCGATGTCGCCGAAACCGGTGAGCACGTTGAACACGCCGTCGGGGACGCCGGCCTCGGCGATCACCTCGGCGAGGAGCAGCGCGGTGAGTGGGGTCTGCTCCGCAGGCTTGAGGATCATGGTGTTCGAGCAGGTCAGCGCGGGCGCCACCTTGAACGCGGCCATCACCAGCGGGAAGTTCCACGGGATGATCTGTGCGCACACACCGACCGGTTCACGAGTGGTGAAGGCGTGGAAACGTGCTCCGGGCGCCCACGGCACCGACACGGGGATGGTGCGGCCCTCGATCTTGGTGGCCCAGCCGGCGTAGTAGAAGAAGATCTCCGCTGCCCACGTCACGTCGACGGCCTTCGCCACCGCCACGGACTTGCCGTTGTCGATCGACTCGAGCTGCGCGAACTGATCGGCCCGGGCCAGGATCCCCTCGCCGATCTTCCAGAGGATCCGCTGACGTTCCGCGGGGGTGAGCGAGCGCCACGGCCCGGATTCGAAGGCCCGCCGGGCCGCCGCTACCGCCCGGTCCACGTCTTCGATTCCGGCGTGCGGCACTGTCGTGATCACCTGTCCGGTGGCGGGATCGACCGTCTCGAACGTCCTGCCCGACGCCGAGTCCACCCATCGGCCGTCGACGAACATGCGCTTCGGCGACGAAACGAAGTCGACGACCCGGGGGTCGAGTCCGGCTGGGGTGTGAACGACTGCAGTCATCATGTCCTCTTCGGTGGAGTGAATGAATCTGTGAATGAATCCGGCTTCTGCAGAACACTTTTGGCGGATGAGTTCGCCTCGTCGTGCTGCGGCCTGAACCCACGATAAACCCCGGATGTGTCGCCGGTCACTACTAAATCCGGATGGGAATCAGCGGCTGCGGCATTCTCATTCGACTTTTCCGGCCGCCGCGCCGCCGATTCTCATTCCGGCTTTTCGGGTCGGTGCAGTTGATCCGCCGTGTGCGGCGTCGCAGGCCCCGGAATCGGGAACGAATTCCCCGGCCATTCTCATTCGAGGTGATCGAAAATTAATTCCGATCGGCGCATCGCGCTCGTCTCCTGCGCTAGCGTGCAACTCATGCAGCCCCGGGTTGATCACTCGCGCGGGGCCGGCCGGAAAGTGTAGAGAGCAGGTGCGTGGTGTCCGGTACACCGAGAATCAGAACTAGATCACCGGTCGCCGGTCTCGAGCGGGCGCGTCTGAGTTTCGTCCAGGTGCTCGGACAGTCCGTGTCCGCAGTCGCACCGTCGGCCGTGATGGTCACTTTGCCTGCTCTCGTCATACCCGACGCGGGCCGGGCCACCATCGCGGTGTTCGTCGCGGCGGCGATTCTGATGACGGCGGTCGGCTACTGCATCGGACAGTTCGCCACCCGCATGGTGGCGGTCAGCGGTCTCTACAGCTACATCGTGAAGGGACTCGGGCCGGTGCCCGGTTTCGGCGGGGGCTGGTCGCTGCTCGTCGGCTACGCGGCCGCGGCCATGGCGAGCACGCTCGGTGCCGCGAGTTACCTCGCCGCGCTGCTCGGGCGAGTCGGGCTTCCGGCGGGGACGCCTCTCATCGCGGTCCTCGCCGCGATCGTCGGGCTTCTCGCCCTTCTCCTGATGGTCCGGGGCGTGACACTGTCGGCGCGGATCATGCTGGCCATCGAGGTGTTCGCGATCGTGGCCGCCTCCGCCGCGCTGGTGGTCGCGTTCGTGCAATCGGTTCGCGAAGGCGCGACCCCGACCGCGGGCGGCGCGAAATCGGGTTCCGCGGTCGGGTTCGCCGTGCTGCTCGCGATCACGTCGTTCGTCGGTTTCGAGAGTGCGGGCACGGTGGCGCGGGAAGCCCGCAACCCGTTCGTCGCCGTCCCGCGCGCCATCCGGTGGACCCCCATCGCCCTGGGCGTTCTCTACGTGTTCGCGGCCGCCCTGCAGTTGCCGGAGCCGGTGCGGCAGGGAGTCGATTCGCTGCCGATCGTCCTCACGTTGCCCGACACGTCGGGCGCCGGTTCGTCGGCGCTGTCGATCGTCATGGAACTCGGCATCACCGCCTCCTGGTTCGCATGCGTCCTCGGTTCGACGACGGCGCTGTCGCGGACCCTGTTCGCGATGGGCCGCGAAGGGGTGGTCCCGAGCGTGTTCGGCCGGACGCACCACAGGTTCCACACCCCGCACGTGGCATTGACGGCGGCGATGCCGGTCGTCGTCGCGGTGCCCGTCCTCTACCTGTTCGTCAGCGGTTCGAGCCGCGAAGTCCTGATCGGACTCCTCGCCGTGTCCGCCCACGGTTACGTCCTCGCGTACGTGCTGCTGTGCGTCGCGACGCCGGCGTTCCTCCGGCGGATCGGCGAACTCACTCGGCTTCCCCTGATCATCGGTGTGCTGACGGCGACGGCGATGGTCGCCCTGGTCGGGTGGGCGGCGTTCTCGCGCACGTATGTCGCGGGCGCGGCGACCGCCGTCTACGTGCTTCTGATGCTTGTCGGCGCCGCGGTCTTCGCGATCCGCGCCAGGAGATCCCCCGGAATCGGAGAACGGATGGGTGTGTACGACGAGGCCGTGGCCGACGACCTGCTGGGCCGGTACCGCCCGTGGGAGGTCCGCCGGTGAGCGCCGACGACAGAGCCCTGTCGGGGCGGCAGCCGAAGGCCGTCACCAGCGCGCTGCGGGTGCTCGAGGAGGTGGCCCGGGCCGGCTCGGGTGTGACCGCGAAAGACATCGCGGCCCGCCTGTCGATGCCGTCGGCGACCACGTATCGACTGCTCAACATTCTCGTGGGCGAAGGCTATGTGGTGCGGCTCCCCGACCTGTCCGGGTTCGCGCTGGGCCAGAAGATCGGGATCCTCGTCGACGCCGCCGTCGTGCCCACCGTGTGTGCGGCGGCGCGTGAGGTTCTCGCCGAACTACGACTGTCGGTGCGCTTCGGAGTCCACCTGTTCTACTACACCAACGTGGCCGTCCGCACAGCCGACGCCGACCCCGAATACCCGCCGCCGGAGGACGAGTCGTTTCTCAACCAGCACCTCTACGCGTGCGCGGTCGGCAAACTCCTTCTCGCGGAGAAGTCGGAACTCGAATCCGTGATTCCGCGGTGGGAGCCACGGGCGCTGACGGCCCGCACGATCGTCGCGCGGAGCGAGCTGCTCGCGAATCTGGACCTGATCCGAAGCCAGGGCTTCGCCACCCAACTCGCGGAGCTCCGGGACGCGTCGGCCTGCGTCGCGGTCCCCCTCCGGTCCGGCACGGGCGCACTCGTCGGCAGTCTCGCCCTGTCGGGACACGTCGATCACGAACACCTCATGCTGCGCCACGTCCCGTCGCTGCGCGAGCACGCGGAACGACTGGCCCCGCTGATGGCGTAGCGCTACGGCGTCTGCGACTGGCGGGCGAGCCGGCGGTCGTAGTCGGCCCGCCCGACGGGGTCGACGGCAGTGAGCGCCCGCCGGTCGTCGATCAGACGGCGGCCGAGATCGAGGAGACGCTCCGGGACCACGGCGTCGATCAGATCCCACCCGGCGAGGTAACGGGGCACAGCGGTTTCGGCGCGACGATGGTCGAGCGTTCGGACGATGGCCTCCGCCACATCCTCCGGGTCGACGGTCGGCATCCCGCCGCCCAGCGGCACACCGGAAGACAGTCCGGTGCGCACCGCGCTGGGAAGGATGGTGCTCACACTGACTCCGGCGGGAGCGAACTCGGCCCGGACGGCGGCGGAGAGTCCCACCGCCCCGAACTTGCTGGCGTTGTAGACGGCCATCCCGGGCACGGGCAGCTTGCCGGCCATGGATGCGACGTTGACGATGTGACCACGCCCGCGCTCGACCATGCCGGGCAACACCATTCGCATCCCGTGCAGCGGACCCCACACGTTGACGTTCATGGTCATCCGGCTGGTTGCGTCGGATTCCTCGAGGAAGCCACCGAGCGGCATGACGCCGGCGTTGTTGACCAGCACGTCGATGCGGTCGCAGTCCGCCAGCACCGCATCGACGAACCGCCGCCACGACTCCGCGGACGTGACATCGACTGTGTACGCGCGGGCACCGATCTCCGCCGCGGTCTCGTCGGCGACCGCGTGATCGAGGTCACCGATGCACACGGTTGCGCCCCTGGCCGCGAACAGTTCGGCGGTGGCGCGACCGATGCCCCGCCCTCCCCCGGTCACGACGACGACAGCGCCGTCCAGGTCGATCCGGGGATAGTTCCGACCGCCGAAGATGCTCATATTTCGGAGACTAGCAGTATCTGAGTTACGTCGGTAGCCCGAATCCCTCCTGGAGATCTCGCTCGACCTGCCGACGTCAGGCGCCGACGGCCACTCCGCGCGGTGCGGGAGTGAGACTCGCGCCGCCCAGACCGAGGTGGTCGCGCAAGGTGCTTCCGGTGTAGTCGGTGCGGAAGAGTCCACGCCGCTGCAACTCGGGAACGACGAGGTCGACGAAGTCGACGAACGTTCCCGGCGCCTGGGCCGCCGACAGGATGTACCCGTCCGCCTCCCCGCCGAGGAATCCTTCCTCGATCTGATCGGCGATCTGCGACGCCGTCCCGACGAACTGCGGCAGCAGCACACCCTGGGCATACAGCTTGCCGATGTCGCGCAACGTGAGGTTGTCCTTGACGCTGAGCCGGCGCGCGACGTCGAACAACCCCTGGGTGCCCGGCACGACGACATCCTCGATCGGGGCGTCGAGGTCGTACTGCGAGAAGTCGTGATCGGTGTGCACCGACATCGTGATCAGGCCGGAGATGGGGTCGGCGAGTTCGTTGTGGAACGCCTGCTTCTCCCGCGCGATCGACTCGGTCTCCCCGACGAACGGCACGAACGACGGGAAGATCTTGATGTCCTCGGGGTTGCGCCCGAAGTTCGATGCACGCGACTTCACGTCGTCGTAGTAGGCCTTGCGGCCCTCACTCGTCGGGTCGATCTCGAAGATCGCCTCCGCCCAGCGGGCAGCGAAGTCCTTACCGACCGAGGAGGACCCGGCCTGGATGATCACGGGACGGCTCTGCGGTGATTGCGGCACCGTCAACGGTCCGCGCGTCTTGAACCACTCGCCCTCGTGGTCGACGGTGCGCACCTTGTCGGGATCGGCGAACACACCCGACGCCTTGTCCTGCACCAGGGCGTCACGATCCCAGCTCCCCCAGAGCTTGAATGCGACCTCGAGGAATTCCTGGGCGCGGTCGTACCGCTCGTCGTGACCGAGGTGGTTCTCGATGCCGAAGTTCTGGGCCTCCGCCTGATTGAGCGAGGTGACGACGTTCCAGCCCGCCCGGCCCCGGGACAGGTGGTCGAGGGTGGCGAAGATCCGCGCCACCTCGTACGGGTGGAAGTAGGTGGTGGACTTGGTGATCGCCAGACCGATCTTCTCGGTCACGTTGGCCAGGCCAGCCGCCACCAGCGAGGGATCGATGGTCGCCGACGCCTGCGTTCCACTGCTCAGCGGGACACGGATGTCGTTGCCGTATCGAACGGGCGTGGCGAGGAGATCGGCGAAGAACAGGAAGTCGAACTTTCCGCGTTCGAGTGTCTGCGCCACGCGCCGGTAGTAATCGGGTCCGAGGTAGTCGGTCTCCGACGCCGGGTGCCGCCAGGCGGCGTGGGAGTGGGTGACGTGCGAGGCGATGAGGAAGCCGGCGAGGTGTAGTTCACGAGACATGGTGTGGCTCCTTGATCGGTCGGAAGTCTTAGTTCAGCCTTCAACAACGCGGCGACGGATGTCACCGATTGGACTCAGCGTGACGCGAAGTCCGCGACTTTCGCAGACTCGCATGGAGCCGAGTCCGTCGAAGTCAGGTCGATATCCGGTGCACCGCAATATGATGAGTAATGACGAAAAACCCGCCGGTCCCCCACCATCCGGTCGTCCTCGAAGCGTTCCCGTGAGGTCGGCGCTGTCGGCGGTCCTCGCCGGGTGCGTGGTGGCGCTCGCACTCCCGTGGTCGCATGTCGCCATTGCCGACGCCGCGCCGGACTCCGCCATCCGGTACGTCGCGTTGGGTGATTCGCGGGCCACCGGGTCGCCTCACGACCCGCTGTCGATTCGAGACGGGTGCTTCCGCACATCGGACGCGTACCCGCAGATCGTCGCCGACACTCTGCGCGCGGCATCCTACGTCAGCCGGGCGTGCGCCGGGGCGAAGACCGAAAACATCACGAATACACCACAATTCACCATCACCGGAGCGCAGCCACCGCAGATCGGGGCACTCCAGCCGGACACGACGCTCGTCACCGTCAGCATCGGGGGAAACGACATCGCCTGGTCGTCCTTGGTGGAACCCTGCTACACATTCGTCCCGGGACTCGACGCGAACTGTCGCTCCGACGCCACCACTGCCCGGCGCATGAACGACGCCCTCACTGTGCTCGGCCCGAAGGTGTCCGCCACCCTGGCTGCGATCACCGGGAAGTCCCCCGCCGCAACGGTGCTCGTGGTGGGGCACGGGGGCATCTTCGGCGACCGCGGTTGCTGGCCCTACATCCCCACGAGCGACGCCGACGCCGCCTTCGTCGTGCAGTTCTTCGTGAAAATGAACGACGTTCTCGCCGACGCGGCGCGGCGCAATGGCGCGTACTTCGTCGACGTGGCCGCCGCCGCGGTGGGACACGATGCGTGCGCCGGATCCGACCGACGGTGGTTCGAAGGCCTCGTACCCCGATCGTTCACCATGCCCCTGCACCCCACCCACGAAGGACTGAGGGCGATGGCGTCGCTCGTCGTCGCGGCCCGTCCATGACCTGCATCGCGGAAACCGGCTTCCACCGGCTCCCGCACCCCGCACTGCTGGACATCCGACCCGGTGGCGCAGGCGAGTGGTCGTCCGGTATACCTTTGAAACAGGCCGTCCGGTTTGTTACTGGAAACGCCCGTAACCGATACCGACGCTCACACGAAGAACATCGATATCTGTTTCCCGACACGTGGCCCTGTTCCACGAGCCGGGAACGGAAGGAACGCAGTTGCTGTTGGCAGAAACGTCACGAACACCGGCCCCCGAGGCCGCACCCGATGCCGAGGACTGGCGCGAGCTGGCCTCATGCCGCGGAGTCGCATCGTCGGTGTTCTTCTCCCCCGACGGCGAGCGCGGTCATGCCCGCGCCCGTCGCGAAGCGAACGCCCAGCAGATCTGCCAGGACTGCCCTGTGCTCACCCAGTGCCGCGACCATGCCCTGGCAGCCGACGAACCGTACGGAATCTGGGGCGGGATGACCGAAGCCGACCGTAGGCGGCACGCCCGACGACTCCGTTCCGGCGGGCGCCGTTGACCGCTTGCTCCTCTCCGCGGATCAGCGTGCCTCCAGCTTGTCGATGTCGGCGAGCACTTTCTTGTGCCAGTCGATCTCGGTCTGGATGCGCATCTTGGCATGGGCGACGATGAGATCGTCCGCCGCACTCTGGTCGGGCCATCGGCGATCGAGCTGGTGATCGAACTGCAGCTCGCGTGCCGCGAGGACCGCGATGCGGTCCTCGACGTAGCCGCGAAGCACCTCTCGGTCGAGGTCTGCGCTCACAGCCAGTGCGAGGTCGACGGGGTCCGGTTTGAGTTCGTACTCGGTGAACGCCTCGTCGCGAAGCGCTCGTAGTTCCCTGGCGCCTTCCGCCGTGATCTCGTACACGGTTCTCGCGGGCAGCGCACCGTCCTGCTCTGTCCGCAACGGCCGGATCAGACCCTCGTCCGCGAGCCGATGCAACGCACCGTAGAGCGACCCGGGCTTCACCTGTGACCACAGTTCGGCTCGATCCAGACGCGCGTCTCGACGCAGTTGGTGACCGTGCATGGGTCCCCGCTTGGCGAGAGCGCCGAGGACGAACAGCCGCGTGGGATTCATGCCATCAGTTCTACCGGAGTACTCATATTTGAGTACCCTCTTTCGCATGGCTATTCGACCGATCCTCATTGCCGGAGACACCAGACTGACCACACCAGCGGTGAGGGTCACCGCGTTCGACAGCGAACTCGCCGCCTTCGTCGACGACCTGCACGAGACCAACACCGCCGCTCACGGGGCCGGACTGGCCGCCAACCAAGTCGGAGACCCGAGAGCAATCTTCGTGTACGACCTGATCGACGACGCCCGACGGCATCGAGGGCACGTCATCAATCCGGTACTCGAGACTTCACCTCTGCCCGAGACCATGCCCGACCCGGACGACCTCGAGGGATGCCTTTCCGTTCCGGGCGAGCGTTACCCGACGGGCCGAGCCGACTGGGCGCGAGTGGTCGGCGTGGACGTCGACAACAAACCGATCTCCGTCGAGTGCACCGGCTATCTGGCCCGCTGCCTGCAGCACGAAACCGATCATCTCGCGGGGCATCTCTACCTCGACCGGCTCATCGGACGCAATCACCGGGCAGCCCGCAAGATGATCAAACAGCGTCAGTGGACCGACACCGGCAATACGTGGGTGCCCGGCGCGGACCGTGATCCCTTCGGCTGGTGACCGGCGGTCCACACCCAACCAGTACGCTCCGAAGTCGTTAGCGCAGAGTCTGTTCAACGGCGATGCCGCGAATGCCCTGGTCGAGTTCCTCGTGATTGTCGCCGTAGACCCTGTGCGGTGTTCCGGGATACACCTCCGCTAGAACCCACCGTGACCGAAGCGACCGAAGTGACCGAAGCCCCCGAATTCGCCGAACCCTCCGTGGAAAGGCCCCACATCCCCCCGTCCGGGTCCGAAAGGACCTGTCGCCCCCGGCCAGCCCCACGGGAAACCCGGATTCGGAAGGTCCGTCACGGGACCTGCATCCGGCACGACGCGAGCAGCAGGTGTAACCACTCCATTGGGTACTGTTGCGGCGGAGGCGGTTCCGGCACCGAGGGCGATCAGCGGCGCGATTGCGGCCACGGCGACCGACGCGCGAATTGCGAACTTGTTCATTGTTCTCACCTTCATTTTCTTTCTGTGCTGCACCGACTTGCGGGGAGCAGGTGATGGGTTGATGATCGAACGACCATTGATGTAAATCGTCGCGGAAACGGTGCCCGTCGTCGCCACTGCCAGCAGGAGCTTGCGGGTGCAACCAGCTGCAATCTCGGTCTTCCAGGTAGCTGCAATTCCATGACTGTTCGGTGTGTGCAAGACGGCGTCATGCGTGTCGGGCCGGGGGCCGATGAAGTATTCTCGAAGTCGGTCGCTCCGACGGTGATCGGGCGTTTTTCTCACAAACGGGGAAACTCGGGGTCGACGATGGCCGAATTCCAGGCGGAAGTCCGGAGAGCGGTCCGGTGACGACACGGCTGCGCGTGATCCTGGCCGAAGACGACGTCCTGCTCCGCGAGGGTGTGGCGAGCCTGCTCACCCGCTCCGGCTTCGACGTCCTGGAACAGGCAGGCGACGCAACCACACTCCTCGACCTGGTCCGGGAGCGAGCGCCCGACCCACACCACCGAAGGCCTCGACGCAGCCCGGGCGATCCGCGACGAATTCCCCGAAGTCGGCATCCTGGTCCTGTCGGCGCACGCCGCCGTACACGCGATGGAGCTACCGGCCAGCGGCCGGGGAATCGGCTACCTGCTCGAGAGCCGCATCACCGACGTGGACGATTTCATCGATACTCTCCAGCGCATCGCCGCGGGGGCCTCCGTCGTCGACCCTGCGCTGGTTCAGGAGTTGGTTTCCGCCCGCAGGCGCAACGACCCGCTCGCCGCACTCAGTGCGCGGGAGCGGGAGGTACTGGCCCTCATGGCGGAAGGACGTTCCAATGCCGGCATCGCTCGCCGGGTGTGGGTCACCGAAGGCACCGTCGAGAAACACGTACGCAGCATCCTCACCAAACTGAACCTCCCGGAGACCGGCGACGATCACCGACGAGTACTCGCGGTCGTCACCTTCCCCGAGGCCCGCTGACCGGGGCCACCCGCTCCCCTTCGGTTCCGTCACCGGCGCGGAGCACGTCCCGGATCGCATCGGACGACAGATCGGACTTCGACACGAAGCCCACCGCGGGGCTCCCGGCGATCAAGTCCGCCAGGTCCTGCTCGGCGTGGGTGGAAATCAGGATCACCGCGCCCGGGTACGGCTCGTCGTCGAGCCGCTCCGCGAGGTCGAATCCGCTCTCCGGTCCGAGTTCGACGTCGACGAGGATGACATCGGGCTGCAACTCCGCGGCCGACCGGACCGCGTCGGCGGTGTTCGACGCCGTACCGACCACCGTGATGCCCTGCTGCTCGAGCAGTCGCCGGGCAGTATCCGAGAAACGTGGGCTGTCGTCGACGATCAGGCACCGTGGACGACCGAGTTGCAACACCATGAGTTCCATGGTCGACCCGGTACTCACCGGTACGCATTCCCGCTAACAGGAAGATCTCCTCGGTCACTCGCCGACGACCGGGATGGTGATGTCCAGCGTGGTCCCGTGACCGGGTGGACTCGTGATCCGCATGTGGCCGCCGAGTGCCTCGACACGGTCGTGCAGTCCGATGAGCCCGGAGCCCGCACCGGACGAGGCGCCGCCGACGCCGTCGTCCCCGATCACCAGGTGCAGAGTGCCGTCCTCCGCCCGCAGGGACACGGCCACCTCGGAGGCGCGGGCGTGCTTGGCGGCATTGGTGAGCGCCTCGGCGACCACATAGTAGGCGGCCACCTCGACCGATTCGGTGAACCGGCCCTCGAGCGCGACATCGAGAGCAACGGGGACCGCCGAACGACGGGCCAGCGTCCGCACCGCCGATCCCAGCCCGCCCTTCGACAGGATCGCCGGATGGATTCCGTGCGAGAGCTCTCGCAGATCCTCCGACACGCCCGTGAGCCCCGACGCGATGGCCGACAACTGCTCCCTCACGTCCACCCACTCGGCCGGCACCGACGCCTCCGCCATACGCACCTCCAGTCCCAACGACACCAGCCGCTGCTGGGCCCCGTCGTGCAGATCGCGTTCCAGGCGGCGCCGCGCGTCGTCGGCCGCCGCGACGATCCTGGCCCGCGAGGCGATCAGTTCGGCACGGGTTGCCGCATTGGCGATCGCGGTCGCGACGAGATCGGCGAAATCACCGAGTCGGGTCTCGGTGTCCGCGGGCAGCGGCTCGGTGCGCCGCGATCCGACGATCGCCGCGCCCCACACCCGTCCGTCCACGACGATCGGGACTCCCACGATCGATCCGAAGCCCTCGGCACGAATGCGCGTCGCGACTGCCCCACCGACGTGTGCGTGGTTGTCGATCCTGGCCCCGTGGCCGGTGCGCAATACGATCGCCCCGACGTCGTCGCCCTCCGTCGAGATCGTGTCGCCGGTGACAGGCATCCGACTTTCCCCCGGCTCGTATCGAACGGCGACCAACGTCCCGGTTCCGTCTCCCTCGTAGCGAAGCAACATAGCGTCGACCACATGCAGCCACAGCGCGAGTTCTTCGGCCACCGCTGTGAACACCTCTGTCGGGCTCACACCACGCGCTGCCAATGTTGCCACTCTGCGTAGTGCGGCCTGGTGTTCGGCGAGGATCGCGAGTTCGTCCCGGCTCGCCTCTGCCTCTCGGCGCCGCAATACCGCTTCCGCTGTGCGCAATCTGGCCTGCCCCGCCATGAGGTTGGCTACGAGCGCGACGGGCAGGAAGACCACGACGGCCACCCAGTCGCTCGCTTTGGCCGGAAGGAGGGTGCCCTCCACCTGGAGGTGGAAGTAGACGTAGACGAGTGCGCTCACCAGCGTCGTCATCACCGACAGCGCGAATCCCCACCGGGCCGAGACCACCAGAACTCCGAGCAGGAACACCGCACCGAATGCATTCTGCGGCGCGACCTGGTCGAGTTGATGCACCACAACCGTTTCCACGGTGATCACGGTGGCGGCGACCACGATCCCCAGCCACAACGGCGGGGTGGTCGGGCGCACCAGGAGCGATATCAGACGTGCAGGCATCTGGTGCGCGTCCGCATCGAAAACCGCCCGTGGGGACGCTGCGCCGCGCCGCGGCAGCGCTCCGATTGACCGCCGTGACCACTGTCGCGTCATCGTGCATGCTCGGATCAGTCGTGGAGTTCTCGGACAGACCTCGATGAGCATCATATCGAGCTGCCGGTCCGGTCTCATCCGATCGAGTTCCCGTCACTCGGCTGACACCCGCCGATGTCGCTACGCTGGGCCTAGGCCGATGCAGTAGACCTTGGGAGGAAGCGGTGGTAGCCGTACAGATACAGGTGGGCGATCTGGTGCAGGCGTCCGGTCACGCCGGTCCCTGGCTGGTGGTCGAGGTCAGCAAGGGCATGGCGTCGCTGCAGCATCCCGACGGACATCGGCTCTCGGTTCGGACGACCACCCTGTCCGTGGTGCACAAGGCGACGAGCCCGGCAGGCGAGGTCGAACCGGCCGACCGGGAACAGCCGGGTGAGGCCCCCACCCTCTTCGACTAGTCGACGATCGTGGTGACGATCGACGTGGCAGCCGGGGTCCGCGGCGTCGAGCCGAACCCGAAGCGGACGGGCGGATCCACGGGCCGCAACGGGCCGAGGTCCCGGCCGCGCCAGGATCCGGACATTCCCACCAGCCGCCGCTGATCGACGGCGCCGTAGTACTCGCGACGCCCGTTGCCTGCGGTGCCACGGGTGCGCACACCGCGGAGAGCGACGCGGGCGATCGGGTCGCTGACCACACAGAACCACGGTGCACTCGCGACGGCGCGCGGAATCACGTTCAGCAGGCGCCCGAGCATGGTGCGGGCGCCGACTTGGACGCTCACGCGCAGGTCCCCGGCCTCGACGGTCCGACTGCCGCCGGACCGCGAGCGCCGCACAGGCGTGATCACGGTCTCTTCGAAGACGTAGGTCGCGGTGACGAAGTCACGCACCGCGTCGGACGGGGCGAGGAGCACGCGGTGACCGTCGGCGAGTTCGACCATGACGTCCGTGAACTCACCGAACGGCGATCGCGACCAGTGTCCGACGACGATGCGCACGCCCGAGCCGGTGCCCAGGCCCGTGATCTCCCCGTCGAACTGCCATCGGGTCATCCGGCCAGCGTATGCGCGGTCACTCCGTCAGGTGTCGGTACGTGTCGGCGCTCCGGTCCGACAGCACGGTGCGGAGAATGAATCGTGTTTGCGCCGTGATGTATTGGTCCACCGTGTAGCGGGCCGCGAAGTGCCAGTGCTTGAGCGCCCACCCGTGCGCGAGCATCATCATGTCGAACGTCGTCAGGTCGACGTCGAGATCGCTCGCGATACCCGCGGCGATCGCGGCGTCGAGGGCGTCGTGGAGCGGCTTGGACGTCGCCACCTCGAGTTCCTTGATCCGCTCACGCCCGTCCTGGTCGAGTGTCCGACTCTCGCGGTACGTCAGCACGACGGCATCCAGATTCTCGTCGACGATCTCCACATAGCGCCGGAACCCGGCCACGAGCCGCTCGACGGGGTCGGTTCCCGCTGCGTCCATCGCGGGTTCGAGCTGATCGCGGAAGGCGTCGAGGATCTCGACGATCGTGGCGAGGAGGATGTCCTCCTTGCCGCCGAAGTACTTGTAGATCAGCCCGACACTCACCTGGGCCTCGTCGGCCAGCGCCTGCATGGACATCTGGTGGAAGCCGGTCCGCTGCATCACGGTGACCGCGGCGTCGAGCACCTGGCGTCGCCTCGAGCTGACGCGGACGGCGCGGACGGCTTCGTCGAGTGGAAGGGCGGGCGTGTCCTTCGCCATGACAGATGACCTCTCCTTGCTGGCAGAACCTGCGGTGAACGAGTATTCACAGTATCCCGCACGGGTCCGGATCCGCAGTCGGGCCCGGGTCAGATACCGAGATCCTTCGCCACGATGGTCTTCATGATCTCGGTGGTACCGCCGTAGATCGTCTGGATCCGGGAGTCCACGAACGCGCGCGCCACCGCGTACTCGCGCATGTACCCGTAGCCGCCGTGCAGCTGCAGGCAGCGGTCGGCGACGCGAACCTGCAGTTCGGTGGTCCACCACTTGAGCCGCGCCGCACGGGCCGGCGTCAGCTCTCCGCGTACGTGCTGCCGGATGCAGTCGTCGAGATAGGTGCGGGCCAGATCGAGTTCCGTGGCCAGTTCCGCGAGAACGAACTGGGTGTTCTGGAAACCGGCGATCGGCTTTCCGAAGGCGCTGCGTTCCTTCACGTATTCCAGGGTCTGCTCGAGTACGCCCTCGGCGGCCGAGACCGCGCCGACGGACAAGGACAGTCGCTCCTGCGGCAGATTGTGGACGAGCTGATAGAAACCTTGCCCCTCCTCGCCGAGGAGGTTGGCGACCGGCACGCGCATGTCGGTGAACGTCAGCTCGCTCGTGTCCTGGGCGTGCAGCCCGATTTTCTCGAGGTTGCGGCCCCGGGAGAACCCCGGTGTGTCGGATTCGACGACGAGCAGCGAGAGCCCCTTGTGTTTGTCCGCCGACGTGCGCACGGCGACGACGAAGAGTGTGCCGTTCTGACCGTTGGAGATGAACGTCTTGCTGCCGTTCACCACGTAATGGTCGCCGTCGCGCACTGCCGTGGTGCGGATTCCGGTGAGGTCGCTGCCGGTGCCCGGCTCGGTCATCGCGATACCGAGAATTGTCTCACCGGTGACGGTTCCGGGAAGCCAGCGAGCCTTCTGCTCCTCGGTCGTCATGTCCGTCAGGTACGGCAGCACGACGTCGTTCTGCAGAGAGAACGCGATGCCCGCGGCGGCGGCGCCCACCCTGTTGACCTCGTCGACGACGATCGCGTTGTAGCGGAAGTCCTCGACGCCGGGGCCGCCGTAGGCTTCGGGAACCGGGAAACCCAGCAGCCCCTGCTTACCCGCGTCGGTGAACAGTGCCGGGTCGAGGCAGCTTTCACTTTCCCACTGCTCGTGCCGCGGGACGATCCGCTCGCGCACGAAGCTGCGGACACTATCGCGGAACTGGTGGTGCTCGGACTCGAATTCGATGGTCATGACGGTGTCCTTTACGAGCTCAGGGTGTGGGATCCGCGGGCACTCGGGACGACAAATTCCCCGCTCTCGAATTCCCGGCGCGCGGTGTCGGTGGCCTTGTAGTGCAACTTCTTTCCCGTCGCTGACACGGGGAGTGACTCCACGAAGCGGTAGGCGCGGGGGCGCTTGAACTGCGACAGCATCGGGTGCCTGCGGCAGAAGTCGTCCAGATCGTCCGCGGAGGGGGCCGGTGCGGCGGTGACGACGTATGCGACGACGACCTGCCCCCACTTGTCGTCGGGAACCCCGACCACCAGCGAATCCGTGACCGCCGGATGTTCGCCCAGCGCTTCCTCGATCTGCACGGGGTGCACGTTCTCGCCGCCGGACAGGAGCATGTCGTCCTTGCGGCCGACGATCGTCACGAACTCCTTGCCGTCCCACGTGGCCAGATCGCCGATGTGGAGCCAGCCGTTCCGGAACTTCCGTCTCTCCTGTTCCGGGGCATCGAAGTAGGCGTTGGCGCCCTTCGGTGAGCGGACGATGACCTCACCGATCTCGGTGCCGTCCTTGGCTACCGTCTCGTGAGCGTCGGCGAGGCGGTCGTCGAACAGCCGGACCACGGCGACGTCGTCGTCGATGCAGGCCCGCCCGGCGGTCCCGGCCATTTCCGGCAGATCGGTGGGCCGGAGGAAGGTGTTCCAGAATCCTTCGGTGCTGCCGTACCCGTTGAAGATGCGGGGATTCAGCACCTTCTGATAGTGCAGTGCCGCTTCCCGTTCGAGGGGCGCGCCCATCGTCACGATGCCGTTGAGGCTCGACAGGTCGCGGGGCTTCTTCTCCTGTGCGCGAGCGAGCATCGCCAGGTTGGTCGGGGCACCGATCAGGAACGTCAGCCCGTACTCCTCGACGTAGTCGAGGGTGACCTCGGCGTCGAAGCTGCGCTGCGCCACCAGCGAGGCGCCGAGATAGAACGTGGGATTCGGCCCGGCGCAGTACAGTCCGCCGCGGTGGAACCACGGCGTCATGTTCAGGGTCTTGTCTTCCGCGGTCATCGGGAAGTGCATGATCACGTCGTGGGCGCTGAAGATCTCGATCATGCTGTTCAGCGGAACCCCCTTGGGCATCCCTGTGGTTCCGGACGTGAACAACCGGGTGGTTTCGTCCCACACCGTGCGACTCACGTTCGGCGGTGAGGCCGACTCCGCCACCAGTTCTTCGAAGCGAATCACCTCGAAACCGTTTCCCGGCAGTGGTTCTCCGGATCCGACGGCGACGACGAGCGCAGGCTTGTGTGTGGCGCGCGACAAAGCATCCCGCACCATCTCGCCGATCTCGGTGTCGTAGACGAACACCGTAGGGCGGTTCGCGTCGAGGATGCACGCCGTCTCCCCGGATGCGAGCCGGAAGTTCATCGGGGCTCCGACCGCACCGCAGGCCTGCCCCGCCAGGTAGAGCTGGGCGAATTCGGGACCGTTGAACAACTGGTAGGCCACGACGTCGCCCGGTGCGACGCCGGCGTGGGCAAGCCCGGTGGCGAGCCGGTCGACGCGATCACCGAGTTCGGCGTACGTCCAGCTCTCGCCGGCCGACGGGGACTGCATCGCGAGTCGATCGGCATACCGGTGGGTGTTACGCCGGAAACCGTTCAGATAGGTGAAATCGTGCTCGAAGTACTGACGATAGGCGTGAGCATCGTACGTGTACGTCATGATGAGTCCTCCGTCCCGGTGCCGGTCAGCCGGCCATGGTGAGGCCACCGCTGACGCTGATCACCTGGCCCGTGATGAACGATGCGGATTCGGACGCGAAGAACAGGACCGGCGCCGCCACTTCCTCGGGGCGCGCGAGCCGCCGGAACGGAATAGCCTTCACCAGAGCCTCTTTGAGTTTCTCGGCCTGCGCCTGGAACAGCGGGGTGTCGGTCGGACCGGGGCACACGCAGTTCACGTTGATCCGGTACCGGGCCATCTCCCGGGCGAGCGACTTCGACAGCGCGATCACACCGCCCTTCGCACCGGCGTAGATGCTCTCCCCCGCACTCCCGACACGGCCGGCATCGCTCGCGAGGTTGACGACGCGCCCGCCGTTCCCCGCCTCCACCATGCCGGGGAGGAATGCACTGCACATGTGCACGGGCCCGAGGTAATTGATGGCGACGACCTTCTCCGCGAATTCGGTTGTGGCGTTGAGGAACTGGTCGGTGCGATCCCATCCCGCCGCGTTGACGAGAACGTTCGCGACACCGACCTCGGCCGTCACCCGGTCCCGCAGGGCATCGACCTGTACCCGGTCGGCGACGTCGACGGTCATCGGAAAGAGCCGGTCGGGCCGGTCGGCTGCCGTCTTCTCCGCGGCCTGCAGGTCGAGGTCGGCGACGACCACTGTGTCGCCCTGCTCGGCGAGCGCGAGCGCGATGGCGCGGCCGATGCCGGATCCCGCGCCGGTGACCACTGCGATGGTGTTGCTCATGGTTGTTCCCACTTCCCGTGCTGTCGGACTCAGGCGTTCACGTATTTGTTGAAATCGGGCTTGCGCTTCTCCGCGAACGCCGCCGCCCCCTCGAGACCCTCGGGTGAGTGCGTGAACAGGTCCAGCGCAGACATCGCGAGGTTGCTCAGTCCGGCCTGGTGGTCGGTGTCGGCGTTGAACGACTGCTTCAGGAAACGCAGGGTTGTGGGGCTCTTCTCGGCGATCTCCGCGGCGACGGCCTTGGCCTCGTCGAGCAGTCGGTCGGCGGGGACCACCCAGTTGACCAGGCCCCATCGTTCGGCGGTGACGGCGTCGTACTGGCGGCAGAGGTACCAGATCTCCCGGGCGCGCTTCTCGCCGACGACGCGCGCCAGGAACGCGGACCCGAAGCCTGCATCGAACGAACCGACTCGGGGACCCGCCTGGCCGAACTTCGCGGTCTCGGACGCGATGGTGAGGTCGCAGAGCACGTGGAGCACATGCCCCCCGCCGACGGCGATGCCGTTCACCGCCGCAATGACGGGCTTGGGGACGTCGCGGATCAGTTTGTGCAGGTTGCCGATTTCGAACATTCCGCTCTCGGTCGGGCCGTAGTCGCCGGTCTCCGCGCGCTGCTTGACGTCGCCGCCGGTGCAGAACGCCTTCTCCCCCGTACCGGTGAGGATGATCGCCTGCACCGCGTCGTCGGCCCACGCCGAGCGGAAAGCCTTGATCAGCTCCTCGACGGTCTTGCCACGAAAGGCGTTGTAGCGCGCGGGGCGGTTGATCGTCACGACCGCAGCCGGGCCGTCGACCTCGTAGGTGATGTCTTCGTAGTCGGTCACGGTGATTCCTCTCTGTGAATTGTGCAATGAGGTTGCGTTCATGAATTGTGAACAGCTATTCGATACGATTGAACGTACATTCACGCCGAAGTATGTGTCAAGGGTCACTCGGCGCTCGGTGCGCTACAGGAAAGCGCTGACCCCGGTCTCCGCACGGCCGATCAGCAGCTTCTGGATCTGACTGGTGCCCTCGTAGAGCGTCATCACCCGCGCGTCACGCAGGTACTTGGCGACGGGATACTCGTCGACGTACCCGTACCCCCCGAAGATCTGAATTGCGTTGTTGGCGGCGCGAACCGCGGCCTCGCTGCAGAAGTACTTCGCCTTGGACGCAGCCGTCCCGAACGGTTCACCGCGCTCGATCAGGTCGGCCGCCCGCCAGGTGAGCAGCCTCCCCGCGTCGGCGTCGACGGACATGTCGGCGATCAGGTCCTGCACGAGCTGGAACGAGGCGAGCGGACGGTTGAACTGCGTGCGCTCGCGGGAGTAGTCGACCGCAGCCTCGAGGCAGCCCTGGATGATTCCGACGCAACCCGCACCCACCGAGACACGGCCCTTGTCCAGCGAGTGCATGGCAATGGAGAAACCCTGCCCCTCGGATCCGAGCAGGCAACTCGCCGGCACGCGCACGTCCGTGAAGGACAACTCGGCCGTCGCCTGCCCGCGCAGTCCGAGCTTTCCGTGGATCTCGTGCGATGCGAATCCCGGGGTGTCCGTCGGAACCAGAAAAGCCGAAACCCCCTTGGGCCCCGGACCTCCGGTGCGCGCGAACACCAGGCACAGCTTCGCCCACGTGCCGTTGGTGATGAAGATCTTGGAACCGTTGATGACGTAGTCGTCGCCGCTGCGTACCGCCCGGGTCTTCAGGTTGCCGGGGTCGGAACCGTTGTCCGGCTCGGTGAGCCCGAAACAGGCGAGCGCCTCACCGGACGCGATGCGGGGCAGCCATTCGCGCTTCTGATCCTCGGTGCCGTGCGACAGGATCACCTTGCCCACGAGCCCCATCGACACCGACACGATGCCCCGGACCGCGGAGTCCGCCCGCCCGAGTTCCTCCATGCCGAGGCAGTACGTGATGTAGTCGCCGCCGAGGCCGCCGTACTCCTCCGGAATTGTCATGCCGAAGAAGCCGATGTCGGCCAGTTTCTCGACGATCGCGGTGTCGACCGATTCGGCGCGGTCCCACGCGGCGCGGTGCGGGACGACCTCTTTGTTCAAGAAGTCGCGGGCCAGCTGCCGGAACTCCTCCTGCTCCGCGGTCAGTGTCAGGTCCATGGATACTCCTCGATGCCGTGTTGAATACACGATCACTATTTGTGAGCAAATACTCACTTCGAGTGAAGCTATATTCACCCCGGGGTGTCGTCAACCCCCGACCACTGGCCCGGTGCCGCATCGGCTGAGTAGGCTCGACTCATGCCGATCACCTGGTCGGACGAGGTCGATGACGTCATTGGCGGCGATCTGACCTGCGGGTTCGCGTATATCACGCCCGCAGGCGGGGCCGTGGTGACTGCGGTGGCGCCCCTCGGGCTGCGCGACCGCGAGCGGGGAACGGTCGGCTTCACCACCTCACTGGGGTTCGGCCGCAAGCTCGAACGCATCACCGGTGAGCCCCGGGTGGCGCTCGCCTACCACGCCCGCGAGCACGGGATCGGCGACTCCACCAATCAGCGCTACGTGCTCGTGCAGGGAGACGCGACGTTCGACCCCACCCCCGACCCGGAACTACTCGAAGACATCGGCCGGCGCTCGACCCCCTACACGGGCGAGCCACGCCGCGGCGTGTTCTGGGACCGGTGGCTCAGCGCGTACTACGCCGACCGGGTACCGGTGACCGTGACGGTGACACGAGTAGTCGCCTGGCCCGACCTGCACCTGACCGGTCCGCCCGAGGTGTTCGGCGCACCGCTGCCCGCGGTCGACGCGGAAACCCAGACCCCGCCGAAGAAGGGCACCGGCCCCCGCGTGGATGCGACCAAGACCGGGGAGCGCGCGGCGAAGCTGTCGCACCGGCTGCTCGCCTACCGTCAGGCGGACGGCTATCCGGCCGTCGTACCGGTCGACGTGACCTCTGCGAGCAGCGAGGGCGTGCGTCTGACAGTGCCCGCAGGAGTGCCGCAGGGCGGCCGCCGCGCAGGGCTGCTCGCCCACGCCTATCGCGCCGAGCTCGTCGGCCTCGAGTCGCGTCAGAACACCGGCTGGATCGAGGTCACGGGCACCGAGGCGCTGTATGCACCCCACACCCAGGCCGGGTTCGCGGCGCCGCCGAACAAGACCCTCCTGCTCCTCGCCAACGGCTTTCTGGCCCGGCGGGGGCTGGCGAAGGCCCGCAAGGAGGGCCGGACCCAGACCATGGGCCGCTGATTCGGACGCCGCAGGTGGTTCACCGCCGAGGCGCCCGTCGCGGTATTCTCACTTCAACCGAACCTTCGGTCGGCTACCGTGGATGACGGCGCACCGATGCGGCGGAGTTCTGCACCTGGAAGGATTGTGCGCATGACTACGGCACGCCCCGCACGGAAGACCGGATCGCCCGGACGTCCCGGCTACGACCTCGACTCGCTGCTCGCTGTCGCTGTCAAGGTCTTCAACGACAAGGGTTACGACGGCACCAGCATGGAGGTGCTGGCCCAGCGCCTGGGAATCACGAAGTCGTCGATCTATCACCACGTGTCCGGGAAGTCGGAGCTGCTCGAACTGGCACTGTCGCGGGCGCTCAACGCCCTCTTCGCGGTCACCACCGAGGAGAAGGCGACGAGCGGCCGGTACATCGACCGTCTCGAATACCTCGTCCGCCGCAGCGTCGAGGTCCTCGCCGCCGAACTTCCCTACGTGACGCTCCTCCTGCGCGTTAGGGGCAACACCGCGGTGGAGCGTCGCGCGCTTGCCCGCCGCCGCGAGTTCGACGCGTTCGTCAGCGATCTCGTCGTCGCGGCGGCGGAAGAGGGAGACCTGCGGCCGGGCATCGATCCCGCGCTCACCAGCCGGCTCGTGTTCGGCACGGTCAACTCGCTGATCGAGTGGTACCGCCCGCGCACCGGCGGGACGGTCGCCGACCTCGCGGACGCCGTCGTCGAGCTGACGTTCGATGGGCTACGCCGCACCTGAGCTGTCAGGCCTCCCAGTCGGGCGTGCGCCCGAGGTACCGCAGCAAGTCGGCGACCTCGTCGCCGTCCGATCCGTCGACCACCGGGGCGTACGCACCGTACTGCCGTAGCGGCTCGACGATCTCGCGCGCCACGAACAGGAGCTCAGTGGCCACCAAGGGAGACAGGGGCGACGGCTGCCCGGTCGCGACGGCGATGTCCCAGGCGTGCACGGCGGCGTCGAGGGCGCACGCTCCCGCACCGATCCGCGGGGCGAGTGCGCCTTGCGGCAGCGGGGTCGCGACCAACTCGGCGGTTGCGTCGATGCCCGCCCACGCGTCTGCCGCGGCCAGGAGCGAGGTGTCGAGGAATTCCAGGGGGTCCGCGTCGAGGGTTCCCGACGGAGCGAACGGATTCTCGGCAGGACCTGGGCCTCCCGTAATCGCGGCGGCGAAGGCGAGTTGATCGCCCGCCGCATGCTGCAGCACCTGGGTCACCGTCCACTGTTCGCACGGCGTCGGGCGGGTCCAGCCGTCGGCGTCCACTCCACGCACCACCGTCCGCAGCATCGCGTGCGCGGCATTCAGCACGTCCCACGTCGTCGAGTTCTTCGTGGCCTGATCGAGCCCGTCGTTGGTCATGATCTACAGCGTAGGGATCAAAGAGGTCGGGAACGGCCCGCGTGACACCATTCCGTCACACGCCCTCCGCGCGACCGGCGTCAGCCGCCATCGCTCGGGAACGAACCGGAATCCGAGCCGCACTGCCGCGCCGAATCGCCGGAGCCTGCGCTCGTCGTCCGCAGACCACTCCCAGCCGAGCTTGTCGCGGGCGGCCGGAGGCAGCGTTCCGCGGGCGATCCACACGAGCAGCCGTCCGAGCACGGGACCGACGAGACGCCACAGAACCGCGGGGATGCGATCGTCGGGACGGGGTGTCGGCTGCCCGTTGAGCACGCGCGATCTGCGCACCGTCTCGGTCTTGTCGAGAACCGTGCAGACCATCTCGTCCCAGTAGTCCACGAAATCGGCGTATGCCTCGGGCAGGTTGGTAGCCGACACCCCGTAGAGCGCGTACCACTGCTTCGACTCCTGATACAGCTGTTCCTTCTCGGAGTCGCCGAGCGGTTCACCGAAGTATTCGGCGACCACGTACTGGGTGCCCAGGAACGTGGCGTGAGCCCAGAAGTAGGGACCGGGATTCAGCGCGTGATACCGCCGCCCCTCGTCCGTCGTGCCCCTGATGTCCTTGTGCATGTCGCGGATCATCTGGGCCTCCGCGCCCGTCGGATCGTAGAGCGCGCGGATGATCGGCCCCGCGGAACGGGCCAACCGGGCGAACTCGTTGCCGAATACTGCCGAGTGCTGCACGAGAGCGGTGTCGATGACGGGATGCATCACCTGCAGCGTGCCCGACCACGAGATCAGCAGCGCGGTTCGCCAGTCGCCGAACCGGTGCCACGTCAGCGAGTCGGGCCCGAGCGACGGCAGCGCCGAACGGCGTTGGGACGGAAGCTCCGTGGTGGTCATGGCGATCTCCAGATGCCGCTCGATATGGAACGTGGTGCAATTCAGAATGACTGTTGACATCGCATGATGTCAACAGTGGAGCGCGGGGGTTCCCCGATCGTTACCGGGATCGATGAGACGATGACGGAATGACCGACAGCGACAACCCTCGCGGAGCGCCGCGCAAATGGCGCGGCCAGGAGCCGGACGACCGGCGCGCGGCGAGGCGTGCGGCACTGATCGAGGCCGGCCTGCAGCTCATGGGAACCGAGGGAACGGCCGCGACGACGATGCGAGCGACCTGCCGCCAGGCGGGCCTCACCGAGCGCTACTTCTACGAGAGTTTCGACAATCGGGAGGCGCTACTCGTCGCCCTCCTCGACCACGTCGTCCTGGGCGCGAGGGACACCCTGATCGGGGCTCTCGAGACGGGCCCTGCCGATCCGGGCGAGCTCGTCCGCCACGTCGTGAAAGCGTTCACCGGCTACATCGCCCAGGACCGGCGGCGGGGACGCATCATGTTCGTCGAAGCGCAGTCGGTGCCGGAGTTGGCCCAGCGGGGCGAACAACTCGTCACCGAGTTCACGACTCCCATGGCTGCGGCACTGACAATCCTGGGTGTCGACGGCGCACCTCGCGACGCCGTCAACACCCAGCTGAACGCGATTGCCCTGTTCGGGGCGATCGCCTTTCTGTACCAGCGCTGGCTCACCGGGAGCCCGAAGATCTCGCAGAAGCGGATCGTCGAGCACATCGCACTCACCATCGAGGCTCATGCGCCGGTGAACAGCACCCCCTAGACGTGCTCGCCGCGAACCAGGGGTCGCCGCATCGCTTCCAGGCCCGCGACGACTGCCACGGCGATCACCACGTGCATGGCCGAGAGCGCGGTGGTGCTGGCGGTGTCGAAGTCGGCCTGAATGGTCAGGGCGATCGTCGCGAGCGGCAGCAGGGCGCCGATCACTTCGGCCGGCCGGATGACGGCCACCCATTTCAGCGAGATCAGCGCGGCCAGTGTCATTCCGATCAGTATCGGAACGACCGTCAGGATGACGACTCCGCCGGGCGCCACGCTGCTGGTCTTGCCGGCATCCGTCATCTCGAACGAACCGCCGGCAGCCAATCCCAGCAGCCAGATCACCAGGTTGGGGACGAGCGCGCCGATCGTAGTCGCGGCGATCGCCCACGGGCGGCTCAGTTCGAGCGTCATCGGGTTGATCCGTGAGGTCGTGGTTGCAGAAATCGTGGTTCCGGTGCTGGACATGTTCGTTTCTCCCTGTCGAGTGGCTCGAAGTGCTACTGACCGATCCTGCAACCTCAACCATTGTTTGGGTCAAGGCCTGAAATCGAGGACTCTCGGTGAGACCCGAACAGGTAGACCCGGGCGGAACGCAAAACTCATCGCGGTCGGCCCCGGTCGGTCATCTGAGGGATGATGGCGACTATGAACTCTGCCCCCAAGCCACCCTCCCGACCGCGGGGGCTCCGCAACCCCCTCCGCAAACTCGCGCGCTGGCTCGGCACCCGCGAATGGGTGATGCGGATGGCGCCGATCATCATCTGGCTGGAGTCGCACCTGCGCGCGTGGACCGGGAACCGGGTGAGCCTGATCGGCATCGCCGGACTGCAGTCCGTGCAGGTGACGGTCCCCGGGCGCAAAAGCGGAACCCCGCGCACGACGGCCCTTCTGTGCATTCCGTACGGGGACGGGTACATCGTCACCGGCTCGAATTGGGGACGTCCCGAGCATCCGACGTGGTCGGTCAATCTGCGTGCGGCCGACGAAGCCCAGGTGAAGGCCGGGTCGCACGAATCCCGGATGAGCGTCCGGATGATCACCGGAGACGAACGCGAGAATCTCTGGAAACTGGTGGTCGACTACTGGCCCGGCTACCTCATGGAGAATCGACGGTCCGGTGGACGTGAGTTCCGGCTGTTCGTGCTCGAGCCCACCCGCTCGGCTACCGAGAGTCGCGAATCCTGAAGACCGGCTCCACGAAGCGTTCGACGGCGCGACGCTCGGCGGCCGCATCGCCCAACGGCCAGGTCAACAGCGACAGGACGACGCCCACGATCCGTTGCGAACTCGGAATCCACGACATCACCCGCGAACAGGATCCCGGCATTGTTGAACACCGCATCGACGCGGCCGAACTTGTCCCCGACATCCGAAGCGTGCTCCAACACCGCATCTCTGTCCGACACATCCACCGCGGCAGCGAAAACGGAACCCGACACCGTACCAAACAGATCCAACGTGTCCTTCACCGCCGACGCCTCCAGATCCGCGAGAGCCAACCGCGCTCCCGCCCGTGCGAGCTGCACGGCAAGCTCACGACCGATCCCGGCGCCGGCACCCGTCACCGCGACGACACGGCCCCCGAAGTAGCCCAACCAACTTCCCCTCCCGCTCATGAACCCAGGTAACAATCCCCACGATCGACATCAGAAGATAAGTATGGGGAAAGCTGTGCACGCCCGTCCTCTCGCACCGTTGTTCGACCCCGAAACGCACTGCGAACTTAGACGATTCGCAAATTGAGGCCTCACCATGCTCGCGGGCCGATCTCACCTCGCCACTAGCCAGTGTGCCGGCAAGTGCTGGTGGACGCGGACGATCGTCGAGTCGATCAAGAGCACATGTTCGCGCTGTGCGTCGCGTTCGGGGCTGCCGCGAGCACCGCGGCGAACATCCGACCGTAGAGTTCCCTCGTCCAACCAACGGCCGTGACGCTCCCACATTCTTCCGGCACATCGCGCCACGGTGACCCGGTATCGCCAGTCGATCCCTCCCCCGGTCAACCGACGGTCCTTCCACGGACATTCCCTGCGCCCGGTGGGGCAGGTAACACGGGCTCCTCACGGCGCCACAGGTCTTTGGATATTCTCTACTGCGCACGACACTCTCACACGATCCCGCACTCGGGCCCGGTCATTTGGCACAAATGCTCTACGGGACCGGGAAGGTGCCCAACCCCGGGTGGACCAGAATCTGGTACCCGTCGACAGGAGGGTGTGCGCCGACGTCGGCGACCGCGGCGATCGTGCCGCTGCCAGTGATAACCGTCGCGGGGGCGTATCGGCACCGATCCTCCGGTGCGGTGGGCGGACTGTAGTCGGGCCCCACGAGCCCAAGAGCGGTGGTGCCGGCGACGCCGGTGGTCAGGTTCCGCCAGTTCACCGACACGGCGACGCAGTAGGTCGAGGTCGTCGTGGAGCGCTCCGCCGCAAAGGTCACCATCCCGGATGTTCCCGTCGTCGCTGACGGTGTCACGGTCGACAGCGGCGGCGGGTAGTCGCAGGCCAGCACGGTCAGCAGCAGGCATCCTGCGACGAACCGCACCGGTACCTGGAACGCCGTGGTCGTCGCTGCCGGGACCGGCGGCGTGTCCGCGATCGCGGTGGCGGACGAGCAGAGCGGGATCGCGAGGACCGCCATCAATGCCGCGGCCCAGGCTACGAACGAACGACGAATCGCTGCACGACACACGGCGTCAGCCTCTCGTGGGGATCTTCCCGACCCTGGTGCAGTGTCACGCTACTCGCTTGGCGGCAGCGCGGACCTGGCAATGGCGGGCGGAACAGGCCCCAGGATACCTTCTACGCGGCGCTCGTCATCCATCATCGGGTCCGCACTAGGCAGCCACGCTCTAGTCCCACGGGAATGGACTCCGCTCACCGACCTGCCCGCAGCGCGTTATGCCGCGCACGCGTCAAGGACAGTTCGGTCAGGACCGTGCCCATCGTCGTGCATGCGGTTCGCGCCTGCGGCACCGGGCAGGTTCGTGTCGATGGCTGTGCGAGTGCGTCACAATGCGGGCAGTTCGTCGATCAGGCTGTCCAGCAGGTCCCTGTCGTGGCGATTCGAGCGCGACGGAGGCAGCATGGCAGTGTCGAGCTCGAGAGGGAACCTGTCGATGACGCGGCCCGGGTCGAGTCGATCCAGCGCTGCATACCATTCGGCCAGCGGTGCGGCGAGGCGGCCATGCAGGTCGAAATGACGGCGCCGCCGAGAGGGGTCCCCTATGCGTTGCCGCAGCGGCTGCTGTGGATCGGGGATCGACAACAGCACCACATCCGCGAATCCGAGACGACGCTGAGTGAACATCGGCCGGACTGCCGTGAGTTCGTGCTCGAATCGCGTGATCGGTGCCGCGCCCACCGCGGCCAGGCACCACGTGGTCTTACCGGCGGCACTGGGCCCCTCGACGGCGACGATCACCGGCATACCCTACCCATCCACGGACCCTCCGATCCGAATCTCGCGTTGTCGTCCGATGCCGGTAGTGGATCCCCTGGTGGTGTCTCATGAAACCATCGCCCAGTATCGGAAAACCTCACCCGCATCGGCTTCGGATTCGGAAAGGCGCAACCCCAGCCCTGCCGAACCGTGTTGGCGGCGATCATCTTGCGGACTATGGGCGGCCACCACGTGACGAGGTTCCACAACCCCGCTAGCCCTGCACTGACGCTTTCGGTCAAGTCGCCGCCAGGACCCGCTCGAGGGTGGCGAAACCCGCTGGTTCCCAGGCCGGTTTGCCCCCGGGCAGACCACGCCTCCCGTTCCGCCCGATCCCGATCAGACCCAGGGCACGAGGACAGCCCACCCACGGGCCCGGGTGACGGTCGCGGGATCGCCCGCGCCCATCTTGCCGAAGTCGATCACCCCCGTAAGCATTCCGTCCCGGATCACCACGTTCGCCGGATGCAAGTCACCATGCAGCCACACCGGCGCCCCCCTGCCACCCCGGCGCCGCGACGGCCTCCTGCCACACCTCCCGCGCGCCCTCCGCGCTCGCGTGGTCGGCAATGACCTCGAACCCGACCTCGGCCTCTTCCTGCAATCCGGCCAAGGGGATACCGCGCGTCGGGATGGCCGGCGCATCGGCGGGCGCCGGCACGTGCAGCGCACCAAGGAACCCGGCGAGGACCTCGGCCACATCGACACGTGTGACCGGCACATGATCGGCCGGCTCCCCCTCGACCCAGCGCGCGATCGTCCACGTGTGCTCGAACAGGCCCGAAGGTTTGCCGACACGCACCGGGGCAGGCGTGGGCAGCGGCAACCGCACCGCCAACTCCGGCAACCACCTCTGCTCAACGCTCAACAGAGCAGGCGCACGCTCGGCACGCGGCAACCGCACCGCCAACTCCTCCCCCAGACGCCATTGCTGGTTATCCCAACCCCCGTCGACGTCTCGGAGCACGAGGTCTGCCAGATCCGGATGCTGATCCCGCAGCAACGCCCGCACCAAGTCTTGCCCGAACCTGAACTCGCCCATCAACACGCCTCCGATCGCTGACGACATGCGACTCACTGCCGGCGGTCCGATGTGGGCAGCTACACCATCAAGCTACCGATGCGCCCCCACCAGGTCACGCTCGGTGTGCTCAGCATCCGAATGCATCACGACAAACAGCTCATGCATGAACGGCACCATAAACCTGACTTACGGGAGGACACCGGGACGTGGCATCTTTGCAGGTCAGAGCGCTTTCCGGGGCCGCGATTCTTGCCGTCCATCCACGCGATCACATCGAACACCCGCAGTGCCGAGATCTCTTCGGGGAGGCCGGCCTCCTCGCGGAGCGACTCGAGCCGGTTATGTAATGCCCCGTCGTCGGCGCGAAGTGCCTCACGGACCGGGTTCAGATGTGCTCGCTCGGTGCCCAGGACCTGACTGACGACGGAGTCCCAGATCGGCTACAGCCGCGGGCGTTTGCGGGCGATCAGCTTCGTCGCCTTCGTCTGGCCGATCCCCGGCAGCGCCCACAGGGCCGTTTCCAGGTCCCAGGCGGGCCATCCCGAGGCGAGCGGGTCCGGTTCGTCGAACCAGGTCCCGATCCGGGCCTATCGCCGTCAGAAGGGGCGTTCAGCGCCTCCGCCTCGGTGTACAGGATCGCCCGCGCCGCCGTCGGGGCGACCTGCACGGACAGGAACACCCTCCGCGACCAGGTCGTCCGCGGTCAACCGGTCCGCCTCCCCGGCCCGACTACCGGTGCTGGACCAGGCGTCGAGGTGCGCGCCGACGTAGGCGTCGTCGCCCAGGTACGGGTGGCCGTAGTACCTCTTCAGTGCCGCGATCGCCGCGGCGTCCGAGTCGGTCGCGAGGGTGGTCGGCAGCCGGAATGTCATACCCCGCACCCTTTCACCCTTCAGGTGCCGGCGGCCGGGAACCGAGCAGGGTGGTCGCTACGCGCCGGGCCCGGAATCAGTAATCCGTGTCGGCCGCGGCGCGGCCGTCGGCTGCCTCGGGCAGAAGCGTGCGCGCCTTCTCTGCCAGGTCCGGCAGGCCGAGGGCACCCCGCCGATAACCGTAGGCTCGGGCCGGGGCAGGCAGGGCGAGTTCCTCGTTCACCAGCGGGCTGGTGGGGTATGCGACTCGGGCCACGAGCCGGGCGGTCTCGTCGGCGGTCAGGATCTTCCCGAGTGGCGGCGTGGTTGCTGCATCGGTCACGGAGTCCCCCCATCGTCTGAGCTTCCTGGCCGTTGTGTGGACAGTATCGCGTTGTGGGCGTGGTTCTTCGGCTGTCACGGGGACATACCATCTGCCTAGTTCAGAGGATCGACGCCTGGCGGTGTGAAGGTCGGCATATGACCTGACCCACCGTCCGAGCGGATCAGGGGGGTGCAACCCGCATCTCTCCGCGGTTTGCATAGATAATCGATCCGTTCAAAGATGAAATTAATTAGATTGTCGAATGAATCGAGTTGGTCGTGCTTCATGTTCAGCGGTTACGCCTTCTTTGCGAACTGCACCGACGCGGAACCCTCGCTGCAGTGGCAGATGTGCTGTCCTACAGCCCTTCTGCGGTATCGCAGCAGTTGCGTCAGTTGGAGAAAGAGATAGGTGTGCCGCTCATCGAGCCTGCCGGGCGCGGGGTGCGGCTTACCGAGCAAGCCCTGATACTGGTGCAGCACGGCGAGAGAATCCTGAGCCTGCTCGAGGAAGCGGAATCGGACGTCACCGCGTCTCTCGGTGAGGTACGCGGGACCGTTCGCGTCGCCGCATTTCAAACCGCCGCACTCACCCTCGTCCCGTTCGCGATGGAAGATCTGCGACAGCGTTACCCACTGGTGAAGATCGAGTTCACCCAGGGCGAACCACCCACAACGATGCCTGGTCTCGTCTCGTCCGAGTTCGATCTGGTGATCGTCGAGAGCTATCCCGGTTATCCCGAACGCATCCCGGAGGGGGCGGACGTGGACAAGCTGATGACCGATCCGTTGTGGTTGGTGATGTCGGAGAAACTCGCGTCTCCTTTGGACGCCAACAGTGATCTGATCGCCCAGTTGTCGCAAGCGAATTGGGCGATGGAGTTGGCGGATTCTGTTCCCGGGATGTGGGTGATCGATCGTTGTCGCAGGGCTGGTTTCGAACCATCGATCATCTGCCGGTCCGAGGATCTGCTGGTGCACAGGCATTTGGTCGAAGCGGGACTCGCGGTCGCCGTGCTGCCGGGGTTGGCGCTCGCCGAGCTGGGCTCGGGCGTTGCCCGTTTCCCCACCGGAGCGGGATTGGCCTATCGGGAGGTCCTCGTGGCCAGCCGTTCGTCGACGAGGAACAGCCCGACGATTGCCGCCGTCCGCGCTTCACTGAAGCGGGGCGCGGACGTTTTGGCCCAGTCGGGTGTCGAATCGTGAGTGTGCACTACAGACGAGTCTGGCCCTGTGGCGGCGAGTGCTGCCACAGGGCCGAACCGGTGAGGGTGCTGGAGCGTTATAGGCCGGGTGTGCGGTCTTCTGTCGCTATGAAGACTTCCTGGGTCGTAACGCGTCCGCGCACTGATCGCCAACCGAGGAAGAGGACCAGTGCGATCGGGGGGATTGCGCACAGGGCGACCCGCGCAGCCAGGTCGGGCGCCAATCCGAGGGAGACGACGACCATCAACAGGAAGGCAATGGCGATGTAGTTGGAGTACGGGGCGAAGGGCATCCTGAAGGCTTCGCGTTGTTCGCCGTTGTTGCGCCGCTGGCGCAGCATGCCCAGGTGCGAGGCCAGGATGGTCGTCCAGGTACAGAGTGCGCCCAGGCCGGCGAGGGCGAGGATGATGTCGAACGCCTCGTGCGGAACGACGTAGCTCAAGGCCACACCGGGCAGGGCCGCGACGGCGGTGAAGATGATTCCGCCGGCAGGAATACCGCGTCGGCTCATGTACGAGAGGATTCGCGGAGCTTGCTGGCGTTCGGCCATGCTGCGCAGGATTCGTCCCGTCGAGTACAGGCCGGAGTTCGTCGAGGACAACGCGGCGGTGATCACGACGATGTTCATGATGTGGCCGGCGGCCGGGACGCCCAGTTCGGAAAAGACGAGGACGAAGGGAGATTCGGTGGCACCATACGCAGTCCACGGCATGATCATGACGAGGAGCAGCACGGACCCGCAGTAGAACAGAATGATGCGCAGTGCGACGGAATTGACCGCCCGGGGAATGACCTTGCGTGGTTGCGCGGTCTCACCGGCCGCGATGCCGACCATTTCGATGCCGTTGTAGGCCATGATCACCGACTGCAGACTCAGAAGAGCGATTGCGAAGCCGGCGGGAAAGAAGCTGGTCCAGACACTGTCACCGTGGAAGAGGTTACCCAGTCCGGCGGTGCCACCACCGATCTGCGCGCCGGTGGCGACCAACCAGATACCGACACCCAGGAAGCAGACGATCGCCGCAACCTTGACGATCGCGAACCAGAACTCGAACTCGCCGAATGCTTTCACCGAGAGAAGGTTGACCGCGAGCAGAATGGCGAGGGCAATCAGCGCCGTCACCCACTGTGCCAAGTCGGGAAGCCATTTATGGACATAGATACCGATGGCTGTCAGTTCGGCGACTCCGCCGACCCCCCAGTTGAACCAGAACATCCACCCGGAGACGAATCCCGCTCCCGGACCGATGAATTCGCGGGCGTAGCTGGCGAAACTTCCCGACGAGGGCCGGTACATGACCAGCTCGCCGAGCGCTCGCATCACGAAGAATGCGACGGTACCGCACACCAGATAGGCCAGGATCAGCGACGGGCCCATGGCCTGGAGCCGCGACCCCGCTCCGAGGAACAGCCCGACCCCGATCGCCCCTCCCATGGCGATCATCTGGATCTGGCGATTGCTGAGAGCCTTGCGGTAGCCGTCGTCTGCCGTATGCACCGCTGGCGGAGCGGCTTGTATCGGGGGTGGATTGTCCATGGGGAGGGTTCCTTTACTGAAAGGTGCAGGATATGGGCCGTCAGGCCGGCCCCGGGCACGCGACTGGTAGGGACGAACAGGACGAGGATCGGGTCAACGGTGTCGTGTGGAACCGGACAACTGCAGAAGCGGCGTCGAGTCTCCTGTCAGAATGGCGAGCACCACCGCGAGTTCGATATCACTCAACTGGCCCGCGGTATCCGGTGGTGGCGCGAACGCTTCAGCTATGTTCTGCATGAGCCACTCCTTGTCGTGCACTAGGGCTGCCCGAGGCGCTGAGTGCGGCCGCATCACCCTGTCGAGGGTCGGGTCTTCCGCATCCGTGGACCTGAACGACGGCCCGAGTCTTGCCTTTTCGCATGAAGTCCGTTTCCGCCCTGGTGGACCGGGCCGGAGCCCTCCTCGTCACCGTCGATCGAACTGCCACTATGTTCCACGACACATTCCATCGAGAAAAGCGCCGATTTCTGATGACTATTCTTAAGCAAGTACGTGCTAAGTGGGTCACACTAAATCCGAGAATGGTAAGTAATAGCGTTCAATACTGCGCATTTATGGTCACTGGACCTTCACTGATGGATGGGTAACCATGGGTGGCATGACTTCCCTTGAAGCGACCCGGTGGTACTCCCACAGCGCTGCTCGCGACTGGCGCACCCAGGCGCCCGGGTCCGCAGTTCAATTCCACCGGACCCTCGACGGCTACGCACCTACACCCCTGACCGAGCTCCCCTCTCTTGCTGCCGAGCTGTCGGTCGGCCGGGTGTTCGTGAAGGATGAGTCGAACCGGCTCGGGTTGCCGGCGTTCAAGATTCTCGGAGCATCGTGGGCGACCTGCCGTGCCCTCAGCGACTGGTTGGGAATGGATCCGGTGACCATGACGGTCCCGCGGTTGTCGGCACGCCTGCGCGAAGTAGTCACGAATCCGAAGGACCTGACGCTCGTCACCGCGACGGACGGCAACCATGGACGGGCAGTCTCGCGAATGGCGGCGTTGCTCGGAGTCTCCGCACGGGTGTACATCCCGGCGGGATTGAGTCGGGCGGCCGTCGATGCGATCGGCGGCGAGGGCGCGCAGGTGATTGCCTTCGACGGCAGCTATGACGAGGTCGTCGCGGCAGCGAACGCCTCCACCGCGGACAGGCCGTTGGATTTCCTCATCCAGGACACGTCCTGGGACGGCTATGTCGACGTTCCGCAGTGGATCGTCGAGGGGTACATCACCTTGTTCGCCGAGGTCGACGAATCGTTGCGCACCGAAGGGCTCGAACCCAATCTGGTCGCGTGCCCGGTAGGTGTGGGCTCCCTGGCCCACGCGATGGTCGACCACTATCGCAGCGGCGGGGCACGCCCGAGTCTGCTCAGCGTGGAGCCGATCACCGCGGCCTGCGTTGCCGAATCCCTCGGCGCCGGGACACCGACCAGCGTCGACACGACGACTCCGACGATCATGGCAGGGCTGAACTGCGGCACCCCGTCGGTGATCGGGTGGCCATCCCTGCAGCAGGGGCTCGATGCGGCGATCAGCATCAGCGACGATGAATCACGCACCGCTGTCGCCGATCTGACCGACCTCGGCCAGGATGTCGGCCCCTGCGGGGCCGCGTCCCTCGCCGGCGTGCGGGCGGCACTCTCAGATGCCGACCGGCGACGCGCCCTGGGTCTGGGCTCCGAATCCGTGGTCGTCCTGATCAGCACCGAGGGCCTGGCCGCCAACCCACTCGACGGCCGCTGAACCTGGCCGCCCTTCCTTCTCTTCCCTACTCTTCCGAGGACGACATGAACACCACACTCGACCCGACTGAGCTCCTCCGGGAACTCATCTCCATCGATTCGGTCAATCCCGACCTCGTTCCCGGTGCGGCCGGAGAACCCGCGATCGCCGACTTCGTCAGCACCTGGTTCACCCACCACGGATTCACGGTCGACCGACTCGAATCGACTCCCGGACGCCCCTCGATCGTGGCCATCGCGGCCGGCAGCGGCGGCGGGAGAAGCCTGATGTTCAACGGCCACCTCGACACGGTGACACTGGCCGGCTACGACGGCGACCCCCTCGCACCGATACTCGAGGACGGCAAGATGTTCGGCCGGGGCACCTTCGACATGAAGGCCGGCGTCGCGGCGATGATGATCGCCGCCGCCGACGTGGCCGCACGACCACACCCCGGTGACATCCTCGTCGCCCTGGTCGCCGACGAGGAGTACGCCAGTGCCGGAACCGAGGAGGTTCTGCGGCACTACACCGCAGACGCGGCCATCGTCTCCGAACCGACCCACGAGGAAATCGTCCTCGCCCACCGCGGCTTCGCCTGGTTCGACGTCACCATCCACGGTGTCGCCGCACACGGCTCCCGCCCCGACCTCGGGATCGACGCCATCGCCAAGGCCGGGCGCTTCCTGACCGGACTCGACGAACTCGCCCACAAGCTCGCCCGCACCCCCGGCCACCCCACCCTCGGCAGCGGCAACATCCACGCCTCCGTCATCACCGGTGGCGAAGAAATCTCGAGCTACCCCGCCCAGTGCACCATCTCCGTCGAACGCCGCACCGTGCCGGGCGGATCGTCGAAAACGGTCGAAGCCGAGCTACGCGAGATCCTCGACTCGATCAAAGCCGTGGATCCGCAGTTCGAATACAGCATCACCCCGGGGCTCGAGCGGAACCCGTTCAGCGTGCCGAGCGAAAACCCCTCGTCCAAACGATCCTGCCGATCGTCGAACGAGTCACCGGCAAGCCACCGGTAATCCGCGGCGAGCCGTACTGGACCGATGCCGCCCTCCTCCTCGACGCGGGGATCCCCGGACTGCTGTTCGGCGTCGACGGCGGCGGTGCTCACGCGGCCACCGAATGGATCGAGATCGACTCCCTTGCCCGTGTCACGCAGATCCTCACCGACACCGCAGCCAGCTTCTGCAAATAGCACCCACATTCGAAAGTTGACGATGACCCCGACACAGACAGCCCAGCACACCATCATCCGCCAACGCCTGACGGAACTGGGACTCGAACTCCCCGCCCCATCCAGCGCGGTTGCCAGCTACGTGCCCGCGGTCCGTACCGGCAACTACCTCTACACCTCCGGGCAGCTTCCCCTCGTCGACGGAGCCCTGCCGCACACCGGAAAGGTCGCCGCGGACGTGTCCGCCGAGGACGCCGCCGAACTCGCCCGCATCTGCACCCTCAACGCCTTCGCCGCAATATCCGCCCTGGTCGACCTCGATTCCATCATCCGGGTCGTCAAGGTCGTCGGATTCGTCGCCTCTGCACCCGGTTTCAACGGCCAACCCGCCGTCGTCAACGGCGCCAGCGACCTGCTGTTAGCCGTCTTCGGTGACAAGGGCCAGCATGCCCGCTCCGCCGTCGGGGTGGCCGAACTCCCACTGAACGCCCCCGTCGAGGTCGAACTGATCGTCGAACTCGACGAGCAAGAGACATAGCTGCCACCCGATCACGAACCCTTAATCGGCCACCTCAGTTAGGAACCTTCGCCATGGCGTCAACCGATCACATCAGCGAGCTGGCAGCGCTCACAGCTTCTGAGCTGATCGACGGCTACCGACAGAAGGACTTCACCCCGTCAGAAGTCTTCGCGGCAATCCAGGATCGCATCGATCAACACAACCCCGAGATCAACGCGTTCTACGTCCGCGAGCACGCCGCCGCAGAAAGAGCCGCCGATCAGAGCACTGCGAGATGGACCGCTGGACGGGCAAACACGGCACTCGACGGTGTGCCCATCACGCTCAAGGAAAACCTCGCCACCGTGGGCACACCGTCACCTGCGGGCACCGCCGCACGCGCCGATGCCGCACCTGCGACCGAAGACGGCCCGGTAGCGGAACTGCTGTCGGCAGCGGGCGCTGTCCGTCTCGGCAAGACCGTCATGCCTGAGTTCGGGATGCTGACGTCCGGCGTCTCCAGCCTCCACGGTGTGACGAGAAACCCGTGGAACCTCGACTGGACGGTGGGCGGCTCGAGTGCCGGGTCATCGGCCGCAGCCGCAGCACGATTCGGTCCGATCCATATCGGCACCGACATCGGCGGATCGGTTCGCCTGCCGGCGAACTGGACTGGCTTAGCCGCCCTGAAACCGACATACGCCATCGTGCCGGTCGATGTTCCGTACATCGGCCGGCACGTCGGACCCCTCGCCAGGACAATCGACGACGTCGCACGGGCGATGCAGGTCATCGCGCAGCCAGACGAGCGGTACCGCGACTACACCTACCAGGAACGTCCCGCCGACTGGGGTGCGGTCGCGTCTTCCCCGTACGACGAATCCGATATCGCGAAACTACGAGTGGCAATCCACACCGACGCGGGTTGCGGACTGCCGACCGATCCCGAAATCCGTGCCGTGATCCACTCGGTCGGAAAAGCATTCGAAGAAGCGGGGGCGTGCGTGGAGGAGATCGATCCGATCATGACGCCTCACCAATTCGAGATGCTGTGCCTGTTCTTCCGCGCGCGTGCGTGGCGCGAGGTCAAAAATCTGAGTCGGTCCAGTCGCGAAGCGGCACTGCCCTACTTCGTGCAGTGGGCGCTCGGGGCTGCCGACCTGTCTGCGACGGAACTGCTCAACGCATACGACACTGTGCAGGCAATGCGCGGCGCCGTTATTCAAGCAACACGCAGCTACGACGTCATACTCTCGCCGGTGGCACCCGTTGCCGCGTTCCCGGCGGACTGGTGCGGACCCACGAATGATCCCGCGACCGCTCTTCACGACATCGTGTACACGGTGCCCTACAACTTCTCCGAACAACCGGCCGCGACGGTCAACGCAGGTTTCACCGCAGACGGCCGCCCCGTCGGCGCCCAGTTTGCCGGCCGGCGATTCGATGACGTCAGGCTCCTTCAAATCGCCCGGTGGTTCGAGCAGGCGCGGCCGGCGACGGCCGTCCCGGTGTGGCCTCGCTAGAGCGCACACCACTGAGAAGATCGCAGTGGGCTGGGAGTTCGCCGAACACATCGTTGTCTCCGGGTCATCCTCGGGAACAGCTCCTGCCCCACCGCGAGCCACAACAGCGAACCCTCCCCACCCGGCAGCATTCGCTGTTCCCCATCGCCTCGCCCCTAACCATCCCTGCCACAGGCGATCCTAAACCGGGTTGCGTCCATGACGATGGTGTACGAGCCGGATCAGGACGTCACCGGCGTGTCGTAGCCGGAAAGTAGGCGGTCATCGCGTGATTCTTCGAGAGAGCTACCAACTCGACTCGACGAAAGAGCACGCGATGACCACTGCCCACGATATCGACCTGCACCAGTTCCTGACCGATCGCCTCACCGACGCCAGCCCCGACCTGCTGCGCAGCCTGCTGTCCACGTTCATCGACGCGCTGATGGGCGCCGAGGCCGACAGCCTGTGCGGCGCCGGTTTTGGTGAACGCTCCGAGGACCGCACCAACAGCCGGAACGGTTACCGCCACCGGGACTTCGCTCCCCCAAGCACTGCGTGCAGGGCGGTACCCCCACCCGCGCCGGAACCCTTGACATCGCGATCCCCAAGCTGCGTCAGGGCTCGTACTTTCCTGATTGGTTACTGCAGCGCCGCAAGCGTGCCGAGCGGGCCCTGACCTCGGTGGTGGCCACCTGCTACCTGCTCGGGGTCTCGACCCGCCGGATGGAGAAACTCGTCGACTCGCTCGGCATCACCAGCCTGTCGAAATCCTAGGTGTCCGTGATGGCCAAGGACCTCGACGCCCAGGTCGAGGCGTTCCGCAGCCGCCCGCTCGACGCCGGCCCGTACACGTTCGTCGCCGCCGACGCCCTCGTCCTGAAGGTCCGCGAGAACGGCCGGGTGGTGAACGTGCACGCGCTCGTCGCGGTCGGAGTGAACGCCGAGGGCTACCGCGAGATCCTGGGAATCGAGGTGACCTCCGCCGAGGACGGGGCCGGTTGGCTGGCGTTCTTCCGGTCGCTGGTCGCCCGCGGGCTGTCCGGCGTGCGGTTGGTGACCTCTTCACGCGCACGCCGGCCTCGTGTCGGCGATCGGCGCGACCCTGCCCGGGGCCGCTTGGCAACGCTGCCGAACGCATTATTCGACCAATCTCATGTCCCAGACACCGAAGAACTCGTGGCCCTGGGTGCGTGCGCTCCTGCACTCCGTCTACGACCAGCCGGACGCCGATTCCGTTCATGCTCAATATGATCGAGTGATCGACGCCTTGTCGGAGAAGCTTCCGAAGGTCGCCGACCATCTCGACGCGGCTCGCCCGGATCTGCTCGCGTTCACCGGCTTCCCGAAGCAGATCTGGCGTCAGATCTGGTCGAACAATCCCCGATCGGTTAACCGGCTCTCGGGCGACACGATTCTATGCGCGGCGTGAGGTCCGGGGCCGATGGCCGGATGGGGCGCATGCTGACGGTGTCGGCTCGATCGGAGAGGAGCAGGCGATGGCCGTTCGGGTGCACGCGGTGGACGACGGTTATGTGGTGGTCGGCGAGTGGGAGGGTTGCGCGGCAGCGAACGCGTTCCTCAAACATCTGGCCGGGCGTGCGTTCAGCGTGGCGACGGTGCGGGCGTATGCCTTCGATGTGCTGAACCTGGCGCGGTTCCTGATCGCCCGCGATCTCGGATTGGCGTCGGTGACGCCGGTGACCGTGTTCGAGTGGATCGACTGGCAGGGCGTGCGCCGTGATCCCCGACCCGGCGCAACGACGAGGAACGGCAGGCAGCGCACGGCGGCGGCGTCGACGATCAACCGGCGGGTCGCGGCGGTGCGGGCGTTGTTCGAGTACCTGGTGATGACCGGGGTGCGCGCCGACAATCCGGTGCCCTCACCCCGGCGGGGTCAAGGGTTACGTCCGTCGGGGCGGGGTTTGCTCGGGCATCTCGGGCCCGGCCGGCCCCGGGCCGGAGGCCGTCTGGTGCGCCAGCCGCGGTTGCTGCCCGAATCCCTCGACGCCGACGCGGTGGACGTGTTCGTCTCGTCGCTGCGCACCCATCGGGATCGGGCGATGGTGTGGGCGATGCTGCTCGGGGGTCTGCGCAGCGCCGAGGTGCGATCGCTTCGGTTGGCGGAGGTGGATTTCGGTCGACGCCGGCTGCGGGTGCTCGGCAAGGGTTCGAAGGAGCGTGTGGTGCCGGTCGATGCGGTGTTCTTCACCGAACTATCGGCCTATCTGCGCCTCGAGCGGCCACCCGGGTTGGTCACACCGGAGTGCTTCGTGGTGCTGCGGGGCCCCACCGTGGGGGCGCCGGTGACCGAGGCCGGGTTGCGATCGTTGTTCCGGCGGCACCGGGACCTGTCCGGCGCGGGTCGGGTGCGTCCGCACCGGCTGCGACACACCTACGGCACCGAACTCGCCTCCGCGGGAATCGATCTGATGGTGCTGCGGGAGTTGATGGGGCACGCCTCCCCGGAGACCACCGCCGAGTACGTGCACCTGTCGATCGAGCAGCTCGCCGCCGAATACGGCGCCGCCCGGGCCAGTCTCGCCGGGGCACGGCGATGACCACGGCATGGCCGACCGTGGTGGACCCGGATACGGTGCTGGCCGGCTATCTCGACCACGTCGCCACCCTCGGGCTGGGCGGAAGAGCCGTCCGCGGCCGCACCCGCATCGCAACCGCATTCCTGGCCGTGCACCCGGATCTGCGGGAATGGATGGCCCGGCCTGCCTCGGACCGGCTTACCGAACTCCGCAGCACCGGGGCGTGGCCGCTGTTGTGTCACGTCATCGGTCGAGACGAGCTGCGACTGGACCTCGAGTTCGCCGCGGTCAAGAACCTCACCGGACTCGGGAGTGCGGTCGAGGCCCGCGACCCGGACGGGTTCGCCGCGGCCCGGACTGCCGGACTGGCCTTGGGCTGGGCACCGTCGTGGGTCGAGACCGTCCTCGGCGAGTGCCTGGCGGTGCTGCTCGCCTGGCATGGCGGACTCGTCAGCGACATCACCAACGACACCGTCGACGATTTCGACGCCGCATTGGCTGCAACACAATCTATTCCGCCGTCGTCTCGGCGGGCATACCGCAACCGGATCGCGGGTCTGCGGCAGGTGCTGTTCGAGGCCCGCATCGTCGACATTCCACCACGGCGCCGGTCCTGGGCCCGCAGCCACGCCCAACGGTTCGCCGACGTTCCGATGGCAGACGCGATCCGCGAGACGTTGTTGCGCTACGTCACCGTCCGAGCCGCCGTGCTTCGCCCGAAATCCGTCGAATCACTGATCAACGACCTCCTGCCGTTCGCCGACTACCTCACCACACACCACCCCGAGGTCACGTCCCTCGACGGCCTCGACCGCAGTCACATCGAGGGCTTCCTCGCCTGGAACCGCACCCGCACCTGGCGTGGGCAACGCGCCGCCGCCGGCGCCGGACGCACCATCTCGAGGGCCGTGATCCAATCGGCGGTGCTGAGCCTGCGCAACCTACTTGACGATCTCACCGAATGGGGCTGGGAGCAGGCACCACCGCGTCGGCTGGTCTTCGCTGCCGACGTCCCCAAGCTCGACCAACCCTTGCCCCGCGCACTGGCACCCGACGTCGACGGCGTGGTGATGAACGCTGTTGCCGGATTGGAGGATCCGTTCGCCCGCATCGGGTTGACGGCGCTCCGCGGGGCGGGGTTGCGGGTCGGGGAACTGCTCGATCTCGAGCTCAGCAGCGTCGTCGACTACGGCCCGGCCGGGACCTGGCTGAAGGTGCCGCTGGGCAAACTCGCGACCGAGCGCATGGTGCCGCTCTCGGCCGCCACCGTCGCGGTGTTGGACGAGTGGACCACCCAACGCGGCGTCTGCCGACCACTGCCGCATCCGCGCACCGGAGCTTTGACCGATTTTCTGTTCGTCGCGCACGGCCGCCGCCTCGGCCAGACCCGGCTGCGCAACGGGCTGCTCGCCGCCGTTGAACGGTCTGGGTTGCGCGGCACTGGCGGCGGGCCCCTGATTGTCACCCCGCACCAGCTGCGGCATACCTGGGCCACCGAGCTCGCCAATGCCGGGATGAGCCTGCAGGCGTTGATGGCGCTGCTCGGGCACGTCACTCCTCAGATGACTCTCCGCTACGCCACCCTCGCATCGCCGACGTTGCGCGACGCCTACGACCAGGCCATGGGCAAGATGCGCCGCCGGTTCACCCTTACCCCGGTCGGCAAGCCGATCGTTCCCGACACCGTCAGCTGGCTCGGCAGCGAGATGCTCAAAACCCGTGTTGCCCATGGCTACTGTTCTCGGCACGAAGCGGCCGGAGCCTGTCCCTATGCCAACATCTGCGAGACCTGCGACAACTTCGTCACCGGACCCGAGTTCCGCGGCGCGCTCGAGGCGCAACGCACCGACGTCCAGGCACTCGAAGCCGATGCCTGCGACCGCGGCTGGCCCGACGAAGCTGCTCGCCACCACCGCGTTGCAGACGCCCTGACCGATCACCTCCACCGGCTCGACCGCTGACTCCAGATCGCCAGTCTGCGATTGACCCACACGCGAAGGCCGGTTAAAGGAGAGATTGAACAAGGAGATCCGGCGCAGAACCGACGTGGTCGGGATCTTCCCCGATCGCACCGCCCTGATTCGGCTCGTCGGCGCGGTACTCGCCGAGCAGCATGACGAGTGGATCGAAGGCCGCCGCTACCTCGGCCTCGACGTGCTCGCCCGGTCTCGCGGCACCCACGCAACACCCGAACCTACCGAGGAGGTGACGCCGGCGGCTCTGACCGCATAACCCCACGAGGAGTCACGCGTCGACCGTCGTACACCACGCCCTGGGACTTGACCGTGACATTTGCGATACGCAGTACGTGGGCAGCCGAGCCGAGCGAACGAAACAGCCTCTGACCTGTGTGTTCACCTCGCGCCATTGCAGGATATGCATTTCGAATGCAGAATTTGCAGCGACTGAGGGACTGGATGGGTGCCCGGGCGTTGCGGGAGAGATCGACCAGCTGCAGGTGCCGGACTTCGTTGCGGCGCAGGCCCCTCCGTAGAGGGTTTTGAACGCCACCGCATCACGCCACACCGCCAAGGCACCCTTGCGGCCGGACCGCAAGATTCGCTCCGGTTCGAGGTCAGCTACCCCCGCGATCAAACACCCCAAACGATGAGCGACTCCCCGCCATGAGATCGACAGAACTTGATAAGTCCCTTATCCAGTCAACTCGCGTCTCTGCATCAGATTCCTCATTCCCCAGTGCCCTTGTCGTTTCCTCAGTTCATGGAGGGGTGAAGGAGGTTCGGCAGATCGATTCCACCACCACCCAACATTGCCGGGCAGAGCAGGGAATCCGGCGCCACGACATGTCGAAGGTCAAGGAGTTCATCGAAGGGGGTGAGGATGATCTCGCGCCGGGCCGCGCGGGGCCCGAGGAGGTGGGTTCGATCATTCGTCCTCGGTCCACGCGTGACGGGTGACGGCCCTCGGCCGAAGGGGTCAGCGGTCGAGGGTCTCGCCGCCTGCGGACTGCCGTCGAGCCGCGGTTCCCGGGGAACGGTTTCCCGGGAAGTCCGCTGTATTTCGCCGGGCATTGAATTATGGTGACCTCACGTTGGACTCCCGTGACACAACCCATCCTATGAACTTTTCAGAACAATTGGCTCGTGAAACCGCCGTCGACGGTCAAGGCACTCCCGGTGATCATCGAAGCTTGGTCCGAAGTGAGGAAAAGAGCCGCATCTGCGATATCCTCTGGGGATATCAACCGCCCCTGCTTCTGGTCGATTACCTGAGCGAAACCGCCAGGGGCGAGGTCCATGGTGGACTCCCAAACTGGGACTTCAGAGTCAATGAGCGGAGTATCAACGTAGCCGGGCACCAGGGCGTTGACTCGGACGTTCTGTGCTCTGAGTTCACCTGCAGCTGTTGCGGTGAGGTTACGAACTGCAGCTTTCGACGCCCCGTAAGCCGCCGCGAGAGGTGTGCCCCCGGTCCCCGAAATGGACGAGAGGGTGAGGATCGATCCACCACCGGAATTCGCGATAGCCGCCGCGCTGTACTTGATGGTCAGGAAGACACCGTCAAGGTTCACTGACATGGTGGATCGCCAAACATCGAGCGGCGTCTCCGCGATCGGATGCGATGCGCTGATTATCCCAGCGTTGGCGACCACGTGATGCAAAGCCCCATGCTCTTCGACAGTCCGTTCTATCAGTGCAGAAACGTCCTGCTCGCGGGTCACATCAGCCGGGATTGCGCTCGCGCCGGGGATGCGGGAAACAACTGCCTCGGCGGCTCCGCGGTGTCGATCGGAGACGACAACCCGAGCGCCTTCCTTCGCGAACCGGGCGGCGATCACAGCGCCGATTCCCCCGCCCGATCCAGTGACGATCACGACCTTACCTTCGAGTGATGCAGGCATGGCCACCTTCCTTTCCATTAGACGATGTAGCTGGTTCCAGTCAGTCCGGTGCACTCGACCTGAATGTATGCACGATGGGTCGGTTTGGCGCAGTTCACGAGTAGCGTCAGCACGGCCAAGTCCGGGTCAAGTCCGCCGGCTTCGTGAGACGATTCGTGTGACTTCAGCGCCAGGACGGACGCGCGTATTGTTCCTACTGACTATAAGTACTCAAATATCCTGAGTCCTTGGATAGAAGTGACAGCTCGTTGCAAACCCGTGCCATACCCGAGTTGCACCAATGTGCCAATCCTGCCGGAGATTCGGGGTTTCGAAGGAATGAGGGAGGCTCGCGGCATCAGCCGTGAGTGGATCGAGGGCGGTGTGCGCACAATCTTGCGGATCGACATCTGAGTCTCGGCCTGCAGATTGCGCGAGATCGCTAACGCAGCGAACAGATAATCAAGTGCGCCTCGCTCGAATCTCGGGTGTGACTGAAAATCGGCCCGCCCGCAGTCGGTTTTCGACTTCCGAAATGGCTGCTCGACCTCCCACAGAAAGTGATACTTCTCTAAATTCATGTGGATTCATCAGCACAAACAGGAAGGTTAATCACGTAGCCGTTCAATCCCATGAGGGAACGAGCCCTGGCTATGCCTTCGGTATCGAGGGTGTGGCGATCGCTCACCGACCCGCCGCTGCGAACGCCTTCCTCGCGACGCGATCATCGACCGACATACCGAGGCTCGCGCTTCTCGAGGAATGAGCGGACACCCTCACGGTGATCTACGGTGGTGAACAACGACGTCTGAGTGGCGGTCACCCAGCGTCCGAATTCATTCCAGTCAGGATCCAGTGCAAGGCGGAGGCCGCGCTTGGTCGCGGCGACAGCCAACGGCGGGTTTGCTGCGATCTTCTCCGCCAGCTCGAGTGCGACCGGCATCACCTGCCCGTCGTCGACGACTCGGCTGACAAGCCCAATCTGCCGGGCCCTCTCCGCGTCGATCATCTCGCCAGTGAAAAGCAACTCTGCTGCCAGCTCGCGTCCGACGATCTGCGTAAGGCGGCCGAGCCCCGCTACGTCACTGCACAACCCCCGTTTGACGAACAGCTCGCCGAAACGCGCACTCCGTGCCGCGATGCGGATATCGGCCAGCAGCGCAAGCTCCATCCCCCATCCCACGGCGGTGCCATTCACAGCCGCGATGACCGGAATATCTGTGGCCAACAGGGCCCCCGCGGCCGGAGTGATTTCTTCGTCAAACACCGGGCCCGGACCTGCGCCACCGCCCACCGCTCGGACATCGTCGCCCGAGCAAAAGGATCGTCCGGCACCGGTGATGACCAATACGCGAGCCGTCGCGTTGTGCACGAGCTCGGTCAGCTCGGCGTAGGTCTCGAGCCGTAACGCGTTGTGCACCTCGGGCCGCATCAGCGTGATCACCCCGACGTGGCCTATTTCTTCGTAAGAGATATCTTGCATTTCGCCGTACAGCCTTCCCAGCCGAATATCCAGACAGTCTGTTGAGAGCAACCGCCGGAGTCGACCAAACCGCTATGTCAGATGAGCCGTGAAATGGTCGCAGGCTGCCCGCGCGGCCTGGTCGAAGATCACGCCCATATAGGGATCGAAGTGCCCACCGTCCGTGACGACAAGCCGCTTCGGTTCGAGCGCTCGTTCGTAGGCTTGAAAGGCGAGCTCGGCGGGCGCGCTGTCGAACGGTCTTCACGAAGTCGGGGCGAACGAGCCTGGTGAGATTGCCGGAGCCGCTGATGAACGGAACCTGGGCGACCGCAGCGCGGATGCGGCGGTCCACGGCCGCCACACTGAGCGCGTGTCCGCCGGCAAGGCTGGACCCCCCAAACTCCGATGGCATCCGGGTTCACATCTCGCCGTCCGGAGACGTACCGCGGAATCCTCAGTCACGAGGCAGCGACGTCGTACGGAATGGGTCGGTTCTCCTTGGCCCAGAGCTTCTCCATGTCCGACTCCGGCGGCGGCGGCACAAGACCCTGCGTGCGCCAGAGGTCCATGGGGGTCTCGTCGATGTGGATCTCCCAGTCGTAGCCGCGCTCCTTGATGAAGGGCGCGAGCTTCTCCTCGGCCACTGTCATCATCAGTGCGCGAACCTCTGCGGTCTCCATCTGCCGGGCGATGTGATCGAGTCGGATCCGGATGAAGTTGTTGTTCGCCTTTCCCCCGACATACATCGTCTCCTTCGGCATGTCCTTGAACAGGACGACCACGTAGAACCGTGGCAGGTTGACGTAGTCCACGTAGATCGACGTGATCGCCTCGGACAGCTGCTCCTTGTCCGCGGGGGTGAAGGCGTTCTCGGGCGTGAAGATCTCCCAGTACGGCATGGCGTTTTCTCCTCATTGGATTGGTGCGGCGGGACTTGTGCCGCGATAGCGATTGCTTCTGTCGGGCGGTCCGAACGGGCTCATCTAACTGAGGTCTGATGTTGCCCGCACGAAGGTTCTTGATGGACCCGTAGTCGCGGGACGGGTCCTACGCCAGGGCGCGCACGAAGTGCTCGCCCGCAGCCTTTGACGACGCTTCGAACGCGGCACCGGTATACACGTCGAAGTGGCCACACGGCAGTACGAGCAACTGCTTGGGCTGCAGGGCCCGTTCGTAGGCCTCGAAGGCGAGTTCTGCGTATGCACTGATGTCTTGGTCGGCCACGATCATCAGTAGTGGGGTCGGTGAGATCCGGTGGATTCCGTCGCCGGGCTCGAACTCGACGATCCGCTCGAGGGACCCGAGGGTCACCTCGTTGCGCCAGGACGGAGCCCTGTCCTGCGCGGTTTTGGTAAAGAACTCCCAGGATTCGGTGCTGGACATCAGCGCGGGAGCCAGCGGATCGGCGTCGACGGCCGGCATGAGCGTGGGCTCCCCGCCGTGGTAGAGGTTGCGTCGTTCGCCGTCCAGCTGGGCGCGCACCGTCGGCAGGAAGTCCGGACGAACGAGCCGCGTCATCTGGCCGGACCCGCTGATGAAGGGGACCTGGGCGACAACGGCTCGCACCCGACGATCGACCGCAGCCACGCTCAGCACGAGGCCGCCGCCATGGCTCGATCCCCAGATGCCGACACGGCCGGGGTCGACGTCCTCGCGGCCAGTCGCATACGTGATGGCGTGGCGAAGGTCGCGGGCCTGGGTGATCGAATCGATGTGCTGGCGCGGAGCGCCGTCACTGGCGCCGAAGTTTCGGTGGTCGTACACCAGAACGTTCAGTCCCGCTTGGGAAAAGGACTCGGCGTAGTCGTCGAGATACATTTCCTTGACGGCGGACAGTCCATGGACCATCACCACCACTGGGCCCTTGGACTGGGCCCCTTCCGCGGGATAGAACCACCCGCGCAAGGTGACATCGTCCGCTGAGAATTCAATATCCTCACGTGGCATTGGAGATCCTTCCGAAATTTGTACGCTTGTTGAAGAAGGTAGTGACGTGGGACACACCGTTGAAGGGATGCTTGCGCCCAATCCGAGTACACGTCCGCCACGTGCGGTTTGCCGTTACCCCGGCCGCGAAATCCCATCGGAATCCGTTTCGGGAGGGGGCCGGCCGTCGAGACGCACCCGGTTCGGCCCGGCCTGTTTCACGGCGCGACGTACGACTCGACCGTGGTGCCGTTGCGCGGTGAGCGCGTTGCACAATGTCTCGCGGCCACCGCGCGGTATCGAGTGGCGGTGCTCGAGCCGAACGCCTAGAACTGCACCCCTCGCGGCGATGGGCCGGGGCAGGAGGGACCCGCGTCGAGGCGTGGGGCTCGCTGTTCTGCGAGTCCCGAGCTGCGGGCGTCATTCGCTGCGCGCGGGGTCCAGCCTGGGAAGTTACGGCCGGATGTCCGCCACGGTCGAACCTGCGTCTCGAAGCTGGATCGCGTTCATGGCCGAGAACTGCAAGGTCCAGAGGTTTCCGTGCCCCGGGTACTTCGCCGACATGATGCGGACCAGATCCTCCGCATCGTCCGCAACGTCGTAGGCAGCGGCGAAGTCCTGGATGTAGGACCGTGTTTCGGCGATCATGGAATCGACGGCGTGGTCGTCGCCGTCGGGCCTGCGGTGGCCGGCGACGATCACCTTGGGTGCCAGCTTCTCCACCAGGTCCACGGTCTCGAGCCAGTCTTGCCATTCCTCGGGCGTCGACAGACCGAGCATCGGGTGGATCTCGTTGTAGATGGAGTCACCGGCCACGACGACATCGATCTCCGGGATGTGCACGATCGTCGTGGGATGGATGTCGGCCTGCTTCACCTCGACGATGTTGAGAGGCGAGCCGTCGACGTAGAGCGTGTTGTCGTCGATCGGGTCGGGGAGCGCATCACTGACGACGCAGGCGTCGCCGAACAGCATCGCCCACTGCTGTCGTTGTAGTTCCATGGATTCCTTCATGGCCTCGACCACGTGGGGCAGCGCAACGCACTTCGCGTCCGGGAACCGCTCCATGAGGGGACCGATGCCAAGGTAGTGATCGGCATGGGCGTGCGTCACGTAGATCGTGGTGAGGGTCTTCCCGGTGCGTTCGATCAGGTCCCCCAGGTCCCGGACGTCATCCTCGAGGTACTGGGCGTCGATGAGCACAGCTTCGGTCGGACCGCTGATGAGGGTCGCGGTGGTGGGCGAGAACGTCCCGCTGGGAACATCAGGCCAGTCTCCCGCGGGGATCTCGGGCCAGCGACCGACGTACACGGTCGCTCGGATCGGCGGGGCGGCTGCGGCGGGCGGGCGAGTGTCGGTATCCATGAAGCGCCTCCAGAATGGGAGTGATTGGTCAGTGGCATCGGGTGGGCCTCCGGCCCACCGCGGTTAGTTCAACGGTATGAGCGCACCGTTTCCGGGACATAGGTCGACCGTGCCGGACACGGGTACACAGCCGCCACGATTCGCTGGGCGTGACTCAACCGACAGGCCCAACGCCAGCGGGTCGTGGTTCTCACGCGCCCTGCACCGGTGAGGTCGCAGCACGAGTGGCTGCGTAGCGGGCGAAGGTTTCCAGCAGGGACGGGTCGTCGATCGATCGTGCTTCGGCGACCGCGGAGACGTCGTTCCCTTGCAGGATGCGCTTGACCGGGACTTCGAGCTTCTTGCCCGTTCGGGTGTGCGGGATCGCCCTGACGACGATCACGTCGTCCGGTACGACGCGGGGCGAGACCGCCTCGCGGATCCGCCCGACAATGCGCTCGCGGAGCGCGTCATCGAGATCGGCGTAATCGGACAATGCGACGAACAGCGGCATCCAGTACTCGCCGTTCTGCTGCTCCGCCCCGATGACGAGGGCTTCCGCTACCTCCGGGAGTTCTTCGACGACGCGATAGATGTCGGCGGTACCGAACCGGATCCCGTTACGGTTCAGCGTGGAATCAGAGCGTCCGTGGACGATCACGGTGTTTCGTTCGGTGATGGTCACCCAGTCACCATGCCGCCAAACTCCCGGGTAGCTCTCGAAATAGGTCTCTCGGTAGCGGGCCCCGTCGCCGTCGTTCCAGAATCGGGTCGGCATGGACGGCATCGGCTGGGTGACCACCAGCTCGCCCACGGCATCGCGCAGGCTTCGGCCGTCGGCGTCCCACGAGTCAAGGGCCACGCCCAGGTATGGGGCTGTGATCTCCCCGGCCCGCACCGGCAGGATCGGCACGAAGCCCGCGAATCCGCTGGCGACATCGGTGCCCCCTGTCACCGAGGCGAGCGGCACATCGCGGCCGATGTGATCGGCAACCCAGGAGTGCAGCTCGGGAGCGACCACGGAGCCGGTGGCCCCGAGGGTCCTCAGTCGACGCAGGTCGTGGTCGGTGCCGGGTGACCGGCCCGCTCGGGCGCAGGCCTGGAGGTATGCCGGGCTCGTGCCCAGCACGGTGACCTCGTGCCGGGCTGCGAGCGCCCATAGCGCGTCGTCGGTCGGGTACGACGGACTTCCGTCGTAGCAGACGATCGTCGCGCCGACGAGGAGGCCGCTCACGAGGGAGTTCCAGACCATCCAGCTCGGCGAGGTGTACCACAGGTACGTGTCGGAAGGCCCCAGGTCGAGATGGAGAGCCAGGGCTTTGAGGTGCTCGAGCACGACTCCACCGTGGCCGTGAACAAACCCCTTCGGCTTCCCGGTCGTACCCGAGGAGAACAGCACCCAGAGGGGGTGGTCGAACCGCACGTGCGCGGGGGTCATGGCCGGCCCTACCCCTGTGACTGCCTCCACCCACGGCGTGGTGTCTGCGGGAACACTCGTACCAGAGTGAAGTCGGCCGACGACGAGTACCTCACGCAGCGTCGGCATCCCGGCCTGCAGGGCTGGCAGGGCCGCGAGCCGGTCGACCTCGCGCCCGCCGAAGCGGTAGCCGTCGGCCGTGACGAGGACCACCGGTTGGAGCTGTCCGAGGCGGTCGACAACCGCTTCGGGTTGATAGTCCTGTCCGCAGCACGACCAGGTCGCTCCGACGCTCGCGGTGGCGAGGAAGGCGATGACCGCCTCGGCAACGTTGGGGAGGTATCCGACCACACAGTCGCCCTCTCCGACGCCCCGGGCGCGCAGCCAGTTCGCCAGCGCGGTCACCTGGCGGGCGAGTTCGGTCCAGGAAACCGTCCGCGGCCCGGCCCCGCCAGGTTCGGAGTCGTCGATGATCGCCGGGCGGGACGACTGGGCGTGGCTCAGCACCGTGTCCACATAGTTCAGCCGCCTGCCGGGAAACCATTCGGTAAAGGGCATCTCCCGGGTTGCCAGCACCGGGCCAACGCCGGTCATGCGCACCCCGAAGTAGTCCTTCATCGACGCCCAGAATTCCTCCGGGCTGGTCACCGACCAGTCCCACAAGGACTGGTAGGAGGTGGCCTCGAATCGGCCGGTCGCCTGCAGCCAGTCGATGAAGTCACTGATCCGGGCGTCGGCGATCCGTTCTGCCGAGGGCGACCAGGCGACGTCCCCGGGTCCGATCGAACTCACCTCCACGGTCGCGTCCATTCCGAAATCCATATCTGCACCCTTCTTCACGCGTTGCTAGTCAGAACGGGCATCAGCAGCCGTGGCTTTCCCGGTACTCGCTCGGCGAGACCCCGAAGCAGCGGTGGAACTCCCGGCGAAGGTGGCTGGGGTCGTAGTAGCACCATCGGTGAGCGATCGTCGCGATGGTCATGTTGGAGTTCACAAGCTCCTCGCGGACCGCGGCCATACGCCGTGCACGCACGACCGCGGTCATGGTGTCCCCGGTCAGGGAGAAGGCCCGGTGGATGGTTCGTGTCGAGACGTTGTGGGCGGCCGCAAGATCCTCGATATGGATCGGACCGCTACGAAGATTGCGCGTGATCCAGTTGTCAATCTGCGCGCGCAAAGCAGCCAAGGCCGATCGACCTGTGACAGAGCCGGTCTCTGCGCGGATGATGCCGGCAGTCAGTACCACCAGCGCCCGGCGGGTCGCCTCGATCTCCGAGGGATGCATGGCTGGTAGCCGGCTCCAGACCTGGTCAAGGGTCGTAAACAGGACGCCAACCAGCGGCCGGTCCTGCTCGAGCACGAGGCAGCCAGGAATGTTCGCGTCGCAACCAGCTGCCAGCAGCGCGGCCCGCGGCAGGGTCAGCGTGCGTTTCCTGACCCGCTCCGGCACCGCGAAGCCGTCACCGTCGTAACCGCCGGTGGCCACGACCACTGTCCCGTTCACCAGCGCGGCATCCGTGCCCGCGAAGGAAAGTCGCTCGTCGCCCCAGTCACCTGCCACGACCACGACGACATCGCGCTCAGCGTCACGATCTTTACCCAGCGACAGCACGCTGTGCAGGGGCGGGCAGTCCCAGTCCGCGAGCTGGAGGTCGCCGACGTCTCGCGAACGCAAGCGAGTGGCATTGCCCCACCTCTTGCGGTGTTGCACCGTCATGGGCCCCGAGACATCGCGGACCGCAGTCTCCCAGCGGGCCCCAGGCCCGGCCGCCTCGACGTCGAGGATTTCGATTTCGGTGGCTGCGGTCGCGGTCATCGGGGCCTCTCAAAGCAGTGGACTAGGTTTGATGTGCCTGTACAGCGTGCCTGTGGACCACCACGGGGGGCATTGTGTGAATCACGTATTCCATTACCTATTCGCGCTGCGGCCCGGCCGCTCCCGGTCGGACGTGAGCGTTAGTCTGGTCGGACCATGGCTTCACTGTCGGCGAACCAGCCGGACAACCTGCCCGCCGATCTGACGAGTTTCGTAGGCCGTCGATCCGAGACCCAGAGTGTCCGAAAGCTTCTCTCCGCCGACCGGCTCGTCACGTTGACCGGGGTAGGCGGGGTCGGCAAAACCCGCCTCGCACTGCGGGTTGCCCGTGATGTCCGCCGCGCCTTCCCGGATGGGGTTTGCCTGGTCGAACTGGCGTCCCTGAAGGACCCAGACCTGCTGCCGCACACGCTGATAGATGCACTCGGGATTCGCGAGCAGTCAGCCCCTGCCCCGTTGGTCCTCACCGACTACTTGCGCCCCCGGCACACCTTGTTGGTCCTCGACAACTGCGAGCACATGCTCGAGGCAGCCGCGGACCTGGTGGACCGGCTGCTCCGGGCGGCGCCGAAACTGCGGATCCTCGCCACGAGCCGACAAGCGCTGATGATCGCCGGTGAGCATGTGTACCCGGTTCCGACGCTCCCGGTGCCCGACGTCGATGTCCGTCTCGCTCCCGGCTCGGCGACGCATTTCGCGGCTGTCGACCTGTTCGCGGCGCGGGCGGCTGCGGTCGTTCCCGGGTTCGAGATCACCCCCGACAATGAACAGGCGGTCATCCGGCTCTGTCAGCGGCTGGAGGGGATCCCGTTGGCGATCGAACTGGCAGCGGTACGGTTGCGCGTGCTCACGGTGGAGGAGCTCGCGCATCGGCTGGATAGCCGGTTCGAGCTGCTTCGCGAGGGCAGTCGTAACTTGCCGGAGCGGCATCAGACTCTTCAGGCACTGATCGACTGGAGCTACGAGCTGTGTACTCCGGCGGAGCAGACGCTGTGGGCGCGCGCATCAGTGTTCGCTGGCGGGTTCGGTCTTGACGCGCTCGAGGCTGTCTGCGCGGACGAGTTGCTTGCCGAGGAGGTCATTCTCGACACGGTGGCCGGGCTGACCGACAAGTCGATCTTGATCCGAGGCGAGCACGGCGGGCGTGTCAGGTTCCGCATGTTGGAGACTCTCCGGGAGTACGGCCAGGCCCGACTACGAGAGTCCGGCTCCGAAGCGAAGGTGCAGCGCAGGCACAGAGATTGGTACTGGCGGCTGATCGAGAAGGCTGCCGCGCAGTGGTTCGGTCCGGGACAGGAGGCCTGGGCGGCCCTGCTCCGTGTGGAACATCCGAACGTGCGCTCGGCGCTCGAATTCTGCCTCGCGCGGCCAGACGAGGTGCGCGTCGGACTGCGAATGGCGGGCCTGCCGTGGTTCCTCTGGACTGCGCTCGGCTTCATGACCGAAGGCCGCCTGTGGCTGGACCGGGCGTTGGCAATGGATCACGAACCGAGTCTCGAGCGGGTTTGGGCGCTGGGCACCGCCGCTGACATCGCTGTCTTCCAGGGCGATGAGGCTGCTGCTACTGCACTGATCGACGCCGTCCACGATCTGGCGGGCCGACTGGGCGACCCACAGGGCCTGGCTTACGCAACCCATATGCTCGGCCTACGCGAACTGGGCACCGACCCGAGCGCTGCGATTCCACTGTTGGTTGAAGCGCTCGAGCGATATGGGTGCGCCGACGTACCCGCCGACTACCCCAACAGTGTGCGGCCTGCACTGACCATTGCCTACTTGCTGTCGGGCGAGCTGGACAGAGCCGCCGACGTGGTCGAGGAGGCATGCGAACAGTGCAAGCAGGCCGGCGAGCGTTGGCTGTTGTCCTACGCCATGTGGGCGAAGGGGTTCTTGAGGCTCCTCCAGGGCGAACTCGAGCAGGCCGAAGCCGATCTGTGCGAGGCGCTCCAGCTCAAGCGGTTCACCCAGGACAGTCTGGGCCTGGCGTTCATCCTGGACGTTCTCGCCTGGACCGCCGCGGCGAGCGGCGACTGCGAGCGGGCCGCCGTGCTCCTCGGCGCATCGGACCAGGCCTGGCAGACCATTGGCGTCCCACTGCTCGGAGCGAAACACCTGCTCGCGCGGCGCGAACAGTTCGAGAACATGGCTCGGCAGGCGATGGGCAACCCTGGCTTCGACACCGCGTTTGCGCGTGGAGGCCAGCTCACCGTTGAGGAGATGCTGACCTTCGCGCTCCGAGAGCACCGGGTCTCCCCCGTCGAGCCCCGACAGGCCGACAGCTTGTTGACACCTCGAGAGCGCGAGGTCGCGGAGCTGGTGGCGCAGGGAATGTCGAGCAAGGACGTGGCGGCCAAGCTGGTCATCTCCCGACGCACCGTCGACGTACACGTGGAGCACATCTTCGGGAAACTTGGGTTCAACTCCCGCACTCAAATCGCGACCTGGGTGGCACAACGGCGCGCGCCGGAATCGCCAAATCGGTGATAGCTGGGCGGCGACTGTCGCCGACACGGTGACCTCGCGATCTCGGAGCCGCGAGATCTAGGCGGACGCCGCGGCGGGGCTGCACCGGCGCAGGTCTCGCCAACTTCGGTGACAGCTGTTCTCGAATCCTGCAGTCCAGCAACACGTATCAAGAAGACTTGTCGAGGGGTTGCCGGTCGGCGCACCCGACCATGCGAAGGGCGAGTTCGACGTAGCGAGCTGCGATAGTGCGTGGGTCGGAGTAGGCGTGGGAGGGGAACCACCTGCTGACATCGACGCCGAGGGACGTGATTGCCAGCGCGGCGGCCTCGGTGTCGAGGGGATGAAAGTCGCCTGCCGTTGCGCCGGCTTCGATGATTCGCTTGAACACCTTCGTGGTGGACCTGCGGATGTCCGCGATGACTGCGAAGTGCTCGGGCGAGAGCGAGCGTAGTTCGTACTGCGCGACTCGGGCGCTGGCGCGGTTGTCGGCGTGCCAGATCACGTAGGCCGTCACGGTTGACGTCAGCCGGTCGGGCGCCGCGACGTCGGGGCGATCAGCGGCGGTGATGGCCGCCAGTACCGAATGGTGGCCCTCGAGGCTGATGGCGTAGAGAAGGGATTCCTTGGTCTTGTAGTGCGGGTAGACGGCTCCTGGGCTCATGTCGAGGCTGGCGGCGATCTCCCGGGTAGTGGTGGCGCCGTACCCCTTGGCGGCGAACACCTCGATGGCCGCGGCGCGTATCCGCGCAGCGGCTTTCGAGGTACCCAGCTCGCCGACCGCTGCAGTTAGTGGTGCATCCATCGCACTGTTGCCTCTCGATTGGCGGGGGTTGACAGGTCTCCGCCGACACCATCAGTATATGCAAGCGCATAGAAAATATGCGGTTGCATATTTTTTGCTACCTAGCTTTCCCATCACCGTCGCCAAGCGACCCGCACCCAGGAGTTCCTCATGCCCGAGGCTGTCATCGTTTCCATCGCCCGTTCCCCGATCGGTCGCGCCATGAAGGGATCGCTCAAGGGCATGCGCCCCGACGACCTCGCCGCGCAGATGGTCCAGGCGGCACTCGACAAGGTGCCCGCCCTCGACCCCACCGACATCAACGACCTCATCCTGGGCTGCGGCCTGCCCGGCGGCGAGCAGGGGTTCAACATGGGCCGCAACGTCGCCGTCCAGCTCGGCTACGACTTCATCCCCGGCACCACCATCACCCGGTACTGTTCGTCGTCGCTGCAGACCACCCGCATGGCACTGCACGCCATCAAGGCCGGTGAGGGCGACGTCTTCATCTCCGCCGGCGTCGAGACCGTCTCCCGGTTCACCGCGGGCAGCTCCGACTCGCTGCCCGACACCCAGAACCCGCTGTACGCCGACGCGCAGACCCGCACCGAAAAGCTCGCCCAGGGCGGCCAGCAGTGGGTCGACCCCCGCGAGGAGGGGCTGGTCCCCGACACCTACATCGCGATGGGCCAGACCGCGGAGAACGTCGCGCAGATCACCGGTATCACCCGCGAGGAGCAGGACCGGTGGGCGGTGCGCTCGCAGAACCGCGCCGAGGAGGCCATAGGCGCCGGTTTCTTCGAGCGGGAGATCACTCCGGTGACCCTGCCCGACGGCACCGTCGTGACGAAGGACGACGGCCCCCGCGCGGGCACCACCTACGAGGCCGTCAGCCAGCTGAAGCCGGTGTTCCGCCCGGACGGCACCGTCACCGCCGGTAACGCGTGCCCGCTCAACGACGGCGCCGCCGCCCTGGTGATCATGTCCGACACCAAGGCCAAGGAACTGGGGCTGACCCCGCTGGCCCGGATCGTGTCCACCGGGGTGTCCGGTCTGTCGCCGGAGATCATGGGACTCGGGCCGATCGAGGCGTCCAAGCGTGCCCTCGCGATCGCGGGACTGGGCATCTCCGACATCGACCTCGTCGAGATCAACGAGGCGTTCGCGGTCCAGGTGATCGGGTCGGCGCGGGAGCTGAACATCGACGAGGACAAGCTCAACGTGTCCGGTGGCGCCATCGCCCTCGGTCACCCGTTCGGCATGACCGGTGCCCGCATCACCGCGACCCTGCTCAACAACCTGACCACCCACGACAAGCAGTTCGGCCTCGAAACCATGTGCGTCGGAGGCGGTATGGGCATGGCCATGGTCCTCGAACGCCTCCGCTGACAAGAACGACAGGAAACCTCAATGGGCAACATCACGTACGACTTCACCGGCAAATCGGTCATCGTCACCGGCGCCGCCCGCGGCATCGGCCAGGCCCTGGCCCGCCACTTCGTCGAGGCCAAGGCGACAGTGTTCATGGTGGACTTCGACAAGGACGAACTCGACAAGGCCGCCCGCGAGGTCGGCGCCATCGGCATCCCCGCCGACGTCAGCGACACCGGTGACGTCGAGAACGTTGTCTCTACCGTGATCGCCGAGACCGGGCGGGTGGACATTCTGATCAACAATGCCGGGATCCTGCGCGACAAAGTGCTGTGGAAGCTGACCGACGAGGATTGGGACCAGGTCCTGAATGTCCACGCGGGCGGCACGTTTCGATTCACCCGGGCCTGTGTTCCGCACTTCCGGAAGCAGGAATTCGGGCGGGTCGTCAACATCACCTCCTACACCGGACTGCACGGCAACCGCGGGCAGGCCAACTACGCCACCGCCAAAGCCGGGATCATCGGGTTCACCAAGACCGCCGCGAAAGAGCTCGCTGCTTTCGGGGTCACCGTGAATGCAATCTCCCCGAACGCCGCGACCCGGATGACCGCCTCCATCCCGAAGGAGAAGATCGCCGAAGTCACCGGTCCGATCTCGCGGTTCGCCGACCCCGCCGAGATGGCCGACGCCATCGCCTTCCTCGCGTCCGAGGAAGCCGGCTACATCACCGGCGTCGTCCTCCCGGTCGACGGCGGCATCTCCATCTGAGCGAGCCCACCTTTGAACGGAACTGATTCTCATGACTGATGTACTTTCTCGCCGCGATCTCGATTTCCTGCTCTACGAGTGGCTCGACGTGGTCGCACTGACCTCCCGCAAACGCTTCGCCGAACACTCGAAGGACACCTTCGACGCCGTCCTCGACCTCAGTGCGGACCTCGCGCACAAGCATTTCGCCACCCACAACAAGAAGGCCGACGCGCACGAGCCGACCATGCGCCCGGACGGCACCGTCGAGATGATCCCGGAGGTCAAAACGGCGCTCGACGCCTACGCGGCGGCCGGTTTGATCGCCGGATCATTCGACGAGAGCGTCGGCGGGATGCAGCTGCCCACCACGGTGGCGCGAGCGGCGATGGCCTGGTTCCAGGCCGCCAACGCCAGCACCTCGTCCTATCCGTTCCTGACGACCGCCAACGCAAACTTGCTCGCCGAGTACGGCACCGAGCAGCAGATCGACGACTACGTCCGTCCGATGCTCGAGGGCCGCTGGTTCGGCACGATGTGTCTGTCCGAGCCGCAGGCCGGATCATCGTTGGCGGACATCACCACCCGCGCGGTCCGCCAGGATGACGGCAGCTACCGGGTCACCGGAACCAAGATGTGGATCTCCGGTGGCGATCATGAACTCACCGAGAACATCGTGCACCTGGTCCTGGCCAAGTCCCCGGGCGGCGGCCCGGGAGTTAAGCGCATCTCACTGTTCATCGTGCCCAAATATCTCCCCGGCTCCGACGGCGGGCTCGGCGACCGTAACGATGTGACCCTGGCGGGTCTCAACCACAAGATGGGCAACCGCGGCACCACCAACACCCTGCTCGTCTTCGGTGACGGTACCCACACCCCCGCAGGCGATGCCGGGGCAGTCGGCTTCCTGGTCGGCGAGGAACACCGCGGCCTGTCCTACATGTTCCACATGATGAACGAGGCCCGGATCAGTGTCGGACTCCTCGCGATCGCCCTCGGCTACGTGGGATACCGCAAGTCGCTCGACTACGCGAAGGTGCGAACCCAGGGCCGCCCCCTCGGCGCCAAGGACCCCGCCGCCCCACCGGTTCCGATCATCGAACACGCCGATGTACGCCGCATGCTGCTGGCCCAGAAGTCCTACGTCGAAGGGGCCCTCGCCCTGGGTTTGTACTGTTCTCGCTTAGTGGACGAACAGGACACTGTGCTCGACGCGGCGGTGGCGGCCGAGGCCACCTTGCTTCTCGATGTGCTGACCCCCATCGCGAAGAGCTGGCCCTCGCAATGGTGCCTCGAGGCGAACAGCCTCGCGATCCAGGTCCACGGCGGATACGGCTACACCCGCGACTACGACGTCGAACAGTACTACCGCGACAACCGGCTGAATCCGATCCACGAAGGCACGCACGGGATCCAAGGTCTGGATCTGCTGGGCCGCAAGGTCACCATGCAAGACGGTGCCGGGCTGAGGTTACTCGGATCGAAGATCGCCGCGACCATCGCGCGGGCTCGGTCCCTCGGTGGCGACGCCACCGGTCACGCCGACGCCCTCGACACCGTCTGGAACCGGATCGTCGACATCACCGCCGCCTTGTGGGCGGCCGGTGACGCGACGACCGCGTTGGCGAACTCATCGGTCTATTTGGAAGCCTTCGGACACACAGTCATCGCGTGGATGTGGCTCGAACAGCTCATCGCCACCGAGGGTAAGAATGGTGACTTCTACGACGGAAAGCGCATGGCCGCCCGCTACTTTTACACCCACGAGCTACCCAAGGTCGGCCCGCAACTCGATCTCTTGGCCAGCGGAGACCGGACCACTCTCGACATGAACCCCAGCTGGTTCTGACCCAGGAGGCATCCCACATGAGTGTGCTCGACAAATTCCGCCTCGACGGCCGCGTCGCCATCGTCACCGGCGCCTCGTCCGGTCTCGGTGTGGCCTTCGCTCAGGCCCTCGCCGAGGCCGGCGCGGACATCGTCCTCGCGGCGCGGCGCGTCGACAAACTAGACGACACCGCAGCACTTGTCCGTGCCACCGGCCGACGGGCCCTGCCCGTGGCCACCGACATCGCTGATCCGGATCAGTGCGCCGCCCTGGTCGACGCGGCAATGACCGAGTTCGGCCGCGTCGACGTTCTCGCCAACAACGCCGGCGTCGCCAGCGCCCACCCCGCCACCCGCGAAACCCCCGACCAGTTCCGCTCGGTGATCGACATCAACCTGGGCGGCTCCTACTGGACCGCCCAGGCGTGCGGGAAGGTCATGCAACCCGGCAGTTCCATCGTCAACATTTCCAGCGTCCTCGGGCTCACCACCGCCGGCCTGCCCCAGGCCGCCTACAGCGCCAGCAAAGCCGCAATCATCGGTCTGACCCGAGACCTCGCCCAACAATGGGGCACCCGCAAGGGAATTCGCGTCAACGCGCTCGCCCCGGGCTTCTTCGCCTCCGAGATGACCGACCAATATCACGACGGCTACCTCGACAGCCTCGCGTCACGGATGGTGCTCGGGCGCACCGGCGATGCCGCCGAACTCGCCGCCACCCTTGTCTGGCTCGCCTCCGACGCCGCCGGCTACGTCACCGGACAAACCCTCGCCGTCGATGGCGGCATCACCATCACCTGACCGCACCACACCCCGCAAGCCCATCGCGCCGAAAGTAGCCACCATGCCCACCACCACCACCGTCGACGGGTTGACAACCCTCATCGGCACCACACTGAACCCCAGTGACTGGTTCGAGATCACCCAAGACCGAATCACCACCTTCGCCGACGCCACCAACGATCACCAATGGATCCACGTCGACCCGGAACGGGCCAGCACGGAAAGCCCGTTCCGCCGTACCATCGCCCACGGTTACCTCACCCTGTCACTACTCAGCGTCATGTTCGCGCAGGTTCTCGAAGTTCAGGGCACGTCCCTGGCGGTGAACTACGGCCTGAACAAGGTCCGGTTCCCCGCCCCGGTCCCCGCGGGATCGAAGGTCCGGCTCAACGCCGAGATAATCTCGGCCCAGGACATCAGCGGCGGCGTCCAGATCGTGGTCGCAGCGACCGTCGAATGCAGCGCCACCGACAAACCCGTCTGCGTCGCCGAACCACTCTACCGATACCACCGTTAAACCCTGTGCTCGAGACCGTGGGGCCAGTCCCTGACAATCGACCGGTAGGCGACGTCTCACGAGCCTGTCGAGACAGCGGTTCGACCGCCCGGCAGATTCCTCGCTGACCAGCGTCGGCGCCAGAACCTTATGGCTCATGAGACTTACGGATTCTGGAGAACACCAGGTTGCAAAACCTACACGGCATCAGACGCACTGTCGGGACACCTCCGCTCTATGTCACTCACGGTTTGTGAGCACTCGGGCACGATAATTTCAGATATCGCACCGTCGGGCCCGTTACCCAGTTACTGACCGAGGTCCGAGTGTGTGCGGGCCGCGTGCACCCCGTGGTCGTAGTCCTCGACGTACATGCCGGTTCCGGGACGGTAGGTCGAGTCGACCGCGTGCGGGTTGTAGGCCATGAACACCACGTCCGGTCGTCCGTCGTTGAATTGCCGGAAGGTGGTGTTGTCCCAGCCGTCGGGTGCGTAGTCGTCGTTCCAGCACCGTGCCCGCCCCGTCCGCCCTCCCGGCGGAGAAGGCCTTCAAGTACGTCAAGGCCAGTGACTCGATCACCAGCACCCCGCTCACGGTAAAGGCCCGCAAGGACCGCTACGCCAAAGCGATCTCCGAAGTGGCCACCCGATCGGTACACGAAATCTTCGAAGCCGACCGAGACGGCATCCAGACCATCTCGATGGAACTGGGCACCCGGGTGATCGACCCCGGCACCGGGCACGACACCACCATCACTCTGGTGCAATTGGCCACCGACCGCGACACCTTCACCCACCTCGACCTGACCAGGGTCGAGGCCCGCGCCACCCTGGACCACCTGCGTGCCGGCGTCTCCAAGAATCCGCACGACCTGGTCCCCGTCGTCAACACCCGCGGCGTCCGCGGCTAACGGGTCAAAGGGATTACTCGATGACCAGTCCGGATCCCAGCGTCACCATCAAGGCGCTCCGAGAGATGCTCGTGGTCAAAGAACGCGAGGCGAATACCCTGCTCGACCGGAACGCCGGCCTCGAGCGCGACCTCGCGCAGGCGACCGAGCACGCCCACCGTGCCGGCGCGCAGTCCGCCCACGACCGCGCGCCCACGGGCGGCGGCACCGATCCGGGCATCGTGGAGACCTACGATCGCCTCGTGCTGCAGGAAGTCGGCATCTACACCTACCACCACCCCCTCGAAAACGCCGCCCAGTACCGCGACCAACTCACCGACATACAGACCGCGATCAAGGAAGCGGTCACCAGCGGTGAGGCGATCGTCGCCTCGAACATGTTCAGCTTCAACAACTCCCTCGCCAAGGGCCGCAAGATGACCGCGGACCTGTCGAAACTGATGCTGCGTGCCTACAACGCCGAAGCCGACATCTGCGTCCGCACCATCCGCGCCGGCAACCTCGCCACCGCGATCAAACGCCTCGACAAAGCCGCCTCAACGATCGCCAAGCTCGGCGACATGATGGAAATGCGCGTCGCCGACGCCTATCACGCCCTGCGGATCCGTGAGCTCGAACTGACCGCGGACTACATGATGAAGGTGCAGGAAGAGAAGGAAGCCGCCCGCGCCGAACGCGAACGCCTCCGGGAAGAACGCAAGGTCGAACAAGCTCGCCGCCCAACGCGAGAAACTCGACAAGGAACGCGCCCACTACCAGAATGTGCTCACCTCCCTCGACGCCGCCGACCCGCAGGAGAAGCAGCGGATCCTCGACAAGCTCGCCGACCTGGACCGGGCGATCGAAGACAACGACTACCGCCAAGCCAACATCCGCGCCGGCTACGTCTACGTCATCAGCAACCAAGGCGCCTTCGGACCCAACGTCGTCACGATCGGCATGACCCGGCGCCTCGACCCCACCGACCGGGTCCGCGAACTCGGCAGCGCCTCAGTGCCCTTCCCCTTCGACACCCACGCCCTCTACTTCTCCGACGACGCCATCACACTCGAAAACGCAATGCACAACGCGTTCACCGGGCAACGACTCAACCACGCCAACCTACGCCGCGAATTCTTCTTCGCCACACCAGCCCAAGTCCGCGACGTCCTCGCCGCCCACGTCGGCAACCTCCTCGAATACACCGACCAACCCGACGCCACCCAATACTTCCAAAGCAGCAACAACTGGCCGACGGGCGCCGAAACAGGACCGAGCACCTAACGGTCCGGGTCCACACCCACCGAGTGGCAACAGCGGTCGCCACCGGAGTGGTCGTTGGCGCCGCTCAGCGGCGGAGCGCGGCCGCTGAAATAGGTAGCCCCGCCGCCGCGAGGCGGTCGCACACGTCGGCCGGGGTCCCGGGTGGATGACGCCAGGCCGCTGCCGTCGCGCTGATCGCTTGATGGACCCGGACCCCGTCGAGGTGGAACAGATCCATCACGAACTCGTCCGGATGTTTGGCCTCGATGCCGAATTGCGCCAGCTCCGCGTCGGAGAAGTCCCGCAGATTCGCGGTGACGACGATCTGGGCGCCGGCGCGGATCGCCGCGGCCAGCACATGCCGGTCGTCCTCATCCGGCAGCGTGAGTGCGGGGATGAGTGTCTCGTAGCCGGTGACCAGGGGAGTCCGGTACCGCCCTGTTCACCAGCTCCCGGAGCTTCGTCAACGTCCCAGTCGGGATGTCCGGGCGGTCTTCGGCCAAGTTCTCGAACGTCTCGTCCAGGATCCTATCCGTCCACCGCGCGTGCACCAGGCCGGTCTGCGCGAGCCGGATCAGCACATCTCGTAACACATTCGGGTACAGCACATTCGCGTCGTAGAGCACGGTGAAGGTCAGTCAGTACAGCCCGAGGTCTTCCGTCAGGGCCGCCAGCTCGTCCGCGGCGGCACGCGAGGCCCCCAGCTGCGTCCGCTGGTAGGCGAGCAAAGACGATGCGAGGATCCGGCGATGCCGGCCGACCATCCGGTACTCGATATACCCCTCTTCGAGGAGCTTGATCACATGCGGGCGCGAGACATTGAGCATCTGCGCAGCCTGCTGGGTCGTCAGCTCCGCGTACGCCGGGACCACGGTGACCCCCTGCCCCGCGGCCATATTCGCCAACACCTCCCGGATCAGATCGAGCGCCGCCCGAGGAAGATGCACCGACTCCGCGGTGCCGGCCACGGTCACATCGAGGGTCTCCCCCGCCGGCTCGACGTCACGAAGCAACTGCAGGGCCTGCCGGGCCTGCTCCTGCTCGACCACGGTCGGCTGATCATGTGCTGCGGACATCCCACACCTCCTAAACGAAATATACGCAACAATCGAAACAAATGCAACGACATACTCGGTCCGTGGAGCGCCCTTCTTCGTCGTCTGTCGGCCACTCAGCGGATACCGAACGTCCTGTTTGCCTGATGTCATGCCGGAATGAAGAAGACAACCCTGGGGATGGCAGCGCTGGCCATCTCCGCCCTCATCAGCGGCTGCGGTGGCGGCGCGCAGTCCAGCAGCACGTCGACCACCACCACGGCCTCGGTGGCCCGGCTGGTCGACGCATCGACCGCACGGCCCACGACCACCACCAGCGCGGCGCCCGCCACGACCACCGCCGCCCTGCCGATGACCACATCGGCGGCCGTCGCCCCGCCGATCGCCCCGCTCGCGCCCACGACAACCGTGGCCGTTGCTCCCCCGCCCGCCCCCGCCGTGATCCCGGCCGCCCCGCAATCATCGGTCAGCTACGCGTCCTGCGCCGACGCAAAAGCAGCCGGCGCTGCGCCGATCTACCAAGGCGAGCCCGGCTACTCGACGAAACTCGACCGGGACAAGGACGGTATCGCCTGCGACAAGTGAGGCGGCGTCACCCTCGCCCGACGCCGTGCCGTGGTCGACGGTGCGGGTCACAGGGGGCACAGGGTTTGCCGGGTCCGGTTCCAGAACGGAAACAACTCGGGGCTGCCGGCGTCCGGGTGCTGCCGTTGCGCCTGTTCGACGAATTCGAGGACCGTCTTTCCGGTGGTGTGCGACAGTGCGCAGGCCTCCAGACTCAGCTTCGCCGACGCCACGAACCCGATCCTCTCGGCGTACGGGCCCAGGACCCCGGAATCGACGAACGGGTCGAGGCCGGGCCCCCACCGGTTGAAGGCGGACTGCAACCCGAAATCACAGGGCTGCCCGAAGAGTTCACTGCACGTCGTCGGCCGGCCGTGGACCATGACCGCGGTATCGGGCAGTGGGCGCGGTGGCTCGGGCGGGTGTGGTCGCGACGCGACCGTCCACACCGCCAGCACTGCGGCGCCGACGACCAGGCACACCAGCACCGCCTTCAGGACCTGCTTCATCGCTCACTCACCTCGTCGCACACCTTCATTGCACCACTCCCGCCCTCCGTCCGGCCCGAATCCCGGTTGGGCGGCAACGAGAAGACCAGAACGGGGGCGCCGTCGTAGGTCACCGGCGGGGGGTTGGCGCACCGCGGGCCGCTCCTCGCATAACGCGCAATGCACGGTGTGCTCGGTAGCCGTGGGCGCGTGCACCCCGACCCCTACCGGTGAAACCCAACCCGTTCCTGTCTGCTGATGCATGGGCCGCCGGTGCCACTCGAACCAACCCACCGAGGTGCGTGATGTGATTCGGTCCACGGTGCCGGCGGTAGACGGGCCCGCCGGCACGGAATGGAGGACCGAGATGACCGAAGTCGACTACATCGACGTGGTCGGGGCGCAGTCCGTGCTCGAGGTGGCCGAAGTGGTCGCCGCGGTGCTCGGGGCCCGGATAGAGATTGGCGGCGAACCCGGCCGCATCGGGGTCACCGGAGCGCCCGATCCCGATCTTCGGGTAGTCATCGGGCTGGCGATCAACGACCGCGGGCTGCCCGAAAGGTGGACGCGGCGAATCACCATCACCCACGATCGCAATGGCGACGAACGCCGCCGCTGGGCGCAGCACCTCCACCGCGCCGTCACCGAACGCCGCGACTGGACACTCACCCTCACCTCCGACGGCCCGCCCAACCCACACGCCCCTCATCGAACGCCCAGGGAATATGACCCGCTCCGCGGGAAGTCACGCGCCAGAACCCCTCGTCCACCGCGGCGGCAAGGGGCGGTGGACGACTACGCCGCACAGCATCCATACCGCACCCCAGGGCACCGATGCCGCGAAAAGGGGCGTTGGTGACCGCGGACGCCGCTGTCCGTGCGTGGCGGCGTTCTATCTGCACCACACACAGGCCACCTCCGGCCATGAACTCGGCGCCGACACCGGTCGGTCGGCCGTACGCTGACCCCACAGCGAAGGACCGTGCGCGGAAGTGGGGCGAGTCGACATGGACGAACTCGACAGCAAGAACCTGGGTAGGCTGCGCCCGATCGCGGACGCCAGGTCGGTGTGGACCTCCGAGTCCGGGGACTTCACCCCCTGGCTCGCCGAGAACATCGACGTTCTCGCGGACGCCCTGGGCATGTCCTTGATCGTCGTCGACACCGAAGTCCGGATCGGTGACTTCCGCCTCGACATCCACGCCAAGGACGGCAACGACCGCTCCGTCGTCATCGAGAACCAACTCGAACGCACCGACCACGGACACCTCGGGCAATGCCTCGTCTACGCCTCCGGTCTGGACGCCTCCACCGTCATCTGGGTCGCCCCCAATTTCCGGGAAGAATTCCGCAGCGCCCTCGACTGGCTCAACGAACGCACCGACAGCGAACTCGGTTTCTTCGGGGTCGAGGTCGGCATCGTGCAGATCGGCCACGGGCCCCCGGCGCCGGTCTTCGACATCGTCTCGCGCCCCAACGACTGGCAGAAAACGGTCAAGACCGCCGGCAGCGCCGCCGAAGCCCGCGTGAGCACTCCGGTCAATGCCGCCCGGCAAGCCCTGTTCACCGACATCCTCACCGACGCGAACACCCGCCAGCCCGCCATCTCTGTTCCGACACCGGGGAAAGGCAACTGGATCTCCTTCGCCTCCGGACCATTCGGGAACTGGGACCTGACCGTCAGCGACGGCCGCCTGCGCGTCGATGCCTACATCGACACCTACAACCGCGATGTCAACAACGCCCTGTTCGACGAATTCGCTGCCGACGCCGCCTCCTGGCAGACCAAGCTCGGACTGGAGCTGTCATGGGAGCGGCTCGACGACAAACGTGCATCACGCATCGCTACCTATAGGCCGGTCGATCTCGACGACCGGGACTATCAGATATTCGGTGGATCTGACTCTGGCACATCGATTTAGTTCTCACTCGGGGTGAGCCGGCCCTCGAACGTGATCGCGAATGCGTTCAGTGCCGGCTTCCACCTCATTGCCCATCGTGCTCTGCCCTTCCCGGTCGGGTCCAGCGCCCGGGTCGCGAGATACAGACACTTGAGAGCCGATTGGTCCGTTGGGAAGTGCCCGCGTGCCCGGATCGCCCGCCGGTACCGAGCATTGAGGCTCTCGATGGCATTCGTCGAGCAGATGACACGCCTGATCTCGACGTCATGGAGCCTGTTGCAGAATGCGTGTCGTCGGGACTGATCGTGACGCTCGTCTGGGAAAATTGGGTATGGCCAAGGGATATCGTCCGGTGTTGCGCGATCAGGTGTTCCTTTTGCCTCCGGATATGCGGGAATGGCTTCCTGCGGATCATCTTGTCTGGTTTCTGTTGGAGACGATCGACGTGCTCGATACCCACGAGTTCGACCGGCGTCGTCGCCGTGGTGGGGTGGGCGCGGCCGGTTACGACCCGCGGATGCTGCTGGGACTTCTGATTTATGCCTACTGCAGAGGGATTCGATCCTCGCGGCAGATTGAAAGGTTGTGCTCGACCGATGTCGCGTTCCGGGTGCTGTGCGCGCAAGACGTCCCCGACCATTGCACGATCGCCCGGTTCCGCGCCGAATGCCAGGACGCGTTCACCGGGTTGTTCACGCAGGTACTGATGATCGCCGGCCACGCCGGTCTAGTGTCTTGAGTCATAAATAAGCGATCGGTTGTTAAGATTGGTCATGGCAACTCGTGGTCCGCGACCGACGGAGATTGTGCTGACCGAGGCCGAACGCGTAGAACTCGAGGGGTGGTCGCGGCGACGCAAGACCGCTGCAGGTTTGGCAGTAAGGTCGCGAATCATTCTCGCTGCCGCCGATGGTGGATCGAATACCGAAGTGGCGCAGAGGTTGGGGTTGAACCGAGGCACGGTGCGGCGGTGGCGCGACAGGTTCGTCGAGGACCGATGCGACGGGTTGCTCGACGAACCACGCCCGGGCCGTCCGCGGACGATCGACGACGACAAGATCAAGGATCTGATTACCTCGACCCTCGAAACGACACCGAAGAATGCCACACACTGGTCCACACGATCAATGGCAGAGCATCTCGATATTTCGCAATCGACGGTCTCGAGAGTGTGGCGCGCGTTCGGTTTGGCCCCGCACAAACAAGACTCGTGGAAACTGTCGAAGGATCCACTGTTCACCGAGAAGGTCCGTGACGTCGTCGGCCTGTACATGAACCCGCCCGAGCGGGCTCTGGTGCTCTGCGTCGACGAAAAAACTCAGATCCAAGCACTGGACCGGACCCAACCGATATTCCCGATGCTTCCCACCACCCCGCAACGCGCCAGTCACGACTACGTCCGCAATGGCACCTCGAGCCTGTACGCCGCTCTAGACATCGCCTCAGGGAAGGTGATCGGATCACTCCATTCACGCCACCGCGCACAAGAATTCATCGCATTTCTTCGCAAGATCGACGCTCAGGTGCCCGACGATCTCGATGTCCACCTCGTGATGGACAATGCATCGACCCACAAGACTCCCGCGGTCAAACGATGGCTCCTCGCGCACCCGCGCTTCGTCATCCACTTCACACCGACCAGCTCATCGTGGATGAACCTCGTCGAACGCTGGTTCGCCGAACTGACCACCAAGAAGCTCCAACGCTCCACCCATACCTCGGTCCAACAGCTCAACAAAGACATCCGAGCATGGATCGAGACCTGGAACGACAACCCCAGACCTTACGTCTGGGTCAAGACCGCCGACCAGATCCTCGACTCCATCGCACACTACTGCGCCAGAATTAAAGACTCAGGACACTAGGGCACTTCGGAACGGTCGCAATCGATGGCACCAAGATCGCCGCGAACGCATCGATCGACGCCAACCGCGGGCATGAGTGGCTGAGCGAGCAGGTCACTCGCATGGTTGCCGAAGCCGAACAGACCGACGCCACCGAGAACATCCGCGCTGCACAGCGTGCACATGATGACGATGATCGGGTTCCTGCCCGGCTGATGGACCAGAGCAGTCGTGCACGGCGAATCCGTCAAGCGGCCGACGAGGTGGCCGCACAATTGAAACGCCAGCGCAACAACGAAGATGAGCGCGATGCAGCGGCACGGGCACGGTTGGCGAAATCTCGAGCGGGTGAACCTGTGGTCGGTCGTATCCCTGACGGACCGCACCGGCTCGCGGAAGCACGCGCCCACCTGGCACGTGAAGTCGCTACTCACCAGTCGAAACTCGAACGGCGTGCCGCACTGATCGCCGCGGGGAAGAAACCGATGGGCACCCCACCTGTTCCATCGGAACAGCACTCACGAATCATCCGCGCCCGACGAGTCGTCGAAGCCGCACTGGCAGCCGAACACACAGCTTCCGCCACGAAGCCGGCCAAACGTGTATTGCCGAAGACGGTGGCCAACACCACCGATCCACAATCACGGTTAATGCCGACCAGGCGCGGATACCTCCAGGGCTACAACGCTCAACTCGCCGTCACCAGCGATCAAATCATCGCGGCCGTACAGATTGGTCAGAGTCCCAATGACATTGCATCCCTTGTACCGATGATGGAGGCAAGTGGGCGCGCCGCCGCGATGCTTCACACCGATACCGGCAGATCCGAACACATCATCGGTGTCGTCCTCGCTGACGCCGGGTACTGCAGTGACAGCAACCTTTCTGCGCCCGGACCAGAGCGGTTAATCGCGCTGAACAAGACACGCGACCACGCGAAAGCGGTCATAGAACAGCCCGTGACAGGACCACCTCCGGAAGGCGCGAGCCCGAGACAGGCGATGTCGCACCGGCTACGGACACCAGAAGGATCCCGTCTCTACAAACGCCGCGGGGCCACCGTCGAACCCGGCATCGGCAACCTGAAGAAGGTCCTCGACCGATTCTCCGGCCGTGGTCTAAACAGCGCCCTCGGCGAGCTCAACCTCGCGGCCAGCGCATTCAACCTGATGAAGATCCACCGAGCAACAGCCAGCTGAACGCGCCAGCCGGAACGAGTCGGCCACCTCAGAATCGGCAGCAAACGAGAAAATCGACTCGACTGCTCCACCCGTTCTCTCAACGCGCATTCTGCGACGGGCTCCATAGTCGAGGAAGGGAATGAATTCCGTCCAGGCGTTCTGCCAGAGCCGGATGATCGCCGGATACCGCGAGCCCCATTTGCCGGTGAACTCGTCGAACTGCTCCCGTGCGGCAGCCTCGTTGGCAGCGGTATAAATCGGTCGCAGATCCCGTGACATCTCGTCCCAGTATCTGCGGGACGCGTACCGAAACGTGTTGCGGAGCAGATGAATCACACATGTCTGGACAATCGTTCGATCCCACACCGCGGTGATCGTGTCCGGCAGGCCCTTCAGTCCGTCACACACCACAATGCACACATCGGCGACACCTCGATGCTTGAGCTCGGTGAGGACGGCGAGCCAGAACTTCGCGCCCTCTCCACCGTCACCGGCCCATAGCCCCAGGATGTCGCGTTCCCCGTTCACGGTGACGCCGATCGCGACATAGATCGGCCGGTTCGTGACCTGACCGTCCCGGACCTTGACATGGATGGCGTCGATGAAGATCACCGGGTACACCGGGTCTAGGGGCCGGACGGACCATTCGGCCATTTCCGCGAGGACTTTGTCGGTGATCTTGCTGATCGTCTCCCTCGACACCGAGGCGCCGTAGACGTCATCGAAATGGGCGACGATCTCACCTGTGGTGAGGCCTTTCGATGAGAGCGACAAGATGATCTCGTCGACACCGGTGAGCCGTCTCTGTCGTTTCTTGACGATCTGGGGATCGAACGAGGCATCGGTATCACGGGGTACTTGGATTTCGACCGGTCCGATCTCCGTCAGCACCGTTTTCGCTCGTCTGCCGTTGCGGGAGTTCCCTCCATTTCTTCCTTCGATCTGGTGTTTCTCGTAGCCGAGGTGCTCCTCCATCTCTGCTTCGAGAGCGGTTTCGAGCACGTTCGCTGTGAGTTGGTTGAGTAGTCCGTTCGGTCCGACCAGTTCCACGCCGTCAGCCTTGGCCTGCGCCAGCAGTTGCTGCGCCAACTTCTGGTGATCGATCTTCGTCTGATCCATAGGATCGAGTGTCTCGGTCATGATTCCGCCTTCCCGCCAAGCAAAGCTCGGCGTGTCGGCCAGACTCAGATCAACCGATTACCGGACAGTCCCTCCGTGCCCGGCTGTGGTTCGGAAGGGGCCTGGCTGGGCGTGGATGTTCCAGATCCGATCGGCTAGGGCATCGGGGGCGTAGAGCGGGTCCCCGCCGCCGATTGCGCCGGGGATAATGAGCTGCCCGACGTGAATACGCTTCGGCGCGAGAACTTCGTGGAGCATTGCGCCATAGGCCGATTCACCGGCGAAGGCGATCGAGGTGCCCGCCACGTTAACGTTCGGTGTCGCGGCGCTGGAACCGTTGACGAAAAGGATTGTCCCGCGTCCCAACTGTCGCATCCCGGGAAGCACTTGTTGGACGGCGATAACGGGGCCGAGGATGGAGAACTCGGCGGCAGCGACGAGGTCGGCGGCCGTCGTCTCCAGTACCGGGCGCAGGAAGTCCTTGCGAGGGACCGGGCTGTACTGCGGCACCTCGATCGGGCCGAGTTCGGAGGCTGCCCGCTCGAGCGCGCCGGCCAGCGTCGGCCGGTCCTGCACGTCTGCGGCGTATCCACGCGTTTGCACCCCGTGCTCGGCGAGCTCGGCCGCGAGACGGTCGACGTTGTCCTGGGTCCGCGATATCAGTGCGACCGTGAATCCCTCACGCCCGAAACGTCTGGCCGTCGCCGCGCCCAAGCCGCGGCCGGCCCCGATGATTGCAATCGTCGTCATAGTCGTCCTTCCGACACGGGTGGAGTCGCCGAAGAGCTATTCGCCGGTACTGTGTGTCGGCTGCTCGGCTGCGGCCGTGGTTGCGAGTGTGGTGGCGGCCCAGTTGCCGAGCAGGGTCATGGCGTCGGCGGACGGGCTGCCTGGGTCGACGCTGTAGAGGGTCAGGACCAGGCCGGGGTCGGCGGGTAACGGCATTGTTTCGTAATCGATGGTGAGGTCACCGACGACGGGGTGGTGGAAGGTTTTGGTGCCGGTGTAGTGCAGGCGCACATTGTGCTTGGCCCAGCGGACCCGGAATTCGTCGCTGCGGGTGGACAGTTCACCGACGAGGTCGGAGATGCCGCGGTCGTACGGGTCGCGGCCGGCGTCGGTGCGCAGCAGGTTGACTGCGCCGTCGGCCATCTGGTCCCAGTCGGGGTAGAACTCGTGGGCGCGGGGGTCGAGGAAGCAGAACCGGACGAAATTGACCGCCTTGCTGGGGTCGGGGTGCAGTTGGTCCGGGTAGAGGGGCGAATAGAACGCGTAGGCTAGCCGGTTCGCGGCGACGAGGTCGTGGCGGGCGTTGCGCACGAATGCGGGCCCGGTGTAGCCGTCGAGGAGTCGCTGCACCATCGGCCGCACCGCCTTGGTGGTGCGGCGTGAGCGAACGCGTTGCGGGCGGGTGAGGGCGCTGCGGTGCAGATCGAACAGGTGGGACCGTTCCGCCTCGTCGAGTTCGAGGGCACGCGCGATGGCGTCGAGCACCGACTCGGAGACGCCGGTGACCTTGCCGCGTTCGATCTGGGTGTAATAGTCGACCGAGAGCCCTGCCAGGGTGGCGACCTCTTGGCGGCGCAGACCGGGGACGCGGCGTTTGGCGGCGTCGTAAACCGGCAGCCCGACGTGCTCGGGGGTGATCTTGGCCCGCCGCGACGCCAGGAATTGGCCGATCTCAGCGACTCGGTTGGTGGACTCCACACACCCGAGGCTACGACCCGCGGGAAGCCGGTTGCCAGGTGCTGTGAGGGGGGTGCTGCCAGCACCCCCCTGATCTTCTCCTCCCACACGGGCGGCTGACCGCGTTGCATGGATGCTGCGAGCACGAGGTGCTCTGCGACCGAACCCTTCGACATCGACGAGGTGCCATGACCACGCGAACGCCTGTCCAACCGAGCACCAGCACTGGCCTGCCTGTGCTGGTGTATGTGCTGGCGGCCGGGATCTTCCTGATGGGCACGACCGAGTTCATGGTTGCCGGACTGTTGTCCGATGTCGCCACCGACCTCGGTGTGGACCTCGCCCGGGCCGGGTTGCTGGTCACCGCGTTCGCGGTCGGCATGATCATCGGCCCACCGGTCATGGCGCTGGCCACGCTGCGGTTGCCCGCCCGGGCCACACTGGTCGGGGCGCTGGCAGTGTTCTCCGCCGGGCACGTGGTAGCGGCGGTGAGTGACTCGTTCACCGTCGTCACCGCCTCCCGCGTCCTCACCGCGCTGGCGACCGGCACGTTCTGGGCGACCGGCGCGGTGGTGGCGGCCGCGGTCGCCGGCCCCGGGGCGAGCGCGCGGGCATTGGCAGTGCTCTCGGGCGGGTTGAGCCTGGCCGTGGTCGCCGGTGTCCCGTTGGGCACCTTCGCCGGCCAGTACACCGGGTGGCGGGGCCCGTTCTGGATGCTGGCCATGCTGGCCATCCCCGCGATCGTCGCCGTTCTTCGGTTCGCTCCGGGCACCGCGACCGGGGACACGCTGAGTGTGTCGGCGCGCTCGGAGATCTCGACCGTGCGGCCGTGGCGGGTATGGGCGGTGCTGGGTGCGATCACGCTGGCGCAGGCCGGGTTCCTCGGCGCCTACAGCTTCATCAGCCCTCTGCTGACCGACCGCGCCGGCATCTCCGCCGCGCTGGTGCCGCTGGTCCTCGCCGGCTTCGGCGTCGGTGCCCTGGTGGGGACCGCGCTGGGTGGTCGGATCGGCGACCGGTGGCCGCTGGCGACCATCGCCGCGGCGGTAGCACTGACCTCGGTTCTGCTGCTCATCCTGGCGGCGACCGCGAGCCACTCGGCGATCGTGGTGGGTGTGATCGTCGTCCTGGGTGCCTCCGGGCTCGGGGCGAACCCGGTGCTGATCGCCCAGACCCTGCGATTCGCCGGACATGGCTCCCGGCTGGCGTCGTCGCTGGCGACCGCGGCCTTCAACCTCGGCACCGCCGCCGGATCTGCGTTGGCCGCGACCACCCTGTCGACGTCACTGGGTGTGCTCGGGCCGGCGGTCCTCGGCGCCGCGATCACGGCCACCGGGCTGATACCGATCGCTCTGCTGTCCACCACCTGGGCGCGTCCCGCGGCCGGGAATCCGCCGCCCCGTCCCTCCGAGGAGACGCTGCGGGTGCCCACGTCCGTGAGCTGAAGCGCGGCTGAACACCGGTATCGACAGGAGAAAAACAATGCGTCCCATGATCACCGGGCTGGTGGTCCTCACGACAGCCGTCACAGTCGTCGCCGGGCTCACCGCCTGCGCGAGCACATCGGACTCGGCCGCAAGCAGTTCGCCGCCGGCGTCACCGACCGCGCAACCCGCGACGCCGCAACCTGGCCAGGAAGGACCAGTCATGCAGATTCGGTTGAGGATCGGCGCGGCGGAGGCGAGCGCACGACTCTACGACAACGCCACGGCCCGAGACTTCGCCTCCCTGCTACCCGTCACGATCACCCTGCACGACCTCGGCGGCCGCGAGAAGGCCGGACCGCTGCCTCGCACACTCGCCGACGGTCAGGGCCAGAGCAGTTACCGGGCAGGACAACTCGGCTATTGGGCACCCAGCAGTGACCTGGCCATCTACTACCGCGAAGACGGGTTCACGATTCCCGATCACGGGATCGTGATGATCGGCGAGATCGACACCGGACTCGACGCCATCACCGACGCCGACGGCACCGACACCCTCACCATCACCGCAACCTGACCACCCCAAACGACATCTGATGGGCGGCCCCGCACCGGTCCGCCGCTTCCTGCCGGAGCTGATCGACCTGATCTGGCGCCGCGAGATCGACCGGCAAGGTCTTCGACCTCACCCTCCGGCTGGACCAGGCGGCCGAGGGCTACCAGGTGATGCACGAGCGCCGCGCCATCAAAACCCTGCTCACCCTCTGACACGACACCCACCACCAGGAGCACGACAACGATGAACACCCTCCGCACACGGCGAGGCACTCGCCGCTCGATGAAGCTGGCCGGCGCCGGTATCGCCACGCTCGCCGTCCTGGCCGCCTCGGCCTGCTCCTCCTCGGCCGCCCCTGTGTCGCCGGTGGCGAACCTGGCCTCCGGCGATCTGTCCCACGGCGCCGACAACTTCTACACCAGCGACCAGGTCACCATGGAGAAGGTGACGTTCAAGAACCAGTACCAGATAGAGGTCGCCGGCAACCTGTTCGTTCCCAGGAACCTCGACCGCAACACCAAGAACGCAGCCATGGTGGTCGGGCACCCGATGGGTGCGGTCAAGGAACAGAGCGCCAACCTCTACGCCACCAAGATGGCCGAGCAGGGTTTCGTGACGCTCTCGCTGGACCTGTCGTTCTGGGGCGAGAGCGCCGGCGAGCCCCGCAATGCCGTCGCCCCCGACATCTACACCGAGGACTTCAGTGCCGGCGTGGACTTCCTGCGCACCCAGTCCTTCGTCGACACCGAACGCATCGGCGCGCTCGGAATCTGCGGCAGCGGCAGCTTCGTCATCAGCGCCGCCAAGATCGACCTCCGCATCAAGGCCGTCGCCACGGTCAGCATGTACGACATGGGCGGTGCCACCCGCAACGGGCTGGGCCACTCGGTCACCCCCGATCAGCGCAAAGCCGCCCTGGCCCGAGCCGCAGCCCAGCGTGACGTCGAATTCACCGGCGGTCCCACCGAATACACCGGCGGCACACCCGAGCAGCTGACCGATCAATCCAGCCCGATCGAACGCGAGTTCTACGACTTCTACCGCACCGCGCGCGGGAACAGCCCCGACACCACCACTCAGCCGACACTGTCGAGCAACGTCAAATTCGTGAACTTTTACCCGTTCAACGACATCGAGACCATCTCACCCCGCCCGATGCTGTTCATCGCCGGCGAAAACGCGCACTCGCGCGAGTTCACCGAAGAGGCTTACCGCCTCGCCGGGGACCGCAAGGAACTGGTGATCGTGCCCGGTGCCGGTCACGTCGACCTCTACGACCGGGCCGAGATGATCCCGTTCGACAAGCTGACCGAGTTCTACACCCAGAACCTCACCTAACGGGTGGGCGAGCACTGACCGGACCCGGTCAAGCACACGTACCCCAACCCCGAGATGCCGGCGTACACCAACGACGCACGCCGGCATTACCCCATCACCATCAACCTCGGGCGTCTGGTGCCAGGGACACCGAGACGCTTCCACAGGTGCACGGACAAACCCGTTCTCACCATGACACGCGCGCACCGCACCGCGGTTGCCGAACCGGAGTGACGAAGTACGGACGGAAGGGGCACCGATGGCCGCGAACAGTGCCGACAACAATGAACGAGCGGGAACGATCGCGATCGGACTGACCATCGCGATCACCGCCCTCCTGACTTACCTGGAGGCACTGGCCCGTTGATTGCCTTCTCGAGACAAGAGCGGTAGCGGACTCTCGCACTCGCAAGGCACAGTAGTCCGCTGCACGGGGTACAGCTATCACCGCGCCGCACTCGCCTACGAGGCGCCTGGACGTAGGCCGTGCCGGCCCGCGACCCAGCACAGGGATGAATTTCGTCATCAAGCGGTTTGCCGCCCAGGACTGATCCGGTGCCCGTCCGAGAGCAAACAACGCTCGACCGATGCTCGACCCGAATCTCGTCGAACCTCCCGTGAACCACCGCGGTGACATGCCGACGACCAACCCCAACCCCATTGCCACACAGCGGAAGCGACGTTCGATGGCACGGCCCAAGAGACCGCCGGCACCCGCGGGCCAGTGGTGGCGCCGAACGCTGATGTCAACCCACTCCCCTCGAGGGGCGCGGCCGCCGTCGCCCTCCGTGTGGGCGGCGCAATGGGTGCGCTCGAAAGGGTCAGCTGGTGGCGAGAAGGGTGACCGCGGACGCGGCGACGAGTAACCCGGCTGCCTGTCTCGGGATGAGGCGTTCTCCAAGGACGGTGACGCCGAGCAGTACGGGGACGATCGGGTAGAGGTAGGACACCACCACCGCGACCACGGCGAGTTGCTCCCTCGCGGCGAGCAGATACGCGATCAGCGCCAGTGCCGCTGCCGCCCGTGAACCCGGCGGCCAACGCCGGGACCAGGGACCACCGGATGTGTGCGCCTCCCGAACTCGGCAGCAGCGGCGCGATGGTGAGGATCGCCGCAACCCGCCCAGCGGCCACGGGCCACAATCCTGACCCCGCGCCGGCCTGCGCCAACGCCACATACTGCACCGCAATCCCGAGTCCCGCGATGAGGCCGTCGAGGGCGGCGGCCGACAGCACGGGTCCGGCCTGCGTGCCGGTGTGTGCGACCAGCCACAGTGCCGGAACCGCGATCACGATACCGAGCCAGCCGATCTGCACTCCGCCCTGGACCGACTCGGACTCAGCACGGCGGTGTCCTGCTTCGACACCGTCGCCGACGCATTCCACGCAGCACTCGCCCACCCTGCTGTCACCGCAGAACACGCACCGACGTTTCCGATGCTCGACCGACCCCATTCGGTGCACTGCTCCCTCGCCGCCGTCCCTGCCACGACAGGACTCGACCGGAAAGGCATCGCCCCATGACGAACCCGCCTCCTCGCCTGACGAATCCGTCTCCCCACCCATCCCCGCCGTCCGGGTGGTCGGCCGCGTGGATCAAGCATTACCTCGATTGCAAGGCGCGCGGCGACCGCGGCGGCGAGGTCGGGACCATGGATGCGGGCGCCGCACGGCCGTCGCAGACACGGCGATGACCGTGGAAGCCGCTCGGGTGAATCGGGTGGTCGCGTTCGAAGTGCGGTGGTGCGCCCCTCGGCGGTGGGCCCGCCGAGACGATCATGGCCGACTTCGGCATGGACGCCGCCGCGTTCTTCCGGCACCTGGCCGAGTATCTGGAACTGTCCCCGCCCACTCCCCTGCGCCCCGACCTGCTCGAGCGCATGAAGGCCGTCGCGCGGCGACGCCTGTGGCTGGCCACCTGACACGCCCCAAAAAGGCCTGGTCTGTCAGCGTCGGCATGACCGCTCCGCAATGGTCGGAGCCGTCAATCATTGCCGCGGGCAACGAGTTGGTGCAACGACTCCGTTGCCCGTCCAGTTTGCGGACCTGAATCCGCCCGTCCCCGGGCTTCGCACACCTGCGGCGGGCACCCTCCGCAATACCAGTCCCCGAACGAAACCGATCACGTCGCGGACTCGTTATCGGGTCGGCTGCACGCGCCGTGGTCCATGCGATCCCACATAGCCCGCACGGCGCCTCCCCACGCCTGCAGGCGCACCGAGATCACGGGGCGCATCCTTGCAGGCTCAGCGCCACACCACACGGGGATACTGGAAGGCGACGGCTCCACCCATCCGCAGGGCTCGCGCCGAGAGGGTGATCAACGGTGTTCGACAAATTCAGCGATCAAGCACGCCACGTCGTCGTGCTCGCTTCCGACGCGGCCCGAACCCACCACCACAACCACCTCGGCACCGAACACCTCCTCACCGGCATCCACGCCGCCGGCGGCCCCACCGCTGCCACCCTCACCGACTGGGGGATCACCGGCCCCCACATCGACAGCGCCCTCGACGAGATCCCCGCCTACCCCAACACCGACACCGAATGCGCCGGACCCCCCTTCACCCCGACCCTGACAAAGACCCTCGCCCAAAGCCTGCGAGAAGCCTCCCTACTCGGACACCACACCATCCGCACCGAACACCTCCTCCTCGCCCTCCTCGCCGACACCACCTGCACCGGCACCCGAATCCTCACCCACCTCACTGCCCTCAGCCCGCACCAGATGCGCGACCACCTCCGACACCAACTCACCGAACACCCCCAACCCCACGAGTAGACCCGCACACCCCACCGAAATCCATCCACCCCGCCCGACTCCACGGGCGACCGCTACGCCGGAGAACCAGAGCTCAGGTCAGAAATTCGGTAGGAGTGGGGCAGCGTTGTCCCTGATCGTCGACGCCGCGCTCACCCACGCGGTCGCCGAACTCGAGCAACCCGGACGGTGATCAACAGGCCAAGGGTGCGCTCATGCTCGCCTACGGCCTCTCCCCCGAACGAGTCTTCGGCATCCTCGCCTTGCACTCACAGCAGACCCACGCCACACTTCACACCCTTGCCGAGCCTTTCGTCGACGCTTTCACCGCCGAGGCGACCCTCCCCCGCGGCGTTCCGTTGCCCGGTTCGACCACCTGCTCCTGACCGCACACGAGCACCCCTACGACCAGACCATCCGGGCTCACCGGCGGCCCACCCCTAGGGGAAGGGAAGACCAGAGTGAGGTGTGCCGCGGCGGGCGGTGACCGTCTCAGGTGCACCCATGCCGTCGTGTGACGAACCCGACCACGATTTCGTACTCGCCCTCCGACTCCCCCGGAAGGTCGGTGGTCAGCACGCGATCGGTCAACGCCTCGAGCACCCTCCACCTCGGATCGGGGTGCCGCGGAAGGCATCGGTGCGAGGTGACGGTACTCGTCATGAGAAAGACAGAGTCGGAGACGACGAACGAACAGCAGTGGGGACCCGATCGACGCCGCATCGATCAACATCGCGCCCACCTCATCGATCGCGTGGATGACCTCCGCTATCTCTTCGAGCGCGAATGCGCGTCGGCGGGTTAACGTCCGCGCCGCCGCAGGACTATCGGCAACTGATCCAGGGCTGCGCTCACCCGCAGCTGGGTGGTCGGTGGTCCGGCGCTCACAATGTCCAGCACAGGTTCCCGCAATTCATTCCACTCATTCCACCTATCTGACAAGCCGGCGCCGCATCCATCAGCTCACCCCATCCCCGCACCAACCACCGGTCTCACTTCCCGGTGCTCAACGAACTCTTCGAACGCGCCAATCGTTCTAGCCCTGTGACCGAGAACGCCAGACTCCTTGCTCCTTGCTCCTCGCTCCTCAGAGTGCGAGCAGCCGCTGGAAGAATTCGCGGTACCGCTTGAGCGCGAGACGAAGATCCTCCGTCGAGCCCTCTTCGCCCCGAGCCCACTGCTCCTCGAGCCGCGAACGCGCCTCCGAGAATCCGGTGGTGATCCGATCGACGACATCGGACACGAGACCATCGGCCTTCTGAACACACTCTCTGGGATCGTCGACGAAGCCCGCCTGAACCTCGTCCCACCGCAAGCGCAGGACCGACAACTCGTCCTCAGCGAACAGTGTCTGATTAGCCGATGATTCGGTCTCCTCCGCGGACGGATGGGCGTTCGCCGTCGAGCGGACCGGCTCATCAGTCGCCCGCTGGTCCGCAATCGGCGAACTGGAGGCGTCCGTGGACCGCTGGGTGCTCTCGGCCGCAGGGCCGGGAGCCTCGGTCGACGATTCGGTTGTCCCGGTCGAGGGCTCGGTCCTGATCGAGCCGGTGGTCTCGGTCGAATCCGTGGTCTCGGTCCCCCTGGTCGGGCTGGTGCTCTCGGGTTGCTGATCTGGGGTGGTCATGCGCGCGTCTCCTTCGGCTTGTCTTTGTTCTCATCCGTCTCGAGCAACTTCTCGAACAGCGCCCGATAGTGCACGAACGCCTCACGCTGATCCTCGGTACCGACGTCGCCCCGCTCCTGCGCCAGATAAATGCTGTGCGCCCGTCGGTAGTTTTCGACCACCTTCGGGTGATCGACCGAAATGTCGGCCGCCCGCTGATCGAAGTCGTCGATCGGGTAACCGCGCTCGCGCATGACCTGGATCACGAGCCGGTCCGCGGCCCCGACCGCACTGGACGGATTGTCGACGAACTCGATCTGCACCGTCCGCCACGAGTCGGCGTACTTCGCTTGCGCCTCGGGCGGCAACGGGACGATATCGAGCTTCTCCCGCTTTCGTTCGCGGGCGGTGAGCTCGTCCTCCGCGGCGTCGAGGTTGCCGACCTCTCCCACGGTCCGCTCGTACTCGGGACCAAACCGTCCCCTCAGCCGTTCCGTCCGCTGACGGCTGCTGACCGAACGCGCAACGATGACCGCCACCACGGCAATCACGACGATAACCGCGATCAAGATCCATCCCCAAACAGGCATTTCCTCAGACCTCCTCGTCCTTCGAACGGGTACCCGAGCGGCCTATTCGGAAACGGCCATTGCGCTGCACAGCCCGCCGGTCGGGCGACCACCCTGGCGCCCCTGAGACAAACGGTTGCTCCGAAGGGTCCAGCGCTGCCGGCCATCCTGGTGCGCGCGAAATAGTCGCTCCGCCCACCGGACGGTCGACCCCATCGAAAACACCGACCGGGCCGAGCGAGCTGCGGCCTCAGCGCAGTCAAGCAGTCACACGCGGTCGGTGGGATGCTGCTGCCCTCGCCGACGGAGGAACCGTTCACGCTGCTCGTCGAGCAGGATCACGCCACGGTGCCGAATTCGGTGCTGCTCTCGCGCGATGAGCAGCCGCACCGCCGCTGTATGTCGCCGAAGGTCAGCGGCGCGCTCCCGGGCGGCGTCATCGCTGAGCCAGTGCGCGGCGGCTGCGTCGCAGCCGGTGAGAAACCGCTCGTAGACGAGCCGACTCGGTGCCTGCTCGTCGAGCTGCGAGACCGCGAGATCCTCGACGAGCTGCAACGGGATCCGAGCCAGCCGGTACTGCAGCCGCAGCAGGGCCATCGGCAATGTGCCCACTGTTGTCACGATGGGCGATGCTACTTTCCATGGACCGAACACGGGGATGAATCGTGCAACCATCAACCCACCAGCGGTGCGTGCCCCGGCAAACGCAGCAGCTGACGCACAGACGCCGCCCCCACAATCGCTGCGATGCGCTCTATCGCCGTGTTGTAGCACGCACCGCTGACCGCAACGTAGCGGTCGGGGCCGCGTCGGTGCTCACGGGTCCGAGCCCCGGACTGCCGGAGACCTCGAGGGTCGGTGTCAGGGTTTTCGCGACTGCTGTTCCGGATCTGCCCCGGCTGTGTCTCACGTGACTTCGAGTCCGGGTCGACTCGTCCGCGCGCTTCCACTCCTTGTCCAGCGCGAAGCTGCGCGCGCCGCAGCCGCCAGCCCGGGCCCGCACCGGTGTCACCGAGGGAATTCCGAAGCAGGACCGAGGAATTCGTCGAGTACGCGGAAGAACAGTTCCGGTTCGTCGAGTTGAGGGAAGTGACCTGCGCGGGGAAAGATCTCGACGCGACTATCCGGTACGACTCGGCGCAGGTTCTCGGCATGTGAGGCGGGGATCATTTTGTCTCGGCCACCCCATACCAGCAGCGAGGGAAGCGACTCGAACTTCGAGAAGTGTTGCTTGGCGCTGACCGTCTGTCCGCGCAGTCCCACGACGGCACGGGTGGAGGCGAGAAACGCGGCTCGCGAAGACTTGTCGGACACGGTCTCGAGGGATCGCCAGGTTTCGGTGGCGCTGCGACTGGGCTGCACGGGCAGCCCGAGCCGGCCCAGGTGTTTGAGGATGTTCTCGGTGGTGCGCCGAAGTCGGTCGGAGGCCAAGAGGGGCAGGACCAGTTCGCTGCCAGGCAAAGTGGCCGCCTTGAGGAACACGCTCACCTCGCGGCCGAGGCCGCCGCTGCTCACCAGACACAGACGGTCGACTCGCTCGGGAAACAGGTAGGTCAGCTGCATGACGATGCCGCCGCCGAGGGAATGGCCCACGAACGCGGCGGAGGAGATCCCGAGATGATCCATCAGGTCGCGGAGGGTGGCCGCGTGGGCACTGAGGGAGTAGTCACCGGAGGGTTTGTCGGATTGGCCGTGCCCGAACAGGTCGGGTGCCACCACGCGATGCTTCTTGGCGAGCCTACTGATTTGCGGTGCCCAGGATTCATGGGAGCCGAGCAGGCCGTGCACGAGCACCACCGGCGGTCCCGCTCCGACGTCGACGAACCTAAGGACATCGTGGTGCAGGATCACGGACTCGAGCTTGCGCGGCGACACCGTGCCCTCCCGTCTCGTTGTTCAAACGTAGAACGCCAGAGCGTCCCCTACCCCCGAGGGCCATTCGAGGCCGGAGTCAGGTACCTCGGGAATGGGGACGGCATCACTAGCTCGACTGCAGCTTCGCGGGATGACGGCGTGGTGGGAGCACACCGGTGGTGGTGGAGAACGGTGTCGGGCACCGCGTCTGTCCGTGTACGACCTGCCTGATCTTCTCACGTGTGTGCGGAGCCGGCGCGGCGGCGCCGGGCGAAGTCCTCGCCACACTAGTGCTGGGTCGGGGGTGCGGGCAGGAAGGTTCGTATCGTGGGAGGGCGACCGCGAACCGGTCGACAAGCTCGAACGTCGACTCGTACATCTGATTATGGTGGCAGCTGCGAACCCCGCAGGAGAGCCGTTCCGAAAACGGATCGTTGCCCGGTCATCGATCCCTAAGCGGCTCCGGGTTCGCCCCGCAGGGCGGCCCAGTATTCGAACTCGTACCAGGGCCCGCCGCTGTGGGCAGGAAACGAGGAGCCGCCCGTCGTCATCGGATACGCGGTCCGGCGAGTAGATCCACCCGGTTATCGAAGGGACGGAGTTGTAGTTGTCGGCGTCGACGAAATTCACGAAGCTGCCGATACGGGCGCAATACTGCCGATCTCGATCCCGCCCGATTTCGATATCGCGCCGGCGCCGTCCGGCTTCGCGAGAACATCCGGTGTGCGGCCTGCTCCGGCTCCGGACGACGCGACGACGGCTGGACCATGGTCGTGCTCCACCCCGGAGGACTCTCAGCGAGCGGGTTCGAAGCCTGCCAGCATTTGCTCGAGTGCGGCCTGGTCGGGCCCGATGAAGGGGTCTGACTTCGGTGCCTCGGCGAGCATGTCCAGAAACTCGGCGGTGCGTCCGTCCGCCGGGGGGAGGTGGGTGCTGAGGATCCATCGCGGGTCGAGCGCGCGCAGCGCGGCGACGGTGGGCAGGAACTTCGTCTCGTCCACCAGGTGTACCCAGGGACTGTCGACGGTGGCCCACAGGTGCTGCGCGGAACGGACGGCGTTGGGTGTGGCGTACCCGACGTCGTTGGCGGTGGCGAGTTCGGCGCTCTCCATCGGCGCCCCGAAGCAATCCGACGAGAAGTAGGCGCCGCTGCGGTCGTCGTAGAAGCCCACGGTGCTGGGATTGTCGAACAGCGGGGGCCGCAGCGCCGTCAGCGTCCGATCGCCGACGTCGAGGGATTGACCCGGATTGAGCAGGTATACCCGGTCCATCGGCACGGGTCGTGCGCAGGACATGATGCCTACGCCCGCGAAGGTCGTGATCAGGCGGGCGTGCGGCGCCGCGTCGAGCAGGTCGAACAGCGCGCCGGTGTGATCGCGGTCCGGATGTGTCAGCCAGATCCACTCGACGTCCGCGGGGTCGAGCACCGATCCCAGGGTGTCCATGAAGCCGCGTCCGGGCAGGCTGAGTCCGGTGTCGACGACGACGGGTTCGGCGGCGTGCAGAACGTACGCGTTCACCGGTAGGTGCCCGATCCCCGGTACTTCCAGTTCATCGCTGAGAGCGGTGATATCACGTCGGATTTTGTTGATACGCATGGGAACTCTCCTCAGTCGTCGTAGTCGACGCGGATCAGTGACCGGGCGATCGTGGCCAGTTCGGCTTCGGTCGGCTCGTATCCCCGCGGGACCTTCAGGCCCAGTTCGAACGGGGTGGCCCCGTCGTCGAGCGCGGCACGGAATGCGGCGCCTGCCTCGGCGGGGGTGGCCTCGAGTAGCAGGGCCCGGCCCCGGCGGACACGGCCCCGGTGGGTGACCGTCACGGGTGCGCCGCCGGCGAAGTTGCGCCGCCACGGACGCTCGGTGAACACGAGCGTCTGACCGTCGACGTCGTGCAGGCACACCGGCACCCGCAGGGTGCGCCCGGTACGACGGCCGGTGAACTCGATCAGCCCTTGGCGCCGGATGCGCCGCCCCAGTGACCGGGTCGTGAGGACCCGCCGGACCAACGGGTTGACCAGCCGCATCAATTGGGGTGGCGGGGGGCTCAGCCGCACATTCGTGTTATCGGTTTTGGACATGTCACCGACGCTAGGGTCGGCGCGGTGGGGGCACCATTCCACAATTCTGGTATTTCCGGCGCCGATCCGCGCTCGTACGATTGACTCGTGAGCGTGGATTCCGTGCAGTGCGCGGCAGACAAGGTCGCACGATTGTGCGCCGCACCACGCGGCCTGGTGTCGCTGTGGCGGGACGCGTCGGACGTCGTCGCCGGTGTCGTCCCGTACTACTGGACGCCGTGCTGGTTCACCCTCGACCCCGTGTCCATGCTGATGACCAGTCACTATCACTTCGGCATGGACGAATTTCCCGGGGAATGGCTGGCCGCGGAGTACTACGAGGACGACGTTCAGTCCGTCCCCGACGTAATGCGTTCGGCCGAAGGGATTTCCACGTTGCACGAAGCCGCGCACGGTGATCCGTCGGGAAGTCCGCGCTGGCGCCGGAACCGGACACTCGGCGGCGACCAGGAGCTGATTGCACGGTTACGCACGCGCACGGGAGAAACGTGGGGAGCGCTGAGCCTCTATCGCGACGAGGGGATGCCGATGTTCTCGGAAACCGAGAAGTCGTTCGTGCAGGAGATCGCGCCGGTCCTCGCGGGCGGGGCCCGCCGCGCACTGCTGTACGGGCAGGCCGAGGAACCGGAGTATGCCGATTCGCCGGGTTTGCTCGTCCTCGACGAGAACTGGAACGTCGAATCCGCGACGCCCGGGGTCGACCGGTGGATGGTGGATCTGCCGGGCGGGGACTGGGATCGGGGGGAGTTGCCGGCCGCGGTGATCACTCTCGCCGGTCGTGTATTGCGGTGTGTGGAAGACCGCGACCGGCTGGGCGACGTGGCCATCTCGCGGGTGCTGTCGAGGTCGGGGGCGTGGTTGGTGCTGCACGGGGCATGCCTGACATCGACGGGCAGGCGGCGGATCGCGGTGATCGTGGAGCCGGCCCATCCGAGCCGCCTGTATCCGCTGCTGATGTCGGCGTACGGGCTGACCCAGCGCGAGAAGGAGGTCACCGCGATGGTGTTGCAAGGGGCGTCGACCTCGCAGATCTCCGCCGAACTACACGTGTCGGCACAGACCGTGCAGCAACATCTGAAGAGCATCTTCGACAAGACCGGCGTGCACAGCCGCCGCGACCTGGTCGGCAAGGTGTTCTTCCACCACTACGAACCACGGTTCCGTGACAACGAGAAACGCACGCTCGCCGACCGACCGCTCCGGGGTGGCCCCTGGCCCACGGATCGTCGGCGCCGCACAGGCCAGTAGCCGACCCACCAGCGGGGCACTCCGACCGACAGCGCGCCGGCGGACAGGTGGTTCCGTAAGCGGATCCTCAATCGGCCCTTCCCAATTCCACCCCCGCCTCTATCTGTCGCCGGACTCGTCCGGTGAACAGGTCGATCCCACGCCTGAACCAAGAAAGGGCTTTCACTCAGGAGTAGTACGGGGGTTCGGTCTCGGGATCGTCGACGACGACGTCGACACGCGAGTCGGCCACGAGCCGATCGATCGCGTCCGGGCTTGCGCCGATCGACGCGAAGTGAGGATCGACGTCGCAGGTCACGCACCACGCGTGATCGGATGGCCACACGAACGCGGGGGGAGGTGCGTCACCTGGTCCCCCACGTCATCCAGCAGTGACTTGATCTGGGCGTTCCAGTCGGCGACGTCGGCAAGGGTGCCGTGGAACAAGAAGTAGTCGCGGTTCGGGATCGAGATCTTCGGCGTCGGATCGTCGGCGGTGAAACTCGGCCACCCGTCCCAGATGCAGAAGTAGCAGTCATCAGGCCTGCCGGTGTGACGGGCAAGCTCGGCCAGGACGACCCCGAATTGTTTGTTGTCGGACAGACCCTCTGAGTCGCGTTGGGCATCGCCTTCCGGTTGTGCCGGATAGGCCGGGTCTGGGATGAACCGTAGGCGTGCGTACTTGTCGAAGGCGACCGGCCCCCGAGCCGCCAGCCGTCGCCAGTCCTCGTCCCGCTGTTCGAGCCAGCGCGCGGCCGACAGATCGACACACCGTGTGATGCTCATTCGACCAGTGTGACCGTTCTGACGTCCGTGGTGTCACCAGCAACACCACCGAAGCGTCGAGAACGTGCCAGACATCGAGTCTCTCCGAGAGGCCGATTGGGGATCATCTATCGAGACGAGCGCCAACCCTTGCGGGTGCGCGCTGGGCGCCGATCTCGTCCCGGTGCAGGTTCGAGCTTGCGGGATCACCATGGACGTTGTCGATGACCCACACGCCGACCCGCGGAATCGACATCTTCGATCGCGGCCACCGCCGACGACCCGGCGCACCTGCACCATCGCACAGTCGTGCTGACGACGCTCGGCCGCCGCATCCGCGCGCTGACCCCGACCGTGCACTCGCTCGTCGACACGCTGTGGAACGATGGGCTCCGCGACGGGCAGATCGATTGGGCGTCCGCGATGGCGGACCGACTGCCGCTGGCGATGGTCGCGCATCTCATCGGCCTGCCCGAGTCGGACGTACCCCAGCTCCTGACGTGGGCCTACGACAGCACGGAAATGCTCGGCGGGGTCGTCACCGCGGATCGCCTCGGCCCCCTCGTCACCTCCGCTGCCGAACTGGCCGGCTATCCGCGGGCCGACCTCGTGCGTGCGAGGACAAATCCGCGCGAGGATCTGCTGGGTGTCCTCGCGCACGCATGCAATGCAAGTGAACTCTCCGAGGACGTGGCGACACTCGTCCTGGTCCAGTTGGTCGGCGCGGGCGGCGAATCGACCGCGGGGCTGATCGGGGGCGCCGCCCGCCTCCTCGCCACCCGCCCCGGACTTCAGGCCCGGCTCCGGCAACAACCCGCACTCGTCGACGCGTTCATCGACGAGGCGCTTCGTCTCGAGTCCCCGTTCCGCGGGCATCACCGGCACGTGCTTGCCGACACCACGCTCGGCGGCACCGAACTGCCCGCCGGTAGCCACCTGCTCCTGCTGTGGGGTGCGGCCAACCGGGATCCGGCCGTGTTCGAGAGTCCGGACGAGATAGTGCTCGACCGGCCGCACATCCGTTCGCATCTGGCATTCGGCAAGGGCGTCCACTTCTGTGTCGGATCGGCGCTCGCCCGATCGGAAGCGCTCGCCGCGACCACCGCACTGCTCGCGCGCACCGGCCGCTTCGCCCTCGCCGCCGACTCCGAGCCGCGTTGGGTCCCCATCTTGTTCGTGCGGCGCCACAGCGCGCTCCCGCTCCGACTCGAGCAGGTGACACCCGAAGATTGACATTGACGTCAATATCAACACATACTGTGACCGTGACCACAAGTGCGGCTCAGGAGCGGGCACGATCGGCGCGGAAAGACAACGACGGTCCCCGCCGCCGCGAACTCCTCCGCGCCGCGAGCGCCTGCTTCGCCGAACTCGGTTACGACCGGACGACCGTCGAGGTGATCACCACTCAGGCCGAAGTGTCGCGGGCAACGTTCTACGCCTACTTCTCGTCGAAGGAGGAGGTGTTCCACGCCGTCGCCGCCGACGTGTGCGAGGAGTTCCTCGAGTCGCAGCACGTGGAAGGACCGGCGAGCGAGGACCTGCGAGAGGTGCTGCGCACCACCACGAAAGCGTTTGTGGAAGCCGTGTACACCAACGGACGCGTCCTCGAACTGATCAGGCACCGCGCCCGGCTCGACCCCGAGGTCGGCCGAAGCTGGACCACCGTGCAGACCCGGCTCATCCGCCGCTATACCCGGTTCATCGAGCGCATCAACGCCACCTGCGACGTCACGCCGTGCGCGCCGCCCGCCCGCATCGCGCAGACCCTCGCCGACGCCCAGCTCGCGGGCGCCGCCCGGCTGGTCGACGCGACGGCCCGTGAACAGCGCCGGTACACCGCCGACCTGACCGCCATCTCCGAAAGACTCATCGGCTTCGCCTAGCAACGACAATCCGCACAGAATCGGGAGTTCGGTATGCCCACTTCGCCTTCGAGTGACCTCACGGCCCTGGAATCGGCCCTCGCCGAGATACGCGAACTCCAGGACGCCGCGTGGCCACCGCAGGTACCGCGGACAGTCGAGTACCCGATCGAGGGCCGCACCGTGATCGACTACCTGCGACACTGGGCGACGGAACGACCGCAGACCGTCGCGATCGACTTCTACGGTCGTGCCATCACCTACGCCGAACTCGACGAACTGTCCGACCGCTTCGCCGGCTGGCTCCTGCAGCGGGGCGCGGCCGCCGGCGACCGCGTCGGCGTCCACCTCACCAACTGTCCGCAGTTCCATGTGGCGATGCTCGGGATCCTGAAGATCGGCGCCGTCCACGTCCCGATCAATCCACTGTTCCGGGAGCACGAACTGGCGTACGAACTCGACGACGCCGGCGTGGAGATCCTGCTGACGCAGGATTCGTTCGCGGCCATGGTCGACTGCGTGCGCGACCAGACGGCGTTGCGGCACGTCGCGATCACCGCCCTGTCGGACCTGCTGCCCGCCGAACCCAGCGTCGCACCGCCGTTCCCCCTCACCTCCGCACCCACCGACTGGGCGCAGATCATGAACTCCGCACGCGCCGAGCCGATTCCGATGGATTCCGACGCGTTGGCGGCACTGAACTACACCGGCGGCACCACCGGGATGCCGAAGGGCTGCGAACACACGCAGGCGCACATGGTCTACACCGCCGCCACCGCGACACTGGCCGGCGGCAGGCAGGTGGGCGAGGCTCGCCCGGTGGTCCTCGGGTTCCTGCCCATCTTCTGGATCGCCGGCGAGGACTTCGGCATCCTGTACCCGCTGATCAACGGCGGCACCGTCGTGCTCCTCAACCGCTGGGACCCGGACGCCGCGGCGACCCTCGTCGACAGTCGTGGGGTGACGTCGATGGTCGGGACGGTCGACAACTATGTCGAACTGATGGATCTGCCCGGCTTCGCCGAACGAGACTTCTCCACGCTGGACAACGCGATGGCCGTGTCGTTCGTGCTGAAGCTCGACCCCGCGATTCGCGGCCGCTGGCGCGACGCCACCGGCCACGTGCTACGGGAAGCCAGTTACGGGATGACGGAGACGCACACCGCCGACACCATCACGCTCGGCTTCCAGACCGACGACGAAGACCTGCTCAGCGAACCCGTGTTCTGCGGACTTCCGGTTCCGGGCACCGACGTGCTGATCGTCGACGATGCCGGGGCGCCCGTGCCGGTGGGGCAAGCCGGACAGATCGTCGTGCGCAGTCCGTCGCTGCTCACCGGTTACTACGGCAAACCCGACGCCACCGCTGCCGCGCTCCGCGACGGATGGCTCCAGACCGGCGACGTCGGCAAGCTGAACGGCAAAGGCGCACTGCACTATCTGGCGCGCAACAAGGAAATGATCAAGACCAACGGAATGAGCGTGTTCCCCTCCGAGGTCGAGGCACTGCTCATGCTGCACCCCGACATCCAGTCGGCCGCGGTGGTGCCGAAGCCCGATCCGGGCAAAGGCCAGGTGCCGTTCGCGTTCGTTCAGCTCCTGCCCGACCGTCAGGTCTCGGGAGAGGAACTGCAGGAGTGGGCCGCCCTGAACATGGCCACCTACAAGGTGCCCACCGTAGAGGTGCTCGACGCCCTACCCATGACGGCGACCGGGAAGGTCCGCAAGGCCGACCTGTTCGCCCTGGCCGAGGAGTACAAGTGACCCTGCTGGTCGCCAATCGTGGCGAGATCGCGCTCCGCATCATCCGCACCGCCGAGGAGATGTCGGTCGACACCGTCGCCGTCTACGCGGAGGACGATGCGGACAGTCCCCACGTGCGCGCGGCAACCGAAGCGGTCGCGCTCCGCGGTTCCGGCCCGTCCGCGTATCTGGACCCCCGGGCCATTCTCGGCGCGGCCGCCGAGTTCGGTGCCACGGCAGTGCACCCCGGCTACGGATTCCTCAGCGAGAACGCCGCTTTCGCACGCGCCTGCGCCGAGGCCGGACTGACCTTCGTGGGCCCGAGCCCCGACGTGCTCGACATCTTCGGCAACAAGTCGTCGGCACGTGAGGCCGCGGTGGCCGCGAAGGTGCCGGTGCTCACCGCGACCACCGGTCCCACCGACTTGGACGGCGTCCGCGCGTTCTTCGCGGAACACCCGGGCGGCATCATGATCAAGGCGCTCGCGGGCGGCGGTGGTCGCGGCATCCGTGCCGTCCGCAGCGCGGACCGGGTCGAGGAGGAGTACCGGCTGTGCGCGTCCGAGGCGCAACTCGGATTCGGCAACCCCGCACTGTTCGCCGAGGCACTCCTCGACGGCGCCCGGCACATCGAGGTGCAGGTCGTAGCGGCACCGCAGGCGGGTGTGACGCGGGCCCTGGCCGTCGGTGACCGCGACTGCAGCGTGCAGCGCCGCCACCAGAAACTCGTCGAGATCGCCCCCGCGCAGGGGCTCGACCCGGGACTGCGCAGCGAACTGCACGAGGCCGCGGCTCGGCTGTGCGCCAGTGTCGGGTACCGGGGACTCGCCACCGTCGAATTCCTGGTGTTCCGGGACGGCTTCGTGTTCCTGGAGGTCAATCCCCGAATCCAGGTGGAGCACACGGTCACCGAGGAGGTGACGGGGGTCGACCTCGTCGCCGTGCAAATCGACGTCGCCCGGGGTGCGGACTACGGGGACCTGTCGCTGCCCGACGGCGTCAGCGCCGTGGGGCTCGACACGTCGGGCACCCCCGCCGCCGCGCGTGGAATCGCCGTCCAGGCCCGCGTCAACATGGAAACGATGCGCCCCGACGGTCAGGCCGTTCCCGCCGCGGGCACCCTGTCCGTCTTCTCGCCGCCGACGGGACCGGGTGTGCGCGTCGACACCTACGGCCGGCCCGGACTGTCGCCGAGCCCGCGGTACGACTCGCTGCTCGCGAAGGTGATCGTGCATTCGCGGGGCCCGTCGTTCTCGGCCGCAGTGCGCAAGGCGGATGCGGCGCTCGCCGAGTTCGTCGTCGAGGGCGTCCCCACCAATATCGGCTTCCTCCGGGCGATTCTGGCGGATCCCGGCTTCGCCGACGGCGTCGTCGGCACCGACCATCTCGCCGAGCGGATGAGCGCGCTCGTCGACGCCGCGCACGTGCACCAGCCGGCGGAGGTGGCGTCGGAAACACTCGAGTTGCGGGCGGGTGAGGACGTGCTGCGCGCCCACATGGCCGGGACCGTCGTGGAGGCTGCCGGAGAAGGTGCGACCGTGGAGTCGGGTGCTCAGCTCGTGGTGCTCGAAGCCATGAAGATGCAGCACATGATCGCCGCGCCCGCCGGTGCGGTGGTCCAGCGGAATCTGGTGTCGCCCGGGCAGAACGTCAACGCCGGCGACCCGTTGGTCGTGATCCGCCGCACGGGATCGGAGGCCGGTGACGTCGCCGACAGCGCAACCGATCTGGATCGTGAGCGCGCAGACCTGGCGGAGATCCGGCAGCGACACGAGGTGACCCTCGACGCCGCCCGGCCCGCCGCGATCGCGAAGCGCACGAAGCTCGGGCGGCGCAGCGCACGGGCCAACATCGACGATCTGGTCGATCCCGGCAGCTTCGTCGAATACGGACCTCTCGTCCTGGCCGCGCAGCGCAGCCGCCGCTCCGAGCAGGACCTGATCGAGAACACCCCCGCCGACGGGCTCGTCGCCGGGCTCGCCACCGTCAACGGCGACGTATTCGGTTCGCGCGACGCGCAGGCGGTGCTGCTGTCGTACGACTACACGGTGCTCGCCGGAACCCAGGGCATGCGCAACCACGCGAAGACCGACCGGGTGATCGAACTCGCCGGCCGCAAGCAGGTCCCGGTGGTCCTGTTCGCCGAGGGCGGCGGCGGACGGCCGGGTGACACCGACGCCGGCCCGGCAGCAGGACTGGACCTGAACACCTTCCGGTCGCTGGCGGCGCTGAACGGGAAGGTCCCGCTGGTGTCGGTCGTCTCCGGGCGCTGCTTCGCGGGCAACGCCGCCCTCGCCGGAGTCTGCGACGTCCTCATCGCCACCCCCGACGCGAACATCGGCATGGGCGGCCCGGCGATGGTGGAGGGCGGCGGACTCGGGGTGTACCGGCCGGAGGACATCGGACCCGTCGACGTGCAGCGGCGCAACGGCGTCATCGATCTGCTCGCCAGGGACGAGGCGCACGCCGTCGAACTGGCGAAGAAGTACCTGTCGTACTTCCAGGGCGCGCTGCCCGAGTGGGAGGCCCCCGACGAGCGGCTCGCACGCCACGTCGTCCCGGAGAACCGGTTGCGCGCCTACGACGTTCGCAGTGCCGTGGAAGCCATCGCCGACGTCGGCTCGGTCCTCGAACTACGCCGCGACCACGGCGTCGGCATCGTCACCGCGCTGATCCGGGTGGAGGGGGCGCCGTACGGGCTGGTCGCGAACAGCAGCCACCACCTCGGCGGCGCGATCGACGCGGTCGCGGCGGACAAGATGGCCCGCTTCCTGGAGCTGTGCGAATCGTTCGGCCTGCCCGTCGTCTCGCTGTGCGACACACCGGGATTCATGGTCGGCCCCGACTCGGAGAAGGAGGCCACGGTTCGCCGGTTCGGCAGGCTGTTCGTCGCGGGCGCGCGGATGACCGTGCCGTACGGGACGATCATCCTGCGCAAGGGGTACGGCCTCGGCGCGATGGCCATGGCGGGCGGTTCCTTCCACGCGTCCGAGTTCACAGTCGCGTGGCCGACCGGAGAGATCGGGGCCATGGGACTGGAAGGCGCGGTGCGGCTCGGATTCCGGAAGGAACTCGAGGCCATCGACGACCCCGCCGAGCGCGACACCGCGTTCGCACAACTCGTCGACGCCGCCTACCAGCACGGGAAGGCCCTGAACGCGGCGACGATCTTCGAACTCGACGACGTCATCGACCCGGCCGACTCCCGTGCCTGGATCGTGCGCCTCCGGCGCCCGTGAGTACTTGTTAACCGCGGGACGTTAATAAGTACTCACGGGGGCGACGCCCACCACGGCCCGGCCCGAGTAGGTGCCTGCCCGCACCTGGTCGATCACCGAGACGACGTCCGCGATCGGAACATCGTGGGTAATCGATTCGAGCCGGGACGGTGCGAGGTCGGACGCGAGACGGCCCCACAGCCGGCGCCGCTGGTCGATCGGGTACTGCACCGAGTCGATGCCGAGCAGGCTGACACCCCGCAGGATGAACGGCAGGACCGTGGTCTCCAACTTCGGTCCGCCGGTCAGCCCACTCGCCGCGACCGCGCCCCCGTATTCGATGGTGCTGAGCACGTGCGCCAGGGTGGCGCCGCCGACGCAGTCGACGGCGGCGGCCCACTGGGCCTTGCCGAGCGGACGCGGTTTCGTATCGGGCTCCGGAAGTCGTCCGATCACCCTGCTTGCGCCCAGTTCGGTGAGCAGTTCCGCCTTCTCCGGCTTTCCGCTCGACGCGACCACCTCGAAGCCCGCCGCCGACAGCAGGTCGACGGCGACGGTGCCGACGCCGCCACTCGCACCGGTCACGAGCACCGGACCGTTTCCCGGCTCGACACCACGGGACAGCAGCACCTCCACGCTCATCGCGGCCGTGAAACCGGCGGTCCCGATCGCGGCGGCGGTGCGGGTGGACATGCCGTCGAGTTTCACCACCCAGTCCGCCGGGACACGGGCGAACTGCGCATACCCGCCGTGGCGGGCGGTGCCGATGTCGTAGCCGTGGGCGACGACCGTGTCACCGACGGAGAACTCCGGGGACTGCGACTCGACGACGGTGCCTGCCACATCGATGCCAGGCACGATGGGGTACTCGCGGACCACTCCACCCTTCGGCGTGAGAGCCAGCGCGTCCTTGAAGTTCACGCTGGAGTACTCGACCTGGATCGTGACCTCGCCCTGCGGCAGGAACGACTCGTCGACCGTCTCCTGGGAGAGGCCGATGGCGCCCTCGTTCTCGCGAGCGATCCAGGCGGTGAATTCCTTCATCAGCTTGCTCTCCTGACCTCGGGGGTGCGTCGAGACCATCATGCGACAACCGTGTCCCGCAGACGAGGCCGGGGCGAAGTTCCCCGGATCAGAAGCGCAGGAGCACCTTGCTCGACGAGGACGCATCCCGGGCCGATGCGAAGGCGGTGAGCGCATCGGCGACGTCGTACTCGGCGGTGACGATCGGATCCACCACCAGGGAGCCGTCGGCGAGGGCGGCCACCACCTCGTCGATCTCGTCGTTGAACCGGAAGGAGCCGACCAGGTCCAGTTCCCGGGTGATCGCGATCGACACGGGTACCGGCTGATCGCCGGAGGGAAGTAGACCGACCATGACGACCCGGCCGCCGCGGGCCGTGCCGTGTATCGCCGATGCGAGACCGCGATGGTTGCCGGAGCATTCGATGGTGACGTCCGCTTCGACCGCCGCGACGGCGTCGGCGTCGGTGGCGGTGAGGGTCTCGTCCGCGCCCACGGCGCGCGCGATCCTCAGCGGGTACTCGTGCATGTCCACCGCCGTGATCTTCCCGGCGCCCGCACGCTTCAGTACCGCCACCACGAGCGCGCCGATGGGTCCGGCCCCGATGACGAGGACCGACCGGTCCTTCACCTCCCCTGCCCGCGCGACCGCGTGCCACGCCACGCTCGCCGGCTCGGCCAGTGAGGCCAGACGCAGATCGAGTCCGTCGGGAAGGACCCGGAGCATGCGGGTCGGCACGGCGACGTGGCTGACGAACAACCCGTCCGCGTGCGGAAAATGCGCCGCACTGCCCAGGTATGTGCATCCGGGCGAGATATTGGGGCGATCGGCCGGATACTTCGCGCTGTCGCCGCCGGGGGTCGCAGGATGGATGGTGACGGGGGTGCCGGCGCCGGGACCGCTTCCGTCCGTCGCACCGATCAGGACGGTGCCCGACGCCTCGTGTCCGAGCCGCATGGGTGCGCGAAGGATCGATTCGCCGGCGGCGCCGTGCTGCCAGTAGTGGAGATCGGATCCGCAGATCCCGCCGTAGGCGATGCGGATCACCGCTTCGTCCGGTTTCGGTGCGGCGATAGGCACCTCCTCCACGCGCAGGTCCTGCGCACCGTGGGCGACGACCGCCTGCGCGTGCGTCGGAACCTCGATGGCGTGTGAAGCGGTGGTCGGGCTGGTGTTCATCGGTGAAGTCCAGTTCTGTCGGAGGTCGGAGCCTGTCATCTGGTGACGGGTTCCGCGGTGGTGAGGAGCCCGAGTTCGTCCCGGCGCGGCATGCCCTCCCAGTCGCCGGACACGGTGCACGCGAACGCCCCGACCGTCACAGCGGTTCGCAGCCGGTCGGCGGGTGCCACGCCGGCCAGACGTTCCGCGAGGTAGCCGGCGACGAAACCGTCTCCGGCCCCGACGGAGTCGACCACGTTCACCGGCACCGCGGGCAGGGAGTACGTCTCTCCGTCGATCATCGCCAGGCATCCCTGGTCGCCCAGTTTCAGGATGCTCTCGCGTGGTCCGAGGTCGCGGACACGGGCGACGAGTTCGGCGGGGGTGCCGTCGCCCACCGCGATCGCGGCCTCGCCCTCACCTGCGAAGACGATGTCCGACAACGCGATCAGCTCCCGGAAGACGGGGGCCGCGTCGTCCGGCGACCACAGCGCGCGGCGATAGTTGAGATCGAACGACACCGGAATGCCCAGTGCGCGTGCCCGTTCGACGCAGTGCAGGGTGGTCTTCCTGGCGGTGTCGGACAGGGCAGGGGTGATGCCGGTGACGTGCAGCAGGGACGCCGACTCGAGGCGGTCGTCCGCGATGTCCGACATCGCGAGCCGCGACCCCGCGCTGCCGGTCCGGTAATACCAGACGCGGGTGGCGGTGGCGGTTCGCCGCTCCTTCACCATCAGTCCGGTCGGAGCATCCGGATCGCGGATGACTTCGGCGGTGATTCCCTCGGCCCGGAGTTCCCGTTCGATCAGGTCGCCCAGACTGTCCTGGCCGACGCGCCCGATCCAGGTGACGTCGACGCCGAGTCGCCGCAGCGCGATCGCGAAGTTCGATTCGGCGCCGCCGATTCCCAGGTGGAGCGTGGAGGTGTGGGCGAGCGGTCCGGTGTCCACCGCCCTGGTGAGGGCCATCGTCTCGCCGAATGTCAGCACCGTCATCACGCGACCTCCAGTTCTGCGACGACGTCGGCGAGGCGCCGGCATCGTTCGGCCAGCTGCCCGAGGTCGCCGCCGCGGAGTGCGTCCCCGATCAGCGGGCCGCCGAGGCTGACCGCCGCCGCGCCGGCGGCGACCCACGCGGGGACGTCCTCGATGCCCACCCCACCCGAAGGGACGACCTGGATGTCGGGGAAGGGTCCGCGCAGGTGCCCGATGTACTCCGGTCCGACTACCGATGCCGGGAATAGTTTCACGGCAGTCGCACCGGCGTTCCATCCGTTCCACAGTTCGGTCGGGGTGAATCCGCCCGGGTAGATGGGGATTCCGGCACGGACGGCCGTGGCGATGACGTCGAGGTTGGTCGTCGGGGTCACGAGGTAGTCGGCACCCACGTCGAGGGCGGCGCGGGCCTGGTCGACGGTGGTGACCGTCCCGACCCCGATCTCGACGCCGTCGGGTGCGGCGCGCCGGATGCTGTTCAGGGACTCGAGGGTGCCGGGCGTGCTCATCGTCAGCTCGACGGCGCGCACCCCGTTCTCGGCGAGGACGGTCACCACGGGGGCGTATCGGTCGGCGTGCGCGGCGCGCAGCACCGCGATGACGGAGGAGGTCATGCCGCCGTCACCTCGCGGTCGGTGGAGTTGGCGGCCAGCGTGAGGTCGCGGTCGCGGGTTTCCGGTGCCATCGTCGAGGCGATCAGAACGGTCACGGCCATCACGATCATGTAGACGGCCACGGGGATCCACGAGCCGGAGAAGGCCGTGACGAGGGCCGCGCAGATCAGTGGTGCGACACCGCCCCCGAAGATCGAGGCGAATTCACGGCCGAGTGTGACGCCGGCGTAGCGGTAACGGGAGCCGAAGATTTCCGGGAAGTAGCTCATGGTGACGCCGACGGCGCCCTGGCAGGCCAGGATGAAGCCGACGATCATCGCCATCGTGATCAGCAGGTGTGAGCCGGTGTTCAGGGCCAGGAAGGTCGGCACCGGCAGGATGATCAGAGCGATCACGATCGAGATGTACACCGGCTTGCGGCCCACCCGGTCGGACAGACGACCGAACCCGTATGCCGCGATGCCGCCGCAGATGGCCCCGACCAGCAGCACCTTGGGAATGAACGTGGGGTCCACGTGCACGTCGTTCTTGAGGTACGACGCCATGAACACCTGGTACGTGTACGACTGCGCGCTGATGCCGATGGTCATGAACATGACGATGAACAGCGGCTTCTTGCCGTTCGCGAAGATCTCCTTCACCGGCGTCTTCGGAACCTGGTGCTGCTCCTTCAGTTCCTGGAACACCGGGCTCTCGTTGAGCTTGCGGCGAATGACGAACGCGGCGACCGTGACGAACAGACTGCTGATGAAGACGAGACGCCAACCCCAGGACATGAGCTGCTCTTCCGGCAGGAGCTGCGCTGCGATCCACGCGACTGCGCCGAGCGCCGTGCCCAGTGCGGCTCCCGTCATCACCAGGGCGGCGAGCCGACCTCGCCTGCCTATCTGCGCCGTCTCCGTCAGAAGGGTTGCACCACCAGACTGTTCGGCTCCCGCTCCGAACCCCTGGAAGAATCGGCATACGACGAGGAGAGCCGGTGCGAGCAGCCCGACCTGACTGTAGGTGGGCAGCAGGCCGATACCCAGTGTCGCGCCGCCCATCAGCATCAGCGTCGCGACGAGCACCCACTTGCGGCCGAGACGTTCTCCGTACCGCGAGAAGAACAGGCCACCGAGCGGCCGGGCGAGAAACCCGACGGCGTAGGCGCTGAAGCTCGCGAGGATGCCCGCCGCGGGCGAGATGTTCGGGAAGAACAGGGTGTTGAAGATCAGCGCCGAAGCGGTGCCGTAGATGACGAAGTCGTACTGCTCGAGCGTGGTGCCGATGAGCCCCGCCCACGCCGCCCGGCGGACCGCGGACGGGTCTGCCTGGGATGTACCGCCTGCGCGGCCGGGAGTTTTCGGGTTCACCGTGGGGTCGAGTGTAGTGTCCATGGATTCCTCCATTGGTGGTTCCCGGAATTGTCCGGGCAAGGGGTGAGGGAGTCAGATGGTCGCGCTGGACCGCAGCGACGTGATCGTCCCGAGGTCCGGGACCGGATCGGATGCTTCGCCTGCGGCGACTGCCGGCCCGTGACGGACGATGATGTCGACGAAGTCGGCGATTCGCGAGACGAACTCGGTGTGCGAAGCGAGGGTGCTGGGAAACAGACCTCCGTCGACGAAGACGGAGCGAACGAATTCGGTAGTGGACGCGGCGTTGTCGGCCATTCCTGCCAGGCGCGGTCGAGCGGGGTCGGTCATGGATCGTGCGTGGGGGCCGGGGTCGAACCCGGGCGGCGGGGCGATGCAGCAGAGGTATGCCGCGACTGTGAGAGAAAGGTACTGCGGGACAGTACCGCGGCGGAGGTGTTCGAGTGCCGGGATCGGGATGCGCTGCGCCAGTTTGACCGATCCGTCGGATCCGACCTGCGAGGTGCGGTGTCCCAGAGCGGTATTGGACCAACGCGAGAAGAGTTGCCGGATGTAGTCGTCCGTGTCCACCGATTCGGGAACGGTGACCGTCGGCAGGTACTCGTCGCACAGGATGCGCCGCGCTGCGGCCTCGACGAACGGTTGCGCGACGGATTCGGGGATGGTGGCCCGCCCGTCGAGTGCGCCGAGGTAGGCGATGAGCGAATGCGTCCCGTTGAGCAGCCGGACCTTCATCAGCTCGTAGGGCTCGACGTCGTCGGTGAACAGCGCGCCACCGTGCTCCCAGGCGGGACGGCCGGCGGCGAACCGCTCCTCCATGACCCACATCGTGAACGGCTCCGCGGGGACGGCGATCGTGTCGCGCACGCCGAGGTGTGCCAGTGCCGACTCGTTGTAGCGGTCCGAACCGGAGGGCACGATGCGGTCCACCATGGAGTTGGGGAACGTCACGGACGAGTCCATCCAGGACAGCAGGTCGTGGCGGAGAGTCGGCGCGAACGTGCCGACGAACTCGCGGACGAGTCTTTCGGTCTGACGCCCGTTGGACAGCAGATTGTCGCAGCTGAGGATCGTGACCGGGGCGGCGTGTGTGCTCGCCCGCAGGGCCAGTCCGCGGGCGATCTGCCCGATCGTGGTGCGGGGCGTCCGCACCTCGCGGAGGTCGCGGCGAACGGCGTCGGAGTCGAGGTCGAGGGAACCGGTCTCGGGCGACACCGTGTACCCGTGTTCGGTCACCGTGATCGTCACGATCTTCGTCGCCGGGTCCGCGATCGCGCGGACGACGGACTCCGGGTCCCGTTCGGCCACCAGGGTTCCGGTGTGCGAACCCGGGACGCTCACACGAGAACCCTCCGGCGAGATCTCGACGACGCCGTACAGGAGGTCCTGCGCGTTCATCGCATCGGCGACGGTGCTCGAGCGGCTCGCCACACCGAGGATGCCCCACGGTCCCGGTTCGCGTTCCATCGCGAGCGCGGTGTACACCGCCTGGTGCGCGCGGTGGAAGTTGCCGAGGCCCAGGTGCACGATCCCGGTGCCTTCCGGCACCCGCCGGTGGATCAGTGCCGCGGCGGGAACGTTTCGGCGCGAGAGTGTCGGTTCGGACATGCTCGTCACCAATCCGTCATGGAGCCGTCGCGGCGCCGGGCGACCGGTAGATAGGCCTGCTCGTACGGATATTGCTCCGCGAGTTCCTCGTTCATGCTCACTCCGATGCCCGGAACGTCGCCGGGGGTGAGGTGCCCGCCCGAGAACGACCACGCGTGGGGGAAGACCTCGCTGACGAGCGGGTCGTAACCCATGTACTCCTGGATTCCGAAGTTCGGCGTCGCGAGCCCGAGGTGCAGACTCGCACCCAGGGAGATCGGCGAGACGTCCGACGGGCCGTGCGGGCCGCCACGAATCTGATACACCTCGGCGAGCGCGAAGATCTTGCGGACGTGGCTGATTCCGCCCGCGTGGACGATGGCCACGCGGATGAAGTCGATCAACTGTTCGGTAATCAGGTGCTGGCAGTCCCAGATCGTATTGAAGACCTCCCCGATCGCCAGGGGTGTGGTGGTGTGGTTGCGCACCAGACGCAGCGCGTCCTGGTTCTCGGCCGGCGTGACGTCCTCGAGCCAGAACAGGTCCACGTGTTCGACCGACTTCCCCAGCCGCGCGGCCTGCTGCGGGGTGAGCCGATGGTGGGCGTCGTGGAGCAATTTGAGGTCGGGGCCGACGTGTTCACGTACGGCTTCGAGGATCCGGGGTGCATGGTTGAGGTACGCGTCGGTGTCCCACACCTCCTCGACCGGGAGGGCGCCGCGGCTCGCGGGCTCGTATCCGGTGGCGCCCTGGTGCACGCCGTACACCGAATCCAGGCCGGGAACCCCGGACTGCACTCGAATCGCCTGAAAGCCCTTCGCGCGCTTGGCATCGACGGAGTCGAGCAACGCGGGCGCGTCCCACCCGGTCGCGTGGGTGTAGGACAGCACCCGGTCGCGGACGGCACCGCCGAGCAACTGGTAGACGGGCTGGCCGAGGGTCTTGCCCTTGATGTCCCAGAGGGCGACGTCGACGGCGCCGATCGCGGCCATCGTGACGGGCCCGCGCCGCCAGTACACGCCGCGATAGAGGTACTGCCAGGTGTCCTCGATCCGCGCCGGGTCGCGCCCGATCAGCAAGGGCGCGACATGGTCCCGGAGGTACGACGCGACGGACAGTTCGCGGCCGTTGAGCGTGGCGTCACCGTAGCCGACGACACCGTCGGCCGTGGTGATCTTCAGGGTGACGAAGTTGCGGGTGGGGCTGCAGACCAGCACGTCCGCGGAGATGATCTTGTCGGTCATGCTCGTGATCCTTTCGAGCCGGCGGCGGGTGCGACGACGTTGCGCAGTTGATCACCGCGCGCGAGTCGAGTGATGTTGTCGGCGATGTCGTCGACCCGGCCGACGAACGTCTGTTGTGAGACCCCCGAAGAATGCGGTGTCATCAGGATGTTGGGGAGTTCGGAGAACGGCAGAGCGCTGGGCGTCCCGCGACCGTCGGGACCGGGATAGTCGTACCAGACGTCGATGGCCGCAGCCGCGATGGTCGACGAGGACAGTGCGTCGAACAGTGCCTGCTCCTGGACGAGAGGTCCGCGGCCCACATTGACCAGCACACCGTCGCGGCCGAGCGCGCGCAATTCGTCGGCGCCGATCATGCCCCGCGTCCGGTCGTCGAGCGGTGCGGACACCACGACGACATCGGATTCGTCGAGGAGACGCCCGAGATGGGACACGTCGGCAGCCCAGTCCAGTCCCGCACCCGGCGCGTCGACGTTGCCACGACCGGTCACGGCCGCTCCTGTCGCGCCGAATGCCCGGAACAGAGTCCACGTGGCGTGGCCGATGTGGCCGAACCCCACGAAGCCCACTCGCGCGCCCTGCAGCGAATTCGACTGCGTGAGACGGTCGTCGTAGACCGAGGTCGCCCAGACGCCCTGCCGGAGCGCCGTGTCCTGCGCGACGAAGCCGCGCCGGAGCATCACCGTGGCCGCCACGACGTATTCGGCGATCGACTTCTCGTGATGGAAGGTGTTCGCCACCAGCACGTCCGGCGCCAGGGCATCGAAGGCGATGTTGTCCGTGCCGGCACCGGCGACGTGGACCAGACGCAGCCGCTCGGCAGCCGATGCCATGGACGGTGTGAACTTTCCCCCGACGTAGACGTCGGCGTCGCGCAGATCCTCGATCAGGGCGGCCTCCTCGAAGCTGTCGTGCCACGACAACCGTGTATCCGACGGAACTGCGGCCTCGAGCCGGGGTCGGTGCGGCATCAGGTTGCTGTCGGCAACAACGATTTTCATCTAGCGGCTCTCTTTTCCGGGGCGAAACACGCGATCGTGCGCCGGTCCGGCCGAAGCCCGGACGACCAGTTGCGTGGGGAGATGGATTTCTCGGATATCGGAGTCCGGCTCGTTCGCGCGCTGGAACACCAGGTCCAGGCTCAGTACACCGGCTCGTGCCATCGGCACGTTGATGCTCGTGAGTGCGGGGCTGGCGAGTTCGGCCAGCGGCGAGTCATCGATGCCGACGACGCTCAGGTCCGCCGGCACCGAGAAGCCCATTGCGCGGACGCCGTTCATCACTCCGATGGCCATCGGATCGTTGTGCGTGATCACGGCGCTCGCACCCGTCGCGATCACGCTCGCGGCCGCGGCGTGACCGCCCGCGAGGGTTTCCTGCTGCCAGCCGAGCAGACTCAGCTGCACGTCGCGGGCCTTGCAGAATTCCTCGACCGCGGCGACGCGGCGCTGGTTCGACCAGGATTGCGGCGAGCCCTGGACGTACGCGAGGTGCTCGTGTCCGAGGGCAACGAGGTAGTCGATGGCCTGGCGAATTCCGTCTTCGGAATCCGCCACGATGCAATCGCATTCGGGTGACGAGCGGTTGACGAGCACCAAGGGTGTGTCGCCGGCGAGCTGCACGATGTCCGATGCGGGCAGCCGTGGAGCGCAGACCACGAGTGCGTCGACGCGCCCCTGCAACTCGCCGAGAACCTCACGCTCACGGTCGGCGCTGCCGTCGGTGTCGGTGAGGAGCACGGTCTGGCGCCGGTGCCACCCCTGCGCCTGCGCCGCCTTCACGAAGCTCGCGAACACGGTGTGCCCGATGTCGGGTACCACGACCGCGACGGTGGTGGCGGTGGGGCGCACGACGTCGGTGCGGGTCGGTGACGCCGCCCGGTAGCCGATCTCGTCGGCGACCGCGATGATCCGCGCGAGCGTGTCCGGTCCGATCCGGTCCGGGGCACTGAATGCCCGTGACGCGGTGGACAGGGATACCCCTGCGCGTTGTGCGACCTCGGTCAAGGTGGGTGCCACGCTGCTACCGCCTCGCTGTTCGTTGTGACTGCCGACACACACTATCCACCGCCTTGCGCAAGATTGTCAACAGTTGCGCAAGGTTTGCGGCAGGCGTGTGCGTCGTGCGTGTTCACACGTCCAGGAGCGACAACTGCCGATCGGATTCGAACAGCGCGGCCCGGTCGAACGTCGACGTCGAGGCCAGTAGTTCGTCCGCACCGGTACGCGCGGCCAGGGCCCCGAGCGCGACTCTCACCTGCTCGGCGGTGCCGTGAATGGAGTTCGCGATCGACGCGTCGACCTGTTCGCGCAGCCGCGGAGTCCACGCCTGACCCCGGATGTCCGCGACCGATTCGAGCGGCGGGAACTCGCCGGTCCGGCTCGACTGTGCCAGCGCCCACGCCTCCGGAAGCAGCAGCTCACGCGCGCGGTCTTCGTCCTCGGCGATCATGACCTCGAGCGAGACGATCACGTACGGGGACCGGTTACCCGCGGACGGGACGAAGCTGTCGCGGTACCGGTCCAGTTCCGGAACGCGGGCGCCCGACCCGCCGAGGATCGGCCCACCGACCACCACCGGCAGACCCGCCTGCGCGGCGAAGTCGAGCCCGCGCCGGGTAGCGAGAACGAACATCGGCGGTGGACTCGTCACGTGGGGCCGGGCGGTCACGGCCCCCTTGCCCTCGAGGTAGCTCCGCACCTCGTCGAGATCGGCGGCGAACGTGTCGGGGGCGTTGCGGTCGCGGCGCAGCGCCTCGCGGACCGGCTTCGTAAATCCCAGCGACCGCCCGACGCCCAGATCGATCCGGCCCGGGTACATCGCCTCGAGCACCAGGAACTGCTCGGCCACCACGAGAGGCTGATGATTCGGCAGCATCACACCACCCGAGCCCAGCCGGATCCGGTCGGTGCGGGCACCGAGGGCGGCGAGCAGCACCGGCGGCGACCCACTCGCGATTCCCGGCACGGCGTGGTGTTCGGCGACCCAGAACCGATGGAATTCCCACTGTTCGGCATGCACCGCACGCTCGATCGTTCCGGTCAGCGCGGCAGCGTCGGGCGCACCCCGGCGCGTGCGGGACCGGTCCAGAATCGAGAGCTTCACCCCCGGGGCAACGGTCCGCCAGCCGACGGTATTTCCTCACCCCGTCCGCACTCGGTGGACGAGTGTGCCCGCTTCGCTGACATACTGACCGCCGCAGGATCCACGATCGCCGGGAGGTCAAGGGTGAGCAGCACAGGGACTATGTCGTACTCGCTGGACGTCACGTCGCGGTCCGCAGCGCAGATGCGGGAGTGCGCAGAATTCTTCAGCGAGCCCGAGCTGGCCCACCTGCCCACCTCCCGCCTCGCGGACGCACTGGAGTCGCTGGCCGAGACGGGCCGCTACGAGCACACCGTGGAGGAACTGGAGGTCGGCTCGCAGCTGGCGTGGCGCAATCACGCCCGCTGCGTCGGTCGCAAGCACTGGCGCACGCTGAAGCTGATCGATGCCCGGCACGTCACCACCGCGGACGAGATCGCGGAGGCGTGCTGGGAGCACCTGCGGGTCGCGACGAACGGCGGCGCCCTGCGCTCGGTCATCACGGTCGGTCCGCTACCGCTGGCGGACGGACGCGAGTACAAGATCGTCAGCCCGCAACTGATCCGGTACGCGGGCTATCGCCACGCGGACGGGACGGTGACCGGGGACCCCGCGCAGGTGGGCATCACCGAGACGGTGACGAAGATGGGGTGGCGCGGCGCAGGCACGCCGTTCGACGTGCTGCCGCTGTTGATCAGCACCCCGGACGAGACGCTGCGCTGGTACGACGTTCCCCCCGACCTGGTGCTCGAGGTCGAGATCGAGCACCCCGACTACGCCTGGTTCGCCGATCTCGGTCTCAAATGGCATGCGGTGCCCGCCGTGTCGAACATGAGTTTCTCGGTCGGCGGGCTGACCTACCCCCTCGCCCCGTTCAGCGGGTGGTACGTGAGCACGGAGGTCGGGGCTCGCAACCTCAGCGACCAGGATCGGTACGACATGCTGCCCGCCATCGCCGAACGGCTGTGCCTGGACACGACGTCGGAGCGAACGCTGTGGCGCGACCGCGCACTGGTCGAACTGAACCGCGCCGTGATCCACAGCTACCGGCAGGCCGGTGTGCACATGGTCGATCATCACACCGTCGCCAAGCAGTTCATCAGCCACGTCGAACGCGAAGAGTCACTCGGCCGGAAGTGCCCCACCGACTGGTCGTGGATCAACCCGCCGATGTCGGCGGCACTCACTCCGACGTTTCACCGGCTCTACGACGCACCCGACATGGACATCCGCCCGAACTTTCTCCCGGCCGCCACTGCATCAGGATGTCCAATCGGCGGCGGGAGCCTGTAGGACGTCGGCTATCAACTCCCGCAACCAATCGACGCCCGGCGACGGGAGAGCCCGCCGCACGGTAAAGAGCGACACCTCGACGTTCGGTATCTCGACAGGTAGTGCGAACGTGCGGACGGGCGAGGACCGGGTGAACAGTTCCGCGACCCGGCTCGGCACCACGGCGAGGTGCCGGGTCTGCGCCACCAGTTCCGGCAGCACCGCGAAGTGCGGTACCCGCACGGCGATGTCACGGCGACGCCCCATCCTCGCGAGGGCTTGATCAGCGTCCACGTGCCCGGCGGCGGCGTCGACGACGATGTGCCGTTCGGCAAGGAAATCGTCCAGTCCGGGTTCGACTCCGATCCGCGGATGCCCGAGTGCGCACAGTCCGACATAGCCTTCCCGAAACAGGGGGTCGCGGCGCAGATCCGGCGCGTCGATGCGCGGTGTGCAGATGACGGCGTCAGCACGACCCTGACGCAATTCCTCTGCAGCACTGGCAAAATCGAGCGGCGTTACTTGCACGGCGCAGCCGGGAGCGCGGGTTTCCAGCGCCGCGAGCACTCCGGGGAGCAGTGAAATCTCCCCGAGATCGGTGGCGCAGATCCGAAAGGTTCGGTCCGACGTCTCGGCGTCGAATTGACCGACACCGGAGACGGTCTCGTCGATAACCTCCAGCGCCTGATGCAACTGCGGGTACATACTCGCCGCCAGAACCGTGGGCGCCAAGCCGTCCGGCGACCGGATGAAGAGGTCGTCGTTGAACTGCCGCCGCAGTCGGCGGAGCGAATGGCTCACCGACGGCTGCGTGATGAACAGCAGCTCCGCCGTGCGGGTGACGCTCCGCGTTTCATACAGCAGCACGAAGGTCCTGATGAGGTTGAGGTCCACGTCGGCCATACCGATAATATAGATCCTGTCTATGTGCTGATCGATAGTATTCATTGGACCTATAGGACGCGGCTCCCTACCGTGGTTCACGTCACACCGCGAGAACCATGCGAAGAAATGGAGAACACCTGATGGCCGACGTCAGCGAAGCGACCTATGACCTACTGCGGGCGCATGGCCTGACCACGATCTTCGGCAACCCTGGATCGAACGAGCTCCCCTTCCTCGCCGGGATGCCCGACGACTTCCGCTACATCCTGGGTCTGCACGAAGGCGCCGTCCTGGCCATGGCCGACGGGTACGCCCAGGCCCGTGGCGGCGCGGCCTTCGTCAATCTGCACGCCGCCGCGGGCACCGGCAACGCGATGGGCGCGCTCACGAACTCGGTCTACTCCCACAGCCCGTTGATCATCACCGCCGGGCAACAAGTCCGCTCGACCATCGGCCAGGAGGTGATGCTCGCCAACGTGGACGCGCAGTCGCTGCCGAAACCCCTGGTCAAGTGGTCCTGCGAGCCGGCGTGCGCGCAGGACGTGCCGCGGTCGATCAGCCAGGCCATCCACATCGCGAACCTGCCCGCGAAGGGTCCGGTCTATGTGTCGGTGCCGTACGACGACTGGGCGCAGGAAGCACCCGCCGAGACGAAGCACCTCCTCACCCGCGCCACAACCACTGCCGGTTCCCTCAGTGCGGATCAACTCGCCACCCTCGTCGACGCCCTCGACCGCGCCGAGAACCCGGTCCTCGTACTCGGACCGGAAGTCGATGCCGAGTACGCCAATGACGACGCGGTCCGTCTCGCGGACGCACTCGGCGCCCCCGTCTGGATCGCGCCGTCCCCGTCACGATGCCCGTTCCCCACCCGCCACCGCAGCTTCCGCGGGGTCCTGCCAGCCGCCGTCCAGGGCATCACCGACGCACTGGTCGGGCACGACCTGATCCTCGTCGCGGGAGCACCCGTGTTCCGGTACCACCAGTTCGTCCCCGGCGAGTACCTGCCCGACGGCGCCCGGCTCATCCACCTCACCAGCGATCCCGGCGAGGCCGCCCGCGCCCCGATGGGTGACGCACTGGTCGGCGGTGTGCGGGATGCGTTGTCCCGCCTCGCCGACAGCGTGACGCCGGGCCGCCGCCCGGTCCTGCCGCCGCTACCCGACATCCCACAGGCCAGGACGTCGTCCGAGCGCGTGCATCCGGAGGAGCTGTTCGAACTGTTGCGCGGCACTGCGCCGGACGACGCCGTGTACGTCAAGGAGTCGACGTCCACCACCGGCGCGTTCTGGTCGCAGGTCGACGTCTCCCGCCAAGGCAGCTACTTCTTCCCCGCATCGGGCGGGCTTGGATTCGGACTGCCCGCCGCAGTCGGTGCCCAGCTGGCGAATCCGGACCGTCAGGTGATCGGCCTGATCGGAGACGGCTCGGCCAACTACGGCATCACCGCCCTGTGGACGGCCGCGCAGTACGACATTCCGGTGATCATCGTCATCCTCAAGAACGGGACCTACGGCGCACTGCGCTGGTTCTCAACGGTGCTGGGATCCGGCGAGACCCCCGGCATGGACGTTCCCGGGATCGACTTCACCGCCATCGCTGCGGGTTACGGCGTGACGGCCACCGCGGTACGGACCGGCGACGACTTCGTCCGCGCCTTCAAGACCGCCCTCGGCAGCGGAAAGCCTGCCGTGATCGAGGTCGAGACCGACCTCACCGAGCCGTGATCGCCCCACTCGTTCCCACGGCAGCAACGCTGCCCCGCATCGGGAGTATGCCCTTGTCCCAGAACCCGCTGTCCCAGAACACAGTTACCTCGATCGTCTCCAACGCCCGACTGCGGCCGTTCCATTATGGTGTCGTAGCCTTGTGCTCACTGCTGATGATCATCGACGGATACGACATGGTCTCGTACGGCACCGTGATCGTCCATCTGATGGACGAGTGGAACATGGACCCGGTCACCGCCGGTACCCTCGGATCCACGGCGCTCGTCGGCATGCTGATCGGCGGACTGTTCGTCGCCCCGCTCGCCGATCGGTACGGCCGTCGTCCGCTCATGCTCATCTGCGTGACGGTGGCGAGCGTGGCGTCGTTCAGCTGCGCATTCGCCGGCGCCCCGGCGCAACTCGGCATTCTCCGCCTCGTCGTCGGTGTATCGCTCGGCGCGCTCGTACCCAACTTCACGGCACTGATTGCCGAGCTCGCCCCACGAACGTCGAAGGCACTGCTCGTCACGTTCGTGTCGTCGTTCTACTCCGTCGGTGGCATCGCCGCCGCGGTCTTCGCAATCAACGTGGAGCCGCTCTGGACGTGGCGCGGTGTGTTCTACGTCGCCGGTCTGCCGCTCCTGTTGTTACCCGTTCTGCTGAAGTACCTGCCGGAGTCGCCGGAGTTCCTCGCCATCAACGGTCGTCAGGACAAGCTAGAGGCTGTGCTGTCCAAGGTCGACCCGGGTCGCGACCTGAGCGACGTCGTGGCCACGCCACGTCCGGAAGTTCGGAAGGCACCTGTCGCGCAGCTCTTTACCAACGGAAACGCCCTGAACAGCTTCCTGATTTGGATCTTCTTCGCGATGTGCATGTTGTTGAGTTACGGGCTCAACACGTGGCTACCGAAACTGATGCAGACCGCCGGCTACGCTTTGAGTTCCGCGCTGTGGACCTTGGTGGTGCTGAATCTCGGGGGCATCGCCGGCGCGATCTTCGGCGGCTGGCTGGCCGACCGCTGGTCCTACCGCAACACCCTGATCACGTATTTCTCGCTGGCATCCCTGTCGCTGGTGGGACTGTCCTTCAACCCGGCAGCCGCACTGCTCAATGTGCTGCTGTTCGTCGCCGGTGCGGCTACCATCGGCGCGCTCGCCATCATCCACGCGTTCGCCGTCGAGTTCTACCCGACCGAGGTACGGTCGACCGGCGTCGGGTGGGCTGCGGGCATGGGACGGATCGGTGCGATCGGTGGCCCCACCCTCGGCGGCGCGCTCCTCGCTCTTCATCTACCGTTCCAGCAGAACTTTCTCGCCGTCGCCGTACCGGGAGTCGTCGGCGCGGTCGCGGTGGCAATCGTCGCCAAGCGGAAGTTCCGCTCGCCCCGCACCGAATCCGCGGCACCGTCACCCGTACTCGCGTCCTGACCGACCTCACCGAAAGAAGGATCGACCATGAGCCTGCTCGACATCGACTGGGAGAAGAAGGTCTTCACCGGCAGCTGGACCGCCACCGAAGGCGCGTTCTCCGAGGTCGTGGAGCCCGCGACGGGTAGCACCCTCGGTCACGTCGGCACCACGACCGCCGCCGACGTCGCCGCGGCTTGCATCAAGGCCGCCGAGGTCCAGCGCCGCTGGGAGAAAATGCCTTTCGAGGATCGGGCCGCGATCCTGCGCCGCGCAGGCCAGCTCTTCGAGGAGCACGCAGCCGAGATCGAGACGTGGATCGTCCGGGAGGCCGGATCGATTCGCGCGAAAGCGAGCCTCGAGACGCACGTCGCAGCGCAGGAATGCTACGAGGCGTCGGCGTTGCCTTCGCATCCCAAGGGTGAGGTGCTCCCGTCCGCCGACGGACGTCTGAGTTTCAGCCGTCGGATCGCGGCGGGTGTCGTCGGCGTGATCGCTCCGTTCAACTTCCCCCTGATCCTCTCGATCCGCGCAGTGGCACCCGCACTGGCACTGGGCAACTCAGTGATTCTGAAACCCGACACCCGGACCGCAGTGTGCGGCGGTGTGGTGCTGGCGGCCGTGTTCGCGGCCGCCGGGGTGCCGGACGGCGTCTTCCAGATGCTGCCCGGCGGCGCCGATGCCGGTGCCGCCCTCGTCACCGACCGGCACACCCGCGTCATCGCGTTCACCGGCTCCACGTCGGCGGGACGGAAGGTCGGCCAGGCCGCGGCCGCGCACCTCACGCGGGCACACCTCGAACTCGGCGGCAACAACGCCCTCATCGTCCTTCCCGACGCCGACGTCACCAAGGCTGCGTCGGCCGGAGCCTGGGGCGCATACCTCCACCAGGGCCAGATCTGCATGGCCGCAGGCAGGCACCTGGTCCACGAATCGGTTGCCGACGAATACGTGGCGGTGCTCGCCGAGAAGGCGCGAGCGCTCCCCGTCGGCGACCCGTACACCAGCGAGGTGGCACTCGGCCCCATCATCGACGCGGTGCAACGCGACAATATCCACCGACTGGTGACCGAGAGCGTCTCGGCCGGAGTGACCCTCGTCGAGGGCGGCACCCACGACGGGCTGTTCTACCGCCCGACCGTCCTCGACCACGTGCAGCGCGACACACCGGCGTTCTGCCAGGAAGTGTTCGGCCCCGTCGCTCCCGTGCTGCGCTACTCGACGATCGACGAGGCCGTCGAGATCGCGCGCGACACCGAGTACGGATTGTCGCTGAGCGTCCTCGGCTCGGATGCGATGGCGGCATGGGAAGTCGCGCAGCAGATTCCGACCGGGCTCGTGCACATCAACGACCAGACCGTCGGCGACCACGCCCACATCCCGTTCGGCGGAATGGGATCCTCCGGAAACGGCGGACGAGTCGGCGGCGCCGCAGCGAACCGCGAGGCGTTCACCGAACTCCAGTGGGCGACCATCCAGGGGCCGATTCAGCAGTACCCGTTCTGATCGGCCAGCTGACACCCTGCCCTACTCAGCCGCGATAGGGCGGGGCCACGCCCCACCCCCAGTGCGGTACGGGTGCGTGCTCGACCACCTCGGCGCCAGGGCTCGAGTTCTGTAACGCGAGCCTGGTGCCCCACTCGACGTATGCCATGAAGGCCGAGCGGAATTCGGGGTCGGACGGCAGCCCGGCGTCGTCGGCGGCAAGACTCATCGTCGCGGCGAAGCGGTGCCGCTGCTCCCGGCTGATGTCCAGACCGATGTGGTGTCGCAACATCCGTTCGTAGCCACCGAGTCGGTCGGTGTAGCCGGGTGGACCGCCGAACACCTCGCACCACCACAGCGTTACGTTGCGGCGATGCTCCTCGTGCACTCCGCCGGGGAACATCGGGGACAGCAGGTCGTCGCGCTCCACCCGGTCGTAGAAGGCATCGATCAGCCGCCGGAACGACTGCTCACCGCCCGCCCATTCGTACAGGGACGGTGTTTCCTGATCACCCATGGGAGCTCCTCATCTCCGTCTTCTCCATTACAATACACACCAGCATTGGATTGAAACGAGGATCAAGCATGACTGTGACCGGGCGCAGCCGCGACACCGACATCGACACTCGCGTGCTGAATGTGGCGGGCAGGCAATTGTCCCGGGCCGGATACGACGCGATGTCGATCGCCGCGATCGCCGCGGAGGCCGGCACCACCCGGCAGGCGCTGTACCGGCGGTGGGCGTCGAAGTCGGAGCTCGCCGCCGCCGTCGTGGCGCAGTTGGCCGACGAACGGTCGGGGCGGGCCTCGGCCGACCCCTTCGGGGATCTGGTGCGCGAGCTGACCGACTTCCAGCGCGGGGTGTCGCGGAGCGGCCGGTTGTCGCTGGTCGGCACGATGCTGCAGGACACGACGGACACCGACGTCCGCGCGCAGTACCGCGCCCGGGTGGTGGCGCCGCGCCGGCGCCGAATCCGCGCCATCCTGGACCGCGCCGCCGGACTGAAGCTGATCGACGCCGACGCCGATCTCGACGTCGCCGTCACGATGACCACCGGCAGTTGGTACGGCCGGGCGTTGGCCGGTGATCGCCCACCCGCCGATTGGCCGGCCCGGACCGCGACATTGATCTGGCGGGCCGTCGGCGGGACGCCGCCGGCCTGACGCGGTTGCTACGCCGTCTACGCGTTCGTCGACCGCCGGTCCCCCATGTTCCGTGACATCAGGACACCGACGAGGAGGAGGACACCCGCGACGGCGATGAACCAGCCCGTGCGGTGCAGTCCGTCGTCGCCGATCACATGACCGGCGGTGGTCTGCAGCACGACGGCCGACAGATTCGCCCCGATGTACTGCACGGTGCGGTACATCCCGATCGCCGTGCCCACTTCCTCGACGGACGTGACCGAGCTGATCAGGTTCTGATTGCCGATATTGTTGAATCCATTGGGAATTCCCAGCACTGCGGCCACGAGGAGCAGCACGACGATCGGGGCCGTACTGCTCTCCACCGACGCCAGAAGCAGGCCACCCACCAGGAGCGCACACGTTCCGACGGTGAGCGTTCGGCGCACCCCGTACCGCCGATATGTCCGTGACGCGAACAACGTGGAGCCGATACCGACGACGGCGACGGGCAGCATCGTCAGACCCGCCTCGGTGGCGCTCATTCCGCGGGAGTACTGCAACCACTGCGGGATGCCGAAGAAGACGCAGTAGAACGCCGTGTAGGTGAGGAGGGTGCGGGCGAGTGTGGCGCTGAGCGCACGGTTCCGGGCCAGGGCCCGAACGTCGATGAACGGTTCGTCCGCGCGTCGTTCCCATTGGACGAACAGGGCGAACACCAGCGCCCACACGGGGATCAGCCACCAGACGGGATCGGTGGTGAGCGACAGCAGGAACAGCATCGTCGACGAGACGAGCCCGAGGAACAGGACGACCCCGGCCACGTCGAGCGCGTGCAGCAGTTGCCGGCCGCTGACCGAGATGCCGCCGACGAAGCCGACCTTCGCGAATTTCGTGACCGCGACCGCGCTGAACGCGACGATCGGGAGGTTGATCCACATGATCGACTGCCACCCGAACGCCCCGACGAGCAGTCCGCCGAGCGTCGGGCCCAGTGCCACGACCGCCTGGCTGCAGATCGCGAGGGTCGTGATCGCGGTGCGCGGTTGCGCGCCATGTCGCTCCGCGTACCCGCGAATCATCGTCATCGCATTGGGATACTGTGTCGCGGTTCCGATTCCGACGAGGATGCGGGAAAAGATGAGCCAGCCGACGCTGGGTGCGAGCAGACCGGCGATCGAGCCAAGCGCTACCAGGGCGAGGCCCCCGAGGTAGACCTTCCGGGCTCCGAGCAGCGCGCCGAGCTTGCCTGCCATCGGGGCGGTGACGGCCGTGGCGATGTAGAGCCCCGAGATCACCCACGTGATCCCGGACGAGGAGCCGAACTGGGCGGCGATGCCGACGATCGCCACCGCGATCATCGACGAGTTCAGCGGCTGGAGGATGCTTCCCGTGGCGACGGAACCGCTCACCCGGAACGGGACGGACGGGGACTTCTGGGCGAGGCCGGTATCGGCGACGGTCGCGCTCACGAGTTCATCAGTGACGCCTGCGGCGCCGGTTCGGGAGTTCCGGCGAGCCGGCGGAGTAGCCGTCCGGCGATGAAGAGGAGGTCACGTTCGGCGTCGGTGCATTCGGCGGCCAGCGCGGCCGTCAGCCACTCGCTACGCCGCGACCGGTCGTCGACGAGCGTCTGCAACCCCAGCGCGGTGATCGCGACGATGCTCGCTCGCGCGTCCTGGGGATCCACGGTCCGCGTAACCATGCCGGATTCCTCGAGCATCGAGACGGTCCGCGCGATGGACTGCGGCGCCACCTGCTCGAGATCGGCGAGAGCGCGTGCGCTCATCGGACCTTCCCGGTCGAGATGCGCGAGGGCCTGGAGCTGAGAGGGGGTGAGCAGGTGCCCCGCTCGCTGGGTCCGGATACGTCGGTTGAACAGAACGACGTCCTCGCGGAGCTGATCGACCTTGCGGTCCATGGGGCCTCCCTCTCACAGTCAGATTCATTAGCCAGTCTAGCTGTTTTATTTCCGGTCTTCAATGGCCGTAATCGTCCCGATATCAGCGAAACGGACGCTAATTTTCATCAGTACTGCTGTCTAATGCACCGAGGGGAGGCGCCACGCGCTCGAATTCCTGCAGGTAGGGCGAGCGGGGCGGGTGTCTCACAGGAACCTCCGAGGCGATCGCTGGCAGTATGAGGACGGCGAGCGCTGATCCAGATCCGAAAGAAGGTGGTCGTGACTCTTCGCACACGGACAGCCGGCATTGTCGCGGTGGTGGCCATGACGTTCCTGGCAACGGCATGCACCATCGGAGACACCGGCACCTCGGAACCCCCGACCACCTCCCAGTCCGCGCCCGCCTCGATTGCCGTCCCCGCCGCCGACGGGGCGCCGATCAACCCGACCACCCCGATCGTGGTCACCGCGACGGGCGGCCGGCTGACGGCCGTGACCGTCACGAATCCCGCGGAGCAGAACACACCGGTCGCCGGAAACCTCACGCCCGACGGCACGAACTGGACGAGCAGCCAACCGCTGGCCTACGGCTCCACGTACACAGTCGTCGCGGACGCGGTCAACCCCGACGGCGCCCCGGTCGAGCAGACCTTCACCGTCACGACGTTGACGCCCGGCACCACCGCGTACGCGAACGTCGTCCCGGCACCCGAGGTCGTCGCGGACACCGGGATCGGCGTCGGCCAGCCGATGGTCTTCCAATTCACCGCACCGGTCGTGAACAAGGCCGAGGTGCAGCAGCGACTGCAGGTGACGACGACACCGCCGCAGCCCGGCGCCTGGTATTGGACCGACGACCAGAACGCGCACTACCGAGCGGCGGGATACTGGGCGCCCGGCACCAAGATCCACATCGAGGCCGACGTGTACGGCGTCGATCTGGGCGACGGGATCTTCGGCGCCGAGAACAACTCCGCCGACTACACCGTGCACGACTCGTGGGTGGCCAAGGCGGACGGGGCGAGCAAAATGCTCACCGTGTTCCACAACGGCGTCCAGGAGAACGCGATGCCGATGAGTCTCGGCACCCCCGATCACCCCTCGCACGAGGGTCCGCACGTGATCTCCGACAAGCAGCAGAGCATCATCATGGACTCCTGCACGTACGGGGTCTGCGCCGGCGACCCCGACTACTACCGCGAAAAGGTCGATCTCAACCTGCGGATCTCCAACGACGGCGAGTTCGTCCACTCGGCGCCGTGGTCGGTGGGCGACCAGGGCAGCAGCAACGTCTCCCACGGCTGCGTGAACCTGGCACCCGCCAACGCGCAGTGGATGTTCGACCATTTCGGTATCGGCGACGTCGTCGAAATCACCAACTCGGGCGGACCGCTCCTGCCCGTGTGGGACACGTACGGGGACTGGGAGGTCCCGTGGGATCAGTGGCAGGCAGGTAACGCAACCGGATAGGAGGCGCTCGTGAGTTCACCATCCGCGGAATGTGTCGCGCAGTTGAAGGCGGTTCTCCCGCACCGGGTTCATCTGCCGGACACCGACGACTACCGCACCGCACTGGGCAGAGTGTTCTTTCCCGATGCCGCGAGACGCCGGCCGTCCTGCGTCGTCCAACCGGTGTCCGTGGAGGAGGTCTCCACCGTCATGAGGGTCGCGCATCGGACGGGCGGCACCGTCACCGTCCGCGGCGGTGGGCTGAGTTCCAACTGCGTCGCCGACGATGCCGTCATGCTCGACCTGTCGGCGCACCTGAACACGGCCCGACCCGACGACGACCGGGTGGTCGTCGCCGGCGGTGCCACCGTGGGAACCATGCTGGACGCGCTCGCACCCACCGGCCGGGTGGTACCGGTGGGGATCGTGGGCCACGCCGGGTTCGGACTCGTCACCCGCGGCGGCGTCGGATACCTCACTCGCAGTCTGGGATTGACGCTCGATCAGCTCGTCGAGGTCGAACTCGTGCTTCCGTCGGGCGAGGTCGTCCACCTGTCCGATGCCAGCACCGGCGACGAGGCGGATCTGTGGTGGGCGGTCCGGGGTTGCGCGCCGTGCTTCGGCGTCGTGACGTCGGCGGTGCTGCGGACACACCCGGTGGGTCCGGTGTGGGTCGACCGCATGGTGCTCGGACTCGAGGCGCTCGCCACCTACTTCCGTGTCGCCCCGACGCTTCCGCGGGACACGACGATGGGCGCGGTACTCGGCTACAGCGCACTGTCTCCCGACGAACCCGTCCTCTTCGTGTACACCGCATGTGCGAGCGGGGACGAATCCGACATCGACCGCGCCCGGGCGGCTGCCACCGCGGTCGCCGACGTGTCGGGCAGCGTCCTGTACCGGTCGGAGTTGTCCGGCACCTACCTCACCGGGTTACCCGAATTCGCGCCACCCGGACCGGGCGGCGCAGAACCGGAACCGATCCGGCTGCCCGGACCGGGCGAGCGCCGGGGGTCGTTCTTCGGCAAGGCGGTCTTCACCGGACCGACCCTCGACTCCCCACTCGCGGAGGCGTTGGCCACCCAGATCCGCGGGGCGCCGACGCGCGAATGTCGTATCGACTTCCAGCACACCGGCGGAGCCCTCGCCGACGTCGGTGACGGTGACACCGCGTTCTGGGGGCGGAGCGGCGAGTGGAACATTCCGCTCAACGCCATCTGGTCCGACCCCTACGACGGTGCCGCCTGCCTGTCGTGGGCGGCCGGCACCCTCGACGCGCTCGCACCCCACACGATCGGCGTCTACAGCGTCGAAGTCCGGCCGGGCTTTCCCGAGACCGGCGCCGAGATCGACGCGGCCTACGGCGGGAACCTTCGCCGACTGCGAGAACTGCGGCAGCGTCACGATCCGATGGGAGTGCTGACGCACTATCCGCTCTGAGATTCCGGGTGTCACACGCAATCGTCAACGGGAGCCACACCGGCGAAACGGGCCGCGAGGAAAATCGACCGCATCCAGTGCACCGGAGATCAAGTGGCGGTGCGATTTCCGTCGGGGGGACGAACCACCTGCACCGCATCCCCCGCAGCACATGCCTGACGGACGAACTCGTCTGGACCGGGACGGGGACCAACTCGTCCCCTCCGCATGATAGCTGTAGAGAGGTGTTCTCGTCCCGACCGCTGCGAGGCGACAGCACGATCAGGTAGAGGTTGTGGCATCACCCCGCCAGCCTCGCGGAACCACCGCCATCCGACCGTCTTCGACACGCAGACTGCTAGCGGACATGCCAACCTCCCTGTAGGCGGACACGTTCGTCCCTGCTGACGGACAGCTGATCGCCCTGTCGATGGGCATGGGGCCGGCGGTGTGTCGGTCCTGACACCGACGCCCCTCCGGGGTTTTGCTCGAGGCCTTCGACCACCTTGAGCGACTCCCACCGGAGGGACGCATGAAGAAGTCTGACAGGGACATCATGGAAACTCTCGAGGCCTACGACGTAGCCCTCGTCGGCACCGTTGCGGACCACGACACCACCCTTGACCCGGATAACCGCTCTTTTCGGTGTTCCGTCCGGGCGCAACACTCCGGCGCGTTTCATGATTTCCTGGGCCTTCACGAGTTTGAGTTTCTTGCTGGCGTCGGCACGCAACTCGTTCGTTTCCCCGGACCGGTACCGGGAGACGGCTGCTCTTGGAACTCGCGTTTTGGCGGTGGGAGCTTCTACTCGCCGCGCAACGAGCGTCAGCATCGCGGCCCCGCTGCCGGGACGCCATGTGCCGCGATCCCAACCGATTCGCCCTCGCGTGTGTCGCAGCGTCAGGTGATGGTGTAGCCGAGCTGATAGGCCGCGCCGTCGATCGGCCCGGACAACCCGGGATGCGACAACGGCACTGACAAGGCCGGCAGCACGGGGAACGCGTCGGCGGCGCGTTCGGTGATCGCGATGCAGACACTGCCGGCGAACCGGCCGCGGTAGACGATCCCGTCGAGATCGTCATGGGCGCAGTGAATGGTGCGGGCCCAGTGCTGGGTTCGGCCGTGCGCGGCGGAGTCGAGGGCGTGGTTGCCGCCGACCCGTGTCGCCCACGTCCCCTCGCCGATGCCGGACACATCGAGCAGTCTCAGCGGCCGGGTGAATCGCAGCCCGGTCAGATACGGATCGCCGCGGTGGCGGTCGATCACCCGGGCGCTCTGAAACGCCTCGACCAGCCCGCCGCGGGGACTGGAGGCGCCGTACCAGATGCCGTAATCGGGATGCTCGGCGCGCGGGGGCGGGTGGTGGTCGAACCGCAGGATCGGCCCGAACGTGCGCAGTCCGTTCCAGGGCAGCACATGGGTGCCGGTGGTGCGATGCACCCGCCACACCACCTCGGCCGGTTGCCAGTCGATCACTTCCTCGCCGCGCACGCCGGCATCACGAAGGTCGGCGAGGGTCGGTGGTGCGGGCAGCATCGACCCCATCTATGCCGATTCCCATTCGGCGGCGATGATCACGTCGTGGACCTGTTCGATGTCGGCGGCGGTTCCGGCGCTGCCGGTCAACCAGGCCACGATCGACACTGGCCGGCCCTCCACGGTCAGGGACGGTTGCGGGAGGGTCAGCAACGCCTGCACGGTCAGCGGGTGCAGGTCCTTCGCCAACAACGGCATCACCTGGTCGAGGTGCGGCACCGCACCGGTATCGGTGAACTGAGCGGGCGGGAGCAACCGGTTCCGGCCCGACGCGAACGCCCACAGGGTGCCCTCGCCGAGGCGTTGCCGGATCCGGGCCGCGGTCACCCCGAGACGGTCCGCGGCCTCCGCGATCGACAGGGAGTGGCGGACCAGTTCCTGCATCCGAATGTCGCGGTCCACCCGTGCGGTCGTCGCCGCGGCCGGGTCGTCGACGAACCCGGCCTGATCGAGCAGGGCTGCGTCGTGGCCGGACAGCGGCGGTGCCGCCGGGTTCCGGTCGGAGAGGCTGTGCAGGATCTGGGCAAAGAACTTCCGGCCGACGTCGGTGCCGGTCACCTCTCGTAGCGCCTCCTCGAAGCCGAGATCGCCGCGTAGGTAGCGGGCTTCGGTGCTGGCATCGGTGGCCTCGTTCATCACGCCCAACCCCTTACTTTCATCTATTATCACACACAAATTCATGATAGCGCGAAACGGGAGGGGCCGCTACCGCACCCGTGACGGCTGGTGCCGGCGACTCACCTGATGACCTCCTGCCGGGGGTATGCCACCTGCCGCCGAAGAACCGGTCAGCTCGGCCCGTCCGCCCGCGGCGCACATGCGGGGCTTCGTGCGGTGTCGGGACCATGTGCCAGGCTGTCGTGCGCTGCCCGCACCCACATAGTTCAGGTGGTAGACCTCGTCGAGGACCTCGCCCACCTCGTCGAAGGTGTCCGGGTCGGTCAGCACGTCGTGGGATTCGGCGATGGTGAGTGCGGTCGAGTCGAGGGTTCCGCGGTCCAGCAGCATCAGGGCGAGTTCGGCGGGATTGCAGCGGCAGTGATAGTTCACCCGTCGGCGCCGGGGTTGACGTCGAGGATCTGATGGCAGGTGGTGCGGGACCAGGGGTAGGCACCGCGGTCACAGCCCACCAAGGTCCCCGACAGGTTCAGCGATCGGAGGTCGCCGTCCAGCAGGGACGCCGCAATGACGTACCGATCCACACCCTCCGGGTGTGTGCCTTGTCGGCGAGCCATTTCCGGCGCATGGTCCCCGATCGCGGGATGTGCATATCGCGCAGGATGCCGGTGACGGCTCCCGCAAGGGACAATGCGACGTACAGGTAGCCGCCGTGGGAGTTCGTCGATCAGATCAAACCACCCGGGCAGTGGGTGACCGGGCGCTCGGATGCCACTGGCTTTGAACGAGTTCGGCGGGTGCCCGGACCCGGTACTCGAGATCCGGTGCAGCGCGGTGCCCGCGAGAATAAGCCTGGTCTGCGGGCCGGCCGTTGCAGCACTGTGCCCCGGGATCACTCCATCCCCCCTCTGCTCGGCCGCCACCATCAGCTCCACCTCTGCCTCGGTCAGCGCGTGCGCGCTGAGTCGGTCCACTGGCCGCTGGTCCCCGATCAGCTGATTCTCGGTGGACCACCTGTCCAGGGCCCCCACGGGTCCAGGTCGCACTCCATCAGCAGGTTCACGTGCTCGGCGGCGGGGCGGATCTGTTTTGCGCTCGTGGTCGAACCGGACCAGCGCCGAGTCACCCGGAATTCACGACGACGGTCACGTCGATGCTCAACCCCGCCGGCATCGACTTCCTGCACCGCACCGCGACCGAATGCAATGGCACCGCCGTGCTCCATGCCTTCAGTCCACCAGCTCGCTGTCGGTCAGCGGTCACCCGATCGTGGACGAACTCGAGGCCGATCCCGCGATCAAGGCTGTCCTCGACAGCTTCGACCTGGGCCGAAGCGCTCCTGCCGCACCCGTACTCGTCGCCCAGAACGTCAGCGACGACGTCACCCCTGCCGCGGACACCTACGAAATGACGAACGCCTGGCGTGCAGCGGGTGCCGACGTGACCGTCGCAAAACTCGACACGCCCCCACTGCTCCCGCAAGCCGGGGTTGCAGGGCATTCGGCCGGGCTGCTCCTCGACAATCCGACCGCTGTCGGATGACTCATCGACAGGTTCAACCATTGACCACTTGCCGATCATCAACAGAAGCCGGCTCGGTATGACGGAGTGGGCGGATGAGGCCAACCGAAGTCGGTGACGAATTCCGGGCGTGTGTCGGCGTGTGTCGGCGTGGTCCGGAGATCGTCTCGGACATTCGACACAGGAAGCCCCGCTATCTCGGAGCCGCTCTCACTGTGATCACAGCGGGCTGGGCTCCCAATTCAGCGCAGACACCGATCGCGTAGCCCGATTCGGTGCGGCGTAGGCGTCCTCCGTCGCGGCGAGCGTTCCTTCGTTCGCCTCGCGCTCAGCGATCTCCCGCCAGCCACGTCTGGCTCGAGTTCGGGGGCAGATCGATCATCTCGCGGAGGAGGCGGTGTGCCTTGGTCCTCGAGGTGGCCTGAGCGAGGCCTTCATTCGACCCCGGACGGTTCAGCTACCCGTACTCGTGATCCTCCCCGACTGCTGACCGATCCAGCAGCGCGGCAATGACAGCGGGCTTCTCGAGGGAAAGAAAATGCCCGGCATCCGGTATCTGTACGAACTCGGCACCGGGCAGCGCACGGTTGTTCGCGTCGCGGTCGGACGCCCTGGACCAATCGTGTTCCCCGTAGACCAGATTCACGGGAACCGTCACCCGTGGATACACGGACCTGGCAGCGACCAGACTCGGCAGAGCGCCGTACACGGCACGGGCCACCGAGGCATAACCGGGCCGCTTCCCCACCGCGAGGAGCTCGTCCAAGTATTCGTTCGTCAGAGCGGAGTCGTCGACGAGACCACCTCGCAGAATTGCACGCATGACGAGTTTCGGTTCGACCGTCGCGAGCCGAGGGCCGATGACCGGCGCGAGAACGCCGGAGATGATGCCGCGCGCAAGTACACCGGATCGCGGTTACGACCGCTGCCAGGAAGAACGACCATCGCCTCGTCCGCGCCATGGACAGTATTCTGCCACTCAATTCGGTCTAAGTATAGAAAGTATCCGACCAAAGCAGTCAAGGCCGCCCCGCGCGCACTCAGCACCGCTCAACCCCTCCGAAGCGGGATCAAAACACCTCATCCGGGTGACGCACCCATCTCGACCATCCATGAGACTCGAGTCACAGAGCATGAGTACGTAGGGGGTGACCCTCATGCGTCCGGCTCTCTTCAGCCCACCCCAGAGAGAAGGTTGATCATGACGACAGTCGAATCCGCCGGCACCACAACAGTTCCCGACGAAATAGGCAGGCAGATCGTCCTCCCCGAGGGACACAGCGACGACGCAAAACTCTACGAGGCGTACCGGTGGCTCCGCGAGAACCAGCCCCTCGGGCAGGCACGGGTAGAGGGGTACGACCCCCTCTGGCTGGTCAGCAAGCACGCCGACCTGATGGAGATCGAGCGACAGCCAGAGATTTTCAGTGCGGGTGGTGGCGAGAACAAGGGCTCGCACAACCCGATTCTCACCAATCAGGCCGGTGACGAGTTCACGAAGACACTCACCGGTGGCAGTCTCCGCATCCTCGACGCGCTGCCCTACCTCGACCCGCCGGAACACACCACGATCAAGGACGTTGCGTTCGACTGGTTCCGCCCGGCGAACCTCAAGAAGTGGGAAGACCGCATTCGCGAGACCGCGCGGGAATCCGTCGCGCGCCTCGTGTCCGGAAAGCAAGACCTGGATGCCGTGCACGAGTTCGCGGAGTTCTTCCCGCTGCACGTCATCATGTCACTCTTCGGTGTTCCCGTGGAAGACGAACCACGCATGATGGCGCTGACGCAGGACCTCTTCGGAGTCGCCGACCCGGACGCGAAGCGCGACGACATCGAAACCCTTTCTCCCGACGCCGCGGCACAGCAGTGGGCGGCGGCGATCGCGGACTTCTACGCGTATTTCGATGTTCTCGTCGAGAGCAGGCGCGCCAAACCGCGCGACGATCTGGCCACCCTCATCGCCGTCGCGAAGGACGCGAGCGGGGAGTACTTCCCCAAGACCTTCGCCTACGGATGGTTCGTGGCCATCGCCACCGCCGGCCACGACACCACGGCCAGCACCCTCGCGGGATGCCTGCAACAGCTGGCTGCACGTCCCGACATCCTCGAGCGTGTCCAGGGCGACCTCAGCCTGGTTCCACACCTCGTGAACGAGGCACTGCGGATCGTGTCGCCGGTGAAGCAGTTCACCCGCGTCGCTCTCAGCGACTACGAACTCCGCGGACGCACCATCAAGGCCGGCGACCGCCTGATGCTGCTGTTCCAGTCGGGCAACCGGGATGCCGAAGTCTTCGACAATCCGGACACCTTCGACATCGATCGACGCCCGAACAAGCAGATCGCCTTCGGCTACGGCCCGCACATGTGCATCGGACAGCATCTCGCCAAGCTCGAGATGAAGGTCATGCTCGAGGAGCTGCTGCCCACACTCCGGCGCATCGAGGTGACCGGTGACCCCAAGATGATCCAGACGAACTTCGTCGGCGGACTCCGGCGCCTGCCCGTCCACCTGACGTTCGCCTGACCCGGTGGTGCGCCGAGGCGAGAACCGCTTCGGCGCAACGCCTTCCCGCGAGAAAGCGCCACCACATCATGACGAAAGTTACCTACCATCTGCCCGACGGGACGACTGAGCAGGTCGACGTCCAACCCGGCGAGACGCTCATGAATGCGTCGCTCCGAAACAATCTCCCCGGCATCGTTGCCGAATGCGCCGGCAGTTGCGCGTGCGCGACCTGCCACGTTCATCTCCCGAAGGAGTACACCCACTTCTTCGCCGAACCAACCGACGAGGAGACGGACCTGATCGCATATCTGGATGCGGCGGACGACGATTCCCGCTTGTCCTGCCAGCTCGTCGTCGGTGACTGCGATGCCGAGATCCACGTCCGAGTCGCAGACAGCAGGTGACATGGTGACGACGCAACTACACCGCAGCACGGCGATGAACGTCCGGCATGCCTGCTACCTCGTCGCCGGGATCGCGGCGCTACTCCTGACGTGGCCGTTCGCGTTCGACTGGATCGGCGACGGCGGCAACATCTTGAACCCGGTCGAGTTCTTCGGTGACGGCATCGAACCGGGCGGCACGGCGGCCTTCCTGAGCATCGACATGTTGATCGCGTGGGCGGTCTTCATCGTGTGGGTTCTCACCGACACCGTGCGGATCGGGATGGGCCGCAAATGGGGCGTGGTCTTCGTTCTGCTGTCCTACATCGGCGTGTCGATGGCCTTTCCGTTCTATCTCATTGTTCGTGAGCGGTTCCTGGCGAGCCGCGCTCCCGGACAACCGGTGCCGCCGTCGGACGGCCGCGAATCCAGCGCCGCGCAAAGCATGTAGCCGGCCGGCAGGTACACAACACGCGAAGTGCGCCAGGACCGAGGTCCTGGCGCACTTCGCGTTCCGAGGTGCCGTTCACACCACCCGACGAGCCTTCATCGCCTCGAAGACCGGTGCGACGCGAACCACGTCGCCGGTCGTCGGGGCGTGGACCATCTGCCCGTTCCCGACGTAGATCGCGACATGCCCGGGGCCCGCCGGGCCCCAGTTCCCAAACAGCAGATCTCCCGGCATCGCATCCGCGAGCGGAACCTCCACACCGACATTCCACTGCGTCTCGGAGGTGCGGGGAAGGGAAAACCCGGACGTGGCCGCGTGGACGGCATAGGACGTCAGACCGGAGCAGTCGAACCCGCCTGCCGAAGGGCCATTCACGTTACCGCCGCCCCACACGTACGGGAGACCGAGATACCGGACGGCGGCTTCGACGATCTTGCCGCCGATGCCGTCCGCCCCGCCTCCGAAGATCCCGAGAAGCGAGGCATATCGCGACTCGGAAGCGCGGATCTTCGCAACGTAGGGCTTCGTCTGATTCTCGTAATCTGCTTCACCCGAGGGCATACCGCGATGCAGTCGAACGGCGCCGACGCCCGCGTTGTACCCCGCGATCGTGAGGTCGAGCGTGTCGCCGACCACCTCTCCCTGCGATTTCCACTGCTCGATCTGCTCGTACATGTCGCAGAGAAGGTGGCCCGAGGCCATCACCGAGTCTGCGACGTCGAGGATGTCGGCCTTCCCGTCGCCGTCGGCGTCCTTGCCGTACCTTGCCCAGGTGGCCGGCATGAACTGGCCCGGACCGCGAGCGCCGGACGGCGACACCGGAGCAGTGACACCATAGCGAAAGCCGTTCTCCGCGGAGTACAGCGCGGCAAGAACGGGCGCCTTCACGCCGTCGCAGATGGCGCCCGCCTTCTGGAACCACGGAACGAACACGGCGATCGAACCGATAGCCGACGACGTCGCTGCGGAGGGATCGAGCACCGACGGCACCCATTGCGACAGCACACCATCACTCTCTCCCTGCGCAAGTGCATCGTTCGCCGTCGGTGACGGCCACCATGACGGGGAATACGGCTCCGTAGCGACCGGCCCGGAGGACTGTGGACTCACGTTGCCCTCAGGTCGGGGATCTCTGGGAGGCAACGGATCCTGCGGGGGTGCCGGCACCGGCGCGGGAGGTAGATATGGTGCTACCGCGTCCGCAACGGCAGCGGCCGCGGCGTCGACAGCTCGACGAGCCGGGTCCTGAACTTCTGGGGGCAGATTCGCAATGGCCTGGTCGATCTGCGCGTCGAACCCCGGTGCGGCCTCTACGATCGACTGAACCTGTTGTGTCGCAATGCCTTGCGCGGGCTCTGGCAGATCCGTTCCATGCACGATGCCCCCGATTGCCGCGGCTACCCCGACGATGATCGCCGAAGGATCAACAGACATTCGTTTCCTCCTGAAGTGTGAGCCAAGCCAAAAAACCCCTGAGATGTGACTCGAGTCTCTCGCGCCCGCCTTCGTCACCGCGTCGCACCAGAGGGTGGTTCGGGTACTTCATCGGAGCGACGGTCGGCCATCCCGCGATGTGGCCCCGATTTCCCACCTCCCCCCACCGGGGGGGTGAAGGGGGAGATTGGAGCGAACTTGCCCTTCACCCCTGTTTTTCACCCTTGTGACCTACCTAACATCACCCGTACGGAAGTGATTCCCGCCTACGGGTGAACGCCGAAACAACCTGAATCTAGGAGCAATCGTGCAGATCAGCGCCGCCGTAATCAACGAAGTCTCGGGAGACTTCGCCATCGAGACCGTGTCTATGAGCGAACCCACGGAACACGAAGTCCTCGTCGAGATCGCCGGCGTCGGTCTCTGCCACACCGACCTGGCCGTCAAAGAGGGGCATCTCCCGTTCCCCCTCCCGGGCGTCGTCGGCCACGAAGGCAGCGGCACGGTCGTGGGAGTCGGATCGGGGGTCACCAAGGTTGCTGAGGGCGACAGGGTCGCCATCAGCTTCAACACTTGTGGCCAGTGCGCCCACTGTGGCAAGGGCGAGCCTGCCTACTGCCACAATTTCATGGCATTCAACTTCGGGGGCGGGCGCCCGGACGGCAGTTCGGCACTCACCTCGGGAGACACCACGCTCGGCGGCAACTTCTTCGGCCAGTCCTCCCTCGCGACACATGCCATCGCTCACGAGCGCAATGTCGTGAAGGTCGCGGACGACGCCCCTCTCGAACTCGTCGGTCCGCTCGGCTGTGGAATCCAGACCGGCGCGGGCGCGGTGTTGAACTCGCTCGACGTCGCTCCGGGGTCGTCACTGGTCGTCGTCGGAGCCGGTTCGGTCGGCCTGGCGGCAGTGCTCGCTGCCGTGGTCCGCGAGGTCGGCACGATCATTGTCGTCGAGCCTCACGAGTCGCGGCGCGAGCTCGCGCTCTCCCTCGGCGCTACCCACGTGGTCGATCCGGCCAACGGTGCACTCTCCGAGCAGATCCGGGCAATCGTTCCCGACGGCGCCGACTATGCCATCGATACGACCGCCCTACTTCCCGTGCTGGACCAGATCTTGCAGGCACTGGGTGTCCGGGGCTCCCTCGGCCTCATCGGGGTCCCCGCCGACCCGACCGCCACACTCCCGATCGGCATGATGCCGACGCAGCTGTTCGGTCACACGATTCGCGGGATCGTCGAGGGAGATGCCGACCCCGACACGTTCATTCCTCACCTTCTCGATCTCCACCGTCAGGGCAAGTTCCCGTTCGACAAGTTGATCACGACGATGCCTTTCTCCCAGATCAACGAGGCTGTGGCCGTGCAACATCGAGGTGAGGCGGTGAAGGTCGTCCTCGTCCACGAGTGATGACCAACCCTGTTTGCCCGTCGGATGCTCCGGAAACAGTGAGAAAGGCTGTTCGATGTCTGTAGATCTGAAAGCACGCCCGCCGAAGGCGAGTGCTGTCCGGAAGGCCGTCCAGGTCGCGCCGACGGCGGTCGGCGCGTTCTACGCGACGTCGATGGAGACGTTCCGATGCATGTTCAAGCGCCCCTTCCACGCTCGCGAGTTCGTTCAGCAGGCGTGGTTCATCGCCGGTGTGTCGATCATGCCGGCGCTGCTGATGGCGATTCCCTTCTGCATGATGTTCGTCTATCAGATCAACATCCTGCTGGCCGAGATCGGTGCGGTCGACCTCAGTGGCGCCGGCGCCGGCGTCGCGATCATTCGGGAAATCGGCCCGGTTGTCACGGTTCTCGTCGTGGCAGGTGCCGGCTCGACCGCGATCTGCGCCGACCTGGGTTCACGGACGATTCGTGAAGAGATCGACGCGATGAAGGTGCTGGGGATCGATCCGATTCAACGCCTGGTTGTGCCGAGGGTGCTGGCGTCGACTTTGATCGGGATGTTCCTGAACGGCCTCGTTTCGGCGGTCGGCCTGGTGGGCGGATATATCGCGACCGTCTACATGCAGGGTGCGTCGCCGGGCCAGTACGTCACGGCGATCTCGATCCTGACCAAACTGCCCGACTTCCTCGTCAGCGAGGTGAAGGCGGCGGTGTTCGGCCTGCTAGCAGGCCTCGTCGCGTGCCATTTGGGACTCAACGCGAAGGGCGGACCCAAGGGCGTCGGAGACGCAGTGAACCAGACCGTCGTGTTCAGCTTTCTGCTGCTTTTCCTCGCCAACTCGGTTATCACGACTCTCGCGCTGCACTGACAGCGCTCCACCTCAAGCCGCGAAGACGGCTGTCAACGGGAGAATTCTGTGTCGAAAGCTACTCGGGCCACCGGCGCGAGACCCAGGGTTGCCAAGGTCGCGCTCAGCGTGGTCGATGCACCGATCGGCCACATGGAGGAGATGGGGCGACAGCTCCACTTCTACAGCCATGCCGTCACCGCGATTCCACGCACTTTCCGGCGGTACCGGAAGGAAACGCTCCGGCTACTCGCCGAAGTCAGCATGGGCACCGGCGCCCTCGCGGTCATCGGAGGAACTCTCGTCGTCATCTCCCTGCTCACCACCGCCGTCGGATACGAAGTGGGCCAGCAGGGTGCTACCTCGATGGGGCGCATCGGGATCGGCGCGCTGTCCGGATTCATCTCGGCGTTCTTCAATACCCGGGAGGCCATTCCGGTCATCGCAGGTATTGCGCTGACGGCGACGGTCGGTGCGGGTTTCACCGCACAACTCGGCGCGATGCGCGTGAGCGAGGAGATCGATGCCATGGAGACCATGTCCATTCCGTCGCTCCCCTACCTGGTGACGACCCGGGTGATGGCCGGGATCATCGCGGTGATTCCGCTGTATGCGGTGGCGTTGTTCGTCGGATACGTCGCCACCCAGCTCGTCACCGAATACCTCGGCGAGGCGAGCGGAACGTACCAGCACTACTTCAACGTATTCCTCGTGCCCAGCGACGTCGCGTGGTCGATGGTGAAGGTCCTCGCGATGTCGGTGGTGGTGATGTGTGTGCACTGCTACCACGGTTACAACGCGAAGGGCGGGCCGGCGGGAGTCGGCGTCGCGGTCGGGCGGGCCGTGCGCACCTCCTTGATCGCGATCATGGTCATCGACCTGCTCATCGGAATCGCCGTCTACGGTGGCTCCGCCGGCGCCGTGAAAGTGGCGGGCTGACATGGGTGGCCATATCGAAGAGCGAAGCCGCCTGGTGTATGTGCTCCTGGGTGTGTGTCTGGTGACGCTGTTCGCGATCGCGACGGCGGTATCCGTCGGCGTCTATCGCGGATCGTTCGCCTCGACCGTCCCGGTGACGTTGTATTCGGCTCGGTCGGGTCTCATGCTCGAACCCGGATCCGATATCAAGATGAGCGACGTCGTCGTCGGCCGGGTCTCGAAGGTGCAGCTGGTGGACGACCAGGCCCAGATCACCATGGACATCGACGAGAGCCGGACGTCGGCGATACCGGAGAACATCACTGCCGTGATCGATCCGACCACGTTGTTCGGCCGCAAGTTCGTCACACTCGTGCAGCCGGAACATCCCTCGGCGACCACTGTGTCGGCGGGCTCGGTAGTCCGGGGCACCGGCGTGGCCACCGAGGTGAACGACCTCCTCGACTCGCTGGTGACGGTGCTGCGCACCGTGGAACCGCAGAAGGTCAACGCGACGTTGAGTGCGTTGTCCACGTCGCTGCAGGGCCGCGGCGACCAACTCGGTGACATGATGGTCGAGCTCGACACGTACCTGTCCGAGTTCAACGGCAGTCTTCCCACGTTGCAGCGCGATCTGGTCAAGGGTGCCGAGGTCTCCGACGTCCTCGCCGACGCCGCTCCGGACCTCCTTCGGACCGTCGACCATGTCAGCACCACCGGTGACACGGTGACCGAGAAGGAGGACCAGTTCAGCGCGTTCCTGCTCAGTTTCAGCAGCTTCGGCAACAGCGGACGAAGTTTCTTCGAGGCCTCCGGTGACCCGTTGGAGAAGTCGCTGGATGCGCTGGAACCGACTACGGCACTGCTCGCGCAGAATGCGCCGATGTATCCGTGCTTCCTGGCGAGCATGGACCAGACCAACAAATATCTCGAACGCACCGTCGGTGGTAGTGATCAGGCCGGGCTGAACATCCTCGGCACTCTGTTGATGGGCGATCCGCCGTACACGTACCCGGAGAACGCGCCGAAGAACGGTGCGGACGGCGCACCGCGGTGCTACGACCCCGCGCAGGCACCCGGACACACCGATTTCGACGACGGCAGCAAGGCATACCAGCCCGCGCGCGGTGTCGAAGACCTGATCGGTAACCCGTTCGCACAGTTCATGTTCGGAGGTGGGCGCTGATGACGAAGGCACCCGGAATCAAGTTGCTGATCTTCGTCCTGGTCACCTCGTTGACCGGATTCGGTGTGGCGACGGTGGTGGGCAACATGCGCTTCGGCAGCACCAACACGTATCAGGCCGTCTTCGCCAACGCGTCCGGACTGGGCAACGGCGAGGACGTCAAGGTCGGCGGTGTGCCGATGGGCAAGGTGAAAGGGGTGGAGTTGGCAGCGGACGGCACCGCGGTGGTGTCGTTCTCCCTGTCCACCGAGCGCCCTCTGACGGAGGGGACCACGGCACGGATCAAGTACAAGAACCTGATCGGTGACCGTTACGTGGAGTTGTCGAACGGACCGGGTGCCATCGGTGCGCTCGACGGCCCGATTCCACTCCAGCAGACCACCCCGGCACTCGACCTCGACCAGGTGGTCAACGGGTTCCGGCCTCTCCTGCAGGGGCTCGACCCGGATCAGACCAATCAACTGTCCGCCTCCCTGATCGAGGTACTCAACGGCCAGGAGGCGAGCATCGGGCGTTTGGTGAGTCAGATCGGGTCCTTGAGCAACACGCTGGCGGACCGGGATCAGGCGATCGGTCAGGTAGTGAGCAACTTCAACACCGTCGTCGGGACCGTGAACGATCGCGGTGACCAGTTTTCGACGCTCATCGATCAGCTTCAGCGGCTGGTCGCGGGCCTCGACGGTGACCGTGATCTGATCACCAACTCCCTGGTGAACATCGACCGCGTCACCGACAGTCTCTCGAGTGTGCTCGACCAGAACCGGCCGGCGATCGCGCAGGACGTCGTCGCATTGGGTGATCTCGCGGGCAACCTCAACGCCAACACCGACACCCTGAACATGGTGCTCTCCACATTGCCCGAGAACTACCGCCTCATCAGCCGCGTCGCGGGCTACGGCAGTTTCGTGAACTTCTTCGTCTGTGGTCTCGCGATCAAGTACGCGTCCGGGCCCGGTCCCGGCGGAGTCACACCGATGTTCAAGGCTCCCGCAGAAAGGTGCCAGTAATGGCTCAGAAATCCTTCCTCGAGCGGGATGCGTTCCGCATGGGCCTGATCGGAACAGCGGTCCTGATCGGGGTCCTGTTCCTTGCGCTCAACTTCAAGTCCATCCCCGGTATCAGCGGGGCCACCACCTACCATGCCGAGTTCGCTGATGCCAGCGGCCTCGCCGTCGGTGACACGACACAAATTGCCGGGGTGAAAGTCGGTGAGGTGAAAAAGCTTTCGATCAGCGACGGAAAGGTCGACGTCGAGTTCGACGTCGACAGTGGCGCCGTCGGGCTCGGTGACGACACCACGGCAGCGATCAAGGTTGAAACTGCTCTCGGTCGGCGGTACGTGGAGATCACTCCGGGGCGTCACGGCGAACTCGCCGACAACGCGACCATCCCTCTCGCACAGACCAGCTCGGGATACGACATCACGCGGGCGCTCGAGGAAGTCACCGACAAGGTGTCCGAGACCGACACCGTCAACCTGTCCGGCGCACTCGAGCAGGTCTCTTCGGTTGAAGACGAGCTTCCGCCGGACCTGCGGTCCTCCCTCGACGGCCTGTCCCGCCTGTCCGAGACAGTATCGAGCCGGGACGAGGAGCTGCGTCGGTTGCTCGCGGGTGCGGCCGACGTGTCCAAGATCCTCGCGGATCGGGACGGCCAGGTCTCCGCGCTGTTCGGCCAAGGCCAGTCGCTCTTCGCCGCGCTGAACAACCGGGCGGACACCATCCATCGCGTCCTCGTGCAGTCCCGTCAGGTAGCCGACACGCTCACCGGGCTGTCCCGCGACAACGCGGCAACACTCGGACCCACTCTCGATCAGATGAAGACTCTGGTGGCCACATTGAACAGCAATTACGACAACATCAACGCATCGCTCACCGGCCTCGAACGGTTCGCGCGGCAGGTCGGTGATGCGGTGGGCAGCGGACCGTTCTTCGGGGTGCTGCTGCACAACATCGTCCCGGCCAATCTGTCCGGGCAGCTTCCGGGAAGTTTCGGGGGGCCGCGCTGATGGCATCGGTACGCGAAATGGCACGACAACTGCCGGCAAGGCTTTTCGCCGTGATGATCGCCGTGGCCCTCGTCGGGTTGCTGACGGCCGCCTGGATCGAAAACCACTCCGTCAACCACGTCACGGCCTACTTCCGGAACACCACCGGCATGTACGTCGGAGACCGGGTGATGGTTCTCGGCGTCGAGGTCGGCCGCATCACGACGATCGAACCGGACGGCGAACGCGTCCGGGTGGAGTTCGAGTACGACAACGAGTACGACGTCCCCGCCACCGCGAAGGCGGCGGTCGTCGCCCCGACCCTGGTGACCGGCCGCTACATTCAGCTCGCGCCGGCGTACTCGGGTGGACCGACCCTGTCGGACGGTGACGAGATCCCCCTCGACCGGACCGCCGTACCGGTCGAGTTCGACGAGATCAAGAAGCAGGTGGTCAAACTCAGCGAGGATGCGGGCCGCACCCCGGAGCACCCGGACGGTTCCCTCAATCGCTTCGTGAGCAGCACCGCCCACACCCTGGACGGAACGGGTACCGCACTGCACGATTCCCTCACCCACCTTTCCGACGCCGCCACCACACTGAACGCGAGCGGCGAGGATCTGTTCGGCACCGTCGAGAACCTGCAGAAGTTCACCACCGCCCTCGCTGCCAGCGACCAGCAGATCCGGGCGTTCAGCGGTGAATTGGCCAACGTGTCGGGGCTGCTCAACGCCAACCGGACCGAACTCGACGCACTGCTCAGCAGCATGCTGACCACGTTCCAGGAAGTCACGAAGTTCGTCGAAGACAACCGTGGGGCACTGGTCGAGAATACCGGGCAGCTCGAAACCATCTCCCGGTTGCTCGTCGACCGGCAGGACACCCTGATGTCGATCCTGCACGCCGGACCAACGGCGCTGTCGGACTTCTACAACATCTACGATCCCGACGCCAACTCACTCACGGGCGCCCTCGCCGTGCCCGAGATGCCGGACCCGCGCTCGCTCATCTGCGCGCTCTTGACCACGGTCGACGCACCCGCGAATGAATGCGCGACTGCTGCAGGCGCTTTCGCCGCACCTCTGGCCAATGCTGCCGTGCAACAGGCAACGTCAGCACCCGTCGCCAATCGGACTCCACCGGCAGGCGCGCCGCGATCCCCCGGCCCGAGTGACCCCGTCGCCTCCATCACCCAGAGTCTCCAGAATCTCATTCTTCCGGAGGGACCACGATGACGAACTCAATTCGGAGGTCGGCGCTCACCGCGACCATGCTCGTCGGCGTCGTGGCCGCGGCGGCCGGGTGCCGATTCGACGGAATCAATTCGATCGGACTGCCCGGCAACGTAGTCGGAGGTGACGCACACGAGGTGACGGTCGAACTGGCGGACATCCAGAATCTGGTGGGCAACTCGCCGGTGAAGGCCAACAACGTCATCGTCGGGAACATCAGCCACATCACGGGTGACAACTGGGGCGCCAAACTGACACTCGAAATCGATCCCGAGGCGGAGATCCCGGCGAACGTCAGCGCCAAGCTCGCGCAAACCAGCGTGCTCGGCTCCCAGTACCTCGAGCTGACGGTGCCGCCCGGTGTCGAGGCGGTCGGCGCGCTCGCCGACGGCGACGTGATCCCCCTCGACCGCACCAGTCAGTACCCGTCCACGGAGGAGGTGCTCTCTGCGCTGGCCCTCGTACTCAACGGAAGTGGTTTGCAACAGATCCGCACCGTGACCTCCGAACTCAATCGTGTTCTGGGTGGCCGCGAGGAATCGTTGCGCAGCCTCTTCGGCAACCTCGAAGAATTCGTTGGCGGTGTCGACCAACAGCGCGACGACATCGTCCGCGCGATCGACGGGCTCGACCGCCTGGGCGCGGAACTCGCCAGCCAGAATCAGACGATCGACCGAGGCATCACCTCGATCCAGCCGGCGATGCAGATCCTGGACGAGCAGCAGAAGCAACTCACGACGATGCTGAACGACGTGGGGCGGTTCGGCGAGATCGCCACCGAGATACTCGAGAGCAGCCGCGAGGATCTCGACGCGAATCTGCGGTCGCTGCAGCCGGTGCTCTCGCAGCTCGCCGCGGCCGGCGATCACCTTCCGGAAGCACTGAAGATCGCGGCGACGGTCCCGTTCCCGGTGACCACCACTCAGCGCGCCATCAAGGGTGACTACATGAATCTCTTCCTCACGCTCGACGTCAGCGCCGAGACGGTAGGCGGCAAGGTTCTCGGCAGCATTCCCCTCGACGAGTTGGCGGGACTGAACCCGGCTCGCCAAGCGGTGAATCCGCTGTTGGCACCCACCGGTGCAACGACATCCGGCGGACCCGCAACGTCCGCACCGAAGAATGGAGCACCGCGCTGATGAGATCGAAACTCGTTCGCTTCCAGCTCATCGTCTTCAGCGTGGTGGCAGTTCTCGCGGTCGGCAACGCTGCGGTCAACTATCTCGGGCTGAAGAGGGTCACCGGGATCGGCATGTACACGATCACGGCGGAGTTCGACCGCGCCGGAGGACTCTATGTGAACTCCCTGGTGACGTATCGCGGCGTCGACGTCGGCGTCGTGAAGTCGATCGACGTCCGCCCTGATCGGGCGTCCGCGGAACTGCAGCTCGATTCGGACTTCGCTGTTCCGGCGAACAGCCAGGCATTCGTCCGCAGCGTCTCGGCCATCGGCGAGCAGTATCTGGACATCGTTCCTGCGTCCTCGGAGGGCCCCTTCCTCGAGGACGGCGACGTGATCACCGAGCAGAACACCGAGATCCCGGTGCCCGCCTCCGAGGTCGTCGACAAGGTGAACGTGCTCCTGTCGGAGCTGCCCAAGGATGATCTCCGGGTCACGGTCGACGAGGCCTACACCGCCTTCAACGGGGCGGGACCGGCCCTGTCGCGGCTCATCGACTCCTCGCGCCCGCTGATCGAACTCGCGCAGGCCAAGATCGGTTCCACCAGAACACTGCTCGATGACGCCGAACCCGTCCTCGAGGCCGGTGCCGACTCCCGCGCCGACATCGCGAGCTTCTCCCGTGATCTGTCCTCGTTCTCCGAGCAGTTGGTGATGAGCGACGCGCAGGTTCGCGGTGTCCTCGACAACGGTTCCCAGTTCTTCGACACGGTCAGCGGCACCCTCGACGACGTCCGCCCCACCGTTCCGCTGCTGCTGGCGAATCTCCAGACCGTGGGTGAGGTGGCACGGGTCAACATCCCCGGGATACAGCAGATCCTGGTGATCTATCCGGCGGTGTCCGCGTCGATCAACTACATGCACCGCGGAGTCCAAACTGACGACCGGGTGTACGGTCAGGGCGCCCTGGACGTCAAACTCGGCAACTCCGCGAACCCGCTCCCCTGCACCGAGGGTTACCAGGAAACCCAGCGCCGCGACCCCAGCGACGTCAGCTCGGCTCCGGCGCCGGAAAATTCCTACTGCAAGCTCCCGCAGGCAGATCCGCGGGTCGCACGTGGCGCACGGAATATCCCGTGCGCCACGAATCCCGCGGTGCGCACCGCCGAGATCGCGAACTGCCCCGGCGGCCTGCCGTCCACCTGGCCGGAAATGCTGGCACGGCCCGGACAACCGTATTCTCCCCCGTCGACCGACACCGGAGCACCGGACACGGGACCGATCGCGAACCGGCCGGCTCCCGAAGTTCCCGAACCCCTGACCGTCGCACCGGCTTCGTGGACGCCCCCGCAGGCGATTGTTCCCGACGGCACCACCAGCGTCCCGTATGACCCGATCACCGGGAACTTCCGGGCACCGAACGGCGACCTGTATTCGATCGCCAGCGTTTCTGCACCAAAGCTAGAGGAGGAATTGACATGGCAGGCACTACTGCTCCGGTAGAGGTCGAACCGGACCTCGATCACACCGGAAAAGATGCCACGGCCGCGACAGCCGACTCCGAGGTGCGTCAAAGTACCCGAAGGTTCATCGCGACGATGGCGGCAATCGCACTCGTCGCCCTCGCCGCCCTTGTCGTCGGCGGCGTCTCGTGGACGAACCTGCGAGCGGAGCAAGCAGCACAGTCACGAGACGAGCAGATACTGGAGACGGCCCGCCAAGTGGTCGTCAATCTGGTCACGCTGAGGCATCAGAGTGTGGACGAGGACATTCAGCGCGTCGCCGACGGCACCACCGGGCCGTTCCGGGAGCAGTTCACCAGTGCGTCCGGCAGCTTCGGTGAGGTGCTGAACCAGGGCCAGGTGGAGTCGACCGGCGAAGTCAAGGAAGCCGGCCTGGTCACGTCCGACGACGAGCATGCCGTCGTCCTCGCCGCCGTGACGTCCACAGTGAAGAACACCGAGGCGCCCAACGGCGAGATCCGCGTCTATCGCATGAAGGTCTCTCTCGATTCGGTGGACGGCAACTGGCTCGTCTCAGATGTGGAGTTCGTAGCATGAGAAACACACTCGCCCGGATACCCGAAGCAGTCGCATCCTGGTCCTTCGCGCGGCGGCGGGCCACCCGATACCTCGCCGTGCTCCTCGCCGGTGGGCTCGTCGCGGCGACCGTCGCCATCGCTCTCCAGGTACACGATCGCCGCCAGATCGACACCGCGGAGGGGCAGGCGCGCGACCGCGCCACCCAACTGGTCGCCGACGTACTCTCCTACGACTTCAACACCATCGACGCCCACTTCGCCGACATCCTTCCCAGTCTCGGCGGAGACCTGCGCGGCCAGTTCGACAGCGTCGGCAAGGAGGTCATCATCCCGTCGGCGAAACAACGCCAGGTCGTGACCTCGGCGACCGTCGTCGAATCCTCCGTCGTCTCCGCGTCGGAACACGCAGTGACGCTGCTGTTCTTCGTCAACCAGTCGACCACCAGCACCGACAGTGCCGCCCCGAAATTGGACGGAAGCCGCGTCCGCGTCGGCATGACCGAACAGGAGGGTACGTGGGTCATGACGGAAATGATCCCCGTCTGACCAGTTCCCCGAAACATGGGGATCAGTCGATGTTTTCGCAATAGTAGGAGGAAGTCGTGGGTGTCGAGGTATCGGTCGAAGGTCTGACCAAGTCGTTCGGCTCGCAAAAGATCTGGCAGGACGTCACGCTGACCCTTCCGGCCGGTGAGGTCAGTGCGTTGCTCGGGCCGTCCGGTACGGGTAAGTCGGTGTTCCTGAAATCTCTGATCGGTCTGCTCCGCCCGGAGCAGGGTTCGATCGTGATCGACGGCACCAACATTCTGGAGTGCTCGTCGAAGGAGTTGTACGAGATCCGGAAGTTGTTCGGGGTGCTGTTCCAGGACGGTGCGTTGTTCGGGTCGATGAACCTGTTCGACAACGTGGCGTTCCCGTTGCGGGAGCACACGAAGAAGTCCGAATCCGACGTGCGCAAGATCGTGATGGAGAAGATGGAACTCGTCGGTCTGCTCGGGGCGGAGGACAAACTGCCCGGGGAGATCTCGGGTGGTATGCGCAAACGGGCCGGCCTCGCCCGCGCCCTGGTCCTCGACCCGCAGATCATCCTCGTCGACGAGCCCGACTCCGGTCTCGATCCTGTCCGCACCACCTACATCTCCCAGACACTGATCGACATCAATGCCGAGATCGACGCGACGATCCTGATCGTCTCGCACAACATCAATCTCGCCCGCACGGTTCCCGACAACATCGGGATGCTCTTCCGCCGGAAACTGGTGATGTTCGGCCCGCGAGAGGTTCTGCTCACCTCGGACGAACCGGTGGTCAAGCAGTTCCTCAACGGCACCATGATCGGCCCGATCGGCATGTCGGAGGAGAAGGACGAGGCCACCATGGCGGCTGAACAGGCCATGGTCGACGCCGGCCACCACGCCGGCGGGGTCGACGACGTCGAGGGCATCGTCCCGCAGATGAAGGCCACCCCGGGAATGCCGTTCCGGCAGGCGGTCGCCCGCCGCCAGGAACGCGTCCGCGAGATCATGCACACCCTGCCCGACAGCGCCCAGATCGCCATCCAGGAAAGCTTCGAGGAGGGCTTCGGGACGTACGACACCGAGGAATTCCCGCTGTACGACGAACCCCTCGAATCCGTGTAATCCATCGTCAGCGAACGACTCGGCAAGAAGAGCAACACAACTCAGATCAACGAGAGGAACCCGTCATGACGACGAACAACAACGCCTTCTTCATAGGAGGCGAGTGGCACGCGCCCACTTCCAGTGACGTGATCACGGTCGTGTCACCCAACGACGAGCAGGTCGTCGGTCACGCCCCCGACGGCGCCGAGGCCGATATGGACGCCGCTGTCGATGCGGCGCGCCAGGCCTTCGACGATCCCACCGGCTGGTCGCAGTGGGAGCCGTCGCGGCGAGCGGCGGCACTGAAGCGCCTCGCTGATGCGCTCGACAAGCGCGCACCCCAGATGGTCCAGGCTGTGAGCTCGCAGAACGGCATGCCCGTCGCCGTCGCGGAGAAGCTGGAAGCGGTCTTCCCTCAGATCCTGCTCCGCTATTACGCGGGCCTGATCGAGAACGACGGATTCGAGGAAACGCGTCCGGGCCTGCTGGGCGGGTCGACCCTCGTGACCAAGGCCCCGATCGGTGTGGTCGGCGCTATCGTTCCGTGGAACTTCCCGCAGGCGCTCGCCGCATTCAAGTATGCGCCGGCCCTCGCTGCCGGGTGCACGATCGTCATCAAGCCGTCCCCCGAAACAGTGCTCGACAGCTACGTCCTCGCCGAGGCGATCGAAGAGGCGGACCTTCCGGCCGGCGTGATCAACATCGTTCCCGGCGGCCGCGAACTGGGCGCGTACCTGGTCTCGCACCCCGGCATCGACAAGGTGGCGTTCACCGGGTCGTCTGCTGCCGGCCGCAACATCGCCGAGGCCTGCGGTCGCCTGCTCCGGCCGGTCACACTGGAACTGGGTGGCAAGTCGGCGGCCATCATCCTCGACGACGCGAACCTGGATCTCGCCACCGTCGGGGAGCAGTTGTTCGGCGCGACCATGTTGAACAACGGGCAGGTCTGCTACCTCGGCACCCGCGTGCTCGCACCGCAGTCGCGTTACCAGGAAGTGGTCGACACGTTCAGCGCTCTGGCCGGGTCGCTGACCGTGGGAAGTTCCCTCGACCCCGCCACGATGATCGGCCCCATGGCGAGCGCCCGGCAACGCGACCGCGTGGAGTCCTACATCGCGAAGGGCAAGGGCGACGGCGCCCGCATCACAGTCGGCGGCGGACGCCCCGAGGGCCTCGAAAAGGGATGGTTCGTCGAGCCGACCATCTTCGCTGACGTGGACAACAACTACACCATCGCCCAGGAGGAGATCTTCGGCCCGGTGCTCTCGATCATCTCGTACCGCGACGACGAGGAGGCGGTCCGCATCGCGAACGACAGCGACTTCGGGCTCGGTGGCACCGTCTTCACGGCCGATCACGACCACGGGGTCGCCGTCGCCCGGCGCGTCCAGACGGGAACGATCGGGATCAACGGCTACCTTCCCGATCCCACGGCACCCTTCGGTGGTGTCAAAGCCAGCGGCCTCGGCCGTGAACTGGGCCCGGAAGCACTCTCCGCCTACCTCGTGCAGAAGTCGATCTACCTGTGACACCCGGGTGCGGGTGCGGCACACGCGCCGTACCCGCACCCTCCACGGAGCACTCATCCCGACGGGGTATTTCCCTCATCCCGGAGGAGGAGAAGACGTCCGTTTCATACCTTTTTCCCACCCCGGTCGACTTATGGTTAGACCAATCACTCCGGCCTGCCTCCTGTCGAGGAGAGGCACCTGAAAGCAAGGATCCGCGCATGGATGTCATGGAACACGCGGGAGCCATTCTCCCCGAGGACCGCTACAGTGCGAGCACCCTCGAGGCGTTCCGATCGAACGGCTATTGGCGCGACGAGAGCCTGGCCGAGCACGTGGATCGCTGGGCGACTATCGATCCGGACTTCGTGGCTGTCACCGACGGCTACGGGTCACTCACCCGAGGCGAGCTGCGGGCGCAGGCGTACCGCCTCGCGGCGGCACTGAAGAAGCTCGGCGTCGACAGCGGCGACCGCGTCCAGGTCCAGTTGCCGAACTGGAACGAATTCGTCGTCATCTACGTGGCGCTCGCCAGGATCGGCGCGGTACTCGTTCCGACGATGCCGGTGTACCGGCACGACGAGGTCCGGTACGTACTCGAGCACTCCGGCGCCAAGATCTCCTTCGTCACAGAGGAATTCCGCAAATTCCGGTACACCGACATGCTGGCCGAGGTCCGCCCGGAAGTGCCCGGACTCGAGCATGTCGTCGTCGTGCGCGGAACAGCGCGGGCAGGCGAGATCGCGTTCGAGTCACTCACCGTCGGCGACCGCGTCCCCGGTGACGACGAACTCGGGCCGCCGCCGTCCGCCGATGCGGCCCACGCCATCATCTACACCTCGGGAACCGAGTCGCGGCCGAAGGGCTGCCAGCACACGTTCAACACGCTCTCGTTCACCGTCCACGGATTGGGTGGAGACGTGATGGGCCTGAACCCCGCTGACGTGATGTTCATGCCCTCCCCTGTCACGCATGCGACCGGACTTGCCGTGGGTGTTGCGGCACCCCTGATCCTCGGAAGCGGCATTCATCTTCTCGACGTGTGGGAACCGGGCGAGGGCCTACGCCGCATCGCGCAGTTCAAGACGACGATCAGCATGGCGGCGACACCGTTCCTTCAAATGGCGCTCGGGGCCATCGAGTCGGGCGCCGACCACGATGTCAGCTCGATGCGGATGTGGGTCAGTGCAGGCGCACCGATCCCAGAAGCACTCCTGAGGGCGTGGAAGAAGGCACTCCCCGCATGTCTCCTCCTCCCCGTGTACGGCAGCAGTGAGGGACTTCTGGTGACCGCTGTACGCGCGGACGACCCCATCGAGAAGGTGCTTTCCTCCGACGGACGGGCCTTCGACGGGGTCGATCTCGAGATCCGCGACGAGGAGGGTGCCGTCGTACCCGCCGGCGAGGAAGGCCAGATGTTCTATGGGGGTCCGGGGATCTTCCTCGGCTACTGGCGCGACTCCGAACGGACGGCGGCATCGGTCGACAGTCGAGGCTTCCTCGCCTCAGGTGATCTGGGGCGCGTCGACGCAGAGGGCTATCTGCGGGTCACGGGACGGATCAAGGACCTGATCATCCGCGGCGGTATGAATATCTCCGCGCGTGAGGTGGAAGAACACCTGCTGGCACATCCGCGCATCACGGGCGCGGCCGCGGTGTCCATGCCGGATCCCCGCCTCGGAGAAAAGGTGTGCGCCTTCATCGAGGTGAACGGTCCGGCGCCGACCTTGGACGAGCTGGCCGATTTCCTCCGAAACGAGCGGAAGGCCATGATGCAGAAGATTCCAGAGAAGGTGGTCGTCATCGATCAGCTTCCCACCACCGCCACCGGAAAGATTCAGAAGTTCTTGCTTCGCAAGCAGGCGGCCGAACTGACCGGCAACGCGTAACACTTTCCGGCACTGCCGGATACCACGAGCAGGGGCTGTCGCAACGAGGTTGCGCCAGCCCCGTTTCGTTACCCCGATTCCCGACGAAGTAATCTCACCCCAAGGGCGTAGGAAGATCTCTCGTCGAGGTGACGTGTCACCGGGCGGCGCAGGAGAGACTTGGATCACACGAGAGACCTCGAAAGGAATCGAAATGAGCAAGATCACCTACGTGCTGCCCGACGGAAGTGAGTCGACGATCGACGTCCCGACCGGCCACAGCATCATGGACGGCTCGGTCCGCAACAACCTTCCGGGGATCATCGCCGAATGCGGGGGAAGTTGCTCGTGCGCAACGTGTCACGTCATTCTCGATGAAGACTCCACGGGCCTGTTCGACGAGGCCACCGACGAGGAGCGCGATCTGCTCGAATACCTCGAAGGGGTGCAGTCACATTCACGCCTGTCGTGCCAGTTGATCGTCAACGGGCAGTGTGACGGTGTCCGAGTCGTCGTACCGGACACCAACGGCTGACTCAGGTGGTGCGGCGGGACGAGGCGTCGGAGTCGGTCATCTCGAGGTACCGGTAGATCGCCTCCGACCGGTTCATCGCCCCCAGCTTCCGCAGGATCTTCTTGACATGCGATTTCACCGTGAACACGCTGATCACGAGTTCATCCGCAATTTCCGTGTTGGATTTTCCCGCCGCCAAGAGCTGGAAGACTTCGCGCTCGCGCCTGGTGAGTTCCTCGAGGCCCGGTGCGCGGCAATCGGAAGGCAGTGGCACCGGCGACAACGCCGCCGCACCGGCGCCACTCGGCTTTCCGAAAGCGACTTCGGCGTTCGACAGTCCCTCCGCCTCACGACTTTCCTCTTGCAGGCGTTCGAGGATCAACCGTTTCTGCTCGCTGAGCCGTTCGGAGACGAGGGCCCGTTCGAAGAGCGTCCCGAAGCTACCCGCGAAAGCATCGAGAAGGTCTCGCTCGGCGACGCTCGGCTTTCGCTCGTCGGCGCGACACGCGTGAATCAGGCCGATTACCCCCGTGGAGACCGCAATCGGGGCCACGACATACCCGCCGGCACCAAATAACGGGACACCTGGGACGGCCGTGGAGTTCCCCGTCGAAAGCTGCGGATTCGGCAGTACGAGGACTGCAGCGCGTTTCTGGGCTGCCTCTTCCTCCGGCGACCCCGGCGCTATCGCTGTCGACGCCAGTGCAGTCACGTCCGGCGCAGAGCCCTTCTCGAACTGCGTCTCCACGATGGTCCACGCGTTATCGTGAACCTCGGACAGCAGCACCCGGCCGAGGCCGGTCATCGCGGCGGCCTCGGAGCACACACTCTTGGACAACCCGGCCACCGTTTCGGCACCGCGAAGACGTCGAACGGCGCCTGCGAAGTCGGCGGCACCGACAACACCAGACGAGGACGGCGTTGCGTGCAGACGGAGGCGGACCTCTCGAATCTCGACGAGGAGCCGCCCGAAGGACACCTTCTTGTCCGCTGGGATCGACGACAGTCCACGGAGTCCTGCTTCGGTCGCCTCGTCCAGCATGGCGAGCACGAGGCCCGGTGACGCCTTCCGCGTCTCAGTCGGGGACTCTGGCCCGAAACCGAATTCCTTACGCAAGCGGCCGAGAAGCGATGTGGCCGTCTTCAGACCTTCGGCCTCGGCTCGCGACCGTGCCGAGTTCTGTGCCGGTGATTGGCCATTGTTCACGATGGCGTGCCCGTCATCGTCGGTTCTGGTGGGAATAGAGCACCGCCGCCGCGGCCCGCGTAGGCACCCGCAGCTTCTTGAGGATGTGCTTGACGTGTGACTTCACGGTTCCCTCGGAAATCACGAGTGTCTGCGCAATCTGATTGTTGGTGGCTCCGGTCGCGATATGGGACAGGATCTCGCGCTCGCGGAACGTCAAGACCGCGTTCACCTCCACCGCACTGGTCTCGTCCACGATGCGTCGAGGGACGGAGGACCGCACGTCCGGCGGGGGACGCAGGCCCAGTTCCGCCTTCTGCATGCGTTCGAGCATCGAATCGGTGGCGTCGAAGGAGGCCGCGAGTCGCGTCCGCTGCGCGCAGATTCGTTCCCGCAGTACCGCTTGCTCGTACACGAGAGCGAAGAACGTTGCGAACGCGTCCAATCGGTCGCGGTCGTCCGGGTCGAGCGAGTCCCGCACGCCAGGACGATCAGCATGTACGAGGCCTATCACTCTGCCCTTGGAAACTATGGGCGCGGCAACATAGCTGGAGCAGCGTGACACAGCCACGATCTCTTTGAACGTCCGGTGGTCGTCTGCCGGCGCTGGAACGAGGGCGGGCACTCGCCTGCGGACGAGTTCCGTCTCCAGCCGCGCCTCCGACAACGAAAATTCCGCGGAATCAACGAAGTACGAGAAATCCATCGGCGAGCCGTCGAATTCGGGCTGCACGTGGAGTCTCTGCGGTCGCCACAGCGATCCACTGATCGCCGAGATCATGGCGCGCGCGAACGGGAGCGCAGAACAGATCGCCAATGGTGCCGCCTGAACGATGTCATCGGATGCGAGATCCCGTAGCCCGGCCGCGGCGTCGTGGACGGCACGCAACTCGGCGGCACGGCTCATGGCCGCGCTCTCGGCGCACCGCTCCTGGTGTTCTTCGATCCGTACCAGGAGGAAGCACGCCTCCTCGATGTCAGCCTCGGGCAGGCGTCCTTCGGTCAGCGCGTCCCCGAGTTGGTGTCGGGCAGCGGCGAGTGCGACATAGGCATCATTGAAGCTGCAAGCACGGAAACCCGGCCCGAGGATCTTCGCTGCCAGTTCTACATACTCGTGCGCGTGCTGAACGAGGCCCTCGTCCCGCACTGCGACCGACTGCGCTGTCCGACTCATCACGCTCCGTAGTCCAGTTGCCTCACGACGCGGATTGCGTCGCAAGGCAGACGTTCCTCATCCGACAACCCAGTATATGTGACTGCCATCACTAAACACGATTCGCGCACTGAGGGCAAGACGCGCCGCACATAGCATGGAGTGACCAATAGCGTTGGGAGGGTGCGCGTTCCAGAGCTGGCACCAGACACCGTGCGCCTGCCCGGCCGAGCAGCGCTCTTTGCTGCAACAATGTTACCATTAAAAAGGTACGACCGAAAGGAATTCTGTGGACGCCGTGGTTTTACGAGAGTTCGGGGAGCCGGACGTCTTGAGGTTGGAATCGATTCCCGATCCGGTTGCGAGCCCGGGCTGGGTCACTGTCCGACTGAAGGCCGCCGCGCTCAATTGGCACGACGTTCTCGTTCGCCGGGGCAAGTACTCGTCCCCACTGCCCCATGTCCTCGGCGCCGACGGCGCGGGTATCCGCACGGACACGGGCGAGGAGATCCTCGTCCTCCCGTCGCTGTGGTGGGGCGACCGCGAGGCGGCCCCCGGTGCGCAGTGGGAGATCCTCGGCGACCACCAGCGCGGCACTTACGCCGAGCTGGTCCGCGTCCCGGAAAACTGCGTCGCCCCGAAGCCTCGTGGCCTCAATTGGGAACAGTCGGCTGCCCTGCCCCTGGTCGGACTCACGACCTACCGCGCCCTCTTCACCCGCGGACGCCTCCGCGCCGGTGAGAATCTCCTCGTCCTGGGCGCCGGCGGTGGCGTCGCGACGATGGCAGTAATGCTCGCTTCCGCGATCGGCGCCAACGTCACCGTCACGTCCTCTTCTGCCTCCAAGATCACGCAGGCCCAGGAGCTCGGCGCCGCCAACGGCGTCCTTTACACCGACCCCGAGTGGCCGGACGCCGCGCGAGCGCTGTCCCCGGAGGGGCAGGGGTTCGATCTCGTCCTCGACTCCGTCGGGACGTGGGAGCAGTCCATCGCAGCGCTGCGACCGGGTGGCCGGCTGGTCGTGCTGGGGGCGTCGCGCAGCGATCTCGCCAGCCTCGACGTCCGGCCGTTCTACTTCGGCCAGTACGAACTGATCGGAACCACGATGGGCAGCCCACAGGATTTCGCCGGACTTCTGACGCTGCTCGACGCGAAGGACGTTCCTCCGGTCCCCATCAGTGCCGTGTTCCCGCTCGCGGAGGCGGCGGCCGCGCACAAGCATCTCGAGCAGGGAAGCGGATTCGGCAAGGTCGTTCTGTCCCACGGCTGAGAGCGGTGTCTATCATCGACCGCAACGTGGTTCGGTGACGAGGAGAGGACGCTCAGTGGCGAGTGAACCGCCGGCGCCCGCCGACGACGATCGCGGTGATGTGGTCGACTGGATGCGCACCGAATGGGCGGAGTCGCGGGATTCGGCCGAGCTGGAGTTCGCCACGACGATGGCGTTGCTGCGCACCCATCAATGGGTCGTCCGCGCCATGGACCGGGAGCTTCGCTCACTTCGCTTGTCGCGCAACGCATACCTCATTCTCACTTCGCTACAACTGTCCGACGAACACACTCGGACGCTCGGCAAGTTGAGCAAATACCTCATGGTCCACCCCACCACGGTCTCGATGGCGGTCGATCAACTCGTGAAGGCCGGCCTCGTCGAACGCCGCGCGCACACCACGGACCGCCGAACCGTTCTCGCCACGCTGACCCCGGCAGGCATGACCGTGGTCGAGGAAGCGAATGATCTTCTCGCCGGGGTTCGTTTCGGCCTGGCGTCGGTCGATACCGAGACGCTGGAAGCGGTGATCGGACAGCTTCAACAGGTCCGTCGCGCCGTCGGCGACGTCGAAACCGGGAACTGAGCCCAGCCCCTCTTCTCTGCTGACCGGTCGAGTCCGACCACCGTTCCGCGACGAAGTCGCAACTACCTGGTGGACACCCCTTGCCCCAGATGCTTTGTCGACCTACTATTCAAACCTAGAATACTTCTTCAGGGCACGGAACGGACCGTCCGGCTACTCACTGCGCGCCGCGCTTCGTCTTCCCCGTCCCGAGCCAAGCAACGCACAGGAGCGCCTCCGATGGTTTCATTTGCATTCACCGACGAACAGGAAGAGTTCCGGAAGACGCTGGCAGCGTTCAGTGATCGTGTCCTCCTCCCGGGTTACCGCGACCGCGCGGCGTCGACCGAATTCCCCTTCGACATCATGAAGAAAATCGGCGACCTCGGTCTGCTGGGCATCGGCCTGCCCGAGCAGTACGGCGGAACCGGCACCGAGGATCCCGTTCTGCTCGGACTCGCCACCGAAACCCTGGCCTACGGCGACGTAAACATGGCGTCGGCCCCCGTCCAGATCGGCCTCGTCGCCTCCCAACTGGCGCTGTGCCGGGACGAGATTCAGGAGCGTTATCTTCCTCCCCTCATCCGCGGTGAGCAGACCATCGCCATCGCCCTGACCGAACCCGGGTCGGGGTCCGACGCAGGTGCACTGACCACCACCGCAACGGCGGTCGACGGCGGGTGGCGCCTGAGCGGTGAGAAGACAGCGATCTCCTGGGCGATGAATGCCACCGCGGCCCTCGTCTATGCGCGCGAGCCCGGATCGAGTCGCGCTCGGGGCGTCAGTTGCTTCGTCGTGCCACTCGACGCGGAAGGCGTCACCGTCAGCCACATGCCCGGCATGGGCTGTCTGCCGCTGGGCTGGGGAAGCATTCATCTGTCGGATGTCTTGATTCCCGAATCCCACCTTGTCGGTGAACTCGGCAGGGGCTTCCACTCGGTCATGGACCACTTCGACTTCAGCCGTGCCGCCCTCGGTCTGATGTGCCTCGGGGCGGCAAAGCAAAGCCTGGAGGAAGCCGCCGCATACGCCAAGCAGCGGGAGACGTTCGGGCAGCCACTCTCCGAACATCAGGGTCTGGCATTCCAATTCTCCGAACACGCAACATATCTGGAGGGTGCGCGCTGGATCTGCTACCGTGCGCTGTGGCTCCGGGAAACGGCCCAGCCGCACACTGCGCTGGCGTCGATGAGCAAGTGGTGGCCGCCCGTCGTGGCCAAGAACGCGATCGAGTTCGCGATGCGAGTCCACGGCAACCTCGGCTACTCCACGGAATCTCCCCTGCAGCAACGCTACCGCGACGTCACCGCCTACCTCGTCGCGGACGGCACTGCAGAGATCCAGAAGCGGATCATCGCGAAGGACCTTTTCGCGCGCGGCACAGTATCCCTCTGACAACATCACCCCCGAACGGAGTACAGGAATGGGTACGCACGAAATCTCGCCCCCGAAGGAACTGAAGGACAGCAGTGGACTGATCGTGGGCGGCACGGCCGGCATCGGCCTCGCGACGGCTGTGGGACTGGCGCAGGCCGGGGCACCGCGCATCCTGATCGTCGGACGTGGAGCGGAACGCGGAGAGGCTGCTCGGGAGTACATCTCATCCGTCAACTCGGCATGCGACGTGATCTTCCTGTCCGCTGACGCGTCAACCGTCGACGGCGCCGCTCACATCGCGTCCGAGGCCGAGCGGATCCTCGACGGCGTGGACATTCTCGTCTCCACGACTGCCGCCGACGTCCGGCCGGAACTCTTCGCGAACATTCCCACCGACGACATCGCAAGGACATTCAACCAACTTGCGTTGCCGTGCATGTATCTTGCGAGCGAAATCGTTCCCCACATGACAGCGCGGAAGGGTGGCGTGATCATCAACGTCGCCTCGGATGCGGGCAAGACCGCGACGCCGGGCGAATCGGTGATCGGGGCGGCGAAGGCGGCAATTATCATGTTCACTCGCACCCTCGCCATCGAAGCCAAGCGAAGCGGTATCCGCGCCAACGTCCTGACGCCCTCACTCGTCAACGGGACCGCGTCGACCGAACGGATCACCTCCGACGGATTCAGCGCAAAGCTGTTCGCCAAGGCCGCTCAGCAGGCGCATCTCGGCGTTCCCGAATCCGACGACATTGCCGCACTGGCCGTCTTCCTCGCATCGCCGGCGGCGCGCCGCCTGACCGGACAGGCGATCAGCGTGAACGGGGGAATTTCGGCGGCGTGACCCTCCACTCCCTGCACGGAACATGACAGTGGCCGGTGGTTCTCGAACCACCGGCCACGACCGTCGCACCCGGCTATGCGTAGACCGCAAATGCCTTGTTGGAGTTGAAGACGTCGGTCACCACGAGGTCCGACCATTCCCGGCGTAGACGGAGTTCCTCGACCGCACCGAGCATGCAGAACCAGTTCAGGATCTCGTGCTGGCCGGCGTCGACGACTTCTGCGCTGGTGTAGTTGCGCATCAGCGCGAAATCGTCTTCGAGCAGAGCCTTGTAGATGCGCATGTCGGCCTCGGTGTCAGGACGCATGTGCCACAGTTTGTCCGCGAGGAAGGCGTGGGACCAACTGGAGGAGGCGACGAACGCCACCCTGAGGTCGCGGTCGCGGAAGTGCTGCGCGACCGCGCGACCCACTTGGAAACACCGCGCCGGTGTCGGGCCCGCCGGGTCGAGCACCTCCGACTCGATATCGGCGAATCTGGCCAATCCGCCCTTTCGCGCGATGGCGTGCTGCCCATAGCAATTGACGGTAATCGGGATGAAGGGGTACGCCATCTCCGCACCGGCGTTCTCGTAGTCGAGGAATAACTGCGTGTTGAGGATGGCGTGCGGAAAATGCGCGCCGGCGCGTTTCTTGTACGAATAGGCCATGTCGAATCCGCGCTCGATCAGGCCGTCCGTGAGTTGCCTGGCTCCGGACACGTCGCCGTGCATCACGATCTCGAAGTCGTCAGGCTTACCCCAGTAGTTCGGACTGCCCCTCTCGTTCATCACCTCGAACGCGGGCACCTCGAGGTCGCCGTAGGCGAGCACGCAGAACGGGGGCACCACCTCCTCGCGGAAGTTCTCGTACTGGTCATCGCCCCAGACCACGACGACGTCGGGGGCGAACTCGTCGATAGCTTCACGCACCCGAGTCAGATTCGACACCAGTTCCGCGCGATGTGCGGTTGCGGCGGCCGTTCCGCCGTCGTCCGACCATTCGCGGCGCATCCGGTCCGGCCAATGTGCCGGGTCCTTCTCATCCGCCGGGATATCCGGATCGGTGAGGGTCCATCGAAGCAGACCTGCCATGTGCTCGTCGGTTCCCGCCAACAGCGGGTAGTGCGTCATGCCGAGAGCGAGGAAGTCTCCCATTGGCCGTCCTTTCTGAGGTGGCGCCTCGGCACCGTCACACGCGCCGGGCGTATCGCTCCCCATCGTGTGACGTGCGCGTGCTCCACGCACAGCAAGTTCCAGTGCCCGGAACGCGGTGATCAATCGTCGAACGGAAACAGATCTCCCCTACCCTGGGCGAGCATCTGGGTGGTGTCACTACAAATGCGGTGCGCAGTCAGCTTCACGGCGTTGATCACCGACTCCGAAACCTGCTTCGACGAGTCGAATTGAACGGCGACAGCACCCATCGGCCGGCCTTTGATCAGGACGGGCGCAGCGATGTTGCCCAGGCCGAGAACCACACCATCCTTCTGGACGGCAACTCCCGATACCCGCACCTGCTTCAATTCTTCGCGAATCCGGGCCGGGTCCGTGATGGACTTCGGCGTGATTCCGACGAGGGGGCCGGACAGCAGTTCGGTGAGCTCGTCTTCACGCAGGTACGCCATCATCGCCCGGCCCATCGCGGACAGGTGCGCGGGGATCCGGGTGCCCACCTCCCCGATGGGCCGCGCGTGATCCACGGCGAAGAGCGCCTGCAGCACGACGACCTCGTTGCCCCGGAGCACCCCGAAGTGCACGGATTCCTTCGACCACGCCTGCAACTGCGCAAGATGCGGCAACGCCACCTCACGCATTCCGTCCACCGGCATAGAAGAAACCAACTGCAGCAGCCGAATGCCGAGCCTGTACCCCGCACCGTGTTCCTCGATCACATCCAGCTCACCCAAACGCTGCAGCAATCGGTGGACCGTCGACTTGGGCAGACCCGTCTTCCTGCTGATCTGAGTCAGTGTCAGCACCCGATCACGCTCGTTGAACGCTCCGATGACCAAGAACGCTTTCGCCAGGATGGAGGGAGGCGTACTCTCCGCGCCACCGACGTCTTGCTTGTCTTCTGCCATGTGCACCATCCGGGCCTCCGCACTCTCCGCTCCGCCGACCCACGGGGAAACCCACTGTAACGGCGGTCACAACGTGCCGGCATTCAGGGTACGGGTTTCACCGCCCGGTTCCAGCCCCCGGAACAGCGGCCGCCGCCGTCTCGGGTTACCACCTAACGTTCCCTCGAACAACAGGTTGCGCACGAAAGGAGACCTCGTGGTTCCACCCGGCACCATCGATGTGCATGCGCACTACTTCCCCCCGGGCGCTCCTCCTGCCGAGGTCATCGCAGGTTTTTCGCGAGCACCTCGATTGGTGGTCGACTCTCCGGCAGAGGGAAGGCTGGTTCGCGGGTCCGACAACTTCCGCGTCGTCCGGCGCCCACTCTGGGACGTACGGGCGCGTCTGGAGGACATGGATCGTGCCGGTATCGGGGTGCAGGCGATCTCTCCCGTTCCGGTCACACTGGCGTACGGTGCCCCGGCCGCACCGTTCGCCGCGTACTGCCGGTGGATCAACGAGTCCATCGCCGGCGCGGTGGCAGAAAGTAACGGCAGACTCATCGGCATCGGAACCGTCCCCCTCGGGTCACCTCCCGGCTGCCTGGCCGAACTACGTTACCTTTCCGAGGTTTTGGGTCTTCGCGGCGTCGAGATCGGCACGCGAATCAATGGAATGGAGTTGGACGACCCGGCGCTGGCGTACTTCTTCGACGCCGCCGACAGCCTCAGGCTCGCGGTGCTCGTCCATCCCGTCGACGGCGGCGGCGGCGCGGTGCGCCGTTCCGGATTCACCTACGACTTCGGACTGGGGATGCCGTCGGACACCGCGTTGGCGGCCACCGCGCTCGTCTTCGGCGGGGTTCTGGACCGCCATCGAGGACTGCGCATCGCGATGGTCCACGGGTGCGGCACCTTCCCCTGGGCGTACCCGCGACTGCGCCTCGGCGCGCAGATTGCCGCCACCCACCTCCCCGAGGAGCTGGACCACCTCGTATCGCGGCTGTATGCAGACACCTTGGTGTTCGATGCGGCCCACCTGCCGGCATTGGTGCACCGCTTCGGCTCGAACAGGGTGCTGCTCGGTAGCGATCACCCGTTCATCCCGGGTCAACCCGAAGGTGGACTGGCGGACTTGGACTCTGCGGCACAGTACCTGCCGCCCGGAACGGTACCGAGAATCCTGCGCGACAACGCACTCGAATTCCTCGGACTGTCCTCGGGCGCGCTCGTCACCGATCACTTCTCACCGATAAAGGAAGATCACTATGGCACTCACTGATGAAAATCTCGTCGACGTTCCCGGGCTCGCCAGCCGGTGGGTCCGACTGGCGAACGGCGCTCGCGCGCATTACATGACTGCCGGCACGTCCGGCCCCGCCGTGATCCTGCTCCACGGCGGCCTACCCGGGTCGTCGGGTCTCGCGGGATGGCGCTTCATGGCTCCTTACCTCGGCGAGAACGGTTTTCGCGTCTACTGCCCCGACATGCCGGGCTTCGGCCTGTCGGACACGCGGGAGGAGTACTGGCCGGACGGCATGGAGTCCTTCGTCGACTTCATCGACCAGTTCGCCACCGCGCTGTGCCTCGACGAGTTCCACCTCGCGGGCAATTCCATGGGTTGCATGAACACGGTCAACTACACCGTCGCACACCCGGACAAGGTCAAGAGCTTCATCCTGATCGCGGGAGACGTCGGCGACGTGGTCCCGGAACATTTGACACCGCCGGCGGGCGAGTTCCGTCTCACCGCCTACGACGGCACACGCGAGGGAATGCGCACGATGATGGAGGCGATCATCCACCGCGGCGAGGCGATCAGTGAGGATCTGATCGACATGCGTTACCTCTCGGCGAGGGACCGGATGGACGCGCACGCGAAGTTCTGGCCCACTCTCCTGCAGTACCGCCGGATCACCGACTGGACAGACGAGAATCGCGCCGCCCGTCTGGCCACCAAGGGGCGTCTGGACCGGTTGAGCACTCCGGGGCTTTACCTGTACGGCCGCCAGGACATCCTGACTCCGGTCGAGTGGGGATACGTCCAGGAAGACCACCTGCCCAATGTCCAGTTCTTCTACCCCGACGAATGCGGCCACCAGGGCCAGACCGACCGGCCCGACTTGTTCAACCCGGTCTTCCTGGAGTTCTTCCGGGACGGCACGGTCTCGGGCGACCTCGCCGATGCCGCCGGCGTCTCCGATCGCCGCCCCGAACTGCCGTTGATCGATCGCTCCCTGGTCCCTGCCTGACTTCTCCACCGACGGCCGGCTCCGAATCTCAGGATTCGGTGTCGGCCTTTCGGCCGTTTCACCCCCTCGCGAAACCTAGGACGTGTTCGATGTCTGTGCCGCACACTGCTTCGACCGGAAAGTCACCAACCCCCACGACGGAGGCGCGGGAACCCGGTCGTCGTGACCGGACCTGGCTTTCAGTCTGCGCGGCAATGTTCGTGGTGGCGTGGGGAGGTAATCAGTTCACGCCGTTGCTGACCATGTACCGGGCGGAGCGCGGGTACAGCGAACTCGCCGTAAACACGCTGCTGTTCGCGTATGTGATCGGCTTGATACCTTCGCTTCTGCTCGCCCATCGACTCGCCGAGCGGTGGGGCCCCCGGGCTCCCCTGGTCCTCGCCGTGCCCGCGAGCGCACTGGGTTCGATCCTGGTCGCGGCTGGGTCGCACAACCCCGTTCTGATGTTCGCCGGGCGAATGTCGACCGGCGTGGCACTGGGCATCGGGATGGTGCTCGGCGGGCTGGCGCTCGACTCGCTGACGAACACACCCGGCCGCGCTCCACGAGCGTCGGCGATGAGTCTGACCAGCGGATTCGCCGTGGGCGCCGGCGCCGCGGGCGCCCTCGCCCAGTGGGCACCCGCGCCGACCACTGCGCCTTATGCCCTGCACGTGATCCTCTGCGCTGCCGGTGCGGTGCTGGTCGTGCGATTCACACCGAAGACAGCACGCACACCGGCGGTACCGCCGGGCAGGGCGCCGGCGCGAACACCACTCCCCGGCGCATTTCATCTCCTGGTGATCCCCGCGGCTCCGTGGATCTTCGGCGCGCTGGGTATCGCCTACGCGGTCCTCCCGTCCATCGTCGCGCCCCAACTGAACGGCTTCGCCACTGCTTTCTCCGGACTGCTATGTCTCCTCAGTCTGGGTTTGGGCTTCCTCGCGCAGCGGCTGGTCGGGACCGCCGAACGGCGAACGGGTCCGGCGCGGCCGACAGGAGTGGCACTCGTTGTAACCGGCACGCTCGCGGCCGCCGGCGCCGCCGCAACCGAGGCGCTCTGGCTGGCCGTGGTCGCCGCATCAGTGCTGGGGATCGGCTACGGGTTGACGTTGGTCGGTTGCCTGCGCGACTGTGAGCGATTGGCTCCGCCCGGCAGGTTGGGGACCATGACCGGGCGGGTCTACTGCCTCGGCTACCTGGGGTTCGGATTACCGACCGCGATCGCTTGGCTGCACAGTTCGTTCGCGATCGGCACGGCGGCGACATTGTTGTGTATGGCCGCGGCGGCTGTCGTAACCAACGCTGGAGGAGCGGCCGTACTGCGCATCGTGCGACGAGTGCATCCGGGCTGATCTGCACTCTGAGGTGTTCCAGCGGCCGGAACTACGCACCACGCGGGCGCGCGACGTCGCTACGTTTCGACTATGTCCTTCCTGATCGTCGGCGCCTCGGTTGCAGGCACCAGAACAGCAATCGCTCTGCGGCAGCGCGGTTTCGCCGGGCGCATCGTGCTCCTCGAGAGCGAGGAGCACTGGCCGTACGACAAGCCCCCGCTGTCCAAGGATCTTCTGGCCGAGGGAGATGTTCCGGACGTGCCGCGCCTCCTCACCCCCGACCTCGCAGCAGAGTTCGACCTCGACGTCCGGTTGGGCGTGCGCGCCACCCGCCTGGACCCGGCACGGCGGGTGGTGCTCACCCACACCGGCGAGCAGTTCTCCTACGTGCAATTGGTGATCGCGACCGGCGCCCATGCGCGGTCCCTCCCCATTCCTGCCGTACCGGGGGTTCACACGCTGCGCACGCTCGACGACGCGACGGCTCTACGGGACGCTCTCGCCGGAAGGCCCCGCGTGGCCGTGGTCGGGGCCGGATTCATCGGCGCCGAATTCGCCTCCGCGGCGAGAGGCCGGGGACTCGACGTCACCCTGATCGAGGCACTCGACGTCCCGATGAGTCACATCTTCGGCGACGAGGTCGGTCATGAGATCTCCTCGATCCACACACTGGGCGGGGCAAAGCTCGTCACCGGAGCGCGGGTCGAGCGTTTCCTAGGCAGCGAGCGGGTCGAAGGGGTCGCCCTCGCCGACGGAACTGAAGTACCCGCCGACCTCGTCGTCGTCGGCGTCGGCGCAGTACCGAATACGCAGTGGCTCGGGGGAAGTGGGCTTCCCATCGACGGCGGGGTGCAGTGCACCGACCGCTTCGAGGTCGAAGGCTTCCCGTCGATCTTCGCCATAGGCGACCTCGCTCTGCGTCGGCATCCGCTGTTGGGTGTGACTGCTCGGATCGAGCACTGGACCAGTGCCGGCGAGCAGGCCGACGCCGTCGCCGCGATCGTCACCGGCGGCGAGCCTCCTGCACCGCAGCTTCCGTACGTGTGGTCCGACCAGTACGGCTCCCGGATCCAGATCGTCGGGATGCCGTCGCTCGGCGAACTCGCCCACCGTGAGGGGTCGATGTCGGAGGGCCGGTTCCGTGCCGTCTACACCGACGCCGACGACAGGCCGATCGCCCAGGTCAGCGTCAACGACGCCCGAGTCGTCGCGGCGTTTCGCAAGAACCACCGTCGCGGCGGGAGTCTCGGGGACCTCGTCGGCCAACAGACCCCCGCCCGATAAGGAAGGTAATCATGCGTCAGATCCAGCATTTCAAAGGCGGCCCGGACAAGATCCTGCACATCGAGACCGAGGGCTGCAAGGTCAACCTGATCATCGGGACCCACGACCTGAGCAACGAGGTCTTCACGACCGTCGAAATTCTGCCCGCCGAACCGGACGACGACGGAAGAAACTGGATGGCAATCGGCCCCACCGCCGTGCTGGTCGTTCCGGCCACGGGCTCCGATCCCGACAGTTGGCTCTTCCGGGACCTCGCCGCAGCCAATCCCGCCGTCACCGACCAGCACTGACTCCCGCCGCCGCAGCCCGCACTCATCAGAACGGATCATCCTCATGACCGCAGAGCAATTCATCATCGACGACCGCGAGAACAACCTCTTCCGGGTCAACCGTGAAGCCTTCACCTCTGAAGACGTGTTGCAGCGCGAGCGAAAAGAGATCTTCGGCAAGACGTGGCTCTACGTCGGACACGAGTCCGAAATTCCAGGCAAGAACGACTTCCAGACCCGGGACGTCGGCGGCCGGCCGGTGATCTTCAACCGCGACCGCCACGGTGACGTCCGGGTGCTGCTCAACACCTGCCTGCACCGCGGGTCCTCCGTCTGCCGGCACAGCTCCGGCAACGCCAAGATCTTCACCTGCTTCTACCACGGCTGGGCGTACCGGAATTCGGGCGAGTTGGTCAACGTGCCCGGCAACGAGGACTACAAGAGCGAGCCGGCGGCCGTGTACAAGGGCCTGCAGTCCCCCGCACAGGTGGACTCCTACCGCGGGCTCTACTTCGTGAACTTCGATCCCGACGCACCGGATCTGCTGACGTTCCTCGGTGAAGCCCGCCACTTCATCGATCTGGCAGCCGATCAGTCCCCCGAAGGCGTCGCCATCCTGGAGGGAACGCACAAGTATTCGCTGAAGGCCAATTGGAAGCTCCTCGTGGAGAACAGCATCGACGGATATCACGCCAAGTCCGTCCACCACACCTACTTCGAGATGATGATGGAACTGGGTGCCACACCCCCGATGCTCGGCAAGGACACCGTCAACGGTGTCGCGCCGGCCGGTATGGGCACCGAGTTCCCGAACGGGCATGCCACACTGATGTATCCGGCCAACGCACTGCCGCTGGCAACCGACAGTGTGAAACAGACCCTCGCCGGCCTTCGATCACAGGCTGAGCAGGCGTTCGGTGAGAACTACGCCAACGCGATGTTCGGTCTCGCACGAAACTCGGTGTTCTTTCCCAGCCTCATCCTGATCGACCTCAGCTTCGGACTGACGCTGCGCACGTTCTACCCGGTCAGCGCAGCCGAAACCCTCGTCACCGGCTGGCAGATCATCCCCAAGGGCGTCGACGAGGAGTTCGTCAAATATCGCATCAACAACGCGCTCACGTTCTGGGGACCGGCGGGGCTCGCAACCCCGGACGATGTCGAGGCGCTCGAGCAGGCCCAGAAGGGGTTCGGCGCACGCGGCGAGGTCGGCTGGTCCGACGTGTCGAAGGGAATGGGCAAGCCCGTCCCGGCGGCCAACGACGAACTGCAGATGCGGTCGTGGTGGCGAGAATGGAACAGGCGCATCACCGGAGAACAGCTCCCCACCGAGGGAACGTCCTTCGTCCCCTTCGACAAACAGGGTGTCGATGCCTGACCTCGCTGGATCACACCGAATCATCCACAACGCAGCTCGTCATCTCAGAAGGACATCCCTATGACTTCCGTATCGGAGACACCGTCCATCACCACTCGTAGCGCAGTCGAGGAGTTCCTCTTCCACGAAGCCGGCCTGATCGATCGATGGCGGCTCGAGGAGTGGCTCGATCTGTTCACTCTCGATTGCACGTACGAGGTGCCCGCCACGGACCGTCCGGACGCAGACCCCGGTCTCACCTGGTCGCTCATCCACGACGGTCGCACCATGCTCGAACAGCGCGTGATCCGCCTAAAGAAGCCCGAAGCGCACGCCGAGTTTCCGCATTCTCAGACGAGCCGGATCGTCGGCAACGTGCAGATTCTCGACGAAACCGACGAATCGATCTCCGTCACCGCAAATTTCATCATCAACCGGGCAAAGGCCGGCAAGTTCGACACGTACGTCGGCCGATACGAGTACGAGCTCGTCCCCCGGAACTCGTCGTTCCTGATCCGTCGAAAGCGTGCCGTTCTGGCTCACGACATGCTCGATCCCCAGGGCAAGATCAGCTTCATCATCTGAACGCATCCGCGCTTTACGAGAGGGCCGACCATGGCACCAGAAGTGTCCACCGAAGCACTGATCTTCGCGTGCAACGAGGACGATCTGACCGACGGTGAAAACCTCCGGTTGAACGCGGATGGCGGGATCGCCGTCTTTCGCGTCGACGGCGAGTTCTTCGCCACGTCCGACTCCTGCAGTCACGAGAAGTGGTCGCTGGGCGAGGAGGGCGAGCTCGAGGGGTACGAGGTGCTCTGCACGCTCCACATGGCCCGGTTCGACGTCCGCACCGGGGCGCCCCTGTGCTTTCCCGCGGTTCTCGCACTGAAGAAGTACCGAACTGTCGTGACCGACGGCCGGGTGTACATAGCACCGAACGAAGACTGAACGCTCTCGCGTGCAGCGCATTCCAGCGGAAGGTAATACCACAACATGAACAGGTTCAAAGGCCGGACCGTGGTTGTCACCGGGGCCGGCAGCGGCATCGGCCGCGCCATCGCCGTGCGGCTGGCGGATGAGGGTGCCGATCTCGTTCTCGGAGACCTCAGTGCGGACGCCGTGGAGGCGGTCGCCGAACACCTTCGCTCCGGCAACGCGGCGTCGGTGACCACGGTCGTCGGAGACCTCTCGCAACGAGAGGATGCCGCCGACCTCATCCGGAGGACGGTCACCGAACGCGGTGCGATAGACGTGCTGGTGAACTGCGCGGGCGGCGGCGTCATCCTTCCGACGTTCGACCACACCGAGGAAACATTGCGGGCCACCATCGACCGCAATCTCTGGACCACCCTGTACACCACGCTCGAAGCACTACCCCACATGGTGGACGCCGGATACGGCCGGATCGTCCACATCGGAGCCGAATCTGTACGCAATGGTTTGTACCGGCACGCGATCTACAACGCCGCGAAGGGTGGAGTTCATGCATTCGGAACCGGGCTCGCGCGGGAGTTCGCGGATTCCGGAATCACCGTGAACACGGTCGCTCCGGCATGGATCGAGACGCCGGAGGCCGCCGCCAAGTTGGCCTCCGCACCGCCCGAAGTGAAAGACGACATGGCGATATTCGGCGCCCAGATGCGCACCCTCATCCCGATGGATCGCCCTGGAACGGTCGAAGAAGTAGCGGCCACAGTTGCCTTCGTCGCGTCCGAAGAAGCGTCCTACGTCACCGGTCAAGTGATCAGCGTGAACGGTGGCAGCTCGATGCTGTGACCGCGGCGTTGCACACCCCGGCCTTGCCATCCGCTGGTTGAAAAGTTTATGGTCAGTCCATTCGCATGAGAGGAGATCAGCGTGTCGATCAGAGTGGGATTGTCGGTCACCGACGCACTCCTTGTGCCGAAACCCGCAGATCGGCGGCTTCTCCTCGATTCCGCGGCAGAGGCGGGGATCGACCACATCACCGTCGGTGACCACATCAGCTTCCACGGCGGTACCGGGTTCGACGGCATGGTGTCGGCGACGTCCGTGCTGTCGGCCCACGACACGCTGTCGGTGATCATCGGTGTCTACCTGCTCGGTCTGCGGCATCCGATGCTCGCTGCGCGCCAGATAGCGACGCTGTCGCAGATCGCTCCCGGCCGGTTGGTCCTCGGCGCCGGTGTGGGCGGCGAGGACCGCTCCGAGATCTCGAACAGCGGGGTCGACCCCAGCACCCGCGGCCGTCGCCTCGACGAGACCCTCGACGTATTGCGCGCCGTCCTCACCGGCGAGGAGGTAACGCATCACGGCGAGTTCTTCACCCTCGACCGCGCGCGCATCCTGCCGATGCCTCAACCGCAGGTGCCGATCCTGATCGGTGGCCGCGGCGAATCCGCCATCCGCCGCACCGCCCGGTACGGCGACGGCTGGCTCGGTATCTTCTGCACTCCGCGGCGCTTCGCCGAGACGCGAACCGCGATCCTCGACGCCGCAGCGAAGGAGAACCGCGCTCCGGATTCGTTCGGTGTCAACGTGTGGTGTGGCCTCGACACCGATGCCGCGGTCGCAGATCGTCTGGTCGGCGAGAAAATGCAGGCGCTGTACCAGTTACCGCGCGAGAAGTTCCGACATCTCGCACCCGCCGGCACCCCCGAGCAGGTGGCCGAGTGGCTGAACTCGTTCGTCGAGGCAGGCGCCGACAACATCACCCTGGTCCCGGCAACCACGTCGATGGAATCGGCCATCGAGCACACGGCCTCGGTCCGCGCGCTGCTCCTCGACCATCACCGCTGACGTCGATGCCCACCTCCGACGAGCACAGCGGCCGTAAGCATCTGCCGCTCAGCATGTTCGACGAACTTCTCGACGACGCCGCCGTCGCGGTCGACTGCCTGTCCGCTATCGTCCGGGTCTGCTCCGAGGCCACCGGAAAGGCGGTGACCCTGTTCGATCGCAAGGGCCACATCGTTGCGTCCACCCGACCCGAGGCGGCCAGGCAGACCGCGTTCCCACCACTCGGCGACATCGTGGGCGGGCAGCCGACCCCGACCGGCGCGGACCCCGTCCTCATCGCTGCCGAACTGGGCACCGGGTTGTCGCGGCGCAAGATCCTCAGCGCGATCGTCGAACGCGGTGAACACCTCGGATGGCTCGTCGTCGACGAACAACCCACGCCGTTCGTTCCCACGGACGAGTACGTGACCCTCCGCTGCGCCCGTCGCATCGGGGCGCAGTTCCTCACTCAGCGTCGAATCACGCGGGTCGCCTGGAACGCCCGGTCGAATCTCGCCCGCCAACTCGTTCGCGGCTCCGGCGCCTGGGCCGATCTCGCGGCCGGTGCCGAATACCTCGGTGTGAACGTCCACGCCCACCGCGCCCTGGTGTATGTCCGCGAACCCGAGGGAGCGCCCGACGATCTGGACCGCACCCTCGCCGAGTACACCGAGCGGGCGCTCGGCCTGGAGGTGCTGTCGACGCGCGGGTCGGAGGGAATCCTCCTGCTCATCGAGGCGCCCGCGCATGCCGCATCGCCGACCGTCGTCAGGCGCATCACCGCGACCCTCGAGGCCGCGGTCACCGAACTGAGCCCGACGGGCGGGTTGATTGCCGGGGTGTCGTCCGTGTACGAACCCGATTCGTTCGTCCGCGCATATCGGGAGGCCCGGGAGGTCGTGCGCTGCATCGACCGTTTCACCGACGGAACCGGACACCGCGTTCTCGCCGTCGACGATCTGGGACCCGCCCGGCTGTTCCTGGCGAACGGCGAGGTGTCGGCGATTCGGCACTTCATCGACGACATGCTCGGCCCCCTCCTCGACGACGATGTCGCGTCGGCCGAACTGATTCGCACACTGGCCGTCTGGTTCGAGGAGAATCGCGGCATGCGCCGCACCGCCACCAGGCTGGGCGTGCACGAGAACACGGTCCGTCTCCGGTTGTCGCGGGTGCACACCCTTACCGGTCTCGACGTCACCGGCGACGCGACCCATCAACTGAGCATCCACACCGCACTACTCGTCCTTCGGCTACGCGACTATCCGGCACTCCACGCCGAAAGTCGTTGCGCCGATGCGAAGGACGACACCGCGTCGCTCACCGACGAACGGAGAACCGCATGACCGACCCGCGCCGCCGCAAGGCCCTGGTGACCGGTGCCGCACACGAGGGCGGGATCGGCAAGGCCATCGTCGCCCGCCTCGAGGCCGACGGGATGGAGGTCGTCACTCTCGACTGTTCACCTGGCTGCACGTATCAGGCCGACATGTCCGCCGACGAACTGCCGGCACTCGACGACATCGACGTCTACGTCGCGAACGCGGGGCTGACGACGATGTTCGGTGCCGCGCACAGCTTGTCGATCGACAAGTGGCGGAAGGATCTCGACGTCAATCTCACCGGGACCTTTCGAGTGCTCCAGCAGTGCCTGTCGGGAATGCGGGAACGGCGGTACGGGCGCGTCGTCGTCATCTCCAGTACCGCAGGCACGCAGGGCATGCCGGCCCAGGTCTCCTACAGCACCACGAAGGCCGGCCTGCTCGGTCTGGTCAAGACCGTTGCGGCCGAGAATGTCGCCCTGGGCATCACCGCCAACGCGGTCCTACCCGGAATGACCGCCAGTTCCGGCATCCTGTCCATGCCGCAGGACATCCAGGACGCGTGGCTCGCATCGATGCCCAACGGCTTCGTCGACCCGGCCGACATCGCGGACGCCGTCGCGTTCTTCGCCTCCCCTACGGCTCGCAGTGTCACCGGCCAGTTCCTCACCGTCGACGCCGGCGACGGACTGAACACCCGCACGGTCACGTCCTCGGTGGCACAGCGCTGACGGCGCCCGCGCGCACTCAGTTCACCAGCACGCCCCCGTCGACGGGGAGACTTACCCCGGTCAGGTACGCGGACGCGTCGCCCGCCAGGAACACCACGACCGCGGCGATGTCTTCGGGATCGCCGATGCGTCCGAGGGGAATCTTGGCATCGATGATCTTACGTTTGTAGTTCTCGCTGTAGTGCGCGGTCGCCTCCGACGGAAAGACCCCCGGCAGAATGGCATTGACGCGTATTCCACTCGGCCCGAGTTGCGCGGCGAGGTCGCGGGTCAGGCCGAGGACGGCCGCCTTGCTCGCGCTGTATGCGGCGGCGGGCATCTTCGCGGTCGTGAGAGCCATGACGCTGGAGACGTTCACGATCGAACTGCCCGCCCCCATCACCCGCGCGCACGCCTGGATCATCCAGTAGGAGCCGTGCAGGTTGACATCGACGACGGACCGGAAGTGGTCGGGCGAATCCTGCGTCACGTGGTGGTACTCGCCGCCGGTGCCCGCATTGTTGACGAGGACGTCCACCTTCCCGAATGCGTCGATGGCGGCATCGACGAGCCGATTGCACTGATCCACCTGCGTCACATCGGTCTCCACCGCCACCGCGCGGGGGTTGTATTGCCGCACCAACTCCGCGGTCGCGGCCAGTTTGTCGCCGCGCCGGGCGCCGAGGACGACGTCCGCGCCCGCCTGCGCCAGCGCGAATACGTAGGCCACGCCGAGTCCGGAGGATGCTCCCGTCACGATCGCCACCTTCCCGCGCAAGGAGAATCGCTCCAGCATGTTTCGGTCATCGGCGGTATTCGACATAGGCAACCTCTATCACGCAGTCGGGCGGCAGCCGAAGCATCGAATGGAACGCCACTGTGGGTTTCTTCAGCGGCAATCGCTTCCGTGTTTGCGGTGTCGGCATACCGGCCCGATCGTGGACTCGTGACGGAACTCGACGTGAACACTCTGACCACACGGGCCACCGAGGCGGCCGGTCGCCGGTGGCCGGGAGCCGTGGTGTCCGCACCCTCGGCGCTACCGGGTGGGGTGTCGAGCCTGACGTACCGGGCCACGCTGACGCGACCGGGCCTGCCCGACAGCGAGATAGTCCTCAAGATGGCTCCGCCCGGGCTGGAACCGGTCCGCAACCGCGATGTGCTCCGCCAGGCGCGCATCATCCGTCTCCTCGGCGCCGCGTCCGGCGTCCGCGTTCCGTCGATTCTCTTCGAAGAGGACGGGACGGCCGAACGACCGCCGCTCTTCGCCATGACTCTCGTCGACGGACAGTCCTACGAGCCGCTGCTCGATGTCGCCGACTCCCCGCCCTCGCCCGGCGCAGTCACCGCCCGCGCCCATGCGGCCGCCCGCATGCTCGGCCGCATGCAGAACCTCGATCCCGTCGCGCTCGGAGTCGGCGACGAACCCGTCGTCACGGTGCAGGAGGAACTCGGGCGGTGGCAGCGACTCCTCGACACCGTCGACGACGACATCGCACCCCGGCACGCCGAACTCCATGCCGGTCTCGCCGAACGGGTCCCGGCACCGGTCGCACCCACCCTGCTGCACGGCGACTACCGACTCGCGAACATGCTGTTCTCCGGCAAAGACCTCGCGGCGATCATCGACTGGGAGATCTGGTCCGTCGGCGATCCCCGCACCGACCTGGCGTGGTTGCTGATGCACACCGACCCGGTCCACCGGTTCCGGCGGTCCCGTCCCACGACCGATGTCGAGGCCGGCACCGGAATGCCCTCCCGCGACGAACTGTTGGGCGCCTACCGCGCCGAGCGTGACGTCCCGGTTCCCGACCTGGACTGGTTCCTGGCCTACTGCCACTACAAGACGGCGTCCACCATCTCGGTCTTCGTCAAGCGCAACCGGAAACGCCCCGATCCGGACCCGGCCCTGGTCGTCGCCGCCGACAGCCTCGCCGCGGTGATCGAGCGCGGCCTCACCGTCCTCGGCGCACCGGTGGCGCCCTGAGGACCGACGGCATCAGGCCGACGACACCACCTCCGTGACATTGCGAGGTACCACCTCCGTGACATTGCGAGGTACCACCTCCGTGACATTGCGAGGTACCACCTCGACGACAACCTTCCCCGTCGCGGCGCGGTCGTCAAGCGCGCGCAGGGCGGTCGCCGCCTGCTCGAGCGGGAACGTCGCCCCGACGAACGGCCGGATCGCGCCCTCGGCGGCGAGTCCCTCGACGGCGTCCCGGACCATTCGCAGCGTCCCCGGATACTCGGTTTCCATGTTGTCCATGGTGATTCCCGTGACGGTGAGGTTGCGGTGGAGGAGCCGGTTGACCTTCACGGTCGGGATCGAACCTCCCGTGAATCCGACGACGACGAGCCGCCCGCCCTGCCGCAACGAGCGGAGCGAGTCGGTGAACCGGTCACCGCCCACCGGGTCGATCACGACGTGGACGCCGCGCCCGTCCGTCAGATCGCGGACGTCGTCGAGCCAGGGTCCGTCCGACCGGACCACCGCGTGTGCACCGCATCGCCGGGCCACCGCGGCCTTCTCGGCATTCGAGACCACAGCGATCGCCTTCGCGCCGAAGGTCTCGGCGAGGTCGAGTGCGGCGGTGCCCACCCCGCCCGCTGCGCCGTGGACGAGGACGTACTCCCCTGGCTGAATCTGCGCTCGATGAAATGCGTACCAGGCCGTCGAGTAATTCATGTACAGGGCAGCGCCTTCGACGAATGACATCGCCGCCGGGAGCTTCACCGTGTAGTCGGGCAGAGCCAGCGCGCGGTCGGCGAGCGCACCGTGCCAGACGATTCCCCCGACCCTGTCGCCCGGCCGGAAATCGGTCCCGGCCGGTGCCTCGACCACGACACCGGCGAATTCGCTGCCACATACGTATGGTGTCGGCACGCCGTTCTGGTACTTGCCCCAGGTCTGCAACGGGTCGATGAACGACAGACCGGCGGCGTGCACGTCGACGAGCAGCCGCTGTCCGTCCGCGCGTGGGTGGGCGCCGACAGGTTCCGGCACTTCTGCCAAGGTGGCGGCCTCGGGGCCGGTTAAGTCCTCGACGACGACTGCGCGCATGGACGTCACTCTCCTCGTGTTCAGTGGAAGTAGGCCACGACCGCGTCCGCGACGCAGGCGGGCTTGTCGGAGCCCTCGATTTGGAAGGTCTGACGGATCGTGAACCTGTATCCGCCGTCGATCGGCCGCGCATCCTGCAGTCGCGCCGTCATGCGGATCCGGGAGCCGACCCGGACAGGATTCAGGAACCGCACCGAATCGAAGCCGTAGTTGAGGCCAAGCGAGTGCCCGTTCATCTCGAAGATCTCGTAGAGGAACTTCGGCCCGAGCGACAGGGTGAACATCCCGTGGGCGATCGTGCCGCCGAATCCGGCCTCCCGGCCCCGCTCGGGATCGAGGTGGATTCGCTCGAAGTCCTCGGTGTCGTGCGCGAACGCCGTGATGCGGTCCTGGGTCACGTCGTGCCAGTCCGTCGTGCCGAGGTCGGTGCCGACCCTCGCTGTCAACTCGTCGATACCGTTCAGCTTCAGCATTCCCGCATGCAACCACGGAATTCCCCACGATCAATGGAGTCGTCCTCACCCGCACTGGAGAAATCAACAGTGCGGCGCGACGACCTCCTGGCCGCGGATCCCGTCGCTCCCTAGCGTCCGAGACATCGGATCCCGAATCGGAGGACGCCCCATGGACTGGACCATTCCCGACGACGTGCAGCAGTTCGTCACCGACCTCGACGCGTTCATCGACCGTGAGATCGTGCCGCTCGAGGCCAAGCACCCGCAGTTCTTCGATCACCGCCGCGAGTACGCGCGCACGGACTGGGAGCGGGACGGGTTTCCGAAGCAGGAATGGCGCGAGTTGCTGCTCGAGGCACGGCGTCGATCCGATGCCGCCGGCTTCTTCCGGTTTCCACTGCCGCGGGCGCTCGGCGGGAACGACGGCAGCAACCTCGCGATGGCCGTCGTCCGCGAACACCTTCTCACCCGGGGTTCGGGCCTGCACTTCCCCCATTCCGACGAGGCGTCGGTGGTCGCGAACCTGCCGCTCGCCCTCGTACTCCACGAATACGGCACCGCGGAACAGCGGGAGCAGTACCTCGAACCGCTGATCCGCGGCGACATCGAGATCGCGTTCGGACTCACCGAGCCGGGGCACGGCAGCGACGCGACGTATCTGGAGACGACGGCCCGGCGCGACGGCGAAGACTGGGTGATCACCGGGGCGAAGCGCTTCAACAGCCTGGTCGACTGTTCCGAGGTCGACCTCGTGTTCGCACGCACGTCGGGGCAGGCGGGCAAGGCGGACGGGATCACCGCGTTCCTCGTGCCGACGGACGCCCCCGGCTTCTCGGTGCCGTTCAACCACTGGACGTTCAACATGCCCAGCGACCATTCGGAGGTCCATCTCGACGACGTGCGGGTGCCCGCGGGAGCCGTGGTCGGCGAGGTCGGCCGCGGACTCGACTGCGCCCAACTGTTCGTTCACGAGAACCGCATCCGGCAGGCGGCGTCTTCGCTCGGCGCCGCGCAGTACTGCATAGACGAGAGCGTGCGGTACGCGCAGGAACGGGTCGTCTTCGGCAAGCCCCTGCACGAGCACCAGGGCATCCAATGGCAGCTGGTGGAATTACAGACCGACGCGGAACTGATCCGCAACACGATCTACAAGACCGCCGCGATGATGGACGAGCTCGGGAAGACGGCCGTCACCGACAAGGTCGCGATGGTGAATCTGCGCAGCAACCAGCTCGCGTGTCGGGCCGCCGACCGCGCGATCCAGATCCACGGCGGTGTCGGATACACCCGCCACAAGCAGTTCGAGCACATCTACCGCCACCACCGCCGCTACCGCATCACGGAAGGTACGGACGAGCTCCAACTTCGTCGCATCGCGAGCAGGATGTTCGACTTCGGGTCTCGGCGGGGAGCGACTGTGGGAACCGCTTGAGGCCGTTTGGTCTGTCCTTTGCATTTGGCCTGTCCATATGCTCTCATGCTGTGACGAGCGCCACTCAGGTGGCTCGCCCGCACCCCGAGTACACGGTCCGACCCTCGACATCGATCGACAGGAGCTCCCATGAGCACAGCGTCCACGCGGCATCTGAACCGCTGGTGGTACGTCGTCACAGGCTTTGTGACACTGCTGTTCGGCACGACCGCCGTCAACGTGTTGTTCAACATTCTGGGTAAGCCCATGACCGCAGAATTCGGCTGGGAACGAAGCGTCATCAGCAACGGCCTGTCCATCGAAACGGTGCTGGTGGGCATCAGCATCGTCATTCTGGGTTTCCTCATCGACCGGTACGGGCCCAAGATCCCGTCGGTTCCGATGTCACTGGCGTTCGGCATCGGCCTGATGCTGATGTCCGCGCTGCCGAACAATCAACTCGTCTTCTACCTGCTCTGTGTCGTGATCGGCGCCGGAGCGGGCGCCGTGAACCCGGTGGCGCACTCGACCGTGGTGAGTGCGTGGTTCCAGGACCGTCGCGGCATGGCGCTGGGCATCCTCATGGCCGGCCTCGGCTCGTGCGGAGTACTCATGCCGTATCTGGCCAACTGGATGCTCGGCATCGGCGGATGGCGGATGGCGTTCCTGGTCATCGGAGCCCTGTGCACGGTCATCCCGGCCGCGGTCTACGCCTTCGTCACCCGCATGCCCGCCGAACACGAGGCCGAGCGCGTGGCCGCGCGTCTACAGGGCCGGATGGCCGGGGAATCGCTGCTCACCATCGCGAGGAAGTACCGGCAGTTCTGGCTGCTGTCCGTCGCCATCTTCTTCGTGTCGTCGGCGACGTTCGGCCTGATGTCCCAGGTCGTGCCCATGACCACGGACAAGGGCATCAGCCAGGGCACCGCCGTCTCCATTCTGTCGGTGCTGAGCCTGGCGTCGATCGGAGCACGACTGCTGGTCGGCTACCTGCTGGACCGGTTCTATGCCCCCGTCATCGGCTCGATCATCTTCGCCCTGTGTGGGGTCGGGGTCTTCCTCATGATCACGTCGTCGCAGACGGGCGTACTGTTCGCCGGCGCCGCCCTGATCGGTCTGGGTCTGGGTTCCGAAGGCGACCTCGCCGCCTACATGGTGAGCCGGTACTTCCCCAAGCACTCGTACGGCCGGGTGCTGGGATTCATCTACTTCCTGTACGCGCAGGGGTCGGCGTTCGGCATCTTCCTGCTCGGACAGGTCTACGGCGCCACCGGCTCCTACAGTGCCGGCGCGCTTCCGATCATCGTCCTGGTCGGCGTCGCCATCGCGTGCCTGCTGATGATGGGTTCCTACCGCTTCACGCTGGACCATCGCGAAATCGGCGCCGACAATGTGACCGTAGAACAGAAGGAGCACGTATGACCGACGGATTTCACGACGCCCTGGTGACGCACACCGCCGAGGACATGCCGGAGAAGTTCTTCGACCGGTACATGTTCAATCTCCACCCGGACGGAGCCGCTGCACCGTCGGTGATCCTCGGCGCCGGCGTCTATCCGCCGCGGAACGTCGTGGACGGCTTCGTCGTCCTGACCACGGAGTCCGAACAGCGCAGTCTCCGCTTCTCCACCGAACACTCCGACACCGACGGCGCCTCCGTCGGACCGTTGACGTGGGAAACCGTGGAGGACAACAAAACCTGGCGAATTCAGCTGGGTGAGAACAAGACCGGGCTCGAACTGGATCTGCTCTGGCGCGCACGGGCGCCGTACTGGCTCGGATCGGTGGACGTGAAGAACACGGACGGCAACGTCACCGCGTTCGATCACCTCTTCCAGCCCGGTCGCTACGAAGGCACTCTCACCCTCGACGGAACCACTACGGACGTCGGGGGGTGGTACGGCCTGCGGGACCGCTCCCGCGGCGTGCGCACGATGTCCGGGGGCCAGGGCCTGCACATCTGGTACCAGGCCCAGTTCCCGGACCGCACGTTCGGATTCCTGCTCGTCGAGGACCGCGTGGGCGGACGGATCCTGTTGGAGGGCGCCGTCATGCACGACGACGGCCGACTCGACGACATCGCCGACGTCCGGCACGACCTGGTGTTCACCTCGGGCAACGACCTCGCTTCCGGCACGGTGGAGATCGTGACAGCCTCCGGAGCCACCTACCGCGTCGACGCGGACGCCTCGGCCGGCGGGGGCTTCATGGCAGGCGGCGGCTACGGCGGGCACCACGGCAAGGTCCGCGGCCGCGACCACGAGGAGTTCGACGTCTACCCGTTGGACGGGACGGTGGGGCCGAAGACTCTCGACTCGGCCCTGACCGACCGGTGCTGCACGTTCGACTGGGACGGGCAGACCGGGTACGGGATCTTCGAGTTCGCGCTGTCGCGGTCGTCGTCCTACACGTACCGCCCCAGCCTCGCACCATAGTCCGAGCCGTCACTGCCCCTGCACCTATCGGTAGGTGCAGGGGCAGCACTATCGACGGAAGGCGTCCAGGCCCTCGCTCGCCATCCGCACCATGTGGTCGGCCAGCCCGGCCGTGCGAGTCACCTTGGCCGGCCAGTATGCGATGGAGAAGATCATGCCCAGGCAGGACTGGGTGGCCACGGACACTTCCGCCGGTGACGCGGCGGGGATCGACCGCGCCACCGCAGCCTCCCAGCTCTGGACGTACTGCTTGCGCCGGCGATTGATCACCTTCCGCCACGGATCGACCAGCGACCGGTCTTCACGCTGGCTGACATTCACGAGATGCCGGTGCCGGGCTGCGAACAGGGCGTGGTGCCGGATCATCCGCTGGAGATCGAGATCCGCGTCGTCGTGGACGGGTTCGGTGGCGCCGATCAACTCGTCCATCGCCTCGTCGAACAGGGTGGCCAGGATCTCGTCCTTGCCGGAGAAATGGCGGTAGATGGCGGGACCGCTCAGTCCGGCACGGGACCCCAGTTCGTCGACACTCGTACCGTGAAAGCCTTTTTCGTAGAACAGCTCTGCGGCAGTGTCGAGGATCTTCCGGTTCCGGTCCACCGCGCCATTCTAGCACCGGTTGTGAACGATCGTTATAGTGGATCGATGACGATACCAGGCGGAATCCCCTCCTACCTCCAGGTGGTCGCACTGCCCCGCGAGTGCGGGCCGGTGCTCGTTCCGTCCGCCTACGAGGACGAGAACGGCCACATGAACATCCGCCACTACTTCGACCTCGAGGCGCAGGCGATCGCGGAGGTGTTCGACCGGATGGGCATCACCGACGACTACCGCGCCACCCGCGGCCAGGGGTTCTTCACCGCGGAGCACCACATCCGCTACTACGCGGAGGTCCACGTCGGCGACCGGGTGTCGGTACACGCGCGGATCGTCGCACGCTCCGACAAGGTGGTGCACGCGATGGCCTTCCTCGTGGACGACACCACCGAGCGCCTCGCCAGCACCCTCGAGGTCACCGCCACCCACGTCGACCTCACCAGCCGCCGGGTCTTGCCCTTCGCCGACGACGTCGCCGAAGCGGTCGATCGGGAACTCGCCCGCACCGACGTCGACTGGCCCTCACCCGTCTGCGGTGCGATGGGCATCCGCGCCCAGGCCTGAGCGGATTCCTCCACGCGTCCTGGACAGACGCTCACCTTCTCGGTTCCCGCACGCGTTCTAGGGTCCGAGAACGGGTGCGGGAGCCGAAAAGACGAGCGCGACGAGTCTAGGGTGTGAATACCGCTTGAAGGCTGCGGACCGAGCTCGGCTCGGGATCGAACCCGAGCGGCAACAGCCATGCCCGGTCGACATCGGCTCGATGCAGACTCGCCGCGACGACGGCCCGTTCGATCCGGCGCCGCGTCGCGGCGTCGAGCTCATCGGTCTCCCGAAGCGCCCGGCTGATGGCCGAGGACAGTTCTTCAGTCGCCCGGCGCTGCTGCTCCCCCGTCGCGCCGGCGTCCTCCGACACCCGTGCGGCGGTGCCGAGTGCGCGCTCGAACGACGACCACGACGGCAGCGAACCGATATCGGTCCGGATTTCGTTTCCCAGTGCGACCTGCTCGCGGAGCTGACCACGCTGCCGATCCCCGATCCAGTGCGCACGGCCCTCGACGAAACGGACGAAGTCGGTGACCAGCCGAACCTGTTCGATCGCCTGGGCGTCGCCGCTGGCGTCGACGACCGGGGTGACCACTTCGGTCAGCGCCTTGACCGCAGCGATGGCGGTATTGGTCGTGTAATCCATGTCAGACCACCTTCTCGAGGAGTTGTCCGAGTTCACGCACGAGGACGGGGACCACGCCCTCGAGCCGGGCGAGTAGCACATCCTGGTGCGAGCGGCCGAGCCGTGCCACGCGGTACGAGGTCGCCAGGGTTTTCACGATCGCGTAATAGCTGCAGAAGACCGAGTACCACTCGATGCGGGCGGGGTCGACGGTCAGACCGGACGCCTTCTCGTACTGCTCGAAGAGATCCTCTCTCGGCAACATCCCACTGGCCAGGAACGTCTTTCCATCCTCGGCGTAGTGGCCGTAGAGGGGTTGGGTGCAGTAAGCGAGATCCGCGTGCCGGTCTCCCAGATGCCCGAGTTCCCAATCGAGCCATGCCGTGACAGTCGCCGACTTCTCGTCGAAAAGGAAATTGCCACTGCGGAAGTCGCCGTGGACGAGGCTGACACGCTCGGTCACCGGAAGGTTCCGTTCGAGCCACCCGGCGGCAACGTCCATCAACGGAACGTCCTCGCCGCGATCCTGTTCCCAGATCTGCCGCTCGAAGTTCAGCCTCCACAGCGCACTCTGGTTGGTCCCGGAATCGGGACGGACCAGAGCGTCAGACGTGACATCGGATACGTCCCGAGAGTGCAGAGCGGCGAGGTGTTGCACGAACTGCGGTGCGAGTTTCGCGCGCAGTTCGGGACCGAAATTCGTCCCGAGGCCGGACACCTGGCCAGTCTTTGTGGTCTGCGGCTTCGTGACACCGTCGACGAAGTCGCACACCAGCGCCGGCTCGGGGAACTCGTCACCATACGCGTCGGTCCAGCGGACCGCCGGCACCGGCAGCACTCCACGTGCCGCCGAGATGAGTTCCGCTTCCGTCTGTTTGAACGTCGCGTTCAGCGTCTCGGGCGGATCCATCCGGAGCAACATGCGGTCGGCGACCGGGCCCCTGCCAGGCTCGGACCAGTTCAACGTGAACGCCATCTGGATCTTCGATGCCCCGCCGGTGAGCCACCGGGTGTCGGTGACCGCGAAGTCGCCCTCCACCCGCTTCTCCAGGAACTTGGTCAGCGCGGTGCTCAACTCCTCCGGAGTCGACCGCATCCAGATCGGCCCCCCGCGTCGACGGAATTTCAGGTCGAGTGCGATCTGACTGGCCGAATCCGTGGGGAATCGGCGCCTCCCGGCCTCGATCATTCCTTCCGTGGGATGGTCGCTTCCCACTACCGAACCCGTGGTCTCGACTGCTGTTTGCATCGTGCTCACCTGCCCGTCGTTCCTGCGGCCAGACGTCGCGCTGCCCGGCCGTGCCGCGAGGTGCGGTCGGCCAAGAACTCGATCCCCCAGGTGTCGGCCATCAGTCCGTAACCGAGGCGGCCGTCGAGTTCGTAGCGCATCAGGGCCTGGAAGGTCACGTAGGACGGACTGAAGGTGTACCACGGCGCACTGGCCACTGCCGAGCCGTACACCTCGTATGTACGACCCCGTTCGTCGGTGACGCGGATACGATTGGACGTCGGAAGCAGGTCCACCTGACTTCCTTCCATCTCCGCACTGGTGATCCCGTACACCTTGCCGTCCTCGTAGACGTATCCGAATCGCAGCGGGCCGTAGCTCACCTCGTCGTCGTGATCCAGCGCCATCACGAGGTGGATTCCGAAGTTCTCGTCGAACGGAATGTGCACGTATGAGATCGCGGCCTGGCCGAGTTCGGTTCGCTCTCCCCAGCTACGGTCCATGCCACCCATCGAATCGATCGTGTACTTCTTCCCGCGCAGTTCGAGGGTTCCGGTGACACGACCGAGGAAGTCGAGGTGTCCGCCCGCCCAAGCATCGCCGAGCCCGAGATCGGTGTGCTCGGGATCCACCGACAGCAACGGATTCTCGGCTGGATCGTTGGGGTCCCAGGCCGGCATGCACCCGTCGAGCCTCATGTCCATCGAGCACACACCGGCCAGGCTCTCGTATGTGAAGTGGTACCCGGTTGGCGGTGCGTCGACCTCGACGGAGAGACCGTTCTCCAAGGAAAATTTCATCATCGAGTCCGGACACGGGACGTGCATGTGCGGATCGGTGAAGTCGACACTGAAGGGGTCGGAATTGTGCCCTTGAACCACGTTGATCGACGAGATCGTCGCGCCCACGTTCGGCCGCGCCAGGACATAGACGTTCCCGTAGATCCTCTCCTCCGGGATCGCGAACCAGAATCCGATCGTCTCGGCCCACCTCTTCAGCGTCGGGTGGTTGGGATGGAAGTCGGCGTCTTCGGGCTTGATCATGTTTCCTGCCTCGTGGTTGAAGGTATTCGGTGTCAGGACATTCGGTTATCGGGGTACTCACACACCCCGGTAAATCGACTTGACGTTCTGGAAGCTGCGGAGGCCCTCGGGACCGAGTTCGCGGCCGAGGCCACTCGCCTTGACCCCACCGAACGGAGACCAGGGATCGTTCGAGTAGGCGTTGATCCCGACCGTCCCCGTGCGGACCCGGCGCGCGATCTCCTCACCGCGAGCCGGATCGGACGTCCACACGGAACCGCCGAGGCCGTACACGGAGTCGTTCGCGATTGCGACGGCGTCGCCTTCGTCGCGGTACGGGATCACGGTCAGGACCGGACCGAAGATCTCCTCCTGAGCGATCGTCGCCGAGTTGTCGACGCCGACGAACACGGTCGGTTCGACGAACCAGCCACCGTCAAGATCACTCGGGCGGCCACCACCGGTGGTCACCTCGAAGCCGTCGGCTCGCCCCTTGGCGATGTACCCCTCGACCCTGTCCCGTTGTCGTGCTGACACCAGTGGACCGATGTGAGTGCCCGAATCGAGTGGGTCCCCGATCTTCAACGACGCGACCATGTCGGTCACGCTGTCGACGACGGCGGCATACTTCGACTCGGGTGCCAGGATGCGGGTGTTGAGCCAGCAGATCTGGCCGTTGTTCAGAAGGGTCGCCGAGAAGAAGGCCTCGGCGTGCGCAGACAGGTCTGCGTCGTCCAGCACGATTGCGGCGGACTTGCCCCCGAGTTCGAGGGTGACCGGACGCAGGAGCCGCCCGCAGGTTTCGGCGATCGATCGTCCTGCCGCGGTGGAACCGGTGAACGACACCTTGTCGACGCCCGGATGCGCGACGAGGTGGGCACCGACTTCACGTCCGGCCGGCACGATGTTGAGCACACCCGCCGGGAGACCTGCGGCGATCGCGGCCTCGGCCACCGAGTACGCATCGAACACCGTCTCCTCCGCCGGCTTGAGGACAACCGTGCACCCGGCTGCGAGAGCGGGCGCGAGCTTGAGGAACGTGATCCCCTGCGGGACGTTCCACGGCACGATGGCCGCGACGACGCCGATGGGATCGTGGACGACGCGGGTGCTGCCTCCAGCCATGCCTGGGCGTAGTTCCTCGGCGACGCCGGACCTCATCAGATCCGCGTAGTAGCGCAGCAGAATCGCCGGGAAGACGGCCTCGATCCCGCGGGCCACGGTGGTCGGCATGCCGTTCTGGATCGTCACCCGGCGGGCTGTCTCGTCGCCGCGCTTCTCGAGTTCGGCCGCGAAGGCGTCCACGATCTCGCCGCGCCGCTCCGCCGACCAGGTACTCCACCCGTCGGGGGCGTCGAAGGCCCGCCGAGCTGCGGCGACGGCGGCGTCGATGTCCGCTTCCGTACCTCGCGGCACCGACCCGATCTGCTGCTCGGACAGCGGTGACCGTACTGCGATCAGGTCGTCACCCTGTGGCGCCGCCCAGGCACCGTCCATGTAGAAGCTGTCGTATCGAATGTCATTCACTGGCTTGTCTTTTCCCTTCACTGATGGGCGGCTACACGACGTTCTGCAGGTCTGCATCCGGGACGAGAACCGCTTTCACGACGTCACCACGGTGCTGTGCGGCGACGGCCTCGTTGATGGCCGACAGCGGAAAGGTGGTGATCATCTTGTCGAAGGGGAACCGACCTGCCCGGTAGTGCCCGATAAGTTCCGGAATGAACTCGGACGGATCGCTGTCCCCCTCGACGATTCCCTTCACGGTCAACCCCGTCTGCATCGTGCTCACGATGTTCAGCGGAAGGTCGACGGAAAAATCCGAGGGAACGCCGACCAGACCGAGAACGGCGTTACAGCCGACTGCCGCAATCGCGCTGCGTATAACGTCGACGCGGCCGGTCGTATCGAAGACGTAGTCCACGCCCCCGGGGACGATCCGGCGGACCCCCTCGGCCAGGTCACCGTCGGCTGTGGGGTCGATCGTGTGCGTTGCCCCCATGTCGGTGGCCATCGTCCGCCGCGCCTCGTGCGGTTCCACGACGAGGATCGGCGAACAGCCCTGGATCCGCGCCGCCATGACCGCCGCGAGGCCCACGGGCCCGGCACCGAGAATTATGAGACTGGACCCAGCGTGGCACCGCATCGATCGCATGACCGCACCCGCACCGGTTTGGAGCCCGCACCCCAGCGGACCGAGTTGCGCCAGCTTCAGGTCCGCATCTACCGCGACGACGTTCCGCTGATTGACCACAGCATGAGTCGCGAAAGAGGACTGGCCGAAGAAATGGCTGTACACCGGGCCCGCCTCCGATTCGAGTGCCCGGGACCCGTCGGGTCGCGTCCCGATGTAGTTCTCGACCGCGAAGTCGCGACAGTAGGCAGGGTTGCCGGACGTGCACGAGGTGCACCGTCCGCAACTGTTGAAGGACACCACCACGTGGTCACCGGGCGCCACGGTCGTCACCCCGGCGCCTACCGTGGTCACGACCCCGCTGCCCTCGTGCCCGAGCACAATGGGATACGGAAGTCCGTAGATGCCGTCGCGCGCCGCAATGTCTGTGTGACATATGCCGACACCGCGGATCTCGACGAGAATCTCGTCCGGCCGCAGCTCGGCGAGGGATACCTGCTGGAATTGAAAATTCGAATGCGGCTCGCGTGCGAGCGCTGCGACGATGGTCATCTCGCTCCTGATTTCGGGTCTCTATCGCCCTGTAATACCGACCATACTATAGAACTATCGGACCAAAAAGTGATGACCGGAAATTCGGCGAATCGGCAGATCCGTTGTTCCGAAGCATGTTTCGGGTAGCGCCACGTCGCGGACGCGGCCGCGCCCCGACTCACATGGTGCCGGACGGCCTCAGTTCACGAATACGGGACTCGATTCCTACTGCTGCTCTGCGCATCTGGGCGACGAGTCCGGATTCGAGGCTCGACTGAAGGCGGGTCGTCGGCAACGCGACGACGAGGGCGCCGAGAGCAACACCTTCACCGTTGCGAAGACAGAGCGCGACGGAGGACAACCCCACCTCAACTGTGTCTACCGCTGTCGCGTAACCCTTCTCGGCCACAGCCCGCAATTCCCTGCACAACTGGGCGAACTCTGCCGGTGCCAGCCGGTCGGCCGACAGTGCGTGGTCCGACTGATACAGGTCGGTGAGCGCACTGTCGCCGAGTTGCGCGAGCAGCACTCGGCCGCCGGCCGACGTGCGGGCAGGTGGAACATGCCCCTGGCGGTTTCCGACCCTGAGCAGCTTCTCCGACTCCACGGCTCCGATCACCCGAGACTCGGCGCCCGTGCGTACGACGAGATTCACCGTCTCCCCTGTCAGAGAGGCAAGTTCGCGCATCGGGCCGAGGCTGGCATCGCGGAATGTCTTGGTCCAGGACGAATGAGTGGGACCGACCCCGATCGACGGCCCCGGGAGGTACCGCCGCGACTCGTCCTGCACGACGAAGCCGTGGTAGATCAGCATGGCCAGCAACCGGTGGGCGGTCGACTCGGCCACGCCGATCTCCTCGGCGGCATCCTTCAACCGGAGGCTGCCGTGGTCGCGGACTGCATTCAGCAGTAGCAGCGCATTGTGCACGGACTCGATCATGTAAGTCGGCTTACTGATCGGCCTCGTCTTCATACCGGGATGATAGTCCGACTTCGCGGGGTCCGAAATGGGTACCGCCACGGCGCACCCGCGATTGCGGCCCGGCTTCTCAGACGGAGACGAGCCCGCGGGTGTCGGCCTGGAACCGACCGAAGTTCCTGTTCAATTCGGACAGGTGCCGAGTACTCATGACCACCCCGTACCCGTCGCGCCCCGCACATGTCCACCGCATCAGAGCGTTGTGCACCATCGCGGTCGGCGCCGCGATCCAGGGCGCCCCGACGTTCGGCGTGGCCTGCAGGCGGAACTTCTTCCCACGCACGTCGGTGACCGTCATGTCGATTCCGGTGCACACCATCCCGAGGTGCGTGCTGGTCATCTCCAGCACGTCGGTGAGCCCGTAGACCTCGCCGTCGTCCATCACGTATCCGTGCGAGAGCTGGAAGGCGCCGGGATTCGCCACCGCGGGGTTCCAGGGGCAGATCATGTGGAAGGCGAGGTCCTCGCCGAAGGTCGCCGAGACGATGTGGTTCGGCTTCCCGGCCTTCATGGGGTCACGCGGTCCCCAGCTCCGATCCATCCGCTCGATGGAGTCGACGACGTACTCGCGGCCGCGAACGATCATCGTTCCGGTCGCACGCCCGGTGGCATCCCCGTGCCCGATGGCCTTGCGGCTACCCGACTCGAGGTCGGCGTGGATATCGGCAGCCGTGCCCGCCTGTGGACTGTGCTGCGGATCGTGAATGTCGAATGGATCCATGAGGTTTACCCAGTCGACGTGGATCTCGGTGCCGTCGTCGGCGACGTAGTCGATGCGGAACTTGCGCGGCGCGTCGACCGCATCGATCGACAGTCCGATCGGCGAGTCGATCCGGGTGAAGGATGCCGGCGCGGGGAGATGCGGATTCTCGTTGTAGTGCAACAGTTCCGCTCGCGTGTCGGTGAGCGAGCCGCACACCATGACCTGGTTCCACATCACCCCGAGACTCGGGCGCACGTTCGTGTAGATCAGCGTGTAGAGGTTCGCCTCCGGAATCACGATCGGAAACAGGATCGTTTCGACCCACAGATGGTCGGCCTCAGGGGGATTCTGGTACTCGAAATGCTCGGCGCCGAATGCCATTTCTCTCATTCCTCACTTCTGTTGGATTGGTCTAGTGGGTTCTGGATCGTGCGGCCGTGCGCGCGGCGAAGATGCCCGCGATCACGGTGAGTGCGACGACGGCCATCGCGTAGAAGGCCGGGACGGTCGCTCCGCCCAGTCCGGCGAGCGCCGCCAGGATGATCGGGGTGGGGCCGGCGAGAAGGGTCGTCGACATCTGCCATCCGAGAGACAATCCGGTGTACCGGGTGTCGGTCTCGAACATCTCGGACAGCAGTGGTGTCACGGCCGCGATGTTGGCGGCGACGACGGGTGTGACGACCACCATCGCGGCGATCGCGAGTGGCAGCACGCCGCTCGACAGCATCATGAGCGACGGATAGATCAGTACGATCAGCGTGGCCGACGAAACGAGCAGTTGCGGGATCCGTCCCACCCGGTCGGACAGACGCGCAAAGGGAAGCACGGCAGTGCAATACGCGACCAGGCCGACGAACGTGATCAACTGCGCGTCTCCGGCGGAGAAGTCCGTGAACTCCTTCAGCGCGGACGGCATGTAGATGAAGTACAACGCCATCATGCACGAGTTGGTCGCCGCGATACCGATCCCGATGAGCACCGATCGATAGTCCCGTCGCAGCGTCGTCAGCAGCGGCGATTTCTGCACCCGCCCCTCCCGGGACAGGGCCGTGAACGCCGGCGTCTCCTCGAGCCGGAAGCGGATGTACAGGCCGATCAATCCCAGCGGCAGCGACAGCAGCAGCGGCAATCGCCATCCCCACGACGACATCGCCTCCGGCGACAGGGTCCGGGTCAGCGCCATCGCCGTTCCCGATCCGAACAGCATCGCCCCGCCGACGGTCAGCGAGATGAATCCGACGAAGAAGCCCCGCCGGGCAGGCGGCGCGAACTCCGCGATGAGCGACGTCGCTCCGCCGTACTCACCGCCCGCGGAGAGTCCCTGCACGAGACGCAGTGCCGTCAGGAGAACCGGTGCCGCGACACCGATCTGGTAGTACGTGGGCAGCACACCGATGCCCGCCGTGGCGAGGGTCATCAGGGTGATGACGACCGAGAGGACGACCCTCCTGCCGTATCGGTCGCCCAACGGCGCGAAGATCACCGCGCCGAGGGGGCGTGCCACGAAGCTGGCGGCAAAGGCACCGAAGGTCAGCAATAGGCTGACGAACGAGTTCCCAGTGGGAAAGAAGGCTTGCGCGATGTACGTCGCGACGTAGCCGTAGATGACGAAATCGTAGTACTCGACGAACGTTCCGAAACTGGCGGCGGAGATCGCGCGCCGACGCATGTCGGTCGAGACCGTGGCGTCGGGTGCGGTGGTGATCACCTCGGATGACATATCTTCTCCTGATGCATGAGGCAGCGGTGCGTTGGCTAGTGGGCGCGGGGCGGAGCGGCAGGGGTGCCGAGGAGGGAGCGGAGGGGCGGGACGGCAGCCGGGTCCGGATCGACGCCCTGGGGCAGGAACCACGACCGCTGCATCTCGACGAGTGGTCGTGAGTGGTCGAGCACGAGGCGGCTGATCTCTGCGCCCGTGTCCGGGTCCGTGGATCGCGCCGATCGGACCATTCCGCCGATCGCTCGCGTCAATTCGTCCGTCGCCCGGTCGAGTTGTCCGTATTCCGGAACGGCGAGCCGGTCGGTGGCACGCGCCTGCTCGAGTGCGTCGACGAGCAGTGACCGGGCATCGCGATCCATATCCGGGTAGTCGCTGAGTCGTTCTGCCAGAGCGAGATACGTCCGGAACTCGTACAGCTTCCGCGGATACTCGTGCTGTGCGCGGTCGCGGTAGAAGTCGAGTACGCCGGCGATGACCCGCACCTGCTCGGCGGCGAGCGAATTCGACTCCCCCAGCGCCGGTGTCACCGTCGTACGTAGTGAGCGGGCAGCTGCGTCGAACGTGTTCGCGGATTTGTTCACCATCAGAGAACCTCCTCGAGATCCTTGCCGAGTTGATGCGCCATCAGATATCCGGTCGCCTCGAGTCCCGTCAGCAGGACGTCCTGGTGGGTCTTCCCGAGCTTCGAGACGCGGTAGGCCGAGCCCAGCGCGGTGACGACGGACTGGTATTCGTTCAGGATCCGGTAGAACGTCAGCTTGTCCGGATCGACGGTCAGGCCGGATGCCCGCTCGTACTGCTCGAAGAACTCCGCGGTCGGCAGCAGACCCGTCGCGAGGAACTCCGAACCGTCTTCGGACGGATGGCCGAACGGGTACAGCGTCGCCCACGCGAGGTCGCGGTGGCGGTCGCCGAGGAAGCTGCGCTCCCAGTCGAGGATGGCCGTGACGGATCCGCTGTCCTCGTCGAACAGGAAGTTTCCCCCGCGATAGTCGCCGTGGACGAGACTGACACGGTCGAGGACGGGGAGATTGTCCTCGAGCCAGCCTTCCGCCACGTCGAGCAGCGGAAGGTCTTCTCCTCGGTCCTCCTCCCACACCCGTCTCGCCCGGTTCAGCTGCCACAGGGCGCTCTCGGTGCCGCCCACCGCGGGCTTCTCGTAATGGTCCAGTGGGGCCGCCGCGACGTCGAACGTGTGAATGCGCGCCAGGAGGTCGACGAACTGCGGGGCGAGGACTTCGCGGAGTTCGGGACCGAAGTTGATTCCGATGCCGGCGATCCGACTCTGGGCGCGGCTGGGCTTCGCGGATCCGTGCACCCAGGTGTAGACGAGCGCCGGCTCCGGGAACCACCGTCCGTCCTCGTCGACCCACCGGACCGTCGGCACCGGCACTGTTCCAGCGAGGGCGTTGATCACCTCGAATTCCCGCATCCGGCTGGTGGCATTGAGGGACTCCGGCGGCTCCATCCGGAGGACCAGGTCCTCGGTCACGTCCCTTCCTGCCGGGTCGGAGTACCTGAGGGTGAAACCCATCTGGATCTTCGACGCTCCGCCCGTCAACCACCGCACGCTCCGGACCTCGAATGCAGTCGGCAGTACGTCCCGCAGCATGTTCTCGAGCGCCGCGGTGAGCAGGCCGAGATCGAAACTGCGGTAGCCCGACCCGGCCCGCCTCTCCATCTTGCGGGTCAGCATCCTGTCGTATTCGCCTTCGGTGGGGAATCGGGCGCGAATCGCCTCGATGATCTCGGGCGTGGGATCTTCTCGATCGGCGTCTGCGATCGGTCCGGGTATCTGCAGATCCCGGTGGATGGTTGCACTCATGGTTTCCTCATCACGCTCATGGCGGTACACGCCGTGACCGGAGCGCTACAGCACGGCTCTCCGGGAGATTGGGCCTTGCGGGTCGGGCGTCGTCACCTCGACGTCCGGAACATTAATGTGACCGGGCACACACGTACAGAAGGTTCTGCTGTGCAGAGGATGGAAGTGCGACGATCGGGTCACGACGTCATATTGCAGAGAATTCCCATCGCATCAACGCAGGTCACAGCCTTTTTGACCGTCGCTCTTGAAAACGCTCGTTATCAGCGCTACCTTCGTCATAAGGTAAGACCAAAAGAACTTCGCGGGGCTTACGTTCCGCGGGCAACCTGAAAGGACCAACAGGTCGATGAGTGACTTCACGAGTGACTTCACGGATGTGACGTACGAGGTCGAGAACGGACTCGCCTGGATCACGATCAACCGGCCCGAGCGGTACAACGCGTTCCGCGCGAAGACGGTCGACGAGTTGGTGAAGTCGTTCAAGAAGGCGTGGGGCAGCTCCGAGGTCGGGGCGATCGCGCTCACCGGTGCCGGCGAGAAGGCGTTCTGCTCGGGTGGCGACCAGAAGCAGCGCATGGAGACGGGTGACTACGGCCCGTCCGACAGCGGCCTGTTCGAGGTCGAGGCCCTGCACCGCGTGCTCCGGGATGTGCCCAAGCCCGTGATTGCCGCAGTCAACGGTGTCGCCGTCGGTGGCGGCCACGTGCTGCACCTGCTGTGCGACCTGTCGATCGCCGCCGATCACGCCATCTTCGGGCAGAACGGTCCGCGCGTGGGATCGTTCGACGCCGGCCTGGGCACCGGCTACCTCGCCCGCGCGATCGGCGAGAAGCGCGCCCGTGAGATCTGGTTCCTGTGCCGCCGCTACAGCGCGGAGCAGGCCCTCGACTGGGGCCTGGTCAACAAGGTGGTGCCCGGTGACCAGTTGCGCGCCGAGGTCCGGGCGTGGGCCGACGAGATCCTGCAGCTGTCGCCGACGGCGCTGAAGGTGCTCAAGCAGTCGCTCAACGCCGACACCGAGCACTTCATCGCGCAGGGCAACATGGCCTACTCCACGCTGAAGCTGTTCGGTGAGTCCGCCGAGGCCATCGAGGGCATCAGCGCGTTCAACGAGAAGCGTAAACCCGACTTCTCCAAGTTCCGCGGCGCCTGACCGATGACTTCCGGACGGCGGGGCTGTCTTTCGCCTCGCCGTCCGGCAACTCACTTCCCAGGACCCGTCACAGAGAGCAGTAGGCCACATGCGTTTCACCCGAGAGCAACGAGAGTTCGCGGTCGCCGTCCGCGAGTTCTGCGACGCCGAATGCAAGACCCTCCAGCAACGTGACCTGCTGACCGAGGGCGGCACCCTGGCGAACAGCCAAGTTATCCTCGACAAGTTCGCCGGCCTCGGCTGGCTCGCCGTCTCGCTGCCGGAGGAATACGGTGGGGGCGGCGCCGGAATGGTCGAGGAATGCATCTTCCTCGAGGAATCCGCCCGCGGCCTCGCACCCATCATCGCCTACTCCACCGGACTCACCGCCGCGCAGACGTATCTGCGCTACGGCACCGAAGAACAGAAGCGCACCATCGTCGGCAACATGGCCGCAGGCAAACTCGAGGCGATCGCCCTCAGCGAGCCCGGCGCGGGTTCCGACCTCGGTGGCGTCCGGATCAAGGCGGAACTGGTCGACGACCACTACGTCATCAACGGCCAGAAGACGTGGATCTCCGCGGCTCACATCGCCGAGCACATCCTGCTCCTCGCCCGGACCGACACGTTCGGCAACAAGCATCAGGGCCTGACCCTGTTCATGGTGCCGACCGACGCGCCCGGCCTCCAGATTCACGAGATCAAGACCATGGAAGCCCGGACCTGCAACGACCTGTACTTCACCGACGTCGCGGTCCCGGTGAGCGCTGTCGTCGGCACACCGAACCAGGCGTGGCGCCATCTGATGCGCGGACTGAGCGTCGAACGGCTCATCATCGCGACGATGGCGCTCGGCGGCGCCCAGCGTTCGCTCGACGACCTGATCGCCTTCGTCACCGAGCGCGAGCAGTTCGGCCACAAGATCAGCAGCTTCCAGGCCATCCGGCATCGGATCGCGGACCTCGCCACGGAGATCGCCTTCGCGAAGTCCTTCGTATACGAGGTGGCCGAGCGGATCGACGCCGGCGAGGAAGACAACCTCAACCGCGAGGGCTCGATGGCCAAGCTGAAATGCACCGAGATCGCGAAGAAGACCGCGCTCGAGGCGATGCAGATGATGGGCGGCTACGGCTACACCCGCGAATACGGCATGGAGGAACAGGTCCGCCGCTCCCTGGCGCCGCCGATCTATGGCGGTACCAACGAGATTCAGCGCGAGATCATCAGCAAGAGCCTGGGCCTGTAGCCCTCGTTCCCGACCTTTAGGACCAGCGCATGACCACTTCCCCCTTCGCGTCCGACGCCCTCGCGGGCAAGCGCGTGCTCATCACCGGCGGCGGCACCGGGCTCGGTCGCGGCGTCGCCCGCCACCTCGTCGACCACGGCGCCGAAGTACACCTGTGGGGCCGCCGGCCCGCCGTCCTCGAAGAGGCCGCCGCGGAGGCGTCCGTCTCCAGGCCGGGCTCGGTGCACTGGCAGACCGTCGACGTCCGCAACGCCGACCTCGTGTCGTCCGCGATGGACGAGATCTGGGCGCTGCACGGCCCCCTGACCGGCGTGATCAACAACGCCGCCGCGAACTTCATCGCCCCCACCGAATCACTCAGCCCGCGTGCCTTCGAGGCCGTCACCTCTACGGTGATGAACGGGTCGTTCAACACCACCCACGCCGCGGGCCGCCGCTGGATCGAGGGCGGAACCAAGGGCGTCGTCCTGTCCACCCTCACCACCTGGGTGTGGAGCGGTTCTGCGTTCGTCGTCCCGTCCGCGATGGCGAAGGCCGCCGTGCACTCGATGACGATGTCGCTCGCCGTCGAATGGGCCCGCTACGGCATCCGCCTCAACGCACTCGCCCCCGGACCGATCCCGACGGACTACGCGTGGGAGATGCTCAACCCGACCGAGAAGAGTGCCGTCGGCGCCACCCAGGCCGACCAGGTGCCGATGGGCCGGATGGGCACCATGGAGGAACTCGCCAACCTCACCATCTTCCTGCTGTCGGACGCCTGCGACTACCTCACCGGCCAAACCATCGCGATGGACGGCGGCCAGATGCTCGCCGGCCCCGGCACTTTCGCCGGACTGACGTCGATGAGCAGCGAAGACTGGGCCGCCGCCCGGGAAAAGAGCAAGGCCGCCAGCGAAGCCGCGAAGGCCCAGCGCGGGGTCTGACCCACACCCGTACGAGGAAGGCCTGCCGACGAGACTCGCGTCCGTCGGCGGGCCTTCTCCTGTCTGTCCAGGAGGGACATGACCATCGAGGACGTCACCGCACTCCCGTTCGTCGCGACCGGTGTCGAAGCACTGTTCCGAGTAACACCCGTGACCGGCGACGCCACCCACGGCAAGTCCACGATGACGACCGGACCGTGGATGGCCGATGAGCGCGGACTGCCGTGCCGCGGCGCACTCGGTGTGCTGATGGACGACGTGACGGGATATCCGATCACCGCCCGCGCCCCGGCCCGGCACTGGTCCGTCACGACGGAACTTCACCTCGACTTCTCCCGCAACCCTGCACTCGACGGTTCGGTCCTGCGGGCAGAGAGCCAAGTCGTCACCGAAGATCCCGACGGGGGGCTGGCAACCAGCCGGGTCGTCGACGAGTCCGGACGGGTCGTTGCGCTCGCAAGCGCCCGCCTCCGATTCGTCGCCGCCGACATGCCAACGGGTTCGGTGCCCGACCACGTCGCTCCAGCCCGAATGAACGCGACCTCGATCATCGAACTGCTCGGTGCGCACCACCGAAGGGACAACGCCGCTGCCGGCCTCGAACTCGAACCGTCGGAGTCGCTCCGCAATCCGCTGGGCAACGTCCACGGCGGGGTCCTGCTGTGCGCCTCCGAGCTCGCCGGCCACTCCGCGGTGACACCACATGCCGAATTCCAGACGACGTCCATCGCCATGGCGTTCGTACGGCCCTGCCCGGGCACCGAGCCGATCACCTTCGCCCCCAGAATGATCTACCGCGGCCGTACCTTCGCCGTCGTCCAGGTCGCCGGGCGCAATCGATCCGGAAAAACCTGCACCACAGCGACTATCACGTGCCATCGCATGTGACCGTCCGCTGCGCCGGCGGTCAGGCGCCGGTGCCGCTCATGGCACGCAGCTCGTGCTCGAGGACCTTCCCGGTCGTGTTCCGCGGGAGAAGGTCGACGATGCGCAATTCGAGCGGGAGGTTGTACCGGGCCAGTGCGGCACCGGCGGACTCGCGCAGCTTCTCCAACTCCAGTCGCGCGCCCGGCACCGGGACGACGACCGCCACCACCCGTTCCCACCAGCGATCATCGGGGGCGCCGATCACCGCGACCTCGGCAATGGCTGGATGGCCGTACAGCACGCTCTCGACCTCCGCGGGGTAGACGTTCTCACCACCGCTGATGATCATGTCCTCGAGCCAGTCCGCGATGTAGTAGTAGCCGTCCTCGTCCTGGCAGGCGACGTCCCCGGTGCGCAACCAGCCATCCGGGCCGAGTGCGGCGGCAGTTTCCTCGGCCATGTTCCAGTATCCCGGGGTCACGGTGTCGCCGCGCACGCAGAGTTCTCCGCGCACACCGGGCGTCGTCACCACGTCGCCGTCGGCGTCGATCAGACGGACCTCGTTCAGCATGCCGGCGGTGCCGCAGGGACCCCAGCTTGTCGAGCGCGCGATCGGTGCCAAGGAACGTGGCCCCGTCGCCGCCTCGGTCAGACCCCAGCACTACCTGACGGGAATGCCCCGTGCCCCATTCAGCCGCAACATCGGTTCCGGGACAGGCGCTGCACCCGCGACGATGATACGGACGCTGGACAAGTCGGCGGTGTCGAAACGCTCGCGTTTTGCTCGTGAACATCATGGCCGGCACCATGAACAGCGACGTCACCCGATATCGCTCGATGTCGTCGAGCAGTGTCCCCGCGTACAGTGGCGCCGACGTGAGCGCGGCATGTTCGGCGTTGGAGTTCACCGCCAGCATCCAGTTGACGTTGCTGGCCCACAGGTTTCGGTGTGTCAGTATCGCGCCCTTCGGCCTTCCCGTGGTTCCGGAGGTGTACAGGATCGGGGCGGGCGAATCTGCGTCGAGGCGACTTCGCCCACATGGCAGGGCCGCTGCGCCGGCAGGTCGTCGATTCCTTCCCAGCCGTCCCTGCCTGAGACAGCCTTGACGCAGAGGTCAGACCACGGACTGTGTCAGCCCCGCCGCGCGGTGGGCGGCGTCGAGGAAGGCACGCACGAGTGCCCCGTCGCGGTAGTACTGATCGCCGACTCCGGCGACGGCGCGGCGGCGCCCGTACTCGTACAGCACCGCCAGCTTCCACAGGGCCAGTGCGGTGTACCAGTTCAGGTTCGACAGGTCGGCGCCGGTGGCGGCCGCGTATCGCTGGGCGAGTTCGTCGCGGGTCGGGTACCCCTCCTCGAGCACGGCCGTACCGAGGTCCTCGGTCGGTGTTCTCTCTTCGCCCGCGACGGGATACGAGGCGAGGAAGTAGCCGAGATCGAACAGCGGGTCGCCGATCGTCGCGAGCTCCCAGTCCAGCACTGCGGCAATGCGTCCCGGCGAGTCGGGCGCGAGGATGACGTTGCCGATGCGGTAGTCGTTGTGGATGATCGCCGCACCCGATTCGGCGGGCACGTTGGCGCCGAGCCACGCGTCGATGTCCGCGAACTCCGGCGGCGGCGTCCCGTCCTCGGCCGCCACCAACCCGCCCATGCGGCGCAGGTGACGCTCGTTGAATCCCTCGGGCCGACCGAGATCACCCAGTCCGGCGGCCTGCCAGTCCACAGCGTGCAGTGCGGCGAGAGTGTCGATCAGCGCCTCCCCGATGCGGCGCCGATCCGCGGGTGCGCTCAACGCGGACGGGGTCTCGACGGTGACCACCGGACCGGCGACGTAATCCATGACGTAGAACGGGACATCGAGTACGTCACCGGTCTGCCCGACGGCGAGGACGTCCGCCACCGGCACACCACTGCCCGCAAGGCCCCCGACGAGGCGCGCCTCCCGCAGCATGTCGTGGGCGCCCGGCGGAACCGGCGGAGGCGGGGGACGGCGGACGATCACCTGACGTACCCCGTCGGAGACGAGGAACGTCAGGTTGGAATGCCCGTCGCCGATCCGGGACGTCGTGAGCGTGCCATCGGTGATGCCCCGATCGCGCAGGAACGACTCCAGCGCACCGAGCGTGTCGGGCGTCCAGTCCCAGGTCATGCGCTCGCCTCCATCCGTGTTCTCATTCGTTGATACCTATTGGCCTGTGAAGCGCGGTTCCCGCTTCTCTTTGAACGCGGCAAGCGCCTCCGGCATGTCTGCGCAGCGGGTGAGCAGCGCCTGCCCCCGGTTCTCCAATTCGAGGGCCGCGGAGTAGGACGTGACTTCCTGGTTCCGCTGCAGAGCCCGCTTCGACATCCGGACGCCGCCCGGGGAGTTCGAGGCAATGGCCTCGGCCACCGCGACGGCCTCGTCGAACAGCTCCTCGCTCGGCACAACTCGGTTCGCCAACCCGATTCGGGCAGCTTCCTCGGCGCCGACGAAACGCGCCGTGTACGCGATCTCCGCAGCCCTTCCCGGTCCGACGAGGCGGGTGAGCTTCCATGACGTGCCCAGCTCGCCGACGGACAGGCCGACTTTGACGAACGCCGCGTTGAACTTCGCGGTGGGTGCCACGAGGCGGATGTCGGCGGCGAGTGCGAGCGCCATCCCGCCTCCCGCCGCGGCACCGTGAATCGCCGCGATCACGGGGAACGGCAGGTGGTACAGCGCCGCCAATCCGCCGGTCGCGGTCTCCTGGAACCGCAGGAACTCGCGCACACCCATGTCGGTGATGACGTGGATCTCGTCGAGATCGAATCCCGCACAGAACACCCGGTCGCCCGCGCCTCGGATGATCAGCGCCCGGGCGTCCGTGTCACGCAATGCGTACGCGGCGGTGTTGAACTCCTCGAACATCTTTACGGTCATCGAGTTCATCCGGTCCGGCCGGTCGATCGTGAGGACGGCGATCTTGCCCTCGATCACCTCGAGGGTGAGGGTCTCCAGCTGGGGCGGCGTGTAGTTGCTCAGCACCGCTGTATTCTCCCGCGTTTCCGTCTGCGTCATGCCGGTCACCGCCCCGTGAACTTCGGGTTGCGCTTTTCCTTGAAGGCGGCCAGGGCTTCGGGCATGTCCTCGCCGCGGGTGAGCAGCGCCTGACCGCGGTTCTCCAGTTCGAGCGCCGCCGCGTACGACGACACCTCCATGTTCGCGTGGAGCGCGCGCTTCGACAGCTGCACTCCGGCAGGGGAATTCGCACAGATCAGGCGGGCCATCGCGAGGGCCTCGTCGAGCAGCGACTCGGCCGGAACGACCGCGTTCAGCAGTCCGAGGGACTCGGCCTCGACGGCCTCGATGAAGCGGCCGGTGTAGGCGAACTCCGCTGCCCGCGCGGGACCGATGAGCCGGGGCAGGTGCCAGGACGCACCCAGGTCGCCGGCCGACAGGCCGATCCGCACGAACGCCGCGTTGAAGCGCGCCGCCGGCGAACCGATCCGGATGTCGGCGGCGAGGGACAGGGACAGCCCACCGCCGGCGGCCGCACCGTTGACCGCCGCGATCACCGGGACGCGGATACTGCGGATCGCCGCGAGTGCCCGCGCCGCCAGTTCTTGCTGGTCGAGCATGCCCATCGGCGTCAGTGACGACAGCCCCTCGGCGTCGTCGAGGTCGAATCCCCCGCAGAACGCCTTACCGGCGCCGGTGAGGATCACGACCCGCAGGTCGTGCTCGTGATCCAGCTGCAGCGCAACCTTCTCCAGTTCGACGAACATGGTGTTCGTCATCGAGTTCATCCGTTCGGGGCGATTCAGCGTCACGACGGCGATGCCGGGTTCCGGCCGCTCGAGCGTGAACGTCTCCCATGTGGTGGGCTCGGTCACGAGTTCACTCCTTCTCAAGTTCGGCGATCCCAGGTGATCGCCGTCAGTGTGTGGTCCGGGCGTCTCGCGCCCGGCAGGTCAGGTCGCTGCGGCGGCCTCGCGCACCGCACCCGAGCGCAGCCAGTCGGCGACGCGGCCCGAGGCGATCCCCCAGTCGGTCAGGATTTCGGTGGTGTGTTCGCCCGGCGCCGGCGGACGGCGGTCCACCGCGGCAGCCGTGCGACTGAATCGCGGCGCGGGCGCGGGCTGAACGAGCCCGTCGACCTCGACGAACGTGCCGCGCGCGACGTTGTGCGGGTGCGCCGGCGCCTCGTCGACGTCGAGGACGGGCGCGATGCAGGGCGTGAGTCCCTCGGCGGCGTTTAGCCAGTCGGCGAGAGTGCGACCTCGCACGGCGTCGGCGAAGATCTTCTTCATCTGCGGCCACTGCGATCGGTCGTTCTGGTCCGGGAGGTCGTCGGGCAGGTCCAGCAGCGCGACGAGGTCGGCGTAGAAGTGCGGTTCCAGGGCACCGACGGCCAGCCATTTGCCGTCCGCGGTCTCGTAGGCGTCGTAATAGGGCGCGCCGCTGTCGACGAGGTTGGTGCCGCGCTCACCGTTCCACACCCCGGTCTGCGCGAACCCGAAGAACGGCGTCGCGAGGAGTGCGGCACCCTCGACCATCGAGGCGTCAATCACCTGTCCGAGCCCCGAGCGTTGTTTCTCGAAGAGAGCGGACACGATGCCGAGAGCGAGAACCATTCCCCCGCCACCGAAGTCACCGATCAGACTGAGCGGCGGGGTCGGCGGCTGGCCTTGGCGTCCGATCATGGACAGGGAGCCACTGAGCGCTACGTAGTTGATGTCGTGTCCGACATGCTGGGCGAGCGGTCCGTCCTGCCCGAAACCGGTCATACGGCCGTAGATCAGCCCGGGGTTCCGTGCGGCGCAGTCGTCCGGTCCGATGCCCAGTCGCTCGGCAACTCCGGGACGGAAGCCCTCGATCAGGACGTCGGCGTCCTCGACGAGCGACAACACCACCTCTGCACCCTCCGGGTGTTTGAGGTCGACGGCGAGTGAGCGACGGCCCCGGTGCAGCAGTTCGGCGCGGAAGTCGGCGTTCGGGCCGACCAACCCGGCACCGACGGCGCGGTCCACGCGAATCACGTCGGCGCCGAGATCTGCAAGGAGCATGGCGCAGAACGGCCCGGGGCCGATCGAACCGATCTCCACCACCTTCAGTCCCGACAGCGGTCCGGTGAACGAGCGTTTCACGCTGCCCTGCGCCATCTACCCGCCTCCCGTCGCTCTTTGGTCCGATAATAATACCTTGGAACCGTTCATGGTGGAATCCCCCGACGGTCGCTTTCGAGCGTGTGCACTGACGACCAGCACGACCGACAGCAGAACCACCGCTCCCCCGACCACCAGCGCGGGAGTGACGGGCTCGGACAGCACGACCGATCCGAGCGCCACAGCCACCAGCGGATTCACATACGTATGGGTGGCAACCAGCGGCAGTGGCGCGTGGTGCAGTAGCCACGCGTATGCGGTGAACCCGACGATCGAGCCGAACACCACGAGGTAGCCGAACGCACCCCATGCCCGGGGTCCGATGGCACCGTCCAGGCGTTCTCCCGTCGCGACCGAGGCGAACGCCATCGCCGCGCCCGCCGCCAGAAGCTGATACATCGCACTGACATACACGTCGTGGGGCAGCCAGATCCGCGGCTTGATCCACGACCCGAACGACCACGAGAGACTGGACAGCACGATGACGGCCAAACCCACGAGCGGGAGTCCGGACCGGTCACCACCGTGCGGCAGCACCAGGATTGCCAGACCGATCAGCCCCACACCGACGCCGGCCAGCTCCAGAACCTGCGGTCGGTCGCCGGACAGGGCGCGATAGATGCAGATCCACAGCGGCACCATCGCGACGAGGAGTGCCGTCACCCCGGAGGGCACTCCGTGCAGCTGGCCCACCGAGGTCAGGCCGTTGCCGCAGGCGAGCAACAGCACACCCAGGAACGCGGCACCCGCCGTTTCCCGCCCGGTGAGGCGCAGCCGCCGCCAGCCGCCGCGACAGGCCAGGAAGGCGGCCATCATCGCGGCGGCGAGCAAGAACCGTGCGCCCATCGAGCCGAGCGGCGGAACCTCTTCGATCACCAGGCGGATCGCGAGGTAGATCGACCCCCAGATCACGTAGACGAGGACGAGGGCGAGCGCGATCGCACCCCTTCCGGCACGCCCGGACGACACGACGCTCAGGAGAAGCGCGGAGCGCGCTTCTCGAGGAAGGCGGTGATGCCCTCCTTCGCCTCTCCGTTCTCGAACAGATCCTGCTCCTGGGCGACCTCGAACGCGAAGCCCTCCTCGAGCGGTGTATCGAACGACGCGTCGACCGTGCGGATGACGGCGCGCTGCGCGGGCAACGACATCGTGCACAACTCGGCCGCGAGGGCCAGCGCGGCGTCCGTGGCGGTGCCCGCGTCGACGAGCCGGTCGATCAGACCGATCGCGTGCGCCTCGGGGGCGAGGACCTGACGGGCAGTCAGCATGATGTCCAGGGCGCGGCCGCGCCCCACGAGACGCGGAAGTCGCTGCGTTCCACCGGCTCCGGGAATCAGACCCAGTTTCACCTCGGGCAGCCCGAACTTCGCGTCCGCGCCGCCGACCCGCAGGGTGCAGGCCATGGCGAGTTCGAGGCCACCGCCCAGCGCGAGGCCGTCCACCGCGGCGATCGAGATGCGGTCGGCCGAGGCGAGCCGGTCGAGTGCCCCACGGAGTCGATCACCGTACGCGGTGAAGGACTCGGCGTCCACGGACGACATGTGCTTGATGTCGGCGCCGGCCGCGAAGAAGCCCGGAATGTCCGAGCGGACGACGATCACCTTCACCGAGCCGTCGGCATCGGCTGCGTCGAGTGCGGCGTTCAGGCCGTCGATGATCGGCAGCCCGAGGGCGTTCGCCGGCCGTCGCTGCAACGTGATCGTCATGACGCCGGCGTCGACGTCGCTCCACGCGACTGCGGGCGTTGCGGTTTCCGACATGCACACCATCCTTCTCGGTCCAGTCCCAGGTGAGTGGCAATGTGCGCCCGGGGACGCATTGCCACTCACGTGGGGTATTGACCCAACCATACTAATTGTCGGACCGAAATGGAAGATCAGGGTCGGCGCGGAAACTTCTCGAACTCGGGGCGCCGCTTCGTCTTGTACGCCTCCCGGCCCTCCTTCGCCTCGTCCGTCGAGTAGAAGAGCAGATTCGCATCGTGGGCGAGCTGCTGGATCCCGGCCATCCCGTCCTCTGCAGCGTTGAAACTGGCCTTCATCAGCCGCAGCGCGAACGGCGAGAGCTGCAGCATCTCGCGACACCACTGCACGGTTTCCCGTTCCAGGTCGGCGAGCGGAACGACGGTATTGACCAACCCCATCTCGCGCGCCTGCTCGGCGTCGTACTGGCGGCACAGGAACCAGATCTCCTTGGCCTTCTTCACCCCGACCAGTTCGGCGAGCAGACCCGCGCCGTAGCCGCCGTCGAACGATCCGACCTTCGGGCCGACCTGACCGAACCGGGCATTGTCCGCGGCGATGGACAGGTCGCAGACCAGGTGCAGAATATGTCCGCCGCCGATCGCGTAGCCGGCGACCATCGCCACGACCGGCTTCGGCAGGCGACGGATCTGGATCTGCAGGTCGGTGACGTGGAACCGGCCGACACTTCCCGCCTTCCCCGGCTCGGTGAGGTAGCCGCTATCGCCGCGCACCCGCTGATCGCCGCCCGAACAGAACGCGTCGGGCCCCTCCCCCGTCAGCACGATGACGCCGACCGAGGAGTCCTCGCGGGCGTCGACCAGCGCCTCGGAGATTTCCATCAACGTCTGCGGACGGAACGCGTTGCGCACCTCGGGCCGGCAGATCGTGATCTTCGCGATCCCGTCGCCGCTGTGCTCGTATCGGATGTCCTCGAACTCACCCACCGGGGCCCAGGACACGAAATCCGTTGTATCACCGTTGTTCGTCATGCCCCGATCATAGGCACATCTGTAAACGATCGTTACCGTCCGACCCCTGCGAATGCCGAACGCGCGGCCGGATGACTCCAGCCGCGCGTTCGGGAAAGCCTGGAGTCAGGACATCGTCAGACCGCCGCTGACCGAGAGGGTCTGGCCGGTGACGAATTCGGCTGCGTCGGAGGCGAAGTACGCGACCGCGGCGCCGATGTCCTCGGCCTGCCCGAGGCGCTTCATCGGCACGGCGCGGGTCATGCCGCCGATCACCTTGTCGGCGTCCTGGCCGGAGCTGTCGGCGAACTTGCGCAGCGCCGGGGTGTCGGTCGGGCCGGGGCACACCGTGTTCGCGGTGACGCCCTTGGTCGCGACCTCACGGGCGAGGGTCTTGGTGAAGGCGATGATGCCACCCTTGGCACCCGAGTAGACGGCCTCGAGCGAGGAGCCGACGCGGCCGGCGTCCGAACCGATGTTGATGACCCGGCCGAAGCCGCGCTCGACCATGCCCGGGACGGTCGCCTGGATGACCCGCAGCTGGCCCTTGAAGTTGATGTCGAGGATCCGGTCCCAGAACGCCTCGTCGGTCTTCAGGAACGGCATGAAGTCGTCCCAGCCGGCGTTGTTCACGACGATCTCGACCGGACCGAACTGCTCGGCCACCTGCTTCACCGCGGCCTGCACGGACGCGGTGTCGGTGACGTCGACGGGCACGGCGATCGCCTGGCCGCCGGCGTCGCGGATGCCGGCGGCGGTCTCCTCTGCGACCTCCAGGTTGAGGTCGGCGACCGCGACGCGGAAGCCCGCGGCCCCGAGGGCGTCGGAGATGCCCTTGCCGATGCCCTGCGCACCGCCGGTCACGAATGCAACTCGATTACTCATGTTCTTCTCCGTCTGTGTCTTTCGTGGATTGATGGTAAGCCGACTTCAGCGCAGGCTCGATGCCCATTCGATGGGACCCGCGACGATCGAGTGACTGGTGAGCTTGCGGCCCAGCACCGTCTGGGCTTCGCGCGCCGCCTCGATGACCCGGGGAAGGTCGAGACCCGTCTCGACGCCCATCTCGTGGAACATGCTCACCAGGTCCTCGGTGGCGATGTTGCCCGTCGAGCCCGCCGGAACCGGGCAGCCGCCCAGCTCACCGAAGCTCGATTCGAAACTCGCGCAGCCCGCTTCGAGCGCCGCGTAGGCGTTGGCGAGGCCCTGGCCGCGGGTGTTGTGGAAGTGGGCGGTCACCTCGACACCCGGCAGCCGGTCGAGTGCCGCGGCGAAGAACTCCGACGCATACGCGGGGTTGCACATGCCCGTGGTGTCGCCGAAACCGATCTCGGTGGCACCGGCCTCGGCGAAGCGCTCCGCCAGATCCAGCACGCGGGTCAGGTCGACCTTGCCCTCGAACGGGCATCCGAACGACGTCGCGATCACCGCGGCGCAGTCGAGCCCCTCGGCGACGATCCGCTTGGCCATGACGTCGTTGTCGGCCATCGTCTCGTCGACGGTGCGATTGACGTTCTTCTTGTTGTGGGTCTCCGACGCGCTGACGAAGATCGCGACCTCGTGGAACTTGTCGCGCACCTTCAGTGCGTTGTCGAGCCCCTTGCTGTTGGGGACGAGCACCATCAGCTTCGTCTCGTCCGGAACGTCGATGCGCGACAGCACCTCGACCCCGTCCGCGAGCTGCGGGATCACGTCGGGCCGCACGAAACTGGCCACCTCGATCCGGGTGAACCCCGCCCGCCCCAGGGCATTGATCAACCGCACCTTGTCGTCGGTCGGAATGTGCTCCGGCTCGTTCTGGAAGCCGTCACGGGGACCGACCTCCCGGATCTGGACCCGCTGGGGACGCGTCATGGCGTCGACTCCTTTCCCCTCACTCCGCTGCGGATGCAAGGTCGTATTCCTCGAGATCGAATTCCAGGGTGGCGCGGTGCTCGGGTGCCGCGACCGCGATCATGCGGCGGGCGCGTTCACCGAGAGAACATCCGCGCAGTGCCGCGACACCGTGCTCGGTGACCACGAAGTCGACGTCGGCGCGGGCGGTGGTGACCGCGCCGTACTGCAGGGCGGTCTTGATCGTCGACTCCCCGCGAGAATCCGCGCGCATCGCGATGATCGAGCGGCCGCCGGTCATCGCCGCGGCCCGCGAGAAGTCCACCTGCCCCCCCACGGCACCCGCGTAGGTGGTCTTGCGCATTTCCGCACCGACCTGACCGGTCAAATCGACCTCGATGGCCGAGTTGATCGACACGAACGAGCGAAGCTGCGAGAGCACTCGCGGCGCATGGGTGTAGCTCGCCGGGCGGAACGCCACCGGAAGGCCGGGCAGCCGGTCGTACAGCGCCGCGGTCCCGAGCGCGGCGCCCGTGATGTGCAGGCCCGGATCGATCTCCTTCCGCGCCCCGGTCAGCACGCCACGGTCGATCAGCCGGAGCGCCGCGTCGGAGATCATGCCGGAATGCAGCCCGAGGTCCTTGTGCCCCTCGAGAGCGGTGAGAACGGCCGACGGCAGTGTCCCGACGCCGACCTGGATCGTGTCGCCGTCCGCCACGAGATCGGCGACATTCCGCGCGATAGCCGACTCCGCCGCCGCGGGTGCGCGGTCCGGCGCCTCGAGCAACGGCCGGTCCGTCTCGACCGCCGCCGCGAACCGCGACAGCGGAATTCGCGGTGCGCCGAGCGTGACTGGCATCCGCCGGTTGATCTCGGCGATGAGGACCGGTGTGTGGTCGAGGGCGTCGGCGATGTAGTCGACACCGACGCCGAGCGAGCAGTTCCCGGCGGAGTCCGGCGGCGACACCTGCACGAAACCGACGTCGCACGGCAGCCGTCGTTCGGCGAAGAGCCGCGGCAGCGCCCCGTAATGGCAGGGCACGACCTCGAGCCGCGCGAGGCGCCGAAGCTCGCCGAGGCCGCCGTAGGAGACGACGGAGAGCTCGTCGGGCAGTTCGCTCGTCAACCGCCGATCCCAGGTGAGTCCCACGAACGCGCGGACCGGGCCGATCGACGAGACCTGGTCGAGCAGCGCGTGGACGAGCGGGGTGGGTTCCGCGCTCGTCTGGCTCCACCAGATCCCGTCGCAGGGCCGGATGTGCGGTGTCAGGTCGATCATCAGTCGATCCGCTGGATCAGGGTCGCCGTTCCCAGGCCGCCGCCGCAGCACATGGTCACCAGGCCGATTTCGGCGTCGCGCCGCTCTAGCTCGGCGACGATCGTCGCGATGAGCCGGGCCCCGGTCGCGCCGACCGGGTGACCGAGCGCGATCGCACCGCCGTTGACGTTGACCCGGTCCATGTCGGGCTTCAGTTCCCGCTCCCAGGCCAGGACGACCGAGCTGAACGCCTCGTTGACCTCGAAGAGATCGATGTCGTTCATGCTCATCCCGTTGCGGTCGAGCAACTTCCGGGTGGCCGGGATCGGCCCGGTCAGCATGATGATCGGGTCCACTCCGACCGTGGTCTGGTCGAGGATCCGGGCCCGGGCCCGCAGTCCGTGGGTATTGGCCGCCTCGCGGGTGGCGAGCAGTACACCGGCCGCCCCGTCCGAGATCGGCGACGAACTGCCCGCCGTGATGCGGCCGTTCTCCCGGAACACCGTCTTCAGCCCGGCCAGGCTGTCGAGGCTCGTGCCGGGGCGGACGGTCTGGTCGCTGGAGCGGGTCTCGCCGGCGAGATCGAGGGGGATCATCTCCGCGTCGAAACGACCCGCCTCGATGGCTTCGCTCGCCAGACGGTGAGAGCGGACGGCGAACTCGTCCATCTCCTGCCGGGAGATCTCCCACCGGTCGGCGATGAGTTCGGCGCTCTCGCCCTGGTTCACGAAGTCGTACCGGTCGCGCAGTGCTTCCGGCCACGGGTCCCCGTACAGTTCGGAGATCTTGGCCGGTGAGTTCATCGGCACGTGGCCCATGTGTTCGACACCGCCGGCGAGGACGATGTCGTGGGTGCCGGAACCGACCAGCGCCGCGCCCATCTCGACCGCGGTCTGTGCGGATCCGCAGCGCCGGTCCAGGACGACGGCCGGGACCTCCGGCGGGTAGCCCGCCTGCAGCCAGGCGTTGCGGCCGATGTTGCGGGACTGTTCGCCGAACGGTGCGGTGCAGCCGATCACGAGGTCTTCGACGACGGCCGGGTCGAGGCCGCTGCGGCGGATCAGGTCGGTGTACACCGCGCCGAGCATGTCGTTGGGGTGGGTGTCGCGGAACCAGCCGCGGTCGGGGTGCGACTTGCCCATCGGGGTGCGGGCGGCTTCGGCGATGACGACCTCGCGCGCGGAACGCTGGAAGGGGTTGCGCTTGTCGGCCATCAGATCACCGTTCCTCCGTCGACGGGCAGTACCTGGCCCGTGATGTACGCGGCGCCGTCGGAGGCGAAGAACACGAAGCTCGCGGAAATCTCGTCTGGTTCTGCCCAGCGGCCCAACGGGATCCGCGCGAGTGTCTTGGCGGCGAGCTTCTCGTTGCTGCGGATGTTCTCCGTCATCTTGGTCGCGGCGAGCGGGGCGAGCGCGTTGACCGTCACCTGCTTCTTGGCGAGCTCACGCGCCAGCGACTTCGTGAGACCGATGATGCCCGCCTTCGCGGCACCGTAGTTGGCCTGCCCGATGGTGCCCACCAGGCCGGCCGCGGACGTCACGTTGATGATGCGCCCACTGCCGTCGGTGGGCAGGTACGGGAGAACGGCCTTGCTGCACACGAAGCTGCCGACGAGGTGGATGTCGACGATGCGGCGGAAGTCGTCTTCTTCGAGGTTCGGGAACATCGCGGGCGCGATGGCGCCGGCGTTGTTGACCAGGATGTTGAGCGTGCCGCCGTTCAGCGCGGCGGCCTGCTCCGCCGCAGCGGCGGCCGCCTCGCCGTCGCGGACGTCGAGGGCCGCGGACTTCGCCGAGCCACCGGCGGCGGTGATCTCCGCGGCCACCGCGGCTGCGGCATCGCCGTCGACGTCGGTGACGAGCACGGCCGCACCCGCGCGGGCGTAGGCGTGCGCGACCGACGCGCCGATGCCGCTGCCGGCACCGGTGACGAGGGCGGACTTTCCGGTGAGTTCGAACATCAGTAGCTCCTGGGGAGGCCGAGGACGTGCTCGCCGAGGTAGTTGAGGACCATCTCCTGGCTGAGCGGGGCGATCTTGGTCAGGCGGGCTTCGCGGAAGTACCGGGCCACGTGGTACTCCTCCGAGTAGCCCATCCCGCCGTGGGTCTGCAGGGCGCGGTCGGCGGCCTGGAAACCGGCGTCGGCGCAGAGGTACTTGGCCATGTTGGCTTCACGGGCGCAGGGCTTTCCGTTGTCGTAGAGCCACGTCGCCTTGCGCAGGACGAGTTCCGCGGCGTCGAGTCGGGCGAGCGAATCCGCGAGCGGGAACTGCAGGCCCTGATTCATGCCGATGGGCCTGCCGAACACCTCACGCTCGTTGGCGTACTGGACGCCCCGGCGCAACGCGGCCCGGCCGATGCCGAGGGCCTCCGACGCGACGAGCATGCGCTCCGGGTTGAGGCCGTCGAGAATGTACTTGAAGCCCTTGCCTTCCTCACCCACCCGGTCCTCGACCGGAATCTCGAGGCCGTCGATGAACAACTCGTTCGACGTGACCGCGTTGCGCCCCATCTTCTTGATCGGGCGGATGTCGACCTTCGAGCGGTCCAGGTCGGTGAGGAACAGCGTCAGACCGTCCGTCTTCTTCTTCGCATCCTCGAACTTCGTTGTGCGGGTGAGGAGAAGGATCTTCTCCGACTCCATCGCCTTCGAGATCCAGACCTTGCGGCCGTTGACGATGTACTTGTCGCCCTCGCGCCGCGCGAAGGTGGTGATCTTGGTGGTGTCCAAACCGGCGCCGGGCTCGGTGACCCCGAAGCAGACGTGCAGGTCGCCGTCGACGATTCGCGGAAGGGTGCGCTGCTTGAGCTCCTCCGAACCGTGCACGATCACCGGATGCATCCCGAAGATCGACAGGTGCATCGAGCTCGCACCGTTCATGCCCGCGCCGGAGGCGGCAACTTCCTCGAGCAGGATCGAGGCCTCGGTGATGCCCATCCCGTGCCCGCCGTACGCCTCCGGCGTGGTGATGCCGAGCCAGCCGCCCTTGGCGAACGCGTCGTAGAACTCGGTGGGGAACTCGTGCGCGCCGTCCTTCTCCACCCAATACTGCTCGTCGAACTTGCCGGCGAGCTCTCGCACCGCATCTCGGATCGTCGCCTGATCCTCGGTCAGATCAAAGTCCACAGCACGTCCCGTCGTCGTTGGTTCCGTTTGGACTTAAATTACTAAAGGACAGACCAAAAAGTCAACGACCAATCAACCGGCAGCCGGCAGCAGGGGCAAATCCCGTGCGACGCGCTCGTTCCACACGCCCGGGCCACCGAACAACTTCTCGTCGAGCTTGGCCCGCTTGTAGTAGAGGTGCAGGTCGTGTTCCCACGTGTAGCCGATCGCGCCGTGCATCACGAGAGCACTGTCGGCCGCCTGCACCGCATTGCGGGGCACCTGAGCCTTGGCGACGGCGGCATGAATCGCGCGGTCGTCCAGACCGAGATCGACCGACGCCGCGGCGTAGTAGGCAATGGACCGTCCCGCCTCGACGGAGACGAGAATGCCTGCCGCAGCGTGCTTCACGGCCTGGAACGACCCGATCGCGACACCGAACTGCTGCCGCTGCTTGCTGTAGTCCACGGCGAGATGCAGCATGCGGTCCATCGCCCCGAGCGAGTCCGCGGCCACGAGCACGGCCGCCCGCAGTCCGGCGTCCTCGAGAGCGGTCTCGGCCTCGACGTCGAGACGCCGCCCGGTGACGCCCTCGAACCGGACATCCGCGGCCGCGCGGGACGGGTCGAGGAAGCGGTGCTGTTCGACCGTGACACCCGGGTCGTCGACGCGCGCAAGGTACAGGGCTGCGGTGCCGTCCGGGCCGGTCGCCGGGACAACCAGCAGTTTCGCCCGTTCGGCGCCGAGCACCGTGGCGACGCGGCCGGTCAGTGCGCCGCCCTCGTCGGCGCGGACCGAATCGGCGAGGCCGAACGGACGCGTCGCGTCGACGGCCACGGCCGCGAAACCACCCCCTGCCAGCACGTCGGCGGCGACGTCGGCGGGCAGCAGGGGCGCCGCGAGGACGGACGCGGTCCAGGCGCTCGACGGCGCGGCGTACCGGGCCAGCGCCTCGGCGGTCAACGCCAATTCGAGTAGACCACCGCCCTGACCACCGATGTCCTCGGCGAGGCCGGCGGAGAACCAGCCCTCCTCGGCGAATTTCTGCTCGAACTCGGCAGGATCACCCGATTCACCCCACTTGCGGACATTCGCCGGAGCGGCGAACCGCCCGAGCCAGCCGTCGAGGGCTTCGGTGAACATTTCCTGCTCTTCTGACAGTTCCCAGCGCATACAACTGGCCCTCTCGATGAGACGAAGAATAGGCTGCAAGACGAACGCAGCGAGAACCCAATGGTATATTAGGTCTGACCGTTAGACCAGAGAGGGCGGGGAGCCATGCCATCAGCCGTGCCGAACACCACCCGGAACGGACGTTCCTCCATCCAGTTGACACCGATGGCGGTACCGAAGGCGTCGGACGTCCTCGCGAACGAGCTGCGCGAGCGCATTCTCAGCGGGGACTACGTCGAAGGCACACCGCTGCCGCCGGAGCGCGAACTCGTCGTTCAGACGAAGATGAGCCGCACCACCGTCCGCGAGGCCCTCCGCATCCTCGAGGTGCAGGGACTCGTGCGCATCAAGGCGGGCCGAGCCGGGGGTGCCTTCGTTCAGCGGCCGGGCGAACAGTCCATGGCGGACACGGTGGCCCTGCTCATCCGCGGTCGTCAGATCCGTCTCGCCGCGCTGCTCGAGACCCGCGAGGCGATCGAGCCCTTCTGCGCCCAACTCGCCGCCCGTCACCGCACCGATGAGGATCTCGCGCGACTCGACGCCGCCAACGACGACATCGCGGGCGCGGGCGACAGCCTCGACGCTTTTCTGCAGGCGAACATCGACTGGCACGTCGCCGTTGCGAGCGCCAGTCACAACGAACTGTTGTCGGGCCTGATGATTTCGCTCTCGCGCGCCATCTATGCCGCAACGGAAAACGAAGGCTTCATCGACGACAAGGTTCGCGACATCACCGTCCGCGCACACCGCTCGGTCACCAAGGCCATTCGCGACAAGGACGCCGATGCCGCCGTGCGGCGCATGAGCCGGCACGTCCACTCGTACGCCGAGTCGATCAAGGACTTCGAGGAGCGCACCGACATTCCCCTCGACGACTGAATGTTGCGGCAGCAGTCGCGACGAGGGCCCCACACCGCACGGTGTGGGGCCCTCGTCGCACTCACGTCGCCGAGTTGGTGACAACCACGGCGCGGATCTCGTCCACGGCCTCCGGATTCTCGGCACCCGACAGGTCACCCGGATCGGTGCCCAGGGCCGCAGCCCGCACCGCACGCCGCAGGATCTTCGCCGACCGGGTCTTCGGCAACCGTGACACCCGGTGTACCACGCTGGGCGCGAACGGTTTTCCGAGTTCCGCTGCCACACTGGCGATCAACTCGGCCGAGATGTCCGTGTCACCGTCGGCGTCCGCGCGGGGAACCCAGAACGCCCACACCGCCTCGCCCTTCTTCGGGTCCGGGACACCGACCGCGGCCGCCTCGGACACCGCCGGATGTGCGGTCAGCACCGCCTCGACCTCCGCCGGCGCGAGACGCTTGCCGGCCACGTTCATCACGTCGTCCGAGCGACCCCGGATGTACCACTGGCCGTCGTCGTCGACGAGGGCGTAGTCGCCGTGCCGCCACATGCCGGGGAAGGTCGACCAGTACGCCTCCAGGTAGCGTTCCTCGTCCTTCCACACCCCGCGCGTCATCGACGGCCACGGCTGCCTGCAGACGAGTTCGCCCTGTTCGCCGCGCAACGACCGTCCCGCGTCGTCGACGACGTCGACGTCCATCCCGAGCGACGGACCGCCCAGCGAGCAGCTGTGGATCGGCTCCACTGGGTACGGCGCCAGGAACGAGCCGCCCACCTCGGTGCCGCCGGAGAAATTGATGACCGGAACGCGGCCCCCGAACACATCTTGTGCCAGCCAGTCGTACGAGTCCGGATCCCACGGCTCGCCGGTCGACCCGATCGTGTGCACGGACGACAGGTCGTACCGCGCCGCGACGTCCGAATCCCGTCCGCGCAGGGTACGGATCAATGTCGGCGAGACGCCGAGCATCGTCACCCCGTGCCGCTGCGCGAGGTCCCACAACCGGTCGGTGTCCGGCACGTCCGGCGAACCCTCGTACAGCACGAGGGTGCCGCCGTTGGCGTGGGTGCCGACGATCGACAGCGGCCCCATGATCCAGCCCATGTCGGTGATCCAGCAGAACACCCCGCCGGGCGTGAGGTCGAACGAGTACGCCACCTCGCTGGCTGTCTTCACGAGGAACCCGGCGTGCGTGTGCACGGCTCCCTTCGGCTTGCCGGTCGTGCCGGACGTGTACGCCAGCGCGAACGGCTCACTCGCGTTCATCGCCTCGACCGGGCCCGGATCGCCGCCGTTGCCGAGCAGCTTCGCCCAGGAGATGTCGCGGCCGGTGGATTCTACGTCGGCGCCGATGTTTTCGACCACGACGACCGACTGCACGGTCGGGCACGAGACGAGAGCCTCGTCGAGGGCCGGCTTCATCGTGACGGACTTGCGGCGCCGCACCGTTCCGTCCGCGACAATCACCACCTTCGCGTCCGCGTCCTGGATGCGGGACGCGATCGCGCTGGGAGCGAAGCCGGAGAACAGCGGAACCAGCACCGCGCCGAGCCGCGCGACCGCGTACACCGACACGACCGCCTCGGGGATCATCGGCAGGAACAGGGCTACGGCGTCCCCCCTGCCGACGCCGAGCTCCCGAAGTCCCGCGGCCGCCCGCTCGACCTCCGCCGCGAGCTCGCGATACGACAGGCTCCGGACGGTGCCGTCCTCCGCCTCGTGCGCGACCGCGGTCCGATCGGCGGCCGCCGGGTCGGTGAGCCACCGCCCCAGACACGCGTCGACGACGTTCGTCTTGCCCCCGACGAACCAGTCCGGGTGCTCGATTCCGCGGGAGGTGTCGAGCACCTCGCGGTACGGGGTCTGGAACGGCAGGCCGAGATCGCGAACCACCGCGTCCCAGTACCACCGCACGTCGGCGACGGAACGGGCACGGAGTTCGTCCAGGCCCGAGAGCCCGTGGGCGCGGGCGAGCCGGGTGACGTTGGCGTTCTCGACGTACTCGTCGGTGGGATGCCAGGTGTAGTCGGACACGGTCAGCTCCTCGGCATGTCGAGCATGCGCTCGGCGACGATGTTGCGCTGGATGAAGGTGGATCCGCCGGCGATGGCGGTGCCGCGGGCCTGATACGCGAGCCGTTGCCACCGCGCTGTCTTCTGCTGGTCGTCGTCGAGGGCGAACTGCCCGCCGACCGGTTCGAGGGACAACCGGAAATCGGCGAGTTCCTCGACGAGCGGGCAGAAGAACAGCTTGCCGATCGACGTGACCGGCCCCGGCGGGCCGTCGTTGGCCGCGAGCGTGATGACGCGCTGGCCGATGAGGTAGTGCACGAGGGCGCGGCCGTACAGGTCGGCGACCTTCTGCCGGATCACCGGGTCCTCACCGAGCGGGCGGCCCGCGTCGTCGGTCATCCCCGCGATGTCCGACACAATGTCGCCCACGGCGCGCTTGGTGTTGACGCGGCCCGTCGCGATCGCCACCCGCTCGTAGGCGAGCGTGCCCATCGCGACCTTCCAGCCGCCGTCGACCTCTCCGACGACGAGGTCGTCGGGAATGAACACGTCGTCGAGGAACACCTCGTTGAATTCCGCTTCGCCGAGCATGTGGGCGAGCGGGCGCACCGTGATGCCCTCACTGTCCATGGGCACCAGGAAGTAGGTGATGCCCTTGTGCCGCGGGCCGCCGCCGGTGCGGGCGAGCAGGATCGCGTGGGCCGCGATGTGTGCGCGACTGGTCCAGATCTTCTGCCCGTTGACCTTCCAGCCCCCGTCCACCTTCGTGGCCTTGGTGCGCAGCGAGGCGAGGTCCGATCCTGCCTCCGGCTCGGAGAACAGCTGGCACCAGATTTCCTCGCCGGTCAGAATGGGCCGGAGGAACCGTTCCTTCTGCGCGGGTGTCCCGAAATCGATGATGGTCGGGCCCGCGAAGTCCTCGCCGATGGTGTTGAGCCGCTCCGGCGCACCCACGCGGTCCATTTCCTCGGTGAAGATGGCCTTGCGGATCGGGTCGGCGGCCTGACCGCCGTACTCCTGCGGCCACGACATCCCGCCGTAGCCGGAGTCGAAGAGCAGTCGCTGCCATTGCTGCCAGAACGGCACCTTGTCGACCAGATCGACCGGTTCCGGCCACGGCAGCGTCGGGACCGCTTTCTCGGCCCACTTCCGGACCTCTGCACGGAATGTGGCCTCGTCTGGGGAATCAGCGAGCTCCATTGCACCCTCCTCACGAATTTAGGCTCAATGATACTATAGGTCAGTCCAAAAAGGAGGCCCGGATGTCAGACCCACTCCCCGCCGGCGTCGTCGACCGCGTCGAATACGACGTCGAACGCGGCAAGATCCGCGAATTCACGCGCGCGACGTTCACGACCGACCCCGTGCACACCGATCCGGCCGCCGCGCGCGACGCCGGATTCGGCGATGTACCCGCGACTCTCACGCACACCGTCGTCGCCGGACACCAACGCGACCAGCGCGCGTTCGTCGACTCGCTGGGCCTGGCCCTCGCGCGGGTGGTGGTCGGTTCGGTCACGTGGACGTACCTGCGACCGCTCACCGCCGGCGACCACGTGGTCGGCACCCGCCGCGTCGTCGACGACGTACAGCGAGAAGGCAAGCGGGGCGGGACGATGCGCGTCGTGACCCTGGAGACCGAGTACGTCGACGCCGATGGTGAACCCGTGGTGCGGCTCGAGGAAGTCCTGATCGAACGAGGAGAGCAGTGATGAGAACTCCGGCCAAGGTCCGCGTCGGCGATGCCCCCGACACCCGGGTGGTCGGCCCTATCAGCCAGACCGACATCGTCCGGTTCGCCGGCGCCGGAGGCGATTTCAATCCGCTGCACCACGATCCCGGCTTCGTCGCCACCTCGGGTTTCCCGGGGGTGATCGCGATGGGGCAGATGCAGGCCGGGATTCTGGCCGGGTGGCTGTCCGACACGTTCGGCGTCGAGCATGTGCGCTCCTTCGGTGTCCGGTTCGTCGCCCCGGTCTTCCTCGGCGACACCCTGACCGTGGGCGGCACGGTCGCGACGATCACCGAGGCGAATGGTGAGTCGCTGGCGACCCTCGATCTCGTCGCCTCCGGCACCAAGGGCCCGGTCGTCATCGGATCGGCGACGGTCGTGGTGGCCGCGACCTGATCACTCACCTCGAACTACGAGAAAGGGGGCGAAGCCGATCGGCTTCGCCCCCTTTGCCTTCCGATCAGCTGACGGATTGTGCCCGCTGCTGCCGGTCTGCCTCGATCTTCGCCGCGATCTGCGCACGGAGCACGTTCTTCTGGATCTTGCCCGTGGCCGTCGTCGGCAGCGCCTCGACGATCTCCAACCGCTCCGGAACCTTCTGAATCGCCACCCCCTGCTCGAGCAGGTAGGTCTTGATCTTTTCGAGCGTGATGTCGCCGTAGCCGGGCGCGGCGACGAGGTAGAGACACACCGCCTCCCCGAGTCGCTCGTCGGGCATCGCGACCGCGGCGACACCGCGCACGGCGGGATGCGCCGCCAAGAGATCCTCGACTTGACGGACACTGATGTTCATGCCGCCGCGGATCACGATGTCCTTGGTGCGGCCGGTGACGCGCACGTAGCCGTCCTCGTCCATCCGGCCGAGATCCCCGGAGAGGGAATACCCGTCCGGCGTGAACAGCTTGGCCGTCTCCTCGGGATTGTGGAGGTACCCGAGCATGTGCATGGCGCCCTTGTAGGCGATGTCACCTTCCTCACCGCGCGGAACCTCGTTGCCGAGTTCGTCGACGACCTTCACCGACTGCATCGGCAGCGGACGCCCGTCCGAGGTGAGTGACCGCTCGGGCTCGTCATGCACCGTGCACATGGTGGTCGTGACGTTTTCCGAGCGGCCATACAGGCTCAGTACCTGCAGGCTCGGGAACAATTCGGCCGCCTTGGTGACGAAGCTGGCGGGAATCGGGGCGCCGGCCGCCACCCACAGCCGCATGCTGCTGATGTCGTGCACAGCGGGGTCGTAGGCGTCCATGACCATCTGCAGGAACGTCGTGGCACTCACCGCGACCGTGCACCCGCGTTCCTTGATCTGCGCCATCCCGCGGACCGGCTCCCACACCTCGATGAGATGCGACGCCGCTCCGTGCATGAGCGGAAGGACGATGCTGGTAACCAGGCCGGTGGTATGCGTGATCGGCGAGGGGCCGAACTGCACGTCGTCGGGCGTGTAGGCGAACCCCTTGGCGAGCAGACGGGATCCACAGGCAAAGGTGTTGAACGTGTGGATGCAGCCCTTGGGACGGGACGTGGTGCCGCTGCTGTAAACGATGACGAACGGCTCGTCCGGCCCGACACCGGGCCCGAGTTCGGCGATCGCCTCCTCGGCTGCGATCTCCACGAACAGCGACTCGAACGAGACCGCGCGGTTCGGCAGTTCGCCACTCCCGCGGACGACGACCACGTCCTCGAGCGAGTCGACGGCACCCAGGATCTCGGTGTACATGCCCGCGTAGTCGAACTTCTTGAAACTCTGCGGCGTAATCGACAGCCGCACACCGGCATTACCCAGGATGTATTCGACGTCGTCGCGGCGGTAGATCGGCATGATCGGCACCAGGACCGCGCCCAGGCGCGACAACGCCACGGCGATGATCGCGAATTCGATCCAGTTCGGAACCTGCACCGACACGCGGTCGCCGACAGTGATCCCGTGGCGCCGCAGTCCCACGGCCAGGCTCAGCGCCCTGTCCCGCAACTGCCGGAAGGTGATGCCGCCGCTGGTGTCGTCGGTCAGGAAGACACGGTCGCCCCGCTCGGCAACCTGGACCTCGAGCATGTCGAAGAAGGTGTCGCGGTGCCACTGCCCGGTGGCATAGAACTCTCGGATCTGTTCGTCCGAATAGCGATCGGTGACCGATGCGAACGCCATGGGATGCCTTCCTCTGAGCGCAGATATGACGAGGGAATAAAAGACTCTGTGTTGGCCCTCACAATATAATGGTTAGACCGAAAGTGCAACGAGTTCGGTCCCGGTGTTCAGCGCATGCTCCATACAGGAGAACGCTTTTCGCGGAACGCAGTGACCCCCTCGACGATGTCCTCGGTCGTGAACGCGAGAGCGAGCTGCGACTGCAGCGCCGTGAGAGCGTCCGGCAGAGACATGTCGCGCGTGTTGTTGATCGCCTCCTTCCCGAGGCGCATCAACAGTGGCGATTTGCGCGCGAGCCGGCGGGCCCACGCCCGGACCTCCGCCTCGAAGTCGTCGTCCGGGATCACCCGGTTCACCAAACCCAGCTCGAGCGCGTCCGCGGCCGTGATGAGCTCGCCGTACATCATCAGCTCGTTCGCCTTGAGCCGCCCGACGTTCCGATAGATGAGCGCGGAGATCATGAAGGGAAAGACACCGACGTTGATCTCCGGACACCCGAACCGGACCGACTCCTTGGCGAGCACGAAATCGCACGCCAGCGCGAGCCCGAACGCGCCGGCCAGCACGTCACCGCCCGCGGCGCAGATCACCGGTTTCCCGAGACCACCGATCAGTTGATACAGCCGCGGGAAGCGATCCAGCCCGGCATATTTGACGATCGTGGGCGTCTCGCTCGCGAACGCCTTGAGGTCGCCACCCGCCGAGAAGATCTTCTCGTGCGACGACGCCAGCACGACGACCCGCACGTCGCCGTCGTCCCGGGCGCGTTCGAGCGCGGCGAGAAGCTCGTCGAGCAGGTCGTCGGACAGCGCGTTGCGGGTTTCGGGGCGAGCGAGAGTGAGGACGGCGACATGCTCGTCGACGTCGTATCGCACGGGGTGCGCCATTAAGCCGCTCCTTCCATTTTGGTCGTACCATTCGACCCTAGTATGGCGGCCGCATCCGAGACAAGAACCTTCTCGGACCACTTTCGCGGAATGCGTGACGTATTTGGACTGACCATATACATTGGAGTCAGGCCGCGGGCGGTGCAGCAACGTCCCAGGTGACACCTTCTCTATACTGTGCGTTGTGTCACAGGAACGGACGACGGTGTCGTCGTCATCCGTGCGGCGGCCACGGCGCGAGGAGTGGTGAGTGGTCATTTCGACGAGTTCGTCCGAGCTTGCCGACCAGGCGGTTGCAGAGTTGCAGGACCTTCTCGGCAACGAGCCGAATCTGATCCGCCTGGCGGACAGCGAACCCGACCTCACGGTGATTCGTGCGTTCGCGGCCCGGAAGTTGCGTGAGGGCGTCGACTCCCCCGAGCGCACCCTGCGCCTCGCAGAACTCGTGACAGAACTCGACGCCGCGAGTCGCGACGACATCGCCCGCCGACTGAGCGTGCACACCGCCCAGTTCGAGGCACTGCAGCGGGTCGTCCGTGCGCTCGATGCCGGTGCGGATCGCCTCGCCGACGTCGTGACCCAGGAACTGTGCACGAGCCTCGGATACGGCAAGGCGATGTTCTCCGTGGTCCGCGGTTCCACCTGGTCTCCCATCGCGTTAGCCGTCAACCCGGAACTGACAGGGGACTTCCACGAACTCGCCACGGCAATCGACGGACGCGAGATCGCGCTGCGCGAGGCACCGCGCGAGGCCGAACTGGTCCGCCGGCGCCGACCGTATGCCGTGGACGCCGTCGACACCTACCGGCACACGTACCGCCCGCTGATCGATCTGTCGCGGCCCGCCGGATACCTCGCCGTGCCGGTCGTCGTCGACGCCCGCGCGGTGGCGATCATCCACGTCGACCGCCAGAGCGACAGCCTGTCCGACACCGACGTCCACCTCGTCGCGGTACTGGCCGGCGCCTGCGCCTCATCGAAGGAACGCGCCGACCTGCGGCGGCAGATCTCCACCCGCAACGAGCACGTCGACGCCGAGATACAGCGGCTCACCCAGGCACTGCGGCACCTCGAGCAGCCCCTGACGATGCCGGAGGTCGCCACCTGCGACCTTCCCCGGACCGACGCATCCACCGAATCTCCGCAGACTCCGGTCATCCCGCGCGCGCATGCGCTGACCGCGCGCGAACGCGAGGTGCTCACGTTGATGGCCACGGGGGCGACCAACGCCACCATTTCCCGTCGGCTGTGCATTTCCGACGGCACCGTCAAGTCCCACGTCCAGCGGATCTTCAAGAAACTCGGCGTCTCCACGAGGGCCGAAGTGGCGGCGCTGTGCGCCAACGCCAAGACGGTGTGCGGTGGCTGACGCTCCCCACCCCGAACCGCACACGGACGAGAACACCACGGACACCGATCGCGCCATCGCGGACATCCTCTCCGAAATGCGGACGGCCGCTCCGGCCCGTTCGACCGAACTCGGCAGGCTCCTCGTCGACCTCCTCGACCGCAGAAACGCCGCCGACGCGACCCGGTCCGCCGACATCGGCGCGGTCGCGACGGGCATCGATCGCGCGGTCCGGGCGTTGGACGACGCCGCCTCGAGCGCGGAACTCATGCAGCGCGCGTGCGAGCGCGTCGCGGAACTCTGCTCCGTGGACAAGGTTGTCCTCTCGCGGCTCGACGGCGATCGCATCATTCCCGTCGCCGCGTTGAGCACCGCCCCGGGCACGATGCCGTCTCTGCCCTCCGAGTTCGGCCTCGCGGACGGCTCGCCCGAGGCGGATGCGATCGAGACGAACACGGTCACGGTGGGTTCCCACATTCCCGCCGAGCTGCGAGAGTTGCTGGGCGCGAACGGTTTCACCACCGTCCCCGTCGTCGTCGACGGGACCGCTGCCGCGCTCCTTCACGTCGGCGCAGTGCTGCACGGGTCCAGGCGCCACGCCCTGGGAGTGTTCGCCGAAGTGCTCGGCGGGCACTTCGAGCGAGTCGGTCTGGAGTCGCGTCGCGAGCGTCAGACTGCGCTCTTGCGCGAAAGCGCCCGGCGGTGGATCGGCGACGACGCGCCACCTTCCCACGGCGCCCTCGATCTCGCTCCGTCGCAGGCCGACCGCGACGCCGCCGAGCAGCGCCTGCTCGAACCACTGACCGAACGCGAAGCTGACGTCGTCCGATTGATTCTCACCGGGGCGTCGAATTCCGCGATCGCCGCCGAACTGGTCATCACCGTCGATACGGTCAAGTCCCACGTGAAACGCATCCTCCGCAAACTCGGCGCGACCAACCGCGCCGAACTGATCGCGAAGTATCAGTCCCCGGCCCGGTGAACCCGCCGGACCGGTCAGGCGTCCGAGGACGGCACGGTCACCGTGACGGTGTCCACGTCCGGTGTCAGGACGAGCTGGCAGGCGAGACGCGAACACGGCTGGACACCGTCGAGGAACTCGAGGAGGTCCTGTTCCTCCAACGTCGGCTCGCCGAACGCCGCACTCGCATCGTCGTCCAGGTACACGTGGCAGGTGGCGCACGAGCAGCTACCGCCGCATTCGGCGACGATGCCGGGCAGGTTGTTGCGTACCGACCCGTCCATCACGCTCTGGCCGGCGGGGACGTCGACGGACGACGTCGAGCCGTCTGGGAGTTGGTATACGACGGTGGGCATGGCGATCTCCTTCGGGTTGACCGGGTGAACGTCAAAATTGTGTCGCCGGTCACTGTCCGGGTGCATCACCACTTCGACTGATTACCCCCCTCCAGTGGGGTGATTCTCGGCGTCTACACAGGCGGCGACGACGGGGTGACGCGGCACACATCCCCCGTTAGGTGGACAACTATCGATCGATGGTGTGATGCCCCTCACTCTCGCAGCTGACAGGCTGAAGTCACTCCAGTCGGCGAGGGCGCCGCGACGTTCGGCGCCGCATCTCACTGCACCACGAAGGGGAATTGATGAGCACTACAGAGCAGGTCACGGAACTGATTCCGGACGCTGTCGCCCGCCAGGTCGTCCTGCCCGAGGGACACCGGGACAACGACGCGCTGTTCGAGGCCTACCGCTGGCTGCGGGAGAACAACCCGCTCGGGCGCGCCGAAGTGGAGGGGTACGACCCCATCTGGCTGGTGAGCAAGCACGCCGACATCATGGAGATCGAGCGCCAGCCCGACATCTTCACCAGTGCGGGCGGCGAGGACAAGGGCTCCGTCAACCCGATCCTGGCGAACCAGGCTGGCGACGCGTTCACCAAGAGCATCAACAACGGCAGCCTCCGCATCCTCGAGACCCTCACCTACCTCGACCCGCCGGAGCACACGGCGATCAAGGACATCGCGCTGGACTGGTTCCGGCCCACCAACCTCGCCCAGTGGGAGACCGTCATCCGCGATCTCGCCAAGGCTGCCGTCGCCCGGCTGCTGAAGACGGACGGGCGGATCGACTTCGTCAAGGATTTCGCCCTCCACTACCCCCTGCACGTCATCATGAGCCTGTTCGGGGTACCGGAGTCGGACGAGCCCCGGATGATGGCCCTCACGCAGGAATTCTTCGGCACCGCCGATCCCGACGCTGCGCGTGAAGACGTCGAGCCGCTCACCCCGGACGCCGCCGCGAAGCAGTGGGTGGCCACGATTCAGGACTTCTACGCCTATTTCGAGCGGCTGCTGCAGGACCGGCGGGCCAACCCGAAGGACGACCTCGCGACGATCATCTCGGTGGCACGCGACGAGAGCGGCGAGTACTACCCGAACGAGGTGGCCTACGGCTACTTCATCGCCATCGCGACCGCGGGTCACGACACCACCTCGAGCACCCTCGCAGGCGGCATTCTCGAACTCGGCCGCAACCCCGAACTCCTCGCGAAGGCGAAGGCGGACCCGGCGCTCGCGCCGCACATCGTCAACGAATCGCTGCGCTGGGCGTCCCCGGTGAAGCACTTCATGCGCCAGGCGACGCAGGACTACACGCTGCGCGGTCGCGAGATCAAGAAGGGCGACCGCTTCATGCTGCTGTACCAGTCGGGCAACCGCGACGCGGACGTCATCCCGGACCCCGACACGTTCGACATCACCCGCAGGCCCAACAAGCACATCGCGTTCGGCTACGGCCCGCACATGTGCATCGGTCAGCACCTGGCGAAGCTGGAACTGCGGATCATGTTCGAGGAACTGCTTCCCCACATCGAGTCGGTCGAGTTGGTGGACGACACCAAGATGATCCAGACCAACTTCGTCGGCGGGCTCAAGAACATGCCCGTCAAGATCGAGTTCACCGGTTAGCACGATGCGCACGCCACACCCCACACCCACCGTGGTGATCGTCGGGGCCGGACATGCCGGCGGCACACTCGCCGGCATGCTGCGGCAGCAGAAGTTCGACGGCCGGATCGTCCTCTGTGGCGAAGAGTCGCATCCGCCGTATCACCGCCCTCCGCTGTCGAAGAAGTACGCCGACGACGAGTTCGTCCAGTGGCTCAAACCGGAAACGTTCTACGCCGACAATCAGATCGAAACCCGGCTGGGCGATCCGGTCGTCCGGATCGACCGCGACGCCCGAACCGCGACGACGGCGTCCGGCACAGTCCTCGAGTACACGACGCTCGTTCTCGCGACGGGCGCCGCGCCGCGAACCCTGACGCTGCCGGGGAGCGATCTCGAGGGTGTCCTCAGCCTGCGCACCCTCGCCGACGCCACCCTGCTCCGCGACGCCGTGCACACCGGATCGGCACTCGCCATCATCGGCGGTGGGTACGTGGGTCTCGAGGTCGCAGCGTCGGCCCGCGCCCGCGGATGCGAGGTCACGGTGATCGAACGGGAGGACCGGGTGCTGGCGCGGGTGGCCAGTCCGGAACTGTCGACGGTCCTCACCGAGTTCCACCGGGACCGCGGGACCCACATCCGCACGGGCGCGGAGGTTCGGGAGATCACCGGGACGGCGGGTCGAGTCGACGGTGTCGTGCTCGGCGACGGAACCGAAATCCCCTGCGACCTGGTGCTGGTGGGTGTCGGCGCAATCCCGAACGACGCTCTGGCACGACAATCGGGCATCGACTGTCTCGCGGGTATCGTCGTCGACGGTTCGGCACACACCTGCGATCCGAACGTCCTCGCGATCGGTGACGTCACCTACCGCCTGCACGACACGCTCGGCAAGATGGTGCGGCTCGAAAGCATCCCCAGCGCAGTCGAACAGGCGAAGCAGGCGACGGCGGTCATCATGAACGCACCCCTGCCGCCGCACGAAGTGCCGTGGTTCTGGTCCGATCAGTTCGACCTGAAGATGAAGATGGCGGGGATGGTCGGTCCTGACACCCGGGCCGTCCTGCGAGGCAGCCCGTCCGACTCCTCCTTCGCCCTGTTCCACCTCGACAGCGACGGGATACCCGTTGCCGTCGAGACCGTCAACGCCGCAGCAGAATTCATGGCGGGCAAGAAGTTCATCGGCAATCGCACCAAGGTCGACGCCACTGCTCTCGCCGATCCCGTCGTCTCGTTGCGGGAAACCGTTCTCTGAGCATTTCGATTCCGGCCGGCCGTCTCCGGCCGGCCCACAAGACATGGAGTATTGACGATGGAAGCTTTCGCAGCAGTCGCGAGAGAACCGCACACCGAGTTCACCCTCGAACCGATCACCATCGAGGGTCCTCGGGCCGGTGAAGTGCTCGTGGAGATCGAGGCGGTCGGCATCTGCCACACCGACCTCGCCGCCCGCGACGGCGCCCTCCCCACCGCACTGCCCGCCGTCCTCGGCCACGAAGGGTGCGGTGTCGTCCGGGCCGTCGGCGACGGCGTCACCAAGGTCGCCCCCGGCGACCGGGTCGCCATCACCTTCAACAGCTGCGGCACCTGTCCGTCGTGCACCGCCGGGGCACCCTCGTACTGCCACCAGTTCATGCACCTCGCCTACGACGGCGTCCGCGACGACGGCACCGGTCCGATCACCACCACCGACGGCGAGTCGCTGACCGGTCTGTTCTTCGGACAATCGTCCTTCGCCACCCACAGCCTCGCGTTCGAACGCAACGTCGTGAAGGTCCCCGACGACGTCCCCGCCGAACTCCTCGCACCCCTGGGTTGCGGCATCCAGACCGGCGCAGGCGCAGTCATGCGCTCGCTGAACTGCCGACCCGGATCGGCGATCCTCATAGCCGGCGCCGGATCCGTCGGGCTGGCCGCCGTCATGGGCGCCGTCGTCCGGGGCTGCAGCACCATCATCGCCGTCGAACCGCACCAGTCGAGGCGCGACCTCGCTCTCGAACTCGGCGCCACCCACGTGATCGACCCCGCCGCAGGCCCCCTCGCCGAGCAGGTCCGGGCCATCATCCCCGCCGGGGTGGACTACGCCATCGACACCTCCGGCGTTGCCGCCGTCATCGAATCGCTCGTCGGCGCAATGACGTTCCACGGCAAGATCGGTCTCATCGGCGTGCCCGCCGACCCCGAATCCTCGGTTCCGTTGAACATCATCAACTCCCTCGCCATGGGCCTGACCGTCACCGGAATCATCGAGGGCGACAGCGTTCCCGACGAGTTCATCCCCCAACTGGTCGAGCTGTACAAGTCGGGGAAGTTCCCGCTCGACAAGCTCGTCACCACGTTCCCCTTCACGAAGATCAACGACGCCGTCGACGCCCAGCACCGCGGCGAGGTCCTCAAACCCGTCCTCGTCCACGACTGACCACCCGCACCCGAACCACTCACGAAGGACACCCGATGACGATCGACTACCCCGATCTCTACATCCGCGGCGGATGGGCACGACCGTCCGGCGACGCGACCATCCCGGTCATCTCCCCGACCACCGAGCAGCGGATCGGCTCGGTCCCCGAGGGCATCGAGACCGACGTCGACGACGCGGTCGACGCCGCCCGCGCCGCGCTCACCAAGTGGGCATCGTGGACAGCCGCCCAGCGCGCCGAGGTGCTCAGCCGATTCGCCGACGAACTCGAATCCCGTGCCGAAGACACCGCCACCCGGGTGAGCAGCCAGAACGGCATGCCCATCACCCTCGCCCGGCAGTTCGAAGGCGGCTTCCCGCCGGTCCTGCTGCGCTATTACGGCGAGATGGCGGCCAAGCAGGAAGACGAGATCCGGCCCGGCATGCTCGGCGGTTCCACCCTCGTGACCCGCTCCCCGATCGGCGTCGTCGGCGCCATCGTGCCGTGGAACGTGCCGCAGGCCATCACGTTCCTCAAACTCGCCCCCGCCCTCGCCGCCGGGTGCACCGTCGTCCTCAAACCCTCCCCCGAGACGGTCCTCGACGCATTCCTGATGGCCGAGGCGGCCATCGCGGCCGGGCTTCCTGCGGGCGTGCTCAACATCGTCCCGGGCGGACGCGACCTCGGCGCCTACCTCGTCGCCCACCCCGGCATCGACAAGGTGTCCTTCACCGGCTCCACCACCGCCGGCCGCGCCATCGGCCGCACCTGCGGCGAACTGCTCCGCCCCGTCACCCTCGAGCTCGGCGGCAAATCCGCCGCCGTCATCCTCGACGACGCCGACCTGGCAGCGAACCTCGAATCCTTCTACGCCGCCACCCTGCTCAACAACGGGCAGATCTGCTGGCTCGGCACCCGCGTCCTCGCACCCCGCTCGCGGTACACCGAGATCGTCGACACCATCACCGACCTCGCCAGGGGCCTGTCGGTCGGCGACCCGCTGTCCGACACCACCCAGATGGGTCCCCTCGTCTCCGCCCGGCAACGGCACCGCGTCGAAAGCTACATCGACAAGGGACGCTCCGACGGCGGCCGCGTCACCACCGGCGGCCGCCGACCCGACAACATCGACCACGGCTGGTTCGTCGAACCCACCGTCTTCGCCGACGTGCAAACCGGCCACACCATCGCCCAGGAGGAGATCTTCGGCCCCGTCCTCTCGGTCATCCCCTACACCGACGAGGCCGAAGCCATCGCGATCGCCAACCACTCCGACTACGGACTCGGCGGCTCCATCTGGACCGCCGACCCCGACCGCGGCGCCGCGTTCGCCCGCAACGTCGCCAGCGGAACCGTCGGCATCAACGGCTACTCCAACGACCCCACCGCACCCTTCGGCGGCATCAAGGACAGCGGCCTCGGACGCGAACTCGGACCCGAGGGACTCGCGAGCTACCAGCAGCTCAAGAGCATCTACCTCGACGTGAGATGACTCGGTCGGGTGCGGCCGCGCGAGGAATCGCACGGCCGCACCCGCCTACCCGACAGCAGAGAAACAGGAGACACCCGTGACCAGGGAAGAACTCGACATGCTCGACTTCGCGGTCAAATGGGCACCCTTCGGCGGCGGTGACGAACACATCCTCCCCGAATTCGGCGTGTTCCCGACCGTGTTCTACCGCCGGTTGCAACGTCTCCTCACCCACCACCCCACCATCAACGACAGCGTCAAGCGCCGACTCGACGAACTCTGCACGACCAAACTCGCACCCGCACGACCGGGCAGGAAAAGGTCGTACTCGCGCGTTCGCACCGCGGGGTGACTGGACCACCGCGACCTATTTCGGCGCGGATTCCTCGACGACCCTGAGCCAATGCGCATGGGCCTGCGCTGCCCACTGTTCGCGGCGTCGCTGAAACAGCACGGCGCCGTCACGACCGATCCATTCCGGCAAGAGTTCCTTGGGAAGTTGTGGGTCGAGCCTCATGAACCTCTGCTGCAGACTCACGAGTTCGATGTAGGCAAGTAGCAGTTCGTCGTCGTCGCCCGGCTCGGATGCACCGTCCTGCGTAAGCAGTGTTCGGTAGCTTTCGGCAAGGTCGGTCAGATCCCAGGCTCGATCGACGACTTCGTGGTTGCCCAGTCCTCCCGGGTGAAGATTCCCGGTGAGGACGAGTGCCGATTCGGTCAGACCGAGCGTCGAGATCAATTCGCTCAGCTCTCGCGCTCTGTCGACGTGCGGTGTAACCCAGACTCCTGGTGTGGGATTGCCCATCCCCAACCACGTCAGTCCTCCGTTGAGACGGTTGCGAACCGAGTTCTTGCGTTGGGGCACGGTGATCGTCAGCACGAGCCATTCGTCATCCCACGGAGACGGTCCGTCGAGGAACGCATGCGACCGCTTGATGCCGTCGGCCGCCAACGCGCGACCGTGGTCGGCGAGATGCCAGCGCACCCCACGACCGACGCGTTCCCGCTTGATCCACGTGGCCGATGCGGCGCGCGAGAGCAATTGCCGTGCAGCGTGATCCTCTATCCCCATCCCACCGAGGACCTTCATCAGGGCAGCCGTCCACGCCCCCTCCTCGGCGTCGTACAAAAACTCACCGATGACCGTCAACAGCATCGACCGCGCACTCGGCGGCGGCAGTGGCTGCCGCGCAAGACGGTTGGACGCAATCAACGAGTCCTCCTACTGTGTCGCAACGAATGTACCCACTTCGACCCGCACCGAGAACTCGTAAGCCCCCAACTTCTCCTCCAACGACTCGATGTCGACGCTCGATGCCGATGCGGGTGTCAGCGTCACGGTCACTTCCCGACGAAGACCGGTGTCGTCGAGTGCGATATCACAGACTACGGGTGCCCGGCTCGAGCTCGAAACGACGTGACGAACCTCGTCCTTCAACGCCAGTGCTCGTAGTGCGGGCTTCGATATCTTACCGACGGGCGTCAGCGGCAGCCGATCCAGCACCGTGACATGGACCGGGGTAGCCGCTTTCTCCTGCACATGTTCTCGGCAGAACTGCAATAGTTCGGCGGGCTCGGCAACAGACCCGGCCTTGAGCTGAACATAGGCGACCGGCATCTCCCCCTTCGCCTGGTCCGGTCGACCTACCGCAGCCACCACTTCGACCGCCGGATGCGAGCCCAGCGCCTCCTCGATATCTCGTGGATCGATGTTGTGACCACCACGGATGATCAAATCCTTGCTGCGTCCCGAAACCCAGACGAATCCGTCTTCGTCCACCGTGCCTAGATCGCCCGTCCGTCCCCACACTCCCCCGCCGGGCACACCGGTCACGAAGAAGCCGGCATCGAGATGCGCGTCATGGTATCCGGGGCTGACAGTCGGTCCGCCGATCAGCAACTCTCCCTGCTCCCCTGGATTGCAGTCACGCATCCACCGGCCGTCGATATCGAGAACGACAGCGCGCACCCGGGAGTGCGGCAGGGACCGGCCGGCCGAGCCCACGCGCGGTTCGACGCCGTCGTTCGGATGTCCGGTGATCGTTCCGTGAAACTCTGTGCCTCCCCAACATTCGCGCAGCCATATTCCGAACCGATCGTGGAACGTCCGGATCAGAGCAGTGGAAACCGTGCTTCCACCGACGTGGAAATCGGTCAGCGTCGTCGAGCCCTTCGGTGCGTCCGCCGCGTTCAAGATCGCGAATGCTGTCGTCGGGGTGGTCATCGTCGATGTCATGCCGTATCGCTCGACGATCGCCCAGAAATTCTCGACAACGTCCCGAGACCGGAAGCCACCGGACGTCAAAGTCAGCAACGTCTGTCCGTAGACGACCGATCGAAGGGCAAGCGCGATGCTTCCGCCGCAGTGAAAGTTCGGCATACCGTGGCCAACCACGGCATCTTCCTCGCACCCCATCAGTGCTCCGACGTTCCACGCCACGACGAGTTGGCCGCTCTGCGACATGCGCACCAACTTCGGCGCACCCGTCGTACCACCGGTGGGCATGACCATTGCATCCCGGTGGGGGTCGTCGTCGACGTCGACGGTGCGGCCGCGATGTTCGGTCAATGCTTCCGTGAACGTGCTGTTGTCACCGCCGACGAGAAGGACATCCCGAAGCGTCGGGACACTCGTCAGAACCGCATTGGCTTCCACACCGCGTTCCCGAAGGATCTCGTCAGTCGTGACCAGGACGGTCGCCGAGGTGAGCTTCAGGATGTTGACGAGCGAGGCGAGTTCGAGAAAGGGGTTCAGCGGCACGGCCGTACCCACCCGCTGAGCTCCCCAGGTGGCGAACAATCCCTCGGGCACCATCGGAACCATCACGGCGACGACACTCGGTGCGTCCGCCGCACGCTCGAGGAACACCGATGCCGATGCCTCCACCCCTTCGAGTAGCTCGCGATAGGTGACCTCTCGGGTCGGCGTCGTGAAGTCCGGCGCGTCGAGATGCAGAATCGCGCTCTTGTCCGGGTGCCGACGAGCCGATTCGGTCAGGCATGCGTGAATGGTCGATCCGGGTAGCAGGTGCTGGTGTCGCTGCTGTTCCACGTCGAGGATGTCCTCTCTCGACCGGACACGACGGCGCACCAAGGGCGCACGTGTGCTCATCTCAGGCAACGGAGATACCACCGTTCACACTGATCACCTGTCCTGTGATTCTGCGCGAGAGCGGAGATGCGAGGAACAGAATTGCGTCGGCCAGATCCTCGGGCTCGGTGAGACCCAGCTGAGCCTGTGAGACGATCTTGTCGAAGATCTTCTTGCTGAACTCGGCATTCATGGCCCGATCGTACGATCCGGTGTTGACGATGAGTGACGGTGTCAGAACATTGACACGAACGCCGTATCGCTTGGCTTCGACGGCGAGGGTTTGCGAGAACGTCACGATCGCAGCCATCGCGGCACCGATTCCGGTCTCTCCCGGGGTGGGGACCTTCGCTGCGTCCGACGCGATGGTGACGATCGCGCCGTGTCCGCGCTCGCGCATCACGGGCACGACGGCCCTGCTCATCAAGATCGGTCCGATTGCCTGCTGGACCAAGATGTCGATCAGCTTGCCGGGTTCGATGTCGTGCAGCAACGTGGGCTGATATTGCGCGACCGTAGAGTTGACGAGAACATCGACTGCGCCCAGATGTTCGTGTGCCTGCCGGACGACTTCGTCCGCTGCCCCGGCTTCGTTGACATCTGCCGCGACGAACAGGACATCGCATCCGGGATTGGTCTCTGCGAGTCGAGCAAGTGCGTCCTTGCCGCGACGGTCGCTACGGCCGACCAGTACCTGCTTCGTCGCCCCTGCGTCGGCGAAGTATCTCGCGGTGGCGAGACCCACCCCCGACGTCCCACCCGCAATGAGAATGCCTGAGCCGGAAAAGTCGTACCCTCGCTGCGCGGACAGTGGCGATGTGTGCGGAGGGATCATTGTACGTTGCTCGCTTTCATTGAAGATGACGGAGAAGTCTGCGCGACGGCCGAGGCCTGCTGCGGAGCGTGAAGCTTGACGATGTAGGCGGCGCTGAATGCACCCAGAGCGCAGAGTGCGAGGCACAGTGCGCTGACGGTCCACACACCGCCCGCGGTGGGCTCGAGCGCGGTCGCGACCAGTGGTGCGAAGCCGGCAACCAGCGCCGCCAGCTGCATTCCGAACGATCCCGCGGTGTATCGCACAGCGGCAGGCAGGCTCTCCACGACGAAGGCCGGGAAGATACCGTTGACCACCGCGTGCCCCAGCCCTGCAACGAGGATGAGTGAGATGAACACCAGCGCCAGGTTGCCGACGCCGAGCATTGCGAAGTAGAAGAATAGAAGCACGGCCTCGCTGAGCAAACCGAAGACGATGAGTCGACTCCGACTGACCCTGTCGGAGAGTGCCCCCCACACCGGGTTCATGAGGACTACGACCAGCGTTGCCGCAGAGACCACCCACAACATGCTCGTTCGAGGAATACCCGACTGGTTGACGGCATAACTGAGGCTGTACACGGTGATGACGTACCAGATGGACATCATTCCGGCCATGATGAACGTGATACCGAGGATCGTCATCGGATGCTTGGACAGCGCGTCACGGATCGGATTGTGCTTGACCGCTGCCGCGTCAGAGGACGAAGCTGCACGGTCGGTCTGACTCTGCTTGAAGTCCGGTGTCTCGTCCAGACCGCGACGGATCAACATTCCGACGAGAACGATGACGGCACTGAGCAGGAACGGAATCCGCCAACCCCACGAATTGAACCGATCGTCCGGCATCAGCGTGACGACGGCGAAGACGATCGTCGCGAGGAGGGTTCCGCCCTGGGCGCCCGCGGTGGAGAAGCTGCCGTAGAAGCCACGCTTGTTCTTCGGGGCATGTTCGACCGAGATGAGGACAGCTCCGCCCAGTTCACCGCCGACCGCGAGTCCCTGCAGGACTCGTAGAACGACCAGAAGGATCGGGGCAAGCGAACCGATCGAGTCGTAGGTGGGCAGCAAACCGATACACACGGTCGCGGCGCCCATCACGGAGATCGTGAGTAGCACTGCAGTCCGGCGACCGTGCTTGTCGCCGATGTAGCCGAACAGCAACCCGCCGAGTGGACGAGCTACATATCCCGCGGCGAAGGTGGCGAAGGACAGCAGCAGTGCGACATGAGTGCTGACGTCACGGAAGAAGAGGTCGCCGAAGACGAGGGCTGCGGCAGTTCCATAGGCAACGAGGTCGTAGTACTCGATTGCCGATCCCGAGAAGGCCGCAAGAGATGCACGGCGGGAGGTTGCTTTCGATGGTGGCGTGACTATGTCGAGAGGCAGGGACGAAGTCATATCTGCTCCTGGAGCACTGGAAGAGGAAGGATCGCGACGAAGGGTCGACCGCGACGTCGATTGCCGAGCGGTCCGCGAATGGAATGACCATAAAATGTGACGTGCATCTCGTCAAGTGGACCGTCTGGACGGATTCGGGTGAGGCCGGTTGCATGCAAACGTATTTCGTCATTTCGCGCGAGCCGGCAGCAAGCCGCCACACATCGCTCCCATGATCCGGTTCGCACGTTCGTAGCCTCCACATCCGCCTCGCACTCATCAGAGTAGCCCATCTAGCTGCAACGTTGTACAAATTTTTAAACATCTAGTTGCAACTTGTGAAAAATGGGCGCATGATCGCTCCTGTCGGGTACGTCACAGCCGAAGACGCGTGCCTGGGTCCAGCACCATGATTTACACGAGAAAAGGACGGGCGAGAACCATGCCGTCGACATTCACACGGGCAATGCGCGCCATGAGCGCCGTCGCCGATAGTCCGAACGACTATGTCGCACAGTGGAAAAAACGAACCGGTAGACAGGCACTCGGAGTTTTTCCGATGAACTTCCCCGCCGAACTCGCGCACGCCGCAGGTGTACTTCCCGTGATCATCCAAGAAGACCGGCAACCGATCACAGTCGGGCGTAATCTGCTGGGCGAGTTCAACTGTGGATACACCCGAAACGTCGCCGATCAAGCAGCACTCGGCCGATTGGACGTCTACGACGGCTTCTTCCATGCCGACCATTGCATCCAGTTACTGGGTGCCATCGACGTCGTGCGCGAGGATGAATCGGACAAGCCGGTCTACTTCGGCCAATTGATGTCCTCTATGAGCGACGATTGGGCATTTCCGCAGGTACTGGGAAAAATGGAAGATTTTCGCAGCGAGCTCGAGAAATTCGCTGATCGCAGGATCTCCGACGCGGATCTCTCGCGAAGCATCGACGTCTTCGACGCCAACCGGCGCCTGATGCGGACGATCTTCGAGAACAGGCGGTCCGGCGACGCCGCACTGACATCCGCCCAGCTCCAGGTCCTCGTCAAGTCCAGCATGATCATGGACAAGGAGGAACACACAGAACTGCTTCGCGACGTGATGGGCGACTCGAGCCATGTGCCGCGCGACGACCGCATCCGCATCCACCTCTCCGGCCACTTCTGCCACGCCCCCAAACCGGAACTCCTGGACATCATCGAGGACTGCGGAGCCATCGTGGTCGACGACGACCTCTTCCACGGAACACGATATGTGTCAACAGATATCGGATCTGGAGGCGATCCTCTCGAAGCCCTCGCGTCGGTGTACCTCCGGCGCAACACCGCCGTACCCTGCCCCACCCGGGTTCAGCACGAAGTGGACTGGGACCGGTTCCTCGTCGACTCGGTCGACGCCAGCGGCGCGCAGGGCGTCATCGTCCTGATGGCGAAGTTTTGCGAACCGCACATGCTCTTCTACCCGGAGCTGCGGAAAGCATTGGAAGCCAAATCGATTCCTCTGCTGCTCATCGAAACCGAACACGAGGGTCTACCGATGGAATCCATCCGCACCCGGGTGGAAGCGCTGGTGGAGCGAATCAGACGCAAGCAACTGTCCACCGTTTAGCACCCACACCCACCTTCGGAGGAATCTACTGTGTCAGCCCCCACGCTCGGCAATTCCAACAAGATCGTCATCCCGACCGCCACCAACATGGTGGGCGACTACTGGGAGAACCTGTTCACGGCGAAGGAACGCGGCAAGCAAGTGGTCTGGTACAACGGTTCAGCCGTGAACCCGATCTTCCAGGCCGCCGGACTCGAGTGGTGCCACGGCGAGGCGTTCTCGGCACGCCTGGCCGCACAACAGCTCGAGAAGCCGGCCCAGCTCGCCGGCGAGGAATACGGGTACATCGGCGAGTTGTGTTCATACGCAAGAACACATCTCGGTTGCGCCGTACTCACCAAGCAGGCCAAGTCCGAGGATGAGAACGGCATCGTCGGACTCGTCGACCAACAGCAACTCGCCTCCCGCCTGCCTGCACCGGACTTCTTCGTCAACGCGTACGCCGGCTGCAGCACCGGCCAGCAATGGGACGAAATTTCGTACCGCGTCTTCGGAAAACAGGTGCCGATCTTCAACGTCTCCCTCCCCTTCCTGCCCAGCAACAAACCCGACGCAGGCTACCTTCGCGGTGAGGAGTGGGAGCAGGCCTCACGTTATGTGGCCGATCAACTGCACAAGCTGATCGCCTTCCTGGAGACGATGACAGGCCGGCCATTCGACTGGGATGCGCTACGGCAGAACATGTCCTACATCAAACGCGCCTCGGAACTACGACGCGAGGCGATGGCGCTGTGCCGTGCCGCCCCGACACCGGCCACCTACTGGGACTGGATCGCCAGCATCGCGCACATCAACTTCATGCCCGCCGGACCGGAATTGGTCCAGTACTTCGCCGACGTCAAAACCGAAGTCCAGTACCGTCTCGACCACGCCATCCCCGGCGTCCGCAACGAGCGCTACCGTCTCTACTTCGACGGCATCATGAACTGGAACAAGCTCGGCTGGCTCTCGCGCAAATTCGCCGACGCCGACGTCGCCGTGGTCTGCGGAAGATACACCCACAATGCGTTCTGGCAGGAACCGCACCTGATCGACACGGAAGATCCCATTCTCGGTATGGCGCAGCACTATCTGCTGTGCCCGACGAACCACGGCGTAAAGACGCTCAAGCACCTCACCAACCGCGATTGCATCGACTACGGAATCGACGGAATCGTCTTCCACGCCTCCCGTACCTGCCGAGCATTCACCAACCCCCAGCACCTGCTCGCGAAGTCGGCGCAGAAAGAACTCGGAATCCCCTCGATGTTCTTCGAAGGTGACGTCGCCGACGCATCCTTCTACAAGGACGAGATCCTCGAAAGCCGTCTGGCAGCCATGCTCGAGGGCATCGACGTCCGCCGAAGCCGGGTCTGATCGACGTGACGGAATACTTCATGGGAGTCGACCTCGGATCGACGTCCGCCAAAGCCGTCATCCTCGACGGGTCCGCAGCATTTCTGGGCGCGAGCGCCATTCAGATGGGCGCCGTGAGCCGAGCTGGAATGCGGCAGGCAATCGACGACGCCCTCGGCCGGGCCTCGGTGGCGCCGTCGCAGATCACGGCTACCATCAGCACCGGCTACGGTCGCAGACTCGTCCCCGGCATCGGGCGGACGTTCACCGAGATCACCTGTCATGCGCGCGGCGTCGCAGCATTGTGCCCCGGCGTCCGATTGATCGTCGACATCGGTGGGCAGGACAGCAAGGTCATCGCTGTGGACGGCGAGGGACTCGTCGAGGACTTCGCAATGAACGACCGATGTGCAAGCGGCACGGGGCGATTCTTCGAGGTACTCGCGAGGGCCATCGAGTGCGAGGTCGACGAGCTGGCCGACCTCGCCCTGTCGGGTGAGAAGAACCTGGAGGTCAGCAGCATGTGCGCAACCTTCGCCGAAACCGAGATCGTGTCGCTGCTCGCAAGCGGGTGCGAGCGGACCGACATAGCCGCCTCCGTTCACCGGGCGGTTTCCGCCCGGACGCTCGGTTTGATTGCCCAGGTGGGCAAGAAGACGCCGGTAGTGATGACCGGTGGGGTGGCGAAGAATGCCGCGGCCGTCCACTTCTTGAGCTCGGCACTGGGGGTGCATGTGGATGTCCCGCCGGACCCGCAGATCACCGGCGCCTACGGTGCAGCCCTCCTCGCGCTCGAGACTTGCGGCACCGTGGCTTCGCCCCCGGACGTCGAACTCTCGCCCACCGGCCCGCCGGCCCACTCGTGCGGAGACTGCACCGGCTCGATCGAACTGCACATGCCGACCGTACCGGCGTCATAACGCGGTCGCCCAGCCTGCTGAACAGCCGTAGCTGCACCAGGAGATCAATGAAGCACACGCGAAACTCTTTCACCTCACCCACGACGAACTCCTTGCCCACCATCATGCGGTGATCTACGCGGTAGGTGCGCCGCCGACAAGCGACTGGGCATTCCCGGAGAAGACCTGGAGGGCAGCGTGTCGGCGGCCGACCTGGTCGGGTGGTACAACGGCCATCCCGATCACGCAGACCATGACTTCGACCGGTCCGCCGAGCGAGCGGTGATACTGGGCAACGGGAATGTGGCGCTGGATGTCGCACGAATCCTCACACGCGACGTCAAGGAGTTGGCACGCACGGATATCGCCGGACATGCCCTATCGGCGCTGGCCGGCAGCAGTATCCGTGAGGTCGTTGTAGTAGGACGCCGCAACCCGGCGCACGCCGCTTACACGACACCCGAGTTGCTGGGCCTCGCCGGATTGACATCCGAGGTCGAGCTAACCCTCGACTGTCCCGCGATGGAAGTCCACCCCACACAGAACGACATCGACCATCCAGCCTATTCGCCGGCAACCCTGAAGGCGCAGGTTGCAGATGAGCTCGCCTTACGACCCGCAAGCGGCGCCCCTCGACGAATAGTGCTGCGCTATCTGGCATCACCGGTGGAGATCCTCGGCGACGATCGCGTTCGAGGAATTCGCCTGCGACGCAATGAGATGGTCGCTGGCGGTAATAGCCGTTCCGGCATCCGGCCGACCGAGATCACAGATGTACTCGAGTGCGGACTCGTCGTACGGTCAGTCGGCTACCGGGGCCGCCCGGTGCCCGGCCTTCCCTTCGACATCGACCGCGGAATCATTCCGAACCACAACGGTCAGGTTGTGGATCCGAGTACAGGAGAAACTCGGACGGGTGTGTACATGACCGGGTGGATCAAACGTGGCCCTTCCTGTGTCATCGGTACGAACAGGCAGTTTTCGATCGAGACGGTCGAACGTATTCTCGACGACCACACGTACGGACGACTCACACCTCCATCGGGCGATCGTCGATCGTTGGTGGATCTCGTGCAAGAACGCAGACGGAATCGATCGACTACGAAGGCTCTCATCTGTTGCCAATGTATCTAATACTCTCTGTCAGTTTCTGGCCCTGTCTGTCACCGCGGATTGGCGTCTGCGGAGTTCGTGGGCTGCCGGTCGTCGGGTGCGCAAGGGCGCCGACGGAGGGCCGGTTGCCGTCTCCGCGCGCGGGTTCGGGTCCTCAACTCTGTGGTCGCGCGGACCCGGGGCGCCTCTCTAGGGAGGCTGTATCAGGTTGCGCGGGAGCGACTCCCGTGAGGGAGGAGGTATTCATAGGGGTGCCGGGTGCCGGGTTCGGTAGGACGGGACGAATCGCCAGCCGATCAGCACAATGTTGCGGGAGAATGCTATTGGTGCGGGATCTCGGATCTGCAAGGATCCCGGTTCGTGTCTCGAGAGAGCAGCGAGCGGGGCGCGGGCGGATGCTCGACCCTGCGGCTCGGGCCGACACCCGGTGGTGGGGTGTGGCGGGATCGACTGGCTTAGCTCATAGGTGGCGCGGATCGAGCGGTTCTTGTCGGAGGTCGGCGTTACAGTCGAGGCCCTGCGAGAGGTGGCGTCGCAGAGGGCGGGAAAGGGGGGTGGTCGATGAGCTTGTCGGGGATGGCGGCTCTTCTCGGAAGAGAAGATCGGCCTGGGCTTGTTCGGGTTGTTCCTGGCGCCGGGTCGGCCGGCATGACCGGGCCGGGATCGGCTGCGCCGCGGCAGTTCGCGTTCACCACCCGCGCCCACGTGGCGGTCGACGACATAACCGGTGAGCCGATCGGACTCGACGACGTCGACACCCGGGTGCGGTGGTTGCTCGACCTGATCGCCGCGGCCGGCACCGAGTTGACGGCGCGGCTGTGGCAGCCGGACACCTTCGATGTCCTCGCCGCCGGCGTGGACCACCGGGACCGGAGGCTGCCCGCACAGGGTCATGTCGCCGCGTCCCGCCTCGGCTGGAACCCGCACTACCCGGACGGGGTCTACGTGCCCTCACGGGTGACCCGGGTGGTGACCGCGCAGGTGATGGCCACCCTGCGGGCCCTCGCTTACCGGGACACCGCGATCACATCGCTCTCTCAGCGGTTCGACCCGGCCACCGGCACTGTGGCACCGCCGACCGAACCGGGCGACTGGGTGCCATTGGGTTTCGCCCGGGGCGTGCGGCGCCAGCTCATCGCCCGCGCCCGCCGCGAGGGCGACGCGGTACTGGCCGGCCGGTTGCGGATCACCGACATCCAGGAACCACCGCAGACGAGCGCGATGGCCCGGCTGTCCGCCGCCGATCGGCAACTCGCACAACTCACAGTGGCAGAGCGTGAGTTGGTGTTGACGGTGAAACTGCCCACCACGGCAGCCCCGACAGGACGCGCGCACTGGCGACGGGTCCGGCTGACCGCCACCATCCCCGCGCACCTGCACGGCCGAGCGATCACCGACTGGCATCTCCCGACCCTGGTCCTCGACCAAAGGGGTCTGCTGTTGCGGTGCGCCGCCACCGAGACGGTCCCCGTCGCCGATGTGACATCGGGAACTACCGCGGTGGGGGTCGATTGGTCCCCGTCCACGCTCGGTGCCGCCGCCATCACCACCGAGAACCTGGACGGGTTGTCCTCGGACTTTCGGGGTTGGACGTACGATGACCGCGGCCTCGGGACCAAACTGGCGCGCCTGCAAGCGGAGGGGCAGATGCTGCACCGCAAGGCGGCCCGGTTGACCCAACTCGCCACCAACGCCGAACCCGAGGCCCGCGCCCGGCTGGAGGCGAAGATCGCCGTCCTCGACGCCCACCGCGAGGCGGTGGGTATCAAGCGGGGGAAGATCAACCGAGAACTGGGATTCCACTTCGCCCGCCAGGTCACCGACTACGCCGAGGCGGCGGGCGCACGGGTGACCGCGGTCGAGGACCTCACCACCCTCGAGACCCGCGGGCACGGACGGGTCAACAACAATCGGGCCGCGCAGTCCGCCCGCCGCCACGCCGTTACCGCCCTCGCCCACACCGCCGCAGAGGTCGGCATCGCGGTGGTCTCGGTGCCGGCCCGCGGATCCTCCGCACGGTGTCCGGGGTGCGACGAACCCCTTTCGCGCCCCGGCGGATACCACAGTGCGTGGTGTTCGGGCTGCCGGGTCGGCGGCAACCGCGACCACATCGCCGGGGTCAACCTGGCCAAACGCGCCCTCCTCGGCAAAACCACGGTCACCCGGCGGCGGGGGCAGATGCCCGCGATCCGGGTCGCCGAGCACGCGCCGGTCCGCAAGTCCCGGGACAAGACCAGCCCGACCCCGAGCAGGCCGCGGCACCGCCGGGTCCGCCGCAGCCTCCCCACCGCAACACCGCGGGCGGGGGTGACTCCGAACAGATATGTTCCTGCACCACAAGCGTCGGTGTGGGACACGGTCAAACCCGCACCACCTCACGGTGATGCGGGTAGCCCTGACACACGTCCATCTCTACCGCCCGCCACGCAAGTGGCAGACAGTATGAGATCTATGTAGACGCTGGCAGGCCATCGATCAGTTCGAACGAACTACCGGGAAGCAGGCGGGACGCCCGCGGGTCAAGATCGTCGACATCGATGGCATGCTTGCTCGGGCCCAATTGTCCTGACGTTGCGCCCTCACCGCCCCACCGCCCCTGGCGGCGATTGCTCCCCGCGGCAGGAGGGCGAGGGTGGGTTCATGGTGCGTCAGAAGGCAGAGATCCCGCCGTTGACGCTGATCGTCTGACCGGTCAGGCGGGCTGCATCGGGCCCGCCGAGAAACACGATGAGGGACGCGAGATCCTCGGGCACAGCCACCCCGAGATGAGCTTGAGCTGACGCCTTCTCGAAAAGCGACTTGCTGAAACCATCGCTGAGCACATTGGCCGCTGTGGGTGTGCCATCGATCAGTGACGGAGTCACCGCGTTCACTCGCACACCGTTGCGCTTGGCTTCGATCGCGGTAACCCGCGTGAACATCACGATCGCGGCCATCGCGGCCCCGAGGGCACTCTCACCGGGCGTCGGCACCTTGGCTGCGTCCGACGCGATGTTGACAATGCTTCCCCCTCCCTGTTGTTGCATCAGCGGCAACACTGTCCGGGTCATCAGCATCGGGGGTAGAGCCTGCCCCATCAGGATGCCCGCGATGTCGGCGACCGGAGTACGGTGCAGCAGCTCAGGCCGGTAGGACGTGGTGGTGGAGTTGACAAGAACATCGACCGATCCCAACACCCGGTGAGCAGCGGCGACGGAAGATTCCACCTGGCCGATGTCGGATGCATCAGTCGCGATGAAGGTTACGTCGGCATCCGAACACCGATCCTGGACCGTTCGCTCTGCGGCCTTCCCTCGCTCTTCGTTCCGACCGAGCAACACGATTCGGCGTACGCCCGCGTCAACAAAGCCGAGAGCCGTCGCGAGGCCGACACCTGAGGTGCCACCGGCGATCAGCACTCCCGAGTCTTCGTAGTTCCGGACCAGCGTGGATGAGGACATGCACTACCTCCAGGGGCGATGCTATTACAGCATAGTTGACAGATATTGATGTGTCATGGACATTTATGTAGAGTATAGACACAACGCAAGGCATCTCCGAAAGGACGTCAGGACCCCGGAGGGCCTAGTTGTTTTTGATTGATGATGAGGTAATCGCTTTATCCTCGCCGGTACCGGAGGCATCCACGACGCCGCCCGGCTCGACGTTCCAGTCATATGACAATGCTGGACGAATTTTGATTTCAATGTATTACTTCAGTGTGTGATAGAGGCAACAAGGTTTCGAGATGTCTCGTGTACCGAGGATCGAAACGACACTTCAACTCGAACGCTGAAGACAGGATTACGCCCCATGCACCCAGAACTATCACTGTGGCCGTCGACTTCCAGCACAGGAGTTCGCGACATTACCCTCGGTGGGTTGCTTCGCGAGGCTGCAAGCACAGTGCCCGACCGCATCGCCCTCGTCGACGCCGCTCCGGACCCCAGCGAGCGGACCTCGTGGACCTACAGCGAACTGCTGACCGAGGTCGAGTCGGTTGCCAAGGCACTGCTGACCAAGTGCGAACCTGGAGATCGGATCGGTATCTGGGCCCCGAACAGTGCCGATTGGGTCATCCTGCAGCAGGCCGTCGCGATGGCAGGAATGGTCGTCGTCGCTGCGAATCCCGCCTACCGCGCCCACGAACTCGAATACGTGCTGAAGCAGGCCGGTGCCGTGGCACTGTTCTATCGCGACTCCTACAGAGGAGTCGACCTCCGATCGATCATCGACGAGATCCGGCCCAATCTCCCCGGGCTGCACACGATCGTCAGCACCAGCACGTGGCGGTCGTTCGTCGACGCCGCCGACAGCACGAAGGACTTGCCCGACGTAGATCCCATGGATCCCGTGCAGATCCAGTACACGTCGGGAACAACGGGCTTCCCGAAGGGTGCTCTACTGCACCACAAGGGCATCATCAACGAGGCCAACTTCGTGTTCGACCGCGCCGACATGGAAGAGGCCGGCGTGTGCATCAATGCGATGCCGATGTACCACATCGGCGGCGGCGCGGTCACCGAGTTGGGGACTTTCTCGAAGCGGGGCACCTACGTCGTACTCCCTGCATTCGATGCCGCGCAGACTCTGGAAATGATCGAAACCTACAACGGCACGCACTCGTTGATGGTCCCCACGATGCTCATTGCACTGCTCGAACACCCGGATCTGGCGACGAGGGACATTTCCAGCCTGCGCACGGTGTTGTCCGGAGCCGCAACCGTGCCCGAGAGCCTGATCCACCGAGTCATCGACCGCCTGGACTGCCGGTTCACGATCCTGTTCGGACAGACCGAGATGCACGGTGTGATCAGCCAGACTCGCGTCACGGACGATCCGGTCGATCAAGCAACCACCGTCGGTCAGCCGTTACCCGAACTCGAGGTAAAGATCGCGGACCCGCTGACGGGTGAAGCACTGCCAATCGGTGAGCAGGGCGAAATCTGTTGCCGCGGTTACCAGAACATGCTCGGTTACTACGAGATGCCCGATGCCACCGCCGCAACCATCGACGCCGAGGGATGGCTACACATGGGAGACCTCGGCACCATTGATACCCGGGGCTTCATCAAGGTCACCGGACGCCTTACCGAGGTGATAATCCGCGGTGGCGTGAACCTGTATCCTCGCGAGATCGAGGAGCTACTGTTCCAGCACCCGTCGATCGCCGACGTCATCGTCGTGGGCGTGCCGGACGAGCGGTGGGGTGAGCAGGTGGGGGCAGTCATCCGACTCCACGACGGCCACGATCGTCCCGACCCCTCTGCGCTCAAATCCTGGTGTCGCGAACGCATTTCGGCCCACAAGGCGCCTTCGCTCTGGTATTTCACCGACCAGTTCCCGATGACGCCGAGCGGCAAGATTCAGAAGTTCCGCCTGCGCGACCGAATTATCGCCGGCGAGCTGGCGTCGGCACCCGAACGCGCGGACGTGAGTTGACGCATCGAGGCGCTGACGCACCTACTTTGTAGCACTACGTACACCCCATTTCCCCGGCAGGAGCCCTGCATGCATCCCATCACCAACCGGTATACGCGCCTGATCGGAATCGACCACCCGATCGTCCAGGAAGGACTCGGCCCGTTCCGGACTCCCAAACTCGCGGCCGCTGTCTCCAACGCAGGCGGGTTGGGGACGGTCTCGATGCCCGGCATGCCTACCGACCTCGAGGCAGGCGCACGCACGTTCCGCGAACACATCGAGGAGTGCGCGTCCCTGACCGGCAATCCGTTTGCGGTGAACATTCCGGTCGGTGTCGACGGCAACGGCGTCGTACTGCCGTTTACCGACGTCTACATCCGCACGGTGCTCGAGGCTCGGCGATCAGATTCGGTACTGACCGACCAGTTGACCGTACTCACCACCTCGGCGGGATTCCCCGGCGACTACATCGGGCTGATCAAAGACGCCGGTCTGATCCACCAGCACAAGGTGGGGTCCACGAGGCAGGCCGTCAAGGCCGCAGACGCCGGCGTCGACGTCGTCATTGCTGCGGGTTTCGAGATGGGCGGCCACGCACCGAGCAAAGCCGTTCACTCGTATGTCTTGATTCCCAGTGTCACCGAAGCGGTCGACATTCCGGTTCTGCTCACCGGCGGCGCCCGCGATGCCCGGGGCCTCGCGTCGGCGCTGGCGATGGGCGCAGACGGTGTGGCGATGGGAACCCGGTTCATCGCCAGCACCGCGAACTCCGACTGGCATCCGGCGTATATCCAGGCGATTCTCGGGGCCGGGGAGGGTGACGATGTCGCATTCGACGGTGTCTACGGGCCATGTCGAGGCCTGCGCAATGCTGCATCGAAGATGCTCACGGATCACCAGGAGTCGGCGGGTGAGATCCTCGACACCGTCGAGCTCACACGATGGAAGATCGAATCGATGCAGCGCGCTCAGACCGACGGGGACGTCACCGACGGCCTGGTCCTGACCGGCCAGGTGGCGTCCGCGATCAACGACATCATCGAAATCGCCGAGTTCGTCCCTCGCATGGCGTCCGAGGCGGCCGACATCCTTCGCCGACTGGCATCTGCGTTGCCGACACCGGTGCCGGCGCCGGTCTGAGCAGATTCCCTGGCAGCGGTGGTTCGAGTGGTCGCAGATAGCATGTCGTCCGTGACCGAATCAATGTCGAAGCCGGGTACGGGGGGGTCGACCTCGGTTGGCAGCGCGCGTTCCGCACTCATCTCGATTCTCGGCGAGTTCGTCGCTCCGTACCGTCGACCGGTACGGACGGCGGCGCTGCTCTACGCCCTCACCGGCCTGGGCTTCGGGGAGGCTGCCAGTAGGCAGGCAATCGCTCGCGCGGGTGCATCCGGTCTGATCACCGCCAAACGGGACGGTCGCGAAACGAAGTGGAGCCTCACCGAGCGGGGCCATCAGCTGTTCATCGAAGGTACGACGCGTGTGTTCCCGGACGCATCCCAAGCCGCGCGATGGGACGGCCGGTGGCTCGTCGTCATCGCTCCTGTTCCCGAGTCGCACCGCGCGGTACGGAAGAAGCTGTATGCCGCGTTCCGATGGGCCGGTTTCGGCAATCCCAGCCCCGGTGTGTGGGTCACCCCGCACGTTGATCGCCTGGCCGAAGCCACGAAGGTCATCGATTCCCTCGGACTGTCGCCGAACACCGTCTCCTTCATCGGGTCGCCCGCAGCCGCAGGCATCTCGGAGGACGAGTTGGTGCAGCGTTCGTGGGATCTCGAGAAGATCGCCCACGATTACGACGACCTACTGACCAGGTTCGCAGACAAGAAAGGCCTGGCGGGCGAGGCTGCACTGTTCGCCCACCTGGAGTTGGTGGACGCACTCCGGCAGACGCCCTACATGGATCCACACCTGCCGGACGTCCTCCTCCCCGGCTGGGCCGGCCTCGGGGTCGTGAAACGACTCCAGGATTTCCGCACCGAGTGGGCACCTGCAGCGCACGCGCACTGGCTGTCGATAGCGCGCCTCGACTGAACACCGCTCGAACCGTTCGGGCATACGTCTAACCAGATTTAGTTTTACATTTCTCGACAGCGCCTGTCCTAAAATGTATAGTTCGAGGCAGCGCCGTTGCGGTGCGTTTCACTTCAGGAAGTTGAAGGAGAACAGTGAGCGAACTCCACGCACCCTCGCTGGCCACGCTGCGAATTGCCGCCGACGATCCGGTTTCGTACGCACAGAACTGGAAGGACACACATCGACGACCTGTCATCGGCTCGTTCCCCATGAACTTTCCGTCCGAGATCGTGCATGCTGCAGGCGCCTTGCCGGTGATCGTTCAGGAGAGCAAGACACCGATCACCGAGGGTCGCAGTATGCTCGCCGAGTTCTATTGCGGATACACCAGAAGCGTCGCCGACCAGGCGGCCATCGGCGAACTCGACGTGTTCGACGGATTCGTCGCTGCCGACCACTGCGTTCAACTTCTGGGCGCCGTCGATGCCATCCGCTATGCACGACCCGAAAAGCCGGTGCACTTCGCGCAATTCACCAGCGCGATGGATGACGCCTGGACCAAATCGCGAGTCGACGGCCGAATCGGCGAACTGAAGACCGAGATCGAAACCGTCGTCGGCACTGTCGTGACCGCCGAGGACCTCACACGCAGTATCGGACTGTTCAATGCGAACCGTCGCCTGCTCCGCCGGTTCTACGACTTGCGCCGATCAGGCCTGACACGCATCACTGCCGGCGAGATGCAACTTCTCGTCAAATCGAGCATGGTCATGGATATCGAGGAGCACACAGCCGTCCTCGAGACACTGCTCGATCGACTCGTGCTGCGCGATCAGGCACCGGATGACCTGGTGCGGCTGCATCTTTCGGGTCATTTCTGCCACGCGCCCAAACCTGAGATCCTCGACGTCATCGAGGAATCCGGCGGACTCGTCGTGGATGACGACCTTTACACCGGCTACCGCTACATTTCTACCGATGTCCCCGAAAGCGACGATCCACTGAAGGCGCTGTCGACGTGGTACATGCAGCGAAACATCAACGCACCGTGCCCTACTCGCGTCACCAGCAAGGTTGACTGGGATACGTACCTGCTGGATTCGCTTGCGAAGAGTCGTTCTGTCGGAGTCGTCGTTCTGATGGCCAAATTCTGCGAGCCGCACATGCTGTACTACCCGGAGTTGCGCAAGGCGCTCGAAGAGCACGATGTGCCATCGCTGTTGATCGAGACCGAACACGAGGGCATTCCGGTGGAAACGTTGCGGACCAAGATGGAGACATTCATCGAGCGCATCCGTCGTCATGCCGCACCCGTCCCTGCCTGATTCGTAACCCACGTTCGAAGGAGTTCGTAGTGCCGATCGCAACGCCCCAAGGCAAGACCAACCGACTGTCGAGCACCCGAGTCGGCGGAAAGATGACCGCCGATTACTGGGAGAACATCTTCACCGCCAAGGAGCGTGGAAAGCACGTTGTCTGGTACAACGGTTCCGCCCTCAACCCCATCTTTCAGGCAGCAGGCCTCGAATGGTGCCACGGTGAGGCATTCGCTGCCCGCCTCGCCGCACAGCACCTCGAGGAGCCGGCCCAGGCTGCTGGTTCCGAGTACGGTTATATCGGTGAGCTGTGCTCGTATGCCCGCACTCATCTCGGGTGCGCCGTATTGACGCAAAAGAACGTCAACGAACGCGAGAGCGGCGTCGTAGGCATGCTCGACCAGCAGGAACTGGCGGCCAAACTTCCTGCGCCGGACTTCTTCGTCAACGGGTATGCAGGTTGCAGCACCGGTCAGCAATGGGACGCGATGACGTACCGTGTCTTCGACCGAAAGCTCCCCATCTTCAACGTGTCGATTCCGATGCTGTGGGGCAACAAGCCGGACGCCGGATACATGCGTGGTGAAGAGTGGAACGAGGTCAGCACCTACGTAGAAGGCCAGCTGCGGGAACTGGTCGAATTTCTCGAGCATCAGACCGGGCGACCGTTCGACTGGGATGCGTTGAGCGAGAGCATGTCCTACATCAAGAAGGCATCGCAACTGCGCCTCGAAGCGATGGAACTGTGCACACTCGCCCCGACTCCGGCGACGTATTGGGACTGGGTCGCCAGCATCGCACCCATCAACTTCCTCCCCGGTAATCAGGCACTCGTCGACTACTTCGCGGGTGTGAAAGCCGAGATCCAGCAGCGCATCGTCGACGGAGTCTCCGCCGTCGCAAATGAGCGGTACCGCGTGTACTTCGACGGCATAATGAACTGGAACAAACTCGGATTCCTCACCCGCAAGTTCGCCGAGTACGACGTCGCTGTCGTCGCTGGTCGCTACACGCATGAATCCTTCTGGCAGGAACCGCAACTCATCGACATAGACAATCCACTCAAGGGAATGGGCCAGCATTACCTGCTGTGCCCGTTGAACCACGGGCTCAAGAATCTTCAGGAATTGCTGCTCAAGCGCCTCGACCAGTACTCCATCGACGGCATCGCCTTCCACTCGACTCGCACGTGCCGCGCAATGACGAATCCACAGTCGATGCTGGCCAAAGCAGCTGAGCGGGAACGTGGGGTCAAGTCGTTCGTCTTCGAAGGCGACGTCGCGGACGCGTCGTTCTACAACGATGAGCTGTTCGACAGTCGACTCGAGGCGATGTTGGAGGCCATCGACGTGCAGCGGATGAAGACGCTGGTCTGATGAACTGGTACGTGATGGGCGTCGACCTCGGCTCGACGACGGCCAAGGCCACCGTCGTCGACCAGGACGGTGGCTTGGTCGGCTCGAGCGTTGTCCAGATGGGTGCCGTCAGTAGAGATGCGGTGACACGCGCAATGAACCAGGCGCTGACGGCAGCAGATGTCACTCAGGACGACATCAGACGAACCATCAGCACAGGATACGGGCGCAAGCTCGTCCCAGGCGCCGACCGGTCGTTCACCGAGATCACCTGCCATGCGCGCGGAGCAGCCGCCCTGTACCCGGGGGTCCGATTGGTCATCGATATCGGCGGTCAGGACAGCAAAGTCATTGCGGTCGACTCCGACGGTTTGGTGGATCGCTTCGCCATGAACGATCGGTGTGCGAGCGGGACCGGGCGCTTCTTCGACGTGCTCGCCCGCGCACTGGAAGTCGATGTCGAGGAGGTGGGCAGCCTCGCGCTGGCGGGCGCCGACGGCCTGGAAGTCAGTAGCATGTGCGCCACCTTCGCCGAGACAGAGGTGATCTCCCTCCTTGCTCAGGGGCAAGCCAAGTCTGATATCGCCGCCTCGGTCCACAAAGCCGTTGCCGCGAGAACCCTCGGCTTGATCGCCCAGGTCGGCAAGGCGACGCCAACCGTCATGACCGGCGGTGTCGCCCAGAATGCGGCAGCCAGGCATTACATCGAATTGGCATTACGCCACCCCCTCGAACTGCTCGAGCAGCCACAGATCGCAGGAGCGTACGGCGCCGGCCTTCTGGCACGGGACGAGTACGCAGGATCAGTCGCTCCGACCGAATCGCGTGACGGTGCAGCCAAGCAACAACTGGCCGCGCGGGCAGCCGGAATAATCCCCCAATGCGCCGGTTGCGACGGAACCGCCGGCGACCACAGCCACGTCTCAATTCCGCTGACGGTGCGGACCACGACATGAGCCCCGTGCATGACTCCACGATCTTCATCGTGGGTGGTGACCAAGGATTCGGTTTGCTGATTGCGCATCGACTCGTCGAGCTCGGTGCACAGCGAATCGGCCTGATCGGCCGCGATGTCGAACAAGGTGAAATTGCGGCAAAAATGCTGTTCGAATCAGCGTCGGGTATTTGGGCGCTGTCCGGAGCCGGGGATCTATCCTCGAACGAGGACGCCTGTCGGGTAGTGGCGGAACTCGCAGCGTCACTCGGTGATGCCGACATCCTCGTCAACTGTCTGCCCGGCGACACTGCCGTCACGGATGTTGTCCTGCAATCCATGCGTGTGCTCGGCCACGGAACCGTAGTGAACGTCGGCGGGACCGCTGAGTCCGATTCGGACGGTGTCCGTGTGCGGTCGGTCGCCCTCGGCGAGGATCTCGTCGTTGCAAACGATGTGCTCCACCGACTGCGACCCAACTAAATTCTCCGTAGTCGACGCCACACGGATCCGCGAGAATTCGTCTCGCTGAAACACATCCCCCAAACATGCCCGAAGGTGTTATTCGCGAAGATTTCGGGCGTGCCCTTCTCAGCCCATCATGACGACCGCCCGACCACCCTGAAGATCTCCTCGAAACGAGTGCCTATGGGCGTTCGTCCATCCTGCAACCCGCGGCAGTCGACGACGGCGCCCCCGGTGAGGTTGATCTCGGTCGCAGTCAACGTCGGGTCCCAATCAGACGCGGCGAAGCGACATCGGCGTAGCTCGGGCGCGATCCGCAGCCCCACCCTAGGTCACCATCGACGGCGCCGGCACTGTGTGGGTCACCGCCACCCCGAAGGGCCTGCATGCCATCCCCGATGCGGGCATGACCGAAGGTGTGCATCCAGGTGTACGGCATACCCTACGATCGGACACAGCGCGATGCGTCGTTCGCAGTACTCGCTCTTGTTGTTCTCGTCGGTGCGATCCGCACCTGACCCAGGTAGAGACCTGATCAGTTGTCACGCCCGCATCGGAATCTCATCGAATCCTGGTGCTGGTCGACCGCGAATGTCGACGACCAGCACCGGATTTCGGTTCAACTCTCGATCCGATTTCTGCGACCCGGATAGATCGGAGTTGATGCTTGACGCACATCCTCCCCAAGCCGCCGAAATGCCGTCCAGATTGTCATTATGTCGAGGCTTTCCCGGTCGGATCCGATCATGTCGATCCAACTGGCATAGACGCCATTCTGCACCGCTGGTCGGGGCCAAATGCAGCTGCGGTGGTCGAAGACCGGCCAGGAATTCGCGGGTGGTGGCGCGTGCGTTGCAGTGCACATTCGAACTTTCCGCCGTCCGCCGCGTTTCTCCCCAGCAGTGTTCGGCGCTGCGGTCCCGGACGACTATGGCACCGAAGTTAGTTTCCACCTCGCTTGTTGGCAGGCTGTGCCTGCGTCTGCAGGGTTCTCACCAGGTTCTTGTTCGCGAACTCGTCGAGCCCGTGCCGACCGAGCTCGCGACCGATTCCGGAGTTCCTCACTCCGCCGAACGGCAGGTCGGACTCGCTTTGATGGTCGTGTTGATGCCCACCATCCCGACGTCGAGCTGGTCCGCGACGTGAGCGGCCAGGCCCACGTCGCTGCTGAACACAGCCCCGCCCAAGCCGTATGGTCAAGCGTTGGCGATCCGGACGGCATCCGCTGGAGAAGTCGTGCGATAGACGACCGCCACGGGGCCGAATAGCTCCTCGTGATACGCCCGCATTGTGGGGGCGTTGCGGCCAGGACTTGGCCCAGCCAATCAGCGTCTTGTAGCCGGTGAGGGTGGCGTCGATGCGGATCGAGCCGAGGTCGGTGTTGGTGGCCGGGTCGACCGCGGTTGCGGTGTGGGTGGACTTGTGGGGATCGATACCGATGACGATCATGGAAGACGGTTCCCTTCTCTGTCAGGATGGGATCCGCGGAGGACAATCCGACTTCAAGTACCTCTCACAGCAGCTTGGGGTCACGCCTCTCTTCAGTCACTCCGTGAACGCAGACCGGGAGGGTTGGACACACCCCTACCAGGGTCAACCCAACGGTCGGGTGACAGGAATTACGCGAGTCGCCCTTCCGGTCTGCTACGGAACGCTACGGGTAGCTGACCCGACCACGGACCGCTGACACTCATACAAGTCGGAATTACGTGACGGCCGGGTGGGGAATTACGTGACGGACGAACCCCTCAACCAGAGGAATTACATGGCCGCTGACAGGCCGGGATGGCGGACCATGTCGTCTGCGTCAACGCGATGCCGATGTACCACATCGGAGGCGGCGCCGTCACCGAACTCGGGACGTTCGCCGCGCACGGAACCTATGTCGTCCTGCCCGGCTTCGATGCCGCACTGATGCTCGAAATGCTCGAAACCTGTCGCGGAACACACTCACTGATGGTCCCGACGATGCTGATCTCGCTTCTCGAGCATCCGGATCGCCGAAGTCGTGACCTGTCGAGCCTCCACACCGTACTGTCGGGAGCCCCCGCTGTTCCCCAGTCGCTGGTCGAACGGGTCATCGACGAACTCGACTGCCAGTTCACGATTCTGTTCGGGCAGAGCGAGATGCACGTAGTCATCAGCCAGACCCGGATCACCGACGACCCTGCCGATCAAGCGACCACCGTGGGCCAGCCACTGCCCGAGCTGGAAGTGAAGATCATCGATCCCGTGTCCGGTGAGGTTGTGCCGATCGGCGAGCAGGGTGAAATATGCTGTCGCGGCTACCAGACGATGCTCGGATATTCCGACATGTCGGAGGAAACGGCAGCGACGATCGACGCCGACGGATGGTTGTGCATGGGCGATCTCGCCACGATGGACGAACGAGGATTTCTGCGGATCACCGGGCGCCTCAAGGACATGATCATCCGGAGCGGACTCAACATCTACCCGCGCGAGATCGAAGAACTGCTGTTCCAGCACCAGGACGTGGCCGAGGTGGCGATCGTCGGGATTCCGGATGAAAAGTGGGGCGAGCAGATCGGCGCCGTCGTGCGGCCCACGGACCCGGCCAATCCGCCGGACGCGGCCGAATTGAAGGCCTGGTGCCGCGACCGAATCCCCGCACACAAGACGCCCTCGCTGTGGTATTTCACCGACGGACTCCCCATGACGCCCACCGGCAAGATCCAGAAATTCCGTGTGCAGCAGGAGATAGCGTCCGGGGCACTGACCGCCACGCACCTCGACGAGAAGATGGCGCCGGAACGGCTGTCCAACAGCTGATTCCACGAACGGCACAACAGGGTGGGCGCGGACCCGATCTCGGATCAGCCCGCGCCCACGCACGCTCTAGTCGCCGATCCGCTCCCCCGTCTCCGGGTGGAACAGGTGCACCGCTCCGTCCCGCTTGCGCAAGGACACCGTGTCGGCCAGCCGCGCGGGGGTGCGGGTCAGTGATCGAGCGGTGAGTTGCGTACCGTCACCGGCGATGTGGGTGTGGACGTAGGATTCACTCCCGAGTTCTTCGACCAGGTCTACGATCACCTCGATGCCGCCCTCTCCGGTCGACAACTCCAGCTGCTCGGGACGCACCCCGACCGTGACGGTCTCCAGCCCGGCGGCGTGCAGCGCCGACAGTTGGTCGCGCTCGAGTGCGAGCGTCGAGTTGCCGAGGCGCACGCCGTCGCTGACGATGGGCACGGTCATCAGGTTCATCGCGGGCGACCCGATGAAGCCGGCGACGAAGGCGTTGGTGGGCCGGTCGTACAGCTCGGTCGGCGCCGAGAACTGCTGCAGCTTGCCGTTCTTGAGGACGGCCACCCGGTCACCCATGGTCATCGCCTCGACCTGGTCGTGGGTGACGTACACGGTGGTGGTGCCGAGCCGGCGCTGCAACGCCGCGATCTGCGTGCGGGTCTGGACGCGCAGCTTGGCGTCGAGGTTCGACAGCGGTTCGTCCATGCAGAACACCTGCGGCTCACGCACGATCGCTCGTCCCATCGCGACGCGCTGGCGCTGACCACCGGACAGCTTGCCGGGTTTACGGTCGAGGTAGTCGGTGAGGTCGAGCAGCTTGGCGGCATCGGCCACCTTCTTCTTACGTTCCTCCACACCGACTCCGCGCATCTTCAGCGCGAAGCCCATGTTCTCGCCCACCGTCTTGTTGGGGTAGAGGGCGTAGTTCTGGAATACCATCGCGATGTCACGGTCCTTCGACGGCACACCCACCATGTCCTTGCCACCGATCTCGATGGTGCCTTCGTCGATGTCCTCGAGGCCGGCGAGCATCCGCAGTGCCGTACTCTTGCCGGAGCCGGACGGGCCGACGAGGACGATGAACTCGCCGTCTTCGATGTCGAGGTCGAGCGTGTCGACCGCCAGCGTGTCGGCGTTCTCGTAGATGCAGGATGCGCCCTTGTACGCGATGTCAGCCATGATTGCTCCTCTTGTGGGTACCGAAGTCGGGGGAAGTGGTTGCGGGGGTGATCATTTGATCGCACCGAAGGACAGGCCGCGGACCAGTTTGTTCTGTGCGACCCAGCCGGCCAGGATGACCGGGAGCGCCGCCAGCGTCGCCGCTGCCGACAGCCGGGCCCAGTACAGGCCCTCACCGGTGATGAATCCGACGAGGAACACCGGAATGGTCTGCGCCTGAACGGCGGTGAGGTTGACTGCGAAGAAGAATTCGTTCCACGAGAAGATCACGCAGATCAGCGCGGTGGCCGCGATGCCGGGCGACACGAGCGGAAGGATCACCTCGCGCACCGACGTCCACAGGCTCGCGCCGTCCATGCTCGCGGCCTCGAGCAGCTCACCGGGGACCTCGAGGAAGAACGAACGCATCATCCACACCGCGATGGGCAGGTTCATCGCCGTGTACAGGATCACCAGCGCCCAGATGTTGTCGAGCAAACCGATGTCGTTGACGATCACGTACAGCGGGATGATCGCGGCGACGATCGGGAGCATCTTCGTGCTGATGAAGAAGAACAGGGCGTCCTTCGTCTTGCGGACCGGTCGCAGCGACAGCGCGAACGCCGCCGGCACACCGAGCACGAGCACGAGGATCGTCGACATAGCGGTCGCGAACGCCGAATTCAGCAGTGCCGTGCCGATTCCGCTGTCGAGCACTGCCTTGAACTGGTCCAGGGTGGGCGTGAAGAACAGTTTCGGCGGAGTCGTGTAGGCGTCGCCCTCCTGCTTGAACGCGGTGAGCACCATCCACGCCACAGGGAAGAAGAAGCCGAGCGCCACGATCCACGCCACCACGCTCCACGGGCTGAACTTGCGGTGCTTGCGCGCCCGCTTCGTCTCCGGCGCGGTGGGGGTGGACTCCACCGGCGCCGCCGCAGTGTCGGTACTCATTACGCTGCCTCCTCGTTACCGGTAAAGCTCTTGAAGATCAGGCGCAGCGCCAGGGTCGCGACGACGATGGTCGCGATCACGACGATGACGCCCATCGCTGCGGCCTGCCCGATGTCGAAACCGAGGAATGCGCGCTGATAGATGTAGAAGGGCAGGTTGGCACTGGCGGTGCCCGGCCCGCCCTGGGTCATCATGTAGATGGCGTCGAACGTGTTGATCAGGTAGATCGCGCCCAGCACCGCGCCGAGTTCGATGAACCGGCGCAGATGTGGGAGCGTCAGTTCGCGGAACATCGCGATCGGCTTGGCGCCGTCCACCCGTGCCGCCTCGAGGATGTCGCGCGGCATGGACTGCAGACCCGCCAGGATCAGCAGCATCATGAACGGGGTCCACTGCCAGATCAGGTTCACCATGACCGCGGCGAGCGGGAACTTGCTGACCCAGTCGACCTGTCCCACCCCGAACGGGGAGAGGACGAAGTTGACGATGCCGAACACCGGGTCGAACATCGTGGTCTTCCACAGCAGCGCACCGGCGACGGGTGTCACCAGGAACGGGGTGATGAGGAGCGTGCGCACGATGCCGCGGCCCAGGAAGGCACGGTCGAGCAGCAGGGCGAGCAGCAACCCGAGCACCACCGAGATCAGCACGGTGCCGACGATCAGGATCACGGTGTTGACCGCGACCTCACGGAACTGGCTGTCCTGGAACACGTCCACGTAGTTCTGCAGTCCGACGAACGCCTGGGAGCCCGGACGCACCAGGTTCCAGGACTGCGTCGAGTAGTACAGCGTGAACAGGAACGGGATCTGGGTCACCACGATCATGAAGATCAGAGCGGGCAGCAACGGCCCCCGGCGACGCCATCCCTCGGCGCGGGAGACGCTGTCGTCCTTGGCCTCCCGCAGTTCCCGCACCCGGTCGGCGGTGCCGTTCGCGGTGGGTTTCTCGGCAATGGTTGTCATCGGTCCTCCCGATATGTCGCGCCGACCACCTCGGCGTACTGCTGTGCCTGGGCGAGCGCCTCGGGCACGGTCTGCTGGCCTGCGATCGCCGCACTGATCTGCTGGCTGACGCGGGTTCCGAGATCCTGGAATTCCGGGATCGCCAGGAACTGCACGCCGGTGTACGGAACCGGTTGCACGGTGGGCGCATTCGGTGTCGCGTCCTCGATCGCCTCGAGCGTCAGCGGACCGTAGGCCGCCGAGGCTTCCTTGTACTCGGGAATCTCGTAGGTCGACAGCCGGCTGCCCGGAGGCACCCGCTCCCAGCCCAGATCCTCACCGACCGTGCGTATGTATTGCTTGTCGGTCATCCACGAGATGAACTTCCACGCCGCGTCGGGATTCTCGCTGCTCTCGGGAATTCCCAACGACCAGCTGTACAGCCAGCCGGAGTTGTCCTTCACCTCGATCGGCGCGGGGGCGTACCCGATCTTGCCGACGACGGCGCTCGACGCCGGATCCTCCAGCGTGGACACCGCGGACGTCGAGTCGTACCACATCGCCACCTGGCCCTGGGCCAGCTGTGTGGCGCACTCACCGAAACCGCTCGTCGCGGCGCCGGGCTCCCCGTACTCGCGCACCAGGTCGACGTAGAACTGCACCGCGCGTTCCACCTCCGGGCTCGTCAGCTGAGCGTTCCAGTCCTCGTCGAACCAACGGCCACCAAACGTGTTGATGACCGTGTCGAGGGGTGCGAGCAATTCGCCCCAGCCCGGCTTGCCACGAAGGCAGATGCCGGCCATGTCCTCGGAGTCGAGTTGCTTTGCCGCCGTCGCGACCTCGGTCCACGTCGGCTTCTCCGACAGGGTGATTCCGGCCTGCTCGAACAGGTCCTTGCGGTACATCAGGAACGAGGACTCGCCGTAGAACGGCACCGAGTACATGTTCCCCTCGTAGGACAGCGACTCGCGCAGGGTGGGGATGAAGTCGGCCTCGTCGTAACCCTCCGTCGCCTCGGCGTATTCCGACAGGTTCTTCAGCCAGCCGTACTTGGCCCATTGCGGGGTCTCGTAGTTGCTGATCATCACGACGTCGAACTCGCCGCCACCGGTCGCCGTGGACGCCGTGATCTTCGCGCGCGCCTGGTTCTCCGACAGCGTGACGAACTTCAGGTCGATGTCGGGATTCTCTTCCTCGAACTGCGAGGCGAGCTTCTGAGCATCCTGCATCTGCGAGTTGGAGACCATCGCGATGGTGATGGTCTGGTCCGACGCGCCCAGCGATCCGGCGCCCGCACATCCGCTCAGCGTGAGGCAGAGCGCTCCCGCTCCGGCTACCAGCATCGTCGCTGGTTTCCTGTGTTTCTTCACCGATCTTCACCTCTCTTGCGTGGTGCTACTGATCGAGCAGCCAACGCGCGCATTCGATGTCGCAGACCAGCATCTTGGCCAGTCCGCCATGGAGGGCACCCAGTGCCGCTTGGTGTTTGGCGACGCCACCCGTGACGAGGATCGACCCCTCGCACGCGCGGATGTCGTCGAGAGGAACGGACATGGCCCGTTCGTCCAGAGGGCCGGCAACCTCGGTTCCGTCGAATCGGTAGAAGCGTCCACCGACTTCGCCGACCGCGCCGAGGCCGGTGAGCACGGACAGCATGTCCGTGTCGATGAAGCTGCCCTCGAACAGGGTGGTCGACGTGGAGACGGCACCCGTTCCGAACATCATCATTTCCGCGGTCCGCCCGGCCTCGAGCGCCTTGGAGATGACGGAGTCGCCCCGCATGGATACCACGGTCGACGCGTCCGCGTACAGCGGAACGGGAAGCCGAACAGTGTTGGCCTGCAGCTGCTCTGCGCATCTACCCAGGACGTACTCCGTTCCGGTCTGGTAATTGATGGCACTCACCGAACCGTCGAGCTGGACGACGGACGCGCACGTGGCCGCCCCGGACGGCAATCCCTGCGCGACTGCGACCGTCTCCGGCCCCCACGTGAATCCGAGGGTGTCGCCTTCGCGAATCCGGCGAACCAGCAGGGACGCCGCGGCCCGCCCGACACCGGCGAAGCTGTTGTGGTCGTCGATCGCACCGGCGGCGTCGACGGAATCGGCGACCACCACCGCCTCGACGAGTCCGTACTTCTCCTCGAGCGCGCGCTCCTCGTCCGAGCGCAGCGCATCCCGCAGATGCGCGGGTGCGTGCACCTCGATGCGCACCAGGCCCTGGGCGCGGGCTCGCGCCACCAGCCTGCCCGCGGTGGGGCGGGAGACACCGAGTCGTGTGGCGACCTCGGCCTGGGTCATTCCGTCGAGGTAGTACAGCGTTGCAGCGCGCAACGCGAGGCGCAGATCCTCCGTCGTGGACGGCGGTGGTGCCGTGATGGGAGACGGCGTCGGGGCCGTCGAATTGGGGGACGTCACTGGTTCTCCTCGCCATGATCCCGGGTCCGTCGTGTGTGTCTTCGGAACCTCGAGAAACCGTGAGCAAATGATCACTATGCGTTCATCTGCTCAATACGCTAGCATCGAAGTGTGACCCACACAACACTCCCTTCGGATATCCCCAGGACGATGCGTGCCAGCGTGCTCGTCGAGCCGGGCGTGATCGAGATCCGGGAACGCCCCGTGCCCACTCCCGCTCCCGGCGACGTCCTGGTCCGCGTGGCCTCGGTGGGCGTCTGCGGGTCGGATGCCCACTACTACCGCGAGGGCCGCATCGGCGAGTTCGTGGTCGAACAGCCGATCGTGCTGGGCCACGAGGCGTCGGGCACGGTCGTGGGTGTCGGCGACGGGGTCCCGGCAACGCGTATCGGGCAGCGTGTCTCCATCGAACCGCAGCGCCCCGACCCGGACACCGACGAATCCCGGCGCGGTCTCTACAACCTGTGCCCGCACATGCAGTTCTATGCCACCCCGCCGATCGACGGGGCGCTGGCCGAATACGTGACCATCGGCTCGGCGTTCGCACACGCGATTCCGGACGAGATGTCCGAGGACGCGGCCGCGCTGTGCGAGCCGCTGTCCGTGGCCATCGCCACCACCCGCAAAGCCGGCGTGACCGCCGGATCCCGTGTTCTGATCGCGGGCGCGGGACCGATCGGAATCGCCATGGTGCAGACCGCCCTCGCGTTCGGTGCCACCGAAGTGGTCGTCTCGGACCTCGATCCCCGGCGACGCGAGGTCGCAACCAAATTCGGCGCCACCGCGGTGCTCGACCCACGCGAGCAGGACGTAGCGGGACTCCACGTGGACGCGTTCGTCGACGCGTCCGGCGCCCCGAGTGCGGTGCTGGCCGGGATCCAGGCCGTCCGGCCCGCGGGATCCGTGGTTCTGGTGGGCATGGGCGCCCCCGAGATGACGCTGCCGGTCCAGACCATCCAGAACCGGGAGTTGGTGCTGACCGGGGTATTCCGCTACGCCAACACCTGGCCGACGGCGATCGCCCTCGCGCGGTCGGGACGGGTCGACCTCGATTCGATGGTCACCGGAAGATTTCCGCTCGCCGAGGCGGAGCAAGCACTGAACGCAGACCGGACGCCGGGCAGCCTCAAGGCCGTCGTGCGCGTCCAGGAATGAGGAGAGACCGATGCAATTGTGCGCGCAGGCACTGCAACAGTTCGACGACACCGTGCAGGTGCCGAATTACGATCGAAGCGACATCACCGTAGGGATAGTGCATTTCGGTGTCGGCGGATTCCACCGCGCGCATCAGGCGATGTACGTCGACCGGTTGCTGCGGCGCGGGGAGGCCCGCGAGTGGGGCATCTGCGGGGTCGGGGTCCTGCCCGGTGACCGGCGCATGAAGGACGTCCTCGACGCGCAGGACGGCCTGTACACGCTGGCGCTGCGGCACCCGGACGGCACCTGGGACGTCAGCGTCATCGGGTCCATCGTCGACTACCTCTTCGCCCCCGACGACCCCGAGGCCGTGGTCGAGAAGATCGCCGCGGAGTCCACGAAGATCGTCTCGCTGACGATCACGGAGGGCGGCTACAACTTCACCCACGACACGGACGAGTTCGATGCCGAGAACCCGGATGTCGTACACGATCTCACCGACGGCGTCGCACCGCGGACCACGTTCGGACTCGTCATCGAGGCGCTGGCCCGGCGCCGAGCGCGCGGGCTGGCGTCGCCGACCATCATGTCCTGCGACAACATTCAGGGCAACGGCGACGTGGCGCGCAAGATGTTCCTGGCGTACGCCGAATTGAAGGATCCCGAACTGGCGGCGTGGATGCGCGAGGAGACGTCGTTCCCCAACTCGATGGTCGACCGCATCACGCCCGTCACCACCCCCGAGGTGACGGAGGCGCTGTCGTCGCGGTTCGGCATCGACGACCAGTGGCCCGTCGCCGCCGAACCGTTCACGTCATGGGTGCTCGAGGACGCCTTCCCGCTCGGCCGCCCCGCATTCGAGGACGTCGGCGTCCAGGTGGTCGACGACGTCGAACCGTACGAACTGATGAAGCTGCGTCTGCTCAACGCCAGCCACCAGGGCCTCTGCTACTTCGGCTACCTGTCGGGATACCGGCTCGTGCACGACGTCGCGCAGGACCCACTCTTCGCCGACTTCCTGCTCGCGTACATGGACGAGGAGGCCACGCCCACCCTGGCGCCGGTGCCCGGCGTCGATCTCGACGAGTACAAGCGCACGCTCATCGAACGCTTCTCCAACCCCGAGATCCGCGACACCGTCGCCCGCCTGTGCGCCGAATCGTCCGACCGCATCCCGAAGTGGCTGCTGCCGGTGATCCGTGAAAACCTGCTGGCCGACCGGCACATCCGGCTGTCGGCCGCGATCGTCGCGAGCTGGGCCCGGTATGCCGAGGGAGTCGACGAGGACGGCGAGCCCATCGACGTCGTCGACCAGTTGAAGGACTCCCTCGTGCCGATCGCGCGCAGCCAGCACGAGAACCGCACGGCGTTCATCGAGAATCAGTCGGTCTTCGGCGACCTGGCCGACAATCCGCGCTTCGTCACCGCGTACCTCTGGGCGCTGGACTCACTGCACAGCGTCGGTGCACGGAAGACACTCGAGGCTCTGCGTGAGAAGGTGCAGTCATGAGTCTGGTCATCGGTGAAGCCCTCATCGACATCGTGACGGCGAGCAGCGGCGCCACCACCGAGTATGTCGGCGGCAGCCCGCTCAACGTCGCGGTCGGTCTCGGCCGGCTCGGTCGTCCGGTCGAATTCGTCACCCGGATCGGCGACGACACGAGAGGCGGCGCGATCGTCCGGCACCTCGAGCAGTCGGGAGTGAGCCTCGCGCCCGGCAGCGTCACCGCGCAGCGAACGGCGACGGCCCACGCCACCCTCGATTCCGCCGGATCCGCCACCTACGAGTTCGACATCGAGTGGGACCTCCCCTCCCCCAGCGGGTCGTCTATCCCGGCGCTCGTCCACACCGGTTCCATTGCTGCCGTGATGGAACCCGGCTGCGACGTCGTCGCCGACATGCTCGACCGCCGCCGCTCGTCGGCGACCATCAGCTACGACCCCAACGTGCGACCGGTGCTGATCACCGACAAGGCACGCGCCCGGCAGCGGATCGAGCACCTCGTGTCGATCTCGGACATCGTCAAGGTCAGCGACGAGGACCTCCGCTGGTACGACCCCGAACGGGATCCCGACGACATCGCCCGCGAATGGCTGTCCCGCGGACCGGCGCTGGTCGCGGTGACGAAGGGCGCCGAGGGCGCATTCGCGGTCTGCGCGGCCGGACTCGTCGAGGTCGCGGCCCGCAACGTCGAGGTGGTCGACACGGTCGGCGCGGGTGACGCCTTCATGGCCGGGCTCCTCGACGGGTTCTGGGCGCACGGATTCCTCGGCGCGGAGAGCCGCGACGCCCTCCACGCGATCGCCCCGGAAGAGGTGCGGAACGTGCTGGACAACGCGGTACTTATGTCGGGTCTCACCGTCGCGCGCGCAGGGGCGGACCTCCCCAGCCGCGAAACACTGGATCGCGCGGCAGGTGTCCGGCAATGACCCTCGTCGCGGGCATCGATTCATCCACCCAGTCGTGCAAGGTGATCGTCTGCGACGCCGACACCGGTGAGTTCGTCCGCGAGGGCAGGGCCTCGCATCCGGACGGCACCGAGGTCGACCCGCAGGCGTGGGCGTCGGCCCTCGACAACGCCATCGCCGCCGCCGGCGGACTCGACGACGTCGCCGCGGTGTCGGTCGGCGCGCAACAGCACGGCATGGTGTGCCTCGACGACACCGGGACGGTCGTGCGTCCGGCGTTGTTGTGGAACGACACTCGCTCCGCCGACGCCGCCACCCAGCTGGTGGACGACCTCGGTGGTCCGGACGCGTGGGCGGACGCCGTCGGTGTGGTGCCGCTCGCCGCGATCACCGTCAGCAAGCTGCGCTGGCTCGCCGATTCCGAACCGGCCAACGCCGGCCGGACGTCCGCGGTGTGCCTGCCCCACGACTGGCTCGGCTGGCAGCTCACCGGCAGGTCCGATCTCGGCACCCTGGCCACCGACCGCGGCGACGCCAGCGGCACCGGATACTTCTCCGCGGCCACGGATTCCTACCGACCCGACCTGCTGTCGCTGGCACTGCGCGGACGCACCGCCGCCGTGCCGCGGGTGGCCCGCCCGGCCGAGAAGATCGGGGAAACCCGATGGGGCGCCGCGGTCGGTCCCGGCACCGGCGACAATGCTGCCGCCGCACTCGCTCTCGACGCCCAGGAAGGTGACGTCGTCGTCTCCGTGGGAACGTCGGGCGTCGTGTCCGCGGTATCGGTGACCCCGGCGAACGATCCGGGCGGATTCGTCGCCGGCTTCGCCGACGCCACCGGACGTCAACTTCCCCTCGTGTGCACGCTGAACGCTGCCCGGGTACTCGACGCGACCGCCTCGCTGCTGGGTGTCGATCACGACGAGCTGGCGCGGCTGGCGCTGTCGGCGCCATCCGGCAGTGGCGGGCTCGTGATGGTGCCGTATTTCGAGGGTGAGCGCACCCCCAACCGTCCCAATGCCACCGGCTCCGTTCACGGACTCCGGCTGGCCAATTCGACCCCCGCCCACCTCGCCCGCGCGGCAGTCGAGGGGCTGCTGTGCGGCCTGGCGGAAGGCATCGACCACCTGACCGCCCAGGGCGTCACGGTGCGTCGCATCCTCCTCGTCGGCGGCGGCGCCCGCTCCCAGGCATTGTGCGAACTCGCGCCCGCCATCTTCGGGGCCCCGGTCCTGGTGCCGCAGCCGGCGGAGTACGTCGCGATCGGCGCATGCAGGCAGGCGGCTTGGACGCTGGCCGGGACCCCTGAACCACCCAAGTGGGATCAGACGTCCACCCAGCGCTACGAGGCCGACCCGGCACCCCAAGTGCGCGAACGGTATTCCTCCGTGAGGCGCTGACGCGCCCGTGCGCGGTTAACGAGTCTCTGGACTCTTTAACCGCGCACGGGTGGCTACGCCACCTTCACCAGCATCTTCCCGACATTTCCGCCGTGCATGAGCTGCAGGAAGGCGTCGACCGAGTTCTCGATGCCGTCGACGACGGTCTCGTCGTGGACCACGTCGCCGGATGCGAGCCACGGTCCCATCTTGGCGGCGAACTCGGGGAAGACGTGCGTGTAGTTGCCGAGGGTGAAGCCCTCGAGGGTGAGCCCCCGGCTGATGATGTTCACCATGTTGTCGGGGCCCGGTGTGCGCTCGGTGGCGTTGTACGCGGAGATGGCGCCGCACAGCGCGGCCCGGCCACCGTTCCGCATGACGTCGAGTGCGGCCTCGAGGTGGTCGCCGCCGACGTTGTCGAAGTAGACGTCGATGCCGTCGCCTGCGAGTCCGCGGAGTTGCTCACGCACCGGCGCCTGCTTGTAGTCGAAGGCGGCGTCGTATCCGTAACGATCGGTCAGCAGCGCGACCTTCTCCGCGGACCCAGCGGATCCGATGACGCGGGACGCCCCCTCGAGTCGTGCGATCTGCCCGGCGGCCGTCCCCACCGCACCCGCGGCGCCGGAGATGAACACAGAGTCGCCGGCCTTCAGGTGTGCGATGTGGACGAGTCCGACGTACGCCGTGAGCCCGGTCAGTCCGAGAATCCCCAGATAGGCCGAGATCGACACTCCCGGAATCTCGTCGACGACGCGGAATGCCGAGGCGTCACCCTGCGCGAGGTCCCGCCACCCGAGATCGTGGACCACTACCGAGCCGACCGGATGCGTGGCGGCGGTCGATTCGACGACGCGACCGACAGCTCCGCCGGTCATCGTCTCGCCCAGCGCGAACGGCGGGATGTACGACTTCACGTCGTTCATCCGGCCGCGCATGTACGGGTCGACGGAGACGAATTCGTTGGCCACGCGCACCTGGTCGGGCCCGAGGTCGGGCAGCTCGACGGTGGCGGTGCGGAAGTCGTCCTGGGTGGGCCAGCCCACCGGCCGGTTGATCAGCTGAATCTGGGTGCTGGGCGTCATGGTGTTCCTTTCGATACTTCTGAGGTCACAGCGCCAGTCCGAGCACGAGGAGGAGTACCGCGAGCAGCGGAAGTGTTCCCTGCGTGATCGCCGCGCGAGCCTTGTCGGGCGACGACAGCAGGAGCACGAGGGCTGCGAGCAGCATCGATCCCGCGCTGGCGAATACGAGGGCCGCACCGACGGCGGTCGCGCCGATGATCACGGCGACGATGCCGACTGCCGTCACGATCGCCAGGAAGAGGTTGTAGAAGCCCTGGTTGAAGGCAAGCTCCTTGGTGGCGCCGGCTTCTTCGGCACTGGTCCCGAACGTCGCGCGGGTGCGCGGTGAGGTCCAGAGGACGGACTCGAGCACGAAGATGTAGACGTGCAGCGCACTGGCGAGTGCGGCAAGAACAAGACCCGCGGCGACCATACGAAATCCCTCCTCGTTCTGAACTGACCATTTCAATATATACTGAAACGGTCGTTTCACAACCAGGAGTGAGGATCGTCATGCCGCGCACGCAGGATTTCGACACGGTCGAAGTGGTCGGCCGCGCCCGCGACCTGTTCTGGGACAAGGGCTTCGAAGCCACCTCGATACCCGACCTCGAGCGCGTCACCGGATTGAATCGGTCGAGCCTGTACAACGCGTTCACCAGCAAACGCGGGCTCTTCGACGCCGCCGTGCACGACTACCTGGACCGGGTGGTTCGCCCCCGGCTCCGCATCCTGACCGGTGAACCGACCCGCCCCGACGCCGCCGTGCGCTACTACCGCAGCCTTGCAGGCGCCCTCGCGGCCCTCCCCGACGAAACCCCCGGACGCGGCTGCCTACTGCTCAACAGTGCCGCCGGATTCGCCGCGCACGACGACACGCAACGGTCCGTCGTCGACGCATACCAGCGCGAACTGTCCGGGGCACTCAGCCACGCACTCCGGGCCCACGACCCGGACGCGTCGACCGCCACCCTGGCCCACCGCACCCGGCTCCTGACGTCACTGTCCGTCAGCGCGCTCCTACTGTCGCGGGTCAACCGGGATGAGGCCGTCGCGGTCGCGAACACCGCCGTCGAGCAACTGGAGGAATGGCGACCCACCTCCTGACGTGAGTGGCAAAGAGTGCCCCGACACGCTTTGCCACTCACATGCGCTGGTGCCCGCTGACCCAGTCCGCCATCACGTCTGCCAGTGCCTCGGCGCCGCGGTTGCAGTCGTCGGCCTCGGCGAACTCGTCGGGCGAGTGGGACACCCCGGTGGGGTTGCGGACGAACATCATCGCCGTGGGCACCTTCGCGGACAGGATCCCGGCGTCGTGCCCGGCAGCGGTCGGGAGGACGGGAATGTCACCGAGATGGGCGAGTGAGCGGCGCAGCCGTTCCCGGGTGGAGTGCGGGAACTCGACGATCGGCGTGACCGATTCGGCGTCCACCTCGAGACCGATACCGTCGGCGGCGGCGTAGGCCTGTGCCTCGGCGGTGATCTGCTGCACCAGCTTGGTCAACGTCTCCTCGTCGGCTGCCCGCGCGTCCAGCCACGCCCGCACCTCCGACGGAATGGCGTTGGCACCGTTGGGAAGTACTCGCACCTTGCCGAACGTCGCGACCGCCTCGTGCAGCCTCGCGGCGGTTCGGGCCGTGTGGACCGAGGAGGCGAAGGCGAGCATGGGGTCGCGACGGTCGACGAGTCGGGTGGCGCCGGCGTGGTTGGCCTCCCCGGAGAACACGAACTGCCACCGGCCGTGCGGCCAGATCGACGACGCCACGGCGATGGGGCTGTCGATCAGGTCGAGGGCGCGCCCCTGCTCGACGTGCAACTCGACGTACACGCCGACGCGGTCGACGAGGTCGGGGTCCTCACCGAGAAGGTGCGGGTCGCGGCCGGCGCCGACCAGGGCCTCACCGAGGCTGATGCCGTCGTTGTCCCGCAGCGCAAGGGCGCGCGCGGGTGCCAGTGCCCCGGTGGACAGTTGCGAGCCGACGCACGCGACACCGAACCGCGCGCCCTCCTCGTCGGAGAACGCCGTGACCGCCACCGGACGGGTTGGAGCGATCCCCCGTTTCCGCACGAGGTCGATCGCGGCGAACGCGGACACCACGCCCAGCGGTCCGTCGTAGGCGCCGCCGTCGGGTACCGAATCGAGGTGCGATCCGGTGACGAAACTGTCGCGGGGGTCGCCGTCCCAGCCGTCGGGCATCCACCACGCCCACAGATTGCCGTTGCGGTCCTCCTCGACGCTCATGCCGCGTGCCTGCGCACAGTCCGAGAACCATTCGCGCAGCGTCATGTCGGCGTCGTTCCACGCGAATCTTCGGTAGCCCCGGGTCGACTTGTGCTGTCCCACATCGAGGATGGTCGCCCACAGCGAATCGAAGGAAGTCATGTTCTCGGTCCTCTACTCATAGTGTCAAGCCGGCAGGCGCTTCGCGCCCGTGTGTGGTTAGCGAGTCCCTGGACTCCTTAACCGCGCACGGGTGGCGGAGCCGCCCTACAGGGTGCCGGGGATCCAGGTGGTTCCGGCGAGGGGCACGCGGGCCATCGCCGACGCCTCGACGGTGAGGGCGACGAGGTCCTCGGGTTCGAGGTTGCGCAGGTGCGACTTGCCGCAGGCGCGGGCGAGGGTCTGCGCCTCCATGGTGAGCACCCGCAAGTAGTTCGCGAGCCGCCGTCCGCCCTCGACGGGGTCGAGGTTCTTCGACAGTTCCGGGTCCTGGGTGGTGATGCCGGCGGGATCCTTGCCGGCCTGGAAGTCGTCGTAGAACCCGGCGGCCGAGCCGAGCTCCTCGTACTGCTTCGCGTAGCGGGGGCTGTTGTCGCCCAGCGCGATCAGGGCTGCGGTGCCGATGGCGACGGCGTCCGCCCCGAGGGCCATCGCCTTCGCGACGTCGGCGCCGCTGCGGATGCCACCGGACACGATGAGCTGCACCTTCCTGTGCACACCCAGTTCCTGCAGCGCCTGGACCGCCTGCGGGATCGCGGCCAGGGTGGGGATGCCGACGTGCTCGATGAACACGTCCTGGGTGGCGGCAGTGCCACCCTGCATGCCGTCGACCACGACGACGTCGGCGCCGGCCTTCACGGCGAGTTTCACGTCGTAGTAGGTGCGGGTGGCGCCGACCTTGATGTAGATCGGCTTCTCCCAGTTGGTGATCTCGCGCAGTTCGATGATCTTGATGGCGAGGTCGTCGGGGCCGGTCCAGTCGGGGTGCCTGCACGCTGACCGCTGATCCACACCCATCGGGAGGGTGCGCATCCCGGCGACACGTTCGGTGATCTTCTGCCCCAGCAGCATTCCGCCGCCGCCGGGCTTGGCGCCCTGCCCGAGGACGATCTCGATGGCGTCGGCCTTGCGCAGATCGTCCGGGTTCATCCCGTACCGCGACGGCAGGTACTGGTAGACGAGGTTCTTCGACTGCCCCCGTTCCTCGGGCGTCATGCCGCCGTCACCGGTGGTGGTGGACGTGCCGACCTCGCTGGCGCCGCGGCCGAGCGCTTCCTTCGCCTGCCCGGACAGCGCACCGAAGCTCATGCCGGCGATGGTGATCGGGATGTCGAGGTGCAGCGGGAACTTGGCGTTGCGGTCGCCGAGCACGACGTCGGTGTCGCACTTCTCGCGGTAGCCCTCGAGCGGGTACCGCGACATCGACGCACCGAGGAACAGCAGATCGTCGAAGTGCGGCAGCTTGCGCTTGGCACCCCAGCCGCGGATGTCATAGATGCCGGTCTCGGCGGCCCGCTGGATCTCGGAGATGACGCCGCGGTCGAACGTCGCCGATTCGCGCAGGGCCGGGTTCGGGGTAGTCATGACGGTTCTCCTAGTACGCGCTGGCGTTGTCGACGTGGAAGTTGTAGAGCTTGCGGGCGGAGCCGTAGCGGGTGAACTCGGACGGATCGGCGTCGAAACCGGCCTGATCCAGCAGCTCCCGCAGTTCCGTCAGGTGCTCCTCGCGCATCTCCTTCTTGATGCAGTCGGCGCCGAGGGAGGCGACGGTGCCACGCACATAGATGCGGGCCTCGTACAGCGAGTCGCCGAGGGCCTCACCGGCGTCGCCCAGGACGACGAGCCGCCCCGCCTGACCCATGAACGCGGACATGTGGCCGATGTTGCCGCCGACGACGATGTCGACGCCCTTCATCGAGATTCCGCAGCGGGCGGCGGCATTGCCGTCGATCACGAGCAGGCCGCCGTGGGCGGTGGCGCCCGCGGACTGCGACGCGTCACCCTTGACGTGCACCGTCCCCGACATCATGTTCTCGGCGACCCCGACCCCGGCGTTGCCGGTGACGGTCACCGTCGCGTGCTGGTTCATGCCGGCGCAGTAGTAGCCGACGTGTCCGTCGATGGTGACGTCGATGTCGGAGTCGAGGCCGCAGGCCAGTGCGTGCGCGCCCTGCGGGCCGGTGACGGTGACCTTCTTCGGGGCCTCCGGCGAGGTGAGCCGCTCGTTGACGGCACGGGTACTGGACGTCTCGAGGTTCAGGACAGTCGCTTCGGTGGTGGCTACCGGTGCCATACGTACACCTCTTCCGGTTCGGGCTCGAAGATTCGGGCGTTGTCGACGCCGGGCAGGTTCGCCAGGGCGCGGTATTCGGACGCCATCGCGACCCACTGGTCGGTCTCGGCGATGACGGCGGGTTTGCAGGAGATGGCGTCCCGGACCACGGCGAACGAGTCGGCCGTCGAGACGAGCAGGGTGTAGAAACCGTCGAACGTCTCGTTCAGCATCAGCAGCGCCTTCTCCAGGTCGACGCCCTCGGCGAGCTGCCTGGCGACGAACCGCGCCCCGACCTCGGTGTCGTTGGCGCTGTCGAACACGACGCCGTCACGTTCGAGCTGATGCTTGATGCTCATGTGGTTGGAGAACGAGCCGTTGTGGACGAGGCACTGGTCGGGGCCGACGGAGAACGGGTGCGACCCCTCGGCGGTCACCGCGGATTCGGTGGCCATGCGGGTGTGCGCGACACCCTGCCAGCCGCTCGCCGACGGCAGCCCGAACCGGTTCGCCAGGTCGATGGGGTTTCCGACGCCCTTGAGGACGGTCAGGTCGTCGCCGAAGCCGATGACCCGCGCCGACGGCACCACGCTGCGCACGGCCGCCGCGAGATCTGCCGCGCCGACGACGCCGTGCAGGATCGTCGTCGGGTCGAGGTCGATTCCGGTGACGGTGGTGTCGAGTGACGCCGACAGCGTTGCGGCGAGTTCCGTTGCGGGGACGGGGCAGTCGAGTAGCGAGACCGTGGACTCACCGACCGGCGACCAGGTCCGGTCGCCGTAAATCGCCATGCCTGCGGAATCGGGTCCGCGGTCGCACATCTGACCGAGCATGTCGGTGAGCAGGGCGCCGAGTTGTGGGTAGAGGGACGGCTCACGCAGGTGAAGTCCGACGATTCCACACATGGATGTCTCCTTTCGGGAGGTCGTTCAGAACGCTGTCAGGTAGTGGTCGAGTTCCCAGGGGGAGACGGTGTTGTGCCAGGCGAAGAACTCCTCGCGCTTGAGTTTCGCGAAGTACTCGGCGACCCCGGGGCCTGCGACGTCCAGGGCGCCCGTCACGACCGGATCCGATTCCAGGGCGTCCATCGCGTGCAGCAGCGTCATCGGCAGCATGTCGCTGGGACTGTCGCCGGAGCCGGGGGTGCCGGGGTCGAGATCCCGTTCGATGCCGTCGAGGCCGGCGGCGATGGCGGCGGCCGCGGCGAGGTAGGGGTTGGCCGAGCCGTCGCCGCCGCGCAGTTCCACCCGGTTCCTGTCCGGAACCCGGAGGTAGTGGGTGCGGTCGTTGCCGCCGTAGGTGGCGTAGCGCGGCGACCAGGTGGCCCCACTGCTCGTGGACGTGGCCCCGGTGCGTTTGTACGAGTTGACGGTCGGCGCGATCACTCCCTGCAGCGCGCACGCGTGCTCGAGGATTCCCGCGATGAACGCGTACGCCGTCCTCGACAGTCCCAGCCCCTTGGGGTCGTCCCCGTCGGGGAACACCGAACCGGCGTCGTTCCACAGCGACAGGTGCAGGTGCATGCCGGAACCGGTGCGGTCGGAGAAGGGTTTGGGCATGAACGTGGCCTTCATGCCGCGCTTCTCGGCGATCACCGACAGCAGGTACCGGGCGGTGATCACCCGGTCGGCGGTGGTCATGGCGTCGGCGTAGTCGAAGTTCTGCTCGAACTGCCCGTTACCGTCCTCGTGATCGTTGGCATAGTTGCCCCACCCGAGCGCGTTCATGGCCGCGGACACCTCGGTCAGATGGTCGTACATCCGGGTGACGTCGCGGGCGTCGTAACACGGCTGACGACTGACGTCGGCCGTGTCCGCGGTGGTGAGGGCGCCGCCCCCGGTGCGGTGGACGAGGAAGTACTCGATCTCCGCGCCGACGTTGACGGACAGGCCGAGATCGGACGCCTTCCTCAGCGTCTCCTTCAGGATCACCCGCGGCGCATACGGCCAGGGCTTTCCCTCCACGTGCGGGTCGCAATGCACGATCGCCAGTCCGGGCTTCACGAACGGGATCGGCGTGAACGACGAGACATCCGGTACGGCAACGAGATCGGAGTCCTTGGGCTCCTGCCCCATGTGCCCGGCCGCGTACCCGGCGAAGCCCACGCCGTCGTCCTGAAGCTGCTCGACGGCCTCGATCGGGACCAGTTTGGCGCACGGCTTGCCGGACAGCGTCACGAACAGGGCGAGAATGAAGGTGGTTCCGGTGGCCCGGGCCACCTCGGACAAGGTCTGCGGTGGGGTTGTCACGATGTTCTGCGCGGTGAACGCGTCGGCAGTGTCGACAGCCATGGGTAGCTCCTGAACTGGTGGTCTACGGGTGAGGGGGTCTGTGGGTCAGCGCATCTCGCCGGCGCCCTCGTACGGGTGCAGGCTGAACAGGAGGTCGCCCTCCTCGAAGCGTGAGTAGCGGAAGTCGGACGGCTCGACGTTCGGGAGGCCGGTCTTGCCGTCGTCGAGCAGCATGTCGGCGACCAGGCGGCCGACCGCCGGCGAGATCTTGAAACCGTGACCGGAGAACCCGGTGGCCAGGAACAGTCCGTCGACCGGTGCGGGCCCGATAATGGGGTTGTAGTCGGGCGTCACGTCGTACGCGCCGACGTAGCTCGAGGTGATCCGCGGGTCGGGCATGTCGGGCAGACGGTTCCCGAGCTTGCCGATGTTCTTCTCGATGGTGCTGTCGTCCGCGCGGTTGCTGTACTTGTCGGGGTCGATGTACTCGGGCGCGGCGTGGTCGCTGTTGCCGACCAGCAGTTCGCCGTTCGGCTCGCGGCAGATGTACTGCAGGCCGGCCAGGTCCGACAGCACCGGCACCTCCGGCGTCGGAACACCCTGATCGATCAGGACGAGTTGTGCCCGTTGGGCTTTGACCGGGATGTCGACACCGACGCCGGCGCCGAGTTCGGGGGCCCACGGACCGGTCGCGAGGATCACCTGCTCCGCGTGCACTTCGTCGCCGTTGGCGAGCGTCACCCCGTAGACGCGGCCGTCCGCGTTCTGCAGCAGCGATGCCACCGGCGTGCTCTGACGGATTCTGACGCCCAGCTTGCGGGCCGATGCACCGAACGCCATGCCCGCCATGTACGCCTCACCGCGGCCACCGAGGGGCTCGTACGCGAAGGCGGCGAAGTCGTCGAGGTGCAGCCCCGGCCACAGTTCGGCCATCGTGTCGTGGCCGATGTAGTCGATGTCGATACCGAGGCCCTGCATCATCGCGACGTTCGCCTTCAGCGGGTCGATGTTGTTCTCGCCGACGCCGACGACATACCCGCACTGCCGGAACGCCATGTCGTCGCCGAAGATCTCGGTGGCCCTGGTGAAGATGTCGACGCCGTACCACGACATCGCCGCCAGCGACGGCGTCCCGTAGTGGCACCGGACCACGCCACTGGACTTTCCGGTCATGCCCGAGCACAGGGTGTCACGCTCGAGGACCAGCACATCGGTCTCGCCGCGGTCCGCGAGCGACCAGGCGATGGCGAGACCTTCGAGTCCCCCACCGACGATCACGAACTTTACTGTCTGTGTCACGTTGCTTCCTTCATTCGGCCGGATGTTCGGGCGCTGCGGCTTGGGTAGCGGTTCGTTTCACCTCATGAATCGCTGTTGTTCATTATGAAACAGTTCTACTATGTCGATCGTGTTACAGCAACGTTGTTGGTGCATCACCAAATCCCGCCACTCATATGCGCTTTGAACATCGATCACTGTGCTGATCTGCATGTTTTCAGCACCGCCGCATTGATTTACGTCATCGAAATATGCCTTGTGGTTTCCTGTTGCTACTCCTTGTTTCATACCGAGGAGGTTGCGAACCCAGTCCCCACGCCTTCAGGGAGATCCCATGACCACGACCGACAAGCCCACCGCCGTCCCGTTCCGCGTCACCGCCGGATTCCACGAGAACCTGCCTCAGATGCCGGTCTCGGAGTACCCGGGCACCAAGGGATACATCGACGACGTCTTCGCCAACCCGGACGGATCGGAGATGTCGGCCGGCTACTTCGAACTCCAGCGCACCGACGCCCCGCTCGACTACTACTACGCCTACGACGAGATGAAGGTCGTCCTCGAAGGGGAGTTCACCCTCGAGAACCTCGACACCGGCCAGGTCGAGGTGGCGAAGGCGAAGGACGCGATCTTCTTCCCCAAGGGTTCGCGTATCCGCTTCACCACCCCCGACCGCGCGCTGGCCTACTTCGTCGGCCACCGTTCCTTCGCTCCCTGATCCGCGATGGCGGTATCGATGAGGTCGACCAGCGTCCCCCGGTGGCGATCCGACTACTCGGCCGTCGACGACCTCGCAGCGGGCGCTCTCGTCACCCGCTACGTACTGGTCGCGGAGCGTTCGGTCAGCGCGCAGGTCCTCCGCGCGCTGTCCGAGCGCGTGGCGCCCGTTCCCACTCGCACGGTGATCGTCGACGACGCGGCCGGATCCGGGTTCGGCGGTCTCGGCGAACTGCTGTCCGAGGCGCGCATCGGGTGGCGGTTCGTCGTGGCGGGCCCCGAGCACATGGTGGGGGCGGTGCGTTCTCGGCTGATCTCCGCGGGCGCGTTGCCCGCCGAGATCGCCGCGATCATCGACCCCGACGCCCCGGTGCGCGACGTGTTCTGCGCGCACTGCCACACCACGTCGTCCTCGGTGCCGGTAGCCATCGGCGGCCGCGCGCCGTGCGGCGGTTGTTCCGCCGAACTCACCGTCTACTACCACTACTCCCGGCGCCACAGCGCCTACCTGGGATATCGAGCCGACTCGGAGGAACTTCCATGACCACGGCACTCGAAACAGTTGCGGGCGAGAGCATCACCGGAGGGCTCACTCTGACAGTGCGCGAGGCACGGCTGCTGTGCCCGGGCATCCGGCACATCGTGCTCGCGGACCCGGCGGGCCGCACCCTGCCGTCGTTCACCCCGGGCAGCCACATCGCCGTCACCTGGGCCGAGGGTCGGCACAATTCCTACTCGCTCACCGGCCCCTCGATCGAGCCGGACCACTACGCGATCTCGGTCCGGCTCGACGAGAACGGCCACGGCGGTTCGCGCTGGCTCCACGACCTCCAGCCGGATCAGCGCATCCGCGTGAGCCTTCCGCGCAGCGCATTCGCTCCCGCGCTCACTGCGCGGCACCACCTCCTGATCGCGGGTGGAATCGGCGTCACGCCGATCCTGTCGCACGTCCGGGCGGCCCTCGAGTGGGGTCGTTCGTTCGAAGTGATCTACTCCTTTCGCGATCAACTGGGAGCGCACGCCGACGAGTTGGCGGCGCTGTGCGGCGACCGGTTGGTCACCGTCTCGGCGCCCGAAGAACTCGCGGACCGCCTCATTCCCACACTGGCGGACCAGCCACTCGGCACCCACATCTACACGTGCGGGCCCGCGCCGATGATCGCGGCGGTGGCCGAGTGGGCCCGCGACTGCGGCTGGCCGCCGGGGCGCGTGCACTCGGAGGCGTTCGGTGCGGGCCCGCTGCCCGAGGGTGCGCCCTTCGCCGCCACGCTCGGGCGCACCGGAATGATCGTTCCCGTGCCGTCGGGGACCACCCTCCTCGAGGCGTTGCTGGACAAGGGAATCAACGTCCCGAACCTCTGCCGGCAGGGGGTGTGCGGCGAATGCCGGCTGTCGGTCCGCGGCGGCGAGATCGAACACCGCGACCTGTTCCTCACCGACGAGGAGAAGGCCTGCGGAGATTCGATCATGCCGTGCGTATCACGTTCCGCAGGAGACCGATTGGAGCTGGATCTGTGACAACCACCGAATCGCGTGCCGACCACATCACGCGCTTTCCCTTCCCCTTTCCCCGCGACCAGTACCGCTACAGCACCAACGTCGAGCCGGCCGGACACTCGACCGACACCGTGGCCGGCAGCTGGGGTGACACCCGCATCGCCATCGACGCCCACTACCACCGGGAACTCGCCGAACGCGAGCGCATCCTGGCGGAGGATCCGTCGCGGCACCAATGCCTGCCCCACATGGTCCCCGCCACCTGGGACGCGATGCTCACGCTGATGCGCACCCTCGCCGACGAATACCCCGACACCATGACCCTGGAGCGGCGCGAAGACGGGTGGTTGTGGAAGAACGACCTTCTCGGCATCGAGCACACCTTCGTGTTCGGCGACCTCGACACGTTGCCGGCGCCGCCACTGGTGTACATCTGCGGCCAGATCCAGGAAGACGTCGTGCTCCTCGACCAGCGCGAGGGCGCGTTGTGGGGCGACGCCGGACTGGTGACCTTCGCGGCCGACTGGTCATTCGGATTCGACGTGGGCATGAGCTTCCTCGAGATCCACGGCCCCGTCCCGCGTATTCACAGCGAGAAGATCATCACCCGCGCACACAACTTCCTGATGCGGCTCGAGCCCGGCCAGAGCTACCGGCGCACCAACTGGACATTGACCGTCGACGGCAAACTCGACACATCGACCGAGACCTACCCCGAGTGGGGGAAGGACCGGCGCAGCCTCGCCGACGGCCCGCTCGACGAGGTCGGGGACCGCCTGTTCCTGAGAACCGAAGTGCAGCATCTCATCCGGCTCGCTCACTCCGGCGCCGTCATGTTCCTGATCCGGACGTATCTGCTTCCGTTCCGGGACGTCGCGACCGTTCCGGAATGGGGCGAACGACTGTACCGGGTGCTCGAGGACCTTCCGGTGGACATGGCGGAATACAAGGGCATCAGTCGTACCCGGGAACCCGGCATGAGATGGCTGCTGAAACACGGGAATGTCGAACTGTGACGCTCACCGACGGGCGGCGGCGCGCAGCGCCCCACAGCGATCAGGTGGCTCTCGATCTCGTTCTCGCGACGGTCTCCGTGATCGCCCGCGACGGCCTGCGTGGGCTGACGACGCAGGCCGTCGCCCGGGAGGCCGGCGTCTCGGACGAGGCCGTGCTGCGCAGCGCCGGGTCGACGGACGCCCTCCTCGACGCCGCGCTCCGCTACGCGCTGGACAAGAGTGCGAGCGTCTTCGCCGACATCGCCGCCGGATCGTCGCTCGACCACTTCGTCGAGCACCTCACCGACCTCGTCGCCCGCGACCCCGACCTCCAGGTGTTCCAGTACGAGCTGATGCTCGAGTCCCGGCGGACTCCACGCCTCGACCCGCACGTGAAACTGCTGTACGCCACGTACATCGAGGCGACGTCGCAGGCATTGACCCGGCTGGGCATCACCGCCGACGAAGACCTGACCCTGCTGGTGTACTCGGCGATCGAGGGATTCATCATGCACCAGCTCGTCGCGAAGGATCGTCCCGCGACCGAGCGCGCGATCGAGCGGCTACGCCGAATCCTGTCGACCGCGAGGTAGTCCCCGCACGTGAGTGGCAAAGTGTGCCCCGGCGCGCTTTGCCACTCACGTGCGGGCGAGGATCTTCGCCACCACGACCGACGCTTGCCCGGACAGCCGCACCGATCCCCGCTCGACGAGGAGGCAGTCGCCCGGATCGACGGGACCGAGGTCCGTCGTGAGCCGCCCACCGAGGACCAGGACGAGGACGGCCAGCCGCCCGTCGGCTGTCACGTCCTGCGCCGCTCCGATGTCGACGATGTCCACCGACGCCGCGGTGGTGGACCTGTGGACCATGACGTTGAACGCCTCGGTCGGACCTTCCGCCACGCAGTCAGGGCTGCGCTCACCGGCGAAGGCCGTCGGACTCAGGCGCGGAATCAGGGTGTGGACGCCGCCGAAGTCGAGTGACACGGGATGGTCGCCGATCACCGTGAATATCCGATCGATGTCGGGAAACGGCGAGAACGTCGAGCTCGCCTCGAGCGTCGCGACGCTGAAACGCCACCGCGACGCGGCACCGGCGGCGATCTCCGCAGTGGTGCCCGCGCCGTTGGCCCACGGGATGGTCCGGCGATTCGAGCGCCGGACGATGCGGGCCTCGCGACCTGTGGTCACTCTTTCTCCTTACCTAGTCAGTCCACTGTCACGACACTGTTTTTCGCAAACCGAAACGCAGGCGCACACCGAATTCCGTTACGTAGTTGTCACGCGGCGAACTATTTCCGCAATCTCCGCTTTGGTTCACTGTCACTAGACATTGATTCCCAAAGGCGGACACTACAGGTGTCACGCCATCTTCGATCAAGGTGGACGACTATGAACGAAGCAGTCGCTGCGGCCGATACCGCCTGGATTCTGGCGGCCTTCACGGCAGTGAGCCTCATGGTGCCCGGTCTGGCCATGTTCTACGGCGGAATGGTCAGCGTGCGCAACACCCTCAACATGGCCATGATGACGTTCGGCGCGTTCGCCGTCGTCGGCGTCCTGTGGATCGTGTTCGGCTACTCGGCCGTGCTGGGTAACTCCCTCGGCGGTCTCGGCGTCCTGGGCGACCCCCTCGAGTACTTCGGCTCCAGCTCGCTGCTGGAGGCCCCCGCCGAACCCGGACTGCCGCCCGCGCTGGTCTCCGGATTCCAGCTGTTGTTCGCCGGCATCACCGTCGCGCTCATCTCCGGAGCGCTGGCCGACCGGATGAAGTTCGCTGCCTGGATGGTGTTCGCCGGACTGTGGGCCACGTTCGTCTACTTCCCCGTCGCCCACTGGGTGTTCGCGTTCGACTCCGAGGACGGGTCGGTGATCGGTGGATGGATCGCAAACACGCTCGGCGCCGTCGACTTCGCCGGCGGCACGGCCGTGCATATCAATGCCGGCGTGGCCGCTCTCGCGGTCGTCCTGGTCCTCGGGGCCCGCAAGACGTTCCCCGTCTCGCCGCGCCCGCACAGCCTTCCCCTGACCATGCTCGGCGCGGGAATCCTGTTCTTCGGTTGGTTCGGGTTCAACGGTGGCTCGGCTCTCTCCGCCGGAAACAGTGCATCCGTCGTCATCCTCAACACGGTCGCCGCGTCGTGCGCCGGTATCTGCGCCTGGCTCGTCGTCGAGAAACTGCGCGAAGGCCACGCCACGTCGCTGGGCGCCGCGTCGGGTCTGATTGCGGCGCTGGTCGCCATCACGCCGGCCTGTGGCGCCGTCTCACCCCTCGGCGCGCTCGTCGTGGGAGGCGCGGCCGGCGCGGTCTGCTGCTTCGCGGTCTCCTGGAAGTACCGGCTCGGCTACGACGACGCACTCGACGTCGTCGGCGTGCACCTGGTCGGCGGCATCCTCGGTACCGTTCTGATCGGTTTCCTCGCAGATCCGGCTGCTCCCAGCGGCGCCGCGGGACTCTTCTACGGCGGTGGCGCCGACGTCCTGTGGCGCCAATGTGTCGCCGTGGCAGCCGTTCTCGCGTACTCCTTCGTCGTCACGCTCGTGATCGTCCTCGCACTGAAGAAATTCATGGGCATTCGCGCCGACCAGGAAAGCGAATACGACGGCCTCGACGTGTCCGTCCACGGCGAGACGGCCTACGTACTCGATGCGGTCGGCCTCACCGGCGCCTCCAAGCACGGCGCCGACGCGGTTCTCGGCGCAGAAGCGATCACGACCAGGGCTGCGGACCCTGCCAAGGCCTGATTCCGCGCACGACACAGACAATGGCCCTGCCCCGCAGCACTCCGCGGGGCAGGGCCACTGGTGTGCCCAGCTAGGTCAGGCTCTGAGCCAGACTCCGAAGCCTCGCGCTGTAATTGTTCGGCTGAGCGGACAGGAACTGACTCAGCACGATCGTGTCGAACTCCTCCATGGCGGCCGAATCTGCGGTAATCGCGGCATGATTCGCCACTTCGTGCTCCAGAAGTTCGACCGACTCACGCCACCCGCGGATCGCGGGTCTTCCGAGTTCCATCTGCGGCTCGAATCTCAGCGGTTCACCGAGTGTGCTCCCGAGAATTTCCTGCAAGTGCTCCTCGAGACTTCGGCGCGCAAGCCGGATGATCAGCTGAGATTGCCCTTCGTGCCACTGCATGGTGGCGGAGCGTCCCGGCTGCAGAATCGACGCGACCGACATGGTCGAATCGAACTCCTCTGCGCCAGAAGTAATTCGGGCCGTACCCGACAGCGGGATCTGAACGACGTAGAAGTCGCCGAGATCATCCGAGTTCATCCGCGCATCGGTTCCGTAGTCGAAATAGTAGACACCGATCGTGCCCGCGGTGGCCAGGTGAACCGGCTCGAGGCGGTCGAAGGGCAGCGCGGACTGGACGTCGGACGCTATCTGCACTGTCGCTATCACCGTAACCACGACCTTTCGAACCAACCGCCACTCTACGCCCGGTGTGGAGGCGGAGGAAGGTCGAAATCCCGATACCGCCGTCAGTCCTCGTGGTGATCGGGGTAGGCAGTGACGGCGAGAAAGCGGATGGGCAACCGCACGAGATCGTTGGGACCGTGCAGACCTTCACCGTCGAGAAGCAGCGAATCTCCTGGTCGCAGCGTGTACTCGGCCTCGCCGTGCCCGTAGACCATGACGCCTTCGAGCATGTAGAGCAGTTCGGTGCCGGCATGCTGGAACAGCGGAAACGTCTCGCTGGAGTCGGTGAGCGTGACCAGCACCGGCTCGAGTCGTTTGTGCTGCCCACGCAGTGCGCCGAGCAGTTCGTAGTGGTGGCCCACCCGGGTGCCTCGCCCGACGATGACCGCACCGTGGCCCGCCTCGACGTACACGGCGTCGCGGGCGGTGTCGGCGCCCCGGAACAGAGAGGTGACGGGCACGTCGAGTCCGGCCGCCAGACGCGCCAGCGTCGACAGACTGCAGGAGGTCTGCGAGTTCTCGATCTTGGACAGCATGGCCTTCGAGATTCCGACCTTGGCCGCCATGTCTCCGACGGAGAGTCCACTGGCTTTGCGGAGCGACCGCACCTGCCTGGCGATCACCTTTTCGAGATCGGGCCCGGTGGGCGTATCGGACGGCACCTCACGCTCGACGGGGGCGGGGTCTCCCGTGTCGCGGTGGACCTCGGTCTCCGGTCGAGTGGTCACGTCCGCATCGTAGCAGCGCCGTTTACTGTCAGGAAACCGCGACTCACTACGCCGGACGGCGAATCGGTGCGCATACGAGCAACAACCATGCGCTTGCGTGCAAGACGGCGCCGCGCCCGCGCCCGCATGCTTGTGACAGCCATCACAACACCACCGGGAGAGTTGACGCTATGACCGCAGTACACGAGAACGTCAGTGCCACAGGGCTTCCTGATGGAGTCGCAACGCAGCTGTTCATCGGCGGACAGTGGCGACCGGCGTCGGACGGCGGAACCTTCACGGATCTGAACCCGGCCACCGGAAAGCCGCTCGTCGACGTGTCCGCCGGAACCGCGCAGGACATCGACGACGCGGTCCGCGCCGCCCGCACCCAACTGAACGGTGAATGGGGATCGCTGCCCGGTGCCGCCCGCGGACGGATCCTGAACAAGGTCGCCGATCTCATCGAACGCGACGGCGAGATCCTGGCCCGGCTCGAGGCCCTCGACGTCGGCAAGCCCGTCGGCCAGCCCACCATGCTCGACATCCCGATGGCCGCGGGCACGTTCCGGCACTTCGCCGGCTGGGCCGACAAGATCACCGGCCAGTCCATCCCCACCGCCGGCTACTTCGGCCAGCCCACCCACTCGTACACCGTCCGTGAACCGGTCGGCGTGATCGGCGCGATCGTCCCGTGGAACACCCCACTGATGATCTCGGCATGGAAGATCGCCCCCGCCCTGGCCGCCGGAAACACCCTGGTGGTCAAGCCGCCGGAGGACGCACCGCTGTCGATCCTGCACCTCGCGACGCTGCTGGAAGAGGCCGGACTGCCCGCCGGCACCGTCAACATCGTGCCCGGCCTCGGCGAGGTCGCCGGCGACGCGCTCGCCGGCCACCCCGGCGTCGACAAGATCAGCTTCACCGGCAGCCCCCGCGTCGGCCGGATCATCGCCAAGCGCGCCGCCGACACGTTCAAGCGCACCACCCTCGAACTCGGCGGCAAGTCCCCGCAGATCATCCTCCCCGACGCCGACCTCGAGGCCGCCATCAACGGCACGGCGATGGGACTGTTCTTCAACCAGGGCGAGGTCTGCGCCGCGGGCACCCGCATCCTGGTGCACCGGTCGCTGTACTCGCAGGTGGTCGACGGTCTCGCCGCCGCCGCGTCCGCACAGGTCCTCGGCGACCCCTTCGACCCGGCCACCACGATGGGCGCCCTGGTCAACGCGAAGCAGCGCGACACCGTCCTCGGCTACATCGAGGCCGGACGCAGCGAGGGCGCCCGGGTCGTCGCCGGCGGTGGCCGCCCGGACGGCGACGGATTCTTCGTCCAGCCGACCATCTTCGCGGACGCGAACAACGACATGAAGATCGCCCGGGAAGAGATCTTCGGACCCGTCGGCACCGTCATCGCGTTCGACACAACCGACGAGGCGATCGCGATCGCCAACGCCACCGACTACGGGCTCGCCGCCTCCATCTGGACCCGCGACGTCTCCCACGCCCACACCCTCGCCGGCAAGGTCCGCGCCGGGGCGGTCGCGGTGAACGGCTGGGCACCCATCGACCCGGCCCTGCCCTGGGGCGGCATGAAGACCAGCGGCACCGGCCGCGAACTCGGCTGGGCCGGAATCGAAGCCAACACCGAGGAGAAGGTCGTCACGATCATCCTCTGATCGCCCACAGCATCGACGTCGTCGGACAGGAGCAGGACTTATGAAGACCCAGGCCGCAGTGTTGTGGGAGCCCGGTCAGCCGTGGCAGATCGAAGAACTGGAACTCGACCCGCCGAAGCACGGTGAAGTGCTTCTGCAGTTGGCGGCGTCGGGAATGTGCCACTCGGACGAACATGTCCGTGACGGCAGCCTGCCGCTCGAGTACTACCCGTTCATCGGTGGCCACGAGGGCGCCGGCGTCGTGCTCGAGGTCGGGCCCGGTGTCACCAGCGTAGAGAAGGGCGATCACGTCGCCCTCGGATTCATCCCCGCGTGCGGCCGATGCAGGCAGTGCGCGACCGGCCAGTCCAGCATCTGCGACCTGGGAGCCCACCTGCTCGAGGGCTGGCAGATCTCGGACGGCACGGCCCGGCACCACGTTCGCGGCAAGGACGCCGCCATCCAGTGCCTGATCGGGACGTTCTCGCCGTACACCGTGGTCAACGAGGCTTCGTGCGTCAAGATCACGAAGGACATCCCCCTCGACAAGGCGGCGCTGGTCGGCTGCGGCGTCACCACCGGCTGGGGGTCGTCGGTGTACGCGGCCGGCGTCCAGGCCGGTGAGACCGTCGTCGTGATCGGCATGGGCGGCGTCGGCTGCGGGGCGGTCCAGGGCGCCGCGCTCGCCGGGGCCCGGCACGTCGTGGTCGTCGACCCGTCGGAATTCAAGCGGGAGCAGGCCAAGATCTTCGGCGCGACCCACACCGCGGCGAGCATCGACGAGGCGCTCCCCCTCCTCCAGGATCTGACGTGGGGCCAGCTCGCCGACAAGGTGCTCATCACCGTCGCGAATGCGAGTGGCCGCATCATCGCCCCGGCGATGAGCCTGGTGGCCAAGGGCGGCACCTGCGTCCACGTGTCGGTCGGCGACGTCACACAGAACGACGTCGATCTCAACCTGTTCGATCTGACGGCGATGCGCAAGACCCTCAAGGGAGCGTGGTTCGGCAACGCGAACATCCGGTTCGACATCCCTCATCTGCTGCGCCTGTACATGGAGGGTCAGCTGAAGCTCGACGAGATGATCACGAGGACATACACACTCGATCAGATAAACGACGGCTACGAGGCGATGCGGAAGGCCGAGAACGTCCGCGGCGTCATCATGTATTCGTAGATCGGCACAGTCGGGAGCGGTGGGGCGCTGCACGCCTCTCCGCTCCCGGCATGGTTCCCTGTCCCCATGCCGTACGTGTTCCTGATTGCCGCGATCGCCGCCGAGGTCTTCGGAACGAGCCTGCTGAAGTCCACCGAGGGCTTCACGAAGCTCTGGCCGACGGTCGGGTGCCTCGCCGGCTACATTCTCGCGTTCGTGTTCCTGTCGCAGGCGGTCAAGACGGTGCCGGTCGGCATCGCCTACGCCATGTGGTCGGGGCTCGGGACGGCGGCGATCGTCGCGATCGGGGCCGCCTTCCTCGGCGAGCCGCTGACCGCGACGAAGGTATTCGGCCTGGGGCTCGTCGTCTCGGGAGTGGTCGTTCTCAATCTCGGCGGAGCTCATTGATACCGTGGTCGCATGATCGCTGGTGGGGCAGGTACGCGTCGTGCCTAAGGTCGTGGATCACGACGAGCGGCGGCGCAGCATCACCGCCGCCGCCTGGCGGCTGATCGCCGCCCGCGGTATCGATGCTGCCAACATGCGCGACATCGCCACCGAGGCCGGGTACACCAACGGCGCCCTGAGTCATTACTTCGCCGGCAAGGACGAGATCCTCCGTACCTCGTACGAGCACATCTCCGAGGCCACCGACCGCCGGATCACCGAGGCGCTCGGCGACGCGACCGGACTCGACGCACTGCGCACCCTCTGCCGCGAAGTGATGCCGATCAACGAAGAGCAACTCCTCGAAGCCCGGATCGCCGCCTCGCTGTGGCCGCGGGCCATGTACGACGAGCAGATGGCCGCGACCAACCGCCGCACCATGGACCACTGGCGTGAGCAGATGGCGATCTTCCTCGAGCAGGCGCGCGAGGAGGGCTCCGTCGGCGACATCGACGTCAGCATCGTGGTCGAGCAACTGCTCAACATGATGATGGGCATGCAGATTCTGGGTGTCCTCACGCCGGGCGAAACGTCGTCGGAGCGTCAGCTGGAGATGCTCGAGCAGTTCGTCGCCGCACTCTGAGCCTTCCGTCGCTCAGCCAAAACCGTTGCTGCGGAATCCGATAGGGAACCATTTTTGACCGAACGGTCAGTTTGTTCGGGCGCGAAACTCACTGTTTACACGAGGACACCTCGGCTGTAACGTACGTCACTAAGGTTTTTATTCAACACCCGTAGAACCAAAGGATCGCGACATGCCCACCCTTTCCCCTGCGCGTATCGACCACCCGCTGTCGCTGCCGACCGTCGAAGAAATCGCCTCCCTCCGCGAGATCCTCGAGGTCGCCGACGCGCTGACCGAGCAGACGAGATTCGTCTATGTCGGCCTCGAGGAACCGGACAAGTCGACGCTGTACACGGCGGAGGCCCCCGAGACCGATCGCCGATTCCGCGTTCTGCTGCACGACATCTCGTCGCCGAACGCGGTGGACGTCGTGGTGTCCGTGACTCAGCGGTCGGTGATCAGCTCGGTGACCCTCGACGCCGCCCGCGACGGTCAGATGCCCGTCCTGGACGAGGAGTTCGAGCTCGTCGAACAGGTGCTGGCCGCCGACGAACGCTGGCTCGCCGCGCTCGCCGCCCGCGGACTCGACGTCGCCGACGTCCGGGTCGCTCCCCTCTCGGCCGGCGTCTTCGACTACCCCGGCGAGACGGGCACGCGGATCCTCCGGGGGCTCGCGTTCCGCCAGGACCACCCGAAGGACCACGCCTGGGCCCACCCGATCGACGGGCTCGTCGGATTCGTCGACGTGATGAACCGGACCGTCACCGACGTTCTCGACCTCGGCGCCGTCCCGATCCCCGAGGAGTCGGGCAACTTCGACGACGTCGCCGTCACCGGCCCCCTGCGCACCACCCAGAAGCCCATCGAGATCACCCAGCCCGAGGGACCGAGCTTCGTCGTCGACGGCAACCACGTCGACTGGGAGAAGTGGTCGTTCCGCGTCGGCTTCGACGCCCGCGAAGGTCTCGTCCTCCACCAGCTCGGATTCGCCGACGGCGACCGGGTCCGCCCCATCATCCACCGCGCGTCCATCGCCGAGATGGTAGTGCCCTACGGCGACCCTTCGCCGGTCCGGTCGTGGCAGAACTACTTCGACACCGGCGAGTACATGGTGGGCCGCTACGCGAACGCCCTCGAACTCGGCTGCGACTGCGTCGGCGACATCACCTACTTCGACGCCGTCATCGCCGACGAGTTCGGCACCCCCAAGACGCTGAAGAACGCCGTGTGCATGCACGAGGAGGACTTCGGCGTGCTGTGGAAGCACACCGACCTGTGGGCCGGCTCCGCCGAGACCCGCCGTCAGCGCCGTCTCGTCATCTCCTTCTTCACCACGATCGGCAACTACGACTACGGGTTCTTCTGGTACCTCTACCTCGACGGCACCATCGAGTTCGAGGTCAAGGCCACCGGGATCGTCTTCACGTCGGGTCACCCGGGCGGCGACTACCCGTACGCCTCGGAGATCGCTCCCGGCCTCGGCGCCCCGTACCACCAGCACCTGTTCAGCGCCCGCCTCGACATGATGATCGACGGCGACCGCAACTCCGTCGAGGAGGTGCAGACCAAGCGGGTGAAGATGGGCCCCGGAAACCTGCACGGAAACGCGTTCACCCTCGAGCGCACGCCGCTGACGAAGGAATCCGAGGCGCAGCGCCTCGCGGACAACAGCGTCGGGCGCGTGTGGCACATCAGCAACCCGAACAAGCTGAACCGCCTGGGCAAGCCGGTGGCGTACGCGCTCCACCCGGAGGGCCAGCCGATCCTGCTGGCCGACGACGACTCCTCGATCGCGGCGCGGGCGACGTTCGCCACCAAGCACCTGTGGGTCACCCGGTTCGACGAGAAGGAGCGTTACGCGGCAGGGGATTTCGTGAACCAGCACGCGGGTGGCGCCGGACTGCCGAGTTTCGTGGCCGGCGACCGTGATCTGGAGAACGAGGACGTCGTCGTCTGGCACACGTTCGGCCTCACCCACTTCCCGCGGCCGGAGGACTGGCCGATCATGCCCGTCGACTACACCGGATTCACGTTGAAGCCCAACGGCTTCTTCGACCGCAACCCCGCACTCGACGTTCCCCGCACCGTGTCGAAGCACTGCTCGACCGGTGGCGGCAGCTGCCACGCGGACGGGGGATCGGATGTCTGACACCACCACGGGTTCGGGAGCCGGCAAGTTACGCGGATCCATCGGCGTCGTCGGGATCGTCTTCCTCGTCATCGCCGCGGCGGCGCCGCTGACCGCGATCGGCGGCGCTCTGCCCGTCATGATCGCGATCGGCAACGGCGCGGGCGCCCCGACCGCCTACCTCATCGCCGCACTGGTCCTGCTCGTCTTCAGCGTCGGATACGCGGCGATGAGCAGCCACATGGTCGACACCGGCGCGTTCTACGCCTACGTCGCCAAGGGGCTGGGCGAATCCTGTGGGCTCGGCGCGGCCGGCCTCGCTCTGCTGACCTACACCGCCATCCAGGCCGCCGTATACGGTCTGGCCGCCGCGACGATTCAGGGCCTGGTGGTCCAGTACGGCGGACCCGACCTGCCGTGGTGGATGTGGGCGCTGGTACTCATCGCTCTCGTGGCCGTGCTCGGATACCGCAGCATCGACCTCGGCGCCAAGGTCCTGGGGGTGCTCCTCGTGCTCGAGATCGGCATCATCCTCGCGCTGTCCTTCGGCGTGCTGGTGCGGGGCGGGGCCGCGGGTATCGACTTTGCGTCGTTCACCCCGACGTCGTTCTTCAGCGGATCTCCCGGTGTCGCATTGATGTTCGCGATCGCGTCGTTCATCGGCTTCGAGGCGACCGCGATCTACGGCGAGGAGGCCCGCAACCCCCGGCGCACGATTCCGATCGCGACGTACGCCGCCGTGATCGTCATCGGACTGGTGTATGCGCTGGCGAGCTGGGCGGTGGTGCTCGCGTTCGGCAGCGACAACGTCTCGGCGGCGGCCGCCGCCGACCCTGCCGGGCTGACGTTCGCCGCCGCCGCGCAGTTCCTGGGCGGACCCGCGGCCGACGTCATGGCGATCATGCTCGTGACCAGCCTGTTCGCCGCGCTCCTGGCCTTCCACAACGCCATCTCCCGGTACGTGTTCGCCCTCGCCCGCAAGGGCGCGGCGCCGCGCGCACTGTCCCGCACCCACGCCAAGCACGGTTCCCCGCATATCGGCTCGGTCGCCCAGACGATCTCCGCGACGGTGGTCGTGGGGGTGTTCGCTCTCGTCGGCGCGGACCCGGTGCTGGAACTGTTCACCTGGATGGCGGGTCTGGCCACCGTGAGCATCCTGGTGCTGATGGTGCTCACCAGCGTCGCGATCATCGCGTTCTTCGCCCGCACCCGGCTGGATACCCGGCTCTGGCACACTCGCATCGCTCCGGTGCTCGGATGCGTGGGCCTGGTGGCCGTCACCGGGTTGGTGCTCGACAACTTCACCACGCTGATCGGCGGGTCGGAACTGCTCGCAGACATCCTGCTGGCCGTGATCGCGCTGTTCTTCGTCGCCGGACTGGTCGTCGCCCGGGTCACCCGGCAGAGCCGGGCGGATGTCGGGCAGCGTCGCGAACTCACCCCCACGATCTGAGTCCGGCGATGTTCGAGATCCCTGCCGTGCACGCGGCGATGCTCGTCGGAGCGGTCGGGGCGATCGTGCCGATGTGGCGGGCACACGGCACGGACTGCCGGGTGCGGATCGCGCACGGCGCGATGGCGGTGTCCATGGTGGCGATGATGATCCCCGGCGTGCCGGCGGGGATTCACCTGCTCGAAGGTGCCGTCCTCATCGCCCTCGCCGTATTCGTCACCGGTGAGACCATGCACCGCCGGACCGCCGTGCCCTGCGCGGTGGACCTCACCGCCATGGGTGTGCTGCTGCTCCTGGCCCCGACGTCCGCCCCCGCCCCCGCGGCGACGGCACCGGCGGCGTCGGGCCACCACCACGGTGGCGCTGGAATCTCGACGGGCTGGCTTCCACTCCTCGTGCTCGTGTGCTGGGCACTGTTGACACTGCATCTCTTTCGCTCCACCCCGCGCCGCGAGCGCCGGTCCGGCGTCAGGACCGCGGCGGCGGGATCCGCACTGATGATCCTGGGCATGGCCCCCATGGCCGTCTGACCGCTCTCGCAAAAAAGCAACCTGGAGGAACCGATGAGTTACGCCGATGCCGTCTACATCCACGGCAAGGTCTTCACCGTCGACGCGAATTTCACGATCACCACCGCCCTCGCGGTGCGTGACGGACTCGTCCACGCGGTGGGCAGCGATGCGGAGATCGAAACCCTGATCGGACCGGACACCGTGGTCACGGACCTCGGGGGGAAGACGATCCTCCCGGGTATCAACGACTCGCACCTGCACGCCATCGCCTACGGGCTCGACACCCCGCCGCTGTCGCTGGACGTGTCGTTCCCTGCTGTCCGGTCGATCGCGGACGTCCGTGAACTCGTGCGGAAAGCCGCCGCTGCGGCCGAGGACGGCGAGTGGATCATCGGAACCGGCTGGGACGACGGGTATCTCGACGAGTGCCTCGCCGAGGCCGGTCGGACGCCGAACCGTTGGGATCTCGACGAGGTGTCCCCGAACAATCCCGTGTTCCTGCAGGACTTCTCGCGGCACACGTCGTGGGTGAACAGCGCGGCGCTGGCGCTCGCCGGGGTGGACGAGACCACGCCGCTCCCGCCGGGCAGCCTCATGCCCGTCGGCGAGGACGGCCTGCTGACCGGCATCGTCATGGAGGGTGCGCAGGCCCTCGTGCAGCGTGTTCTCCCGGCCCTCACCCGGGAGCGCCGGGAGGAGGCACTCCGCTCGGCGATCTCGATCCTGCAGAGCGAGGGCATCACCAGCTTCACCGATCCCGCGATCGGCCCCGGCGGCGAGGCCCTCGCCGGTGGGGCGATGGGCGCCGAGGGTCTCGCGGTGTACGCCGATCTCGCCATCCGCGGAGAACTGGGCGCCCGCGTCAACCTTCTCCTCCTGCCCACCGGAATGTCCGGATCTGCAGAGGATTTCGGACAGAACCTCGCGAACATCGACGTTCCGGAATCGGTGGACCCGAAAATGTTCCGGGTTCTCGGGGTGAAGGTGTTCGCCGACGGCATCCCGCCGAGCAAGACCGCGTGGATGCACGAGGAGTACATCGGCGGCGGCTGCGGCTCCCTCTGCGTCGGCGGCGACACCGACGAGCGTCAGGTGTACGAGGTGACCGAGATGGTCCGCATCGGCCACGAGGCCGGCTACCAGATCGGTGTGCACGTCACCGGTGACCGTGCCATCGACACCGTCGCCGACGCGATCATCGCCGCGCAGAACGCGCACCCCCGCGAGGATGCCCGGCACTACCTGATCCACGGCGACTTCATCAGCGAAGCTACCCTGAAGCGACTGGCCGAGAACGGCATCGGCGTCAACATGAACCCTACGATCAAGTGGACGATCGCCGACCTGGAGGTCGGGGTGGTCGGGACCGAACGAGCCGCCTACGAATGGCCGTATCGCAGCGCCGTCGAATCCGGGGTGCACCTGATGAGCAGTTCCGATGCACCGGTCACACCGCCCGATTGGCGTCAGGGCATCTCGACGATGATCCTGCGCGAGAGCAAGGCCAGCGGCGCGGTGAGCGGGCCCGACCAGTGCATCGGCCTCGCCGACGCCGTCCGCACCTACACGATCAACGCGGCCTGGCAGGACTTCGCCGAGGACTGGAAGGGATCCCTCGAGGCCGGCAAGGTGGCCGACCTGTGCATCCTCGACGGCGACCTCGAGACCATCGACCCGCACGACATCCCGGCAATGCAGGTCGTCGCCACCGTGCTGGGTGGGGAGGTCGTGTTCCAGCGCGTCGCCGAAAGCGTCGCGTAAAGCCTCTATCGATACGTCAGAACTGCCGGTTCGCCGCTCGGTCGGCGAACCGGCAGTTCTGCGTCCTACCCCATCTGCCGGTTCACTGAGCCCATGCTGCCTCCGCGATCCAGTACTCGCTTCCGTCGGCGCTGATTCCGCGTTGCCAGTCGGTGGTCCGTCTCAGGTTCGGTTCGACGCGCGCGGTGGCCGCGTCGGCGCCGTCCGGTCCGTCCTCGCGGGTCTGCCAGTGGACCCAGTTCACTTCGTTGCCGTCCTCGTCGTGCACGAAGAGGTCGACGTGGTGCCAGCCGTAGCGGTGGGTGTCGGCGTAACAGGTCAGGAATGTCCGGTGATGATGCGAATAGTCCACGAGGTACCTCCGGGGCCGCGGTGGTGTTTCCCACCACGCTAGAACCGGATCGCGCCCAACGGAATCCAAGAAACCTTTAGCTGCGTGGGGTCGGTCGCTCAACGGTTCGGATCGGCGGGCAACGTAAACGTGAAGACCGCCCCGTGCGGATCGTTCTCGCGCGCGGTGAGTGTCCCGCCCTGGCGGGAGATGATGCGGTGGCTCAGCGCGAGCCCGATTCCGTGACCCGTGGACTTCGAGGTGAACGCGCCGTCGAAGATTCGGCCGTCCGGGATGTGCGAGAGACCCTTACCGTGGTCCTCGACGCTCACGACGCCCTCCGTCTCGGTGATGTCGGTGCGTACCGTCACGATGCGGTTGGCTGCCGGCCATTCCGCCATCTCGTCGATGGCGTTGAAACACAGGTTCAGAATGACCTGCCCGGTGAGCACACGTTCGCACACGACGGCAACAGTGTCGTGCGCCCGGAGGTACTCGACGTGAACTCCCTTCTGCCGCCCCCGGATGTCGATGAAATACGCGCATTCGTCGACGATGTCATTGAGATCGACGATCTGCTGGGACTCCTCGAGTTGTGTCACGTATTCACGCAGACTCCGGACGATCTGATTGGCCCGGTCGATCTGCTTGCGCGCCTCCCCGAGGCCCCAGCTCACCTCGTGGTGACCGCTCCGGCCGTCGTCGAGGCGGCTCTGCGTACCGGCGATGAAATTGGTGGCGGCCGCAAGCGGCTGGGCCAACTCGTGGGCGATGGCCATGGCCATGTCGCCCATCGCGTTGTAGCGGGCCAGGTAATTGAGGTACTGCGAGTCCCGTTCGTGCTCCTGCTCGGTGCGGACGTGTTCGGTGACGTCGTGGAAGAGCAGGAGGTGGCCGCTCAGATCGTTCTCGATACCGATGTGCTGGCAGCTCCCCGCATGCCACCGGCGCTCCTCGGGTGTCAGTTCCACCTCGTAGCGCAGGCTCTGGGAACCCCCGTCGGCGGTCGTCAGTTCCAGGGCGCGTCGCACGCTCTCCCGTGACTGACCCGCCCGGCAGAATTCCGTGAAGCGTTCGCCGACAAGCGATGCCACCGGAACCTTCAGGAGCTCCGACGCCGCCTCGCTCGCATACGTGACCCGGCTGTCGTCGTCCAGGACGAGGATTCCTTCGGCCATGTTCCGCAGGAACGCGGCCAACCGGGCCTCGGTGCGGGTGAGATCGGCCTCGGTGCGGGTGAGGTCGCGGCGCATCGACGTTTCCTGCTCGATGTCGCGGAACTGCACCATCACCACGGTCCGGGCATTCAACTCGACCCGGATCGCGATCGCCTCCGTCAGGACTTCTCGCCCGCTCTTCGCGCGATACGCCCATTCGATGACCGCCGCCCCGTTGTCGACGGCCTCCTGCAGCCACCGCCGTCCCACCGACCTGCGGTACCGCTTCGCCGGGGAACTCATATCGGGCGCCTTGAGCGGTTTGAGCTCTTCGACCGTGAACTCGAGCAGTTCGGACGCCGCCCGGTTCGCCCAGAGGATGTCCTTGGTGGCCGCATCGTGGACCAGGACGCAGTAGCGAAGGGACTCGACGAGTCGTTCGTAGTCGGACGGCGCGAGATCGGACAATGCAGCCTCCTTCGGCTCATCTCGAGTCTACTGAGCGGTCGGACCGGGAGCGCGATAGGGAAATCCTTTACTCCGAGGCGACATCTCTGCACGTCCGCGGGAGGAAGCACCGATTGAGTGATGCCCGCCACCGCAATAGCGTCAATTCGACACGAAAAACGCCACACCCCTTCTACTTCGCGTCGATCGGAGTATTTGATGACCAACGCACCGACCCTCGACACGACAGATGCCGCCGCGAACGGGACGCTGTCATTCGAGGACGTCCTCGAGCACGTCGCATTGCGGCGGGAAGAGTTCGCTCGCCAGAAGTTCGTGCCTCGCGACATGATCGACGAGTTCAAGCAGATCGGCATCTACCGCGCGGCGACACCCCGCCAATTCGGCGGCGACGCGCTCCCCCCGAGCGAGTTTCTGCGGATGATCGAACGCATCTCCGCGGTGGACGCGTCGGCGGGCTGGGTTGCCAGCTTCGGCTCCGCGCTCGTCTACCTGGCGGCACTGCCGCTCGCGACGCAGGCGGAGTTGTACAAGGACAGCCCCGACCTCGTCTTCGCGGGCGGGCTGTTCCCGGTGCAACCCGCCGAACAGGTGCCCGGAGGTCTGAAGATTCACGGGCAGTGGAAATTCGCCAGCGGATGCAAGGGCGCCGACATTCTCGGCGTCGGGATTCGCGGCGGCAACTCCACGGCGGGGAAGCCTCGCACCGCCCTGCTGTGGCCGAAGGACGTCGAGATCGTCGAGAACTGGGACGTGGTCGGTCTGTCGGGTACCGGAAGCCACGAACTGAAGGTCCACGGCGTCGTCGTACCCGAGGACTGGACGTTCATCCGGGGCGGGACCCCCACCGTCGACGAACCCCTCTACCGCTACCCCTCCATCGCGTACGCCGCCCAGGTCCTGGCCGTCGTCAATCTCGGAGTGGGCCGTGCTGCGCTCGACTACGCGATCAAGGTCGGAGCGGGACGCACGGGAATCACCGGAGCGCCCAAGCTCGCCGATCGCGCCTACTATCGCATCGACCTGGCCAAGGCGGAAGCGACACTGAGGTCCGCCCGTGCCTTCTTCTACGAGGTCACCGACGAGGCGTACGCCACGGTGGTCGCCGGCGACCCCGTCCCGGACAAGCTTGCGGCACTTCTTCGCCTGTCCTCGACGCACGTGGCCAAGGCGGGCGCGTCCGCCGTGCACACCGCATTCCAGTTGTCGGGCACCGGCGCGATCTACGACGGCAACGCGATGCAGCGATACATGCGCGAGGCCCTGGTCCCGCCGCAGCACGCCTTCCTCGGCGACGGCATCTACGACAGCGCCGGTGCGGTGCTCATGGACATCCCGCCGTTCCCCGGCTTCATCTGACCACCCCGTTCGAATCGAGGAGACCATCGTGAGTGACACCAAGACCGCACCGCTGCGAGTCCTGTTCTGCATCGGCATCAACCAGAACTTCTTCGACCTCCCGACCGGCCAGGGCGGGCTGGTGTGGAAGGCGTTCTCCGGGATGATGGACGCGGTGGCCGACACACCGGGCGTCCGGGTGATCGGGGACATCGACGACGACAGCCACATGGTCGGACCGTCGGACGGCTGGCCGTGGACCTGTTACATCCTCGCCGACGTCGACACCCAGGAGACCGTCAAGGCCGTCTGCAACCTCTTCCGCACCACCCCGGTCGGCGAGTACACGCTGTGGCGATACGCGAAGATCGAAGCCCGCATCGGCCGTGCACTCACCGTCCGCGAAGACGTCGACCTCGGCGCGTGAGCAGTATGCACTCTACGACCGCGGCCGAGCTCGTCGAGAGCCGTGCGGCCGTGCACCGCGTGATGTGCCGCTACATGGAACTGTGCGATGTTCCCTCCGTGGCGTTTTCGGTCGAGGAACTCGCCTCGCTGTTCACACCCGACGCGGTGTGGGAAGGCATCGGTACCGAGTACGCGCACAAGTTCGGCACGCGTCGGGGCCTGCCGGAGATCGTCGGAATGCTCACCGCGTACCTTCCACCGAACTCCCATTTCCGCGCAAATGTGCACCTGCTCGGCAATGAGCAGATCGAGGTGGACGGCCCCGAGGCCCAGGGGCGGTGGATCATGCAGCAGCTGTCGCGATACGAGGACGGATCAGCCGAACTGCTCGTCGCCCGCATCACCGCCGAGTGTGAGGTCCGGGGCGGTACCGCCCGAATCAAGCACTTCACGACCGAGAAGCTGTTCGTCACTCGCCTCGACGAGGCGACACGACTGCTCGAATCGAATGGAAAGAGAACGTGATGACCACTTCGCTGGATCCCACCAACTTCGCGGACCTCGCCACGGACGACCGCGTGGACGGATCGCTGTACACCGACCCCGATATGTTCGAGGTGGAACTCGAGCGGATCTTCTACCGCACCTGGGTATGGGTTGCCCACGAGAGCGAGATCCCCGAGGCCGGAAGCTACAAGATGGCGACCATCGGCCGGCAACCGGTGATCGTCAACCGCGACCGCAAGGGAAACTTCAACGTCCTGCTGAACCGGTGCCGCCACCGCGGGGCCAGCGTCTGCGAGGTCCCCAAGGGCAAAGCGAACGGGTTCACCTGCCCGTATCACAGCTGGTCGTATGCCCTCGACGGTCGTCTGCGCGGAATTCCGTACCCCGACGGTTACGACGAGAACCTCGACAAGAAGGACCTCCCCCTCCAGAGTCTGCGGGTGGAGTCGTACGCCGGCATGATCTTCGCCAGCTTCAACCCCGACGTCGAACCCCTCGACGACTTCCTCGGCGACGCGAAGGTGTGGATGGACCTGTTCATGAAGCAGGGCGCCGGATACCCCATCAAGACGCAGGGCGAACATTGCTTCCGCTTCCGCGGGAACTGGAAGATCCAGTTGGAGAACACCACCGACGGATACCACTTCCCGATCGTGCACCGGTCCTGGATGTCCTCCGTCGACGCCGAGACCGCCGACATGCTCTCCTTCATGACCGACGACAACGCCGTCACCCACGCTCTCGGAAACGGCCACAGCGTCGCGATCATGGTCCCGGAGCACGTCGACCTGGACCACGACGACGGCACCGAGAAGATTCAGGCGCGTTTCGACCACATCGTCGAAGAACTGTCGAAGACGATGCCCGCCGACAAGGTCCGCCGCATCGTCCGCTCCATGCACGGCGCCGGGTTCAACCTGAACATCTTCCCCAACGTCGCGATGTCGATGTCGTTCTTCCGGGTGCTGCGACCGATCTCCGTCGACGAGACCGAGATCCGGCACATCGCCCTCGGCATGGACGGCGGACCGGAGATCGTCAACCGCGAACGCCTCCGCATCCACGAACATTTCCAGGGCCCGTTCGGGTTCGGCAGCCCCGACGATTCCGAGGCCTGGGACCGGGTACAACGCGGATCGCGCGGCGCACCCGGAATGCCGATCATGGTGAACCGCGGTCTGGGTCGTGAAGCGCTCGACAGCGACGGACATCGCACCTCGCACGTCACCGACGAAACCGGAATGCGCGAGGCCTACGCAATGTGGAAGAGGATGATGACCGATGAGCACTGACCTCGTGACCGCCCAGCTCGCCGACACCCGCGTACTGCAGGCGATCGAACTCATCTGGCACGAAGCAGCACTCCTCGACGCCAAGGACTACCAGACCTGGGACGCCCTCTGGACCGACGAAGGCCGGTACGTCATCCCCATCGACCCGGACACCGACGACTTCGACGGATCGCTGAACATGGTCAACGACGACACTCGCATGCGGCGCATGCGTATCGAACGCCTGACCTCCGGCTACTCGATGTCCGCGCTCGCCGCCGCCCGGACGGTCCGCACCGTCTCGCGGTTCACGGTCGAGGAACGGACCGAGGACTCGATCACGGTGAGGTCTGCGCAGATCCTCGTGGGCTTCAAGCGCGACGACCAGCAGACCCTCGCCGCCGACGTCACGCACCGCGTTCGCTACACCGAGAGCGGGCCGCGGTTGGACCTCAAGGTCATCCGGCTCGTCAACTCCCAGGCAGCGGTCAACGCCTCCGGCTACCTGCTCTGACCAGCACTTTCCGAACCTTATCGATCGAACAGGAGCTCGATGTGGATTCTGTCGCAGTAGTCACCGGCGGCGGACGCGGCCTCGGTGCCGCGATCGCACAGCAATTGCACGACCGCGGATACCGCGTCGCGGTCGCGGACATCGACAGCGGTGCCGCGAAAGAGACTGCGGCGGAGCTGGATCCGGACGGCGACACGGCCATCGGCGTGGAACTGGACGTCCGGAAGCGGAAGAGTTTCGAAGCCGTCCGTGACCGGGTGATCCAGGAGTGGGGCGGCATCGACGTCCTCGTCAACAACGCCGGCCGGTCGCAGACGGGCTCGCTGATGGACATCGCGCCGGAGGAATTCTCCGACATCGTCGAGATCAACCTCAACGGGGCCTTTCTCGGCTGCCAGGTGTTCGGAAGCTACTTCGCCGCGAAGCGATACGGCAGAATCGTCAACATCGCGTCGCTGGCGGGACAGAACGGTGGCACGGCGACCGGCGCGCACTACGCCGCGGCCAAGGGCGGCGTCGGCACACTGACCAAGGTCTTCGCACGCGAACTCGCCCCGTCGGGGGTCACGGTGAACGCGGTCTCCCCCGGGCCGCTGGACCTGCCGGTCGTGCGCGAGACGGTGCCCGCGGACAAGCTGGCCGCCATCCTCACCACGATTCCGGTGGGCACCCTGGGCTCGCCCGCTTTCATTGCCGAGACCGTTGCCCTGCTCGCATCGCCGACGGCCGCGTCGGTCACGGGTGCCTGCTGGGACGTCAACGGCGGCCTGTACATGCGCTGACCCCCGCCCGCGGGCGACGGGTCGCAGCACCGGAGGAAGAATCACCATGAGCATGTTCACTGTCACTGTCGCGGACATTGTCGAGGAAACGCCGGACATCAAGTCGTTCCGGATTGTTCGGACGGACGGGTCACCGTTCGACCCGTACCCGGCCGGCGCCCACATCGACATTCTCGGTCCCACCGAGGTCCTCACCCAATACTCGCTGTGCAGCCCGCCGCACGAGTCCGAATCGTACGTTGTCGCCGTCAAACGCGAGACCGGCCCGCGCGGTGGCTCGGCCGCGCTGCACGATCGTGTGAGGATCGGCAGCGAGTTGCAGATCAGCCGGCCCCGCACACTGCTCACGCTCGCCGAAGACGCGGACCGGCACATCCTCGTCGCGGCGGGGATCGGGCTGACCCCGATGCTCAGTCTGGCGTTCGCGTTGCACCGGCGGGGACAGCAGTTCGACCTGCACTACTTCGCGCGGACGAGGGCGCAGGCCGCGTTCGTCGACCTGCTGGAGAGCGCGGACTTCCGCCGGGACGTGCACCTGCACTTCGGCCTGACGAGGGACGATCAGCTCTGCGCCCTCGAGAAGATCGTGGCGGACGCGTCGGCCGCCACCCACGTCTACACCTGTGGCCCCGAAGGTTTCATGGATCGGGTCCGCGGGCTGGCCGAACCCGCGGTCGGTGAGGACGCGGTCCATGTCGAGCACTTCGAGGCGGCGACGGCTGTCGCGACCGGGTCGGACACGGCGTTCGAGGTGGAACTCGACACGGGCGAGGTGTTCGAAGTGCCTGCCGGAAAATCCATCGCCGACGTACTCGAAGAGAACGACATCGAGATCGACACGTCCTGCAGGGAGGGTATCTGCGGCACATGCGTCCTGGACGTGCTGGAGGGCGAACCCGACCACCGCGACAATTGCCTCACCAAGAGTGAGAGAAAGGCGGGAGACAGAATTGCAGCGTGTGTGTCGCGCGCGAAATCCGACCGCCTCGTCGTCGAACTTCCCTGAAAGTGCCGAATAATTTCAGGTCACGGCAATTCCGGCCTGCAGAATATCGCGGACGAGAACGGCGATGCTTTCTGCTCCGGTCTTTTCCTTGATACGGGTGCGATGCACGTCGACCGTCTTCACGCTGATACCCAGCTCCTTGGCGATGTTCTTGCTGGGCAATCCGTCGAGGACGAGTGCGAGAATTTCCCTTTCGCGCGCCGTCAGCGTGTCGATCCGGCCCTGCAACTCTGTTCTGTTGCGTCGCTCGCCGAATCGTTGACGCGCGACCCGGAGCGCATCCTGAATCACGTCGAGCATGTGCTGCGGATCGTAGGGCTTTTCGATGAACGTCACCGCACCCCGCTGCAGCGCCCGCACCGACATCTTGATGTCACCGTGTGCCGACACGAAGATGATCGGGATCGGGGATTCGTCGGCGAGCAGTGCCTCCTGGAGCTGGAATCCGCCGACTTCCGGCATCCGGACATCCAGAACGAGGCAGGCCGGGATGTCGCGACGGTACTCGTCCAGGAAGGACTGCACCGAGAAGTAGTACTCCGACGTGATGTTGACCGAATCGAGCAGCCACGCAAGCGATGCGCACAACTCCTGATCGTCGTCGACGATGTAAACCCGTGTTTCCTGCTGATCCATCGAATCCTGCCTCGCACAGATGACTTGCTTCCTCGTCCAGTGAACACCGACCGTAACGGAAGCGGGAGGCAACTGAAGGAATCCCCTACCCGGGTAGGCGACTTACTGCGAGAAAGTAGCGTCGCCGCCAATGTTCCCACCCAGGTGATTCGTCCTATTCTTCTCGGGGAACGCGGGCGCACCACGAAAGACACGACTTCCTGTTCCAACTCACGGAGGCTGAAAATGCCCGAACTCACTACCATGCAATTGAGCTTTCGCACCGCCATGGCGAACCTGCCCGCCGCGGTCAACATCGTGACGACCGACGGCCCTGCCGGGCGCTGCGGAATGACGGTGACCGCCGTCTGCTCGGTCACCGACTCCCCTCCCACCGCCCTGGTGTGCGTGAATCAGAACAGTGCGATGCACAACGTGTTCCGGCACAACGGCCGAGTCGGAATCAATGTTCTCTCCGGCGACGACGAAGAGCTGGCCATGCATTTCGCGGGCGCAACGAAAGTCGCGATGGCAGACCGCTTCCACTGGGACATCTGGGAGGAAGACACCGACGACGGTGTTCCGATCCTGCGCGCCGCCCACGTGGTGCTCGCCGGCCGGATCGCGGACAGCAAGACCGTGGGTTCGCATTCGGTGCTGTTCGTCGAACTGGACCGCGTGCAGACGCGCGAACACGGCGACAGCCTCGTCTACTTCCAACGCAAGTTCCACCGTTTGTCGGTTCCGGTCGAGTCCCCCGACTGGCTGTTCTACGACGAATGGTCCGACCCGATAACCGTGACGCCCACCCTCGTTCCCGCCGCAGCCGGAGGTAAATAGCCATGGTCACCTCGTCACCGCCCGAACAAGTCCCACAGAATTCCGACCTGCAGGTGCTCGCAGACACGCGCGCCGCCTTGACCTTTCGTCTCAGCGCCCTGGTCCTCGCACTGTTCCTGCCCCTGCCGATCCTCGGTGGGTTCACCTCGCTGCTGGACGGCGTCGTCTTCAGCGGTGTCACCGTGGCGTGGCTCTACGCGGTCGCGCAGTTCGTCGTCGCCATCGTCGTGGCCCGGTATTACATGGCACGGGCAGCCGAACTCGACTCCCGGACCGCCTCGCGGGCGAAAGGATAACAGCCATGAACCTCGTCTCCGCATCGCTCTTCGCCGCCCTCGTCGCCGTCACTCTGATGATCACCGCGTGGGCTTCCAAGAGGAACAAGTCCGCCGCCGATCACTACGTCGCGGGCGGCAGCCTCACCGGCAGGCAGAACGGTGTCGCCATCGCCGGCGACTTCATCTCTGCCGCCTCGTTTCTCGGAGTCACCGGTGCGATCGCCCTGACCGGTTTCAACGGGTTCTATCTCGCGGTCTTCGTGCCCGTGGCGTTCGTCCTCGCGATGCTCCTGATCGCGGAACCCCTGCGCAACCTCGGCCGCTTCACGCTGGCGGACGTCCTCGCCACCCGGTTCCCCGGCAAGGACGTGCGGTCGATGATGGCCATCAGCACGGTGGTGATCAGCGTGGTCTATCTCGTGTCGCAGCTGGTCGGGGCCGCGCTTCTGGTGTCGCTGCTGTTCGACCTCGACTACGCCGTGGCCGTGTTGATCATCGGAACACTCACCACCGCATACACACTGGTGGGTGGAATGCTCGCCACCAGCTGGATCCAGATCATCAAGACCGGTCTTCTCATGGTCTGCGCCGTGGTGCTGTTCGTTCTCGTGCTGGTGCGGTTCGATTTCAACCCCTTCGGCCCGTTCAGCACCGCGCTCGCCGAGTTCGGGCAATCGTTCGTCGCGCCGCAGCGCACGTCCGGTGCCGCGTCGTTCGATCAGTTGTCGCAGACCGTCGGGCTCGTCCTCGGCGTGCTCGGCCTGCCGCACGTCATGATCCGATTCCTCACCGTTCCGGACGCGAAGCAGGCGAGAACGTCCGCCTACACGGCGATCTGGATCTTCTTCGCCTTCTACCTGCTGGTACCCGTGCTCGGCTACGGCGCCGCCAAGCTGGTCGGTGTCGAGGTGATCAAGTCCGAGAACAGGGGCGGCAACCTCGCGGTCGCCCAGCTCGCCGAGACGGTCGGCGGCGGCGTCCTGCTGGCGTTCGTCGCGGCCGTGGCGTTCGTGACCATTCTGGCCGCACTGTCCGGCCTGGTGATCGCAACCTCGGGTGCGATCGCACACGACCTGTACGGGCAGGTGATCAGGAACGGGTCGGTGTCGGCGAAGGCTCAGCACCGCGCAGCCCGGGTCGCGACGGTGGCCACCTGCGTCATCGGTGTCGCCATCGCGTTCGCGGCGCAGAAGCAGAACGTCGCGTTCCTCGCGTCACTGGGCATGTCCATCGCCGCGTGCGCGAACCTGCCGGCGCTGCTGCTGACCATGTACTGGAAGCGCATGACGGCGCGTGCCGTCATCTCCGGCATCGTGGTCGGGCTCGTCCTGTCGGTCACCGTCATCCTGCTCAGCCCGGTCGTGCAGGGACCGGACTCCATTCTCGGATTCTCGAACCCGGCACTCGCCGTGGCACCCCTCTCGCTGGCGGTGTCCATCATCGTCGCGCTGGTGTCGGCGCCGTCCGGGGAGACGAAAGCGCGAGCAGATCGACTCTTCTCGGTGATGCGCACCCGAGCGCTCACCGGGCAGACCGAGACGACGGACGACGACACGATGGTGGCGATGCAATGAAGACGGAACTACGGTCACCGAGCCCACTCCGGGACCTGGCGGAGCAGCTGGCGACGGGCGCGACGACGCCCATCGACGTGGCGGAGGCGGCACTCGCACGGATCGCGGACCTCGATCCGGAAATCCACGCCTGGGCCCACCTCGACGCCGACGCGGTGCGGTCCGCGGCCGCCCGGATCCAGGACAGCGGCCCGGACGGCGCACTCTGGGGCGTCCCTGTCGGCGTCAAGGATCTCATCGACGTCGCCGGGATGCCGACGCGCTGCGGTAGTGAGCTGCGGAGCACGGATCCGGTGACGACGGACGCCGACTGTGTGGCACGGTCGCGCGCACTCGGCGCGCTCCCGTTCGGCAAGACCGTCACCACCGAGTTCGGGTACTTCACGCCCGGCCCGACCCGCAATCCCCGCGCCCTGGACCACACGCCCGGCGGGTCGTCGAGCGGCTCGGCGGCAGCGGTGGCCGCCGGCATGGTGCCGCTGGCGTTCGGCACGCAGACCGCGGGGTCGCTGACGAGGCCGGCGTCGTTCTGCGGAGTCGCAGGTTTCGTCACCGCCCACGGCGAACTCCCCACCGCGGGCATCACCGGGTTGAGTCCCAGTCTCGACACGGTGGGACTACTGGCACGGACCGTGCCCGATCTCCACTTCGCGTGGACAGCACTGCGCGACGGCACGCGGGCGCCCGTCCTCCTGCCTTCCGCGCCGCGCCGGCTTCGCCTGTGGAGTGGGTTCGAGCTCGGCGAGCTGTCCCGAGAGATGACGGCGGCGCTCAGGGCGACCGCCGATTCCGCAGAGTCGGCGGGGATCGAGTGCCGTGAGTTGGACGCCGCCGCAACGATCGTGGCGCTGACGGAACATCACCACACGGTGATGGCGTACGAGGCGGCCAGGGAACGTGCCGCCGAGGCCGCGCAGACCGACAAGATCAGCACACCCCTCGCCGAATTGTTCGCCGCGGGGGCGGCGGCCACCGAGGCGGACTACCGTGCCGCCCTCGCCGGCATCCGCGAGACCCGACAGCTGCTGCTCGCGGCGTTGGACGAGGACGAAGCCATCCTCGGGCCCGCGGCTCTCGGCGCCGCTCCACCCGGGCACGGCGCAACCGGGACGCCCATCCTGAGCCGACCGTGGCAGGCCCTGGGACTGCCGGTGGTCACGATCCCCGGGAAGCGTGACAGCGCGGGCCTGCCGCTCGGATTGCAGCTGATCGGACGACCCGGCGCCGAGCAACGCCTGTTCGAGACGGCCGCGTGGCTGGAATCCGTGCTCTGAAACGACAGAAGATCGTCAGTCGACGAAGATCGACGGTTGGCGATCCTTCCACGGCGCAGCCTGCTCCAACTGCGCAGCCACCTGCAGCAGCAGATCCTCTCTGCCGGTGGCCGCGACGAGCTGGACGCCGATGGGGAGGCCCTCCGGGCTCAGCGCGAGCGGCAGGCTGATCGCGGGATTCCCGGACACGTTGAACGGTGCCGTGAACGGTCCGAACTCGAAGATGCGACGTAACCACGAGCGCACGCTGTGCCCGGGGTCGTCGTAGTCGAGGGTGCCGTGCGGCACCGGCAGCCAGGCGACGGTCGGGGTCACCAGCAGATCGAATCGGGTGAAGAACAGCCCGATGGACCGGGTCACCCGGTGTTGCGCATCGAGTGCTGCCGCGACGTCGAGCGCGGTGAACGCCTGGGTCTCCTGCAGCACGGTCCGCGAGACCGCCTCGAGCAGAGCGGGATCGGGCCGGCGTGGAGCGCGCAGGATCGCCGCACCCGTGGCGATCGCGGTGAGTGTCGACGCCTCGACGACGTCCTCCGCGTCGAATTGCGGGCGCGTCTCGGTGACGGTGTGGCCGATCCATTCGAGGATCGTGCCGGCGGCGACCGTGGCCTCCGATACCGTACTTTTCACCGACCGCCGGGGCGGCAACGGCGTCCAGCAGATGGGCCGTGTCGCGGACGATTCGGGTGAGGGCGAACTCGTAGATGTGCCCGAACCCGACCTCGCCGACCAGTGGGCCGCACGGGATTCGGCCGCGGCTCGGTTTCAGGCCGATGAGCCCGCAGCACGAGGCAGGCACCCGTAGCGAACCGGCGCCGTCGTTGCCGTGCGCCAGCGGAACCGCCCCCGCGGCGACGAGCGCGGCGGATCCTCCGCTCGACCCGCCGGTTCCCCGATCGAGTGCCCACGGATTGCGCGTCGGCCCGTACCGCGGATGCTGCGGCTACCGAGTGTGAACGGCACGCCCTTCGCGAACGGGCCGCTGTCCTTGATGACGAACGGCACCCCCGCCAGTGGACCGTCGGTCCGGTGGTCGAGGGCCGGATCGAACATGGGCAGGGTCAGTGCCCCGAGGTCGGCATCGGCCTGCGCGATCGCTTCGCGCGCAACGGATTCGACCTCCGTCGCCGTCACCTCACCGGCCCGGATCAGCTCACTCAGGCCGACGGCGTCGAACCTGGTGTACTCGTGCAGTTCCAGCGGTCCCACTCCTCAGGTCGCGACGACCGTTTCAGTCTGACCTGGAGGGGCGGTGCGGCGCGACCGAATTTCTGCCGCCGTCACGCGGTGGTCGACAGCAGTTCCTGTTCGCGGAAGGCTCGCGGCGAGACCCCGTACGTCTCCTTGAACAGCCGCGAGAAGTGCGACGAGTTGACGAGACCGTACCGGGCACAGATGGTTCCGATGCTGTCGCCGCGGAATCGGATGTCCTTGAGATCGCGGCGGCACTTCTCGAGCCTGCGGTGGCGGATCCATCCGGCCACCGTGTGTCCGTCCGCCTCGAACATCTTCTGCAGATGCCGCGTCGACACGTGGTGGTGGGCCGCCACTGCGGCCGTGTCGAGTGTGGGGTCGTGCAGGTGCGCGTCGATGAACGACTTCACAGCGAGCAGCAACGACGCGCCGGGAGCGGTGGCGTCGGCGGGCGCCTCCGATTGCACCGCGGCACCGAGCAGGTCGAGCACCGCGTCCTCGACGAGGGGGGTTGTCGGCATGGTGCCGGTCACGACGGAGTGGTGGAGGTTCGTCAGGAAAGGCGAGACGAGCGCGCCCATCCCGGTGCTGCCGCGGATGCGGCGCGCCGAGACGGTGCCCAGTTCCCGCGAGGCGATGCGGAGCAGTTCGCGGGGAAACATCAGCACGAACATGCTGAAGTCGCCCGCGAAGTGCAGGTCGTACGGCTTGCTGGTGTCGTAGACGGCGAAGTCGCCGGGCCCGAGCACGGCCTCGCGGTCGTCCTGGACGATGACGCCGCTGCCCGACAGTTGCAGGCCCACCTTCACCAGGCCTGGATCGGACCGCTTGATCGACGTGCGGGTCCGGCGGACGTCGACCGCGTGTCCCCCGACCTCGCTGAGCTGCAACCCGCCGAGCGCGGTGGTGCGCAGGGTCCCGGTGAAGCGCCCCGGTCCGTCCTCCGCCGTGGACACCACGGCGAGCGGGACGAACGCCGTGGAGACGGCCTGACGCCAGTGCTCGAACTGCCCGTCGTCACGCGCGGGCCCACCACCGAGACGCACCTTCGATCACCTCACAGAGCGGAGCGGTTGTCGATCAGTCGACGTGCCTTACCGAGTGAGCGTTCGAGGTCGCCGGGAGCGACGACGTCGACCTTCACGCTCACGCCGATCCTATTCTTCACCAGCTTCTGCAGTTCACCCGCGGCCCGCGCGTGGTCGTCGGTCACGGCGTCCGGACGCGATTCCACCCGCACGGTCAGCTCGTCCATGCGGCCCGGGCGGTCGAGGATGCACTGGAACTGGGGGGCCAGCGCCGGCACCGCCAGGATCAGCTCCTCGATCTGGGTGGGGAAGAGGTTCACCCCGCGCAGGATGATCATGTCGTCGGTGCGCCCGGTGACCTTCTGCATCCGCCGCACCGACCGCGCCGTCCCCGGCAGCAGCCGGGTGAGGTCGCGGGTGCGGTACCGGATGATCGGCATCGCCTCCTTGGTCAGCGACGTGAAGACGAGTTCGCCCTCCTCACCGTCGGGCAGCACCTCCCCGGTGACCGGGTCGATGATCTCCGGGTAGAAGTGGTCTTCCCAGATGTGCAGGCCGTCCTTGGTGTCGACGCATTCCATCGCGACGCCCGGGCCCATCACCTCGGACAGTCCGTAGATGTCGACGGCGTCCATGTTCAGCTGCTTCTCGAGTTCGGTGCGCATCTCCTCGGTCCACGGCTCCGCCCCGAACACACCGGTCCGCAGCGACGTCTTCGACGGGTCGATGCCCTTCTTGATCATCGCGTCGACGATCGTGAGCATGTACGACGGCGTCACCATGATCGCGTCGGGTTCGAAGTCCTCGATCAGCTGGATCTGGCGGTCCGTCATGCCACCGGACATCGGGATCACCGTGCAGCCCAGCCGCTCGGCACCGTAGTGCGCCCCGAGGCCACCGGTGAACAGCCCGTACCCGTACGCGACGTGCACCTTGTCCGTCGGCTTCACCCCACCCGCCCGCAGGCTCCGGGCGATCAGATCGGCCCAGTTGTTCAGGTCGCCCGTGGTGTACCCGACGACCGTCGGGCGCCCGGTGGTCCCGGACGACGCGTGGATGCGCGAAACCTTCTCCTGCGGCACCGCGAACATCTTGAACGGGTAGTTCGCCCGCAGGTCCGCCTTCGCCGTGAACGGGAACTTCGCCAGATCGGACAGGTCCTTCAGGTCACTCGGGTGCACACCGGCGTCGTCGAACGCCTTCCGGTAATGCGGAACGTTGTTGTACGCGTGGAGAAGTGACCACTGCAGACGTTCGAGTTGCAGCGACGAGATCCGGTCGCGCGTGGCGAACTCGATGTCCTGCGAGGGGGTGGCGATACTGGTCATTCTAGTCTCCGGGGTGTGCGGGCTGGGTATGTTCAGGCGTCGAAATCGACGGTCACGTTGTCGCTGACCGGGAAGGTCTGGCACGTCAGCACGAAGCCGGAGTCGACCTCGTAGTCCTCGAGCGCGTAGTTGCGGCGCATGTCCACGTCACCGCACGTGATCTTGGCGCGGCACGTTCCGCAGACGCCGCCCTTGCAGGCAAACGGAAGGTCCGAGCGGTACTTCTCGGCGGCATCGAGGATCGACTCGTCCCGCGGCAGCGTCGCGGTGGTCGAGCGACCGTCCAGGACGAGCGTCACCTCACTGCTCGGCCCGGTGACGCCGGGTTCGCGGTGGGTTTCCATGGGCGGGGGCACGTCGTCGACGAAGAACAGTTCGTGATGCACGCGGCTCTTGTCGATCTGCAGGTCGCCGAGAACGGTCTCGGCGTCGGTGACCATGCCGTACGGGCCGCAGAGCCAGAAGTGGTCGATATCGGCCACGGGGACCACGGCGTCGAAGATGGCGCGGAGCCGGTCGGCGTCGAGACGGCCGGTGAACAGTTCGACCTCGCGGGGCTCGCGGGACAGGACATGGATGATGTCGAAGCGCGACCCGTACGTGTCCTTGAGGTCGGCGATCTCCTCGGCGAACATCACCGAGCGGGTGCGCCGGTTGCCGTATAGGAGAACGACTTCGGCCTCCGGGTTGGCGAGCATCGACGCGGCGATCGACAGCATCGGCGTGATGCCCGATCCGGCGGCGATCAGTACGTGGCGACCGCCGGCCGCCGGGTCGGCGACGAACGTTCCGCTCGGACCCTGCACCTCGATCCGATCGCCGGGGCGGACGTCGCGCACGAGCCACGTCGAGAACAGACCGTCGGACACCTCGCGCACACCGACCCGCGGCGCGGAACCGGAAGGCGCGCAGATGGAGTACGAGCGGCGGTGTTCGACGCCGTCGATCGTCCGCCGCAGCGTGAGCGACTGTCCGGGACCGAACGCGAACTCGTCGGCGAGCTCGGCTGGAACGTCGAACGTGACCGCGACCGCGTCGTCGCACAGGGATTCGACGTCGGCGACGGTGAGGGTGTGAAACGCCCTGTTGCGCAACACCGCACCGGGTTTCGGGGAGACCGCTGTGGTCATGGTCAGATTTCCTTCACGTGATCGAAGGGCTCGAGGCAGTCGAGGCACCGGTAGAGCGCCTTGCACAGCGTCGCCCCGAATTCCGAGTCGAGCCGGGTGTTCGCCGAGTGGCACTTGGGGCATGCCACGGGTCGCGGCTTGACGGTGAGCGTCAACGGCACCGGACCCGATGTGCGTCGCGGTGCGGGACCGGGTGTCGAGTAGCCGTTCTCGCGGAGCTTGCGCAGCCCGTTCTCGCTGATCCAGTCCGTGCTCCACGGCGGCGAGAGGACGGTCCTGACCTCGACGCTGCCGAACCCGGCGTCCTGCAGGGTGTGCTCGATGTCGTCCCGCATGGTGGCCATCGCGGGGCAACCGGAATAGGTGGGGGTGATGGTCACGACCACCGACCCGTCGGCGTATTCCTCGACGTCGCGAAGCACACCGAGATCGGCGAGCGTGAGCATCGGCATCTCGGGGTCGAGCACGGATTCGGCGAGGCGACGGGCGTCGCTGCGCACGGCGGTTGTCATGTCACCACACTCCTTCGGGGTGCGCCCGGGCCACGCTCTGCATCTCGGCGAGCAGCAGTCCGAGCGACTCGGTGTGCAATCCCTGCCGGCCTGCCCGGCCGCCGACGGTGCCGACGGTCCGGCCGGTCGGTGCGGTGAGCTCGGCGGCGCGCAGCACCTGCTCGAGCACGGAGTCGAATTCCTCACGCACGTCCCGCGGGTCGACGCCCACCCCCACCGCCGCGAGCGCGAGTTCCTCGGTGGTCGGGACGAACAATTCCTCGACATACGGCCACACGTGGGTGAACGCCGCTTCCATCCTGGTCTTCGACTCCTCCGTGCCGCAGCCGAGCGTCACAGCCCAGCGGGCCGCGTAGTCGCGGTGGTAGGTGAGTTCCTTGACGCCCTTCACCGCGACCGCCGCGAGGACCGGGTCCCGGGACGTGCGGAGACGATCGAACAGCGCGAGACGCCACGTCGAGAACACCAGCAGTCGCGTGATCGACTGAGCGAAGTCGCCGTTGTCGAGTTCGGCCAGCCGGGTGTTGCGGAACCGATTCTCGTCCCGGAAGAACGCGAGCGCGTCCTCGGCGGGAATGGGGCTCGTCTCCGAGATGTACGGCACGACCGACGGGTCCGCCGCGGCCGCCCGGGCGAGCAGCAGTCGCGCCTGACCGAGCAGGTCGAGTCCGACGTTCGCCAGCGCCACCTCCTCCTCGAGTTCCGGTGCGCGCGTGCTCCACTCGGCGAGACGCTGCGAGCTGATCAGTGCATCGTCACCGAGCATCAGGCAGTAGCCGGCCAGCGCGGAGAGGTCGACGTCCTCCGGAACCGTGGTGTCGACACCCGCGAGGGGGTCGTCGAAGCTGGTGCCGAACGCCCACTGGCCGTGGCTGTCTTCGTCGACGAGGCCTTCGTAAGCATTGTCGTGGTCGGTCATCGTCAGCCTCACATGTGGGGAACGTTGTCGGGGATCTCGTAGAACGTGGGGTGCCGGTACACCTTGTCGCCGCTGGGCGCGAAGTAGGGATCCTTCTCCGACGGGCTGGAGGCCACGATCGAACTGGACCGCACCACCCAGATGCTCACGCCCTCGTTGCGGCGGGTGTAGACGTCCCGGGCGTGCCGGACGGCCATCTCGTCGTCGGCGGCGTGCAGAGATCCGACGTGAACGTGGTTGAGTCCGCGCTTGCCGCGCAAGAACACCTCGTACAGGGGCCAGTCCGCGCGCACTGCGTTGTCGTCCGTGCTCATCGTGCGTTCTCCTTGCTGCTCTCGCGGCGGGCGAAGGCCGTCGCGGCCTCCCGCACCCACGCCCCGTTCTCGTGTGCTGCCCGCCGGTTGGCGACGCGCTCGACGCTCGATGCGCCGTTGCCCTTGATCACCTGCATGAACTCGCTCCAGTCGGGCTCACCGAAGTCGTGAGCGCCGCGCTCGGCGTTCCACTTCAGGTCCGGATCCGGGAACGTCACGCCGAGCACCTCGGCCTGCGGGATGGACATGTCGACGAACCGCTGACGGAGTTCGTCGTTGGTGTGCCGCTTGATGCGCCACTTCATGGACTGCTCGGAGTTGGGCGACTGATCGTCCGGCGGTCCGAACATCATCAGCGCCGGCCACCACCAGCGGTTCACCGACTCCTGCACCATCTCGCGCTGGGCGTCGGTGCCGCGCATCATCGTCATCAGCAGTTCGAAGCCCTGACGCTGGTGGAACGACTCCTCCTTGCACACCCGGATCATCGCCCGCGCGTACGGTCCGAAGGAGCTGCGGCACAACGGGACCTGGTTGCAGATCGCGGCGCCGTCGACGAGCCAGCCGATCACGCCGACGTCGGCGTAGGTCAGCGTCGGGTAGTTGAAGATCGAGGAGTACTTCTGCTTGCCTTCGATCAGCTTCTCGGTGAGGTCGGCGCGATCGGCTCCGAGCGTCTCGGCGGCCGAGTACAGGTACAGGCCGTGCCCGGCCTCGTCCTGAACCTTCGCCATGAGGATCGCCTTGCGGCGCAGCGACGGCGCGCGGGTGAGCCAGTTGCCCTCCGGTTGCATGCCGATGATCTCCGAGTGCGCGTGCTGCGCGATCTGCCGGATCAGCGTCTTGCGGTAGCCGTCGGGCATCCAGTCCCTCGGCTCGACCCTCTGGTCGGCCGCGATGGTGTCATCGAAGAGCTCTTGCAGCTCATCGGAAGCGTGTGACGTGGTCATATGTCCTACCTCTATTACCGAATGATCGGTTGGTATCAAGTATGCATGTCAGCCCCCGCCCACACAAGGGCGGGAGCCGAATTACGTCAGTGGCCTTCGAAGGCGGGCGTGCGCTTCGCGAGGAACGCGTCGACCGCGCTGCGGTGATCCTTCGACCGGCCGAGTTGCTCCGCGGCCTCACGCTCCCGCTCGAGCGCCTCCGACAGCCCGGTCGACGCCGCCGAGACCAGCGCCTTGACCTGCGCATACGCCGCCGTGGGACCGTCGGCCAGCTTCCGCGCCAGCGCGGCGGCCGCGTCCCCGAGTTCGGCATCGGGCACCACCCGGTGCACCAGCCCCCAGTCCAGCGCCTGCGCCGCCGTGAACCGGTCGCCGAGCATCATCAGCCCGGTCGCCCGGCTCGGTCCGAGCGCCTGCACCAGGGTGTGACTCAGCCCGGAGTCACCGGCCAGCGCGATCCCCGTGAACGCCGTGGCGAACTTGGCTCCCTCCCCCGCGATCCGGATGTCGGCGGCCAGGGCGATGCCCAGCCCCGCCCCGACACAGGCGCCGCCGACCGCGACGACGACCGGGACGCGGACCGCGGCCAGCGCCCGGAGCAGCGGATTGTAGTGCTCGGCGACGGTGTCCATCGCGTGCGCTGGGTCCGCCTCCAGCCCGGCGACGTGCTCGGCCAGGTCCTGGCCGACACAGAAGTTCTTCCCCTCCGCCTGCAGCAGCAGGGCGCGCACGCTGTCGTCGGCGGCGACCTTTTCCACCGCCGTCAGCAACTGTTCCTTCACCGCGCGGTCCAGGGCGTTGGACGCGCCCGCACGGCGCAGGGTGATGGTGGCCAGTCCCGCGTCCACGGAAAGTCCGACCACGTCGTCAGTGCTCATGAGAATGTGCCTCCTGCTGGTTGTGGTGTGGGTGGCCCGTCAGGACCAGGTGAAGAACCCCTGGCCGGTCTTGCGGCCGAGTTCGCCCTTGGTGACCTTCTCGCGCAGCAGCGCGGGCGGCGCGAACCGGTCGCCGAGCGTCTTCGCCAGGTGCTCGGCGATCGCGAGCCGGACGTCCAGTCCGACCAGATCGGTGGACCGCAGCGGTCCCATCGGGTGGCGATAGCCGAGTTCCATGGCCCGGTCGATGGACTCGGCGTCGGCGACGCCTTCCTCGAGCATCCGGATCGCCTCGAGCCCGAGGCACACGCCGAGACGGCTGGTCGCGAAGCCGGGAGAATCGTTGACCAGCACCTCGGTCTTGCCGAGCTGGGCGACCCACTCCCGGACCTTCTCGACGACGCCGGCATCGGTGGCCGGAGCGCGGACGATCTCGACGAGCGTCGACGCCGGAACCGGATTGAAGAAGTGCATGCCGATCAGCCGGGCCGGGTCGCCGAGGGCACTGCCGAGTTCGGCGATCGAGATCGAACTGGTGTTGCTGGCGATTACCGTCGTGGGCGACACCGTCTTCTCGACGAGCGAGAGCACGGATAGCTTGAGGTCGACCAGTTCGGGCACCGCCTCGACCACCAGATCCAGGGCCGGCGGGAGCGCATCGGGGGCGGCCACCGTGGAGACCCGTCCGAGGATCGTCGCGGGATCGACGTCGCCGAGCTTGCCGCGTTCGTGCGCGCGGTCGAGTCCGTCGGACACCCGCTTCACGGCCGCCTCCCGGTCGCCGCTCTCGGCGATGATGACGGTGGAGCCGAGGGTGGCGAAGACCTGTGCGATACCCGCGCCCATCCGGCCGCCGCCGACCACTCCGACGTTCTTCGGTGCTGTGCTCGTCATTTCTTCTTCTCCAGAAAGGCAGTCATGCGGTCGTGTTTGTCGCGGCTCTCGAACAGCACCGCCTGCGCGATGTCGTCGGCGAACGGGTGCGAGCCCGGTGCGTCGACGATCATCTTCGTGAGCTTGAGCGCCAGCGGCGCCGATCGGGTGATGCGGTCGATGACCTTGTGCGCTGCATCGATGTGCTCGCCGGGTGCGACGACACTCATCACGAGTCCGCTGCGCAGCGCGTCCTGCGCGTCGAGGTTCCGGCCGCCGAGCAGAACCTGTTTGGCGACGGACGTGCCGACCAATTCGGGCAACCGGTAACTGGCCCCGGCCGCGGCCATGATGCCCAGCCCCGGCTCCGGGTTCCCGAAGACCGCGGTCTCGGTGGCGATGCGGATGTCACAGGCGTAGGACAGTTCGGCGCCGCCGCCGAGCGCGTACCCGCTCACCGCGGCGACGGTGGGCATCGGCAGCTTCGCGATGCGGTCGAACAAGTTGCGGTTGATGCCGGCGAACGCCTCGTCGCGGCCGCGCTCACGCAGTTCGGCGATGTCTGCGCCGCCGGCGAAGTGATCGCCCTCGCCGGTCAGCAACATCGGCTTCGGCGTCGCCTCCAGCGACGCGCACACCTGGTGCAGTTCGCCGATCATCTCCGCGTTGATCGCGTTGCGCTGTGCGGGACGATGCAGCGTGACCACCATGCGGTCGTCGCGGTCCTCGATCTTCAGTGTGTTCACGGCGCCTCGATCAACATCGCGACGCCCTGGCCGACGCCCACGCACAGCGTGGCCAGTCCGCGGCGGGCGCCTTCGCGTTCCATCCGGCCGAGCAGCGTCAGCAGGATCCGCGCACCCGAGCAGCCCAGCGGGTGGCCGAGCGCGATGGCGCCGCCGTCCGCGTTGACGATCGACTCGTCGAGCTTCAACTGCCGGATCACCCCGAGCGACTGCGCCGCGAAGGCCTCGTTGAGTTCGGCGGCGCCGAGGTCGGAGATCGACCAGTTGGCGCGGGCAAGGGCCTTGCGGGTGGCCGGGACCGGCCCCAGACCCATGACGTTGGGGGCGATACCCGCGCTGGCGCTGGTGACGATGCGGCCGCGGACGGTCAGGCCGTACTTCTCCACCGCCGCCTCGCTCGCGACGACCAGGGCCGCGGCGCCGTCCGAGAGGGAGGAGGACGAGCCGGCGGTCACGATGCCGCCGGTGCGGAACACCGGTTTCAGCGAACCCAGCTTCTCCAGAGTGGTTCCCCGCCTGGGGGTTTCGTCGGCGGTCAATTCACCGTCGCGCACCGGCACGGGCACGATCTCGCGCTCGAACCGGCCGGCGTCCACCGCCGCGATCGCCCGCTCCTGGCTGCGCAGCGCGAAGGCGTCGCTCTCGGCGCGGGTGATGCCCTCGAGCGCGGCGACCTCCTCGGCCGTCTCGCCCATCGACAGCGTCACCTTGCGGACGTCCGGTCCGGCCCCGGCCGGAACGTCACGGTCTGTCGCGGTGAACCGCGGGTTCGTGAAGCGCCAGCCGAGCGAGGTGTCGGCCACCTCCCCCGGACGTGCCCACGGGGTGCCGGGCTTGGCCATCACCCAGGGTGCGCGGGTCATCGATTCGACGCCGCCGGCGATCACGATGTCGGCCTCGCCGCTGCGGATGGTGTGCGCGGCGGACGCGACGGCGGTCAGACCGCTCGCGCACAGGCGGTTCACCGTGTAGCCGGGAACGCTGTCGGGCAGGCCCGCGAGCAGCACGGCCATGCGGGCGACGTCCCGGTTGTCCTCGCCGGCCTGGTTGGCGGCCCCGAGGATCACCTCGTCGACGGCGTCGCCCGGAATTCCGGCCCGGCGGGCGGCCTCGGCCACGACGAGACCGGCAAGGTCGTCGGGGCGCACTCCTGCGAGCGCTCCGCCGTATCGACCCTGCGGGGTACGGGCTCCGTCCACCAGAAACACTTCGGCCACAGTCTTCTCCTTCACGGGGGTGCCGTCTATTAATAACCGAATCTTCGGTCGGTACGCAAGGGGAGGTGATGGACGAAAAGTTGCGATGCTCCCTTGACAACCAGCGGCGGAAGCGACGATTCTGTTAACCGACCGAACGTACGGTGAAATGGAGTTGTCGTGAGCAAGTTACTGGAAAGCTACGCCGCCGGACGCTGGTACACCGCGCCGGACGAAGGAACGCCGCTGCTGAGCGCGGTCGACGGCTCCGAGGTGGCGCGCATCTCCGCGACCGGACTCGACCTCGGCGAGATGGTGACCTACGCCCGCGAGGTGGGCGGAGCGGCGCTCGCGAAGCTGACCTTCCACGAGCGTGCCGCTGTCCTCAAGGCGCTCGCCCTCACCCTCATGGCGGGCAAGGAGGAGTTCTACGCCCTCTCCACCTCGACCGGCGCCACCAAGCGCGACTCCGGCGTCGACATCGACGGCGGCTTCGGCACCCTCCTCAGCTATGCCGGCAAGGCCAGGCGGGAACTGCCCAACGACACCGTCTACCTCGACGGCGCGTTCGAGCAGCTGGGCAAGAAGGGCACGTTCCTCGGCCAGCACGTCTACACCTCGCGCCGCGGCGTGGCCGTCCAGATCAACGCGTTCAACTTCCCGGTGTGGGGCTTCCTCGAGAAGCTCGCCCCCGCGTTCATCGCCGGCGTCCCGTCCATCGTCAAGCCTGCGAGCCAGTCGGCCTATCTCACCGAACTCGTGTTCCGTCGCATCATCGAGTCCGGGCTGCTGCCCGAGGGTTCGGTCCAGCTGCTGTCGGGCAGCGCCCGCGGGCTGCTCGACCACCTCGGTGGGCAGGACTCCGTGGCGTTCACCGGATCCGCCGACACCGCGGCCACCCTGCGAGCGCACCCGAACGTCGTCGGTGAGGGCGTCCACTTCAACGCCGAGGCCGATTCGCTCAACGCGTCGATCCTCGGCTCCGACGTCGAACCGGGCAGCGAGGAATTCGACCTCTACGTCAAGCAGCTCGTCACCGAGATGACGGTGAAGGCCGGCCAGAAGTGCACCGCCATCCGGCGCGCCTTCGTGCCGTCGGCGTTGATGGACGACGTCATCGCCGCTGCCGAGGCCCGGCTGTCGCGCGTCGTGGTCGGCGCCCCCGACGCCGAAGGCGTCACGATGGGTGCGCTCGCCAGCCTCGAACAGCGCGACGAGGTCCTGAAATCGCTCCGCGGCCTGACCAAGTCGGCGCAGATCGTGGTCGGCGACCCGGAGAACTTCGACGTCGTCGGCGCCGACAAGGCGACGGGCGCGTTCCTGCCGCCGATCCTGCTGCGCTCCGACGACAAGGACGCCACCGAACCCCACGACATCGAGGCCTTCGGTCCCGTCAGCACCGTCATCGGATACGACAGCACCGACGAGGTCATCGAACTCGCCGCCCGCGGCAAGGGCAGCCTCGTCGCCTCCCTCGTCACCCGTGATTCCGCACTCGCCCGCGACATCGTGCTGGGCCTCGCCCCGTTCCACGGCCGCGTCCTCGTCCTCAACCGCGACGACGCCAAGGAATCCACCGGCCACGGCTCACCCCTGCCCGTCCTCGTGCACGGCGGCCCCGGACGCGCGGGCGGCGGCGAGGAACTCGGCGGTATCCGCGGCATCCTGCACCACATGCAGCGCACCGCGGTCCAGGCCACCCCCGACATCCTGACCGCGGTCGGAAACAAGTGGGTCACCGGTTCGCAGCGCAACGACGACGGCGTCCACCCGTTCCGGAAGAACCTTGCGCAGTTGCGGATCGGCGACACCATCGTCGGCGGCCCCCGCCAGGTCACCCTCGCCGACATCGACCACTTCGCCGAGTTCACCGGCGACACGTTCTACGCCCACACCGACCCCGAGGCCGCGGCCGCGAACCCGCTGTTCGGCGGCATCGTCGCCCACGGATACCTCGTCGTCTCCCTCGCCGCCGGTCTGTTCGTCGAACCGAATCCCGGCCCCGTCCTCGCCAACTTCGGCGTCGACAACCTCCGGTTCCTCACCCCCGTCAAGGCCGACGACAGCCTCACCGTCACGCTCACCGCGAAGCTCATCACGCCGCGCAGCAGCGCCGACTACGGTGAAGTCCGTTGGGATGCAATCGTCGTCAACCAGGACGGCGATCCCGTCGCAACGTACGACGTACTCACCCTCGTCGCCAAAGGAGAAAACGCATGAGCTTCAAGGTCGCCGTCTGTTACGGCCAGCCCGATGACCCCGAGGCGTTCGACGCCTACTACCGCGACACCCACATGCCGCTGGCCCGCAAGATCCCCGGCCTGACCGACTTCACGTGGGGCAAGTGCAGTGCCCTCGACGGCGGGACGCCGCCGTACTACGCGGTCGCGAGCCTCGTCTTCCCCGACGCCGACACCATGAAGTCCGGGTTGCAGTCCGAGGAGATGAAGCAGGCAGGCAAGGACGTCCCCAACTTCGCCACCGGCGGCGTCACCATGTACGTCCAAGAAGAAGAATCCGTCTACAACCAGTAGGAGAACCATGACTGTCGACGCGTCCGCGGAATGCCGCATCGCGCGGAAGATGTTCGAAGCCGACAACGCGTCCCAGGCGCTCGGCATCGAGATCCTCGAGCTCAGCCCCGGCCACGCAGTCGCGTCGATGGTCGTGGGTGAGACCATGGTCAACGGCCACGGCATCACTCACGGCGGGTTCGTGTTCACCCTCGCCGACACCGCATTCGCGATGGCGTGCAACGGATACGACACGCCCGCCGTCGCCGCCCGTGCCGACATCCGGTTCCTCACCTCCACCCGCCTCGGCGACACGCTCGTCGCCGAGGCCGTGGAACGGGCCCGCTACGGGCGCAACGGCATCTACGACGTCACCGTCCGGTGCGGCGACGACGTCATCGCCGAGTTCCGCGGCGACAGTCGTGCGCAGCCGCGCCCGTGAGTACTTGTTAACCGCGGGACGTTAATAAGTACTCACGGGTGCGAAGCGCTTACGGGGGCCGCGTGCTTTCCGCGCTCGGACGCGGCGGCGTCGCGCGCGGCCCGCTCGGCGGCGGCCGCCTCGATGGCGATCGCGTGATCCACCGCGTGCGGCGCGATGCCCAGGTTGTCCAGCGTCTCCCACAGACTCGACAGGGCCGCCTTCGGGTCGAGGTAGTACTCCGACTCGCGGACGCGCCAGAATGTCCAGCCGCACCGTTTGAGTTCCTGCTCGCGTTCGAGGTCCGCGATCCGCTGTTCCGGGGTGGTCGAGAACGCGTCGCCGTCGCATTCGACGGCGAGTCTCATGGTGCCACCGGTGACGACGAGATCGATGCGCCGATTGTTCACCTCGACTTGCGAATTGACGTGGTAGCCGCGTTCGGCGATGTCGTTGAACACGCGCTGCTCGAGCAGATTGTCGAACGGCGGGATCCGGACGTCGCGGTCGACGTCCTGCGGCATGGGGTCGGCCGGCGCCGGCGACGTCGACATCATGTAGCTGAGCAGGGAGTTCCGCAGGTCGGCCCGCTTCAGTTCGTCGACGGTCACGGAGTGGAACAGCCACAGCTGGTCCTGCGCGCGTGACGCCGCGACGTTGAACCGTCGCTTGTACTGGTTCGCTGTCAGCGGTGCGAAGTTCTGCTCGGGTCCCACGACCATCGACAGGAAGACGACGCTTCGTTCGTCGCCCTGGAAGTCGGGCGGCGTCCCGACCCGCAGTCGCCGCTGCTCCCACTGTTCGATGCCGATGCGTTTGACGAGTTCGGTCCGGATGGCATCGACCTGGGACTGCCCCTGCAGCACGACGATTCCGAACGTCTTGCCGTCGTAGCGGGGGTCGACGAGGCATTCGATGAGCTGGTCGACGAGGGCGGCGGCCTCGACGTGGTTGGTGAGCGTCGCATCCTTGCCCGACACGGTGGCGTCGGATACGTACGTATGTTTCAGCGGCGGAAGCCGGTCCGCGCCGAACTGCCGCACCGGGACCAGCGGCAGTTCGCCGTAGAACTGGGTGCTCGACCAGTTGATGATCTCGGGCATCGAGCGGAAGTGCTCGCGGAGCCGGACCACCTGCCCGAAGCTGGTGCGCAGGATCGAGAACAGGCTCGACCGCGGCGTGAGTGTGGCCTGGACGTACTCCGGAAGATCCGGCAGGTAGGCGTCGAGCCGGGTGAACACGTCGTCGAGGGTGCCGGTGGTGGGGATGTCGGCGGGTGCGCACTGCTTGTCGTCGCCGACGACGATCACCCGCGGCGCCAGCCACAGCAGGAACAGGTTGGTGATGTCGGCCTGGCTCGCCTCGTCTACGATGACCACGTCGAAGCTGCCCGGCACGGGCGGGATCGACGCGAGGACCTGTTGCAGCGGCATCACCCACGCGGGCACCGCGCCCTGCGCCTCACCCATCGCGGATCGTGCTGCGCTGCGGTACTTCTCGGCGTACTTACCAGCACCGGCGCCGATGCTGGAGATGTGCTCGCGGTACGTCTGCAGCGCCCGCACCTGATCTGCCGTCAGGTGTTCGAGGCAGTCGCGCCAGGCGGTGGCCGCCGCGAGCCGCGCGGTCAGGTGCGCGAGATCCGCGTCGGCGGCGTTGAGTTCGGCTTCCAGTTCCTGTTCACGACCGGCACGGTGCTGCTCGGTGACCCATTGGCGGGCACGGCGCCACGCCCAGGCCTCCGACATCTGCCAGCTCATCTCGTCCCACTCGGTGAGCGCCGCCGTCCTGCGCACCAGTTCGTACAGCGCCGGGGCGACGGGTGAGAGTTTGTCGGACAGTTCGTCGAACAGCCGCTGATCCTGCTGCTCGACGCGGGCGATCGCGTAGCGGCTGAGGGCATCCGACAGGGCCTCGTCGTCGGCCTGATCGAGTGCCGCCACCAGGGCGGTGCCTTCCGGCGACGGTCCCGCGTCGACCGCCGTGGAGACGGCCGAGACGATGGCGTCGAGTTCCGCACGGGCACTGTCCACGTCGGCTCGGGTGGTGATCGCCTCTGCGGCCCCGGCCACAGCGACGGCGTCCGCGAGAGTGCGGATCCGCGGCGCGTTCGGGGACAGCGCGAACAGTTCGCGTGCCAGCGCGTCGCGCGCGACGAGGAGGGCGCGCACGCGGGCCACCCGGCCGACGATCATGTTGAGGCTGTCGACCTGGACGGCACGGGAGCCGTTCATGTCCACCGGAATCCGAAGGTCCGCCAGCAGGGTGGCGGCGGTCTGCGCGGCGTCGTGGGCGCGCAGGTGCTCGGTCACGAGCCGCACGGTGGCGGCGGTCGTGGCGGGTACACCGTCGACGGTGGCGTCGAGGCCGAGTTCTTCGACGGCCTTCTGCTCGTCGCTGCGACGGAAGCGCGTCTTCCACTCGACGGCGCCGGATTCCATCGCGACGGCGAGTGCACCGATCGCCTGCAGGGCGGGTCGGGTCATGACGGCGCACTGGACGTCGTGCGCGCCGATGTAGCGGTCGGCGGCCGCAGCCGCCTCGACGATCGCGGGCAGGGCGTCCAGACGACCCCACAGGTGCGTCGCCCGGCCGGAGAGGACGGTGTCGGCGAGGCTCTGGAACTGGCCGTCGAGGTCGAGGACGTCGTATGCCCGCGCCTGCAGTTCCTTGCAGTGCCGGCGAACCGTGTACGCGGTCCCGGGGTCGACGCCCCCGAGGACCTCGAGCAGATGCGCCGTCTGCGGGGTGTCGATGGGGACACTGGTCGAGGCCCGCGAGCAGAGCCGTTCGAGTTCGGCCCGGTTGGGCAGCAGCGAGTCGAGCGCGGGAAGCGTCTGACGGGACCGCTGCGCCCGTTCGGGGGACGCCGTCACCGACAGCCGGCGCAGTGTCTCGACCTCGGTGCCGCTGAGGGGCGGCTGCTCGCTCAGCAGCGGACCGGGAAGCCACTCGAAGGCGTCCTGCAGGCCCATGACCTTGCGGACGATGGTGGCGGCGGTGCCCTCGTAGCCGTCCGCGACAGCGTCGTGGAGGTAGGTCTCGGACTCGCGCAGCGCCTTCACCTGCTCGAGCACGACGGCCCGCTTCTGCACGGCCTCGTCCCGCTGGGCACGGAGATCGGCGATCTTCTGGCCCTCGCTGTGCGGGTTGAACGACGACTTCCGTTCGGCGATCGTCGCGACACTGCGGGTGAGCTCGTCGGAGCCGCCGCGGGACAGGTCGGTGATGGAGACGCACAGTTCCTGCATCTCGGGCGGAAGCTTGTCCCTCAGCACCCGGAGCGCCTGCGCCTTCTCGCTCGTGACGAGCACCCGCTGGCCGCGCGCGAGCAGCGCCGACACCAGGTTGGCGATCGTGTGAGTCTTGCCCGTGCCGGGCGGGCCTTCGACCACCACTCCGCTGTCCCCGCCGAGCCGCTCGATGATCTGCGACTGCTCGGCGTTGGCCGGGAGCGGGAAAAGCGGGTCTTCGGCGAGCGTCGACGAGGTGGCGGCGCCGGTGCGCTCGAGCCACGACAGCCGGTCTGCCGGTTCGATCGCCTCGACCAGCTGCGCGAGCCCGAGCGGAACGGTCGCGCCGTCGCGTTCGAGGTGGGAGATCATCTGCTCGTAGTATTCGACCAGCGCGAAGGCACTGCGTTTGCGCAGGACCAGGGCGGGCGACAGCGTGAGGGTGCCGTCGGCGTCGGCGTCGGCGTCGGGCGGCCGGACGGTCTCGCGCGTCGTGACCGTCGTCATCAGCGACTTCGGCGCCCACTCCGCGAGCAGTGCGCGAACGCCGTCGCCCAGGGGCGACGCGGCGGTGTCCTGCAGTTGCTTCTGCAGCGGCATCGCGTGCGCGCTGTCGTAGACGTCGAGTCCGGTGAACAGCTGGGAGTCTTCGAGCCGGGGCTGGGAGCCCGCGATCAGCCGTACCAGCAGGTCGCCGGTCCGGGGATCGCGGTGGATGCTCGCCGACTGGGTGACCAGGTGGGTCTTGACGCCGTCCGGGCCTGCGCCCGTCAGGGTCAGCAGACCGGACGCGACGACGAGTTCGATCGACTCGGGTCGGGCGTTCAGCTCCTGCAGCATCCGCTGCAGCGACTGGTACAGATCGGCGTGCGGACGACGCTCACGGTCTGCCTTCGCCCACGTCTGCCAGCGCGGCACGTACGCGTCGAACGCCTGCCGGACGTCGTACGCGCGGCGCACGTCGTATTCCTCGTCGGAGTCCTCGGCGTAGGCGTCGGACGCGTTCAGTTCGAGGTCGGAACGCGAGCTGTCGGAGCGGGCCGCCGTGTCCACCCAGCCGGCCAGGACCGTGGGCAGTTCCGGCGGATCCTCGACGCCGATGAGGGGCACGCGCAGAACGATGTCGCCCTGCGCGGCGTCGGAATCGAGTTGGATCGTCCGACCCTCCTGATGCAGCCATTCGACCTGTTCGTGCTGGTCGACGCGGAGAACCGGCTTCGTGCGAGCCCTGACGATCTCGCGCAGGAACTGCAGCAGGCGCTGGACGCGGCCTGCGAGCTCGGCGTCGTTTTCGGGACTCGACAATGTAAACCTCTGCGAATTCTCGGTGATGACGTGCGCTTGCCCCCGCCGTGCACACTATCGGGTCGAGGGGGTGAAGTTCGAGGCGTCATCCCCTGGCAGAGGGACTGGACGGTCGCTCGAGGTGCCGGGACGGACCCCCGTTGGTACCGACCGGTCTCTACTATTCATCCAGGACGGGTTCCGCGGATCACGACCCTCGCCGCGGTGATCGCGACCGTCGCACTGACTGCGGGGTTCACCGGCGGCGGCCAGTGCGGAACCCGGGGCGACGAGTACCAATTCGTTTCGGCGTCACCGCATGTCGACGTCGCGCAGTATCACGACTACGGCGCCGACGGCGTTCCGCTGCCCGGCGATCAGTGGAACGGCCTCGCCCGGCGCCTCGAACAGGCTGCGGCACTGGGCGAACCGCTCCTGTGGGCGTTCGCGCCCGGCCCCCGGCCCGCCGACTGCACCTATGGCCTCCGCCCGCCGACAAGGGGCGTGGTGGGCCAGTTCGGGAGCTGGGGATCCGGCACCGCCCCCGACGACACGTAGACGTGGATCGTCAGGCCCAGGAGACGGATTCTTCCGGGTCGAGCCTGGGCAGCCGGTCGAACCAGGGGTTCTCGCCCGGGTGGCCGATGTTGACCACGAGGGTCGAATGCCACTGGCCGTCGGGGAAGAATTCCTTGTCGATACCGTCGGCGTCGAATCCGGCCATCGGGCCGGCCGCCAGACCCAGCGAGCGCACGGCGAGGATGAAGTAGCCGGCCTGGAGGGCGGCGTTGAAGTCCCCGGTGTGCTTGCGCATCGGTTCGTTCGCCTCGAACACGTCGCGGAGTTCGGGACGGAACGGCAGCAGCGCCGGGATGTGGTCGTGGAAACGTGGGTCGACCGCGAGGACGGCGACGGCGGGCGCCGAGGCGGTCTTCGCCCTGTTGCCCTCGTTCATGTGCTCGACCAGACGAGCGCGGCCCTCGTCGGTGCGCACGAACAGGACCCGGAGCGGCTGCGTGTTGGCCGCCGTGGGCGCCCAGCGCGCGAGTTCCCAGATCTGCGCGAGTTCCTCGTCGCTCACCGGCGTCGGAGCGAAGCTGTTGGCGGTGCGCGCCTCCGTGTAGAGCAGCGCCCGTGCCGCCTCGTCGAGTCCTCTACCTGTAGAGATTGCGTGGCTCATCGACTCCCTTTCTGCTTGTTACTTCTAAAATACTAGCTGCAGGGCCGATGCTAGCACCATTGATAGGGTGGAGGTGTGGCTGACGACGGCGAAGTGACGCACGAACCCCGTGCCTGCGACGCGGCACTCGCTCGCGCCTTCACGTTCCTCGGCAAGCGCTGGAACGGTGTGATCCTCGGCGTGCTGATGGAGGGACCGTCCACGTTCTCCGAGTTACGCCGCGGAGTGGGCGGTATCAGCGATTCGGTGCTGTCCGACCGGCTCGCCGAATTGGCCGCGGCCGGACTCGTCCTGCGCTCCGTGGAGGAGGGCCCACCGGTCTCGGTCGCGTACGAACTCACGCCGGCCGGCCGGGCGCTCCTGCCGTCCCTGAACGCCCTGACAGCCTGGGCGCGCGAGAATCTGCCGGCATAGCCGGATTCAGACGAGGACGCGGACGGTCAGCGTCCGCCGCGTCGCAGGGTCACGCGATACGTGTAGTGCTCGGGCAGGAAGTAACTGACAGCCAACTCGACGGTCCGCCCCTCCGAATCGGAGTAGAGGCGGTCCACCCGCAGCATCGAATGGCCCTCGGGGCAGCCGAGTTCGCGGGCCACGTCCGCGGGGGCGGGCGCGACCGTGATCGATTGCGCCGCCTCGACGATGGGGCTGCGCAGGTGCGGCTCCAGCAGACCGATGATCGTGTACGCGCTGACGGCGCCCTCGGACATCTCGGGCGCGTCGACGACGAGCCGGGCGATCTCGTCGGGAAGGTACACGGTGGTCAGTACGAACGGGGTGTCGTCGTGGCGTCGCCGGAACACGACCGTGTGGACGAGGTCCGTGTCGAGGCGGAGCCTGCTCGCGGCCTCGATGTCGACCCGGCGGCGCAGCGGGGAGACCACCTCCATGGTCGTGTCCGTGGACAGATTCATCAGATCCTCGATCGACCCCAGCTGACGCAGGTATCGGCCGTCGGATTCCGCGGCGAACGTCCCGCGCCCCGGGACCCGGTAGACGATGCCCTCGGCTACCAGGTCCTGGAAGGCGCGTCGCACGGTCTGCCGGCTCACGCCGTGCTGTTCCGCGAGCTCGAATTCGGTAGGGAGCTTGAGGCCGCCGCGGTACTTGCCCGCGGCTATGTGCTCACGGAGCTGCTTCGACACCAGCTGGTACGCCGGCTCCGTCTCTCGTTCTCGTTCCCTACCGTTCATCGCGCACCGATCCTACGTGCAGGTTGCCGGACTACAGACCGCCCCGCGATACGAGTTGCGAGACGATGACGTTGCGTTGGATCTCGTTGGTGCCCTCGCCGACGATCATCAACGGGGCGTCCCGGAAGTACCGCTCGACGTCGTACTCGGTGGAATAACCGTAGCCGCCGTGGATGCGCACCGCGTTCAGGGCGATGTCCATCGCCACCTCGGACGCGTACAGCTTCGCCATCCCGGCCTCCATGTCGCACCGGTCACCGCTGTCGTACTGCTCGGCCGCGTGCCAGGTCAGCTGCCGGGCCGCGGTCAGCTTGGTCGCCATGTCCGCCAGGTAGTTGCCGATCGACTGGTGCTTCCAGATCGGCTTGCCGAAGCTCTCCCGCTGCTGCGCATACGCCAAAGAGTCCTCGAGCGCCGCCGTCGCCACACCCAGGGCCCGGCAGGCCACCTGGATGCGGCCGGTCTCGAGGCCCTTCATCATCTGCGCGAACCCCTTGCCCGGGGTGCCGCCGAGGACCGCGTCCGACGAGATCCGGTAGTTGTCGAACGACAGCTCACACGTTTCGACGCCCTTGTAGCCGAGCTTGGGCAGATCCCGCGACACCGTCAGGCCGGGACCGTGCTCGACCAGGACGATCGAGATGCCCTTGTGCTTGGGGGTCGCGGCCGGATCGGTCTTGCACAGCAGCGCGATCAGCCCGGACCGGCGGGCGTTGGAGATCCACGTCTTCGAACCGGTGATCACCAGGTCGTCGCCGTCGGTCTTGGCGTTGGTGGACATCGCCTGCAGATCCGACCCGCCGCCGGGCTCGGTCAGCGCCATCGTGGCCCGGATCTCGCCGGTCGCCATCTGCGGCAGGTACCGGCGCTTCTGCTCCTCGGTGCCGTACAGCGACAGCAGCTTCGCCACGACGGTGTGCCCGCCCATCGCCCCGGCCAGGCTCATCCACCCGCGGGCCAGTTCCTGGGTCACCTGCGCGTAACAGGGCATCGACACCGGTGATCCGCCGTACTCCTCCGGGACCGCCAGACCGTAGATCCCGATCTGCTTCATCTGCTCGATCCACTTCTCGGGGTACTCGTTGGCGTGCTCCACCGCCTGCACCGTCGGCTTCACGTCGCGGTCGACGAAGGCGCGCACCGTCTCGACCAGGTACGCCTCTTCCTCGTTCAGCTTGCCCATCACTCCACCTCGCACTCGCACAACATTTGTACGGCCATAATCCGACAATGTCTGTTTAATGTCAACGATCGGTCTTGACATGACGGCTACGCCGCTGCCAGCATCAGCAGCGCAGCCCTACCGGGCTGGCCGTACATATCCAGCCCGAACCGGGCTCCCGGACCCTAGGAATGAAGCATCGTGCAGAACCTCACCCGCAGGCGCGCCGTTCTGGTGGCCCCCGGATCCGACGAACGCAAGGCCGTCAAGGCGCTCGCGTCGACCGCCGACGAGGTGGTCCTCGACCTCGAAGACGCCGTCGCCCCGGCAAGGAAGGCCGACGCCCGCGACCTCGTCCGCCGTCTCGTGCGCGAGTCCGCCGGTTCCCGCGCCGTCTCGGTCCGCATCAACGCGCTGACCACACCGTGGGCCGAGGACGACCTCGCCCTGTGCGCTTCCCTCGGCGCCGTCCTCACGAGCATCGTGGTTCCCAAGGCGGAGACGGCGCAGGATCTGGCCCACGCCGATCAGGCTCTCGCCGGTACCGACATCGGGTTGCAGGCTCTCGTCGAAACTCCGGTCGGGGTGCAGAACATCGGCGACATCACCCGGTCCGTGGCCCGGCTCGAATCCGTCATCATCGGCTACGCCGATCTCGGGGCGGCCCTCGGCCGTTCCCGCTCCGCCCTCCCCGAACACTGGCTCGCGATCCAGGACGGCGTCCTCGTCGCCGCCCGCGCAGCCGGCATCCAGGCGATCGACGGACCGTTCCTCGGTATCGCCGACGACGACGCCTTCCGCCACTCGGCCGCATGGACCAGCGCGCTCGGGTTCGACGGGAAATGGGTCATCCACCCCGCCCAGGTCGAATCGGCCGCGTCGGCCTTCACCCCCACCGACACCGCAGTCGAGGACGCGCGCCGCGTGATCGACGCACTCGCCGCCGCCGAGGCCGCGGGCAGCGGGGCCGCGCAACTCGACGGGCAGATGCTCGACGAGGCCGTCGCGGTGGCCGCACGACGGGTCCTCGCCCAGGTAGGTGCGCAGTGACGATCACGCAGACATACGTCGGTGGACCGTACTTCGACGAACTCGAAGTGGGGCAGGTGTTCGACACCGCCCCCGCCGTCACCCTGACCAGCGGCCTCGCCGCCGCCCACCAAGCCATCCTCGGCGACCGCCTGCGGCTGCCCCTCGACGCGCACCTGTCCCGGGCCGTCACCGGATCCGCCGACGCCGTGGCGAATCCCGGCCTCGTCTGCGACGTCGCCATCGGACAGTCCACGCTCGCCACGCACCACGTGAAGGCCAACCTGTTCTACCGCGGCCTCCGCTTCCACCACTTCCCGCACCTCGGCGACACCCTGTACACCCGCACCGAAGTGGTGGGCCTGCGCGAGAATTCGGCGAAGCCCGGACGCAAACCCACCGGGCTGGCGGCACTCCGGATGACGTCCACCGACCAGGACGGCCGCACCGTCCTCGACTTCTACCGCTGCGCCATGCTCCCGCTGAGCGAGAACCCCGACGAGGACCGCGTCCGCAAGTCCGACGACCTGTCCGCGATCGGTCCGCAGACGGAGCAGTCCTTCGCCGCACCCGAGGGCTGGGACCTCGACCGCTACCGCGACAAGGTTCCCGGACAGCACTTCTCGACCGACCTCGCCGGCACCGTCTTGCGGAGCAGCGGCGACGTGGTCTCGAGCGCCCCCGAACTGGCGCGCCTCACCCTCAACATCGCGGCCACCCATCACGACGAACGGGTCGGTGCGGACGGGCGGCTCGTCTACGGCGGGCACACCATCGGCATCGCGCTCGGGCAGGCCACGCGCGCCCTGTCCAACCTCGTCACGGTCCTGGGCTGGAAGTCCTGCGACCACACCGGTCCCGTCCACGAGGGCGACACCCTCACCAGCGAACTCGAGGTCGAGAGCGCCGAGGCGTTGCCCGGCGGTGGCGGAGTTCTGCATCTGCGTTCACTCGTGTTCGCGCACAACGCCTCAGCGTCCGACGTTCCCGTCCTCGACTGGCGTTTCACCGCCCTCATGGCCTGACCTCCACCATCAAGGAGCTTCTCTCGTGACTGCCCACACTCCCCTTGCCGGACTTCGGATCGTCGAGGTCTCCAGCTTCATCGCGTCGCCCCTGTGCGGGCTGACGCTGTCTCAACTGGGGGCCGAGGTGATCCGGGTCGACCCCATCGGCGGCTCCGCCTGCTACAAGCGCTGGCCAGTCACGAGTGACGGTGAGAGCATCTACTGGACCGGTCTCAACCGCGGCAAGCGGTCCGTGGCCGTCGACATGCGCAGCCCCGAGGGGCAGCAGCTCGTCCAGCAACTGGTCGCGGCCCCCGGTGCGGGTGGCGGAATTCTCGTCACCAACTCCGGTGGTCGTGACTGGCTCGCCCACGACGCGCTCAGGGCCCTGCGCTCCGACGTCATCACCCTCGAAGTCCTCGGTGGCTCCGACGGTTCGCCTGCCGTCGACTACACCGTCAATGCGGGGCTCGGTTTCCCGTCCATCACCGGTCCCACCGATCATGCCGGCGTCGTCAACCACGTCCTGCCCGCGTGGGACGTGGTGTGTGGGCTGTATGCCGCGCTGGCCGTCGCGGCCGCCGTCCGGCACCGCGACGCCACCGGCGAGGGCACCCACATCCGCCTGCCGCTCGAGGACGTCGCGCTCGCCACCGCCGGCACGCTCGGTTACCTCACCGAAGTCCAGATCAACGGCACCGGCAGGCCGGCGACCGGAAACTCCGTCTACGGCACGTACGGAACGGATTTCACCACCAGCGACGGCGAACGGTTCATGATCGTCGCCCTCACCCCCCGCCACTTCCGTGACCTGGTCGCGGTCACCGGAACCACCGCCGCCGTGGAGGCACTCGCCACCGCACTCGACGTCGACTTCGCGCGCGACACCGATCGCTTCACCTACCGCGACGTCCTCACCGCCCTGTTCGCCCGCTGGTTCCGCGAACACACCGCAACCGAAGTGGCCGAGGCACTCTCGAAGACGTCCGTGCTCGCCAAGCGCTATCGCACCTTCGAGGAAGTCGTGAAGTCCGGTGAACTCGAGAAGAACCCGATGTTCGCCCCCCTCGACCAGCCGCGCATCGGCACCTACCTCGCCTCCGGGCACCCCGCGTCGTTCGACGGCCACCACGCCACCGTCGCACCCGCCTCCGCAGTCGGCGACGACACCGGCAGCGTGCTCCGGGACCTCCTCGGGAGCTCCGACTCCGACATCGCCAAACTCCTCGACAGCGGCATCGTCGGGGGGAAGTGACTCAGGGACGTTTGTCGTACCGGATACTCGCAGGCGGTCGCGCGTCCCGCGGTGTCTCGCGTTCGTTCGGATGTACCGGTCGGGGCTTGCCATCGGCCCGCGTCCGTACGGCCTAGCTCCGACCTCTACGAGCGTCCTTCACTTCTCGTGGCACCGGCCGCGGTCGGCGCCGGGCCCGGCGCGATCGTGGCGCGGTGCGATCCGGACGAGCGCCGCGGGATCAGGGTGGGCATCGCGCGCCGGATCGGATCGTCGACGGGGGTGGTGGCGAGCATCAGATCGAGTGCGGTGGCTGCGATCTGGTCGAACGGGGTGCGCACCGAGGTGAGCGGGACCGGAAGACGTTGCGACAGTGGGATGTCGTTGTAGCCGACCAGGGCGACGTCGTCGCCGACGGTCAACGAGCATCGGTGCGCGGCGGCCATGACTCCGAGCGCGAGGTTGTCGTTGGCGGCGAAGACGGCGGTCGGACGGGACGCGGAGCGGAAGAGCCGGTTCCCGGCCTCCTCGCCGTCCTCGATGCCGAACGTCGTTTCGACGATCCACTCGGGCACTTCCGCGATTCCCGCTTCCCGCAGCGCCTTTCGTGCCCCGGCCAGACGACCGACGGCGGTGGACGCGAACAACGGGCCCGACAGGACGGCGATGTCGGTGTGCCCGAGGTCGATCAGATGGCGGGTGGCGAGATAGCCGCCCGCCTCGTCGTCGCCGACCGAGGACGGACTGATCCCGTCGGTCCTGAGCACCAGCGCGTGCGGCACGCCGCGCTCCCGGAGCTCGCGCGGCAGGGGGTCGTCGCGCCGGCTCGAGGCGACGATCAGGCCGTCCACGTTCCGGGCGAGCAGCGTCCTCGCCGCGTCGGACTCGTCGGCGGGGTTGTCCCCCGTCGTCGCGACGACCGTGAAGTAGCCGAGGCGGGTCGCGGCCCGGCTGATCGCCTCGTACATCAAGGCCATGACGGTGTCGCTCAATCGTGGGACGAGGACGCCGATCGTCGCGGTCTGCCCGCGGCGCAGGCTGGAGGCGAAGGTGTTGCGCCGGTAGCCCAGCTGATCGGCCACCGCCCGCACTCGTTCGGCGGTCGCGGAGCGGGACGGCGGCACGCGATCGTCGAGCACTCGGCTGACGGTCGAGGTACTCACACCCGCTGCGTCCGCCACTTCACGCAGCGTCACGACGTGCTTACCGTCCCGCGCCCGCTGGGGCGCGCTCCCATTGGCTTCCATGGTCTTCCTCTCTACCGCCTCGGCCCGGCCCTCCGCGCGTGAGGTAAGGCCTGATCACATCCGATTCGGAACGTGACCCTTGACACAGACACGATCGTATCGCACGATGAAATCGTTCACGGGAACGTTCCCGGGAACGTTTGCAAAAGTCTCCTTCGATGGAAAAGAGCGATCATGAGCACACTCGACCTCCGCGGCCTCACCCCGGCGCCGGTGACGCCCTTCACCCGTGACGGCGACGTCGACTACGACGCCATCCAGCGCCTCGGCTCGTGGCTCGGCAGTGTCGACGGCGTCAAGGGCCTGGTCGTGCTCGGCCACGCCGGCGAGGGCACATTCCTCACCCAGGACGAGCAGGTTCGCGTCATCGCCGCTTTCAAGGACTCCGTCGACGGCCGGTTGCCGATCATCGCCGGCATCACCGGCGAAGGCACCGCGGTCTCCGTGGAGGAGGCCCGCCGCGCGGTCGACGCGGGCGCCTCGGCCGGCCTCGTGTACCCCTCCCACGGATGGCTGCGGTTCGGTTACCAGGACGGCGCCCCGCAGGATCGGTACAAGGCGATTCACGAAGGGTCCGGGCTGCCGCTGATCCTGTTCCAGTACCCCGACGCCACCAAGGCCACGTACAACCTGGACACCCAGCTCGAGATCGCCGCCCAGCCCGGTGTGTTCGCCACCAAGAACGGTGTGCGGAACATGCGCCGCTGGGACCGTGAGATCCCGGTCCTGCGCCGCGAGAACCCCGACCTGCAGATCCTGAGCTGCCACGACGAGTACCTGCTGCACACCATCTTCGACGTCGACGGCCTGCTGGTCGGCTACGGCGGACTCGCGCCCGAGCCGCTGGTCGAACTCATCGCGGCAGGCAAGGCGAAGGACTACCCCGCGGCCCGGGCCATCCACGACCGCCTCCTGCCGGTGACGGCGAACGTCTATCACCGCGGCTCGCACATGGAAGGCACCGTCGCCCTCAAGGAAGGCCTCGTCGCCCGTGGAATCCTCGAACACGCCACCGTGCGCTCACCGCTGCTGCCACTGGCCGAGGGCGCAGGTGCCGAAATCGCCGCTGCGCTGCAGTCGGCCGAGCTGACCTCGGTCGTCGCCCACGCCTGACCCCGCTCGACCCGTCACCTCGGATTCACCGAATCCGCCGCACGCGGTGCCACCGCGTCGCGTGCCGGTTCTGCCGCCCGGCCCGGACACCCCGGGCCGGCCGGCACTGCCCGCAGCAGACCCGGCCCACTCCCGGCCGCAGGTTCCGTTCGCCCCTTCCGAGCCGGCAGCGTCGGATGACCATCGTCAGTTGCGCCACACTCCTCATCTGCGGTTCGAACACCAGAAAGTAGGCTCATCGATGAGTACATCAGCCGATCCCGTCGGAGGCGGTTCAGTGGTCGCAGACACCCCTCCGCCGCCCGGAGGTCGCGTCCGGCCCCAGCGCCGGTACTGGGTTCGGACCCTGGCCATGGCCGGTCCTGCGTTCATCGCCGGAGCGTGGCAGTTCGGGCCCGGCAACCTCGCCAGTGCCGTCCAGGCCGGCAGCGAGTACAGCTACTCGCTGATCTGGGTGATCGCCGTCTCGACCATCTTCATGCTCGTCTACGCCGACATGAGCGTCCGCCTCGGCATCCGCACCCCCGCGTCCATGATCAGCTCGGTCAAGGACATTTTGGGCCGACGCGTGGGCGTCTCCGCCGGCGTCGGAGTCTTCATCATCACCCTGTGCTTCTCCGTGGGCAACGCCGTCGGATCCGGCCTGGGACTGTCGATGGTCTTCGGCGGGTCCCCGATAGTGTGGTCCGCTGTCTGCACAGTCTTCGTCGGACTGATCCTGTTGTTCCGCAACGTCTATCGAACCGTCGAACGCGTCCTGCTGGTGATCGTCGCCCTCCTCGCGGCCACCTTCGTCTTCAGCGCCGTCATCGCCCAGCCCGACTGGTTCCAGGCCGTGCACGGACTCGTCCCGAGCATCCCGCCGGGTGGACAACTGCTCGTCGTCGCCCTCGTAGGCACCAACTTCTCCCTCAACGCAGCTTTCTTCACTTCCTACGGCACCCACGAACGTAAGCGCACCGCAGCCGAATACCGGCAGACCACCATCGCCGACACCATCCCGGGCATCGTCGCACCCGGCATCATGACCTCGCTCGTGATCATCGTCGCCGCCGCCGTCCTCGGCCGCCAGAACACCGAAGCAACCACCCTCGCAGGCCTGGCGAAGATCTTCGAACCCATCGCCGGCCCGATCGGATCGACGATCTTCGCGCTCGGGCTGTCCGGGGCCGCGTTCTCCGCGATGGTCGCCAACGCCACCGCCGGAGGCACCATGCTCTCCGACGCGCTCGGCAAAGGACCGTCCCCCAGCACACCGACAGCCAAACGCACCAGCGCCGTGATCCTCGGCTTCGGACTCCTGATCACGATCCTGTTCACGAAATCCCCTGTCCAGCTGATCATCTTCGCCCAGGCACTGACCGTGCTGATCGCACCGTTCCTCGGACTCCTGCTCTTCGTGATGAGCAACAACCGTCAGCTGATGGGCAACCTCCGCAACACCTGGTGGAAGAACATCATCGGCGCCCTGGGATTCCTCTCGATCCTGTCCCTGTCCGGCCTGCTGATCTACGAACTGCTCGGCTGACACCGACACTGGGCGGCACACTGCACATCGCAGTGTGCCGCTCGACTGCTGCATCCACCCCCTGACGCAACCCACGAGGAATCAGAACCCATGCCGCTCTTCGTCGTCGACTACACCTACTCAGCCGAGACCGCCGCAGGCCGTGACACGTACCGATCGGCACACCGAGCATGGCTCTCCGAACTGGTCGACCGCCAGACAGTCATCGCCTGCGGACCGTACGCCGATGACGGAGGTGCCTTCATCCTCATCGAGTCCGATACGACCGACACGGTCGCAGCTTTTCACGCACGATCCCTTCGTCATCCACGGACTCGTACCCGAACATCGAATTCTCGAATGGACGCCGGTGATGGGTCGGCTCCCCATCCTCCCCATATCGCATGGCAACGATGCAAGTGACCAGCAACAATGCGGGAATCGCGATCACCGTGCCGAGCCAGGAAAGCGTGGAAGAGTGCGCACCGAGAGCATCGACTCCTGACAGAACCGGCAGGGCGATGGTTCACTCGCCCCTCCGGCCCGTCGTCTCAGTCTCTTGCGTATACCTCCACGCCCCCGACAAACGTTGATTGGACACCGATTTTCGAGATCTGGTCGTGCGGTACTTCCAGCAGATCCTCGTCCAGGACCACGAAATCTGCGAGCTGGCCTGCGGCGAGTGTGCCCTTGCGGTCTTCCTCGCCGGTGGCAACCGCTGATCCTGTTGTGTAGATCGCGAGGGCTTCGGTCGGCGAGACACGTTGCGATGCCCCGACGAGGGCACCGTCCCACCCGGTTCGAGTGACCATGCTCTGCATTGCCAGGAGGGGTTCCACTGCTCCACAGGGAAAGTCGGAGGACCCCGCCACGGCTACTCCGGCATCGAGGAACGCCCGGTGGGCAAACATCCGCTCTACCCGGTCCTCGCCGTACCAGTCGATCAGATGGCTGCCATGTTGATGGACGTAGTTGCCGAAGGGGACCGCGATCGCGGATAGCTCGTTCATGCGTCGCAAGATGCCCTCATCCACCACACTGCAGTGTTCGATGCGGTGTCGCAGTCCTGGTCGAGGCATTTTCTTCTGCGCGGTTTCGAATTCGTCGAGGACGAGCCGGATGGCGCGGTCACCGTTGGCGTGGACGCAGACTCGGTTGCCGTCACCGTGCACCTTCTGGACCACCTCCGCGAGTTCCTCACGGGTGAGCACCTGGATGCCGTGATGACCGGTGTCGTGGTCCGGCTCTTCCAGCAGGAGGGTTCGTCCCCCGACTGCGCCGTCGACGAGCGCCTTCACTCCGACGAAGCGCAGGTGGTCGTCGCCGAAACCCGAGCGTAGGCCGAGCCGGTGTACTGAGTCGTAGTGCTCGGCGGCGAGAAGGAATCCGACACGCATCGTGAGCAGGCCCTGCTCGCGCGCTGCCTCGAACAGGCGAACGTCCGCGGGCCCGGCAAATGCGTCGCAGACCGATGTCAACCCTGCTGCGTGCCAACGGCGAATCACATTCCCCAGCGCTGCTATCCGCTCGTCGAGTCCCAACTCCGGTACGACCGTCCTCCCGTCCACATCGCCCTGGGCGTAGGCGAAATCGGTGAGTGCGCGCTCATAGAGAATGCCGTTGAGCCGACCAGTTCCGTCCCGTCCGAAGTCACCTCCGCTGGGCGGCTCCGAATTGTCGGTGATGCCTCCCGCGGCGAGCGCTGCGGAGTTGACCACTCCCCAATGACAGGCGACATGGAGGACGATCGTGGGAACGTTTCCGGTGACGGTGTCCAGGTCCCAGCGGGTCAGAACGCGACCTTCGGGCATCTTTGCGTCGTCGTAGCCCACCGCACGGACCCAGCCCTGTGCCGGGTCGCCCTTGGCCGCAGCACCGACCTTGTCGAGTAGCTGCGTGAGCGTGGATGCCTGCGAGGGTGACACGTCGAGCTTCAGTTCGTTCTCGGCGGCCATAGCGAGGTGCAGGTGTGCGTCGTGAAATCCGGGTGAGATCACCGCGTCTCCCCTGTCGTCGACCCATGCGGTGGGGAATTGTCGGAGTAGATCGTCGGAGTCGCCGAGCGCAACGATACGGTCACCGATCATCGCGATCGCGTTGGCGGATTCCGCAGCGGAGGTGAGGATTCGACGTCCGCGAACGATGCGCGGTCGTGCGGGTGTGTTCATGAGATGGTCCTTAGATCGTGATGGTGATGGTGATGGTGGTGTTCAGTCGACTTCGGCAACGACGTGACGCTCGGTCGCGACGTTGAGGCTGACATCTGTGCGCTCCGGGTGAGGGGCGGGCCGAGTTCGCGTTCGCCGGGCGAGCAGGACCACACACGCCAAGGTGAGCAAGGTGAGGGCCACGTGGTACACCGCCACCATGGCGATGCCGCTGCCGGCGAGGAGCCACTGAGCGATGAACGGCACCATTCCGCCGATCAACGTTGCCGACAACTGGTAAGCCAGAGAGATACCGGTATAGCGGATCCGGGCGTCGAACGCTTGCGCGAGGAAGCCGGCCAACACGGCAAAGTACGCCGGACTCGTCAGAGCACCGAGGGCGAGGCCGACGTAGATCAGACCGATGTCCCCTGTGCTGACCAGCGCATAAACAAGCGGCGTCAAAATCACCGTGGCGACCAGCGCCGTCACCATGATTCGCGTCCCCCCGAAGCGATCCGCCAGTAGTGCGCCGATGGGTTGGACGAAGAACTGCACGACCGTTGCCAGCAGCAAAGCCGACAAGATCGTCGATCGGCTGACACCCAGGTCAGTGGTCGTCCACGCAACCATGAACGTGCCCATGAAATAGGCCCCGCCGACACCGATCGCCGCGGCTCCGATTCCGAGAAGGAGCGGGACGGGAGCGGTTCGGATGGTTTCGAGTGCCGGCGCCTCGGAAATTTCCCCATGCTCCTTCGCTGCAAGGAATTCCGGTGATTCCTCTACGCCGATTCGAATGATCAACCCGACCAGAAGCAGTACCGCCGAGAAGAGGAATGGGATCCGCCAGCCCCAGGAGGCGAAATCGTCGGCCGGGAGTGTGCTGACGCCCAGAAAGGCGAGGGTCGCCAAGATGTTGCCGACGGGCGATCCCTGCTGCGCGAAAGCACCGAACAGCATCCGTCGGCCGGGCGGCGCGTGCTCGGCGGCGATCAACACCGCACCACCCCACTCGCCGCCCAACGCGAGTCCTTGCACCATCCGGAGCAGGATGAGCAGAACTGGAGCGGCGATGCCGATCGACGCGTAGCCGGGCAAAAGTCCGATGGCGGTGCTGGACAGACCCATCAGGACAAGGGTGGTGATCAGCGTCTTCTTCCGGCCGATCCGATCGCCGAGATGACCGAACACCACACCCCCGAGTGGACGGGCCAGGAAACCTGACCAGAACGTCGCGAACGAGGCGAGCAGTCCCACGGTCGGCGATGCCGACGGGAAGAACACGGGCCCGAATGCGAGTGCGGCCGCGGTACCGAAGATGAAGAAGTCGTACCACTCCACCGTGGTGCCGATCAGCGCGCCGAAGCCTGCTCTCCGAGCCCCGCGAAGGTTCGGGACGGCCTCGGAACCCGGGCCGGATATAGCGTTCATGCCTTCTCCTCGAAAGAAACGGAGCCATGAGCCGGCTCACAGTCACGTGCGTGGAGATAAGTGTGAAGAGTGCTGCTATAACCGTCCAATATCCATTTTGCAGCAGGCCGATGCCTAGGAGGCATGGTGGAGATCCGTGTACTTCGGTACTTCCTCGCGGTCGTCGACCACGGGTCGGTTACGGCGGCCGCCCGCGCGGTGAGAGTGGCGCAACCTTCGCTCTCCCGGCAACTTCACAATTTGCAGCAGAAGTTGGGTGTCGAATTGTTTCGCCGCGGACCGGGCGCCCTACGTCTGAGTGTCGCCGGCGAACGTTTCCTGCCGCTCGCCCGCGACCTCGTGGCGCGGGCCGACCAAGCGAGTTCAGTACTCAGGCACCTCGCCCGAGGCGACGACATCCCACTGACGATTGCGGCGCCGGCGACCACCATCGCCGACGTCCTCGGACCGTATCTCGCTGGTCGATACCTGAGGTCAGGACTGAACGACATCATCGAGCGGGATACCCGCACCGTGTACGACGCGGTCCAGCGCGGAGATGCCGACATCGGCATCTCGACGTTCCCTCCACCCGGGTCGATGGAGACCCGAGTCATCGGCCGCGCCCCGGTGTGCGCGCTGGCATCACCGGAACATCCCCTGGCCGGACAGACCCAAGTCTCCTTAGCCGACCTCGTTCAAGAATCGCTCATCCTGATGCACCGCAACAACGCTGCCCGACTCGCATTCGATACCGCCACCGCCGGCCAAGGCCTCGCCTACGTCGACCCCCGAGTTGTGTCAGTGACATCTGTGGCCAGAGCACTCGCCGCATCGGGCCAGGGGGTTGCCGTACTGACCGACCAACCCCTGTTCAACCTCATCCGCGTGCCGATCCAGATCCCCGAAGGCATCCTCGCCGTCACCCTCTATGCGGGCTGGGATCCCGAACACTTCGCCGCGCCCGCAGTGTCGGCACTCGTCGATTCGATCTCCGACTACCACCGAAACGTCCTGACGCCGACGGCGGAGATCACGATCTCCGACCTACTGCACACGCCCGACCGACCGTGACACCGGCGCTCACTGCGCGAGGAAGTCGGCGAGAGCCTGCGCCACGAGGTCGGGCTCGTCCTCGGTGAGGAAGTGCCCGGCGCCGGGAACGAGCGTCGCTCGCGCCCCGGGGATGCGGCGCGCGAGATCGTCGGCGAACGACCGGTCCAGCCATTCGTCGTCCGCACCCCACACGATCTGCACCGGCACCTTCACGGTGCCGAGTTTCTCGACGACGTCGGCGGTGTCGCGTTCGTCGAAGTATTGGACCTGGTCGAGGTAACGCTGCTGCCCGCTCGCGCCCGCGAAAGGACCGAGGTAGGCCTCCGCGACGGACGACGGCAGCCGACGACGGGTCGCGGTGTCGAGGTGTGCCTCGGTGATCCGCTGGAAGATGTGCGTCGGCATCGTGCGGTACACGTCGAGGTGGCGTTGCATGTGCTGCGCTACCGGCGTCACCCACGGCGAGAGCACCGCCGCGTCGAGGAGTGCGATGCGCCGGACCGGGACTCCCTCGACGAGGTGTGCGCGGAGCACCGTCGCCGCACCGATGTCGTGGCCGACCAGCACAGGCCGGTCGAGCCCCCAGTGTTCGACCAGCCGGGCCAGCACGCGTGCGTGCGTGCGGATCGCCACCGGCTCGCCGGGAACCGATGGGGAGTCACCGTAGCCGGGGAGATCCCAGACGTACACCGTGTTCTGCTCGGCGAGCCGGGGAATCACCGCGCGCCACAGATACGACGACGAGGGCGTGCCGTGCACGAGAACGACGGGTGGTCCGTCGCCGAAGACTCCGGCCGCGATGGTGGCGCCGTCCACCGTCAGGCGGTCGGGCAGGTGCCACCGGTCGGTGTCGGCCGAGCTGGAGATCTGCTGTCGAGTCATGATCATCCTCCCGAGACGTAATGGTTAAACTGACTTGGTAACCGTTACGCTAGGCGGAGGCTGTAAGTGATGCAACTGACTTTCACCGATTACACCTTCGGGGCATCGGTGGCGACGGCGCTCGTCCTCACCGCCCCTGAGGTGCTCGTCGCGACCGGTGACGCCCTCACCGACGGCGAGTCGCTGCACGCTTTCCTCACCGAGCACGGCATCGCCCGCGGAGACCGGCCCGCAACCGGCACCGATCTGGACGAGGTCCGTGCGCTGCGGACACGGGTGCGCGACGTCGTGGCCGCGCCGAACGAGGAGGCGATCGTCGACGGGGCCAACCAACTCCTACGCGTCGCCCACACCGTCCCCTTCCTCGGGCGCCACGACGGCACATGGATGTGGCACCTCGAGACCGCACCCGAGTCGACGCTCGCCGACGACCTGGCCGTCGTCATCGGAACGGGCCTGCTCGGAACAGTGGCTTCGCTGGGACCGAACCGGTTCCGGTCGTGCGAATCACCCTCGTGCAAAGGCATTTTCGTCGACACCAGCCGAGCGGGGCGGCGCCGGTTCTGCATGCCCCAGGTGTGCGGAAACCGTGTCAACGTGGCGAACTTTCGCGCCCGACGCCGTCGCGAACAGCAGGATCGCCCCGGTTCGGGCCCCACAGACGCCGGGTGAGGAGTCGATGACGATCCGGCGAAGGGTCCATTGGCTGACCTGGTCGTTCGGCCGACCGGTGGTGGCGGTCAGCAGCTGACTGCCACCACCGGCGCCGGATCATCGTGCGGGACAGCGAGGAGTTGCCTAGGCTCGGGCCGCCGCCGGCGACGCGGTGAATCCGGCGCTCGGCGCGAACCGTGCCAGCACGTCCTCGGCCGGTTCCCCGGCCGCGGCGGCGATGAACGCGAGAACGTCCTCCCGGGTGTCGAGACCGATCAGCGTGTCGGGTTCGGAGAGGAACCCGAACAGGGCCGCGGCAACGGGTTCGCTCACGGTCGCCGCCGGGAACAGCAATTCGGCGTGGACCGCGTACTTCGGATCGCCGAGGAACAACCGGGTGACCTCGGCAGCAGCGTGACCCCGTGTGTGCCAGTGCTTCTCGAACTGCTCGGACAACCAGTCGGCGGTGAACTCGCCGTCGTGCGCACGTGCCGCGTCGACGAGCGCGGCCACCTGCACGGCGGTGTTCTGGGCCCCCTGTCCGGCGAGGGGATCGAACGCGATCGCGGTGTCACCGATCGCCGCGACCACGTGGCCGCTACTGGTCGTCCCGACCGCGCGGCGCACCGTCGGGGTGACCGCCCCTTTCAGCCACGAGTGCGGGTCGGACTCGATCACCTGCAACCGCTCGATCTCGGGGGCGTCGTGCGGAAAGTAGTCGCGGTAGAAGTCGACGACGGTCTGCCGCGCGGAGTGCACGTCGGTGACCGCTTCGAACCGGTCCTCCCAGGGGCTGCCCGGCTTCGCGAAGCCGAGGAAACTCCATGTGGCGCCGGCGTCCTTGTGCAGGTACGGGCCGAGCCAGGCCTCACCGAAGTCGGTGTGCAGGTTGAAGAGATTGTGCGCGCCGCCCGCCGCGGACCGGTAGCCGAAGGTGTCCGCGCCGTGTCCGAGGCCCTGCAACGTCACCAGCAGCAGTCGGCGCTGCGGTTCGCTGTATACGGTCCGTTCGGTGTCCACCGGGAACAGCGTGGACAGCCCGCCCTTTCCGGTCGCCACGAGCGTCAGGTCGTGATCGGCGGCGATCGCGTCGAGGTCGTCGGGATTCACCGCCCGGACCTCGAAGCGGCCGCCGCGGTCCAGGAACCGGCCGAGCCGGTCGTCGGCCCGCAACCGCACGTCGACGCCCTGCGCGACGTACCGGAAGTCGGGGTCGAACTCGAGGACGTCGGCGCGGGTGTCGCCCTCCCCCGTGTGCAGGCGGGTGCTCATCCCGGTCGAGTGCGGACCGTCGGCGTAGAGGTCCTCGATGATGCGGGCGTCGGCCTCACGGGACTTACCGAAGTAGACGGCGGTGCCGGTGGCCGGGACGTCGTTGCGCAAGGCGACGCGGTCGCGGTCACTGTAGAGGGTGACGGTGAAACCGGCGTCGACGAGACCGAGCGCGGCGGTGGTGCCGGCCAGTCCGGCTCCGACGACGGCGGCGGTGCGGGGTGTACTCATGGGTCCTCCCGGTGGTTGTGGTGGTCGTTCAGGTGTTCGTGTACGCGCGGTAGCGGTCGGTCCGCGTCGAGAGGTCGCCGCCGAGGCGGTACCGCGCGCCCCGGTGGTCGGCGGGAAGCCGGTCGCCCTTGTCGAACAGCTTGTGGCGCAGGGTCCCGTCGGTGTAGCCCGTCGGGTAGGCACCCCGAGCCTGCAGCGCCGGCACGACGTGGGTGACGACGTCCTCGAACGAACCCGGCGTGATCGCGTACGCCAGGTTGAACCCGTCGACGTCGGTGTCGGCCACCCACTCCTGCAACTGCGTCGCGACGGTCTCGCCGGAACCGACGAACCGCGGCCCGAGACCGCCGATGCTCGCCCACTCCGCGATATCGCGCACCGTCCACTCGCGACCGTCGTCGGAAGCCTCCTGGAATGCGGCGACGGCCGACTGGATCGCGTTGCTCTCGACGTTTCCGATCGGGTCGTCGAGGTCGTACCGCGACAGGTCGATCCCCATCCAGCCGGACGTGAAGACCAGTGCGCCCTCGAGGTCCGCGTATCGCCGGTACTCCTCCTGCTTCGCGGCCGCGGCCTCGTCGGTGCTGCCCGTGATGACGGTGGACAGCGCGTAGATCCGCGCCGAATAGGGGTCGCGGCCGGCGTCGACGAGGGCCTGGCGGATCCGTGCGACGGTGTCCTTCAACACCCGCTTCGACGGCGGCCCCACGAAGATCGCCTCGGCGTTCTCGGCGGCGAACCGGACACCGCGCGGCGACGCCCCCGCCTGGTAGATCACCGGCGACCGCTGCGGCGACGGTTCCGACAGGTGGATGCCCGGGACCGTGAAATGCGTTCCGCGGTGCCCGATGTGGTGCACCTTCTCCGGATCGACGTACATGCCGCGCTCGGTGTCGCGCACGACGGCGTCGTCCTCCCACGAGCCTTCCCACAGCTTGTAGAGCACCTCGAGGTACTCGTCGGCGTGGTCGTACCGGGTGTCGTGGTCGAGTTGATCGGCGTCACCGAAGTTCCGGGCCGCGGACGGCAGGTAACCCGTCACGACGTTCCACCCGATCCGACCCCCGGTGAGGTGGTCGAGGGTGGAGAGTCGGCGCGCGAACGGATACGGGTGCTCGAATCCCGTCCCCGTGGTGATGCCGAAACCGAGGTGTTCGGTGACCGCTGCCATGGCCGAGACGAGCAGCAACGGGTCCGCGACCGGGATCTGGGCGCCCTGCCGTAGCGCGGCCTCGTCCGTTCCGCCGTAGACGTCGTAGGTGCCGAGCACGTCGGCGATGAACAGGCCGTCGAACAGCCCGCGTTCGAGGAGCCGGGCGAGGTCGGTCCAGTAGCCGAGGTCGGTGTAGCGGTGCGACTGGTCGTCCGGGTGCCGCCACAGCCCCGGCGACTGGTGGGCGACGCAGTTCATGTCGAAGGCGTTGAAGCGGATCTGCCGGGTCATGCCGGCGCGTCCGCGTCGCGCACGCTCTGCCGCTGCCCGGCGCTCCAGGCGTACGGCAGCGGGTCACCGTTCAGGACGTACGCCCCCACCGACTGCTGCTTGTAGATCAGAGGGTTGTGGGCCGAAATCGTGCGTGCGTTGCGCCAGTGCCGGTCGAGACCGAGTTCCGAGGAGGTGATCGACGCGCCCCCCACCTCGAACAACTGCGCGGTCGCGTCGAGGACGAGGCCGATCACCACGGACTGTGCGCGGGCCGCGGCGGCCTCGGCACGGTCCAGGAGTTCAGGGTCCTCACCACCGGCGTCGAGCAGGCGGTCGAGTTCGTCGGCGACGGCGAGCACGGTCGCGCGGGCGCCGTACGCGGCGGCGGACAGCTTGCCGATCACCTGCTGCACGAGCGGGTCGTGCCGGGGCAGGTCGGCGGCGGCGTGGGTGAACGTGCGGGTACGGGCACGAACCCATTCCGCCGTGTCCGTTTCCGCACGGCGGGCGATCCCGGCGAGGACGGCCAATTGCACGAGTTGCAGGTAGGACGTCGCGTAGGTGCGGCCGGGCGCGCCGTATCCGGGCCCGAGGATCCGGTCCTCGGGCACCACGACACCCGAGAACGTGGTCGTGCCGCTTGCAGTGAGCCGCTGTCCGAAACCGTCCCAGTCGTCGGTCTGGGTCACGCCCGGAGCGTCGGCGTCCACCAGCACCGACACCCGCTCGCCGTCGCGGTCTGCCGCGACGAGGATGTGATCGGCGTAGAGACTGCCCGTGCTGTAGTACTTCACGCCGTCCAGAACCCAGGTGCCGTCGTCGCCGCGGCGCAGCGTCGTCTGGTACCGGTCGGCGGCTCCCACCCCGGGTTCGGTGATGGCGTTGCCGACCAGTGTCCCCTCCGCCGCCGCGCGCAGCCACCGCTCGCGGTGGACCGTCGGGGCGGCGAGGCGCTGGTCCTCGACGAAGCTCCAGTGCACCCGAAGCGCCTGGGGCAGACTGGATTCCGCGGCAGCCAGGTCGATCAGCAGACCGAACAGCTGTCGGACCGACGCCCCGAACCCGCCGAACTCGACGGGGACGCGCAGGGCACCGAACCGCGCGTCGCGAAGCAGACCCACCTCGTCGAACGGCAACCGGCGATCCCGTTCCCGGCCCAGCGCGCCCTCGGCGATCCGGTCGAAGATCGGATGGAACCGGTCTTCGAGTTCGCGGTCGGTCACTGCCTCGGCCTCGATCGTTGAACTGCTCACGTGCCTGCTCCTCGGTGCGTCGACTATGTCGACACCACGATGGGCGAACGGGCCACGTGGGGGCACTACTTACGATCGCGCAGAGTCGAACGCTCGGCTCGCGCGGTCTGAGGTGCCGCTCTACCCGCCGTGCACGTCGAGCCGACCGATCATCGACGGAGGAACCGACAATCCCGGTGAAATCGGTTGGACAGCGGCGATATCCGCAGCTTCGCTAGCTTCCCGACCCGACGTCGATCGGCACACGAGGCGCCGAACGGTGATCGCTGGCGATGGTGATGTTCCGTTCGGCCTCTCGGCATCGGTCTGGACCGAGAACGCCCGCCGCAGCCACGAAGTTGCCGCGCGGATCGACGCCGGAACGGTGTGGGTCAACTCCCACCTCGTGCTGGCCAACGAAGTTCCGTGGGGTGGGTTCAAGGGATCCGGCTACGGACGCGACCTGTCGATCTATGCCCTCGACGACTACTCGGGTACCAAGCACGTCATGCACAACCACGGTCGATAGTTCATCCCGAGGTTCGTCCTGCCGGCGTCGACCGTCGTGCGAAACGTGGCGCCCGCCCTGTTCTCTGCGTGGGGCGGGCGCCGCAGTCCTATGTCCGGCGTCGTCCACCGGGAGGGGCGGGACCCACCGTCGATATTGCTGCCGCTCAAACCATCTGGACAAGATCGGAGTAGTCATGAAGTCCACCGCTCTGACCACACATCTCTACGCGCCCTCGACCGATCTGTGGCAGATGAACGCCACGTGCCGGAGCATGGGAACCGATCCTGCTCAAGGTGAGACGCGGCGATACCGCGAAGACTTCGCCACCCGGATCTGCCAGACCTGCCCGGTCCTCGAGCAATGCCGTACTCACGCGCAGACGGTGCGCGAGCCGTTCGGGATCTGAGGTGGTACCACGGAGTCCGAGCGCCGGTACGGTGACGACGTCAGGCCCGGGAAGGCGGACGGCGCCGCGGGTGGGCGCACAATCCGTCCGGCCGCAGGACGCCTGACAGTCTCCGGCCGGCACCCCGGGCCGGGAAGACGTCACCGGCCGACGTCGTCACCGTCGACGGTTCGATGACCATTCCGCGCGGACAGCCGTGTTCGTCGATTCCTCCGGTGCCACGATCTCGATGGTGTACTCGGTGAGCGCCGTCACGCAGATCCGGCTCCGCTCGGGAATGGGACGGGAGCAATCCGGAAACTCCGCTTCAAAATGTGGCTGTCCCCGACGAGTCGGTCGTGCTCACTGTCATTGTGGCTGCTCCTGGACGGACTAGTTGATGCGTGGCCCCCGGACGCGTTCGGCCTTGCGCGGCGGGAAAGGTTCGCCGTTGTTGTATGTGCGTTCGAGAACGGCGAGGTAGTGGGCGAGCGCTTCGTCGACGAGGGTGGACCAACTGTTGGGGGCGCCGGCGATGTGGCCGATGGCGGCGACGGCATTCTTGCCGTTTTCGGCCTTGGCACGGTTGATGTAGACGGATTCCTGCTTCTTGTCTGCGGGGACCCGTCTGGTGGTCTTCTCCTCGCCGAGGGCCACCGGTTCGGCGATGGTGGCTGCTTCTTGTGCGACGTCCACGCCCTGTTCGACGAGGTTCGGCAGTCGTCTCTTGCGGCGTTCGAAGGGGTTGTTGGCGAGCCCTGCGACGTCCACGCCCTGTTCGACGAGGTTCGGCAGTCGTGGCTTGCGGCGTTCGAGGGGGTTGTTCGCGAGTCCGGGCTTACGTGTCACGCTCGTCAGGAGGTCCGTGCGACGAGTGCTCGAGTGCGTCCCGTCCTGGTGCGCGCCAGTGCGGGGCTGGGGGCGGCGTTCGAGCGGGTTGTTGGCGAGTCCGGGCTTACGTGTCACGCTCATCGGATGTCCCTTTCGACGAGTTCTTGGGCGGCGTCGCGGTAGGCGCGCGCTGCGGCGGAGGACGGTGCCCACCTGACGACGGGTTCTTCGGCGCTGTAGCTTTCGCTGACGCGGACGGACTTCGGGATGATGGTGCGCATCGTCTGGTCGGGGTAGGTCTCGCGGAGCGCGGCGAGGACCTGCTGGTCGATGACCTGGCCGAGTTCGACGCGGCCGCACAGAATGTGATTGAGCCGCGCACTGGGATTGAGCAACTCGACCTGCTCGGTGATGTAGTTCTCGATCCGCATGAGCGCTTCGAGTTCCATGGCTCCCGTCATGACAGCGGCGAGCACTTCGGTGCAGGCGACGAGTGCGCTGATGGTCAGGTGGTCGAAGTCTCCAGGGCAGTCGAGGAGGTTGAAATCGACGTCGGGGGCGCCCGCGAGGGCTTTGCGCAGGACGCCGTGCGCACCGGGCTTCTTGAGGAAATAGGGCCCGACGGAATCGAGTTCCTTGGTGGCAGGAACGAGGTGGATCCCGGACGCGGTGATGGTGGTGGCATCTTCGATGCTCGCCACCATCATGAGCACCGACAGGACATCGTTGTCGACGGCTTCGGGCGTGGCGCCGAGCCAGGTGGTGGCGTTGCATTGCGGATCGAGGTCGACGACGCGGACGGTGTAGCCGGCTTCGACGAGGGCTTGGGCGAGGTTGACCGCGCTCGTGGTTTTGGTGGAGCCACCTTTATGGTTGACCACTGCGATGGTGCGGGTCATATGGGCCTGTCCCTTCGTGTACATATAGTGACGTAGCTCAAGATACTTAACTTGGCCGAGGCACGCGGATGACCCGCCGATCTGAGCGCTGAACCCTCAACTTCTGTGACGGCGACTACACGCAGGGGAACTACAGCCGCGTTGGGCGGGAGTGCGGCCTGACGATTCGGCCCGCACCGCCGGCCCGCTCCCCTATAGTCCGAGTACCAACGCGGCCAGTGTGTGAATATGCAGGGCTACCGATGACCCGCATTTCATCGGATGCAGATGTCGGGAACTGCCGCACACAAGTCGAGTGGCGTGTTAGAACGAACGAGTGGCACTCGGCGAACAGATCGAGATCGACGTTCGGACACGCATGATTGTGGGTCAAGAGCTCGATATGGCCGCTCACCAGCCAGACGTGGGCAACGTGATCGTTCACCGAGCCGGCGATCTCCTGGTGCTCGTCGACAGCGGGGTAACAACCGTGATCCGCGACGCGATCCGATCCGCTGCCGACGACCTCGCACCATGGTCGAAGATCCTGCTGCTCACCACCCACGGTCACCCCGACCATGTCGGGAACAACGACATCATCACAGACCTCGGCGACGGGCTCGACCCCTCGAACGTGCACCATTTCGTCAGCGCGCACGACGCGAGCCAGTACCACGATCACGGGCTCCCCTACTGGACAACGAGCCTTGAACGCGTGTCCGGCCTGGTACCGGGTTTCGAGGATCCGGCTGCGGCAGCTCGCCGGCTCCTCGCCATGTACCAGCCCTACGTTCCCGTCACCGACATCACCCGAACCTACGAGGAACTCCCGCTCGAGCACCTCGTCATCGGCTCTCAACACATGTCGGGTTGGTCGTTCGGCGACGGTGCCGTTCAGGTCATCCGCACCCACGGCCACTGCGCCGGCCAGGTCGTCGTCCACCTTCCCGAAGCGCGGTTGCTGCACCTGTCCGACGAACCGAACGGCCCGTGCGGCGCGATGCACGACGCCAACCAGATGAATATCTTCGCCGCGCTCGCCCAGGCACTGACGCTGGTCGAGACCGATGCTGTCGACATCGTCACCGAAGGCCATGCGTTCGAGGTGTTCGATCGCCCGACCGCAGCCGAGCGTCTGTCGACGCTGCTCGATCAGGCCTCGGCGCTCGACGGCGCCGCACAGGCACTGCTCAGCGGTGGCATCGACGACCTTCCGGCGTTCGTCGCCGCCTTCATTGCACGCTCCCAGGCGCTCGGCGTCTCGGGTGCGAACCCGAACCCCATGTTCAACACCATGATGACGATCGCCAAGCTGCGCGAGCTGAGCCTCGTCGCGAAAGGCGAAGGTCCGCAACAGACATGGAGCCGCCCCGTGCTCGACGACCCGATGGGCGCACCATCATCGGTTGAATGACCCTCGACCGGTGTAGTTGCCGTACCCCTTCCCATCCCACTTCCCTTATCGAACGTCGTCACCGGAGTGTCGGCACTGCGCCCAGTCGGCTTGTCAGGATGTCGCTTGATCTCGTCGGAGGTCGGAGGTCGGAGGTAGGGACGAAGCCGTTGCACACCCTCCGGTGATCGAACCAAGATGGGACTGTGATCATCGAACGCAGTTCCGTCGTCGGCGCACCGATTGGACAGGTGTGGGCGAGGGTCGTCGACCCGGAGGGGATCAACGACGAAATGCGTCCGTGGATGACGATGAGCATCCCGCGGGGCCGGGAGTCGATCACCATCGACTCGGTCCCGGTCGGCGAACCGCTCGGGCGGGCGTGGCTGCGGCTGTTCGGGCTCGTCCCGTTCGACTACGACGATCTGACCATCGCCGAGCTCGAACCGTACCGGCGGTTCCACGAGAAGTCGACGATGCTCAGCATGCGCCGGTGGGAGCACGAACGGACGCTGCGGCCCTTCGACGACGGGAGCACCGGCGTCCACGACCGGATCACGTTCGAGCCGAGGCTGCCGCTGGTGCCGCTGACGCCGGTGCTCGCCCGCGTCCTGGGCGCGTTCTTCGCCCACCGGCATCGCCGTCTCGTGCGGCATTTCGACTGACGGGCCCGCCCAATGTCACACCGGTGCAGTCGGACTGAACCAGTGCGACATTGGGCGCGGCAAACGAGTCAGTGCGCCGTGTACCCACCGTCGACGACGAGTTCGGTGCCGGTGGTGAAACCGGACTCGTCCGAGGCGAGGTAGAGCACCCCGTACGCGATCTCGTCGGGCTCCCCCTGCCGCGGGAGGGGGTTGCCCGAGACGAGTTGACGGTAGTACTCCTCCGATCCGATCGCGCTGCCCTCGGCCGACCGCCGGCTCATCGCCGTTCGCATCGACCCGGGGTGGATCGAGTTGACGCGAATGCCGTGCGGCCCGTATGTGACGGCGTCGGCCTTGCTGAGCAGCCGCACGGCACCTTTCGACGCGTGGTACAGCGGGACGTTGGAGCCTCCGGTCAGCCCGTGGATCGACGAGAAGTTCACGATGCTGCCCTTCTTCCGGCCAATCATGTGGGGCACCACGTGCTTGGTGGTCAACCAGATACCTTTGACGTTGACGTCGAAGATCTGGTCGAACTCGGCGACCGACGCCTCGTGCGACGGCGCGGGCCGCCCGATGATGCCGGCGCAGTTGACCAGGATGTCGGGAACACCCACCGTCTCCACCACCGCTGCGACGGTCTCGGCGACGCCGGCCTCGTCGGTAACGTCGACCGCGAATGACGTGATCGCCGTCGAATCCCACGGCGCATCCGGCACTTTCAGGTCGAGGGCTGCGACCAGCGCGCCCTCTCGTGCGAGCATCCGCGCGGTCGCGCCGCCCAGGTCACCGTTCGCCCCCGTGACGACGGCAACCTTCCCTGCCACTCGACCCGTCATGACCTACCTCCCGCTGCTGCGACGGCCCACGGGCCGATCATCGGAATCCATTCGGTGATGTCGTACGACGCTACGAACCCGTGCGTCCGGAACGGGTCGCCCTCGACGACGTCGACGACGTCCTGCTTGCCTGCGGCCTCGTAGATCATCGCCGCGCCGGGTTCTTCTCCGGCCGCGAACGGTCCGGACCCGAGGATCAGCCCGCGGTCGGCGGCGGCCTGCAGGTGGCTTTTGTGTTCGGGACGGTGCTCGTCCCGGCCGGCCGTGTCGCCGGTGTAGGTGTAGCGGACGAGGAAGAACGGCATGTCAGACCTCTTCCAGAACGGTCGGCGCGACGGATTCGCTCCGCAGCGACGCGAGAATCTCGGCGTCCCGGCCGATGGTGTATCCGAAGACGAGGGCGGGCCCGATGTTGGCGCCGTAGCCCGGGTAGCCGCCGCCGAAGATGCTGACGGCCGCGGAACCGGCGGCGAAGAGTCCGGGGATCGGTTGGTTGTCGTCGTCGAGGACCTGGCTGTGCCGGTCGACGGCCAGACCGGAATAGGCGCCGAGGTCGCCCATCTCGATCTTCGCGGCGTAGTACGGCCCCTTGTCGAGCGGCTCGAGGTTCGGGTTGGGCTGGTGCTCCATGTCGCCCTTGAAGTGGTGGAACCAGTTGGATCCGCGATTGAACTTCGGGTCCTCCCCCTTGGCGGCTCCCGCGTTGAACTCGGCGAGGGTCTTCTTCAACCCGGCGACGTCGACACCGATCTCGAGGGCGAGTTCCTCGACGGTGCCGGCCTTGTGGAGGAATCCGGTCTTTTTGAAATAGCCCTGTGGGATCGGCCACGGCTTGGCGTAGCCGATCCCGTACTTGTTCATGGCTTTCGAGTCGGCGATGATGTAGCCGAATGTCTCGTTCTGGCCGGCATTGTCCTGAATCATCGCCATGCCGAAGTCGTGGTAGGAACTCGACTCGTTGGCGAAACGTTCGCCCTTGCGGTTCACGGCGATCAGACCGGGGAGCCCGAATGCCCGCAGGTGCGGGAAGATCCGCTGCTGTCCGCGCAGACCGGTGAACACCGTCACCGGGGCCCACGCGGCCGGCTCGTGGACGTCGGTGTCGACGTGCCCGCCGAGCGGCGCGGCCAGGCGCACATTGTCGCCGTCGTGCCCGACCGTGGGAGTGAAGTGGTTGTCCCCGTGCGGATCATGACCCCAGTACTCGGCTCGCAGCGCCGGATCCGACGAGTAGCCGCCGGCTGCGATGACAACGCCGAGCCGCGCCTCGACCGTTCCCGCGTGCACTCCCCCGAGCACCGCCCCGGTGACGACCCCGTTCTCCGACTGCAGAATCTTCGTCACCGGCGTCTCGGTCCACATCCGGATGCCGAGCTTCGCGGCGGACGACACCATCCGCACCATCAGCGAATTGCCGTTGGTCCGGTCGAACGATCGGCGGCAGAGCACCGTCTCGGCCCACGTCTTGAGGAGCTTCTTCGACACGTAGGCAAACGATTTCCACGACTGGTTGGCGTGGAGGAACTGGGCGATGTCGGGTCCGACCTCCGGCATGTAACCGAACACGGTGTAGGTGTCGAGGTAGGGGCGCAACCGCAGCCGGTTCTCGCCGAGCGTGCGCGCGTCGACCACCTTGCCCGAGATCGCGCGTCCCGACGGTTTCGCGCCCGGCGCGTCCATCTGGTAGTCCGGAGCCATTTCCGGATAGACGAATTCGACGTCGGTGTCGCGTTCGAGCCAGTTGATGGCCTCGGGCACCTCGTCGAGGAACGTGTCGACCATCTCGGCCTTGTAGCAGTCCTTGGCGAGGGCGCGGATGTAGGTTTCGATCTCCTGACGGGTGTCACCCTGCGCGACGCCCTGCTTGTTGCCGGGCACCCACGCCCAGCCGCCCGAGATCGCGGTGGTGCCGCCGAGCCACTGCGACTTCTCGGCGACGATGACGCTGTGCCCTTCGCTCGCCGCCTTGAGTGCGGCGGCCATGCCTGCGGCCCCGGATCCGATGACCAACAGGTCGCATTTGACGGTTTTCGAGCTCATACGTGGACCTTCCCTGGAGAGTCGGCACTCGATCAGGCGTCGGCGAAAGGTCTGGTGTGCAGCGCCTTTCGGCGCGCGATGCGTGATCGGTGACGGTGTGTTCGCGACAACCACTCTGACCGACCCGAGACCCGAGTCACAGCGCGACTCCAATGGATGGAAAGAGTTTCTGTCAGTGCCGCGATCCGCGCGTCATCGCCCGGGTAATGCCGCGCGACGCCGTCGTCAGCGCCGCGACCACCGACTGCGGGTTGGCCTGATCGTGCGGAATGACGACGGACAGGGCGGCGATCACCCGGCCGCCGTCGGTGTCCCGCACGGGCACGGCGACTCCCGTGGCACCCGGGGTGATGAGACCGGCGGCCACCGCGAAATGCTGGTGCCGCACCTCGGCGAGGAGACGTCGCATCTGGTCGGGATCGGTGACGGTGGCGTCGGTGTAGCGCTCGAGCGGCTGCGACAGCAGTTCGTCCTGCACGTCGCGGGACGCGTTGGCCATCAGAACCAGACCGGACGAGCAGGCGTGCACCGGAAGACGTCCGGCGATCTTGGTGACGTTGACGACGGACCCGCGGGTGGAGAGCCGTTCGACGAACAGCACCTCGTTGCCGTCGAGGATGCCCAGCTGGGTGTGCTGCTTGATCGCGGCGTTCACGTCCTCCATGAGCGGCATCGCGGCTTCACGCAGGCTCAGGGTGTGCGAGCCGCGGGAGCCCAGTTCCCACATCCGCACGCCGATGCTGATGCGGGTGTCGTTGCGTTCGAGGAGGCGGTACTTCACGAGTTCCCCGACGATGCGGTGCGCCGTCGCGACGGGGAGGTCGGATCGACGCGCGATGTCGGACACCGACAGGGACGGTGTGTCCGCGTCGAAGGAGGACAGAACCCTCACGACGCGGGCAGTGACCGATTCTCCTGTCGGTGTCCGTGACATCGCCCTATTGTCCTCCGGCTACTCCCGCGGGGGCGACGGACGCCCGAGGTCGGCCAGCGGCACCCGGTACGTCTCGCGGGCGGTGAAGGCGGCGACGGACGAGACCAGCATGCAGAGGGCAGTGAACACCGCGACGGGGACCCACGCGTTCACCCCGGTACCGAGCAGCGCCCAGCCGATCGCCGGGGCGAATCCGGCGATGAGGAAGCCGATCTGCGTACCGACCGCGAAACCGGAGTAGCGCACCGGCGCCGCGAACATCTCGGTGAAGAAGCTGGGCCACAGGCCGTTCACCATCGAGTAGAACAGGGTCATCGTGAGCAGCGCGGCGAGGAAGATCAGTGGAATGGAGCCGACGGAGATGGCCCAGAAGTACCCGAAGATCGTCACGGCGCACCCGAGGGCACCGGTGATCCAGACGGGGCGACGTCCGACGCGGTCCGACAGCCTGGCGAGCAGCGGGATCGCGACGATTGACCCTGCGATCGACACCGACGACGCCCACAGCATCGTGGTGCGGTCGATGCCGACGTCGGGTCCGGTGGCGTAGGTGAGCCCGAAGACCGTGAACACCGTCTGCCCGACCGCGAACAGCGAGCACAGCGCGATCCGCAGGACGTCCCGCCACTGGGTGGTCACGACGGTGACGACGGGCAGCTTCTGCACTTCCGCGTGCTCGCGTGACTCCTCGAACACCGGGGTCTCGTCGAGCTTGGTGCGCACGAAGTAGGCCACCACGAGCATCACCGCGCTGCACCAGAACGGAATTCGCCAACCCCAGCTGTCGAGTTGATCCTTCGGCAGCGCGGCCACGGGGATGAAGACGAGGGTCGCGAGGACCATCCCGGCGGCATATCCGGTCATCGTGAAACTGGTGAAGAACGCCCGTCGCCCCTCGGGTGAGTGCTCGAGCGTGAGGGTGCTGGCGCCGGCGGCCTCACCGCCCGCGGAGAATCCCTGTGCGAGGCGGCACAGCACGAGGAGTATCGGGGCGGCGATGCCGATCTGCTCGTACGTGGGCAGGAACCCGATCGCGAGACTGGACAGACCCATGATGAGCAGCGTCAGCAGCAGAATCTTCTTGCGGCCCAGCTTGTCTCCGAAATGTCCCAGCACGATTCCGCCGACGGGCCGGGCCACGTAGCCCACCCCGAACGTCGCGAGCGCGGCGACCGTCCCGATCGCGTCGTTGCCCGCCGGGAAGAACGTGTGCCCGAAGACCAGGGCGGCGGCGGATCCGTAGATGAAGAAGTCGTAGTACTCGAGTGCACTGCCGAGGAACGACGCGAGTGCCGCCTTCTTCGGCGTCTTCGCGACCTCGGTGGGTGTCGCGGTCGTCGGGCTGTCGTGCGTGACGGCGGATACGTTCATCGACTCTCCTGCGATCGGGCCTGGCGTGGTGTGACACAACGTGCCAACAGGCCCACGCGTGCGCAACGTCACTTCCATCCATTGGAAAGCCGGCCTCACGCCCCGGACGAACGGGACGAACGAGCGTCCCGTTCGTTCGACAACTGCTACTGGTGCGCCGGGGACAACTCCCAGCCGGTGCTCATGTCGCGGGCCAGGTCGGGCACCCGCCGCAGCACCCGCTGGCTCTCGACGAAGTCGCGGAACGGGATGGCCAGCAGGGCCCGCAACTCTCCCGGACGACCCTCGGCGAGCCGCTGGTAGGACGACGCGATGTCACTGACGATGTACTGCCAGCGCGGTTCGCGATCGGCCCAGTTGAAACCCGGCAGGGGCGTGCGGAGGGGATAAGCCGAGCCGTTCACGTCGCCGTCGACCGACATCGGCGCAACCTGTCCCGGCGCGCGCGAGCCGGGAACCGACGGTTGCGCCGCGAGGGTCGTGGCGTAGGTGAGCGCGCGGCCGACGCCGTCGCGGGCTGCTGCGGTGACGTCCCACTGATCGGCGATGATCTGATTCTGCTCGCGCGACGCCATCCGGAACAACGCGTCCGCGTAACCCACCGGAGTGCCGGAGAAGATTCCGTTCCACGCGATCTCGGCGTTCTCGTCGAGCAGTCCGGCGTCGGCCATCTCCTCCACAGCGGCCCGGCCCTCGTTCAGGTACGCCTCGTGCATGGGCACCATGTCGAAGTAGATGTGCTTCTGCATCATCAGCAGGCGCTTCTGGTACCAGTCCATGTCCTCGGCGGTCATCGCCGGGCCGACGCCGGCGAGGGTTCTCGGGTCCGCGGGCAGGAGCGTCATCGCCTCGCTGGGTAACCCACGGACCGTCGACGCGACGGCGTTGCCGAGGGTGTGGACGGCGTCGACTCCGAGCACGGTGCGGCCGAGGTCGAGGTCCCAGAATCCGGCGGCGAACGATCCTCCCGCCAGCCCGGCCATGCCGGACCAGTAGAGCTCGGTGCGCCGGAGTTGGTACCGGCCGTAGTTCTCGTAGACCCGGTCGACCACCGCCGCGTTGGCGATCAGCCCGGCGTTCGGATCCCACGCGGCCAGGTCGATGCCGGACGCCTCGGATCCACGAGCGAGCCAATACTGTTGCAGAAGAGCGGAATACCGCGTGGGAGCGATGCCGTCGGAGCGGGCGGCCGACAGCGCGGCGCCGAGAACGGCGGAATCGGTGGGCAGCCGGGGGTCGAGTCCGCCGATCGACTCCGCCGCCGCGTTCGCCGGCATGATGTCGAGCAGCCGCTCGTAACCGGTGGAGTGCGCGACGATCGGCGGCGGCGCCGCGAGCGCGACCACCCCGAGCAGCGCGACGAGCACCGCGCAGATCGTCGTGGTGCGGACCCACGGCGTTTGGCAGTGCACAGCACCGGGCATGTCAGGTATTTAACAACATATATGTAATGCCGTCAGAGGTTTGCCCGAATTGCCGTCGGGTCCGCCATGTGAGTGGCGAAGCGTTGCCCCCGGACGTTCTGCCACTCACATGGGCTGGGGGCCGAGCTGCCCCAAGACGGCCGAGAGGATGGTGTGCGCGCTGCCGATGACGGTTTCGATCGGCTGCGGGTTCTCCGACAGCACCCACTGCTGGGCGATCATCAGCACGGCTCCCACCAGCCCGGTCGCGAGGGTGCGCAGGTGGAAGTCGGGGAATGCGGTCCGGTCGACTGCCGGACCGATGACGACGAGAACGGCATCCACGAACGACCGGGTGACGCGGCGGTAGGCGTTGTCGACCTCCGGCCCGACACCGAGGACTTCCTGGAATGCGATCCGCGGGATCCGCGGGTCGTCGGCGACCGATCGGAAGAACCCGGTCAGCGCACCGCGCACCCGCCTGTCGAGATCGGCGCCGCCGTCCCTCGCGCCGCGCAGGACGCTGTCGCGCAGGCGGTCGGTCACGCTCGCGTAGGCGGCCAGGAGCAACGCCTCGCTGTCGTCGAAGGACTCGTAGAAGTAGCGCTTGGTGAGCCCGGCCGTCGAGCAGATCTTTTCCACCGTCGCGGAGCGGTATCCGCTGGTCCCGAACACTTCGACAGCCGCGTCGACGAGGCGCACGCGACGCTCTTCCTGACGCTGACGGGGACCCGCACCGCGGTACGTGCGGCCCGTTTCGTCGAGGTTGGGCGAACTCACGCCCCCATATTGACACCGCGCAGTTCCAGTTACAAACTGACACCGAACGGTGCCAGATCACACGCCAGGAGATCCCATGCCCACGCTGAGGAACAAAGTCGCACTCGTCACCGGGGCCGCGCGTGGTATCGGCGCGGAGACGTCCCGCGCCCTCGCCCGCAAGGGCGTCAAACTGGTTCTGATCGATCTGGACGCCGAACCGCTGAACGCGCTCGCCGCCGAACTCGGCGACGACGTCGCGATCGCCGCGGCCGCCGACGTCTGCGATCTGGCCGCCATGGAGAAGGCCGTCGACGCCGGTGTCGCGAACTTCGGCGGCATCGACCTCGTCCTCGCGAACGCCGGCATCGCCAGCTACGGCTCGGTCCTGCACGTCGATCCGGCCACGTTCAAGCGCGTCATCGACATCAACATCCTCGGCGTCTTCCACACCGTCCGAGCCGCACTGCCCTCCGTGATCGAGCGCAAGGGGTACATCCTGGTGGTGTCGTCGCTCGCCGCGTTCGCGCCCGCACCCGGGCTGGCCGCATACAACGCCAGCAAGGCCGGCGTCGAGCATTTCGCCAACGCGCTGCGTCTCGAAGTCGCGCACAACGGCGTCACCGTGGGCTCGGCCCACATGTCGTGGATCGACACCCCGCTCGTTCAGGACGCGAAAGCCGACCTCACCGCATTCAACCAGCTTCTCGCCGTCCTGCCGGGACCGCTCGGTAGGACGACGTCGGTGGACGCGTGCGTCGACGCGTTCGTCGACGCCCTGGCCGGGCGGAAGCGCCGCGTCTACGTGCCGCGGTGGGTCGAGCTCGTCGGCTGGCTGAAGGCGGTGGTGACATCGCCGATCGGGGATCGCAGCCTGCTGCCCCACGTCCCCCGCATTCTTCCGTTGATGGACGAAGAGGTCGCGAAACTCGGCCGGTCGACCAGCGCACGTAATGTCGCTCTCGACGACGTCGCCGTAGACCCGAAGTAGCCTTCCCAGCCAGCGAGAGAGCGTTCATGTCACACACCGAGACCGCCGCCGAGACCACCGGGGCGAAGACGCCCGTCGAACACGTCGACGTGCTGATCATCGGAGCCGGACTGTCCGGGATCGGTGCCGCATACCACCTGCAGGACAACTTTCCCCGACGGACCTACGCGATCCTGGAGAGCCGCGAGTCGATCGGCGGCACGTGGGACCTGTTCCGCTACCCCGGCATTCGCTCCGACTCCGACATGTACACCCTGGGCTACCGGTTCAAGCCGTGGTCGGGTGAAAAGTCCATCGCCGACGGGCCGTCGATCCTCGAGTACGTCAAGGAAACGGCGGCCGAGCACGGTATCGACCGGAACATCCGGTTCCGGCACAAGGTCGTTCGTGCCGAGTGGTCTACCGCGGATTCGCACTGGACGGTCGACGCCGAGCGCACCGATACCCGCGAGACGGTCCGGCTCACAGCCGATTTCCTGATGTCCTGCAGCGGCTACTACAGCTACGACGAGGGCTACACCCCCGAGTTCCCCGGGCTCGACCGGTTCGGTGGTCGCGTCGTCCACCCGCAGCAGTGGCCCGAGGACCTCGACTATGCGGGCAAGCGGGTCGTCATCATCGGCAGCGGCGCCACCGCGGTGACGCTGGCGCCGTCCATGGCTGCCGACGCCGCCCACGTGACCATGCTGCAGCGGTCGCCCACGTACATCATCTCCATGCCGGCGAAGGACAAGCTGGCCAACAAGCTGCGACGCCACCTGCCCGCCAAGCTCGCCTACGGCCTCACCCGCCTGAAGAACGCATCGGTCGCCACCGCGATCTACCAACTGTGTCAGCGGTACCCGGAATTCATGAAGGGCCGCATCCGGCAACTCCAGGAGAAGTGGCTGCCGAAGGGGTACGACATCGACACCCACTTCACGCCCCGATACAACCCGTGGGATCAGCGACTGTGCCTGGTCCCCAACGGGGATCTGTTCCGAGCCATTCGGAACGACGAGGTGTCGATCGTGACCGATCACATCGACACCTTCACCGAAACCGGGATCACGCTGAAGTCCGGTGAAGAGTTGCACGCCGATGTGGTCGTCACCGCAACCGGATTGAACCTGCTCGCGTTCGGCGGGATGACGCTCGCCGTCGACGGCCACGACATCGACCTCACCGAAACCATGGCATACAAGGGAATGATGCTCAGCGGGGTCCCCAACTTCGCGTTCGTCATCGGGTACACCAACGCGTCCTGGACGCTCAAGGCCGACCTGGTGTGCGAGTACGTCTGCCGTCTGCTCGCGCACATGGACGAGAACGGCTTCACGCAATGTGCCCCGGAGCGCGACAGTTCGGTCGAGGAGGAGCCGTTCCTCGACTTCGCCGCCGGATACGTGCTGCGGTCGGTGGAATCGTTCCCGAAGCAGGGTTCGAAAGCGCCGTGGCGGCTGCGGATGAACTACTTCCGCGACCTGGTTGCATTGCGGCACGGCAAGATCCTGGACGACGCCATGACCTTCAGCCGCCTGTGAGTACTTATTAACCGCGGGCGGTTAACAAGCACTCACGGGCCCGCGGCCTCGCTCTCGCGCAGCGCCTTGCCCTCCTGCACGTACTGCTCGTACTTCTCGGCGTTCTTGTCGGAGACGCGCGTATCGCGGGGCGGCAATTGCAGTTCGTCCTCGGCCGGAATGCCGGCCTGCAATTCCCGTCCGCGTTCGAGTTCGGCATCCAGTTCGGCGCCGAAGAGCAACGCCAGGTTGGTGATCCAGAGCCAGAGCAGGAACACGATCACGCCGGCCAGGGAGCCGTACGTCTTGTTGTAGCTGCCGAAGTTGGCGACGTACAGACCGAACAGGACCGACGCCACGATCCACGTCACGATGGCGAGGAAGGCGCCGGCGCTGATCCAGCGGAAGTTCGGTTGCTTCACGTTGGGCGTGACGTAGTAGAGGATGGCCACGGCTACCACGACGATGCCGAGGACGAACGGCCAGCGTGCGATGTTCCACACGGTCAGGGCGGTGTCGCCGAATCCGATCGTGTCACCCACCGAGCGTGCGACGGGGCCGCTCAGGGCGAGCGTCGCCGCAGCGGCCGCGACCAGAACCAGGCCGACGATGGTGACGGCCAGCATCTGGGGGCGGAGCTTCCACACGGGACGCCCCTCCTCGACCTCGTACATGCGGTTCATCGCGCGTCCGAACGCCCCGATATAGCCGGACGCCGACCACACCGCACCCAGCAGGCCGAGGACGAGGGCCATTCCCGCGGTCGGTGCTGCGACCAGTTGCGCGATGGGGTCGCGCAACGTGTCCACGGCGGAGGACGGCCCGAGGTCGTCGACCATCTGCAGGACCGCGTCGGTGGTGCGCTGCCCCTGACCGAACACTCCCAGCAACGAGACCAGCGCCAGCAGCGCAGGAAACAGCGAGAGGACCGCGTAGTACGTCAGCGCGGCGGCCAGGTCGGTGCACTGGTCGCGTGTGAACTCGTGCGCCGTCTTCCTGATGACGTACCACCAGGACGGTTTCGTCAGGTCCGCGGGCGAATCCGGCTTACGCGGATCGTCGGGTTCCGGTTCGGCGTGTTGATCGTCGTTCATCGGTCACGCCTACCCGGAACGCAGGTCGGGGAAACTGGGGCCTTATTCGCGGTCGGTGCCTGCGGTGAAGTTCGCGACGACCTCTGCCGCGATCTCCCGAAGTTTGACGTTGCGGTTCTGCGAATAGGAGGCGAGTTTGTCGAAGGCGGTGTCGGCGTCGCACTGGAAGGCGGCCATGGTCAGCCCGACAGCTTGGCTGAGGGTTGTTCGCGTATCCAGCGCTTTGCGCAGTTGTTCCGTCTCGAGCTCGGTGTCCGTGATCAGAGTTTCACGAAGCCACGACATTTCGAGATGAACACGCACCCGCGCGACGAGTTCGCTCGGCTGAAACGGTTTGACGATGTAGTCGTCGGCGCCGTGGTTCAGTCCGTCGATGGTCGACTCCGTTCCCGCTCGGGCGGTAAGCAGAACGACCTGCAGACGGGCCGTCGACTGCTCCGATCGCAGCTCGCGGAGGAAGTCGATGCCGTCGCGACCGGGAAGCATGATGTCGCTGAGCACGAGATGCGGCGTGCGGACGGCGACGCGCTTCAGTGCGGACTCCGCGTCGGCGACGGCGTCGACGTCCCAGCCCTGCTCGTGCAGCAATCGTGTGAGGTACGCCCGCAGGTCCGGATGGTCTTCGACGAGCAGGATGCGGCGGCGGTCCGCCCCGGGTTCGGTCGACGGCGCGACCTCGGCGGACGGTTCGCCCTGGTCGATGTCGCCGAAGGACGTCACCGCGCCGACGGGTCGGTCGTCTGCGCGCGGGGTGACGCCGTCCGGCGCCGGGACCCGCGGTACGCGGACGGTGAAGGTGCTGCCCCGGCCCGGTGCGCTGTCGAGTTCGACGGAACCGCCGAGCGCAGCGGCGAAATCGGCCACCAGGGAAAGCCCGATGCCGACGCCGCCCGACCCGCCGGCCTCGACGCGATAGAACCTGTCGAATACGCGTTCCCGTTCTTCGGCGGGAATGCCCACCCCCGTGTCGGTCACGCTCAACACCAGCCGGCCGGCGTCCTGGCGGAGCGCCACGGACACGGATCCGGACCGCGTGTACTTGACCGCGTTCGACACGAGGTTCAGCACGATCTTCACCCACATCTCTCGGTCCAATTCGACCGGACCGGCGCCTTCGTCGATATCGGCCCGGAGCGCGAGTCCGGCCTGCACGGCGGCGGAATCGAACATGCTCACGCATTCGGCCGTCAACCGGCCGACATCGGTCGGCTCCGGGCGTGGCAGCAGCTGGCCGGCTTCCGCCTTGGACAGATCGAGGAGGTCGTCGACGAGCTGCTGCAGCCGGACCGCTGCCCGGTAGGCAGCCGCGATCGCGTCACGCTGATCTGCGGGCGACTCGTCCCCGGTCCGCTCACACAGAGTCTCGAGGGGGCCCAGCAGCAAGGTCAACGGGGTACGGAACTCGTGACTGACGTTCTGGAAGAACCGCGTCTTCGCCGCGTCGAGTTCCGCCAGCGCGGCGGCGCGGTCCCGTTCGAACTCGTAGGCCAGAGCGTCCGAGATCAGCGTCGACACCTTCGCGGTGACCAACTCGGCGAAGCCCCGATACGCGTCGTCGAACGCGCGATACGGACTGATCCCGAGCACGAGCACACCCACCGGCTCGGCGCGACCCGTCACGATCAACGGGCACAGCCGCACCTCCGTCACCGCCTTCGACCCGGCGGGCTCGAACGATTCGCCGGGCGCCTGGACGCGGCGGCTGGTGACGTCGGTCGCCGGAATTCGGGCGGGCCTGAACTCGCCCGCGTCGTCCACCCCGGCGGCACCGACGAGCACAAGGTCGTCGGCGGCGTCGTCGGCGCCCGAGCCACCGGCGACCTCCCGACGGAGGTAGATCGCGGCCAGCGGAACGTCTTGTCCGCTGGCGCCGAGCACTCGCACGACCGCACGGCAGGCATCGACGAGCGGGTCGTCACCGCCCGCGGTGGATACCGTGCCCAGTTGCCGCAGCGTCTCCAATCGCCGCTCCCCGAGCACGGTCGCGGTCACGTCGGTCGTCGCGACGAAGACACCGGCGACGTTCCCGTCCTCGTCCTGTACCGGACTGTAGGAGAACGTCCAGTACGTCTCCTCGAGATACCCGTGCCGCAGCAGGTACAGCGGCTGATTCTCCGTGTAGGTCGCCGCGCCGCCCGACATCACCTGCTCGGCGAGCGGTCCCACCTCGTCCCAGATCTCCGCCCAGCACTGGGCCCCGGGTTCGCCGATCGCGGCGGGGTACTTGGCGCCGAGGACCCGGGTGTACGCGTCGTTGAAGATCTGCACGAGCTCAGGACCCCACCAGAGCAACATCGGGACCTCGGAGGGCAGCACGGTGCGTATTGCCGCCCGCAACTCGACAGACCAGGTCTCGACCGGCCCCAGCGGTGTGGCCGCCCAATCGATGCGGCGTAGCCGCTCCCGTGTCTCGCCCGGCCCGGCGAACAACCGATCCGCCGACCAGGAATTACCGAAACCCGAGCCAGTCACATCCATGGACCTTTCCGCCCACTGCCGGTCGCCCGGACCCGTCCGTTGTCAACAGGGAAATCATGGCCCAGTACCGCGTGCAACCGCCACTTCTCGTCTTCCGACATTCGGAAGCGAAGTTGGATTCGAGTGACCCGTCCGCCACGGTAGGTGAGTCGTGAGCCACATCACAGCCCACCTCCGAGGAAGAGCAGGTCCCGCGCATGCAATTCGACCTACGCGAACGCATCGACAGCAGTCCGATGACGCCCTACCAATGGGGCGCCATCGCCATCTGCGGTCTACTCAACGTGCTCGACGGCTTCGACGTCCTCGTCATGGCGTTCACCGCCCAGTCGGTGTCGCAGGAGTGGGATCTGTCCGGCTCGGTCGTCGGTCTCCTGCTCAGCGCCGGACTGTTCGGGATGGCCGCGGGTACGCTGTTCCTGGCGCCGTGGGCCGACACCATCGGCCGCCGCGCGATGATCCTGCTGTGCCTGGCACTCGCGTCGACGGGCATGCTGCTGTCGGCGGTCAGCCAGAGCGCGTTGCAACTCGGCCTGCTCCGCGCCCTCACCGGCGTCGGCATCGGCGGAATCCTCGCCAGCAGCAACGTCATCGCCAGTGAGTACGCGTCGAACCGCTGGCGCGGGCTCGCGGTGAGTCTCAACTCCACCGGTTACGCCGTCGGCGCCACCCTCGGCGGAATCATCGCCGTCGTGCTGCAGAACTCGCTCGGCTGGCGCTCGGTGTTCCTGTTCGGCGGGCTGTGCACGGCGGCCATCATCCCCGTCGTCTACGCCCGGCTCCCCGAATCCATCGACTTCCTGCTCGTCCGGCGACCGGCCAACGCCCTCGACCGGATCAATGCCTTCGCCCAGCGGGTCGGCCAGCCGCGACTCGACGGACTGCCCGCACCGCGCGCCGCCGCCACCGCCGACGCCGGATTCGCGATGCGCGTCCTGCTGTCTCCGCAGCGCCGCCGCAGCACACTCCTGGTGTGGTTCGCGTTCTTCATGGCGATGTTCGGCTTCTACTTCGTCACCAGCTGGACGCCGAAACTGCTGGTCGAGGCGGGCATGTCCGCGAACCAGGGCGTCACCGGCGGAGTGCTCCTCAACCTCGGCGGCATCTTCGGCGCCACCCTGCTCGGGGCGCTGTCCGCACGCTTCGCCCTCAAGCGCGTGCTCATCGCCTACATGGCGATCGCGGGCGTGCTGCTCGTCGCCTTCGTCCCCGCCACCGCGTCCATCGTCATCGCGTTCGGGCTCGGCGCCCTGATCGGCGTCTTCGCCAACGGCTGCATCGCCGGGCTGTACGCAATCACGCCGTCGGTCTACTCGCCCGCCGTCCGGGCCACCGGCGTCGGCTGGGGCATCGGCATCGGCCGCGTCGGCGCCATCGCGTCCCCGATCGTCGCGGGCGCCCTCCTCGACCGCGACTGGTCGCCCACCCAGCTGTACATCCTCGTGGCCGCGTCCTTCGTGCTCGCCGGACTCGCCGTGTCGCGACTGCGGTTCGAGAAGACCGGCGTGGACGCCGGGGACGCCACCGCGGACGCGCCGCTGACCACTCACTGAGGCGGCTCCGCCACCCGTGCGTGGTTGACGAGTGTAGAGACTCGTTAACCACTCACGGGCCCGGAGGGCCTAGATCCCGACCTTCGACAGGATCGCCGTCATCGCCGCCTGGACGCCGGTGGACAGGGTGGGCTCTGCGACGGGGGCGAAGAACGGTGAGTGGTTCACCGGCACAGGCTTTCCACTCTCGAGGGTTTCCGCGGTGTGGCCGCCGAACATCCAGAACACCGACGGAACGCCGATCACCTCGGCGAGCAGGCCGAAGTCCTCCGAGCCCATCATCGGAGTCGACGGCGTGACGTTGTTCTCGCCCAGCACCTTCTGCAGCTCGGCGACGAGTTCGGCGGTGGCGTCGGGATCGTTGTAGTTGCGCGGGAACGTGTACAGCTCCTCGATCAGCGGCTTCGGCGCCCCGGACGCGGCGGCCTCGGCGTAGATGATGCGGCGCAGCGCGGCATTGACCTGCTCACGCACCTCGGGGTCGAGGGTGCGCACGTTGATCGTGAACTCGGCCCGGTCCGCGATGATGTTCTCCTTCAGCCCCGCATGGAACGTGGCGACCGTGACGACCGCCGGCTTCATCGGGTGAACTTCGCGGGACACAATGGTCTGGATGCGGTTGATCATGTTGACGCCCTGGATGATCGGGTCGATCGAATCCTGCGGCTGGGAGCCGTGTGAGCCCTGGCCGTAGACGGTGACCTTCAGCGAATCGGCCATGGCCATCGCATCGCCACTCGTGACGTGCACGGTGCCGGCCAACATCGGCCCGACGTGCTGCCCGAAGACGATCTCCGGCTTGGGTGCCCGGTCCCACAGGCCGTCCTCGACCATCGCCTTCGCCCCGGCCGCCGTTTCCTCGCCGGGCTGGAAGAGGAACACGATCGTTCCGGCCCACGCCTCCCGCGCGCCTGCGAGCAGTTCGGCGACGGTGAGCAGGGTGGCGACGTGTGTGTCGTGGCCGCAGCCGTGCATCACTGGCACCTCGGTGCCGTCGTCGAGGTGTCCGGTGGCGGCGCTGGCGTAGTCGACGCCGGTGTCTTCCGCGATCGGCAGCCCATCGGAATCGGCGCGGAAGGCCACCGTGGGGCCCTCGCCGTTGGTCAGGACACCGACCACTCCGGTGCCGCCGCAGACGAACGTGTCGATCCCGAGGGCGACGAGGGAAGTCTGGATCAGCTCGGCGGTCTTGTGTTCCTGCATGGACAGTTCCGGGTGCGCGTGCAGGTGGTAGTAGAGGTCGTGCATCTTCGTCCGCAGCTCGTCGGTGAGCGCGATCGGCAGGTCGGTCATGGAGCCTTCTTTCGAATCAGGTGAATGTGGGATATCTCCGCGTATCGGTTCTTACTCGATGGTCGCGAGCTCGGCCGGGCTCTGGTCGTTCTTGTTCCGCAGGAACCAGGCGAGGACCGCCGTCACGATCACCGCGATGGCGGTGGACGACAGCGCGAGGCTCGGCATCGCCGGAACCACGACGAACGTGATGACCGCGGCCACCAGCAGCGCGACCACTGTGGCCCGGGGCTGCTTCATCGACACGATCGCCTGTACGAGGACCGCCCCCAGGACCGAGGGAAGGATGTAGGAACGGGTGACGGTCACGATGTCGGCGGGAATCACGCTGATCAGCCAAGTGCCGAGCAGCCCCACGAACACGGCCAGGGACACGAGGTGCACCATCGCGGCGCCGCAGATCGCCAGGACCGCAGCCAGTTCGGCCCGCTTGGTTCCCGGTTTGGCTCCGATGTTCGTCTGCGCGATCAGCGCGGCCGGCAACAGCTTGTTCGCGATGTTGCCGATCATGAACGCCTGGTACATCGCGGCCGGGCCGAGGATGGGGAAATAGGTCAGGGGTTCGACCAGCCAGATGATGAAGAATGTCCCGGCCACCGCGGCGAACGCGGTCCACAACTGGCCTGCGGTGACGTCCACCTCACCCGAGAACACCAGGTACAGGGGCGCACCGATCGACAGGAGCAGCCCCACGATCATCGTGATCCGACCCCAGCGGGACGTCGTCTTGTCGAACTCGGCGAGTGCACGCGCGCCGGTGGACACCGTTACGGCTTCGTCGGTAGTCATCGAAAAGTCCTTTCCGTGCGTGTCGTGAATCAGGAGGTGACCAGGTAGGTGACGGTGAGGGCGACGAGGATCGAAATACCCAGCCCCCATTCACGGAGCCAGCCCTTGCCGAACGTCCGGGCCACGAACAGGCAGATCCCCATTGCGGCCGCGGAGGCGGCGAACGCAACGATGTGATAGCTGGACTTCGTGAGTTCCTGGAAGCCCAGCGACGCGAACGCGCCGATCAGGGCCGCGGACGGAACGACCGCCATCAACGCCGGATTCACCGTGCGGATCTTCGCGTCACCCCGCTTCAGCAGCGGAGTGAGGACGAGCGCGGACAGCATCCACATCACGCCGCCGATGCTCATCGCGAAGAATGCGACGACGAAGACGTTCTGGGTGTACGTGTCGGCGCCGAGTTTCGCGCCCATGGAGTCGGCGGCGATGCTGGCCGCGGACACGTCGTACGCGGCGGAACCGATCAAGCCGATGCGGGCCAGGACGGCGGGCGTGCCAAAGAGAGCGAGCAGGGCGATCGCCACGAGGCAGACCGCCAGAGACGGTCCGATCGCCGAGACGGCGCCAGAGCGGAACGAGACTTTCATGTCTTCCGGCGACATGTCCGCGACGGGTGCCACCTTGCGGACCGCGGTCATGTAGATCGCCGACTGCACGACGATGACGACGAAGATGCCGGCAACGGCCACCCAGAGAACAGGCGAGTTGGCGACAGCCATGATGTCTGTGGATGTCCCACTAGCAGTCACATTCATGGATCTCCCAGGGAGAGTGAGTAACCGGCGAACCGATCGCTCGAGCGATGTGAGGGTGATCCGGTGGATCACCTCGGCTGACACCCGCTCTGTTCCGTAACCTGAGAGTTTGGAGACACACTCGTGCGAGTGGTCATCGTGCCCCGTCGGTGAACGTGCCGTTACAGGCGACACGCTGCTCTCCAGAGTTCCCGACCCTGACTGTCCTGGTGCCTGAGAGTTTGTGGGTACTTGCTCCTTCGGCGTCCGGGACTCGGTCCCGGAACTCTCCAGCCAGGTTCATAGGGAGAAACCACCGTGATGGTTCCGAATCGAACTGACTCGGGACGTACTGTTCCGCAGACGTATTACGAAAGCATGACTTCACCGTTCCGGCGTGTTAACTCACCCTCCCGGGCGGAAATCGCCAGTGCGCGTTCGCATGCCGAACACCCCATGTGAGTGGCAAAGCATGCGCCAGCACACTTTGCCACTCACATGGGGGTCAGCCGTGGACGTGGAGAGGCTTGCCGGCCACTGCCATCAGTGCCTCACCGAGCGCCTCGCCCTGGGTGGGGTGGGCGTGCACGAACTTCGCCGCCTGCGCGGCATCGACCTCTAAGTTGTAGAGCAGCTGCGCCTCACCGATCAGCTCACCGACGCGGTCGCCGACCATGTGCACGCCGACGACGACCCCGGTCGGCGCCACCACGAGTTTGACCGCCCCCGACGTCTTCAGGATCTGGCTCTTGCCGTTGCCGGCGAGATCGTAGATTACGGTCTCGACGTTCTCGCCGAACTTCTCCCGGGCGGCGGTCTCGGTCAACCCGACGGACGCGACCTCGGGGTGGGAGTAGGTGACCCGCGGGATCCCGGTCTCGTCGACGACGTCCGGACGGAGCCCGGCGATCTCCTCGGCCACGAAGATGCCCTGCTGGAAACCGCGGTGGGCCAGCTGGAGCCCGGGGACGATGTCGCCGACCGCGAAGACGTTCGGGACCGTGGTGCGCAGTCGATCACTGGTCACCACGAAGCCCTTGTCGAGCATCACTCCGGTCTCCTCGTACCCCATCGACGCGGTGTTGGGTCCGCGCCCCACTGCGACCAGCACGACGTCGGCGTCGAGCACGTCGCCGGAGTCGAGGGTGACGGACACCGCATCCTCGTCCTGCGTCACCTCCGTCACCCGCACACCTGTCTTCGCGGCGATCTTGCGACGACGGAATGCCCGCTCGAGGTACTTGGAGGTCGTTTCGTCCTCGTTCGGCACCAGCCGCGGCATCGCCTCGACGATCGTCACCGACGCACCGAACGACGCCCAGACACTGGCGAATTCGACGCCGATGACGCCGCCGCCCAGGATGATCGCCTTCTTCGGGACGGACGGCAGCACGAGCGCCTGTTCGCTGGTGACGATCCGGCCGCCGATGCTGATGCCGGGCAGCGTCTTCGGCGACGACCCCGTCGCCAGGACGACGGCGGCGCCCGTGATCAGCTCGTCGTCGACCTCCACTCCGTTGGGTCCGACCAACCGTCCGCGGCCGTTGACGACGGTGATGCCGTGCGAGTCGACGAGGCCCTGCAGTCCTTTGTGCAGTCGGGTGACGATGGTGTTCTGGTAGCTCAGGACCTTCTCGAGGTCGACACCGTCGAACGTGACGTCGACACCGAACTGCGAGGCGGTGCGGGCACTGTCGGCGACCTCGGCGGAGTGCAGCAGCGCCTTCGTCGGAATGCACCCCTGATGCAGGCACGTGCCGCCGAGTTCGTTCTCTTCGACGAGGATGACCGAACGGCCCAGTTCGGCCGAGCGGATGGCGGCCGCGTAGCCGCCGGAACCGCCGCCGAGGATGACGACATCTGCAGATCGGTGGGACATGGGAACTCCTTACTGGAACGGAAGAGGACGGGGTTCAGTGGACTGCGGTCGCGGCGACGGCCTCCGCGTGGAGGCGGCCGGCCCGATAGGAGGAGCGCACGAGCGGACCGGACAGGACGCCGAGGAAGCCGATCTCGCGGGCGATCCCGTCGAGCATGACGAACTCGTCCGGCTTCGCCCACCTCGCCACCGGATGGTGCCGGGCCGACGGCCGCAGATACTGCGTGATCGTGATCAACTGGCAACCGGCGGTATGCAGGTCCCGGAGGGCCCGAATCACCTCGTCCGTGGTCTCCCCCATCCCGAGGATGAGGTTCGACTTGGTGATCAGGCCGTCCTCCCGGGCCCGGGTGATCACCTCGAGGGAACGCTCGTACGTGAAGGCAGGGCGGATACGACGGAATATCCGGGGAACGGTCTCCACGTTGTGCGCCAGCACTTCCGGACGGGTGTCGAACACCTCGCGTAGTTGCGCGGCGTCGGCGTTGAAATCGGGGATCAGCAGTTCGACGCCGGTGCCCGGGCACAGTTCGTGAATCTGCCGCACCGTCTCCGCGTACAGCCAGGCGCCGCCGTCCGGCAGATCGTCGCGGGCAACCCCGGTGACGGTGGCGTACCGAAGGCCCATGGTCTGCACCGACTCCGCGACCCGTCTGGGCTCTCCCCGGTCGAGTGCGGCGGGCCGGCCGGTGTCGATCTGGCAGAAGTCGCACCGCCGGGTGCACTGACTTCCGCCGATGAGGAACGTCGCCTCACGGTCCTCCCAGCATTCGAAGATGTTGGGACATCCCGCTTCCTGGCACACGGTGTGCAGGTTCTCGCGTTCGACGAGAGCGGCCAGGTCCCGGTATTCGGGGCCTGTCCGCATCTGCACCTTCATCCACGACGGTTTGCGTTCGACCGGAGTCTTGGCGTTGCGGACTTCGAGGCGGAGCAGTCGGCGGCCGCCAGGCTGTGCAGTCATGTGGGGAACTCCTAGGACCGGTCGAAACCGGTCGGTATGCGGCGTCGGGCCCGCGCGGTGGACAGCGCGGCACCAGGGAAGGGTGATCGGGGCGAGCGAGCACACATCGACAACCGTTGAGGCTGCGGGCATCTGGGATCTGATCGCCCGGCGTGTGCGGTCACGTCCGAGCGAAGATGCATCGAGGATGCCAAACGACGAGGACTTTTGGCAACACCGTCGGTCCGAGGAGACAAACCCGCGGCGTCTGTGTACTGTTTGGCCAATCACAACTGAAGACGCCGTTGACGCGCAGCGGGAGAACCTCCGTTTCGGAGGCGCCGTAGGAGCAACTTCCTCCCCGGGAATCTCTCAGGCCCCAGTACCGCAGCGCAGAGGCAACTCTGGAGAAAGTACCGGCCGTACGGCCGGAACTTACCGAAGGTGAAGAGCACGCCGCAGTTGCGGTGCGCCCAAACTCTCAGGTTTCAGGACAGAGCGGGGAGGTGCCCCTTGTCGATGTCCGGTGCGGTCCGGACTCAACGAAACCGGAGTCACCTCGTGCCAGCAGAACCCCGCACCGCCATCCCCGGCGTGCCCCTCACCAGCAACTTTCCGTCCCGCCACATCGGTCCTGACGCCGCCGCGTCACGGCGGATGCTCGACGCCCTCGGTTACGACAGCCTCGCGAACCTGATCGACAGCGCGGTGCCGGACCAGATCCGCAGCTCACAGCCCTTGAATCTGCCCGCGGCGAGGTCCGAGCAGCAGGTTCTCGCCGATCTGCGGGCACTGTCGGAGCGCAACGAGACCCGCGTCCAGATGATCGGCCTCGGGTACTCCGACACCATCACTCCCGCGGTGTTGCGGCGGAACATGCTCGAGTCCCCCGCCTGGTACACGGCCTACACCCCGTACCAGCCGGAGATCTCCCAGGGCAGGCTGGAGGCGCTGCTGACGTTCCAGACCGTCATCGAGGATCTGACCGCCCTTCCCCTGGCCGGCGCGTCGCTGCTCGACGAGGCGACCGCCGTGATGGAGGCGGTACTGCTGATGCGGCGTGCGAACAAGTCGAAGTCCGCCACCAACCGCGTCGTCCTCGACGCGGACTGCCTGCCGCAGACACTGGCCGTCGTCCGGGGACGGGCGAAAGCAGTGGGCATCGAGGTGGTGGTCGCGGAACTGTCCGGGGAACTGCCCAGCGGTGACATGTTCGGGGTGGTCTTCCAGGCGCCCGGTGCGAGCGGCGCGGTGCGCAACCTGGCTCCGATGATCGCCGCGGCGAAGGCGCGCGGCGCCCTGACCACCGTCGCGGCGGACCTGCTGTCGCTGACGATTCTGACACCGCCCGGCGAGCAGGGCGCCGACATCGCCGTCGGGTCGGCGCAGCGATTCGGTGTGCCCCTGTTCTTCGGCGGACCGCACGCCGGCTACATGGCCGTGCGCAGCGGGCTCGAGCGCATGCTGCCCGGCCGTCTCGTCGGAGTGTCCGTCGACGTCGACGGGAAGACCGCCTACCGGCTGGCTCTGCAGACCCGCGAACAGCACATCCGGCGTGACAAGGCGACCAGCAACATCTGCACGGCGCAGGCGCTGCTCGCGAACGTCGCCGCGATGTACGCCGCCTACCACGGTCCGGAGGGGTTGCGCGCCATCGCGAATCGGGTGCACACCCACGCGACGACCATCGCAGGAAGCCTGCGCGCCGCCGGTCACACGATCGTGCACGACAGCTTCTTCGACACGGTTCTCGTGCGGGTCCCGGCGGGTGCCGGGGCGATCGTGGAGTCGGCCGATCGGGACGGCATCAACCTCCGTCTCGTCGACGCCGATCACGTCGCGATCGCCTGCGACGAGTGCACCACCGACGCCATCGTCCGGCGGGTGGTCGCCGTGTTCGGTGCGCAGCCGACGACCGTCGCGGTGCCCGAACTGCCGTCGGCACTCGCCAGGACGTCGAAATACTTGCAGCACCCCGTGTTCCACGATCACCGCTCCGAAACCGCGATGCTCCGCTTCCTGCGCACGCTGTCGGACAAGGACCTCGCGCTCGACCGCACCATGATCCCGCTCGGATCGTGCACGATGAAATTGAACTCCGCTGTCGAGATGGAACCGATCAGCTGGCCCGGATTCGCGTCCATCCACCCGTACGCCCCGGTCGCGCAGACGGCGGGCTACCTCGAACTCGTCGCCGACCTGGAACGCTGGCTCGGCGAGATCACCGGCTACGATCGGGTGTCGTTGCAGCCCAATGCCGGATCCCAGGGCGAGCTGGCCGGCTTGCTCGCGATCCACGGCTATCACGAATCCCGCGGCGACTTCGGACGCAACGTCTGCCTCATCCCCCAGTCCGCGCACGGCACCAACGCCGCATCCGCGGTTCTCGCGGGCATGAAGGTCGTCGTCGTCGCGACCGCGGAGAACGGCAACATCGACGTGGGTGACCTGCGCGCGAAGATCGCGGCGCACGAGGGCGCGATCGCCGCGATCATGTTGACCTACCCGTCCACTCACGGCGTGTACGAGAACGACGTGCGGACGGTCTGCGATCTGGTGCACGAGGCCGGCGGGCAGGTGTACGTCGACGGCGCGAACCTCAATGCGCTGGTCGGCCTCGCACAGCCAGGCAAGTTCGGCGGCGACGTCTCACACCTGAACCTGCACAAGACGTTCTGCATCCCACACGGCGGCGGCGGTCCCGGTGTCGGGCCTGTCGCGGTGCGCGAGCATCTGGCGCCGTTCCTGCCCGGTAATCCGCTGGGCGACGACGACCTCGGCACCCCGGTGTCGGCGGCCAACTACGGATCGGCCGGAATCCTGCCCATCACGTGGGCGTACATCGCGCTGATGGGTCCGGACGGGCTGACGAGCGCCACCGAAACCGCGGTGCTCGCAGCCAATTACGTCGCCCAGTCACTGGATCGGCATTTCCCGGTCCTCTACACCGGCCCGTCCGGTCTGGTGGCACACGAGTGCATCCTCGACCTCCGGCCCGTCACCAAGGCGACCGGCGTCACCGCCGAGGATGTCGCGAAGCGGTTGATCGACTACGGCTTCCACGCGCCCACCCTGTCGTTCCCCGTCAACGGCACCCTGATGGTCGAACCGACCGAGTCCGAGGACCTGGCCGAACTCGACCGCTTCATCGAGGCGATGGTGTCCATCCGCCGCGAGATCGACCTGGTCGGCGACGGCGTGTGGCCGCTCGAGCGCAGCCCGCTGCGTCAGGCCCCGCACACCGCCGAACAGGTGACCGCGGACGAATGGGATCTGCCCTACCCGCGCCACCTCGCCGCCTACCCCGTCGCGTCGCTTCGCGCCGCCAAATACTGGCCCCCGGTGCGTCGCATCGACGGCGTCCACGGCGACCGCAACCTCGTCTGCTCGTGCCCGGCACCCGAGGCCTTCGAGAACACCACCGACATCGACACTTCGGCCATCGCCGAGACCCCCGAGGAGGCCTTCGCATGACCCTCACCACGACGCCCGCGTCCCCGCTGCTCGGCGAGCACGGCGCACTGGGGGCCCATTTCACCGACTTCGCGGGCTGGCAGATGCCGCTGAAGTACGACAGCGAACTCGCCGAGCACCACGCCGTCCGCAAGACCGCCGGACTGTTCGACCTCTCACACATGGGCGAGATCGCGGTCACCGGCCCCGAATCCGGAGCGGTCCTGGATTACGCTCTGGCCGGCGAACTCTCGAAGATCGGCGTCGGCAGGGCCAAGTACTCCCTCCTGTGCAATGCGGGCGGCGGAGTCATCGACGATCTGGTCGTCTACCGTCTCGCCAACGAGCATTTCCTCGTCGTGGCCAACGCGGCCAACGCGCCGACGGTGCACCGCGAACTGGCGGCACGCGTCGAGGGCTTCTCCGCCAGGGTCGACGACCAATCCTCGGAGACCGCGCTGATCGCGGTGCAGGGACCGGCCGCGCAGGACGTCGTGCAGTCCCTCGTTCCCGCCGAGCAGGTCGAGACGGTGGCGGAGTTGAAGTACTACGCGGTCACGCGCGCGGTGGTCGCCGGCATCGACGTCCTCCTCGCCCGCACCGGGTACACCGGGGAGGACGGGTTCGAGCTGTACGTGCCGAACGAACTGTCCGTGCAGTTGTGGCGCGCACTGCTCGACGCCACCACCGCCCGCGGCGGCGTCCCCGCCGGCCTCGCGTGCCGCGACACCCTCCGCCTCGAGGCCGGAATGGCCCTTTACGGCCACGAACTGACCCTCGACACGAATCCGTACGAAGCCGGGCTCGGCAAGGTGGTCCGGCTGAACAAGGACTTCGTCGGCCGCGATGCGCTGCAGACGTTGTCGGATCAGGCCCCGCAGCGGGTGCTCGTCGGCCTCGCCGGAGGCGGGCGCCGGGCCGCCCGCGCCGAGTACACCGTGTTGGACGCGGCCGGTGAGTCGGCGGCCGGCACCATCACGTCCGGGGCGTTGTCTCCCACACTCGGGCATCCGATCGCGCTCGCATTCGTGGACGTCGCGATCCGCGAACCCGGCACCGAACTGACGGTCGACATCCGCGGCAAGAAGGAACCGTTCGTGGTCACCCCGTCGCCGTTCTACCGCCGCTCCTGAACCGTTCCCGCCCACTTCAGCCCCGAAAGGGTCACACCATGTCTTCGCACGCCTTCCCCGACGACCGCAGCTACACCGACGACCACGAGTGGGTCCTGATCGAGCCGGGCGCCGCCCTCCCCGACGAACCGGTCCGCGTCGGCATCACCTCCGTCGCCGTCAACTCGCTCGGCGAGCTGGTCTTCGTCGACCTGCCGGAGGTCGGCGCGACCATCGTCGCCGGCGAATCGTGCGGCGAGGTCGAGTCGACCAAGACCGTGTCCGAGCTGTACCCGCCGGTGAGCGGCCGGGTCACCCTGATCAACACCGCCGCCGTCGACGACCCCGGACTGGTCACCTCCGACCCCTACGGGGAGGGCTGGCTGTTCGCCGTCCAGCCGTCCGCCGCCGGCGAGCTCCTCACCGCGGCCGAGTACGCCGAGAAGAACGGGGTGCAGGCATGAGTGTCCTGAACCGCGACCTCGCGGATTTCGACCCGGACGTCGCCGCACTGATCGGCAAGGAGCTGGAGCGCCAGCGCACCGGCCTCGAGATGATCGCGTCGGAGAACCACGCCCCGCTTTCGGTGATGCAGGCGCAGGGTTCCGTGCTGACCAACAAGTACGCCGAGGGCTACCCCGGGCGGCGCTACTACGGCGGCTGCGAGCACGTCGACACGATCGAGCAGCTCGCCATCGATCGCGTCAAGGCGCTGTTCGCCGCCGAATACGCCAACGTGCAACCGCATTCCGGCGCCACCGCGAACGCGTCGGTGATGCACGCGCTGATCGAGCCGGGCGACACGATCCTCGGACTGTCCCTCGCCGACGGCGGCCACCTCACGCACGGCATGCGCCTCAACTTCTCCGGCAAGCTCTACAACGTCGCCGCCTACGGGGTGTCCGAACAGGACTACCTCATCGACATGGACGAGGTGGCGAAGGCGGCACGCGAGCACCGGCCGCAGCTGATCATCGCCGGCTGGTCGGCCTACCCCCGGCACCTGGACTTCGCCCGCTTCCGGGAAATCGCCGACGAGGTCGGCGCCTACCTGATGGTCGACATGGCCCACTTCGCGGGTCTGGTCGCCACCGGATTCCACCCGTCTCCCGTCCCGCACGCACACGTCGTCACGTCGACGACGCACAAGACCCTCGGCGGACCCCGCGGCGGCATCATCCTGACGGGCGACGCCGCCATCGCGAAGAAGATCAACTCCGCGGTGTTCCCCGGCCAGCAGGGCGGCCCACTGGAACACGTGATCGCGGGCAAGGCAACGGCATTCAAGATGGCGGCCGAACCCGAATTCGCGGAGCGTCAGGAACGCTGCCTGGACGGCGCGAAGGTGCTCGCCGAACGGCTCAGCCGACCCGACGTCAAGGAAGCCGGAATCAGCGTCCTCACCGGCGGCACCGACGTGCACCTCGTCCTCGTCGACCTGCGGGATGCCGCCATCGACGGGCAGCAGGCCGAGGACCGCCTCGATGCGATCGGAATCACCGTCAACCGCAACGCCGTTCCGTTCGATCCACGGCCGCCGATGGTGACGTCCGGTCTGCGTATCGGCACCCCGGCACTCGCCGCCCGCGGCTTCGGCCGGGACGACTTCGCGACCGTCGCCGACCTGATCGCCCAGGCCCTCGTCGCGCCCGCCGACGCGGACACGTCCGGGTTGGCCGCCCAGGTCCGGGCGCTCGCGGACAAGTACCCACTCTATCCGGGGCTGTAAGTCGGTGACAATGTTTCCCGCATCGATCCTTCCATCCGCTCCTCACTCCGTTCCTCGCTGCGCTGCGGTACTCGTTGCGATGCTCCGGAAGGACCTCGCGTGACGATCAGTGTGTTCGACCTGTTCTCGGTCGGTATCGGACCCTCGAGTTCGCATACCGTCGGGCCGATGCGGGCGGCGGGCACGTTCGTCGACGACCTCGACACACTCGGCCTCCTCGGGGACGTCGCCGGTGTCCGTGTCGATCTGTACGGATCGCTCGCGGCCACCGGCGCCGGCCACGGCACCATGTCGGCGATCCTCCTCGGCCTCGAGGGGTATCGGCCCGACACCATCGCCACGGAGGAGATGGAGACGCGACTCGACGCGGTGCGGGCGAGTCGGCGGATCCGCCTCGGCGGGACGGTCGACGTTCCGCTCGCCGAGGACGAGATGGTACTGCACCCGTTGACGGTCCTGGATTTTCACCCCAACGGCATGACCCTCACCGCCACCGGCGTCACCGGTCGCCAACTGCACGCGCAGACGTACTTCTCGATCGGCGGCGGATTCGTCGTCACCGGCGCCGAACCGGAACTGCCCGTCGACGCAGGCGCGAATTCGCTGTCGTTCGGGTCGGCGCGCGAGTTGCTCGACCTCAGCGAGCACTACGGGCTCACGATCAGCGAGATCATGCTCGAACACGAACGCGCCCTCCGGCCCGAGCCGGAGGTCCGGGCGCGGCTCCTGCACATCCGGGACGTGATGGTCGAGTGTCAGCGACGCGGAATCAGCCGGGACGGGTACCTGCCCGGCAGTCTGCGGGTACGCCGCCGCGCCCGCGGCTGGTACGAGCGGCTGAATCTGGAGGATCCGGGTCGTGATCCCGCCTTCGCCGAGGACTGGGTGAACCTGGTGGCGCTCGCCGTCAACGAGGAGAACGCGTCCGGCGGACGGATCGTCACCGCCCCCACCAACGGGGCGGCCGGCATCATCCCGGCGGTCCTGCACTACGCGCTGCACTACACCCCCGCCGGAAAGGCGGACCCGGACGGCACGGCGGTGCGATTCCTGTTGACGGCAGGCGCAATCGGATCCCTGTACAAGGAACGGGCCTCGATCTCCGGGGCCGAGGTGGGCTGCCAGGGCGAGGTGGGTTCCGCGGCGTCCATGGCCGCCGCCGGCCTCGCCGAGATCCTCGGCGGCAGCCCGGAGCAGGTGGAGAACTCGGCGGAGATCGCGATGGAACACAGTCTCGGTCTGACGTGTGATCCCATCGGTGGCCTGGTGCAGATCCCGTGCATCGAACGCAACGCCATCTCGGCGGGCAAGGCGATCAACGCCGCCCGGATGGCTCTGCGCGGCGACGGCACCCACCGGGTCAGTTTGGATCAGGTGATCGAGACGATGCGGGCCACCGGCGCCGACATGAGCTCGAAGTACAAGGAGACCTCCACCGGTGGTCTCGCCGTGAACGTGTCGGTGAACCTCGTCGAATGCTGACATAAGTCAGGCGCGGACCACCGCATGGACGCGGTGCCGGGGATCCGATCGGGATTCCCGGCACCGCGGTCATGCGTGTGCGGGCTGCAACAGACCGATCCGGTCGAATCGCTCCGCACGGTCGGAGAGTCGCTGGGTGGTATTTGCCGAATCGAGGAGCGACAGTTCGCGGTGGAGTACCGCACCCACCCGGGTGCAGAACGCCGTGGATTCGTCTGCCGCGTCCGGGAATTCGGGGATCACCTCGTCCACGATGCCGCCCGCGAGGAGATCGGACGACCGGATTCCCTGCCGGGCGGCCATGTCCGGAGCGTGCGCGATGTCGTGGTGCAGGATCGCGCTCGCACCTTCGGGCGGCAGGGGTGAGAGCCAGCCGTGCTGGGCCGCGAGCACCCGGTCGGCCGGGATCAACGCGAGCGCGCCGCCGCCGGTGCCCTGCCCGAGCAGCAGGGAGATGGTGGGGACGTCGAGCGAGACCATGTCGGCGATGCAGCGGGCGATCTCACCGGCGAGACCGCCTTCCTCCGCCTCCTTCGACAACGCCGCTCCGGCGGTGTCGATCACCGTCACCAACGGCAGGTTCAGTTCCGCCGCCAGCCGCATTCCGCGGCGCGCCTCCCGCAGGGCGCCCGGGCCGAGTGGCGACCGCGTGGTCTGCCCTCGACGGTCCTGGCCGAGCAGGACGCACGGCATGTCACCGAACCGGACGAGGGCGAGGATCAAGCCCGGATCGACCTCTCCCTGACCGGTTCCGTTGAGCGGAAGAACATCCGACGCCGAGTGGAACATCACCTCCCGCACCCCGGGCCGGTCCTCGCGGCGCGAGGCGACCACCGAATCCCACGCGGGGACGTCCGGGAGACTCTCGGGCACCGAGGCGTCGGCGAGCGACGGCCGGCAGGCACGACTGGAGGTGATGATGCGCAGCGCACGGTCGACGATCTCGGCGAGCTGATCCGGCGGCCGCACGGCGTCGATGAGTCCGTGCGCGTGCAGGTTCTCGGCGGTCTGGACGCCCGCCGGGAACGGCGACTCGTACAGCGCCTCGAACACGCGCGGTCCGAGGAAGCCGACGAGCGCTCCCGGTTCCGCGATGGTGACGTGCCCCAACGATCCCCAGGACGCGAACACCCCGCCGGTCGTGGGGCTCCGGAGGTAGACGAGATACGGCAGGTGCGCCTCCTTGTGCTTGATCACCGCCGCCGTGATCTTGACCATCTGCAGGAACGCGGTCGTTCCCTCCTGCATTCGCGTGCCGCCCGACGTGGGCAGGGCGAGCAGCGGAAGGCGCTCGCGCGTGGCGCGCCGGATCGCGGCGACCAGACGCTCGCCTGCGGCCACTCCGATGGAGCCGCCGAGAAAGCCGAATTCGCAGACGAGGATTGCCGTTCGGCGGCCACGGATGGTGGCCACTCCGGTCAGCACCGCCTCGTCGAGGCCGGTCTTCTCCTGTGCGCGAAGAAGTTCGTCGGCGTACTCGGGGTCCGCCGCGACCTGGATCGGGGGCGTGTCCCACGACTCCCACGTGCCGGAGTCGACCACGAGCTCGAGCAAATCGGGAGCGGTCAGGCGAGCCATCAGCTGCACTCTTTCAGCCACGACAGCACGGTGTCGTTGTCCGCGCCGAGGACCGGTGGTGCGGTGTGCCGGGTCTCGGTGACCTCGGTGCCGTCCGGTTCGAAGAACCGCAGGGGCGGGCCGGGCAGGGTGATGTTGCCGAGTGTGCGGTGGTCGACGTCGACGAGCAGTCCCTGCGACTTGGTCTGCTCCCATTCGTAGACTTCGGAGATCGTCCGGACGCGTCCCGCAGGCACTCCGATGCGGTCGAGTTCGACGAGAAGTTCGTCGCTGGTGTACGCGCCGAACGCGTCCTCGACCAGTTCCAGGACCTGCTTGTGGTTCTCGACGCGCTCGGGATTCGTGGCCATTCCGGGGGTTTCCGGATCGAGGTGGAAGCCCGCGCAGAACCTCTTCCACAGTCCTTCGCTGCCGACTGAGATCTGGACGGCGCCGTCGGCGGTGCGGAACAGCCCGTAGGGCGAGATCGACGGATGGTGGTTGCCCTGCGCCTCGCCGACCTCGCCGGCGACGGTCCACTTCGTTCCCTGGAAGGCGTGCACGCCGACGACGCTGGCCAGCAACGACGTTCGCACGACGCGGCCCCGTCCGGTGCGCTCTCGTTCCTGCAGGGCGGCGACGACGCCGAACGCCCCGTACATGCCGGCGAGCAGGTCCGCGATGGGGACGCCGACGCGCTGGACGTCGTCGGGATTGGGTCCGGTCAGCGACATCAGTCCGGCCTCGCCCTGCGCGATCTGGTCGTACCCCGCGCGTCCGCCTTCGGGTCCGTCGTGACCGAAACCGCTGATGGATAGGACGACCAGGCGCGGGTTCAGCTCCGCGAGGCGTTCGGTGGTGAATCCCAGGCGGTCGAGGACGCCGGTGCGGAAGTTCTCCATGAGGACGTCGGCGCGCCGGACGAGCGATTCGAGGGTGGCGTGTCCGTCTTCGGCCTTGAGGTCGAGGGTGATCGACTTCTTGTTCCGATTCGCGGACAGGAAGTACGTCGATTCCCGCTCGGCGTCGGCCGGCTCCACGAAGGGCGGCCCCCATCCGCGGGTGTCGTCGCCGCCGTGCGGGGTCTCGATCTTGATGACGTCGGCGCCGAGGTCGCCGAGCATCATCGCCGCGTGGGGGCCCGCGAGTGCGCGGGTCAGATCGACGACGACCACTCCTTGCAGCGGACCTGTGCGCTCCATCGTGTTCGTGGACATGTGAAACCACCCGTTACTTCCTGGCAAGAGCCGCGAGAGCTGGACTATTGGTGCAGTGACCTAGTGGACTAGCCAATTAAATGAAACATCTGATCCGACCGATGTCAAGAGGTGAAAATCGATGCAACGACGCGGGGAGGCACGGCCGGTCGCCTACCCGCCGACCGTCAGAGCCAGCCGGGCACCACGAAAATCGCCCAGGCCACGAGTGGCCCGACGGCCACGACGAGGGCGCTGTACTTCAGGATCTGCTTGTAGAAACGGTCTCGACCGACGTTCTGCGCGTTCGCGAGGACCAGCGCTCCGTTGGTCGAGAACGGGCTGACGTCCACGATGGTCGAGGAGATGGCGAGGGCGACGATCACGCCCACCGCGCCCACCTCGCCGGCGAGGAGGAAGGGGACGGCGAGCGGAATGGTCGCCCCCAGAATCGCCGTGGACGACGCGAATGCGGAGACGATGGCGCCGATGTAGCAGAGCAGAAGGGCGACGAGGAGAGGCATCCCCAGGCTGGCCACCGCGTTTCCGACGTACTCGACGGTGCCCGCCTCCTGCAGGACCCCCACGAAGGTGAGCACACCGCCGATGAGCAGAACCGTCGACCAGCTGATCTGAGCGATCGCACCCTTCTGCGCCTTCGGCGAAGCGAGCGCCAGGATGACGGCCACCGTCATCGAGATGAATCCCACGTCCAGGTCGAGGATCAGCGAGAACACGGCCAGCGCGGCGAGGCCGAGCAGGGTGAGAGCCTGATCGAACGTGACACCGGAGCGTGCGGGTGTGTCCGCGAGGGTCGACGTCGGACGCACCTTGGTCGCGGTGGCCCCTCCCGACCCCGAGTCACCCCCGGTCGCGGGCGCTCCTCCGCCCGAGCCACCGGCACCAGTTCCTTCGGTGTCCTCGGCGTCGTCGTCGTGCACGCTGCGCCCGATCAGGTCCCGACCGCCCAGGAAGACGAACAGGAGCACCCCGATAGCGGCGTTGAACAGGAGGCTTCCGAGGAACAGGGTGAGCGGGCTGTTGGTCAATCCCGCCTTGGACGCGATGTCGTTGACCGTGACGCCGTAGATGCTGATCGGCGAGAATCCGCCCGCCTGCGCTCCGTGGACGACCATCATGCCCATCAGGAGAGCGTTGATCTTGTAGCGGGCGGCGAAGCCGAGAGCGATCGGCGCGACGATCGCGACGGCGGCGGGGCCGAGCGCGCCGATAGAGGTGAGTACCGCCGTGATCCCGAACATCACCCAGGGGATCAGCGCGACACGGCCGCGGACCAGCCGGACCGCCCCGCGGACCATGAGGTCGACGGTCCCGTTGTTCTGGGCGATCGCGAAGAGGTAGGTGATGCCGACCAGCGTCAGGAACAGGCTGCTGGGGAATCCGGCGATGATGTCGTCGCTGCTCATGTGCAGCGACGACATCCGACGAAGAAGGCGGCAACGAAGCCGAGTGCGCCCATGTTGACGGGCAGCACGGTCGCCGCCAGGAACATGACGGCGAGCGCAAGTATGGGGATCAACTCGGTCGACATGAAAAGTCTCCGGTTCTGTGGCAGTGGCAACTGGTCTCGACCGCCGCCGGCGAGCAAATTGACTCAGTGGCAGATTGGCCTAGCCACTTCATGGAAGCAGTGTCGTGGATCACTGTCAACAGGAAGTGTGCGTGCGGTTACATGCCTGTGCGAGATACCGTGGAGTAGTTTCAGTGGAATGGAGAGTGGGTGGCCCAGTGGCTGAGCAACTGCGTCCGGTAGCACGACCGCGGCTGTACGAGGTGATCGTCGAACAGCTCTGCGCCCATATCGCCGACCACGAGATGACGCCGGGCGACCGCCTCCCCGCCGAGCGTGAACTCGCCGCTCAGCTGGGTGTGAGTCGCGCTTCGCTGAGTCAGGCGCTCGTCGCCCTAGAGGTGCAGGGTGTGGTGTCGGTCCGGCACGGAGACGGTGCCGTGCTCGTCCGCCGCCCCATCGAGGAACGAGCGGTCAAGGCGCTGCGGGAGCACGCCGACCGCCTCCCCGAGGTGATCGAGGCCCGCGAGGCACTCGAGGTCAAACTTGCCGGGCTCGCCGCCGAACGCCGGACGGACGAGGAGATGGCGGCGATCGATGCCGCCCTCGCGACGATGGAAGCCGAGATCGCCGCGGGCGATCGCGGCGTCGTCGGCGACGAGCAGTTCCACGAGGCCATCACCGTCGCGGCGCACTCGTCACTACTGGCCAAGTTGATGCACGAGATTTCCGGGCTGATCCGGGAGACCCGGATCGAATCCCTGTCCCAAGCAGAACGCCCGCGGGCCTCGCTCGAAGGGCACCGCCGCATTGCGACGGCGATTCGAGACCAGGACTCCGCGGGCGCTTCCCGTGCGATGGCCGATCACATCCGGATGGTGTCCGACGTCGCGCTGCTGCGCGAGGGCGGATAACCGGGTCTACCCGCCGACCACCGACTGCGGCCGGTGGGCACCGAGGATCTCGTCGGTGTCGGCGCCGAGTACCGGCGGCGCGGACGTCAGATGCGGGCGCTCGCCTGCGAAACTGACCGGGAATGCGATCTGCTGCAGGCTGCCCAGCGTCGGGTGGTCGACCGTGCCGATCATCCCCAGCGCGGCAGTGTGCGGGTCCGCGTAGATCTCGTCGAGGTGCCGGATCGGTGACACGGGCACGGCGTGCGCGGCGAGTGTGTCGCACCATTGCTCCACGGTGCCCGACGCGAAGGCCGACGACAGTTCCCGCTCGAGATCGCCACGATTCGCCACGCGGTCACGGTTGCGCTCGAATCGCGGGTCGGTCGTCAGGTCCTCGCGTGCGATCGCGGAGCACAGGCTCCCCCACTGATTGTCGTTGCCCACCGCGACGACGAAGTATCCGTCGCTCGCGGGAAATGCTTGATACGGAGCGAGATTGGGATGACCGGAGCCCAGCGCGCCGGGACGCACGCCGGTCGCGAAGTAGTTGGTCGCCCAGTTCACGTGCAGGGCGAGCTGGCATTCGAACAGCGACGTCGTCACGTACTGCCCTCGGCCGGTCCGCGACCGCTCCACCAGGGCAGCGAGCACGCCGATCAGACCGAAGAGCGCCGCCCCCAGATCACCCATCGCGAATCCTGCCTTCATCGGCGCCCCGCCCGGCTCACCGGTGAGCGACATCAGCCCGCCTGCGGCCTGCGCGATCATGTCGTAACCCGGTTCGTCGCGCAGCGGACCGGCCTCCCCGAACGCGGAGATGTGCAGCACGACCAGATGCGGGTACCGCTCGGACAGCGTCCGGTAGTCGAAGATCCGCTGCAATCCGCTGCCGGGCTTGAAGTTCTCGACTACGACGTCGGTCTCCTCCAGGATGCGATGGATGACGTCCTGTCCCTCTTCCGATTTGAGGTCGACGGTCACCGACTTCTTGCCCCGGTTGATCGCGAGGTAGTACGTGGCGTCGGGGCCGACGAACGGCGGACCCCACGACCGTGTCGGGTCGCCGCCGTCGGGGTGTTCGACCTTCGTGACGTCGGCGCCGAGGTCCGCGAGCGACATGGTGGCGTACGGTCCGGCGAGGATCTTGGAGAGGTCCAGCACCCGCACACCCGCAAGGGGCGCCGGACCGGTGTGGGTGGTGTTCACAGGAGAACTCCTGTCGCAGAGTCGGATCGGGGTGCGGTGGCCTGCGCGGCATCCGCCGCGACATCGGTGCCGTCGACGACGGCCGCGAGGTGGTCGAGGGCAGCCCTCGGGAGGTTCCCGGTGTCGCCGGACAGGTAGGCGTTCGCGACGAGCAGCGACCGGTAGCCGCTGCCCGAGGTGATCGCGAAGTCGGCGAGGTCGTAGAGCAGGGTGGCCATCGCCGCGCGGGCCAACTCGTTCGCGTAGCGCGCGCATCCGGCCTGCGCGGTGTCGTCGTCTCCGGCGACGAGCAGATCGCCTTCCTCGACCAGGTCGTCCCAGCGCCGGCGGAGAACATCGGCGCCGGTGCCACAGTCGGGTCCGAGTCCGGCGAGGATGCCGTGCATCGTGTCCGCCAGCCGGCGATGCGCACCGAGCTTGCGCATGCACCGCAGCACGTCCAGGGCGATGACGTTGCTCGAGCCTTCCCAGATCGACCCCAGATGGGCGTCGCGGACCAGGCGGGCGTGGGCCCATTCCTCGATGTAGCCGTTGCCGCCCCGCACCTCCATGGCCTCGCCGGTGACGATGCGCGCCCGCTTGCAGATGTAGTGCTTCGCGAGCGGGGTGAGGACCCGGATCAGGGCATGTGCGGAGTCGTCGCCGGCATCCGCCGCCTGCAGGCACTGCGCGCTGTAGGCCACCAGGGCGAGCGCCGCCTCGGCGTCGAGGGCGAGCGGCAGCAGGGTTGCCCGCATCAGGGGCTGGTCGAACAGGGCCTTGCCGAACACGACCCGCTCCCGAGTGTGGTCGACGGCGTCCCGCACGGCTCGTCGCATCAGCGCGCTCGACCGCATCGCGTTCGACAGCCGCGACGTGTTCACCATCTCGGCCATCTGCCGGAACCCGCGGTCGAGTTCGCCGACCTGTTGGGCGTACGCACCGGTCAGCGACACCTCGCCGCTGGGCATCGAGCGGGTGCCGAGCTTGTCCTTCAGCCTGTCGATCGTGTAGCTGTTGCGCTCGCCGTTCGCCAGAACCTTGGGCACCATGAACATTCCGACACCGCGGGTGGACTGGTCGTCGCCACCGGGGAACCGGGCGAGGGTCACGATGACGTCGGCGTCGGGATTGGACGCGAACCACTTCTTCCCGGTCAGCCGCCACGCGTCGCCGTCACGCACGGCCCGGGTCTCCGTGCGGGCGATGTCGGTGCCGGCCTGCGGTTCGGTCATGAACATCGCACCGGTCATCGCGCCGTCGGGGGCCGTCGACGTCAGTGCGTCGATCCACGGTCCGAACACGTCCGGGTCGCCGAACATGCGCAGCGTCCGGGCGGCGGCATCGGTCATCGACACCGGGCACGCCAGCCCGAATTCGGCCTGCACGAACACGTACGACGCGAGGTACTTCACCAGGTGCGGTGGGACGTCGTCCCAGCCGTGCAGGCCGCCGCGATGCGACAGTGCCGACAGTCCGTATTCGCTGTAGGCGGCTCGGCACAGTTCCTGGTAAGAGGGGTGGTACGCGATCCGGTCGATGCGTTCGCCGTCCCGGTCGAACTGCTGCAGCACCGGTGGATTCTTGTCGGCGGTGGCGGCGAGGGCGTCGAGCCGGTCGCCTGCGTCGGCGCCCAGCCGGTCGAGCAGGGTGTTCAGCTTGTCGCGCTCCGATGGTGCGGTCCACCGGTCGACGACGGCGCGCAGGGCGGGATCGGTGTGAGCGAAATTCATGAGCGGGCAGCATCTTTCCGGGTCGAGGTGTGTTCGGGACGGGGCTCGGCGTCGGTCCGGTCCGAGCGGGCTTTGCCGCGGCGGAGCAGCAGTGTCATGCAGGCGAGCGAGAGCACGACGTAGCCGAGCCCGAGGGCGACCACCGGCCAGATCGAGTCGGTGTGGGTGAGCAGGAACTGGCAGAGCATCGGGGCGGTTCCGGCGAAGATCGCCGTCGACAGTTGATACGACAGCGAAATTCCGGTGTAGCGGACGTTGGTCGGGAAGACCTGGGCGAGGATGCCGGCGAGGGCGGCGTAGTACATCGCGTGCGGCGCGGTGGCCAGCACCATGCCGAGCATGGCCAGGGGCACCGACCCGGTCTGGACGAGGAGGAACATCAACGGCAGCAACACGAGTTCGGGCAGCAGCATCCACCGGACCGCCCGCGACGGATCGATTTTCGTGGCCAGCACGGCGCCGAACGGCTGCACGAGTACCTGCGCGACGAGCGCGATCGTGATCACGAGCAGGAAGTCCCCGCGGTCGAATCCGAGGTCGGCGGTGGCCCACGCGAGTGCGAACGTGGTCTTCACGTAGGTGATGGCGACACCCGCGACCACGGCCCCCACGCCGAGAACGAGTTCGACCGGGTGCGAGCGCAGCACCTCGACGAGCGGCATCCGGGTGCGCTCCTGGGCGACGACGGCCTTCTTCATCTCCGGCGTCTCCGAGATCCGCAGCCGGATGTACAGCGCGACGACGACGAGGGCGGCGGACGCGAGGAACGGAAGACGCCAGCCCCAGGACTCGAACACGCTGTCCGACAACAGCGTCAGCGCCAGGAACGCGAGGGTCGCGAGCAGATTGCCGACGGGCGAACCCTGCTGCGCGAATGCGCCGTACAGCACCTTCTTGTTCGGTGGCGCGAATTCGGTGGCGATGAGCACGGCACCACCCCACTCACCGCCCATCGCGATGCCCTGGACCACGCGGAGCGCGACGAGGAGTACGGGTGCCCAGATCCCGATCTGCGAGTAGGTGGGGAGGCAGCCGACGCCGACCGTTCCGATCCCCATCAGGATCAGCGTGATGATAACGGCGTTCTTGCGTCCGAACTTGTCGCCGAAGTGGCCGAACACGATCCCGCCGAGTGGGCGGGCCACGAAACCGATCGCGAACGTCGCGAATGCAGCGAGGGTGCCCACCGCGGGCGAGGCGTCGGGGAAGAACAACCGGCCCAGCACGAGTGCGGATGCGGTGCCGTAGATGTAGAAGTCGAACCACTCGATGGTGGTGCCGACGAACGCGGTGACACCGGCCTTGCGGGCCTGCCGCGTGCTGTATTCGGGTGGTGCCGCGTCGCGGCCGGGATTCGGATTCACGGTTCTCCCTGACTTTCGTGGGGCGTCACGCCGACGCAGAGGTGGTGTGCATCACTATGATCGGGATTCCGTGTAGAGTCCAAGACTTAATTCAGCTTATTTAGGTGATTCAGACACATAGTCCCGGGGAGGGGTCGTGGAACTCCGTCACCTGCACGCGTTTCTCGCGGTCGCGGAAGAACTGCATTTCGGGCGGGCCGCCGAGCGTCTCCACGTGGCGCAGTCCCCGCTCAGCCAGACCGTGCGGGCCCTCGAACGGGAACTGGGAACCGATCTGTTCGTCCGCACCACCCGCTCCGTGCGGCTCACGGCCGCGGGCGAAGCGCTGGTGGGTCCGGCCCGGACCATCGAGGCGCAGGTCGGGATCGTGAAGGGCATCGCGCAGGCGGCTGCCGCCGGGGAGACCGGCCGCGTCACCGTCGGCTTCGGCGGCGCGGGCGGCTACACGGTGCTGTCCGTTCTCGCCCGCTCCCTCGCCGACGCCTACCCCGGCATCGAACTGGACCTACGCCCGCAGATGTACTCCGGTGAGGTGCTCGACGCCCTCACCCGCGGAACCCTGGACATGGGCATCGTGGGGTTGCCGGTCCCGCGGGGCTTCGCCACCCACACCGTGCGCGTAGAGGCACTGATGGTGGCGGTCCCGGCCGGGCACCGCCTCGTCGACGCGGGTGCCGTCGTGCCGCAGGAACTGGCGAGCGAACGGTTCGTGATCTACCCCGCCGAACACGGTTCCGTGGTCCGCGACGCCACGCTCACCCTTTGTGCGGCAGCAGGATTCGCCCCGGTCGTCGCACACGAGGCGCCCGACCCGTACAGCCTGCTCGCAATGGTCGGCGCCGGGGTCGGAGTCGCCGTCGTAGTGGATTCGACGGCACACCTCGCGATGGACGGTGTCGAATACCTGCCCATCGCCGGCGACGCCCCCACCCTCCCCATAGCCATGGCCTGGCAGGACGCCAATCCCTCACCTGCGGTGCAGACGGTCACCCGGGTACTGCGCGAGGTGATCGGGGAGGTCGGGTAACCGCTGCACGGCGGGAAGCTCAGGCCGACACCGAGAAGACGTCGGCCAGGTGGGTGATTCGCAGGGCACTGGCGAGCTTCGGGCGATCGCTGCCGTCGGCGATGTTCTCACCCTGCGCGCCGAGGTGTGCGATGACCTCGGCAGCCCAGGCCACATCGCTCTGCAGCGGGGACAGTTCGCGGTTGACGATCGCGGTGTGACCGACATGCATGCAGAGCTTGCCGGTCATGCCCATCGACCTGGTGACGGCCAAGGCCTCGGACAGATCGGGCTCGCCTGTCAGGCACGGGCCGTCGATGGGACCGGGGAGGTCGGCCGCCCGACTGGCGACGACGAGCCGTCCCCGCGCGTAGGCCAGGGCGTCGGGGTCGGCGCCCGCATTGGTGTCGCGGCGGAAGTCGCCGGTGCCGAATGCAATTCGGGTCGTGGCGTCGGCCGAGGCGATGTCGAAGGCGAATTCGACGCCACGCGCCGATTCGACCAGGGCGAGGATGGGGATGTGGGGCAGCTCGGCAGCCGTGCGATCGATGTGGTCCGCGGATTCGGCCTTGGCGAGCATCACGCCGCTCAGTCCCGGGAGCCCCCGGATCGCGTCCAGATCAGCGGTCCAGTCCGCGGTGGTGACGTCGTTGATGCGCACCCACCCGGTGCCCCCACCGGCGAGGAAACGCGCAACGGCCTCGCGGGCTTGTGTTTTCGAGGACGGAACGACACCGTCCTCGAGGTCGAAGATCACCGCGTCTGCCGCCGAGTTCGTGGCTGCGGCGAACTCGTCCGGACGTGAGCCCGCGACCAGGAGCCAGGAGCGCGCATGTGTCGCGGGGACTATGGCGGCGTGTGCCGACGATGTGAGGGTCATCCGATTCTCGTTTCCTCTCGATGTGAACTTCTACTCGGGCAAGGACTGCGCTGTCCTGTATTCGAGGTGCTGGGTGTGAAGCGTCGATCAGTGCGCGGCGACACCGGTGAGATGGTCGAGTGCGGAGAATTCGCTGTCCACGGTGGGCGCGGTGAGCAGACCGGCGAGTCGCCGGGGGGACAGGATGTCATCGACCTGCGCGCGAGTGAGCAGACCGTCGTCGACGGCGAGGTCGCCGACGTAAGCGCCGGTCGCCAGGGCCCTCTTGGCGATATCCGCGCTGGCCGCATAGCCGATGAACGGCGAGAGCGCGGTGACGATGCCGATCGAGCGCCGAACACCCCGCTCGAGATGGTCGCGGTTGGCGGTGATCCCGTCGACGCACTTCACCGCCAGGGTGTCCGATGCCGCGGCCAGGTGCGTCGTCGAGCGCAGCAGGCTGTAGACGATCACGGGTTCGAACGCGTTGAGCTGGAGTTGCCCACCCTCGGCGGCCATCGTGACCGTCAGATCGTTGCCGATCACCTCGAACGCGACCTGGTTCACCATTTCGGGGATGACCGGGTTGACCTTGCCGGGCATGATCGACGAACCGGCCTGGGCCGGAGGCAGATTGATCTCACCGAGCCCGGCGGTCGGCCCGGAGGAGGTGAGCCGCAGATCGTTGCATGTCTTGGACAGTTTCACGGCGACACGTTTGAGGATTCCGGAGACCTGCACGAATGCTCCGCAGTCCTGGGTTGCCTCGATCAGATTGCCGGCCGGGACGACCGGTTCACCGGTCAGCTCGCGCAGGTAGTTGCAGGCGAGCGCGGAGTACTCGGGATGTCCGTTGATCCCCGTGCCGATGGCGGTGCCGCCGAGGTTCGATTCCAGCAGCAGAAGCGCTCCCTCGGAGAGCCGGGCGCAGTCCTCGTTCAGCATGATCGAGTAGGCGGCGAACTCCTGCCCGAGGGTCATCGGTACCGCGTCCTGCAGCTGGGTGCGACCCATTTTGACGATGTCGTCGAATTCGATCGACTTGCGCTCGAACGACTCCGCGAGCCGACCGAGCGACGCGATCAACATTCGGAGGTGCTCGACCAGCGCGAGCTTGATCGCGGTCGGGTACACATCGTTGGTGGACTGCCCCAGGTTCACGTGAGCGAGGGGGTCGAGTTCGGTGTAGGCGCCGCGCCCGAACCCGAGGATCTCGAGTGCGCGGTTCGCGATGACCTCGTTGACGTTCATGTTCGACGAGGTGCCCGCTCCGCCCTGGATCGGGTCGATCGGAAACTGGTCGAGCAGTGCCCCGGCGCGAATTTCCGTGCACGCGGCCACGATCGCTTCGGCCCGCCGGTCGTCGAGGAGACCCAGGTCCCGGTTTGCCAGGCAGGCAGCTTGTTTCACGGTCGCCAACGCCGCGACCAGTGCCGGGTACTGACCGATGGCAGACCCGGTGATCGCGAAATTGTCCATCGCCCTGGCGGTGTGGACGCCGTAGTACGCCCCCGCCGGTACCGCCAGATCTCCGATCGAATCGTGCTCGATCCGCATATCGCTGTCGCTCAACTTATCCACCAACACCCAATTCGCCGTTCTACTTGACAGGGACTATGACGTCGATCACTGTTGTCGAACAGTACACCACATCCAATATATTGGAGCCGTTGAATGACGACAACCCGAGCCATCCCCGCTGACTCCGCAACAGCACCCGAGGACGCCGACGCGTCTCGCACACCACGCAGGTGGTGGAAGTTCTGGAAGCTGCCGATCGGCGTGCAGTCACTGATCGCCGTCGGCGTCGGCGCACTCATCGGCACGTTCGCCCCCGCCGTCGGCGAGCAACTCAAACTGGCCGGCGACGTGTTCCTCAACCTGGTTCAGATGATCGTCGTCCCCTTGGTCTTCCCGCTCATCGTGCTCGGCATCGCGCGCATGGATTCGGCGAAGAAGGTCGGGCGCATGGCCGCCAAGGCGATCCTGTATTTCGAGGTCGTCACCACGATCATCCTGCTGATGGCCGTCGCGCTTGCGAAGCTGCTCGACATCGGTTCCGGCGCCCCAGTCGCCGGCGCCGACGGTGCGTCCGTCGAGACCCTCGAGCAGGGCATCGACTTCCACGAACTACTCCTGCACGCTGTTCCCAAGAACGTCTTCGCCGCCTTCGCGGAGGGGAACCTGCTGGCAGTGATCGTGTTCGCCGGGTTCGTCGGCGTCGCACTCGCCGCGATCGGTGAGCAGTCGAAGCCGATGACGTCCGTGCTCGACTCACTCGCCGGCGCGATGTTCAAGGTGGTCGGTTACGTCATTCGCCTCGCGCCCCTCGGGGTCCTGGGCTTCATCAGCTATGACGTCGCGCACTACGGGTTCGGGAACCTATCGAGCCTGCTCGGCTTCCTCGCCGTCGTCTACGTCGGTATGGCGATCATCCTCGGCGTCATCTTTCCGATCATCGCCGCGATCTTCCGCGTCGAGTACGTCACCATGCTCAAGGCCATCGGAAATCTGGTCGGACTCGCGTTCGTCACCCGCAGCTCCGAGGCAGTGCTCGCGCCGCTACTGCTCAAGCTCGAGGGGCTCGGCGTCAGCCGCTCTACGACCTCGTTCGTCGTGCCGCTCGGCTACTCGTTCAACACCGACGGCTCCGTCCTCTACCAGGCTGTCGCCCTGGTCTTTCTCGCCAACGCCTACGGCATCGACACCTCGATCCCCACCCTGCTGCTGATGGTCGGGGTCCTGGTCATCTTGTCCAAGGGCATGGCCGGCGTTGCCTCCGCCTCGATCGTGGTGCTCATCGCGGCGGGTAACACCATCGGCCTGCCGGCCGAAGCCGTCGCGCTCCTGCTGGGGGTGGACTTCATCGCCGACATGGCCCGCACCGCGGTCAACGTCGTCGGAAACTCCCTCGCCGCGTCGGTGATCGACAAGTCCGAGGAGAAAGCCGAGGCGAAGGCCGGTCGGTCCGCCGAAACGCCTGGCGACGACCTCGGCGACAAGGTCCTCGCCGGGCGACACAACGCGGATGGGTAGCGGGGGGCCCGGACGATGGACAGTCGACGAAGGCATTCTCGGTATCCTCGCGACAAGGCACCAGGCACTCACCCACGCGGCCCCTGGGAACGTGCGGCGTGCAGAGTACAGTATCCAGTATGTTGCGTGATAATCCGGTGGAGCGCCCCCGCATGAGCGACGTCGCGTTCGAGCGGATCTGCGACGCGATCGTCACCGGTGAGCTCGCGCCCGGATCCAAGGTCAAGGACAGCGAGCTGGCCGAACATCTGGGGCTGAGCCGCACCCCGGTGCGCGAGGCTCTGACACGGCTGATCGACACCGGACTCGTCGAGGCGAAACCCGCCGCCTTCACCCGGATCACACCGCTGAACCGGGCCGATGTCGAGGCAACGCTGGCGGTGATGGAGGTCCTGGATCAACTGGCCGTCAAAACGGGGGTGCCCAACCTCACCGACGACATGATCGACGTGATGCGCACCGCGAACGACGACCTCGCGCAGGCGATCAAGACCGACAACATCGGTGCCGCACTCGCCGCGGACGACACCTTCCACGGCGTCATCGTCGACGCCGCAGGCAACCCACTGCTCAAACGGCTCATGCACCAGGTGCACCCGCAGATCCACCGGATCTACTACCGCAAGTTCTCCAGTCTCCGCGGCTGGCAGGACGCCATCGAACACCACGACAACCTGATCACCCTGTGCGCGGCCCGGGACGAAGCAGCGGCCGCCGAAATATCGTCGCAACACCGACGGTTCCTCGGCGGCCTGATCGGCGAACTCTTCGACATCGACGAGTCCTCCTCGTAACCAGCCGCTACGAACGGCCGCCGCGGGCATGATCGGTCATCACCCGCGGCGGCCGTTCGGCGCGCCGGACCAAGGCATCCAACTGCTCGGTGCCGATCGGGCTGCCGGGGAATGCCGCGACGCGGTTCAGCGGCATCGACGCGGCCATCCGCAGCAGTGACGGGTCGTCGAACACGCCCGACCCGGCGGTCTGCGCCAGCGCCGCCCCGAGAATCTCACTCCCCACCGGATGCGCCAGCCATTCACCGATCGTGGACTCCGCCGTGAGCACCGGAAGGGGTGCGTCACCCCCGACCGTCACGACCACCTCCCCGCGCAGGTCCCGCGACGAGGCGCCGACCCACACCCGATAGTCGCCGCCTTCGACGACCCACCGCGACAGCGCCGCATCGAAGTACGCCAGGTCCTCGAACGGAATCGGGATCCGGACGGATTCGCTCGCACCGGCCGCGATGTCGACGTTCGCGAAACCTTTCAGCTCGCGAACCGGCCTGGCCACTGCCGAACCGGGGACACCGACGTACACCTGGACCACCTCACGTCCGTCCCGGGGCCCGGTGTTCGTGACCGTCAGCGCAACCTCGACTCCGGCGGCGGTCCGTGTCGCGGTGGGGGCGGAATAGTCGAAGCTCGTGTACGAAAGGCCATGCCCGAAAGGGAAACTCACCGCCACGTCTCGACTGTCGTAATACCGGTAGCCGACGAACAGGCCTTCCCCGTACCGCACGTGGCCCGCCTCGCCCGGGAAGTCGAGGTACGCCGGGGTGTCCTCGAGTCGAACGGGAATCGTCTCGGCCAGCCGGCCCGACGGGTTGACCACCCCGAAGAGCACGTCGGCGACGGCTCCCCCACCGGCCTGACCGAGGAGCCAGCCCTCCACGATCGCGGGGACTCGCCCGGCCCGACCCGACAGTCGCACGACGCTGCCGTTGGACAACACGACGACGACGCGCGGGTTGGCCGCGAGCACCGCGTCGAGCAGTTCGGTCTGCGCCGCGGGCAGTTCGATGTGTTCCCGGTCGATTCCCTCCGACTCGTCCTCAGCGGGGAGCCCGAGGAACACGACGGCGACATCGGCGGAGGCGGCCAGCGACACCGCCTCGTCGACCAGTAGACCTGTCGCGCTGCCGGATTCATCGAGTGAGTATCCGGGCGCGAACGTGATCTCGGGGCCGACGGCGATCGTCCGAATCTCGTCGAGAGCGTTGTCGAGGCGGGTCGGGACGACCTGCGAACTGCCCGCACCCTGATAGCGCGGAGTGCGTGCGAACTCGCCGATCACCGCGATCCTCGTGTTCGCTGCGGGATCGAGCGGAAGGATTCCGTCGTTCTTCAGCAGCACGACACTGCGGCGGGCGACGTCACGGGCGAGGGCGTGGTGGGCGTCGCGGTCGTAGTCGGCGGAGGTATCGAAGTTCGACCGCACCTTCTCGACCAGCGCGAGCACCCTTTCCACCGCAGTGTCGAGTGCGGACTGCGCGAGGGCACCGGACTCGACCGCGGCGACGATCTGGGCGTCGGTGACCCCGTTCGTCGACGGCATCTCGAGATCGAGCCCGGCGGAGAGCGCGGCAACCCGATTCGACACGGCACCCCAGTCGGAGACGACGAGCCCGTCGAAACCCCATTCGCCGCGGAGGACGTCGGTGAGTAGCCACCGGTTCTCCGACGCGTAGACGCCGTTGATGCGGTTGTACGAGCACATTACCGTCCACGGAGCCGCGTGCTCGACCACGTGCCGGAACCCGCGAAGGTAGATCTCGTGCAGGGGCCGCGCGTCGATGTCGGCGCTCACCCGGAGCCGGTCGGTCTCCTGGTTGTTGGCGGCGAAATGCTTCAGCGACGCGCCGATCCCCCGTCCCTGCAGTCCGTCGACGAGGGCGGCACCGAGCCGGCCGCTCAGAATCGGGTCTTCGGACAGGTACTCGAAGTTGCGGCCGCAGAGCGGTGAACGCTTGATGTTGATACCCGGCCCCAGCAGGACCCCGACGCCCTCGGCTTTCGCCTCGTCGCCGAGGGCCCGACCGACCGTCTCGAGCAGGTCCGGGTCCCAGGTCGAACCCAGCGCGACCGCCGGCGGGAAGCACGTCGCGGGTACGCTGTCGCCGATGCCGAGGTGGTCGCCGCCGCCGGTCTGCTTCCGCACCCCGTGTGGGCCGTCGGTGAGGTAGATCGAGGGGACACCCACCCGGTCGAGCGCCTTTGTCTCCCAGAAGTTCTCACCGCTGGTGAGCGAGGCCTTCTCCTCGGTGGTGAGCGCGGTGGATGCGGACGAACGAGTGTCCATGGTCCCTCTCTCCGTGGCGGCCGGGTCGGGAGCATCGTATCGGTGGGACCGTCGGATTCGTGCGACTTTCCGCCGTGCCAATACATACGTACGTATGGTTTTCGCGCCTAGGGCAGCCGCACCTTGACCGGCACGGATTCCCACGACCGCAGCGTGTTGTTGAGGTGCCGGTGAACCGGCCCGGCAATCTCCAGTGAGTGCACCCGCGAGGCCAGTGCCGTCAGGAGCGCCTCCGATTCGAGCCGGGCGACGTGCTGGCCGACGCACTGGTGAATTCCCATCCCGTACCCCACGTGCCCCGACGGGTTGCGGCCGAGATCGAATACTTCCGGGTTCTCCCACCGGCGGGGATCCCGGTTCGCGGCGCCGAGGAACATCAGGATCTTCTTGCCGTCCGGGATGGTCGCGCCGCCGATCTCGGTGTCGCGGGTGGCGGTGCGGAAGAACGTCTGGACCGGCGACTCCCACCGGACCGCCTCGTCGAACGCCGTCCGGGCCAGCGTGCCGTTCTCGCGCAGCCTCGCCCACTGGTCCGGATGCGTCGCGAACGCGTAGAGCACGGCCGCGAGTCCGTTGACCGTGGTGTCCACCCCCGCCGTCAGCAACGAGCGCACGACGAGCGGCGCCTGCTCGTACGTGATGTCGCCGCGGTCCGCCGCCGCCCAGATCTGCGCACCGAAACCGTCGCCGGTGAGCGCGTCGCGGGCGCACTGCGCCTTGACCCAGCCGGACAGTTCGGCCACCCGCGGCGCCCCTTTCTCCACCAGACCGTTGGCGGGACCGAACGCATTGAATGCGTGGTCCCCGTACGGCAGCAGGTTCTCCCGTCCGGCGTCGGGAATGCCGACGGCATCCGGAAAGACCCGCAGCGGGAACGCGGCGGCGAGGTCGGTGACCGCGTCGAATTCGGTTGTGTTCGCGAGCAACTGGTCGACGAGGGCCTCCGCATCCTGAATCCACGCTGCCCTGAGTTTCTGCAGCGCGCGGGGGCCCAGAATCTTGCTCAGCACCGCCCGCGGAGCGTCGTGATGCGGCGGGTCGGCCTCGAGCAGGATGCTCGGCGGACGCCACGGGGTCTCGTACCGGAAGTTGCTCAGGCCGACCCCGGCAGCGGATTGGAACGACTGCCAGTCGGTCAGCGCGGCATGGACCTGCTCGTAGCGGCCCAGCGCGAAGACGTCGTACCGCCGCAGGTACACGACGGGGCCGGCGTCCCGCAGATTTGCCTGGAACGGCAACGGGTCCTGCAAGACATCGAGGGCGAACGGGTCGGCGTCGCTGACGGGCAACGCGGGAGCGGGGGCGAACATCGTCACGGTGAGTCCCTTCGGGTGGGTGTGTCAGAGGTCGAGCACGAGGCGGTCGGAGCAGGACCGGGAGACGCAGATGAGCATGCAGTCGCCGGCGGACCGCTCCTCGTCGTCGAGGACCGAATCGCGGTGGTCGGGGGCGCCGGCGAGGACGGTGGTTTCGCAGGTCCCGCACGTGCCCTCGCGGCACGAGGACAGAACGTCGACCCCGGCCGCCTGCACGGCGTCGAGGACGCTGGCGCCGGGCGTCACCGTCAGCGCGAGGCCGGAGCGCGCGAGTTCGACCTCGAACGGTTCGTCGCGCAGGGGCGCGCCGTTGTCCTTCGGCACGAAGCGTTCGGTCCTCAGCGTGCCGACGGGCCAATCCGTGCAACAGTTTTCGACGGCGGCGAGGAGTGGTCCGGGCCCGCAAACGTAGACCTTCGCGTCGGCGGCGTCCGCGGCGAGATGCGCCGACAAGTCGAGGTGGCCCTGCTCGTCGCGAGGCACGACGGACACCCGGTCGCCATAGGCGGCAAGTTCGTCCCGGAACGCCATGGACGTGCGGGTGCGGCCGCCGTACAGGAGTTGCCAGTCGATTCCCATCAGCTCCGCCTGACGGACCATCGGCAGCAGCGGGGTGATCCCGATACCGCCGGCGATGAACAGGTACCTCGGTGCGGGGACGAGCGGGAAGTTGTTGCGCGGACCGCCGACCCCGACGAGATCACCCTCCGCGAGTACGTCGTGGACGTACGCCGACCCGCCCCGGCCCGCCGATTCCCGCAGCACCCCGACCCGGTAGCTGTACGCGTCCCACCGGTCGCCGCACAGCGAGTACTGCCGCGTCAGCCCGTTCGGAAGCAGCAGGTCGATGTGGGCCCCCGGCGCCCAGTCCGGCAGGCGCCGCCCGTCGGGGTGACGCAAGGTCAGCGCGACAATACCCTCCGCGACAACCTCTTTGACGACAACCTGTAGCGCCGCGTTCGCTGGCGCACCGGAAGAAACCGGGTTCTGTGGCATCTCGACTCCTCGATCTCGCGTTTGTTCGAGGATCTTCCGAGCCGGGGGTGAGCCGCCAGATCATTTTCAATAGTTGAAAGTCGAGATGTAACCAGGGTCACTCAACTGGGCAGAGACGGTCCGCCTGCCCGCTCGAGTCCGTCGAGAATCAGGTCGAGTCCGTATTCGTACTCGTCACCGAAGTCGTATCCGGGTGCCATGGCGTGCTGCGTCACGAACTCGGTGAGGTGGGGGTACTCGTCGGCCGGGACGCTGCCGAGGATCGATTCCGCCACGTCGGTGAGCTCGTCGGAGGAGCCGAACGGCAGGCTCGTCTCCTGCATCGCGAAGCCGTAGATGTAGCTGTCCAGGGCCGAGAATGCATGCGCGGCAAGCTCGATGGAGAATCCCGCTGCCCGCAGAATGCCCAGCACCGCGTCATGGTGCCGGAGCGTCGCGGGGCCGGGGGTTGTCCGCGATTCCATCAGGACGGTGGCCCAGCGGTGCCGTGCGAGCACGTCCCGTACGGAGATAGCGCGCCGGCGCATCGCGGACTTCCAGTCGCGACCGTTCGGCGGCAGGTCGATCTCGCCGAAGACGACGTCCACCATGCCGTCGAGGAGGTCGTCCTTGTTCTTCACGTGCCGGTACAACGACATCGCCTCCACCCCGAGCGTCTGCGCGATCCGGCGCATCGTGAGTGCCTCGACGCCGCTGTCGTCGGCGAGGGCGACGGCGGCGTTCAGGACGCGCTCCCTGGTCAGGGGGACGCGGGGTTCTGCCTTCGGGTCGGTCTCGGCCGTCATCGCACATTCTCCATCGGCATAGTTTACGTTGTAAGCACTAGTTTACGTTGTAAGCGTACGCTCTAAGCAGACGGTCGATCCGCCATCCGAATGGAGTCCGACATGGAGTCACCGACCCACGCCGACAGCCGCATGAAGGCCGTCGCCCAGGACGTCTACGGCCCGCCCGAGGTCCTCGAACTGCGGGACGTCGACATACCGGTTCCTGCCGACGACGAGGTGCTGGTCCGAGTGCACGCGGCGGGTGTCGATCGCGGTGTGGCACACCTCGTGACCGGTCTCCCATATCCGTTGCGCCTCGCGGGCTACGGCCTCCGCCGGCCCAAGGCCGCTGTTCCCGGGATGGATCTGGCCGGACGCGTCGAAGCGATCGGTCGCGACGTCACAGGATTCCGCCCCGGCGACGACGTGTTCGGCATCGGCGCCGGAACCTTCGCGGAGTACGCGTGCGCACCGGCGGCAAAGCTCGCGCACAAGCCCGCCGATCTGACGTTCGTGCAAGCCGCGGCGATCGCGATCTCCGGGCTGACGGCGCTGCAGGGTGTGCGCGACCACGGCAGGGTCACGGCGGGGCAGGCGGTGCTGATCATCGGCGCGTCCGGCGGCGTCGGCACGTTCGCCGTGCAGGTGGCCAAGGCGTACGGGGCGGAGGTCACGGGCGTGTGCAGCACCGCGAAAGTCGACCTGGTCCGGTCGATCGGAGCCGACCACGTCGTCGACTACACACGCGAAGACTTCACCCGACTCGGGCGGCGCTACGACGTCGTCCTCGACATCGGCGGCAACTCGTCCCTTTCCCGCCTGCGTCGTGTCCTCACCCCGCGCGGCCGACTCGTCATCGTCGGCGGCGAAACCGACGGACGGTGGCTGGGCGGCACCGATCGCCAGCTGCGCGCACTCGCGCTGTCCCCCTTCGTGAGTCAGACACTGTGCGTGTTCGTCTCGAAGGAGGACGGTAACGACCTGCTCGTGCTCCGCGACCTCGTCGAGTCCGGCGACGTCACACCCGTCATCGACCGGACGTACTCGTTGAGCGAGGCCGCCACCGCACTCCGGCGGCTCGTCGACGGTCAGGTTCGCGGGAAGCTCGTGGTCGCCGTGTCCGCCGGCTGAGTTAGGCGGTGTGCGCCCTTCGGCTGATGTCCTTGTCGACGGCGGTGGCGATGTCGTGGACGAGCCGCGAGTGCCAGAGTTTATGTGCCTCGAGGTCCGCGGTGAGCGCGTGGCAGTCCGGGCATTCCCGGGGGCTGGGTTGCGAGGTGCTTTCCATGATGCTGCGCTTTCTGGGAGAAGTGGTTCCGTTTCCACCGTGGCACGGGCGGGGCGGATAGTCCACCGCGCACAGTGTCACAGACATTGGTCAGCCGCCCGCGCAATTGCGTCGGATTCCGGCAAATCCGTGGGAATCTGCCACCTGGGCTTGCCTCACGTCGACGCCGCCGCCATCACGCGGGTGATGCCCTTCGCGGCCGCCTGCAGCGCGGGGATCTGCGCGTACGCCTTCTCGTCGTTCGGCACGATGACCGACAGCGCGGCGACCACCTTGCCGTGGCCGTCCCGCACCGGGACCGCGACGCCCGTGGTGTCCGGGTAGAGGTGTCCGGCGCAGAGGATGTAGCCGTGCCGGCGGACGTCGGCGAGCACTCCCCGCAGCTGTCGTGCGGTGCGAATCGTGTTGTCGGTGTACACCTTCAACGGCTCGCTCAGGATGCGCTCCTGCAGCTCCGACGGTCCGTGCGCGAGCAGCACCAGCCCGGACGAGGACACGTGGAGCGGCATCCGGCCCGCGATGCGCGTGTAGTTGACCACGGCACCCGCTGCCGTGAGCCGCTCGATGAACAACACCTCGTCGCCCTCGAGGACACCGAGCTGAGTGTGCTGCCCGACGACTGCGTGCAGGTCCTCCATGAACGGCATCGCCGCTTCCCTCAGGCCGAGGGTCGGGGACGCCCGCGACGCGACCTCCCACAGGCGGACCCCGATCCGCACCTTCCGGTCCTCACGCTCGAACCAGCCGCACCCCACCAGTTCGTCGATCAACCGCGACGTGGTGGAGATGTGCAGACCGGACCGTCGCGCGATCTCGGACACCGTGAGCAGCGAATCGTCCGAACGGAACGATTCGACTATCCGCACCGTCCGGGCCAGGACGGACTCGCCGGTGTGCACACGTGCCATGCCTTCAGTGTGCACACCGGCCGGCGCTCAGCGCAGGTCGCGCCGCCGGAACGCCGCGACACCCACCCCGATCAGCACCACTGTGATCAGAAGCAGCCACACGATCGGCGTCGCCTCGATCTGCCCACCCGGCAGCTTCGGCGCGTGGCTGAACGGCTCCAGATTCAGCACCGTCTGCGGGAACTGCGCGATCGACCCGACCATGAAGATCAGGAGGAACGCGACGAGCACACCCCAGGCCACCGGCGTGAACCGCGGGACCACACCGAACAGGAGGACCGTCACTCCGGCGAGCATCCAGATCGCGGGAAGTTGCACGAGCGCCGCCCCGATCACGGCGGGCAGGGCTCCCCCCACGTCGCCGATGGATGCACCGTACGTGAGTCCGGCGGCCACTCCGGCCACGATCATCGCGACCGCAGGTCCGAGCATGGCGAACAGGATGTGGCTCGATGCCCACCGGATGCGGCCGACAGAACCGGCCGTCACGGGTTCGAGACGCTGGGCGTTCTCCTCGGAGTACAGCCGCAACGACGCGGAGATCGCGTAGGCCGCGGCGGCGACCGCGAGCATGGTGAACGCGTAACCGATGAACGATTCTTCCAGCGACTGCGAGCCACCCATCCGGGTGATGATGTCCCGGATCGTCTGGCTGTCGCCGACCTGGCCACCGATCCCCTTCGCGGCGCTGCCGATGAGCAGGCCGTACAGACCGAGCCCGGCCGTCCAGGCCGCGAGTGTGCCGCGGTGCATCCGCCACGCCAGTCCCAGAGTGCCGGCGAGCGCCGGCGACGCGTCCGTGGGGCCGGGGCGTTCGGCGATCAGACCGGCGCCGACATCGCGTCGGCGCAGGAGAGCGTATGCCGCCCAGGTGAGTACGAGTGCCGTGACGAGGCTGGGGACGACCACCCACCAGCGTTCGTCGGCATACGGACGGATCTGCAGGTCCCAGCCGAGCGGTGAGAACCACGACAGGGTGCCGGACCCGGCATCACCGACCGCGCGCAACGCGAACGCGATGCCGAGCACCGTAAACGCGACGCCGCGCGCGACACGGGCGCCGGTACTCACCTGCGCCGCAACGGCGGCGACCGCCGTGAACACCAGACCGGAGCAGGCCAGCGACGTCCCGAACGCGACCGAACCGCCCACCGGAAGGTCCCGGGCGAGCAACGCTGCCGCACACAGGATCCCGGTGACGACGGACGCGCCGCCGGCGAGGAGCAGCGCCGCGGTCAGGCCCGAGTACCGTCCGACGGAGGTCGAGTCGAGAAGCTCCGCCCGGCCGGTCTCCTCCTCCGCGCGGGTGTGCCGGATGACCGTCAGAATCACCACCAGCCCGATCAGCGTGTAGTAGATACCGGCCTTCCAGACACCCACCGAGCCGAGGCTGGAGTTGAAGATCGGCCCGTACATGGCGATCTGCGCGGGGCTGGCCGCCGTGGTGGCCGCGAACTCCGCCAGCTGAGCGTCGGAGGTGTAGATGTCGGCGATGCTCGCGACGTACAGCGCGGGCGCGAACGCGAAGATCAGGATCCACAGCGGCAGCGCGATCCGATCCCGGCGCAGGAACAACCGCAGAAAGTGCAGTGTCCCCGTAAAATCCGAGGAAGACACCGGCGCCGGCTCCACGGGCCGGTACCGGGACACCGTTGCGGTACTCATGCCCGCACCTTCTCCACCGCGTCGGACGACGTGGTCGTGCCGTCGTCGATCTCATAGTGCCGCAGGAAGAGTTCTTCGAGGGTCGGCGGCTGACTGACGAGGCTGCGTACCCCGGTGTCGCCGAGCACCCGGATGAGTTCGCCGAGATGTTCGCTGTCGACCTGGCAGTGCAGCGTAGCCCCGTCGAACTCGATATCCGCCACGCCGTCGATGCGGCTCAGATCGCCGGGGTCACCGAGAAGTTCGGCGGTGATCGACGTACGGCTGAGATGCCGCATCGACGCCAGGGTTCCGGATTCGACCGTCCGTCCGGCCCGGATGATGGTGACCCGTTCGCACAGCGCCTCCACCTCCGACAGGATGTGACTGGACAGCAGCACCGTCACACCGCGGTCGCGGGCCTCGGCGACGCACTCACGGAAAACCTGTTCCATCAACGGATCCAGGCCCGACGTCGGTTCGTCGAGCAGCAGCAGGCGAGCGTCGGACGAGAACGCCGACACCAATGCCACCTTCTGACGATTGCCCTTCGAATACGCCCGACCCTTCTTCCGCGGGTCGAGGTCGAAACGCTCGATCAGATCCTGCTTGCGGGTCTCGTCCAGACCGCCGCGCATCCGGGCGAGGAGGTCGATGGTCTCGCCGCCGGACAACGACGGCCACAGGGTCACGTCGCCGGGGACGTACGCCATGTCGAGGTGCAGGGCGACGGCGTCGCGCCACGGGTCGCGGCCGAACACGGTGGCCTCACCGCTGTCGGAGTGCAGGCTGCCGAGGAGGACGCGGATGGTGGTGGATTTGCCGGCGCCGTTCGGCCCGAGGAACCCGTGCACCTCCCCTTCGCCGACCTCGAGGTCGAGTCCGTCCAACGCCCGGGTTCGTCCGAACGTCTTCACCAGGTTGCGCACTTCGATGATCGCACTCATAGCTGCTCCTAGTTCGGGGAGTCGGTATGTTCTGCGGGTGCAGCGCCCGCCTGCGCGGCACCGTCTTCGGTGGCCAGATACGCCTCGAGGGTCGACGAATCCGGCAACAGGCCCTCGGTGTACATCTCGAGGGCGGGCAGCGTGACGTCGGTGGCGAGGTCGCGGATGGCCGTGGCGTAATCGAGCGGAGTTTCCTTGTCGGCACGCATCTGCAGGTAGAGCAGCATGGCACCCACGTTGTAGAGGGTGAGGTAGCGCGCCCGCGCCTTCGGGTTGCGGCTGGGCCGGACAGTTCCGGCCGCCACGCCCATCGCGAGATACTGCTCGGTGTCTTCGACCATGTGCTCGAAGAGGGATTCGCCGAGTCCTCCACCTGCCTGGAAACTGCGCACGATGTACGCGACGAGCGGGGCGTACTGTTCGATCTCGGCGAGGGCGTGCATGGCGCCCGCCGGTCCGGGCGTCGAAATCGCCTCCGCCTTCTGTTCCCGGATGATCCGCAGGACATGCTCGTCGCATTCGGCGCGCAGGCCGTCCTTCGAGCCGAAATGGTGGATCACCAGACCGGGTGACACCCCGGCGGCGGTGGCGATCGCCCGCACTCCGGTACTGAAACCGTGATTGCCGAACACCGTGATGGCCGCGTCGCGCACTCGGGCACGCGTGGTCAGATCGGGTTGCGGGACCTCGGAACCGGCACTGGTTGAACGCATGTTTAATACGCTAAACGCGCGTTCAACCGGGCGCAAGGGGTGAGGGCGTCAGGATTTCGTCAAGGCGGGGAGTCCCGGCTCTGCCGCGTGCCCGGTGAACACGACGCTCGGGCGGGGATACCGATTGCGGGCGCACGCCTCGTCCAGGGCCTCGTCGACGACCTCCCGCAGATCGACACCGTCTGCGCCCTGGAGGACCAGTTCCGTCAGGATCACCCCGTAGTCGCGCCGGACCTGTTCCATCAGCCCGATCGCCTCGTCGACCGCCCCGGGACCGACTGTGCAGCGGAAACCGACCAGCCGCAGTTGTGGCTGTTCCATCACCTCACGCAGCGCGTCCTCGATGCCCGGGCCGAGCGCCGAGAGGTCGAGCACGATGTTCTGCCGTGGCTGCTCGTGCACGAACGGGTGGGGAAGATGAAGCGTCATCGGAACCTCCTCGGGGATTCAGTTCCAGATCTACCCCCGCCACGCGAGGACGCGGCCGTTCTTGACGGCACTATGACTCCGATGGCCGCAATCCTGACGCGGTATTGGCGCCGCGAGGGTCGTGTCGCGCGTTCTTCCCTATGCCGTTGCCTTCTCGACCGCGTCGCGTGTGAGACCGGCCAGTTTCTCGACGTTCTCGGTGGTCGCCGGATAGCCGGCCGAGGTCACCCCGATCACGTACTCGCCGGCGAGCGCGCCGTATCCGATATGCGTGTCCGCTCCCTGGGTCACGGAGCCGGCGAATGCCTTGTCGCCGACGTCGGCCGGCGCCGGTAGCGCCACGAACCCCGGGACGACTTCGCTGTTGTCGATCGCTTGCTCGAATGCGGTCGCGGCTGCGTCGACGCTGGGATATCGATCGACGGAGACGGTTACCCTTCTACCGTCGCCCCCTTCGTAGATCACCATTCGCGTCGCGTCGGGAGTACCGGAAGCAGTGGAGTTCTCACTCGTCGCCGTCTGTTGTTCTATCTCCGGGAAGTAGGTCTGGACGACGTCCAACCCCACCAGAATCTCCTGAGGCAACAGGATCGCCTCGGATGTCGTCGCGTCCTGCTGCGATTCGGCATCGGACTGCGTGTCCTGCTGCCCACACCCACCCGCGAACAGGACGCCGGCCAGGATGATCGCGAGGATGGCGAGAGGCGCGCTACTGCCGATCCTTCGCACTCGGTACCGCTCCGCTCGTTGCACCATGCTCGATACCCCCTGTTGCTCGGGACAATGCCTCGTCGGGTGGCCAACTGGTAGCTGACCGACCGGAACTCGCACGGCATTAATTCTCGCCGATCCGGGCGCCGTGGACACTCACTTCGCTACGTTCGGCCGTTCCGCACGCTCACCGGGGTCGATGCCAGAACGGGTTGTAGATCCAGACACCGCGGTAATCCCACTCGGTCGACCCCGTCGGAATCTTCATCTTGTACAGATCGTGTTCATTCCCGACGTGATCGAACTGGCGACACCAACTCTGCCCGTGAAAGGACGCACACTCGATCGTCCGACTCGTGCCGTACGGACTCAGGATGATCGATTTGCCTGCGTTCGCTCCGAACACCCCGGGATCCAGAGGTATGACGAAGTCGGATGTCCGGTCCTTGTAACCGAACGGGTCGGGATCGACGGGGTCGGCGAATGCCGCCGGCACACAGATGCCCAACTCGCTACTGCGATAAACCTTTTCACTTGCACTCCGTTCACGTTGGGACGCGATCGCCGCATTGACTGAACCACTGCCTGCTCGAGTGTCTCCGCGCGCGCGTCACGGGACGGCGAACGTCCCACCGGCCGGATGGAGAACGGGCCATGGAGAGTTCAGCGTTGCCACCGCTACAACCTGACCGGCTCCCGTTCGTACCTGCCGACCTCCTGACACCCCGCGCGCTGCATCGGGCAACTGCCCTGTACATCGAGAGCCACCGTAGGCCGTTACTGCCGGCGCGTTGGCGGGCAGTTCCGCCCCTTGAAACGGGTTCGGACGACGGTGATCGTCAGGTCGGTCACGCGTTCGGGGGCGCCTGCGGGATGTGTCGGGGTCCGATGACGGAGAGAAGCTGTAGTTTTTCGTGGCTTTCGCTGCCGGGGATGTCGGTGTAGACGAGAAGGAGGTGCGACTGGTCGGGGTCGAGAAGTGTCTGGCAGGTCAGTTCCAGGGCACCGACCTCGGGGTGCATGTAGCGTTTGACGCCGTTGTAATGGATGCCGATTTCGTGTTCGTTCCAGACGGTGCGGAATTCTTCGTTGTGGGCGAGCAGCAGTTCCATGAGGTGAGCGGCCCGTGATCCGGGTCCGCGGAGCGTGACCATCGCGCGTAGTCCGGAGGCGAAGACGCGGGAGTGCAGCGCGTGGTCGTCGGGGTGGTAGAGCGCGCGGGTGGCCGGGTCGGTGAACCACCGGTAACCGATGCTGCGGGCAGGGCCGGTGTACCGGGTGGTGTCGCCGGTGAGAGCGACGCCGAGCGGGGTCTGCCGAAGTGTCTCGCCGAGCTCGGTGACGACCTCGGCGTGGGTGTCGGTGAGCCGGTCGAAGATGCGGAGCAGGCCGGGACTGATGTGTTCGCTGGTCGCGCCTCTCGCGGGTGGGTTGTGCCCGGCGAGGCGGAACAGGTGGTCGCGTTCGTCGAGGGACAGATGCAGCCCCTGCGCGGTCGAGGCGATCATCTGCTCGGACGGGTGCGGGCCGCGCTCCCGCTCGAGCCGGCTGTAGTAGTCGGCGGAGATGTGGCAGAGCGTGGCGACTTCTTCGCGGCGCAGACCAGCGGTTCTGCGCCGTTGCCCACGCGGGAGTCCGACGTCTTCAGGTTGAAGTGACTCTCGGCGGCGGCGCAGGAACTCGGCGAGCCCCGCTCGATCGATCACGACTGCTTCCTCCTTGCTTCCAGTTCTGGTTTCAGTCTGCCCTCGGTACCGGAGGGCTGCCTGGGATCGACAGGCCGTGGATGTCTCGGTGGATCGGGCGCAGCCTGAGACCACGTCCACATTGCAGAGAAAACAGGAGCAGGACATGACACGCACACGACCGGACATCACCGTCCCCGACCTCTCCGGGAAACTCGCCGTGGTCACCGGCGCAAGCGACGGCGTCGGACTGGGCCTGGCGGCGCGCCTCGCCGCCGCCGGCGCCGAGGTCGTCATGCCAGTCCGCAACCCTCGCAAGGGCGACGCGGCGGTCGCAAAGATCAAGCAGCAGCACCCGGAAGCGGCCGTGTCCCTGCGGGACCTCGACCTGTCGTCGCTGGGCTCGGTCGCCGCGCTGGGCGCCACGCTGCGCGACGAGAACCGTCCGATCCACATCCTCGTCAACAACGCCGGCGTGATGACACCCCCGGACCGGCAGACCACCACCGACGGGTTCGAGCTGCAATTCGGCAGCAATTACCTGGGGCACTTCGCGCTCGTCGCCGACCTACTACCCCTGCTGCGCGCGGGACACGCGCATGTGACCTCGCAGATCAGTGTCGCCGCGAACCAGCACGCCATCAACTGGGACGACCTGAACTGGGAACGGTCCTACCACGGCCAGCGCGCGTACAGCCAGTCCAAGATCGCGCTCGGCCTGTTCGGACTCGAGCTGGACCGGCGCAGCCAGGCAGGAGGCTGGTGGATCACCAGCAACCTTTCCCACCCCGGCATAGCGCCCACCAATCTCCTGGCCGCACGCCCCGAGGTCGGCCGCGCGCGAGACACCGCCGGCAGGCGCCTCATCCACGCACTCTCCCGCCGCGGCATCCTCGTCGGAACGGTAGAGACCGCACTGCTTCCGGCCCTGCTGGCCGCCACCTCACCGGACGCACGCGGCGCCCGCCTGTACGGTCCCAGCGGTCTCGGTCACCTGTCCGGCCCGCCCGCCGAACAGTCCGTCTACTCCCGGCTTCGCAGCGACGACGACGCCACACGCATCTGGCAGATCTCCGAGCACCTCACCCACACCTCCTTCCCGACCGGCGACAGCGTCCGTCCCCGCCTCGGATCGACAGGCCCTGACAACCGTCGACCGCGGTGAGCACCTCGCGGTCGCCCTCGGGGAGCCGCGCCGCCACAGTCATTCGTGGTGTTCCACGACACGCCGAGGCCCTGGGCGCCCCGAGCGAACGTGTATCCGGCTGCCAGATAGGCATTCTCGTTGCGTCGGTAGCCGCCGTCGATGTATCGGTTGTCGCCGATACCGCAGGGAGGGTCTGAGGGACTCAGCGGCTGGTTGCCGCGAATACAGCTGCGTGAGTGGCGGTCCAGTTTGCACGATTTGTAACAGATCCTGTCCCGCTGCCGAAATGGAATGGGGGGCGACGGACGTCTCAATTCTCGTGGTCACGAAGGAATGGAGCGCTGATGAACAAGCAGCTGGGACGACGGGTCTGTGCTGCGGCACTCACTGCTGTCGGACTGGGAACCGCGGTGGCGACCGGAGGAGGCGCTGTTGCGAGTGCTCAGCCCGCGCCACCGACATCGACGACGATGACGTGCTCGAGTGCGAATCCCCTCGTCTGGGCACCGCCGTTCACGTGGACCATCAACGCCGCGTCCGGGGAGTCGCTGCGACCGGGTGGGTCTGCACTGGAGCCGGCAATTCTGCTGAGCGGCGGCAACGAACTGCCGACGCCGCCCGGCGGTCTCATTCCGAGCATCGGCGTCAACTGGTACGGCACGCGGGCGTCGGTCGACTGGCACAACACGACAACCGGCGCGACCGGACACAGCGTCAGCGATGAGGCGGCCTGGCAGCAGAAACCCGGCATCCCGATCAACCGAACGTGGACGGGAACCGGGACGGTGGCGTTCACCGTGACCGTCCAGACCGGCGCGGGATGGTGGTTCGTCAATTCGCAGAACGCCGTTTGCCAGGGAACGATTTCCGTCGTGCCCGGTCGGTGACCTCGGACGCCCCTCGGCTACAGGTCAGGCGAGGGGCCGTTCGCCGTTCGCCTCGGCGAGTTCGGCAAGCCTGTCGACTGAGGCCAGAAGCATGTCCGACGTGGTGGCCCGGGCGCGCTCGAGGCGTTTCTCGTCGGTCAATCGCGACCAGTCGTAGGTATGCGTGACGCGGACGCTCGCCTCATCGACTCGGTCGAGTTCCCAACGCCACAGATGACCCGGCGGCTGATCGCCTTGCACCGAGGGCAGCCAGGCGATCAGGCGCCCCTCCTCGAATTCCACCACGTGGTTGTCGCGGATGCCGCCGTTGGTGAGCGTCATGGTGAACACGTCACCGACGGCGCGCACCCGCTGCCCGGCCGCGGCCTCGGCCAGATTGTCGTTGCCGTCCCACCGCGGCTGTTGCGCTGGGTCGGCAATCAGTTCGAAGACCGTCCGCGCCGGGGCCTCGATGATGCGGCTGGCAGTCACGACGGTGGGAATCCCATTCTCCTCGGTCATAACTCGATCAAACCATGACGAGTCGCCAGATCTCGAGCACCATGCCTCGTTGCGCATGCGGCAAGTCGATGTCGATCAGCGGACTCGTGCCGGCCGGCCTCGACGAGACGACACGGCAGTGCGGTTTCGTTCGGCTGCACGCTTCGTGCGGGTGGGCGACTGTAGCGTACGGATCCGGGCAATCCGGACAACCGAGGAAAGGGCACAACCATGCGCAATTTTCGACGTACGGCAGTGGCGGGAGCCATGATCGCGGGGCTGGCGGCCGCGGGGGCTGCAACGGCCTCCGCTGCTCCGTTCGGCTCTCTCGGCGACGGACCCGACCTCGTGATCACGCAGGCGAACGCCGAGGGTGTCAACGCATGCGCCGTGCGTGTCACGAACGAGGGCGACGGGACCGCCACCGGAGTCACGGTCCACACTCCGCTCGTTTACGAGAGCAGGAACCTCGGCACGCTCGCCCCCGGCGAATCGAAGATCGCCGAATACTTCGATTGCGGATTCTCGGAGCGCATCTTCTACTTCGCGACGACGAGCGGCGAAACGAATTGGGCCGACAACTTCCTGTACATCGAACTCTGAGCGCCGGGGTCGCCGGGAGCGCGGGCCCACGGCCTGGTCAGCTCCCGGAAACCGCGGATGTCTCCCTTGAATCCGGCTCTCCCCGTACAAGATAGAGGTCAGAGACCGTATCGGCTGCGCAAACGCATGACCCATGGTCGCCTGCGACGCGCCAGAGGACGTTCCCGACCAGTCACCCTCGTCGAACCTGGCACCACCCTGTTCGAGCCCGGCGGCACAACCCTCTACGGTCCCGCCCTCGCAACCGTCAGCTCCCAGCAGGTCGCCACCATCCACCAGGTCAACTACCCTTTCGAGCCCGACGACGGAGTGATCTCCCACCCACTCGATCCCGAAGTGCCCTGGATGTGGCCTACCACCGAGGCCGACGCACTCGTCCTGAGCCTCTACACCGGGCACCGCCTCGCTTGTCCAGACAATACGGCAAACGCCTTTTTCGATCGGTGGAGTAAGACCGGTTCAGGGCGAGGTTCGGAAATTGTCCCGGATGCTGTCCAGGAAGTCTCTGAGGCAACGCCGCGGCGTCCGGCCACCGCGATTGTTCGTGACGCGGCGATGCGTGACCGAGATGCTGCGAGGAATCGGTGGTTGTTCGCTCAAAGGCTCCGATCATGCGCGATATCCTTGGAGGACTCTGCAGAGGTGATTGAGGTGGCAGGTACGTTCGGGCGTTACGTGATGGATATGCCGACGGAGTGAGCCATGCCGCCGGCTGAGAACGATCCGTTGTCGACCCAACGCGACGAAGTGCACGTCGTCGCTACGGAGCTCCGAGACGCCGGATTCGACGACCCCCGAGAGATCGGCCGCGGCGGGTTCGGTGTCGTGTTCCGGTGTCGGCAGCGTTCCCTCGATCGCACGATTGCCGTGAAGGTGATGACCTCGGAACTGGAGGACGAGAACCGCGCCCGGTTTTTCCGGGAACAGCGGGCGATGGGACGACTCACCGGCAACCCCAACATCGTGAACGTGCTGCAGGTGGGCACCACGGGAAGTGGGCGGCCGTACCTGGTGATGCAATTCCATGCCCAGGGCTCACTGCAAGCATGGATTAGCCGTCAGGGTTCACTTCCACTGGACGAGGCTCTCCGGATCGGTATACGTATCGCCGGAGCATTGGAGAGCGCCCACCGGCTCGGGATCATTCACCGCGACGTCAAACCTGCGAACATCCTGCTCACCGACTATGCCGAGCCTGCCTTAACCGATTTCGGCATTGCACATATACCTGGCGGATTCACCACCACCAAGCGTGTAATCACCGGATCGCCCGCCTTCACCGCACCTGAAGTGTTGCGGGGGGACGAGCCGAGCGCGGCGTCCGACATCTACGGTCTCGGCGCCACCGTATTCTGCGCCCTCACTGGTCATGCCGCCTTCGAACGTCGCAGCGGAGAGAACGTGATCGCTCAGTTTCTGCGGGTCACGACCGATCCGGTCCCCGACCCACGGATCGCCGGAATCCCCGATGACGTCAGCACCGTTATCGAACGTGCAATGGCTGCCGAGCCACACCAGCGCCAGCCCACTGCTGCTGCGTTCGGTGACGAACTTAGGGGCATCCAGGCACGCTACGGCTTTCCGATGGATGTGATGGCGGTCCGCGTCGAAGCGGGAGGTGGGTCCGCCGGGTCGCATGCCGGCACGAGAGAGCATCGATCGCACTCCATGCCCGGTGTCGGCAAGTCCGCGCAGGGTGATCTTCCTCTGGAGTTGACCAGCTTCGTCGGTCGTCGTCACGAACTCGCTCAGGCACGACGACTGCTCGGGGTATCGCGCCTTGTCACCCTCACCGGTATCGGTGGGGTCGGCAAGACTCGGCTGGCGCTGCGTGTGGCGGCGAAGGTTCAGGCAGCGTTCACTGACGGTGTGCGGATCGTCAAGCTCGGTGCCGTCGAGGACGACTCGCTCGTCGTGGTCGTCGTCGCATCCGAACTCGGGCTACGCAATCAGACGGCGCGACCGCTCATCGAGATTCTGCAAGAGTTCCTAGGCTCGCAGAAGCTTCTTTTGGTGCTCGATAATTGTGAGCAAGTGCTGGAGAAAACGGCAGAAGTCGTCGACCAACTTCTGCACTTCTGCCCCAACCTCTACATCCTCGCCACCAGCCGCGAGCCACTGGGAATCAGCGGGGAAGCCGTTCTGCGCGTTCCACCACTCAGCGTCCCCATCGACAGCCGCCCGACGACACCGGAAGGCCTTCCCCAGTTCGACGCCGTAAGGTTGTTCGCCGACCGGGCCGCTGCTGCCGTCCCCACCTTCGCTCTGACCGAAGACAACACGGGCACGATCGCGCAGATCTGCCGGCAGCTGGACGGTCTGCCCCTCCCGATCGAGTTGGCGGCCGCACGATTGCGGGCGATGTCCCCCGAGCAGATTCGGGATCGACTGAGGGACCGCTACGAAGTGTTGTCCCGCGGGCACTGGGCCGGACCGCCGAGACAGAGAACGATGCGATTATGTATCGACTGGAGCTACGAGCTGTGCTCACCGCAGGAACGACTCGTGTGGTCCCGGTTGTCGGTGTTCGCGGGTCACTTCGAACTCACCGCGGCAGAGACTATCTGCGGTCGCGACATCTCGTCCGACGAGTTCCTGGACACGCTTACCTCTCTGGTGGACAAGTCGATCCTGATGCGGGAAGAGGTCGGCAGGGATGTGCGGTTCCGGATGCTCGAGATCCTGCGCGTCTACGGCAAAGAGAAGGCGCAGGCGTCGGGCGAACTTCAGCAACTGCGCCGTGAGCATCGAGAATGGTGTCGACAGCTGTCCGCTGGCGCAGCGGCCGATTGGATCAGCCCCCGTCAACTCGAGTGGATCACGCAACTGACCCGTGAGCAGTCGAACCTACGTGAGGCAATGGAGTTTTCGGTGGGCGACGCCCCCGAAAAGGGTCTCGATATCGCCTCTTCTCTATTCGCGTTCTGGTTCTCCCACAGCCTGTTCAACGAGGGCAGATACTGGCTCGGCCGTCTACTGGCGTGCGAGGCAGGGCAGCATCCCGCCACCAGGATCAAAGCGCTCTACGCTGCGAGCTCGCTTGCCGCGGTGCAGCGAGACTTCGACACTGCGTCGACCCTGATGGAGGAGGCACGCTCGCTGGCCGAGGAAACGACAACCCCCGTTGTCCACATTTTTCTCGCCCGCACCGAAGGCGTGGTCGGAGTCTACAAGGGCGACCTCACTCCTGCGTGCGCCGAACTCGAAAAGGCGCGCGTCGCATTGGCCACCGATCATGATCTCACACAGCATGTTTGGATCCTCGTGATGCTAGGTGTGGGTTACGATCTGCTCGGAGAGTCTAATCAGGCGATCGCGTGTTTCAACGATGCTCTTTCCATTACGGAAGCTCACGACGAGACCATGTACCGGTCGTACACCCTGTGGGCGATGGGCGTGGCCATCATGCGCCGAGGCGAGTTGGAACGGGCGAGCAGGCTTCTGAAAGAAGCGTTGGTACTGATTCGACGTGTGGACGACCGCCTGGCCGCGGCGGTGTGCCTCGAGGCGCTCGCGTGGACAGCGGGCAAGGAGCGACAGTTTCAACGATCCGCCATACTTTTGGGCGCCGCGGCGAACTTCGCACATTCCGTCGGGAGTAGCCCACTGCTGTTCACCGCCCTCAACGAGCAACACGATCGATGTGTGACCGACGCCTCTCGCGAACTCGGCACCAGCGCCTTCAGCGCAGCTCGTAGCAAGGGCAGCCAGTTCGACACGGATGGCGCAATCACCTACGCGCTCGAGGGGGAGGCTGTGGAGTCCTCACAACGACCGCACTCGTCACAATCCGGCCAGCCGTCTGTCCGGTTGACCAACCGTGAACGCGAAGTCGCTGCGCTCGTCGCCGAGGGGCTAACCAATCGTCAGATCGCGACCAGACTGACCATATCGCCGCGGACCGCACAGGGTCATGTGGAACACCTCCTCACCAAACTCGGATTCAACTCGCGCGCTCAGATCGCGGCATGGTTCGTGACCGAGAACGCGTGAGCGTGTTGTAGTGGTGAAGGTTCGGTCTCCGCCCTCGAGGTCGCGCCCATGCGACGAGGCTGGCACCGGAAGCATTCCTCGTCGTAGCTTCACGCGGATTGTGCACGAACTGGCTCCAAGTCTCACCAGCGCGTCGTAGCCCACGAAGGCCATCACGTGACTCTTCGAAAGCCCGTCTCGAGTCACTCGACGAGGGACCGCGAGGGGGACCGCGTACACCGGGTACCCGGCCGCCCTCAGCGCCTGCACCCACAGGCCGCGGTCGGTTTCGATGCCGACCACGACCGGCCCTGCCTCTTCGGCGTTGGCGGCTACCAGTTCGTGCAGTTCACGGATGTCGGCCTGCCCTTCCGGCAGCCGACGCGACGACAGCCGCCGGTCGACGTCATCCATCAGGTGCACGTCGTGATGTCTTCGCCCAGTCGTCGCCGACGAAGATCATCGATCGCCTCCGTCAGTTCTCTTAAAATGGGTGAAACCTGTTCGAGCCCAGAGTCGCCCGACGGCAACTATTGGATCATGCTCACACGGCACGCCACCCCATCAGCGCTACAGGCAACCTCACCGACTAGCAATCGACGCTCACTCCGGACGCGAACAGTGCTCACCGGCCGGCGGCTCAGTAATCAGCTTCCCCCGGACGGTCCGTGACCTGTCGAAGGCTCCCTGATCAACTTCCATCAGGCGCGCTGAACAGTACCGGAGCAGGAATGAACGCGTCGTGCTGGCGATCTGTTGGCGATCCCAACTCGCATCCAGGTGACGCGTTCATTCTGCTCCGGCGAATGAATAGTTCTAGCGTGCCGTCAAGGCACTTAAGCTGACCTCGGCAGCCGGTTCCTCGGATACGTCAGCCTGTTGTAGCCCCGCAGGTGTCCGGTCAGGATATGCGACCTCACCAATGACTGTGCGATCCAGTTTCGCCTCGAGGCCTTCATCGACTCGCCCGTCACGCAGCCCGATGGTCTTCTCGACCACGAAGACCACGAGAAGCGCCGACGCGAGACCGAGCACCAGGAAAACGATAACTCTGTACAATTGATGTCCGATGTTGATCGAGGCGTGCTGGAAGGCATACTCACCCTGCGCAATTCCAAAGTAGCCACCCTGCTTGACGCCACCTGCCAACACCGCGGCCATCAAAGCGCTGTAGATTCCCGGGCCCAGCGTAAGTGGTACAACTTTGACGTCGTCCAGCCGGAGCCTGATCATCAGCTTGTAACCGCCGAGCAGGATAAAGGGCGCAAACACGGCGGTCAGACCTGCCTGCCAGGGCTTGACGACGTCGATCAGCCCCGACACCGAGATCCAGCCGGCCACCGGTGACACCAAGAAGAAGTACGGGTGTTTCCCAATCTTCCAGACCAGCAGGCCGCCGATCGCCGAGGCCGCGAAGGCCATCATAAGATTCGTGACAATCAGCCCCATGCCGCTCTCGTTGAGGGTGATCCCGAAGTATCCGGATCCGGGTACCAGGTAACCGTTGGTAAGCGCATAGCCGCAGATTCCGGCAAGGAAGAGGACCATTCCGACCACTACATACAACATGTTGTGCGGGATCGCAGGCTCGGTCGCGGTGCCGTCGAAAACACCCACCCTTGGCCTGGCTCGCCACACCAATACGAGCGCCCAACACCCAAGCAATATATAGAAGAATGCACCGCCGAAGTCGTGGGTACCGGCGTTGGACAGCGGCCCGACAGAGCCGTAGACCAGGTACCCAGCGACCGGGATGACTACAGCCCCGAAGAGTAATGCGATCAACGCCAAGGAACTTGTTTTGACCCGTTCGATCACAGACCCGGCCAACAGCGCCGCGAAGAAGGCGGCGAAGAGAATGAAGAGCGCGTAAAAGGCCTGGAAGGAGTCAGCATTCGGCACGACCGCTGGGTCGAGATCCTGGGGTAGGGTGTTGATGCCCGCTCCTCCGAGCCACCACGACTTGATCGCCTGGCCGAGCGGATTTGCAACACCGAAAGCCTGGTTGAACTGCGTGACCCAGATGGCGAATCCGATCAGTGACATACCCGCCGCAGCAACGAATGCGGCGACAAGCTTTTGCGTCAACGTGTGCATCACGTTTCCTGCACGACTGAGGCCGGCGTCGAATAGAAGTATCCCGGCTATGGCCAGCAAGATGGCGATCAGCCCGATAATGTAGACCACCGTCGGAAACTGCGCCGCCATAGAAACTTGATCAAGGTACATTGGCATCCTTCTACCTGAGAGTGGAGTGGTAAGACGCGGTTGCCTCGTGATTCCATAAGAGATTCCTTGCCAAAGGAACCATCTATACAAATCAGGCGAGCCCTGTACGGCGTGCCGCCGTCAAATTTCTCACGATGTGTGAGACGTTTCTGAGCCTGTTCCCCCACTGGATGCGCGGTGACCTCGCGTGCAAAGATTACCGCGCAACTTCGTTTGATCTTGGATAGAGCGATTTTCGAGTGAGTTTCGTCGGCGACCGGACCGCGTCGATGACGACTGCGGAGTTCATGTCGCGCTCCCACTGGCTCGCCGCATAGTGCTCACCATCGGGTGACGACCAGCTTCTGATCGGTGAAGAAATCCAACGGCGCAGCACCACACACATGCAGGTCACCGTAGAACGAGGCACCGTACCCACCCATCGTCACATTCGCCGGCGGCGCCGGAAACGCATTGACACCCACATTGCCGGCCCGGATACCCCGCTCGAACTCCGCCGCCACCGCACCAGAGCTGGTGAACACCGCTGCAGCGTTACCGAACTCGGTATCATTCGACAACGCGATCGCCTCCACGAGCGTATCCACCCGATGCACATTGATCACCGGACCGAACAACTCCCGACCCTCCACCCCGTGCCGCGGATCCAAATCGGCCACGATCGTCGGCCCGATGAAATAGCCGTTCTCCGACCCCGCCCCACCCACCGGCTTCACATTCCGACCATCGAGGACGAACGTCGCACCCAGATCCTCCGCCTCCCCCAGCGCCGCCAGGATCCGCTCCTTGCTCTCGGCGCTGACGACCGGGCCCATCGTCACACCCTCGGCCATACCGTCACCGACCACCAACTGATCAGCCAACGCCACCACACGGTCCATCAGATCGCCGTAGACATCACCAACCACCACGACCCGACTCCCCGCCAGGCACCGCTGCCCCGCCATCCCATACGACGAGGACACGATCCCGGCCGCCGCCCTATCGAGATCCGCATCCGGGGCCACCACGATCGGATTCTTCGCACCACCATTGGCCTGCACCCGCTTCCCGGCCGCTGCCGCCGCCCCATAAATCGCCCGCGCCGTCGGCGACGACGTGATACACGAGACCGCCACCACCGACGGGTGGGCGATCAGGTGCTTGACCACATCCGCCCGGCCGTGCACCAAGTTCAGCACCCCATCCGGCAGACCCGACTGCTGCAGCAACCGAATCGCCGCGGTGGACGCGAGCGGATCCTGCTCGGACGCCTTGATGATCAACGCATTACCGGTCACCAGAGCCCACGCCGAGAACTGCACCGTGTTCATCACCGGGAAGTTCGACGGCGTCACCGCCACACACACCCCCAACGGCTCCCGCACCCGCCGCGCATCCACACCAGTGGTGACATTCACGGCGTCGCTGTGATACAGCATCGGAGCGGCAATCGCCGTCTCCAGGAAATCGACGGCCCGCCCCACCTCACCGCGCGCCTCATCCAACGTCTTACCCTGATCGATCGTGATCGTGCGCGCCAACGACTCGACATTGTCCTCGAGGATCACCTTCATCCGATACAAAAACCGCACCCGCTCCGACAACGGCCGCGAACCCCAGTCACCGAAGGCGCGAGACGCAGCCACCACAGCCGCCTCCGCATCCTCGATCGTCGCCGGAACCAACTCCGTAATCACCCGCCCCGTCGCAGGATTGAACACCTCGACGGCATCCGCTCCCGACCCCGGCACCCACCGACCACCAATCAAACACATAGCCGTCAAATCCACATCGCAGATTGTCACTATTCAAACCCTCACTACTCGAAAATCGTTGGTAGGTGCCGCCGACGACCGCGACCGGCAAGACCGACACCTGCGGGTCCTCGGTCAGACGTGGGCCGATACGGCCCCACACCGGCGCCACCGACGACTATGGAGCCATATGTGCCCGTGGTCTACGACAGATCGACGACGACTGTCTTGAGCTCGAGATATTCGTCGAGACTCTCCTTGCAGGTCTCCCGACCCAAACCCGACTGCTTGTGCCCACCGAACGGCAACGCCGCATCAACCGTCTGATAGCAGTTCACCCACACCTGACCCGCTTCGATTCCCGCGGCCACGCGGTGCGCGCGGCCGAGGTCCCGGGTCCACACCCCCGCACCGAGTCCGTAGTGCGAATCGTTGGCCAACGCCAGGACCTCGCCCTCGGTGTCGAACGGCACAATCGTCAGAACCGGACCGAAGATTTCCTCCCGCAAGACTTTCGAGTCCGAGCCGACGTTCGCCAAGACAGTGGGCTCGACGAAATAGCCTTCGCTCCCCCACGCAGAGCCGCCGGTGACGATCTCGGCTCCCTCGCTGCGGGCGAGTTCGATGAAACCGAGCACCCGGTCCCGGTGCTCCGCCGAAATCAGCGGACCCATCTGCGACGCCGCATCCAAGCCGCGGCCCAACCGGATGCTGTCAGCCGCCTCGACCAGCCCGTTGACCACATCCTGGAACACTGAGCGGTGCGCGTACAGACGCGACCCGGCGACACAACTCTCACCCTGGCAGGCGAAGATCGCCAGCGCGGCCGACGGAATCGCCTTCCCCAGATCGGCGTCGCCGAAGATGATATTCGGTGACTTCCCGCCCAGCTCGAGGGAGACGCGCTTGAGGTTGCCCGTGGCTGCCTTGATGATCGCCTTCCCTGTCGGACCCGAACCGGTGAAACTGATCTTGTTCACGTCCGGGTGCTCGACCAAGGCGGCCCCCACCGTCTCTCCGTATCCGGTGACATAGTTGAAGACACCCTCGGGGAAGCCGGCCTCCAGCACCAACTCCCCCAGCAGTGCGATCGACAGCGGAGTCTGCTCGGCCGGCTTGACAACCACCGTATTTCCCGTCGCGAGCGCCGGCGCAATCTTCTTGACCGCCATCATCAACGGGAGATTCCACGGCACGATGCACCCCACCACACCGAGGGGCTCGCGCAGCGTGTACGAGTGATAGGGGCCGCCGAAGTTCGTCGGAAACGACACCGGGATCGTGTCCCCGGTGATCTTGGTCGGCCATCCCGCGTAATACCGCAACACATCGACCGAGAACGCCACATCGACGTATCTGGCCTCGCCGATCGTCATCCCCGCATCCAGCGACTCCAACTCTGCGAACTCCTGCGCACGGTCCTCAATCAGATCCGCCAGCTTCCACAGCAGTCGGCCACGTTCCTGCGGAGTCAGCCGGCGCCACGGTCCGCGGAATGCTGCGCACGCAGCCGAGACCGCGCGGTCGACATCCTGGGCGTTCCCGGCCGGGACATGAGCAACGACCTCCCCGGTCGCGGGATCCTCCACCGCGATCGTTTCGGCAGTGGACGCGTCGACCCACTCGAAGCCGATCAGCATCCTCTCGGCCTTCTTGATGTTCGTCCTCAGTTCTTCACTGAGCAGCGTTGTGGACATGGTTCCATCCTCATCTTCATCGCATTAACAGGTTCTCGGCACTCTCCCAACGGAAGGTGCCGCCCTGGGCCGCCAGACAGCCTGGCCAGATCATGTGGCGGGCCCGTATTTGGGAGCTCGAGGCGCGGGAAAACTCAGGCGTTCTGCAGCGCCTGCACCGCGGTAAAGTTCTTCATCAGTGGGAACACCTCACGACCCATCCGCTTGATGTCCTCCACGTAGTCCGGGAAGATCAGCATGAATCCAGCGACGTCGAGTTCGGCCCACTCGTCGAGCTGGCGCGCGATACTCTCCGGGGAACCGGTGATGAAATCCGTCGAAAACTGCACGAATCCCTTGGCGTCGACCCCGGCGAGGATCTCTGAGGTGCCGCCCTTGGCGGAATCGGTGGATGCCTGCCCGATCATGTACTCCATCACGCCCCGATCCGGGCTGTCGATGTAGCTCTGCAGCTTTGCTTCCGCTTCCTCGTCGGTGTCAGCGAGGACAACACCCAATGCCACAAACGGCCGGATGGTCCGCCCCGCGTTCTCCATCTGCTCGTTGAACCTGCCCACGACCTCCTCGAGGGCGTCCACGCCTCCCCAGGCCAGGCGGAACGAGTAGTCGGCGTACTTCGTGGTGAATGCGATGGCGTCGTCCGAGGCGCCGGCACACACGATGTTCACGTGATTGTCTGGCTTCGGGCCCATCCGCAGATCGTCATACTGGAAGTGCTTACCCTTGAAGTTTGAGACGCCGCTCTCCCAGAGCTCGCGCACCACCTGGCAGTACTCACCCGCATACTCCCAACGGTAGTTGTTGTACTCATAGCCGGGCCACACATTCATGACCTCGAGCTCACGGGGGTGCCAGCCGCCGGGAACGATGTTGAGTGAGAAACGCCCCTCGCTGATCTGGTCGATCGTCACCGCCATCCGCGCCGCGATCGCCGGATGGATCGCCAGAATATTCACGGAGCCAATCAGCTTCATCGTCGTTGTGTCCCGGGCAAGGGCAGCCATCTGTGTCATCGACTCCAGTGCGTCGTCCCAAAACCCCGTCGTGCCACCGTGCCCGCGCAGCGCCGACAACGACAGGGCAAACGAGAACCCGTTTTCCTCACCCGCCTGGATGATCTCCCTCATGTGCGAGTACGTCGGCGAATACTGTGGAGCAGCCTCAGAAATGATGTAACCATTCCGAGCACTGGGAATGAAAATACCGAACTCCATCGCAGGTGTTCCTTTCTTTAGCGACCCGCCTTTTCACGGATCGGTCGAATAATGCGCGGAGCCTCTGATTCGAGGGCAATCCGACTAGGACAAGACTTCGGATTCGGGCGTCCTGGGCAGGACGGTGTCAGTAGAGACTGGGAGCCGTCATGTCGCGCCGTGGTCGTCGCAGAATCCTGTAGGAAGCATGAACAGCTTCAGCGTGCAGTTTGGGCACCGTGCTGACTTCGACGGCGGCCCTCATTCGGCGCGGGCGCTTCGTGTTTTGTGCAGATTTTGTCTGTTCCGGTCGAGCGGTCTCACCGATGACTTCGGGGTCGAGTTGTGCGTCGGTCGAAGACTTGTCGGTCGCACGGCCCGACATTTTCTTCGCGCGGTTCTACCGCTGGTTCCGTGGTCGGATCGCGACGGCGTCGATCTCGATGCGGCAGTCGCCGGCGATGCCGACGACGAGCGTCGTGCGCGCCGGGTACGGGCCTTCGCCGAAGACCTCGGTGTACGCGGTCCAGAACTCCTTGCGATACGAATCGTCGGCCAGGTAACACGTCGTCTTCACCACGTCCCCGAGCGTGCAGCCGACAGTCTCGAGGATCCCCTGGATCTCCTCCAGCGCGATCTTCGTCTCGTTCGCGACGGTGTCGGCCTCCGGCTTACGCGCCAGCGTCTCCAGATCCAGCGCCATGCCGCCGCAGAACACGTAGTCCTTGGTCGCCACACCTGGATTCATTCCGAATCGAGGGTAGGGAAGGTTGCCTGGGTTGAGGTATTCCGCCATGAGCATTCCTTCCGTGAGGGCTTCGTCGATCACTGCGCAGCCGCGAGGGTGGAGTCGAGCTTGCGCACCTCAGGCATGACCTCGGCCGCGAACAACTCGAGGGAACGATCCACCTCGTCATGTGCCACACCGGGAAAGCCCATCTGCAGCAACCAATTCTGAATGCCATGCGACCTGGTCAGCCGCGTCATCTTCTCGGTCACACTCGCCGCCGAGCCGATCATCAGGTGATCGCGCTCCATCAGCAGATCGAACGGATCCATCTCTTTGAACCGCGGATCTTCCGGATCCTCGTCGGCGTCGAGCCACACCCCGATGCCACGGACCCGGCATACGAACTCGAAGAACTCCACCACACTCGCCTCGGTGACCCGACGCGCCTGCTCATCGGTCTCGGCGATGTAGCACAGTCGCAGCACCCCGACATCCTCCCCCAGGTCCGGCGTCGCGCCGGTGACAGCCGCCTTCTCCTCCCGATAGAGGTCGAGCAGATTGCGCAGCACCTGACCGGTCGGATACCAGGTAATCGGCTTGAGACCCTTCTGCGCCGCACCACGGAACCCCTCCACCGACTCGGTCACCGCGAACAGCGGCGGCATCGGCTGTTGAAACGGCTGCGGCGTCATCCCGAACGCCTTCAGATAGCCCTGCTCGTCGACCCAGCCCTCCGGCATCGGCGCCCCCGGCGAGTGAATGAACTTCGTCCCCGGCTCCGGGAATGTGTAGCGCGGCCCCTTCCAACTGAACAGATCCTCCGTCCAGATCCTGCGGACGATCTCCAGGTTCTCCTCGAAGATCGCCCGGCTGTTGTCCGAGCCATTCCACCGACTCGCTGCAGGATTGAGGTTCATCACCTCGATCGGCAGGATCCCGCGACCGAACGCCACATCCAACCGGCCCTCGCTGAAATGATCGAGCAACGCCAGATCCTCCGCGACCCGCAACGGATGCCACAACGTCAGCGACACCGCAGCCATCCCGAACCGGATCCGGTTCGTCCGAGCGGCCAGATCCGTCGCTAGCATGATCGGATTCGGGCTCGCATCCGTCCCGTCGGTGTCGAAATGATGCTCACCCAACCAAATCCGGTCAAACCCCGACTCGTCCGCCATCACGGCATGACGCCGCGTCGCCTCCAGCACCTCATGCCAGGACAACTCGCCCGAACGATTCGTCAACGCATACAGCAGATCAATTTTCATTTTCACTCCAAGTTCATTGGCTCTCGCCCATATTTCGGACAAGGACCGCATTGCTGTCCAAGCCCGTACCCGACGGCTGACCTCGGGGGCCCAACCGTTCAGGTGATTCCCATCACATGAGAATCGCTGCAGCCACGCCTTGGTGCCAGCGGGAAATTACCTATCCGCTACCTATTGGCCGTACCCGCGTACTACGTAGGTGGGCATGGTGAGGATGGGTGCCGTGGTATGCCCAGGTCGCCGGCTGGTCGGCAGTGGCCACCCGCCCATGTCAGTTCTATGGTCCCTTCCTGGGACGCGGGCGCATGCGGGAAGATCGGGTGCGGTCTCTCACCGAGGTCGGTCATTCTTGGCGCCGGTAACCCCTGAATATCGGTTTGATCCGGGGAGCCGATGGTAGGGGCGCGTTGTTGCCATGACCACGAGGGTCCACCTCTTGTCTTACCTGTTCGGTTCCTGCGGGCGGCCCCGTTCATGCAATCGGTTTCGTGGGAGCGACTTTCGTCATGGATGGGTCGCCGATGTCGAACTGTTAGCGGAACGGGTCGCGGCGCTGGATCTCGGCAAGGCCGTTCTCGCGGCGTGTGTGCGGGTGCCGCACCCACAAGCGGCAGCCACTTAGGTCGCACACGGTGCGGACATGGTGCCGCTGTCAGCGCCTCGATTGGGATCACCAAAGATGCGCACTCGCCGTGCGGACGGTCCGTTCTCGGATCAGCCCCAGCTCGGACGAGAAGGTGGCTCAGCTGCCGGGTTTCTGTTCGTGGACCCACGCGGCAAGTTGCGTACGCGAGGTGAAGCCGAGTTTGACGAGGGAGTGCTCGACGTGACCTTCGACGGTGCGTTGGGAAATTACAAGCCGGTCGGCAATTGCCCTGTTACTCAGTCCTTCGGCGACCAGTTCAGCCACTTGTTGCTCGCGTCGGGTGAGGCTGAGGGCCTCGCCACTCGTCGCGGGCACCTCGGCCCGCGTTTCTTCACCCAAGGCGTAGGCAACCGCCTCGTCCGCGCTCAGTGCTGCGCCTCGCTTCATTGCGGCCTCAAATGCTCTTTCACCGAGAGAGGTTCGAGCGTGCTGCCGAGACTTCTCGTGCAAAGTGGCAGTGTTTGTCAGAGCGGGTGCGCGACCACCGGTAGCGCTGAACAGTACGTCCGCAGCGCCCAGCAGCACTGTGGACCGTTCCGGCCTCTGTTCGACGTCGGTCCACGCAAATTGCTCGAGCGCCCAGGCGTAGCTCAGCTGACTTCCCACCATCCGGGACAGCCGCAGACCGTCCTCGAGGAGCGCGGTTCCACGCTCACGTTCTCCGTGCTGCCACATCGCGAAACCATAGTCACACAGCGCCATTGCTCGCCATATTCTTTCCTCCCGCGACTCGGTGAGCGCGATGAGCTCCTCGTAGCTCTCTGTAGCTCGCTGGATGTCGCCGGTCATCTCGAAGGCGAGCGCCAGCCAGACCAGTGCCGGCACCAGCTGATTGAGATCGCCTTCGGGACGGAAGACGTTGATCGCGTTCTCGAGGCTGGCGATACCTGTCCGAAGCTCTCCGCTGGAGACGGCGAGGCACCCCTCCGCGAAGGCGACCAACGCATCGAGGTCGGCATCCCCGACCCGGGCAGCCAGCAGTCGTGCCTGGTCCGTCGATACGGTGCCGGCGGCAACGTCACCCTGCAACGCGGCCAGCATGCTGCTGGTGCACAAAGCCTCGATCCGGTCGAAGGGTTGCTGACCTTCCTGACTTGTGAGTGCACGATCGAGCCAGTGACGGCCTTCGCTGAACAACCCTCGCACGAACCAGAATTGATACATCGCGGTGACGATGCGCATGCCCGCTTCTGCCTCGCCGTCCTCGCTAAGGCAGAACTCCATGGCGTCGCGCAGATTCGGCTGCTCACGCTCCAGTCTGGCGATCCACTCCATCTGCAGCGGACCGATCCATTCGGTCTTCGCGCGGAGCACGAGTTGCTCGTACCAATCTCTATGCCTTTTTCGAAGCTCCCAGTATCCGCCGGCTTCGTATAATTTCTCTCGTCCGTATTCACGAATCGTGTCCAGCAGTCGATACCGCACCACCGACCCGACCTCTTCGCGGATCAAAACCGACTTATCGATCAGAGACGTGAGCAGATCGAGTAACTCTCCGTCAGGCGGGTCCGCGGCGAGGACCCCCTCGGCAGCGTCGAGCTCGAAACCACCGGCGAACACCGCCAGCCGAGCCCATAACCACTGTTCCTGCGACGAGCACAGGTCATAGCTCCAGTCGATGCACAACCTCAAGGTCTGCTGCCTCGTCGGTGTTCCTCTGCCGCCTAGCGTGAGAAGTCGGAGTCTGTCGCCGAGGCGCTCCCATATCTGCTCGACCGACATCGCCCGCAATCGTGCCGCTGCCAGTTCGATCGGCAAGGGCAGGCCTTCCAGACGCCGGCAGATTTCAGCCACTGTGCCCATGTTGTCCTCGGTGAGCCTGAAACCCGGCACTGCGGCGCCCGCACGCTGCTCGAACAGGGTCACCGCGTCATATCGGGAAATCTCGCGTAGCGTCGCCGTCGATCGCGTCAGCTCCGGCAGCGACAGCGGGGGTACTCGAACCACTACCTCCCCACGAATGTCGAGAGACGCACGGCTCGTGGCGAGGATTTGGACACCTGGGCACGTCCGCAGTACGACCTGTGCAACGCCTGCAACTGCCTCGACTAGATGCTCGCAATTGTCCAGGACTAACAGAATCCGTTTTTCCGCCAGCTGTTCGGTGAGCACAGTCATGGGCGGCCGAACGGAGTGATCCTGTAAACCCAGCGCACCCGACACGGCCTGTCCGAGCAGGTCCCCGTCGTGTAGTTCACCCAGTTCGACGAACCAGACACCGTCGTCGTATTTCCTGCGCGAAACGTCGCCGATCCGCAGGGCGAGCCGGGTCTTGCCCACGCCGCCGGCGCCGATGAGAGTTACCAGCCGCGATCCGGACAGCAGCTGGCGGGTGTCTGCCAGCTCGTGCCGACGGCCGACGAAGCTGGTCAGGTCGAGTGGAAGATTTCCGGATTTGCCTCGCTTCGACTTGGCATGCACTCCGATGTCCGCGGGGGGCTCACTTTCGGGCATGGCCGCATCCATTATCGAACCGGCACATTACGCAGGAGACTGAATTGACGGGCGCGTCCGGTGCCCCGAGCCGATCGGCCAATCCGAAAGAAGTCGGCCGTACAGTCATGCGCCACCTCTTGACAAGTCGTGCCCACTATACGATGTACGTTCTACAGCCTGGTGACGGCGAGTTCAACTCCCCTGGCCCGCTCGACTGCGGGCGTCACCGCGGTGTTGGCCAGTCCCGCGAGTTTCACGCTTCGACCCGGTCGTCGGATGCGGCGAGGGAGTTCCCTCGTGAACGGATTATCTGTTCCGATTCCAACGGGCGGCTCGTAGTCCGATTTCACGGCGGGCGTTCCGACCCGATCGAGCAAGCACGCAGCGCACCGGGCCGACGTTTTTCTTTGCTGTGACGAGCCGGGCTGTTGCTCAGCCGATGGCGGTGATACCTCGCTCCCTCACGGGAGTCGCCGGGCACAGGTCGGGGAGGTCGTGTCCCATCCGGTCCCGTTTGGTCTGCAGGTAACCGAGATTGTGGTTGTTCGGCCGCGGCAGTAGGGGAACACGTGCTGCGACCTCGATGCCTGCATCCTGCAGACAGGTCACCTTCTGCGGATTGTTCGTCAGCAATCGCACCGACCCGATCCCCAGATCTCGCACGATCTGCGCAGCCGTCCCGTAGTGCCGGGCATCAATCGGCAGACCGAGATCCAGATTCGCGTCGACGGTGTCCCGGCCGAAGTCCTGCAGACTGTAGGCCTGCAGCTTCGCCGCCAGTCCGATGCCGCGCCCTTCGTGCCCACGCAGGTAGATCACGACACCGCAGCCTTCACATCTGATCCGCTCCATCGCTTCGGTCAGTTGCGGCCCACAATCGCAGCGACACGATCCGAAGACGTCACCGGTCAGGCACTCCGAATGCACTCGTGTCAGCACCGGGGCGGCATCGGAGATGTCGCCGTGCACCAGCGCGATGTGCTCGGTGCCGTCGGTTTCCACGCGATATCCGAAGGCAGTGAAGTCGCCGTGCCGTGTCGGCAGCCGGGTCGCGGCGACCCTCTCCACGAGCAACTCGTGCCGGCGCCGGTATCCCACCACACTGTCGATGGAGATCATCGCCAGACCGTGGGTGTCAGCGAAGTCCCGCAGCTCAGGAGCCCGTTTCATGGTGCCGTCGTCGTTGACGACCTCCACCAGCACACCCGCCGGAGCCAACCCCGCCATCGTGGCCAGATCCACTGCGGCCTCGGTATGGCCGCGCCGCACCAACACCCCGCCCTCGCGGTAGCGAAGCGGGAAGACGTGACCGGGCCGCGTCAGATCCGACGGCACCGAACCCGCACCGGCAAGCACCCGAGCAGTCCGTGCACGATCGGCCGCAGAGATCCCCGTGCAAACACCGTCGGCCGCGTCCACTGACACCGTGTACGCCGTGCGCATCCGGTCCTGGTTGTGCGGGGTCATCAACGGAATGTCCAGCCGGTCGAGCATCTGAGGCGCCATCGGCACACAGATCACCCCACTGGAATACCGAATGGTGAACGCCATCAGCTCCGGTGTGGCCTTCTCCGCGGCGAAGATGATGTCACCTTCGTTCTCCCGGTCCTCGTCGTCGACCACCACGACCGCCTTACCGGCCGCGATGTCGGCGATTGCCCGCTCCACACTGTCCAGACGGACTCTGTCGCTCATGGGAGTGCTCCTGCCTTCTCAATGGGAGGTGCGGGACGCTCTGGGAAGGGCGTCCCGCACCCGTCAATCTCTTTCCAGAATGAGTGCGTTTGCCATGCCGCCCGCCTCGCATACCGTCTGCAACCCGCGTCGCTGGTCGGCGTCTTCCATCGCATGCAGCATCGTGGTCAGCAACCGGCAACCAGTCGCTCCGAGCGGATGACCGAGGGCGATCGCTCCCCCTCGCGGATTCAGGCGGTCGATGTCGACCTCGAGATCCGACTGCCACGCCAGCGGCACGGAGGCGAAGGCCTCGTTGACCTCGAAGTGATCGATCTGATCGATCGCCAGGCTGGTCCGGGCCAGGATCTCCCGTGTCGCCGCGATCGGCGCCGTCAGCATCATCAACGGATCGTCACCGCAGGCGTAGAAGGACCGGAGTCGGGCCCGGGGACGCCAGCCCATTCGCCTGGCCGCCCGTTCGCTGGCGATCAGCACCGCGCTGGCGCCGTCGGTCAATTGGGACGAGTTCGCCGGCGTGACGTGCCATCGCAATTCCGGGAACCGTTCGGCGTACTCCTCGGTGCGGAAGGACGGTGTCAGCGCCGCGATCGAGTCGAGGGTGGTACCGGGACGAATGGTCTCGTCCCGGTACACCGTCTCATCCGTGGCCGGCACGCGAATGGGCACGATCTCGCGCACGAAAGCGTTGGCGGAGTCCGCCCGCGCCGCGAGTTGATGTGAACGCGCGGCGAACTCGTCGAGTTGTTTCCGGTCGAGATTCCACCGGTGCGCGATGAGTTCGGCTGCGACACCCTGGGGTAGCAGTCCCGGAGCGTACCGCTCGTTCACCGAGGGACCGTAGATGTCAGCACCCTGACGATTCGATCCTATCGGCACACGGCTCATCGACTCGACGCCGGCAGCGATCACGATGTCGTAGGACCCCGCCATCACGCCTTGCGCCGCGAACTGCAACGCCTGCTGACCGGAGCCGCACTTGCGCTCGATGGTCACGGACGGCACCTGCTCCGGCAGCCCCGCCGCCAGCCACGCCATCCGCCCGATGTTGCCGGACTGCTCGGAGGACTGCGTGACACACCCGACCAGTAGATCGTCGACCTCGCCGGGATCCACCGCCGTTCGCTCCACCAGCGCGGAAACCACCTGCGCCAGCAGCTCGACCGGATGAACACCGGCCAGCGCGCCAGCCGGGCGGGCTCGGCCCATCGGCGACCGGACCGCGTCGATGACGACTGCGGAGTTCATGTCGCGCTCCCACTGGCTCGCCGCATAGTGCTCACCATCGGGTGACGACCAGCTTCTGATCGGTGAAGAAATCCAACGGCGCAGCACCACACACATGCAGGTCACCGTAGAACGAGGCACCGTACCCACCCATCGTCACATTCGCCGGCGGCGCCGGAAACGCATTGACACCCACATTGCCGGCCCGGATACCCCGCTCGAACTCCGCCGCCACCGCACCAGAGCTGGTGAACACCGCTGCAGCGTTACCGAACTCGGTATCATTCGACAACGCGATCGCCTCCACGAGCGTATCCACCCGATGCACATTGATCACCGGACCGAACAACTCCCGACCCTCCACCCCGTGCCGCGGATCCAAATCGGCCACGATCGTCGGCCCGATGAAATAGCCGTTCTCCGACCCCGCCCCACCCACCGGCTTCACATTCCGACCATCGAGGACGAACGTCGCACCCAGATCCTCCGCCTCCCCCAGCGCCGCCAGGATCCGCTCCTTGCTCTCGGCGCTGACGACCGGGCCCATCGTCACACCCTCGGCCATACCGTCACCGACCACCAACTGATCAGCCAACGCCACCACACGGTCCATCAGATCGCCGTAGACATCACCAACCACCACGACCCGACTCCCCGCCAGGCACCGCTGCCCCGCCATCCCATACGACGAGGACACGATCCCGGCCGCCGCCCTATCGAGATCCGCATCCGGGGCCACCACGATCGGATTCTTCGCACCACCATTGGCCTGCACCCGCTTCCCGGCCGCTGCCGCCGCCCCATAAATCGCCCGCGCCGTCGGCGACGACGTGATACACGAGACCGCCACCACCGACGGGTGGGCGATCAGGTGCTTGACCACATCCGCCCGGCCGTGCACCAAGTTCAGCACCCCATCCGGCAGACCCGACTGCTGCAGCAACCGAATCGCCGCGGTGGACGCGAGCGGATCCTGCTCGGACGCCTTGATGATCAACGCATTACCGGTCACCAGAGCCCACGCCGAGAACTGCACCGTGTTCATCACCGGGAAGTTCGACGGCGTCACCGCCACACACACCCCCAACGGCTCCCGCACCCGCCGCGCATCCACACCAGTGGTGACATTCACGGCGTCGCTGTGATACAGCATCGGAGCGGCAATCGCCGTCTCCAGGAAATCGACGGCCCGCCCCACCTCACCGCGCGCCTCATCCAACGTCTTACCCTGATCGATCGTGATCGTGCGCGCCAACGACTCGACATTGTCCTCGAGGATCACCTTCATCCGATACAAAAACCGCACCCGCTCCGACAACGGCCGCGAACCCCAGTCACCGAAGGCGCGAGACGCAGCCACCACAGCCGCCTCCGCATCCTCGATCGTCGCCGGAACCAACTCCGTAATCACCCGCCCCGTCGCAGGATTGAACACCTCGACGGCATCCGCTCCCGACCCCGGCACCCACCGACCACCAATCAAACACATAGCCGTCAAATCCACATCGCAGATTGTCACTATTCAAACCCTCACTACTCGAAAATCGTTGGTAGGTGCCGCCGACTCGACGAACACGTATGGACGGTTCGGCCCCGAGAAGCCGATGAGTTGCTATGACGTCGGCGTCAGTGTTCGGTCGACACCGTGGGTAACACCGAGTTCGCCGCCCACATCGTGGACTTTGAGGCGCGGAAGCACCTCGGAGGCGAGCAGTTCGAAGTTTCGGGATGACACTTCGGGCGCCATGCCGCCGAAGGACGGTGCGATCAGGACCCCGCCCGCGTCCAGTCGATCGACATACTCGAGAATCCGGTCGACGACCTGATCCGGCGTTCCCCACACCTGGAGATCGGCGAGGAAGTCACAGAAGCCGTCGACTCCGTGCTTCTCGATGTTGCGGCTCAGCCCGGCGTAGTACTCGTAGCCTTCAATTTTCGCGAAGCCGACGTTGTCGAATTCGTAGTGCTCGACGGTCGACTCGGCGTAGCGCCGGAGGTAAACATCGCGCATCTCTCGGGCCTCGGCTTCTGTCTCTCCTACTCCGACGAAGACACAGATGATCGGCTTGGCCGGCTCCTCGCCGTTGATCTCGAGGTAACGGGCACGGTAGTCGCGCATCTCGGCTTCGGCTTTGTCCCAGGGCTTCTGCGCGATGACCATCAGCCCGACCTGCAGACTTGCCATGAGGTCGATTGATTGCGGAGACACCGCCGATGCGAAGGTGCGACCGCGGAACGACGCATACGGCGCGGGGCGCAGGTCCATGGCCGGCTGTTTGTACAGTTCGCCGTCGGCTTCGATGACGCCGGACTCGAGACCGTTCAGGATCGCTTCGGCATACTCCGCGAAGAGCCTGCGGGACTTGCCCATCTCCACCCGGAAGCCGTCGAACTCTACCCGGCCGAGCCCTCGGCCGATGCCGAGCATCGAGCGGCCGCCCGAGAGATGGTCGAGCAGGATGAAGTTCTCGGCGGTCCGAACCGGGTCCTGCCAGGGAAGGACGGACACCATCGTGCCCAGTTTGACCGTGGACGTCTTGGCCGCAAGCCACGAGAGAAACTGCGGGACATCGGGTGTCATGCCGTAGGCAGTGAAGTGATGTTCGGGGGTCCATACCGAATCGAATCCGGCTGCTTCCGCGCGCAGCGCGAGATCCAGCTCGTTGCGATAGGTCTCTGCGTCGGAGACGTTTCCGTCGATGTTCTGAAATACGAGAGTGATGCCGGTGTGCATCTCTCCTCCTTCGTCGAGTAGTGCGATCGGTCCTACCGACCGGTTGGTACGTAGTGTAACGGCCGAAACCTCAGGGCGCCAGAGGCAAATCAACTTCGAATCAGCTGATTCGTGGGACCACGCCCGGAATCACCCCACGGGTCTGCCACACAGCAGATCGGCGGCCTTCTCACCGATCATCACGGTCGCAGCATTCGTGTTGCACGAGACGATGCTCGGCATGACCGACGCATCTGCGACGCGCAACCCGTCGACGCCGCGCACCCGAAGGTGCGGATCGACCACCGCCGTCGCGTCAGTGCCCATGCGACAGGTTCCCGAAAGGTGGAAGAAGCTGCTGACACTGTCGTGTATCGCCTTCTCCAACTCCGGGCGGTCGAGGCGAAGTAGTGCGGGGGCGTCGGAAGTGCCACCCCATTCGTCGAATGCGCTCGTCTCGGCGAGTGTGTTCACCACCTCGATTCCGGCGATGAGCTGTTCGATGTCGTACGGGTCGCTGAGGTATTTCGGATCGATCAGCAGCGGCGCTTCCGGGTCGGAAGACGCCAGGCGAATGCTTCCGCGGCTTCGCGGGCGCATGTGCCCGATCCCGAAGGTGAAACTGTTCTCGGCTGGCCGTTGCCACGGCGTGTGGTAGTCGACCTGGATCTGCACGATTTGCAGCTCCGGCCGGGTCTGAGACGGGTTCGTCTTCGCGAAGAGCGTCGACTCGGCGTAGTTGCCACTCGGTGGGGGCAGCTGTCGATCCGCGCGCATCCGGACTCCCGCCAGCAGGATGTGGTCCTGCAGGTTCAGGCCGACCTCCGGCGAATCGATCACCGGTTGCACGCCGACCGACTCGAGGTCTCGGACCGGTCCGACGCCCGAATGCAGTAGCAGCCGCACGGAATCGACTGCACCGGCGCACAAGACAACGTCGCCGGCCGCCGCGGACCGGATCGAGTGACCGTCCCGGGTGTACTCCACCCCGAGACAGCGATCGCCCACGATGACGAGGCGTCGACAGATCGCCCCGGTGCGAACTGTCAGATTTGTCCGGCCGAGCGCCGGCCTGAGGTAGGCGCTCGCGGTGCTCTGTCGCCTGTTCGCGCTGATCAGCAGCTCATGGCACGCTGCCCCGAGTAACTCGCCACTGTTGAGGTCTGCTGCGACGGCGTGCTGCGCCTGCCGCGCGGCCTCGACGTGGGCGAGTGACAACGGGTGGGGCGAGTCGATCGGCCGCGGCGCCAGTGGTCCGCCCCGACCCCGGAATCGGGGGTCGCCGTCGGGGACGTCTTCGGAGCGCATGAAGTAGGGCAACACCGAGTCGTAGTCCCAACCCTCAGCGCCCTCCGCGGCCCACGAGTCGTAGTCGACTCGGTGTCCCCGCAGGTGCGCCATGACGTTGATCGAGCCCGAGCCGCCCAGGACCTTGCCGCGGGTCGCGGGAACCGTCCGCCCGAGAGTCTTCTGCGGAACCGTCGAGTAGTTCCAATCCAGCTCGCTGCCGGCCAAACTCGGCCAGGCACCTGGGTTCTCGATGTCTGGTCGTCGCTCGGAGCCGCCGGCCTCCAGGAGCAGGACCCGGACCTCGGGATCCTCGGTGAGTCGCGCAGCAATGATGCACCCGGCGGTTCCGCCGCCGACGACGATGTAGTCATAGGTATCCATGATGCTCTACCGCCCGACCCCAACCGGCTGCACCGCGCCCGCCGTCACGGTATTCGCGTTCGGAACGTCACCGAGTAGTTCTGCTGGCATGATCCAATCCTCAATGTCGTACGGATAGAGGGGTTCTCATCGTTGTCAGGAACGGAGCACCGATCTCGGATATTTCGGGGAACGACCGCCCAGAGTCACTGATTCAGGCTGGAGCGCGTCCGGTGCGTGAGGCTTCTCGGCAACAGATAAACGAAGTTCATCTGCGCTTACATACTAACCGGGCGGTACGTAACGTTGTGAGATGACGTTACCGCACTACGCGTCAGGGGGTCAAGAGATCGCGACGATACCGCTGGGCCCGCGGTTCACCCGGATAGCGCGAACCCGCCGCGTCACGGTAGGCGCTAAACGAGCACGGCCTCCACGAAGGGGCATTCGTGGAGGCCGGGTGGTCGAAGAGTGCAGCTCAGGCGTCCGCTGGTCGCTCGATCAGTCCGTCGATGAGAATGTCGGCGTAGATGGTGCCGATTTCGCGGGGGGTCACCGAGCCCTTCAGATCCAGCCAGACGTGTGTCCACGCCCCCATGCCGATGATCCCGAATGCCACAAGTCGTGCCGGGCCCTTCTGTCGGAACACACCCTCCTGCATGCCGCGCTCGATCACGTCGACGAAGAAGCGCTCGAACTCGTCACGCTTCTGCTGGATCTCGGCGAAGACATCAGTGGGCAAGAACTTCCGTTCCTGCATGAACACCGTGATCTCCGCCTTGTAGATCGACATCGGTTCGAGTAACGCCTCGGTGATCAGTCGTCGCAGGATCTGATCCGGACTCTGTTCCTTGTCCGCCATGACACTGCGCGCACGCCCGAGCTGATAGTTGATGAACTCGTCGTGCACCCGGTAGAGCAGGTCTTCTTTGCTCTCGAAATGGTGATAGAAGGCGCCCTTGGTCAGGCCCGCCGCATCGACGATGCTCTGGACAGACGTTGCCGCGTATCCGTTCCGCTCGAAAAGTTCGACCGCGTTCTCGAGCAGGGCACGCCGAGCTCCCTCGGGGTCGCGGACCCTACGGCCACTCGTCTTGCCACTCGAAACCTTCGGCCTCGCCACGAAACTTCCTCCCTGGCTGTTCAGCTCGCCATTCATCGCCGAGTGCGCGCCATCCATCTCGAGCACTCTGCACGAAGCGGGTAGGCGCGATGCTACGGGCACGCCGGCGCACTGCACAACGCCTCACGCACTCTCGCAGTATACATCCGTACCAGTCGGCATGATATGGCCGTCCGACGAAGCTATCGAGAGTCTTCGGGGCCGGGGAGATCCCGAAGGATCTGGACTGCCGTCATCGCGGTGGGCCAGCCGGAGTAGAACGCGAGGTGAGTGGCGACTTCCACGAGTTCTTCGACGGTGAGGCCGTTGTCCAGTGCCCTCCGCAGATGGAAGGGCAGCTGCTCGGAGCGGTAGAGCGCGATCAAGGCAGCGACGGTGATGAGGCTTCGGTCTCGAGGTGTCAGTTCACGACGTTTCCAGATGTCGCCGAACAAGGTGTCGTCGGTGAGTTCGGCCAGCTTCGGAGCGAACGAACCGAGTGCCCGTCGGGCGGGGCCGGGCATATCGGGCATGATTGTTCCTTCGAGTTACTTGGGGCCGCGGTGCCGCCGGGTGTCCCGTGTTCATTTACGCCGGCGCAGTGCGCAGTGCGTTCGTCAGCGAGGCACCTTCCCTGGACAGCCAGGTGCTGACCGTGTCCGTGAGGTGGTCGAGTTCGGAGTCCACGACGTAGAGACTCCGAGTGGGCACGACGGCACCCAGTTCGACCAGCAGCGGTCGGAGGTGGACCTCGCCGGCCATGGCATGGTGTGGGGCGCCGCCCACCATCACGGGCACCGCTACGACGCCGTCGAGCGAGACGGAGCCGAAACGGTCGAAGAAGGATTTGAGCAGGCCCGTGTAGGTCGCCTTGTAGGTCGGCGAGACCACGATGAGGGTGTCGACTCCGCTGACGAGCTCCATGTCCCGTTGCACCGTCGCGCAGTCGGGGTCCAGAACGTCCCCGCCGTGCATCGCCAGATCGACGACAGGGCCGACCCTGCCTCCGACCGCATCGGCAACTTGACGGCCCACCTCCAGTGCGACGGTTGCCGTCCGCGATGCCGGCCGCGGGTTTCCGACCAGAACGCCGACTGTGATGTCGTTGTGCACCAAGGACTCTCCTCGATAGATCGTCAACGAATATCGGTTCATACCTGCGATCCGACGGCCGTGAAGAATTCCCGGCGTGCATAGGCCAACGCATGGCAATCCTCGCGCACTCCCCCGTCGACCACGGCACCGACCACGATCGTGTGATCGCCGGCCTCGACCATCTGCTCGACCCGGCACACTGCGAACGCCGCGGTGTTCTCCGCGAGCACCGGCCCGCCCAGTCCTCCGTCCGGGGCCGACCATGCATGTCCGTCGAACTTCGAGTCCGACTTGACCGCGAAGGCCAGCGCGACGCTCTCATGGCCGTCGGCGATGTAGTTGACGGTGAAGGATCCCGACGAACGCACCGCCTGCAGGGTGTTCGACCCGTGGTCGAGGCATGCGAGGACGAGCGGGGGATCCAGCGAGACAGAGCACACCGCGGACATCGTCAGACCCTGGTGCCTGCCGTCGTCACCGGTGGCAGTGACGACTGTGGCAGGGCCTGGTGCATACGCCATGATGTCTTTGAACTTGCCCAGGTCGATCATTGTTCGTTTCTCCTAGCTGGATCGGGATAACGTGGTGCGGCCCGCGGCGCGAATCGCGTCCTGGACACCGGGGTTGTACGCACTGGCTGCCTGAGCCCAGGACTCGAATCCCACCGCCACGTCGAAGGAGTTCTCGGCGGCGAGATTCACGGCTTGTTTCATGTCGCGAGCGAGCGACGGCTGCAGATCCGCGACCGAATGTGCGAGAGTCAACGCTTCTCCGAGCGGGTCATCGGCGTAGACGTCTGCGAGTCCCTCGTCATGGGCTTGCACGCCGTCGAGTGTGCGACCGAGGAGAACCGTGCGCAGTGCACGTCCCCGCCCCAGCTTCTGCGTCAGGAAATAGGTGCATCCGCCTCCCGGATGCAAGCCCAATTTCGCAAAGGTGGCGCCGAATCTGGCGTTCGGCCCCGCGATCGTAATGTCGCATGCCAACGCGAGATTCAACCCGGCACCGATCGCATGACCGTTGACGGCGGAAACCGTGGGGTATGGAAGCTCCCGCAGCCACAGGAAGCTCTCGTAGTACGACAGTTGACGGGCCCGCATGCTCGACGGGGTCGCGCCGTTCACGCCGAAGATCGCCATGAGATCCGCCCCGGCACAGAAGGAGGTCCCGGACCCGGTCACCACCAGGCACCGTGTTTCAGTGTCGGTGGACAGCTGGTCCGCTGCGTCGAGTAGCTCGAGGCGCATGGCGGGGCCGATGGCGTTCCGCTTCTCCGGGTCGTCGAGTACGAGAACCCGAATGCCGTCGTCGTGGCGCTCGATGCGGATTTTATCGAATTCTGTCATTTCCCAGTCCTTCTGCGAGTTTCCGGTCGGCACCGATCAACGTGGTCCGACCGTCGGCGTTCGTTACCGACTCAGCCTGCGTCGGGACGTACCGCGACGGCTTCGATCTGAACACGCAGGTTCGAGGCGATACCGAGGACGAACGTCGACCGTGCCGGGTATGGTCCCTCACCGAAAGCGCCCTTGTATGCATCGAGGAACTCGAAGCGATATGCCTCGTCCTGCAGATAGCAGGTGGTCTTGACGACGTCTCGCAGTGTGAGGCCTGCGTCCGCCAAGATCCTGGCGACGTTCTCGAGGCAGATCCGGGTCTCGTCGGCGATCGATTCCGCCTCCTTACGTCTCGCCATGGTCTCGGGGTCGATCGCCAGGCCCGCGGCATAGACGAACACGTCGGTCGCGGTACCGGACGACAGCCCCTGCGGGCTGAAATCTCCCAATTCGGCTGGATTCAAGTAGTCGATCATTTCGACCTCGTCTTTCGTTTGTACGATCTGGTTGGGATCTGTCTTTCTCGGGTTCAGCCCTGTCTTTGGCCGTCCCAGTCGCGAGGACCGCCTGTTTCCTACTGCGGCGCTCACGCCGTGCGTAGGTCGACGGTCCGGGTCTCACCGAGCGCGCTGACAGAAAGCGCGGCCACGATGCACAGCGCGGAGATCATCACGGAAACCGCGATGCTGCCCGGTCCTCCCGGCGCGATGAAGGTTGCAGCGAGGAGCGGGCCGAGGCCGCCACCGATCATGCCGGCGAACTGGTAGCACAGGGATACGCCCGTGTAGCGGGACGCCGTCGGGAACAGCTCCGCGAGCAGAGCGGGGACCGGGCCGTTCGCCGCCGCGTTGAGCACGGTCATGCTGATGACATACGAGAGCAGGATCAGTGGGAAGCTTCCCGACGTCACCAATGGGAACATCGCGAACGCGTGGATCGCCGTGAGCAGGGCTGCGGTGACGTAGACCGGCCGCCGGCCGTATCGGTCGGAGAGCCACGCGAACAACGGGACAGTGAGAAGCATGCCAGCCGTACCGATCATCATCGCGTTGAGCAGCGTCTGGCGCGGGATCCCGAAGTCCTTGTGCGCGTAAGTCACCAGCAGTGACGTCGCCACTGCGTACGCCATGAACGGCCCGGCGTAGACGCCGATTCCGAGCAGCACGCGACCCCGGCGTTCCCGAAGTAGCGCGAACAGCGGCGCGCGGCGCGGCTCCTCCTCGTTACGCGCCTTCTTCTCGGCCAGCAGGACGGGACTCTCGCGTACGCCGACCCGGATGTACATGCCGATTCCGACGAGGGCGACCGTCACGAGGAAGGGCAGGCGCCAACCCCACGACAGGAACTGGTCCTCGGAGAGCCCACCGAGCGCCGCGAAGGCCGCGAAGGACAGTAGGAGTCCGGCCGAGGCTCCCATCTGGGTTGCGCTGCCGTAGAATCCGCGGGACTTCGTGTTCGCATGTTCGACAGCCATCAAGACGGCGCCGCCCCATTCACCGCCGACGGCGATTCCCTGTATGAGACGGAGCGCCACGAGCAGGGTCGGGGCGAGCACGCCGATCTTGTCGGGTGTCGGCAGCAATCCGATCGATACGGTTGCCACCCCCATGATGCTCAGGGTCCAGATGAGCGAGGACTTCCTGCCGAACCGGTCGCCGAAGTGGCCGAAGATGATTCCACCGAGCGGGCGGGCGAGGTACCCGACGGCGAGCGTGCCGAACGAGGCGATGAGCGCCACGGCCGGCGACGATCCCGCGAAGAACACCGGGGCGAACACCAGGCTCGCCGCGGTCGCGTAGATGAGGAAATCGTAGTACTCGATCGTGCTGCCGATCGCGCTGGCGATATAGACGCGGCGCCGTTGGCGAACAAGATCGTCATTGGGCCTGTCCGTAGTTGCCCTTGGGGAGGAAGTGCCGTCGAGAGTGCTCATTGCGGTCTCCGGATTCGGGGCGGGGGCGGATCGCTGGTGATCACATCGGCCCGCTGAGTGGGGGGCTATTTCGGGAGGATGATGTCGAGTGGTCGGTTGTAGAGGATGTCATCGACCACGTCGTGTGGGATCGGGAGTGGCATGTCGAGTTCCGATATCGCCAGGAACTGATCGGCGGACTCTTTCGGGCAGAATGACGGGAAGTCGGAGCCGAACACCAGGCGGTCGGTGACATGGCCCTCGATGGCGAGTCGGAGCCCGTTGTAGAGCTGCCAGGTTTTCACCGGTAGCGTCGATACGTCGGCGAAGACGTTGCGGTTCTTCATCATCAGTTCGACCGTCTCGTTCATCCACGGCTTCCCGAAGTGGGCGACGAGGATGTTCGTGTCCCGGAACTCGCGGGCGACCTTGTCGAGAAACATGGGGTACGCGTATTCGTTGCACCCGTCGGGCGCGAACACGCTCGCCTGGTGGAACATGAGGAAGATGCCGAGATCAGCGGCAGCGCGATAGACCTCGTAGGCCTCGTCGCAGTGCGGATGGAAACCCTGATACGGCGGTGAGAGTTTCACCCCGTGGAGGCCGTATTCGCGCACGGCACGGCGGAGTTCGTCCGCTGCGCCGGGCTGGGTCGGGTCGACGCTGCCGACCCCGATTGCCCGTTCCCGGTTGGCGTCGAGGTACTCGCCGACATAGTCGTTCGGCACCTTCATTCCGATCCGGGCCACCTGCAGGCCGAGGACCAGGAACCTCTCGACGCCGGACTCCACCATCACCCGGGTGTGTTCGGCGAGGTCGGCGCGACCGAAGCCTGGCCGACCGACGAGCTCGGTTCCTCGGTCGGTCCATACCGGGCCGAGGTGTTCGGGCAGGTAGATGTGTGTGTGCCAGTCGGTGAACGGGCGGTCGGGCATCGTGGCTATCCCTGTCTCTTGGGCCGGAGTGCGACGGCATCGATCTCGACGCGGCAGTCGCCGGCGATGCCGACGACGAGCGTCGTGCGCGCCGGGTACGGGCCTTCGCCGAAGACCTCGGTGTACGCGGTCCAGAACTCCTTGCGATACGAATCGTCGGCCAGGTAACACGTCGTCTTCACCACGTCCCCGAGCGTGCAGCCGACAGTCTCGAGGATCCCCTGGATCTCCTCCAGCGCGATCTTCGTCTCGTTCGCAATGGTGTCGGCCTCCGGCTTACGCGCCAGCGTCTCCAGATCCAGCGCCATGCCGCCGCAGAACACGTAGTCCTTGGTCGCCACACCCGGATTCATTCCGAATCGAGGGTAGGGAAGGTTGCCTGGGTTGAGGTATTCCGTCATGAGTATTCCTTCTGTGGGATCCGGTGGATCAGTTCGCGGCGACAGCCGTGGAATCGAGTGTGCGGAGTTCCGGCATGCACTCGCTGGCGAAGAGTTTCAGGGATCTGTCGATGTCGTCGTGTGCGATGCCCGGCACGCCCATCTGCAACAGCCAGTTCTGGATCCCGTGCGACTTCGTCATCCGCGTCATCTTCTCGAGCACGGTGTCCGGCGAACCGATGAAGAGGTGATCACGATCGAACATGAGATCCCAGGGGGCCATCGCCTTGTACTTGGGATCGTTCGGGTCCTCGTCGGCGTCGAGGAAGACCCCGATACCGCGAACCCGGCAGATAAGCTCGAAGAACTCCACCACCGCCGGCTCAGCGATGCGACGCGCCTCCTCGTCCGTGTCCGCGACGTATGCCATGCGCAGCACGCCCACATCCTCGCCGAGTGCCGGGGTGACGCCGGTGACCTTGGCCCGCTCGTCACGGTAGAGCTCGCAGAGGTTGTGGAGAACCTGACCAGTGGGGTACCAGGTGATCGGCTGCATACCCTTCTGAGCGGCGCGCCGGAAGCCCTCGACAGTCTCGGTGACCGCGAACAGCGGCGGCATCGGCTGCTGGTACGGCTGCGGAGTGATCCCGAACGCTTGAAGTATGCCGTCATCGCCGACCCAGCCTTCCGGATCGGGCGCACCGGGCGAGTGGATGAACTTCGTCCCCGGCTCCGGGAATGTGTAGCGCGGCCCCTTCCAACTGAACTGGCGGTCGGTCCAGATCCCCTTCACGATCGCGAGGTTTTCGTCGAAGATCCCGTAACTGTTCTCGCTGCCGTTCCAGCGGTTTGCCTCGGGATTGAGGTTCATCACCTCGATCGGCAGAATTCCCCGACCGAACGCCACATCGAGACGACCGTCACTGAAGTGGTCCAGGATGGAGAGATCCTCCGCCACCCTCAGTGGATGCCACAGGGTCAGCGATACCGCCGCCATCCCGAAACGGATGCGGCTCGTCCGAGCGGCCAGATCCGTCGCCAGCATGATCGGATTCGGGCTCGCATCGGTCCCGTCGACATCGAAGTGATGCTCCCCCAACCAAATACGGTCATATCCGAGCTGGTCCGCCATCACGGCATGTCGCCGCGTCGCCTCCAGCACCTCATGCCAGGACAACTCGCCCGAACGATTCGTCAACGCATACAGCAAATCCAGTTTCATACTTCACTCCAAGTCTCTGTGGCCGACCGCCGCTTCCGACGAGAACGACCGTCGTTTCTTCAACCGGTTTTCGAGGGCCGACGTCACACCGCACCCTTCCGTGACGACCATCACACGAGGGTCCCTGCGGGCCGGCCCCGATGCCAGCGGGAAACTACCTATCCACTACCTGTGCACTACGTATCTGCCATGACCGCCTTCAGCCATGGCTGCGACCTCCGCAGCACGGCAATACCTGTCCCGTGACATATGCCGCCTGGTCGGAGCCCAACCAAGCGACGGCTTCGGCGATATCGATGGGCCTGCCCGGGCGTTGCAGCGGAATGCGCGAGATGATGCGGTCACGCACCCTCGCGGGTACCGCGTCGGTCATGTCGGTGGCGATGAAGCCCGGTGCCACGGCGTTGACGCGCAAGCGCGGCGCGTGGCTCAACGCCAGTGACCGGGTCAGACCGACTACGCCGCCCTTGGAGATGGCGTAGTTGAACTGGCCGACGTTGCCGAGGTATGCGCGTGAGCTGATATTGACCACCGCGCCACCATCGACGATCTCGTCGGCCAGTTCGGACGTCAACTCGAAGGTCGCGCCGAGGTTGATTCGATTGACGAGTCGGAAGTTCGGTTCGGTCATGTCGCCGATCAGAGCATCGCGCGTGATACCGGCGTTGTTCACCAGCAAGGTCGGCTGCCCCTCTTCGGACCGTATCGCGGAGCGAATCTGCGCACGGCCCTCCGGATCGGCGATGTCGGCCTTTACTGGCGTGGCATCGATCGATGCCGCGCTGTCCCCGACCGTCGGATCCACGTCTACCAGGACCAGGCGGTAGCCGTCCTTCGTCAGGCGCCGGGCAATTTCGAAGCCGATACCCCGGGCCGCGCCTGTGACCACTGCAATCTTCATGGCAGAGCTGCTCCTAAATGTTCGTCGCCGAGTACGAAGGCTTGACCGTTGGCCCCGCGAGTGGCGACGAGGAGATCCACCGCGTCGGCAACCGACTTCGGTTCCACATCGTCGGCCACGGCGACGACCGTCGAGTAGCCGTTGTGTTTTCGGCGCTCGAGCGCGAGTGCGCGTGCGCCGCTGAGTAGGCCGGCTGCGACAGCCGCGTCCAGCGGTTCGGTTCGTCCCAGCAGTGCGGCCGAGGGCACGACGTAGACCACTGCACCACCGGCCGCGACTGTCTCCCGGGTCATGTCGAACGCCTGAGCCAGTTCGTCCTCGGTCTCCGCCCATTCACGAAGACCGGTCCGTGCGACGAATACGAGACCGTCACGGGGGTCTTTTCCCGCAGGGCCGGCGCCGGTCAACACCTCATTGAGTTGCGGGTCGTCCGCGCGGACCCTCATACCTTCGCCTCCCGCTTCACCAATGCCACCATTTCTCCTTCTTGTACGACGACATCGTGCTGGTTGAGAACCTGCACGTGCTGGACCATGACGCCACGGTCAGGCTTCGACGTAGGAGTCAGCTCCACGACCTCGTTGGCCGCGCGGATCGTGTCGCCGATGAGCACCGGACGCACGAAGCGCCAGCGACGGATCTCGGCGAACGCCACCAGGGTGTCGTCGAAGATTCCGAGCCGGCCCCGAAGGCCTGTCACGATCGACAGAACGAGCGCTCCGTGAGCGATCCGTTCGCCGAACTGACTCTCGCGCATAGTCTGCGCATCAGTGTGCAGAGTGTGAAAATCACCGGACACTCCGGCGAAGTTGACCACGTCCGCCTCCGTCACAGTGCGACGCGGAGTCTCGAACGTCATTCCGATTTCCACGTCGTCGAACCACAGTCCGGCCATGGGACACCTTTCGAGAATTCATTTGCGGAACTCCGACTCGAAGCAGTTTGCCGAGCGGCTACCGTTCACGGAAACTTAGTACCGCCCGGTCGGTACGTCAAGCATTAAGATGCATTCGCCTGGACGATCCCGGTACCTACGCCGAATTACCTACCAGCATTGCGTATATCGCCCACTTTTGCCATAGTGCGTAATCACGACATACGGCGATCAGCCTCTCGTCCAACATTCCAACCGGTTTGCAGACGCACACGCTGGCACCGGGACGCAACGTGACGCAACACCCGAAACCGACTCAGCCACAACCGAAGGGATTCTCCAATGAGAGATCCGCGACTGGTTCCGCCCATAGCGTCGGACCCACACGACATGGACGACTTACGCGCCGAAGTCCGGCAATTCGTCGACGCCCAGTTCGCTGATGGGCGCATCACTCCGCGGATCGACAGCTGGCTCACCGGCTGGCACGAGGACTTCTCGCGCACACTCGCCGACCGGGGATGGGTCGGCATGACGATCCCAATCGAGTACGGTGGCCATGGTCGCAGCCACCTCGAACGTTTCGTCGTCACCGAGGAACTCCTCGCTGCAGGCGCCCCGGTCGCCGCGCACTGGATCGCCGACCGCCAGATTGCACCGTCACTCCTCCTGTACGGCAACGAATTTCAAAAACGGAAGTACCTACCCGAGATCGCCCGCGGCGAGTGCTACTTCGCCATCGGCATGAGCGAACCCGACTCCGGATCCGACCTCGCCAGCGTCCGCACCAAAGCCACCCGCGTCGACGACGGCTGGGTCCTCAGCGGCACCAAGGTCTGGACGTCCGGCGCCCACCATGCCCATGCATTCATCTGCCTCGCCCGCACGACCCCCGTCGACCCCGCACATCGGCACGATGGACTGAGCCAGTTCATCGTCGATTTGCGGTCCCCGCGCGTCGACATCCGGCCCATCGTCTCGATGCACGGTGGGCACCATTTCAACGAAGTCATCCTCAACGACGTCTTCGTCTCCGACGACATGGTCTTCGGCACCATCGGCAGCGGTTGGCAGCAGGTCACCTCGGAACTGAGCTTCGAACGCAGCGGACCCGAACGCTTCCTGTCCACATTTCCTCTCCTCGCCGACACCGCGGAACAGATGCGGACAGGGGCAGTATCCCGACACCCCGACCTAGGCCGGTATCTCGCCCGAACAATGGGGCTGCACCAGATGTCCACCGCGGTCGCCGGAGCCCTCGGACGCCACGAACCCGCCGACGTCGCCGCGGCCGTCGTCAAAGTCCTCGGAACTACCACCGAAGGCGACATCGCCGATTTTGCCGACGTCATCACCGGTGACACCGGTCCGACCCCCCGTCGCTACCGGGCAATGATCGATGACGCCGCCGCCCAACGCCCCGGATTCACCCTTCGTGGCGGCACCAACGAAGTTCTGCGCGGCGTGATCGCGCGGGGATTGGGAATGCGCTGATGACGACACCGACCACTGTCGACCCCGATCTTGTGGAAATGATGTCTGCGGTCTTCGTCGCTTACCGCGACCAGAAGGAACCTGACGCCGGTACCGCTACGTGGGACCCGATCCTCTGGTCCCACCTCACCGATCTCGGCCTGACCCGCCTCACCGGACCAGAGGAATCCGGCGGCAGCGGAGCCGGATGGCTCGAAGCCGCGGAACTGCTCCGCGCCGCCGCGGCCAACGGCGTCCGAATCCCGCTGGCCGAACACGACCTGCTCGCCGGCTGGCTGCTCGATACCGCCGGGCTTCCCGCAGACGACGCCCGCCGCACCGTCTGCCTGCTCGATCACACCGGAACTGCCCACCGGGTGCCCTGGGCCGCCCAATCCGACAAGATCGTCACGGTCTGGCGCGACACCCACACGTACGTTGTCGCTGACATCGAGACGAACATGCTCACCATCACGCCGGAGGCCAACATCGCCGGCGAACCCAGAGACACCGTCACCATCGACAGCGCCCACTCGGGCACTCCGATAGCTGACGCGGTCGTCGACCAACTACTCCTGCGTGGCGCACTGATCCGAGCCGTGCAGACGAGCGCCGCCCTCGATCGCATCCTCGACCTGTCGATCACCCACACCACCGAGCGCACGCAGTTCGGGCGGCCCCTCGCGAAGTTTCAGTCCGTCCAGAACCTCGTCGCCGACATCGCCGCCGAAGCCGCACTCGCGCGGGCCGCCACCGAAGCCGCCCTGAACGAAGCCGTCCGCACCGATTGGTCCGCAACGAACCTCGACGTCCTTGTCGCCGTTGCCCGCTCCTGCACAGGGCACGCCGCCTCTACCGTCGTCCGCAATGCCCACCAGGTACACGGAGCGATCGGCACCACCCGCGAGCACCGCCTGCACGAGTTCACCCAACCTGCCCTCGCGTGGCGCTCCGAGTTCGGCTCCCTCCACCACTGGGACGACATGCTCACCACCGCATCCATCACGGCAGGCCGACAGAATCTGTGGTGCCTCGTCACCGCATAGTCTTCCGGCCGCCAATGACCAACGAATTGAGTAGTGCCGAATGACATTCGCACTTGCACAGAGAATTACGGAAGTCTTTCGCGTTCTCGCGCACACTCGTGTAGCCGCGCGAGAGTTCGAGTTCTGGACTGCCATGACCAGCCCGGCTTCCTCACCTGAGCCGAGAAGACCGGTCGACGCCTTTGGCGGCCTCGACACGAGAGACAGCGACGGCCCCAGAAAGGAAGACGCCCGATGAGTGACTGCCAGGACTTACCCCGCGAAGCACGCGAACTCATCACCCTCGCTCGGCAATGGATTCCCTATGGCAGGGTTCCCGCAGAGCTTGTCTTCCAGACATTCGGAATCACCGAGCACCAGTTCGTCGACAGGCTATGGGCAGTAATACAGGATACTCGCTGCGATCCGCATCTCGTCCGTGCGCTTTCCTCCACCTATCCGCGCCGGCGGTCCCACTGGGCAGCACCCACAACGCGCGGTAGCTCACCGGTCTGAGCAGACACCGCCCCACATACCGCCGATCCGCACTGTTCGAGGCAGCTGCAGCACCACGCGGTACTTTGTCCACACGGACGCCGCCGTCACGGCCGCCGCCGCAGCCCATCCGGCGTGGGCCGCCCTCCCCGCACCGGCCCGGGGCGCCATCCTCATGATGGCGGCGAATCTGCTGCAGGAACGTGGTTCCGTTGTGGCCTCGGACCTCGTCCGGGAAGAAGGCAAGACCCTCGCCGAAGCCCGCGGCAAAGTCACGCGCGCCGTGGACGTGTTGCGGTTCTTCGGTTCCCTCGGGTGGGCGGCCACCGGCGAGGTGCTCCCCAGCGGACTGCCCGGAACCAGCGTCACCACCCGCCGCGGACCCCTCGGCGTCTTCACGCTCATCACGCCGTGGAACTTTCCCATCGCCATCCCCGCGTGGAAGACCGCCCCCGCACTCGTCTCGGGCAACACGGTGGTGTTCATGCCCGCCGAACTCACACCCCTGTCCGCAACGCACCTTGCCCGCGCCCTCCACGACGCCGGTCTCCCCGCCGGTGTCTTCAACGTGGTCCACGGCAAAGGACGGGTGGTGGGTGATGCCCTTGCCCGCGATCCCCGCGTCGCGGGGCTGTCCTTCACCGGCTCGACCTCCGTCGGGTTGGGACTGCAGGACATCCTGAACGCCCGCCGAGCCCGGGTACAGCTGGAGATGGGCGGCAAGAACGGGGTACTGGTGCTCGACGACGCCCGGAATGCCGCACAGGTCGTGGCCGCCGGGGCGTTCGGCCTGACCGGGCAGGCCTGTACGGCGACGTCCCGCGTGTACGTCACACCCGGAATCCGCGATGCGTTCCTCGATGCGCTGGTCGAGGAAGCTGCTCGGTACGTTCCGGGTGACGGTTCGGCGGACACGACCCGCATGGGCGCGGTGGTGAGCAGCGCGCAGTTCGAGCAGGACCAGGCCGCGGTGCGCTCCGCAGTCGGGCGCAGGCGCAACACTGCGACACGGGGATTACGCCGGCGACTCGTCCGCCGGGTTCTTCTTCCCGGCCACCGTGCTCACCGATCTGCCGCTCGACGATCCGGCGGTCACGGACGAGATCTTCGGCCCGGTCGTCGCCGTCCTGGAGGTCGCCGACTACGAGGCCGGGCTCGCCGCCGTCAACGACTCCCGCTACGGACTCACCGCGGGAATCTGCACCGACAGCCTCGCCCGCTCGACGGACTTCGCGGCCCGGGCGCAGGCCGGCGTCGTCAAGATCAACCGCCCGACAGCCGGGCTCGACCTGAATGTGCCGTTCGGCGGAGTGAACGATTCGTCCACGAACACGTTCCGGGAGCAGGGTCGCAGCGCGGTGGATTTCTACACCTGGGGGAAGACCGTGTACACGGGCGTCTGATCCGACGGCATCCGTGAGCGTGTGGGAGGGCCGTCCCATACGCCCTGTTGGACATTTGTGCATGTGGCGGAAAGCGTGGTTGTGCTGTACAACATAAACAGCGAGACCGGTTTGTGATATGAACCACATCTAAACGTTACTTTGCGACACCACTACACAGACATGAACAACAGTTCCGGGGGGAGCGGATCCGCGCAGGTGGATCCGGGTTCGGGAACGGTAAGGACACCACATGCTGTTGCCGATGGCACCGACCGATTCACTGTTTCTGCTCGGCGAGTCCCGCGAGCATCCGATGCACGTCGGCGGCCTGGCAGTGTTCACGCCGCCCGAGGGGGCGTCGGCGGCCGATGTGCGCGCGATGTTCGATGCCGCGATGTTCGATGCCGCGCTGATCGGTGACCAGGTGGCGGTGCCGTTCCGTAAGCGGGCCCGCCGCTCGGTGACGTCGCTCGGCCAGTGGGGCTGGGACACCCTTCCGCACCACGAGGTCGACCTGGAACACCACGTGCGCCGGGACGCCCTGCCTCAGCCGGGCGGAATGGCCGAACTGATGACCCTGGTGTCGAGGCTGCACGGCACCCTGCTCGACCGCAGCCGCCCCCTGTGGGAGATGCACCTGATCGAGGGCCTCGCCGACGGCCGCTACGCGATCTACACCAAGATCCACCACGCCCTCGCTGACGGTGCATCCGCGATGAGGCTGCTCCGCGACAGCATGAGCGAGGACCCGCATCGTCGGAACATGCCCACACCGTGGCAACCCCGCAACCCGCTGACGGCCGTGCCGGACGCGGGCGTCGCGGTTTCGGGTGGGCTCGGCTCGGCACTGCCCGCGATGGCGTGGGACGCCGCCCGCGCCGCGGTCGGCGAGGTGGCCGGACTCCTGCCCGCAGCGGTCGGCACCGTGGATCGCGCCCTGCACGGCAAGGGTGGTGCGGTGTCGCTGACCGCACCGCACACCCTGTTCAACGTGCCGATCAGCGGAGCCCGGCACGTCGCCGCCCGGTCCTTCCCCCTCGAACGGATCCGCCTGCTGGCCAAGCACGCCGACGCCACCATCAACGACATCGTGCTGACGATGTGCGCGGGCACCCTCCGTGCCTATCTGCACACCCGCGACGCGTTACCGGACAATCCGCTGATCGCGATGGTCCCCGTCTCCCTCCGCGCGCCGAATACCGGGGCCGGAGGCAATCGGGTGGGAGTGCTCATGTGCAACCTGGCCACCCACCTCCCCGACCCCGCGCACCGCCTCGAGACCGTGCGCAACTGCATGAACGAGGGCAAGGCGGCCCTCCAGGCGATGAGTCCCGCCCAGGTGCTCGCGATGAGCGCCCTCGGCGCCGCCCCGCTCGGAGTCGAGATGTTCCTCGGCCGCCGCGGCCCGCTGCGGCCACCGTTCAACGTCGTCATCTCCAACGTCGCCGGCCCCCGAACCCCGTTGTACTGGAACGGGGCCCGGCTCGAATCCCTCTACCCGCTCTCCATCCCCACCACCGGGCAGGCACTCAACATCACGTGCACCAGTAGCGACGACCAGATCGTCTTCGGCCTCACCGGTTGCCGCCGCACCGTCCCGGATCTGCACCCCATGCTCGATCAGCTCGACGCCGAACTCGATCTCCTCGAGACCGCCGTCGGACTGTGACCTCGGCGGAGCATCTGCGCGATCACACCGTCACCGTGCTCGCGGCGGCCACGCGCACCTGAAATTCGAGGCGTGACACGGCCTCCCGGGCGGCGTCGAGCGCCTGCTCGGCGGTGTCCCCGACCGCGCGTGCGCATGCGACACGCGAATCGGACGATTCCAGGACGCTGACCGCGCCGCCCGGGCGGACCAGGAGTTGTACGTCGGTCACGCCGTCGACGTTCCGGGCGTCGTCGATGCCGCTGACGTCGGTGAGAACACCCGCGACGGGTGCGGCGGCGAACCAGATCGCGGAACAGTGCGCGGGCCGCTCCACCGCGAGGACGGCCCGGATCCCGGGAAGGACCTTCTCCCCGATGGTCTGCCGCACGACGCATTCGGCGAGGTCCACGCCGGTGGCGTCGAGGGCGAGGGCCGGTATCTCGTCGCCGCCCATCCGCACGTGGGTTTCGATCACCCGGGGACCGGTTGGGGTGAGCACGATCTCGGTGTGGGTTGCACCGAACTCCACGCCGACTGCGTTGAGCACACTCGTCACGTACGTATGGATCCGTTCTTCCTGTGTCGTGGAGAGGGCTGCCGGTGCCACGTGCCCGAGTTCGACGAATGTCGCCGGGTCGGAGAACTTGCGGGTGACGGCGACGATCTGGTGTTCGCCGCACTCCGAGAAGGCCTCCACACTGAATTGCGGGCCCTCGTGGAACTGCTCCACGAGCACCCCGCTGGTGGTCAGGCCGTCGAAGTCGCCCCCTGCGCGCGCGTACGCCGCAGCCAGTGCGCCCTCCTCCCGAACCACGGCCACTCCGGCACTGCCCGCGCCGCGCACCGGTTTGACGACGCACGGGAACCCGTGCTCGAACGCGAAGGTGCGCAACGCGTCCACGTCGGCGACGACAGCGGAGGCGGTGGCGTCGACGCCGGATTCGCGGAGCGCGGCGCGCATGGCGTTCTTGTCGTGGACCGACGTCACGGTGCGGCGTGAGTGGGTGGACAGGCCGAGGGCCTCCCCGATCGCGGCGCAGCGATCCTGGTCGCGTTCACCGAACGTGGCGATCCGGGTGAACGGATGCTCCGCATGTGCGGCCGAGGCCAGGGCGATCCATTCCTCGTCCGGCGCATCGTGCCGCACGGCGATCACCCGCGAGTGCTCGGTCAGACGGCGAAGCTTGGCGACGAATTCCAGTCGGCAGATCACCGAGGTCTGTGTGCCGGGGAGGGCGTCACGGACCCTGCCCGGGAGGTCGCGGCCGCTGCCGACGACGAGGACGTGTTCAGTCATTTCTTCACCTCGAGTAGCGAGAAGGGAGACAGTGCAGGATGGTCGCCGGCCGGGAGTTCCTTCGTCCGTGCGCGTTCCGCGAGACTGCGACGCGCCGCCGTCCGGGAGACCAGAGCCGCGGCCCCGAACGTCCCGGCCAGGACGGGCCACGCCAGGAGACCGGCCGGCAACAGGACGACGACCAGAACGGTGGGGCCGAGCACCTTCTGGCCCGTCATGCCGAGGCTGAACGCGCCGAGATAGCGGGCCACGGCCGGCTGCGGGGACAACTCGGCCGACAGTTCCCAGGCGGCCACGGAGTGGATGTTCTCGGCGATCGACAGTGCCACCACCGCAACGACGACGGCGGCGATCGCCGGGCCGGTGTCGGCAATCTGGCCGACGGCGAGTGCACCGCAACAGAAGGCCATCAGCGCCCCGGTCCACGTCAGGAGTCGGGTCGCTGCGGACATGCCGTCGGCGAACCGGGCGACGTAGACCTGCAGGACCACGGTCAGCACGGTGTTGACCGCCATCAGCACCGGTACCCACGCGAGCGGCACCGACGTGTACCCGATGACCCAGATCGGGAGCAGGACGATCAGCACGGTGTCGTACAGCGACAGCACACCGTTGCCGACCGTGAAGACCATGAACCACCAGTCGCGGAACGGCGAGCGCACCGCCGTTCCGGCCGGCCCGGGATCAGCTGGGAGAGGCGTGCGTTGCACCACCGTTCCCGTCCTCCGGAGTACGAGCCGCACGGCGAACGCGATGACCACGAACGAGATTCCGTTGCCGAGGAACAGCGCCGTGAACGCGGCGGACGTGCCGGTCACGAAGACGACGCCCGCCAGCAGGAACCCCGCGGTGAGACCCACGTTCCGGATGGCGCGGATGGTGGCCATCGTCCGGGTCCGGTCGCGGCCGCCGATCACCGCCGTCACGACGGCCTGCTGGATCGGGCTGCTCGCCCGGTCGGCCGCGGTGAGCAGCACAGTGAGCACGAGGTAGCCGGTGAAGTCGGATACGAGCGCGAAGCATCCGTATCCGATGCCGCGCACCAGCAGGAGGGCCACGTAGAACCGGCCCGGCCCAACCCGGTCGGCCAGCCTGCCGAGGGGCACCGGGGCGAGCAGCGCGAGCGCACCCCCAATCGTGGTGGCCAGGGCGATCTGGTTCGCGGTGAGACCGACGACGCCGATGAAGTACAGGGCGAAGGACGCGAAGAACATCCCGGTGCCCAGCGAGTCGATGCCGGCGCCGACGGCGAGCGTTCGACCGGCAGGGCTGTCGGGGAGCAGCGCATCGCCCAGCCACCGCACGCGGGCGTTCACGGGATGCTCCCCGGCGTCAGGAAGGCGTGCACCAGATCGGCCGACCGCTGCACGTGGGTGGGTGTCGCCGCCTCGGGCGCCGGACGCCGCAGGTGGTTCCAAGCGTACCGCCGGGCCGCGTTGACGAGTAGTTCGGCGTCCTGAGCCGACTCGGCTGCCTCGGACTGCGCGACCAGCGCCGCCGCGATGAGGAGCCGGCTCATCCAGTCGACCAGCACCCACCCGGCGGCGGCGACGGTCGCGGGGTCTGCCCCCACCCATTCGTGGCGAGTTCTGTCCAGGGCACCGAGCGCATCGTGCACCATCTGCCAGGCCGCGAGCAACCTGCCCTGAGGAGCCGGTCCGAGAAGCTCCCTGGACCGGTGGGCGGCCGCGTCGAAGTGTTCGCGAATCGTCAGCAGTTCCAACGCATGGGTGGTCAGGGCCCAGCAGTCGGCCCGGGCGGTGCCGCTCCCGTCGGCGCGGGCGGTGTCCGCGGCAAGCGAGTAGGCGATGCAGCGCCGGGCCACTCTCCGGGCGCGGCCGTGCGACTGCTCCGGGAGCGCCTTCCACGCCCGGACGGCCATCACGTCGACCACCCGGTCGGCGATCTCCTCGCGACGCGCATTCGCCCATGCGCTGCCGTCGAGCAGGTATGCGGCGCTGGCGAATCCGGTGACGGCACCTTCCAAAATGCCGAGTCCCTCGGCATCCCAGATCGCCGCGACCCGATCGGGTACGGCCGAAGACAGCAGACGCGTGCTCATGCGAACTCCAGCCAGTGCCGGTAGGTGGGCTCACGCCCGCGGACCACGTCGTGAAAGACGTCGCGCAGTTGCTTGGTGATCGGGCCGCACCCGCCCGCCGCCACCGGGCGGTCGTCGACCGACGCCACCGGGACCACCTCGGCGGCCGTGCCGGTGAGAAACGCCTCGTCGGCGACGTAGAGCTCGCTGCGGGTCACGCTCTGTTCCCTCACCGTGATCCCCAGGTCGCGGGCGAGCGTGATCACGGTGTCACGGGTGAGACCGGGCAGGATGTTGTCGCCGACCGGCGGGGTGACCAGCTCACCGTCGCGGACGGCGAAGATGTTCGCGGCGGACGCTTCGGCCACGTGCCCGGTAGAGGTGAGCATCAGCGCGTCGTCGTAACCGGCGCGCAGCGCCCCGACCTTGGCCAGAGCCGAATTGACATAGGCTCCCGTCGCTTTGGCGAGCGGCGGGACCGAGTGGACACCGTTGCGTTGCCAGCTGCTGACGACGAGTCGGCAGCCTTCCTGGTCCGCGGTTTCGCCGAGGTACGAACCCCACGGCCACGCCGCGATGGCCACCCGGGCAGTGTCCAGCGCGGGCGCGACACCCATCGAGCCGTAGCCGAGGTAGACGATCGGTCGCAGGTAGCCGGAGTCCAGGCCCGTCCGGCGCAGCAGTTCGAGCGAGATCTCGGTGAGCTCGTCCACCGACCACCCGGGGTCCATCAGGTACACCCGTGCCGAGTCGTGCAGCCGTCGCAGGTGGTCGCGCAGCCGGAACACGGCCGGACCGCGGTCGGTCGCGTAGGCCCGGATGCCCTCGTAAACACCCCATCCGTAGTGCAGACTCGGTGTCAGCACATGGACCTGCGCCTGGTCCCAGGCAACGAATTCACCGTCCATCCAGACGGTGCTGGTCGGGATCAGTTCCATTGTTCTGCTTTCGGTTCGGTGGCGGCGGGCCGCCGGGACGGGACAGAGACTGCCGGTGCGCCGACCAGGTCCAGCCGCCGTTCGATGCTGCGCGACTGCAGTGTCAGAGCCTCTCGATACTTGTCGGCACCTTCACCGCGGAAGGCGAACCAGCCCCAGCGGGGTCGCAGGCTGCAGCCACGGGCGATCTTGGCCTCGTAGGCGGCGAGGCCGTAGTGGACGCGACGGATGCCGTGCTCCACCGCCCACCGCGCGGTCTCGTGGTAGGTCAGTGTCAGGTAGCAGCCACGAATCCCCGGGGTGAAGCCCGCGGTCCTGGCGAACAACGCGTCGGGGGTGCGGAGGTAGAGCACGAAACCCACGAGGCGACCGTCGAGTTCGGCACCGAGCACGACACACGAGTCACCCAATTCTTCACGGACGGCGTCGAAATCGCGTCGCACCCGGTCCTCGCCGCCGGGCAGTCCGTACTTGGCCCGGTGCGCGACCTGGAGGGCGACGACGTCCTCGTCGATCGCCTCGGGGCCCCAGCGGACCACCGTGCGCAGGCCGGCGGCGGTGTAGTCCGCGACCTCCTTGCGGAGCCGGGCGCGACGGCGTTTGCTGAGGCTCGCGACGTACTCCGGCCAGCTGTGGCCGCTCAGGTCCTGCACACCCTCGGCGCCCAGCAACGCCGCCGTGTACCCGGCGCGGGTTGCGGACCCGTCCACGTTCTCGGCGTCGGGCCCCCCGACGTACAGTAATGCCACACTGCGACAGCCGAGTTCGTCACCGGCCTGGTCGAGCAGGCCGGGCAGGGCCGCCATGACCACGCGTCGCTGATCGTGCGAACGGCCGGGCGCGTGCGCGACACCGTGGTGGTTTCCGAACGTGGCGAGCGCAACCGACGGGTACTGATCCTCGCGGGCACCGGGCAGCGCCGCGGTCAGCTCGGCCCAGCGCAGCCGATCCGGGTGATCGAGCAACTCCGGTTCGGCCATCGGCCCTGCGGTTCCCGCCAGCCGGGGCGGATCGTAGAAGAGCAGGCCCCCGGGGCGCGCCGTGATCAGCAGCGGCGCGACCGCGACGGTCCGGCCGTCCGCACGCACCTCGAGGTAACGCACCTCGTGCAGGTCGGTGCGTTCGGTGAACCGCCACCACCGCGCATCCTCCCAAATGATGTCCGGGTCCGCGATGCCCGCGAAGTCGGCGGCGGTCGGGCGGGCGCCGCGGGGCATAACGTGTCCGGTGAACCCGTCGATGTCGGTGTGGGTGGAGGTCATGCTGCGTCCTCGCTTTCGATACGGTCCCAATCGAATCCGGCGCTCACCTGTTCCGCGGCAACGATCAGCCGGTCGCCCAGCGCCGTGAAATCGGAGTCGGTCACCACCCAGTAGGCGAGGAAGTCCGCCGACTTGCGCTCGCGGTACCGGGCTGGGGTCCACTCGTCCCCGATGTGGGTGTTCAGTGTGAAGTCGTGCACGCCCGGCGGTGCGTCCGGCAGTCGCAGCACCCGGCCCCGGCGCGGCGGCACGCCGTAGAACGCTGCGTGCGGGGCGGCCGCCACCCGGTCCCGGACCGCGTCCAGGTCGATCGGCAGCCCGCATTCCACCCGCGCCCAGAGATGCCGGGGGTCGATGCCCAGGACGTGGCGGAGCATCGTCGGGATCGGCCCGCCGCCGATCCGCGCGGCCACTTCGCAGAGCACGATGTCGCCGCCGGCGGTGATGAAGAACTCGGCGTGCACGCAGACGGTGGGCGGCGAGCCGAGTGCATCGACGAGCTGCCAGGTCTCGTCCACCAGGCGCGCGCAGACCGGGTCGGTGGTGTCGACCGACCGGGAGCCGAACGGGGCGTCGGTCCAGTGCTCGAGGCACCCCTGGCCGGTGTAGCGGGATGCGATGGCGGCCACCGGGTCTCCGGCTACGCGGAACGCGTCCACGTGGTGCACCGCGCCGTCGACGAATTCCTCGACTTCGTACGGTGTGGCCGTGACGATGTCGGCGAGTCCGGTTGCCTCCGCGGGCGAATCGAGCACGTACACGCCGGTGGAGCCGGAACCGCTGCGCGGTTTGACGACGACGCGGCCCGGGTTGTCGGCCATGAAGTCGACGATGTCCGCCGGGTGGCGCACGGGCGCGAAGGCCGGGACGAGAAGCCCTGCGGCCTGCGCCAATTCCTTCATCAGGATCTTGTCGCGGTAGGCGCCTGCCGTGGCGGTGTCCAGGCCGGGGAGGCCGAGCTCACCACGCAGTCCGGCGGCCCGCTCCACGTCCACCTCGGCCAGCGCGAAGACCGCGGTCGGCCGGTGCCGTCCGGCGAGTTCCCGAGCGGCGGCCAGCACGGCCTCGTCGTCGTGATAGTCGCTGACCGTGACGATCTCGGCGAATCCCTCACCCGGATCCGATCCCTCGGCGCAGACCGCCACCAGCCGTCCGCGCATCTCCGGCAGCCACTGGGCGAAGGGCAGCCCGGCGGCGCGCGGGCTGATCAGTACGAGAATCATCGAGAAGCCTCCTTTCCTGTCACGGCCAATCCGTCGAAAGTTGTTTCCAGCGTGGCGAAAATCTCCGCCGTCCGGGGGTCGAGCGGTACTCCCCGCACCCGCCGTTCGCGCTCGTGGGCGCGTTGCGGATCGCCCGGGGCCACCACCGGTGTCCCGGTGGCGGGCGTCGATCCGCGGACGGTGTCGAGCAGGTCTGCCAACCCTGCCGCGAAGTGCGCATGCCCGCTGAACGCTCCGGGATCGAGGGCGAGGACGAAATGGCCGACCCCTCGGCTTCGGCCGGGCGTTCCCTCACCGACCTGCTCGAGCTGCCAGTCGGGCGGCGACCCGGTCAACACGGCCCCCAGCAGAGTGACCGCCATTGCCAGGCCCTGTCCCTTGTAGCCGCCGAGGGGCGACAGCGCGTACGCCTCGCCGGGTTCCGCGGTGGGCAGCCCACCGCGGTCGGTGGCCCAGCCGCTGCCCAGTGGTCGCCCCTCGGCCCGGCGGTGCTTCACCTCGCCGAAACACACCTGGCTGGTGGCCATGTCGAGGGCGAGCCCGTCGTCCCCCGTACCCGCGGCCACGCTGATCGGGTTGGTGCCGAACAGCGGCTCGACGCCGCCGTACGGAGCGACCCGGGAGGCGGCGGACGTGACTGCGATACCGATCATCCCCTGCCCGGCCAGGTGCCGGGTGTACACCGACGCCGCGCCGAAGTGGTTGGAATTGCGCACGCCCACCGCCGCGACGCCGAAGGCCTTGGCCCGGTCGGCTGCCAGGCGGGCGGCGGCGAGTCCGGCGAGCACGCCGAGTGCGCCGTCCGCGTCCAGCAGCAGTCCGGCTCCACGGTCCCGGACCACGGTCGGGCACGCCGCCGCATTCGCGACTCCGGTCGCAAGTTCGTCCAGGTATTGCGGCAGCAGCCGCAGACCGTGGGTGTCGATGCCGCGCAGGGAGGTGTCGACGAGCGCGGCGGCCACCAGATCGGCGTCGTCCTCCGGCACTCCCGCCTCGACGAGTGCGGTGGAGGCGAGCCAGCGGGCCTCCTGCTCGTCGATCAGCGAAGTGGTGTTCGGTATCTCGTGGATCATGAAGCACTCCAATGCATGAAGACGTGGGGCCCGATGCTCGGGATGTCGAACTCCGGGCCCAGAATCCGGAATCCCTGCTTGACGTAGAAGCCGGCGGCGGTGGTGCGGGCGTTGCACCAGACCGCGTCGGCGCCGGCCAGCGCGGCGTTCGTGAGGACGGTGCGCAGAAGTGTTGTCCCCGCACCGGTGCCGCGGACCTCCTCCAGGGTGGCCATGCCGCGGAGGCGCCACCCCCGGCTGGGGAGAAGACCCGGCACGGCGTGCGTTTCGGGGGGATCCTCGTGGTACAGCGAGGCCACGCCGACCGGGCGCCCCGCGACTAGGGTGGCGAAGTGCCGGGTGCCGGCGTGCGCGTCCTCGGGGTAGACGCAGGTCTCGGCCGGTTGACCCGGTCGGAGCACGGTGTGGCGGATCGGTCGCACATCGGCAGCGGACACCGGCCGCACCCGCCAGCCGTGGGCGACCGGATCGGGGAGGTAGCCGGAACCGGGACGATTCGGGAGGGTGACGCGGCCGGCCCCGTCGAGTGTCAGTCCACTGCCGGTGTTCACCGCCAGCAGGTCGATTGCATCGACATCCAGGTGGTCGGCCAGTCCCCCGAGGTGGGCCGTGGCCGACACCCCGGCCGCGGATTCGGGCATGCAGCCGAGCATGGTGATCAGGCCGCGTTCACGGGCCCGGCGCAGCAGCGCGAGGGACGGGGTGATTCCTCCGGCCTTCATCGGCTTGACATTGATGCCGTCGAACGCGTCGGTGCAGGCGTCCAGGTCCTGCGGCGACGCGATGCTCTCGTCCGCGATCACCGGGATCTGGCTGCGCTCCTTCAGGATCCGGGCGTCGCGCCACGCCGAGCGCGGAAACGGCTGCTCGATCAACTGCACGCCGAGTTCCTGCAGGCCGGGAAGGACGGGGAGCAGTCGGGACAGCTCCCAGCCGCAGTTGCCGTCCACGGAGAACGGTGCGTTCGTATGGCAGCGAAGCTCCTTGACGACGGTGAGGTCTCCCGGATCGGCGAGCTTGATCTTGTACGCCGACCATCCGGGCCGCTCACGGAGTTTGCGGACCATCACCTCGGTCTCGTCGAGCCCGATACTGAAGCTGGAGCGCAACTCGCGCGGACGTTCCAGTCCGAGGGCCTGCCACAGCGGCACACCGAGCAGGCGTGCCCGCAGATCGTGCACCGCGGTGTCGAGGGCGGCCAGGACGAACGGCGAATCGGGAAGCTCCGCGGACAGGGCTCGCCACACGGCGAAGGGGTCGTCGGGACCCAGGTCGATCAGTAACGGCGCAATCCGCCGCAGATCTGCGTGCATCCGGTCCAGGCCGGAGTTGTAGTGGTCGGTCATGAACGCGGATGCCTCACCGAACCCGGCGAGACCGTCCTGCTCCACCTCGACCACCAGGCCCCGCTGCACCGGAATCGCTTCTCTGGCAGAGCGCCACAGATGCCGTTGCGTCAAGCTGACCTCGTGCGCGGTGACCTTCACGCGGTCCCTCCGGTACCGAAGAATTCGCGGTCGCGCGGGCCGTGCGGGCGGAGGTCGTCCCACCACTGCGCGTGCTCGTCGTATTTCGCGAAGAACGGCTTGCCGACCAGGTCCGGCCGGCGTGCCTGCAGGAACCGCAGCGCAAACGCACGTCCGCCGTCGAGGTCGACGACGCCGTCGACCACGACCTTCCCCGGTGACGCTGACATCACCGGACCCCGCGCGGTCCGCCCGAGTCCGGAGACTCGTTGCAGCGCTTCGCGGTAGATGTCGACCGCTCGCGCCAGCGGCAGACCGAAATACGGTCGCGCACCGGTGTCCCGCTCGACGAACATGTAGTAGGGCACGACCCGGTTGCGGACCTGCGCCTGCCAGAGGTCGGCCCACGTGCGCGGGTCGTCGTTGACGTGACGCACCACCGGCGCCTGGGCGCGGAGCACCGCGCCGGTCGACGCCAGCCGGGCCAGCGCTGTCTGGGCGGCATCGGTCTGCAGTTCCGCGACGTGCGACAGGTGCAGCATCATCGCGACGTGTTTGCCCGCAGCGGTCAACCGCTCGAGCAACCGCAGCAGGTCGTCGGCTTCCGGCCCGGCCAACAGCCGGTACGGCCAGAACGAGACAGCCTTCGTGCCGATCCGGATCGTCTCGACGTGTTCCCGCTCAGGTTCGAGCAGCGGCTCCAGATACGAGGCCAGCAACTCCGTCCGCATCACCAGCGGGTCGCCGCCGGTCAACAGCACGTCGGTGATACCGGGGTGCAGGTCGAGGTACCGGGTCATCGCCTCCGGCCCGGACATGGCCATCTTCAGGTCGGGGGTGTCCACGAACTGGGCCCAGCGGAAGCAGTAGCCGCAATAGCTGTGGCAGGTCTGCCCTTGGCGGGGGAACACCAGCAGCGTCTCGGCGTACTTGTGCTGCATGCCCGAACCGTCGATGTCGTCGTGCTGCGGAACGTTCATGCTCAGCTGGTCGCCGGGATGCGGGTTCAGCGCGGCCCGGACCGTGTCGACCGCCTGCCGGACGGTGCCCCGATCTCCCTGCGCCACAGCCCGTTCGATCAGGTCGAAGTGCTCGGTCTCGAGCATGTCGCGGTGTGGGAAGGTCAGACGGTAGATCGGATCGTCGGGCGCACGGCCCCAGTCGATCAGCTCGTCGACGACGTAGCTGCTGACCTTGAACGGCAGCACCTGGGACACCACGTGTGCCTCGTGCCCCAGGATCGGGTCGCCGGTTCGTTCGGCGACGAGTTTGCGAAGCCGGTCGCCGCTGATCGATCGCGGAGCGAGGGCTGTGCGGGTGTCGAGATCGAGCACGGTCATTTGTCCGTCACCGCCAGGCCCCAGTCGAAGTCGACATCACCCAGGACATTCATGTCCGACATCAGCGAGTACAGCCCGCTGTAGTCGCGCACGAGCCGCGCACCGGACTTCTCGGCCCGCACGTCGGCGAGCATCTTCTCCCATCCGGTGACCTTCTCGATCCGGAAGATCGCCTCCCACGTCGAGTAGTCCGTCGCGACGAACGCGTCCAGTCCGGCGACCAGCATGTCCAGGAAGAAGCGGCGCTTGACGGGGTCCAGCACGTCGTACACCAGCTTCGCCATCTCGTCGGAAATCGATGCGTGGCAGTACTCGTCCCGGTTGTGCAGCTTGGCGGTGGTGGAATTGACCACCTGGATGTCGTGATCGCCGGCGAGCAGATCGAGATACGCGTTGATCGAGATCTCGGACACCGTGGCGAAGGCCAGCGTGGTCAGGCTGCGCTGCCAGCGTTCGGCGGCATGGGCCCGCAGCCGACGGTGCGTCCGTGAGGTGTGCGATTCGGGTAACGCGCTGTCGGGGAAAGGGTTCCCCCGTTTACGTCTGGTCAGCGCACTCGCATTGATGTGCATCAGGGTGTGGTACTGCTCGTCGACCATGGCCTGTGCGAGGGCGATATCCATGTCCTGGCCGCCGAGACCCGGGAACTCCCCGTCCATGACGAGCGCGAACGCCGGGTTGGCGACGCGTTGCTCGGCGATCACCGTGTGCCGGTTGTACGCGATCCAGGCCCAGCTCAGCAGCCGCGACCGCATCGCGTCGGGCATCGCCTGCCACGTCGGATGGTCGCGGAACGGCACGATTCCCTCGGGGTAATCGGCCCGGCCGGCGTCGAACAACTCGTCGAGGTCGGGCTCGTCGCGCTTCACCGTCGACCGTCGGTGCCAATTGCCGGCGAGGCGGCTGATGACGGCGTTCTCGGCTTCGTCGGCGGGGTCGAACGACGGCAGTCCGGGGAGGTGCACCAGCCCGTCGGCGTCGGAGCACTGCAGGTCGTCGATGATCATGCGCGAGTCCGGTCGCCGGCCCAGAAACGGGTGAGGTGACGGGCGCGGTCGGCGTACTCCGAGCGCGCGTGCAGCATGCGCTGGTTGTCCCAGATGAGCAGCGCGTTCTCGGGGATCAGCACGCGGGTGCGCAGCTCGTGGAACAGGTCGCTGACGCGATGCGCCAACCTGCGACCGGCCCGGCCGAGCGGCAGCCGGACGTCGTCGACGTCAGCGTCGTGGTGCGGGTCGTAGTCGGACGCGGTGAGCAGGTTGTAGCTGAAGCGCAGGGCCGTGCGGCCGGTGCCGTCCGCGTCCAGCATCGTGGTGCGCACACCCCCGTCCGGGCCCGGGAAGGTCAGTTCGGCGTCCGTCATCAGGGCAACCTCGGCGGGTTCCAGGGCGTCGACGAGCCGCCGGATGTCGAGCAGATCGGTGTGGCCACCGCCGCAGCGCGCCTGCCGGTGACAGAACAGCGCCAGGTACGCCGGGCTCGGATCCCAGCCCGGCGCCTCGGTGTGCGCCAGAATCGTGTTCGCGCTCTGCGAGTACGCCCGATGATCGTTGCCGGGACGGTACGTCACCTCGTGGGTGAGGAGACCGTTGTATTGCGGAACCAGATCACCAAGGGAGCCAACCACTTCCGCCGCGGCGACGCGGTCGGGTACGTCGTGGACGACGACGTACCCGTCCTCCTCCAGCCGGGACCGGTCGACACGGCCTTCCACCGTTCTCCCACCTACAGGCGCAGAGACGACATGACAATTCGGCGACATCTATTCCTCCATTCCGAAAACCCGACCGGGATGCGTACCCGTGACTCCGGTCGTTCGAGACCGGGATCGTGATCGGTTTCAAGAATGTGGTCGTGCCGCCACGCACACCAGGCACCCTAGGGGAGCCAAAACGTCACCCGGACAAAACCGCCGGGGCTGTAATGGCATCTTCGGGTGGCCGCACCGTTGATCATCCACCGCCGAGGCCGACCACTCCGATCATCAAGGGCAGGAAGACGATGATCAGAATTGCGCCGACGATGTCGAAGGTGATTCCGCTCCGGATCATGGTGGTGATCCGGACGGCTCCGGAGCCGTAGACCACGGCGTTCTGCGGCGTCGAGACCGGCAGCATGAAGCCGAACGATGCGGCGAACGTGGCGGCGAGCGCAGGCACGAAGGGGTTGACCCCGGCCGCCAACGCCACCGGGATCACGATCGGCACCACGACCGCCGCCGAAGCCGTGTTACTCGTCGTCTCCGACACGGCGATGGCCAGCAGCACCGCGAAGACGGTGATGGCGACGACGCTCGTCAGGCCCAGCGAGTCCGCGACGGAGGTGCCGATCGTCTCGGCGAGTCCGGTGTCGGCGAGCAGTGCGCCGAAGATGATGCCGCTGCCGAACAGCACGATGGTGCCCCAGTCGATTTTCGCTGCGTCCCGCCAGGTCAGCGTGAACTCGCGATTCTCCCAATCGGTCGGCAGAAGGTAGAGCAACGCCGCGCCGAAGACCGCGACCATGCCCTCGTCGAGTCGGTCGCTGATCGTGCCGTAGAGGTCCGAGTCGTTGCCGGCGATCACTGCGACGACACCGGGCAGAATCCACAGCGTCACCGTCACTCCGAACGCGATGAGCGTGTTCTTCTCGGCACGCGACAGCGGACCCATTTCTGCGCGCTGCTCCGCCAGGTAATCGGCGACGCCTTCGATCCGCCGGATCTCCGGCTTGTTGAGGCGCAGCAGGATGACGGCGAGCGCGATGAACATCAGCAGGCAGATCGGGATGGCCATCACCATCCACTGCCCGAAGCTGATCCGCTCCCCCGTGGCCTCTTCGATGAGCCCGCGTCCGATGAGGTTGGGTGGGCTCCCGACCGGTGTCAGCAGGCCGCCCACGCTTGCGCTGTACGCGAGCATCAGCATGATCGCGGCACCCACCCGGAGACGCAACGGGTCGAAGTCCTCTGCGACGACGCCGCGGCGCTGCATGAGTTTCGCGATGACGCCGAGGATGCCCAGGGCGGTGGGCAGCAGCATGGCCACGGTCGCGGTGTTGGATACGAACGCCGAGAGCCCGCACGTGATCGCGCCGAACGCGACGATCACTCCGGTGGTGGACTGGCCGACACGCGGCAGGGTCAGGATCCGAAACGCGAACCGCCGTGCGACGCCGTGTTTGAGCATCGCCTGGGCGAGGATGAACGCTCCGATGAACGTGAAGATCGTCGACGACCCGAACGCGGCGAGGACCTCGTCGGCCGGCGCCACCCCCAGAAACACCACGATCGCCACCCCGAGCAGCCCGCCGATCGGGATCGGCACCGCCTCGGTCACCCACAGCACGATGACGCCGAGCAGCACGCCGGCCAACGTCTGCTGGTTGGGTGGTATATCGATCGGTAGGGCGAGGAACGCGATCGTGATCAGTGGCGCCAGAAAGAGCCCGATCGTGCGGCGGCCCTTCTCGAATCGTTCCTCGGCGGGTGAGAGATGCTGTTCGCCGAGGCTGCGATAGGTGGTGTGCCCTAGCAACGCCTTGTCGACGTCGGTGCGGTCGCCCTGGTTCTCGGCTGTCATGGCCCCTCCCCTGCTACACGGTTCGGTACGAAAGTAATACCCACCAACGAACGTCCTAGTCGTTGCAACGGCATGTTTTCTCCCAGGTGGGCACGAACGACGCCTAGGCCGTCACCTTGTTTCTGGGAACGATCAGCACGGGCACCGGAGCGTGACGCAGGATCTTCGAGGCGGCCGAGCCGAGGAATACGTGGGCCGCGGGTCCGGCTGCGCCCGACCCCAGCGCCAGCATGTCGCCGGCTTCCCACGAGACGGCCTCCACCGCTTCGCGCCAGTCGTGGCCGCTGCCGACCACGACATCCACGTCGGGAATCGGAATTCGCGCGCGAACTGCGTTGAGCTGCTTGATGATATCGGCGCGCGTCCGTCGTGCCCACTGTTGGACGACGAGGTCCTCCGTCGATCGCTCGATCGCGCCGCCGAACATTGTCATCGGCCGCACCGTGAACGACACGATCCGCAACTGCACCGGCCACTGCCTGGCCAGTTCGGCGGTGGCAGCAACGAGACCGTTGACGTCGGCCTCGCCTCCGTACGCGACGGTGATCCGGCGGATCGACTCCGGCACGGGCGGGTAGCCGCGCGGAGCGATCGCGACGGGCACCGCCGCGGTGTGGACCAGCCGTTCGGTGACACTGCCCAGCGTCACCCTGCCCAGCAACCCGGACGACGACGACCCGACAACGACGAGACGCGCGTCGTGGTCGGCGACGATTTCGATCAAACCTGTTGGAATGGAATCGGATTGGTAGACGAGGCGGGGAATGTCCAGGCCCCCAGGCAGCTGACCGACCACCCTGTCCAGGGCGCGCGAAGCCTGCTCGGTGACGTAGCCCAGGTATTCGCGTTCGATGGGGTCGTCTTTCGCAGGCCACGGCCGTTCCACGATCGCCGCGGCCACAACCTTGTCACCGGTCCAGCGTGATATCTGCACCGCCAGGTTGAGGGGCGCAGTCCCCTGACGGCTCGAGCTGAAGCCGGCGATGATCGTCATCGGGGGGATCCCTCTGCGGCGACCGGGGTGACGACGACGTGCGTCACCGGCACACTGTGCTCGGCGCGTGCGCGGTCCACGACGTCGAAGCGGTGCCACACCGACTCTTCGGGTGGCAGTGTCGAGATGACGATCTGATCCGGACGGAACGAGTCGACGGCGGCGGCCAGGGCCCGCAGCGGCCGGTAGTCGCCCAACTCGCCGTCGGCTTCGAGGTTCTCCGCGCGCAGTGTCGCCAGCGTGTCGTCCAACCGCCGCTGTGCGACCTCTCGGGTCGCTTCCGCGACGTCGAGTGGACCGTGGGTGGCGGCGGTTCCGGTCTCGATCGGGCTGGCAGGCACGACCACGAAGTAGGTGGCATCCCGATCAGCGTCGATGCGACGAAGCTCGTCGAGCATTTCCTTGGACTGGACCGTCTGGTTCGCCAGCACCAGCACACGGTGCGGACGTGTCGTCGCCGCGACCCCTTCCACGACGGGCCGCCGGCCCACGAACCACTTGTTGGCGAGGAACAGCACGATGACGACGGCCCACGACAACAAGCTCAGCACCAGTTGCGACCGCACATCCTCTTGCAGATACATCTGCACCAGGATCGCCACGATCGCGGCCGCGGTGATGATCGACAACACCGGGAACAGCCACATCTTGACCCGTAGCTCCGAGTCCTTGGTGCGGTACCGAAGGACGATCTGGGAGACGGCGATGAGCAGGTAGACGAACAGGATGACCGCACCGCTGGAGTTCAGCAGGAAGACGAAGACGGTGTCCGGTGAGACTGCCGCGGCGATGACGCACAGAAAACCGACGACCGACGACGCGAGTATCGCGATGGCAGGCACCCCTCGACGGGTCACCCTGACCAGCTGTGCGGGTGCCTCCCGGCGCGCAGCGAGCACGAACAACATGCGGGAGGCGGTGTACATGCCCGAGTTGAGACAGCTCAACACCGCCGTCAACACCACGGCGTTCATGATGTGGTCGGCGTACGGGATCCCCATTTCGGTGAACGCGGCGACGAACGGGGACGCGGCCGCATCCTCGTCGTTCCACGGCAGGATCGTCGCCAGCAGGAACGTGGAGCCGACGAAGAACACGGCGATCCGCACGATCACCGAGTTGGCGGCCTTGGTCACCGCCCGCTCCGGGTCCGCCGATTCCGCGGCCGCGATCGTCGCGATTTCGGCGCCGACCATGGAGAAGATCACCGTGACCACACCGACGGTGATGGCCATGGCGCCGAACGGCAGGAACCCGTCATGGCTCCACAGGTTCGAGAAGTCGAGCGATTTGTTCGGCCACACCCCGAGAACGAACAGTGTGCCCAGCCCGATGAACACGACGATCGCGGCCACCTTGATCCCGGCGAACCAGAATTCGAACTCGCCGAACGACGACACCGAGAACAAATTCGTCGCGGTCATCAGAATCATCAGAACCAACGCCGACAACCACAGCGGGATGTCGATCCAATACTGGATGATCGTCGCGCCGGCGATCGCCTCGAAACCGACGACGATCACCCAGAAATACCAGTACAACCAGCCGACGGAGAAGCCGGCCCAGTTACCCAACGCGGCTCGGGCATAATCGGCGAACGATCCGGTCGACGGGTTGGCCACCGCCATCTCGGCCAGCATCCGCATGACCATGATGATCAGAACCCCAGCAAGCGCATAGGTGATGAAGGCCCCCGGCCCGGTGTCACCGATGACGACGCCCGAGCCGACGAACAGGCCTGCGCCGATCACCCCGCCGATCGCAATCATCGTCAGCTGCCGCTGGCTCAGCGCCTTCTTCAAAGTGGGTGTTGCACTCATTGCATCCCTCCGAACCTCGACGCACCGGCTTCTCGCTCTCTTGGCGAGACCGGCTGTCGGATTCCGTGGGATGTACTCGGCTGGGCACGCGACCAGAGGCAATGAGCCGCAGGGCTTGAATCTCAATCGTAAGCCGCACCGTCCGTCCACCGAGCGGGATCGGACAGGTGGATCGTGTGCGCGCTGCGCGTGAGCTCACCGGAACGTCCGCCCCAGGGCAGGCGACAGCGCCCACAGAAGTGCGCACAATAGAAGGGTGCAACCGGCGCTCACTCTCCACGGAACGAGGTGGAGCAGCCGCAGAAGGAGTTCACGATGAATTCGAAGAAGACCGTGGCGGCAGCCGTGATCGCCGGTGCGCTGGGCTTCGGCGCACTGGGACTCGGCACCGGCACGGCAAATGCTGATCCAAAGCCACCCTCAATTCCCGGTCTCTCGGTACCCGACGTGGTTCCACCGCCCGGACAGCTGGGGCAGCTGCCGTTCATCCCACCGCCGGGCCAATTGGGACAGCTTCCGTTCGTGCCGCCACCCGGCCACTGGGACAAGCCGTGGAAATGGTTCCCACGAGCTGGGTCGGGTGCGCTCGGGCATTGACCAACTCAGACCGGTTGCCACGTAGCCGATCAGCCGGAGAGCGCGTAATGACGCGTCGTGGTGCCGTCAGTGCGGTTCAGCCTGCCATGGAGCGTGAGTACGTAGAGGTGGGCGCTGATCTCCATGACGGCGGACAACTGGTGCTCGGGTGGCAGTTCGTCGAATTGTCGTCGGCGGCGGGTCCATCGCATCGCTTTCGCCACTTGGTAGGCCGTCCTCGCCCCGGCTGCGATGTGCTCACACACTTGACGATCCGCTCACGGTGGTGGTGGAAGTTCGTCGACACGATCGCGGTTGCTGGCCGTGCGCAGGCAGGAGTGCAGTGTCGGGAAGACCTCGAACGAGTTCGAGGGGACGGAGATAGGAACGCAACGGATACGGTTCCGGTGCCCATTCGAAACCGATCGACGGCGTGATACGAAGCAGAATATGATCACCCGAGAAGAGAATTCGGGCGTCGGTGTGTCGGAAGACGACGTGCCCTCGGGTGTGTCCCGGGGCGGCAATCACCTCGAGCGCCCCGTCTCGTAGCGGAATCACGTCACCGGAATCGAGCCAGCCGTCCGGTCGGCCGTGGGCGATGTCTGCCCCTTCCCCCGCTTCCTCATTTCGGGCGATACGCTCAGCGAGTCCCGTTGCCGGCGATTTCGGCGGCGTTCTCGATCTGGGCGGCGTGCCGCCCGGGACAGCGCACAGGCCGGCGGCAGCCATGGCGCGGGCGGTGCCGACCTCGCCTCCGCATCCGGCCTCGGCTCCGGAGATCGAGGCGTTTGCCTTGAGAAGAGAGCCGATCGCGGTCGCGGTGAGCACGAACGGCTCTTGGGAAAGTACTGGCGTAGCGGGCCGTTCGTGTTCTCGTTTGTACCGCGTTGCCACGGACTTCCCGGGTCGGCGAGGTAGATGCCGTCGCCAAAGAGGTTGCAAGCGGATCGTCGGTCGTTCTCCGACTACGCAGCGAAGCGGGGCCGGGCGGCTCCGGGCACTGCGACGTCGTAGGCGCATCCCTCGCCCGGTGCGCAGGTTCTTCGTCAATGTTCGCGATAGTCCACCATGTCCGCCGTAGTACAGGCCCTGATGAACCCTTTCGTGGCAGACGTGCCAGTCCGGCGTGCGGGCGGTCGTCAGTACCGCCGATTTGCCAGTACCGGCAGAGTCGCGCGAGCCTGTGTGACGAGGTCCGTGTCGATGTCGACGGTGAGTATTCCCGGGCTGGAATCGAGTTGTCCCAGAATGGCTCCCGTGGGCGAAGCCACGATGCTGTGGCCGACGCCGAGTGGCGTCGCGTCGTGGGCCTTCTCGCCTGAGGTGGCTGGGTCGGCCTGGTCGCAGGCTGCCACGAAGGTGGTGGAGTCGAGTGCGCGCGCCCGAGCGAGGAGTGTCCATTGGTCGACCTTGCCGGGTCCGGCGCCCCAGGACGCGGCGACCACGGTCAGGGCCGCTCCGCGATCGGCAAGCGTCTGGAACAGTCCCGGAAAGCGGATGTCGTAACAGGCGGCGAGGCCGATACCGACTCCCTCGACGGTGACCACCAGCGGCTCGCCTCCCGGTGCCACGGTGTCCGACTCGGCGAAGCCGAAGGCGTCGAAGAGGTGAATCTTGTCGTAATGGGTGTCGACACCACCCCCGGTGACGAGGAGTGTGTTGCGCACCCTGCCGTCGTCGGCGGGTGTGAACATTCCGGCGACGACGGTGATCCCTGCTCGGGCTGCGCACTCGCGGACGGCGTCGGCCCACCGACCGTCGAGCGGCTGTGCGACGTGGGCGAGCGGTCCACCGAAGCGTTGCATGGTGGCCTCGGGGAACACCACCAGCCGGGACCCCGCGTCCACGGCCGCATTCACGTGCTTCTCCACCGTCGCCAGGTTGGCCGCGGGGTCCGACGAGCTGGTGATCTGGGCGAGACTGATACGTAGCGTCACTGTGTTACTCCTAAATGCGCATGCTGTGGTGTATACATATTGTATGCAGGAAATGGGTGGGATCGAGGGTTCGGCGACCGAGTTGTCGGGTCGCGAAAAGGCCTATCTGTACGTCAAGGACCAGGTGCTGACGGCGCCCGCGGCGTCGGGTTCGTTCCTCAGTGAGCAGGATCTCGCCACGCGGATCGGGGTGTCCCGCACTCCCGTCCGGGAGGCACTGCTGATGCTTCAGGCGGAAGGCCTCGTCGAGATGGTGCCCAAGCGCGGGGTGCACGTCCCGGCGATGTCGGGCCGGCAGATCGCGGAGTTGATGGAGTTGCGCGGCGTTCTCGAACGTCACGCCGCCAGCCGGGCGCTGGAGGCGGGGCGGGTGCCGATCGAGGCGATGCGTTCCGCACTGGCCGAGCAGGAACAGTTCGCGAGCGATCCGAGCGCCGAGGCGGCCCGTGCGTTCATCGACTGGGACGGGCGCTTCCATCAGTTCCTCATCGATTCGGCGGGCAGCGAGCTGCTCTCGCGCACCTACGCCGGGTTGCGCGCGCGCCAGCTCCGCGTCGGCATGACGGCCCTCTTCAGTGCGTCCGACCGGCAGCACAAGGTGTGCGCCGAGCACCAGGCCATCATCGACGCGCTCGAAGTCGGCGACGAGGGCCTGGTGCACCAGAAGATCAACGACCATCTCGAGGTTACGCTTCAGATTCTCTTGCGTGCCTAGCGTTCTCGATCGCCAGCAACGCATAGTGCTCATCCTCGGTGGGATCGGGGTTGCGTCCCAATGCGAGGCCGACCAGGGTCACTGCGCCGACGATCAGAACATAGACGGCGATCGGCACCCAGCTGTCCGTCTCGCTCAGCAGGTAGGTGAAGATCAGCGGGGCCATGGCGCCGCCGAAGACGCCGGCGATCGTGTAGGCCAGTGAGCTACCGGTCGAGCGCAGCGCGACCGTGAACTGTTCGGTCACGAACGCCGCCTGCGGCCCGTACATGAACGAGTGGAATGCCAACCCGACAACTACACCCACGATGAGCAGCAGAAACGAGCCACCGCCGATGACGACGAAGAAGATGGCGCTCCATGCGACACCGCCGACGGCGGCGACGGCATAGACCAGGCGCCGGTTGATGCGATCCGAGATGGCCCCGGCAAGGGGAATCAGGCCGAGCTGGAATGCGGAACCGATCAGGATCGCGGTCAGTATCTCGCCGCGTTCGAAGCCGAGTTTCCGAGTGCCGTACGTGATCGCGAAGACCGTGAACAGCGCGTAGATCACGTCCGGTGCGATGCGCGACAAGATCGCAGCAACCAGCGGACGGGTCTGCGTTGTGAACACCTCACGGATGGGGGCCTCGGCGCGGTCGCCGGATTCTTGTAGCGCCTTGAAGACAGGGGTGTCTTCGAGCTTCAGTCGAATCCACAGACCGAAGCCGACCAACAGGGCGGACAGGAGGAAGGCAATACGCCATCCCCAGGACTCGAACTGGGCCTCGGTCATGGAGACGGTGAGGACGGCAAGTGCGCCGTTGGCCATCAGATTTCCTGCGGGAGGACCGATTTGAGCTGCCGATGACCAGAAGCCGCGTTGGCGTGGGTTTCCGTACTCACTCGACAGCAGGACGGCACCACCCCACTCGCCACCGACCGCCACACCCTGCGCGAATCGCAAGATCACCAGGATGATCGGAGCCGCGACCCCGATCCGGTCATAGCCCGGAAGTAAACCGATCGCGAAGGTCGTCACCCCGATCAGCAGTAGCGTGATCACGAGCAGTTGCTTGCGTCCGATCACATCCCCAAGGCGTCCGAAGACGAAACCTCCGATCGGTCTCGCCACGTAGCCGACCGCGTAGGTGGAGAACGCGAGCAAGGTCCCCGTCAGCGGATCGCTGTCCGGGAAGAAGATCTGCGGAAAGATCAACGCGGCCGCGGCCGAGTAGACCGCGAAGTCGTACCACTCCAGCGCGGTACCCGTGAGACTGGCGGCGAACGCCTTCGCGAGACCTTTCTTGTCGACGGGTGCGGACCTGTCGGCATCGACGGAGGTGGACTCTCCGATCATGGCAACTCCTTGTGGGTTGAATTCTCGTCTCGCACGACTCGGCACGTGCTGTGGTTCAGCTCACCGAGACCGTTGTACTAGTCACATACTTGCTGTATACAAGAGGCATGCGCAAGCCCTTGGCGCAGAAAAAACAAAAAAGTAACAAATCCGCCCTGGTCCCGACAGGGAACCAGAGGCGCGAAGTCAGGAGCCTCGACCCATGTCTCAACTCACGTTCACCCTGCCCGACGGCACCGTCGAAACCGTCGAGGTCACGACCCTTCTCAACGCCGGTTACGCCGGCCGGAACCAGGAAGAAGTCGCGTCACACATCGCTGAACTCGCAGAACTGGGTGTACCGGCACCTACGACCATCCCCGCGATGTACCCCATCTCCCCCTACCTCGCGCAACAGACGACCGAGGTCTTCGTGCAACACGGTCGGACCTCGGGTGAAGCCGAGTGGGCCCTGGTGATCACCGACGACGATGTTCTGCTGACCGTCGCCTGCGACCACACCGACCGTGACCTCGAGGTACACAGCGTGGCGTGGAGCAAGAACGCCGCACCCGATGTACTCGGTACCCGCGCATGGCGGCTGTCCGAAATTGCCGATCGCCTCGATGACATCACTCTGACGGCATGGGTCGGTCAAGGTGACGGTGAACCGTCCACCCTGATCCAAACCGGGACGCTGGCCGATCTCCTCGCTCCGAAGTACTGGCTCGACGTCCTTCGGGAGCAGGGGTTGTACAAGCCAGGAACCGTGCTGGTATCGGGCACGATCTCCATGCGCCACGGGGTGAACCAATTCGCCGACGCATGGAAGGTCGCACTACGGGATCCCGCCACAGCCGACGAATTGACCTGTAGCTACCGAACTGTGCCGATGCCTCAGCCGATCGGCTGATCCACACTCAGTGAGCGACTGAGCCGCAGGTCTCCTCGGGATCTCGGGGCGGATCGTCAACGCGCGAACTGCCCCGAACGCGGCGAGGTACCGGCGGAAACGATATCGCTGTGCCCGTGATCGGGTGAGCGGTGCGCCGTTGTTGTGCCGTCTCAGGACTTGGCGGAAGTGAAGGTGATTGGAATACAACTGATCGGGCGCGTGTGAGTTCGCTGGCAGGCATTGGCGTCGCCGACGATGACGGTGACGTCGTCGGCCTCGCCAGTCCAGCACCGCCGCCTGATCTCCACACCGTCCGCCCCGGGGAGATCGAGCGGCCGCCGAACTGTACCGCGTGATCCCCCCGAATATCCGTGACATTGCTACCTTGTCTCTCAACCTGTCCACGATGAAATCTCCTTCTAGTTGATTGCCACAGAGGAACATCCATGGCCGAAGGCTCGATGCAAATTGCGTGAGCATTCGGCGCGTACCGCGACGGCCTGGAAATCATTCGGCGCGCAGCATCCAAGGATAAGGAACTCGTTGTCGCCGAGGGCCTCTCCCACTACGACCTCTACGACAAGCCCGAGCCCGTCAAGATCGCCCTCGACAAGCTGATCCCCTTCTACAAGAAGCATCTCTGAGATCGCCGCGGGCGACCGGGAGCCTAGTCGTGCGCCCGCTCCACGACCCAGGCCGCGACCTGGGTCCGGGAGGTGAAGCCCAGTTTGGCAAGGATGTGCTCCACGTGCCCTTGTGCGGTGCGTGGTGAGATCACGAGGCGGTCGGCGATGGCCTGATTGGTCAGGCCTTCGGCGATCAGGTCGGCGACTTGGCGTTCCCTCTTGGTCAGTCGCGTCGACGCGTCGGCGGTGGGTGTGGAGGTGGCGGACGGTTGCTCGTGGAGGGCGTAGGCGATTGCCGCGTCGAAGCCGAGTTGTTCACCCTTGTGGTGGGCCGCTCCGAATGCTTTGTCCCCGAGTTCCTGCCGGGCCTTCTCTGCATATTCCCGTTGGTAGCGAATCAGATTGGAATGGATGATCGCCGTACTGCCGATCGATCGCGCCAGCCCGTCCGCGGCTCCCATCAGCACTGCGGCCCGGAGCGCATCGCGACCTTCGAAGCTGATCCAGGCCAGCGCCTCGAGGCAGCCTGCAGCGACGCGGGGGCTGCGCACCTGCTTGGTCAGCTTCAGTGATTGTTCGATGAGCTGCACCGAACGACGTGCATCACCCTGCTTCCACACCGCAATTCCCAAGGCCCACAGCGAATGCGATCGATACATCGTCTCGCCGTACGCTTCCGTGATCGCGAGCGCACGTTCGTGGCATTCGATCGCCTGGTCCGTCCGGCCGGACAGTCCATGGGCCAGACCTAACGGGTACAGGATGGCTACTTGGAGCATGTGATCTCCGCGTTCGGTGAACTCGGCGAGCGCGATCTCCAGTTTCGAGCACGCTCGCGCGAGATCACCGCTGTAGAGGGCCAGCATGCCGTCGGCGCAGTCGACGTAGGCCCGCAGTAGGGGGTCACTCGTGTGCGCGGTGAGAGTCCGCGCCTCCTCGACGAGCGCTGTCGCGGCCTGGAGGTCGCCTTGAGCGAAGGCCATTACGGTGTGGCTGTAGAGCCCCTTGATCGAATCCAAAGTGGGCGGGCCGCTCTGGCGGGCGAGCAGCTGGTCGTACCACCGTCGCCCCTCGTTGTAGAGGCCCTGGGAGCTCCAGAACAGGAACAGTGCCACGGCGATGCGCAGGCCGGCGGCGGGGTCGTCGTCGAGGCTGAATTCGAGGGCCTCACGCAGATTCGTGTGTTCCCGTTTCAGCCGGGCGATCCAATCGAGTTGGCGGGCACTGATCCACTCGGCCTCCGCATCCAGCGCCAACGCCTCGTACCAGTCCCGGTGCCGGCGACGCAACGCCATAGCCTCACCGGTCTGCTCGAGCTTCTCGTAGCCGTACTCGCGGAGCGTCTCGAGCATCCGGAAACGCACCACCGACCCGGATTCCTCCCGGATCAGGATCGACTTCTCCACCAAGGAGGTCAGCGTGTCCAACAGTTCGTCCGGTGCCAGGCCCGCGCCGCACACCTGCTCCGCCGCATCGAGTTCGAAGCTTCCCGCGAACACCGCCACCCGCCCCCACAACAGTTGCTCACCGGCGGTGCACAACTCGAAACTCCAGTCGATACACAACCGCAGCGTCTGTTGCCGCGTCGGCGCACCCCGGCTGCCGCGGGTCAGCAGCGCGTAACGGTCGGTCAGCCGTCCCAGGATCTGCTCGGGCGACATCGCCCGCAACCGCGCCGCCGCCAATTCGATCGGCAACGGCAACCCGTCGAGCCGGTGGCAGATCCCCGCCACGGTGGCCGCATTCTCCTCGGTGAGCACGAACCCCGGAACCGCGGCAGCGGCGCGTTCGGCGAACAACGTCACCGCATCGTATTTGGGCAACCCCCGCAACGAGGTCCGCCGCCCGGGATCCGGGACGGCCAGCGGCGGGACCCGCAGCACTGCTTCCCCGCCGATGCCGAGGGGTTCACGGCTGGTGGCCAGAATCCGCAACCGTGGGCACACCCGCAGCAGGGGGCCGGCGAGTTCGGCGACCGCGTCCACCATGTGCTCACAGTTGTCGAGAACCAACAACACCTCCCGCGGGGCGAGGAACTCGATCAGCACCTCCCGCAACGGCCGCGGCGAGTGGTCCCGCACCCCCACGGCGGCGGCCACCGCGTCGACCAGCGACGACCCGTCGCGCAGTTCACCCAACTCCACCAGGCGCACACCGTCGGAGTACTCGCGCTGCACCGCCGACGCGATCCGCATCGCCAGCCGCGTCTTGCCGACACCGCCGATCCCGGTCAACGTCACCAGCCGCGACCCGGCCAGCAGATTCTTCGCCTCGGTGAGCTCGTGTCGACGGCCGACAAAGCTGGTCAATTCCAGAGGGAGACTGCCCGTCGCGCCCAGCGTGGAGTGCGCCGGCGGGCCTTGTCCGCTGCGCGAGGTCGGTTGCTCCCCGTTCCCCCGCGCATCGGCCTCCGCACGAAGTGCCATCTCGTCGACCGGAAAGCCGTGGGCGCGTTGCAGCCCTCGCAGCTGTTCCCCGAAGTCGGCGGCGGTGGCCGGACGCTGACCGGGCTCGCGGGACATCGCCCGGGCGATCACCGCGGACACGTCGTCCGGTATTCCGTGCTCGCGCAGGTCGGGCACCTCCTGTGTGGTGATCCGCAGGAACTGGGCGACAACCTGCTCACCGCTGCGGCGCTCGAACGCGGCATGGCCGGTCAGCGCACTGAACAAGGTGGCACCGAGGCCGTAGACATCGGCTGCCGGACTGGGCGGTTCACCCCCGAGCACCTCCGGCGCGGTATACGCCGGCGACCCGGTGACGGCACCGGTGGCGGTCTCGAAGCCGCCGCTGATGTGCGCGATACCGAAATCGGCCAACTCGGGCTCGCCGTACTCGGTGAGCAGGATGTTCGCGGGTTTGACGTCGCGATGCAGGATGCCGAGCCGGTGCGCCGACTCCACCGCTCCGGCCATCTTCACCCCCAGCCGAAGGACCTGATCCAAGGGGAGTGGGCCGCCCGTCCGGACTCTGGCCTCCAGCGAATCCTGCGGGTGATACGGCATCACGATGTACGGAAGGCCGCTGTCGGTGGCGCCGACCTGCAAAATGTTGACGATGTTCGGGTGCCCGGTCAGCCGGCCCATCGCCTGCTGCTCCCGGAAGAATCGGGCCCGGTTCTCCTCGTCGAGGTCGACGGTGAGCACCTTCACCGCCACCGTGCGATCCAGTTCCGACTGGGTGCAGCGATAGACCACGCCGAAACCGCCGCGGCCGACCTCCTGAACGTCAGCGAAACCAGATCCACCCAGCTCGGCAGCCGGCGACGGCGGGTACCGCTGCGTGTCGAGCGGATCACCTTCACCCATCGGACGGTCTACTCACCCCGTCGGCTCGTGGTTCCGGCGCATGGTCCCGACGGCACGACCAGCGCGGATACAACCGTGGATTTACCTCTCGATGGCGTCCTCCCGAGGATATCGCTGACGGTGATCGGTGCGGGCGATCCTGGCCGTGCCGGTGTTAGCCTCCCCATTTAGTCAATTAAATTGATCAATTTGGTTGTACGCTTTGCTCATGATCACCGAACAGGCCACCGCGCAGGTCCTGCGGGAAGCGCTGCGCCCGATCTGGCGACAGCTCACCGCAGGCAGGTCGATCTCGGTCGGCAAGATAGGGGTGCTCGCCTACCTGTCGAAGCACGGACGAACGTCTGCGTCGACACTCGCGGCGGCCGAGAGGATCAGCCCCCAGGCGATCGCCACGGCCGTGCGCGAACTCGAGAGTCTCGGTCTGGTTGCACGGACGCCCGATGAGCAGGATCGACGCCGGATCTGGATCGAGCTCACCGATGCCGGCCGGGAGAGGCTGGCGCAGGAGCGGTCGAAAGGCCTGGACTGGCTGGAACACGCCATCGCGGAACGGCTGACGGACGAGGAGAAGAAGACTCTCGACTCCGTCGTCCCGATTCTGCGCAAGTTGGTGGATGATGCCCCCGGTTACTGAGTCCACAACGAGTCCCCGATTACTGCCGGCCCTGGCGTATGCCGCCCTGACGACCGCGATCGTCAGTTCACTCGGCATGCTCCTGGTGCCCACGATCTCCCACGACATGCACGTCGAGGTGAGCACCGGCCAATGGATGCTCACTGTCAACCTCCTAGGGCGTGTCTCCCAATGATTTGGGGTGTTGTGCTGCAGACTCTTCGCTGTGGCAGACGTTGTTAATCGGTTTGAGGTGTTGACGGACAAGCAGTGGGAGTTGCTTGCGCTGCTGTTGCCCAGTTCGGATGGGCTGCGGGGGCGGAAGTTCCAGAACAGCCGGCTCGTGGTGGAGGGGATGCTCTACCGGCTGCGTACCGGGCTCCCGTGGCGGGATCTACCTGCGCATTTCGGCCCCTGGAAGACGGTGTGGAAACGGCACCGACGCTACGCCGGGGATGGAACGTGGGATCGGGTACTCATAGCCCTGGCGGCGATGGCCGATGCCGGTGGCGACCTGGATTGGGCGGTGTCGGTGGATTCCACCGTGGTGCGGGTGCACCAGCACGGCGCCAACGCCGCGCGTGACACAGGGGGATCTACCGAATTACACGAATCTGCTTGACGAACCGGTCGATCACGGCATCGGCCGGTCCCGCGGCGGGCTGACCTGCAAAGTCCACCTGGCATGCGATGGCGACGGACGTCCCTTGTCGGTGCTGGTGGGTCCTGGCCAGGCAGGCGACAGCCCGATGTTCGGCCCGCTCCTGGAGGGCATCTGCGTGCCGCGCATCGGTGGCGGCGCACCCCGCACGCGCCCGGACGAGGTCCGTGCCGACAAGGCGTACACATCCAAGGCCAATCGAGAACTGCTACGCAGCAAGGGCATCAAGGCGGTCATTCCCGAGAAGTCCGATCAGGTGGCCAACCGCAAGAACAAGGGCAGCGCGGGCGGTCGGCCACCGAACTTCGATGCCGAGTCATACAAGGGCCGCAACGTGGTGGAAAGGGCCTTCAACAAGGCAAAACAGTGGCGAGCGGTGGCAACCCGGTATGACAAGCTTGCCCTGACTTACCGGGCTGGATTCCTTCTCGCCGGCATCGTCGAATGGCTCAAACTATTGGGAGACATGCCCTAGTCGGCGCGGTCGCAACACCGATCATGGGCCGGCTGAGCGACGGCCCCCACAAGAAGCGCCTGCTCCTGTTCTCCCTGACCACGATCCTCGTCGGTTCGATCGTCGCGGCCGCCGCTCCCAACTTCACCGTCTTCCTCATCGGGCGCGCGTTGCAGGGACTCACCTACGGAATCGTTCCGGTGACGATCGCTCTGGCCCGCCGCTATCTCCCCGAGAACCAGGCCCGGCTCGGCATCTCGAGCCTGTCGGTGACGGTGACGACGGGCCTCGGACTCGGATACCCCCTGACCGGCATCCTCGCCGATCTGCTCGGGTTCCGTTTCGCCTTCTGGTTCGCGGCGCTGTTCCTGGTCACCACCATCCTCGTCGTCTGGCGTGTCGTTCCCGCAGGCCCCGACGAGCAGGCACCACGCAACACCCTCGACGTCCCGGGCGCACTGCTGGTCGGGACCGGACTCGCGTCGCTCCTCGTCGCCGTCAGCGAAGGCTCCCGGTGGGGCTGGGGCTCGCCGTGGACACTCGGATTCTTCGCCGGGGCGGCGACACTGCTGACGGCGTGGTCCCTCGTCGAACTGCGCACCCCGTATCCGCTGATCAACCTGCGAGTATTGCGCAACGGTGACGTGCTGGTCGCGAACAGCACCGCGATCGGCCTCGGCGCCGCGATGTACATCGGACTCTCGATCGGCAGCCTCATCGCCCAGGCGCCCGCTTCCACCGGATACGGCATCGCGCTGCCCCTGTTCTGGGCCGGATTCGTGATGCTTCCCCTGTCGGTGGCGAGTTTCGGCGCGAACCGACTCGTCCGCGCGGTCTCGCACCGGATCCGCATGAGGACTCTGCTGCTCGTCGGTGCAGGCCTCGTGACGGCCTCGAGCGTGCTCCTCTGGGTCGCCCACAACGCGCTGTGGGAAATCCTGATCGGGATGTTGGGGTTCGGGGCCGGGATGGGCATGACGTACGCGGCGATGCCGGCCCTGATCGCCCGCAGCGTCGCCGACACCGAACTCGGCAGCGCCGTGAGCTTCAACCAGGTGCTGCGCACCGTCGGCGGTTCGTTCGGCAGCGCCCTCGCAGGTGCGGTGCTCGCCGCGAACCTGGCACCGGACCTACTTCCCACCGAAAACGGAATCAGGCTCGCTCTCGCCGTGGGTGCCATTGGGTGCGCGATCGTCTTCGTCGCACTCCTCGTCAATCACGTGATGTCGCGTCCGCCGACCCCGCTGTCGGAGCCGGCGGACGCGCGTATCAGTCGGGGCTAGGGCGTGTTTCCCAATCCCTCTCGGATGCACCTGGCGATTGGGCGCCAGAAGCGCCGAAATGGGGATTAGGAGATACGCCCTACACGCCTTCGACGATGGCGGCCATTCCCTGCCCGCCACCGATGCACATCGTGAGAAGCGCCTTGCCGCCGCCCCGTCGCCGCAATTCATGCAGCGCGGTGGTCGTCATTCGGGCGCCGGTCGCGCCGATGGGGTGTCCGAGCGAGATCCCGGACCCGTTGACGTTGAGGCGGTCTCGGTCCTCGAATCCCCATTCCTTCAGGACGCCGAGCACCTGGCACGCGAAGGCCTCGTTCAACTCGATCAGCGTGAAGTCGTCGAAGCTCGCGCCCGTCCTGCTGAACAGCTTGGACGTGGCCGCGACCGGCCCGAGCCCCATCAGCGCCGGTTCGCACCCGGCGGCGGACCACCCGGTGAGGAAACCCATCGGCTCGAGCCCGAGTTCGTCGAGTTGATCTTCGGCGACGACGAGCATCGACGACGCGGCGTCGTTCTGCTGACTCGCGTTGCCCGCGGTGACGACACCGTCTTTGAGAGCACTCCGCAGGCGCGCCAAGGTCTCGGGCGTGGTTTCCGGGCGGATACCCTCGTCCCGCGCCACGACGGTGACGTTTCCCTTCCGGTCGGTGATCTTGACCTCGGTCACCTCGTCGTCGAACTTTCCTGCCTCCCAGGCGGCGTGGGCCTTGGCGTGGCTTTCGGCGGCGAACGCGTCCGACTCCTCACGGCCGATTCCGCATCGGGTCGCGACGTTCTCGGCGGTCTCGATCATGCCGCTGATCTTCCCGAACCGCCATTCCGGCTGGGAGCGTTCCCGCCCGCGGTCGAGGCGGTCGTACAGGTTCAGCGATCCGGCGCGGGTGCCCCAGCGGGCACCGGTGGTGTAGTGCTCGATGTTGCTCATCGACTCGACGCCGCCGGCGAGCACGACGTCGGCTGCACCGGTCTGCACCATCATCGACGCGGTCACGAGGGCCTGCAGGCCCGTGCCGCACCGGCGGTCGGTCTGCAGTCCGGCGACGCGGATCGGCAGTCCTGCCTCGAGGGCCGCCCACCGTCCGATGCACGGGGCCTCGGAGTTGGCGTACGACTGCCCCATCACGACGTCCTCGATGAGAATCGGGTCGATCCCGGACCGCGCCACGGTCTCCTTGATCACGGTCGCGGCCAACGTCTCTGCCGGGACGTCGCGCAGTGCGCCGCCGAAACGACCGACCGCGGTGCGGACCGGGGCGACCAGTGCTGCTCTTCGCATGTGTTCTTTCCTTGTGTCTCAGGCAACCAGGACGCGGACCGTTTCGGCGACGCACGCCGGCTTGTCCGCACCCTCGATCTCGATGGTGTATTTGACGACCACTTGCGCGCCCTGCTTCGTGTGCTCGAACGATACGATCTCGCCACCGGCCCGCACCTTCGCCCCGACCTTCACCGGCTGGGGGAAGCGAACCTTGTTGAGACCGTAGTTGATCACCAGCTTCACGCCGTCGACGCGCATGAGGTCGGCGCCGAGTTTCGGCAGCAGCGACAGCGTGAGGTAGCCGTGGGCGATGGGGGCGCCGAACGGGCCCTCGGCGGCACGCTCGGGATCGACGTGGATCCACTGGTGGTCGCCGGTGGCGTCGGCGAACACGTTCACGCGTTCCTGCGTGATCTCGAGCCAGTCGCTGTGGCCGAGATGTTCGCCGACTGCGGATTCGACGTCGTCGATTCCCTGGAATACGCGCATGACACTCTTTTCGGGTCGGCCCGGAACCGGGCGGAAGTGGAAACGGCTAGATGTTGACGTTCTCGAACACGGCCGCGATGCCCTGCCCACCGCCGATGCACATCGTCTCGATGCCGTAGCGGGCCTGGCGACGGTCCAGTTCACGGAGCAGATTGGCCAGGATGCGACCGCCGGTGGCGCCGACAGGGTGACCGAGGGAGATGCCGGATCCGTTGACGTTGAACCGGTCTCGCATGTCGGACTCGTCGAACTTCCACTCCCGCGCGCACGCCAGCACCTGCGCTGCGAACGCCTCGTTGATCTCGAGGAGATCGATGTCGTTCAGGGTGAGCTTCGCCCGGGTGAGGGCCTTGTCGACGGCCGGCACCGGGCCGATGCCCATCCGGTTCGGCTCCACTCCGGCGACACCCCAGCTCACGAGCCGGGCGAACGGGCGCAGGCCCAGACGTTCCGCGTTCTCGGGGGTGGTCACGATCGCGGCAGCGGCAGCGTCGTTCTGGCCGCACGCGTTCCCCGCGGTCACTGTCGCCTCCGGGTCGACGCGTGACCGGATGGGCCGCAACGCCGACAACGACTCGGCCGTGACATCGCGGCGCGGGTGCTCGTCGGTGGTGACGACGACGTCAGCCGTGCCGCGCTTGCCCGGCACCGTCACCGGGATCGTCTCGGCGTCGAACAGGCCGCCGTCCTGGGCGCGGATCGCACGCGCGTGGGATTCGGCGGCGTACGCGTCCTGCTCCTCACGGCTGATCGAATACTCACGGCGCAGGTTCTCCGCGGTCTCGATCATGCCGCCCTCGACGGGGAAGTTGACGCCGCCGGAATTGGTGCGGGGCTTGGCCAATCGATCGTGGAATTCCACCGACGCACCCTTGACGCCCCAGCGCATTCCGGTGCTGTAGAACTCGGTCTGGCTCATCGACTCGGCGCCGCCCGCGATCACCAGATCGCTCATCCCGGTCTGCACCTGCATGGCCGCGTAGATGACCGCCTGCAACCCGGAGCCGCAGCGGCGGTCGAGCTGGATGCCGGGCACCGTGACGTCGAGGCCGGCGTCCAGCGCAGCGATCCGGCCGATGGCCGCAGCCTCGCCGTTGGCGTAGCCCTGACCGAAGATGACGTCGTCGATGTCGTCGGACGTGATCGACGTCCGTTCGATCAGGCCCTTCAACACCGTCGAGGCGAGGGTGGTGACGGGGATGTCGCGGTACATGCCGCCGAATCCCCCGACGGGGGTGCGGACGGGTTCACAGATCACTGCGTCGTGCATGGGCTCAGAGTGCTTTCTTCGCTTCGCGGACGAGGCCGCCGCCGATGATCAGGCGCTGGATCTCGCTGGTGCCCTCGTACAGGCGCAGCAGCCGGACCTCACGGTAGATCCGTTCCACCGGAACGTCTCTCATGTATCCGGTGCCGCCGTGGACCTGCACCGCGAGGTCGGCGACCTTGCCGGCCATCTCCGTGCAGTACAGCTTCGCCACCGACGGGGCGATCCGACGGTCCTCACCGCTGACGTACTTCTGCGCCGCGTCCCGCACCAGCGCGCGGCCCGCGGACACGCCCACCTGCTGGTCGGCGAGCATCGCCTGCACCAACTGGAAGTCACCGATCGGGGTGCCGCCCTGCTTCGTGACCGCCGCGAAGGCGACGGACTCGTCCAGCGCCCGCTGAGCGCTCCCGACGGCGAGAGCGGCGATGTGCACGCGGCCCCGCGCGAGCGACGTCATGGCGGCGCGGTAGCCGGCCTCCTCACTGCCGCCGACCAGGGCGGATTCGGGGACGCTGACGTCGTCGAACGCGACCTCCGCGGTCCAGGCACCCTCCTGGCCCATCTTCTTGTCCTTCGGCCCGACCACGACACCGGCGGTGTCGGCGGGAACGAGGAACACCGCGATGCCGGTGCCGGTCTCGTCGGCGGGACGGGTGCGGGCGAAGACCACGAACAGATCGGCCAACGGTGCATTGGTGATGAACCGTTTGGTGCCGTTGATCGTCCACTTGCCGTCCTTCAGGACGGCGCGGGTGGTCAGGCCCGCCGGGTTCGACCCGGCCTCCGGCTCGGTCAGTGCAAACGACGCGACCACGTCACCGGACGCGATGCGCTCGAGCCATTCTGACTTCTGTTCGTCCGTACCGAAATTCACCAGCACCTGGCCGGCGATCCCGTTGTTGGTGCCGAACATCGACCGCAACGCCAGGCTCGTGTACCCGAACTCCATGGCCAGTTCCACGTCCTGCGTGAGGTCGAGTCCGAGCCCGCCCCACTGCTGCGGGATGGCGTACCCGAACAGACCCATCTCCGCCGCCTTGCGGCGAATGTCGTCCGGAATCAGGTCCTTTTCCGCGATTTCATTTTCCCTGGGAATTACTTCCTTCTGAATAAAGGTTCTCGTCTGCGCGAGAATGTCCTTGAAGTCTTCGTCACTCACTTCGCGTTCAGCCATGAAGGTGAATATCCAGCAACCCGGCCTCGCTGTCAAGCGAGTGCCGCGAACGAGAACTTGCAGCGCAGACGGCATTTACGACCCATAGGAAGAGGGCAACTGTCGGTTTCCTTCAGCGTCTTTGACCACGGCGGCCCGAGGGACTTCAATAGGTGTCAGTGTCCGGAGGAATTGTCCGGCATATTCACGAACAATGAAATTTCCCGGCGAGATGGAACTCGATATTCGACATGGTTGGCAGACCCGAGGACGCACTCCTCTACAAGGGCTACACCGTCGATCCGCACGAATTGGAACAGCTGTTGCTGTCACGACGAGGCATTCTCGATGTCGTGGTGGTCGGCCGCTCCGTTCCCGGGGTCGGGGAGATGCCCGTCGCTTTCGTGGTGGCAGAAACCACGGCGCGCATCACCGCCGAGGAACTGATCGAGTTCGTGGCGGCCACGGTGCCGCCGTACAAGAAGGTGCGCGAGGTGGTCTTCGTCGACGAGTTGCCCCTGTCCCCACGGGGTGCGGTCCTGCGGTCCGCGTTGCGCGACCGTCTGAATGACGTGCACGCCGAGCAGAGTACGGAGAAATGATGAATACGGGACAGGTGGAACAATGACACGACTGGCGCAGACCGCCGGGCTCACGGACACCCAGGGCGAGATCGTCTCGGCGGTGCGGGAGTTCGTGGACAAGGCGATCATTCCGCAGGCGCAGGAGCTCGAACATTCCGACACGTACCCGACGGCCATCGTCGAGCAGATGAAGGAGATGGGCCTGTTCGGGCTCACGATCCCCGAGGAGTACGGCGGAATCGGGGAATCCCTCCTCACCTACGCACTGTGCGTCGAGGAGATCGCGCGGGGCTGGATGAGCGTGTCCGGGGTGATCAACACCCATTTCATCGTGGCGCACATGATCGCGAATCACGGCACACCCGAACAGAAGGCCCACTACCTGCCACGTATGGCGACGGGTGAACTGCGCGGCGCGTTCTCGATGTCCGAGCCCGAACTGGGTTCCGACGTCGCCGCCATCCGGACCAAGGCGGCCCGGGCAGCGGACGGCAACTACGTGATCGACGGCCAGAAGATGTGGCTGACCAACGGCGGGTCGTCGACGCTGGTGGCGGTGCTGGTCCGCACCGAGGAGGGTGCGGCGAAGCCCCACGACAACCTCACCGCGTTCCTCATCGAGAAGCCCGCCGGGTTCGGCGAGGTGCTTCCCGGGCTCACGATCCCCGGGAAGATCGACAAGATGGGCTACAAGGGCATCGACACCACCGAGATGGTGTTCAGCGGTTACCAGGCCGCCGCAGACACGATCCTCGGCGGCGACCCGGGCCGCGGCTTCCGGCAGATGATGGACGGCGTCGAGGTCGGCCGCGTCAACGTCGCCGCCCGCGCGTGCGGGATCGCCCAGCGCGCATTCGAACTCGGCGTGAAATATGCGAAGACTCGGGAGACGTTCGGGTCGCCGATCGCCGAACACCAGGCCATCGCCTTCCGGATCGCGGAGATGGCGACCAAGGTCGAGGCCGCACACCTGATGATGGTCAATGCCGCGCGGCTCAAGGACTCCGGCGAACGCAACGACGTCGCCGCCGGGATGGCCAAGTACCTCGCGAGCGAGTTCTGCTCGGAGGTGACGCAGGACAGCTTCCGGATCCACGGCGGCTACGGCTATTCCAAGGAATACGAGATCGAACGCCTCATGCGGGAGGCACCGTTCCTCCTCATCGGCGAGGGAACCAGCGACATTCAGAAGCAGATCATCAGCCGCGGGCTGCTGCGGTCGTACAACTGAGGAAGGAAGAATCAATGACACTTCTCGAGGGACGGGTCGCCGTCGTCACGGGCGCGGCCCAGGGCATCGGTTTCGAGATGGCCCGGAAGTTCGCGAGTGAGGGCGCGTCGGTCGTCCTCGGCGACATGCACGCCGAGAACGTCAAGGCCGCCGCCGGAAAGCTGGAAGCCGACGGCTTCCAGGCCGTCGCCGTCGCCTGCGACGTCACCGATCCGGATCAGATGCAGAACCTGGGAAAGACGGCGATCGACGCGTTCGGCGCGATGGACGTGTGGGTCAACAACGCCGGCATCACCCGCGACGCAACGCTGCGCAAGATGTCGCTCGCCGATTTCCGCTCCGTCATCGACGTGCACCTGCAGGGCGCGTGGCTGGGCACCCAGATCGCGTCGATCGCGATGCGGGAGGCCGGCAAGGGTTCCATCGTGAACATCTCGTCGATCTCGGGCAAGGTCGGCATGGTCGGGCAGACCAACTACAGCGCCGCGAAGGCCGGCATGGTGGGCCTGACCAAGGCGGCCGCGAAGGAGGTCGCCCACCTCGGGGTGCGGGTCAACGCGATCCAGCCCGGCGTGGTGAACACCGACATGATCCGCGCCCTGCGCGCCGACATCATCGAGGCGAAGCTCAAGGAGGTCCCGATGGGCCGCGGTGCCGAGCCCGAGGAGATCGCGAACGTCGCACTATTCCTCGCGTCCGATCTGTCCAGCTACATGACGGGCACCGTTCTCGAAGTCACCGGAGGACGTCACATCTGACGTCCGGCGGATCGACGGGTCGTACGCAGTAGTCTGCACTGGTGGAGTCGCGTCACGTCGAGTACTTTCTCGCCACCGTCGACAACGACGGCCTGGCGCTCGCGGCCGAGGCCCTGGGCGTCACCAAGCCGTCGTTGTCGAAGGGGCTGCGCAATCTCGAGCGTGACCTCGGCGTCGAACTGTTCCACCGCGTGGGCCGCGGCCTGGTGCTCAGTGCGGCGGGAAAGGCATTCGTCGGTCCGGCGCGGAAGATCGTGCGAGACCTGGTGGCCGCCGAGAGCTCACTCGTCGACCTCTCGGGACTGCCGCGCGGCCGACTCGACATCTGCGCGTCCGCGCACGTCGCGGAAGGCCCCGTCACGGAACTGATCGGGTCCTTCCGCAAGCAGTATCCCGGCGTGGTCGTCCGGCTCGCCGACTTGCGGCCGATCGACGTCATCGCGTCGCTGATCCGCGACGGACACTGCGAGATCGCCTTCAGTCATTTCCCCTTCGCTGCAGCCGGATTGACGACGCGCGTCCTCGGAATCCACGAGTACTGGCTGGTGGTTCCGCACGACGCCGAGATCGACTGGCGAGATCCGTTCCCCCTCGACGACCTTCCGAATATTCCCGTGGTGGGGTTGCCCAAGGAGTCGTCGTCGCGCACCGTCATCGAGAAGGCACTGCAGGCCGCTGGGAGCCGGACGATCATGTCGGCCGTCGTCGAACAGCGGGAAGCCGTCGGCGCGTTCGTCGTCGAGGGCGTGGGAATGTCGTTCATGGAACGCACCCTCGCGGAACGGGCCGCGGTCGGCGGCGCCCGGATCTGCACCCTCGACCCGCCGATCACCGTCCCGTACGGGGTGATCTACGACGAAGCCCGGCTGTCTCCGGCCGGACGCGCGTTCCTCGACACGCTCGCGCCCTGAGCCTCGTCGAGCGCGGCGATGAACGCCGCCGCCGCGGGCGGAAGCGGATCCGGTCGATGGACGAGACCGATGGTGCGCACCTCCGGCGGTGCGAGCGAGCGCACCACGACCCCCGGCAGTTCCTGCTCGGCGACGCGCCGCGGCAGCAGGGTCGCCCCCGCACCCTGGACAACCAGTTCCCACATCGACTGACGATGCGCACACTCGACGGCGATGTTGTTCACCGGCAGTCGTGGCCGCGACCCGATCTCGACGATCATGGGAATGTCGGCAAGCAGGTCGACGGGCACCGGATCGGGTAGCTCGATCGCCAGATCGGCGTGGAGTGCGAGCACGATTTCCTGTTCCCCCACCATCCGGAACTCGAGCCCCTGGTGGTCGACGAGCAGTTCGGTGAGGCCGAGGTCGCACTCACCCGACCGGACCGCGCGGCCCACACCGTCGGGAACGTCCGCCGACACCGTGGCCAGGACCACGCGCGGGTACTGTCGATGAAACCGGCCGACGATCCGCGGAAGCGGTTCGGCGGCAAGAGAATTGAGAACTGCGATCGTGAGGGTGCCGGACCGCAGTTCGGCGACGTCGTGCACGACGGCCCGCGCCCGCTCCACATCGGCGAGGACCTGCCGCGCCGCATGCGCGAACGACGTGCCCGCCGGGGTGATCCGCAGCTTCCGTCCTCCACGATCGAACAGTTCGACACCCAGATCGCGTTCGAGAGTCCGGATCGCCTGCGACAGCGAAGGCTGCGCGATGAACAGTGCCCGCGCGGCCTCGGTGATGCTGCCGTGATCGGCCACGGCGACGAGGTACTCGGCGTCCCGGATGTCCACCAGTCGAGTCTAGCGGCCACGCAGTTCACCCAGGCCACGCAGTTCGCCGAGGCCACGGCCGGCAGTCGAGTGTCGCGACCTAGACGACCTGCCGCCCGTTCGCGCGGAGCCGATTCCAATCGTCGATGTCGTGATTGACGCGCACCGTCGTATTCGGTTGGCTGCGCAGCAACTTCAGCTTCTTCAGTGATTCGATCGTGTCGGCTGTGTCGGAGTCGGCCGGCATGCCGTCGCAACAGCTGATGTTGTCCTGGATGTGCGCGACGTCGCCGGACAGGACCAGTGTGCTCCCGTCCGGCAGGCGGAGCTGCAGCCCGAGTGAACCCGGTGTGTGCCCGGGCATCGACAGCACGACGACACTTCCGTCCCCGAACGCCTCCTCGGGACCGGAAGGGAAGAGTCGCGCTCATCGAGGGAGCTACGCCACGCATGATATACAAAGCGCCGCGCATCACTAGCATTTTATATATTCTGTACTATGCACTTGCAGGCTGTAGCGGAATCGGGCGCAGAACCACTCGGAGGTAGCAGATGACGCCGACTACCGGTGTTCAGGCATTGAAAGAACTCATCGAGCCGGAACGACTGCTGATCGACGGTTCGTGGGTGCCCGCGGCCGAGGGCGCATCGTTCCCGGCGATCGATCCCGGTACCGGAGAGCAGGTGGCCCGGGTCGCCGAAGGCTCCGAGGCCGACGTCGACGCCGCGGTGTCCGCCGCCCGGCGCTCCTTCGACGAGGGGCGGTGGCTGCGGTTGTCGGGCCAGCAACGGTCGGTGATCCTGTGGCGCATCGCCGAGACCCTCGAGAACCGGGCCGACGAACTCGCCGCGCTGGAGAGCATGGACGCGGGCATGCCGGTCTCGCAGGCGCGTCTCATGGTCGGCGAGGCCGTCAACCAGTTCCGGTACTTCGCCGGCTGGGCCGACAAGGTCGAGGGGAAGAGCGTCGAGATCGGGCCCGCCGACATGCGTTTCCAGGGATACACCCGCAAGGAAGCGGTCGGGGTGGCCGCACTGATCGTGCCGTGGAACGCGCCGATCGTCGCGATCGCGCAGAAACTGGCGCCCGCGCTCGCCGCCGGGTGCTCGTGTGTGCTCAAACCGTCGGAGGAGGCGTCACTGACCGCGCTGGCCGTGGGCCGGCTGGTCCTCGACGCGGGACTGCCGCCCGGCGTCGTCAACGTCGTCACCGGATTCGGGCCGCGGGTCGGCGCTCCGCTCGCCGCGCACCCCGGCGTCGACAAGGTGAGCTTCACCGGGTCGACCCAGGTCGGCAGGCAGATCGTGCAGGCCGCGGCAGGCAACCTCAAGAAGGTCTCGCTCGAACTCGGCGGCAAGTCGGCGATGATCGTGCTGCCCGACGCGGACCTCGAGACCGTGATCCCCGGCGTCGGGATCGGGATCTTCTGGAATTCCGGCCAGATCTGCACGTCCGGCTCCCGGCTGTTCGTCCACCGCGACATCGCCGATGAGGTGGCCGACGGGGTCGCCGAGTTCAGCCGAAACCTGAAGGTCGGTTACGGCGCCGACCCGGACGCCGACCTAGGCCCCCTCATCTCACAGCGCCACCTCGACCGGGTGAGCGGTTACGTCGAGGGTGGGATCGCGGCCGGGGCCCGGGTCGTGGCCGGCGGCAAGCGGATCGGCGACAGAGGCTACTTCTACGAGCCGACCGTGGTGGTCGACGCCGACCCCACGATGGCGATGATCCGCGAGGAAATCTTCGGTCCGGTGCTCGGCGTCATGACGTTCACCGACATCGACGCGGCCGTCGCCGCCGCCAACGACACCGAGTACGGCCTCGCCGGCAGCGTCTGGACGCGGGACGTCGCCCGCGCCCATTCGATCGCTCATCGGTTGCGGGCGAGCCGGATCGGCATCAACGTCCACCGGGCGGGCGGTGTGCAGATGCCCGTCGGCGGTTACAAGCAGTCCGGCTGGGGCCGCGAGAACGGTGCCGAGGCGCTGGCCGAATACCTCGAGACGAAGTCCGTGGTCACCCGGCTCTCCGACTGACCCCAGAACATCCCATCCACCGACCCCAAGGAGAAGCATGAGAACCCGCGGCGCAGTCATCCGCCAGATCCCCGGCGAACTCGAGGTCATCGACCTCGAGGTGGAGGATCCCCGCGAAGACGAGGTGCAGGTCAAGCTCGTCGCGAGCGGCATGTGCCACTCCGACGACCACCACGTCACCGGGGACATTCCGGTCGGCATGTACCCGTTCGCCCTCGGCCACGAGGGCGCAGGCATCGTCACGAAGGCCTCCTCCAACTACAAGGGCATCGAGGTCGGCGACCACGTCGTCTTCTCCGCGATCCCGTCCTGCGGCCACTGCCGCTGGTGTTCGAGCAATCTGCAGAGTCTGTGCAATCTCGCCGCCGGCATCCTCGCCGGACCGCGCTGGACGGACGGCACGTTCCGGGTGCACACGACGGACGGGACGCCGGTCGGTCAGATGTGCGGGATCTCGACCTTCCTCGAGACCACGACGGTCTCCATCAACTCGGTGGTCAAGATCGACAAGGACATCCCCCTCGACAAGGCCTGCCTCGTCGGATGCGGGGTGAGCACCGGCTGGGGATCGGCGGTGAACCTCGGCAACGTCGAACCCGGGCACACCGTCATCGTCATGGGCATCGGCGGACTCGGATCCGCCGCACTGCAAGGCGCCCGGCACGCCGGAGCGTCGCACGTCATCGCCGTCGACCCCGTCGCCTTCAAACGGGACAGCGCGAAGACGTTCGGCGCGACCCACGCCGTCGCGACCATCGAGGAAGCGGCCGAACTCGCCAAACAGTCCACCAACGGGCAGGGCGCGGACGCCCTCGTCATCACCGTTGGCGTCCTCGAACCCGAACACGTCGCCCAGGCACTGGCCGCGGTCCGCAAGGCCGGCACCGTCGTCGTCACCGCCGTCGGCGAACACTCCCGCGTCGGTCTGCCGATCCCGATCGCCGACCTGACCCTGTCCCAGAAGCGGCTGCAGGGATGCGTCTTCGGCTCGACCAACGGCACCTGGGACGTCAACCGGCTGCTGAACATGTACAAGGCCGGCCAGCTCAACCTCGACGACATGATCACCAGCACCTACCGGCTCGACGACATCAACCAGGGATACCGCGATCTGAAGGACGGCAAGAACATCCGAGGCGTCATCCTGTTCGACTGAGGGTACGACCGTTCGAGAGCGAGGGACCGCCCGGGACGATCCCGGGCGGTCCCTCGATTACTCCGGAGCGACGAGTGAGCGCGGTTCCACGCTCGACATCTCGGTCTCGACGGCACGGGTGACGCGTATGAGAGCCGTCGCCACCACCGCCGCCAGCACGAGAGGCACGATGACCGCGAGGTACATCGTGCGCGGCGTCATCACGCTGAGCGCGTAACCCGCGATGATCGGCGACAGAATGGCTCCACCGCGCGCGACACCCATCATCGCGCCGTATCCCTTGGCACGGGCGAGCACGGGGTAGACCGCCGTCGAGGTCGAGGTGTACCCGGACATGGCGGCGTAGGTGCCGCCACCGAGCAATCCGGCCATCGCCAGTGCGAACGGGCCCTGGAGCGTGACCGCGAAACCCGCAATGGCCACGGCGGACACGACGGAGGTGACGAGCGCGATCCGCGCCCCGGGGAACCGCAACCCGAAGGCACCGAACAAACATCCCCCGACGACCGCACCAAAGCTGATCATGATGCCGGAGAGAGCGCCGCTGCCCGCGTCACCACTGGCGTCCTTGATGAGCTGCGGTGTCCAGGTGCTCACGAAGTAGTACCCGGCGGTGAGCATCGAATACCCGAACGCCAGGAGCACGGTGCGAGATCGCAGTTCCCTGCCGAGCAGGCGGGTCGCGCGCTCCGGTGCGGCGACTGCCGGATCGGACTGCTCCTTCGTGCCCTTCCGGGCGAGGAAGTCCTCCGATTCGCGGAGGAACGCGACGGTCACGACGAACGACACGACCCCCAGAGCCGAGCCGATCCAGAACATGCCCTGCCATGCCCCACCCGCCACCGAGACGAGCCCCGCGCCGGCGAACCCGGCAAGCATCGTGCCGAGCGGGTACCCGATCATGACCAGCCCGAGCGCCACACTTCGCCGATTGGGCGGGACGGCCTCCTGGCACAGGACGATGATGACGACGCTGATGGTCCCGATCGCGATACCCGTGACGAACCGGGTCACGAGAAGCGTCTCGAAACCGGTCGAGAGCGCCGACGCCGCCAGTCCGACCGTGTTGACGGCAAGGCCGGCCAGAAGGACGCGTCGTCGGCCGACGACATCCGCGAAGCGGGCGAGGCCGATCGCGCCCACCGCCATTCCGGCCAGCGCGGCGCTGATCAGATAGCCCTTCTGCGGATTGGTGGCAAACCCTTCCGGTAGGTGCGGCATCGCAAAACCCATGACGAGGACGTCATAGCCGTCCAGCATGTTCAGGAACATGCAGAAGAACACTGTCGCAATCTGATACGGGCGCACACCCGCCCTCGCCGTCCCATCCTTCGTACCGGTCATCAGGTCCCTCTCACTCGACTCGTCGACGTGTCCTTTTGCGCATGCCGTCGGAACGTCAAACCCCACCCCGGAGCATGCGATCTGGGTCACAGTGAGAGTAATATATGATGCGTTCTGGATTATGTCTATGCGCTGCACGAGCCGGCCAGGGTTCGAGCACCGGCTCGCGGGAATGGGTTTCGATCCGGTGAACACCCGACAGCGACCAACGGATCGGTCTCGACTGACCGTCGGCGTGGACCAGACCGACGACCTCGCCGTGCGAACGCAGCGGAGCCACGATGTACGACGTGCACCCGGACATCGAGACCAGTTGCCAATTCACCCGCGGATTGTGGGTACGAACGGCCATCATGCGAATCTCTTTAGCGACATACCTATAGGCGTTCGGCGGAGTGGCAGCCCTATGTGGGAAGGGATCGTCAACCGTGCGGATTTTCGGACCGTGCGTCGATGCTGTGCCCTACGATTCGCATTCGGCTTCCCCACTGCGGCGGAGTCTGTGCTGGCGGCTCGCTGATATCAGACCCGCCGTCGGTGGGTGCGCCGGCGGGTCTGATTCCTCGGCCGAATCCGAAGCCTGATCGGACTACATCCTTACCCCATCAACCGAGGTTGATGTAGACCGCTTTCGGGTAGAGGTAGCTTTCAACATGCTCTTTGGCGCCCTTCCAGCCGTACCCGCTCATTTTTGTGCCTCCGAATCCGACGGCAGGATCGAGTACGCCATAGCAGTTGACCCAGACCGTGCCCGCATTGATTCCGCGTGAGACCTGGTGTGCAGTAGCCAAGTTCTGCGTCCACACCCCACCAGCCAGTCCGAAGGGTGTGTCGTTGGCGATGCGCAGCGCATCCTCGGGTTCATCGAATGGGATCACGGATGCGACGGGACCGAAGATTTCTTCTTGCGCGATCGTCATCTCGTTGGACGCACCCGCGAATACGGTTGGCTCCACGAAGAAGCCATTCGCAAGTGCTCCCCCGAGTCGGTTACCGCCGCTGGCCAACTGCGCACCTTCGCCTCCGCCGATGTCGATGTAGTTCATGACGCGGTCGAGTTGACGCTGTGAGATGAGGGGGCCGAGTTGCGTGTCCGGGTCCAGTCCATCTCCGACTTTGATCGTTTTCGTGAATTCTTGCATTCGCTCTACGAATTCGTCGTGGATCGAGCGCTGAACGAGTATGCGTGTGCCGGCGACACATACCTGACCGCTGTTGGTGTACACGCCCATGGACGCACCAGGAACAGCCTTGTCCAGATCGGCATCGGCGAAAATGATGTCCGGTGATTTGCCTCCCAGTTCCAACTGGAGACGCTTGAGGTTGCCTGCAGAGGCTCGGACGATCGACTGGGCCGTGCCGATGGACCCCGTGAACGCGATCCGGTCGACGTCCTTGTGTTCCGCCAATGCCTGTCCCGCATCGCGACCGTATCCGGTCACGACGTTGATCACACCGTCGGGCAGACCGGCTTCCGACATCAACTCCGCCACCCGCAATACCGACAATGATGCGTCTTCGGCAGGCTTGAGAACCGCGGTACAACCGGTGGCAAGCGCCGGCCCGAAGATCCACCACAGACCGATCAACGGTCCATTCCAGGGAATGATGCCACCGACCACACCTACGGGGGCGAGGCTTCGTAGGGTGAGGAAATCACCGGGCAGCGAGTTCTCTGGAGTCGCCACGGTTCCGGCGCCACACTGTGAAGCGAAGAAGTGCAGAACTTGCGAGGTCCACTCTGCGAGACCCTTCGTTCGCGACAACGGAGCACCCATGTCGAGGGTTTCGATCAGAGCAAGTTCCTCGAAGTTCTCCAGAACGAGATCGTGAATCTTCAACATCAACTTGCGACGCTGGTGCGGAGTCCACCGGCTCCACTCACCTTCGAAGGCCGCCCGCGCGGCCGAGACTGCGAGATCGATGTCGGTGCTGTCACTTGCTGCGATCTCGCATATTTTTTCGCCGGTAGCGGGATTGACGACATCTAGTGTTCTTCCGGATGCAGCGTCGACCCACCTTCCGCCGATGAGGTTCTGTTTTCTACCCGCGATGAAGTCGGGATGGTGGTGTGAAATCAGTTCTTGTGTAGTCATAATGACTCCTTCTTGTTCTACCGCGTTCGCGTGATGTCGCGTGAGTTCGGACGGGTACGTATCAGTCGAACTCGAAGACACCCTTGCCCGCGTCTTGCTTGTCGAACCACTCGTAGGCCTCCGCTGCCTGATCGATCGTCCAACCGTGCGAAAAGAGATCGTCGACCGGCAGATTGTGGGAGACAATGTAATCAGCGCAGCGCGCTTGTTCGATGGACGACATGGTCCACGAGGTCATGACCGTCCACTGCTTCTTGTATACGGCTTGCGTCGTGAATTCCACCTCGCCGGGCAATCCTGTGAAACATGCCCGGCCGAATGTCCCCAGCACGCTGAACGCGTCTTTGGTCGCCCGGCCGGACGTCTCCATCACGACATCGGCCAGACGCCCACCGGTGTAGTCACTGATCACGTCGAACAACGATTCCTCGCGAGAGTTGACGACGACGTCGGCACCGAAGTGTTTAGCCCTCTCCAACCGCTTCGCATCGATGTCTACGCCGATTACGGTCGCACCCATCGAAGCCGCAAACATCGTTGCGGACAGTCCAACTGGTCCTTGCCCGATTACAACGGTGACGGTGTCACTGACTCCACCGAGTCGCTTGATCGCACCCCAGGCAGTTCCTGTACCGCACCCGATCGCCGCGCCCGCTTTGAAGGACACACCGCTGGGCAGCGGCAGTATCGACGTAACCGGTACGACTGCGAACGGTGCATGTCCCCCGTTGACGTGGACGGCCATCGTCTTGCCTTGACCTGATTCACACATCTGTGGCCAGCCTGCGCGACACCGCCTGCACATACCGCAGCCGAAGTAGTGGTGGATCATGACGCGATCGCCGACGGTTGCGGCGGTGGGCGCGACACCTTCACCGATTGCGTAGATCTCTCCGCACGGTTCGTGCCCCTGGATTACAGAGTGGTCGAAATCGAAATTTCCGTGGTAGAAGTGCAGATCCGATCCACACATACCCGAGGCGCGGATCTTGACGACCACCTCGCCAGGGCCAGGTGTCGGCTCCGGCATGTCCTGCAGCACCGTAGTGCCATCACCCGGGAACAATACGCTCTTCATCACTGTGCCTTTCCACGCAACGCATCGGTACCCGCAACGTCGACCCGCAGAGCTTCCGGGTCGTTGCGTGGGTCACCGACGACGACGACGCCGTATTGTGCTGCAGCAGCGTCGATACTGACGTACTCGTTACGTACGTCGGCCAGAACTCGTTCGGGGTCTCGAGCGAAGGGATCACCCCAGCCCCCACCTCCGTTCGTCAAACAGCGCAGGATGGTATTCGGTGCGGTCGCCCACACCTGCCGGCTTGCAAAATAGTTGTACTCGCCGTTCTCGGGGTCGAGCGCATGCGTCGACGGATTGAGAACGCCGGCGACCGGTTCGCTGTGAACGTATGCGCTATCTGCGGTATCGATGAGGCCTTTCGCAGGAGCGTCGGTCGTCGGCGGGAAAAGCCACATCGCCCCGTTCGGTCCTGCATTGCCTCCGTTGGCGCCGACACCGCTCGGCTTCTTCGTCCGGAAGGGAGACAGATAGTGCTGGCCGGCCGTCAGCCACAGAGTATCTTTCAAATTCGCCGCTCCGCCTCGGAACGTGCCCGGGCCGCCCGTGTCGATCGCGTGCTCTTTCCGCAGAACGACGACCGGTGAGTCGTGTTCGATCGTTTCGGTAGCAGGGTCGAGGTTGTTGAGAGTCAGGAGCACGGTGTAGCTGTCGCCGTCGCCGGCCTTCGATGCACCCCACGGGCCGTGCTCCCCTCCGCACTGGGTCGCGCTCGTCCATGGCGTGCCGTCCGGCCGAACGCCTGAGGCATTGTGGGTATTGGTCGAACCGTAGTCCCCGCCCACACCCTGCACTCCGAGAACAGGATTGAGCGCATCGAAGATGGCCGACGCGATCGCGCCCGACGCCTCCCAGAACATCATGATGCCGCCGTCCGGGGGCAGCGAGGAGACGATAGTTCCAGCGGGAGTGGCGATGTCGATGTTGCGCCAGGTTCCGGATGTGAACGGAACTTTCGGATCCAGCAGGATGGTCAATGCGACACCCACTGCAGTCTTGGCATCGAGTACCCCGCAGTTGATGCATGTGCGCGCTTGAGCCGAGGTCCCCGACAGATCGACCTCGATATCATCTCCTCGTTTGCGCACCAGCACACGGACCGTGTAGTCGAGGGTGTCGTCCAATCCGTCCGCGTCGATCAGCGCAGAGCCGGCGTAGTCGCCGTCGGGAACGCGTCCGATAGCGTCGCGCATTCGTTCCGCCGACGTGTCGCACGAATAGTCGAGGGTCCCCAGGTAGGAATCGAGTCCGTAGCGGTCGATGTTGTCCAGAATCAACCGCTCCCCAAGCTTCAATTGCTGATAGATGCTCTTGAAGTCCGGGAGCAGCATTCCCCCCCATCGGGTGTTGTCGAAGATCAGACTGAAGGTGGATCGGACCGGCTCGTCTTCCGACCACAACAACATCGGTGGGATGACGAGGCCATTCTCGTAGACGTTCGATTTGGTGGCCGAAAATCCACCCGGCACCGTGCCACCCATGTCCAACTGGTGGGCGCACAGGTTGACGTAGGACACGATCTTTCCGTCCACGAAGACCGGGCGCGTGAATGCGACGTCATTGACGTGCCTGCCTCCGCGGTACGGATCGTTGCAGATCAGGACATCACCGGGGCGCAGATTTTCGGGACCGTACTCCTCGACGGCGTTGCGAACCGCGTCACCCATCGTTCCCAGGAAGACGACGAGGCTGTTGCTCACAACGGCCATCGGGTAGTCCCGGTCCGCCGGCCCACTGATCGTGCACGCGAAGTCGTACCAATCGCGGATGATCGGAGAGAACGCTTCTCGCATGAAGCCGGTGGACATGTGCTCGACGGCGTATCGGAGCCGGTTCAAGATCACGGATGCGCTGAAGCGGTCGCACCCGTAAGTGTCCTTGAATTCGCTGTCGCTGAGGTCGCGAAGTCGCCGAGTCGATTCCGGCGACACGGCCGGGACGGTCAGAGTGGACATAGTTATTTCCTCCGAATGATCAGTTCGCCGTACTCGCCGACGGTCACCTGCTGGCCGGCGCCCACATGTGTGGTGGACAGTCCCTCGTCGATGATGGTCGGGCCGGAAAGCACATCACCCGCGCGCAGCGTCGACCGCGCGTATACATGGGCCTCCTGCGCGCCGTCGCCGCCTCCGTCGATGTCGCCGAGGAAACGCAACGTGGTTGTGCGTACTGGAAGTAGGGGCTCGTCGGCTCCGCGAACGGGGACCCGGGGGAATTCGATTTTCGACGTCTCGACCACGGCGCGTATCCGAAATGTCACGCCTTCGACCGGCATGGCTTCGAAACGGTTGCCTGAACGACTCTCGTACGTGTCGTGGAACGACGTCACCATCGTTGCTACGGCGTCTGCGTCGATCACCCCGTCGGGTACCGGCACAAAGGGTGTATCCCAACTTTGACCGACAAGGTGCGCGTCCATGCTGCGGAGGAAGGTCACCGCGGTGGTATCGCCCACCTGTTCGCGGAGCTGAGCTTCCATCTCGGCGAACACGGCGTCGATCGACGATGCCTTGTCCGGCGACAGAAGCAGGTAAGCGCTCCGGTTGACCGTGAACACCTGTTCGGCGGCCAACAAACCGATCGCCGAGAACAGACCAGGATTCGGCGGCACGATCACCTGCTTGCAATGCACGGTGTCGAGAACGGCGGGTAGCAACATCGGTCCGGCTGCACCGAAGGCAACGAGGCTGTAGTCACGCGGGTCGACACCGTTCTTGATGGCGACATTGAACACGCCCTCGGCCATGTTGTTGACCGCCATCTCGTACGCATAGCGGACTCGCTGTGCGAGGCTGAAGTCGGTGTCGAGCCCTTCGAACGCGCGCTCGGAGGCCGCGATGTCGAGATCGAGTTCGCCGCCGGCGAAACCTTCCGGCTCGATGATTCCGATCATCAGACACGTGTCTGTGGTCGTCGGCACGGTACCGCCGCGCCCGTAGCAAGCTGGGCCGGGCTGTGCCCGTGCGCTGTCGGGACCGACCAGAATCTCCCCGGACTGGCCGATCGCGACGATGCTTCCGCCACCGGCGCCGATGCTGGAGATGTCGTTGGCAAGGGCGTTGACGACCAGATCGTGTTCCAGCTCGAAACTGGTGTTGACGAACGGAGCCCCACCCGTCACTACGCTGATGTCGCAAGAGGTTCCGCCGACGTCGGCACACAGTAGGTCGTTTTCACCGATGAGGTCGCCGAAATGAGCGCATGCGACTGTGCCTGCGGCCGGTCCCGAGAACACGATCCTGAACGGCAGGTCCATTGCGCGCGAGGCGGGAACGAGGGTCGCCGCGCAGTCTGCGAAGTTGAGTTGGCCGGTGAAGCCGAGCTCGGTCAACCCTTCTCCCAAGCTTGCCGAGTACTTGGTGTAGATGATTTTCATCAAGGTGTCGATCACGGTCGTCGATGCGCGTGCGTACTCCTTGGCGAGGGGCGACACCTCACTGGAGATCGAGCACGGGACGTCGCCCAGCACCTCGCTTACCAGCTCACGTAGCCGGATTTCGTGGGCGGGGTTGACGTACGCATTGATGAGGCAGATCGCCACCCCGGTCACATCGCACCTACGCAGAACTTCTAGCTCCGCACGGGCCTGCTCCTCGTCCAATTCGAAAAGCACGCTTCCATCCGCAGTAAGCCTTTCGCGGATGCCTCGGCGGAGGTAGCGATCGACGATCGGCCTCGATGCGTCACCGAAGCTACGGCGCCAATGCGGATCGAGAATTGCTTCTGCGGGTCGCCAGACGCGTCCCATGTCGAGAATGTCGCGATGCCCCTCGGTGGTCAGGAAACCGATTTTGGGCAGCTTTCGAGTGATGACCGCGTTGAGGCCGTGCGTGCTGGCGTGGTTGAAGACATCCGAGCCTTCGACTCCGAGCAGCTGTGCGCCCTTGAGTACTGGTCCCGCGACCTCGGTGTAGTCGGTAGACACCTTGGTGGTCAGAATCTTGCCGTCGCGCCATGCGACGACATCGGTGAAGGTGCCCCCTACATCGACTGCAATCATATTTCGTACTCCTCGAGGGTTGGCGATTAAACGAGATCGGCGAGCAGCTGGATGTGTCCAAGACGCGACCACCGCTCACGCTCCACGGAATGGAGACAGTTCTGACACTTGACGACTTGGAGCCAGCCGGTCTCGGCGACGACGGGATACGCGCGCAGCCGCTCCTGCCCGCATCGGGGGCATGCCCCTTCTCTCGCGAACCTCTCGACTTCGAGTCTTGGGGCTTCGTGCGTGGGTTCTGACATGGATTGAGTCCTCCTGTGGGCAGCAACGGTGTAGTCCCAGAGCGCTGGTTCACAACGCTAAGCAGGGGAGATGCAGGTCACAATCCTCGAAGCGAAGGCGCGGTGTCCTGGAAGCGAAGATGGCGCATTTCGTCGGCAAGGCATAATATATTTATATGATGTGATGCACGTCACCAGAGGAAGGAGTGGGTCTTGCTACAGGCAGCAGCGGCGTCGAGCCTCCGGAAGTTTCGGACCGGCGATCCCGATGTCGCCCACAGACACGTAGCCACGACCTTTGCGAACCACGAGTTGACTGTGGACGATCGGCAGCCAGTCGACTTTCGCCTCGACACAATTTCGTCGGGACGCCTGACGCTGGGTCGCATGTCCTACGGGGCGACGGCCATTCTCAACGGTCCCCCGATGCAATCCTGCTATCACGTCAACTTCTTGATGGAGGGCAGCAGTGTCGTCGAGCAGCGAGGCGTTCGGAGGAACTTGGATGCGAGGCAAGCCGGCGTCGTCTTCGTACCCGATGCACCCGTGATGATTAATTGGAGCGCGGACGCAACGCAATATCATCTGAAGCTGCCCATCGACACGCTGGAGACCCATGCGGGTACTTTGCTCGGCCGACCAGAGAAGCAGGAAGTTCGCTTCGACTTGACCTTCGATACGGCCGCTGGAGCAGGCAGGTCGCTCCTCGCCGCCGTGAAGTTCCTTTACCGAGAACTCGCACGTGAGGAGGGGATAGCCACGATGCCTCTCGCACGCCACGATTTCGAATCCTCGCTCATGACCCAACTGCTGCTCACCGTTCCGAACCAGCTGACACCAGCACTCGTCGGGCCGTCCCCGCGCGCTGGGTCGCCAACGGTCCGGCACTTGATCGACTTCATCGACGCACACCCCGACGAGGCGATGACGACGGCCGATCTTGCCGCCAGAGCAGGCGTGACCGCGCGGGCTCTGCAGCTTGGATTTCAGCAGGCTGTCGGAATGCCCCCCAGTGAGTACGTACGTTCGGTGCGGCTCGATCGAGTCCGCACCGATTTGGCGATGGGTCGGTCGGAATCGGTCAGCGCTTCTGCCGCACGGTGGGGCTTTTTCCACCTCGGGAGGTTCGCCCGACAGTACCGCGAAAAGTTCGGCGAACTGCCCTCCGAAACACTGAACCGCTCGATGAGATAAAACGGAAGAACGGTACGGCCGGCTGCACCTGGACGGTGGTTCCGGCCGTACACAGCCTGGAGTCCGAACGATGCACGCTCGCTTTCGAAATCGACTGCAGCACTTCCGCTGGCCTCTAGGTCGACGTACAGATTGCGCACTCGGGGTCGAGAAACGGTTGACGCACAGACTGCGCTCGGTGACAGCGCGGCGATTTCGGTGTAGAACGCGGCGGACAGACTGTTTAACGCCAGGATCGCCATCGTGCAATCCATGACCAGAACGGGCGTGTCGACCAGGACAGCGGTCAACAGATGGGGCTTCGCCGGGGTGCCGAGGTTGCCATCCGGCAGAAAATGGTACATTATGTCGAGTCTCTGAATCCGGGAAGGTGCGACCGACGATGGTCCTGAATGACAGATCAAGGCGACAGCAACTTCCAGAGGAAGTTGCCTCGTACGTACGCGAGATGATCATTTCCGGCGAGGTGCGCGCGGGCGATTTTCTCCGCATCGAGCGGATCGCCGAAGCCGTGGGAGTCAGCACGACGCCCGTGCGCGAGGGACTCCTTGCGCTCCGGAGCGAAGGCTTCGTCGAGATGGTTCCCCGGCGAGGTTTCGTCGTGGCCCCCTTCACGAAGCAAGACGTGCGCGACCTCTTCTGGGCTCAGGCGCAACTGGCCGGTGAACTGGCCGCCCGCGCCGCGAAGAACATCACACCCCAGCAGATCGCCGAGCTCGAGGGAATTCTTCACCAGCACCAGGAGGCCATCGCCCAGGGCGACACGGAACGTATCGCCTCCCTCGGCCATGCGTTCCACCGCAAGATCAACCTGACCGCGGACTCTCCGCGCCTCGCCCGACTGCTGGGCTCCGTCGTCACGAATCTTCCGAACCGCTTCTACGCCACCATCGAGGGCCACATCACTACCACGCAGGAGGAGCACCCCGTCCTGCTCGAGGCCCTGCGCAAGCACGCGGGCAAGAGAGCCAAGGCTCTCATGGAATCGCACATCCTGGACGGCGCAGATCACTTGATCGAGGAACTCGAGCAGCGCGGACTGTGGGATGCCGACGACGAGGCGAACGCGGGCTGATCGCCGGTCTGCCGCCGTCCCCGCTCTCGCGAATCTGTATCGCCTGGTGTGGGCGGGCTTTCCGTGCAACCCCTGGGTGAGCCGACTGGGCACGGTCGAGAGTAGTGCATGTGCTTCGAGCGGATCCTTCGGCAACGTGATGATGAAGTGCCAGGAATCTGCGCTCCAGCGCACCAGCACGGGGCCTGCCTGGAACTGGGTGGCAAGTCGCCCGACATCGCCTTCGCCGATGCCGATCTGGACAAGGCCGTGCCCGGCGCCGCCATGGGTCTGACAACCGACCCTTCCCGGCGGCCGGGTCTGTTCCTACTGTGGATCCATGGACATCGCCAAGGACGTCAAAGAGTTCTTGATGACCCGGCGGGCGAAGATCACCCCGGAGCAAGTGGGCCTGCCACCCGGCCGGCGACGTCGGGTGCCGGGCCTGCGGCGTGAGGAGGTCGCCCAGTTGGCGGGGGTCAGCATCGAGTACTACACCCAGATCGAACGCGGGAACGTCGCCGGAGTCTCCGAGGACGTCCTATACGCCGTCGCCCGCGCATTGCGACTCTCCGAGGAAGAAACGGCGCACCTGTTCGACCTTGTGCGGGCCGCCGGCATCTCGACGGGCGCCGCGCGGTCTCCGCGGGCCGACCGGAAGATCCCCGACGGCGTGCAGGCGCTGATCGACGGCATGGTCGACTCGCCGGCGGTCGTGCTGAACGGGCACCTCGACATCGTTGCCGCCAATCCGCTCGGACGCACGCTGTACGCGCCGGTCTTCGCGGGGGCGACGGGAGTGCCGAACCTCGTCCGATTCATCTTCTTCGACCCGCACGCCGACGACGTGTTCCCGGAGTGGAACACCGCGGCCGACGACGCCGTGGCCCTGCTGCGAGTGGAGGCCGCACACTCGCCCCACTCCGCCGTCGTCACCGGGCTCGTGGGCGAACTCGCCGCTCGGAGCGAGGAATTCCGCACCCGCTGGGACGCCCACAACGTGAAGGCGCATCGGCACGGCGTCAAACAGTTCAGGCATCCGGAGGTCGGTGACCTGTCTCTGACCTACAACGTGTTCGACATCACCGGCGCGGACGGACTGTCCCTCGTCGGTTACACCGCGGAACCGCAGTCGACGTCCGAACAGGCTCTGCGACTGCTCGCAATCGTGACCGCAACCGATACACCCTCCACGGCATCCGAATAGGGCGCTACCGGTCCTGCCAGGTGACGACCTCGTCGAGCGTCGCGCGTGCCGTCCGGTAGCTGTTCGCCGGGTGGTCGAGGTCGGCGTAGCCGAAGGAGATCCCGACGAGAATCTTGCGGTCGTCCGTGATGCCGAAATGCTCACGGATGAAGGGGGACTGGCTCGCCAGGGCGGCCTGCGGGATCGTGGCGATCCCCAGGCTCCGCGCCGCCAGCAAGAGGGTGCCGAGGTAGAGGCCGGAATCCACCGCGCCGTACACGCCCTGCTCGGCGTCAGTCGTGATGATCGCGATGTGCGGAGCGCCGAACAGGCGGAAGTTCTCGAACGACTGGCGTGCGGACGCGGCGCGGTCACCGCGTTCGACTCCCACGGCCTGATACAGCTGCCAACCGCTCGCCCGGCGCCGGTCGCGGTAGACCCCGCGGTACTCCGCAGGCGGATCGAATTCGAAGGCGGCACCATGTTGCTGCGCGTACTCCGCGAGACCGTCGCGGAATCGCTCGGTTGCCGCACCGCTGGTCACGATGACCTGCCAGGGCTGCGTGTTGCACCACGACGCGGCCCGCTGCGCCAGCGTGAACATGCGCTCGATGAGCGGGCGCGGAACCTCGCGCGGCTCGAACGCGCGGCAACTCCACCGTGTCGACAGCAGGTTCTCCAGCACGGCGGACTCATCGTCGACGGGACCCACCGCGAGCCCTTCGGTCGATACATCGGCAGACATCGATTACTCACCCATCGTCGTTCGAATGCGGAATACGTGCCCCCGGTCGGGGCACGATCAGGCTGAGGGTTCGACGAACAGAACGTCCGCCTGCACCAGGTCGTCGATCTGCTCGGCGGAGTACACCTCCGAGGCGACGTCGCGGCTGTCGGCGCCGACCCGCGGCGCGGTGCCCGCCCGATCGGGGCGTTCGCCCGCGAACCGCCACGGCGGGCGGATGAGCGCCAGCCCGTCCTGCTGCCGTTCGACCAATTCGAGCCATTCCACCTGCTCGTGCTCGACGAATCCGGTCATCGACAACACTGGGGCGAACGGCACGTCCGCAGCGGAGAGGGCGTCCTCCCAGTGCTGCAGCGACTGCTGCTCGAACTCGGCTTCGACGATCTTGGCCAGCTCGTGGTAGTTCGACTCCCGGGGGCGGTACTCGGCGAAGCGGGGATCCTCGGTGAGATCCATCCGGTTCATCGCCGTGCACAGCGAGCGCCAGAATTTCTGAGAGGACGACAGGTGGACCGCCAGATACTCGCCGGTGGCGGTCTTGACGCAGAAATTCTGCGCCTGCGGATGCCTACTCTGCCTGCTCGGGTCGTATCCCAGTTCGAAGGACTGCGTGATCCCATCGGTCGCCAGAACGCTGACTGCCTCCATGATCGACGTCTCCACATGTTGCGGTGAGCCGGTGCGCAGCCGTCCGACCAGCGCCGCGAGGACGCCCGTCGCCGTACTCAGTCCGGTGATCAGATCCGCGCTCAGCCCGCCGGCCAGCTGGGGCCGGGCGTCGTCGCCGAACAGGGAGTAGAGACCGCCGAACGCATGCCCGATCGTGTCGTAGGCGGGGCGGCTCGCCAGCGGACCACCCGAGCCGAACCCGGTCACCGACCCGTAGACGAGGTCGGATCGCAGCGCGCGGCACTCGTCGGGTCCGAGGCCCATCGCCGCAAGCTTGCCCGGCCGCAGGTTCTCGAGGACCACGTCGAAGTGCGGCACGAGGGCCTTGACCAGCGCGACGCCTTCGGGACGCTTCAGGTCGATCGACAGGCTCCGCTTTCCGGTGTTGTACTGGCGGAAGTAGGGGCTGCCGTCGTTCTGGTGGCGACGGAAGTCCTCCCCCACGACGGGCTTCTCCACCTTCACGACCTCTGCGCCGAGAGCGCACAGGATCGACGTGGCGAACGGAAGGGCGATGTAACCCCCGATCTCCAGGATGCGGATCCCGTCGAGCGGCTTGTGCTGCATGGATGTGCCTCCGTGAGGTTAGAGTGACAATATAATACATTATCCGTAGATCGTGTTCTGTCAAGGTTGGACCCACCTCACCCTGCCGCCCGCGGCAATCTCGCGGGAGACCCTGGCTACAGGGGTACCGGCAGCCTCTCCTTCTCACGCCGAAACCGCCTTAACCTCGGATCACGTAGATCGCCGACATCAGGAGATGACGACATGGCATGGCACAGCGACCAACTCGACACAATCGGCCACACCGAGGAACTGCACATCAGCAGCTATCGGCGCGACGGCTCCCTGCGCCGCTGGATACCGATCTGGGTCGTGGGTCGCCGACGACCTCTACGTCCGGTCCGCGTTCGGCCCGGACGGCGGCTGGTACCGAAACGCGATGCGGGACAACACCGCGCGGATCAGGGCCGACGGCGTCGAGACCGACGTGACCCTGCACCTGACCAACGACCCCGCGACGAACGCCGCAGTCGAGGCGGCGTACAAGGCCAAGTACCGCAACCAGCCCGCCGCGCTGGAACCGATGGTCGCGAACACCGCCGCTGAAACGACTGTCCGCCTCGACGCCGCCGGATAGGATTCGGACGCCGAGGAGGAATCCATGATGGTCAGGCAAGCACGCAGCACTCACCGTGAGGTCTCGCCGCTCGAGCTGTTCTTCGACCTCGTGTTCGTGCTGGCGATCGGTCAGCTCACGCACCATCTCGTCGACCACCTGACCTGGCACGGCGCCGCCGAAACCCTCGTGGCACTCGTTGCGGTGTGCGGGGTCTGGGCGTTCACCACGTTCGAGGTCACCCTCCTCGACATCGAACGCACGGCCACCCGGGCCGTGACGATCACGGTGATGGGCCTCGGCCTGTTCATGAACGCCGGCATCGGGCACGCCTTCGACGAAAGCCCTTGGCTCTTCGTCGTTCCCATGCTGCTGGCGCTGATCGGCCCCGCCGTCTACGCGGCGGCCACCGCCCCGACGCCCAGCCTCCGCACGCACTTCCTGCATGTACTGATCTGGTTCGCGGTCTCGGCGCCGTTCTGGGTGGCCGGCGCAGCACTCGACCCGAAGTGGCGCCTGTGGCTGTGGGCGGTGGCCGCGCTCGTCGACCTCGTCGGAACCTGGAGCGCGCACCCGCTGCCGGGCGGACGCACACACACGCAGCAACTTCCGTTCGATGCGGAGCACATGCTCGAGCGGATGCGACTGTTCCTCATCATCCTGCTGGGCGAGACGGTCCTGACCCTGGGACGCGTGATTGCCGCCCATCATTCCGATGCACTGACGCTTGCGCTGGCGGCGGGGTGCTTCGTCGCGCTCGTCTGCCTGTGGGCCGTCTACTTCGGGCGCGCCGAACAGCTCGTGGAAAGTCATATCGCCGCCACCGAAAACCCCATCCGATCCGTACACATCGGTATCAACGTGATCTACGGCGTCGTCACCGGACTCGTCATGTTCGCCGCGGGCAGCGAGTTGGTGCTCGCCCATGCCGGCGACGACCGGGCGGGGGTCGGCGGCGTGCTGATGCTCGCAGGTCCGGCGATCTACCTGCTCTCGCACGCAATCTACTTCCGGCTCACCACCCACACCGGCTGGGTTCCGCGCGCCGTCGGCGCCGCCGTGCTCGGATCGGCCTCCGTCGCGGCGTACTGGCTGCCGTCCTACGCCGTCGTCCTCGCACTGGTCCTCATACTCCTCGCGGTGGCCGTGACCCTCACCCGGGACGCGTCGCAGAGCGAATCCTGAACTCGCCGTTGCCCTCCTTCACGAATTTCATGAGGGCTGATGTGCCGAGCTGTCGGTGGCGATCCAGCTGGACAGCAGGCGGAGAGCCTCCTCGGAGGAGGAACCTGGCGACGCGGTGAATCCGAACAGGGTGAGACCGGCCGCACTGGCAACCTCGAGCGCCTCGAAACGCAGCGTCAGGTCACCGACGACCGGATGATGGAACCGCTTGGTGCCGCGCCGGTGCGCCTTGATGTCGTGAGCCGCCCAGCGAGTGCGGAACTCGTCGCTGCGGGTAGCGAGCTCGCCGACGAGACCGGTGACCGCCGCCGAATACGGCGACCGCGCCGCCTCCACCCGCAGCATCGCGACGGCGTCGTCGGCCGCGTTGTTCCAGTCGGGGAACGTTTCGTCGGCGCGGCGGTCGAGGAAGATGAACCGGGCCAGGTTGGGCACGCCGTCCACGCGGTCGTACACGTCGGCGTACAGCGCGCGACCGAGCGCATTGGCGCCGACGATGTCGAGGTGACCATTCTGCACGACGGCGGGGGCGGTGATCATCGCATCGACGAGCGCCTGGACCGGCTCCGGCATCTCGACACGCGCCTTGGCGGGCTTACGCCTGCGGGGCTTCGTGGCCGTGGCGCGGGCGAGGGTGAACAGATGCTTCGTCTCCTCGTCGTCGAGTCGCAGCGCGGTCGCGATGGCGTCCAGCACCTCGTCGGACACACCCGACACGCCGCCGCGTTCGATCTGTACGTAGTACTCGGCGCTCACTCCGGCGAGCAGTGCGACTTCCTCGCGACGTAGCCCGGCGACCCGACGTCGGCCGCCGGCGGGCAGGCCCACCTGGTCGGGTGTGATGCGTGCGCGGCGGGTCGTCAGGAAGTCCTTGATCTCCTTGGCGATCTCCATACCTGCAGCCTAGGGACCTCCGACAGCCCGAGGGAGAGGCTGCCGGTACCCCCGATAACCGGCCTCTGGTACAGCCCCGCGCGTCGCAGCAGAGTGATGAGTGCGGGTCGCGGACATCGTCCACGACGCAATGAGATTCACACCGCCGGGCTCCGGCGGAGACGAAGGGAGATCAGTTCATGGCCACCGAGAGGATCGAGACCGTCAGCGTCAAGACCCCGTACTGGGACATCGCGGCGGACATCTACTTCCCGCCCGGATTCGACGAGACGAAGAAGTACCCGGCCATCATCAGCGCGCACCCCATCGGCAGCTGCAAGGAGCAGACGTCCGGCAATGTGTACGGCACCGCCCTCGCCGACGCCGGCTACGTCGTCATCGCATTCGACGCCAGCTACCAGGGCGCCAGCGGCGGCGAACCCCGATTCATCGAAGACCCGGCGCAACGAGTCGAGGACTTCGGCTTCGTCGTCGACCACCTCGTCACCCTCCCCTACGTCGACGCCGACCGGATCGGCGTGCTCGGCATCTGCGGCGGCGGCGGATACTCCATCGCCGCCGCGAAGACCGACCGACGCATCAAGGTCGTCGGCAGCGTCGTCGGCGTCAACTTCGGCCACCTCCTGCACGAGGCGTTCAGTGCCTACGACCCGATCGCAACACTGGACGCGATCGCCGCGCAGCGCACCGCCGAGGCCCGCGGCGCCGAACCGAATGTCGAGAACCTGCTGCCGCCCACCGTGGACGCGGCGGCCGGGACGGGACTCGACGTCGTCGAGGCCACCGACTACTACAAGACACCCCGCGGGGAGAAGCCGAACGGCGCCACCCGCAGCCTGATCTCACGACGAGCAGCGGGATACGGGTGGGACGCCCTCACCCACGCCGAAGTACTCCTCACCCAGCCGCTGTGTGTCGTCGTCGGCGACAAGCCCGGTGCGTTCGGTTCCTACCGTGACGGCCTCGAGATCTACCGCCGCGCCCGCTCCGAGACAAAGCAACTCGTCGTGGCCGAAGGCTTCTCGCACTACGACCTGTACGACCAGCCCGAGCCCGTCACGATCGCCCTCGACGCCCTGATCCCGTTCTACGACACCAACCTCTGACCACGCGCGACAACACCCCCATCAAAGAAAGAGACACAGCAATGGACAGCATCACCTTCCTCGTTCCAGGGCGAGAGCGGCGGCGACCCCCACCACCTGGAGGACCCTGCAGCGCGAGTCGAGGACGTGCGCGCGGCCGTCGACTTCCTGCAGAGCCTGGACTACGTGGACGCCGAGCGGATCGGTGTTCTCGGTGTCTGCGCCGGCGGCGGGTACGCCGTGAACGCGGCCCTGACCGACTACCGGATCAAGGCTGTCACCACCGTCAGCGCCCTGAACATCGGCACCTCGTTCCGGCGCGGGTGGTACGGAACCGACTCCGACGCGGCCGCGGTGCCCACACTGCAGGCCGTCGCTCAGCAGCGGACCGCCGAGGCCCAGGGTGCAGATCCGGCGTACATCCCGTACGTTCCGGAACAGCCGGACGAGAGCACTCCGCGCGACCTGGTCGAGGCACACGATTACTACCTCACCCCGCGTGCGCAGCACCCGAACGCGAAGAACAAGCAGCTGTTCACCAAGAGCATCTCCCGGATCTTCACATTCGACGCGTTCCACCTGGTCGAGGACCTGTTCACGGCACCGCTGCTCATCGTCGCGGGCAGTGAAGCCGGTTCGCTGTGGATGTCCACCGAACTGCACAGCCGGGTGCGCAGCCCCAAGAAGCTGGTGGTCGTCGACGGCGGCGCCCACATGGACTTCTACGACGTGCCGAAGTACGTCGACCACGCCGTCGCGGAAGCTACGCCGTTCTTCCGGGAGAACCTCGCGGCTCGCCCAGTCGAGAACTGACATCACGACGAAAGCCCCGCATCCTGCCGGATGCGGGGCTCTTCGGTCAATCCGCTCAGGCGTGGGCCATGATGGCTTCGGCCTGCGCGATGATGCCCTCGGCGGTCTTCACGTGGGCGATGTCGATGTGCTGGCCCTCGAAGTCGACGGCCGCGCTACCGGCGGCCTCGGCGACCTTGAATGCCTCGATCATGCGGCGGTAGAAGTCGACCTGCTCGGGGGACGGCGTGAACACGTCGTTGGCGATGGCGATGTGCGAGGGGTGAATGCACACCATGCCGCGGTAGCCGAGCTGCTTGTTGTCCAGGCAGAACTGCCGGGCGCCGTCGAGGTCCTTGATGTCCTGCCACACGCCGGCGACGGGATGGTGCAGGCCGGCCGCGCGGGCTGCGAGGACGATGCGGCTCCGCAGGTACAGCGTCTCCAAGCCGGCCGGGGTGAACTCGAAGCCCAGCTCCCGACCCACGTCCGCACTCGGTCCGGTGGCGCCCAGCAGGCTGCGGATGCGCGGGGTGGCGGCGGCCATCTCCTCGCAGTGCGCCATCGAGACTGCCGTCTCGTAGCTCACGATGAGGCCTACGCTGCCGGCTTCGAGGCCTTCACGTGCCTCGATGTGCGACACCACCGCATCGATGCGCACGAGTTCCTCGGCGTCGAAGACCTTGGGCAGGAACAGACCGGCCAGCCCGGGCCGGATCACGGCCTCGAGGTCCTTGCCCTGGATTCCGGACACGGACGCGTTGGGCCGCACCCACAAGTCGGCGCGGACACCGTCGGCATGGAGGCGGTCGATCGTGTCGGCGACGATCAGGCGCGCCTCGTCCTTGTCCGCGACGGGAACCGAGTCTTCCAGGTCGAGGATCAGGGCGTCGGCGCCGGAGGCCAGCCCCTTGTCGGCCCAGGAAGGCTTGTGACCGGGCACGAACAGCATGGAACGGTACGGATTCATGAACTCTCCTCAGTAGTGGGTATGGGAAGTAGGGGTCAGGACTCGTCGGCGTAGAGAACGCCGGACGCGAGCAGCTCGTCGATCTTCTCGGCGGGGAGCACCTCGCCCGCGACCGAACGGGTGTCGGCGCCGACCTTGGGAGCACGGTCACCGCGGTCCGGGCGTTCGCCGTCGAACGTCCACGGCGGCCGGATCAGGGCCAGGCCGTCGGGTTGCCACTCGACCAGGTCCAGGTGCTCGACCTGCTCGTGCTCGAGGTAACCGGTCATCGACAGGACGGGCGCGAACGGCACGTCGGCTTCGGTGAGGACCTTTTCCCAGTGGTCCTTCGATTGATTGGCGAACTCCGCCTCGACGATCGGCACCAGCTCGAAGTAGTTCGACTCCCGCGGGCGGTACTCGGCGAACCGGGGGTCCTCGGCCAGGTCCATGCGGTCCATCGCGCGGCACAGCGACTGCCAGAACTTCTGCGAGGACGACAGGTGGACCGCCAGATACTCGCCGGTGGCGGTCTTGACGCAGAAGTTCTGCGCCTGCGGGTGGCGGCTCGTGCGGGCCGGATTGTCGCCGAGTTCGAAGGACTGCGTGATGCCATCGATGGTCAGAGCGCTGACGGCCTCCATGATCGACGTCTCCATCCGCTGCGGCTGCCCCGTCTTCAGCCGCCCGACGAGGGCCGCGAGGACGCCGGTTGCGGTGCTCAGACCGGTGACGAGGTCCGCGCTCAGGCCACCGGCCAGCTGCGGGTGGTCTCCGTCGCTGAACAGCGAGTACAGACCGCCGAAGGCGTGGCCGATCGTGTCGTAGGCGGGACGGTTGGCCAGCGGACCACCGGCGCCGAATCCGGTGACGGACCCGTACACGATGTCGGGGCGCAGGGCGCGGCAGTCCTCGGGGCCGAGCCCCATGGCCGCGACCTTGCCTGGGCGCAGGTTCTCGAGCACCACGTCGAAGTGCGGCACCAGCGCCTTGACCAGCGCGACGCCCTCCTCCGACTTCAGGTCGACCGACAGACTGCGCTTGCCGGTGTTGTACTGCCGGAAGTAGGGGCTGGCGTCGTTCTGATGGCGCCGGAAATCTTCTCCGACCACAGGGCGTTCGACTTTGACCACTTCGGCGCCGAGGGCGCACAGCATCGACGTCCCGAACGGGAGCGCGATATATCCCCCGATCTCGAGGATCCGAATACCGTCGAGCGGCTTGTGCTGCATATTGCCTCCCCTTCGTCTCCACAAAATATTATATATCGTTTACAGTGAGGTCAAGTCCCGTTGGATCCGGGGTACCCCGCCGAGACGCTTCCCAGTCGGGGCGATCACGGCAGGCACTTCCGCGGAGCTATGCAACATTATATACTTTGCATGGTGCAGCTCACATATCGAGCAGAAGGCTCCGCCCCACCAGGCCGGACACTTCGGTCCCGCCTGCGATCCGGACCACTTCCACCCCTTATCGACCAGCGAAGGAGCGGCACCATGAGTGTGCAGACAGAAATTTGGCAGGGACAGTACGACAAGCTGTTCATCGGCGGACGGTGGGTACAGCCGGCCTCCGAGCGCACGTTCGACGTGATCTCGCCGGCCACCGAGGAGCTCGTCGCGCGCGTCCCGGAAGGCGTCGAAGAAGACATCGACGCCGCGGTGAACGCGGCACGCGAGGCGTTCGACAAGGGGCCCTGGCCCCGGATGGCACTCGGCGAGCGGATCGCGGTCCTCCGGAAGCTCAGCGCGGAACTCGCAGCGCGCGAGGCCGACGCCGCCAGACTCGTCAGCGCCGAGATGGGTTGCCCGATCACCCTGTCCACGAAGATGCAGTCCATCGGACCGCGCCTGCTCCTGGACTCGTTCCTGGACCTCGCCCCCGCCTACCCGTGGGCCGACACGCGGTCGTCCGCAACCGGCAGCGCGCTGGTGACCCGCGAACCGGTCGGGGTCGTCGCAGGCATCGTGCCGTGGAACGCCCCGCTGCTCATCACCATGATCAAGCTCGCGCCGGCACTGCTCGCGGGCTGCACCATGGTCATCAAACCCTCCCCCGAGACCCCGCTCGACGCCTACCTGCTCGCCGACATTCTCGACAAGATCGGCCTCCCTGCCGGCGTCGTGAACATCGTCCCCGCGCAGCGCGAGGCCAGCGAATACCTCGTGCGCCACCGCGGTATCGACAAGGTCTCCTTCACCGGATCGACGGCCGCGGGCCGTCGGATCGCCTCACTCTGTGGTCAGGACCTGCGCCGCGTGACCCTCGAACTGGGAGGCAAGTCCGCCGCGGTCCTGCTCGACGACGCCGACCTCGAGGCCGCAGTCGCCGCGATCCGCGCGGTCTCGCTGCGCAACAGCGGCCAGGTGTGCAGCAACAAGACCCGAATCGTGGTGGCGCGCTCGCGACGCGACGAACTCCACGACCGGCTGGTTGACCTCATCAAGTCGATGCCCGTCGGCGACCCGTTCGACCCCGCCACCGAAATCGGCCCGATGGTCAGCGCCAATCAGCGGTCCCGAGTCGAGGGCTACATCGACGACGCGAAGGGATCCGGGGCCTCCCTGCTGGTGGGCGGCGGACGCCCCCACGGTCTCGACCGCGGCTGGTACGTCGAGCCCACGATCTTCACCGACGTCGACCCTGCCGCGAAGATTGCCCAGGAGGAGATCTTCGGCCCGGTACTCACGGTGCACACATTCGACACCGAAGCCGAGGCGATCGACATCGCCAACAATTCGGAGTACGGCCTCAACGGATCGGTGTTCGCCGCCGACCCCGAACACGCACTGGCGGTGGCCCGCCACATCCGCACCGGCACAATCGAAGTCAACGGAAACCCGGCGGGCTTCAGCGCCCCGATGGGCGGTTTCAAGAACAGCGGCATCGGCCGCGAGGCGGGCCTCGAGGGCTTCGACGCCTACGTCGAGCTCAAGTCCTACGGAATCCCGGGCGGCCTGCTCGGCTCGCTCTCCTGACCCAGATCTACCGAAAGGCACCACACATGGGCAACATCCCTCCCGTCGAAGAAGCTGCCGCCCGGCTCGTCACGGATCTGACCTTCGACTCCATCCCCGCCGACGCGCTCGCCGGTGCGCGTCGCCTGATGCAGGACCAGCTCGCCCTCCAGGTCGGTAGTGCGTCGCTGCCCTGGAGCAAGGCACTGCTCGAGCTGACGCTCGCAGCGCACGTTCCGGGCAAGGCACACGTCGCCGCGACAGGCGACGAGATGAGCGCCGCGGACGCGGCATTCGTCAACGCCTCCTTCGGCCATGGCTTCGAATACGACGACGCCCACCGCGCCAGCTCCTCGCACCCGGGCAGCTGCGTCGTGTCGGCCGCCCTGGCGGTCGGTGAGGAACTCGGCGCCACGATGCGCGAGGTGATCACCGGCATCGTCGCCGGCTACGAGGTGTACACCCGCATCGGCAACCTGGCGGCGCCCCAACTGCTCGAGCGCGGCTTCCACCCGCACGGGTTGCTGTCGAACTTCGGTGCGGCCGCCGTCGTCGCGAAGATGCGCGGCTTCGACGTCGAGACCACAGTGCACGCCCTCGCCATCGCCCTCAGCCACGCGTCGGGCACCACCGAGTACACGTCGTCCGGTGGCTCGATCAAACGCATCCACTCCGGCATCGGCACCCGCAACGGGATCCGCGCCGCCGAGATGGCGGCCGCGGGCATCACCGGTCCGACGACGTTCCTCACCGGCGGTAAGGGCTTCTACCGCACGTTCGTCGGACGTCCGGTCGCCGACGACGCCGCTGCCACGTTCGGCCTCGACAAGACGTTCGAGATCACCCGCGTGTGGGTCAAGCCCTACTGCTGCTGCGGCATCAACCATGCCTACATCGACGGCGCCCGCCAACTCGCGGCCCGGGCCGCAGACGTCGACTCGGTGTTGCTGGGCATCCAGACCGGCGGCGACGTGGTGATCGGCAACAAGAACGCCAACGCCTACGCACCGAAGATCATCGAGCACCTGCAGTACAGCCTGCCGTTCCAGTTCGCACTGTCGATCCTCGGCAAGGGCAACGGCTTCCGCACCCACAACGAGTACATGGCCGGACAGCTCGACCTCGGACCCGGCAGCGACGTCGCCGCCCTCGCCCAGAAAGTGAAAATCGAGGTCAAGCCCGAACTGGACACCGCCTACCCCGGCCGCTGGGTCGGCGACATCACCGTCACCTACACCGACGGCACCAGCGAACACCTGTTCATCGACAACCCCACCGGCACCGCCGAAAACCCGATGTCGCAGGAGGACCTCGACGCAAAGTTCCGCGACCTGACGGTGACCGCGATGGGCACCGAGTCCAGCGAAGCCCTGCTGCAGGCCATCCAGCACGGCGACCTCGACCAACCCGCTTCCGACTTCGCGGCGCTGCTGAAGGACTGATTCCCTCCGGCCGCCGGCCCCCACCGGGCCGGCGGCCGCTGACGAGAAAGAGAGCTGATGGACGCCCAGACCACAGCCCGGCCGATCCCCGTCGAGTTCACAGGATCTGGTGGGGTCCGCCTCGTCGGTGATCGGTGGGAGACCGACGATCGGCTGACCGATTCGACAGAGGGGACCGTTCTTCTCCTCCACGGCGGCGGTCAGACCAGGCACTCGTGGGATCGCACGGCGGCGCGACTGGCCGAGCGCGGCAGGCGCGCGGTCACTCTCGACGCACGAGGGCACGGTGACAGCGAATGGGCACCCGAGTACTCGGCCGAGCTTTTCGCGGCCGACCTCCAAGCGGTACTCACCGAACTCGGCGGTCGCGTCCTCGTCGTAGGAGCCTCGCTGGGCGGCCGGACGGGCATCGTCGTCGCGGGCGAACGCCCCCGTTCCCTCGCTGGGTTGGTGCTGGTCGACATCACGCATCGGACCGACCGCACCGGCCAGCGGAGGGTCCGCGACTTCCTGGGCGCGGCGCCCAACGGGTTCGCCTCGCTCGACGACGCGTCCGCGGCCATCGACGCCTTCCGCGGCACGCCACCCCGCCGTCGTCGCAGCGACGGGTTACGAAAGAACCTGCGTCTCAGAGGCGACGGCCGCTGGTACTGGCACTGGGATCCGGCCTTCGTCGGCTACGCGGACAATCGCGGTAATTCGGACGAGCGGCGACTCGCCGACCTGGCCGCCCGGATCACGGTTCCCACCTTGATAGTTCACGGAACCAAGTCGGAGATCGTCTCGCGGGAGGCGGTCGACGAGATGCTCGCGCTGGTGCCGAATTCGGAGGCCGTCGAGGTGGATGCGGGGCACATGATCGCCGGCGACGACAACGAGGCGTTCGCCCTGCACCTCGAAGGCTTCCTCGAACGGGCGCTCCCGTCACGCTGAGCAGAGTCAGCCCTTCGTGCCGGCGACCATCACGGCGACCATCGTGACCGGCTTGTCAGTGCGGTTGCTCCACGCGTGCTTGTTGCCCCGGTTGATCACCGTGTCGCCCGACCGCAGCAGGGTCTCGCCTGTCTCGTAGATCGCATAGATCTCCCCGTCGATGATCGTCGCGATATCGACGGTCTCGGTGGCATGCAAACCGACGATCTCCTCGCTGTCCGCCTTGGCGTCCTCGCCGTGCAGGTTTCCGATCGAGGCCGCATAGACAGCCGGATCGATTTCGCTGTCGGGTGGAAATGTCGCCAGGCGGACGACGAGCCCACTGGCCGGCGGCGCGAGTTCCACCTCGGATTCGAGGGTGTCGCCGTCGGTGAAGACGGCGGGGAGTGCATCGACCCTCCACACGTCGTTCACGGAGAAGGCGGGCAGTGCGACCCGCGTGCCGGTGGTCTCGTCCACGACGATCGTCGACTTGCCGTCGGCGTCGACTCCGGCGATCACGCGCCGTGCGGTTTTCTTCAGGTGCTCACCACTCATCACTGTCCCTTTCGTTCGATTGCGCCGCCGCCATGTTGTGACGCGCGTCTCAATTCGTACAGTATCATATATAATGTTGGAAATGCATTGGGTGGCGCGCGTGCAACGGAGTGTCCAGATAATTGGACACTTTCTCCCCGGCTCCCCGGCCTACGTTCAGCATGGCGAACTCGCCGAATCGAGGAACCACGGAGGTTGCATTGACGACTCGGAATCCACCGGCGGCCGAACAAAAGTGGTCGACCCAACGGGTGCGGCGAGCGCGAATACGTACGACCGTAATGGCGATCAGCCTTGCTGCGACTATGTCCGTCGGCGCTGCTGCCACTCCCTCGGCAGGCGCGGCTCCGACGAATGATGCGACGGGGCCGAGCTACCTCCTGGTCGGTGGCACCGGCTCGTCGAACATCGGGGTGTTGCGCGAATCCGGCGGTCGACTGACTCCCGTCGGACAGCCCGTGCCCACCGATACCGGCACGCTGTCGATCGCGGTCACACCGAATGGCCGGTTCGCGTATGTCGCACATACCGTCTCGGGAACACTGCAGGGATTCCGCGTCGGCGACGACGGCACACTCGAGCGCCTCGAGGACGCCCGCCGCGCCCCCGGTCGGCCGATCGTGGGTGCAGTCGTGAGCCCGGACGGGAGGTGGCTCTTCGCCACCGTCGGCTCGACGACCAATGACGTGCAGACGTATGCCGTCGCGCCGTCCGGCGCTCTGACACTCGTCGATTCGGTGACCATTCCCGGCGCGACGAGTGGCCTGTCCATTCCGGTGGTGTCGCCGGACAGCCGATTCCTGTTCGCGCCGAGCTTCATCGGGGCGACGATGAACTCCTACGCAATCGAATCCGACGGCAGGCTGACACCGACCGGCTCGCAGGTGCCGACCGGCGATCGCCCGGCGCTGCCGTCTGTGACGCCCAACGGCAAGTTCCTGTACATCACCAACGAGGGGACCAACGACGTCTCCGGCTACCGCATCGCGCCCGACGGTGCACTGACCCCGATCGGGCGCTTCCCGACGAAGGCGATTCCGCACGGCATGGCCATCACACCGGACGGCAGGTATCTCTACCTTCCCCAGAGCGGCGGTCAGAGTGTGAACGGATTCGAGATCCGAGACGACGGCGCCCTGGTTCCCGTGCCCGGCGCCGACGCACCCAGTGCACCGGGACACTTCCCCGGCCGCGTGGTGCTGAGCCCGGATACCCAGCGGCTCTATGCCATCGACACCCTGACCACGACCGGCACCGAGAAGGTGTTCACCTACCGGGTGAAGCCGGGCGGGGCACTCGAGGCCACGGGAGAACCGCCCGTCGATACGGGTGTGACGTTCTCCGACGGCGCCACCGGAGTGTTCGCATCCGTCGGTCCGGCGTGACCCACTCACCTACCCCGCACTACTGAATGAATTTGGAAGGGACATCGACATGGGACTACTGGACGGCAAGGTCGTCTTCATCACCGGCGCCGCACGCGGGCAGGGGCGAGCGCACGCGGTGACCGCGGCGAAGGAAGGAGCCGATGTCATCATCACCGACATCTGCTCACCCGTCGACGGGATTCGATACGCACTGGCAAGCAAGGAAGATCTCGGCAAGACACAGGCTCTCGTCGAGCAGGAAGGCCGACGGGCGGTCAGTGCCGTCGCCGACGTCCGTGACCAGGCCGCGCTCGACGCGGCAGTCGCTCTCGGGCTCGACGCCTTCGGCCGGCTCGACGCGGTCATCGCCAACGCCGGGCTGTGGGATCTCGGGCCCAAGTCCTGGGAGATCACCGAGCAGATGTGGACGACGGTCACCGACGTGGTACTCGGCGGCACCTTCCGGACGATCAAGGCCACCGCGCCGCATCTCGTCGAGCAGCGCGGCGGTGCGATCGTATGTATTGCATCGGTAGGCGGCCTGGAGGCTACGGCCGGATACACCCACTACATCACGGCCAAGCACGGCGTCCTCGGCCTGATGAAGAACACCGCTCTGGAGATCGCGGAGTACAACGTGCGATGCAACGCCGTCTGCCCCGGCGCGGTGGACGCGAAGATCTGGGACAACCCGATGGGCCACCAACTGTTCGTCGCCCCCGGCGAGACGGCCAACCGCGACGTGGCGATAGCCGCGACGTACGGTTATGCGCCGCTGGCCGGCCGGCCCGCGCTTCCGCCCAACGCCACCAGCAATGCCGCATGCTGGCTGCTGTCCGACTACGCCGAGCACATCACCGGTGTGGCCCTGCCGGTCGACGCGGGGCACCTCCTGCTCCCCGGCGTGAACTTCGCGCCGCAGACCGAGGGGCCGGAAGCCGATCGCTACCGTTCACCGGCCCAGTCGCCCGACGATCTGTGATGGCCTGACGACACCGGCCCCGACCGCTGCACGCGGCCGGGGCCGGTGTCTGTGCGTCCGACCCTTGCCCGAAGGGGACGCATATATTATATTGTGTTCTCGCTCACATGTGGTGCGAGTCCGTTCCCATCGCACCTGGCCAGGAGGTGGTGTCGGAGTGCCCGGTAGCTCAGCGCATTCCATGGTCGACGCTCGGCCGGAAATCGCGTCGTCGTGGATGCGTTCGCAATTGTCGGGTCTCGACTGCGATACGACGCCGAAGCTGGACAGGATCGACGTCGCCTCGGACGGATGCCTCCGACGCGCCGCGGCGCCCGTTCTGGATCGCGTCTGCCGCGAATTCGACGGTGCACCATTAGTGTTCGTTCTCGCCGACCACGACGCCAGGATCCTGGATATCCGGCACGCCAGTCCGGCCGTCCGCGACGCTGTCGACTGGATGGGCATCGAGCCCGGCATCCGGCTGGCCGAGGACGAGGTGGGAACCAATGCGGTGGGCACCGTCCTGGAAGCCCGGCAACCGCTGCTCGTCCACGGCCCCGAACACTTCATGTCCGCGTTCCACGATTTCAGCTGCTTCGGCCAGCCGATCATTCATCCGATCACGCGAAGACTCGAAGGCGTTCTCGATGTCGGAGGCGGCGCAGGCGAGGATCACCGGTACTTCGCGCCGATCGCCCAGCGGTTGGTCGGGGAGATCGAGGATCGGCTGGCGCTGAGCACCCCCGTCGCGCAACGAAATCTGCTGGCGGCCTTTCATTCCGCGGCACGGCGGAAGGAACGGCCGGTGATGGTGCTCGGCGAGGGAATGGTGCTCGCGACCCCGGCGGCCCTCGACCTCCTCGATCCCGCCGACCATGCGGCCGTCCGAGCCAGCGCCGACACCGCTCGCACAACGGCCGTCACCAATCGCCTGACGCTCGAATCCGGGCGCGAAGTGGAGTTCACCTGCACTCCGGTCGACGGCGGGAACGGCGTCCTGGTCGATTTCGCCACGGCGAGAACGAGTCCGAAGCTGCAACCACGACCCTCGGTCGAGGAATGGCCGCTCCTCGTCTTCGGAGAATCCGGCACCGGCCGGACGACCGAAGCGGTGCGTGCGGCCGGACCGGGCGGGGCGATCGTCGACGCCGCGGACGTCGTGCACACGGGTGAGCAGGCCTGGGCCGTCGGACTCGGCCGGCAGCTCGAGCATGATGGTGCCGTCGTGATCATCGAGAACGTCGACTTCCTCACCGACTCGATGGCCACATTGGTTGCCCGCCTCATCCGGGGCACGCGGCGACACGTCGTTCTGACCTCGACGAGTGCGGATGACGACGCGGCGATCCACCCCTCCCTGGTGGGGCTCTGCGCCGCACGACGTGAACTCGCTCCGCTCCGCCGGCGCCGCCACGAGATCCCCGGGCTGGCACGTCGGATGCTGGCGGAGGAAGCCGTGACGTCCGACCTACGCCTCACCTCGACGACGCTGCAGGTCCTGGCAGCACATCCGTGGCCGGGCAACCTCGCCGAACTCCGGCGGGTGGTCCACGCCCTGGCCCGGACCCGCTCGGCCGGAGACATCATTACGACCGACCTTCCCGCACCGTACCGGGAAGTCGGCACACCCCTGTCACCCATTCGACATGCCGAACGGGAAGTGATCGTCGCGGCGATCGAAGCGGCAGGCGGCAACAAGCTCAAGGCCGCGCAGTCACTCGGGGTGAGCCGGTCGACTCTCTACAACCGGCTCCGGGTTCTCAAGATCGCCTGACCTCTCCGGTTCTACATCCGGCCCAGCCGTGCCAGTCGCTCCTGGGTCTGCGAACCGTCCTCGGCGGAATTGAGCACCAATTGCTGCTCGGGCGCGCCGGAGTAGCGGAATATCTCCCAGTCGAGAGTCAGTTCACCGACGACCGGGTGATTGAGCACCTTGACGCCGAAGTCCTGGCGCGCCACGTTTCTCGCCGCCCACCACTGTCCGAACTGACGATCGGCGATCGTGAGTTCGCCGACGAGCGCGGACAGGGCCGGATCGGCCGGATTGATGGCCGCCTCGCGGCGCAGGATCGCCACACAGGACCGCGCGACCGCCGTCCAGTCGGCGAACAGCTCCCGCATCCGAGGGTCGGTGAAGATGAGCCGCACATAGTTCAGCTCATGCGGAGCCATCGCATCGAAGTCGGCATACACCTTGGTGGCCAACGGGTTCCAGGCCAAGATATCGGTCCGAGGACCCAGGACGATGGCCGGGGTGTCGGTGAGCTGGTCCAGTAACCGCCGCACCTGCGGGCGTACCCGGCTGCCGCCGGTGCGCAACTGCGCCGCCGGACGGGGCGTGGACCGGTGGGTGGCGTGGTCGGCCAGATTGTCGAGGTACTCGGATTGGTCCGAGTCGAGTTGCAGCGCTCGCACCAGCGCGGCGAGCACCTGCTCGGACGGGACGAGCCGCCCCTGCTCGATCCGGGTGTAGTAGTCGGTGCTGATCGCGGCGAGCTGCGCCACCTCCTCGCGCCGCAGCCCGCTCACCCGGCGGCGCTGGTCGAGGTCGGGTAGGCCGACGTCGGACGGCGACAGCTCGCTGCGGCGGGTTTTGAGGAACGCGCCGAGCTCACGTAGATGGGGTGCCTGATGTACCGGACTGGGCATGAAACCAGGGTAGGTCCGGGGCGCAGATTTATCCTGGGAAAGATCGTTCCCAGGATAAATGTCTCCCTTCCCCGGTTTCCCCGGAACTCCGAGACTAGGTGTCGAGCGATCCGGAATGCGGATCGGAATTCTCGAAACACCACGGAGGCACCATGACCACCAAATCCGATGTTCGGTTCACCAGCAGCGGCTTTCAGCTCGCCGGCCACCTCTACACTCCGGCCGAGGTCGACGGGCGGCTGCCCGCGATCGTCGTCGGACATCCCATGACCGGTGTCAAGGAGCAGACCGCGGCACTGTACGCGCAACGCCTCGCCGATCAGGGTTTCATCACCCTGGCATTCGATGCCGCCTACCAGGGTGAGAGCGAGGGCGAGCCGCGCGGACTGGAGGATCCGTTCCAGCGCGCGGACGACTTCCGGAACGCGGTGACCTACCTGAGCACCCGCGACGACGTGGACCCGGAGCGGATCGGCGTCCTCGGCATCTGCGCCTCGGGCGGCTACGTTCCGTTCGCCGCGCAGACCGACCACCGGATGAAGGCGGTCGCCACCGTCAGCGGCGCGGACGCCACCTGCTTCTTCCGCGTGCCGGACCCCGAGGCGTTCGCGAAGCTGGTCGATCAGGCAGGCGCCGCGCGGACCGCGGAGGCAAAGGGCGAGGAGATCCCCATGGTTCCGGTGCTGCCGGACTCGGTGGACGCGTCGACGCCGAAGGCCGTCGCGGAGTTCTTCGATTACTACAAGACTCCGCGTGCACAGCACCCGCGGTCGATCGGGAAGTTCGCGCTGCGCAGCGTCGACCAGCTCGACCAGTTCGACGCCTATGCCGGTGTCGCGAAGATCGCGCCCAGGCCGCTGTTGATGATCGCGGGAACCGAGGCCGAGACCAAGGGCTTCAGTGAGGGCGCGGTGGCGGCCGGCGGCGAGACCGCCGAGCTGTTCGAGATCGACGGCGCCACCCACGTCGACCTGTACGACGTCGACCAGTACGTCTCGCAGGCGGCGGACAAGCTGACCGAATTCTTCACGAAGAACCTGGCCGGATAGCCGGATCGGCTGCCGGTCGGGTGTGACCGTGCCCCCGCCCCCGACTGGGGGCACGGTCACGTTCGCGCCTATGGCGTCTTCACCAGCACCGGTCCGTCTGCCACGACCGTGCCGGTGTCCACCGACGGCAGTACGGACGGTGTCAGGCTGCCGTCGGGCCGGACGTCGAACGTATGCACCTTCGACGTGACCGTGGTGGTCAGGACGTCAGCCGCGTAGAGATGCCGCTCGTCGTCACTGAGAAGTACCCGGCCGGGACCCGTCCCGGCGGTGCCGGATAGGGCGAGCCGGCAAGCGGAGTCAATGCTCCGTCCGCGCCGATCGAGAACCCCGAGACCCGGCCGCCGGAGACCTCGGGAATGTACAGACGGCGTCCGTCCCCGGTGATCTCTGCGCCGTGCGGCATACCGCCCGTCGAGTACGGGGATCCAGGTGTGGACGTCATCCGGCCGTCGGGCCCGATCGAGTAACCCGACACATTGCTTCCCTGCTCGTTGCTCACGTAGATGAAGCGACCGTCCGGTGTGGTGCCCGGGTTGACCGGGAGCACACCGCCGGGCACCGGCGAACCGAGAGCGGTGAGCGCACCGCCGGGCCCGATGGCAAAGCTCGAAATGGAACCGTCCACGGCGCTGACGAAACGGAGGTAGCGGCCGTTCGGGTCGACCGTCACCATGGGGATCGCACTCGTGCCTGCGACGGCGGTCGACGCGGTCGGTGTCAGTGCACCGGATGCAGCGACCGAATACGAGGAGATGTGCCCCGGTAGTCCTCCCACTGCGACGAACAGCAGACTGCCGTCCGGCGACAGTACCGAGGTGACCGGTACACCGTCGGTCGCGACGTCCGCCCCCGGAATCGGATGCAAGGCTCCCTGGTCGTCGATCCGGTATCCGGTGACCTTCCGTGCGCCCGCCTGCGTGACATACACCGTTCGGCCGTGTGGCGCGACGGCCAACGAGAGCACACCCGCGCCGACCGGGAACGGCGACCCGTCCACCTTTCGCAGCGCGCCATCCGGCTGCATGCTCATCACCGCGACATTTCCGCTCGCGGTGCCACCCACCAGGAGGAACTGCGGAACCGTGGCCGGCGCGGCCGTTGCCCCAGGCACCGCCCACCCCGCACTCAGCAGAACTGTTGCCAGAACGACCGCTGACATCCGGTGTCTTCCGATTGCCGTCATCGACTCCCCTTCCCGCACGCGGCGGTACTCGTGAACTGTCGTGCAGTCGGATCTTTCTGTCAACGAGCGTGTTTCGGAACTCGCTCTCCGACCGCTCGCAATCGTACGAAGGACACGCGCGCGGAACTGTCCAGGAATCTGCACACCTGCGTCCCGTCGCGTCAATCATCCTTTGGATGTATCGGAATACGACCGATGGCAGATTCCCGCACGCCACGTCGGCAATCACACTGGAGCGCAGTATGGCGACCGTCACATCCATCCGACCGCATGATCCGCAACAGGATCCTGCCGATTCAGAAAGCCGCAGATGACACTCGACACGACCAGCACATCCCTCTCACCGGTGGTGCGCAGATGAAGACACGAGGGGCAGTTCTGCTCGAGGTCCCGGGACGGTACGAGATCGTCGATCTGGACCTCGACGAGCTGCGACAGAACGAGATTCGTGTCCGGATGGTCGCCGCCGGCCTCTGCCATTCGGACGACCACTTCGCCACTGGCGACCAGATGCCCGGGATCCTTCCCATCGCCGGCGGTCACGAGGGTGCGGGCATCGTGGAGGCCGTCGGCCCCCACACTCCCGGCTACGAGGTCGGCGACCACGTCGTCTTCTCCTTCCTGCCGGTATGTGGCCGATGCAAGTGGTGTGCCCGGGGGCTGCAGAATCTCTGCGATCTGGGTGCCCTCCTGACCACGGGCTGCCGTTTCGACGATCCCGGTTCGTACCGGCTCTCTCGGGACGGCAAACCAGTGGGTCAGCTCGCCGGACTCGGCACGTTCTGCGAACGCATCATCGTTTCGACCGCGTCGGCGGTGAAGATCGACAAGGCAGTCCCCCTCGAGGTGGCGTGCCTCACCGGGTGCGGCGTCGGAACGGGCTGGGGTGCCGCGGTCAACTCGGCCGACGTGCGCGTCGGCGACGTCGTCATCGTGGTCGGGATCGGCGGCATCGGAGTCAACGCCGTCCAGGGTGCGGCCCACGCCGGTGCCAGTGCGGTCATCGCGGTTGATCCTGTTGCGTTCAAACGAGACACCGCACTGAAATTCGGTGCCACGCATGCTGTCGCGACGATCGAGGAAGCGAACGCGATCACAGCCCCGCTGACCAACGGCCAGGGCGCCGACTCGGCGATCGTCACCGTGGGAGTGATCACCGGAAAGATCGTCGGCGAGGCACTCGCTGCGGTCCGCAAGGGCGGGACGTGTGTTCCCGTCGGAATCGGCGACACCTTCTGCAAGGACGGGGATATCAATCTGCACGACCTCACCTTGAGCCAGAAGCGCCTGCAAGGTTCGCTCTTCGGCGCGAGTCGACCGACGTCCGACATTCCCGCGCAACTCGAACTCTATCGCCAGGGAAATCTGCTGCTCGACGAACTCGTGACGAACCGCTACACGCTCGACGAGATCAATCAGGGATACGAAGACATGAAGGCGGGCAGAAACATTCGGGGGATAGTCGTCTTCGATCACGAATGACCGCCTCACGACACTCGACAGCACGCCGATTCCAGGAGTCCTCATGACACGCGACCACGACCACCACTTCATCAACGGCCGACGGGAGCGCGCCCACTCGCCGCACCGCATCCCGGTGATCAATCCGGCCACCGAGGAGCAGTTCGCGTCCATCGCCGACGGCGACGCGTCCGACGTCGACGCCGCGGTGACCGCGGCCACGGAAGCCGGCGAGAAGTGGGCAGCGCGCACGCCGGCCGATCGCGCAGGCTACCTGCGAAGTCTGGCCGATGCCTTCGAAGCGCGCAGCGACGAGATGTCGGCTCTGGTCACGCGTCAGAACGGAACGCCGATCAGCATCTCCCGCGCCATGCAGAGCCAGGTTCCGGTCGCCTACCGGTACTTCGCGTCGTTGGCCGACGATCTCGAAACCGAGACACTGGTCGAGACCGCGAGTGGCGACGCGGTGCTGCGCCGCGACCCCGTCGGCGTGGTGGGCGCCATCACGCCATGGAACGGGCCGCAACCGTTGATCGCCTGGAAATTGGGTCCGGCGTTGGCCGCCGGCTGTACCGCGGTGATCAAGCCCGCACCGGAGACCTCCCTGGATGCCCTCGTCTTCGCCGAGATCCTCGATGCCGCCGGCATTCCGGAGGGCGTGGTCAACATCGTCACCGGTGGCCGCGAAACCGGTGCTGCCCTCGTTTCCCACCCGGGCGTGCACAAGGTGGCATTCACCGGTTCGACAGTCGCGGGCAAGGCGATCGCGGCCGAATGCGGCAAGCAACTCAAGCACGTCACGCTCGAACTCGGCGGCAAGTCGGCGGGAATCCTGCTCGACGACGTCGACCTGGACGCGTTCAGACCACTCACGATGTCCGCGTGCGCGCCGAACACCGGCCAGACGTGCCGAGCGTTGACCAGAGTGCTGGCGCCTTCGTCTCGGTACGACGAGATCGTCGAGATGCTCAGCGCCACATTGAGCGCCATTCCGCAGGGTGATCCGACGGATCCGGCCAACTTCTTCGGACCACTCGTGAACGCGACGCAACGCGACCGAGTCGAGTCGTACATCGAACTCGGCCGCAGCGAAGGCGCCGAGGTCGTCATCGGCGGTGGGCGCCCCGCGAAGCTCGATCGCGGTTACTACGTGGAGCCGACGATCTTCCGTAATGTCACGAACGACATGCGCGTTGCTCGTGAGGAGATCTTCGGGCCGGTGCTCGTCGTGATGCCGTACGACACGATCGACGAGGCGATCGCCATCGCAAACGACTCCGACTACGGATTGGGCGGCGGCGTGTTCTCACCCGATCGAGATCGGGCAACCGAGGTTGCACGCCGGATCGTGACCGGCAGCGTCGGGGTGAACACGTCGACTCTCCCGATCGAGACGCCGTTCGGAGGTCTGAAGAACAGCGGTATCGGACGCGAACTGGGTCCCCAGAGCCTGGACGCCTATCTGGAATACAAGACCATCTTCCGCAGCAGGTGACGCGGAGACGGTGATCGAACCGGTTCCCGGGGCCGGTTCGTTCCGGGACCCGACATCATCTCCTCAGCCAATAGGCCACGGCTTCAGCACGATTCGACGCATTGAGCTTACGCAGGATGTGGGTGATGTGGGTCTTGACGGTCCCCTCGGAGATCGACAGTTTTCGGGCAATCGATCGATTGGCGTCACCTGCCGCCATGAGCTCGATGACGTCCACCTCACGGCTCGACAGCACGGGGTGGCGTGGGTCGCTCATCGTGATCTGCGGCGGTGCAGCGATCTTCACGTCACTCACCAACCGGGTCATCCCTTCGCTGAGCGAGGCCAGTCCCTCCAGAACCGAGACTCGCGCCAACGTGTGACTCAACCCCTCTGCATAGAGGTTGAGCACCGCACGGTCGGTGGCGTCGACGTCGCGAGCCGGATAGTGGCTGTCGGCGTGAACGAGACCGATGACCTTGCCGTGCGAACGTAACGGAGCCACGATGTACGACGTGCACCCGGACATCGAGACCAGTTGCCGATTCACCCGAGGATTGTTCTGAACGTCGAACACCAGCCCGGAGCGGGCTCGATCGACCACGTCCGACTCGATGATGGAGCCGTCGAGTTTCGGTGGATCCTGGCGGCCGGCCGCAACCATGTCCCGGGCCAGTCGGGGGTCCCGCTCGATGAACATCGAATGCAGGTTCCACGTCGCATCACCGATGGTGGAGACGAGCGCGCGATCGAACCCGATGGTGCACGCCTCGGCCGCGGCTCGAGACAGAAGCTCGTTCGCGGTCGACACGACCTGTAAGCGGCCGAGTGCCCGGCGTATCCGCCGCATGGTCTCGACACCGTCTGCGACGCGGGCGTCCTCGACCCGCGACTCCAGGTCGCGGATACGGCCGAGGAGCCCGGTCAGCTCGGCGAGACGAGGCGGCGTGGGGCCCGCCCCGGGCCGGTTCATCTCAGCTGTCACGCAATCCCACACATGCGCCAGGAGCCGCTTCGCGGACGACACGTGCGCGCACTCGGCGACGGAGATGCCGCAGTCCAGGGCGTCGCCGGCAGCGATTCCCATTTCGCGAATCTGCGCGGTGACGTCTGCGTCGAGCTCCACGTCACTGCGTCGTGTATCAGGGGAAGTCATACTCATCGGCACCACTCCAAGACGGGGCCTACATCATATACAAATATGATGCGTGACACACCCCGGGTTTGCCGAATGCCCGGCGCGCAGTCCGCGCGCCCGGCACTCGTTCGCCGATCAGGCTATTGCTCTCCGGGGTACGGCGATTTCAGGGCTGGATACCCATCTCCGGGCCGATGTACTCCCGGACTCGAACGGCCTTACCGTCACGCGCCTCGACGATTTGCACGAGGTGCAACTTGACCTCCTGGCCGCCCATCTCCAGCTCGACGGACGCCTCGTTGAAGAAGCCCTTTTCGGTGAACGTGATGCCCTCGGGGCGGAAGTCCGGCACGGGCCCGTCGCCGGCGCGTTCGTACACGGCGGCGACGGCCTCGGACACCGAGACCCACTTGTCGTCGGCGCTGTGCCACACGGGGCAGTTCTCGACGCAGATCTCGAGGAACAGGTCGATGTTCGCCAAGGCCTTGACCCAGTTCTCCGAGAGTTCGATGGTTGCCTGGTCTGGGGTGCTGCTCATGTGTGGTCGGACCTTCCTGTCGGTTTCGCTGCAGGTGATCTGCGTCACCCATGCTGCCCGCGCGTGAACCGATCGAGTGTCCAGATATCTGGACACTGCCCCGAAGCCGGGATCGTCCATAAGTCGTAGTGGGAATCCGACCGCAGGCAGATGTAGGCGCACTACGCCATTCGCCACACTGGCTCGACCGATATGACACAGATCACCGACTCGATCTGTTCACCTCCGCCTCGTTGCGGTCGACACCCATATCCGAATCGACACAGGAGTCCCATGACTACGGCAACAGTGGCGGCCGAGCCGAGCCGGGTAACGCTCCGCGGCCGCCTGGGCGGCTTCGACCAGGCGTATCTGGTCCTCGGCATCACCGTGCTACTCGCACTGGTCGGCGGCGCGACAACGACGAACTTCCTGACTACCGGAAACCTCACCAGCATCCTGAGTCTGTCCGCAGCGTTCGGCATCCTCGCCGTCGGCGAGGCGATCGTGATCCTGGGCAAGGGTTTGGACCTGTCCGTAGCGGGGATCGGTCTCGGCTGCGCGCAGGCCACGTTGGCACTGATGAGCACGGGCATGCCCGAGTGGCAGGCCATCGGGCTGATGGTCGGCCTTGCTGTGGTCATCGGCCTCGTCAACGGCGTGATCATCGCCTTCCTCAACGTGCCCGCACTGTTCGTGACGCTCGCGACCGGCATGCTGGTGATCAGCGGTATCGACATTCTCGTCCTCACCCAGAACGTCTACAGCGTTCCCGGATCGTCGCTACTCGCGGCGATCGGCGGCGGTTCGGCGCTCGGGGTCCCGCGTCCCGTGATCATCGCGGGATCGGCCTTCCTGGTCGCCTGGCTGTTCATTTCGTACACGTCCCCGGGACGCCTGATCCGCGCCATGGGGGACAACTTCGACACCGCCCGAGCGTCGGGCGCCCCGGTCCGGCCGCTGCAGATCCTCACCTACGTGATCTCGGCACTGCTCGCCGCTGTGGCCGGCTACGTCACGGTGTCCATTCAGGGAAGCGTGCAGACAACCATCACATCCTTCGATCCGATCCTGTTCACCGCCCTCACGGTGGTGGTGATCGGCGGCGTGTCGCTGTCCGGCGGCCGGGGAACCATCCTCGGTGTCCTCGCCGGTGCGATCTTCGTCGGAATCCTCAACAACCTGTTGGTACTTCACGGGCTGAGCACCGCCGTCCAGGACCTCATCCGGGGAGCAGTACTCATCTCGGCGATCGCGTTCGACGCATGGCTGCACCCGCGGAACGAGGAGACCGAGAAATCCGGCGAACTATGACACCCCATCGGAAAACCATCACTCACACAGGCTCTTCCGGCCACCAGAAGGAATCGAGAACCATGAAGACGATGAAGAAGATCGCCGCGTGCATCATGGCGGTGGCGGCCACCGTCGCCGTCGCGGGCTGCACGGTCAACAGCGGTACTGCCGCCACTCAGTCCGAGGGAGGAGAAAAGGCGTTCGGTACCAACGTCGAACTGCTCCCGGCGCGACAGACGGCACTCGACGCGATGCAGGGCAAGAAGATCGCCTTCGTGCCGATTCTCTACAAGGGTTACCAGTTGACCGAGAACTGGGGCACGACGATGCAGCGGACGTTCGACAACCTGGGAGCGGAGTTCACGGTCTACGACTCGAACTTCAGTAGCGACCGAATGCTCAGCACCATCAACGATCTGATCGCCCGTAAGGCGGCCGACGTGCTGATCCTCCAGAACCAGGATCAGGGCCTACTCGACAGCGTCATCGACCAGGCGGCGAAGGCGGGCATCTACACGGTGGTGCTCAACATGATGTCCAACCGGCTCGGAGACGCCTTCGTCGGAGTCGACGTCTACGGTGCTGCGAAGTCGATCGCGGGCCGTGCCGTCGAGGACTGCGAAAAGCGCAACGCCCCCAAGACCATCTCGATCATCGATGGTCCCGGCAACGACCCGGCATCGATCCTCTGGAATCAGGGCATCAAGGACGTGGTGGAGCCGCTGGGCTACAAGGTTCTCGTCAATCACTCGCAGTTCCAGAACGCGCAGGCGCAGGCGGCCGCCGAATCGGTGATCCAGCAGCAGGGCGAGCTGTGCGGCTTCATGGTGACGTTCGACCTCAACTCGATCACTGTCGGGCAGACGGTCAAGGCCGCGGAGTCGCGGGGACAGGTGCAGCCCGGATCGATCGGCGTCTACACCCTCGATGCGGACAGCAACTGGTGCGACGCACTGAGGCAGGGACTGGTGACCGCGTCGGCGGCCTACGACGTCCAGGGCATCGGTGCCGCGGGCGCCGCGGCGGCCCAGAACCTGATCTTCGACGGAGCACAGCCAGGTGCCGCCAACTCGGTCGCCTACGTCTCGAGCACAGTGGTCGACAGAACCAACGTCGACCAGACCACGATCGCCTGCTACACGAGCCAGTAGGGACCGATATCTGATGACAACGTCGACTACATTGCGCCGCAGCGGCTTCGGTCCGCTTCGTCGCGGCATCGATGCCTTCCCCCTGACCGGGGGCCGGCCGTCCGACCGCATCGCGCGGTTCCGCACGATCTCCGACCTGTTCGAGAAGCGGTGGATGGAGGGCGCCGTCCCACTCGTGCTGGCACTCGCGCTGTGCGCGTATGTCCTGGCGACGACGAACGTCGGCGCGGCCAACGCGCCGCTCATCCTCAACGAGGTGTCCGAGTACGGCCTGCTCGCACTCGGCCTGACGGTCGTCCTCGTCGGCGGCGGCATCGACCTGTCGATCGGATCGATGGTGGGCGTCTGCGCGCTCGGCGCCATGGTTGCCGACCGGGTCTGGATGTGGCCGACCGCGGTCGTCGTCCCGGCGGTGATCGTGCTCGGGGCGTTACTCGGGTCGGTCAACGGGTACCTCATCGCCTGTCGGCGGATGCGTCCGTTCATCACCACCCTCGTCACACTCATCGCCTTCGGCGGGGCGGCATCCGCACTGCAGAACGCCTACAGCACCAAGATCGGCATCGGCAAGCAGTCTCTCGTGTGGGACTTCTTCAGCAACGGCACGATCATCGGGATACCCACCGAGTGGTTCCTCTTCGCGGTTGCGCTGATCGTCGCGCACCTGGCACTGACGCGCTCACGTTGGGGCTGGTGGGTGACGGCGACCGGATCCGACCGGCGCTCGGCGCGTCGTAACGGCATTCCGGTTACCGCCGTGACCTTCTGGACGTATGTCCTGTCCGGCGCGTTGGCCGGCACCGCTGCGATCCTGACGTCGGCACGGCTCAGTCGTACCGATCCCAACATCGGAAGGGGTTGGGAGATCATCGTGCTGACCGCGGTCGTCCTCGGTGGGGTGAGTCTGAAGGGCGGGCGTGGTTCGGTACTCCGCGCGACGGTCGGCGTCGTCGTGGTTGCCATCATCCAGCAGGCCACTGTCGCCGACGGCGCCCAGGGGTCCTACTACACGGTCATTCTCGCGGCCGTGCTGCTGGTGTTCACGATCCTCGATCTGCAGTGGGGGAAGTACCGGCAGCGGGCGGTCGAGAAGCTGAAGATCGACCCGGCCCGCCTGTCCCTCGGCCCGCTCGTCGACGTCACCGAACCGGGCACCGTCTGGTCGCTGAACCGGCGGCTCACCGATGCGCCGCCGGTCGGTCTCGGCAAGATCCGGGGAGCGGAGGACTGCGCGGTCGACTCGGACGGCAACGTGTACTGCGGTGACCAGCGCGGCTGGGTGTGGCGGTTCCGCGGCATCGACGACACCGAGGGCGAGATCTTCTCCCGCACCGGCGGATTCCCGTGCGGGCACGTCTGGGATGCGGAAGGGCGCCTCGTCGTCGCTGTGGGCGGCATGGGTATCTACCGCATCGGGAAAGACGGCGAACCGGAGCTCGTCGCCAACAAGGTCACGCGCAGCCCCCTGTCGCTGATCGATGATTCGGGCCTGCGCGCCATCGACGATCTCGACGTCGCTCCGGACGGCTCGATCTACGCGTCCGACTTCTCCACGCGGACCAACACGGCCGACTTCCTGCTCGAGCTCGTCGAGTTCCGGCCGAACGGCCGGGTCATCCGCGTCACTCCCGACGGCAAGACCGAGGTGGTCGTATCCAACTACGTCTTCCCCAACGGCATCTGCACCGCCCACGACGGCGAATCGATCCTCGTCGCGAGTACCGGCCTGTGTCGCGTCGATCGGCTCTGGATCTCCGGACCGAAGACGGGGCAGCTCGAACCGGTACTGGAGAACCTGCCCGGCTACCCGGACAACATCAACCGGTCGTCGGACGGCAACTACTGGATGCCGTTGTGCGCCATGCGCACCCAGATGTCCGATCTTCTCGGGAAGTATCCCGCGGTCCGCCGACGGATGACCCGCGAGGTGTCCGTGGACAACTGGGTGGTTCCGCAGCTCAACGTCTCGTGCGTGATCAAGTTCAGTGACCGCGGCGAGATCCTGTCGGTGCTCTGGGACGAGTCGATGGAGAACTATCCGATGGTCACCGCGGCGAAGGAACGCGACGGTGCGCTCTACCTGTGCGGCGTCAGCAACAACCGTATCGGCCGGCTGGAACTCGACCCGAGTGAAGTCGGCACCATCGATCCCTCGGCGGTGCCGGGGACCGCTCGCACGCGTACTCCCGAGGAGGTCACCCGATGAGTTCGACCCTGAGCACCCTCAGAGAATGGATCAACCCGAATCGGGGCAGGCACCGCACCGTGCCGCCGATGGACACCGGGCTGCGCCCCAATCTCCGGCTGGACGAGGCAACGGAACTCTTGCCTCCCGGGCGGTACGGGCCCGACGACGTGGTGATCACCCGTTCCGGCGCTGCGGCTTTCAGCAGTGGCAACGTCGTGTTCGACTGCCACGACGGTGAGGTCGGCCTCCGCGCGGAGTTCTCCGGCAGGGTTGCGGCCCTCGCGGCCGTCGGCGACGAGGTCGTCGCCGCGGTCGAGGGTCGCGGGCTCTGTGCGATCTCACCGTCCGGTGCAGTCGCGGAGATCTGCACGGACCGGTCGGTCACCTCGTGCGTGACCGCGCTGACGGGGACTCCCGACGGCGCCCTGCTGGTTGCCGTCGGCTCGACGGCCGGGCAGTCCGCGGAGTGGGCACGTGCCCTGGTCACGGGCGATCGGTCCGGACAGATCGTGCAGGTGGACGGGGACCGGGCGCGGGTAGTCGCCGAAGGCCTGGCATGGCCGTCGGGGATCGGCATGGCCTCCGACCGCGACGTGCTCGTGTCCATCAGTCTGGAGCACCGCGTCGAAGTGCGCGAACTCGCGGCGCTCGGCGACCGGGGGCGCGCCGTGACGGCGAACCTCCCGATCTACCCCGGTCGGGTGAGCGTCGCCGACGACGGCTACTGGTTCGCCGCGCCGTATGTACGCAACCGGGTCACCGAGATGCTGCTCGACGAACCCGAGGTGCTCGCCGAGATGATCGGCACGATCAGCCGCGACGAATGGTTCGTCCCGCGCCTGCACAGTGAGGATCCCTTCACTGAGACGATGCAGATGGGACAGCTGCGGGTGCTCGGGGTCGTGAAGAGCTGGGCGCCTGCCCGCTCCTGCGGGCTGGTGTTTCGCATGAACCGCACGGGTCGGGTCGTCGAGAGCGCTCATGCCCGCGTCGACAGCAGCCGTCACGGCGTCACCGGTGTCGCCGTCCGGAACGGACAAGTGATCGCCGCGGCGCGCGGGCACGGAAATCTGCTGAAACTACAAGCCCACAACAGATGAGGATGGCAACGATGTCAGAGGTAGCGAGTGGCTCATCCGCCGCACCGGTGATCCGGTTGACGAACGTCGGCAAGAGCTACAAGGGAACCCACGCGCTCGCCGGAGTCGACTTCGATGTGCGCCCGGGCGAGGTCCACGCCGTACTGGGCGAGAACGGTGCCGGGAAGTCGACGATGGTGAAGATCATCTCGGGCGCGGTGGCGCACGACACCGGCACTCTGGAGATCTCCGGGCGGGCACGAACGTTCGCGACACCGCGCGAATCAGTGGAAGCCGGTGTGGCGATGGTCTACCAGGAAGGGTCGCTCGTCGAGTCGATGACGGTCGCCCAGAATCTGTTCATGGGCGACGAGAAAGTGTTCAACAACCTCGGGCACCTCAACGTTATTGCCCGAGAACTACTCGAATCGCACAACTTCCACATCCGACCCGACGTGGCAGCCGGTTCACTCGGGGTAGGCCAAAAGCAGATGGTGGAGATTGCCCGCGCGGTCCATCGAAATGCGAACCTGGTGATCCTCGACGAACCGACCGCATCCGTGACACCCGAGGAACGGCTGCAGTTGTTCATGTCGATGCAGAGTCTCGCGCGGCGCGGGATCGGCGTCATCTTCATCACCCACATTCTCGACGAGGCATTCGAGCAGGCCGATCGCATCACCGTCCTGCGTGACGGCGTAGTCCAGGGGACCCTGACGAAACCGGAGTTCACCCACGACCGGGTGGTCAAGATGATGGTGGGCCGCACCGTCGAGATGGGACGCGTGCCGCCGGGCCGCACACCGGAACCGACGCCGACGCTGCAGGTCGAGGACCTGACACTACTGCCCGCTGTGCGCAACATGGCGTTCTCCGCCTATGCGGGTGAGATCGTCGGCCTCTACGGGCTGGTCGGTGCGGGGCGCAGCGAGGTCGCCATGATCATCAGCGGCATCACGAAGCGTCGTCGCCTCCGCGGTGGCACGGTGCAACTCAACGGAAAACCGGTCCGCTTCCGAACACCGCGGCACGCGCGGCGAGCCGGCATCGTCTACATCACCGAAGATCGCAAAGCCTCCGGCTTCTTCAGCCATCTGACAATCGCGGACAACATCTATCTCGGCCACCTGTGCAGCGCGCTCCGCCTGCCGTTCCTGTTCCGCCCCCGCGTCCGGAAGACGGTGGCGCAGCGGTTCGTCCACCAGTTCGAGGTCCGCACCCTCGCGCCCGAAAAGGCCACCCTCGAGGAGTTGAGCGGCGGAAACCAGCAGAAGGTCGTACTCGCCAAGGGGCTGACCCGCAAGCCACTGGTCGCGATAATCGACGAGCCCACCCGCGGTGTGGATCTGGGCACGATTCCGGAAATTCACGCGATGATTCGCGCTCTCGCCGACGACGGAGTCGCGGTGGTGGTCATCTCGTCCTACCTGCCCGAGATCCAGTCGCTGTCCGATCGGGTGCTGGTCGCACGCGCGGGCAGCATCGCAGCCGAGTTCTCGCCGGAGGAAGCCGACGAGGAGAGCCTCATGTTCGCGGCGGTGCACTGACGCGCGGCGCCGCGACCTCCGTCACTGCACGCGTTCGATGAGATTCACCTTGACGTGGTCCGGTCGCGCGAGGGTGCCGTCGGGCACGAGCTCGACCACCGCCTTGACGCCCAGAGCCGACCGGACCCGCTGCTCGATCGACGACCGCAGGTCGTCGTGCTGCTCGGTACCGAGTCCGTCGGAATACTCCACGACCAGCATGAGCGGCTTCTGCGTCGAATGCCCCTCGAAGTCGACGCGGATCCGCATCTCGCCGGTCGCGGCTGGCGCCAGCTCCGACACCAATTGCTTGACCGCGGAAGGAAAGAGGTTGATGCCGCGCACGATCAGCATGTCGTCGGTCCGGCCGACGCACCGCACCTTGTACCCGGTGCGGCCACACGCGCAGTCGGTGCCGGTGACCACCACGTGGTCGCGGGTGCGGAACCGCAGCAGGGGTGACGCCTGCCTGCGGAGCGCCGTGTACACCAACTCGCCCCGCGCGCCGGCCACGGGCTCGACGATCTCGTCCGTCTCCGGATCGATCAGCTCGGCCACCATCAGGTCCGGGGAGAGGAAGTGCATCCCGTCGCCCGCCTCGCACTCGCCCCAGTAGATGCAGGCGATGTCGGTGCCGCCGAGCATCTCCCGCGACGTGGCGCCCCACAGCGACTCGAGCTTGCCGCGTACGGCGGGCAGCCCGCCACCGGGCTCGCCGCCCACGCTGATCGCGCGCACACCCAGATCCCGGGCCCGCAGGCCGAGGATCGCCGGTGCCTGCTCGGCCAGATACGCCAAGAAGTTCGGCGTGCCGATCAGGGCACTCGGCCGCTGATCCGCCTGTACACGCAGGAGTCGCTCGGCGCCCGCCTCCGCGCCGATCGGAATGTCGACGATGCCCATGTACTGCGCCATCTGCACGACGGGGATCCCGCCGACGAAGCCCTTGCTCATTCCGAACCCGTGCAGCAACCGGTCGCCGGGTCGAAAACCGTTGGCGTACAGGGCCCGCGCCCCGAGCTCGGACCAGACGTCGATGTCGCGGCGCGTCAACCCGACGTAGGACGGGCTGCCGGTGGTGCCCGACGACGCCTGGATCTGCACGATGTCGGCGGCCTCGGCCGCGACATGGTTGCCCAGCGGCGGCGTGGCCGCCAGGCTGTCCCGCAGTTCCTGCTTCTCGGTGAACGGCAGGCCCGCGAGGTCCTCCACCGTCCGCACCCGGGTGACGTCGACGGAATGCTCGGCGAACTTCGCCTTGTAGAAGTCGCTGCGGGCGGCGAGGTAGTCGAGTTGCTCGCGCAGCCGCCGGTTCTGCAGATCCGCAGCGTCGCCGGGCGCGAGCGACTCGACCGCGCTCCAGTGCCGTGCCGAATGGGGAACAGCCATGGTGCGATCCCTCTTCCTACTCGAATTCAGACCTGATGGCGTCGGTGTGCGCGCCGAGAGCGGGCACCGCGCCGCTGCGCACTGGCCAGCCTTCGGCCACCGCGGACGGCAGCAGCGCCGGCACGGGGCCGGACGGGGTACCCACCTCGCGCCACCGTCCGCGCTCGACAAGCTGCGGGTGCTCGGCCAGGTCGCGCACGGTGTTGAGCCGGGCGTTGCCGATCCCCGCGGCGTCCGCCGTCTTCTGGATCTCCGCCAGCGTGTGCTCCGCGCACCACGCCCCCACGACCGCGTCCAGTTCGTCCCGCGCCTCGACGCGATTGTCGTTGTGCGCGTATCGCGGTTCGTCGGCGAGCTCCGGTCGGCCGATCATCTCGGCGAGACGTCGCCACTCGCGGTCGTTGGTCGTCCCGAGCACCGCGGTCTGGTCGTCGGAGGTGGGGTACGCGCCGTAGGGCGCGATCATCGGTGAGCCCATGCCGACCGGCACGGGCTCGGTACCGGCGTGGATCACCTGATTGAGGGCGAACCCCATCATCTCGGCGACGGTGTCGAGCATGGCGATCGGGATGACCGCTCCCCGCCCGGTCCGTTCCCGGTCGTAGAGCGCGGCCAGCACCGCGGAGTACGCGTACAGCGCCGTGCCGACGTCGGCCACCGGGATGCCCGGCTTGGCCGGATGTCCCGGTGCGCCGGTGATGCTGCAGGATCCGCCCTCCGCCTGGATGAGCAGGTCGTACGCCCGCTTGTGGTCGAGGGGACCACCCTTCCCGTAGCCGGAGATGTCGACCACAATCAGTCGCGGGAAGTCACGCGAGAGGTCCCGGGTACCGATCCCCAGCCGGTCGAGCGCGCCGGGCGCGAGGTTGCTGACCACGACGTCGGCGGTGGCGAGGATGTTCCGGAAGGTCCCCATGTCGGCTGCGGACTTGAGGTCCAGCGCCGCCGACTCCTTGCCGTGGTTCAGCCACGTGAAGTGTGCGGACATCCCGCCGACCACGGAGTCGTACGCGCGCGTCGAGTCGCCGAAGCCCGGGGCCTCCACCTTGATCACGCGGGCCCCGAGGTCCGCGAGGTGACGCGTGCAGAGCGGCGCCGAGATCGCCTGCTCCAGCCCGACCACGGTGATGCCGGCGAGCGGCCCCTGCGTTTCCTGTTCGGTTCCGGTCACGAGAACTTCGGCTCCCGCTTCTCGCGGTGCGAGGACACACCCTCGACCACGTCGGGACCGCCGAAGCCGTAGAACTCCAGCCCCAGCGACGCGTCGAAGATCGGCATCGCCTGCCGGTACCAGCCGTTGAGGGCCATCTTGGTGCCCTGGATGCCGGCCCGGGAGCCGGCGGCCAGCTTCCGCGCGATCTCCATCGCCCGGTCCTGCACCTGGTCGTCGTCGACGCACAGCGAGACCATGCCGATCCGCTCCGCCTCCTCGCCGGTGAGCACCTCGTTGGTGAGCAGGTGGTACTTGGCCTTCGCCATGCTCGTCAGCAGCGGCCAGCAGATGGCTGCGTGGTCGCCGGCTGCGACACCCAGCCGGACGTGGCCGTCGACGATCTTGGTGCGGCGGCCCGCGACGGAGATGTCGGCCAGCAGAGCGGCCACCAGGCCGGCACCGGCAGCCGGTCCGTTGATCGCAGAAATGATCGGCTGCGGGACCTCGATGATGTTGCGCACCAGGTCGCGTGCCTCACGCATCACCCGGGTCCGCGACGAGTAGTCGCCGATCATGGCCTCGACGAGATCGAAGCTGCCTCCTGCCGAGAACGCACGCTCACCGGCGCCGCGAATGACCACGGCGCGAACCGACTGATCGAGACCGATCACCGGCCAGATGTCGGCCAGCTCGCGGTGCGCGTCCGGGCCCACCGCGTTGAGGTTCGGCCCGTCCAGCATGATGCGGAGAATGCCTTCTTCCGGGCGGTCTACCTTCACGGACGTGAAGTCCTCGTAGCTGGTCACTGTTGCTTCCTTCCTGGAAATTCTCGGGTCGATCGGTGCGCCGGCGGTTCGGTCAGTCGCCGAGGCCCCACCGCGACGCGACATCCGCGGTCGCGACCGTGCCCACCCGCGGCGTCTCGGGTTCGCGAGCGGGTGTGCCGCTGAAACGCGGCGCGGGCATCGGATGCAAGACACCGCCGACGGTCCGGTACACGCCGCGCTGGGTGTTGTGGGGATCCACCGCGGCCTCGTCGAACGTGAGCACCGGGGTGACGCAGGCATCGGTACCCGCAAACACCTTCTCCCATTCGTCACGGGTGCGGCACTCGACCGCATCGCCGATGAGCTTGCGCAGATGCGGCCACGCGGCGCGATCGTTCTGGTCGGGCCAGTCGGCGGTATCGACGCCGAGGCGTGAGGTGAACTCCCGGTAGAAGTCGGGTTCGAGCGCGCCGACGGCGATGTAGCCGCCTTCCGCGCACCGGTAGGTGTCGTAGAACGGTGCTCCGGAGTCGAGGAAGTTCGTCCCCGGATCGTCCGAGTAGAGTCCCGCGGCGCGCAGGCCCTGCAACTTGGCGGTGAGGGCCGCGACACCGTCGACCATCGCCGCGTCGATCACCTGCCCCCGCCCGGTGCGGGCGGCGGAGACCAGGGCGCACGCAATGCCGTATGCGCCCATGGCGCCGCCTGCCGCGTAGTCACCGAGCAGGTTGATCGGCGGACGCGGCGCACTGTCGGACCGTGCCATGGCGTGCAACGCGCCGGACTGCGCCACGTAGTTGATGTCGTGTCCGGCGTCCCGCGAACGCGGCCCCGTCTGTCCGTAGCCGGTCAGCCGCACGTAGACGAGGCGCTCGTTGCGTGCCATCACCTCGTCCGGTCCGAGCCCGAGCCGTTCGGTCACGCCGGGCCGGTATCCCTCGATGAAAACGTCCGCGGCTTCGGCCAGGCGCAGCACACTCTCGCGTCCGTCCGGGTCCTTGAGGTCGACGGCCACCGCGTCGACGCCCCGGTTGACCACGTCGACTTCCTCGGTCAGACCGTCCGTCTGGCTGAGGGCGCGGGCCGACCGGTTCGGTGGCCGCACCACCCGCACCACGTCGGCTCCCATGTCGGCGAGCAGCATCGAGACGTACGGCACCGGGCCCATTCCCGCGAGCACCAGTGCCCGGACTCCAGCCAGCGGACCGGTCATCGTCACACTCCTTCGTCGGTGGGGCTCAGTACGACCGCGGCAGGCCGAGCACCTGCTGCGAGACGTAGTTGCGCACCATCTCCTGCGAGAACGGCGCGTTGCGCAGGAGGCGCACCTCCCGCCACAGCCGCTCGATGTGGTACTCCTTCGCGTACGCGTAGCCGCCCAGCGTCGAGAACACCCGGTCGCACGCTTCGAAGCCGGCCTCGGCACCGAGGTACTTCGCCGCCGCGGCCTCGTGTCCGCACTCCTGCTTGTCGTCGAACAGTTTCGCGGCGTGCATCGCCATCCGCTCGGCGGCCTCGAGACGGATCCACGAGTCCGCGAGCGGATGGGCGACGGCCTGGTTCTGGCCGATCGGGCGATCGAACACCACCCGGTTCTTCGCGTACTCGGTGCCGATCTCGAGGGCCGCGCGGCCGAGGCCGATGCCCTCCATCGCGACGACGATGCGTTCGGGGTTGAGTCCGTCGATGATGTAGTAGAAGCCCTTGTCGACCTCGCCGACCACGTCCTCGTCGGCCACGAACAGGTTGTCGATGAACAGTTCGTTGGTGTCGATGGCCGCGCGCCCGAGCTTGTCGATCTCGCGGATCGTGACATGCTTGGGGTCGAGTTCGGCGAAGAAGATCGTCATCCCGTGCAGCGGCTTGTCGTCGCGCCGCGGCGCCGTGCGGGCCAGCAGCAGGATGCGGTGCGCGTTCTGCGCGTTGGTGATGAACACCTTCTGGCCGTTGATGACCCAGCCGCCGTCGACCTTGGTCGCCTTGGTCTTGATGCGGGACGTGTCCACGCCTGAGGTCGGCTCGGTGATGCCGAACGCGGTGAGCATCTCACCCGACGCCAGCTTGGGGAGATACTTCTTCTTCATATCCTCCGAGCCGTACCGGACGATCGGCGCCGGCGGGAAGACGTAGAAGTGGATCGCCGAGCCACCGCTCATGCCTCCGCCGGAGGACGCGATCTCGCCCATCATCACGGCGGCCTCCTGCAGGCCCAGGCCGATCCCGCCGTACTCCTCCGGGATCATCGCGCCGAGCCAGCCCCCGTCCGCGAAGGCCTTGATGAAATCCCACGGGTATTCGTGCTTGTTGTCCTTGTCGAGCCAGTAGTTGTTGTCGAACTTCCGCGCCAGCTCGCGAGTCGCCTTGCGGACGATCTCGATGTTGCTTTCGGTGTCGAAATCTGCCATCTCAGTACTCCTAGTCTTCGCCCGCGTACACGGGAATGTCCTCGAGCGGCGTCGCCGGGTCGAGCGACGACATGTCGCCGATCGGGGCACCGATGAACCGCGACCGGATGGCGCGGCGCATGATCTTTCCGTTCTTCGTCTTCGGCAGCGTCGGCACCGCATAGACCTCGGGCGCAAAGGATTTGCCCGCGTTCGCCAGCGCCGTCGCCTGCAGGTCGTCGTTGTCGACACCGTCGGCGCGCAGAACCGCGAACGCCACCGCGCGCTGACCGCGCATCTCGTCAGGCACGCCGATCACCGCGACCTCCGTGATCCGGTTGTCACGCAGCAGGGCCGCCTCTATCTCGGCCGGCCCCACGCGGCGCCCGGAGAGCTTGATCGTGTCGTCGGAGCGGCCGTGGATCCGCCACATGCCGGCAGCATCGACGCTCGCGAGGTCGCCGTGCACCCAGACGCCGTCCCAGCGACTCCAGTAGGTATCCAGGTAGCGGTCCCGGTCCTGCCAGAAGGCGTGCGTCATTCCGGGGAACGTGTTGAGCACCGCGAGTTCGCCGATCTGGCCGACGACGGGCTTGCCGTCGTCGTCGAGGACGGCCGCATCGACGCCGGGCAGTGGCCCGGTGAACGCCGCCGGTGCGGCGGGAAGGAACGGGTAGCCGACGAGGATGCCGCCACCGACCTCGGTGCCGCCGCTGTAGTTGACGATCGCGCGCTCTCGCCCGCCGACCTCGTCGAACAGCCAGAACCAGGTCGGCTCGTCCCAGGCCTCGCCGGTGGAGACGAACGTCTTCAGGGTCGGCATCGCCGGAGCGCTGCCGTCGCCCGCCGCCTTGAGTGCGCGTGCCGCCGTCGGTGCGATGCCCTGCACGGTCACGCCGTTACGGTTCACGATCTCCCACATACGATTCGGTGTGGGGTGGGTGGGCAGGCCCTCGATCATCACGATGGTCGCGCCGAGCTGCAGCGGACCGGTCATGAGCATCGGGCCCACGAGCCAACCGAGGTCGGTGATCCAGGAGACCACGTCGTCGGCGTGCACGTCGAAGCCGTACGCGAAGTCGACCGCAGTCTTGGCCGCGAAACCGCCGTGCGAGTGCACGATTCCCTTCGGCCTGCCCGTGGTGCCGGACGTGTAGACGATGGCCAGCGGGTCGTTCGACTCGGTCTCCGCGGTCGGCACCGGCTCCGGATCGGCTGCCAGTTCGTCGTAGTAGACGTCGCGGCCTTCCTGCATCGGCACGTCGGTTCCCAGGTGCCGGATCACCACGACGGAACGCACCGTCGGCGCCTGCGCCAGTGCGGCGTCCGCGGTCGCCTTCATCGCGACGACCTTGTCGCGGCGCGTCGTGCCGTCGGCGGTCACCAGGAGGACGGCGTCCGAATCCTGCAGTCGCGTGGCCAGGGCGTCGGGCGCATATCCACTGAACGTGGGCACCGCGACCGCGCCGATCATCGCGATCGCGAGGAACGCCACGGCGGCCTCGGGCACGACCGGCATGAACAGCACCACCCGGTCGCCGCGGCGCACTCCCAGGCCCGCGAGGTGCGCCGCGAATCGGCTCACCTCCGCCGCGAGCTCCGCGAAGGTCAGCGTGCGCCGCTGTCCCCCGTCGCCCTCGTAGACCACCGCGGTCTTGCCGGCGAGGTCACCGCGGGCGTGCCGGAGGGCCGCCAGTTCGGCGACGTTGATTCGGCCGCCCGGGAACCATCTCGGGAATTCCTTGCCCTCGGACTCGTCGAGAACCCGGTCGAACGGCACCGAGAACTCGACGTCGAGGTCGGTGAGCGCCTCGCGCCAGAACCACTCGGGATCGGCGACGGCGCGACGGCCCAGCTCGGTGACGGCGGCAGCATCGTCGCCGAAGCCCCAGCTCTTCATCGCTGCGAGCAGCCTCGCGCGCTCGCGCACCGCGGGGCCGGGAACCCAGGCCATCTCCTCGGGCTGGCTACTGATGCCCATTTCCGTGTTCTCCTCGTCTGGGGCGGTCGATCGTCCGGTCGGGGTGTGCGATCAGGCCTGCGCGTCGGCAGACTTCTTGAGCATCAGGCCGACGCGGGTGGCGTCGCACACGATCTCGTCGCGCTGATTGATGCCGTAGTGACGGAAGGTGACGATGCCGGAATCGTTGCGGCTCTTCGACTCCCGGGCCGAAACGATCTCGGTGCGCACGTGGATGGTGTCACCGTGGAACACCGGCTTGGGGAACTTGATCGAGTCGAAGCCGAGGTTGCCGAGGGTGGTCCCGTACGTGGTGTCGTGCATCGAGATACCGGCAACGAGGCCGAGGAGGAACAAGCTGTTCACCAGACGCTGCCCGTGGATGGAGTCCTTGCTGTACTCCGCATCCAGGTGGAGCGGCGCCATGTTCAAGGTCATCGTGCTGAACAGGACGTTGTCGGTTTCGGTCACGGTGCGACGCACCTCGTGATCGATAACCATTCCCGGTGCGAATTCCTCGAAGTACAGACCCGGCATGTGACGCCCCTTTCTCTCGAGCGACGACGAGTGCTCTCGGTCGCCGCAGTTCGTAGCCTCACTCTAAGTGAAATATATTATGCATGCAAGAACCAGATGTTTAGTGCTTGATGCATTGCGCAACCTCCGCAATGCGTGAATAGTATATGATGCACAGCACACAGCGTTGATGGTGTGATCTCGACGACAAGACTGAAGGGCACCCTTACGTGAACAACACCGAAGAACACCTCATAACCGACCCCGTGCCCACGAAAGCCCCTCGGTCCGAACCGGAAACCGAACCTCGCACGCTGACCGCGTGGGGCATCACGGGAATGCTCGTGGTGCTGTACCTCATGAACGCATCCGACAAGGCAGTGTTCGGCCTCATCGCTCAACCGCTCAGTGAGGACCTCGGGCTCAGCGCGTCACAGATCGGCTTCACCGGCAGCATGTTCTTCCTCGCCTTCAGCTTCGGCGGCTTCTTCGCGGGACCGATCAACAAGGTTCTCGCGCTCCGGTGGTCCATCGCGATCATCGCCGTGCTGTGGGGCGTTGTCATGCTGCCGCTCGTCGTGTGGTCGACATTCGCGGTGCTGCTCGCGAGCCGGATGCTCCTCGGGCTCACCGAGGGGCCCACATCCGGTTTGCTGCACACCGCCGCCTACTCGTGGCATGCGCCCGCCAAGCGGGGGCTCCCGAGCGCGCTCATCATCAGTGGAAGCATGCTGGCCAAGATGGCCGTCGTCCCGATTCTCGCGCTCGTGGTGGCCGAGTACGGGTGGCGCGCAGCAATCATCGTGCTCAGTTGCGCGACCGCGTTCTGGTGCGTCCCGTGGCTGCTGACCTGGCGGCCGGGACCGTATGTCGTCGGCGGGAAGCACACGTCGACGGAAGACACCGACAGCGAGCCGGCGGTCGCTTGGCGGCGTCTGCTCACGTCGAGGACCTTCGTGTCCGCCGTTCTCGTCGCGATGAGCGCCTACGCGCTCATGACCGTCGTGCTCACCTGGCTGCCGTCGTACTTCGAGCAGGGTTTGGGATATTCACGGCTCGAGTCGGGCACCCTGTTCGCTGCGCCGAGCTTCGTCGGGCTCGCGACGCTCGTCGGCGGCTCCTGGCTGAGCGACCGCGGGATCAGCCGCGGCCTGTCGATCCGCCTCGTCCGAGTGGTCGTGCCGTGCGTCGGCGTCATCGTCGCCGGTGTGTTGCTGCTGAGCCTGCCGGCCCTCGGATCTCCGCTCCTTGCGGTCTGCGCGGTGTCGGTGGCGTACGGGCTGGTTGTCGCGGTGTTCCCGCTGCTCAATGCCGCGGTGATCGCGACCTGCCCGCCGCGCCAGACAGCAGGCGTCATCGGCGCCTTCTTCGCGATCCAGGCGATCGGCGGGATCATCGGACCGTGGGCGATGGGGATCGTCGTCGACGCCTCGGCGACGAAGATCGACGGGTACCAGGCGTCGTTCCAATGCCTGGGCATCATTGGTGCCGTTGTCGCGGTTCTCGCACTGATTCTCGCCGACCCGGCGCGGGATCGCGAACTCCTCCGCGTCACCCGCTGACCCACAGCGATCCGCTGCGAGTCTCCAATTTGTGCCCAGCACTTCTGGCAACCGTCAGAAGTGCTGGGCACAGACGTCTGCCATCCGGTCGGCGATGCTTCGGTCCGGTTGCCCCTTATCGCCATTCAATATATTATGTTTTTAGTGCCCACATCGGCACGACATACCTCGTCGACGATCGGAGCGTGTTCTGTGAGAACATCGCACGCCGCACCGGATGGCGATGTCACCCCTGAGGAATGGCGCCTGCGTGCGCGGTGCCGTGGCATGGACATCGCCGTCTTCTATCTCGACGACGACAACCCGAAGGCCCAACCTCAGCGCGAGCGCACCGCGAAGAACATTTGCCGGCGGTGCCCGGTGATCACTGAATGCCGTCAGTACGCCATCCATTTCGGCGAACAACACGGAGTGTGGGGCGGATTGACTCCGCGGGAACTCGGCGCTGCCAGAAAATGGAGCCGCTGGCAGAGGAAGCCGGGGTAGGGCTCCACGAGTGCCTACACAGAACCGCGCCGCCCTCGCCAGTCTTCGGCAAGGGCGGCGCAGTGGTTCGATCCGATCAGCCGACGGTGTTGGGCTGCAATCGGTTCAGGATCGTCGAGATGTCGTCGACGTTCTCGAGGTCGTACACGGCCTCGATGACGGCGTCCGCGTCCGCGTCGCTCACTGCTCCGTCGACGTTGTGGCGGAATTTGGCGATCAGTTCGTCGTCGGTCATGTAGGTGGCCGGGTCGGGGGACGGACTGCCCTTGGGGTAGCCGCGTTCGCCGGAGAACTGGGTGCCGCGCGCGTGGACCTCGATGCGCGATCGGCGTGCGGCCGGGTTGCTCGCCAGTTCCGCGGTGTAGTCGGGGTGTTCCTGAAACGTCGTCTTCGTGGTGAGCTCGAGGACGGACGGATCGAGCACCACTTCCGGCGTCTGCCAGTCCTTGCCCGGGGGAATCCGGTGGGCGGCGAGGGCAAGGCCGTGGGTCATGCTGAACTGCGCGTCGCGCGGATTGCGGATGGTCTCGTTGACCCACACCGGCTGCATCACGAAGCTCTCGCCCCAGGCATTGATGGCCTCGATCTCGTCGGGCTTGATGTCGTTGACCTCGATGATCTCGGTGAGAGCGTCGAACAGCGCGTGCATGACCCGGCAGTGGGGATACGGCTTGAACGACTGGAACGGGGTGAAGGTCCACTCCGTGCCCAGACCCGCGGTGATCGGCGCCGGCTCCCAGCGTGAGGTCCCGATGAATCGGGGGAAGCCGTACTCGCGGTCGTCGAGCATCTGGCGGTCACCGGTGTGCCCGAGTTCGGCCAGGCTCGCTGCCGTCACGGCCGACAGGGCCATGCCCCCGGCGAGCTGGTATTTGATCGTCGTCGACGGCGCGTGCATCATCCATGCCCGCTGGGTGTTGGTCGGAATCGTCGAGCCCATGATCCCGAGCGCATCGGCCAGCGTGTCGTTGCCGAACCCCTTGACCACGCCGATCGCGGCCGCCGCACCGAACAGCGTGCTGCTGTAGCCGATGACCTTCGGGATGGTGACCACACCGCCTTTGATGTCGCGTAGATAGTCGGTGGCCTTGCCGATCCGGTACGACATCTCGTGCGCCACCGCGATCGCCGTGAGCAGCCGTTCGCCCGAGGAGCGCAGAGCTTCTGCCGTCGCCAACGCGCCGGGCACCACGTAGGGGGTCACGTGGCCGGGCGGCAGGACCGCGTCCTGGTCGAGCGCGTTGACCAACTCGGCGTTGGCGAACGCCGCACCGGGCACCGATGTCTTCGTGCCCGTCCCGATGATCGACGCCGAGCCACCCGACCCGCCGAGAAACCGGCCGTACTCGATGCCCCGGCGCGCGCCCGCGTCGCCGAGCGACGCCACCGCGCAGCCGAGGGTGTCCAGCAGAATCCGCTTGGACTCGGCAACCACGTCACCCGGGAGTGACCGTGCGTCGGCGCCGGCGGCGAAATCCGCGAGATCTTCGACAATTGTTGGCATCAGATTCTTCCTCTTGTTGCTGTGATGGTGAGCGTGACGTTGGTTCGGTTACACGGGCCACTGAATGTGCTTGACTTCGAAGAACTCACGGAACCCCTCTTCGCCGCCTTCGCGGCCGATTCCGCTGTGTCCGGGTCCGCCCCACGGGGCGTCTCCGCGCATTCCGCCACCGCCGTTGATGGTGACGGTGCCCGAGCGAAGACGACGAGCGAACGCGAGTGCGTCGGGGGTGGGGCCCCACACGTTGGCGTTGAGGGCGTACTTGACATCGTTGGCCATGCGGACGGCCTCGTCCAGGTCGGTGTACGGCATCACCACCCCGACGGGCGCGAAGAGTTCCTCCTGCGCGATCTCCGCGTCGTTCGAAATGCCGGTCACCAGAGTAGGTTCGAGGAAAAAGCCGTCATCGAGGCCGGGCGGCCGGCCCCCGCCGACGGGAACCTCGGCGCCCGCCTCCCGGGCGCGCGCCAGGAAGCCCTCCACATTTGCACGATGTTCGCCGGTGATCAGCGGTCCCAGGACGGTGTCGGGGTGATGGGGGTCGCCGACCGTGAGGTCACCGAGGAACTTGCCCGACCTCTCGACGTACTCGTCGAAATCGGCCTGGGGCACCAGGGTTCGTGTCGTCGCCCCGCACGCTTGGCCACTGTTGCGGGTGAAGCGCAGCGCGGACGCGGGTACCGCCTTCTCGATGTCGGTGCCGGGTAGCACGATGTTGGGCGACTTGCCGCCGAGTTCGAGGACGACCTTCTTCAGCGTCGGGGCCGCCAAGGTGAGGATTTTACTGCCGACCGCGGCGGAACCGGTGAACGTCACCAGGTCGACCTCCGGGGCACCGACCACCTGGGCGGTCACACTCGGTGGACCGAAGACCAGGTTGACCGCGCCCGGCGGGAACCCCGCCTCCTCGATCAAACGCATGATCGCGGACGTCAGCAGCACGGCCCTCGGCGAGGTCACCAGGACGGTCGAGCAGCCCGACGCCAGGGCGGGGCCGAGCTTGTACGCGCACATCATGACCGGGACGTTGTAGGCGACGACCGCGGCCACCACACCGGCCGGGTCCCGCACCAGCATGCTGCTCGAGACGACCGGGTCGTGATGCAGGGGAAGGGGCTGCTCGTAGCCGTCCCGCGGTCCCCGCACCGCCGCGTCCGCGAACCATCGGAAGAACCGGACGGGCAGATCGACGTGCAGGGCCGCGGCGCTGCTGATCGGCGTACCGATCTCGGTGGCGGCGAGGTCGACGATCTTCTCCCGGTCCCGCTCGAGCAGGTCCGCCAGCCGGTGCAGCAGGGCACCGCGCTCACCAGGCCCGAGACGGCTCCACTCGCCGTCGTCGAACGCCCGCCGGGCAGCGGACACCGCTGCGGCGACCTGCGCGGGGCTCGCCGCCGGTGTGACGGCCAGTTCCCGACCGGTGGTCGGGTTGATCGACCGGATCGCCTCTCCCTCGCCCGCGATCCGGCGCCCGTCGATGTGGCACTCGGCCTCGACAATCGGTGCGGTCATGACAATGAACCTCTGTCTCTCGATCGTGCACAGCGCCCTTCCCGGCTCGCGGCCGGGCAAGGAATACCATACTCAATATATTATGTTCATAAGTTGTTTCTCGTGGCGTTACCCCGCCATGTATCCGCCATCGACGACGAACGAGCCACCGGTCGCATAGCCGGCGCGATCGGAGAGGAGCCAGCACGCCATCTCGGCGATGTCGTCGGGTTGCGCGAGTGCGCCGAAGGGAATCCGGGACATGATGGTGGATCCGCTGCGGCGCTTCGCATCCTTCATCAAACCGGTGTCGGTGTAACCTGGGCACACCGCGTTGATCCGGATGGTCGGCGCATATTCGATTGCCGCAGTTTTGGTCAGGCCGACGACGCCGTGCTTGGCCGCCGCATACCCGGCTGTGGTTTTGAATCCGGTGAGACCCGCGAGCGATGCGGTATTCACGATGACGCCCCCACCCTGTGTCACCATCTGCTTCAACTCAGCGCGCATACAGAGCCACACGCCCTTGAGGTTCACAGCGATGGCCCGGTCGAATGCCTCCTCGTCCCAATCCGCAACGGATCGACCGCCCTGCCCGATCTGCCCACCGCTCACGCCCGCATTGTTGAACGCTCCGTCCAGGCTGCCGTAGTGGTCGACGGCCGCGGCGACCATCGCATCCACCGACGCACCGACCGTGAGGTCGGCGGGAAGCGCGATCACCTCACCGCCCGCCGCACGCACAACGTCTGCCGTCGCCGCGACGCCTTCCTCGGACACATCGGTCGCCGCGACCCGGGCGCCTTCCTTCGCGGCCAACAGCGACGTCGCGCGCCCGATGCCTCCCGCGGCGCCGGTGACGAGTACTACTTTCCCGTCGAGTAGTCCTGACATTTTCCGTCCTTCTTCCGAGTAGATCCGTTGGTACCTATCCGACGCGTGATGCCGGCCAGTCGCGGGCCGGCGAACGCCAAGCGGGCCAGTTGTCCTCGGGATCGGGACGCGTCACCGACACATGGTGAAAGCACTCTTGGCACTTCACGACCATGCGGGGCCCGAGGTGGTTGGCGACGGGATAGCGAGCGAGACTCGTTGCGCCGCACGACGGACATTCGCCGTCAACGGTGGTGCGTTCGACGTAGACCCGGTCGGTCTCGGGACGGGGAAACAGGAGCCGGTCGACTGCCATGGGGATGCCTTTCTCAGAGATTCCAGTTGCGGGGGGTGGCCACCGGCACGCTCCAGCGACCCTGGTCGCGGTCGGCGGTCAGCTGCGCTCGTCGCGCCGAGGTGGCGGCCTCGTCGACGTCACCGTTCGCGATCACGACCCCGTGGGCGTCGGCCGCGAACTCCGGGCTGACAAGTCCGCTACGGACGTCCTGCAGCACCTTTTCGGGGATACGAACCAGGGGGTCACCCCAGCCACCGCCACCGCCGATGACGAAGCGCAGCGCATCGCCGGCTTTCAGGACGAGCCCGGAGAACTTGCCGGTCCGGTAGCGCGCACCGCGCCCGAACTCACCGTGGTTCGGGTCCGGCCGACCCTGATCGTCGAACATGCCGAACAGCGGCTCGGCCCCACGGAGGTCGAGCGGGTCACCGTGTTCGGCAAGGTCGAAGTTCTCGATGTACCAGCCGTAGGCCGGCGAGCCGGCGCCACCTCCGTTCGAGCCGGGGGCGCCGCAGCGGACCCGGTCGGCGGTGATGGTGACCATCGTGTCGGACTCGGCGAAGATCGAGTAGACCGAGCCGAGACCGCCGCGGAATTCTCCGGCTCCGGCGGTGTCGATCACCATCTCGTGCTGGACGATGACCAGGGGGCTCTCGATCTCGACGTGTTCCTGCACCGACGTCCGGCAGTTGCCGATCGGAATCACGCAGAAGGAGACACCGTCGTCCTTCCACGTGCCGCCCCAGCCGCCACCGGCGAGCGCGAATGCACCCCACGGCGTGCCTTCGTGGCCCGGGCGGGTGTCGATACCGCCGAGACTGACGACGACGGCAGTGCCTGTGTCACAGGCGAATGCCTCGTCCATCGCCTGACTCAGGGCCTGGGTGACGACGTTGATCCCCCGCGCACCGATGTCGGCGTGGTTGGAGCAACTCGACGGTGGCAGAACCTGCACCACGCTGCCGGACGGCAGCAGAGTCTCGATCGGGCGCAGCGTGCCACTGTTGACCGGTGTCGACGGATCGACCATCAGCTTGACCGCCTCGATGCAGCGCGAGGCCTCGCACCAGGCGGTGCCACAGTTGCCGAGGGGCTGCCGACCCGAACCGGAGAAGTCGATCTCCATGGAATCTCCGCGGACCTTCACCGTCACGTTGACCGGGATCGGTTCGTCGGTGACACCGTCCTCGTCGAGGAAGTCCTCGGCGGTGTAGTCGCCGTCCGGGATACTCGCGATGCCGCGCCGCATGCTGGCTTCGGTGGCCTCGATGGCGAAGCGGCCGGCCGCGCGCACCTTCTCCAGGCCGCCGCGGGCGATCAGATCCTGCAACTGGCGCTCGCCGACGACCAGGCAGCCGTGCAGGGCCCGCAGGTCGCCGAGCACGAGCTGCGGCACCCGGTTGTTCTCCAGAATGAAGTTGAACAGCGGACGAACCGGAACGTCGTTCGCGTACAGCAACGTCGGTGGCAATTTCAGCTGCTCCTCGAAGTGCGTCTGGGTGCCGTTGGAGAAGCCGCCCGGGATCGCACCACCGAGATCGACGAGGTGGGACGTCGAGTGCAACAGGAACTCCACACGGCCATCGACGAATACGGGCCGGAGCAGGTTGACGTCGGACTGGTGGATGGTGCCGCGCCACGGGTCGTTGACGAAGATGACGTCACCGGGCTGCATGCGGTCGATGTCCCAGTCGTCCATCACGAAGTTCGCGATGTGCGGGGCGGTGAAGGCGTGCTGCATGCAGCCCTCCCACAGCGCGACGGTTTCCCATCCGTCGTCGGTGCGCATGTGAATGGCGCTGGTGCAGTCCAGGATGTCGCGACAGACCGGGGAGAAGGCGCTGCGCATCAGCGAGTCCAGCATCTCCCGGGCGACCTCGGTGAGGCCGTAGCGGAGGATGTCGAGTTCGACGTCGACCGCGGGGCCGGTGTCAGGGGTGGTGATCGTCATGGTCTGCTCCTCAGCTCTGGGGCTCGATGATGAGATTCAGGTCGCCGTCCACGTAGGCCGTCCGGCCCGGAAGGACGAGGGTTGTCGCGAACTTCTCGGCGACGAGGGCGGGGCCCTGCACCCGCTCGAACGGTTGGAGACGCTCCCGAACATAGATGGACACCTCGACCTGCTCGGTCGTGCCCGGCAAGGTGAGCTCCGTCGTGCGGAGGAACGCCTCCCCGTCGTCGGGGGTGAGGTCGGTCTTGTGTTGCTCGCGCGGGATAATCGCCGTCACCTCCACCGTCGAGATCACGACGGGAATCTCCGTCGCCGCGAAACCGTATGATTCCCGGTAGAAGTCGTGGAACTGCGGCACCAGCTCGGTCACCCCGTCGGCAGTGAGAGCGCCGGAACGGATAGGCATGCGGTTGTCCCACGTCTGGCCTCGATACATCGCGAAAACGGCCCGCTCGAAGCGGATTCGACCCACGTCGGCGCCCTGGCTGTCGAGTTCGCCGCGGATGCGGTCCTGCAGCCCGACGAAGGCGGCCTCGATCGCCTCGGCGCTCGACGGTGCGAGCGGGCTCATGATCGACTGCGCCCGGGTGACCATCAGGTCGCTGCGGAGCAGCCCCATGGCCGAGAACTGGCCGGGGTTTCGAGGCACGATCACCCTGTCCAGACCCAGGATCTGCCCGACGCGGTCGGCGAGCATCGGGCCGGCCGACCCCGAGGGCTGCAGGGCGAACTCGCGGACGTCAAGACCCCGGTAGACTGAGATCGTGCGGACCTTCGCGGCGATGTCCTCACACGCGACCTCGTAGGCCGCCGACGCGAGCTCGAGGGCCGACATGCCGAACTGTTCCCCGGTCTTCCGAAGGGCTTCGAGCGACGCGTCGACGTCGAGCCGAAGGGATCCGTTGGCGAACAGGTCCGGCTGGAGGACCCCGAGAGCCGCGCACGCATCGGTGAGCGTGGGCTCGACGCCGCCGCGCTGGTAACACACCGGACCGGGATTCGATCCGGCCGAAGCCGGACCGACCGCAACATTGCCGAGCGTGCTGGGCCGGATCAGGCTACCGGCACCCGAGCCGACGCTCTCCACGTCGACCAACGGCATGGTCAGCGTGAGACCGGTTTCCAGCGTCCACAGATCGGTGAGCGGCGTCTTGCCGTGCACGATCGCCGCCACGTCCGTGCTCGTGCCACCGACGTCGATGGTGAGCAGGTTCGGCGAACTGCTCTCGTTGGCCAGCTTGACGCTGCCGCTCACGCCACCGACCGGGCCGGAGACCAGCTGGAACACCGGGGCTCGGCCGGCGTCGGCGAACGTCGCGACCCCGCCGTTCATCATCATGATCCACAGCGTCCCAGCGTAATTGCGCTCCGACAGCTGGCTCATCAGACGGTCGAGGTAGCCGACGACAGCCGGACCCACGTACGCGTCGAGGGCGACGGTCGTGGTGCGCTCGTGCTCCTTGGTCACCGGGTAGAGCGCGGAGGTCTGAATGTAGGCGTCCGGCAACTCTTCTGCGACGATCTCGGCCGCCCGCCGCTCGTGGTCGGGGTTGATGTAGGAGTTCATCAGGCACACCGCCACCGACTTCGCGCCCTGGCTCGCGAGGGAGCGTGCTGCGTCGCGAACGGCGTTCTCGTCCAACGGCAACAACACGGACCCGTCGTACCGCAGTCGCTCGGGAACGCCGAAGCGCGATTCACGGTGCACGATCGGCCGTTCCTGGTGCGGCCGCAGCCAAGTGGGATCGTAGAACCGGTCACCGAATTCGCGGTGCATGCGACCGATGTCGAGCAGATCCCGGTGACCGCGTGTCGCGATCAGACCGGTGCGCTCGCCGGTGCGGCTGAGCAGGGCGTTGATGCCCACCGTGTGCCCGTGCACGATCTCGGCGACGTCCGGAACCTCGACGCCGATCGCCTCGATGCTCAGCAGTACCCCCTCCTCCTGCTGGAGGGTCGACAGCACCTTGCCGTCTCGGGTCTCACCCGTCTTGCGGTTGAGCGCAATGATGTCGGTGAAGGTGCCCCCGACATCGATGCCGACAATCCAGTCGGCTGCCCGCTCACTCTGCGTCATATCTCGGCCTCCGTGCTGTGTGCTTCAGTGACATGCGCAGTGCATCTGCGCCACGTTTGTGTTGCACGTCACTCTTCCGCACGGAGGGTGCGGGAACATCTGACGGAGGTCGTAGATCCGTACGACCTTCGGCCGACGTCAGCGGTGCGTCGCAGTGCGCGTGGCGTCGGAACTGCGCAGCCAGATCGACACGGCCTCGGCCCGGTTGGCTGCGCCGAGTTTGCGCAGGATTCGGGTGATGTGGGTCTTGACGGTTCCCTCGGAGATGACCAGCCTGCGGGCGATCTTGCCGTTGGAGTCGCCGTCTGCCATGAGTCGTACGATCTGCACCTCGCGGCGGGTGAGGACGGAGTCGTCGTCGCGACCGAGCGCGACGGACTTCGCAATTGCCGGGCCGGATGCATTGGTCCAGCGTCCGAGGCCGTCCAGCTGGGTGCGCACCGCCGAAATCCCCTCGAGCACACTGACTCTCGCCAGGTTCTGGCTCATCCCTTCGGCGAACGTCGACAACAGCGCTTGATCGACACTGGTCAGATTGCGCCTCTGGTGATAGCAGTCGCCGTGCACCAGACCGACGACGTCACCGTCGACCAGCAGCGGCGCAATGCCGTACGACGAGGATCTGGTGATCTCGGCGAGCGGGCGGTTGACGCGTGGGTTGTCCTGCACTTCGTGGACGAGCGTCGCGCGAGCACCGACCACGGTGTCGTTCTCGACGAGCATGCGGTCGAGAATCGGCGGGTTCTCCCTGCCCACCGCCACGATCTCCTCCGCCCAGCGAGGGTCGCGGACGACGTGCATCGAATGCAACCGCCACGACCCGTCCACCGTCGACAACAGCGCACGATCGAAGCCGAGGCTGCACACCGCCTCGGGAGCACGGGCCAGCAGCGCGTCGACGGTCTGCGCGTCGCCGACCCGTGACAACGCCGACTGAACCTTTGCCAGAATCTCCGCGTGGTCGGCCAGCCCCAGCTGCGCCACCGCAGCCTCCGCCTCGCGTATGCGACCGAGAATCGCCATCAAGGATGTCAGAACGTCGGACGACGGGTCGTCACGGCCGATCGCACGCGTCATCTCCGCAGTCACCAGGTCCCACAGCCGGCCCAGCGCCTGACTCTGGGACTGTGCGCCGACCGGCTGCGGAACACTCAGGTCGCGGTCGAGCAGCACACTCACGTCGTGGGTGATGTCGGCGACCGCATCGTGCAGCGCCACGGCATCCTGCCGGATCGACGAGTTGCGCATACTGCACTCCCATGAAGTCGCTGACCTACGCACCATGCTAGGCATCCTGGTGAGCCACGTCACGACCCGCAGCGGGCTAGCTGTTGCGGGTCATGACGTTGTAGACGCCCGGCGGAGCATAGGCTGAGCGAAGGGACGGGCCTTCCGACGGCAGGATGAGAAGTACCACCAACGCATCCGCCGACAGGAAGAACCCGTCCGTGCTCCACCGTAACGCGCCGCTGTCCGTCGAAGGCCGCCGCCGACTCGTCGAACGTTGCCAGACCCGTCCCATCGCCCACGTCGCCGCCGAGATGGGCATCTCCCGCGCCTGCGCCAGCAAATGGGTAACCCGCTTCCGCGAGTTCGGGGAACTGGGACTGCTGGATCGCCCGAGCGTGCCCCACCACCAACCGACCGCCACCCCCACCTCGGTGGTGGCACGGATCGAGAAGCTGCGCCGCGACAAGAAATGGTCGGCCCGCCGCATCGCCCACGAACTGAGCAGTGATGGCACCGCGATATCCGTGCGCACCGTCAGCCGACACCTGGCCCTCCTCGGATTGAACCGGCGCAAGTTCCTCGACCCCACCGGTGAGAGCAACCGTGAACCAAGGCGAATCGTCGCCCGCTGGCCGGGGCACATGGTGCACGTGGACGTGAAGAAGGTCGGGCGGATACCGGAAGGCGGTGGCTGGCGTGCCCACGGCAAGGGCTCTGACCAGGCGAAGGCCGTCGAACGCGCCAAGGCTGCCGGAGCCCGCGCCGGATACGTATACCTGCACTCCGCCGTCGACGGGTTCTCCCGCCTTGCCTACACCGAGGCTTTGACCGATGAGAAAGCCTCCACAGCAATCGGATTCATGCATCGAGCCCGGGTGTTCTTCGCTGCACACGGCATCGGCCACATCAATCGGATCGTCACCGACAACGGCTCATGCTACCGCGCGAAAGACTTCGCCAAGGTCCTGCACGGCGCGCGCCACCAGCGGATCAACCCATACACCCCACGGCACAATGGCAAGGTCGAGCGCTACAACCGGATCCTGTCCGAGGAGTTCCTCTACGCCCGAACCTGGACCAGCGAGCAGCAGCGCTCACAAGCTCTCGAAGTGTGGAACGTGCACTACAACTACCATCGACCTCACACTGCCGCCGGAAACCGGCCACCCGCGAGCAAGCTCCACGCCGGTGTCACCAACGTTATGGCCTCATACAGCTAGCGGCGCTGCGGCTCCAGCGCCGCGGCATCCAGGGCCTCGGACGATGCGGTCGCGTCACGTGTCACCCGACGGGATTGGTCGAACAGCCCGCCGACGACCACCAGTGCCGCGCACCCGATGATGAGCAGCGATACGCCCCACGTCGAGTGGCTGGGGGACATGGTCACCATCGTCAGCGCAAGGATCGGGGCCAGGCCCCCTGCTGCGGCGCCGCTGACCTCCCGGCCGGTGCCGATGCCCGAGGCCCGGACCTCGGTGGGGAATTGCCGTGCCATGTACGGGCTCGCCGCCACCATGATCATCGGCGCCAGGACACCCGTGGTCACGACCATGACACCCCAGATGAGCGGGGAGCGACCGGTGTCGAACAGCCAGAAGGCAGGGAAGGCCATCAGTGCGACCCCGATCGCCGCGCCGATCATGACCTTGCGGGTGTCCACACGGTCGGACAGGCGCCCGATCAGCGGACACGCAATGATCGCCGCGATGCTCGCGAACGTCACCCCGAGGGCGCCGACATTCTTCGCCACACCCTGAAACTCCGTCAGGTAGGACAGCGAGAACGTCTTGAAGGTGTAAGAGAGGGCGGAGTACCCGCCGTACACGGCCGCAACCACGACAAGGCCCCGCCAGTTGCCGCGCACCAGGTCACGCAGAACCTGGAAACCCTTACGTTGCCGCGCCTCGGTCGCCACCTTCTCGAATTCCTCCGACTCGGGCATCGCGCGGCGAATCCAGTAGCCCACGATCACGATCGCGAAACTCGCGATGAACGGCACCCGCCACCCCCACGTGTAGAGGGCTTCGTCGTCGAGGCTGGTGACCGCGGCAACTGCGAGCGACGCCGCAAGCAGTCCGATCTGGGCGCCCATCACCGGGTAGGCGCCGTACCGGCCCCGGGTCTTCTCGTCGGCATGCTCGTACGCCACCGTGATTGCGCTGCCCAGTTCGGCACTCGCTCCGAAGCCCTGCAGGATCCGCAGAATGATCAGCAGCGCCGGCGCCGCCACGCCGATCGCGGCATACGACGGCACGAGCCCGATGAGCCCGGACGCGATTCCCATGATCAGCAGGCTGATCGACAGCACCGCCTTGCGCCCGATGCGGTCACCCAGGATTCCGAAGAGAATACCCCCGAAGGGCCGGGCCAGGAATCCGACCGCGAACGTGGAAAACGCCGCGAGGGTGCTGGCCGACGAATTCGCCGACGGGAAGAACACCTTGCCGAAGACGAGCGCCGCCATCGACGCGTAGAGGTAGAAATCGAACCACTCCAGCGAGGTTCCGATGATGACTGCCGCGCCGACCTTCTTCTCGCTCTTGGGTGATTCCCGCCGAACGTATATCTCGCGTTTCTTCGCCACGCGTCAAGTCCTCTCTCAGGCCAACTTATCGCGTGAATCTATTATGCATAATCCTTAAAATCAAGTGGCCAGGGTCACTAGTGATAGGCCAATGAGATGCGTGCCACCCTTGGGTAGAGCGAACGTCGGCAGCAAAGACATTCGGCACAAACGGTTTTGGCCGAATCTGCTCACGAATGGCTAGGCCGACTCGGCGCTCTCGCGCTCGGCGGCCGCCAACACGGCCTCGACCACCAGATCGTAGATCGTCCGACGATCGATACTGGTCAGCTCCGTGATGTGGGCGCGAGCCGTCGGATACTCGCCGTCGGGAAGATGCGCGTAGATGCGCGTCCATGACGCGGCGTCCTTCGCTTGGATCTCGGTGTCCAGGGTGGCGAGTACGGCGACCTGCCCGGCGAGCCCGAGCGTGGCGTCGGCGAATGCCCGGTAGTACCGGACCGTGGCTTCGCGAGACAGGCCCGACCGCGCGAACGTCTCGAGGATCAGCTCGACCATTCGGCGCTCTGCCGGACCGCCCGTCGTACGGGCGAACGTCAGCGCCGCGATGGCAGGTGAGCGGACCGCGGTCGCCCAGATCCGATCGGCGATGCGGCGCAACGTGTCCTGCCAGTGCTCGCCTTCGGGCACCTCCCCGATCTCCTCGAGCTCGACCGCGGTCGCGTGGTCGTAGACGGCCAGTAGCAACTCGTCCTTGTCGCGGAACAGCCGGTACAGAGTCGTCGCATCGACCTTCAGTTCCTCGCCGAGGCGACGCATCGTCAGCCCCGCGGCGCCGTCACGCCGAGCGAGTTCGAACGCAGCCTTCACCGCGGCTTCCTGCTGCAGCCCCTTGCGTTCACGCCGCGTCGTTCGCCCCGGCGTTGTGGCGCGCGCAGTGTCCTTCGCCATCGTGCTCCCCTCGATTCCTCGACCGATCCACCGTAGCAATACAGCACCTGCACATCGCGCTACCCACAAAGTTGTCAACGGCGTTGACAACATCGTTTCGGCAGAGTTTAGTGGTCGTCGCCACAGCACTACTTCAAGGAGTTCGCATGACGGAATCGCGGGTCGCGACAGCGACTGACGAACCACAGTTGACGCCGCGACTGACACTTCCGTCAGTGGTGGCGTTCGGGTTGTCCTACATGGCACCGAGCCTGGTCATGATCATCTTCGGCGTCATCGCCGTCGTCAGTGCCGGCACCGCGCCCACGGCGTTCCTGGTCGCGACCGGGGCGATGCTGCTCACCGCGCTGAGCTACGCACGGCTGGCGCGCATCTACCCGGTCTCGGGTTCGGCCTACTTCTACGCCCGCCGCAACCTCGGCTCGGCGGCCGGGTTCCTGGTCGGTTGGGCGATCCTGTTGGACTACCTGTTCTTGCCGATGGTCGCGTGGCTGGCGCAGTCGATCCTGCTCAACGCACAGTTCCCGGCGGTCCCGATCTGGCTGTGGATGTTGATCAACGCCGGCTTGACGACAGCGATCAACGTCATCGGGATCGCGCTCGCCGATCGTCTCAACCGGCTACTACTAGCCGTCTCCACCTTCTTGGTGCTGCTCTTCTTCGCGTACTGCATCAAGTTCCTCGTCGGCAATCCGGTCGCCTCCTACGGCGAGCCGTTCTGGAACTCCAGCAGCACGGTCGCCGGCATCTCCGCGGCAGCGGCGATCGCGGCGTACTCGTTTCTCGGTTTCGACGCGGTGACCACACTCGCCGAGGAGACCAAGGACGCCGCGCGAAACATCCCCCGGGCCATCATCTGGATCGTCTCGATCGGCGGCGTCATCTTCTTCGTCGTGGCATATGTCATGCAGCTCGTCCACCCCGGCGACATCTTCGACGACGCGCAGGCCGCGTCGTACGCGATGTCGGTGCAGGTCGGTGGTCAGTTCTTCGCCGATTGGACCAACCTCGCGGGAATCATCGCAGGATCGGCATCCTGCCTGGCCGTCCAGCTCAGCTCGAGCCGTCTACTGTTCATCATGGGCCGCGACGGCGTGCTACCCCGCCGAATGTTCGGAAAGCTCAACGGCCGTACCCGGACTCCCGTGTTCTGCGTACTCGTCACGGGCGGCATGTGCTTCCTCGGTATGAACATGCCGCTCGAAACCGCGACGGGATTCATCAACTTCGGCGCGTTCACGGCCTTCACCGCAGTCAACCTCTGCGTCATCGTGTACTACCTGCGGAACTACGCCACACGGCAGTTGAGTGCCGTCCGCTTCGTGGTCATGCCGCTCGTCGCCGCCGTCGTGACGCTGTACATGATCACCCAGCTCAGCGAACATGCACTGATCTCCGGACTCTCCTGGTTGGCAATCGGAATCGTCTACCTCGTCTGGCTCACACACGGTTTCCGCCGGCCGACGCCCGAAATGAGCTTCACCCACGAACAGGCGGTCATCGTCGCCGCCGAAGAGAGCAGCGAGGCCGCGAAATGATCGACGACACCAAGACGATTGTCAGCCTTGCGGATTGGCAGAGCCCACCGATCAACCGGTACACCTTCGGCCGAATGCGGCAAGTCGTGCCGACGGCACAAGTGGCTGCCGGATTGGCGCCACTGCTTCTCACCGACGGCGACCCGCTCGATCTCGATCTCCCCGTCGGCACCGAAACGCTCCGTTCGGTACTGGACCGCACCTACACCGACGGATTCATGGTCCTCCACAACGGTAGCGTCCGCGCCGAGCTGTACCCCGGAGACCTTGAACCCGGCCGGACGCACATGCTGTTCTCGGTCAGCAAATCAATCGTCGGAACCGTCGCGGCAAACTTGATCGCGGCCGGTCTGCTGGACCCTGAAGCCGCACTCACCGAGTACATTCCGGAGCTTGCGAACTCCGGCTACGCGGGTGCCACTGTGCGCCACATCCTCGACATGCGTTCCGGCATCCGATTCTCCGAAGAATATCTGGAACCGGGCGCCGAGGTGCGCTACCTCGATCAGGCCGTGGGCTGGATTCCGCGCGTCGACGATTGGGTACCGCCGTCGCTCTACCAGTTCCTTCCGATGCTGAAAGCGGCACGCCCCCACGGCGGCCCTTTCGATTACCGATCGTGCGAAACGGATGTACTCGGCTGGGTGTGCGAACGCGCCGCCGCCGACCGTATGCCGGCGCTGCTGTCGCGGCTCGTGTGGTCGAAGTTCGCCGGCGACGACATGGACGCCGGGGTAGACCGTGCCGGAGCCGTTTTCGCGGACGGCGGCCTGGCCGCGACGCTCCGGGACGTTGCGCGATTCGGTGAGATGCTCCGCCGCGGCGGACGCATCGGCGCCGAACAGGTCGTGCCGCTGCACTGGATCGACGATTCCCTGCGTGGCGCGCCCGATTCGCATGAGGCATATTCCCAATCGCCGACCGGAACACCGTTCCCGGGCGGAATGTACCGAAATCAGTTCTGGATTCCCCACCCCGATCGGCGTGTGCTGTTATGTCTGGGCATCTACGGTCAGTCCATCTACATCGACATCGACCGGGGCGTCGTCGTCGTGAAACTGTCATCCTGCCCGACACCGGTGAACGACGAACTGGACAACGCCGCATTCGCCGCCGCGGAGGCCGTCGCCACAGCGTTGGCCTGAACGGTCACAGCATCAGAGTGGATGCGTTCCGCCGTCAGCCGCCCGGACTGCCCGTTCGGCAGTGATGCGGGTATGCGCCCGCCAAATTGCGTATCTCGTCCTGCCCACAGTTCGACGCCGGGAGGACTTGCCGCAACCGCTCGATGAACCGGCGCTTCGTCATTCCGAAGTGCACAAGGATGTCCTCTTCGGTAGCACCCCCGAATGCGACCCACATACCGGCGAACTCGATGAGGTGCTCCGCCTCGGTGTCAGGATGGACGCGTTCGCGGTTGGCTTGGCTCCGAGCGGCGCGACTTCGCTGGCGAAATTGGCGATCGGAGATGGGCGGCAAGAACGCCGCCGTCGTCCTCGGCGACGCCGGCCTCCGCAAACGCGCCGACGCGATGAACGTCGGTAACCCCGTTCAGGACGGTACCGAGATGGGGCCGGTGGTCGACGCCGCCGCCCGCGCCTCGATCCGTGCCGGGATCGAGCGTGCCATCGAACAGGGCGCACGCCCCGTCGCCGGCGGCCATGAATACTCCGAGGGCGCCGGCGCGGACCCCCACGTCCCGTTCGGTGGCGCGAAGAAGAGCGGATACGGTCCGAAGGAGCAGGGCCGCTCGGCGCGGGAGTTCTTTACCCACACCACCACGGTGTACCTGCGGGGCGGGCAGGCGACGATATGAGAATTGGCAGCCTTGGCGTCCGTGCCGTTGAGCATGCCAACGCATGGATGGCGGTGTAGCGGCGTCACATTCCGGACACGAGTTCGTGAGGGACGGAACTCTTTTTTACTTCGTCGAACATTCAACGGAGCATGCTTCGACGAGTCCGGATATGCACCGCCGAACCGAAAGTCCGGCACAACCGGATCCCTGGTGGTCCGTTCCAGCCGGTAGCTACCGACACCCCGATCAGTCTTCTTCAGTCGCAGTGTTCTGGACCACCTCGAACCACGTGGAATCCATCTGGCCGGCTTCAAGTCCCACGAGCTCTTCACGAGTCGAGCGGAAGGCTTCGTCATGATGCCAGGCCGACCAGTCTTCTCTCGTTTCCCAGACGCCGACGATGGCGCGCTCGAGTGGCTCATCGACCCCTTTCAGAAGCTGTGCCGATATCCAGCCTGGCTTGTCACGCGCCGCAGCAACCCGCTCATGCATTGCGCGGTCCCATTGCGCGGCACCCTCGTCGCGAAGCACAACTCTCGTGATGATTGTCATCATTCTGGCTCTCCTTTCCGGCCCTCCTCAGAATGAACCCGTGGGTCGACAAACTCCACGAATGCGGCAGCATTCGGTCGAGACCACTGAAGGAGGCAGCACCGCGGGATCCCGCAGCGTCGATCAGTACCGCCCGTTCGCCGGATTGTCGCCGTCGACCACCGCACCCGCGGCGAGTTGCCGCCGGAGGAGGTTGAGCGCCGCGTGCTGGAGGAGGAGCACGGCCTCGACGTTCGTCCCGAGAATGCGCGCGACCTCGACGGCCGGGAGGCGGTGCGCGAGCCGGAGGCGCAGCACCGTCCGGTGGCGGTCGGGGAGGGTGTCCATCAGGGTCGCGGCCCCGGCTGCCTCCTCGTCGTCGATGGTCACGACAGGCCTTTCTCTCGGGTCGCATCACTGTCGCCGACTTGATGTCCCAGGCGGAAGGGACCGGCGTCCCGATCGTCCGGGATCCTGCCGACACGGCTCCGACGGCCCGCCCGGCGCTTTACGCTGAACGGCATGGCCGCTCTTCGCGCGGAGTGGATCAGAATCTGGCGCAACCCGGCAGACACCCTGGCGACCGTTGCGTTCAACGCCGTCCTGATGATCGGGGCCTGGTTCCTGCTGCCCCGGAACTGGTTGTTCGAGTGGACCGGACCGTCGGGTTTCGCTCTGGCCCTCGCCGGCTGGATGTATGCCGACGTCACCGCCACCAACGTGCTGGCACCGGACCGTGAGCGGGTTCTTGCCGCACTCGACGACGGGGACGCGCTGGGTGCGTTGCTCGCTGCGAAGGCGGTGGCGCTGTGGATGCTGATCGCGCCGATCTGCGCGACCATCGCGGTCGCCGTGGGTTTCGTCGAGCAGGATTGGCTGTTCACCGCGGTGGTGGTGGTCGCGGTGGCGCTGTGTCCGTTCGGTGCACTCGCCGGGTCGAGTCTCGTCGGGGTGTTCTTCCCCTACCACCAGCGGTCGCTGCGGTGGCGGTGGGAGCAACGCGACCGGTGGCGCACCGTCGTCGTCCGGTGGCTGATCCTGCTGGTGGTGCCGTACGGGGTGTTCCCGGCGTTCTCCGTCGCGATCGCCGTCGTCCCGGTCGTGCTGTGGCGCCTCGTGCGCCCGGCCGATGTGCACACCCGTATCGGCACCGCGGACTTCGCACTGTGCGTCGTCCTCGCCGTCGTCATCTCCGCGCTGATGTGGGTGGTGGCGCGTCGAATCGCCGTGTCACGCATACAACGCCACGAACCGTTGGCGGCCTATCTGCGCGATCGGGACAGGGGCTGAGCCGGATCCGTGCCCGCGTCCTCCACGACGGCGGCGCCGCGCGCCAGCGCCACCGCGGCCATGACGACCGCGATCAGGGCGACGACGAGGACGGCGGTCACCTTCCGGTCGGCGTCGAGGTATTCGCCGAGCACCACGAAACCGAGCAGCGACGCCACGAGTGGTTCCATCACCGTGGTCGCGGGCAGCGAGGCCTGCAGCGCTCCGACCTGAAAGGCCGACTGCTGCAGCGCGACCGCGGCGGCTCCCACCACGACGAGCGCGTACAACTCGAGCGAGCTGAACAGCGGCCTCGGCCCCTCACCGGCGAGGTGCACCACGCCCTTCGTCAGTACCGCTGCCACCCCGAACAACGCGCCGCCCGCCAACCCCAGCAGCAGCGCGCGCCGCGACCGGCTACCCGACCGCGCACCCAGCAGGCACGCGAGGACGAAGGGCAGCCCGATCAGGCAGATCACGATCCAGTGCCGGGTCTCGGCGCGCTCGACGCCCGGCCGCGGGTCGCCGACCACGACCAGGACCGCGATCGCCGCGGTGAGGGCGGACGCCCACAGCCAGTCGGCGCGGGTGACCGTGCGCCCGGAGAACCGGGCACCCAGCGGCAACGCGAACAGCAGCGACAGCACGAGGAGCGGCTGCACCAGCAGCAACGACCCCAGACCCAGGGCGGCCGCCTGCAGCGCATATCCGCCGATCCCGACGACGGTGCCCACCCACCACACCGGTTGACGCACCAGCGTCGTGATCGGCCCGAGTACCCCGACGTTCTCGTCCGGGATCTGAGCCGCACTCCGGTGACGGACCACCGTCCCGACGGCGATGCACAGCGCGGCACCCACTGCGAACACCACGGCGAGCACGGAGTCGGTCACAGTCATTTACTGTAAGTGCAGAATGCCCAGTTCGATGGCACTCACGTCAGGAGAGGTGCTTCGGCTGGGGGGTCGCCTTGTGGAATCGGTCCGATCCGACCTGGTCCTGGCTCGCCTCCGGTGGGTATTCGGCGCTGTATTTGCCGGCGTGTTCCACGGAGACGATGACGGACTTCGACGTGGGACAGTTGCTGCCGACCGCCGTGGAATCGAGTGGGACGAGCGGGTTGGTCTCCGGGTAGTAGGCGGCGGCCGAACCCCGGGGCGTGTCGTATTCGACGATCCGGAAATCGTGGGCGCAGCGGACCCGGTCGTCGTCTGCCCAGTGGGTGAAGAGGTCGACCATGTCGCCGTCGTCGAATCCGAGGGCGGCGATGTCGTCGCGGTGCAGGAAGATCACGCGACGGCCGCCCTCGATTCCGCGGTAGCGGTCGCTGAGCCCGTAGATCGTGGTGTTGAACTGGTCGTGGCTGCGGATCGTCTGCAGGATCACGTGCCGCGGGGGCACCTGCAGCACCTCGATCGGGGACACCGCGAATTCGGCGCGCCCCGAGTGGGTGGGGAACGTCCGGGAATCGCGCGGCGGGTGCGGCAGGACGAACCCGCCCGGCCGGCGGACGTTCACCTCGTACCCCTCACAGCCGGGCACCACCCGCGAGATGTGCAGGCGGATGTTCGCGTAGTCGTCCCGCATCTTCTTCCACTCGAGACCGTAGCGGTCGCCGATCGTGGCCTCCGCGATGCGGGTGACGATCCCCACCTCCGAATCGAGGTGCGGACTAGCCGGTTTCAGCGGACCCCGGGATGCGTGGACCGAACACGTCGAGTCCTCGACCGAAATGAATTGCGGCCCGCCGGCCTGGACGTCCTGCTCGGTGCGGCCTTTCGTCGGCAGGATCAGGGCGGTGTCACCGCACACGAGATGCGAGCGGTTGATCTTCGTCGAGATGTGGACCGTCATCCGGGTCTTGCGCAGTGCGGCGGCGGTGACGTCGGTGTCCGGGGCGGCCTGGACGAAGTTGCCGCCCAGCCCGAGGAAGAAGTGCGCCTTGCCGTCACGCATTGCCCGGATGGAATCGACGGTGTCGTACCCGTTCTCGCGGGGCGGATCGAAGTCGAACTCCTTGGCGAGCGCGTCCAGGAAGTGTCGCGGCGGACGCTCCCAGATCCCCATCGTGCGGTCGCCCTGCACGTTCGAGTGCCCGCGCACCGGCAGTAGCCCGGCACCGGGTTTGCCGATGTTTCCCTGGGCGAGAGCGATATTGGTGACTTCCTTGATGATCGCCACCGAGTTGTGGTGCTGGGTGAGTCCCATCGCCCAGCAGAACACAGTGGCGTCGGAATCCCACAGGAGCCGGGCCGCGTCGGTGATCTGCTCCCGCGACAGCCCGGTCGTGCGGGTGACGACGTCCCAGTCGATGTCGGTGACGTGCTGTTTCCACAGCTCGAATCCGATCGTGTGCTGGTCGATGAACTCCTGATCGAGGGCATCCCATTCGACGAGCAGTGAGCCGAACGCCTGGAGCAGGGCCAGGTCGCCGTTCAGTGCGATGGGCAGGTGCATGTCGGACAGGTCGGTGCCTGGGCCCACCATGCCGCGGGGCGTCTGCGGATTCTTGAAGTTGACCAGGCCCGCCTCGCGGAGCGGGTTGATCGACAGGATCTTCGCGCCGTTCTGCTTGGCCTTCTCCAGCGCCGACAACATCCGCGGATGGTTGGTCCCCGGGTTCTGGCCCTGCAGCACAATGAGTTTCGCTTGATAGACGTCGTCCATCGTGACGCTGGCCTTGCCGATGCCGATCGACTCCTGCAGCGCGATACTGGTCGATTCGTGACACATGTTCGAACAGTCGGGCAGATTGTTCGTGCCGAACGCGCGGACGAACAGCTGGTACGCGAACGCCGCCTCGTTGGACGCCCGGCCAGACGTGTAGAAGATCGCCTCGTCCGGACCGTCCAGGGCGTTGAGCTGATTCCCGATCAGGGCGAATGCCTCGTCCCATTCGATGGGTTCGTAGTGCGTTCCGCCGGGCCGCTTCACCATCGGATGCGTGATCCGGCCCCGCTGCCCCAGCCAGTGCTCGCTGTGGCAGTCGAGTTCGGCGATACTGTGGCGGGCGAAGAATTCGGGTGTCGCACGGTCGCGGGTGGCTTCTTCCGCCACCGCCTTGGCTCCGTTCTCGCAGAACTCCGCGGCGTGGCGGTGGCCCGGCTCCGGATCGGGCCACGCGCAGCTCATGCAATCGAACCCCTCGGCCTGGTTCAGTTGCAGCAACGTCTCGGCCGTACGGACCACGCCCATGTGCTCGAGCGCGCGCTTCATCGACACCGCGACTGCGGTCGGGCCGGCCGCGTGGTCCTTCGGGGGCCCGACCTCGAGATCGGCCTCGTCGTAGTCCCGTTCCTCGTCCTTGTGTCGCATCGTTCAGCCTTTCGTCAGGACGACCTCCCCACCAGCCGACCGAGATAGTCGATGACGTCGTCGGCCGCGGTGGCCGCGGCGGTGAGCGCGACGTAACCGTCGGGGCGCACCACCACCAGCGTGCCACCGTGTGCCCCGTATGCGCTGCGCGCCAAACCGCGGTCGTCGACGACGTCCACGCCGGGACCGCGGGAATCGCCCACCACCATGTACTTCACGTCGTCGGGCGCGTCCTCGGCCAGGGTCTGCAGGATGTGCCGGGAGCCGCCGCCGAACCCGAGAACAGTGAAGTGCGTCCCCCGGAAGACGTCGAACAGTCGCAGCGGCGTGCCGTCCGGGCTCAGACACGGCGCGTCGGGTGCCCGGTCTCCCGCGCGCAGACCCGTCGTCGCGTCCCCGTCCCGAGACAGTGAACTCCACGGGTAGCCCAGACCGAGTTGCTGACCGTCTTCGGTCACCGCGCCCGCGAACCCCTCGGAGTCCTCGCGTCCGAGGTTCGAGGCCACCTTCTGCAGCCCCGCGCTGCTCACCCCGAGCGTCCAGCGCGCGAGCGGCAACCGTTCCTCCTGGTACGTATCGAGCAGCGACGGGTCCGCGGAGCCGGCCAGGACGAGAGCGAGCTTCCACCCGAGGTTGTAGGCGTCCTGGATTCCCGTGTTCATCCCGAGCCCACCGGCAGGCGGATGAACGTGGGCCGCGTCCCCGGCCAGGAACACCCGACCGTCACGGAAGCAGTCCACCATCCGCACGTTCACATGCCAGGTGGACAGCCACGTCGGTTCGGACAATCGCACGCCCGGGCCGCAGGCTATGTCGTCGAGAACGCGCTGGAAGTACTCGAGCGACGGTTCGGGCAGGTTGCCCTCCTCGTCGAAGTCCGCGAACGGCACGCCCTGGAACTGCCAGGAGTTGATTCCACGGAACGGGCACAACGCGACGAACCCCTGCTCGGGGTGCGTCCACTGATACCAGCGATCGGGGACCAGGCCGTCGACGGACACGTCGCCGAGGAGCATGCCCTCGATGCCGCCCGTCCCCTCGAACGACACCCCCAGCGCCTTGCGCACCGTGCTGCGCCCGCCGTCGCAGCCGACGAGGTAGCGCGCAATGACGGTCCCGCCGCCGGCGAGTCGGACGGTCACCTTGTCGGTGGTCTGCTCGAACCCGACCACCTCGACACCACGTTCCACGTCGATCCCGAACTCCGCCAGCCTTTCTCGCAGGATCTGCTCCGTCCGCCACTGCGGGATCATCAGACCGCCGTCGTAGGGCCGATCGGGCGTGGGACTCAGGTCCGCGTACGGGTCGCTGTCGCGCACTACCTGGCCGCGCACCGCGACCCGGCTGGGCAGGTGCCGGAACCCGGCCTCGCGGATTTCGTCGACGACACCGAGATCGTCCATCACTTCCTGGCTGCGCGCGGTCAATCCTTTTCCCCGCGAACCCGCGAACGGCTCGGGCGACCTGTCGAGGATCCGCACCTCGACGCCACGTCGCGCGAGTTCCAGCGCGAGCGTGAGCCCGGTCGGACCGGCACCGGCCACCACTGCCTCGGTAGGGCTCATGGCGTCATCGTATTCGCGACGGCACCGATCCGGCGGGAAAGTCGCTGCACAATCGTCGACGAAGGACCCCCGCGCGCAGTAATCCTCTCGCTCAGAAGTTTCCGCGGGCGGCCTGTTCGCGTTCGATGGCTTCGAAGAGGGCTTTGAAGTTGCCGATGCCGAAGCCGAGGGAGCCGTGGCGTTCGATGAGTTCGAAGAACACGGTGGGCCGGTCGACGAGGGGTTTGGTGAAGATCTGCAGCAGGTAGCCGTCTTCGTCGCGGTCGACGAGGATGCCGCGTTTCTGCAGTTCGGCGATGGGGGCGCGGACGTTGCCGATCCGGGCCCGCAGTTCGGGGTCCTCGTAGTAGGAGTCGGGGGTGGCCAGGAACTCGACGCCCTCGGCGGTGAGCTGGTCGACGGCGGTGAGGATGTCATTGGTGGCCAGGGCCAGGTGCTGGGCGCCGGGGCCCTGGTAGAAGTCGAGGTATTCGTCGATCTGCGACCGCTTCTTGGCGAGGGCGGGTTCGTTGAGGGGGAACTTGACCCGGTGGTTGCCGTTGGAGACGACCTTGCTCATCAGGGCGGAGTAGTCGGTGGCGATGTCCTCGCCGACGAACTCGGCCATGTTCGTAAAGCCCATGACCCGGTTGTAGAAGTCGACCCAGTGGTCCATCTTGCCGAGTTCGACGTTGCCGACGACGTGGTCGAGGGCCTGGAACAGGCGCTTGGGTGCCCCGTCCCGTTTGGTGTGGCCGGAGGTGCGGGCGGTGTAGCCGGGCAGGTAGGGGCCGGTGTAGTGGCTGCGGTCGACGAGGGTGTGGCGGGTGTCGCCGTAGGTGGCGATCGCGGCGAGGCGGACGGTGCCGTGGTCGTCGGACACGTCGTGGGGTTCGTCGAGGACGGTGGCGCCCTGGGCGCGGGCGTGGGCGATGCACTTGTCGACGTCGGGGACGGCGAGGGCGATGTCGACGACGCCGTCGCCGTGGGTGCGGTGGTGCTCGATCAGCGGGCTGGCCGGGTCGACGGCGCCCTTGATGACGAAGCGGACGGCCCCGGATTCGAGGACGAAGCTGTGGTGGTCGCGGTTGCCGGTGGTGGGTCCGGAGTAGGCGACGAGGGTCATCCCGAACGCGGACTGGAAGTAGTGGGCGGTCTGGGTGGCGTTGCCGACCACCCAGACGACGGCGTCCCAGCCGCTGACCGGGAACGGGTCGCGGGTGCCGTCGTACTCGACGAGCCCGACCAGCTGCTCGAGCTGGCCGAGGTCGAGACCTGCGAGGCGTTCCTTGTCGGTGAGAGTCTGCTCGATCGTCATCGCTGTCTTCCTGGTTCGAGGGACGGGGGCGTGGCCTGTTGCCTGGGTCACTACGAAAACCCACACCGTTCACATAGGCAACCGAGCCAGCAGAAGCTAGCCGAAGTGCCACCTTCGGCGGCTCCGGTACCAGTTTTCTTATACAGTCGGACTAGTTGAATCCGTTCGGAAAGGTCTGGCCATGAAGGACGCAGTGCAGTTGGACGAGCTCGACTTCGCCCTTCTCGACGCCATGCACGACGACCCGAAGGCCGGCGTGCTGGAGCTGTCGCGCCGGATCAAGGTCGCGCGGGCCACCGTTCAGGCGCGGGTGCGCAAACTCGAGGAGTCGGGCGTGATCGCCGGGTACGAGCCGCGACTCGACATCGCGGCCGCGGGGTTCGACGTGCAGGCGTTCGTCACGCTGGAGACGGCGCAGGGCGCACTCGACTCCGTGACGTCGGAGCTGGAGTCGATTCCCGGCGTGCTCGAGGCCTTCGCGACCACCGGTTCCGGCGACATCCTGTGCCGCATCGCGGCCGGCTCCCACCTGGGGCTGCAGCAGACGCTGATCGATCTGAACAAGTCGAGTGTCGTCGCCCGGTCCACCAGCGTGATGGTGCTGTCGGTGATCGTCCCGTACCGGTCGATGCCCCTCCTGCGGACCCTCGACCGGCCGCGCTCGGCGAAGGCCCCGGCCTATCGCACAGCCCCCACGGAACCGGATTAGCAACGCGATCATCTGTTCTGCTGCACAAACTGAATAGAAAATCCTGGAACTTCTTTCTCGGTGATGTTCATCGTGGCTATGTGCTGCCCGGCCGGTTGCGGCGCACGAGTGGCGGCCGACACAGTGATCGCCGTAACAGCGCGGGCACCGGCCGGGAACACGGCCGGGTCGCCCCGAGCCCCGGCAGTCGAGAAACCGAGAGAAGCCATGAAGAATCTGCTCACCCGATTCGAAGAGAAGGCCCCCGAGATCGTCTTCGAGTGGCACGACACGGAGACCTCCGCACGCGGATGGACGGTGATCAACTCGCTGCGTGGCGGCGCTGCCGGCGGCGGAACCCGGATGCGTCGCGGTCTCGATCGGCGCGAGGTGGAATCGCTCGCGAAGACCATGGAGGTCAAGTTCACCGTCTCCGGTCCGGCCATCGGCGGCGCTAAGTCGGGCATCGATTTCGATCCGACCGACCCGCGCAAGGACGAGGTGCTGCGGCGCTGGTTCAAGGCCGTGACCCCGCTCCTCAAGGCGTACTACGGCACCGGCGGCGACCTGAACGTCGACGAGATGGCCGAGGTCGTGCCGATCACCGAGAGCTACGGCCTGTGGCACCCGCAGGAAGGCGTTGTCAACGGACACTTCGCGGCCAGCGACCGTGAGCGGGTGCAGCGGGTGGGACAGCTGCGTCTGGGTGTCGCGAAGGTCGTCGAGGATGCGCGGTTCACTCCCGATCCGCAGGCGAAGTACACGGTGTCGGATCTGATCACCGGCTGGGGTGTCGCCGAATCGGTGCGGCACTACTACCGGGTCTACGGCGGCGAACTGGCCGGCAAGCGGGTGATCATGCAGGGCTGGGGCAACGTCGGCGCCGCCGCCGCGTACTACCTGGCGCAGTCGGGTGCCCGGATCGTCGGAATCCTCGACCGCAACGGTGGGCTGACGAACACCGACGGCTACGACTTCGAGCAGATCCGCGCACTGTTCCTGGCCAAGGAAGGCAACGAACTGCGCGCAGCGGGCATGGTGCCGTTCGAGGAGATCAACGAGACGATCTGGAGTTCCGGCGCCGAGATCTTCCTCCCCTGCGCCGCATCACGTCTCGTGACACGCGACCAGGTGGACCGGCTGATCGCGGGCGGCCTCGAGGTGGTGGCGAGCGGCGCCAACGTGCCGTTCGCGGACGACGAGATCTTCTACGGCCCCACCTACGAGTACGCCGACAAGAGCGTCGCCGTCGTCCCCGACTTCATCGCCAACTGCGGCATGGCCCGGGCGTTCGCGCTGCTGATGGAGGGCGACATCGAGGTGTCGGACGAGGCGATCTTCGGCGACGTCTCCGCCACCGTCGCGACGGCGCTCGAGCGGTGCTTCGCGCGTTCGTCGCAGCCGACCGGAATCGCCGGTACCGCATTCGAGATCGCACTCGATCAGCTCGTCTGACGGCACGGGAGCCCCCATGAACACAGTTCACGACCCACCGGCTTCCACCACCGGAACCGTTGTCACCAAGGGTCTTCAGCAGGCGATGAAACCACGCCAGCTGGTGATGATGAGTCTGGGCGGCGCGATCGGCGCCGGACTGTTCGTCGGCTCCGGTGCCGGCATCGCCGTCGCCGGGCCCGCCGTGCTCGTCTCCTTCCTCATCGCCGGATTCCTCGTCGTTCTCGTGATGCGGATGATGGGCGAAATGGTGGCCGCCGACCCCGACAGCGGCGCGTTCTCCGTCCACGCCGAGAACGCGATGGGCCCGATCGCCGGCCGGACGATCGGCTGGCTGTACTGGGTGCAGGTCGTCATCGTGGTGGCCGCGGAAGCGACCGCGGCGGCGGCGATCACCGCCGCCTCCATACCCGCAGTGCCGCAATGGGTGGCGGCCCTGGCGTACATGAGCGTGCTGACCGCCGTGAACCTGGCGGGCGTCTCCCGCTTCGGTGAGTTCGAATTCTGGTTCGCCGCACTGAAGATCGTCGCGATCGTCGCGTTCCTGGCGGTCGGTTCCGCGATGATCCTCGGCTGGATTCCCAGCTTCGACGCGCCGGGCCTGTCGAACCTCACCGGCCACGGCGGGTTCGCCCCCAACGGTGTCACCGGCATCGCGGCCGGCCTGCTGATCGTGGTCTTCGCGTTCGGCGGCACCGAGGTGATGGCCATCGCCGCCGCCGAGACGTCGGACCCGCGGCGCAACGTGAGCCGGGCGGTGCGGTCCATCGTGTGGCGGATCCTGGTGTTCTACGTCGGCTCCGTCCTGATCATGGTGACGGTGCTGCCGTGGACCGCCGACGAACTCGCGACGGGACCGTTCGTCGCGGTCCTGAACGCCGCGCACGTTCCCGGCGCCGGTGCCGTCATGACTGTCGTCGTGGTCATCGCACTGCTGTCGTCGCTGAACGCCATGCTGTTCAGTGGTTCCCGGATGATCTACTCGCTGTCCGAGCGTGGGGCGGCGGCGAAGGTGTTCGGCCGGGTGTCGGGCAACGGCGTTCCGCGCGTGGCGGTGCTGGCGTCGGTGACGTTCGGGTTCGTCACCGTCGTCCTCAACTATCTGGCCCCGGATCGTGTTCTCCCGCTGCTGCTCAACGCGGTCGGTTCGACGATCCTGGTGCTGTGGACGTTCGTCACCGTCTCGCAGATCGTGTTGCGGCGGCGCGCCGAGAGGTCGGGCCGGACGGATATGCCGCTGAAGATGTGGGGCTTCCCGTATCTGTCGTATGTCGCCCTCGCGCTGCTGGCCGCGGTCGCGGTGCTGGCGTTGTTCGACGACGCGGCACGCAACCAGCTGTTCGCAACGCTCACGTTCACGTGTGCGATCACACTGGCGTGCTGGGTGCTCGGACGCAGGCAACGCGGTGCGGCCGCCGACTCCACGCCGGAGAAGACGCCCGAGACCGTCGGCTGAGACGACACCGCGGTCTCACGGATGTCGAGGGGTCATCCGTGAGACCGCGACAGTCTCCCGCTCAGCGGGACACATTCCGCTCGCCGAACGTTCCCGCGGCCTACCGTCGACCGCACAGAACGAAGGGCCGGGAATGACCACACATCCAGACGTTTTCGCTCCAGCCACGCTGGGCCCCATCACGTTACGCAATCGCGTCATCAAGTCGGCCACGTTCGAGGGCCGCACTCCCGACGCGCTGGTCACCGACGAACTGATCGAGTTCCACCGCCGGCCCGCGGCGGGTGGGGTCGGGATGTCGACGGTGGCCTATTGCGCCGTGGCGCCGGAGGGTCGCACCGAGCGCGGGCAGTTGTGGATGCGGCCGGACGCCGTCCCCGGACTGCGCAGGCTCACCGACGCCATCCACGCGGAGGGCGCGGCCGCATCCGCCCAACTCGGGCACGCCGGACCCGTCGCGAACGAGAAGTCCACCGGACTGCCCGCGCTCGCACCGTCGCGGTCGTTCAACCCGCTCAGCATGCGGATGATCCGCAGGGCCACCACCGCCGACATCACCCGGATCACCGCCGCCCACGGAACCGCGGCACGGATCGCCGTCGAGTCCGGATTCGACGCCGTCGAGATCCACTTCGGCCACAACTACTTCGCCAGTTCGTTTCTCAGCCCGAAGCTGAACCGTCGCGCCGATATCTACGGCGGATCACTCGAGAACCGGGCCCGGGTGGTGCGGGACGTCGCCCGGACCGTGCGCGACGCCGTCGGCGGCCGGGTCGCGATCCTCGCCAAGCTGAACATGGACGACGGCGTCCCCGGTGGGTTCTGGCTCGACGAGGCCATCCAGGTGGCCGGACTGCTGGAGCAGGACGGCAGTGTCGACGCCCTCGAACTCACCATGGGCAGTTCACTTCTCAACCCGATGTACCTGTTCAAGGGCGACGCGCCGGTGCGGGAGTTCGCGGCCGCCATGCCGCAGCCGGTCCGGCTCGGCGTCCAGTTGGCCGGGAAGTCCATGATCCACGCCTACCCCTACCGCGACCTGTTCATGCTCGAGCACGCACGCCAGATCCGCGCGGCGGTGACGCTGCCGCTCGTCCTGCTCGGCGGAGTCACCGACCGTGCAGGCATGGACACCGCCATGGCCGAGGGCTTCGAATTCGTCGCCATGGCCCGGGCGCTGCTGCGCGAACCGGACCTGGTGAACCGCATCCGGTCCGAGCCCCACACCCAGTCGTTGTGCATCCACTGCAACAAATGCATGCCCACCATCTTCAGCGGAGCGCGCTGCGTGCTCGTCGAGTGATCACCAGCTCGTCTGCGCCAGAACCGCATCCAGCGCCGCGTAGCTCTCGTTCATGCCGCCTTCCATGCCGGACTGCAGCATGCCGTCGCGCTCCTCGGGGGTGTGGAACTGGCTGACGACGGACAGCTTGGTGCGCCCGTCCCCGAGTCGGTGTAGGTGTTGTTCTCGACGATGACGTGGCCGGGCATGCCGTCCCACTCGAACGTGTACACCAGGCGCTCTTCCGGGGTGATCTCCCGGAATCTGCCCTCGAAGCCGTGGGTTTCGCCGTCCGAATGTTCGACGAAGCGCCAGTGCCCGCCACGCTCGAATTCCCATCGTTCGACGTCGAGTTCGTTTCCGCGGCCCCACCACTGGGCGAGGAGTTCCGGTCTCGTGAACGCAGCCCACACGCGGTCGCGGGGAGCGTTGAAGGTGCGTTCGACGTGGATCTCCCGGTCCGTCGGAGTCGAGACGGTCGCGGTCGTGGGAGTCTGCGAGGTGCTCATGACGTGCCTTCCGTTCGATTGAGGAATTCGTCCAGACGGTCCAGGCGCCCGTCGAGCGACAGCTGGTAGTCGCGGATCCAGGCCACCTCCCGCTCGAGGGAATTGGTCCCCAGCATGCAGTACCGCACCCGGCCACGCTTCTCGGTCACGACCATCCCCGCCTCCTCGAGCAGTCGCACGTGTTTCTTGACGCCGGTGAGGGTCATCTCGAAGAGTTCGGCCAGGTCACTGATCGAGCAGGCGCCCTCGCCGAGCCGACGGAGGATCCCACGTCGCGTGGGGTCTGCCAGTGCGGCGAACGTGGCGTCGAGAGCCGAATACTGAACCATCGAGTTCAGTGTTGCACGCGTGGGGGGTTCCGTCAACGATGCCGTACGGACCACCACCTGCCGCAGCGGTGACGTCTCGTGGGCGCACGTCCACGCGAGAATCGGATCACGCAGATCGTTCGCGTCGACCTGGCACTGGTTCTGGACCCGCCGGGAACGTGTGACGGCCGCCCCGCTGTTCCGTACCCTTCACGCACCGTCAGGAATACCCTGGCAAGTACACGCCCCCATGCACCTCCCGGAATCCGCACCGCCCGGAATCGGACCGCCATGAACGATCGCCCGCCGAGTGATTCGACGGTCGCGTCTGGGCCGCCCACCGAACTGGGTCAGGACACCCAGCTGCCGCCGTCGACGACGTCGGGCGCCGAATCGGTGTTCGTCGTGGAGAGCGGTGTCGAGCGCCTCGTCGCGGATTGGGAGTCGTCCGGTTCGCCGGCCGAGCTCACCGAGTATCTCCCCGACACGACCGCGATCAGGCGGGCCGCGTTGATCGAGCTGATCAAGGTGGACCTCGAATACCGGTGGCTGCGGTCGGGCCACCCGAAGCGCATCGCCGACTACTGCCTCGAATTCCCGGAGCTGCTCGCCGAACCTCTGCCACCGGAACTCGTCTACCTGGAGTACCGGGTCCGCCGTCAAAGCGGCGCCGACGTCGATCCCGCCGAGTACGTCACCGAATACCCGCAGCAGGCGGCCCGGTTCGAGACCCTCCTCGAACACGACCGCCGCATGGACCGGCGCACCATCACTGCGGAACTCGGCCCGGGCGACGACCTCGACGTCGGTGAACGCCTCGACGACTTCGACCTGATGATGGAACTGGGTCACGGCGCGTTCGCGCGGGTGTTCCTCGCCCGGCAGCGTTCGATGCAGCGTTGGGTGGCGCTGAAGATCTCCCGGAACATCGGCAACGAACCGCAGACACTCGCGCAGCTCGACCACCCGTACATCGTCCGCGTCTACGACCAGCGGGTGCTGGAGGACCGCCGGCTGCGGGTGCTGTTCATGGAGTACGTGCCCGGCGGCACGCTCCTCGACGTGGTGCGGCTGGTCCGCAAGACCCCGCCGGAGCAGCGGTCCGGACAGCTGCTGCTCGATTCGGTGGACCGCGTCCTCGCGGAGAGAGGCGAGATCCGGCCCGAGTACTCGAGTGTGCGGGACGAGATCGCCGCACTGTCGTGGCCGGAGACGGTCGCGTGGATCGGGCTGCGCTTGGCCGACGCGCTCGACTACGCCGAGGAGCACGGCGTCCTGCACCGAGACATCAAACCGGCGAACGTGTTGCTGGGGCTAGAAGGCATCCCCAAGCTGGCCGACTTCAACGTCAGTTCGAGCGACAGCGTCGAGAATCGCGGCGCCGGAGGATTCATCGGCGGCTCCGTCGCCTACATGTCACCCGAACAACTCGAGGTGATCGACCCGAGCATCCACCGGACCGCCGCCGACCTCGACACCCGCAGCGACATCTTCGCGTTGGGCGTGATGCTGTGGGAACTGCTGACCGGGGCGCGGCCGTTCCCGGACGACGACGGGACCACGTCACCGCCGTCGCCTCGCGTCCTTCTCGAGTCGCGACGCCGAGGAGTGGACCCGGAACGATCCGCGCTCCCCGAAGACTGTCCCGCCGCGCTGCGGCGCATCCTGGTGAAGTCGCTCGCACCCGACCGGGACAATCGGTGGTCGAGTGGCCGGAAGCTGACGCGGCAGTTCGCGCTGTGCCTCGACCCGCACGCCCGCGATCTCGTCGACCCCGCGCCGGGAAGCGTGCGGTCCACGATGTGGCGGTGGGCGCTTCCCATTGTGATCGCCGCCGTCGGCATCCCGAACCTGCTGGCAGCCGGATACAACTACTACTACAACAAGGTGCTGATCATCGCCACGCTGCCCGTCGAGGCGCAGCAGGATCTCGAATTCGTGCACCTGGTGATCGGCGGGATCGCGTTCCCGCTGGGCGCAGTGCTCATCGTCTACTGGTGTCGACTCGCGCTCACGGTGCCGCGCGGTCTCCGCAACGGCAGAACCTACAGTTCCGAGGTGCTGGAGAAGGCGCGCGCCACGACGCTCGGGCTCGGCCATCGCGCGGTCGTGGTCAGCTTCGGGCTGTGGGTCGTCGCCGGCGTCGCCTACCCGGTCGCCCTGGAGATCACCGCCGGCGGGATTCCGTTGCGCGCATACACGCAACTCCTCGCGTCCCTGGCCGTGTGCGGGGCGGTCGCGCTCGCCTACCCGTTCTTCATCCTCACGTTCTACGCGGTGCGGTGCCTCTGCCCGATCCTGCTGTCGCACGGCGAGTTGCGCGGAAACGACGGACGCAACATCCGGGCCCTCGGCCGGAGCATGCCGCGGTACCTCGCCGTCGCCGCGGCCGTCCCGTTGATCGGGGTCGCCGGGCTCAGCTTCGTCGGCGGAAGCACCGGCGACGCCGTGAACGCGACGGTGCGCGCGCTGTGTCTGGGCGGAATCTTCGCCTTCATCGCCGTGTACCAGTTGTTCCGGCGGATCGAGAGCGATCTGCGTGCGCTCGAGAGGGTCGTGTGGCTGGAGGTGCCGGGGTCGCCGACCAGGCGGCGGTAGGAGCGGCCGGCGCAGATAAAGAAGGCCCCTGACGCTGCCGGGTCGGGGTCCGACAGCGCCATGGGCTCACTGTGTATTTCTCTCGAAGCCCCCTCCGCGTTACACCCCGCGTGTCACGCGCCCGGCGAGGCCCCCCATCGTCATGTCGTAGAGGACGGTGGCCAGCTCGTTTCGCCGGTCGCGGAGGTCGCGGCGGAGGTATTCGAGGCTCACCTCGCGGTAGCTGACGGTGAGCACCAGGAGCAGCGCGTCGAGATCGACACCCGGACCGATCGCCGACGGATTCAACGTCACATACGTACGCAACAGGTCGCGGCACCGTTCCTCGATGCGGACCGAACGGTGCGCGGTGAGAGCCAGGTGCGGGGCGTCGTTGAGCAGCGAACCGAGGATGTCGCGATACCTGTCCAGGACGGCGAGGAGCTGGGACTGCAGCGCCGCGTCCTTCAGGAACGTGCCCTTCGCGACGGCCTGCTCGAGCTGCGTCCCGAACGTGGCGGTGGTTTCCTCCATGATCTTGTCGATCAGGACCTCGATGATCTCGTCCTTGTTCGCGAAGTACTGGTACACCGACCCCTTCGAGATCCCGGCGGCCTCGGCGATGGCGTTCGTGCTGCAGCCGGTGTACCCCTTGGCCCGCAAAACCTGACCAGTTGCCGACAAGATGCGCGCGACCGTCTCCTGCGACCGCTGCTGGGAGGGGTCTTTCCGCTGGCCAGTGCCCATTCGCTGAATCCTCCCGATCTGCCGCACAATGCGACTTGTACCCGTCCGATTCGGTGGGGTGAACTGTAACTCACAGCCCCTCGAGCGGGGGCCGAGGCACAAAGACGCCCCCTTCTCGACTACCGAATCGAGTGCACCGCAATGACAGAAACCCAGTCCCGGGAGTCGGCGGCCGGCTTCTCCGACTTCACGCCGCCGCGGCGGTTCGACATGGACTCGGAGTGGGGTCGCCGCTCGATGCGGACGCTGTCGCGGTTCGTGCACGGCGACCCGACGCCCACCGCGGCGGAGCGGGAACTCCACGCCCGGGCGGTGGTCGGTCAGGACGAGATCGGTGCCGCACTGGCGCGGGCCGTCCTCGTCGACAAGACCGTGACGATGGCCCAGTTCTCCCGGGCACTCTCCGACGGCATCGGCAGCGTGCCCGACGCCGCGCCGCCGCTGGTCGCGTTCTTCGATGCAGTGGACAGTCGGCCGTCGTGGGTCGACGACCGCCGCCTCGAGCACGGGGCCGCCGTCTGCCTGCGCAGCGGCATGACCGGACTCGACCTGCTCGCGACCGGTTCGCTGATGAACGGCTACCGCAGCGCGGCCACCTCCCGCCAGCTCGTGGCCACCGGCAGGCTCGTCGGGGACGGCGCCGGTCAGCGGGTCGCCGAGACCGTGCGGTGGTGGTACGAGTGCGTCCTGCCCGACGGCATGGACCGCGACCGCCGGGGCTGGCAGTTGTCCGTGCACGTCCGGTTGATGCACTCGTTCGTGAACCTGACCCTGCTGCAGGACGAGAGTTGGGACGTGTCCGACTGGGGCATGCCGATCAACCAGTCGGATCAGGCCGGGACGCTCGCCCTCTTCTCGACGACGTTCCTCGTCGGACTCCGGTCGCTGGGCGTGTGGGTCTCCGCCGACGAGGGCCGCGACGTCATGCACCTGTGGCGGTACATCGGCTGGCTGATGGGCATCGACGAACACTGGCTGGTCGACGACGAGAACACCGGACGCCGCAACATGTGCCAGATCGGGATGTTCGCACCCGGTCCCGACGACAACTCCAGGGTGCTGGCCGACTCACTGCAGAAGTCGTGGGCCACCTTCCACTACCCGCATGCCGAGTCCCTGCGACGCCGGCTCAACCGCCAGCGTCTGCTCAGCATCCAGCGGTTGTTCTCGGGCAAGCGAGGCATGCAGGAACTCGGATTGCCGGTCGTGCCCGCCTGGTTCGTTCCGCTTGCCCTGGCGGGGAACGGGACGCTGCACGGTGCAGCCAGAGTGAGTCCGGCCGTCCGGGACCGCGTCGGCCGACGCTCCCGGCGGCGAGTCGAGGCGTGGCTCGCCGCCAACGAGACGACGTCGCGGGCTCAGCGGCGCTGGTAGATGCCGCGGACGTACGCCGCCTGCCCGGCATGCTGCAGATCGTCGGAGATGACGCTGATCAACCGGACACCGAGAGTGACTGGCGGATCCCAATTCTCGTCGACAATTCGGTCGAGGTCGTCCGGGCCGATCGACTGGACGTAATCGACGGTGCGGTCGTGCACGGCATCGTGATACCCCCGCAGGAGGTCGGCGCCGGTCCGCACCTTCGCCACCTCGTCCGCGGAGTGCCCGTAACCGATGTCGGCAACCGGGAACGGGAGGTCGAGGCGCTCCACCCACCCGCCGGACGTCCACACCTGCGCGGTGCCCGCGACACCGGCGACGTGGTCGTCCTGCACTCGCGTCAGATGCCAGATCAGCCAGGCGATGGTGTTCGCCTTCGCGTCCACCCGAAACGTGAGGGCGTCGGCGGGGAGATCGGCCAGCGTGGAATGCACGGTCTCCTGAATGCGATCGAAGGCGTCGGTCAACAGCGCGCTATGGTCCACGATCTTCCTTTCGTCGTGTTCACATCACGTTCCACTATGACCCCCCTCGGGCTCACAGAACCGGCACGACATGTCCCCAGTACCCCGGGCGGCCGCCGACCACCACGGCCGGGCTACGCCGGTGACGATCCGAACCGCCGAGCGTCACGGCTTCCGGAGATCGCGGTATGCGTGGGCTCGGGTACTGATCGTCTCGGTCAGGTCGGTGACCGTGGCGGTTCCGTTTTCATGACACGGACCTTGCGATCACGGCGTCGAGGTACCGGCTCGCGGCGTCCTCGACGCGGGCGCCCTCGGCGACCATCGGCCACGCACCGTCCATCCCGCCGACCATGGCCGCGCGGGAGAGGAACCTCTCCCAGAACGCCGGTGACCCGAACTCGCCGCGCCACTGCAGGGCGGGAAGGGTGACCCGGTGCAGGGTGTGCTCGTGGGTGGTCCCGATCGCGCCGTGCACCTGGTGGACGTTGCGCACCGCCACGGCCAGGGCCTGCGAAACGACGCTGCGCGCGACCGCAACGCGGAACTGGGACAGCTCGCCGTCGAGGTCGTCGGTGAGGGCGTCGGCGAGCGCGGTGTCCACGGCAGCGCGGGCCAGCACGGACTCGGCGGCGATGTCGACGACGAGGTTCTGCACGGACTGGAACTTCGCCAGGGCGCGACCGAACTGGCTGCGGGCGGTGGTGTGCTCAATCGCCGAGGCGAGCATGCCGTCCATCGCGCCGACGCACTGCAGTGCACGGGCGAGCGCGCCGCGCAGGACGTACGCCTCGACGGCCGCGGTGGGTACGGGTGACCAGGAGATGCCCTCACCGACGGTGACAGAGCCGGTCGGCACTGCCGAGATGCCCTCAATGGTCGTGATCGTCAACCGGTCGGTTGGCACGTCCGCGAGCTCATGGGTATCGCCGGCGGGGCGCACGCACACGACGGTGGCGGTGGCACCGGCCCACGGGACACCGTGCGCGGTCCCCGAGGAATCGAGCAGCGCGACGGTGGCGGTGGAGTCGGACGAGTCGTCGATCCCGGCGGCGCGCCGGAGCGGCCCGGCCAGCAGGTCAGTCTCGGCGTACGGGACGGCCACACCGGCGGCAGCCGCGGTGCGCAGGAGCGCGGCGGCTTCGGCCCAGCCGGCTCCGCTGCCCCCGGCGTCCTCGGGCGCGGTGAGCCGGGCGACGCCGACCTCCCGCAGAGTCGACCACACGGCGTCGGCGTCGGGCCGGACGTCGGGGCCGGAGAAACCGGAGACGACGTCGGAGAGCATCGCCTGCAGGTCCTCGTCGACGGAGAGGTCGACGGTCGTGGCGGTGGTCATCAGCGCATCCCCAGTCCCCGCGCGATGACGCCGCGCAGAATTTCGTTGGTGCCGCCGCGGAGCGTGAAGCCCGGGCGCTGGTGGAGGCCCGCGCGCAGCAGGCCGTGGATCTCGGCGACCGCGGCGGTGCCGTTCGTGCCGGCGAAACCGGGTGCCAGCTCGTCGCCGAGCCGGGTGGAGACGGTGTCGACGATGTCACCCTCGGTGGCGGTGCCGAGCAGCTTGACGAGGGCTGCCGGAGTGTCGGCGGGTTCACCGCGCTGCAGCGCGCCGGCGATGTTCTGGCTGAGGTTGTGCAGTCCGGCCATCCGGGCCACGGTCCGGCCGAGGTCGCTGCGCTCGGGCAGGGCTCCGGTGGAGATCGCACCGATCTCCGCGGCGAACAGGCGGAACGAGGAGAGGAACCGTTCAGGGCCGCTGCGCTCGAAGGCGAGCTCGGAGTTGACCTGTTCCCAACCGTTACCGAGGGTGCCGAAGACCATTGAGTCCGCCACGAAAACGTCCTCGAGGACGACCTCGTTGAAGTGGTGGTCCCCCGAGAGGGAGACGATCGGCCGGATGGTGACGCCCTCGCTGCGCAGGTCGACGATGAACTGACTCAGACCCGCGTGACGGTGCGAGGTGTCGAGCGGTTCGGTGCGGCACAGCGCGATGAAGGCCTCCGCGTGCTGGGCCCCGGAGGTCCACACCTTGGTCCCGGTGATCCGCCAGCCGCCGTCGACCTGAACGCCCTTGGTGCGGACACTGGCCAGGTCGGAGCCGGAGTCCGGTTCGGACATGCCGATGCCGAAGCAGCACTCGCCGGCGGCGATGCGGGGCAGGTAATCGTGCTTCTGCTCCTCGGTACCGTAGCGAAGCAGGGACGGGGCGATCTGTCGGTCGGCGACCCACTGCGCGGCGACGGGGGCGCCCACGGAGAGCAGTTCCTCGGTGACGACGAAGCGCTCGAGGTGGGTTCGGCCGCGGCCACCGAACTCCGTGGGGATCGTCATCCCGACCCAGCCGCGTTCGGCGAGGCGTCGGGTGAAGTCCTCGTCCCAGCGGGTGAGCCAGGTGTCGATCCAGGGTATGAACCGCCCGGCGTCGACCTCCTCGGCGAGAAACGCGCGTACCTCGGCACGCAGGGCGTTCATCTCATCGGTCGCCACCGTGGTCGGTGGCGCGAGAGTCGAACTCATGGGGCCTCCTGATGAGTCCTGCCCGGGCAGCGCCCGGGCGATCGGGGTCGACTGTGCCGCTGTTCGGGGAGTGCGCACAGTCAAATCGAGGGTCAGTCCAGACCGCGGGTCGCCCTGCCGCGGAGGATGCCCCGCATCACTTGGAAAGTGTCCCAGAAACGCCAGAGATACACAATAGCGAAGCGGACTACGTATATACGCTATCTGTTGAGCGCGAATGCATTGCTACGCTTTCGCAATGACGGAAACTTCTCCGGCCGCCGGAGCCGTACCTTTCGAGCAGGTTCCCGAGCGTCCCCGCCATCGCATGATCGACCGGGTCGCGGCAATCCTCGAACTCGTCGCCCGCTCCGGTGCCGGTCTCACCCTCACGGCCGTGGCAAAGGCTCTCAACGCCCCAGTGAGTTCGGTGCATGGGCTGCTCAACGGTCTCGTCGCCGTCGGCTACCTCGACGAACGCGACCGTGTCTACACCCTCGGTACAGCGCCCTACCTGCTCAACGTCATCGCGGGACGCCCCCCGGTCACGTCGATAAGTCACGAACAGCTCCAGCAAGTGCACGCCGAGGCCGGACTGACCATCGCGCTGTCCACCTCGGTGGGCGACGACCTGTTCTACGTTGACCACGTCTCCTCTGAACCGGAGTACGCGTACCTGGCGGAGAACCGCCTGCGGCGCTCCCTGCTGCGCACGTCCGCGGGGTGGCTGCTACTGGCCGACCGCGAGCAGCGCGACATCTGGGCCTACCTCAACTCCCGCCCGGTGGCCGACGCCGACTACATCGAGCAGTTCCTCTACGCCCTCGAGGCGCTACGGGCCACCGGCGTGTGTGCAGCCCCGGGCGTGGCTGTCGAACGCGGTGACGGCGTGTCGGTGGCTCTCCGGGAACGCGGCCGAACCATCGCCACACTCGGTGTGGTCGGCGTTCGCGAGACGATCATAGAGCGGCGCGACGAGCTCGCTAAGATCTGTCTCCGGCACGCCGAGGAGTGGGGCTTTCGCTGACCGCTAGGCGCGCGACTCCGTGCGAATGCCGAGTGCACGAACGTTCTCACAAGATGTAGGCCGAACGCGATCTCTCGGGTCAACGCCCCTGATACTTGCCGGCGCGTTTGCCCGCGAACGCCGTCAGCGCCTCACGGTGGACCTCGGTGTGATGCGCGAGCGCCCACGGAGCGGCCGACAGCTCGAGAGCAGTGACTCCAACGGCTGGTGCTGGGACTCCCGCAACAGGAGAGCTTCGTGCCACTGGGGTCGTTCCCGGTGCGGCGAAGAACGCGCGGGGCGAGGCGACCCGCAGGTTAGTCGAGCACATCGGGTTCGCTCATACCGAGGGCGATCTCACGACGTTGATGGCGGTGACCAGGGGCAGGATCGACGCTGATCAGACGCGTCTCGAGCTGGAGCTGGAGCCGGAGTCGCAGGTCTGCGCGGGAGGGAATGCGGTGGTGCGCTCGCACTACAGCGAGGTCCTGTGGGCCGACCTGGCCGGGACGTATTAGGCGCTGGGGTTCGATGAGATCGGCGATGAGACATTCAAAGTCGCTAGTGTGCGCCCGACTGATCGAGCCGAACAGCAAACTCGACACGACCGGGCGCTCGAAGACATCAGCGTCCAGGCACCCCCCGGAACACCATCAACGCCAACCTGCGGGGCTGTCGTTCATCGTCGCCTCCCGAACCTCCAAGGCCCCCAGGGAACTCGAGGATCACTTCGGCCGCCGCGGTAACACTATCGCCGAAGGTGACACCGCGGAGCTGACCCGCTCGATGGGCCACGGCCCTGACCGGCGCGACCGCAGGGTGGTGTGGCACTAAAAGTGGCAGCGCGCCCAACGCGACCGGCGCACCACTAACGCGCAGATCGACCGCACCCAGCGCGTAGGCGACCTGGCAGAACCACTACGAAGGTAACGATCCGTCAAGGTCACCGGACGAGCGTCATCCTGGATGAGGCATCAATCGAGCGGGCCCGCCAGTCCGCCGGCCACACGGGCTACGTCACCGACATCGAGCCGACGGTGATGGTCGGAAATGCGGTCGTGGCCGCCTATCACACCCTGCGGAAAGTCGAGCAGTTCTTCCGCCTCGCCAAGTCCGAACTGAAGGCCCGACCGGTCTTCCACCGCACCCGCGAGTCGATCGAGGCGTACCCGACCATCGTGCTCGCCGCTCCAGCCATCGCCCGCCCGCGCCGCGCGGCCAACGCAGCAGAACACTACTGAAGCGTCCGTGTTTTACGTAGTTATGAATTATTCTCTGTAGTTGCGGACTTGAAGCCTGAAGCCTATGGTGTACACCACATCCCAAGCGAGACTTGGTCGCAGTCACACAGGTTCCAGGTCTCGCACCCCTCCAGCTCGTTCGGCCCTCTAATCACCTCTGATCAAAGGGCTACAGCGAGCGGCAACCCTGCCCCATCTCAGTGTTCGAAAGGTCCAAATCGATGACCGCAATCCACGCTCCAAAGAACGACCTGGCACAGTCTGCGGAAACACCTACCTATGACGTCATCGTTGTCGGTGGCGGTTTCGGTGGCATCTATCAGCTACGCCATCTTCGGGACCGGGGATTCTCTGTGATCCTCCTTGAAGCCAGTGGCGGTTTCGGCGGGGCATGGAGCCTCAATCGCTATCCGGGAGCAAGGGTGGACAGCCACGCACCGGTATATCAGTTCACTGACGAATACCTCTGGAAGGATTGGGACTTCTCGCAGATGTACCCCGATCATGAGGAAATGCGTAGCTATTTCAATTATGTTGATTCCAAACTGGACCTGAGCAAGGACAGTCGATTCAACACTAAGGTCGTGGGCGCGACATTCGACGAAGAGCAGCGGATGTGGAGCCTCGAAACACAGGACGGAGCCACTTTCCGGGCAAGGTTTGTGGTGTTCGCGACAGGGTCGACCACGGAACCCTACACACCATCCATCCCAGATATGGATGCGTACCAAGGAGAACTGGTTCATACCGCCCGATGGCGTTCCGATCTGGACATGACGGGAAAGCGCGTCGCGATTATCGGAACTGGCGCAAGCGCTGTTCAGGTAGTGCAGGAAGCAGGCCCAATAGTCGAAAACCTCACGGTTTTCCAGCGCACTCCGAATATTTCGTTGCCTATGCAACAGAAGTACTTGGACGATGAGGAACAAGCCGCCCTCAAGAACAAAATGCCCGATGTTGCCGCGAAATGTCGCGAAACCCACGCAGCGATCGACTACGACTTTGACCCCCGGAGCGGTTTCGAAACCCCGGAGGACGAGCGCAATGCTGTCTTTGAGCGCCTCTGGAATCAGGGCGGATTCGCATTCTGGCTGGGAAATTTCTCGGACTATCTATTCAATGACAAAACAAATGCGCTGACATATGAGTTCTGGAAGAACAAGATCAAGCCCCAGATCAAAGACCCAGTCAAAGCAGAGCTGTTGGTCCCAGAAATCGCCCCTCACCCCTTCGGAGCCAAGCGGCCGGCCCTCCATCAAAACTATTATGAGGTGATGAATCAGACGAACGTCTCTCTTGTCTCCACCAAAGAGACCCCGATCGTCGGATTCACCGAAACTGGGATTCGCACAGCCGACGGAGTCGAGCACGGCGGGTTTGACATTATCGTTCTCGCCACAGGCTTCAACAACAACACCGGCGCACTAACCTCGATCGACGTTCAGAACGCGAATGGCGTCACTTTACGTGACAAATGGAGCCAGGGCGTAGACGCGTACCTCGGAGCAGTCACAGCCGGGTTCCCGAACGCCATTTTCGTCTACGGCCCCCAGAGTCCTGCTGCATTTGCGAACGGGTCCACGAACGCCGAGCTTCAGGGCGAGGTCATGGTCGACTTCTTCGAATTTCTTCGGTCAAACGGACTCACCCGTTTCGAATCGACAGTTGAAGCGGACAAAGCTTGGACCGCGCACATCAACGAGACCGACGACACGGCGCTATTCAATCGGGCCAAGTCTTGGTATAACGGGGGCAACATTCCGGGCAAGAAAATGCAGATGCTGCAGTATCTAAACGGCGTGCCGACATACTTGCAGTTCTGGCAGAAGGAAAAGGAGTCCGGATATACCGATGGGCTGACCGTGTCATGACTTTTCATCACTTGGTCGCTATATCATGGACCCGGTCGATCGATGACTCGAATATATCGGCTTTCGCAATTGCGCTTGATCAGCTGTCCGCCGAATGTACAGAACTGCTACATGCCTACGCTCATGGAAGAGACATCAGTTCGCGCGACGTGAGCAGCGACTACGGGATTTCCGCTGCGTTTCATGATCCAACAGGCTATGCCGAGTACGACGTGCATCCTGCTCATATTCGCGCAAAGGAGCTGCTCTCCAAGTTCGCGGCGAAATACACCGTAGTGCAATTTGAGGCGTGACTAGCGCCTAGGATGCGTTAACTCGAAGCTGCAATCGCCATATCTACCACCGAAAGGGCAGGCAATGAAGAACCATTCACTGCAGACAATATCCAGTGGGCATGGCTACCTCGAAGCACCACGCTGGCACGATGGTCGACTATGGGCCAGCGACTTTTTTGGCAAGCACGTCCTTCATTTCGAAGAGGACGGCAGCCACACTGCATTCGCGACGCTCGAAGAGTCACCGTCTGGGCTCGGTTTCCTACAGGATGGATCGGTCTTAGTGGTCCTCTTGGATCCGACGAAGAAGAAGGTTGTGCGCATCGCGTCCGACGGATCCGTCAGCGAGTACGCCGATATCGCGCATATCGCCCGCGGAATGGCAAACGACATGCTGGTATCGCCGTCCGGACATGCCTACATTGGTAACTTTGGCTTTGACCTCGGGGCTGAGGATCCGAAGGCAACAACTTTGGCCCACGTAACACCCGAGGGCAACGTAAGCAGAGTTGAAGGCGATGCGACATTCCCGAACGGAGCTGCTCTTAGCGCGGACGGTCGAACTTTGCTCCTCGCGGAGACTTTCGGTCACCGGATTGATGCTTTTGACGTAAACGCCGATGGTTCCTTGACTAATTTCCGAGTGTGGGCACAACTCGACGAGAGCATGCACCCTGACGGGATTGCACTGGACACCGAAGGTGGCGTCTGGTTCGGCAATGGCCTGACCAACGGCCCGGAGAGCGGCTTCTATCGCGTTGAGGAGGGCGGCGAGATCACCGATTCCGTTCTCGTGCCTGACGCCTGGGCTGTTGCGTGCACGTTCGGCGGATCGGACCTGGATGTGCTGTACATGTTTTGCAATGCGACCACTCTCGAGCAGTTCGGTGAAGGTAAGTCACAAGGCACCGTCCGCACCGCGCAGGTGAATCGACGTGGCGTCGCACAGTAGGCCGGCCTGAATCTCCCTAGAGGTGGGCCGTCCGTGCGGAGTTCGATCGGGCCCGAGACGGCCCGAGACGGCCCGATCGGTACTCCGTCCGTACGGAGTTCGATCGGGCCCGAGACGGACCGATCGGTACGGTGCCGAGCAGTCATCTAGTCATGCGCTTCAACTGTAGACGCTCCAGCGCTTTGCCCTTCGTTTGGCTGCGGCAGCGTATTGACCGTAATCGTCTTTCGTAAGCAACCTTGGAAGACAAGGTATATGACCACTTTAGAGAGGTTACATTATGCCCCCATCCGGTGGCGCCGACCGCAGACAGTTTTATATTAACGGTCAGTGGCGAGAGGCTGTCGACCCAGAATTATTTACTATTGCAGAAGCAGCAACCGAGCGGCCGCTGGGCGTTGCCGCAATGGGTGGTCCTTCGGAGATTGACGAAGCTGTTTTGGCCGCGCGGGCGGCACTCGACAACGGCCCCTGGGGGCGTTCCACCCCGCACGAACGGGCCGAGACTATGCGGCGGTTCGCCGATAGCCTCGAGCGCCGAGGAGAATCCACCGCGCGCTTGGTCAGTCAGCAGAATGGCATGATTAGGCCTTTATCGATTATCAGTAACGCTGCGGCCCCGGTAGCGGTACTGCGTTCAATGGCTGAGCTCGCCGAGGCACGGACTTTTGAGACTCGCCGCCCCAGCAAGAAGGGGCACACCATTGTGCGGCAAGAGCCAGTCGGTGTTGTTGGTGCAATCGTTGCGTGGAACTATCCTCAGTTGCTGGCTATGGCCAAGATCGCTCCTGCTCTCGCCGCTGGGTGCACTATCGTTTTGAAACCAGCCCCCGAAACTGCGCTTGACGCCTACGTGCTCGGGGAAGCAGCGGAAGATGCAGGTCTGCCGCCTGGAGTCCTCAACATTGTTGCTGGTGGCGTTCGCGCGGGCGAGGCCCTTGTGGCCCATCCGGGTGTGGACAAGATTGCATTTACCGGGTCAACGGCTGCAGGGCAGGCGATAGGCGAGGCGGCAGGCCGGTCCCTCAAGAGGGTATCGCTCGAGCTCGGTGGCAAGTCGGCGGCCGTTGTGCTCCCTGATGCGGATCTGGATGTCTTCGCTAGGAGCCTGGACGACGCTGTGTTCAAGAACGGGGGGCAGACGTGCACCACAAACTCCCGTATCTTGGTTCCCCATGGTCGTTCCCAGGAAGTTCTAGATGTCCTGGCTGCCTATGTGGATGATCTGGCGATGGGGGACCCGCTTGACGACGCGGTCACTTTGGGCCCGATGGTGAGCGATCAACACCGAGAGCGAGTTAGAAACTATATCCGGCTTGGGGAGTCTGAGGGATTCCAGCTTGTCCGTGGCGGCGCCGAGCCGCCTGATGGCCTAACGCGAGGGTGGTTTGTTTCGCCTACTATTTTTGGAGGCGTGGACAATAACAGTCGACTGGCGCAGGAGGAGATATTCGGTCCTGTCATCTCCGTTATCCCGTACGGGTCCGAGGATGAGGCCGTTCGTATCGCAAATGACACCGTCTTCGGTTTGGGCGGGGTCGTCTTTACTGAGGATCACGAGCATGGCCTAGATATCGCGTCACGTATCAGGTCTGGCACAATGGGGATCAATTATTTTTCGATGGACATGGGCTCCCCCTTCGGGGGCGTGAAGCACAGCGGAATTGGGCGAGAATTCGGCCCTGAGGCGCTGGATTACTATCTTGAATACAGGTCCATCTATGTCTAGTCGCCTCGGAGCCTTCCGACCCCACTCCCTGTTCAAGGGGATGCCTAGAGGCTTCATGATTTACCTTCCCCCTCGGCCGGCCCGACCCTTCAATACCCACCAGAATGAGCAGCCATGACCAACTCGACAGTCAACGCCCTTTCGGCCGACGCCTGGGACGCCTCTTCCAATTCAGCCGCGCTGCCTCCGCGGACTGGCGCGCTCACAGACATTCGCGTCGTCGACCTGTCGCGGGTGCTCGCCGGACCACTGTGCGGGCAGATGCTTGCTGACCACGGTGCGGACGTAACGAAAGTAGAGCCACCAGCCGGCGACGAAACCCGCGGTTGGGGCCCGCCGTTCGTCAGAGAAGACCACAGCACGTACTTCGACGGGCTCAACCGCAACAAGCGCAACATCAGCGTCGACCTACGAATCGAGGAAGGACAGCAACTCCTGCGCCGAATGCTCGCCGAGGCCGACGTCGTGATCGAGAATTTCAAGGCCGGGACGCTCGAGAAGTGGGGCCTGGGAGACGAAGTACTCGCCGCGGAGTTCCCGCGCCTCGTACACTGCCGGATCACCGGGTACGGAACCGACGGGCCGCTTGGTGGCGCGCCCGGGTACGACGCAGTGCTTCAGGCACTGTCCGGGCTGATGAGTATCAACGGCGAAGCTGACGGCGAGGCGATGCGGATCGGGATCCCGCTGGTGGATATCATCACCGGCCTCAATGCGATGAACGGCATCCTCATGGCACTGCACGTGCGGCGCGAGACCGGGCGCGGGCAGCTTGTCGACCTCGCGCTGCTCGACAGCGCGGTGTCGATCCTGCACCCACACGCCGGCAAATGGTTTGCTACCGGCGTCGCGCCGGAACGCACCGGCGTCGCCCATCCCACCATCTGTCCTTACGAGACGTTCATCTGCAGTGACGGACCGTTCTTCATTGGTGCCGGTAACGACCGGCAGTTCCGGTCGCTCGCCAACGCGTTGGACGCGCCCGGGCTCGCCGAGGACCCACGGTTCACGACGAATACCGATCGTATGGCGAACGCAGTACAGCTGCGCAAGGTCCTCGGCGGACTCATCGGCGGTTGGCAGCGCGAGGCCCTGGCCGCCGCGCTTCGACTGGCCGGTGTTCCCTCGGGGGCCGTGAACAACGTCGGGGAGGCACTCAACCTTCCGCAGGTGCGGCACCGAAAGATGGTGATCGAATGCGACGGGTACCGAGGTGTCGGCGTACCAGTAAAGCTGTCCGAGTCCCCCGGTTCGGTGCGATTCGGCCCTCGCCACCGCGGCGCCGACACCGACGCTGTTCTCGCCGAGCTCGGATTTTCCGAGAACGAGGTTGCGTCTCTACGCGGCTCCGGGGTATTGCCGGAGTAGCGGGGCCGCAACACCCGTGAATTCCGTCATTCGGGGGCGTTCCGAGGACGGCATACCGATTGCAGCACAGTGGTTACGAACTCCGGTCCGTTGTCCATCCGCAACACCAGCGGCGGTCCACCCTACAGCGCGAACGCCTTGTCCAACTCGATCAAAGCGAGCCATAGCACCGGCCTGGAAGTAAGCGATCATCGAAACCTTCGTCGCCCCGCACTGCCCATTCGTCGTCCCCGTCGAAGACACCGAGCAGCACCGCATGCTCGGGAGGCTCGAAGTAGCGGTCGGAGTACGGTTCCAGCAGCACATGCTTCTCCGTGAGACGAACCTGCCCGAGCCCGTCGACTCGCAGAAGTCGCGCCGTCGGCCACTCCTCCCGCAGCGCCTCGGCGTCGTCGCGCAGTGCGGCGGGGCGGTCGAGGCCACTACGCGAAGTCGCGGCCAGTCGCGATCGAGTTCGATCATAGATTCACGCCCAATCTCGTAATGGTGTTTCACAATTGCTCAGACAACTCATGCTCGTGCCGCGCGCCTTCGCCCATCAACTCTGAAAGCCCCGGAGGGCTCGCCTTCCAGGCACCGTACCTACCGACGCGTCATCAACGCGGTTATTTCACAGATGATCTTATCCACAATGAAGAATGGCTATCTGAAACTTACTTGACTGCAAGCTAAGTGACACGACGCACCAACCTTGTATCATCATATCCGTTGCACCCCAACCTTTTTAATCGATACTCAAGGCTGTTACCCTTGGCCGTGGCACGGTTCCCGCCGATCAACTGATCTCGATTAGCGAAGTGGTTTGTCGAGTGCCTTTCCCCAACAAAAACCCTCAAGGAGCACGCTATGCCGCTGTTGCATGTGACCCAGACCCCCGGCCAATCCGCCGAAGCGAAGCGTGAGCTATTGAAAAAGCTGACCGCTGCATACGTGGACGCGACAGGAGCGAAACCGGCAAGTGTCTGGGTGACGATCGAAGAAGTGTCGAAGGACGATTGGGCCATCGGCGGTGAGACTCTGACCGAACGAGCCTCGAAGCCGGCCTGACCGACTTTCGGCGAGCGACTCCGACTTCTCGTTCGGCCACCTCGGTCGCGCGAGAGGCCGGAACCCACCCTCGGTTCTCACTGAACGTCGGCGCCCCCGATCAACTGGACGTGGTGCCCTCCGCTCACCTGCTGAGCGGAGGGCACCACGTCGAGAAACTCGTCGATTCCATCAAATGTTGCGGAAACGGCGTAGTCGGCGTTGCCGTCCTTGATTCCGAGATCTCGGCCGTGCCGATACTGAACAATCTGCGGACTGCAGCCGAAGTCGGGACCGACAACTACAAGTCAGTCATCGTGACTGATTGACCCTCACACAAGGAGCAACTTTCATGGATGATCCCGTTCTCGTCCAGCGCGACGGTGTTATCGAGACCTGGACAATCAATCTGCCCGAAGAACGCAACCCGATCTCCGGCGAGGACGTGATCGACGCGCTCGTTGAATGCGTGGCCGCTGTCAATGCCAGCCATGAGACCAGAGCAGTCATCGTGACGGGCGCCGGTTCCGCGTTCTCGGCCGGCGGTAACGTGAAGGACATGGCGGAAGGCCGCGGGCTCTTCGGAGGCAAGCCTCACCAGCAGCGCGAGGGCTATCGGAAGGGAATTCAACGTATTCCTCGGGCTATGTACAACTGCGACGTCCCCCTGATTGCGGCGGTGAACGGCCCCGCAGTGGGCGCCGGCTGCGATCTCGCGCTCATGTGTGACATGCGGATCGCCTCCGACACGGCCTTCTTCGCAGAAAGCTTCGTCAAGCTGGGCATTATTCCCGGGGACGGTGGAGCGTGGTTGCTGCCACGCGCGATCGGCGCGGCCCGCGCTGCCGAGATGACGTTGACCGGGGACCGCGTCGACGCGGCGACTGCACTGGAATGGGGGCTGGTCTCCCGGGTCGTCGCCCCGGAGCAGCTGCTCGACGAGGCGCGCGGGCTGGCGGAGCGCGTAGCGGTCAATCCGCCGAACTCGGTGCGGATGGCAAAGAAGCTTTTGCGTGAGTCCCAGCATCTGAGTCTCGATAGTTTGCTCGAGTTGTCCGCTGCCATGCAAGCGCTGTCCCATCACACCGCCGACCACCGGGAGGCCGTCAGCGCGTTCATGGAGAAGCGTCCGGGTTCCTTCACAGGTGAGTAGCACCTGAATCGCTCGAGGCTGGGTCGGTATCACCGGAGAATGACCGCCCAGCCGCCCGCGAGCACAGTATGAGAACCACGAACGAGCAGATCTATCACCGCCTGACCCAATGACATGCGCTGGCCGTGGAGGCAGTCGTTCACGGTTCTAGACTCGAGGTGCGATGGAGGTGCGCGATGGACAACGGATCCGTCCTGCAAGCCCATGACCGGCGGCCGCCGTGGGGGCTCACGGCGGCCGCCGCCGGCTGTGTGGCAATGGTGCTGACCTCACGCTGCAGGTGCTGGTCGTCGCCGCCGTACTCGCCGGTGTGGCGATCCCGGCGTTCCATCGCACACGTTGGCGCCCGTTGGCGGCCCGGGTGCGCCTCGATCCGCGCCGGGTTGTGCGTGCCCGCGATCCCGTTGTCGGTGCTCGTGCTCGTCGATTCGCTCTGACCGGCGCCGGACCCGCACACTCCTCCCATGCAGCAACTCCTCGCGGACAACGAACTCGCCCTCACCGTCGTGATGTGCGTGGTCGTGGTGGCGCTCGCCGCCGCCGCGGTGCCCTGCCCGCACAGCTTCCGGCTTTTCATCCGCGCCTTGGCCGGCCGAGCGTCGATAGATTCCCGCCCGCATCCCGTCGAACCCTGAGGGGCGCTAGCCGGTCAGGTGGTTGGTGCGCGTTCGAGGAGTGCGGGACGCCCGTGGTCCCCGGACGGGATCGGGTAGAAGGTGTGGTGGGTGGTGGGGTCGACCACCACGACGTGCGCGCCATCGGCGAGGTGACCGGACCCGACCTCGGTAAGGTGTCCGCCCTCCTGGTCGAACACGCTGACGGTGCCGCTCTCGGCGGCAACGTAAAGGCGGTGCGCCCCTTGGTCGTAGGCGAGCACATCTGGTTGCCCGCCGACCCCGGCGGCACCGGCGGTCTTCCAGGTCGCCAGGTCGACGGTGAGCAGGGTGGCATTGTCCTCGCAGGCAACGAACGCGAGCCGTGCCGGTGGGTCGAGGGCGAGGCCGTGGCCGCCGCGGCATCCAGGTGTCGGAAGCCTGCGGATGACGGTAAGGGTTTCGGGGTCGATGGCGGCGAGATCGCCCGTGCCTTGGACCGCGACGAGCATCTGGTCGGCGACCGGGTCGTAGGCGACGTTGCCGACGTCGCCGCCGAGGTCGACTGTGCCGCGCACGTGTGCGGTGGCGGCGTCGATGACGGTCTCGCTGCCGCCGGATTCGTTGGTGGTCCACACCGCACCGCGTTTCGGGTCGTAGGCGATCCCGTCCGGGTAGTCACCGGTGGGGGCCTGTCCGAGCACGGCGGCGGTGTCTTCGTCGAGGAGGACCAGGCGATTGTCGCCGGTGGCGGTGACGTAGACCCGGCGCAACTCGGGGACGACGAGGACGCCGTGTGCCTGCGGCAGGTTCAGGATCGTTCGGACGACCTGCTGGGTGTGGACGTCGACTTCGATGACCTCGCTGGCGCCGAGGTGTGCAATGAACAGCAGTCCCCGCTCGGAGTCGAGACTGCCGTAGTCGAAGCGTGAATTGTCGCCGGGAAGGGCGATCTCCGCGACCGGGCGCAACGGCAGCGGGCCACTCTCCGGTGGTGTCGACCGGGACGAGCACGCGCCGACCAGGATCGACGCCCTAACGAGTGCGGGCAGCAGCCGGGCTGGTCTCAGTCTGCGCCGGTCACCGGTACGGGTGCCCATCCCAGCTCCTGTCTGCTTCCTGACTGGTCAGGTTCCGGGTGTGACGTGGGTGGCCGCCTCTTCGTCGTCGACGGCCTCGAACACGACGGCCACTTTCACGGTAACCACGGTTACAGTCCAGTAACCAGGTGCGCGCCCAAGTCGCCCCACCGGCCCCCGAACCCACGGATAGACATCGCAGTGAAACCGTGGTTACATCACGGTTGTGGAACCTGAACCGGCACCGGACGAGCGACCCGACGAGTGGGTGATGCTGGCGTATCGCATCCCCCGCGAGCCGTCGACGCCGCGGATCGCGGTGTGGCGCAAGCTCCGCAAGTACGGGGTGTTCCAGCTCGCCGACGGGGTGGTGGTGCTGCCCGCCTCGGCCCGCACCCGCGAGCAGTTCGACTGGGTCGCCGAGGAGATCGTCGAGGCGCACGGGCAGGCGGAGGTGTGGACCGCCGCCCCCACCACCCAGAACCAACAGGACCGGATGCGGGCGAAGCTCTCGGCCGATCGGGCCGCCGAATACGACGAGATCACCGACGCCGCCGAAGCGGCACGCTCACTGCCCGACCCCGACGGACGGACCAAGAAGCTCACCCAGCTGCGCCGCCGGATGCGGGAGATCGACAAACGCACCTTCTTCCCGACCGCCCAGCGGGACGGCGCGGAGGCCGCGTTAAAGGGGCTGGCGACCGGCCGGCCCGCGGAAACGCAGGTGCCGCAGTGAGGTGGGCGACCCGCGCCGGGATCCACATCGACCGCGCCGCCTGCGCGTGGTTGATCCGCCGCAACATCGACCCGGACGCCAAATTCCTGTGGGTGACCGATCCGGCGGACGTCCCGGACGATGCGACCGCGTTCGACATGCGCGGCGTCGAACTCTCGCATCACCACGGTGATTGCAGTTTCGAGACGATCCTGCGCCGCTACGAACTCACCGACCCGGTGCTGTGGGTACTCGCCGAAATCGTGCACGAGGCCGACATCGACGACGGAAAGTTCGACGCCCCCGAAGCCCCCGGCCTGGACTCGGTGCTGCGCGGGCTGTCGTTGACCGGCACCGACGATCAGACCCTGGCGGTGGCGACCCGCATCTTCGACGGGCTCTACGAATTCCATCGCCAACGTGTCCTGTCCGGCCGCGAACCGTCCTGACCCCGATGCGACCCGACCATCCTGCCCCGCCCTGACTTTCATGTTTCGGAGACCGACGTGAGCAGTAACGAACCCACCACCCGCGCCACACCGGCCCCCACTTCCCGACGCCGCGACTTGATCCCGCTGCGGCAGGCGAGCTGGGCGTGGTTTCTGATCTCCCTGCAGACTTTCGGTGGTCCGGCCGGGCAGATCGCGGTCATGCAACGCACCCTCGTCGACGAGAAGCGGTGGATCGGGCAGAAACGGTTCCTGCACGCCCTGAACTACTGCATGCTGCTGCCCGGCCCGGAAGCCCAGCAGCTCGCCATCTACACCGGGTGGCTGCTCAACGGCACGATCGGCGGTCTGATCGCCGGGGTGTTGTTCGTGCTGCCCGGGATGATCGCGATGCTCGGACTGGCCGCGATCTACGTCGCGTTCGGGGCCACCACTATCGTGCTGGCCATCTTCGCCGGCATCGCCCCCGCCGTCCTCGCCGTGGTCGTGCAGGCTGTTACCCGGGTCTCGAAGCGGGCGCTGACCCGGCCCGCGCACGTGGTGATCGCGGTCTGCGCATTTTTCGCGTTGGCGCTGTTCGCGGTGCCGTTCCCGATCGTCATCGCGGTGGCCGGGTTTGCCGGCTGGCTCATCGGCCGCCGCACGCATGGCGCCGACAACAGCGGCACAACCGAGAAGGACACTGACGAGACGCCGCCGCTGATCGCCGACGACGCTCTGCACGCCGACGCCCCCAGCCTGCGCCGGGCGGTCCTCGTGCTCGGTGTCGGTGTGATCGCGTGGGCCGTTCCGATGGTGGCTGTGGTGGTGTTCACCGGCCGGCACAGTGTGTTCACCGAACAGGGGATGTTCTTCTCCGGCACCGCTTTGGTCACTTTCGGTGGCGCCTACGCCGTCCTGGCCTACGTTGCCCAGAAGGCGGTGGAGACCTACGGCTGGCTCACCCCCGGCGAGATGGTCCGCGGTCTCGGGCTGGCCGAGACCACCCCCGGGCCGCTGATCATGGTGGTGCAGTTCGTCGCGTTCCTCGGCGCCTACCGCAACCCCGGCGATCTCGACCCCTGGGTCGCCGCGACCATCGGCGCGCTGCTGACCACGTGGGTGACGTTCGTGCCGTGCTTCGTGTTCATCTTCCTCGGCGCCCCCTACGTCGAGCGGCTCCGCAACAACACCCACCTGACCTCCGCGCTGAACGGCATCACCGCATCGGTGGTCGGAGTGATCGCGAACCTGGCCCTGTACTTCGCCGTCCACACCCTCTTCGCCGACGCCTCCCTGCTGCACTGGGGGCCGATCCACCTGCTGGTGCCCGACCTGAGCACGATCCGCCCGGTCGTCGCGGTCATCGCCGTCCTCGCCGGGGTGATGATCTACCGGCTGAACTGGTCCGTGCTGCGCACCCTCGGGGTCTGCGCCCTCCTCGGCCTCACCGCCGGCCTGGTCGGGCTCCCCGTCACCTGACCTGCGCCGCCTCCCTCACACACGTCGAATGCGCGACACCGCCCGCGCCAATGGCCAGGTAGAAGTTGATACCGCCCCGATCAGCGGCTCGTTTCCCTCGTCGATGGCCCCGCCGCAGGCTTTGTGGGCGCACCGACAGTTTCCGGCGAAAAACGGGCTGAGGTGGGGATTCCTCCACAGTGCCAACACAAGGGCTCGGACTCCCAGCTATAGCTAAAGGGTCCGCCAGACCACCCCAGTTCGCCTCAAGAAGTAGCGAGCAAACGCAGGTCGACAGGTTGTCCGTCTGAGGGGAACGGCAAGGACGTGAAGTTGAGTGGGGCGACGTAGTCGGCGTCGACGTGCCAGTCGAAGCGCAGGAGGAGGTGATGCATGATTGCTTTGATCTCGGCGCCGGCGAAGTGCATTCCGAGGCATTTGTGCACGCCACCACCGAAGGGCTCCCAGGCATATCGGTGCACCTTGTCTTCACGTCGATGCTCCGCGAAGCGTTCGGGATCGAAACGCTCGGGTTCGGGCCAGTACTGCGGCATGTGGTGGGTGAAATGTGGCACCACCGCCGCGTAGGTTCCCGCAGGCACGAAGTGCCCTTGCACCTGGGTGTCGCGAACCGCTCGGCGCGCCATGACCGGCACCGGAGAGACGATCCGGAGGCATTCCTTCATGACCAGATCGAGGCTGTCCAGTCCGTCGAGATCGGCATAACTCGGCGCCGGGGTCCCCAACGCGAGCGACTCCGCCCGGCATCTGTCCTGCCACTGCGGGTGTTGACCCAGATACTGCATCATCGTGGAGATGGTGATCGTGGAGGTGTCGTGCGCGGCCATCAGGAGGAAGATCATATGATCGACCACCTCGTCGTCGCTGAAGCGTTGTCCTGCTTCGGATTCGATGTGACAGAGCACGGAGAACAGGTCGTCCGTTTCGTGTGATCGACGCGCCGGTAGGTATTGCCGGAAGAAGTCTTCCAGGACTCGGCGTCCGTCTAGTCCTCGCTTCCACCTGGTCCCCGGGACCGGATAGCGGACCACCGAGGTTGCCGCCTGCACGCAATCGACGAAAGCCTTTTTCACCGAAGAAATCTCGCTTTCGGTAGACCCTTCCGCGCCACCCATGAAAATGTCGGTGGCGAGATCGAGAGTGAGCGCCTTGAGCGCCGTGTAGGCGCGGAATCCGTTGGTGGGAGTCCAGGCGTCGAGCGCCGAATCGATCGCCGGGTTGAGAACGTCGACGGTATTCTCGAGGCGCGATCGGGTGAAGGCTTGCTGCATGATTCGACGGTGTCGTAGATGTTCTTCCGAATCGAGAAGCATGAGGCCACCGTGAAAGAAGGGGCCGATCAGCACCGACCAGCCGTCACCGTTGACGAATGCCCGATCTTTGTTCTGCAGCACTTCCTGGCATGCGTCGGGTCCGAGGACTGCGACCCAACGCCGACCGACCATCGAGAACCAGGAGACCTCGCCGTAACGGTCCCAATGCTTTTGCATCAATGCGAGTGGATCTCGGATGTATTCGAGTACGTGCCCGACGCCGGGCAGCCCCGATCGCCCCGAGACCGGTTGCAACTGCGACTGTACGGGTGGAACGGCCAGGATCTTGGACATGACGAACCTCAACTCCCGTCTCATCTGACAGCGCGTCCTGTCAGATGAGCGTAGTCTGCGCCATCGAGATCACGTCTGTCAATATCGATCCATGACTCCCCCTACGCCCCGTCGATACGCTGGCCTGAGCGGCGACCAACGTGCAGCACTGCGCCGCGAGAGTCTGCTCGAGGCGGGATTGGACGTGTTTGCAGCCACAGGTAAGGGCGGCGCCACCATGACCGCCATCTGCGCGCACGCCAAGTTGACGGAGCGATACTTCTACGAAAGTTTCACCAGCAGAGACGAACTCCTACAGAATGTCCTGGACGGCATCGCCGACGAGGTCCGTCAGGCCGGACTGGATGCGCTTCGAGCGAGCACCGGGACGATCGAACAACGCGTACGAAATGCCATCGCATCGTTCGTCACCATCCTCACCGAAGATCCACGCAAGGGACGTGTTGCGATGATCGAATCCGCCGCGTCCGAACCTCTGCGCACCCACCGACGCGCAGCACTGCGGGGCTTCGCTCAGATGGTGGCGGACGAAGCCACGCGCATATACGGAGACAGAGCGTGGTCACCACATCAAGGTGAAATCAACGGACTGCTGTTTGTGGGCGGCTTGGCCGAGCTGGTCACCGCATGGTTGAACGACGAGATCTCCATCACGCCCGGCGAGATCGTCGATGCGGCAACATATCAATTCACCTCCACCGCACACCGATGAGGGGCGCGGTGCTTGGGCTCGTAATGTTGGCCACGGGGACACGGACGCGTTGTTCGAGATCGTCGTCAGATCCGGATCGAAGAAGGTTCCCGGCTGGACTACGCCACCGATGGGTGACGGTACCCACATTGATGCCGTGGGGGCAGTTCGTCGGCCAGAGCGAACGACAGATTGTGCAATCCGGCTTTACCGATCGAGGCAGACGCCTCGATGCACAGGAAAGTCAAGGTCCTGACGCTGCGACGAAATGCTGTACACGCGGCTACCCAACACTTGCACTGTGCGGCATCGATCAGTGTGTAGGGCCAGTGCTTGGGGCGCACTCGCCGACGGAGGTGCCTTTTCACTCCTTCAGAACGACCGGACCGTAGGTGTCGGCGTATTCGAGCGCGAGTTCCAGCTTCAGCCTGTTCGGTCCGACGGGGCGGCCGAGCAACTCCTCGGCGCGCTGGATGCGGTAACGCACGGTGTTCTTATGCACGCCGAGCGCCCGAGCAGCCGCGTCCGGACTGCGGTTCACGGTCAGATAGCCGCGCAGCGTGCGGCGCAGCATTGCGGAGGCTGCATCGGTACCGTCAAGGCCGCGCAGTTCACGGGAAACCAGCGCCCTCGCCGCGTCGGGATGGCCGTCGAGCAGGTGGACAATTTCGACGTCCGCATAGCAAATGAGCTGAGTCTCGGCCGGTCGAGATTCCGAGATGCGTTGAGCAGCAATAGCTTCGATGTGACTTTGCCGAAATCCCTGAATTCCTTTGCCCGGGTTACCAATCGCGATCCGGATCCCGGCCGGGATGCCCGGACCGATGTCCAATGCGGTGAGATCCGGCTCGACTTCCGCCGCCAGCCATGCCCAGAGCCCTCGCGATCCGGACGGCACAGTAAGCATTTGCCGAGCCCCGATCTTGGCCGCAACCGTACGGGCGGCGGAGTCCAGAACGCCGATCTCGTCCTCGGCCTGATTCGACTGTGTGTCCTCGAGCCACAGCACAAGTGCGGTGTTATGCACGAGCAAGGGGTAATTCAAACGATTCGAGGCTGCCACGGTATCGGCGATCTCGCCTCGGATGATCGCCTGCACCGTTTCTGCCTGCCGGGCGAACGCGCCGCTCAATCCCCGCTCTCGTTCCTCGCTGTAGGTATCCGCGAGTACCTCCAATGAGACGTTGAGCCAGTGATTCGCCCGCTCCAGTAGCCGAATCAGGACTTTCGGTTCCAATACCGGGTCGGTGATGCGCTCACTTGCTGTTTCCGCGGCGAATCTCAGCAGAGCTTTCTGGCCGACCCGGTAGATCTGCATCAATACCCTCAGATGCAGGCCCCGTCGGGCGATTGTGCACGCGAGACCATGTGCGGCGGGTGGGAGGTCCACCTCCGCGGACTCTCCGGTGAGCCAGACCAGCAGTGCGCGCCCTTGGTCACGGGTGCTGGCTTCGAGGTCCCGTCGCAACTCTCGGTCCGCGGAAACCTCGGGAACCTCGGCCACTATCACGGCGTCGAACCTCGCGACGAGACCATCCAGGGTTCCGGGCACCAGCGCCTCCGCAGCGAACTCCCGAAGCCAGGCAAGCACCATGTCGTCAGCGGACACGTCGATACCTCCTTCTAATTGGACCCGGAGCACAAATGACGAGGGCCCAATTGGCTGATTTCGCTAAGAAACGTGCGGTTTGGTTGTGCAATTCTAATAGGAAGTGTCGTGCATCATAGGAGGCGGGGTTCACATGAGATCCGGAAGCAAGGCGCACACGAGGTGCGACGACATCGACGTGCACTGCCCCGCCGACGGCCGCCTCGTCGCGCGTGTACCGGACGAGAGTTCCGAGGCAGTGACCGATGCCGTCCGTCGACTGCGCGCCCACCAACCCGAGTGGGAAGCGCTGGGGCCGAAAGGAAGGGCCATGTGGCTGCGGAAGCTGCGGGACTGGCTTCTCGACAATGAGCGCCACCTCATCGACGTGCTGCGGTCCGAGACCGGGAAGCCACGCGCCGAAGCAGCCATCGAGCCTGCGCTCGCGTGCGACCTGATCAACTACTTCGCGGACAACGCCGGCAAGTTTCTCGCCGACGAGCGGGTGAAACCGCACGGGCCGCTGTCGATGACAAAGCGACTGATCAAGACCGTCCGCCCCTACCCGGTGGTCGGTGTGATCACCCCGTGGAACTTCCCGCTCGCGATGCCGGCGATGGACATCATACCGGCGCTGCTCGCTGGTGCGGCGGTGCTGCTCAAGCCGTCTGAGGTAACGCCGTTGTCAGCCGTCGAACTAGCTCGGGGATGGTCGGAAATCGGTGCACCCCCGGTCTTCTCGGTACTCACTGGCCGCGGCGACACAGGTGCAGCGGTAGTGGATTCGGTGGACTTCGTGCAGTTCACCGGCTCCACCCCGACCGGTCGAGCGATCGCCGTGCGGGCCGCAGAGCGGCTGGTGCCATGCAGTCTCGAACTCGGCGGCAAAGATCCGGCCATCGTGCTGGCGGATGCGGACCTGGACCGCGCGGCAGCCGGAATCGCTTGGGGCGGACTGTTCAACGCCGGACAGGTGTGCGTGTCGATCGAACGCGTTTACGTCGAGGCGCCCGTGTACGACGAATTCGTCGCGCGACTGGTGGCACTCGTCGGCTCGCTCCGACAGGGTGACGACTGCGACGGGTATCGGATCGATGTCGGTGCGATGGCTACACAGGCCCAGCGTGACCTCGTTGCCCGACACGTCGACGACGCTGTGGACGGCGGCGCCACGGCGCTGACCGGCGGCAAGGCCGGGAGCGCTGGCACCTTCTTCGAGCCGACGGTCCTCGTCGACGTGAACCATTCGATGGCCTGTATCCGGGAGGAGACGTTCGGGCCCACGATCCCGGTGGTGAAGGTCGCCGACGCCGACGAAGCCGCGCGCCTGGCCAACGATTCCGAGTACGGCCTGTCCGCGACGGTGTGGTGCGGAGATCGGGCCCGCGGCGAGGCGATCGCGCGCCGGCTCGAAGCCGGCGCGGTGAACATCAACGACGCCTTCTCCAACCTGTTCGCGCTGGGGTTACCGCACGGGGGATGGAAGCAGTCTGGTCTCGGCGCGCGATTCGGTGGTGAGTATGGAGTTCGGAAGTACACCCGGCAGCAGGCGATCACGGTGCCGCGCGGACCCGCAGTGAAGCGGGAGTTGCTCTGGTATCCGTACGCGCCCGGCCGCGGTCGTCTCGTCGGCCGGGTGCTGCGGGCCCTCGTCGCGCGCGACCCGCGCCGCCGCCTATCCGTGACAAGCCGCTCGAACTCCCTGTAACGACGACAGAAGGACAGAAGGAAAATGACACAATCTCTGCACGGTCGCGTCATCGCGATCACCGGCGGTGCCCGCGGAATCGGGTTCGCGACCGCCACGGCCCTGACCAGGCTCGGCGCGAAGGTGGCGATCGGCGACATCGACGACGTCAAGCTGAAGGAGTCCGCGACCGAACTCGGCCTGGTCAGCTACCGGAAGCTCGACGTGACGGATGCCGAATCGTTCGGGGCCTTCCTCGACGACGTGGAAGCAACGCTCGGACCTATCGACGTGCTCGTAAACAACGCCGGCATCATGCCCGCCGGCCGAATCGCGGACGAGCCCGATGCGGTCACCCGCCGGATCCTCGATATCAATGTCCTCGGGGTGATCACCGGTTCCAAACTGGCTGTTCGGCGAATGCTGCCGCGGGGCCGTGGGCACGTGGTCAACATCGCCTCACTCGCAGGCGAAATCTACACACCAGGGCTGGCCACCTACTGCGCCAGCAAATATGCCGTCGTCGGCTTCACGGACGCGGCCCGGGTGGAGCACCGCGGAACGGGAATCGAGTTTTCCGCGGTGCTCCCGTCTTTCGTCAACACCGAGCTGACTGCCGGCACCAAGGGGCTCCCTGGACTCAAGAACGCCGAGCCGGAGGACATTGCGCGTGCCATCGTGGCATTGATCGAATGCCCCAAACCGAAGGTGCGGGTGACCAAGCTCGTCGGTGCCCTCGCCGCGAGTCAGAAGTTCTTCCCTCGTCGGATCAGCGAAGCGCTCACCCGTGCGCTCCACACGGACAGAGTGTTTCTGGAAGACGTCGACATCACTGCCAGGCAGGCCTACGAAGAGCGGGCTCGTCACAGCTGAGCAGACTTTCGGATGCAGGTCACGAAGTCCCGGCCATGGGACGGCTACCCGCATGCGCGCCGACTGAGGCTGCACCCTTTGAGTGGACACCCCGGACAATGGTTCTAGGAGAGCCAGGAGGGATGTCGAGGTGGGACGCCAGTCTCTGTACACGGAGGAATTCCGGAAAGACGCGGTCGCGTTGTATCGGGCGGCCGACGGCAAACGCGCGTACGCGGCGGTGGCCGCGGATGTGGGCGGCAGTGGCGAAACGCTACGGACGTGGGTCCGCAAGGACACCGCCCGTAACGCGCGCTCGCAGGACCGCAGTACCGGCGCCGACGGGACCGAGGCGGACGAGCTCGCGCGGCTGCGCGCGGAGAATGCGCGGCTGCGCGGTGCGGAAAGGAATGGCAGCTCGAACGCGAGATTCTGCGCCGGGCAGCCGCGTATTTCGCAAAGGAGGTGAAGTGAAGACCCGCCGCTGGGACTTCATCTCCGACCATCGCGCCGAGTTCGGCGTGCAGCGGCTGTGCCGGGTGCTCGGGACCTCCCGTTCCGCCTACTACAAGCACCTGATCACGGAGCCGGCCCGAATCGAGCGCCAGGCCGAGGAAGCCGCGACAGTCGCCGAGATCCGCGCAATCCATACCGAGCACCGGAGCGCCTACGGCGCCCCGCGGGTTCACGCCGAACTCCGCTCCCGCGGACGCAAGATCAACCGCAAACGGGTGACCCGGCTGATGCGAATCCACCACGTGGTGGGCAGGCACCTGCGCCGCAGCAAGCGCACGACCGTCGCGGACAAGTCGGCTCCGTCGGTGCCGGATCTGGTGATGCGAGACTTCACCGCTACGGCTCTCGATACCAAGTGGTGTGGGGACATAACCTACATCCCGGTGGGATCCTCGTGGTTGTTCTTGGCCACGGTGATCGACATCTGCTCACGCCGGGTGGTGGGCTGGTCGATCGCTGACCCTCCCCCAAGGACTGCGTCCAGGGGGTACCCCCATGCGCACCGATCTCGTCACGGACGCGATCGAGATGGCGGTGCGCACCCGCGGTGGTGACGTCGGTGGCGTTATCTTCCACAGCGACCGCGGATCACAGTACACCGCAGCAGCTTTCGTCGATGTATGCCGCCGTCATGGGATTCAGCAAAGTCGAGGACGGGTCGGCTCGAGTTACGATAATGCTCTCGCCGAGTCGTTCTTCCAAAGACTCAAGAGGGAGTGGCTGCACGGACGGAGTTGGACGTCGAAGTCGCAGGCACGGCTGGACCTGTTCGAGTGGCTCTCGTACTTCAATCGACGTCGCCGTCACTCCGCCCTCGGATACCTCACCCCAGTGGAGTTCGAACAACGACTCATCGCGTCGTCTACGCTGTCAGTCGCCGCATGAAATCCGGTGTCCACTCCCGAGGGCCAACCTCAGACCGCGACCAGGCCAGACACCCGGTCGAGTCTGTAGCTGGCACGGGCAGCCATCCCAAGGCCCGCATGGACCGGGCCAGACGTGGTAAGTCTGCCGAGCGGACGATGACGGCCGGTAAGCATGAACCGACTGAGCTGACGCAGCTCACACCGACACGAAGCGGGGGAACCCTGACGATCCATCCCGCTTCTGCTCAAAGGCGCCCGTTCCGACCTGTAACCGGCGGCCGCGAACGCCCGCTCCAGATCGTTCGGGGTTTTCCGATTGACGCCCCGAAAGCAAAATCATCACCGGACGGGTCTCATGCCGAGCCGGCGGTTATGCAGAGAGGTCGGCGAGTTTCGGTCAGCGGCCGGCTTTCCGGTGCGGGTTCGGCATTCGGGACGCCCGCCGAGGGAAAACCGGCAGTCCGAAGGCAGCCTCGGCAGCACCCGCATGAGCAGACGGGCCTCACGGATGCAGTACGACCTTGGTCCATCCGTCGTCGCGGGCATCGAAATGCTGGTAACCGGATTCGGCCTCGGCCAGTGGCAGTTCGTGGGAGACGATCCAGGACGGCTTGGCACGGCCCTGGTGGATCAGGTCGCGCAGCTGCCGGTTGTAGTGCTTGACGTTGGCCTGCCCGGTTCCGACCTTCTGCCCCTTGAACCAGAATTTGCCCATGTCGAAGGCGATCTTGCCGTGGCGTTCGAGTTCGTCGGGGCCGTTTCGGTCCTGGGGCAGGAAGATCCCGACCACCCCGATGTGGCCGGTGAAGCGCACCGAGTCGACGAGCCGGTTCATCGTCATCGCGGCGTCCTCGTGACCCTGCGGGTCGTGCGCCTGATAGCCGACGCATTCACAACCCTTGTCGGCACCCTGCCCGCGGGTCTGTTCCAGGACCTGCTCGACCGGGTCGCCCTTCGAATCGTCGATCGGAATGACGCCGATCTGCTCGGCGAGCTTGAGCCGGTCCGGATGCCGGTCGACGATCATCACCTTGCTCGCGCCCTGGATCATCGCCGAATACGCCGCCATCAACCCGACCGGTCCGGCCCCGTACACCACCATCGAATCGCCGGGTGAGGCTGCACCCTTTGAGTGGACACCCCGGACAATGGTTCTAGGAGAGCCAGGAGGGATGTCGAGGTGGGACGCCAGTCTCTGTACACGGAGGAATTCCGGAAAGACGCGGTCGCGTTGTATCGCGCGGCCGACGGCAAACGCACGTACGCGGCGGTGGCCGCGGATGTGGGCGTCAGTGGCGAAACGCTACGGACGTGGGTCCGCAAGGACACCGCCCGTAACGCGCGCTCGCAGGACCGCAGTACCGGCGCCGACGGGACCGAGGCGGACGAGCTCGCGCGGCTGCGCGCGGAGAATGCGCGGCTGCGCGGTGCGGAAAAGGAATGGCAGCTCGAACGCGAGATTCTGCGCCGGGCAGCCGCGTATTTCGCAAAGGAGGTGAAGTGAAGACCCGCCGCTGGGACTTCATCTCCGACCATCGCGCCGAGTTCGGCGTGCAGCGGCTGTGCCGGGTGCTCGGGACCTCCCGTTCCGCCTACTACAAGCACCTGATCACGGAGCCGGCCCGTGTCGAGCGCCAGGCCGAGGAAGCCGCGACAGTCGCCGAGATCCGCGCAATCCATACCGAGCACCGGAGCGCCTACGGCGCTCCGCGGGTTCACGCCGAACTCCGCTCCCGCGGGCGCAGGATCAACCGCAAACGGGTGACCCGGCTGATGCGAATCCACCACGTGGTGGGCAGGCACCTGCGCCGCAGCAAGCGCACGACCATCGCGGACAAGTCGGCTCCGTCGGTGCCGGATCTGGTGATGCGAGACTTCACCGCTACGGCTGTCGATACCAAGTGGTGTGGGGACATAACCTACATCCCGGTGGGATCCTCGTGGTTGTTCTTGGCCACGGTGATCGACATCTTCTCACGCCGGGTGGTGGGCTGGTCGATCGCTGACCACATGCGCACCGATCTCGTCACGGACGCGATCGAGATGGCGGTGCGCACCCGCGGTGGTGACGTCGGTGGCGTTATCTTCCACAGCGACCGCGGATCACAGTACACCGCAGCAGCTTTCGTCGATGTATGCCGCCGTCATGGGATTCAGCAAAGTCGAGGACGGGTCGGGTCAAGTTACGATAATGCTCTCGCCGAGTCGTTCTTCCAAGGACTCAAGAGGGAGTGGCTGCACGGACGGAGTTGGACGTCGAAGTCGCAGGCACGGCTGGAGTTGTTCGAGTGGCTCTCGTACTTCAATCGACGTCGCCGTCACTCCGCCCTCGGATACCTCACCCCAGTGGAGTTCGAACAACGACTCATCGCGTCGTCTACGCTGTCAGTCGCCGCATGAAATCCGGTGTCCACTCCCGAGGGGCAACCTCAGGGCTGCATGTCCGCGAGGCGGGTGCAGTGCCAGCCGGTGGGAAAGATGTCGGAGAGCATCACGTAGTCGGTTTCCTTGTCCTGGGCATCCTCGGGCAACCGCAGACAATTGAAGTCGCCGAACGGCACCCGCAGATATTCCGCCTGCCCGCCCCAGAACGGGCCCATCCCGGCGAACCCGTATGCGGCGCCGGCCATCTTCGGATCCGGGTGCACCGTCTGGCAGAACGCGGTCAACCCTTCCTCGCAGTTGCGGCAGAACCCGCAGCCGATGTTGAACGGCAGGCACACCCGATCCCCGGGTGAGACCTTGACCACCGCATTGCCGACCTCGGCGACGATCCCCAGGTTTTCGTGACCGAGGACCATCCCGGGCTCCAGGTCGGTGCGGCCCTCATACATGTGCAGATCCGACCCGCAAATATTGGTGCTGGTGATCTTTACCAGCACATCGGTCGGCTGCTCAATCCTGGCATCGGGCATATCCTTCACATGAACCTCACGTGGCCCGTCGTACACAAGCGCTTTCATCTCGACTCCCTGATGCTGCGTTTCCCGGTGGATCCCGGCCCGGCGGCCACAGGCGATGACATGTGAGCGACCGAATGAATCGTGCCGCTGGGGCAGACGCGACAGCGCACGGAACTGAAAACAACACCAAAACGTTGGCACACCACCATGTTTCGCGTCACAGCCGATAAAGCGGGCGCATTCCAGGCGTCGCATTCCATCCACCATGGAGTCTCCTCTTTCGGCTCCACGATTACTAGGGGTGAGATCGGTTTCCTTGATTGGTGGGCACGGGGGCTCCTTCCCTTCACCGGTCGATGGTGTGATGCTGGACCATGTCCACCACCTCGAACAGGAGACCCGACATGGCCACCAAGGCGCTGCTGGTCCGACTCGAAGCAAAACCCGGCAAGGAAAGCGCGGTCGAGGAATTCCTCCGATCGGCGCTGCCACTCGTCGAACAGGAGCCCGGCACGAAGCCCTGGTTGGCGGTACGGTTCGGCCCCTCGACGTTCGGCATCATCGACGCATTCCCCGACGAGGCCGCCCGCGACACACATCTCAATGGGCCGGTCGGCAAGGCCCTCGGCGAACGCGCCGACGAACTCTTCGCTGCGCCGCCCGAAATCAGCTACCTCGACGTGCTCGCCGACAAGCTCTGAGCCGCCGACTGGAAACAGCCCGCCCGCAAGCTCGACAGAACCCGACATCACCCTCGCGACCGCGAACCTTGACACGCGAGTCCGCCGAACCTGTCGAATCGTGGTACACACCGACGAGACGAGCGCAGCCTGACACCTCACCGGCCCCCCACCACACTCCCCGGACAGCCCGTTCTCGCAAAGGCCCGAGGTGAGGTCGCCGAGCGGATCGGGCGGCTTCCGCGGAATGAACCTCGGGGCGGCGGCGTGTCAGCCGGATGCGGGGCCTGGCTGATCCGACGTGGGGCGGGGGGTGTGCTGAAGTTCAGCGTTGATGCGTCGGGCCTCGGCGAGTTGGTCTTCCAGGATGATGATGCGGCACGCGGAATCGAGCGCGGTGCCCTGGTCGATCAGTTCGCGGGCTCGGGCGGCGAGACGCAGCTGGTACCGGGAGTAGCGGCGGTGGCCGCCCTCCGAGCGCCCGGGGGTGAGCAGCTTCGCGGCGTCGAGGCTGCGCAGGAATGCCTGTGTCACGCCGAGGATCTCAGCGGCGTGACCCATGCTGTATGCCGGGTAGTCCTCGTCGTCGAGCTTCCCGGCCGCGCGTCGGCCGGGCGAATCTTCCGGAATGGGGTGACGCCTTTCCAACGGACAGGGCCCCCGGCGCCGTGAGGCACCGGGGGCCGGAGCGGGTTTCACTTCCTTGTTCACTGCACTTCTTCCGGCTGTCGGGCCTTCGTGCCGCCCGGCAGCCGCCGGATATGCCGGGGCCTTACACACTCATATCAACCCTTGCCCGGCACATCCTGGTCTTGCGTTACTTCTCTGCGGGCAGTTCATTCTCTCCCGCACCTCGTGAACTCTTTCCTTGCGACGAGAGGAACTCTACAACAGCGATGCCTCAATGTCTACAGTCACCACTACAGATATTCTGGAGCGGTTGACCGGGGATTTCACACCCGGCAGCCGACTTTTCTGTTCACGTCGGCGGCCGCTCGCTCGACGGACCGGCACTCGTTGATCGATGACGGACGGCGAAGTGGCAGTCGCAGTAGGCGTCGAGATGTCCGCTTCCTCAGATCAGGTGTGGTCGTCCCCGTAGGTATGTCGCCGCGATCAGCAGAGCTGGGCCCCGAATCCGTCGTCGCTCAGCACGTCGCGGGTGCACTGGGCGTCGACCCACCCGGACAGCTCGCTCACCCGCGGGCGCCCTTGTCGACGAGGCTGTTGACCGGCCCGAACGCGTTGAACAGGTGGTCGCCGTAGGACAGCAGGTTCTCCCGGCCCACCTCGGGGATGCCGACGGCGTCGGGGAAGACCCGTAGCGGGAACGCGGCCGCCAGCGCGGGAACCGTGTCGAAGGTGGTTGCCGTCTCGAGCACCTGATCGACGAGGACCTCCGCATCCACCAGCCAGCATGCGCGCAACTTTCTGCAACGCCCGCGGGCCGAGGACCTAGTGCCACCAGTTCATGTACCTCGGGTCCGCGACGATGGCACCGGGACGATCACCACCACTGACGGTGAATCGCTGACCGGTCTGTTCTTCGGACCATCCTTCTTCGCTAGCCACATCCTCGCGTTCGAACGCAACGTCGTGAGGTCTCGACGGCTTCGGATCTCTGTCGGCGAGGGGCCGGCGGCGGGGTCGATCACGTGGGTGGCGCCGCGGCGATGATGACGATCCTCCGGGAGCTGCAGAGGGGGTCCGTCAGATCCTGGGTGAGGTCTGCCCTGGTGTGAACTCAGGCTCCTGTTGTGTACTGGAAGCAGCGGTGATGTGGATGTGATGCCGCTTCGAGCAGCCAGGCCCACCCAGCGAGTCCGGGCGCGACCGGAACCAGCCCTGCGGTCGCCGACCCAGGCCACCCCACCGACCACTGATCCCGTTGGATAGGCGACCCGACGAATGGAGAACCGACATGTCCGCAGATAGCAGTGTGCCCCCGACCGGAAGGGACACCGACCGCGTGCGGATCGGTGCGGTCTACCCACAAACCGAGCTCGGCGGGGACCCCCACGCTGTGCGGCGATTCGGCACAGCAGTCGAGGATCTGGGTTTCGACTACCTACTCGCCTACGACCACGTCCTGGGGGCCGTGCACGCCGACCGGACACCGCCCCTGACAGGGCCCTACACCGAACACGACCCGTTTCACGACCCATTCGTCATGTTCGCCTTCCTGGCTGGGATCACCGAGCGGATCGGTTTCTCCACCGGCGTGCTGATCCTGCCGCAACGCCAAACCGCTCTGGTGGCGCGGCAAGCCGCCGACGTCGATCTACTCTCCGGCGGCCGGTTGCGGCTCGGTGTCGGTGTCGGCTGGAGCCCCGTCGAATATGAAGCCCTCGGCCAGGCCTTCCGCACCCGGGGAGCCAGGCAAGAAGAACAGATCCAGCTGCTGCGCCAGCTGTTCACCGAACCGGTCGTCGAGTTCTCCGGCCGCTTCGACCGAGTCGATCGCGCCGCCCTCACACCCCAACCGAGCCGGGCCATCCCGATCTGGCTCGGCGGCGCCACAAAGGCAGCGTTCGAACGCGCCGTCCGCCTCGCAGACGGCTTCATCTTCTTCGGAGCGACCGGGATCGACACCGCTGTTGAATCCTGGCAAGAGCTGCGCGAACGCGTGCATGCAACGGGCCGGCCGGTCGAGGATTTCGGCGCGGAATACGTCGTGCTGAGCCAGGGTGCCGACGCCGTCAGCACCGAGATCGCGGCCTGGCGCGCAGCGGGCGGCACCCACGCCGCCGTAGCGACGATGGGCTTTGGCCTCAACACCGTCGAAGCGCACATCGACTACCTCACCACGATCGCGGACACGTTGAACCTCACCTGACATCCGCAGACACATCACCCCGCCCCGCTGCGACATCGAACCAGCGACGAGACATCGCAGCTGGGACGTCGTCAGTGCATGTGGCTTCCACCGTTGATGTCGATGGTCGTCCGATCAGGTAGGCAGCATCGTCGGAAGACAGGAAGGTGATGACAGAGGCCATGTCGCGTGTGGTCGCGGTGCGTGCGAGCGGAATGCCCTGTGCAATAGGTTATTCCTGCTCGTCGGTGCTACCGACACGAATGTTGGTGTCCACCGCTCCCGGCGTGACAGCGTTGATCGTCACGCCGGAGTCTTCCAGTTGCGCGCAAGCGATTTGGTGAAGCCGAGGATCGCAGCCTTGGCCGACGAGTACGGCACCTTGCCGAACCCTCCCCCGCCGCGCTGCGCGACACCGAAGACATCGTCACGATGCGACCCCAGCCCCAACGGGGCCACCGCCCGCGCGCAGGCCCGGCTCGGCGACCGGGTCCGATCAGCGTTCGACGCCGGCATCCGCGCGGCTCGATCCGGCGCCGCGAACCAACCGCTCCGGCAGACCACCGGCCACACATCGGAGGCGACGGATCTGGAGTGCTGGGCGGCCCTGGACACGGTCAACCTGCGCGATCGGATCGACACCGAGACCGACGGTGTGAACGCACAGATCGGTGAACACGGCATCCGCCTGTCCGGTGGCGAGCGGCAACGGTTGGCGATCGCCCGCACACTGCTCGCCCGGCCCCCGCTACTGCTGTTGGACGAGCCGACGTCCAGCCTGGACAGTCGCAACGAGGAAATCTTCCAGACCGCGCTCGAGGCCACCGGAGTCGATCAGACCGTCGTCATCGTCGCGCACCGGCTCGCGACGGTGAAGAACGCCGACCAGATCATCGTCCTCGACCACGGGCGGGTCCACGCGGTCGGCACCCACAACGAACGGATGGTCCGCCGAGTGGTTGTGCGACCGGCCCCGGACGGGACGAGTCGAACTCACCGGAAGACTCGTCGTCGATATCTTCTGGACGGGGTCCGACAATCCTGTACTGGTTCGCGGCAGGGTTCGACGGGTCCAGCTTGTCGAACAGCGCATCGAACACACCGGAAGTGGATTGCGCGCCGTGGACGGCACCGAGAGACTGACCGAGGTCGAGTCCACCCCGCACCGCTTCTGGTCGAACCCGGAGACACCCTCGACCGAGGACCACTTCCAGGGGACCGGAGTGCTACTCGACCTGGACCTCAACGACGTACCGGCCACCAACGTGGAGTTCGTCGCCGGCGCGGTCTCCGTCGACGGACCCGACGTGTGGGTGATGGATCGGTCGAATCCTGTCCTGCTGCACATTGATACGCGGTCGACACCACCACGAATCGTCGAGTATCTGTTGCCGCTGACGATCGAGCCACCGAAAAACCAGTGGACCCGCAAGGTCCACGCCGACCGCGACGGGTGCTGGATCACCTCCCGACACGAGGTGTTCCGGTGCAAGCGTGCCGGGGACGGGACATTGACCATTGAACGCGTCAGTGCCGAAGGCGGTAGCAGCGTCGGCACTGACGAGCGACTGGTCCTTGTCGGCTCCACGTATCCGACGCTGCGCCATGACCGCCGGTACGGTGTGGTGCGAGTCGATCCCGATGCTCACCCGGTGCGGATGCTCGATGACGAGCGGCGGTTGATCCCTGTCGATGATCCGGCAACCGTTGCCCGGGTGACGGCTCAGACGCGACGTGCCGACAAGGCGCGCGGCGCCGACGACACCGAATGGGTCGCCGTCGTCGAACTCACCGTGCAGTCTCAGGACGGCACGCGGCGGCACCCATATATGAGTCGCCGTAACACACAGCCCCGGCGACGCCACGGTGTCCGGCACTGGGTCGGCGCCGAGCCGGCCAGGACGCTTCCGGACCGCAGTTCTGGAAAGCGTGTGCCGCGGGCGGCGGCACGCGGGCGAACGACTCAGCCCCTCGCGGGCAGCACCCGGGGGGTGATGGTTCCTGCACCCCGGGGGTGTTGGCGGCGGCAGCCCGGACCGACAATTGTTGGTGTACCAGCGACCCGACGGAGGAGTCCGCAGATGCTCAGTCGTACCCCCGGGCTGTGGCCCCCTGACACGTCCCCGCATGGGTCGGGCCATTCCCGACCGCGATCACAATTATCGGAATCTGCGTCATCGTTGTGCCCATGATCGTGTTGTTGGTTCTCGGAAAAATCGTGGACCGTCGGGCCGAACACGCAGACCCTGAGCAGGTCGCCGAACTGCGACGACAATTGGCCGCCCTCTCCGAGAATCCGCTTCCACCGCCGGACGAGGACGAGACCGAGGACACCTAACCTTCCCTCGCTGGATCGAGCATTGACCTGACACCCGGTCACCGCGCCGCAGGGGCGGGTAGGAGAAACGGTTGGAGCCCGCGGACCTGGTGGAGCGAATGGTGTCGGCGAAGGCTTGTGCGTCCAGGCTTGCCGGTCGGCGGCGATGTCGAACCAGAAGTCCGCTCCCGCCGAACCGGCTGGGCCTGGTGTGGTCAACTGCAGCAGGGCGCCGACCTGGTCGGCGGAATCCTCTTCCGTTCCGTGGTGGGCAGTGCATCCAGGTCGATCGTTATGTGCCCACATCTCGATCCGACGCGCGCGACTCGAATACCGCACTCCCCCAGCCGGTCACCACGGGAGCAGATCGGACACACTGAAGCCTTTGTCGTCCTGTTTCAACGCCAGATCGATCGACAGGCTGGCCGCCACCACCAGAGTGGCCAACGGATCCGGCAGCCGCCGAGGAATCTGCACGACATACTGATCCGCATTGGTCAGTGCAGCTTTGTCCCACCCCGCCCACGTCTTGCTGATCCGGGCGACCTCGTTGTCAGACGCATCGACAACCGAAAAGTCCCACGCCAACACGTTCTCGGCTTTGATCGCGCCGACCGACACGCCGTCCGCCGACAACGAAAAGGTGATCGCACCGAACACGTTGTCCTGCCTGATTTCCCCGACCTGCTGTCCGTCGCCACGCTCGACGACGATCGTCGACTTGACCATCTTCCTCGGCCGAGTCAGCCGCAGCAGCACCGCCCCCTCGACGTCGTGTACCTCGAGGGTGTGGGTGAAGAACTGATCGAGGCGTCCGATGAACCGCGCCACCTTCTTCGTGGTGGACTGGCCGACCTGCACCACCGAACCGAGCGGCTTGCCGTGTTGGTCGTACACCGCGAACTCCGCCGCCAGCTCGATCAGTTTGGCCCGCTGATTGACCACCAGCACCGACTCGGTGAACAGCGTTCCCCCGCCACCACCGACCGGATCGTCGATGTTCGCACCGCGCCGCACCTGGTCGCGGATGCGGTCCGGGTCATGACGGCCTTCGATGCCGAGTTCCCACGCGCTGCCCCCACCAGACCGGCCGGGCTTCCCCGCGGATCGGTCCGGATCCGGGTTCGCACCAGGCTCAACTTCCGGCATCACCTGAGTATAGAACTGCCGCCCGCCGCCGAACAGCCGACGACGGTGGTGCACGACACCCGCCGCCCCGGTCGACTCCGGTCCGGCATCGGTCTCCGAAGAGTGGCGAAACTTTTTTCTGTGCAACATGTTTTCTCTCCCTTCCCGCCCTGCGACGGCGTTAACAACACTGACTATGGACAGAAGTGAAATGACCTCGGTCTCCCGATTCCGGGACACCACTCGACGACCCCGACCCCTCCGGCGCGGTCGGGCGCGACAACCGGTGCCCACCGGGCGCAGCAGCCCGATGAGCACCGGTCGTCGAGGATGACGAACGGCGGGAAGGCCCGTACCGTCCTCTCCGACGAGCACTATCCGACATCGCCGCCGTCACCGCCCACGGCACTGCCGCCGCGATTGCCGACACCGTCACCGGCCGAGCCGCCGATGCAGTCGCCTCCGTCCCCGCCCCGGGTGCCGCTCCCGGGCGCACCCGGTTGGCACTCGGCGGCGCCCGGGACGGCAACACCGGGGACGGCGGCCGGGGCGATGTTCGGCCCGTCCGCCCGGGTGGCGACCCCGCACCCGAGTGCAACGACCGCCGTCGCCGCGGCAGACGCAACGATCACCCCGAGCGTGGCCCTGTTCGACATGACGCGTTACTTGCCGACACTGCCGCCGGCCCCGCCGGTACCGTTGCCACCGGTATTGCCGTTCCCGGTGCCGGCGTCGCCACCGGTGCCGGCACCGCCGTTGCCGCCCTTCTGGTTGTTCTCGAAACCGATGTTGATTCCGCCGCCGCCGACGTCGCCGCCCGCACCGCCGGTACCGGTTCCGCCGGTGTTGTTGTTGCCGTTGCCGGCATCCCCGCCGTTGCCGGCCCCGCCGGTGCCGCCCTGCTGGTTGTTCTCGAAACCGATATTGATCGGCACATCGAGGGGGAACGGGGCGGCGGACGCGGCACCCGCGCCGAGGACGAGCATCGGCACCGCGGCGGCGCTGACGAGAAGAGCACGGACGGTGGTCTTGACGGACTTGGTGGTGTTCAGCATGGTGTTTCCTCCGGTGTGAGTTGAGTGGGTGACGCTTTCGATGCCGTCAACATTGCCGGTCGAGGCAGGGGTCTCTCATCCTCATCAGGGTGAACATCACTGCACCCCCCCAGGCCGCCGAAACCCCTGTTCCTCCAGCGCATTGCAGAACCTGCACGGGGTGATCGAAGGCCCACCCTGAAGGGGATGTGGCTTCGATTCGCTGTGGACCAGTGTGGACAGGGCAATCGCACCCCACCGCACACTCCCGAGGAGAACTCCATGACCCAGCCCGAACCGACCACACCGCACCCCCCGCCGCCCCCGCCTTCGAATGTCGGATGGGCCGTCGCGGCCATGATGTTCTTCTGGCCCCTCGCGTTCTTCGCGTTCAGCGACGCACTCAAAGTGTTCCCCCGCTGGTGCAGCGGTGACCTCGACGGCGCCCGCGCCGCGTCGTCGCGAGCGAGGATGCTCGGCATCATCGCCCTGTGCCTCGGCGGCCTCCTCACCGGCTGGTGCCTGATCACGGCCTTCCAAACCTGACCGACACCCGACAACGCAGAACACGCACACGCAGACATCCCGACAGCCGGACACGCAGAGATGCAGAGATTCAGTGTTCCTGGGGAGGGTGGTCACAACAGCCCCCAAGGGTGGCTAACCCGAGTTCCCCCAGTCCACGACGATAGGAGGACAGCAACAGCAAGACCGAAACGCAGCGACCCGTCCACGACCACGAGAAAGCACACCGATGACCTCGAGCACCTACAGTGACCCGCCGACCAACGACCCCCGACATCAACACCGCACCGCGCTGATCGAACACCGCGAGCAACTGTCCCGAGCCCGGTGGATCGCCGTGGTCTTCCCACTGCTGGTCCTGACCGTGTTGTCGGGGTTCTTCGCCGACACACTCACCCCGTGGCTGCCCCTCGCCTGCCCCCTCGCCCTCGCCGTCGGAATCGCCGCAGCAGTGATGATCGGGCAGTTGCTCCACACCGTCGAGCAGATGCTGGCACCGGCGCCCACCACCTCGGCCGTGTCGATGGGCACCTTCCGAAAAGATCACCGCCAGTGACGAACCCGGCCCTGATCTACACTGCCCGCGGGCACACCCACGAAATGCCCCTGGCCCCGGACCGCTCCCCCATCACCATCGGCCGCGCCACCCACGCCGACCTGTCCCTGCAATCGGACCCGGACATCTCCCGCCTGCACGCCACCGTCGAACACCTCGGCATCTACTGGACCGTCTGCGACAAAGGCCTCTCCCGCAACGGCACCGTCGTCAACGGCACTCGGCTACGGGGACGCCACATCCTGCACCCCGGAGATGTCATCCGGATCGGCGCCAGCACCCTCACCTACCACGGCCAGCCCGCAACCGACTGCGGCATCACTAACATCGGCGACACCCTCGACACACCACTGCACCTCACCCCCGCCCAACACACCGTCCTAAACGAACTGTGCCGGCCCTTCCACGACGGCACCGACCACCCCATCCCCGCATCGAACCAACAGATCGCCGACGCTCTGCACCTGAGCATCGAAACCGTCAAAACACACCTGCGGGCCCTCTTCACCACATTCCAAATCGACGACCTCCCCCAACACCACAAACGCACCCAACTCGCCACCCGCGCCCTCACCCACCACATCCCCACCCCCTGAAGACCCACACCCTCACCGGTTGCCATCGCGAGCGGCAGTCACCCTGTTGCACGCCTGGGCACCAGCGCGCGTGGCGGGGGCATCTCCTGCACCGACTCCTCGAGCTCGTACATGGACAGGTCCTTGCCGTCTTTGCCTCGATCACCCCCCACCGCCACCCCACGGGCCCTACAGCGAGCGCTACCGGCCCGGGCCGAAGGGGTCCGAGGATGTGGAGAGAGCAGCGATGCGTGGCCGGTGGTCTGCCGGAGCGGTTGGAGCGCGGCGCCGGATCGAGCCGCGCGGATGCCGGCGTCGAACGCTGATCGGACCCGGTCGCCGAGTCGGGCCTGCGCGCGGTCGGTGGCCCCATTGGCGCGGATGACGCTGATCGCCGACAGGGTCTGGTTCAGATCGCCCGTCAGGTCTCCGAGCCGGGACTGGGTCTTGAACGTCAACGCTCTCAGCCGCCGGGTGATGTGAAGTCACGCTGCGACCACGGTCGCGACGACGAGGACGGTGACCCCGGCCAGGACGGGGTCGAGCAGCATCATCGCGGTCAGCGCGCCGACCAGGACGAGGATCCCGCCGAGAGGTTCGACCACACCGTCGGTGAGCGCGGCACGTAACAGGGTGGTGTCCGAGGCGACCCGAGAGACCAGGTCCCCGACGTGGCGGCTGCGGTACTCGCTCATCGGCAGCCGCAACAGGTGCCCGATCAGCTCGGTGCGGGCGGTGAGCACCACACTCTCTGCGGTCCGTTGAAGCAGGTAGTACTGGATCGTGGCGAGGACCGCCCCGGCGGCGAGGAGCCCGATCAGCGCCCACACCAGGCCGCTTAGTGGGGCACCGTCGCCGACGGCGGTGATGATCCGGCCTACCAGCACCGGTTGCACCAGACTAAGTCCGGCTGCGGCGATGGAGAACACCGCTGCCGCTCCGAGTAGCCGACGGTGCTCACGCACATACGGCCGCAACGCACGCACACCTCCCCGGCCGGTGGTGCCTGCGTTTGCTCCCTGTGTATCCATCCGTTCCCCCAACCCCGAGAAACAAGTTCCGCCATCATATTTGGCTCGGACCTGAATCTCTGGTTGATCCACCGAGGACCAATCGCCTCGGGGTGCAGCGGCCGTGTGGGGATCTGACCGGTTGTCCATCCATCATCGGAGTCGATCGCCTTGGGCTGAGGACCGATGGCAGCCGGTTCGCACACCCCGGCCTACGCACCTGAACGCGTAAAGCGTGTGAAGTCCAGCGTGATCGAGGACGCACGGTCAATCCCGATCTCCGGGTACGAGATCGTAAAGACGACCTCCTCGCTGGAGCCTTCTGGCCTAGGGCTCAGAAAGTACGTTGCACCGGTTTCGGATTGGCGGCTGTAGCTCTTACCGCCGTACAGCCGGGGCATCGTCGGGTCGTCATCCTCTGGCGCCTGGGGCGGAGTGCATTTCTTGTTGGTGGCGATCTTGCCGTCCGGAAGCACTATTCCAAGGTAGATGCGGTGCTTGTGGGGTCGGCGGAAACGGTGGGTGAGGTTGATTCGTTCGCCGATGAATGTGTCCTTGCCTTCGTCCTGCTCGCGTGCGATCAGATCGAAACGAATCCCAGTGGAATAGATCCGCAGCCGGGACAGCATCAGCTTCACGCCCCGGTTCTGATCCTGAGCAAAGACGAACTCCTCATCGGACCAAGAGACAAGGGCGTCGTCGTTGCTTGGGGGCTTGCGTCTTGCCGGAACATCTTTCCGGGCGGCGAGCCGGGCTTCCTCGGCAGCCTTGCGCGCTTCCAAGCGTGCAATATGCGCGTACCACTCAGGGGTGTGTTCGCCCCCGATTGCGTAGTTGATCCTGCGCACGCGGGATCGTCTCGATCTATGCCTTCGACGACTTCACCATCAATCCATAGTGTCAGGATCCGATCCATAGTGTCGCTGCGCTCGTCGGTAGCGGAACGACGACCGGGACGGATCGTCCGAACGTCGAAGTCCCGACCCGCCCCGCATGCGGATCGATGACCGACCAAAGGCCCGCCTTCCCGTGGGAACCTGCATAGATGGTTGATTCGTCTCCGTCGTTGATTGCATCCCAACGGCTGTCCCTTCTCACGGACTACGGTCAGTTCTACTTGTCCGGTGATAGTTCTCCCGACAGCCAGGAAGACTTCGAAGAACTTGTCGAGGAAGCTCTGAGCGACGGAACGATCGCAAGCAACCAGACGTCCGCCGTTGTTCTGTCCCCGCACCAGAACAACTTCGACATGCAGATGGCGATCAAAGTCTGGGACCAGAACCCACCCGAGGACCGAGGAGACTGGGACCAGGTGGTGGACCTCGTCCTCGACATCGATCAAGACGGATCCCTGCTCCTTGATTCCCCTCCGGGCGGAGAACCACACCAAGTGACGGTCGATCCGGGCCGGTACCGCGTGGAAGTATGCGGCCGCGGCTTCGTGGCCCTCGGTTGGCCCGGCTCGACCGAACCCAGGGACACGTGGCGCATCCGCTTGTGGCCGGCCACCTCTACAACCGATGACCTCCCACCGAGGAAGCTCTGGACCGAGACAGACACCACGACGAGCAATGCGGATCCTGCAGAAGCTGGGCCGGAATCGACGCCTGCATCGGCTTCTCGGACGACACCCCACGACCCCGCACTCTCGCCGGATGACGATTTTGCGATCTGGGGAGGTAAACCCCCGACAGCCGAGCTTCTCGCAGCCGGGTCGATGGCACCGAACCTCTGTCTCCTGGACCGCGCCCTCGCGGAAGCGATCGCCTTCTCATCCCCCGACACTCAACGCTCGATTGCCCGGTGGGCTGCCCGGACAGCGATTGAGCGAGCGGACCTGAGCACCACGCAGTGGGTCCAGGACGGACTTAACGCGCTCGAGGAACACGTCGCGCTTCCTGCGCCGTTCGACGGTCTCTTCAATGCGCGGCAGCGGGTCGAGACCGACTCCGCCCTTCGGCGGCTTCGTGCTCGCGCGAAGCCAGCCCTCAGAAACCAGCAACTCGCGCGGCAAGTCTTCGCCGTCAGTTCACTCACCAGCGCCGGGGCCGACGATCCCGCGCGAGCGGCCCTGGACGCGACCTACTACGCGGTAGTCGACGATGAGAACACCCAGGTGTTGTTAGGTGAAATTCGGTCGAAGTTCCTTCCTCGATAGACCGTTTCACTTCAGGAACCCTGACCGGCGTGTTCTGGAAGCGGTCCCGTGACCGGAAGTCTCCTGACCTGCTGTTGTCCCGTAAAGGTGGTCCGGTGACGAATTCCGAAACGGTGCCATTCCAACACCACCTCGCCGAAGGTGTTGCAATGACCGATAGAACCCTGGGTGCGATAACCGGGACTCCTCCAGCGCACCCCCACGGCGCCTTCGGCATGGGCCCAGTCAGTCAGCTCAGAGGTTAATGGTCAACCCTATCCATAACCCGGGCACCTACCCGTTCAACGTCCAGGTGACGTTTCTCGTGCCGGCCGCCTAGCGTCAGTACCCCTCGCCGGATTTACCTCATCGCTTCCTGTCGCGCTCTTGGATGATCCGATCGGCCAGCCGATACACCGCGCGCACGCCGGTGGGAGGTACGTCGGGTACGGCTCGGCCTGCGGTAGCAGTGTCGGAATCCCCAGGGACAATCCCCCTCCAGCACGACATACCAATCCCCAGCTATCACATCTGGCCTGCCCAGATGTAGCTACGGCGACCTTGTTCCACCGCTGGATCCCATACCGCGGATAGCACTCCCCGCCCGGGCAACAGCGACTCGCAATGGACCCAAGTCACTGAAGGTTTAGGACTGTATTCCGATGGCGGCCGGCCCAAATCGCCGGCCGTGGCGGGGCCACATGACGTCAGCTCAGCATCACTACGCAGGGCGTTCGCGCGGGCACCGGAGTTCGAGTCAACAACCAGGTATGCGGACGAGTCGGGAAATGAACCGTAGTACTTGGCGTACACGATGGTGTCGTCCTCCGTCAGGTGCAGGCCTAGGTCTGTAGCCAGCTCTGCGGCGGCGTTCTCGTCCGATCGTGCGACGTACCAGTGGTAGAGCCGAGGGCCACCGAACCAGAGAACCAGCGCTCCGATCACGACAACCGCAACAGCGATGCCAGTCCACATTCGCCGTGATGGTTTCGGGAAGACCGTCATCCCTTGATACGACCACAACCAACAACCGCCACCTCGTCAGGGATACCGACCATGGTGGCGCATTCGCGGGCCGAGATGAACGCCGTACCTGCGGCGCCGTCATCCAGCGCGCGGTCCCGGGTACACGAAGCGGCGCCGTACGTCCGCGAGGCCCCTTCATTGGGCCCATTGGGCAGTTGTACCGATCCGCCTCCGGCGGTCGATACACAGCGCAGGAGGTGTTGTCATGCTCGACTTGTCGTACTGGTTCCCCGACGTCATCAACGCTCTGACCGCAGCAACGAGGTGGTGGCAGTCGCTTCCATTCAACTAACCCTGGAGGAGATGACAGTGATTCCGATCCCCCCGTACGGGTTGGGCGACAGCTGGATGGTGTGGACACCTTGGCTGGTGCCCATCGTTCTCTGGTGGAACTCCTGGCACTGACCCAGTACCTACCGCGCGCAGCTGACATGACTTTTGCGGACCATATCACCGCTGTTCCGGAATAAGCGGACCATCTTTGGTCAGGTCACGGGCTTAATCGGGCGTATGCGTCTGATCGCGCCCATGCTGGCCACGGCCGGCACACTCCCGGACAACACGGACCGTCCGTGGAGTTTCGAGATGAAGTACGACGGGTGCCGGATGCTGGCCTCGGTGGGCGGCTGCGAGCCGGTGCTGTGGACCCGCGCCATGAACGTTGTGACACCTCATATCCCGAGATCGCCGAAGCTTTGACAGCGGCATTCGGCTGCCGCGGACGCATCGTTCTCGACAGCGAGGTCGTCGTACTCGATCACGGCAAGCCCCCGTTCGGCCTGCTCCAGCGGCGCATTGGGATTGCACACGCGACGAAGCCGTTACAACGACGAATCCCTGTGACATTCTTACCCTTTGACGTCCTTTACCGGACTACGGGCTACTCCCCATCGCCTGCCTCGATGACGCGAGATACCAAGCGCCGATTGCAACCTGATCGAGGGCGTCGCGTAGTAGCAACTATCGCAATGTGTGCGTTCGTCGACGCGAGTCGAAACCGGACGAGCACACCGTCGGCGCCGAGGGTGATCCGGTGCAGCATCGACCGTCCTAGCCGTCGTAGAACGGCGATTCCAGACCTGTTTCGAGGATTGAGGGGCGGTCTGCGCTCACCCAATTACCGACTCGACAATGACCCGGTTAGCGCCCCGGCAATGAGAATCTCACCGGACGGTGCTATCGGGTTCCTACTGGTCAGTGAGTTTCAGTCAGGGCCCGGCTTTCGGGACGTGCCGGTCAGCGTTCCGTTTGCGGCACAGCAGGAAGTTTGACCCGGTAACCCAGACGCTGTGTCCCGAAGACCGGGTCAGCCTCCGAGCCGTCAAACCACCGGATGGACCGAGAATCGGGGGCACACTGCGGAACGGTTCCTTGCGGCTGAGCCGGAACCGGCAGCCCACGGACCTGAAACACATCGCCCTGGCTCGGTAGTGTGCAACGCATGCCCATCAAACTCGAGAACGTCGGCATCGCCGTCCGCGACCTCGAAGCGACGATCGTCTTCTTCACCGACCTCGGGCTGACCGTCCTCGGCCGTGACACCGTCAGTGGAGAGTGGACCGACACCGCCGTCGGCCTCGACGGCAACCACGCCAACATCGCCATGCTCCAGACGCCAGACGGCAACGGTCGCCTCGAGCTTTTCGAGTACATCCACCCCGACGCCATCGAGACGGAGCCCACCCGGCCTAACGAGATCGGCATGCACCGCGTGGCTTTCTCAGTCGACGACTTGGACGAGGCTCTCGAGATCGCCGCGAGCCACGGCTGCCACCCGCTGCGCGGTGTGGCGACCTACGGGGACGTGTACAAGCTCACCTACGTCCGCGGCCCCAGCGGCATCATCGTGATGCTCGCCGAAGAGCTGAAGAAGAGCTGACCGCAGAACGATCGGTAAATGGTCATCAATCCTCGATCGGCTGACTATTGCCCGAACGTGAAGCGCAGGTTCGCGTTGATGAGTTCGTTCACTCGCTTGCGCATGCGGACGGTCGTCTCCCCGTCCGGGACCGGGTCGTCGACGATCAACGTCCAGGACAGAGTGGTGCTGCCGTGGGGTGGGCCAACGATGTCGAAGCGGATCCGTGCGTCCGGACGCCACGGCCAGATCGAAGTCCATACGACGAGGTTCGGTTCGACCGCTTCTGCGATCGTGGGACGTTGTTCGTCGTTGTGCAGGATCAGCCACCGACGAACTGGGTCACGGTCAGGGTCGGTCAGGGCTTCGCAGACGATGCGAGGCGGTGGTGGTTGGGTGCGACGCCGGCTGGCAATTTCGGGCACCAACGAACCATATCGGTGCCTCTCACTTTTCGATTGCCGACCTGTGCCCGCTCATCGATCGTCCGCCGGTATGGGACCGGCGGACATTCCAGCGGGGATGGCTAGGTGTTGAAATCTGAGAGAGCGTCACGCTGAGCCCGGTGGGCGCTGCGTTCGATGGCCCGGTACACCGTCGACCGGCCCACCGAGAACAGATCGGCCAGTTCAGCGGTCGAGTACTCGCCTGACACGTGAAGCTCGACCAGGTGCCGTTCCTGGCGTGGGTTGAGCTTCGGCTTCTTGCCCTTCAGGTGTCCCTTCGCCTTCGCGATCCGCATCCCCTCCCTCGTTCGTGCCCGAATCAGGTCGCCCTCGAACTCGGCGACCATCGCCAGGACGTTGAACAACAGGCGACCGACCGGGTCGGTGGGATCGTGCAACGAGGCTCCGATCTGCAGACACGCGTGCCGAGCGGTGAGCTCGTCGACGATGTCCCGAGCATCGGGCAACGAACGGGCCAGGCGATCCAACTTGGTCACCACGAGGGTGTCGGTGTTCCGGCACGCTGCAAGGGCGTTCTGCAGTCCTGGCCGTTGACGATTGGTGCCGGTCAAGCCGTGATCGACGTAGATCCGTTCCGGTGAGACCCCGAGCCCGAGCAGTGCGTGCTGCTGTGCGGTCAGGTCTTGCTGATCGGTGGACACTCGTGCATACCCGATGTACATCGCTGATTCCCATCTCTCGAACGCACAACGCCGGCGGCGCAGTGCTTGGGACTCCACGGTCAAACATCATCGGCAAGGGCAGGCCAGGACCGCTGCCCGGAGCTGATGCCGTTGGTGCATTGGCCTTCCAGGCCCGGCATGGCTCAGCCTTCGAACGATTCATCCCGGTGATCGTTCCGTCCGGTGCGGCGGGCAATCACACCGACGGTCACTTCTGCCTCTCTAGGCCGAGAGACGCGTGATCTTGGCGAGGGCGTCGCCTATCTTGTCGGCCGCAAGGTCGAGCTCGTAGCGGTCCTGGATATTGAGCCAGAACTGCGCACTGTTGCCGAACGCCTTGGCCAGCCGCAACGCGGTGTCTGCGGTGATCGACCGCTTGCCGAGCACGATCTCGTTGATCCGTCGGGGCGGAACACCGATGATCGTGGCTAGGCGGTTCTGCGTGATGCCGAACGGCTCGAGGAAGTCCTCGCGGAGGATCTCGCCGGGGTGAATTGGGCTCAGGTCTGTAGTCATTGTCGGTGTTCCTTTGTCGATTCTGTGGTCGGATGGAGCGTCGGCTCCCCTCTGGTGGTTAGTGATAGTCGGTGATCTCCACGTCGTATGCGGCGGTGGCGCGCCAGATGAAACAGATGCGGCACTGATCATTGATCCGAACGCTGTACTGGCCCACCCGGTCCCCGGAGAGCTTCTCCAGGCGGTTGCCTGGGGGCACCCTCAGGTCGTTGACGTCGGTGGCAGCCTCGATCAACAGGAGGCGCCGGCGCGCGATCCGCTGAATGTCCTGCGGGAGCTTCTTCGAGAACTGTCGGTGAAAGACCCGCTCGGTCTCTTTGTCGGCGAACGACTCGATCACTCCACGAGTATAACGCACTGCGTTAATAACGTGAAACGTTATGCTCCGTGGAGAGTGGCGGCGCGTCTCCAGCGGTGCTCCAATTGGCCATCCGCTGGCGGGAGCTGCGGAGGCTCAAAATCTCACTCGGTCAGCAGCAACGGCCGAGCGCATACGACCGATCTTGCTCGGTCCGAACTGCGCGGCCGGGACGTCCACCAGGTCCAGACGCTGGCGGCTACGGGTGCCGCATCGCTCGATCCTCAGCTGCCTCCGAGGATGATTCCCGCCCGCGAAAGCTGGCCCATTACATCGATCAGCCAGAAAGTTACTGCGGGCGGAAATGGGGACCAGAAGTTCCAGCTGTCTCCTGCCAGATGAATGAAGCTGTCCATCTGAATCACCTTCTACGAGCGACGGCTGGCGAAGTCGTCGGGGAGCACAGCCAACGATATTCGACATCCGACGGCCGACAGCCCGGAACAAGGATGAGAAGGGAGCGGCACGCCAATGGTGACGGTCTTCGATGACGGATCCCTTTCCGACCAGCGGCAGGTAAAGCAGAGCTGGATTGGTGCGCACGACACCCCGCTTCGTCACCGAGGCAACAGCGTCGAGACGGGCCTGGCGTGCAATCAGGCTAATGACACGGGCGGGCAGCTCGGACGCGCGAAGATGGCGTTATGCCGATCCAGGACTTGTGGAATCAGGACAGTTTGGTGTGGCACTTTGGCTTGTTCGACGGAGGCCCCGCGATCGGGTCTGATCACGACGTCGAGGCGCCGCAGGTATGGGTGCGTGCACTCGAAGCCGTCGCCCGCGATCTGCGGTGCCTGCGGTACGGGCGCGACGTGCGGTTGGGTGGATTGGTGTGGGAGCTTGCCGTTAACGGTGACTACGCCGTCACCATCGGCTGGCAGGGCGTACACGGCATCAGTGGGTTCAGCCGCTGCGACGGCTTGTCGATGGATGTTCCGTTCGCTGAGGCCGCGGTCTGGGTGGCCGATACCGTTCAGTCAGACCTCGCTGGCTACGACTTCGTGCAGTGGCCCTCACAGGGACAACGCATGCTGCTGCCGCGCAAGCGCGACGATGGTCCGGTTTGGATCGATACCCCTACCGACGACACGGTTGCCGCCATTGGTGAGCTATGTCAGCACATCGACCGGTAGGGCAAGACCCTGGTCTGTAAGTCTCTGAGGGATCCGCTTTCGGGACCAGGGCCGACCACTGCCGGACTTGCGCAGGGACTCCAATCTCGTCCCGGTGATGGTTCCTTGTGCGGTCATCGCGTGTCGGGCGCATTGTTCAGGTCGGGGCACTTAGCTCAGCAAACCATCGGGTGACATTCGTGCTGGCTGCGAGGAGGATCGATACAGAACCAACTGGTCGCAACTAGGGCGAGGCGGAGCCTGACATCATCCCAGACCAGTCTCGCAGGTAAATGAGAAATCCCCCAGGAGGCTGCGGTGACATATAGCGCTGCGTCAGCCGAGACACCCGTTCGGGTAGAGCGCTGCGACGTCTGCATCGTCGGAGCTGGCATCGCCGGAGTCAACGCTCTATTCGTCGCCAGTCAATACTTGTCTCCCTCACAGAAGGTCATCCTGGTCGATCGCCGCGATCGTTCCGGCGGCATGTGGGTCGACACCTATGCATATGTGCGACTACACCAACCGCATGGCCTGTTCACCGCCGGCAACATCAAGTGGACCCTTGGCCAGGATCGCTCCTATCTGGCAACAAAGGACGAAGTCCTCACCCACTTCGAACACTGCCTCGACGTGGTCAAGCAACGAGTGCAGGTGGACGAGTACTTCGGCTGGGCGCTCGAGTCGCATGACGAGTCCGACGGGATCGTGCGCCTCACCTGCACATCGTCGGACAGCCAACTCATGGTGGTCGAGGCGAAGCGACTGATCAAAGCCAGCGGATTCGGGGTTGTGCCCAACGACCCACTCGAAATCTCCAGTTCACGTGTCGTGTCGGTGTCACCCGACTTCTGCGACATGCGGGGCGACGAGATGCGGGCGAGCGACGCCCCCGTATGGGTCGTGGGTGGCGGAAAGACCGCGATGGATACCGCTCACACACTGATCACGGAATACCCCGGTCGTGAAGTGAACCTTGTCGCAGGTTCAGGAACATTCTTTTCGAACCGCGACCGTCTATTCCCTGTCGGCGGCCGACGATGGTGGGGCGGCACAATGGTCACCGGCATTTTCATAGAACTGGGTCGGCGCTTCGACGGGACAAACGAGACCGATGTCGCGACCTGGTTACGCGATACCTACGGCACCTGGTTGACCCCTACTACAGGAAACTACCTGCTGGGCTTGCTATCCGAGTCGGAGAACAAGACGATCGCCACCGGCCTGAACGAGGTGATCATGGATCACGTCGTGGATGCCGTCGACCGCAACGGCGAGACCGACTTGGTGTTCCGCAGCGGATCAGCGAAGACGATCCAACCGGGCAGCTGGATGGTGAACTGCACCGGATACATGCTGCGCGGCGACCACCCCTACGAGCCCTACGTGTCCGACACCGGTGCGGTCGTCACGGTGCAGCCGCGCTCTGCCACACTCCATCTGACCTCATACATGGGTTACTTCTTGACCCACCTACTGTTCTTGGACAAGCTCAGGGACATCCCGCTGTATGAACTCGACGCGCCGGATTTACGGAAGAAGTCAAATGCAGTATTTCCGTACACGCTCGCATCGCTCGCCATGCACAACCTCAGCCTCATCGTCGACAGCGTCCCGAACAAAGTGTTCCTCGATTGCGGACTCGATCTCGATCGCTGGTACCCGCTGCCACGCCGCATGATCGGAACAACGCGATTCATGCTCACCCACCGCCGCGGACGTGAGCACCTCCGGCAAACCCTAGACACTGTGCGTGAACGATTCGATGTTCGCTGCGGCCCACTGAGCCACGCATAACCATCAGTTCCTGACGCCTCATGTCCGCGCAGACCCACGGCGGCGCAGCTCGATCCCGTAAGCGGATCCGCTTACGGAACGAGGGCCGACTGCCGCCGGCATGCGCTGGGACGCCACTTCGTCCCGGTGCAGGTTCCGTTCGCGGCACAGCAGGAAGTTTGACCCGGTAACCCAGACGCTGTGTCCCGAAGACCGGGTCAGCCTCCGAGCCGTCAAACCACCGGATGGACCGAGAATCGGGGGCACACTGCGGAACGGTTCCTTGCGGCTGAGCCGGAACCGGCAGCCCACGGACCTGAAACACATCGCCCTGGCTCGGTAGTGTGCAACGCATGCCCATCAAACTCGAGAACGTCGGCATCGCCGTCCGCGACCTCGAAGCGACGATCGTCTTCTTCACCGACCTCGGGCTGACCGTCCTCGGCCGTGACACCGTCAGTGGAGAGTGGACCGACACCGCCGTCGGCCTCGACGGCAACCACGCCAACATCGCCATGCTCCAGACGCCAGACGGCAACGGTCGCCTCGAGCTTTTCGAGTACATCCACCCCGACGCCATCGAGACGGAGCCCACCCGGCCTAACGAGATCGGCATGCACCGCGTGGCTTTCTCAGTCGACGACTTGGACGAGGCTCTCGAGATCGCCGCGAGCCACGGCTGCCACCCGCTGCGCGGTGTGGCGACCTACGGGGACGTGTACAAGCTCACCTACGTCCGCGGCCCCAGCGGCATCATCGTGATGCTCGCCGAAGAGCTGAAGAAGAGCTGACCGCAGAACGATCCGTTTGGGGAACGTATACGCCAGGTACGCCGTTAGCCTGATGCGATGACGCAATGGGGGACCGTCGGAGTCGACCATCACCAGTTCGTGATGGGATCGCGGCAAGCTGACACCCTCGACGGTCAACAGCGCGGAAGTCTGCTCGAGGTCGGCCCCGGATTCGCCACGGTACACACCGGTATCGCCTACGGACCGGTACGAGTCGGGGTCGAGGTCCTGGACTCGGCGCCGCACGCTGAGGCATTCCCGGAGTGGGAAGTAATCGAGGAGGCCGACCTCGAGGTGACGACGGAACTCGTCGTCATGACCCTCACCGGTGAGCTCGCTGACGGACTACGGGTGACACCGCAGCTTCCACCCGCCCGGTATCGGCTTCGCGCGCATGCACGGGGACGGGACGCCAATTGGGATACGGATGTCAGCGAACCGTCAGAGGACTACTGGCTGCAACTGTGGCCTGCCACCGGCGAAAGCAGCTTCGCCCAACTCAAGAAGGAGGACTCGGTCTGGAGTGACGGCGACGAACCCACGGCGAAGGATTCGATGCCCGATCCGGCTGCTGATGCCACACTTGCGTCCGCCGGCCCCGCTAGGGCGGTGCTGTCCGATCCCCATCGGAGTCTCGCTGAGAAGTTTGCCGAATGGGGGGTCGCCCGCCCCCCGAACGATTCCGGCTATTCGACGATCGCGCCATCCGTGAGGCGGCGAAGCGACTCGCTCAACTCGACCGGGACCTCTTCGATCAGCTGATCGAACTCCCGGAATCTCAGCAGGATGCCATTGCTCGTTGGGCAGCGAAAAGCGCACACGAACGGGCCGGCCTCGCTGATATGGGTTGGGTCGCAACCGCCCTGACCGCACTCGAAAAGCATGACCCGCTTCCGCCGCCCTTCGACAACGAAGCGCGTGCCCTCGAACGCCTCTCCAGAGACCCCGAGACCCCGCAACAGATGTCCCTCCACTCGGACGGGCGTCAGTACGTGCAATGGATCTATGCCGCCTCCTCGATCTTCAGGGCGCTCGAGACTAAGGAACTGGCGATGCTGCAACCCCTCATGCTCGCCGCTCTCACCTACGGAACCGACCATTACCAGGAACTTTTCGACGAGCTACGGCGAGCATTCGACCTTTGATCGCACCCCGCTAGCCGAACGACGACCGGGACGGATCGTCCGAACGGCGAGTCCCCGCCCCCTCCCGTAGGCGGATCGGCAACCAGTTGCCGATCGGAAAAAAATCGGTCGCGCGTGCCGGTGAGCCTTAGTCGCAGACCTGCGGTGCGACGAGAAACAATCCGCCACAGACGAAGGCGCGGGATAGCTTCCACTCATTGTCGGAACGCACGAAGGGGATGGGTCCGACCGGGTAAGGGGCCATGCGTTCGAGGTGGCCCTGGCCAGTCGCGTTGATCATGTCTGGGCCGACGGGTTCCACGGTAGTGAACTGGATGTATTGGGGTGAGGGTTGCGCACCCCAGGCCCGCGCGATCGGCAGGGTCTGGTCGCTGGGACCATCCAAGAGACGCGCGCGGTCCTCCTCGCGTATGGAGTAGTTGGTTGTGGCGTTGTACAGGGCGGTCAGTTGCTCGGCGGTAGGCACGAGATCGGTGATCGGCGCCGGCGGCGGTGCGAACTGTGTGGATTGGACGAAGACGGTCGGATTACGCGATTCGGTGTCATCGACGGACGAGCAGGCGCCGGCAGTTGCGATCGCGACGAGAGCGCTGGCACCTATCGCGGCTTTCCTCACCCTCATGATCTTGGTATCGCCCCAAGTCGACGCAGCGTGACAAGCCCGTGCCACAGCGCCCGTCCCGAAGTCGGAACCCCCGCTGGGCGCTCCGGGCCGACAGCGAGCCAGCGGACAAGTGGTTCCCGCAAGCGGATCCCTGACCGGGCACGCACGCGCGTTGCGGAGCCGGCGTCTCGGGAACCGTCACCGGCGCGTTCGGGAAGTGGATCGGTAAGTGGGTATCGATGCGTCCGACATCCCACTATTGGCCACAGGAACGGCCACCAGAAGAACGTCGTCACCGAATCCGATCATCGCAATCAGCCGAAGATCGGGCCGAAGATCGTTATCAAGGGGTACACCGTGTACCAGTAATGGTCACCGAGCCAGTACCACATCGGGGAAGGGGACATCCGGGATCCTCTCGTCGATCGCACGGCAAGTGCTCGCGGCCACCCCGACCTACGTCAACGTTCGCCCAGCTAGCCCGCCCCGTCAACCGAGCCCCACACATCAAGGATGCCAGGCACTCTGAAGGATCGGCGACCGGTCAACGATCCGCATACGGAACGAGGGCGGACTGCCGCCGGCCCGCGCTCGAACACCACTTCGTCTCGGTGCAGGTTCGGCTTGGGGAATCGCAAAATGGCCGGCCCGTGGACTGGGATGATTGCGAAATGAGAACCCGCGGAACCGTGCGAAGTTGGGACCGCCAATCGAGGTCGGGCGTATAGTGTCCAGGCTGCGGTGCCCGAGCAGGCGGGCGGCGATGTGGACGGGAAGCCCGCCGGTAACAGCGTCGGTGGCGAACATCCGCCGGAAATCGTGGGCGGTGTACTGCAGCGGCTCACCGGCAGCATCCCGCAGACCAGCGCGCTCGAGGGCCGAGGCGAGCATCGTCTTGATCGTCGCTGTCGCGATCACGATGATCCTCGCGCCGTGCCGGCGTTGGAACAGGTGCGGCAGCGGAGGACCGGTCACCCGTTCGTGTGGGTCGTACCGGGCGACTAGCGGTATCGTCCCCGAGTTCTTGGCCCGCACACGCGCGATGACGGTCGCGAGGACGCTCGCGAGCTCCGGCGATACCAGCAGCAGACGTTCCTCATTGTTCTTCGACGGTGCAACCTGTAGCAGCGGCACCAGCTCACCGGTCTCGGGAATACGGTAGGACACCAACGCCAGGTGCGTCAGTTCGAGAAGTTCCTCGACCCGAACACCGGTGTGCCGCAATGTCTCGATGATCGCCCATACCCAGAACGCTTCGTCCTCGACCTGCCGGATGTTGATCATCTCGCCGGTGCGCAGGTTATCGACCTGCACCGAGGGTTCACGATCCTTGATCACCCTCGGCTTCCGCAGTCGATACCTGTCGCCGTCGAACTCGAAGGTCTCACCGAGTGCGACCGCGGTGGCCGCCGCCAGGAGCGCAGCCTGGCGGTCCCGGTGTTCGCGTGCCGAGTCGACCAACGACTGCAGGTGGGGAAGACGTTCGCGCACCCGTTGATGCATGGCCGAGCGGGTTGCCCAGATCGTCTTGCCGAGACCGCGGGTTTCGGTGCGGGAGATCGGGCACGGGACGGCGTACTGAGCCCACCAGGGGTCCTCGTGGGCCATCTCCTGGATGTCGAGGTAGAGCGACCTGATCCGCATCAGTATCTCGGCGCCGCGGCGCCGGGGGCGCGGTTTGCCACCCTTGCCGGTGGCGAACCGCAGACGTTGCTTCCACGCGGCCACCACCTCGTCACTGAGCCGGAGACTGTCGACCTCGGGATGGTGCACTTCGATGTCCCGCCAAAAGGTTCCGGCGAGGATTCCGGCATGGGCGCGGAAGGTGTTGTAATCGACCTGAGTGCGGCGCTCATCCATGTAGCGGACGAGCATCTCGCGGACGGACTCCGTACGAATGTTGTAGCTGTCGATCACCGCGGCGGTGGTGACCTGACCGTGCCGAAGTTGGTCCCGCAGGGTGAGGTTCGAGTCCAGGATTCCCATCCGCTGCAGGATGTCCCAGGCCGGATAGATGCCGACGACCGTCGTCAAGACCTCGTCGCGGCACAGGGTGTGGTACTCGTGCACGTCCTGTGCGGTCAGCTCGCGGACCCTGCGCCCGGTGTAGAGGACCATTCTGGTCAGCACCCGGATGCCGTCGTCCTGATGATTCCTCGCGCAATCCAACCCCCGGGCGACCTCCTCGGCCGCGGTGAACCCGTCCGGGTCGAGGACCAGCCGACTGTAGTCGAACACGTACCGCGACCGGCTCCGATTCAATACGTGATAGCTCGGCAACACCGCCCGACTCAAGAACACCGCGGTTAGCCCGATGGTGAGTTCTTGGCGCTGGTACGCCATCGACCGGGTGTCTCCGGCTGACAATTCATCCATCCAGTTGCGGTGTTCACCGCCGGCGGCCATCCACCGGTCCTGCCAGCCGGCGCCCTCATAGCCGTCCAGCCACTGCAGAATCCGGAAGGCGCCCCGCGCGAGTTTGTTTCGCTTCGGATCCGACTTCGAGCGCGGCAGCGGCAGCCGCCGCACCAGGACCATCACCTCGTCGATGCTCAAATGGTTGGCCGCCCCAACCCGCAGCGGGGTGGAGGATTGCCGCACGAATCGGGACGGAGTCACCAATTTGGTCACGTAGGGCGCCTCTATCTCCGGCGCATCGATGGTCACGACGGCACCTGCCCGAACAGGATCGCCAGATCCGCGGCGTCATAGCCCACCCCCACCGGCGAGGACACCGCCGCCGTGGCCGGTGGACGCTCGCGCACCGTCTTCAAGTGCTCGTGGACGCGATGGATCACGTCGTGGTCATCCTGGTCGAGATAGAGCTGGGTGGTCGACAGATGCGCATGGCCGAGAATCACCTGGATGTCACGCAGCGACAACCGTGCATCGCGAAGCATCCGGATCGCACACGTATGCCGCAGATCGTGCATCGTCCAGTTGGTCGCCAACCGGTCATTCACCCGTCGCAGCACCGCCCGCAACGCGTCGTAGGACAGCGGTTGCGCCCGCAGACCGCCCCCTCGGTCACGGCGCCGCAGCGTCCACCACACCGAATCGCCCGCGTGCCCGGTGGGATGGGCGGCGATCACCAGACGCAGCCAGACGAACGCCTCCGAACTCGCCGGGATCCACTGCTGTGCCCGGGTCCCTTTCCGGACTACACGAATCAGCTGATCGCCCCAATCGATGTCGCAGCACCGCAGTCCCAGCAACTCGCCGGCCCGTGCCGCCGAACTCACCGCGAGCGCCAGCATCGCCCGATCCCGGTCCGACCGCAGCGCCGCGAACAGCTCATCCCACCGCTCGTCCGGAACGTCACGAGGAAACCGCCGGGGAACTTTGGGGTTGTACCGCAGCCGCTTCTCGTCGCGGAACGGCTCCGCCGGGTTCCAGTGCGCACCCGGGAAGCGACCCCCGCGACGGTTCTGGGCGACGGGGTTGAGCAACGGCCCCTCGCCGCGCTCGATCCAGTCGTCGTAGAAGCTGCGCAGCACGGCGTTGTTATGGCGCACCGTCCGGGCTGCATACCTGTCGTTGAGATACGGCTTCCGAGTCACGGCATTGACCGTCCCCACCGTCGCCAGCGACGCAGTCCGGGCACTATTGCGCGGCTTCGACGTCTGCCGCAGCCACAACACAAGATCGCGCACCTCACCCGAGGTAGCGCGCTGCCACGGGACCTCAACCACCCGCAGCCAGCGCCACCACCGCAACAGCACGAAGGAGTAGCTGCGGACGCTGCCAGCACTGTTACCCCGCGCCACGAAGTCCCGGAGAAACTCCGCCACCGGCGCAAGCACCTCGCCGTCGTCGCCCACCACCACAAACGGCACCACACCCTCGGCTGTGACGACCCGGCCCCACCGGGGCACCACCACATCCTCCACGAACAGCTCGTCACTTCTCGACACCACGCGGCCTCCTCTCAGGCCCCGTATTCCTATCCGCAGAAGAAGGACGCATCGGGATCAGACTCGGCGTGTCCGCCGCTAGTCCGGTCAACAGTTCTGGCGTTCGACGACCTGGACCTCATGAGCGCGCCGCACCTGGATCGGCGGACGGAGCTTGCTGAGCTGGATTCGGTCATCCAGGACGTCGGCGGCCTGCCCATCACCGTTCCTCCGCACTGGGAAAGTCGGAGCAGCAGAATTATGCTGATTTCCGCGTAAAGTGCTGGAATGGAACGAATTTGGGCCGAATGGTCGACATCAATCTGCCTTCCGGGCAGCGGAGCCGATCCTGGATCAAGCACGCAATCAGGACTCGCAGCTCGGTTTTGGCGATCGGCTTCGTCGGCTCCAGTCGGTCGGTTGCCGTGCTGATCCTCGGAGCGTACGACGCTACTGGTAATGCGGGATATTCAAACCTGCGGAGGGCCGATCGATGGCGGAGAGCAAACCAGGGAGTCGGTGTTGCACGCGCTTGTCACGGTGCGTCTACTTGGGGCGATACCTAGATCATGAGGGTGAGGAAAGCCGCGATAGGTACCAGCGCTCTTGTCGCGATCGCAACCATCGCCGGCGCATACTCGGTTATTCATCACGCCGCCGACCCGATCGTGCCGATGGCATCGGGGTATTTAGAAGAGCATTCATCGAGCACGCAACAAGCTCGTCGGGGAACTCGGCGTGTCGTGAAAGGTGCGGAATACGGACAAGATCGTTGAGTGCTGTGCGAACCGCATTCACCAGCGCGAGTGCGTCTGCCTCGGTGACTTCTGAACGCGAGGTTCGTAGCCATTTGACCCATTCGGCGAGGTCGTCCTGGCGGATTCGCCGATCACGCTCGGCAGCACTAGCGGGGAGGTTGAGGGCTTCGGTAACTGAAACCGCGAACAGATCCGTTGCTTCGGTTGCGATACGAACATAACCTCTCACGAGGCCTTCGATGACCTGTTCATCGGAGGCGCTGTGATGCATGGCCCTGGAGCTCTCCAGGGCCATCCATTCCTGTACTCGGATGATCATGGCGGAAAGGATGTCGGCCTTGCTGTCGAAGTACCTGTAGACGGCAGGGCCTGCGATGCCGAACTCGTCGAGGCTGACTCCACCGAAACCGCGCTCCCGGAACGCGCGCGCCGCTGCTGCGATGATCTGTTCGCGACGTGATGTACCTGGTCGTTCATTTGCGACTGGAGCCTCCGCCGCTGGCGCATCGCGGGACTCGGGTGACGCTGACGCGAATTCGGGTGTATTGATGGCTGCCAACGCAGCAGACACCAGTAGTGGGGACAGGCGACGCTGCGACAGTGACCGGTCGTAGTGCCCTGGGCTGGTGATGATGCTCACCGCCATCCACGCGCGTACGTCGGCACCGAATCTGCTCTTGGAGGGATCGGCTTTTTCAATGGCCCTTCGCACCGCGCCTCCGATGCGACGAGTACCCTCGCGCACTCGCTCGAAGTCATCGGCGGTGAGGTGCCGTGCTTCTCGCTGCCATAGGGGGCCGAGTCGAAGGCTCTCCAGTGATGCCTCGACCATCCGCGTCAATAACTCCTCTAAGCTGCAGACGCCGGTTTCGGAGCGCTCGGCGGATTGGGCTGCCATGAGCAGTCGATCCTGGTCTTCGAGGACCACCTGCGACAGTAGATCCTGCTTGTTGGCGAAGTGCCGGTAGATCGCCCGTGCGGTGACGTCGGTTGCCTCGGCGATGTCTTCCATCCGCACGGCGTGAAACCCGTATTTCGTGAACAATTCACTGGCGTTGTGGAGTATCTGCGCACGCCGGTCACTGGGTCGCCGGCGCGTGGCAGTGGACGCCTTCACAGTTTGCGATGCGGTCACGACGCCCCCTTTCCTCCTCGAGGCCCATATGGAATGCACACGATGTCCGGACTGGCGGCGCAGCCGTTAGTACAGCCTTCTGACGATATACCGGCGGCGGACGGTCCCCCGCAGTACCCCGCACTACCGCCGTTCGGACACAATGCCTCCTCCCACGCAGGGCGGCGCAGGCGCACTGCGCCCGAGCGTAGGTGAAGTCTCCACTACGGCCGCAGTCCGAACAGCATGCACAATTTTCGATAAGAGTCATGGACAACTTCCGTTACATGATGCTACGCACTTGATTCGATGAAAGATACGTTTGCCTGACATTTTCGGCTTAACACTCAGCTATGCTCCCCTCACACTGCCGCGGTTCACTCGCAGATCGGCAGCTCTTCCTTCTTGTCATTTGCCGCCTCAACAGGTCATATGCTTCCGAATGAACGAAAAATCAACCAAGCATCCTCTGAACGCTCTGGCTCTGAGCAGTTTCACAATTTCAGATACGAGCTATTGACATATCTATGGAGCGGGGCCTACTAATGTGAGTAGAAGCACACCCGGATCGTGAAGCAAACCACTAGGGATCAACGACATGCCGCCTCACGGAGGCGACCATCCGCACCCGGCCGGTCACAGCTTCTGCTTACGCCCGTTCGAACAAAGGAACTTCGATGAAGGATCTGCAATTTCTGCAATGGAAGACCGATCAGAAGGTAGGCACGGTCTGGCTTACCCGCCCGCCGGTCAACGCGGTCACCCGCGAGATGTACGCAGAGATCAAGTGGTTCTTCACCCACACGGAGGAGTACCTCCCCGAGGCTCGGGCGATCGTCTTGACCGGCGCCGGCAAGCACTTCTGCGGCGGCAACGATCTCACCGAATTCCAGACGATGACGCCGGAAAACGCCGGTGAGCGCATGCTTGCGGTCCGTGAAGCGTTCTGGTCGATCTACGATTGCCCGTTGCCGGTGATCGCAGCTGTCCACGGAGTGGCCGTGGGCACCGGATTGGCCCTGGCAGCGTCGTGTGATCTGGTCGTGGCAGCCAAGGGCGCCACCTTCACGCTTCCCGAGGTCAACGTCGGTGTGATGGGCGGCGCCAAACATGCCTCACGCCTGGTACCGCAGCAGTTGGTCCGCTATTTGCACCTCACCGGCGAACCGCTGTCTGCCGAGGAACTCGCGCAGCAGGGCGGCGTCTTGAAAGTCGTCGATCCCGATCAGCTACTCGACGTAGCCTACGACGTGGCGGCCAAGATGGTCCGGCACTCGCCGGTCACGTTGCGGTTCGCCAAGCGCAGCCTCAATGCGATCGAATACCAGGACCTCAAGGGCGGCTACGAGTTCGAGCAGGGTCTTTCCGGCGAGTTGTCCGCCTACTCAGACGCCAAAGAGGCTGTGGCAGCATTCTTCGAGCATCGCGCGCCGGCCTACACGGGAGCTTGAGATGAATGCTGTTTCACCTGTGCCGGTCGAGCAGATCACCGAGATCGCCGATCTGCGGCGCGAGGCTCGGAGGTGGCTTGCCGAAACAGAGATCCCCACCGTGCCGTTGGGGCTGGAGGAACGGTACAACGTCCTTCGTCGATGGCAGCGCACTCTATTCGATGCCGGATGGATGGGGCTGGGATGGTCACGTGAAGCGGGCGGACGTGGCCTCACCGCGCGGCACCAGCAAGTCTTCTCCGAGGAGCTGGCGCGCGCTCATGCACCCGCCCCGATCGGATTGATCGGCCTCGATGTGGTCGGCCCCTCGATCCACCGGTACGGTTCGTCCGAGCAGCGCTCCCGTTTTCTGCCACCGCTGCTCACGGGCGAAGACATCTGGTGTCAGGGGTTCTCCGAACCCTCTGCCGGCTCCGACCTCGCATCACTGCGGACCCGCGCTCTTCGCCACGGGGACAAGTACGTCGTCAACGGACAGAAGGTCTGGACCAGTTGGGGCAATCAGGCCAGCTGGTGCGCATTGCTGTGCCGCACCGACCCCGACGCCGAACCCAAGCACGCCGGCATCTCCTACCTCATCGTCGACATGAGTTCCCCCGGAATCACCGTCCGTCCACTCGTCCAGATGACAGGCGATGCCGAATTCTGTGAGGTCTTCTTCGACAACGTCGAAGTCCCGGTCGGCAACCTGGTCGGCAAGGAAAACGACGGCTGGCGAATTGCCCTCGACACCCTGTCTCAGGAACGTGGCAACTATGCAATGCGCCGACAGGTGGAGATCGGCTGGGGTGTCGAGAAGACGATCGACGGATTACGAGGCACCTCCCTGGAATCGACGACCAATCGTCGGATCAGCACCGCCATCGGAGAGTCACATGTGGCGCTGCGGGTGTTGGATGCTCAGATCCGCCGAACTGTGCAACGCCTGATCGACGAAGTGGGACCACATCCGCTCGACTCGATCGACAAGCTGGTCCTCAACGACGCAGAGCAGGTGGTCGGCCGCGCCCTCGTCGATCTCCTCGGACCGTTCCGCCTCGACGCCGAATCACAACCTCTCGGGCTGAACGCCGCGCAGTTGATTCACGATCATTACTTCTCGCGTGCCGCATCGATCTACGGCGGTACATCGCAGATCCAACGCAACATCGTTGCCGAGCGGCTGCTCGGCCTACCCAGGAGCTGATGATGAGTCTCACCGCAGCTGACGTGGACCTCGTCACCCCGATCCGCGAATTCTTTGACCGCCGTGTCACATCCGACTACCGCCATGCCCTGCTCAGTGGCGGCGGCTGGGACCCGGAGCTGATGGCCGAACTCGACGACCTCGGCTGGTCCGAGCTGACCCGCCCCGAAAACCGCGGTGGTCTAGGAATCGACCTGACCGCGGTCGCCGGTCTGATCGCCTTGGTCGGTGATCGGCTCGTACCCGGCCCCCTGGTCGAGCAACTGATCTTGCCGGCGTACCTCGACATTCCCGACGGTTCGCTCGTCGCCTTCGCCGACCCTGCCGTCACTCTCGACTGGGCATCCTCGATCGGTTCCGTGCACATGGAATCGGGGCAGATCCAGGGAACGATCGAACTCGTACGCTTCGGCGCCGAGGCCGACTCGCTGGTACTGGCAGTCGACGGCCCGGACGGACCGGCGCTGCTGCTCCTACCGGGCAGTGACCCGGCGCTGGCGCTCACGCCGATCAGCAGTTCCGATCCCACATCGCATTACGTGCGCCTGGAGATCGCATCGCGAACTGTCACCGACGCCGAGATCCTCGCCACCGGAATCGAAGCGGCCACACTCCTACGACAGATCCGGGCATGGTTCCGGCTTCTCACCGCGTGCGAAATCAGTGGTATCGCCCGCCGTATGCTCGAGAAGACTGTCGAGTACGTCGCGCAGCGCCAGCAATTCGGCAAGCCCGTCGGATCCTTCCAAGCCGTGAAACACATTGCGGCGTCGATGGCACAGGCGGCCATCTCGATGGAGGCACTCTGCGAGGCAACGGTTTCCGATATTGCCTCTGCCGAGGTTGATTTCGACATCGAGATGGCAACGTGGACGGCCAAGGCCTATGCCGCCGGCGCCGGACGACAGGTGGTCGAGGACGCCTTGCAGTTGCATGGCGGGATCGGCTTCACCACCGAATACGACCTACACTGGTACTACCGCCGCGTCCTCGCCCTGCGGACCTGGTATGGGGACGAGCACGAACTCCACGCACTCATCGGTTCGCGGCGCCTGACCGACGGAGTCGACCGATGATCACCGCAACTCACACCGATTCCGCGCGCCGCGACCGCTACCTCACCAGCGGCGAGTGGAGCCACAGCACGATCGATTCTGCATTGGCCGAGTATGCACACCATCATCCCGATCGGCTGGCTGTGGTCGATGGCGATCGTCAGGTCAGTTATGCCGAACTCGACGCCATGATCCGCCGGTTGGCCGGCGTGCTACTCGAGCGTGGGATCCGGCCGGGGGACTCGGTGGTCTGGCAGTTGCCGAACTGGCTTGAAGCGATTGTCGTACATCACGGCGCGCTGCGGATCGGCGCCGTCTCCACCCCGATCATCCCGATCTATCGACATCGCGAAGTGCAGTTCATTCTGAAGCAGTCGCGAGCGCGTATCGCATTTGCGCCCGGCATGTTCCGCACCTTCGACCACCGTGGGATGTTCGACGAGCTGGCGCCCACGCTTCCCGACCTCGAGCATGTGATCACCGTTCGTGGTTCCGACAACGAGTTCGACCACCTCCTCTCGGGCGCAACTCCACTCGACAATCCCGTCGAGCACGCCAGCACCGATATCGCATTGCTTCTGTACACATCCGGAACCACCTCCGATCCGAAGGGTGCTCTACACACCCACGAAAGCCTGGATTACGAGAACCGGAGCATCATCGAACTCTTCGATCTGACCGGCGAGGACATCGTGTACATGCCCTCACCGGTCGGTCACATCACCGGAATTCTGTACGGACTGCAGTTGCCGTTCATGCTCGGCAGCCATGTCGTGTTCCAAGATATCTGGGACCCCGGCGCCGGCTTGGAGTTGCTGCAACGCCGACACTGCACGTTCGTCGTCGGTGCCACACCCTTCTTGCACGGACTGGTACACCACCCGGATCTCGCCGAGTACGACATCGCCCTGCGGGTTTTTGGTTGCGGTGGCGCCGACGTACCCCCCGAACTGATCCGGCAGGCCGAGGAGCAGCTGGGCTGCACCGCGACCCGCATCTACGGATCGACCGAATTCCCGACTCTGTCCGGCGGAAACGCGAGCGATCCGCTGGACAAGCGCGCCACCACAGACGGGCGTCCTATCGGGTCCGCAGAAGCGAGGACTGTCGATGAGCACGACACTCCGGTCCCCCCGGGCGCGGTCGGCGACCTGCAGGTTCGCGGCCCTGACCTGTTCACCGGATACCTCGATTCGAGACTCAATGCGGATGCCTTCGCCTCGGGTGGCTGGTTTCGGACCGGTGATCTGGCGGTGATCGACGAGGACGGGTACATCCAGATCACCGGTCGGCGTAAGGACATCATCGTCCGGGGCGGGGAGAACATTTCCGCCAAGGAGATCGAAGACCTGCTCTTCGAATATCCCGGTATTGCCGATATCGCGGTGGTCGGCATGCCCGACCCGATCATGGTCGAACGCATCTGCGCCTATGTGGTACCGAGCGACCAGGCGCATCCACCTGCGCTGGACGAGCTCACGTCGTTCCTGCGCGAACATCGGATGGCTACCCAGAAGCTGCCCGAGCGGCTCGAAGTCGTCGAACAACTACCGCGGACGGCGACAGGCAAGATCCAAAAGTTCATCCTGCGCGACCGAATCCGGGACACTCTGACCTCCGACAACGCTGTCTGATCGCACTCCCCATCTCCCTCGTACCCCTTCCGGAAGGAAATCCAGTGAACACCACACTCCTCGAGGAGCTCGACGTCCTCGTCATCGGCGGCGGCTTCTCCGGCGTCTACCAGCTCGACCGGCTGCGCACCCTCGGCTACAACGTCAAGATCTACGAAGCCGGCACCGGACTCGGCGGCGTCTGGCATTGGAATTCCTATCCAGGTGCACGCGTCGATACCTGGGCGCCGGTCTACCAGTTCTCGCGTGAAGAGCTCTGGCGCGACTGGAACTGGAGCGAGATGTACCCCGGTCGTGACGAGCTGGTTCGCTACTTCGAATACGTCGACGACAAGCTCGACCTGAGCAAAGACGTCCGCTACGAGACCCGTGTCCTGGCAGGCCGATTCGATGAAGAAACCCATAGGTGGACATTGGTCTCCCGCAACGAGCGCACCGGTGAAGAATTCACCACCCAGGCGCAGTTCGTGATCATGTGTCTCGGTGCCGGCTCCAAACCCCTCTTCCCCAACATCCCTGACCTCGAGAAGTTCGGGGGCGACTGCTTCCACACAGCACGCTGGCCACTGGAGGGCTACGACCTTGCGGGCAAGCGGGTCGCCGTCATCGGCACCGGAGCCAGCGGCGTCCAGGTAATCCAGGAGGCCTCGAAGGTCGCAGATCATCTGACGGTGTTCCAGCGCACCCCCAACACCGCGCTTCCGATGAATCAGCGGGCGCTTGGCGAGGCGGACAATGCCGAGATGAAGAAGACCTACCCGGAGCGATTCGCCAATCGCAAGAACACCTGGGCCGGTTTCGATTATGACTTCCTCAAAGAGAACATCCAGGATCTGACCGAGGAACGTCGCAACGAAATACTCGAGGAACTCTGGACCAACGGTGGACTGCAGCCCTGGCTGGGCGGCTTCCTGAATGTCCTGTTCGACAAGGACGACAACGACATCCTGTACGCGTTCTGGCGGGACAAGACACGTCAACGTATCACCAGGCCGGAGTTGGTGGAACTGCTTGCACCGACCGAGCCGATCCATCCGTGGGGCGTCAAGCGTGTCTCCCTGGAGCAGAACTACTTCGAGAGCCTGTGCCGTGACAATGTCGAGCTCGTCGATACCTCTGCCAATCCGATCCGGGAGGTCGCCAGTGACGCCATCATCACCGCGGACGGTATCCGACACGAAGTCGATGTCATCGTGCTGGCCACCGGCTTCGACTCGGTCACCGGAGGCTTGACTGCCATCGATATTCGCGGCACCGGAAATGAGACCTTCGAGGAGGTGTTCCGCGGCGGCAGCCGTACAGCACTAGGCAAGGCGACAGTAGGCTTCCCGAATCTCCTGTACGTCTACGGACCCCAGAGCCCGAACGCATTCTGCAATGGTCCGACATGCGCCGAACTTGAAGGCGAACATCTGATCCAGATCGTCGAGCACATGCGGAACAACGGCTACACCCGTATCGAGGCCAAGCCGGAAGCCCAGCAATATTGGGGCGCGCATAGCGCAGAGCTGACCTCGGCCACCCTTTTCCCGCTGGCCAAGTCTTGGTACATGGGCGCCAACGTGCCCGGCAAAACCGTCGAAATGCTCATGTATCCCGGCGGACTTTCGGTATACCTCGAGATCCTCGAGAAGGCTGCTGCCGGTGGATATCAGGAGCAGTTCGAACTCGTCTGATCTCACCTGACCAGCCACCCGATCGGAACCCGAGGGTAGACATGCTCATACATGTTGTGACATTCACCTTCAAGCCGTCCATCTCGACCAGTTGAAATCGACGAATTCCAAAGGGACTTCAAATTTTTCGGCGACCGAATACCGTACGCGCGCAATGTCCGACACGGTATCGACCTCGGAAAGCAACCGAACAACGCCAGCTACGCACTGGTTCCCCATTTCCAGGACGAAGCCGACTTCCAGCAGTATCTCGACCACCCTCTCCACAAGGAGCTGATCCAGTCCACAATCGTGCCCAAGTGTGAATCCTGGCTCGGGGACCCAATTCCTGACAGCCGAGTGACAATCACCCAGTACCTCAACCCGCACGGACTAAGGAGTTCACGCGATGGCTATCTACCAACCCACAGTATTCTCGACCGGGCATCAGTTTCTCGAGGCACCTCGCTGGCATGACGGAAAATTCTGGGCCAGCGACTTCTTCAGCGAACAGGTGCTCACCTTCGCCGAGGACGGCACCGCAACGCCGATAACCAAAGTGCCCGGACGACCGTCCGGACTCGGTTTCCTACCCGACGGGACCCCCCTTGTCGTCTCGCAGAACGAGCGGTCGGTGTATCGCATCACCGCCGGCGGCAAGCTCGAGCAGTATGCCGACTTCAGCGCACTGGCTGGAGGGATCGGCAACGACCTGTATGTGTCACCGGCGGGCGACGCGTATGCCGGCAATTTCGGATTCGCACTCGGTGAAGAGGATCCCAAGCCGACCCACCTCGTGCACATCCGGGCCGACCGCAGCGTCTCGCAGGTTCCTGGAGATCTGATCTTCCCCAACGGCTGCGCACGTACCCCCCATGGGACCCTGCTGGTCGCGGAAACCTTCCCGCACCGCATCAGCGCGTTCGACATGACGGAAGATGGCGGTCTGACCAACCACCGAGTATGGGCGCAGCTCGACGAATCGTTTCATCCCGATGGCATCGCCCTGGACAGTGACGGCGGCCTCTGGTTCGGGAACGCGTTGACCCTCGGCGCCGACAGTGGGTTCTATCGCGTCGTCGAAGGCGGCCAGATCACCGATAAGGTCGAGGTCACCGACACGTGGGCAGTGGCGTGCGCCTTCGGCGGAGAGAACCTCGACACCCTCTACCTCTGCTGCAACACAACAACGCTCGAAGAGTTTCACGAAGGATGCTCGACCGCTCATGTGGCCGTCGCGCAGGTCGGGCGCACCGGAGTTCCGGCGTCCATCTGAACGTGAGGAGACAGACGCGAACACCACGATCGTCACCGAAGGCCGCGGCGGGATCGGGCGTGCGACAGCGCGTACCCTTCAGAAGATTGTCCGAAGCGCCAGGTCGTCCTGGTGGACCTCGACGCTGGCGAAGCCCCCGGCCTTCACTGATCGAGTCCCCGCGCCGGCCGGGTTCATCGCGGGCGATCTTGTCGACCAGGCGGATTCATGCGGTCGTTGCACCATCGAGTAGTTCGTTGAGCTTTTCGGCTGGAGTATGCCAGTCGTGGGTTTTGCGGGGTCGGTCGTTGAGTTCATCGGCAACGAACCGCAGGTGCTCCTCGGAGTGCACGGACAGATCGGTGCCCTTGGGGAAGTATTGGCGCAGCAGCCCGTTGGTGTTCTCGTTCGAGCCTCGTTGCCACGGGGAGTGCGGATCGCAGAAGTAGATCTGCACCCCCGTGTCGACGGTGAACCGGGCGTGTTGGTGCATCTCGGTGCCCTGATCCCAGGTGATCGACCGGGCCAACGCCGACGGGAGCTCGCCGATCTTCGCCGCCTTCGCCTCGCGCACGTTCCGGGCGGAGTGCCCGTCGGGCAGGTGCAGCAGCAGCACGAACCGGGTGCTGCGTTCGACGAGGGTGCCGATCGCCGACCGGTTGGCTTCGCCCATGATGTAGGGGTCGGACCGGGGCGCGGTGCCGGGGTTGCTCCCGGTCCGTTCCCCGGCCCGCCCTCCGCACCGGACGTGCGACTCTTCGGAATGAGTCTTTCCGCCACCGGCAGAGGAGCAAAGGTCCGAGACTTCAATTGGTCTCGAACCTGCCCCAGGAATGCGACCGTCTCGGCGTCCCCGGTGATGGATACAGGTGCCAGACGGTCGACACCGGCCGAACGTGCGCCCTTGTTGCCCCGCACCCGCTCCCACGCGACGGTGAGAAAATCTTCGGTGGTGGACGAGGTTGAACACATCATCAAAGAGGCGGTCGGGATCGTCGACCGCCCAGTGGTGCAGCTTGCGTTGCATCTGTCGTACCCGCCATGCCGCCCGATCGGGATCGGGCCATGCCAGCTCACCGGTATTCACCAGCGCCTCCGTTCGTGTCGTACTCGCTGCATCAAATTCCGCTGGGGCCCTTCGCCATGTACGAGGCATTCCCCGCTCGGACTACTACGGCCCCTCCGCGTGGCCATCGTCAGACGACGCGTCAACCCGACCAGCCGACCCCTGGAAGAGGCCGATACTCGGGAGCCTCGCGGTGGTTCCCACGTTCACTGCTAACCGCTCGAGGAGTGAGGTGCCCACCTATGCCCCTGCGATATCGCCACGGCTACGCCGCAGGCATTCACCGTGGCCTCCGGAGCCGACGACCTAAACCGACCCCGGAGTTCCCAACACCAAAACAACGGGTGTTGGTGCGCATCGCAGACCAGCCCGAATCCACCGGGTTAGAGCTGGCGGGAGAGTGAGAGGCGTTAGAACACTGGTTCCTCGCGTACACCTTCTCCTCATGCTTGCCGGACCCAGACCATCCGGTAGTGCTGGCCTGTCCCGTCGTTGTCGGGGCTGCTTGCCACCCTCACCGGCGTCTCCCGGATCAGGCTGCCCCAGCTTCGTTATGCTGCTGCGACAGCACAACGGCGCAGGTCTTTCACCTCCGCTCGGTCACACAGCGCCTCGAGGCGCACCAGATCGCCCCCCTGCGCCCGGGGACCGCCCGGTCCTCGGCCTCGGCGGGACGCTGGGAAACATTGAGCATGTTCGGGATCCGGCCGCGCCGCTCGTCCGGTTTGCGGTGGCCCTTGCGCAACGCCCGCCCGGTCCGTAACGCGGTGGTCAGCTCGCGTTTGAGGCCACCGCAGGCCTGGATGTAGAGCGAGAGGTAGATCGTCTCGTGGGACACGCGCATCTCCGGGTCGTTCGGGAATCTGCGCACCAGGGTCCGGGAGATCTGCTCCGGCGACAACTTCTTCTTCAACTGTTTCTCCACGAACGCGCGCAACCGGTCGTGGACGGCGAGCTTCGCCGGTTTCGGTCGGCGTCCCCTCGCCTGCGCGGCCGGGTGTGCGGTGGAAGCGACGTAGTAGCCGCGCCGGTTGGTGCCCCGCTCGATCTCCCGGCTGATCGTGGTGCGGTGCCGACCCAGCACCGCCGCGATCCGGGCGACACTCTTGCGGTCCCGCAACATCACGTCGATCTGCTCGCGGTCCTCGACGGACGGAAACCGGGCGGACGGTGGTCACCTCGGCGGCGCACGCCGCCTCCACCACGGTCGCGCCTTGCGTGCGACACTGCCAGAACAACAGCCGCGCCCGCTCCGAAGCCGGCGGTCGACCAATCATCACCATCTGCGACACCCCTCATCATCAGGGACGTTGCAACGACCGGTTGAACCCGCCCCGTCGATACCGCGCACGCCGACCCGCCCGAAGCCCTCACGTCGATATCCACCGACACCGTCGCCCCGTCCGCCTCTCGAACACCGTCCGAGAAGCGCCGGATTACCGTCCGAGCCAGTCTGGCAACATCTCGATCCCGGACGTGGCGATTAAGCCGGTCACGGACGACGCACGCGAACGAGACGGCGGATGTGATACCAGTTACTTTCGAGCGATACCCTTCAGTATCGTTCGCCGTGTCGCTACCATCAATTGCACACCGTTTACCACCTCGTTAGAGGTGACCGAGTGTGGATCATCCGGGTTCGTCCCGGTCCCACCGATGTCGAGCCCAGGCATCAACGCACCGAACCGCCCTGCGGACGTGGTGCCGCACCGATCACAGTCCCGGACCCAGGTCTGTCGCTGCCGCTACCCGACTGCCGCCTCCCGGGCATCAGAAGTGACACCGCGATGTGTCGAGGGGTCATGTCGCACAACATCTTCGGATGAAGGGTATGACAACGTGGTTGTTCCCGGGAGGCCACGCCAACCCACACCGATCCGCTTGGCATACCACGACAGCAAGCAAGCCCACCTCCGCCGGCCACACCCACGCGCTCCACCCTTACCGACAGATCGGCCCACCGCTCCACTCCGAAAGCGACCCAGCCCGCTGTGCCTAATCACTTCCACCACTCCCCCGCCCGGGACTGGCAACACCGCGCCTCCTGCCGCGGCACCGACACCGACCTGTTCTTCTCCCCCGACGGTGAACGCGGCAACGTCCGCGCCCGACGTGAGCGCGCCGCCAAACAGATCTGCCAAGACTGCCCCGTACTCGCACAGTGCCGCGCCCACGCTCTCACCGCCACCGAGGCCTACGGCATCTGGGGTGGCATGTCCGAAACCGAGCGCACCCGCCACATCCGACGCACCCGCTTCCCAGCCCGCCACCGCGACGCCACACACGCTCCGGCACCACACCACCACCGCTCTACCACCTGCTCGCGCACGTGACGAACACGTGGGCGGTGACATCGATACCCCCGTCACGGCTCCGCCTCCGAAAACCTGCGAACGTATCTCCGCAAACCGGCAGACGGCCCTCCTGAAGTCCCTATCCTCGACAACGGACTTTCTCCCGGAAGGAGTGACAACGAGCGGATCGATAGAATCATCGCCTCACGACGGTGCCCGTGTGCTCGTCGTGATCCTCTCCGCGGTGGTGGCGGTCGTGGGTTCGATCATCGGCTCAGGGGCGCCTGGTGGGAACCCCGATCTCCCAGGTCGCCGACGCCACCGCAGTGGCCCCCGGCGGAGCCTGCCTTCTTCTCCAACTGGACCCTGATCTACCTCGGGATCCTCACGCTCGCGATCTGGCAGGCACTGCCCGCGCACCGCACCGATCCTCGGCAACACCGCGCCGGGTGGTGGCTCGCCGCGGCGATGATCCTGAACGCGGCATGGATAGCCTAGGTGAACGTCGTCAACGGCGCGAAGACGTTCATCGCCGGTGGCCGCCATGCCGGACGTGTCCTGGTGGTCTGCCGCACCTCGCCGCCGGAGAAGGCCAATCGCCGCGCCGGGTTGACCATCCTCGCGATCGACAGCACCTCACCGGGGTTCACCATCGGTCGTATGCTTGACAAACTGGGCCTGAAAGCTCAGGACACGTGCGAACTTTCGTTCGACGACGTCTGCGTCCCGGTCGAGGACCGCATCGGGGAAGAAGGGCACGCCTTCCGGTACCTTTCCCAGAACCTGCCGCAAGAGCGCCTGGTCAATGCCATCGGCGCCGTCGCCTCCGCCCGCCGGGCGGTCGAGCACACGGTGGACTACACCCGCAGCCGTACAGCGTTCGGCACGCCGATCGCTGGGTTCCAGAACACGAAGTTCGTCCTTGCCGACTGCGCAGCCGACATCGCGGCGGGACAGGCACTGATCGACGACGCCATCGAGAAGCACGACACGAACGCACTCACCCCTGCACAGGCCGCACTGGTCAAGCCGTGGACCACCGAAATGCAAAGTCGGGTCGTCGACAAGTGCCTACAGCTGCACGGCGGCTACGGCTACATCACCGAATACCCCATAGCCAAGCTTTACGCCGATGCGCTGGGAACCCGCATCTTGGGTGGAACCAGCGAGGTGATGCGACACGCACGACCAAGGCCCCCGCTCCCGCAAGGAATCGGGGGCCGTTCGCGTCTTCCACCGTGTCGGTTCGGTTAGGTGAGTACAGCGGCGGGTGCGCCGCCCGGTGCGCCGGTGACTGCATACACGGCGCCGTCGGCGTAGTCGGTCACGTACAGCGTTCCGCCGGTGTCCGGATCGACGAGCAGGATTCGGTAGGGTCCATACGATCCGGAGGTCGAGCCGTCCGGGTCGGTCACGAAGGTCCCGAGCACGGCGTGTGTCGAGGTGTCGACCACCGAGACGGTCCGGCCGTCCGCGCCGGAGACATACAGCAGATCGCCGTCCGCGCTGATCGCCACGTCTTGTGCTCCCTCGGGCAGCCGGACCGTCGCGAGCTGGGTCCCGTAGGTGGTACTGGACGGGTCGACGTCGATCACCGCGACGACCTCGTATCCGCCCGTCACACGCCAGAGCCGTCCGGTGCCGTCGACGATAAACTGTCCGTTGGAGTAGCCGCCGCTGGCGAGCTCCACCGTGCTGACGTGGTACGTGGCATAGGCCCGGGTGCCGACCGCGTTGACAGCGACACTGCTGACGACATCGGTGAACTCGCTGCTCGAGCGGGTGAGGTCCCACACCGGCCCGACGGTGACCTCCGCCGTCCTGGTCATGGACTCGGTGTCGATCACGGTAACGGACGCACCGCTCGTGCCGTACAGGTGACGGCCGTCCTCGCTGACGGCCAGATCGGTGAAGTATCCGAGGGACTGCGAGGTCACGAGGGTGTTCGTTGCAGTGTCGACCACCGACACCGTGCCGTCCTCACCGCTGGCGTAGAGGCGCGTCCCGTCGGGGCTGACGGCCAACTCCTGCGCCAGGGAATACCCCTGGTAGTCGGGGGAGGTGGGCAGCCAGATCGTGTCGACGACGGTGTCGGTGCTCGTGTCGATCACCGAGATGGTGCCGGTATAGGGACTGTTGACGTACACGCGGTCGACCGCCGGGGCGGCCGCGATGTTCGACGACGCCCAGTCGACCGTGATCGGCGCACCGACGACCGTGTTGGTGTCGCGGTCGACGACCTGCACGAAGCCGTCCTCGCTCACGACGTACAGCCGGTCGCCGACGAGAACCGCGCCGGTCGGGCTGCCTCCCGCCGGGATCGATGTCGAGTCGATGTCGAACCCGCCCGCGGCAGGCGCCGGCGTGACCGGGACGGTGACATCGACGTTGGTCACGTCCTGGCCGTCTCTGACGGTGAAGGTGACCGTGTCGGTGTCCGGTCCCTCCGACTGTCGGGCGAGGTCGCGGGCGGCGGCGGTCGGGGTGAAGACGAACGCCCCGTCCCCGGTGGCGACGACGGAACCGGACGGTGGTGCGGTGTAGGTGAAGGTCACGGGGTCGCCGTCGGGGTCGGGCGGGAGCGTGATCGTGACCGCGCCGTCGGACGTGCTGGGAGCGCCGACCGTCGATGCCGCGGATGGCGCGGAGTTGACCTGGGTGAGAGACAGTGCCCGCACCCGCCCGTCGACTGCGTCGGTCACACGCCACCGAGTGCCGTCGGCGCTCATGGCGATGCTGTGCGCGCCGGCCTCGGGGGCCGAGTCGATACCGACATTCGACACCACCTTGGCGGTCGCGGTGTCGATCACCCACAACCGATCCGAGTCGGTCACGACGTACGCGGCGCTGCCGTCGTAGCTGACACGCACGGCGGTCGGCCGAGCCCCGACGGCCACGGTGCCGACGACTTTGTTGGTGGCGGTGTCGATGACCGAGAGGGTGTTGCTGCCGCTGTTGGTGACGTACGCGCGGGTGCCGGTGGGGTTGACGGCGACGGCGTTGGGTGCGGTGCCGGTCGTGACGGTGGTGACAACCTTGTTGGTGGCGGTGTCGATCACCGACACGTTGCCGCTGCCGCTGTTGGTCACGTACACCCGGGTCCCGGCCGGGTTGGCCGCGACGCCGGTCGGCGAGGTGCCGACGGGCACCGAGCCGACGACGGCGTTGCTTGCGTCGAGCACGGAGACGCTCTTCGAACCCTGGTTTGCCACATAGGTTCTGGTGCCGGCGAACACCACACCGGACGGGTTGGACCCGACAGTGGTGGACTGCACTTCCTGCATCCGTGCCGCAGATACCGGAACCTGCACCTGCACGTCCACCTGGTTGCTGGACTGGACGTCGGTGACGGTGACAGTGAACGAGTCGTAATTGGCGTTCGGGTCCAGCGCGGCCGGGTTCAGCGCGGCCGCAGAGGCTGCCTGGCGCGCTGCCTGGGTTGGGGTGTACTTGAAGCCGCCGGTACCGTCGACGGTGACCGTTCCGCCGCTCGGCGGTCCGGTGACCTCGTAACGAAGTTGGTTGCCGGACGCATTGATCGAGCCGAGCACCGTACCGGTGCCGCGATCGGGGGCATAGACGATCGGCCCGGCAGTGGATGCAGAGCTCGGGCCGGTGGATGCGGCGCTCGCGACGGCGAACAATTCGATCGGCTCGCCGGTCGCAACGGGGGATGTTCGTGTTCCGGCGACCGATTCGATCGGCTCGCTGGTCGTGACGGGGGCGGCAGCCAGCGCTCGGCTCGCGTCGGTGGTGATGGCCTTCTCCTGTCGACGGCACCACGCCGCGGCCAGTGCCCAGAACGTCGGCGACTCGATCGGAACCTGTGGGTCATTCGACAGGAACGGACGAAGACCGAGGGCGCCGAGCACCTTCGACACGACGCTGGATGCGACATCCACCGCCGGGGTGGGCAGAGACGGGGCCAATGCCTGCGTCCCGACCTGCGGCGCGTCCGCATGGGCGTCGGATACCCGGCGCGCCAGGGCCGTCGTCCCGTCGATCGTGGTGATCGCGGGAGCCACCGCCGACACTGCAGCCGGAATCGCTGCCGGCGCGGCCGGGACGGGTCCGCGCATTGCCGGGCCCTCCACCATGGCCGGCGGGGCGAGTGCCGTGCCGAAGCTGCCCGTCACCGGGGTGGTCGATGGGTTCGGCGCAACGGCGCTGCCCGCAGGTGCGCGGTCGTGACCCTGTGCGGGTGCCGAGGACGAGGACGAATCCGATCGCTCGGCGACTGCTCCCGCCGGAGGCCGGTCGGCCGGCGCGATCGCGGCCCCGGACACGTCGATGGTGTCCGGTGCCGTGGTGGCAGAACTCGATCCGACCTGCCCGGACTCGTCTGCTGTTGTGCCCGGATCCGGCATGCCACCGCCGTCCGCCGTCGACGAGCCGTCGGGTGTCGTGGGGTCGGATGGCGTGCCGGTGTCGAGGGTCGTCGCGCCGGACCCGTTCGCCTCGTCGTTCGAGGTGGAGGACGTGGATTCGGTGCCCGCGGTGGAGTGGGTATCGGTGCCGGAGGTGGATTGCGAAGCCGTGTTCGAGTCGCCGGTCGTCGACGATCCGGATCTGCCGCTCGCCGAGGCCGAGTCGGTACCCGATGCGCCGGATGACGTCCGGTCCGACGAAGTCCCGTCCGTGGATCGGTCCGTGGATCTCCGGTCGGACGATGTCTTGTCGGAGGATGCCTGGTCGGAGGAGTCGGAACTCGACGACGTGGACGAGTCGCCGATGGACGGTGCTGCCACCGCCATGCCCGCCGGCGCGACCGCAAGCCCTATGCCCACTGCCACCGCCAGCTCGCCGAGGTGCTTCAGATGCTTGTCGTCAATCATGGGTTACTCCTCCATGAGGACGCTTCGAACTGCAGTCCGGACGCACCATCCAAGGGCTGGGCTGGCTTATCGCCTCGAAGCGCTTCTCGAGTTGCATGGGACAGCAATGATCGTCTCGCTCAGTCGCGGATCTGAACCGCGTAGTCGACTACGCGATTTTTCTGGTTACTGCGGCGACGCGCGATCAGCGCAGTCTGGCGTGGTAGCGGTGGCCTTCGACTGTGCGGACGGAGACTCCGAGGCGTTCGGCGATCTCTTTGTTGGTGAAGCCCTGGGAGACGAGGGCGACGATTTCGCGCTGCCGTCTCGTCAGTGGGGTGGTTTCGACGGCTTGGCGCAGTGCGGGGGTGTTGACTCCGCGGTGGGTGCCTGCCAGCGTCCTGGCACGTTCGATGGCTGTCAGTGCGGAACCGTGATGTTGCTGTTCGCGGAAGAGAGTTCCGGCTTGGGCCGAGGCATCGGTCGCTGCGACGATGTCACCGATTTCTTCGTACCGCCGTGAGGCTTCGGCGAGTTTTTCGCCGTTTACGCTGGTCAGACCATTGGCATGCAGTGCAACGGCGTGGACGCGTGGCCCGTCGACGAGCGCGGTGAGCTCGTTCACCCGGTGCGCTGTGGTGCGATCGCCGAATTGCGATGCGGCTTGCAGACACAGGAGTTCTTGGCCGAAGTGGCCGCGTTCGGCCGCGATCGCGGCCGCCTTCCGGGCGATGCGGATTGCATCGGCGATCATCTCCTGGGCGGCCGCAGCCCATGCTTTGGCGAGGGTGCACGCTGATCGGAGGAAGCCGTAGGGATTCAGCGTGTCGAGATCGCGCACCAGCTCCGCTGCGCGTTTCCCGTCCCCGCGACGCGATAACGCGAGAATCAGGTAAACCCGGCAGCTGACGACAGCTGATCTGTCGTACGTGGTGGTACGGAATTCGCGATCCGCCCTGTTCAGAACCTTGAGCGCAGCGCTCAGATGACCTTGGGACAGGTCTACATAGCTGTAAAGCAATGAGACGAACAAGCCTATGGTTCCGGGAGTGTTCGCGGCATACTCGACAAACTGGGTCATGACTTGTTCCGCGGCCTGAAGGTACCCCGCGATGAACATTGCTTCGATGTGGAAGTAGACGATCCCGTACTCCAGCGCGGAAGCATCACTAGATGTTGCGACCAAAGCGGAGGCACGCTTGGTCAACGGAGAAACCTTGGCGGCATTTCCCGAGTAACCGTGGGCAATGACCAGGGCGCATGAGGTGAGCACGAATGCCATATCGCTCGGCGCAGCCTGAAAGACCACGTTTCCTGCGGCGATCGCGCGGTCAGGTCGGCCTTGCACCGACTCGAGGAGTGCTTCGAATGCGGCTAGCTCGGATGATTTGTGGTTATAGGGCGCTACCTTGGCGATTGCCAGTTCGTGCCTCGCCCGTTCGGGATCGCCGAGGCTCCAGCAGAGGGTGCCGACTCGCATAACGGACAGTCGCCGTTGCTCCTCGATCGTTAGCGCGTTCTCATCGAGCGCCTCGAGCAGGGTGAATGCATCCTGCGCCCGACCGACGTGATGGAGCACCCAGTAGTGCAGCATCGCGCCTTGGAAGCCGCTGTCAGATATATGTCCGGCGTCCGCGAAACGAAGGGCGAGGGGAGCATCGTGGAGCCGTAGTGCGGTGGCGGTGGCGGCGAGGTGAAGCTTCAGGTCGGGTGGCAGGTCGGATTCGAGGGTCAGCAATGCGCGTCGCAACAAAGCTGCTGGTGTTGGATCAGGACGGGTGGACAGAGCGGTTGCGAGACGACCGCGCAGGCGGCGCAGTTGTAGGAGGTTGCCAGTGCTGCGACGGACTTCACCGTAGAGGGGGTGGCTGAGGCGGACGGCGATATCGCCGTTGTCAGTGGTCATGTCGATGAGGCCGCGGGAATGCACTTCCTTGACCGCATGCGGGCTGGTGAGGATTTCCAACACCGTGCCGTCAATGGGTTCGCCAATCGCGAGGTAGTCGAGGACTTCTGTCGTGTCATCGGTCAGCGAACCAAGCTGGCCGGTAATGAGTTTGGCGAGGGTGGGTGAGACGACGGGTTCACCGCTCCACCGCCAGGTGCCGACGTCGCGCACGAGCCGTCCGGCGTCCCGTTCCTGGCGAACGAGATGCCGGAGGAACAGCACATTGCCGCGGGTCAGGTTCCACAGTTCGGCCGCCGTTGCGGGGCCGACGGGCCCAGCGAGCGCTTGCGAAAGCAAGCGTTCAGTGTCGTTCTCGCCCAAGGGATCTAAATCGATCCGGTTGAGGAACCCGTCTTTCCAGAGGGTGGTGATGGTGTCGGGGACCGGTTCTGTGCTGCGCAGGGTGAGCACGACCCGGGCAAGGCCGCGCTGCACGAGTTGCTGGATGACGACGACGGACAGGTCGTCGAGCAGGTGAACGTCGTCGACGGCCACGACTACGGGCTTGTCGCCAGCAGTGAGCGCTTTGATGACGGTATGGATGACCATCATCGGGTCGGCCTGCGAGATCGGCGCCCATTGAGCAAACGCTCCCAACGGAAGAGTTCGGGCCGAGGCCGTAGCGGTGACCCACCGGACGGCGTGCCGTTTGGCAAGTACGGCGACGGCGGCACGCACCAACCGACTCTTGCCAACACCGACACCGCCCGCCACAAGGACCCCAGAGTCATCACCAGAGCCTTCGATAACCGCCCAGATGCGCCGCAGTTCCTCATCCCGGCCAACAAGTGGCCAGACATCGTCCACGGCGCAATCTTAGCTACTGCGTTAGTAGGCGGCGGGAAATCATCGATCCCTGACGCTCTGCGTCTTTCAGCGGTAGTTGGCGCGACGGATCCCCCGCATTCACGCCGAAGCGATGAGACGCCAATACACCGCGCCATCTGTCATCGACCCTGAGACGGGTAAACGCCGTGCCGGCCAGGTCCATGGTCGTCCGATGCGACTTCGTGCACTCGAAGATCCGATTCTCCAACCAGTGCTTCGTAGTGACAGTCGCGGTTGGTACGACAGCCAGGACTTTTACCAGCGGGAGTACCTGTACGAACTGACCGATTTACCGCAAACCCGAGACCTGCCGCTGGTCGCTGAGTGGCCCGAGATCGGACTCGAACCTGTGACCACGCACCTGGTGCTTCCTGACCCGTCAGAGCTTGCCGGCGCGATCCTTCCTCTGCCTTAGCGGAATTCGACGACCGTTGGTGGATCCGCTCGCGGGAACCACCTGTTCGCCGACGCGTTTCCGGACCGTTCCGCAGGTGGTTCGGTGACCTGTCATTGAGCGTCAGCGGATCCTCCGGCGGGTACTCGAAGATGGATACAGAGTCGATCGGACTGTGGAAGGTGAGACGAGTGCGATACACGGGCGGCGCGGAGGTCGACCGCATGTTCTGTCTGAAGGACGAGGATGAACACGCGTGGGAGGAGCTTCCGCCACTTCCGGAAATCGGTTTCGGCCTAGCCGCGGGCGATCCCGGGATGGTCTACGTCTATACCGGGATGTACATGAGTCCGCTCGATCTCGAGGTGCAAGTGCTCGGCGACCGTCCAGTCACTGTCGACGACGGTTGGGAAGACATCGAGGAGGTTTCGTTCGAGACATTTTCCGACACTGTCGCCGTGCTGACCGACTCGGAGACGCCGATCGCTGGTTTTCCGCCTACCGTTCTCTCCGCCGGCGCGGGAACCTACCGCGTCCGAGTCCACTCGTTCGGGTGTGATCTTATGTGGGACCTCGTCGCGGAAGTGCCGGTCGAGCAGTACAAGATTCAGATCTGGCCCGCCAGACTAGCTGGGCCGGTCGTGGTCCAACATCGGAGTGTGCACGCGGTGATGGGCCGCTGAAAGGCCTCCGATTTTGTCTGCTCATCGATGGTTTAGCGGGACCGCACGCCGACGCCTCGCATGGTGTTGAGTTCTCGCAAAGGCCCGAGGTGAGGTCGCCGAGCGGATCGGGCGGCTTCCGCGGAATGAACCTCGGGGCGGCGGCGTGTCAGCCGGATGCGGGGCCGGGCTGATCCGACTTGGGGCGGGGGGTGTGCTGGAGTTCAGCGTTGATGCGTCGGGCCTCGGCGAGTTGGTCTTCCAGGATGATGATGCGGCACGCGGAATCGAGCGCGGTGCCCTGGTCGATCAGTTCGCGGGCTCGGGCGGCGAGACGCAGCTGGTATCGGGAGTAGCGGCGGTGGCCGCCCTCCGAGCGCCCGGGGGTGAGCAGCTTCGCGGCGTCGAGGCTGCGCAGGAATGCCTGTGTCACGCCGAGGATCTCAGCGGCGTGACCCATGCTGTACGCCGGGTAGTCCTCGTCGTCGAGCTTCCCGGCCGCGCGGCGGTCGGGCGAATCTTCCGGAATGGGGTGACGCCTTTCCAACGGACAGGGCCCCCGGCGCCGTGAGGCACCGGGGGCCGGAGCGGGTTTCACTTCCTTGTTCACTGCACTTCTTCCGGCTGTCGGGCCTTCGTGCCGCCCGGCAGCCGCCGGATATGCCGGGGCCTTACACACTCATATCAACCCTTGCCCGGCACATCCTGGTCTTGCGTTACTTCTCTGCGGGCAGTTCATTCTCTCCCGCATCTCGTGAACTCTTTCCTTGCGACGAGAGGAACTCTACAACAGCGATGCCTCAATGTCTACAGTCACCACTACAGATATTCTGGAGCGGTTGACCGGGGATTTCACACCCGGCAGCCGACTTTTCTGTCCACGTCGGCGGCCGCTCGCTCGACGGACCGGCTCTCGGTGATCGATGACGGACGACGAAGTCGGCAGTCGCAGTAGGCGTCGAGATGTCCGCTTCCTCAGATCAGGTGTGGTCGTCCCGATCCGTCGTCGGCAGGATCACTGGTATCGAGATCGGGAATCAGATGTGAGTGCCGGATCGATATTCAGGGAGTATCGGCATGGCGCAGGGCATTACGAAGTGCGCAGAGTTCGGCGTGTACGGGGACCGTGACGAAGCATTCCGGGTCTGCGCCGGGCTACGCGCCCAGGGATACGACGCGGGGGTGTACGGCGGCAACGGTGCGCGGCTCGAACACGTTGATCCCACGCAGCCGGCACCCGATACGGACGCGCATCTCGCACCTGCACCCGAGGGGGCGTCGGAGAGCGCGCCGTGAGAAGCGTCGACGTTGTCGCTCGCCGTCCCCGATGGGGTTGGCATCGTCGAGGAAGTCCCTCCTGCAGCCGTCTTTTGCTGCAGCGGAAGGACTCACAGCATGTTCGCGCCGGCGCGAGCCGCGTAGCTCGGTGGCGGCTGCAGCAGCTACTGGTCTGAACTGATGCAGCCTGGACCGCTCCGATGCTCCGGACCATCGGGGTGCCTGCTGGTGTATACCCCGGCTGCGCCGCACCAACGCGAACACCTGGGCGGAGATCCGGCGGGGCGTCGGGCGGCCCCGCAGATGCTGCGGGCACCTGCTGTGTCCGGCGTCGTGACCGTCCGCTTCCCTATCACCGGTCGCGGGTACACGGACGCCACCCCTCCGACAGAGAGCGTGTTGGCCGTGCCGGCGAAACAGGAACATCACACACCCCCGGTGCCGATCAGACGGTGGCCCGAGAGCCCGCTGCCAGCCACCGGCGGCATCGAGGTCCACCGTCGGCGCCCTCTGGCCGCACAAACACACCTGACGCTGGAGTTGGTCCGGATCACCGCGTTCGACTCCGGGCTGAGCGTGCATCTGACGCTTACCGCCAACGGTCGACCCGCGGTGGCGGCGCGGATGTAGACCCGCCCCCTCACCGACGCCCGCGACAGCTCCGGGCACTGGTCGTACCTCGATGTCTGGATCGGAGCCGATCAGCTTGCGGTCGCCGACCCGTACCGTGCCCGTCCGGACCTGCGCGCCGGGGACGGCGGCGTGTGCATGTACCGCACCGAACCGCATTACTGGATCCCGATTTCCCCACCCACACCGTTCCTGACGATCGCCGCCGAATGGGCCCAGATCGGCCTCGAATCCGTCGTCACCACCTTGAACCTGACCACCCAGCCCCGCAGCTGACCACTTCCCCTCACCGGGATTCGTCAGGCATTCGCCCACCGTGTCAAGGAACGCGGTCGCGACGTCAGGCGGCCAGGTCCGGGGGATCGGGAGCGTCGACGTCCAGGAGGAAGTCGAGCCAGATCAGGGCGTCGGCGAGCAGCGTGGCCCGCTGCACCGGGTCCAGCTCCCGCCCGGCCGCCGCGAGCCGCTCCTGCCCTGCCTCGGGGTCGTCGGCCAGGAACGCCCCGGCCGTGCGCAGCACCCAGTCCCCGGATTGCGGAAGCTCCGCGGGGTCGACTACACCGCCGTCCGTGCGATGCACGTCAACGGCGAACTCCTGTCCCGACGGCGCGGGTCCGAGACGGGCCACGATCACCTCCGCGATCGCCTCGACCACCCAGGCCAGCACCTGCTCGTAGTCCGGATGCCCGGAACCGGGATGAGGATTGCACCCCATCGCCGACAGCGCATGCGAGAGGGTGGCACTGTCGCGGTCTCCGACCAGCTCCACCAACCGTCCCCCGATGACCGCCGCATCGACCGGCCGCGGCGCCTCTGAATCGATGACCACCGAGTGCCCCGCCACACCGGCGTGCACACCGGCACCCGCGTCCGACGCGACCGGACCGGCGTGCACGCTCGCTCCGGCCGTGTTCGGTGGTGACCCCGCCCGCGCCTCCATTGGGTTACGACACGATGGTCAGATCCGACTCCGTTTCCTACACCATCTTCATGGAGCAACCAGTGTTGCGAAATAGGACACAAGTCATCTCATCCGTACTTTTACCCTTCTCAGGTGCGCACTCCATATGCATATTCGGAGCCGTTCCATGTCCCATCCCCCCGCTAGAGGAGGTCGCGAACTCGCGCAGCCGGGCGATACTTCTACCTCGGCCCGCGCCCCACGTTGGTGCGCCCACGGCGGCGGCCCTCCCGAGGTGATCAGAACCGATTTCGGGATGGACACCGCAGCGTTCTGTCGGGCACTGGTCGCGTATCTCGACGTCGCCGCGCCGGCACCGCTGCGGCCGCTTGGTCGAGCAAGTGATCACCGTCGCTCGTCGAAGGTTCTGGCTGGGCACCTGAACTTAAAGAGACCGTCCGGACTGATTGTGAAGGATGTTGTTTGCGAAAGGATTACCGCGGTGACAGGTCCGCAGCACAAATACCCGTGAGTGAGATGAGTGAGACCGATCCGATGACTTGTATATCCGCTCGTGCGCCGAACACTGTGCCGGCTTCCCGCCGTGAAGGTACGCCACGGACCGGACTGCCCGCCGACCGTGATCGTGGAGATTGGCGCATGCTGGGGTCGTGCCGGAACGTCGAGTCGTCGTTGTTCTTCTCTCCAGAGGGGGAGCGTGGTCGGGACCGGGCGCGGCGCGAAGCGCGCGCCAAACGCGTCTGCCAGGACTGCCCGGTGCTCACCGAATGCCGCGAGTACGCCCTGGCCGTTGCCGAACCGTACGGAACGTGGGGCGGGATGTCCGAGAACGACCGCAGACGGCACATCCGGCCCCGGCAAACAGAGGGGCGGCCCACCGACCTTCCTGTCGAGGAACCGGTGCGCTGACAGACGATGCGCCGCCCCGAGAACTTCCACATCCAGTCTGGAATGCACGGGGTTGCTCGAAATCGACCCGCGAGCGCCCCTACGAGATTCTTCGGACTGAGTCTTGATGTAAGCGGTTGCGGTACTGAGCATTTGGTAGCTAGCTCGGATGCCGATGATTCTGGCGTCTTTGATCACCTCGCGGCCGCCGGTGCTGTGCCGGGGCGGCATGAGCACCGCGGAGATCAAAGCGAGGATCGAGGCCATGTTCGCCGACGACCGACGACCGGTCAGCCAGACGGGTCCACTCTGACACATCAAGGGGGACAGGATGAATGTGCTGCTTCTGCTGGTTTTGCTGATCACCGCGGTCGCTGTCGTGCTGGCGATGCAGACCGACGAGTAGTCCCGCTTTCGGCACTGAACGGCGCGTCACCGACCGGCGTTCTACTGGTCTTCGTTCCCTTTCAGCAGTTCATCGATGGTTGCTGTCTCGGGGGCTTCCTCATGGTCGTCGAAGAGCGTTCCGATTCCTCGATCACCACCAGCCGGAACTTCCGCACCCCGGCCCTTTTGAACACCATTCAAGAAGTCGGTGCCGACCGGCTGCTGTTCTCCGCCGACTACCCGTTCGAGGACATGCGCGAAGCCGCGGAATGGTTCGACCGGCTGGAAATCAACGACAACGACCACATCAAGATCGCCCGCACCAACGCCCAAGCACTGCTGAAACTCTGAGCCCGCGGCGGGACCACGGATATCGAGCTGCTGTTTCTGCTGAACGATGAGGAGCATCGAAGGGGCGACAGCGGCAGACACGTAACGGAATCCATCACCAACCTGCCGAATCCACACCACACTCACGGTATCCGTCCATCAACGCGTGAAATCGTGCGACAGCTCTCAGTGCGAATCGGGTACTCCAGGGCAAATCCATCCGGCGGCGTTTGTGCGACACAGAAGCGTGCTGCAGGCGACGCCGTGCCGACATAGGACACGTGCCGCGGGCCCAGCCGATTCGCCCGTATGTGGTCGAGATCGTCATGGGCGCGGTGAAGGGTGCGGGCCCAGTGCTGGGTTCGTCCATGTGTGGCGGAGTCCAGGGCATGCGGAACAGGTGGAGGTCGTGGTGCGCACCGCGACCGGGCGACGAGTCGGGATGCTCTCCGACGGGTGCTCTACATCTTCTCGCCGGGCAGGTTGCTTGCCTGCTCGATCCAGGAACGCAGCCGTCCCTCGTCGAGATCGTCGTCTTCGCAGATGTCGACGTAGCGCACCTCGGCGTGCTTGGACGCCTTGGGCGGAACAGGGTCCAGCGAGGTCCCACGGAAGAACTGAACCTGGACGTACTTCGTGTAGCAGCGGAAGCTGAGGAACCAACCCTCGCCGTCGTGCCCGTAAAACGGTTGGTTCCACTTCACGGCCTTGTGCACATCGGGGACGGTCCGCACGATCAGGCTATCGAGCCGCTCGCCCAGCGAGCGCTTCCACTCGGGCATCGCGGCGATATAGGCCTGCACCGGTCCGTCACCCTCCTCCTTCGGGATCTGCGGGTTCCCCCGGAGAGCAGCTTCGGTTCGGAGCCAGCGTTCTTGTTCGCGTTGTTCCTACTGGTCGGCATCGATCCTCCATCGTTTGTGCTCGTCACACACGGCCGAGATGGCGGTTTATGCGTCGAGCTGTGAGCGCCGCTCCCGGCGCCCGGCACCACGAAGGAGCCACCCACTCGAAGCCGGCGGGCGAATGAAACACATTTCGTCGCCGTCCACCACTCGCGGAGACCGCGGCAGCGCACACAAAAAAACCCGTCGCGGCCCGCAACCACAACTTACCTACGGTGAACTCGCGGAGCCGGTGCACCGCGCTCGCGGTGTTCACCAACAGCGCCGAGAAGGGCGGATGGCACCCCGCACCACTCACACTGAAGATCACGATCATCCGCCGCCGGGTCGGAGCAATTTCTCGACACGTAACCCAGCGGGAACCTGTGCGGAGGTCAACCAACCAGGGGACGGTAACTCTCTAGCTCGAGAAGCGACCGCACATGTCCCGCTTCCGCCACGGCCGTCACCTCATCGAGGTAGGCCAGGACGGGCCGGATCGGCGGTCTAGGTCGTGCCCGGGTCGCAGAACTGGACCTCCAGACGATCACCGGCCGTGGTCGCCTCACTACTGACTGCACCGACATTCAAGTTGTACTGCGCAGTCCCGCTGTGCCGTTAATCGAGCCAGGCTCGGCTGCGCGACCATGAGCGAACAGGCAGGCATCACGCTTGCGGCATTCGCCGAGCGCGCTCACATACGACTCGAATCCAATTCCGGCTCCGCAGAGACGTTCTCGTCGGGCTCCGGGGCCGATGCGAGCTTGCTCGGCCACCAGATCTTCTGCCCGATGTCGACGGTGAGGGCGGGCACCAGGAGTGACCGCACGAGGAGTGCGTCGAGGAGCACGCCGAACGCCACGATGAAGGCGATCTGCGCGAGGAAGATCAGCGGGATGACGGCGAGCGCCGAGAAGGTCGCCGCCAGAACCACTCCCGCCGACGTGATCACGCCGCCGGTGACGGTCAGGCCGCGGAGCGCTCCCCGGCGCGTGCCGATGCGCCGGGCCTCTTCCCGGACCCGGGTCATGAGGAAGATGTTGTAGTCGATTCCGAGGGCGACGAGGAACACGAACGCGAACAGCGGGACGACGGGATCGGCACCCGGGAACCCGAAGATATGCTCGAAGACCAACGACGAGATGCCCAGCGTCGCAGCGAAGGACAGGACGACCGTTCCCATCAGCAGCAGCGGCGCGAGTAGCGAACGCAGCAGCAGGCACAGGATCGCGAACACCACGAGGATCACGACGGGGATGATCAGGGTGCGGTCACGCGTCGATGTGGTCTTGGTGTCGAGGTCCGTGGCGGTGGTGCCGCCGACCAGGGCGTCGGCGCCGTCGATCGGGTGGACGGCGTCACGCAGGCGGACGATGGTGTCCTCGGCCGCGAGGGAATCGGCCGGATCGGTCAGGGTGGCTTCGATCGCCACCCGGCCGTCCACCACCAGTGGGTCCTGCATGCCGGGGGTCGACAACACGGTGATGTCGCCGACGCCGTCGACCCGGGCAGCGTCGGCTACCGCATCGCGGGAGTCCTCGTTCGCGATGATCACGGCCGGTGAACCGGAGCCGGCGTCGAAGTGATCGCCGACGATCTGCTGGCCCGCAACGGAATCGACTTCGAGCAGGAACGTCTCGGACTCCGCGACCCCACTCGCCTCGAACTGGGGCATCAGGAGCGCGAAGAGCACCAGCACCAGGCTGGACGCCACCCAGAATCGGCGCGGGTGCGCACCGATACGCGCCGCGAGCGCGGCCCAGAACTTGTGGTCTGCCGCCTCGTCCTTCTCGGCGTGCCGCGCGTCGAAGGCGGGCCTGCTCGGCCAGTACGCCATCCGGCCGAGGAGCACGAGCACCGCGGGCAGGTACGTCATGGACGCGACAAAGGAGGCCGCGATACCGACGGCCGCCACCGGCCCGAGTCCGCGGTTGGAGTTGAGATCGGACAGCAGCAGGCAGAGCACACCGGCGATGACGGTGCCCGCGGAGGCGGCGACGGGTTCGAGCGTCGCCCGCCACGCGGTCCGCATGGCGCGGTACTTGTCCTGCTCGATCCGCAGTTCCTCGCGGTAGCGAGACACGAGCAGCAGTGCGTAGTCGGTCGCGGCACCGAATACCAGGATGAACAGGATTCCCTGGCTCTGGCCGTTCAGCGCGATCACACCGGCGTCGGCGAGCAGGTACACGAGGAGACTCGACAGTCCCAGCGCGAAGACGGCGGAGGTGATCACCGCGAACGGGAGGATCGGGCTGCGGTAGACGACGATGAGGATGAGGACCACGACGACACCCGCCACCAGGAGCAGCAGTCCGTCGATTCCGGCGAACGCCGCGGACAGATCCGCTACCTGACCGGCGGGCCCGGTGACGAGGACGGTGAGACCGTCCGGTGCGGCGCCGAGCGCGTCCCGGAGTTCTGTGACGCTGTCGCCGACCTCGCCGGCGCTGTCGACGGGCACGAACGTCTGCAGCGCCCGGCCGTCTGCGGACGGGATCGGCGGCGACACCTCGTCACCGAATCCCTCCGAACCGGCGAAGGAGTTCGCGGTGCGGGCGAGGAACTCGGTGTCGGCCGCGGTGATCCCCGACGTCCGTTCGGCGACGACGATCGCGGGCACGAACTGAGTGTCGGTGAAGTCCTTCTGCAGCGCGGACACCTCGGTGGCCTCGGCGGACGCGGGCAGAAACGACGTGCTGTCGTTCTGCTGGACCGAGGAGAGTTTGCCGGCGAACGGACCACCGAAACCGCCGACGGCCAGCCAGACGATCACGAGGAGGGCTGGCAGAATCCACCGCAGGCGACGAACCGGGCGTGGTCGGGCAGTTGTGGTCACGTGCTCTCCAATGCTGGACGGTTCGACGACCGGATGTCCGGATTGCGATGTTCCCATTTTGTTCAGCCTGCTGAGCAAATTGCAAATGGAGGCGAAGAGATGACGAGCGACGGCATGGACGAGTGGCCCACCGGACGGCTGTTGTCCACGGCTGCGCGGCTGGTCGAGCACTCGTGGGAGGACATCCTCCGGTCACAGAACATGACCCACGCGGGCCTCATCTGCCTGCACACGATCGCCGACCGGCCGGCCTCGCAGCGGGACATCGCGAAGGTCTCGCGGGTGACGGACCAGACGATCAGCCGCACCATCGACCGCCTCGAGCGAGCCGGGTACGTCACCCGGGAAACCGACCCGCTCGACGAGCGGCGCAAGCGGGTCGCGATCACCGAGTCGGGTCGCGCGATCTACCGCCGCCTGCTGGCCCTGGAGAAGGAGGATGCGGCCCTCACCGCCGCCGTCGGCGACGTGGGGCCGCTGCGCGAACAACTCCTCCTCCTCGTCCGGTCGCTGGGACTTCCGACCCGGGACTGATCGTCGTCGTCACACATTCGCAGGCAGGGCGATGACGACCTCCCGCTCGTTCCCCGGCAGATAATGGACCGTCACCACCCGGCCGACCTGAACGTGCCCGACACTGCGCGGCGGCAGGAACTTCTCGACACGGGTGGTGAACGTCGTGCCGTCGGGCCGCGTGACCGCCAGCCCGAGTTCGATCTTCGAACTCCCGTTGCGGATCTCGCCGGGCACACTGAGCGACTGCACCACCGCCTGCGCGGGAACGCCACGAGCCGCGATGTCGAGCTTGCCCGGGATGGTGAGTCCCTGACGAATCATGGATCGGTTCAACGCGTCCTGCGCCGTCGACGCGTCTCCCGACCGGTCGATCTCGACCTTGTCGGTGCGCCCCGGCAGGTAGCGGACGGGGAGAACGACACCCGGGCGGAAAAGAGCCAACTCGGTGAGCGGCACGATCATCCTGGCGTGCGAGTCGAAGGTCTCGCCGTCGGCGCCCTCGACGCCGAGGTCGATCCGCACTTCCGGTTGATCGTTCAGCGTCATGCCGGTCTGGCGCACCGACCGCACCGTCCCGATCCCGACGGCGCCCTGCCGGAACGCGGCACTGTTGCGCCCGGTGAACGCCGCCAGCACGCTGTCGCCGGTGAGGGCGAAACAGACCACGACCACGCTGACCGCGACGATCGGCCAGATCATCTGCGGGCCGACCCACGACAGGGCGTCGATTCCGTAGTTCGACCGTCCCCGATCGCCGAGGCCGTACCACAGGTAGTAGCCGACCGACCCGACGAGAAACACCAGGGCGGCGGCACGCACGATCTTCTTCACGATGAGTCCTCTCCGTGCCTGAACTGGGGGGAAGAACGGGTGGGACGCGCGCGAACTCGACTGCCGCGACTCCGCGCGCGTCCCGGGTGAGCCGGCTCAGCCGCCCACCACGGTCGAGCATGCGAACGTGATGTCGAACTTCGACGAACTCGGCGCGGTCGGGTTGCTCATGTCGGGCGCGCCGACGCCTTCGCCGCTGATCGTGTAGGTGTCGCCGTCCTTCACGACGGTCGCGGAGCCGCCGGGCATTCCCTGCCCGAAGCCGAGGGCGTACGGGAGGCCGTTCGACCCGCCCTTGCTGCCCGCGATTCCGACGGCCTGCACGGTGTCCGCGCCGGTGATGGTCGCGGAGACCGCCAGGTCGCCGTACGTCGAATTGGCGGTGTCTGCCAGCGCCAACGCCAGGGTGTCGCCCTGCTTGGCGCAGGTGGCGTCGAAGTCGGCTTCCAGTGCCTTGCCGTCGACGGCGGCCGAAGACGCGCCTGCCGGGTTCGCGGCGGCCGGGGACTGTTCGGAGCTTCCGCCGCCGGAGTTGCTGTCACCGGTGTCGCTGCAGCCCGAGACGAGCAGGGCGACAGCGGCCGCTGCCACGATGCCGGCGGTGTAGACGCGCTTCTGAGTCCGAACGATCTTGTTCATGATCCGTCCTTCACGTTTTCGTGAGGGGCGCTCGGCGCCCGTCGTCGATTCCTTCGGCTCGCGGACTGGAGCCGATGTGAGAAAGGTAGGAACGTCTCGCGCCCTACCGATCCCAGATTTGTCGACCCGTCGACGGGGCATCCCTGCGGTAGCCTGCTCGAATGCGGACGGCATCGAGGAGCTCAGTGGCTGCTCGGCGACCGCGAGCGATGGTCCTCGACGAGGTGTGGCGCGAGCTGGACGGGGTCGAACCGCTCAGTGGGCCGGACGGCGGACCCCTGAGCCGCACCGTGAAACTGATCCTCGATCCGCTGGTCATCCGCCCGGTACAGAACCCGCTGTGCGCCGGTCCGATCGTCACGGCCGACGGGGCGCAGTTGCTCGCCACCCGGGTGCACGCCTCCGCCGACGCGCTCCGCGCCACCGCCGCCTGGTTCACGCTGCTCAAACGGGTTCGCCGGGCGCTGCGCATCACGGACGGCAACCCCCAGGACCTGTATTTCCAACGCTGTTTCGAACTGGCGACCGGTTCGGGCACCCCCGACCCGCTCCGGAGCGAATCCGTCGCCGAGGACACGTTGCGCGACGTGCACGATGTCGCCGCAGGCCGCACCACTCAGGCGTTGAAGGCCCACGTCACCGACCCGGAACGGGCACGCGAGCTGAACGCCCTGATCGACGTCGCGTGGGGACGCCGACCGCTGTCGGGCGCGGCCACCGTCGACCACGCCGACGCGATCCACGTGGTTCTCGACGCCTGTCCCGGCGCGCGCCTGGAGCAGGACGGCGACGACGGACGGCAGGCACTCGACAGCCTGCTGGCCGGCCACGCGGGAACCCACCGCGGGATTGCGCTCTGGACAACCGACGCCTCTGCCCACCGGCTCGGGCTGACGGCGCATCCCGTGCCCGCGCCGCCGCATCTGGGAGCGTCGGCGTCCACCTCGACCCTCGGGCTCCCGTTCGACCGGTCCGTCTACGAACGCGTCTTCACGGTGCTCCGCGCGTCGACCGACCGTGCGGAGCTGCCACCGATCCACGAACTGGTCACCACCGAGATCGCCCGAAGTTGCTCGCCCTGGGCGCTTCTCGACGAATCCCTGCGGGTTGCGGCGACGACGGGCGTTGCCCTGGCGACCGGTCTCCGTCCGATCGGTACCGCGCCCTCTCCTGCGGGCACGGACACCACCGCCGTCCGGGTGATCAACGGCCGCTGGCAACGGGAGGCGTATGTCCTGCAGGCACGCCGCCTCACGGTGAGCGCCGACGCCGCGTCGCTGCCCGAAGCCAATCCGCTGACGGCCATCGCCGCCGAACTCCTCGAGCCGTGGCGGCCCTACCTCCGCCGCCTGTGGGTCCGCCTCCACGGCCGCGACGTGCGCGAGTTCTCGGTCCACGAACCGGACGAGCTCTGGGACCTCCTCGACGGAGTGGCGCGATCGGTGATCCTCGACCACCGCATGCGGGTCAAGCAGGCGCTCAGTGCAATTCCGCTGACGGATGCGGCGGGTGCTCCCGAATCGAGGGCGAGTTGACCCCCGGCACGGTGCGGATCGAGCGCGCGCCCGACGGGGTATGGGTCATCGCCCCCGACGACGCACCGAGTGTCCTGGACGACGCCGCGGGCATCCACGTGGCAGTGCTGGAAGTGCTGGGTGGGCACCTGTCGTGGAGTGTGCTCGCCGACCACACGGTCCCGGTCGCGGTGCTCGACGACGTCGCGTCGGCGCAGAACTGGGTGTGGGCCGTGTTCGGCGAGGAAGTCGCGCTCGCCGTGGCCGCCGGCTCCGGGCACGGCGTCACGGTCGAGCCGGCGCGACCGCGGGTGGCCGCCGGTGCGAGGCGACTCGCGTACGCGCACTGGGCGGCGCGGTGGTGGCCGGCCTCGACGATCGACGCCATCCCCCCGCTCGACGAGGGGCTGTTGAACGGCGAGATCGCCACCCTCGTCGAGGAATGCGATCTACTCGTCGACGGAGACGACGCCGTCGTGCCGACGGGCCCGGCGCTCGCCGACCGGCCCCGCCGGGCAGACGACTACGCCCTCGCGGCCGGCGCGGCGGTCGCGACGCTGCCGAGCACGCTCGTCCTGGCGCGCGGTACCACCGGATCCGACTGGCGCCGGTACCCACCCGGGCTCGTCGACGCGTCCGAGCGTGCGGTGTCGTGGGAGGTGGTGCGCGCCGCCGGGAACACGACCGTGCGAGTGAGCGTGGTTGCGGCACCGGGCCTTTCCGAACCCATGCCGGCGCATGTGCGTCCACACGCGCTGATCGGCGCCGCATCGGGCACCGCTGACGTCGTGCTTCAGCTGTCAGGGGATGTGTGGTCCGGCGAGTCCGCCGCACCACCGGGCTCGGAATCCGGGGTGTCCGTGGACGTGCACCTGCCCGGGTTCGGTGTGACCGGTCAGGCCGACGACGGAGGTCCCGAGGCCCGGGAGCGCGTTCGGGCCCTGGTCCGCCGGCGGCTACGCCGGGCTTCGGAGACGGCGGCGGACGACGGGCCGGACGCGCCCCTGCTCGCCGAGATAGCCGCGGCCGCCTCGGATTCGGACTTCTGACGTGGGAGATCAGATGGGGCGTGACCTCCTCGCGGCCGGCGCGGCAGCGTACTCCCGCGGAGAGGTCGCCGAGGCACTCCGGACGTTCGAGCAGGTCGCCCGCTCGACCACCGGCGATCTTCGGACGAGCGCGATCATCAACGCGGCCAGCATGTCCGACGAGCTGGGCGATCACACGAAGGCCGTCGACCTCTACCGGGAAGCCCTCGCGGAGATGCCGGCCGACGCGATCCGGAAGCGTCCCGCGGCGCTGGTCAACCTGTCGCAGGCCCTGCAGCACATCGGCGACCTCGACGGCGCGCAGGACGCGCTCGAGCAGGCACGGCGACTGCTCGCGGCAGCCGACGATCAGGGCGACCTGCGCGTCGCGTGCCTGCTGTCACTGACCGCGGTCGCGATGCACCGGCAGCAGTGGGCGCACGCGGCCGACATCGCCACCGAGTCCCTCGACGCGGCGGTGCGTTTCGCCCCCGCGCTGGCGGGCCACCCGCTCATGAACCTGGCCGCCATCCACTTCGAGACCGGGCGCTTCGACCTCTCCGACGACTTCGCCGGGCAGGCGCTCGAGGCGTTCGAGACCGCGGGCGACGTCAGCGCGGTCGCCGAAACGCAGCAGAACCTGGCCATCATGCGCGTCCGCTCGGGGCGGCCCGACGAAGCGGAACCGCTGGTGCTGTCGAGCCAGACGTACTTCGAGCGCGCCGGGATCGGCCACCGGGCGGGGATCGGATCGAAGGTGCTCGCCTTTCTCGCCGAGGGCCGGGGCGACACCGAACGCGCGGCGACGCTCTATCGCCGCAGCCTCGACTGCTTCCGGGCTTCCGGAGCAATACTCGACGTCGCGGACGTCGAGACCCGCCTCGCCACCGTCGCCTTCGGTGAAGGGCGACCCGACGAGGGAGAGACACTGCTCGCCGCCGCGTTCGACACGTACCGCGGGCTGGGGCTCGGGCTGCACTGCGCGCAGGTCGACTTCTGGCACGCAGCCCTCCTCGAGTCCACGCTCACAGCGTCCGAAACTCCCGACAGCGCGGTGCCGGCACGCGCCACCGCGCTCGCGGTGCCCGCGGCGATCGCCATCGACGCCGTGCGGTACACACTCCCGAACGGGCGTCAGCGCGAGCAGTGGAACCGCGAGATCGCGGATCCGGCGATGCAATTGGCGTTCCGGCTCGCGTACGCCTCGGGTGACGCGCGCCTGGTGGCCGATCTCGTCGAGGCACAGTGCGCGGGGACGACGGTGGACGTCGGCCGCGCCGGGCACCGCACCCCGGCGCGGCTCCCCCTGCAGTTGCCGGACCTTCCCCCGGCAGGCACGACCGACACCGAGGGGTCGTTCCTGCTCGGCGCCGCACTGGCCGGAGTCGCGGCCGGCGCCGGTCTGCCGGTGCCCCTTCCCCCACGGCTCGCCCTGACGTCGGATGGGCGAATCGCGCTGGACAACTCGATCGCGGTCGCCGAGGAACGCTACCGACGCGCGGTCCGGGACAGCCGGGTAGTGCCTGCATGGTGACCTCTCCCAGGTGTCATCGTCGTCACACCACACGTTCTGCGACCACCTCAGGTGGTGTGGGTGGAGTGCGGCACTGACCTGCAATGCTGCCGATTCTGCGACCATTGATAGCCCCACCCAATCTATGGAATAGGTCTCATAGATTGGACCTATTCCAATCTGCTGGATAGCCTCGTCACTGTTGGATTCCCCGTCTCCCCGAATAGAGGTTTCAATGGCCCTGATCAACACGCAGATCAAGCCCTTCGCCGCCAACGCCTTCAAGGACGGCGCGTTCATCACCGTGTCCGCAGACGACATCAAGGACAAGTGGGCGGTCTTCTACTTCTACCCGGCCGACTTCACCTTCGTCTGCCCGACGGAACTCGGCGACCTCGCCGACCACCACGAGGAACTTCAGCGACTCGGCGTCGAGGTCTTCTCGGTGTCCACCGACACTCACTTCACGCACAAGGCGTGGCACGGATCGTCCGACACCATCGGCAAGATCAAGTACGCCATGATCGGTGACCCGACCCAGGAGATCAGCAAGAACTTCGAGGTCCTCCGCGAGAACGAGGGACTGGCCGACCGCGGCACCTTCCTCGTCGACCCCGACGGAGTCATCCAGTTCACCGAGGTCACCGCAGAAGGCATCGGGCGCAACGCCGCCGAGCTCGTACGCAAGGTCAAGGCCGCTCAGTACGTCCGGTCGCACCCGGGCGAGGTCTGCCCGGCCAAGTGGGAAGAGGGCGAAGAGACCCTCGCCCCGTCGCTGGATCTCGTCGGCAAGATCTGACGCAGCCAGTCGTACCGCAGGCACGGGCTCAGATTTCCTGAGCCCGTGCGGGCGGTTCCCGGTGCTCAGCTCCCGTGGGGGCAATCGGTGTCGCACCAACACCTTCCGGACCACCTGAACCAGAATTTCCGGTTTCCGATCCCCTTGTCCTCCCGACCGATGGAGTAGATCCTCATGCTCGAAGCCTCGCTTGCCGGCCAACTGAAGTCCCTGCTCGAAAAGCTGACCCTGCCGATCGAGCTCGTGTCCTCACTCGACGACGGACCCAAGTCGGTCGAACTCGCCGAACTGCTCACCCAGATCGCGGCGATGTCGGAGAAGATCACCTACGAACGCCGCGACGACGACACGCGGCGCCCGTCGTTCGCGGTCCGCCGCAGCGGCACCGACATCGAGGTCCGCTTCGCGGGCATCCCTCTCGGCCACGAGTTCACCTCACTCGCACTCGCTTTGCTCCAGGTCGGCGGTCACCCGTCGAAGGAGGCACCCGAACTGCTCGAGCAGGTCCGCGACCTCGACGGCGACTTCCACTTCGAGACCTACTTCTCGCTGTCCTGCCAGAACTGCCCCGACGTGGTGCAGGCCCTGAATCTGATGTGCGTGCTCAATCCGCGCATCAGCCACGTCGCGATCGACGGCGCCCTGTTCCAGGACGAGGTCGACGGCCGCCAGATCATGGCTGTCCCGACGGTCTTCCTCAACGGCGAACTCTTCGGCTCCGGCCGGATGAGCCTGGAGGAAATCGTCGGCAAGCTCGACGTCGGTGCCGCCGACCGCGCCGCCGCCGCGATCGCGCAGAAGGATCCCTTCGACGTTCTCGTCGTCGGAGGCGGTCCGTCCGGCGCCGCGGCCGCGGTATACGCCGCGCGCAAGGGAATTCGCACAGGCATCGCCGCCGAGCGCTTCGGCGGTCAGGTACTCGACACCATGGCGATCGAGAACTTCATCTCCGTCCCCTACACCGAGGGACCCCAGTTCGGGTCGGCGCTCGAGAACCACGTCCGTCAGTACGGCGTCGACATCATGAACACGCAGCGGGCCGCGAAGCTCGTGCCTGCCGCCACCGAGAACGGCCTCGTCGAGGTCGAACTGGAAAGTGGTGCTTCTCTTCTCGCGCGCACCGTGATCCTGTCGACGGGTGCGCGGTGGCGTTCGATGAACGTGCCCGGCGAGGACGCGTACCGGAACAAGGGTGTGACCTACTGCCCGCACTGCGACGGACCGCTGTTCAAGGGCAAGCGCGTCGCCGTGATCGGTGGCGGTAACTCCGGCGTCGAGGCCGCAATCGATCTCGCGGGACTCGTCGAGCACGTCACTCTCGTCGAGTTCGATTCGGTACTCCGCGCCGACGAGGTGTTGCAGCGCAAGCTGCGCAGCCTCCCGAACGCCGACATCCTCCTGAGCACGCTCACGACGGAGGTCCTCGGGGACGGCAACAAGGTCACCGGCCTGACCTACCAGGACCGCACGACCGACACCTCGCACACGCTCGACGTCGAGGGTGTCTTCGTCCAGATCGGCCTCCTGCCCAACACCGAGTGGCTGGCCGGATCGGTCGAGTTGTCCGACCGCGGCGAGATCGCGATCGACGACCGCGGCCAGACGTCGGTGCCCGGAGTGTTCGCTGCCGGCGACTGCACCACCGTGCCGTACAAGCAGATCGTGATCGCCGCCGGCGCCGGAGCAACGGCAGCGCTGAGCGCATTCGATCGGCTCATCCGGACGGGCGTACCCGCCGAGGAGTCCACCGCCGCAACGGTCGCGTAGCTCGGCCGAGGTCGACGAGCCGTGCCTGCACGTCAGGCACGGCTTTCGGCTTTCAGATCGACCCGGGTGCCGGTACTCGCGCCACAACCCGGGTGGGTAGGGGATGCTGGGACGGTGCCGACTCACCCGTGTCACCCACCGACCGCGATCGTCCGGATGGCCGACGCCGGCGATCTGTACACGTCGTGGCGGTGGACCCACGACTCGCACGCCGGCGGGGTCGGCGTCGCACCCGCCGCGCAGGTGGACGCAGCCCTCGCCGCGCTGGCCCGGGCTCTGCCCGACCTCACGGATCCGCAGGGGCTGCCCCACGCGCTGACGGCGGGCGGCTTCTCCGCCTACGAGTCGGAGCATGATCTGGCTCAGCTCCTTTCACGCACATTTCTTCCGTTCGGCCTCGCGCAGCAACTGCACGAGCTGCTCACCCGCGGGGTGCGGCCGCACCTCCGGATCCAACCGTCGCCCCGCGTCGCGCAGGTGCCGTGGGAACTGATCGCACCCGACGCCGGGCTGCGTCTCGTCGACATCGCGGACGTCAGCCTGCTGGCTCCGCTCAGCATCGTCCACTCGCCCGGCCGGCCGGTCCGAACCTGGACGCACACCCGGCAACTCCCCGTCGTCGCGGTGCTCGACCCGCGGGTGCCGGGCTACCGTGCGGATTCGGAACTCGGCTCGGTCCTGGGGCGGATGGCCGCGGACAGTCCGCTGTCGCAGCGGGTCGCGACGTACGCCGGCGAGGGCCGGCTGCTCCCCGACGTGGACGGACCGACGGACTGCTTCCGCCGTGAAGACGTGGACCGGGAGTGGCTCGGCGCAGCGTTGCGTGAGGGTGCGGGCCGGCTGATGTATGTCGGTCACGTCACCGCGGCGGCACCCGAATCCGGTCAGAGCGAGCACGCCGAGCTGCACCTCGCCTGCGCCGCGGACTCCGTCGGGTTCGCGGAGCCGACCCGTGCTCACCGACCGTTGTCCGCGAAGGACCTCCTGCTGGGAACGCACACGCTCACGCCCGAGCCGATCCGCGGCGCGGAGTTGTGGCCGATCCCGAGCAGGGTGGCGCTGATCGCCTGCGAGAGCGGTGGTGACCTGCGGTTCAGCGAGGCACTCGGGTTGGTCTCCGCGATGATCGCCGGCGGGGCGGAACTCGTCACGGCCAGCCGCTGGGCCCTGCCCACGGACCTCGCGTTCCAGCGCATCGCCGGCGCCGCAGCACACGCGCGTCCGCTGCAGGACACCATCTGCTCGATCGACGCGGCGCACGAACTGCCCGACGCGGTCGGCGCGCTCTGCGACTGGCAACGCGAGCGGGTGGCCGCCTGGCGGGACGAGCGGAGAATCGAGCACTCACCGGTGCTGTGGGCGGCGTTCGCGACGGTCTCCACCCACTGATCCGCCTCGGCCGTCCGTTCCCCACATCGTGTCGGCCGGTCGTTGTACCGTCGTTGCTGTCGGTTCCGGCACGAAGAAGGAGCATGTCCCATGACCTCTCGGCTCAACCCCTACATCAGCTTCGACGGCAACGCGCGGCAGGCAATGGAGTTCTACAAGGACGTCTTCGGAGGCACCCTTGCGTTGAACACGTTCGGTGAATACGGTGCGCCGGAAGGCGAAGGCGCCGACAAGATCATGCACGCCATGCTCGAGTCGGACACCGGCTACACGCTCATGGGTGCAGACACCCCGCCCGGGATGGAACACAACCCGGGAACCAACATCGCGGTGAGCCTGAGCGGAGACGACGGCGACGAACTCCGCGGCTACTGGGCCAAGCTCGCCGACGGCGGATCCGTGTCCGTGCCCCTGGAGAAGCAGATGTGGGGAGACGAATTCGGCGCCTGTACTGACAAGTTCGGCATTTCATGGATGGTCAACATCGCCGGCACACCGAGCTGATCGCAGCGCCGGGTAGTCCCGCAGATCGATGTCGGTGGCGAAGGAGTCGGTCAGCTTCATCATCAGGCCGAACAGGAAAGTGGACTTGAACGTCCAGTTGCGCAGCCTGATTCGAGTAGCCGACTTCGGCGCGAGAAACGGTCCGGCACTGCCCTTGCGGGCGATCTTCGCGTACCCGAGCATCTTTTCGTTGTAGCGTCCGAACGCCACGCGGTGGTCGCCGTCTGCAGCGGCGAGCTCACCCGCCAGGACGTACGCACCCACGAGGGCGAGGCCGGTCCCGAAGCCGCCCAGCGTATTTCCGTACGCGGCATCACCGACCAGGGCCACACGGCCGGCGGTGTAGGTATCGGTCTCGACCCTCGCGATCGAGTCGAGGTAGAAGTCGGGCGCGTCGTCCAGGTGCGCGAGTAGCCGGGGCACGCGCCACCCCGCTCCGGCATACGCGGCGGTGAGCATTCGTTTCTGCTGGGTGATGTCGGCGCGGCCGTACTCGATCCGGTCGGAGGCGAAGACGAACAATTCCGGAGCCTTCGGTCCGCCGACCACGGCCATCCGTCCCGGCTCGTTGTACATCAGTCCCGTCCCGCGTTCCCTGTCCGGCGAGGCGTCACTCGCCGAACCGGTGGTCCCGACGACGGCGTAGTAGTACCCGAGGAATCGGACGAACTCGTCCTCCGGCCCGAACCGGTGGCGACGAACGGCCGAGTGGATGCCGTCGGCGCCGAACACCAGGTCGAACCGGCGTGCGTCCGACTTCTCGAACGTGACCTCGACACCCGAGTCCGTGTCGACCAGCGCGGTGACGGAATCGCCGAAGAGGTACTCGCACGACTCGGCGGTGCGCCGGTAGAGGATCTCGGTGAGGTCGCCCCGCGCGATCTCGATGTCGCCGCCGACGAATTCCCCGGGGATGGTCGCCAGATGCCTGTCGCGTTCGTCGACGATCAGGAGGTCGGTTTTCCCGGTCTGGCGACGGAGTACGTCGTCGAGGATTCCCATCCTCTCCAACACTTTTCGGTGAACCTCCCCCTTGAAGTCGACGGCCTGGCCGCCGAGCCGAAGGTCGGGCGCCCGCTCGACGACGGTGACGGCGTATCCGCAGCGGCCGAGCCAGAACGCCAATGCAGGTCCGGCGATGCTTGCACCCGAGATCAGGATGGTTCTGTTCGACATGGGAGCCTCCGCGGATTAATTGTGTCTGACGGACACAAATCAGTGTATGGTAGACACTATTCCGGATCAAGAGTCGTCCGGAGGAGCGCAGATGGTCACCCAGCCCCGTACCGCCGAGCTCCTGTGGGGATCGCCGGAGAGACCGAAGCGGGGACCGAAACCCGCGCTGAGCCTCGAGCAGATCGTCGCCACCGCGATCTCGATGGCGGATGCTGAGGGCCTCGCCACACTGTCGATGCAGCGCCTCGCCGAAGACCTCGGGTTCACCAAGATGTCCCTCTACCGCTACACCCCAGGCAAGGCCGAGTTGACCGCCCTCATGCTCGATGCCGCTCTCGGACCCGCGCCCGACCTGTCCGAGATCGACGGCGGCTGGCGCGCTGCGCTCCACGAGTGGGCTCTCCGGATGTGGGCGGGCCTGCGGCGGCATCCGTGGGTGGTGGACGTCGCGGTCGGCCCGCGAGTGATGGGCCCGAACGAACTGGACTGGCTCGAAACCGGCCTCGATGCCCTGCGCGACACGGGACTCACTGGCGGGGAACGCCTGGACGCGGTGGTCCTGATCACCGGTCACGTGCGCAGCCTCGCTCAGCAGACGACGGCGCCCGGCGCCGAAACCGACACACCGGAGAAGTCCCTGAACGCGATCATGACGGGCATCCTCGCCGACCACGCCGACCGCTACCCCCAGGTGACGGCCGCGTTCGCGTCGGCCAGTGCCACCTCCGGGCAGGACGACGCGCTGGAATTCGGCCTGGCCCGTATTTTCGACGGGCTCGCCGCCCTCGTCGCGGCCCGCGCCGGATGACACCCATTCCGCTTGCGGCTCGGCGCTCCTAACGTCATGGGTAGACCACATCGAGGAGACATCATGACGATCGACCGAGGACTACTGGCACTGCTCGAGGCAAAGCCGGGCAAGGGCGAAGAACTCGCCGCGTTCCTGAAGCAGGGGCGCGCCCTGGCGGCGGAAGAACAGGGCACCGTCACGCGTTCAAGGTCAGCGACACGACATACGGCATCTTCGACACGTTCGAGAACGAGGACGGCCGGCAGGCGCACCTGACCGGAGCCATCCCTCAGGCACTGGGCAAGGTCGGCCCCGACCTACTCGCCACCGACCCCGACATTCGTCCTGTCGACGTCATCGCCGTCAAATAATCACACCCCCTGTCGAGCACGGTTTACCTCCACCTCCCGTCGGGCACCCGACTACGGACATCGACCGACGAGAGGTTTGGTTCCCAGTGCGAGCAGTCACGTGGCAAGGCAAACGAAAGGTCAGCGTCGACACCGTCGCCGATCCGAAGATCGAACACCCGACCGACGCCATCATCAAGGTCACGACGACGAACATCTGCGGTTCCGATCTGCACCTGTACGAAACTCTCGGCCCGTTCATGGGAGAAGGGGACATCCTCGGCCATGAACCGATGGGGATCGTCGAGGAGGTCGGCACGGCGGCGGGCAACCTGAAGGTCGGCGACCGCGTCGTGATCCCGTTCCAGATCTCGTGCGGCGACTGCTTCATGTGCAACTTGCAGCTGTACACGCAGTGTGAAACGACGCAGGTTCGCGAGCAGGGCATGGGAGCGGCATTGTTCGGTTTCTCCAAGCTCTACGGCGAGGTGCCGGGAGGACAAGCCGAGTACCTGCGTGTTCCGCAGGCCCAGTTCACTCACATCACAGTGCCCGAGGGCCCGCCGGATTCCCGTTTCGTCTATCTGTCCGATGTGCTGCCCACGGCGTGGCAATCCGTCGAGTACGCCGCGATCCCCGAAGGCGGGTCGGTCACCGTGCTCGGCCTCGGACCGATCGGAGACATGGCAGCGCGCATCGCCCACCACAAGGGCGCACGGGTCATCGCCGTCGACAACGTCCCCGAGCGCCTTGCTCGCGCCAAGGCCCGGGGCATCGAAACCCTGAACCTGGACGAACACGGCGGCGATCTCGCCGACGTCATCCGCGACGCGACCGACGGTCGTGGCACCGACTCGGTGATCGACGCGGTCGGCATGGAGGCGCACGGTTCACCGATCGGCAAACTCGCCCAGCAGATCGTCGGGTATCTTCCCGATGCGGTCGCTGCGCCGCTCATGCAGAAGGCGGGGGTCGACCGTCTCGGCGCGCTGTATTCGGCGATCGACATCGTTCGTCGCGGAGGCACCATCTCCATCATCGGGGTCTACGGCGGCATGGCCGACCCGATTCCCATGCTCACCCTGTTCGACAAGCAGATTCAGCTGCGCATGGGCCAGGCCAACATCAAGAAGTGGGTCGACGACATCATGCCGCTCCTCGGCGACGACGACCCGCTCGGCGTCGACACTTTCGCCACTCACGAACTCCCCCTCGAACAGGCACCCCACGCCTACGAGATCTTCCAGAAAAAGCAGGACGGGGCGGTGAAGATCCAGCTCAAACCCTGAACAACGCAGGCGCAAGCGGCGGTGGCCGGGATCCCGTGACGGGTGTCCCGGCCACCGCCGCCGTTTGCGCGAACCGGATAGACCTCTCCGCGAGAATACCGCTGACCAGCACGGATGCCGGAGAAGTCCGCGTCACGCCCGGCGCATAGCGGATTGCCTCTTTCGGTGACGCCCCTCACACTTGTAAGCAAGGAAACCTGATATTCAGCCAACAGCTGTCGCAGGTCTTGCGTACGACCCGGCCGCAGCGAGGCGGCCGCCGAGCGAGGAGCAGTCAAGAATGACGCGAACCCTTCCCCCAGGCGTTTCCGACGAGCGATTCGACGCGGCGCTCCAGCGCTTCCGCGAGGTCGTCGGCGACAAATGGGTCCTGTCGACCGCAGACGAACTCGAAGCGTTCCGCGACCCGTACCCGGTCGGCGCCGCCGAGGCCAACATGCCGTCGGCCGTCGTCTCACCGGAGTCGACCGAGCAGGTCCAGGACATCGTCCGGATCGCCAACGAGTACGGCATCCCCCTCTCCCCGGTCTCGACCGGAAAGAACAACGGTTACGGCGGCGCCGCCCCGAGGCTGTCGGGTTCGGTGATCGTCAAGACCGGCGAGCGGATGAACCGAATCCTCGAGGTCAACGAGAAGTACGGCTACGCACTCCTCGAACCCGGGGTCACCTACTTCGACCTGTACGAGTACCTCCAGAGTCACGATTCCGGCCTGATGCTCGACTGTCCCGACCTGGGATGGGGCAGCGTGGTGGGAAACACCCTGGACCGCGGCGTCGGGTACACCCCGTACGGCGATCACTTCATGTGGCAGACGGGACTGGAAGTGGTCCTGCCGCAGGGCGAAGTGATGCGCACCGGGATGGGCGCACTGCCCGGCAGCGACGCGTGGCAATTGTTCCCCTACGGGTTCGGCCCCTTCCCGGACGGCATGTTCACCCAGTCGAATCTCGGGATCGTCACCAAGATGGGGATCGGCCTGATGCAGCGGCCGCCCGCGTCGCAGTCGTTCCTGATCACCTTCGACAAGGAGGAGGATCTCGAGCAAATCGTCGACATCATGCTGCCGCTGCGCATCAATATGGCTCCGCTGCAGAATGTTCCGGTGCTGCGCAACATCTTCATGGACGCGGCCGCGGTGTCGAAGCGCACCGAGTGGTTCGACGGCGACGGGCCGATGCCGGCCGAGGCGATCGAGCGGATGAAGAAGGATCTCGATCTCGGGTTCTGGAACTTCTACGGCACCCTGTACGGACCTCCGCCGCTGATCGAGATGTACTACGGAATGATCAAGGAGGCGTTCGGCAAGATTCCCGGTGCCCGCTTCTTCACACACGAGGAACGTGACGACCGCGGTGGACATGTGTTGCAGGACAGGCACAAGATCAACAACGGCATCCCCAGCCTGGACGAACTGCAACTCCTGGACTGGGTGCCCAACGGCGGGCACATCGGATTCTCCCCGGTGTCGGCGCCGGACGGTCGCGAGGCGATGAAGCAGTTCGAGATGGTCCGCGCTCGCGCCGACGAATACGCCAAGGACTACGCCGCGCAATTCATCATCGGGCTCCGCGAGATGCACCACGTGTGCCTGTTCATCTACGACACGGCGATCCCCGATGCTCGTGAGGAAATCCTGCAGATGACGAAGGTCCTCGTCCGCGAGGCCGCCGAAGCCGGCTACGGCGAATACCGCACCCACAACGCCCTGATGGACGACGTGATGGCGACGTTCGACTGGGGCGACGGTGCGCTGCTGAAGTTCCACGAGAAGATCAAGGACGCCCTCGACCCCAACGGCATCATCGCACCCGGTAAGTCCGGTGTGTGGCCGCAGCGGTTCCGTGGCCAGAACCTCTGACACGCAACGCGCCTCAGTGCGCGGGCGTCTCGGCCAGGGCGATCCGGCAGCGGCCGAGGTATCCGCGGAACGCATCGCGCTGACGAACACTCATGTCGGCGAGCATCTGTTCCTCCAGCCCGCAGATGCTCGTGTCGTATTCGGCGAGAAGGTCCAGAGCGTCCGCGGTGAGGCTGGTGAGCATCCGGCGACGATTGGCGGGGTCGACGCGCCTGGTCACCAGTCCGCGGCGCTCCAGCGCGGAGAGCATCTCGCCCATCGTCTGCGCGGTGACGAAGGAGTTTCGTGCCAGCTCGGCGGACGACAACCCGTCGCGCCGGCGCAGGACGGTCAGCGCCGTGTACTGCAGCGCGGTGATTCCCATCGGCCGCAGCAGGGCATCCATGTGCGATCGGATCGCCAGCTCGACCTGCTTGATCGCGTACAGCAGGGTCGGCGAGGAGTCGTGCGCGTACTCCCCGTCGAGCGGTGTCTCGTCGATCTCGTCCGGAAGGTCCGCCGTCATCGTCCACTTCTCCCCGCGCCTCGAGCTCGAGGCCCACGAACTCGGACCTCAGGTTTCCTGACCATCTTAGGTCGCCGAGCCGGGTTCGACCGCAACAACGAACACAAGGAACCCTGCCGAATACGGTCGGCAGCTCACACGAAGCGAAGGCAGCGACATGACAGTCACCGACGACACCGCCGTCATCACCCGACCGCGGATCGGGCCACGCCAGCTGTTCATCGACGGGCAGTGGCGCGACGCCGGTGCCGGGGAACGATTCGAGATCGTCGACCCCTCCACCGGGAAGCCCGTTACCACCGTCGCCGAGGCAGACGCGGACGATCTCGACTCCGCCGTACGCGCCGCACGTGCCGCGTTCGACGACGGTCGCTGGTCGGGACTGCCGGGCCGCGAACGGGCCCGGATCCTGCTTCGCGTCGCTGCGCTCGTCCGCGAACGGGCCGACGAGATCGTCGCCGTCGAGAGCGTCGACGTCGGCAAACCCGTCTCCCTGTGCCGACCGGTCGACGTGATGACCACCGCCGAGCAGTACGAGTACTGCGCCGCGCTCGCGCAGACCGCGGGCGGCTCGAACCGGGAGACTCCGCTCGACGCCCACGCCTACACTCGCCGCGAACCACTCGGCGTCGTCGGCGCCATCACCCCGTTCAACTTCCCGCTGATCCTCAGTACGTCGAAGATCGCACCCGCCCTGGCCGCCGGGAACACCGTGGTCCACAAGCCCGCCGAGGACACTCCGCTAAGTGCCCTGCTGATGGCGGAGATCCTCACCGAGGCAGGGGTTCCCGCGGGCGTGGTCAACGTCGTCACTGGCAAGGGGTCGACCGTGGGCGAGGCCCTGTTGCAGCACAAGGGGATCGACAAGATCGCGTTCACCGGATCGACGGCCGTCGGCCGGCACGCCGCGAGCGTCGCGGGAGAGAACCTCACGCCCGTCACCATGGAACTCGGTGGCAACGCCGCGCACATCGTCTTCGAGGACGCCGACGTGGACAAGGCGATCGGCGCGATCATCAAGGGCTTCGTGTTCAACACCGGACAGTTCTGCATGGGCGGGCCGCGGCTGCTGGTCGCCCGCCCGCTCTACGAGACGGTGCTCGGGATCCTCGGTCAGGCCGTTCCCGGTGTACCGGTGGGTGACCCGTTCGACCCGGCCACCGTCGTCGGACCGATGGCCGGGGACAAGCACGTGCGGAAGGTCGAGGAATACGTGCAGATCGCCCGCTCCGACGGTGGCCGCATCGTCGCCGGCGGTGAACGACTCGACCTGGGCGGCGGCTACTACTACAAGCCGACCGTCATCGCCGACCTGCCCAACACCTCCCGCGTCGTGCAGGAGGAAATTTTCGGGCCGGTGCTCACCGTGCAACCGTTCGACACCGAGGACGAGGCGATCGCGCTCGCCAACAGCACCGAATACGGACTCGCGTCGGGCCTGCAGACGTCGAACGTCGCACGGGCCCACCGCGTCGCGGCCCGGTTGCAGGCCGGCATCGTGTGGGTCAACGACTGGGCGATGCTCGACCCCGCCGTCCCGTTCGGCGGCGTCAAGAACTCCGGATTCGGCCGCGAATACGGCCCGGAGGCCCTCGAGTCGTATTCCAAGGTCAAGTCCGTCGTCATCTCCCTCGCCTAGAGCGCACCCACCTTTCAGGAGCAACCATGCCCACCAGCACCACCGCCGCCGTCGTCGAAACCGGCGGAGCGAAGTTCACCGTGTCCACCGTCGACCTCGACGAACCACGCTCCGACGAGATTCTCGTTCGTCTCGTCGCCGCGGGCCTCTGCCACACCGACCTCGGAGTGGCCTCGGGCGCGTTGCCGTTCCCGCTGCCCGGCGTGCTCGGGCACGAGGGAGCCGGGATCGTCGAGAAGGTCGGCGCCGGCGTGACGACAGTCGACGTCGGTGATCACGTCCTCCTGTCGTTCAGCTCATGCGGCTCGTGCGGGAACTGCCGCGACGGGCATCCGGCCTACTGCGCAACGTGGTTGCCGCTCAACCTGATCGGGGGCGGGCGTGCCGACGGAACCAGCCCCGTCAGCCGCGGCGGCGAGGCGATTGGTGGGCACTTCTTCGGGCAGTCCTCCTTCGCGCACCATGCCGTCGTCGACGCACGCAGTGCAGTGAAGGTCGACCCGGACGCCCCACTGGACATACTGGCGCCGCTGGGGTGCGGTGTGCAGACCGGTGTCGGGGCGGTGTGGAACGTACTGAAACCCCGCCCGGGCCAGACCGTACTCGTCACGGGGGCGGGCGCCGTCGGGTTGTCGGCGGTGATGGCCGCGGCTCTGACTCCGGCGTCGAAGGTGATCGTCGTCGACCGGGTTCCGGCGCGGCTCGATCTCGCCCGCGAACTCGGCGCGACCCAGGTGATCAACGCTGCCGAGGTCGACACCGCTGAGGCACTGGCGAAGATCGTTCCCGACGGCGTCGACGGCGCGGTCGAGACCACCGGCAACGTCGGGGTGCTGCGGACCGCGATCGACGCGCTCGCACCTCGCGGCACCGCCGTCATCGTCGGTGCACCGGCCTTCGGCACCGAGGTGCCGGTCGACGTCAACGCCATGATCCCGGGCCGCACCCTCGTCGGTCTGACGCTGGGCGACAGCGAAACCCAGACTCTCATCCCCGTTCTCGTCGACCTCGTCAAGTCGGGCCGGCTGCCGATCGACCGCCTCATCACCCACTACGGTTTCGACGACATCAACACCGCCGTCGCGGACATGACCAGCGGTGCCTCGATCAAACCGGTCCTCCGGTTCTGATCATCGAGAAGTGATCGCCCGCAGTGCCGCAGAAGGGCTTTCACCGAACATCTCGCGGTACTGCCCCGCGAAGCGACCCAGGTGGTTGAAACCCCACCGGTACGCGATCTCGGCGACGCCTGCCGTCTCGGGATCGGCCGCCAGCAGGTCGCCACGGACCTTCCGCAGGCGGAGGTCCCGCAGATAGCGCATCGGGGTGGTCTGCAACGACGTCTGGAAGCCGTGCTGCAGCCCCCGCAGACTCACCCCGACCGCGCCGGCGATCTCGAGGGCGGTCAACGGCTCGTCCGCGTGCGCCTCGATGTACTGCTTGGCGTGCTCGACCGCCGCCGGGCACGCGGGGGCGACGGTGGCTGCCAACTGCTCGCTGTAGTCGTGCCGCGACGCCAGGAGCAGCGACACGATCACGCTCTGCGTCAGCGGCGCCAGCAGTAGCGGGTGACGGAAGAGGGCGTCGGTGTCACGCAGTTGCACCGACAGGGCCTGCATCACGGACCACCACTGCTGCCCGTGGCCGGTGGTGATGTCCAACGCGAGATCGAAGGCGATCGGATTGCGGATCGGACGTCCGAGAAGCAGCGCGAGTTGCTCCTCGACGGCGCGGCGTTCGATCTTCATCCCCAGGATCCGTCGGGTCTCCTGCCCCCAGCCCTGGAGCACCGATCCGCGGTCCGCGCGGTACACGGCGGCGCACGACGGGGTCGAGATGATCCGGTCGGCGCCCGAGCTCGTCTTCAACCGGCCGCTCACCGGCACATTGACCTGATACCAGTCCTGGAGTTCGCCGGTCTCGATCTCGACCTCGGTGTCGTAGGACAGCCAGCCCATCGTGACGGGGCCCAACTCGGCGGCATCGAGGTGTATGCCGAAGCGCTGCTGATCGCCGAGAACTTCCACGGAGTGCGGGTAGAACAGTCGCCCACCCACGTGACGCGCCTCTTCGACGTCTCGGCTGACGAGAGAGACAGACGCTGGGCCGCCGACAGAGGTGGACATCCCACAATGAGACCAGAGTCACATCCGGATTGCAAGGTTTCCTTATCTTGAGGTCTGTCAAGGACAGTCTTCGAACCGTCCGATTGGGTAGTACCCGGACCGGTGGGTCCAGGGGCATACTTGGCCGGCTCGGGGGTTTCCGCAGACGATACGGAGAAACTGATGCTCGACCGGCTGTACGCCGCTGTCCTCACCGTTGCCGGCCTCGGCTACGGGGGATACATCCTCCTCGACGAGCTGACCGGCAGCTCGGACACACCCGGCGAGGACGACCATCACCTCCGCCGAGAATTCTCCGAACCGGTCTCCACGGCATAACCGCTCGGTTGAAGGACTCAGCGCTCATAGCGAAACGCGAGGGATGCGGATGCTACCGGCTCACGAGTTTGACCGCCGCGGCCTCGATGGTCTCCTCGGAGAGCAGGACCTCGAGGGCGGCGTCGCCGAGGGGGATGAAGCTGTCGTCGCTCGTGACGCGTGCCAGCGGCCCGGTGAAGCCGTCGTCGATCAACGCCGTCACCACACCTTCGGACACTCCCCCCGACTTGCGGGTTTCGTCGACGACGAGCACCCGGCCGGTGGCGTTCGCCTCCCGGAGAATGTCGTGCACCGGCAGCGGTGCGAGCCACCGCATGTCCACCACGCGCGCGGCGATGTTCGCCCGTTCGAGACGGCGCGCGACCCGCAGACTCATCCGGACCCCGTTGCCGAACGTGACGATCGTCAGGTCGGCGCCGTCACCGTACGTGCGGGCGGAGCCGATCGGCACGTGATTCCCGGCCCGCTTCACGGGATCCGGATACGGTGCCAGCCACTGCTCGTCACCGTCCTCGTACAAATCGCGGGTGTGATACAGCGCAATCGGTTCCAGATACACACACACCGCCCCCGCGGTGCGGGCGGCCGCCGCGCACGTGTGCATCATGGCCGCGGCGTCGTCGGGGCGCGCCGGGGACGCCACCACGATGCCCGGGACGTCGCGCAGTGCGGCGACGGCGTTGTCGTTGTGGAAATGCCCGCCGAACCCCTTCTGATACCCGTATCCGGCGACCCGCACCACCATCGGGTTGCGGTACTGGCGGTCGGAGAAGAACTGCAACGTCGCGCCTTCCCCCCGGATCTGATCGGCCGCATTGTGCAGATAGGCCAGGTACTGGATCTCCGAGATGGGCAGCAGCCCGGACACTCCCGCTCCCAGCGCGAGACCCAGGATCGCCTGCTCGTCGAGGAGCGTGTCGAACACCCGTGCCGACCCGGCCTTCTTCATCAGACCCCGGGTCACCCCGTACACCCCGCCCTTGCGGGCGACGTCCTCACCGAACACCAGCGCCTCGGGGTACCGGGCCAGCACGTCGAGCAGGGCACGATTGATCGCGAGAGCGGTGGTCAGCGGACCTTCGTCCTCGGGAAGCGGGGATCCGACGAACTGCGCGCGACGGTCCGGGTCGACGCGTTCCGGCGCGGCCGCGGCGGCCTGCTCGGCACTGTCGGTGAGGGGCTTCATCACCGCCGCGGGACTGTCCAGTTGAGGTAGTTCGCCGACCTGCTCAGCCAGTTCGAGGACCTCGGCGCGCTTCTTCTCGTAACGGTCGAGGATGTCGGTGGGACTCAGGTGTCCGCGCTCGATCAGCAGTTTCGCCGTGCACAGCACCGGATCCCGGTCGAAGTCGGCGGTGATCTCCGCCGATGTCCGGTACGCGGCCTCGACATCGGAGCCTGCGTGACCCATCAACCGGACGGTGCGCAGGTGCAGAAACGCGGGCTTCCGATTCCTCCGGACCCACTCGGCGGCCGACACTGCCGTGGCGTACGCCGCCGGCAGGTCGGAGCCGTCCGCCTCGAAGTACTCGAGGCCCGCACGGTCACCGAAGTTCGCGGCGATCCAGCCCTTCGGAGTCTTGGTGCTGATCCCGATCCCGTTGTCCTCGCACACCAGCAGCAGCGGCAACGGCAACCCCTGATAGGCGGCGTGCACCGCGGTATTGATGGCACCGACGGCGGTGGAATGGTTCGCGGACGCATCCCCGAAGCTGCCGACGGCGATCGCGTCCGCCGGCCACGGCGAGGGCACATGCACCTTCTCCGACCGGGCGATGGAGAAGGCGACACCGACAGCGCGTGGGAGATGCGAAGCGATGGTGGAGGTTTGGGGAATGATGTTGAGATCGTGGCGGCCGAACACCTTGTGCCGACCACCCGATATCGGTTCCTCCGTCGCGGCCACGAGACCGAGGAGGACGTCGCGCAGCGGATCACTGCCGTCCACCTGCTGCGCCCGCGCCAGGAAGAAACCACCGGAACGGTAGTGCAGCAGAGCGGGATCGGTGGGTCGCAGCGCGGCCGCGACAGCGGCATTGCCCTCGTGCCCGGAAGAGCCGATCGTGTAGAAACCCTTGCCCCGCGACCGCAACCAGCGGGCCGCCAGATCGAGATGCCTGCTGCCGACCTGGGCGTCGAAGAGGTCCAGAGCGCCCTGCACCGACAACGGGGACGGCGGCTGGATCGGATCCTCCGGACCGACGCCGGGGCGGCTCTCCCCGGGGACCAGCCCCGACACGACAGAGGTGAAGTAGTCGTCGATCTGTTCGGCCATTCCTCGATCATCCTGTGGCGCCGACCAGCGGGCAAGAGTCGCAGGATGGCAGCATGTCTGATTCAGCAGGTAGTGGATGCGCTCGACGGCACCACTACCTGCCGGGACAGACGTACTGCACATTCGAGAGACTGTGATCATGACCAATTCCCCCGCCGCCGAATACACGCTGGTGCGTGCTCGATGACCACGACGAGGACCGGTGTCGCCGTGATAGGTACCGGCACGATGGGCTCCGCAATCATGTGGAGACTGTCGGAGCGGGGTGTTCCTGCCGTCGGTCTCGAGCAGTTCACTCCCGGACACGATCGTGGCTCCGGGCACGGCGAGTCGCGCATCTTCAGAACCGCATATCATGAGGATCCCGCGTATGTCCCGATGCTCCGGGCCGCACTCCGAGGATGGCGGGAACTCGGTGAGCAAACCGGCGAACCCGTCCTGACGATGACCGGGGGCCTCAGCATCGGCCCCTCGACCGGCGTGATCGTGGGTGGCTCCCTCGAAGCAGCCAAGGTCCATGCCCTCACCCAGGAGATTCTCGACCCGGCCGAGTTCGCTACCCGGTTTCCTACTCAGCGATTGCGTGAGGAGGATACGGCCATCTGGGAGAAGGACGCCGGCGTGATAAGGCCGGAGTTGGCGATCATCGGTGCCGCGCGCCGTGCGTGCGAACTGGGTGCCTCTGTGCGTCCCGAGAGCCGCGTCCTGGGTATCGAGGACGGTCCCGGTGACACGGTGCTCGTGCGGCTCGACGACGAGGTCATTCGAGCCGACCACGTCGTGGTCGCCGCCGGCGCCTGGATTCCCGGCCTCCTCCCGGCCGCCCAGCTCCCGTTGACTGTGGAGCGCAAGATCCTCGCATGGTTCCCGGCCGAAGATCCGACGCAGTTCGAGCCGGACCGGTTCCCGATATTCCTGAGGGACAGCCCGGAAGGTACGTGGTACGGCTTCCCCACCATGGACGGCAAGACAGTCAAGATCGCGCTCCATCTCGGCGGGCGCGAGACCGACCCTGACGAGCTGGATCGTGTGGTCCACGACGGGGACACCGCCCCGTTGCGGGACCTCGTTCGTCGTTACCTGCCTGGATTGGGTTCGCGCCCCGTGCGGGCCGCGGTGTGTATGTACACGAACACGCCCGACGGGCACTTCGTCATCGGGAATCCCCCCGCCTATAGGAACGTGACGGTCGTGTCCGCGTGCTCTGGTCACGGATTCAAATTCGCACCGGTGATCGGGGAGATCGCCGCCGATCTCAGTTGCGGATCGTCCCCCGAATTCTCCTTGGAGTTGTTCGACGTCAACCGATTCGCGGATTGACACATCGGAATACGGCAGTCGCACGGTTGCGATCGAGGGGGAGGGCCGCCGGCTTCCCCTCGCCGGCTAGGCGGAGAAGTACTCCGGGGGTGTCGTCGAATCCAGTGCCAGTGCCACAGCCGCACGCGCCGCGACGGGACCCACCAGGTTTCCAGTCCCGTTGTACCCACCGATGGCGATGACACCGGGAAGAACCTCGGAGCAGAGGGGACGGCCGTCGGTGGTGTAACTCACGGACGCACCCCATCTGCGAACGACGTCGACGGGCTTGCCCGCCATACGTTCCGCTACTCGTTCGATGTAACCCTGGACGTCCGGAGTGGGTGACGTGTCGAATGTCCACTCGGTGTCGACGAAACGGTCTCGCCCGCCCCCGACGAACAGGCGCCCATCCTTCGCTTGCTGGGCGTAGTCGTATCCCCAGCGTCCGTACACAGGACACGGCAGGCGTTCGGGCAGCCCCGGCGCCGTCCCGAGCATTTGCAGGCGTGCCGTCCGGACCCGCCCCTGCAAGTCCGGGAGGACCTGTTCGAGTTTGCCGTCCACCGCGACAATGACGACAGGCGCACTGACCGTACCGTGTTCTGTTGTCACCCTTCCACTCTCCACGGTGGTGACAGGCGAGTGCTCGTACAGGCCGGCCCGCCCCCGAAGGAGTGACGCCAGCCCCAGAGCTCGGCGGGAGGGGTTCATGGCGGCGTCGTCGGGCAGAAACAGGCCGCGCCCGAGCTCGCCGTCGTATTCTTCGACAGCGATGTCGTGCTCCCGCAGCACCGCTTCCAGTGCTGCGCAATCCGCGAGTTCCGCCACACGGTCGGCGGCCTCGGCGTCGTCGACAGGTTCGCCGGGCAATCCCGCGAGGCGAATGGAGCCCGTCCGTGCGATGATCTCCGGCCCCAGCATGTCGGCAAGCCGGTCCAACTCGAGAAGAGTTGCGCGATAGAGATCGACCGACGACGTCCCCCAGGTCGCGAGGGACGAGTGGAGGAAAGTCGCCGGGCCGCCCAGGAGGAAGCCGCCGTTGCGCCCCGCCGCGCCGGCCGCGACCCGCCCGGCGTCGACGCCGACAACCTGCAGCCCACGTTCGACCAGGGCGCCGATCGCCGCGAGACCCGACCCGCCGAGGCCGACGACACACACGTCGGCCGTGACATTCTGTTCCAACACCGGAAGACCGTTCCACGAGGCGACCACCGGGTCGTAGTCCCAGGCGCTCACCGAGTCCCACTGGGTCTCGGATCGACGATTCGTCATCGCATTTCCCTATCGTTCAGCTCGATGCGTTCCGGTACGCCGGGCGGCGACTCTACCCCGTGCCCGTCGGTCGTTCCCGACATTCGCCAGGCGGTGCCGAGCGCGGTGCGGGTCGCGGAGTCCAGCAGGTGAGTGTATGGCGTTCTCCGATGATAGATCGCGGACGATGCGGCTCAGCTCACCTTCTTGATCAGGTCGGCGAGCTCGGCCAGTTCGACGGCGTCGAGGTCGGTCAACGGCGCGCGGACGGGGCCGGCGGGTCGGTCGATCACCGTCATGCCGGCCTTGATGATGCTGACCGCGTAGCCCTGTTTCTTGTTGCGCAGGTTGCAGTACGGGATCACGAACTCGTTGAGCGCGTTGATGACGAACGCGTTGTCTCCGCTGCGGAGCGCGTTGTAGAAATCGATCGCGAACTTCGGCACGAAGTTGTAGATGGCCGAGGAGTACGTGGTGACACCCAGCGCGAGATACGGCAGTGCGAACATCTCGGCGGTGGGCAGTCCACCGACGTAGGTCAACCGGTCGCCGAGACTCGCGTAGATGCGCGTCATCTGCTCGATGTTGCCGACACCGTCCTTGAACCCGACCAGGTTCGGGCAGCTGTCCGCGAGCTCCGCGACAGCGGCCTCGGTGTAGACGGCGTTCGCACGACTGTAGATCGTCACCCCGAGACTGGTTGCGGCACACACGTCTTTGACGTGGGCGACGAGGCCGTCCTGGCTCGCCTCCGTGAGATACGGGGGAAGCAAAAGGATCCCGTGCGCGCCGACGCTCTCCGCCGACCGGGCCATCTGCACGGCGGTGGCCGTTCCGTAACCGGCGGGTGCGATCACCGGGAGACCGTCGGGTGCCTCCTGCACCGCGGCCCGGACCACTCGCTCCACCTCCGGCGGGGTGAGCGAGAAGAACTCACCCGTGCCACCTGCGGCGAACAACCCGGAGGCGTCGAACTGCCCGAGCCAGCCGATGTTCTCGCGGTACGCGGCCTCGTCGAACGAGTGGTCGTCCTTGAAGTGGGTGACCGGGAACGACAACAGACCGGAGCCGAGCTTGTGAGCGATCTCGTGGGGGGACGCAGTGGCCATGGGTTTCGTTCTCCTCGTTCGCAATCGCGTCACCGTCGGTGCGCGCTGTGTCCCCAAGGCTAGGAGCGTCAACCATTCAAGTCCAACACTAGTTATGGATCTTTTGATACCGAAAAGGCATCAAAGGATCCATCTGCGCCGAACCAACGGGACGCTCGTTCGATCTGACGCAACGAGCGTCCCGTTCGTTCAGGAGATGTCGAGTGCGGCGCGGACGATGCTGTCGGTGTCGATGCCGTGGTAGCGGTACACATCGTCGAGGGAGCCGACCTGCCCGAACCGGCTGACACCGAGCGCGGCACCGGGGACGTGGTTGATCCCGGCCAGGAACGCGAGGGTGTGCGGGTGCCCGTCCAGGACGGTCACCATCGGTGCCGCCCGGTCGGCGGGGAACACCTGGTCCAGGATCCACGACGGGCCGTCGGCGAGTCCGCGGCGCGCCTGCATCGCCTCGAACAACAGCCCGGGGCTGGTCACGCACACGACGTCCGCGGCGATGCCCTGCTCGGCCAACCGGTCTGCGGCGGTCAGGGTTTCGGTGATCATCGCACCCATGCCGACCAACGTGACGGCGGGCTTCTCGGTGTGGCGGAGGGTGTATGCGCCGGCGACGACCTGACGGCGGCGACGTTCCCGGGCGGCCGGGTCGGTCGGCACGGCCGCGAGGGTCTGATCGACCGGGCGGGTCGACAGCCGCAGGTACGACGAGGAGCCGTCCGGTCGGCCCAGCCGGGAGATGCTGTCGAGCAGCGTCCACTCGACGTCGATCGCGAAGGCCGGTTCGTAGCTGACACAGCCGGGTTGCTCGAGGCCGATCGACGGGGTCTTGATCGACTGATGCGCCCCACCCTCGGCGGCGAGGGTGACCCCGGACGGGGTGCCGACCAGGATCGACTGCCCACCCGCATAGATCCCGTACGACCACGGCTCCAGCGCCCGTTCGACGAACGGGTCGTACATCACCCCGATCGGGAACAGCGGCTGCCCCCACCGGCTCCAGGTGGCACCGAGCTCACCCATCAACCCGACCAGGTTCGTCTCGGCGATGCCGAGTTCCATGTGCTGCCCGGTGGGCTTTTCCCGCCAGTGCATGATCGTCTCGGCGTCGTCGTCGAACCAGTTGCGGCGCTCGTTGGGCGACCACACCCCCACCTTGTTCAGCCACCCCGCCAGATTCGTGGTCGAGGAGACGTCGGGGCTGACCGTGACCACCCGCTTCGCCGCGTCGGGGGCCTCCCGGGACAGGTCGAGCAGCGCCCGACCCAGTGCGGCCTGGGTCGTGGAGGTGCCGGACGGGGTGCGGCCGATGTCGGCCGGCACCGCGGGCGGGGTTGCCGGTTCGACGGGGTTCCGCCGCAACCGGTCCGCGGTCGTCGCGCACACCCGGCCCGCCGCACTGCCGGCCTCGAACCGGGCCCACGGGTTCGCCGGGTCCATGCCCAGCTCCGCGGCCAGCTGCTCGTACTGCTCGACGGTCAGCAGCGAGGAGTGGTTCTGCGGATGCCCCTGCGTCGGCAGGCCGCGGCCCTTGATCGTGTAGGCGATGATCACCGTCGGCCGGGTGTCGTCGATCTGCCCGTACGCGGCGCGGAGGGCGTCGAGGTCGTGGCCGCCGAGGTTCCGGATCGCCCTCAGCAGGGTGTCATCGTCGAGGTCGGCGATCAGCGACGCGATCGCCGCCGCATCGGGGCCGTCGCCGGGGAGCCGCACCCGCACCTGCTCGGCGTCGCACCGCAGCAGCCGCTGGTATTCGGGGTTGGGCATGTCCAGGATCCGGGTCCGCAGCGCCGCACCACCGGTCCGGGTGAACAGCGACTCCAGCAGGGTCCCGAATTTCACGGTGATCACCTGCCACCCGGCGGCAGCGAACATGGCCTCGAGCCGGACGGCGGCGATGTTGGGCACCACCCGGTCCAGGGACTGCCGGTTCAGGTCGACGATCCACACGATCTCACCGAGCTCGGACACGGACGTGTCGAGGATTGCCTCCCACACCGCGCCCTCGTCCAGCTCGGCGTCACCGACGAGGGAGTACTGCCGGCCCGTGCCGGCGCCGCCGATGGTGGTGTCGACGTAGCGGCGGGCGATGGCACCCCAGATCGGGGCGGTCGCGCCGATGCCGACCGACCCGGTCGAATAGTCCACCGGATCCGGATCTTTCGACCGGCTCGGGTAGGACTGCAGCCCGCCGAACTCCCGCAACGTCGTCAGATACTTCTCGTCCAGCTCACCGAGCAGGTAGTTGATGCCGTGCAGCACCGGCGACGCGTGGGGTTTGACCGACACTCGGTCACCCGGCCGGAGCTGCTCGAACCACAGCGACGTCATGATCGAGACCATCGACGCGCACGACGCCTGATGGCCACCCACCTTCAACCCCGTCGGATTCGGGCGAACCCGGTTGGCGTGGTGGATCATCGACGTCGCCAACCAGAGCACGCGCTTCTCGATCTCCACGAGCGCTTCCGGAGTGGCCGCGCGCGGGGTGAGCTGCGCCGTGTGGTCGTCGATCGTGCGGGCGTCGTTCATCGTTTCGTCCTTGCCTGTGAGTTCCTGGCACCGAATCCGATCCTCCTCGGCCCAGTTCGTGAGCGAGGCGTATCGGCGGTGACGGGCAGGCGGACCTGTGGGAACCGACCTCACCGCATCTTCGAGGTCTCGTGTGCAGATCTCTCACAACAGTCGACCACCGGAACGCACTTTGAGCAATACCGAGCGTCACGTTTGAGCATCCTGCGCATGTTCGGAGCAGCCACCGTGGGCGGCGGTTGGCAAAATGCCCAGCACGACCGCCGCCGCTACCCTCCGGCGCTACCCTGACCGGGAGGGCTCCGCACCGCGCACACCGACCCAGGGGGAAGCGTGACCACCACACCAGACCGCGTTCGCACGGCGTTCCCGGAGATCAGCTCTCGTGCGTGGGAGCACCCCGCGGATCGGGCGGCGCTCGTCACCCTGCGCACCTTGAAGGGGTTCGACACGGTCTTCCGGACCATCTCGGGTCTGTTGCAGGAGCGCCAGCACCGGCTGATGTACCTCGCGACGTCCGTGCGCGTCGACGAACGGCAGTTCAGCGATCTCCACGACCTGCGCAGCGACTGCGTGCGCATTCTCGGCGCCGACGAAACACCCGAGCTGTTCGTGCTGCAGACGCCGGTCGTGAATGCCTTCACCATCGGCATGGACCGGCCGTTCATCGTGGTCACCACCGGACTGCTCGACGTGATGAATTTCGAGGAGCAGCGGTTCATCATCGGTCACGAACTCGGGCACGCGCTGTCGGGGCACGCGGTGTATCGCACGATCCTCATGCATCTGATGCGCTTGGCCGGGACCATCGGCTGGATCCCGATCGGCGGGTGGGCGCTGCGCGCGATCATCGCCGCGCTCATGGAATGGCAGCGTAAGTCGGAACTGTCCGGTGACCGTGCCGGATTGCTGTGCGGGCAGGACGTCCACACGGCTCTTCGCGTGCAGCTGAAGTTGGCCGGTGGTTCCCGGGTCAGCGAGATCGACACCGACGCCTTCCTGGCGCAGGCAGCCGAGTACGACGCCAGCGGCGACCTGCGCGACGGTGTCCTCAAGCTCCTCAACATCGAACTGCTCTCCCACCCGTTCTCGGTGCTGCGCGCCGCCGAGCTGAAGAAGTGGGTGGACAGCGGCGCCTACGCGGCGATCCTCCGCGGGGAGTACCCGCGCCGCAGCGAGGACGACGACGCCAAGATCAGCGAAGAATTTCGCAAGGCCGCGAAATCGTACAAACAGAATTTCGACACCTCGAACGACCCGCTGATCCGCATGCTCCGCGAGATCGGCAGCGGACTGGGCACCACCGTGGACGCCGTCGGCAACGGCGTCGGCGACGTCGCGGCGGACATCAAGGAGCGGTTCACGCACTGGCGCAGGAACTCCGACGGCAAGAAGGATTCCGACGGCGACAGCTGACCGGGAACCCATCGGAGGTCGGGCGCGTTTTCGCGCGCCCGACCTCTTCGGTCAGTCGGCCATGGCCTCGGCCAGCTCCTCGACCTCCTGGATGACCGGTTCGGGCACCCGCACGGGCCCGGGGGTGTAGGTGACCGACCGCAGTCTGCCGGTGAATCGGAAGGTTCCGCGTCGTTCCCTCAGATCCCACACGACGGGTCCGCGGGCGTCGACGCCCACCGAGATCCCGGTCCACGGCGCCATGCCGACCAGCTGGAACTGGTCGTCGAGTGTGGCCACGTCGGTGGTGACCCCGGCCGAGTCGGTGAGGGTGACGGTGAAGTTCCACCGAACGGATTCGGTGGCCTCCGCCCGCACCTGCACGCCCACCACATCCGCACCGAGGGGCGCGGAGGTGTGCGCGACGCGGCCGTAGCTGTTGACCGCGAACATGATTCGGCCGTCCTCGACGTAGAGCACGTATCCGCCGTGCGGGTCACCGTGCGCGACGAGCACACCTTCGTCGCCCGCGGCGATCGCATGGGTGGCGACGTCGATGGTGAAGTCGCGGTACTGGATCAGCACACTGGACCGATAGCGTTCCAGCGTCGGCGTGCCCGCGAGGATCTTCACCGGCTCCGCGAGGCGACGCTCGTCGGGTCGCCGCTGCACGGCCTTGCGGTCGTTGAGGATCGGGAACACGGTGTTGTGCCACGCCGCTCGATCCCACGCCTCGGCGAGTTCCCGCACCTTCTCGGGGAAGAGATGCGCGACGTCCGTGGTTTCGGCGGGGTCGGATTCGACGTCGAACAGTTGCCACTGCGGATCGTCGACCCGGGTCGGATCCGTGTGCAGCGACAGCAGTTTCCAGCCGTCCCGGTAGAACCCGCGGTGACCACCGAACTCGGCGTACTGCTCGGTGTGCGGGGTGGGCTGCGCGGCGTCCCGCAGAACGTCGGCGATGCTGACACCGTCGCGCTCCTGGGCGGGAAGCCCGTTCCGGTGGCTCGGAGTTTCGAGTCCGGCGAGATCCAGGAGCGTCGGGGTGATGTCGGTGACGTACGAGTACTGCTTGCGCAGTCCGGTGTCGCCGCCGGCGCGCCCGAGACCCGCCGGCCAGGACAACAGGAACGGCACCCGGACTCCACCGGCGAACGTCTGCCCCTTGTAGAACCGGAACGGGGTATTCGACGCCTGTCCCCAGCCGCGCGGGTAGTGGACGCCGATCTTCTCCGAGCCGATCAGTTCCTCGTCGTGCGGAACGTCGCGCACCCAGTCCGACGGGACCGGTCCGTGCACGAATTGACTGAAATACGAACGCGTTCCCGCCGCGCCGCCCTCGGCGGTGCCGCCGTTGTCGGACGTGAACACGATGATGGTGTTGTCGGTCTCGCCGAGTTCGTCGAGGGTGTCGAGCACCCGCCCCACGCTCTGGTCGATGCTGTCGACCATCGCGGCGTAGACCTCCTGGTACCGGGCGAACCGCAGCTGCTCCTCTTCGGTGAGCTCGTCCCACGGCGGCGCGTCGTAGCCGGGTTCGGTGTTGCGCTCGGCCATCTGGGTGCCGGGCGGGAAGAAGCCTGCCTCGAGCTGTGCGTCGAAGCGGCTGCGTCGCACTGCGTCCCAGCCCTCGGTGTAGCGGCCGCGGTACTTGGCCAGGTCTTCGGGCTTGGCCTGGTGCGGTCCGTGCATCGCGATGTGCGAGAAGTACAGGAAGAACGGCTTGTCGGCGTCGTGTGCGCGCAGGCTCTTGATCCGCGAGACGGCCTTGTCCGTGATGTCGTCGGTGACGTAGTAGTCCGACGGATACTCCTCGACGTCGACCACGGAGTTGTCGGAGATCAACTCGTTCGGGTAGTAGAACGAATTCAACCCTTCGAGCGAGCCGTAGTAGCTGTCGAATCCACGCTGCAGGGGCCAGGAGTCGCGGGTGCGACCCGGCGCGAGGTTGGTGTCGCGCGCGAGATGCCACTTGCCGACCGCGTGCGTGGCATACCCGTTCGCACGCAGAATCTCCGCGAGGCTGAGCGCGTCGTCGGCGAGTTCCATCCGCAGGCCGGGGAAGCCGGGATCGAAGTTGGCGACGCTGCCGTAGCCGGCGCGGTGCGGGTTCAGGCCGGTGAGCAGCGCCGCGCGAGCCGGTGAGCAGACCGAGGTGGTGTGATAGTTCGACAGCCGGTAGCCACTGTCGGCGAGCCGGTTCAGGTTGGGCGTGTCGATCTCGGAGCCGAACGGTCCGATGTCCGAGTAGCCCATGTCGTCGATGAGGATGACGACGATGTTCGGCGCACCGGCGGGGGCTTTCGTCTCCGGCGCCCACCACGGCGTCGACTCCGCACTCGTCCGCCCGATATGTCCGCCGAATCCGTCGTACCCTCGCGCGCCCGAAGGGATCTGCTGCCCCCCGGAACCCTGCCCGTCTCCGCTGGTTGCCGAATCCGTCACAATCACAATCCCTTTCACGATCCGAGGCGTCTTTCCCCACAGAATCGGAGAAATATTTCCCCGTGCAATCCGGGAAATACTACGGTCGCCCAAGGGCCCGTCGAGTAGTTAGAATCATGCAGATTTCAACCACTGATCGAACTTGGTCGGGCCTCCGAGCCGGTGCTAGCTTCGATCCCATGGGTACCCCGACCAGCTGCGATCGCGCCTCCATGCGGTGTCGCTGCCGTAGCTGAACGTCCCCTCACGCCTCTCGTCGTCCGGACAACGCGATCCGGGTTGTTCACGGGTTCCGCGTATCTCCTGCCCTTCCCACTTCCCTTCGGGTGACCCTTAGGACACAGCCATGTCTTCTCGTTTCCGCACGTCGACCACGCACCGGCGACGGGGCCTTGTCGTGTCGGCGGTTGTCGCTGCCCTCGTGGTGCTGGTCAGCGGGTGCACCTCGGCGGTCGGCCTGCAGCGGTCGGGTACGGAATCGGTGCTCCAGCCGGGAGAGGACGTGCCGACGGGCGGGACGGCGCTGATCGGTGTCGGTGCCGACCTGATCCCGGCGACGTTCCTGTCGCTGGGCAACAACCCCACCAACGGCGGGGTCTCGGCCAACGTCTTCGACACCCTGGTCCAATACCCGCACGGCAGTCTCGAGCCCGAGCCCCGGCTGGCCACGGCGTGGCAGCTGTCGGACGACGGACGTCGTCTGGAGTTGGCGCTGCGTGACGATGTCCGCTTCCACAACGGCAAGGAATTCACGTCGAGAGACGTCGAATTCACGTTGCGGACCTACACCGATCCCAGTTGGAACGCGCAGTTCCGGCGCACCGCGGCAGCGATCACCGCATTCGACACCAGCGACCCTCACCGCATCGTGCTCACCCTCTCGCAGCCGACCGGGAACATCTTCGACCTCCTGGCGGTCGCGCCCATCCTCGACGGCGACACCGTCGACGGGCTGAAGGAGGGGCGGGTGTTCAACGGCACCGGACCGTTCACGTTCGTCTCCTGGCAGCCGAAGGTCGCGCTGTCGCTGGCCCGCAACGCCGACTACTGGGGTGATCCGCCCCACCTGGACGGCGTGACGTTCGCCGTCGTCTCCGACGCTCAGGCGCTCGTGACCAAATTGCGGACCGGCCAGATCGACGCCGCCTACGATCTGCCGTCGCTCGACGCCGAACTCGCCGTCTCCCGGGGCGGGTTCCGCTCCCACGTGCTGGAGGGGGCCGAGTCCGATCAGTACATCGGGATCAACGTCTCCGCACAGCCGCTGAACGACGTACGGGTCCGGCAGGCGATCGCGTACGCGATCGACCGGGACCGCATCCTCACCGACGTCTACCGCGGCAAGGGCTACGCCTCGAGCCTGCCGTGGCCGCGGACCTCGCCGGCCTACGACGAACAGACCGCGAACACCTACGGCCGGGACGAGGAACGGGCGCGCGCACTCGTCGCCGAGATCGGTGACGTCCCGACCATTCCGCTGAACTACCCCGCCGACCGCACCTCGCGGATCATCGCCGAGATCATCCAGGCGAACCTTCGCGACGTGGGCATCGACGTCGACCTGATCCCCACCGACGCAGCCCAGATGACCAGTCTGCTGGTGGCCGGCCAGTTCCCGGGGCTGTGGGTCACCCAGCACGGGTTCGCGCAGATGACTCCGTCCACCCTGGCCGTGGCCGCCTTCCCGTTCAACGCGGTGAAGAACGCCTCCAACTTCCTCGACCCGGAGTATCAGGCGCACGCGGTGGCGGCCTGGCAACAGCAGGACCCCACGTCACCCGCGGCGATCGACGCCTACCGCGCGCTGAACGCGGATCTGCTGGAGTCGCTGTTCCTGGTGGAGGTCGGGGTGGTGCAGACCGAGGTCGTGGTGTCCACCAACCTCGGCGGGTTCGACTGGTCCCGCACCAACGACCCGCGCTTCGACTCCACGTACCTGCTCCGCACCTGATCCGGCGACCGCCCGCTCACCCACCGACACAGGACTCGACATCATGGTGACCTATCTGGCCAGGCGGCTCCCGTCGGCCGTCCTCGTACTCTTCCTCGCCTCACTCCTCATCTTCGCGATCCTCCGCCTGGTTCCCGGCAGCCCGGAGGAGACACTCGCCGGGGCGGACGCCTCACCGGAACAGTTGGCGGCCGTGCGCGCCGATCTCGGTCTGGACCGGCCGCTGGTGGCGCAGTACCTGTCCTGGCTCGGTTCCCTGTTCCGCTTCGACCTCGGCAAGTCCTACATCGTCGGCGGGTCGATCGGTGACCTGATCGCCTACGGTGCCCAGAACACCGTGGTGCTGGCGGCGTCCGCGCTGCTGATCGCGGTCATGTACGCGCTCGTCGTCAGCACCGCTTCGGTGATCTTCCGCAATCGGGTGCTCGACGCCGTGGTGACGGTGAACAACTCGATCGCGGCGGCGCTGCCCATCTTCATCACCGGGACGCTGCTGGTGCTCGTGTTCGGGATCCTGTGGCCGATCCTGCCGTCGGGTGGGACCCCACCCGACGGGTTCCTGACCCGGCCCGACATCGCCGCGCAGTATCTGGTTCTTCCGGCGATCACCTTGGCGATACCGGCGGGGGCCGCCCTGACCCGATTCCTGGTGGAGGCCTTGCACACCGAGCTGCGGCAACCGTACGTCGTGACGGCCCAGTCGATCGGTGTCAATCGTCGCCGCATCGTCCTGGCACACGCGCTGCCGAATGCGCTGCCGTCGGTGTTGACCGTTCTCGGACTGACCGCGGGCGGGTTGCTCGGCGGGGCCGTCCTCGTGGAATCGATCTTCGTCTGGCCCGGCCTGGGGCTTCTCACCGAGGAGGCGATCAACAGCCGTGACTATCCGCTCGTGCAGGTGCTGCTGGTCCTCTCCGTCGCGGTGTTCGTGGTGCTGCAGCTGCTCACCGACGTCGCCCACGCCTGGCTGGATCCCCGTATCCGATTGGGAGGACAGGCATGAGTGAGCTGGTCGATCGTGATCTGACGACATCGGAAGCGTTGCCCCCCGGTGGCCTCGCGGACCTGCGGCCCGGCCTGGTCCCGGAAACCCCGGCGGATCGGGATCCACGCCGCAGCACGGAACCGCTGTGGCGCAGCCTGACCCATGGCCGAGGTCTGGCCGGCGCGATACTCGTCGGAATCGTGGTACTCCTCGGGGTGCTGGCCCCGGTACTGGCTCCGTTCGCGCCGGACGAGCAGTTGGACGCGTCGTTCCTCCTCGGCCCCAGTTCCACACACTGGCTGGGCACCGACGACGTGAACCGTGACGTGTTGTCCCGGGTGCTGTTCGGTATCCGGGCCGACCTGGGGATCGTGTTCCTCGCGGTGCCCGCCGGCGCGTTACTCGGATCACTGATCGGCCTGGTGGCCGGCATCCGGGGGTACACCGACGTCGTCGCGCAGCGCGTCTTCGACGTGATCCTCGCGTTCCCGGCGCTCGTCCTGGCGATCGCCCTGACCGCCGTGCTCGGGCCCGGGGTCCGCGCGATCGTGCTGGTGATCGTCCTCGCCGAGATACCCGTGTTCGGCCGGCTCATACGAACGTCTGTATTGAAGGTGCGCGAACTTCCCTACGTCGAGGCCGCCGCGGTCTCCGGCGCGAGCACCGGCTGGGTTCTGCGCAAGCACGTACTGCCGAACTCGATCGAACCGCTCGGAGTGCAACTGGCACTGTCGATGTCGGTCGCCGTGTTCATCGAGAGCGCGATGAGCTTCCTCGGCATCGGTGTGGTGCCACCGACTCCGTCGCTCGGCTCCATCCTCAGCGACGGCAACCGCTATCTCGAAACCAACCCGCAGTTCGCGGTCGGCCCCCTGGTGATCGTCTCCCTGCTGACACTCGGCTTTCTGCTGATCTCCCAGGCATTCGCGCACGTGCGGCGCCTGTAGAAAGGACACCTCGTGACCGCAGCATCCACTACTCCCGCCCTCGACGTGACGGACTTGCAGGTGGCGTTCAGCCACCCGCGCCCCGCCGTCCGGAGCATCGGCCTCCGGGTGAACCGGGGCGAGATCGTCGCGCTCGTCGGCGAATCCGGATCCGGCAAGTCGATCACTGCCCGCGCCGCGATGGGACTACTCCCGCACACCGCACACGCGACCGGCTCCGTGAAGGTCGACGGCGTCGAGGTGCTCGGCGCATCCGAACGCGAACTCGAAGCCATCCGCGGCGGACGGGTCGCGATGGTCTTCCAGGAGCCGCAGACGGCGCTCAATCCTGTGCGCACGGTCGGCTGGCTGATCGGTGAGGCCCTGCGTGCCCACGGCCACTCGGGCCGAAAGCAATTGCGCGAACGCGCCATCGAACTGCTGACCCTGGTGGAGATCCCGGAGCCGGACAAACGCATCGACTACTACCCGCACCAACTTTCCGGCGGCCAGAAGCAGCGTGTGGTCATCGCACTGGCCCTGGCCAACGACCCCGTCCTGCTCCTGGCCGACGAACCCACCACCGCGCTCGACGTCACGGTGCAGGCCGACATCCTCTCCCTGCTCCGACGGCTGCGGGACCGCACGAACGCCGGCATCCTGCTGATCACCCACAACCTGGGTGTCGTCGCCGATATCGCCGACAGCGTGGTGGTACTCCAGCTCGGCGAGGTCGTCGAACGCGGTGAGGTCACCGAGATCTTCGCTCGAGCCGAGCACGAGTACACCCGGCACCTGCTGGACTCGGTCCTCCGACTTCCGCAGCCGAGCGACGTTGCTGAACCGGTCGCCGAGGTCGAAGAAGCAGGCACACCGGTCCTGGACGTCGACACCGTGTCGGTCGTCTACCCAGGTCGGCGCGGTCAGGCGGCGTTCCGCGCGCTCGATAACGTGTCATTGAAGCTGGCCGCGGGTGAGGTGCTCGGCGTGGTCGGCGAATCCGGTTCGGGAAAGACCACTTTGGGTCGCACGATCGCCGGATTGATTGCTCCGGCGACCGGGGCGATCAGCGTCGACGGCCGAGATGTCGCCGCCACCCGCGGATCCGCGCTGCGGGAACTGCGTCGTCGGCTGGCGTTCGTGCCGCAAGATCCCGCCGCCTCGCTCGATCCCCGCTTCACGCTCGAGGAGAGCATCGCCGAGCCCCTCGACATCCACCGGGTCGGCACCCGCGCCGAGCGACGCAAGAAGGTTGTCGACCTGCTGGACGCGGTAAGGCTGCCGACGTCGTTCGCCACACGGCTGCCGTCCGAGTTGTCGGGCGGGCAGCGTCAACGGGTCGCTTTGGCCCGGGCCCTCGTGCTGGAACCCACCCTGCTGATCGCCGACGAACCGACCAGCGCCCTGGACGTCTCCGTGCAGGCCGACGTGCTCGAACTGTTCGCCACCCTCCAGCGTGAGCTCGGCTTCGCGGCCGTGTTCATCAGCCACGACCTCACCGTGGTCGAGCGGGTGTCCACCACGGTCGCCGTGCTCCGGGCCGGACAGCTGGTCGAGACCGGCCCCGCCACGACCGTGCTGAACCACCCTCAGCACGACTACACCCGGCGACTCGTGGCCGCTCTCCCGATCCCGGACCCCGTGGCACAGCGTGCCCGGCGACGAGCGACGAGCTCTGAGTCACTATCCCGACCTCCGAAATCCAGACGGCCGATAGATGAACGCTGATCGGCACGTTCCGAACGCGGCGCCACTACCGGACGCTGGTGACCCGCCCTTGTCCAGTAGAGGTAGTCCGTTGACCCTTTCCGCAACGGGACGGTAAGTGGGACATCGCCAATTAGGTTCCACAGCTCGGAGTCACTTTCTGGGCCTACAACCTGCGGGTTCTCAACGTCGTGTCAGTGCGTGATTCTCACGAACTTGTCGGAATCCTCAGCCTTGCCGCCATCCGTCAGCGGATGGTTTAGCGGGACCGCACGCCGACGCCTCGCATGGTGTGGTCTGGGCTGATGCGAACAGTCCGTTCTCGCAAAGGCCCGAGGTGAGGTCGCCGAGTGGATGGGCGGCTTCCCGAGGAATGGACCTCGACTGGTGTTCCGAAGGGGCGGCGGTGTTTCAGCCGGATGCGGGGCCGTGATCCGACTCGAGGCGGTCGGTGTTTCGGAGTTCGGCGTTGATGCGTCGGGCCTCGGCGAGTTGATCTTCGAGGATGATGATGCGGCACGCGGAATCGAGCGCGGTGCCCTGGTCGATCAGTTCGCGGGCTCGGGCGGCGGGACGCAGCTGGTATCGGGAGTAGCGGCGATGGCCGCCCTCCGAGCGCCCGGGGGTGAGCAGCTTCGCGGCATCGAGGCTGCGCAGGAATGCCTGTGTCACGCCGAGAATCTCAGCGGCATGACCCATGCTGTAGGCCGGGTAGTCCTCGTCGTCGAACTTCCCGGCCGGGTCACGGTCGGGCGAGTCTTCCTGAATGGGGGGACACCTTTCCAACGGACAGGGCCCCCGGCGCCGTGAGGCACCGGGGGCCGGTTTCATTTCCTTGTTCACTGCACTTTTGCCGGCTGTCGGGCCTTCGTGCCGCCCGGCCGCCGCCGGACGTGCCCGGGGCCTTACACACTCACATCAACCCTTGCCCGGCACATCCGTCTCTTGCGGTACTGCTCTGCGGGCAGTTCATCCTCTCCCGCACCTCGTGAACTCTTTCCTTGCGACGAGAGGAACTCTACAACAGCGACACTTCAATGTCTACAGTCACCACTACAGATATTCTGGAGCGGTAGACCGGGGATTTCGCACCCGCCAGCTTTTCTGTCCACGTCGGCGGCCGGTCGCTCGACGGCCCGGCTCTCGGTGATCGATGACGGACGACGAGGTCGGCAGTCGCAGTAGGCGTCGAGATGTCCGCTTCCTCAGATCAGGTGCGGTCGTCCCGATCCGTCGTCGGGGTGGCAGGATCAGTGGTATCGAGATCGGGAATTCGATGTGAGTGCCCGGATCGACATTCAGGGAGTATCGGCATGGCGCAGGGCATTGTGAAGTGGTTCAACGGCGAGAAGGGCTTCGGTTTCATCGCGCCCGACGACGGAACTCCGGACGTCTTCGTGCACTACTCGGAAATCTCGGGCAGCGGTTTCAAGTCGCTCGACGAGAACCAGCGTGTGGAGTTCGAGGTGGGCCAGGGACAGAAGGGCCCGCAGGCCACAAATGTGCGGCCTGTCTAACTAGTCTGCGGGACCGCACCCGATGGGTGCGGTCCCCATTCGACAGCCGGATGAGGACGGGCCTGCGGCATAGGTCATAGATCCGGTGGACTGCGAGGGCAGCGGATTGATGGGGTCGCTGTCCGGGGTGACCTTTTGATCAGGGTCGAGGGGAGCGCCTCGAGTGCGCTCGTTGTTCGCGTGGGGTCCGACGAAGTAGTGGGCTCAACGGCCTCGATGACTGAGACCGATACCGAACCCTCACTGGCGCGTTCCGGAAGCCGCACCGTGACCGGAAGCTCCTGACCTGCTGGTGTCCTGTAGAGGTGGTCCGGTCTGAGCCTGTCCACACTTCATACGACCGGGATCCCTTGTCGGAACGCCGCGTCGGCTGCCCAAGCACGTAGCCCTCACGACAGCGCCGCCGAGACCAAGGCACTCTGCGGGTACCGTGGTCCATAGGTGACCCCGAGTCCGCGACCTTCGTGTCGCGGTTCACCGAGAACTTGGGGCATGAAATGCGCATACCGTTCCGCTCGACCACCCAGCACGGGACCAACCGGTCGACGCCGAGCATCGTCCTAGCGGGGTCGTCGACCGCGGCATTGTGATGGAGAACCGCTTTCAAGGCGGCCGCCTCGGACACCTGATTGCATGCGTCAGCATTGTGATGGAGGCCGTCGCTCGACGCGACCGGTGGCAGATTGCCCGCAACACGACGGGCCCTCTGCTCGAAGAACTACTCGCCGGCCGCTACGACCACAAATTTGTCACCGTTGATCGGCCCTACCACCGCGGTCTCGACGGTGCACCGATCGCCGTTGCCGACAACCGGATCGCCATCGTCGTCGGAACCGTACCGACGGAATCCGACCATCATCCGAGAGTCCCCGTGACCGCGGTCCTGGTGGCAGCACCTGCTCATCCCCTCCACTGGTTGGTCGCTGCCCTCGACGTCGACATGTTCGTGGACAACGATTTTCAACGCCGGGTCCAATTCGGGACCTTCTCGGAGGATGCGGACCTCGCCGTCATCGCCGCCCACGGGACACTCGACACCGAAGCGGCGGCCATCGACTGGGACGATCCCACAGTCGTACTGCACAACAGCGAGAACGGCACGATCACCGTCGCAGACGTCATTGCCGACCTCGCCAAGTGGGACAGACGTGGGTGGGCGTGGATTGCAGAGGACCGGAACGAGTTCGTCAGCCTCTATCTGCGCGCCAAACACCCCGAACTCGTACGCGAGTACTCGTACCCCTGAAGGCACCGTCCGCATGAATGCTGGCCTGATGATCCGCCAGCAGGGAAAGATCGGTGATCAGTCACCGATCGGCAACGGTCACCGATCTGAATAGACCGGTTGCGCGTGCCGGGCGAAGCCTCAGCTGCAGACCTGTGGTGCGGCGAGAAACAATCCGCCACAGATGAAGACGCGGGAGAGCTTCCACTCGTTGTTGAAACGCACGAAGGGAATTGGTCCCACCGCGTACGGTTCCATGCCTTCGATGTGGCCCTGCCCAGTCGCGTTGACCATCTCTGGGCCGACGGGTTCCACGGCGGTGAATTGGATGTATTGGGGTGAGGGCTGGGCTCCCCAGGCCCGCGCGATCGGCAGGGTCTGGTCGCTGGGACCATCCAGGAGTCGCGCCCGGTCCTCCTCGCGTATGGAGTAGTTGGTGGTGGCGTTGTACAGGGCGGTCAGTTGCTCGGCGGTGGGCACGAGATCGGTGATCGGCGACGGCGGCGGTGCGAACTGTGTGGATTGGACGAAGACGGTCGGATCGCGTGTTTCGGTGTCCTCGGGCGAGCAGGCGCCGGCGATGGTTGCGATCGCGACAAGAGCGCTGGTACCTATCGCGGCTTTCCTCACCCTCATGATCCAGCTATCGCCCCAAGTCGACGCAACGTGACAAGCGCGTGCAAAACCGACTCCCTGGTTTGCTCTCCATCATCGATCGGCACTCCGCAGGTTTGAATATCCCGCATTACCAGTAGCGTCGTACGCTCCGAGGATCAGCACGGCAACCGGCCGACTGGAGCCGACGAAGCCGATCGCCAAAACCGATCTGCGAGTCCTGATTGCGTGCTTGATCCAGGATCGGCTCCGCTGCCCGGAAGGCAGATTGATGTCGACCATTCGACCCAAATTCCCTCCATTACAGCACTTTTCGCGGAAATCGGCATAATTCAACTGCTCTGATTTCCCAGTGCAGAGGAACGGTGATGGGCAGGCCGCCGACGTCCTGGATGACCGAATCCAGCTCAGCAAGCTCCGCCCGCCGATCCAGGTGCGGCGCGCTCATGAGGTCCAGGTCGTCGAACGCCAGGACGTCAAAGGGTAAGAATGTCACAGGGATTCGTCGTTGCAACGGCTTCGTCGCGTGTGCAATCCCCATGCGGCGCTGAAGCAGTCCGAACGAGGGCCGGCCGTGATCAAGTACGACGACCTCGCCGTCGAGAACGATGCGTCCGCGGCCGCCGAACGCCGCTGTCAATGCCTCGGCGATCTCCGGATACGAGGGTGTCACCACGTTCATGGCGCGGGTCCACAGCACCGGCTCGCAGCCGCCCACCGAGGCCAGCATCCGGCACCCGTCGTACTTCATCTCGAAACTCCACGGACGGTCCGTGTTGGCCGGGAGGGCACCGGCCGTGGCCAGCATGGGCGCGATCAGACGCATACGCCCGATTGTGCCCGTGACCTGGGAGCTACGCAGGTAGAAGGCTCAGGACAGCGCCGGCGGCGGGCGATAGGTACTGGGTCAGTGCCAGGAGTTCCACCAGAGAACGATAGGCACCAGCCAAGGTGTCCACACCATCCAGCTGTCGCCCCCGCGTTACACGGTGACCACTTGCATGCGGGTCGATCACGTGAATGACAACGCAATCCTTTGTGCACGTGGGTATGCGGAAGACCAGCCGATTCGTCAAGCGTATGTTCACGCTGCTCACGTGACGCTGAACCACCAGTACGCGATCTGTGCCAGACCGTTGGCGATCGCATAGAAGGCGGGCTGCGCCCACTCGGGAATGCCCCAAACACTCAGGTCGTCCATGGCGTCCTCCACACGTTGAAGTTGGCCCCGACAACTACGTATCGCACGCGGCGACGGGGGATCGGAATCACGTCATCACCTCCGGGGTTAGTTGAATGGAAGCGACTGCCACCACCGCACTGCGTTCCCTAGTGCCACGATGGCAGCCGTGATCTCAGGGAAAGCGTAGAAAAATCCCAGGTCCAACATGGCGAACTCCTTGGTCGGAAACGGGCTCAGTTGAATGGAAGCGCACCTCCTGCGCTGTGTATCGACCGCCGGAGGCGGATCGGTACAGCTACCCAATGAGTGGGCCCCATAGGTGCAGGCCGAGTGATGGCGGATTCACCCCAGATCGTAAAGAGAAACAGGCCGCCACGCACCTGCCAATCCGCGGAACACCGCAGATCAGGAACCGTGATCAGATCACCGGTCTGGGCAGTGAGTGGCGACCTGTTGCTCGTCGCGGTTGTCAGAGTGGATCGTCCCTCCGATATTTAGCCTCGGAGGGAGTCCGCAGGCGGGCCGAACGTCCGACCGGGACACCTGGTGATCCCTGGCCTTCAGACGATCAGGACTGCGCCGGGACGAGAAACTTCACCGCGACGCTGAAGGCGTATTTTCCTGGGCTGTCCAGTAGGGACTCGATGAGTGCATGGCCTTCCTCATCGATGCTGAGGATTTTGAACTTCGAGACCCCTTGAGGGTGGAGCATCACCGTGTCGCCAGTTGTCATACCCGCGCGGGTTCCCGGATTCTCGGTCATAAGACATGACTAACCCGTCCGGTTTCGGTGTCAAGCCACCAAGTATCGCTGGGTTCGAGCTCCGAGCAAGATGTGCTGCCGCCAAGTCCAGATGGGACTGATCACTGCGCTTGCTTCATCGCCCGTCTCCGCTTGCTGTACGTCATCCGGCGCCTCGACCCCAGAGATCCGCCGCGCCGCGCTTTAGGCACTGGCGGGTAGCGCGAGATCGCCGGCGCTAACCCGTACTGGACTCGCTCGGGGCGACGATCCCGGCGACATGGAGGAACGGATCCGGCGTGCCGAAGCGGCCGGGCTTCCCCTCACACTGAGGTAGTCCTGTAGGCAGCGGTAAGGCGATTCAGTGCTTGATGCCGAGAACGCGCAGCGCGTTCTGCTTGAAGATCAGGGGCGCGACCTCGGGTTTGATGTCGAGGTTCGCGAAGTCCTTCATCCAGCGGTCGACCTGGATGACGGGGAAGTCGGAGCCGAACAGCACCTTGCCGCGGAGCATGCTGTTGGCGGCCTTGACCAGCTGCGGCGGGAAGTACTTCGGCGACCACCCGGACAGGTCGATGAAGACGTTGGCCTTGTGGGTGGCGATGGAGATCTGCGAGTCGACCCACGGCACCGACGGGTGCGCCATGATCACGGTGAGGTCGGGGAAGTCGGCGGCGACGTCGTCGAGCAGCATCGGGTCGGAGTAGCGCAGTTTGATGCCGTGGCCGCCGGGCAGCCCGGCGCCGATCTTGGTCTGACCGGTGTGGAACAGGGCGGGGACCCCGGCCTCGGTGATGGCCTCGTAGAGCGGGTAGAACTGCCGGTCGTTCGGTTCGAATCCCTGCATGCTGGGGTGGAACTTGAACCCCTTCACGCCGTAGTCGTCGACGAGCCGGTGCACGCGCCGCACGGCCGCCTTGCCCTGCCAGGGGTCGACGGATCCGAAGGGGATCAGGACGTCGTTGTGGCGGGCCGCGCCCTCGGCGATCTCCTCGACCGAGTTGGTGGGGTGTCCGCTGGCCGAGGCCGCGTCGACGGTGAACACGACCGCGGCCATGTTGCGGGCACGGTAGTGGTCGGCGATCGCGTCGATGGACGGGGTGCGTTCCTCGCCGGACTTGAAGTACTTCTCCGAGGCGGCCATCAGTTCGTCGTCGAGGGACCGGTGCCCGCAGCCGTCGATCTCGACGTGGGTGTGGATGTCGATGGCGTCGATCTTGTCGAAGTCGATGCCGTACTCGTACTTGGTGCTCATCGGGCGTTTGCCCCCTCGGGAAGTTGTGTGTTCGACTCGCCCGCAGGTGCTTCGGTGCGGGTGGTTTCTTGGGCGGCGCGGAACGTGTGGGCTTGATCGATGTACCAGTCGATGGCCTCGGGGTTGGCCAGTGACCCGCGGTTGACGGCGGTGTCCGGATTGTGCCCGGCGAAGAGCTTCTTGATCGGTACCTCGATCTTCTTGTTGGCATGTGTGATCGGGATGGCGGGTGCGGTGATGATCTCGTCCGGGACGTGTCGCGGCGAGGTGTGTTCCCGAATGGTGCTGCGGATTCTGGCGTCGAGTTCGGCGGACAACCGCACGCCGGGGGCGAGCGTCACGAACAGCGGCATGTAGTAGCCGCCGTTCGGTTGTTCGAGGCCGATCACCAACGAGTCCGACACTTCGGGAACGTGTTGGAGTGCGGCATAGATGTCGGCGCTGCCGAGCCGGACTCCGCCCCGGTTGAGGGTGGCATCGGATCGGCCGTGCACCACGAACGTGCCGTCGGTGGTTTCGGTGATCCAGTCTCCGTGGGTCCAGACACCGGGGAACTTCTCGAAATACGAGCTGCGGTACTTGGCTCCGTCGGTGTCGCCCCAGAAGAACACCGGCATCGAGGGCATCGGGCGGGTGATGATCATTTCCCCGACGTCGCCGACGACCCGGTCTCCGGTCTCTGACCACGCCTCGACGGCGACGCCCAGCAACGGGCCTTGCAGCTCGCCGAGGTGCACCGGCTCGAGCGGGTTGGATCCGATGAAGCCGCTGCAGATGTCGGTGCCGCCGGAGTCGGAGCCGAGGTGCACATCGGGTTTGACGTGTTCGTGGACCCAGAGCCAGGTGGAGTCCGGGAGCGGGGATCCGGTGGAGAGGATCGCGCGTAGGCGGGACAGGTCCCAGTCCGTGTGGGGTTGCAGACCGGATTTTTCCACCACGCACAGGTAGGCGGCGCCGGTGGCGAACATGGTGGCGCCGGTCAGCGCGATGATCTCGAACTGGCGGTCCTTGCGGCCGAACATCGGTGAGCCGGCGTAGGTGACCACCGATGCTCCGGACATCAGGTTGTTGACCAGGGTGTTCCAGACCATCCAGGAGGTGTTGGCGGCGACGTAGTAGAGGTCGCCGGGGCCCATGTCCTGGTTCAGGCCGGTGCCCTTCAAGGCCTCCAGGGTGATGCCGCCGTGTCCGTGGACGATGCCCTTGGGTGCGCCGGTGGTGCCGGAGGAGAACAGGATCCACAGCGGATGGTCGAACGCGACGCGGTGGTAGTCGGCGTCGGCGGTATCGTTGACCAGGTCCGCGAAGGCGATTCGGGCGCAGTCCGGTTCGGGTGCGGCCGGATACGCGTTGCGGACGACGATGGTGTGCCGGACGCTGGGCAGGCCGGCTTCCACCGCTGTCAGGTGCTCGCGCCGGTCGAAGTCCTTTCCGTTGAAGCGGTAGCCGTCCACTCCGATCAGGATCTGCGGTTCGAGCTGGCGCAGGCGGTCGAGGGTGGCGGCCGCGGACAGGTCGGGTGAGTTGATGGTCCAGATCGCACCGATGCTCGCGGTCGCCAGCAGTCCGATGATGGCCTCGGGCAGGTTCGGCAGTACCGCTGCGACACGGTCTCCCGGTTCGACACCGAGCCGTCGCAGGTGCCCGGCCAGGGAGGCGACCTGGGCCTCGAGTTGCCGCCAGGTGAGCTCGGTGACGGCGTTCTCCTCGGTCACGGTCAACAGTGCGGTGGTGCCGGCGAGGGCGGGGTCCTGGGCGTGCCGCAGAACGTTTTCGGCGAAGTTCAGTGTCGCGTTCGGATACCAGCGGGCGCCGGGCATCCGTTCCTCGGCCAGGGCGGGTCCGTCGAATCCGTCGCCGAGGACCCCGAAGTATTCGCGGACCGAGTCCCAGAAGGCGGACAGGTCCTGCACGGACCACTGCCAGAGAGCGCGATAGTCGGTCAGGTGGACGCGCCGGTGCTCACCGACCCAGGTCATGAAGTCCCAGAGTCTGGACTGTTGTTGTTGTCGAACGGTGGGCTGCCACGTGACGGGCCGGCCAGCGGTGGACTCGCTGAGAGGTGACATCGTTGGTCCTTGTCTATCCGAGCCGGGAGGGGGCGCGCTCAGGCACCGCCGCGAGCAGTTCCAGCAACTCGCCGAGGGCGCCGATGACGAAGTCGGGTTGGTGCTCGGGCGGTGCCTGATCCGCGTCGGCCGCCGAATGCGTTCCGGTGGTCACCAGGGCACCCAGCGCACCGCCCCGGCGTGCCATCGCACATTCGAGGGTGAGGTCGTCGCCGATGATCAGCATCTGTTCGGGAGCGACCTGCAGGTGTCGGGTCAGGACCTCGAATGCCTCGGGGGCAGGTTTGCCGAGTACGCGGTAGGGGCGCTGAGTGACGTGGCTCAGGCCCGCGGCGATGAAGCCCGATACTCCGACGTTCAGGCGGTGTTCGGAGGCGAAGGAGCGTGCGTCGGAGGTGCAGTAGATCGGGGCGCCGTCCAGGACGGCTTCGGCGGCGATCTGCAGCTTGTTCCGGCCGAATTCGACGTCCCAACCGATGACGACCGCGGCGGCGTTCGTCGGTTCCCCGGCCAGGGCGCGATCGAGGTCGACGACGTCGAGGCCGCGGGTGAGGAAGTCGTGTTGGACTCCGGGCCCGCCGAACACGAGTAGGGGCTGGCCCGGATGCAGGATCTGCATGGTTTCGGCGGCCACGACCGCGGGGGTGAGGACCTCCTCGTCGCGGACGTCCAGATCGAGGGAGCGCAGCGATTCGGCGATCTGGTGGGGTGTCTGCATGGAGCCGTTGGTGAACACGGCCATGCTCCGGCCGGTGCGGCGGACCAGATCGATGGCCTCGTCAGCGCCGGGCAGTGCCCGTCCGCCCTTTCCGCTGGGGCCGTCGGAGATGACGAGGCAGCCGTCGATATCGAACATGACGCCGCGGACATCGGCGAGCCGGGTAAGGAGTTCGTCGCGGTTCACTGGGTTCCTCCGGTGGTGTTGCGGCGCAGTTCGACTCGTTCGGTGCCGCGGTTGACGGCGAGGTACTTCCAGCGGGGAAGTTCGTGGGCGGCGCGGATGAACTCGGCGATGGTGGTGACCGGGGCACCCTGCCCGGTGGTGCCGGTCGGGGACCAGCGTGGAGCCGGTCCGGCGGCGAGCATGGAGTCGACCTGGTCCTGCGGAAGCACCATCCGCAGCAGCAGTTCCTCCTCGGGCAATTGTCGGCCGAAGCGGCGGGCGTACTCCTCGTGCAGTTCCGTCAGGGTGGGTTCGGGCACCTTCTTGTCGAGTTCGCGGGCGCGGGGCAGCGCCGACACCTTCTCGAGGACCTCGGGTGCGATCTCGCCTTCGGGGGTGCCGAAGTGGCCCAGCACGAACCGCACCACTTCGTCGGGGATCCGGCTGTAGCGCTCTTGCCCGGACTGGGCGGCGAGCACATTCATCAGCGCCTGGCTGCCGACGAACTGGCTGAACGGGGTGACCATGATGGGGTAGCCCAGGTCGGCGCGCACGCGGCCGGTTTCCTCGATGACGGCGGGCAACTGCTCGAGCATCCGCAGTTCGCCGAGCTGGCGTTTGAGGGTGCCCATCATCCCGCCCGGCACCTGATGGACGTGGAAGCTCAGGTCGTACTCGGTCGGTGCCCCGGCGGGCAGGTTCTGGGATTTGGCGATCGAGTAGAGGATGTCCGCGGCCGCTGTGGCGGCCGCACGGTCGGCCTGCACCGGGATGCCGAGGGCGTCGAGGTTGCCGACCAGGTTCTCGAGTCCGGGCTGGGCGGTGCCGTTGGAGAGCGGACCGAGACCGGTGTGCAGGACGTCCACGCCGAGCTCGGCCGCCACCAGGTACAGGTGTGAGGCTGCGCCGGTGGTGCAGTGACTGTGCAGTTCCAGAGTCTTCTCCCCGGCGGCGTCGCGGACGCCGGGGATCAGTTGCCGGGTCCGTTCGACAGTCAGCAGCCCACCCGGGTCTTTGACGTAGACCGAATCGACGTAGCTGCTGGCGGTGTAGGCCTTGATGTTTCGGCTGTAACTCTCGTCGGTGTGCACGGGGCTCTCGGTGAACGTCACCGCCGCGACGATCTGTTCGATCCCCTCTTCCTTCGCCCACTGGGCGACCCGGAGCAGGGATTCGACGTCGTTCATCGGTTCGGCGATCTGCAGACGGCGCAGGCCATGGTGTGCCATCAGGCGCAGCGCCATCCGCATAACGGTCTCGGACGCCTTCTCCCAGGACATGAACCGCATGCCGGTGGTGATGGCGGACAGTGGGGTGTTGGGCATGACGGCCCGCATGCGGGAGATCCGTTCCCACGGGTTCTCGTTGTGCCACTTCACGCCCATCGACAGGTTGGTGGAGCTGGTGAAGTCGATGGCCTCGAAGCCGACCTGATCGAGCAACGGGCCCACGGCCTCGACCATGCCGGTGGTCAAACCGGTCGCGCCCCACAGGCTCTGGTTTCCATCGCGCAGGCTGGTGTCCACCAGACGGATCGGCTTCCGGCGCCCTGCTGAGGTGGTCGGGCGGGCAGCTGTCGGGTCGGTGACGAGCGTGGTCATCGGAGTGCTTCCTTTCGCTGGGCTTGGTGCTGCTCCCAGATCGGACCGAACCACGATGTGCTGACACCGCCGTGAATGAAATCGGGGTGTGAGAGCACGAATGCGTGCAGCGGCAGTGTTGTCGTGACGCCCTCGACGGTCACCGAGTGCGCGGCCGCCTGTACTGCCGCAACAGCGGCGTCGCGGGTGTCGGCGCGGACGATCAGCTTGGCCATCAGGCTGTCGTAGAACGGCGGGAACGAGTAGCCGTCGTAGATGTGGGTGTCCACCCGTACACCGGGCCCAGTGGGCCAGGACACGTGGTCGATGACGCCCGGGTTGGGCCGGAAGTCGTTGTCCGGATCCTCGGCGTTGATCCGCAACTCGATGACGGCGGCCGGCGGCACCGGGGGAACGTCGGGCAGCTGCGGGTCCTGCCCGAGGGCCAGGCGAAGCTGGGCTGCGACCAGGTCGATTCCGTAGGCCTCCTCGGTCACGGGGTGTTCGACCTGGATGCGGGCGTTCATTTCCAGGAAGACGACGTCCTCGGATTCGGTGTCGACGAGGAACTCGACGGTGCCGGCGCCGCGGTAGCACAGGGCCTGGACCAGTGCGCGGGAGGAGTCGTGCAAGACGGTGCGCCGACTTTCGGTGAGGCCCCAGGCGGGGCATTCTTCGATGAGTTTCTGATGCCGGCGCTGCACGGAGCAGTCCCGGTCCCCGAAGATCTGCGCGCCGCCCTGCCCGTCCCCGAACACCTGCACCTCCACGTGCCGGGCCGCGGGGTAGAAGCGCTCGAGGTAGAGCGCGCCGTTTCCGAACGCGGCCTGGGCCTCGGCTGCGGCCTGCGGGGCCAGCCGTGCGAGGTCCTCGGGGCCGGTGACCAGGCGGATGCCGCGGCCACCGCCGCCGTGCACCGCTTTGATCAGCAGGGGGTAGCCGATGGATTCGGCGAGCGGCACCACGTTGTTCACGTCGTCGATCTCGGTCGCGGGTGCGACCGGAACACCTGCGGCGACGGCCACCTTGCGGGCGCTGCTCTTGTCGCCGACGGCGCGCAGGGTCTCGGGGCGCGGGCCGGCGAAGGCGATGTTCTCGGCTTCGAGGAGTTCGGCGAGTTCGGGCTGCTCGCTGAGGAATCCGTAGCCGGGGTGGACGACGTCGGCGCCGGCGTGCACCGCGGCCTCGGCGACGTACTCCGGCCGCAGGTACGACTGACCCGCCTGTGCGGGGCCGATGACGATGACCCGGTCCGCCAGTTGCGCGGCCCGTGAGCCGATGTCGGCGGTGCTGGCCGCCAGGACCGGGCTGGCGCCGATGCGGCGGGCGGCGGCGACGATCCGCACGGCGATCTCGCCGCGGTTGGCGATCAGGACCACCGGCTGCTTCGTCGTGTCACTGATGGTCATGGCGTGCCTGCCTCGGTGACGACGGCGAGCGGCTGCCCGTATTCGACCTGCTCGTTGTCCTTGACGAGGATCTCGGTCAGGGTGCCGGACACCCCGGCCGTGACCGGGTTCATCAGCTTCATCACCTCGATGATGCCGATGGTGGTGTCGGGTTCGACGCGCTCGCCCGGTTCGACGAAGGGGGGTGCGCCCGGGGAGGGGCACCGGTAGAAGACGCCGATCATGGGTGCGGGGACGGTGGTTCCCTCCGGTGTGGGTGGTGCCGGAGTTTCCTCGACTTCTACCGGTGCGGGCGCGGTGGGCGCCGCCGCGGCAGCGGGTTGCGCTGGCGCGGGCAGGGTTCCGGTCGACGCTGTCGCTGTCGCCGGGGCTGCGGCGGGTGCGGGGAGGTCGCCGGTGCGGGAGAGGCGGACGGAGACGTCTCCGAATTCGACGGCGGCTGTGTCGTAGTTGCCGTCGTCGAGCTGGGTGACCAGGTCGAGGATGTCCTGCCAGCTCGGGGTGGTGTCGGTGCTCATCGGGTCTGTCCCTTCGCTGCGGCGGATACGAACCCGAGCAGGTTGGATGTGGCGCTCGAGGTGCGCTTGCTCTTTTCTTCCTTACGCTTTTTCCAGTTGGTTTCCGGGCGGGACTGCAGCAGCATGACCCGGCTGGTGCCGTCGCTGTCGTGCTCGAGGGCCCACTCGATGTCCTGGGGGCAGCCGTAGTGTTCCTCCACCAGCAACCCGATTTCGGCGAGCTGCATCAGTTCGCTGTCGCTGAGGCAGGAGACCTCGCGGCGGGCCTCGTCGACTTCCCGGAAGATGACACCGGTGCCGTCCGGGGCGGGCACGTATTCGTGTTCCTTCGACGCGATCCGGCTGCTGGTGAGGGCGGGCCCGATCTTCGTCAGCCAGTACTCGTCCGGCGTCACCTCCCCGGAGACCACGGACTGTCCGAGTCCCCAGCTCGCGTTGATGGCGATCACGGACCGGTCGCCGGTGCGCGGGCTGACCGTGAACGTCACCCCCGCGACGTCGGCGTCGGCCATCAGCTGCACCGCGACCGAGATCTTGGACGCCTCGGCGGCATCCGTCTCGGACATCCCGGCGCGGTAGGCGATGGCCTGCGGGGTGTACAGGCTCGCCCAGCACTCGCGGACCTTCGCGATCACGTCGTCGGCGCCGACCACCCAGAGGTAGGTTTCCTGCTGTCCGGCGAAGCTGGCCGCGTCCCCGTCCTCGTCGACGGACGAGGACCGCACCGCCACCGGGATACGGTCGGTGTCCCCGGTGCCGCGACGACGGGCGGTCTCCCGGGACAGGGCGAGATACGCCTCGCGGATCTCGTCCTCGATCGCGGCCGGCAGGTTCCTCCCGAGGACCAGGGCCACAGCCTGATCGTGGGCGTCCTGCAGCGACTTCGAGCTGTCCGGATCGACGCCGAAGACCAGGTTTCTCAGTTCGGTGCGCAGATCCGAGTCGTCCCGGAAGTCCTCGTACGCATCGATCGTGACGGCGAATCCGTCCGGTACCGGAAGTCCGGCCTGGACCATCTCGCCGAGGCTGGCGCACTTGCCGCCCACCAGCGGGCGGTCGGTGGAGCGGACCTCGTTGAATTTCTTCGTGTACTTACCCACGGTCTTGTTCCTTTTCAGTGCTTCGGTGGTGGTGGCCGCCGAGAGTCGATCAGGAGGCGTCAGCGGCCTCGTCGAGGATGGTGACGGTGCCGGTGTTGCCGTCGACGCGAATCAACTGGCCCGTCTTGATGGTCGAGGTGCCGAAACCGGTGCCGACCACAGCGGGCAGCTCGTATTCGCGGGAGACGATCGCGGCGTGGCACATGATGCCGCCGATATCGCTGACCGCTCCGCGGATCCGGCCGAATACCGGAGTCCAACTCGGGCTGGTGACCGGGGCGACGAGGATCTCGCCTTCCTGGACGGTGTCGAGCTGGTCCGGGCGCAGCACGACGCGGGCGGGGCCCTCGGCGACGCCGGGCGAACCCGCGAAGCCCGACAGGGTGTTGCTATTTCCGCCGCCGTCCTGGGCGGTCAGCCAGCGTTCGACTGTTTCCGGGGTGATGCCCCAGAGCATGATGGTCAGCGGCTCGCTCACCTCCTGCGGGACCGGGCCGAGGGCCGGCGGCGGGTTCCACGCGTCGAGCGCGGCGTAGATTTCCATGCGGCGCTCGATGATCTGTGGCCAATGGAAGCCGCCCTGCGGCTTACCGCCGGCACCCCATGCCATCTGCAGGTCCACGATCGCTTCTTCGACCTCGGCGCGGCGGAGGAAGAAGATGTCCTCCACGTCGTCCCAGAAGCCCCACTTGCACAGGAGCCGGCTGAATTCGCGGGTCTTGTTCCAGAAGTTGGTGAGGAACCAGTGCTCGACGTAGAAGTTGTGGTTTTCCACGTAGGGGAACACGGTCCGCGACAACCCCAGCGCCTCGTCGAAGCCGGGCAGGTCTTCCTCGTCGAGCAGTGAACGGTAGTGCTCGACCACCGAATCACGCTCGGCCTGCAGCCTTTCCAGGGGGCGGGTGAGGTCCTCGCCTTTTCGCAGGCGGTCGAGGTAGTCACCGATGGCCTGAATCGGCAAGCTCAGGTCGTCGATCCAGCTGCGGTGCGAGTGGTACATCCCCGACCCGTAGGAGAAGTAGAACCACGGGTCCTTGCTCTCCTCCAGGGCGGCGAGCCACGCCTTTCCGGCGTCGGTGCCGCCGAGCCCGTCGGTCAAGTCCTTTTCGGTGGTGGCGGCCCGGACGATGTCCCCGACCCCGAGTTCCTCGGCCTTGCGTGCCAGGGCGCGCAGTTCGTCGTCCGGGCGGAAGAGCAACACGTCGACACCGCTGACCATCCGGGAGATCGTCTGGTCGTCGATCTCCGGGAAGTGTTCCTTACACAGGGTGAGGAACTGCAGGTACGCGGCGTAGCCGAGATTCAGGAACTCCGAGTGCAGCGTCCAGATCTGGTCGCCGTACTCGAGGAGGCGGTGATACGCCGCCAGCAATTGGTTGCCCTGGGTGGGACCGCGGTCCTCGAGGACGCGCTCGATCGGCTCGAACTCCGACAGCGCGGGGACCTCCAGTGCGTGCACACCACGGATCGCGTCGGTGACGCGGCCCTCCCACTCGGCGTAGAGGGTGTCCCAGTTCTGGAAGTAATACCCGGCGCGCTCGGCGAATTCCTCCGCACGGCGGGCCTGCTCGTCCGAATCCGGGCTGGGCAGGGTGGACATGTAGGTGTACCCGTTGACGATCCGCACATCCAGGCCCTTGGCCGGCGGCAGCGCGAAGACACGGGTGTTCGTCACGCCCGTGCCGGTGAAGGCGCCATCGACCATCGCCTGATCGAACGGGTACGAGACCTCCGGGTAGTGCAACGAATTGCGGAACCAGGTCTTCGTCGAGTCCTCCGCGCGCCGCGAGCCCAGGAACCGGTTGTGGTAGGCGTACATCTCCTCCCAGCCCTCCGCCCCCTCCGGGGTGGTGATCTCGTACGGGTCCGGGAAATGGCGCGCATCCGGTGCCGGCTGCGACGTGGGAATCGAGTTCCGCTCGCTCTCGGTGGTCGTCATAACTTCTCCTCCATACCAAAGGGCTCAGTGCCCGGAACGTGGATCACAGTGTGTGCCGCTTGTGACCCAGGCCACCAGAAAGCTTTTCACTGAACGAAAAGGAACCTGACGATCCGCAGTTCAAAGCCCTTACCGGCGGGAAAGCCTGTCGACTCTTTTCACACAGTGGAAAGGCGTCTAGGGTGCGAGTTGAGCGCAAGACCCGGAAGGCAGAAAGGTGGACCTCATGACGGCGTCACCACCCGGCACCCCCAGAAAGTCGGTGACCGAACGCGCCTTCGCGGTTCTGATGTCCTTCGACATCACCCATCGGCGCATGACGCTGTCCCAGATCTCGCGTCGCACGGGTCTGCCGGTCGCCACCACGTTCCGTCTTCTCGACCGGCTCGAGGCCATGGCCGCGGTCGAGCGCGGCGGCGACGGCCGGTACAGCATCGGCCCGAAGATCTGGGAGCTCGGCATCCTGGCTCCCACCCACGATGTGATCGGGATGGGCACCCGCCCGCTCCTGGTTCGTCTCGCCGCTCGCTCCGGAGCCATGATCCGGGTGTTCGTCTACAACGGCCAGAATGCGCTGTGCGTCGAAGAAGTCCTCGCGCACGGCGGCAGCTCCGCCGGCGGCGGCCCGGGCTTGACGCTGCCGTTGCACGACTGCGCCGCCGGACAGCTGATCATGACGTCACTGACCCCGGCCGTCCGGAGCTCGCTGCCATTGACGCGAATACATTTCGACCGACTCGAGGAAACCCTCGCTATCGTTCACCGGCAGGGCTGGGCCCGCCTGGTGCGGCCCGACGGAACCGTGGATTACGCAGTCGGACTCGACGCCGAAGGCCGACCGCCAATGGCTCTCTCGGCCGCCGTACCCCCGCCCAGCGGCACCACCAAACCCCCGGTCACCGCCGAAGCCTTGGTGCCCGAACTGAGAAGTGTTGCGCGCACTCTCGTCGGCATCCTGAACAACTCCTCGGACGATCGCCATTCGACCGCCGCACCACCCGAAACTCAGCCACACACGAACAGCGAGCACCGATGAGCGCCGAACCGTACAAGAGCAACGCGAAGTCCGTCACGGCCCGGGCCCTCGCCGTCCTGGCCGCCTTCGACCTCGAACACCCGCTACTGACGCTCAGCCAACTCGCACGCCGCGCGGGACTTCCCGTCGCCACGGTGTACCGCCTCGCCGGCGAACTCGAGGACGGCCGATTCCTCGACCGCGACCACGCAGGTCGGTACGGACTCGGGGTGAAACTCTGGGAAATGGGGCTCCTCACCCCCGTTCACGGCCGACTCCGCGAAACGGCCATGCCGTTTCTCCTCAACCTCCAATACGACTGCCGCGAGACAGTGCAGCTTGCCGTCTGCGACGGAACCGACGCCATCTACGTCGAAAAGCTGACATCGGAAGAATCCGTGCCCGTACAGAGCCGCATCGGCGCCAGAATCCCGCTCCATGCGACCGGCGTGGGCAAAGCGCTGCTCGCCTTCAGCGACGAATCCTTCATCGACGCCATACTCGCAATGCCGCTGACCAGCTATTCCGCGGAGACCATCACAGACCGCCGCGCACTCTCCCGCCAACTCGCCCAAATCCGGCAGCGCGGATACGCAGAAAGCCACCAGGAATATCACTGGGGCTCAACATCGGTCGCCGTCCCAGTGCAAGTCAACGGACTGGTGAAAGCCGCCATCGGCATCGTCAGCTACACGCTGCGCGACGACCTATCCCAATACCTTCCATCGCTCGTGCACGCAGCACACGGCCTCGCCACCCGACTGGAACAGACCGCAGGAAACGCCTACCCAGGCCTCAACGGCCTCACCCAAGACGACACCCCATAACGGTCGAATAACGGGTTTGCCGACACCCGCTCTGACCCGGGAAATCGACGGGAAATCGCGTCGACAATCCGTGTCGAGAACCTATGTCGAAAAACCCCCAGCCGCCGGCATTGTCGACACATGCTGATCGGCTACGCGCGGGTGTCCAGCGCTGACCAGAACCCTGACCACCAGGTCGATGCGCTGCGCCGCGCCGGTGTCGTCGCCGAGAACATCCACGTCGACCACGCGGGCGGGGCGAAAGCGTCACGCCCTCAACTCGATCTGGTGCTGCAGCGGCTCCGCGCGGACGACGTCCTGGTGATCACCCGGCTCGACCGGCTCGGGCGGTCGATGCTGCACCTGATCACGCTCGGCGCCGATCTGCGCGAGCGCGGCATCGGTCTGAAGGTGCTCGAGCAAGGGATCGACACCGCCACTGCAGAGGGCCGCGCGATGTTCGGCATGTTGTCGGTCCTGGCCGAATTCCAGCGCGAGCTGATCGTGGCCAACACCCGCGACGGCTCGCCGCTGCCCGGGCCCGCGGCCGGAAGGGTGGCCGGCCCTCGAGGCTCAGCCCAGACCAGATCGAACTCGCTCAACGCCTATACGACGCCGGGCAACACACCGTCGCCCAGATCGCCGACATGCTGAAAGTGCCGCGCACCACGGTGTATGGGCATCTGAACAAGCGGCAGGCCATCGCACCGGTCACGCAGGAAATCATCGACCCACCTGCACCAACATCGCGGATATGCCCTACCTGCGGCCCCGAGCCGACCACTCGCGCCGAGGCAGCGCATCAACGCGCTGACCTGGCGGTGATCTGGCTCTACCCAGATCCCGATCGCCGCAAAACAGTGATCGGTCGACAGCATTGCCGGCACTGTGAACCCGGGCAACCAGCGTTCGACCTCGCCTGCAGTGTCTGCGGCGACGGTCCCATTCTCGCCGGTCAATTCGCCGAGCTCGCGGAGGACGGCGATCTAGCCAAGCCGGTTCAACAATGGCTCACCGCAGCCGGATGGACGGTCACACCCGATCTCTTGTGCCCGGACCACGCATGACATGCCGCAGCCAGAATCGGTGCCCGAAGCTCAGTAGGATGGCCGCTAGCGGTGTGGATGCGCGGCGTGCAGGTAGTGCATCGCAGCGCTGTGACCTGCATCGCCCGAAACCACGTGGATAACGTGATCTGCGCGATGAAAGCGGCGACTTTTACACGGGCGTAAGAAATCCAGGACAAGCTTTGCGAAGGCTTGTCCACCGGCGATCGTCGGCCGCGGCAGGCTCTACAGAATGTGCTCCTGCCCACGTGTGACCGTCCAGAAAGCTGTACCACTGTGCTCCAGCTCATCTCGATACTCGCTCTTCTCCGGAAGGTCGGCTCCTCCGCTCTGCCGTCAGTGCGCGCCGCATTGCTTCGCTTCGCGGGGTACCTGATGCCGATTGCGCAGACGGCGGTCACCGCGGGGGCGGCATGGTGGGTGTCGGTCGAGGTGGCCGGTCACGAACAGCCGCTGCTGGCCCCGCTGGCCGCGGTCGTGTGCCTGAGCGTCGCGCGGGGTGCCCGCAGCCGCCGGGCCGGCGAGCTGATAGCTGGTGTCACCATCGGAACGATCGTCTCGGACGTCGTCGTGCGGTACATCGGCAACGGGCCGTGGCAGATCTGCCTCGTGGTGGCGGTGGCGATGTCTTTCGCGGTGCTCCTCGACGGTGGTTCGGTGATCGTCCTGCAGGCGGGTTCGTCGGCGGCATTGGTTGCGGCCATGGCATCCGCTACGAGCGCCCACCCGTTCGACCGTGTCGTGGACGCACTGATCGGGGGTGCGCTCAGCCTTGTGGCGCTGTCCGTATTGCCCACCGACCCCGTGCGACGGACACGCCGGTGCGCGGCCGCTGTGCTGGACAGCGTGGCCGCAGCCCTCCGGCAGACGTCGAAGGGCCTGGCCGCGGGTGACGTCTCCGCGCTGGAGGATGCTCTCGCACTTGCCCGTTCGACGCAGTCGACCATCGACAGCATGCGCGTCGAACTCCGTTCCGGCTCCGAGGTGGCCCGCATCTCCCCGATTCACTGGCGGGGACGTCGCCGCATCGGCCGGCTGGCATCGATCGCGGACCCGATCGACAACGCCGCACGCAACACCCGGGTTCTGGTGCGGCGGGCCCTGATCGCCACGTACGACGGCGAGCGAGTGGACCCGCAACTGGCGGACGCCATCTCCGATCTGGCGCACCTCGCCGACCGGATGCGGCTGATGATTCTCGCGACTCCCGCGAAGAAGCCCAACGAAATCCAGATCAGCGACGAACTCGAACGATTCGCGCGCTCACTGCCGCAGCAGGAGATCTCGGCAGGGTTCTCCGCAGCGGTCGTCTCCGCGCAGGTCCGATCCATCGTCATCGACTTCTTCGAAGTGTGCGGCATCCCGCGCGCCGTCTGCAGGCCGATGCTGCCCCGTCCCGCCCACTACGCGGACGCCGCGTAGCCCGGCGACCTCAGGGCATCTCGAGCCGGCACTGTTCCGGCGCGCGAGAGTTGTCGATGACGCAGAACCGGTTGCCCTCGGTATCCTCCAGCACCACGAAGTCCGATTCCTCGGGGTACCGGTCCCACGGCACACGCCGCGCACCGAGACCGACGAGTCGTTCGATCTCCGCGGCCTGATCCTCGCTGTCGCGAGCGTGCAGGTCGAGGTGCAGCCGAGGCTCGGGTTCCGCGTCGTGTTCGCTCTGCTGGATCGCCAGCAGTGGTCGGCCGTCGGGCAGCGTCAGGTTGGTGAAGTCGTTGTCGCCGACGGGCGGGAGCGCAGTCAATCCGAGTGCCTCGGTCCAGAACCTGGTTGCACGCCCGATGTCGCGTGCTCCGATCACTGTCGTTCCCAAGATGAGCATGAACCGAATTTATCCGCTGCGCCGGGCCGGGGTGGACGATGTGGGATGTGGAATTCGACGACCCGGTGTTGCGTCCCCTGGCCGAACGCTTGTGCCGCATCGACGGCGTCGTCGGCGTCACCCTCGGGGGCAGCCGCGCCCGAGGGACGCATACGGCGGAATCCGACTACGACCTGGGCGTCTACTACCGCGGTGCCCTCGACACCGGCGGGCTGAACGATCTCGCGCGGGAGTGGGCGGGCGCCGAGGCATCGGCGACCCGGACGGGTGAGTGGGGACCGTGGGTCGACGGCGGGGCGTGGCTGTCGATCGACGGCCGGGCAGTCGACTGGCTGTACCGCGACCTCGACCGGGTGACCACGGTGTGGCAGGACACCCAGCGGGGTGTGTACGGGTTTCACGCCCAGACCGGTCACCCGTTCGGGTTCGCGGACTTCGCGTACGCGGGCGAACTCGCGTCGGCGGTGATCCTCGTCGATCCATCCGGACGCATCGCTGCTCTTCACGCCGACATGCAGCACTACCCGGACCTCCTGCGTGAAGCCCTGGTGCGGCGACTGTGGGAGGCGGACTTCGTCACCATGCTGGCCCGCAAGGCGATCCCGCGTGCCGATGCGACGTATGTGGCGGGTTGCCTGTTTCGCGCGGTGTGCCTGTGCGCGCACGCCCTACACGCCCACGCCCGGCGCTGGCTCATCAACGAGAAGGGCGCCGTGGCCGCCGCCGGTGCCCTGCCGAACGCACCCACCGACTTCAGTGCTCGCGCTCATCTCGTCCTCGGCCGACTCGGAACCACGCCCGACGAACTGACCGCCGCCCTCGCCCTGGCCGAACAACTCGTCGACGACACCCGGAACGCCTGCCCCCTGACGTGATCGTGCGAACCCTCAGGCGTTCTCCCCGAACCGCCCGCGGGCCTCGGCCGGAATCAGCGGCTTCTCCGCCCGCGCCTTGATCTGCTGGACCGCCCACGTATTGCCGTCGGGATCGGCGAATCCGAAGAAAGTTCCCCCGTCACGCTCGTCGAACACGGTGATCTCGCTGACCTCGACACCTCGATCGAGCAACTCCTGGCGGGCCGCGGCGGCGTCGGCGACCACCAACTGCAGTCCCCTCATCGACCCCGGTGCCATCTCCGTGTGCGACGGGAGGTCGCCGATCACGATCGAGCAACCCGAACCGGTGGGGGTCAGCTGAACGACGTGCATGTGCTCGTTGGTGGTGTCGTGGTCGAGATGGAAGCCGAGCTTGTCGCGGTAGAACGCGACGGAACGGTCGATGTCACTGACGGGCAGAACGACCACTTCGAGTGTCCAGTCCATGATGCGGGTTCCTCCGTATAGGTGGGGAGCGAAATTGCTCCGCATCAGATGGTGGCGCATCGGAGGCGTCGTCGCCGCCGTTCTGCCGAGAGATCGGGGCTACCAGCCGCGCAACCGGTCCGGGGTGACGCGGACGAGCGTCGAGTAGTCCTTCCGGAACTTCTCGGGTGTGTAGTCCAGCCCGGCCATGTCCTCGCTGTACTTCCCGACGTAGGTCTCCCACTCCTCCACCAAGGGACCGTCCGCGTCGACGCGGGCTTTCCCGGTGAACACCGACACGTCACCACCCGTGGGGCTACTGTTGAAATTCAGCGCGACCTGCGGATTCCTGCCGATGTTCGCCAGCTTGGCGGTGCCCGGTTGACTGAAGATCGGGAACTCGGTGCCCGACCAGCTGAACCACACGGGGTCGGAACCGGGGTGTCGTTGCGACCGATGGTCGTCAGCCACACGATGGCTTCGTGGGCCAGCCGGTCGGCGACGGATTCGGTGATCGCGGACGCTGAAAGAGTCATTGCGTTCTCCTTGTCGTTTCCGATGATCAACCGGTTTCAACCGCGGACCGGTGCGCGATCTTCCCCGACGCGGATCGAATGCGTTCAGCCGTGCGCGTGCAGCGGTTTCCCCGACAACGCCAGCATCGCTTCGCCCAGTGCTTCGTTCTGGGTGGGGTGCGCGTGGACGAACGGGGCGACGTCGGTGGGCAGCGCTTCCCAGGCGACGGTCAGTTGGGCTTCGCCGATCAGTTCGCCGACGCGGTCGCCGACCATGTGCACACCCACCACCGGGCCGGCATCGCCGGCGCGGACGACCTTGATTCCGCCCGAAGTCTTCAGGATCTGGCTCTTGCCGTTGCCTGCGAGGTCGTACACGACGGATGTGACGTCGCCGTACCGTTCGCGGGCGGCGTCCTCGGTGAGTCCGACGGACGCGACCTCGGGGTGCGAGTACGTCACCCGCGGAACGAGATGCTCGGCCACGGGAACGGGATCGAGGCCGGCGATCTCTTCGGCGACGAAGACGCCGTGCTGAAAGCCGCGGTGCGCCAGTTGAAGTCCGGCCACGACGTCGCCGACGGCATACACACCGTCGACGTGGGTGCGCAGCCGCTCGTCGGTGACGACGAACCCGCGGTCCAGTGTGATTCCGTGTTCCGCGAACCCGCTGTCACCGGTGCGCGGCCCACGTCCCACCGCCACCAGCAGGATCTCCGCCTCGAGGGTGTCGCCGCCGTCGAGTTCCACGAGAACGCCGTCTGCGGTTTCCTTCGCCGCCGCGACCGTCACGCCCGTGCGGGCCGCGATACCGCGCTTACGGAATGCGCGTTCGAGTTGCTTCGAGCACCACGGATCCTCCGCCGCAACCAGGCGGGGGAGCGCCTCGACGACAGTCACTTCGGCGCCGAACGACGCCCAGACGCTGGCGAACTCGACGCCGATCACGCCACCGCCGAGAACGATGGCCTTCTTCGGGACGAACCCGAGATTCAATGCGTCGTCGCTGGTGACGATGCGCTCACCGAGTTCGATGGACGGCACCGTCCGGGCGTAGGAGCCGGTGGCGAGAACCACGGACGTCGCGGTGTAGCGGGTGCCGTCCACCTCGATCGTCCTGTCTCCGACATACTTTCCGTGCCCGCTCACGACGCTGATCTCGTGCTGGGCGACCAGACCCTGCAGTCCCCTGTGCAACCGGTCGATCGTGCCGTTCTTGTACTGGTGCACCGCCTCGATGTCGATGCCGTCGAACGTCGTTCGCACACCGAACGCGGCACCGGTCCGCGCGGTGTCGGCGACCTCGGCGGAATGGAGCAGCGCTTTGGTCGGGATACAGCCCCGGTGCAGGCAGGTTCCGCCGATCTTGTCCGCCTCGATCAGCGTGACCGACAGCCCGAGCTGCGCGGCGCGGAAGGCGCAGGCGTAGCCGCCGGAACCGCCACCGAGGATGAGCACGTCACTGTGCGCGTCGGCCATCAGAGCCTCCCCAGCGCGGTGATCGGGTTCTCGATGTAATCGGCGAACAATCTGAGGAACCCTCCCGCGATACCGCCGTCACACACGCGGTGATCGAAGCTCAGCGACACCTGGGTCACCTTCCGAACGGCCAACTGCCCGTCTATGACCCACGGTTTGTCGATGATGCGGCCGACGCCGAGGATCGCGGCCTCGGGATGGTTGATGATCGGGGTCGAGCCGTCCACGCCGAAGACGCCATAGTTGTTGAGGGTGAACGTGCCACCGGTCAGCCGTGCCGGTGGGAGCGTCCCCTCACGGGCCAGCTCCGTGGTGTCCCGCAGTTGCCGGGCCAGTTCGACTGTGGTGAGCGAGTCTGCCTTTTCGATCACCGGGACGACCAGGCCGCGCGGAGTCTGCGCCGCGATGCCGAGGTGGACGTGACCGTATCGGACGATCTCGCCCCGTTCGGTGTCGACGGTCGAGTTCAGTTCCGGGGACTGCTTCAGCGCCGCGAGGGCCAGGCGCGCGAGCAGGGCCATCAGGCTCACGCCGGCGTCGGCGTCGAGGGTGGCGTTGATTGCCCGGCGGGCGGCGAGGAGTTCACTGGCGTCCACGTCGACCCAGGTTGTCGCGTCCGGGATTTCGCGTCGACTCGTCGACAGCTTGTCGGCGACCGCTTTCCGCAGGCCCTTGATCGGAATCCGCTGCGCGTCGGCTGGCGCGGGTGTGGTGGCGAGTGCCTTCTCGACGTCGGCGCGGTTGATCACACCGCCGGGACCGCTCCCGGACAGCCGCGACAGGTCGAGATCGTTCTGCCGCGCCAGGTTGCGGACGACCGGCGAGATGACCCGTGGCGCAATACCGGTGCGGATCGGTTCCGGCCGTGTGACCTCGCGTGTCACGCCGACGCGTCGCCGACGCCGGCGGGTGTCCTCGCTGGTGCCATACCCGATCAGGACGTTGCCCGAGCCTGCTTGTTCTTCTTCGCGGTACTGCTCGTGCGCGGCGGGGGTTCCGCTGACGGTGATCAGCGGGGTGCCCACCTGAAGCGTCGAGCCTTCGTCGCCGTGCAGGGAGATCACGGTGCCCTCGAAGGGAATCGGCACCTCGACCCCGGCTTTCGCGGTTTCGACCTCGACGACCACCTGGTCGATGGTGACGGTGTCGCCGACCCGTACTTTCCATTCGGCGATGTCGGCCTCGGTGAGTCCTTCGCCGAGGTCGGGGAGCAGGAAGACCTGGTTGCTCATGCTGTCACCGCCCACCGGGTGTCGGCGGAGTCGTTCCACTGCAACCGGTCGACGCAATCGAGGACACGGTCGACGCTCGGCAGGTGGAGGCGTTCGAGTTTCGGCGCCGGATAGGGGATGTCGAATCCGCTGACCCGCAACACCGGCGCGTGCAGGTAGTGAAAGCAGCGTTCCTGGACGCGGGCGGCGATCTCGGCGCCGACACCGGCGAATCCCTGCGCCTCCTGAATGACGATGCAGCGACCGGTCTTCCGGACCGACGCCATGACGGTCTCGTCGTCGAACGGCACGATCGACCGCAGGTCGATCACCTCGATGTCGTGACCCTCCGCCGCGGCCGCTACGGCGGACTCGAGCGCGACGGTCACCGACGGCCCGTACGCGACGATGGTCGCGTCCCGGCCGGGACGCCGGACGGCGGCCTGCCCGATCGGCGCGCCCACCGCGACGTCGACGTCGGCGCGGGAGAAGTACAGGCGTTTCGGTTCGAGGAAGATCACCGGGTCGGGGTCGTCGATCGCCTCGCGCAGCAGGGTGTAGGCGTCCTCGACGGTGGACGGGGCGACGACCTTCAGTCCGGGGGTGTGGGCGTAGTAGCCCTCGCTGGAGTCGCAGTGGTGCTCGACCCCGCCGATGCCGCCCGCGAACGGGATTCGAATGACGATAGGCACGGACAGCGCACCCTTGGTGCGGTTCCGGATCTTCGCGACGTGGGAGACGATCTGCTCGAACGCCGGGTACGCGAACGCGTCGAACTGCATTTCGACGACCGGCTTGAACCCGGACATCGCCATGCCGATCGCGAAGCCGATGATGCCGGACTCGGCGAGCGGGGTGTCGAAGCACCGGTCGTCGCCGAAGTCGCGGGTCAGGCCGTCGGTGACGCGGAAGACGCCGCCGAGGGCGCCGACGTCCTCGCCGAAGACGACGACGTTCTCGTCGGCGGCGAGGGCGTCGCGCAGTGCGGTGTTCAAGGCCTGGGCCATGGTGAGCACGGGCATGGGGTCAGTTCTCCTCGGACTCGGCGGCCAGTTCGGCTTCCGCCTGCGCTTGCTGCTCTCGAAGTTGCGGGGTCTGTTCAGCGAAGACGTACCGGAACAGATCCATCGGATCGGTGGGCCGGTCGACGTTCATGCCGGCACGCAGCGTCGATGCGGCGGCCTCGGCGTCCGCGGTGAGGGCCTCCGACGATGCGTCGTCGAGCAGTCCCTTCCCGCGCAGGTACTTCTCCAGCCGGGCCAGCGGGTCGCGGACGAGCCACTGCTCCACCTCGGCCGAGTCGCGGTAGCGGGTGGCGTCGTCGGCGTTGGTGTGCGCATCGATCCGGTAGGTGTGGGCTTCGACGATGACCGGACCGTTGCCGGCGCGGACGAAGTTCGCGGCCTCGTCCATCACGGCGAGCATGGCGACCGGGTCGTTGCCGTCCACCTGCTCGGAGCCGATTCCGTAGCCGACTCCCTTGTGCGCCAATGTGGGCGCCGCGCTCTGCCGGGCGAGCGGCACGCTGATCGCGAATCCGTTGTTCTGTACCAGAAAAACCACCGGGGCCTTGAACACGGCGGCGAAGTTGAGGGCCTCGTGGAAGTCGCCCTCACTGGTCGCGCCGTCACCGCAGAACGCCAGGGCGATCGTGTCGTTTCCCTTGCGGTGTTCGCCGTAGGCCACACCGGTCGCGTGCAGCAACTGGGTGGCCAGCGGGGTGCACTGCGGGGCACTGCGGTGGGCGGCGGGGTCGTAGCCGCAGTGCCAGTTGCCGGCGAGCATGCTGAGGATCTCGACCGGATCGATGCCGCGGGCGGCGAGCGCCACCGAGTCGCGGTACGTGGGGAACATCCAGTCGCCGGGTTGCAAGCTCATCGCCGCCGCGATCTGACAGGCCTCCTGACCACGCGACGACGGGTACACGGCCAGCCGGCCCTGCTTGGTCAGAGCCGTCGCCTGCTGATCGAAGCGCCTGCCCAGCACCATGTTCCGGTACATCTCGACCAGACGGTCGTCGCTCGGCCGCGGATACCGGGCCTCGCTCTCGGTCAGCTCGCCGGCCGCGTCCAGATACTGCACCGCACACTCGGCGGGAAGGAACTTCCGATACGGCCTCGCCAGGGGCGGCTCTACGAGCGTCACGTCTACCTCCAGATGCATTGTGTTCGTCAATGCTCGCAACTGAACGACCTATCGACAACGACAAGGAGAAATCAGAGACAAACGGTTTAGAATCGGCTCATCGGGAGCAGAATGTCTCACCGGAGTGTGAGCGACCACAGTAGGGATGGACAGATGGCCGGCGGCACAGCGGGCACGTATGAACTCGACGCCATCGACCGGCGCATCATCAAGGAACTCGTCGCCGACAGCCGCATCTCGATGCGGGCGCTGGCGGAGAAGGCGCACATCTCCCGCGCGCACGCCTACGTCCGCATCGAGCGGTTGCAGGAGGCCGGTATCATCGAAGGCTTCACCACCCGGATTTCGCACTCCAAGGCGGGACTCGGCTCGTCCGCGTTCATCGCCCTCTCGATCCGGCAGGACTCCTGGCGAGGAATCTCCACCCAGCTCCGGACACTGCCCTTCGTCGAGCACTTCTCTTTGCTGGGCGGCGATTTCGACGTTCTCGTCCTGGTGCGCGCACCGGACAACAGCGCACTGCGTCATGTCGTTCTCGAACGGTTGCAGAGCCTCGAGGGTGTGCAGTCGACGAAGACGTGGCTGATCTTCGAGGAGGCCAACGGGCCCGGACCGGAGTGGGTTAGTTGACGGGCCGGATAGGATTCCGTCATGCGCAGCGACCTGATGAAGAACGCCGAACGCAGTGGTGAACCGGGCACCTTCGTGCTACAGAATCCCCGAATGCTCAAGGTGGACTTGGCCGGAACCAGCGGTCACTTCTTTGCCCGGAAAGGATCGATGGTCGCCTACCAGGGGGACGTCGACTTCGCCTACCAGGGCAGCGGCGGAGTCGGAAAGTTCTTCAAGAAGGCCTTCACCGGTGAGGGCATGTCGCTGATGAAGGTCTCCGGCAGCGGCGACGTGTTCCTCGCCCGCGACGCCGACGAGATCTTCCTGCTCGAACTCGAGGACGAGTCGGTGACCGTCAGCGGTTCCAACGTCCTCGCGTTCGACAGCTCCCTGAACTGGGACATCAACCGCGTCGAGGGCGCGTCGATGCTCAGCGGCGGACTGTTCAACACCACGTTCACCGGCCGCGGTGTCCTCGCCGTCACCATCTACGGCACTCCCGTCGTCCTGAACGTGGACACCCCCACTTACGTCGACATGCAGAGTGCGGTGCTGTGGTCGACCGGTCTGCACTCGACGATCCGCAAGACCGCGAAGATGGGTGCCGCGATCGGCCGGGGTTCCGGTGAGGCATATCAGCTGTGCCTCACCGGAAACGGCATCGTCGTCGTCCAGGCCTCGGAGGGGCACCCGGTTCCCAAGCCGTAACCGCCGCGGCTGCACGGGTGCCCCGGTCACTCACCCTGCCCGGGTGCGGGCGAGGGCGCCGATCGCGACGTCGACGAGCAGGAACGCGAGGAGACTGACGCCGAGCAGCGGAACGAACCAGCCGACGAGGACGACGCAGGCGGCCCCGGCCACCGCCGCGGCCGGGTGGATTCGGCGCCAGGAGCCCCGCACCGGCGGCCTGCCCACCGCCCGGGTGGTGCCGCGGGTGGGCCTGCGGCGCCACCACAGGAGGTAGCCGCGGACGATCACGGCGAGCAACGCCACCGCGAGGGCGGCCAGGACCAGCTGGTTGAGCAGGCCGAACAACAACCCCATGTGCAGGGCGATCCCCCAGGACGTCAGCTTCGCGGCGAGCGGCCAGTCACCGAATCGCGACACGTCCGTCACCGCGCCCGTCGCCCCGTCGACCGCGATCGCGTCGGTCGAGAACTGCCACGGTTCGCGGGTCTGCGTGACGGTGAACGCGGTGCCCGCGTCGGCGGGAACGGTTGCCTCGACAGCGCCGGTGACACCGCCCCGCCGGGCCACCTCGAGGACGGTGTCCAGTTCGCCCACGTTGCGGTCGAGGATTCCCGGATCCGACGCGGGGGTGTGCCCGGCGCCGTGCCCGTCGTGACCGCCCGATGCGGCGGCGCCGGCAGCGGGCGCCGAGTCCAGCTTCTTGTCGATCTTGGGGGTGGTCCAACTCAGGGCGGAGCGGAGTTCGCCGACGTTCTCGCCCGCGTACCGCGACCAGGTCAGGCCCGTGGCCGAGAGGAACACCAGGCCGACCGCGATCCAGATCCCGACCACACCGTGCCAGCCGAGGGTTCTGTTGCGGCCGCGGCTCGACCGGTCGAGCGTCCACAGCCTGGCGGCGTCTGCGTTGCGGGCGCGGGTGGTGCGGTAGCGCTGCACCCAGAGGTACACGCCACCGAGCGCGATGACCCACAGCCACGACGCGGCGAGCTCGCTGTAGATGCGGCCGGGCTCGCCCAGGTGCAGGTGCCGGTGCAACTGCGAGATCCAGGTGCGCATCGGCAACGCCCCGCTGCTGCCGTAGACGACGAGCTCGCCCACCGACTCCGCGGTGACGGGATCGACGAAGACCGCGCGGCGCTCGGACTCTCCCAGGGTGGGATCGGTGAACATCACCTGCGTCGTGTCACCCGCTTCGATCGCCGGGCGCACGGCGGCGACGGTGAGGTCCGGGCGAACCTGCTGCGCGGCCCGCACCTGTTCGGACATCGGCAGGTCCGGGCCGGTCGAGTCGACGTGCAGGTAGTCGCGGTAGACCAGCTGCTCGACCGACGGCGCGAGAGCGTAGAGGCCGCCGCTGACGGCGGCGATCACCAGGAACGGGGCCACCAGGATCCCAGCGTAGAAGTGCAGGCGCAGGATCAGTGGCCGGAAACTGCGCGGCGGCGCGGAGACCTTCGACGCCGGGGAGGACGCGACCGGTGTGTCGCGTTCGAGGTCAGGGATGGACATGACGATCTCGCTTCGAATCGGGTGAGACGGGCACCCAGCGCCGTCGAGGCCGCGCACGTCAGGGGTGCGCTGGGCAACTCGAGGTCAGGGATGCACCGACTCAGGAAGGCGTCGGCACCGGGACCCGCCGGGGAGTCCGCTGGTGCCGCGTGAGGACACGCCGAACCGGCGACGACACGTCTGGTGTGCGCCGGGAAGGCAGTGAGAAAGGATTCGACTAGACGAGAGCGGGTGGTCCGCGGGTGCCGGCGCCCGCGGCGACCAGCAACCACAACGACAGCTTCGCGCGGTAGACCGGGGTCGCGGTCCAGGTGCCGGTATCGACCTGCAGCGGGGCGAGGACGGCGAGAACGATCCGCGACAACGCGGCCAATGCCCTGAGGCAGGCGCGTTCGGCGGACCGGACCAGCACCGCGGCCACCGCGATCGCGGCAAGGTGCGCGGCGATCATCGGGGTGGAAAGCCCCAGCCCATGGGAATGATCGGCGGCCAAGGCCAGCGTGGTGTGGCCGATCAACTGGCCCGCAGCGAGCACCGACAGCACGAACAACCATTCACGGGTGGCCACCCGGACAGCGGCGACCGACGCCCCGACCGCGGCGCACGCCGCGAGAAGCAGCACCACCGAGCCATCGCTCGGGGGCATTCCGCCTCCACCGATGCCGTGGGCGGCGATGCTGACCGCGCCGGACATTGAACCCACGACGGAGCCGCGCACCCGCGCGACCACCTCCAACCGTGAATTCACCCCGCGAGGGTACCGCTTCCGGTGCCAGCCCCGGCCGCGGGGCGCAGACGCGCGAGGACGTCGGTCAGGGTGACGACACCGATCAGCTCACCGTTGTCGGTGACGATCGCGAGATGGCTGCGGGTCTCGCGCATGGTGCGCAGTGCGTCGTACACGGCGGCGTCCGCATCGAGGGTCAGCACCGGGCGCATGAGGTCGGCGGCCGTAACCACGGGACCGGCCCGCAGGCTGTCACGAACGTGCACCACCCCCTTGATCCCGTCCTCGTCGCGCACGAGCAGTCGGAGGTGGCCGCTTCGATCCGCGACCGCCCTGATCGCAGCCGCAGACGCGTCCGGGGCGACGCTGCTGGGGGTGGTGTTCGGCCGCACCATGTCTCGCACGGCGAGCGATTGGAGTTCCAGGGCGCTGGTCAGTTGGCCGTGGTACCGCTCGTCGAGCGTGCCGACGGTCGCCGAGTGCTCGACGAGGTGTCGCAGCGCGTCGGGATCCTGCCCGGCCCCCACCTGGTCGACCGGTTCCACGCCGAACTTCCGCAGACACCGGTTGGCCATCCGGTTCAGCACCAGCAGCAGCGGGCGGGTGGCCCACATGAACCCGCGCATCGGGATCGCCAGCAGTGTCGCCGACTTCTCCGGGTGCGCGATCGCCCACGACTTCGGTGCCATCTCACCGACGACGAGATGCAGGAACGTGACGATGATCAGGGCGAGGATGAATCCGAGCACGTCCGCCAGCCACAGCGGGGCACCCCAACCTGCGAAGGCCGGGGTGAGCCAGTGATGCACGGCCGGCTTCGTGACGGCGCCGAGCGCGAGGGTGCAGACGGTGATGCCCAACTGGGATCCGGCCAGCAGCACGGACAACTCGGAGGCGCTGCGCAGAGCAGCGCGGGCGGCCCTGCTGGTGGGGGCAGCGTCCTCGAGCCGGTGGCGACGGGCAGCGATCAACGCGAATTCGATCGCCACGAAGAACGCGCTGGCCGCGATCAACCCGACGGTGACGAGCACGATGACCCACGGATTACTCATCGGTCGAGTCACTCTCCAGGACGCGGAGCCTCACGAACAGCGAGGACGGGACGTGCTTGTCGACTGCCCGCACCTCGGCGTCGAGGCTGCGGACGGGCGGGTCGGCGTCATTGATCAGGTCGGCCGGATCCGGGTTCAATCGGACCGCGACGACGTCACCGACGACGGGGAGACCGCCGAACTCGGCGATGACGGCACCCGCGAGCGTCTCGAAGTCACCGGGCGGCAGGTCGTGTCCGAGAATGCGCTCCACCTCGTCGATGTGCAGATCGCCGGGCATCGTCCAGCCTTCGGACTCCGAGCCCGTCACGGACGCGTCACCGTCGGGATCGTGCTCGTCGGCGATCTCACCGACGAGTTCCTCCGCGAGGTCCTCGATCGTGATGACGCCGGCGAATCCGCCGTACTCGTCGACGACGAGGGCCATTTCGTCTCGGGCGGCCGTCAGCTGTTCCAGCACGTCGGGCAGCGGCAGCGACGACGGCACGACGACGGCCGGACGGGCCCGGGACGCGGCCGGACCGTCGGACTGCTCGCCGAGCAGGTCGTGGAGGTGGATGACGCCGCGCAGATCGTCGGACGAACTCCCGACCACGGGGTAGCGGGTGTGGCCCGCACCCATCTTCTCGAGAACACTGCTCAGGGAATCGTGGGCCCGGGCGGTATCGACGTGGGCGCGGGGAATCATCGCGTGCCCGGCGGTGCGGGTGGGAAAGTCGAGGATCCGGTCGAGCAGGGTCGACAGTTCCCGCGGCAGCTCACCGGCGTCGCGGGATTCGGCGACGATGTGTTCGAGGTCCCGCACGGTGGCCGAGTGTTCGACGTCGTGGACAGGTTCGATCCGCAGCGCGCGCAGCAGCAGGTTCGACGACTGGTCGAACAGCCAGATCAACCAGCCGAACAGTTTCAGATAGATCGTGGTCGACAGCGCGAGCCGACGCGCCACCGGTTCCGGCCGGGCGATCGCCAGGTTCTTCGGGAAGAGCTCCCCGAAGAGCATCTGAACGAAGGTGGAGAACAGGACGGCGAGGACGGCGCCGACACCGATCCCGACCGCGGTGGGGATGCCGACGCCGCCGAGGAGCTCACCGAGGCCGCGTCCGATCAGGGGTTCGGCGACGTAACCGACGAGCAGGCCGGTGACGGTGATGCCCAGCTGGGCGCCGGAGAGCATGAACGAGGTGCGGCGAGTGACGCCGAGGGCGCGGGCGGCGCCCGAGTCTCCCGCCTCGGCCCGGGCTTTGAGCCGCGAGCGGTCGACCGACATGTACGCGAATTCCTGGGCGACGAAGTAGCCGGTCAGGGCGGTGATCAGTAATACGACGACGACGCCGAAGCCGATGCTCAGGACGGTCACCATGCGTTCACCCGCGCCCTGCATCCGGGACTGCGGTGATCACTTTGGGGCGGGCTGGGTCTTCGGGGGCGCGAAGCGCTGGTCATGGCTCTCTCTGTATTCGGGATATGAAACACCCATAGTAAAGGACTCTTTACTTTTGCGACCGGCGGGTGCGCAGAGTCACACGGTCGGTGTTACGACCGGATTTCCGGATTCGGGCCGCGGTGAGGGTTACGAAACCTGAGCTTGTTCCGCGCGTGACCATTCGGAAATCACCGAACCGTGTACTTGTTTCAGGTCGACGGAGTGCACAACGCACTCTTCCCACGCAGAGCGAACAGACATCGAAGTCTACGCCCGGGCGTCGCCCACAGCATCTCATCAGCGCGTTCAGGCCCTTCGGGCGCCTCCGCCCCACGACCGACCAGGAGTCCCCCGTGACCGACATCGAGAACACCATCGCCGCGAACATCCAGAAGTCGCTCGGCGAGATTCCCCACCCGGCGCTGCCCAAGGGCAGCAACATCTACGGGTCGACGAAGATCTTCCCCGACTACAAGGCCGAGGACGGCGAGTCCTACTTCACGCTGGTGCACGGCATCGCGCACGAATCCTCCGTCAGCTTCGTCGCCGTCCTGCAGGCAACCCGCGCACTGCGCAAGGGTTTCGAGTCCGCGATCTACTTCTACGGTCCCGGAGCTCTCAACTGCCTTGCGACACGCGGCTTTCCGACCACCGGCGACAACGGGTTCCCGGGCGAGCAGAACATCAACGACGCACTCGCGACGTTCATCTCCGAAGGTGGAACCGTCTTCGCGTGCCGCTTCGGTCTCGCGCTGCACGGCGGCAGGGAAGAGGACCTGATCGAGGGCGTCGTGCCCGCACATCCCCTCGATGTGCAGGACGCCATCATCCACTACTCCCGCAAGGGCGCCATCATCAACTCCACCTACATGGTCTGAGGTGTGAACGATGAGCGATCTCTCGACACGAGTTGACGTAGCAGTACGTGGGATTCGGTCACTGAACGTCCCGGTCACCCGGACTTCCGGCGCCGGCCCCAGCGACGACGGTCACGTACTGATCGGCGGGATCGGCGGCGCCATCCCCATCCGGTCCGACAGCCCCTACGAAGTCAGCGGAAACCGCCTGCTGATGAACGGCACCGACATGGGGGTGGAGATCGAGCCGGTGCGCCGGCCCCGGTTCTACGACCTGGACACCGCCGACGGCATCTCCTACGAGAAGATCGCCCGGCTGCACGGGACGAACGTCCTCGCCACCACAGTCGTCCAGACCTGCATTCGATACGACCCGCAGCAGCGGTGCCGATTCTGCTCGATCGAGGCATCACTGCAGTCCGGCTCGACCATCGCGGTGAAGAAGCCCGAACAACTCGCCGAGGTCGCCGAAGCCGCCGTCCGTCTCGACGGCGTCACGCAGATGATCATGACCACGGGCACGTCCGCGGCCAAGGATCGCGGTGCCCGTCACCTGGCGCGATGCGTCGCGGCCGTCAAGGCGGTGGCTCCGGATCTCGCCATCCAGGTGCAGTGCGAACCGCCCGGCGATCTCGGGACCATCACGGATCTCCGGAACGCGGGGGCCGATTCCATCGGCATCCACGTGGAGTCGTTGGACGAGGAGGTTCGGCGGCGCTGGATGCCGGGCAAGGCGACGGTCCCGCTGGACGAGTACCGGGCGGCGTGGCGGGAGGCGGTACGGGTCTTCGGACGGAATCAGGTGTCGACCTATCTGCTGGTCGGATTGGGCGAAGATCCCGACGAATTGGTCGCGAGCGCAGCCGAACTGATCGACATGGGTGTGTACCCGTTCGTCGTCCCGTTCCGGCCGCTCGCCGGCACGCTGGCCGCCGAGGACGGGGCGCAGGCGCCGTCGCCTGCCCTGCTCGCCGACGTCACCTCACGGGTGGCGAAGGAACTGCAGGCGGGCGGCATGCGCGGCGCCGACCAGAAGGCGGGCTGCGCGGCATGTGGGGCCTGCAGCGTCCTTCAGAACGCCGGAGGCTGACATGTGGGACCTACCGACCGCCGAGAGCACTCCTTCCGACTTCGCCGTCCTCACCGGGCCGTCGATTCAGGAGTCGCAGCAGAGCTTCCTCGTGCAACCCGCCACCGGTCGGGTGATGATCGAGGCATACCGGCGACTGCGGCGTGAGACGTTCGTCGTGGAACAGGGACTGTTCACCGCCAGCGACCGGGACGACGTCGACGACGATCCACGCACCGTGGTGCTCGTGGCGATCAGCACCACGGGCGAGGTGCTCGGCGGTGTTCGCCTCGCACCGATGACGGACGGCACCGACCTCGGGTGGTGGGCGGGAAGCCGACTCGTGGTGGGTCGAAACATCCGGAACAGCAGGGGAATCGGGAAGGCGCTCGTGCGCGCCGCCTGCGCCCACGCCGAATCCCGTGGTGTGTTGCGGTTCGACGCCACCGTGCAGAGCCGGAACGAGACGATGTTCGCACACCTGGGCTGGACGCGGATGGGTGACGTCACGCTGGCGGGCGCGCCGCACGTCCACATGACGTGGCCGATCGATCGCGTCGAGCGTCTGGTCCAGAGCACGAAGTCGTGTCTGGCCCACACCCTGGCCCCCTTCGGCACGCACGGTGATGCGCTCGGCGGCAGCGGGTTCCGCGGCGACGACGGCGCACCGGTTCCGGGGAGCGACCTGATCGCGGCGTGCGACGCCATCCTGCCCGCCATGGTTCAGCGCGATCCCGAGTGGGCCGGATGGTGCGCCGCCCTCGTCAATCTCAACGACCTGTCGGCGATGGGTGCCGTCCCGGTCGGGATGCTCGACTCCGTCGGCGCACCGAACACGTCGATCCTGGCGAAGGTGATCCGTGGGCTCAGCCGGGCTGCGGAAGCGTGGGACGTACCGGTACTGGGCGGCCACACCCAGCTCGGTGTTCCCGCGGCGCTGTCGGTGACGGCGCTCGGACGCACCGCGGATCCGGTGCCCGCGGGTGGTGGCCGGATCGGGGACGAGCTCACGCTGACGGCTGACCTCGACGGGCAGTGGCGACCGGGATACACCGGACAACAGTGGGATTCGACGTCCCACCGCAGCCGGGGCGCTCTGCGGGACATGGCCTCGTTCGTCGCCCGCACCCGTCCCGCCGCGGCAAAAGACATCAGCATGGCGGGGATCGCGGGCACTACCGGGATGCTCGCCGAGGCGAGCGGACTCGGCGCCGTCCTCGACGTCGAATCGGTCCCCCGGCCACCTGTTGCGACGGCGGGTGACTGGATGACGTGCTTCCCCGGGTTCGCGATGATCACCGCCGATCGGCGGGGTAGCGCGGTGGCGCCCGCCGGGCCGGCCACCTCGGCCGTCTGCGGGGAATTGACATTTGAGCCGGGGGTCAGCCTTCGCTGGCCCGACGGCGTAACGACACGCGTGGTGCACTCCACGGTCACAGGATTGGGAAGAGCATGACTGATATCGGAATCTCCGTCGCGGCAGCCGAGTTCGGCCGCGACATGGAACAGGCGTATCGCACGATCGGTGAACTGATCGAGCAGGCGCGGGCAGCCGGGAGTTCGCTCCTCGTGCTTCCGGAGGCCTGCCTGGGCGGTTACCTGCCCAGCCTGGGCGGAGGCGACGAAACCGAGGAGCAGCGGCAGCGTCGGCTCCGCAGCCTCCCGCCCGCACTGGAATTGGACGGGCCCGAGATCCGGCGAGTCGTCGAGATGGCCGGCGATCTGGTGATCACCCTCGGATTCTGCGAGGCCGACGGCGCCGACCGGTACAACGCCGCGGTGACGCTGCACGGTGACGGGATACTCGGCTCGTACCGCAAGGTGCACCAGCCGCTGGGGGAGAACCTCTGCTACCGCGCCGGCGACAAGTACGAAGCGTTCGACACACCGGTCGGACGGATGGGCATGCAGATCTGTTACGACAAGGCGTTTCCCGAGGCCGCGCGGACGCTCGCCCTCGACGGCGCGGAAATCATCACGTCGCTGTCGGCATGGCCCACCGCCCGCACCAACCGCGTCGAGAATCCCGAAGACGACCGGTGGAAGCAGAGATTCGACATCTACGACCGCGCGCGGGCCACGGAGAATCAGGTGGTCTGGGTGGCGTCGAATCAGGCGGGAACGTTCGGGTCGCTCCGGTTCGTATGCAGCGCGAAGATCGTCGGCCCGGGCGGCGAGGTCCTCGCCACCACAGGCGTGGAACCCGGCCTCGCCTCGGCCACGCTGAATGTGCAGGCCGAACTGGACGCGATTCGCAGCGGCGGAATGTACAACCTCCGGGACCGCCGGCCGGAACTGTACGGCGACGTCGTCGCGGACAACCGGGTCAGCGGCACCCGACTCGACGCGTCGGCGCGACCGTCGTTCCTCCGCACCACAACAGCCGAACTGGAGCCCGTCGATGCCTGAGATGACGTTCACGGTGCGGTGGCCGGACGGACGCACCCAGTCCTGCTACTCGCCGTCGCTGGTCATGCACGACCACCTGGTGGCCGGTGAGGACTACACGGTCGCCGAATTCCTCACACGCACCACGACGGCGCTCACCGAGGCCAGTGAGCGAGTCCGTGCCAAGTTCGGGATGTACTGCACGTCCGCGTCCGAGCAGATGCAGGAACTCGAACGCGCCGGCCGCACCCTCGACCCCCAATCCCTCGTCCGGGTCCTCGAGATGAACCCGGCTTCACTCCCCGGAGAGTCGTGATGACCGAACAACACACAGTCGTCGTGATCGGCGGCGGCCAGGCGGGCCTGTCGATCAGCTGGCATCTGGTGCAGCGTGGAATCGACCACGTGGTGCTCGAACGAGAGTCGATCGCCCACGAGTGGCGCGACAGTCGCTGGGACAGCTTCACTCTCGTCACTCCGAACTGGCAGTGCACCCTTCCTGGATACACCTACTCGGGCGGCGATCCCGACGGGTTCATGAACCGCGAGCAGACCTACCAGTTCGTGCGCGGGTACGCCGACACCTTCGATCCTCCTGTGCGCGAAGGGGTCGCGGTGGTCGCGGTGCGGCAGTCGGGTTCCGGAGGGTTCGACGTGGACACGACGGAAGGCCCGATGCACGCCGACCACGTCGTGGTCGCGGTCGGCGGATACCACACTCCGGTCGTTCCCCGGTTCGCCGAACGGCTTCCCGCCGACATCACGCAATTGCACTCGTCGCAGTACCGGAGCGCCGGCGCGCTGCCCGCGGGCGAGGTTCTCGTCGTGGGCAACGGCCAGTCCGGCGCCCAGATCGCGGAGGATCTTCACCTCGCGGGTCGCACCGTCCACCTCGTCACCGGTGGTGCGCCGCGGGTCGCGCGGTTCTATCGCGGCCGGGACTGCGTGGCCTGGCTGCACGACATGGGTACCTACGACGTTTCCATCGCCGATCACCCAGGTGGTCTGGGCAAGCGGGAGAACACCAACCACTACGTCACGGGCCGGGACGGTGGCCGGGACATCGACCTCCGTGCCTTCGCGCTCGCGGGAATGCGTCTGTACGGGCGGCTGCTCGACGTCGTCGACGGAACCCTGCGGTTCGCGGCCACCCTCGAGTCGTCGCTGGATGCCGCGGACGCCGTGAGTGAGAGCATCAAGGATTCCATCGACGCCTACATCGACCGCGCAGGAATCGATGCGCCGCGCGAGGAACGGTACGTGCCGGTCTGGCGTCCCGAACGTGAGGTCACCGAGTTGGAACTGCCGACGTCGGGCATCACGTCGGTGGTGTGGTCCATCGGTTTCCGGACCGACTACCGGTGGCTCCACGCGGGCGTCTTCGACGGTGAGGGCCATCCCACCCACAACCGCGGCGTCACCGCTGCGCCCGGGCTGTACTTCCTCGGCCTTCCGTGGCAGCACACGTGGGGTTCGGGACGGTTCGCGGGAGTGGCTCGGGACGCGGAGTATCTGGCGGATCGCATCGAACTCGAAGCGGGTGTGTTGCCGGCGACGGCGACACTAGCCTGACGCCTATGGTGACGACACGGTTGGCCGCGCTGGCGGGGCACTTCGGCCGCGACATCGATCGCGCGCTCCTGAAGTTGCAGGCGCTGATCGAGAGTGCCGCGAACGACGGCGTGGACCTGCTGGTCCTGCCCGACGCCTGCCTCGGCGGCTACATCTCGGATCTCCGGCGGCCGGACACGGAGGAACTCCCGCCCGCGCTCGCCGCGGACAGCCCGGAGCTGAAGGCCGTCGCGAAGATGGCGGGCCGCATGACGGTCTGCCTCGGGTATACGGAACTGTGCGACGGGGTGCGCTACAACGCCGCCGCCTGCGTGACCGGCGACGGGGTGCTGGGCAGTCACCGCAAGGTGCATCAACCGGCCGGGGAATCCCTGGCGTACGCCGCGGGTGACTCCTTCACCGCCTTCGACACACCGGTGGGCCGGATCGGGATGCTGATCGACTACGACAAGACGTTCCCGGAATCCGCCCGCACCCTCGCGCTCGACGGCGCGCGGATCATCGCGGCGTTGTCCGCGTGGCCGGCCAGCATCACGGACCGGGCGGCGCGCATGACCCAGGACCGGCAATCACGCCTGTTCGATCTCTACGACTCGGCCCGGGCCGCCGAGAACCAGGTGGTCCTCGTGTCGTCCAACCAGACCGGAATCCAGGGTGGACTGCGATTCCTCGGTCAGGCCAAGGTGGTGGGCCCGGGCGGCGACGTGCTCGCGCGGACGGGGACGAAGGGCGGGCTCGCCGTCGCCGAACTCGACGTCGACTACGAGGTCAACCGGGCCAGGAAGGTGCTGCGGCACCTGGAGGAACGCCGCATCGACACCTACCGGAGACTGCTGGACCGAGGAGACCACTGACGTGCGGATCGCGCTACTGACCTATTCGACCAAACCGCGCGGGGGAGTCGTGCACACCCTGGCGTTGGCGGAGGCCCTCGCCCGGCAGGGCTCGGACGTGACGGTCTGGACCCTGGGCAGGCACGGCGACGCCGCCTTCTTCCGTCCGGTCGACCCGACTGTCGCCGTACGGGTGGTGCCGTTCGCACACGTCGACGACGAGACCGTCGGTGAGCGGATCCTCCGATCCATCGAGACGATGCGCGCCGCCTTCACACCGGAGGCCTACGACATCGTCCACGCGCAGGACTGCATCAGTGCCAACGCCGTGGGACGGTGCGTGCGAACCATCCACCATCTCGACCAGTTCACGACGCCCGCGCTCGCCGCCTGCCACGAGCGCGCCATCGTGGATCCGTACGCGCGGATCTGCGTGTCAGCCGCCGTCGCCGCGGAGGTCTCCGCCGGGTGGGGTCTCGAGTGCGCCGTCATTCCGAACGGCGTGGACGCCGCCCGATTCGAGGAAGCCCGCGAGGACGCCGACCGCCGCCGCAGGTGGGCCGGCGAATTGGGCGACTACGTGTTGGCGGTCGGCGGTATCGAACCGCGCAAGGGCAGCATCGACCTGGTGGAGGCGTACGCACTGCTCGTGAAGGAGCGACCCGAACTGCGGCTGGTGTTCGCCGGCGGCGAGACCCTGTTCGACTACCGGGGGTACCGGGCCGAGTTCGACCGACGGGCCGCAGAGCTGGGTGTCACGCCGACCATCCTCGGAACGATCGACGACGCCGAACTCCCCTCGCTGGTGGCCCAGGCGCGCTCGTTCGCCTTCCTCTCCACCAAGGAAGGATTCGGGCTGGCCGCGATGGAAGCCCTGGCGGCAGGCGTTCCCGTCGTCGCACGTGACCTGCCGGTCCTCCGGGAGGTCTTTCGCGGGACGGTCCGGTACGCGTCCACCCACGAGGAGATGGCACGCGCCCTGACCGAACCTGCCGACGGCTCCTCCCTCGACGCGGGGCGCGCCTTCGCTCGCTCACATCGATGGGACGACGTCGCGCAGAAACACCTCGAGTTCTACCGAGAGGTCGCGGCGCACCGCTGACTCAGTCGGCGCTCTTGATGGTCTTCATCGTGATCAACGAGGTGACCCGCGAGACCGCGGGGAGCCCGCTGAGTTTGGTAGCCATGAAGTTCTCGTACGTCGCGAGGTCGCGGACCGCCACCCGGATGAAGTAGTCGGGGATCCCGAACAGCCTCCGGCATTCGATCACCTCGTCGAAGGCGGCGACCCGCGACTCGAACTGCTCGATGGTCGCCTGGTCGTTCACCCCGATCTCGGCGGTGACGATCACCTGGAAACCCCGATCGAGCGCTTCCTGGCTGACGATGGCGCGGTAGCCGGTGATGACTCCGTCCGCCTCGAGCTTCTTGACCCGGCGCAGGCACGGGGAGGGAGTGAGACCCACGAGATCCGCCAATTCCGTGTTGGTCAGACTGGAGTCGTTCCGCAGGTGGTCGAGAATTGCGTGATCGATATCGTCCATTGAACTATTATTGCGCAGAGTGCGCCGAATGGGCATTCCCTCGCAATCGTGCACCGGGATAGTTGCTATAGATTTGCGTGGTGATCGATCCAGCTACCCTCTCGACGACCGCCGTCGTCGACCCCGACCCCCGGCAGTCCCCGGAGTGGCGTCGCGCCCTGCAGGCGTCCCTCCCCGTCGGAATCGGGCTGGTCCCGCTGGGGATCGCCCTCGGGGTGCTCGTCGTCCAGCAGGGGCTCAACCCGTGGTGGGCGATGGTCTTCACGTCGCTGATCTACGCCGGTTCCCTCGAATTCATCGCGGTCGGCATGGTGGCCGCGATGACGCCGCTCCCGTACATCGCGCTGACCGCGTTGCTGGTGAACTTCCGGCACGTGTTCTACGCCTTGAGCTTTCCCCTCGACAGGGTGAAGGGCCGCCTTGCCCGCTTCTACAGCATGTTCGCGCTGACCGACGAGGCCTACGCCATGACGGTCACCGGCGACCGGAAGTCGATGTCCGGGCGGGTCATCGTGTACTCGCAGGTGTATCTCCACGCGTACTGGATCGGTGGAGCGATGCTCGGAGCGACCGCGGCGCAATGGATCCCGGAGAACATCGTCGGCCTCGACTTCGCACTGACCGCGCTGTTCGTCGTGTTGTCCATCGAAGCCATCCGGGCCCAGCGCGGTTTCGCGGTTCCCTCGATGGCCGTGATGTGTGCGCTGATCGCGCGACTGGTCGACCCCGAACACATGCTGCCGATAGCGATGGGCGCCTTCGTGGGCCTGCTCGTCATCCGCTACCTCGTCACCCGGCGAAAGGTGCGCACCGATGCCTGACCCCGGTTACATCCTCGCGGCCATCGCGATCATGGCGATCGTCACGTTCGCCCTGCGCGCCGTCCCCTTCGCGATCGTCATGCCGTTGCGCTCGTCCGCACTCGTCGGCTACCTCGGTGTCTACCTGCCCGCCGGGATCATGCTGATCCTGGTGGCGTACTCCCTGAAGAGCGTGTCCGTCACCGCCCCCTCGCACGGAATCCCCGAACTGATCGCGGTGGGGGCGACGGCCGCGGTGCACCTGTGGCGCAAGAATGCGGTGCTCTCGATCGTCCTCGGAACCGGGCTCTACGTCGTCCTCATGAACTGGGTATTCGCGTGAGCCCGGCGCGCCTCACGTTTACGACGCAACCACACGGGTAGGCAGGAACCACAAGACAGTCGGCCGTTTCTCGGGAAGGACGCACTGATGAGTGAACAAGATGCACGCTCGGTGACCGGTGTTCGGGACAAGGACTACAACCTGATTTGGTTCGTCGAAGCGTCACTGAGCAACGCGCTGCGTCTCGAGGGCTACATCTCGGATGCCGACATGGACGGCGACGCCGAGTTGGCCGACTTCTTCCGCCGCGCCCAAGCCGTCAGCCGAAAGGGTGGCGATCTGGGCAAGGCCATGCTGGCCGCCCGCCTGAAGAAAGAACAGTAGGTCCACCGCAGAACGAAAACCGCCGGCACCAAATGGTGCCGGCGGCTTCTGCGACGGTGCCGTCATATCGCCTCTCGGCAAGTGGTCGCTCTCGGCGACAATTTTAATGTGGTACCCGGGGTATGTCCGACACCGTCGACGGATTCAACAGTACCGTCCTCGGAGATATTCCGCCGCTCCGGCGTCACACTTCGTCGTCAGCCGTCGGATGCGCGATCGCGAGCAGCGCCGGCGCACCTCGGCCCGGCCAGGTGCCCTCGAGGGTGTGCGAGCCGACGGGCGCGACCCGATCCGGATCGATCACGCGGAACACCCGCACGCCGATCTGGTCCGTCGTGATGACGGTGGCCGTTCCCTCATTCACACAGGTCACAGCATCGATGACCGGTACGGGCGAGCCCACCGAACCGGAACCCGACACTCTGGTGGTCACCTCTCGGCGCTCGCCGGGTGTGGCGAACTGGAGTTCCGCCTCGGTCCCTCCCGTCAGGATCGCCGTCGCGAGCGCACCGGCGTACACCGGGTCGACGCACGCGTCGTAGACCCAGCGCTCACCCAGCACGGAATGCTGCATCGTGGTGATCAACGACGCCTCCGCACCGGCCATCGGGGCACCGCGATAGGTCACCGGCACCTGCACGACCTGCCCGTCCGCCGTCCGGACCAGGTGGGTTTCGATGCCGACCTCCCCGGCCGGATCGTCGAACCGGTACGCACCGACGACCTCGACGGACGACGCGTCGGCGGACCCGATCCAGGGCTGGCGAGGAACCCAGTCAGCGAGCATCTCGGCCTTGGACGGGGACAGCTGAGCGTGATGGATGAGAGCCACGCGGGCGACGGTACCGCGTCACCCGGTGCCGCGACGACAGCGCCGATCAGGATCGGGGCGCCGCAGTGAGCTTGGCGATGTCGGCGGCGTAGACGGTCATCCACTGCGGATGCAGCCGGTAGTAGACAACGTCGTTATCCCAGTCGAAGAAGTCTTCGCCGTAGAAGCCCTTGAAGTAGGCGAGCAGGTCCGGCCAGTCCGCGGCCGGCTCGCCCTCCTCGGGGTTGAGGATCTCCACCGTGCCGTGCGTGAACACACCCAGGTCCTCACCGCGCAGGTGCGCAGCACTGACGGCGGGCCGGGCGGCGAGGTGGCGGGCCTTGGCGGCGCCCCGCGCCGTGCCGAAGTGCCACTTCCCGTGCAGGAAGTGCCCGTCCACACCGCTGATGCGCGGTTCGCCCTTGGCTGTGACGGTGGACAGGGCGAGGGTGCACATGCCGGTGACGACCTGGGTGAGCTGCTCCGCGGTCAGGGTGCTCCCGGTGTTGATGATCGAACGCAGATGTGCGGTGGAGCGGGACAGGGAGGCGTCGAGGAGGGTTTGGAGCTCGTCGAGCTCTTCTCGTGTTTCGCGCATGGAGGTCCTTGTCTGCGTCGATGTCGATCCGGGGTCCGGTCCACGTCCACCATCGGCGCCGAACGGTGCAACCATGCTCGCACCGAGACCCTGACAACCTGTGTCAGGTTTCGCTCACATCACCGGGACGGAGGAGAGTCGGGCTGCGTCAACGTGGCGGTCAGGCCCGCGAGGAGGATGTCGACGCCGCGTTCGAGTTCGGCGGCCCCGTCGTAGGACGCCAGAACCGGTGCCAGGCCCCGGATCATTGGGAACTCGCCGATCGGCAGGCGGTGAAGGCCGAGGCGCAGAAGGTCGTCGGACTCGTCGGGACGCTCGACGAGCTCCTGCAGTTCATTGAGGACGTGGCCGTAGAGGAAACCGAACAGTGCCCGATAGACGTGCAAGGCATCGGCGTCGGTGAAGCCCGCCTTGGTGAGCAGGGTCAGCATGTCCTCGAGTGGACGCAGGGTGCCGAGCGGCCTGAGCCCGAGCGGCGTCGACAGCGGCCTGGTGACCAGTAGCGGGACCACCTGAGGATGAGCGAGGGCCAACCGGCGAAAGCCCCGCGCGACCTCCCGCAGCTGCGTCACCCAGTCGCCGTCCTCGGTATCGACCTCGAGTTCTTCGAGGACACGCTCGGCGACCCCGTCGAGCAGCGCGGCCTTGTTCGGGGCGTGGCGGTACAGGGTCATCGGGTCGCGGCCGAGTGCTTTGCCGAGGCGGCGCATGGACAACCCGTCGATGCCGTCACCGTCGATGATCCCGAGCGCGCACTCGAGTATCCGCTCACGGGTGATCGGGCCATCGTCGGAGTGGATCGAACGACGCTCGGGCATCTTCGCCACCTTCCCTCGCCTTCAACTGTAGGCCTAAACCGTAGATCTACAGTGTTGACTTGCGGCGGAATCCGGCGTTGACTTGATTATGCACCGTGGGCCACACGAGGCCATCATGATCGTCCGAGATCGTCGGAGGCGCAAGCATGTTGAACCCCAGTGGTGACGCATCCCCGCTCACGAACGACGCCTGATCCGCACCCGCCGCGTAACCGAGAATCGAGAAGCATCGCCATGAGTATCGGGAAAAAGCTTCGGCACAAAGCTGAAACCGCTGAAGGCGCCGCCAAGAAGACCGTCGGGAAGGCGCTCGGAAACGAGCGCATGGAGGCAGAGGGACGTGCGCAGGAAGCCAAGGGCAAAGCCAAGCAAGCCGGCGACCAGATCAAGCAGGCAGGCCGGAAGATCAAAAAGATCTTCACACGCTGACCCTCCATACCAGTCCGAATCTCGACCCCCGTCCCGAAATCAGGCCTCTTCATGATCATTCTCGGCATCATCCTCGCCATAGTCGGCTTGGTCCTCAGCGTCCCAGCGCTCCTGTACATCGGGATAGCGCTCATCATCATCGGAGTGGTGCTCGAGGTCATGGGGATGGCCGGGCACGCGGTCGCGGGCCGACGCCACTACTACTGACGCACAGCCGGTCCGGCGTGGGTCCGGAATCTGGAGTAGATCATGGCGATATCCGACATCAAGGAATATGCGCACCTCACAGCGGAGGACGTCGAGGCGCTCAGCACCGAACTCGTCGCGATCAGGCGGGACATCACCGATTCACTCGGTGAGCGCGATGCCACCTACATCCACCGCACGATCGCCTTCCAGCGCGGGTTGGATGCCGCTGCGCGGCTGGTGATCCACGCAAGCCGGACGCGCGTCGGATGGGCACTCGGGACCACGGCTCTCGCCGTGGCCAAGAGTGTGGAGAACATGGAGATCGGGCACAACGTGTCCCACGGCCAGTGGGACTGGATGAACGACCCGGAAATTCACTCCAGCACCTGGGAGTGGGACATGGCGGGCCTGTCGTCCCAGTGGCAGTACTCCCACAACTATCGCCACCATGTGTTCAGCAACGTGATCGGGATGGACGACGACCTCGGATTCGGCGTCATCCGCATCACCCGCGACCAGCCGTGGAAACCGGACAACCTTCTGCAACCGCTTCGGAACCTGTTGCTGGCGGCCACATTCGAATGGGGCATCGCCCTGCACGGGTTGTATTCCGAACAGGAGCGCGCCGGCACCCCCGCCGAGAAGTCCGGCCACACCCGAGCCCTGATCGGCAAGATCGTCCGGCAGACCGGCAAGGATTACGTGCTCTTTCCCGCCCTCAGCGGGCGGCGGTGGCGACGGACGCTGAAGGCGAACTTCGTCGCCAACCTACTGCGAAACCTGTGGGCCTACGTCGTGATCTTCTGCGGGCATTTCCCGGACGGCGCAGAGAAGTTCACTCCCGCCGAACTGGAAAACGAGACGCGGGCGGAATGGTATCTACGTCAGATGCTCGGCACCGCCAACTTCCGAGCCGGCGCGGTGCTGGCATTCCTCAGCGGCAACCTCTGCTACCAGATCGAGCACCACCTGTTCCCCGACCTCCCCAGCAACCGCTACCCGGAAATCGCGACGCGGGTCCGCGCACTGTGCGAGAAGTACGATCTGCCCTACACCACCGGTTCGCTCGCCAAGCAATACCTTTTGACGCTGCGCACCATCCACAAGTTGGCGCTCCCGGACCGGTTTCTGTCCGCGACCGCCGACGATGCTCCCGAGACCGCGTCCGAACTGAAATTCCGCACCGCACCCATCACGCCCGCCGACGGAGCCACCGGACGCCGCACAGGACTCCGCACCGCGCTGCGCACGCACCACCGTTGAGCCGATACGGGACGAGCGGGCATTTCGCCGTCATGAACGGTATCGACCGAGTCGTGGTGGTCGAAGATACCGGCGGTCCTTCTCCGTCGTGCCACCCCAGACGCCGAATTGCTCACCGGTGCTCAATGCGTGATTTCGGCACTCGGTCAGCACCGGGCAGGGCTCGCAGACATGCTTTGCGGCCCGTTCTCGCCGAATGCGTGCGCCCTGCCCTTCGCCCTCGCACGGGAAGAAGAGCTCGGTGTCCATGGACCGGCAACGCGCATGCATCCGCCAATCCCAGTCCGTTGCGGAGGGCGCGATCGGCTGGAGTTCGAACCTGTGCTGACACATCCTGCTCGCCTCTTTCGTGAGAAACGGTGTTCGCTCGACGCGAGGTCGTGGTGACCGCTGGGGCACTTTCGCCCCTTCGGTATGTGAAGGGTCTGTAAATACGGCCATTAGGTCGGTCGATGCCTCTCATCGGATTCTGCGCTCTCGAGCAGCAGAGATGGTGCCGATCAGGACTAGATCGTGGCACCGAATGCGCGCCGATGTCAACGCTGAGACTTGACTCAAGCGTACATATTCGAGAATATGGCCGTACAAATGTTGTGCGAGTGCGAGGTGGAGTGATGGGCAAGCTGAACGAGGAAGAGGCGTACCTGGTCGAGACGGTGCGCGCCTTCGTCGACCGCGACGTGAAGCCGACGGTGCAGGCGGTGGAGCACGCCAACGAGTACCCCGAGAAGTGGATCGAGCAGATGAAGCAGATCGGGATCTACGGTCTGGCGGTCCCGGAGGAGTACGGCGGATCTCCGGTGTCGATGCCCTGTTATGCGCAGGTGACCCAGGAACTGGCCCGCGGGTGGATGAGCCTGGCCGGGGCGATGGGTGGGCACACCGTCGTGGCGAAGCTGCTGTCGCTGTACGGCACCGAGGAGCAGAAGCGCCGGTACCTGCCGCAGATGGCGACCGGCGAGATCCGGGCCACGATGGCGCTGACCGAGCCCGGCGGCGGGTCGGATCTGCAGGCGATGTCCACCAACGCCAAGACCGACGGCGACGATCTGGTGATCACCGGTTCGAAGACGTGGATCTCCAACGCCCGCCGGTCCGGGCTGATCGCGCTGCTGTGCAAGACCGATCCGGCCGCGACCCCCAAGCACAAGGGCATCTCGATCGTCCTGGTCGAGCACGGTCCCGGCCTGACGGTGTCGCGGGATCTGCCCAAGCTCGGCTACAAGGGCGTCGAGACGTGTGAGCTGTCGTTCGACAACTACCGGATCTCGTCGGACGCGGTCCTCGGCGGCACCCCGGGCAAGGGGTTCGCGCAGATGATGAAGGGCCTCGAGACCGGCCGCATCCAGGTGGCCTGCCGCGCCCTGGGTGTGGCGACGGCGGCGCTCGAGGACTCTTTGGCGTATGCGCAGCAGCGGGAGAGCTTCGGCAAGCCGATCTGGAAGCACCAGTCGATCGGCAACTACCTGGCGGACATGGCGACCAAGCTGACCGCGGCCCGGCAGCTGACCTGGCACGCGGCCGAGCAGTACGACAGCGGTGACCGGTGCGACATGGAGGCCGGGATGGCGAAGCTGTACGCGTCCGAGGTGGCGATGGACATCGCCCTGAACGCGGTGCGCATCCACGGCGGCTACGGCTATTCCACCGAGTACGACGTCGAGCGGTACTTCCGGGACGCCCCGTTGATGATCGTCGGCGAGGGCACCAACGAGATCCAACGCAACGTCATCGTCTCGCAACTCGTATCGCGCGGAGGGCTCTGATTCGCGCGCGACTAGTTGTCCGGCTTCCAGTGAGCGGACGACCACTCACCGTGCTCGACGGCGTCGCGCATCTGGCGGACGAGCAGATCGGCCACCGCGTGCACGGCAGGCGGGATCCGGGGGGCGCTCGGTAACGCGAGCACGACGGTGCGTTCGACCGCCGGGGAATGGAGCGGCGCCGCACTGAGAACGCCGCCGGCGACATCACCGGCAACGGCGATGCCCGGCAGGATCGTCCAGCCGTGACCGGCTCGCACGAGTCTCTTCTGGATGCTCACCGCGTTGGTCTCGACGACGATGTTCAGACCGATGTCGAGTCTCGCGCACGCCTCCGCTACCAACGTCCGAATTCCGTGGGGCGCACTGGGCATCACGACCGGGTGGGTCGCCACTTCCTCGAGGGTGACCGGTCGTCCGGTGTCGAGCCCGCCGTCGGCCGGGGCCACCGCCCACAGGTTTTCGGCGAGCAATGCGCGCACGTTGAGCGAAGACGTGGATTTCAGGTTGTAGAGCAGGCCGAGGTCGATGTCACCGGCATCGAGCCACTGCCGCACGTGTCCGGCGTAACCGGACACTATTCGCAACCGGACCGCCGGATGCTCCTGCAACACGGCCGCGACGAGTCGTTCGGCGAGCAGTTCGGAGGTGGAGGAAAGAAGCCCGACCGTCACGATCCCTTGCAGCACTCCTGGATTCGGGCGGATCTCGGCGCGCGCCCGCTCGAGTTCGGACAGCACCCTCCGGGCGCGCTCGAGCATGAGCCGGCCGGAGTCCGTCAATTCCATTCCCGCACGGCTGCGTTCGAACAGGGGAACACCCAGTTCCTGTTCGAGCGTGTGAATTTGGCGTGTCACCGCCGGCTGAACCAAGTGGAGTAGCCCGGCTGCGCGGGTCACGCTCCCAGCGTCCGCCACCGCAACGAGTGCGGTCAACTGCTTGACGTCCACCGGACGACCACCTTCCCGAGCTACTCGCCGTCCCGCACCATCAGCAGGCGATATGCAAGAGCGACATCGATCACAACGAAGAATAGCAATGGTCAAACAGACGAGAAAGCCGGCTGCCATGAGCCAGGAGGGCATGTCAGCGGCGAAGGTCATCGCCATGCCCGGGTCCGGTAACTAACGCGCCTCGACCCCACTCGCGGACGCAGGCTTACCTTTCGGCGAGGAAGCCGATCGCTGCGGCGCCCGCGACAGTGCGCTCCTCTTCGAAGTACGCGTGCCGTGCGCCCGGGAGCAAGTGCACGCGGGAGTTCGGGATCCGTTCGGCGAGCAGGGGTGCGTTGTCGGCCGGGGACAGAAGGTCGTCGGTCCCGTGCAGGACGAGGGTCGGTGCACTGATCGACGGCAGCGCATCCCACGCGTCATGACCGTTGCTGGCCCGCAGGTGGGCGAGCTTGGCGTGCGTGGGCATGTCCGGGTCCCCGAGGGTGTTGTAGGGTCCGGGATTTCGACTGAGCCACTCAGGCGTGTACATCAACTCCAGCAGGGCGCGGCGCGACCGGTCGGGGTCGGATTGCGCCACGCTCGCGCGGACTTCCCGGCTGCGCTCCACCGCGTGCGTTCCGCCGGGTGAGGTGCAGCCGAGGATCAGGGCGCGGACACGCTCCGGGTGACGCACGGCGACCCATTGCGCCACCCGGCCTCCCATCGACGTGCCGTAGACGTGCGCCCTCCCGACGCCGAGGGAGTCCAGCACGCTGATCACGTCGTCGGCGAACAGTATTGTGCTGTAGGCGGTCTCGGGCTTGTCGCTTGCTCCGGTGCCGCGGCAGTCCACTGCGATGGTGCGGAAGTGCGTGTCGAAGTCCGCGCGAACACGATCCCACCAGTGGTGGTTGTTGGCCTGACCGGCGAGCAGCAGCAGCGGCGGTCCTTCGCCGCTGACCTGGTACGCGATTCGAGTTCCATCGGACGCCACTGCGTGGGGCACTGCGGAGCCTCAGATCGAGTCGGCAGTACGCAGTTCGGAGATCGCCGCATCGGTGTAACCGAGCTCCCCCAGGATGGCATCGGTGTGCGCACCCAGAGCGGGAACCGGATCGAATCGAGGCTCCACACCGCTGAGGTTCGCCGGCGGCAACAGCGCTCGCACCGGACCACCCGGGGTGTCCACCTCACGCCAGCGGTCACGTCCGGCCAGGGACGGGTGGGACAGAAAATCCGAGACGGAGCCCAGCCGTCCGTTGGCGATCGACACCTTGTCGAGTAGCGCTAGGGCGTCGTCCGTGTTGAGCAGACGCGTCCGCGCGGAGATCAGAGCGTTGCATTCCTCACGGTGCGCCACCCGCGCGGAGTTGCGGCAGAAACGTGGGTCGGTGGCGATCGACTCGTCGCCGAGCACCTCCGAGCAGAACGCGGACCATTCGCGGTCGTTCTGGATCGACAGCAGGACAGTGCCGTCAGCGGTGGGGAACGGGCCGTACGGGGCGATCGTCGCGTGTTCCGATCCGACCCGGTTCGGCTGCGTGCCACCGTATTCGGTGTAGTAGGCGGGCGATCCCATCCATTCGCCGAGCGCCTCGAAAAGAGCGACCTCCACCGCGCGGGCGGTACCGGTGGTTGCGCGCGTGTACAGCGCGGACAGGATCCCGCTGTAGGCGTACATGCCGGCCGCGATGTCGGCGATCGACACACCGACCTTGGAAGGGCACTCGTCGGGGCCGGTGAGCGACATCAGGCCGGATTCGCCCTGGACCAGCATGTCGTAGGCCTTGCGATCGGACCAGGGACCGGTGTTGCCGTAGCCGGACACGTCGCACGGAATCAGCGCGGGATACCGCTGCTGGAGAGACGGGGCGTCGAGGTTCATCCGGGATGCGGCGCCGGGCGCAAGGTTTTGCACGAACACATCCGCTGTGGACAACAGCTTTTCGAGGATGTCGCGGCCCTCGTCGGACTTCAGGTCCAGCGTCAGCGACTCCTTGGAACGGTTGAGCCAGACGAAGTAGCTCGATTCGCCGTGCACGGTCTCGTCGTAACGCCGCGCGAAGTCGCCGGCGTCGGGACGTTCCACTTTGATGACGCGGGCACCGAGGTCGGCCAGTTGCCGGGTCGCGAAGGGTGCAGCAACTGCTTGTTCGATGCTCACGACTGTGATCCCCGCGAGCGGTAGGGCGGTCTGCGATGCCATGGAGCCAGCCTTCCTCGAAATGTACGGCCATTTTGCCTCTATGTACGCGCCATCGTCAATCGGGTGGGGGGCAGGTTTTACACGTACTTGAGGTTGCCGGCCGTACCCGGCCGCCTTCTAACCGTGGTGACGGCGGTACGCCTCGACAGCCCCCGGATGGCGAGGGACGCCGGCTGTCTGGATCAGTGATCGGGCGTCGAGGAACTGCGCGCCGACAGTATCGGGGGGGATCAGGTCCTGGGCTCGATCGATGAGAAGGTCGACGAGGGCACCGGCCACGGCGTCGGGCAGCTGCGGCGACGCGACGAGCAGGCTGGGAACCCCCACCGTCGCGGTCTCGGCAGTGTCACCGTACGTCCGGGCGGGGACCGAAACCGGTTCGTACATGGGCCCGTAGATCCTGCGCATCTCGACGTACTCGGCAGACAGGTCGAGTAGCCGGATCCCGCCGTCCGGACCGTGCCCGGCCCGAGGCATCGCCGCCGGGGTGGGTACGCCACCGGCCCACAGTGCGGCGGCGACCGTACCGTCGCGCAGGGAGTCGAGGACGGTGGTGAGTGACACCGGGCGCACCGTCACGTCGTCGACGGTAAGTCCGCTCGCCTCGAGGACCCGCCTTCCGGTTTGTGCGGTTCCGGAGCCGGGAGAGCCGAGACTGATCGCCTGGCCGCGAAGATCTTTCATCGAGTGAAAGGGTGAGCGCGCGGGCACCGCGCACTGGAGATAGTTCTCGTACACCCGGCCGATGGCCAGCATCGGAGTGGCCGACTCGACAGCGGAGTCGGCCAGCGTCAGCCCGATGAGTACCTCACCAGAGGCCAGCAACGACAGGTTCTCCAGGGAACCGGTGGTGTAGCGCACCGTCAACCGGAGATCCCCACCCGAGGGGGGCGGGACGTCCGCAAGCAACTCGGCGAACTCGGACTGGAATCCGTCGCGCTCCCCGGACGCGATTTCGTACGTCCCCGTGGGCTGGGCACGAGCGCATCCCGACAGTGCGACCGCTGCGGCCACACCGCCGATGAACTGTCGCCGGCTAATCATCGTCCAGCTTCTCCACGTGCGGTTCGAGCCACAAGCGTACGCGCAGACCGCCGGCGGGGGCCTCGTCGATGACGAGACGACCACCGTAGGCCGCGGTGACGACCTCGACGATGGACAGGCCGAGTCCCGTTCCGGCCTGGTCGCTGGCCCGGAAGAAGCGGTCGGTGAGCTTGTCGCGCAGCTCTTCCGGGACTCCCGGACCGTCGTCTGCCACCCACACGCACACCGGAGAGCGGCCCTGTGACTGCTCCACGACGACGCCGATCTCGATGGTGGGGTGCGGGCCTGCGTACCGGGATGCGTTGTCGATCAGCACATCGAGCACCTGGGACAGATCGTTCTCGGCGATCGCGACCGGAACACGGTCGACGTCGGGGGCTGCGACGGTGACCAGACGTGCACCACGTTCGCGGGCCGTCACCGACCAGAAGTCGACCCGGTCGGCCACCACCGACAGTGCGTCGCAGGCCGCCTCGGACCGATCCGCCCCGAAGCGCGGTGTCTCGGCCGAGGCGAGCGAGAGAAGGCTGTCGAGAATGGTCTGCAAGCGTTTGGCCTCCTCGGTCACGCTGTGATAATCCTCGCGCGCACTGTCCGGCACACCGTCGTCGAGAAGATCGAGGCGAAATTGCAACGCCGCAAGCGGGTTCCGCAGTTGGTGGGCGGTGTCGGCGATCAGGCGCTGTTGCGCGTCCGCTGCCCGCAGCACCGCCGAAGACATCACGTCGAACGAATGCGCGAGGCGACGCACCTCGGGAGGCCCGCCTGCCGCCGTGGCCGGCAGCACCGATTGCGGCGGCGCGGACGTCTGCGGCATCCCCGTGTCGGGTATGCGGCGGATGAGTTGCACGATCCCCTTGGACAAGTTCGCGAGCGGTCCGAGTACCCACCGGCTCAAGACGATCGCGAGGACGCCGAACGCGGCCAGAGCCAGCACCGCGCCGGCCGCGATCACGGCCCATTGCCGGAGGATGTCGGAGCGAGCATCGGCGGTCGAGGCGCGCAGCACGATGGTGCCGTTCACCTGAGCGCCCGACCCCACCGGCTTGACGAACAGGGCCTCGTCGTCGCTCCATGGGAACAACCGGTCGACGGTGGAGACCCGCTCGTTGCGCAGTCCGCTGCGAATCGCGGCGTCGATTCCGGGTTCGTTGCCGTCGAGGCCTACCCCGAGGGTCGGGACACCACGCGTGGAGACCACCAGAACGTTCTCGCTGTACACGTCGTCGTACGCCTCGACCTCGCCGGCGATCCGCGCCGGGTCGCCGGTCCTGACGTACTCCTCGGCGAGGACGGCGAACCGTTGGATGTCTCCCTCGCGGCCGAGTGTGAACTCCTGCGTCCGCGCGTCCGCAGTCGCGAGCGCGAGGGGAATCGCGAAACTCGCGACCGCGCAGGATCCGAGTATCGCGAGAATCAGCAGTAACCGTCGGCGCATGTCGTTTCGACCCCGAGGTCAGCACACCCACCGGTAGCCGAAACCACGGATGGTGCTGATCAATCCGGGTCGGTCCAGCTTGGCGCGCAGTGTGCCGATGTGGACGTCGAGCGAACGCGAGACCGCCACGAACGCGTCACCCCACACCCGGTCCATCAGTTGCTGACGGCTGACCGCAGCCCCCGGGTTCTCGAGCAGGATCTCGAGGAGGGCGAATTCCTTCGATGTCAGGTCGACCTCGGTGCCCGCCACGGTGACGGTGCGGGAATCGAGGTCGACGCGGACGTCGCCGGTGACCACTTCACGTGGTGCGCCGCCTTCGACGGCCATACTTCGCCGGCGCACCACTTCGATGCGAGCGAAAAGCTCGGACATACGCGCGGGCTTGACGAGGTAGTCGTCGGCGCCGCCACGCAGGCCGCGCACCACCGAACGTTCGTCGTCGCGGGCGGTCAGGATGATGACGGGGACGGCACTGACCTGGCGGAGCTGACGCAACACCTCGAGCCCGTCGCGGTCCGGTAACCCCAGATCGAGCAGGACGAAGTCCACCTCGCCGTGGTGCAGCAGCAGTTCGGACCCGAACTTCATCCGCACAGGCTGGTGCGCCTGCCGGGTCAGCCCCGCAACGAGTGCGTTGCCGACGCCGTCGTCGTCCTCGACCACCGCAATCCGCATAACCGGCATTGTCCCCCGGCCACGATGAGCCGGGGGAACAATGCCGGACGAGGAGGGATCAGACACGCTCGAGTTCGCGGTTGTCGCGGTCTTCCTCGCGTCCGTCGCGAGCCTGATTCTCCGTCGCAGGATCGAGGGTGGTGCCGCCCTTGCCCTTGGCCATGAACAGCGCGGCAACCAGGGTCAGCGCCGAGCAACCGACGACGTAGTAGAAGAACGCCGATTCATGTCCGGCCTGCTTGAGAGCGAGCGCGAGAGGCTCGGCCGTGCCGCTGAACAGGGCGGCGGTGATCGCGTGCGGCAACCCGACACCGAGCGCGCGGACCTTCGTCGGGAACAGCTCCGCCTTGACGATCGCGCTCAGCGCGCTGTAGGCGGTCACGATGACCAGTCCGGTCATCATCAGGCCGAACGCGACGAACGCGTTGGTGGTGTTGCCGAGAACGGTCAGGATCGGCACGGTCAGCACGGTCGAGCCGACACCGAAGAACAGCATGACCTTGCGGCGACCGATGCGGTCGGAGATCAGTCCGGCCGCGGGCTGCAGCAGCATGTAGATGAACAGTGCGGCGAAGTTGATCCACGCCACCGTTTCCGGGGCGATCCCCGAGGTGTTGATCATGTACTTCTGCAGGTACGTGGTGTACGTGTAGAACGCGACGGTGCCACCGATCGCGAGGCCGAAGACCATGGCGAGCTGCTTCGGGTATTGCAGCAGCAGTCGGAGGGTGCCGCGCTTGGCCGACGGCTGCGTGCCGGATGCCTTCTCGGCAGCGATCTGGGCCGCCTCCTCCTTGTACTGGTCCGACTCGTCCATCCCACGGCGGAAGAGCATGACGGTCACCGCGGCGATCGCGCCGATCACGAACGGAATACGCCAACCCCAGGCCTGCATCTGGTCGATGGTCAGAAGCTGCAGCAGAATGATCTGGACGCCGAGCGCGGCGAGCTGACCCAGAATGATCGACACGTACTGGAAGCTCGAGTAGAAGCCGCGTCGACCGGGCGTCGCGACCTCGGACAGGTACGTCGCGCTGGAAGCGAATTCGCCTCCCACGGAGAGTCCCTGGATCAGCCGCGCCATCACCAGCAACGCCGGGGCGAGCATGCCGATCGCCTCGAAACTCGGTGTCGCAGCGATGATCAACGATCCTGCGGCCATCATCAGCACCGACAACGTCAGAGCGTTCTTGCGCCCGTACCTGTCCGCGTATCGACCCAAGATGTAGCCACCGATCGGGCGCATCAGGAATCCGACGGCGAAAACCAGTGCCGTGGAGAGAAGCTGGGCAGTCGTGCTGCTCTGCGGGAAGAAGGACGCCGCGAAGAACACGCTGAACGCTGCATAGACGAACCAGTCGTACCACTCCACGAGGTTGCCGATGCAGCCGCGAACCACGTTCGCAACAACCCGCCTCTCGCCGGTCGACGACGTTGGGTTCGAAGTCGTGTGTCGCATGATGTTCCTTCCTCGACTGCTGTGATGATGCATAGCCACTGACACCAATGTGATCGCCACCACAGCGAGAGGGAAGGGATGGGCCGCTTTCCTTACATTCGCTTTAGACGGCACCGCAGCGGGTCGGTCCGAGCCCACCCGAGGGTGAGCCTTATCGGCATCGGCCGAGCTCGAGGCCATTTTTCTCGTCGCGACCCGAGTTGACGTCTGTCATGCCTTCACGTTCCGCGGTCGCATGCCCGATCGGCATGGTTCCATCACGAAATAGCATTTTCCAACGCCGTCCATCACACATCAGAATATTGGCGACACCGACTTCCCCAAGAAGGAGCCACCATGCAGACCGTCGAGAAAGAGACTCCGGTATGGCAGAAGGAGATCTTCGAGATCCTGAAGTCCGGAGACGTCAAACAGATTGCCTACGTCCCCGATGCCGGACATTCCCACGCCATCCGTGAGGCACAACAGGACCCCGACATCCGAGATGTCGTGCTGACCACCGAGGAAGAAGGTGTCGCGGTCGTCAGCGGAGCATGGCTCGGCGGCCAACGGTCGGTTCTGCTCATGCAGAGCAGCGGAGTGGGTAACTGCGTCAACATGTTCTCGCTGTTGGAGATGTGCAAGTTCCCGTTTCTGACGCTGGTCACCATGCGGGGGGAGTACGCCGAGTCCAACCCGTGGCAAAGCCCGATGGGACAAGCCACTCAGGCGGCTCTGGAAATCATGGGGATCACCGTTCACCGCGCAGATCATCCCGACGAAGTCGCAGATGTGGTCGCGGCGGCCTTCGACTCCGCGTTCCTGGCCGGTGAGCGCGTCGCAGTCCTCCTGGGCCAGAGCCTGATCGGACGCAAGAAGTGGGAGAACATGTGATGAGTGCCGATACTACATCCAGGATCGATCGACGCCTCTTCGTGGCAGACCTGCTGTCCGAGGTACCCGACGCGCTCATGGTCACCGGGCTGGGGTCGCCCTCCTACGACGTGTGTGCCGCCGGCGCCAGGCCGCGCAACTTCTATCTGTGGGGTGCCATGGGCGCCGCAACACCGCTCGGACTCGGTCTCGCGCTGGCGCAGCCCGACGAATCCGTCGTAGTGATCACCGGCGACGGCGAACAACTGATGGGAATCGGCGCACTCGGGACGATCGCCGTCCAGGCTCCGCCCAATCTCACCATCGTGGTACTCGACAACGGCCACTTCGGCGAGACCGGGATGCAGCCGAGTCACTCCAGTCTCGGAACCGACCTTTGCTCAGTGGCACAGGGATTCGGAATCGAGACGACATTGAGGATCGACTCGCACGACGGGTACGCGCAGATCGGCGACCACGTCCGCGCTCGTCGCGGAACGACGTTCGCGCAGGTACTCATCTCGGGTGCAGAAGCCCCGCGTGTGCTACCCCCGCGCGACGGCACCCACGTCAAGAACATCTTCCGGGCCGAACTCGGGTTCTCCCCCTTCTGACGAGAGCGAGGCAGCGATGCAGCGATATCCGCTCCACATCGACGGCACACAGCGGCACCCCCGGGACGATCGCTGGATCACCAGCGACAACCCGTACACCGGTAAGCCGTGGGCAGAGATCGCGCGGGGAAACGACAACGATGTCGACGAGGCCGTTCGGGCCGCCCACTGCGCGTTCACCGAAGGCCCGTGGTCGAGCACGACCGCGACCGACCGCGGGCGGGTATTGCGCGACATCGGTGACCGCATCGCCGAGGACGCCGATCGGCTCGCCCGAATCGAAGTGCAAGACAACGGAAAACTGCTCTCCGAGATGCGTGGGCAGGTCGACTACGTCCCGCAGTGGTTCTACTACTACGGGGGGCTGGCCGACAAGATCGAGGGCACCGTGCTCCCTCTCGACAAGAAGGGCTACTTCGCCTACACCAGGCGCGAGCCCATCGGGGTCGTCGCCGTCATCACCCCGTGGAATTCGCCGCTGATGCTCCTGGCGTGGAAACTGGCGCCTGCCCTGGCGGCGGGATGCACGGTGGTGATCAAACCGTCCGAGTTCACTTCGGCATCCACCCTCGAACTGGTGAAACTTCTCGAAGAAGCGGGCCTGCCGCCGGGAGTGGTCAACGTGGTCACCGGATTCGGCGACGAGGTCGGCAGCCCCCTAGTCGACCACCCACTGGTCACGAAGGTCAGCTTCACCGGGTCCGACCTCACCGGACGCCGGATCAACGAGCAGGCCGCCCGAAGCTTCAAGCACGTCAGTCTCGAACTCGGCGGCAAGTCACCGAATATCGTGTTCGACGACGCAGACCTGGACTCTGCCGTCAACGGGGTCGTGTCGGGAATCTTCGCCGCCACCGGCCAAACCTGCATCGCCGGATCCAGGCTCCTGGTGCAGCGATCGATTCACGACAGCTTCGTCGACAAGGTCGTCGACCTCGCTCGCACCGCGCGGATGGGTGACCCCCTCGATCCGCACACACAGGTCGGGCCGATCACCACCCGGCCGCAGTTCGCGAAGGTTCTCGAATACCTCGACGTCGCCAAGCACGACGGAGCCCGGGCAGTGCTCGGCGGCTCGGCGGCGCAACGCCCCGAGTGCGGCAACGGCTGGTTCGTCGAACCCACGATCTTCACCGGCGTCGACAACAGCCACCGCCTCGCACAGGAAGAAGTGTTCGGCCCGGTTCTCGCGGTCATCCCGTTCGACGACGAGCACGACGCGGTTCGTATCGCCAACGACGTCCGGTTCGGCCTCGGTGCCGGAGTGTGGACGAGTGACATCGCCCGGGCCTTCCGCATGGCCGAGGCGATCCAATCCGGAACGGTCTGGGTCAACACCTACCGGGCAGTGAGCTTCATGGCGCCCTTCGGCGGCGTCAAAGACTCCGGTCTCGGCCGGGAGAACGGAATCGGAGCACTGGACGAATACCTGCACACCAAGAGCGTCTGGATCAACACCGGAGCCCCATCCGGCAATCCCTTCGTCATGCGCTGACGCGCCTGTGAGTACTTATTAACCGTGGGGGGTTAACAAGTACTCACGGGCGTGTGAGCGCACAGGGGTGGGCAACGCGCACCCTAGGGTGTCTGTCGAACCGCTTGCCGGGAAGGCAGTGTTGTTGTGGCCAAGGAATACTCGACCACACACCACCAAGGACACCGCATGTTTCGCCACACTGCCATTCGCGCCGGCCTGATGTTCGCCGCGGTCGCGTTCTCTCTCACCGGCGCAGCCGGAATCGCGCACGCCATGCCCGCCTCGTCCGGCACTGATGTCGCGGTGGCCTCACAGTCGGACCGCGATGCCCGCGACCGGGATCGGCGCGACCGTTTCGACGACGACGAGCAGGCCATGCTCTGCGAAGGTCAGGCCATCGTCGACCGCCCCAGCTGCTCGTCTTTGCCGTACTGATTCGCATCGATCGGACGGCCCTCCGCCGGCGCCGCTGCCGCGTTCAGTGCGGCAGCGGCGGTCGAACCGATGCGGCAGGGCGCGTATAGTCTGCTGCACGGTAACCCCGCACCCGATGGCGTCGCCCATCGGTCCGCCTACTGCGCGGGGTCTGACGATGCTCGACGAACGACCACGACGCACCCCTGACCATGCCTCACCCCAGACGCTCACAGTCTTCGTCGACGACGAGCCTGTCTCCGCAGACTCCGTCTGGCACCCGGGTGACACCGTGACCACTGCCCTCTCGTGGCTCGACGAGCAGCAGCTTCCCGCCGAGCTTCGATCACTGGCCGAGGAGGTCGAGAGTCGGAAGAACGGTGTCGGCCGAGGAGTCTTCTACGTCGACAGGTACCCGGGGTTCTCCCCTCAGCCCGTGCTGTCCGTGAGCGGAGTGGTCGCGACCATCGAGGTCGTCGCGAACCTCGAACTGCACACCGCCCAGGGCTGGAAACTGTTGCCCGCCAACGTACACATGTGGGACGTACCCGACACGGGCACGTGGCGCATGCCGAATCGGCAGTACTCGGTGCCCGGCACGTCCGGTGACCTTCGGTTCATCGAACAGCACGAGTTCATCGAGCGGTACGGCGTCACCACACCGACCTTCCGTCGCGATTCCCGATACTTCCGGGTGACTCTCTATCTGACCGAGTGAGAGCTACCGCCTACCGGAGGTCGAGCCGCACATCCCGGAACTCGAAGATGCCGACAACCCAGTCGAAGGCCGTGGGCCCGTCCTCCCTCAGCGCGCGCTCGAGATCGGCACGCACCCTCTCCCGGTTCGTCGGGTGGCACTGCGCGACGCTGCTCGAGCTAACGCGCAGTCTCTGCATACCCGAGGGCCTCGCGGGATCTGTCGCTGTTCTCCCATACGAAGAGGAAACCACCGTCATCAGGCGTGCCGTATCCACCGGTGAGGCAGTCGGCGAACGCATCCAGGTTGCGGCCGAAGTACCCGCCTTCACCGCGTACCGCTCTCCGACCACCGTGAAGACGTCGTCGAGCGTGTGGATGCGCGCGCCGTCGATCACGTACGTCACGGGTTGTCCGGTCATGGTTCGATCATTCCCCACCCGACAGGTGGAGGGTTCGTGAAGAGCTCGGACCAGCGGACCTCGGGATTCGTCGCGAGCAGTGCCCGGCGCTGCCGTTCCGTCATCCCACCCCAGATGCCGAATTCGACTCGATTGTCGAGTGCGTACGCACCGCATTCCATCAGCACCGGACAGTGCCTGCAGAGGGCGGCGGCTTTGCGTTGCGCGGCGCCTGTGACGAAGAGCTGATCCGGGTCTCCTTCTCGACACTGAGCCCGCGTTATCCAGCCGAGGTCCGCTGCGGGGTGTGCGAGGTCGTGACGCCTGTTCGGTTTGCTCATGTGGAGCCATCCCATCTCGAAGACCGAGCACAGTCAGGGCACTGGGAATGCGGGCACGGCCCGATGAATCGTGTGAAAGGTTCGGTTGCGGACAGATTTTCGCAACGCCTCGGCTCCGGCGACGAGGTGCGATCGACAATTGCACCGCTGACAGATTAACTGCACTCCGTGCCGAGCGCGCGTCGGAGATCGGCCCTGCCGTCGTGGGTGCAGACTGGATCCATGGTGTCGACGCAGCGGGAGCGGGAAGACAAGTACGAGGTGGGGCTCGAGTTCGTTCTGCCGGATCTCGAGGACGTGTTGCCTGCCGGTGGACGGATCGAGCAGGGCACGGTGAATCTGAACAGCGTCTACTACGACACGGATGACCGCGATCTGCTCCGTCAGAAGATCACGTTCCGCCGCCGGACCGGGGACGCCGATGTGGGATGGCAGTTGAAGGTCCCCGCCGACAAAGCACGCACCGAGATTCGGATGCCTCCAGGGGAGAGTGACGCGGTTCCTGACGATTTGGCGACCATGATTGCGGGTGTCGCACGGGGTAAACCTGTGCATCCGGTGGCGACGCTGAAAACCGTGAGACGCACGCAGCGACTCCTCGACCGGGACGACCGCCTGCTGGCGGAAGTGGCGGACGACCGGGTGCGCGGCGCCGTCGCCGGCGATCGCGCTGTCCTGAGTGAGTGGCGGGAGGTGGAGGTCGAACTCGGCGACGCCGGGGACGAGAAACTGCTCGGGAAGATCGGTAAGCGCCTCACCCGCCGCGGTGCGCAGCCGTCCCTGTATCCGTCGAAGCTCAGCCGTGTGCTCACCGTCGCGCACCTCGCCGTCGACGGCGGGGACACGACCCGAACGACCGTGGAAGCGGCGCTCGTCGACTATCTGGATGCTCAGGTTCAGGCGATCGTCGCCGGCGACGTGTGGTTGCGGCGCGGGCTGGACCCGGTCCACCCCACCCGCGTGGGGATCCGACGTTTCCGCAGCACGTTGCGGGTATTCAGGCGCCTGTTCGAACCGGTCGCGCGGGCAGAACTCGACGCGGAACTGTCCTGGTACGCCGGTTTGCTCGGGGAGGTGCGGGATCGGCAGGTGCAACGCGCACGGTTCGCGGATGCGCTCGCCGCCCTGCCTCCGGAACTCGTGATGGGGCCGGTTGCCGCGCGCATCGAGAACGATCTGCTCGCCGAGCAACTCCGTCAGAGAACAGAGGTGATGGCAGCGCTCGACGGTGACCGCTACCGTGCGCTGCTGGCCACCCTGGCGCAGTGGCGCACCACTCCACCGCTGACCGCCGAGGCCGGCGACGATCCCCGGGTGATCGACAAGTGCGTACGGAAAGCCGAACGCAAAGCGCTCACACGCGTCGCCACCGCAGCTGCCGACGACGACGATGCGGCCCTGCACCGCGCGCGGAAGGCCGCCAAACGGGCCCGATACGCCGCCGAACTCGCCGCACCGATTCTGGGAAAGAAGACGGCGAAGAAGAAGGCGGCACGGTTCAAGAAGATGCAGACGGTCCTCGGCGAGCACCAGGACAGCGTCGTCGCCGCGGAGACGCTCCGGACTCTCGGTGCCCGCGCCGGCGCGACGCCCGGCGAGAACGGTTTCACGTTCGGCCTGCTGTACGGCCTGGAACTGCAGAAGGCGCGGCAGGCCCGGGAGGACGCCGCCCGGCTCGCGTCGGCCTAGAAGTCGAGGTCAGCCCGCCGGAATCGGAGCGAGGTACCGCAGCGTCGGGGACGGACCTGCACCGCAGTCGACGAACCACGCGCCCCCTTTCGCGGTCGCGCCCGAGGGCGGAACGTCCGGTATCCCTCGCGACCGCGCGAACTCGGCCAGCGCGTTGAGGATCTCCCCGTGCGTGCAGAAGATTGCCCGGTCGGCGTCGGGCTCGTGGAGCGCGGAAAACAGTTCGTCGGGGGACGCGTCCGGTGCCAGCAGCGGGTGATCGTGGACAGGCAGACCGCGCGCCTCGGCGAGTGGAAACAGGGTCTGGCGGCAGCGGGTGGTGGGACTCGAGAACAGACTCGCGATCTCGATGCCGCCCAGCGCAGCGACGAAACCGTGGGCCTGCTCGTGCCCGAGTGGGCTCAGCGGTCGCTCGGCGTCGGGGCCGTGCCACAGCGTCTTCTCGCCTGCATGGGAGTGCCGGACCAGGACTAACATTCTCACCTTCTCCCGGCGCAGGGATTGTCGTTGAAGACTCCCACGCGGGACGCCAATTGGCCACCGCGAACAAAGGGTCGAAATGCTCTGCGGGGTAGCGGCACACACCCTCGACGGTCAGGTACGGAGGGAAGTGCGGATCCCGTAGATCACAGCCCCCAGCCCGAGGACGATCACACCCGAGATCACCGAGGCCAGGGGGAGGAACGCGGCGAGAACGAGGCACCCGACGGCGCCGACGACGGCAATCAGCCGCGACCACGGTTTCGCGGACAAGGTGCAGGCCGATGCGTTGGCGATCAGGTAGTAGACCAGCACCGCGAACGAGGAGAACCCGATGACGCCGCGCAGATCCGCTGTCGCGGCGAGGAGCGCCACCACCGCACCGACGGCCAACTCGGCCCGGTAGGGCACCGCGAACCGGGGGTGGACGGCGTCGAGCAGACGTGGCAGGTGGCCGTCCCGTGCCATCGCGAACGTGGTCCGTGACACCCCGAGGATCAGGGCGAGCAGCGAGCCGAGCGCGGCGATCACCGCGGCCACCCGGACCACCGGCTCGAGGCCCCCGAACCCCGCAGCGGCAACGGCCTGCGCGAGCGGATCCGTCGCGGCAGCGAGTGCGTCGGCGCCGAGAGCCGTCAGGACGGCGATCGCGACGCACAGGTACACGACGAGCGTGATCGCCAGAGCAATGGGGATCGCCCGGGAGATGGTCCGGGCCGGGTCCTTCACCTCCTCGCCGAGCGTGGCGATCCGGGCGTACCCGGCGAACGCGAAGAACAGGAGACCGGCGGCCTGCAGAACCCCGGTCGCGCCGTGGCCGGAGGTGATCTCGAGCCCGTCGAAGCCGGTATCGGAACCGGTAAGGCACACGACGACGACCACAGCGAGGACCGCGAGTACCGCGAACACGATGACCCGGGTGACCAGGGCAGACTTCTGCACACCCAGGTAGTTCACCGCCGTGATGACGGCGACGGCGATCACCGCGACGAGATGCTCACGCCCGGGCCAGGCGTAGGCGCCGACGGTCAGGGCCATCGCGGCACACGAGGCTGTCTTGCCGACCACGAATCCCCAGCCCGCCAGATACCCGAAGAACGGTCCCAGTCGTTCACGGCCGTAGACATAGGTGCCACCGGATTGCGGGTACAGCGCGGCGAGCCGGGCCGAGGAATGCGCATTGCAGTACGCGATCACCGCGGCCACGGTCAACCCGACGAGCAGGGCGCCTCCGGCGGCGGCCGCGGCAGGCCCCAGCGCGGCGAAGATTCCGGCCCCGATCATCGACCCGAGGCCGATCATCACCGAGTCGAACACCCCCAGCCGCCGGCGCAACTGTGGCGTCGTGGTCGGGTGCGCGTCGTTGCCTTCCGAAATCTCGTCACCGGCCATGCGTGGCAGTCTCCCCTTCGGACGTGCGGGTGTCGGGCACTCCAACGCTAACGGTTGTCCGGAACTGACACGTGAACCATTCGGGGTCAAGCAGTTTCGGTGCGGCGACAGGATCACGTTTCACGACCAGGGCTGCTGCGGCCGTGACGAGGGTAGGTGCGGGCATCGCGCGTAAGACACCGATAACCACGCGAAGGGGTGATTTCCGCCAACCGCTCGGACCATAATTGTTTCATCGGGAAAACGGATATCCGAAATCATGTGTAACCCGAGAATCATCGGCCGGTGAGACGCCGGGCGACAATCGAATCAAAGGTGACATCAGATGAACACGTTCGCATTGCGTACGGCGATTACCTCGGCCGCGATCGCCGCCTTTTTTGCGCTCGGTTCGGGCGTCGTAGCGGCGGCACCGGCATTTCATGGGGACCCGAACACACCCGGCTCGCAGCTCCACGTCCACGCCGACCCCAACACCCCCGCCGACAACAACAGTTACCAGTGCGGGGCGATCGGCGTCGGCGGTGCCGGAGTCGGATCGAACGCTCCGGGACAAAGCGGGCAACTCAACGGCGTCTTCTTCGGCAGCGGCCCCGTCCAGGGTGGTTGCATCGGGAATGACGGGTCGGTGCACTTCCCGTCCGGACGTGCCGAGTAGTACGCGGCGCTCGGCCTGATCCGCGCCCTGGCCGTCCGGTGCGTTGCACTCTAATTCGACATCTGTCAATATCGACGCATGTCGAATCAAAAGTTGTCGGACGGTGGTGCGTGTTGCTCGCCGCTCGCGCGTGAACCATTGACCGAGGACTGGGCCGGGGATCTGGCCCGGATGTTCAAGGCCCTCGGCGATCCGGTGCGCCTGCGCCTGCTGAGCCTGATCGCCAGCCACGCCGGCGGCGAAGCCTGCGTGTGCGATATCTCCGAGTCGTTCGACCTGTCGCAGCCGACGATCTCGCATCACCTGAAGGTGCTCCGCGCAGCCGGCCTGCTGGGCTGCGAGCGACGCAGCACCTGGGTGTACTACTGGGTGATCCCGTCGGCGCTGCAGCAATTGTCTGCTGTGCTCCTGACCGAGAGCGGCACCGCCGTACCGTCCCCGACGTGCGCCGAGGCGCAGGCATGAGCGGGCCAATCACGACCGAACACCCGGCCGTCGTCGGGAAGCTTTCCACCCTGGACCGGTTCCTGCCGGTGTGGATCGGCGTCGCCATGGTCGCCGGACTGCTCCTCGGCCGGATGATCCCCGGACTCGGGGACGCCCTGAGCGCCGTCGAGATCGACGGCATCTCGTTGCCGATCGCCCTCGGCCTGCTGGTCATGATGTACCCGGTGCTCGCGAAGGTCCGCTACGACCGACTCGACACCGTCACCGGCGACCGCAGACTGCTCATCGGATCGTTGGTACTGAACTGGGTGCTCGGTCCGGCACTGATGTTCGCCCTCGCCTGGTTCCTCCTGCCGGATCTGCCGGAGTACCGCACCGGTCTGATCATCGTCGGCCTGGCCCGCTGCATCGCCATGGTCATCATCTGGAACGACCTCGCGTGCGGTGACCGCGAGGCAGCCGCCGTCCTGGTCGCGATCAACTCGGTGTTCCAGGTCATCATGTTCGCCGTGCTCGGCTGGTTCTACCTGTCCGTGCTACCCGGCTGGCTCGGCCTCGAGCAGACCACCATCGACACCTCACCGTGGCAGATCGCGAAGTCGGTGCTCATCTTCCTGGGCATCCCGCTGCTCGCCGGCTACCTCACCCGTCGCTTCGGCGAGAAGGCCAGAGGCCGCACCTGGTACGAGAGCACGTTCCTTCCCCGGATCGGGCCGTGGGCGCTGTACGGATTGCTGTTCACGATCGTGATCCTCTTCGCGCTGCAGGGTGACCGGATCACGTCCCAGCCGTGGGACGTCGTCCGGATCGCGGTCCCGCTGCTGGCGTACTTCGCGATCATGTGGGGCGGCGGCTACGCGCTCGGCGCCGTCATGGGCCTGGGTTACCAGCGCACCACCACTCTCGCGTTCACCGCCGCGGGCAACAACTTCGAACTCGCCATCGCCGTCGCCATCGCCACCTATGGTGCGGCGTCGGGCCAGGCGCTGGCCGGTGTCGTCGGACCGCTGATCGAGGTCCCCGTCCTCGTGGGGCTGGTCTACGTGTCGCTCGCGCTCCGTTCCCGGTTCCGCGCGTCCGTTACGGAAGGTTCGCTGTCATGACCAGGCCCAGTGTGTTGTTCGTCTGCATCCACAACGCCGGCCGCTCCCAGATGGCCGCCGGGTTCCTGGCCCACCTCGCCGGTGATCGGATCGAGGTCCGCTCAGCCGGGTCCGCGCCGGCCGCGACCGTCAACCCGGCAGCGGTCGAGGCCATGGCCGAGATCGGGATCGACATCTCCGGCCAATCCCCGAAGATCCTCACCGCCGGGGCCGTCGAAACCTCCGACGTGGTGATCACGATGGGCTGCGGCGACGCCTGCCCCGTCTTCCCCGGGGTCAGCTATCGGGACTGGGCGCTCGACGATCCGGCAGGCAAGGGCGTCGACGCGGTTCGTCCGATCCGCGACGAGATCAAGGCGCGAGTCGAAGCGCTGATCGCCGAACTCGTCCCCGCCTGAGACGCGAACCGGTACGAGTCGCCGGTCAGATCGCGGTCTCCTGCGCCGACAGTGCCATCCACGTGCCGTTCTGCTTGACGAACACATCGGTGAAGCGTTCCCGGGCCAGCACATTGCCCGACTCGGTGAGGGTGTTGACGCCGTGGATCACGGCGGTGTCGCCGACGATATCGACGGTCTGCTCGGTGGCATTCATCGTGAACGCCACCGGAACGATGCTCGCGATCTCCTCGTCACGACCGAGCAGTGTGCCCTCGCTGGTGATGTGCTTGAAATCGGGACTCAGGATCGATTCGATCGTGTCGCGGTCGCCGGCAGTGATGGCCGTCAGCCACCTCGCTTCCTGAGCGAGAACCGCATCCTGCTCCTCGGTCGCGCTGACCGTTGCGGTCGCCGACACCGACGCCGATGCCGTCTCAGTCGTGGCGCCGCCGCATCCTGCCAGTCCACCGAACACCAGCATCGCGACGACGACGCCGATCGCTTTTCGTCTCATACCGTCTCCAGGTGGCCCGCGGGTTTCGGTCTCTCACAACGGTGACACACGCCGCCCCGCGCGCGGCGGAAAAATTACGGAGCCGTCCGCCTCAGAATTCGATCCTCAATGCGGGACTGGTCGGCTTCGCCTGGCAGCCCAGGATATAGCCGTCGGCGACGTCGTCGGGGTCGAGGGCGTCGGTGACTCCGGGGTTCACGGTGCCTTCCGTGAGGGTGCAGGCGCAGGCGCCGCATTCGCCTTCGCGGCAGGAGTAGGGAGCATCGATGCCGGCGTTGACCATGACGTCGATGAGTGTGGCGTCGGCGGGCCACGACAGCACGTGGGTGTCACCGTCGAGAGTCACTTCGACGGTGGCGGAGTCTGCGTCGTCGGCGGGCGTGAGACTCCGGATCGGGGCGAACGGGTCGCCGTCGAGGGACTTGAACTCCTCGATGTGCACCCGGTGCCGGCCGTAGCCGATACCCGTGAGGGTGTCCTTGACCAGCGCCATGAACGGCGCCGGGCCGCAGACGAATACGTCGCTGTCCTGACCACCGTCGGCGAAAGTCGCGAGACTCTCCGAAGTCGGCAATCCCGATTCGCTTTCGAGCCGATGCTCGACGGTCAGCCGATCCGGATACCGCTCGGTGAGGCCGATTAGTTCGGCGGCGAAGATGATCGACCCGCCGTCCCGGTTGGCGTAATACAACGCGACCGTGCCGGTAGAGGATTCGAGCACCGACTTCAGGATGGACATCACCGGCGTGATCCCGCTGCCGGCCGCGAACAGACGGAAGTGCCCGTCGAGGCGGTGGGGCGTGAACGTTCCCGACGGCGGGAGAACGTGCACGCCGTCACCCACAGCGACGTTGTCGCACAACCAGTTCGATCCGTATCCGTCGGCAGTGCGTTTGACGGTGACCTTGATGCGATCGTCGGTGAGCGGGCAACTCGCAATGGAGTAGCAGCGTGCCACCGAACCGGTGCGCTCGCTGGGGATGCGGATGGTGAGGAATTGTCCGGGTCGGTAGACGAAGCGGTCGGCGAGGTTGTCGGGTACCTCGATGACGAGGGACGACGCGTCGGGGGTCTCTTCGATCACCTCGGCCACGCGGACGGTGTATCCGAGGGATTCGGGTGCGAGGGTAGTCATGGCGGTTCCTTCGAGTCAGCACCTCAGGACATGGGGACTGACGGATGACTGCAGGCAGGGTCCGGGATGAGGGTGTTCGGTCAGCGATTTTCCGGCGCGGTCACCGGGGGTGGGAGTGCACGAAACCACACCTCGCCGAGGGCGCGGCCGAGTTCGTCGATCCGTTCACGTTTCGGGGTTGATGCGGGCAGCCCGACGTGGACGTACGCCATCTGTTCGGTCATGCATCCGAGCGATTCGGCGAGGAGGTCGAGGTCGGTCTCGCCGATCTCCCCGCGGTCGTGCAGCTTCTGCAGCCAGCGCCGGGTGCGCGAGATGAAGTCCTCACGCAGTTTCAGCCACAGTTGCTGGAAGCCCTCGTTGGCGCTGGCCGCGGCGGCCTCACGAAGCAACCGCAGGATGTGCCGGTGCCGGGAGTACGCGTGCAGGTAGGTGATGTTGACCTCGATCAACGCCTCGAGTTCGCCGCTGGTGGTGGCCTTACGGCTGGTGGCCTCGGACAGTTCCAGCAGACCGGTGTGCATCGCTGCGAGGAAGACGTCGTCGAGGTCGGTGAAGTGCCGGTAGAAGTTTCCCTGGGCGGTCTTGGCCCGGTGGGTGATGTCGGAAACCCGGGTGCGGGTGTAGCCGTACTCGCTGAAGCATTCGATCGCGGCCTGCACGATGCGCTCGCGGGTGAGTTCCCCGCGCCGGTTCGGTCGCTTGGGTGCGGGCGCGGCGGGATCGATCAGGCCGGCGTCGGTGTAGACGTCGTCGAGCGATCGCGGCGTGGCCGGGTTCTGTGTGGCCATCTCTAGTTCCTCGCCTTCCCCCGCGTTTGCGAACAAGATATCACTAACCATGACTGTTGCATCGTGCTGACCTCGCGTTATGCCCGCTCGAGGCGTTCCGCGCGCAACGGCGCCAACGGGTGATCGACCGGAACCGGGTCGGGCAGATAGCTCAGCAGTTCCGACAGATGTTCGTCCGTGTCCGCCTCGTCATCCGAGTGCAGTGCGTCCCCTTCGTACACCGAACCGGTGGCGCCGTCGACGGTCACCGTCAGCCCGGTCAGTGTCGCAACCGTGCCCGCTCCGGCACCGACCACGCACGGCAGCCCGATCTCCCGGCACACCAGCGCAGCGTGCGAGGTGCTACCGCCGAGTTCGGTGACCACGGCGACGGATTCGAACATTGCGGGGACGTCGTCCGGCGCGGTGGACGGACGCACCAGCACCACCGGCGTGCCCGCCGCCGCCAGGTCGAGCGCTTGGTCGAGGTCGCTGACGGCCAGTCCGACGGCCACGCCCGGGCCGGCAGCGGTACCGGTCGCGAGCACAGTATGGCCGGCGCGTACACCGCTGGTATTCGCAAGGCTCGCAGCCTGTTCCGCGGACACCCGGGTCAACGCCTCGGCGGGGGAGATGACGCCTTCCCGCACCAGGTCGACGGCCACGCGCACGGCGGCGCGGGGCGAGCGTTTCCCGGCCCGGCACTGCAGGATGTAGAGTCGGCCGCTCTCGACGGTGAATTCGATGTCGACGAGGTCACGGTGCTCGCGTTCGAGGGTGTCCGCGATGCGCTCGAGCTCGGGGTAGGTGGTGGGGAGAATGTCGCCGACCGTCTCCAGCGACGCAGGAGTCTTCTCCCCGGACACGACGTCCTCGCCCTGCGCCTTGGCCAGCCACTCTCCGTAGAGCACGTTGTCGCCGGTGGCGGGATTGCGGCTGAACATCACCCCGGTACCGGACCGCTCGTCGCGGTTACCGAACACCATGGCCTGCACGGTGACTGCCGTTCCCGCGCCGGTGCCGAGGTTGTGACGAGCGCGGTAGGCCTTGACGCGCTCGTTGGTCCAGGAGTCGAAGACGGCACCGATCGCCGCCCGCAGCTGTTCGACCGGGTCGGTCGGCGGCTGGGCACCGGGTGTGCCGACGACGATGGCTGCGTAGCTGTGGCAGAAGCGTTCCCAGGTGTCGTTCGCCCATTGCGGATCGCCGGTCTCCTCGGCCAGGACGGTGCACAACTCCGGGTTCAGGCCGAGGTTGAGGACGGTGTCCATCATGCCCGGCATACTCTGGGCGGCCCCGGACCGGACGGACACCAGCAGCGGGGACGGACCCGCGCCGAACCGGCGGCCGGTCTCGGATTCGAGTTTGCGCAGGTGGGTGAGCACGTCCTGCCAGATCTCGTCGGGCAGTGATCGCCCGTTGTCGTGATAGATCGAGCAGACGTGGGTGGGCAGTGCGAATGCCGGTGGTACCGGCAGGCCCATCGCCCGCATCTTGTTGACGCTGTAGGCCTTGCCGCCCAGTTCGTCCCGCGTCCCAGGGAAGGTGCCGTCGAGAGTGATCACGTCACCCGGGGGCGTTGCAGAGGAGGTCATATCGAGAGTCCTTCGAAAACGGGGGATTTGGCGGCTGCTCGGGTGGCGAAGAGCCCACCTTCGACGGGGATGTCGATGCCGTTGAGCCAGGAGGCGGCCGGGGAGAGCGCGAACGCGACCACCGCGGCGATCTCGTGCGGGTATCCGTGCCTGCCCACGGCGTCGTGTGAACGCTGCATCGCGTCGGTGCCCATGCTCGCCTCGAAGTCGGCCAGGATCGGTGTCTCCACCGGCCCCGGACTCACCGACAGCACCCGGATGCCGTGCGAGTTGAGCTTCGCGGACAGCAGTTGGGTCCAGTCGATCAGTGCGCGTTTGGAAGTGTCGTACGCGTCCGGACCCTCGACCGGGTGATCCCTCAGCCAACCCTGGAGGTCGGTGCAGTCGCGCACGCGCAGGAGTTCGTCTATCGCGTCCGGGGACTGGGTGTTGCGGTGGGCGGCAACGGAGGCGACGTTGACGATCGCCGTGCCCGCCGCCATTCGCGGGAGCAGTTGTCCGGTCAGGAGGCGGGCTCCGAGGAGGTTGACCGTCAGCACGGTCTGCGCCGCGGCCGTGCCCGGCACACCTGCGACGTTGGCCAGTCCGGCGATGTCGGGGGGCAGGGCGGCAACGGCGTCGCCGATCGAGGCGGGATCGGTGAGATCGCACACGATGCTGTGCACCGAACCGAGCGGGCAGTCGCGGCGGTCGAGGGCGAATACCGTTGCGCCGGAGACACTCAGCTGGTCGGCAAGTGCGAGGCCGATTCCCGACGCGGCGCCGGTGACGACGACGTTTCCGGTGACACTGCTTCCGGTGACACTGTTTCCGGTCATGACATTACCGCCGTCACGTCGGTGAACTCCTCGATGCCGAGGTGGCCGAGTTCGCGGCCGTAACCGGAATCCTTGACGCCACCGAAGGGGACTGTGGGCCGGTTACGGGTCCGGACCCCGTTGATCTTCACCTGTCCGACGTCGAGTCGCCCGGCCACGGCGCGAGCGCGTTCGACGTCGCCGGACCACACTTCGGCGGACAGACCGTATGCGCAGTCGTTGGCGATGCGGACGGCATCGTCGACGTCGGTGTAGATCTGCACGGCAAGGACCGGGCCGAAGATCTCCTCACGGATGGCGCGGGCGTCCTCGGGCAGGCCGGTGATGATGGTGGGATCGACGAAATAACCGGTAGGGCACGACTCGGACGGTTTTCCCGTGCCGGTCAGCAGGTGCCCGCCGGCGGCCACCGCGTCGGCGACGTGATCGAGGACGCGGTCACGTTGGCGCGCCGACACGAGCGGACCCTGTCGAGTGCGGGGGTCCGCAGGATCTCCCAGAACCTGCTGCGCGGCTGCATCTTCGAGGATGTCGACGGCGTCGGCGGCCAGGTGTGCCGGGATCAGCAGGCGGGTGGTGGCGTTACAGGCCTGACCGGAGTTCACCAGGCCGGACGTCACCGCCCCGGTGAGCGCGGCGTGCAGGTCGGCGTCGGGTAGCACCACCGCCGGGGATTTGCCTCCGAGTTCGAGGGTGCAGCGGGTCAGTGTGGCTGCTGCGAGCCCGGCGACCGCGCGGCCTGCGGCCACACTGCCCGTGAAGGAGACGTGTGCGAGGTCCAGGTGCGCCGCCAGCGCGGCTCCGGTGACCGCGCCGGTTCCGGTCACGACGTTGAACACCCCGGGCGGAAGTCCAGCCTCGAGGAAGAGCTGGGCGAGAGCGTTCGCGTCGTACGGGGTCATCTCCGACGCCTTGAGCACCACGGTCGATCCGGCGGCGAGAGCCGCCGAGACCTTGGCGACGATCTGGTGGACCGGCATGTTCCACGGCGTGATCGCACCGACCACCCCGCTGCCGCGACGGACCAGGGTGGCCCCGTCGATATCCTGCGACCACGGGAAGACGCGGGCAGTGCGGGCAGTGGCCCGCAGCACGTCGGCGGGTAGCTGCGCCTGGGTGACCTCGGCCAGCGAGATCGGCATTCCCATCTCCCGGCTGACCAGCGCGGCGATCGCCGGGCCGTCACGGGTGAGCAGATCCGCCGCACGGTCGAGCAACTCCGCCCGATCGGTGACGTCAGTGCGCCGCCACTCCGGATGGGCGGCCGCAGCCGATCGCACGGCGTCGTCGACGACGTCGGATCCGGCGTCGACGACCTCACCCATCACGGTCTCGGTGAACGGGTCGATCACCTCGATAACCGGTCCGGCCGGTACGAACCAATCGCCGTCGATCAGGCACCCTGCCCTGTCGAGTAGGTCAGCCACGGTGCCGCTCCATCGTCACGGGAAGGGACTTGATGCCGCGGAAGAAGTTGCTCTGCAGGCGCTTCGGGGCATCGACCACACTGATGTCGATGCCGCGTTCGACGAGCGCGGTGAAGAACAGCTTCGCTTCGAGGCGCGCGAGGTGCGCTCCGAGGCAGGCATGCTCACCCCAACCGAAACCGAGGTGTTCGTTCGGGAATCGATCGGCGCGAAACACATTCGGCTCGTCGAATACTCGCTCGTCCCGGTTCGCCGAGCAGAACCACATGACGACCTTGTCGCCGGCCCGGATCGACTTGCCGTGCATTTCCACATCTCGCGTGGCGGTGCGACGCATCGACAGCACCGGCGAGACCCACCGCACCATTTCTTCGACGGCGGTCCGGATCTTGCCGGGGTTCTCCCGAAGTTCCTGCCACCACTGCGGGTTCTCGTGCAACGCCAGTACACCGCCGGAGAGCAGATTCCGGGTGGTCTCGTTGCCGGCGACCATCAGGATCAGGTAGTACGCGTCGAGGTAGCCGCGGCTGAGCCGGACGCCGTCGAGTTCCGCCGCGGTGAGCACACTGACCAGGTCGTCGGCCGGGCAGGCGCGCCGCTCCTCTTCGAGGGCGCGGAAGTAGGCGAAGACCTCGTCGCGGGCGCGGACCGCGGTCTCGGGTCCCTCGGAGTAGTCGGGGTCTTCCGACGCCATCTGATTGGTCCATCGGAGTAGGTTCGGGCAGTCCTCGAGCGGGGCGCCGAGCAGTCGGCCGATCATCACCAGGGGAAGCTGCGCGGAGATTTCGGCGACCATGTCGATCGGCCCGGCGCCGACGGCCTTGTTCAGCAGCCCGTCGATGACCGCCTCGATGTCCGGGACCAGCGCCTTGACCTTCGCCGGACGCACGTGCGGCGTGACGATCTTGCGCAGCGGGCCGTGTTCGGGCGGGTCGACGTGGTGAATGCTGCGCGCACCCTCACCCTCGGCGCGGCGGCTCGCGATCTGCGTCCCCTCGGTGACGGTGAAGGTCTCGTGGTCGGAGGCGACGGCCTTGACGTCGGCGTACCGCGTCACCGACCAGAAACCCGGTCCGTTCGGCTCCGCATTCCAGTGCAACGGATCGTGTTCGCGCAGTTGCGCAAACACGTCATCGGCGTACCCGGATTCGAAGGCCCGCAGGTCCATCAGGTCGATATCGCTGCTGGTTGTCATTGGATGTCTCCCGTCACGGTCACGTTCGTTTGTGACATCTGTTTCACTAAATCACAGATCGGCCTTTTTGCAAACACCCCTTGTACGATGAGCCGATTCGCTTGTAGCCTGACCTTGATAGTGACTAACAATTCACAAAAGAGGTCTTGTGTACCCACCCGCAATCGCCGCCGAGCACCCCGATTCCCGCGCGTTCGTGATGGCCGGTTCAGGCGCCTCGCTCACCTACCGTCAGCTCGACGAACAGTCCAACCAACTGGCCCATCTGCTGCGCAGCCGGGGTGTGGCCCCGGGCGACTCGATCGTGCTGGTGCTGGAGAACCGGATCGAATGGCCCGTGATCGTCGCGGCAGGCATGCGCTCGGGCCTGTATGTCACACCGGTGAATTGGCACCTCGGCGCCACCGAACTCGCTGCCCTCCTCGAAGAGGCGTCGCCGGACGCAGTGGTGACCAGCGGTTCGCTCGCCGAGACGGTCGCCGAGGCACTCCCGGCCGGTCGCTCGGCGCTGATCCTGTGCACGGATCCCGGCACCCGGTTCGAGCACTTCGCCGCGGCGATCGCACCGCACCCGACGACACCGATCGCCGACGAGCGGTTCGGCGCCCGCGTCCTCTACAGCGGTGGCACGACAGGCAGGCCGAAGGCGTTCCGGCAGAAGCTGCTCGACATCCACCCCGCCGATGCACCCTCCCGCCACGCCGGGCTCGCCGCAGAGCTGGGCATCGACTCGGACACCGTGCTGCTGTCACCCGCCCCGAACTACCACGCTGCACCGTTCACGTTTCAGCTCATGACGATGGCCGCGGGCGGCACGGTCGTATGTATGGAACGCTTCGACGCGGCGGCGGCGATGGCCGCGATCGACGCGCACGGCGTCACCCATTCGCAGTGGGTGCCGACCATGTTGCTGCGGATTCTCCGGTTGCCGGACCGCGAGGCCATCACGCTGTCGCCGACGCACACCACCGCCTTCACCTCCGGCGCGCCGTGCCCGGTGGAAGTCAAGGAACAGATCAACCAGTGGTGGGGGCCGATCCTGCACGAGTATTACGGCGCCTCCGAGGGATACGGGCACACCTACGTCTCCGCCGCCGAATCCGCCGATCACCCCGGGTCGGTGGGCAGGCCCCTCGGTGGCACAACTGTGCACATCACCGACGACGAGGGCACACCGCAACCGGCCGGTGAGATCGGCAAGGTGTGGTTCGAGCCACCGGGATCGACCGTGTACGTGAACTCCGGCGACGACGCCGCCGCCAGCTGGAAGAGCATGGGCGACCGGGGCTACCTCGACGCCGACGGATTCCTGTACCTCGTCGGACGCGAGAGTTTCATGATCATCTCCGGCGGGGTCAACATCTACCCCGAGGAGATCGAGGCAGCCCTGCTGCGCCACCCGGACGTCGTCGACGCGGCCGTGTTCGGAATTCCCGACCCCGAGTTCGGCGAGCAGGTCAAGGCGATGGTCCAACTCCGCGAGGGGGTTTCGCCAGGCGAGGCCACGGAAACCCGGCTCATCGATCACTGCCGGGCGACGCTCGCCACCTACAAGGCGCCGCGGTCGATCGACTTCGTCGAGCGCCTGCCTCGGCTTCCGACGGGCAAACTCAACAAGAAGGCACTGCGCTCGCCCTATCTCGCCGGCTCGTAACCGGTGCACGACCCTTTCGCCGACCGAATCGAACAGGAGCCAGACCATGGTTCACACCCAGCAAGACCAGATCGTCTTCGACGTCCTGCATTCCCTGCGCGTGAAGGGCCTGGCCGGTGACGGCGTGCTCAGCGCGCTGTCCGGCGTCGCGGTCGAGGACCTTCCGGCGGTGGTCGACCCGCTCGTCGAGCAGGGTTTCGTCGTACGCAGGGAAGGCCGGATGGCGGGATCGATGCTGACCCCCGCGGGCAAGGCCGAACATCTGCGCGTCCTCGCCTCCGACGCCGGCACCGCAGGCGGCGCCGGCGCACTGGAAGCCTTCTACGAACGCTTCTTGCCGATCAACTCGGAGTTCAAACAGGTGTGCCGGCGTTGGCAGATGCGCAGCGACGACACCCCGAACGACCACTCCGACCCCGCCTACGACGCGGAGGTCGTCGACCAGCTCGCGGCGACGGACGCCGAACTCCGGCCACCGCTGCAGGACCTGGCGGAAGCCCTGCCGCGGTTCGGCCGCTATCTGCCCCGGCTCACCGCCGCACTCGACCGCGTTCGCTCCGGCGACAACGCCGCATTCGCCCGGCCGATGTACGACAGCTACCACGACATCTGGATGGAATTGCACGAGGACCTCATCCTCAGCTCCGGTCGCACTCGGGGCACGGCCGACGAGGGGTGACGGACCGACGAATAAAGGAGTGGCCGGTGCGCGACCAGCCACTCCTTTACTCGCGTCTTGCGTCGAATGCGTCCAGGGATCAGCGCGTCTACCGATCAGCGGCGAGTGGTAGGCGCGTTTCGACGTACGCGGCGACATCGAGATCTTCCGGTGCACTGACGACGGCTTGTAATGCGCTGATCGCCACGTAACCGTCGCGCACCAGCGCCGAATCGGTGCCGGTGCCGAGCCGTTCGGTGTTGGCGTAGCGCAGAAGTCGCACGCTGTCGGGGCTCTTCTCGAACGTCAACCCGAGCAGTCCACGCGGGGCGAGGGGCGCGATGCGCGCACCCTCCAGTGCGGCGAGGTCGACGTCCGGAACGTTGACGTTCAGCACGGTCCGCGGGGCACTGTGCGCGATCATCCATCGCGTGACGTCGACGGCGACCTTGCTCGCGGTATCGAAACGGTGCGCCGGCGGAAACCCGCAACTGACGGCGAGACCGCGGACTCCGAGCGTCGACGCTGTCAACGCGGCGGCCACCGTGCTCGAGTTCAAGACCATGCGACCGGTGTTGTGACCGGGATTGATGCCACTGACGACGAGGTCGGGAGCAGGCCCGAAGACCCCCGCGCACGCGGAGAACACGGCGAAGGCCGGCGGAGCGTCGAAGCTGATCGCCTCCACTCCGGGGAGGTGCGCGAACCGGCGATGCTCGTACCCGATCGCCGCGCCGTGTTCGAGGGTGCCCAGCGACGAACCGCTGCCACTGCACTCCTCGGCCGGAGCCGCGATCGTGATGTCGTGTCCCTCCGCCAGTAGTGCCGTCGCCACTGCGTGCAGCCCGGGGGCGTCGATCCCGTCGTCGTTGGTCACCAAAATGCGCATGCGTGCGCTCTCCTTCCGGCCGACCTCCACGACAGACGCCAGCGAACCTCGTATCCCCACGATTGTGACTCAGCGTTCACACTTCTGTCCATAGGGGGAGCGATTCTCCCGAACCCCCCACGACCCGGAAGCCTCAGTCGACGTCCCGGCGGTGCTGCGCATCCGGTCGGAACACGGCGTAACGCGGCTCCTACCGTGCGCGTATCGATAGACACCAGCCACAACGCCGCACACCTCCCATCCTTGACAGAGTGACGCCACTCACATAAGAATGTGAACTTACAGTCGCTAAACGAAGCGACGCAGAGATCGCTTCCGGCGCAGACCGGTGTTACGCACTCCTGTCCTGAAAGAAGGCATCGCATGGCTGAGTGGCCCATCAACGACACAGTGTCGAAGGTGTTTCCCCTGTACTCGCGAGCGAACGTCGGGGAGATCTTTCCCGATCCGATCAGCCCGCTGAACGCCTCGGCGGGATTCCAGCACAATCTCGAACCCGGCTGGCGTGACGCCTTCGTCGACTGCAAGGTCTGGGATCACGACCTCTACGACGAGACCGTCGAGAAGAACATCCTCCCCGCCTTCGGCAGCTACCTGTACATCAACATGTCTCTGATGCGACTCTTCGGCGTGCGCGTTCCGGGCATGTCGCCCGAAGCGGTCGACCTGCAATATTTCGGCGACATGCCCGGCATCCCCAGCTACGAGAGCGAGAAGCGCGACTTCGACGAGAACCCTGAGTTCGAAGCCCGCGCCGGGGCCTGGCTCCTCGAAGAGGTCATCGGTGCAACCGACCTGTCCGAGTACGACGCCGACCGGCAGGACGTCGAGCGCATCCGAGCCGACCGTCCGGACATGACCACGCTGACCGATCAGCAGTTGCGGGAACGCATCACGTCATTCGACTACATCCTGCGGCCGCTGTTCAAGCGCCACATCGAAGCGAGCCTGAAATCGGGTGTGGGACTGGGTGCGGTCGCTCAAATCGCCGCGGCAGTCGGACGGCCGGAGCTCGCATTGACCCTCGTCGGCGGCATCGGCGACGTCGACTCCACCGGCCCGTCCAAGCGGATGTGGACCCTGAGCCGCTCGGCCCAGGCCCCCGCCGTGGCCGCCCTGTTCGACGAGGGCAGTACCGATCTGTACTCGCGACTGTCGGTGAGCACCGATCCCGCCGTCGTCGCGTTCCGTCACGACCTCGATGCGTTTCTGTCCGACTGGGACTTCCGCGGTCCCGCCGAATGGGAGATCCGCGCCCAGACGTGGGGAGTGAAGCCGGCACTCGCGCTGGCCACCATCGACCGGATGCGTCAGGTCGGCGACGACGAGGCACCGGACGGCAAGGGCGTCACCCGCTCCCAGGAACGTGAAGCTGCGGCCACGGCGATTCGGGAACTTCTGGCCGAAGACCCGGAGACCTCCGCCCAGTTCGAGGCGACGCTCAATGCGGCAGCGCTCTGGCTGCGCGGCCGTGAACGCGGTCGCACCACCGCCGCCATGGTGATCCACGAAATCCGTCTCCCGGCACGGGAGCTCGGACGCCGCGGGGTGGAGGCCGGGGCGCTCGACAGCGTCGAGCAGATCTTCATGCTCTTCGCCGACGAACTCGACGACTACCTGACCGATCCCACCGCGTTCACCGACATCGTGCGTGAGCGGGAGAAGAGCTACATCGAACTCTTCGACGTGAAGCCGCCGTTCGTCGTGTCCGAAGAAGTTCCGCCCCTGGAGAACTGGGAACGCCGATCCAGTGGCGCCGGCACCATCCTCGCAGCGGGGGATTCGATCGTCGGTGTGTCCGGCTGCACCGGTATCGCCCGCGGCCGCGCACGGGTTCTCACCACAGCGGACGACCCTTCCGCTCTCGAGCCCGGGGAGATCCTCATCGCCCCGATCACCGACCCGTCCTGGACGCCACTGTTCGTCGCCGCTTCTGCCGTGGTCGTCGATGTCGGCGCACCGTTCTCCCACGCCGCGATCGTCAGCCGGGAAATCGGGATCCCCTGCATCGTCTCCGCCACCGATGCCACGAAGAAGATCCCCGACGGCGCCCTCGTCGAGGTCGACGGCACCACCGGCACTGTTACGATCATCGAGAACGCGAACTGACAGCGCTCCACCCGGCCTCCGGCGGTCCCGCCCCTTCCCTCGGCTGCGGTGGAGAAACCGACACTCCTACCGCTCGATCACCGACACCGTATCGTCGGCCAGGTTGACGACGTAGGCGGTGTGGCTGGTCGGGTCCACGGCCACACCCTGCGGACCGCTCCCGACCTGGACGGTGTCGGCGACGGTGCGGGTCTCGGTGTCGATGACCGACACCGAATTGTCATCTATGTCGGTGACGTACGCGGTGTGCGCCGATGGGTCGACGGTCGCCCCGTAGGGTTGCGTCCCGACCCGGAGGGTGTCTGTGACAGTGAGGGTTTCGAGGTCGATCACCGATACCGAACCGTCGTCTGCATCCGGCACGAAGGCCGTCCGGGTCGAGGCATCCACCGCCACGTCGTGAGGACTGCGGCCGGCGGCGATCGTGTCTGTCACGGCGAGGGTTTCGGCATCGATCACCGACACCGTCCCACCCGGACCCGTCGTCGCGACGTACAGCGCGTGGGTCGACGGATCGACGCCCATTCCCCCGGGTCGGTCCCCGACCTCGACGGTGGCGGAGACGGTGCGGGTCTCGGTGTCGATGACGGACACCGACCCGTCTTCGACGTTGGCGACGTAGAGGGTGTGGGTCGACGGATCCACCTCGATGCCCTGGGGTAGGGCACCGACGGGGATGGTGGCCGTGACGGCCCGGGATCCGAGATCGACCACCGACACCGCACCCTCCGCCAGACTCGTCACGTAGGCGGTGTGGGTGGACGGATCCACCGCCACCCCGCTCGGTGCCCGGCCCACCTCGATGGCACTGATGCCGCCGTCGGCGTCGATCAGCGACAACAAGTCGTCACCGCTGCTGGTGACATAGGCGGTACCGGTGGACGGGTCCACCGTCACATCGAGGAGTGGTCCCTTTCCGGCACTCACCGTGGCCGTGACCGTGGGTTTCCCCAGCGGCGCATGGTCGACGGCGGAGTCGCTCCGCGACTGCCCGCACGCCGCCACAGTGAGGAGCATCGCGGCCACGGCAATCGGGGCCGCTCGCCTGCCGCGTGGCCCGGTCGCCCTGATCACCCCTCCACCTGCGATTCCACGACCCACGCCGCGATCTGCGCGCGGGAATTGAACCCCAGCTTCGTCAGGAGATGTTCCACGTGCCCCTGTGCGGTGCGGGGCGAGATCACCAGCCGCGCGGCGATCTCCTTGTTGGTCAGCCCCTCGGCGATGAGGGCGGCAACCTCACGCTCCCGCTTCGTCGGTGTGGGCGACGGACCGGCGGACGTCGGAGAGGGCGAAACCTGCTCGCCCAGCGCGTAGGCGACTGCTGCGTCGAAGCCGAGCGCCGCACCCTTTCTGCGGGCCGCGGCGAAGGCCTGCTCACTCATCGCCTCTCGGGTCCGGCGTTCGCACTCGTCCTGGTACACGCTCATGCCGGGCACCAACACCGTCGAACTGCCCACCGATCGGATGCACTCGTCTGCGGCGCCCATCAATACGACCGCTCGTTCCATATTGTGTTCCTCCGCGGCGAGCCACGCGAGCGCCTGCAGGCACACACTGGCGCTGAGCCGGTCGTTCACGCGACGGTCGATCTGGAGAGCCTGCCCGAGGAGCTGCGACGCCCGTGCGCTCTCCCCGAGCCGCCACACCGCGACAGCCAGCGCCCACAGCGAATACGACCGATACACCGATTCGCCCTGCGCCTCGGTGATCGCGAGGACGCGCTCATGGCATTCGACGGCTCGTTCCGTGTCGTTCACGAGGTCGTGCGTCATGCCGAGACCCACGACTGCGGCGACCTCGTAGAGGTCGTTGCGTGCCGTGAACCCTCGGACAGCCTTCTCGAGATGTGCGCGGGCGTCGGAAAGGCGCCCGGCGAACAGTGCCGCGTAGCCGGCCGCGTGGTCGGCGTGCGCACGCACCAGCGGGTCGCTCGACTGAGCGGCAACCGCCTGCGCTTGCTCCGCCAGCGCGTCCGACACGGAAATGTCGCCCTGCACTCCGGCCAGCATACTGCCGGCGTAGAGCGCCTTGACGCGATCGCCGGTAGGCTCTGCCGGTTCTCGAGCGAGGAGGCGACCGAGCCATCGCCGACCCTCGCTGAACAATCCCCGGGACAGCCAGAACGGGTACAGTGCGGCAGCGATCCGCACTCCCGTTGCGGGACTGTCGGACATGCAAAAATCCAGCGCCTCACGGATATTCGGTTGTTCCCGAGTCAGTCTGGCGATCAACGCGAGCTGCCGGGAACTGATCCATTCGGTTTCCGCCTCGACCGCCAGCCGCTCACACCAGTCGCGGTGTCGACGGCGAAGCGCGGTGTAGTCGCCCCTCTCCTGCATCTTTTCCCGCCCGTAGGCGCGCAGGGTCTCGAGCATTCGGAACCGCACCGCGGAACCCGACTCTTCTCTCGTCAGGATCGACTTGTCGACGAGAAACGTCACGGTGTCGAGGAGGTCGTTTGCGTCGTCGCCATCGCAGACCTGTTCCGCGGCCTCGAGTTCGAAACTGCCCGCGAACACGGAGAGCTGCGCCCACATCCGTTGTTCCGCAGGTGTGCACAGGTCGTAACTCCAGTCGATGCACATCCGCAACGTCTGCTGCCGGGAAGGCGCGTCCCTGCTGCCGCGAGTGAGGAGTAGGTAACGATCGGTGAGACGCTGCAGGATCTGATCGGGTGTCATCGCGCGTAGCCGGGCCGCCGCCAGTTCGATCGGTAGCGGCAGCCCGTCCAGCCGCTGACAGATTCGGGCGATGGTGACCTTGTTCTCCTCGGTGAGCTCGAATCCGGGGACTACGGCGGCGCCGCGTTCCGCGAAGAGGGTGACCGCATCGTTGCGGGGCAGTCCTTTCGGCAGGTGATCGGGATCCGGGACGGGCAACGGGGGAATAAGAAGGGCTGTTTCCCCACCGATTCCGAGCGGTTCGCGACTCGTCGCGAGAATTCGCAGCCGAGGGCACGTGCGCAGCAGGATTTCGGCGAGTTTCGCGGCCGCGTCCACCACCTGCTCGCAGTTGTCCAGCACGAGCAACACTTCACGCGGGGCAAGGAACTCGACGAGCACCTCGTGTGAAGGTCGCGCAGACTGGTCACGCAATCCCAGAGCGGCCGCTACGACCCCCCCGACCAGCGAATCGTCCAGCAGCTCAGCCAGTTCCACCAGTGTCACACCGTCTGAGAAGTTTCGTTTCGCTTTGGCGGCTGCACGCAGAGCAAGCCGGGTCTTTCCCACCCCGCCGATTCCGGTCAACGTCACCAGCCGCGACGTCGAGAGCAAGTTCGTCGCCTCGGCGAGTTCCGTGCGGCGGTCGACGAAACTGGTCAGCTCCAGCGGAAGTCCACCCGTTCGGCCCGAATCCGCCGGCGACCACGACGGCCGGACTGGCTCTACGCCATGCTCTGCCCCCGGTTCCGCATGCATTGCCATCTCGTCGACCGGGAAGCCGTGCTGCAGTTGGGACTCGCGGAGTTGCCGACCCAGTTCCACTGCGGAGGGGCGAGCGCCTGCGTCTGCGGACATGGCACGTTCGATGACAGCGCTGACCCCCTCGGAAATGCCGTATTCGCGCGGGTTCGGCACCGGCTCGGACGTGATCCTCAGGAACTGTGCCACCACCTGCTCACCGCTTCGGCGTTCGAACGCCGCATGACCAGTGATCGCCGCGAACAGGGTGGCACCGAGGCCGTAAACATCGGCAGCAGCACTCGGGGGCTCACCGGCCACCACCTCGGGGGCGGTGAACGCCGGCGAACCCGTCACGACGCCGGCCGTGGTTTCGAACCCACCGGCGATGTGAGCGATGCCGAAATCCGTCAGCGCAGGCTCGCCGTAGTCGGTGAACAGGATGTTCCCGGGCTTGACATCGCGATGCAGGATCCCGAGCCGGTGGGCAGTTTCGAGGGCGCCGGCAATCTTCACCCCGAGTCGCAACGCTTCGTCGAGCGGGAGCGGCCCGTGGCGCCGGATCCGCTCGTCGAGCGACCCCTGGGCGTGGTACGGCATCACGATGAAGGGCCGACCGTTATCGGTGACACCGGCGTGGAAAACATTGACGATGTTGGGGTGACCGGTCAGCCGGCCGGCCGCACGCTGCTCACGCAGGAACCGTGCCCGATTCTCCTCGTCGAGGTCTGCGGTGAGGACCTTGACCGCCACGGTGCGGTCGAGCGCAGCCTGCGTGCACCGGTACACGACGCCGAAACCGCCGCGGCCGATCTCCTGGGCATCCTCGAATCCGGCCGCCGCCAACTCCGCCGTGACCGAACCGGACACGTCGCGTTGCGTCGCGAACGGATCGACGTCCGTCATCGACTACATCGATTCATCCCGCTCGAGGCACTGCCAAACGAATGCCACACTGCTCACCTCTCGACGATGTACCCCAGGATATCGCCGCGCCGCACCGCTGCGAAGTCGACGAGAATGGTGAACACGGGGTTGGCTGCACAACCGAAGGCGAACCGGGTGGCTCGGAATGAGCCACCCGGTCGCTCTCAGCTCGTGCGCTGGCACACACGTCCTGGTCGTTATCGAAGCGACCGCAAGCCCACGCGGAGCTCGTTTACCAAATGCTGGGGCTGCTCCCAGGCGGCGAAGTGCCCGCCCTTGTCGAGCTTGTTGAAGTGGATGAGGTTGGGGTAGGCCTTCTCTGCCCAACTGCGCGGTGCCTGATAGAGCTCGTCGGGAAAGACGCTCACGGCAACCGGGATGGAGACGCTACCCGCGGCGAAGAACGGGGCATTGTTCTCCCAGTAGAGACGAGCCGCCGACAACGCCGTGTTCGTCAGCCAGAACAGGGTGATGTTGTCGAGGATGTCGTCTCGCGTCAGACCTTCGGGCTGTCCCGCGAAGACCCGCGAGATCAGCGCCAAACTCGCCGGGTCGTGGTCGATCATGAACGCGGCCAGACCGACGGGCGAATCCGCCAATCCGATCAGTGTCTCCGGCCGCGACCCCATCTCCACGGCGTAGCCGATGTGCTGATAGAAGAATGCGAGCTGGTCGCACGCAGCCTGTTCGTCGTCGGACAGATCGGCGGGCACGGGATGCCCGGTGAGGAGCGCCTGGTCGATCTCGGGTGGAACCACCTTGGCCATGTTGGTGTGAATGCCGAGCAGTTCCGGCGGCGCCTGCACCGCCATCGCCTCTGTCACGATCGCACCCCAGTCCCCGCCCTGTGCCACGTACCGGTTGTACCCGAGGCGCTTCATCAGCTCTACCCAGGCACGTGCGATGCGGTCGGGGCCCCAGCCGGTCGTCGTGGGCTTGCCCGAAAAGCCGTAACCGGGCATCGACGGAATCACCAGATGGAAAGCATCCGACGCGTCACCACCATGGGCGGTGGGATTGGTCAGGGGGTCGATGATCTTCAGCTGCTCGACGATCGAACCGGGCCACCCATGTGTGACGACGAGCGGCAACGCATCCTCGTGCTTCGAGCGGACGTGAATGAAATGAATGTCCAACCCGTCGATCTCAGTGATGTGCTGCGGCAGAGCATTCAGCTTCGCCTCGACCTTGCGCCAGTCGTATTCCGAGGCCCAGTACTGCGCCAGTGCCTTGCTCGTCGCGAGCGGTGTGCCCTGCGACTGATCTGCGACGGTTTCCGTTTCGGGCCAGCGGGTGGTCTCGATGCGCTCACGCAGTGCCTCGAGTTCGGAGTCGGGGAACTGGACTGTGAACGGCCGGATGGTGACGTCGGTTGTGAAAGACATGAAGGGTTTCCTTGCTGTGTTGGTTGTTGGTCGAGAAGGGTTTTCGTTGGATTGGCGCCGCTTCTGACGGGGCCAGGGAGCGATGACGTTGGTTCGGCCCTCAGGGGAGCGTTCGACGGTGCGACCGTCTACCTCGGGGTGCTGCTGCCCCAGCCGTCGAGGATCTCGTTGCCGATGGTGATTTCGGCGCGGCGGTCCTGCCTCTGGTGGCGTTGACGGTCGTGCCGGCGCTGCTGCATGGTGTTGTCGTGATCGCGGGGGATGTCGTGGCTGGCGACGGCTGCGAGGGGGATGGGCGCCGGCGTGCTGGTGGATGCGGCCGCGACGCCGGCGGGGATGATGGCGAGTGCGGCGGCGGCGACTCCGACGGTGGCGAACCGCTTCCAGGAGGTGCTGGTGGTGTGTGTCTTGATGTGGTGTTGGTGTGTGCTGTTCATGCCGATAAGACTCGCAATTGCGCGGCGAGTGGGACGGCGAAGATCTACGTGCTTCACTACCCGCATTTCCTACGCAGGTACCCGCGGGGACCAGCGAAGCCCTCGATGAGTTCAGCCCGGGTCCGCACCCAACGCAGCGGGGGCACTGCCCGAACTACGGATTTCGGGACTCGATGCTCTCCTCGCGGGCGATCCAGGCGGCAAGCTGCGCGCGGGATCGATGCCCGGTCTTCGTGAGGATGCGATCTACATGTCCTTCTGCGGTACGGGGCGAGATAACCAACCTTTCCGCGATCTCCTTGTTCGTCAGTCCCTCAGCCACCAGCTTTCCCACTTCTTTTTCACGAGGTGTGAGTTTCACCTTCGCTGCAGGAGTGGCCGGCGCCGGCTTGGACGTGCGCTTTTGCAACGCGAATTCGATCGACGCGAGGTGTTCGAGACGCTCACCGGCCCGGGATTCTTTCTCGAACGCAGAGTCACCCAGCAGCTGACGGGTGCGTTGTTCGTAAGAAGTCCGCGTACGGATCAACGTGTCGTTTCCGAAGAGTGGAGTGCTCCCCATCTCGCCGCACAGTGTGCGCCCGATACCGAGCAGGCGGGCGGATCGGACGGGGTTTGCTTCCTCGATCGCGATCCACGCCAGAATCTCGGTGCATGTACTCACGCCCAACCAGTCGCTCAATGACTGCTTCAGTTCGAGCGCTTCTTTCAACGAGTCCGAAGCTTGCGGGTACTTGCGCTGGGTCCACAGGGCAAGTCCGCGGGCCCACAGCGCCCATGACGTCGAGAAGTGCTCCTTCAGCGACTTGCCTGAGGCGATGGTGTCGTCCGCCCAGGCAAGGGATTGTTCCAGGTTTCCGGACAGGCAGTGCACTAAAGCGAGCTGAGCGCCGCCCAGCAGTGTCAGGGAGTTGACTTCCCCTGACTCTGCGTGAAGTGCCATGCCGGCAGTCAGATACTCCAGCGCGACGTCGAGATTTCCGTTTCCGAGCATCTCCGCCGCACCCCGGAACTGAACTGCAAACGCCTGGGCGGTTCGATCACCGATCGCTTCCGCGACTGCGCTGCATTCCAGCAAATACTGCTTGGAGGTCGGGTTGTCGCCCTGAACCATGGCGTTCCACGCGATCACCCAGAGCGCTTTCGCCCTCTCGCTGCTCGGCTCCCGGTCGGCCTCCAAGGCCCGGGTCAGCCAGTACCGCCCGTCGCGCAGCAGGCCACTCGCGTTCCAGAAGAACCACAACGCACCCGCCATCCGAAGACCGGTTCGGGCCTCCCCGGAGGTGGACAGGCAGTACTCCAGCGCCGCCCGCAGATTCGCCCGCTCGTGCCGCATACGACGGTTCCATACCAGCTGCCCTGACCCCAGTGACTGGCTCTCGCTGCGTTCGGCCAAACGCAGGAAGTAGTCTCGATGATTCCTGCGCCACGCATTCGCGTCGCCGTGCTCGGCAAGTTTCTCGGCCGCGTAGTCCTTGATGCTTTCCAACAGTTTGTATCGAACGGTGGATCCGGATTGAACGGTGGAAATGACCGACTTTTCGACAAGACTGGAGATCAGGTCAAACGCGTCCGGAACGATGTCCGGATCGGTGCAGACGCTCTCGACCGCATCGAAATCGAACCCGCCCGCGAAGACGGACAGCCGCGCCCACAGGGCTTGTTCCTCCGGCGAGCACAGATTGAAGCTCCAATCGATGGCGCCACGCAGCGTTTGATGCCGTACCGGTCCGCCACGGTTTCCTCGCGTCAGAATTTCGAAGAGTGCGCCCTCGCGCGACAGGACGCGGTCGAGGGGAAGGGACCTGATCCGGACCGCTGCGAGTTCGATCGCCAGAGGGATGCCGTCCAGCCGCTGGCACAGGCGGGCAACCTCCAGGCGGCTCACGTCGTCGAGGGTGTATCCGGGGACGACGGAGGCAGCGCGTTGCTCGAAAAGATCGACCGCCTCGGAATGAAAGCTCTTGGCGTTCAGTCCGTCGGCGAGTTGAGCTTCGTCGGGGACCGGCATGGGGGGTACCTCGAACACGGTCTCACCCAGCACACCGAGAGGCTCCCGACTGGTTGCCAGGATCTCCACACGGTCCGACCGCCGAACAATCTCGGCGGCGACGCTTCCGCTCGCCTCGATCAAGTGCTCGCAGTTGTCCAAAACGATGAGTGCATTTCTTCCACCGAGGAATTCGAACAGGTAGTGACTACCGTCCGCATTCATTCCGTCTCGAATGTCGAGCGCCTCGGTAATCGCACTGACGACAAGGTCTGGAGTGGAGATCGCGGCGAGATCCACAAACCAGACGCCGCCGGTGTAGGTTCTGCGCACTTCCGAGGCGACGCGGCACGCCAGCCGGGTTTTCCCTACCCCACCAAATCCGGTGAGGGTCACTATCCGGGAATCCGACAGACGCGCCTTGACTGCGGCTACTTCATTGCGGCGTCCGACGAAACTTGTCACTTCGCGAAAGAATTCGTGTGCATGGGAGACGAGTTGGTGAGGCGGCGGCACCCTCACGTCCTCCTTTGGCTGCACGGCTCCCGCTTCGGCGTGCAGTGCCATCTCGTCGACGGGAAAACCATGGAGGCGTTGAGATGCTCGGAGTTGCTGACCGAGTTCCGTGGCGGAGGGACGGCCCTCCGAGGTGCCGGACATGGCACGTTCGATGATCGTGCTGACGTCCTCGGGAATGCCGTGCTTCCGTGGGTCCGGACCGGGCTCGGCGGCAATCCTCAGGAACTGGGCCACCACCTGCTCCCCGCTACGCCGTTCGAAGGCAGCGTGACCGGTCATCGCAGCGAACAACGTGGCGCCGAGGCCGTACACGTCGGCAGCGGCACTCGGGGGTTCGCCGGTCACCACCTCGGGGGCAGTGAACGCCGGCGAACCCGTCACGACGCCGGCGGTGGTTTCGAACCCGCCGGCGATACGGGCGATGCCGAAATCTGACAGTGCCGGCTCGCCGTAGTCGGTGAGCAGGATGTTCCCCGGCTTGACGTCGCGGTGAAGGATCCCGAGGCGGTGGGCAGTCTCGAGGGCACCGGCCATCTTCACCCCGAGTCGCAGCGCTTCGTCGAGCGGGAGAGGTCCGTGGCGGCGGATCCGCGTGTCGAGTGAGTCCTGGGCGTGGTACGGCATGACGATGTACGGCCGACCGTTGTCGGTGACGCCCACATGGAGGACATTGACGACATTGGGGTGCCCGGTCAGCCTGCCCGCCGCGCGCTGCTCGCGGACGAAACGCTCCCGGTTCTGCTCGTCGAGGTCGGCGGTGAGGACCTTTACCGCCACAGTGCGGTCGAGGGCCGCCTGGGTGCAGCGGTAGACGACGCCGAAACCGCCGCGGCCGATCTCTTGTGCGTCCTCGAATCCGGCAGCCGCCAGATCGGCCGTGACCGAACCCGACGCGTCGCGTTGCGTCGCGAAGGGATCGTCGTCGGTCATCGACCGGATCGATTCTTCCGGTCCGAGCCACTGTCGAAGAAGTGCACCACCGCTGGCCTCTCGAGGAGATACCCAAGGATATCGCCGACGCCCCCATCCGATGGCCGACTTACGACCTACCCTGGGCGGAGTACTCGAGGATTCCCGGTCAGGGGGCGACGAAGCCTCCGACTCCGGGGAGCGAGGGCTGGCCGGCCCGCGGGTAGAACCCCGAACCGATGACGGACACTGTGAACGCAACCGGACCGGAACCCGTGCGCACGGTGGCGCGTTCCGGTGCGGGCTCCAGGAAATTCACGCACGGCTTCACGACTACCGACCCGCGGTCGCCGCTGGAGACGTTGAGATAGCTGACCCTGACGAGGGCGCCGCCGGCGCTGGACGAGCAGAGCTCCGGCCGAAACGGCGCCGAGAACGTCGTCTCGCCGGGAACGTTCGCGGTCTCGGCGAGCACCGACCCGAAGTAGGGACCGGGAACGACCAGCCCGCTCACCGTCATCCCGATCGCAGGAATCTGGTAGACGGAGATCGGCGCCGGACCGATGGCCGGCCCGACCGGATCGGCTGCCGCAGTGGGCGCCGTGAATGCGGCGGCTGCCACGGCCGTGGCACCTCCCAGAACGACGAGACGTAGACGTTGTGCGACGCGCATAGAAATTGCTCCCCCTGGTGGACGGTCGATGAGACGCTCACCGACTGCATCGCCACCCGCAAAGTTCGTGTTACGCACAACTAAACACGCGCGCTCTCGTGCGCGGCCGGCGGCGTCGGCCGCGAGAAGGATGATCTTCGCAGGTCAGACTGTCGCGGGCAGCATCGTCACTCGGGCGAAACTTTTCCTGCCCGAAGCGAGTAGCCCCGCACGTCGGCGGGTACCCGGCATCCACGCTGCCCCGGGCTCGACGGCCCCGAGTGGCAGCCAGGCCCCCTGACCGGTCCCCCTCGGCTGGGAGGCCGTCCGCCGCTCGTGGCCGGGGACGCCCCCCTCTTCCTCGGTCGCGGGCGGCTCGTCGTGCGCCTGCACGTGCGGTCAGTCGCGAAGACCGGCCTCCGGCGCCGTTCCCGGCCCGCGAAGCCGCAGACCACTGTAGTCGTTCACACGACCCGCCGAAGCCGAAACACGGTTGTCATTTTCTGCGCACCTTGCACATCGAATGGGCGCTCGCATAGTCACTTTGACGTTGACGACGCATCAAAGGTAGGCCACGATCATGCGACAACCGGGCTGCGGCCCCGCGTCGTGACCCGACAAAGGTCGCTACTCGGCCGTCCTCGCCCGCAACACTTCCGAGGTATTCGCCGCAAGTAGTTCGATACAAGGAGTCGCACGTGGGCGCTGCGCAGATCGTGTTCTTAGTCGGCCTTGCTTCTCTCATCGTGGCCATGGCGCTACGCAAGAACGTCATGATCCCCGCGATACTCGCGACATTTGCCACGGCACTTGCGTACAGCGGCAGCGTCCCGAATGCCATCATGTCGGTGTTCCGGGCCACCATCACTTCCGGCACCGCGCTGTTCGAGATCTTCATCGTCATCGCCGCGGTGACTTCGATGCTCGCGGCGATGCGGGCGATCGGTTCCGATGAGGTGATGGTGCGCCCCATCAGTCGGTGGATGGTCAATGGCCGCGTCGCATACATCGTGTTGTTCGTCTTCACCTATCTTCTCTCGTTGTTCTTCTGGCCGACCCCGGCACTGGCCCTGATCGGTGCGGTCCTACTTCCTGCCGCGATCAAGGTGGGTCTGCCACCGCTCGGAGCCGCGGTTGTTCTCGCGATCTCCGGCCAGGGGATGTCGATCGCCTCCGACTACGTGATCGGTCTTGCGCCGTCGATTTCCGCGAGCGGCGCAGGAGTTCCCGCCGATGACATCGCCGACCGCGCCCTGGTGATCTCATTGATCGTCGGTGTCACCGCGGCGGTGCTCGCCTACTTCCTGACCGTCCGCCGCAGGATGCGAACGGACGCAGTTCCGGGCACCGACCCGATCGGCGGAACCGTGCATCCCCCCGGTGGTGTCGGTGGTACGCCCGGTGGCACGTCTGCCGGTTTCTCACCGAGCCCGGACGTCGCGGTCTCACCCACCGTCACGGACGTGCTCGACGAGGAACTGCCCGGCTTCGAGGACGACGGAACGAGAATCACGGATCGCCCGACACTGACCCGCGCGTGGGCGATCGGCGTGCCCGCCGCGTTCCTCGCCGTCCTGGCCTACATGTTGGTCGGTCGTTTCACCGACCTCGTCCCCTGGGAGGACGGTGGCGGCGCGTCCCTGGTGGGAGGCACGGCAATCATCCTGATGGCCCTCGTGACCGTCACGTCACGACGATCCGAGGCTCTCGAATTCTGTGCCACCCACTTCATCGACGGTCTGTCGTACGCCTTCAAGGCGATGGGAATCATCCTTCCCGTCGCAGGTTTCGTGTACATCGGCATTCCCGATTATTCGGGCGCCATTCTCGGACTCGACGACGACACCACCGGTCCGGCCTTCCTCTTCGACACCGTGGAACGCGTGCAGCCGTACATCCCCGACAACGGCGTATTCGTCGCGCTCAGCATGCTCTTCATCGGGATGGCGGTCGGTCTCGACGGTTCGGGGTGGGCCGGCCTACCCCTCACCGGCGGATTGGCTGCCGCGCTGGCGCCGCAGTCCGGGATGGACACCGCGACCTTGGCGGCCATCGCCCAGAACGGCGCCACGTGGACGGGCGGGGGAACTCTCGTGATCTGGTCGTCGCTGGTGGTGGTCGCCGGATTCTGCCGGATACCGGTGGCCGAACTGGTCCGCCACCTCGTCGTCCCGGTGATGGCCGGATTGCTGCTGGCCACGGGAGCCGCCGTCGTCATCTGGTAGCGGCTCATCGCCGAACAAGGTTTCCGTACAACCCCTGACATGGAAGGACATTACGAAATGAGCTCGGTCCCGTTCCGCTACGACCCCGCCCGGTGCGCACTGATCGTCATCGACATGCAGAACGATTTCTGCTCTCCCGACGGGTCGCTGGCACAGAGGGGTTTCGACGTGACCGCCCCGGTGGCGATGGCTCCGCGACTGGAGCACCTCGTCGCGTCCGCGCGCACGGCCGGGGTCCGGGTGATCTTCGTACGCACCCTGCACGACGAAACCACCGATACACCCCAGTGGCTCGGCCGTGTGGGCGAGGGACCGGACGCGGCACGCACCGGAATTACCTGCCGCACAGGAACACCCGGGGCAAACTACTATGCCGTCGCTCCGCACGACGGCGACGTGGTGATCACGAAGAACCGGTTCAGCGCATTCGTCGGCACCAACCTCGACCTCACCCTGCGTTCCCTCGGCATCGATTCCCTGCTCTTCACCGGCGTCGCCACCGAGGTGTGTGTCGAGTCGAGTCTGCGGAGCGCGCTGTTTCACGAATACTGGGTTTCGCTCGTCGAAGACTGCGCTGCCACCTACAGTCGAACAGCCCACGACGCTTCGGTGTCCGTCGTCGCACAGAACTTCGGCACCGTGATCACGGCCGAGAAGCTCGCGACGTTCTGGACTGCAGGATCGTGAACGGCTTCCGTCGGCGACGGGCGCGTTGAGCGACCGTCAGATTTTCGCCGGAGTCCAGTCGGGTGCCTCGACGAGGGCGACCTGCTTCAGGAGTGTCGCCGCCCGGCCGACGCCTTCGAGGGAATTGACGAGTGCGTCCTCGTGCTCGATGTTGAGGGTGCCGTAGTATCCGACCGCGCGGAGGTTGTAGACGAAGTCCGCCCAGAACGTGGCACCGGCCGGGTGGCCGAGACCGAGGGTGACGTAGTTCCAGGCCCGACCCAGCGGATCGGTCAGCGGCCCGGTGTCGAGGAGTCCATCACGCTGCGCGGTCCAGGAGTTGATGCGGATGTCCTTCGCGTGCACGTGGAAGATCGACGTTCCGAGCGCGCGAATGACGGTGGGGATGTCGGCGCCCATCCACATCAGGTGGGACGGGTCCAGGTTCGCGCCCACCACGTCGGCACCCGCGCTGCCGATCAGCCGGAGCATCGCCGAAGCGTTGTGCACGAGTTGACCTCCGCACGCTTCGACAGCGAGCTTGACGTCGTGATCCCGGGCGAAGGCCGCGAGCTCCTTCCAGTAAGGAATCGCGACCTCGTTCCACTGATAGGCGAGGACATCGAGGTTCTCCGGCGGCCACGCCGTGGTGATCCAGTTCGGGTTGGTGTCACCTTTCGCGCCCGGCAGTCCGGACATGAGGACGACGGTCGGGACGTCGAGTGCGCTCGCGAGTTCGACGGTCTTGCGGATGACGGCGTCATGCGCCTGTCCCGACACCGGATGCAGTTGGTTGCCGTTGGCGTTCAGGGCGCTCAGCGTCAGGCCCCGGCTGGAGATCTTCTCGGCGAACTCGGCGCGCGCGTCCGCGGACGAGACCAGTGTGTCGAGGTCGGCGTGCGGCGCCTCCGACCAGTTTCCCGTTGCGACCTCGACCGAGTTCAACCCGTGTTCCTGCGCGAGGTCGAGAGCTGTCTCGAAGGGTAGATGGCTGACCGAGTCGGTGATCAGTCCTATTTCCATGTCTGCTCTCCCTCATACTCGGTGCTTCGTCTAACTAGTACGTTCTAGTACTCCTATTTGTCAAGACATTCTCAGCTGTGACTGTGCAATGGTGTTCCCGCGAGAGCGAGGTGTGCCTCGCCGAGCGCTTCGGCCTGAGTGGGGTGCGCATGAACGAGGGTGGCGACGTCGTCGGGGTAAGCGCCCCAGTTGACGATCAGTTGGGCCTCACCGATCAGTTCGCCCACGCGTTCCCCCACCATGTGGATCCCGACGACCGGTCCCTCCGTGGCTCCGGCGCGCACCAGTTTGACGCCGCCGCTGGTTCCGAGGATCTGACTCTTGCCGTTGCCGGCGAGGTCGTAGACGACGGTGGCGACGTCACCGTGCCGCTCGCGGGCCTGGTCTTCGGTGAGCCCGACCGACGCGACCTCCGGTTTGGAGTACGTCACCCGGGGGATGCCACTGTCCTCGATCGGTGTCGGAGTCAGGCCGGCGATCGTTTCCGCGACGAAGATGCCCTGCTGGAATCCGCGATGCGCGAGTTGCGGTCCGGCGACGATGTCACCGACCGCGTACACGTCCGGCTGCGAAGTGCGCAGGGAGTCGTCGACCGTGACGAAACCGCGGGAGTCGAGTACGACGCCGTTCTCGGTGAGCCCGATGTGGGCGGTCCGGGGTCCGCGGCCGACCGCGACGAGCAACAGGTCCGCCTCGATCGTGTCGCCCGACTCCACCGTGACGCTGACCGTGCTCTCGTCCTGGACCGCTTTCGCGAATCGGGTGCCGGTCATGATCGTGATGCCGCGTTTGCGGAGGGCCCGGGTGAGTTGCTTCGACGACCACTCGTCCTCTGCGGCGACGAGCCGGGGCAGCGCTTCGACGATCGTGACGTCCGCACCCAACGATGCCCAGATACTGGCGAATTCGACCCCGATGACACCGCCGCCGAGTACGACGACGCGCTTCGGCAGCTCGGGAAACGTCAATGCTTCGTCGCTCGTGAGGATTCGGCCGCCGATCTCGAGTCCGGGCAGGCCCCGGACCTGGGAGCCGGTCGCGAGGACCAGGGACGCGCCGGTGATCGCGCGATCGCCGACGTGGACGGTGCGGCCCCCGCCGTAGCGACCGGTGCCGTGCACCACCTCGATCTTGTGGCTGCGAACCAGCCCCTGCAGGCCCTTGTACAGGCGTTCGACCGTCGCGTTCTTGTACGCGTGGACACCGCCGAGGTCGATTCCGTCCAGCGTCGCACCGATCCCGAGGGCCGACGCGTGCGTGACGGTGTCGGCGACCTCGGCGGCGTGCACGAGCGCCTTGGTGGGGATACACCCTCGGTGCAGGCAGGTGCCGCCGACCTTGTTCTCTTCGATCAAGGTGACGGTCTTGCCCAGTTGCGCGGCGCGGAAGGCGCAAGCGTACCCGCCGGATCCACCGCCGAGAATCAGGACGTCCGGTTGGTCGGACATGGGAAAACTCCCTCGGTCGGGCACGCCATGGGACGTGCAGCAAAAGGTCGACGTGGGCTGGGTTTCAGCTCAATGCGATCAACGTCAACGGGTCCGACAGAATCTGACCGATGGCCGCGAGGAATCTCGATCCCTGCTCGCCGTCGACCAGTCGATGGTCGAACGACAGGCTCAGTGTGGTGACCGACCGCAACGCGATCTCGCCCCGGTATTCCCACGGCTGCCTGCGGATCGCCCCGAAGCACAGGATCGCCGCCTCGCCGGGGTTGAGGATGGGCGTGCCCGCGTCGATTCCGAAGACGCCGACATTGGTGATCGTGATCGTGCCGTCGGCCAGATCGGCGGGCCCGGTCTTGCCCTCCTTCGCCGTGGTCGTCAGATCCGACAGGGCGATCGCGAGGTCGCGCAGACCGAGGGTGTGGGCGTTCTTGATGTTCGGCACCATCAGCCCCCGCGGGGTGGCGGCCGCGATGCCGAGATTCACGGAGCGTTTGACGACGATCTCCTGAGCGTCCTCGTCCCAGGACGAATTCAGGGTCGGGTTGGAGCGCAGCGCCACGAGCAATGCCTTGGCCACCAACGTCAGTGGTGTCAGGCGCACGTCGGTGAAGTGCTTCGTTTCGCGCAGCTCAGCCAAGAGGTCGATCGTCGGGGTGACGTCCACCGTGACGAACTCGGTGACGTGCGGGGCGGTGAATGCGCTGCGGACCATTGCTGCGGCGGTGTGCTTGCGGACGCCCTTGATCGGGATGCGTTCCTCGTCGGCGTCCGGTGGGACCGTCGCCGCCGACGTCGTCACCGAGGCGGCGGTGCGGTGGCGCTCGAGGTCGTCCCTGGTGACTTCACCGTGCACCCCGGTTGCGTCCACTTCGGTGAGGTCGACTCCGTGTTGCTTCGCGGCGAACCGCACCGGGGGAGAGGCCAACGGCCGCGACGTGCGCGGCGCCGGGGTGACATCGACCCGGGTTCCCGCCGGACGCCGCTGCCGGCGCCTGCTGGACGAATCCTCGGCCACGCCGTAGCCGACCAGGACCGGGGTCCGCTCGGCCGGGGCCGCGGGAGTGGTCGGCTCGGGCGCGTCCGCCGGGTCCTCGCCGGCGACCGCGACGTCGATGAACGGGCTGCCGACGTCGACGGTTGTCCCCTCCTCGGCGTGCAACGCGACCACCGTTCCGGCGTAGGGCGAGGGCAACTCCACCGACGCCTTCGCCGTCTCGACCTCGGCGATGATCTGGTTGAGCGTCACGGTGTCGCCGACCCTCACCAGCCAGGTCAGCAGTTCGGCGTCGGTGAGGCCCTCGCCGAGGTCGGGCAGCAGGAATGTCTTGACAGTGGGCATGGAAAACTCCTGGTTCCTACGCGGTGAAGGTGCGGTCGACGGCGTCGAGGATGCGGTCGACGTCCGGCAGGAAGTGCTCCTCGAGTTTCGCCGGCGGATACGGGACGGTGAAGCCGCCGACGCGGGCCACCGGCGCTTCGAGGTGATAGAAGCAGCGCTCGCTGATGCGGGCCGCGATCTCGGCACCGATCCCGAGGAACACGGGCGCCTCGTGGGTGATCACCAGGCGTCCGGTGCGCTGCACGGACTCGGCGACGGTGTCGACGTCGAGCGGGGAGATGGACCGCAGATCGATCACCTCGATCGACCTGCCCTCGTCCGCAGCGACTTTCGCGGCCTGAAGTGCAGTTGTCACGAGCGGCCCGTAGGCGACGACGGTGGCGTCGGTGCCCGGTGCGACCACCCGGGCCTTGTGCAGGGGACTCGTCTCGGCCGCCGGGTCTATCTGCCCCTTCTCCCAGTACCGGCGCTTGGGTTCGAAGAACAGCACCGGATCGTCCGACGCGATGGCCTGCTGAATCATCGTGTGCGCATCGGCGGCGGTGCTGCAGGTGACGACGCGAAGACCCGCGGTCGCGGCGAAATACCCCTCCGGCGACTCGGAGTGATGCTCGATCGCACCGATGCCGCCGCCGTACGGGACGCGGATGGTGATCGGCATCTTCACGTTTCCGCTCGTGCGGTAGTGCAGTTTAGCGACCTGCGAGACGATCTGGTCGAAGCCGGGGTAGATGAACCCGTCGAACTGGATCTCGCACACCGGGCGGTATCCGCGCATCGCGAGACCGACTGCGGTGCCGATGATCCCGGATTCGGCGAGCGGGGTGTCGATGACACGGTTGGGACCGAAGTCCTTCTGCAGTCCGTCCGTGATGCGGAAGACACCGCCGAGTTTGCCGATATCCTCTCCCATGAGCACGACCTTCGGGTCGTTCTCGAGGGCGCGGCGCAGGCCGGCGTTGAGGGCCTTGCCGAGCGGAAGCGTGGTCGGGGCGGCCGCGGAGATGGCTGTGCTCATGCGTCGGTTCCTTCGAAACTGTCGAGGTAGACGGCGAACTGGCGCCGCTCTTCGTCGACGAGGGGATGGGGTTCGGCGTACACGTTGTCGAACAAGGACATCGGCTCGGGTTCGACGGTCTCGAGGCACCCGCGGCGCAACGCCGCGGCGGTGTCGTCGGCGCGTTGCTGCACGGCGGCGAGGTAGTCGTCGTCGATCGCGCCCGCCGACTCGAGGAGGGCGCGGATGCGGTCGAGGGGATCCTTGCGTTTCCATTCCTCGTCGAGCGCGGCCGGCCGGTACCGGGACGGGTCGTCGGACGTGGTGTGCGGACCCATCCGGTAGGTGACCGCCTCGATCAGGGTGGGTCCGCTGCCTTCCCGTGCCCGTTCGAGCGCGGCCCGGGTCACGGCGATCACGGCGAGGACATCGTTGCCGTCGACGCGCACGCTGGGAACCCCGAAGCCCCGGCCCCGCGCGGCGATACTCACCCGCGATTGCAGGCTGACCGGTTCGGAGATCGCCCACTGATTGTTCTGGCAGAAGAACACCACGGGCGCGTGGAAGCTCGCGGCGAACCCGAAGGCCTCGGAGATATCGCCCTGACTGGTGGCGCCGTCGCCGAAGTAGGTGATCGCGGCGCCGTCGGAGCCGTCGAACTGCATGCCCATCGCGTACCCGGTGGCGTGCAGCGCCTGCGCGCCGACGATGATCGCGGGGGTCGTCATGTTGTATTCGAACGGGTTCCAGCCCGAGTGCGTCGACCCCCGCCAGAACCTGAGCATGTTGGTGGGGTCGACGTCGCGGCAGTACGCGACACCGTGTTCGCGGTAGCTGGCGAAGACAAAGTCGTCCGGACGGAGGGCGCGCGCCGACCCGACCTGCGCGGCTTCCTGCCCCAGCAGCGGAGCCCACAGCCCCAGTTCGCCCTGACGCTGCAGCGCGGTCGCCTCCGCGTCGATGCGCCGCACCACGACCAGGTCTTCGTACAGCGCACGCACAGCGGTGATGTCGACATCGTCGACGTACCGGGAGTAGTCCGGATGCTCCACTCGCGCACCGATTTCGGTGACCAGCTGCACCACATCGTCATTGTCGAACACGAAAACCTCCGAGAGTGATGTACCGGGAGAGCTCGCCACCCGCGAGTGACCGTGTCGGTCAGAATGTTGCATTCACACAATCATCAGGATTCATCATGCGCAAGTGCTGTCATTCAAAATAAGCAGAATGCTCAAAACTCGGGCTTCGATCTCTGGCATACTGCGCTACATGACGAAACTCGATCGGACCGACGCCCGGCTACTGCTCGCCCTGTGCGACGCCCCACGCGCCACCGGGGTGCAGCTGGCCTCGCTGCTGGGGATGGCACGGAATACCGTGCAAGCACGGATGTCTCGCTGGGAGGAGCAACGAGTGCTCGCACCGGTCGACCGCTGCGTGTCACCCCGCGATCTGGGATACCCCCTGCAGGCGTTCGTCACCGCGGTGGTCGACCAGCATCGCCTCGAGGACGTCATCGAACACCTGCGGGACATCGCCGAGGTCGTGGAGGTCGTCGGCATCTCCGGGGCGGCGGACCTGCACATCGGCGTGGTCGCCGTCGATGCCGACGATCTGTATCGGGTCGCCGGCCTCATCCTCGCCGTGCCCGGGATCGAGCGCACCACCGTGTCCGTCGCGATGCGCGATGCCATCCCCTACCGAACCCGGCCGCTGCTCGAGCGGATCGCCGAGGAGCAATGACGAAGGCGCTGCCGTCGACCGCCCGGCAGCGCCTGTTCTCCGATCAGTGGTGTGCCGCGACGACCTCCCCGCCGACGTCTTCGGCACTGCGAGTGGGACTTACCCGCGATCTGAGCACGAGAACCAGCACCACGGCGACGAGCATGACCGCCCCGACGACCCACAGGCCTGCGCGTGAGTTGCCGGTGGCGTCGAACAGCCATCCCGTGACGTACGGGGCCCCGAAACCGCTCGTGTTGCCCACCGAGTTGACGACGGCGATGCCTGCCGCGGCGCCCGCGCCGGTGAGGAACGTGCTGGGCAGGTACCAGAACACCGGCAGGGCACAGAACACACCGACCGCGTTGACGGTCACCGCGATCATCGTCGTAAGCGGCGACTGCATGTACAGGGCGACAGGAATGGAAACGGCGCCGATCAGGGTGGGGATGGCGACGTGCCAGATCCGCTCACCGGTCCGGTCGGAGTGTCTGCTCCACAACACCATTGCGACAGCACCGACCGCGAACGGGACCGCGACGATCAACCCGGTGGTGAACAGCGAGAAGTCGGTGTCGAACGTCTTCTTGAAACCGGCGACGATGCTGGGCAGGAAGAAACTGAGCGAATACAACCCGTAGGTGATTCCGAAATAGACGAGCCCCAGCATCCACACGCGGGAGTCCGTCAGCGCCCGGCGCACCGACATGTGAGAGCCGGATTCGGATGCCTCGGATTCGAGTTCGTATGTGAGCCACACCTTTTCGTCCTCTTCCAGCCACTTGGCCTGCGAGGGCCGGTCCGTCAGGTAGAACCAGGTGACCACCGCGAGCGCGACGGCGGGGATCCCCTCGAGCAGGAACATGACCCGCCACCCGGACAGTCCGAACAGCCCGTCCCAGTATTGAATGATGGCGCTCGACAGCGGGGCGCCGAGCGCCGACGACACCGGGAGCGCGAGAAGGAACAGGCCCATCAGCCGGACCCGATAGGCGCGGGGGAACCACAGGGTCAGGTAGAGCAGAACACCCGGGAAGAATCCCGCCTCGGCGATACCCAACAGCATGCGCAGCGCGTACAGCGAGCCGGCATTGGGCACGAAGGCCATCGCCGCCGCGATGATTCCCCACGTGAGCATGATCCGGGCGATCCACCGGCGCGCCCCGAACCTGTGCAATGCGAGATTGCTCGGCATTTCGAACAGGAGGTATCCGATAAAGAAGAGCCCGGAGGCCAGACCGAACATGGTCTCGGTGAGTCCGAGTTCCTCGCTCATCGTCAGCTTCGCCAGCCCGATATTGGTCCGGTCGAGATAGTTGACGAAGTAGGCCAGGCCGAGGAACGGAATGAGCCGCCGGGCGACCTTCCGGACCACCCTCGCCTCGATCTCGGGTTTCTGCAGTACAGACGACATGAATGACTCGGCTTCCTGAAGAGTGGGCGCCCGACCGGGCAACGTGATGTAGACCACTGTATGAGCCGGGTCGAGTGGAAACCATGGAGAAATCACCCATACCGCGATGAGATCAGTGGAGACAATCACCGCCTTCGGTGACCAGCGTGTGCCTCACGCCGTCGAGGCGCCCTCGCCGGAGTTGCCGCGTCCGACGAGCCCGTGCAGGAGTGAGTCGACGATGCGCTCGGGTAGCTCCGGGTCGAGAGCTTCGCGGGTGAGCAGTACCTTGAAGTGTATTGGGGCGACCAGCATTTCGATGGCGAGTCGGACATCGGTGGTCTCGGGCAGCTCACCCCGTCCGATCGCCCGCTTCACGATCTCACCGGATCGCGCGAAGCGCGCCTCCCAGTACCGGTTGCGCGCCTCGGTGGCGGCGGGGTCGTCGCCAGAGGCAGCCAACGCCCTGTCGAAGGCCGAGCCGACCGGGCTGGTCAGGTACGTCACGAGTCGACCGGCGTAGGCGATCAGATCGTCACGGAGCGATCCGGTGTCGGGCACCTGACCCCATTCTTCCGCTTCCTCGAGCAGCGCCTCGATCATCAGGTTCTCCCGCGTACCCCACCGACGGTAGATCGACGTCTCGTGCACGCCCGCCCGCGACGCGACATCCGCGACCGCCAACCCCTCCATGCCGTGTTCGTGTAGCGCGTCGAGAGCGGCATCGAGGACTGCACGGCGGACTCGAGCGGAACGGCCACCGGGGCGACGCTGGGCTCCTTGATCACTCACGACTCCACCTTAACGCAAGACCCTTGCGTTAATGACGTGACTCAGCTCATACTGTTAATGCAAGTTTCTGGACTTTAGAAGGTGGGTAGTCATGACAACGCAAACCAGTGCGGAGATCACCGAACGCAGCGAGACGGCGGACGGGATGCGCATCGACTGGGACGTACCCGTGCCGATGGCGGACGGCACGATCCTGCGGGCCGACGTCTTCCGGCCCGACGACGAGGGCGAATATCCGGTGCTGATGACCCTCGGGCCGTACGGCAAGGGCCTCGCGTTCCAAGAGGGTTTCGGGCCGATGTGGCAGCAGCTGATCAGCGCGCATCCGGACGCGTCGGCCGGGTCGAGCAACCGCTACCAGGTGTGGGAGACCGTCGATCCGGAGAAATGGGTCCCGGACGGATACATCTGCATTCGGGTCGATTCCCGCGGTGCAGGCCGCTCGGCCGGACTGTTGGACATGCTCAGCGAGCAGGAGGCCCGCGACTACTACGAGGCCATCGAATGGGCCGGCACCCGAGACTGGTCGAACGGCCGGGTGGGACTGCTCGGGATCTCCTATTACGCGGCCAACCAGTGGCTCGTGGCGGCACTGCAGCCACCACATCTGACGGCGATCTGCCCGTGGGAGGGCTTCACCGACATCTACCGAGACCTCAACCGGCACGGCGGCATCTTGACCCGGTTCGGCCAAGCGTGGCAGGAGCACCAGATCTTCACCGTCCAGCACGGGGCCGGGGAGCGGGGCCGACGCAATCCCAACACCGGTGAGTTGGTCGCCGGACCGCCGACGCTGACCGACGACGAACTCGTCGCGAACCGAGTCGACACGATCGGGGAAGGCAAATGTCGGGAGCTGCTCGACGAATTCGCGCAGGCCCGCACGCCGGACCTGACGCGGATCGAGGTCCCGGTGCTGTCGGCGGCGAATTGGGCGCACCGGCTGCACACCCGCGGCAATTTCGACGCCTACGCCCAGGTGTCCTCCTCCCAGAAGTGGCTGGAGGTGCACGGTCACGAGCACTACGCGGAGTTCTACACCGACTACGGCGTCGACCTGCAGAAGCGATTCTTCGGCCACTTCCTCAGAGGCGAGGCGACCGGCTGGGAAGACCAGCCACCGGTGCGACTGAACGTGCGCCACCTCGACGGCTCGTTCGAGGGCCGCGACGAACAGGAATGGCCGCTGGCCCGCACGCAGTGGACGCGGTTTTACCTCGACGCCACGTCCGGAGCGATGAGCCCGGCCGAACCAACGGCCGAGGGCACGGCCGAGTTTGCGGCGCTGGGGCCCGGTGTCGACTTCTGGACCGCGCCGCTGACCGAGCCGTTGGAGATCACCGGACCGGCCTCGGCGCGGGTACGTCTGTCCTCCTCCACCACCGACGCCGACCTGATCGTCACCCTGCGCGTTCAGGACCCGGACGGGAACGAGATCTCACTGGTGGACGCGATCGATCCCCACGGTGTGCTCGGCGTGGGCTGGCTGCGCGCGTCCCACCGCGAGCTGGACGAGCAGGCCAGTCTGCCGCACCGCCCGTGGCACCGGCATTCGAGCAAACAGCCGCTGACGCCCGGCGAGGCCGTCGATCTGGACGTCGAGATCTGGCCTACCTCCATCGTCGTCCCCACCGGCTACCGGCTCGGCGTCACCCTGGCCGGCCGCGACTTCGACATGCCCGGCGACGGACCTTGGCCGGTGATCTACGGCATCGAGATGCGCGGCAACGGATTGACCCCGCACGACGATCCGGACGACCGGCCTGCCGGCATCTTCGACGGCACGACAACAGTGCACACCGGCCCGGACGCCGGAACCTCCCTGCTCCTTCCCGTGATCCCGAAGTAAAGGCTCGAAACCATGCGACGCATCATCGACCTGTCCGTCTCATTGCAAGCGGGCATTCCCTCCGACCCACCCGGCCATCTGCCCGAGATCGACTACCTGGACCACGCACATACCCGCGATGACCTGCTGCAGTTCTTCCCCGGCACGCGGGTCGACGACCTGCCCGATGGGGAAGGCTGGGCCATCGAGCGCATCCGGCTGTCCACCCACAACGGCACCCATCTCGACGCCCCCTACCACTACGCGTCCACCATGGACGGCGGCCAACGGGCCATCACCATCGACGAAGTGCCCCTCGACTGGTGCTTCGGGCGCGGCGTCAAACTCGACTTCCGGCACTTCGACGACGGCTACGTCGTCACCGCCGACGACATCGACACCGAACTGGACCGGATCGGGCACACCCTGGCCCCGTTCGACATCGTCCTGGTCAACACGAGCGCGGGTGCCCGCTACGGCCACGACGACTATGTGAACACCGGCTGCGGCATGGGCCGTGATGCCACGCTGCACCTGCTGCGCCAGGGCGTGCGGGTGACCGGCACCGACGCCTGGAGCTGGGATGCGCCGTTCGTCTACACAGCTCAGCGCTACGCCGAAACCGGCGACGCCGGCATCATCTGGGAGGGCCACCGTGCCGGCCGCGACATCGGCTACTGCCACATCGAAAAACTCGGCAATCTCGAATCGATCCCGTCCGCGGGTTTCCAGGTGGCGTGCTTCCCCGTGAAGATCCACAAGGCCTCGGCCGGATGGACCCGTGCCGTGGCCATCTTCGACGAGGAGCAGGCATGAGAATCGGTTCCCTGATCGTCGACGGTGTCCAGCGCTACGGCGTCGTCGACGACCACCACATCACCCTGTTGGCGGAGTCCGCCGACGTCTTCGACGTGCTCGAGTCCGACGACCCGAGCGTGGCCTTGACCGGGCACCGGCTAGCGTGGGAGTCGACCACCGAACTGGCAGTACCGGTTCCCGTCGCGAGCATCCGTGACTTCATCACCTTCGAGCAACACACGGCAGGATCGCTGCGCGCGGTCACCGGGGCGGCCGCGATCCCGGACGCCTGGTACGAAGCGCCCGCCTTCTACTTCACCAACCCCCACGCGGCCATCGGCTCGGGCGCAACGGTTCCGATGCCGCCGGGCTGCGAGGTACTCGACTTCGAATTGGAAGTCGCCGTCGTGATCGGCACAGCCGGCTACAACCTGTCCGTGGACGAGGCATTCGACCATGTTGCCGGGTTCACCATCCTCAACGACTGGTCCGCCCGCGACCTGCAGGGACGTGAAATGCGGGTGGGCCTGGGAGCTGTGAAAGGCAAGGACACCGCCACCACCCTCGGGCCGGTACTCGTCACCGTCGACGAGTTCGTCGACTACGAGGTCGATGGTCGCTTCGACCTGGACATGGAGGTCTTCGTCAACGGCACCCGCATCGGCGGCGACACCCTGGCGAACATGGCGTGGAACTTCGCCGAGTTGATCGCCTACGCCAGCCGCGGCACCTGGGTGCGGCCCGGTGACGTACTCGGATCCGGAACCTGCGGGGGCGGCTGCCTCGCCGAACTGTGGGGATGGCGCGGAGATCGACAACCACCACCGCTGCGCATCGGTGACACCGTCAGCATGACCGTGGAAGGCATCGGCAGCATCCACAACACCGTGGTCGCCGGACCACCACTCCACGAGGTCCCGCCAGCGCGCCGATAGCCGCATTACTCGAAGATTTTGCCCGGGTTCATGATTCCGCGTGGGTCGAGGGCGTTCTTCACCGCTCGATGCATGCCCAGGACGACCGGATCGAGTTCCTGGGCGAGGCCGTCCATCTTCAGTAGACCGACACCGTGCTCGCCGGTGACCGTGCCGCCGAGTTCCAGTGCCGCGTCGATGATGCCCGCGAACGCGGCCTGCGCGCGGGCGCGGGCGGCCTCGTCGTCGCGCGGCGTGATGAGGAGTGGGTGCAGGTTTCCGTCGCCGGCGTGTGCGATGTTGGCGATGGTGGTCCCGTGGTCGATACCGATCTGTTCGATGCGCGCAAGCATCTCGGGGACAGCCCGTTTCGGCACGCACACGTCTTCGGTGAGGACCGGTCCGAGCCGCTCCATCGCGGGGTAGGCCAGACGACGCGCAGCGAACAACGCGTCGGCTTCCTCCTGGTCGGTGGAGACGACAGACCAGGTGGCTCCGGCTTCATCGAAGCACGACAGCATCTTCTCCGCTTCCTGGTCGCCGACGACTCCCGCGGTGTCGATGCGGCCGAGCAGAACGACGTTCGCCTCCACCGACAGCCCCATTTTCTTCCACGCGTCGACGGCGATGAGGCACTGCTTGTCCACCAGTTCGAGCGCCGACGGGGTGAGTCCCGCCGCGGCCACCGCGCTGACGGCCCGGCCCGCGTCGACTATGGAGTCGAAGTAGCCGGCCACCGTGCGCTGCGGGTCCTGGAGTGGACGCAGCTTGACGGTGATTTCGGTGATGACGCCGAGCGTTCCCTCGGACCCGACCATGAGACCCGCCAGATCGTAACCGGCCACACCCTTGGCGGTCTTGCGTCCGAGGCGCACGAGGTCACCGGTGCCGGTCACGATCTGCATGCCGAGCACGTAGTCACGGGTGACGCCGTACTTGACGCAGCACAGTCCGCCCGCGTTGGTGGCGACGTTCCCTCCGATCGTCGACCACGGTGAGCTGGCCGGATCCGGCGGATACCAGAGTCCGTGTTCGGCGCACGCGGCGCGGAGATGGTCGTTCACCACGCCGGGCTCGACGACGGCATACCGCTCGAGCGGATCGATTTCCTTGATCGCGTTCATGCCCTCGAGGGCGAGGACGACGCAGCCGTCGGTGGCGTTCGCTCCGCCGGACAGACCGGTCCCGGCGCCCCGGGTGACGACGGCGGTGTCGTGGTCGAGGCAGGCGCGCACGACAGCCTGGACTTCGAGGGCCGTTCGGGGCCTGACGACCGCGAGTGGAGCGGCGTACGGCGCCCACTCGGCTTCGTCGTGCTGGTACTTCGCGACGACGTCGGGGTCGCGCACGACGCGATCCGCGGGGAGGGATGCCAACACTGCATCGATCAACATGGCGAAAACCGGTCCTTTGCGGGCGAGAAGGTGATGTCTCGAATCTAGCTGTGATCTGCATCTCGGCCAATGTAGATTTCATCTATCAAATCCAGGAATCCATGGATGGAGGCACCAGTGAGTACTGCCGATCGCGGCTGGATGGAACTGCTGCTCGACGACGCACCCATCGACGAACTCGATGCCCTCCGGCGCACGTTGATCGAGGAATCCGACGCGTCCGACAGGGCCGCGGTCGAACGCGAAGCCAACGCCGCACTTCGGCTCCGGGCGCAGCTCGACCAGCGCCAACAGCGCAGTAGGGAGTTGGCGGCGCTCAACGACATCGCCGCCCGATTGACGACCGTCCGCTACGACCGGGTGTTGCTGCAGGAAGTGGTCGATCAGGCGCGGCAACTGCTCGGTGTGGATCTCGCCTACATGGGATCGGTGTACGACGAGGAATTCGTCATCGAGGTCACCAGCGGGGCCCTGACCCCGAACCTCGTCGGAATCCGGTTGTCCCTGGACGAAGGACTCGTGGGCCTGATCGTCCGCAGGTCCGCGCCGGAGTGGACGCCCGACTACCAGAGCGAACCGGCGTTCCGGCACATCACCGGAGCCGACAGCGCAGCGCGGTCGGAGAACATGCGCGGCCTGCTCGGAGTGCCCCTGCGCGTCGCCGACCGCGTCATCGGTGCCCTGTTCGCGTGCAAGCGTCAGGAGCGGGCGTTCACCGAATCCGAGATCGCGCTGTTGTCGGCGCTGGCAGCCCATGCGGCGATCGCGATCGAGAACGTTCGCTCGTTGGAACGTGAGCGAGACACCATCGCACGGCTTGAATCGGTGAACGCCGAATTATCGCAGCGCACAACCGAGCTCGAACAGATACTGCAATGGGATCGGACGCTGACTCAGGTGGTGCTGCTCGGCGCCGGGGTGCAGCGTCTGGTGCAGGAGGTCGCCCAACTCTCCCGGCAACCGGCCTATTTCGTGCAGGACGAATCCGAGTTGCCCGTGGACCTGATGCCGCATGCCGACGAGGTGTCGGCGGCGGTCCGTGAGCTGCGCGCGGGCGGGAAGGACCACGCCGAACGCGGCGAGGTGATCGCGCAGCGTGTCGCGGCTGCCGGCGAGATGCTCGGCGCGCTCCTGTCCGTGGGAGCCGGGCAGCCGACCACTCGCCTCCTGCTCGAACGCGCGGCACCCGCGATCGCACTGTCGCTCGCCGAGGAACGTGCCGCGGGGGAGGCGACGCGCCGCGCACGGGATGCGTTTCTCGTCGACCTGCTGACCCATCCCGCCGCCACCGCACAGGACGAGCGCCGCCAATTGCGGTTGGCCGGATTCAACCCCGACACGACGTACTGCGTCGCCGTGGCGATCGCCACGGGCCAGGACACGGTCCGCACCGCTCTCGGGACATTACCCTTCCCCTCGGGAACCGTTGCAGCGGAACATGGCTCCCGCGCGCTGGCGGTCGTGCCCGCCAAGGATTCCGCCTCCGTCCAGGCGGTGTTCACCGCCGGACGGCTCGACGCGACGATCGGTATCGCGGAGCCCGCGCGTGGTGCGAAGGCACTCGCGCGTGCCTACGTCGAAGCCCAGCAGACCGTCGATGTGCTCGACACATTGGGACGCGCAGGCGAGGTCTCGTCCGCGCGCGGTCTGGGCATCTACCGGATCCTGCTGAGCCACCTGGCGCGTGAGCACCTCGACGAGCTCACCGAGGCGCAACTGGGCCCGCTGATGGCCGAGCAGGCCAAACGCGGAGTGCCACTGCTGGAAACACTGTCCGAGTATCTGGCTCACGGCCGTCACCATTCGGCGACCGCGTCGAGTCTCGGCGTGCACGTCAACACCCTCTACCAGCGTCTCGACGCGATCGACCGCCTCCTCGGCCCGGACTGGCGCGACCCCGACAAGGCTCTCGATCTGCAGGTGCTGATGCGGTTGCGGAGAACCGCGGAACTACTCGGCGCACGAACTCGGTGACACGGTTCAGGCGCTGATGCCGCCCGTGAGGATGGCGGCGAGTTCGGCGTAGGCGTGCGCGTCGTCGAGCCCGGTGCTGTCGCGGACCCCGCGCTGCTGGATGCGGACCATCATGGTGGCGGCGAGGTCGGCGGCAAAGGCGGCGTGCACGTCGCGGAAGTCCCCGCCGGCGACGCCTTCGGTGATCAACTCCTGGACCCGGCCGGCCGCGAACTGCGTGTTCCGTTCGTATACCTCCCGTGCCGGCGGGAAGGCGTCGAGGTCGGTCATGAACTGGTCGGACGCGGCCGACAGTGCGGTGCCCACGGCCGACAGATAGGCGGTGATCCGCTCGCGGGCCCCGGTGATCGGCTCGATGTGCGACTCGACGTCGTCGGTCGCGCGGCGGAAGAAGTGCACGGTGGCGGCCCGGACCAGCTGTTCCTTGCTGCCGGCGAGGGTGTACAGCGTCGACTTCGAACAGCGCAGCCGGTTCGCGATCTCGTCGAGCGTCAAGTGGGCGAACCCCTCGACCAGGATCAGGTCGACGAGGGCGTCGAAGAGCTGGGTGCGCCGTCGGGTGGCGAAACCGGTTCGGGTGGGCTGCTCCATGACAGAAATAGTACTGGGCGATGCCTTGCAGTACTATTTCGCAATCAGTACCCTGGGGCGTAATCCAGTACTGTTTTCCGTAGCCTTCTCGAGGAGAAACCGTGGCCGTCGATCGCTTGCTGCCTACTGACGAAGCCCGTGACCTGATCCAGCTCACGCGTGACGTCGCCGACAAGGTCCTGACGCCGATCGTCGACGAGCACGAGAAGGCGGAGACCTACCCCGAAGGCGTGTTCGCCACCCTCGGCGAGGCCGGACTGCTGAGCCTGCCGTACCCGGAGGAGTGGGGCGGCGGCGCGCAGCCGTACGAGGTGTACCTGCAGGTGCTCGAGGAGATCGCCGCCCGCTGGGCATCGGTCGCGGTCGCGGTCAGCGTCCACAGCCTCGCCTGCCACCCGCTGATGGCGTTCGGCACGGACGAGCAGAAGCAGCAGTGGCTCCCGGAGATGCTCGGCGGCAACACCATCGGCGCCTACAGCCTGTCCGAGCCGCAGGCCGGATCCGACGCCGCCGCACTGACCTGCAAGGCCTCCGCAACCGACGGCGGGTACGTCGTCAACGGCGCGAAGGCGTGGATCACCCACGGCGGCATCGCCGATTTCTACAACCTCTTCGCCCGCACCGGTGAGGGATCGAAGGGAATCTCCTGCTTCCTGGTCCCCAAGGACACCGAGGGCCTGACGTTCGGCAAGCCCGAGGAGAAGATGGGCCTGCACGCCGTGCCCACGACGTCCGCGCACTACGACGACGCCTTCGTGCCCGCGGAACGACGTATCGGCACGGAAGGCCAGGGTCTGCAGATCGCGTTCAGCGCACTCGATTCCGGCCGGCTCGGCATCGCCGCCGTCGCCGTCGGTCTCGCGCAGGCCGCCCTCGACGAGGCAGTCGCCTACGCCCAGGAACGGACTGCGTTCGGCAAGAAGATCATCGACCACCAGGGGCTCGGCTTCCTGCTCGCCGACATGGCGGCGGCCGTCGACTCCGCGCGCGCCACCTACATCGACGCGGCCCGCCGCCGCGACGCCGGCCTGCCGTACTCCCGCAACGCGTCTGTCGCCAAGCTCGTCGCCACCGATGCCGCCATGAAGGTCACCACCGACGCCGTCCAGGTGCTCGGCGGCTACGGCTACACCCGCGACTTCCGCGTCGAGCGGTACATGCGGGAAGCGAAGATCACGCAGATCTTCGAGGGCACCAACCAGATTCAGCGCCTGGTCATCAGCCGCACCCTCGCCGCGAACTGACGCATCCACCTTCGAGAAAGGCTCCTCCACTCATGCCCACCTCTGTGATCGTCGCAGGCGCCCGCACCCCGATCGGCCGGCTGCAGGGTTCGCTCGCCGGGTTCTCCGGCGCCGACCTCGGCGGAATCGCCATCGACGCGGCGCTCGGCAAGGCCGGTGTGGCCCCGGACCAGGTGCAGTACGTCATCATGGGTCAGGTCCTCACCGCCGGCGCCGGGCAGATGCCCGCCCGTCAGGCCGCCGCGAAGGCCGGCATCCCGATGAGCACCCCGTCGCTGAACATCAACAAGGTCTGTTTGTCGGGGGTCGAGTCGATCATCCTCGCCGACCAGTTCATCCGGTCCGGCGCATTCGACGTGATCGTCGCCGGTGGCATGGAGTCGATGAGCCAGGCACCGCACCTGCTGCCCGGTTCACGCGGCGGTTTCAAGTACGGCGACGTCACCCTCGTCGACCACATGGCCCTCGACGGGTTGCACGACGCGTTCACCGATCAGCCGATGGGCCTGCTCACCGAGGCCGGCAACGACAGGGACGTCATCGCCCGCGAGGACCAGGACGCGTTCGCGGCCCGCTCCCACCAGCTGGCCGCCAAGGCATGGGACAACGGGATCTTCGACGACGAGGTCGTCCCGGTCGAGATCCCCGCCCGCCGCGGTGAGAGCACCTGGCTGCGCCGCGACGAGGGCATCCGCCCCGACACCACGCCCGAAACCCTGGCGCGGTTGCGTGGCGCGTTCCGGGACGGTGGCACCGTCACCGCGGGGAACGCGTCGACGATCAACGACGGTGCCGCCGCGGTGGTGGTGATGAGCAAGGAACGCGCCGAGGCCGAGGGGCTGACCTGGCTGGCCGAGATCGGCGAGCACGGCATGGTCGCCGGCCCGGATTCGGGTCTGCAGCTCCAGCCGTCCGGTGCCATCGCGAAAGCGTGTGATGCAGCGGGTATCGCGCCTGCCGAGTTGGATCTGATCGAGATCAACGAGGCGTTCGCCGCGGTCGGGATCGCCTCCACCCGCGAACTCGGCGTCGATCCCGACCGGGTCAACGTCAACGGCGGTGCGATCGCCCTCGGTCATCCGATCGGCATGTCCGGCGCCCGGATCACGCTGCACCTCGCGCTCGAGTTGCAGCGCCGCGGCGGCGGCACCGGCGCCGTCGCTCTCTGCGGCGGCGGCGGACAGGGCGACGCCCTGATCCTGCGCGTCCCCTGACAACCCCGCTTACCCAACACTGCCGCAACCCTATTCGAGGAGAACTTTGTGAAGATCGATGGAGCCGTCGCTGTCGTCACCGGCGGAGCATCCGGACTCGGCAACGCCACCGCCCGGGCCCTGCACGAGCGCGGCGCCCAGGTCGTGCTGCTCGACCTTCCGTCGTCCGACGGGGAAGTGGCCGCCAAGGAAATCGGGAAGGGCGCCTACTTCACGGCCGCCGACGTCACCTCCGCCGGTGACGTCACCTCCGCGATCGACTTCGCCGCGTCGCTCGGCGACCTTCGCGTGGTGGTCAACTGCGCCGGAATTGCCACGCCCGGCAAGGTTCTCGGCAAGGCCGGCGCCCTTCCCCTCGCGGACTTCGAACGCGTCGTCCGCATCAACCTCGTCGGCACGTTCAACGTCCTGCGCCTCGCCGCCGAGAAGATCGCCCAGACCGACCCCGTCGACGGGGAACGCGGCGTCATCATCGACACCGCCTCCGTCGCCGCATTCGACGGCCAGATCGGTCAGCCCGCCTACGCGGCGTCGAAGGGCGGCGTCGCCGCGATGACACTGCCGATCGCCCGCGAACTGGCCCGCCACCTCATCCGCGTCGTCACCATCGCGCCCGGAATCTTCGAAACGCCCATGATGGCCGGGCTTCCCGAGGAGGCCCAGAAGTCCCTCGGACAGCAGGTGCCGCACCCCTCCCGGCTCGGCAAGGCCACCGAATACGCCGCCCTCGCCGCGCACATCATCGACAACGCCATGCTCAACGGCGAAACCATCCGCCTCGACGGAGCCATCCGCATGGGTCCGCGGTAGAAGTCTGGGTACGGATCGATCCGCCTTCCTCCCCACCTAGTTAGCGAATTTGACTGCCGATCGACGCAATCGCCCTTTCTGGAGGGGGCCGATAGCTCGTGATCTCCGGGTGCATCGGCCTGGGCAGGTCAGCGCCTCGGCGGCGAGCTGCTCGACGATTCAGGCGGCGGTGTACGGGCTGGGGTGGTCGACCGCGGATGCGTCCGGAAGGCCTTTTCGAACAGTGTGTTCGGTGTAGCGATCTCGTCGTTCGCGGTGGCCGGCAAGGGATAGGTGACGTCGGGTTGGGTGAGAGGTCTCGGACGTGGTGCCGTCCGTGCAATCCGGAAACACGGGAATCTCGGAGTGTTCAGTCCGGCACAGCCAGCAGGATACGTGTGCGGGTGCCGCGGTCGACGAGGTCGTGAGCGCGCGCGGCCTGATCGAGAGGGACGGGTTCGTCGATGGCGATCGACAGGGCACCGTCTGCCGCTGCGGCGGTCAGGTCGGTGGCGGCCTGTTGTTTGGCTTCGGCCGGAAAATCGTCACTGCCCAGTAAACGAATCGTGATGTTGTCGAACAGCATCGGCCAGAACGGGAAGCTGGGCCTGCTCTCGCCGGTGCCGTACGCAGCGATCACGGTGTTGTTCTTCGCGACCGCGGCGTCGAGGTCGACGTTGTCGGCGAAGGCAACCTCGACGATGCGATCGATCCCGCCCGGCGCACGATCGCGGATCTCGCGTGCGGGGTCGGGGCCATCCAGTGCGACGACCTGCTCAATTCCGCGGCGGTGGGCGGCCTGGGAATCGGCGCTTGTGCGCACGGTCCCGATGACGGTCGCTCCGCCCCAGGCGGCGAGTTGCGCCGCAAGGCTTCCGACGCCGCCGAGCACGCCGTGCACCAGGACTGTGCTGCCGCGGACCTGGCCGTCACCGAACATCGCGCGGTGGGCAGTGATGCCGGGGATACCCAGGCAGGCGCCGACATCGTCACTGACGGTCTCGGGAAGAGCCACGGCCTGATCGGCAGGGACAACGGTGAACTGGGCCGCGGTGCCGAACGCGCGGTAGGACTGTGCACCGAACACCCAGACCCGTTCGCCGATGCGGGCGGAATCGACACCCGCACCTACCTTGTCAACCACGCCGGCGCCGTCGCTGTGCGGGATGACCCGCGGGAAGGGCATCGACGACCCCAGCCAGCCTCGACGCTTTTTGGTGTCACCGGGATTGATCCCGGAACGAGTCACCCGCACTCGGACCTCACCGGCGCCGGGTTCGGGCGTGGGCAGGTCCCCGAATCGCAGCACCTGCTCGGCCGGGCCTTGCATGTCGTACCAGACTGCCAGCACAGGGGGTCCTTTCTCTCGCCCGCCACAGGAGTGACGCGCACGCGATGATGTTGCGGCGGACGTTCTACTTGGGATCGACTTCCGGTTCGGCAAGGATTTCGTGCAGCCAGGCTCGCTCGGCGGTACTGGTCGCCCGGGCCACTTGGAGCATCCCGCGGCGGTAGGGGTCACCGACCTCCTCGGCGCGCAGTGGCCGGTCGCCCTCGTAGAAGAAGCTGGCCGGTTCCTCGAGGAACGCGAGGCGCCGCCGCAGCACCGCCGCCCGAGCGGCGGGGTCGGGCAACCGGGACAGGAACGCCAGGATGGTCATGAACTTGGTGTTGTCGGTGATGTCGTGTTCGTCCGGTTCTCGCAGGCGGCGCAGCAGTTCGCCACGGCCGACGGCGGTCAGGTGCAGCACCTGCCGTGGGGCCGCCGCGGAGCCCGGTTCGGCCCGCTGTTCGAGAAGCCCCTGCTGCACCAGGCGTTTGATCGCCGGGTACAGGCTGCCGTCGCTGACCGGGCGGGTGTAACCGGACAACTGGGTGACGCGGCGGCGCAGCTCGTAACCGTGCAACGGACCGTCGGTGAGGAAACCCAGGATGGCCAACTCCAGCATGCCGCCAGCGTACACCTCGAAACGAGATACCTCGATACGAGGTATCGTTTGCCCTGCGCAAACTCGGCGCCTGATCCTTTGACACCCCGGAGTGCACTTCCTCATGACGATCAATCCCGCTGCCCCCGGCCCTCAGGGGCCGCCCACCGCAGGCGACGCGGCCACCGACCACCAGCTCCCACGGGCCTCGATCGTGGTCGCGGCTCTCTCGACCGTCGTCGAGTGGTACGACTTCACCCTCTATTTGTTCATGGCCACGGTGCTATCCCGTGTGTTCTTCGGCGACGGACCGGAATCGATCCTCACCACGCTCGCCGTCTTTGCGATCGCCTATGTGATGCGACCGGTTGGGGCGCTCGTGTTCGGATACTTCGGTGACAGACTCGGCCGGCGCCCTGTCCTGCTCGCATCGATGACCGTGATGACCGCCGCGATGCTCGCGACCGCGCTGCTGCCCACCCAGACGCAAGTCGGGCCCGCCGCCGGGGTCCTGCTGCTGTTGTTGCGGTGCCTGATGGGGTTCTCCGTGGGCGGGGAGTACACCGGCGTGATGACCTACCTCGTCGAGGGAGCGGTTCCGGGCCGTCGCGGGTTGGTAGCGTCACTTGCTGCCGCGGCGAGTGAGATCGGTGGTCTGCTCGCCGCCGGGGTTTCCGCACTGACCGTGTTCTTCGTCAGTGGTGACGCGTTGGAGGAGTGGGGTTGGCGGATCCCGTTTCTGGTCGGAGCCGTGCTTGCCGCGCTCACCCTGGCTGCTCGATCGATCATGCAGGAGTCACCGGCTTTCGAGCGGTTGCGGCAATCCGGGTCGGTACCTTCGCGCCCGCTCGGCTCCATTCTGCGATCTCACCGGCCCGCGCTGTATCGAACGTTCGCGATCTCCGCGTTGGCCTCGGTGACCTACTACGTCGGCATCACCTACGTGCCCGTCTATCTGACCACCGTGAGCGGCTATGACGAACGGTGGTCACTCGGGTTGACGACGATCGCGTCGGTGGCCGTCGTCGTGGTCACCCCGATCGCCGGAGCGCTGTCCGACCGCTTCGGGCGGCGACCGACCCTGATCGTCCTCGGCGTCCTTGCGGTTGCGTTGCCCGTGACCATGTTCGGTTTCATGGCACACGGCCCGTTCGCCCGCGCGCTGACCGGCGCGGTGATCCTGGCCTGCATCGCCGGCGGCCTGAGCGCTGTCGGGGCCGCCGCGACTCCCGAACAACTACCCGTCGCCGGCCGGTTGTCCGGTCTGGCCGTCGGCACCGTCGCAACCACCATCTTCGGTGGCCTCACCCCCTACCTTTCCCAAACCCTGGTCCAGGCCAGCGGTTCGGTGATCGTCCCCGGAGCCATGGTCACCGCTGTCGCCCTGCTGGCCCTCCCCGTCCTGTGGCGCATGCCCGAGACCGCCCGGATTTCTCGCACCCGGCCAGCGCTCGGTTGTCACGATCTGTGAAACAACTCCAACTGGATGTTGTCCGGATCGCGGAAGACGACCACAGAGTAGGGGCGTGCGCTGTCCTTGTCGATGACACCCGAGTGCGGAACACCCAGCTCACTCAGCCATGCTGCCCAGGCGTCGAGGTCGCTCCGCTGGGGCACACCCCACGCGATGTGATCGAGGCCGACACGACGCTCGTCGAATGAGCCTGTGACGACAGCCGTGTGGTGGTGCAACCCGATGAGGAAACCAGTGCGCGGATCGATCAACAACACCGCATATCCGCCCTCCTCGTCGCCATGGTGAGGAGCGACGGTCGGTAGTCGCTCGAGTCCGAAGACTCGGCTGTACCAGTCAGCCGACGCCTCCACGTCGGAGACCGTCGGGGAGAAATGATGAATTCCGGTCGTGGGCGGTGCGTCAGAGTGCGACATACGCGATCACCCGATTTCTTTGTGGAGCAACAACGACGGAGGGGCGTTCATGCGGACTGTGTGCCGGAGGGTCACGGCTCCTGCCGCCGACTGTCCGTGGACTCGGTGACCGGCGGCCGCCAGCGTCGTCGGTCGGTGCCGGCTTCGTAGGCCTGCGGGGAGGGGTAGGTCACCAGCTCGACCGTGCTTCCCCAGGGGGTTCTGGCGTACAGGTATCGGTTTCCGGGTCCGGCGTCGCCGCCGGGCAGGTCGCCCGGCGCGCTGAGCAGAGTTCCGCCCGCCTTCTCCAGTCTTGTAGCGGCGGCGTCGATGTCGTCGACGTAGACGCAGAAGTGCTGGATGCCGAAATCGCTCGGCAGCACGGGCTCTCGCTGTTTCGTCCCGGAGTAGACGAACAATTCGAGGTTCGGGCCGTTGCCCAGCCGCAGCATTCGAATCGACTCGATCGCGGTCCCCGGTGGAACACCGAGGCCGGATTCGATGCCGGGACCGGCCAGCGGGGCATCGATCATGTCGTAGATCTTCTCGGCGCCGAACGCGTCGGCGAAGAAGGTGGTGGCTTGTTCGAGGTCCGGCACGGTGATGCCGATGTGCTCGATAGCTCGGGCGGTCATGGTTGTTCTCCTCAGATTCGTGCGGCTGTCCAGAAACCGGACTGGGTGGCCTCGTACAGGCGGCCGCCGCGGAAGCGGGTGCCGATCGTCTGCACACGGTCGTCGTCGACGGCAGCGGACAACACTGTGGACGGGACCCGTGGGGTGGCCCAGACGACGGTGCCGGTGTCGGGGGCGGACGCACCGAGCCGGATGGTGACCCCGTGCTCGGTGAGCAGGCCGGTGAGGTGTTCTCGCTCCATGTCGTTGGTGTCGACGCCGACGACGTCTTCCGGGGAGAGCAGGGTCGTGTGCTTGCCCTGCTCGGCGAGCCACAGGGCCGCGAACATGGCCGTTTCGGTCTCGCCGAAGACGGTGACCTCGTCCGCCTCCGGGGCGCGCCGCGCGGTGAGCATGGTGACCGCGTCGAGGCCGTCGTGGTTGGGGACGGTGCCGGTTGCCAGCAGCACCGAGTCCCACGCGTCGAGGTCGAGCGAATCGCCCGCGGTACCGAGACGGAGGGTCACGTCCGATCGGTCGAGCTCGGTCTCGTAGAAGGCCATAAGGTTCTCGATCTCGGCGCGGAACGCACCTGGCGCGGCCCAGGCGTGAAGCTGCCCACCGATGCGGTCGGCGCGGTCGACCAATTCGACGTCGTGGCCCCGGGCGGCGGCGAGCAGGGCGGCTTCGCAGCCTGATGGGCCGGCGCCGACGATGAGCACCCGTCGTCGCACCGCCACGGGCCGTCGGGCCTCGGCTGCGCGGCGTTCCTGGCCGAGGGCGGGGTTGATCACGCATTGAGTACGTTTGCCGTTGAACATCCACCGTGAGATGCATTCGTTGACCGCCAGGCAGCGTCGCACCCGATCAGGTGCGCCCCGGCGGGTTTTCGCCACCGTCTCGGGGTCGGCGAGCTGTGCGCGGCCCAGTGCCACGAAATCGAGTTCCCCGTCGCCGACGGCCTTGTGCATGTCGTCGAGCAGCCAGGTCAGGCGACCGACGCCGATCACCGGAACGGACACCCGCCTCTTGACCGCCTTCGCGTACCCGACGAGGGATCCCGGGGCGATCATCGGCAGTAGCGTCGCGGCGGTGTCGTAGTTGCCCGCACTGACGTCGAGTGCGTCGACGAGCGGGTCGAGCATCTCACAGAACGCGAGCCCGTCGTCGAGGCTGAGGCCACCTTCGTAGGGTTCCTCGGCGCTGAGGCGGTACAGCAACGGGACGTCCGGTCCGATCTCCGCGCGGACGGCCTTGACGACCTCGAGCGCGAACCGGGCGCGGTTCTCGAGTGGGCCGCCCCAGTCGTCGGTGCGGTGGTTGGTGAACGGGGACAAGAACTGTCCCAGCAGGTAACCGTGGGCACCGTGCAATTCGACGGCATCGAAACCCGCGGCGACGGCGCGGCGGGCACCCTGCACATAGCGGTCGATGAGGCCGGGTATCTCGTGTTCCTCGATGGCCCGCGGCGGCGTGCCGAACGCACTGGTGATTCCTGCGGTCGGAGCGATGGGTGGTTCGTTGCGCTCGGTGTTGCCCTGCGAGTTCTGGCGGCCGGTGTGATGGAGTTGGACGGCGATCTTGGCGCCCTCGTTGTGGACGGCTTCGACCAGGTCCGACAGGCCGGCGCGGAACCGGTCGTGGTCGATGCGGATCGGGTGGCCGACGGTGCGGCCGACTTCCCAGTCGATGGACGTGTTCTCGATGATGATCAGTCCGACCCCGCCGCGTGCACGTGCGCGGTGATATTCGATCAGTCGTTCGTCGACCTCGCCGAAGGTGCTCGCGAACTGGGTGAAGATCGGGGCCTGCACGAACCGGTTGCGCAGGGTCATCTTTCCGATTTGGCCGGGCTGGAAGAGTGGGCCGTCCTGCGGCGCGCGCACGCCGGCGGGATCGGGTGTCGTGATCGTCATGGTGGTGCCTGCCTTTGCGTCGTTGAAATGAGGCGCTGATCACAGGCTGGCACGGATCCAGGGGGCCGGTCTTGGCGTGGTGAGCACGAAACTTCACCGGAAGCGCACACCCTTACGCGGCAGTGGACTGCCGCCGCGCCTCGCGCGGTGCCACACCGAATCGGGTGCGGTACGCGCGGCTGAAGGACGACGGGCTGTCGAAGCCGCTACGGATGGCGACCTCGGCGACCGGTAGCTCCGGTCCGGAACCGAGCAGCAGGCGCTGGGCGCGCTCGAGGCGGCGGCGTCGCAGGAATTCCCGGGCGGTCTCGCCGGTGCCCTGAAAGAGCATGTGCAGATAGCGCACCGATACCGCATTCGCCCGCGCGACCATGTCCAGCGTCAGATCCGGGTCTCCGAGGTTGCGGTCGAGGAAGTCCTTGATCTGCAACAAAAGGACTTCCCTGGACTCACTCACATCGCCGCGAGTACGCGCGAGGGCGGAATGCAGCAGATCGACCGCCATCCGGCCCGCGGTGTGCGCCGCGTCGCGGTCGAGCGAGGTCTGCCGCATCGACACGTCGAGCCACCCGGTCAGCAGTCGCAGGGTCGCCGAATTCTCGATCGTGCGCACGAACACGGAATCGAGGTCGGGGACGGCGCCGGCCAGCAACGCGCGTGGGATGAACATCGTGCTCTTGACGAGCGTTGCGGCACTGAAGCACTCGACGGGACGCACGCCGTCCCACAGCGCGGCAGTGCCTGCCCGCACCTCGGTTGTCCTGCCTTGCTGGGTCAGGATTTCGGTCCCGCTGTGCACCATCAGGACCGCGGCATACTCACCCTGTGTGTTTCGTATCTCGGGAGCACTGCGACGTCCACTCATGCGCCCGACGCGGCAGCCGACCACCCACGGTTCACCGAGATCGACACGGGTAGTGGTGGGCGCCACTGCGGGATCGAACTCCAGGTTCCACGGCAGATGGCTCGTCCTGAACGGGTTACCCGGTGCGTCATCGGGATCGAACTCCAGGTTCCACGGCAGATGGCTCGTCCTGAACGGGTTACCCGGTGCGTCATCGACGAAGATGCGAGTGGCCGAGGGGTTGTCGTGTGCTGATGTGTCGCGCATGTGTTCATCACCGTTCGCCGGAGAGCCTGTTGGTGTGAACCACATCATATCGTAGGTCAACTATGGCTCCCACCACGGTGACTGGTCCGTGGGCGACCCAACGGAACGGGTTCCGCCCTTCCATCGAAGGACGGAACCCGTTGCAGCCGAAGACTAGAAGCTGGTGCGACCGGCGTCGACGAGTTGTGCGAGTAGTGGTGCCGGCGTCCACGTTCGACCGTGTAGGTTCTCGAAGTCGCGGATCTTCTGCAGGGTGACGTCCAGGCCGAGGGCTTCGGCGTAGTACATCGGCCCGCCGCGGAAGGCTGGGAATCCGTATCCGTCGACGTAGACGACGTCGATGTCGGAGGCGCGTTGGGCGATTCCTTCACCGAGCAGTGTGGCGCCTTCGTTGACGAGGGCCAGGACGCAGCGGTCGATGATTTCCTCGTCGGTGATCGTGCGGCGTTCGATGCCGTCCTCGGCGGCGCAGGTGCGGATGATCTCGTCGACGGCTGGGTCCGGAACCGGTGTGCGGCTGCCCTTCTCATACCGGTAGTAGCCTGCTCCGCTCTTCTGCCCGAACCGTCCGTTCTCGCAGAGGGTGTCGGCGACCCGCGGATACCGGACGTCTTTCGGCCTGGTCGGGGCCAGTCGCTTGCGCGCAGCCCAGGCGATGTCGAGGCCGGCCAGGTCCGACATCGCGCACGGACCCATCGCCATACCGAAGGCTTGCAGCGCGGCGTCGATCTGCTGCGGAGTCGCACCCTCTTCCAGGAGGAACTCGGCTTCGCGCCGGTAGGGGGTGAGCATGCGGTTGCCGATGAAGCCCTCGCACACCTGCGACAGAACCGGGATCTTCCCGATCTGCTGCGCGAGCGTCAGGCCGGTGGCGACGACGTCGTCGGCGGTGGCTTCCCCGCGGACAACCTCGACGAGTTTCATGATGTTGGCGGGGCTGAAGAAGTGCAGTCCGATCACATCGGACGGACGACTGGTGGCACGTGCGATCTCGTCGAGGTCCAGTCGGGACGTGTTCGATGCGAGGATCGCCCCCGGCTTGCAGACGGCATCAAGTTTGCCGAACACCTCCTTCTTCACGGCCATGTCCTCGAAGACGGCTTCGACGACGAGGTCGGCCTCGGCGGCGGCGTCGAGATCGAGGTTCGGTTCGATCAACGCGATGCGGTCGCGTGCCTGCGTCTCGGTGAGTTTGCCCTTGGTGGTGGATGATTCGTAGGTCTTCCGCACCAGGGCCGTTCCCCGGGTCAGGGCGTCCTGGTTCTGTTCGATCAACGTGACCGGGAGTCCGCCGTTCGCGAACGCCATGGCGATCCCGCTGCCCATGGTGCCGGCGCCGACGACCGCCACCCGGGAGATCGGTCGCGCGGACACAGGGGGAACGCCGGAGAGTTTGGGGGCGGTCTTCTCCGCGAAGAACACGTGCCGCAGGGCCGCGGATTCCGGGCCCCGGAGCAGGCCGAGGAAGGCGGCCCGTTCGAAGGCGAGCCCGGCGGCGGTAGGAAGCCGGGTGGCGGTCTCGACGGCGTCGATGGCGGTGAGCTGGGCCAGACCGTTGCGGGTGCTGGGCCGCACCGGACGGCGGGCGGCGTCGAAGTCGATGCCAGTCGCGTCGGCCGGCGGCAGGCTGTCGACCACCGGTCCCGAGGTACTGGTGTCGACCTGGGTGCGGAGGAAGTCGAGGGCGGCGCCGAGCGGGTCGCCGTCGAAGCAGGCGTCGGCTATACCGAGTTCGGCCGCCCGGGCGCCGGACACCGGCGTGCCCTGCTGAATCATGCGCAGCGCGGCCGCGGCGCCGATCAACCGGGGCAGACGTTGGGTGCCGCCTGAACCGGGAATCAGGCCCACGTTCACCTCGGGCAGGCCGAGTTTCGCGTCCCGGTGTGTGATGCGGTAGTGGCAGGCGAGAGCGAGCTCGAGTCCACCACCGAGGGCGAAACCGTGGATGGCGGCGATCACCGGTTTCGGTGAGTGAGTAATGGTGGTGAGGACGTCCGGCAGGGTGGGGTCGGCGGTCGCTGCGGGGGTGCCGAATTGGCGCAGGTCGGCGCCACCGCAGAACCCCTTGCCCTCACCGACGACGACGACAGCACCAACGTGGTCGTCGGCGGCGGCACGGGCGACGGCGGAGGCGAGTCCGGCGCGGACGGTGTCCCCGAGGCCGTTGACGGGTGGGTTGGCGAGGCGGATGACGGCGACGCCGTCGCATACCTCGTACCGCACTGTCGGTGATGGCTGGTGTTGCTGGGACGTGCTCATGGACCCTTTTCCTCGGATGCTGATTGCGGGTGTCGCGGTCTTCTTCGTTGTCGCCTCTCAATCGTGTTCGATTCTGCGGCGCCGTGGTGTTCCGATTTGGAACAACCGGACGCCCCCTGGTTGACCGATCCTGGAAGTACACACCACACGCCGAATCCGGCGTCCCGAAGTTCGCCTGCCGCGCGAACTGACGATCAATTCGCATTTCGATTTTCAGGAGACAACCGTGACCGCCACCGCGACCCGTGATCCGAACACCGAGTTGGACGACGACGACTTCCGCGACATCCTGGCCCACACCCGGGCGTTCGTGCGCAATGTCGTTGTCCCGCGTGAGCAGGAGATCGACGAGACGGACGCGATCCCGGCGGAGATCCGGGCGGCGGCCAAGGACATGGGTCTGTTCGGGTTCGCCATTCCCCAGCAGTGGGGTGGCCTCGGCATGAACCTCGTGCAGGACGTCGAACTCGCGATGGAGTTGGGGTACACCACCCTCGCGCTGCGGTCGATGTTCGGGACCAACAACGGCATCGCCGGTCAGGTACTGGTCAGCTACGGCACCGAGGAACAGAAGACGACCTGGCTCGAGGGTATTGCGTCGGGTGAGGTCGTTGCCTCGTTCGCCCTCACCGAGGCCGGCGCCGGCTCCAACCCCGCAGGGCTGCGCACCAAGGCGGTACGCGACGGCGACGACTGGCTGATCACCGGCGAGAAACGGTTCATCACCAACGCCCTGATCGCGAACCTGTTCGTCGTGTTCGCCCGTACCCGGCCCGCCGACGGTGACGGCCCCGGCATCGCCGTCTTCCTCGTGCCGGCCAACACCCCCGGCGTTCAGGTCGGAGGCAAGGACCGCAAGATGGGGCACGCCGGATCGACCACCGCGACCGTGCACTTCGACGGCGTGCGGGTGCCGTCGTCGGCGCTGGTCGGTGGCAGCGAGGACGTCGGCTACCGCGCCGCGATGACGTCGCTGGCCCGCGGCCGGGTGCACGTCGCGGCGCTGGCGGTCGGGCAGGCGCAGCGTGCGCTCGACGAGTCGGTGGCCTACGCGGCGACCGCAACCCAGGGCGGCACCGATATCGGGGACTTCCAGCTTGTGCAGGCGATGCTCGCCGACCAGCAGACCGGTGTCATGGCCGGGCGGGCACTGGTGCGTGACGCCGCCCGCGCCTGGGTCGAGGGCACCGACCGGCGTATCGCCCCGTCCATCGCGAAGCTGTACTGCACCGAAATGGTCGGCAAGGTCGCCGACCTGGCGGTGCAGATCCACGGTGGCAGCGGGTACATGCGCGAGGTCGCCGTGGAGCGGATCTACCGCGACGTCCGGCTGCTGCGCCTCTACGAGGGCACCAGCGAGATTCAACGCCTGATCATCGGCGGAGGACTGGTCAAGCAGGAGCGCAAAGCGGCGGGTACGCCGAAATGAGCGACCAGCTGCACGGTGCACTGCCCCTCGACGGGATCACGGTCGTCAGCTTCGAGCAGGCCGTCGCTGCTCCAATCGCCACCCGGCACCTGGCCGATCTGGGTGCCCGCGTGATCAAGGTCGAACGCATCGGTGAGGGCGATTTCGCCCGCAACTACGACAGCGCCGTGCACGGAATTGCCTCGCATTTCGTCTGGCTCAACCGCGGCAAGGAATCGGTGACCGTCGACCTGAAAGCGGCCGAGGGCGTCTCGGTGATCCGCAAACTCGTCGGCCGGGCCGATGTCGTGGTCCAGAACCTCGCGCCCGGCGCCATGGACCGGCTCGGTCTGGGCGCGGAGGAACTGCGCCGGGATCGTCCCGAGCTGATCGTGGTCAACATGTCCGGATATGGCACCGATGGGCCGCTGAAGGACCGCAAGGCCTACGACATGCTCGTCCAAGCCGAGACCGGGCTGTGCTCGATCACCGGCACCCCCGAGTCCGCCACGAAGACCGGTATTCCGGCCTCGGATATCGCCACCGGTATGTATGCCCTCACCGCAGTGCAGGCGGCGCTGTTCCGCCGGGAGCGGACCGGCGTCGGCGCCGTTGTGGATGTGTCGATGTTCGATGCCACCGTCGAGTGGCTCGGGCATCCGATGTACTTGCAGATGTACCAGGACACGCAGGTGCAACGGATGGGACTGAGCCACGCCTCGATCTCACCTTACGACGCCTACCCGACCGTCGATGGCCGGATCCTCATCGGCGTGCAGAACGACCGCGGCTGGCGGGCCCTGGTCACCGAGGTGTTCGACCGCCCCGACCTCGTCGAGCACCCGAAGTTCGCGACCAACATCCTCCGGGTCCGGCACCGAGCCGAGACCGACGCGGTCGTCGCCGAACACACCCGCCGGTTCGACACCGACGAACTCGACAAACGGCTCGCCGCAGCAGGGGTGCCCGCCGCACGGTTGAACGACATGCGCGATCTCATCGACCACCCGCAGCTGTCCGAGCGCGACCGGTGGCGCCAGATCGACACCGAAGCAGGCCAGGTCCGGGCCGTGTTGCCACCGATGACCTTCACCGACGTCGAACTGCCCATGGGACCGGTCCCCGCCCTGGGACAGCACACCGACACCGTGCTCACCGAACTCGGCCTCACCGACGCCACGATCGCCGCATTGCGTACCGGGGGGGTTGTCGGGTAGATGCCTCACTTCTCCCGATAAACCGTCGGTGTTTCATTTCGGAACAACCGCGCATACTTGTACTGACCAACAATGTGACGTGGAACACTGTTGCATCGGATAAGGGGAGCACATGGCTCAGCGCACCGGTGGAGGCAAATCCGGTCGTGTAGCCGGTCCACTCGATCAGGAGCGGATCCGACGAGCGAAAGAGGAGTTGCTCGCCAAAGGGTTGCTGGACTCGGGCACGCTGAACACTGGGGTCCGAGAGGTCATCGATCGTAGCTGGCGGCGTTGTATCGGTGAGGAAGTGCAGTCCGTCCAGCCGCCGTACCGGGGGAGTCTGGTCACCAATTCCGCTCTCGAGGAGGCTGCGGAGCCGGTGCTGGCGCGCTTGGCGGATCACCTGGCCGACGTGCGTGTCGCGATGTTCCTCAGTGACAGCAGCGGCAACATCCTCAGCCGCAAGGCCAGCGAACCGCGCCAGCGCTCTCGCCTCGACAGTGCGTACGCTGCAGAGGGGTTCGACTTCTCGGAGCGCACTATCGGCACCAACGGGATGGGGACCTCCCTCGCTGAGAGACGTCCGCTGGTGATCCAGGGCAACGAGCACTTCAGCGAGCGATTGGCCGCGTTCTCCTGCGCCGGGGCCCCGGTCTTCGAGCCCTTCACCGGTCGTCTGCTGGGAACGTTCTCACTCGCCGCCAACACCGAGGACGCGTCCCCTCTGATGGGAGCGATCACCGTCGACGTCGGGCGGCAGATCGAGAGCAACCTCGCCGCGACACTCGAAATGCACGATCATGCCCTGGTCCGGTCCTACCTCTACGCGAATCGGAACAAGCGCGATCAGGTCATCGTGATCAACGAGCAGACCATGTTCGCCAACACCGCCGGCCTGTCCCATCTGGGTCCTGGCACGCACGCCATGCTGTGGCACTACCTGAACGACAACGCACCCACCCGGGACAAGTGCCGGATGCCGATACCACTGCAGTCCGAGTGGCACGAGGCCGAGGTGGAAATGATCGACCGTGGGTCCGGATCGAGCCCCACCTACATGATTCGAGTGCTGCCCGAACAGGACAATGGCCTGCGACTGGACCGGGGTGAGTCCGTCACTGCGCGTCGCCGATCGCCCAAGGCGAAGCGATCACCCCGACCGCCGGTGCATCCGGTGCCCGCGGTCGACGAGCAGCTGTCCCTGGTGGCTCGGCACCGTGAATGCCTTGCACTCGACGGAGGCCCGGGTACCGGGAAGCTTCACACGGCCACTGCGTTCCTGCGCACGCACTTCGCGGCGCAGAATCCCCACGTGGTCGATGTCGCGACACTCTTGCCGGACGAGGGGCCGCAGTGGTTCGTCGCAGCTTCAGCAGCCCTCGAATCGGGACGTCCGGTGATCGTGCAGCACCTGCAAGACCTCACCCCGCTGCAGGTGAATCGGGTCAAGGCGCTCATGCGTCCCGCGGAATCGCACGTTCCGGTTGTCGTCACCGTCGATGGGGACAGCGCCCCCGCGCACGTCAGTTCCCTGATCAGTCAGATGGCCACCACCGTGGCGTTGCCCGAACTCCGAGACATGGGCGAACACATTCCCGGCCTGATCGATGCGGTCCTGTCGGAACTGGAAGGTCCTGAGCAGTCGACGAAATTCTCCTCCGAAGCGCAGCAATTGCTGATTCGCTGGAGCTGGCCCGGTAACCTCGCCGAACTGCGCCGGACCGTAGAGCAACTCGTCCGCCGTATGCCCGGCCGGGTGATCCAGATTGCCGACCTGCCGGCTCAGATTCAGGGGGCTGGGTCCGGGCGTCGGCTGTCCATGATCGAGACGTCCGAGCGCGAGACGATTCTGCGGGCTCTCCAACAGTTCTCGGGCAATCGCAGCAAGGCCGCGGAGGCATTGGGAATCGGCCGAACCACGCTGTATCGAAAGATGCAGGCTCACAACATCGAAGTGTGAGCCTGCATCCTCTCGTCACGTCAGGCTCGGGCGCTGAGTTTCTCGGTCACCACGGGGATGACCTTGTCGGCCAGGTACTGGATGCGCGCCGATCCGGATTCGATGGACTCGCCGGGCAGTTGCGCCCAGTAGTGGAAGTCGCGGATCTGGGGATAGGTGGTGGCCAGCGACACCAGTTCGTCGACCGCCATCGAGGCGTCCATCAACCGGTAGGCGCCGGCGTCGAGGATGGACTGGGTGTCGGGGAACTGTGACGGCTGATTCGGGCCCTCGAACGATCCCCACTCGATGTATTTGTTGAGCTGGTACCGGGCGTGCTCGCCCACCTGCGACCAGACTCGCTCAGGATCGTCGGCGACGATCGCCCACTGACTCGCGTAGATCCGCGCATCGGCAGTGCTTCCGCCATGGCGTTCGACGGCGTCCAGGTAGACCTGGCAGTGGTCGTTCGACAGGGTGATCAGGCCGTCGCCGAGTCGGGCGGCCCGATCGATACCCGGCTCGGACTGGCCTCCGATCAGCAGTCGCGGCGACACTTCCGGCAGGGGTGTCACCGGAACTCCGGGCAGCGAGAAGCGCTTGCCGTCGAAGGGCTCTCCGCTGCCGCTCCAGGCGCGTCGGATCACGGCGATGGCATCTTCGAGTAGGCTCGGGCGTTGCTTGACCGTGCGCCCGAAGGCGGCGAATTCCATTGCGCGGTAGCCCAGTCCGACGCCGAGCTCGAACCGATTGCCGGTCAGCAGCGACAACGCCGCGGCGTCCTCGGCGAGGCGCACCGGCTCGTGCAGACCCGCGACGATGATGTTGGTGCCGATCCGCATCGTCGACGTCCGTGCGCCGATCGTCGCGGCGACCGTCAGCGGGGAGGATGCGTAGTCGTCGTCGGCGAAGTGATGTTCGCTCAGCCACGCGGAGGTGAATCCGAGTTGCTCCGCCCAGACCACCTGGTCGATGGATTCGCGGTAGAGACTGCCGAGTGGCTGCCGCCACTGGGCCGGGTTTCGGAAGTCGTACCAGAGGCCGAACGTCGGGACGTGAGATGAGGTCATGAGGGGCTCCACAACGGTGGGGAGGGGTAGGGTGCGTGCTCTCCGCTTGGGGGAGCACGGGTGGTGCTGCCCCGCCCGACGACGTGAATCGTGGGGTCGGGCGGGGCAGGTCTGCTCAGGCCGCGCGGCTGGGGTATTCGGGTCGTGCTGTGTCAGACGAAGAGCATGCCGCCGTCGATGAGGGCGGATTGGCCGGTCATGTAGTTCGAGTCGGGTCCGGCGAGGTAGGACACGAACCCTGCGACGTCCTCGCCCCGGGACACTCGTCCGAGGGTGATGCCGGCGGCCATGGCCTTCATGGACTCGCCCTCGCCGACATTGTTTATGGCGCCGAGGTCGCGGTCGACCTCCACCCACATGTTGGTGTCGACGATGCCGGGGCAGTAGGCGTTCACGGTGATGCCGTGCTCGGCCCATTCCTGCGCGGCCGCCTGGGTGAGGGCGCGTACACCGAACTTGGACGAGCTGTAGACGCCCAGCAGGGGGAAGCCCTTGTGGCCGGCGATCGAGGACGCGCCGATGATCTTGCCGCCGGTGCCCTGCTTGATCATCTGTCGTGCCGCCTCGGTGTAGCAGAGGAAGACGCCGCGGCCGTTGACAGCGTGAACCTTGTCGTACTCCTCCGGGGTGACGTCCAGCAGCGCTTTGGTCTGCGCGATGCCGGCGTTGGCGACGAAGACGTCGAGGGAACCGAGCTGTTCGGCCGTGTCGACGACCAACTGCCGGACCGAATCATGATCCGACACATCGCCGGTCAGGGCAGCCGATCGTCTGCCGAGCGCTTCGATGCCCTTGCGGGTGACGTCGAGCTCGTCTTTCATCGAGGGCAGGTCCGAAACGGCGACGTCGTGGCCGTCCTGGGCGAGGCGCAGGGCGATGGCCTTCCCGATGCCGCGTGCGGCACCGGTTACATGTGCAACTGTCATTGTCAGTCTCCTGTAGTGAAAGTGGGTGGGATCAGAGTGTGGGATCGACGAGCAGCTTCATCTTCTGGCCGGCGCGGAGTGCTTCGAACCCCTGCTCGATGACACCGCTGAGGGGCACGGTGTCGACCCATCCGGTGGTGTCGTAGTGGCCCCGGGCCATGAGGTCGATGACGGCCCGGTAGTCGTCGCCGGTGTAGCAGATCGTTCCCTGGATGCGGCGCTCGCGCAGAACGAGGTTGATCAGCGGAGTGGGCAGTGGCTTGTCGTAGATTGCCACGCTGATCAGGGGTCGGCGTTCGCCGACGCACTCGAGCGCCGAGGTGACCGCCGGGGCGACGCCTGCGGCGTCGAATGCGGCGTCGACACCGTCACCGTTGGTGCGGTCGGCGATGAGTGCGGACACGTCCTGGCTCGTCGGGTCGAGTGTCCGCGCGCCGAGCGCCTCGATCGACGCGCGACGGGTCGGTGAGGGCTCGACCACGTCGATGTCGGTCAAACCCATGCCCCGCAGCGCGAACCAGAGACCGATGCCGATGGGGCCGGCGCCGTAGATCAGCGCACTACTCTGGTCGCCCACCTCACCGAGGACAGCGGCGTGGTACGCGACGGCCATCGGTTCGACGAGTGCGCCCATCTCCAGCGGGATGCTCTCGGGGAGGGCGTGCACCTGGTTGCGGGGGACGACGGTGTATTCGGCCATGCCGCCGTCCGCCATGAGGCCGTGGAAACCCACCGACGTGCACAGGTTGTAGCGACCGGACTTGCAGGGGCGGCACTCACCGCAGCGGTAGACCGGCTCGATGGCGACGTGGTCGCCCTCGTGCACATCCGTCACACCTCTGCCGACGTCGGTGACGACACCGGAGAACTCGTGCCCGATGACGAGGGGCATGGCCTTGCCGGTGAGCGGGTGGGGGTCGGACGGCGGGATGAAGATCGGCCCGTCGTAGTACTCGTGGAGGTCGGTTCCGCAGATTCCGTTGCGGCTGACCCGCACCTTGACCTGCCCGTCTCCGGGTGTCGGCTCGGGAACGTCTTCGATCTCGAGCTTCTTGTTGCCGTAGTAGACGGCAGCGCGCATGACTACTCCTGGTGTCGCAGTGGTGGGGTCGGCCGCTCAGACGATGCGGACGAGTTTCTTGTTCGCGAACTCGTCGAGGCCGAATCGGCCCAGTTCCCGTCCGATTCCGGAGTTCTTGACGCCACCGAACGGCAGATCCGGGGCGCTTCGGATGGTGGTGTTGACCCCGACCATGCCGACGTCGAGCCGGTTGGCGACGTAGTCGGCTTCGTTCTCGTCGCGGGTGAACACCGCGCTGCCGAGCCCGTACGGTGAGTCATTGGCCAACTCGATGGCCGCGTCCACCGACTCGACCTTGTGCAACACGGCGACCGGGCCGAACAACTCCTCGTGGAACGCGCGCATCACCGGGGTGACACCGGAGAGCACCGTGGCCGGGTAGTACGCGCCGGGGCCGTCCGGGACCTCACCGCCGAGGTGGACGACGGCGCCCTTGGCGATCGCGTCGTCGACCAGGGCGGTCAGATCGGCACGGGCGGCGACGGATGCCATCGGGCCGAGACGGGTGTCTTCACTCATCGGGTCCCCAGCCCGCCATTGCGCGGCCTGTTCGACGAACGCAGGAACGAACTCGTCCCACACCGAGGCCTCGATGATCATCCGCTTCGACGACGTGCATGCCTGGCCCGCGTTCCAGAACCGGCCGGCGACCGCAGCGGAGACGGCCTTGTCCACGTCTGCGCCGGGCAGGACGATCAACGGGTCGGAACCGCCCAGCTCGAGCACGCACTTCTTGAGGTGGCGTCCGGCATGCGCGCCTACTGCGCTGCCGGCTCGTTCGGATCCGGTCAGCGACACACCCTGCAGGTGAGGGTCGGCGATCATCGTCGCGACCTGATCGGTGGTGGCGAACACGTTCTGGTAGATCGCGGCCGGTGCTCCGGCCGCGTCGATGATCTCGGCGATCCGCAGGGCCTGCTGCGGGCAGGAGCCGGCGTGCTTGATCAGAATCGTGTTGCCCAACAGCAGGTTCGGCGCGACGAATCGGGCGACCTGATAGTAGGGGAAGTTCCACGGCATGACGCCCAGCAGAGGCCCGATCGGTGCGGTGCGCACAATGGCCCGCCCGGCGCCGGCGATGTCGAGTTCCTCGTCGGCGAGCAGTGCCGGTCCGGCGGTGGCGTAGTAGTCGTAGATCGAGGCCGACAGCTCCACCTCCGCCTCCGCCTGGGCGATCGGCTTGCCCATCTCGAGGGTCATCAGCTTGGCCAGCTCGGTGGCGTGCTGTCGGTGTAGCTCGGCCACCTTCGCGAGCACTGCCGACCGGTCGGCCAGATCGAGCTCGCGCCACAGCCGGTAGGCGTCGGCGGCTCGTACGAGCGCCTGATCGGCGTCGGCGTCCGACATCGTGGCGAACTCACGCACTACGGTGCCGGTGGTGGGGTCGACTGTTGCGTACTTCGTCATTCCTCGTCCTTCGTTGCAGATCGAATCCGGCCTCGCAGGGTGTGTCAGATCGCCGGCTCGAGGACGTCGTCATTGGTGGTGTAACTCGGGTATCCGGCCGACGATTCGGCGGCGAGGGTCGAGCGGTATTCCTTGAGTCCGCCCAGGTAGAACAGGACCGTGCGCTTCTTGCCCGGGATGTTGGCGCCGAAGATCCAACCGGCGGCCTTCGAGAACAGGGTCTGATTGGCGATGTCCGTGCAGGTCTGCGTCCATTCGGCTTCGGTGTCGGGCTTGACGTCGATCCAGCCGGCGTCGGTCGCCGAGACGTGGCGGACGGCGTCGCCGATCCATTCGACCTGAGTCTCGATCGACGGGGGGAGGTTCGTGAAAGGACCGTTGGGGCCGAGGATCATGAACATGTTGGGGAACCCTGCGGTGGTCATGCCGAGGTAGCTCGTCGGCCCGTCGCTCCAGTGTTCCTTCAGGGTTTCACCCCCGCGGCCGCGGATGTCGACGCGCACGTAGTTTCCGTCTACGGCGTCGAATCCCGTGGCGCACACGAGGACATCGAGTTCGTGGAGGATGCCGTCCTCGGTGACGATGCCCTTTTCGGTCACCTTCGCGATCGGGTTCTCCTTTACGTTCACCAGTGTGACGTTGGGGCGGTTGAAGGTTTCGTAGTATCCCGAATCGCACAGCGGGCGCCGCGCGTACAGATCGGTGGGAGTGAGCTTGCGGGCGGTCTCCGGGTCCTTGACGACCTCGGCGATCTTGCGGCGGATGAACTTTGCCGCCTCTTCGTTCGCGTCCTCGTCGGTGGCGATGTCGCCGAACGTCTCGAACATGAACCGGAACCCGCCGCCCTCGTTCCACGCCTTCTCGTAGACGGCTTCGCGCTCCGCTTCATCGATGCTGAAGGTCTCGACGGTGCTCTCCACGAAACCCATGGCAGTGCTCGAGTTGTGGACCTGGTCCCAGATGGCGTCGAAGTTGTCGCGGTGATGCTGAATCTGTTCCGGGGTGAGCTCGCGGTTACCGGCGGGCACGCTGTACTGCGGGGTGCGCTGGAACGACGTCAGGTGCGCAACGATCGGGGCGCTGGCGGTGATCACCTGGTTGCCGGTCGATCCGTTGCCGATGACACCGACCCGCTTGCCGGTCAGGTCCAGGTCCTCGGGCCACGCGCCGGTATGCACCAGGCTGCCCTCGAACGTCTCGATGCCCGGGAAGCTGGGCATGTTCGTCGCGGACAGCAGGCCGAGGCCTGTGACCAGGAACCGGCACCGGTACGTGACGCCGCGGTCGGTCCGCACCGTCCAGGTGCCCGAGGGCTCGTCGAATTCGGCGTCGGTCATGCCGGTTTCGAGCTGGATATGCTCACGCAGGCTGTAGCGATCGACGACGCCGTTGAGGTACTCGAGGATTTCGGGCTGGGTCACGAACTTGGTCTTCCACGGGGTCTGCTCGTACAGGTCGCGGTCGAACGAGTACTGGTAGACGAAGCCCTCGGAGTCCGAGAGCGCTCCGGGATACTTGTTCCAGTACCAGGTTCCACCGACTCCGCCGGCCTTGTCGATGGCGACGGCGTCGAGGCCCAACTCGTTACGCAACTTGTACAGCATGTAGATCCCGCCGAACCCGGCTCCGACGACAAGGGCGTCGAGCTCGTGGATCTGATCGTGAGCGGCTGCATCCATGGCACATGTTCCTTCGGTCTCGCGTGGTGTGGCGTGCGCCACTTGCTTGGGACCATCATGGAAGGGGACACAGGTCCGTAGTTGTTCCAATCTGAAACAACGGCCGAACATGGGCTGTGACCTGCTCCGATACTCGAAGTGCGAGCTCGAATTTCTCGAAACGACGATGGCCCGGGACGTTGCTACGTCCTGGGCCAGCGAAGTTGATGAAGTTGTCGAGCAACGTGAATGGGCGTGATCTTCGGTGCTGTGGCTAGTCGATGCCGGGGATGAGTAGTATCTTTCCGGCGTTTCCGCCTTGCAGGTCCAGGGCTTCCTGGAACTTGGACAGCCCCATCCGGTGAGTGACAAGCGAGTTCAGATCGAGGCGCTCTCGCGACACCAGGGAGCCGAGGACATCCCAGGTCTCCCAGAGGGATCGGCCGAAGCTGCCTTTCAGGGTGATGCCGTGCTTGATGACGTAACGGGTGATGTCGAGGGCGAAAGGTTGTCTGGGCACCCCGATACACACGGCGGTGGCCTCGCGGCGCAACGACTGCAGAACGATGTCGAGTGCGCCGGGGGCGCCGGTGCAATCGAAACCCACATCGAACCCGTGCCGGTCGGCGGCATCGTTCAGGCACCATTCGACGGCCGCTTGATCGGACTCGAGGGCGACAGCGCCGAAGGATTCGGCGATGCCGCGACGAAAGTCATTCGGCTCGATCACGACGACCCGACTGGCCCCCGACAGGTGGGCGAGCTGAACAAGTGCCAAGCCGATCGGTCCGGCGCCGGCGATGATCACCGAGCACCCGGCGAGGGTGACCTGGCTGCGCAGCATCGCATGCACCGCAACACCGGCGGACTCGAACAGGGCACCGGTCTCGGTGGGCACGTCGTCGGGCAGTGCATAGCAGGCGTGTTCGGACACGACGGCGCGTTCGGCGAACCCACCGTCGACGTGCAGGCCGAGCAGCGCCATGTTCAGGCAATTGTGTCCTTGACCGATGCGGCAGTGGTAGCAGTTCCGGCACGCGATATGCGATTCGAGGGCGACGCGGTCGCCGAGCCGGAGGGTCTCGACGCCCGATCCGACCTCGATGACGGTTCCTGCGACTTCGTGGCCGAGGACCACCGGCAGCTCGAGGCCGAAGGCTTTCGCGGTGGCGCTGTAGCGGACGAGTTCGCGGTCGGTGCCGCACGGTGACGCGGCGGCGACCGCGATGCGGACCTCATTGTGCGCGACGGGGCGTTCCGGGTGGTCGGTGATGTAGTCGAAGCCTTCTGCGGGGGTGGTTTTGACGATGGCTTTCACAGCGTTCTCCCTGCGGATAGGCCACCAACGAGGAGCTCGCTCAGGCGGCGGCGATGCCTGCGGTCAGGCCGCCGCAGACGTAGAGGATCTGTCCGTTGACGAATCCGGCCCGGGCGTCGAGGAAGAACCCCGCGGTGTGGGCGATGTCGTCTGGTTGTCCGATGCGCCGAACCGGGACGGAGTCGACGATCTGCTTGGTGCGTTCGGGATCGTTCGCCTTCGTGAACAACTCCGTCGCGATCGGCCCGGGGCCGATGGCGTTCGCGGTGATTCCGAGCGGCCCGAGTTCGAGCGCCCACACCCGGGTCAGGCCGATGAGTCCGGCCTTCGATGCGGCATAGGCGGTGCGCAGTTCCTTTCCGAGTGCCGCCCGGGACGTCATGTTCACGATTCGCCCGAAGCCGGCGTCGGTCATCCCGGGTAGCAGGGCCTGGGTGCACTGGACGGCGCAGCGCAGGTTGAGAGCGAATGCCGCGTCCATTTCCGCGAGAGTCTGCTCGCGCAGCGGGCCGGGGAAGACAGCGCCGACATTGTTGACCAGCCGGGTGACGGGACCGTTGGCCAGTACCTCCTCGAGTGCTGTGGCGGTGGACGCGGTATCGGCAAGGTCGGCGAGCACACTCTTGCCGATCGGCGACGGGTCGCGATCGATGACCACGACGTCCCAGCCGCGAGCCAGACCTTCCTCGGCGATGGCACGGCCGATGCCGGAGGCACCGCCGGTCACGAGAAGACGTTCGGGAGAGGAAGACACGTTCATACCGTCGCAATCGGGGTCAGAGGCGACCCGGTTGCGCCGGGTAGCCGAAGTGGGGGGGCAGTAAGCAGAAACCGCGAGCGTCGTTGCGCTCGTAGATGGTTCGCGAGATCGGACAGCCACCACAGCTCACCGAGGTGCACGCCGAGCCGGAACAGGCACAACTCGTGCAGCGGGAGAGCGGGGGCATCGTGAAGCTCGATGGTAGGGGGAAACGCCTCGACCGCGTAGTTGTCGGCGGCGATCGCGACGACTCCGCTGTCGCGGATCCAGTCGTGCAGGGCAGGGTCGGAGCCGTCGAGGACCGCGCACACCCGGAGCGCCTCCGGGGTGGGGGTCCCCTGCTGGGCGAGCACGTGCCGGGCGAAGCCGGTGTGCAGGACCAGCAGGTCGCCGGGTTCGACGACGACGGCGTCGGCCGCGAGGACGCGTGCGAGGTCCTGGTACCCGACGACCGTGCGGTCGGCGCCGAAGTGGGCCTCGAGGTCGACCAGGACGGCGCGGCCCTGCACGCCGTGCCGCGCCATGTGGCTGATGTCGACCGGACCCGCGTGTGAGGTCGACGCCAGACCGTCCTCGGCGCCGTCGAGTCGACCGAGGCTGCCGATTCCGGCACCGTGGGCTCCGTCCGGTCCCACGACGTCGACACCGGCACGCCAGCCGTTGTAATAGACCCGCTCGGGCGAACCGTCTCCGTTCGCGTCGAACAGTGCACCCGCGTGACCGAAGGCATCCCACTGGGTCGAGTACTGGGTATGCAGGACAACGAGATCGTCGCTCATCACGTCGGTCGCGCCGGAATGGGCAACGGCCATGTCGCAGTTGAAATTGACCGCCCCGGCCCGCAGTGTGGGACGCACGACGGGCGGGAACCGGTTGGCGTTGAGGGCAGTGCCGCCGGGCAGATCGAGCGGCAAGGATAGGCAGAACACGAGGCCGTCGCGAACCTCGGCGACACCCTTGCGGACCTGGTCGGGTCCGAGCAGGTTGAGCCGTCCGAGCACATCCTCCGGGCCGAAGTCCCCCCAGGTCGAACCTTCGGGTCGGTTCCGCCAGCGTGTCATCCTCTACCTCCTGCTGCAGTCCAGATCCTGCGGTGTCCTAGTCCGGAAGCGAGCACGTGCCGGTCGGACGGTGGCTCATGACTCGTCGTCGGGCTCCATGACCTGATGGATCTCGATCATGTTTCCCGCCGGGTCGGTCAGGAAGATCTGGTACCAGCCCTCGACTGACCAGATGCCCCAATCGTCGAACGGAATGTTGTTGTTGCGCAGGCGCTCCATCACGGCTTGGATATCGTCGGTGCGGAAGGCGACATGTCCGCCGATGAGGGGATTCACCGTATGCCCCTCTGTCAGAGCGAGATACGGCTGGCGGCGTGTGGCATGCAGCTGAAGCTCGTCCTTGTCGCCGGCATCGTAGAAGCGCGCGCGCGTCGCCCACTCCTCGTCACCCGAATCGCCGCTGTCCGCCGACCGAGACGTCGCAATCATCGGGGGGCTGGCGATCTCGCCGAGTCCGAGGGCGTCGGAGTAGAACTTGCCCAACTCCCCCATATCGTCCGAGGTCACGTTCACGTGGTGCAGGCGCAGATACATCGTGTTTCCTTCCTTCGTGCACGGTGCGCGACGGCTCCGTGTGGTGTTGGCCCCTGTGCTGGGTGTGCCTCGCCGGAACGCTCGGATGTGCTCTCACGGGAGTGACCGGTGGTGGCGAGTACCGCGCCAGGTGGCGCTACTCACATGATTACCCACCTGAACCGGCAAATCCAATACGAATCCTGTGGCAACTAATATCGTCAGAGTATTAGTGTGGCATTTCATGGACCTGCGTGACCTCGAAGCATTCATCGCGGTGGCCGAAGAGCTGCATTTCGGTCGGGCCGCGGCCCGTCTGCACATGGCGCAGCCGCCGCTGAGCAATCGCATCACCCAGCTCGAAAACGAGTTCCGGCTCAAGTTGTTCCAGCGGACGACGCGCAACGTGCGGTTGACCGACGCGGGGGAGCGGCTGCTCGGACCCGCACGGCGGGCGGTGAACCAGGCGGCGTCGGTGCGGGAGCTGGCGACCGCGATCGCGTCAGGCGAGGAAGGTCGGGTCCGGATCGGCTTCGCCGGTGCGTCGAGTCAGCGAGTGCTGCCCCTGCTCACCCGTGCGGTCCGGGCAGAGCATCCCGGGATCGATCTGGTCCTGCAGTCCCAGACGTACGTCTACCGGGCGTTCGACCTGCTCGTAGCGGGCGATCTGGATCTCGCGTTCGTCCGGATACCGGTGGCGCGTCCCGAACTCAGCTATCGGGTCGTCGAGGTGGAGGAGGTGCTCTGCGCATTACCGGCCGGGCACCGGCTCGCCGATCGCGACAGCGTGCGCCTCGAGGACCTGATCGACGAGGACTTCGTCAGCCTCCCCGAGGACAGCGGATCGATGCTCCGGTTGACCATGTACTCGATGTGCATGTCGGCGGGGTTCCGGCCGAAGATCACCCAGGTGGCGCCGGATTCGAGCACGGTGCTCGCTTTGGTTGCGGCGGGCGCCGGGGTGACCATCACGCTGAGCTCGGTCTGTCAGGCGCAGAGCGTCGGGATCATCTACAAGCCGATCGAGGGCACCGAGCCGAGCCACCTCTTCCCGGCTCTCGCCTGGCGCACCGACAACACCTCACCCGCCTTGCAACGCGTGCTCGCGGTCGGGGAATCCGCCCTGCCGACACCTGATCTCGATTCATACGGTTTGAATATGAACAATTGAGAAATGAGTCTTGGACAAGATAGATCGTGAGCCGATAACTTCCATACGTGTGGCGGGCATCACGCTTTGCCGTTCGAGGGAGTTGGATCATGGTGAAAGCAATGGCGGACAGGGCAACGAGATACCCGCGGTCGGCAAGCTCCATGGACGGCGGCACCCTGCCGGCCACGCTGACCCGGCAGCTGCACGAGATCCCTCGACTGCGCAGAATCGTCGGCCCTCTTCACTGTCTACAAGATCGTCACCTGGATCCAATCATGAAAGCAACGGACAACATCATGAATTCACACGAAAAGAACCTCCCCACAGTCACGTTCGTCGGAATCGGTGCCATCGGCATGCCGATGGCGCACCGCCTCGTCTCTCACGGCTACTCCGTCGCCGCGGTCGATCCGAATCCGGCGTCCCGCGCCCGCGCGGAAGACGACGGCATGCAGTCTTTCGACGACATTGCCGCGACCCCGGTCAGCGACGTGGTTCTGGTACTGGTCGCCACCGGGCAACAACTCCTCGACGCGGTCAAAGCCGGAACAACGCACAGGCGGGTCGATCACCAGACCTGGGTGATCTGCTCGACGGTCGGCCCACGCGCCGCGCAGGAGGCGGCGCAGATGCTGACGGAAGTAGGTGCCACCGTCATCGACGCTCCCATCACGGGCGGTGTGCCCGGCGCCGAGAAGGGGATGTTGCGTTTCCTGACCGCCGGCGACGCCGGGGCCGTCGAGGCGTTGCACGAACTGTTCGCCGTGCTCGGCAACCTAGCGTTCGTCAGCGACCGTCCCGGGGACGGCCAGGCGACCAAGATCGTCAACCAGCTCTGCAGTTCGGTGCACCTCGCGGCGGCCGCGGAAGCGATCGCCCTGTCCACCCACCTCGGTCTCGATCCGGTCAAGACCGTCGGCATCATCAGCGGCGGCTCCGGTGCGTCGTGGTTCTTCGACGAGCGCGGACCTCGCATGGCCGAAATCGGCACGGTCCCAGACGTGTTGACGCGGCTAGCGATCCTGGCGAAGGACAACGGACTCGTCCACGAGGAAGCGGTCGAGCACGGCGCCCATGTCCCGCTGCTCGAAGCAGCCAAGCAGCAGTACCAGCGTGCGGCCGAACTCGGCCTGCTCGAGGCCGACGACAGCCAGATCATCCGGACCTACCTCACCTGACAGCACCACCGAAGACCCGTCGGGCACCGAGACCCGTACAGAGACCACAACGATCGCTGGTCCCGTCGCGACGACGGGCCCGGAGTCGTGATGCCCGAAATAGGGGAAACACCATGAAAATCACTCATATCCGGGCGATCCCGTTCGCCATTCCGTACCGCAAACCATTGCACTTCGCCAGCGGCCACATCGACGTCGCCGACCACGTCCTCGTCGAGGTCGTCACCGAGGACGGCGTCACCGGTATCGCGGAGGCACCCCCGCGCCCGTACACCTATGGCGAAACCCAGGCCTCCATCGTCGCGGTAATCGAGACCGTCTTCGCCCCTGCCATCACCGGCATGTCGCTGCTGGCCCGCGAACAGGTACGCGAGAAACTGAACCGCACCGTCGGCAATCCCACCGCGAAGGCGGCCATCGATATGGCCATGTGGGATGCCTGGGGCAAAACGGTCGACCGGCCGCTACATGAACTGCTCGGTGGCTACACCGACCACCTGAGCGTGAGCCACATGCTCGGATTCGCCGACCCCGCCGTCATGGCCGACGAGGCCCTCCGGATCACGGCCGAATACGGAATCGCCTCGTTCAAGATCAAGGTGGGACGGCGCCCGATCGACCTCGACATCGCCGTGTGCCGGGCGATCCGCGACGCCGTCGGCGACGGCGCCGAACTCTACCTCGACGGCAACCGCGGATGGACCGCATCGGAGGCCGCGACCGCGCTGCGCCGGCTCGAGGACCTCGGTCTGTCCCGGGTCGAGGAACTGTGCCCCGCCGACGACGTCCTCGGCCGCCGCTGGCTGGTGCGACAGTCCCCGGTTCCCTTCGTAGCCGACGAAAGCGCCACCACCCCAGCCGACGTCACCCGCGAGATACTCGCCGGCGCAGCCACCGGAATCAGCATCAAGACCGCACGCACCGGGTTCTCCGACTCGCTGCGCGTCGCACACCTCGCCGAAGGTCTGGGGGTGGAGGTCGTCATCGGCAACCAGATCGACGGCCAGATCGGAACCGCCTGCTCGCTCGCTTTCGGCGCCTCCCAGCGCACGACCGCGCATCATGCCGCCGAGTTGTCGAATTACCTGGACATGAGCGACGACCTGCTCACCGAATCCCTGCGTATCAGCGACGGCAAGATGAGTGTGCGGCCCGGTCCCGGGCTCGGCATCGAGATCGACCCGGCCAAGCTCGACCACTACCGCACCGACAACTGAACGAACTGTTCCCGCTACCGAAGGTAAATGCGGCCGGAAACCGTTACACGAGCAGAGAATTAGCCATCCGGACCGCCCGACCGCATCCCCTCACACCACGCAGTCCTCGCGACGAGCCCTAGCACATCTGCCGCACCGCCGCGACCTCGAGGAAGCCGATCCCATGACCAATCCCCTCCCTGCTGCCGACCCCGACATCGATATCGAAGCACGCATCTACAAGAAGACCCTTCTGCGAGTCATCCCGATCATCATGCTCGGAATGTTCATCTCGTACATCGATCGAGCCAACATCGGCGTGCTGGCCGGACCGATGTCCAAGGACCTCGGACTCACCGCCGCAACCTTCGGTCTCGCGGCCGGGCTGTTCTACATCGGATACTGCTTTTTCGAGATTCCCTCGAACATGGCCCTGACCAAATTCGGTGCGCGTGTATGGCTGGCCCGCATCATGGTCACCTGGGGTATCGCCACCATGCTGATGGGATTGGTCCAGAACGACACAACCCTCTACATCGTGCGAATCATGCTCGGTATCGCCGAAGCCGGATTCTCCCCCGGCGCACTGCTGTTCCTCGCCTTCTGGTGCACACCTCGCATGCTCCCCAGAACGTACTCCATGCTGAATCTGGCCGTTCCCATCGCGCTCGCGGTCGGGTCGGTAGTGACCTCGGCGCTGCTGTCACTGGATGGAGTATTCGGCATCGCGGGATGGCGGTGGGCCTTCCTGCTCGAAGGCATACCGGCGATTCTGCTCGCGGTCTACATCTTCTTCCGCCTTCCCGACGGTCCCTCGAACGCCAAGTGGCTCGACGCGTCGGAAAAGGAATACCTCGCCAAGGCCAGCGCCCAGCGACCCGATAGCGCCGGCCATGAGCTCGCGCAGTTGTGGGCGGTGCTGCGCCGACCCGCAGCGTGGCTGTTCACCGTGTTGTACTTCTGCATGACGATCGGTTACTGGACCATCGCGTACTTCCTTCCGACCATCGTTCGAGACCAGTTCGACCTTGGCGCTGCCGGCGCCGGCTTCGTCTCCGCAATCCCGTGGCTGTTCGCCGCCATCGTCATGATCGTCGTCTCGCGGAATGTCTCGCGGACCGGCGAACGAACCTGGCACATGACCCTCCTCCAGCTGGCGGGAGCCGCAGGGCTGACCATTGCCGCGCTCAGTGGCAACCCGTACCTCGCGCTGGTGGGTATCAGCCTGGCCGCGGCCGGATTCTTCGGCTCACTCCCGACCTTCAATTCGATGCCTGCCCAGCTGTTCACCGGTGGACTCGCCGCCGTGGCTCTCGCAATGATCAACGGCCTCGCCAGCCTCAGCGGCCTGGCCGGCCCCTACCTGTTCGGGCTGCTGAAGGACAACACTGGATCGACCACGAACGGACTCCTCATCATGGCGGGCTTCTTCGTCGCCGCCGCGATCCTCGCCTTCACCATGAGCCGCTGGACCGACACGATCACCGGCGGCCTGCACGTGACCACCATCGAAGACACGGAACCAGTAGCCCTGCCCGCGAAGAGTTGAAACGAGCTCGGTGGTCGAGGCATACCTCGGCCACCGAGTTGTGTCAGGCACCGACAACGGTGATCGCGCCGAGGTTGGTGAACTCGGCGACGACCTGTTGCCCGGGTTCGATGGAGACGGCGTCGGTCATTCCGCCGGTGAGGACGGTCCAGCCCGCTTCGAGCGCGATGCCGCGTTCGGCGAGCGCGTTCGCGGCGAGAGCGAGTGCGTTGGCGGGGTGACCTTGGACGGCGGCGCCGGTGGCGGTGGCGGTGGCGACGCCATTCACGGACAGGACGCATGTTTCGAGGGCGAGGTCCAGGTCGGCGGGGTGGCGCTCGATGTCGCCACGTACGAATCTCGCTGAGGAGGCGTTGTCGGCAACGACGTCCGGCAGGGTGAAGCGGAAGTCGGTGTAGCGACTGTCGATCACCTCGACACCGGCATACACGGACCGCACAGCGGCCATCGCGGACGCCGCAGTCACACCTGGGCCTTCCAGCTTCTCGCCGAGGACGAAGACGATCTCGGGTTCGACGCGGGGGTGGATGAGTTCGTGGGTCGGAACCGGTGCCCCTGCTGCGAGAACCATGCCATCGGTGAGCCATGCGGTGAGTGGCGAGCTGATGCCCATCCGCTGCTGCTTCGCGCGGGACGTGAGGCCGAGTTTGACGCCGACAAGTTTCTCACCCAGTGCCAGCTTGCGGGCGATCAGTCGGTCCTGCACTTGGTAGGCGGTCTCGAGGTCGAGCGCAGCCCAGTCGTCGGTGATGGGGTGTCGATCGGTGCGAGTTGCCTCGGCCTCGAGGAGAACGTCGGCTGCCGTCTCGACAGTCCAGATGGAGTCGCGGCTCATGCAGTCTCGTCGCGTTGTTCCGCAATGACATCGGCTGTGGTGACGATCTCTGCGATGTTCGTCAGGGCGTAGCCGACCGCCGCAGCTTGCCAGTCCGCGCTCAGGCTCGACGTGGCGTCGGCAGGGAGGATTGCGCGGTAACCGTGGTCGGCTGCGTCGCGGATGGTGTGCTCGACGGCCATGTTCGTCCACACGCCCGAGACGACGACGTCGGTGACGCCGAGGTTTCGCAGCAGACTGTCGAGCGGTGTCCCGTTGAAGCAGCTCATCCGGTTTCGCAACAGTACGGGCTCGTCGTCCCGAGCCTCGAGGCCGTCCAGCGCCTGGGCGCCCCACGAGCCGAGGCGGAGCGAGTCCGGACCGATCATCCGGAAGATGGGGGCGTTGCGGCCGCCGAAGGGTCGACCGGGAAAGGACACGATGTGGTTGTGGACTACGGGTACGGATTTCGTTCGAGCCCAGTCCAGCAACTCGCCGACGTGGGTGAGGAGTTGTTGTTCCTCCGCGTGTGCGGCGGCGCCGAAGGACGCGTACGCGCCGTCCCGGTGAACGTTGTCGTTTTGAAGGTCGATCAGGACGAGTGCGGTGCGGTCCAGGTCGAGCGTGAGGTTGGTCATGAGGCGTCTCTCTATTGGATGCGGCTCGGCAAGGGGAGGCTCTCGGAGGAAGGCGAGTCGATGAGCCGACCGGTCGCGTAGGCATGGCTTGCCGCGACGACGCCCTCGATTGTTGCGAGCTCGTCGTCGTCGCGGGGTCCGTAGACCATCACGAAGCCGGGCGACAGCCGGGTTCCCGCCCACGGGTGCATCCGCCCCCACCCCTGGGCCACGAGGTCGGCCGCGAGGGCGGCCGGCAGCGTCAGGTGCAACGAGCCGTCGTACTGCGGGTGCAGATGCGCGAACTCACCCGCCGACGGAACGAGATACGCCTGCTCGTCGGGCCCTCGGTCTTCGAGACTGAATCCGACTGCTCCGGGGACCGAGATGTGTGAGGCACCGACGGTGACGCCGGCCATCTCGCGGACGTGCGCCAGCAAACGTTCCTGCAGATCGACGGGGGCAATGTCAGTGCTCTGCTGCTGCGGGATCGACCACGAAACACGCGGGTGGGGGCCACGACGTTCCGGTAGCCGACCGCCCGGGACGGTCGGCCAGTGGACACCGGCTCGCGGGCCGCCGGAAGGCACGTGTTGGTGCTTCACGAAGCGCAGTCGATGCGCAATCCATTCGCCCAGAGCCGACACCACGGTCTCGGACAGCCCATGTCCGCCGGGGTCGCGGTGCGCTTCTGTGGGTGCACCGGACTCGCTGAGTAGGTAATTCCAGGTGCGCTCGAGCAGCTCGGCCGGGATGACATGGTCCTGATCCCCTTGGGCGACGAAGACCGGAAGGTGAGCGAGACGGGCCGGCTCCACCGAAAGGCCCGCGTCGAAGGGCAGTGTCCCGTACAGGACAGCCGCGCCGGTGAAGCGGGCAGGGTCGTCGAGGATCAGGCCGCCGGCGAAGGCCGCTCCGCCGCTGAAACCGACGAGAATCACCGGACGCCCGATCGGCGCGACGGAGTCGAGCCAGCTCCGGAACCACTTCATGGACACTGCGAGAGAGGCCGCAACAGGCCGGCCGATCCCACGATTGGCAAACCAGGCGAACCCAGATCCCTCGGCAAGTGGGGCGCGCACCGCGGTGTAGGCGATGTCTCCCGGCAACTGGGTTGCCAGCGAGAGGATTTCGCGCTCGTTCGACCCACGCCCGTGGAGGAGCACGACCAACGGCGCGGTCGGGTCGGCGGAGCCGTACGTGGCGGTGACGGGTTGGCCGAAGGCCACTGCGCTCATGATTGCTCGATGTAGTCGACGGTCACTGGGTGTCCACCTTCCAGTTGGTCGTTCCGGCCGAAACCGGCAAATTGTCGTTACAGGGCGATTTTTCGCACACGGAACAGCTGTTGCCTGGTGACGGCGTTGCAGCCGACGGCGGAGATGCCGACGGCGAGGAACTCATGCTGCACGCATCATGGTTGATGCTTCAAGTAAAGCCTAGTTGATTTAGTTGTCGTGTCAAGTAATGGAGGTAGGCTCCTGGAGTGGAAACGAGATGGCTGAACGCGGATGAACGGGCAACGTGGCTCCGATTGGTCGCCGTCGTCGAACTGCTACCCGGCGTCCTGGACTCGCAATTGCGACGGGACGCAGGCGTCACTCACTTCGAGTACTTCGTACTCGCCATGCTGTCCGAGGCAACCGACCACACCCTGCGGATGACTTCGCTGGCCCAACGCACCAGCGCAACTCTGCCCCGACTGTCCCATGTCATCCGGCGATTGGAGAGGAGAGGATTCGTGGAGCGAAACCCGTGCCCCGAGGATGGCCGGGCGAGCAATGCGCGACTTACGGCGGCAGGGTGGGATGAGGTCGTCGCCGCTGCGCCCGGACACGTCCGTACCGTGCGCCGCAACGTCCTCGACCCGTTGACGCCCGCACAGCTGACCCAACTCCGCCGCATCGGTGAAGCATTGTTGACGCAACTCGATCCAGAAGGACGGATGACCGGGCTCTACAACCCCGCGGACACCGTCGGCGATGCGCCGGCGAGGTGAAGTGCGATGTGATTCGGCCTGCGCACTCGGAAGTGGAGTCAACCAGAGTTCGATACCGAAGCTGCCACGCCGGAATCAATTCTTCCGTGCGGCGCCGACACCGAGTTCCATCAAGTCTTCTCCGACGAGAATCTCGCCTGAGAAGTCCCTTCTAGTGTCTTGAGTCATAAATAAGCGATCGGTTGTTAAGATTGGTCATGGCAACTCGTGGTCCGCGACCGACGGAGATTGTGCTGACCGAGGCCGAACGCGTAGAACTCGAGGGGTGGTCGCGGCGACGCAAGACCGCTGCAGGTTTGGCAGTAAGGTCGCGAATTATTCTCGCTGCCGCCGATGGTGGATCGAATACCGAAGTGGCGCAGAGGTTGGGGTTGAACCGAGGCACGGTGCGGCGGTGGCGCGACAGGTTCGTCGAGGACCGATGCGACGGGTTGCTCGACGAACCACGCCCGGGCCGTCCGCGGACGATCGACGACGACAAGATCAAGGATCTGATTACCTCGACCCTCGAAACGACACCGAAGAATGCCACACACTGGTCCACACGATCAATGGCAGAGCATCTCGATATTTCGCAATCGACGGTCTCGAGAGTGTGGCGCGCGTTCGGTTTGGCCCCGCACAAACAAGACTCGTGGAAACTGTCGAAGGATCCACTGTTCACCGAGAAGGTCCGTGACGTCGTCGGCCTGTACATGAACCCGCCCGAGCGGGCTCTGGTGCTCTGCGTCGACGAAAAAACTCAGATCCAAGCACTGGACCGGACCCAACCGATATTCCCGATGCTTCCCACCACCCCGCAACGCGCCAGTCACGACTACGTCCGCAATGGCACCTCGAGCCTGTACGCTGCTCTAGACATCGCCTCAGGGAAGGTGATCGGATCACTCCATTCACGCCACCGCGCACAAGAATTCATCGCATTTCTTCGCAAGATCGACGCTCAGGTGCCCGACGATCTCGATGTCCACCTCGTGATGGACAATGCATCGACCCACAAGACTCCCGCGGTCAAACGATGGCTCCTCGCGCACCCGCGCTTCGTCATCCACTTCACACCGACCAGCTCATCGTGGATGAACCTCGTCGAACGCTGGTTCGCCGAACTGACCACCAAGAAGCTCCAACGCTCCACCCATACCTCGGTCCAACAGCTCAACAAAGACATCCGAGCATGGATCGAGACCTGGAACGACAACCCCAGACCTTACGTCTGGGTCAAGACCGCCGACCAGATCCTCGACTCCATCGCACACTACTGCGCCAGAATTAAAGACTCAGGACACTAGCTTCGAGCCACCGCTCGGGCGGATTGTGCGCTGGTGCCAGATGGGTGAGCACGAGCGTCCGCACACCCGCTCGCTCAGCCACTTTCCCGACATCCTCGATCGGTGTGTGCGAGTTGACGAGGTGATCGATCTTCGCTTGCTGTGCCGGGCTGGGCGGGTCCGGAAAGAGTCCTTCCACCCACGAAATGTCGATCACCTCGTGGACGAGTATGTCCGCACCCCGGGCAAGCTCGACAAGATTGTCACATGCGTTCGTATCTCCGGACACTACGACCGATCCGTCGGCGGTATCGAAGCGGAAGGCAAAGGCAGGAAACACCGGTGCGTGGCCGACCAGCGTGGCCGTGACTCGCACCCGTTCGTCCTGGAACACAGGGAACGGTGACATGCGCGGTGCCACATCGATGTTCGGATCGACGGTGATGCCGACCGGAAGTTCGATATCGTGAACGGCGATCAGCGAGTGCGGGTCGGGCTTGAGGCTGTCTCGCATATTGTCGTTCAGATCGTTCGCGAATGCCTGGTAGAGGTATTCGGTGGTATTGCGCAGTCCCGGAGTCGGATTCGACGCATTCAGAACGGGCGGGCTCCGGAGCGGACGAGATGCCGAGCGGCACGAGCGAGGGGCGGGCACCCGGGCCGAAGACCTGAAGGGGCGTTGGACGGCTCGCCAAACCGTCCGATGACCCGAAGGTGAGGATATTCGGGTAGTCGACGATGTGGTCGGAATGAAGATGGGTAACGAAGGCTGCCTCGAGCCGCTCGAGGCCGTGAAATTCCTCCTGTCTCCCCAGTCCTGCTTGTAGGTACCGCCTCGCCCAGCCTTCCCCGAAGTCGACCAGGTACACCGAGTCCTCCACCACGACAGCGGTAGATATTCCCTTCCGCTCCGAGCCACCCCACCACGTCCGGCCGGCGGCTGTCCCCAGCAACACGAGGCGTGTCCGAAAATCAGCTGCACTGCTCGAGGAACCGACCGGTTCCGCTTCGGCTACGTGACCGTCCTCCGTGCATCCACTGAGAGCGGTGGATGCTACGGCGGCACCGGACATAGACAGTGCCACCTGGACGAACGAGCGCCGAGAGATTCCGGCGAGAGGACGAGCGGTATCGCACATTGAATCGATTCCAATCGATAAGCGCGTCGGACAGCGCGAATACACGGTTTCCGACAGGATCAGGGAGTACTCGGTTTCCGGCGCTGGTCGTCAGCCCCCGCTTCGGGCCGCGCCCACACCGATCACATCCAGGTCCCGGCCGATGATCAGCTTTCCGTCGAAACCGTCCCTGGCCGCCTCGAACCGTTCGTCCGCGCCGTTTCCCGGGACGATGTGGGAAAGTGCCAACGTCTTCACGTTCGCCTCCTGCGCGACCCGTCCCACGTCCTCGACGAGGGTATGAGCGTTGATCAATTGCTGGAATATCGATTCCTGCTTCGCGTCCCGAGGTTCCGGGAAGAGCGATTCCGGCCAGGACTTATCGATCACCTCATGAACGAGGACGTCGGCGTTCCTGGCCAACGGCACCAGGTTGGGATTCTTTCCGGTGTCACCCGAGAAAACGATCGAGCCGTCGGGGGTGTCGAAGCGGTACGCCAGGGCTGGGAAAACCGGCGCATGGTTGACGAGTGTTGCGGACACCTTGACGTGATCATCTTCGAAGAAGACGAAGGGATCCATCTCCGGGCAGGGCTGCCCATTCGGATCGGACAGATACTGCGCGGGGACGGGAACGTCTTTCGCCTCCCACATCTGTTCCGGGCGCGGCTTGGCGTTGTCGAACAGCCTGTCATTGAAATCCGCGGCGAATGCTTGCACCAACAAGTCGGCCATCTCGCGAGTACCGGGCGTGGGATTTTCCGGGTTGACCGGAGCCGGGGGCGTACCACCGCCGAAGAACGGTGGAACCTGGCCGCGGTTTCCTGGCCCCCAGATGGGGATTCTATTCACGAACTGGAGACCGTTGTACATTCCCTCACTGAGAATGTTATTGAGGTCGACGATGTGGTCGGAATGGAGATGAGTAAGGAACACTCCCGCCAGTACATCGAGGGGACCATCGAAATCCGTGTCGTAGTTCCTACCCAGCTTGGCGTTTCGGAGCTGACGCATCACCCCGTGGCCGGCATCGATGAGATAGAACCGATCGTCGACCACAACGGCGGATGCGATACCTTCACGAGTTCCGCCCGGCCAGTACGGTGGCCCGCCCGATGTGCCGAGCAGAATGAGACGCGTGCGCTGATTGGCATAGGGCTCGGGACCGTAGGGGCGTGCGTCGAGCGCGACGCCGCCACCACCGGTGTCTGCATCGGACGAGCATGCTGCCGCAGTGGCGGTCGCCGCAGCGCCGATCGCCAGGCTGGCAAGAATCCTCCTTCGCGAGACTCCCCTGGATTCGAGGCCTGCAACTATGTCACACAACGAAATCAGCCTTTCTTGTTGCCCATGCGGACGTTCGTGCTCGGTGAGTGGTGCATCGTGGTCCGAGTTGTCATGCCGGTGCCGGTCCCGGCCTTCGGTCCACTCGTCGCCCGTGTGCAGCAGTGGAGCGACCCACGGAACCGGCGGATGCAACAGTGCCGAGTGTGGCGGTGCGCGTGATGACGAACGCAACGCCACACTCTTGGGCCGGCTACTTCACGACGCGGATCGCGTGGTCCTCGACGTACTCGCTCATGCCCGCTTCGCCGAACTCGCGTCCGATACCGCTCTGCTTGACGCCGCCGAAAGGCATGCGCAGGTCGAGGGATTCGAATGCGTGCGAGTTGATGAACGTACTGCCGGCCTCGATCTGACGCGCGATCGCAAGCCCGCGATCGATATCGGTCGTCCAGACTGATGAGCCGAGCCCGTATTCGGAATCGTTCGCCCACTCCACGACCTGGGTTTCGTCGTCGTAGGCGATGAGGGGGATGACGGGGCCGAACTGTTCGCAACTGCTGATCGGCGCGGAGTGTTCGACGTCACGAACCACATGCGGGAGAACGTAGTAACCGTCGACGGCCGAGTCGAGCTTCTTTCCGAGCTGAACGATGTTCGCGGAGGAGTTCTTCGTCCCTTCGATCAGGTTCGTGACGCTGTCGAACTGGGCCTTGTTGTTCAGCGGTCCGAAGCTGGCGTTTTCGTCCAGCCCGTGTCCGACGGCGTACTGGTCGACTCGTTCGCAGAAGGCGTCGACGAAGGTGCCGTACAGCGAGCGGGGTACGTAGATGCGCTTGACCGCGAAGCAGATCTGCCCGGATCGGGTGAACACACCCTTGAGCATTCGGTCGAGCGCCGCGTCGATGTCGACATCGTCGAGGACGACCGCCGGGTCGTTGCCACCGAGTTCGAGGGTCAGGTTCTTGATCGTGCCTGCGGCCGAGGCCATCACGTGCCGGGCGGTGGCGGTGCCGCCGGTGAAGCCGACCTTGCGCACCAAGGGATGGGAGGTGAGTGCCTGCCCGACGTCCGCGTTTCCGTGGACGACGTTGACCACACCCTCGGGAAGTTGTTGCGCGATGCGTTGCAAGGCCAGGGTCAGCGCGGCAGGCGCGAACGGGGACGGCTTGAGCACGATGGTGTTGCCTGTGGCGAGCGCGGGCGCAAGCTTCATCATGGTCAGCACCACGGGCATGTTCCACGGCACGACCGCTGCGACGACGCCGCGGGGAACGCGCTCGATGCTGATGAAGCTCTGCTCGTCGTCGTACTGGACGGGTGTGAAGAATCCGTCGACGAGACTCGCGGTGTGCTGGAGCACACCGGTGCCGAGGGCGAAGTCGGTCTGAGCTTCCCACAGCACACCGCCGTGCTCGCGGACGAGCAGCGGCGCGAGATCCTCCGCGCAGCCGGCGAGCACGTCTGCGGCGCGGAGCAACAGCTGAGCCCGCTCGGCGGGCGGGACGTTCCTCCACGACGTGAACGCGCGGTGCGCCAGTTCCACCGCCTGGTCCACATCGGCGGGGGTGCCGACTGCGACGCGGGCGACGACGTCGTCGAGGCGGCCCGGGTCACGGACCTCGTCGTAGTTGTCGACGTCGGTCAGGGTGTGGCCGATGAGGTGGCCGATCGACAGGACATCGTGGGTGGTGGTCATGAGAATTGCTCCTTGGCTGGTTGCGGGGATTGTGGTTTGCCGGTGCGGAGGTGTACTCAGAACACGACAACTGGCTTGATCGTCGACCCGTCCGCGGAGTCGGCGAACGCGGTGTTGATGTCGGCGAGGGAGTAGGTGCGGATCAGCTTGTCGAACGGAAATCGGCCTTGTTTCCACAGTTCGACCAATCGGGGGATGAACACCTGGGGCACCGAACTGCCCTGGATGATCGTTTTGAACGTCCAGCCCTTGACCAGCGACGCGCCGATCTCGAAGTTCACCTCGGTGCCGGGGGCGGCCGCCCCGACGAGGGCCAGTGTTCCTCGAATTCCGAGGGAATCGGCGGCTTGGCGCAGCACCGCCGGTACCGCGGTCGTGTCGATGGCGTAGTCGACGCCGTCCCCGTTCGTGATCTTCTTCAGTTCGTCGACGACATCGACGGTGCCGGCGTTGACGGTGTGCGTGGCGCCGATCTGCTGGGCGAGCTCGAGCCGGGAATCGTGGAGGTCGACGGCGATAACGGTGGTGCATCCGGCGACGCGGGCTGCCATTATCGCGGCCGAGCCGACGGCGCCGGTCCCGAACACCACGAGGGAGGTTCCCGGCTCGGGACGCAGGTCGTTGAGGACGGCGCCGGCACCGGTCTGCAGGCCACAGCCGAGCGGGGCGAGGGTGGCGAGTGGCGCTCCGGGATCGACCTTGACGACGCTGGTCTCGACGACGTTGGCGTGCGTCGCGAACGAGGACTGCCCGAAGAAGTGGGAGGAGATCGGTGCGCCGTCCACCGACAGTGCCGTCGTGCCGTCGTGTCGGCGGCCGCCGAAGTCTTCTTCGAAGAGGTTCTCGCAGTATGCCATTCGACCGGACCGGCACTGCCTGCAGTGCCCGCAGTAGGCGGCGGACAGGACGACGTGATCGCCCACATCGACGGTGGTGATTTCCTCTCCGATCGCCTCGACGACGCCGGCACCCTCGTGGCCGAGGACGGCGGGGAGAGGGGTGGGGTAGATGCCGTCGCGCACGATGGCGTCGGTGTGGCAGATGCCGGTGGCGACCATTCGCACCCGCACCTCGTTCGAACGCAGCCGGTCGAGCTGCAGTTGCTCGATAGTGAGTGGTTCGCCGGTGTTGCGGGCGACGGCGGCGGTGACGGTCGTGGTCATGAACTCTCTTCTCTCGGAATGAACGGCTATCCGGTCAGCTCGCTGCGGCCTCGACGAGGGCAGCGGCGAGCGGCTCCGGCTGGGTGAGCTGGGATTCGTGGCTGCCAGGGGTGTAGATCAGGGGAGAACCAGTCGGCAACCTGTCCGGGAACCGTGGAGCCCAACCGAATTCCCCGGGCGGCAGGGCGAGGTCCTCCTTCGAGAGCAGATAAGCGGAGGGCAGTTGCAGTCGTTCCCACTCGTCGAGGTCGAGTGATTCATTCATGGTGTGGAAGGGCTGACGCTCGAGCAGCGGGTAGAGAACGCGCTGGGTCTCGGGGGATGCGTCTTGCATGAACGCCGCGCAGAACACCTCGAACGGGAACATCACCGAGTTGTCGTCTGAGGCTGCCGCCGAGGCCCGGAACATGTCGCCGTAGGCGGGTGGGCACAGATCGATCAGCGACTCACCGCTGTGCGGTACGAACGCGCTCCAGTAGACGAGCCGTGAGATTCGGGTCGCGAGTCGGATGGAGGCGCCGGAGACGGGGAAGCCGCCCCAGCTGTGTCCGACGAGGACGATGTCCGTGAGATCTCGCTGCTCGACGTAGTCGATCAGGTAGTCGACTGTGTCGGTGAGGTGGATGTCGGCCCGTTGGTCCTCGGTGCCGAGTCCGGGGAGGGTCGGCATGTACACGCGATGTCCCTGAGCGCGCAGGTATTCGGCGACCGGCCGCCAGGTCCAGCCGCCGTGACAGGCGCCGTGGACGAGTACGAAGGTTGTGGACATGGTCTCTCCTATAAGGGTGGGTTGAATCAGAGTCGTTCCGGTGTCGCCGACGCCGCAGGCCGTGCATCGAATTCAGCAGCACTCGACAGGCGTGTCCCGGCAGCCGGACGGCTGACGAGCGCAACAGCGAGGCAGCCGAGTGCGGCGAAGGCCGCGAAGGCGTAGAAGTTCCATTCGACGCCGAGTGCGGAGGAGGCGATCCAGCCGCCGAGAATCGGCCCGACGATGGCGCCGACCCGGCCGAGACCGAGTGAAAGTCCCAGGGCGGCAGACCGCTCGTTCTCCGCGAAATAGGTGGCGACGTAACCGTTGACGAGGATCTGTGTACCGACGGTGCCGAGCCCGGCGACGGCGACTACGGCCATGGCTGCAGACACCGGCAGTCCTGTTCCCAGGGCGAGGATGGCTACGACGGCGAGCAGGAATGACGTGACGGTCACCGGTTTGCTGCCGAATCGGTCTGCAGCTCTCGAGGCAGCGAGTGCACCGATGATGGCTCCGAGGTTGAGCACCAGCAGGAAGCTCAGCGAGCTACCGAGAGAGTAGCCCGACTGGCGCATGATGTTCGGCAGCCAGGTGTTGACCCCGTAGACCAGGAGCAGGCCGCAGAACGAGGCGACGACGAGGAGGAGCAGGGGGATCCGGCGGGGCCCGGTCACCAGCGCCGCCATACTGCCGTTCGACGTGGTGGCCGACTGTGCGGGAAGTTCGATTCCGAACTTGTCGGCGAGCGCCCGCGCTTCGATGATTCGGCCCTTGCCTGCCAGGAACGCCGCAGATTCGGGGAGGTACCGCCATGCCAGGGGCACGATGGTGACCAACGGCAACAGACCGAGGGCGTACATGATTCGGAAACTGTTCTCCGGGAGCAGAGCCAGCGCTGCGAGGGCGGAGAGCATGCCCCCGACGGAGTAGCCGCTGTACATCAGTGCGTTGTTGAACTGCCGGCGCGACGGCGGTGAGTACTCGACGGTCAGTGCGATGACGGTAGGGACGACACCACCGAGGCCGAGACCTCCGAGGAATCGCAGGAGGCCGAACACCTCGGGATTGGGCGCGAACGCGGTGAGGCCCATGATCACCGAGAAGGAGATCAGTGAGCCGAGCACGATGGCGCGGGCGCCGACCCGCGAGGCCAGCCACCCCGACAACAGGGCGCCTAGCAGCATGCCGACGAGCGCGTAGCTACCGATCGCACCGATCTGGCCCGCGGTGAGCTGCCAGGGTTCGTAGGCGAGGAGGGACGGAACGGTGGCGCCGTAGACGACCAAGTCGTATCCGTCGTAGACGATGATGACGAAGCAGAGGGCGACGATCGAGGCACTGGAACGCCGGGTGGAACCGGCGTTCGTGGCCGAGGTCAGGGGGGTCACCTGTTTCCTCCGTTGCGGGTGGGTGTCTGGAGGTGATGGGGGAGTCCGACACACTTGCGTGACGTCGGGCGGTTCGTGGTCGGTGGGACGACCGCGAGAAGACTATGTGAGCACAGTCACTATGTGACACAATTGCCTCTGAAGTCAATACCAATGACACATATTGCAGGTCGAGTGGATCGATCGCGGGCGAAGGGATGGCAGACATGCGACCACGGGCACTCGTGTTCGATCTGTACGGCGAATACTTCCGCTATACCGGCGGGGCGGCCAAGCTCGGGGCCCTGACCGAACTGATGGGTGTCTTCGGCGTCGAGCCGGCCACGGTGCGGGTGGTGATGACACGCCTACGCAAAGAGGGGTGGTTCGACTCGGCGAAGAATGGGCGCGAGGTGTCGTACCTGCTCAACGACAAGAGTTGGCACCTGCTCGACGACGGCCGTGCCCGCATCTTCGAGCGGCACTTCGACGACTGGGACCGCACCTGGACGCAGGCGCTCGTCGACGACTCAGGCCTCGATCGGGAACGGCGCAAACGGATCGAAACCGCATTGACCTGGTGGGGATTCGGGCAGTACGGCGGTTCCGCGTGGTTCTCGCCGCACGATCGCGAGAAGCAGCTGCGCGAAATGCTCTCGGGTGACGACGAGCTTCATATTCAGTTCCTGCGCAGCCAGACGGCGGGCCTGCCGAGCGACCGGCTCATCGCGGAGCGTTGCTGGGATCTGCGTGAGCTCGGCGCCGACTACCAGGGGTTCATCGAAGAGTTCCAGCCCAGGCTCGCGCGCTACCGCCGGGGCCTCGACGGACGCGAGGCCCTTGTCGAGCGGATGCATCTGATTCAGGAGTACCGGAAGTACCCGTTCCGCGACCCCGACCTGCCCGAATCGCTGCTGCCGCCGGGCTGGCGCGGCCGGGTCGCGCACGAGGTCTTCACCGAGTGCCACGACACGCTGCGCGCAGATGCCGAGGAGTTCGTCGCCGGAATTGTCGAAAACATGTAACAAATCTATTGACTCTACGACAATTTGTGTCACATAATTGGAGAAGAGTCAGCCCGAGATCCGGGCCACAGTCACATGAGGGGCCGACATTGATGTCCATCCCAGATCAGAATTCGTCGCCTGGCGCAGCACCGCTGCGCGTCGCCTGCATCGGCGGTGGACCGGGCGGATTGTTCTCCGCCATCGCGTTGGCACAGACCGTGCCGGGCTCGACGATCGACGTCTTCGAACGCAACAACGAATCCGACGTCTTCGGATTCGGGGTCGTGTTCTCCGACGCGACGCTCGACAACGTCGACCGGATCGATCCCGTTCTGCGGGACGCTCTGGCCGAGCACGGCCGGCACTGGGACACCATCGAGGTGCGCAGCAAGGGTGTGACCACATCCGCCGGCGGCAACGGAATGTCCGCCGTGCACCGACGGGTCCTGCTCGGAGCACTGCAGGACCGCGCGACCGAACTGGGCGCGCGCCTTCACTTTTCGACCACCGTGGATGTCGACGCGCTCGACGCCGGCGGTGAGTACGACCTGATCATCGCCGCCGACGGCGCGAACTCTGCGTCGCGGGAACGTTTCGTGGACGAGCTCGGGCATTCGGTAGACGAGGCCGCGGTCAAGTTCATCTGGTTCGGCACCACATTCCAGTTCGACGGACTGACCTTCCTGCACAAGCAGTCCGTGCACGGCAATTTCGCCGTGCACGCCTACCCGATCGGCTCCGACCTGAGCACATTCATCGTCGAAACCGACGAGGCCACCTGGCGCCGCGCGGGCCTGGACGGCTTCGACATGTCCACCCCGCCCGGGCAGTCGGACCTGGTGACCCAGCGCTACCTCGAGGAACTGTTCGCCGATCAGATCGACGGTCACAAACTGGTGGCCAACAACTCCCGATGGGCGAACTTCCGTACCCGCCGCACCCGCCGCTGGCACACCCACGCCGCGCAGGGCACCCCCGTGGTCGTCCTCGGCGACGCCGTGCACACCGCCCACTTCTCGGTCGGCTCCGGCACCAAGATGGCCATGGAAGATGCTGCCGTCCTCGCCCAGACCGTCGCCGATCATCGCGGCGACCTCGATGCCGCCCTGGCCGCGTTCGAGGACATCCGTCGCCCGCAGGTCGCGAAGATCCAGGATTCGGCGATGCCGAGCCTGTCCTGGTGGGACCACTTCGGGGAGTACTACCGCGCACTCGAACCGTGGCAGTTCGGATTCCACTTCTTCAGCCGCGCCATCTCGGCCGAGAAGATGCGCGTGCGCGACCCCCGGTTCGTCTCCGACGCCGAGCGCGCCTGGAACACCCAGCACGGTGCTACACCCTTGGATACCGCGCTGACCATCGGAGCCGTCACGCTCGGGTCCCGGCTCCTGCAGATCACCGAATTCTCCAACGATTCCCTGCATTTCAGCGACGGCACGACTTCGGTGGTCGCCGGAACATCCACCGGCGAACTGGACGTGGCGGCGATCTTCACCGCACCGCACGCAGACCGGACCTCGCTCGACGTCGTCACCCGCACCGAACTCGATGAGCTGTGTGCGCGGAAACCGGTTGCTGTCGCGGTCCGCGGAGGCACTGCCCTCTCCCGGGTGTTGTGCGCCGAACACATCCGCTTCACCCATCGCATCCCGGTGATCGTCGTCGACCAGCCCACGTCTCTGCGCGCCAGGCGCGCTGTCGACGAACGGGACTGCGCCGCAACGTTGATCCTGTCCGGTCGCGCCGACGCCGTCGCCTTCGAACCCACCGCCGACGCGCATCCGCGTGTCCTCACCTCCGCCGAGGTCGCGAAATGACACTGACACACACTCCCGTGCCGACGAACACACAACTGAACCGACTGTTCGCCCCGACGTCGATCGCCGTCGTCGGAGCATCCGCCTCCCCCGCGAAACTGGGGTCGGTGATGCTCGACGCGATCAATCGTGGCAGCGACGGCACCGTGACCGCGTACGGGATCAACCCCAAGGGCGCAGGCGACGGATTCCACGTGTCGCTGGCCGCCGCCACCGAATCGCACGGCGCGCCGATCGACCTGGCCGTGCTCTGCATTCCGGCCGCGGCCACCCCAGCCGCGCTGCGTGAGGCCGCGGACTGCGGCGTCGGCGCCGCGCTGATCTGCTCCGGCGGATTCGCCGAGGCCGGCCCCGACGGTATCGCGCTGCAGAATCAGCTCGCCGACATCACTGCCGAGACCGGGATCCGGTTGCTCGGCCCCAACACCTCCGGCTTCTTCCGCCCGGGAAACACCACCGTGAGCTTCGTGCCGACGGTCGAACACATCAACCGCGGCACCGTCGCGGTCGTCGCGGCCAGCGGCGGCATGAATCACGCCCTGTCGTTCCTGCTCTCCGAGCAGGGCGTCGGCGTCGGACTCGGGGTCGGGCTGGGCAACAGTGTCGACGTGACCAGCGTCGACGTACTCGAATACCTGAGCGAGGACCCGACCGTCACCGCCATCGCACTCCACGTCGAATCCGTCGACGACGGCCAGGCCCTCCTCGCCGCGGTGCGCAAGGTCACTGCCGAGAAGCCGATCGTGGCGATCGTCGTCGGGCGCAGCGACGTCTCCGCCTTCTCCGAATCGCACACCGGCGCCCTCGCGACGTCCTGGAAGACCACCCGGGCGCTGCTGGCCGAGGCCGGCGCCGTGGTCGTCGACTCCGAGCGGCAACTCGTCGATGCGCTTGCAGTGCTCAGCCGCACCCGACTGACCGCCGCCCCGACCCCCGGCATCGGCCTCGTCACCGCCCAGGCCGGCCCCGGTCTGATGATCCTCGACGAATTGCTCGCCCAGGACGTGCAGGTGCCCACCCTCACCGGATCGACCCAAGCGGGGTTGTCGGAACTGCTGCCGCCATTGACATTCCAGGCCAATCCCGTCGACACCGGTCGGCCCGGCGCCACCTTCGGCAACGTATTGGCGACCACAGCGGCCGACCCCGGGGTCGACGCCCTCGCGGTCTACGCCCTCGCCGAACCCGACGCCATCGATCTCGCCGCCGCCGTCCGCGAATCCGGAGTACACACCGACGTGCCCGTCGTCCTCGGCATCGGCGGCCACGGAGAGGCGGTCGGCAAGACCTCCGCGTCGGCCGCAGAGATCGGTGTCCCGGTACTGCCGAGCCCGACCGCCCTCGCCACCGGCATCAGTGCGCTGGTACACGACGCACGAAGTCGCTACCTGCGCGCCGCCGAGCCCCGGCCGACCGCTACCGCCACGGCCCCGGCACTTTCGCTGCCCGCCGACGAGGCCACCGCCAAGGACCTCCTCGACGCCATCGGAATCGCCACACCGCCAAGGCGCGTCTGCACCGACCGCGCCGCCGCACACCAGGCCCTCACCGAACTCACTCTCCCGGTCGCGGTGAAGATCCTCGACGCCACGGTCGTGCACAAGACGGAGATCGGTGGCGTCCACCTGGGGATCCGCACCGCGGAGGACCTCGACACCGCCCTCGACGCCCTCGACGCCATCAACGCACCTGCATACTTGGTCGAGAGCATGGCCACCTCCGGGGTGGACCTGTTCATCGGCGCCCGCCGCGATCCGGTGTTCGGGCCCATCGTCGTCGCCGGTCTCGGCGGCACGGCGGCGGAAGCCATCGGCGATGTCGCCATCCGCAGCCACCACCTCACCCACGCCGCAGCCGCCGCCATGCTCGACGACCTCCAGTGCGCGCCGTTGCTCGACGGCTGGCGTGGCGGCCCGGTCCTGAACCGCGACGAGTTCGCCCACCTCGCCGTCACCGTCGCCGGCTACCTGGCCGCCCATCCCGAGATCAGCGATATCGAGATCAATCCACTGCGGCTGACCCCGACCGGACTGACGGCCCTCGACGCGGTCATCCTCCCGGCACCGAACCGGCCCACCGCACCCGAAGGAGAGCTGAAATGAGCACCCGCACGCCGCTGTCCATCGAGGGTGTCGTGCCCTGGCCCGATGATGTCGCCGAGCAGTACCGCAAGGCCGGGTACTGGCAGGGAACGTCGATCGGCTCCCACATCGCCGGACAGGTCGACCGCCGACCCGACGACGAAGCCCTGGTCGACGGCTCCACCCGCCTGACCTACCGGCAACTGTGGGACAAGTCCGCCTCCTGCGCCCAGTACCTGCTCGACCTGTCGATCGCCCCCGGTGACCGGATCGTGCTGCAACTGCCCAACAGCTGGGAGTTCGTCGCACTCACGCTCGCGTGCTTCCGGACCGGGATCGTCCCGGTGATGGCGCTGCCCGCGCACCGCAGACACGAACTCACTCACCTCGCGTCGCTGTCCGAGGCCACCGCGATCGTCGTCGCCGACACGGACCGGGATACCGACCTGCGCCAGATCGCCCAGCAGGTCGCCGCCGAGGTCCCCAGCATCCGGACGGTGCTCGTCCACGGAGAACTCTCGAACGACGCGACGCAGCACGCACCCGAGCGCGCGCTCGCCGCCGGCATGGACACCCCCGTTCGGTTCACCGACGCCGAGTACGAACCGACCGGCGCCGACGTGGCCTGCCTGCTGCTCTCCGGCGGCACCACCGGACTGCCCAAACTGATCGTCCGCACCCACGACGACTACGTCTACAACGTCCTCCGGTGCAACGATGTCACCGAATTCGACTCCGACACCGTTTATCTCGGGACTCTGCCGAGCAGTCACAACTTCCCACTTGCGTGTCCGGGCATTCTCGGTGCGCTGTTCGCCGGCGGCCGCACCGTGATGCTGCCGTCGCCGGCCCCCGAGCGGGCCCTGCGCACCATCGACGCCGAAGGCGTCACCGTCGCCACCGTCGTTCCCGCCGTCGCCCAGACCTGGATCGAGCACCAACGCGAGCACCACACCATGACCGGCACCACGCTGCGGGTGCTGCAGGTGGGCGGATCCCGCATGCCCGACGAACTCGCCGCCCGCGTCGAACCCGTCCTCGGTGCCCGCCTGCAGCAGGTGTTCGGGATGGCCGAGGGTCTGATCAACATGACGCGTCTCGACGACGACCCCGAGATCATCACCAATACCCAGGGCCGACCGGTCAGTGAGGCCGACGAGGTCGCCGTCGTCGACGAGATCGGCGAACCGGTACCCGACGGCACTCCCGGCGCCCTGCTCACCCGCGGCCCCTACACACCGCGCGGCTACTTCCGGGCACCCGAACACAACGCGAAAGCGTTCACTCCCGACGGGTGGTACGCCAGCGGCGACATCGTCGTCCGCCGCCCCGACGGAAACCTGGTGGTCGCCGGCCGCGACAAGGACATGATCAACCGCGGTGGGGAGAAGATTTCCGCCGAGGAAGTCGAGAACTTCGCGTATCAGATCGACGGCGTCGAGATGGCCGCCGCCGTCGCCATGCCCGACCCCAAACTCGGTGAAAAGCTGTGCCTGTACATGTCGCTGACCGAAGGCCACGACGTCACCCTCGACGACGTCGTCGCCATCATGAACGAGGCCGGCGTCGCCCGATTCAAACTCCCCGAGCGGCTCGTCATCGTCGATCAGATGCCCACCACCAAGGTCGGGAAGATCGACAAGAAGGCCATGCGCGAAGACATTCGCCAACGCCTCGCGCAGGAACACGCCGCGTCGTAAGACTTCCGAGGATCGGCGACGTGTATGGCGCCGTCGCCGATCCTCGGTCTCCAAATCTGAAGGAGCCCTTCATGCATACCCCCGACCCCTCGCTCGACGACGCTCCGGAGCTGAAGCAGCTCTATACCGACTTCGAGGCCGAGCACCTGAATCCGTTGTGGACCCAGCTCGGTGATCTGATGCCGATGACGCCGACGTCGCGGGCGGTGCCGTTCGTGTGGAAGTGGTCGACGTTGTATCCGTTGGCGCAGCGGGCCGGGGATCTGGTGCCGGTCGGCCGTGGTGGGGAGCGGCGGGCGATCGCCCTGGCGAACCCCGGCCTGGGTGGGGTGCCGTACGTGACGCCGACGTTGTGGGCGGCCATCCAGTATCTGGGCCCGAAGGAGGTGGCCCCCGAGCACCGGCATGCGCAGAACGCGTTCCGGTTCGTCGTCGAGGGGGAGGGGGTGTGGACGGTCGTCAACGGGGACCCGGTCGCGATGCGGCGCGGCGACTTCCTGCTGACCCCGGGCTGGCATTTCCACGGCCACCACAACGAAACCGATCAGCCGATGGCCTGGATCGACGGCCTGGACATCCCGTTCGTGCATTACACCGACACCGGGTTCTTCGAATTCGGGTCCGAGAACGTCACCGACGACTCCACCCCGGATGTGTCCCGGTCGGAGCGGTTGTGGGCGCATCCGGGGCTGCGACCGCTGGTCGGGTTGGACGCGAAGACGTCCTCGCCGATCGCGGCGTACCGGTGGGAGCACACCGACGCCGCGCTGCGCGAGCAACTGCAATTGGAGGACGAGGGGTATGCGGCGACCACCGAACCCGGTCATGCCGCGGTCCGCTACACCAACCCGACCACCGGCGGCGACGTGATGCCCACGATCCGCGCCGAGTTCCACCGCCTGCGCGCCGGCGCCCGCACCCGGTCCCGCCGCGATGTCGGATCCACCGTCTACCAGGTGTTCGACGGCGAGGGCCGGTTCGTCCTCGACGGCCAGAGCCGTGAGGTCGGCACGGGGGACATGATCGTCGTCCCGTCCTGGACGGAGTGGTCGATCGAGGCCGACACCGAGTTCGACCTGTTCGCGTTCTCCGACGCCCCCATCGTCGAGCGCCTGCACTTTGATCGCACGTACATCTCCGAAGGAGCCTGAAATCCCATGAAGCTTGCCACCCTGCGCCGCAACGGTGCCACCGTCGCCGTCCGCGTCGATTCCGACACCACCGGCACGATCATCGACGGATACCCGGACCTGTCCGCGCTGCTGACCGACCCGGACTGGGCGAGCCTCGCGCAGGACGCGTCCGGTGACGTCGTGAATCTCGACGGGGCGGATTACGCCCCGGTGGTCCCGCACCCGGGGAAGATCATCTGCGTCGGTTTGAACTACGCCAACCACATCCAGGAGATGGGCCGGGATCTGCCCGAGTACCCGACCCTGTTCTCCAAGTTCAAGGAGGCGTTGACCGGCCCGTACGACGACGTGATCGTCCCGTCGTATGCCGCCGCCCAGTTGGATTGGGAGGGGGAGTTGGCGTTCGTCGTCGGCAGACAGGCGTACCAGGTGCCCGAGGCCGACGCCGAGCAGTACATCGCCGGGTATTCGGTGATGAACGACTACACGATGCGCGACTACCAGTACCGGACGTTGCAGTGGGATCAGGGCAAGACGTTCGAGAAGACCAGCGGCTTCGGGCCGTTCCTGACCACCACCGACTCGTACACGTTCGGCGGCACCCTGGTCACCACACTCGAGGGGCAGGTGGTGCAGTCCACCACCACCGACGATCTGGTGTTCACCCCGGCCAGGCTGGTGGAGTACATTTCGCACATCGTGACGCTGCAGCCCGGTGACGTGGTGATCACCGGCACCCCGGGCGGGGTGGGGCACGCCCGCAAACCCGGTCTCTACATTCAGGACGGGCAGACCGTCGAGGTCACCATCGAGGGCCTGGGCACCGTCCGCAACACGACGATCGTCAAGTAGGGGTGCACCCGGTGGGTTTTAACGATCTTCCCCTGGCAGAGCGGTTGCTGATCGCCCGCCGCGGCACCGCGTACTTCGCGCAACGCCTCGCCGAACTGTCCGACGAGCAGCTGTCCGAGCCGACCGGGTTGGCGGGGTGGTCGCGGCGACACCTGGTGGCGCACGTCGGCTACAACGCGGCCGCGTTGTGCCGGCTGCTGGACTGGGCGGCGTCGGGCGTGGAGACCCCGATGTATGCCTCGCCGGAGCAGCGGGGCCGGGAGATCGCCGAGGGCGCCACCCTGCCGGCGGCGGCGCTACGGAACCTGTTCGACCACACCGTCGCCCGCCTCGACGAGAAGTGGCGTCACCTGCCCGCCTCGGCGTGGGAGGCGCAGGTCCGCACCGCGCAGGGCCGTCTGGTGCCGGTGTCGGAGACGGCGTGGATGCGCACCCGGGAAGTCTGGATCCACGCCGTCGACCTCGGCAACGGCGGCCGGTTCGGCGACTTCCCCGACGTGGTCCTCGAGTCGCTGCTCACCGACATCGTCGGAATGTGGCAAAAGAAGGACCTCGGCGCCGGCCTGATACTGGCGGTCGACGGAGGTGAACCGGTTGCGGTGCAGCCGGATTCACCACCCACCGAGAAGGTGTCCGGGCCCCTCGCCGCGGTCGTGCGGTGGGCCGCCGGGCGCGGCACCGTCGGCGTAGGAATCGAAGGGGATCTGCAAGAGCCACCGCACTGGCTGTAAGCGGGCGGCCGATCCTGCGCGAGGTTGAGCGGTCAGAGCCCGGCCTGACGCATGAAGGCCGGGCCGTCCGCTTCGTTCAGTTCATACTCCGCTCGGTGTCTACAACGTCATGCCCCGCAACAATTAGGACGGGCACGTCCGAGCAAGGAAGGACGCTGGGATGGACGGCCACTCGGGCTGCCAGCGGCCGTGGCGTTGATCGTCGGCGATGTCGGTGAGGAGTCCCGTGACGGACTCGCCGCCGTCGGCCACCAGGCGGGGCAGTCCTCGGCGTGGCGCCCGACCTCGGACAACCCGGCCCCGCCTCCGGTCCTCTCCCTTGCGGAACGCGTCTGGCCCGGCCGTCCCGACGACGCGGCCCCGCAGGCGTAGACACCTTCTGACGGTGGAGCTTTCGAACAACGAACCGCTGGCGGATGCGCACAACGCACTTCTGCCGCCGGATGCCTTCCACCTGCCGGTGGGCCGCCCCGTGACCCACTAGATCTACCGGGACGCCGCCCACCATTCCCGCCTCGTTCTGCCGTTCACGACACGCGAGACGGAGGAAATGTAGCGACGGTGGATTCGGCCCGCGGACCGGCGGAGCACTGGCCATCGGCGAGCGGATCGGTCACGATCGACGGGTGGACCGCACCGCCCGACTCGCCCTCGCCATCGACAGACAGGGCGGACGATGCCTGTGGTGCGGTCGTCGTTTCGGACCGTTGATTCCGCCGACCACCGAACACCTCGTGCCACGACTCAAGGGCGGGCCCAGCATCGCAGCCAACGAGGCCGCCGCGTGTCCGCGGTGCAACGCGGACCGCGGCCACACCGGTCCGGTCGACTGGCTCGCGCAGTGCCGGAACCGACACGGTTGGGCCCCGCAGGCAAGCCTGCTCGCGACACTCCTGAACACGTTGGACGCCGAACTCGACAACGTGGGTGGGCATCGCCGCGCCAAGCGGTACCTGTCCGGCCAACTGCGGCGCTGCCGGAGCGATCACATCGACTGAATCGGGTCAGCGTCGCCCGTTGGCCGCCGTCTCGTTCCGCGGGCTCGGAATACCACCGGTAAGTCCGCTGTTGAGGAGATTGACGGTGGCGCTCATACCCCGGGTACCACACCAGAAGAGTCGCTGCGAGCGACCACTTGCCGAGAGGCGATATGGCGTCACTGTCATCTCTGACCGGGTAAGACCTACATTGCGTAGCGTTCCCGGAAGGATGAGGAGTCGCTGACACCGGGGAAGGTGTCGGCGGCTTCCGTCTGCCTTGGATCCTGAATTCATTCGGACAGCGTTCTCAGGTTCGGGCCGTAGACTTACGCAGATCCACCGGGCCGGCTCTTTCCGGCCTCGCTCGACACATCTCGTTCGACAGAGAGAATCCACTATCACCAATCCACACCGCGCCGGAACATCACCGAGAACCCACAATCTTCGCCACGCAGCAGCTGGCACGGCCTGGGTACTTTCGTTCGCCTACTTGTTGGCGGAGGTGTTCACCGCGGCGGCGTGGAGCACGCCTTACAGCTTCGCGCAGGACTCGATCAGCTCCCTGGGCGTGACGACCTGCGAAGTCGGATCGTGCTCACCGCTGCACGACGTCATGAATTCGGCGTTCGTCGCGCTCGGCGTGCTCACCCTCCTCGGTGCACTGTTTCTTCATCGGCACATCAGAAGTGGCCGGGAGAAGAAGTGGATACTCTCGCTTGCCGTGATCATCGCGGTGAGCACCGCTGCCACCGGTCTGTTTCCGGCGAACGATGGAACGATCATCCACTGGTCGGCCGTGTTGCCGGGCTTCGTGGCGCGCCACGTGGTGCTCGTGCTCATCGCCTGGCATATGTGGCACGAGAAGCGGCTGGTCGCCCTGTGGTCCGCGCTGTGCGCACTCGTGGGCCTGGTCGGCGCCGGCCTCATGCTGGGTCAGGCGCTGCATTTCGGCCTGGGGGAGCGTCTCGCTCTCTACCCGTTACCGATGTGGATGGCCGTGACCGGCATGGCGGTACTGATGGGGCTGGCGCGCCGCACGGTGTTCCGCAATGTCGAGTTCTCGCTGCGCGCTTTCCACCCGCGCACCGCTATTTCGCGGGCGTGGACTCGGCCGCGATACCTTCGTCGACGAGCTGACGCGCGGATGTGCGATGGCGCCGTGACTGCGGGCGGTGGGGCGTCCAGACGCTCAGTGCGGTGATCGTCGCGGGCGTCGTCGGCGCAACTGCTGGTCAGTGACGCTCGCCGGTCGGGGCTGTTCCGGTGCCCGGTGGCGGCGTCTCTGCGCGGGCCAGTTCGGCGACGCGGTCGGCCAGCTCTCCGGTCAGTGTCGTGTCGGGTTCGGTGCTCGTGGCGTCCGCGAGCTGGGTTATGACGTCGGCGGTCGCGGGGTCGGCAGTGTCGGTGGCCGCGGAGTGCTCGAGCTGGCGCGGCGCCTCAATGTCTTCGAGGTGCTCGGCGAGCAGGTCGGTGTCGAGTTGTTGTGCCGCCTTCTCGTTCAGCTCGGCGTTCTCGACGGTCGCGGACCGAGGGGCGGTCTCGACATCAGCGGCAGCGATATTCGATGCGCCGGCATCGTCCTCCCTGTCTGATGCACTGCCGGAGATCCGGGTGCTGCTGGGTGCGGTGTCAGCGGCACCATGGGCACGGTCCGGGTTACCCAGAACGGTGCCGACGGCACAATCGAGAAGGCTGAGGCTGCCCCGATACAGCCGCCGGGCCGGTGCCGCGGGCGCCAGGTGTGCGATTAGCTGGTCGTCGATCAGGTGAAGGGGGTAGCGCACGATTGTGTACTGCACACGCAGTATGGCCACGGGTAGTGCGGTGAGGATGTTCATGAAGGCTCCAGGTTCGGGGTGGCAGGTCTATCGGCAGGGTGCGGAGTGATCGGCTGCGCGCGGCGCCCATCCGTGGTGGGGTGGAGTCAACCGCGCGCTGCGGGTCGTTTCCTCCCGCGTTTCCTGTACAGGACATAGGCGATCACGCCGACCAGAATGACGATTCCGATAACTTCCACAGGGAGCGGTTACCCGATCGGTGCGTTCCTCACGCGGTGCGCGAATCCAAGCTCGGGTCTGGCCGTCACCGCGCCCGGACGCGGTGACGACACGTGTACCGAGGTACTCAACCGTGACCGAAAGCAAGCCTGCGCGCCTGCACCGGCGGGTCAGCGTTGCCCGTTGGCTGCCGTCTCGTTGCGGCGCTTGGCCTTTTCCGCTTCGGCCAGCTTCTCCACGCGGTCGGCGCGAGCGCGTTTGTCCGCCGCCTCGCCCTGCTTGTCCGCGGCATCCTTCAGCTGGGCCTTGGCCGGCGCTGCCGCCGCTTTCTCCGCTTCCCGGAGTTTGGTCTGCTCGGCGCGGTGCTCGGCCTCTGCGGCCCGGGTGCGTTGGGCGGCAAGTTGATCGGCGTTCTTCTTCGCGACCTGCTTGCGTTGCTCGGCGTCCCGTATGGCGGCCTGCTTGCGCTCGTCCTCACGCCGGCGGGCCTGCTCGACGTCGCGCTGCTTCGCCTCCCGCGCCGCCACCTGCTCCCGGTGGACCTGCTTGCGCTTGGTTTCCAGTGCCGTGTCGGCCTCGGCCTCGGTACGCGCCGCCTCCTGGTCGAGTTCCGCCGCCCGCGCCAGCGCGTCGCTGCGCTCGGTGAGCGCCTCACCGCGCCGCTCGGTGTCACGGTCGCCGAGTGCACTGCCGACGGCGCCGTCGAGCACCCCCAGGGTGCGTTCGTACATCAGCCGGGCCGGTGATTCGGTGGCCAGCCGGGACATCAGCTGGTCTTCGACGAGTTGCAGAGGGATCCGCAGGATCGTGTACTGCAACCGCAAGATCGTGATGGGGACGGTGAGGATGTTCATGGAATCTCCGATGATTCGTGGGGAGTGGATCAGGACAGGCCGGCGTCGCCGGTGAGGCCCTCGGCGGCGCGCCGAACTCGTTCCGCCTCGTCGCGGGCGGCGTTCGCGTCACGCACTGCCCGCCGGTGTTCGTCGGTGGCGTCGACGGCTTCTTCGGCGGCAGCTGCCGTCTTCGCTCGTGCGGCGGTTTCCGCGCGGGCCGCTTCGTCGCGGGCGTCGGCCGCCGCGCGGGACTGCTCCTGCGCGACCTGGCGGTGCTGGTTTTGCTCCGCTGCCTGGTGCTCGGCGTGCTGCCGGTTCCGGGCAGCTTCTTCGGCGGCCGCCGTCTCCGCACCGATCGCAGCGCGTTCCTCGGCACTCTCGCGACGCACCTCACCGAGTTCCTCTGCGGCCTGGGAGGTTTCCGCGCGGGCCACGGCCTCGGCGCTGTTCGCTTCTCTACGTTGCTGCGCCTGCGCCTGTTGCAGCTGTCCTTCGGTGGCCAGCGAGTCGTTGCCGGTCACTGCCCCGGCCACTTCCTTCACCTTGCCCTTGACCGAGTCGAGGAGGCCCTTGCGCGCTTGTCCGGACGTGTTCTGCTCATTCATGAGAATGTTCTCCTGGTATTCGGGCGGGCGACGGTACCGCCACCCGCGGGTGGGGTGGTCCGATCAGTTGATGCCGACGACTTCCTGCGCGATGGCGGTGAGGCGGGTCTGCGCTGCCGATACCACCCCGTGGCGGTTCTTGTTCGCCTCTTCGTGGGCGATGATGATGCGAATTTCGCCAGGTACGGTGAGTTCCTTCACCGCGGCCACCGCACCGGAGACATTGAGTTCGGTGTATTCGGAGATCGGGAGCTCTTCGTCCTCGAGAGAACCATTGACGGTTCGGGCATTGCGGATGGCATCCGCGACACCGGGTGCGCCTTCTCGGCGGGTCACCTCTTCGGCCGACTCGAGTGCCGCCTCGCGACTGGCGACGAGCGTCTTCGTGGCCACGTCACCGGCGTGGGCACCGCGGCTCAGAAGCGCACCGATCCGGTCCGGGGTGGCCCGGAAGGTGTCGATGGCGCGATCGATTCCGCGCGCCGACCACGTCGCCGGGACGTTGATGAACCGGATCGCGGTCCCGGTCGCGGCCTGCATCGGGGTGCGTCGCAATGCCGCCGGGCCCCCGAGGGCGTCCTCCGCCAGCACCGTCGTCAACCATTCGACTGTGGCGGTGTGGGCGGTGATCAATCGTCCGGCCAGTGCAATGACGCCGGTGTGCTGCGACGCGGTCGCCAGTGCCCGGAGGTAACGCGCCCGGTCGAGGAGCTGGTGCTCGAGGATCAGATCACCGAGCAGGGCCTCGTCGAACGGCTGCGCTTGCTCGGCCATCGCCTTCACCATCGCAGTCGCGCGACCGAGGAACGGGCCCACGACGTCGGGAAGTCCACCGAGGTCCCGGATCGCTTCCTCCACTGCGCCGGCGCGCTCACGTGCATTGCCGGCAATCTGCGACAGCTCCCGGCGGACCGCTTCTGTTCGAGCTTGCGCGATCCGGGTCTCGGCGACCTGAATTTCGTTGTGCGTCAGGTCCAGTACGACTCGCAGCTGGTTGATCACTGTGGCGGTGTTGTCGGTCATGCATTACTCCTGAGGTCGAGTGAGTCGGGTGCGCGGTGTGCGCCGGCCGGACGCGTGGCGGCGTCATCGGCGCCGGCCCGGCGACGGGCGAACCGCGAAATTCCGAGCAGGCCGCGCGATGCGGTGGTCGGTTTGCCGGCGCGGCGTTCGAGGTGATTACCGAGTCGGGACAGTACGGCGGCCACGAGGGGAAGAGCGAGAACGATCATTTTCCATCGGCGTAGCAGACGGCTGACGAGAATCCACATGGGATGAACCTTTCTTATCGAGCAGTCAAGCTGCGGCGCAACGCAGCCCGGGCGCCGATCACGGAGAGCAGACCGAGGGTCGCAACTGTGAACGACGTCGTGGCGGCCACGGCAACCGACAGCATGGTGATCGCCGCGAGGTCGAGAACACGCCGGACGCCGGGTAGTTCCACCAGGGAGGGGTGCCCGGCGTGGACGGCGGGAGCTGCATCGATAGGCGACGGAGTTGCACCGTCAACGAACAAGGGGGAGAACAATTCTGACAAGATCTTGATCCAACTGTCTGGGGCGCGGACGCTCCTCGGACGAAGGGTGCCGCGGAGTCGATCGACCAACGACGCGGCGCGGAGGCCCGGCAGATGTGGCGCCGGAACCCCCGCGCTACGAGAAGGACTAGACGCCCGTGTGCCGATCGGTGTCCGTGTAGTGCTCGCGGCTACCCGACTTGGCAATGCCCCGGCTGACGATGTAGGCGATCGTCAGAATGACGATGTAGAACCAGGCGCGGTCCGCCCGGAAATAGTCCTCGTGTGCGTCGGTCGTCTGCACCAGATACGAGGCGATGAGGACACCGATGACTGCGGCGATGTAGACGAAGAACTCGGTGGTCTTGAACGCGGCCTTCGTCTCGGTGCTGCGGCGCTGATCGAGCTGAGCGCGCGGACCGGAAGCTGCGGCGCCGGTGTTGCTGTGGGTGACAGGATTAGGGGAGGTCATGGATGACTCCTTCAACGGGTGCCCGGTATTGCAGATTCGGGTCACCATGTACGTCTCCTCGAATGAGGTGGACGTTGGTGAGCGCGACCCTCTGCTGGAGCGAACCCATACAACGCAAGTATACCCATTAGTAACTACAGTGCAAGTGTACGGTGTAGTTAAGGGCTGCATAAGACGCGATCCGGCGTGGACGCGTCTTTTATGGTCGGTCTTGCATGAGGAGGCAGTGATGAGTGCGCGCACGGACTCGGACGAGTCGAATACCCCGAAGGACCGTCCCCGGATGCGAACTCGTCTGACCCGCTTGACCACCGAGCAGGTGCTGGCCACCGCCCTCGAGATCGTCGACCGCGAGAGCGTCGATGCCCTCTCGATGCGCCGGTTGGCGCAGGCACTCGACCGGGACGCGATGAGTGTGTACCGCTACGCGGAGAACAAGGCCGCACTTCTCGACGGTGTCGTCGAACTGGTACTCCGGGAACTCGTCATCGACCCGGACGCGCAGGACTGGACGCAGGAATTGCGGTTACTTGCCCACCGCTACCGTGACCTCGCACTCGCGCACCCCAATGTCGTTCCACTATTGGTGACCCGCCCCCTCGCGACACCACTGGGCTTACGACCCCTGGGCACGCTGCGTCCGCTCGAGGACTTCCTCGAACTGCTCATCCGGGCCGGCTTCTCCCCACCGATTGCGTTGCGCTCCTACCGGCTGTTCTTCGGATTCCTGCAAGGGCACATTCTCGACGAACTCCAGGAACTGATCGAGGACCCAGAAGAGTCGGAGGATGTTCTCCGGCTCGGACTGCACCGCCTGCCGCGCAGCAAATTCCCCCGGTTACGCTCCCTCGCTTCCGAACTCGCCGACTACGACGGTGTGCAACTTCTCGACGAGGGCCTCGATGTCACCATCGGCGGCCTCGAGACCCTCTTCCAGACCACCACCTCCGCAACCGGCACATGATCGGGCCCCGGCGATCCGTCCGCGTGTAATGGGGCCCGGGGCCGGGCACTCTCGAATATGGGATCGAACGCACGCCGCCCCATCAGCTCGTCGGCCGCGACTCTCGGCGGTCGGCTGGTGCAGCTGGTCGGTGATCGCGACGCCGCCGGGTTCTCGTTCGAGGTATCCCGAGTATGCACCGAACCGCACCCCGTCGGAGAGCGGCCGGAATACGGCGATGTGATTGCGTGGGTTGTCGATGCCATCGTCGGCGTGGTCATCGCGCGCCTGGGCGCCGCGGGCCCAGGGGAGAGGTTCATTCTCGACCTGCGCTTCGCGGACGGCGGGTACGTCGACGTCGACGCCCTGCCGGCATCGGCACGCTGGGTGCTGCGGACGGTGTCGGCCTTCCTCGCCGAGGATCACGCCGAGGTGGAGCGGTCGCTTGCCGACGAGCAACAATTCGACCTCACCATGCGCGCGGAAACCCTGGCCGACGCGGTCATCTGGCTCGACTTCGTCCTCGATGTCGACCTCCCCGATCCACCCGACGTCACCACCGCATAGGGAGAGTTTCCTGTGCGGAAAGCAGTTCCTGCGGGTCTCGGTCCAGGTTCAGGTCCGCCGGTCAGGCCGGGTGGTCCGCCTGTTCGTCGGGGTATTCGTGTGCGGTCAGGAGCAGGTGGTCGAACCGGGCGCGAAACGACGCCGGGAGGGTCGCCTCGGCGGCGAGGGCCCCGACGAAGCGCTCGGCCAGGGTGTGAAGTTTTATGTTCGTCTCCTGTGAGCGCCAGGTGAGGATGCCGAAGGCACGCTCGGAGGAGATGCCGTAGACGAGCATGAGAGCACCCTTCGCCTGCTCGATCACCGCCCGCGATTTCTCGAGTCCGGCGACGGCCTCGGTGAGTGCCTCGTTGAATTCTCTGAGGTCGGTCTCCAATGTTTCGGTGACGTCGATGTAGTACCCGGATGTGCCGATGACCTGGCCGTCCTCGTCGAGCATTCGATCGCCGACCACGATGACGTGGTGGATGCGGCGGTCGGTGTCGATGATGCGGTGCTTGCTGCTGAACGGTTCGCCGGCGTGGATCATCTTGTCGAAAAGTGCGGCCACCTGTGACTGATCGTCTGGATGCTTGTGGGAGAGCAGAAGTTCGGTGGTGGGGGTGACCTCACCCGGGTGGTAGCCGTGCATCCGGGCAACGGAGTCGGACCATTCCCAGCGCTCGCCGTCGAGGTAGAACCGGAAACTTCCGCCCTGTGGCGGTGCATTCGCGCCGAGGAGCTCATCTCTGTCCACAGCCACACCCACTGCCCGCCGTGCTCAACCCTCGCCTCGATCCCACTGCCACAGTATGCCGAGCACCCATACCGGCGTGCACAGAAATAGTCCACACCGGTGTACCCGACGGCGTCACCACGCCCGAGAGCACGGTCACGAGACGGCTGGAACCGGGTGAGTGCTGTTCGTGATCTCCGCACTACCGCTTCCTGCAAGCCCCTGCGCTGATGATTAATCGCCTCTGTCCGGGGTACGCACGGCTTACGCACCCCGCCGGGCGCGGACCCAAGTCGTATCTCGCCGCCCGCCGACGCCGAGGTGCGTGGGTGACACTCGGCAACTGTGGGTGAGGGAGATGAAGACCAGAGGTCAATTGGTGGTAGCCGTCGGCGCGGGATTTCTCCTGGGGCGGAGGACCGCGAAGCTCGCGAGTTCCCCGGAAGTCGCCAAACTGATCGAGACCATTCGGGGAGACCTGATGAGCTCCGCGAAAGCCGCGGCGGTCACCGCGGTCAGCTCGCGTATCGATTCGCTGAGCAGCCGGCTCCAGTTGAGCGGCGAGAACCCGGTGGGCGGCGTGGGCCAGGTGGCCGACACCAAGCGGAGGTCGAGCGAGACCCGCGACAGCCACCCCGCCGAGCCGGAAGAGAGTGCAGGAGAGGAGCAGGCCGAGGAGACGGGCGTTACCGACGAAGACGGCACCGAACCGCCGCAACAGGAGGAACAGCCGAGGCGCCCTCCCCGCGTCAGACGGACCCGGGACGCAAGCACAGCCAAGGAAATTCGGGAGTGGGCCGTTCAGCAGGGACTCGAGATCTCCTCGCACGGCCGCATACCTGCGAACATCGAGCACGCTTTCCGCGACGCCCACTGACAATCGAGCGAGGATGCGGCGGTACCGGACGGTGATGGTCGACGGCAGGCGTCGGATCCTGTGTGGCCTTGGGTTCGATTGCTTGGGTTCGATGCTGTCACCCCGTCGTTCGGCTCGGCGCGAACGGGGTACACGCAGTCCATGCCGGATCAGCAGATACCGAATCCCCCCGACCACTCGAGGCCCACCCGAGCGCGTGACGAAGAGGTTGCCGCTGCCGGCAAGCTCTCCGAAGCCCTCGAGACCGTAGAACGTGCGCGTGGACGTCTGTACGACTTTCACCAATTGATCGGTCATGCCGATCTGATGCTCGATGAGGCCGTCCAGAAGTTGCGTGAGTCCGGTCGCGACGATATGGCGGAACAGGTGGAGAAGGAACTGATCGGCCGCAACGTCCTCAACGGTCGGTGGACGTTCCAGATCGTCGAGGATTTCGACGACCACTACTGGTCCGCTTTTCGTGAATGTGAGGCGATCGTGCGCAGCGAACTGTGCGACGGACGCCGGCACGTGTTCGCGTCCGAAATGAAGGAATCTCGTCGAACACACGGGCATCCCCGGCACGACGCGCGACCGTAGCCGCACCAATTGTTTGCGATGCGCAACGCAACCCTCGATCCCCGCGGTTCCAATACCCCGCCGGGGGGTTCGATCCGGCGGGGTACCGGGCCACCGCGCCGGGCAGGCGCGGCGACATCATCAACGGTAACCGTGTCGTGGGCAGTTCCGGGTGCGAGCGGTCTTCACGCGGAACCACAGACCGGGCCGAAGATCAAGCACTGATCCAGATGCTGTCGAGCGGGCGGACGCGGTGATCATCGTTACTCGTCACCGTTATCGCCTCGCCGCCTGCCCGCCACCTCCATCGGCGTACCCGACTCCACCTCGAGATGTATCGACCGGTCGGACTCGAGTGCGGCTATCCGCTCCTTCAGCTTTCGATTCTCGAGTTCGAGGTCACTGCTCTTGCCGGTCAGCCAGGGATCGTTCTCCCACCAGTTGATCCCGACCTCCTTCGCCGTCTCCAGCGAGGCGATGACCAACCGCACCTTGATCGTCAGCAGTTCGATGTCGACGAGGTTGACCTGAATGTCCCCGGCGATCACCAGGCCCTTGTCGAGTACCCGCTCGAGGATTTCCCCGAGATTCGTCGACTGGTGCCCGCCGCCCATGCCGCCGGCGGGGCTCTGCGGGAGACGCCCGGAGTCGCCACTGGACAGGGTCATGACTGCCCGCCCGTGCTGTCGCAGGCGCCGCGGCTGTAGCGCCGGGTTCTGTGGTAGGCCAACAACTCTCCATCCAGATCCAACACCACCTCGTACAGGGCGAGCATGTCCGTCGAGGACGGGATGCGCCGATCCTCGACGACTTCCACTTCGACGGTCCACCCGTCGTCGGTCGGCATCACCGACGTCGCACCGAGCGGATTCCTGCCCGTCATCTGCGTGATGTCCCGCACCGCGACCTCGGCGATGTCCTCCGCCGGCAGTGTCGGTGGCTGCTCCTGCGCCATGACCTGCTCACTCCTTCTCCCGAGTGGTGGCCGCGCCCGTCTGGTCATCCGGTGGCGAGGTCACGCCACGCACCCGCGCCCGCGCGAGGTGTCGGCGTGACGATCAACGACACCAGCCCATCGCCTCAGCCCTCCGGCGTCGGGGACAGCACGAAGTCATAGGCGGCGAGCGGTCCGAGCAGCCGCATCTCGACCCGGCCGTCCCACTGCTCCGCCAACGCTCCCACCGCCTGCTCGAGCTCGTCCTGCCGGGCAACCTCGACCAGGACCGCCACCTGGGCGGCATCCTCCTCGTGGGTGGGTTCGCGGACGTTGACCGAGTCGGCCAGCGAGTCGAGGGCCTCGACCACCGTGGCCGTATCTTCCTCCCGCTTCGCGACGATGGCGTTGGCCACGATCTCGCCGAGGGCCATCCGGGCGTCGCGGGTGGCGGCCTCCGGCTGGTCCCGGATCGTGTCGCGCAGGGCGCTGGCCCGCTCGTTCTCGCCGATCACCTCCCACAGGATGGCGTGTTCGACGTAGCGGCCCTTCACCACGTATTGGGCCTTACCCTCGAGTTCCTCCATGGCGGCGGCGAACTCGTCGGCGTGCGCGGTGAGCAGTTCGTCCTTCACCGCGTCGGTGTCGGTCAGGACCGCCCCGAACCGCAGCGGCAGTACCGGTGCCACCCGCGCAACACCGTCCAGCAGGTGGGCGTGGGCCTGGAGGTCCGCGGGTTTACCGATCGGCCGGTCCACCGAAATTTCACTGACCAGCGCCGCGATGTCGCCGTGTTTGATGGTGCTCACCCGCGAGTCGTCGACGCCGACCGCGTCGTCTTCGGTCTCCACATCCGCGGGCACGATGCCGTAGACGTAGACGCCGGTGGTACGCGGCTCTTCGGACGCATCGGCAGCCTGATCCGACGCATCGGCCTGCTTCGACGTGGACATCACTTGTCCCCTCTGCTGGATTTACGTGACACCCGCTCGCGCTCGGGCTCCTCTTCTCCGCCGCCGAGGAGGTCACCGAGTTTGTCGCCGGCAGCCTCGAGCGCGCCCTTGGTCTTCGACTTGGCACCACCTTCGGTCACGGACCCCACCAGATCGGTCAGGCCCTTGGGTTCGCTGCCGATCTCGAGCCGATTCACCGCCTCCGCGAACCGCAGATACGTGTCGACACTGGCCACGACGATGCGGGCGTCGATCGTCAACAGTTCGATCCCGACCAGCGAGACCCGCACGTACGCGTCGATGACCAGACCCTTGTCCAGGATGGTGTCGATGACGTCGGCGAGGCTGCTCGAGCTGGGCCCACCGGTGGTCATCGGCGAGCTCCTCGCTTCGAGGCGGCGGACTTGGTGGCCGCGGTCTTGCGTGGACGGCCACGGCGTGCCGGTGCAGTGTCTTCACCCGACGCCGCGGTCTTGCGTGGGCGGCCACGGCGTTTCGGCGGTTCACTCGCGGCCGCGGTCTTGCGCGGACGGCCGCGGCGTGCCGGCGCGGGCGCCTCGGCCTCCTCGGCCTCCTCGTCGACCGCTTCCTCACCCTCGTCCTCGTCAGCCTCGTCTTCCTCTGCCTCGGGCTCCTCGTCCTCGGCCTCGTCTGTTTCCTCCGGCTCCTCGTACTCGTCCTCGTCTGCTTCGGCGGGCTCCTCGTCCTCGGCCTCGTCTGTTTCCTCCGGCTCCTCGTACTCGTCCTCTGCCTCGGGCTCCTCGCCCTCGTCCTCTTCGCCCTCGTCCGGCTGGCTTTCGGCCTGTTCGTCTTCCGTTTCCGCCTCGTCCTCTTCGGGCTCGACCACCTGACCGTCCCGGATCTCTCCGCGCCAGCCCTCGACGTCGTCGGGATGGAGAATCGACTGCGTCATGACGTGGCGTGCAAAGTGTTTCAATTCCAGCCGTGCTCGGCGTCCCTGCGCACGCCACAGGTTTCCCGTCTTCTCGAACAACCCCTTCGGGTGATACTCGAGAATCAGAACGATGCGGGTGAGATCCGGGGTCACCTCGTGGAACGTCACCGCACCGTCGATGAACCCCTTGGCGCCCTTCGAGCGCCACACGATCCGCTCGTCGGGAACCTGCTCGAGGATCGTCGCTTCCCAGGTTCGGTGCGACAGGAAGATCTGCGCCTTCCACTCGAGCTTCTCGTCCGCTTCCTGCTCGACCCGTTCGACCTTCTTCATGAACGACGGAAAGTCGGCGAATTGGGTCCATTGGTTGTAGGCCAGCTGAACCGGGACCCCGACATCGATCGTTTCGACGATGTTGGTCAACTTCAGCTTCTTGCCTTTTCCGCTACCGCCACCACCACCGCCGGTGACCGCGTCCTTGAGGTCGGACGCCTTGTCCTTGACCGTCTGCTTGGCGCCCTCCCACCAGCCGCCACCGGTGTCGGACTCGTCCGGTGACTCATCGTCATCCGATTTCTCGGAACCGGTCAGGGCGGCGAGCAGCCCTCCTTCGCCGCCGTTCTCGGCGTACTCGCTGAGCCGCCCGGAAGTGTTCGCCACCTTGTCCGAGACCGAGGACAGTGCCTTCTCGGCGACCGTGCCGACCAGCTTCTGCATTGCTTCCTGCAGCACGCTCGACGATCCGTCCCCGTCACCCGGTGCGGCTTCTTGTAGTTTCTTCGCGGCGCTCGTCATCGCCATCACCTCCGTGCCCGTCGGACGGGCGCAGAGTCCGTCGCGGCCTTGGCCCGTGTCCTGCGTTTGCGGGCAGGAGCCTCTTCGTCGTCTTCGTCTGACTTCGCGGTTGACTTCGCGGTCCGCGACCTGCTCGCGGGCCGGGAACTGCCGGAGTTCGAGACCCGGCGGCGCGGCGGGGGCCGCTTACGTGGGGCCGGTTCCTCGTCGGCCTCGTCTTCGTCCGGCTCCTCGGCCCCTGCCTCGTCCTCGGCCGCTGTCTCGTCTTCGCCGCGCTCCTCGTAGTCGTCGGCCTCGTCTTCCTCGGCGGCGGAGTTGTCCTCCGGTTGTTCGTCGGCGCTGGGTTGCTCGTCGTCCCGCGAGCGGGTGCGCTTCTTGCGACCGAATCTGCTCACCTTGGTGACATCAGTGACGTTGTCCGTGGCATCGCTGACGGTGCCCGTGATCTCCTGGCTGCCCGATTGGAGCCGGTTGCTCAGCGAGTCGATGCGCTGGCTGGCAGCGGTGACCGCTGCCGCCTTCGCCGCCCCGAGTAGCTCACTCCGGACCGTGTCGCCGAGTTTGGCGACCTCCGGGGAATTCGCGAGCATCTTGGTGCCGAGCGAGAGCAGCTCCCGCGGCCCGCCGGGGAAGCGCCCGGCCGTCCCCGCCCCGGCGAGCATCAGTGCCAGCTTCATCCGGCGGGTGCGCCCCAGCAGATAACCCGCACCGATCGCGGCCGCCATCTGAGTCTTGTTGTTCATCGTGGAACCCCTTTTTGCCGAGTGGTCACCTAGCACCTCTCGCCAACCTCGGAGATGTGCCGCAGGACCGTTTCGGAGATGTGCCGCAAGACCGTGCGCGGTAGGGGTGCGCGTTTTTTGACTACCCCAACCCAGCAACGCTCAATCACCAGCACAACCACTACACCGGCCGACTCCACGGATGCCCCGTTTCTGCATCCACTCGTGCAGAAAGTCCGGCCGTCGATGATCCCGGAGCCTCCTGCAGCGACCGTGTCGAACCGTTGCGGCCGCGCATGGCATTACCTCTCGGATATGTTGCTGTGCAGGGGAATTAAGTACTTGCCGGTCGTTCCGTGGGGGTTCTTGTGCAAACGGAAGATTGGAGGGAATCGCATGGTTGCGGAATGTCGCGATGAATTTTTTGTGGAGCGTCGTGTGCCGCCTGCTCACGAAATCGGTACTGCCGGCCCGTCGATCAGGTCAGCCTGCGGCGGCCCGTACCGCCGCGACGATCGCCATGACGAGCAGGGCCAGCAGCAGGACCACGAGCAGTACCGGCCCGAGGAGGAGTCCGAGGGCCAGGAGGAGGAGCAGGGCGATCTTGGCCTTGGTGCTCAATCCGGAGGCCAGCCCTTTGATCGCCGCCCACACCGGATTCTTACCCGTCAGGGCGGCCCGAACGCCCTCGAGTCCGGCTTGCATGCCCACCCCGCCGTGCGCGACCTCGTCGACGAGGGTTTTGATCCACTCCTGGATCTTTTGTTGGATTTTGTCCGTCAGCATGGCGCCGCGGTCTCGCGCCGCCTCCAGCAGCCGGTGAAGGTGGGTTTTGAGCCATTCGATGGCGGCCTCGACCGACCGCGACACCAGGCCCGGGGTGGTGTCGGCGCGCCCCCCGCGGTCGGTGTCCTTCGCTGACGAGTCCGGTCGGCGGGTGCGAGTCGGTGCGGTGGACCGCGGGTGCGCGGACGTGCGCGGCCCCTCACCTCGGGGATGCGTGCGGGCCGCCGGCTTCGCGGTGGTGGCCCGCGCCGGCGCACGCCCGGAGGACGCCTCGCTGTCGGCGCGCCGCCGACGGGGTGTGCCCGAGGCCGATTCGGCGGTGGCGTCCGTTCGTCTCGGTCGTGGCGTCGGTTCCGCCCTCCGTGGGCTGCTGCGCCGCGAGGTGGCTCTGGTCGATGTCGCGGCGGCCGGACGCCTGCGCGGCAGCCGCCCCGCCTCGGTTGTGGCGGTCGCCGCGAACCTTTTCGCCGTGGTCGATGCTCGGGCCTTCGGCTTGGTTTCGGCGGCCGTAGCCAGGCGTCCGGCGTCCGTGTTCTTGCCCGTGCCGACCGCGCCGCGACGGCGCGATGTGACCGGCGTCCGGCCGTCCGTTCTCGCTCGTGCACCCATACATCGCAAGTACCCCCGGGTCGATCCGCGGAAACCGGATTCAGCGCCGAACACTGCACCGACGCGACACCACCGTCGCTATTCGACCACTGGATCAGGAACTGCTCTCGGCTGAGACGGGCTCCGAGTCCCGGACTGTTGGGACGACCGAGTGGCTGGTGTGGAACGTCAACCGAAATCCTTTGCGGGAGCACCATCCCACAGCAATTCGGTGACGTCGTGGAAGCAGACGAGCGTGACGGGGTCGTCGTGACGCTCGAGCACCGACTCGCTGACGAATGCGCGAACGGTCGAGCCGTCTCGATGCGTCAACGCGACGAGTTTCCCGGCGCTCTCCCGTAGCTCGGCCACGGCCGACGGGCCCGGGGACGCCGTCTGCATCAGATCACCGATCAAGTGGTTACCGACCTCGTTCGGTGGATAGTCGAGCATCAGCCCGAACGCCCGGTTCGAGTACACGACGACACCGTCGTGTTGCACCGCGAGGACGGGCACCGGCAACCGCTCGAGCAGAACAAGAGCGGGTAACCGCTCGAGGTAACCCAGCGCGGTGTCCGGGTCCGGGCGTCGTCTCTCGTCCATATGTCGATCATCAACCTTCGTCGTCTTCCTTACAACGACCGGCGGCACCACCGCACAATAACGGACCTGACATTCGAAGCCGAGCAGTGCGCAATCGTGGCCGGTTCTCAACTACGTTCGGTAATCCGCTGCGCGATAACACTCAACCGGGTATTAGTCTCCTGGGAGAGTCTGCTGAGCAGCTCGAACGCACGGATCGCGTCGATGTCGAATCGCTCCATCAGCATTCCCTTCGCCTGCCCGATGACGTCACGTGAGGCTACCGCTGATCGCAGCTGCTCTTCGGTCCGCGCGGCGGTCAGCGCCAACGCGGCATGGGCTGCGAGCACCTCGCCCGCTACTTCCTCGTCAGGACCGAACGCGCTCGGAGTGAACGCAAACAGGTTGAGAGCTCCCATCTTTCCTTCCGAGGTATACAGCTGAAAGGACATCGAACTGAGAATCCCCACATCGACGGCGGCCGCAGCGAACTGCGGCCACCGCGGTTCCGAGCGAAAGTCCTCGCTTCGCACCACGAGGTTGTTGAGCGCCGCCGCCACGCACGGTCCTTGCCCGAGTTGCTGCTGAGCGTGGTCGAGCTTTCGGAGCAGCTCGGATGTCGGCGCAACGGTCTCGAATTTCTTGCCACCGGAGATGAGCAGAATGCCCGCGCACGTTTCGTGCGGCATCAGCTCGACCACTGCGGCGGTGACAGCGCGCAGGCGTTCGTCAAGGGTGCGCGGTGCGGAGAGACTGCGAGCCAGATCGGCCATGGTGCGACTGAGGTCCCCGGTACTGGAATCGCTCATAACCGCTCCTCGGTTCGATCGAAAAGGATGACTGCAGGTAGCCACCCACACCACCATAAGCACCCCGTCTCCTTGGCCGAACCGGAAATGCAGGTTCTTTCCCTTGGCGGGGCGTGCGGCGCTGTTCGCTGACGGGAGCGGCACGTCTTTTCGCGGTGATCGGGGTGAAGCAGCATCGGTGCGCGTAACGCCGTGGCACCCGTTCCGCTGTCGCCGTGTCAGCGGTGCGCGTGGTGGTATGCGGTGGTGGCACAGCCCGGACACAAGGTGAGTTCAGTGAAAGCCCAGCCGTTGATCTGTGCCGCTCCGGCCGCCGCAGTCCGATCTCCGGTACCGGTGCGGAATCCGTGATCGCACCGATCGCAGCGCGCTTCCCACACCCCGTCATCTGCGCAAATCATCACCGATTGCCCCTCCCTCGTCGAGCGAGCTCGATGCGGGAAGACCCTCAGTCCGCGCTCGCTGCACATGGAAGCCGAATACCCTTCACCGAGAAGGATAATCACCGAATCGACGCCCCCCGTCGATCCACCCAGGACGGCCGTCCGGTCACCCGGAGGACGGTCCGTTGCTCACAGCCTCCTGGCTCGTGGCGCGGTCGTGGCGGTGTTACGGGAGAGCACGAACCCGAGCGCAACCATGGCGACACCGAGTACGAAATGCAGCCAGTTGTCGGCGCTGTTGACGGGCACGAAGTTCACAGCACTGTTCTGGTCGATGAGCACGCCGTAGATCCACAGGACGAGGTAGATAACTCCGCCGCCGATGAGGAACAGCTTCGCCGTGTCCGCTCGACGGGACAGCGCGATACCGGCAACACCGAACAACAGGTGCACGATGTTGTGCAGGATCGACACCTCGAACACGCCGAGCAGCTTGGCTTCGGAGTGGTGGCCGGCGAAGGTGAGCATGTCGTAGTCGGTGGTGACACCCGGAATGAAGCCGAGGACTCCTACCAGGAGAAAGACCGCACCGACGATCAGGGCGGCAAGTTGGAGTGGTGAACGCGTCGTTGATGACGCGGCCGGTCGAGTCATGGGAGTGCCTTTCTCGGAGGGTAGGGACTCTGTTCCCGAGTGGTACCCCTGCACCCCACCGTGAAACAGTCACGGGAACAGCGGGCCGTGTTAGCGAACGGCGCGGTTGGGTACAGCGTAAGTACGACGTCACCGTGCCCGCGATCAGTTGCGATGGACGACGTGCACGTCCCGGCCAACTGTGAGGTACTCATGTCCACTGATGCGATCGTGCTCCTGAAGAACGACCACAAGGAGATCCGGAAACTGTTCCGTGACTTCCGCGGTGCCGGGCCGAACGCCCGCGTGGAGAAAGGTCGCATCGTCGACGACATCATCGAAGCCCTCACGGTGCACACCTACATCGAGAACGAGGGGATGTACCCGGAGGTGCGCGATCTCGCCCCCGACCTCGAGGACGACATCCTCGAATCCTACGAAGAGCATCACGTCGCGGACGTGCTGGTCGTCGAGCTGGCCGCCATGAAGCCCGACGACGAGCGGTTCGACGCGAAGACCACCGTCCTGATCGAGAACGTCGAACACCACATCGAAGAAGAAGAGCAGGAATGGTTCCCCAAGGTGCGAGAAGCGCTGGGACGTAAACAACTTCGGGAGATGGGTGCGCGGATGCTGGAACTCAGAGACAAGGCACCGAGGTCTCCCGCCCAGCCGTCGGCCCTGAAGAAGACGGTCGACGCGGTGATCAAATAGCGGCGAGCGTGTCAGGGGCGGCACGGTGAATCCGACCGGACACGCTGTCGGTGCAGCGAGGACCGTGTTCGTCCGGGCACCGTTTCAGGTGGCCGCCGCGTTGCGGGGCGGCGTCCGGGTCTTCCATCCGCGTGGCCTGGTAGCTACTGGGCACGTCGAACTCGACTCCCCCTGGTGGACGCTGAAGACTGGAACACCGATCGACGTGGTGGCGAGACTGTCCGGGGGAATGGGAACTCCGACAGGAGTACCAGACGTGCTCGGGCTCGCGTTGAAGATCCCGCTCGACCCGCCTGATACCGAGTGGGATCTTCTGCTGGCCAGCTCGGGCACCTCGGTGGTGACTCGGATTCTCCCGCTCCCTGCACGGGCGTGGAGCAGTGCCCGGTACAGCAGTCTGATGCCCTATTCGTCGAACGGAACGGACACCCGATGGGTCCTGGCCGCCCCGGTGGGACCGCATCCCGCGACGACCTCACTGGACGCGTTGAGGCAGGCCCTCACCGACGCGCCGCTGAGGTTCCGTCTGGACCTCGTCTCGGCGACCGGGCCGGCCGTTGCCGGCGGGCATGTCGAACTGACACGGGTGCAGGAACTGCCGGACGACGACCAACCCACCTTCGACCCGGTACTCCACTGTCCACCGGGGTTGGCGCTGCGCCCCGCCTGGCTCGCCGGGGTGCGGGTCGGCGCGTATCGGGGAAGTCGCCACGGACGCGGCGAACCGTCCCCGTAGAACCCGCCGGTCAGCGATCTCTCCACCTCGTGCGTTGTGCCGTGACTCGTTGTCTCCCACACTCGTTGGCAGCCCCGTCGGCTGTGGACTCAACCGGGGAGCCTAGCCGTCGTCGCGTCCGGACACGACGATGACGTGACTATCGAAGTACCCTACGGCGAGCGAGAGTAACCCGCATCACCGCAATTGCTTTCATCTCGAACGAGAGTCGGGCGACGAGGGCCTCGACACCATCGGCGTCGAGACCCTCGTCCAGTCAATTCACTTCACACGGTCACGTCATACCTGGCGCTCCCAGACGCGGTGGGACTTCATCAGCGCAGTGAGGCCGTCGAACAGTGCGGAAGCGTCGTCGGCGATCACGATGCCCGGGGCCTCGGCCGAAATTCCGGCCGCTTCGAGGAGGCCGCGACCGGCGGCCCATCCCCCGATCGCCTTGCAGTGCCGGAACGCTTCGGTCAGCAACACCTGCACCCGCGGGTCCGACGCCGGCGCCGCAACGAGGATGGCGTCGAACTCCACCGATCGCATCGTGAGGAACGTCCGGGACACCGGGACGGCGCCCTTGCCCGACCCCAATTTGCCACCGTGCGGTCCGATGACGAGCGGCACCATACCGTTCTTTCCGATCATCTCGACCGCGTCGGCCACCTCGGACAGATCCGACTCGTCGTTGGCGACGATGCCGATGATCCGGCCGTCCAGCGGCCACTCGGCACCGACCTGTGACAGCGCGGGACTGGGCGTCGGAGCCGCGTCGTAGGCGACGGTCGGCGCGGGCGCCGGGAGTCCGAGACCCACGGCCACCTGTTCACACAGTTCGGGATCGATGTTCGCGACGACCTCGAGGGCGCGCTCCTTGATCACCTGCTCATAGCACTTGCCCAGCTCGAACGTATAGGCCTCCGCGACGTGCGCCTGCTCGACCGGGCTGAGGCTGGCGTAGAACAGTCGTGCCTGCGAGAAGTGGTCGTCGAAACTCGCGGGGGCGGCGCGCAGTTTCGTCGACTCCGGCATCGGCACCGGCACCTCGACGAACGCCGTGTCCGCTCCGGCCAGGAACGGGCAACCTGCGTCGAGCGAATTCGGCCGATACGGCGCGACACCCGGATGGACTCCCGTCTGGTGCATACCGTCGCGCAGCATGTCGTTGACGTCGGCCTGGGGCCGATTGATCGGTATCTGCCCGAAGTTGGGCCCGCCGAGCCGGCTGATCTGGGTGTCGAGGTAGGAGAACAACCGCGCCTGCAGTAGCGGGTCGTCGGTGACGTCGATCCCTGGTACGAGGTGCCCGGGGTGGAACGCCACCTGCTCGGTCTCGGCGAAGAAGTTCGTCGGATTCGCGTCGAGCGTCATCAGCCCGATCGGCTGCACGGGGGCCAGTTCCTCGGGCACCATCTTGGTCGGGTCGAGCAGGTCGATGCCCTCGAACGTCTGGTCCGGGGTGTCCGGGAACGCCTGGATGCCCAGCTCCCATTCCGGGTACGCGCCGGACTCGATCGCGTCGGCGAGGTCGCGGCGGTGGTAGTCGGGGTCCATGCCGTTGACGATCTGAGCTTCTTCCCACACCAGCGAGTGCACACCGAGTTTCGGCTTCCAGTGGAACTTCACGAGCGAACTCTCGCCCGCCGCGTTCACCATCCGAAAGGTGTTGACGCCGAAGCCTTCCATCATCCGATACGACCGCGGGATACCACGATCGGACATGTTCCACAACGTGTGCGCGGTGGCTTCCGTGTGCAGGGACACGAAGTCCCAGAAGGTGTCGTGCGCGCTCTGCGCCTGCGGAATCTCGCGATCCGGATGCGGCTTGGCAGCATGGATGACGTCGGGAAACTTGATGCCGTCCTGAATGAAGAAGACCGGAATGTTGTTTCCCACCAAGTCGAAAGTGCCTTCGCCGGTGTAGAACTTGGTCGCGAATCCTCGGGTGTCGCGGACGGCGTCGGCCGATCCTCGGGAGCCGAGGACGGTGGAGAACCGGACGAAGACCGGCGTCTCGACGTCCTTGCCGAGGAACGCCGCCTTGCTGATCGGCTCGGCGGAACCGTATCCGCGGAAGACGCCGTGGGCAGCCGCGCCGCGCGCATGCACCACCCGCTCCGGGATCCGCTCGTGATCGAAGTGCGTGATCTTCTCACGGAGATGGTGGTCCTGGAGCAGGGTCGGTCCCCGGGTTCCCGCCTTGAGCGAGTGGTCGGTGTCGTACAGCCGCGCGCCCTGCGCCGTGGTGAGGTGCTCACCTTGCTGGCCGCGGGCAGTGTCCGGGCCTTCGACGGGTTGCCCGGTCGCGCTGCCCAGCGCGGGAGCCCGCTGATCCGGCTTCGGGGGCAACGGCTCAGTGGGTTCCGTGGGCTCGGCGAGCGTCGGGGTACCGGAACCGGGAGTTCCGGGGATGGGCGGGTTCTTTTTGGGCACGGCGTAGCTCCTCGCTGAAAATCCGTGGGATCGGCGCCGCATCGTGGCTGTACGGGCCGTTCTTCTCGGAGTGCCCAAACGTTCGCAAAACGAATCAGCGTTGGCGCAGCGCCACAACTTGTCCCCAATCGGAAGATGCGGTTTCGCGTTCGCATCCCAGGGCATAGCTACAACAGATGTCAACCACGAAGAAAGTGAGAATCCGGCGTTCCGCTGCGCCGGCAAGGAGTGAACATGAGTACCGAATCAGGCAAGCAGTTGCATGAGGAACCGCAGTCGGAGCGTGGCCCCAAGGGCTCGCGAGACGCGGGCCCGGACCAGGCCGGCGCGGGCCAGACGGACCGTAAGGCGGGTTCTCTGGACCAGGAGGAGGTCACCTCCTCCGGGGAGCCGGGCAAGAACCCTGCGCCCGCCGGCGGCTCGCTGCCTCCCGGCGATGCGGAGCCGGCCACACCGCCGTACGACGGCCGGACGACCAGCACTAAGGAAGGGCGCCCGGAGCACGACGACCATGTGGACTCCAGCGGAATGCAGTCACCGAAACCCGGGGAGACCTCACGCGGCGCCGTGGCCTCACCAGCCGAGGAGACACCCGCCGCACAGGCGGCCGAGACCGAGGGCAGCGACTCCGGAGTCGGACCCGCGCATCAGGGAGGCGTCGGCAAAGCCGAAGACAAGAAGTGAGCTACTGCGGGTGCCGACGGCATTTCTGTCGTTTCGACGGCGGTGCGGCCGCACCGGCTCTCGATTCTGAACCGGTGCGGCCTGAGCCCTCTGATGATCCGGAACATCACAGCACCTGATGGCCGAATACCCAACGTCACAAGGCTGAACCCGACATCGGAGGCGCCCCCGTCGCCCTGACAATCGAAGACGACGGTGCGCCAGGCTGCAGGCCCGACCCCGTCAGTTCGGGCCCTGGGCGTGCTTGCCGTCCGTCGGCGAAGTAACGGTCGCCGGCGGCGTCGGGGTGCGGCCCGCAGCTTCCTCCAGTGACACTCCGTTGGTAGGGGCGCTCGTTGCGCTCGTGTCGGTGCCGCGGTGGGTAGCCTTCTTCGCCAGTTCGCCGACCTTGTGCTGCACCTGTGGCGCCTTGTCCTTCACAGTCTCGGTCGCCTCGCTCACCTTCTCCTGCACGGTGGGGTTGTGCCAAAGTTCGAGGGACTGATGCCTCATCTTCTCGTAGGTCTGTCGGCCGGACCGAGTGCCCAGGACGAAACCCGCGGCCGCCCCCGCTGCGAAGATCAACACTTTCTGCATGACATCTCCTGATCGTTGTGTGGCACGAGCGGTCAGCCGAATCATCGTCCGAACGCCCACCTGGACAGCTTGCCCTCAACTGCCGAGCCCAAACCGCGCCGGCGAGGAGGTCCGAACTAACTCACATCTCATCTGCACGTAACCTACGCTTCCGTAACTTGCCGTAGCGTGACGTTATGGCGATTTCGGATGTCAAGATGTACACCCACCTGACCGAAGCCGATGTAGAAGCGCTCGGGATCGAGTTCGACGCGATCCGGCGAGACATCGAAGCTTCACGCGGGGAGAGTGATGCCCGGTACATCAAGAACGCGATCCGTTTGCAGCGGTCGCTCGAAATCGGTGGACGCGCAATATTGTTCGCGAGTCTGTTTCCGCCGGCGTGGCTTGCGGGCACGGCGATGCTCGGCATCGCCAAGATCATCGAGAACATGGAACTCGGTCACAACGTGCTACACGGGCAGTGGGATTGGATGAACGATCCGGAGATCCACTCGTCGTTCTGGGAGTGGGACATCGCCGGCCTGTCGGAGCATTGGAAGCAGACCCACAACTACGTTCACCACAAGTACACGAATGTGCTGGGGATGGATGACGACGTGGGCTACGGCATGTTGCGTGTGACTCGCGACCAGCAGTGGACGCCGTTGAGCGTCGGCAACCCGGTCTACAACCTGTTGCTGCAGTTGTTCTTCGAGTACGGCGTTGCCCTCCAGCACCTCGAACTCGGCAAGGTGGCAATGGGCGGTGTCGATCGTGAGGAGTTCGAGCGTAGGTGCCGCGAGGTGCTCGAGAAAGTCGGCCGCCAGGTACGTAAGGACTACGTCGTCTACCCGGCGCTCACCGGTCCGGCCTTCCTGACGACATTCACAGCCAATCTGACGGCGAACGTGATCCGCAACGTATGGACGAACGCCGTGATCTTCTGCGGTCATTTCCCGGACGGCGCCGAGAAATTCACAACGAAGGACCTCGAGAACGAGACACGAGGCCAGTGGTACCTGCGGCAGATGCTGGGTAGCGCGAACTTCGAGGCCGGCCCGGTCATGGAGTTCATGAGCGGCAACCTGTGCTACCAGATCGAGCATCACCTGTTCCCGGACCTGCCGAGCAACCGCCTGCGGGAGATCTCCGTACGGGTGCAGGCGCTGGCCCAGAAATACGATCTGCCCTACACCACGGGTTCGCTGCCGGAGCAGTATTTCGAATCGTGGCGGACCATCGCCAAGCTGGCGCTGCCGAACAAATTCCTCACCGCCACCGCCGACGACGCCCCTGAGACGGCGTCGGAACGCAAGTTCACCGACCCGCGCCCGCAGGTCGATCCGGTTACGGGTAAGCGCCGCGGGTTGTTGACTGCGCTTCGCGCTCGTGCGGGAATCTGACATCGCTGGGGTGTAACTCGAACGCCGGCTGTGGTTCTCGCCGGCGCCCAGTGTGCGCCTAGGTGTTGTCCGCCGTCTTCGAAGTGGCGCTGCGCGTTTCCTCGAATGTTCTTGCCGTCACGGACCACGGCGGCGTCGACGTCGGTCGTCCCGCCGGGCCGGCGGGTGAGGGTGTAGGTGTAGGTGTAGGTGTGGCCGGAGTTTCCGCCCCACAGGTTGGAGTCGGTGGTCGTCATGACGACGCGGATACTCGGGATTTGTCGAACAGGTGGGTTTTGTGAGGTGTGCGGAACCTCCTCGAGGGCGGTCTACCCGTCGACTGCTGCGAGGGACAGCGTCCAGAGTCGTTGCGCCGATTCAGGGTTGAGGGCGTAGTCGGCGACTCCGACTCGCTCGGGTCCGCCCACGTAACGGACCGCTTGATTGCTGTCTTCGAAGTAGCGTCCCCCGATGCCGCGGAGGAGGGGTGACGTGGCGACGAACACGGATGTCGCCGCTCCCTGCTGTGGTGACTTGTACTCGGCGGTGGGGTCCGCGCGCAGGCTGTTGTACACGTTCTCGGGCAGACGTCGGGTCAAGTTGGTCCAGATCCCGCCGGGATGCAGCGCGTTTGCCGTGATTCCGTCGTGTGCCCAGCGGCGGGTCGCCTCGACTGCGAACAACACATTCGCGGTTGTCGAAGTTGATGTCGTCGAAGACGATGTCGGAGCTCAAGTGTCCGCGGGAACTCAGGGACACGATTCGCGCACCGTCGGCATGTGCGAGCGCGTCGTGAAGGGCGTTCGCCAGCGCGAAGTGACCGAGGTGGTTGGTCGCGAACTGCGAGCGATTCCCATCCGGACCTCGTTCGGCCGAGCGGGGTGGCCATGATTCCGGCATTGTTGATCAGCACGTCGAGTGCAGTGCTGCCCCACTGTTCGGCGAAGCGGTGAACTGAGCTGAGATCGGCGAGGTCGAGCGTCCGGACTGCGACACGTTCCTGACCGAGGGCGGTGTTGATGTCGTCGGCGACGCCGCGGCCGGCGTCCGGGTTTCGGACGGCGATGGTGACGTCCGCGCCGGCAGTCGCGAGCGCGCGAGCGGTCTCGATGCCGATGCCGGACGAGGCGCCCATGACGATGATGCGCTTGCCGCGCAGGTCTATTCCTTCGAGGACCTCGGCGGCGGTCGAGGCCGCGCCGAAGGGACTGGTGATGCGGTGCTGTGTCATTGGTAGCTGTCCTTGTTCGGCGGCTGGCGTGAGGGTTCGGGTTGCCTGGACGGCCCAGGTCAAGTCGCCGCTCTACATCTGGGTGCTGCTGTTCCAGCCGACCAGGATCTGGTCGAGCACGATGGTTTCGGCGCGTCGGTCCTGCCGCTGGTCACGCTGACGGTCGTGCTGGCGTTGCTCCTGCATGTCATTGTCGCGGTCGAGCGGGCTGTCGTGGGTGACGGCGGCGGCAACCGGCTGCGCGGCGTTCGGCGGTGCGGTGGTGGCGTTGGCGGCACCGACCGGGACGAGGCCGAGTGCGGCAGTCGCGGCGGCAGCGGCAGCCAGTCGCTTCCAGGAGGAGGTGCTGGTGGCGGAGTGGGTGATCGAGTGGAGCTGTGTGGTGCTCATGGCGGTAGGTGTTCCTCATCCGAGTGCCGCGGGCCCAGCGTCTGCGGCTATTCGAACGGTGTCGGGGAGGGCCGGGAGCGTTACACCGGCAGAACCCGGGATAGCTGTGACGTGCGTCACTCGGGTAGGCGGCCTTCGACACCGCGAGCAGGGGACACCGGGGCCGACCGAGCGCTCGACTCGACTTGATGGCCGGCGCGCGTCGAGTCCGGCGACGCTGGGTGCAGGTGCCGCCCAACCAGCAGCTCGGGCTACACCTGCACCCCACCCCTCGCGTGAACCGACTCGTGTGCCCGAGGCGTCCGCGTTGCCATGTGACCACCATGACGGCCGAGACGTTACCAGAAAACGGGCCGATTGGTTTGTTTTATTTGCGGAGGGCAGACATGTCGTCAGAAGTGGGTATCCGCCTGCTTTTGCTGCCAGAGTCCACACGCCGCGAGCGGGAAACCGAACCCGGGAGTCGTGAGTATCCGAGTGGTCTCGTCGTCAGCGGCCGATAGATCGAAGTAGCCCAATGGACAGCGCGCGTCAGCTGGGTTTCGTCGATCCCGAAGACGGCATCGACGTCCGGAGACAGGGGGCCGCAGGGACAGTGACCATTGGCTGGTCCCGCATATGTCGAGAGCACGTCGCGACCCTTGACGACGAACACCTCCGGATAGATCTCACACGCCATCGTTTCCTCACATTCGCGAGGTGGGTGCCTTGACCTCGTACATTCGCGTTCCTTCCGGCGAGCGCCGCGGGGTGCCCGATTGCCGTGTCTTCCGGACCTTAATGGGTATGCGCCGACAGTTCCGTGCCTTCCCCGCGTGTCGGGGCGGGCACACCGCGGGCCGCATGGCAGTTATCTGCGGTCCGATCGCGCCGGAGTTGGCTGTTGCAGCCGCCACCGATCCAGTACTCGCGTATGGCTGGAGGACCCCGCCACGACGGCATGCCGGCTCGGCAACAGGAATCGGCCTGTTGCAGAGTCGGCAGTGTGCGCTTTGCGGGGCGGTCAGGATGCTCGGGGCCGTGCCTGGTTGTGTGCCGGTATCGGCTTCCGTTCCCAGTCGACCTGCCGCGGTGGGATGAACATGGGGTGCCGATCGGTTCCCATCTCTATTTCCCACTCACTGTGATGGAGGAGTCGGTGGTGGAATCCGCAGAGCAGGACCAGGTTTCCCATGTCGGAGGGTCCCCCGACGGACCAGTGAACGATGTGGTGACCCTCGCACCATGATGGCGGCGCACCACACCCGGGGAACGCGCATCCTCGATCCCTCGCCACCAGCGCTTTTCGCTGCCTCTTGGTCACTGTTCGAGTGGAAATACCGAGGTCGAGTGGCGCCCCGTTCTCGTCGAGCACGATCGGCGTGTAGATCGAATCGCAGCTGAGGAGCCGGGCTACCCTGAGGCTCAGCGGCCCCATCCACTCGGTCCACGCCACCCCATCGACAGCGAAGAGCGAGCCGTCGGACGAAGCGGCATCCCGCTCTGCGCGTGCACTGCAGTCGGTGTGGTCGTTTAGATCGCGAAGGCTGACGTGCAGGGAGACGTGTGGCCGTTCTCCGCCTTCTTCGCCGGCGATCCCGGAGTCGAGGTAACGCCGAAGAAGTTCGGTGAACCCGTCGGCTCGTCGCTGTCCGGGCGTGCGGCTGTCTTTGGTGCCGTCCTGCGCCGGTCGCGGCTTGGACAGTCCGGACAGCGCCGAGAGCAGCATTTCGCCGGCGACGGCATCCAGGTCGCCTTTGACGGCGACACGGCCGTTGAGTGTTTTGGAGGCGTGGAATTCGTTGAGTTCGGTGTCTTCACTGGGCGGCGGGTCGTCGGATTCGAAGGCGCGTTCCAGCCTGGCGATCACGGCGCGCACTGCGTCGGTGTTGGCGGTGGGACCGGTTGCGGCAAACAGCAACGCATTTCGGCAGTCATCCATCGCCTCGAGCGGCATGCCCTTGGGTGGCCGTTCGCAGAACTTCATGATCAGCGCTGCGTGCTCCGCCGAAATGTTCGTCTCGAAGTACTCGTCCGCAATTTCCGGCTGGAAACGCAAACCTCGGCCCAACAGCACGATTCGCCCCGCCGCACCTACCTCGAGCAACGTCTTGGAAGCCAGCCACATCTTGGCGTTCGGAAACCCCAGCACATCGACCTTGCAGCGGTGGTCGACGGCACCGACGAGCTTGACGCGCAAGGCTTCGAGTCGCTGAATCTCTTCCGAGATACGAACAACCGATTCGAGTAACTCCGCTTCGGCCAGACGCCACGCATCACCGACCGCGGTTGCCAGAATCTCTTCCGACAACGCCCCCTGGATATCTCCCCCGAGCCCCATCCTTGAATTCTAGATCGAATACCCTTTCGAGTCAATGGTTTCAAGCCATCGGAATCGGGGCTCCGAGGAGGACGAGGATGCCCGCGACATCGCAGCCGACGGCTGAGTGTGCTTGCCTCAGAGGCTCACCCGGGTCTCGCCCATCACCGCCGTAGGTCCACCGCGAACCCGGCCTACCGCGCCAGGAACTCATGGTTTCAGGCCGGTGTCTAATTCGTAAGCGAAAACGGCTGTAGCGCATGCCAAATAGATTCGTCCAGTCCCCATTACCAGATTGCCGCCACGAACCGTCCTGTCCGACGCTTGCCCCGGCATCGAGGTCGCGGCAGCAGCCGATTGGATCGGTGTAGGTTCCGGACTCACTTGTCCGCTCGACCTGGGAATTTCAAGATCTTCCACGACACTTGTCTCGGAGATTCCGCGGGAAGATGTCCCATTTCTGCGACTCCGCTCACTGCCGGCTCCACCCGGTTACGAACGATGAGCTTTCAGCGGCGAGGCCCACCGAATACGCGACGACGCCCGGGAGAGCAGCCACTGCTCGGCCCGGGCGTCGTGAACCTACGGTGCCGCCGGTCAGCCCACGGACATCGCATCGGCGGCGTCGACCGCGGGGTAGATGGGGTACTCCACACCGGACAGGTACTGGACAGTGCGCACCACCTGGCACGAGTATCCGAACTCGTTGTCATACCAGACGTAGAGGATGGCGGTGTCGCCGTCGACGATCGTCGCGTTCGCGTCGACGATGCACGCGGCGCGCGAACCGATGAAGTCACTGGACACGGCATCGGTTGCAGCGGTGTAGTCGAGGTTCCGGCTCAGCGCTCCGGTGAGCGACTCCTGGCTGAGATGCTCGAGCACCTCCTCCCTGGTGGTCTCACGACCCAGCTGAAGGTGGAGGATGGCGACGGATACGTCCGGAGTGGGAACGCGGATCGAGTTGCCAGTGATCTTGGCCTTCAGCTCGGGGAGCGCCTTGGCGACCGCCGACGCGGCGCCGGTCTCGGTGAGCACGAGGTTGAACGGCGCCGAACGACCACGACGGTCGGCCTTGTGATAGTTGTCCAAGAGGTTCTGGTCGTTGGTGAACGAGTGCACGGTCTCGACGTGGCCTCGAGACACACCGAATTCGTCGTCCATGGTCTTCAGCGGCGGGACGATGGCATTGGTGGTGCAGGACGCGCACGACACGATCTGCTCGTTCGGGTCGAGGTCGCGGTGATTGACGCCGTGCACGATGTTCGGGACGTCTCCCTTGCCGGGCGCGGTGAGCACCACCTTCGCGACTCCGGGGCGGAGGTGCTTCGACAGTCCGTCGCGGTCGCGCCAGATTCCGGTGTTGTCGATCAGGATGGCGTTGTCGATGCCATGCTCGGTGTAGTCGAGGCTCTCCGGGTCGTTGCTGTAGATGAACTTGATGACGTTGCCGTTGGCGATCAGCGTGTTGTTGTCGGTGTCGACCTTGATCGTGCCGTTGAACTGCCCGTGGACGGAGTCACGGCGCAGCAACGATGCGCGCTTGGTCAGATCGTCGCTGCCACCCTTGCGGACCACCACGGCACGCAGGTTCAGCCCATTGCCCGAGCCGGCCTTCTCGATAAGCAGTCGAGCGACGAGGCGACCGATTCGCCCGAATCCGTACAGGATCACGTCCTGCGGCTGCGCGGGACTTGTCTGGGCGCCGCCGACCAGGTCGGCGAGGCTCCGTGCAACGAACTCTGGGACCGATGCTCCGTCACCGTTGGCGCGATAGGCCATCACCAGCAGTCCGAGGTCGATCTTCGAGGGCCGAAGATTGAGGTGAGTCAGCGCTTCGAGGAAGGGGAACGTCTCCTCGACCGACAGTTCATCGCCGCTGATCTGCCGGGCGAAACGATGGGTCCGCAGGATACTGATGACCGACTTGTTCACCAGGGAGCGACTGTGAAGCAGAATGGTCACCGAGCGTCTGCGGTGCAAGCCGCCGATGATCGGGATCATCGCCTCCGCGAGAGCTTCCTCGGAGTTCCACTGGGCCAGTTCCACTGTGCTCACTGCGCTTGTCTGCCTTCCCGGCTCATGTGGCGTGTCCTTAGGTGGGTTGCCGGCGAGCGCACACCGTTCCACCAGCGGTGACCTGGATCACCGGACCCGGTTTCGCGACTCGCGGACACCGGCGCGCCCGACGCACTCATCATATGGAAGCGTGTCGTCGGGCCGACAAGCCGGTCGCCGAAACGCCCGGCGGGACGAGAACCGGCCATCTCGCAGGTCTGACGACCGACGAGTTGCCCGAGCGGTAACCGTCAGACAACAGGCCGAGGGTGGGAGGTGGGAGGGGCGGCGGCAGCAAGCAGGCAAGCTGCTGCTGCTGTTGCCGTCGGCGGCGGCGGCGGTACTAGCCCCGCGCCATGTCGACGAACTTGGACAGGTGAAGCTGGTGCGCCACCGTGATTGTCGCGGTCGGGCCGTTACGGTGCTTGCCGAGGATGAGGTCGGCCTCACCGCCGCGGGGGTCGTCGCGTTCGGTGGCGTCGGGGCGGTAGAGCAGGATCACCATGTCGGCGTCCTGCTCGAGCGATCCCGACTCACGAAGGTCGGCGACCTGGGGGCGCTTGTCCTGTCGCTGCTCGGGACCACGGTTCAGCTGGCAGATCGCGACCACGGGAACCTCGAGTTCCTTCGCCAAAAGCTTGAGGCTACGGGAGAACTCGGAGACTTCCTGCTGACGTGACTCGACCTTCTTACCTGAGCTCATCAGCTGCAGGTAGTCGATCACGATCAGCTTGATGTCGTGTTTCTGCTTGAGCCGCCGGGCTTTTGCGCGGATCTCCATCATCGTGAGGTTGGGGGAGTCGTCGATGAACAGCGGCGCTTCACTGATCTCACTCATACGTCGAGCGAGCTTCGTCCAGTCGTCGTCGGTCATCTTGCCGGAGCGCATGTCGCCGAGCTTGATCTTCGCCTCCGCCGACAGCAGACGCATGACGATCTCGGTCTTGCTCATCTCGAGCGAGAACATGACGCTGGCCATGCCGTGCTTCACGGAGCAGGAGCGCAAAAAATCCATTCCGAGTGTGGACTTACCCACACCGGGTCGGGCCGCGACGATGATCATCTGGCCGGGGTGGAGGCCGTTGGTGATCTCGTCGAGTTCGACGAAGCCGGTGGGCACACCGAGGGAGATGCCGCCGCGGCTGGCGATGGAGTCGATCTCGTCCATCGTGGGCTGCAGGAGCTCCTCGAGGGGGACGAAGTCCTCGGTGGTGCGGCGTTCGGTGACCTCGAAGATCTCGGCCTGCGCGCGGTCGACGACCTCGGCGACGTCCTGACCGTCGGCGCCGGTGTAGCCGTACTGGACGATGCGGGTGCCGGCGTCGACGAGGCGGCGCAGGATGGCCTTCTCCGCCACGATCTCGGCGTAGTAGCCGGCGTTGGCGGCGGTGGGCACGGTCTGGGTGAGCGTCACCAGATAGGGCGCTCCACCGATGCGACGGAGCTCGCCACGACGATCCAGCTCCGCGGACACCGTGACCGGGTCGGCGGGCTCACCGCGGCTGTAGAGGTCCAGGATCACGTCGTACACCGACTGGTGCGCGGGACGGTAGAAGTCGCCGGGACGGAGCACCTCGAGCACGTCCGCGATGGCGTCCTTGCTGAGGAGCATGCCGCCGAGCACGGACTGCTCCGCCGCCATGTCCTGAGGTGGCTGCCGGCCGAACTCTTCGCCGGGCTCCGCGTCAGGCGGACCCGGGTATTCGGAACGGCCCCGATCGTCTACTACAGCCACTCGACCGACCTTCCCCATCACTGTTGCGCCACCCCGGAAAATGCTTCCCGGCGTTGGTGCCCCGAACTCTTTGTACTCGCCCCTACCGACAACCTTCGCAGGCTCTTCGCGGCAGCCGGCGTCGTGATCGCGAGACACGCCGGGACGACGTTAGGGATTAGCTACCCGGTGTTCAAACCAGCCTGTGTACACAGTTGGGGATAAATTGTGTAAACCGCTGGGCATCTTTGTTAACCCCATGGGGATAACCTGAGGATAAGTGCATATCACAATCCCAAAAACCCAGATCAGAGCCGTTTTTTGGTTTCTCACCACTGTGGATGGAAACCCGTTCGGCGTGTCTTTCACGTTGACGACTCGGGCGTGTTGAGTTGGTCGCCCCCTGCGTGGCAATATGATTCACCTCACAGATCGCCGGCGGGGCGGCTAACTTCCAGACACAGCTGGAAGCCGCTCCCCTGCGTGCTTCACACCGGTGAAACCGGCCTCGAGAGGGCGGCTGTGAGCCGGAATCGACAAGCACAGACCCCCCACACGCCGAGGCGTCCGGGGGGCCTGTGAGTAAACGAGTCGACTAGGCGCCGACGACGTTCAGGTGGAACTTCGCAACCACGTCGGGGTGCAGGTTCACGACGATGGCGTGCTTGCCGGTCGCCTTGATGTGAGCCTTCGGCAGCTCCAGGTTGCGCTTGTCGACGACGGGTCCACCGGCGGCCTTGATGGCACCGGCGACATCGGCGGCGGTAACCGAACCGAAGAGCTTGCCCGAGTCACCGGCGGTCTTGACCGACAGCGAGATGTTCTCGAGGCCCTCGATGGCGTCCTTGAGCTCCTTGGCGTGGTCGAGTCCGCGCACGGCGCGGGCTTCCTGCGCACGACGGATGCCCTCGACCTGCTTCTCGGCGCCACGGGTGGCGACGATGGCCAGGCCGCGGGGCAGCAGGTAGTTGCGGCCGTAGCCGTCCTTGACCTCGACGGTGTCGCCAGGCGCACCGAGGTTGTCCACGTCAGCGGTGAGGATGAGCTTCATGTCTTTCCTCCCTTTCCTTAGCGAGCCACGGTGGCGTAAGGCAGCAACGCCACCTCACGTGAGTTCTTGACGGCAATGGCAACGTCGCGCTGGTGCTGGACGCAGTTGCCGGTGACACGGCGCGCGCGGATCTTGCCGCGGTCGCTGACGTACTTACGCAGAAGCGTCGTGTCCTTGTAGTTGATCTGCGTGTTCTTCTCTTTGCAGAAGATGCAGATCTTCTTCTTCATTACCTTGTCGCGCAAGGGCGGCTTCGGCATTAGTTTGCTCTTTTCTGGATGTTCCGATCAGGTACGGATCAGAACGGGGGTTCGTCGCTCCCGCCACCAGAGCCTCCAAAGGAGCCGGACGCCTGCGGCGCGCTGCCCCACGGATCATCTCCGCCGGTGTTGGATTGCGGACGTCCGCCGCCCGATCCGCCGGAGGAACCGAAGCCACCGCCGCTGCCGCCACCACGGTTGGCCTTGTTGACCTTGGCCGTGGCGTACCTCAGCGAGGGGCCGATCTCGTCGACCTCGAGCTCGACGACAGTGCGCTTTTCACCTTCACGAGTTTCGTACGAACGCTGCTTGAGCCGGCCGCTCACGATCACTCGCGAGCCACGGGTCAAGCTCTCCGCGACGTTCTCGGCTGCCTCGCGCCAGATGTTGCAACGCAGAAACAGTGCTTCGCCGTCTTTCCATTCATTGGTCTGACGGTCGAAGGTGCGGGGCGTGGACGCGACAGTGAAGTTCGCGACCGCGGCTCCCGCGGGGGTGAATCGAAGCTCCGGATCAGCCGTCAAGTTTCCGATGACGGTGATGACGGTGTCGCCTGCCATATGGTTCCTCCTGCAGAATGTGGAGTTCGGTTGGGCACGAGCCTAGGGCTGGTGACCGACAGAAATCACTTGTTGTGGCGCAGAACCTTCGTACGCAGCACCGACTCGTTCAGACCGAGCTGACGGTCGAGCTCTGCGACGGTGGCGGGAGTAGCGCTGATGTCGATCACCGCGTAGATGCCTTCGCTGTGCTTCAGGATCTCGTAGGCGAGACGACGCTTACCCCAGACATCGACCTTGTCGATCTTGCCGCCGTCCTGGCGAACAACATTGAGGAACGTATCCAGCGAAGGAGCAACAGTGCGCTCGTCCAGGCTGGGGTCAAGGATGACCATCAATTCGTAATGACGCATAAGACCTCATCACCTCCTATGGACTAGTGAAAACGGCCACGGACTGTCCGTGGCAGGAGGGTCGTTGCGTCAGCAACCTTTGCAGGTTACACGACGAGCCCCTGACCAGCGAAATCAGGCAAGCCGGTGTGACACCGGGAACCGCGGGGTACGCCGACGCGATGGCAGAAGAGAAGAAATTCCGACAGGGCGACGAGGTGGAGTGGAAGACCCACGGCACCACCACGTCGGGGACGGTCGAGGAGGAGATCACCGAGGACACCGAGGCGGCGGGCCGCACGGTGCGGGCGTCCGAGGACGACCCGCAGTACCGCGTCGTCAGCGACAAGAGCGGGCGGGACGCCGTCCACAAACCCAACGCCCTGCGCCGGGCGAGCGACTGACCTCCGCACCCGCGGCGTTCCGCTTCGCACGCGGAGGCCCACGCACCCTAATGTGGATTCATGCATATCGGAGCTCGGCAGCGGTCGCCGATCACGGCGCTCGTCGTCGGGTTGGCGGGCCTCTCCATGCTCGCCGGCTACCTGCAGAAGGCGCGGTGCGCCGGGGCTCCGTTCGACGGCGTCGGGCGATCCCTGATCTTCGACCGCATCAAGGACACGCAGGTCTGCTACTCCGACATCCAGTTCCTGTGGCTCGGACGCGACGTCAACCTGCACGTCTTCCCGTACGTCACCGGGGGGATCAACGCCGACGGCATCCTCACCGGCGGCACCGTGGAGTACCCGGTGCTGAGCGGTGTGCTGATGTGGCTCGGCGGCATCGGTTCACACACCGACGCCGACTTCCTGCTGCACTCGGCGCTGATCCTCGCCCCGTTCGGCCTGCTCACGGCGTGGATGCTCGGACGTCTGGCCGGCTGGTGGGCACTGTTGTGGTCGGCCACGCCGCCGCTGGTGCTGTACGCCTTCCACAACTGGGAACTGCCGGTGGTCGCGACGTCGGTGGCCGCGATCTTCGTCATGACACTCGAACGGATCCCCCTCCGTGCCCGAGCCGTCCTCGCGGCGGTGCTCCTCGCCGTCGGCTTCTGCCTGAAGGTGTATCCGGGTGCGTTCGTGCTGCCGCTGATCGCCTACGTCCTCACCCGGAACGGCACCGCCGGGCGGCGCTACGACGTGCGCGGCGCGGTGATGGTCGCGGTGGCTGCGATCACCACCGTCGTGGCGGTGAACCTGCCGTTCGCCCTCATCTCCTACAGCGGATGGCGGGCGTCGTTCACGTTCCAGGAGAACCGTCAGGCCGACCTCACCACCAACTCCATCTGGTACTGGGGCCTGCGACCGCTGTTCGGGCCGGTCGCCGACGACGTCCCGCTCCCCGCGTACGACCAGACGGTGAGCCTGCTGTCGCCGCTCCTCGTGTGCGCGGCGTTCGCGATCGCCCTGCGTCTCGGCTGGCTGCGGTTCCAACGCGACGGCGCCTACCCGTGGATCGCCGTCAGCGCCGCCATGCTCTGCGGATTCCTGCTGCTGCACAAGGTGCATTCGCCGCAGTACACGTTGTGGCTGATCCCGTTCTTCGTCTTGCTGCGCGTCCCGTGGGGGCTCGTCGCGGCGTATCTGGTGGCCGACCTGTCGATGGGGATCGGCGTCTTCAAGTACTTCGGCGCCCTCGCAGCTCAGACCGACGCGTCGACGTTCGAGGTTCTCGTGAAGTTCGGGGTCTGGGGCCGCGCGGGACTGCTGGTGGTGCTGTTCTTCGTGTTCCTGCGTGCCGCCCAACGGCATCCGCCCGTCCGCGGGCGCACCGGTCCCGAGTCCGGCCGACGGCCGGTGCTGAAATCTCCCGAGCCGGTGCGATGAGCGAATCCTGGTTCGCGCACCCCACACTGACCGGACGGCACGTACGACTCGAACCGCTGGGCGACAACCATGTCGACGGCCTGGTGGACGCCGTCGACGACCCCCGCATCTTCCACTGGACGTCCGCCGCGATCGCCGACCGCGGCGACGCGGTGGCGTTCGTCCGCACCGCCGACGAGGATCCGACCCGCCTCGCGTACGCGCAGATCGACGTCACCACCGAGAGGATCGTCGGCTCGACGTCGCTGTATCTGATCGACCCGAAGAATCGCAGCCTCGCGATCGGGCACACCTGGTTGTCCCGTTCCGCGCAGGGCACGCTCATCAATCCGGAGGCGAAACTGCTGTTGCTGAGGCGGGCGTTCGAAGACCTCGGCGCGGTCCGCGTCGAATGGCACACCGACGAACGCAACGCCCACTCCCGCGGCGCCATCGCGAAGCTGGGGGCCGAGTTCGAGGGAATCCTCCGCAAGCACCGACGTCGCCGCGACGGGACGTGGCGCAACACCGCACTGTTCTCGATGATCGACGAGGAGTGGCCGCGCATCTGCCCCCGACTCGAGGCTCGAGTCGAGGGCTGACACGGTCGGGTCACGTCACGCGACGGGAGCGGTGGCCGTCACCCTCTTCACGAACTCGACGACCGCCGAGCGCATTTCGGCGCTGCGCGGCACCACCCCGGACATCCAGAACGATCCGTGAATCAGCCCGTCGAAGCGGATCGCCTCGGTATCGACGCCGGCCTGCCGCAACGACTCGGCGTACGCCTCCGCCTCGTCGCGGGCCACCTCGTTCTCGGTGGTGAGCACGAGGGCCGGCGGCAACCCCTCGAAACCGGCGGCGCGACTCGGTACGGCGTACGGGTGTTTCGCATCCTCCGGCGAGGACAGGTAGTTGCTCCAGAACCAGTCGAGGTCCCCGGCGCCGATCACGTACCCCTCGGCGAACTCCTGCCGGGACGGGAGGTCCGCGTTCGGATCGATCACCGGGTAGATCAGCACCTGCCCCCGCAGGCGCGGTCCGCCCTCGTCCCGGGCCCGCAGCGCGGTGACGGCGGCCAGGTTGCCGCCGGCGCTGTCACCCATGACGACGACGTTGCCGGGGTCACCGCCGTAACTTGCGACGTTGTCGGCCACCCACTGCAGGGCGGCGGCAGCGTCGTCGGCGGCGGCCGGGAACCGGTGTTCCGGGGCGCGGCGGTACGTCGCGGCGACGACGATTGCGCCCGCGCCGTTCGCGACCGCCCGCGCCGGTTCGTCGACGACGTCGATGTCGCCGGCGACGAACCCGCCGCCGTGGAAGTACAGGACCACCGGGTGCGGTGCCCGGCCCTCCGGCACGTAGACCCGCAGCGCGATCTGCGCTCCGCCGCTCTCGTAGTGCGCGTCCTCCACCCGGGCGACGGGTTCGGGCGGCGCCTGCAGTCCGGCGAACGTCGCCACCACCGCCCGCGCCTCCTCCACGGTGCTGTGCTCGAAAGCTTTCAGCCCCTGCGCCTGTAGTCCGGCGATCAATTCTGCTGCGTGTGCGTCGAGTGCCATTTCGGTCTCCTTTGGTGGGGGGTAGGGGTCAGGACACGGTGGAGGCCGCGCGGGCCTCCGCCCGGGTGAGCGCGAAACCGGAGTAGCCGCCTGCCACTACCTCGTCGCACGTCGCCCGGTAGGTGGGGGCGCCGCCGAGGTAGACCATGCAGGCACGAGGCTTGCCGGGAATGTTCGCGCCCATGTACCACGAGTTCGTCTCCGGCAGCAGGGTCTGGTCGGCGATCTCGTTGGTCAAGGCACCCCAATCGCTTTCGGCCTGCGCGGTGGGCTCGATGACGTCGAGGTCGCGTCGGTCCAGGTAGTCGATCGCGTCGGTCGCGAAGTCGACGTGGTCCTCGATGGCGAGTGGCATGTTGTAGAGCACCGACGGCGACTGCGGTCCCGTGATGAGGAACAGGTTGGGGAACTCGTTGACCATGATGCCGAGGTAGGTCCTGGGTCCGTGCTCCCACTTCTCGGCCAACGGCAAACCGCCCCGACCGCGGATGTCCATGGCCATCAACGGACCGGTCATCGCGTCGAATCCGGTTGCGAGGACGATGGTGTCGACCTCGTAGACGCGGTCACCGACCCGGACTCCGGTCGGCGTGATCTCGTCGATCGGCGTGGACTTCACGTCGACGACACTCACCGAGTCGCGGTTGAACGCCTCGTAGTAGTTGGTCTCGAGCGGGGGACGCTTGGTGCCGTACGCGTAGCCCGTCGGCGCCAGCGTCGCGGCCTTCGCCGGGTCCTGCACCCGCTCGTGGATCCGGTCGCGGATGTAGTCGGCGATCGTGTCGTTGGCCTTCTTGTCGAACAGGATGTCCTGGTAGGAGTCGATGAACAATCGGAACCCGCCGGCGTTCCAGCGCTCGTCGAACGTGCGGCGGCGTTCCTCGGCGTCGACGGCGAGCGCGGACGGCTGCACCTGATTGAACGGGACGCCGAGGAAGTGGTTGCGGGCCGCGGTCCGCACGTCCGCATAGTTGCTCTTGATGTCCGCCAATTCGTTCGGGTCCATCGGACCGTTGCCGAGAGGGGTCGCGAAGTTGGGGGTGCGCTGGAAGACCACCAGTTCGGCGGCGTCCTCGGCGATGAATGGGATGGCCTGGATGCCGCTGGCCCCGGTCCCGATCACGGCCACCCTCTTGCCGGTGAAGTCGGCGCCCTCACGTGGCCAGTTGCCGGTGAGCAGCACCTCGCCGCGGAAGTTGTCGATACCGCCGAACTCCGGCGTCTTCGGCACCGACAGGTTGCCTGCCCCCGAGATGAAGTACCGGCTGCGCACGACGGCGCCGTCGTCGGTGCGGACCGTCCACACCGAGTTCTCGTCGTCCCAGTGCACGCCGACCACGCGGGTGTCGAACGTGATGTCTTTGCGCAGGTCGAAGCGGTCGGCGACGTGTTCGAGGTAGCGGAGGATCTCCGGCTGTCCGGCGAACCGCTCACTCCACTGCCATTCCTGCTGCAGATCCTCGTCGAACGAGTACGAATAGTGGACGCTCTCGATGTCGCAGCGGGCACCCGGATAGCGATTCCAGAACCAGGTGCCGCCGACGTCCGAGCCGGCTTCGAACACCCGTGTCGACAGCTTCATCGTGTCGCGCAGCTTGCGCAGGGCGTAGAGGCCGGCGAATCCGGCACCCACGACGACGACGTCGACGTCGGCAGAAATGGTCTTTGACATGCGTTGGGCTCCTCGGGACGATGGGTTCCGGCTGGAGTCGAGCGGGCAACCGGGGTATGCCAACGACAATGGCCCACGTCACATCACCCCCACACCGGGTAAAACACCCCCTCGGTTACCTGTGTTGTCCGTCACATTCGGTGGGGGTAGGTTTCGTTCCACACCTGGCCAACCGGACACGGGAGAAATCCACTGACTCGCTCGAGAGAACTCATGAGGTCGATGACCAGCTTCGTCGGCCGACGCCGCGAGATCGAGGAAGCCCGCGCACGACTGCAGCAATCCCGGCTCGTGTCGCTGCTCGGTGCCGGCGGCGTGGGCAAGACGCGGCTGGCCGAGGAACTCGCGGTCCGCTCCGCCCGCGCCTTCCGCGATTCCGTCCGGTGGATCGACCTCGCGCCCGTCCGCGATCCCGACGCACTGCCCTCCGCGGCCGCGGCCGCGCTCGGCGTCACCGACCAGTCGAGCCGTGCGGTGATGGACAAGGTGATCGACCAACTGCAGTCCCGGCATATGCTGATCGTCCTCGACAACTGCGAGCACCTACTGTCCGCGGCAAGCGAATTCGTCGGCACCGTCCTCGCCTCCGCGCCGGAGGTCCGGATCCTCACCACGAGTCGCGAACCGCTCGGGATCGCCGGCGAATTCACGTACCTCCTTCCACCGCTGAGCACTCCGGGTGACATCGAGGACTGCCGCGCCGCGGACATCGCCACGTTCGAATCGGTGTCGTTGCTCGTGGAGCGCGCGCAGGGCGTCGTCGCCGACTTCCGCCTCACCGACGCGAACGCCCCCGCCGTCGCACAGTTGTGCAATCAGCTCGACGGGATCCCGCTCGCCATCGAACTCGCCGCCGCCCGGCTGCGGTCGCTGTCCGCGTCGCAGCTCGTCGAACGCCTCGACCAGCGTTTCGCACTCCTCACCGGCGGTGACCGGGCGGCGATGCCTCGCCAGCAGACGCTGCGCGCCCTCATCGACTGGAGTTACGAACTGTGCTCGGACACCGAGCGGCTGTTGTGGTCGCGGCTCGCCGTGTTCCCCGGAAGCTTCGATCTCGAAGCCGCGGAAGCCGTCAGCGGGTTCGGTGCGTTGTCGGACTCGCCGGTCATCGACGTCCTCGACCGCCTGGTCGGAAAATGTCTTGTCACCGTGGACCGTTCGACCGAGCGTCTCCGTTACTCGCAGCTGATGACGGTGCGGGAGTATGGGCACGAGCTCCTCGAGCTGAGCGGGGAGCGCGACGAGCTGTACCGGCGACATCTCGAGCATTATTCGGAGCGCGCCCGCCGGTCGTCGCTCGACTGGTGCGGGCCAGGACAATCGGAGATCCTCGCGGGACTGCGGATCGACCACCCCAACCTCGTGGCCGCCCTGGACTGGGCCCTGCACGACGACTCGCAGCGGGCGGCGGCCGCGGAACTGGCCGTCTCGCTGCGGTACCACTGGATCGCGGGCGGCAACCTGTCCGACGGGAGGACCCGGCTCGAGCGGATACTGCTACGGCTCACCGACCCCACCCGGGAACGGGGCGACGTGCTGTGGGTGACCGCGTGGACCGCGCTGATCCAGGGTGACCGCGACGCCGCGCGCGAACACCTCGACGAGTGCACGGCGATCGCGACCGCGCTCGGTGACGAACGACTTCGCGCGCACGCCGACCACTGGGCGGGGATCCACGCCGTGTTCTCCGGCCGCCCCGACGAAGCCATCGGGCTGTTCCGTGATGCCATCGCCGTCCACCGCGCCGTCGGCGACACGGCCTCGGTGCTGACCGCGTCGTTCGAGATGGGCATGGCGCAGACCTACGACGGCCGGCTCGACGACGCCCTCGAGACGTGCCGGGACGTGATCGCGGTGGCGGACGTGCATGGCGAGAAGTGGAACAAGGCCTACGCCCTGTGGGTTTCGAGCGTCGCGTACTTCCACCTGGGCCGGGGCGACGATGCCGTCGACGCTGCCCAGCAGGCGCTGCGGATCCAGCGCGACTTCAAGGACAAGATCTGCACGGCTCTGTCGATCGAGGTGCTGTCGTGGGTGGCCACGTCGAGCGGTGACGCGAACGCGGCGGCCAGGCTGTGCGGCGCCGCGAAGGGTGTGTGGCATCGGCTGGGCACGTCCGTCGCCGCCTTCGGCCCCCATATCACCGACGACTCGCTGTCGTCGGAGCGCGACGCCGCCCGCATGGTCGGGCCCGACGAGTTCGCCCAGCTCGCAACGCCTGCGGTCCGGCTCACCATCGAGGAAGCCGTCGACCTCGCACTGGGCACCCCCACCGAGCGCAGGGCGCCGCGCGCCGAGGCGTCGCCGCTCACCAAACGGGAACAGGAGATCGCCGACCTGCTCGCCCAGGGCCTCAGCAATCGGCAGATAGCCGAGGCGTTGGTGATCTCGCGGCGCACCGTCGACGGACACGTCGAGCACATCTTCGACAAGCTGGCCGTCAGCTCCCGCACGCAGGTGGCGGCGTGGGTCGCAGCCCGGGCGCATCCCCCCGTCGTGGAGACCGGCCGATAGCCGGACCGTAACCGCCGGCCGCGCGAAAGGCACTGCACAGTCGGGAATCTCGACGGTCTATACTCCACCTCGTCGCCCACGGTCGTGGGCTCCACCACGGGGAGGCAACGCATGACGTCGCAGCAGCAGGACACCTCGGCGGACCACAGCGGGCCGCTGGCACCGCCGCCCGCCAGCAGTCTGCCGCTCGCCATTGTTGCGATCATCGCGTTCGTGCCGTTCGGCATCGTCGCACTGCTGCGCTCGCTCACCGTCCACCGACTGTGGGAGCGCGGCGAATACGACCTTTCGGTGCGCGCCGCCGCCGACGCCCGACAGTGGTCGATCCGCGCGATCGCCCTCGGCCTGTCGATCGCGGTGTTCGCGGTCGGGGCGGCGCTGGTGCTGTCGAAGCCCTAAACGCTGTGAGCGGGAGCCGTTTCTACCGGCGGCCGTGGCCGTAGCCAGGCGGGTAGCCACTGCGGCTGCGCATCGGGCGCCTGGTCGAGCACGCCGCCCGCAGGATCGTCGATGAAGCCGTACCGCACGAGGTCCTCGCCGGGCCGGTAGATCTGGCGGATGATCAGCGCGCAGATGACCACGACCGCAATGTCGCGGACCACCACCGCGGCGGTGAACCACTGCTCGGGGAGTCCCTTGTCGGCCACGCCGAGGTAGTAGAACATCCGCGGCACCCACACCAGCGCGTCGATCGTCATCCAGGCCAGCAGGATCCGCCGGTGCGGGAAGGCGAGCACGGCCAGCGGGACGAGCCACAGCGAATACTGCGGGCTCCACACCTTGTTGGTGAGCAGGAAACCCGCGACCAGCAGGAAACACAGTTGGGTCAGTCGCGGCCGTCGCGGCGCCGTCAGCGCGATGTACCCGATCCCGACGCACACGAGGGCGAACAGCAGGAACGACACCGCGTTGAGGACGGTGGGCGCCTGACCGGCCGACAGGATCCCGTCGAATCCGGTCCAGCCCGTGAACGACGAGATGACGTTGTAGACGGAGTCCGGGTCGGCGCCGCGTTCGGAGTTGAGCCGGAAGAATTCGGCCCAGCCGCGTGGGAACAGCAGGGCGATCGGCAGATTGACCGTCAGCCAAGCGCCGATACCGGTCAGCGCCGTCACCGACCACTCACGGACCTTGCCCGTGCGCAGGCACAGCACCAGCAGAGGCCCGAGGAGGAGCAGCGGATACAGCTTGGCGGCACCACCGAGGCCGAGCAGGATCCCGGCGAGCACCGGCCGTTTCCGCGACCACGCCAGCAGCCCACCCGCCGCGAAAGCCGTTGCGAGGGGATCGAAATTCGTGAACGCGTGCACGATCACCAGCGGGGACACGGCGATCAGCGCGGCGTCCCAGATGCGGCGTCCGGCCAGAAGCGCACTCGCCCAGACGGTGACCAGCCACGCCAGCGCCAGACCGAGCGCGACGACGTTGAAATAGATCGCGACCTGCAGCGCACCGGGCAGCCAGTGCACCGCGTCCCACGACTTCGCGATCGTCATCGCGCCGTACTGGTAGAGCCCGGAGATCACCGGGTACTCCATGTAGCGGCGCTGGGTCTGGCCGTTGCCGGCGTCTTCCTCCCACCACTTCTTGTAGGGGAAGGCGCCCTCGTTCAACCGTTCCGCGCCATACAGCGGGACCGTGTCCGAGTAGCACATGGCGACGTACTGCCGGCTGCCACTCCAGTCGAGCCCGAGCGCGCCGTTCTCGCCGACCGGCGCCTGCTGGATGCACGGCGCCTTCGCGAACCAGCCGAGCGCGAGAAACACGATCGCCAGCAACAGAATGGCGCGCATCGGCGTGAAGAACCGGCTGCGCCCGACAACCGCATGCCGTCCGACCGGACCACCGATCACCCCGGAGAGGTCGGCGGTCAGCGGATCGGTGCGCCCGGGAAGGTCCCGCCAATCCGCGGAACGCCGATCCTTCGCCAGCGGCGCGGGCGAGACGAATCCCGTCTCACCCGCGTCGCTGAAGGCGTGCGCGTCAGGGTTGTCGGCCACTCCGCGAGGCTACCGGTCGCCGTTAACGGGCCGGAACCTGCTGCTGGGCGTTGCCATTACCGGCGTTCGGCGGCGTCGTCGTCTCCGGTTCCGCCGGAACCGCCGGGGCCGCGGTGGTGGGCCTCGGTGCCAGACCCGGAATCGGGATGGTGATCCCGGGCAGGATCTCGACCGGCGACGGCGTCACGACCACCGGCGGCACGAGCTCCGTCGGCAGCTGGAACGTGCTCGTCGGCGGCGCCGATGTCTTGGTCGGTGCCGGTGCCGAATAGGCCGGGATACCCGACTGGCCACCGATCGCACCCGGCTTCGGGAACTTCTCGACGTCGGTGCCCGCGAGGGCGCCGTCCATCGTGTCCTTCCAGATGTCGGACGGCAGACCGGAACCGTAGATCATGGCGCCGCTGCTGTTCTCCAGCGCCTGACCGTCCGTGGTGCCCACCCACACCGCCGTGGACAGCGACGGGGTGTATCCGACCATCCAGGCGTCCTTGTTCTTGCCGGTGTCACCGAGCTGCGCGGTACCCGTCTTGGCCGCCGACGGGCGTCCGCCCGCCAGGTTGTGGCCGCGCGAGTACCCGGCGATGGGTTCCATCGCCGACGTCACGTTGTCGGCGACGTCCTTGTCGATGCGGTCCTCACCGGTGTCACCGCCACGGTCGAGCAGGACCGTTCCGTCGGCGCTGACGACCTTCTGCACGAAGTGCGGCGGGTGGTACGTACCCGAGGCGGCCAACGTGGCGTACGACGACGCCATGTCGAGGACCCTCGACTGGTACTGGCCGAGCACGATGCCGTTGTTCGGACCGCTGCCGTCGGGCTCGGTCAGCGAAGGCCCGACACCGGGGATCTCCTTCGGGATACCCGCCTTGTGGGCCATGTCGGCGATCGCCTGCGGTCCACCGTCGAGTTCGAGCTCCTGACGGTAAAAGCTGGTGTTCAGCGAACGCTTCAACGCCTCGGCGATGGTGCAGGTGCCGCAGCCCTCGCCTTCGACGTTGCTGATGGTGATGCCGTTGACCGTGAGCTCCGAGCTGTCGTACATCTGTGACAGCGGGATGCCCTGATCCAGGGCCGCGGCGAGACCGAACACCTTGAACGACGAACCGGTCTGCAGTCCGGCGTTCGCGAAGTCGTACCCCCCGCCGTCCTCGCCGCCGTAGTACGCGCGCACCGCGCCGGTCTTCGGGTCGACCGACACGACACCGGTACGCAGGTTCTCCGGCTCACCCTCCATGTTGGAGCGCGCCGAATCCACCGCCGCCGCCTGGGCGACCGGGTCGATCGTCGTGGTGATCTCGAGGCCCTCGGTGTTGAGCAGCTGCTCGCTGATCCCCGCCTCACCCAGCTCACGCAGAACCTGGTTCTTGATCAGGCCCTCCGGTCCGGAGTCCTGGTTGCCGTTGTCGACCTGCGCGATCGGCACGTACGGCGGATACTGCATCACCGACCGGGCCGACTGCTCCAGCGTTCCCGCCGACACCATGCCGTCGAGCACGTAGTTCCAGCGCGCCTGAGCACCCTCCGGGTTGGTCTCCGGATCGAGCAGCGACGGCAGCTGGATCGACGACGCCAGCACCGCGCTCTCCTCGACCGTCAACTGGTCGACGGGCTTGTTGAAGTACGCCTTCGACGCGGCCGCGATGCCATACGCACCACGCCCGAAGTAGATGGTGTTCAGGTACGCGGCGAGGATGTCGTCCTTGGACCACTCGCGGGCCATCTTCGACGAGATGACGAGTTCCTTCATCTTTCGCGTCAGCGAACGCTCTGAACCGACCATCGTCTTCTTCACGTACTGCTGCGTGATGGTCGAGCCACCGCCGGCGCTGTCCTTGCCCAGGACGTTGTCGCGGGCGGCACGCGCGAACCCACCGATCGAGAAGCCGGGGTTCGAGTAGAAGTCCCGGTCCTCGGCAGCGAGCACCGCGTCACGGGTGTGCTTCGGGATCTGGTCGAGCGTCACCTCGGTGCGGTTGCCCTCCGGCGGCACGACCTTGCTCAGCACCGACGTTCCGTCGGACGCGTAGATCGTGGCCACCTGGTTGGTCTTGAGGTCGCCGGGCCGCGGGACGTCCTGGACGACGTATGCCGCCATGAACAGCAGGATCGGGATGATCAGCCCCATCGCGACGCACGCGTACGCCGTCCGGCGCACGATCTTCCACCGCGACTTCTTCACAGCCGTCTTCTTTCCACCCTTCGGCGGTTCGCCACCGCGGCCGCCGCCGGTCTTGCGACCGTTCGACGGCGGAGGTCCCGGCGGGCGCCCACCGGGACCCGACTGGTTACGCGCCACTGGGGGCGCACCTGCAGGACGGCCGGGCGGCGGGCCCGGACGACGCGGCGGGGGACCCGGCGGACGCCCACCACCCTGCGGCGGCGGACCGGGACGACGAGGCGGCGGGCCGGGGGGACGGCCACCACCCTGCGGGGGCGGAGGCGGCATCCGACGCGGCGGCGAGCCGCCCGATCGGCCCGGCGGGGGCCCACCCGCAGGCTGTCCGCCGCGGGGTGGTGGACCTCCGGGGCGTCCCTGTGGCGGGGGGCCACTCGGTCGTCTCGGTCCGTTCGGTCGATCACCCGGGGCGTTGCTGCGGGGGGAACTCACGTACAAATCTCCAGTGGTTGTGGACCGGCTTCAGTCCTGCGTTACGTCTGTGGGCACTCTTCTGCCCGCGTCCGTGTTCGGGCGTGTCTACTCGCTCGCGGTACGACGGCTCGGAGGCCGCGGCCGTGGCGACGAACGCCTGGGCCGTTTCGGTTCGGGCACGGTACCGAGAACATAGGACTGGACCAAATGGTTCCAGCTGCAAGTCCGGCACACCTCGACCACGTGAACCGAGAACTCCTCCTGAGTGGACGCGAGACGCACCAACTCCTCGGCCGTACGAGCCGAACCCGACACCGGGCCCAACTTGTCACCGAAGACCCAGGAGACCAGAGTCAACTGCTCCTTACGGCAGATCGGGCACACCACATCACTGCCCTTGCCGTGGAACTTTGCGGCACGAAGCAGGTAGGGGCTGGCGTCACACACCTCTGTGACACCCGTCCTGCCCGAGTAGACCTCGGCCAGGAGTGACCGGCGCTGAAGCGCATAGTCCACCACCTGCCGCTGTATCCGCACGGAGACCAGAGTACGTGCGTCGCGTCCGGAGAGAAGGGGTCGGTCGAGTGACACTGGTCAAACACGGTTGCCGCACTACGATGCCGGTGTGGCCTCAGGACCGTCCTCGCAGACTCGCGCACGTGACCTCGATCGGGTCAACGCATGCAGCCAGCTCGACGCCGCGTACGCCGACGGGCAGCTCGGCGCCGACGAGTACCACGACCGCACCGCCCAGGCCATGTCGGCGAAGACCCTCGCCGAGCTGAACCTGCTGATCAGTGACCTGCAACTGCCGTCGTCGATCACCGCACAGGCACCTGTCGGGACAGCGGGTTCACCCCGCCGGGCGCTGCGGATCGCGGTCGCGTGCGGTGCGGTGATCGCGGTCGGCGCGGTCGGTCTCGCGCTCACCGAGCAGGACGGCCCGGACCCCGTCACCCCACCGGTCCCGGTGCAGATCGACAAGCCACTGGCCCAGCCGGAGGTCGAGGTGCCCGCGGTCGAACCGATCATCGTGGGCCAGGCGCAGCCCCTCACCCAGGACGGGATCTACGCCCTCTTCGAGCAGTACCGGCAGAAGTTCGGCGACCTCACCGTCCACGAACTGGGCTTGTACGACGAGTACGCGATCCTGTCGCGGACCGCCCCGGACGCGCCCGACAAGGTCGATCGGTACGACTTCCGCGGCGGGTTCAAGACGTCGGGGATCCGCACGCAGCGCCTCCCCGGAACCGGCGAGGTCGACCTCGCGCAAGTAAACGTGCCGGCACTCGTCGCGCTCATCGCCGACGCACCCCGGCTGGTCGGAGCCCCGGACGGCACCATCGGGCACGTTCTCCTCGCCGACGGCGGCAAGGGACCGACGATCAACGTGTACGTCTACGACAAGCAACAGACCGGCGGGGGCTACCTGCGGGCGACGCTCGGCGGAGACGTATGGCAGGTGAATCCCGCGAACTAGCTCTAAGATCCACCCGTGGCCAGCCGATACCCACCGAACACGCGGGCACGCGACGTCGATCGAGCCAACACGTCCGCATTTCTCGACGCCGCGTTCGGCGACGGCCAGATCAACGAGGCAGAACACCGCGCGATGTCCGAACTCGCCGCGGAGGCGCGCACCCTCGCCGACCTCGAGGTCCTGGTCAGTGACCTGCAGCGACCCGCCGACGCACCACCGGACGCACGGCCCCCACGCGACACCGCCAAGCACTGGTTCCCGGCGGCCGTCGCCGTCGCCGCAGTGGTGGCGGCCGTCGGCGCCTTCACGCTCGTCGACAGCGACGACGCGCAGGCCACCGTGACCCCCGTCGCGCAGCAGGTCGATTTCGACTCCGTCCAACCGCTGGTCGTCCCGACGCCGAATCCCGTCACCCCCGAGGGCATGAAGGTGTTCCTCGACCGGTACCTCGCCAGGTTCGGCGACCTGATCGTCGACGACCTCACCCTCTACGAGGGCGGCCACGCCGGCCTCGAACGCGCGCTGCCCCTCGAACCGAACCGGATGGTGAGCTACGACTACCGCGGCGGCTTCACGCCGTCGGGAACCCCGACCACCCGGAAGGTCGACACACCCGTGTTCGACCTGTCGACGCTGAACCTCGACAAGATCGGCGGAACGGTCGTGGGTGCCCCGGTGAGTCTGGGCGTCCCCGACGGAGAAGTCAGCCACATCTCGTTCGAGGCCGACGGCGACGGCCCCACCGTGTCGATCTACGTGACCAACGAATTCAGCGAGAGCGGACACATGGAACTCGCCCCGTCCGGTGAACCACTGAGCGTCTACCCCTTCGGCCGATAGGACGCAGATGCCCAGGACCACACTCGCCGGTATCCGCGCACGCGACTCCGACCGCGCCGACGCCTGCGGGATGCTCGACGCGGCGCTCGCCGACGGGCAACTGTCCGCGGAGGAGCACGCGTCCCGCACCTCCACGGCAATGCGGGCGAAGACGTTCGACGAACTCGGCCGCCTCGTCGGCGACCTGCAGATCCCCAGCCGCCTCGCGGCCAGCCCCGTCGTGTCCCCGCGACGCCGCAGATCGTCGCGGCGGTGGGTGTACGCCGCGGTCCTCGTCGTCGCCGCGGCCGCCGTCGGCGGCATCGCCGGGGCCGTCGCGAACAGCGAACTCGGCCCGTCGAAGTCGGTGCCGAACCTGACCACCGGCGCCGGCCTGCACTTCTTCCTCGACGAGTACCGCGCCGAATACGGCGACACCGTCGCCGACGAACTCGGCCTCTACCCGGCCCACGCCGTCTTCGACCGGCCGGCCGTCGGTAACGCGCGGCAATCCGACTCCTACCTCTACGACGGCGAATTCGACGACTGGGGCAGCTCGTCCACCCGATCCGACGACGAGAAGTCCTTCGACCTCGGCACCGTCGACCAGGTCGCGATCGCAGGACTGCTCGCCGGGGCACCTGAAACCCTGCACGTCCCCGACGGCGCGGTGGAGATCGTGTCCTTCCGGTACGAACCCGGGTCCGACGACGGACCGCCGACCATCTCCATCCACGTGAAGAACGCCGCCGGCCACACCGGACACATGGTCGTCGGATTCGACGGCGAACCGTTCGACATCTACCCCTACGAGGGCTGAGCGTCCGGGGTCGTGCCGGCGGGTGCCACCGGCCGCCGGCCACCAGGCGTCCCCGGCGCCCGATGACATCCGTTCAGTCAGACGGCACCGGTGTGACATTCGGCGACGCGGCCGGCCACCCGGACCTGTGTTAAAAACCTGTGACGGCTTGTCTCATGTATCGAGCGCGCGTATCCTCCTATATATCGGTGCGATATAGTTTTGAATCGCATCACACGGTTAGGTCGGGCGACTCAGGGGGTGGACGTGCTCGAATTGGCAATTCTCGGGCTGCTCCACGAGTCACCCATGCACGGATACGAGCTGCGCAAACGGTTGACGGGACTGCTGGGTGCATTTCGCGCCTTTTCGTACGGTTCCCTCTACCCGACGCTCCGACGCATGCAGGCAGACGGTTTGATCGCCGAGGACGCAGGCCCTCCGGGGACCGTCAAACGTCGCGCCCGCCGCGTCTACCAGCTCACGCCGATCGGCAAGGAGCGGTTCAAGGAACTGGTCGCCGACACGGGTCCGCAGAACTACACCGATGACGGATTCGGCGTTCATCTCGCCTTCTTCAGCCGCACTCCCGCAGAGGCGCGGATGCGGATTCTCGAAGGCAGACGACGCCAGGTCGAGGAGCGTCGTGAGGCGCTTCGAGACGCGATCGGAAAAGCGAGCGGCACGCTGGATCGCTACACCAAGCAGCTCCACCAGCTCGGTCTCGAATCCAGTGAGCGTGAAGTGCGTTGGCTCAACGAGCTGATCGCCGCCGAGCAATCGACAGCAACACCTAAGAAAAAAGGAGAACCCGACCATGGGTGAGAACAGCACCGCGGTGCGCGTGGCCATTGTGGGCGTGGGGAACTGTGCCTCGTCCTTGGTTCAGGGCGTGCAGTACTACAAGGACGCCGACGAGACGGCGACCGTTCCCGGCCTCATGCACGTCAAGTTCGGCAAGTACCACGTGCGCGACGTCCAGTTCGTCGCCGCGTTCGACGTCGACGCCAAGAAGGTCGGATTCGACCTGTCCGAGGCCATCTTCGCCAGCGAGAACAACACCATCAAGATCGCCGACGTCCCGCCGGCCGACGTTCCGGTGTTGCGCGGCCCCACCCTCGACGGCATCGGCAAGTACTACGCCGAGACCATCGAGATCTCCGAGGCCGAGCCCGTCGACGTCGTCAAGGCTCTGAAGGACGCCAAGGTCGACGTGCTGGTCTCGTACCTGCCCGTGGGTTCCGAGGACGCCGACAAGTTCTACGCCCAGTGCGCCATCGACGCGGATGTCGCGTTCGTCAACGCTCTGCCCGTGTTCATCGCTTCCGACCCCGAGTGGGCTGCGAAGTTCAAGGACGCCGGCGTCCCGATCGTCGGTGACGACATCAAGTCGCAGGTCGGCGCCACCATCACCCACCGCGTGATGGCGAAGCTCTTCGAAGACCGCGGCGTGCAGCTCGACCGCACGATGCAGCTGAACGTCGGCGGCAACATGGACTTCAAGAACATGCTCGAGCGTGACCGCCTGGAGTCGAAGAAGATCTCCAAGACGCAGGCCGTGACGTCGAACCTGACCCGCGACCTCGGTCCGGGCAACGTACACATCGGCCCGTCGGATCACGTCGGCTGGCTCGACGACCGCAAGTGGGCGTACGTCCGCCTCGAGGGTCGCGCCTTCGGTGACGTTCCACTGAACCTGGAGTACAAGCTCGAGGTCTGGGACTCCCCGAACTCGGCCGGCATCATCATCGACGCCGTCCGCGCAGCCAAGATCGCCAAGGACCGCGGCATCGGTGGACCCGTCTACCCGGCGTCCGCGTACCTGATGAAGTCCCCGCCGGTCCAGATGGCGGACGACAAGGCTCGCACCGAGCTCGAGGCGTTCATCATCGACGCGGAGTAATCCGCGCAGCAGCTCCCGGGCGAATGCACCTTTCGTCGTCTTCACGGCGATGAAAGGTGCATTCGCCTTTGTGTTCGATTTCTTGTCAGACCCTCCCTCTACGGTGACACCCAGGATTCATCGAGGGAGGCGTGATGTCCGACAACACTTTCGATCGAGAGATCGACGACGCCTGGACCGAGCTCCAGGACCGTCTGACCGGGTACGTGCACGCTATGGAGGACGACGACGAACTGGTGCTGCAGTCGCAGTACGACAGCGTCGACGACGGCCTCGTCGAGACCGCCGCGTGCGTGCGGTTCTTCGCATGGGCCGGCGACAAGGTGCGGTGCGAGGTGCCGTCCAACCGCTTCCTGCACCCGGCGCGGGCACTCACCGCCGAGGAGCACGATCGGCTGATCGAGCTCGGCTGGAACCGCCCCGACCTGTGCGAGCACGTCGACGAGGGCAACGGTTCCGCGTCGTACTACCTCGACGCCGACCGGGAGGACGCCCACCTGCTGGCGTCGATGACGGTCACCGTGTTCCGGGAGATCTGGGACCTTCTGCATCCCTCGTTCCTGAAGGCGATCACCGGTGGCCGAGGCGAGACCCCGGAGTTCGGCTCTGCTGACGTCCCGGCCCAGCTACGCGACGGCGCCGGTTTGCGCGACCGTGTCGATGCCGCGGTCGAATCGATGCTCGAGCAGGCACCGGGCAAGGACGCGGACGGCGACATCCTCGTGTGGGTCGGCGACCTCCCGACGTATGTGCGGGTGATCGAGGAGGACGCTCGCGTCGAAGTGTTCGCCCGCGTGGTCCACACGATCAGCGATCGCACACGCACCGCGGAGGCGCTCGCCGACCTCAATCGCCAGTGGCCCGACATCAAGTTCCTGCTCATCGTCGACAACGTGGTCGCCGTCATGCGCGTCGACGGGTCACCGTTCGTCGCGGATCATCTGGTGTCGGTGTTCCGGATGTTCGAGCGTTTCGTGGACACCGTCGACGACGCGTTCGCCGAAAAGCTCGGTGGCAAACTCAATTCCACACCCGGCGCCACGTCCTCGTACGCCGAGCACGAGTGCGAGGACGATTTCCCCGCCGCGCTCGTGACCCTGATCCACCTCGACTCCGAGAGCGGGCTCGACCCGGACGACGTGGCCGAGATCTGCGGACGCGACCGCGACACCATCCTCGAGTTCCTCCGGCTCTGCACCGAGCAGGAGTTCGAGTGGCGCCACAACGCGGAACTCGCCCGCGACGAGGAGCCCGAAGAGGCCGACATGTGCGAGGACGAGGCGAGGGCCTGGGCCAAGACGAAGGAAAGCCTCCGCGCCGCGCTGCGGGTTGTGGTGCTGCCGAACAGGACTCCGCCGCGCGGCGGGATTCAGAACCTCGGCTAACCGGGCAGCGGGATGATGACGCCCGGGAGGATTTCGATCTGGGTCGGCGCCGGGACGGGTGCGGGCACCGGCGGGACGGGCGGGACCGGGACGGCCGCCGGGGGCGGAACCTCGACGGGCGCGGGGGTGGGGGCACCGGGCGGCGGGACTACCCCGCTGGTGCCGGTTCCCGTTCCGTCGCCGCTGGTTTGGCCGGACCACGTAGGCACCCCGGCTTGGCCGCCGATAGGGTCGGGCCACGGGAAGTCTTCCCAATCGGTGTCTTCGAGGGCGCCGTCCATCGTGTCTTTCCAGATGTCGGACGGCAGACCCGAACCGTAGACCAGTCCGCCCCAGCTGTTGTTGATGGCGGTGGCGTCGGCCTTGCCGATCCACACCGCCGTCGCCAGCGACGGCGTGTAACCGACCATCCAGGCGTCCTTGTTCTCGCCGGTGTCCCCGAGCTGAGCCGTCCCGGTCTTCGCCGCGGACGGGCGTCCCCCCGCGAGGGCGTGGCCCCGCGAGTAGGAGGCGATCGGCATCAGTGCCTGGCTGATGTTGTCGGCCACCGCGGCATCGAGCCGACGCTCACCCGGGCTCGGCGCACGGTCCAGGAGCACGACGCCGTCGGCGGTCACGACCCGCTGCACGAAGTACGGCTGGTGGTAGATGCCCGACGCCGCGAGCGTCGCGTACGCGGACGCCATGTCGATCGGCCGCGACAGGTACTGGCCGAGAACGATGCCGCCCTCGGGTTCGCCGCCGTTCTCGCTGAGCGTCTTGCCCTGCACCCCGGGGATGAACTCCGGGATCCCCGCCTTGTGGGCGGCGTCGGCGATGGCCTGCGGACCGTTGTCCAGCGACATCATCAACCGGTAGAAGCTCGTGTTCAGCGACCGCTTCGTCGCCTCGGCGATGGTGCACGTGCCACAGGACTCGCCCTCGACGTTGCCGATCTGCACGCTGCCGACCGTCAGCGGAGCACTGCTGAAGCGGGCGGAGAGGGGGATGCCCTGCTCCAGCGCGGCGGCCAGGCCGAACACCTTGAACGACGACCCCGTCTGCAACGGCGCCTGGGCGTAGTCGAAGCCGGCGCCGTCCTCGCCGCCGTAGTACGCGCGCACACCGCCGGTGCGGGGATCGATCGACACGACCGCGGTCCGCAACCCCGGATCCTCCCCTTCGAGGTTGTCGTGGACGGCGTCGATCGCGGACTGCTGCGCCCGCGGGTCGATCGTGGTGGTGATCTGCAGACCCTCGGTGTTGAGGGTCTGCTCGGAGATCCCCGCATCCGACAGCTCGCGCAGCACCTGGTTGCGGATCAGGCCGTCGGGGCCCGGCGCGGAGTTGGCGTCGGTGGGGCGGTTGGACGGCGCGGTGATCGGGAATTCCGCTGCACTGCGGTCCTGCTGACCGAGCACGCCCATCGCGACCATGCCGTCGAGGACGTAGTTCCACCGGGCCTGCAGCTGGTCGAGGTTGGCCTCGGGGTCGAGGTAGGACGGGCTCTGGATCACGGAGGCGAGCACCGCGCCCTCGGCCACCGACAGGTCGCCGACCGGCTTGTCGAAGTAGGCGCGCGACGCCGCCTCGATGCCGTACGCGCCGCGGCCGAAGTAGATGGTGTTCAGATAGGCGGCGAGGATCTCGTCCTTGGACCACTCGCGGGCCATCTTGGTGGAGATCACGAGTTCCCGCATCTTGCGGTACACGTTCCGGTCCGCGCCGACCAGCACGTTCTTGACGTACTGCTGTGTGATCGTCGACCCGCCGCCCGCGCTGTCCTTGCCGAGGACGTTGTCGCGGGCGGCACGCATGAAGCCGGTGACGGAGAAGCCGGGGTTGGAGTAGAAGTTGCGGTCCTCCGCCGACAGGACGGCGTCGCGGACGTGCTGGGGAATGGCGTCGAGCGCGATCTCGGTGCGGTTGCCCTCGGGCGGGATCACCTTGGTCAGCTCGGTGGTGCCGTCGGCGGCGAAGACGGTGGCCACCTGGTTGGTCTTCATGTCCGATGGGCGCGGGACCTCGGCGCGGACGTAACTGACCAGGAAGACGACGAGCGGGATGACCAGCAGCAATGCGATCACGACCAGGCTCACCCGGCGGACCGTGCGCCACCGGTTGCGCTTCTTCGTCCCGTCCGGTGATGGAGTGGTCGTGTCAGCCGAACCGTCGTCTACGGGCGGTGTACCCCCCGGTTCGGAGGCATGGTTGCCCGTCGCGTCGTTGCCAGAACTCACTTCCACCCTCCCGGTCAGTTATCCGGTCACGGAGGATCATCGCACCCACCGGTACGTATGTTATGTGAAGGGCCTCGAGTGTGACGCGCGCCGCGCTAACGCTCAGCAAATATCCATACCGACCGTACTGTTTCAGCGCACCCGATTCCGGGCTACGATCGCCAGCCCCGACAGCACCAGGCAGCCGAGCAACACCAGCGCGGGGGTGACGCCGGGGTCGCCGCGGACGACCTCGACGACCGCGGCGATGAACGCCATCACCGTGAAGAACCCGAGGATGCCGATCAGAACCTCGAGCCGCTGCCGCTTCGCCACCGGATGCATGACCGACACCTTTCCCCTCGCTCCGCTCGACCGTTAACTCTTCACGCCGCCGGCCGTCAGGCCCGACACGATGCGACGCTGGAACAGCAGCACCATGATCACCAGCGGAATGGTGACGATCGTGCCCGCCGCCATGATCGCCGCGTATGGCACGACGTGCGGGTCGTTGCCGGAGAACCGGGCGATCGCGACCGTGACCGGTTCGGTGGCGTCGCTGGAGAGCTGGCTGGCGAGCAGGTACTCGTTGACGGTCGCGATGAACGCGAGGATGGCGGTGGTGAACAGGGCGGGCGCCGCGAGCGGCAACATCACCAGCCGGAACGCCTGACCGCGGCTGGCGCCGTCGATCCGGGCCGCCTCCTCGAGCTCCCAGGGGAGTTCCTTGAAGAACGACGTCAGCGTGTAGATGGTGAGCGGCAGGACGAACGAGATGTTCGGGATGATCATCGCCTGGTAGGTGCCGATCCAGCCGATGTTCGTGAACAGCTGGAACAGCGGGGTGACGAGGGCGACGACGGGGAACATCGACGCGCCGAGCACGATGCCGACCACCACGTACTTGAACCGGAACTCGATGCGGGCCAGCGCGTAGGCGGTGAAGATGCCGACGGCGAGGGCGACAACGGTGGTGATTCCGCCGATGATCATGCTGTTGACGACGGCCCGGGTGAAGTTGTTGCCGCTGCTCGTCGACAGGGCGTTCTGGAAGTTCTCGAGCGTGACGTGCGTGGGCCAGGGTGTGGTGTCGAACGTGTAGTCGGGGTCGCGGAACGCCGTCACCATCATCCAGTAGAACGGGGCGAGCCCCCAGACGAGGATGATCGCGACACCGATGTAGATGCGGGAGTTCTTGAAAGCGAACCGCTTCGGACGGTTGCGGCGGACGGGCCTGCTCGGGAGTTCGAGCTCCGGGGCGCGATGGGTCACGACTTCGGCCCCTTTCGCTGGGCTTCCTGAGTCTCGACGGCGTTGGCGCCGAGGAACTTCACGAGGACGAACGCCACCGCGAAGATCAGGAGGAACGTGATGGTGGAGAGTGCGGACGCGCTGTTGAACCCTTGCCGCACCTGGTCGACCACGAGGATCGACACCGTCGTGGTGGCCGGGTTGCCGCCGGTCAGGATGGCAGGGAGGTCGTACATGCGCAGGGCGTCCATCGTGCGGAACAGGATCGCGACCATCAGCGCCGGCTTCACCAGCGGGAGCGTGATCTGCCGGAACCGCTGCCACGCGGAGGCGCCGTCGACCCGCGCCGCCTCGTACACGTCCTGCGGGATCATCTGCAGGCCGGCGAGGATCAGCAGGGCCATGAAGGGTGTGGTCTTCCAGACATCCGAGATGATCACCGCGAATCGCGCGGGCCACGCGTCCGACGTCCATAGGATCTCGGTGCCGAGGAGGCGGTTGGCGATGCCGTCGTAGGCGAAGATGAAGTACCAGAGCTTGGCGGTGACCGCGGTCGGGATGGCCCACGGGATCAGGACCGCCGCACGCAGCAGGGCGCGGCCCTTGAACGTCTTGCCCATGATGATCGCCATCCACAGGCCGATCGCGACCTCGAGGCCCACCGTGACGACGGTGAAGAACGCGGTGTTCCCGACGGCCGACCAGAACTGCGAGCCGAGCGTGCCGGGCGGGCACGCCACGGCCACCCCGCTCGGGGAGGTGCACTGCTGCAGAATCCAGTGTGTGTAGTTGGTGAACCCGGCCCAGCCGCCCTCGACGAACATGCCGGTCGACGGATCGAGTCCCGCGTCCTTCTGGAACGACATCACCACTGCCCGGATCACCGGGTAGCCGATGACGACGGCCAGCACGGCCAGCGTCGGGACGACGAACAGCCACGCGCGGCGACTGCTCAGCCCAAAGCGTCGCCTGTTCTCGCTCTTCTCACGCGAACCGCGGCCGGGGTCGTTATCCCCGGCCGCGGGACGGGCCGGCGCTCCACTGGTGGTCCCAGTCGGAACGGCCATGTTCACTCCTGTGCTCTACGAGCCTGCGGACTGGATGCCGGACTGCATGTCCGTGATCGCCTGATCCACCGACTTCTCACCCTTGATGGCAGCGTAGGCGTTGTCCTGCACTGCCTTCGACACAGCGGGGTAGTACGGGGTGACCGGACGGGGGACGGCGTTCTCGATCGACACCTTCAGCGTCGGCATGAACGGGTAGGCCGCGATGATCTCCGGGTCGTCGTACAGTGCGGCGCGGACCGGGGGCAACGAGCCCAGCGCGATGATCCGCTGCGCCTGTTCACCCTGCAGGAAGGTGAGGAAGTCGCGGGCCGTCGCCTTGTTCTCGGAGTACGCGCTGATGGCCGCGTTGTAGCCACCGAGGGTCGAGGCGCCGATGCCGTCCTTGCCGGGCAGCGGGGCGACCGCGAACTTGCCCTTGACCGCGGACGAATCCTTGTCGGCGGTGCCGTACACGTACGGCCAGTTGCGCAGGAACAGCGCCTTGCCGTCCTCGAACGCCTTCTGGCTCTCGGGCTCCTTGAACGTGGTGTCCTGGGCCGGGATGTCACCGTTCTTGAAGTTGTCGACCAGCACCTGCAGGCCGGCGCGGGCCTCGGGGCTGTCGACGGTCGGGGTCTTGCCGTCCTCGCCGACGAACGAGCCGCCGTACGCGTTGATGACCTCGGCGGTGTTCACCGTCAGGCCCTCGTACGGTGCGAACTGACCGGCGTAGCAGTCGATGTTGTTGGTCTTCGCGACCTCACACGCGGCGGCCAGCTCGGCCCACGTCTTCGGTGCCGCGGGCAGCAGGTCGCTGCGGTAGTACAGCAGGCCGCCGTTGGTGTTCTTCGGCGCCGCGTACTGGGTGCCGTTGTAGGTGGCGCTGTCGACCGTGGCGGGGAGGATTCCGGTGTTGTCCACCGCGAACTCGCCGGTCAGCGGCTGCAGCCAGCCCTTGGCCGCGAACTCCGCGGTCCAGGGGACGTCGAGTGCGACGACGTCGTAGTCGGACTGCTTGGCCTGCAGGTGCTGGACCAGGTCGTCGTGCGCCTGATCGGCGTCGTTCGACTGCTCCTTGAACGTCACCTGCTCGTCCGGGTGCTCGGCGTTCCACGCGTCGATGATCTGGCGGACGACACCGGTCTCGGTGGTGTCCTTGCCCTCGACGTACGTGATGGGTCCGCGACCGTCGAGGTTCTCCGACGTGGAGTCGCTGCCGCTGTCGCTCGAGCAAGCGGTGAGCGTGACCAGCGAGGCAGCGGTGGCAAACACCGCGGCGCGCCGGACCGCTCTCGAAATCTGAACCATGGAGTCTCCCCGTAGGTAGATGTGGATGAACCCGTTACCGGCACGACTGAACTCGCGGCACCGGCGCGGTGTCGGAACATACTGTGGCATGGAACACCGCAGAAGTCCGGCATTACCCCCGACCTGAATCGGTCAGGAACCGCTCCGGCCACCGCCGGATCAGCTCAGCCGGTAGCCCTCGGACGCCGAGAACAGGTGCACCTGGGACGGGTCGACGTGCAGTTTCACCAGGTCACCCTTGCGGGGCGGGTTCCGCCAATCGGCACGGGCCACCAACTGCTGCGTCTCCCCGTTGACGGTGCTGCGGCCGTAGATGTAGGCGTCGGATCCGAGTTCCTCCACCACCGCGACCTCCATCGGAATGCCGGTGGTCGACAGTTCCAGGTGTTCGGGGCGGATCCCGACGACCACCTGACGTTCGTCGCTGTCCGAGCGCAGCTGCCGGGGCAGCGGGATGGTCGCGTCGCCGAGCACGACCCCGTCGGGGGTGATCGGCAGCGTGAAGAGGTTCATCGACGGCGACCCCATGAAGCCGGCGACGAACACGTTGGCGGGCCGGTTGTAGAGGTCGCGGGGCGACGCACACTGCTGCAGCACCCCGTCCTTCAGCACCGCAACCCGGTCGCCCATCGTCATGGCCTCGACCTGGTCGTGCGTCACGTACACCATGGTCGTCTCGAGCCGGCGCTGCAGCTGCGCGATCTGCGTGCGTGTCTGCACGCGGAGCTTGGCGTCGAGGTTGGACAACGGCTCGTCCATCAGGAACACCTGCGGCTGCCGGACGATGGCGCGTCCCATCGCGACGCGCTGCCGCTGACCGCCGGACAGTGCCTTCGGCTTGCGGTCCAGGTACGGCTCGAGGTCGAGGAGCTTCGCCGTCTCCTCGACCCGCGTGCGGATGTCGTCCTTCGCGGCGCCGGCGAGCTTGAGCGCGAAACCCATGTTCTCGGCCACCGACATGTGCGGGTACAGCGCATAGTTCTGAAACACCATCGCGATGTCGCGTTCCTTGGGTTCCTGGGTGGTGACGTCGCGGTCCCCGATGAGGATCCGGCCGCTGTGGACGTCCTCGAGCCCGGCCAGCATCCGCAGCGACGTCGACTTGCCGCAGCCGGACGGGCCGACGAGGACCAGGAACTCACCGTCCTCGATCTTCAGGTCGAGCGTATCGACGGCCGGTTTGTCCGAGCCGGGGAACAGGCAGGTGGCACCGTCATAGGTCACTGTGGCCATGAACGTCGAAGTCCCTTCTACCCGGCGCCGCGCACAGGTGCGTGAGAATGTACCTGTTGACGCACTTTCTCACTCACCGCTGGGTCGGTGGATGATCGGTTCGCACAACCGCCGTCAGGCCTCGTCGCGAAGCCGCCGATGACAATTCGGCCGAATTACCCTCGGTCCGAATCATGTTGGCGGCATTCATGTACAGGTTTCTCCACAGCTGGGGATGAATGTGCCGATGAATCGGGGCGGTGAATTCCGCGTGAACGCCACGAGTCGCCGGCGCAACCGCAACGAGACCTCCTGCCGCAAGAGGCGCTTCGCGCCCGTGCGCGGTTGAGGAGTCTCTGGACTCGTCAAGCGCGCACGGGTGGCGGAGCCGCCTCGAACCGGTCCGGGCTGTCCACGACACCCGCGCTGCAGGCGGTCAGGCGGGGTTCGTCGCGGGTCGTGCGCACCCGGACCCGGTCGGTGCCGTCCGGGTGCCGGACCAGGACGTCGGTGTCGCCGTCCGCGCGTGGGACCGCCGACAGCGGGATCACGTCGTCGAGTCCGAGCAGCGACCGCTCGGCCCGCACGGTGTGCTCGGCGAATTGCAGCACCGGGTCGTCGGTGCACCGGCCGCGGTAATGCTCGAGCACCACCCGTCCGCGATCGTGTTCGGCGACAATGTGTTCCGCGGACTCCGCGGTGACCCGGCCGTAGTAGATGCCCGACGGCAGGCACACCACGGTCGCGGCGAACCGGTCGCCGCCGACGTGCGTCGACTCCCAGACCCGTCCGTCGCGGTGGCCGAGACCGGTGACGACGGGGCGTCCGAACGACGCGCAGCAGGCGTCCTTCTTGCCGTGGGTGCAGACGAGGAACAGCGATTCGGTGGGGTCGAGACGTTCCCCGACTCCGGGTAGCAGGTCGATGGCGAGGTCGAGGTCCAGCAGCTCCCGGTCCTCGCGCACCAGCAGTCGCTCCGCCCAGCCGTCGGCTCGTCCGGGACGCACGAGGTAGACGTGACGTCCCGCGGCGACGTCGCGGCGCTCTCGGGTGCGGATCAGCACCGGACGCACCCCCGCGTCGGCGCACAGGGTGGCGAGCGCGTCGCCGAGGACCGGGTCGAGGCGGCTCTGCCGGAGCCGGTCGCGGCCCCACGGTCCGGGTTGCTCGATCAGCAGCCAGCCGTGCACCCGGGGCGCAGTGCCGCACAACGGCTCCTGGAGTGACCGGGAGAGCGCCGCGCAGGCCGGTGGCGTCCACCCCTCGGGCGACGTCGTCGTCTGCACGCTCACGCAGCAGACTGTATAAGGTTAGGTTCGCCTATCTTCTACCCCCTTCGAGATTGAGGTCCAGGATGCGTTCAGCCACGTGCTCCCCGAATGTCACCGACGCCCAATGGCAGGAGATCGTCGACGCCCTCACGCGACGCGAATTCGGGGCCGGACTGGGAGCAGCCGCACTGGCCGCACTCACCGCGGCATGCGCGCGACCCGACGCCGCAACCGGAAGCGACAGCGGCGCCCAGCGCACCGTCACCCACGCCATGGGCACGACGACGGTGAGCAACAGGCCCAGTCGCATCGTCGCCCTCGACAGCCTACCCATCGACACCGTCGTCACGCTCGGGAAGACACCGGTCGGCGCTGCTCAGGCCGGTTCCGCCGACGCACTGCCCGCCTACCTGGGCGGCGGACTGGACAGCACCACCGTCGTCGGGTCGATCGCCGAACCGAACCTCGAGGCGATCGCCGCGCTGCAGCCCGACCTCATCCTCAGCAGCAAGCAGCGGCACGGCGACCTGTACGACGCGCTGTCCGCGATCGCGCCCACCGTCTTCTCGGTGTCGCCCGCGGTCGACTGGCAGGGGACGCTGCGGCTGTTCGCCGAGGCCATGGGTGAGACGGAAGCAGCCGAGCAGAAGCTGTCGGCCTTCCACGCCCGCGCCGCCGCGTTGAGCGAAACCAACCGGGGCCGCACCGCGCACGTCATCCGCGTGATGGACGACGGTCTGCGCCTGCACGGACCCGGCACGTTCTCCGGTTCCGTGCTGACCGCGGCCGGCTACACCATCACCGGGCAACCGTGGGACGCGAAGAACGACATGTCCGAGATCTCGCTCGAGAACGTCGCCCAGATCGACTCCGACATCGCGTTCGTCGCGAACACGTCCGCACCGGGAGAGCTGGGGATCGACCCCGTCCTCATCGGGCAGATGGGGCCGTCACGACGCGACGGCGTCCGCCAGACCGACTACCGGGTGTGGATCACCGGCATCGGCCTCACCGGCGCAAACCTGATCCTCGACGACCTCGAGCGACTGTAGGCGGCTTCGCCGCCCGTGCGCGGTTGAGGAGTGTCACGACTCGTTAACCGCGCACGGGGGCTAGCCTGCCTTGGTGAGTTCCGACAAGATGCTGACCCGCATCGGTGGGCTCCTCCGGCAGGCGGAATCCACCGACAACCCGCACGAGGGCGAGGCCTTCATGGCCGCCGCCCAGCGGCTCGCCACCGCCTCCTCGATCGACCTCGCGGTCGCGCGCGCACACGCGGCAGGCAGGGAGAAGCGGGCCACTCCCACGCAGCGCCTGATCACGATCGGCGAACCGGGCAAGAAGGGTCTGCGGACGTACGCGCAACTATTCCTGGTGATCGCCGCCGCCAACGACGTCCAGTGCGACATCGCCCAGACGTCGGCCGTCATCTACGCGTACGGGTTCGCCGGCGACATCGACGTCTGCGAGGCCCTGTACGCGAGCCTGCTGATCCAGATGGTCCGGGCATCCGACGCCTACATCAAGTCGGGGGAGTACCGCGGCGAGACGACGGTGCGGACGCAGGTCGAGAAGCGCGGACGCCGCCGCGTCGCGACACGGGTGCGACGCCCCGTCGCCGGTGTCACCGCCCGGTTGAACTTCCAGCTCGCCTACGCCGCGCGGATCGGGCAGCGCCTCGCCGACGCCAAGAAGGAGACCGAGGAGCAGGCGGTGTCCGTGCCGGAGTCGTCGGCGGAGACGGCGCTGGTCCTGCGCGACAAGCAGCTCGAGCTGAAGGACTACTATTCGGAGAACTCGCAGGCCCGCGGCACGTGGCGCGGAGGCCGGGCGTCCGCCGGACATTCGTCGAGCGCCCGCCGGGCCGGCGACCGCGCCGCCCGGACTGCACGCCTGAGCAACTCACCCGAACTGTCGACCGCCCGCAAGCAGATCCCGTCGTGAAGCGGCCCCGCGACACCCAGCGGACCGCCGTGTACGACGCGGAAGCCCTCGTGCGCACCATGTTCGACCGCGCCGACGAGCGCGGGCTGCGCGTCGTCGACGTGATGGGGTCGCAGGTGACGCTGCCGGTGGAACGCAAGTTTGCGTCGATCGACTCGGTACAGGACTACGTGGACCGGGTGCTCGCCCTGAACTGGGTGCGGTCCACGTGGACGCGGGCGGCCACGCCGGTTCACGTCCGCGCGCGGTCGGGTAACAAGGCCGCCCACTACGAAAGCGATTGCGCGACAATCGCGGTCCCCGAGCATCGAAACGGCAACGCCTGGGCGTTCCGCGAACTGGTGGTGCTCCACGAGGTGGCCCATCACCTGGATCCGTCCGACCCCGAGTACCCGACGGTCGCCCCGCACGGACCGGAGTACGTGGACCGCTACCTCACCCTGGTCGGGGAGATCATCGGTCCCGAGGCGGCATTCGTCCTGCGGACCATGCTCCTCGCGGGCGGGGTGCGGCTGAGCTGATGTGCCTCAGGCGCGGGGATGCAGCCGGACGAAGCGGATCTCACGGCCGGCCGCCCGGAAGTCGGCCGCGCTGCCGTCGACGTCGAAGCCCATGCCCCGGGCGATCCGCATTCCGAGTTTCGGATGCTCCGACCCGTAGTGCGCCATGAAGTCCGCACCGGTTTCGGGATCGAGGAATTCGGCTGTGACGGACAGTCGCCGGCGGCCCACCTGAATCCTCGCGTTCGGCTGCGCGCGCAGGTTCCGGTACCAATCGGACTTGGGACCGAACCCCGCGGCCAGCACGTAGCCGTCGCCGACGGCGTCGTGGTTGACCACCTCGAGCACGACCTGCCGCCGGGCGCCGGTCTTGCGCCCGACGTGTTCGAGGAGCAGGAATCGGCCGTCGAGGAGAACGCCGAGGTGGACGTGGTAGAGGTAGATCGGCGCGCGAAAGAACGCCCGCCGGATGCCGGTGGGCGGGTCAGGCCTCTGCGTGACCTTCACACACCCAGTCTTCCAGTCCGCCGTGTGGTCGGGTGGTGATGCGTCCTCGTCCGTTTCGAAGACGATGGGCGGAAGGTGCGCCGACAACCGGGTGAATGTACCGCTTGGCGCATCTGGGGCGCCGGACGGTACATTCGCCCGCTCAGATCGTCCGCTCGGCGGGTTCGTTGTGCGCCCGACCGTCGCGCGAGCACTATGGATCGAGAAGGCCCAACGTCTACTCCGAGGAGCCACGAATGACTCGTCCAGTTCGCATCGGTGTCCAACTTCAGCCGCAGCACGCGCCCGACTACGGGCTGATCCGCGACGCGGTACTGCGCGCCGAGGACGCAGGCGTCGACATCGTCTTCAACTGGGACCACTTCTATCCGCTGTACGGCGACCCGGCCGGCGCCCACTTCGAGTGCTGGACGATGCTCGGGGCGTTCGCCGAGCAGACGGAGCGGGTGGAGATCGGCGCGCTCGTCACGTGTGCCGGCTATCGGAACCCGGATCTGCTCGCCGACATGGCCCGCACCGTCGACCACATCAGCGGCGGACGGCTGATCCTGGGCATCGGCTCGGGCTGGTTCGAGCGCGACTACGACGAGTACGGCTACGAATTCGGTACCGCGGGGTCGCGGCTGAACCTGCTCGCCGAGTACCTTCCACGGATCACCGCCCGGTTCGGCAAGCTGGAACCCGCACCCACCCGGCACATTCCGATCCTCATCGGCGGTGGCGGCGAGAAGAAGACGCTGCCGCTGGTCGGGCAATACGGCGACATCTGGCACAGCTTCAGCGACATGGACACGTACAAACGTAAGTCGGGGATCCTCGCCGGATACGCACGGGATGCCGGACGCAGCCCCGACAGCATCCAGCACTCCACGTCGTGGCCGGGGGTCGACGACGCGGCAGCCCACGTCGACGCCGGCGTCACCCTCTTCACCGTCGGTGTGGGCGGTCCCGACTACGACCTCGGCACGCTGAAGGAGGCCATCGCCTGGCGCGACGAGAACACCCCGCCGCCGCTGTCGGGCCTGGCCTAGGCGCTTCGCGCCCGTGAGCGGTTAACGAGTCTCTGCACTCGTCAACCACGCACGGGCGGCGGAGCCGCCTACAGTCGCTCGAGCACCATCGCCATGCCCTGTCCGCCTCCGACGCACATGGTTTCGAGGCCGAACTGCTTGTCGTGGGTGGTCAGGTTGTTGAGCAGCGTCGCGGTGATGCGGGCACCGGTCATGCCGAACGGGTGACCGAGGGCGATGGCGCCACCGGACACGTTGAGCTTGTCCTCGTCGATGTTCAGCTCCCGCGCCGACCCGATCACCTGGACCGCGAACGCCTCGTTGATCTCGACGAGGTCGATGTCGGAGATGCCCAGTCCCGCGATCGCGAGGGCACGCTTGGACGCCTCGATCGGCCCGAGTCCCATGATCTCCGGCGACAGACCGGACACCCCGGTGGACACGATCCGGGCCAGCGGGGTCAGCCCCAGTTCCTTGGCCTTGGTGTCGGACATGATCACCAGGGCGGCGGCACCGTCGTTGAGCGGGCACGCGTTGCCGGCGGTGACGGTGCCGTCCGGGCGGAACACCGGCTTCAGCTGGCTGACGGCCTCGTAGGTGGTGCCGGCGCGGGGGCCGTCGTCCTTCGTCACGACGGTGCCGTCGGGCAGGGTCACCGGGGTGATCTCCCGCTCGAAGAAACCGGCGCCTATGGCCGCCTCGGCGCGGTTCTGCGAGCGCACCGCCCACCGGTCCTGCTCTTCGCGGGTGATGCCGGTGATCTGCGCGACGTTCTCGGCGGTCTGGCCCATCGCGATGTAGGTGTCGGGAACCAGCCCCTCCTTGCGGGGGTCGACCCACTGCTGGCCACCCTGGGCGAGCTTCTCGGTGCGGGTCTGCGCGTCGGCGTACAGCGGGTTCTGGGTGTCGGGCAGCGAGTCGGAGTTGCCCGCGGTGAACCGGGAGACGGTCTCGACGCCGGCGGAGATGAAGACGTCCCCCTCACCGGCCTTGATGGCGTGCAGTGCCATGCGGGTGGTCTGCAGCGACGACGAACAGTACCGGGTGATGGTGGTGCCGGGGATGAAGTCGTAGCCGAGCTGGACCGCGACGTTGCGGCCCATGTTGAACCCCTGCTCGCCGCCGGGCAGGCCGCAGCCCAGGATGAGGTCGTTGATGTCGGTGGGGTCGAGGGCGGGCACCTTGTCGAGTGCCGCCTGGACCATCTGCGCGGCGAGGTCGTCGGGGCGCATGCCCTTGAGCGATCCCTTCATGGCGCGACCGATCGGGGACCGGGCGATGGAGACGATGACGGCCTCGGGCATGGGTAACTCCTACCGATTGACGTGGTGGACGGCAGTCGGTGCGGACCTGCAGCCCCTCAGTTCTAAGCATATGCTTATTTTCTAAGCGTTTGCATATATTGACCACGTCTGCGGTGCGGTGTCAACCCCCGGACACCAGCCGTTGTGCTCAACCGACAACGAACCGATCGAACTCGAGCCCCTGAGGCCGTTTCTTGTACGAAACCCCGTCGATAGTGTTGTGGATCACACCACAACGAAAGGGCGGACGAAATCGTGTCGCACATCGGCTATTTCGCTTGGGACCTCGCCGCACAGCGCGGAGATGCGCCCTGCCTGCGCGACGACCGACTCGAACTGACCTACGCACAGTTCGCGGAGCGGGTGGACGCCTTCGCCGCACAGTTGTCCGAGAACGGTATCGGCCGTGGCGACGTCGTCGCGATCATGCTGCCGAACCGCACGGAACTGCTCATCGCCCTGATGGCCTCCTGGCGGATCGGTGCGGCCGCGACCCCGGTCAATCCCACGTTCACCGTCAGCGAGGCGGAGTACCAAATCGACGACGCCACAGCGGTTCTCGTTGTCAACGAGGGACCCGGCGCACCGACCGGTGGACGTCCCGTGATCGCCGTCGACGACATGGCGACCATCCCCGACCCTGCCTGGGCACCCGGCACCACCGCCTGCGGAGACGACCTCGCGTTGCTCATCTACACGTCCGGGTCGACCGGACGGCCCAAGGGCGTGATGCTCACCCACGACAACCTGCAGGTCATGAGTTCCTCGATGGTGCAGCATTTCTCACTGACCGCCGACGACCACTGCCTCCTGATCCTCCCGCTGTTCCACGTCAACGCGATCTGCGTCAGCTTCCTGACCCCGATGCTCGCCGGCGGTCAGCTGAGCGTCACCGGACGCTTCTCACCGGCCCGGTTCTTCGACGACGTCGCCCGCCTGCGGCCGACGTACTTCTCCGCCGTCCCGACCATCTATGCCCTCCTGGTCTCCCAGGACACCGTCGGCGACACCTCCTCGCTGCGCTTCGCGGTCTGCGGGGCCGCCCCGATCTCCAAGGAACTCCTCGAGCACGCCGAGCAGCGTTTCGGACTCGTCATCGTCGAGGGCTACGGGCTGACGGAGGGCACCTGCGCGTCCGCGTGCAACCCCCCGGACGGCCTTCGCAAGCTGGGCACCGTCGGCCCCGCACTGCCGGGGCAGACCATCGCGATCGTCGACGAGTCCGGGGCACCGGTGCCGGCGGGGGCAGTCGGTGAGGTGGTGATCCGGGGCGCGAACGTGATGCGCGGCTACCTCGGCCGCCCCGACGAAACGGAACACACCGTCGTCGACGGCTGGTTGCACACCGGCGACGTCGGCCGACTCGACGAGGACGGCTACCTCACCCTCGTCGATCGCATCAAGGACATGATCATCCGCGGCGGGGAGAACATCTACCCCAAGGAGATCGAGAACGCTCTCGCCACTCACGACGACGTCCTCGAGGCGGCCGTGATCGGAGCCCCGCACGACGTGTACGGCGAGGTGCCGGTGGCATACGTCGTCACCTACCCGGAGACCGCCGTCACCGACGTCCTCCTGGCCGAACACCTCGGAAGCCGGCTCACGAAAGTCAAACTGCCGGTGGCTATTCACATCGTCGACGCGCTGCCCCGCAACCCCGTCGGCAAGATCGACAAACCGGGACTGCGGAGTCGCCATCGGCCTGCCGCCGTCCGCTGATCCAGTAACACCCCACACCTCGGGACGCACCCGAGGCGATGCCCCCTACCCTCAGGAGCCTTCCATGGGATTCAAGACCGGGAACTTCCCCGAAGTCGACCCCTCCACCTTCCTCGACCTCCCGTTCCGCGACCGCCTGCGCGCCATGTCGACCCATTGGGTCGACTACGGTTTCGGAACCCCGAAGATGGTGCACACCATCTACATTCTCAAACTGCTCGTCCTCTACCTCGGCGTCGGTTTGACGTTGGCGACGTTCACATCCGGCCTGAACGTCCTCGACGTCGGTGGCTGGTGGAACGAGCCGATCATCTACCAGAAGCTGATCCTGTGGACGGTGCTGCTCGAAGCGGTGGGTCTCGCCGGTTCGTGGGGTCCGCTCGCCGGCCACTTCAAGCCGATGACCGGCGGCATACTGTACTGGCTGCGCCCCGGGACCATCCGGCTCCCACCGTGGCCGGGGAAGGTGCCGCTCACCTCGGGCGACACCCGCACCGTCGGCGACGTCCTGATCTACGCGGCCCTGCTGGTCAACATCGTTGTTGCGCTGATACTTCCGGGCGTGCACACGTCGTCGATCGACGCGGCCATCACCGACAACTCCGGACTCGTCCGCCCCGCGGTGCTGTTTCCGCTGATCGCGCTGCTGGTGCTGATCGGTCTGCGCGACAAGGTCATCTTCATCGCGGCCCGCAGCGAGCAGTACCTGCCCGCGATCGTGTTCTTCGGTGTCCTTCCGTTCGTAGACATGATCGTCGCGCTGAAGCTGCTGATCGTCTCGGTGTGGGTCGGGGCGGGCGTCTCCAAGCTCGGACACCACTTCTCGATGGTGGTGCCGCCGATGCTGAGCAACACCCCGTGGATGCCGTTCAAGAAGATCAAGCGCGCCCACTACCGCAACTTCCCCGAGGACCTGCGGCCGTCGATCGTCGCCGGTGGCGTGGCCCACGTGCTCGGGACGGTCGTGGAGGTGGTGACCCCGCTGGTGCTGCTGTTCTCCACCAACCGCACGCTGACGCTGCTCGCGGTCGTGCTGATGGTCGCGTTCCACCTGTTCATCCTGTCCACGTTCCCGCTGGCGGTGCCGCTCGAGTGGAACCTGCTGTTCGCCTACGCGTCGATTTTCCTGTTCCTCGGATTCCCCGCCTGGGACGGATACGGCGTCGCCGACATGTCATCGGTGTGGCTGACCGCGGTGATCGTCGCCGCCCTGGTGTTCTTCCCGATCCTCGGCAACCTGCGCCCCGACCTGGTTTCGTTCCTGCCGTCGATGCGTCAGTACGCAGGCAACTGGGCGTCCGCCACCTGGGCCTTCGCGCCGGGCGCCGAGGAGAAGCTCGACGAGCACATCATCCGTCCCACCAAGAACACGCGCACCCAGCTGCTGGCCACCTACCCGCCCGAGGTCGCGGACGTCGTGATGCACCAACTGCTCGGCTGGCGGTCGATGCACAGCCAGGGACGGGCCTTGTTCTCGTTGATGATGCGCCACCTCGGCGACGACATCGACACCTACTCGCTGCGCGAGGCCGAGTTCAGCTGCAACTCGCTGGTGGCGTTCAACTTCGGTGACGGTCACCTGCACAACGAGTTCCTGATCGCCGCACTCCAGCGGCGCTGCAACTTCGCGCCCGGCGAGTTCGTCGTCGCCTGGATCGAATCGCAGCCCATCCACAAGGGCACTCAGCAGTACAAGGTGATCGACGCCGCGCTCGGTGTCATCGAGCGGGGAACGTACAGGGTGTCCGCCGCGATCAACGAACAGCCGTGGCTGCCGAACGGTCCCATTCCGTTCGACGTGCAGTGGACACTGGACGGAGACGGCTCGAACGTGCGGACGCGGGAGGCGAAGATGCAGAAGACAGATCTGGTGGTGCGGCCGTGACCACCGCAGTCGTGGTCGGCAGCGGGCCCAACGGGCTCGCTGCCGCGGTCCACCTCGCCCGGCACGGCGTCGACGTCCAGGTCCTCGAGGCCGCCGACACCATCGGCGGCGGCACCCGCTCCGGCGAACTCACCGTCCCCGGACTGCTGCACGACGAGTGCTCCGCGTTCCACCCGATGGGTGCCGGGTCGCCGTATCTGCAGACCCTCGACCTCGGCCGGTACGGCTTGACGTGGAAGTGGCCGGAGATCGACTGCGCCCACCCCCTCGACTCCGGTGAGGCGGGATTGCTGCACTGGTCGGTCGCGGCCACCGCCGCCGGACTCGGCGACGACGGCGCGCGCTGGCAGCGCATGTTCGGCGGACTCGCCGACGGCTTCGACGACCTCGCCGCCGACCTCATGCGTCCGATCGCGAACGTGCCCCGGCACCCGCTGCGGCTCGCGAGCTTCGGACCCCGGGCTCTGCTCCCGGCCGCGGTGACCGCCCGCTGGTGGCGCACCGACAAGGCCCGAGCCCTGTTCGGCGGTGCCGCCGCCCACGCCTACTACCGCCTCGACCGGCCCGCGACGTCCGCGGTCGGGATGATGATCATCGCCGCCGGGCACCGCTACGGGTGGCCGGTCGCCGAGGGCGGATCGCAGTCGATCGCCGGAGCACTCGCTGCCCTGCTGACCGACCGGGGCGGCAAGATCACCACCGGTGTCCACGTCCGCGAGTGGAACGAACTCCCGCCCGCCGACGTCGTCCTGCTGGACGTCGCGCCGTCCGCCGCGCTCGGCATCCTGGGCGCCCGCCTGCCCGACCGGGTGGCCCGTGCGTACCGGCGATTCAAGCACGCGCCCGCCGCGTTCAAGGTCGACTTCGCCATCCAGGGCGGGGTGCCGTGGGCCGATCCCGAATGCGGACGCGCCGGAACCGTCCACCTGGGTGGCAGTTTCGCCGAGATCGCGGCCGCTGAGCGTGACGTCGCGGCGGGGCGGATGCCGGAGCGGCCGTTCGTGCTCCTCGGTCAGCAGTACCTCGCCGATCCCGGTCGGTCGAACGGCGATCTGCATCCGCTGTACGCGTACGCCCATGTCCCGCACGGGTACACGGGCGACGCGACGGAGGCGATCGCCGCGCAGATCGAGCGATTCGCGCCCGGCTTCCGGGAGCGCATCGTCGCCACGGTCAGCAGCGGACCGGCGCGTCTGGCCGCGTCGAATCCCAATTACGTCGGTGGCGACATCATCGGCGGCGCCAACACCGAAACGCAGGTGGTGCTGCGTCCGCGCATCGCCCTCGACCCGTACAGCACCGGGATCCCCGGCACGTACCTGTGTTCGGCCTCCACACCGCCCGGCGCCGGGGCACACGGGATGTGCGGATACAACGCGGCGCAATCGGCTCTGCGCTATCTGCGAAAGGGAGGAGGGGACGTGTTGTGAGCAGTCCCGCCCCCGGCGACCGCGGCGCCGGTGCCAGGCGCCGCATGGCGCGGGTGCCCGCGATGGCGGAGGCCGAGGTCCTCGACATCGTCGCCGGCGTCGCCCGGAAACTCGATGCGCGGCAGGCGGAGATCACCCGCACGATGAGCGCGCTGCTCGCACACGAGATCGACCAACTCGACGAAGACCCGCAACTCGTCGAACTGCTCGAGGCGAGCGTGAACGGCAACGTCTCGACGATCGTGCACGTCCTCGCCAACGACATTCCCGTCGACCACTTGCAGCCCACCACCGCCGCCGTGGAGTATGCGCTGCGACTGGCGCAACGCGACGTGTCGTCGAACTCGCTGGTCCGCGCGTACCACATGGGCCAGGACGACCTCATCAAGATCTGCTACGACGAAGTCAGCGCCCTCCAACTGTCCGGACCGCTGACCCTCGCTGTGCTCAAACATATTTCGGAGGTCGTGTACAGCTACATCGACTGGATCACCCTCTACGTGTTCGACGCCTACGAGCAGGAACGCCGGCGGTGGCTGGGTGCCCGCGGCAACGTCCACTCGTCGACCATCCACACCCTCCTCACCGGAACCGGCAACGACGGGTCCGCGTTCGAGGCCGAGACCCACTACCGGCTCGAGCAGACGCATGTCGCGATGATCCTGTGGTCCACCGGTTCCGACACCGAGGCGAGCCTCAACGCACTCGACCACTACGTCCGGGACCTCGCCCACCACCTCGCCACCGACTCCGCGCCCATCGTCACCGCCATCGACCGCCGAACTCTGTGGGCCTGGCTGCCTTTCGGCCGCCGGAAGCCCATCCTCGACACCACCGAACTCGCCGCGGCCCTGCCCGCGAACCCGGGCATCCGGACTGCGATCGGCCTGGCCGCGTCCGGGATCGCGGGATTCCGGCGGTCGCACGAACAAGCGCACGCCGCCTACTCCGTCGCCACCGTGCCCAACACCCCGGCCCGGCCGATCGTCGGCTTCGGCGACCGCGGCGTCGCCGTCGTCTCGCTCCTCGCCGAGAACCTGGACTCCACCCGGGCCTGGGTGTGGGAGGTCCTCGGCCCACTCGCGGAGAACACCGAACAGGCCGCGACACTGCGGACCACGCTCAGCACCTACTTCGCGACCGGCGAAAGCCACCTCCACACCGCCCAGCAGATGAACCTCCACCGCAACACCGTCAAATACCGCATCACCAAAGCCCTCGGCGACCCTGCCACCGGCACGCACAGCAAGCTGGATCTCGCACTCGCCCTGCAGGTGTGCGAATTCCTCGGTCCGACGGTGCTGAAGTAGGCGCTTCGCGCCTGTGCGTGGTTGACGAGTCTCAGGACTCCTTAACCATGCACGGGCGGCGGAGCCGCGAGCGCAATGGATGCGTCTCGCTGTGGTGGCGGGTGGAATCGTCGTCGGCTTCCCGCTCCTCACGTCGTTCGCCCTGACGACTGCGCCCGCCAGTCACGGTGCCGTCGTCATCGCGCTGCTGCCGGCGGCGACCGCGGTCACGGCTGTTGTCCGCGGCAAAGAGCGTCCGCCGCTGTCGTTCTGGATCATGGCCGGGGGGGCGCGCTGCCGTCTGTCGTGTTCGCGTCCATGCAGGGCGGCGGGATCGGTCAGTTGCACTACTGCTGTTCGGTGCCGTCGTAGCCGCCGCGGTCGGATACGCCGAAGGCGGCCTCCTCACCCGCGAACTCGGCGCATGGCAGACGGTGTCCTGGGCTCTGATGGTCGCCGCGCCGCTGATGATCGCCCTGACAGTCATTTCGGCGATCCGGCAGCCGCCAACCGGGTCACCGATCGAGTGGGCGGCGTTCGCCTACCTGGGCGTGGTGAGCACGTTCCTCGGATTCTTCGCCTGGTACCGCGGGCTCGCGATCGGGCCGATGGCACAGGTCAGCCAGGTCCAACTGGTCCAACCCGTGCAGACCATCTCCTGGGCGGCCCTGCTGCTGCGTGAACAACTCACCTGGGCCACCGTCCGAGTTCGAGGGCGCTTCGCGCCCGTGCGCGGTTGAGGAGTCCAGAGACTCGTCAACCACGCACGGGCGGCGGAGCCGCCTACGCCCGACCGAGGATGGACCCGAGGTCGGCGGACGTGGAGAGGGTGCCGTATTCGTGAGTACGGTCCGGGCCCAGGCGGGCATCGATGAAGGCGTCGGCGACGGCGGCTGGTGAGAAGCGGGTCAGTAGCGACGCCTGAAGTGCGAGGGCCATCGATTCGACGACGGTGCGGGCGCGCAACTGTGCGCGGGCCGAGTCCTCGGTGGCGAGTTCGCCGAGCTGACGACGGACCCGGTCGAGGTGCTCGTCCAGCACCGCGTTGCTGCCGCGAGCCAGGTTCACCTCGGCATCGAATGCGGCGACGCTGTCGGGTTCGCGGGTCATCGCGCGCAGGACGTCGAGGGCGATGACGTTGCCCGACCCCTCCCACACGGCCATGACGGGCTGCTCCCGGTAGCGGCGGGCGAGCGGGAAGTCCTCGGTGTACCCGTTGCCGCCCAGGCATTCCAGTGCCTCGTACGCGTGGTGCGGGCCGCGCTTGCAGATCCAGTACTTCGCGACCGCGGTCGCGAGCCGACGGAAGCTGCGTTCCTGCTCGCTCGCGTCCTCGTCGTGGGCGCGGGCGAGGCGCAGGGCGGTGACGGTGGCCGCCTCCGACTCCAGCGCCAGGTCGGCCAGCACCGACGTCATCGCCGGCTGATCGGCCAGGACCTTCCCGAACGCCGAGCGGTGCCGGGCGTGCCACACCGCCTCCGCGACGGACTGCCGCATGCCCGCGGTGCTGCCGAGCACGCAGTCGAGGCGGGTGCGTGCGACCATCTCGATGATGGTGCGGACGCCGCGCCCCGGTTCGCCGACCATGACGCCGACGGTGCCGTCGAGTTCGATCTCGGACGACGCGTTGGACTTGTTGCCCAGCTTGTTCTTCAGCCGCTGGATGCGGAAGACGTTGCGGGTGCCGTCCGGGAGGATGCGGGGCAGCAGGAAGCACGAGAGCCCGTCGCCACCTGCACCTTCCGCCTGTGCGAGGACGAGGAACGCATCGGACATCGGGGCGGAGCAGAACCACTTGTGCCCGGTCAGCAGGTAGTCGGCGCCGGGGCCGCCGCGTCCGGCGGGTTTCGCGACGGTGGTGTTGGCCCGGACGTCGGAGCCGCCCTGCTTCTCCGTCATGGACATGCCGAAGATCGCGGACGCCTTGCCGGGTGCGTCGAGTTCGGGGGTGTAGCTGCGGGACAGTGCGCGCGGCTTCCAGATCGCGGCGACGTCGGGTTGCAGGTCGAGGGAGGGGATGACGGCGTTGGTCATCGAGATCGGGCAGGAGTGTCCGGGCTCGATCTGCGCGAACATCATGAATGCCGCTGCGCGCGCAACGTTCGCGCCGGGCTTCGGGTCGGCCCAGGCCGACGTGTGCGCCCCGTGCGCGACGGCCGCGGAGATGATCCGGTGATACGCGGGGTGGTATTCGACCTCGTCGATCCGGTTGCCCCAGCGGTCGAACGTCTTCAGTTCGGGAATGATCGTGTTGGCGAGTTCGGCGTCGTGCTGGAATGTGGCGCTGCCGACGAGTGCGCCGATGTCGGTGAGTTCGCCGGTGGCCCAGTCGGCATCGTGGCGGCGAACCCCCTCGGACAGCACCGTGTCGAGGGTGAACTCGTTGACGTCGGTGCGGGGCACCGACTGGTTGAGCACGGTGTGCGTCCGGTGGGGTGCGGGATGGGTGACGTTCGTTTCGGAAAAAGTAGTCATGGCAGTGTCTTTCGTGAGTCAGCTCGCGGAGCGGATCAGGTGCTTCTGGATCTTGCCGGTGGGGGTGCGGGGCAGCACGGTGACGAACACGTAGTCGCGGGGAATCTTGTAGCGCGCCAGCTTGTCCGACAGGTAGTCGCGGATGTCGTCGGCACCCACGACGTCCGGTTCGCGCCACACGACGTGCGCGACGACGGTCTCACCCCACTCGGGGTGCGGCCGGCCCACCACCGCGACGTCCACGACGTCGGGATGGCCGGAGATGGCGTCCTCGACTTCCTTGGAATAGACGTTCTCGCCGCCGGTGATGATCATGTCTTTCGCCCGGTCGACGATGAAGAGGTAGCCGTCGTCGTCCTTGCGTGCGAGATCGCCTGTGCGGTACCAGCCGCCGTCGGCGAACACGGCTGCGGTGGCGGCGGGATCGTCGAGGTAGCCCTGCATCACGGTCTCGGTGCGTAGCCAGATCTCGCCGATCTCCCCGGCGGGCACGTCGGCGCCGTCGGGGCCGGCCAGGCGCATATCGACGCCGGCGAGCGCCGCCCGGCCGATCGAACCGGCCTTCGCGAGCTGTTCCTCCGGGTAGAGGACGGCCCCGACGGGACCCGTCTCCGTCATCCCGTACACCTGGTAGAAGCGGGTGGTCCGGTACGACTCGACGAGTCGGCGCGCCACGTCGGCGCCGATCGGGCCGCCGCCGTAGAGCCAGGCACGGACGCTGGACAGGTCGTAGTCGGCGAAGTCCGGCACCGCATTCAATGCCGTGGTGTAGATGACCGGCGGACCGAAGCACAGCGTGATGCGTTGCTGCTGTACCGCTTCCAGGAAGTGGACGGGGTGGTACTCGCGGACGAGCACGACGGTGCCGCCCATGTAGAGCGTCGCCATCAGCCAGTTGTTGAGCGGCGACGCGTGCCAGATCGGGACGGCCATCAGTAGTCGCTCGTCGCGGGTGATCGACAGACCGAGGGCCGCCGTAGTCGCCACGAGCACGACGTTGCGGTGGCTGTGCACGCAGCCCTTGGGCGCGCCGGTGGTGCCGGACGTGTAGAGGATTTCCGCGGGGTCGTTCTCGTCGAGGTCGATGCCGTCGATGCCGTCCAGGTCCGCGATCGCGTCGTCGAAGAAGGTGTGGCCCGCCACGGCGGTGTCGGTGGACAGCAGCTGCACCGGCGTCTCGAGCCGCTCGATCACGGGTGCGAGTTCGCCGTCGAAGACGCACACCTTCACCCGCGCGTGCCGCAGGATGTAGTCGACCTCGGGTGCCTGCATCTTGTGGTTGACCGGCACCACCACCGCGCCGATGCGCCAGGCGCCGAGCATCGCGTAGACGAATCCGGGGGTGTTGAAGCACATGAGAGCGACGCGGTCGCCGTGCTCGACCCCCAGTGTCCGCAGCAGGGCGGCGGCCCGGCGGCTACCGTCCTGCACGGAACCATACGTATGGTCGCGGCCCTGGAAATGGAGAAACGCCTTGTCGGGCGTCTTCCGGACGTTGCTGTCGAATACGCGAACGATGTTCATCGCGCTCCTTGGAGAAGAGAAGTTCAGTCGATGGAGGTGTTGCGGACGGCCTCGGGGATCTGCAGGTTCGCGAAGATGACGGCGACGGCCTCCTCGAGCGAGTAGCCGAAGCTCTCACCGGTGGCGGTCTTCTGGATCACCAGTCCGAAGATCGCCGACCAGAACGCCTTCGATTCGACGTCGATGCCGGCGCGCAGTTGCCACCCGGTTCGCATCAGGGTGCGGATCAGCGCGACCTCGCCCGACGAGTGCAGAGTGCGGAGGGTGTCGGTGATGAGATCGCGCAGTTCGCTGCGACGTCCCGTCATCAGCATCGCCGACGTGAAGAGTTCGACGCTGGGGGCGCCGGGTCCGAGCAGGGAGCCGACGAGTTTCTCCGTGTAGTCGCCGACGGTCTCCGCGGTGGCCGCGTCGTCCTCGGCCCGCTTGCCGGCGCGCAGCACGGCAGCACACGCGACCTCGACGAAGAGTCGTTCCTTGGAACCGTAGTAATAGGTGACCTGGTTGGGGTGCGCCCCGGCGGCGGCGCAGATCTGCGTGATCGGAACGCCCTCGCCATGCTCGAGAAACAGTTCGGTGGCGGCGGTGAACAGGGCGTCGCGGGTCTGACGACCGGACTCCCGGGTGGCTCGCGCTGCTCGGCCCGTCTGCGGCACCATGACTGCTCCTACTTGTTTGTATGACAAACAATAACTCGACTTTGTTTGTATGACAAACAAGGAGAGTGACGGGCGTCGCCCCCGACGTCCTCCGACCCCGGAAATACCGACTGCCAGGGTTACGCTGCTCACCATGTTTTCTTCCGTCGGAGCGAAGATCCGTGTGGTGGTGGCGCTACTGCTCACCGCCCTGCTGGCGCTGACCCTGTCGTCGTGTTCGAGTGACGGGGAAACGTCCGGGGCGGCACCGCAGGATCTGTGTTCGCCACCCGGCGTGGGCGCGGCCACCGCCGCCCCGACCAACCTCGCCGCCGCAGGCGCCGCGGCCGAGGACCGCTACACGACGCCGTCGACCACCCCGGTCGACCAGATCGACGCGTCGAAGCTGAACCTCATCACCCCCGGCGTGCTCACCGTCGGCACGCTGTCCGACGCGCCGCCGAGCATCTGCGTGAACTCGGAGAACCAGTTCACCGGTTACGACAACGAACTGCTGAAGGCCGTTGCCGACAAGCTGGGCCTGCGCGTCGACTTCGTCGGCACCGAGTTCGCCGGACTGCTCGCCCAGGTGGCCGGGCGCCGCTTCGACGTCGGATCCTCCTCCATCACGACGACGGACGAGCGCCGCAACACCGTCGGCTTCACCAACGGCTACGACTTCGGCTACTTCTCCCTCGTCGTTCCCAACGGCGGTCCGATCCAGGGCTTCGACGACCTGACCGAGACCACTCGGATCGGCGTCGTCCAGGGCACCGTCCAGGACGACTACGTCGTGAACACGCTGAAGCTGAACCCGGTGAAGTTCCCCGACTACGCCACCGCCTACGCGAACCTGAAGTCCGGGCAGATCGACGCCTGGGTGGCGCCGTCGCAGCAGGCCGAGGGTGCCATCGCGCCGGGCGATCCCACGTCGATCGTCGAGAACACCTTCAGCGTCAACAACTTCGTGGGCTGGGCCGTCAACAAGGAGAACCAGCCGCTCATCGACGCCCTCAACTCCGGGCTCGACGCCGTCATCGCCGACGGCACCTGGGCGCAGCTGTACTCCGACTGGGTGCCCCGCGAACTGCCCGAGGGCTGGAAGCCCGGCAGCAAGTCGGCACCGGTGCCCGACCTGCCCGACTTCGCCGCGCTCGCCGCCCAGAACGCACAGAACACGACCGAAACCCCCGTCGCGGAGCCCAAGTCGACACTCCAGCAGCTGAAGGACACGTTCTTCAACTGGGACCTCTACACCCGGGCGTTCCCCGATCTGCTCAAGACCGGTCTGCCGAACACGTTGATCCTCGCGCTGGCGTCGGGCGTCGTCGGCACCGTCCTCGGCATGCTGCTCGCGATGGCAGGGATCTCCCGCACCCGCTGGCTCCGCTGGCCCGCCCGCATCTACACGGACGTGTTCCGCGGACTGCCCGCCGTCGTCATCATCCTCATCGTCGGCCTCGGCGCCGGACCCATCGTCAAGGGACTCACCGGCAACAACCCGTACTGGCTCGGTGCCGCCGCGCTGTCACTGCTCGCGTCCGCATACATCGGTGAGATCTTCCGGTCCGGCATCCAGAGCGTCGAACCCGGACAGCTCGAAGCGTCCCGGGCGCTCGGCTTCAGCTACCGGAAGTCGATGACGCTCGTCGTCGTCCCGCAGGGTGTGCGACGGGTGCTGCCCGCGCTGATGAACCAGTTCATCTCCCTCATCAAGGACTCGTCGCTGATCTACTTCCTCGGCCTGCTCGTCAGCCAGCGGGAACTGTTCGCCGTCGGCCGCGACCTCAACGCCCAGACCGGCAACCTGTCGCCGCTCGTCGCCGCCGGCCTGTTCTACCTGGCGATGACGATTCCGCTGACCCACCTCGTCAACTACATCGACAACCGTCTGCGCACCGGCCGCGCCGACACGTCCGGCACGCTCGACCCGGTGGAACAGTCCATCGTCGTGGAAAGGGGATAAGGCGATGGCCGTCTCTCTCACTGGCACCGACCTGCATCTCGCATTCGGCACCAACAAGGTGCTCCGCGGCGTCGACCTCCACGTCGACGCGGGCGACACCGTCACCGTGATCGGACCGTCCGGCTCCGGAAAGTCCACCCTGCTGCGGGTCCTCAACCGGCTGCACGAACCCGATCAGGGCGACGTCCTCCTCGACGGCAAGTCGGTGCTGAAGGACAACCCGGACAAGCTGCGGCAGCGCATCGGCATGGTGTTCCAGCACTTCAACCTGTTCCCGCACAAGACCGTCGTCGACAACATCGCCCTCGGCCCCCGCAAGCTCAAAGGGATGTCCAAGGACGAGGCGCGGTCGCTGGCGCTCGAACAGCTCGAACTCGTCGGGCTCGCCAACAAGGCCGACTCCCGGCCCGGCAACCTGTCGGGCGGGCAGCAGCAGCGCGTCGCGATCGCCCGCGCCCTCGCGATGAAGCCCGAGGTGATGTTCTTCGACGAGGCCACCTCGGCGCTCGACCCCGAGCTGGTGAAGGGCGTCCTCGCGCTGATGGCCGACCTCGCCAAGGGCGGCATGACGATGGTCGTCGTCACCCACGAAATGGGGTTCGCCCGCGAGGTCTCCGACACCGTGCTGTTCATGGATCACGGCGCCGTCGTCGAGACCGGGAAGCCGGACCAGCTGTTCGACAAGCCCGAAACCGAACGGCTGCAGCAATTCCTGTCCCAGGTACTCTAGGCCGCTCCGCGGCCTGTGCGTGGTTAACGAGTCCTGAGACTCCTTAACCACGCACGGGCGCGAAGCGCCTACCGCGTCATCGCCCGGATCCGCCTGGCCGCGACGGAGATCAGCGCCAGCGTGGGTTCGGTGGCGACCTCCGACTCGATCTCCGTCAGCAGTGCCCGCGCGCGGGCGAGCCGGGCGGCGTTGTGCTGTTCCCACTGGTCGACCTTGTCGGCCGCGTCCTCGCCGGGTTCGCTCACGGACAGCGCGTCGAGGGTGATGGCGCGCAGCGAGCTGTAGAGGTCGTCGCGCAGGGCCAGGCGGGCGAGGGCGTGCCAGCGGTCCAGCCGGGGGAGCGCCGTGACGGCGGTCAGCGCGGTGTTGATGTGCAGGTGCGCCGACAGCGCGAAGTACAGTTCGGCGACGTCCTCGGGACTGTGCTGTGAGATCTCCGCGATGTCCACGATGTCGAGGAGGCAGTACGTGTGCAGGAGGTCCGCCACGTCCGCGGCCAGCCCGGTCTCCGCCCCACGCGATGTGAGGGCCTCGGTGCGCCGCTCCACCGCGGTGATCTCGTCGCCCCGCAACCATTCCCGCACGCGTGGCCCGAGGTCGCGGACGACCGGACGGTAGCGGGCGATGGTGGCCTCGAGCGGCAGCGGTTGCGGCCGGTGCGTGGTCAGCCACCGCGACGCGCGGTCGATCAGTCGCTGGGTCTGCACCGTCAGTGCGTTCGTGCCGGCCGTCGGTGTGGTGTCGGCCGACGCCCGGATCCGCTCGAAAGTCGCTCCGAGGTCGAAGATCTCGGCGACCGCGGTGAAGGCGTTCACCGCCTCCGCGGAGTCGGCGCCCGTCTCCTCGCGCAGGCGGAAGGCGTACGTCATCCCCGCGCGGTCGACCATGTCGTTGACGACCGACGTCGTGACGATCTCCCGGCGCAGCGGATGCGCGGCGACCGTGTGCGCGAACTCGCGGCCGAGGCGCGGCGGGAAGTAGTTGTGCAGCCGGCCGGCGTAGACCCCGTTGTCGGGGAGGGTCGTGCCCGACACCTCGCTCTTGATGAATCGCTTGACCTGCGCGGTGAGCTGCGCCAACTCCGGGCTCGTCAGCCCCTTCTGCTCACGTTCGAGCGCGCCGAACTGCGCGGACGTCGGGAGCACGTCGATCGCGCGGTCCACGTGTCCGCGTCGTTCCAGGTCGTCGACCATGCGGGAGTGGAAGCTGACGAGGGTGCCGGCCTGCGCCCGGTTCAGGCTCATCATCTCGTTCTGGCTGCGGTTGTCGGCGAGGACGAGCCTGCTGACGTCGTCGGTCATGTCGGACAGCAACTCTCGCCGGTCCTGCGCGGTGAGGGTGTTGTCGGCGGTCGCGCCCGCCAGGGCGATCTTGATGTTGACCTCGTGGTCCGAGCAGTCGACGCCGGCCGAGTTGTCGAGCGCGTCGGTGTTGACGCGACCGCCGTTGCGCGCGTATTCGATTCGCCCGAGCTGGGTCAGCCCGAGGTTGCCGCCTTCGCCGACCACCCGGACCCGCAGTTCGGGCGCGTCGAGCCGGACCGCGTCGTTCGACTTGTCGCCGACGTCCGCGTGGCTCTCCGTCGTCGCCTTCACGTAGGTGCCGACCCCTCCGTTCCACAGCAGGTCGGCGGGCGCGCCGAGGACGGCCCGCACCAGTTCGACGGTGGTGAGGACCCGATCGTCGTCGATCCCGAGAACGCGCCGGGCCTGCGGTGTCAGCCGAACCGACTTCGCGGACCGGTCGACGATCATGGCGCCGTCACTGAGGACCGCCTTGTCGTAGTCCTTCCAGCTCGACCTGCCGAGCGCGAAGAGGCGTGCCCGCTCGTCCCACGACCGCTGCGGGTCGGGATCGGGGTCGATGAAGACGTGCCGATGGTCGAATGCGGCGAGCAGACGGATGTGCGGGCTGAGCAGCATCCCGTTTCCGAAGACGTCGCCGCTCATGTCGCCGATGCCGACGACGGTGAAGTCGTCGGTGCGCGTGTCGACGCCCATCTCGCGGAAGTGCTGCATGACGCTTTCCCACGCGCCGCGGGCGGTGATGCCCATCGCCTTGTGGTCGTAGCCGACGGATCCGCCGGACGCGAATCCGTCGCCGAGCCAGTATCCGCGCTCGAGCGCGATCGCGTTGGCGACGTCCGAGAACGCCGCTGTCCCTTTGTCTGCGGCGACCACGAGATAGGTGTCGTCGCCGTCGCGGCGGACGATGCCCTCCGGCGCGATCACCTGCCGGGTCGTGATGTCGAGGTTGTCCGTCATGTCGAGGAGGCTCGAGATGAATTCGCGGTAGCAGGAGATGCCCGCCGACGCCGTGGCCTCCCGGTCGGCGGCGGCGTCACCGGTCGGCGCGGGCGGGTTCTTGACGACGAAGCCGCCCTTCGCTCCCGCGGGGACGATGACGGCGTTCTTGACCGCCTGCGCCTTGACGAGTCCGAGGATCTCGGTGCGGAAGTCGTCGCGGCGATCCGACCACCGGATGCCGCCGCGGGCGACGTCGTCGAATCGCAGGTGCACGCCCTCCACCCGGGGCGAGTACACGTAGGCCTCGTATTTCGGCCGGGGCAGCGGCAATTCGTCGATCGACGCAGAGTCGAACTTGAACGCGAGAGCGCGCGCGGGCCGACGGTCATCGGCGTAGTAGGTGGTCCGGGTGGTCGCGCGGATCAGGGACAGCAGTGCCCGCAGGATCCGGTCGGCGTCGATCCCGGCGACGGCGTCGATCGCATCGACGATGCGGCCCTCGAGCGCGTCCTCCGCGGCGGCGTCGCGTTCGATACCCGGGTCGAGCCGAAGGGCGTGGAACTCGACGAGAAGTTGCGTGATTGCACTGTTGCTCAGCAGGACTCGTTCGACGTTGCTGCGGCTGTACGGGAGCCCAGCCTGACGCAGGTAGGCGGAGTACGCGCGGAGGACGGTCACCTGACGCCAGCCCAGCCCGGCATGCAGGACGAGCGCGTTGAACCCGTCGACCTCGGTCTCACCCGTCCACGCCGCCCGGAACGCGTCCGCGATCCGGCTGTCCCGGGTCACTCCGTGGCCGTCCGTCACGGCGACCAGATCGACGGTGAGGTCGTAGATCCAGGCACGGTGCCCGTCCGGGCGGGTCAGCGCGGCCGGACGTTCGTCGAGCGCGTTGACGCCGAGGCTGGACAGGATCGGCAGAACCTCGTTGAGCGGTGCGGGTTTCCCGACCGCGTAGATCTTGAGGTTCTCGTACGGTGCGGACGCCTCGGTGGTGGTGAACGTCAGCGCCACACTTTCGACGCCGAGGCGCTCCACCTCCGCGACATCGCGGATCGCCTGTGCCGGATCGGTTTCGGTGGCGTAGCTGATCGGCAGTGCGGACGCGTAGTGGCGCGCGACCGCGGTGTCGAGGCGATGCGGCTCCGTGAGCAGCGTGCTACGCCACAACTCGTGGGACCAGGGTGTGTCGAGTTCCGTGCCGATGCTGTTCATGACGATGGGGTGATCTCCTGTAGTGGGATCGGAGCGAAGCCGATCACGCAGTGGTGAAGCGAATCAGTTGACCTGGTCGAGCCTGGGCGATCCGGTCTATGTCCTCGTCCGCGACGACGCCGATGACGGGATAACCGCCCGAGATGGGATGGTCCGCGAGGAAGACGACGGGCTGCCCGCTCGGCGGAACCTGGATGGAGCCGAGCGCGACACCTTCGGTCGGGAGTTCGGCCTCGGACGTCCGCACCAGTGCCGGCGCGTCGCCGTGCCGGTTCAGGCGCGCCCCGATGCGGTCGGTGTCCGGGGAGACGGCCCACACCCCTGTGGTCAATGCTTCGGGGTTGGTGAACCAGTCGTCGCGGGGGCCGCCGACGACCCGCACCGACAGCGTTCCCGCCTCCATCGGGGGGACGGGTGCGACGTCGACGTTCGGGAAGCTCGTCGCCGCGGTGCCGACGAGTAGAACGTCGTTGGGTTTCAACGCTTCCGGGCCGATTCCGGAGAGGGTGTCGGTGCTGCGGGAGCCGAGCACGTCCGGCACTGCGACGCCACCTCGGATGCCGACGTAGCTGCGCAGGCCGACCTGCGCGTACTGCAGGCGCAGCGTCTGCCCCGGTTGCATCACGACGACGCTCGCGTGGCCCATCGGGATTCCGTCGAGCAGCGCCGTCGCGGGTGCACCGGTGACGGCGACGATGGTCACGTCCCGTGTGCGGAGGGCGAGGCCGCCCATCAACACCTCGATGCACGCGCTGTTCTCGTCGTTCCCGACCAGCCGATTGGCCAGCTTCGCGGATCCGCGGTCGGCGGCGCCGGACACGCCCACACCCGAACTCAGGTAGCCGGGGCGGCCGAGGTCCTGGATCAGGCTGAGCGGACCCGTTTCGAGTACTTCGAGTTCACTCACAGTGTTTCCTCGTCGACGAATCGGACGCGCTGCCCCGGCTGCAGCAGCGCCGGAGGGTTCGCGTCGAGGTTCCACATCGGGGAGTCCGTGGTTCCGATGATCTGCCATCCGCCGGGTGAGGTCCGGGGATACACCGCACCGTAGCCACCGGCGAGGGCCACGGACCCGGCGGGCACCACGGTCCGGGACTGCGCCCGCCGTGGCACGGTGAGCCGGTCGTCGCCGCAACTCAGGTAGGCGAAACCCGGTGCGAATCCAATGAACACGCAGCGCCAGGTGGCCGCGGTGTGCGCCGCGATCACGTCCTCGCGGCTCAACCGCAGATGGTCGGCGACGTCGGCGAGATCGGCGCCGTCGTAGCGGACCGGGATGGTGACCGGCTCGGAATCGGTTGCGCGGCTGTCCTCGTGCACCTCGAGGTCGACGGTCATCGTCCGCAGCGCGCGGCGCACCTCGTCGAGGTCGGTGCGCGGAGTCGTGGTCACGAGCACCGTCCGCGCCGCGGGGAGCACGTCCTCCACACCGGGAACCGGGGTGCGGCGGAGGCGTTCGGTCAGCGACACCACGAAGGGTTCCGACTCCAGTTCGACGAGGAGGGCCCGGTTGCCCGCCGGAAGGATCCGGGTGCCGGCGCTCGGGGTGGTCATGCGAAGGACCCGAGCGTGACGTCGGCACTCTCCAGGGCGTGCCGGACCTGGCGTGCCGTGCGTACGGACCCCGGCGAATCACCGTGGACGCAGATGCTGCGCACCGACACCGCGACGTCGTCGCCGTTCATCGACTCCACCGTTCCGCTCGACACCATGCGCACGGCCTGGGCGGCGGCGACATCGGGATCGTCGATGACGGCGCCGGTCACCGAGCGCGGGGTCAACGTGCCCGCGGCGGTGTAGCGGCGGTCGGCGAAACCCTCGGCGACGAACTCGATGCCGTGGGTTTCCGCCGCACGCTGCAACTGCGAGCCGGGTGGGCCCATCAGCGCGAGCGGTTCGGCGAACCGGCCGATGGCCGACGCGATCGCCTCGGCCCGCTCGTAGTCGAGTGCGGCGGAATTGTAGAGCGCACCATGCGGTTTGACGTACGACACGCGAGATCCGGCGGCACGCGCGAACCCGGCGAGCGCGCCGATCTGGTACAGCGTCTCGTCGCACAGGTCCGCCGGCGACACCGCGAGTTCCCGGCGGCCGAATCCGGCCAGATCCCGGAAACCCACGTGCGCACCGATCGCGACGTTGCGCACGGCCGCGCCCTCGCAGGCCCGGCGGATGATCATCGGATCCCCCGCGTGAAACCCGCACGCGATGTTCGCGCTGGTGACGATGTCGAGGAGGGCCTCGTCGTCCGCCAGGGTCCACTGCCCGAAGCCCTCACCGAGGTCGCAGTTCAGATCAACGCGCATCGGGAACCTCCAGCACGTACTCGCTGTCCGGGATGTCGGTGATCAGCATGTATCCGGGCGCATGGGTGATCGCGAACGGCAGCCGGGACGCCATCACCGCCGCCTGCGGGGTGACCCCGCAGGCCCAGAACACCGGCACGTCGCCGGGCTCGAAGTTCACCGGATCGCCGAAGTCGGGGGCCGCGACGTCGGCGATGCCGAGTTCCGCGGGATCGCCGATGTGCACGGGTCCACCGTGGACGGCGGGCATCCGCGCCGAGATCGCCGCCGCGAGCGACACCTGATGTTCGGGAACGGGCCGCATCGACACCACCATCGGTCCGCTCATCCGGCCCGCGGGCCTGCATTCACGGTTGGTCACGAACATCGGGACGTTGCTGCCCTGCTCGACGTGCCGCAGCGGGACCCCGGCGGCGGCCACCGGGTGCTCGAACGTGAAGCTGCATCCGATGTGGAACGCCACGAGGTCGTCCCGCCACAGCCCCGACACGTCCGCGGTCTCGTCGGCCAGTTCACCGTCCTTCCACACGCGGTACAGCGGCAGGTCGGTGGTGATGTCGGCGCCGGGGGCAAGCACCGTCTCGCGGGAGCCGACGTCGCCGACGTCGAGGACAGGGCACGGCTTGGGGTTGCGCTGCGTGAACAGCAGAACGTCGTAGGCCCAGTCCTGCGGAACGGCGATGAGGTTCGTCTGCGCGAATCCGGGCGCCAGACCGGCGGTCGGGGTGACACGTCCCGAACGGAACGCGGAGCGGAGGTCGGCCGGTGAGTCAGTCAAGTTGGATCCCGCGGGTCTCGGGGAGGAAGAACAGGGCGAAGACGGCGATGGCGTACCCGAGCGCACCGAAGATCATCGCGCCGCCGATACCCAGCTGGGTGGCCGCCAGGAAACCGACGACCGCGGGGAACACGGCACCGACCGCGCGGCCGAAGTTGTAGGTGAAGCCCTGACCCGTGCCGCGGGACTGCGTCGGGTACAGCTCGGACAGGAACGATCCGAATCCGCTGAAGATCGCCGACGTGCAGAAGCCGAGGGGGAAGCCCAGGATCAGGATCAACGTGTTCGCACCCTCGGGCACCTGGGTGTAGCCGACCATGAAGATCGCCGACAGGAACGCGAACAGCTGCATGGTCCGCTTGCGGCCCAGCTTGTCGGTGAGGATGCCGCCGCTGACGTAACCGAGGAACGCACCCGAGATCAGGACGGCGAGGTACCCGCCGGTGCCGACGACGTCGAGTCCGCGCGAGGTCTTCAGGAATGTGGGCAGCCAGGACGCCAGCGTGTAGTAGCCGCCCTGCACACCGGTGGCGAGCAGCGACGCGAGCACGGTGGTGCGGAACAGTCCGCCGCGGAAGATCGCGGCGAACGAGCCCGTCTGCTTGCCCGCGGACTCGCGGCGCTCCGTGACGACCTCGGGGTCCTTCAGATTCCGGCGAACCCAGATGATGAGGAAGGCGGGCAGCACACCGGTGAAGAACAGCACGCGCCACGCGACGTCGGGGTCGAACAGCTGGAAGACGACGGTGTAGACGATCACCGCCAGCGCCCAGCCGACTGCCCACGCGCTTTGGACGAAGGCCACGGCCCGGCCCCGGTACTCGGCCCGGGCGTACTCGGCCACGAGAATCGCACCCGCCGCCCACTCGCCGCCGAAGCCGAGGCCCTGGAAGGCGCGGAAGACGAGCAGCGTCTCGAAGTTCTGCGCGAAGCCGCACAGCACCGTGAAGATCGTGTACGTCGCGACGGTGACCTGCAGGGTGCGGACCCGGCCGATCTTGTCGACGAGGATGCCGGCGAGGGCACCGCCTAGCGCGGACACCACCAGCGTCACCGTCGTCAGCAGGCCTGCCTGACCGGTGGTGAGGCCGAAGTAGGCGGCGATGGCCGCGAGGCCGAGCGGGAGGACCTGGAAGTCGTAGGAATCCAGTCCGTACCCGCCGAACGCCCCGATGAAGGCTCTCTTTCCCTTCGGCCCGAGGGTGCGGAACCAGTCGAAGGGGCGCGCCTGCGCGACCTCGGTCTGTGTATCTGTGGTCATGGCACCTCGCCTGAAGAAGGGATGTAACTGCCGGAAGAAACGGTGTAACTCCCATCACGGTACAAATCGTTCAACGATCCTGCAATACCCTGAGAGGATCGTTTAACATGGAAGACATCGCGGAACCGAGCTCACAACTATGATTGCGGTCGAGATCGAAACCTGAGGAGTGGACTTGACCAGCTCGAATGCCCTTCGCGGCGATGCGCATTCCCGCCTGGCCGCTCACCGCGGCCTGCTCGAACGCACCAGCAGGACCACCCGGGTCGCCGGCATTCTGCGGGACGCGATCATCGACGGAACGTTCCGACCAGGCGCGCGACTGTCCGAACCCGACATCTGCGCCGCCCTCGACGTCTCCCGCAACACCGTGCGCGAGGCCTTCCAGATCCTCATCGAAGACCGGCTCGTCGCGCACGAACTCAACCGCGGCGTCTTCGTCCGCGTGCCCACCGCCGAGGACATCACCGAGCTGTACATCTGCCGGCGCGTCGTCGAATGCGCCGGTGTCAACGGATTCGATCCCGCCACCGGCGACCTGTCGCGCGTCGCCGAGGCCCTCGACCTGGCCGACGAACGGTACGCCGTCGAAGACTGGACCGGAGTCGGCACCGCCGACATCCACTTCCACAGCGCCCTCGCCAGCCTCAACAACAGCAATCGCATCGACGAACTGATGCGCAGCGTGTGGAACGAGGCGCGGCTCGTCTTCCACGTCATGGACGACGCCCACCGATTCCACGGCCCGTACCTCACCCGCAATCACGAGATCTACGACGCCCTGGCGGCCGGCAACACCGAAGCCGCAGGTCAGCTACTCAAGACCTACCTCGAAGACGCCGAGGCGCAGATCCTGGGGGCGTACCGCCCCGTGAGCGGTTGACGAGTCCAGAGACTCCTCGAGCACGCACGGGCGCGAAGCGCCCGTAGAAGCCCTCGATGTGCTCCCGCACCAGGCCGGCGGCCTCGGCGCCGTGCCCGTCGCGGAGGGCGGCGACGATGCCGCGGTGCTCGCAGCGGAGGTGGGTCGCGACGGCAGGCCAGTCGTCGAGGAGCGGAACGGCCTGCATGACGTAGCCGTGAATGGAGTCGCGGAGCGAGACCATCATCGCCTCGACGAGGACGTTGCCCGCGAGTCCGGCCATCGCGACGTGCAGGTCGGCGTCGAGCCGGTGGAACGCCTCGGGTGAGAGGTCCTCGTCGTCCATCGCGTCGAGCAGTGTGTCGATGGCCGAGAAGTCGAGGTCGGGGGCCTGTCCGGCGGCTTCCTGCACCGCCCACGACTCGAGCAGTGTGCGCGTCTGGACGACGTCGTGGATGGGCAGCGTGCGCGTCGCCATGTGCAGTCGGATGGCTGCGCCGATGGACGCGGCCGGGTCGGCGGCCACGATCGCGCCCGCGTCCGGTCCGGACCCGACGGCCGTGCGGACGATGCCCATGGCCTCGAGCACGCGCATGGCCTCGCGGACGGACGACCGTCCGACCCCCAGCTCCTCCGCGAGTGCGCGCTCGGCGGGCAGACGACCGCCGACGGTGAGTTTGCCTGCCGCCAGATCCTGCTCGATGCGATGCAGGACGACCTCGTGTGTGCGCACGACGAAAGTTTACCTGGTGTGGTCTGACCACAGTGCGCTACTGTGGTCAGACCACAGCCCAGCCCGGTTGGAGTACCCGATGAGAATCGCCCTGTTCGCCACGTGCCTGGCGGATGCCCTGTTCCCCGAATCCGTCACCTCGACGGTCCGCCTGCTCGAGCGGCTCGGCCACGAGGTCGTGTTCCCGCCGAAGCAGACGTGCTGCGGGCAGATGCACGTCAACACCGGCTACCAGGCCGAAGCGCTCCCACTCGTCCGTCACCACGTGGAAGCGTTCGAGAGCGGACCGTCCTGGGACGTCGCGGTCGCGCCGTCCGGGTCCTGCGTCGGATCCGTCCGGCACCAGCACGCGATGGTCGCCCGCCGGTACGGGGACGAATCACTCGCGACGCGCGCCGAGGAGGTCGCGTCCCGGACCTACGAACTGTCGGAACTGCTCGTCGACGTCCTCGGCGTCACCGACGTCGGCGCCTACTACCCGCACCGGGTGACGTACCACCCGACATGCCACTCGCTGCGGATGCTGCGCGTCGCCGACAAACCGCTGCAACTGCTTCGCGCGGTGCGGGGGATGACGCTGATCGAACTCCCCGCGGCCGAATCCTGTTGCGGCTTCGGCGGAACGTTCGCGCTGAAGAACTCCGAGACGTCGACCGCGATGCTCGCCGACAAGATGGGCAACGTCCTGAGCACGGGCGCCGAGGTGTGCAGCGCCGGCGACTCGTCCTGCCTGATGCACATCGGCGGCGGACTGTCCCGGCTGCGCAGCGGGGTCCGCACCGTCCACCTCGCCGAGATCCTGGCGAGCACCGAGAAGATCGGGAGCAACGCATGACCACGTTCCTCGGCTCGCCCACCTTCCATGCGGGCACCGGAAACATCCGGGGCACAGAATCTTTCCCCGACGCGGCGCGGAAATCACTCGCCGACACCCAACTGCGCGCCAATCTCGGCGCGGCCACCACCACCATCCGCAACAAGCGCATCGCCGCGGTCGCCGAGGTCGACGACTGGGAGGAACTGCGGCAGGCGGGGAGCGCCCTCAAGGCGGACGTGATGGCGCGGCTCCCCGAATTGCTCGTGCAGTTCGAGGAGAACGTCACCGCCCGCGGCGGCACCGTCCACTGGGCACGCGACTCGGAGGAGGCGAACCGGATCATCACCGACCTCGTGCAGGCCACCGGCTCCGACGAGGTCGTGAAGGTCAAGTCGATGGCCACCCAGGAGACGGGCCTCAACGAGCACCTCGAGGCGAACGGGATCGCGGCGATCGAAACCGACCTCGCCGAACTCATCGTCCAACTCGGCGAAGACAAGCCGAGCCACATCCTCGTTCCCGCCATCCACCGCAACCGCGCCGAGATCCGTGAGATCTTCCTGAAATCGATGCCGGGCATCGACAAGGACATCACCGACGACCCCCGGGCGCTGGCGATGGCCGCGCGGGCACACCTTCGGCGGAAGTTCCTCTCCGCGAAGGTGGCAGTCAGCGGCGCGAACTTCGGGGTCGCGGAAACCGGGACTCTCGCGGTGGTGGAGTCGGAGGGCAACGGGCGGATGTGCCTCACCCTCCCCGACACCCTCATCACCCTCATGGGCATCGAGAAACTGGTCCCGACGTTCACCGACCTCGAGGTGTTCATGCAACTGCTGCCGCGGTCGTCCACCGCCGAGCGGATGAACCCGTACACCTCCATGTGGACCGGGGTGCATCCCGGCGACGGCCCGCAGGACTTCCACGTCGTCCTCCTCGACAACGGTCGCACCAACGTGCTGGCCGACGAGGTCGGGCGGTCGGCACTCCACTGCATCCGCTGCAGCGCCTGCCTGAACGTGTGCCCCGTCTACGAGCGGGCAGGCGGACACGCGTACGGGTCGGTGTATCCGGGCCCGATCGGCGCGATCCTCAGCCCGCAACTCACCGGGACCACCGGCCACGACGACCCGAACGCGTCGCTGCCGTTCGCCTCGACGCTGTGCGGCGCCTGCTTCGACGCCTGCCCGGTACGCATCGACATCCCCAGCATTCTCGTGCACCTGCGCGCGGAGCAGGTCGACTCCGAGCGGCACGGGCTTCCCGGCGGCCAGGACCTCGCGATGAAGGCCGCCGGCTTCGTGATGGGGTCGGAGAAGCGCTTCGCCGCCGCCGAGACGGCGTCCAAGATCGGCCGGGTGCTGGGCGGAAAGAAGGGACGCATCACGTCGCTGCCGTACCCGGGGTCCAAGTGGACCGCGAGCCGCGACCTCCCCTCCCCGCCGAAGGAAACCTTCCGACAATGGTGGGCCCGCACTCACGAGGACACGACACGATGACCGCACGCGAAGAGATCCTGTCCCGGATCCGGTCGGCGCTCGCCGACGCACCCGCCCCCGAAACCGTTCCCCGCGACTACCACCGCCTGCCCGCGTCGGGCCCCGGGGACGTCGAGTTCTTCGCCCACACCGTCGACGACTACCGCGCGCAGGTCCATCGCGCCGACGAGAGCACGGTCGCCGAGGTCGTCACCGGGCTGATCGCGGACGGCGGGCGCGCCGTCGTCCCGCCGGACCTGCCGCTGTCGTGGCGGCCGCGACGTGACGTCGTCGTCGACGGGGCACCCGCCGAACTGTCGACGCTCGAACTCGACGCGCTCGACGTGGTCGTCACCGGTTGCACCCTCGGGATCGCCGCCACCGGGACGATCGTGCTCGACGGCGGCACCGGCCAGGGGCGGCGGGCACTGACCCTGGTCCCGGATCACCACATCTGCATCGTGCGCACCGATCAGATCGTCGACACCGTGCCGCAGGCCTTCCAGACCCTCGACGCGACCAAGCCGCTGACGTTCATCAGCGGCCCCAGCGCCACCAGCGACATCGAACTCAACCGCGTCGAGGGCGTCCACGGTCCCCGGACGCTGGACGTCGTCATAGTGCGCTGACGCGCCTGTGCGTGGCTTACGAGTCCAGAGACTCGTCAACCACTCACGGGGCGCGGAGCGCCCTCGCGGCCAGATCGGCGGTGGCGCGGACGATCTCCGCGCCCCCGAACATCACGTCGTCGTTGTGCCCCGCCCCTTGCAGCACGACGGTTTCGACGGGACCGCGCGTCGCATCCGCCACGCGTGCGCTCTGGTCCGGGGGGACGACGCTGTCGGCGGTGCCGTAGACCACGGTGGTCGGCACATCGATGCGTGCGACGTACTCCGCGACGGGGAATCGGTCGCGCAGCAGCAGCCGGACCGGCAGGAACGGGTAGTGCCGGGCGCCGACGGACGCGAGGTCGACGAACGGCGACCGAAGCAACAGGCCCGCAGGCGGATGCTCGGTGGCGAGTTCGGTGACGACGCCGGTGCCGAGGCTTTCCCCGAAGTAGAGCAGCCGCTCCGGCGGCACGCGACGTTCGTCGACGAGGTACCGGTGGGCCGCTCGGACGTCGAGTGCCAGCCCGTCCTCGCCGGGGTGGCCGGGGTTGCCGCCGTACCCGCGGTAGTCGAAGAGCAGTGTGGCGAAACCGGCGGCGGCGAGGTCCGACGCCAGCAGCGCGCGGTCGGCCCTGTTGCCGGCGTTCCCGGCGGCCACGAGGACGGTCATGCGCGGGTCCCCGCTCGCGGGTGGGACGTACCAGGCACCGAGTTCGAGGCCGTCCGACGTGGTCAGCGTGATGTCCTCGGCCCCGGCGATCAGTCGGTCGGCAGGCGGCACCGGCGAGGTGTCGGGGTAGTAGATCAGTCGCCGCTGCAACACCCACACCGCGGCGACCAGCAGAGCGAACACTGCGAGCGCAACGATGCCGACGCGGATCATTGCCGGATCGGTGTTCCCGCCCACTCCAGCAATTCGGCCACGGGCAGGGTGTTGATCACGTCCGACGGCTCGACTCCGCGTTCGGCGGCGCGCTCGCAGGCGTAGCCCTGCCAGGCGAGCTGACCGGTGGTGTGCGCGTCGGTGTCGATGGAGAACTTGCACCCGCTGTTCAGTGCGAGGTCGATCAGGCGTCCCGGCGGGTCGCGGCGCTCGGGGCGGGAGTTGATCTCGACCGCGGTGCCGTACTCACGGCACGCCTCGAACACCCGTTCCGCGTCGAACTTCGATTCGGGCCGCGGTCCCCGCGCACCCTCGACGAGCCGGCCGGTGCAGTGCCCGAGCACGTCGACGTGCGGGGACTTCACGGCCTGCAGCATCCGCTTGGTCGTCGTCGCACGGTCGGTGTCCAGGTGCGAGTGCACGCTGGCCACCACGATGTCCAGGTCGGCGAGCAGGTCCTCGTCCTGGTCGAGGGAGCCGTCGTCGAGGATGTCGACCTCGATGCCGGTGAGCACGCGGAACGGCGCGAGTTCCGCGTTCAGTTCGGCGACGACGCTCAGCTGGGAGAGCAGTTGCTCCGACGACATCCCGTTCGCGACCGTCAGCCGCGGCGAGTGATCGGTGATCGCGCAGTACTCGTGGCCCAGGGCGGCCGCGCGGCGCATCATCTCCCGGATCGGGCACCGGCCGTCCGACCAGTCGGAATGGGTGTGCAGGTCGCCGCGGAGGGCGTCGAGCAGTTCGGTCCCGCCGAGGCCGATCGGCTCGGCCGCATTGCGCAGGTACATCAGATACAGCGGCACCGACTCGGCGCACTCACGGATGATCGCGGCGGCCTCGGACCCGATGTCGGGTGGCGACACCCAGCCGCGCTCCTCCAGGTCGGCCAGTTCGTCCTCGTCCGCGTACGTCAGCACGTCGGCCGCCCGCCGGAATGCGGCGATCCTCGGTGCCTCGTCACGCGAGCGCTCGAGCCAGAACGCAATTTCCCGCAGCGCTTCGACGGGGTCCATCTTTCAATGGTGCACGGCTGCCGGGCTGCTGGCTAGAAGCAATTTCTGCCAGAACTTAGGGTCACCTCGTTGTCCGCATGTTCACACGCACGTTCCCTTCGTCTCGCTTACGACTTCTACGGTGCCGGAGTTGTCCACATTCGAATCGGGAGCCACGGTGAGTTTGAAACCCCTCGCACTGTTCGTCAATCACGACGGCGTGTCTTCGCGCGCATCCGTCACCTGTCAGTACAAGTGCGGAAACGCGTGCTCCCACGACGTGCCCAACACCTCGTACGGCGAATACTTCCGTGACATCGCCCGTACCGCCCTGTCGCGGCGCGGGATGCTGCGCGGGACCGGGATGGCCGTCCTCGCCGTCGGCGCGGGCAGTGCGCTGGTGGCCTGCTCGGACGACTCCGGCAACGGAAGCGTCTCCGGTTCGGACGGTTCGGACGGTTCCGCACCAGCCGGAACGAACTTCGACGCCGTCGCCCCCAACACCGAGGACGCCCTCGTCGTCCCCGACGGGTACGAGCAGGCCGTGGTGATCCGCTGGGGCGACCCGGTGCTGCCCGGGGCTCCCGCGTTCGACTTCGACAACCAGACCGCCCAGGCGCAGGCGCAGCAGTTCGGGTTCAACAACGACTTCGCCGGACTCCTGCCGGTCGAGGGGCAGCCGAACGCCTTCCTGCTGGTGGTCAACCACGAGTACACCACCGAGCCGTTCATGTTCACGGGCTACGACGCCGAGAACCCGTCGCCGGAGCAGTTCCAGACCGCGCTCGCCGCCCACGGGCTGTCCGTGGTGCAGGTGAAGGGCGAATCCGCCTCCGGCGCGCTCACTCCCGAGTTCGGACCGTACAACCGGCGCATCACGGCGACGACGGAATTCGTCGTCACCGGCCCTGCCGCGGGCAGCGACTTCCTGAAGACGTCCGCGGACCCGACGGGCACGAAGGTGCTCGGCACGCTGAACAACTGTTCGGGTGGCGTCACCCCGTGGGGCACGGTGCTGTCGGGGGAGGAGAACTTCAACCAGTACTTCGCGAACGCCGAACTGGTCACCGACCCCGCCGTCGCCGCACGGCTGAAGCGGTACGGCGTGGAAGGTGCTGCGTCCGAACGCAAGTGGGAACGGTTCGACAAGCGTTTCGACCTCGCCCAGGAGCCGAACGAGGTGAACCGCTTCGGCTACGTCGTCGAGGTCGATCCGTGGGACGCGACGTCCGCACCCGTCAAGCACACGGCACTGGGCCGGTTCAAGCACGAGGCCGCCACCATCCACGTCACCGAGGACGGCACCGTCGTGGCGTACAGCGGTGACGACGAACGATTCGACTACATGTACAAGTTCGTCTCCAGCCGCAAGGTGATGGACGGCAGGAGCCAGGCCGCATTGCGCCACAACATGACGCTGCTGGACGCGGGCACCCTGTACGTCGCAAAGTTCAGCGGCAACTCGGCGGACGAAATCGACGGGTCGGGCACGCTGCCGTCGAGCGGCACGTTCGACGGCACCGGCGAGTGGATCCCGCTGCTGCGCACCGGCGAGGACGGCCGGGGCGAGTCGCTCGTGGACGGCATGAGCGCCGAGGAGGTGGCGGTGTTCACCCGTCAGGCCGGCGACAAGGTGGGTGCCACCAAGATGGACCGTCCCGAGGACTTCGAACCCAGCCCGACGACCGGCAAGGTGTACGTGGCACTGACCAACAACACCAAGCGCGGCGTCGACGGCGCGGCGGCCGCCGACGAGGCCAACCCGCGGAACAACAACAAGAACGGCCAGGTCCTCGAACTCACCGACGACCACGCCGGCACCGCGTTCACGTGGAACCTGCTGCTCGTGTGCGGTGACCCGACGGAGGCCGACACCTACTTCGGCGGCTTCGACAAGGCGAGCGTCAGCCCGATTTCCTGCCCCGACAACCTGGCGTTCGATCCGCACGGCAACCTGTGGATCTCCACCGACGGCAACGCGCTGAAGTCCAACGACGGCCTGTTCAGCGTCGTCCTCGAGGGCCCGAACCGCGGGGAGACCAAGCAGTTCCTCACCGTGCCCAAGGGCGCCGAGACGTGCGGTCCGATCGTCGGCGAGCAGCGGGTCACGGTGTGCGTGCAGCACCCGGGTGAACTGGACGACGCCAGCGCCGACAACCCGGCGTCGCACTGGCCCGACGGCGGCGACGCGCAGCCGCGTCCCGCCGTCGTGGCGGTGTGGAAGTCGGGCGGCCGGATCGGCGTCTGACCCCAGGTGAGTGGCAAAGTGTGCCCCGGCACGCTTCGCCACTCACATGGCGGGGGTGGGCGGACGCCCGAGCAGCGACTCGAACATCGCGCCGCCCGCGAGGAACCCGTACCGGTCGTAGAACTCGAACATCGCGGACAACCGGGCGCGACCGTCGTCCGTCAGGTCCCGCCCGTGCCGCGACATCCACTCGTCGACGGACACCTGCTTCACCGACACCGGGCCACCCGCCCGGTCGCACAGGTCCCGCACGCTGAGGGCCTCCGGGCCGCCGAGTTCGTAGGTGGCGCCGTGGTGGATGTCCGGGCCCTCCACCAGCACTCGCGCGCCCACCTCGGCGACGTCCGCGAGTGCGACGAACGAGAACGCCGCCTCGGGGCTGTAGGGCAGTTCGACGGTCGTCGCCGTGCCCGCCAGCACCGCCCCGAAATTCTCGGCGTAGGCGCACGGCTGCAGGACCGTCCACCGGAGCCCGCCGAACGTCCGGAGTTCGTCCTCGCACCGCGCCTTGTCGACGTGGTGGGGCATGAGCGGGGTGTACGGCCAGGCCACGGAGTGGTAGACGAGGTGATCGACGCCCACTGACGCTGCGGCGCGCATCGTGTTCCGCAGCAGCGCCGGCTCGTCGGGGTGCACGTTGGGGGCGATGAAGTACACGCCCCGGCAACCCGACAGCGCCTTGTCCAGTCCCGCACCCGTTTCGAGGTCGACGGCGAAATCACCGGCACGCCGGGCGGTGTGCACCACCCGGCGTACGTCGTCGAGTCCCTCGAGCGCCGCCACGACGGCGGCTCCGGTCTTCCCCGCGGCGCCGATGACGGCGATCTCGGCGCCGCGGGAGAGTGACTCGGTCATCGGATCACCGGTCGATGAAGTCGAACTCGGCGAACTTCGCTCCGCCGGACAGACGTTCGTAGCCGGGACCGCGGTCGAAGAAGGGCTCGTCGAGGCCGCGGTCCGCGCGCAGCTGCTCACGCAGGGCCTCGGTGGCGTCGATGTCCGCGACCGGTTCCCCGGTCGACGACGCCAGCACCACACCGTAGTCGACGCGTGCACCCTCCGCGGACACCTTGCCCCACAGCACGTCCCGGACGACTTCCTCGATCGGACGGTCGAGCGGGTCGCCCCAGCCGCCGCCACCGGTGGTGCGGATGCGCACCACTTCACCGGCCTTGATCGGTTCGGCGTCGGTCAGCGCGTCGAACTCGCGCTCGTTCGGTCCGCCGGGGTCGAGGACCACCGAGAAGGGGCGTCCGGCCTTGCCGCCCTTGACTCCCCAGCAGGAGAGGATCGACCGGTCGGCGATGGACATGAAGTTCGCGTCCTTGAGCATCCGGATGTGCTTCTCGTAGCCGAGGCCGCCGCGGTAGCGTCCGGCGCCGCCGGAGTCCTTCGCCAGGCCGAGCTTCTCGACGATGAACGGGAACCGGCTCTCGGTGAATTCGGTCGGCAGGTTCCGCGAGTCGGGAACGACGTGGATGGTGTCCTCCCCGTCCGCGTAGTGCCTGCCGCCGGACCCGCCGCCGAGCACCTCCCGCATCAGGTAGGAGTGCCCGTCGAAGTCCTCGCCGTACACCCCCGTGTAGCGGATGGTCTCCTGGTCGGCGGGCATGTTCCCGTCGACGGCTTTCGCGACGACGCCGGCGAGCACGCCGAGCAGTCGCAGGATCACGAACGTCCGGGCGTTGGTGGGCGCCGGGAAGATCGGGGTGATCAGCGTGCCCTTCTCCGGGAACTTCATCTCGATCAACGGCACGACACCCTCGTTGACGTCGAGTTCCGCCATCCGCTCGGGACTGTCGGCGAGGTTGCGCAGGATCGGCGCGAGCCACTTGATGAGGAAGTTGCCGTCGGCGTAGTCACCGCAGTGGTTGATGGGACCCTTGGCCTGCGGGCCCGTGCCGTTGAAGTCGAGGATGAGGCGTTCGCCGCCCTCGTCCTCCGGGCCGGTCTTGGTGAGCGTGATCCGCTGCCGGTGCAGCATGGGCTCGTCGACGCCGTCGTGTTCGGCGTAGTCCTCCCACGTGTACTCGCCCTTCGGGATCTTGCTGAGGATTTCCCGCCGGTACGTCTCGGTGGTCGCGTCCATCATCGCGTCGAAGCAGGCCTCGACGGTGTCGCAGCCGTACCGCTCGAACAGCTCGGTGAGGCGACGGGCCCCCATGAGGCAGGCCGAGCACTCGGCGTCGAGGTCGGCGGCCAGCGCGTCGGGCATCCGCGAGTTGCGGGTCATGATGCGCAGTGCGGCCTCGTTGGGCACCCCCTGATCCCACAGCTTGATCGGCGGGACCATCAGGCCCTCCTCGTACACCGTGGTCGCGCCCGACGGCATCGATCCCGGGCAGCAGCCGCCGATGTCGTCGTGGTGGCCGAACGCCTGCACGAACGCGACGACGGACGGTTCCTCCTCGCCCGGCCTGGTGGCGAACACCGGGACGGTGACGCAGAGGTCGGGGAGGTGGCCGATGCCGCCTTCGGACAGGTAGACGTCGTTGTGGAAGTAGACGTCGCCGGGCTTCATCGTGTCGAGCGGGAAGTCCCGGGCCACCGGGTGCACCAGCGCCGAATACGAACGGCCCGTGAGCTTCCGGAGGTTTCGGTCGTGGATGCCGGCGCGGAAGTCGTGGGCGTCGCGGATCATCGGGGAGCGGGAGGTCCGCGAGATCGACGTCTCGACCTCCATCTCGACGCTGGCGAGGTAGCCGGCGACGATCTCCACCAGCACCGGGTCGGGGGTCGTGCCGTCGACCGGGGTCAGCCGGTAGGGCTTGACCGCCTGCACTGCAACGGGTTCGGTGGTGACGGTCATCGGTTCGCTCCGTTCGAGTCGGCGATCTTGGTGACGCGGATGTTTCCGAAGGTGTCGATCCGCGCCCGGAAACCGGGGTGCACGGGGATGGTCGAGCTGAATTCCTCGATCACCGCCGGACCCTCGAGGACGTCGCCGGCACCGAGCCGGGCCCGGTCGTAGACCTGGGTGGTGACCCACTCGTCGAAGTACGCCGGACGGGTGCCGGTCACGGCGGACTCCGCTCCGGTCCCTGCCGCGATCTCGTTGAGGGTCGGGCGCTTGATCGGGCCGATGCCGCTGACGCGCAGGTTGACCCACTCGACGTGCTGGTGCGGGTCGCCGCGGAAGTCGTAGCCGTACAGCTCCTTGTGTGCCTGGTGGAACCGGTCCGCGGCGTCGTCCATCAACTCCTGCGTGACGGGACCCTCACCGACGGGCACCCGCACCTCGAAGGCCTGGCCGAGGTAGCGGAGGTCTGCCGAGCGCGCGTACTTGCGCTCGGCCTCGCCGAAGCCCTCGTCGGCGAGTGCGCGCTCCGCCTCCGCGGCGAGCGCGTCCAGCCCCGATTGCAGTTCCTCGATCTTCAGCCGGTCGTGTCTGCAGACGTGGGTCTGCACGTAATCGTTGCGGACGTCGACCGTGAGCAGCCCGAATGCGGACACGTTGCCCGGGTTCAGCGGGACGAGGACGTCCTTGAGACCGAGGATGTCGACCAGCCGGCAGGCGAGCAGCGAACCGGAGCCGCCGAACGTGACCAGGGTGAAGTCGCGGACGTCGAGACCGCGCTTGACCGTGATCTGCCGCAGCGCGTTGGCCTGGTTCCATGCGGACACCTCGAGGATGCCGGTGGCGCACGCCTCGAAGTCGAGCTTCAGCTGGTGGGCGAGCTGCTCGACGCCCTTGCGGGCCAGTTCGGTGTCGAGGGGGATCTCGCCGCCGAGCAGGTGGGGTGGGATGCGGCCGAGCAGCACGTGGGCGTCGGTGATCGTCGGCTCGCTGCCGCCCTTGCCGTAGCAGAGCGGTCCGGGGTCGGCACCCGCCGACTGCGGTCCGACGCGGAGCGTGCCCTCGGGGGTCTGCCAGGCGATGGAGCCGCCGCCGGCGCCGACGGTGACGACGTCGATCATCGGGATCTTCGACGGGTACGCCCCCACCCGACCCTCGGTGGTGAGCGCGGGTTCACCGCGGACCACGACGGTGACGTCGGTCGACGTTCCGCCGCCGTCGCACGTGAGGACCTGTTCGACACCCGCGACACTCGCGATGAGCGCCGCGCCGAGCGCGCCGGCCGCCGGGCCGGACAGCACCGTCGTGATCGGCTGGTGCACGACCTCCTTGGCGGAGAGCACGCCGCCGTTCGACTTCATCACGTAGAACGGTATGTCGCGTGCTTCGCCCTCGTCGGAGGAGAACTCGCGCAGCCGGTTGGCGATGTTGTTCACGTAGTTGCGGATGTTCGGCTTCACGGCCGCATCGACCAGCGTGGTGATGGACCGCTCGTATTCGCGGTACTCGCGCAGCACCTGGCTGGAGATGCTTACCGTGGCCTCGGGGTATTCCTCGAGCAGAAGATCCCGGACGCGGTTCTCGTGGCTGGGGTCGGCGTAGGAGTGCATGAGGCACACGCCGATGGTGCGGATGCCGCGCTGGGCGAAGAACCGGGCGGCCTCGCGGACGTCGTCCTCGACGAGGGGGCGGATCTCGCTGCCGTCGAACGCGAGCCGGCCGCCGATGGTGCGGACGCGGTCGGCGGGGACGATGCGGTCGGGCTTGACCCAGAAGTAGGAGTTGCCGTAGCCGTCGGGGACGGACTGGCGGGCGATCTCGAGGACGTGCTCGTAACCCTCGGTGGTGATGAATCCGAGGTTCTCGACCTTGCCTTCGAGGAGCTTGTTGGTGGCGACGGTGGTGCCGTGGCTGACGGCGCCGATCGCGTCGCCGGTCTCGCCGAGCTTGGCGAGCACCTTCTCGATTCCGGTGAGGAATCCCTGCGCCGGGTCGGCAGGCGTCGAGGGCGTCTTGGTGGTGACGACGGCTCCGGACTCCTCGTCCACAGCCACGACGTCGGTGAATGTTCCGCCGGTGTCGATACCGACCCGAATCTTTCTGGATTCCACGATTCCTCCTGGGCTCGTCTCTGTAAGGCAATTGCACCGCTTCCGCCGCCCGGTTTCTTTGTCACATATCGCCGAACTCATCGGTCCTCGTTCGGTGCTGCCCGTGCCCGGATGGCCCGGACAGACGACAGCACCCCGAACCGGACGGTTCGGGGTGCTGTGTGACGAGGTGTTCGCGACGCTACTTCGAGCAGGTGCCCCGCACGAGGATGCCGCCGACGAGAACACCGGCGAGGGCGATGCCGGCGCCGAGTGCGGCCGACGCGAGAACGGTTGTCGTGGAAGCACCCTCGGGCGCCCGCACCCGCGCGGCGGCTGCCGCGGGAGCCGGGGCCGCCTCCGCGACACCGGCGACCGCCGGTGCCTCGCCGGCCGCCGCGGCGACCTCGGCCGCCGGGATGCCGTTGGCGATCACGCCGTCGATGCCCTTGAAGAACACCCCGGCCATCTTCTTCGCGACGCCGGTGATCATCCGCTGCCCGACGCCGCCGACCATGCCTCCGACGGCGGCGTCCGCGTCGTAACTGAGCAGGGTGCCGCCATCGCGTTCCTCGAGCCGCACCGTCACGTCGGCCTTGACGGTGCCGGGAGCGCCCGCACCCGACGCCGTCATCACGAACGACTCGGGCCGATTCTGCTGCGACAGAATCACTTCGCCGTCATAGGTGCCCTTGATTGACGCGACACCCGCGGTGATGGACAACTTGTAATGGTTGTCGCTGAGTTGCTCGAGGGACTGCACCCCGGGGATGGTCGCCGCGAGGACCCGTCCGTCCTGCAGGTTGTCGTACACGGCCTCCGGTGGGGCCGTCAGTAGGGCGGTGCCGGCGATTCTCATTCGTTCTCCTTGCTCTGTGACGACGCGTGTGCGAGGCGAAGCTCGAACAACTCTGAAGGGGATATCGGCATGGAGGCGATCGGGATGCCTTCGGCGTCCTCGATCGCTGCCGCGATGACGGCGGACGTCGGGATCACGCCCGCCTCGCCTGCGCCCTTCATCCCGAGGGGATTGAGACCGGACGGGGTGACGGTGTGGTCCATCTCGAGCGAGTCGGGCATCTCGGTGACGAACGGCATCAGGAAATCCATGTACGACGCGTTGAGCATCTGGCCGTGCTCGTCGTAGACGATCTTCTCGTACAGCGCGCCGCCGACACCCTGCGCGACGGCGCCCATGACCTGGCCCTCGACGATCCGCGGGTTGATGACGTTGCCGCAGTCGTGGATCACGGCGTACCGCCGCACGTGGATCTCCGCCGTCACCGGATCGGTTTCGACGATCGCCGCGTGCACACCGGACGCGAACGTCGACGTCGGGGGCGAGTAGTAGCCGGTGGCCTCGAGCCCGGGTTGTTCACCCTCCCGGACCGGCGGAATCGTCATGTCCGTATCGGCTTTCGCGAATCCGGTGGCCTGCCGCGACGCGTCGTCGAACGCGTAGCGCAGCGGATTCGACAGCACGGCGACCACACCCAGCGAGATGGACGTGCCCTCGACGCCGGGCAGCGTGCCGATCTTGCACACGTGCCCACCGCGAAGTTCCAGTTCGGCGGGGTCGAGGTTCAGCGCCTCACCGGCGATCGTGCGGGCCTTCTCCGCCACCATCTGCGCGGCCACGTGGAACGCCGAACCGGACATCACGGCGCCGCGGGACGCGAACGTGCCGACGGCATAACCGAATCGACGGGTGTCGCCGGTGACGATCTCCACGTCGGTGACCGGCACGCCGAGGTCGTCCGCGACGATCTGCGCGAACGCCGTCTGGTGGCCCTGCCCCTGGGTGGTCAGACCCGTTGCGGCCTTGACCTTCCCGGACGTCTCGACGAGGACGTGGGCGCCCTCGTACGGGCCCGGTCCGGTGCCTTCCACGTAGGCGCCGATCCCGATGCCCACGGCCCGGCCTTCGGCCTTCGCCTGTTTCTTGTACTCGGCGAACCCGTCCCAGTCGATGAGCTTCTTGAGCTTGTCGATCCCGGCCTGGTAGTCGCCGGTGTCGTAGATCAGCGGGCGGCCGTCCTGGAAGGTGAGGTGGAAGTCGTACGGCATTTCCTCGGGCCGGATGAAGTTGTGTTCGCGAACCTCGATGACGTCCTTGCCGAGGTATTTCGCGATCGCGTCCATCGCCCGTTCCATCGCGAACACGGCCTGCGGTCGGCCGGCGCCGCGGTAGGGCGTGACGATGACGGTGTTCGTGTAGAGCGAGTACGCGTCCACCCGGAACGATTTCGGCTTGTACGGCCCGAGCACCTGCGTCGACGTGTTCAGCATGACGATGATGCCGTACGGCAGGTAGGCGCCGTTGTCGTGCCAGAACGTGAAGTCGAACGCGAGGAGTGTGCCGTCGTCGTCGAATCCGACCGTCACCTCCTGGATCTGGCCGCGCTCGTGCGCGCTCGACACGAAATGCTCGCGCCGGTCCTCGACCCATTTGACCTCGCTCGAGATGCCCGCCGTCCCGAGCCGCCGCGCTGCCCAGGTGACCATGACCTCCTCCGGCCACGGGTGGACGATCTTGACGCCGAATCCGCCACCGACATCGGGCGCGATGCAGTGGACCTTGTTGTGCGCCATCTTCAGTCGTGCCGCGATCGCGGCGCGAGCCGACGTCGATGTCTGCGTGGACGTCCAGAACGTGAGCGCCTGCTCGTCGGTGTCCCAGCGCGCGTAGACGCCCTTGCCCTCCATCGGCATCGACGCCGACCGCTCGATCTCGAGGTTCAGCGTCAGCCGGTGCGGCGCATTCGCCAGTTCCGCGTCCACGTCGCCGAATCCGTGCTGCAGGTGCGCCGCGACGTTGTCGGGGACGTCCGCGTGCACCGCGTTGTCCGCCTGCCGCGCCACGTCGATACCCACGACCGGTGGGAGCATCTCGTACGTGACGTCGATCTTGGCGCACGCGTCCTCGGCGACGTACCGGTTGTCGGCGACCACCATCGCGATCGCCTCGCCGACATGATTCACCTCGTCCTTGGCGAGCGGATACCCGTTGCGCGGGGCGGTGATCGCCGGATGCGGGATCAGGAGGGGGAGATTCTCCGCCATCTCCGGGGAGTCGTCCACGAGGTCGTCGTACGTGTAGATCGCGTGCACACCGGGCAGGTCGAGCGCGGCATCGATGTCGATCCCCGTGATGCGGGCATGCGCGTGCGGTGACCGGACGAACGCGGCGATGAGCGCGTTGTGACCCAGATCGTCGAGGTAGCGGCCGTTGCCGGACAGGAGCCGGGCGTCCTCCGTGCGGGGAATCGGCTTGCCGAACAACTTCTCCGACGCGGCGGGCGCGTCGGCACCCGTGGTGGGCGCGGGCTCGGTGCGGGGTTTCGTGACGCTCATGCTCGCCCTGCCCTTCCACCGACCGGGTTGGTCGTGCCGCGGACCTTCGGATCGAGTGAGGCCCGTGACGACTCGTCGTCCTCGCCGAGCGGGAACTCGCCCGAACGCTCGCGCTTGATCTCCGCGGCGCGCAGCACTGCCGCCCTGATGTTCTGATATCCGGTGCACCGGCAGAGGTTGCCCGCGATCGCGTCGGTGGCCTCCTCGCGGGTGGGCGAGTCGTTCTCCTCGAGGAACGCTGCGATGGTGGTCACGAAGCCGGGAGTGCAGAATCCGCACTGCAGGCCGTGGCAGTCGATGAACGCCTGCTGCACCGGATGCAGGGTGCCGTCGGGTTCGACGAGACCCTCGACGGTGGTGACCTCCCGGCCCTCGAGGCTCGCCGCGAGCACCAGGCACGACCGCACGGGTTTGCCGTCGAGCAGCACGGTGCATGCGCCGCAGACCCCGTGCTCGCAGCCGACGTGTGTCCCCGTCTGGCGCAGATGGTGCCGGATCGCGTCGGACGCGAGGGTGCGCGACGGCAGCACCACCGTCTGCGTCACCGCGTTGAGCGTGAACGTCACCGCGACGTGCTGTTCACCCGTCTCCTCCTGCAGTCCGGCAAGTTGTTCGTCGATGCTGTGCGTTGCCTTTGCCATGGTCACCTTCCTCCCGCCGACGCGTGCACGGCGGCACCGTCGAGCACTGCATCCTGCGCGGCCGCGAATCCGACCCGGGCGGTCAGCGCCGCCACCAGCTGCGACCGGTACCGCGCCGTGGCGTGGATGTCGGGCTCGGTGTCGATTCGCTCCCGCGCGAACTCGGACAGATTCCGCCACAACGGGTCCCGGTCGTCCGTTGCGGACGCACCCCGCAGCACGTCCGTGTAGTCGACGACCTCACCGAGCTCGCCGGCCGACACGTACGTCATCCGAGCCGCCGCGACCGCACCGCCTTCGACCCGCACCTGCGCCGCGACCCCGACGAGTGCGTAGTCGCCGTGCCGTCGGGCGATCTCGTCGATCGCCGTCCCGACACCGGGCTCGGCGGCCGGGACGGTGACACTCGTGGCGATCTCGTCCGCCTCGAGCGTCGTCTCGAGCGGCCCGGCGAACAGGTCGGTCGAGCGGATCTCCCGGACCCCGCGCACGGAACGCACGGTGACCGAGCCGCCGAGCAGCGCGAGCACGGCCGGCATCTCGGCGGACGGGTCGGCGTGGACGATCGAGCCGACCGTCGTGCCGCGGTTACGGATGGTCGGGTGCGCGACGAGACGCAGTCCGCGGCCGATCAGCGGCTGCACCTGGGTGGCGCCGCGGTCGGCTTCGAGCACCGAGTGGGTGGTCAGTGCGTCGAACGTGACACCGAGCTCGCGTGACGACGACACCGCGTCCAGCCGGGGGATCGATCCGATGTCGACGAGGTGCGCCGGCGCGGCCAGCCGCATGGAGAGCAACGGGATCAGCGACTGCCCGCCCGCGAGCACCTTTCCCTCGTGAGCCACGTCCGCGAGGATCTGACAGGCCTCGTCGATCGACCGAGGTCGGTGATAAGTCAGTGGCGACGGTTTCATTCCTCAGATCCTGCCCGTATCGTACGCTCGACGTTTCGTGAACTAGTGACAAAACTCACGTCCCCCCGATGGCAGATCACGTGAGCTGACCGACCCGATCCGGGGCCGTTCCGTCGTCCGCGGTGGGCTTCGGGGCGTGACCGCCGGCCCCCGCGTCGTGGGCGTCCTTCGGGGCGATGACCCGGCACAGGTGGTACATGCCGATCACCACGATCGTGCCGAGCGCGATGCCGCTGAGGGAGAAACTGTCCGTGAAGGTCAGCTCGGTGTCACCGATCGCGATGATCAGGCCGGCGGCGATGGGCATCAGGTTGAGCGGGTTGCCGAAGTCGACGCCGTTCTCCTTCCAGATCTTCGCGCCGAGCAGGCCGATGATCCCGTAGAGCACCACCGTGATTCCGCCGAGCACACCACCGGGGGTCGCGGAGATGACGGCACCGAACTTGGGGGAGAAGCCCAGCAGCATCGCGATGACGCCTGCCGCGGCGTACGCGGCGGTCGAGTACACCTTCGTCGCGGCCATGACGCCGATGTTCTCGGCGTACGTCGTCGTGGGGGATCCGCCGACGCTGGTCGCGATTGTCGTGGCAAGGCCGTCGCCGATCAGGGCGCGTCCCATCATCGGGTCGAGGTCGGTCTTGGTGATCTCGGCGACGGCCTTGACGTGTCCTGCGTTCTCCGCGATCAGGGCGATCACACCGGGCAGCACGAGGACGATGAACGTGAGGCTGAACGACGGCGCGTGGATGCCCACGATGCCGTTCGCCTCGTCGGAGAACGGCGGAAGTCCGATCCACGACGCGGAGGAGACGCCGTCCCAGTTGACGCGGAAGTGCTCGGTGACTCCGCCTGCGACCGGGTCGTACGACGTGATCATGCCGGTCGTCAGGTCGAGCACCCACGACAGCACGTATCCGAAGAGCAGCGTCAGGAAGATCGCGACCCGTCCGAGGAATCCGCGGAGCGCGACGCTCGCCACCACCAGCACGACCATCACCGTCAGCGCGACCCACTGGTCCTGCGGCCAGTACGTTCCGGCCACGACCGGGGCCAGGTTGAACCCGATCAGCATGACGACGGCGCCGGTGACCACGGGCGGCAGGATCTTGAACACCACCCCGCCGCCGAGAAAGTGGATCAGCACGCCGATCCCGGCGAGCACGAGACCCGATACCAGGATCGCCCCGGTCACCTGCGCGGAGGTGCCGCCCTGGGCGCGGATGGCGGCGATGCCGCCGACGAACGCGGCCGACGTCCCCAGGTAGCTGGGAATCCGGCCCTTGACGACCAACAGGAAGAAGAGGGTGCAGAAACCCGACAACATTACGGCCAGTTGAGGATTGAGTCCCATGATGATCGGGAAGACGAACGTGGCCCCGAACATCGAGACCACGTGCTGCCCGCCGAGCCCGATCGTGCGACCCCAGCTGAGCCGTTCGCTCGGGGCGACGACCTCCCCGGGCGCGATGGTCTTGCCATCTCCGTGCAGTGTCCAGATAGGCATAGGGGGACCTTTCAGACAGGTGACGGTGCAGGAGTGCCGCCGGCCAGCTTCGATGATGTGCCGCATGTCACAGTTGCACCTCGATAGGAGGGAAACGTTATTACAGCGTCAGCCACCCGGCGTGAGAAGAATCTGCCAGTGCGTGCCCGGCGAAATTGGCAACTTTAGGAATTGATGCCGCGCATCGCCATGATCTTGAGGGCGAGCGACAGGTCGAGGCGCAATTCGGGGTGATCGGTGAACGACCCGAGCATCTTCTCCAGCTTTACCACCCGGTACCGCAGGGTGTTGTAGTGAAAGTGGAGTTGACGTGCGGTTTCGGCGATGTTGATGTTGGTGGCGAGCAGCACCTCGAGGGTGCGCCGCATGTCCTGCGCCTCGGGTGTGTCGGCCGTCAGTTCGCGGAGGGTCTCGGAGGCGAACGACTCCAGTTCCCGGTCGTCCTCGACGAGGCTCAGCAGCCGGTAGACACCGAGATCGTCGAAATGTGTCACGGCCCAGGCGCCGGTGATCTGCCGTCCCACCTTCAGCGCGGTCCGGGCCTGGCCGTAGAGGGCCGGGATGCCGTCCACCGAGTCCGTCGGCCGGGACACGCCCACCCCGAAGGGCCTGCGCCCACCGCCGCCGTCGCCGCGCACGTACGCGACGAGTTCGTGGACGAGGTTCATCGTGTCGGTGCCGACCCCCATCAGGATCACCGTCTCCGTCGCCAGCGCAGTGACCGCGGCACCGGTGTCACGGCCCGCGACGGCACTCGTGAATGCCCGCGCCTGTCGCTCGACGAGCGGCATCCGGGTAGGCATCGACGGCTCGTCCGCACCGACCGGATCGGGTTGGATCACCACGACGACCACGGGACGGTCCAGGTCCCAGCCGAACGTCTTGGCGTGCGCGACGACGTGCTCGTGTTCGCCGCCGCGGCCGAGCAGCAGGTCCCGCACGAAGTTCGCGCGATGCTTCTCCTCCACCGAGGACACGACCAGTTCACGGGCGACCACCAGGGCGCACACCGCCGCCGCCTGCTCGACGAGATACAGGTCTTCGCTGCGCAGCGGGTGCCCGGTGCTGAAGTGCACCAGCCGCCCGTGATCGATGCCGTTGGCCGAAATCGCTGAGACGGCGATGAACTCGTCGCCCAGCCGGTGCAGGCCGAGCCCGCCCTCCGTCGAATCGGTGCGGACCCGCCCGGTGGAGTCGAGCGCCGCACTCGACGCCAGCCGGTTCAGCTCGGACGGATCCCCGGCCCGGCACAACTGACGTCCGTCGGGTGTCGTGATCAGCACGGCCCCGCCCAGTTCGCCGTGGACGGCGACGGCGAGTTCGGCGAACCCTCCACCGGCCATCACGACGTCGACGAGCACTCTCCGCAGCCGGTCCGCCTCGAACACGGCGTCGACCTGCCGGGCCGACAACTCCGCGAGCGCACCCGCCAGCGGGTGTGTCTGCGAGTACAGGTCCGCGACCACGACGACGGGTAGCCCGAGTTCGTCGGCCGCATCGGACATCTCGGCCGGCAGCGTCGCGGCGGGGTCGTCGAGGCGGACGGCGAGCCCGCAGACGCCCCGCCTGTCGAGCCGGGCGAGAAACGCGTCGATCGGCTCGGCCAGTCGGTTGAGAACCGCGGACGTGGTGATCAGCAACTGTCCGGTCCGGAGCCACGGTCCGATGTCCGGCACCGCCATCACGGCCACGTTCGAGACCTCACGCGAGGTGCCGGTTTCGCCGGCGACGAGGGTCGGGGAGACGAGGAGATCGGACACCAGCACGTCGGCGAACGATTGCGGCGCAACGTCCCGACCAGGCCTGTCGCCGATGTCGGCGGCTGCGCGGAACCCGGGAGCGGAACTACCGACATCCCTCGCCGTCACTGCAACACCCTGCTCACCTGATCCGATACTCGCCCCGGATGGCGCGAAAGTGTGACCTTAAGTCTCGACCCGAATACCCGTCAAACGATGGTCACACGGTGCACTCGAGCGGACGGCCGGTCCCGGCCGGTGCGTCACGGTGAATCGGACCGCTCAGCTGCTGGAGCTCGAGCCCGGTGGTGCCCCGGGTCGTCTTCATCATCTCGGCGAGGATCGACACCGCGGTCTCCTCGGGAGTGCGGGCACCCAGGTCGAGGCCGATCGGGGAATGCAGCCGCGCCAGCTCCGCCGTGGTCGTCCCCTGTTCCCGCAGCCGCGCGACCCGGCGCTCGTGCGTGGCCCGGCTGCCCATCGCGCCGATGTACGCGGCGTCCGATCGCAGGGCAAGCTCCAGCAGTGGGATGTCGAATTTTTCGTCGTGGGTGAGCACCGCGAGGACCGTCCGGTGGTCGACCGGCGCGGTCTCGAGGAACCGGTGCGGCCACATCACGACGACGTCGTCGGCGTCCGGGAACCGGGCGCGCGTCGCGAACACGGCGCGGGCGTCGATCACCGTGACGTGGTAGCCGGCGAACGCGCCGAGCGTGCACATGGCCGCCGCGAAGTCGATGGCCCCGAAGATGTACATCCGCGGTGGGGGCGCGAAGATCTCGACCATGCACACCGTCTCGGACTGCAGCTGATACACCAGCGACTCACCGGCGTCGAGACGACGGCGGACATTCGCGACGTCGGTCTCGGGCAGGTCGAGCTCGCCCGCGGGCCCGTCCCCGGTGATCACGCAGCGCCGGGTCCGTGATCCGTCGCCCGCCTCCGTCACGACGGCGATCGACTCACCGCCGCGGATCCGTCGCGCCACATCCGCGAAGTCGGGGAAGTCGTTGTGCCCGATGCGCTGAACGAACACCTCGATGGTGCCGCCGCACGTCAGACCGACACCGATCGCGTCGTCGTCCGCCACGCAGAACACCTCGGTCCGGCTCCGTCCGTCGGCCAGCACGTCCCGCGCCGTCTCGTACAGCGCGCTCTCGACGCACCCACCGGACACACTCCCGAGCACCTCACCGGATTGCGACACGGCCATCGCCGCGCCCGGTGCCCGCGGAGACGACTTCCAGGTGCGCACCACCGTGGCGAGGGCGAAGTTCTCGCCGCGGTCGAACCACGCTTCCAGGCCCGTCAGGATGTCGCGCATCGTCTCGTACTCCTCGGGTGATTCGTCGGGACCCTCACGCTAACCGGAGGCGACCGGCCGACGCGGCACACAATGCGCCGAAATCCCCAGCGGCCGCTTGTGCATTCTCGCCATCGCTATCGATCGGCGGCTCCGCAATTCTCGGACGGTCCCCCTCCTTCACAGAGAACCGAGGATCCACCATGAATCAGTTGCTCCGCGGAATCCGGGTCCTCGACCTCACGCGGGCCCTCGCCGGTCCGCTGTGCACGGCACTGCTGTCCGATTTCGGCGCTGACATCATCAAGGTCGAGACCCGTTCCGGTGGCGACAGTTCCCGTCAGTGGCCGCCGTTCGACGGCAGCGACAGCCTGTACTTCGCCTCCGTCAACCGCGGCAAACGGTCCGTCGCGCTCGACATGCGCAGCGAGCAGGGCCGGAAACTGCTGCGCCGCATGGCCGTCGACGTGGACGTCATCGTCGAGAACTTCCGTCCCGGCGTCCTCGCGGACATGGGGCTCGATCAGGAGTCGCTCGCCGAAGACAATCCCGGCGTGATCGTCATGAGTGTCAGCGGTTTCGGCCCGACCGGACCCGAGCAGTTCTCGCCGGGACTCGATCAGGTGGCGCAGGGCATGTCGGGTCTGATGTCGGTGACCGGCGCGGGCGACCACACGCCGATGCGCGTCGGCGTCCCGATCATCGATACGGTGTCCGGTATCTATGCGGCACTGGGCATCACGGCGGCGCTCGTGTCGCGGGGCAGTGACGGCGCCGGTCATCACGTGCAGACGTCGCTGCTCGAATCGGCCCTGTCGATCATGTCGTTCCAGGCGCAGAACTACCTGAGCACCGGTCGCGTCGCGGAGCCGAACGGCAACGCGCACCCGACGATCACGCCGTACGGCACGTTCGACACGGCCGATTTTCCCATCATCATCGCGACCGGCTCGGATCGGCACTGGGAGTCGCTGTGCCAGGTTCTCGGGGATCCCGACCTCGCCGACCGGCCCGAATACCGCACCGGCCAGTCACGACTCGCGCACCGCGATCGGCTCACCAAGGAACTCCTCGAACTGCTGTCCGTGCGGCCGGCCGCCGAATGGGTGACGGCGATTCGCGCGGCGGGTATCCCGTGCGGTCCCGTCCACACGATCGATCAGGCCTTCGCCGACCCTCAGGTGCAGGCGCTGAAGATGGTGCAGCCGGTGGCCACACCTGACGGCGGTGAAGTGCCGCTGGTGCGTGGTCCGTTCTGGGTGGACGACGAGACCCTGCCCATCCGGAATGCGCCGCCGATGGTGCTGGGACAGGACACGGCCGAGGTGCTCGGTGAATTCGGGCTGAGCGACGAAGACATCGCGGGCCTGCGGCGAGACCGGGTGATCTGACACCCGCGTCGGCCGTGGTCGCCTCACAACCGGGCGGCCACGGCCAACGCCACGTGCTCGCACCACGGGCGCGCGACGACCTGCACGCCGATCGGCAACCCGGACCGGGTGCTTCCCACCGGAACGACGACGGACGGCAGACCCGTCACACTGATCGCGCGGCAACTCGCCAGGGCCTGAGACCACGTGAGCGAGTGCCCACCGACGTCGAACAGTTCCTCGCCCAGAGGCGGCGCCGGGATGGAGGCGACGGGAAGGACGAGCACGTCGCCCATCTCGCCGAGCAATCGGTGGACGAGTTCCGCTCGCTGCGCCCACAGCCGCTCGACCAGGCGCCGGTCCACGTCCCGCGCGTCGGCGAGCATCGTGGCGATGTTCGTTCCGAAGTCGGTGCCGAGTTCTTCGATGTCGGTGTGGGTTTCGACCGAACGCAACGTCCCGAACAGCTCGTTCCCCTCCGACAGCGCCGCCCCCCGGTACGGTCGGGCGCCGAGCCGTCCGGCGGCGCCCGCGACGGCCGCAAAAATCTCCTCGTCGACCGGGACGGTACCGTCACCGGGCGCCCACGTGATGTCGAGACCCGGGAGGTCCACCGAAGCCGGGTCCGTCCAGCGATACTGCCGACACGAGAGCACCCGCAGCACGAGCGCCACGTCGTCCAGGGTCCGCGCCATCGGGCCGATCGTCTGCAGTGTGCCGTGCATGGTCGCCGGATTGGTCAACAAGTGATCGCCCGACGGGACGCCGGGATACTGTCCGTCGGGGTCCACCCGGCCGATCGTCGGGCGCACGGACCGCAGTCCCGTGCAGTGGGCGGGCCAGCGGACCGAGCCGCCGAAGTCGGTGCCGAGACCGACGACACTCATCCCGGACGCGATCGCTGCCGCCTCGCCGCCACTCGAACCGCCGGGGGAGCGGGCGACACCGTCGGGCCGCAGCGGGTTCACGGTGTACCCGAACAGGTCGTTGTGTGTCAGGCCGCTGGCCCCGAACTCCGGGGTGTTCGTCTTCCCGACGAGAATCGCGCCTGCCGCCCTCATCGCGGCCACCGCGGGCGCGTCGACAGAAGGCACGTTGTGCTCGAGCGCGCGAGAGCCCGCCGTCGTCCGGACACCTGCGGTCGCGATCAGGTCCTTCACGGTGAACGGGACCCCGGCCAGCGGACCGACGTCCTCCCCTCGGCCGATCCGGGTGTCGAGGTCGTCGGCGGCCCGGATCGCCTGATCCTCCGCGACGGTGACGACGGCGTTCAGCTCCGGGTTCCGGGCCTTGATGTGCGCCAGGTGGTCGTCGAGCACCTCGCTCGCGGACACCTCCCGGTTCGTCACCGCGCGGGCGATCGTCTGCGCGTCCGAGCCGACCCAGCTGCCGTCGTTACCCCACACATGTCCTCCTCGGCTCGTGCTCAGGGGTCGACGCTAGACACCCCCACACCCGCCGCACACGGCCAGTGTGCACAGGAAACCGTCGCCCGAGCTGTGAAGAGTTGATACTTCGCCGCTCTACGGGCTCTGGGAGGATCAGGTGATGCTTTCGCCCTGGGTCCGCCTCGCCGCCGCGCTGTTCGCGGTCAGCTGGGGTGCCAACCAGTTCGCCCCGATGCAGCTCGTCTACCGCGAACATCTCGGTCTCGGCAACGGCTCGTTCACCGCGATACTCGCGTCGTACGTCGTCGGGCTGGTACCCGCCCTGCTGTACTTCGGGCGCGTGTCCGACCGGTACGGCCGGCGCGCGGTGATCCGCCCGATGATCCCCGTCGGCATCGTCTCCTCCCTCGTCCTCATCGCGGGCGCCGCCGTCCCCGACCTGCTCTACCTGGGCCGGGTGCTGGCCGGACTCGCCTCCGGCATGGCGTTCGGCGCCGGAACCGCCTGGATGAAAGAACTCAGCTCCACCGCGCCCGCCGGGGCGGGTGCACGCCGCGCCGCCGTGTCGTTGTCCGCGGGATTCGGCTGCGGAGCCCTGTTCGCCGGCGTGATCGCGCAGTGGCTCCCCGCCCCCGAACTGCTCCCGTACCTGGCCCACATCGCGTTGATGCTCGGGGCCCTGGCGCTGGTGTGGGCAGTGCCCGACGTGCGGGCCCGGGCGACCGACCTCACCGCCACACCCCTGTCGGCGGTGGCGACACCCCAGTTCCGGTGGGGCATCGCGCCCTGGGCACCGTGGGTGTTCGGTGTGGCGACCATGTCGTTCGCGACCCTTCCGCCGCTCGTCTCCGAGTCGCTGCGGTCCACGTCGGTGGCCTTCACCGGGCTCGTCGCGGCGCTGACCCTGATCACCGGGGCGATGATCCAGCCGTGGGCCAGCCGGTGGTCGCAGCAGGACGACGCCGCCGGGATCCGGGTCGGCATCACCCTCGGGGTGCTGGGCTTCGGCGCCGCGACCGTGGTCGCATACACGGACGGCGCGCTGTCCGTCGCCGCGATCGTCGTCGCGGCCTTCCTCCTCGGATCCTGCTACGGCATCCTGCTCGGATCCGGTCTGGCGTCCGTCGAAAGACTGGCACCGGCAGACGAACTCGCACAGACCGTGGCGGTGTTCTACTGCCTGATTTACGTCGGCTTCACCGTCCCGTTCGTCATCTCACTACTCGCCCCGCACGTCGGTTACGCCGCCTGCTTCGTGGGGGCGGCACTGCTGATGCTGCTGTCCGTGGCAGTGGGCCGGAAGGTGAAGGACCGGCACCTCACCCACACGTGAGTGGCGAAGCGTGCCCTGGCACGCTTCGCCACTCACCTACGGAGGGTCCTACCGTTCGGTCGCGCCGCACTCGCCGCATGCGGGCACCAGCGCCTCACTGCGCGGCTGCGGCGCACCGGCCCGCGACCGCACCGGGAGCAGCGGCGGCCACGGCCAGTGCTGGCCGAGGCGGCCCCGCGCACGCAGGAAGCCGAGACCGAGCACGAGCCCGAAGATCAGGTGCCCGATCAGCGACAACGTGATCGTCGTCGGCGTGAGCGGGAACATGTCGTGCTGTCCGTGTGGCGACAGGGCGACCGTTCCGATGAGCCCGGCCCACACCGGGAACACCGCGAAGGTGACGAACGCGAGGATGACGACGCGGCGCGACCGATGCTGGAGGCCGAGTGCGAGGGCGACGAGGAAGAAGGCGATTCCGATGCCGCCGCCGTCACCGAGATACCGCCACAGGTAGCCGACGATCGCGCCGGTCCGGGTGTCGGTTCCCGAGTGCAGCCACGTCCCCATTTTCGGAATGAAGTCGCCCCACAGCCCGAGCAGATACACGGTGTCGAGGCGGAAGACGTCGTAGGCCAGACACGCGAACATGCCCCAGCCGAGGCCGTGGCCGACGATGCGGTCGATCGGGTGCGGAGCGAACACGCACAACACGGCGAGGGTGGCGGCGAGCGGAATGATCACCAGCGCACCGGTGGCATTCATCGGCACGACGCCGAACACCTGCGCCGAGATCGCGAGCAGCGGCAGGGAGGCGAGCAGCAGATACAGGCCGATCCGGGCGAAGGCCCAGTGGTGACGGACCGCCTTCCGGACGGATTCGACGGCGGGCAACGCCACGCCCGGCGGATCGTGTTCGTGGACGTCGGGGACGGTGGTGCCGAGGATGCGGGGCATGCGACGGATTCCTTTCGATCGAGGGACTTCTCTCTCCGAGTGGTCGGTTTTCGAGATCCCCAGCGTCCGACGAGTGCCCGGCATTCGAATAGTCCCCCGAGGGGTGGTGATAGCCACCCCTGTACGTGCGTCCCGTCAGTAGGCGCGCCCGAAGATCACCCGCTTGCCATACGCCGACGCCGCGCCGCATCGCACGCACACACCTGTCTCCGGTTCGCCGCCGAGGGGAACACATCGCGGGGTGGCAGCGGTGAGGGACTTGATCTCCTCCTCGCACGCGGCAATCCCGCAGTGCAGGGCCAGTGCCCACCCGGTCGACACCGCGTCCTCGAAATCCGTCCAGTTGTCGACGGTTCGGGCGTGGCCGTCACGGAACGCGGTGGCGCGAGCGAGCAGGAAGGCCTGAAAGTCGTCCAGGACCCCGGGCATGGCCTCGGGCAGGGAGTCGATCGGCACGGCCTGCTTACCGTCGTCGCCGAGTCGTTTCACCATCATCACGGTGCCGTCCTCCAGATCTCGCGGGCCGAGCTCGAGCCGGACCGGGACGCCGCGCATCTCCCATTCGTTGTATTTGAAACCCGGGGTGAGGTGGGGGCGGGCATCGACATGGGTCCGTACCCCCACCGACCGCAGGCGGTGAGCCAACTCGTCGGCCGCGCCCTCGACCGCGACGTTGCCGCCGCGGGTGATCGGCACGATCACCACCTGGTGGGGCGCCAACCGCGGCGGGAACACCAGGCCCTTGTCGTCGCCGTGCGTCATGACGATGCCACCGATCATCCGGGTGCTCATCCCCCAGGACGTGGTGTGACACAACTCCTCTCGTCCAGTCTCGCTGGTGAACCGTATGTCGAACGCCGACGCGAACTTGGTGCCCATGTAATGCGAGGTGCCGGACTGCAGCGCACGACCGTCCCGCATCATGCCCTCGATCGTGTAGGTCGCCACCGCACCCGCGAACCGTTCGCCGGGTGTCTTCTCACCCGGGACGACCGGGATCGCGGCCAACTCACGCGCCACCTCGTGGTAGATGTCCAGCGCCAGCATCGTCTCGCGGCGGGCGGACGCCTCGTCGACGTGCGCGGTGTGACCCTCCTGCCACAGAAACTCTGTGGTGCGCAGAAACATTCGCGGCCGTAGCTCCCACCGCACCACATTCGCCCATTGATTCAACAGCAGTGGCAGGTCGCGGTGCGAGCTGATCCACTTGGCCATCATCTCGCCGATGATCGTCTCCGACGTCGGCCGCACCACCAACGGCTCCTCGAGAACCTTCCCGCCGGCATGGGTGACCACCGCCAGTTCCGGGGAGAACCCTTCGACGTGTTCGGCCTCCCGGCCCAGGTAACTCTCCGGAATCAGCAACGGGAAGTATGCGTTCTCGTGACCGGTGTCCTTGATGCGACGATCCAGCTCCGACTGCAACAGCTCCCACAGCCGGTACCCGTACGGCCGGATCACCATGGTGCCCTTGGCCGGACCTCGATCCACCAGGTCCGCCTTGAAGACCACCTCGTTGTACCAGGCAGCGAAGTCCTCACTCTGGGCTGTCACACCACGCTCATCCCGTGCCATGCCCAGACAGACTACTCGGGAGGCGCATGCCACGGTCGGTCCTGGGGCACCCGGCCGCCGGCCGCCCGGGCTGCGGCGACAAGATTGATCGACTACATCTCGACGTGCCGAGAACCTGCGCGGGGTCGTACCCCACAGTCTCGTCGAGTCCACAGCATGCCTCCACAACCGACCACGGTGGGCCGAATACTCACCTCCCGTGAACTTCCCGGTTGCCAGATCATTTCTGGCCGGCAGCGGCCGGAGCTTCCCCGCTGTCTGTATCAACCAGAGAGGTGTAGGCCACGATGTTGGACAGGTAGCTACGGGCGTCCGCGTCGTACTCTCCCCCACAGGTGACCAGTTGCAGCGTTTCATCACCGTGAGAGCCGTACACCTCCTCGGCCGGGAACTCCGTCTTCGGATACGTCTCCACCCTGGTGACCGCGAAATGAGCGATGGTGCCGTCGGCCAAGCTCACCTCGATCGAATCTCCCGCCTCGAGGTCTTTCAATCGGTAGAACACCGCCGGACCCTCATAGGAATCGACGTGCCCCAGGATCACTGCCGAACCCAGCTGGCCCGGAGCCGGCCCGAACTTGTACCACCCCGGCTTGTCGAAATCGGCGGGCACCTCGACTGTTTCGTCGGGATTGAGACCAAGAGTGATGAGTGTTTCGTCCACCCCCAGTGCAGGGATCCGCAACGCGACCGGTGCCGGGCCGGACGCCCCGTCGGAGGGCGCCGCCACGGTGTCGGTCACGGATGGCTGTCCGAGCTGGGGATCTCCCGACTCCTGATAGCTGCGCAGGGCGAGGACAGCCGTCGCGATGAGTATCAGGACCGCTGCCACCACCCACCAGCGTTTCACCCTGCCCATCGCCCCCTCGAGCCCTGGCCACTCGGGGCCCGGGACGGGCTCGGGGTATTCGGGGCTCGGGTCGCTCATCGCTGCCTCCTGCGCAGTCGGGCCCCCTGGCCTGCCGCTATGCCCGATCCGGCCAGGGCCAGACCTGCGAGGGAGCGGAGAACGTTGTCATCTGAGTGGGGAGTGGTGCCGCCAGCCCCCGTTTCCGGATGCCCCTTGGGGATGATGTATCCGTTGCCACCGGGGCCGCCCTTGCCTCCGCCGCCGGGTCCGCCTTGTTCGCCGGGTCCGCCTTGCTCACCCGGGCCACCTTGCTCACCCGGGCCACCTTGTTCTCCGGGTCCGCCCTGCTCACCAGGTCCACCAGGACCGCCGGGGGGAGCGGGGGGAGCCGGAGGAGCCGGAGGAGCGGGGGGAGCTGGAGGGCCGGGGGGTGCCGGCGGGCCCGGAGGAGCGGGAGGGCCGGGAATTCCGGGGACACCGGGGATGCCGGGGACACCGGGGATGCCTCCGCCGGGGGGGATCGGAATGGGGATGGGAATCGGAATGGGAATCGGAATGATGGGACCGTTGGTGACGGTCGTAGTAGTGGTGGTCGGCGGTGCCGTGGTCGTGGTTGTCGTGGTCGGCGGCGGTGTCGTCGTGGACGTCGGCGGCGGCGTGACGCAGTTGGGCCGGGTGATGGTGTTGGTGTCCAGAGTGACTGCGCCGTTGCGTGCCAAGACGCGTCCGTTCACGGTGGTGCCGGTCTGCACCGAGATCGAGGTCAACGCCATGATGGTTCCGACGAAGGTGGTGTTGGTCCCCAGGGTCGCTGAGCTACCCACCTGCCAGAACACGTTGCACGGGGAGGCCCCGTTGATGAGAGCGACCGTGCTGCCCGACGCGGTGATCAACGTGGACCCGGCCTGAAAAATAAACACCGAGTTGGGATCACCCTGCGCATCGAGGGTGACGGTGCCGGTCAGTCCCATCGGGCCGGCCGTGTTGTAGGTGCCATCGACCAGAGTCAGGCCACCGAGATCGGGGGGCGCCGCCGCGGTGGCCGGCCGGCCGGCCGCATCGTTGTATGCCGTCGTCAGATCGGATTGAGCCTGCAGCGCAACGGCATCGGCAACGTGTTGCGTGCCGTTGATCACCGTTCCCGGCGGAAAGCCGGTGACCGCGCTGCCCGGACTGACACCCAGGTCCCCGGAGATGATCGACGGGCCGGTGTTGGTGACCGTTTGGCCCGCCAATATCGCGAAGGAGTTGGCTGTCCCCAGTCCGACCGGAGGATGAGCCGCTGACGCGACTCCACCGAAGACGATCACAGCCGTGGCGGTCGCCATGGCCGCCCCCGCCACAAACCAGCGACGCCGAGAACGCGCCTGGATCGAAGTGTGCACCGATGTCACGAATTTCCCCTCACCGTGGAGCGGTTGATGGCAGGAATCATTCGCAAACCACCCGGTATGTGTCAACGACCGGCGCGGTGTGTCGGTTATTAATTAATTTACGCCCGAATAGCGAATCCACGCCTTCGCGGGAATTCGTCGATTTGGAAACTGTCGGCCGAAGAGGTGTGACCGCCGCAGTTACGGAGAAAAGTACTGTTCTTCACAAGAACTAGAAGCGCGCGCCTGAGCAGGAGAACCCGGATCGGACCTGGCAGTGCGCGTTTCGCTTTCGGTTGGACGTACAGCAAGGTTCGCTTCTTTATGCTGGTTGGACGTACAGCAAGGTTCGCTAATTTATATGGGTTGGACGTTCGATAAGTTAGATTGAAATATTGTTACCAAGCTACATTGCATGCCATTTCATACCGGCGGTACGGTACCCGGCGTCAAAACAATTACAGAAACGGTGAGCGTCCCTTTTTTCGGGCCGATGTCACAATTCTCGTATTTGTTTATTTTTCTGGTAACAAGTTACATTGCGATCACGCGTGCTATCTTTCAATGTGTCAGCTTCAAGTTCCGTCCGCTCTGGTCGTAAATGTGGGCAACAGAATTTTTCCGATACTTCGCGTAACACTCAACATGTGCCTGCAAAGTCAGCCCTCCCGGACTGAACACGCGAGGGTGCGGCACCGAGGCCGCCGCTCTCGTCGAACAGCTACCTCATCGGTACGTCAAGGAGATGAAGATGGGCAACGAGCACTCCGCGGGAGCATCCGACACCGTGCTGCAGATCGCGGCGCCGGATTGTGATTCGGATCCGCTCTTCCCGAGTACTACAGCCGAGGCCGCTCCGGTCTCCGTCGGTGCGGCGAAACTCCCGCAGTTCTCCGCGCGCGTGGACCCGGAGTTGCTGCGGCAGGTGAAGATCGAAGTAGCCACCCGCGGGACGACTTTGCAGGCTGCGACGGCCGAAGCATTCAGGCTGTGGCTGTCGTCGAAGTAGCCCCGACCGGGACGTCCGATCTCGCCTTCGGCCCCGAGCCGCACAGATTCATCGGTACGGATCGTCTCGACGCCGGCAGGGCAATCTCGAGTATTTTCGAGCCTCGGCGATCGTGCACTGTTGCTCGGCGGCACCGCCAATGGGACACCGGGACGGACGCCCCAACACGATCGTCGCTGCAGCCGCAGCTGACCCTACGGTCCGACTGGGCACACCGTGACGTGGGACACGGTGGCGGTCCGATTCGTCTCCTCGAGAGGATCGAACGCATACGATCCGGGAATGCAAAGGCTTCCCGCTGATGCGCTGACCATCCGTAATGTGGCCGAGACCGCCGGGGTGTCACTCGGGGTGGTGCACTACCACTTCGAGCACAAGGAAGAGCTTCTCACCGAGTTGGGGCAGTGCCTGATCCTCGAGATCAGTGAGGCGATGCGCCTGGCCTTCAGTCAGCTGGTCGGTCCTCTGGAACTGCGCGGTATCGCGGGTCTTCGGGAACTCCTGGGGGCCGGAATTCGCGGCCTGTGGCCGATCATCGAAGCCAGTCCCGACCATCAGTTGCTGACCTACGAGATCACCGCGCAAGCCCTGCGCCAACGCGGGGCCGGCAATGACTCCCCCGGAGCAATCGCGGCCCACCAGTACCGCACCATGGACACCGAGGCCGTCGTGTTCCTCGACCTGTGTGCACACCGGGCCGGCGTCACCTGGAGCACTCCGGTCGACCAGATCGTGCGCTTCGCCCTGGCTGCGCTCGACGGAGTGGTACTGCGCTGGCTCGTCGACCGTGACAGCGGCGCCACCCTCACCGCACTCGACGACCTGGTCCAGATCATCGCCACGAAGGCCCGCCAGGATTGCTCACCTGAGCACCATCGCGAAACCGCAAGCGACCCCTCGTCACCGGACGGCAACCGCGGAGAGTCGAATTCGGATACGTCGGTCGGTCGGTGCGGGCCACACTGTTCGCGAGGGTTCACCGCCGCCTCGACGAAGCAAGGAATCGGTCCGTGCGTTCCTGAAACGCTCGCCGTGCCGGGATCCGTAGGTTATCGCGACCCGGCACAAAGCGAAGACACGTGCCGACGCAGCGGATGCCACGTCGGCACGTGTCGAAGCCCTCTTCAGAGTGTCTCGAACTCTGCTTCCCGGTCGGCAACACGGGTGCCGGAGGTGTGCCGGTGCGCGAGGTACAGGGCCAGGCCGGTGAATACCAGTCCGCCGACCATGTTGCCGAGCACGGTGGGGATTTCGTTCCAGATCAGGTAGTCGAGGAGTGTGAAGTCGCCACCGAGCAGCAGGCCTGAGGGGAACAGGAACATGTTGACGACGGAATGTTCGAATGCCATCGCGAAGAACAGCATGACGGGCATCCACATCGCGATCACTTTGCCGGGGACGTCGGTGGCGATCATCGCCCCGGCAACCCCGGTGGAGACCATCCAGTTGCACAGCACGCCGCGGACGAAGAGCGTCAACATGCCCGAGGCACCGTACTCGGCGTAACCGAGTGTGCGCGACTCGCCGAGATGTCCGATGGCCTAGCCGATCTGGTTGGGGTCGGCCGCAAATCCGTAGGTGAAGACGATCGCCATCATCACAGCGACGGTGAATGCGCCGAGGAAGTTGCCGAGGAACACCAGACCCCAGTTCCGGAGAACTCCGAACCCGGTCAATCCCGGCCGCTTGTCGAACCAGGCCATCGGGGCGAGCACGAATACACCGGTGAGGAGGTCGTAGCCGAGCAGATACAGAATGCAGAACCCGACCGGAAAGAGCAACGCACCAATGAGCGGTTGGCCTGTCTGCACGCCGACCGTGACCGCGAACACCGCGCCGAGTGCGAGTATCGCACCGCCCATGTAGGCGCGAATCACGGTGTCGCGTGTGGACATCAACACCTTGGACGCACCGGCGTCGATCATCGCCGTGACCAAGTCGGGTGGCTTGACGTAGGACAACGTGGCTCTCCTTGCGGGACAGTGCCGAGCCGGATGATTCGGCCTTCGAGCGGCCGTAGGAAGCACGCGTTGCCGCTCGGAACCCGACGATGGTCCGGGCAGTAACGATCCGCTCACGGGGACCGGGCCGCATGTGTGATGAACCAGGCTCGAAGGCGCACCGCCGGTGGACCTGCATCACGCCGACGCAGCGTGCCGTAGGTGTGCATGAAAGTAGTTGCAGCCGCGCTCCCACACCGACTCGAGAGCGTCGCGGAGTGCAATCTTGGCGGGTTCGTCACCGAGGACGTAGGTGCGATCGAAGTCCGCTTCCCAAGCCTCGAGGATCTGGCCGAAGTCGAGGAAGGTGATGTCGTCGGCAGCGATGGTGTGCTCCGGTGGCTGGTGCAGACTGACTGAGATCAAGCTGGCCGCACCGGCGAGGGCAGGAGAAAGGACGCCAGATGACCGCAGCGCATGCCGTCTCGATCGCGGTGACCTTCACCTGGCTGGGAATGGTGCTCGCGATCTCGTTCCTCGAAGCGCCGCTCAAGTTCCGCGGCACCCGGGGTGACGGTGCCCCTCGGATTGGGGATCGGCCGGCTCGTGTTCCGTGCGCTGAACGTCGCCGAGGTGGTCTGGGCGGCACTGCTCGTTGCCGGACTCCTCATCGACGGGCCGCCTACCCGAGTAGTGGTGGCAGGATCTGCGGCGGTCGCGGTGCTCGTGGTGCAACTGGTCGGTGTTCGCCCCCGGTTGACACGTCGATCCGACCGCGTCCTCGCCGGTGAAGACGTCCCCCGTTCTCACGCGCACTACGTCTATATCGGCCTGGAAAATCGTCAAGGTCATTGCGTTGCCAGCGACCGGGATTCTGTTGCTCGGCGTCTGACGCGGCGACCTGTGGTGGAGCCCTCCCGATAGCTCCGCGACTCTGCTCGACCGGGCTGGTCGCGTGCCGCAAGTGCTGAGCTTGCCCTTCCTGGATTACCGTCACCCCTGCTCACTTTGGTTTGTCTGCAATGTCATTCGCATAGACGACAGCGGGTTGCTGGGACAAGCCGGCACGATCGCGCTGTGCGGACACGCGGCGACACAATGTTTGCCAGGTGTTGTCCCTGAATGAAACGAACCGATTAGTATGCGCAGTTGATGCGACGGACGTCGGTAGTCGGCTCAGGCTCTGCCCGGCCCCGCAGGGTTGGTGCGGTTCCGGGTCGAACGAGGGTGGTTCCGGTGGAGTTTCCGATGCTGTCCAAGGGACAGAACATGTCTCTGCCCGCTGAGGTGGAGCAAATCGATGTGGTGCTCGGGTGGACCGAGTCGGAGGTCGAGGTCGATGCCTCCGCGCTGTTGTTGAACGCGGAGGGGAAAGTGCGCTCCGACGAGGATTTCGTGTTCTACAACCAGCCCGAATCGACAGACGGGTCGATCCGCTTCCTGGGTACGAGCGGCACCGAGGAAGGTGCGCAGGCGAGGATCGCCATCGACCTGTCCACTGTGCCGGAAGACGTGCACACCGTGGCCCTGGTCGGCAGTGTGGGCGAGGGCAGGTTCGGTGATCTCGGAAAGCTCGCTCTGCGTGTCGTCGACGGGGCCGGGTACACGTTGGCGGAGTACGTCACGGCCGATGCCACAACCGAGTCGGCGTTTGTGTTCGGCGAGGTGTACCGCCGGGGTGCCGAGTGGAAGATCCGGGCGGTCGGGCAGGGCTGGGAGTCCGGACTGGCAGGTTTGGCCACGGACTTCGGCGTCGACATCGACAACGAGCCGGATCTCGAACCCACCACCGGTGATGACTCATCCGGCCGTGCCGAACCCGCTTCGCCGCCGAACGGGTCCGCCGGCGACGCCCCGCAACTGGTGCCCGAACTGCCCACCCCACCCACCGCACCGGCGACACAGACGAAGGCGCGACCCCGGGGTGTCCGCACCGCCAAGCGGACGGTGAAAAAGTCGAAGCCGGTCGAATTCACCCTCGCCGAACAGGACACCTGGCAGCCGGCGCGGTTGTTCTCGGTCATCGGTGTCGGGACCGGGGAGGAACAGGAGCGGCGCGCTACCTCAGCCTTGATCGCCACCATGCAGGCGGTGCGCCCCTTCGCACGCGCGGTGTGCGCCCGGATGGGTGCCCCGGTCGGTGTCTTCGAAGGTTATGTCGAGGTGGCGTACGAGCGGGGTGAGACGAAGGTGATCCCTGACGCGGTGCTGAAGGTCTCCCGCGGCGCCAGGGTGTGGACCGGCCTGCTCGAGGTCAAGACCGGCAACGGCAAGCTCGAGAAGGAGCAGCTCGAGAACTATCTCGACGTGGCGCGGAAGAAGCAGTACGACGTGGTGGTCAGCCTGTCGAACGACGTCCCCGCCAGTGCCGGGGAGTTGCCGGTGGAGGTCGACCGTCGCAAGCTCGCCAAGGTCGCGCTGCGGCATTTGTCGTGGGCGGAGGTGGGGCACGAGGCACGGATGTTGCTCTCGCACGGCGGTATCGACGATGGCCTGCAGGCCTGGATGCTGGCCGAGTTCCTGCGCTACCTCGATCACCCCCGCTCCGGGGCGGCCGAGTTCGTCGACATGGGCCGGCACTGGGTGACCGTCCGCGACGCGGTCACCGCCGGTACCCTCCGCGCCGGCGACCAGAAGGCCGCCGCCGTGGCGGACACCTGGGTGTCCCTCTCCCGTCATCTCGCGCTGCGACTGACGGCCGAACTCGGTGTCACCGTCAAACACATCCTGCCCCGCCGGCACGGCAGCGACCCGGCGGCCCGCAATGCGGCGGTAGCCGAAAGGTTGGCCACCGACGGGGTGTTCGAAGCGGTGCTGCGGATCCCGGAGACCGCCGGCGATCTGGTGGTGATCGCGGATGTGCGGACCAACAAGATCCGCTGCCGCACCACCGTGGAGGCACCGAACGAGGGCACCTCCGGTCGTCGGCTGTCGTGGCTACTCAGGCAACTCAAGGACGTACCCGGCGACGTTCAGGTCGAAGCGGTGTTCTCCGAGCGCGGCAACGAAGCCTGCGAGCACCTCGACACGGTGCGAGCGGACCCGAAGGTACTGACCAATGGGCGATCCGGAGACATCGTCTCCTTCTCCCTCGAACAAGCCTTCCCGATGGGAGGCCGGCGGTCGGGCACCGCGGCGAGCTTCATCACCAGCGTGACGTCATCGACCGACGCGTTCTACGGCACGGTGGTTCAACAACTGCGGGAATGGGTGCCGGCAGCGCCGAAACAGAATGAACAGCCGAGGCCCGGCACCCAAGAATCCGAAGGCGAGTAGCCAGCGTGAATTACTCGCCACTTGGCCGACTCCGCCACAACCATCAATCTGGAGACGAAGTGACCTGACGGCGGCGCGCGGCATTCGGTTACGGGTACCAATATCTGGTTAACGCCGAGGAGTTGCTCAGAGCCAAGGGAGGTCGACAACGGACCCGGGCGGTCATTCCCCCGGGTGCCGGTCAAGGGCGTCCCAGGCGGTGCGCTGCTCGCACAGTTCGCCGATGGCGGCGACCGCGGTGCCTGTGTGCGGGTCGACCCACACCGGTTCTTCCTGGCGGAGGCGGGGGTTGAGGATGTGCCGTCCTCGCGATGGCCATTGGATGAACTCGTAGCCGGTCAGCTCGCCTTGCGCGGTGTCGGCGACCCAGACCGTGGCCTGCGGGTAGGGGGCTTCCATCGAAACGCCGTGGCAGAGGTTGAACCCACCGACCCCCGGCCCTCGCCAGCCGATGGTGACGGCGTACTGGTCAGTGATCGCGAGTTCCCACACCAGACGTTCTACCTGCACGTCGCGTCCGTATCGCAGGCACCACAGATCGCGGGCAACGGCTCCGATCGCGAGCAGCCACGCAGCCGGCGGCTCAAAGCCCGGAGTCTCGTAGAAGTCCGGACCGTCGTCGGTCATAACGAAGCGCCACACCAAACTGTCCTGGTTCCATTCCGAGATCGGCATGGAACGATCATCGCGGTCGATGACTTCCCGCGATGCGCTTTCACCTACGGGATGGGATGGGAAGGTGACACTTTTTGCATGTTGAGCAACGTATTTCGTTCGCGATCCGGGCGGCGTGAACCCAGGACCCCAGCGGCCGTCGTCACCATCGACCGAGCCTGAGTCCGTCATCCGTTCCGCTGCCGCGCCCAGCCGCATTGTGTGTTCGTTTTTTTCGTTTTATGGTGAGGTATGGGCGCTGGGACGAACCACACGGTATTGCCGCCGGCCACCGACGATCGGGATCTTCTCGCAGCGCTGAAGGCCGTTCTTGCTGGTTCCGAGGAGGTGTCGATCTCGTCCCCGGGCGGGTCGGTGCCGTTGCCGGACAGTGTCCGGGGTTTGCTCGTCGACGCGGTTGCTGCTTTGGATCGGGGTCAGGCGGTGACGGTGGAACCGCATCGCACGATGTTGACGACGCAGGAGGCTGCGGACCTGTTGGGGATTACGCGGCCGACGTTGGTGCGATTGTTGGAAGCGGGGAAGATTCCGTACACCTCGCCCGGCCGGCATCGGCGGGTGGAGTTGGCGGACGTGCTCGCATTCCAGCAGGGTGAGCGGGCGCGTCGGGGCCAGGTGTTCGAGGAGATGGCGCACGAGGAACCCCCGGACCCGGGCGATGCCGCTGACGGCTTCGTGTCGACTCGTTGATATAGGGCGGGGCGACCATGACGACCTTTCGGGTGGTTCTCGACACGTGCGTCATGCTTCCCCAGACCCTGAACAACCTGCTGCTGACGCTGGCCGATGCCGAGTTGTTCCGGCCGGTGTGGACGCCGGATCTGCTCGACGAGGTCGAGCGCACCCTGTCCGGGGAGAGGTTCGGTAAGTCGCCGCAGCAGGCGGTGCGGCGAGTGCAGCAGATGCGCAGAGCATTTCCCCTCGCAGAGGAGGAATCACGCGGATACCGTGAGCTGATCCCCGCGATGACCAACGATCCGAAGGACCGGCACGTCCTGGCTGCGGCGGTGCGATCCGGTGCGGGTGTGATCGTGACCGCAACCGTGCAGGATTTCCCGCCGGCGGCCCTCGTCCCGTTCGACGTCGAGGCGATCCACCCCGACGAATTCCTCTGTGATCTGCTCGATCTGGACCCGGACGCGGTGCTCGAGTGCATGCATGCCCTGGTCGCCCGGAACATGCTCCCGCCGCGCACGGTGGGGGAACTGCTCGAGTCGCTCGAGCGGCTGACCCCACGGTTCGTCGACACCGTCCGCGCCTTGCTCGTCGCCCGAGGCGAGGCTCCCGACCTTGGTGCGGTGCCGGCGGCGTCCTCCCTTCCGGAATTGACCGACGAACAGGTCAGCGCCTTGCTGCCCGAGATGCGGGAGGCCTACCTCGAGCTACGTGCGATGGATCCGACGGAATTGGTGCGGTTCCTCGGGCATACGAAGCTGGTGAGTGCGGCGTGGGCGTTCTTGACGTCGGTGTGCGTCGACGGGGATCTGTTATCGGTGTGGCCGAACGTGGATCCCGACTTCCGGTCGGTACTCGCATGGCGGTGGGTGCGGGACAACCACTATCAGATGACCGTTGACGGTTGGGAGGGTGAGGCGGTCGCGGCGGCCCTCGCAGGTCCGGTGCCGGAGCATCCGCTGTGGGTTCATTTCGAGCGCGTGCATGTGCGGTCGTTCCGGGCGATGCTGCCGGACCCGGCGACGTGGGGGATCGGTACCGGAACAAGGATCGTCGGCCCCGGTGTGGAGGTGCTCTATGTGCACGAGATGTCGACGCTCGAGAGCGGTGTGTGGGAGCCGAACGTTCCTCGGCCGGTGTTTCCGATCCTGATGCATCTCGTCGACGATCGGTGGCTGGTGCGGAACCTGGGATCCGAGGAGGACCCCGCCGCCAGGGCCTGATTCTTTCGCACACGAACCTCGCCCGTACCTCGAGCGCGTTTGATTTCAGCTTCCTCGCTGGTGCATGACCGCTCGCGTGGAAGGCAGTGCGGCTTTCGGACTAAAGGCTTACCGCATGGTCGACGCAGATTCGGCTGATATCGGAATTCGTCCAGATCGATTCATCCGGTCCGCGATATGTTCGATGAAATCTGCCCGACGGCGTGATCCAGCTGACTCATCACTGAGGTAGACGTAATCCGAGTCATTCGAGGATGAGCGGGAGTTTCATCGCCAGCTCGCCGAGGTCGGCCTTCTCCGAGTCGGTCGGGCCCCGTCGTCCGGTGCCGACCAGCAGTGTGTCCCTGTCGGAGAATGACGCGGGGAATGCGGCCCCGGCGATCTTCTCCAGCAAGTCGCGGGACCGGGCGAGGCCCTCTGCGGGCGGGTCCGCCACGCCTGGGAGGCAAGCGATCAGGTCGAGGTGGTGCAGCGTCGACTCCAAGACGTACGCGGAGAGGTACTCGCCTGCGGTAAGCACCTCGTCGCGGGTGCTGACCCGCAGGTCCGGGTCGGCGAGTTCGGCGGCGCGGCCGGCAGCGGAGCCGACGTCGTCGAAGTGGAACTTCAGCAGCCGTGGCTCCTGGTACGCGGCGGCCAGCCGGACGATCAGCGCGTCGAGCGGGTCGTCGCCGGTCGGCGGCGTGTCGGCGAGGTCCCAGTAGGTCACGGCATCGCGAGTCGGTTCCATGTCGGAGGGGGTGACGAGGGTGATCAGGACGTCCTGCGCGTCGATGATCAGGTGGCACACCAGATCCCGCACGAGCCAGCCGCTACAGCCGGACTGCTGTGCGAAGTCGTCGTCCGGCAGCTCGGCGACCGCGGTGCGCAGCGCCGACCACGAGCGTGAGAAAAGATCCACATCGGCACGGTAGTGCGGGCGTACCGTCGATGTCATGACCGAGGACAACCAGGTTGCGCCGTGGGACGACATCTACCGAGGTGACGCGGAGGTATTTACGGGGCCGGTGCCGTGGAACATCGGTGAGCCGCAGCCCGAGATCGCCGGGCTGATCGCGGAGGGCAAGTTCCGCAGCGACGTGCTGGACGCGGGCTGCGGACATGCCGAGACGTCCCTCCAGCTGGCGGAGCAGGGGTACACGGTGGTGGGTCTGGACCTGTCGCCGACGGCCATCGCGGTGGCTCAGGCCGCCGCCGCCGATCGTGGACTGACGACGGCGACGTATCAGGTGGCGGACATCAGTTCGTTCACGGGTTTCGACGGCCGGTTCTCCACGATCGTCGACAGCACCCTGTTCCATTCCCTTCCCGTCGACCGACGGCGCGACTACCTGCGCGCGGTCGCTCGGGCGGCCGCGCCCGGCGCGTCGTACTACATCCTGGTGTTCGCGAAGGGCGCCTTCCCCGAGGGCGAGGGACCGAACCCGGTGACCGACGACGAGCTGCGCGAGGCCGTCGCCGAGTTCTGGACCATCGACGACATTCGTCCGGCCTTCATCCACGCGCTGCTCGGCCCGGAGCAGGCCGTGAACTGGGAGCACGACGAGAAGGGCCGGTCCAAGTTGCCTGCGTGGCTGTTGTCGGCTCACCTCGACTGATTCGGCAGTCGGAAACCCTTACCCGGCAGAACTGTTCGTCTCGGACGGGCGCAGGAGGAATTCTCCGGCGAGTTGGATGGCTTCACGTTTGGTGTACCCGGGGTGGTCCGCGACGATGAAGTGACGGCCGATCGCAAGTCCGAACATGAGGGTGCTGCGTGCCTCGATCTCGTCGGGGTCGGTGACGAAGGTGCCGAACATCTTTCGCAGGAAGTCCATCCGCTCGTTGTCGATGGCGTGCAGGCGCGTCGCGACGGACCGGTCGTGGTGGGCCCAGACCCGGATCGCGAGATCGATCCGTTGAAAGTCCTCCGAGTAGGTCAGTTGCCCCACGCGCCGGATTCTGTCGGCGGGGGTGCCGCCTTCGGCATCGGCTTGGGCGATAACGGTTTTGGTGCAGCGGCGTTCCCATTCGTCGAGCATCTCGGTGAGCAACGCGGGACGGCCGTCGAAGTAGCCGTAGAACCCGCCCTTCGTCACGCCGAGTTCGGCGGCGAGTGTCTCGACGCGGACGGCGTCGGGGCCTCCTCTTGCGAGGGCGTCGAGGCCCGCCTCTATCCAGCGGGCTCGTGTCGTGCGGGCGACGGCGGGAATCGGGCCACCTCCATTGATCGCGTTCAATTTGTACGGTACCGTATAGATGAAATATACGGTGCCGTATAGATCGGGGTCGACAGTGCCACGAATAGCAGAGGCCACCTACATCGAGCAGCCCTGGCGCATCCACGAATTCACGAGAGACTTCGACGTCGAAGACGTGTGGTCGTTCCGCACTCCCGGAGCCGGGCCCGACGACTTCCCCACAATGCTCGCAGCGATGCGAGCCGCGGGCGGACCCGCGAAGCAGCCCCGACTGGTGAGGTTCCTGTTCGCCGTTCGATGGAAACTCGGGGCACTCTTCGGCTGGGACAATCGCTCAACTGGTGTCGGTGAGCGGGTTGCCTCGCTCCGCGACCGCCTGCCCGGCGATCTCCGCGCCGCTCCGCGCGGCCCGGACGACGCAGGCATGCCCCTCACCGCGGTGTACGAGCTCGACACGGAGTCCGCCCGCGAGCTGGCGAACAAGACCGTGCACACCGTGATGCATCTCGGCTGGGCGAGAGGAGCGAACGGCGACTACGAGCTGCAGATGACCGTTCTCGTCAAGCCCAACGGATGGTTCGGGCGGCTCTACATGACCGCCATCGCGCCTTTCCGGTACCTCATCGTCTACCCCGCCCTGACCCGGCAATGGGAGCGAGCGTGGCGCGACCGCCACCAAGCGGCGACGAGGTAGGGCGGCTTGCTCCCTCAGCGGCTCACCGCGGTTTCCCGCTCGACGCGCGACAGCTTCTCCGGGTTGCGCACGATGTAGAGCCCGGTGATCTTGCCGTCGTCCATCCGCACCGCCACGACGTCGTCGATCTCCCCGTCGAGCCGGACGATCAGCGCGGGGGAGCCGTTCATCTGCACCGGCTCGACCGACACCGTGCCGTCGATCCGGGGCAGGCCGGCCGCCAGCAGGCGACCCACCTTGTCGGCCCCCACGATGGGCCGCAGCACAGCCTGCTTGACTCCGCCACCGTCACCCAACAGGACGACATCCGGTGCGAGCAGGTCGAGCAGGCTCTGCAGATCGCCCGTTTCGAGCGCCCGTTGGAACGCCTCGAGTGCGTCTCGGGACTCGGCCGGGGATACGACGCCGCGCGGCCTGCGCGCCGCGACATGCGCCCGCGCCCGGTGCGCGATCTGACGGACGGCGTCCGGGCTCTTGCCGACGGCGTCCGCGATCTCGCCGTACTCCAGAGCGAACACCTCACGCAGCACGAACACGGCCCGCTCGGTCGGCGCGAGCGTCTCCAGCACGAGCAGCATCGCCATCGAGACGCTGTCGGCCAACTCGACGTCCTCGGCCACATCGGGCGCAGTCAGCAGCGGCTCGGGCAACCAGGGGCCGACGTAGGACTCCTTGCGACGGCTGAGTGTGCGCAGCCGGACGAGCGCCTGGCGGGTGGTGATCCGGACCAGGTACGCACGCTGATTGCGCACCGTGTCGAGATCGACACCCGCCCACCGCAGCCAGGTCTCCTGGAGGATGTCTTCCGCGTCGGCGGCCGAGCCGAGCATCTCGTAGGCGACGGTGAACAGCAGGTTGCGGTGGGCGACGAACGCCTCCGTAGCGGGGTCCGAACGATCGTCCTGGCTCCCGCCGCGATCTGCGGGCGTGGTCTGCGACGTGCCGGCCATGGTGGCTCCTCTTCACTCTCGACTGTGTCACACACCAGACACCGGACCCCGCCGTTTTGTGACACCCAGCCGTGTTGCCCGCTGCCAAATTACGTGACCGCGAGGCAGCGGCGTGAACGATTTGTCACAAGAATCGGGTCGCCGGCATCTCATGTTCGTTCCGAGCAGTACACGACACCACGAGTGAGGACGAAGTCATGGACGCCCGATTCAACCTGTTCGACAACGAGATCGCCCTGAAGTTCGGCAAGAGGTTCGCCAACGCGTCCCTGGTGATCGACCAATCGCCACTGCCGAAGGCCACTCAGGAACTGGTCAAGATCCGGGCCAGTCAGATCAACGGCTGCGGCTTCTGCACCGACATGCACACCAAGGACGCCACAGCTGCCGGCGAGACCCCGGTCCGGCTCAACCTCGTCGCGGCCTGGCGCGAGGCCACCGTGTTCACCGAGGCCGAGCGGGCCGCGCTGGCGCTCAGCGAGGAAGGCACCCGGCTCGCCGACGCCCACCACGGCGTGACCGACGAGACCTGGGCCCAGGTGCGCAAGCACTACGACGACGACCAGATCGCCGCGCTGGTCTCGCTGGTCGCCCTGATCAACGCCGCCAACCGGATCAACGTGATCGTGCGCAACCCGGCGGGTTCGTACGAGCCCGGCATGTTCGCCAGCATGACGAACTGACCGGCAGACGACAGCCTCCTGACAACGAGCCCTTGACCCTGACACAGTGACAAGGACTCGAATGGTCGGCGAAGGAGGTGGTTGTCGTGAACACAACCAACCACGGTGGGCCGAATGCCCACCTCGTCGACGCTCTCGCCGCAGCCGACCCGTCGGGTCGGCTGCGTGCGGCGCTCTCGGCAGGCACACGCCCCGATCCGCATCTCACGGACACTCTCGTCGATCGGTGCGCCGTCGAGCCGGACTTCTTTGTCCGGGACATGCTGACCTGGGCATTGTGCCGCTTCCCGACCGAGCTCACGGTGCCGAGACTGGTCCGAGAGCTCGGGTCGGACACCGCGCAGGCCCGCAGTCAGTCGCTGCACACCCTGTCCAAGATCGGGGACCGGCTCGCCTGGCCCGCCGTGTCGGCACTGCTGCACGACGAGCACGACGAGGTCGCGCGCAGCGCGTGGCGGGCCGCCGTGGCACTCGTGCCGCCCGGCGACGAGGCTGCGCTCGCGGCCGATCTGACGACCGAACTCGGACGGGGCGACCAGCACGTGCAGCTCAGTCTGAGCCGTGCTCTGGTGGGACTCGGGGACGCTGTCCTCCCGGTCCTCGATGCAGCCGGGACGAGTCCCGATCCGCGTATTCGAGCGCATGCGGAGGCGACGAAGCGGCTCTGTCACGACCCCGACAGCGGGTTCACCCTCTCGGTCGAGACGGCGAAACGCGTCGCGGTCACCGGTCCGAACGCGTAGCAGGAGGCGATGGAATGTTGATCGGTGAGGTCTCCCGGCGTTGTGGTGTCAGTACGCGGATGTTGCGCCACTACGACAGGCTGGGACTGGTGAAGCCCACGGGCCGCACGTCCGGCGGCTACCGCGAGTACTCCGCCGACGACATCCGACGGCTCTTCCACGTCGAGAGCCTGAGGACCTTGGGGTTGTCGTTGAACGAGGCCAAGCGGGCATTGGACGAGCCCGATTTCGCACCGGCCGATCTGGTGGGAGACCTCATCCGGCACACGCGCCGGCGGATCGCTGCGGAGCAGGAACTGCTCGGCAAGCTCGAACGCGTCGACGCCGCCGCACCTGCGGAGTGGGACGACGTCCTGCGCATCGTCAGTCTGGTGCGTGCGCTCGAATCGGAGTCCGCGGCCCGCCGTCAACAAGCGATCCTGTCTCACGACGGGACCGCGGCGCTGCCCGTCGACGCGCTGGTCGAGGCCATCCTGTCGGAGGACGACCCCAATGTGGCCGGAGCGCTGCAGTGGTCGCTGGCGCGGGCCGCCGGCCCGGGACTCGCGGATCTGGCCGACGGTCTCGACGCGAAGGAGGTCGATGTCCGGCGTCGCGCCACTACCGCGATAGCGGCAATCCACACCGCGGAGGCGGCGGTTCATCTGAGACGAGCCCTCGATGATTCGGACGCCACGGTCCGCGGGTACGCCGCCCTCGCTCTCGGCTCTCGCGGAAACGTCGACGCGATACCCGCCCTGATCGAGATGGTCGTCGAGGGGCGACGCGATGTCGAGGCCGCCGAAGTGCTGGGCCTGCTGACGACGGTCTCACCCTCGGCCGACGACATCGTCCAGGCCCTGCAGGACAGGCTCGACAATGCCGACGACGCGCCGACGCGGTTGCGGATCACGCAGGCCCTTGCCGAGATTCCCGGCACCGCGGCCCGGCGGGTACTCGACGGGCTGACCCACGACGGCGACCGGACGATCGCGTCCACCGCGGCCGCGATCGTGAACATGCAGGACCGCGGACGAAGCCGGCGCCGCCGATCGGGAATCGGGACGGCAGTGGCGGTGGACGACACACGGTCATCCAAAGTTACTGGAGCATGGCAGCATTCGTAGTCGACCCCTACTCGGTGGCGGTCCGTGGCCGTGATCGAATTTTCCCAGCGCATTGCGGCCTTTGACCGATTGACGGCCATCCGTTGCCGGTAGTCGGGTTCGGGGTTGGTTCGCACCGGACTGCCGATCCGGGGTATGCCGGGCGGCCGGCTCCGGGCGGTCATCAGGTGTCGCGAAGCCGTACCCGAATCGCTGACACTGCAATTACCCCAACACACGCCCTGGACCGCGGTGTCCACGCCGTGTTCTCACCTGTTGGTGCGGGACTATCTCGAATTGCAGGCAACGGGACTCGAACTGATGTAACGCCGGCGGTCAGTCGGGGATCTTCTTTCCGGAAATCTCGCCTGGTTCGTATTCGTCGTGGCGGCGCAGCCAACTCATGAAGGGGTCGTCGCCGCGGCGGGGTTCTGGTTCCCAGTCCTCCTGACGGCCGCGGGCAGTGAGGTCGAGCCAGTGATAGGTGCCGAGGAGGATCTCGGTGGAGCGCGCATAACCGGAGTAGGTGTGGAAGATGCGCTCACCCTGGCGGAGAAAAGCACTGACGCCGTGCTCTTCGCCGCACCAGCCTTCCCATGCGGGGTCCAACCGCACGAGCTCGGCCTCGTCCTTGTAGTTGTATTCGACCGGGGCGACCGACGCGTCGAGGGTGACGTGGTAGTCGTAGTTGAAGTCGCTGCCGTGCGAGGAATACCACCGAAACGTCCAGCCCATGCGCCGGCGGTACTGCTCGAGTTTGGGCAGCGGTGCACGCGACACAGCCGCGAACGAGGTGTCCCGGGCGTACAGGTGCCGGAGGTCGCCGACGTTGTCCATCGTGAACGAGCAGGAGGGGCATCCCTCGTCGGCGTCGGGTTCGAACATGAAGTGGTAGATCAGGAGTTGGCTGCGGCCGTCGAACAGGTCGGCCAATCCGGTCCTGCCGTCGGGGCCGTCGAAAACGTAGTTCTCGGTGATCTCGACCATCGGCAGCGCGCGCCTGGCGGCGTTGACCCGGTCGCGGTGGCGGGTCAGCTCCTTCTCCTGTGCGAGTAACTCGCGGCGCGCGATGAGCCATTCCTCGCGGGTGGTGACCTGTGGATCGGATGCTGTCATCGTTCGACTCCTCTCGAAGGGCACATGCAATCGTCGCAGGCGGCTCCCGGCGGTGGCTACCACCGAGACCGGGAACGACTGATTCGCGGTTCGTCTCCTCGTGCAGGACGCGAAGCTGAGTTCGTGAGTAGCGCTCTCCATCCTGCGGTGGAACCGTACGAAGCCGGGTTTCTCGAAGTTTCCGACGGCCATTCCCTGTATTGGGAGACCACCGGAAATCCCACGGGGACGCCGGTGCTGTATCTGCACGGAGGCCCGGGATCTGGATGCACTCCCGGCGCACGACGCTTCTTCGACCCGAATGCTTTTCGCGCGGTGCTGTTCGACCAACGCGGATGCGGGCGCAGCCGCCCGCTAGCCGCCGGCCCCGACACCGACCTATCGACCAACACGACAACACATTTGATGGAGGACATCGAACGCCTGCGTAAGCATCTGGGGATCAGGCGTTGGGTCGTGGCCGGGGTGTCCTGGGGTGTGACCCTGGGTTTGGTCTACGCCCAGCGCCATCCCGAGCGTGTCCTCGCGATGGCGCTCGGAGCGATCACGTCCGGATCCCGAACCGAGATCGAATGGATCACCCGCGACATGGGTCGGATCTTCCCCAGGGAGTGGGAGGAGTTCATCGCTCCCGTACCAGCCGGCGAACGGGACGGGGATCTGGCAGCCGCCTATGCGGGCCTCCTCGCCGACCCGCACGCGGCGGTGCGCGAGGAGGCGGCGACGAGGTGGTGTGCGTGGGAGGACACCCACGTGTCGTTGATGCCGGGATGGACACCGAGCCCCCGATACGAGGACGCAACGTTCCGGATGATTTTCGCCAGGTTGGTGACGCATTACTGGAGTCACGAGTGCTTCCTCGTCCCGAACCAGATACTGGACGGAATGAGCTGTCTGGCAGGTATCCCGGCAGTGCTGGTCCACGGCCGCTTCGATGTTTCTGGACCGTTGGACACGGCCTGGAAGCTCTCGCGGGCCTGGCCGGAAAGTCGACTCGTCGTGGTTGACGATGCCGGCCACGGTGGAGGCGGATTCAGCTCCGCGCTGGTGGCCGCCTTGGACTCCTTCAGCGGGCCATGATCGCGGCACTTCGAGAGCTTCGGCCGACGTCAGGTACTCGTGAGGATGACGAGTCGCTGGGTCGCCCTGGTCATGGCGACGTAGCGGTCGACGGCTCCTTCGATCCCCGTGCCGAAGGTGTCCGGGTCGACGAGGACGACCAGGTCGAACTCGAGCCCCTTCGACAGCTCCGGGGTCAGCGAATGGACGCGGGGCGTTGCCCGGAACGTCGAATCGCCGATGACGCAGGCGATTCCGTCGGAGTTCGATTCGAGCCAGGTGTCGAGGATCGAACCCAGATCGGAAACGGATCCGTGCATGACGGGGATGTCGTTGCTGCGGATGGAGGTCGGCACGTTGGCGTCCGGGAGCACGGCGCGGATGACCGGCTCGGCTTCGGCCATGACCTCTTTCGGTGTCCGGTAGTTGACGGTCAGTGAGGCCAGTTCGATCCGGTCGAGCCCGACCCTCTCGAGCCGTTCCTGCCACGACTCCGTGAACCCGTGCCGGGCCTGGGCGCGGTCGCCGACGATGGTGAAGCTCCGGGACGGGCAGCGCAGCAACAACATCTGCCACTCGGCGTCGGTCAATTCCTGCGCTTCGTCCACGACGACGTGTGCGAACGTGCGGTCGAGCAGGTCGGGGTCGGCGCTGGACAGCGCGGCTTCGTCGACCAGCATCTCCTGCAGGTCCTTCTGTCGCAGTTGTGTCATCAAACTTTCACCGTCGTCGTAGGCATCGGACGCGATCAGGTCGTCGATGACCTTGGACCTCTGCTCGCGTTCGGCGGCGACGGCGGCCTGGTGGCGACGTCGGCGTCGTGGTTCCTCCGGGTCGCCGAGCCGCTGCCGTGCGGCGTCGAGGAGCGGCAGGTCGGACACCGTCCAGCGCTGGGCGTCCGGGCGTTGCAGCTTCCGAACGTCGTCGGGGTTGAGCCAGGGCGCGCACTTGCGCAGGTACGCGGGCACCGACCACAGGTCGGCGACGAGGTCGGCCGCCTCGATCAGTGTCCACGCGTTGTCGAGGGTCGTGCGCAATTCGTCGTTCTGCTGCAACGACTTCCGGAGCTGGACGGCCGGAACGTCACCGTCGTACTTGTCGATCAGGATCGTGAGCAGCAGCTCCCAGATCTGCTCGCGCGCCTCGTTGTGCGGAGTACCGGGTTCCGGCGCTTCGAACGCCTCGGCCCAGTCGTCGGCGCTCAGCCAGATGTCGGACCACTCGGTCGCGACCGTCATACCCTCGGTGGGTGGCTCCTCGTAGAACGCGACGGCCGCGTCGATGGCCTTCACCAGATCCGCGGACGACTTCAGGCGGGCCACATCCGGGTCGGTTTCGACTGTCGCGGTGGCACCCTCGGCGACGAGGTCCCGCAGTGTGCAGAGCTGCACGCCCTCCTCTCCGAGGCTGGGCAGGACATCGGCGACGTAGGCCAGGTAGGGCTCGTGCGGACCGACGAACAGCACGCCGTGACGGAGTCGGGCGTCGGAGTAGAGCAGATACGCGGCGCGGTGCAACGCGACGACGGTCTTGCCCGTACCCGGCCCGCCGTCGACGACGAGGGCGCCACGGGATCCCGCGCGGATGATGGCATCCTGGTCGGATTGGATGGTGCCGAGCACGTCCCGCATCCGGGCCGACCGGTTGCTGCCCAGGCTGGCGATGAACGCGGACTGGTCGTCGAGCGCGGCGTTCCCTGCGAACCCGTCCGGGGTGAACACCTCGTCCCAGTAGTCGCTGACCCGGCCGCGGGTCCAGCGGTACCGGCGGCGGCGTTCCAGACCCATCGGATTGCCGTGGGTCGCACCGAAGAACGGCTCGGCCACGGGGGAGCGCCAGTCGACGAGCAGCTGATTGCCCGCACGGTCCATGAGGCCGAGTCGTCCCACGTACACAGGCTCGGGGTTGTCTGCGCTGACGAAGTGCCCGAGGCACAGGTCCAACCCGTAGCGGCGCAGGGCACGCAGCTCGGCGTTCAGCCGGTGGACCATCATGTCCCGCTCCATCGCCTCCTGACCCAGCCGGCGAGGTGCCTTGCGCTCGGTGTCGATGCGGTGGTCGAGGTCTGCGATCGACTGCTCGAGGCTTTCCGCGATAGCCGCGAAGTGTTGCTCGTCGTCGGCGATCAGCGTCGGGTCGGCCTTGGGCGCGAGGTGGTCGGGAAGGTCGAATGCGCTGGTAGTCAAGTTGGTCATGTCAGCAACTCCGATCCGAGGTTCGGACGATCGTGTCGAGCAGCAACGTCGCGGCGACCGCTGCACCGTCGGTGCGGATCGTGCCCGCCACGGCGGCCGCGCGTGCTCCGGTCTCGGGGGTCAAGGCCGCCGTGAGCGCGGCCGACAGGGTCTCGACGGCCGGAACCGGACCGTCGTGCGCCGCGCCGATGCCCAAGTCGGCTACCCGACCGGCCCAGTAGGGCTGGTCCGCCATCTGCGGCACCACCACCTGAGGCGCGCCGGCCCGGGTGGCCGTCGTCGTCGTCCCGGCGCCGCCGTGATGCACGACAGCGGCCACGCGCCGGAACAGTGCCTGCTGGTTGACCTCGCCGACGGCGAAGCAGTCGTCCACGTCGTCGATCAGGGCCAGGTCGGCCCAGCCGCGCCCGACGAGTACGCGGCGGCCCTGCGCGCGGACCGCCTCGATGGCCACCGAGGCGGCGTCCGTCGCCGCGTGCAAAGGCATGCTGCCGAAGCCCACGTACACCGGTGGTGTGCCTGCGTCCAGGAACGTCATCAACTCGGCAGGGAGTGGGCGGTCGTCGGCCAGGATCCACGCGCCGGTCTGTACGACGTCGAGGTCCGGTGTCTCCTGCCACGGATCCAGGGTCGGGTCGGTCGCCAGCCACGGCCGGTCGCCGATGACGTAGTCGCGAACGTTGCCCACCGGGGGCAGGCCGATCGAGGCCCTGTTGGTGTCCAGCGCCTCCCCGAACAGCGCATCGATGCTCTGAGCGTCCAGGTCCCACAGCACCCGGTTGTCCGTCACGTCCGGCGGGAATGCCCGGCCCGGATACGCGAGCGGCGGGCGATGCGGCGACGGCAGGGTCAGCTGCTGGAACGTCACGGACACGGAGCGGATGCCCAGCTTCTCGGCCACCGACAGTGCACCGGCAGCGGCCGGCATCGCGCCGGTCGCCACCAACGCGTCGCATCCCTCGGCCGCCGCGGTGACCGCGTCGAACTGGCCGGCGATCAACTCGGCCGCGCGCCGGGGCAGGTCCGCCGCCGACGGCGCGGCCGTCGTCAGCGCGCGCGCCGACCGGCCGACAGGCACCATCGACACACCGACCCCGGCCAGCCGCTGCGCGAAGTCCTCGTCCGGCGGCGCGCACACCCGCACCTCCGCGCCGAGTGCCTGCAACTGCACCACGAGACCCACCAACGGTTCGGCGTCCCCACGCGACCCATACGTCGACAACAACACACGCACTCGCGACTCCTATTTCTGCAGGTTCTGGCTTCGGCCGGTAATTCTGCGGCACGACCCGGGCCTTGCCGCAAGCCCTGGGGTGCGCTATAAATTGAAAGTGGAAAGGGGTTGGTACTCCTCTCCAGTTCCTGGTCCGATTCGGGCAAGCCCCAAGGCATCGTCGGCCCGTCGTGGATCGAATGCGTTCGCCCACAATCGAGCTCACCGATCACGGTAACGCCATCCGGTGACGGCACTTGGCGGGATAGACTTCTCGGCACACGCCGCTGGTACGCCCTGGCCTGTCGTCCGCCCTCGCGGACGCTCTGTGTCAACACTCAGGAGGTCGCAGATGACTCCGCAATCGTGCGACGACCTGAACGTCGCCACCCGGCGTTGGGAGCGCCGATGGTGACGGCTCACCCGATCCCGTCTCGGGTGATGCCGCACCGGCCTCGACGCCTCCTGCAAGAGGCATAGGCATTGCACGTACCTCTCCCGACCTCCGCCATCCCGAGAGTGGCCGCCGCGGTGGTGGTCGGTGTCGCGGCGGGCTTCATCGGCGGCCTGGTGATCACAGCCGCGTTGGGGGCTCTCGTCGGCATCGCCGCTGCTGCCGCCGTGTTCGTCGTCTCCGGTTGGGCGGTGTTGTGGCCGATGGATGCGGCGGCGACTCGCCGCAACGTGGGACGCGAGGATTTTCGTCCGATAGTCGACGAATTGGTCGTGGTGACAGCGGCTTCGGGAGGTCTCGGAGCAATCGTCGCACTGCAGGTGGCCGGCGGATCCTCGGCGGGAACCGCGCACGCCGCCGTGGCCCTGATCGGGGTCTTCCTGGCGTGGGCTTCGCTGCACCTGATGTATGCGGCCCGATACGCCTTTCTGTACTACGAGGGATCGGGTCCTGAAAAATCAACGGGTGGTATCGATTTCAATTCCACCGCCCCGCCCGCGTTTCGCGACTTCTTCTACTTCAGTTACAACCTCGGGATGACCTACCAGGTATCCGATACCGACGTCTCGAGCCCGGAGATCCGGGCGGTGGCGCTCCGGCACTGCCTGTTGTCCTACGTTTTCGGTGCAGTCATCCTCGCGACGACGATCAACCTGGTCGCCGGGATCCTCACCAGGTGAAGACTCGGATTCTCGTACTGATTTCAGGGCTCGCGAGAACCGAGCATCCTGCCTGGTCCCCGGTGTTAATGTTGATCTACTCGGCCACACCGAAAGGTGCACCTCGATGAGAAGATTCACTCGAAGAGTCGGTGGAACCATCGTGGCGCTGACGCTTACCGCCGCGGCATTCGTCGTGTCACCACCACCGGTGTACGGATTCGCCGAGGATATTTGCTACACCGAGGACGGTGCCCCACCGCACAACTGCGCTCCGCTGCCACCCGAATGCCTACTCGACGATCCGAACTCGCCGATCTGTGGCGCCGAGGCGTTCCTCCGCTACGGCTTCACGTTGCGCCGTCCGCTCGGCGGACGGAGTCTCGTGCATTCGGACTCGACGTACATCATCGCCCGCACCGTCGGCTTCTCCGAGCGGGACGCCTACTGGATCGCGGCGTACGACGAGGCGACCGACCTCGGCACGTTCGCCCCACGCGACATCTTCGGCCGGCTCGTCCCGGACGCCGACGCATTGACCACCAAGGACATCAGCGGACTGGTGCGCACCCACTTCGCCACCGGCGGGTTCCTCTTCCACTTCCTGCCCACGCTGCGCGGACCGGCGGATCCCCTGCCCAACGGCCTGCAGCCGGATGTCGACGATCCCCGGCACGAGGTCATGCTCACGCACCTGCGGACTTGGGCCCTGGCCGGGCCGGGAAGTGGCGCTCCGTTGTGCACGGGAGGTTTCACGAACCCCTCGGAGAACGGCGACTATGCTACGGGTGCAACGTGTTACGGCGATGCCGATCCCGTGCAGATCAACGGCACGTACAGCCTGGAGACTCCGGCCGCCATACCGTTCACCAACATGACGGGGCAGCAGGTCATCTCCGACACGGTCCTGTCGTCACAATTCGACTCCTGGATCGGCGAGAATTCCTGGAATGCGCGGACCGGCATCTACATTCACGCACTCGGTGACCGCATCTCGCACCACGTCTGCACCGACGCCGGCACGATCACGCCGCCGGGTCCGGCCGGGCCGGACTTCCGGATCGATCTGAACCAGCCCACCTGCGACCAGGGTCCACACGCCGTCCGCCACGAATACGAGACGGGCGTGGACTTCGCCGGGCTGCACCCGGAAGACCGGACCACCGAGGCGGCCCTGTCGATGGTGTACGACGAACTCGTCAACTTCGCGCGGGTGCGCGGAACCCTGGACGATCACGCCACGGCGCCGTCGACCAAGAATGCACTCCTGACCGACGGCCTCGTGCCTGCGCTCGAGATCCGGGAGCCGGTCGAGCGGTTGACCGCCGTCACCGACGTCGGCTGCCGAGTCGGCGTTCCGGCGTTCCCCGGAAATCCGGCGTGCCGGGATTGATCGCGCCCGACGGCGTCAGCTGCCGAAGGGGGATGCGCTGTTGGAGTATCGCGCGAAGTCGCCCTGCGCCCCGCTGTAGACGTTGAGGTCGACGTCGCCGTTGACGCCGGCGATGCGACCGGTGCTGGTGTACTGCCAGAACGTCCAGTTGCTCCAGCCGCCGGGGAGGGGGCCGGGGGCGTTCTGACCGTTGTAGTCGGCGATCCACAGCGGGTAGCCGGCGAACTCGTTGGTGTTCGCCATCGCCGTCCGCCAGAAGTTCGGGTACGTGTAGATGATCGGCTGACGCCCGGTGAGCGATTGGACCGTGTTGAGGTAGCGGTGCGTCCAGTCGATCAACGCCGCGGGCGGCAGCCCACCGGAATGCTCGATGTCGAGGACCGGAGGCATGTCACCCGGACCGTTGATGCCCAGCACCACCGTCGAGTAGAACGCGGCCTGCGCTTCCGGCGACTGGGTGGGGTCGGCGTAGTGGTACGCGCCCCGCGAGACGCCGGCCACCCGCATGGCGAGGCAGTCCTGGACGAAGAACGGATTGACGTAGTTGAGACTCTCGGTGGCCTTGACCATCGCGAAGTCGTGGCCGGCGTTGCGGACGGCGAACCAGTCGATCGGCGACCCGCCCGGATGTTGCCACGAGGCCACGTCCGGACCTCTGACAGGTTCGGCGGCAGCATGCCCCGGCACTGCGGCCGCGAGCGCACCGGCGAGCAGTAGTGGTGCGATCTTGGAGAACCTTCGGACCTTCACCCCGGTAGCCATGCGCCCGAGGGTAACGTCTTCCCGCTGCCCGCACGTGGCAACGGACGTCACTTCGTCACGTACGCCGCCTGCCGGAGCGTCTCGCCGCGCGCAGCCCGTCCCGGGGCCGACGACGCGTTGATCGCGAGCACCGACAGCAACTCGTACGCGACATGCGCTGCCGCGATGCCGGTGATCTCGGCGTGGTCGTATGCGGGCGCCACCTCCACGATGTCGGCGCCGACCACGTTCAGGCCGACCAGTCCCCGCAGCGTGTTCAGCAACTCGCGGGACGTCATCCCGCCGGCCTCGGGTGTTCCGGTGCCCGGCGCGTGCGCGGGATCGAGGACGTCGATGTCCACGGAGACGTAGACCGGTCCGCCGTCGAGCCGTCGACGCATCCGTTCGACGATGCTCGCGACCCCGTCCACCTCGTAGTCGTCGGAGCGGATGACCTGGAAGCCGAGAACGGCGTCGTCCTCGAGGTCCTTCTTGCTGTACAGCGGGCCGCGGATACCGATGTGCTGCGAACGCTCGAGGTCGATCAGCCCCTCCTCGCTGGCCCGCCGGAACGGGGTGCCGTGCGTGTAGGGGGCACCGAAGTAGGTGTCCCAAGTGTCGAGGTGCGCGTCGAAGTGCAGCACGGCGATGGGGCCGTGGTCGCGGGCGAGGGACCGCAGGATCGGCAGGGCGATGGTGTGGTCGCCGCCGAGCGTCAGCACGGTGGAACCGTCCTTGCGCAGGTCGGTGACGGCGCCGTCGACGGTGGCCAGGGCTTCCTGGATGTCGAACGGGTTGACGCCGATGTCGCCGAAGTCGGCGACCTGCTGCGCCGCGAAGGGGTGCACGTCGAGTGCGGGGTTGTACGGACGCAGCAGCTTCGATGCGGCGCGGATGTGGCCGGGGCCGAAGCGTGCGCCGGGACGGTAGCTCACGCCGGAGTCGAACGGGACGCCCATCACGGTGACGTCGGCGCGAGACACCTCGTCGAGCCGGGGGAGGCGGGCGAATGTGCTGGGTTCGGCGTAGCGCGGCGTGCGGGTGGCGTCGACGGGGCCTTGGATGCGGGTCGCGTCGATGGGGCTCTGGATGCGGGTCGCGTCGATGGGGCGGATGTCGTCTGTACTCATCGGAATCCTTCGGTGTGTGCCGGAGACGTGGCGTCGTCGTATCGTTTCCCTGGAATGCATTCTTGTCAACACCTGTTTCCTATACGAGACACAAACGAAGGATCGATGCATGGCGAACGAGCTCGCAACCGAAGGTGCGTCGGGCGTCGACGCGCCCAGAATCGGCCCCCGGCTCAAGGCCGCCCGGCAGGCCCAGCGCCTCACCCTCGACGACCTGGCCGCCAGCTGCGGCATCACCAAGGGCTACCTGTCGAAGATCGAGCGGGACCACGCGAGCGCATCCGTCGCCACGCTGGTGCGGATCTGCGCCGCACTGAACATTCCCGTCGGGTCGCTGTTCGAGAGCTCCGCCGCAGGTGAGGTGGTACGAGCCGACAACTACCCGCCGATCAGTTTCGGCGGGGAGCGCATGGCCGAGTTCCTGCTGACCCCGTTCGGCGAGCGCCGCATCCAGTCGCTCCTGAGCCGAATCGAGCCCGGCGGCGGGAGCGGCTCGGAAACGTACGAGCTTCCGGTCGACGTCGCCTTCGTCTACGTCGTCTCCGGCCGGATCTGCATTTCCTTCAACGGTCCAGGGGCCGGGGAGGACGTGTCGCTCGCGACCGGGGACGCGTTCACCTTCTCGCCCCAGTTGCCGCACAGCTTCCGCGCGCTCGGCGACGACACCGCGACGGTCCTGTGGATTCTGGCCCCCGCACTACCGGACGACGTCCGGCCCACCTCCCGCTAGGAAACCGTCAAGCGGTTTAGGAAACATGTGTTGACAGTCACGGCTTGCCCGTTCATTGTTGTCCACATCACTCCACCGCTCAGGAGCTCAACGTTGGACATCACCAAGATTTCTCCGCGCCCGCCGGGACTGGCCGGCGCACTGCGCGCCCGCAAATCGGTCGACGCGATCGTGGCGCGCAACGACCAGGAACCCGGTCACGGCCTCAAGCGGTCGATGGGCCTGGTGCACCTCACCGCACTGAGCATCGGTGCGTCGCTGGGAACGGGCATCTTCGTCATCCTCGGCGAGGCGACACCCAAAGCCGGCCCCGCCGTCGTCCTCGCCTTCGTGCTCGCGGCATTCACCGCCCTCTTCTCCGCCCTCTCCTACGCGGAACTCGCAGGCAGCATCCCTGTCTCCGGTAGCTCCTACTCGTACACCTACGCGACGATGGGCGAACTCTTCGCGTGGATCTGCGGCTGGTGCCTTATGCTCGAATACGGCGTCTCGGTCGCAGCCGTCGCCGTCGGCTGGGGCGAGTACATCAACGAACTACTCCACGGCATGTTCGGCATCGCACTACCCACCGCGATCAGCGAATCACCGGGCGCGGGCGGCATCGTGAACGTGCCCGCCATCGTCATCGTGCTCGTCGCGGTGGCACTGCTGACCCGGGGAGCTTCCGAGAGCGCCCTGGTGAACACGGTCATGGTCGCCCTCAAGATCCTCGTGCTCGTGTTCTTCTGCGCGGTCGCGTTCACCGCGTTCCGCGCCGGAAACTTCGCACCGTTCATCCCTCTCGGCGCGGCAGGCGTGACGGCCGCGGCCTCCCAGGTGTTCTTCGCCTACATCGGGTTCGACGCCGCGTCGACCGCAGGCGACGAGGCGAAGAACGCGAAACGCGACCTTCCCCGCGCCATCATCCTCTCGCTCCTGATCGTCACGATCCTCTACTGCCTGGTCGCGATCGCCGCCGTCGGCGCGATGCCCTGGCAGGACATCGCGGGCGAGGGCGCCGCACTCGCGACCATCCTGAATGCCGCGACCACCAGCACCTGGCCCGCCATCCTCCTGTCAGCGGGCGCGGTGATCGCCATCGCCAGCGTCGTCCTCGCCGTGATGTACGGGCAGACCCGGATCCTGTACGCGATGTCGCTCGACGGTCTCGTTCCGCGGGTCTTCTCCCGCGTCAACCCGCGCACCCGGGTGCCCGTCGTCAACATCGTCGTCGTCGGCGGTGTCGTGTCCGCGCTCGCCGGCTTCGTGCCGCTGGGCGAACTGGCCGACGCGACGAGTATCGGCTCGCTGTTCGCGTTCATGCTCGTCAACATCGCCGTGATCATCCTGCGCCGGCGCCATCCCGACCTGCACCGCAGCTTCCGGACGCCGCTGTTCCCACTGATGCCGGTTCTCGGCGTCGTGTTCTGCGCGCTGCTGCTGTTCGGCCTCGGCGTCTCGACGTGGGTGGCGTTCGCGCTGTGGATGGCAGTCGGGCTCGCGATCTACTTCGCGTACGGCGTCCGCAAGTCCGAACTCCGCAACAACCCGGAAGAGGTGACGGCACCATGAGAGCAGCGCTGTTCCAAGGTCCCGAACTGTCCTTCGACGTGGCGGCGAACCTCTCCGTCATCGAGTCGGCCGCGCAGACGGCGGCGGCATCCGGGGCGTCCATCCTGGTCTGCCCGGAGATGGCGGCCACCGGCTACAACATCGGATCTCTGATCGCGGAGCGGGCCGAACCCGCCGACGGACCGATCGCGACGCGGATCGCGGAGATCGCGCGCGAGTCCGGGATCGCCGTCGTCTACGGATACCCCGAGGCGGACGGGGGCGTCGTCTACAACAGCGTGCAGGTGTTCGACCCGTCCGGAACGCCGCTCGCCAACTACCGCAAGACCCACCTGTTCGGTGAGCTCGACCGCTCGCACTTCGCCGCCGGCGACGAACTGGTGGCCCAGTTCGACCACGCCGGAATCCGGTGCGGAATCCTGATCTGCTACGACGTCGAGTTCCCGGAAGCCGTTCGCGCACATGCCGACCGGGGAACCCAGTGGCTCGTCGTCCCCACCGGCCTGATGAGCCCGTACGAATTCATCGCGGAGAGCGTCGTCCCCACCCGGGCCTACGAGAGTCAGCTCTTCGTCACGTACGTCAACCGGTGCGGCACCGAAGCCGACCTCGACTACTGCGGATCCAGTTGCGCGATCGCGCCCGACGGCACCGAACTCGCCCGCGCCGGCCGCCACGAGGAGCTGACGATCGTCGACCTCGAACTCGACGTCCTCCACCGATCCCGCCGCGAGAACACCCATCTCGACGACCGACGCGTCGACCTCTACCCCTTCCTGCAGGAGAAGACTTCATGACGATCCCCGTCACTCCGGACAGCACCGCCGCGGACACCGATCCCCGGCCGCTCACCATGTTCGGCCCCGACTTCCCGTTCGCCTACGATGACTACGTCACGCACCGCTCAGGTCTCGGCGCGGTGCCCACCGATCGCCACGGCACCGAGGTGGCGGTCATCGGCGGCGGACTGTCGGGGATGGTCACCGCGTACGAGCTGATGAAACTCGGGCTGAAACCGATTGTCTACGAGGCCGATCAGATCGGTGGCCGGATGCGGTCGCATCCGTTCGACGGGCACCCGGACGTCGTGGCCGAGATGGGCGCGATGCGGTTCCCACCGTCGTCGACCACCCTGTTCCACTACCTCGACGCCATGGGCCTGCGGACCGAGGCATTCCCGAACCCGCTCGCCGACAGCACCCCCAGCACGGTCATCGACCTCAAGGGCGAAAGCTACTACGCGCAGCACCTCGACGACCTGCCGCCCGTGTTCCGGGAAGTCTCGGATGCGTGGCAGCGCACGCTCGAGGACCACGCCGAGCTGATTCCGCTCCAGCAAGCGATCCGCGACCGCGACACCGCCGAACTCAAGCGCATCTGGAACGACCTGGTGGTCCGGCTCGACGATCAGACGTTCTACGGCTTCCTCGCCTCGTCGAAGCACTTCGCGTCGTTCCGGCATCGGGAAGTGTTCGGGCAGGTCGGTTTCGGAACGGGCGGCTGGGACACCGACTTCCCCAACTCCATCCTCGAGATCCTGCGCGTCGTCATCACCGCCGCCGACGATCACCACCGCGGCATCGTCGGCGGGTCGCAGCAACTGCCCCTGCGCCTGTGGACCGACACCCCGGCGGGGATGGCGCACTGGCCGGACGGCACGTCGGTGCGTGCACTCAACGGTGGAGCCACCCGGCCCCGCGTTACGGAGGTCCGGAGGACCGCACCGCACCAGGTGACGGTCACCGACTCGTCCGGGGAGATCCGCACCTACCCCGCCGCCGTCTTCACGGCGCAGAGCTGGATGCTGCTCAACAACATTCACTGCGACGACGACCTGTTCCCGATCGACCACTGGACCGCCATCGAACGCACCCACTACATGGGGTCGACGAAGGTGTTCGCCCTCGTGGATCGTCCGTTCTGGAAGGACAAGGATCCGGTCACCGGCCGCGATCTCGTCAGCATGACCCTGACGGACCGGATGAGCCGCGGCACCTACCTCCTCGACCACGGTGACGACAAGCCCGGCCTGATCTGCCTGTCCTACACGTGGTCCGACGATTCACTCAAGCTTCTGCCGCTCGATGCGACGGAGCGGATGAACCTCATGATCAAGTCGCTCGAGGAGATCTACCCGGGAGTGGACTTCCGCAGTCACATCATCTCGACCCCGGTCACGCTGTCCTGGGAGACCGAACGCGACTTCATGGGTGCGTTCAAGGCGAACCTCCCCGGCCACTACCGGTACCAGGAACGGCTGTTCAGCCATTTCGTCCAGGACGAACTCCACCCGCGACACCGCGGCATCTTCCTGGCCGGCGACGACATCTCGTGGACCGCGGGCTGGGCGGAGGGTGGCGTGCAGACCGCACTCAACGCCGTCTGGGGAGTGATGCACCACCTGGGCGGTGCCGCCCCGGCCGACAACCCCGGCCCCGGCGACCGGTACGCCGAGCTCGGCCCGATCCGCTTGTGCGACTAGCGCCTTCGGCCTGTGAGTACTTATTAACGTCCCGCGGTTAATAAGTACTCACGGGCCTCAGCCCAACCAGTCCAGAACCGCAGCGGCCGTCCACGACTGCTGCATGCTGCCGAGGGGCTGGCCGGTGAACGGTTCGTAGTATTCGGCGAAGCTGCCGTCGCTCGCCTGCCGCAGCCCCTCGGACCGCAGCAGGTGGGCGCGCTCGGCCCACCCGCGCCGGGCGAACGCCCAGGAGAACAGCCACGTCATCACCGGCCACACCGGACCACGCCAGTACTCGCGCGGACGGAAATCGCCCGACACCGGCGACGTCGACGGCGGCACGGCGTACCGGAGGTCGGGGTGGCCGCAGAACTTCGGTCCCTCGAACGTGCGGAGCAGGGCGCGTTCGGCGTCACGGCTCAGGCCGCCGCACAGCAGAGGCGAGAACATCGCGAGGGTTTCGGTGGAAATCCACCGGCCGCTGCGCAGATCGAAATCGCGTGCCGCCCCGGACCGTTGGTCGGTGGTGGTGAGGACACCCTGCCGGAACCGGGCCGCCCACCCGTGCAGTTCCCGGACGTCGGAGTTCGGCATCGAGTGTTCCTCGCCGATGGTCGCGAGCACCTCGCACGCCATCGAGAACACGGCGCTGACGAACACGTCCTCCACCGCGAAGCTCATGGCGGTGGCCAGTTCCTCGTCGTCGTAGCGGACGGTCTTCATCTCCTCGAGCAGCCACAGGTAGCGGTCGTATTCGCCGTTGGACGGACGCTGTCCGGTGTCGGCGACGTGGGACAGATCCTCGCGCAGATACGTGGGCATCACCCCGGCCACGACGTTGGCGTACGAGTGGTCCCAGCGCGGCGAGTTGTCCATGCCGGACTCCCAGCCGTGGTACAGCGCGATCCGGCCGTTGCCGTCGAGGTCGCGGGCGTTGGCCAGCCAGCGGTGCCAGCGCACGAGGTCGGGCCAGCGCCGGTCGAGGAACTCCTCGGCGACGGCGCGGGTACTGCGGCCGTGCCTGCGCGAGTGGTCGAGGATGCGCTGCACCGCGATGGCGTGCACGGGCGGCTGGGTGATCCCCGACGTCTGTGTGCCGCTCGGCGCGTGCGCCGCGAGGGTCCCGCACTCCCAGCGCCCGGGGCCGGGGAAGTATCCGTCGACGCCGTTCGCGAACACGATGTGCGGGATCATCCCGTTCTTCCACTGCGCCGACAGCAGGGTGTCGAGTTCGACGACGGCCCGCTCCACGCTCAGGGGCGCCAATCCGACCGCGACGAACGCCGCGTCCCAACTCCACATGTGCGGGTACAGGCGCGGCGCGGCACTCGTCATCGTGCCGAGGTCGTTGCCGCGAAGCAGGTACGCGGCACGTGCCGCGAGCTGTGTGGGGGTGAATCCGCGGTCCGCCATTGCACCATTCTGCTGCGGGTCGGCCCACATCGCTCGTCGGACGGGTTCAGCCCGCGAATCCGCACAGGGTCAAGGTCGGACGCGAGTTGCGCAGTGGCCGCAGTTCCGACAGCCTTCGCAGCAGGGTCGACCCCCACAGGCCGCGGCCGAGGGGCAGTGTCACCTCGCGGGTGAACGCGAGGTCCGGCACCTGTCCGGGCAGGTCCGCCGCGTCGCCGGCGGAGAGGTGGAACGGCATCGGCGGGACGGTGTAGTCGCCGTGAATCCGCATTCCCTTCTGCGTCCTGCGGCTGAACCATTTCGGTACCGAGGCGAACATCATCCGGCCGCCGGGGAAACGCCGGGCGCAGTCCCCGATCAGGGACAGCGACTCGTCGGCGGGCAGATGCATCGGCAGGCCCTCCGCCGAGACGAACACGGCCCGGCCGGTGTCGACGTGGTCCATCCACGAGCGGTCCAGCGGACACGGCGAGTGTGGTGACGTGCGGCTCGTCCGGCAGCAGTTGCCTGCGCAGCGCGGCCACCTCTGGCAGGTCGATCGACACCCACCGGATGTCGGGGTCGCCGATCCGCCAGTAGCTGGTCTGCAATCCTTCACCGAGGGCGACGACCGTTCCGCCGGGGTGGTCGGCGAGAAACGCCCGTGATGCCGGCGATCAGAAACGAGATCAGCACGGCCGGGCCGGTGACGGAATGCGCGACCGAGCCGGCGAGTGAGAAGACGCCTGCGCCGATGATGCCGCCGACGCCGATCGCGGTGAGTTGCCACGGGCCGAGCGATTTGGTCAGACGCTCGTCGGGCGGAGTGTCGTCCTCGACCTCGGTGAGGGGTTTGCGGCGCAGCATTTGGGTGCGCGACTCGTCCATCGACATTGCCGGGCTCCGCTTCCCAGTGGGGTGAGATGCGGTATCTCACTCAATCACCTTTCGGGGCCCGCGTGGGCGAGGAACACGGTACCGGGTGGCCGCCATCACCCTTGCGAGAATACGGTAGGGGGGTATGGTAGTTCTCAGAGACGACATCGACACCCCGAAGAGAGGCAGACTCGTGAGCACCTCGAGCGTCACCGTCAGCGGCATGACCTGCAACCACTGCGTGTCCTCGGTCACCGAGGAGATCAGCGCACTTCCCGGCGTCACCAACGTCAACGTCGATCTGGCCACCGGCAAGGTCGTCATCGACAGCACCACCGACCTCGATCCGAGTGCTGTCGCGGGCGCTGTCGAAGAAGCCGGATATTCCGTCGCCGGCTGAGCCGGCAACTCCGACGCGGCCGGCTGAGCCGGCGACTCCAACGCGACCGGCTGAGCCGGCGACTCCACCACAGGAGACCCATCATGAACGCAACCGGCAAGTTCGCCGGATTCACCGTCGGCCTCGTCGTGATCTTCGGCGCCGCGCTCGCACTCGGGTCGGTTGCCGGCCCGGACGTGGCCGAGCCCGCCGCGCACACGGCCGAGGACGACGGGCACGGAGCGGGAGGTCACGGCGCCGCCGCCGACCCGACCCCGGGCGGACTGACGCCCACTGCCGACGGCTACACCCTCGCACTCGCATCCGACCGGGTCACCGCGGGTGCCGCGGTCCCGGTGCAGTTCCGGATCACGAACCCCTCGGGGGTACCCGTGACGGACTACACCGTGGAGCACGAGAAACTGCTGCACCTGGTCGTCGTCCGCCGGGACCTCGCCGGGTTCCAGCACGTGCACCCGACGCTCGACGCGACCGGAACGTGGAGCGTCCCCCTCGACCTCACTGGCGGCGGCGACTACCGCGTGTTCGCGGACTTCACCCCGGCAGACGGCGAAGGCGTCACCCTGGGCACGGATCTGCGCGTCGCGGGCACCTACGACCCGCAGGAACTGCCGGCACCCGCACCGACCGCCACCGTGGACGGCTACACCGTCACACTCGACGGCACGTTGCGACCGGGAGAGACGTCGAACGTGACGCTCTCGGTGAGCCGCGACGGGCAGCCCGTCACGGATCTGCAGCCCTACCTCGGCGCATACGGTCACCTGGTGGCGCTGCGCACCACCGACCTCGGATACCTGCACGTACACCCGGACGGACATCCCGGTGACGGCGTCACCGCGGCGGGCCCCGGAATCGACTTCGCCGTCACCGCACCCGGCGCGGGCGACTACCGGCTGTTCCTGGACTTCCAGCACGCCGGCGTCGTCCACACCGCCGAGTTCACCGCCACCGCCGGACCGGAGGAGAAGTGATGACCCGCTCGACCGACCTCGCGGCACCGCCCGATTCCCAGATCGAACTGGCCATCGGCGGAATGACCTGCGCGTCGTGCGCCAACCGCATCGAGCGCAAGCTGAACAAACTCGACGGCGTCACCGCGACCGTCAACTACGCGACGGAGAAGGCTCGCGTCCATTACGACGCCGCCGACGTCTCGCCCGAAGACCTCGTCGCCACGGTCGAGCAGGCCGGGTACACGGCGCGACTGCCCGAGGTGAAGCCCCCGGCCCCGGAGGAGGAGGACCCGGCGGCGGAACTGCGGCAGCGGCTGCTCGTGTCCGCGGTGCTGACGGTCCCCGTCATCGCGATGGCGATGATCCCGGCGCTGCAGTTCACCAACTGGCAGTGGCTCTCGCTCACCCTCGCGGCCCCGGTCGTGGTCTGGGGTGCGTGGCCGTTCCACAAGGCCGCCTGGACCAACCTGCGGCACCGCACCGCGACCATGGACACCCTGGTGTCGCTGGGCACGCTGGCCGCGTTCGGCTGGTCGCTGTACGCACTGTTCTGGGGCACGGCGGGCATGCCGGGGATGACGCACCCGTTCGAGCTCACGATCGCGCGGGTCGACGGCACCGGCAACATCTATCTGGAGGCCGCGGCCGGCGTCACCACGTTCATCCTGGCCGGCCGTTACTTCGAGGCCCGCGCCAAACGCCGGGCGGGAGCGGCACTGCGGGCGCTGCTCGAACTGGGCGCCAAGGAAGTGTCGGTACTGCGTGACGGCACCGAACAGCTGATCGGCATCGACCAGCTCGAGGTCGGCGACCTCTTCGTGGTCCGTCCCGGCGAGAAGATCGCGACCGACGGCGTCGTCGTCGAAGGTTCGTCGGCGGTGGACGCGTCGATGCTGACCGGTGAATCCGTGCCGGTCGAGGTGTCGCCGGACTCCGAGGTGGCGGGTGCGACGGTCAACGTCGGCGGTCGAATCGTGGTTCGCGCCAGCCGGATCGGAGCCGACACCCAGCTCGCGCAGATGGCGTGGATGGTCGAGGACGCGCAGACCGGCAAGGCCGAGGTGCAACGCCTGGCCGACCGGATCTCCGGCATCTTCGTCCCGATCGTGATCGCATTGTCGGTCGCGACCCTCGGTTTCTGGATCGGCACCGGCGGTTCGGTCGCCGCCGCGTTCACCGCCGCGGTCGCCGTCCTGATCATCGCGTGCCCGTGTGCGCTCGGACTCGCCACCCCGACCGCCCTCATGGTGGGCACGGGACGCGGAGCCCAGCTGGGCATCCTGATCAAGGGACCCGAAGTTCTGGAATCGACCCGGCGAGTCGACACGGTGGTGGTCGACAAGACCGGCACCGTCACCACCGGCACGATGTCGCTGCACGACGTGATCGCCGCGGACGGCCAGGATGGGGAGCAGGTTCTGCGGTTCGCCGGCGCACTCGAGGACGCGTCCGAGCATCCCATCGCACGGGCGATCACCCGCGCGGCACGGGACCGGTTCACGACGCTGCCCGACGTCGAACAGTTCACCAACATCGCGGGACTCGGCGTCCAGGGCATGATCGACGGACACGCGGTGGTCATCGGCCGCGCGAAACTGCTCCGCGACTGGTCGCTGCACCTCACCACGGAACTCCAGCGCGCCGTCGACGCGGCGGAGTCGGAAGGCAAGACGGCCGTCGGGATCGGCTGGGACGGCCAGGCGCGCGGCGTGCTCGTGGTAGCCGACACCGTGAAGCCGACGTCACGCGAGGCGGTGGCGCAGTTCCGCGAACTGGGCCTCACCCCGATCATGCTCACCGGCGACAACAATTCCGCGGCCCGGGCGATCGCCGCCCAGGTCGGCATCGGCGAAGTGATCGCGGAGGTACTGCCCCAGGACAAGGTCGACGTGATCAAGCGTCTGCAGGCCGAGGGCAAGGTGGTCGCGATGGTCGGCGACGGGGTCAACGACGCCGCCGCTCTCGCGCAGGCCGACCTCGGTCTCGCCATGGGAACCGGCACGGACGTGGCCATCGAGGCCAGCGACCTCACGCTGGTGCGCGGCGACCTGCGGGCCGCGGCCGACGCGATCCGGTTGTCGCGCAGGACGTTGAGCACGATCAAGGGCAACCTGTTCTGGGCCTTCGCCTACAACGTCGCGGCGTTGCCACTGGCGGCGGCGGGCCTGCTCAACCCCATGCTGGCCGGCGCCGCCATGGCATTCTCATCGGTGTTCGTCGTGAGCAACAGCCTGCGACTGCGCCGCTTCCAGCCCCTGACCACTCCCACCCGAGGGGAACACTCATGACCGAGCAACCGAACACCGACCACGACCACACGGCCGGCCACGGGTACATCAGCGCCAAGGACGACTACCTCAAGCGCCTGCGCCGCATCGAGGGCCAGGCGCGGGGACTCCAGCGGATGGTCGAGGACGAGAAGTACTGCATCGACATCCTCACGCAGGTCTCCGCGATGACCAAGGCGCTGCAGGCCGTGGCGCTGGGTCTGCTCGAAGACCACATCAGCCACTGCGTCGTCGACGCCGCCGTCGCGGGCGGCTCCGAGGCCGACGCGAAGATCAAGGAAGCCACGGACGCCATCGCACGACTGGTGCGGTCCTGAAACCAGACCACGAGAGCAGCTTCCGAGGGAGCAGGCATGTCTCACGATCATCAGCAGCAGGCAATGGAACGGGTCCGGCACACCGACCACGCTGATCGGCACGCCGGTCACGGCGCGCACGGCGAGGTGTTCCGGCAGAAATTCTGGATCAGCCTCGCACTGTCGGTGCCGGTGGTGGTGTTCAGCCACATGTTCGCCGACCTCCTCGGCTACACCGTCCCCCACTTCCCCGGTGCGTCGTGGATTCCGCCGGTGGTCGGCACCGCGATCTTCTTCTACGGGGGCGCGCCGTTCCTCACCGGCGCGTGGGGTGAGCTGAAGTCGCGACGGCCCGGCATGATGCTGCTGATCGGCATGGCGATCACGGTCGCGTTCGTCGCGTCGTGGATCACGACCCTGCAGATCGGCGGGTTCAACCTCGACTTCTGGTGGGAACTGGCGCTTCTCATCGTCATCATGCTGCTCGGCCACTGGCTGGAGATGCGGGCGCTGGGGTCGGCGTCCGGCGCCCTCGACGCACTCGCCGCGCTGCTGCCGGACACCGCCGACAGGGTCACCGACGACGGTGTCACCGAGGTGCCCGTCTCCGAACTCGCCACCGGCGACCTCGTGCTGGTGCGGGCCGGTGGTCGCATCCCCGCCGACGGCACCGTCGAGGACGGCCGCGCGGAGGTCGACGAATCGATGATCACCGGCGAATCCAACCCTGTCCCACGGTCGGTCGGCGACACCGTGGTGGCCGGCACCGTCGCCACCGACAGCGCGCTGCGAATCCAGGTGGGCGCGGTGGGGGAGGACACCGCCCTCGCCGGCATCCAGCGGCTGGTCGCCGACGCGCAGTCCTCCTCGTCCCGGGCGCAGGCCCTCGCCGACCGCGCCGCGGCGTTCCTGTTCTACTTCGCTTCGATCGCAGGGCTTCTCACGTTCGTGGTGTGGTCGCTGCTCGGCAACGTGGACGAGGCCGTGGTGCGGACCGTCACCGTTCTGGTGATCGCCTGCCCGCACGCACTCGGTCTGGCGATACCCCTCGTGATCGCCATCTCCACCGAGCGTGCCGCGAAGGCCGGTGTCCTGGTGAAGGACCGGCTGGCGCTCGAACGCATGCGCAACGTCGACGTCGTCCTGTTCGACAAGACCGGCACCCTGACCCAGGGCAAGCACGTCGTCACCGGGGTGGTCACCACCGCGGGTGTCACCGAGACCGAACTGCTCGCGCTCGCCGGCGCCGTGGAGGCCGACAGCGAGCACCCGGTCGCGCGGGCCATCGTCGCCGAGGCGGCAGCGAACGTGCCCGCGGACGAGCGGCGCACCGCGTCCGACTTCCGGTCGCTGCCCGGACGTGGGGTGCGCGCAGACGTCGACGGCATACCCGTAGAGGTAGGCGGGCCGGCGATGCTCGCGGAGCTGAACGTGACAGTCCCCGAAGACGTTGCCGCGCAGACGACACGGTGGGTCGAGCGCGGCGCCTCCGTCCTCCACCTCGTCCGCGACGGCGCGGTGCTCGGCGCGGTGGCGCTCGAGGACGCCGTCCGCGAGGAGTCCCGGCAGGCGATCGACGCCCTGCACGAGCGCGGTGTGAAGGTCGCGATGATCACCGGAGACGCCCGTCAGGTGGCCGACGCCGTCGCCGCCGATCTCGGGATCGACGAAGCGTTCGCCGACGTGCTACCGGAGAACAAGGACGCCGAGGTGGCCGCCCTCCAGGCCCGCGGTCACCGGGTGGCGATGGTCGGCGACGGCGTCAACGACGCGCCTGCACTCGCCCGCGCGGATGTCGGCGTCGCGATCGGCGCCGGCACGGACGTCGCCATCGAGTCGGCGGGTGTCGTCCTCGCCGCCGACGATCCCCGCGCCGTCCTCTCGATCATCGACCTGTCCCAGGCGAGCTATCGCAAGATGTGGCAGAACCTGGTGTGGGCCACCGGCTACAACGTCATTGCCGTCCCTCTGGCCGCCGGTGTCCTCGCGTTCGCCGGGGTCGCGATTTCACCCGCGGTCGCGGCGATCCTGATGTCCGTGTCCACCATCGTCGTCGCACTCAACGCGCAGCTGTTGCGACGACTCGATCTGGATCCGGAACGGCTGAGCCGACACTGACCCGCTCTGCGTCGACCGGGGCCGGCGCCCTCGCTATCTGCTGTCGGTCAGTACTTCGATCTTGCGGGAGAGGCCGAACAGCACCGCTCCCAGAAGGACGGCTCCCGAGCCGACGAGGAGGAAGAAGGTTCCGGTGGAAATTGTCGTGAACAATCCGCCGAGTAGGCCGGAGAGCGTCGATCCACCGGCGAGGGTCAGGAAGAGCAGTGTCACGGTTTGCGCCGTGAATCGCTCGGGTGCAATGCGCGTGGCCAGTGCGAGTCCGACCGGTCCGACGAAGATTTCGGATGAACCGGCAACGGCCATGCTGACGAGAACCAGGAGCGGTGGCACGGTCTTGTCGGGAAAGAACTGCGAGAGCAACAGCAGCAGGTAGGCGCAGCCGACCATGGTCAGCCCGATGGCGAACTTCGCGGACGTAGTCGGTTGGCGAGTACCGAGTTTCGTCCACAACATGGCGACGAGAGGGGTGAGCAGGACCGCGGAGACCGGGCTGATGGTGGTCAGCCAGGGAGCGGGTACCTGCCAGCCACCGACGTCGAGATCGACCCGATCCTTGATGAACACCGAGATGGTGGTGAACTTCTGGAACAGGAATCCGAAGTACAGCAGGCTTGCGATCCACAGTGGGATGAAGCCCCTCATACGACGCTTCTCCGCCGGTGTCACGTTCGGCGAACGCAGGATCACGGTGAAGTAGATGATCGCGGCGACGAGGATGACGGCGCCGACGAAGTGCGAGAGGTTGGTGTTGTCGACGAACCCGAGCTGCCAGAGGGCGACCACGAACGCAGTCACGGCGGCGACGGCGGCGAACGCGTAGGGCAGGTGCGTGCGAGCGATGGGATTTTTGACGACGCCGGCCTCGGCGGGCAGGTCGCGCATCTTCCACGAGTATTGGATGAGCGCCCCGACCATTCCGACGGCGGCGAGGCTGAAGGCCGCGTGGAATCCCCATCTGCTCTGGGTGAATCCGGTGAGCAGCGGTCCGAACGCGGAGCCGGTGTTGATGGCCATGTAGAAGTACGAGAAACCGGCGTCGCGTGCGGGGCGATTGTCGGCATAGAGCATGCCCACTATCGACGTGATGTTCGTCTTGAGCGCGCCGGTACCCAGGACGATGAGCGTGAGCCCGAAGGCCAGGCCGGAGAGTCCGTCGAGTATCGCGAGAGCGAGGTGGCCGACGGTGATGACGACGGCGCCGTAGAGGACCATTCGGCGTGGCGCGATCAGCCGATCGGCGATCCATGCCCCGAGAATCTGGGACAGGTACACCGATCCGCCGTAGGCGCCGACGATGCTGACCGCGGTCGCCGGCGCGAGATCGAGTCCGCCGTCGCTGAGTGAGTACAACAGATAGAAGCTGAGAACTCCCTGCAAGCCGTAAAAGCTGAAACGCTCCCAGAGTTCGGTGAACGCCAGGTTCCACAGACCCTTGGGTTGCCCGAGCGAGTCGGACCTCGTCCGTTCGACCGTGCGGTGGTACTCGGTTGCGACGCTCTTGTCGATCTCGGTCATGTCTCTCCCTGTGTTCGGGGAAGGGGTGTAGTTCGTACCGGTGCCTCGGCGCTGAGCGCGTGCTGGTGGTGAGAGATCAGCGCCCGGCGATCTTGTCGGCCAGCAGCGCGAGTCGGGAGGTGCGAGGGCCGGCCGCTCGAGCCTCGAGAACGTCGGCAATCGAGTAGATGCGGTAGAGGCCGTGTGCGCCGATCCACCGGAGCGGTTCGGGTTCCCAGCGTCTGGGCATCTGACGAACCCACGGCAACGTGGAGAGCTTGGTATCGCCCTGCAGGATCAGGTCGGAAGCGATGCGGCCGGCGAGATGGGCGGCCGTCAGACCTTGGCCGGCGTAGCCGCCCACGCGCAGGATCTTGCTACTCGGGTCGTTGTCGATGAACGGTGACCAGTCGCGGGTCACCCCGAGCACACCGCACCACGCGTGGGCGGCGGCGAGGGGGACTTGGGGGAACAAGTCCGCCAGGAGGTTGGTCAGTGCGGCAATGGTGTGCTGGTCGACTTCACCATCGCGGTCGACTCCGGAGGCGAAGCGGTACGGCTTACCGCGGCCGCCGATCGCGATGCGCCCGTCGGGCGTTCGCTGGCCGTAGAAGTACGCGCCCGTCACAACGCCTTGTCGGGTGCTCTGTCAGGGAGCGAACTATCGCCAACATGCGATCGAATCCGGGATGAATCCGGATCATCGACCGTTCAATCTGTTTTTTGACAAAACCGATGCATCGATCGCAGGTCCGCATGAGAACGTAATTCGGCCATCGCACGTCCAGTTGCTGGATTTCGAGGTGGAGTTGGCGCTGGTCATCGGCAGGAGCATATCTAAGCCCCTCACCATCACAGATGACACCCTGCACGAATACGTCTTCGCCGTCGCCATCGCCAACGATCTGTCGGCCCGCGATGTCCAACTGCCTCAGGGGCAGTACCTCAAAGGTAAGAGCTACCGTGGGTTCTGTCCGATCGGCCCCTACATCGGGTACTCGACCCTTCCGACCTTGGATTGCTCGACAACCTCAATCTTCGGCTGCGGGTGAACGGGCAGCTGAAACAATCCGACAACACCGCGAACTGGGTGTACCGCCCAGCGGAGACCTTGACCGAACTGAGCGAGTTCAGCAATCTGAGTCCCGGCGATGTGGTGCTGACTGGAACGCCGCACGGCTGCACCGCCACGTCGCCGCCCCCGATCCTTCGTCGACTGCTCACCGCCTTGCTACCGGAGCGGAAGTTGTGGGACATCTTCATTCGGCAGAACCTGAAGAAGCCGTATCTCGCACCCGGCGACGTGATCGAGGCCTCCATCCAATCTTCAGACCGGTCGATCGATCTCGGGTCACACCGGATGACGATCACCGAACCAGGCTTAACTCGTCGAGGAGAATAGTCATGAAGTCACACCCCGTTCAAAAGAATGTTCCCGGTTCGGATGCATTGCCCCCGAGCATTATTGCGCACTGGGCGATCAAGACGGCCCGTGCCGAGGAAATGATCGATTGGTATGGAACGGTGTTCGGCGCCGAAGTTGTTCACCAGGACAAGCAGATCGCGTTCCTGAGCTGGGACGAGGAGAGCCACCGTCTGGCACTGGTCAAGCTCCCGCGGCCGCTGCGGCTGTTGTTCCCGCTCAGCAAGCTTCGCCGCAAGCTGTACGGCCTCGACCATTTGGCGTTCAGTTACACCTCTCTTCAAGATCTCCTGCTCAACTACGAACGACTCAAAGGTGTAGGGATTCTCCCGGTCTGGACAATCAACCACGGTCCGACCACGTCTCTGTATTACGAAGATCCCGACGGCATCCGGCTCGAGTTCCAGATCGAGAACTTCGCCGACCCGAAGGACACCGCAGAATTCTTCAGCAGCGCAGATTTCGCGCAGAACCCGATCGGCACCGAGATCGATGTCGATTATCTGCTCGAGCGGCTCCGAGGCGGAACTGATCCGGGCGAGTTGCTCCGGCCGGGCGCAGGCACGCGACCCGGCACTGTGCCTCGCTCGAGCAGGAAGGCCATTACCATCAAGACCCTCTAGCCAACAATCGCCGATAGCGCTGCTACGCGGACTGCGCACGAGACAGCGACCGAACGGGTCGGCCGTGGGCAAAATGCCCGCCTCGCAGCGGTCAGTCCTCACTGGTGGAGTTGCGTATCGGTCAGTTGTCACCGGTGAGCTGTTCGAGCAACGGGGTGAGGCGGTAATCGACCAGCTGACGCATGACCAAACTGGTAGTGGTCTTTTCGACGCCGTCGATGTCGAGAATGCGGCCGGCGATGCGGTCGAGATCGTCGGCGTCGCGGGCGACGACGTGAATGAGAAGGTCTGTGACGCCGCTGAGTCCGTGCACTTCCATCACCTCCGGAACACTGTCGAGGGCCGCGGCGATCTGCGACAGTTTCTACTGGGTGACGTTGGTCAGGATGAATGCCGTCAGCGGGTAGCCGAGCGCCGCTGGGTCGATGCGGCGTTCGAAGGATTGTAATACGCCCTGCTTCTCGACTTTGCCGAGACGGGCCTGCACCGTGTTGCGGGACAGTCCGGTCTTGTCGGCCAGCGCGATCACGGTGGCTCGCGGGTCAGTGCTCAGTGCCTCGAGGATTCTGGCGTCGAGGGAGTCGACGGTGGTCATGGTGAGTATTCTGCCAACCTTGAGCGACGGCGTAACGTGGGTATGCCCTTGTGTTCCGGTGGGACTGGGATTGACCGCCGTGGCCATCCGATGTATTCGTCACCGCCGTCGTGGTGAGCCTTGATCTGCTCGTAACCTCAGTGCACGTCGCAACCGCCCTAGGTGCTGGACTTGCCACCGGCTTCGATTCTGTGGGCCATCGCTGCACGTCTTCGCTCGGCGAACTCCCGGGAAGTCGAGCATAAGCACCCCACACGGGCGGGCGACCCGAACATTCCGAGCCCGGGGAGTATCTCGAGGTTTCGTCAGATGTTCGGGTGCAGAGCCGCTGGGGTGAAGGTCGGTAGCGAATTGTAGAGAGCAGCTGGTGATCGACTGGTCCGCATGACGGTGCGGTCGGGTCGCACGATCGCCGCGGCGGCGTGCCCGCGGGCGAGCCACCGCCCGAGGTCGGAGCCGGGAGGTGCCGGTACGACGACGGCGCCTCGACGTTCGATCTCGTACCGCTGGCCGGCGGAGGGCTCACGCGTGGTCACGAACAAGAACCGCGCGGGCACGGTGTCGTCGAGCCGGCATCTGCCGCCGTCCACAACCGGATTCGGGCACAGAGCGCCGGCGAGGCCACGCGCGGCAGGGGCGCGGTGGACGAAGGCCGACGCGTGCAGCGCAGGCGTGACGCTGTCGGTGACCTTCGCGCTCAACCCCGGCGTCCGTCCGGCCAGCGGAGCGAGGCGCCGTCGCAGCACGGTGCTTATTCGACCGCCTTCGGTCATCGCCCAGCCGATTGCCGTTGCGAGTCGGATCATGTAGCGCGAGTGCGGTTTCCGTTCCTGTTGATAGGTGTCGAGACAAGCGGCGGGGAGGGTGCCGTCAAGGACTCCGGCAAGTTTCCAGGTCAGGTTGGCAGCGTCACGCAGTCCGGCGCCCATGCCCTGGCCGACGAACGGGGGCGTCAGGTGCGCTGCGTCGCCGAGCAGGAAGACCCGGCGGTCCCGCCACCGGTCGGCGACCTGAGCCCGGAACGTGTAGTCGGTGACCCGGACGAGCTCGAGATCGGCATCGGAAAGGTGCCCGGTCCAGGGGACGATCAGGGGTCGCAGTGTGTCGAGATCCGGGAAGTCCGCCGCGCTCTCGCCGGGTTGGAGCCGGAACTCCCACCGGTATCGGTTGCGCCCGATCCGCATGTACGTCGCGGCGCGGACCGGGTCGCACATCTGATGCACTCCCTCCCATTGGTGCAGGTCGGTGTCGGTGGCGAGGTCGACGACGAGCCAACGCTGCTCGAATCCGAAATCCTCCATGCGCGAGCCGATCGAGGAGCGGACGACGCTTCCCGCACCGTCGCAGCCGAGGACGTACCCTGCGCGAACGGAGAAGGGCTCGCCGGTGACTCGGTCGGTGAACGCCACTCGCACACCGTCGCGTTCGTGCACGACGTCGGTTACTTCACTGTCGCCGCGCACCTGCGCGCCGCCATATCGCCCGAGTCCCGACCGCAGCAGCCGTTCGAATTGGGGTTGGTCGAACATGTTGGCCTGCGGGAATCCGTGCACGCTGCGCGCGGGATCGCGGTGGAACTCGGCCAACGTCCTCATGTCGCGGCCGACGAGCCGCAGCCCCTGCGCCGGACGGGAGATGCTGGCGAACTCACCTGCGAGCCCCAACCGGGCAACGATGCGGTACACCTCGTCGTCGAGGTGCACCGCCCGCGGCTGGGGGTAGACCCCGTTCCACCGATCCAGCACCAGGGTGTCGACGCCGTACTGCGCGAGCAGGGTGGCGGCGGTGATTCCGGTGGGCCCGGCGCCGACGATGACGACCGGGTAGTGCGCCTTGATCATGAGGTTGCTTCGATCGCGTATAGCCCCAAGTAGGCCGCCGACCCGATTCCCAACACCACGGCGGGGACGAGATCCTTCGCGGTATCGCCATTTCGGAGGTGCGCGGCCAACGCGCCGGTGAGCAGCAACGATAGGCCGCCGGCCGCGGCTGCACCGAGCCCGGGCATCGCCCACCCGGCAAGGAGTCCGAGGGCACCGGCAGCCTCGAGCGCACCGATCCGCCGATATGCCGGAACCGTGAAGCCCAGATGTGCAGCGCGTTGTCGCATCGGTGCCACCGCGGCAATCTTGGCGCCGATCGCGCCGAAAGTCACCGCTAGTCCCCCGGCGAGCATGTTGATGGTAGTCATGATGGGTCCTCGATTCGCCAGGTCAGCGGGTATCGATCGAGCGCTGTCTTGATGTCGGCCTCGTGGCCGGCGGCCGCGGTGACGATGACGACGACGACGACCGAACCGTCCTCGACGATCGCATCGACGCGGTGGACGCCGGTCACCCGAGCCAGCGCGCCCTCGGTGACACGGCGGGCGGCGTCCGCGCGGAGAGCGAGTTTATAGGGTTTGCCGACATCGGTCACGGGAAGGGCGTCGAGCACGGTGACCGATTTCGGGGCGGCGGCGGCCTCGGGGACGCGTTCGGTGGTCCAGGCGAGCAGCGTGCCCTCGCTCACCTCGGCCCCGGGGGCGAGGGTGACGTACGCGACCGGAATCTCGCCGGCATGGCGGTCCGGGCGCCCGACCGCGGCGGCGCCGGTGACATCGGGGTGGGTGAGCAGGGCGTCCTCGATTCCTGCCCGGTCGATGTTGTGGCCACCGCGGATGATCAGATCTTTGACTCGGCCGGTGAGATGGACAAAGCCGTCGGCGTCGACATGGCCGAGGTCGCCGGTGTCGAGCCATCCGTCGACGAGCTTTCCGAATCCGTCGACCACGGGCCCGTTCGTGTCACGACCGACGACGTAGCCGGCGAAGACGGTAGGCCCGCTGACGACCAGGGTGCCGGCTTCCCCGACAGCTAGATCGGTCCAGCGGCCGTCCTCGTCGATGAGTACCGCCTTGATCTGCTGGTACGGCATTCGCTGCCCGACCGCACCCGAGCGAGGGCCGGTGGTGAAGCTGCGGGCGCTGGCGCAGGTGGCCTCGGTCAACCCGTACCCCTCGAGCAGTTGGACGCCGGTGTGGGACTCGAACGCATTCCGGACAGCGGTGGGTAGCATCGACGCCCCGACCATGCAGGCCCGCAGGCTGGAGATGTCGGCGTCGACCGGGCATTGCGCGAGCACCGAGTAGACGGTCGGGACCGCGCTCATCGCGGCGATTCGATGGTGTTCCACAATCTTCCAGTATTCGCCGTAGAGGGCGGCATCGCGGTAGCCGAGCGGTCCGGCCCACACCACCGTCTGGCCCCGCAGCATCGGTGCGAGAAGTGTGACGATCAGCGCGTTGACGTGAAAGAGGGGAAGCGCCGCGAAGATCGTCGAGTCGTCGTCGAGGACGGAGTTGGCGGCGATCATCCACGCGTTGGCCACCTCGTTGGTGTGGGTGTGTGCCGCGAGTTTCGGTGCGCCTGTCGTGCCGCCGGTGTGGAAGAGCGCCGCGAGATCGTGTGCTGCCGGCGGGGTGCCGATGAAGTTGGTGGCGTCGTGGCCGCTTGCCGCGTCGGTCAGGTAGACCACCTGTACGCCGGGGATCGGCGTGAGTGGGCCCGCCGGGTCGGCGCCGGTGGGTCGAAGTACAAGCAGGGTGTCGATTTCTCCGGATCCGGCTAGGGCACAAGCGGTGTCCCAGGTGTGGGCGTCCAACTCGGGACCCGCGGCGATGAGCACGCGTGCCCCGGAAAGGCGCAGCAGTTCGACGAGATGCTTGCTCGACAGTCCCGGGTTGATCGGTGCAGCGATCCCGGCGAGCTGCGCGGCCAATGTGGCGGTGATCAGCTCGTCGCAGTTCGGTGACATCAGCGCCACTGCATCATCGCGCCGAATACCGTATTGGTGCAGCAGATTCGCGGTGCGGTGTACGTCGGCGAGCACCTGCGCGTAGGTACGGGATACGACTTCACGCCAGCGTGCCGCGTCGGGGAGGACGGTCAGTGCGGTGCGGTCGGGCCAGAGGTCGGCGGCACGGGTCAACAGGTGGTAGGTGGACGTGGGGAGTCCTCGGTCTTCGATCGGGACCGCCTCGATCTCGGGGAGATCGCCGGGGTGATCGTAGACCGGCCACAGTGTGCGTGCGGTCATTGGGCGAACCTCACCACTGTGCGTTGGATTCCCAGATCGAGACCGCCGTCGTCGGTGGCGATCGACAGCTCCACGATGTCGCCGTCCTGCAGATAGTTCGGGTTTTTCGCCTGTGCCCGGAAGAAGGATTTCCATTTCACCGCCGGCGGCAGGAGTGAGCCGATGATTTCGATCGGCTTGCCCGGGGCCTTCAGCGCGGTACCGCCAGGAGTGCCGGTGAGCAGCAGATCGCCGGCGTCGAGCCGCTGAAACTTGGTCAGTGCCTGTAGTGCCTGCACCGGCCGGTAGATCATGTCCGAGCCGACCGTCATGTTCTGCCGGAGCTGCCCGTTTACCCGCAGTTGTAGGCGCAGGTCGTCGAAGCGCTTGAAGTCGCCCTCCTCCAGCAACACCAGGGCGGGGCCGACGGGAGTGAAGGTGGGGTACGACTTGGATTCGTAGAACTGTGTTTTCGGCAACTGCACATCGCGCGCAGAGACGTCGTTGGTGAGGACGAGGCCGGCCACGAAATCGGAGACGTTGTCCTCGTCGATCGAGGTACCCACAGGCACGGACCGACCGAGAACCAGTCCGACCTCGACCTCGTAGTCGAGGAACCGAACGTGGTCGGGTTTGATCACGTCCTGGTAGGGGCCGCTGATCGAACCGGACGCCTTGCGGAAGAACGTCAAGGGCACGGTATCCGGGTTCATTCCCGAATCCTTCACGTGCGAGACGAAATTCGTCATCTGCGCCACGACCCGGCACGGGGCCGTGACCGGGGAGACCACCTCCAAGATGTCGACGGGGATCGTGTGAGTGGCGGTGGCGGCAGCCTCGACCGCCGCCCGATCGGCGAGAAGTTCGGCGGTGGTGGTGGCCGCGGTGTCGACCTCGGCGGCGCCGCGCGGGGTCTGCACCCACCATCCATCGGTTGTACGGAGAACGGACATGCTCATGAGGAAGCCACTTTCAACAGGCCGCGGAGGCGCTGGACATCGAATTCGTTGTCCTCGCGAAGCGAGGAGATCATTGCGTGCAATTCACGGACGGATTCCCGGCCAGGTGCGATACCGAGGAAGTCCTTGGTGATCGGCGGGCCCCATTGCGCCAGCCCGGACGCACTCATCGGCGCCCAGCCGGGTTCGAGGGCGGCGTCGAACATGTCTCCATCGCTGAAGTGCTCGACCAGGAAGCCGTCCGGGTCCCTCCAGTAGTCGAAGATCTGACTGCCCAGGATGTGGCGGCCGATACCCCACGAGCGGTGATAGCCGCGTTCGCGCAGGTACTCGCCGCCGGCGGCGAGTGCGTCGAGATCGCACACCTGGTACGCCGAGTGCACGTAACGGTTCGACGGGCCGAGGGTCAGCGCGACGGTGTGGTGGTCGGCCGGAGTATCGCCGCGGTCGCAGCGGATGAAACTCATCACGGGGCCCCGCTCCCGCTGGCCGGGGTAGTACTGGAAGTCACTGACGATCATGCCCAGGTGCTGCAGATACCAGTTCAGCGTTTCGAGGCACCGGGTGCTCTGTAGCACCACGTGGCCGAGTCGCTGCACCCGGGCAGGTTCCCGAGGTGGGCGCTGGGTGGCGTTGGTCCGCTCCAGCGCGTGTCCGGCATTGACGGTAAGCGGAGTCTGAGCAGGCAGTTCCGGCAACCGCTGTACACCGGAGACCACGCATATCGAGACCCCACTCGGGTCGGTCAGCGCGACCGCGGTGCCGCCCAGGCTGTCGGGGAGGCGGTCGACACGCCGGCCGGTGGCCTCAGCCAGGCGCAGTACGTCCGTGGCGTCGGCGGCCAGGAAGGCCGCGCCCAGGAATCTCGACCGTGGGCCTTTGCGGATGATCACGCACGGCGCCCCGGGATCGGTTCCCCGCAACTGCACCTCGTCGCGGGTGCGCAACGCGGTGGTGAACCCGAAGGCGTGGGCGAAGAGCTCCGCTCGGTCCAGGTCAGGTTTGGCGAATTCCAGCCAGGCCAGGTCGCGCACCTTCACGATCGGATTTACTGCCCGGCCGGGATGCTCACCACGAAGCGGACCCTGATCGCTGTGCAGGTCGGCGTGGGCGTCGATGTGTCGGCTCATAATGTAGCCCTCCTCACATATTGACGATATCATCACTCACGACTACTTCGTCAGTCAAGCATCTTGAGGAAATCGTCATTTCTGAACGAAGGTGTTATCGTGAGCGGGGGTCCACACACTTCAGAGGCGGTGACAAAGCCCTTGACTACCGACGACACTCCGACGAGCCGCTTGGAGCGACGCAAGGCGCGCACCCGGGACGCGTTGATCCGCGCGGCGCAAACCTTCATCGCCGAGGGCAACCTCAACGTGCCGGTCCTGGAGATCACCCAGGCTGCGGACGTCGGAATGGGCTCGTTCTACAACCACTTCGACAGCAAGGAACAGCTGTATCAGGCCGCAGTCGAAGCCGCGCTGGAAGCACACGGCCAACTTCTCGACCACCTCACCGGCGACCTCGAGGATCCGGCCGAGACCTTCGCTCAGGCTTTTCGCCTGACCGGCAGGCTGTTTCGTCGTGAACCCACCCTGAGCCGGATCCTGCTCAACAACCCTCCCGCCCTGTTCACCGCCGACCGCGGTCTGGCGCCCCGCGCCCTGCGCGATATCGAGGTGGCCACCGTCGCCGGACGATTCACCGTCCGCGACCCGGAACTGGCATTGGTCCTGACTGCCGGCGCTATCGTGGGGCTTGGCCAGTTACTACATGACCGGCCAGACCGGGACGCCGCCGAGACCACGGATGCTCTCACCGAGGACCTGCTCCGCACGTTCGGGCTCTCCCCGGACGAGGCCCACAAAGTAAGTCGTCGACCGCTTCCCGACCTCGGATGACGGATCAGCCGCCTGATATCGCCGCAGCCGAGACCGGTGAGCAGTTCGCCCATTGCGGGATACCACAGAACCCGAACCCGTCCGTAGGGCTCGGCCGCAGACCGTCATGCAGCTCCCCTGCGATGGGTCTCGCCAGCCAGCCAGTGATCGCAGTCGAGACGCCCCGCCCGACGACACGCTGAATCCGCGCTGCCTTCCCAGCTCGACCGCGAAAGGGGCGGTAACGTACTCCAGCGCACACCACGACACGGATCGCCACCGAACGTAACGTCAACGAGGCTTTGCCGGCATCACCAGCGAGCGCGGGCCGCCATGCCACACGGCACCAATCCCGCGCCGGTGCAGTGCGGTGCGGTGTCCTTGCCCTTCACCGGACCCGTCCAGAGGGTCATTTCCTGTTTCTGCAGGTCGCGAGCAGACCAGTCGTGGAGGATGCAGAAGCCGGCGATGAGCGGCTCGGCCTGCTCGGGAGTCAGGTCCTTGCCGTACCCGCCGATGACAGCCGCAACCTCGAGTTTCCACTCCGATGCAGCTGTGGTCACAACGGTGCTTGTCGCCCATTTTCAGGCACCGGCGGGCGGTGCCTGACCGGGAGGCGCAGATCCGCCTGGCATTCCTGTACCGCTGGGAGGTTGTGCGCCACCGGTGCCGGCGAGAGAACCATCAGCGACCTGATATGTACGCCGATTTGTCAAGAGCGCAAGGCGAGGCGGCGTCCAGGACCGTCGTCCTTGGGCGCCGCCTCTGTGGGTCCGGTCGATCTGGGTGATGGCGAGCGTGTCGGTTTCCACGCGTGGTCAACTCTGATATGCGCGGGTTGGGTACCGCAGGAAGGCTATTCGGCTGGAGTGGATCGCTCGTCTAATGTCGAGCGTGATCGCCCAACGTTCAGTTGGAGATTGCTCAATAGGTCGCTCGCGGATCACTCCCAGACGCTGCCGCCACCACCGCAAGATTCATCCGGACGTTGTAGACATCCCAGGGGCGCAAGTCGTCAAGCAGCCCGGGCGGTGCGGCGGTGGTCCCAGGCGATGTGTTCGTCGTAGTGGGTGCGGTGGCGGAGGCAGCCGTGGAGGATGCCGACGCGGCGATTGCTCAGGGGTCAAGTCCATGGGGGTGGTGTACGAGGTCGTCGCGTGACTCCTCGTTGGTGAGTCAGGCAGTCAAGGCCGGTGTCACCTCCTCGGTGGACTCGGTGCTGCTGGCGGTGGGCTGGTCGTTGCGGGAGCGAGCCAGAACGTCCAGGCCGAGATAGCGGCGTCCTTCGATCCATTCGTCGTGTCGTTCGGCCAGGACCGCACCGACGAGGCGGATCAGGGCGGTACGATCCGGGAAGATTCCGACCACATCGGTTCTCCTGCGGATTTCCTTATTGAGGCGCTCCTGCGGATTGTTGCTCCAGATCTGTCTCCAGATCTGTGTGGGAAATGCGGTGAACGCCAACAGGTCCGGTCGTGCTGCGTCGAGGTGGTCGGCGACCTTCGGCAGCTTCTCCGACAGTGCGCCGATGATTCGATCATATTGGGCATGAACGGAATCCGCGTCGGGTTGGTCGTAGACCGAGTGCAGCAGCGTCTTCACCCAAGGCCACGATGCCTTGGGGGTTACCGCCATCAGGTTCGTCGAGTAATGGGTTCGGCACCTCTGCCACGAGGCGCCTGGCAGGGTCCCACCGATCGCCGCCACCAACCCGGCGTGCGTATCGGGGGCACCATCCGCACCGCGGACAGGCCGCGGGCGACGAGCGACCGGAAGAACGCCAGCCAGTTCTGGTGGTGGGTGCGGGCGGCTCCGGCGGCGAGGACGACGACTTGTCGGGCTTGATCGGAGAATCCCTCGAACACGATGATGCACTTCCCTCCCATGCGTCGCCGCGAGCGACGATCCGCTGCTGAATTCCCTGCTGCCCATTTTTGGGCGATGTGTAGGTGGTTAGGGGTGGGATCGATGCGGCATCGGCACCCGGGGCCGTAATGGTGCTGTGACCTGGTGTGATGACATGTCCCCGGTTTGTGATGTGGGGGCGCCGGCGACGTGTCGGGGGGAGTGCCGACGCCGGGTGTCGGCGGGCACGCGGGTGTCTGTTTCGTCCGTTTTGGATCCGTTCTCGGCTACCCCACATCTGACAAACTCGTGACAGCCCAACGGAATCGCGCGGACGTAGATCTCCTCCACGGTGCCGTATGCCCGGAAGTCGAGAAGCTCGGACTCCTCGCCGCCGACGGGATCGACGGGGAATGATGGTGTACCCATATCAGTGACCTTTCGTACGGGATCGGACCCATGCGTTACGTGCGTCAGCGGGTGCGCGGGTGCAGGCGGCCGCCGCGGGACTCTGCCAGCAGGATCGGCCGGTGCGCGGCCGCGTGGGTGGTCGTATCGGAGTCGTTGAGCGCGAGGAAATGCCCTCGTATCGAGGCCAGGTCGTCGGGGGAGGCGATCGTTGCGGCGCGAGCGTACGCCAGGATTGCTTCGTACGTCGTCTCCGACAGCGAACTCAGTGGGGGTAGCATCCCCTGTGCGCTTGCGCGATAACGCTTCTCAAGGTCGCTGTCGTCTCCGAACCCTTGGAAGTAGCCGAATGCGGCCCACACCCCATCGGCATCGGCGTTACCGATGAGTTGATGGGTGGCCTCGTCAAGAACGAGCGCGAAGGTGCGAGTGCTGGCCCGCAACCCGTGTTGGGAGCACTGCCGTTCGAAGAAGACCTCGTCGTGACCGACGAGTGAGGACAGGATCAACTCGGCGCCCGAACGCTCGATAGCGTCAATGGCCTGCGTAAAATCTTTGGTCCCCAACGGTTGGTAGGTCTCGCCGACGACCGAGCCCCCGGCTTCGGCGACCCCGCGCCGTGCGGCCCAGTGTGCCCCGTACGACCACGAATAGCGCTGGCCCACGAAAAACCAGTTACGGCAGCCTGTCTCGGCCATCAGGGCAGGTACGCCCGCGCGCACCTGCGCAAGCGGGCGTTCCCCTAGTCGGACAACATCGGGGCTGGGCCGGCCGCCTTCGTTGAGGACGGTGTGGACCAACAGCACGCCCCTGCTGTGCAATGCCGATGCAGCAGCGTTGAACGTCGCGGAGGTCACGCACGCGAACACGACGCGGCAGCCGCTGCGCATCAACCGCGTCGCTGCCGCGGCACCGGCGGCCGAATCGGATGCGTCGTCACCCACGACCAAGTCCACGAGGACCCCACCGATTCCGCCGTCGGCGTTGACTTCCTCGACCGCGAGCGTTGCCAGCGACTCGGTTGCCTGGGCGAACACCGCCGCCGACCCCGATTTGCTCACGAGCAGGCCGATCCGGTGCCGATCAGCACGTGGTGGCTCTGGTGGTGCGTACCCGCGCTTGTGCGCGAGCCAAGTCAAGCCATCTTGATCCAGGCTCGACTCGACGACAATCCGGGTTCCGGCTCCGTCGGGGAAAAACCGGACGACCAGACGACCCCGCCACGGCTGGTGGTGCACGATCAGAACCGAACGGTCACACTTGACGCCAGCGATATGGCCCAACAGGGTGATCGGCGCCCCCGCAGGGCCCGCCTGTTCAGCGTCGCCCACTGGCAACGAGATCGACACCGCCGCCCCGACCGTCAACTGCTCGCACTCGAGCTCGAGCAACCCGCCTGCCTCGAACCTCTCGAAAGTCCGTGCAGGCGGGTCGGGAGTGACAATTTGTGCGGTCACAGATAAACCGGCCACGTACTTTACCGCCTGAGAACGAGGTCGCAGGTCCGATCATGCCCGGCGACGTACCGATCCGCCTTCGGGATCGACCACCGGTGAGGTCGACGAGTCGCCGGTTTTTGTGCCAGCGTCCAGAGCGCGCTCGAGAACACCACGAAGAAACTGCAGAGCATCATTGGCCGGGCCCGCCGGGTCGATCGAATACAGGCGATGACGTCCCTGGCGCCGTTCGAGCACAACACCGGACATGCGGAGCGCTCTCAAGTGCGTGGACACCGTGGTGCGTCCCACGGTCGATATCTGGTCGCTTATGAAGCCGGCGCTGCACTCCCCATGCGAGGCGAGTGTGTCCAAGATCTGGCGCCGGACCTGATCGGCCAGCACGGCAAACGCCAACTCTTCGTTCCGCTGAGTAGTCACTGCCTCAGCACCACGCTTTCCTGCAACCAAAAGCCGATATGTCAACAATGGTCAACATATCGCAGGTGTCCCGGAAAGCAAAGCCCTGGCTCCCAGCGGTGCCGATCTGGTATCGCCGATCGGCACCGCATACGGCGTTCAGCGGCCACAGAAGCAGGAACACCAGCGGAACGTTCAGCGGTCCTAGTTCTCGACTGGGTGGGCGTCGCGCATCATGCCGGTCTGGGGGTGGCAGTTGATGTACTCGTAGAGTTGGTCGCTGGTGTCGAACACCGAGACCTCATGATAGAGCCGCAGTTTTGACAGGCCGGCAGCGACCTTGAAGAAAGTGGTAAATATCCGCAGGTGGGTCGGATGGGATTCTGACCAGCGCTCGAGTTTGTCGAGCGAACTCCAGTGGCCGATGTTGTAACTCAGATCGAGGAAGTTCCCTTCCAAATCGATATTGCGCACAAACCTGTTGCTGTAGCAACCCACCGACTCGCCGTTGTCGCGGAGAAAGTCCATGCCCTGCTGCAGAGTTGGGAGGATCTCGTCGAGATACAAGGCACGTTCTTCGGATTCGGCGTCTTTCCAATCCTGACCGGACCGAATCAGGGTGATGTTGTCGTGGCCCTGGACGACCACGCGGCCACCTACGGCAGGATCGCCGCTGATCACCTGCAGTTCGCCCGAGGGCTGCATCCAGTCGGTCTGGGACAGCGGGAAACGTTCGCGCATTGAACCCCAGTACCCGTGTTCGTTGATGTCGCCGCTGGTCCCGTCCATGACGGCACCGACACCGGGGAGGCGGTCCTGGAACGCGTACAGCGTTTCGAATTGCTCGGCCCGCGGGGCTACGATCTCACGGAAGTAGCCGAGTCCCTCCGCTAGTCGTTCTTCCGATGCCCACCAGTCGGCCACCGCCGGGTGTTGGCGCCAACGGGTGTGGGAGGCAATGTCTTTCCAGTATCCCACGATCATCAGATTCTGATAGCCCTGATTGTCCTCGTGATGGGTCAGGTCGTGGTGCAGTGGGCCGTCGTCCAGGTCGAAGCTGGCAACGATCTCGCGCATGGCCGCGAGTGCGGCCGGGCGCTGTTCGTCGCCGCGGAACTGCACGCCGAAGTAGGCCATGACTACCTGCTGCAAGCTCTCGTCGGCGCGTCCTACCCACATGGGGAAGGGCGGTTGGTAGTCATCGGGGACACGCCGGGTCAACGTCCGTGGGCATGTGAGGTGGCTGCTGATTGCAGATTCCATGAGGACTCCTGATTCATCGAGTTGGGGCTCGCCGAGAACGTTCGGCAACTCGGATGGATCGAAGCTACCTTTTTGTGCCGGTGTGTATTTGACTGTGCGCGACAGATAGCTGGACGATGAGCGACAGTCGGCGAAGGAACCTGTGGGCCTGGCCGGTGAACTCACCGGGACGGAGCAGGACCTGACCACTCAGCGGTCCAGCAACCCCGTTCGCCGGTAGGGCGTCAGTGGAGGGAGAGGTGCCGCGACGACCGCGGCCGGTACGTGACGGTGGGGTAGCCGGTGACGGGATCTATGGCGACCCCCGCCCGCACCCGGTACACCTGCTCGACGAGGGCCTCGGTGATCACGTCTGCGGGACGGCCCGCGGCGACGATGCGGCCGCCGTCCAGCACCACCACGCGATCGCAGAACATCGCGGCCAGATTGAGATCGTGCAGGGCGATGTAGCTGGTGAGGGGCAATTCGGCGACCAGGGACAGGATGTCGAGCTGATGCTGGATGTCCAGGTGGTTTGTCGGTTCGTCCAGCAGTAGTTCGTCCGGCTCCTGCGCGAGGGCCCGCGCGATCTGGGTGCGCTGCCGTTCACCGCCGGACAGTGTGTGCCACAGGCGGTGCGACTTCGACGTCATGCCGGTGTGCTCGAGGGCGCGTTCGACGGCCGCGGCGTCCGCCGACTCGTCGCCGCCGAACACGCTGCGGTGGGGGATGCGGCCGTGCCGGACCACGTCGAGGACGGTGATGTCGACCTCGGTGTCGGAATGCTGGTCGACCATCGCCACCCGGCGGGCGATCTGCCGTCGCCGGAGGGTCCTGATGTCGGTGTCGTCGAGGAGGACCCTGCCGGTGTCGGGCTCGCCGATCCCGCTGAGCAGTCGCAGGAGCGAGGACTTGCCCGACCCGTTGGGGCCGAGAAGCCCGATGGTCTCGCCTGCTGCCGGATCGACGGACACCCCGTCGAGCACGAGATGTCCGCCGCGGCTCCAGCCGAGGTTCGCAGCGCGCAGGGTCATGGGCTCGTCCTCATGCGGAAGAGGATGACGGCGAAAGCCGGGACGCCGATCAGGGCGGTGACGACACCGACCGGAACTTCCTGGGGTGCGAACACCGTGCGGGCGATCGCGTCCACCCACACCATGAAGATTGCGCCGACCACCGCGGTGGTGGGCAGCAGGCGGCTGTGCCGGGGGCCGACGAGGAACCGTGCGGCGTGCGGCAGGACCAGCCCTACGAACCCGATCGCGCCCGCCGCGCTGACGAGCGCCGCCGTGACCAGCGCGGTCACGGTGAGCAGCAGCAGGCGGATCCACCGCACGGACACCCCGAGTGAGGCGGCCGCGGTGTTCCCGAACGTGAAGGCATCCAGCGCCGAGGACGTGAGGAGACAGACGCCGATGCCGATCGCGGTGACGGCCCCGCAGAGCGCCACGTCCGCCCAGTCGACCCCGGACAGCGAACCGAGCAGCCAGAACAGCACCCCGCGGGTCTGCTCGGCGTCGGCGGACGAGATCACGATGAACGACGTCAACGCGGAGAAGAGTTGCGTGCCCGCCACTCCCGCCAGCACCACCCGCGACGTGCCGCCGCCCGCACCGGTCGCCAGCAGCATCACCAGGGCAAACGAGATCACCGCCCCCGCGAAGGCACCCGCCGACAACGACACCGCCCCGGCGCCGAGACCGAGGACGACGACGAGCACCGCCCCGGTGGACGCGCCCGACGAGATGCCGAGCACGAACGGATCGGCGAGCGGATTGCGCAGCAGCGACTGCATGATCGCTCCGCACAACGCCAGCCCCGCGCCGCACACCGCCGCGAGGAGGGTCCGCGGCAGGCGCAACTCCCACACGATGCCGTCCTTGATCCTGCTCACCCCCGAACTGCCCAGACCGAAGTGCTCGAGGACCACCGCGTACACGTCGCCCACCGACAGGCTCGCCGGGCCGAGGGTGATGACGACCGCGATCGACGCCGCGAGCACCACCACACCGCCGAGGAGGAGCGCGGCGAGCAGCGACCTGGAGTCGAACCGTGTTGCCGCCAACGTCAGTTCGCCAGTCCCCACTGCTTCAGCGCGGCCGCCGTCTTCTCCACGCCGTCGACGGTGCGGATCGATGGATTCAGGTCGGCGCCGTTCACGACGATGTACCGCTTGTCCCGGACTGCGGTGAGCCGCTGTGTCACCGGGTTCGACTCGAGGAACGCGATCTTGCTGTCGAGAGCGTCGCCGTCGATGCTCCGGCGGCTGAGGTCGGCCAGGACGAGGGCGGTGGGGTCACGGTCGAGAACGCTCTCCCAACTCACCTGCGGCCACTCGTTTGTGGTGTCGGAGAAAATGTTCTGCGCGCCCACCGAGTTGGTGATGATGCCCGAGGATCCGCAGCAGCCCGCCATGTACGGGGTCTCGGTGTCGGCGAACCAGTACGCCAGCGACACCCCGGAGGCCTCGATCTCACGCGAGGCGGCGTCGAACCGCTGCTGCAATTCCGTGACGAACTGCTCACCGCGGTCGCGGACGTCGAAGATGGCGGCGAGTTCGCGGATTTCCTCGTAGACCGTGTCGATGCGCAGCGGCCCGGTGCGCGCCCCGTCGGCGTTGACGCTCTCGTCCGTCTTGCCCTCGCAATCGGCGGGCGACAGGTAGCTGGGGACACCCAGTTGGTCGAACTGGTCGCGATCGGCCACACCGCCCGGGCCGAGGGTGCCGCCGAACGACGCCGTCACGAAATCGGGTTCGGTGTCGAGTACCACCTCGAACGACGGCTTGTTGTCGGCGAGCCGAGGAACCTTCGCGTTGTCGGCGGCCAGGTTGTCGCGGACGGGGTCGGTCCAGGTGGCGGTTCCCACCAAGCGGTCCGCCAGGCCGAGGGACAGCAGGATCTCGGTGGAGCCCTGATTGAGCGACACCGCCCGCTGGGGCGGGGCGTCGACGGTGACCGTGTGCCCGCAGTTCTCCAGGGTCATGGGGTAGCTGGAGGAATCCGAGGCGGCGGTCTCCTCGGTGGCGGGGGAGTCGCCGGCCGACGAACAACCGGAGACGAGCAGCGCGGATGCCGCGGAGAGGACGGCAGCAGTCTGCCGGAACGAGATGCGCATGGCGCGGGAACTCCTAGGGCCAGGGGCCAGGGGCCGTTGCCGTGCCGCGGTGAGTCCGCCAGTGGATCAGACCCACTGTTGGTCATCACAATTCGAGCGATTGCTACCGATCGGACGGGTTATGCAGACCAATGTCGGCGTTCGCGGTCCACGGTTCGGCCCTCGGTGGGTGATTGATTCGATGCCTTCTTGCAGGGCCGGGTGCGGAGGCTGGGTTATCTGTACGAGGTAGCTCTGCCGCTGTGATCATCGGTGTACCTGCTCTCCTGGTGTGTATCCGCCAACTGTGCGAGCAGTTCCATTGACCGTATTTCGGCTCGTGCCGCGGCGATTCTGCTGACCCCGTCCTTCAGACCAGCCGGCCAACGGTGGGGCGCAGCAGAAGTCCGAGAAGAACGAGGACAGCGTCGAACAACAAGAACGGCATGGATAGGTCTCCGCATCGGGCCACGGCCGGGTAAGTCCGGACGATGACGATGGGCATCGAGAGTCGCCAGAGGTGCGAATGAAGAAAGATGCCACCTGGCACGAGGAATCGATCGGCAGGACTGGATAACAGGACTGGATAAAAGGGGTGGCTCGGCCCGGACCGATGTGGTGATCGGCGCGGGCCGAACCGGGGTTGTCGTGACTGCTCGACGGGCAGTACAGGTCAGCTGGTCAGCGCTGGAGCGATCGCGACCGGGTCCCGGTGTGCCTCGTGGTGATTGGCGTTGCGAGGTGTTGCCAGTACCGTTCTCGTCCGTTCATCGAGAGCGCTGTCCGAGAGTGCACCTTTGTCAGCGAGCACGGCCTCGAGGGCCACGAGCCAGTGTTCGTAGTAGCTCCACGGCTCGGAGCCTTGGCCGTCTTCCCACCGCCTAATCGACTCGACAAGCGAGAGCTGGAATTCGGACCAGGCGTAGTGCCCATTGTCGTAGGCAGCAACGGCCATCGCGAAGGCCCGCAACTCCCAGGGCTGCTCGAACGGCTGATCACCCGCGTCGGGCAGACCGCAGACCAGGTCCTCGATGCGGCGCCGGGCCTCGTCGAGTTCGGCGGCGTCGTGGTGCACCGGGGCGCTCATGAGGCCGGGGTGGCGACGGGGCCGACGCCGATCATCGAGTCCCGGGTCACCAATGCCGCGAGCTGGTCGACGCTCAGTCCGTCGGTGCCCACCGGACGCTGCGGCAGTACCCAGTACCGCAGTTCGGAGCTCGAGTCCCACACCCGGATCTCCACCGAGTCCGGCACCGTGAACCCGAAGTCCTCCGCGAGTAGCTTGCGGGGCTCGCGCACGATCCGCGCCCGAAAGGGCGGTGCCTTGTACCAGTTGGGCGGCAGACCGAGTACCGGCCATGGGTAGCAGGAGCAGAGGGTGCACACGATCACGTTGTGCACGGTGTCGGTGTTCTCGACGACGATCATGTCCTCGCCCTGCAGGCCACCGATGCCCAGTTCGCCGCAGGCAGCGGTGGCGTCGGCGAGTAGGCGGGCCTTGAACTCGGGATCGGCCCATGCCCGCGCCACGACCTTGGCGCCGAGCTGCGGCCCGACCTCGTTCTCGTAGACCTCCGCCAGCCGGTCCACCGCGGCGGTGGTCAGGACGCCCTTCTCGATCAACACCGCTTCGAGGGCCTTGACCCGGGCGGTGATCTCCTCCTGCGTGCGCAGGCGAGTGTCGGTTGTAGCCATGTTCACTCCTTGGTTTCGGTGGTAACGAGGGTCAGATACGGCTCCCAGACGTCGAAGTAGACGACGCTGTTGGGATCGCCGGTCTCCTCGCCCCAGAGCTCACGCGCGGTAAAGCGCACGGTGTAGACGTGTTCGGGGGCGTCGGGGCCGCCGTTGCCGGCGCTGTCGGGATAGATGAAGGTGCCGTGCGCGCCGGTGATCACCCCGGTGCGGCCACGGACGTAGCGGGCCCGGCGGGTGTGGCCGGTGGGGCTGTCGGCGGAGATGGTGACGGTGTCACCGACCGAGAACACGGCGACCTTGTCCGATTCCCGGACGGCCGGTGCCCCGCCGGTGACGGCGGCGTCGACGAACGCGAGCAGCTCGGGGTCCTCACGCTGCGGCAGTGGGGCCTCCGGGTTCTCCAGGTAGAACTGGGTGAGCCGGTCGAGTTCGGCCGGGTCGATGACGCCGGCCTTCTCCCCGGAGTGCTCGGCGACGTGCGCCCAGTGCTCGTAGTAGTTGGACAGCAGGTACTCGGCCGGGTCCATCTGCTCGATGCCGTGCCGGAAACTGTCGACGTTGAACAGTCCGGCACGGAAGCAGCTGGCGAACAGGGAGAACGCGATCTTCTCCCATTCGGCGCGGAATACCGGTTCGTCGTCCTCGGTCACCACCGGGCCGAGCCCGTCCGTGCCCCCGAGATCGAATACACCATTCATGCGAAACTCCTCGCGGTCGCGGCGGCCGGCGGCGTGGGGAATACGCCGACCGCCTGTTCATAGGTGTGTGCCACGCGCAGAACCGTGGCATCGTCGAAACGCTTGCCGACGATCATCAGACCGGTCGGCAGGCCGCCGACCAGACCGGCTGGGACCGAGCACGCGGGGTGTCCGGTGACGTCGAAGGGTGCGGCGTTGCCCACCATCGACAGCGCAACATGCAGGTAGTCGACCAGGCTGGCATCGGCCGGGGGGATCTCTTGGGCGGTGTAGGGGACGGTGGGCATGACCAGGACGTCGAAGCGGGCCAGCGCGGCGTCGTAGGCGGCGCGCAACTCGGGCACGAGCTGGCGGGCCATGGCGTAGTACTTTCCGCCGCCGACCTCGAAGGTGTACCGGCCCGACAACCCGACCAGCTTGACGGTCTTGGACAGCTCGTGGCCGCGCTCAAGGCGCTGGGCGGCGAAGTGCGCGACCAGCTCCGGGTCGTAGAAGCCGTCGGTGTTCATCCCATAGGCGTTGCCGTCGAGCATCTGATAGGCGGCGCCCTCGGTGGCGATCACGTTCCACACGTGCATGGCATCGAGATGCCAGGGAATCGACACCTCCTCCGCCGCGAGCCCGGCACCGCGCAGGACATCGATCGCCGCCCGGACGGCGGCATCGACGTCCGGATCGGACACGGGCGTGCCGAAGCCTTCGGTCACGACACCGACCCGCAGCCCGGACGCCGGTTCGGCGATCGTGGACACGTAGTCCACGACTTCGATCCCGGTCGGCTGCCGAGGATCGGCCCCGTCGGGGCCGGCCAACACACCCAGCATGAGGGCCGCATCGGCAACGGTGCGGGTGATCGGGCCGAGATGGTCGATGGTCCGCTCGATCGGGAACGCCCCGGTGTAGGGGACCAGCCCATGCGTCGGCTTGTGCCCGACGATCCCGCAGAACGCCGCAGGAATGCGGATAGAGCCACCCTGGTCCCCGCCGACCGCGAGATCGACCTCGCCGCTCGCGACGAGTGCACCACTACCGCTGGAGGATCCACCGGAATTGCGCGTGGGATCCCACGGGTTGCGGACCGGCCCCGGCTGCGAGGTGAAGCTCGCCCCGGAGAAACACAGGTCCTCACACACGGACTTGCCGGCGATGGTCGCACCGGCATCGAGCAGACGGCGCACCACTGTCGCATCGTGACGGGGGACGAAACCCTCCACCGTCCTCGATCCGTTCATCATCGGTACGCCGGCGACGGCGACGTTGTCCTTGACCGCCACCGTCTTGCCGGCCAGCGGACCCTCCGACGCGCCGGTGAGCTCGGTGGTGACGTACCAGGCCCCGAGTTGGTTGCGTTCCGGGACGGGCATGTCCCAGGTCCGCTGCGGCGCCGGTGATGCCGAGCGTAGATAGAGGTCTTCGACGGCATCAGATCCGGCCAGAGTGGCCTCGACCGCGGGAGCGAACTCCTCGAGATCCGCAGCGGACAGGCCGAACCTGAAATGCTGGTCGAGCCCGGCCAGGCGTGCGGAATCAGGTGGGGGCAATGTAGACATGAACCGATGGTCTCCTTCGGTTAAACCGCGGCGCCCGCGGGGACGTGGTCGAAGATGGTCAAGAACCCAGTACGGTTGTGGCAGTTGATGAACTCGGCCGTGGCATGGTTCCGGGGTATCACCGCGGTCTCGCGGTAGTAGCCGACCGGCCCGGTCGACAGCCGCGACGCCCAGAACACCTCGACGCTCTCCTGTCCGGCCCACCGGTGATAGTCGTCCGGGCAGAACCAGTACGCCCTCAGCGTGGCATTGGCGTATCCGGAGGTGTCGATGAAGTGGCCTCGATCGAGAACCGCCGGACGCGGATCGTGATCGAACAACCCCAGCATGTCGTCGACCGCTGCGTTCGCCTGTTCCAGATTGGCTGCCTGCACCCCGAATTGGGCGAACAGAACCTCCGTCACGCCCTCGGGATAGGTGGTCGACCACCTATCGAACCGTGGCGCGTTGTCGGTGATGCGGATCTCAAATGGCATCGCAGCGCAGCCTCCAAGTGCAGATCGTCCAATCAGTCCAGGAGGGTCCCCTGAACCATCCGAGGATTTCCGGCGTACTCGAACGGTAGGCGCTTGCGCGGCGCGGTGTTTGACGCTGCGCGACAGCTGTCTTTGCACTCTGCGACAAGGTCATCGCGGGGGCGGAGCCATCACCTGAGAATCGAGGGGGACAGTCAGTGTGACGCGTGAGGACAAGGGCCGTTGACCACCCGGCATCGCCAGCGCTCTCGCTAGGCTGGGTGGCACTGAGATGGGAATGGAGGGCCCAATGTCTGCGCAAAAGGCGTTCGATGCGATCGCGGACCCGGTTCGCCGCGAAATTCTCCGCCTTCTCGTCGACCATGACGAATGCAGCGTGAGTCAACTCGCCGAGAGTATCCACAGTGTCGGGCGTACCGGCGTGTCCACGCATCTGCGGGTGTTGCGTACAGCGGGCCTGGTCACGGAACGGAAGGCGGGCCGGTTCCGGTTCTATTCGGTCGATGCGACCGGACCCGCGCGGGATGTGCTCGTGGAGATGCACGAATTGTTCCGCGACTTTCCCACCGGCTCCGGACAGAGCGCCACAGGTTGTGTGCCCGCCGGTCCCGGCGTGTCCGGTGCGAATGAGTCAACTCCCAACGTCTACAGTCCACGACTTGGAACAGTGTTTCGTTCACGTAAATAAGTCAGTACTCATTGACATGTTGTTCCTGTCCTCCTAGCGTGGGGTTCACGCGAGGAGAAGGAGCTGTTCATGTCGTTGTTGCCGCCACCTGATGGCGACCTCGTGGACAGTGCCTGTCCAGATTGCCGGTCCGCGGACACGCCCGCGCTGCCGCCTTTCCCGCAACCCGCGGCGTCGACACCGCAACATCGCCGCGAGGTAGTGCGGACCACCGCGCTCGGCACCTGGATCGACACCATCCGGGACACGTTCGTGGCACTGGACATCGCCGCCGAGCCCACGTACTTCACCGGTGCGGTGCACACCCGCCACTTCGCGCATCTGATGGCCGCCGATGTCACGGCCACATCCCAATCCTTCCGCAGAACGGCGAGGCTCACCAACGACCACCCACTCGAGTTGATACAGATCGGCATTGTCGTTGCCGGTGAAGGGCAGCTCATCCAGGACGGACGCACATGCACCCTCGGCCCCGGCGATTTCGCCCTCTACGAGAGTTCGCGACCGTTCACCTGGAACCTGCGTCCGGACTGGCATCTGCGTGTGTTCACATGGCCGCGTGCCTCGGTGTCGCTCACCGAGAGTCAGTCGCAGGAGTTGACAGCACGGACCGTCAGGTCCACTTCGCCTGTGGGACAGATGCTGTCACCGATGCTGTCTAGCCTGCTGGTTGCAGGCGGGACAGTGTCCTCCGGGGGCGCGATCGGACTCGCCGGGGGCCTGGCGGATCTCGCCATCACCGCGGCGCGGGAGGAATGTTGTCAGCCCGAGGACCCGGATGCCGGTGTCCGGGATCTGTACGTGAGCATGGTGCGATACATCGGACAGCACCTCGACGACCCGGACCTGTCCCCATCCGGCATCGCCCAGGCGTTCTTCGTCTCCACCAGAACCGTGCACCGAGTGTTTGCACGCTTCGATGCAACCGCCGCCGCCACGATTCGTGAACACCGACTCGAGGCCTGCCGCCAGGCGATGGTGGCCCCACGCAACACCCCCCGATCCCTGACCGACATAGCAACCCAGTTCGGATTCGTGGATCTGTCAGTCTTCAGTAGGGCATTCACAGCGACCTACGGCATCAGTCCGAGCCGGTACCGCGAACAATACCGATGATCAAGGCCCGAAAGTCGATCCGCCGAGCGTCGGTAGTCACACCGACGCTCCTGATGAGCGCTGCACGTTGACAACATCTTCGGACGCAGATCGAGACCTGCACCATCCGTTCAAGGTTCGCGTACCACGACTCGTGGTGCCGGACGGCGGCCGTACGGGTCGCTGATCGCCCGCGAAGCGGGTGATGGCGCTGAAAGCAAAAGCGACTGTCACTGAGGGTCAAGCGTTATGCATCGGCGGCTCCTATCCTTCGAATACACCCGACGATCGAAATGGTCTGCCGGAGTCACCAGCGGACTGCCAAGTAGTCCGAAGTGCCACAACATATCGACCCGCCGGAGCGATTCAGGCTGAGCGCACCCCAGGACCCGACCGCCCGACACCGTATCCACCCTCGCTGCCAGCGAACTATCGCTGTAGACACAAAGGACAACCATGGCGTCCGTTACCCACTCGTTCACCACCCGATGGACCAGCGCCGAGCGATCGCGCCTCGCCGCGATCGTTGCCGCCATCGCCGTCCTGCACGTCCTCGGGTGGAGTCTCTACCTCTGGCAGAGTGAAAACCTCGCGGCCGCTAGTGGATTCGCCGGAGCAGGGACCCTCGCCTACATCCTCGGCATGCGTCATGCCTTCGATGCCGATCACATCGCCGCCATCGACGACACCACACGGCTGATGCTCGTGCGCGGACGACGGCCCGTCGGTGTCGGCTTCTTCTTCGCGATGGGCCACAGCGCCGTCGTGCTGGTCCTCGCCGTTCTCGTCGCCTTCGCCGGCGCCAACCTCAGCGACACCAGCCTGGACGGGATACGCAGCGTCGGCGGCACCATATCGATCCTTGTCGCGATCGGCTTCATCGCTCTCGTCGCCGCGCTCAACGCCGTCGTCTTGACCGGGCTGACCCGACTGTGGCGCCAATATCGCCTCGGCACTCTTCACGCCGAACAGATCGACCTGCAACTGCTGAACCGAGGGCTGGTCAACCGTGTTCTCGGCTCGCGCGCCCGCAACCTGATCAAGTCTTCCTGGCACATGGCGCCACTCGGCTTCCTCTTCGGTCTCGGTCTCGAGACCGCCAGCGAAGTCACCTTGCTGGCACTGTCGGCGACGACCGCGGTCAACGGCGGCATGTCGTTCGCCGCCGTCCTGACCCTGCCACTGCTGTTCGCGGCCGGCATGTCGATGATGGACACAGCCGACAGTCTGCTCATGACCCGGGCATATTCGTGGGCCTACCGCAGCCCCGGCCGCCGCCTGTACTACAACCTGGCCACCACCGCTATGACCGTCGTCATCGGCCTGTTCGTGGCCTCGGTCTACCTCGCCGGAGCACTCACCGACCACTTCGGAGTAACCACCGGCTGGATCGGCCGGTACGGCGCCCTCGCCGATCGCTTCGAACTGTTCGGATACGTCATCGTCGGACTCTTTGTTGCATCCTGGCTGGGCGCGGTGCTGCTCTGGAAGCTGCACTACCACAACGCCGAAGCCGAGCGCGCTCCCGATCCAACCATGTCAGCTTCCTGACAAGGAGAGCACCGGACCACCACCGAGGGTGCCACTGACCGCACGATGACCACCCACCGGACCAACGAAAACTTCCCACGGGATCGAGAGTTGCTGCACACGCATCCAGACATCCTCGGCGCCCACGTCATCGGGGTGCCGGACGCGAAATGCCCCGCCTCGGCGCAGCCCGATTCCCTCGCCCACGGCGCCCAACCCCGATTTCCGGGGTCCGGCGCCGGACGGTCCGAGATGACTGGCGGAGAGCACAGGATCGCCGACCGGCGAGATGCTGGCTTGGCGATGTGGACCGGCCACCGCCGCCACCGTTCGGTAGCACCTGCGTGACAACTCCGACGTCCACGCGATCAAACTCAGAATCCGCACCAGCATGGGGTACCCAATCTGCCCCAAGGATCTTGCCGACGCCGACGCCGACGCCGTCGTCGTCATCGGCGCTGCGGATGAGAATCACGGACCCTGGTCAGACTGAACCGAGGACAATGGCAGTCGTTCGTCCATTGCCGACGGTTGGAACTCGACGCGTGCCGGCTGCCCGGAATGGGCCGGAATATGCCCGGCGATCCACGAGTACACCCAGGGGCCGTCGTCGAGTGCGACGATCGCAATGGTGCGCGAGACGAGACTGTTCTGGGCGTCATTACACTCGCGATGCATCACCTTCGACGACACGATGGACCCGATGCCGCTGGAGGGCACCGATTCGAGATCGGCGCCGTGGCACGCCGAACACGCGGCAATCAAGGGCGCCAGCAATGTGCCACAGTCTCGGCATCTTTGGATCACCAGGGTGCCATCGCGGGGGGTCATCGCGACCGCCCTGCGCCGAGGCCGGTGCGCACAGGCCTCATCGGCCCCGAATGGAGCGGATCGTCGAGACGCCAGCTGCCAGCATCCGCCACAGTGAATCGACAAGAAATCGGGCTGTGTGAGCGGACGTTGGGGTGCGGCAGCGCTGGTGCTGCCGCTTCACGCGGCGGACCTGACGGACTGGGGTGTGTTCTGGCTGTGGGGGACATCGGACGCCTACGGATTGCGATGGTGATAGTGGGGTGTCCCGCTGGTGGAGATGTCGGGCGGGACTGCTCGATCGGCCGATGAGTGCATCATTCGGTCGTCGGATGTTGCGGCATTCCCCCCGTGGATATGCCGCGGCGCGTGGTCAGGTTCAGCTGACATTTACGCGAAAGTGTTTACCGAAGGGCCCCTTTCATTTGGTCCCACGTGAGTAGCTGGTAGCCGAGGTGGCTGGTGCGTGGTAACGGCACGACTCGTCATTGGGGATGGCCGGTCGAGTGCCTGAGATCATTGCTTTCCGTGGCGGACCACACAATGCATGACGAGATCCACCAACTTCCGCACGCGGAGCACCGACTCACCTCGAGTTGCCCACTCGTCGCGAAACCTGACCACCAGTGAGCGGCTCTTCAATCACCGGATCCGTCCGTGACAGGGCCGCATCGTGTGTGGCGGGCGACCACCCGAGGTAGATGCGCGTGAGCGCCGATGTGAGAAGGAAGTTGCCAAGCGCCCGCTCACCTACACGGGGCATGAGGATGCGGAGTACTGCGAGGAACGCATAAACGAGAAGAGTCGGCATTTCGGGGCCTCGAGTTCGTGGAAATGTTCAGCGAGATCCCGAACGGCGGGATCTGGTCGTATCGATGTTCAAGGGGGGTGGCCGGGCGGGGCGGCAGAGTGTCGTGGTTATTGCCGTGCGCTTTCCTGTTTGCGGAGCAGGAAACGTTGTACCTTTCCGCTGGGTGTCTTGGGGAGGCTCGGCACGAAGTGCACCCGGCGGGGGTAGGCGTGCGCGGCGAACTTTCGTTTGACGAGCGTCTGCAGCTCGGCCTCGAGTTCGTCGCCGCCGACCACTCCATGGCGGAGGACCACGAACGCCTCGAGTACCTCACCACGAAGTTCGTCGGGCAGTCCCACCACGGCGGCTTCGATGACGTCGTCGTGAAGCACCAGTACGCTTTCGACGTCGAAGGGGCCGATTCGGTAGCCGGCCATGATGATGACGTCGTCGTCGCGAGCGGAGAAGAAGTAGTTCCCGTCGGAGTCGACCATCCCCGCGTCACCGGTCAGGTACCAGCGGCCATCGTCTGTGTATCGCTGTGCCGTCTTCTCCGGGGCGTCGATGTAGCCGGGGAACCACAGCAGCGGGCTGTTGACGGTGTCGATCACCACCCGTCCCATCGTTCCCGTCGGAGCGAGTTCGTCGGCGTCGTCGGCGAGCACCGCGCAAACGAAACCCGGTAGTGGCTTGCCCATCGAACCGGCCGGCACATCGGTGGCGAGCGCATCGTGCCAGGCGTTGGAGATGAACATGCCGTGTTCGGTTTGCCCGTAGTGATCGTGTACCTCGACTCCGAGAGCCTGCTTCGACCAGCTCACCACATCGGGGGTGAGCGGTTCGCCCGCGGACGATGCGCGCCGCAGACTGATTCCGGCGGGGACCGGCGTCGGGTCGGCGCGAAGGCTGCGGTACACGGTGGGCGCGGCGGCGAAGTTCGTCACGCCGAGTCGTTCGATGATCTGCCAGGTCAGCGGTGCGGAGAAGCCGGCATGCAGCAGGATGCTGCGGGTCCCGGATGCCAGGGGCGCCAGGATCGCGTAGTACAAGCCGTAGGCCCAGCCGGGGTCGGCGGCGTTCCAGAAGACGTCGTCCGGCCGGGCATCCAACCCGAACTCCAGGTAGGCGTGGAAGGACGCCAGCGCACGCACCGGGACGGGCACGCCCTTCGGGGTGCCCGTGGTTCCGCTGGTGAACAGTTGCACGAGCGGACCCTGGCCGCCCACGGCGACGGCGTTGCCGCGGGGGTCGTCCGGGGTGTATCCGGCCAGAAGGTCGTCCAGGCGTAACTGCGCCGGGTTCTCGGTGCTGTCGGCGGCGATCACCAACCATGGTGCGTCGGCGGGAATGTCGTCGCCGGGTTGGAGTTTGTCGAGCTGGTTGGCGTCGCTGACGACGATCTTCGCATCGCTCGATTCCAATCGGAACCCGATCGCGGGCGGTGCGAAGGCGGTGAACAGTGGAACGTGCACCGCACCTCGGCGCCAGATGCCGAGCAGGACGATCACCAGCTGGGCGGACTTGCTCATCAACGTTGCGATGCGATCACCCGGCTCGATGCCCAGTTCGGTCAGTGCGGCAGCGAACTGTGCCGACTTCCGTCTCAAGTCGCGGTACGTCAGATCCGTTGTTGCCAGATCACTCTCGACGACGGTGAAGGCCACCTTGTCGTCGGGGTGGCGGTCGCACAGCAGCTCAGCGGCGCACGCCCCAGGGGTGTCGTACTCCACCAGCAGTTGCCGGATGCGGTCGTCGATGTCGCTGGAAATGATGGTCTCTCCTAGATCTTCGGTTGCCGAGCAATGTGAGGGCCGAGCCGATGCCAGTGCGGTCCCGGGAGGGGCCCGCACCGCTCCCCTTGTTCCGGGGCGGTCGGCCGGGACGCGGCCACGGTGAGCGCTGTTGCGGGAGCCAGCCGGGGGCCGGGTTTCACCGCCGCGATTCCGTCCACGCACGCCCCAGGTGAATGGTCAACTCGCGTTTGAGGTCCCGGATGCGGGGCAGATCGGCTGGTGTGGGCCCCAGCTCAATCCGAAGCAGGTCCAGGTATCTCTGGCGCGTGACTCCGAAGTGTTCGAGAAGTTCCGCGGCACTGGAACCACCATAGGGCGACCACCTTATCGCGAAGTCTGTCATCCACCTGCCCTCAGCTGTGAACGTTCCCGTCTTCAGCAGGATCTCGTACAGCTCGCGGCATCGGGCCAGCGTCCCTGGCCCGAACGCCACTGCGGTGGGCGAGCGCCTTTGCCGGCCGTGTGTCTCTGCCGGGGCGAGGCACGGACGCTGGATGGTCGGCATCTGCCACCGGCGGTCGGCCGTGTCAGCGGAAGCGCTGATCGCGTCCGAAACGGCGAGAGCTGATCCCGTGGTCGTGGTGTTGTCCATCAGTTCCCTCTCGTCTCACGCTCCTGTGCGAAGCAGGGCGTCTGGGTGGCAGCGATCGTTCCTTGGGGCGGCGCCGGAGCTTGTTATCCGTGCTCTGACGATTCTTCCAGCGCGCCATCAGTGTGTCTTGACGCACAGCGACAGACGATTTGGCATCGAGCGACAGCTCTGGCAATCGGATGCATGAACTCCCGCCATGCTGCGTAGCCGAGCGTTGAACGGTGGCTCTGCTGCCTCGATGGACTTCCTCGCGTTTCGGCCATTCCACCGGGCAGATGCCGCGGTCGGCGACGCACGGCATCTGCCCGGGTGGTTACTTCTTGAGGATCACCGTTTTGGTTTCGGTGTAGGCGTCGAGGACCGCGCCGCCGTGCTCACGTCCCCACCCGGACTGCTTGTAACCGCCGAACGGCAGGGCCGGGTCGAGGACGTGGTAGCTGTTGATCCACACGGTGCCGGCCTTGAGTTGTGCGGCGACGTTGTGGGCCTTGGACACATCCGAGGTCCAGACACCGGCGGCGAGCCCGTAGTCGGTGTCGTTCGCGGTGCGGACGATGTCGTCGACCTCGTCGAACGGAGCGACGGTGACCACCGGTCCGAAGATCTCCTCCTTGACCACTCGCATGGTCGGGGTGGTATCGACCAGGACGGTGGGTTCGACAAAGTATCCGACGTTGCCCTTGCGGCCACCACCGGTCAGTGCGGTGGCCCCCTCGGCCCTGCCGCTGTCGAGGTATCCGAGGACCGTGTCGAGTTGCTTCTGCGACACCAGAGGCCCCATCTGGCTTTCGGGGTCGAGGCTGTCGCCCACCTTCAGGGTGGAGGCGATCTTGGCGACCCCTTCGACGACTCGGTCGTAGATCTTCGATTGCACGAACAGTCGTGACCCCGCCTCGCAGGCCTCGCCCTGATTGAAGAAGATGGCCATTGCCGCACCTTCGATGGCGGCGTCGATGTCGGCGTCGTCGAAGATGATGTTGGGGGATTTGCCGCCGAGTTCGAGGGTCACCTTCTTGAGGTTGCCGCGGGCCGAGGAGATGATCTCGCGTCCCACCGCGGTGGATCCGGTGAAGGAGACCTTGTCGACTCCGGGGTGGGCGGTGAGTGCGGCGCCGACGTTCTTTCCGTCTCCCTGGACGATGTTCACCACGCCGTCGGGGAGTCCGGCGTCACGAAGGACCTCACCGAGCAGGGCGGCGCTGAGCGGGGTCTGCTCGGCGGGCTTGAGGATCACGGTGTTGCCGGTGGCGAGCGCAGGGCTCAGCTTCCACGCGGCCAGCAGCAGCGGGAAGTTCCAGGCGACGATGGCGGCGACGACGCCGACAGGTTCGCGCACGGTGTAGGCGAAGTAGTTGCCGGGAGCGGCGGTGGAGGTGACGGGGATCGTGCTGCCCTCGAGCTTGGTGGGCCAGCCCGCCATGTACCGGAACCAGTCTGCGGACAGCGGCACGTCGACCAGCCGCGCGTAGGTCAGCGGCTTTCCGTTGTCGAGTGCCTCGAGGAGGGCGAACTCTTCGACGCGTTCTTCCAGAAGGTCGCCGACCCGCCACAGGATCTTGCTGCGCTGCGCCGGGGTCATACGGCCCCACGGTCCGTCGAGGGCGCGACGCGCCGCTGCGACCGCGCGTTCGACATCTTCCTCGCCGCCGAATGCCACCTGGGCAAGGGATTCACCGTTGCTCGGGTTGAACGTGGTGAACGTTTCGCCCGACGCTGCCGGCACCGGTTTGCCGTCGATCAGGTGCAGGACCGGATTGCCCAGGAAAGCCGATACCTGGGGTGAGGGTGCCGCTGAAGTAACCGTCATTACATGCTCCTCGAACTTGTGCTTGGTCTGGCGGACTGAGCCGTCGTGGTGGTACGTGCTTGTCGGAAAGGGGTTCGTGCTTTCCTGTGCGGCGCATTTCGAGAGTTCGACGGGCCGCTACTGCCCTTGGGTGTGTAGTCGAACGGTAGTTCCGGCAGCGATGCGTCAACTGTGTAAAAAATGGACGGTGTCATCGGTGATCTTCAGCGCGCGTAGCCGGTTGTAGAGGGTGGTCCGGGTGATCCCGAGGAACTGTGCCGCCCGCGTCTTGTTGCCGTCGAAGCGGCGCAGTGCTTCGATGATCGCGTGCCGCTCAGCGTTCTCCCGGCCCGCGAGCGCGGGCACCGGTCGCACACGATAGGCAGCAGGTAGATCGACTACCTCGAGCGCACCGAATGGTCTGTTGGCGAGAGCGTGACGCAGGACCTCACGCAGTTCTGGGATGTTTCCCGGCCAGGGTTGGGCGGTCAGAACGCGGACCGCTGACGGAGCCAATCGACGTGTCCGCCCAGGCTCGAGAGCATCTATGACCGACTGCGCCAACACCGGAAATTCGTTGCGCCGCTCGCGCAACGGCTTCAGTGCGACTACTTGGCGACAGCGCCGGACCAAGGGCTGAACGTGAGCAGGCAGCCACGCCTGCGGATTTCCGGCCAGAACAATGGGCATGCTGTGGTGATCGACGCTGAGCGTGCGGGCCAGAAGATCGACCAGTTGACCGGGCAGGACATGGACATTGTCGATGACAAGTCCGCCTGCGCCCCCGTCTATTACACCTGCAAGCCGCCCGGCCCAATCGGTGGAATCCTCGACGAGGCAGTCGAGTGCGTCGATGACCGTGACCGATGTCCCGTCGAGGAGGGATCGGGCTACCGTGCTCCTGCCGCTGCCGGGTTCACCTTCGACGAACACGCTGGCGACCGCTGTGGATGTCGCTCGCTCGGCGCTCACGAGGTGACTGCGATTCGCAGGCTGGGCACCTGGCGCAGCGTGCGGGCCGGAGCGCGGTCGAAGCCAGAACACTGCGCCGTGCGATAAGTCGTGCAGTCTGTCGATCCGGGCCGTGACCATCGCGCCGGACAGCAGGAGCAGCGACTCCACTGTTGACGTCCCTCGGTGGGCGGCAGAGCGGGCGATCTCTCGCATCGTCTCGAGGTCGAGGTCTTCGGCCATCGCCACCGCGGCGTTGCTGGCCAGCATGAGGTGGTCATTGAGCGCGACAATGGCCCGGCCGGTCCTGCAGGCCTCTCGAAAGGCCCGGAACAGCCGCGAATCGGCCGGCCGCGACGTGTCGATCAATCGCTGTTCGATGTCATCGACGACCCGGGTGAGGGTGGGCGGAAACAGGGGATGGGCGTCGTCCGGGTGCACGGTGATGTTGAGAACGCCCTCGACCCTCCGGGTGAGGGGGTGCAGGATCGGCAGGCCGTAGCAGGTGAAGCCACTCAGCACGGCCGCAAAGTGCTCGGCACCGTGCACCCACATCCCGCTCCGAACTTCAGCGGGAGTGCCCAGCCCGTTGGTTCCGACATCGGATTCCTTCCACCTCGAACCTGTCACGGCGCCGGCGCGCTGGAGTGTTGTGTCGATCGTCGGCCGGTCGAACCAGCGTCCGACGATCCGACAGTCCGCATCGGCGAGAAGCAGGCTGTACGTCAGCCCCGTCAGGTCACGGGCCACGCCGTCGAGCACAGGTACGGCCGCGGTTAGCAGCTGACTCGACGACTCGAAGTCTCCGATCTGCAGTCGCTCGAGGACAATCTCGTGGGTGAGTCCGGCGATCTCCGACCGCCTCCACGACGCGGCGATCTCCGGGCGCAGCACCTTGTCGTTGACTCCGGACGAGTCCGTCATGGTTTCACTCCTTCGATCGCCGTGACATCTCGGCTCACCCGAGAGGACACTGGCCGTTCGTCGGGCCGATATGCGCCTGCGCCGGTCGTCGACCTCAAGTGGACGAATCCCTGTCGGCGTCTGTGCCCGATGTCCTGGACGGCCCCTCCACTTGACAGGGATGTCCGAGTGCGCAGAATCTGATGGCATACGTGCTGGTCCCCGGCACACTGGTCGCGCCCGGAAGAGGAGGGATACCCATGCCATACTGGTCCACCGCTGGCTTGAGCGTGCAGGATCAGGCCAGGTACTGGGGTGATGTGGTCTGTGAGGCCTTCACGCCGCTCTCCCCGCGGCGCGGGCGGACCCATATCGATCACAGTGCCACCGCCGAGGGAATACCGGGGTGGGTGCGGTCGGAACCACTGGCAAGTACGAACGGCGCCGAAATCGCCTCCTGCACCCAGCTACTGACGCACGGATCCGCGGAAGTCCGCCGCGCACCGCAGGAGGCGCTTTTCATCAATTTGCAGCTGTCCGGGACCTGCTTCGGAGAACAGGATGGCCGCCGATGCATCGTCCGTCCGGGCAGTTTCGCCATCTTCGACACCACACGTCCCTACACGCTCGAGTTCCGGGAGCCGTCGAACGAACCAAACTGGCGAGTCTTGTCCTTCCGAATTCCCCGTGATCATTGGCACTCGACGGTTCGCGTCGACGACGCGACCTCGTGCGCCATCGACACAACCGCCGGTCCGGGCCACGTTGTGGGAGCAATGATGTCAGCCCTGTGGAGCGAACAGCCGAACATGGATGACATCACGCTGAAGACGCTCGAACGGTCGTTCACCGACGTCCTCACCGCGGTAACCTCCTCCCGGATAGGAACATTCGCTACAACCGACGGTGAACGACGCGATGCGGCGTTGCGCCGGATTGTGCGGCACTACATTCGCGCCGCCGTCCCCCTCGGACGGGTCAGTGCTGAGGGAGCCGCACGGGAGGCCGCGATCTCGGTGCGAACCCTGCACCGGTTGTTCCAGGCAGTCGGCACCACGTTCTCGGCGTGTGTCCGAGACGAGCGGCTCCGAGGAGCGATGAGCGACCTCGAGGTGGCACCGGATTCGGTGATGTTGAGTGAGATCGCTACCCGCTGGGGATTTTGCGACAGCTCCCACTTGACCCGCACATTCCAGCATCATCTCGATTGCACGCCCACCCAGTACCGGGAAACTCACCGGATCGCGGCCGTGCCGTCTCAGACTGCGGTGATGCCTGCTGAGGACTCCATCGGGTCATAGTCCGCACTCTTGAGCAACGCGTGCAGCTGGCGCCGCCGAACACCCATGTTGCCTCCGTCGTAGACGGGGAAGCACAGGACGTCCTCCATGATCGCGGCGATCGGTGTCTGGTCGCCGTACGAGTTCACACCCACCACCCGCATCGTGTCATAGACCACCTGCACGGACAGCTCGGACGCGAAAACCTTGACCATGTGGCCGAGTTCTTCGCCCGCGCCATCGGTCTTGTCATAGAGATCGCAGGCCTTCCAGGTGAAGTATCTGGCCGCCTCGATCCGAGTCTTGATGTCGACGAGCATGTAACCGACATTCTGGTAGTCGATAATCGGCACCGGACCGGACCGCTTGTCGGTCTTGGCGAACTCGAATGCGTAGTCGAATGCCGCCCGCATCCGGCCGACACAGGCCGCTCCGATGAGGGACGACGTCCAGTTGAAGGTCTTCCGGGAGATCTCGATTCCGTCCCCGGGAGCTCCGATCAGGTTACCTGCGGGTACGCGAACATTGGTGAAGGTGATACGGGGAGAGATGGTCGCCCGGTGGCCCATCGTGTCGATGTATGACTCGACCTTGATGCCCGGCGCGTCGCCTGGAACGACGATCACCGCCAGCGATTCTTGTGGGGGCAGGGTGGGGTCAGTGCGACACAGGACGCTGATCAACGCAGCACCGTTGCCGTCCCAGCCGGAACCGTTGGTAGTGAAGTGCTTGTCACCGTTGATCACCCATTCGTCACCGTCCAATCGGGCGAAGGTCTGCACACCGGCCGAGGTGTCGTCGGTGTCGAAGTTGGCGCCGCCCGCGGTCTCGGTGAAGGCCCACGCTGCGAGCAGTGGTTCAGTGCCAGCGAAGGGGGGAAGGAACTGCGCCTTCTGTTCGGGGGTTCCGAAGTGGATGATCGGCTGGAGTCCCAGTCCGGTGCCGAGGAGCGCAGTCGGAACATTGATATCGACGCGCGTGAGTTCCTCAGCAGCTAAAGCGAAGTCGAGCGAGGGCATTGCCGTTCCGCCGTACTCCGCGGGCACCAGCGCCTTCAAGAAGCCGGCATCCACCATTTCCTGATAGAACGGCTTGATCGCCGCAAACCGGGCCTCGGGGGTCGGCAGAGGAGCGATCACGCCCTCGACGAGACTGAGCCGGTCGTCGGCGAACGATCGTGCCGCCTTCTGCAGACCGGCCTGTTCCGGGCTCAGATCAAAGTTGATGGCCATTGCGATCAGATCCTCCGTTGTGTGAAATGTTACGAACGTGTGAGCTCAAACACGCTCGGGCTCGACAACAATGGTGTCCCGTCGCGGATCACCATGCTTGGATCCCCGCGCCAACTTGCTTGGATGTTTGCGCCAGGCAGCGGACTGCGCTACTCGAACAGGCTCGATGAATTCTTAGGTAAGCAACTCCATGCGGTGACGGCGGGGTCTTCGCCGGCACCCGCCCGCAGGCGCCGGGGTGGGATGCGGTCGATAGCTTTTGTGCGTGGTTGCTGGCCTGATGAGATCACACCGATCGGTGGGACTGTAGGAGCATCACACGGTTTCGAGCGTCTATTCTGGGAGTGTGCCGCTGCGACCGTCGGCGGCGACGAACTCGAGGCCGAGCTGCACGCTGCGCACGCTCATCACACGAGACTTCGCCCCGCATACGTACGCACAACGTCGACGCATCGAAGTCCCGGATATCGAAGGCCCAGGTGTGTGCCCCAGCCTTCGACACCCGGGGCATCCTGAAGCAGGGAGTCTCATCGACGCGATGCCCAAGATGACGTCGGCGCGACGCCCACCGCAACCACTGCGGAAACCACTCGCACCCCATCTGGCGGGACTCTCGTACGGTTACCTGGCCTTGGACGTGTATGAAGACACGGCACCATGGAAGATGATCACGAGAAGTCCGATGATTATCAGATAGCCGCCGATGCGTAGTGTCGGTACAGCGGCGACGAAACCGCCCCAGCTCAGGGGACCCTTCAAGGCAAGCGCGGTCAGGACCAGGGCGACGAGCCCTGTCAGCGGCTCCGCAACCGACAGAAGCCGCCGCGGAAGTAGCAATGCCGCGACCGAAACGGCAACGGCGAGAATCACCAGCGCCGCGCCCACCCCAGTCACCCGAAGTACGCAGCTTGAAGTGCCGACGGGCTCTTGGCGGTTGCGGTGGCGAGGTCGGAGAAGCTCAGGTTCGCACTCGGGGTCCCGGTATCGGGTTGAGCCGGGCTGTACATCCACGGTGGTCCAATCATGCTGGCCAGCAGTAGGATTACGGCAAACGCGACGACTGCTGCACCGGGGAGGAGCTTCGTGATGGTTCGTACACTAGTGGCTAAGGCTTCTGTTGCCATTGGAGCTACTCCTTGGTTTTTTTGATCGGTGTCGCTGATGTGTGCGCCGAGCTGGCGAGAGGCATGTCCGATACCTCTCCCCGCCGAGGGACAGTGGGAAGCGCGCTTTCCGCTCGATCGGCTGAGTGCGAGAAGTCTCAATTGGAGCCGAACGCGCGGCCGCCTACACAGCCTCCTGAAGGACATCCGTTGACCACAGGCACGCAGTAGGGGGTGTTCTGCAACCCTGCCGTAGCCCTGGCCGCCCTCAAGCTGTGTTCAGGCGGGCGGGGTTTCGCTGATGAGGACCCAGAACGCCTTCACGAATTTGTTTTCGATGTCCAGGTGATGGTCACTCCCGAGGGCAGGCCAATGATGTCATGGTCGTTCCTCGCTGACGGATGATTGGGTAAATGGGATGTGCCGACGGTAGGCACCTCGGAGACGGTTTGGTGTTCTACCGGTGCCAGCTAGTTGTCGGAGAGTGCCACCCTGAAGTGGGGCCGGTTCGGTGGTGCTCTGGTCGTGACTCGCTGCGCGTCGTACTCTGCACCGCATGGCAGGCTCGGAGAACGGGGTTGTCGTCGAGACGGTGACGTCGCTGCGGTCGTGGACCGGGGTCATTCGGGAGCGTTCATCGCGCTGCAGATCGCCCAGCAGGACGCCTCGCCGTTGTCCGGGTTGGTGCGGTCACGGCAGAATCGGTCACCTGCAGGCATCGGTGGTCACCTCGACCCCGCAGACCTTCACCCGGACCCAAAATTGGCCTCGGCCGCCGACCGCGATCTTCTGGCTGTCGGACTGGTCGACCGCGGGAGTGGATACCTTGCTCAGGATGGCCGCCACTGCTTCGTGTCCGGCGGTGATCTCGCGGTCTACGACACCTCGCGGCCCTTCCCCTGGGCGATGTCGGGGGATTGGCGACTGCGGGTGTACGCGTGGCCCCGTGAGAGCATCGCGGTCAGCTCGGCGGAGTTGCAGCAGTTGACAGCCACCCCGGTGCGCACGAGTGCCGGTGTCGGGTTCTTCCTGTCTCCGATGCTTGACCGCCTGACACAGTCCGCCGCCGGCATGTCTGGGGAGGGGGCAGTCCGACTGGCATGTGAGGTCGCCGAACTGACCGTCCCGGCGAGCACTCGGTTCCCCGGCAGCACGGAACCTGACCATCAACGAGATCGGGTCCAGGTTCGGGTTCTCGACACCCGCCTACTTCAGCCCGGAGTTCACCGCGCGATACGGGTAAGCCCGCGGCGGTACCGCCTGGAGAACGGCTGGACCCGCCCGGACTGACGGCGCCCGCTCATCCGGCAGGAACCACTTCCGTTGGCCGCTGAAGATGCCCTCCCTCAGCTGTTCATACAAGCCGCGGTAGGCGCGTGCGGGTGAATCCGGCCCATCTGGGGTGTTACTGACAGATGACATACCGGTACCTCTAACTCCCTCGGAATTGGATCTGTTGGACCGGTCGGATCAGGTCAACTATAGGAACCACACACACCGTCAGTGTGAACGCGATCACAGAGCGACATCGGTGCGAGTGCTGGAGTCGACGCCCACTTCCCCGGGCGCCCCGAGAGCGCACTGTTTCGAGAAGAGAAAGGTTTCACCCCATCATGGCTATCTACCTGAGCATGCAGCGCGTGCGGTTCTCCAGCCCGGACGCGTACGAGAAGTTCAAGGTCGTCTTCGCCGACACCCGGCACCACCTGATGAAGCTGCCGGGGTTTTTGCACCTGACCTGGTGGGAGCACCCCGACGACCGGATGTGGTTCAACGAGTGCAGCTTCTGGGCGAGCAAGGAAGCGCTCTACGACTGGCACACCGACACCTATCACAAGCACGCCAAGGCGTGGGCGGCGAACGGCGCCATCATGGAGGACATCATCACCAACTTCGAGTTGGTGGGAACCCGGTTGTTGCGAATCTGTCCGTGCTGCAACGAACTTCAGGACAAGGCGTACGACCTCGGTCAGGAGCAGGCGGTGCTGCGTGAGCAGTGCCCGAACTGCGGATTCCACTTCCCGTACATGACCGAGCAGGAGTCGAGCTTCGGGGTCTTCAAGGACCTGGCCCCAGTTCCGGTCTCCACGAACCGCAAGGAGCCGGCCGCCGCACAGGTGAACGCCTGATCCCCGCAGCTTCGATGTCTCTATCCCACCGAGCCCACCGGGGCACCCACTGAAAGGGAATACGAAATGACCACATCACTCGTCCGAAAGATCGAATTCGGAAGCCGGAGCACCAACCCGGAACAGTGGACCCCGTTCGAGTGGGTCGAGCCCAAGCTCGGCCCCCAGGTCAAGGGCGAGGTCGTCATCATCCGGACCGGCAGCACCTCCGGCGCCCAGCAGGCCGGCCTGTGGCGCACCGGGGTCGGCATCGCCGGTTGCGAAGCGGACGGATCCTGTCACGTGGACTACTCCGCCCCCGACGCCGACGAGACCGTGGTGATCCTCGAGGGCGAGGCCCTCGTGACGGTTAATGCCACCGGCAAGCAGTACAAGCTCGAGCCCGGAACGATCATGAGCCACCCGAAGGGACTCGAGATCACCTGGGAAATCAAGGCACCGTTCCTGAAGAAGTTCTGGGTGCTGTGGGACAGTCCCCAGGAAGCCACCAAGGGCGACGACCTCTATGTCGGCAACATCAGCGACAACCCCGAGTCGTGGGAGCCCTACGAGTGGGTCGAGCCGCAGCACGGCTCGCAGGTCTGCGGTGAACTTTTCGCGCTGCGGTCCACCGGTTCCACCGGCACCCTGATGTGCGGCCTCTGGCGTACCGGCGTCGGGATCGCCGGCTGCGAACCCGACGGCTCCTCGACCGTCCCGTACACCGCGCCGATCGGCGACGAGACCATGCTCCTGCTCGAAGGGCAGGCGCACCTGGTCAACGAGGAAACCGGCGAGGAGTACGACTTCAAGGCCGGCGACATCATCGCGCTCCCGTCGGGTCTGAACGTCACCTGGACCTCGAAGGCCCCGTTCGTGAAGAAATTCTGGGTCATCACCAACGAGAACCTGCCAGCGTGAACACAGCTCGCTCTTGGTAGTGCCCGGACAGCCACCGGCACGCTGATCTCACGCTGATCTCGGAGAACAGCGTGGGACAGGGGTGTCGCTGCCCGTTCGGCGGATGCAAGTCATAACGGGTGGGTGCCGCGGACTCTGTGCTCGCAGCATCTACCCGTTGACGTAAGGAGAGTCGATGAGTGAGCCAGGAATTGCCAGACCTCCACTCCCGGAACGTCGGTCCTGGAACACCGTGACACTGCCGGCGAACCGGAACCTTCCGGACGACGATCAGGCGATGCTCGCTCTGGCCGTCGAATGGATTCCCCTCGGTGGACCCAAAGAGGACGATATCTGGGCGCGATTCGGGTTCGGCCTCATGCCATTCTGGCATCGAATCTGCTACCTGCTCACGCGTCCGAACTGGCTGCAACTACTCAATACCGACACCATCACAGAACTTCAAGACCAGGCCATGACCCAGTTCAATCCCCCGAGACGATTGACGTCATCCCACCAGACGCGGACTCTTCTGGAATCTGAGGTCGAACCGAATTCACACCGTGCGGAAAAGCCGTGGGTTGATGGGAGAGGACTTTGACCGTCGCGATGGCAGTGGCTACTGCGGTCACATTCGTCTGGCTGGGGATGGTGCTGGCCATTTCCTTTCTCGAGGCGCCGTTGAAGTTCCGGGCCCCCGACGTTACGTTGCGGATCGGGCTGGGGATCGGCCGCCTCGTGTTCCGGGCACTGAACATCGTCGAGTCGATACTGGCGGTGATGCTGGTCGTCGCGGTCGTTCTCGGTGAACCGCCCACCCGGATTGTGGTCGCGGCGGTCAGTGTTGTCGCAATCCTGAGTGTGCAACTCGCGGTGGTACGGCCTCGGCTTACGCGGCGCTCCGACCGCGTCCTTTCCGGCGAGGAAACGCCACGGTCGCACGCGCACTACGCCTTACATCGCGCTCGAGGTCGCAAAGATCGGCGCGCACGTGGTGACGGGTGTGTTACTGCTGACCGGATGACGCGGCCGGAGCGGCCGCAAATTTGCGACGGAGCGAAACCCACCGCGGCAGTCAGCTCAACCGGGCATGTGGTCTGTAGCCACGGAGAATTCGGTCCAAAGTGGCCACGCCGTCGCCGATGTCGCGTTCCTTGATTCCGGCGTAGCCGAGCAGAAGGGCTGGTGGCAGGTCGGCTTCGACGCAGTGCGTCGAGAGGGGCCAGAGGTGGAGGCGCTGGCGGGAGGCGAGGTCGGCGACTGCCTGGTCGTCGTGCCCTTCCGGGAGCCAGCCGACCAGGTGCAGCCCGCCGTCGGGGTCCTCGATCCGCATACGGCTACCCAGCCGGCTCTTGGCTTCGGACACCAGCAGTTGCTGCCGTTTGCCGCAGAGGACGCGCATTCTGCGCAGGTGCCTGGTGAAGTGGCCGGCCTCCATGAAGTCGGCCAACACCGCCTGGTCGAGCAGGTGGGCATGCATGTCGGTGCTCAGATGCGCTGCGGCGAAGCCGTCGACGAGCTCGGTCGGGGCGATCAGGTAGCCCAGCCGTAGCCCGGGGAACATGATCTTGCTGAAGGTGCCGACGTAGATCACCCGTCGGTGTTTGTCGATGGCCTGCAGCGCGACGAGCGGGCGGCCGCGGTACCGGAATTCGCTGTCGTAGTCGTCTTCGACGATCCAGGCGCCGGCTTGGGCGGCCCAGTCCAGCAGGGCGAGTCGGCGCTCGAGGGAAAGGGTGACCCCGAGGGGGAACTGGTACGAGGGGGTCAGGACGGCCAGCTTGGCGCTCGGTTCGCGTGCGATGCCGGCGGCCACGTCGATGCCTTTGCGGTCGACGGGCACGGGCACCAAACGCGCTCCGGCGGAAATCAGGGCCGCCTTCGCCCCGAGATAGCAGGGGTCCTCGATCCAGGCCGGGTCGCCGGGATCGAGCAGGATCCGGCCGCAGAACTCCAAGGCTTGTTGCGATCCGGAGACGATGACCACTTGGTCTGCGGTGCAGCGGATTCCGCGTGCCGGGCCGATGTAGGAGGCGATGGCCTCGCGTAGTGGGCGGTAGCCGCGTGGGTCGCTGTAGCGCATCAGGTCGTGGGTCGATTGCCGCAGCCGCGCACCGTACATCCGCGCCCATAGCTCGGCCGGGAAGCTGTCGAGGGCGGGCAGGCCGATCTGGAAGGCGGTCGCCTCGGCGGAAACGCCGGTGACCTCCGGAAGCGGCATTCTGCGGGTGTCGGCGATCGCCCTGCCGCGGTGCGAGAGCCTGCCGGAGCTGTCGTCGGCGCCGGAACCGGTCCAGGGAGCGTGATTGATGGTGAGCATCTGTTCGGGCAGGACGTCGGCGACGTAGGTGCCCGATCCGGGACGGCGGTCGAGGTAGCCCTCGGCGTCGAGCTGCTCGAACGCGGCCAGGACGGTGTTGCGGGAGATGCCCATTTCGGTGGCGAGGCGGCGGCTGGCCGGCAGCGGCGATCCCGCCTTCAGTTGGCCGCTGAGGATGCCCGCCCGCAGCTGTTCGTAGAGGCGGCGGTACGCGGGTTGGGGTGAATCCGGCCCGTCTGGGGTGTTACTGGCGGGTGACAAATCGGTACCTCTATCTCCCTCGGAATTGGATCTGTTGGACCGCTCGGATCAGGTCAACTATAGGAACCACACACGATAAGTGTGAACGCAGTCACAGAGCGAAGAGCGACGTCAGTGCGAGCGCTGGAGTCGACGCCACAGCCCCGGGGCGCCCCGAGAACGCACTGTATCCAGATAAGAGAGGTTTCACCCCATCATGGCTATCTACCTGAGCATGCAGCGTGTGCGGTTCTCCAGCCCGGACGCGTACGAGAAGTTCAAGGTGGTCTTCGCCGACACCCGGCATCACCTGATGAAGCTGCCCGGCTTCTTGCACCTGACCTGGTGGGAGCACCCCGACGACCGCATGTGGTTCAACGAGTGCAGCTTCTGGGCGAGCAAGGAAGCCCTCTACGACTGGCACAGCGACACCTATCACAAGCACGCGAAGGCGTGGGCGGCGAACGGTGCCATCATGGAGGACATCATCACCAATTTCGAGTTGGTGGGAACCCGGTTGTTGCGAATCTGTCCGTGCTGCAACGAACTTCAGGACAAGGTTTACGACCTCGGGCAGGAGCAGGCGGTGCTGCGTGAGCAGTGCCCGAACTGCGGATTCCACTTCCCGTACATGACCGAGCAGGAATCGAGCTTCGGCGTCTTCAAGGACCTGGCTCCAGGTCCGGTCTCCACCAACGGCAAGGAACCGGCCGCCGCACAGGCACACAACTGATCCTCACCTCAGCGATGTTTCACCCCCACCCTGCCCACCGAGCACCCACTGAAGGAGAACAGGAATGACGACACAAGAAACCACCACGGGCCGTGTCTACGGCGGCTCGGCCGACCCGGCCAAGCACGAGTGGGAGCCCTTCGAGTGGGAGGAGCCCGCACTCGGGAGGACCGACGTGCAGGGCGAGATCGCCGTCTTCCGCCCGGACGGGACGAGCGGCAACCTGCTCGCCGGTTTCTGGCGGTATCACGCCGGAGCACAGGGAGCTAGTTCAGACGGTTCCGGCTCGATCGTGTGGTCATCTCCCCTCGGTGACGAGTGCGCGGTCGTCCTGGAGGGCTCCGCGACCATCACCGTCAAGGCGACGGGCAAGCAGTATGAGGTCGGTCCCGGCTCGATCATCTACGAGCCCAAGGGCCTCGAACAGATCTGGGACGTCAAGGGCCCCTACTTCAAGAAGTTCTGGGTCATCTTCGACGGCCCCAATCCGACGGGCGCCAAGAGCGACGACCTGATCATCGCGAACGTCAACGACAACCCGGAAACCTGGACCCCGTACGACTTCACCGAACCCCTCGAAGGTGACCTGACCAAGGGCGAGCTGGTCATCCTCCGCCCGGAGGGCAGCAGCGGCACCGTGCTCTCGGGGCTGTGGCGCTCGGGCAAGGGCATCGCCGGCAGCGAACCGGACGGAACGCTGGTCACGCCCTACACCGGAACCCTCGGGGACGAGACGATCCTGCTGCTCGAGGGCGAGGTCCACGTCCGCAACGACGAGACGAACGAGGAATGGGACTTCAAGGCCGGTGACCTGATCGCACTGCCGTCCGGCGTGCACGTCACCTGGACCTCGAAGGGCCCGTTCGTGAAGAAGTTCTGGGTCATCACCAAAGCGGACCTGCCCGCGTAACAGCTGTCGCTGCGCGGATCTCAGAGCACACAACCATCTTGCAGAGAGTAGGGAAATGACCTCCACCATCAACCCCACCGCGGGACTGTCTCCCACGGTGGCCGACTTCCTCAGCCGACCGATCGAGCACCTGATCGACGGCTCGAACGTGGCCTCGGCCACGGGCGAAACGTTCGCCACGGTCAACCCCTCCAACGGCGCCGCGCTGACGCAGGTCACCCGGGGATCATCGGAGGATGTGGACCGGGCCGTCGCCGCCGCGCGTAGGGCCCTCGACGGCCCATGGGGTCGGCTGACGGCTTCCGCACGCAGCAAAATCCTCTGGCGGGTCGCCGATCTCATCGAAGACAAGCTCGAGCAGTTCGCGATCCTCGAGGCCATCGACAGCGGCAAGCCCGTCACCTACGCCCAGTTGGTCGACGTCCCGCTGGCCATCGACTGGTTCCGCTACTTCGCGGGCTGGCCTACCAAGCTCGAGGGCACCACCATCCCCGTCTCGGCGGTCGCGACGCCGGGGGACTACTTCGCCTACACCGTGCGCGAGCCGGTCGGTGTGGTCGGGGCGATCATCGCGTGGAACTTCCCGCTGCTGCTCGCCGCCTGGAAGCTCGCGCCGGCTCTGGCCGCCGGGAACACCGTCGTCCTCAAGCCGGCCGAGCAGACCCCGCTCAGCGCGGCCCTTCTCGGTGACGTGCTGCGGGAAGCCGGTGTTCCCGAGGGGGTGGTGAACATCGTGCACGGTTACGGTGACCAGGTCGGTGCGGCATTGACCGGGCATCCCGGGGTCGACAAGATCTCGTTCACCGGATCCACCGAGGTCGGCCGGCAGATCATCGCCTCGGCCCGCGGGAACCTGAAGAAAGTCACCCTCGAACTCGGCGGCAAGTCCCCGAACGTGATCTTCGCCGACGCGGACATCGACGCCGCGATCGCCGGGGCGGCGAATGCGATCTTCTTCAACCAGGGCGAAGCGTGTGAGGCGGGTTCCCGGCTGTTCGTGCAGTCGTCGGTGTACGACCGGGTGGTCACCGGTATCGCCGAGGCCGCCGCGCAAATCAAGGTCGGGGACAGCCTGGCCGCGGATACTCAGCTCGGACCGTTGGTCTCCCAGCAGCAGCTCGACCGCGTGCTCGGATACCTCGACAGCGGTCGCGCCGAGGGGGCCACCGCCGTCGCCGGCGGTACCCGCAAGGGCGACGTGGGATATTTCGTCGAGCCGACCGTTCTCGTCGATACCAAGCCCACCATGCGCGTGGTCAAGGAAGAGATCTTCGGGCCCGTCGTCACCGTCGCACCGTTCGACGACGTCGACGAGTTGGTTCACGCCGCCAACGACACCAACTACGGACTCGCCGCCGCGGTGTGGACCTCGGATGTAGCCAAGGCCCACAACCTGGCCGCGAAGTTCCGGGCCGGCACCGTGTGGATCAACAGCTACCACATCCTCGACCCCGCACTGCCGTTCGGCGGCTACAAGCAGTCCGGCTGGGGCCGCGAACACGGCTCGTCTGCCCTCGACGGATACACCGAAACCAAAACCGTGATCCTCAAGAAGGGATAGCAGTCCACCGCGGAGGCCGGGGCGTCACCACCCGCCCCGGCCTCCGCGCGCCACCCTGCACCGACAACGACATGCACCGATCAGACACAAGCAGCCATACCGTCCCCGGAGTGCGGCAGCTGACCCCTCGACCCCAGCCGCCAGGGGTGTCGATCTCTCGGGACGACGATCACATGCTCGTCAACCTTGCGGTCACCTGGCTCCCTACGGCGGACCTCCGCATGAAGAAATCTGGATCCGCTTCGGCCTCAACCCCAACCAGTACTGGAGCCGCCTCTGCTACCTTCTCGCGCCGGGTTCATGGCGTCGGCAGCTCGGAATAGAAACGGGCCAACGCCGAACACTCGCCCTTGGGCATCTTCACCCCCGAGCCAGAGGACCCGCCCTACGCCGACGACATGACAGCGCCGATCGGACACGCACACTCTCGATTGGCGGGCGAGGGGGCGAGGCTGGGTGAGCCCGCGATCCTGACTCTGATCTCGCGCTGATGGAGTCCATGGCCGTCGCTCGGCACGCGACACGGGTGCGACCAATCCTCCAGTCATCCAACAAAAGGGTGAAACCACTGTGGCGGCTACCGCATTCGCACTTCTGCGTCCCTGAGACGGAGATGCCCTCCGCGGCGAGTTACGCACCATCGCCGCATGCGGCGCCGCGCCCGTCGTCTTCGCCGGCGAGATCCAAGACGACGTACTGCAGTGAGCGCATTCGTGGGAACCCGCACCACCGGGTTGAAGGGATTGTCGATCTAGCCGCACTCGGGCCTCGGAGGACGCGCAGTCGCCCACCGCGCCCCGATGTCGGTGCACGACTATAGACGCTCGGCCACCATCACTTACCACTACGACCGGCCCGTTCTCACCGAAGGCCTGCGTTCGGTCCTCGCGGTTCCGGTGGTGGTCGGCCGCAAGGCGCGGGCGGTCCTCTACGCCGCGAACCGTGAATGCGCGCCGATCGGTGCTCGCACCGCCAACCTCGTCGTCACAGCGTCCCGCCGACTGGGCACCGAGATCCTCGTTCGCGACGAGGTCGATCGGAGACTCCAGATGCTCGCCACGATCGAACCGGCCGGCGCGGACGGCGCAACCACCGAGGAGCTCCGAGACATCCACGCCGCCCTGCGAGCGGTGCAACACATCGCCGACACGACCGTGCGGTCGCGGCTGCACGGAGTTGTCCGAGCGGATCGCAACCCTGCACCGGCCGAACAACGCCAACGCCACGAGGCTGGACCGCGGCGTGCGCCTGGCAACCCGCGAGATCGACGTTCTCTCGCACGTCGCGCTTGGCTGCACCAACAGCAAAATCGCCCAAAGACTTTCCGTGGGACCCGAAACCGTGAAGAGCTATCTGCGCGCTGCGATGAACAAGCTCGAGGCCCGCTCACGTCAGGAAGCACTTGTCACTGCACGCAAGCTCAGGCTACTGCCATGCAGCAACCGTTGTTGTCATCCGGCCGCAACCTACCCGGTGCGGGCAGATAGTAGGTAGTGCGGGCAGGTGACCACCTGCCGAGGGAACGGGAATCGCCTGGCGGTCGGTGTCGAGGTAGAGGCGGTATACGAGCTGCCCGCGTCGATGGGTGCCAGTGCCTGGGTCGACGGCGCCGAGGAAGTATCCGTGCGCGTTATCGACGGTCGAGAAGAAGATCGCCCGCGCCTACTCGGCGGGCTCCGCCGGCGGCAGATACCGCGGCACGCCCGTCTGCGCGTCGACGATGTGCACGATAACCGTGACGGCGAACCCGGTCGCCGCGGGAAACCACTCCTCGGCCACAACGTCGAACGGTGCGACGGACGTGTGAATCAGCAGGTCGATGTCCGTTCCGGTGCATGCCGCCGCTGTGATGATGTGGGATCCGCCGAAGCGTCCGGTACGGCCAGGTTCGGCAGCGCCCGGTGGCCGTCGGCGCGGATGCGGCCGGGATCAGCGGACATGGGGCAAGGGTACGGGCCGCCGATACGCGGCCCACGGGATGACGGCGATAAGTCCGACCGGCGACCGATCCGGCAGAATGGGATGTTGACCTGCAGTGATGACAGGTCCCCTAACGGAAGGACTGGGCCGGTGATTGTGGGTGATCGCGTCACGGTGCATACCGACGCGACCTCGGAGTTCGTCATCGTAAGCATCGTCAGCAAGGCCCCAGCCAGAACCCGGCAAGCGCTGACGTCCCCGGTAGTCTCGAACGTGCCCGAGGGCAACGCCGTGGTGATCACTGGCTTCGAACGGTTCCGCGCCCTGCCTTCGGGACGGCGACCAGAGCTACCGAACAAACTATGCCGAGCGTTGCTCGGGATCCTCGACGCACAGGCGTGCCCATCGCGCCTGCGCGCGGGCGAGGGCAAGGTCCCGGACGATGTCTTTGGGATCCGTGACAGGCGCCGGGGGCGAATAGGACTGAGCGCCGCGACGAACGCGTCAAGGGGCACGGTTGGCATAGTCGGAAGTCCTACGATGAGGGTAGTAGTGCGGACATGTCATGGGATGGCTCCGGCGACGGGAAATCGATCAGCAGCCGTTGTGGGGTGCCTCTCTGTTTGTCAAGCGGCCCTTGCGGAGTGATTGTTCTCTGGTTGAAGACGACGCTTTTCGTCGGACAGCATGATGCGCCAGACGTGATCGGACAGGTGACGTTTGAGGGCGCGCCTGGCCGCTGCCGGCTTCTTGCCCTCGGCGATTTTCTTCTCGAAATAGTTGCGCCCGGCGCTGGCGCGCATCCGGATCTGAACCACAGCGACGGTGTAGAGCGCGCTGTTGAGCTGCCGGTCGCCGTAGCGTGAGAGTCGGTGCCGGTCGGTGTCGGCGCTGGCGATCTGGACCGGTGCCGAGCCGTTGTAGTTCGCATAGGCCGCCGCGGTCGGGAAACGATCTGGCCGACCGGTGCGGCCGATCAGCCGGGCCGCGGTCACCGCACCGATTCCGTCGACCTCGCGCAGGCGGGTGCCGTGCTCGTCGAGGGTCTCGGCCATCTGCTTCTCGTTCGCCGCGAGCTGGTCGTCGAGGCGTCGGATGTCCGCGATGAGATCTCGACACAGCCCGACCCGCATCCAGTCGACAGGGCTCTTGGCGCGGAAGCTTCGTAACAGGGCGGCTGCCGCAGAGGCGGTGAGCGAGGTCGGGGCACCCCCGGCAAGCAGCTGCCGCAGTAGCGCATGCAGCTGATTCATGTTGCGGGTTCTACTGTTGGACAGATTTGTTCGTCGCTCGTCGAGTAGTCCGAGAATCTCGGCGGGACCCTCCGGGTCGACCGGGCGGGCGTCGCCCTGCAGCGCGGCCACACACGCCGCCGCGGCTGCGTCGATGCGGTCGTTCTTGCGGCGGCCGCCGCGGGAGAGTTCCCGCACCCGGGCGGTGGCGGTGGTCGGAACGTCGAGGGTAACCTCCCCGAGGACGAGCAGCCACTGCGCAAGGTGATGTCCGAGGCCGTAGGCATTCTCGACCGCCCACTGGCGTTGCGGCCAGGACTTGGCCCAGGCAATCAGCGTCTTGTAGCCGGTGAGGGTGGCGTCGATGCGGATCGAGCCGAGGTCGGTGTTGGTGGCCGGGTCGACCGCGGTTGCGGTGTGGGTGGACTTGTGCGGGTCGATACCGATGACGATCATGGAAGACGGTTCCCTTCTCTGTCAGGATGGGATCCGCGGAGGACAATCCGACTTCAAGTACCTCTCACAGCAGCTTGGGGTCACGCCTCTCTTCAGTCACTCCGCGAACGCAGACCGGGAGGGTTGGACACACCCCACAAGGGTCAACCCACCGTGCGGGTGACAGGAGCTTCTCGAGTCAGCCCTTCCGGTCTGCTACGGGACGCTACGGGTAGCTGACCCGATCACGAACCGCTGACACTCATACAAGTCGGAGCTTCGATGTCGTCGGAGCTGGCGCGACGAACAGAACTTGAGGATCAGATCCTTCACTTCGGGGGGATACCTGCGAATGCGATTGCTGCAGGCGTGATCGTAGAGGCGATCTTCGTATTCACGCTTGGAGATTCCGAAGGTAACCAGGATGTCTTCCTCAGGTCCTCCACCGAATGCGGACCAACGTCGGAAGAATTGAACCATGAAGTCATCTTCACGAGAGCTTGTGAGATGTTCCTCGACTCTGTTCGTCATTGTTGTCCCTATCCCGACAGCCACGGCCCCGACGGCGTGAGCTGTGAATGACCTCGGTCTCCACCAACGGACCGGCTGGAAAGGACAATATGACCGTCAGCTACGCGGGCGCATTGCGTTGAGAGATAACTAGGGTGCGATGTTTCCTCGCTCGAGGATGAGGACTGCGACACATGTGGAGTTACCGTTTTCCGGCGGCTACCCACGCTGCAATCTGGGTACGTGAGGTGAAACCCAGTTTCGTGAGGATGTGCTCCACGTGCCCCTGCGCTGTCCGATTGGAGATGACCAGCCTCGTTGCGATCGCCTTGTTGGTCAGTCCGTCCGCTACGAGTTCGGCGACTTGGTGTTCACGTTTGGTCAGGTGGTAGTTGTCCGAATCGGCGTGCGCCGGCTTTGCCGGAGTGTCTTCGCCGAGTGCGAAGGCCACGGCCTCGGCCAGCGTCATGTGGCGTCCGGAGTGAAAGGCGTCGTCGTAGCGTTTGCGGCTCAGCGCGTTATGTGCCTGGCGTGCACAGTGTTCGTGATGAATGTGGAGACCGGGAATGTGCACTGGTGTGCTGCCCGCGCTCTCCCACAGTCCTTCGGCCGCCCCCATCAGCTGCGCGGCGTGTTCGGCCCGGTCGGCCTTCGCAGCGATCCATGCCAGCGCTTCCAAGCACCAGGCAGCGCTGACCGCGGTTGACGAAGTCAGCTGGGGCAGGGTCACGGGCTTAATTGCGCGCAATCGGGTCGCTCGGCCATCGGCTAGGGAAGGGATCGGCTACGCCGATGTCGGTGACTGACTCTGCCTCGAAGTGGTCGGCTCGAACACCTCCACGGGTCGATACACATCTGCGCCCAGCGCATCGCGGCCCGTGCGTACGCGATTTCCCAGATTATCCGGCGGGGCGTGACCCCCCACTGGCCTCGGTGCAAGAGGCTGAGCACTGCGATCAGGGCGTGGAGGAAGAGCGTGGGCATGCGTGTCTCCTGCAGGTGACGTCGATAAGGGTGGTGCGGGCGGGCCCAGGTAAGCGTCTGGGTGTCACCGTCGGTGGCGTGCTTGATCCGGCCAAGACAAGGGGGTCGGGCCGAGATCTGGCCTTGAGGGCGTGCGGTGCCGGTCGTGTCCGTGCCGAGTTCCAACTCGAACTCCACCGTGCTGATCCCGATGCCGGCGAGCTATCGCACACGGAAGCGATGCTTCATCGAAGTGCGGCTATGCGGTCAGTACCTCGACCGTCGTTCGGTGGCAGAGAGTCCGCCCCATATACCGTGTTGCTCTGATTTTTCGAATGCGTAGGTTCGGCATTCCTCTGCGACTGTGCAGCGCGCGCAGAGCTGTTTGGCTTCGCGTTCACGCTTCGACCGCTGGTGCGGAGATTCTCTGTCCTGTGGGAAGAACAACTCGGTTCCCATCCTGCGGCATCGGGAGTTTCGCTGCCATTCGAGTTCGTGGCCGAACAGGTCGTCGTTCATGCTGGCTGGGGGCGTACCTTCTGATGGCGAGGTCCGCGGCCGTCGTGCTGAACCGCGACGGCCGCGGACACCTTCATCGTTGTCGTATTCTGCGGCTACTCGGACAGAAAGTCCGCGACCATGCTGTTGAACCGGGCCGAGTGCTCGATCTGGACCCAGTGACCGCAGCGTCCGAACACGTGCAGCTGCGAGCGGCCGATGAGTTCGAGCAGCCGCAGCGAGTTGGACAACGGTATGACCTGATCGTCGCGGCCGTGCACGATGAGAGTGTCGTTCGTCAGGCCGGCGATCAGTGTCTCGTCGACGGCCATCTCGTCGACACCTTGCTGGCGCGGTGCCGGGAACATCGCACTGAATGCCTCTTGAACGCCTGGTCGGGTCGCTGCCGCCAGTCGAAGCTCGGCGAGCTCATCGTTGACCAGCGAGCGGTCGTAGGCGAAGACATCCAACAGCTTGCGCATAGCCGGAAGGGAGGGCTCGAAACCCCAGACTGCGTCGAGACCGTCGGTGATCTCGAAGGGCACCCCGACGCTACCCATCAGCACAAGCCGGTCGACACGCTCGGGGTGCTTGGTCGCGATGTTCAGGGCGAGTGATCCGCCGAAGCTGTTGCCCACGATGGAGACTTTGTCGAGGCCGAGAGCATCGAGCAGGCCCACAAGATGATGGGTCCAGGTGGTCGAGTTGTATTCGACGCCGTCCGGGCGTTCGGTGTATCCGAACCCGAGGATGTCCGGTGCGATGACGCGGAACTTTTCGGCGAGGTGGGGGATCGTTGTGCGCCAGTTCGCCCACGCGGTGACGCCGGGACCCGACCCGTGGATAAGGACGACGGGGGCACCTTCTCCCACATCGTGATAGTTGGTAGCGACACCGTTGACGTCGATGGTCTTCGCGATTTCGGGTGATTGGTCGGTTGTGGTGGTCATTGGTTTACTCCGTGACGGTGCAATCGTTGTGGACTTCCGGTCGCGGGCGTCGGCGTGTGTGGCCGGTGCCTTAGGTGACGACGGTGAGGAAGTTCTGGTCCAGTTCCCGATGGGTGAAGTTGATGCCGCGGGCGGCCTGATCCATGGTCCAGGTGATGGTGCGGAAGTCCTTGCCCGTGCGGTACCCGCCGGAGAAGACTTCGTTACGGTTGCCGGCGGGATCGAAGAAGTAGATCGTCTCGCCGCGGGTGATTCCGTGACGCGCCGGACCGAAATCGATCGGCACGTCCTCCATGGAGAAAACGTCTCCGGCATGGAGTAACGCCGACCAGTCCGCGATGTGATAAGCGAAGTGGTGCAGTTTGCCGTTCTCGCCTTGGACGAAGGCGACGTCGTGTGGCTGCTCGCCGCAGAACATCCACGAGCCGACGAGTTCGTTGTTGTCCTCGCCGCCGACGAGGCGTTCGGCGGCCTGGAAGTCGAGCGCCTCGGTGAAGAAGCGTTCCAGCAGTGTGGGGTCTTCGGTGGTGATGAGGGTGTGGTCGAGGCGCGGCACTCCGATGCCGCGGGTTCCGCCGCGCGGCCACGGGTCCGGGTTCCATACCCCTGTTGCGGTGCCGACGTACTCGATGTCGCTGTAGAGCTCGAGGGTGTGTTCGGACGGCAGAGTCACGCGAAGGCCGTCGCCGACGGATTGATTGTCGCCCTTGCTCATCCGTTCGCAAGTGGCGCCGAACGCACGAACCCGGGTTTCGATCTCGGCGAGCGCGTCCTCGTCGGAGACCTTGTAGCCGAGTTTGATCAGTCCGACGCCGCCTTCGTTGAGGACGACGGAGTGGTGGTCTGCTTCGTCCCAGGACTTGAGGTAGACGGTGCCGTCCTCTTCGTGGACGGCGTCCATGCCGAGGGTGTTGATGTAGTGGTTCTTGGCCTCGGCGAGGTCGGTGACGTTGATGTGGACATAGCCCAGTCGCAGCACGGACATGGTGGGTACCTTCCTGTGGTGTGATGTGTCTTCGCGGCCACGGTCTACGTGGAGCGTTGTCGGGACCGGCCGAACCCTGCGAGGACATCGACGAGACGGTCCCGTTCTCCGAGTTCGATGGTCACGTCTGATTGAGGAAAGGCCCGGCAGGGGAGGCACTTTTGCTGACCGGGCTCGCGGTCGGGACCGTCGACGACCGATTCGCTCACTGGCGTGCGGTAGACGACTTGCCCGTCGACGAGTGTGGCTCGGCAGGCTCCGCACCCGCCTCGCCTGCATTTGTACCGGGATCGGTAGCCCTGCCGGCGCAGCGCATCGACGATCGATTCGTCTGTGCCGACACTGATGCGGATACCGTTGGGAAGCACGGTGACCTGATAATCGCGCGGTGGTGGCAGTGAATCCGATGTGTGAGCGAGCGACGGGTCGGTCATTGTTCCTCCGCACTGCTGCATTGCTCTCCCAGCGGAGGACGAACCCCGCAATTGCTGCGTGCATCGGGGTGCAGTGCGCCTTGACCAGTGCCTTCGCCTTGTGGGTCGGGTCGTCGCCGGTCATGGAAGCACGTCCATCGCTAGGACTGATGTGGGGATTGGGGGGACTGGTGGCGGACTTTCTTGGACGAGACCCAGCCCGTTCGCCGTCGAGAAAGCTCGCCACCCGGCGACGCTCCGCTGTCGTCGGGCGTCTCTCATTACTCGGCTGGTGCTACTTGCGGCCGAAGTACGAGACGTCGTCGTTGCCGATGAGGTCCGGGACAGTCCAGCCGTCGAGGTTGTACTCGCTCATGAACTGTTCTGCCAGACCCCTCATACCCGACACCACCCCGGTCGCCTGCGCACCGAACAGCAACTCGGCCTTGACGTTTTCGTGGTTGCCAGAGTAGTTGCGCTCGTACAGTTCGTGGCGCCCACCGAACTCGCTGCCGATCGAATCCCACAGCGCTTTCATGACCTTCACGCGGTCGACCGCGGTGATGCCGTCGGAGCCACGCACGTACTTGTCGAGGTACGGGCGGATTTCCGTCGACTTGAAGTCGGCCGCCGAGGACGGGAGATAGATCAGCCCGGACGCGACGTCCTGCTCGATGATCTCCTTGATCCGGGGGTAGCCCTGCATCATGAACATGCGGTAGGTCAGGCCGTATTCGAGCTTGGGGATGACGGTGTCGCCGATCCACTGTTCCGGGTCGCGTGCCATCGATTCGGTCAGCGACCAGAACAGGTTCCGCCAGCCGATGACCTCGCCGACGCGGGTCTGCACGCCGCGGAAGCCGCCGGCTCCGGTGCAGTCGAGGGCCTTCATGAGCAGGCCGGCGATGAAGTCGAGTTTGACCGCGAGCCGGGTGCAGCCCTGCAGCATCGCGCGGGGAAGGAACCCGGATTGCGGGAAGAAGGTGTTGATCTTGTCAACGGCCCCGTACATGAAGACGTTCTCCCAGGGCACCAGGACCTTGTCGAAGACGAGGATGGCGTCGTTCTCGTCGAACCGGCTCGACAGCGGGTAGTCGAACGGGGTCCCGGTGATCGCCGCGTTCTGCGCGTAGGACGCACGGGAGATCAGCTTCACCCCGGGTGCCCCCATCGGGACCGTGCAGATGAGAGCGAATTCCTTTTTCTTGATCGGCAGGCCGTAGTGGGCGATGAAGTTGTAGTTGGTGATCGCCGACCCGGTCGCCACCACCTTCGCACCGGAGACGATCAGGCCCGAGTCGGTTTCCTTCTCCACCTTCATGAACACGTCACCGACCTCGTCGGGCGGAAGCTGACGGTCGACTGGCGGGTTGATGATCGCGTGGTTCCAGTACAGGACCTTCTCCTGCGATTCGCGGTACCAGCGTTCGGCGTTGGCCTCGAACGGGGAGTACAGCTCCTTGTTCGCGTGCAGGGTGCCAAGGAAGGAGGCCTTGTAGTCGGGGCTGCGGCCCATCCAGCCGTACGTCATCCGCGCCCAGGTGGCGATCGCGTCGCGGTCGGCGAGCACGTCTTCGGTGGACTTGGCGGTCCGGAAGAACGGCATCGTCACGCCACCGTTGCCGGTATCGGTGGGTGTGGTGAGGGTGTCGACGTGATCGCCGGTGTGCAGGCTGTCGTAGAGGCGCGCGATCATGCGAACCGAGTTGCGGAACGCGGGGTGGTTGGTGTGGTCCTTGACCCGCTCGCCGTGCAACCAGATCTCACGGTCGTCGCTGATGGACTCGATGTACTCGTCGCCGGTCATCGGTTTCGTGGCGTAGATCTGGGGCTGGTTCGCGGCGGCGTTCGCGGCCGGATTAACCTGCGTCGGTTCGGTTCCGGCCGCGTCGGTGGCGGGGTCGGTGACGGTCATCGGTAATCCCTTCGAAGTGCGGTTGGTGCTTGTGGGTTCAGGGGATGGACAGGGCGGACCTGGCGTGCAGTGGAGTGAAGGAGGTCGTCGCGTCGAACCACCCGCTGTGTGGGTCGTCCATGCTGCCGTTCCAGGCGGCGGCGGACGGCTCTGTGCCGATGTGGTGGAACTTGCTGCGGTAGAACAACAGCGGCGCACTCTCCGTGACAGTGACATCGACGATCTCACCGATGAAGATGATGTGATCGCCACCGTCGTATTCGGCCCACGGTGTGCAGGACAGCGTCGCCGCCGATCCGCACAACAGGGGCGCGGTGGGGCCATCGGCCCATACCGGGCCGGGAACCTGCGGGCGACCGGCGAAGTGCATGGCTGTATCGGTCTGCTCGGCGCCGAGGATGTTCACGGCGAAGGGGGCGTCGCTCAGGTATTGGCATGCCTTCGACCTGCGGGTGAGTGTCACCTGGCACAGTGCGGGCTCGAGGGAGACGGCGGTGAACGCCGTCACCGTGGCGCCGTGGGGTGTCCCGTCGGTGTTCCGGCACGTGATGACCGTGACACCACTTGCGAACTGTCCGAAAATGTCCCGTAGTTTGCGTGCGTCCATCGGTGGCCACCTTCGCTCTCGTTCGACCTGTTTGGCCTGCCTGGTGAGTACGGGTCTCACGCTATGGCGGGGGTCACAAGCCGTCGATCCACTCAGCGAAAGACTGATCCGCTCGGCGCAACGAACATCGGTCGGGACGTGTCCGGGGGGTATGTCTATGTCGCGCCCGCGTTGAAGGTTTGGCGCTGCCTGACGCAGTGTGACTATTCGGTTCGCTCCGGGGACATCCGCTAACAGGACGACGACCGACTGCCATGATCCGGCCTCGCCGTGCCCATGGGTGGCCCCGACCGCCCGAGGTTTAGTCGGGTGCGGCTGGTGGCGGTGACGTCGCGTCGCTGGAGGCCAGGACTGCACGAAGAAATGGTGCAGGAACCGCGGGCCAGCCGACATCCCAGTCCTGGCTCTCGCGCAGTTCCGCCAGTGTGGCGACGAGCTGGGTCAGAGCCGGCCCCTCGTCGCACAGCGGCCGGATCAACCCGAGGCGGGAACACTGTGCCACAAGGGGGACCAGGGCGACCAGGGCATCGTGGTCTCCCTGCACGCGGCGGGTGGTGACGACGCGCAGGAGGCTCGCGCGGAGTGCGGCCCGTGGGCGGTGCAACGCGGTGGCCCTGGCCACGAGCTTCTCGGCCCGCCTGTGCGCGAGCGCGGCGTCGCCGGGATCTAAGCTTGCCAGGAGCCGGCGAATGGCGGAGTCTTCGTTGAGCTCCGCGGTCACCTCGGTGACACCGTTGACGGGATGCGATGTCGGCGCCGCGGTATCGGGGAGGGCATTGGCCATGGTCATCGCGGGCGGATATTGGCCTGGGGTGATCCGCCACCGGGTGCGTTCATTCTCGATCCGTGCCGCCAGCCTCGGCAACGACAGCGCCGTGGCGATCTGGGTCCCCTCGTCCAAGCGATGCGCTGCCGCCGCGAGATCGCCGCGCAGGGCCTTGATCCGGGATCCGGTGCCGAACGTGACAAGCATGAAATCGACAACCCCACCCTCGGATCCGAGTTCGGAGCATTCGTCGAGAAGGCGCTCGGCGTCGTCGAGAAGGCCTTGCTCGTAGAGCGATTCGCCGAGCATCGTCCCGGCGAGCCGGGTTGTGTAGGAACGGTGCCCACCCGACCGTCGGGCGAGATCGTAGGCCTTGCGGTAATAGTCCTCGGCCTCCTGAACATTCAGCAGCTCGCTCTCGGCGAGCCCAGACAAACAGTATCCGTAGATCACGCTGAAGGGGCCGGACGTGCGCGCATGGAAGGGGGCGGCCCAGTCTTGCCAGCGTTTGGCGGCCTCGAAGTCGAAGCGGTGAATGGCCTCGTAGGAGGCGACGTTGGCCGAGCCTGCCAACGCGAAGGGGCGGAGAGTCTTCTCTCGTGCCAGGCAGTCCGAGATCAATTCGGTGAGATCATCGATGCGGTCCCGGAACAGGTCCGCAGCTGCCTGGACAAGCGATGCTTCGGCACGCAAGGCTGCGGTGGCATTTCCCGACTCGGGTAGAGCCGCCAGCCCGACCCGAACGGAGTCGAGGGCGCTGTCGACGATGGTAGGTCGATGGTGGAGCAGGATGTGCGCCCAGGCGGCGGCGATCTGCAGATGCGGGCGGCACTCGATCTGAGCCGGTGGCAGTTTCCCGATCAACCCGAGAACCGTCGCCATCTGGGAGCGTTCGATCAGGGCGAATCCGCGAGAGTCGACGAGTTCGGCCGCCTGATCCGGATCCGCCGCCGCGAGTGACTGGTCGACGGCCTCACTGAGGAGCTCGTGCGCGGCGAACCAGCGTGCGGCGGTGCGATGAAGGTCAGCGATCCTGCTCGGCTGGTCGCGCTGGAGACGGCGGCGGAGGAAGTCCGCGAAGAGGTGGTGGTACCGGAACCACTCGCGGTCGTCGTCGAGCGCGCGCAGGAACAAATCGCGTTCCTCGATTTGCTCGAGCAACCCCTGGCCGTCGGCGACCCCGGCCAGGGTTTCGGCGAGGTCAGCACACAGGCGTTCGGTGACCGATGTGGCCAGCATGAAGTCGAGGACCTCGGGTTCGAGAGCGCTCAGGACGTTCTCGGCGAGATAGCCTGCGATCCCGCGGTGACGGCCGGAGAGATGGGCGATGAACTCTGCCGGATCGTCACGTCCGCGCAACGACAGGGTGGCCAGTTGCAAAGCGGCAACCCAGCCCTCGGTGGAGTCCTGCAGAGCGCTGATCGCGTGCCGATCGAGGGCCAGCCCGCCGACGTCGACCAGGAATCGCCGCGATTCCTCCTCGTCGAAGCGGAGCGCGGCGGAGTCGATCTCGACCAGCTCGTCTCGCACCCTCATCCGCCCGAGTGGAAGGCCCGACTGGCTGCGGCTGGTGACCAGCACTTGGAGGTGATGGCAACCATTGTCGAGCAGAAAACTCATCGCGGCGATCGTGGCGGGATCACTGACCCGATGCCAGTCATCGATGACGACGGTCATGGGATCCCTGCTGGTGTGGATCTCGTTGATCAGCGCGGTCAAGACGAACCGGTCGGCCTCGTCACCATGATCTTCGAGGATCTGGCCGAGTTCCTCGGCCAGATCGGGTCGGACGACACGAATCGACTCGATGAGGTGGGACAGGAACCACACGACGTTGTTGTCGTCGGCGTCGATGCTCAGCCAGGCCACCGCGACACCGTCGTCGACCAGGGTGCGCCGCCACTGCGCCGCCAGGGTGCTTTTGCCGAAACCTGCAGGGGCGTGAATCAAGATCAGCCGGCGGCGGGCGGCACCGTGAAGACGCTCGGCGAGCCGGCCGCGCTCGACGAGGGGCCGGGACGGAGTCGGTGGCCGATACTTGGTGGAAGCACTGGGCGGCTGCCGCGGCGGTTCATCCATTTCAGCGCGCTGACCGAGTTCCGTCGGAGCGTAGTCGACCGTTCCCGTGTCGTTTCGTGGGGGAGAAGCCGGGGCTTCCGGGTGCGAGTCCTGCGGCAGAGCCATCTCGTCCTCGGCCAAGCCGTGGCTGCGTTCGATCGCGCGTAGCTGATGTCCCAACTCCGCTGCAGTACCCGGTCGCCGGCCGGGATCGCGGGCCATCGCGGATTCGACCGCGGCACGGACATCAGCGGGGATACCCGCCGCGGGCAACCGCGGAGCCGACTCCGCGGCGATCCGCAAGAACTGAGCGACGATCTGCTCACCGGAGCGGCGTTCGAAGGCAGCGTGCCCCGTAAGCAGACAGAACAACGTAGCTCCGAGCCCGTAGACGTCGGAGACCAGGGTAGGGGGATCGCCGGACAGCACCTCCGGTGCCGTGAAGGCCGGTGACCCGGTGATGGTGCCGGTGTCGGTCTCGAATCCGCCTGCGATCCGCGCGATCCCGAAGTCCGACAGCTGCGGCTCGCCGTAACTGGTCAGGAGAACATTGCCCGGTTTGACATCACGATGAAGGATCCCCGCACGATGCGTAGTTTCGAGGGCGCCGGCGAGCTTCACCCCGATTCGCACAGCGGCGCTCCACTCGAGCGGGCCACGGCGCCGAAGCACCGCATCCAGGGAGCCGCGCGCGTGGTACTGCATCACGAGGAACTGCCGACCACTCACGGTAGTCCCGATGCGCAACACATTGACGATGTTCGGATGCCCCGAGAGCTGCCCCATGGCACGTTGCTCGCGGAGGAACCGGGCGTAACCGTCCTCATCGAAAGTCGAGTTCAGCACCTTGACGGCCACGGTCCGGTCCAAGGACGGCTCGCGGCACCGGAAGACCACCCCGAATCCTCCGTGCCCGATCTCGCCGACCTCCTCGAAACCGTCAGCCTCGAGTTCCGCCTTGAGCACGGGAACAAGTCCGCGACCAGGCCCGGGGCCGTCCTCGCTCGTCATGGATACCACGCCCTCATCGGGCGAGGAACCTCGTGCATCCGGTCCATCCTGCGCCGCCACGATCCTTGCCCAGCCCGCTCATCACCCGCCGCTGTGCGGCGATGGACATCCGAGCCGGTGGTCTTTCGACTCTCCTTCCGATGAGCCTACGCGGTGGAAATACCAGGTGGACCGGAGTTCGAACCGGGAAAACACCGTGCCGTCGCCCTCACGGAAGCGCCGTGATCAGCATGTCCACATCCACCCGCGGGCCGGTGAAGAACGGCACCTCCTCGCGGACGTGCAGGCGGGCCTCGGTGGCGCGCAGGTCGCGCATGAGGTCGACGATGCGGTACAGCTCGGGCGCCTCGAACGCGAGAATCCACTCGTAGTCGCCGAGTGCGAACGAGGGCACGGTGTTGGCGCGGACGTCCTTGTAGGTGCGGGCCGCCATGCCGTGGTCGGCGAGCATCTTGCGCCGCTCGTCGTCGGGCAGCAGGTACCACTGGTAGGAGCGGACGAACGGGTACACGCAGATGTAGTTGCCCGGGTCCTCACCGGCGAGGAACGCCGGAATGTGGCTCTTGTTGAACTCGGCGGGGCGGTGGCACGCGACGTTGCTCCACACGGGCTTGCTCGCGCGGCCCAGTGCGGTGGTGCGGCGGAAGTCGGCGTAGGTGGCCTGGAGGGCTTCGATGCGTAGAGCCCGCGCACCACGACGCCCTTGTCGGCCTGGCCTTCGAAGAAGCTCCGCGCCTGTTTGATCGCAGCTTCCCGGTCGTCCTCGAGTACACCGGGTTCGACCTGGAACACCGAGAACATGAGGTAGCGGATCTGGGAGTTGAGCGCCTCGAAGTCAGGGCGCGGCAGGGGACTCATGGCCCTCCGGTCCGGGGGATGGGGAGGGGGGAGGGGGCGCCGCCGCGGTCGATCGCGACCGAGCGGTGCGAGGAGATGGGCATCTGCATCCGTCCCTCCGATGGAGCGGGAGATCGATCAGCTCGCCACGGACAGCATGGCGATCATGCGCAGTGCTGTCACCGGATGGGTCAGCAGACCCTTCACGACCAGCTTGTGGGTCACGATGTCGCGAAGAACGCCTAGTCCACGCCGGGTGAAGAAGCCGACAGGCAGCAACCCGCCTGCCTTCATTTCCAGTTGGGAGACATCGAGGATCTGTCCCACGGTCGCCCATACGACGACGGCGGGATTGTTCACGATGTCATTGCAGACCGTGGCGTGATCGTCTCGAAAGATGATGGTCGCGGCGGCGTTGGTGTCCGTGCTGAACACCGCGACCGGCCGGCCGAATGTGCGGGCCAGGTCGACTCGTTCGGGATGATTCTGAAGATTTTGTTCCAACAGGGTCGACAGGATGCTCGCGACGCCGTTCGCGTCGTCACCGTCGTAGAGGGACAGGGTGTACGTGGTGGGGTGAACCGTTGTCATCGTGGGCCTTCCAAGGCGCTGCTTACGATAGGGTGCCCGCGCAGGCCGATGGAGTGCCGTCGACCTGCGCGGGCTGGAGGTGTGGTGTCAGACTGCCCACTCGGTCGGTACCCGACCCCAGGACAGCAGGAAGTTGTTGAGAGCTCCGGCGTTCTCGATCGCGGCGGTCATCGGGCCCTTGACGAACTTGAGTTCGCCTGCCATCAAAAGTTTTCCAGCTTCCTCGTCACCGTCGGCGGCGCGCTGCCACGCTTCGTGCCCACCGTTGAGGACGATCCACAGATCGTCTTCGTCGAACTTGCGGGGAGTCCACGAGATGACCTCACCCTGGTTCCATTGGAGGTGAACTGTCAGGTCTTCGCGGCCGGTGACGGCGAGTTCCATCCTGTTGGTGAACGACGACGGGTCCTTGAACCCGCGGTAGACCGCCTCGTTCGCGTTGACAGCATCGCGGGCGGCGTCACACCACTCCGGTGAAAAGAACTTCAAATTGTCAGTCATGAAACGAGCTCTCCTTCGAATTGTCTTGTGCTGTAAAATTGTTGGGTCTGTTTTCGCTGTGGGTGGTGCCGTGTCCACCCGACCATGGACACGGCACCTCTCCGTACCCCACCGAACGGCCACCTGCACCCGGTCCGAGAAACCTCAGGGCTTCGCTTGCCCCGGCGAACGCGAAGAGGTGTCGCGGCAAACCGGTCGGCGATGGTGCGGTGACGCCACCATGATTCGGTGGGAGTCTTACTGGGTGGAGGATTCGGCTGATCAGACGCCTTGCAGGGTCCGTTCGCGGGGCGTGGTGCGGCTTTCGGCGTTCCGCGTCGCGGGGATTCCGAGCCCGCCGAGCACGATCAGCGCAACCCCGGGAACGACGAGCCACCAGGTGAGCGTTGTGGTGGGTTGTGTCGCGGTGGGGATACTGGCCGCCGCCTGAAAGTTGTCGACGTTCTGTTCCATTCCTGCCACCAGGGCCTGGAACCGCGGGAGGATCTCGTTGAGCTGGCCCATGCCGGCTGCAACAGCGGGGAAGTTCTGGCCCATAAAACTCTGAAACTGGGTGGGGTCCATCTTCAGTGCTTCGGCGAGCGCGGGGGCGGTCTCGGCCTGAAGTTGGTCGGACATCTTTTGGATGACGTCCATGTCCGAGCGCACCGCGGCAACACCTTCGTCGGTGAAGATCGGGCCGAAGGCCGCAGTGAGGTCATCGACGGCCTGGGTTTTCGCCGGCACCGACAGGATCAGTGGTGCGATGACGAAGACCACTCCGGTGGCGACGGTGACCAGCAGGGCGACTCGGGAGAGTCCGCTCCGCGCGGGGTTCCGTCCGAGGACCAGTGCGCCGCCGGCAAGGACGAACAGGACTGCACCGGGGACCAGGAAGAGATAGGGCACGGTGGTGCTCGGCAGGAAGTTGGTCGGGATCTGATCCGCGCTGCGGAAGTTCGGGGCTTGGGTCTCGAGCCCGGTCACCAGGCCCTGGAACTTCGGGAGAATGGTGTCGAGTTGTACGATCCCGCTCGCCACATCAGGAAAATTCTCGCTTATGAAGCCCTGAAACTGCTCTGGCGGCATCCCGAGCGCGTTCGGGAGTGCGGGAAGGGTTTCCGCCTGCAGTTGGTCGGCCATCGCCTGCACGGTGTTCATATCCGTTCGCGTCTGGATCAGTGCGTCCGGTTCGAAGCTGCCACGAAGATCACCGGTCAGGGTGTCCACGCTCTGCGCCTTGCTGAGCATTCCCGTCACGAGTGGGAAGAGGAACAGTACTGCGCCTATCATTGCCACACTGGAGAGTGCGAAGGTCCTTCTTGCCGGCATTCCCGGCCTCCTTGGGGGTTGGGGAAATCGCTGTATGCCGGAGATCCGGCGTCGATGCTGGTGACGGCTGCGGCGACCGCGGAGTGCGGGCGCTGTCACCGGGCATCGTGTGAGGGGGGACCGACGCCGCACTGGGTTCGTGCGGTGCGCACGCTTCGCATGGGTGGCCGGTCGTGGGGGCCCATCGAGCCGAGACTCGTGGGCTGGCCGGTGCATGGGTCGAGAACGCGAAGGAATCAGAGCAACCCACCGACGGGAATCCGAGCTCTGTGGCCCGGGTCGATTCAGCCGAGCGTCGCGGCGAAGTGCACGATCTGCACACCACCGGTCGCGAAGTTGGGTACGTCGGCCACCGCCGCCGCTCCCTCGGGGGAGGACAGCGCGGCTGCCATGGCTTCGGCGGAGTCGAAGTCCGCCTCGAAGACGGCAATGAATGGTGACTCGCCCTCCGCCGCAGCAAGGTTGATGCTGTGGCGGGTCGCTCGCACGCCGGGGAGTTTTTGAGCGATCGGCAGATGGGTGTGCTGGTAGTACTCCCGGAACTTCTCCGGATCGGTGGGCTGGCCATAGAGAACCATCAGGGTGTGCATCGGTGGGTCCTTCCGGGGGGATAGGGGGTCATGGTTCGACCGCGCCGAGGACAAAGCTGTAGGTGGCGCGGACGGTGCCCTCGGGGCTGGTCGTGACGTCGAGGACGAGTTCTGGGTCGATCCTGTCGCTGACCGCATCGAAGGCCGCGCCAGTATCGAAGTAGAGTTGTGTGGTCACGGGGAAATACCCGAGTTTGGTGACGGTGGCATGTATGGTCGCCGGTCGCCAGGGGTTCCATTTCGCCTTCGTGAACAGGGTGCCGACCGCTCCGTCCGCCGGTATGCGGTAGGGCTTGGGCAGGATGGTTTCGATTTCGAAGCGCCCGTGGTCGTCGGTTGTCACGACACCGCGGAGGTTGCCTGCCGGAATCCCGGGCGTGAAGCCTGAGTAGTGGCCGCTGTCATCGGTCTGCCACATGTCGAGGTTCGCGTAGGCGATGGGGGAGCCGTCTGTGGCAGTCACGCATCCGGTGAGTATCAACGACGTCCCCGGCTCGTCCGCGCGCATCGGCAGCACGCACGGCGACGTCAGCTGTGGTTGCCCGGGAATGTAGTAGGGCCCTTCGGTGCTGCTCGGGGTCGCGCCGTGGTCTGGGTTCGCGCGTTCTGTGATCGTGCGCTCGGCAAACAGGTCCAGGAGCAGCGGCCACTCTCCGTTGTCGCCCACCGAGATCAGCCAGGACTTGAGGGCGCGAAATTCGGCATCGGTCACGTCATATCGACGGAGAACGTCGACAAAGGCGGCGGCGGCTGCTCGGGCAAGTTCCGAGATGCGCGCCGATGATGGATTCGCGCGGATTGCGCGGAGGGTGCGCTCTCGAACGAGCTGTGTTGCCGTGTAGCTCGGTGTGTCCAAGGCCGTTGAGGCGCTCGTGTGAGCAGTCATTCCGGTTCTCACTGACAGAGGGTCGGTGATGGCGGCGGTGGCGCCGTGGGGTGTGGGTACGACCCACACGGCACCACCTGCCGTCGTGTCACTCGCTGGTTCGGATATCGGGACTGGCCCCGGGGTGGGCGTAGTGGGAAACTACGGCCGGTCCTCGGGGAGCGGGTTCTGGATCGCGTCCCACTCGACGAGGACATGGTCGGGACCGCGGAAGGAGGTGTTCGGTGAGTACGTCCATTCCTGGTCCTGCACCAGGCGCAGGTGCGGGAGACGCTTGGTGGTCTCCTCCAGCATCACCCGCATCTCCATGCGGGCCAGACCCTGGCCGAGGCACAGGTGCACACCCCAGCCGAAAGCCAGGTGCTCATCGGCGTTCTCACGGGTGATGTCGAAGGACTCCCCGTCCTCGAACTTGGCGTCGTCGTGGTTGGCGGATCCGGTCAGCATCATCACCCGTGAACCGGCCGGCAGGTCATAACCGCCGAGCCGGACCGGCTTCGTCGTGATCCGCCGCCAGGTCGGCACGGACGACTGGTAGCGCAGGATCTCGTGGACCGCGCCGGGGATCAGTGACGGGTCCGCGCAAATCGCTTCCCATTGATCGCGGTTCTCGAGCAGTGACTTGAATCCGCTCGCCGCCGCATTGGTGGTCGTCTCGTGTGAGGCGTAGAGGTGGCTCTGCATGATCGACGCGAGATAGGTCTTGTCCCACACCTCGTCGTTGCCGTCCTTCTGCCAGGCCTTGATGACATTGGACATGTAGTCCTCACCCGGATTCTCGGCCAGCTTGTCGACGTGTTCACGCGCGTACTGAAGGTACGCGGCGTAGTCACCGGCGAGGGCAACCTGCTGTTCGTCGGTGGGTCGACCCCACAGCCACAGCGCGAACCGGGCCGCATACCCGCGGACACGCTCGACCTCGGCCTCCGGCACACCCATCAGGATGAACGCCGTCAGCGCCGGTACCGAGAAGGTCATGTCGCCGACCATGTCGGCCCGGCCGTTCTTGACGATCGCGTCCAGGCACTGGGAGACGAACCGGCGGGTGTAGGGCTCGAGTTCGGCCACCTTGTTGTCGTTGAGGCCTTTGCGGAAGACCCTGCGCCGCTTGGGATGCAGCGGTGCGTCCTCGTCGACGAGCATGGTCGAGGGCACGAAGTTGGCCTCGGCCAGCACATCCATCGCCGCCGGGCACGGCGGGGTGATCATCACCCCGGCCTCGCTCGCACTGTAGGACTCGGTGTCCTTGAAGATTTCGATGATGTCCTCGTAGCGACTGACGATCCAGTAGTCGATCTCGGGGCTGTAGAAAACCGGTTCCTGTTCGCGGACGGACTTGAAGACGGGGTACGGGTCCTGCTGGTACTGCTCGTCGAACGGGTTGAACTCGGCGGCGAAGTGGCTGACCGGGCACTTGCCCGCGACGATGTCTTCGGCATTCGGTGCCGGAGTGGTTTCGGTCATCTTGATCCTCCTGGACGTTGGGTAGCGGCAGATCGGGCTGAACGCCGCGCGATGTCGAACAATGGGTCGGATGGCTACATGTCGAGGACGATCCGCGGTGAGCGTGCCCGCGAGCAGCAGATCATCATCACCTCGTTCTCCGCCTTCTCGTCGTCGTCGAGCACCGCGTCGCGGTGATCGACCTCGCCCTCGAGCACGGTTGTCTCGCAGGAGCCGCAGACTCCCTCGCCGCAACTGTTCGCGGCCTTGATCCCGCACGCGAGCAGGGCGTCCAGAATTGTCTGGTCCGGACCGACGGTGAGGGTCCTCCCGGATCGGGACAGCTCCACTTCGAAAGCGGTCTCCACGTTCGGATCGAGCTCGACGACGGTGCCGGAGAAGTGCTCGACGTGCAGCCGCGCGGACATCTCGAGCTGGGAACACCGCGCGGCGAGTGCGTCGAGGAGCCGTTCGGGGCCGCAGCTGTAGATGTGCACGTTCGGGCCGAGATCGTCGTCGATCAAGGTGTCGAGGTCCAGGCGTGTTCCCTCGTCGGAGACGCACATCTGCACGCGGCTGTCGTCGGAAAGCTGTTCGAAGAACGCCATCTTCGGGCGTGAGCGTCCGGCGTACACCATGCGGTAGGCGATGTCATTGTCGGCGGCGGCCTGCATCATCGGCAGCAGGGGCGTGATGCCGATCCCTCCGGCGAGGAAGAGATACTCTTCTGCCGGCTTGAGTGGGAAGTTGTTGCGCGGCAGTGAGGCTGTGAGTGTGGCGCCCTTCTTCACCTCGTCGTGGATGTGCTGTGACCCTCCGCGGCTGTTGGGATCTCGAAGGACGGCGACCTCGTAGCGGGAACTGTCGCCGGGCGTGTTGTGCAGCGAGTACTGCCGCACCATGCCGTTCGCCAGGTGCAGATCGATGTGTGCGCCGGCCTCCCAGGTCGGGAGGGTACTTCCGGTGCCGTCGATCAAGCTCAGCGTGAGCACGTCGTCGCATTCCTTGCGGACTTCGTCCACCACCAGTTTGAGGGTGGTGTTCGGATCAGGGTTCTCGGGGGACATAACAGCCTCCATGGGGCGGGGAAGCGGGCGATCATCGGTCGATGAAGACACGGTTTGGTCTGTCGGATCGCAACCGCTTGTCGCGGACATGCGGCCGGAGTGCGATCTCACGAACAAAGCTATGGTGTGGCCGAGCTCATAGCTATCCAGGACGCGTCGCGTCCTATCCGCTTTTCGACACGCCGCTTCGGTGCCTGATCGCACATGCGGCAGGCCGTGAAAAGTTCAGTAGCACAGTGGTGTTCGGGTCGTCTGCGTCTACTCCAGGAGGCTCGAAGTCCCTGGGATCCATTTTCGGGGTCCCCGATGCGCCGTTCTTCCTTGACAAATATCTAGTGATGGGGCTCACAATGGCGTTTACGATCTGGGCCCGCCCGGGAGGTTCTTCGGGCGACAGGCGCAAGACAGTGAGAGGTTTGTAAACCCCGATGGGCACACACAGCACTACCCGATTCACCGACTGGCACGAAGTGCACGAGGCTGTCGCCGCAGCGTATTTTCCGCACGAGATGAGGCCGCTGACGACCGGAGCTGCGTCTCGATCGGCCCTGAAGTCGGCGACGATCGGATCGTGCCGGATCACCAGCATGCGGCTCGGCGCCGAGGTGTCCGTCGCGACCGACCACCCCGGAGCCTATGGCGTCAACATTCCGGTCTCGGGACGGTTCGAGTCGGTAGTCGGGAAGACTGCGGTCCTGTCGCTGCCTGGCCAGGCGACCATCTGTCCGCCGGACACCCGAACCGTCATCCCGCACTGGAGTCCCTCATGCCGCCTCGTCGGGTTCAAGGTCGAGAAGAGCTATCTGCAGCATGAAATGGACCGCGTGCTGGGTCGTCCGGGGAAACTGCCGATGCAGATCGATCTCCGCAGCGGTCGGGGGGCGAGCTGGCTCAGGTTCGTCCACACCGTCTTCCATCAGGTCGCTGACGACGCCGGCCTCTGGCGCGACAGCCTCGTGCTGACCCAGCTCGCGGGCACCCTCACCACTGCATTTGTCCTCGCGGCCACGCCAGACGAAGAGGACAGTCATCGCGGCGCGCGCCCCCGCATCGTCAAGAGGGTCATCGACGCGATACATGCCGATCCGGCCCGCGCCTGGACACCCGGGGAGATGGCGGAACTGGCGGGAGTGAGTGTGCGCCGACTGCAGCAAGGCTTCCGGGAGTGCATGACTCAGACACCATTCGAATACTTGTTCGAAGTCCGTCTGGAGCGCGCACACGCCGAACTCGTATCGGCCGGTCCGCCGGCCACCGTCGCAGACATCGCCTTTCGGTGCGGGATCACCCACACAGGCCGGTTCGCCGCGGCGTACCGCGACCGGTACGGCAGCACCCCGTCGGAGACGTTGAAGCGGTGAGATCGGCCCCGGTGCGACGGCCTCGGGCGCGTCCGCGTGCGAGTGCCATAGGGGCACGGTCGAGTGGCCCACTTTTCTAGCGCGATGCCCATTAGGCATAAAATGTGATGTGAGTCATACTCTGCGCACTCGGCGAGTGCGCGCCGCAGTGCCGGAAAGGTGAACAGACTTACGTGGCTGACCACTGGATGGGGTCGGAGAAGACCGCGTCGTCCGCGTCGGGACGCGGCGCCCCTCCGTGTACCTCGATCAATCTGCACAGCGAAGACGTCGAAGAAGCCGTCGCCGGTGTCGGCGAGGTCTTTCATCCCCACGAACTCACACGGGTCGGTGCCGGCTCTGGATTTCACGCCGACCTGAAGGCGGTGGTTGCAGGATCCATGGTCTCCGGGCAGCTGCGCTACAACAACAACACGGACCTCTACTGCCCGACCATTGACGGCTATCACGTGAACATCCCGATGTCGGGTCGGCTGCTCTCGGAATCGGGGGGCGAGCAGACCGCAGTCGAGCAGGGCAACGCTGTCGTTTACTCCACGGGCTCCGACGCTCGCATCCTCACCCCGCGAACCAGCCAATTGCACGTCTTCGCGATGAAACTCGATCGCTCCACCATGCAGACCGCGATCCAGGATCTGCTCGATCGGCCCGTCTCGCGACCGGTTCAACTCCACGGCGGGCTGGATCTCACCACCGTCAACGGGCGTGCCTGGCGCCGCCTCGTGCTCGATACCTACCGCAGCCAAATCGAAGGGACGTTCATGGCGAATCCCCTTCTCGCGGCGCCTTTGACCTATTCGATCGCGGTGGGATTGCTCAATCTCACCGAACACCAGTACGCCGAGGAGCTCACCAGGCCGGCGATGCGTACCGCCCCGGCTCCGATCAACGAAGCCGTCGAGTACATCACCGCGCACGCGGCGATGCCGTTGTCTCCTGAACTGATTGCCCGAGAAGTAGGTGTGGGCGTCCGCGCACTGCAGCGCGGTTTTCGCGAGTACCTGGACACCACCCCGATCGAGTTCATCCGGAACGCCCGGATGAAGCGAGCCCACGAGGACCTCATGGCGGCCGACGCGGAAACCGACACCGTGTCCGGCATTGCCAGTCGCTGGGGCTTCTACCACTACGGTCGATTCTCCCAGGAGTATCGACGAATCTATGGTGTGAGCCCGTCCCAAACCCTGCGCTCAGCCTGACATCTGTCGAGCGCAGTGTTCCGTCGGGAAGCCGCCGAACATCGGCGAGGCATTCGCTCACACGTATTCGGACACCGAACTCATCGCACATGACAGTCCGCGATGCACCTCGCTCCGAAACCGGCGCTGTCGCAATACGTACAGCGTGTGACGCACACTGGATAGTGGCGCAGATCATATGCGCGTAAATTTGCAGATACCCCGCAGGATCTCGCCCCAGCCGTGAGCCCACCCGAGGTGCGAGGTGTGATCTTTCTGCCGAGTCAGGCGATTCGGCCACTACGTGCGACGCACACATTATTCGACCGAGTAGCAAGCAGGTCAGCTGATGAATCTACCCGTGGCGCACAGCGCGTCGTCGTCAGAGCCGATAGAGCAAGTCCAGCAACCGAACTGGGTGCAACAGTGCCGCATGGACAGTGAGCACCTCAAACGGCTGCAAATCCTGACCTCGGATGAGTGCTGGATAGTCGACTTCGCGATACGGTGGGCGCCCTTCGGCGGATCCGGTCCGGGTGAATTGATGGTCAACCACGGCGTCACCCGGGATCGATTCATTGTCTTGTTGCAGGCAGCGCTGGCACCGAAGCCGCAGGATCTGAGCATGATCAGGGCGCACAAGCGCAGGCTGCGCGCTGTACTCGTCGAAGCGTGGCGACCGGAGCGGCGCGAGGGTCCGTCTTCCACGGCCCGAAATGCGACGGGAGATCTCGCCAGGGCAACCCGGTCCGCAGTCGATACAGCATCCCCTCGACCACCACACGATTGTTCCGGAACTTCCGCCCCCGGAGCCCATCGGAACTGGGCAACAGCAGCGCGAGCAACTCCCACTGCTTGTCCGTCAACACCTCAAACCGATCAACAACGTCTGCCACACCGAAGAGTCTGCAGCACAACACCACAAATCATTGGGAGACACACCCTAGTGTCCTGAGTCTTTAATTCTGGCGCAGTAGTGTGCGATGGAGTCGAGGATCTGGTCGGCGGTCTTGACCCAGACGTAAGGTCTGGGGTTGTCGTTCCAGGTCTCGATCCATGCTCGGATGTCTTTGTTGAGCTGTTGGACCGAGGTATGGGTGGAGCGTTGGAGCTTCTTGGTGGTCAGTTCGGCGAACCAGCGTTCGACGAGGTTCATCCACGATGAGCTGGTCGGTGTGAAGTGGATGACGAAGCGCGGGTGCGCGAGGAGCCATCGTTTGACCGCGGGAGTCTTGTGGGTCGATGCATTGTCCATCACGAGGTGGACATCGAGATCGTCGGGCACCTGAGCGTCGATCTTGCGAAGAAATGCGATGAATTCTTGTGCGCGGTGGCGTGAATGGAGTGATCCGATCACCTTCCCTGAGGCGATGTCTAGAGCGGCGTACAGGCTCGAGGTGCCATTGCGGACGTAGTCGTGACTGGCGGGTTGCGGGGTGGTGGGAAGCATCGGGAATATCGGTTGGGTCCGGTCCAGTGCTTGGATCTGAGTTTTTTCGTCGACGCAGAGCACCAGAGCCCGCTCGGGCGGGTTCATGTACAGGCCGACGACGTCACGGACCTTCTCGGTGAACAGTGGATCCTTCGACAGTTTCCACGAGTCTTGTTTGTGCGGGGCCAAACCGAACGCGCGCCACACTCTCGAGACCGTCGATTGCGAAATATCGAGATGCTCTGCCATTGATCGTGTGGACCAGTGTGTGGCATTCTTCGGTGTCGTTTCGAGGGTCGAGGTAATCAGATCCTTGATCTTGTCGTCGTCGATCGTCCGCGGACGGCCCGGGCGTGGTTCGTCGAGCAACCCGTCGCATCGGTCCTCGACGAACCTGTCGCGCCACCGCCGCACCGTGCCTCGGTTCAACCCCAACCTCTGCGCCACTTCGGTATTCGATCCACCATCGGCGGCAGCGAGAATGATTCGCGACCTTACTGCCAAACCTGCAGCGGTCTTGCGTCGCCGCGACCACCCCTCGAGTTCTACGCGTTCGGCCTCGGTCAGCACAATCTCCGTCGGTCGCGGACCACGAGTTGCCATGACCAATCTTAACAACCGATGGCTTATTTATGACTCAGGACACTAGTCGCCATGCTCAAGATGATGGACGCCACCGGCCTGCGCCCGGTCATCGACCGCACCCTGCCCTTGACCGAGATACACAAGGGATTCCAGCTCATGATCGACGGCACCCTCACCGGAAAGCTCGTCATCCACCCGACTACCCAGCAGCAGTGAGGAATTCGCCCATGACCACCGCACTCGTCGGTCTCTCGCATTCGCCCCTGATCGGAAAGAACGACCCGGATCCGGAAGTCCTGGCCCGTATCGACGCCGCCGTCGACGGTGCCCGCGCGTTCGTGCGGGACTTCGACCCCGACCTCGTCGTGCTCTACGCCCCCGACCACTACAACGGGTTCTTCTACAAGGAGATGCCCCCGTTCTGCCTGGCCACCGGGGCCCACGCGGTCGGGGACTTCGGCTCCCAATCCGGCCCGTTGTCCGTCGACACCGACGCCGCCCAAGCTCTCGCACGCGGTGTCCTCGACCGCGGCATCGACCTGACCGTGTCTGCCCGCATGATCGTCGACCACGGCTTCGTCCAACCGCTCGAGGTCCTCTTCGGCGGCATCGACGCGGTTCCGGTGGTGCCGATCTTCGTCAATGGCGTCGCCACCCCGCTCGGACCACTGCACCGCATCCGCGCCCTGGGCACCGCCATCGGCGAGGCCGCCGCCCAATTGGACAAGCGGATCCTGTTCCTCGGATCCGGTGGCCTCTCCCATGATCCACCGGTCCCGGTCCTCGACGGCGCCCCGCCGCGCGTCGCCGACGCACTCATCGAAGGCCACCCGCCCACCCCCGAGCAGCGCGCCAAGGGGGAGGAACGGGTACTGCAGGCCGGCCGCGACTACGCGGCAGGGGTGGCCACGATGATCCCGATCAACCCGGGCTGGGACAACCTCGTCCTCGACACGTTCGAGACCGGCGCCCTGACCGACATCGACGACTGGACCGTCGAATGGATGGGCGCCGAGGGCGGCGGATCCGCCCACGAGGTACGCACCTGGATCGCCGCCTACGCATCCCTCGCTGCCGCCGGTCCCTACGAGATGACGTCCCGATTCTACGAACCGGTGCCCGAATGGATCGCCGGGTTCTCGGTCACCACCGCCACCCCGCGCGGGCTGCGATGACCACGAAAACCTCTACTTCGGCGATCGGGGCAGCCGTGGAGCGTTTGACCGCAGCCGCTGCCACCGACACACCGTGCGCGGCCGTGCGGGACCTGATCGGGACCACCGATATCGGCGCGGCGTACGCCGTGCAGCAACTGCTGACCGACCGGCGTCTCGCCGCCGGTGCAACGGTCGCCGGCCGCAAGATCGGATTGACCTCCCCCGCCGTGCAGCAGCAGTTGGGGGTGGACCAACCGGACTTCGGTGTGCTCTTCGCCGACATGGACGTCACCGGCCTGCCCGAGGTGCCCAGCGGCCGGTTGCTGCAACCGAAGGCCGAGGCCGAGATCGCCTTCGTACTCGGCGCCGACCTGATCGACGGCGACCTCGACGACACCCAGATCCGGGCCGCCGTCGCCCGGGCCGCAGCAGCCCTCGAGATCGTCGATTCCCGGATCGCCGACTGGGACATCACCATCACCGACACCGTCGCCGACAACGGCTCCTCCGGACTCTACGTCCTCGGCGAAAGCTGGCTCACCCTCGACGAATTCGAACCCCGCGAGGTATTTATGCGCCTGTTCTCCGGCGAGGAATTGGTGTCCGAGGGCACCGGCGCCGCCTGCCTCGGCGATCCCCTCCAAGCCCTCGCCTGGCTCGCCCGCACCGCCCGCGACTACGGGCAACCGCTGCGCGCCGGGCAGGTCATCCTCTCCGGCGCCCTCGGCCCGATGGTCCCCACCCCACCCGGCACCACCGTCCGCGCCGAACTGTCCACCCTCGGCACCGTCACCGCCACCTTCTCGAAGGGCACCCACTCATGAGCGACACTCCCACGATCAAGGTCGCGATCATCGGCTCCGGCAACATCGGCACCGACCTGATGATCAAGGTCCTGCGCAACTCCGACATCCTCGAGATGGGCGCGATGGTCGGCATCGACCCGAACTCCGACGGCCTCGCCCGCGCCGCCCGGCTGAACGTCCCGACCACCGCCGACGGTGTCCAGGGTCTGATCGGCCTCGACAACTTCGCCGACATCGACATCGTCTTCGACGCCACCTCCGCCGGGGCCCACGAGGCCAACGCCGCCGCCCTCGCCCCCCACGGCAAGAAGCTCGTCGACCTCACCCCCGCCGCGCTCGGCCCGTACGTGGTGCCGCCGGTCAACCTCGAGCAGCACCTTGACGTCGACAACGTCAACATGGTCACCTGCGGCGGGCAAGCCACCATCCCCATGGTCGCCGCGATCTTCGCCGTCACCCCCGTCGCCTACGCCGAGATCGTCGCGTCCATCGCGTCGAAGTCCGCCGGCCCCGGCACCCGCGCGAACATCGACGAATTCACCGAAACCACCTCGCACGCCATCGAACAGGTCGGCGGCGCGGCCCGCGGCAAGGCGATCATCGTCCTCAACCCCGCCGAACCACGGGCAAAGCGCGAAGTGAGGGACACCCCGTCGGGCAGGGCTCTGTCGACTCGAACCTTAGTTGTAGGTGCACGGGACCCATCAATGTGGAATCACGCGAATATCGCGGTCGGAGCCGCTCGGTTCGGTCGATCCTGGCAGCAAACCGAATCTGAAGCCGCAAGCTCATCGGCGCGTGTCCCCGTGCCGAGGCTCCACGTTCAGAGAGCAGACCTGGCCGAAGCCCAGGTCATGGCTTGAACGCTCCCTCTCGTGACATCCACGCTGCGACCTGACTCCTCGACGTGAAACCCAGCTTCGCCAGGATACGTTCGACGTGACCGTCCACCGTTCGCTTCGAGACGACCAACCGCTCGGCAATCTCGCGGTTGGACAGGCCTGCTTCGATGAGCGCCGCCACCTCCAGTTCGCGCTTCGTCAACGGACCCTGTACGGCGCGCCGCTCTACGGGAACGGACCCCAAGCCCAAACCCAAGTCGATCACGTCGTCGAGGTCCCGCATCGGCCTAACATTGGTTGCCTGCATCACCGACGAGGCAGACCGCGGCATACGCCGCTCTGCCCAGCCGAGCAGTTGGGGGCCGAACGCGTCAAGTGACGTACCGAGCGACCGCCAGACCCGGCCGGCTGCCACGAGGAGCGCACCCGCCGCCCTGGTGCGGCGCTGGTCCGAGGCCACCCAAGACAGCAGACTGGTGGTAAGCGCGACGCAGATCGGATCGCGCAAGACGCTCAACAGCCGAAGCACCAGATGCGCAGTGCTCTCTGCTTCCTCCAACTGGCCCTGTTGCCACTGGGCAACGGCCATCGCCCACATCGCGTACACCCGGGCGGATCGGTCGCCGCAACGCTCGCACATCTCCACCGTCGTCGTGCTGACCTCCAACGCCTCCTCGGCGCGATCCGCCAATACGAGGGCCGATGCCAGCATGTAACGGGCGGTGAGTTCGAGGTAAAGATCATCGGCAAGATGATGACCCTCCACTGCCGATCGAAAATGCCCGATCGCTTCTTCAGGGCTTCCGCTGAACAGGGCGAGGAGACCCTGCCAGTGCCGGAGGTGGACCGAGAGGCTGTTGGTCGGCAGTTCCGCAGCAGCCTCGAGCTCGTTCAACAGGCTACGGGCACCCGTGTGGTCGCCTTGGAGGAGCGCAATCCAGATGAGGAGCCACAGACACTCGGTGCGCGCAACCGATGGCTCGACGTGGGTTGCGAGCATCGCCTCGATGCGCATGCGTCCCTCGGCGAGTGAGCCGCCTGAGAGCCAGTGGTAGCGCAACATGCTCAACAGGTGGAGTCCTGCAAGGCCTTCGTCCTCGGAGTCGGCGCACCACTGGAGAGCAGCGACGTAGCTGGGGTGATCTCGGCGCATCTGCGCCAGGAGGTTCGGCTGATCTGGGCCGCACCAGCGAGCAAGCATTTCCTCCGCGCGGCGCAGCATGGCGTCTCGATGGCGACGCTCAAGCTCTGCTGTCTCGTCGGCTTGTTCTGCGAGTTGGGCGGCGACCTCCCGCAACGGGGCGAGAAGCCGGTAGCGCATCACCTCGCCTTCCCTGTTGGTGAGCAGGATCGACTGGCCAACCAGGCGGTCCAGGGAATCCATGATCTCGTCGCCGGTCAGACCGTCGAATGCGCACACGGCTTCGGCGAGCTCGAGGTCGAAGTCGGACGGGAACACCGAGAGGCGACGCCACAGGACCTGACCCCGCTCGGAGCAGAGCTCGTAGCTCCACTCGACCAGCGCGCGAAGCGACTGATGTCGCGGTGAGGCTCCCGCGCCAGGACCAGCCAGACTCGTAAGCCGATGACCGAAGCGCCGTACCATCTGTTCGACTGTCAGCGTTCGCAACTTGACGGCCGCAAGCTCGATGGCGAGCGGCAGCCCCTCCAACAGGCCACACAGCTCGATGACCGCGTGAGCGTTCTCTTCGGTGATCTCGAAGTCAGGATCCACTGCGCGCGCACGCTCGACCAGCAGCGCCACGGAACCGTCCATCACCAACTCGCCGACGGAAGTCTGTGGCGCAGGCACGCTGAGTGGGCGAACCGGGAGCACGACCTCGCCGGGAACTCCGATTGGTTCGCGACTCGTTGCGATGACCTTGAGGTGGGGCGCTGCGTTGAGCAGGTCCGGGAGTAGCGTTCGGAGGGGTGTCAGGATGTGTTCGCAGTTGTCGAGGACGATCAGGGCCTGTTGGTCTTGCAGGAAAGCCGACAGCTTCTCACGTTGCGCGCGAGCTGACTGATCCGTCATACCCAGGGACTGCACCATGGCGGCCCCGATGTCTTCCACGCCGGCGTCAAGCCGGAGGTCGCTCAGCGGGGTGAGCCACACGCCATCGGCGAATGCGGGCCGCATTCGGAAGGCGAGTTCCAACGCCAGTCTCGTCTTGCCGACACCGCCCGGTCCGGTGAGCGTGACCATCCGGGACCGCGTCAGCGCTCGCTTGGCATCCTCCATCTCGTGCCGGCGGGCAACCAGTCCGCTGAGCGCCGGCCCTACGGGGTTACCACCCAACCGGGGTGCCTGAACACGAGTCATGTTGGGATCGTAGGCAGGCCCTGGCCGGGTCGACTACCCGCTGCCGACCACTCGGCCAAGCCCATGACTGCTTCGCCGTATCGGTCGGTGTAGTCAAAGACCAGGAAGCCCTGCACCGTGCATCGCTGGACGATCAGGTTCATGTGGTGGGTGATGCCCGGGCGAGCGTCCCGCCAGTAGCTCGAGACGGCGACGCACAGGACCACGCGACCCCTGGGCGCCGTCCGCGAAGGCGGCGGCCAGGGGCGCTGCGTCGAGGTTGTCGAAGAAGACGTGATGTCCTCTGGGCAGGCATGCGCCACGCGCCGCTCCAGGTCACCGCCGCGGTGGTCCAGCGCCTCGTCTACGCCCAGTTGGTCGAGGAGCCAATCGCAGTTCCGTGCGCCGCCGGCAATGCCGACCACGCGACAACCCCGAGAGCTTCGTGATCTGGCAGACGAACCAACGCCAACGGCACCGGAAACGACCACGGTCTGCCCCGGCTCGGGGCGACCGACATCGAGTGACCAAGCGGGGATGTAAGTGTCGAATTCCATCCATGCCCGCTGCGCCGTGTCACACCAGAGCCACCCGTTGCGGACCAGGAACTGTCCCGGATGGACGGTCGGGCGTGCGTGTTCCCGACAGGAGAGGTCGTCGTGACGGGAGTTGGGTGGATCGCCGTACCAGCACCCACGCCCTGGTGGTGTGCTCCATCGCGTTCGGGCGAACTGGTCGCCTGTTTCCCCATTCACAACCTGTTGACGTTCATGCCGCCGTCCAGCGTGATTGCGGTGCCGTTGACGAAGGTCGCGGCATCGGACGCCAGGAAGACGGCCAGCGAAGCCACTTCCTGCGGCTTCCCGAGTCGACCCTGTCGCGCCGTGATGATCTCCTCGAGGGACGGCCCGCCGGGTGGAGCCTCGAAGTCGTCGAAGGCGCGACGCATCATCGGGGTATCGATGAACCCCGGACAGATTGCGTTCGCCCGTACGCCGAGGTCGCGCAGCTCCACTGCCATGACCTCGGTCAGCCGCACCACACCGGCCTTGGCGGCCGCGTAGGCCCCGAGCAGCGGAAACCCGACGATCCCAGCGAGGGATGCAATGTTCACGATCGCCCCGCCTTGCATCAGGGGCACGGCGTGCTTATAGACCAGCCAGGTTCCTCGCAGGTTCACCGAGATCACCTTGTCGAATGAATCCTCGCTCAGCTCATGGAGCGGCCCGAACGCCTCGACGCCAGCGTTGTTCACCACGACATCCAAGCCGCCGAGCGACTCGCCCACGGCGGTGAGGGCGCTGGCGACGCTTTCGCCGGAGCTCACGTCACAGGTGACGCCTACGGTGTCGCCGCCAATGTCCTTCGCTGCCTGCTCCGCGCCCGCAATATCGGCGATCGCGACGCGTGCGCCCGCCTCCACGAAGCCCTCGACGATGCCTCGACCGATTCCTCGGCCGCCGCCGGTCACCAACACTCGCTTGTTCTGAACCGTCATGTCGTTCGTCTCTTTCCCCGGGTCAGACGCCGGCGGTCGTGGTTGCGGGGTCGGCGCACAACAGCGGTGCGAGGAACGCCGCCAGGGCCGCCTGGACCTCCGCGGCCCTGGGGAGGGACCCCGACATCGAGAGGGTGGTGTGGATCAGCCCCTCGAATCGGCGTGACTCCGCGGGAGTACCGGCGGCGGCCAGCGCGCGGGCATAGTCCTCACCTTCGTCGCGTAGTGGGTCCACGCCCATGGTGAGCACCAGGGTCGGCGGTAGGCCTGACAGGTCGGCGGCCCGGGCGGGCGCGATCGACGGCGAAGCCAGATCGGTGGGGTCCACGGCGTACATTCCGGCCATCCGTGCGCAGAGCTCCATCGACAGCACGGGGCCGTTCGCAAACAGCTTGCGCGACTCCGTCTCGGCGAACGGGTCCGTGACCGGTGCGACGAGCACCTGCGCGGTCAGCCGGGGTCCGTCCTCGTCACGAGCCCGCTGCGCGGCGACCGCGGCGAGGTTGGCTCCCGCGCTCTCACCACCCACGGCGATCCGCTCCGGATCTCCGCCGTGCACCGCGATGTTCTCCGCCACCCACCGCAGCGCCGAGAGCGTGTCTTCGACCGCAGCCGGGAACGGGTGCTCAGGTGCGAGACGATACTCGGGAGAGACCACCAGAGCCCCGGTATTGTGCGCGAGTGCGGCGCATGGCTCGTTGAATGCGTCCAGACTTCCGCCGATCCAGCCGCCGCCATGGAGGAAGAGGACCACGGGCAGCGGCCCCTGCACTGCGGTGGGGCGGTACAGACGGAGCTTCCGGCCGTCGTTACCAGACGGGAAGTCGACTTCACTGATAGTGACGTCGGACGGAAGGGACGCCTGGAAGAACTGGAACATGTCCATGGCGGCTCGTGCCTCCTCGAGGTTGCACTCCGCGAGGGGCTTGGCTCCGATGTTCATCATGCCGGCGAGGAAGAACACCGCGGATCCGTCCACCTGCACCAGGCTCGACAACGGCTGCTCGTCCTGGTCGAACGTGAACCCCGCGTAGCCCGTTGCCTCGACCTCGGCGCAGATCGCGCGATACATCGGAGCTCCGGTGAACAGCGAGAGGGGAGTGCGTGCCTTGCCCTTGATGTTGTCGCCCATGTACCACGTCGTCGCAGTCGGAAACAGCGTCGCGTCCGCGACCTCCCTGACGAGCTCGTTGTAGCGATTCTCCGCCGACTCGCTCACCTCGACGCGGGTGCAGTCCGCGGCGTCGGTATGCGCAATGAGCCCGCCCACGAAGTCCACGCTGTCCTCGATAGCGATGGGGTTGTTGAACAGCGCGGCCGCGCTCTGCGGGCCGTTGATGTGGAACAGGTTGGGGAACCCGTGCGTAGCCATCCCCAGGTATGCGCGCTGGCCGTCGCTCCAGTGATCTGCGAGCTTGCGGCCGTCGCGACCCACGACCCCCATCTGCACGAGAGCGCCAGCACCGACGTCGAACCCTGTCGCCAGGACGATGACGTCGAACTCGTACTCGTGGTCCGTCGTTGCGATGCCCTTGCGCGTGATCCGCTCGATCGGAGCGGTCCGAGCATCCACCAAGTGCACATGGGGCAGGTTGAACACCTCGAAGTAGCCGGTCTCGAACGTGGCTCGCTTCACGCCGTAGGGGTGGTTGGTGGGACAGAGGAGTTCGGCAATCTTGGGGTCGTTGACGCGCTGGCGGATCCTGCCGCGGATGTACTCCGCCGCGGTCTCGTTGGCGTCCGCGTCGTAGATGAGGTCGAAGTACGTGGAGGCCAGCATGCGGAAGCCGCCGCCGTCGTAGTGCTGGTCGTAGACCTGCTCCCGCTGCTCGGGGGTGTCCATCAGGGCCGGGCGTTCGGGCCGGGGGTACGGCGCGCCAGCCAGACTCGCCCTGGACTCTGCGCGCAGTCGGGGATAGTCGGCGACGACGTCGGCGAACTCCTCGTCGGCCATCGGCCGGTTGCCGAGCGGGCAGGCGTAGTTGGGAGTGCGCTGGAAGACCGTCAGCTCACCCACCTCGCCTGCGATGGTCTGGATGACTTGGATTCCGGTCGATCCGGTCCCGATCACGGCCACGCGCTTACCGGCCAGATCGATGTCGTCCGGCCACTGAGTGGTGTGGGCGATCGTGCCTTCGAAGTCGTCCTGCCCCGGGAAGTCGTTGGGCTTCGAGACGCTGAACGCGCCGGCACCGTTGATGAAGTACCGCGCCATGGTCACCGCCCCGTCGTCGGTACGGACCTCCCACCGTTCGGCGTCTTCTCGCCAGACCGCTGAGGTGACCCTGGTGTTGAACCGGTAGCTGCGTCGCAGGTCGAACCGGTCTGCTACGTGCTCGAGGTAGGCGAGGATCTCGGGTTGGGCAGCGAACCGCTCGGTCCAGCGCCATTCCTTCTGCAGATCCTCGTCGAAGGAGAACGAGTAGAAGATGCTCTCGAAGTCGCAGCGGGCACCGGGGTAGCGGTTGCGGTTCCAGACACCGCCGGGGCCCGACATTGCTTCGAAGCTCTGGACGGAGAGGCCCTGCTGGTTCCGCAGGCGGTGGGTGGCATAGAGGCCGGAGAATCCTGCGCCGACGATGACGGCGTCCACGTGGTTGTGAGTCATGACACAGGACAATCCCTGACGTTCAGGCGACCCGCACGGGTACGTGTGCCCCACGCCATACCTGTTCATATACCTGTTCCCGAGCGCGGGCGGCGTCGAGCGACGTTTCCGGCCATAACCTCCCGTCACGGGCCAGCCGATGGTCCACGTCACAAACGGGAGGAAGCCCACCATGCTAGGCACGATGCAGGACGAGCAGCTCTCGCTCGCCACCCTGTTGCGCTACGGGTCCAGCGTCCACGGAGATCGCACGGTCTCGACCTGGACCGGGGACGGCGTTCGGACCATGACCTTCCGCGAGCTCGGACGCCGCGCGAGCAGACTGGCGCACGCGCTCACCAAGCTCGGCATCGGCGTCGGCGACCGGGTCGCGACGTACATGTGGAACAACAACGAGCACGTCGTCGCGTACCTGGGCGTGCCGGCCATGGGCGCGGTCCTGCACCCCCTCAACATCCGCCTGTTCCCCGAGCAGCTCCAATACGTGGCCAACCACGCCGAGGACCTGGTCGTGGTGGTGGACGAGTCTCTCGTTCCCGCGTTCAACCAGCACCTGCCTCACCTGAAGACCGTCCGGCATGTCATCGTCAACGGTGACACCGCATCGTTGGAGGTGCCGGCGGAAGTCCAGATCCACAGCTGGGAAGACCTCCTCGCGGCGGAGCCGGAGGACTTCGACTTCCCAATCGTGGACGAGCGGTCGGCCGCAGCGATGTGCTACACGTCGGGAACGACTGGGGACCCGAAGGGCGTCGTGTACACCCATCGGTCCAACTGGCTCCACGCGATGCAGCTGATCAACCGTGATGGCATGGGCTTCACCGGTGAAGACACCGTCTTGACGATCGTTCCGCTCTTCCATGCGAACGCGTGGGGCATCCCGTACGCCGCCATGATGAACGGCGCGAATGTCCTGTTGCCGGACCGCTTCCTGCAGCCCGAGCACCTCCTGCGGCTCATGGACTCCCAGAAGCCGAGCTACGGTGCCGCAGTCCCCACCATCTGGAGCGGGGTCCTCGCCCAGCTCGAAGGCAAAGACCAAGACATCTCCCACCTGCGGACCGTGGTGGTCGGCGGTGCTGCCCTCTCTCCGGCGATGATGCACACCTTCGAGGAGAAGTACGGCGTGCAGCTCCTCCACGCCTGGGGCATGACGGAGACCTCGCCCCTCGGCTCCGTGGCCCACCCGCCCGCCGGCGCCTCCGGCGACGACGCTTGGCGATACCGGTACACCCAGGGCCGCTTCCCAGCCGGGGTGCAGGCTCGGCTGGTCGACGACGACGGCACGATCCTCCCGCACGATGGAATCGCGTTGGGCGAACTCGAGGTCCGTGGACCCTGGATCACCGGCTCCTACTACTCGCCGGCCGGGAACGCGATCGACCCCGAGAAGTTCCGCGATGGCTGGCTGCGCACCGGTGACATCGGACGGATCTCGCCCGACGGCTACCTCACCCTCGCCGACCGGACCAAGGACATCATCAAGTCCGGCGGCGAGTGGATCTCCTCGGTCGGTCTCGAGAATGCCGTGATGGGACACCCCTCGGTCATCGAGGCCGCCGTGATCGGCATTCCCGACCCGAAGTGGGACGAACGCCCGCTGGTCACCGTGGTGACTGCACCCGGCGCGGAGGTCACCTGCGAGGAGCTTCGCGAGTTCCTCGGTGTTCAGTTCGCCAAGTGGCAGCTCCCCGAGCACTGGGTGTTCGTCGACGAGGTTCCCAAGACGAGTGTCGGCAAGTTCGACAAGAAGCGACTCCGCGCGCTGCACGCCGCGGGCTCCCTCCCCGTCGAGACGCTCACCTGACCCACCGCCGACCTTTCAACGCGACAGCCGGAGACCGATGAACCGAACTCTCTACACCGACGACCACCATGCCTTCCGGGAGACCGTACGCACCTTCCTCGAACGCTCCGTGATTCCCTTCCTCGGCAGGTACGCCGAGGAAGGGATCTTGCCGCGGGAGTTCTGGCTCGAGGCCGGCGAGATCGGCATGCTGGGCCTCGCGGTGCCCGAGGAGTACGGCGGCGCGGGTGCCGACGACTTCCGCTTCAACGCGGTGCTGACCGAGGAACTGGCGAAGGTCAACCTCGCGCTCTCGACCGCTGTCGGGATTCACGCCGACACCACGGCCCCTTACCTTGTCGAGTTCGGTAGCGAGGCGCTCCGCAAGCGCTGGCTTCCCGGCGTGGTCTCTGGGGAAGTGGTGCTGGCGATCGGTATGACCGAGCCCTCCGGCGGGTCCGACCTGGCGGCGTCGAAGACGACCGCTGTCCGAGACGGGGACTCGTGGGTCGTCAACGGATCCAAGACCTTCATCTCCAACGGTTTCACCGCCGACCTGGTGATCACGGCCGTCCGGACGGGCCCGGAGAAGAAAGCGCGCGGGATCACGCTTTTCGCCATTCCCGCCACAGCACCCGGCTTCCATCGCGGGCGCAGGCTCGACAAGGTCGGCCAACGCGAGTCGGACACCGCCGAGCTGTTCTTCGAGGACGTTCGCCTCACCGACGCAGATATCGTCGGTGAGGTCGATCGCGGATTCGTCCAGATGATGCAGATGCTTCCTCAGGAGCGCATCATCGGCGCCGTCGGCAACGTCGCCCAAGCCAGACAGATTCTCGAGGAGACCCTCGAGTACGCCAAGCAACGACAGGCGTTCGGGTCTCCGATCGGATCCTTCCGGCACAACAAGTTCGTTCTCGCAGAGCTGTTCACGCGCATCGACGTCACCCAGGCCTACGTAGACCAGTGCGTGAACGCACACGCGCAGGGTGCGCTCTCCGACGTCGATGCGGCCAAGGCCAAGTGGTGGGCAGCTGATGTGCAGAACGAGATCCTCGACCACTGTGTCCAGCTCCACGGAGGCTACGGGTTCATGAACGAGTACCGGGTGGCGCGGGCGTGGCGTGACGCGCGCGTGACCAAGATCTGGGCGGGCTCCAACGAGATCATGAAGGAGCTGATCGGCCGTGACCTCGGCCTCTGATCGCCTCTCCAGCACACCATTCGCTCTCGAAGGGAGCTTCCGCATGTCCTACCCTCACCTACTCGAACCCCTCGATCTCGGGTTTACCCGCCTGCCCAACCGAGTGCTAATGGGCTCCATGCACGTTGGGTTGGAGGAGGTCGAAAACGGCTTCGAGCGGATGGCCGCCTTCTACGCCGAACGCGCCCGTGGCGGCGTCGGCCTGATCGTGACCGGAGGCATCGCGCCGAATGAAGCCGGGTGCGGCTTGCCGAACGGAGGAGGCGCCAAGCTCACCACAGCAGACGAGGCCGATCACCACCGCGCCATCACGCGGGCGGTCCACGAGGCCGGGGGTCGGATCGCCATGCAGATCCTGCACGTCGGCCGGTACGGCAACCATGCCGACGTGGTGGCGCCCAGTGCGATCCAGGCGCCCATCAGCGAGTACCTGCCCCGCGAACTCAGCTCCGCCGAGGTAGATCAGACGATCGCCGACTACGCGACGTGCGCTGCCCTGGCCAAGCAAGCGGGGTACGACGGTGTCGAGATCATGGGATCCGAGGGCTATCTGATCAACCAGTTCATCGCCCGACGCACCAACCAGCGCACCGACGAATGGGGCGGCACCTACGAGAACCGCATTCGCTTCCCCGTCGAGATCGTCCGCGCAGTGAGGGAGGCAGTCGGGCCCGACTTCATCGTGATCTACCGACTGTCGATGCTGGACCTGGTTCCGGACGGATCGACGTTCGATGAGGTCGTGGCTCTCGCCAAGGCCGTCGAGTCGGCTGGTGCAACCATCATCAACACGGGGATCGGCTGGCACGAGGCCCGCATCCCGACCATCGCTGCTTCGGTACCCCGCGGCGCCTACGCGTGGGTCACCAAGCGGCTCATGGGTGCCGTGGGCGTGCCCCTGGTGACGAGCAACCGGATCAACACCCCGGAGAAGGCCGAGGAGCTTCTCGCCGGGGGATACGCCGACATGGTGTCGCTTGCCCGTCCGTTCCTGGCCGACCCGAACTTCGTCAGCAAGGCCGCCAACGGCGCCTCGCACTCCATCAACACGTGCATAGGCTGCAATCAGGCCTGCCTCGACCACGGTTTCGCCGGAAAGATCACCTCCTGCCTCGTCAATCCCCGTGCGTGCCACGAGACCGAACTCGTGCTCGGTCCGACGCTTAGGAAGAAGCGAGTTGCCGTGGTCGGCGCAGGACCCGCGGGCCTCGCCATCGCGACCGCCGCTGCCGAACGTGGGCACCAGGTGGATTTGTACGACGCAGCCGACGCCATCGGAGGTCAACTCAACGTGGCCCGTCAGGTGCCGGGGAAGCAGGAGTTCGACGAGACCCTCCGCTACTTCCGGCACCGAATCGACGTCACCGGCGTCTCACTGCGGCTTGGGGCGACCGTGGCCGCTTCGGATCTGCTCGGCTACGACGAGGTTGTCCTCGCGACGGGTGTTCGTCCCAGGAAGCCGGACATCTCAGGCGTCGATCACCCGATGGTGCTGGGATACCTCGACGTGCTACGCGACAAGCAACCCGTGGGTAGCAGGGTCGTGATCCTGGGCGCGGGAGGAATCGGCTTCGACGTGGCCGAGTGTCTCACCGACAGCGGCAGTGACCACACCAGCATCCCGGAATTCCTCGCCCCATGGGGCGTCGACCCGGACTACCGCAACGCCGGCGGCCTCAAGCCCCCGGTGCCGACGCCAGCGACTCGGACCGTCACGTTGATGCAACGCAAGGCGACCAAGGTGGGGGCAGGTCTGGGCAAGACGACCGGCTGGATCCACCGCACCGAACTCAAGCATCGGGGCGTCAAAATGGTCGCAGGAGTGACCTATGACCGCATCGACGACGAGGGCCTGCATTATCTCGTCGGCGACGAGAAGCGGGTGCTCACGGTCGACAACGTGATCCTGTGCACCGGACAGGAGCCCAACCGGGAACTGTACGACGCCCTGCAGGCGGCCGGCATGTCGGTACACCTCATCGGAGGAGCGGACGTTGCGGCCGAACTGGATGCCAAGCGCGCGATCGACCAGGGCACTCGGCTCGCTGCCGTGCTCTGACTCGTGCCCGTCTTCGCCGGCTTCACACGCTGATGCCGCACCACCCGCCCGCCGGTCCGCGCCCCCGACCGTCCGCGTCGGTCCATCGGACCGCTCGGCATGGGCGATGTGGGGCCTCAGATCGCCGCTCTTCTCCTCCAACCACCGTATTGTCACCGAAGGAATCCGAGACTCTGATGGACTTCAATCTCCCCGACACCGCCCTCGCCGTCCAGGACGGTGTTCGTGCCGTCGCCGCGAAGTACGACAACGCCTACTGGTCCGAGTGCGAGGAGGCCCACCGCTTCCCCATCGAAATCTTCACCGACCTCGGCAAGGGCGGCTGGTTAGGACTGAACGTCCCTGAACAGTACGGCGGGGGCGGGCAGGGCCTGCTCGAAGTTGCGATCGCGAACGAGACCCTGTGTGCCTCTGGAGGTGGCGCGGGAACTTTCTTCTATGTCACCACCCCTGGCTTCGGCGCGACCACCCTGGTCCGGCACGGCACCGAGGAACAGAAACAAGCGATCCTCCCGGGCATCGCCGTCGGCGACATCCAGTTCTGCTTCGCGCTGACCGAGCCGAATGCAGGCAGCAACGCGATCGAGATCACCACCTCGGCCCGCCGCGACGGCGACGACTTCCTCATCAAGGGCCAGAAGGTCTGGATCTCCAACGTCGAGAACGCCGACTGGATGGTCGCCGTGACCCGCACCATCCCGGCCGCCGAGGCGACCCCTCGGTACAACGGCTTCACGCTGCTCCTCGTGGATGTAAAGGAGGCGTTGGCTGCCGGCACGCTGAGCTACACGCCCATTCCGAAGATGGGCAACAACATCCTGTGCTCGAGCCAGGTGTTCTTCGAGGACGTGCGGGTGCCCGCCCACAACGTCATCGGCGATATCGACGGCGGCTTCCCGGTCCTGTGGGACGTCCTCAACCCGGAACGGATCATCGCCGCAGCAGGCGCAATCGGCGCCGCGGACGCGGCGCTCGCGTACGCCGCCAAGTACGCCACCGAACGCGAGGTGTTCGGCCGCCCTATCGGCGCCAACCAAGGCATCCAATTCCCCCTCGCCCAGGTCAAGGCGAAGGTCGAACTCGCCCGGCTGATGACACGTAAGGCAGCCTGGCTCTTCGACCAGGGACTCCCCTGCGGCAACGAGGCCAACGTCGCCAAGCTGACCGGCTCCCAGGTGGCGTGGGAGGCTGCGGATCAGGCGTTCCAGACCCTCGGCGGGATGGCCTACTCCAAGGAATACCCCGTCGAGCGTTGGATGCGCGACGCCCGGATCGTCAAGAACGCTCCGGTCGCCGAGCAACTCATCTTGGCGCACATCGGCACCTCGATGCTCAATCTCCCCAAAAGCTACTGACCACTCGACGACCGTCGCGTTGCCGACGGCCCCCTCATGAAGGGACTCCGACCCGTCCCGCAGCGGGGATAGGGCTAAACGAATCCCAAGCCGGGAAGGGCGTACAACCGGTTTCCGTCAGTTGGCGCCTGCTGACGGACTTGACCGGACGATGTCGGGGAGCTCCGGTTAGTGCGCGACGGTGCCGGGAACCTTTTCGGGCGTGTGGTTGTCGTTTTTCCTCTGCCTTCGAAGTAGGCGGCGATGAGCAATGTGATGACGCTGACGGCGGCGAGGATCATCATTGGGATCATGGCGAGGCCGAAGCTGTAGGTGTGGTCTTTGATCGCTCCGATGACCCTGTGGGCTGCACCCGACACTCCGTCGCCGTGCGCCCAGCCGATCTGCTCCCACTGATCGTCGGTGAGCCGGTCGGTCACGAGCATCGCACTGTTGAATGGGAGCATCCGTCGGCGCTGTCCCCGCTGCCGGGAGGAATAGCCTTCGGTGGCGACCACGACATGCCGACGTGCCCGGACGGAGTGAGCGCCGACAGCGAGTCGGCCGGGCTCGATCGTGTCCACCCGCGACGAGGTGTAGATGCGCACCCCGGCCCGTTGAACGGTCCGGGCAAGGGCGAGCAGCATCTTCACGGGATCCACGCAGTAGTTGTCCGGTGAGTGCAGGGCGCCCGTCACGCCGGCGATGTTCACCCGCTCGCTCGCCTCGGCGGCGGTGAGGAGGCGGAGGCGGCCTTCGTCGACGCCCCAGCTGCGGCTCTTGGCAAGGTAGTTTTCGATCCGGTTCTGTTCGCTGGCCGAGCGGGCCACCTGCATCCAGCCGCCATGGCGGGCGTCGATGTTCTGAGCGCCGAGCACGTCGACGACGTCGTGGATGGATTCTTCCAGTCGCTGTTCGATCTCGAGGACGCCGGCACGACCACCGTGTTGACGTGCCAGAACATCACGGATTCCAACGGGTTTCGCGGACAACCAGCCGCCGTTGCGTCCGGAGGCTCCGAATCCGAGACGCTCGGCTTCGAACACGGCGACGGACAGTGAGGGGTCGGCCTGGGTAAGGGCCCACGCGGTCCACAGTCCTGAGAGTCCACCGCCCACGATCGCGACATCGACTTCCTCGTCGCGGTCCAAGGGCACGGTCGCGGGGGTGTCGAGATCATCTCGCGACATCCAGTGGGAAAGGTGGCCGTTTCGCATGGAGAGACTCCCCGGTCAATTTTTCTTTACCTAAGATAAAGTTATCTTGATCACAACCAAAGGCTGATGTACTTTCTGAGGTATGTCAAGTGCATCGACGGACGACGGTTCGCCAGCGGTCGATCCCCATTCACTGGGTGCGCGACTGCGCTCACGACGGCGCGCGCTGCGGTTGACGCTGGCCGAGGTCGCCGCGAAAGCCGAGGTCAGTGAGGGGTTTCTCAGCCAGCTCGAACGGGACCGCAACACTGCCAGCATCGCGACCCTGCAGAGGATCTGCGCGTGCCTGGAGATGAACGTCGGCGAGTTGTTCACCGAGGCATCGACGACCGCTGTGCACCGGTACCGCACCGCGCATTTCAATGCCTTCGGCACCAACGCGCGGAAGGTCCGCATCACGCCGACCACCCATCGCCAGCTCGAATCGTTCATCGGGGAGTTCGACCCGTACGGGACCACCGGTGACGAGCTGTACGCACACGGCGACTCCGAAGAAGTGCTGCTCGTCATCTCCGGCCGCATCGAGGTCACCGTCGGTGAGCACACCGACGTGCTCAACGCACTCGACAGCGTCGCGTACTCGAGCGCCAGCCCGCACCGCGCCCGGGAGATCGACGGCAAGCCTGCTGTAGCGCTCTGGATGATGTCGCCACCGAGCTACTGAAGCGTCACCCGTCGCAATGCGGACATCAGCCCGTCGACTGTGTCGGTGACCGCCGCGACGTACGCGTCGGGGCGGATGACCCACACCTCACCGGGCTTCGCGTCCAACGCGGCGGTGAGGACGCCGGTGCGGTCGATCTCCGACAGCCGGACGAGGCGGATCGGCGTGTGCACCGTGTCGAGTGCCGCGCTGCGGATCTCGTCGACGTCCACACCGTGACCCGCGAGAAGCAGGATTCCGTGCCGGGCGATGGCGCGGAGCCGGGTGCCGGCACCGCCCTGCAACGTCACCGGGGTGTCGGGCACGAGGATTCCCGGCGCCGCGGCCGGGGTGCAGCCGCGGTCGGGGCGCCCGGCGAAGGGTCGCTGCGGATCGATTGTGGTCACGGGTGATTCGACGTACCAGAACGGCTCGGCGAGGCGTCCGCTGTCGACGTGGGCCCGCGCCTCCGGGTCGGTGACCGCCGTGGTGAGCACGTCGCGCCGGTGCCGGTGCTGATCCTCGGACTGCGGGACGAGGAAGTCCATCGTCGCCGTGGTGACCGCGATGTTCTCGACGGCCGCCGCGTGCCGCTCGGTGTGGTACGTCTCGAGCAGCGACTCGCCGGCCCAGCCCCGCAGGACGAACGCGAGTTTCCATGCCGCGTTCTCGGCGTCGGCGACACCGGAATTCAGTCCGCGCGCCCCGAACGGCGACACGATGTGCGCGGCATCGCCGGCCAACAGCACCCGGTCGATGCGCATTCGGCTCGCGACCCGGGAGTGGAAGCGGTACACCGATTTCCACACGATCCGGTAGTCGGTGTCGCCGATGATCTTCCGGATCCGCGCGTCCAGCGCGCCCGACTTCTCCTCGGCCTCGAGGTCGTACTCGCCGGGCACCTGCCAGTCGATGCGGAACGTCGAGTCCGGGCAGGGGTGGATGAGCACCTGCCTGCCCGGGTTCCACTCGGGGTCGAAATAGAAGCGGCGTTCGTCGGCCCAGCCCGGGATGTCGGCGGCGATGTCGCAGATCAGGAACTTGTCGTCGAACGAACGACCGTCGAACGTGACACCCAGCTGCCGCCGGATCGCGCTGCCCCGCGACCCCACGGCCACCACCACGTAGTCCGACGTGACGGTCTCCTCCCCGGAGCCGGTGCGGCAGGTGATGGTCACGCCGGTCTCGTCCTGATCCACCGACGTGGCCTCGTATCCCCACCGGACGTCGATCGACGGCGTCGCCGCGATCCGCTCGTCGAGCAGTTCCTCGGTCCGTGCCTGGGAGATGTTGACGAACGGCGGGAACGACGAGATGCCGCGGTCGACGAAGGTCTGCGCGAACAGTTCGTGGTCGCGGTGGAAGGTGCGGGCGCACCCCCACGTCACGCCCTCGTCGGCCAGTTGCCTGCCGACGCCGATCGCGTCCCACACCTCGAGGACGTCCCGCTGCTGGCAGATGGCCTTCGATCCGATCGGGTCACGCTCGGCCCGTGCGTCGAGCAACGTCACCGGTATTCCCCAGCGCGCCAACAGCAACGCGCTCGTCTGCCCCACCGGGCCGTTGCCCACGACGGTGACCGTGCCGCCGCGGGTGTGTCGTCTTCCCATGATCCTCGCCTTGTCAGTGTGAAACGGTGACGGACGTCAGCCCTGTGAAACGGTGACGGACGTCAGCCCTGCAACTGGTCCCAGACCTCGCGGTCACGCTCGGCGGTCCAGATGACGGGCCGCTCGATGCCCGACAGTTCGTCCCACACGCGGGAGACGTCGAAGGGGAGGCAGTGTTCGAAGATCGGCCAGTGCCCGTACTGCTCGTTCAGTGCGGCGTGGGTGGCTTCGAACGCCTCCTTGAGGGTGCCACCGCGCTGCTGGACGGCACCGACCTCGGCCAGCATGACCTCGATGAAGTGGCGGGTCTGCTCGATCGCGGCGTCGACGGCCTCCCGACCGTGGGAGACGGCGCCGCGTCCGCCGATCAGGACCTCAGCGCCGAGCTCCTTGATCCGGTCGAGGGTGCCGGTGGACCAGTCGCGGTGGAAGGCGTCACCGGTGTAGAGCGCGGCCTGAGCCTCCACGAGGTCGCCGGCGAAGAGGATCTTCTGCTTCGGCAGCCACGCGGTGATGTCGCCCTCGGTGTGTCCGCGGCCGAAGTGCTGGAGAACCAGGTCGCCGCGTCCGCCCCCGAGGTCGATGGCGAGCTTGTCGGCGAACGTCAGGGTGGGCCACGTCAGTCCGGGCACCGAGTCGGCCGCTTTGGCCAGGCGCGGCATGCGTCCGAATTCGCTTGCCCAGTCTTCTTTTCCACGCTCCTCGATGAGCGCGCGGGTGGTCTCGTGCGAGACGATGGTCTCGGCGTCGAACGCGGCCGCACCGAGAACGCGGACGGCGTGGTAGTGCGAGAGCACCAGGTACCGGACCGGCTTGTCGGTGTGCTCGCGTAGCTTGCGCAGCCAGTCCTGGGCGGCCACCGGGGTGGCGAGCGCCTCGAAGCAGACGACGAAGTCCTCGCCCTCGATGGCGCCGATGTTGGGATCCCCCTCGGCGGTGAGGGCGTACACGCCGTCGGCGAGGACCTCGAGGGTCTGTTCCTTCTCACCGAGGTCGGCCGACGAAGCGAAGCTCGTGGGGCTCATGCGATCCACCTAACTAATCAAAGGTTTGATTGATGGTGGACACAGTAACCCGGGTCACAAAATAATGAAAGCCTTGATCAAAAATTGGTCCCTGGACTCCGCGGGGGGCGACAGGGGTGGGTCGACATCACCCCGCGAGCAGTACGCCGACCAGGGCGATCGATGCCACCCAGACGGTGGAGATGCCTGCGAGCACGAAGGGTCGTGCGCCGACCTTCTTGATCGTGGCGATCTGGACGCCGGCACCGAGGGCGAACATCGCGGCGGTGAGGAGACCGGTCTGCACGATCTTGGCCTCGGCAAGCAGGCCCTCGGGCAGCAGGCCGGACGACCGCAGGCCGACGCAGACGAGGAACGCAAGGACGAAGAGCGGGACGAGCGGGGGCCGCTTCACGTCGGCGTCGGTGCCGGCGAGCTTGCGCTGGCGCACGCTGAGGACGGCCATGACCGGGGCGAGCATGAGGACTCGCGCGAGTTTGACGACCGCGGCGACGCCGAGGGCGGCACCGCCGATCGCGCCGCCCGCGGCGACGACCTGCGCGACCTCGTGGATGGAGCCGCCCGCCCACAGGCCGGCGTCGGTGTCGGAGAGTCCCAGCGCCCGCGACAGCAGCGGGATCGCGGGGATCATGAGCGTGCCGAAGATGACGACGAGCGCGACCGCGGTGATCACCTCTTCCTCGTCGGCGTCGACGACACCGTCCACCGCCGCGACGGCGGCCGCACCGCAGATCGAGAATCCGCAGGCGATGAGCAGGCGCTGGGTCCAGCTGAGGCCGAGCAGCTTGCCCACGAACATCGTTCCCACGATGCCGAGACAGACGATCGAGACGACCACGACGATGACGCCCCAGCCCAGTCCGAGGATGTCGCTCAGCATCAACTGGAGTCCGAGGAGGGCGATGCCCACCCGCAACAGCTTCTTGGCAGAGAACTGCAGTCCCGGGCGCAGGCGTTCGGGCAGATGCACGACGTTCGACAGAACGGCACCGAGCACGATGGCGATGAGCAGTGGGCTCACCGTCGGAAGGAACCGGCCGACACCCATGGCGACGGCGGTGGCGACGGCGCACAGCGTCAGACCCGGCAGGAGAGCGGCCGTGGCGGTCTGCAGTCGCGGCAGCGTTGCCGGGCTCTCGACGCGCTGTTCCTCGGACTTCGATTCGCTCAGTTGACTACTCATGGATCCACGGTCCGTCACCGCGGCCGTCTCCGGTAGCCGTCATCTCGACATACACATATATCAGTGTGATATGTCTTGCGCCGGGGTCATATACTCGATGCATGTCCCGCAGATGGCCCGAGTTCCCCGTTCTCGAGTTGCTCGTGGGCGTCGACGACCACGGAAGCCTCAGCGCTGCCGCCAGACTCGCCGGAATGGCGCAGCCGAATGCGAGTCGCGCCATCAAGCAACTCGAGCGCCAGTTCGGCATGACACTGCTGCAGCGCAGCCCGACGGGCTCGATACTGACACCGCAGGGAACCGTGATCGCGCACTGGGCGCGCCGGGTGCTCTCCGACACGCGCCGGCTGCTCGACGTCGCCGAGGGATTGCGCGCGGAACGCGCCGCCGAGTTGACGGTAGGTGCGAGCATGACAGTCGCGGAACACCTGATGCCGGGGTGGCTGGGGCAGTTTCGCCGTTTGCACTACGACGTAACCATTCACCTGCAGGTACACAACTCGACTCAGGTGTTCGAGCGGATCGACAGCAGGATCTGCGACGTCGGGTTCGTCGAATCGCCGACGGTACCACGACCGTTGAAGAGTCTCACGGTCGCGCGTGACCGGTTGGTCGTCGTCGTTCACCCCACCCATCCGTGGGCACGGCGACGGAAGGCGCTGTCCGTCGCCGAGTTGGCACTGACACCGCTCCTGGCCCGCGAGCCGGGATCCGGAACGCGGACCACCCTCGACGTGGCATTGCAGGAATACGACCGGGCGGCACCGCTTCTCGAGCTGGGCAGCGCCGCCGCGATTCGCACCAGCGTGCTGGCCGGGGTCGGTCCGGCGGTGATGAGCACCCTGGCGGTGGCGGAGCAGGTCGGCGCGGGAGAGCTGAAGGTGATCGACGTCGACGGTCTCGAACTCGACAGGGTGTTGCGCGCCGTGTGGCGGGGCGCGCGTCAGCTCGATGGTCCCGCAGGCGAACTGGTGCGTCTGGTCCGCCGGGTCGGTGCCGAACCGTGAGCAGCTGTCACCCGAGAATGCAGGTCGCCGCACCGGCGGCGATCACCAGTACGATGACCGCGGAACGGAACACCCCCGGCGGAAGTCGGCGGGCGATCGCCAGCCCGATGACGTTGCCGATCAGCGCGGCCCCGACGAAGACCGGGAGTCGCGGCCAGAACATCGATTCCGTGATTTCGTCGTGAAACCACAGGACCGCGAGCGCCATCACGTTCGCGACGATGAAATAGCCTGCGAGATCGGCAATGAAGGCCATCGGTGGCAACCGCGCGCGCATCAGCAACAGGACCGGTGGCGGTCCGTTGAGCGACGTCGTCGTTCCGAGGTACCCACCCACGGAACCGGTGAGGACGTGCGCGGTCGTGGAGGGCGCACGTGTGGCTTCCGCCCGGTTGGGGAGCGCCATCGCAAGCCCGCACAACATCACCACGACTCCCGCTGCCGGCTTCAGATACTGCTCCGGCAGAGAACCGAGCGTGACCGCGCCCAGCCAGGCGCCGGGCAGGCTGCCACCGCCGAGCAGCGCCACCCGTCCCCACGTGATGTGTTCTCGCAACTGATACGCGGCGCCGATCCGCGTGATCAGGCCCGCCACCAGATTGACGAATACCACTTCGGGAACGGCGAATCCGACCATCAGCATCACCGGCGTCGCGATCAGTGCCGTCCCGAACCCGGTGGCGCCGCCGATGACCGAGGCGATGCCGATACACAGGGCACCGATGAGGAGCATCGTCATCGCGGCTTCCTTCCCGATCCGGTGGCACGTTCCCGCGCAGGTCTGATATTCAGGTGGCCAAGGATTGGACTGCGCTCACCAGAGCCATCAGTTCGATGTCGCTGCCGGTGCACCCTCGGGACAGGTCGTTCCACGGTGCGGCCAAGCCTTGCAGGATGGGACCCAAGGCTATTGCACCACCGAGCCGCTGAGCAATTTTGTACCCGATGTTGCCGGCATCGAGATTGGGGAAGACCAACACGTTCGCCCGGCCGGCGACCCGTGAACCGGGCGCCTTGGACGCGCCGATCTCGGCGACCAGCGCGGCATCGAATTGCAGGTCACCGTCCACGTGCAACTGCGGGTCCCGGACGCGCACCAATTCCGCGGCCTCGCGGACCTTCTCCACTCGCGGGTGGCTGGCGCTGCCCTGGGTGCTGAACGACAGCATCGCCGCGATCGGCGTCTGCTCGGTGAGCTGGAAGTGGGTGGCGCTGGCGGCCAGCGCGATGTCGACCAGTTCCTCGACCGTGGGGTCGGGTACTACTGCGCAGTCGGAGAACGTCAACTGCCTGCCGTCCGACAGCAACATCAGGAACGAGCTCGACAGGATGCTCGATCCCGGCGCGAGACCGACGATGCGCAGTCCGGCCCGCAGCACGTCGGACGTCGGCCTGCTCGCGCCCGCGACGCAGGCGTCGACCACTCCGGCGCGCAGTGCCGCTGCGGCGAGGCACACCGGGTCGGACAGCGCCGACTCGATCCGGTCGGGGTACCTGGCGAATCCCGATTCGACGGCGTCACGGATCGCGGGGTCGGCGGCCGCCTCGGCGAGGTCGACGACGAGTTCCTCGGCCAGTGGGATACCCGCGGCCTCGGCGATGCGCCGGATGACGTCCCGCCGCCCGAACAGCCGCGGGGAGACGACACATTTGTGGTGCAGATGGTGGGCCGCACGTATCGCGCGCTCGTCTTCTCCGTCCGCCAGACCGACGATGCGGTTCTCCCCGCGCAGGGTGGCGATCCAGTGGTCGATCAGCGACGAATCATTCAGTCGTGCAGCGTCGGTGGGTGGTACAGCGGTGACGCCCGGGGCCATGGCCTCGCTCTCCCATCACTACGAAGAAGGGTGGCGGTCGTCGATCTCGACGACCGCCACCCGCTGGAACTCGGGGAACGTACCGTTCCTACGGCTGGATTGCCTTTTCGATGTCGGTGAGCATGCTGTCGATGCCGTGGAGCAGTTCCGAGAGCACCTCGTCGTCGGCGACGAGGGGCGGCGAGATCATCAGCATCGTGGCACCCCGGTCGTCGCCGCGGAGAATCACCTTGGTGCGGGCGAACGCCTCCGGCAGTACCTTGCGCAACACCGTCAGCGATTCCTGCTCGGTGAACTCGCGGCCGCTGTCGCTGTCGGCCATCAATTCGATCGCGTAGAAGAATCCGGTGCCGCGCACGTCCTTGACGCAGCGGTGCGCGCTCATCAGCGAGTCGAGTGCCGACTTCAACTTCGGGCCGCGCGCGGTGACGTTGCCCAGCACGTTCTCGTCGCGCATCGCGGTGATGTTCGCGACCGCCACCGCCGTCGACACCGGGTGCCCGCCCCACGTCGCGCCGTGGGTGAACACGCCGCCCTTGGGCGAATCGTAGAGCTCGCGCACCAGCTGCTCACGCACGATCAGGCCGCCGAGCGGGGCGTATCCGGACGTGGAGCCCTTCGCGAACGTGATCATGTCGGGCACCACACCGGTGAGCCCGTGCCCGAACCAGTGCCCGAGGCGGCCGAACGAGCAGATCACCTCGTCGGAGACCAGCAGGATCCCGTGCTTGTCGCACAGCGCGCGCAGCGCAGACCAGTATCCGTCCGGCGGAACCAGGGCGCCGCGCCCGTTCTGAACCGGCTCGGCGAACACGGCGGCGATGGTGTCGGCACCCTCTTCCTCGATGACGGCTTCGATCGCGGCGATGCAGTCGAGCTCGTTCGCCGGGCCGCAGTCGCCGAGGTAACCGAGGGTGTTGGGCACGGAACGAACCCCGGGCAGCAGCGGGCCGAACGGGTCTTTGATCTTCGGCAGCTGAGTTACCGAGAGCGCGCCGAGAGTGGTTCCGTGGTACGCCATCTCGCGGCTGATGATCTTGGTTCGCTGAGGGTTGCCCTGGCTGCGGTGGTACTGCCGGGCGAACTTCACGGCCGTCTCCACGGCCTCGGATCCCGAGTTGACGAAGAAGGTCGTCCCGAGGTCGCCGGGTGCCAGGTCGGCGATGAGCGCGGACGCCTCGATCGCGGGGATGTGGGCGCTGCCCCAGTTGGAGGCGTAGGCGAGCGTCCCGATCTGCTCGCTCGCCGCCTTGGCGATGTCGTCGCGGCCGTGACCGATGTTCACGCAGAACAGGCCTGCCAGACCGTCGAGGAAACGGTCCCCCTCGGTGTCGATCAGATAGCTTCCCTCGCCACGAACGAACACCGGAAAGTCGCTTTCCCAGGTGTCCTTACGGGTGAAATGAGGTCCGAGGTGCCGGCGGGCCCGTGCTCGCAATTCGGTGACGTCCACGACCATCTCCTTCGTTGTCGAATGGCTGTGATCCACAACATACCGACGGCGCAGACTGCAGGTCAGGGCCAGAAGAGCGGTATTCGATGGGTCCAGTCTGGTCCCCGTAGACGGCGCTCAACTGGTCCTTCTGGTCCCATGCCAGAGTGATCCAGACTTCGGTATCGCTCGGGCACCACGACGTGTGGTCGGAGCGGCGAACAGCCCCAGCTAACGGAGGTCTCAGATGAGGATCGGTATCCCCAAGGAAGTCAAGAACCACGAGTACCGGGTGGCGGCCACTCCCGCCGGCGTCCACGAAATGGTCGCCCACGGGCACGACGTGTTCGTGGAACGCGGTGCGGGGGAGGGCTCGTCGATCGGCGACGACGCCTACGGTGCCGCCGGCGCGAAGATCCTCGACTCCGCCGATGCGGTGTGGCAGAGCGCGGAACTGCTGCTCAAGGTCAAGGAGCCCATCGCGGAGGAATACCACCGGATGCGTTCGGACCTCACGTTGTTCACGTACCTGCACCTCGCTGCGGGTGAGGAGTGCACCCGGGCACTGCTCGCCGCAGGCACCAATTCCGTTGCATACGAGACCGTTCAGCTTCCCGACGGTTCACTGCCGCTGCTGTTCCCGATGAGCGAGGTCGCCGGCAGGCTCGCACCGCTCGTCGGTGCGCAAGCACTCATGCGCCCGGAGGGTGGCCGCGGCGTACTGATCGGCGGTGTATCCGGTGTGTCCCCGGCTCGCGTCGTCGTGATCGGTGCCGGCGTCTCGGGCATGAACGCCGTCGCCGTCGCCGCAGGTACCTGGGCCGATGTGGTCCTGTTCGACAAGAACGTCGACAAGCTGCGCGCCGCCGACCGGATGTACCAGGGCCGGATCCGCACCCTCGCCGCGAACGCCTACTCGATCGAGCAGGAGGTCATGCAGGCCGACCTCGTCATCGGTGCCGTGCTCGTCCCGGGCGCCAAGGCACCGAAGATCATCTCGAACTCGCTGGTCTCGCGGATGAAGCCGGGCAGCGTCCTCGTCGACATCGCGATCGACCAGGGTGGTTGCTTCGAGGATTCGCGTCCCACCACCCACGCGGAGCCCACGTTCAAGGTTCACGACTCGGTGTTCTACTGCGTGGCGAACATGCCGGGAGCGGTGCCTCACACGTCGACGTACGCACTCACCAACGTGACCTTGCCGTACACCCTGCAGATCGCCGAGAAGGGCCTCGCCCGCGCTGCCAGGGAGAATGCCGCACTCCGCGCCGGTGTCAGCACCGTCGCCGGGCGCCTGACGAACGATGCCGTCGGCGCCGCACTGGGGATCGAGTCGGTCAGCGTCGACGACGCGCTCAACCTGGTTTGATTTCGCCGCCGGCCCGGCATACTGAGAAGTGCTCGTTCGAGAACTTCTCGGCGTGCCGGGTCGGCCTACCTCTGGCCACTCTTGGATCCACAGGAGGCGATGCGTGCCGAGAACACTGATCGAGGTCGACCGCAACTCCGCCGAACCGCTCTACCGCCAGGTTCGACGGGCGATCGAACACGGCATCGCCAACGGACTGTTCGATCCACGCCACCGCCTTCCGAGTTCGCGGGAACTCGCGGTCGATCTCGCGATCTCACGGAACACGATCAACCTGGCGTATCAGGAACTGATCGCCGAGGGACTCGTTCAAAGCCACCAGCGCTCGGGCATGTTCGTCAATCCCGACATGATCGAGACGCTGGCATCGGACGCCCGCGCGACCATTCCGCGCATCGACTGGTCGTCCCGTATACGGCGTTACCCCGACGCCGACGTCCCGCACATCGAGAAGAACGTCGACTGGCACAGCTACCCGTACCCGTTCCTGGCCGGGCAGATCGACATCCGCAGTTTCCCCGCCCGCGCATGGGTGCGGTGTCTCCGCGACGCACTGTATCAACCCCACGCCTACGCGAGCCTCCAGGACAGTGTCGGTGCGGACGACCCGATGCTGATCGACATGATCCGCCAGCATCTGCTGCCCTCGCGCGGCATCGAGGCGAGTGCGGACGAAGTTCTGGTGACGGTCGGTTCCCAGCAGGGGCTGGACCTCGTCGGCCGGGTGCTCCTCGGACCCGAGGATCGGGTTGCCATCGAAAACCCCGGCTATCTCGATGCGCGACACATCTTCCTGCGCACCGGCGCCCAGGTGTACGGCATCGACGTCGACGATCGCGGCCTGCGCCCGCCGGAGACTCTCCGCGGCACGGACCTGATGTATCTGACACCGAGCCATCACCATCCGACCAACGCGACGCTCGGCATCGACCGTCGTCAGCGTCTGCTGCAGCTCGCCGCGGAGTCCGGCACCGTGATCGTGGAGGACGACTACGACAGCGAGTTCCGCTATCACGGCAGTCCCAGCCCGGCGCTGAAGGCGCTCGATTCCAGTGGCGACGCCGTCTATCTCGGCACGTTCTCGAAGTTCCTGGCCCCCGGCCTGCGTCTGGGCTACCTCGTCGGGCCCGCGGACCTGGTGCGCGAACTGCGGAAGGCCCGGCGGTACGTGCTCCGACATCCACCGGGTCACCAGCAACGGGCCCTGGCCATGCTCATCGACAGCGGGGAGTACCACCGCGCGCTGCGCCACCACCGCACCCAGATGAAACACAAATGGGAGCGGCTGTGCGCGGCCGTCGACAAGTACCTCCCGTGGCCACAGGAGCCGTATCCGCCCGGTGGCGTCAGCTTGTGGATGACCGGCCCGGAGAACCTCGACTGCCGGGTGCTCGTGCGCGAGGCGGAGGCCCGCGGTGTGCTCATCGAACGGGGCGACATCTTCTTCACACAACCGGTCCCGCCCCGCAACAACTTCCGCATCGGCTACGGCGCGATCCCGCTGCGTTCCATCGAAGAAGGCATCGCGCTCCTCGGCCAGGCGTGCCAGGCGAGTTTCCGCCTTGGCAGGTAGACCCGACAACACCCGCGCCCCGGCCGCACCTGCAGGACGTCCTCGCCCCGATCGCGGGGATGGCCCGGTGGCAGGCCAGTCCGGTTTCGTGGCGGGGTGGTCGGTACCAGTCGGCTGCACGCACACTGCCGCCCAGACGGCGGCCTGTTCGGCCGGCTTCCTCGCAGCCGCAGTGGCCCACGGCCCGCGGTGAGAACGTATTCGGAGGCGCGTCGGCTCGGGGACTCTAGGGTGGTCAGCACATGACTACCGCAGAAGCATTGTTGGCCGGCCCACGTGGGCGTCGGATGCTCCTCGCCTACGCGAGAGACGCCGAACGAACTCTGCACTCCGAGTTCCGCAGTGACTTGTTCGATCACGCCGTATTTCTGGCGTCGTATCACCTCGAGTCCGGTCGGGAAGGTGCACGCGTGCTGTTCGGGCCCGGCGCTGAAGAGGCTCGGCGGACCGTCCTCACTGCAGACGATGTGGCGCACCGCCTGTCCCAGGTGCCGCTGCCCGAGGTGACGGCGGTTGCACTCCGTTCGGCCCTCGCCGACGCGGTGGACGCGGCGCGCTACTGGCAGGACCCGGACGGCGAAGACATCCTCGTCGCCGCCGAGCCGGTGCGCCGTGAGCTTCGACGGGTCGCCGAGCACATCGCACGATCCCCGCATACGCAGTGGTGGACGACGCCCGCTGCGACCGATCAGTGGTCGGTGGGCTGGAGTGAGGACGGTACGGATCCCGTTGACTCCACTACCGCAGAACTGTTGCGTGACTACCGTGATCGGACTGCCGCGGAGGAAGTGCGAGCAGAACGCGATCGTCCGGCGGATCCGTCGGCGAACTGGTCCGGCTGGTGGTGGTCGACTCCACCTACACGGTGTTCGTCCCGGCCGCTGTTCGACGGGACCCCAGCCGGCTTGTGGTTCGTCGAGGACAGCATGGGATGGGAGCGCGCCATCACGCGACGAATGAACATTCCCGCCAGCGCTCGCGTGTACGACGTCGACGGTGCGCAGGCGTGGGCAGAACTGTGCAGACAGTTCTCCGTCGAGGTCACCGCGCAGAAACGACACGATTGGCACCGCACCACCGGACGTTCAGGACGATGGGTCATTCCGGACTGGCCGCGGCTCTCCGAACGGTACGAGGGCGTACATCTCACCGTGGCGGGATACCTCGCCGCGGCGGGCACCGTGATCACCGTCGACGCCGACACCGCGAGTGTCATCGCGGGATGGGCGCCCGACGACACCTACTGGCTCACCGACACCGTCAACCTCGACAGCGACGACTCCCGAATCTGGGTGTGCGACACCAGTGGAAGACATCCTTCCTGGGTCGAAGAAGCGCACCGCTGAGGACTGCTGGCCCCTGTGCCGCAAGCGGATCCGCGAACGCGATGCCGGCGGACAGGCGGCACGCGACACTCAGTCCGGCATGATTGGGGGATGCCGGTGCTGATACGTCTCGGGTGGGTCGCTCTCGCTTCACTTTCAGCGGCGGTGTCGGCGGATTGGGCGCTCGGTCCGATGCTGTGGACCACCGAATGTCAGCTCGGCGAATTTCGGACTGAACTCATCGCCAGTTGGGACGAGTGCATTTCCTCAACGCTGTCGGATTACGGCAACACGCTGCTACTCGTCCTCGCCGTTCCGATCCTGCTCTGCTTGATTCCTGCCGTGCTCCCCCGTCTCGTCGTGGCTCGGACAGTTGTGACAGTTCTGGCAGCTATGAACGTGTTGTCGATCTTGAACTCTTTCAACGTGCTGCCAGGAAACAGCGACAGTGTCTATTGGTTCGCAACAGACGGCATCCCCATCACGATTGGCGCGACGATGAATCCGTCCTCGGCTATTGGAGCATCGAACTCGTCAAGCGTGCTCCCGATCACGCTGCGTGCATCTGCGGCTGCGGTGGCCGTGAGCACCATCCATGACTCTGTCGGCAAACTCCCGTCTGGATCCGGTGGAGCGGATCGTCGAACGCTCAGCCGCTGAAGATGCGACGGGGAAATCCCCGATCGAGTAGTGGATGGTCCAATTCCGCGACGCCCGGTTCGGGTACCGCCCCGACCATCCCGTCCTCGACTCGGTGAGCTTCACCGTCGCACGCGGCTACGTGGAACAGAACGCGCCCGCGATCTCGGGCACCGTCCGGGAGAACCTCACCCTCGCCCGCCCCGGAGGCGACGGACGAGCAGTGCTGGGCGGCCCTGGACACCGTCAACCTGCGCGACCGGATCGACACCGAAACCGCGGCTTTGCACGCGCAGATCGGTGAGCACGGGATTCGCCTGTCCGGTGGCGAGCGGCAACGGTTCGGCGCCCAGCACGTGCCGTAGCGGTGGGCGCGGAGGATGTCCCGAGTTCCGTGGAGTGTGGTGGGGGCCCGGTGACGTGTCAGGCTGCGCTCGCCTCGTCGTTGTGTACCACGATTCGACAGGTTCGGCGGACTCGGCGGCTCAGAGCTTGTCGGCGAGCACGTCGAGGTAGCTGATTTCGGGCGGCGCAGCGAAGAGTTCGTCGGCGCGTTCGCCGAGGGCCTTGCCGACCGGCCCATTGAGATGTGTGTCGCGGGCGGCCTCGTCGGGGAATGCGTCGATGATGCCGAACGTCGAGGGGCCGAATCGTACCGCCAACCAGGGCTTCGTGCCGGGCTCCTGTTCGACGAGTGGCAGCGCCGATCGGAGGAATTCCTCGACCGCGCTTTCCTTGCCGGGTTTTGCTTCGAGTCGGACCAGCAGCGCCTTGGTGGCCATGTCGGGTCTCCTGTTCGAGGTGGTGGACATGGTCCAGCATCACACCATCGACCGGTGAAGGGAAGGAGCCCCCGTGCCCACGAATCAAGGAAACCGATCTCACCCCTAGTAATCGTGGAGCCGAAAGAGGAGACTCCATGGTGGATGGAATGCGACGCCTGGAATGCGCCCGCTTTATCGGCTGTGACGCGAAACATGGTGGTGTGCCAACGTTTTGGTGTTGTTTTCAGTTCCGTGCGCTGTCGCGTCTGCCCCAGCGGCACGATTCATTCGGTCGCTCACATGTCATCGCCTGTGGCCGCCGGGCCGGGATCCACCGGGAAACGCAGCATCAGGGAGTCGAGATGAAAGCGCTTGTGTACGACGGGCCACGTGAGGTTCATGTGAAGGATATGCCCGATGCCAGGATTGAGCAGCCGACCGATGTGCTGGTAAAGATCACCAGCACCAATATTTGCGGGTCGGATCTGCACATGTATGAGGGCCGCACCGACCTGGAGCCCGGGATGGTCCTCGGTCACGAAAACCTGGGGATCGTCGCCGAGGTCGGCAATGCGGTGGTCAAGGTCTCACCCGGGGATCGGGTGTGCCTGCCGTTCAACATCGGCTGCGGTTTCTGCCGCAACTGCGAGGAAGGGTTGACCGCGTTCTGCCAGACGGTGCACCCGGATCCGAAGATGGCCGGCGCCGCATACGGGTTCGCCGGGATGGGCCCGTTCTGGGGCGGGCAGGCGGAATATCTGCGGGTGCCGTTCGGCGACTTCAATTGTCTGCGGTTGCCCGAGGATGCCCAGGACAAGGAAACCGACTACGTGATGCTCTCCGACATCTTTCCCACCGGCTGGCACTGCACCCGCCTCGCGGACATGCAGCCCGGCGATTCGATGGTGGTGTACGGGGCCGGACCGGTCGGGTTGATGGCGGCGTATTCGGCGATGATCCAGGGCGCGAGCAAGGTGATGATCGTCGACCGGCATCCGGACCGGCTCAAGCTCGCCGAGCAGATCGGCGTCATTCCGATCGACGATTCGAAGGGCGACCCGGTCGAGCAGGTCCTGGAACAGACCCGCGGGCAGGGTGCCGACAAGGGTTGTGAATGCGTCGGCTATCAGGCGCACGACCCGCAGGGTCACGAGGACGCCGCGATGACGATGAACCGGCTCGTCGACTCGGTGCGCTTCACCGGCCACATCGGGGTGGTCGGGATCTTCCTGCCCCAGGACCGAAACGGCCCCGACGAACTCGAACGCCACGGCAAGATCGCCTTCGACATGGGCAAATGCTGGTTCAAGGGGCAGAAGGTCGGAACCGGGCAGGCCAACGTCAAGCACTACAACCGGCAGCTGCGCGACCTGATCCACCAGGGCCGTGCCAAGCCGTCCTGGATCGTCTCCCACGAACTGCCACTGGCCGAGGCCGAATCCGGTTACCAGCATTTCGATGCCCGCGACGACGGATGGACCAAGGTCGTACTGCATCCGTGAGGCGGCCCGGACCGAGAGGAGCACAATGATGGCAATGACACTGCAGGGCAAGCGGATCGCGATACTTGCTGCCGACGGGGTCGAAAGAGTCGAACTCGAGCGACCCCGCGACGCGGTGCACCAAGCCGGTGGGCACACGGAGCTGCTGTCGCCGAAGACCGGCGAAATCCAGGCACGCAACAACGACCTCGACGCGGCCGGCACGTTCACCGTAGATCGGGCCGTGTCCGATGTTGCGGTCGACGATTACGACGCCTTGCTGCTGCCGGGCGGCACGGTGAACCCGGACAAGCTGCGAATCGAGGAGGCGGCGGTGTCGTTCGTGCGCGACTTCGTCGGCTCGGGAAAGCCGGTCGGGGTAATCTGCCACGGTCCCTGGACCCTCGTCGAGGCCGGTGTGGCCAAAGGCAGAACGCTCACCTCATACCCGAGTCTGCGGACCGACCTGCGCAACGCCGGGGCCGACGTCGTCGACGAAGAGGTCGCGATCGACGGGAACCTGATCTCTAGCCGCTCGCCCGACGACCTCCCCGCGTTCTGTCAGACCATCGTCGAGCAGTTCGCGAAGCCCCGGGCGGGTGCGTCATGACAGTGAACCAGACCTCGGTGTCCCTCGACGATGCGCAGCGGGTGATCGCCGCCGGGCAGGCCAAAGCTGACGAGATCGAGTCGCCGTCGAACATTGCGGTGGTCGATGCCGGCGGCAACCTCGTGGCCCACGTGCGGATGGACGGTGCCTGGATCGCCAGCATCGACATCTCGATCAGCAAGGCGTTCACCGCGCGGGCGCTGGACATCTCGACCGAGGACCTCGCGGCCAACGCGGGTCCGGGCGGGCAGTTCTACGGGATACACGTGTCCAACGGTGGGCGCATCATGATCTTCACCGGCGGTGTGCCGCTGCGGCACAACGGCCAGGTCGTCGGGGCGGTCGGCGTCAGCGGCGGCACCGGAGAGCAGGACAAGACCGTCGCCGAGGCGGCCGCGGCGGCGCTGTGAGCAGTGAACTGCGCCGTCAGGGAACTGCGTCGACAGGGCGACGTCGCGGATGTGAGCGTCGAAGCGGTCGGAATGGAGGCGCACGCCCCTGGCCACGGGGACCTGTACAACCGGGTCGGCAGCAGCTGCGGTGGCACAGCGAGCGACCGACGTCGGGGCGGAGCGGGCTGAGGAGTACGGCCGGCTCAATGCGGGCGAGGGGATGCTGCTGGTGCGGATCACCGCCGAGAAGGTGATATCGGAGAACAACATTACTGGTGAACAGCAACGGGCGATGATCATGACCACTGGTCGACGATGACGGTCTACGACGGCAACGCCGCCGGGGGATCTGCCGGCCGCGAGCCCGACACCGACGGATCGCAGGAGTCGAATGGGCGGTCGGTGGGCAACCTGGAGTTGTTCTTCGACCTCACCTTCGTGTATGCGATGTCGCAGGTCACACACCTGATGCTCAGTGACATCTCCTGGCAGGGTTTCGGACGGGGTGTGCTCGCTCTGCTCGCCCTGTGGTGGGCGTGGGTGTGCTACGCCTGGCTGACCAACACATTCGAAACGGCGCGGGTGATGCACACGACTTTGATCATCGTCGCGATGGCGGCGATGCTCATCGCGGCGATCGCACTGCCGACCGCATTCACCACCGGGGCCCTCGTTTTCGGGCTCGCATTGCTCGCCGTCCGCGTCATCAACGTCGGTATGTTCCTCGCCTCGTCATCCCACGACGAGGATGGATTGGCGTCGGCGATCCGCCGACTGGCGCCGGGCCTGCTCGTCGGGCCGGCCTTGATCGTTGCCGCTGCTTTTGTGGCCTCCCCCTACCGTGAGTTGCTGTGGGTCGCGGCGGCGGCGGTCGACTTCGGCAGTCCCCTGATAGCGGGAATCAGCGGACTTCGAGTCGTACCTTCGTATTTCATCGAGCGCCACGGTTCGGTCATCATCATCGCGCTGGGCGAGACGATCATCGCGCTGGGGTCGGGGGCAACCGAAAACCTGCGCCGTCCCGGTGTCCTCGGCGCTGTGGTTCTCGGGGTGCTGATCTCGGCCACCCTGTGGTGGACCTACTTCGGCCTCACCGCCGGCGCCGAAAAACGTATGCAGCGAACACTCGGTGTCGATCGGGCACGGTTGGCGCGCGACGCCTACAGCTACCTGCACCTGCCGCTCGTCACGGGGATTGTCTTCTTCGCCCTCGGGGCTCGGGTTTCGGTGGAACACATCGACGAGCCGCTGGCGCCGCTGGCCGCCCTCGCCCTCACCGGTGGGGTGGCACTGTTCTACGCCGCCGAGGTGGCCTACCGTTGGCGTGACCACCATCAGCTCACCGTCGATCGGCTCCTCACCGCCGCCGCGGCCCTCCTAGTTTTTCCGGTAGCGATTTCCGTCCCCGCCGTCTTGTCGCTGACCGTTCTTACCGCGATCGGAGTCCTGCGACTCGCATGGGAGCTGTGGCGGCGCCCGCAGATAGGCACCGGCATAGGGGGAGCCCTACGGTGAGAACGACTCCGCTGACGTAGGCACCGTCTAGCTAAACTTCAGGGCGTTGCAGTGAGTGGGCGATTGACTTGCCCTGATGGGCACATGGCCGAACGTGACCACGACGAAACCGTACGCCATCGACGTCGCAGGTTTGGTCGATACGCCGCCGCGCTGATTTACGACGTCGCTGCGGCCGTCGAGATCCCGCCGACGACTTCGCCCCCATCTGGTTGTCGTCCGCCCAAAGTAGTTGCGGCGTTGGGACGAACTGCCGCTACGGCTGGTCAGCTCCGCGTACCGGGCCACGTGGTGATCGGTTGAGCCGAACTCGTACCGAACGGCTGTCGGCCTCGACCTGTCGCCAACCCCCGTCGACCCCGGGTCAACGGGCGCCCACCTGCCCTGCGCCAGTACGCTATTCGAACCATTGGCCATCGGGCCCACCAGGTCTCAGATCGCGTCGGCTGGCCTTCCCGGACGAGTCCCCGCAGGGTCCACCGCCCGACGGGAGGGCGGGAAGGTGACCGTCTAGAGTCGCATCGAGCCGGACTCCAGGTACCGCTGGTGGAACGAGAACGCCTCCCCAAGCAGGTGCGGCGTCTGGCCGGCTCCCGCAGTGGCCGTCGCCCGCTCGACGTAGTCGGTGAGCAGCGGCCGGAATTCCGGATGCGCGCAGCGCTCTATGATCACCCGTGCCCGACGACGCGGCGACAACCCCCGCACGTCCGCAAGGCCCTGCTCGGTGACCAATACCTGGGTGTCGTGCTCGGTGTGGTCGACGTGCGGGGTCATCGGGACGATCGACGAGATCGCTCCGTTCTTCGCCGTGGACGGGCTGAGGAACATCGACAGGTACCCGTTGCGCGCGAAGTCCCCGGATCCGCCGATGCCGTTCATGATCTTGGTGCCCATCACGTGGGTCGAATTGACGTTCCCGTAGATGTCGGCCTCCAGCATCCCGTTCATCGCGATGATTCCCAATCGGCGGACCACCTCGGGGTGGTTGCTGATTTCCTGCGGACGGAGCCGGATGTGCTGCCGGTAGAAGTCGATGTTGGAGGTCAACTCCTCGATCCCGGCCTCCGAGAGTGCCAGCGCGGTAGCCGACGCGAACCGGACGGTGCCGTGCTTGATCAAGTGCAGCATCCCGTCCTGGATAACCTCGGAATAGCAGGTCAAACCCCGATACGGGCCGCGATCGAGTCCCCCGAGGACGGCATTGGCCACGTTTCCGACGCCCGCCTGCAGTGGCAGCAGGGTGTTCTCCGGGAGTCGGCCACGCCTCACCTCGTGGTCGAAGAAGTCCAGCACGTGGGCCGCGATCGCCTCACTGACCGCATCCGGAGCGGTAAGCGCGCTCGCACTGTCGGGGGCGTTCGTCTCCACCACCGCAACAACCTTGGCCGGGTCCACCCGGTAATGCGGTTGCCCGATGCGGTCCTCGACGCCGGTGAGTTCGATCGGTCGGCGGTGCGGGGGCAGAGCTGTGCCGTAGTAGATGTCATGGATACCATCCATGGCGTCCGGGACCCACGAGTTGACCTCGAGAATGACTTTTTCCGCGACGTCGAGCCAGGTCTTGTTGTTTCCGACCGACGCGGAGGGGATCAGCTCACCGGTCTCGGTGATGCCGGAAACCTCGACGACCGCGACGTTCACCACACCGTAGTAGCCCTCCCACACCTGCTGGGCCACGTGCGAGAGGTGGATGTCGACGTAATCCATGCGCCCCTGGTTGATCTTCTGCCGTGCCGTGGATTCCGCCTGGTAGGGCATCCGCAGGGCGATTCCGTCGATCTCGGCGAGCATCCTCTCGGTCTCCGTCGACACGGACGCCCCGGTCAGCAGGTCGATGGTGAAATTCGCGCCAGCCGCCCGGGCGGCGTGAATCCGGTCAGCCAAGGCCGGGATGACCGCCTTGGGTGTCCCGGCACTGGCGAAACCGCTGACAGCGACGGTGTCACCCGGACCGATGGCCTTCACCGCTTCCTCCGCCGACGTCACCTTCTGCTGGAAGGCCGAGTGACGAATCCGGCTCGACTGCACCGGGGACGCGGAATCACTGATCTGGAGGCTCACGGCGGCCAGTGTAGGAGTGGGCCACGTGACGCGACCACCCCGAAAGATCGTGATGTTCACCGGATCACCCCGGTGTTCGCCACTGCCCGCCGTCCTCGACCGTTCGTCGCGGCGGACCCGCCGCTCGCAGGCTCCGCGAGGTCGCCCACCGAATCACGCCCGAATGCGCGTCGAATCGTGATCCTGCTCACTGCCCGAGCGCTTCTGTGAGAGGGCCCGGCGATCATGACGCCGACAGTTCTCGATTCCTGGCCGCCCCACAGCGGTCCGTCACCGGGGTCACCCTCCAACTCGACGTCCGCACCGACCGGCGTGTCCGCCGAGTCGGAACCGTCCCGAAATACGCGCCGCGACGCGAGGCCGCCAGCATGCACTCGGCAAGGATCCGATGACCGAATATCCTTCCATGTGATGCTGGATTCAGGGGCCGGGACGCCGTAAGCGGATCGGCGAACGGGGTGCAGGCGGGAGCCTCGGTCTGGTGAACTACCGAGTGACTGCACGTAGCCGTCTGGCGATAGCTCGAGTTGGTTCCGGCGTTGGCGCTCTATGGCGCCGTCCTGGGAATGCTCGCGTCGTGGCGTGGAGGTGGGTCGGACCGCCGACATTCGGGCCGCCGGGCCCGATACCGGCGATTGCCAGATTTTCGGCCGGGCCACCGTCCCCACCCTGGGTACTGCTGTGGTGGTCGGTCGCACCAGTCGGCGGCCTCCTCGGCGCAGCCGTCGGGGGTGGTCATGACCACGTACCACTGGCGACGACGGCGTGCGATGCCGGTTAGGTGACCGGTTCGACGGGTGTCGGTGAAGGATCGATGACCTGCTTTGAGGGACCATCCGCGCCGGATCGGTCGATCAGCCCCGGCACACCGGCCAGCATAAAGACCCCACCGATTCCCGCTCTTGTCGACGATGCCTCCGCGGACCCCGGTGGACCTGTCAACCGGACACGGACAGCGCGGCGGCGCCGTGATCGACTCGCACCCACAGCCTGGGAGTTTGGGGGCAGACCGGGCGGGTACGCGAAGACGGTGAAGGCGAACGAACACCTCCAGGGAGGGCAATCCGGTGCCGCGGGTGAGCAGGCCTCGGTGCTGTTCATCGCGGATCCGGGCAAACCTGCGGCTCTCGCCGAACGCGTCGCGGAGCACCTGCCGCAACGCATGCGAAGCCGTGACCGCCTCGAGCGCCGGTGGACTACATGCGTGCGCAGCAAGCCGTACCTCTCAGACGAGCAAGCGGATTTCGCAGACGTGATCGACGCGGTCGATCCATCCTCCGAAGGCGAGGACATCGTCGTGTACCTCACCGACCTACCACGCCGCGAAGACACCCTGCCGGTGGTGGCCGACGTCAGCGCCGACCACCTCTTCGCGCTCATCTCCGTCGCCGCGGTGGGCGGCGTCCACATCGAGCGCCGCATCCGCACCGTCACCGAACTCGCGATCGCCCACATCCTCGGGGAACCGGAACTCATGCCCCCCGGCACGGCACGACGCTTCCCGTGTGTGCAGATCGAGGACGGCATCCGGTACTTCGCGCCCTCGGGACTGCGGCGACTGCGACTGCTGTCGGGGATGGTGCGGGCGAACCGGCCGTGGCGGCTGGTCACCGGACTGTCGAAGGTGCTCGTCGGCGCGTTCGCCACGGGTGCGATCGCACTGGCCACCAACACGATCTGGTTGTTCGCCGACACGATGGGCCCATGGCGTATGAGTGCGGCGACGATCCTGTCGATCGTGGCGATGATTCTCTGGCTGATCCTCGATCACGAACTGTGGGAGCGGCCGAAGTCGCCGGAAGTGCGCGATCGATCGGCGCTGTACAACACCGCGACCGTCGCCACCCTGGTCATCGGTGTGATCGTCCTCCACGTGGCCCTGTTCTGCCTGCTCCTGTTCACCGCGTGTCTCACTCTTCCCCCGGAACTGCTGTCCCGCATTCTCGGGCACGGGGTGAACTTCTCCGACTACCTCACGCTCACCTGGTTGCTGGCGTCCATCGCCACCATCGGTGGGGCGCTCGGGTCAGGTCTCGAGGACGACGCCGCCGTCAAGGAGGCGGCGTACGGGGTCCGGCAGCGCCAGCGCATCGAGGAGACCCAGAGTCGAACGAACGAGGCGGAATGAATGATCGCCCGGGAAGGGGTCAAGGACGGCTTCGACTTCGTCGCTACCGACGCATGGTATGTCGGCGAGGAACCGTATCGCCGCCCCCAAAGGGCCTAGCCCGGCGCGTACACCACGTCGCTGACGATCACCCTCGACGACGACCCTGACCACAAGGCTCACCGGATTCCACCCGGGGATTCGCCTGAGGACTACATCCGCCAGCTTCCCGGCGACAATTAACCGATCCCGATCCCGATCCCGATCCCGATCCCCTACATGCACGGTCGGTGACCCGGGACGGGTATCACGATCGCCTCGAAACACAGCGCCACGAGATCCTTGGGCGGCCCGGGCCGATCCGAGGTTGGGTACTCAGCGCCTGGTCTCGTACCTGGTCAGGACCACGCCGTCAGGGAACGTCCCGGTCTCCACCAGGGTCAGGTTCACCCAGTTGTCCAGGGCCGCAAAGAACGGGGTGCCGCCACCTACCAGGACCGGATGGGTGACGATCGCGTACTCGTCGATCAGCCCTTCCCGCATGGCCACTGCGGCGAGTGTGGCGCCGCCGATGTCCATGGGGCCGCCGTCCTCGGCCTTGAGCCGGGTGATCTCGGTGACCGCGTCGCCCGTGACCAGGCGGGTGTTCCAGTCGACCGTGCTGGTCGTCGAGGAGAACACCACCTTCGGCATGTCCCGCCAGCGGCGGGCGAACTCGATCTCCGCCGGTGTGGCACCCGGCTGCTGGTCGGCGGTCGGCCAGTGGGAACTCATCGTCTCCCACAGTTTGCGCCCGTACAGCGCCGTGCCTGTCGCCCCCACCCGGTCGGACCACCACTGGAACAGCTCGTCGCTCGGCACACTCCAGCCGAGGTCGTCGCCGGGCGCGGCGATATAACCGTCCAGGCTCACGTTCATGGCGAAGGTCAGTTTCCGCATGGTGTCAGCCTCCCGCGAGTCGGTATTCGGTGTACAGACCAGCACGGCGCGGAAAAATCATCGGTCAGGCCGACCACCCTGCCGCGACGGCCGTCTACACCGGGCGTCGGGCTCCTTCGTGGGCGGTGAGGAGCAGGCGATCGAACTGGGTGCGCAGACCCGCTCCGGTCTCACACTGACTGAACCCGGCGACGATCCGTTCCGCGAGAATACGTAGCCGGGTGTTGGTCTCCTGCGACCGCCAGACGAGGACATCGAACGCCCGGTCGGCGGGAATGCCATAGACCAGCATCAACGCACCCTTGGCCTGCTCGATCACCGCCCGCGATTGCTCGAGCTCGGCGACCGCCTCGTCGACCGACTCGTTCACCTCGTCGCGGTAGGAGTCGGTGAGGTCGATGTAGAACCCGGTCGTCCCGATCACCGCACCGGTGTCGTCGCACAGACGGTCCCCGACGACGACGACCTGGTGGATCTCGCCGGCGGTGTCGAGGATGCGGTGTCTGCTGCTGAACGGTTCGGCGGCGCTGATCATCCGGTCCAGGACCCGCGCCACGTGCGGGTGGTCTTCGGGGTGCTTGTGGGAGAGCAGCAGTTTCGTGGTCGGTGTGACCTCACCGGGCTGGTAGCCGTGCATCCGGGCGACGGCATCGGACCATTCCCACCGCTGCCCGTCCAGGAAAAAGCGGAAGCTGCCCACCCGCTGCGGATCCCCATCGAACACCTGCTCTGAGTTCACGTCCTAATTTCTAGCGCATAGCGGTAGCCGCAGAGTTGCCCCGGTCCCGCGGCCGCCGGTGCGGCGCAGCGGCGGCATGAGCACCGCGGAGATCAAAGCGAGGATCGAGGCCATGTACGCCGACGACCGCCGACCGATCCACCAGATAGGTCCGCGCTGACACAACAGGGGGACAGGATGAATGTGCTGCTTCTGCTGGGTTTGCTGATCACCGCGTTCGCTGCCGTGCCGGCTATGCAGACCGACGAGCAGTCCCGCTCTCGGCACTGATCGTGGATGGGGTTCGGTTTCCGAATCTGTCGGCAGACGGTGGCGCAGATCGCCGGGGCGCTCGAGTGCGAGAGCGACGTCCGCAGTGCCGCGATCGTCGAGACAGAACTGTCCGGACCTGGTCCGACGGTGTCAGTGATGTCCGCGTTCGCCGGTGGCCCGTGCCTGGGGTGAGCTCTCCCGCCGGCGCGGACGCTGCCCGGCCTGACGTCGTGGGTGATTGGTTCGAGTGGTCTCCGATGCCGGGCTCGCCGGCTGGTCTGGGTCGGCTCCGAGGTGGGTGGCGTCTGGGTCGGTCTCGGTGGCGGGGGTTTGTTCGGCGCGGAGCTGGGCGTTGTCTGCGGCCAGGCGCCGGTTGTCGCGTTCGAGTTCGCCGGTGCGGTGTTCGAGGTCGAGGACGCGGCCGATGCCGACGAGGTTGACTCCGGAATCGATGAGTTCGGCGACGCGTTCGAGCCGGGCCAGGTCGTGGTCGCTGTACCGGCGGGTGCCCCCGCCCGTACGGAGGGGAGTGATCAGCCCGTACTCCTCGTACAGGCGCAGCGCCGCGATCCCGAACCCGGACAGCTCGGCGGCCACCGAGATGCTGTAAACGCCACGTACCGAGGGCAAGTCGGCATCACGCCCGGATTCTGCGGCCATGTCGCTCCGATCGGGAATTTTCTCGCGCAGGCCCTTGTCATTGCCTACTGAAGATGCTATACCAAATCTACAGCATCTGCTGGAGTTTACCTGATGGAATGAGATGGTTTCAGGAGGTGGACACGATGTTGATGCGGACGGATCCGTTCCGTGATCTCGACCGTCTGACGCAACAGATCCTCGGTACCGCGGCTCGTCCGGCGGTGATGCCGATGGACGCCTGGCGCGAAGAGGACCGGTTCGTGGTGGAGTTCGATCTACCCGGTGTGAATGCCGACTCGCTGGATCTGGACGTCGACAAGAACACGCTGACGGTGCGCGCCGAACGGCCCACGCTGGACGAGAACCGAGAGATGGTTGCGGCCGAGCGGCCGCGCGGGGTGTTCAGCCGGCAGTTGTTCCTGGGTGAGAATCTCGATGCGGACAGGATCGAGGCGAACTACGACGCCGGGGTGCTGCGGTTGACGATCCCGGTCGCGGAGAAGGCCAAGCCCCGCAAGATCGAGATCAGCAGTGGGCATTCCGAGAGGAAGGCCGTCAGCGCCTGAGCGCGGCGACAAGGTTCGGGAGGGGGTGAGCAGAAGATGACATTGGCGAACATGGTCGCAGAGGCGGACGCCACCGAGATTGGGGAGCGTACCGAACGCGAGGTGGTGTGGCCGTGGCACGAACTCGAATATGCACTGCTCGTGGCCGATTCGGACCGACTCCTCGCCGACGCGCTCACGCCGCAGGCCGTGGTCCTGCTCCACCAGGTGGCCACCGCACCGGCCGCTCCGCCGCGGCCATCCCCTCTCGCTTCGGTGTCGTGGACGGTGTCGATCCCACCGGTCCCCGAGATCCGGGCCACGCAGCGCTCACCACCGAGGCCGGAGAAAGACCGACCGCAACGATGCGCTCTCACCGATGAACAGTCGTGGAAGGGGTGATCAACCACACGAGAGCACGTGTCAGGGTTCGCCGTTGCCGCCTTCCTTCACCTGTCATCTCCTTCCCACGCGGCGCGGCGATCCCGGGCAACCCGCCCGGCCGCCGACCACCCGATGAGAACTGCGCAGACCACGAATCCGATGATCGTCATGGTCGGATCGAGGCGCACCGCCATTGACTGGCATCCGGAAATCTGTCGGCCGTCTCGGGCGGGCAGTGCCCACCCACATCGTCACAAGCCGGGGCGGGCCCTTCGTGCGGGTCGGGCCCGTCCCACCCTGGTGGTTCCGGCACCCCGAGCCCGATACCACCTCCTCGTCCGCACCGCACGAAAGGGAAGCGGTGATGGCCACCGAGCAGGATCCATATCTGGTACTGGGGCTGTCCCCGGCGGCGTCCCCGGCCGAGATCACCAGCGCCTACCGGCGACTGTTGCGCGAACACCACCCCGACACCCGTGTACCCGGCCGGCCGGCCGACTCGTCGGCGGACGAGCGCCTTCAGCAGGTCCTGACCGCCTACGCCCTGCTACGCAACCCCGAATTCCGCGTGGCCCATGGCAAGTCAGCCACGTGCCGGGTGGATGTGCAACGGGCAGCGGCCGAACCCCCGGGGCGGTATCGGAGGCCCCCGCGGGTCCCGACCCCATCTACCACCCCGATCCGGATCCGTGGCCTCGTGATCGACACCCCCTCGCAACGACCACCCGCAACCGGCCTGTGGATCGGACCGACGCGATGGCACCGCTGACCGCAGCGCACCCCTCCCCGCAATCGAGAAATCGGTCATGAAAATCCTGGATCAGGATGTGCCACAACGGGATAAACCTGTAAGCCCTCCCGCGGAGGATGGGGTTCAGATGAACCTTGGCGTTGGTGCGTTGGGATATGTCGGCCGGCGATACGTTTGAGCCGGTCGATGTCGTAGTCGCTGTAACGCCGGGTGCCCCCTGGGTGCGGATCGGGGTGATCATCCCGTACCGCTCGTAGAGGCGCAGCGCCTGGATCCCGAACCCGGACAGCTCCGCGGCCAGCGAGATGCCGTACAGCCCTCGACGGGATCGCGTCGAGGGGCCGACCGTATCCGCGGACATCGAAACCTCCGAAGTTTCCCAGTCCGATTCACGCCTGATCTGCATCGATCACAATAGTGAATCTACACCTTTTGCTGGAGATAATCCGAGGCATCGGTGGTCCAAGCATTTCCGGAGGGTGCGGCGTCGATTGGTCGGCGTGGCGGTCACGAGTGCGGCGCCGCGCCCTGTCAGGGATGGGCCGGAATATCGTGCCGACGATCCAGTGATCGTCGCGTTCGGTCTGCGGTCGGTGGCCTGCCGCGCGGGACCGGCGGCAGTCGACAACCACTGGCCAGGAACGCCCGCGGGACTCGCGGCGGTGCGCCGTCTGGTCGGGATCCGGCCGGCATGAGCTTCGCGTAGTCAGCGGGACAAGTCCGCCTCACACTCGGGCAGCGCACCGGAGCGCCCTCGACGGGCGATTGGGAACCGGGCACACGGGGTAGTCAGGGTATACGCCTCGCGCGCATCGACGCGCCGTAGTTCCACATGCTCCCGACGCCCGACGCAGTGCGTGGTGACGACACACAGCAGGTGGGTTCGATGATGAAAATAAGGAAGACAAAAACCAAAGTTGAGGTTGTCGCAGCGGTCGGCGCCGGATATCTACTGGGGCGCACACACCAGTTGAAGATGGCCGTGAAGATCGCTGGAGCGGGCGGGCGGTCCCCCAAGGGGCCTGAGGATCTGCTCGCACAGGGATCCGAGTTCCTCGCCTCGTCTCCGGAGATCGGGGAACTGGGCGATTCGGTTCGGGGCGCGCTACTCGACACGGCGGCCGCCACGGCCGATGCCAGCAGCGAGCACGTCGATTCGTTCCGCGACCGCCTCCGGTCGGGCGGTGCGCACGTCGTGGCCGGCCGCGGGCACCTGGTCGCCGGGGTGAAGAGGATCGGCCGTCGCGGGCACGCCCACCCGCGGGACCTTGAAGATTCCACCGTCGACGAGGCGCTGGACCACGGAAAAGACGTGGACGGACGTTCGTCTCCCGCGGTCGAAGAAGAACAACAGGCGAAGCCGCACAGACTGCGCAAACGTCGGATCACGACGCCCAGTGATTCGGCGGGGGAGTCCGGCGACGAATCCGCACAGGAAGCACGACCTGACACAACCGCACGCAGGAAGGGAACGGCCAAGGCGCACTAGCCTCCTCACCCGTTGGGGCCCCGGCACTTATTGATCAGCGCCGGGTTGTCGATGCTCATCGATTCGCTCCGACCGGCGCCGAAACCGCACACTTCGTCTCATGCAGCAACTCCTCGCGGACAACGAACACTTCCTCACGGTCGTGATGTGCGTGGTCGTGGTGGCGCTCGCCGCCGCCGCGGTGTGGACGATCTTCCGCTGACGGACAGGATCCCGGGGTCCGGCGAGGCGGGAATCTCGTTGGCCGGCACGAAATGCCGTGTCCAACGAGCCCGCGCCGCCCTCCAGGCCCAATTGCACGACTTCCAGCCCCGCAGCGGATCGTGCGCCTGCGGAGCGACGCCATCGGAGGACGAGTAGACCGGCGCCTCGCCGCTGGTGACTGCGACCGAGCGACCGCGAGGTCACCGTTGTCTTCTGAGGGCTACTGGCAGCCGCGTCCGCCGCCGGCCGTCGCCTCCGGGCCGCAGCACGTCGACTTCTCACCGTGGTCGCAGCAGGTGGCTTGTCTTTCGGGGCTGCCACACGTGGACGCCGCACCCTGTGAGGTTGCGTCCGTCCGATCCGTCGTCGGGTTGGCGAACTCGTGGGGGGTTGGTCATGGTGACTTCTTGATCCGTTGGGGATGGGTACCACATCAGACGGAGGAGATGAAGAATTGACATACTGGCCCGTCGCAAACGACGAGGTGCGCCCGTTCCTGGCGCGCCTCACGGAGGACAGTTGCGTGCGCTGGTAGCTCTGGGGTGACACGTTCCCACGGTGGTCGGGCCGACACCACCTGTAATGGGTGGTGTCGACGAGGGGGATATCCGCGGGGTCGAGGGAGGGACTCGAGGATTTCATCGGGTACTGCGGATCTGTCAGTGGGACTGTTCCGCTTTGTACCCGGGTGATGGTGTGGCAGCACGTGCGTGTTGAGTGATGGGAATGGGGCGTCATGTGGTTCGGTTGTGCTTGGCTGCGGTGGTGGTGACGATCGTGGTGTCCGCCTGTGGGGGTGGTGAGTCCGGGTGCCGCGGGCCGATGACCCCGTTGGATGTACACGCCTGCCTGCGGTTCGGCGTCAGCACACCGGGCGGCCCCACGGCCGTCGAGGAATTCGAAGGCGTCGCGAAGATTGTCGGTGAACCACCGACGGTGGTCCTGTCGTATTCCGATTTCACCTCGCCGCCCCCGATCGCCGGCCTGCGGGCCGTGCGGGACCTCGGCGCCGTGCCGGTGATCACCTGGGAACCCTGGCGGTGGCTCGACGAGGGGCGGTACGGGTCGAGTGAATTCTCGTTGTCGTCGATTGCCGCCGGTGTCCACGACAACTACCTGTACCGGTGGGCGGACGAACTGATCACCTGGGACGCACTGGTCTACCTCCGTTTCGCCCACGAGCCGAACGGAACCTGGTACCCGTGGAGTGTGGCCCAGGGAACGCAGCCGAGCAGCTATATTGCTGCCTGGCGTCACATCCACGACCTGTTCGCATCGAAGGGCGCCGACAACGTGAAATGGGTGTGGGCGCCCAACGTCGTATTCACAGGCAGCAGTCCGATGGCTGACCTGTATCCCGGGAACGATTACGTCGACGTTCTCGGCGTGGACGGATACAACTGGGGCACGACCCAGCCGTGGAGTACCTGGGTGGAAGCGGCCGAACTTTTCGGTCCGAGCCTGCACGAACTGCGGAACCTGGCGCCGCGTAAACCGATCCTGGTCACCGAGGTAGGCAGCGCCGAAGCCGGTGGGTCGAAGGCCGACTGGATCGGTACGCTCGTCGACTTCCTCACAGCGCAGGACGACGTGTCCGGTTTCATATGGTTCGATCACGACAAGGAAGCCGACTGGCGGCTGACGAGCACGCCGGAATCGACTGCCGCTCTGGCGGACGCATTGGGGAGGAAACACCGCTGACATGGACATTCCGATCATTGCCGCGGACACCGAGATCGCGCGGCTTCGTTCACTCGAACAGCTGGCGATCCTGGATACCGCACCAGAGGCGCGTTTCGACCAGATCACCCGAATGGCGCGTCACCTCTTCGGAGTTCCGATGTCGGCGGTGTCGCTGCTCGATCGGGATCGGCAGTGGATCAAGTCGACGCAGGGCCTCGACATGCAGAACATTCCGCGATCGCAGACCGTGTGCGAGACGACGATCGCCCGTGCGTATCACCATCCGGAGGATCCGATGGTGATACTCGAGGACGCGCGTCGCGATACGGTGTTCGCGGATCTGCCCGGGGTTGCCGCGGACGGCGGGGTGCGGTTCTATGCCGGCTACCCGCTGTACGGGCCCGGCGGCCACCCGGTCGGGACGTTCTGCATCTACGACACCGAGCCCCGCAGACTCGACTCGGCACAATTGGCCGCTTTCGTCGAACTCGCCGAATGGGCGCAGCGCGAACTCGAGCACTCCGACGAACTCGAGCAGGCCGCCAGGATTCAGCGTGAACTTCTCCCTCGACAGGAGATCGACCTACCGGGATACGACCTGGAATCGTCGTGCGTGCAGGCCTTCGCGGTCGGCGGCGACTTCTACGACTATTACCGGATCGGCCCGTACTCGATGTTCAGCCTCGCCGACGTCATGGGCAAGGGCCTGGGCGCGGCGATCCTGACGGCTTCGGTCCGGTCCGCGTTGCGGGGCGTCACCCATGCCTTGGCCGGATACGGCGATGATCGCCCCGACCTCGGACGCACACTGGCTGCTGTGGCGGCACAACTCGCCGACGACTTCGACCGTACCGGCACGTTCGTGACCCTGTTCCACGCTGCACTCGACGTCGAATCCGGCGCTCTCGATTATGTCGACGGCGGACACGGTCTCGCGATGATCGTCCGCCGCGACGGCACCGTGGAACCGCTTCGCAGCTCCGGACTCCCGCTGGGAGTGATCGAAAACCACTCCTGGACGGCGCAACACACCACACTGCACCCCGGCGACATGCTCATGATCTGCTCCGACGGCCTGCTCGACCACCTCGACGACGCCGACTGCGAATGGAAGTCGGTGCCCGCGTTCGCCGCTGCGCACCCGTCACCGAAGCAGCTGCTGGCGGCCGTCCATACCCTCGCCGCTGCCACCGCACCCCTCGACGACATCACTGTCGTCGCGCTTCGACGGCGCGACTGCTGAGGAGGACACCTGTGTCACCCATCCGACTTGCCGGGCTCCGGATACTCATCGTCCTCACCGCCCTGCTCGGTCTCAACTACATCGTGTGGCGATGGCTGTTCTCGGTGAACTGGCCGGCGTGGTGGATCGCCGTGCCGCTGGTGATCGCCGAAACCTACAGTCTGATCGACTCGTTGCTGTTCGGACTGACGATGTGGCGCCTACGGAAGCGGCCCACGCCATCACCGCCGCCGCCCGACCTCACCGTCGATGTCTTCATCACCACGTACAACGAACCCGAGGACCTCGTGCTCGCGACCGCAGCCGCGGCACACCGGATCCGGTACCCACACACCACATGGATTCTCGACGACGGTGACCGCCCCGAACTGGCCCACGCCGCCGACGAACTCGGCGTGCGCTACATGACCCGCGCGGCGTCCTGGACGAACAAACCCCGGCACGCCAAGGCCGGCAACCTGAACAACGCACTCCTGCTCACCGAGGGCGAGTACATTCTCGTCCTCGACGCCGACCAGGTACCCGATCCGGCAATCCTCGACCGCACTCTCGGATACTTCAGGGACGAGAAGATGGCCATCGTCCAGACACCGCAGTACTTCGTGAACGTGACCGCGAGCGATCCTCTCGGCAGCCAGGCCCCCCTCTTCTACGGTCCCATCCAACAGGGCAAAGACGGCTGGAACGCCGCCTTCTTCTGCGGGTCCAACGCCGTTCTGCGCCGCGACGCCCTGATGCAGCTCGGCATCGCCGGATATGTCGAAGCCGTCGAACGCGACGTACATCGGGCACTGCGGACCGCCGCGAAGGTGGTCACGAAAGCTCGGGCCGAGCTGAACGGGGACCAGGAAGAGATCGCCGACGCCCTCGATGATGTCACCGAGGCCGTCCACTCGGCACGGGAAGCCCTCCGCGGCAACCGACCACTCGCCGACGTTACTTATGACTTCCAGCAGCGGGTCGACGCCGCCGCGCGCCGGATCGTCGACGCCGACGTCGGGTCGATGCGCGAGGACCTGGCGGCCATTGCCGCACTGGAATCGGATCTGCACGATACCGACACTCCCGTCGCGGTACTCGACGACGCCGCGTTGGCACGGCTGGCCGAACGCGAATGGTCGCCGCTCGGCGCGATCGAGTCCGTCCGCACCCTGATCCGAGCGGTTGACGTCGGCCGCGACGACGAGGCGCAGCCGGTGTTGCCGATGGCCACCATCTCGGTCACCGAGGACATGGCGACGTGCATGAAACTGCACGAACTCGGTTGGCGCACCGCCTACCACCACGAGAACCTTGCCCACGGTCTGGCACCGGAAGACGCCGGCACGATGCTGACTCAGCGACTGCGGTGGGCGCAGGGCACCATCCAGGTGATGTTCCGGGAGAACCCGCTGCTGCAGCGTGGTCTCACCCTCGCGCAGCGGCTGATGTACTGGGCGACGATGTGGAGTTATCTCTCCGGCTTCGCCGCCGTCGTCTACATCGCCGCACCCGTGATATATCTCGTCTTTGGCGTCATGCCCGTGCAGGCATACAGCTGGGAGTTCTTCGGCCGTCTCGTCCCGTTCCTCGTCCTCAACCAACTGGTGTTCTTCGTGGTCAGCCGCGGCACACCCACCTGGCGTGGCCAGCAGTACAGCCTCGCCCTCTTCCCGGTCTGGATCAAGGCGTGCTGGACCGCTGTCCTCAACGTGTACGCAGCGCGGCCGCTGGGCTTCGCGGTAACGCCCAAGACCCGGCAGGAACACGGTGCGACCCCGTGGTATTTGGTGCGATACCAGCTGATCGCGATGGCAGCACTCGTCCTCGCGTCGGTGATCGGCGTGATTCATCTGGCGCTCGGGAACATCTCCGTCCTCGGTGTCGGTGTGAACCTGTTCTGGGTCGCGTTCGACCTGGTCATCTTGAGTGTCGTCATCCCCGCGGTCCGATATCGCGGATTCCGACAGGAGGAAACTGCATGATCGAGTTCGAGAGCCGTACCACGGACGAGGGTGTGGCGGTGGTACGTCCGGCCGGCAGGCTGAACATGGTCGCAGCGCCGCGCCTGCGAGAGCTGTTGCGCGACGTCGTCGACGGCGGAACGACCCGCGTGGTAGTCGATCTCAGCGCCACCGACTTCATCGACTCCTCGGGGCTCGGGGCACTCATCGCCGGCCTCAAGGCCGCCCGACAGGCCGGTGGCGACCTCCGCATCGCCCAGCCCACCGAGCAAGTCGAGACCGTACTCGCGCTGACCAACCTCAATCGTGTACTTCGAACACACGATTCGGTCGATGCCGCATTCGATGGCCGCTGAACTCGGCTCCTTCTCCCGGCGGCTTCGCACCACCGCCCGCCCGGAAAGCCTGGACGAGGTCCACGAACTCCTCGCGGACCTGTGGGCGCACGACCCGCTGGACGTGTCCCGGCGCATCGAGTTCGAGTCCGCTGTCGCTGAAATCGCCGCGAACATCATCGAGCACACTTCCGGTGACAGTGTGACCATGACACTCGAAGTCCGTGCCCTGCCGGACCGGATCGAAGCCCGGTTCGAGGACGACGGCGATCCCGTGTCGGTCGACCTCACAGCCATCGAACTCCCAGACGAGCTCGCTGAACGCGGCCGCGGCCTCGTCATCGCCACCACGGTTCTCGACCGGCTCGACTACCGGCGGGACGGCACCGTCAACACCTGGATTCTGGGCCGCAACCGGGTGGGTTGACGCGAAACCGACGACGGTCAGCCAGATCCTCCACCGAGGGCACCGCGATCCTCACCGGACTCGTTCGGGAGGGGGCGCGCATGCTCAGCAGTTGTCGGCGGCCGCTGGGGCGGGTTACCTGCTGAGGGGCTGGACCGCCCGGCTCCAGATACGGCGCCGCCATCGAATCGGTTGCGGGTCCACAACACCGGCCCGTGACCGTCGCCGACCGCAGCCACGCCGGGGCACCCGTCGTACTTCATTTCGCCGCCCAGCCGCCGTGCAGTGCCTCCGGGAGCTCACCCGGAGTTTCCGCCGGTAGCCGGAACCCGCCCTCGCCTGATCGGCGGGGACGGGTTCCGTTTCAGCTGAGGCACTTACGTTCGGACTACCGCATATCCGCCGCTTCTCCGTCGATCATGACCATTGTGGGACGGGGTATTTCGGTGGTGCCGTCCGCGAGATCCCCGAGACTGCCGCCCAGCGCCACCAGGTCTGCACGACGCCCCGCCGTCAAGGTTCCGACACGGGTCTCGTCGTGCACCAGGTACGCGCTGTCGATGGTCATGGCCCGGATCGCGCGATCCACTCCGATCCGCTGGTTCCCGCCGAGCACGGTGCCGCCCCTCGTCATCCTGGTGACCGCGGTCCTGATGGTCGCGAGCGGGTCCATCGGGGTGATCGGGCAGTCCGAATGCAGTCCGAATCGCAGCCCCAGTTCGTCGGCGCAGGCGAGGGGATCCATCTCGGCGGCGCGCTCGGCACCGAGAAACCGGTCGCGGTGACGATCGCCCCAGTAGAAGACGTGGTTGACGAAGAAACTCACCCCGAGTTCGGCTTCCCGGATCGCGGCCAGGTCGCTCGGTGCGCTCACCTGGCAGTGCTCGATGCGGTGCCGTCCCACCCGGCCGTCGGTGGCTTGCGCCCTCCTCAGCGAGGTGATCGCGGCGCCGACCGCCGCGTCGCCGTTGGCGTGCACGGCGACCTGACCGCCCGCGCGATGCACCCGCAGGATCATCTCGTCGAGTTGCGCCTGCGGGTAGAGCAGGTCGCCGTGATGGTTGGGGTCGCACGCGTACGGCGTGCGGAGTGCGGCGGACAGCCCCTGGATCGACCCGTCGGCCCAGAACTTCGCGCCGGCCAGCCGGAAGCGTGCTCCGGCCGCGGGTGCGTGTTCGAACGTGACTCCCCGGTCGTCGAGGGCCTCGAGCGCCATGTCACCGCGCAGGAACCCGACGACGTGCACCGGTAGCTCACCCGAGGCGTCCAGCGAGCGGTAGGCGGTCAGCTCCTGCTCGCCCGCCGAGAGACCCACCCCGAGATCGTGGATGGTGGTGATGCCCCGCGACCGCGCCGACAGCAGGCTGCGAAGCAGGGCGCCGTTGACCTCCTGCTCGGTCAGCGCGGGAACCGCCGCGGTGAGCCTCGCCACCGCATCGATTTCCCACGCCATCCCGGTCAGACGGCCGTCGGCCCCGCGGGGGAACAGCGGGTCGTCCACCGGCACCGTGGATTCGTCGATGCCTGCGGCCGCGAGTGCGGCGGTGTTGGCGACGGCGAAGTGCCCGCAGATGTGCAGCACGATGACCGGCCGGTCGGTGCTGACGGCGTCGAGATCCGTCCTCGTCGGATGCCGTCCCTCGGCGATCTGGGTGTCGTCGTAACCCCACCCCCTGATCCATCCGCTGCCGGTGGCCGCGGCACGCAACGCCTGCTGGATGTCGGCGATCGACCGGCACGGTGGTGTCCGGCAGTCCGCCCAGCCGTCGGTGAGGCCGGCGTAGGTGGGGTGGATGTGCGATTCGATCAGTCCCGGGATCACCGTGGCGCCGGGCAGGTCGAGGCGGCGGGCCCCGCTGCCTGCGTAGTCGGCCATGTCCTTCCTGGTGCCGGTGGCGACCACGTCGGCTCCGTCGATGACCAGCGCTTCGACGCTCGGCGACGACGGGTCCTGCGTGTGAATCGAATCGGCGGTGAGCAGTGTCCTGGACATCAGGCACCCACTTCGCTGCGTGCGGCCACGGATCCCGCGGCGGTTCCGGACGTTCGGCCGTCGGCGCGAAGGCCACGGACGGGATCGGTGGGTGGCCAGAACACCCGCGTCGACACCACGAAGAGGATGTTGAGGACCAGGGCGGCCGCGCCGAGGTTGACTCCGTGCTCGGCGAGCCACAAGGACACGGGACCGTGCTTGTCGAGATACAGCCACAGCACCACGACGTCGCCGAGCACCACGCCCATGGCGAGGGCGGCCGGCCGCAGCTTCCATCCGAAGACCATCGTCGCGAAGACCACCGCGGCCTGGGTGACGCCGTAGTACGCCGTGTTGACCAGGGTCAGCAGGAGCTGAGGTGTCGCGAGGGTGAGCAGGAGCGAGATACCGAGGTACGCCACGACGACGCCACGCACCCAGACCCGTTGGCGGGACTCCGGGATCCCGGGAATGATGTTGCGCGACACGATCGCGCCGATTCCGAGGGCCGCCCCGCACAGCACCACGATCGCACAGAGGGCCGCGCCGCCTGCGACGACGCCGGTCAGCCAGTCGGGCAACAGTTGTCGCGACAACTGCAAGAGCACCTGGTCGGATTCCGTGCCCTCGAGCTTCGTCGGCAGCAGCGTGATCGCCCCGAAGGCGGCGGCGACGAGGAACGGGTACATCAGCATGTACAGGGGATTGAACTTGGCGACCCGCTTGATCGTCGCCTCGGACTTCGCCGCGAGCACGGCCTGCACGATGATCGGGAATATGAAGAACCCGACCGATTGGAACACGATCGTCGTCAGTACGAAGGTCAGTGACGACCCGGTGACCGTGGAGTGTGAGGCCGAGCCGCCGGCACTGGCGGCCGCCGCGGCGAACAGTTTCTCGGTGCCACCGGTCTCGATCACTGCCGCCAGTCCGATCAGGACGGCGCCGAGCAACAGGGCTGTGTCCTTGACGTACGACACGAATGCGGGGGCGCGCACCCCGGACAACATGAGGAACAGCAGCGCGAGGGCTGCGCCTGCGAATACCGCGACGGTGGGGTCGATGGAGATACCCAGACCGGTCAGCGCGATCTGCAGCCCGGCGAGCTGAAGCTGACCCCACGGGATGAGGAATACGACCGAAGCGATGGCGATCGTCAATTCCAGCCCACGCGACCGGAAGTGGCGCCCGGCCACATCGGGCAGCGTCATGGCGCCGTATCTCTTACCCGCGCGCCAGAGGTAGGGGGCGAAGAAGTATCCGATCGGGTAGGCCAGCAGGATGTACCCGATGAACCAGACGCCGTAGCTCGCCCCGTGGGCGTACACGCCGCCGGGGAACCCGATCAGGGTGCCGATGCTGTACGCCTCACCCGCTCCCAGGATGAAGACCAGCAGCGGACCGAACGACCGGCCACCCACCAGGTAGTCGGAGATCTCCTTCTTGCTGCCGCGCCGCGACAGCACGCCTGCCCCGAGGGCGAGGACGAGCACGAGGGTAAAGAAGGCCGCGGTCATGACCGGTCTCCGATCCGAGCGCTCTCAGCGGCCGATTCGGCGCGCTCGGCAGCTTCGAAGTCCTTGCGGTCGAAAAGCTTCCAGGCAAGATGGAGGCAGAGCGAGGTGAGCGGCATCCACAGGAACAACCACGCGAACAGGATGGGGACTCCGAAGACCGTGGCCGTGGATCCGGACAGGGCGACGATGCCCCCCAGGACCCCGGCGAACGGGACACCTATCGCGAGTAAGGCGCTTTTTGCCTCGTTGGACATGATTGTTTTGTCTCCTATTCCGACTGCGTCCACCGGCGTCGCGGGTTGGGTCCGGTGCCGGTCGACGTGCACTCTGGCACTAGTGTGGTCTGAATCACTCCCTTCGGGCCATGGGCGAATCCCGGAAAACGCCGAGGCGGTTCGTGAATTTCACGGGAGTGCGGAAAGCGAGAGAGAGGGTGCCCGAGTCCGTGGGTGAAGACACGATCCAGCGGTTGTGCCGACAGGTCTCGGAGGAGATCGACTCGGTAACCGACCGGGCGGTGGGTCAGATCCGCGCCGAGTTGCAGTCGTACGCTGCCGTTCCGATCGACGAGCAGCGCGGATACATCAGTCGCCAGCTCGCGGCGACGTTGCGCGCCCTCGCGGAGAGCGAACCGCTCGCCGACGACGTCCTCGAGCGTTCGCGTCAGCTCGGCCGGCGCCGGGCCATGCAGGGGTTGCCACTGTCCGACGTCATCGAGACGTACCACATCGCGTCCCGCGAATTGTGGAACACGATGGTGGCCACGGCCGCCGAGCCGACAACCGACCTGCTGCGTGCGGGCGGCATGATGTGGGATCTCGTCCACACCGCCACCAGCGCGGTCGCCGTCGGGCACACCGACGCGACCCGAAGCGAACAGGCCATCCGCGCGGGGATGCGATACCGGTTCTTCGAGGCCCTCGCGAGTTCGGTCGACGGCGACCACCGTGATGTGCGCGAGCTGGCAGAGGCGCTGGGTTTCACACCGCAGCACGAGTTCCAAGCGGTGTGCGTCGCCGCGGAGGAGTGGTCGGAGGCGGCGCTCGAACGGCTGCAACGCACCCTGGACACGATCCCGGGCACCACCCAATGCAGCGGGCACGGCACCGTCATAATCGCCCTGAGCCAGCGCGCACCGGTCGACGACATCATCCGCGAGGTCCAGCTCGGTCACCCGGGGACAACGGTCGGAGTCGGATTGGGCCGCCCCGGCCTGGCCGGCGCGGCGATGAGCATCACGGACGCGCGCCGAGTCCTGCATCTGGCCTCGCCTACCGGCGGGGTGGTCCGTTTCGCCGACGAATGGGTGGCCGCCACCCTGGCCGACCATCGCAACGAGCTCGCCACGCTGCTGGAGCCGGGTGTCGCCGTCGCCGCGGACCATCCGCACCTCGTCGAGGCGGTATTGGCCTTCGCCCGCAACGAATTCTCCATCAGCGCGGCCGGGCGGGACATCCACCTGCATGCGAACTCGATCACCTACCGGCTCGACCGCTGGCAACAGCTGACCGGCTGGGATCCCCGGACCCTCGACGGCCTGCAGCGCTCGGTGTCGAGTCTGAGTCTGTTCCAGCGTGATTCGGGTGATTCGGGCTCACGGGATACGCGATCAGCGCAACGCCACCTGCACGAGGACGGCGGCGCCGAGGAAGCCGAGTAGCCACAGCACGCGCTGACGGACCTGCTGGGCGGTGGTGCGGTCGAACAGCCATTTCCCCGCGGCGGCTCCGAACATGCAGAGCGGCGTGAACAGGGCGATCTGTGCGAGGACGGGCACGGTGAGGAGACCACCGGCGGCCGACCCCGCGGCGCCGAACGCGTCGATGACGAGGAAGAACACGACGAGCGAGGCGCGCCCGGCCGCCACGTGGGAGGACGCGGAGAAGTACATCAGGACGGCGGGCGGGCCACCGAGCGCGAAGCCGCCGTTGAGGAGACCGGACGCCACCCCCGTCACCGTGGTCAACCCGGGGCCGGGCAGCGACTGCCGGTCGGGGACCGCGGCCATGGTGAAGGCGGAGCCGATGATCGCGACACCCAGCAGTACGCGCACCAGGTCGCCGGACAGTTGCGTGAGCGCCCACATCCCCAGCGGCATTCCGATCAGGGTGCCGGCGAACAACCAGCGCAACGACTTCCAGTGAACCTGCCGCCACACCTGGGGCAGCATCGCGGCGCTCGCGACGACCTCGAGGACGAACACGGTGGGGATCACCGACGTCGGCGGGAGCAGGACGACGAGTCCCGCAACCCACACCATCGCGCCACCGAACCCACCGAAACCGCGGACGACTCCGCCGGCCACCACGACGCCGAGCGCGAAGAGGAGGACAGGCAACGACAGATCCCACACCGTTGCCGCCATACCCTGTTGCACCGCTTCCGTTCGCCGTTGTCTCCGTCAGAAGTGTGGGGGTCGCGGCGGCGAAGCGACAGGTCCAGACGGCGTCGAATCGTCGGTACCAGGAACGCACGGGGCGTGGCCCCCGGGCGTGAGCGCCGGGGGCCACGTGCTCGCAGGGAGCGGACTACACGTAGTCCTTGTACTTGTCGAGCAGGCGAACCGGCTTCGACAGCGCGTCGCGGCGGAAGGGGTCGCCGAGTTCGCGGGTGCACATGATCTCGATGACCGTCGTCTTGCCCTCGTTCATCTGTGCGGCGACCGCGCGCTGCAGTGCGGGACCGACCTCTTCGAGCTTGTCCACCACGATGCCCTCGGCGCCCATCGCCTGTGCGATTCCGGCGAAGGACTCGCTCTCGAGCTCACCGGCGACGAAGCGGCGGTTGTAGAAGTCGACCTGGTTCTTCTTCTCCGCACCCCACTGCCGGTTGTGGAAGACGACGGCGGTGACCGGGATGTCGTGCCGGACAGCCGTCATGATCTCGCCCAGGCTCATTCCCCAGGCGCCGTCGCCTGCGTAGGCGATGGCGGGCCGTTCCGGTGCCGCCGCCTTCGCGCCGATGATGGTCGGCAGCGCGTAACCGCAGTTACCGAAGCTCATCGGGGCGAGGAAGCTGCGCGGCTTCTCGAACCGGAGGTAACTGTTGGCGACGGAGTTGATGTTGCCGATGTCCGTGGACACCATCACGTCGTCCGGCATCGCATTCTCCAGCTCCCGCAGCACCTGACGCGGGTGCAGCCAGTTGCCGTCCTCGCCTTCCTGTTCGGCGATCATGTCGAGGCTGAACGCATCGCGCTCGTGCGTCCATTCGTCGAGTTCCTTCTCCCACGCGGCCTTCTCGGCGTCGATCTTCTCGCCGCGTGCCGCACGGTTGGCGTCGCAGACGAGGGACTTGCCCTCGAGCCGCTCGGTGAGGGCGACGGCAGCGGCCTTCGCGTCACCGCAGATCCCGACGGAGATCTTCTTGACCAGACCGAGCATCTTGTGGTCGGCGTCGATCTGGATGATCTTGGCATTCTTCGGCCAGTAGTCCATGCCGTGCTGCGGGAGAGTCCCGAAGGGGCCGAGGCGGGTGCCGAGGGCGAGCACCACGTCCGCGTGGCTGATCAGCTTCATCGCGGCCTTGGAACCCTGGTAGCCGAGCGGTCCGGTCCACAGCGGGTGGCTGGCGGGGAACGAGTCGTTGTGCAGGTAGCTGTTGACGACGGGGGCGCCGAGACGCTCGGCGAGTGCCTTGCACTCCTCGACACCGTCGGCCATCACCACGCCGCCGCCGGAAACGATCACCGGGAACTCGGCCTGCGCCAGCAGTTCAGCCGCCTCGTTCAGGCTCGTCTCGCCACCGGGACCGCGGTCGAGGCGGGTGGGCTGCGGGATCTCCGTCTCGATCTCACCGTAGAAGAAGTCGCGCGGAATGTTGAGCTGCGTCGGGCCCATCTCGGACATCGCGCGGTCGAAGCAGCGGCCCGTGAACTCGGCCATGCGCTTCGGGTTGTTTACGTGCCCCTGGTACTTCGTGAATTCCTGGAACATCGGCAGCTGGTTGGCTTCCTGGAAGCCGCCCAGGCCCGTTCCCATGGTGCCGGCCTCGGGAGTGACGATGACGACGGGGCTGTGCGCCCAGAACGCGGCGGCGATCGCGGTGACACAGTTGCTGATACCCGGACCGTTCTGCCCGATCACCATGCCGTGCCGCCCGCTGACCCGGGCATATCCGTCGGCCATGTGTCCCGCGCCCTGCTCGTGCACGACCGGGACGAGTCGAATGCCGGCGGGAGCGAAGATGTCCATCGCATCCATGAAGGCGGATCCCATGATGCCGAACATGTCGGTGACGCCGTTGGCGACCATCGTCTCGACGAACGCCTCCGACGGCGTCATCTTCTGTACACCGGAGACAGCGGTGCGATCGGCACCGTTCTTCTTCTTGCTCATGTGTGATCCTCCTTCAAGGGCGCGCCGGAACCGGCAGAGAATGTCAAAAATCGGAACGTTTCGTTCGTGATTTTGTGATCTGCAGTGACAGTAGGCCACGTCACACACTTCGTCAATGAATGTTCCTAAAACTGGAACGACATGTATGATTTTTCGATACACGATGCGAATGCGTCGCCGTTTCGGCCAAGGAGGAACCGTGGGTGAGATTCACCGGATCGACGAGTCGAACGGACACCCGGCAACGGAGCTACCCGGAGACACACCGACGCTCCGCCTGTTCGCACTGCTCGAGATGATCGCGTCCAAGGACCAGCTGTTCACGTTGCAGGGGCTCGTCGAGGAGACGGGCATGGCCAAACCGACCCTGCACCGCATGCTCCAGCAGCTCGAGGGCGCCGGACTCCTCACCCGGCAGAACAACGGCAGGCATTACGGCACCGGCGTGCGCCTGCGACGTTTCGCCGAGAATCTGCTGCTCAACGACACCCACCACGGCGCGCGGCACGCCATCCTCCGGAACCTCGTCGCGGAACTCGGGGAGAGCTGCAACGTGACCACCCTGTCGGGCAGCGAAGTGGTGTATCTCGACCGCGTGGAAACCTCCGAGCCCCTTCGGTTTACACTCCATGCTGGTTCGCGGGTGCCCGCGCACTGCTCGGCCAGCGGCAAGATGATCCTGTCGCAGCTCAGCCCCGCCCAGCGCCGGCGTCTTCTCGGGCGGATGCCGCTCGAGAGGTACACCAACAAGACGGTCACCGACATCGAGCTGATCGAGACCGAACTCAAACAGGTCCGCCGCGACGGCTACGCCATCGACGACGAAGAGTTCCTCCCCGGCCTCGTGTGCGCCGCGGTGCTCGTCCCCTGTGCCACAGGCAATTCCAATCTCTGCATCGCGGTCCAGGCCCCAGTCATGCGACTCACCCCAGACAAGGCGCTCAAGCTTCTGCCCGCACTCCGGCGGGCAGCCGACGCCATCGGCGAGATCGAGAACGAGGTCATGGACGACGCTTCGTCAGACCTGAACTGAAGGAGGGCGCATGCCCGAAATGACCACTGCGACAACCAGCCACGTGGTGTCAGCACGCGAGCTGTTCGGACTCGACACCGACCTGACGGTGCGCGCCTTCCGCGAACCCGTAGACCACGTCCCCGACGTCGACCCCGCGTACCGGTTCGATCACGCGGTGACCACGGCCCTGCTCGCCGGGTTCAGCCGCAACCGACGAGTGATGGTGCAGGGTCTGCACGGCACCGGCAAGTCCACGCACATCGAACAGGTCGCGGCGCGGCTAAACTGGCCGTGTGTGCGGGTCAACCTCGACGGACATCTCAGCCGGCTGGACCTGATAGGCCGGGACGCGGTGGTGCTGCGAGACGGCAAGCAGGTCACCGAATTCCAGGAAGGCATCCTGCCCTGGGCACTGCAGCGACCCGTCGCGCTCATACTCGACGAATACGACGCCGGCCGCCCCGATGTCATGTTCGTCATCCAGCGTCTCCTCGAACGCGACGGGAAACTCACCCTGCTCGATCAGAACAGGGTCCTGACTCCACATCCGGCCTTCCGGTTGTTCGCCACCGCCAACACCGTCGGCCTCGGCAATCTCAACGGGTTGTATCACGGTGTGCAGCGGCTCAATCACGCGCAGATCGATCGCTGGAACATCGTCGCGACGCTCGATCACCTCCCCGCGGAACAGGAAATCGAGATCGTGTCCGCGCGGGTGCCGTCGCTGAGCCGGGAGCTCATCGGGTCGATGGTCGCCGTGGCCAACCTGACGCGGAGCGGTTTTCGGGTCGGCGACCTGTCGACGCTGATGTCGCCGCGCACGGTGATCACCTGGGCCGAGAACATCGAGATCTTCCACGACCCGGCGCTGGCATTCCGGTTGTCGTTCGTCAACAAATGCGACGAGGCCGAGCGGCCCGTCGTCGCCGAGTACTTCCAGCGATGCTTCGACTCGGAACTGGAGCGGTCTGCGATGCTCGCAACGAGCACGGCCTGAGCGGGCAGTCATGACAGAACTGCCTGTGCGCCCCGCGTCGGTCCGCCGTCAGCAGGAGGTGCACGAACTCTGTGCCGGCGCGATCCGCGCCCTCGCGGGTCAGGGTGGGTTGCACTTTCGCGGACCGGAACTCCATCGCGGACATCGGCGCGTGCCGATGCCCGCCCCACACCTGCACCCGTCGTTCGACGGCGCCGACTTCGCATCCTTCCGCGGTGCGGCGGACGGCATGGCGTCGCGCCTCCTCAACACCGACCCCGTCCTGCATCGCAGCCTGTGCCCGGACGACACGGCGGGCCGGCTGATCTTCGAGATCCTGGAACAGTTCCGCGTCGAGTCGCTGGCCGCCGACGCGTGGAGCGGCGTGCGCGCCAACCTCTCCCACCGCTTCGCGCAGTGGTCGCAGGACTACGTGACGTCCGGTCTGACCGAGACCGTGCACGGGATGCTGCTGTTCACGGTGACGCAGATGTGCCGGGCCCGGATCACCGCCGAGCCGGTTCCCGAGGCCACCGAGGACCTGATCGAATCGACGCGGTTCGCTCTCGCCGCCGTTCTCGGCGACCACCTCCCGTGGCTGCGTCGAACCCGTTTCTCGCAAGACGACTTCGGCGTCCACGCACAGGACGTCGCCGAGCTGATCGGCCGTCACCTGGAGTCACCCGCCGACACGGACGGCTCGTCCGACGACCGGAGCGACGGCCGGGCGGCGTTCTCCCTCCTGTTCGACTTCGACCCCGACGACGAGACCGTCGCGACCGCGGTGTCGGGACGCAGTCGCGCGCTGGGGGAGGGCGGAGACGGATACCGCGTGTTCACCCGCGCCTACGACGAGACCCGGCAGATCGCGTCCCTCGTCCGCCCCGAGTTGCTCCAGGACTACCGCCGGCGACTCGACCTCGTCATCGACACGCAGCATCTCAACGTCCGGAAACTCGGACGGCAGCTGAAGGCGCTGCTCTCGGAACCGGTCCGCGACGGATGGGAAGGCGGCCGGGAAGAGGGGTACCTCGACGGTCGGCGGCTCGCCCAGCTGGTCACCTCGCCCACCGAGCGCAGACTCTTCCGGGCCGAACGCACCGAGCCGCACACCGACACGACGGTGACCTTCCTCATCGACTGCTCCGGTTCGATGAAGGAGTTCGGCGAACCGGTCGCGGTGCTGGTCGACGTGTTCGCCCGGGCCCTCGAACTGGCCGACGCCCGGTGCGAAATCCTCGGTTTCACGACCGCTGCATGGAACGGGGGCCGAGCCCGCCGAGACTGGCTCCGGTCGGGCCGTCCGCACGACCCGGGACGGCTCAACGAGGTCCGGCAGCTGGTGTTCAAGGACGCCGAGACTTCCTGGCGCCGAGCCCGTCCCGCGATCGCCGGGCTGCTGAAGAACGACCTGTTCAAAGAGGGCGTCGACGGTGAGGCCGTCGACTGGGCGTGCTCCCGGATGCGAGACCCTCAGGGCCGCAGGCTCCTGTTCGTGATCTCGGACGGAAGCCCACTGGACGGCGCCACCGCCCTGGCCAACGACGAGTTCTACCTGGACCACCACCTGCAGGTCGTGGTCGAGCGACACGAGGACGAGCGGGCCGTCGAGGTGTACGGACTGGGAGTCGGGCTGGATCTGAGCCCGTACTACGACCGCTGCCGGACACTCGATCTGTCGCACGGTACCAACAGCGACGTCATTGCCGACGTGCTGTCGATGATCGGCCACTGACAGCCATCACCTGCCAGTGACGCAACAGTGAAGGAGTCACACCCATGACCGCACACGGGGTTTCCCTGGTCACCTTGGACATTGCCGGAACGAGCGTCGACGAAGGCGGCGCCGTGTACGTCGCGTTGCGCGACACCGTCGAGAAGCACCTCGGCGAGCCGATTCCGGACGCTCGGTTCGACCGGTGGAAGGGCACGGGCAAGCGGCAGGCCATCGAGGGACTGCTACGGGAGACCGGGGTGCCGGCTGAGAAGAATGTCCTGGACGCCGTCGAATCCGATTTCACCGCAATGCTTCTGGACGCGTACCGGAAGACACCGCCCACCGCACTGCCCGGGGTTCACGATGCCTTCGGTGCGTTGCGGCAGCGCGGCATCAAGATCGTTCTCCAGACCGGCTATTCCCGCGAGATCGCGGAACCGCTACTGGAGCAGGTCGGGTGGGAGATCGGGCGGGACATCGACGGTGTGATCACGAGCGATCAGGTGCGGATGAGCAGGCCGTCGCCGTATCTCATCTTCCGCGCCATGGAGCTCGCCGGAGTGCAGAGCGTCGACGCGGTGCTGGTGGGTGGTGACACCCCGAACGATCTCCGAGCAGGGACGAACGCCGGGGCGCGGTACGTGGTGGGTGTCCTGACCGGCGCACACGACGCGGCGACGCTGCGTCCGGAGCCCCACACGCACATCCTGGAGAGCGCAGCGAAGATCCCCGAACTGCTGGGCTGAACGACGACTGTGGGCCGGTTCTGCTGCACGACAGCGGAACCGGCCCACAGTGGTTTCGGAGGAGCAGGGATCAGAACGTCACCAGCCGCGTTCGGCGAGCCGGTGCGGGACGGGAATGTCGTCGACGTTGATCCCGACCATCGCCTCACCCAGCCCACGGGAAACCTTCGCGAGCACATCCGGGTCGTCGAAGAACGTGGTCGCCTTCACGATCGCCGCGGCCCGCTCCGCCGGGTTACCCGTCTTGAAGATCCCCGACCCGACGAACACACCCTCCGCACCGAACTGCATCATCATCGCCGCATCCGCCGGGGTGGCGATGCCACCGGCAGTGAACATCGTGACCGGCAACTTCCCGGCCTTGGCGACCTCGACGACCAGATCGTACGGCGCCTGCAACTCCTTCGCCGCCACATACAGCTCGTCCTCGCTGAGCGAGGTCAACCGGCGGATCTCCCCACCGATCGTCCGCATGTGCGTGGTCGCGTTCGACACGTCACCGGTACCGGCCTCCCCCTTGGACCGGATCATCGCCGCACCCTCGGTGATCCGCCGCAGCGCCTCACCGAGATTGGTGGCACCACACACGAACGGGACGGTGAACTGCCACTTGTCGATGTGATTGGCGTAGTCGGCCGGGGTCAGCACCTCCGACTCGTCGACGTAATCGACCCCGAGGGACTGCAGGATCTGCGCCTCCACGAAGTGCCCGATCCGGGCCTTGGCCATCACCGGGATCGACACCGCGGAGATGATGCCGTCGATCATGTCCGGATCACTCATCCGGGACACCCCACCCTGCGCCCGGATGTCCGCGGGCACCCGCTCGAGCGCCATCACCGCGACCGCACCGGCATCCTCGGCGATCTTCGCCTGATCGGGGGTGACGACGTCCATGATGACCCCGCCCTTCAACATCTCGGCCATGCCACGCTTGACGCGTGCCGTACCGACGGCGGAATTGTTCACGACTGTCTCCTCTGATGACGATGGGTGTGCGGCTTCTGTTGTGCCGCGGCAAGCAGTTCGATGTCCGAGCCGCCGAGCGTCTCCACGGACTCGATGCGCTTCTCCGCCTCCGCAACCGACTCGTCCGCGGAACCGATCGGGGGAGCACCGGACAGCGATTCGTCGTCGCGACCGCCCTTGCCGAGCAACTTCCGCACCTCGTAGCTGATCAGGATGACGATCAACGTCAGACCGCTCATGAGGAACTGGGAGCGGGTGGTCGGCAGGAACGCCATCGCGAGGATGACGGCGGCCATCAGGGCGATGGTGGCGTAGCTCAGCCACGGGAACAACCACATCCGCAGTTGCAGTGCGGCTGGGTCTTCGCGCTCGAGTCGACGCCGGAGCACCACCTGGGAGATGGCGATCAGGAGGTACACGAAGAGCGCGACGGCGCCGTACGAGTTGACGAGGAAGCCGAAGACGACGTCGCCCCACACGTACGTGCAGGCGACGGAGACGTATCCGACGGTGGTGCCGAGCAGGATCGCACGACGGGGCACACCGTTGCGGGACAGTGTCGTGAAGAACTTCGGGGCGTCGCCGTTGCGGGTGAGCGCGAACAACATTCGGGACGTGGTGTACAGCGCCGAGTTCAGGCAGGAGAGGACCGCCGTGAGGACGATGAAGTTCATGATCGTCGCGACACCCGGAATTCCCAGGACCTCGAGCACCGCGGCGTACGGGCTCACACCCACACTCTCGGTGTTCCACGGCTGGATCGTGACGACCACGAGAATCGAACCGACGTAGAACGTCACGATCCGCACCACGATCGACCGCATGGCGTGGGCGACAGCACGCTTCGGCTCCTCCGACTCGGCGGCCGCGATCGTCACGATCTCGGCTCCCGTGTAGAAGGCGACGCAGGGGACGACCGCCGCGAGCACCGCGCCCCAGCCGAGCGGGGTGAAGCCGCCGTGGTTCACGAGGTTGCCGAGCCCGGGCGTCGAATCGGGCCACAGCCCGGTGATCCACAGGGCCCCCATCCCGAGAAACAGAACGATCGCCACGACCTTGATCGACGAGAACCAGTACTCGAACTCGCCGTAGGAGCGGGCGGACACCATGTTGGTGGCCGTCAGCAGGAGCATCAACCCCAGGCTCAGGAGCCACAGCGGGATCATCGGCAGCCAGAGCTGCAGGATCCGGCCACCGGCGATCGCCTCGACGGCGACGACAATGACGAAGAAGTACCAGTACATCCACCCCGTCGCGAACCCGGCGCGGCGCCCCAGGGCCTGGCGGGCGTAGACGTAGAACGATCCGACCACCGGCCGGGCCACCGCCATCTCCGCCAGCATCCGCATGATCAGCAACGTGATGATGCCTGCGATGAGGAAGGAGATGATCGCGCCGGGGCCGGCCCCGCCGATGACGACACCGCTGCCCACGAAGAGACCGGCGCCGATCACCCCGCCCAGGGCGATGAGGTTCATGTGCCTGCGTTTCAGGCCCTTGCCGAGACCTGAACTGTCGGTGTGTCCGGGAACGGTACTGTCCACATTTCCTCCAGAAGGCGCTGCCGGGACCCTCGCCTGACACGACCTCGTCGGTCGTACGTCGATGCGGGCACCCACCGGTTCAGCGACCCAATCGTATGTGTGATCCACATCACTTATTCCAGTGTTCACCTCACACTACGACTGGTGCCAGAACTCGCCCAGAGCCAGTTGCCTCGCAAGCGATGGGTCCAGTTCGACCGCGGAACCGCCGACCGAGAAACCCCGTGAACTGGGAAGACGGCGATCATCACCGGGAGGAGCGTGTTCGGTCGGCCCGGCGGTGCGCTGTCGCGGCCGATCTGGATCCCCCGGCGCCGGCGCTCACCCACGAGACCGTGTACACGCCCTTACCCTGTGACCAGTGGTAACGAACTGGTCCTCAGACGTGCCGTCGAACTGGCACTGTGCTGCCCACCGGACCCTCCATACAGTGTTGTGCATCACATCAACAGTTCAGTTCGCGGTGGATCGTCTCCCGTATCTCCGCCGGCACTGTTCTCCGTTCCAACCGCCCGACGATCCGGCCCCGGATCGCGATGGCGACCTGACGATTCCGGTCAGCGCACAGTGGAGGAAAACGTGACTTCAACACCACCCCCGGTCCAATCCCAGGACTCCGGCCTCGGAAAGGGCCTGAAGAAACGGCACATGAACCTCATCGCCCTGGGCGGCGTGATCGGTGCCGGATTGTTCGTCGGCAGCGGCGTCGTCATCGAGAGCGCAGGCCCGGCGGCGATCGTGTCGTTTCTCATCGCGGGGGTCATCACACTCCTGATCATGCGGATGCTGGCGGAGATGGCGGTGGCCCGGCCGGTGGTCGGATCGTTCTACGTGTACGCCAGGGAAGCGCTCGGCAATCGCGCCGGCTTCTCCGTCGGCTGGATGTACTGGTACTTCTTCGTCATCGTCGTCGCCGTCGAAGCCATCGCCGGCGGCCGAATACTCCAGCTCTATCTCCCGTCCGCGCCGCTGTGGATCCTCAGCCTCGGGCTTCTCGTCATCCTGACCTGCACCAATCTCGTGTCAGCGCGTTCGTTCGGCGAATTCGAATACTGGTTCTCGTCGATCAAGGTGATCGCGATCGTCCTCTTCCTCGGTTTGGGCGCACTGTGGATCACCGGACTGTGGCCGGACGCGACCCCCGGAGTGGCGAATCTCGTCAGCCACGGCGGATTCGCTCCGCTCGGCTGGGGCGCGGTGCTCGCCGCGGTCGTCCCCTGCGTGGCCTTCTTCACCGGGGCCGAGATCGTGACAATCGCGGCCGCCGAGTCCGCGGAACCCAAGAAAGCGGTCGCCCGGGCGATGCGTTCCATCGTGGTCCGGATCATCACCTTCTACGTCGGTTCCATCTTCGTGGTCGTCGCGGTGGTGCCGTGGAACACGGAGGCCGTCGGCGTCAGCCCCTACGCGGCAGCCCTCTCCGCCCTGCACATTCCCGGTGTCGCCACGATCATGAACGTCGTCATCCTCACCGCGGTGCTGTCTTGCCTGAACTCCGCGCTGTACACCTCCTCGCGGATGCTCTTCGCGCTCACCCGCAACGGCGACGCCCCGCACATGTTCACCCGCCTGTCCGGCGGCGGCGTGCCCCGGCGCGCGATCCTCGCCGGAACGGTGATCGGCTACGCGTCGGTGATCGCGGCGTTCGTCTCCCCGGATCTCGTGTTCTCGTTCCTGGTCAACTCGTACGGCGCCGTGGCGCTCTTCGTCTACCTCATGATCGCGATCTCCCAGGTCGCGCTCCGCAAAAAGCTGGAAGCGCGAGATCCCGAGGCCCTCAGCCTGAAGATGTGGCTGTTCCCCTGGCTCAGCTACGCGACCATCGTCCTGATGGGAGCCGTGATCGCCGCCATGGCCGTGCTCCCCACCACCCGTTCGCAGTTCTGGCTGAGTGTGGTGACTCTCGCCTTCATCCTGATCGGGTACGAGTTCCGCCGCCGCAGCCGGACCAGCGCCGAACGCCTCGACACCGTCACACCGCCCGCGGCCTCGCCCGCCGACGGATCCGACGCGGAACAACTCGTCGGAGTCGTCACCCGCGAGCAGCCCTGACGCACCCGCCGTACCGAAGGACAGGGACCGCACCAGCGGTCCCTGTCCTTCTCTGTGCGTCCGATGCGACATCGGCTTTTCCGGCACGACCCGCCGAAAATCGGGGCACACTTGCAGAAGACCTCGGCGGAGGAGGGCACCGTGTTCCACCGCGGAGACGACGCCGTCACCGAAGAACACTCGCTGGACGAGTCCCTGCTCGTCGAGCCCGAATCCCGGAGCCGGCCGTGGCGGGAATTCCTCGTCTCGACCCCGGGACGACTGTCCGTGCTGGGGATCGCCCTCGTGACCGCCGCGCTGGCCACCGGGGCGATCACGTCGGCGGCGATCGGTGCCCGGCAACAGCGCATCGAGACCCTGCGGACACACACCGAACCCCTCACCTACGCGGCCGAACGGCTCTACAGTTCGCTGTCCATCGCCGACGCCGCGGCCACCACGTCCTTCATCTCGGGCGGTGTCGAGCCGATCGACGTCCGCAATCGGTACAACCAGGCGATCGGGGACGCGTCGAACGCGCTGGTCACCGCGTCGAACGGCGTCGACTCGACAGACGCCGCGGCCCTCGCGCTGCTGTCCGAGATATCGCGGGATCTCGCCGACTACACCAGCCTGATCGCCACGGCCCGCGCCAACAATCGGTCGGGCAACCCGGTCGGCGTCGCCTATCTCAGCGACGCCTCCACGATGATGCAGGACACGATCCTGCCCGCAGCCGAGAGCCTCTACTCGGAGCAGTCGAGAGCCGTCGCCGACACCCAGGTCCTCACCGCGCGGCTCCCGAGAGCCGCATCCGCCGTCACCGTCGCCCTGCTCGTCGCGCTCGTCCTCGCGCAGGTGTACCTGGCGCGCAAGAGCAAACGCCGCGTCAATCCCGGCCTCGTCCTCGCCTCCCTCCTCGCCGCCACCCTCCTGATCTGGCTGGCCGCCGCCACCCTGGTCTCCACCGCGGCCACGGACCGAGCGAGAACCGAAGGGGCGCAACCACTCGGCACGATCACCCAGGCGCGGATCCTCGCCCAGCAGGCCCGGGCGGACGAGACCCTCGCGCTGCTGCAGCGCGGCTCCGACGAACAGTCCGAGGTCGACTACGCCCGGCGGTCGGCCGAACTCGCCGACATCCTCGGGGCGCTGCAGGACGGCGATCACGGGCCGGCGACGACACCGCCGATCGACGCCGCTGTCACCGCGCTGGGCGACTGGCGGCGCGCGCACACCATGCTGCAGGAGAAGCTCGACGTGGGGGACTACCCGGGGGCGAAGGCCATCGCGATCGGCCCCGCGGACTCGGCGTCCCCCGCCACCTTCGCGGCTCTCGACGAGTCGTTGCAGGACGGCATCGACCGATTCCGCAGCGAGGAACTCGACGGGATGGCCGACGCATATCGCTCGTTGTCGCTGCTCGCGGTGGGTAGCATGGTGATCGGCGTCCTCTGCGGGTTCGCCGTCGGTGGGGGGATCTGGCCCAGACTGAACGAGTACCACTGATGACGCGGGTGATTCGACCGAGACGGCGGACGCGCCCGCGCGCCCTCCTCCTCTCCGCTGCCGTGGTCGCCGTCCTCGCGGCCGGATGCGCCACCCCGCAACCCCTCACGCCCACCGTCAGCGGCGACTACTCGGAGGTGCCGCTGACGAGTGGGGCCGAGATCCTTCTGCCCACCGGCGACGTGCCCGAGGAGCCACCCGCACCCGACTCCTGCGGTGCGCTCGCGAGTCTCCGCCCCGCCGCCACCCCGGACGTCCGGGCGCCGGGAAGCTCGCTGGCCGAGATCACCGCCCGCGGCCGGCTGATCGTCGGAATCGATCAGAACACCAACCTCTTCAGTTTCCGGGATCCGACCACCGGCATGCTGATGGGATTCGACGTCGATGTCGCGGGCGAGATGGCGCGGGACCTGTTCGGTGACCCCTCCCGGGTCGAATTCCGCCTCCTCACGTCCGGCGACCGTTTCGACGCCCTCCAGAACGAGGACGTGGATCTCGTGGTGAAGAGCACGTCGATCACGTGTGAACGGTCCGAGCGTGTCGCCTTCTCCACCGTGTACTTCCAGGCCTATCAACGTCTGCTGGTGCCGAAGGGCTCCGGTATTTCCGGCCCGGCGGATCTGGCGGGCAAGCGCGTCTGCACCGCCGGCGACACCACCTCACTGGACACCGTTCGCCGAGTGCAGCCCGAGGCCACGATCGTGGCGGTACCCGACTGGGACGACTGCCTCGTGGTCCTCCAGCAGCGGCAGGCCGACGCCGCGAGCACCGACGACTCCATCCTCGCCGGGCTCGCCGCCCAGGACCCGAACCTGGAGATCGTCGGCCCGCCGCTCGAATCGGAGCCGTACGGCATCGGGGTCAACAAGAACCACGACGATCTGGTGCGTTTCGTTAACGGCACGCTGGATCGGATGCGTGCGGACGGAACCTGGACGAGGCTCTACGACAACTGGCTGACGGTTCTCGGCCCTTCCGCCGGACCACCCGCCCCCACGTACCGGGACTGAGGTGACACCGAGTGAGCGACGAAACCAGGCGAACACCGATGGACGACCCGCAATCCACCAGGGGTGTGCGGTTCGATCCGTTCGCGGACGACGACGATGACGACGTCCCCTCCGCACGCACGGTGCCGGACGCCGCCCACACCTCCGACCTGTCGATGCTCCTGACCAATCCCGTTCTGGCGGAGCACAAACGTTACTGCGACCGATGCAAGCGCCCCGTCGGACGTTCCACCGCCGCGCGGCCGGGCGACACGGAGGGGGTGTGCACCCACTGCGGCACCGTCTTCTCGTTCGCCCCGCAACTCGAGGCGGGTGAACTGGTCGCGGGCCAGTACGAGGTCCTGGGGTGCCTCGCCCACGGCGGTGTCGGCTGGATCTACCTCGCGCTCGACCACAACGTCAGCGACCGCTGGGTTGTGCTCAAGGGCCTGCTGCACTCGGGCGACCCCGAGGCCCAGGAGGTAGCTCTCGCCGAGCGCCGGTTCCTCGCCGAGGTGACGCATCCGAGCATCGTGAAGATCTACAACTTCGTCGAACACCCTGGGATGGACGGCAATCCCATCGGCTACATCGTCATGGAGTACGTCCGGGGCAGAACCCTGCGCGACCTGCTCACCGAACTGAAGGAGGACGCCGGACCCGACGACCCGAAGCCGATGCTGCCGGTGGAGCACGCCATCCGCTACCTCCTCGAGGTCACGCCCGCGCTCGGATACCTGCACTCGATGGGGTTGGTGTACAACGACCTCAAGCCCGAGAACATCATGATCGGTGACGACTACGACCAGCTCAAGCTCATCGACATGGGCGCGGTCGCCAGGATCGGGGATCACGGATACATCTACGGCACACAGGGTTACCAAGCCCCCGAGATCGCCACCACCGGTCCGACCGTCGCCTCCGACATCTACACCGTCGGGCGGACGCTCGCCGTCCTGACCCTCGACATGCCCACCGCCGGCGGCTGTTACGTCGACGGCCTGCCAACGCCCGAGGAGGCGCCGCTGCTGGCGGAGTACGAGTTCTACCACCGCCTGCTGCTCCGGGCCATCCATCCCGATCCGGCCCGGCGCTTCGCGTCGGCCGAGGAGATGTCGACGCAACTGGAGGGTGTTCTGCGCGAGGTCCGGGCCCAGCAGACCGGCCACCCGCAGCCGGGGCTGTCCCACCGGTTCAGCCCACAGCGCACGACGTTCGGGACCGACCTCACGATCAGCCGCACCGACGTCTACGTCGACGGGCACCGCCGGGACGAGCGGATCAGCGCGATGAGTATCGTTCGAGCGCTGCCGATTCCGTTGGTGGACCCGGACGATCCGGCCGCCCCGTTGCTCTCCGTCGTCCACAGCCGACCGAGGGAGCTTCTCGATTCACTGCACAGGGCGAAGGAGGCGGCGGACGACGGTGTGGCGTCCACGAGCATCGAGATCCCGCTCGCCGAGGTACGCGCGCACCTCGACCTCGGGCAGCCCCGTGATGCCGCCACCATTCTCGAATCCCTCGACCATCAACGTGAGGACACGTGGCGCGTCGACTGGCACACGGGACTGTGTGCGCTGGTGGGCGGCGACTTCGAGGCGGCATTCACCCGGTTCGATTCCGTCCTGACCGCGCTACCGGGCGAGGAGGCCCCGAAGCTCGCCCTCGCGGCGACGGCCGAGATGTGGTGCGAATACCGCTCCGGTGAGCACATCGGGCGGTGGCGCCGGACCGCCGAAAAGTTTTACTGCACAGTGTGGCGCACGGATCACGGCGCGGTGAGTGCGGCGTTCGGATTGTCGCGGCAACTGGAGCACCGCGACGACCGGGCGGCCGCGGTGGAGGCCCTCGACGAGGTGCCACCCACATCCCGGCACTACGCCGAGGCCCGGTTGACGAGTGTGCTGATGCTCGTCCACGATCGGCCCCTCGCCGAGGTGAGCGAACGGGATCTGCAGGAGGCCGCCCGGCGGGTCGAACTGCTCGCTCACGACGAGCGTCGCGCACTCCAGACCCGGGTGCTCGTCCTCGGCGTGGCCGTCGACTGGCTGCACGCCGGCGGTATCCCCGAGACCACGCGGATCCTCAGCGTGCCGTTCACCGAACGCGGTCTGCGCACCGGGGCGGAGTCGGCGCTCCGGGCCCTCGCCCGCAAGGCCCCCGAGCGCAGGCATCGGTACACCCTGGTGGATCTCGCCAACCTGATCCGCCCGACCACGTGGCTGTGACTCCCGGACTCGGGTCACCGCACCCCGAATCCGGTGTGCTCGCGGCCCCACCGGGCATTCCACGCCATCACCTGCACGCGGTCGCTCAAAGCATCACGGCTGCGGACCGTTTCGGCCAGCTGGCCCATGAGTTCGATGATGCGGCGCCGGGCGTCCTCCAGTTCCGTTGCCAGGCACTCCTCCTCCCTCGACCTCGCGGTGCGGTTTCTGCGCGCGACCATGGTGTTCATCTCTACTCCGATCGTGACGACGTGGTGTTCGGCTCCTCGCACCGACAACTCTGGGCCGTCTGGTACGGGTCCAGAAGATCCAGATAGACGGCGAGACAGGGGTCCAATCTGGACCTATGACGTAGCGCACAAGTGGTTCTGACGTCGGAGACGATTCGATCGTAGGGTTCGAGTGCTCGCCGAAATCTCGACCGGAGGTACCCATGCGAATCCACACCGACGCACTCACGATCGCGGGCCGGGACTTCGCGTCCCGCCTCGTCATGGGCACGGGCGGTGCGGCCAACCTCTCGGTACTGGAAGAGGCACTCGTCGCCTCGGGCACCGAACTGACGACGGTGGCACTGCGCCGGGTGGACGCCGCAGGGAAAACCGGGCTGCTCGAACTGCTGGATCGACTGGGCATCGCGTTGTTGCCGAACACAGCCGGCTGCCGGGGCGCCGCGGAGGCGGTGCTGACTGCGCGCCTGGCTCGCGAGGCCCTGGGCACCAACTGGGTCAAGCTCGAAGTGATCGCCGACGAGCGCACGCTCCTGCCCGACGGGATCGAACTCGTCGCGGCGGCCGAACAACTCGTGGACGACGGATTCGTCGTGCTGCCGTACACCAACGACGACCCCGTGCTCGCGCAGCGCCTGGTCGATGCCGGGTGCGCCGCCGTGATGCCGCTCGGGTCGCCGATCGGCACCGGGCTCGGTATCTCGAACCCCCGCAACATCGAGATGATCGTCGCGCGCACCGGCGTCCCGGTCATTCTCGACGCCGGGATCGGCACCGCCAGCGACGCAGCTCTGGCGATGGAACTCGGCTGCGACGCCGTGCTGCTCGCCTCCGCGGTGACGAGGGCGTCGGACCCTCCGCTGATGGCCGCGGCGATGGCCGCAGCGGTCACGGCCGGGCACCTCGCCCGGAATGCCGGACGGATCCCGAAACGGTTCTGGGCGCAGGCGTCGTCACCGGTCGCGGTGTAATCGGCCGTCCCACGAACGCCGACTCGGCTAGCGTGAGCCCCCATGCGGGTACACCACCTCAATTGCGGCTCGTTCTCCTCGGCGCTCATCGGGCGGTTGGTGTGCCATGTGCTGGCGTGCGAAACCGACGCGGGCATCGTGCTGGTCGACTCCGGCTTCGGGCTGGCGGACGTCGCCGATCCCACCGGACGCGTCGGCCGGTACGCGAACCTGATGGGCGCCCGGTTCCGGGAGTCGGAGACGGCGGTCCGCCGGCTCGAGAAGCTGGGCCTGAATCCTGCGGACGTGACCCACATCGTTGCGACCCATCTCGACTTCGACCACATCGGCGGCGTCGCCGACTTCCCGAACGCCACCCTGCACACCACCGCCGCGGAACGGGCGGCGTCGGAAGGACGTTCGTCGTTCCGGGAGAAGGTCCGGTACCGTCCCGCCCAGCTCACCCCCCAACCCATGCTGCACACCTACTCGGGGCCGGGCGAATCCGTGCTCGGGTTCTCCGACACCTACCCGATCGCCGGTGTCGGCGACCGCATCGTGCTCGTCCCGATGCCCGGCCACACCCGCGGTCACGCGGCGGTGGCCGTCGACACCGGTGAGAAGGGCTGGCTGTTACACGCGGGCGACGCGTTCTACCACCGCAGCACTGTCGCCGCCCCCGGACAGGTGTCGCCGGGAACCGAGGGTCGCGCCCTGCGGGTGATGGAAGAGCTGATCGCGGTAGATCGTTCGAAGATCCGCGGCAATCATCGCCGGCTCCGGGAACTGAACAATCAGGTGGCGCCGCGGGTGCGTGTCTTCTCCGCCCACGACCCGACCCTGTTCGAGGAACTGGCCGGTGAGCGGGGCTAGCGCTACCGCTTCACGAGGGGCTCAGTCGATCGCGAACCAGGCCCGCACCTGAGCCTCGTGGTCGATGTACCGTTCGCCTGACACGTCGACGACGACCTTGTCGATGGCACCGCCGGTGAAGCGGAACGGTGCGGTGTAGTCCGGGGTCACCGGGGACGCGCTGTCACGCCCGACGCAGATGCCGTCGCCGACGAGGCAGAACGCGCCCGGCTGGGTCACGATGTTCCCGCCCGCCACCCGCTGGTCGTCGACGTACAAGGTGACGGCTCCCGCGAACCCCGGCACTGCCGGGTCGGTGTTCTTGCCCTTCACCTGAAACTCGGCGGTACAGACATGTGATCCCGGAGTGATTTCGCTTTCGGCGGTGATCTCCTGGAGGTGTGTTCCGAGCCAGTTGAACACATAGTGCAGTCGCCGATCCTTGAGGTAGAGGCTGTGCCCGCCGGCCACACCACCGTGGGCGTAGAGGACGCCCTCGGCGTCGGCGGTGTCCAGGCGAACCCCCGCCGCGATCGTGAACGACCGGCCGTTGATCGGGACACCGGCCGACTCGGGAACATCCGCGCAATCCGGGTAATACACATACTGATCTCTTTTCTTCCCGGAGTGCGGGCGCTCGGCCACGACCTGCTCGAGGGCGCTGCGATCGTCGAGCGGCAAACCGTTGTAGAGACCGGCGTAGTAGAACCACAGGCTTTTCAGGGTCGCCAGACGTTCCGGTTCCTGCGCGGCAAGGTCCTTGGTCTGGGACCGGTCCTCGTCGAGGTGGTAGAGCTCCCAGACGTCGTGTTCGTAATGACCCCACCCGGACAGTGGCGGATGCACGGCAGTGGCGAGCCATCCCCGCTGATACAGGGATCGCTGACCGAGCATCGTGTAGAACTGCAGTTCCTTGCCCGGTACCGTCGCATCGGTCAGGGATGCCGCGAAACTCTCCCCTTCGATGGGGTTCTGAAGGTATCCCCCGAGGGTGCGCGGCGGTTCGATTCCCACCAGTTCGTAGATCGTCGGAACGATGTCGACGGCATGGATGTACTGGTGCAGGGGCTCACTCCTGGGCTCGAGCTTTGCCGGCCAGGCGACCATGCACATGTCGGCGATGCCGCCCTCGTAGCCGGCCCACCGCTTCCAGTACGGGAACGGTGTATCGAACGCCCAGGCCCATCCGGTGTTGTAGTGGTTGTACGACGCCGGCCCACCCAGTTCGTCCAGGTGTGGGAGTGTCTCCTCGGTCGTGTCGGCGACCCCGTTGAAGAAGCGCCACTCGTTGAACGACCCGTTCGGGCCGCCCTCACCACTGGCGCCGTTGTCGGAGATGACGACGATGAGCGTGTTGTCGAGTTGCCCCGAGTCCTCCAGAAAGTCGATCACTCGACCGAGCTGATCGTCGGCGTACGAGACGAAGCCGGCGAACACCTCGGCCATCCGCGCGAAGAGGCGCTGCTCGTCGGCGGTGAGCGACGCCCAGGGCCGGACCGTGTCGAGCAGGGGCCAGGGTTGCCCGTCGGGTCCGGTGGTGGCCGGCTCGCCGTGCGGATTGATGGGTGAGAGCTCGGTGTTCTCGGGCAGAAGTCCCATTTGCTTCTGCTGCTGCAGGATTCCGGCGCGAATGGCCTCGTACCCTTCGTCGAACCTGCCCTTGTACCGGTCGGCCCACTCCGCGGGGACGTGGTGCGGTGCGTGCGCGGCCTGCGGCGCGAGATACATGAAGAACGGTTTGTCAGGGTCGACGGATTTCGCGTCGCGGATGAACTCGATGGCCTTGTCCGACAGGTCCTTCGACAGGTGGTAGCCGATCTCGGGGGTGCCGGGAGCATCGACCGGGTGATTGTCGTAGACGAGATCCGGGTACCAGCTGTTCGTCTCGCCGCCGAGGAATCCGTAGAAGCGTTCGAATCCGCGGCCAAGTGGCCAGCGGCTCTTGACCGCAGACATGTTCGTTTCTTCGCCCGGGGTGAGGTGCCATTTTCCGACACAGTAGGTGTTCCAGCCCTGCTCGGCCAGAACTTCGGAGATGAACGCATTCTCGAACGGGATGTGGGTCGAGATGCCCGGGAATCCGGAGCTGAACTCCGCGATGGTCGCCATGCCGTTGGTGGTGGCGTTGCGGCCGGTCAGCAGCGACGCCCGGGTCGGGGAACACAATGCCGTGGTGTGGAAGTTCGCGTATTTCGTCCCCATGTTCGCGATGCGTCTCATGGTCGGGGTGTCGACCGGGCCGCCGAAGACGTCCATGGTGCCGTATCCCACGTCGTCCCAGGCGAGGAGCAAGATGTTCGGGGCACCGTCCGGGGCCTGCGCCGGCAGATACGGTTCCCAGTCCGGGACCGAGTCACGAATATCGACCGCGATCTTCCCCCGCTGATTCCTGGCCATGGTGTCACTCCTCGACTGGGTAGGGTTGACCTGCCATGCGGTCACTGCACCCGTGCACCGGCCGCCGGCGGGGATCGCCGGTGATCCCCGCCGGATTCATCGTCCGGCCGCCGACGACCGGGTGTCTACGCCCGCACGGTACGAGCCGACACGATCTTCTTCCCCCACTCCGGGCAAGTCTTGACGGGTTGAATTCCGGCCCCGAAAGGGCCGGCACCTACGGCGGTGCGCGTGGCGACACCGGATGGACGTCAGAGGCTTACAGCACTGTGGTGAGAATGGTCCTGACGATCATCGAGATCGCGACGACGCCGAATATTCCGAGTCCAACGATCCACACGTAGAACATGAGCCGCAGGTGTATGAGGTTCCCGAACCAGCCTGCATCCAACTTCGTTTCATAGGGTTTCCGGAAGGCCGCGCCGTGTGGTCCCCAGTCTCCCGCCCCGAGTTCGTCCTGTTCGAAGCGGTCGAGCCACTGTACGTCCCGAATTTCAGCCTGTCGGTGGCTCGCCATGAGCATGATCGAGATGACCGACAAGTTCAGCGCGAGCACTGCGGAGAAGATCCGAGCCCACGTGTCGACGCCCTGACCCAACGCGATGCTGAACAGGAAGGCTTGGGCGGTCAGGCTCAGGGCCGGGACCTGCCAGAGCAGGTTCTCGTATTGCAGGCGGCGGGCCGCCACCACCCGGTACAAGGCCTCTGGATCGGTGGGGCGCCGGGGCGCGGGATTGGCCACACCGGCACTGTCTCATGAAACAAACATCTTCCGCCAGAGCCGTAACCCGGTGCTCGGCGTCGCCGTGCACGCTCAGTTCGGGCGGGTCGATTCGTGTCGACCACCCGCGAGGATGAACACACTGATCAACAGCACCCACGCCGGAAACAGCAGAGTCACCCAGAAACTCAGGCTGACGACCAGTAGCAGGCTCAGCGCCACCAAATAGGTGATCACCGCCAGCCAGCGCGGCATCAGGCCGGTGCGTAGCCAGATCGTGCCGAGCGAAATCATGAACACCCCGGCCATACGCAGCGCGTAGACGTTGTTGATCTGCAGCATCACCTCCCGTCCGAAGTAGACGATCGACGATTGCGGGAGGTCGGACTGCCGCGAGATGGCGAGCACACCACCGGCGACCGCCGTCGAGGTGAAGATCATGGCCAGAAACAGCAGCCCGCTGCCCAGGAACACCGTCGAGAAGAATCGGTCCTCGAGATCCCCGAGCCGGTCGCGGATGACGGCGACGAACCACAGGAATGCGATACCCGCGAACGGTAAAAGAGTCAATGCGACAGACATTCTCGATCCGGTGCGCCCCACCCACGCCGTGTCCGTGACGACGCCGCCGGGCAGCGCGGTGCGCACCAGCACGAAGCTGATGGCGAAGAGTACGGCGAATACGATACCGGCGATCGCCGCGGCGCGCGGAGTCTTCAGCTGCCGCAACCGCGCATCGCCCTGCACTTCGGCCATACACCAATCGAGACCGAAGTCGTGTTTCCCGACTAGACGGAACGCAGGCCTTCGGCCCGTGCGCGGTTGACGAGTCCCTGCACTCGTCAACCACTCACGAGCGCTACTTTGCCCATTCCAGCAGATCGTCGGCGGACCACGTGTTCACGACGCGGTCGGGCTCCACACCGCACCGCATCGCCCGCTCGCATCCGTACCCCTGCCAGGCGAGTTGCCCGGGGGCGTGCGCGTCGGTGTCGATCGAGAACAGGCACCCCACGTCCATGGCCAGATCGATGAGACGGCTCGGGGGGTCGCGGCGTTCGGGACGGCTGTTGATCTCGACGGCGGTGCCGTTGTCGCAGCAGGCGGTGAATACCTGCTCCGCGTCGAACGTCGACTCCGGCCTGGTTCCGCGCCCGCCTTCGACGAGGCGGCCGGTGCAGTGCCCCAGCACGTCCACCAGCGGATTCTCCACCGCCCGAACCATCCGGCGGGTCATCGCCCCGCGCTCCGCCCGCAACTTGGAGTGCACACTGGCGACGACGATGTCGAGTTCGTCGAGCAGATCCGGATCCTGGTCGAGTGAACCGTCGTCGAGGATGTCGACCTCGATGCCGGTGAGGATGCGGAACGGTGCCAGTTCCTCGTTCAGCTCGGCGATCACCTCCAGCTGAGAACGCAACCGCTCCGCCGACAGCCCGTTCGCGACCGTCAGACGCGGGGAATGGTCTGTCAGCGCACAGTATTCGTGACCCAGAGCGGCCGCGCTGCGCATCATCTCGTCGATGGGGCTGCCGCCGTCCGACCAGTCGGAGTGAGTGTGCAGGTCGCCTTTCAGCGCCTCCCGCAGCGCACCGCCGCCGATCGGCTCCGCGTTCTCCCGTAGTTCCGCGAGATAGACGGGCACGCCGTCGAGTGCCTCCCGGATCACGGTCGCCGTCTTGGGTCCGATGCCCGGCAGGTCCTTCCAGCTGTCGGTGCGCTGCCGGACGTCCCGCTGGTCCTCGGACAGTTCGGCCACCACGTCGGCCGCGCGGCGGTACGCCTTCACACGATGCGTCTCCGCACGCGACCGCTCGAGCCAGAACGCTGTCTCTCGCAGGGCCTGCACCGGGTCCATCGGGCTGTCGGCGTCCATGCCTCCAGTGTTGCGCCCACCCGGACGTCACCGCAACGCTTCGCGCGCCCCGTCCCGGACCGCGGTGGTGAGCGCCGCGAGGATCGGCGAATCCAGCTTCCACCGCTGCCAGTACAGCGGGACGTCGATCGGGCGGGACGGGTCGAGTTCGACGAGCCCGTGGTCGTCGCCGGTGTGCAACTCCGGCAGCAGTCCCCAGCCCAGTCCGTGGCGGACGGCGTCGGAGAATGCCGAAGACCCGGGAACGAAATGCCGCGGCGGCTGCAGTCGGCGCCGTGCGAATCCGCGCAGGAACCGGGCCTGCAGTTCGTCCTTGCGGTCGAAGTCGAGCATCGGTGCCACTGCGAGGGCGTCCGGTGTCGGGCCGTCGGGGAGCCAGCGTTCGGCGTAGTCGCGGCTGCAGAGCGCGCGGTACCGCATCGACCCCAGCTTCTCCACGGTGCAGCCCTGCACCGCCTCGGGGACGGACGTCACCGCGGCCATCACCGTGCCCTCCCGCAGCAGGGTGGTCGAGTGGAATTCGTCTTCCCGATGCAGGTCGAACCGCGCCCGATGTTCCGGCGCCAGACGGGCGAGGGCCGGAATCATCCACGTGGACAGCGAATCCGCGTTGACGACCAGCGACAGCGTGCTTGCCGTCGCCTCCTCGGGATTGAGGGACGACATGGCCTCGCGCTCGAGGTGGGCCATCTGGCGGGCGAGCGTGAGCACGACGTGCCCGGACTCGGTGGCCCGGACCGGCTTGGCCCGCTGCACGAGGACGCGTCCCACCTGCTGCTCGAGTGCCTTGATCCGCTGGCTCACCGCGGACGGCGTGATGTGCAGTACCCGGGCCGCGGCGTCGAAGGTGCCTTCGTCGATCACGGCGGCGAACGTGCGGAGAGAAGCCAGGTCCAGATCCATATGAAGCGATGCTAATGGCAATGAAGGATAATTAGCTGGATTGATGGACGCGGGTTTCGTAGCGTGGTTTTCATGCACCTCACCCCTGCCTTGCTCACGGCGGCGGCCGGCTTCGGTACCGGCCTGTCGCTGATCGTCGCGATCGGCGCGCAGAACGCGTTCGTCCTGCGACAGGGGATCGCGCGCAGGCACGTCCTGCCGGTGGTGGTGCTGTGCGCGGTATCGGACGCCGTGCTGATCGCCGTCGGGATCAGCGGGATCGGCGCCGTACTCGCGCACGCTCCGGCCGCCATCACCGTGATCCGCTGGGCGGGAGCGGCATTCCTCGTCTCCTACGCGGTGCTCGCCGCTCGCCGCGCCCTTCGCCCCGGAACTCTGGATGCCACACAGGAAATCGGATCGGCAACTCTCGCGACATCGATCCTCACCTGCCTCGCGCTCACGTGGCTCAACCCGCACGTCTACCTCGACACGGTGCTGATGCTCGGCTCGGTGGCCAACAACCAGGGCGATTCGGGCCGGTGGCTGTTCGGCCTCGGCGCCGCCACCGCCAGCGTCTCCTGGTTCCTGGCGCTCGGCTACGGCGCCCAGTTCCTGCACCGCGTGTTCGCCCGACCCGGCGCGTGGCGCGTGCTCGACGCCGGGATCGCCGCGCTGATGCTCACCCTCGGCATCACCCTCGTCGCCAGTTAGTCACCAGCAAGTCAACATTTTGTTGACAACGCAACTCTTGTCAACCAATACTTGACACATGCCGGATGCCGCGCTCACCCAACTGCTGTCGGACGCGATCGCCAAGGCGGACCCCGAGATCGACCCGGGACTGGACCACGACCCCGCCGCCTACCTGGCCCTCGTCCGGCTCACCTCACAGGCACGGGAGTCAGTCGACGAACTGCTGGTCTCCGCGATCGCCGCCGCACGCTCCGCCGGCCACAGCTGGGACACGGTCGGCGCCGCACTCGGCATGTCGCGGCAGGCGGCGCAACAACGTTTCGGCAAACGGATCGGCGACGCCCCCGACACGGACCCGGACGGCCGGACCCGCCGGCTCACCCCGCTCACCGCGTTCAACGAGATGCGCATCCTCAACCACGCCGGTTCGTACGGCTGGCACTCCGTCGGATTCGGCACCCTGTTCCACACCATCCGCAAGTCCGAGGAGCAGTGGGAACACACCCGCGTGTCGGCGCTGGCGAGCCGCCAGAAGCTCGAGTCCGACGGCTGGCAGAAGGTTGGAACATTGTGGTTCCCCTGGGCGTACTTCAAGCGCCCGTTGGGCATTCCCGCCCTCCCGGAACCGGTGAGCGGCGACTACCTGATGGAACCGTGATGGACGCCGTCGCGCGATTCGCGGCCGCCCGTATCGCGCGGCTCGCCACGGTCGGGGCCGACGGGGTGCCGCACCTCGTCCCGCTCGTCTTCGCACTCGACTCCGACACGATCTACTCCTGCGTCGACCACAAACCGAAGCGCACCAAGGCCTTACGACGTCTCACGAACATCGCGGCCAACCCCGCGGTCACCCTGCTCGTGGACCACTACGACGAGAACTGGGACCACCTGTGGTGGGTGCGGGTCGACGGCCGGGCCGAGGTGCTCACCCCCGACTCCCCGGCGGGCGGCGCCGCGATCGACGTCCTCGCCGCGAAGTACCCGCAGTACGTCGACCGCCGCCCCGACGGGCCGGTGATCGCGATCCACGACCTGACGTGGCACCACTGGTCCGCGCTGTGAGTACTTGTTGACCGCCCGACGTTGACAAGTACTCACGGGCGTTAGCCTCGACAGCATGCCCACAGCCCTGATCACCGGCGCGAGCCGTGGCCTCGGAGCCGCCATCGCCCGCGAACTCGCCCCGACCCACGACCTCCTGCTCGGCGCCCGGTCGGCCGGGTCGCTGACCGACATCCTCGACGAACTGCCGGAGGCGACGCCCTGGCCGGTCGAGTTGACGGACTACGACGCGCTGGCGGCGGCGTGCGCCCCGATCGAGCGACTCGACGTGCTCGTCCACAACGCCGGCGTCGCCGATCTCGCGACCGTCGCGGAGTCGGCCGTCGAACAGTGGCGGCACACGCTCGAGGCGAACGTCATCGCGGTGGCCGAACTGACACGGCTGCTGCTGCCCGCTCTCCGCGCCGCGGGTGGGCACGTCGTCCTGATCAACTCGGGCGCCGGGCTCCGCGCGAACGCCGGATGGGCGTCGTATGCGGCGAGCAAATTCGCCCTGCGGGCGTTCGGTGACGCGCTGCGTCTCGAGGAGCCGTTACTGCGCGTCACGTCAATTCACCCCGGTCGGATCGACACCGATATGCAGCGCGCCATCGTGGCCGGCGAGGGCGACGAGTACCGGCCGGAGAAGTATCTGAAGCCGTCGACCGTCGCAAAAGCCGTGCGCAACGCGGTGGAGACACCGGGTGATGCGCACCCCACAGAAATCGTGCTGAGGGTCCGCTGACAACGAAGAAACCTGCGTGAGATAGATCACAGATTGATCTCACAGAAAGGCTTTAAGCTGCTCACAATTAGTCGCCCTACAGTTCTTCTCATCAGCAGAGGTCGCAAACGTGAGTCAGATTCAACGAGCTGACTCCCAGGAGGTATCCCCACGATGAACACCGACCAGCGTATGTACAGCGACACCGTCGTCGCCGTCGACGGCGACGTCTTCGCGACGATGTTCACTCTCGACCTCGGTGACGGCGAGGTCGATCGCGAAGCAGTCGAGCGGATTCACGGCGGCGACTTCGACGAGTGGATCGAGGCGGCAGCGCGGTCCGGTCTGTTCACTCCGCAAGGGGTCGCGGGCCTCGTTCAGACGTGGCAGGACAACCCGAAGTCCTTGTTCGACGCCCTGCTCGTCGATGCCGACGAGATGACCCACAAGCGCTACGCGATCATCTGGGACGCGCTCGACGACGCCGACACGTTCGAGAACGTCGAGTACGCCTGACGCTCAGAACGGCCACGCGGGCACGGGCGGCAAGCCCTCCCGCGTGGGGCGCCCGATAACCCACGCCAGCAGGTCGGTGCGCGGAAGTTCCGGCACCGCGACGTCCGGATGCCTGGCCGCCAGCTCGGGCAGCTCCGATTCCAGCGTGTGCTCCACGAAGGCCGCCGGCCAGTCGGCCGCCGAGTAGTCGAGCCCCAGGTCGACGTGGTGGATCTCGAGCTCACGCCACCGCAGCACCGGTACCTGCCGCGCAGGCACCCGCTGACGCCAGTTCACCGGCGTCTCGTACAGATCTTCGGTGATCCGCCGCAGCGACTCGATCACCCGCCGTCCCGCGAAGCGGAAATCGGCCACCAGTAGTTCGGCCGGCCGCCCGGCCCCCTCCTCGATCGCCGCGGCCCGCGCGGCCGGACCGCCCGGGTACATTTCGGGCGCGGCCTCGCCGGTGATCACCCCGACCGCGAACCGGTTGAGCGCGTCCGCATTCCTCGCGAGGTGCGTGACGACGTGCCCCCGGCTCCACCCCGGCAGCAACGACGGCTCCCGCGCCTGGTCGTCGGTCAATCCCTCCAGCGTTGCCTCCACCGTCCGGTGCGATTCGGCAACCGTATCGAGCAGTTCGGCATACGACAGTGCGGCACTCGGCGACGTCATGCTGACGATGCTAGGCGATGCCACCCACAGCCCACCCACGACGCAATCCTCGGGTTTCCAGTGACGGAACGGGGACGATCGATGTCGCATCGAAGGCTCTGGCGCGCAAGCGGTCCGGGGAGTGGGTGTTCACCGCGCACCTCGAGATCACCGGTCACCTGCCCGAGCCGAGTCGCCGTCGTCGCCGCCTGTACCGCCCGCGACGAACGTGAGCAGCAGCTCGTTCACCTCGTCCGGTCTTTCCTGCTGGACGAAGTGCCCGGCGCCCTCGACGAGATGGAGTCCGCGCAAGTCGGGTACGGTGTCGCGCATCCGGTCGAGGGCCTGCGCACCACTCATCGTGAGAACGGGATCGTGCGCACCGGCCACGAACAGCGTCGGCACCTCGATATCGGCTCCGGCGAGATTCCCGGAGCGTTCCCAGTTGGCGTCGTACGCCCGGTACCAGTTCAGTCCGCCGGTGAATCCCGTCCGGGTGAAGACCTCCACATAGTGGTCGAACTCGTCCTCCGTCAGCCACGACCACGGCAGGGGTGGGGCTTCGGGCAGCACGTCCAGGTAGCCGTTGCCCTCCGAGGGGTGCTGCCAGATGTCCAGATAGCGGTAGGCGCCCGACAACGCATAGAACAGCCGCTGCAGGAATCCGCGGGGATCGGCGTCGAGTTCGCGGTCGGCGACACCGGGTTCCTGGAAGTAATGGATGTGCAGGAAGTGCTTGCGCGCCATCGACGCATACAGCTCCGATGGTCGCAGCGGGAACCGGTCGGGCGCGTAGGGGACCGCCAGTAGCACCAGCCCGGACACGCGTGTGCGGTGACGCAGTGCGACGGTCCAGGTGACCGGCGCGCCGAAGTCGTGGCCGACGAACACGGCACGCTCGTGACCGAGCGTGTCGAGCAGGCCGATCAGCGCGTCCGACACCCGCTCGTTCGTGTAATCGTCGATGTCGCGGGGCACGTCGGTGCCGCCGTAGCCGGGCATGTCTGGGGCGATCGCCCGGTACCCGGAAGCCGCGAGAGCCCGCATCTGATGGCGATAGCTGTAGCCGAGCCCCGGGAATCCGTGGCACAGGACTACGGGCGGACCGTCACCGAGTTCGGAAATCTGCCAACGGAATCCGTCGACCGTGACCACCCGCTCCGTCGACGACGCCATGCTCCGCATCCCTCCACCGGCTGGAACGTGTTTCAGCACTGTAGCGTAACGACGACGCCATTAGAATGCACCTGACTCGCAGTGGCGACCGTCGACCGACGGGGAAGTGGAGTGATGCGCAATGGTGGAGGCACGCTCCCGCCATGAGTTCGTCGCACTCCAGCTCCGGCAGCGCATCATGCAGCGGCAATACGCGGTGGGTGAGTCGCTGCCCAGCGAGAGCATGCTGTGCGCGGAGTTCGAGGTCTCGCGCGGTCCCGTGCGCCAGGCCCTGGCGACGTTGAAGAACGAGGGGCTCATCCAGCTGTCCCAAGGCAAACCGGCCGTGGTGCGCAGTCACGACATCACGCAAACCCTGGACACGTTCACCCCTTTCTCGCAGTGGGCGCGTCGAACCGGCCGCGTTGCGGGGAGCCGCACGCTCGAGATCTCACGTCGCCGGGTGTCCGAACCTGCCGCCAGCGCATTGGGATCGGCTCCGGACGACTTCGTCGTCGAGGTGCTCCGCGTCCGGCTGCTGGACGGCGAACCGACGATGATCGAGCGGAGCACGTTCACCGACCGCGTCGGCTCCCTGCTGTTCGACTTCGACATCGACACCGGATCGATCACCGATTACCTCACCTCCCGCGGCGTCCGCTTCGAATCGATGGAGCACGTGCTCGACGCCGTCGCCGCAACCGGGGTCGACGCCGAGAATCTCGGCATCGACCCCGGCAGCCCGTTGCTTCGGGAACGTCGGACGTCGCGGGATCAGAACGGCGACACGTTCGAGTACGCGGACGATCGGTACCGCCCCGACCTCGTCGCCTTCAGCATCGTGAACGCCCGCACCATCGACCTCCGACTTCCGTCGGACGACGGCAACGGAGCCTGATCGGAAAATCAGGTGTTGCGCAGTTCGGCGAGCAGACCGGGCAGGTCTGCGACGCTGTCGAGAACGTGGGTGGCCCCGGCCTCGGACAGCTGGGTGGCGTCGTGGGCGCCGGTGAGCACGCCCACGGAGGCGAGTGCTCCGGCGCGGAGGCCGGTGGTGACGTCCGACGTGGTGTCGCCGAGCACCACCATGGACTGCACGGACGGGGCGCCGGTGCGCATCAACGCGGTCAGCGCCAGGTCCGGGAAGGGGCGGCCGCGGACACCGTCTCCGGGGCACAACACGACGTCGGCGACGTCCTGCCAGCCGAGCGCGCGGATGATCGACATCTGCGTCTCGTGCGCGAACCCGGTGGTGAGCGCCGTCTTGATGCCCTGCTCCCGCAGGGAGCCGAAGAGTTCCTCGGCGCCGGGGATCGCGCTGCACCGACCGTCGTCGACGAGTTGCGAGTAGCAGCGTTCGAATTCCTTGTTCGCGGCCTGCGCCTGCTCCTCGTTACCGCCGCTGAGATGGCGGAAGACGACGATCTTGGACTGGCCCATGGTGTCGGAGACGTAGTCGAGCATCTGCCGGCGGTCCTCGTCGGTCTTCGACAGTCCTGCATGCTCGTCCGCGGCGAGGAAGGACTGCTGTACCAGCCCGCTGTCCTCCACGGTGGTGCCCGCCATGTCGAAGACGACGAGGCTGATGTCCCGGTGATGTGTTCCCATTGCCTGGTTCCTCTCGGTGTTCGGTGAATGTGATTGTGCTGCTATGCCATTACGGGCAGGATGTCGCTGCCGAAGACGTGGTCGATGCGGTCCTTCGCCAGACCCATGCTGGTGGTCATGCCGATTCCGGTGGTCACGGTGACGATGTGCACGCCATCGATCGGCTCCTCGATCAGGAACTCGGAATCGGGTGCCGAGCTGTACACGCCCTGCCAGCGTTCGGTGACGGTGACGTCCGAGACGCCGAAGAGGGCGGCGGCCTCACGGATCAGCACCTCGAACCCCTTCTCCGACTGGAACGGCTCCGCCGAGATCTCACGGATGTGGGTGTCGCCCAGCAGGATCGACCCGTCGGGCTGCGGTGTGTACATCTGGTGGAGGTCGAGATCGACGTAGTCCGGGTACTCGTCACGCAGCCTTGCCGCGACCGCCGCCGTCGCAGGAAGATTCTCGAAACCGCTGTACCGCACGAGCGACCAGCCCGTGAACAACGGTGCGGGCAACGGCGCGGACAACGGAATCCTCGCGCGCATCATGTGGAGCCGGCACCGCAGGAGCCCGCCGCGCTCAGCCGGCTCCGGGAACAGGCGGTCGATGTCGTAGTTGACGGTGACGAACACCGTCGCCGCGTGCAGATCGCCCCGCGAGGTATGAACGACTCCGGTGTCGAATCCGGTTGCGGCGGTCCGCCAGAAGAAGTCGACGCCCGACGCTCCGAGCCACCGCGCAATGGCGGGGGCCGCTTCCCGCGGGTTCACCTGGAGGTCGTCGGCCATGTACATGCCCCCGACGACGCGGTCGCCGACGATGGGTAACGCGCCGAGGATCCGGTCTCGGGACAGCAGTTCCACTTCGGCCGGTTCGCGTACTTCCGCGAACTCGGTGATGACGGCCAGCTCGTCGTCATGTCTTGCCACGCAGTATGTTCCGGATTCGGCGGACCAGAACCCGGCCTTGCGTGCCAGGTCGAGCCAGTGCTCCCGGCCCGCTCGGGCGTAGTCGCGGGCGACGCCCGACTGGGCGGTGATGCAGGCGTGGCCGAAGTTCTGGACGGACGCGCCCGCAACGCGGTCGGCGTGGTCGATCACCGCCACGGACAGGCCTCGATTGCGCGCGTGATACGCGTGCGCGAGGCCGACGATTCCGGCACCGACGACCACCACGTCGTAGCGTCGTTGAGTTGTCATGCGACTCACTGTGGACCCACCCAGGACAACATGTCAATACAAGTGCAAGGAGTTTGCCACAGGTATAGATAAGTTTCCTTCCGTTAACTGTCCGTTGTGCGGCTCGGCGGGCGCGTCGGGTGGTCGGGGTCGTGGGTTGCTGGGAAAATTGCCGCCTGAGTCCATCCACCTGCAGAGGGGCTGATCAATGAGTAGTGGTTCCGGCCCGAGAGCCGTTCCCGTCCACGAACCGGCGTCGTCCCACGACCGCTTCGGTCCCCTGATCGAGCGCCGCGACGACGCCGACTTCCCCTTCTACAACGGGACGCCCACCACGCTGTCGGTGCGGCAGTGGGTCCTGGCATGGGCCTCGGTCGCAGTCGGCTTCGCGGCCCTAGTCCTCATCCCGTATCCCGACAACGTCGTTGCGCTGATTCCGCGCATCCTGTTCGTCGTCATCCCGCTCGTCGTGCTGGCGATGGTGACGCGCGAGCACTGGACAGCGTTGTTCCGGAAGGTGCACGGCCGGGACGTCCTCACGATGATCGGCTTCGCCGTGCTCAACCTCGTTGTCACGTCCGTGCTGGCGTTGATCGTGCGGGCCCTGTTCGGGGTGGCGTCCAACGAGGCCATCGACGGTGCAGGCGAGGGCGGTGCGCTCGACACGGCCGCGTTCTACGTGGGAACCGGGATCCAGTTGGTCGGCGAAGAAGTCTTCACCATGGTCCCGTTTCTCGCGCTGATGTATTTCCTGTTCGCCAAGGCAAAACTGTCCCGCAAGACCGCGATCATCCTGGCCTGGCTGCTCAGTGCGGTGTGGTTCGGCGCCGCCCACCTGCAAACCTACGACTGGAACTTCGCGCAGGCCTTCATCGTGATCGGCGGGGCCCGACTGGTGCTCACCCTCGCCTACATCCGGACCAAGAACCTGTGGGTCTCGACGGGCGCGCACATCATCAACGACTGGACCCTCTTCACCCAGGCGATCGTGATCAACACCGCGCTCGTCACCCTGTAGCCGAGTCTCCGCGGCCGACCCTCAGTTGGGAATGGGTATGACGATGGGTGGCAGACCCGGAATCTGCACCTGAATCTGCTGTGGCGGCACGGGCGCCGGCGCGGCGGGAGGCGGGTAGTTCACCTGCGGCTCGGGCGCGGGCGGCGGTGGCGGTGGAGGCGGAGCGGGTGCCGGCGGCGGGGGCGGAGGCAGAGGTTCCGGGGAGGGAGCCGGCGCGGGACGGGGAGCCGCCTGCTGCACCACCGCGGGCGGCGAATCCACCACCGGCGCCTGGGCTTCCACGGGCGCCACCGGATTCGGGCGCTCCACAGGCTGCTGCGGGCCGGAACCGATCGGCACCGGCGACAGTCCACCGGTCATCAGATCCACCACGGTCACTTCGGTCATCGCCAGGTTGGAGGGCTGCACGACGTACAACCTGTCCTGTTGGAAACCCGGCCACGGATCACCCTGCACGTCCGCGTTCTCGTTCACCACCGGGGACAGCAGTGGGCTTCCGCGCACACATCGGACGCGGGGAACGCCGTGGTCGTCGATCAACACGATGGTCCCCGCCTCCAGGACGGACTGGAATGCGCTCGCATGCCCGTCGTCGAAGCCGTGATTGGTGACGCGGGTGTCCGCACGGAGCAGCACCGGTGTCAGGGTGCGGACGTAATTCCGCACGTCGTCGACCTGGAACACGCTCGACCAGGCTTGTAGCCTCGCCGGATCCTGCTCGAGGTCGTCGACGAGACGCTGCCGGTCGCAGAGCACCCGGTCGGGGCTTCCGCCGTAGAGACCGGCACGGTCGCCGATCACCCGGATCCCGGCCGCGCGGGATTCGCTCGGCAGGTCGGTGCCGGGCGGACCGAACGGGACCGTCGTCGGCGTCTGCGGTGGAAGCAGCACTTCCGTCCACGGAAGCTGCCCGCTGTCGGTGGCGCGGTCCAGGTCGATCGGATCGGGGTGGCCCCCGGAACCCGAGGAGCACGCCATGAGCACCGTGGCGGTCAGGGCCCCGGCGACCGCCAGCCAGCTACGCGGTGCGCGCCCGGGGCGCGTACCGGCTCGAACGACTGCTCTGCGTCGGGCACGCCGTGCGGCCTGCCCGGCGACGTCGGTGGCCACCACGCCATGGTAAGCACAGTCGCTGATCAGCCGGGCCGAATTGCGGTGTGGTTGCCGGGCCCGGCCGTCGGTCAGCTCGTGATCATGTCTTCCTGCGACCAGAAGGCGCGCATGGAGGTGATCTTGCCGTCGTCGTCGAACGTCATGACGTCGATCGGCGCGATCTCGAGCTTCTGCTCACCCAGGTCGGTGACGAGGGAGAAGTGAAACGCGGCCGAGTTTCCGGCGATCTTCAGCGTCAGGAGCTCGCCGGTCTGCTTCAGCGGTTCGATCACTCCGTAGAACTCCCGCAGCGATTCCACCGTGGTCCGCGGCTCGGTACCCACCGGATCCTCGACGGTGGCGCCCTCGGCGTACAGCGCGACGACGTCGTCGGCGGTCCCGGTGGCCACCGCCTCGATGTACCTCTCGACGGTCTTGCGAATGTCTTCTGCGGACGGTGCCATGATGCGAACTCCTCAGTCTAATAGAACGTGTTCTAGTGGTGAGAGTAACGCAGCACCGGCCCGGTGGGGAGCCCCTTCTCCCAGGCAGCGGGACATGTTCGCACCGGGCCCGCCCCTGCCGACATCGGAAGCCGGCAGGGGCGGGAGGTAACCATCCTCAGGTTCGCGGCGCGGACGCCTCCTCCAACTTCTCCAGCCGGGGAGCGCTCGTCCCCATTACCGGGGCAGCGGTTACGGACGACACCTCTTCCAGCGACTTCCCCTTCGTCTCCGGCGACATGAAGAAGCAGATCACGAACGCGACCGCCGTCAGCACCGCACCGAAGAGCATCGTGGTGCCGGTTCCCAGCGCCGAGATGCTCAGCGGCAGCAGGTACGTGCCCGTCGCGGCACCGAACCGGCTCACCGCGGTGGCGATTCCCACCGCGGTCGCCCGGAACTCGGTGGGGAAGAGTTCGTTGGGGTAGATCCACACCAGGATGCTCGGACCGCCGGAGATGAACGCGTACGCGCAGAAGGCGGCGACGATGAACCAGAGGGGACCGTCCGCCCACAACCACAGCCCTGCCAGCGGAATCACCATCAGGGCCAGCGGGACCACGGCGATCGGACGCCGGCCCCACTTCTCGACCAGGAACAGTGCGGGGATGGATCCGGCGACGATGAGCCCGATGATGACGGTTTCGACGATGAGCCCCGCGGAACCGTCACCGGAGATCGAGAAGCCCGACAGGATCGTGGGCAGGAATGTCAGCAACGCGTAGAGCGGGGTCACGACCGCCAGATACAAAGCGCTGCACATGATCAGCCGGGCCAGGTACTGGCCGCGGAAGTAGATCCGGATGTCGGCCTTCGGCTTGTCCGCCGTGTCCTCGACGGTGACCTTGCTCAGGTCGAGTTTCTCCCCGTAGATCTTCTCGACCACGGCCTCGGCGTCGGCCACCCGGCCGTTCTTCAGGAGCCAGCGCGGCGACTCCGGGATTCCGCGGCGCACCAGGATCACGATCAGACCCAGCACCGCACTGGACGCGAGGAGCAGGCGCCAATGGTCGTTGCCACCGGAGATGCCGACGACGAGCGCACCGACCACGTACGCGGCAACCGCGCCCGCCGACCACGCGACGGCCGACATCCCGACCATGGCGCCGCGCTTCTTGGTGGGAGTGAACTCGGTGAGCAGCGAGGTGGCGATGGGGTAGTCGGCACCGATGGCCGCACCGATGACGAAGCGCAGAACGATGAGCTGCCACGGCAATTGGACGAACACCGACAATGCGCACGCGACGACCAGTACCACCAGGTCGAGGGCGTACATCTTCTCCCGGCCGATCCGGTCGGTGAGGAAGCCGAACACTGTGGCGCCGAGGAAGATTCCGATCAGCGAGGCGGCACCGATCAACCCTGCCTCGGCTGTCGTCGGGTGAAGTTGCTCGGTCACCCCGAGCAGGGCCACGCCGATGATGCTCATGACGTACCCGTCCAGGAATGGTCCGCCACAGCACGCGATCAGGAGCTTGGTGTGAAACCCGCGTTTGGCGGGTCTGTCCATCACGTCGAAGGAACTCATGTCGTCTCCACTACGTAGATTGGTGCCGTCACCCTGGGGGTGGCGGTCGAGTCGGCCGCACTCGGCCGGTACCGCTAAGAGGTTGTCTTGTTCAGCGCCGAGTAGGCGAGCTGCTCGAGCAGCAGCGAGGCATGGTGCGGGGAGTCGGCGCTGACGTCCAGCACCTGCTTGGTGATGCTCAGCGCCAGCGGCGAATACGCCGCGAGTTCGTGCGCGATGCTCAGCGCCTGCTTCACGTGCTCCGTGGGAGGGGCGATCTCACTGACGACGCCCCAGCGTTCGGCCTCGGTGTGATCGAAGCGCCGTCCGCGCAGGACGAGGTCGCGGGCACGGCCCGCCCCGACGACGCGGGTGATGCGGGTGACCCCACCGGAACTGGGGAGGATTCCGATTCCGATCTCCGGGAATCCGAAGACCGCGGCCGGATCGGCGACGCGGATGTCGGTGGCGAGAGCCAGTTCGAGCCCGCCGCCGAGGCAGTAGCCGGTGATCGCGGACACGGTGGGTTGCGGGAGAGCCGCGAGCGCCTCGTACACCGACCCGCAGGTCCGGTAGTACTCGGCGATCGCCTCCGGCGTCATCTCCCGCAGTTCGGTGACGTCCGCGCCGGCCGAGAACACCGAGTCGCCCCCGGTGAGGACCACCGCACGGCTGGATTTCACCTCGGGTGACCCCAGTGCGCCGAGCAGTTCGGCTTCCATGTGCGTGGACAGCGCGTTCCGCTTCCGTTCGCGCCTCAGGGTGACGACGGCGACGTCGCCGTCGCGGCGCACATCGACGGTCCCGGGGTTCTCGGTCGACATCGTGCTACTTCTCCCCGGCCTCGTAGCGGAACGACAGCAGGTTGTCGAGACCCCGCTTGTTGGCCTCGTTCGCGATGACCAGGCGCTGGATCTCCGACGTGCCCTCCCAGATGCGGTCGACGCGCAGTTCGCGCCACAGCCGCTCGACGGGGTAGTCGCGGATGTAGCCGCGCCCACCGAAGATCTGGACGGCCCGGTCGGCCACCCGGTTCGACGCCTCCGAGGCGGCCAATTTCACGGTCGCGGCCTTGGCGTGCAGCGTCTTTCGCAGATCGGCGTCGTGGGGGTCGGCCTGGTCGAATTCCCACGCCACCTGGTGGGTGAGTGCCCGGTTGGTGGTGATGTCCACGACGGAGTCGGCGATCATGCCCTGGATCAGCTGACGATTGATCAGCGGCTCGCCGCCCTGCACCCGCTCCCGCGCCCAGTCGACGGCCAGGGTCAGCGCCCGCTCGGCGGCACCGATCGTGCGTGCGCCGATCATCAGCCGCTCCTCCGTGAACCAGTCGCGGGTGAGGTCGTGACCCTGCCCGATGCCACCGAGCACGGCGTCCTCTCCGACGCGCACATTCTCGAACGTGAACTCGGGGTGCTCGTAGACGAAGGTGTGCGTGTAGCGGGGGATGTGCTTGATCTTCACACCCGGGGTGTCGACGTCGATCAGGAAAATCGTTGCGGCGTGCTCGGGTTCGACGTTGGCCAGCACGATGAGGTAATCGGCGACGTCACCGACCGTGACGAACCACTTCTCGCCGTTGATGATGTACCCGCCGTTGCCGTCGGGGGTCGCGGTGGTACTCGCCGCGGAGAAGTCCGAGCCCGCGTTGGCCTCGGAGATCGCGACGGCGTCGCGGCGGTCACCGCGGGCACCGGGAATCAGGTAGCGCTCCCGCTGTTCGGGGGTCGCATGGGTCAGCGGGTTCGCGGGCCGCCACACCGTGTCCCACAGCGCGTTGGTGAGCTTACCGAGTTCGTCCTGCACGACGGCCTGCTCGAGCACCGTCAGTCCGGCACCGCCGTATTCGACGGGGGTGTTGATCGCCTGCAGTCCCGATGCGAGGACGGCCGCCTTGATGGTGGCGTGGGATTCGTCGGAAATTCCGTTGTTTCTTTCGCACTCGTCCTCGAACTGCATGATCGTGTCGGTCAGGGCGCGTGCGCGCTCCTTGAGGTCGGCGAGGCGGGGGCTGTATGCGAATTCCATGGTGAAAGAACTTCCTTGTGTCAGTTGGTGTTCGATGAGCTGAGGACGATGCGTGCGTCGAGTCCGAGGGCGTGCTTCGGAGTGACGAATAGTGGGTTGATCTCGAGTTCCGCGATCTCGGGGTGTGCGGTGGCCACGGTCGTGACGGCGGCGATGGCATCCGCGGCCGCGTCGACGTTGATCGGGGGCCTGCCGCGAACCCCTCGGAGCAGAGCGGACGCCCGCAGGTTGTCGAGCAGGCCGCGGGCGGTCTCCGCATCGACCGGCGCCAGCGCGAAGGCGACGTCCGCGAGGACCTCGGTGAAGATACCGCCGAGACCCACCATCGCCACGGGACCGAACCGCGGGTCGGTCTGGACTCCCACGATGAGTTCGACTCCCTCACTGAGGTCCGCCATCCCCTCCACGCAGTAGGCGGGCGCACCGAGCGAGTCGTCCATCCGCGTGAACGCGTCGGTGAGTTGCTGCGCGGTTCCCAATCCGAGCGCCACCCCGCCGGAGTCGGACTTGTGCAGCAACCCCATCGCCTTCAGGACCACGGGGTACCCCACGGTGTCGGCCGCTGCCACCGCCTCGGCGCAGGTCCGCACCAGTTGCGCGTCCGGGAACTCGACGCCCGCAGTGCGGAAGAGTTCGCGGGCGTCCCAGTACGCGTCGCTGGTGACCGGCTCGGCCGGCTCGCTCGACAGGCTCGCATGATGCTGCGGCGCAGCGGTTTCGGCGATGATCCCGAGCGCACCCGCGGCATCCTCCACCGCCCGGAAGACCGGAACTCCGCTGTCGGCGAGGACCCGGGCCGCGGCGCTGTCGGGATGCATCGTGTGCACGACGACCGGCTTGCCGTGGGTGCGCGCCGTCTCGGCCATCGCACGGGCGGTGTCGACCTCCGCTCGCGCGAGGTTCTCGCCGTAACTTCCGTAGCCGCCGAAGTATCCGGTGAGCAGGACGGAATCGACGGCCGGACTCTGCAGGATGGTGTCGAGGACCGAGACGAACGAGGTGATGTCCTGTTCCCCGGCTCCGGCGAGGTCGACCGGGTTCGTCACCCCGGCGGACGGCGGCAACAGAGTGCGCAGTGCGCTGCTGATGTCGGCGGTGAACTCCGGCACCGCGAGTCCGGCTGCCTCGACGACGTCGGACGCGACACCCGCGTGCCCGCCGCCGTCCGCGATGACGCCGACCCTGCGTACCTCCGCAGGTCCGTACCCGAGGAGTGTGGCCGCCACGTCCGCGAGCTGCCGTGGACTCGACACCCGGTACACCCCGGCAGCCCGGCAGGCCGCGTCGATGACCGCGCTGTCGGACGTCAGCGATCCCGTGTGCGACTGCGCCCCGCGGATGGAGGCCGCGCTGCCACCCACCGTCAGCAGCAGAACCGGCTTCCCGGCTCGGGATGCCTGCGCGGCGGCATCGACGAACGCCCGCCCGTCACCGAAGTCCTCGCAGTACACGGCGATGAGATCGGTGTCGTCGTGCTCCACGCAGGAGCGGATGAGGTCGGCGGCGCCGAGGTCTGCCTGGTTCCCGAGCGAGGCGAACCGGGAGAACCCGTGCCCGCGGGCCTCGAGGAACTGGCTGAGTTCGAGCGCCATGTTGCCGCTCTGGGAGAGCAGCGCGACCCGTCCGGCGGGAAGCGCGTTCGAGGCCAGCGTCAGCGCGGTGCTCGAATCCAGCACACCCAGGCAGTTCGGCCCGAGAAGGACGGCTCCGGCCGCCCGCACCCGCTCCACGACCCGATCCTGCACAGCCTTTCCGGCAGCACCGAGTTCGGCGAAACCGGCGGTGACGCCGACGATGGCGGTGGCGCCCGCCGCGAGGGCGTCGTCCACGGCCTCCTCGAAACCCTGTGCCGGAACGGTGATGACAACGAGATCGACTCGTTCGTCGAGTTCCGACAGGCTGCGGAGCGAAGGGTGTCCCAGGATGCGCTCACCGCGCCGGTTGACGAGGTGGACCGACCGGTTGCCCTTCATGCGGAGCGCCTGAACGCTGATCCAGTTGCCGTACTTCGTCTCGTCGTTGCTGGCACCGAGGACGGCGACCGACCGGGGGTCGAACAGTGCCGTGAGGTCACGGTCGGTGATCGTGCTCATCGCGTCTCCTCGACCTTCGGAGCTGGGTGACCCGTACCCCAGGCGTCGGCGCCGCCGTCGATCACCAGCGTGGTGCCGGTGACGTAACTGCCTGCGGGCGACGCGAGGAATGTGACCACTCCGGAGACGTCCTCGGCCGTACCCAGGCGTCCGAGCGGAACCGCGGACGTCCACTGCGCGCGGGCCTCTTCGGTGTAGTTGCCCTCCATGCCCTCCGTCGCGATGGTGCCCGGGGCGATGCAGATCGACCGGATTCCGTACCTGCTCCACTCCAGCGACAGTCCGGACGCGAGGTTCTCGAGGGCGGCGCGGGCCGAGGTGGCATGGACCATCGATGCGATTCCGCGACGCGGGGAGAACGCCATGAAGAAGATGCATCCCGACCGCTGCGGAATCATCGCGCGAACGGCGACCTCCCGGGTGACCGCCCAGGTGGCGTCGACGGCGAGGCGGTGAACGGCGCGCCATCCCTTGCTGGTGATGTCCTCGGCCGGCGCCGCGAACTGGCCGCCGGCGTTGTTGACGAGGATGTCGATCCGGCCGAATGTGTCGAGAGCGCGGTCGACCAGGTCGGTCACCTGCTCTTCCTCGCGAATGTCGGCGGGCACTGCGAGCACCCGGGCGCCCAGCGCCTCGATCTCGGCGGCGGTTTTTTCGAGGGGCTCGGACCGGCGGCCGCTGATGACGACGTCGGCTCCACACCTCGCCATGTCCAGTGCGATCGCGCGTCCGATCCCGGTGCCTCCACCGGTGATCAGTGCCACCCGCCCGCGATGGACGTCGGGGCGCAGCACCTGCCCGGCGCCTCCACCTGGGTTCTCACATTCCATCGAGCGTTCGCCTCTCGTCGCTGCCGTTCCGACCCGGGGGTCTGACTGATGCATCAGTTATACCGTGATGCAGCCCACAGATGTCAAGGGTTTTCCGGAAACTGACTCGCCGCCCGAATGGTTTTTCTGCTCATTGAGATGGTTTGAGCTGAGGTTATGCAGGGGAGTCCCCGGAGTCGACCACTTTCACGCAGGGGATGCGCTGTCTGACTGATGCGTCAGTTTGAGGCGTATGATTTGATGGATCAGTCAGATGACTAATCGAAGGAGGGACAGTGACCGCTCAAGTCACCGAGGACGCGCGTCGAACGGCGATACTCGATGCCGCGGCTCAGCTGATCGCCGAGCGCGGATACCACTCGGTCCGCATCTCCGACATCGCACAGGTCGTCGGCACCAGCACCGGGGCGGTGCACTACTACTTCCCCGGCAAGAGCGACGTCCTGACGGCTGCCCTCCGCCACGCCATCGACAACGCGTTCGACCGGCAGAGCCGCGAACTCAAGGCGATCGACAACGCCCACGAGCGGCTGCTCCGCCTGATCGACATGCAGTTGCCCCGCGTCGGGCCACTGCGCGACGAGTGGTCCATCTGGCTGCAGTTCTGGGCCGAGGCCACGCTGCGACCCGAACTCCGCCCGTTCCACAACACCTACTACGCGCGCTGGCACGAAACCGTCGTCAAGATCGTCCGTCGCGGACAACGCCAGGAGATCTTCCGCACCGACGTCGACCCGGAGACCATCGCGCAGCGGCTGACCGCGCTCACCGACGGGACCGCCATCCAGGTGCTCACCGGCGCACCGAACATGACCGTCGCCGCCATGAAAGAGGTTCTCGTGCAGTTCGTTCACGACGAACTCGTCGCGCCGCGGACATGGTGACCCGACCACCGCGGACCGCTCGGCGCGTTCGAGTCCATGGGCGATAGCACCACCCGCGGCCGCAGTGCCGTCGCCTGGGGATGTGGTGCGGCCTCCGCGGTCGCCTACGGACTCACCCCGACGTTCGCCGCGATCGGCTACGCCGGTGGAGTGTCGCCGGCCGTCCTCGTCTGCCTCCGCAGCCTCGTCGGTGCCGCACTCCTGCTACTCCTGGCCTGGTCGACCGGACGACTGACGGGCGTGACCTGGAAGTCCGCTGTCGGGCTGTGCTTCATCTGCGGCCCGCTGTTCGGCATCCAGCTGCTGTGTTTCTTTGCGGCAGTGCGCGTGACCGGCGCCCAGATCGCGGTCGTGATCGTCCACATCTACCCGCTGTTCGTGATGGCGCTGGTCTGGGTGCTCACCCGGAACAGGATCCACCGCGGTCAGCTGGTGCTGGCCCTCGCGATGTCCGGCGGCATCGCGCTCGTCGCAGGCGCGGGCAGCTCCGCCGTCGCCGTGAACGGGGCGGTACTCGCCCTCCTCAGCGCTGCCGGGTACGCCCTGTATCTGGTGGTCGGGGAACGATGGGTACACCAGGTCAGCCCCGTCGCCGCCGGCGGACTGGCGTCACTCGGCGCCGGAATCGCCACCGGCACCATCGCCGTCGTCGACGGACAGTCCTGGACGTTCGCACCCAGCGGGTGGGGGTCCATCCTGTTCCAGGGGCTCCTGCTGATGCCGATCGGGATCGGCTGCTCCTTCATCGCGGTACGCGCGCTCGGTTCGGCCTCGGTCAGCCTCCTCGGACTGCTCGAACCGGTGGTCGGGGTGCTGGCCGCCCAGATTCTGCTGGGCGAGCAACTGTCGCCGGTGCAGTGGGCGGGGATGGCCGTCGTCCTGATCGCGTCCGCAGCACTGCCGTGGATGCGGGAGAAGCGTCCCCGTCACGTCGATCGGCCGCCGGCCCTCCACGACGCCGAGAGCCGATAGCGACTACTGGTCCGGAGCGAGACCCACAGCCCGCTGCATCGCCTCGAAAGCGTTGTCGGCGTCGGTATTGGGCCCGACGATCAAGATGTCGAGGCGACGTCCGTCGGTACCGAAGACGTACATGATGTCGGGCGGCTGATCCGGATCCGGGCCGGACACCTCGATGCCGTCCCGCCGGTCGATGCCGCGTTGCGAGATGCTCAGCGAGTTCCAGTCGAACGCGACGCGTTCGGTCGTTCCCACTCGATCCGTCAACGCGCTGATCAGGTCGTGCAGTTCGGTGGTCAGATTGGTGGTTCGGGGCCACCACGCCCCGTCGACGCCCTCCGACACCTCGCCGCGAGCGCGCAGAAGCAGTCTCGGGGTCCGGGTGGGTGCGTCGAAAGGCTGCCCACCGTCGGCCGGCCGAGAAAGTCCCAGCCCACGACCGGAGTGCGTGATGTTGTCGTCGTGCGTCATCGTTCACGTCCCTTCGCGCTCGTGGTGCGGTCGAAGCCGTCCCTGATGCCCGACATCAGCAGTTCGTCGGCGGTCAGGGCACTGTTGGGGTTGGCCGCCGTGTGCATCGTCGAGTCGGCATAGCGGGCATCGGCCTCGGGGGGCACCACCAGGAGCGTCAACCTCGTCCGCTTCAGACCGCTCACGTACAGGGTGTTGAGCGGCTGGTACTCGTAGCCGTCGAGATGCACCGACCGCCCCGCGACCGTGACCCGGCGCGGCGCAGGAAGCCAGGCCTTGATGTCGTACACGACCCGATCGACCACACCCACCCGAACCGCCACCAGCGCAACCAGATCCGCAATCTCCACGGTCAGGTCACGGGACCGGGGCCACCAGGCGCCGTCCACCGTGCCGGCACCGGGCGCTTCCGGCTTCAACCGAAGCCGCGGCGACTGCGCCGGGCCGCCACGAGTATGGGCGCCGTGAAGACGACCGGGAAAATTGCGATCCTGTTGTAGCGTCATGACGACGCTCCCGCCTCGGCCGCAATGCGACCGATATCTCTGTCGGCGGCGACGCGATCTCGGGCGTTCGCGTACGAAGTGCCGCCGATACCCTCACCCTACGCGCAGGGGGTACGGCGATCGGCTACGCCGACCACTCGACCAACGGCGGACGCACCGCAGCGCACAGCGGATTTCCCCGGGCGTCGGTGAGCCCGAGTCGCGCCGTGATGCGACCGGCAGCCGACGCCGCGTCCGCAATCGCCGGATCCACCGCGTCCACATCAACTTCGCCCGGCGGAACATGTCGAATCGGCCGTCGGCATCGAGCGTCCCCCACGACAGGTAGACGAACCGCGCGCCCCGGCCGGCCCTGCACGTACGGTCCGGTGAGGTCGAGACCCGTCAGCGTCGGGGTCGCCGTGCAGTCGAGAACCCAGCCGGCGGTGGTCGCGTCTCCCGGATGCAGACCGAGAAGGTCGGTTGCCTCGATGACGAGTTGCACCCATGTGTCAAACCACCCGTGAGTACTTGTTAACCGCCGGTGGTTAATAAGTACTCACGGGCGCGCACGCCCAGCGCAGAACCGAATACAGCAGTTGCGTTGCGCCGGGCATGAACCCGGATCCGTGGTGGTACACGGGGTCCATCGTGGTGACGAGCAGCCGCCCCGCGGTAGTGGTCTCGTCGACGAACAGGATCGAACCGTCGCGCTCACCGTGCTCGGTGTGGAGGTCGACCAGGCTCACCGCGCCGCTCGGCGGCTCCAGGACGCCGTGGTAGTGCCAGATCACGGAGCGTTCGGAGAAGTAGTCCCACGCCGGGTGGTCGGGGGAACGCAGACGCAGTCGGTGATCCTCGCCGGTGCGCCACCACCAGAACACGGTCGGGCGGCTGTCCTCGCGGACACCGGGAAGCCAGTCCCCGCAGTGGTTCTCGCCGAAGACGACCACCGTGGCACCGCGACCGAGACAGTCGATGATCGCCGCGGTCCACCGTGTCAGCAGGTCCGGGCGCAGGCGGTCGACGACCACCAGGACGTCCACGTCGCGGAGGTCGCCGAGGTCGCCGGTGCGCACGTGCACCGGGCGGATCCGGTACGGCTCCAGGGCGGGGTCGGCGAGAGTGGCCAGCTGGGCGTGGCTACCACCGTGCAGGAAGGCGACGGTCGCGGCGCGGGTCATCTCACCTCCAGCCATCGGACGATCTGCGGCCGCAGGTCGGCGGTGCCGCGATCGGCACTCGAGAACTGGAGCAGGTCGTTGCCGCCGTGTACCAGCACCCGGCCGGCGCCGAGCGGGTACTCGTAGTCGATCGGGGCGCGGGTGCGACCGATCGTGTGCACCACCCGCGCGCCGTCTGGCAGGTCCAGATAGCAGCCGCGGCCGTAGAACCCCGCGACGCCGATGCGTTCGAGTTCGGCGAACGCCACCGGTCCGCGGCGCCCCGTGTTGTAGAGAAACGCCTTCGGATCGGTCCCGGCCCACACCGGGTGCTCCGTCACACGCGTCAGCGCCAGGTCCGCAGGGCCGCGGTACTCGAGCTTGCGCCACCGGGTCAGTCCGTCCAGGAAGACGCGCTGCACGTGCCCGTTGACGACGACCCGGCCGCCGCGGACCACGAAAGAGTTCAGGAAGTCCCGCTGCTCGACGAGGAATTCCTGATCGACGTCCCACCTGAGGTAGATACCGGTGACGTCCGCGGTGCACGCGGTCGGCAGGTCGTAGACGTCGACTTCACTGAACCCGTCGACCACCGTCTCGTCGCGGGGAGCCATCACGGCTTTGAGAACGGTCATACGACGATCCTGCCGTGAGTACTTATTAACCGCCCGACGTTAACAAGTACTCACGGGCGCGTCAGCGCACTATGTTGACCATCTTGCCGGGAACGACGATCACCTTGCGGGGATCCTGGCCGTCGAGGAGCGCCACGATCTTGTCGTCGGCCAGCGCGATCTTCTCGATCTCCTCGCGCGGGGCGTCTGCCGCGACGGTCACGCGGCTCCGGACCTTGCCGTTGACCTGGATCGGGTACTCGACGGTGTCTTCCACCAGCCACTTCTCCTCGGCCACCGGGAAGGGGCCGTGGGCCAGGGACTTCTCGTGCCCGAGCCGCGACCACAGCTCCTCCGCGAGGTGCGGGGCCAGCGGTGCCAGCATCAGCACCAGCGGCTCCACCACCGAGCGGGGGGCACCGCCGGGGTACGCCTTGGTGAGGTGGTTGGTGTACTCGATCAGCTTGGCCGCCGCCGTGTTGTCGCGAAGGGCCGTGTAGTCCTCGCTCACACCGGCGATCGCCTTGTTCAGCGCGCGCAGCGTGTCCTCCGCCGGGGCGTCGTCGGTGACGCGCAGTGCACCGGACTCCTCGTCGACCACCACCCGCCACGCGCGCTGCAGGAAGCGCTGCGCACCGACGACGTCCTTGGTCGCCCATGGGCGGGACGTGTCCAGCGGACCCATCGACATCTCGTACACGCGGAGCGTGTCGGCGCCGTACTCCTCGCAGATCTCGTCCGGCGACACGGAGTTCTTGAGGCTCTTGCCCATCTTCCCGTACTCGCGGTTGACCTCGACGCCCTGGTGGAAGAACTTGCCGTCCTTCTCCTCCACCTCGTCCGCGGGTACGTACACGCCGCGCGCATCGGTGTACGCGTACGCCTGGATGTAGCCCTGGTTGTACAGGCGGCGGTACGGCTCGCTCGAGCTGACGTAGCCGAGGTCGAACAGCACCTTGTGCCAGAACCGCGAGTACAGCAGGTGCAGCACCGCATGCTCGACCCCGCCGACGTACAGGTCGACGCCGCCGGGATCGTTGGGTCCGTGGATCTCCGGGCGCGGACCCGTCCAGTACCGCTCGTTCTCCTTGTCGCAGAACACGTCCGGGTTGGTGGGGTCGATGTACCGCAGCTGGTACCAGGAGCTGCCGGCCCACTGCGGCATCACGTTGGTGTCGCGGCGGTACGTCTGCAGCCCGTCGCCGAGGTCGAGTTCGACGTTGACCCAGTCGACGGCCTTCGCCAGCGGGGGAGAGGGCTCCGAGGACGCGTCGTCCGGATCGAACGACACGGGTGCGTAGTCCTCGACCTCCGGGAGCTCCACCGGCAGAGACGATTCCGGCAGGGCGTGCGCGTTGCCCTCGGCGTCGTACACGATCGGGAACGGCTCGCCCCAGTACCGCTGGCGGGCGAACAGCCAGTCGCGCAGTTTGTACTGGATGGTGCCCTTGCCGGTGCCGTCCGCTTCCAGACGCTCGGTGATCGCCTTCTTGGCGTCGGCGACACTCATGCCGTTCAGGAAATCGGAGTTCACGATCGTGCCGTCGCCGGTGTACGCGTCCTTGGTGAGGTCGCCGCCGGAGATGACCTCGACGATGTCGAGACCGAACTCGGTCGCGAACTCGTAGTCGCGGTGGTCGTGACCCGGGACCGCCATGATGGCGCCCGTGCCGTAGCCGGTGAGGACGTAGTCGGCGATGAACACCGGCAACTTGTGCCCGTTGACGGGGTTCACCGCGTAGGTGCCGAGGAAGACGCCCGTCTTCTCCTTGTATTCCTGACGCTCGAGATCCGACTTGGCCGCGATCGACTTCCGGTACGCCGCAACCGCTTCGGCGGGAGTTGCGGCACCACCGGTCCAGCGCGAATCCACACCCCGGGGCCACTCGGCCGCAACGATGTCGTCCACCAGTTCGTGCTCCGGCGCCAGCGTCACGTACGTCGCGCCGAACAGCGTGTCCGGACGCGTCGTGAACACCTCGACGTCGTGGACAGTGGGTTCACCCTCGCTCCGCTCGACCGCCACGGCGAACTTCACCTGCGCACCGTGCGAGCGTCCGATCCAGTTGCGCTGCATGGTCTTGACCTTCTCGGGCCAGTCCAGGTACTCCAGGTCGTCCACCAGACGGTCCGAGTACGCGGTGATGCGCATCATCCACTGCTGCAGGTGCTTACGGAACACGGGGAAGTTGCCGCGGTCGCTGCGACCGTCGGCGGTCACCTCCTCGTTTGCCAGTACCGTGCCCAGGCCGGGGCACCAGTTGACCATCGAATCGGAGTGGTAGACGAGGCGGTAGGAGTCCAGGACGGCCTCCTTCTCGGACACGGACAGCGACGCCCAGTCCCGTCCGTCCTCCAGCGAGCGCGCACCCGAGACGAACTCGGCCTCGAGCTCCGAGATCCGCCGGGCTTTGCCCGCCTCCTTGTCGAACCACGCGTCGTGGATCTGCAGGAAGATCCACTGCGTCCAGTGGTAGAAGTCGGTGTCGGTGGTCGCGAATGTGCGGCGTTCGTCGTGGCCGAGCCCGAGGCGGCGCAGCTGCCGCTTCATGTTGACGATGTTGGCCTCGGTGGTGGTCCGCGGGTGCGTACCCGTCTGCACCGCGTACTGCTCGGCAGGCAGACCGAACGCGTCGTAGCCGAGGGTGTGCAGCACGTTGTGGCCCTGCATGCGGTGATAGCGGGCGAACACGTCGGTGGCGATGTAGCCGAGCGGGTGGCCCACGTGCAGACCCGTCCCCGACGGGTACGGGAACATGTCCTGCACGAACAACTTGTCCGCGGGAACGTCGCCGGCGAGGGGACCGACCGGGTTGGGCGCGTTGAACGTGCCCTCCTCGCTCCACCGGTCCTGCCAGCGCTGCTCGATCTGGCCGGCGAGCTCCGCGGTGTAGCGGTGCTGCGGGGTCGCGTCGGACGGGTTGGCGGGCTGCACGTGCTCGGTCACTGTGGTCGCTATCTACTTGGCTGACATTCTGAATTAGGGGGATACCGTCAACCAGGGTAGAGCCTCACCCCACCCGGGCTCACCTGCGCGTCCGGGTCCGCCGTATCCTGGTCTCGTGTTGATTGCCTCCGTCGTGCTGTTCGTGCTCGCCGTCGCTGTCTCCGGTGTCGCCGTTGCAGGCCTCGCCGAGCGCCTCCCGCGCAACCGGTGGGCGGGTGTTCGCACCCCCGAGACGATGCGCGACGATCAGACGTTTGCGCTGGCCAACAAGGTCGCAGGGCCCACCCTGCTCGCCGCGGCCGGGCTCCTCGTGATCGGCGGAATCGCCGGAATCCTGATCGGCGGAGTCTTCGGAATCGGTGCCGTCCTCGTCAGCGTCGTGGCTGCCGCTCTCACCGCGGCGACGGGCGGATCACTCGGTGCCCGTGCCGCCGCGGCGGTGCCCGCTGCCGACACCGGCGGGTGCGGCAGTTCCTGCGGTGCGTGCTCGCTGAAGGGCGCCTGCCAGCCGTCCTGACCGGCTGCCGACGGCCCGTCCGGTGAAGTCCTCGCGCGTCGTCGACCCCGCAGGCGCAGTTTTCGGTCTCCTGCTGCCGGTCCTCGCCGCCCTGTTCGGGGTCGTCCTCACGAAGATCTGGGAACCGCGGCTGCCCGCGGAGATCGCAACCCACTGGACCACCACCTCGCCCGACGGCTTCGCCACCCCGATGTCGAGCGCCTGGACCTTTGCCCTGGTGACGGTCCTGTTCGGTGGCGGATGTGCCGCGATCGCCGCACTGGCCCAGGCGATGCTGATGATGCGACGCACGATGCTCGTCGTCGGACTGTCCGTGGTCGGCCTGATCCTGACGGTGCAGGTGGTGCTGCTCTACGTCCAACTCGACATCACCGACGTCTCTCATACCGAACTGCCGTTGTGGTCGCTCGGCCTCGGCGTCGTGATCGGCGCGGTCGTCGGCCTGCTCGGCGCCGCCCTGCTGCGCGACTACCGGCCCCGGGTGTCCGCCACAAGTCCCCCCGACCCCCGGTTGCCGCGCGCCGACGACCCGGCGACGGTCGCGGACACGGTCGGTTTCGGCACCGTCGGCTCGCTGGTGCTGCTCCTGCTGCTCGGTGTCGCGCCCGCTGTCGCCGTCTGTCTGCTCGTCGACGGGTGGTGGCCGCTCGCGGTGTTCGTTCCGGTCGGGCTGCTGGTGGTGAGCCTGCTCCGCTTCCGGGTGATCGTCGATCCGTCCGGCATCCGGGTGGTGAACATGGGCATGACCGCATTGCAGTACGGCGTCGACGAGATCGAGGGCGCCCGCGTCGACGTGATCAAGCCGTTCGACGACTTCGGAGGCTGGGGACTCAAGGTGAAGGGCCGGCGGAACTACGGCGTCGTGACGAGGAGCGGTCCCGCCGTGATCGTCACGACGGCGTGCGGCGACCGGCTGACCGTCACCAGTGCACGGGCCGAGGACATGGCCGGGGCGCTCAACACGTTCGCCGACAGGCGGCTCCGCCACCCGTGAGTGGCCCGGGAGTGCAGGGACTCGCTAACCACTCACGGGCGGGAGGCCTGGTGCACCGCGTCGAGCACGCGGTCGAGGTAGCCGAGGGCGGCCCGGACCGCGGCGTCCGCGTCGCGGGCGGCGATCGCGTCGATGACGGCGCGATGGTCGTCGGTGGTCAGCGACGGGGGGTGGACGCCCTCGGTGAAGTCGTAGGTGGCGCGGGTGGGTTCGAGGATCCCCGCGAACAGGTCGGACAGCACCGGATTGTGCGCGGCCTCCACGACCCCGAGGTGAAATGCGAGGTCGGCGTCCGCGAACCGGGACGGCTGATCCGTCGTTCGCTGCCGCTCTTCCAGTAGCGCGGACAGGGACCGCAGGTCGTCGTCGGTGCGGCGACCGCACGCCAGCCGGACGGCCTCCGTCTCGAGGGCCCGCCGGACCTCGAAGACGTTCAGCATCTCGGCGACCGCGACCTGTCGCCCGAGCAGCCCGCCGATGTCGGTGCGGGCCCGCACGAACGTCCCGGACCCGCGCCGGATCTCGAGGATGCCCGTCGACGTCAGGGTCTTGATGGCCTCGCGCACGGTGTTGCGCCCGACCCCGAGCAGCGTCATCAACTCGGGTTCCGTCGGGATGCGCTCGCCCACCGTCCAGTCGCCCTGGGCGATCTGGCCACGCATCCAGTCCAGGGACTGCTGATACGCGGATTCGCGCCGAACCACTGCCATGTACTCATCCTCACACCTCGCCGGCTCGCGACACACGACCGGCCCGCCTAAACTACGTAGGACGTCCCATGTATTCGGACAGCCCGAGGAGGCGACCCCACACGTCCACGTCAACCGCTCACGCCGACACCGTCCCCACCTCCACCAGCCGCCACTTCCACGGCCTGAACTACCTCCTCGTCGTGCTGCTCCTCGGCGCCAACATCCCCACGGCGCTGTACTCGCTCTACCGCCACGAGTTCGGATTCACCCCTCTGGTCCAGACGCTGATCTTCGCCGTCTATGTCGCCGGACTGCTTCCCTCGTTGCTGTTCTTCGGCCCGCTGTCCGACAAACTCGGACGCCGTTTCGTGTTGCTGGCCGCCATCTCCTTCAGCCTGCTGGGCGCACTGGTCCTCGCGTTCGCCGACTCGACCATCTGGCTGTTCTTCGGCCGAATCGCCCAGGGCATCGCCGTCGGTGCGTGTTCGGCCGCCGGATCCGCCGCCCTCATCGAGCACGAACCGGCCCGGAACCTCCGCCGCGCGGGTCTCGCCGCCACCCTCACCACCGCACTCGGTGCGTCGCTGGGCCCGCTGTTCGGCGGGGCCGTCGCGCAGTACCTTCCGCACGCCCTCGTCCTGCCGTACGTGCTGTTCGCGCTGACACTGCTACCTGCACTGATCATGGTGCTGCTGCTCCCCGCACCCACCGGCGGGCAGTCCCGCCCCACCCAGCTGTTCCAGGTCCCGCACGTCCCCGCACCCATCCGTCAGGTGTTCTGGCTGTCCTCCCTCGGAGTCGCACTGGCGTGGGGTGCCGTCGGCCTGTTCCAGTCGGTGGTCCCGACGTGGATCATCGGCCTGCTCGGCGTGAGCAACCTCGTGGTCGCCGGCGGTGCCGCCGCACTGGTCATGATCTGCTCGGTGACCGCGCAACTCGTGGCCAACCGGCTCGGAACCGTGCTCTGCCGAACCCTGGGCATCGGCGCCGTCGGCGCAGGCATGATCGGGTTGCTCGTCGTCGACTTCGTGCCGTCCCTCGTCCTGCTGTGCGTCGTGACCGTCATCGTCGGTGTGGGGCACGGACTCTCGTTCGCCGGAGCGATGCGCGCGGTGGGTGCCGCCGCCGCGGAGCACGCCCCCGACGCCCAGGGCGGGACGCTCGCCGCGTTCTTCACCGTCGGCTACGTCGGTCTCGCCGTGCCGTCCATCTGCGCGGGCATCGCCATCACCGTCCAGGGCATGCACGTCGCCATCATCGAACTCGCGATCATCGGCGCCGTCCTGTGCGGCGTCCTCGCGGTGCTGAGCGTCCGCACGAAGGGTCGTGACCACGCCGTTCTACCCTTGACGCAGTGAAATTTCTCAGCCGGTTCCACCTCGACGGGTTCGTCCTCGGCATCGTCGCCGTGGCGATCCTGGGGACCGTCTTCCCCGTGTCGGGGACCGGTCAGACGGTGCTCGACTGGGCCACCCGGATCGCGATCGGCGTCCTGTTCCTGCTGTACGGCGCGCGGCTGTCGCCGCAGGAGGCGCTGAAGGGGCTGAAGCACTGGCGGCTGCATTCCGTCGTGTTCGCCGCGACGTTCGTGCTCTTCCCGCTGATCGGGCTCGCGCTGCGCATCCTCGTGCCGGGGGTGCTCAGCGAGGACATGTACACGGGCATCCTGTACCTGTGCCTGGTTCCGTCGACGGTGCAGTCGTCGATCGCGTTCACGTCCATCGCCAAGGGCAACGTGGCCGGGGCGATCGTGAGCGCGTCGTTCTCCAATCTCATCGGTGTGTTCGTGACACCGGCGCTGGTGATCCTGCTGATGAACACCACCGGTGACGCCCACGTCGACTTCTCGTCGATCCTCGACATCGTGCTACAGCTTCTCCTGCCGTTCTTCGTCGGCCAGCTGATCCGGCCGTTCGTCATCGACTGGTTGCAGAAGTACTCCGAACCCACCCGGATCGTGGATCGCGGCTCGATCTTCCTCGTGGTCTTCTCCGCGTTCAGCGCGAGCATGACCGAGGGAATCTGGCACACGGTGACGGTGTGGCAGGTGATCGGTGTCGTGCTGGTGTGCTTCGTCATCCTCGCTGTCGTACTCGCCGTCACGGCAGTGGCCGGTCGGAAGTTGGGATTCTCCGTCCCCGACCGGATCGTCATCGTCTTCTGCGGATCGAAGAAGAGCCTCGCGACCGGTCTGCCGATGGCCTCGGTCCTGTTCGCGGGACATCCGGTGGGGCTGATAGTGCTGCCGCTGATGATCTTCCACCAGATCCAGCTCATCGTCTGCGCCGCGCTCGCGCAGAAGTATTCGAGGCGCAGCCGCGAGGAGTCGGCCAGTACTGTGTCATGAGGGATGTGAAATGCCGATGCCCGAGCCACTTCGTCACTGCGAGTTCCGCTTCTACGAGGAGCTGAACGACTTTCTGCCGCCGCTGCGGCGCAAGCACACGTTCGAGCACGAATTCGATGGCACCCCGTCGGTGAAGGACCGGATCGAGGCGCTGGGCGTCCCGCACACCGAGGTGGATCTGATCCTCGTCGACGAGGTGTCGGTCGATTTCGCGCACCTGCTGCGCGGCGGCGAACGGGTCGCGGTGTACCCGATGTTCGAGCGACTCGAGCTGACCGGAGTCACGAAACTGCGTCCCCGACCGCTGCGGGACCCGACGTTCGTGCTCGACGTGCATCTCGGCCGACTCGCCCGCTACCTCCGCCTGCTGGGATTCGACACCCGCTACCGCAACGACTTCGCCGACCCGGAACTGGTGGACATCTCCCTGTCTGAGCATCGCATCGTCCTGACCCGGGACACGGGCCTACTCAAGAGGTCGGCGCTCACCCACGGCGCGTTCCTGCACGAAACCGACCCACGCCGGCAGTTGCGGGAAGTGCTGGACCGCTTCGACCTTCGGTCGCGGATCTCACCGTTCACGCGGTGCGCGCGCTGCAACGGCCTTCTCGCGCCGGTTCCCCGTGCCGAAGCGCTCGCCGAGGCGCCACCGGGCGTCGCGGGTAACGAACACGAGTTCAGTCGATGCCGCGACTGTGCGCAGCTGTACTGGCCGGGCAGCCATCTTCCGAAGCTGCGCCGACGCCTGTCGGAGGTAGGGGTGACGCTCGAGGTGGATTCTCAGGATGCGTGACGCAGCTGCTCGGCGAACTCCGCCGAGCACACGCAGTCGCCGAATTCGTCGCAGTCGATGATCAGTGCGTGCCGGTCCGCGGACAACTCGACGCACGACTCGTCCGTGCACTCTGCTCCGTAGAGCGCGTGCACGATCAATGTTCCGTGACAGGTGTCGATCACGTGTGCTGTCCTCCTCACTTCTCGTTCCCCACCTCTGTTGATACCACCCGTCCCCGACAGTCCGGGGACGTGCGCGGGGTGTGTCGGCTAGTTGCGCTCGACGTCGATCGGGTGAGTGGCGAGCAGGGCGAGGGGGAGCGGCTGCCTGCGCAGCACCTGCGCCCACACGTCGACCCGGGCGGGAGCGACCACGTCCGACGCGAGCGCGGAGATCACGATCCAGTCGTCGCGCTGGAGTTCGGAGTCGAGCTGGCCGTACGTCCAGCCGGAGTAGCCGGCGAAGATCCGGACACCCTCCACCAGCGGGGCGATGACCTCGGGGTCGGAGTCGAGATCCACCATCACCACACGGCCGTGGACCCGGCGCAGACCCGCGACACCGTCGGCCTGCGCACCGGTGCGCAGCGTCGCCAGGCACAGTGCGGCGTCCCGTTTGACGGGGCCGCCGACGTACAGCGCGGACGGGCGCGCGGCGAGCGGCGCCCACTGTGGCAGCACGTCGTGCACCGCGGTTTCGCTGGGACGGTTGATGACCACGCCGAGGCTGCCGGCGTCGTTGTGCTCGATCACATAGATCACGGTGCGACGGAATGCGGGTTCGACGAGATCTGTGGACGAGACCAACAGGCTGCCGGGCCGGACCACCGGTTCCGTCGACGCCGTTCGATCTTCGGGTTCTTCTGCGTGCGCCACCTGAACATCATCCCACCGCGGCGGACGCGATGTGACGGAGGACGCGACCTGCGTCCGGTTCGCCGCTTTACGCCCCGGACAGCCCCGCCGTCTCGGCCAGAACCGCGAGGTGGTGCTCGTACAGTGCCCCCGGTGTGGTGAACGTGTCGGCGCCGTACTGCCCGAACACCTCGAAGTTCACCGCCCCGAACAGAGCCGACCAGACCAGCACGCCGCGGGCGAGCAGATGGTCGGGGGTGGTGAGTCCGAGTTCGGAGCGGATGCGGTCGAGGTCTGCCGCGAGCTCGTCGTCGATGGGCGCGGCGGCGGCCGCCTCGAGCTTGCCCGCCCGGAACGCGTTGTCGAAGATCCCGACGAGGGCGTAGATCACCCGCGTGCCCGGCGTCGTGGTCTGCTCGCCGGGCGCGTGGTAGCCGGGAACCGGGCTGCCGAACAGCAATCCGTAGCGGGCGGGCTCGTGGAGCGCCCATTCGCGCACCGCCCGGCCGAGTGCCAGGAACTGTTCCCGCGGTTCGGCGGCGGACGCGACGGCTGCCTCCGCGGCGTCGCCGAGTTCGTTGTATCCGTCGACGACGAGCAGCGTCAGCAGTTCGTCGCGGCTCTTGACGTACCGGTAGACGGCGGAGGACACGACGCCGAGGTCCCGCGCGACGGCCCGCAGCGACAGGGCCGCGGCGCCGACCGCGGCCAGCTGTTCGCGTCCGATCCTCGTGATGTCCTGCAACGTCTGCTCGCGGGCGCGCTCCCGTGGTGTTCCTGGCATGGGGTCCAGCGTGGCAATTTCAGAGAGCGGTGTCAACAAACGAGAGCAGTGCTCTTGACAATGAGGTCGAGGGGGAGCATTCTCGAATGAGACAGAGAGCAGTGCTCTCGAATCGCCGAAATCGACTCACACAGCAGGAGCGGACATGTCGAACATCGAGATCGTCACCGGAGCAGGACCCGTCGGCTGGACCGTCGCCCTGCAGCTCGCCGAACAGGGGCGCCAGGTGCGGGTCCTCACACGGTCGGGCAGCGGCCCGGACCATCCCCTGATCGAGCGGCGGAAGGTCGACGTCTCCGACGCCGACGCGTTGGGTGAGGCGTTCGACGGAGCCGTCGCCGTCTACCACTGCATCCACGCCGCCTACAACGCCGACGCATGGGAGCGCGAACTCCCCGCCGCCGAGCAGACCGTGCTCGAGGCCGCAGGCCGCGTCGGCGCCGTCGTCGTGTTCCCCGAAAGCCTCTACTCCTACGACACGTCGCACCAGCCGATGACCGAGCACACGCCGCGGTCGGCCGACTCCGGCAAACGCGGCATCCGGACCCGGCTTCTGAAAGCCCGCGCCGAGTCCTCGACCCTCACCGTGAGCGTCGTCGCGTCCGACTTCTTCGGACCGCAGGTGCTGAACGCGCACGCCGGAGAGCGCATGGTGCCCGTCGTCCTCGCGGGCAAGACGATGCGCGTCCTCGGTTCCGCCGACCTGCCCCACTCGTTCACGTACGTTCCCGACTTGGCGGCCGCGATGATCGCCGCCGCCCACGACCCCGCGCTGTGGAACTCGGTGCTGCACGCACCGACCGTCCCGGCCGTCACCCAACGGCAGATGGTCGAGGCCTACGCGAAGGCCGCCGGGGTTCCCGCCCCGAAGGTGAGCACCCTGCCCGGCTGGGTGATCCGCGGCGGCGGGCTCGTGCACCAGGGGAGCCGCGAGCTGGCCGAGATGCTGTACCAGTTCGAGGAGCCGTTCGTGATGGACTCGTCCGAGAGCGAGGCCCGGCTCGGACTGGCCCCGACCCCGCTGGACCGCGCCGCCGAGGAGACCGTCCAGTGGTGGCAGGACAGGTCGGTCGCGGCCGCCGGATAGGGTCCTGTGAATGGCGAAACAGCTCGGCGACCGGCGCGAGGCGTGGCGCAGAACGGCGTACACCCTCCGGCGGTCGCCCGGGCTGGCCCGCCTCGCGACGGTGCGATTCGCCAGTCAGCTGGGCGACGGTATGTTCCAGACGGCACTCGGCGGCGCGATTCTGTTCAACCCGGAGCGCGCCACGGATCCCGTCACGATCGCCGCCGGTTTCGCGGTACTACTGCTCCCGTACTCGGTGATCGGACCGTACGCGGGCGCGCTCCTCGACCGCTGGGATCGCCGCGCCGTGCTGCTGTGGGCGAATGTTCTGCGCGGACTGCTGATTCTGCTGACCGCCGTGTTACTGGAGACGGGGACCGGTGAGTCCGCGCTCCTCCTCCTGGCGCTCGCCGCCATCGGAGTGAGCCGTTTCGTTCTCGCGGGAGTCTCGGCGGCGCTGCCGCGAGTGGTGCACCGGTCCTGGCTCGTGGCCACCAATTCGGTGCTCGCCACCGCCGGCTCCGTCGTCGCCGCACTCGGAGCCGCGACGTCCGTCGCCATCATCTCCCTCGTGGGCGCCGGCGACCGCGGCTCGGGAATCGCCGTCGCGACAGCCGCCTGCGGTTCCGCGGTGGCCGCGTTCGCGGCGTCGCGCTTCCACCATCGGCTGCTCGGCCCGCACGCCGACGAGAAACCCGAATACGGGGCGGTCCGCGCCGTCGCCGCCGGACTGCGCAACGGGGCGGTCGCCGTGTGGCAGTCACCGGGCGTCACAACGGCGATGATCGGAATAGGCACGCACCGGATCGTTTTCGGTGTCAACACGTTGATCATGGTCCTGGTACTCCGGGACACCGCCACCGTCAGCGCCCTGCCGGGCGGTCTGGCCGGGTTCGGCGTCGCCGTCGGCGCCACCGCCGCGGGCATGCTGCTGGCGGCGATCTCGACACCGTTCCTGATTCCGCGCGTCGGACGGTCGCGCACCATCGTCGGCGGCCTGATCCTCGCCCTCGTCGTGCAGTGCACGCTCGTCGCGACGCTCACGCAGGCTTCGCTGCTGTGCGGTGCGCTCCTCCTCGGATTCGCCGGGCAGTCCATCAAACTCACCGGTGACGCGGCGATGCAGATCGAGATCGAGGACGACCGCCGCGGACAGGTGTTCGCCCTGCAGGACACGGTGTTCAACGTGGCCTTCATCGCGTCGATCGCCGCGGCCTCCCTGGTGATCGCCCCCGACGGCCGGTCACTCGGGCTGGTGTTGGCGGGTGGCGCGGTCTACGGACTCGGACTGCTCGGCGTCCTGTTCAACTCCCGACGCGAACCCGCCTGAGAACCGCCCTATTTCGACCCCGGCATCGGCACGTTCTGTAGCCGTACCTGACCGCGGGCCACCTCCTTGCCGGTGTCGGTCGCGGTGATCACCACCGACCACAACTGCTGCACCCGGCCCTGCTGGATGGGCACCGCGACCACATCGACCCGCCCCTCGGTGCGGGCCCGCAGGAAGTCGGTGCCGTTGTGCACACCCACCGCGAACTCACCACGGTCGGCGACGGCAGTGCTCGCACCGATACTCGCGGCCGATTCGACCGCCGTCGTGTAGACGCCGCCGTGCACGACTCCCCACGGTGTGTGGTGGTCGGCGGACAGGTCGATGTGGCCGACGACCTTCGTCCCCGACACCTCGTCGAGTTCCAGGCCGGCAGCGGCGACGAAGGCGCTCGCCGCCTCCCGGGTCAGATCGGTCATGATGCGTTCTCCTCGTCGAATACTCGGTTAGTTTGAAATCCCAACCCACTGTGCCCGGCTTCGGCACCGACGTCAATGGTCCCGGTAGTACCGGTTTCACCTGCGCGCGATGACATTCTCCTGTGCGACAGTGAGACCGCACTGTGACCGGACGGGCCGGGCTCGTGCGCTGAGGATGCCGTCGCCGGGTGTTATCTTCAACCCGAACGTGCAGGTCGGTCCACTATTACTCCGACCACCGATCTGGAGGGGTCCCGTGGTCGAGAAGTCATGGTCTGTGGCCGGAGTGCCGCTGTGCGTCGCCGCCGTGGTGGCCGCGACGATCGGCTTCACCGCCGCCCCCGCCGCGGCCGAGACCACTCCGTGGCTGCCGGTGAACGCGTGCGGCGAGACCGGGTTCAACCCGGCCAAGGAACCGCCGAGTCCGGGGGGCGGCCCACTGCTTCCGCCCATTCCCCCGACCGTGAGCATCCCGATCCCGTACCCCGACTTCGTGCCGGTGCCGGTCCCCGGACCGACCGCCGACCAGACGCGTGTCGCCCAGGACCTTCCCGCCGACCCGTGTGCGGACCCGTGCCCCGACCTCACCGATCCGGTCGACGAACCGGAGACCGAGCCCGGGTCCTCCGGTTCTGCAGGCTCTTCCGGTTCTGCGGGGTCGTCGGGTTCGTCCGGCTCGAGTGCGCTGCCGATCCCGAAGATCTCGATCGATCCGCGTCCCGAGACCATTCCCATCCCCGTTCCCGGCGGCCCCGGACCCGACCCGCAGCCGGCGCCTCCCGTCGAGATCAACCCCGCCGAACGTGGTTCCCTCACCGCACCCGTGGCGAAGCCGGAGGTCGGCGACGTCCGGTTGGTGTCGCAGCTGACGGGCCGCGGTTCGGAGAACCGCACGGACAAACGCTGGCAGGTCGACGGCACCGACCTCGGCATCACCTGGGAGACGAAACCCGGTGAGGTCGCGGTCGCGTTCGGCGACACGTTCGGCAAGGACTGGGCTCCGCCCGGCGCGTTCGGCGAGGACTGGCGGAGCAACGTTCTCGGCCACAGCACCGACACCGACCTGTCCGACGGCATGACCATCGACAGCATGGTCCAGGACAGCCGGTGCCATGCCGCCGAGATCATCGACAGCAGGCACATCAACAACTTCGAGACCACCACCATCCCCACGTCGGGGTTCGCGATCGGTGACCGTCAGTACCTCAGCTACATGTCGGTGAAGCGCTGGAGCATGGTCCCCGGCATGTGGTACACGAACTACGGCGGCATCGCGTACTCCGACGACAACGGGCAGACCTGGACCAAGGACCAGCATGCCAAGTGGGACAACATCTTCGGCGCCCGATTCCAGGTGTCCGCGATGGTGCCGCAGGGCGACTACGTGTACATGTTCGGCACCCCCAACGGGCGGATCGGCACCATCGGCCTGGCCCGGGTGCCAGTCGATCAGGTCCTCAACACCACGTCGTACCAGTACTGGTCGGACGGCATGTGGACCCCGGTGTCCCAGCACCTCGCCACCCCCATCGTCGGTGGGGTGGCCAGCGAATTGTCGGTCCGCTACGACGCGACCGCGGGCACCTGGCTGATGAGCTACCTCGAGCCCGTCGGCGGCTCGATCATCCTGCGGCAGTCGTCGAGCCCGCAGGGTGTGTGGTCGGACGGCGCGACGCTCGTCGACACGGCCGACTACCCGATGGCATACGGCGGCTTCATGCATCCGTGGTCGACGGACAAGGATCTGTATTTCACGATCTCGGAGTGGGACAGCTACAACGTCTACCTGATGCACGCGTCCCTGCACCCGTGAGTACTTATTAACCGCCCGCGGTTAACAAGTACGCACGGCATGGAGGGCGACCTCGGTGGCCTTGACGACGAAGAACACGTCCAACCCCGGAACCAGATCGAGTTCCGCGACGGACGCCGCCGTCACGTCGGCGCTGAGTTCGAACCGGCCTCCGGCTTCGGCGGCGCGCACCCGGACCGTCGGCCCTCGCACCTCGATCTCCGAGATGGACACCCGGAAGACGTTGCGCGGACTGCCTTCCGGGGAGCGCCGGTGGACGGCGACCGAATGGGGAGCGAACACCGCGACCGCAGGCGCACCCGGCACGAAATCGGCGTCGGGCAGTCCGTGCAGCCGAACACCGGTCTCGGTCTCGAAGCCGTCCTGCGCCCCGAACACGGGAACGAGGTTGAGCCCGGCGATCCGCGCGGCGAACGCACTGCGGGGGCGGGTCAGCACGTCTCGTACCGAACCGAATTCGACCACCTCACCGCCCTCGACGACGATCACCCGGTCGGCCAGCGCCAGCGCGTCGAGGATGTCGTGGGTGACCACCACCGCGGTCCGGTTCCCTTCCCGCAGCACCCGGCGAAGCAGCACGCGCAGGGCGGGCGCCGCGGCCACGTCGAGGGCTGACATGGGTTCGTCGAGCAGCAGGGCCTGCGGTTCGGCCGCGAGGGCCCGCGCCACCGCGACCCGCTGCGCCTGCCCCCCGGACAGCTCGTGCGGACGGCGGTCGGCGAACTGCGTCGCATCCACTGCGTCCAGCCATTTCTCGGCGATCGCCCGCGCCTCCCGCCGTCCCCGGCCGGCACTGCGCGGGGCGAATGCCACGTTGGCGGCCACCGTCAGATGCGGGAACAACAGCGCCTGCTGCGCGAGCAGCGCGATTCCGCGCCGGTGCGGGGGCACGGCGACGCCGCGGGTGGTGTCGGTGAGCACGCGACCGTTCAGTTCGACCCGTCCGAAGTCGGGACGAACCAGGCCTGCGACCACGGACAGTGCCGTCGACTTGCCGGCACCGTTCGGCCCGAGCACCGCCAGCACCTCGCCCTCGCCGAGGTCGAACCCCACGTCGACGCCACGCGCATCCACCCGCGCCTCGACGCTCAGGCCGGTCATACTGCAGCCCTCGACGCCCAGCCCCGCGAACCCACCACGATGAGCACCGCGACCACGACCAGCACCAGCGACAACGCCACGGCCGCATCGGCATCGGTCTCACGCTGCAGGTAGATCTCGAGCGGCAGGGTTCGCGTGACGCCCTGCAGACTGCCCGCGAACGTCAGTGTTGCCCCGAACTCGCCGAGCGCCCGCGCGAACGACAACACCGCCCCGGACACCAGCCCGGGCAGCACCAGCGGCAGCGTCACCCGCCGGAAGACGGTGGTCGGGCTCGCACCGAGCGTCGCGGCGGCGTGCTCGTACCGGCTGCCCGCGGTCCGGAGCGAGCCCTCGAGGCTCACCACCAGGAACGGCAGCGCGACGAACGTCTGCGCGAGCACCACGGCGGTGGTTGTGAACGCGATGTGGATCCCCGCGACCTCGAGGTGCTGCCCGATCAGGCCCTTCCGGCCGAACGTGTACAGCAGGGCGATGCCCCCGACCACCGGTGGAAGCACCAGCGGCAGGAGCACCAGCGACCGCAGCACGTGCAGTCCGCGAAAACTGCTGCGCGACAGCACGGCCGCCATCGGGACACCCAGCAGGACGCACAGCACGGTGCTCAGGGCGGCGGTCCGCAGGCTCAGTTCCAGCGCTGCGAGCGAGGATTCGGACGTGACCATTTGGAAGAACCGCGACCAGTCGACGCTCGCCAGCATCGCGAGAAGTGGCAGGACGACGAACAGGCCGCCCAGTGCCGCCGGAACGAAGATCCAGCCCGGAAGCCCGGACGGGACTCTGACGCGCGCCGCCCGGATCACGGCTGGGCGAACCCTGCCCTCGCCAGCACTGCCTGACCGTCGGGTCCCGTGACGAGGTCGACGAAGCCCTGCGCTGCGTCCGGTGTCTTCGAAGCGGACAGCGTCGCAATGGGATAGGTGTTCACAGCCTGCGCGGCCTCGGGGAACGCCACGGCCGTCACCTTGTCGCCCGCGCTCGCCGCGTCGGTGACGTACACCAGTCCGGCGTCGGCCTGGCCGGCCGTCACCTTGTTCAGCACGTCGGTGACCGACGACTCCTCGCTGACCGGGCTGAGGTCGACACCCGACGCGGTCTCGACCTTCTGCGTCGCGGAACCGCACGGAACCTGCGGGGCACACGTGACCACCAGCGTCCCCTCACGGTTCAGATCCGCGAAAGACTTGATGCCCTTGGGGTTTCCGGGTGCCGTCACGATGGTCAGGGTGTTGGTGGCGAAATCGACGGGACTGCCCTCGACGAGCCCGGCGTCGACCACCTTCGTCATGTTGTCGGTGTCGGCGGACGCGAACACGTCGGCCGAGGCGCCCTGGTCGAGTTGAGCGGCGAGGTCGGAGGATCCCGCGAAGCTGAACTCCACGTGCGATCCGGGGTTCGCGGTCTCGTACATCTGGCCGAGTTCCGTGAACGTGCCCTTCAGCGACGCGGCGGCGAACACCGTGATGTCGCCAACCGGCGCGGACGCGGACGCCGGCTCGGCCGAACCCGAGGCTCCGCTGTCGTCGTTCGAACCGCAACCGGTGAGAAGACCGAGACCGAGCGCGGCCGCGGCAGCCCCCGTCGTGGCCCGGCGCCAGGACATTCTCATGAAATTCCTCCAGGTGTTTCGACGATCACCGTGGTCGACTTGACGACGGCGACCGCGACCTTGCCGGGCTCGAGCCCGAGATCGCGGACGGCTTCGCTGCTCATCAGGGAGACGACGCGAAAAGGCCCGCACTGCATCTCGACCTGGGCCATCACCTTGTCCATCACCACCGCGGTCACGATTCCGGTGAATCGGTTACGCGCCGAGGACTCCGATCCGAGCAGATCGGGGGACTTCGACGCATTGGCGCGCGCGAACTCGGCGAGCGCCGGGCCGTCGACGACCTTGCGGCCCGACTCGTCCTTCTCCGCCGCGAGGCTGCCGTTGTCGATCCACCGCCGGACCGTGTCGTCGCTGACGCCGAGCAGTTCTGCTGCCTGTCGTATCCGGATACCCGTCATCCGAGAATTGTCCGCGCATGCGTCATACCGACATCCTATGTCGGCAAATACGGACCGATCAAGTGTGTCTTTCCGCAGATGCGGATCAGTACACGTCGCGCACGTAGCGCTTGTCGGTCGCGAGCTGCTTCATGTACAGCTCGGTGTCCTCTTCGTCCATGCGCCCATGGGTGCGAACGACTTCACGGACGGTCTCGTCGACGTCCTTCGCCATGCGGCTGGCGTCGCCGCAGACGTACAGCGAGGCACCCTCCTGCATCCAGCCCCACAGCTTGGCGCCGTGCTCGCGAATGCGGTCCTGCACATAGATCTTCTGCCGCTGGTCCCGGGAGAAGGCCGCATCGAGGTGGGTGAGAAATCCGTCGCGGTGCATAGCTTCCATCTCCTCGCGGTAGTAGAAGTCGGTAGCCTCGTGCTGCTCACCGAAGAACATCCAGTTCTTGCCCGTGTGACCCAATTCCCGGCGTTCGTGCAGGAATCCGCGGAACGGAGCGATGCCGGTACCGGGACCGACCATGATCATCGGTGCATCGGCGGCCTGCGGGGGACGGAAGTGCGCCGACTTCTGTACGAAGATCGGCACGTCGGCCTCGTCGCAGTGATCGGCGAGGAACGTCGAGCAGACCCCGGCGCGGTTCTTGCCCTCGTGGTTGTAGCGCACCGCGGAGACGGTCAGCTGCACCTCACCCGGATCGACCTTGGGGCTCGACGAGATCGAGTACAACCGCGGCTGCAGGCGCTTGAGGACGCTCAGCCACTCGTCCGCGTCGGCGTCGACCCCGTACTCCGCCAGCACGTCCATCGACTGCCGCCCCCACAGCCACTGCTGGAGCGCGATCTTGTTCTGCGGGCGCAGCAGCCGCGCCAGCTCGGTGTCCTGGGTGCGGCTCTGCACGAACCGCAGCAGCTCGGGGGTCACCTTCGTGATCTCGAGCTTCGTGCGCAGCGCCTCGCGCAGCGTCATCTCCGGCAGGTCCGGCAACTTCACGGGCGTGTCCGGGATCGACCGGGTGACCTTCAGCCACTCGTCGACGACGGAGTCGCTGTTGGTCGGCCAGACACCGAGAGCGTCGCCCGCCTCATAGGTGAACTCCGGATCGCTCACTTCGAAACCGAACTGCCGCACGTCCTTCGACGATCCGGCCGCACTGAGCGGAACATTCTTCGTCAACCGCGTGATCAACGGCGTCTTCCGGGTGAACGTCGCCGCCTTCTTCGCTGCGGGCCGGGCAGAGGCGGGGGCGGATGCCACCACGGTCGCACCGTCGGCCGCCGCACGCTCCCGGACCAGCTTCTGGACCTGGGTCAGCCACTGACGTGCCTGCGCCTCGTAGTCGGGTTCGCAGTCGACCCGCTCGGTGAGACGCTTCGCCTCCAGCTGCTCCAGCCGGGCGTCGATCCGCTTGCCGTGCCCGCAGAAGTCGTCGTAGTTGGAATCACCGAAAGCCAGCACGGCGTACCGGGTCTGCGACAACTTCGGGGCCTCGTCGCTGCTGAGCGCGGACCAGAAGCTGCTGCCGTTGTCGGGGGCGTCGCCGTCCCCGAACGTGCTGGTGATGATCAGGAGGTCGCGGACGTCGGCGAGGCCCGCGACGTCGTAGTCGTCCATGCTCGTCAGGCGGGTGCCGTGCCCGGCCGCTTCGAGTTGTTCGGCACATTCGGCGGCGAACTCCTCGGCGTTGCCGGTCTGCGACGCCCACACCACCACCACGGGGTGCTGCACCGATTCAGCGTTCGCGTCCGGCACCACGACACTCTGCGGAACGTCGGAACGGGAGAACAGCCCCGCCATGAGACCGTCCAGCCACACTCGCTTGGACCCCGAGATCGGTGCGCTTCGCGGAAGAACCGGAACGCCCTGGATCTCGGTGGACTGCAGCCCCGACAGCAGCCCGGCGAGGTACATGCGTTCGTGTTCGTCGAAAGTGGGGGAGGCGGAGTCGTCCAGGCCCAGGATGCGGCTCATCTCCGCGGCGGGCGAAGCCTGCGCGAGGGTGAGCGCCCCACCGGTCTCCGGGACCTCCGGCGCCGACACCGGGGCCACCCGGGTCAGGGAGACGGCGCACGCCTTGAACTCCGGCTGGAAGGACGTGGGATCGACGGCGTCATTGGTGACGGCGTTGATGCTGAGGTACTCGCCGAAGGAGTCGTTCCAGTGGAACGGGGCGAAACACCCGCCGGCCAGGACGCGGTCGCTGACGACGGCGGGAAGGACCGCGCGACCGCGCCGCGACGCGACCTCCACCTTGTCGCCGTCGGCGATCGAAAGCTTCTGCGCATCAGCGGGATTGATCTCGACGAACGGGCCGGAGTTCAGCTTGTTGAGCTTGGCCACCTTGCCCGTCTTCGTCATCGTGTGCCACTGGTGCTGCAGGCGACCGGTGTTGAGGACGAAGGGGTAGTCGTCGTCGGGCATCTCGGCGGGCAGCATGTGCGGGCGCGGGAAGAAAGCGGCCCTGCCGCTCGCGGTGGCGAACGCCAGCCGGGGGAGTGAACCGTCGGGAGCCGACAGCAGGTTCTGGCTCACGCCGTCGTTGACGTAGCGGAGGGGGTTGCGGTCGGTGCGGTTGCCGGGCGGGCTCGGCCACTGTACCGGTGTCTCCCGCAGACGGTCGTAGGTGATGCCGCGAAGGTCGTAGCCGGTCTTGGGATTCCAGGTGCGCTTGATCTCCTCGAACACATCCTCCGAGGAGTCGTAGGTGAACGCGTCCGCGTATCCCATCTCGCAGGCGACACGGGCGATGATCTGCCAGTCGGGCAGTGCCTGACCCACCGGATCGACGGCCTGCTGCAACAGGGTGAGGTTGCGCTCGGAGTTGATCATCACCGAATCCGACTCCGCCCACAGCGCCCCGGGCAGCAGGATGTCGGCGTAACCGTTGGTCTCGGTGTCGAGGAAGACGTCCTGCGTGATCACGAGCTCGGCGGCCTCGAGGCCCTCGATCACCGTCCGCCGGTTCGCCACGGTGGCAACGGGATTGGTGCAGATGATCCAGCAGGCCTTGATCTCACCCGCCACCATCCGCTCGAACATGTCGACGGTTCCGGTGCCGACCTCCGTGCGGATACTGCCCTCCGGCAGCTCCCACAGATCCTCTATGAACGCCCGGTCGTCGGCGGCGAGCACCGACCGTTGCCCCGGCAGGCCGGGACCCATGTACCCCATCTCGCGGCCACCCATCGCATTGGGCTGACCGGTGAGGGAGAACGGGCCGCTGCCCGGACGGCAGATCGCACCGGTGGCCAAGTGCAGGTTGCAGATCGCGTTGGTGTTCCACGTGCCGTGCGTGCTCTGGTTCAGCCCCATCGTCCAGCAGCTCATCCAGTTCTCGGCCTCACCGATCCACTGGGCGGCCCGACGGATGTCGGATTCGGGGATGCCGGTGATCTCCGCGACCTCCTCGGGGGTGTACTCCTCGAGGAACTCCGGCATCACCTCCCAGCCCTCGGTGAACTCGGCGATGAACTCGGGGTCGGTGTGCCCGTTCTTCACGAGCAGGTGCAGCAGGCCGTTGAGCAGCGCGAGGTCGGTGCCCGGCGCGATCTGCATGAACAGGTTCGACTTGTCGGCCGTCGCGTTGCGGCGCGGGTCGACCACGATCAGCTTGGCGCCGGCCTTGACGCGGTCCATCATCCGCAGGAACAGGATGGGGTGACAATCCGCCATGTTGGCGCCGATCACGAAGAACACGTCGGCCTTGTCGAAGTCCTGGTACGACCCGGGCGGGCCGTCCGCACCCAACGACTGCTTGTAGCCGGTGCCCGCACTGGCCATGCACAGCCTCGAGTTGGATTCGATCTGGTTGGTGCCCACGAAGCCCTTCGCGAGCTTGGTGATCAGGTACTGCGCCTCGATGGACATCTGACCGGAGACGTAGAAGGACAGGGCGTCCGGTCCGTGCTCGTCGAGTTGTTCCTTCAGCCGGCGCGCGGTCTCGCTGATGGCGGCGCCGACGTCGATCGAGGTGGGTGCCTCCCCGCGCTCGTCGCGGACGTACCCGGTTTCCATCCGGCCACCGGCCACCAGCATCTCGGCGCTCGTCGCCCCCTTGGTGCACAGCCGCCCGAAGTTGGTGGGATGGTCCTTGTCGCCGGACGCCTTGAGTACACGGCGCGCACTGGTCTCGGGATCGATCCCGACCTCGAGCACCATGCCGCAGCCGACACCGCAGTACGAGCACGCGGTCTTCACGGTGGAAGTCCCGGCTTTCTGCTGCTGCATCGACTTAGCTCCTCACCTGCACGGTCGCAGCCTGTCCACCCGGCTCACGACCTGTATCAATGCTGCCGTGAACCGTGTTTCGTCGGGATTAACCCCCGTGAGCGTTCGGTGACGTCTCTCGCACCCGGACCCGGGCCCGGTGGTGATGTCGACCAGGCCGTGTGACCGTCGTCACGTCAGGTGAACGGCCGCCCGAAAGCGAAATAAGGAGATGAGACGTCGACCCGAACGGATCGACGCTCGGTCAGCCCTGCTGCGTGGCCCACCACGACAGCAGTTCGGCCTCGGCCTCGTCGCGGCTGAGGGGGCCACGATCGAGCCGGAGCTCCTTCAGGTACTTCCACGCCTTACCGACGTCGGGGCCCGCCGGAATGCCGAGCAACTCCATGATCGCGTTGCCGTCGAGGTCAGGGCGCACCCGCGCGAGATCTTCCTGCTCGGCGAGCCGGGCGATCCGCTCCTCGATGTCGTCGTATGTCGCCTGCAGGGCGGCCGCCCGCCGCTTGTTACGGGTGGTGCAATCGGCGCGGACCAGCTTGTGCAGCCGCGGCAGCAGCGGGCCGGCATCGGTCACGTACCGGCGCACGGCGGAATCCGTCCACTGACCCTTGCCGTAACCGTGGAACCGCAGGTGGAGGAACACCAGCTGCGAGACGTCGTCGACCATCTGCTTCGAATACTTCAGCGCCCGCATCCGCTTGCGGACCATCTTCGCGCCGACCACCTCGTGGTGGTGGAAGCTCACACCACCGCCCGGCTCGTTGCGCTTCGTGTCCGGTTTACCGATGTCGTGCAGCAGCGCCGCCCACCGCAACACCAGGTCGGGGTCGCCGTCCTCGAGGTCGACGGCCTGCTTCAGCACGGTCAGCGAATGCCAGTACACGTCCTTGTGCTGGTGGTGCTCGTCGATCTCGAGCTTCATCTGCGGCACCTCGGGCAGCACGAAATCGGCGAGACCCGTCTCGCACATCACGTTCATGCCGTCGATGGGGAACTCGCCGAGGATCAGCTTGTCGAGTTCGGCCCGCACGCGTTCGGCCGTGATCCGCTCGATCTGAGGCGCCATGTCGACGATGGCCTGATGCACACGCTCGTGCAGCGTGAACCCCAGCTGGGACACGAACCGGGCGGCCCGCAACATGCGCAACGGATCGTCGTTGAAGGAGTTCTCCGGCGCCGACGGCGTGTCCAGCACCCCGGCCAGCAGCGCGTTCATGCCGCCCAGAGGGTCGACGAAGTCCTGCGATCCGTCCGCACCGATCCGCACGGCCATCGCGTTGACCGTGAAATCGCGCCGCACCAGATCGTCCTCGAGCTTCGTCCCGAACTGGACGACCGGATTGCGCGACACCCGGTCGTAGGCGTCGGCGCGATACGTCGTGATCTCGATCTGCTGGCCCGCCTTGGCGGCGCTGATCGTCCCGAACTCGATGCCCGTGTCCCACTGGTTGTCGGCCCAGCCGGACAGCAGTTTCTGCACCTGCTCCGGGTGAGCGTCGGTGGTGAAGTCGAGGTCGGTGCCGAGGCGGCCCAGGATCGCGTCCCGGACACTGCCCCCCACCAGGTACAACTCGTGACCGGCGGCGGCGAACCTCTCACCGAGCGGCGTCAGGACTTCGGACAGCTCGCGCAGCGTCACCGCGGCGCCGGCAAGCAGTCGCGTACGGCGCTCGTCGTCGAGAGAAGGGGCAGTCACGTCCAGGAAGCTTACCGAGGTGCGCAAATAGCGAGATACGCATACACGCTGTCACCTCGCCGTTCGGTTCACCACAGGTGTGTCACGAAGCGTCTCGGTTCGGGTGCGGCGTTCCGGTGGAGACGGCAAAGCCAACTACTATCGATGGGGTGTCTGCTGCCGAACGTGCGAACAGGAGTCGCCGCAACTCGCGGCGGCGCGGCGCCGTCGGCAAACCCGCGAAACCCCACATGAGGACGGTTCGCGAAACGTCGGCGGGCGGGCTCGTCGTCAACGGTCTCGGCGGACCGCGGGAGAATCTGTGCGCCGCGCTGATCGGACGCACCGACCGACGCGGGCGGCTGCTGTGGTCGCTGCCCAAGGGACACATCGAGCAGGGCGAGACCGCCGAACAGACCGCGATGCGTGAGGTCGAGGAAGAGACCGGCATCCAGGGCACCGTCCTCGCGTCGCTCGGCAGCATCGACTACTGGTTCGTCACCGAGGGCCGGCGGGTCCACAAGACCGTCCACCACTATCTGCTGAGATGCCTCGGTGGGGAACTGTCGGACGAAGACGTGGAAGTCACCGAGGTAGCGTGGGTGCCGCTCGCCGAGCTGGGATCACGCCTGGCCTACGCAGACGAACGGAAACTCGCAGAAATCGCCGGTGACTTGATCTCCAAGATGACTACCACCCCGACCGCCCCCGACCTGAAGCTCCAGAAGGGGCCAGACGCCGGATGAGGATGGCTTTGCGTCGGGTCGGTGCCGTGACGTTGACCGCACTCGCGGTCGTTCTGGCTCCCACCAGCACCGTGGTGGCGGCGGCCCAGGACCCGGTGCCGCCCGAGAGCGCCGGGACCCAGTCGGTCGACGAGGACCCGGAGTTTCTCGAACTGCACATCGACGACGTCACGCCGTCCACGGTCACCACCACCAGCGACCCGTTCGTCACGGTCACGGGCTCGGTGAAGAACATCGGTGACCGCACGGTCCGCGACGTCAGTGTGCGGTTGCAGCGCGCTCCCGCCGTCGCGAGCAGCGAGGGCCTCCGTACGTCCCTGACCCTCGATCAGTCGCGGTACGACACGGTCGGGATGTTCGACACGGTCGCGGGCCGCCTCGACGAGGGGCAGAGCAAGCAGTTCACGCTGTCGCTGCCGCTGCGGTCCGACACCGACATCTCCCTCGACATCACCGAACCCGGCGTGTATCCGCTGATGGTGAACGTGAACGGCACCCCCGAGTACGGCGGTGCGGCGCGACTCGACGACGCCCGTTTCCTGCTCCCCGTGTTCGGGGTCCCCGGCACTCCGGCCGTGCCCCCGGACATCTCCAGTCCCGTCGCCGTCACCATGATGTGGCCGCTCGCCGACCGGCCCCGGCTCGCGGCGGGGGTGCCCGGCTCCGTCACCGAACCGGTCCGTCTCGTCGACGACGACCTCGCGACCTCGCTCGCGGACGGCGGCCGCCTCGACGAACTGCTGGGCGCGGCGGAGTTCGCCACCCGGGAGAGCGTCGACCGCGATCACACGCTCCGGGACAGTCTGTGCCTGGCCGTCGACCCGGACCTGCTGATCACCGTCGAGAACATGGCGCGTGGATATCTGGTGGTGGACGACCCGTCCGATCCCACCGGTTCCGCGCACGAGGGCGCCGGTAAGGATGCCGCGTCGGCGTGGCTCGACCGCGCCCGGTCGCTGGCCGCGTCCATGTGCACCACGTCGGTGCCGTTCGCGCAGGCCGACCTGTCCGCGATCACCGAGGTCGCGAACCCGGGCCTCACCGCGACCGCCGTCGAAGCCCCCGCGGACATCGTCGACAACGTTCTGGGTGTCACGTCGCTGCGCAATTTCGTGTGGAGCGACGCCGGGGTGCTCGACGACGCGACGGCGCAGATGCTCCGCGGAGACGAGGCGACCACCACGCTCGTGGCCGCGAATTCCGTCGACACGACGACACCCCGCGACAGCGCCCACGTCATCGAGGCGACACCGCCCCCCGCACCCGTTCCCGCGAACGGGGAGACGACCCCGGCGGCCACCGAGACGCCCGCGGCCACCGGAAGCGTCGACGCGCTGCTCTTCGATCCCTCGGTCGGCACGGCGCTCGCGGCCATGGGGGCGACACCGCAGACCCCCTCGTACACCCCGGAGCGCGCGCGGTACGACCTCTCGGACGATTCCCAGACCGCCCGGCTGCAGGACGCGCTCGGCGCGGTGTCCTGGTCTGCCCTCGAACCCGAGGCCGCACGGGCCGCCGGCACCCCGCGATCGCTGATGGTGGTGCCACCGCAGCTGTGGACGGCAGGCGCCGAGGACGCGAAGACACTGCTGTCCACGGTGTCCTCGCTGATGCGCTCGGGGCTGGCGACGCCCCGGCCACTGCCCGCGATCCTGGGACGGCAGCCCGGATCACCCGAGATCGCGACCCTGGAGTACCCGGATCAGGCCGCCGAGGACGGCGTCCCCGCCCATATCCGCGACGCCGCCGCCACGCAGACACCCCGCATCGAGGCACTGAACGCCGCGCTGGTCGACGACCCGCAGGCCCCGCTCACCCCGGAACGCTTCACCGCACCGCTGAGGGAGGACCTCCTGCGCTCGATGAGCCTCGCGCATCGCCGCGACGACGAACGACGGTCCGCGGAAGAGGCGTCCGACGTGCGCGCCGACGAGGTGGCCGAAACCATGGACGACCTGTTCGGGGCCGTCACCGTCGTGTCGCCGGGCGGCGTCTACACGCTGGCCTCGGAACAGAGCCCACTGCTGCTGGTGGCCAGGAACGACCTGCCGGTCGGGATCACCGTCCGCCTCCAGGTGGATGCGCCGTCGGGGATGACCATCACCGACATCGGCCCCACCACACTGCCCCCGCGCGGCAGTCGCACCCTCACCGTTCCCACCGAGGCCAACGACTCCCGCAAGCTCGTCGTCAAATTCTCTCTGACCACCGCCGATGGACAGCAACTGGGAGAGCCGACCAGCGTGACGGTACGGTCCAACGCGTACGGGCAGGCATTGGCGATACTGACAGCATGCGCGGGTGCTCTGCTGCTGTTCCTCGCCGGCCGCCGGCTGTGGCATCGATTCCGCGGCCAGCCGGATCCAGCTGACGAAGGGTACGAACGTTCATGACCGGGAACTTGCCCAGTAGGGGTCAGAGGCTTCCCGATCGCTCCCATCCCCGGGTCGCGCCGTGGGAGCGGGACCACTGGGCTCGGGAAATCCGGCCGGACGAGGCGCCGACGGTGCAGTTCGCGGCCATCCGCGTCGACCCCTCGCCGCCTCCGGTCCGGGATTCCGGGCCCTCGACCGCGCCGCAGAAGCAGAGCAACTCGCGACTGCTGGCGTCCACCGGCTCGATCGCGGTGGCGACGCTCGTCAGCCGCATCACCGGATTCGCCAAGCAGCTCCTCGTCCTGACGCTGCTCGGTGGGTCGGTGGCCAGCTCGTTCACCGTCGCCAGCCAGATCCCGAACATGATCTCCGAGCTCGTGCTGGGAGCGGTGCTCACCGCGATCGTGGTGCCCGTCCTGGTGCGCGCCGAACGCGAGGACCCGGATCAGGGTGCGGCGTTCGTCCGACGCCTGTTCACCGCCACGTGTGTGCTGCTCGGCACGGCGGCGTTGCTGGCGACCGCCGCGGCACCCGTACTCACCACCCACGTCTTCCTGTCGGCCGACGGCAAGGTGAACACGTCCCTCACCACAGCTCTGTCCTATCTCCTCCTGCCCGCGATCCTGTTCTACGGACTGTCGGCGCTGCTCACGGCCATTCTCAACACCCGGCAGGTGTTCAAACCCGGTGCCTGGGCTCCGGTGCTCAACAACGTCGTGATGCTCACCGTCCTGGTGATCTACTACGCGACACCGGGGGAGATCACCCTCGATCCGGTGCGGATGAGCGACCCGAAACTGCTGGTCCTCGGTGTGGGCGTCACGCTGGGTGTCGTGGTGCAGGCGCTGAGCCTGGTGCCTGCGATCCGGCGCGAGGGCATCTCGCTGAAACCGCTGTGGGGCCTCGACGACCGGCTCAAGCAGTTCGGCGGCATGGCCGTCGCGATCATCCTGTACGTGCTGATCAGCCAGGCAGGAATGATCGTCGCCACCCGCATCTCGTCCCACGCGGACGCATCGGGTCCCGCGATCTACAACAACGCGTGGCTGCTGCTGCAGCTGCCGTACGGCGTGCTCGGCGTGACGGTGCTGACGGCGATCATGCCGCGGCTCAGCCGCAACGCCGCCGCCGACGACACCCCCGCCGTGGTCGACGACCTGTCCGTCGCCACCCGGCTCACGATGATCTCCCTCATCCCGATCATCACGTTCCTCACGTTCGCCGGCCCCGAGATCGGCCAGGCACTGTACGGGTACGGCAACTTCGGGTCCGGTGACGCCGAACGCCTCGGTCAGGCCGTCAGCTGGTCGGCCTTCACGCTCATTCCCTATTCCCTGGTACTGATCCAGCTCCGCGTGTTCTACGCCCGCGAACAGGCCTGGACCCCCACGTGGATCGTCCTCGGCATCACCGCGGTGAAGATCGCTTTGTCCGCTCTCACCCCGCTCATCGCCTCCAGCGACGACCAGGTGGTCATCCTCCTCGGCGCCGCGAACGGCCTGGGCTACATCACCGGCGCGCTCGTCGGGGGCTGGCTGCTGCACCGCAGTCTCGGCAACCTGCAGATGGCGAACGTCGGCAAGACGGTGTGGGTGGTGGTGCTCGCGTCGATGGCGGGTGCGCTCGTCATGCTCGGCGCCGACCGCCTCCTCGGGCTCGACCGTCTCACCAGTCTGTTCGGCGGTCCGGGCTCGATGGTCCGGGTCATGATCAGCGGTGTCCTGATGCTCGTCGTCACCTTCGTGATCCTCTGGTTCGCGAAGATTCCCGAAATCGTGTCCATCACCGTCGCCGTCGCCCGCAAAGTTCGCGCGCTGCGCGGTCGCGGCGCCGCACCGGAACCGGAGGCCGACCCGCTCGCAGACGCCGAAACCGAACTGATTCCCGTGGTCCGCGCCACACCGCACGACTTCGGGGGACAGCCGCGTGGTATCGAACGACCCGGTGGACTCCCGTACCCTGGACACGAGCGGGTCGGATCGCCGCCCGGTACTGGTCGGAGTTGGGCATTCGAGAATGAAGGAGTGAGGGTGAGCGACGACGACGTGGCCGGCAGCAAGAGAGCCGGAGGTTCTACGGTGCAAGCGTCCGAACGCGATTCGGCCGCCGCCCCCAACGGCGTCGACGCCCCGACCACCCGGATGTCGTCCGAGTCGGCCTCCACCGACTCCGCGAAGTCCGGCAAGCAGGCCGGCGCCGACGCACCGCAGAAGAAGGACGCGGACACGTCCGCGGGCGCCGCGGACACTCCGAAAACGGGGCAGAGCAAGGAGACCGGCGGTCCTGCGGATGCGCAGACGAAGGCTGCGCCGACGACTCCCGCCGACGACTCCGGCGAATCGCGCGGAGACACACGTCACATGGGCGCTGCCCCCGCACGGGATCTCAGTTACGACACCGGAGTGATCCCGATCACACCGGCACCCGGACGTGAGCCCGGCGCAGGCCCGCGTCGTACTCCCCGTGGCCCCAAGCTCATTCCCGGCGCGTCCGTCGCGGGCGGTCGGTACCGCCTGCTGACTCCGCACGGCGGTTCGCGCGGACTGCAGTTCTGGCAGGCACTCGACGTCAAGCTCGACCGCGAGGTGGCCCTGACGTTCGTGGACGCCGAACAGCGCTCCACCTCCGCCGGTCCCGAAGGCCCGCAAGCCATTCTGTCGCGCACCCTGCGCCTGGGCCGGATCAACTCGCCCGGTCTCGCCCGCGTGCTCGACGTGGTCCGCGGTAGCTCCGGCGGCATCGTCGTCGCCGAGTGGACCCCGGGCCGCTCCCTGCGGGAGATGGCCGACACCAAGCCGTCTCCGATCGGCGCCGCCAGTGCCATCCGCGCACTCGCCGCGGCCGCCGAGACCGCGCACCGGGCCGGCGGGGCACTGTCCATCGACCACCCCGACCGCGTCCGTATCAGCATCAACGGCGATGCCGTGCTGGCGTTCCCGGCCACGCTCGCCGACTCCGACTCGAGTACCGATGTGCGCGGACTGGGCGCCATGCTCTACGCCCTCATCACCGCCCGCTGGCCGCTGGGTGACCCGTCCGCGCCCTCGGGTGACCCGTCGGGTTCGCACCGTCCGGGCAGCGTCGGCGGTATGCGACTGGCCGACCGCGACTCGAGCGGACAGCCCATCGGACCGCGGGTGATCCGGCCGGAGGTCCCGTTCGAGATCTCCGCGGTGGCGTTGCGCTCGCTCGAGCCGAACGGGGGAATCCGCACGGCGGCCACCGTGCAGCACATTCTCGATCAGGCGTCCGTCGTCAACGACAAGACCGAATTCATCCCCGCCCTGCGGCTCGGGCAGCGGGGCCCCGGCACGACCGGTCACGCTCTCGCCGACCCGGAAGCGTTGGAGGCGGAGAAGAAGAAGTCCAACCGGATGATCGCGGCGCTCGTGGGCCTCGCGGTCGTCACGATCATCGTGCTGGCGCTCTTGGGCTTCTGGCTCGCGACGTTCCTCACGGGCAGCAGTTCCGACGCGCCGCTCACCGAACAGGACTTCGGGCTCACCACGTCGGCCGAGGCACCGCCCAACCCCGAGTCGCCCGCACCCGCGCCCGCCCCGGCGGCGAACGTCGCACCGGTCACGCCCTCGGGGGCAACGGTGTTCTCGCCGCAGGGCACACCCGACTCGGCCGCGAACGCCCGGCTTGCCGTCGACGGCAACACGTCCACCGTGTGGAGCACCGACTCGTACTTCCAGCCCTTCCCCGCGCTGAAGAACGGTGTGGGCCTGATGGTCACGCTGGACGAGCCGGCGACCCTGTCGAGCGTGTGGATCAACTCGCCGACTCCGGGCACCAACGTCGAGATCCGCAGCGCGCCGTCGGAGAACCCGACCCTCGACCAGACGCAGGTGCTCGGTTCGAAGGTCCTCGGCAACGGCGTCACCGACATCCCGGTGAAGTCGGAGGGACCCACCAAGAACGTCCTGGTGTGGATCACCGGCCTGAGCAATTCCGGTGGCAAGAACCAATCGTCCATCGCCGACGTCGGTTTCAACGCCGCGACGTAGTCGGCACCCGGTACTCGCGGACCGGCGAACTGAGCTAACATCCGCCGGTGCGAATCTTCCGGGGGGATTCCGAGGGTGAGCCCTCGGACGTCGACCTGTTGGCTGCGCACGTCGCCGGCGATCGGCACGCCTTCGAGACACTGCTCGCGCGGCACTACGACCATCTGTGGCACGTCGCCAAACGCACCAGCTACACCACCGAGGATGCGGCGGACGCCCTGCAGGAGGCGCTGCTGTCCGCGCATCGCAACGCGGGCTCGTTCCGCGGGGATGCCGCGGTCCGCAGCTGGCTGCACACGATCGTGGTCAACGCCTGCCTCGACCGGATCCGCCGCAACAAGGCTCGTCCGGCGGTGTCCCTGTCCGCGGACGAGGACGACGAGCCGCGCGACGCCCGCGACTATGTGTCCGAGGTGGAGCTCAGCCTGGTGGTCGAGCGCGCACTGGCGCAGCTGCCAGCGGATCAGCGGACCGCGATCGTGGCCGTCGACCTCGAGGGCCGTTCGACCAGCGAGGCCGCCATTCTCCTCGGGGTTCCGGAAGGCACCGTGAAGAGCCGCTGCGCCCGCGGCCGGAAGAAGCTGGCCGCCTCTCTCGAATATTTTCGGGTGGAGGGGAACCGATCATGACTCCGGGGCGTCAAAACGTAGTAGGAGTGGGTAACTGTCCTGACGTCCCGGACCACAACGACTCGGTGAGGAGGTGCCATGGCCGACCGTGAACCCGACCCGTCCGATGCCAACCTGCCTGCACCGCCGTACTCCGAGGACCTGTTGGCCGACCTTCATGCCGGGGTGCTGCCGGAGTCGGTCAGCGATCGCCTGTGGCCGCTCGTCCGGAACGACCCGCAGGCGATGGCGGTCATCGACGCCCTCGACCGGGTCGCCGACCAGCTGGGTGCGCTCGGTCGCGATCATTCCGTCTCGACCCCGATTCCCGCCGACGTCGCCGACCGCATCAATCGTGCTCTCGCCGCGGAGCGGGGCACACCTGCCGAGGCCGCCACCGTGGTCCCACTCGCCCGGCGGCGGAAGTGGGCTGCCGCGGCCGCGGGGACGTTCGCGACGGCGGCAGCGGTCGTGGTGGCCGTCGCGGTCGTCACGCCGGACAGGCAGGAACCCGAGACGCCGATCGTCGCTCTGCCCAGTTCCGAAACCTCGCCGGCACCAGCCGTTCTCGATCTGGGCACCGATCTCGACTCCGGACGCCTCCTCACCGTGATCGGTTCGCGGCAGCTCGGACCACTCGAGGATCCCGCGCAACTGTCGGAATGTCTGCGCGCCAACGGTATCGAAACGTCCCGCCCCCTGCTCGGTTCCGGCGAGGTTCGCCTCGACGGTGTTCCCGGGGTACTGCTGCTGGTGGCCTCGCCGCGTCCGCCGCAGATCACGGCCCTGGTGGTCGGCCGCGAGTGCGGCGCGGGAGATCCGGCGACGATCGCGGTCACCGAGATCGGTTGATCCTCAAGATCGTTCGCGCCCCGAGCGGGCGACCGGCAGGAGTAGCTCGAGGATCTTCCCACGCAGTTCCGGGGTGTCGTCCTCGACGGCGATCAGGCTGGTGAACAGCGCGGCGCCGGCGGCGAGCACCAGCACGGCCGTCGCGGTGCTCGACCCGGCCGGGTCCTCCTCGCTCTCGAACAGCTGAGTACTCGGCCCGCTGAATCCCCGCCACAGCGCGGTGCGGAGATCGTCGTGGTCCCGGATCGCGGCCAGCAGACCCGGCGTGGCCGCTCGCACCTCCGGTCGTGAGAACAGTTCGGCGCTGCCGGTCACCACCCAGCGGATCCAGCCTTCGCGGTCGGTGCCCTCGAACGGTGTCAGGTCGGGTGTTGCACCGAGGATGGCGTCGAGAACCAGGTGCGCCTTCGACGGCCACCGTCGGGTGATGGAGGCCCTGCTCACCCCGGACCGCGTCGCGATGGCCCGCATGCTCAGTTGTTCCCAGCCCGATTCCACGAGCATCGCCCGGGTGACCGCGAGGACGTCGGTGTCGATCCGCGGGTCGCGGGGGCGGCCGCTTCCAGTTGCATTCATTGGTTCGAATTGTGGGACAGAAGTGCCTTCCGCGCTATATCGTACCTATTACGAGACCAGTGGCACCGTAATTCGATCAGGACGGTCACATGAAGATCGCGGTCACCGGCGGCACCGGATACGTCGGCGCCCACACCACGCTGGCGCTCCTCGCCGCCGGCCACTCGGTTCGGCTGCTGGTGCTGCCCGCCGAATCTCCCGACGCCGTGCTCGCGGCAGCCGGGGACGACGCCGCGCGGATCGAGCAGGTGGTCGGCGACATCCGCGACGCCCAGGTGGTCGCACGCCTCCTCGACGGCTGCGACGCACTGCTCCACGCCGCCGGAGTAGTGGGCACCGACGATCGACGCGAGCAGCTGATGTGGGAGATCAACACGCAGGCCACCGCCGCGATCCTCACCCGGGCGGCGTTCCTCGGACTCGACCCGATCATCCATGTCGCGAGTTTCAGTGCCCTGTTTCCGTCACCCGACGCCGTCATCGGCCCGGACAGTCCGACGGCGTCGGGCCGCAGCGCGTACGGCCGCACCAAAGCGGCCGCCGATCGCATCGCCCGCGCGCTCCAGGGCGCGGGCGCCCCCGTGGTCATCACGTACCCGACGAGCGTCGTGGGTCCCGGGCTCGGATCCACGAAGGGCGTCACCGAACAGGGCTGGGGCGCGATCGTCAGCGGCGGGGTGGCACCCCGATTCGACGGCGGCATGCAGATGATCGACGTGCGCGACGTGGCCGCGGTCCACGCCGCCGCGATGCACCCCGGCCGCGGTCCCCGGCGATACGTCTGCGGCGGCGAACTCGTCGAGTTCAACCAGCTCATCGACGTCCTCGAACACTCGTCGGGCCGTCGACTCCGGCGCATCCCGCTGTCGGGCAGCACCTTTCGCACGCTCGGGCGGATCGCCGACGTGATCGGCAGGTTCACACCTCTCAGCGCGGGGCTCAGTTACGAGGCCGCCTGGTTGCTCACCTCGGCGACCCCGACCGACGACTCGCGCACCCGCGACGAGCTGGAGCTCACCTGGCGGCCTGCCCGCGCGGCGCTGGCCGCGACCTTCACCTGAACGCCCTTCCACCACCACCCTCGAAGGCGGACCACCATGACCGTTCCACCACCGCACCCCGGCATCTGGGAGCCGGCCCGCCTGGGTCCCCTGACGCTGCGCAACCGCATCGTGAAGGCCGCCACGTTCGAAGGCGTCATGCCGCGCGGCCGGATCACCGACCAGCTCGTCGACTTCCACGCCGAGGTCGCTCGCGGCGGCGCCGCACTGACGACCGTCGCGTACTGCGCCGTCTCACCCGGCGGACGCGTCCACGCGAACACCCTCGTGCTCGACCGCGCCCGCGTCCCCGACCTGCGCCGGCTCACCGACGCCGTTCACGCCGAAGGCGGGTTGGTCGCGGCGCAGATCGGTCATGCCGGTCTGGTCGCGAACACACTGTCCAACCGCACCAAGACCCTCGCGCCGTCCACCCGCCTCAGCCCGCCCGCGATGGGTCTGGTGAAGGGGGCCACCCGAGTAGAACTCGACCAGGTCACTCGGGACTTCGAGGACACGGCCCGCAACGCCGTCGAGGCAGGATTCGACGCGATCGAGGTTCACCTGGGGCACAACTACCTCCTCAGCTCGTTCATGAGCCCCAACCTCAACAAGCGGACCGACGAGTACGGGGGCAGCCTGGAGCGGCGGGCGGCGTTCCCCAGGCGGGTGGTCGAGAGAGTGCGCCACGCCGTCGGCGACTCGGTGGCCGTCACGGCCAAATTCAACATGACGGACGGTGTTCCGAAAGGGCTGTGGCTCGACGACAGTCTCCGTATCGCGCAGCTCCTCGAAGCCGACGGGCATCTCGACGCGCTGCAGCTCACCGGGGGCAGCTCGTTGCTCAACGGGATGTACTTCTTCCGCGGCGAGGTTCCGATGGCGGAATTCGTTGCCTCACAGCCCAAGCTGGTGGGCTGGGGCCTGAAGGTCTACGGGCCGCGCATCTTTCCGACGTACCCCTTCGAGGAAGCGTTCTTCCTCCCGATGGCACGGCAGTTCCGCGAAGCCCTGTCGATGCCGCTCATCCTCCTCGGCGGCATCAACAGACTCGACACGATCGAGAACGCACTCGGCGACGGGTTCGAGTTCGTCGCGATGGCGCGCGCCCTGCTCCGCGACCCGGACCTCGTCAACAAGTTCCGCGACCGGCACGTGGCCGAGGGACTCTGCATCCATTGCAACAAATGCATGCCCACCATCTACACGGGCACCCGCTGCGTCATCCGGGAGACTCTGCGCTGATCAGGGCGCCCGCGAGGGGAGCGACCGGTATCACCTGCAGTCGGGGAACAACACCCTTTAGTCTTGTGTTGATCCATACGACTGAGCACCCCCTCACTACTGGAAGGCCCGCATGACCACTCCATCGACGGTTCATGAACTCATCATCGTTGGTTCGGGACCTGCCGGATACACCGCTGCCGTCTACGCGGCGCGCGCGGAACTCGAACCGTTGCAGTTCGAGGGGACCCAGTTCGGTGGCGCCCTCATGACCACCACCGAGGTCGAGAACTTCCCCGGATTCCGTGAGGGAATCATGGGACCCGACCTGATGGACCAGATGCGCGAGCAGGCCAAGCGGTTCGGCACCGACATCCGCACCGAGGACGTCGAGGAACTCGACCTCACCGGCCCGATCAAGAAGGTCGTCGTCAACGGCGAGACCTACCAGGCGCATGCGGTGGTGCTGGCAATGGGCGCCGCAGCCCGTTACCTGGGGATTCCGGGTGAAGAGAAGTTGCTTGGCCGCGGCGTCAGCGCCTGCGCCACGTGTGACGGATTCTTCTTCAAGGATCAGGACATCGTCGTGGTCGGCGGCGGCGACTCCGCCATGGAGGAGGCCACCTTCCTCACCCGCTTCGCGCGCAGCGTCACCGTGGTGCACCGCCGCGAGGAGTTCCGTGCGTCCCGCATCATGCTCGAGCGCGCCAAGGCGAACGCGAAGATCCGGTTCGTCACCAACGCGGCGCCCGTCGAGGTGCTGGGCGAGAACAGCGTCACCGGTCTCGTGATCCGCGACACCGTCACCGGTGAGACCTCCACGCTGGACGTCACCGGCATGTTCGTCGCCATCGGTCACGACCCGCGCAGCGAACTCGTCAAGGGACAGGTCGACCTCGACGACGCCGGATATGTGCTCGTCAAGACGCCGACCACCGCCACCTCCGTGGACGGAGTCTTCGCCGCCGGCGACCTGGTCGATCACATCTACCAGCAGGCGATCACCGCCGCCGGCACCGGTTGCTCCGCGGCGATGGATGCCGAGCGCTGGCTCGCAGAGCGCGGCGACATCACCGCCAACACCGTCGCCGCCGCGGGCTTACCGGTCGACGCCTGACCTCACCACACACACCCACCTCGAGTAAGGGAAATCCCCGTGTCGAATACCGTCACCATCACCGATGATTCGTTCCAGCAGGACGTCATTTCCAGTGACAAGCCTGTCCTCGTCGACTTCTGGGCCACCTGGTGCGGCCCGTGCAAGATGATCGCCCCCGTCCTGGAGGAGATCGCCGGTGAGCACAGCGAGAAGCTGACAATCGCGAAGCTCGACATCGATGCCAACCCGGGCGCTGCGCGCGATTTCCAGGTCATGTCGATTCCCACGCTGATCCTGTTCAAGGACGGCAAGCCGATCAACACGATTGTCGGCACCAAGGGCAAGGCTGCGCTGCTGAAAGAGCTCGCCGACGTTCTCTGATCGACACCCGAACACCCGGCGCGATTCCCGATTTTGTGGGAATCTCTGAGACAATCGATCGATGTGCTCCAGTCGCATCAGCTAGACCGACCGGAACACATCGATCGTTTTGTTTGTACCGAGACTCGTATGTACTCGTTGATTCGGACTGAGAGGCCCTGAAACATGCACCGACTCCGTCACGGCGACCATGGTCCGGCCGTCGCTGAGATTCGGGGCACTCTGGCCGGTCTCGGTTTCCTGCACAACGGCGTCGCCGACACCCGTCGCGAGGGCACCAACGGTTCGCACTGGATCGCCCCCGACGCCGTGTTCGATCACCACCTGGACAGCGCCGTACGGGCCTTCCAGCAGCAGCGTGGGCTTCTCGTCGACGGAATCGTGGGTCCTGCCACCTACCGGTCCATGAAAGAGGCGTCGTACCGCCTGGGCGCGCGCACGCTGATCTACCAGCTGTCCGCACCGCTCTACGGCGATGACGTCGCCACCCTGCAGACCCGCCTGCAGGATCTCGGCTTCTACGTCGGTCGCGTCGACGGCTTCTTCGGCCCGCAGACCCACGATTCGCTGTCCTCGTTCCAAAGGGAGATCGGGATCGCCGCCGACGGCATCTGCGGTCCGGCCACCCTGCGGTCGCTCGAGTTGCTCGGCACCCGCGTCACCGGTGGGTCACCGCACGCGATGAGCGAAGAAGAAATGGTTCGCAGCTCCGGACCCCAGCTGAGCGGCAAGCGGATCGTCATCGATCCGGGCCTCGGCGGCGACACCTACGGCACCATCGTCCGGTCCGCGTACGGCACGATCTCGGAGTCCGACATCCTGTGGGATCTCGCCAGCCGCCTCGAGGGCCGCATGGCCGCGACGGGCATGGAGACATTCCTGTCCCGCCCGCACCACGCCAATCCGACGGACATCGAACGCGCGTCCACGTCGAACGCCTTCGATGCCGACCTGATGATCTCGTTGCGCTGCGACGGGAACACCAGCCCGTCCGCCAACGGTGTCGCGAGCTTCCACTTCGGCAACTCGCACGGTTCGACGTCGATGATCGGTCAGGTCCTCACCGGATTCATTCAGCGGGAGATCGTGGCGCGCACGCCCCTGCAGGATTGCCGGACCCACGGCCGCACCTGGGACCTGCTGCGTCTGACGAACATGCCGACCGTGCAGATCGACCTCGGTTACCTCACCAACGACCTCGACGCCGCGGTGCTCTCCAACCCCCGGGCCCGCGACGCCATCGCCGAAGCGATCCTCATCTCCGTGAAGCGTCTGTACCTGCTCGGTCAGGACGATCAGCCGACCGGAACGTTCACGTTCGCCGAGTTGCTCGCCGAAGAGCTGTCTTCCTCCGAACGTTCCTGACGTCTCGTTCCCGAACGCTCAGTGCGCACCGACGGGTGTGCGCTCCCCGATGTCGACCATGCTCACCGTCGCGGTGTGGATCAGACGCTCCAGGGCAGCCTCGACGTCTTCCTTCCACCCGTGATCCCGGTTCAGCTCGAGCCGTAGGCGCGGGAACCGATGATGGGGCGCGACGATTTCGAAGCCGTTGTCCTCGAGGAAATCAGCCGGGATCATGCACTCCTCGGGGGAGCACTCGCGCGCCGCTGTGGCTGACGCCATCCCGTGTGTGTCGATCGGCCCTGTTCCGTCGGTGTTGCGGATGCCGAACGCCTCGAGCGCGCGAACGCCGCGGCGCACCAGATCGGCAACCACGGCTTGGATCAACGTGGTTCCCAGATTCTGTTCTTCCCCGGCCGGCTCGAGCCGAAGGCTGGTGAGGAGGACAGCGTCGGCACCGACCGGAGCGGTCGGGAGAAGCTGCGCGCGCGGAACGGTCCGTGGGGGAGCGTAGAGGGCGCTGCCGACCGGCTTGCCGTCCATGACGGCAACCTGACCGCACGATCCCCATTCGAGCATGACCATGGAGAGCCAGGCTTCCTTCTCGAACTCCTGGTCGCAGAATCCGCGCGAACTGTGGATGGCCGCGGGATCCATTTCCCAGAAGACACAGCGACGAGCGTGGGCGGAGAGCTTGTCCAAGCCGTCGAGAGTGAGCGATGTGACGTGAGTCGACACTGGCTAGCTCAGCCTCCATATGTCACTACCGCAGATCATTCGACATCCTCTGGTATTCAACGTTTTTCGCCCCCGATAGTTCTGCTGGAGTCGGCCCGTCAGCGGCCACTGTCACAGTGACGGATCACCCGCGGGTACTTCTACCTCTCTCAGGCGCTCATGAATCGGCCTTCTGTGCCTCCATCATCCCAACGATCCTCTGAAGATCGTCCACCGAACCGAACTCGACCACAATCTTGCCCTTGCGCTTGCCGAGGCTGACCGTGACCCTCGTGTCGAACGAATCCGACAGCCGCTCGGCGACGTCCTGCAAGCCAGGCATCTGGATCGGCTTGCGGCGCTGGGCGGGCTGCGCCGCCTGGTCGTCGCTGCGGTTGGCGAGCGTCACCGCCTCCTCTGTCGCGCGAACGGACATGCCCTCCGCAACGATGCGTGCCGCCATCACCTCCTGCGCGTCGGCTCCGGCCTCGAGCGACAACAGGGCGCGAGCGTGACCGGCGGACAGCACACCCGCCGCGACGCGTCGTTGCACGGGAATCGGCAATTTCAACAGTCGGATCATGTTCGTGACGACGGGACGCGAGCGGCCGATCTTCGCCGCCAGTTCCTCGTGGGTCACCTCGAACTCTTCGAGCAACTGCTGATACGCCGCAGCCTCTTCGAGCGGGTTCAGCTGCACGCGGTGGATGTTCTCCAGGAGCGCGTCGCGAAGCATGGCGTCGTCGCCGGTCTCGCGGACGATCGCCGGGATCGTCTCCAGCTCGGCTTCCTGGCTGGCACGCCACCGACGCTCGCCCATGACGAGCTGGAACTTGCCGTCGTCGAGCGGACGCACCACGATCGGCTGCATCAATCCGAACTCGCGGATCGAGTGGACGAGCTCGGCGAGTGCGTCGTCGTCGAACACCTGACGCGGCTGCTTGGGGTTCCGCTCGATCAGGTCTGGAGCGATCTCCCGGTACACCGCCCCGGTGGGGGAGGGGAGGGGTTGAGCACCGTTTCCGGATTCGCCGTCGGCGCCGTTGCTGCTTCCATTGTTTCCCGTGGACGCGGGAGCGGTCTTCTCGTCGGTCGCAGAGTCCGACGCGTTCGGCGCGGGAGCGGTCAGTACGGTGCGCCGGTCCGCGCCGATCACGACATCCGCGGCGGCGTTGCCCAGCCCCGGTCCCGTCGTCGTCGGTCCCGTAGGAATGAGCGCAGCCAGTCCACGGCCAAGTCCACCCTTACGCGTCTGACTCATCGCTGCTCCTGCTTCGTGATGTGTGCGGTGCGCGCTGCGAGTTCACGTCCCGCGTCGAGGTAACTCATGGCGCCCCGCGAGCCGGGGTCGTAGTCGAGCACGGTCATGCCGTACCCGGGCGCTTCGGACACCTTCACGCTGCGGGGAATGACGGCGCGGAGGACGGCGTCGCCGAAGTGGGTGCGGACTTCTTCGGCCACCTGGTCGGCCAACTTGGTGCGCCCGTCGTACATCGTGAGAAGGACCGTCGACACGTGGAGGTCCGGGTTGAGATGTGCCTGCACCAGTTCGATATTCCGCAGCAGCTGTCCCACACCCTCGAGGGCGTAGTACTCGCACTGGATCGGAATCAGGACTTCCTTGGCCGCGACCATGGCGTTCACCGTGAGCAGTCCGAGCGAGGGCGGGCAGTCGATCAGGATGAAGTCGGCATCCACTTCGCCGAGAGCCTTCTCCGAGAGCGCGCCCTTCAGCCGACCCTCGCGGGCGACCATGGAGACCAATTCGATCTCGGCGCCGGCGAGGTCGATCGTGGCCGGAATGCAGAACAGCCGGTCGTTGTGCGGGCTCTTCTGGATCGCCTCCGCTGCCGTTACCTCACCGAGGAGAAGCTCATAGCTGGACGGCACACCGGAGTGGTGGGCGACTCCCAACGCCGTGCTGGCGTTGCCCTGCGGGTCGAGGTCGATGACCAGAACGGTAAGTCCCTGAACCGCGAGGGCGGAGGCGAGGTTGACCGCGCTCGTCGTCTTGCCGACGCCGCCCTTCTGATTGGCGATCGTGAGGATCCGCCGTTCGGGCGGCTTCGGCAGACTCACCGAGTGGGGGTGCAGCACCTGACTCGCGCGGTGCGCGGCGGCACCGATCGGAGTCTCCTCGACGGAGATTCCGTTGTAGGGGGCCGTGAATCCGTCGTCTCCGTTCCCGGAGCTCGTCGCCTGGTCGGATTGATGGTCGGTTTCACGTGAAACTGTTTCACGTGAAACGGCGGATTCAGGCCCACCCGACATTGACTACTCCTTTGATTGGGAATCGCTCGTTACTCGACATATTCACTCCCTAGTCACCGTGCACATCGTCATCGACGCTGACGGCGTTTCGGTATACGTTCTGCCCGAACGACAACGGTGGGGACTGGAAGCAGGCCCACTCCGCATTCCACGATATCCAGCTTGCCAGCACCCAACCGAGTCAGGGAAGCGCGATCACGGGAAATCTCTTCGGCGGCGCTCGAACCTTTCAATGCGAGCATTCTCCCATGCTCGTGGATAAGCGGCAGCGACCACTTGGCCAACTTCTCCAACGGTGCCACCGCACGGGACGTCACGACGTCTGCGCCGCCGGCTTCCTTCACCACGCCCGACTCCTCGGCCCGGCCCCGGACCACCAGCACGTCCAGACCGTTCGACTCGACGAACTCGGCGAGGTACACCGACCGTCGCAGCAGCGGCTCCACCAACGTGATCCGGAGATCTGGTCGGGCGATCGCGAGCGGGATACCGGGCAATCCGGCACCGCTTCCGACATCGACAACCGACTCACCCTCGGCGATCAGTTCACCGACGACGGCACAGTTGAGGAGGTGGCGTTCCCAGAGTCGCGGAACCTCCCGCGGTCCGATCAACCCCCGCTCGACACCGTCGGTCGCCAACGACTTGTAGTAGCGCTCCGCAATATCGAATCGTTCACCGAACACCTGGCGTGCCGCCGCTTGTTCGTCCCATTCGGCCGGCTCTCCACCATTCGGTTCCACGTGAAACATCCTCCCGCGAATAACGCGAAATCAACAAACACAGTTTCTTTATTATCCGCCCTCCGTTGCGAGTATGTCCCTTAACTCGAACGCGCAACGCCGGAACAGTGTCGAGCCGCACCCCTTCCGGTGGGGGAGGGGAGGGGTTGACTTCGTGCACTGTCGGTGAGGCATCCCGCCGACTCGGCGGTCCCGCGTCGCCTCGCCGGTGAACGACCTCGGATGCGTCTCGCGCACATCGCGTCATCTGGTTCTGCGGATCAACAGCGGGGCGATCGACGCGCGAATGTTTCACGTGGAACAGGCGACGGGGCGTGCAAGGACTGGGCGGCAGCGTCGGCGTAGTCGTGATCGGGATTGTTCGCGACGTTGCGCCGGGATCGCGGTCGGTTGATCGCGGTCGGCGCGGACAGTTTCACGTGGAACAACGGTCGTGCGTTTCACGTGGAACAGAACCGACCCGTCGGCGCATCCGTCGTCCCAAGTCTGCGGCGCGGGGGTCAGCGAATGAGTGACCCCCGAAGAGGCGCAGCCATCGCGCCTACTCGACGCTAACTCTCGGTAGCTTCGCTCCGACGGATCCCCGTTTCTCAATCATCACAGTGACGAAACTCCCGGGTGTGGTTGGGTGGGTGAAACTACAACCTAAATTCATTCAAAAACGTCCGAAATAGCGGCCTGCGGGCTCCACATACGCGATAGGTCAGACCGTGGTGTCCGGGAACGAGTGGTGCTCGTGAGCGACGAGCCAACGACCATCTACCTTCCGCGACCCCACTGTGAGGCGGAGCCGGTTTTCCGGATTGCCGGCGAGCTCCGCGTCCATTCCACAGCGGAGGAGCGCATGGGCGAACGCGACATCCTCGCCGGCAGTCACGTCCAATGTCACCATCTCGAACCTGGCACCCTGCGACTGCCATTCGAAGAACGGCGGCCATGTCTCGCGATACGCATCAATTCCGCGAGCGCCCTCGTATGGCGGCGGCACGTCGAACATCACGATGTCGTCGGAGTGGTCCGCGAGAACCCCGGCCATGACGCCGCTATGCACAGCCTCCACCCAACGGTCGATCAGATTCCGGATCTGTCGTTCGTCCTCGCTCATCATTCACTCCATCAAGTCGACGGCACCGCTTCGGTCGCTTCAATCATGTGGACTTCGAGAAGCGTTGAAACTCATCGCACCGAACCACTGACACGTGAGTGGTATGTCTCAGGACTTCGCGGACGCTTGCGGATCGTTCCGCTCACCATCGCCTGACGAGCGGAACAGAGCTTCGATGGATCCAGCACCCTCTCCACGATCCCAGCAGTAGTCGCGGCAGGAGGGTTACCCGAGCGCTTCGTCACAAGGGCCCCGACGGACTCACGTGTGGGCGGCCCCTGAAAACTGAGCGAGGCACGGCATCCCAATCTTGACCCGCCTCCATACATCCTGGCTCGAGTCCGCTCGGCCTGGGCCGCCGAGGGTTGTTGAAGAGTTCCAGACGATGCCGGCGGCCCCACCTACTTTGCGGGGGACATCGTCAGCAATTTCCGCTTCCCGCCGCTGCTCGATGGGGCGCATCGCCGGGAAAGTCGGCCGCGTCCGGGAAGTCCGAGGCAGGGAAGAGTCATCTCGTCGACGCGCTCGCGCGCACGCCGCGATCGAGACTCAGCTGCGGGTGCTGAAGTCAGTCGGACCCGCCGCCCGGACGCTGGCGAACTTCTGCTCCTGCGAGCTTGTGGTCGTCGACGACACCGCCTCGCCCGACGCCTCGCTGGCATGTGCGTGCAGCCGCTCGACTGACGACGGAGGCTGAATTGACCCACTCCTGCCGCGGCACGATCGGGGCGAAGTCGGCGGACCGGTGGCGCAGTGACCCGCCCGCACTGTCCACGAAGTCCTGAGACAGCGCAGTCACGCGACGGTGGCGCACGAAATCTCGCCGCAGACACCCGACGTCTCGGTGGGGGAGGGGAGGGGTTCGTGTTTCACGTGAAACGAAACGAAGCCAAAGTGACGGATCGCGACTACGAATAGCGAGAAGGCGGGGCTCCCGCAGATGAATCCGGGAGCCCCGCCTTGGTGATGCTTGTGTGGATCAGTCCTTGATGACGACCACGCGACGTGAAGGCTCGGCGCCTTCGCTCTCGCTCGAAACCCCATCGACCTTCGCGACTGCGTCGTGAACGATCTTGCGCTCGAACGGTGTCATCGGAGCGAGCTCCTCGCGTTCACCGCTCTCGAGTACGCGGCGGGCAGCCGAGGAACCCAGCTCGGTCAGTTCGGCGCGACGGCCGGCACGCCATCCGGCGATGTCGAGCATCAGGCGACTACGTTCGCCCGTCGCCTGCTGCACGGCGAGGCGAGTCAGTTCCTGGAGTGCGTCCAACACCTCACCCTTGCGCCCGACCAACTTGGTGAGATCGTCTCCACCATCGATGCTGACAACAGCACGGTCGCCCTCGACGTCCAGGTCGATATCGCCGTCGAAGTCGAGTACGTCGAGCAGCTGCTCCAGGTAGTCGCCGGCGATTTCCCCTTCCTCGATCAGGTAGTCGTCAGAATCGGAATCCACCTCGGTGTCCGGGTTCTGCGTCGTTGCAGTCACGTCTGTCTCATCTCCGTCCACTGCGATGTCAGGCTCACTAGCCATGCTTGTTCTCTTTTCTGAATCAGCGCCGCTTGCGCTTGGGGGACTTTCCGCGGTTGGACTGGGGGCGGGCACCGGGCTTCGGCTTCGACGTTCCGGCAGCCGAACCGTCACCACTCACCTGATCGGAGGCGCTGTCTTCGACGACGCCCTCGACGATCTCCGGTTCGTCCGCCGAGGAAGAACCGTCCGTTGCGGTCGCGGACTTCTTCTTTTTCTTGGTGAGATCGGGACGTGCACCAGGCTTCGGAGCGTTGTCCGCCCGGCGTGCGATGGCAGCCTGCTTCTTCTCTTCCTCTTCTTCGTCGATGCGACGGAAGACGATGTGCTGCTGCGCGTACGTCCAGATGTTGTTACTCACCCAGTACAGGAGGATCGCGATGGGGAGAAACGGACCACCGACGAGCACACCGAGCGGGAAGACCCACAGTGCGAGCTTGTTCATGATCGCGGACTGCGGGTTGGCGGCGGCCTCGGGACTCTGACGAGCGACGGAGGCGCGCGAGTTGAAGTGCGTCGCGATGCTGGCGATGACCATCAGCGGAACCGCGACAACGGCAATGTTCAGCACGGTGGGGATCGGGCCGTACGCAGCGAACGCGTCGAGCTGTTCCTTCGGCATGGTGATCCAGGCCGAGATGGGAGCGCCGAACAGTCGGGCACTCAGGAAGGACTGCACGTCCTCGACGCTGAAGAAGTAGTTCGGCGTGTTCGCGTTCGCCTCGACCGACATGCCGAGCTGCCCGAACCCGGTGCCGGTGCGGTTGAACGAGCGCAGTACGTGAAACAGGCCGATGAAGACCGGAGCCTGCGCGAGAACCGGGAGGCAGCCCATGATGGGGTTGAACCCGTGCTCCTTCTGGAGCTTCTGCATCTCGACGGCCTGGCGCTGGCGGTCGCCGGAGTACTTCTTCTGCAGGGCCTTGATCTGCGGCTGAAGTTCCTGCATCTGGCGCGTCGTGCGTACCTGCTTGACGAACGGCTTGTACAGCACGGCACGCAGAGTGAACACGAGGAACACCACGGAGAGCGCCCACGTGACACCGCTGTCCGGCCCGAGAAAGGGAATGGCACCGAATATCTTGTGCCAGACCCACAGGATCCCGGACACCGGATAGTAAATGAAGTCGAGCACGGCTCTATGTACTCCTCTGTTCGTCCACGTTCGCCGGACAGCAACGTCGGCCACCCGCATGACGGTCGCGACGGGCAGGGACCGGGTCCCACCCACCAGGGTGCCAGGGGGCACACTTCGCCAACCGAACCACCGTCAAAAAAAGGCCTTTGATCACCCCGTGGGTACGCAGGGATTCCACCGCGTACTCGCTACAGGTCGGCATGAACCGGCAGGTCGGCATCCTCAGGGGCGACACATACGTCCGGTAGAGCTCGATGAAGAAAATGAGAGTGCGCGCCGGCATCGCACGGACCGACTTCCACGCGGAAGAGGCCGAGGAGGTGGCCTCGGCCGTATCGGCGCGCGACTCGTGGAGTGCGCTTTTCATGCGGAGGTACTCACGGGCGCAAGAAGGTCCAATCGAAGGAGACCTGCACGGAGTTGCTTCTCCAGGTCCCGGCTACTTGCAGTCGCAGCTCCCGGAAGAGCCCGAATCACCACATCGGTGCCCCGTGGAACCACGTCCACAAGGTCGATGCAGATATGACGAAGCCGGCGTGCGACTCGATGTCGAATCACCGCCGGCCCGACAGCCTTACTCACAACCAGTCCGAATCGCGGACCGCCGCTACTCACCAGCTCATCTGCCTGCGCACGGTCGAATGCGTGCACAACCAGGTCGCGTCTTCCCATCCGACGACCACGTCGCACAGTCATCGAAAAATCTGAATGACGACGCAATCGGTGCGGCTCAGGCAACACCCCGAGCTCCCGAACCCAGTGTCGGGATCAGGCGGTGAGAGATTCGCGGCCCTTACGGCGACGCGCCGAAACGATTGCACGACCCGCACGGGTCCGCATACGAAGACGGAAGCCGTGAACGCGCGCGCGGCGTCGGTTGTTCGGCTGGAACGTCCGCTTGCCCTTGGCCACGGTCAACACTCCTCGAAGTTCATCGACGCCTCCCGGCGTCATGGATCTAACATTGGCGAAAACTCAGGTGTTCATCCACAGGGTGGGGATGGAACGACTCCGAAACTGGACTCGAGCCAGCACGAAACCGCCACCTCACCACAGGGTGACTGTTCGAGAGTACTTACCACTCACGGTCAGGTCAAACTCGCTCACCTGCGATTCCCCCGCGAATCGGTTGACCGACACGCCGAGGATCGACAAATGCTTGCACCCCAACTTCCAATGTGCCAAACCGCTGTGAGGTTGCCGACACTGTTGCTAGCGTCTATGCATGGTCTCGCCGATGAACCCTGATCGAGTGCCCAGCTCTCGACTTCACCGTTCTCATCTGCATATTCACCACAATTCATCCACAGGGCACAGATGGTGTGCCGCTTCGGATCGCCACGAGGGTTGTTGACACCCTTCACTTCCCGGGTCCGTGAACCCGCTCATCCAGGCTTCGCATGCATAAGCGCAGGTCAGCGCGCTGGATCTGGACTCCTCGCCGTGCAACGGCGTCTCGACAGGAGGCGTCTGCACTTTGTCCACATCTGTGGATAATTGTGTGGAAACACTGTTCAGATGGCATATTCGTAGGTCCGTACGGGGTCCATCCTCAGGTCGGGGAAGCTACCGATTCCACCTCGACGACGGCACCGACACTCGACTCGGCACCGCTGGCGCCGAATCCGCGAACACACTGGGGAGGAACCACGTGAACGACGATCCGAATGCGCTCGCACGGATCTGGATCGACGTCGTCGCAGACCTCACTTCCGATTCGCCCGGCGGCGATCTGCCGCCGTTGACGAGGGGACAGAAGGCGTGGTTGGCGCTCGTCAAACCGCTGACGCTCGCACAGGGCTTCGCGCTCCTGTCCGTTCCGTCGCCCTTCGCGCAGGAGGCGATCGAGCGGGATCTCCGTGAACCGATCCTCCACGCCCTCGGCCGGCATCTCGGTGAGCAGGTCGAAGGCCTCGGTGTGCGTATCGCGGCCCCGGTCGACGACGAACCCGAATCCGATCCGCCGAGCCGGGACCACCGGCCCGAGCCGGAACCTCTCCACACGCCTCGCCACCTCGAGCCCTCCGTCACCAGTTCCGGGTCGTTCCGCAGGCGCCGGTTCGGTTCCGGAGAGGATCAGCCCTACTCCGACACGACGGACTTCGAGGAAGTCGACGACGACCGCGAGGCCCTCGCCAGCGTCCACGAATCCTGGCCGTCGTACTTCACGAAGCCCCCGTCCGGCCCGGCACCGTCGGCGACCGGGGGGAACAGCCTCAACGCGAAGTACACGTTCGACACGTTCGTGATCGGCTCGTCCAACCGGTTCGCCCACGCCGCGGCGGTCGCCATCGCCGAGGCGCCGGCACGCGCGTACAACCCGTTGTTCGTGTGGGGAGCGTCCGGCCTCGGCAAGACGCATCTCCTGCACGCCGCCGGCCACTACGCCCAGCGGCTGTTCCCGGGGATGCGGGTGAAGTACGTCTCCACCGAGGAGTTCACCAACGACTTCATCAACAGCCTCCGCGACGATCGCAAGGTGGCGTTCAAGCGCCGCTACCGCGAGACCGACGTGCTGCTGGTCGACGACATCCAGTTCATCGAGGGCAAGGAAGGTATCCAGGAGGAGTTCTTCCACACCTTCAACACCCTGCACAACGCGAACAAGCAGATCGTCGTCTCGTCCGACCGGCCGCCGAAGCAGCTGGCGACACTCGAGGAACGACTGCGTACCAGGTTCGAATGGGGCCTGATCACCGACGTTCAGCCACCCGAACTCGAGACCCGCATCGCGATCCTCAGCAAGAAGGCCCGAATGGACCGCCTCGAGGTGCCCGACGACGTCCTCGAGTTGATCGCCTCCCGGATCGAACGCAACATCCGGGAACTCGAGGGTGCCCTCATTCGTGTGACGGCGTTCGCATCCCTGAACAGGCAACCCCTGGACCTCACGCTCGCCGAGGTGGTGCTGCGCGACCTGATGCCGGATTCGTCGAGTCTCGAGATCAATGCGGCGACGATCATGGCGGTCACCGCGGAGTACTTCAACATGTCCATCGACGACCTCTGTGGCCCCGGTAAGGCCCGTCCGCTGGCGTCCGCCCGCCAGATCTCCATGTACCTGTGCCGCGAACTCACCGATCTGTCCCTGCCGAAGATCGGGCAGACCTTCGGCCGCGACCACACCACCGTGATGTACGCGGACAAGAAGATTCGCAAGGAGATGACGGAGCGGCGGAAGGTCTACGACCAGGTCCAGGAGCTGACCGCCCGGATCAAACAGCGTTCCAAGAGATAGTCGCCGTCCCGCCACTCCTGTGCCCCTGGTAGCTCGCCTACCGGGGGCACAGGTCGTTTCGGGGGAACCGCAGGGCCGCGGGCAACTCGAGGGGCTCCTCGAGCCGGTCCTCGAGGGTTGGCTCGAGCGGGTCCTCGAGGTACCGCTCGAGGGTCTACTCGAGGCTCGTGCGAACCCCCGCCGATACGACACGCCGGTGCAACACGCCGACGCCGGGACCTGGGATAAAGCATGCACACCTGTGGATAAGTGTGGGGATGAGGTGGAATCTCTGTGGACAGAACGTGCAGAACTTTGAACAACCTCGAGTAGTCCACATGGGTGCCGGATTGGTCCTCGAGTTTGTCCTCGAGAATTCCCCATACGGCGACGCGGACGGACCAGCGGCTACACGCCTTCGTCCACAGATTCCACAGGACCTAATAGTACTTCTCATTAATTCTTATAAAAACCTCTTTGAAAACAGGGTTGGGGACAGCGTCGGTTCACAGGCCTCGGTCGGCGACTCGAGGACGCGACGGTTCCGCTTTCAACTTCGTCCTCGAGGGCATACGGTTATGCATCGCCGCTCTGTGAAAGACTGCAGTGCTGTGGTCACGGCCCGACCGTGGCGAACAACCGTGCCTACCGAGAGGAACAACCCGGCGATGGAGCTTGGAAGCCTGAAGTTTCGTGTCTCCCGGGAAGAATTCGCTGATTCAGTGGCATGGGTCGCTCGCAGTCTGCCGTCGCGGCCTCCTGTCCCCGTTCTCGGCGGTGTTCTCTTGGACGCGACCGAGCAAGGGTTGACGGTTTCCGGATTCGACTACGAGGTATCGGCCCAGGTCAGGGTCGCAGCCGAGGTTGGCAGCGCCGGTCAGGTCCTCGTCTCCGGCAAGCTTCTCGCCGACATCACGAAATCGCTTCCCAACAAGCCGGTCGACGTGACTCTCGAAGGCACCCGCGTGCTGATCACGTGCGGAAGCGCCAAGTTCTCCCTGCCCACCATGCCGGTCGAGGACTATCCCCAGCTTCCGCAGTTGCCGCAGCAGACCGGCTCGATTCCCGCCGACGTCTTCTCCGAAGCGATCAGTCAGGTGGCTGTCGCGGCGGGCAAAGACGACACCCTGCCGATGCTCACCGGCATCCGCGTCGAGATCGAGCGCAACGCGATCGTGCTCGCCGCCACCGACCGGTTCCGTCTCGCGGTCCGTGAACTCGAGTGGTCGCCGGCGAACCCCGACACCACCGCGGCCGTCCTCATCCCCGCGAAGACGCTCTCCGAATCGGCGAAAACGCTTGCGGGAGATGCCACGTCGCCGGTCGAGCTGGCGCTCGGTTCGGGTTCCGCAGTCGGCAACGACGGCCTCCTCGGCATCGTCAACGACGGCCGCCGCACCACCACCCGGTTGCTGGACGCCGAGTTCCCGAAGTTCCGGCAGCTGCTGCCGTCCGAGCACACGGCACTGGCCACCGTCGAAATCGCTCCGCTCGTCGAGGCGATCAAGCGTGTTGCCCTCGTCGCCGAGCGCGGTGCGCAGGTCCGCCTGCAGTTCTCCACCGAGGGACTTCTCCTCTCCGCGGGTGGCGACGATGCGGGCCGCGCCGAGGAAGGCTTGAACGCGGTCTTCCAGGGTGAGCCGCTGACGATCGCCTTCAACCCCGGCTACCTGATCGACGGACTGTCCTCGCTGCACAGCGAGCAGGTGCTGTTCGGCTTCACGACCCCGAGCCGCCCCGCCGTGCTGCGTCCGGCCACCGAGGACGAGATCGAGCCCGACGATTCCGGCAACTTCGCGGCGCCGGAGAGCGCGTACACGTACCTGCTGATGCCGGTGCGTCTCCCGGGCTGACCGTTTCGCGGAAGCGAAAGCAGCACTGCCGAACGAAATCTCACGAGTGGACGGAGATCACGATGCAGATCGGGTTGGTCGGGCTCGGAAAGATGGGATTCAACATGCGCGAGCGGTTGCGCGCGCACGGGCACGAGGTGGTCGGTTACGACCCCCGCCCCGATGTCACGGATGTGGCGTCGCTCGCGGAACTCGCGCAGCGACTCGAGTCTCCCCGAGTCGTGTGGGTGATGGTTCCGGCAGGAAAGATCACCCAGGACACGGTGACCGAGCTGTCGTCGGTGCTCGAGACCGGCGACCTGGTGATCGACGGCGGCAACTCGAGATACACCGACGACAAAGTCCACGGTGAGCTGCTGGGTTCCCGCGGCATCGGCTACCTCGACTGCGGTGTGTCCGGCGGGGTCTGGGGACTCGAGGACGGCTACGGCATGATGGTCGGCGGATCGGACGCGGACGTCGAGCGGGCGCTGCCGATCTTCGACGCTCTGCGCCCCGAGGGGGAGCGTGCGGACGGCTTCGTCCACGCCGGCCCGGTCGGTGCAGGCCACTACGCGAAGATGATCCACAACGGCATCGAATACGGACTGATGCAGGCGTACGCCGAGGGCTACGAGCTGCTCGAGGCGGAAGACCTCGTCACGGACGTCCACGGTGTGCTGCGCGCGTGGACCAAGGGCACGGTGGTCCGGTCGTGGCTGCTGGAGCTGCTCGTCAAGGCATTGGGTGAGGATCCCGATTTCGCCGAGATCTCCGGTTACACAGACGATTCCGGTGAGGGTCGTTGGACGGTGCTCGAGGCGATCGATCATGCCGTGCCCGCACCGGTCATCTCGGCCGCGTTGTTCGCGCGGTTCGCCTCCCGGCAGGACGATTCCCCCGCGATGAAGGCCGTCTCGGCGCTGCGCAACCAGTTCGGTGGTCACGCCGTGAAGAAGGCGGCAGGCGAGGCAGAAGCCGGTTCTGGAACGTAGGTGTTCGTTCGCGCACTCTCGCTCAGAGACTTCCGTTCCTGGGACGCTCTCGGTCTCACCCTGCGTCCGGGCTGCACCGTCTTCGTCGGACCCAACGGGCACGGCAAGACCAACGTGCTCGAGGCGCTCGGCTACCTGTCGACCCTCTCGTCTCATCGGGTCAGCTCGGACGCCCCGTTGATCAGGACGGGGACCGGTCAGGCGTTCGCCGGGGCCACCGTCGTCAACGCCGGCCGGGAACTGACCGTCGATCTCGAGTTGAACGAGGGCAAGTCCAACAGGGCGCGGATCAACCAGTCACCCACCCGGCGGCCGCGGGAGATTCTCGGGATTCTGCAGACGGTGCTGTTCGCGCCGGAGGATCTGTCGCTGGTCCGCGGTGATCCGGGGGATCGGCGGCGCTATCTCGACGAACTCCTCACGTCCCGTATCCCACGGATGGCGGCGGTGCGCGCCGATTACGACCGGGTGCTGCGGCAGCGGTCGGCGCTGCTCAAGACCGCGGGCGGCGCGCTGCGACGGGTGTCTCGCGGCAGCGGCCGGCCGAGTGAGGACGGCGCGAGTGCCCTTGCCACGCTGGAGGTCTGGGACGGACATCTCGCCGCACACGGTGCACAGCTGCTCGCCGGGCGGCTCCACCTCGTTCACGATCTCGCTCCCCACCTGGCCGAGTCGTACCAATCGCTGGCGCCGGAGTCGAGGCCCGCGAGCATCCGCTACCGCTCGAGTCTGGGCTCCTCGCTGCCACCGGAGTTCACCGAACCGGCTCGAGTGCCCGAGGCGGGCGACATCGCGTTTCTCGAGGAGCGATTCCTTCAGGAGCTGTCCGTGATGCGCTCCAAGGAAATCGAGCGCGGCGTGTGTCTCGTCGGACCGCATCGTGACGATCTCGAACTGCACCTCGGCGACACCCCGGCGAAGGGATTCGCAAGTCACGGTGAGTCGTGGTCATTCGCGCTGTCGTTGCGGCTCGCGGGATTCGCCCTGCTGCGCTCGGACGGCAGCGATCCCGTCCTCATGCTCGACGACGTGTTCGCCGAACTCGACCGTCGCCGACGGCGCGCACTCGCCAAGGTCGCGTTGGACGCGGAACAGGTGCTGATCACGGCTGCCGTGCCGGAAGATGTTCCGGAGGAACTCGACGCCGTCCGATTCGGTGTGGAGGCCCGCGACACCGATCGAGGACGGATATCGCACATCGTGGAAGAGCCGGAGGACCGCAGTGACGGATGATCTCGAACCCACCGCACCGGCAGCGGCGGCCCCCGAACCGGAAGTGAAGGGAATCGACCTCGCCCGCCGTGCCCTCGAGGAGGCGCGTGCCGCGGCGAAGGCGAGCGGAAAATCCGTCGGGCAGGGCCGCCGATCCGGAACCGGTGTCCGGGCCCTGCGCGCCCGGCGTCGACGCGGATGGTCGGGTCCGGGGCCGGACGACCGCGATCCGCAGCCGTTCGGTGCACTGACCAACGCGATCGCGAAACAGCGCGGCTGGTCGCCCAAAGTGTCCGAGGGGACGGTCCTCGGTCGGTGGGTGCAGGTGGTCGGTGAGGACATCGCCGCGCACGCCGAACCGACGGGGCTGCGGGACGGGATCCTGAGCGTCTCCGCGGAGTCGACGGCCTGGGCGACGCAGCTTCGGATGATGCAGTCGCAGATTCTCGCGAAGATCGCCGCGGCCGTCGGCGACGGCGTCGTGAAGTCGTTGCGGATCACCGGTCCGACCGCTCCGAGCTGGCGAAAAGGGGAACGGCACATCCGGGGGCGCGGCCCCCGGGACACCTACGGATAGGCCGGAGCGGACGTTCGGTTCCTAGTTTTGTCTATTACCCGGTGTTACAGTTACTCCAGGTTTTCGAGTGAACTGTGCCACAGGCCTCCGTCGTGGCGCAGCCGCCGGCACGAAGGAGTATTGAGATGTCCGCCCCGACTGCACCCCGGAACGCGATCCCCGAACCGGACCACATCCTGTTGCAGGCCAGGAACGTGGAGTTCGACTGGTCGAACCTCCCCATGCACTGGATCCCGGGCGACCCGTTCAGCACGCACGCCCTCAACGTCCTGCATCTGCTCCTGCCCGCGGGCGAGGAGTGGTTCGTCGAGACGTTCAAAGAGGCGCTGCCGCAGATCGAGGACGAGCAGCTCCGCGACGACGTCGTCGGGTTCATCGGCCAGGAGGCGATGCACGCCAACGCCCACACCGGCGTGCTGGTGCACCTGAAGGAGAAGGGTCTCGACCCGACGCCGTTCACCGAGCAGATGGAATGGACGTTCTCCAAGATCCTCGGACCGCGACCGCTCACCGGTCTGCGGGAGAAGAACTACCTGATCGAGCGGCTGGCGGTCATCGCCGCCATCGAGCACATCACCGCGTTCCTCGGCGACTGGGTACTCAATGCAGAGGGACTCGACCGCTCCGGCACGCATCCGACGATGCTCGACCTGCTGCGCTGGCACGGCGCCGAGGAGGTGGAGCACCGCTCCGTGGCATACGACGTGATGCGGTACTTCGACAAGCGTGAGTCCCGGCGGATCCGCACCCAGGTGATCGTCACCCCGGTCATCGTGTGGCTGTGGGTGCGCGGCACCCGGTTCCTCATGCGCAACGATCCCGAGCTCGCCCAGTGGTCGGCGCACCGGCGTAAGCCGCATCTGACCGATTTCTTCGCGGCAGGCAAGCGCGGCACCCTCCCGACGGGCCGGGAACTCGGCAAGCGGATGTCGACGTACTTCACGCGTTCGTACCACCCGAGCAACGAGGGTTCGACGGCGCAGGCCGTGAAGTACCTGGCCTCCTCGCCCGCAGCTCAGGCGGCCGAACGATGAAGCTGTCGCAGGTGCGGGAGGTGCTCACCGGGCAGGGCCTGCCCCGCTACGACGCTCCCCCGGACATCAAGGGGCGACCGCGCCCCGACCGCGCCATGCGGATCACCGAGGCCGTGGCCGCCAAGTATCTCCGCGTTCTCACCGCGTACGAATACAACCCGGGCGTCGCCGGTCACAACCCGGACGTGGCGATGAAACTGGTTGTCTCCCAACGCGACGTCGTCGCTCGGGACGAGAACGTCGTGCAGTTGCGGTTCGAGGCCGAGGACGGTGCGGAACTCCCTGCGTGGCAGCCGGGTTCGCACCTCGACTTCCACCTGCCGTCCGGTCTGCGACGTCAGTACTCGCTGTGCGGGGACCCGTCCGATCGCACGGGCTACAATGTCGCCGTCCGCCGGATCCCCGAGGGCGGTGGGGGATCCCTCGAGATGCACGCGCTCGAACCGGGTACACCGGTGACGGTGCGCGGGCCCCGCAACGGGTTTCCCTTCGTCGGCGAGGGGAGTGCACTCTTCGTCGCCGGCGGAATCGGTATCACGCCGATCCTGGCGATGGTCCGGGCGGCACGCGACCTCGGAATGGACTGGCAGTTCGTGTACTCCGGCCGGTCGCGGGAGTCGATGCCGTTCCTCGACGAGATCGAAACATTCGATCAGTCAAGGGTTTTCATCCGACCCGACGACGAGTTCGGACTGCCGACCGCCGGGGAGTTGCTTGAGCGTGCCGCGCCGGGCGGCGCCGTCTACTGCTGCGGACCGACGCCGATGCTGGAGTCGGTACGCCGCGCGTTCCCCGGAAGCCCCGCCACCGCATTGCATTTCGAACGCTTCGGGGCTCCTCCGGTGCTCGACGGCACCGAATTCGAAGTGCAGCTCGTCAGCACCGGTGAGGTGCTCACCGTCCCCGCCGACGAATCCGCACTGACGGTGATCAAGAAGACGATGCCCGGAGTGGGGTACTCGTGCCAGCAGGGATTCTGCGGCACCTGCCGGGTGAAGGTGCTGTCCGGCACCCCGGATCACCGTGAGACGCGGCTCACCGACGCCGAGCAGGAGAACGAGATGCTGATCTGCGTGTCCCGCGCCGACAGCGGCCGTCTCGTCCTCGATCTGTAGTTCCCACCGTCGATCCCATACCCGAACCCGCACGACCAGAGGACCCACCATGACTCCATCCACATCCCGTACCGCCCGGCGGATCAGCAACGGTTCCGTCGAACTCGCCGTGTTCGAGGAGGGCAACCCCGACGGCGAGACGATCGTGCTGGTGCACGGCTGGCCCGACACCCACGACCTGTGGAACCGGGTGGTGCCGTTCCTGACGGAGTGGTTCCGGGTGGTCAGCTACGACAGCCGCGGCGCAGGCCGGAGCACCGTGCCCACCCGGGTCGAGGACTACCGACTGCCCGCCCTGGCCGGCGACCTGTTCGCGGTGATCGACGCCGTGAGCCCGGGCCGGCCGGTGCACGTGCTGGCCCACGACTGGGGATCGGTGGAGGGGTGGGAGGCGGTCTGCGAACCGGGAGCCCGCGAGCGGATCGCCTCGTTCACCTCGGTCTCCGGGCCCAACCTCGATCACCTCGGCAAGTGGATGCGCCGCCGCATCTCCGACCGCAGCTTCGGCGGGCCGCTCGCGCAGGCCGTCGCGTCCGGCTACACCGTCCTGTTTCAGATTCCGGGCCTGGTCACGCTGCCGTTGCGGCTGTGGTTCTCCCGGCACTGGCCGGCGTTCCTGAAGTTCTTCGACCGCCTCGACCCCGCGCTGGTGCGTCCGGCGCCGACGCTGGCGGACGACATGGTGAACGGTCTCAAGCTGTACCGCGCCAACATCCGGACGAGTCTGCTGCGGCCGCGCGAGCGGTACACCGACGTCCCCGTCCAGCTGATCCTGAACAAGAACGACAAGGCGGTACGGCCCGTCGGCTACGAGGACACCGAGAAATGGGCGCACGACCTGCGGCGTCGAGAGGTCGAGGCCGGGCACTGGTCGCCGATCTCGCACGCCGAGGACATCGCGCAACTCGCCGCGGAGTTCGTGCTGGACGTCGAGGACCGGCGGTGGGCGGATCTCCCCGACGGCCCGTCCGAGAGCGCTTCGGCCTAGGTTTTCACTCCCGAGACGCCCTGAAAATTCGTCTACGGGGCGCTCAGGGGTGTCATAGCCCGCTCCTGGCGCTGACGTACCAGTAAGATGGCCGAGGTAACTAGCGGCAAGATTCCCGATTCTCGTCTCCCGCGTGCCCGACCAGGGCGGTGGGCGCCTGCGTCGGGCATTGGACGGAGAAGGAGAGCTACCCACCCGTGGCTGCCCAGAAGTCAGACAAAAGCACCTCAAGCAAGGACTACGGCGCTTCTTCGATCACCGTCCTCGAGGGACTCGAAGCTGTTCGTAAGCGACCGGGTATGTACATCGGTTCCACCGGTGAACGCGGTCTTCACCACTTGATCTGGGAAGTCGTCGACAACTCCGTCGACGAGGCCATGGCCGGCCACGCCACCAAGGTCGAGATCACCCTGCTCGAAGACGGTGGCGTCCGGGTCGTCGACGACGGTCGAGGCATCCCCGTCGGGATGCACGCCTCCGGTGTCCCCACCGTCGAGGTCGTCCTCACCCAGCTCCACGCCGGCGGCAAGTTCGACTCCGACTCCTACGCCGTGTCCGGCGGTCTGCACGGTGTCGGTATCTCCGTCGTCAACGCGCTGTCCACCCGGCTCGACGTCGACATCAAACGCGACGGCTTCCAGTGGCACCAGACCTACACCGACTCGAAGCCGGGTGAACTCGTCAAGGGCGAGGCCACCAAGGAGACGGGCACCACGGTCACGTTCTGGGCCGACCCGAACATCTTCGAGACCACGGTCTACAGCTTCGAGACGGTCGCGCGCCGCCTCCAGGAGATGGCCTTCCTCAACAAGGGCCTGACCATCACCCTCACCGACGAGCGCGTCAGCGACGCCGAGGTCACGGAAGAGGTCGTCAGTCAGGTCGCCGACGCGCCGAAGACCGCCGAGGACGAGTCCGCCGAGGCGGAAGCGCCCGCAGTGCACAAGGTGAAGACCCGCGTCTACCACTACCCGGGCGGCCTCGAGGACTACGTGCGGCACATCAACCGCACGAAGCAGCCGATCCACAACTCCGTCGTCGGTTTCACCGCGAAGGGCACCGGCCACGAACTCGAGATCGCGATGCAGTGGAACTCCGGCTACTCGGAGTCGGTCCACACGTTCGCGAACACCATCAACACGCACGAGGGCGGCACCCACGAAGAGGGCTTCCGTTCCGCTCTGACGGCGACGGTCAACAAGTACGCGCTCGACAAGAAGCTCCTCAAGGAGAAAGACCCCAAGCTCACCGGTGACGACATCCGTGAGGGTCTCGCGGCGATCATCTCCGTGAAGGTTGGTGAACCGCAGTTCGAGGGTCAGACGAAGACGAAGCTCGGTAACACCGAGGTCCGGTCGTTCGTCCAGAAGGCGAGCAACGAGCACCTGTCGCACTGGTTCGAAGCGAACCCGGCCGACGCGAAGACCATCGTGAACAAGGCGGTGTCGTCGGCACAGGCCCGCGTCGCCGCCCGCAAGGCCCGCGAACTGGTGCGCCGCAAGAGCGCCACTGACCTCGGCGGCCTGCCGGGCAAGCTCGCCGACTGCCGGTCCAACGATCCGAGCAAGTCCGAGATCTACATCGTGGAGGGCGACTCCGCAGGCGGCTCGGCCAAGTCCGGCCGCGACTCGATGTACCAGGCGATCCTGCCGCTGCGCGGAAAGATCATCAACGTCGAGAAGGCACGCATCGATCGTGTGCTGAAGAACACGGAAGTCCAGTCGATCATCACCGCGTTCGGCACGGGCATCCACGACGAATTCGACATCGCGAAGCTGCGGTACCACAAGATCGTGCTGATGGCCGACGCCGACGTCGACGGCCAGCACATCGCAACGCTGCTGCTCACGCTGCTGTTCCGCTTCATGCGGCCGCTCGTCGAGCACGGCCACGTCTACCTGGCACAGCCCCCGCTGTACAAGCTGAAGTGGCAGCGCAGCGAGCCGGAGTTCGCGTACTCGGACCGCGAGCGCGACGTCCTGGTCAAGGCCGGCCTCGAGTCCGGCAAGAAGATCAACAAGGACGACGGCATCCAGCGTTACAAAGGTCTCGGCGAGATGAACGCCAAGGAATTGTGGGAGACCACGATGGATCCGACGGTGCGCGTCCTGCGTCTGGTGACGCTCGACGACGCAGCCGCAGCCGACGAGCTGTTCAGCGTTCTCATGGGTGAGGACGTCGAGGCCCGGCGAAGCTTCATCACCCGTAACGCCAAGGACGTCCGCTTCCTCGACGTCTAGGTATCCGGCACAAGAGATTACGGATGTCATGCAGCCACCGGCGGTCGGAAGACCCCGGTGGCTGCACCCGTCTGGGCCGGTTGCGGGACCGGGTCACGCAGAAATCCGTCCTCGACTGTGAACCGCGATTCTGTGTAGCCTGGTCCGCTGATCCACCCCGCGACGGCAACGTCTGGGATCGGTGGGGCGCATGTTACTTAGAAGTAAGGATCGGGGAATTTCTGTGGTAAGAACGTTCCCCATGGGGATGTGATGAACTCGTTACATTCGGAAATCGGTGCGTCGGGCAGCGCTGCGCACAGCGCAACTGATCGATCACTTTCCTCTGTCGACGCGTGTCGTCCGGGCCGGTACGACTGTCCCGCCGCAGGCGCGGTCACGAGCACAGAGCGACAAGCTATGAGTGGTTGGAAAGGAAGCGTGGGATGAGCGACGATTCGCCGCCCCGGGCAAAGTTCTGGGATATCGAGGGCTGGGGCCTGCGGTGGAAGGTCACCGCGGTTCTCGCAGTTCCCGTCACCGTCGCCATGGTGCTCGGCGGGCTCCGTGTGCAGGGCGAGCTGAGTAACGCCGTCCACTTCACCGAGGCGGCCGACCAGATCGTCGTCGTCCCGGACATCGTGGCCCTCGAGGCCTCGATGGGTACGGTGACCAGTGGTTACGCCTCGGGCACCCTCACCAAGCAGGACCGCGAGGACGCGGAAGCCCTGATGAACGACGTGTCCGAACAGGCCCGGAACCCCGAACTGGATCCGGCCGTCGCGAGTTCCATCAACCAGACCGTCTCGGACGGCCGCGCCCTCCTGAATCTGATGGATTCCCCGGGCGTCGCCACCGACCTGCTCGCGGAACGCCAGCGCGCGTTCGCCGCGGACTTCATCCGCGAAGTGGACGACATCGTTCGTCCCATCGAAGACAGCGAAGTCGTCGACAAGGGCTACCAGCTGACCAACGCGTGGCAGGCGCAGCGTCGTCTGTTCGACCAGGCCATGGGCCTCGTGATCGTGAAGGACGTCTACGCCGCTCCCGACGGACGGGAGAAGGCCCGCACGGGCGACATCCCCACGTCGGCCGTCATCGCGGCCGCAGGCGCCGAATCGAGCCTCCTCGACGTCCTCGACCGGTATTACCCCAAGGGGGATGCCCGTCTCGAGACGCTGCGAAACAACATCAACGACCGCAACGCCCTCATCGACCAGGGCCTCGCGGACGCGGCGCGTGGCGGGATGCTGCCCATCCTGCAGCTGCGCTCCTCGCTCATCGCGAGCCGTGACGTCTACCAGGAGCTGACCAGCGAAGCGGCGAAGGACATCGCATCCACCGTGCAGGTCCGCGCGGCCGAGACCCGGTCCGCCGCGCTGCGTGACACGGCGATCGTCCTCGGTACCCTGCTCGCCGCGCTCGTCCTCGCGCTCCTCGTGTCGCGGTCGCTGATCGGTCCGATCCGCCGCCTGCGGTACGGCGCGCTGAAGGCCGCCCGCCGCGACCTTCCGGAGGCGATCGAGCAGATCAAGGCCAGTGACGATCCGCGGGCTCTGTCGTTCGAGCCGGTGGCCGTGCACTCCTCCGAGGAGATCGGCCAGCTCGCCCGCGCCGTGGACGACATCCACGGGCAGGCACTCAAGCTCGCCGGTGAGCAGGCACAACTGCGCCTGCAGATCAACGACATGTTCGAAACGCTCGCGCGCCGAAGCAAGTCGCTCGTCGACCAGCAGCTCGGCCTGATCGAGAATCTCGAGTTCGAGGAGAAGGATCCGAAGCGACTCGAGAGCCTGTTCCGGCTCGACCACCTGGCCGCGCGTATGCGCCGGAACGGTGAGAACCTGCTGATTCTGGCCGGCACCCGCGTGCGTCGTTCGCAGGCGGCACCGATCCCGCTCGGCGACGTGCTGCGTGCCGCGATCTCCGAGGTCGAGGACTACCAGCGTGTGCAGATGGGTGCGACCCCCGAGGGCGCGCTCAGCGGCACCGTCGTCACGGACGTCGTGCACTTGCTCGCCGAACTCGTCGACAACTCGCTGCGCGCTTCGCCGCCCGACACGGTGGTGACGTTCAGCTTCGCTCGCGCCGTCGACGGCGGGGTGCTGCTCGAGATCGCGGACCGCGGTATCGGTATCCCGGCCGACGACATGCGCGCCGTCAACGAGCGGCTGGCATCGGGTGGTGAGGTCGGTCCCGAAACCGCCCGCCACATGGGTCTGTTCGTCGTGAGCCGGCTCGCGAAGCGTCACGGCCTGACCGTGCGCCTGCGGTCGACGTTCGACACCGCCCGCAACCCGGGTGTGACCGTGAGCATTCACATCCCGAATGCGCTGATCGTGTCGCAGGCCGCCCGGCAGGACACGGGACCGCAGCGGAAGATCCCCGCGGCACCGGTCCGGACCGCCATTCCGGCACCCGCGGCCCCTGCACAGCGCAAGGACAACGGACAGCAGCCGGCAACCCGCAACGGACTGCCGACCCGCACCCCGTCCACGCCTCCGCCCGCGCCGAGCCCGGCACCTGCGGGCGCGGTGACGACGGCGTCGGGCACGAGCCTGCCCCGACGTCAGCCCGGTGCCAGTGGCATCGCGGCCGGCGCGGGATCGTCGGCCGGGGCGCCGGCCGCGCAGTCCCAGGACACCGTCAACGTCCGCGGATCCGGGGCGATGCCGAAGCTGCCCGTGCGGCGGCCGAAGGCAGCGACCTCGGAGACGGCACCGGCGCAATCGCAGCCGCAGCACGCACCGCACGCACCCCGCAGCGAGAACCGCATCGAGGCGCGGACCGCGGAGCAGCCGGCGCCCCCGTCGTCGAACGGCGACGACCAGGCACCGGTGCGGCACCGCTACCGCACCAACTCGGCGAAGACCGCGTCGTTCTTCCAGTCGCGGATCGATCCGCCACCAGCCGAGACCACACCTCGGCCCGGCGGCGGCACCCCGATCTTCTCCGACATGGTGTCCGACTGGCTGACCGATCCGACCGGCGCCGAAGGCGCACCCGGAGTCTGGCATTCCGCCGGCGACGCCGGATGGTCGGCCGCGGAACGGATCAGCGAGACTCCCGTCGAGGTCGACCCGGAGATCGGACTGCCGAAGCGGCGTCCCGGCGACCGGCTGGTTCCCGGCACGGTCGAAGGCGCGCACAATACGGGGACACTGCGCCGGGTGCGTGACCCTGAGACAATTCGCGCCAATCTCAGTCGTCACCAGCAGGGCGTCCGAAACGGCAGGGCCACGAGGCTCGCGGAACGTAACAGCATTGAAGGAGACCGATGAACACCGCTCATGGATCCGACGTCACGCGACCGCTCGACTGGTTGGTGTCGAACTTCGCCAGTGACGTGCCCGGTGTCTCCCACGCCGTGCTCGTGTCCGCGGACGGTCTCCTGATGGCAGCCAGCGCCCATCTCCCCATCGACCGGGCCGAGCAGCTGGCCGCGGTGACCTCGGGGCTGGCCAGCCTGTCGGCCGGTGTGTCCCGGTTGTTCGAAGGCGGCGGAGTGCTGCAGTCGGTGGTCGAGATGCAGCACGGGTACCTGCTGCTCATGAGCGTCGGCGACGGCTCGCACCTCGCGACCCTCACGGACGCCGAGTGCGACATTGGGCAGGTCGGCTACGAGATGGCGATCCTGGTCGACCGCGTCGGGGCATCGGTGCAGGCCACGGCCCGCACCCCGCAGGGTCTCTGACCAGCCCATGCTCATGAACGACCACCACTCGGAGCAGCCGGGCCCGAACATCGTGCGCCCGTACTCGCTGACGTCGGGCCGGACCCGGCCTGCGGTCGAGCTCGCGCTCGAAGCGTTGATTCAGGCACTGCCGCAGTCGGTGGACCGGCAGTGGGAACTCGACGACGTCAACGCGGCGATCGTCGCGTTGTGTCAGCAGTCGCCTTCGGTCGCCGAGATCGCCGCCCGGGTGGGCGTCCCCCTCGGAGTGGCACGCGTCCTGGTCGCCGACCTGGTCGAGGCCGGTCATCTCCAGATCCTGGCCACCCTGAAGGAAGACTCGACCGACTCCGAACGTCGTGAACTCATCGAAAGGGTCCTCAGTGGACTTCGCGAAATCTGATCCCCGCAATCGGGTGACCTCGACCAAGATCGTGATCGCCGGCGGGTTCGGCGTCGGCAAGACCACACTGGTCGGGGCTGTCTCCGAGATCGTCCCGCTTCGCACCGAGGCGCTCGTGACCAACGCCAGCGACGGCGTCGACAACCTGGCTGCGACACCGCAGAAGGGCACGACCACCGTTGCCATGGACTTCGGTCGCATCAGCCTGGCCGACGACCTCGTGCTGTATCTGTTCGGTACCCCCGGTCAGCACCGGTTCTGGTTCATGTGGGACGACCTGATCCGCGGTGCCATCGGTGCGATCGTCCTGATCGACACCCGCCGGCTGGACGAGAGTTTCGCGGCCGTCGACTTCTTCGAGGCCCGGCAGCTGCCGTTCCTCGTCGCGATCAACGAATTCGACGACGCCCCGCGCTACCCCATCGAGGACATCCGTGCGGCCCTCGCGATCTCCGAGGACGTGCCGATCATCCCGATCGACGCGCGTGACCGGGAATCGGCGAAACGCGCACTGGTCGCGATCACCGAATACGCACTGACCAAGCTCCACACGGCCGCGTACTGAGGATTCGAAACATGTCGGACGACTTGCAGCACTTCTCCATGGGCACGTGGATCGTTGCCCTCGCCGCGGTCACGGCGTTCATCGGCGTCTTCGTCGGTATCGCCAGCGCCCGCAAGGCGGTGACCGCGCCGAACCCGAGACAGCGGTACCTCTGGCTGGCGTGGGGTGCGCTGTCCATCGGCGGCATCGGCGCCTGGCTGCCGCACTACATCGCGATGGTCGGATTCGAGGTCTACGGCAGTGTGGTGCGCTACGACGTCCTGTGGATCGCGGTCTCGTTCGTGGTGCCCGTCGCGGCCGCCGCGGTGGCGTTGCTGATCATCAGCCCGCCGCCCACGAAACACCGGCTGCCGAGCGCATCGGTGGAGATCGGCCGCCTGGCAGGCGGTGCGGTGCTCCTCGGCGTCGGCTTCACCGGAATGGACCTCGCGATCGTCGCCTCCCTCGAGATCCAGGGTTCGGTGGACTCCGACATCGTGCTGACGGCGGCGTCCGCCGTGATCGGCCTGGTCGTCGGCGCCGGAATCATGTGGTCGATCTCGGCCCTCGAGTCCCGCACGCTGCGACTCGTGGCGTCGGTGATCGTGGCGGCCGGACTGGTGGCCATGCACTACACCGGCGTATTCGGGCTGAGCGTCACCGTCGACCCGTCCGTGGCGCGCCCGGACGGTCTCGAAGTGTTCTCGATCCTGTTCCCCGTCTTCGTGCTGGGCATGCTCGTCGTCACGATCCCGATCACCGCCCTGCTGATGGCGCCCGACCGCGTCGCCGCCGAGCTCGAACTCGAGGCCGACATGCTCGCCGCCGAATCCCTCGCCGCCGAAACCCAGGGCAGGGAGCTCGAACTCCAGTAGAACGGACGACTCCTGCGGCACCGATTCATGAGCGCACCCGAGTCCTTCACCCTCACAGCTGACCTGCACCTATAGACTCGGGTGGTTGCGCGACGTCGTGCAGGACCGCGAGTCCGCGAGGAGACGTCAAGCCGAGTAGAAGAAGGAGCTCATGACTGACACAACGTTGCCGCCGGAGGGACCGGGGCACGACCGCATCGAGCCCGTCGACATTCAGCAGGAGATGCAGAGCAGCTACATCGATTACGCGATGAGCGTGATCGTGGGCCGTGCGCTGCCCGACGTGCGCGACGGCCTCAAGCCGGTGCACCGCCGCGTTCTGTACGCGATGTACGACAACGGTTACCGGCCCGATCGCGGTTATGTGAAGTCTGCGCGACCGGTCGCCGAGACGATGGGTAACTACCACCCCCACGGTGACGCCTCGATCTACGACACGCTCGTGCGCATGGCCCAGCCGTGGTCGCTGCGGTACCCGCTCGTCGACGGCCAGGGCAACTTCGGTTCCCGCGGCAACGACGGCGCCGCCGCGATGCGATACACCGAGTGCCGGCTCACCCCGCTGGCCATGGAAATGCTGCGTGAGATCGACCACGAGACGGTTGATTTCACCCCGAACTACGACGGTCGTACACAGGAACCGTCAGTTCTCCCCAGCCGTATCCCCAACCTGTTGATCAATGGTTCCGGCGGCATCGCCGTCGGTATGGCCACCAACATCCCGCCGCACAATCTGCGGGAGGTCGCCGAAGCCATCTACTGGGCGCTCGAGAACTGGGAAGCCGACGAGGAGTCCACCCTCACCGCGGTCATGGAACGCGTCAAGGGACCCGACTTCCCGACGCACGGCCTGATCGTCGGCGGCCAGGGCATCCACGACGCCTACACCACCGGACGCGGTTCGGTCCGCATGCGCGGTGTGGTGGAGATCGAGGAGGACGCCAAGGGGCGCACCACGATCGTCATCACCGAGCTGCCGTACCAGGTGAACCCGGACAACCTGATCACGTCGATCGCCGAGCAGGTGCGCGACGCGAAGATCGCCGGCATCTCCGACATCCACGACGAGTCCTCGGACCGCGCGGGTATGCGCATCGTCGTCACCGTCAAGCGTGACGCGGTCGCGAAGGTCGTGCTCAACAACCTGTACAAGCACACCCAGCTGCAGACCAGCTTCGGCTGCAACATGCTGTCCATCGTCGACGGCGTGCCGCGCACCCTGCGCCTCGACCAGATGATCCGGCTGTACGTCGCCCACCAGGTCGAGGTCATCCGCAGGCGCACCGAGTACCTGCTCCGCAAGGCCGAGGAACGCGCTCACATCCTGCGCGGACTGGTGAAGGCGCTCGACGCCCTCGACGAGGTCATCGCGCTGATCCGGGCGTCGCAGACCGTCGACATCGCACGGGCCGGCCTGATCGAACTCCTCACCGTCGACGAGATCCAGGCCGACGCGATCCTCGCGATGCAGCTGCGTCGTCTCGCCGCCCTCGAGCGTCAGAAGATCATCGACGAACTCGCCGAGATCGAGCGGGAGATCGCCGACCTCAAGGACATCCTCGAGAAGCCCGAGCGTCAGCGCCGGATCGTCCGCGACGAGCTGAAGGAGATCGTCGACAAGCACGGCGACGACCGCCGCACCCGCATCATCGCCGCCGACGGTGACGTGGCCGACGAGGATCTGATCGCCCGCGAGGACGTCGTCGTCACGATCACCGAGACCGGCTACGCCAAGCGCACCAAAACCGACCTGTACCGCTCGCAGAAGCGCGGCGGCAAGGGCGTGCAGGGCGCCGGACTGAAGCAGGACGACATCGTCTCGCACTTCTTCGTCAGCTCCACGCACGACTGGCTGCTGTTCTTCACCACGAAGGGCCGCGTCTACCGGGCCAAGGCGTACGAGCTGCCGGAGGCGAGCCGCACGGCCCGCGGACAGCACGTGGCCAACCTGCTCGCGTTCCAGCCCGACGAGCGCATCCAGAGCGTCATCCAGATCAAGACCTACGAGGACGCCCCCTACCTGGTTCTCGCCACCCGCAACGGTCTGGTGAAGAAGTCCAAGCTCACCGACTTCGACTCGAACCGCAGCGGCGGCATCGTCGCCATCAACCTGCGCGGCGAGGACGAACTGGTCGGCGCGGTGCTCTGCTCCTCCGACGACGACCTGCTGCTCGTCTCCGCGCAGGGACAGTCGATCCGCTTCTCCGCAACCGACGAGGCGCTGCGTCCGATGGGCCGCGCCACGTCCGGTGTCCAGGGCATGCGATTCAACGGCGACGACGAACTGCTGTCGCTGAACGTCGTGCGCGAAGGCACCTATCTGCTGGTGGCGACGTCGGGTGGCTACTCGAAGCGCACCGGTATGGAGGATTACCCGGTCCAGGGTCGCGGCGGAAAGGGTGTACTCACGATTCAATACGACAAGAAACGTGGCACCCTGGTCGGAGCGCTCATCGTGAACGACGACGACGAGCTCTACGCGATCACGTCGGGCGGTGGCGTCATCCGCACCGCCGCCAAGCAGGTCCGCAAGGCCGGTCGGCAGACCAAGGGCGTTCGGTTGATGAACCTCGGGGAAGGCGACACCCTGCTCGCGATCGCGCGCAATGCCGACGAACCCGACGAACCCGACGACAACGCCGAGAGCAGCGGCAAAGGAGCTAAGGAGTCCTAGTGAGCACTCCCAACCAGCCAGGCAGTGACCGGCAGAACCCGGGTTCCGCCAATCAGGCGAAAACCGAGCAGCAGGCCTCCCGCACTCCCGAGAACGGGTCGGCGCGACCGAACCCGCAGCAGGGTTCCGCGCCGCAGGGGCCGCAGGCGTCCGCCGGTCGTGGTCCCGCTCAGGCGGGGCCGGCTGCCCGGCCGGGCGGTGCTCCCGACGCGAGACCGGATCGGCAGGCTCCGGCCGATCCGGCCCGGTCTCCGTCGACGCCCCAGCATCAAGGTCCGCGCACGCAGACGCCGCAGGGGCGGTCCGTGCCGCCGCAGCAGGGTCACGCTCCGAATCAGCAGGCTCCCGGGCATCAGGGCCCGCCGCAGCAGGCGCCCGGCAACCGGGCTCCCACGGGTGGTGCTCCCACCGAGGGTGCGCAGTCCATTCGGGGGAACCAGGCTCCGCCGTGGCAGCGGGGAATGCAGCGGGAGCCGCAGACCAACCTGAAGCGGCCCGTGCAGGGCGGGGCCGGTGCCAAGCAGGCTCCGCGCCCGGAGGGTCAGCCGAACGCGTCCAACGGCGCGGGCACAGCGGCTGCAGCGGGTGCCGCGGCAGCGAAGGCTCCCGGCGGCCAGGACGTTCAGAAGCCGCAGACCGCTCCGACGCAGAAGACGCAGCAGCCCCAGGCACAGGGTCAGCGACCCCAGGGAGCGCAGAACGCGGGTGCTCCCACCCAGGCCGTGCCCACCCAGAAGGCGCCCGCACAGAACCCGTCGGCGCCGGCGAAGGGCCAGCCCGCGCCCAAGCAGGGTTCCGATCGCACACCGTCCTCGACCGCGGCCACGGCAGCGGTCGGTGCGGTGTCCGGCGCAGCCGCGGCCGGTGCCGTGACGCAGCGGGAAGCCGCGAAGGCGAAGGCATCCGCAATCGACGGACCCACCCGGCACATCAACCGGGACGTGCTCCCCAAGGACATGCCGGACCTGTCCGAGGCCAAACATCCCCTGCCCGGGGCGGCGGCCACGGGTCAGCAGCCGAAGATCGCCGTGGCGCCGCAGCGGGTCGAGGAGGGTGAGGCGCTCCGGGCGACGGTGCAGGTCCGCAAGATCGATCCCTGGTCGACGCTGAAGATCTCGTCCGTCATCTCGGTGTCGCTGTTCTTCGTGTGGATGGTGGCCGTCGGTCTGCTGTACGTCGTCCTGGACGGGATGGGCGTGTGGGACCGGCTGAACAACGCGTTCACCGATATCGTCGCGGAGTCGAGCTCTGACGGGCTCGTGACGGCCGGGCAGGTCTTCGGATACGCCGCCGTCATCGGTCTCGCGAACATGGTGTTGTTCACCGCGCTGGCGACGATCGGCGCGTTCATCTACAACCTGTGTTCGGACCTCGTCGGGGGCGTCGAAGTGACGCTGGCCGACCGGGACTGAACGCGGAAAACGACGGGGGCTGAGCTGGGAAAAGAGCGTCTCGCCGGGCCGGTTTTGGTAGTTGCCGGTCCGGTGGGGTAATCTTCCGACTCGGTTCAGGGAACTGCGCGAGATGAGTTTCCAGACTTCAGGGGCCTATAGCTCAGGCGGTTAGAGCGCTTCGCTGATAACGAAGAGGTCGGAGGTTCAAGTCCTCCTAGGCCCACTCCTGGTGCCGGTGAAAGGTCATTCGCATGAAGGTCCTCCTGTTTGTGGGAGCCGGAGTGCTGGTGGCGATCGGACTGTCCAAGTTGCTTCGCGGCAACGAGGTGTGGCACGAGGTAACGGGGCCTTAGCTCAGTTGGTAGAGCGCTGCCTTTGCAAGGCAGATGTCAGGAGTTCGAATCTCCTAGGCTCCACAGGTACGAATACAGAACGGTGTGCCCCGGACTCGGAAGAGTCCGGGGCACACTGCTGTGCGGACCAGAGTGTGTGAGGTTACCCTTACTTTATGACCGCACTCGACCCCGGAGCCCGTGAACGCCTCGACCCGCACAGCCGCGTCGTATCCCACCACCGGACCGGTAAGGGAACCGCACGCATCGGCTACCCGATCGGAGTCCGCACGGTCACGGTCCGTACACGCGAGTACGTCACCCCCCGCATGGTGCGCCTGACGATCGGGGGCCCCGGACTCGACGGATTCCACACCTATCAGGCCGACGATCACGTGAAGATCGTGTTCCCCGATCCGGACGGCACCCGCCGCGTGCCCGTCGTGAACGACGCGATGATGCTCGACTGGCCGCGACCGCTCCCGACCACGCGGAAATACACCGTCCGCCGCTACGGCGCCGACGCCCGCGAACTCGACCTGGACTTCGTGCTGCACGACGGAGGGCTCGCGTCCTCCTGGGCGACGACGGTCGCGATCGGCGACGAGGTGACCATCGCCGGGCCGCCCGGCGCCAAGGCATTCGCCCACAACTTCGACCACTACGTCTTCGCGGTCGATTCCACCGCGCTGCCGGCGGTCGCGCGGTGGCTCGACGAGTCCCCGGCCGACGTCTCGGCGCACGTGGTGATCGAGACCGACGACGACGTCGAGCACGGATACCCGCTGGCCGTGCGCGAGCACGTCGACGTGACGTGGCTCGTTCGCGACGGCAGCGAGTCCGCCCTGGCGTCGACGGTGCAGTCGCTCGCGCTGCCCGATCGCCGCCCCTTCCTGTTCGCGGCAGGCGAGGCGAATGACATCAAGCCGTTGCGCGCGTGGAGCCGGGACCGGATGGATTCGCTGTTCACCGGGTACTGGAAACGCGGAGTCGCCGGGCTGGACGACTGACCGGCCCTACACTCGCACCATGACCACGGTCCGGCCCGCACTCGCCCGCCGCACTGCGGTCGCCGCGGTGATGCTCGCGATGTCGACGGCAGGCGGTACCGCGCCAGCGAGCGCGCACACCCGGCCACTGGAACCGATCGCCCTGGCGGTCTCGCTGCGCCTCGCGACGGCCGACACGGTGGCGGCGGCCAAGTGGGGCACGCCGTCACCGATCGACGATCCCGCGCGCGAGGCACAGGTCCTGGGTGCGGTCGCCGCGCAGGCGGCCGACGAGGGCCTGAGCGCGGGGCGGGTGCAGCAGATCTTCCGGGACCAGATCGAGGCCAACAAGGAGGTGCAGCGCGCCCTCTTCGGCTGGTGGAGCGTCGCACCCGGCGCGGCGCCGACCGTCCGGCCCGACCTGACGCAGGTTCGTCCCGTGATCGACCGCCAGAACACGGACATTCTGCTGCAGCTGCGGGAACAGGAGGCCGTGCTCGCCGGTCCCGGCTGTGTGCCCGCTCTCGTCGATGCCGCGGTCGCGGTGGCTGCCGAACAGCGTCTCGACCCACTGCATCAGGCCACGCTGGCGCGTGCGCTCGTGTCGATCTGCGGGCCGGTCCGCGAATGACTGGCCGTTCCGACATGGTCCGGCAAGATGTTGCCATTTAGACTGGGGGCATGATCTCCAAGGTCGCGACGCTCCTCCTCGACCGTGTCTCGATGTTCGAGTTCGGGGTGGTCTGTGAAGTGTTCGGCATCGACCGCACCGAACACGGGGTTCCGCCGTTCGAATTCCGGATCTGCGGGATCCGTCCGGGCGAACCGCTCGCGTCGATCACGCCGGGACTGACGCTGTCCGCCGACCACGGACTGGACTCCCTGCGCGACGCCGATCTCGTCGTGGTCCCGCCGCCGGGGGCTCAGTCCGACTTCCCGGTGGAGGCGCTCGACGCGGTGCGCGGCGCCGCGGATGCCGGGGCCATCGTCCTCAGTCTGTGCTCGGGTGTCTTCCTGCTCGGTGAGGCCGGGCTACTGGACGGGCGCAAGTGCACCACGCACTGGGAGTACGTCGAGGAACTGGCCACCCGGTTCCCGACCGCGACCGTCGACCCCGACGTTCTGTTCGTCGACGAGGGCAACCTCGTCACCAGTGCGGGTACCGCGGCCGGCATCGACGCCTGCCTGCACGTGGTGCGTCGGGAACTCGGTTCCACCGTCGCCAACACGATCGCCCGCAGGATGGTCGTGCCGCCGCAGCGCGACGGGGGACAGCGCCAGTTCATCGAGCAGCCGGTGGTCGCGTGCACGTCGGACAGCCTGAGCGAGACGATGGCGTGGATGAGCGAAAACCTCGAGTTGCCGCACACGATCGACGAGCTCGCGGCCCGCTCGTCCATGTCGACGCGCACGTTCGCCCGCAAGTTCGCGGCCGAGACGGGCACCACCCCCGTGAAGTGGCTGACGACGCAGCGAGTCCTGTACGCGCAGCAGCTGCTCGAGGGCACCGACCTCGGTCTCGAGGCGATCTCGAGACGCAGCGGATTCGGGTCCGGCGCCCTTCTGCGCCATCACTTCAACCGAGTGGTCGGCGTCGCGCCCGCCGACTATCGGCGCCGGTTCGGCTGCAACACGGCCGAACTCACGCGATAAACGTGCCGATGGCGGGGTTCGCCTGGCAGATCGGGCTGCTGCCGAAGTTGATCGATCCGAACGCCGTCGCCACCACGTTCCCGACGCCGGTGTTCACCGTCGCCGACAGGAAGGGGTAGACGCCGCCGAGGTTCACGATCCCCGAACGTCCGCTGTCGGTGTTGACCCAGGCAACGGTGACCTGCGCGGCCGCCGGTATCGGCGGCGCGGCGGGGCGGGACTCGAAACGGATGTCGCCGTCGGCGAGGGGCGGTGACGCCTCCGGCCCGGACTGTCCGGTGAGCGCCGTCAACGACATCAGGCTGCCCTGGTTCGGACATCCGATGGTCAGGGCCGGTCCGCCGAACGGGTGGGGCGGATCGGCGCCGGCGGGGCCGGCCGTCAGCAGAGCCGTGGCGGCGGCGATCGGAAACGTGACGACGGCGATGCGGTGGACGATACGTCTGGCGGTCATGTCTGCTCCTCGGAACGGATCCTCGCGCTGGTGCGCATCTGCCTGCGGGATACCCCTGGTACAAGCCGTGAAACGAAGACAGGACACCAGGACGCTTGTCCACCCAGGATTCGCAGATGCCGGAGACCGCACCGTCCGTCCCCTCCCGATTGCGGGACACGTCCGTGCGGTACGCGCGGTCGCTCCACCCCGTCGGATCGGGTGGTGGACCCTGCTCGGCGCCGCCGTCATCCTCGTTCCGACCTTCCTGGTGCTGGGGTCGTGGTGGCAGCAGATCGTCCGCGATCTGGTCGGTGCCGATCGCGCGAACCGCACCTATTACCTGCTGATCCTCGTGATCTCGTTCGCCGTCGCGGCACTGCTGCTGGCCGCGGGCAGAGGACTCCGCACTGTCGCGGCCACTCACCGCCGTCGGGTTGCGCTACGTCCCCGCACCGATCGCGAAAATCGCGAGTGTCGTCGTGCTCGTCGCCGTCCTGTTCTTCGTCGTCAACGGCGCCCTCTACGCGGCCCTGCTCGCCCTCGCCAACGGCAGCCTCGCCGTCGCCGACCACGACACGGCCGCAGGCGTCACCCAGCCCACCGCGCCGGAACGGTCGGGCTCACCGGACTCGGCGGAACCGTGGGATTCACTGGGCAAGGAGGGGCACACGTTCGTCGCCGCTCACGCCGATCCGCGCGTACGCGGGCCACTCCGCGGGCACCGTCGAGGAGGTCGCGCATCACGTGGTGGCCGAACTGAAACGCACCGGCGCCTACGACCGCGCTGTTCTGGCCGTCGCCACGACGACCGGTCGCGGCTGGGTCAACCAGGACGTCGCGTCCTCGCTCGAGTACCTGAGCGACGGCGACACCGCCATCGCGTCGATGCAGTACTCGTTCCTCCCGAGCCCACTCGCGTTCATCGCCGACCGGGAGACATCGATGGTGGCAGGCAGGGCGCCGCTCGAGGCCGTCTACGCCGAATGGGCTGCGTTGCCGCAGGAGTCGCAGCCGAAACTGGTGGTGTTCGGCGAGAGCCTCGGTTCGTACGGGGGACAGGCCGCGTTCGCCGGCGGCCAGGACATGCTGGCCCGCGTCGACGGCGCGCTGGGGACGCCCCACTTCACCGAACAGTGGACCCGGATCACCGAGAACCGCGACCCCGGGTCGTTCCAGCGAATCCCGGTGATCGAGGACGGCACCGAGCGAGCGCGCGCTACTGGCCGGGGAGTGACGGATCGGTTGGCGTGAGGGGCTTCGTCGCCGTGGGCGGTGTGGGCTGCTGCTTGTCCGCACTGTCGAGGTCGCGCAGGTTCGGGGGAGCGGATGCGACGCGCGGCTGCTCGCGCCGACGGCTCCTGACGAACACCGCGCCCCCGGCGACGGCGGCGCCGAGCAGGACGACGATCGCGATGCGACGGCCCTTCCGCGACTTCTTCTCCTCGACCGGTGCTACGGCCGAGGTCAGGGGACGAACGACATCCTGGGCGACCTTCTTCACCGGCACGGTCCGGGCGCGTTCGTAGCCCTTCTTGGCCAGTGAGGCCCCCTGACGGCCGAGGAACACACCGAGCTGGCCGGCACCGCGCGCCGTCGCGATTGCCGCCGAGCGTGCGTAGCGCCGCGCCTGATCGACAGCCTCGGATTCCTTGACGCGGGAAGCCGAATCCTCGACGTGCGCCAGAGCGGTCTCGACTCGTTCGGACACCTGCTCCTGCAGGGTCTCGGCGCGTTCGGTCGGAAGCAGATTCGTGAGGGACTTCGTCGCTCGTGTCATGTCCCCACTTTGTCACAAGAACCGGGAGCACGAACCGATCCGAAGTACTCGAGTCACCGCGGCGGAACCACACGGAACCCCACAATGGCAACATGGTGGTGTGACTTCACCTCATCAGACCGCAACCGCAACGCTGCACACCAACCGCGGCGACATCAAGATCGCGCTGTTCGGCAACCACGCGCCCAAGACCGTCGAGAACTTCGTCGGCCTCGCCGACGGTTCGAAGGACTACAGCACCACCAACGCCGGTGGCACCGACTCCGGACCGTTCTATGACGGCGCCATCTTCCACCGCGTCATCGACGGATTCATGATCCAGGGCGGCGACCCCACGGGCACCGGCGCCGGCGGCCCGGGCTACAAGTTCGGCGACGAGTTCCACCCGGAACTGCAGTTCGACCGCGCGTACATCCTGGCCATGGCGAACGCCGGCCCGGGAACCAACGGTTCGCAGTTCTTCATCACCACCGGCCCGACGCCGCACCTCAACCGTCGCCACACCATCTTCGGTGAGGTCGTCGACGAGGAATCGAAGAAGGTCGTCGACGCCATCTCGACCACCGCCACCGATCGCGCGGACCGTCCGCTCGAGCCGGTCGTGATCAACAGCGTCACCATCGCGTAGGGAACTGCAGCACATGACCAACCCCGGCTGGGGCGGTGCCGCGAACGAGGGCACTCCGCCCCAGCCGCGGTGCGTCCGCCACCCCGATCGCCCCACTGCGCTGTCGTGCAATCGGTGCGGTCGTCCCGCGTGCCCCGAATGCCTGCGCGAAGCGGCTGTCGGCTACCAGTGTGTCGATTGCGTCGCCGCCGGACGGCGGGACGTCCGCCCGGTCCGTAACGTCGCCGGTGCCGTGACCACACAGCGTCCGACACCGCTGGTGACGTACATCCTGATGGCCGCGAACGTCGGCATCTTCCTGATCACCGCGGCGCAGTCCCGCAGCATCATGCAGAACCAGGCCGGGTCGAAGCTCTTTGCGGACTGGGCGCTGTTCCCACCCGCTGTCGTGGACGGGCAGATCGTCCGCGTGCTGGGCAGCGGATTCCTCCACTTCGGCATCATCCACCTGGCCGTCAACATGTTCGCGCTGTGGGTGATCGGCCGCGACACCGAACTGGTCCTCGGGCGTGCCCGCTACGCCTGCGTGTACTTCGCGTCGCTGCTCGGCGGTTCCGCCGCGGTGATGCTGTTCCAACTCGGCGCGGTCACCGCGGGTGCGTCGGGTGCCGTCTTCGGACTGATGGGCGCCCAGGCCGTCATCCTCCTGCGTCTGCGACGCAGCCCCGCACCGGTCATCTCGGTGATCGCCATCAACGTGATCATCAGCATCACGATCCCCGGCATCTCACTGTGGGGGCATCTCGGCGGCCTGGTCGCCGGAGCCGCGGCCACCGCGGGAATCCTCTACGGGCCCCAACTGCTGGGCGTCGGGAACAACCGGGAGAAGGCCGTCACCGTCGGTTGGGTCTGCCTCGGCGTCGTGATGCTGGTGCCGCTCGCCGTCATCGCGATCCGCACCCTGCAGCTGCGCGCGAGCTTCGGCTACTGACCCCGGCCCACCAGACGGTGCACCGCGAGCGCATCGAACACGTCCTCCGGATTGGTGCCGAGATCCCACCGGCCGAAGATCAGGAGTCGTTCGGTGCCGTCCTCGGTGCGGACGTCGATCTCGAGCATCGGCACCCGGCGGCCCAGCCGGGGATAGCGGACGAGCCGCGCGCGTTCGATCTCCGACCGGGCATACCCGTGGCGGCCGCTCAGCCGGTTCACCACGATCCCGCCGCCTTCCTTGTCGACGGCGAGGCGCGGGCGTTGCCGGAGCGCGGACGCGGCGGTCAGCAGCAGCCCGAGGGCGGCGACGCACACGAGGACACGGCCCGCCGGCTCGGTCGACACGGAAAGTCCCGCTACCCCCAACGCGACTCCGCCCGCGGCGAGAGCGATCACCGCGGCGAGGGGCGTCGACCACTCCAGCGGTGCCTCGTCAGCAGACATCAGCACTCGACCTGCGGCTATCCACAGGGGTTGTCCACATTGGGGATGAATGACATCTGTGTAATTGTGATGGTCAACGCCAGCGCATCGTCATGATCAGACCGACCACCATGAAGCCGAATCCGATGAGGAAGTTGTAGGCACCGAGGTTGTTCATCCACTCGAGCTGGTCGGCGGCCAGGTAGTAGACGAGCAGCCACACCAGGCCCACCAGCATGAACCCGAGCATCACCGAGACGTACAGGGTGCTCGAGGGGCCGGCCTTCACCTTCACCGGGGTGCGGCTCGCAGGGTTGATCGTGTAATCGGTCTTCTTTCGGACCTTCGACTTCGGCATGACGTCCTCGTTCGTGCGGCTCAACAGGAATGGGGGCAGGTAGATTCGGAAATACCTGCGTGTGTACACGCTAACGTAGCCGCGATTCGCGCGGCGAGGACGAGGGGACGGAAACACCGGTGACCAGGTCGATCTTCTGGCGGATCGCGGTGCTGGTGGTGTGTCTCGTGGCCGGTCTGCTGGTGGCAACCACCCGTCAGGTGTCGCACGGCAACGAGATCCGCGCCGGCGATTCCACCCGACTGTCCGACCTCGTGCGCAACGCCCAGTCCGAGACCGACCAGGTGGCCGAGACCCGCGACCGGCTGGCGGCGCAGGTCGAATCGCTGCAGCAGGACGCCGCCGCGTCCGACAGCGGTGTCGCGCAGGCGCTCGCCGACAGCAAGGCGCTCGCCACGGATGCCGGACTCACGCCGATGACCGGTCCCGGCGTCACCGTCACACTCACCGACGCACCCCGCGACGCGGACGGCAAGTACCCCGTCGACGCGTCGCCGGACGATCTCGTCGTCCACCAGCAGGACGTCCAGAGTGTGCTGAACGCACTGTGGGTGGGCGGTGCCGAGGCGATCAGCATGCAGGACCAGCGGATCGTCAACACGTCGGCGCCGCGCTGCATCGGCAACACCCTGCTGCTGCACGGTCGCACGTACAGCCCGCCCTATGTGATGTCGGCGATCGGGGACCCCGCGCGACTGGAGGCGGCGCTCGCCAACGAACCCGGAATCCGGGTATTCAAGCAGTACGCGACGCGATTCGGCCTCGGCTACTCGGAGGCGGCGTCCGGCCAATTGTCCGTGCCCGGTTACGCGGGGCACTGAGCCCGAACGGTCCCCGGCCGTGCAGGGTACGAGGCGGGCAGAATACCCTGCTTCCATGAGGATTCTCGTCGTCGACAACTACGACAGCTTCGTGTTCAACCTGGTCCAGTACCTCGGACAGCTGGGAACGCGGGCCGTGGTCTGGCGCAACGACGATCCGAACCTCACCGGGCCCGACGCCGTCGCGGCGGCAGCGGCCGAGTTCGACGGCATTCTGCTGAGCCCGGGCCCGGGCACACCGCAGCGGGCAGGCGCGACGATGGACCTGGTCACGGCATGCGCCGCCGCCAGGACGCCGCTCCTCGGGGTGTGCCTCGGACACCAGGCGATCGGAGCCGCGTTCGGCGCCACCGTCGACCGGGCACCCGAACTCCTGCACGGCAAGACCAGCGTCGTCCACCACGCCGGCGAGGGCGTTCTCGTGGGTCTGCCCGACCCGTTCACCGCCACCCGCTACCACTCGCTGACCGTCCTTGAAGACACCATCCCGGACGAACTCGAGGTCACCGCCCACACCGACAGCGGCATCGTGATGGCGATGCGGCACCGCGAACTGCCGATCCACGGCGTCCAGTTCCACCCGGAGTCAGTGCTCACCGAAGGCGGGCACCGCATGCTCGCCAACTGGCTCACCGTCTGCGGCGAAGCCCCGAAGGAATCCCTCGTCGCCACCCTCGAGACCGAGGTCGCGCAAGCATTGGGCGCGTAGCGCCCGTGAGTGGTTGACGAGTCCAGAGACTCCTCAACACGCACGGGTGGCGGAGCCGCCTACCGCGGGATGCCCAGCGCGCCGACACCGACGGAGACGACACCGTTCTTGGTGATCTCCGATCCCGGCGGCTGTTCCTGGCTGATGATCTTGCCGACCATCTCCGGGTCCAGGGTGGACGTCTGCGTCTGATTCAGCGAGCTCGACGACCCGCTCCAGCCGGCGCTGCGCAGTTCGGCGAGCGCCTGCGACACGGTCTTGCCCGTCAGGTCCGGCATCTCGATGTTGTTGCCGTTCGACACCCGGATCTGGATGGTGTCACCCTTGGCTGCGGTGGAGCCGCCGACGGGATCGGTGGAGACGACCTGGCCCTTCGGCGCACCGGAGTCGATGTTCTGGATCTGCGCCTTGAAACCGGCGCCCTCGATGTTCGCCTGCGCGACCTCGACCTTCTGACCGGTCACGTCGGGGATGCGGATCTGCTCCGGCCCGGTGCCCAGCGTGACGGCGACTTCGGAGTCGAGGGAGATGCTCGCCCCGGAGGACGGGTTCTGGTCGATCACCTTGTCGACGTCGGATACGTCGGACGGTGCGCGTGCGACGGCGGTGTCGAGCCGCAGTCCCACCGCGTTCAGCTCCTGCTGGGCTTCCTGCTGGGTGAGGCCGGCGAGCCGCGGGACCTTCACCTGTTCGGGGCCCGACGACACCTCGAGGGTGATGGTGCTGCCCTCGTCCACCTGTACGCCGCCGACGGGCCGGGTGGTGATGACATTGCCGGTCGCCACGACGGCGTCCGGTTTCTGTTGCCGGGCGACGCGGAAACCGAGGTTCTGCAGTGTTGTCTCGGCGTCGTCCGCGGCCTGGTTCGTGACGTCCGGCATGGTCACCTGATCGGCCTTCGAACCCGGTCCCACGGACCACAGGAACGCGCCGACGACGCCGACGACGATGAGGGCGCCCAGCGCCATCAGCGCCACCCGCATCGGGTTCTTCTTCTTGTCGGGCTCGCCGCCGTCCGTCTTCGACGCGGTGGCCGGGGTCGGCGACTGCTGGCGCCGGTAGTTCCCCGCGCCGGTGTCGACGGCACCGAGGATCGTGGTGCGGTCCTCGTCGCTCATGACCATAGGCGCGCTGGGGCGCTGCCCGCCGAGCACCCGGACCAGGTCGCTGCGCATGTCCGCGGCGGTCTGGTAGCGGTTGGCGGGGTTCTTGCTCATCGCCTTGAGGATCACCGAGTCGAGCTCACGCGGAATGTCCGGGTTGACCGCGGACGGTGTCTGCGGGTCCTCCCGCACGTGCTGGTATGCGACCGCGACCGGGGAGTCACCCTTGAACGGGGGTTCGCCGGTGAGGATCTCGAACAGCACGCACCCGAGGGAGTACACGTCGGAGCGGGCGTCGACCTGCTCGCCGCGGGCCTGCTCGGGCGACAGGTACTGGGCGGTGCCGATGACGGCGGCCGTCTGCGTCATGGGGCTGGACGCGTCGGAGATCGCTCGCGCGATGCCGAAGTCCATCACCTTCACCGCACCCGCACGGTTGATCATCACATTGGCGGGTTTCACGTCGCGGTGCACGATGCCGTTGCGGTGGCTGAAGTCGAGCGCCGCGCACACGTCCGAGATGACTTCCATCGCGCGGCGCGGTGCCATCGGGCCCTCGCTGCGCACGATGTCCCGCAACGTGTCGCCGTCGACGTACTCCATCACGATGTACGGCAGCGGTCCCGCTTCGGTTTCCGCCTCGCCGGTGTCGTAGACGGCCACGATCGCCGGATGGTTCAGCGCCGCCGCGTTCTGCGCCTCGCGGCGGAACCGGAGGTAGAACGTGGGGTCGCGGGCCAGGTCGGCGCGCAGGACCTTGATCGCGACGTCACGGCTGAGTCGGACGTCGCGGGCGAGGTGGACCTCGGACATGCCACCGAAGCCGAGAATCTCACCCAGCTCGTAGCGTGAGGAGAGGTTGCGCGGTGTCGTCATGGCAGTCCTTGTGGGGTCGGAGTAGTTGACTCCTCCGACGTGGTCGTCGTGGTCGTCGTCGTGGGTGCGGTGGTGGTCGTGGTGGTAGTCGTCGTCGGCTCTGTCGTCGTCGTGGTCGGCGGCTGGGTGGTGGTCGTCGTGAACGGCTCGGTGGTGGTCGTCGTGTACGTCGGCTCGGTGGTGTACGTCTGTTCCTCGGTCGTCGTGGTGGTCGTCGGCCGCGGTGTCGTCGTGATCGTCCGCAGCGAGGACGTAATCGCCGGCGACGTCGGTTCCTTCGTGTCACCACCGTCGAACAGGACGAGCGCGAGCCCGATGATCGCCGCCAGCAGGAGCAGGCCGCCCGCACCCCAGGCCACGGCCTTCTGGCCGCTGGTCAGTCCGCCCTTCTTGCCGTCACCGTTCGAGTCGTCCGGCGGCACCTGCCCGGTGACCGGTCCCGCGTATGCGGTCTGCGAGGGCGGCATCACCTGGGTTGCACCGGTCATCGGCGGGGGCAGCACCCGCGCCGCCCCGGTACCCGACACGCCGGGCGGCGGGGGACGCCTGCCCGCCCGGACCGCCGCGACCGCGTCGGCGAACTCTCCGCCACTGGCGTAACGGGTGCTCGGATCCTTCGCGATCGTGATGTCGATGAGTTCGCGGATGTTGGGCGGCAGGTCGCTCGGCAACGGTGCCGGCGCCTCCTGCACGTGCTTCATCGCGACGGTGATGGCGCCGTCGCCGACGAACGGGCGACGTCCGGACAGCGCCTCGTAGCCGACGATGCCGAGGGAGTACACGTCGCTCGCCGCGGTCGCGTCCTGTCCGAGCGCCTGCTCGGGGGCGATGTACTGCGCGGTGCCCATCACCATGCCGGTCCGCGTGATCGGCGAGTTCTCCACGGCCTTCGCGATGCCGAAGTCGGTGATCTTCACCTGGCCGGTGGGGGTGATCAGGATGTTGCCGGGCTTCACGTCGCGGTGCACCACGCCGGCGTCGTGCGCCACCTGCAGCGCCCGGCCGGTCTGCTCGAGCATGTCCAGGGCGTGCGGCACCGCGAGACGGCCCACCCGCGAGAGGACGGCGTTGAGCGGCTCACCGTTGACGAGTTCCATCACCAGGTAGGCGGTGGAATCGCCGGTGGCGTCGCGGACCTCGCCGTAGTCGTAGATTCCGGCGATACCGGAATGGTTCAGCTGCGCGGTGGTACGCGCCTCGAAACGGAAACGTTCGACGAATTCCGGGTCGGACGAGAACTCGGACTTCAGTACCTTCACCGCGACACGACGGTTGAGCCGGTTGTCCGTCGCTTCCCAGACCTGTCCCATTCCGCCCGTGGCGATGAGCCGGATCAGACGGTATCGATTGGCGATCAGCGCGCCGTTGTTCAGTGCCACAATCAGCCCCCTTGTAGTCCGGCTGCGATGACGGCACGGCCGATAGGTGCAGCCACCGAGCCGCCGGTTGCGGCCAGTGCACGATCTCCGCCGTCCTCGACGATGACCGCGATGGCCACGGTCGGGTTCTGGGCGGGTGCGAATCCGATGTACCAGGCGTGGGGCGGGGTGTTCCGAGGGTCGGTCCCGTGCTCGGCGGTGCCCGTCTTGGACGCGATCTGGACGCCCGGGATCTTGCCTTCGCCGCTGGTGTTGTTCTCGGAACCGATCATCAGGTCGGTCAGGGTGGCCGCCACCTGGGACGACATCGCCTGGCCTTCGGACACCGGGTTGGTGGTCGCGAGGTTGGACAGGTCCGGCCCCTGCAGTTCGGACACCAGTTGCGGTTGCATCCGCACGCCACCGTTGGCGACGGTAGCCGCGATCATCGCGTTCTGCAGCGGAGTGAGCGCGACGTCACGCTGGCCGATACTGCTTTGGCCGAGTGCGGCGTCGTCGGGGATCGACCCGATCGTGCTGTCCGCGACGGGGAACGGGACGCCGGGCATCTGCCCACCGATGCCGAGCGCGCTGGACTGGTCGCTGACGGCGTCGGTGCCGGTCTTCACACCGAGTTCGACGAACGCCGTGTTGCAGGACCGCGCGAACGCCTCACGCAGCGACGCGGTGGGGGCGCCGCCACACGTGGAGCCGTTGTAGTTCTCGAGCGTCGTCGACGTGCCGGGAAGGGTGATCTGCGGGGCCGCGGTCAGCTGGGTGTCGGGGGTGGTTCCGGCGGCGAGCGCGGCGGCGGTCACCACCACCTTGAACGTGGAGCCGGGCGGGTACGTCTGCGACACCGCGCGGTTGATCAGCGGCTTCTCCGGGTCGGCGTTCAGGGCCTCCCATGCCTGGGTGGTCTCGGTGCCGTCGTGGCTGGCGAGCGAGTTGGGGTCGTAGCTCGGGGTGCTGACCATCGTGAGGATGCGTCCGGTGCCCGGTTCGATCGCGACGACCGAACCGGTGTAACCCTTCGCCGTCAGCTGGTCGTACGCCACCTGCTGCATGACCGGGTTGATGGTGGTCACCACGTTGCCGCCGCGCGGGTCGCGCCCGGACACCAGGTCGAAGAAGCGGCGTCCGAACAGCCGGTTGTCGGAACCGTTGAGGACCGGGTCCTCGGACCGCTCCAGACCGGTGCTGCCGTACTGCATCGAGTAGAAACCGGTGACCGGTGCGTTGGCGAGCGGGCTGGACGGTGCCGCCGGGTTCGGCGGGTAGGTGCGCAGGTACTTGTAGCGGTCGTCGGTCGGGACGGACGCCGCGAGCACCTGGCCGGCCGCCGAGATCTGGCCGCGCTGACGCGAGTACTCGTCGAGCAGCACGCGCGAGTTCCGCGGATCGGCCCGCAGGTTGTCCGCCTTGATGACCTGGACGTAGGTGGCGTTGGCGAGGAGGGCGACCACCATCACCATGACGGCGATCGCGACGCGACGCAGAGGTGTGTTCATGAGCGCGGCACCATCTCGGTCGGGGCGTCGGCGATGGGTGCGGGGCCCTTCTTCTTCGGGACGGCCGGCTCACGGGCGGCGTCGGAGATCTTGATCAGGATCGCGAGAAGGAGATAGTTGGCGAGCAGCGACGACCCACCGTAGGACATGAACGGCGTCGTCAGACCGGTGAGGGGGATCAGCTTGGTGACGCCGCCGACCACCACGAACACCTGCACAGCGATCGTGAACGACAGACCGGCCGCGAGGAGCTTGCCGAAGCTGTCGCGGACGGCCAGCGCGGTGCGCAGACCGCGGATGACGAGGATCAGGAACAGCATCAGGACGGCTGCGAGCCCGATCAGACCGAGCTCCTCACCGATCGTGGCGACGATGAAGTCGGTCTTCGCGAACGGCACCTGGGCGGGTCGTCCGCTGCCGAGTCCCGTTCCGGCCACGCCACCGGTCGCGAGCCCGAACAGCGACTGCGAGATCTGGTAACCGGTGTTGTTGTAGTCGGCCAGCGGATCGAGCCAGGTGCTGACGCGGACCCGGACGTGGCCGAACAGCTGGTAGGCGAAGAAGAAGCCGATTCCGAGAAGCCCGACGCCGATCAGCAGCCACCCGACGCGCTCGGTGGCGATGTAGAGCATCACCAGCACGGTGCTGAACAGCAGCAGCGACGTGCCGAGGTCCTTCTCCAGGACCAGCACACCCACCGACACCATCCACGCGACGAGGATGGGGCCGAGGTCGCGGGCGCGGGGGAGGTCGATGCCGAACACGTGCTTGCCTGCGGTGGTGAACAGGTCGCGCTTCGCGACCAGCACCGACGCGAAGAAGATGATCAGGAGGATCTTCGCGAACTCACCGGGCTGAATGCTGAAGCCAGGGAGGCGGATCCAGATCTTCGCGCCGTTCACCTCGGAGAAGCTGGACGGCAGGATCGCCGGGATGGCGAGGAACACCAGTCCGGCCAGGCCCAGCGTGTAGCTGTAGCGGGCCAGGAGGCGGTAGTCCTTGAGCAGCACCAGCACGGCAACGAAACCGGCGATGGCCAGCGTCGTCCACAGCACCTGCTGGTTGGCGTCCGGCGACGGGACGGGCAACCCGAAGTAGGCGGCGGACTGTGCGTCGGCGAGGTCGAGTCGGTGGATCAGCACCAGTCCGAGGCCGTTGAGCAGCGCGACGATCGGCAGGATCAGGGGGTCGGCGTACGGCGCGAACCGGCGCACCGCGAGATGCGCGATCAGAAACAGCGCCGAGTAGGCGGCGGCGTACTTGGCGAGGTCCCAGGTGATGCTCTGTTCCTGGCTGGCCTCGACCAGCACCAGCGAGATCGTCGTGATCAGGATCGCGAAACCGATCAGGATCAGCTCGGTGCCCCGGCGCGTCGACTGGACGGGGGCTGGCGCGAACCCGCCGGGGGGACTGGGAAACTGCGCCCCCGGTGATGCACTTGCGACCGACATCAGCTAGCCGTCCTGCAGTTCTGACCGGGAACCTGGGTCACGGTCGGCGCCGGGGTGGCGGTCGGAGTCGGGGGTGTGGCAGGCGCCGGAGCGGGCGGTACCTCCGCCGGGGGAACAGGCGCGGGCGGCGGCGTGGTCTCCGGGACGGGAGCCGGAGTCGGTGCCGGAGTGGTCGTGGTCGTGGTCGTGGACGACTCCGACTCGCAGACCGGGAGCAGATCGTTCTGGGCGAGCCGCGTCATCTGGTTGCGGACGTCGTCGAGCTTGCCCGAGGGCAGCCCGGCACGCACCTGCTCGCGGGCGGACGGCTGGAGGTCGTCGACCTCGAGGATGGTGCACCCGTTGGGTGATTCGGTCGGCGACATCAACGTCAGGTCGCCGGCATCGCTCACACAGCCGACGAGATTCGCTTCCTGCAGCGAGTAACCCAGCACCGAGCCGGGAACTCCGCGCAGCACGGTCACGCGTTCGCCGTCGGCGCCGACGTAGTAGTTGTTGCGGACCAGAGCCCGCCCCACGAAGGCAGCGACGGCGACCACGACGATCAGACCGAGCGCGAGCGCAGCCCACCACATGCGGTGACGCTTCTTCTTCGTCGGCGGTTCCTCGACCTGCGGGACGACCCGCTTCGGGGTGGCCCGCGGCGGACGCATCGCGGCGGCGCGACCCGCGGCCGTGTTGGGCGGCGGTGTGTCCTCTTCGTCGTCGGCGGAGGCGGCACCGGCGACGATGGGGTGGCTCTGCCCGTAGTCGAGGTCGATGACGTCGGCGACGACGACCGTCACGTTGTCCGGGCCGCCGCTGCGCAGGGCGAGTTCGATGAGCCGGTCGGCGCACTCGTCCTGCGAGCCCTCACGCATCGTGTTCTCGATGGTCTCGTCGCTGACCACGTCCGACAGCCCGTCGGAGCACAGCAGGTAACGGTCGCCTGCGCGCGCCTCGCGGACCGTCAGCGTCGGCTCGATCTCGTTGCCGGTGAGGGCGCGCATGATCAGCGACCGCTGCGGGTGGGTGTGCGCCTGCTCGGCGGTGATCCGTCCCTCGTCGACGAGGGACTGCACGAACGTGTCGTCCCGGGTGATCTGCGCGAGGGAGTCGTCGCGGAGCAGGTAGGCGCGGGAGTCGCCGATGTGGACCAGCCCGAGCTTGTTGCCGGAGAACAGGATTGCGGTGAGCGTGGTGCCCATGCCGTCGAGTTCGGGGTCCTCCTCGACGTGGTCGGCGATGGAGTCGTTGCCCTCCCGGGTGGCGGCCTCGAGCTTGCCGAGAAGGTCTTCGCCGGGCTCGTCGTCGTCGAGATGCGCGAGGGCCGCGATCATCAACTGCGACGCGACCTCACCGGCCGCGTGACCGCCCATGCCGTCCGCGAGCGCCAGCAGGCGGGCACCGGCGTAGACGGAATCTTCGTTGTTGGAACGGACGAGGCCACGGTCACTGCGGGCGGCATAGCGGAGGACGAGGGTCACGGGCGCAACTCGATTACCGTTTTGCCGACCCGTACAGGGGTACCGAGCGGCACGCGGACAGATGTGGTGACCTTGGCGCGATCCAGGTACGTGCCGTTGGTCGAGCCGAGGTCTTCGACGTACCAGTCGGCGCCTCGCGGGGAGAGCCGAGCGTGGCGGGTGGAGGCGTAGTCGTCGGTGAGGACGAGGGTGGAGTCGTCGGCCCGGCCGATGAGGACGGGCTGGGTGCCGAGGGTGATGCGGGTGCCGGCGAGGCCGCCCTGCGTCACCACCAGATACTTGGCCGTCTTGGTCTTACCCAGCGACGGCAGGACGTTGCCGCTGCGCGAATATCGGGGCGGCACACGGACGCCGGATCCCGCGTAGATGTCGCCGCGCAACGCCCGCAGAACGGTCCACACGAAAAGCCACAGCAGAAGCAGGAAACCTGCTCGTGTGAGTTGCAGAATCAAACCTTGCACGGCAGTCCACCTCCTTCTGTGGCGGGAACGTTCGAGGTTCCAGCGTCTTTTTCTCGCAGCATCATATGGGCAACCCGCACCCTGGGATCAGGATACGGACAGCCCACAACGATACGGAGTCCCCACCGTGTTACGTCCGACACGGGCTCCGACGCGATGTCGGTCGAGTATCGAAGCCGTCTCGGTTGGGTCTCGGTGAGGCAGTTCGGGGTCGGGTATCGGCGGAACCTACTCGGAGTCCTAACTCGGTGGTGCCTCAGAGGATTCGGACCAGAATCTCCGAATGACCCGCCCGGATGATGTCTCCGTCGGCCAGCTGCCAGTCCTGCACGGGGGCACCGTTGACGGTGGTGCCGTTGGTGGAGCCGAGGTCGGACAGCATCGCGACCTGGCCGTCCCAGCGAATGTCGATGTGGCGGCGCGACACACCGGTGTCGGGCAGGCGGAACTGTGCCTCCTGGCCGCGGCCGATGATGTTGTTGCCCTCACGAAGCTGGAAGTGGCGTCCGCTGCCGTCCTCGAGCTGCAGCGTGGCCGTGAACGTGTGGCCGTCGGGCGCGTAGGCCTGCTGCCCGTAGCCGCCCTGGTCGTAGTCGGCGTAGCCCTGCTGGTCGTACGCCTGCTGGTCGTAGCCACCCTGCTGGTAGCCGCCGCGGTCGTAACCCTGGTCGTAGCCCTGCGGCTGCTGGTACCCGGCCTCGGCGTAGGAACCGTCCGGGTAGCGGGCGGGAGCCCCCTGCTGGTCGTACGCCTGCGGGTCGTAACCCTGCTGGTAGCCACCCTGCTGGTAGTCGTAGCCGGCGTCCGCGGGCTGCTCGTAGCCGGGAGCCTGCGCACCCTGGTCGTACGCCTGGCCGTACGCGGCATCCTGGGGGTACCCGCCGCGCTGGTCGTCGGGGTACTGCTGCTGGTCGTAGCCGCCCTGCTGGTAGCCGCCGCGGTCGTAACCGTTCTGGTTGCCCTGCGGGTACCGCTGGTCCTGACCTGCATGGGCATGACCGTTGCGCGCGTACTGCGGGTCGGGATTGCGGTTGCCCGCTGGTTCGCGGCTGGGGTCGTAGCCTGAGTTCTGCGTCATGGGGCCAGCTCCTGGATTCGACGTGACGGGTACAAACGGTGCCTGTGGTCGCGGTGCGGGACCGCGTGGCGGTTCGGGTCGCCCCGGCGTGGCCGCACCTGGGCGGCCGGCATCCGGATCCACCGAACCCCGGGTGCGGAACTGCCCGGTGTGCAGTGAAGGCGACGGTTCGAACGCGACATGAATGGGACCATACGTCTGCCAGCCCTGGTCGCGAATGAAGTCTTCGAGGTGTCGGGCGAAGGCCTTGACCGTCAGGTCTCTGTCGGCTGCAAGTTCTTCGTGATCCGAGTTGTTGATGGCGATGACATAGCTGTTCGGCGCGAGCAGGTGCCCGCCGTCCAACTGCTGGATTCGGTCGGAGGCTTCCTGCTGAAGCGCGGCCTCCACCTCCTGCGGCACCACGCCGCCGCCGAAGACCCGGGCGAACGCGTCACCCACGGCTCCCTGGAGCTTCCGCTCGAAACGTTGAACTATCCCCATCGGAACCTCCTCACGGTGCCTGGCTGTCGGGTCTTCTGTCCTCGGTGCGTGGTGGCTGTGACGAGACATGTCCGTGTCGCGCCACTGCCGTGCGCGTATCCCACGGTACTGTCATTGCCTCGGGCCACGACACGGGTCTACGCCATTGCATGATATCGGTCTTTGTCTGGACGGGTGTTTTTGTAGCCTTTTCGGGCCCTGACCTGTACGAATCGTAATTTCTGGCGACCTCGTGTTAATGTTTCCGGGTCGCTCGGGCGAGTGGCGGAATGGCAGACGCGCTGGCTTCAGGTGCCAGTGTCCTTCGGGACGTGGGGGTTCAAGTCCCCCTTCGCCCACCACAAGCGATTCTTCGGAATCGCGACATCGAGGCCACGAACTCCACGAGTTCGTGGCCTTCGTGTTTTTCCCACAAGGAGTGTGGGGTGGTGTATCCCCACCCCAGGGTGGCTACCGGGCGCCCCGTCGCAGCCCGACGATGGAGTAGAAGCCTCGTCGCGAACCACCGGCTCTTTCCGGACCCGAACCAGTCCTCTCGGCGGTCCGTGACGAATGACTCGAGTGTGAACCTGCCGTCCGGCTTCTTCCGCTGGGTTTCTGCGAACGTCGAGAGTGGGTTGTGTATGAGCATCAGCCAGGTCCGGGCCACCAGCTCGGCGAATGTCGGTGAGTACGTCGGTTCCGTCGCGACGACGGTGGGTGCCCTGTCGGTCGACTGGTGGTGCACTCCCGCTTTCGACGCGGTCGTGACCCTTTCCTGCGAGATCCCCTACTACCGCGGCCGGAAGGCCGTGCTGGCCTGGAACCGCCACTTCGGGTGGTCGCTCGGGGTCCACGGACTCTCGCAGGGGAACGTGCTGGTGGTCGAGGGACTCGGGTTGGGACCGGCACCGGATCCCGCGCACTGCTCGGATCGGGTCGCCGAGTTGCTCACCGAACTCGCCGACTGGGCGCCCCGTCCGGCGTCCGGACAGCCCGCCCCGCGAATCGTGCACGGCCCCGGCGCGCCCCACGCCTGATCTATAAATCTGGAACCCGTGCGTCGCGGGCGCCGACCGGCTTGGATATCGAGTATGGACGGCAGGAGAGCCCCTGATCCGCTGCGCCTCGCGGCCGGCTTCGCCGCGACCACCGGCGGTGCGTTGCAGCGTGTGATCGGATTCGGCGTCGACACGGCGCGACTCCTGCCGGGAGTGGACCCGCTGCTGGTCACCCTCGAGGAACGCGGCACCCAGACGCTCCGCAGCGCCGACGAACTCGCGGATCGGGTGCTGCACGCAGTGCTGCGGAGAGTCGTGCAGGTCGCTCTTCAGGAGGTGGACCTCACCACGATCGTGCGTGATCACGTCGACCTGGACGTGGTCGCCGAAGGCATCGACATCCAGCGCATAATCGACCGCGTCGACGTGGATGCCATCGCCGCCCGAGTGGACATCCCGCAGATTCTCGATCGCGTGGACATCGACGCCGTCGCCGCGCGGATCGACGTGGATGCGATCGTCGACCGCGTCGACGTGGACTCCGTCATCGGGCGGGTCGATCTGGTGGTGCTCGCCGACACCGTGATCGAGGGCGTGGACCTGCCGCGCATCATCCGCGAGTCGACCGACTCGATGTCCAACGAGGCGGTCCGCGGGGTGCGGACCCAGGGCATGCAGGCCGACGACGCCGTCGCCGGGTTCGTGGGCAAGTTGTTCGGGCGCGGGCACGAACCGGACGATGCATGAGCACGCCGGCGCATCGCGCGGCCGGGATCGTCACCCGCGGTCTGGCAGCGGGCATCGACCTGGCGGTCGTCCTGGCCGTGATGGGCGGCATCTACGTCGGAGTGTTGTTCCTCCGGTTGCTGTTCTCGCCGCAGGAATTCTCGTTCCCCGATGCCAATGCCGTGCTCTCCGTGACCTTGTTCATCGGCGTGTCGGTGCTGTACCTGACGGCGTGCTGGGCCGTGAGCGGCCGCACCGTCGGTGCCGTGACGATGGGGCTGCGGGTGGTCAGCCGCAACGGTGAACTGATCGGCTGGCTGCGGGCCCTTCTCCGGGCGGTGCTGTGCGTGATGTTCGGGTTCGGATTGTTCTGGGCGGCAGTCGACGGCCGGCGGCGGTCACTGCAGGACATCCTGCTGCGGACCGCAGTCGTCTACGACTGGGAGCCGGATCTGCACGCCGTCGAGCCGGAGACCTGATGCCTGCCTAGCATGGGGTCATGTACGCGGAGCGGCGGTCGGTGTTCCCCGGCGCTGTGGTGTGGCAGAAGACCGCAGCCGGGGGTGAGGCGGCCATCCTGCCCGACGGTTGCATGGACCTCATCTGGATGGACGGTGACGTCGTCGTGGCCGGCCCCGACTCCCGGCCGTATCTGAACCGCAGCCGCGAGGGCGACCGCTACGTCGGATTACGCTGTTCCCCAGGATCTCTCCCGGATCTTCTGGCGACGCCGGCAGAGGAGCTGGCCAACCTTCGGGTGCCGCTCGCCGAGGTGCTGACGGACCGCGCCACCATGGATTTTCTCGGCAGGATCGCGGACGCCGCCGACCCCGGCCGGGTGCTCGAGGACTTCGCGAGGTCGCGCCGGATCCTCGGGCCGCCGCCGGACGGCCGGATCCCCGCGATCGTGCGACTTCTGGAGCAGCAGGCATCTGTCAGCGAGGTGGCGGACCGGATCGGTGTCGGCGAGCGCCAACTGCACCGCCTGTGCCGACGTCAGTTCGGTTACGGGCCGAAGATGCTGGCCCGGATCCTTCGGTTGCAATCGGCACTGGGGCTGGCGGGTGCTTCCATCCCCGCAGCTCAGGCGGCCGGCATGGCGGGGTTCGCCGATCAGGCCCACCTGATCCGTGAGGCACACGAGTTGACCGGCCGCACGTTCGGTCAGCTGGTCACGGTGTGAGCGCGGCAAATAGGTCGACGGGGTTGCCGTCGGGATCGTCGACGGTGGCGTAACGCTGTCCCCACGGTGCGTCCCACGGCTTCTTCCGACCGTTGTAGCCGTCGCCCGTGAACTCGTCGAACAGCGTGTCGACGTCGGCGGCGGTTCCGCAGTCGAAGGCGAGTGCGATGCGATGCCCGCCGGCGGGTTCGGTCCAGTCGGGTGTGAACGAGCGGATGGTCTCGACCGTGTCCCACAGCAGGCGGATCCCACCGGGAAACTCGAATTCGACGTGCGGCGCCTGATCGGCGTCGGCGGGAATGTCGAGTCCGAGCCGCCGGTAGAACGCGAGCGACGTGGGCAGATCGTGGACGACCAGTTCGATGGCACTGAATGTTGCGGTCATACCGAGAACGCTAACGACCTCAGGCGGACCCGCATTGAAGGTTTCGGACATCGAGCACCGGAGTCCGATTTCTTCAATCACCCGCGCGGTGGAACGGGGATGCTGGGAGTCATGACCACCGAATCAACCCATGTCAGTGTGTTCATCGCTCGGACCGCCGCCGACGTGTACGCCTACGCGGGCGACCCCGCCAACCTCCCCGCCTGGGCGGCCGGCCTGAGCACCAACATCACCCGGGACGGCGACCGCTGGCTCGCGGTCTCCCCGATGGGACAGGTCGCCGTGACCTTCGCACCCGCCAACGACTACGGCGTCCTCGACCACGACGTCACCCTCCCGGGCGGCGACACCGTCTACAACCCCGTGCGCGTCATCCCCGACGGCGACCACAGCGAAGTCGTCTTCACCATCCGGCGACGCGACGGCGTCACCGCCGAAGAATTCGCGCAGGACGCAGCAGCCGTCACCGCCGACCTACAGAGGTTGAAGGGGCTGCTGGAGGCGTGAGGGGGCGCGGGCCTTCGCGTTTGCACACCGATTGGTCAAACGCGCTGCAATTGCGGGTGCAGCTGACTGAATCGTGGGCGGATGTAGGTAAGTGGTCGCGATTTCAGACCCGTTCCGGACGACCTTCGACCACGGCCGACGCCGCCGCGGACACCCGGTCGTACGCCGCCCGGGTGTCCGGTCCCAGCCGGCTGTGATCGATGACGATCCCCATGCCCAGATGTTCGTCGTAGGGGATGGTCTCGACGCCCCACACCTGTCCGCCCAGGTACTCGCGGAGGAGGTCGACGTCCACCTGCCAGCCGGTGGCGTCCTGATTCGACACGGTGACGACGGTGCGGGCGAGCCCGGGTTCACCGAGCGTGTCACCGATCGACTGCAACGCGGAGCGGAGGCGGTTGAACGCGTCCGCCCGGCACGGCACGACGAGGACGATGGGCGACGGAGTAGCCAGCAGCGGCGCGAGGTACGCGGCACGCAACCGATGGCCGAGGTCGTGGACGGCACTCACTCCGCGAGCGCGCAGCGACTCTGTGAGAGTGTGGAATTCACCGTCCGACGCGGTCCGATTCCCGATGCGGCTCAGGATGCGGGTCCCGGCACTCGTGCGGGAGCAGTACCCGTCGAACACGTCGTCCGCGACGGGGCCGGCCGCCACCAGTTGCTCGAGGCCGCTCACGGAGAGCACGGCATCGGCGCCGCGTTCGGCGACGTCGCCGCCCGCAGGTGTCGCGTCGACGGCCACGACCGCGCCGCCGCGAGCTGCCGCGGTGTTGGCGAGCCCCAGCGTCGTCGTGGTTGCGCCGGCTCCGCCGCACGCCCCGAGGACGAGGGTGGACACCGGAAGTGCATGCAGCAGTTGGTCGGTCACTTCGCGTCTCCAATGGATGTGATGTACGTGCGACCGTCGCGGTCGGCGGTGGTCACGACCTGCTCGTACTTCTTCGTCGACCCGTCCGGACGCAGTTCCGACAGCGTCACCGCGTAGCGGCCGGGTTCGGTTTCGGTGATGGCGAGGCAGTGCTCGGTGCCCTCGGGCACCGACTCGATGCCGCCCTGGATGGACTCGGCGGATCCCAGCGGCGCGTCGGGGGCGACCACCTCGCGGGCTTTCGTGCCACTGCGTGCGACGTAGTACGCGTGGTCGAAGGCCAGGATCGCGGCGACGCCGTCGGACGTCCCGCCGGGACCGTTGCCGACAGCCGTCGAGCCGTCGCGGGATTCGACGCACCAGCCGGAATCTGTAGCGGCGACGGGAGTTCCGCTCGCATCATCGGACGTCGAGGCGAACGCGGCGACCACACCGGCGAGGACGGCGATCACCGCGGCGGCGCCCGCGACCACGAGCCTCTGATTACCGCGAACAGGTGGTGCGGGATCGGGCTCGGCGCCCGCGGTCAGCCACGTCGGAGCCGGGGGTTGCTGCTCGGGTTCCGCGGCGGGAGCCGTCGACCTCGGTGCCGGGGCCGACGCGAACGGCGGGAACCAGTGCGAGAAGCGGTCGAGGGGTGCCCCGCTCGGCGGTTCTGTCACAGTTGAATCCTCCACACTCATTCCCTCGCGCGGAGCCGACCCCGGGCGGGCTCCGCGCGAGGGATTCGGATCACACGTGCAGCGTCGCCTGGCTGCGCACGTTCACGCCGCCGATCGTGGTGGTGGCCGGACCGCTGTCGGTCGACTGCAGCTTCGGCAGTTGCGGTGCGGGCAGGGACGCGATCGTTCGAACCAGCTCCCCGAACGCCGGGTACCGGTGGGCCGCATCCGTGATCGCGGCGGCGACGGGTGTGACGTTTACGGGCGCAGACCAATTGGTGGGGTGCTCGGCGTGGGAATCGGCCGAGAACGCGGAGACGGTGGCCGCCGTCGGCGAGGACGGGTCGACGGCGATGCCCGCGGTGCCGGTGGCGTCGCCGACGCGCCAGTCGATGGTGCCGACGTAGCCCTCGGGGTTGCCGTACTGGCGTCCGTTGACGGCCACGGGCACCGCGCCGACCAGTGTGTCGACGGCGGCGTTCACCTCGACGACCGGCTTCGGCACCGGAAGTACGGGGGCGACGGGAGCCTGGTGTGCCCTCGGCATGTCGTCGGGGTCGATCCACACGGTCGCCGGCCGGGCGGCCGGTGCCTCGTCGACGGCTCCCTCGGCGGCGGGCGCTGCCAGGTCGGGAGCAGCAGGCACGACCGTCTCGACACCCGGCACCGCCAGCGGAGCCTGCGGGGGAGCGGGCGGTGCCGCGGCCGGAGCGGCCGGGTCGGTGACGCCCGGCTGCGACGTGGTGGGCGGTGTCGTCGGGACCGACACGCCGGGCTGCGACGTGGTGGGGGTGGCCGAGGGGTCGGTGACGCCCGGCTGCGACGTGGACGGCGGGGTGGTCGGAGCGGCGTGTGCCGGCGCGGCGCCGAGCAGTGCTGCGGCGGACACCGAAACAGCGGCTGCCAGAGCGTGCATGCGGATTCTCAAGTCTTTCACTCCCGAAGTCGAATGGACATGGTGATCGAACGGACTGGTGCTGACGAAGCAAACGCAAGAGTGGTGCAGTTCAGAGGCACCGAAAGAGGGAAGCGAGCACAGCAGAATGCCTCCACCGACCAGGTGGATGTGTTGTTTCCCCGATGAGATACGTCCGTGCTGCCGGCACACTGCCGCAGCCGTCGTCCACCGCCCCCATGACCGCCCCCGGTTCTTTCTCGTCCCCCTACCGCGGCAAAGTACCAGACGGGCAAGCGTTCCCGCGCCCCCGCATTCCGGTCAGGCCAGGCCCGCGGCCAGCTTCACCGACAGATCGCGCAGCGGACGGAGACGGCCGGTCATCGCGACGGAGGACATGGCGCGCGATCCACGCACCAGCCGCCGCGTCGCGGGCCGCCGCGCACGGTCGTACCCGCGCAGCGCGGTGTGAATGTCGGTGTCGGCGGTGAGGAATCGGCCGAGCGCGACCGCGTCGACGAGGGCCTCGCAGGCGCCCCGGCCGAGGTTCGGCGCCATCGCGTGGGCCGCGTCGCCGAGCAGGGCCGCGTTGCCCGACACGTACGACGGCAGCGCGGGCGACTCGTACAGGTCGTGGTGGAGCATCGCGTCGGGAGTGGCGGCATCCAGTACTGCCCGGACGTCTGCGTGCCAGTTCCCGAACCGTGACCGGAGGTAGTCGAGGCCGCCGGGGTGGCCTGCGTCGGTGCGGACGCACGCGAACCAGTTGACGAGATCGCCGTCGCGCGGGGTGATGCCGAAAAGTGCGTCCGTGTCCCAGGTTTCGCTGACGGTGTCGCGATGGCCGGGCACCCACCCGCGCCAGGCGGTCGCGCCTACGTACCGTGGCTCGAACTTCTCGCCGAACAGTTGTCGGCGGGTCGGGCTGCGCAGACCGTCCGCACCGATCACGACGTCGTGGTCCGTCAGCGCGTCGAGGGCGGGTGCCGGTGTGCCGAACGAGATCATGCCGTCGGGCAGGGCCTCGGCCAGTGTGGCCAGCAGGGCGGGCCGAGACAGCAGGTAGGCGGTGCGGTTGCGGTTGTCGATGGTGCCGATCACGGATCCGTCGGGGCGCAGGAGCGAACCGCGGTGCTGGGGTGATCCCAGCGTGCGAACCCGATCACCTGCGCCGATCGCGTCCAGCGCGTCGAGGGCCTGCGGCCACATGCCGAGTGCGGTGCCCGACGTGGGCAGGGTGTCGGCACGCTCGTAGACATCGACGTGCCAGCCGGCGCGGGACAGGTAGCGGGCGACGGCGAGTCCGCCGATGCCGCCGCCGAGGACTGCTGCGGAGTGCGTCACGACCACCAGGCTACTACGGGTGTAGTGAATTTACTACCGTTGTAGTGTCGGGGTATGGCAGACAAACGGGAGCAGGTGCTCGACGCCGCCATCGAGCTGCTCGGCACGAAAGGCGTCCGGGCTCTCACCCATCGGGGTGTCGACGAGCTGGTCGGAATGCCGCAGGGGTCGACGTCCAACTACTTCCGTAGCCGGGGCGCGCTGCTCGAGGGGATCGTCACACGGCTCGTCGAACGTGACCGGGAGGACTGGCAGAAGTTCGCGCACCTCCGGCCCGACAGCAGAGACGCACTGGTCGAGGCGCTGGTTGCCTTCGTGAATTTCTCCACTGGTCCGGACCGCGTGCGCACGAGTGCCCGCTACGCACTCTTCGTCGAGGCGTCCGTGACACCGGGCTTGGACGCGAAGATCGGGTCGGCGCGCCGAGTGCTCGTAGAATGGGGCGCGGACATGCTGGAACTCGTGGGATCGAGGAACCCGGCTTCCGACGCAGTGGTGATCACCGACTACCTGGACGGTGTAATCCTTCATCAACTCACCGTCCCGGATCTCGATTTCGATCCGACTGCGGGAATTACAGCGGTGCTCGGCGCGCTCACTTAACATGTACTCAGTGCAGTCGGACGAGGTCCGCCCTCGACAATGCCCAGTTCAGAGGGTGAATAGGCCAACCTAAGTTGTGTTTCGTCGGGGGTTCTGAATTATCGTTTTCGTTACACGTTGGACCCACGAAAGTCCGACCCGACCGAAAAGCCACGTCGCCCGGTGCGAGGACCACACCCAGCGTGCTGCAAAAGGGCGATAGCCGATCGGTGGTGCCGATCACGTCGTGACGGCACCTGCTTTGCAAGTTGATGGCCATCAGCGCTGCTGGTCGTCGGTGCATCTTTTGGCATACGAAGGCTAGGTATGAAGCAACTTCCAGGCCCCCAGGGGCTGTATCACCCGTCGAACGAGCACGATTCCTGTGGTGTCGCGTTCGTCGTGGACATGAAGGGCCGCCGCAGCAGGGACATCGTCGAGAAGGCGATCACCGCGCTGGTGAACCTCGAGCACCGTGGTGCCGCGGGCTCCGAACCCAACACGGGTGACGGCGCCGGCATCCTCCTCCAGGTCCCGGACAAGTTCTTCCGCGCCGTGGTCGACTTTCCGCTGCCCGCGGAAGGCACGTACGCCACCGGCATCGCGTTCCTGCCGCAGAGCAAGGCCGACGCGCAGCGCGCAGCCGACGCCGTCGAGAAGATCGTCGAGAGCGAGGGCCTGAAGGTCCTCGGCTGGCGTGAGGTCGCCACCGACGACTCGTCGCTCGGCGCACTGGCCCGCGACGCCATGCCGACGTTCCGGCAGATCTTCATCGGCAGCGAGAACGACGCCCTCACCGGACTCGACCTCGAGCGTCGCGCCTACGTGGTCCGTAAGCGCACCGAGCACGAGCTGGGCAGCGAAGGCGCCGGCAAGGACGGCCCCGGTCGCGAGACCGTGTACTTCCCGAGCCTGTCGAGCCAGACGTTCGTCTACAAGGGCATGCTGACCACCCCGCAGCTCAAGGGTTTCTACCTGGACCTGCAGGACGAGCGGCTCGAGTCGGCCCTCGGCCTCGTGCACTCGCGCTTCTCCACCAACACGTTCCCGTCGTGGCCGCTGGCCCACCCGTTCCGGCGCGTGGCCCACAACGGTGAGATCAACACCGTCACCGGCAACGAGAACTGGATGCGTGCCCGTGAGGCGCTCATCGACAGCGACATCTTCGGTGGGTCAGGAGAGGTTGGGCCCGGCAAGGATCGGCGCAGCCAGCTGGAGAAGATCTTCCCGGTCTGCACGAACGGCGCCAGCGACACCGCGCGGTTCGACGAGGTGCTCGAGATGCTGCACCTCGGTGGCCGCAGCCTGCCGCACGCCGTGCTGATGATGATCCCGGAAGCCTGGGAACGGCACGAGAGCATGGACCCCGCACGGCGGGCGTTCTACCAGTACCACTCGTCGCTCATGGAGCCGTGGGACGGACCGGCGTCGGTGTGCTTCACCGACGGCACCGTCATCGGCGCCGTCCTGGACCGCAACGGCCTGCGTCCCTCGCGCCTCTGGGTGACCGACGACGGCCTCGTCGTCATGGCCTCCGAGGTCGGCGTCCTGCCGATCGACCCCGCCACCGTCGTGAAGAAGATCCGGCTGCAGCCCGGCCGCATGTTCCTCGTCGACACGGCCGAGGGCCGCATCATCAGCGACGACGAGATCAAGTCGGAACTGGCCGCCGAGCACCCCTACCAGGAGTGGCTCGACCAGGGTCTGACCCACATGGACGACCTGCCGGACCGCCCGTACACGTACATGTCGCACGAACGCGTCGTGCTGCGTCAGCTGATGTTCGGGTACACCAACGAAGAGGTCAACCTCCTCGTCAAGCCGATGGCGCTCTCCGGCGCCGAGGCGCTCGGCTCCATGGGTACCGACACCCCGATCGCCGTGCTGTCCTCGCGGTCGCGGATGCTGTTCGACTACTTCTCGCAGCTGTTCGCGCAGGTCACGAACCCGCCGCTCGACGCCATCCGCGAGGAGGTCGTCACCAGCCTCGGCGGCACCATCGGTCCCGAGCACGACCTGCTGCACCCCACCGCGGAGTCCTGCCGGCAGATCTTCCTGCCGCAGCCGATCCTGCACAACGACGACCTGTCGAAGCTCATTCACGTCAACGACGACGGCGAATTCCCGAACTTCCGCAGCGTCATCGTCCGCGGTCTGTACCCGGTCGCGGAGGGCGGCGCGGGCCTGCGCAAGGCCCTCGACGACGTCCGCTACCAGGTGTCGGAGGCCATTGCCGGCGGTGCGCGCCTCGTCGTCCTGTCCGACCGTGAGTCGAACGAGACGTACGCGCCCATCCCGTCGCTGCTGCTGACGTCGGCCGTGCACCACCACCTGGTGCGTGAGAAGACCCGCACCAAGGTCGGCCTCATCGTCGAGGCCGGCGACGCCCGCGAGGTGCACCACATGGCGCTCCTCATCGGCTTCGGTGCGGCAGCGGTCAACCCGTACATGGCGTTCGAGACCGTCGACGAGGCGGTGCAGAACAACGAACTGCAGGGCGTCAGCCTCGACAAGGCCATCCAGAACTACATCAAGGCCGCGGGCAAGGGTGTGCTCAAGGTGATGTCCAAGATGGGCATCTCCACCCTGGCGTCCTACACCGGCGCTCAGCTGTTCCAGGTCATCGGCCTGTCGCAGGAACTGGTCGACGAGTACTTCACCGGCTTGCAGTCCAGCCTCGGCGGCATCGGTCTCGACCAGATCGCCGCCGATGTCGCGGTGCGCCACTCCAACGCGTACCTGGACCGTCCCGAGGAGCGCGCGCACCGCGAGCTCGAGGTGGGCGGCGAGTACCAGTGGCGTCGCGAGGGCGAGTACCACCTGTTCAACCCGGACACGGTGTTCAAGCTGCAGCACTCCACGCGCACCGGGCAGTACGAGGTGTTCAAGGAGTACACGAAGCTGGTCGACGACCAGTCCGAGCGCCTCGCAGCGTTGCGCGGCCTCTTCGAGTTCAAGAAGGGCGTGCGCGAGCCCGTCCCGCTGGACGAGGTCGAGCCCGCCACCGAGATCGTCAAGCGCTTCTCGACGGGTGCGATGAGCTACGGCTCCATCTCCGCCGAGGCGCACGAGACCCTCGCCATCGCCATGAACCGCCTCGGCGGCCGGTCCAACTCCGGTGAGGGCGGCGAGAGCCCGGCCCGCTTCACCCCGGACGAGAACGGCGACTGGCGGCGGTCCGCGATCAAGCAGGTCGCGTCGGGACGCTTCGGTGTCACGTCGCACTACCTGACCAACTGCACCGACATCCAGATCAAGATGGCGCAGGGAGCGAAGCCCGGTGAGGGCGGCCAGCTGCCGGCGCACAAGGTGTACCCGTGGGTGGCCGAGGTCCGGCACTCCACGCCCGGCGTCGGGCTGATCTCGCCGCCGCCGCACCACGACATCTACTCGATCGAGGATCTCGCGCAGCTGATCCACGACCTGAAGAACGCCAACCCGCAGGCGCGGATCCACGTGAAGCTGGTGTCCGAGGTCGGTGTCGGCACCGTCGCCGCCGGTGTGTCGAAGGCACACGCGGACGTCGTGCTGATCTCCGGTCACGACGGTGGCACCGGTGCCACCCCGCTGACGTCGATGAAGCACGCGGGCGCCCCGTGGGAGCTCGGCCTCGCCGAGACCCAGCAGACGCTGCTGCTCAACGGTCTGCGCGACCGCATCGTCGTGCAGGTCGACGGCCAGCTCAAGACGGGCCGCGACGTCATGGTCGCCGCGCTGCTCGGCGGCGAGGAGTTCGGTTTCGCGACCGCTCCGCTGGTGGTGTCGGGCTGCATCATGATGCGGGTCTGTCACCTCGACACCTGCCCCGTGGGTGTCGCCACGCAGAACCCGGTTCTGCGCAAGCGGTTCAGCGGCAAGCCGGAGTTCGTGGAGAACTTCTTCCTCTTCATCGCCGAAGAGGTGCGAGAGCTCCTCGCCGAGCTCGGCTTCCGCACCCTCGACGAAGCCGTCGGACAGGTCGACGTCCTCGACACCACGAAGGCGCTCGAGCACTGGAAGGGCAGCAAGGCCGGCAACCTCGACCTGTCGCCGATCCTGCACGAGACCGAGTCGGCGTTCATGGACCAGGACCTGTACTGCACAGGCACCCAGGACCACGGCCTCGACAAGGCACTCGACCAGCAGCTGATCGTCCAGAGCCGCAACGCTCTCGACAAGGGCCAGAAGGTCACGTTCGAGTCGCCGATCACCAACGTCAACCGCACGGTCGGCACCATGCTCGGCCATGAGGTGACGAAGGCGTACGGCGGCGAGGGCCTGCCGGACAACACGATCGACATCACGTTCACCGGTTCGGCCGGTAACAGCTTCGGTGCGTTCGTCCCCAAGGGCATGACTCTGCGCCTGCACGGCGATGCCAACGACTTCGTCGGCAAGGGCCTGTCCGGTGGACGCCTCGTGGTGCGTCCGCCGCTGGAGACCGCCCCCGGCTTCGTCGCCGAGGACAACATCATCGGCGGCAACGTGATCCTGTTCGGTGCCACGAGCGGTGAGGCTCTGCTCCGCGGTGTCGTCGGCGAGCGATTCGCGGTCCGCAACTCCGGCGCCACCGCGGTGGTGGAGGGAGTCGGCGACCACGGTTGCGAGTACATGACCGGCGGAAAGGTCGTCATCCTCGGTGCGACGGGACGTAACTTCGGCGCCGGCATGTCCGGTGGTGTCGCGTACGTCTACAACCCGGACAAGGTGTTCGAGGACAACCTCAACACGGAACTGGTGGATCTCGAGGACCTGACGGGTGACGACTTCACCTGGCTGAAGTCCGCCATCGAGCGTCACCGCGACGAGACGGGCTCGGAGGTTGCCGCGCGCATCCTGTCCGACTGGTCGCAGCAGGTCAACCATTTCGCGAAGGTGATGCCCCGCGATTACAAGAAGGTGCTCTTGGCCATCGAGGCCGCGAAGAAGGATGGAAAGAACGTGGACGAGGCAGTGATGGAGGCAGCTCGTGGGTGATCCAAGCGGCTTCCTGAAGCACACGTCACGCGAACTTCCGGTTCGCCGGCCGGTGCCGTTGCGCCTGCTCGACTGGAACGAGGTCTACGAGGAGTTCTCGCCGGACACCCTGAAGACTCAGGCCAGCCGGTGCATGGACTGCGGTATCCCGTTCTGCCACAACGGCTGTCCGCTGGGGAACCTGATTCCCGAGTGGAACGACCTGGTGTACCGGGACCGGTGGCACGACGGCATCGAGCGTCTGCACGCGACCAACAACTTCCCGGAGTTCACCGGGCGGCTGTGCCCCGCACCCTGTGAGGCGTCGTGCGTCCTGGGCATCAACCAGGACCCCGTCACCATCAAGCAGGTCGAGGTCGAGCTCATCGACCGCGCCTTCGACGAGGGCTGGGTCAAGCCGGTGCACCCGACGCGGTCGACGGGCAAGAAGGTCGCCGTCGTCGGTTCCGGTCCCGCGGGTCTCGCTGCAGCGCAGCAGCTGACGCGCGCCGGGCACATGGTCACCGTGTTCGAGCGGGCCGACCGCATCGGCGGGCTCCTGCGGTACGGCATCCCCGAGTTCAAGATGGAGAAGCGGCACATCGATCGCCGTCTCGACCAGATGAACTCCGAGGGCACCGTCTTCAAGACGGGTGTCAACGTGGGTGTCGACATCACCGCGGACGCACTGCGCGAGCAGTTCGACGCCGTGGTCCTGGCCGGCGGTGCCACCGAGGCCCGCGACCTGCCGATCCCCGGCCGCGAGCTGGACGGCATCCATCAGGCGATGGAGTTCCTGCCGATCGCCAACCGCGTGCAGCTCGGCGACCTGGAGAAGCCGACCATCACCGCGGAGGGCAAGAAGGTCGTCATCATCGGCGGCGGCGACACCGGCGCGGACTGCCTGGGCACCTCGCACCGTCAGGGTGCCGAGAGCGTTCACCAGTTCGAGATCATGCCGAGACCGCCCGAGACCCGCGCCGAGCACACCCCGTGGCCGACGTACCCGCTGATGTACCGGGTCGCGTCCGCGCACGAGGAGGGCGGCGAACGCCTCTTCTCCGTGAACACGGAACGGTTCGTCGGTGTCGACGGCAAGGTGACCGCACTGAAGGCCCACGAGGTCGAGATGAAGTCGGGTCGCTTCGAGAAGGTGGAGGGCTCGGACTTCGAGCTCGAGGCCGACCTCGTGCTGCTGGCGATGGGCTTCGTCGGACCCGAGAAGCCTGGCCTGCTCACCGATCTCGGCGTCGACCTCAACGAGCGCGGCAACGTCGCCCGCTCCGCGAAGTGGGCCACCAACGTCGACGGCGTCTTCGTGGCCGGCGACATGGGACGTGGTCAGTCGCTGATCGTGTGGGCCATCGCCGAGGGTCGCTCCGCGGCCGCCGCGGTCGATGCGTACCTCGAGGGCGAGTCGGCGCTGCCGTCTCCGATCGAGACCACCACCGCCCCGCAGCGGTAGCTGTAACTGCTCGTACAATCCGCACCCCGGTAGGTTTTCCTACCGGGGTGTCGGTTTATCGTGCGGGGGTCACGTTCGGTCGGTAACGTTCATTTACCGATCGTGCATCTTTAGGTCACGTCGCCCTGGCAGCATCCCGTCTGCAGGACGGCGAAGGGGAGAACAGGTTGAGGCCATGGCAATGAAACGGGTTATTGCATTTCTGACCGCAGTGGCTGCTGCGGCAGCCATCCCGGTGGTATCGGGTGTGGTGGGCACGAGCGCAGTAGCGAACGCGGACCCCTGCCCGAGTCTGTACGTGGTCGCGATTCCGGGGACGTGGGAAACGTCCACCAAGGACAATGTCAGGCCGACGCCGGGTCTGCTGTCCGCGGTGACGAATGGTCTGCCGTCGTCGATCCGCACCGACTACGTCACGTACGCCGCCACGGCCTTCCCGTGGGAGTCCGAGGTGTACGGGCGCTCGAAGGCGCAGGCGGTCAGCAATGCCAAGGGCATGCTGTCGTCGATGTCGCAGCAGTGCCCCGACACCAAGCTGTCGATCATCGGTTACAGCCAGGGCGCCGACGCCGCAGGTGATCTCGCTGCGGAGATCGGCACCGGCCTCGGTGTCGTCCCCGCCGACAAGATCGCGGCCGTCGGACTCGTCTCCGATCCGCGGCGGTCGCCGACCGACGCCCTCGTCGGACCTCCCGTCGCCGGCAGCGGCGCCGGTGGTCCCCGCATCGGCGGGTTCGGCTGGGTCAGCCAGAACACTCGGACCTTCTGCGCGTACGGCGACCTGTACTGCTCCACGCCGAAGGAAGACTTCGTGACCAGGCTCGCCGGATTCCTCGCACAGACGTCGGATCCGACGCCGACGCTGTTCGGCCGCTACCAGCAGGAAGCGCTCGCGATCTGGAACGACATCCTCGCTGTCGGCGGTGTGCCGGCCCTGATGGCTCAGCTGGACGAGCAGTCCAACGAGAGGCGCATCGACGAGTTGGAGCAGTTCTACAAGTCGCAGGCTCACCAGGACTACACCCGCTACGCCGTCGACGGATCGGGCACGCCCGCCACGGCGTGGCTGAGGAACTGGTTGCGCGACATCGCGTGAGTTCGGCCGACGGCGGCAGGGGATGATGTCCGACGTGACTGACACCCCTGCCGCCGTCGTCGGCTACGACGCCTTCGTGACCGTCCGGTGGTCCGACATGGACGCCTTCCAGCACATCAACCATGCGCGGATGGTGACGTTGCTCGAGGAGGCCCGGATCGACTGGCTGCTCAGCGAGGGCAGTGAGAACTCGTCGCTCATCACGAGCGCATTCATCGCCGACATCCACGTGAAGTACCGGGGACAGTTGCGGCACTCCGACAGTCCCCTGCGGATCACGATGTGGATCGCGAAACACCGGGCGGTCGACTTCACCATCGGTTACGAGGTGCGGGGTGCGCGTACTCCGATCACCGACCCGCCCGCCGTCACCGCCACCACTCAGATGGCCGTCGCGGATGTCGATGCCCAGCGGCTACGCCGCATCACCGCCACCGAGCGCGAGTACCTGACCCGCTGGTCCCGCACGTGAGTGCGAAAGTGTGTTCCGGCACGCTTTCCCACTCACGTGCGGAGGTCGTCGGGGGCCGGTAGGGGACTGTCCGGGTCGAGGACCGCGCCGCGGCTGCGCATCGTGGTGTCGACCAGCGCCCACGCCCACGCGGCCAGCTGTTCGGTCAACGCGCCGACGTCGGTGCCGCCCGGGCGGTCGATCCACTCGGCGGACACCGACTCGACCACCCCGATCAGCGCATTGGCCAGTGGTGTCGCGGTGGCGGCGGCGCCGAGGGCGTCCAGGTAGGGGTGGAGCATGTCGGAGACCGCGGTGCTGATGGCCCGCCGCACCTCTCCGGCCGCGGGGGAGAACGACGTCAGGTAGCGGTACAGGTTGGCGTGTTCGGTGACCCAGTCGAGGTGGGTGCGGGCGGCGCGGGTGAGGATGGCGCGCGGTGCGCCGTCGACGGTGATCACGGGCGCGTATTCGAGGAGCATCATCGCCGCGACCCGCCGAGCGACGGCGTTCTTGAGGTCGGTGCTGTCGTCGAAGTGCCGGTAGATGCGGGTTCGCGCGACCTCGGCGTACACGGCCATCGTTGCGACCGACACGTCGGGGCCTTCTTCGTCGATGGCGACGAGTGCTCGTTCGACGAACTCCGAGCGCCGCTTCTCGCGTTGGCCGCGCCACCGGGCAGCGCGCCCGTCACCGGCGTCTTGCTGGGGTTTCGTCATCGAATCGAATCGTAGTCTTCCCTGTCGCTGCGTTTCCGTATACCGTCGACAGTATGCGGTACATCGATGTACCACACACTCTTCGCCTCGGACGTCGACACGTTGGGATATCCGTCTTGTCCATTCAGCTCTGCCTGTCCGGCCCCCGCAGCCCCGGGCGTTCGCCGATCGGCTTACGCAGCACCACGGTCATCGTCGTTCCGCCCGCGATGGCGTTCGAGTACCTCGGTGATCCGGACACCGTGGCCGGTGCGATCTCGCTGCCGTCCCGCGCCCGGGTGGTCGCGTCGGATCCGGGCCGCCGGCTCGTCGTCGAGGCCGATCACGGCGTGCACGGATCGGTCTGGACATTCGACGCGCTCAGCCCGGACGAAACGGCGCTCACCGTCGACTTCCGCTACCACCGTCCCGGCAGACCGGCCGGACAACTGCTCGGCGGTGTGGCCGCACCGGTGGTGTGGCAGGCGCTGCGACGCGCACAGGTGACGTTGAAGCACCGGATCGAAACCCTCTACCACGAGCCCGCCGACCCGGCCGGTGTCGATCGAAGGAGAGCATGACGTGGCATTCTCGGCAGCGGGCAAGACGGTCCTGATCACCGGGGCGGCAATGGGGATGGGACGTCTCTTCGCCCGCCTCGCCGCCGCCGACCACGCGGGCACGGTGGTGTTGTGGGACATCGACGCCGACGCGCTCGAATCCACGGCGCAGGAAGTGCGCGAATCGGGGTGCACCGTCAGCGCACACGTCGTCGACGTCGCCGACCTCGATTCCGTCCGCGCGGCGGCCGCCGAGGTGCGGGGTGCGTTCGGTCGTCCCGACGTGCTCGTCAACAACGCCGGTGTGGTGCGCGGCAAGTACTTCTGGGATCACGACCACGAGTCGGACACGAAATTCGTGATGGACGTCAACACACTCGCGCCGATGTACGTGACCAACGAGTTCCTGCCCGCCATGATCGAGGACCGCGGCCGGGACTGCCGCATCGTGAACATCGCCTCGGCCGCGGGGACCGTGGCGACACCGAGGATGGCCGTCTATGCGGCGTCGAAGTGGGCTGTCCTGGGCTGGAGCGATTCGCTGCGACTCGAACTGGTCCAGGCCGGTCACGGGCACGTCAAGGTCACCACCGTGTGCCCGAGCTACATCTCCACCGGCATGTTCGACGGTGTGAAGAATCCCCTGTTCGCCCCGATCCTCAGCCCGGAGGACGTCACGGCCCGGTCCTGGCGGGCGATGAAACAGGGGAAGCCGCTGCTGATGCTGCCGCGGTCGCTGTATCTGTCGCGGGTGGCGAAAGCCGTCCTGCCCGTACGTGCCTGGGACCGTCTGGCCGACCGGCTCGGTGTGTACCACAGCATGGACGCCTACACCGGCCGGGTGCAGGCCCCCACCCCCTGACGGTTCGGATCAGCCGAGGTCGAAGCGGGCGCCGAGCCGCATGCTGCCCGGGGCCAGGCGGCTCATCGCCCGCCCGAACTTGGCCTCGGGCGTGACGGGGACGACGGCCTTGTTGTGCTTGACGGCCCTCACGATCTGCGTCGCCACCCGGTCAGGGGTGAAACCGCGTCTGCGGTAGAGCTTGTCGGCCCGGTCCCGCATCTTCGCCTGGTCCTCCGGTGTGGCTCCGGCGAAGTCGGTGGCCTTGACGATGTTGGTGTGGACAAGTCCGGGACAGATCGCGCTGACGCCGATGCCGTGATTCACCAATTCCGCACGGAGACAGTCCGACAGCATGAACACCGCGGCCTTGCTCGTCGCGTACGCGGTGAGCCGCTTCTGCGGCGTGAAGGCCGCGGCGGAGGACAGGTTGACGATGTGCCCACCGGTTCCGCGGTCGATCATCTGCTGGGAGAACGCGCGAGAGCCGTAGACGACACCCCAGAAATTCACGTCCATCACCCGCTCGAAATCCTTCTGCGGGGTCTTCGTGAACGTGCCCGAGTATCCGATCCCGGCGTTGTTGACCACGATGTCGGGGGTGCCGTGCTCGGCCTGCACCTGCTCCGCGAAGCGCTGCACCTCGTCCTCCACCGCGACGTCCACCCGATAGGCGTGGGAGCCGCCACCGAAGATGGCCACCGCACCACCGCCCTTCATCTGGGCGGAGTTGATGAGATCGGAGGTCTGCTGCGCGGATTCGAGATCGCGGTCGGCGACCACCACGACGGCACCCTCGGACGCGAACGCCAGCGCCGTCTCGCGGCCGATCCCGCTGCCACCGCCGGTGATCACGACGAGGGTGCCGTCGAGGTCCCGCAGGCGGTGATGCTTCCGCGAACCGCTGCGCCAGCCCCTGACTTCGCCGAGAAGATTCATGTGACCATCTTGTCCGAGTACGGTCGTTTGTGTGCTGATCTGGTACGTCAGCTATGGATCGAACATGGCGACGACGCGTCTGACCTGCTACCTGCGTGGTGGTTGCCCGGCCGGGGGCAACCTCGTGCACGCGGGTGCCCGCGACGGGAGCGCCCCGCGCGAGTCGATACCGGTGGTGATACCCGGCTCGGTGTTCTTCGCGGGAGAGTCGCGGATCTGGGGCGGCGGCCGCGCGTTCTACGACCCCGACGCGCCCGGCTCCGTCGCGGCCCGCGCATTCCTGGTGACACAGGAACAGTTCGAGGACATCCACGCGCAGGAACCCGCCTGCTACGACCGTCTCGTCACTCTCGGCTCCCGCAACGGTGTCCCCATGTGCACGTTCACCACCCGGGCCCGCGGTGACGTCGTCGCCCGGAACGCGCCGGCGCCCGCCTATCTCGCGACCATCGCGGACGGTCTCCGTGAAGCGCACGGCTGGGACGAACCGAAGGTCGCCGATTATTTGACGCGACTTCGGGTTTCCTAGCCGACCCAACTGTGCTTACGTGAGACGGGCCACACGAGGTGGCGTTCACGAAAGGGAGTCGATGTCCGATCTGCATGTCGTAGCGACCATTCCTGCCAAGCCCGGTTCCGAGGACACCGTCCGCGGCGGACTGTCCGCGCTGGCCGCGGAGAGCCGCAAGGAAGAGGGCTGCATCTCGTACGAGGTGTTCGAATCAGCCGCGGTCGCGGGAACCTTCGTCACCGTCGAGGTGTGGACCGGTCAGGAGGCGGTCGACGCGCACATGAAGTCGCCGCACTTCCAGGCCGCGCTCGGGACGTTCGGTGAGCACCTCGCCGGGGCACCGGCGATCCACCCGCTGAAGCCGGTTTCCTAGAGTCGTAGTTCGTGACCACACCACTCACCAGCATCACCCCCGAAGGTCCCGTCCGCGGCGGTGTAGTCGTGATCCAGGAGGCGTTCGGCGTCACCGGGCACATCGTCGACGTCTGCCGTCGTTTCGCCGACGCCGGATACCACGCGGTCGCGCCGCACCTGTTCCACCGGAGCGGCGATCCGGTGCTGGAGTACGACGACATGACGTCGGCGATGTCGTTGATCGGTGAGCTCACCGCTGCGCACATCGACGAGGACGTCGACGGGGCCGTCGCGGCTCTGTCGGCGGCCTCGATCGACCCGCGGAACACCGCGATCGTCGGATTCTGCATGGGCGGAACGGTCGCGTTCCACACGGCGGCGCGCCTCGAACTCGGGGCGGCGGTGAGTTTCTACGGCGGTGGCGTCGCGAAGGGACGATTCGGATATCCGTCGCAACTCGACGTCGCCGGGCAGCTCCGAACGCCGTGGCTCGGCCTGTTCGGCGACCGCGACAAGGGGATTCCGACCGAGGAAGTCGAGGAGTTGCGTGACGCGGTCGCGCACGCCCCGGTCGACACCGAGATCGTCCGCTACGCCGAGGCCGAACACGGCTTCCACTGCGACGACCGTCCTGCGGTGTTCAACGAGGCGGCCGCCCGGGACGGTTGGGCTCGAACGCTGCAGTGGTTCGGCGCCCACGTCGACGTTGCCGCCGGAACCGACTGACCGCGGCCGGATCACCGCGACCGGGCGGTCGCGTGTTTGTACGCCGACGCTGCATCCGTACACGACCGTGACAAGTCGCGGCGTGTTGCGGATACCGCCACGCGGGCCTGCGTTTCCGCAGCTTTCGACGTCGATGGCGCGAACGGGAACCCGATGTGCGTCACGGGGGTACGGCAAAAAAGCGCCTGACGTGCCGTCCGGTCTGCTTCATGCGCGAGACCCGTGACCGAACCGTTATAGTCGGCGTCATGACTTCAGTTCTCGGTGTATCGGTAGGCGCCAGCGCGGTGCGCTTCGCGTGCCACGACGCCGTGACTCTCGAAACGCCGATCTTCCAATCGCGCTCGGTGACCGCAACACTCGAACGGCCGGAGGAACTGGCTGCCGAGTCCATCGGGACGGTCCTCGCCGAGCGCGACGAAGCCGACGAGGTGCAGGCCATCGGTGTCGCATACCAGGACGAGGCGCAGGCCGGTGCCGTGCAGGCTGCGATGTCGAGGCTGCAGATCGGCAACTTCCAATTGGTCCCCGAAGTGACGGCCGCGCTCCAGATGCTGGAGATGTCCGGAGAACTCGGCGACCACTCGACGCTCGTGTTCTATGACCTCGGCAGTTCGGGTCTCACCGTCACCGTGGTCGACCGAGACACCGGCATGGTGCTGAGCAGTGCGCGTTCGGACCAGATCAGCGGCGACCTCGTCGACCGGCTGATCTGTGACAACCAACTCGAACTGCACCGCTTCGCGCACCCTGCCGACGCGGCGGCCGCGCTCGCGCTGGCCGCGCGGTGCCGGGATGCGAAGGAGCAGCTGTCCACGAACGGCGCCGTGTGCATGCCGGGCGAGGGCGGGCTTCTTCTCCTGTCGCAGGACAGTTTCGATTCGCTCATCGTGGGCCCGGTCGAGACGTCGGCGCGCCTGACCCGCGAGGTCATTCGCCGCTCGGGTCGCCTTCCCGACGCTGCGGTGCTGATCGGCGGCGGCGCGCACATTCCGTTGGTCACATCCGTGATGGAGTCCTGGCTCGACCTTCCGGTGATCGTCCCCGCGCAGCCCGAGCTGGTGGCGGCCGAGGGTGCTGCCCTGCTGGCGCGCCCGACGTCCGACGAGTTCGTCGGGGCGGCGGTGCCGGAGCACCGGTTCGAGCCGGAGCCCGAGCCGGAGTTGGGGCTCGAGTCCGAGCTGGAGCCCGAGCCCGAGCCTGAGCCCGAGCCTGAGTCTGAGCTCGAGGAGTACGCGCCGGCCCGGAAGCGTCGTGGCCTCGTCCTCGCCGGCAGTGTGGTGGCCGTGGTCGCCGCGGTGGGTCTCGGACTCGGTGTCGGCACCGACCTCCTGCAGGGTTCGGAGCAGGACGCACAGCCCGCCGCCACGCAGTCGAACACGCAGGCACCGGCAGCGAGGCAAGTGATACCGCCGCAGCCCACGACGACCACGGATGTGGCCCCACCTTCGGAGGCCGCCCCGTCGGTGGTCGACGAGCAGCCGGTGATCCCGCCGCAGACCGAGGTGCGCACCACGTACCAGCCGCAGGCGCAGAGTTCGACTCAGGCACCGGCCGCCCCCGAGGGTCAGAGTGTCGTGCCGTCCGACACGTCGGCTCCGCCGACCGCACCGGAGCCTGGTCCGCTCATTCCGGGTCTGCCGCAGATTCAGCTGCCGACCATTCCGCCGCCGGCACCGCTCCCCATGCCGGAGTTTCCCCGGATCCCCGGGCTCTGAGCCCATATAACGAAGCCGGCGGCCGCGAGGCCCCGACACGCGTTCCGTGATCAAACCGTTATAGTCTTTCCATGGTTTCAGTTCTCGGTGTATCGGTGGGTGCCAGCGCGGTACGCGTGGCGTATCCGGACGACGAGGGGGCCGTCTTCCGGTCGTTTCCGGTGGACGCCGCCCGCGAGCACCCGGAACACGTGGTTGCCGATGCCATCGGAACGGTGATGGCCGAGCGGCCCGTCGACGACGTGCAGGTCTTCGGTGTCGCGTACCGGGACGAGGCGCAGGCCGCTGCCGTGCAGGCAGCAATCGACTGCCGGCTGGTACCGGAAGTGACGGCCGCGCTCCGGATGCTCGAGCAGTCGGGGCAGCTCGGCGACCATGCGACGCTCGTGTTCTATGACCTCGGCAGCTCCGGCCTCACCGTCACCGTCGTCGACCGATTCACCGGCGCGGTGCTCGGGACGGCGCGCACGGACGAGATCAGCGGTGATCTCGTCGACCGGTTGATCCGCGACCATCAGCTGGGCGAGAAGCGCATCGCGCCACCGGCCGACGAGGCCGCGGAGTCGGCGCTCGACGCCCGTTGCCGCCGCGCCAAGGAAGAGCTGTCCACCAACACCGCGGTGTGTGTGCCCGGCGACGGCGGTCTGCTCCTGCTCTCGCAGGACATTCTCGACTCGCTGATCGTGCGCCACGTCGAGGCGTCGGCGCGTCTGGCCCGCGAGGTGATCGAATCGTCCGGGCGTGCTGCGGACGCGGTGGTTCTGATCGGGGGCGGCGCGCATATTCCGCTGGTCGCGTCTCTGATGGAATCGTGGCTCGCGCTCCCGGTGATCGTGCCGGCGCAGCCGGAACTGGTGGCCGCGGAGGGCGCTGCGCTGCTGGCGCAGGAACGCTCGGATACTTCGGATCGCATCGGTGCCGAGAGATTCGCAAGACCGGTGATCCGTGGTGGCGCCCTGGCGGGCGGTGCGCTGGCCGTCGTCGCCGTGATCGGTCTCGGTCTCGGCGTCGGTGGCAGCCACCTGCAGAGCTCCGACGGTGACGCACGTCCGGTCGCCACTCAGCCGAGTGACGTGGACGTCTCTCCGTCGCCCGCACCGGCACCGGTGTCGACGCCACCGCCGTCGGCCGCGGTGTCGGTTCCGGGCCCGGTCGAGGAGGAGGCGAGCGTGCCGGAGCCTGCTCCCGCGCCTGCCCCCACCCCGCGTCCCCTCATTCCGGGTCTACCGCAGATTCAGCTGCCGACCCTCCCGCCGCCGCCTCCGCTCCCTCCGCTGCCCCGGATCCCGGGCCTCTAGCGACCGCTCATCGGCGCAGCATGTCCCTGACGTGACCGGTCTCGTTGACCGACGCCACTCGCCGCTCACCGCTGCGGGAGACGAGCACCCGGGTCACGGAGACGTATTCGATCGGGAACACGAGGGGCCGGTCGAGCCCGAGCAGGTCCTGGAGGAACACGTTGATGACGCCGCCGTGGGCGAATACGGCGACGGTGTCCTCGTGGCCGGACTCGTCGACGATGCGGCCGAGGGACTCGAAGACCCGTGTCCGGAATGCGTCGGCGTCGACGGACTTCGGGAACTCGCCGGCCCGAATCCGGGCGAAGGCCTCGGGCGCCCGCGCCTCCGCCTCGTGGAACGGGATGTAGTGGTCGAGGTCGTAGTCGTATTCCGCGAGGCCGACGTACTCGGTGACGGGCAGGTTGAGGGCCTCGGCGACCGGTGCCGCCGTCTCGAGTGCCCGGCGCTGCGGGCTGCTCACGATCCGGGCGATGCGGTACGGGGCCAGCGCGGCAGGCAGCCGCTTGGCCTGGGCGTGACCTTCCTCGGTCAGTGCGGGGTCCGCGCGCCCCTCGGACGCGGTGACGAGCTCGGGCAGCGCGTGGCGGATCAGTAGCAGTTGCACGTCGATCAGCTTGCCAGCTCCCGTACCAGTGCCGCGATCTGGCCGGGCTGATCGATCATGGCGTGGTGGTGCGCGGGACGCACGACGCGGAACGCGGCACCGAGGAACTCAGCGAACTGTCTCTGCATGCGGATCCACGCCGACCCCCACGGTGTCGGACGTCCGGTGTGGGCGGCGGCCACGACGACGGGCGCCGTCATCGTCGTGGTCTCGCGCAGCGCGGCCAGCTCCTGAGCCAGCGCCGGGTACGACGCGTTCTCGACGATCGAGGATTCGAGATACGCCGGCTCGCGGTAGATCCGCTCGACCCATCGACGGGTGCCCGGCGCGATTCCGTCGGGGGGTGTCGAGTGGTTCAGGATCCGGCGGACCGTGGGCCCGAGGAGGCGTTGCAGCCCCACCCTGGTGGCCGTTCGGGCCACCCGCCTGCCGATCGTGACGCGCCATCGGGTCGGGATCACGCGGTGCGGATGGGCCGTGACGGTGGCGTCCAGCAGGATCACGCCGCCGGTTCGGTCGGGGTACAGCCGGGCGAAGGCCTCGACGTAGATGCCGCCGAGCGAGTGGCCGACGAGCACCACGGGGGTGGTCACGGACAGCGCGTCGAGAACGTCGGCGATTCTCCCGGCCTCGCCGCGGGCGGACGGCCGCTCGTCGGACGGGGGACTGAAGCCGTACCCGGGACGATCGATCCGCACTACGAGGCAGCTCCCGGACAGCAGCTCGGTCACCTCGTCCCAGTCGAACCAGTTCCCGCCCAGGCCGCCGTAGAGGACGACGGGTGGGCCCTCGCCGTCGACCACCACGTGCACTCCCGCGACAATTTCCCCAGGACGTTTCACGTGGAACCATCCCTTTCCGGGGTGACGTGAATCACGCTGAGCGCCACGAAGATCAGCCATCCGCAGAAGGCGAGCAGCTGGACGCGCTGGCCGAGCCCGAGCCAGGCGTCCTGGTCGCCGCGCAGTCCCGCGGCCGTCAGCGTCCATATCGTGCCCCCGACGAACACCGTTGCCACGGCCACGCCGGTAATTTTCAACCAGGCCGGCCAGCCGTAGCGGAACGCGGCCAACAGGAACGCGAGGGACGACACCACGCCACCCGTCGAGGCGGACGCGCTGGTCACGGCGTGCAGATCATGGGTGAGCGGCAGGTGTCCGGCGGCCTCACGCGCGGCGCAGACGGGGTCGTTGGTGGCCGCGCAACTCATCGGCAGGCGCGAATCCGTGATGGTCGCGACCGCGAACACGATCAGCGCGAGCCACCCGACTGCCGTCACCCAGCCCTGCGAGTACCGCGACAGTCCGAGCACCCCGGCCACGGCGACGATGCATCCGGTCAGCAGGTCGCCGGTCCGGAACCAGATTCCGTACGGCTGGTCCGCGGCGGCGAGTTCGCTCGCGTACCCCCGCAGCGGATCGATGCCGGTGTCGAGGACGAATTCGAGCAGCCACGACGCGTAGCCGATGGCGCCGAGGATCAGCAGCGCCGCGACGGCCACCCGGCCACGGGAGGTCATTGCCTCGGCTTGGCCAGGGGGAACGCGAGGGTTTCACGGATGCTGCCGCCGGTGATGAGCATGACCACCCGGTCGACGCCCATGCCGAGCCCGCCGGTCGGGGGCATGGCGTGCTCGAGGGCCTGCAGGAAGTCCTCGTCGAGTTCCATCGCCTCCTCGTCGCCGCCGGCCGCGAGCATCGACTGCTCGGTGAGCCGGTTCCGCTGATCCACCGGGTCGGTGAGTTCGCTGTACGCGGTGCCGAGTTCGACGCCCCACGCGACGAGGTCCCACTTCGCGGCGACCCCGGGAATCGTGGGGTGCGGCCGGGTGAGCGGTGACATCGACGTCGGGAAGTTGGTGTAGAAGGTGGGGAACTCGGTGTAGTCCTCCACCAGGTGCTCGTACATTTCCTGCGCGACGGCGCCGGCGTCCCAGGTGGACTGGTACGGGATCTCGTGCTCGTCGCACAGCCGTTGCAGTTCCGTTAGCGGCGTTTCCGGTGAGACGTCGACGCCGAGCTTTTCGGCGACCGCCTGGTGCATCGTCTTGACGGGCCATTCGCCGGAGATGTCGACCTCCACCAGCGCGCCGTCGGGGCCGGGCCGCATGATGATCTCGCGTCCGTACGCCGCGATCGCCGCGGTCTGGATGAGCTCCCGGCACAGCACCATCATCTTCTCGTAGTCGCTGTGCGCCTCGTACGCCTCGAGGATCGTGAACTCGGGATTGTGTTTGAAATCGACGCCCTCGTTGCGGAAGACGCGGCCGATCTCGAACACCTTCTCCATGCCGGCGACGCACAGCCGCTTGAGGTACAGCTCCGGCGCGATCCGCAGGTACAGGTCCAGGTTGTAGGCGTTGATGTGGGTGAGGAACGGGGCCGCGTTGGCGCCGCCGTGCACCTGCTGCAGGATCGGTGTCTCCACCTCGAGGAAGCCGCGCCCGCCGAGCGAATCGCGCAGCGACTTCACGACGGCGCTGCGGGCCTCGAGCAGTCGGCGGGCATCGGAGTTGATGGCCAGGTCGACGTACCGCTGCCGGACGCGGGTCTCCGGGTCGGACAGGCCCTTCCACTTGTCCGGCAGGGGGTGCAGGCACTTGCCGGTCATGCGCCATTCGTTCGCGAGCAGCGACAGCGCGCCGCGGCGGCTGTATCCGATGACGCCGGCGACCTCGACGAGGTCACCGAGGTCGAACTCGGCGGCGAACGCCCGGATGCGGTCGGTACCCACCCGGGCCTCGTCGACGAGGATCTGGATGTCGCCGGACCAGTCCCGGACCACCGCGAACACGACGCCGCCGTAGTCGCGGATCCGGAGCAGGCGGCCCGCGATGCGGACCGTCGTCCCCTCCGGCGACTCCACGGCCTCGCTCACCGTGTGGCTGGGCGGATACGCGACGGGATAGGGATCGATGCCCTGTTCGGCGAGGCCGGCCAGTTTGTCGAGCCGGACGCGGACCTGCTCGGGACGTTTCGGGCCGGTCGCCGCCGGTGCGAGACCTTCGCCGGGTGCGCTGCCGTCGGAGTGCAGTCCTTCGGCGGCGACGAGTGCGGCGGGGACCGCGGCGTGGGTGCCGGTGTGCTCGAGGGCGTCCCGGGTTCCGGAGCGGCCGAAGCGGGGCAGGGTCACGAATCCTTCCGCGACGGCCGACGCGAATCCGACGCGCAGCAGTTCCCGGTTGTCCTCGAAGCAGAGGAACCGCGGCACCCATTCCGGCTGGTACTTGACGTTCGACCGGTACAGCGCCTCGAGCTGCCACCAGCGGGAGAAGAAGACGAGGATCGAACGCCAGATCCGCAGGATGGGTCCGGCCCCGATGCGGGAGCCTTCCTCGAAGACGGAGCGGAACACCGCGAAGTTCAGTGACACCTTGGTGATGCCGAATTGATCCGAGGTGGTGGCCAGTTCGGACACCATCAGCTCCACCACCCCGTTGGGGGACGTCGGCTTGCGTCGCATCAGGTCGAGGGAGACACCGGTCGGCCCCCACGGCACCAACGACAGGATGCCGTCGATCTCGCCGTCCTCGGCGACCGCCTCCACCAGCAGGCAGTCGCCGTCGAGGCGGTCACCGAGCCGGCCGAGGGCCATGGAGAAACCGCGCTCGGTCTCGGTGTCGCGCCACGCGTCCGCGAGCCGGATGGTCTCGGCCATCTCCTCCGCCGGGACGTCCCGGTGTCTGCGGATCCGGACGGTGACGCCCTGACGCCGGACACGGGTGACGGCCTGGCGGACCTGCCGCATGTCGCGCCCGCTGAGGTTGAATTCGCGGGTGCGGAGGATGGCTTCGTCGCCCAGCTGGAGCACGGTGAGACCGGCCTTGTTGTACGCGGTGGCGCCGGTTTCGCTGGCGCCCATCACGGCGGTGGCCCAGCCGTATTGGGACGCGAGTGCCTGCCACTCCTCGATCGCGTGGGGCCACGCCTCCGGGTCGCCGATCGGGTCGCCGCTCGCCAGGCACACGCCGAGCTCGACGCGGTAGGTGATGGCCGCCTTCCCGCTGGGTGCGAACACGACGGCCTTGTCGCGGCGGGTGGCGAAGTAGCCGAGGGAGTCGTCCGCGCCGTACTGCAGCAGGAGCCCGCGCAACGCAGATTCGTCGTTGCCGGTGAGCGCGTTGTGGGAGCGTTGGGCACGGAACAGGGTGATGACGGCGGCGAGAAGTGCGATCGCACCGAACAGGCCGAGGAGGGTGTTGACGAATCCGTGTGGGCGCCCGGTGAATTGTTCGTTGTCGGCGGCGGCGAGCGCGGTCACGCGATTCAGCGCCCACAGGAAACGTTCATTCTGCGGCAGGGTGCCGGGGAACAGTTCGACGAGGCCCCAACCGAGGAGCGTGCCGATGGCAAGCCCGACGATGAGTACGCCGAGGGCTTTCCAGCCGGCGCCGCGCCGGACTCGGGTGTAGAACTCCGGGCGGGCCGCGATGAGGATGCCGATCAGCACCACCTGGACCACGGCGGCGACCATCGCATTCACGTTCTTGTCCGTGATGCTCACGATCACGTTGGTGATCAGGAACAGAACCAGGTAGATCGTGAGCAGCCACCAGGCGATCCGCTTGCGACTCGCCAGCGCCGCTGCGAGCAGCGCGACCACCAGAGCCCACGACAGGCTGGTGTCGGGGGCGTCGAAGTAGTAGGTGTCGACGTACTCCCGCGGCACGTGCACGTAGTAGCGCAGCACCGGCGAAATGCTCCACAGGAACACGAGCACCGAGAAGACGCCCAGGATCAGTCCCGCGATGTGGGGAACCTGGTGCAGGCGCCCGTTCTTCGTGCCGAGGCCGGGCCGGGGCCGTGGTGCGGTGGGGACGGCCGCCTCGGACGCGTGGTGTGTCTCGGTGCTAGCTGACATCGAGCGTTTCCTTCCCGGCGAGAGATACGTACCGATCACGGGAGACAGGTGTTCCAGTGTTCAGTGTGAGCCGTCGGGCCGCGATTTGGGTCGAGAGGGAAGATAGAGGCATGTCCGACATCCACGACGCCGTCCCGATCCGCGACGAATCCATCCGTCTCGGCCAATTCCTCAAGCTCGCCAACCTCATCGAGTCGGGTGCCGAGGCGAAGGAAGTGATCGCCGACGGACTCGTGTCGGTGAACGGAGAGGTCGAGGTGCGGCGGGGGCGGCAGTTACGGGACGGGGACGTCGTGGAGATCGGTGGGATGACGGCTCGGGTGAGTTCTCAGTCCTGACGGCCGGCGGTCGCGAATCTCTGCAGGAACAGCGCTTCGGCGACGGCGAGGTTCTCGATTTCGCCGGGATCCACACTTTCGTTGGGGGCGTGGATGAGGCAGCGCGGTTCCTCCACCCCGATCAGGGCGATCTCCGCTGTCGGGAGGACGGCGGAGAAGACGTTGCACAGTGGGATGGAGCCGCCCTGCCCGGCGGTTCCGAGTTCCTTCCCGAACGCCTCCTCCATCGCCGCACCGAGGGCCGCGTAGCCGGGACCGTCGGTGGTGGCGCGGAACGGGGAGCCCACCGCTTCGCGTTCCACCGTCACCCGCGCATCCCACGGGGCGGCGTTCTCGAGGTGCGCGGCGAGCGCGTCCTGCGCCTTCTGCGGGTCCATTCCGGGTGGCACCCGCAGGTTGAGGCGCGCCGATGCGCGCGGCGAGATGGCGGCGGCCGAGCCGACCACCGGCGGGCAGTCGATGCCGAGGATCGTCAGCGCCGGCCGTGCCCACACGGCGTCGGCGACGGAACTCGAACCGGCGAGACGCACACCGTCGAGCACGCCGGCGTCGGTGCGGAACTGCGCCTCGGGGTAGTCGACGCCCGTCCACTTCTGGTCCGACTCGAGCCCGTCGACGACGGTGTTGCCGTCCGCGTCACGCAGGGTGGCGAGCATCTGGACGAGGGCGGCCAGCGCGTCGGGGGCGGGCCCGCCGAACATGCCCGAATGCACCTCCCCGGCCAGGGTCTCGACGTGGACCACGACGTTCGCGATGCCGCGCAGCGTCGTGGTGACGGTCGGGCTGCCGACCGCGGCGTTTCCGGTGTCGACGACGAGGATCATGTCGGCGTCGAAGAGTTCGGGCCTGGCCTCGACGAGGTTCTCGAGCCCGCCGGTGCCCATCTCCTCGGACCCTTCGGCGACGATTCTGATGCCGACGGGGAACGGGGTGCCGAGTGCACGCAGCGCCAGCAGGTGCATCACGATGTTGCCCTTGCAGTCGGCAGCGCCGCGCCCGTACCAGCGGCCGTCCCGCTCGGTGAGGGTGAAGGGGTCGGTGTGCCAGAGTTTCTCGTCGCCGGGCGGTTGAACGTCGTAGTGGCAGTACAGCAGTACCGTCGGGGCCCCGGCGGGCGCGGGCTGATGTCCGACGACGGCGTGTGACCCGTCGGATGTCTCGAGGAGTTCGACCTGTCCGATTCCGGCCCCGAGGAAGGCGTCCCGGACCCATTCGGCGGCGCGAACGCATTCCTCCGGTGAGAACTGCCGCGGATCGGCCACCGACCGCATCGCCACCAGTTCGGCGAGTTCGTCACGGGCCGCGGGCATCAGCCCGGCTACCTTGGAACGGATTTCGTCGGACATCGACGCCTCCTCGGGGTTCGCGCGGTTCTCGTCGGGTCAGCGGACGACGACGCCGTCCTGATCGCTGTAGACGGTCTCGCCGGGATTGAACGTGACGCCGCCGATCTCGATCGGGACGTTCTTCTCGCCGGAGCCGGTCTGGGTGCTCTTGCGGGGGTTGGTGCCCAGTGCCTTGACACCGATGTCGAGGGTCTTCAGGATCGCCGAGTCGCGGACCGCGCCGTTGACGATCACACCGGCCCAGCCGTTGTCGACGCCGCGTCCGGCGATGATGTCGCCGACCAGGGCGGTGTGGATGCTGGCGTCACCGTCGACCACCAGGACGCCGCCGTTGCCGGGTTCGCCGAGGGTCTGCTTGACCAGCAGGTTGTCCTGGAAGCACTTGATGGTCGTGATGGGGCCGGAGAACACTTCACGGCCGCCGAACTGGATGAACTGCGTGTCGCAGCTCCGGATGTCGGGTCCGATCTCGTCTGCCAGGTCAGCGGTTGCCACGGGTTCAGTCATACGCGTCAGGATAGAGGGCCGGCGCTGGGAGAATGCGGGGCATGACCATTGCAGTGACAGGAGCCACGGGGTCGATCGGCGGCAAGGTGCTCGAGCGGCTCGGCGGCGGCGCCGGGGTCCGGCTGATCGGGCGGAACGCGCAGCGGTTCGAGCCGCTGGCCGAGCATTACGACTCCGCGTTCGCGGTGGCCACGTATGCCGACGGTCCGGCGATGACCGCCGCGCTGGACGGCGTCCGGTTGCTGTTCCTGGTCTCGGGAAACGAGAGCGCCACCCGCCGCGAGGAGCACCGCACCGCCGTGGACGCCGCCCGTGCCGCCGGGGTGGAGCGGATCGTCTACCTGTCGTTTCTGGGCGCGGCGCCCGAGTGCACGTTCACGTTCGGGCGCGACCACTACTTCACGGAGCAGCACATCCGGGAGACCGGGCTGAAGTACACGTTCCTGCAGGACAGCTGGTACCAGTCGATGATCCCGCTGATGGCCGACGATCAGGGCGTCATCCGGGGTCCCGCCGGGGACGGCCGGGTGAGCGCGGTCGCGCCCGACGACGTCGCCGATGCGGTGACGGCGGTCCTCACCACCGGCAACGGCGACCACGACGGCGTCACCTACCGGCTGACCGGGCCGGAGGCGTTCACCCTCACCGAGGCCGCCGAGACGATCACGAGGGTGACCGGACGTTCGGTGCGGTTCGAGAACGAGACGCTGGACCAGGCGTACGCGTCCCGCGCCCACTTCGGGGCGCCGGATTTCGAGGTCGCAGGGTGGGTGACCTCGTACGCAGCGATCGCGGCCGGTGAGTTGGCGGTCGTGACGGGTGACGTCGAGACGCTCACCGGACGGCCGCCGCAGACCTTCGCCGACTATCTGAACAGCTACACTTGACCCGTCCTGGCATAGCGAGCGGTAGATAGGTCTTCGATGGTCAGCTCATCCAAGGGTGCGACGCCCACCGAGGTCGGCAACGCAGCGGACTGGCGCCGCCTCGAACCCACGAAGTTGACGCCGATCCTCAGCGCCTCCCTCGACGCGTTCTACGAACACGGTTTCCACGGCACCTCGGTGCGCGACATCGCCCGCCGAGTCGGTGTCACGGTACCCGCTCTCTATTACCACCACGAGAACAAGGAGGCCGTTCTCCTGGCGCTCCTGGAGCTCTCCACCAGCGACGTCCTCGAGCGTGCCCACGCCGCGAGCGCCGACGGCGGCGACGATCCGGTGCAGCGACTCGCCAACGTCATCGAGGCGATCGTGCTGCGGATGACCATGCGATCCCGTCTTGCGGCGCTCGAGAGCGAGGTGCGCTACCTGAGCCCGGAGAACCGGCAGCGTTACCGCACGGTCCGCAAGGGTGTGGAGGAACTGGTCCTCGAGATAGTCAAGGAAGGCAAGAAGCGGGAGCTCTTCGACGTGTCGGATGCGGCGGAGACGACGCGGGCGCTCCTCGGTATGTGCCAGTCGATTCCGCGCTGGTATCACGCCGAGGGCAAGCTGACCCCGGACGCGGTGGCCCGCAAGTACGTCGAGATCGCGATGAAGACCGTGGGGTCCATCGAAGCTCCCGTCAAGCCGAAGAAGAGGCGCACCGCCGGCGTCTGACCGGCGATGCGTCTCGGCAGTTTCGGTTGTCAGCTCCCCAGGCCCAGCCCCGGTGACGCGACGGCATCGAATTCCGTCGTCGTCTCGGTCGGCTCGCCGTTCGGTGGCGCGAACGTGAAGACGGCGGTGTAGCGGCCGGCCTCGTGGGTCCGGATCGCGGCCGTCCCGGCGCCCAGGGTGAGGGGGATCGACCGCGCGGTCACGTCGCCGGAGGGGTCGGTGAGTTCCAGCTCGACCGGGGTGGTGCCGTCCGTCCCCGTCGGGGTGGGGGTGACGAGCGCACCGAGCGTCACCAGGTTGTTGGCGTAGACGGTTCCGATCGGTGGGACGACGTTGATTTGATAGGTGGTGGCGGCGGTTGCCGTGGGGGCCAGAGCGAGTGAGGCCGCTCCTGCCAGTGCGGCAATGGTCAGGGTCCCTCGCGAGAAGTGCACAAAATCCCTTCCTGTCGACGGTCTCTACGCGCAGCCACGTTACGGCAGAACCCGGTGGTATCCGCCCCCATTCACCGTGTGTCCGAAAATAGTTCGAACACACGGCTTTCCGTCGATCACGCTTCCAAAGCGGTTCAGGATGCGGTGTTTTCCCGCGCGACCGTACCGTTGGTGTGCTGCACGGGGCAGGTTCTGGGGAAGGTGCCCAGTTTCTCCACTTCGTACCCGGTCGGGTAGCTGCGAATGTTGGGAAGGTCGCGGGCGAACTTGGGCTCGGTGCGCACGGGGTAGAACCGGACGAGGCGGGCGCGGGCCTTCAACGCACCCCGCGACAAAGTCCGCGCGAGGCGGGAAGGTCTGCGGTAGGCGAACGCGTCGAGAAGCGGATCGTCCATGAGTGCCCAGGAGAAGCGCTTGATCAGGGCGGCGGGCGCGAGGTTGTTCGGCGGGAACGTGCAGAGGAGTTCGAGCGTCGAGTCGGCGACGGCGCGGCCACCCCGGTCGAAGAGAAAGTGGTCACGCTCGTAGTCGTCGAGGAATTTCTCGAACGCCTCGAAGGTCTCGGGAATCTGCTTGATGCCCATGTACTTGCCGAGCGCACGGTAATAGTTGGTGGACCCGACGATCTCGTTGCGGGTGAGTTTCCGCCAGCCGAAGTCGTCGATCCAGCGCACCGGGGTCACCACGAACGTCGACAGCACGTACCGCATGTCGTCGTTGGAGATGTCGTAGGAGCCGTGCATCTGGTTCATCCGGCGGATGGCGACGCGACCGGGATCGCTGGTGAAGCCGTGTTCGAGAACGGCGTCGAGGATCAGTCCGGTGTCGTCGTAGCGCTTCTGCACGCGTTCGGTGAACTCGCCGGTCTCGAACAGCAACCGGCCGATGGTGGGCACGGCGTACGTCCGGAACAGCGCGAAGCTGAGGGCTTGGTTGATGTCCCAGGGAAATTCCTGAGTGGCGAGAATCCGGTACATCTCTTCGTGCTGCGTCTCGGGATCGAGTCGGTCGGTCCGGCGACGTAGATCGAAGCGTTTCATGAGTTTCACTTCCTGCAGCGGCTGTGACGGATGGCCAGGCAATTTAGCGATCGTTCAGACAGCTCGACTGTATCCCTCGTCACAGTGCGCCGCCAGAGTGGCATTATGCAAACACATGGCACGAAATTCACCGCAGACCGAACGTATCGTGATGCTCACGGAACTCCTGGCAGACGAGCCGGAGACGCCCCGCAGCCTCGCCGACATCGCCCGGCACCTCGGCGTCGCGAAGGCCACCTGCTATCCGATGGTCGTGGCCCTGACCGAGGCCGGTTGGCTCATCCGGCACCCCACCCGCAAGACCTACCGTCTCGGGCCGGCGCTGATCCCGGTCGGGCGCGCCGCCGAGACGGCCACGGACGTCGTCGACCTCGCGCGGTCGGTGATGCACGAACTGGCCGACGCGTCCGACATGGCGTCCATCGCGTTCGTACATTCGGGCAGCGATGTGGTGGTCGCGGAGGTGGTGCAGCCGGTCGGGGGACGCCGCGGAACCCTGGGTCTGCGGCTCGGCGACAAGGTGCTGCTCGCGCCGCCCATCGGTTCGGGGATCGCGGCCTGGTATCCGCCGGAACGGCGCGAGGAATGGTATGCCCTCGGCGGGCAGAATCTCGGAGTCGACGTGGACGTGCTGCGGGCAACATACGAGCCGGCCCTCGCGCTCGTCCGGGAGCGCGGATACGCGATGGAATGCATGCAGCAGCAACAGCATTCGCTCGCGGATGCCGTGTCGGAACTCCGCGGTCGCGGTGTGGGCGGGCACCGCTCGACCGTCGCGCTGCGGGAGGCGCGCACATTGTTGTCGGCGGATGCGGTGGTCGGTGACATCGACCCGGAGGGCAGCTACCAACCGCTGTCGATCAATGCGGCGGCATTCAACCGTGACAGTGAACCCGCGGTCGTGCTGTGCGTCGCCGACGCGTCCCGGCCGATGTCGGGTGTGCGCACGGCGGAGATCGGTGAAATGGTCCGCGACGCCGCGGCGCGGGTGACGGCCGCCATGCACGGCCGCCACCCGTGAGTACTTGCCAACCGCGGGCGGTTTGTGCTGTCTACGTAGATGTGAGACACGGGTGTCTAGGTAGATGTGAGACAGATTTTAGGCGGGGCGGAGTTTGCCTTGGTAGCGCTTGGTGTGGTCGAGGTGTAGGTGGCCGATCACGTTGCCGTCGGTGGTGTAGGCGGTGACGTGGTCGTCGTCGCGCAGCAGGGTGACGGTTTGCCCGGCCATCTTTCGGCCGACGCTCAGGCGGGCGCGGGAGTCGACGCACACGGTGCCGACGGAGGAGACGACCAGGGCGTGCACGGTGGCGTCGTGTTGGATCGGAAGGTGCTGCGGCCCACCGAGGATCGCCGCATTCCGCCAGGCCTGCAGCGGTGGCATCTTGACGGCACTGTGCGGGCGTTCGGTGTTGTAGAACCGCTGGTACGTCTCGCACAGTTGCTGCAGTTCGGCGATGGTGGCCGCGGTGGTGGGCCGTGCGGCCAACCATTGCTTGAAGGTGCGGTGGTGGCGTTCGACCTTCCCGCAGGTCTGCGGGTGATACGGGGTGGAGTGGATCAGCCGCGCCCCGGCCTGCTCCACGACCCGGGTGAAGCCGGAGATGCCGCCCTTGGTGCGGCGGGAGGTGAACGCGCTGCCGTTGTCGGCGAGCACCAACGCCGGGACCCCGAAGCCGGTGAACGCGGCGGTGATCGCCGCGATCGCCCCGGCGGCGGTCTCGGCGTCCGCGACCCGGGTGGCGACCAGGGTGCGGGTGCAGTCGTCGAGGACCTCGAAGACGACGACCTTCTCGCCGGTGGCCAACCGGACCTGGGTGGCGTCGATCTGGTAGCAGTCGCGGGGGTTGCGGTAGCAGAACCGGCGGTACGACGATTTCGGGCGTTTCTTCGGCGCCGGGATCACCAGGTCGTAGCGGGTGAGGATCGTGTTGATCGTGGCCCGGGACGGGATGGTCCAGCCCTCGGCGGCCCAGTTGTGTTTCTCGGCGACGGCCTGCAGGTGGTAGGCGATGGTGTCGGCGCCGCGCTCGTGGTGGGGCAGGTCCAGGCGAAGCCGCACGATTTCGATCTCGACCGCCAGTGGGGTGGCGTGTGGGCAGGAGGTGGGCCGGCGGGACCGGGTGGTCCACCGGCCCTGTTCCTCGATCCGTTTCTTGTGTCGGTAGGCGGTGGCACGGGGGATCCCGTGGTCGGCGCACCAGCGGGCGAAGTTCCCGCCGAACATGTCGGCGCCGGTGTTGTGGGCGAGCACCAGCAGGGCGTGTAGCAGGTCCATGACGGCATCCGTTCCGGTCATGAACCAAGTTCACGACCAGTCAGGTGCCTCACACCTCGTCGACGGCAGCGTGTCTCACATCTGGGTAGACATCATCTGTCTCACATGTCCCCAGACTCAACAAACCGCGGGCGGTTGACAAGTACTCACAAGCTATTTCAGTTCGGCGAGGACGGTGCCCTGGGTGATGGCGGCGCCGGGTTCGACGGCGAGGCCGGTGACGACGCCGGCTTTGTGGGCGTTGACGGGGTTTTCCATTTTCATGGCCTCGAGGACGGCGATGAGGTCGCCCTCGGCGACTTGTTGTCCTTCTTCGACGGCGACCTTGACGACGGTGCCCTGCATGGGGGCGGTGACGGCGTCACCGGAGGCGGCGCCGCCGTGGGCGCCGCCGCGGGTGCGGGCCTTGGGCTTCTTGCGGACCGCCCCGGCCGGCCCGCCGCCGCCGGTGCCGAGGGTGAACTGGCCGGGCAGGGACACCTCGACGCGGCGGCCGCCGACCTCGACGACGACGTTCTGCCGGGGCAGGGTTTCGTCCTCGTCGATCGGCTGGGTGCCGGTGAACGGTTCGATCTGGTTGTCCCATTCGGTTTCGATCCACTTGGTGTAGACGTCGAATGAGGTGCCGTCGCCGATGAAGGCGGGGTCGGAGACGACGGCCCGGTGGAACGGGATGACGGTGGCCAGTCCTTCGACCTGGAATTCGGCGAGGGCGCGGCGGGCGCGGGCCAGGGCCTCGTCGCGGGTGGCGCCGGTGACGATGAGTTTGGCGAGCATGGAGTCGAACTGGCCGCCGATCACCGAGCCGGTTTCGACGCCGGAGTCCATCCGGACGCCGGGGCCGGTGGGGGGCACGAACTTGGTGACCGGGCCGGGGGCGGGCAGGAAGCCGCGGCCGGCGTCCTCGCCGTTGATGCGGAATTCGAAGGCGTGGCCGCGGGGGGTGGGGTCCTCGGTGAGGTCGAGGCGTTCACCGTTGGCGATCTTGAACTGTTGCAGGACCAGGTCGATGCCGGCGGTTTCCTCGGTGACGGGGTGTTCGACCTGCAGGCGGGTGTTGACCTCGAGGAAGGAGACGGTGTCGCCCTGGACGAGGTATTCGACGGTGCCGGCGCCGTAGTAGCCGGCCTCTTTGCAGATGGCCTTGGCGGAGGTGTGGATGCGGTGGCGTTGGTCGTCGGTGAGGAACGGGGCGGGGGCCTCCTCGACGAGTTTCTGGAAGCGGCGTTGCAGGGAGCAGTCGCGGGTGCCGGCGACGATGACGTTGCCGTGCTGGTCGGCGATGACCTGGGCTTCGACGTGGCGGGCCTTGTCCAGATACTGTTCGACGAAGCATTCGCCGCGGCCGAACGCGGCGACGGCCTCGCGGGTGGCGGAGTCGAACAGTTCGGGGATTTCCTCGATGGTGTGGGCGACCTTCATGCCGCGGCCGCCGCCGCCGAACGCGGCCTTGATGGCGACGGGGACCCCGTATTCCTGGGCGAAGGCGATGACCTCGTCGGCGTTCTTGACGGGGTCCTTTGTGCCGGCGGCCATCGGGGCCTTGGCTTTTTCGGCGATGTGCCGGGCGGTGACCTTGTCGCCGAGGTCGCGGATCGATTGCGGGGAGGGGCCGATCCAGATCAGGCCGGCGTCGATCACGGCCTGCGCGAAGTCGGCGTTCTCGGAGAGGAAGCCGTAGCCGGGGTGGATGGCGTCGGCGCCGGACTTGGCGGCGGCGTCCAAGATTTTGTCGAACACCAGGTAGGACTCGGCGGAGGTCTGCCCGCCGAGGGCGAACGCTTCGTCGGCCAGGCGCACGAACGGGGCGTCGGCGTCGGGTTCGGCGTAGACGGCGACGCTGGCCAGGCCGGCATCGGCGGCGGCCCGGATCACCCGCACTGCAATCTCACCGCGGTTCGCGACGAGCACCTTGGAAATACGTGCACTACTCATCGAAATGTCTTCCCTTTTCTACAGTTTCAGTAGCCTGCGTTGACCAGGACGGCAGCGGCGGCTACTTGCCGACGCAGAATGAGGGCGGGAGTGCCCCACGAATCGTTATCGGACGCGGGCGCTTCCGCCGCGGAACCGGACGAGGCGATCGCAGCGAACACTGCGAGCACCGCGGCGATGTCGGTGTCGCTCGGGTTGCCCGTGAACGTCACGGCCGGCGCCGCCGGCGCCTCTTCGGCGAGGCCGGCGTCCAGCGCGATCTCGTCGAGCACCTCGTCGACCGCCAATTCCGCGGTCAAGGTGCCAAACGATTCGCCGCCGCTCATAGGGGGATGTTCCCATGCTTCTTGGGCGGGAGGGTGACCATTTTGCGTTCGAGGAGGCGCAGGGCGGCCACGATCTGTCCGCGGGTGTGGGACGGGGGGATGACGGCGTCGACGTAGCCGCGTTCGGCGGCGACGTACGGGTTGACGAGGGTGTCCTCGTATTCCTGTTGCAGTTGCAGGCGCAGGGCGTCGACGTCGTCGCCGTTCTTGGCGGCCTCGAGGAGGCGTTTGCGGTAGACGAAGCCGACGGCGCCGGAGGCGCCCATGACGGCGATCTGGGCGGTGGGCCAGGCGAGGTTGACGTCGGCGCCCATGTGCTTGGAGCCCATCACGTCGTAGGCGCCGCCGTAGGCCTTGCGGGTGATGACGGTGATCTTCCCGACGGTGGCCTCGCCGTAGGCGTAGAGCAGTTTCGCGCCGCGGCGGATGATGCCGTTGTATTCCTGGTCGGTGCCGGGCAGGAAACCGGGGACGTCGACGAGGGTGATGATGGGGACGTTGAACGCGTCGCAGGTGCGCACGAAGCGGGCGGCTTTTTCGGAGGCGTCGATGTCGAGGCAGCCGGCGAAGACGGTGGGCTGGTTGGCGACGATCCCGACGCTACGGCCGTCGACGCGGCCGAAGCCGACGACGATGTTGCCGGCGCGTTCGGCCTGGACCTCGAGGAATTCGTCGTCGTCGAGGATGCGGCGGATGACCTCGTGCATGTCGTAGGGCTGGTTCGCCGAGTCCGGGATGAGGGTGTCGAGTTCGAGGTCCTCGGCGGTCAGGGAGTCGTCGATGGAGCCGGTGATCGGGTCGGTGGGCAGCATCCGGGGGGCCGCGGCCTGATTGTTGGACGGCAGGTAGGACAGCAGGTCCTTGACGTAGTCGAGGGCGTCTTGTTCGCCGGAGGCGACGTAGTGGGCGACGCCGGACTTGACCATGTGGGTGTGCGCGCCGCCCAGATCTTCCATGGTGACGTCTTCGCCGGTGACGGTTTTGATGACGTCGGGGCCGGTGACGAACATCTGGGAGGTCTGGTCGACCATGACGACGAAGTCGGTCAGGGCGGGGGAGTAGACGTGGCCGCCGGCGGCGGGGCCCATGATCAGGGAGATCTGCGGGATGACCCCGGAGGCCTGGACGTTGCGGTGGAAGATTTCGCCGTAGAGGCCGAGGGAGACGACGCCTTCCTGGATGCGGGCGCCGGCGCCTTCGTTGATGCCGATCAGGGGGCGCCCGGTCTTGAGGGCGAGGTCCATGACCTTGACGATTTTTTCGCCGTAGATTTCGCCGAGGGAGCCGCCGAAGACGGTGGCGTCCTGGGAGAACACGCACACGTCGCGGCCGTCGACGGTGCCGTAGCCGGTGACGACGCCATCGCCGACGGGGCGGTTGTCGGCGAGGCCGAAGTTCACCGAGCGGTGCCGGGCGAGGGCGTCGAGTTCGACGAAGCTGCCCTCGTCGAGCAGGGCGGTGATGCGTTCGCGGGCGGTGAGCTTGCCCTTGGCGTGGACCTTTTCGACCGCGGCTTCACCGCTCGGGTGCTGCGCCTCGGCCTGACGATTACGCAGGTCGGCGAGCTTTCCCGCCGTCGTGTGAATATCGGGCGTGACCGCCGAATCTGTGACTGTCATCTATGACTGCTCTTCCCGTCGAGGCTGTCGGAACCTGCGCTGCACCCTGTGGGGTACGCGGTTCGTGGGATTACCCACTCGGACGCCGCCACTTTAACGCATTACTTATCGATCGTTCACGTGCGCTGCGTCACTGTCGAGGCGAGAGTGTGATGCATCATGCTGCCGCTACTGGTCCTCGGTGCGGCCGTGGCGGCGCTCGTAGTCCTCGCGCGTGCGGTCGGCGCGGCGCTGCGCCTTCTCGCCCACGAGGTCCGGATCGAGGCCGTGGCTGAGCAGACGGTGGCGACGGTAGATGTTCATCAGCGCGACCGCAAAGTAGAGCAGGGGGAGCAGCAGGAGGGCCATCATCGCCAGCGGGATCCAGATGGGACCGGGGATGAGGAGGAACAACGCCAGCACCGCGGCGACGGGAAGCATGAAGCGGAGGACGTACCGCACCGAGGCTCCCGGCCCGACGAGGTCGTTGCGGACCCAGTCCTGCATCGAATCCGGCAGCGTGCGACCGAACAGATACCCGACGTACTGACGGGGGCTGGGACGCTGCGCATCGGACATGGGTCCCAGGATAGTGCTGAAAAACGGAGCGAACTCGACGACGGTGCTTCATCGAGTCCGCGCTGTTCCCGTTACCGCTGCTCGGCATTCGCGACGATGACGTCCCGGACGTACTGCGCGAGACCGGGGGCGACGTCGTCGTAGTGCCGGCGAAAGCGGTCGTCGGCGAGATACATCTCGGCGAGGTTCACCTGCATTGCGTAATCGCAGTCGTAGAACCGTTCGATGCCGGCGCGGTGTTCCTCGGCGAGTGCGTTGGCCCGATCGGAACCGGGTTCGACGCCGTCGGCCATCGCCTGCGCGAGCGACGCCTCGAATGCGTCTCCCTCGGCCTTGATTCGCTTCCAGTCCTCTTTGCTCATCTTCGCGGACCGCTGCTGGGACTGCTTCCACGCGTCGGTATCGCCCCAGCGCTCTTCGGCCTCGGCGGCGTACTCCTCGCCCGGCCAGTTGTCGCCGAAGATTTCGTTCTGCTCTTCGGGGGTGAGCTGAATGCCCATGCTTCTCGCCTCCATCATCTTCTCCACGGCTGCAGCCATCTCGTGTAAGCGATCGATCCGTTCGCTCAGCAACGCGTGCTGTCGCCGTAGATGCGCGAGGGCATCGACGTCCGGGTCGTCGAGGAGGGCTGCGATCTCCTCGAGGGGGAAACCCAGTTCGCGGTACGTCAGCACGCGGTGCAGACGTTCCACGTCGGCGTCCGAATAGCTGCGGTACCCACCGGGTGTGCGGTCGGACGGTGTCACCAGACCGATCTCGTCGTAGTGGTGCAGGGTGCGCACACTCACTCCGACCAGCCTGGCGACCACGCCGACCGTGTGTTTCTCGCTCACGCCCTCTACCGTGCAGCCTGACGTCGCGTGAGGGTCAACTCAGTTGTAGAGATCGTGGAGTTCGTCGGAGAAGTTGGTCATCACGACCTTGCGCTTGAGCTTCATGCTCGGTGTGATCTCGCCGTTCTCGACGGTGAGTTCCCGGTCGAGGATGCGGAACTTCTTGATCTGCTCCCACCGGTTCAAGCCGGCGTTGAGTTCCTCGACGTATCCGCCGATCAGGTTGCGGGTTTCCTGGGCGTTCGCGATCTCGGCGAGAGACTTGCCACCCAGGTCGTGATTCTTTGCCCACTCGCCGATCGATTCGGCGTCGAGGGAGATCAGGGCGACGCAGTACGACTTCCCTTCGCCGTCGACGATGAGTTCACCGACGTACGGGCAGATGCCCTTGAACGTGGCTGCCACGGCGGACGGTGCAACGTATTTGCCGTTGGACGTCTTGAACATGTCCTTCTTGCGGTCGGTGATCCGCAGGTAGCCGTTGTCGTCCAGTTCGCCGATGTCGCCGGTGTGGAACCAGCCGTCGTCGGTGAGCGCTTCGGCTGTGGCTTCGGGGTTCTCGTGGTATCCGCTCATGACGCCGGGACCCTTGATGAGGATTTCGCCGTCCTCGCCGATCCGCGTCTCGGTGCCCGGGATGGGCCAGCCGACGGTGCCGAACCGGTACGCCGAGGGGCGGTTGACGAACGACGCGGCACTGGTCTCGGACAGTCCGTACCCTTCGAGGACGACGATGCCGACGGCGTCGAACCATTGCGCGACATCACGATTGAGCGCCGCGGAACCGGAGATGAAGAACTTCAGGCGGCCGCCGAACCGTTCGCGAATCTTGCTGTACACCAGCCGATCCGCGACGGCGTGTTGAACCGTGTCGAGCAGCGACGGACTCTTGCCCGCCTGCTTGGCCTTCGACACCCGCAGCCCGACGCCGACGGCCCAGTCGAAGATCTTCTCCTTCAGCCCGCCCTCCTCGCGCACGGTGGAGACGATCCGCGCGTACGCCTTCTCGAAGATGCGGGGGGCCGCGCCCATGAATGTGGGTTTGACGACCGCGAGATTCTCCACGATCTTGTCGACGCGACCGTCGACCGCCGTCGCGAAACCGATCTGCAGCGGCAGGGTGAGCAGGACCTTCCCGAACACATGGGACAGGGGGAGCCAGAGGTATTGCAGGTCGTCGGCGTCGAGGATGCCGGTGGCGTCGATCGCGGCCGCCTCGTACGTCCACGCCGAGTGCGACAGCCGCACACCTTTGGGTCTGCCGGTGGTGCCGGACGTGTAGATGAGGGTGGCGAGGTCGTCGGGGGCGATCGCCTCGATCCGGTCGTGCACGGCGTCGGGTGTCTCGGCGAGCAATTCTTCGCCGAGGTCGTGTAGCTGGTCGAACGTGATCACCCAGTCGTCGTCTCCGGGGTCGCCGTCGATCAGAACGACCTTCTCGACGTCGCCGAGTTCGCCGCGGTTCTCGCGCAGCTTGGCCAGCTGCGCGTCGTCCTCGGCGAAGACGACGCGGCTGCCGGAGTTGGCGACGATGTAGGCGACGTCGCCGGCCGTGGTGGTGGGATAGACCGTGGTGGTGGCGGCGCCCGCGCACATGACGGCGAGGTCTGCCAGCACCCACTCGTAGCGGGTGGCGGATGCGAGTGCCACCCGCTGCTCGGCCTGCACACCGAGGACGATGAGACCGGCCGCGAGGTTGCGTACACGGTCGCCCGCCTCGGACCAGGTGACGCTGGACCACTGCTGCGGGTCCGCCGCGTCGACGTATCGGAACGCCTCGCGGTTGGGTGAGTGGGCCACCCGATCCACGAACAATGCGGCTACCGACGGAGCCCGATTCTCGATCTTGGAGCGGTCAATGACCTCGTCCGACGCACGCTGAGCTGCCATGTATCGATCTTAGGAACCGGGGCCGCCCGGGGGAGTGGTTTCGGCGCAGGTCAACTCATCTCGGACGCCATCTTGCGGGGTTTCGCGACGATGGCCAGAGACATGACGGCGGCGATCGCGCACAGTCCGCCCGCGACGTAGAACGCGGAGTCGTAGCCGCCGAACTGGTCGCGCACCAGTCCCGCGAGGAACGCCACGATGCCGGCGCCGATCTGGTGCGACGCCAGCACCCAGCCGAACACGATGGGTGCGTCCCCACCGAAGTGCTTGCGGCACAGTGCAACCGTCGGGGGTACGGTCGCCACCCAGTCGAGTCCGTAGAAGATGACGAATGCGATCATCGGCGGGTGCACGGTGTTCGCGAACAGGATCGGCAGCAGCATCAGCGAGATCCCGCGGAGCAGGTAGTAGATGCCGAGGAGCTTGCGTGAATCGAATCGGTCGGTGAACCACCCCGACGCGATGGTGCCGATCACGTCGAAGATCCCGATCACCGCGAGCAGGCTCGCCGCCGCCGTCACCGGCATGCCGTGGTCGTGCGCGGCCGGGACGAAGTGGGTTCCGACGAGTCCGTTGGTGCTCGCCCCACAGATGGCGAACGTGCCGGCAAGCAGCCAGAACACCCGGGTCCGCGCCGCCGACACCAGCACGGTCACGGCCCGGCCCGCGGCACCGCCGCGACCGGTCGGGGCGGGTGGTTCCGCGACGTAGTCGGGTCCGGCGCCGTACGGCACCGTCCCGACGTCGGACGGCCGGTTGCGCAGGAACACGAGCACCAGCGGTACGACGGCGAGGGCCGCGAACGACACCGTCAGCGCCACGGTCTGCCAGTTGTAGTGCTCGGCGACCATCGCGAGGACCGGCAGGAACACCAGCTGTCCGGCGGCGCTGCCCGCGGTGAGGATGCCGGTGACGAGGCCGCGGCGGGCGACGAACCACCGGTCGACGACGGTGGCCACGAAGGCGAGCGCCATCGAGCCGGTGCCCAGCCCGACAAGCACGCCCCACAACAGCACGAGTTGCCAGGTGGCGGTCATGAAGACGGTCAGTCCGCTGCCGGCGGACACCAGGACCAGCGCCGCGGTGACCACCCGCCGCATGCCGAAGCGTTCCATGAGCGCCGCCGCGAACGGCGAGGTCAGCCCGTACAGCACCAGGTTGATCGACACCGCGGAGGAGATGCTCGCCCGCGACCAGCCGAAGTCCTCGTGGAGTGGGTCGATCAGGATGGAGGGCGCCGCCCGGAAGCTGGCGGCCCCCACGAGGGCGAGGAACGCGACGGCGGCGACCAGCCAGGCGTAGTGGAGGCGCGGCGGGGCGGTTCGGGCAGGAGGTGCCGGGGGCGCGATTTCGGACGTCACGACGGTAAGTCTGCGGGACGTCGTCTCGCCGGAACAGTTGCCGGAATGACAACATGTGAAAGAATCTGGCCATGGTCGAACGTCATCGTGTGGTTGTGCTCGCCCTGGACGGTGTGATCCCGTTCGAACTCGGCATTCCGTCGCGGGTTTTCGGACGGGCGCAGGACGCCGAAGGGAATCCGCTGTACGAGGTGCAGACCTGCACGGCGGACGGACGGCCCGTGCGTTCGGACGCCGATTTCTCGGTGTCCGTCGATCACGGGCCCGAATTGCTGGCCGAGGCCGACACGGTGGTGATCCCGGCGTCCTACGAACTCGGCCCGGCCTACGACGACGGGCATCTGACCCCGAACCTCGAGGCGGCTCTCGCCTTCGTCCGGCCCGGCACGCGCTACGTCTCCATCTGCACCGGCTCTTACATCCTCGCCGCGGCCGGGCTGCTCGACGGATTGCGCGCCACCACGCACTGGCGGAACGCCGAACACTTCCAGCGCACCTATCCGCAGGTCCGGGTCGATCCCGACGTGCTGTTCGTGGACGAGGGGCACATCCTCACCTCGGCAGGTGTCGCGGCCGGACTCGACCTCTGCCTCCACATCGTGCGCCGCGACCACGGCTCCGACGTCGCCAATCAGGTGGCGCGCCGCTGCGTCGTCCCACCGTGGCGCGACGGCGGGCAGGCGCAGTACATCGAGCGGCCGATTCCGGAGACCACGGCGGAGTCCACCGCGACCACCCGGGACTGGGCGCTGGATCGGCTGGGTGAGTCGCTGACGCTGAGCCGGCTGGCCGCGCACGCGAACATGAGCGTCCGCACGTTCACGCGGCGGTTCGGTGAAGAGGTCGGCACCACCCCGAACCGCTGGCTGATCACCCACCGGGTCGACCGCGCGCGACAACTCCTCGAGACCACCGACCTGTCCGTCGACGTCATCGCCCGCGAGGTCGGTTTCGGGACTGCGGTGTCCCTGCGTCAGCACATGGGCGCCGTGCTCGGCGTCCCCCCGTCGGCGTATCGCAGAACATTTCGGGGCCGGGCGCTCACGACGAAGGCATCGGCGTAGATCCCGAGTCCTGTTCGGTGGCTGTGCGGGCCGGGCGGATGAGCAGTTCGAGGGCCGCGAGCGCGAGTAGCGCGATGAAGACGATCCACAGCACGACCAGTCCGGTGGGGTAGCGCCAGAACACCAGAAGCAGAGCCGCTATACCGATGATGGTGCAGCGCAGTGGAACTCGAAGCTGGTTGGCCCACCGTTCCACTTCGTTCGGCGGTCGGCCCGCGCCGGATTTGCGGACGAAGTCCAGTGCCTGACCATAGCCGCGACGCACGGCGGTCGCGGACGACGAGCCGCCGGTGAGGAAGGCTCCGATCGCGATCACCAGACCGAGGACCGCGACCGCGCGCAGGCTCGTCCGCAACGGCACCAGGACGGTGTCGATGACCGCCGTCGCCGCGTCGGGCGACAGGATGTCCGGTGGGACGCTGTCGAGGTAGATGGCGCGTCCGATGAGTATCCCGATTGCGAGGACGAGCATTCCCAGTGCGATCGCCAGGCCGGCGAGGGAGAGGGCGCGCAGCCGACGGCCTCTGGGGGCGACGGCGACCGCGGCGGCGGCGCACGCGATGCCCAGCCACGGCAGGATCGCCGAGGCCTTGTCGAGCGCGTTGACGGCTCGCTGCGCCTTCACCAGTTCGGGTGATTGGAACAGCACGAATTGTTTGTCCACGGAGGGGATCTTGTCGGCGAACGCGAAACCACGCTCGGTCAGCGCGGCCTTGACCCTGTCGATGACGGTGCCGAGGGAGATGCTGACGGTGCCGCTCTGGTCGACCTCCACCGAGCTGAGGCCGTAGTTGCCCGTCATGACCGCCACGAGCGCGTTGTGCGCCGAACGGTTCGCCTGGATCCACAGGTCCTCGAACTGCTGGGACTGCACGAGTGAGCTGACGGTGTCGTGGACGAAATTCTTTGCCTGGCTGGTGATGACCGGTGCGAGGCCGACGACGGCCGCGTCCAGCCGGGGCGCGTTCGCAGCGAGATTCGAGACGTCGGTCAGTGCCGTCAGTGCTTCCTTGGTGAGCCCTTCGACATCGACTCGGGCGAAGATCTCGTCGGTGATCTGGTTCGTGATGTCTGCCTGGAGGGCCGGATTCGAACCCAGGGGGGCCACCGTGCTCACGTAGCGGTCGGTGTCGAGGATCTGACTTCTCGTGAAGCGCGCGGTGACCGACGCGAGCGCGAGAACGGCGACCAGCACCAGAAGGATCGCCACCGCCGTCCAGCGCAATCCGTTCCGGGGTGGGCGGGAGACCGGTTCTGCCGGAACACCCGCGGCGGCGCCCGCGGCCTGTCCGCGCAGCGTCGCCACCTCGTCGCGCAACCGGAGGAGTTCGGCGCGTTCGTCCTTGTCGAGTGAGCCGGTGCTCGTGCCGTCTTCCATTGCAGATCAGATCACTTCGGGGTTCCAGGTGGCGACCGCCCAGATCACGACGGCGTTCAGCGCGATGATCGTGATCGCCCACAGGGGGTAGTAGGGCAGCCACAGGAAGTTGACGAAGATCGACAGGGCGCACAGCACCATCGCGCCGACACGCGCCCAGGTAGCCCCGGTGAACAGTGCCGCGCCGACGGCCGCGACGATCACGCCGAGCACGAGGTGAATCCAACCCCAGGTAGTGACGTCGAATTGGTAGGTGTACTCGATGCCGACGACGATCACGTCGTCCTTGGCTACCGCGGAGATCCCCTGCAGGAACTCCAGCACGCCGACGGTGACGAGAAGAACCGCCCCGCCCATCGACGTTCCCTTTGCCACACCTTGCTTGACCAGCGATTCATCGGACATGACCGTTCCTCTTTCGTCAACGTACGAAATGAACTGGCGAAAGTAAGTATCCTCCGCCGGATCACCCCTTGTCAGGAAGATGACCGGACGGGCGCGTATTGACCTCGCTCGACGCGGCGACGGAAAATATTTGCAGGCCAAGGTTTGTCCGGGAAGGGATCGCCATGTCCGACGAGTCGTTGGTCAAGCAGGGGGTCGCGGCCGCGACGTCCATGGTGGCAGCGATAGTTTTGCTCACTATCGGAATTCTCCATGTGCTGTCGGGCATCTCGGCGCTCATGAAGGACGACCTCGTCGTGGCGGGCCCCGAGTACATCTACCAGTTCGACACGACCGCGTGGGGCTGGATTCACCTGGTGCTCGGTGTGATCGTTGCGGCCGTCGGTGTCATGTTGTTCACCGGGGCGACGTGGGCCCGCGTCGGCGCCATGGTGATCTGTGCTCTCTCGCTCCTCGCCAATTTTCTGTGGCTGCCCCACTACCCGTGGTGGTCGGTGGTCATGATCGTGCTGGACGTGTTCGTGATCTGGGCGGTCGCGACATGGAAGCCGGGCTATGAGGAGCGGCTCTAGGTCGCGAACCCGTCGAGTACCGGTTGTCAGGGCGCCGCCGAGTCACGGGCGATCCCGGGCTTTCGCCGCCAGCGAACCGACGCGGTCAGCACCCGGATGCCCAACGAGATCAGGATCAGGTTGCCGATGAGTTGTGCCGACACCACCGCCCTCGCGGTCTCCGTGGAGGCCACGATGTCACCGAATCCGACTGTGCTGAATACCGTCAGGGTGAAATAGAGGGCGTCGAGGCGGGTCAACACTTCGCTGAAGTTGTCCGGCCCCGATTGCGAGAGCAGAAAGTACGTCGTCGCGTAGGCGACGAGGTAGACCCCCACGGTGACGGCCAACGCCTCGACCGCCTGCGCGACCGGGTACTCGGCACGCAACACCCTGCGGATCTGCCAGACATACACCGCGCAGACCACAGCGAGACCCCCGACCACCAGCGACACGGTGCGCAGGTTGTCGACCGTGGTGAAGGGCAGCAGGAAGTATGCGCTCACCAGCACTGCCGTGGCGCACACCGGGCGCAGGATCGCCGGAACCAGCACACGCGCCCGCGCATGTCGGGAGAGACTTCGCACGCCGTCCTCGTCCATCGACACCGCCCGGATCACCACCTTCTCGGCGATGGTGCGACTTGAAATTGCCACCTCCAGTTTCCGCCGATCGAGGAGCCGACCAGAGCGCTTTGGCCGTCTTTGCGCCTCGGAGCGCACCCACGCGTCGATCGACACGGTTTCGGAGCAACCGGATTCACACCCCGAGTTCGCTACCCGGGTGCAACTCCACCGCAACGACACCCGCCCGCTCGGCGTGGTGGACGAACTCCCCGCCCGGGCCGAAGAACAACCGGGGTCGCACGGCGTCGAGGCCGATCGGCCACAGTGTGCCGTAGTGGATCGGCACCGCCAGGCCCGCCTCCACCAGGCGTGCGACGACCGCGGCGCGAGTCGGGTCGAGGTGACCCTTGCCGAGGGTCGGACCCCAGCCGCCGACGGGTAGCAGCGCGAGGTCGACGGGGCCGACGTGGTCGGCGAGGTCGGGGTACAGGTCGGTGTCGCCGGCAAAGTAGGTCCGCCGGTCACCCTCGACGACGTACCCGACCGCGGGCGCGATCTGCGGGCCGCGCGGCCAGCGCCTGCCGTCGTGTCGGGCGGGCACGGCGCGCACGGTGACGTTGCCGATCCTTGTCTCGTCGCCCGGCCTCAGCAGCACCAGGCGGTCGGCGAACTGGCGCAGCGCGGGGAGGCCGTCGACCGCCCGCCACGGGGCCACGATCGGGACGTCGGGATCGAGCAGCCGCAGCGACGGCAGGTGCGCATGGTCCGCGTGCAGGTGCGAGAGCAGGACGGCGTCCGGGTTGCGCACGTGCGGCCCGATCGGTGCGGGCCCTCGGCGGCGGCGTAGGTGCGCGACGTGGTCGGTCAGCACCGGATCGGTCAGGACGACCGTCCCGCGGTCCACGATCAGCGCGCTGGAATGTCCGAGCCAGCGCACACCGGGTGCGGCGGCAACTGGACCCGGCGTTGCGCTCACACCCTTACGATTCCAGATGACGAAAGGCGGTGCGATGCGCACGGTGGGCGGCGTGGTGCGGGTGCTCGTCGAGTTCTTCGTGCTCTGGGGGTCGTCGGCGCTCGCGCTCATCGTGCTCGACCGCATCCTCGGCGGCATCACCCTGGACCGGTCGAGCTTCACTCCGATCCCGACGCTCCCGGCCGCGCTGGTGCTCGCGTTGGTGTTCGGCCTGCTCAACGCCGCGCTGTGGCCGGTGATCATGCGGTTCATGTCGTGGATCGGCCCGGTGCTGCTGTTCGTCGGGGTGTTCCTCGCCGGCGGCGTGATGATGCTGTTGACGCTGTACCTGGTGCCGGTCGCGTCGGTGGACCAGTTGAGCGACGCATTCGTTCTCGCGGCGCTGCTCTCGCTGTTCACCTCCGTGGTTTCGGGAGCAATCGCGTCCCGCTCCGATACCGCGTACCGACTGATGCAGGTGCGCCGACAGCGGTTCCGGTTGCGTCGCAACGCCGCGCTCGTGGACGCGTCACCGGGACTGTTGTGTATCCAGATCGACGGCCTCGGGTACGACGTGCTGCGTCGTGCGATCGCCGACGGCGTGACGCCCGGTCTGGCGAAGTTGGTGCGCGAGACCCACCGGCTGGTGCCGTGGCACACCGACTGGAGCAGTCAGACGGGTGCGACCCAGCTGGGCGTGCTGCACGGTTCCAACCACAACGTGCCGGCGTTTCGCTGGTACGACAAGACGACCGAGCGCATTTCGGTGTCCAGCAACCCGGCCGACAACGAGCAGCGCGAACTCGAGCGAACCGGCATCCCCGGCCTGCTGGCGCACGACGGTGCGAGCCGCGGCAATCTGTTCACCGGCGGCGCGCACGACAACGTGCTCGTCGTCAGCCGCATGCGCGGTGCCCGCCTCGGCGGCGGTGCCGGTTACAGCGACTATTTCGCGGACCCGGCGAGCGCGCTGCGCACGTCCATCCGGATGGTCGCGGAACTGCAACGGGAACTACGCCAGTCACTGCGGCAGAAGCGAAAGGACATCCAGCCGCGGGTGCCGCGGGGCGGGGTCTATCCGTTCGTGCGGGCGTTCGCGACCGTGCTCGCCACCGATGTCGCCGCCGCCGCGGTGGTCGGCGATCTGATCAAGGGGCGCAGCGTCGTCTACGTCGACCTGATCGGCTACGACGAGGTGTCGCACCATTCCGGCATCTCCCGTCCCGAGACCCTCGCGGTGCTGACCAAACTCGACGACGTCATCGAGATGCTGCTCGCCGTGGTGGCGCAGGCCGATCGGCCCTACCGCGTCGTCGTGCTGTCCGACCACGGGCAGAGTCAGGGCGCGACCTTCCTGCAACGCTACGGGGAAACTTTGGGGCAGTTGGTCATCCGGCTTGCCGCACAGCGCGAACCGGCCGCGGTGCAGCGCCACTGGTACGAGCGCGCATCCGAAGCCTCCCGACAGCCCGGGGCGGAGGGGCGCGGCTACGCGGCGGCCAGCGTGCACTCGCCGACGGCCGGCGAGGAGGCGCAAGCCTCCACGGGTGAGCCGATCGTGCTCGGCTCGGGCAATCTCGGTCTGATCTACTTCCCGCACCTGCCCGGACGCGCCGATGCCGACGCCATCGAGGCTGCCCATCCCGGGCTGCTCACCGGGCTGCGCGAGCATCCCGGGGTCGGCTTCCTGCTCGTTGCCGCCCAGGGTGGGTCCGTAGTGCTCGGGCCCCACGGCCAGGTCGACGTGACGACCGGCGAGGTCACCGGTGAGAACCCGCTCGCGGCGATGGGCCCCGACGCGCTGGCGAAGGTGCGACGCACCGACACCTTCGACAACGTCGCCGACATCATGGTCGGTGGCGCGTACTGGCCCGACACCGACGAGGTCGCGGCGTTCGAGGAGCAGGTCGGCTCGCACGGCGGTATGGGCGGACCGCAGAGCACCCCCTTTCTCATCTATCCCGCCGACCTGCCCGCACCGCCCGACCCGTTGCACGGCGCCGAGGCCGTGCACAGGGTGCTCGCCGGATGGCGGGACCTTTCGACGAAACCGCGCGCGGGCGACCTATCGGGAACTGGCGCTTGACCGCTCGCGGCTGAGTCCCGGACGTCGACGCGCCCGACCGGACGGACCGCTGCCGCAGTCCGAGGCGTGCAATGTGCTGCGATCGCCTCCGCGTACGGCGGAAGATGGACATACGACGGGAAGTCGCACCGTCGCGAAGAAAGTACACGCCGCCGGTGAGGGGCAGTCACGTGAACAGATCAGGCACCGCCGATACCACCAACCGTGGCCGACGTTGGTGGGCGCGTGTGGCGTTCGTGTTCGCCGTCGGTGCGGCGGCGGTGCCCGTGCTGTTCGCCGGCGTGCTGGGCACCGTGGCGTTGCTCATCGTGGGGACCGGTGGCGTCGTGGTCACGGTGGCGGCGTTGTACTGGTTCCTCACTCGGCGCGGAGTGCTCAGGTGGATCTCCCTGGGAGTGGCGATCGTCGCGCCGATCATCGTGCTGACACTGTTCGTCCGCGCGCAGCTGCTGTGGGTGGTGCTGCTCGCGTACGCGCTGGCGCTGCTGGCCGTCGTCTGCGCCCGCGTCGCACTGCGTGGAAGACGGGCGGAGACGACCATGCCGGAATACCCTGCCCCGCCACCGGAGCACCCGTTCCTGATCATGAATCCGCATTCGGGCGGCGGGAAGGTCGCGAAATTCGACCTGAAGCGCAGAGCCGAAGAGCTCGGCGCCGACGTCGAGCTGCTCGAAGGGCCGACCACCATCGACGTCACCGCACTGGCCCGACGGGCGGTCGCGCAAGGGGCCGATCTGCTGGGGGTGGCGGGCGGAGACGGGACTCAGGCGCTCGTCGCGGCGGTCGCGGCCGAACACCACCTGCCGTTCCTCGTGATCAGTGCCGGAACCCGCAACCATTTCGCGATGGATCTCGGACTCGACCGCACCGATCCGTCCCGATCGCTGGACGCACTCCGGGACGGTGTCGAGCTGCGTGTCGACCTCGGCACCATCAACGGCCGACCCTTCGTCAACAACGCGTCGTTCGGGGTCTACGCCGAAATCGTGCGCAGTCCCGCCTACCGCGACGACAAGGCCGGAACGGTGCTGACGCTGCTCCCCGATCTGCTCACCGGGCACGCCGGGCCACGATTGGTCGCGCGGATCGGTGACACGGCCGTGGAGGGACCGCAGGCGGTCCTGGTGAGCAACAATCCCTACGGCAACAGTGATCTGGCCGGTCTGAGCCGCCGGGACCGTCTCGATCGCGGCGTCCTCGGCGCGGTCACCGTGTCGGTGGCGAACACCCGGCAGGCGGTCGGTCTGCTGCGCCGCACCAACGTTCACGGCTTGACGCAGGAAACGGCGATCGAGGTGGTCGTGGACGCCGACACCCCGGAAATCCCGGTGGGAGTCGACGGCGAATCCCTCCTGCTCCGCACTCCGGTGCGGTGCACCATCGAACCGGACGCCCTGCGGGTGCGGGTGCCCAGGACGAGGCCAGGGGTGCGTCCGGCTGCGCCTGCGTTCGACTGGGTGCGACTGTGGCGGGCGGCGTACGGCACTCACACTGCGACCGGGGCGGCGCCCCGCGGTTGAGGGTTCAGCCGCCGGAAGGATCTCCGGTGTGGTCGGCTCGGCTGTGGAATGCGGTGACAGCGGACTCGATGGTCGGATAGAAGTGCGACGAATCGAACCTGTCGCCCACCCCGAACCGGATGAGCCGGTCCTTGATCGGACCCTTCATCTCCGCGAACACCAACCGGATCTCTTTCCCTTCGAGATACGTGTCGAGGTCGACGAGCTCGTCGACGGCGGTGGTGTCGAGACCGGTGATCGGCTCGGAGGCCACGACCACCCACTCGACCGGGGTCGGCGCGGCCGCCACCACCGAGCGCACGTATTCGTCGAAGATCTCGCCGTTGGCGAAGAAGAGGGGAGCGTCGAAGCGCACCAGCACCAGTCCGGGGATGCGGAGGCCGCCGGGGTGGCGTTGGACGTCGTGGAAGCCGGGGCGGTCGGGCGTCCGGACGAGTTCCGTGCGGTACGGCTGCCACGCCTGCGCGACCACCGCGACGAAGGACAACCCGATCGCGACGAGGATTCCCTGCAGCACGCCCACCAGGGCCACCCCGAGGAATGCCGCAACGGCGAGCCCGAACTCCACGGTGCTCATGCGCCACATCCGGACCATTCCACCGACATCGACCAGCGCGGTGGCGGCGACGATCACCACGGCCCCGAGTGTCGCGTCGGGGAGATAGGTGGTGACCCCGGGGGCGACGAGGACGAAGACCAGCACGGCGAGTGCTCCGACGACGCATGCCAGTTGGGTGCGGGCGCCGCTCTGTTCGGCCACCGGGGTCCGCGACCCGCTGGCGGAGACGGGGAACCCGCCGAACAGCCCGCCGGCGATGTTGGCCACGCCGACCGCCTTCATCTCCGTGCTGCCGTTCACGTCTTCGCCGTGCCGGGCGGCGAACGTGCGGGACAGCACCCCTGTGTCGGCGAACGCGATCAGCGCGATGCCGGCCGCGGGGCCGACGAGGTTCCCCACGTCTCCCCAGTCGACACCGCCGAACGACGGCAGCGGCAGGCCGGCGGGCAGGGCGCCGACCATCCCGATGTCGTCGGTGAGTCCGAGTGCGGCGGACAGGATTATCGCGCCGACCACGGCCACGAGTACGCCGGGGATGCGGGGCAACCAGATGCGGAACCCGACGATGACGGCGAGGGAACCGATCCCCATGGCGGCGGCGACGGGGTCGATGTTGCCCTGTATGACGGACTGTCCGATTTCCCCGATCTCTCCGATGAGGCCGGATGCGTCGACGGAGAACCCGAGCAGCTTGGGCAGTTGGCCGACGACGACGATGAGCGCGATCGCATTGAGGTAGCCGAGCCGGATGGGCTTCGACAGCAGTTCGGTGACGAAGCCGAGATGCAGGAATCCGCCGACGAGGAGAATGAGGCCGACGAGGACGCCGAGGACTCCGGCGAGGGCGAGCGCACTCTCCGGGTCGTCGGCCACGGCGAGCGGCAGTACCGCCGCGGCGATGAGCGGTGCCAGCGACGAGTCCGGGCCGAGCACGAGGATTTTCGACGGTCCCACCAGGGCATAGGCGAGGAGCGGGATGATCGTGGCGTAGAGGCCGGCGTAGGCGGGCAACCCGGCGGCCTCGGCGTACCCCATCCCGGCGGGAATGAGCAGGGCGGTGAGGACGAGTCCGGCGGTGATGTCGGGGCGCAGCCATTCGCGGCGGTACGCCCGGGCCGTCGCGATGCCGGGTAACTGCGCGAGGCTACCTGTCCAGGACATGGTTCGGGCCTCAGCGCGCGCGTTGCGGGTCGACCGCGGCGGCGGCGGTGATCGGTGCGGGCGGCGCCGAGTGGAGGTGGCGCCGGCGCCGGAACGCCTTCTCCGCTTCGACGACGATCGGGATGATCAGTGACCACCCGAGGCAGGCGAGCCACTGGCCGCCGGTCAGCGATGTGGTCATGAGGAGGTCTTGGAGGAACCCCGCCTCGACCGCGAACACCGTCACGATGATCGGGATGGACAGGATCTTCAGTGCGCCGAGGATCGGTGGGGTGAGCCCGGACTCCGGGTCGCGCCGCATGACGAGCCCGGCGAGGATGGAACCGAACGACAGCACCACGAACGCCGTCGTCATGGGAACGTTCGCCTCGGTCGTGCTCATCTCGCCCGGCGCGAGGAGCATCGCGGCGAGCGTGACGGCGAACTGCAGGACGCCGTATGCCAGCCACTGCACGAACGCCCTCCGGTTGGCTATCGGCATCTGCGGGTCGCGGGGCGGCTTGTTCATCAGATCCGGTGGCGGAGGGTCGAGCATGATGACGGCGACCGGGAACAGCGTGATGAAGAAGTGCTGGAACAGCACCATCAGCGGGGTGAGCGCGACCCCGTCGTTGATGTCGAAAATGCTCGCGACGAGAAACAGCAGCACCAGCGAGAACAGTTTCGACATCTGGTAGCGGATGTACGACACAATCTTTTCGTAGATGTTGCGGCCCAGTCGGATCGCGGTGATCAGGGTGCCGAAATTGTCGTCGGTGAGCACCATCTTGCCCGCCTGTTTGGTGACTTCGCTGCCCGAGCCCATGGCGACGCCGATGTCGGCCTTCTTCAGCGCGGCCGCGTCGTTGACGGCGTCCCCGGTCATCGCCACGACCGCACCGTTCTTCTGCATGATGTCGGCAAGGCGCAGTTTGTCCTGGGGGGTGACGCGGCCGAACACGTGCAGGTTCGGGAGCGCGGCCGACAGGTCGTCATCGGTCATGGCCTGGAGTTCCGCACCACCGATCGCGCCCGGTCCGAGTCCGAGTTCGGCGCCGATCGCGGCGGCCGTTATCGCGTGGTCGCCGGTGATCATGCGAACGTCTATGCCCGCCTCGTGGGCGGTGCGCACCGATGCGATAGCCTCCGGCCGAAGCGGGTCGATGATGCCGACCATGCCGACGAATATGAGGTCCTCGACGAAGGACATGGGGTCGGCCACCGCCGCCTCCTCCTGCCCGTCGAGGCGGCGGACCGCGAATGCCAGCACGCGAAGCCCCTTCTCGGACATGGTCCGATTCGCTGCCGTCAGTTCCTCCCGGACCTCGTCGAGCGGCACCTCCTGCCTGCCCGGCCGGAAGGCGGTCGCGCACCGCGCCAGGACCACGTCGGGGCCGCCCTTGACCAGTTCCACGAATTGAGTTCTGCCATCGACCTGGAGATGGTGGAACGTCGCCATGAACTTGTACGCGGAGTCGAACGGCACGGCGGCGACGCGGGGATACGTCCGCCGGGTCAGTGGGGCGTCGACGCCGATCTTGGCGGCGAGCACGACCAGCGCGGCCTCGGTCGGATCGCCCACGACCTCTCCGGTGTCGGAGACGGTGGCATCGCTGTCGAGGCACAACCCGTACGCGAGCAGCGTGAAGTCCGGGACGGCCTCGCCCGCGACGTGGGTGATTCTCCCTGTCTTGCTGTATCCCTCGCCGTCGACGGTGTACCACCGGCAGTGGAAGTACAGCGACCGCACGGTCATCTGGTTCATCGTCAGCGTGCCGGTCTTGTCCGAGTTGATCACGCTGGTGGCGCCGAGGGTCTCGACGTCCGTAAGGTTTTTCACGATGGCCTTGGCTTCGGCCAGCTGCCGCGCGCCGTAGGCCAGCATCGCCTGGACGAACGTCGGCAGACCGGTCGGGATCGCGGAGACCCCCATGGAAATGCCGAGCAGCAGAAGCGTCGTCACGTCCTGTCCGCGAATCACCCCGATGATGACGATGATCGCCACCGCCGTCCACGCGATGATGCCGAGCACTTTGGTGAGCGAGTCCAGTTCGCGCTGCAGCGGGGACTTGCTCGGTGCGACCGCAGACAGCATCGACGCGATCTGGCCCATCTGGGTGTGCATCCCCGTTTCGGTGACCACCATGGTGGCGGTGCCGCGGGTGACGGAGGTGTTCTGGAAGCCCATGTTGCTGCGGTCGCCGAGAGAAATGTCGAGGGTGCCGAGCGTCTGGGGGTCCTTCGCGACGGGTGCACTCTCACCCGTCAGTGCAGCCTCCTGGGTCTCCAAGGTGGCCGTCGTGAGCAGGCGGCCGTCCGCGGGGACGATGTCGCCCGCCTCGAGCTGCACGACGTCGCCCGGCACGAGTTCGGTGGCGTCGAGCTGGGTCAGTGTGCCGTCGCGGACCACCCGCGCCTGCGGTGTCTGCATCTTCGCCAGTGCGTCGACGCTGGCGCGCGCCTTCACTTCCTGCCGTGTGCCCAGCACGATGTTGAGCCCGACGAGAACCGCGACCACGATCGCCGTCGGGATTTCGCCGATGACGATGCTGACCACGGCCACCGCGACCAGCATCAGGTTCATGGGGTCCTTCAACTGCAGCAACGCGATCGACCACGTCGACGGCGCCGGCTCGGAGGCGATCTCGTTCGGACCGTGCCGTCGGCGACGTTCGTCTACTTCGCCGGCCGTCAGCCCCGCCTGCCGATTGGAGGCCAGTGCGGACACGACGGCGTCGGCGTCCTGGGCATGCCAGGCCGTCTGCGCTTGCGCGGGTTCCGTCGAGACCATGACCGCTCGTCCTTTCGGCTCGGATTCTCAGTAGGGGGTGGGAATCCAGTGCAGTGGTTGCCTCGGCGCCTCGTAGCCGTGCGGGCCCCGCCGCTCCGGCAAGGTGATGTCGGGGCGTTCGAGGGGTTCGTAGGGGATCTGGCTCAGCAGGTGGCTGATGATGTTGAGCCGACCGCGTTTCTTGTCGTCGTTGACCGCGACGTACCAGGGCGCCCAGCCGGTGTCGGTGAAGTGGAACATCTCGTCCCGCGCCCGCGAGTAGTCGTACCAATGGGTGTACGACTTCAGGTCGAGGTCCGACAGCTTCCAGACCTTCCGCGGGTCGTCGATCCTGCTCTGCAGTCGAAGCGTCTGTTGTTCCTCGCTCACCTCCAGCCAGTACTTCAGCAGGATGACGCCCGAGTCGACGATCGCCCGTTCGACCGTCGGGACGAGTTGGAGGAACTGCTGCGCTTCCTCCTCGGTGCAGAAACCCATCACCCGTTCGACGCCCGCCCGGTTGTACCAACTACGGTCGAAGATGACGACCTCTCCGCCGGCCGGGAGATGGGGCAGGTACCGCTGCACGTACATCTGCGACTTCTCGCGATCGGTCGGGGCCGGCAAGGCGACGACACGGAACACGCGCGGACTGACCCGCTCGGTGATCGCCTTGATCACGCCCCCTTTCCCGGCGGTGTCGCGGCCCTCGAAGACGATGCAGATCCGCGCATCCGACGATTTCACCCATTCCTGCAATGCGACGAGTTCGCCGTGGAGCGGACGGAGTAGGCGGCGGTACTTCTTGTTCTTCATCGGTGCGGCAGGCTCGGCACCGTCCGGCCGGGGCAGGTCGAGGCCGGATTTCTCGTGCTTCGACTTCTTTCCCACGGCTTCTACCCCGGCCGCCTGCTCAGACCCGATCCGGATTCCAGGTCGACACGGCCCAGATCACCACGACGTCGAGGGCGATGATGAGCACCGACCACCACGGGTAGTACGGAAGCCACAGGAAGTTGGCGAGGATGGAGACGGCCGCGATCACGATCGCGGACACCCGCGCCCATCCCGCGCCGGTGAACAGCGCGAGGCCGACCCCTGCGACGAGCACACCCAGCACGATGTGGATCCAGCCCCACGTGGTCAGGTCGAACTTGTAGATGTAGTTCAGCCCCGCCACGAATACTTCGTTCTCGGCAACCGCGGCGATTCCTTGGAAGAGGTGGATGATGCCCACGGTCACCATGATGATGGCCGCCCCGATCGAAGTGCCTGCCGCGACGCCCTGCTTGACCGACGTTGTCTCGGACATGACCGTCCCCTTCCTTACCGCGAGCCGGGCGGCCCGGTATCTCCATTCTCCGCCGTTTCACCTGGTGGTAGTCGGGAAACTGTATTTCCGGGCATACTCCGGATATTTGATTCATCCCAGACTCAGGGTTTTTCACGGTCTGACACCGAACCGAGTTGTTCGAGAGGCCGTTTCGTGTCTTGACGGTGGTTCCGCGGCGGGACGACGATGAGTCGATGACCGGCGATGACGAACTGCTTCAGATCGAGCGGGTCATCGAACGCCTGACCACTCGGTATCCGGCCGCCTCACCCGTGGACGTCGAGCACATCGTGCGTACTGTCCACAAGCGCCTCGCGGAGTGCAGGATCCGTGATTTCGTACCCCTCCTCGTCGAGAAGGCGGCACGGCGTGAACTGTCGGACCGCGCAGCGGCCGAAGCGACTGGTGACCTTGTTCTCTAGTCGCCGCGCCCCGCAAGGGTGAATACTGATGAAGAAGCTGTGTGTGGCTGTCGCTGCTGTCTTCGGAAGAGAGGTCTCGCAGTGAACGACACCGATTTCGACGAACTCGGGCCCATCGACTATCTCGTCGTGGAGTTCCCCGCCGACCGGAGACCGGACGGATCGGCGTTGCCCCTTCTGATCGACCTGGTAGAACGAAACATCATCCGCGTGCTCGACCTGATCTTCGTCCGCAAGGAAGCCGACGGATCGCTCGCCGGTGTCGCCATCGAGGACCTCGGGTTCGACGGTGGTGTGGACGTGACGCTGTTCGCCGAGGCGGCAACGGGTCTGATCGACCGAACAGACCTCGAGGATGCGGCTGCCGTCCTGGCCCCCGGGTGCTCCGGAGCGATCCTCGTCTACGAGAACTGCTGGGCCGCACCGTTCGCCTCCGCCCTCCGGCGGGAGGGCGCGCAACTGGTGGCCTCCGGCCGAATCCCCGTCCAGGGCATTCTGGCGGCGCTCGACACGCTCGACACCACCAATTGAGATTCGAGGAGGCCGGAATCCTGGCCTGCTGACCGGAACACCGAGTGGACGGAGCGTCGAAAATGGAAGGTTTCTGGGAGTTCTTCTGGTTCATCTTCGTCTGTTTCGCCTTCGCGGCCTACTTGTCCGTGTTGTTCTCGATCATCACCGACCTGTTCCGGGACCGCGAGACGTCGGGGTGGGTCAAGGCGATCTGGATCATCCTGTTGTTCGTCATTCCCTTCCTGTCTGCACTGGTGTACGTGATCGCCCGCGGCGACGGCATGGCGAAGCGGTCGATGGCCGCCGCTCATCAGGTCAAGCAGGCCCAGGACTCCTACATCCGCGACGTCGCCGGGAAGTCCCCGGCTCAGCAGATTACGGAAGCCAAGGCGCTGCTCGATTCCGGCGCGATCTCCGACGCGGAGTTTCAGGCGATCAAAGCGAAGACACTGGCGTAGAAAGGATTTCGAGTTTGACGACTTCTGTCCATGGCCGCGTTCGATGGGTGCTGCGCACCCGGTGGCCGGTGGCTCTCGGCTGACGTAGGACGATATCGATCTCCGGCTGCAGGACGGATCCGAACGACTTATGTAGTCGGACCGTGAATCCTTTTGCGTTTCAGAGTTGTCAGGATTTGAGGTGTCGGCCTCGGGATCTGATGGAGGCGGCGGCGGCACGCCATGCTGTCACTGGGGGCGAAATCGAACTCGCACCCGGACCTCCTCTCTGCCGGGGCGTATCTCTGTCCCGCAACAGGTTTGCTCGGCTCCGTAATGTGGACGTGGGCTCGGTCTCGGCCTGGCCTCAGCTGTCGGGGGCCGGGTCGTCGGCATTCTTCGCGGCGACGGTGTGCGCATCTGGTGGTGGTGCGCTCTAACGGTGCCATGCCAGTTCGCGGAGCCGGACCCAGTCGACTGCCGCTTTTGCGGGACGCACGCCGGGGCGATCGCGGGGGACCCGCACGCGCAGGGCGCCGGGCTCGATCGTGCAGCGCACCGGGGTGTCGAGGAGCAGCGATTCTCCGTCGACGCCGACGGGGGTCTGGCGTGTGTGGGCGTCGACGACCACCTCGCCCGTTGTGTGTTGGGTCAGGCCGTGGGCGTTGACCCGGCCGAGGAGGCCGACCGCTTGACGGGTGTTGGCCACCGACACGGTCACGGCGCCGAGGACGCCGCGGTCGAGCCGGTCGCGTCGGTTCAGGCCGGCGAGATCGCTGCTGCCGTAGGGGTTGTTGCTCACCAGCACCGCTTGCGGGTTCCGCACGGTGACGTCGCCGATCCGGGTGACGAGTGGGGCGGCGGCGTGCCCGGTGAGCAGGTCCGGGAGCATCTCGAGCACAGTCCCGGTCTTGTCGTTGCGGTAGGCGGGACTGCGGACCACCTCGGCGTAGACCCCGAAGGAGGCGTTGTTGACGAACGGACGGCCGTTGATCCGGCCGAGGTCGACGGCGAGCTCGACCCCGTCGCGCAGGGCGTCGAGACACCGGCTGGGATCGGCGCGGTCGAGTCCGAGGTCCATCGCGAAGTGGTTGCGGGTCCCGGCGCTGATCACCAGGAACGGCAGATCGTTCTCGGCTGCGACCCCGGCGACGAGGGCTTGGGTCCCGTCGCCGCCGGCCACACCGAGCAGGTCGGCTCCGGCCTCGACCGCCCGCCGGGCCAGTTCGGTGACGTCGACGGTGCCCGGGCCTTCGAGCAGGACCACCTCGGCGCCGAGTTCCTCGGCCTTGCGCTGGAGGTCGAATTTCGCGACCTTGCCACCACCGGAGTGCGGGTTCATGATCAGCACCGGATGCCGCGCCGGTGGGGCGGGCACCTCACGGACGGCGGTGTCCGAGGTTCGCCCGCTCAGGGCGGCGCGGGCGCAGAGCACGGCGAGGATCGCGAGAATGGCGGCGGCGGCGACCTCGGCGAGCAGGTGGGCGCGAATGAACAGGACCAGCACGACGATCGGTGACAGTATCGCGATGGTCAGCGAAATCCAGCGCAGGACACCGCGAGTGGCGAGGAACCAGTACAGTGCGGCGACCATGACGACGACGCCGCCGACTCCGACGACGAGGACCCCGAGGGAGCTGAGCAGGCCTGCGGAGACCAGCGGCACCGCCACCGCGAGGATCGCCAGTGCGAACGCCGCCCGCGCCCACCAGCGCCGGGATCGGGTCGCGGTGTCGGGGGAGCCGGATCGGTTGTCGCTCATCGTCATGTTCCTGGGTGTGCGGTGATCCGGCCGTCGTCGATGGCCTGGCGCAGCGCGGCGTGGTCGCGGGCGTTCTGGTCGGCGTAGGCCTCGGCGAAGGAGGCCAGCGCTTTATCGAAGTCGTCGTCCGAGCCCAGGTACCCGGCGATGGCGAACCGGTCGCCGGCGCGGGCGTGCGCATACGCGAGCACACGGGCGCACAGCCGGCCGTAGAGGGTCATCAGGTGGGCGGACATGGTCTCGATGACGGCCGAGCCCTTGCCGTCGCGCAGCTGGCGGACGTAGTAGTCCCGGACCGTCCCGTCCGGGTCCGGTCCCTGTTGCCAGCCGAGGAGGATGTCGCTGGCGGCCTGGATCCGGCGTTGCCCGGTGACGACGCGTTCGCCCTGGTTGGTGATCGTGGGGCCGTCGAGGTATTCCGCGAGGACCGAGGCCCGCGCCTCCTTGGCCTGTAGGAACAGGGGGTCACCGCCGGTGCCGCGGAGCAGGATGATCCAGGCCCGGGTGCCGACGCTGCCAACGCCGACGACTTTCCGTGCCGTCTGGACGTATTCGAATCGATCGAACAGGACACGTCGGGCGGGTTGCAGGGTGTCGCGGTATTCGCGCAGTCGCTGGATCAGCTCCCGGTTGATCTGTTCGGCTTCGGTGTCGGTGAAGATCTCCTCGATGGGAACGACCAGCGGCGGCGTGCTCACGATCCGCGGGGTGCCGTCCACGAGTGTGGTCAGTTTGGACAGCGCCTGCACGCTGTCGCGGCCCCAGGATTTGCGGATCGTCTTCTTCACGCGTTTGCGTGCCGAGGAGTCCAGGGCGTCGCGGAGCTCGTCCAACTCGGCGGCGGCGTCGATGTGGGAGTACCAGACCGCGAGCTCGCCGCACTCGGCCTGGCGGGTCATCGTTTCGCGGTATTCGGCCGCGCAGGCGCGGGCGATCCGCTTACGTTCTTTGCCACGGAACCCGTTGCCGCGGCCGGCGACGGCGAGGCTCGCGACGAGTCGTTTGACGTCCCATTCGAAGGGGCCGGGATAGGTTTCGTCGAAGTCGTTGACATCGAAGGCGAGGTCGCGTTCCGGTGTGGCGAAGAGCCCGAAGTTGCTCAGGTGGGCGTCCCCGCACAGCTGGGTGTGCAGACCGGTGGTCGGGGTGTGCGCGAGGTCGTCAGCCATCACCAGGGCGGCGCCACGATAGAACGCGAACGGTGACTCGGCCATCCGCCCGTACCGGATGGGGACGAGGTCGGGAACCCTATTGGTCGCCTGGGACTCGAGCAGGCCGACGGGGTCACGGTCACGGGTTCGATCGTGTTCGGCGATGGCGCCGAACGGGATTCGGTGCCGAACCGTTTCGCCGTGCTCGGTGCGAGCGGCCCGGGTCGGATGGTCGGTGGGTCGCGGTACGGGGGGAGTGTCTGGTGTTGTCATGGCGTAGTCCCTGGCTTCGCGGCGACGGTGTCGTCCGGTTCGTCTTCTTCCGGTGTGCCGTCATCGGGTGTCACCGTGCTGGCGAGCATGACCTGCACCCATCGCGTCGACGGATCGATGTCCACCAACATCGCCTTGGCGAACAGTGTCAACGGGATCGCCAGGATCGCCCCCAGCGGTCCGAGCACCCACGACCACAACACGAGCGAGAGCGGCAGCGGGATGCCCATCAGCCACAGTGCGCCCGCGTCGAGCACCGCGACGATCAGACCGAAGAAGGTCGAGACGAAAAGGTAGCTGCGCGTGCCGGCGGCGAAGCTGGTGAACGCCGACGCGAGGTCGGGGCGCAGCCGATTCAGTGTGTTCAGCCGCCACGTGTAGGTGGCGGCGTCGGCGGACATGAACAACAGCAGGGCAAACACGAACAGCAGGTTCGAGAACACCGCGAGGGTGCTTGCGAGAATATCGCTGACCAGGTCGGTCACCTTGGACATGTCGATGCCCGCGATCATCTGCTGCACCTGGTCCGAGCCGATACCGTGCGATTGCAGCCCGGACTGGACGTTGCCGACGAGTTCGTTGAACTTGTCGGAGTATTCGGGGAGCAGGGTGGACAGTTGCGCGATCGAGAACACCAGGGAGAGGACGAGGAACAGCAGGATCCCCCACACGGCCAGGATCGCCACGATCATCACGAGCCACCCCGGCCAGCCCTTGCGCCGCAACGCGTTGGGGATCGGCTGGACAGCAACGGTGAGTATCAGCGCGAGAAACACCGGGCCGACGACGTCGGCGAACGCCTTCAACGCCCCGAGGGCGATGACCAGGCTCGCCCCGCCGACCAGGACGATGACCCCGCGGGGCATCGCCCAATTCGGCACGGTCGCCGGTGACGCAGATACCGGGCGCATCGCTACTTCTCTCGTCGAAGAGTGTCGCGTGTGACGATCGATTCACTGTCGATCTTGTGATCCGCGGTCTTGGTCATGCGTGAACGGTCTCGCCCACCCGGTGTTGGCGCGCCGATATAGGTTGTCGCCGGTAGCGCGATGAGGCCGCGGGGAATCGTCCACGGCGCTGGGGGCACCGCCGGGTGCGGGGCGGATTCGTCGGAGTGCATCTCTTGCGCCTCCTTCCCTCTGGTTGGGATCGCGTGCGGTGAGCTCGGGCCGAGCCGCGAGGAGGGCCACCAGGTGACGAGGTCGGGCACCCTCACATGTGGTCTGGTTCCCAGCTTTCGCAGCCCGGCCGCTGGTCGCATCCACCGAAACGGGTGACGACCTGGGAAGCATCGGAGTTCAATGGAGGGGTCGAGCGGATCACGCAGAATCGCTTCGGACGGACGCCGGTGCCCCCATGCAGAACCCTGCAGTGCCCGATCCCGCAGTACCCGATCCCGCGGTTCCCGATCGCGCGGGTCCCGGATCAATCGACCCGCTGCTCGCGGCCCGGTTCGCGGTCCCGGCGGCCCCCAAGATCCTCGTCCGCCGGCCGGGGCTGCTCGACCGGCTGACCGCCGGAACGCGCGGTCCGGTGACCCTCGTCGCCGGACCGGCCGGCGCCGGCAAGACGGTGCTCGCCGCCCAGTGGGCCCGGGAGCACACGGCACTCCCACCCCCGGTATGGCTGACCGTGGAACCCGGCGACGCCCCGGGACTGTTCTGGGCCTATGTGCTCGAGGCGTTGCACCGGGGCGGGGTACTGCCGGTTGGGGTCGGGCGGCCGGAGCGGGCAGAGGAGGTCGACCACCCACTGCTGGTGCGGCTCGCCGACGCGTTGGCCGCCTCCCGGCAGCCGGCGATCCTGGTACTCGACCAGTTCGACGCGGCGTCCGCACCCGAGATCGCCGCCGGCCTGCACTTCGTCGTCACGCACGCCGCCGGCGTGCTGCGGCTCGTGCTCACTACCCGGACCGAGCCTCTGCTGCCGCTGCACCGCTACCGGGCGCACGGCGATATCACCGAGATCCGCAACGCCGACCTGATGTTCACCCCTGCGGAAGGCGAACTGCTGCTGCACTCGCACGGGCTGGAGATCTCGCGGGCGGGTGTTGCACTGCTGGCCGAACGCACCGCCGGCTGGGCTGCCGGGCTGCGACTGTCCGCGTTGGCGATGCAGCGCAGCACCGACCCGGAGGCGTTCATCGGCGCATTCGCCGCCGACCGCACCACGATCGCCGACTACCTCCTCTCGGAGGTGCTCGCCGCACAGCCGCCCGCGGCGCAGGAGCTGCTGCTGTGTGCCTGCATCACCGACCGGATCCATCCCGAACTGGCGGACCTGCTCACCGGCCGCCGCGACGCCGACTGGACCCTGGCCCGCCTCGCCCGCGCCCACGCCTTCCTCGAACGCGTCGAGGGATCGGCCTGGTACCGGCTGCATCCGCTGTTCGCCGAGGTGCTCCGCGCGCACCTCTCGCAGCGATACCCCGGCCTCGAACCCCGGCTGCGCGCCCAGGCGGCGCGCTGGTTCGCCGACACCGGGCGCGTCACCGATGCCGTCGCACAGGCCGCCGCCGCCGATGACTGGCAGTTCGCGGCCGGGCAGCTGGTCGACAACCTTGCGGTCGGCCGGCTCCTCACCGGACTCGACACCGCACGACTCGCTCAGGCGTTCGCCGCCATGCCGGCGGACCTGCCCGGCGCGGCCCCGGCGCTGGTGGACGCCGCTCTCCGACTCGCCGATGGTGACTTGACCGGTTGCACGGCCGCGCTGACCCGGGCCGACGAGTTCCTGCGCGCCGGGCCCGTTGCCCCGGAACCCCAGCTGGTCCGTTCGATGGTCGGGGTGCTCGCGGGACGGGCCGCCGGCGATCTGGCCGCCACCCGGCAGGCGGCGACCACCGCCGACCGGCTGCTCCACACGGTGCCGCAGCCCCTGCGCGGGCAACACCCCGAGATCCCTGCGATGGTGCTGGGTGGGCTCGGCTCGGCCGAACTCGGCGCCGGCCATCTCGACCTCGCCGAACAGATACTCACCGACGCGGTCACCGCGAGCGAGCGACCCGGAACCCAACAGCCGCTGCGGGATTCGCTGGGCTCCCTCGCCCTGGTCGAGCTGCTGCAGGGACGTCTGAGACAAGCCCTGGCACACTCGCGCCGAGCGCTCGCCGTCGCCGAGCGCTCCGCGGTGCCACCGGACGACCTGGTCCGGCTCAGTCACCTCGTCCTGGCCGGAGTCGCGGCCGAACACGACGACCGAGCGGCCGCCCACACCCATCTCGACCTGGCAATCGAGCCCGCCGGACCCCGGCCCGACCCCATGACGACGGCAACGGCCGCCGTCATCTGCTCCCGGCTCGCCACCGCCGACGGTGATTGGCGCGGCGCCCTCGAGATCCTGCGCACCGCGGAAACAGCCCTGGTTCACCCCCCGCCTCAGTGGGCGGCGGATGAATTGGTCATCGCCGCATCCTGCGCCCACCTCGCGCACGCCGACACCCGGGCAGCCCTCGAAGTCCTCGACGCCGCACCCTCCGGCCGTCCGGAGCACGCCGTGGCACGGGCCCGGGTACAGCTGGCCACCGGTCAGAACACCGCCCGCGCGCTGGAAGTCCTCGCGGACGTGCCGGCGGGCACATCGGTCCCGACCCGGGTGCAGGCGTGTCTGCTGCGGTCCCAGGCCGCTGCCGACGACGGGAACACCGACCAGGCCCGCCGACTGCTCCAGAAGGCGCTCGGCCTCGCCCGCCCGCAGGAGTTGCGGCGGGTCTTCGTCGAGAGTGGACCCTGGGTGCACCAATGGCTTCGGCAGAACCCGCAACGCGCGAACGGACACGACTGGCTGCCCACCCCCCTCCGCCCTGGTCTGCTCCCGGCCGACGATCTGGCACTGCCCGCCGTGATCGAGCCCCCGACCCCACGAGAGCTCGACGTGCTACGCCAGGTCGCGGCGATGCTGACCACCGAAGAAATCGCGGCCGAGCTGTCGATCTCGACCAACACCGTCAAGACGCACCTGCTGCGCATCTACCGCAAGCTCGGCGTCACGCGCCGCCGCGAGGCCGTCCACCGCGCCCGCGACCTCGGGATTCTGTAGCGGCGGGTCGCCCATACCGGGTGATCCCAACAGGCCCGGGCGCGGCAGATGATGAGGACAACTCGCCTTCGGCTCCGAGAAACGAGCTCACATGCGTTACGAATTCCGTGTCGCCGGCGTCGTGTCGCAGGCACTGACCGACACCTTCCCCGAACTCGACCACGTCCGCATGCCCGATCAAACCCTGTTCTTCGGCGACGTGACCGACGAAGCCCACCTGTACGGGCTGCTCAACCGGTTCCAAAACCTCGGCCTGCAGGTCCTCGAGATGCGGCAGCTGCCCGCCTCACGTGCCGGCCCACCCCCGGACGAATGAACATCCCTCGACACAGAAGCTGCTCGCGTTCCGCCCGCCCCAACGCATTTACCGCCTGACCACCCGAATCGGAGAAACCCAGATGAGCATCGACAGAAAAGTCCTGGAATCGCTCTCCGCCCCCGACCGCCTCGAAACCCCATTAGGGGCACTCGAATTCACCGACGGCGCCCCGTCCAAAGAAACCGTGGAGAAGGCGTATGACCACCTCGATCTGATGCACGGAGTGAACGTTTTCCTCAACGCCTTTCCGGGCGCATCCACCTGGGCGATGCGCCAAGGTTTCCTCGGTATCGGCGCCGAAGACAACACGGTCGTGATGTTCTCCGAACTGATGGATTCCCAGTCCCTGTTCCTGACCGCCAACGCCGACACCGTCTATTACCTCTCGTTCGTGGATCTCAGTAGCGGGCCGATGGTGGTCGAGACGCCGCCGATGGCGTTGGGCGTCTTCGACGACATGTGGTTCCACTGGATCATCGACTTCGGCCTCCCCGGCCCCGATCGGGGCGAGGGCGGCCGGTTCCTACTCCTTCCCCCGGGTTACGACGGGCCCCTGCCCGACAGCGGATTCCATGTGGGCCAGTCGCAGACCAACCGCGCCCTGCTGCTCGGCCGGTCGTTCATGCAGGACAGCGACCCGAAGCCGACGGTCGAGGAGATCAAGGACCGGCTGAAGATCTACCCCTACGTGCCGGGTACATACGGGACCAGTGTCGCGACATTGCTGGAAGGAAAGGTCCCCCCGGGAAAGTCGGCGACGCCGCCGAAAACCAACTTCGTCGAGGCCAGCGGGAAGGCGTTCAACACCATCCCGCCGTCCGACTTCGGTTTCTACGAGACGCTCAACGCGATGGTCCAGGAAGAGCCCGCCACCGCCACCGACCCAGAGACGATGGGACAGCTGGCCGCGATCGGGATCGTCAAGGGTGAAAAGTTCGACCCGGACGAGCGGATGCGCAAGATTCTGCAGGAGGCGGCCGCGGTGGGCCATGCGACCTCGCGGTCGTTGATGTTTGACGCCCGCGAGTCGGAGGGACATATCTACTACCCGGGATCGGCGTGGACCGCCATGCTCTTCCCCGGGGGCTACACCTTCGAGACACCCCCTCCGCTGGTCACCGAGGAGGGCATCAAACCGTTCCCGCCCGGCGGCGCGAAGAAGCTGCACCTGCGGACGTTGTTCTTCTACGGCTACACCGGCATCACCCCGGCGATGTGCATGCGACTGACCGGTATCGGATCGCAATACCTGGTGGCGTTCAAGGATTCCGAGAACAACTTCTTCGACGGCGCCAAGCACTACACGGTGACACTGCCCCCTGATATCCCCGCGGCGCGTTTCTGGTCGATCACCTTGTACGACAACCAGACCCGGTCGATGCTGCAGACGCAGCAACGCTTCCCGAGGTCCGGCAGTCAGAGCTACCCCACCCCGGCCGCGGAGGCTGATGCCGACGGGTCGACCACGGTCCACTTCTCTCCCGACAAGCCCGACGGTGTCGGCGAGGGCAACTGGATCCAGAGTGACCCGAACAAGGGATATTTTGTCATCCTGCGCCTCTACAGCCCGCTGCAATCCTTCTTCGACAAGACCTGGCGACCCAGCGAGGTCGATCCGGTGCGATGAGGCGGTGACACCGTGACGTGGGCATTTCCCGCAATCGCCGGCGTGCTGCTCGTCTTCGCCGCCATCTCCGGCCGCATCGAGGGTACACCGATCACGGCCCCGATCGTCTTCACCGGTAGTGGCCTCGTCCTCGGTGCCAGCGTGGCCGGGCTGATCGACGTGGAAGCCACCGGCGAGATCATCAAACTCCTCGCCGAGGTGACGCTGGCACTGGTGCTGTTCTCCGATGCCTCCCACGTGGACCTGCCGGCGCTCCGCGCCGAGATCTCCCTGCCCGCACGACTGCTCGGCATCGGGCTGCCGTTGACCATCGCGGCAGGTTTCGGCGCCGCGGTGGTGATGCTCGGTGACTTCGCCTGGCCCGAGGCGCTGCTCCTCGCGGTGATCCTCGCCCCCACCGACGCCGCGCTCGGGCAGGCCGTGGTCACGCTCCCGCTTCTCCCGTCCCGGGTACGCCAGGGCTTGAACGTCGAGAGCGGTCTCAACGACGGGATCTGCGTGCCACTGTTTCTGGTCGTGCTGGCGATCGCCCAGGCCGAGTCGGGGGCGATCGGGGGCGGCGCGGCCGTCCGGTTGGTCGCCGAACAGATCGGGTACGGCATCGTGGCCGGCCTCGGCGCCGGGGCGGTCGCCGCCGCGATCCTGATCACCGCCCAACGGCGCGGAACGATCGACCCGTTGTGGGCGCAGATCGTTCCCGTCGCGGCTGCTGTCCTCGCCTACACCTTCGCCGTGCCGCTGGGCGGGTCGGGATTCATTGCCGCATTCGTCGGCGGACTGACCTTCGGGACCATCCGCCGCCGCAAGGCGGCCGGCAGTGACGGTGCGGGTCTCCTCGACGAGTCCGGGGACCTGTTCAACGCCGTGACCTTCATCGTCTTCGGCGCCATCCTGCTAGGCCCCGCCCTCGGTCACCTGTCCTGGGCGGTGCTCGGCTACGCGGTGGTGAGCCTGACCGTCGTCCGCATGATCCCGGTGGCGTTGTCGATGATCGGGATGCACGCCCGCGCACCGACCGTCGGCTTCATCGGCTGGTTCGGCCCACGCGGGCTCGCCACCATCGTCTTCGCCATTCTCATCCTCGAAGAACCGGGCGAACTACCCCACGAGGAACTGCTCCTGACCACCGCGATCGTCACGATCGGCCTCTCGGTCCTGGCCCACGGACTCAGCGCCTCGCCGCTGGCCAACCGCTACGCCACCTGGTTCCGCAACAACCCCCGCGGTGAGACACAACCAGCCCAGCAAACGACACCCTCGACATGACACATGACACATGACACATGACAACCGGGCACCGAACACACAAGGGAGAAGATCCGATGGCCACAGAATTCCGGGAGAGGGCCCGCCGGCTGCGCAACGCACTCGAACCCGTGGCGGCCGGGGTGTACTTCGCCCCCGAGGCGCACGCGGCGTACGAGAAACTCGGTTTCGCGGGCAGTCCCGTCACCCACGAAGGCGCCGCCCGCCCGGAAATGACGGCGTACTTCACCAGCCGCAGCGCCTGCATGGGCGACGTACCGGGGGAAGTGGTCGCCGCCGCCTTCGGCTGCTTCAACCCGAAGGCCGTCGTGCCCGCCGTCGAGAAAGGACGGCAGCTCGCCGACCGCGAAACAATCCTCGCAGCCCGGGAAAAGGGGGCGACCGCCATGCTGGCGCGGGTGCTCGGCGATAAGCCCGAGGGGCTCGCTCGGGTGACCGACCTGCTCCGCCGCGGCGCCGACGCGGCCCGGTGGGAAGCGCACCCGATCTACGGGGGCCTGCGCTCGCTCGGCTTCCCCGGCACCCCGATCGGTGACTTGTGGCGGGCGGCGGACCTGCTGAGGGAGCACCGAGGCGACAGCCACGTCATCGCCTGGGCGGTCGGCGGCGTCGACGCGGTCGAGATCCTCCTGCTGACCGAACAGTGGTGGGGACTCCCGGCCCGCGCCTACGCCCCGACCCGCGGCTGGAAAGCGGCCGATATGGACGCCGGCTTCGAGCGACTCGAGAAACGTGGACTTGTGACCGGCGACGAGAAGCTCACCGACGCCGGCCGCGCATTCCGCGAGGAAATCGAGGTCCGCACCGACGAACTCGAACGGTCCGTGCTGGACGCACTCGGCGACGACCTCGACGAACTGCTCTCACACCTCGACCCCTGGTCCGAGGCCGTCGTCGCCGCCAAGTCCTACCCCAAGCGGATCGCCGGTATCTACAACGTCGGCGGTGGGCCGCATTTCGGCTCCGGATTGACCATCGACACCGCGGCCGAAAAGTACGAGAACAAGGCATGAACCGCCCTGGCCGATAGCCAGCGTTAAGAGTGGAAGGGAACCGTCAGATGAGTGTCGACCGAAAAACCCTGGAATCGATCTCCGCGCCCGCCCGGATGGACACCCGGCTCGGCGCCGTGGACTTCACCGACGGCGCACCGAGCCGGGAGACCGTGGAAAAGGCGTACGACCACCTCGACTTCCTGCACGGGGTGAACGTCTACCTGAACGCGTTCCCGGGAGCATCCACCTGGGCGCTGCGCCAAGGCTTCCTCGACGCCGGCGCCGAGGACAACTCGATCCTCATCTTTTCGGAGCTATTGGATTCGCAGTCACTGTTCCTGACCGCCAACGCCGACACCGTCTACTTCTGGTCGATCGTGGATCTGAACGGCGGCCCGATGGTGGTCGAGACACCGCCGATGGCGTTGGGCGTCTTCGACGACATGTGGTTTCACTGGATCAGCGACTTCGGACTGCCTGGCCCCGACCGGGGCGAGGGCGGCCGATTCCTGCTCATCCCCCCGGGTCACGACGGTCCCCTGCCCGACAGCGGCTTCCATCTGGGCCACTCGCGGACCAACCGCGTCATGCTGATCGGCCGGTCGTTCATGCAGGACAGCGACCCGAAACCCACGGTCGCGGTGATCAAGAACACCCTGAAGCTGTACCCGTACGTGCCCGGTGGGTACGGCACCGCCGTCGCGACGCTGCTGGAAGGGAAGGTCCGGCCAGGGAAGTCGGCGGCGCCGCCGGAGACCCGGTTCGTCGAGGCGAGTGGGAAGGAGTTCAACACGATTCCGCCCTCGGACTTCGGGTTCTACGAACTGCTCGACACATTGGTCCAGGAAGAGCCCGCCACTGCCACCGATGCCGAAACGCTGGGGCAGCTGGCCGCGATCGGCATCGTGAAGGGTGAAAAGTTCGACCCGGACGAGCGGATGCGCAAGATCCTGGAGGAGGCGGCCGCCGTGGGCCACGCGACCTCGCGGTCGTTGATGTTCGATGCCCGCGAGTCGGAGGGGCACGTGTACTACCCGGACTCGGCCTGGACCAACATGCTCTTCCCCGGCGGCTACACCTTCGAGACCCCGCCGCCGCTGGTCACCGAGGACGGTATCAAACCCTTCCCGCCCGGCGGTGCGAAGAAGCTGCACCTGCGGACGATGTTCTTCTACGGTTACACCGCGATCACCCCGGCGATGTGCATGCTGCTGACCGGCATCGGGTCGCAATACCTGGTGGCGTTCAAGGACACCGAGAACAACTATTACGACGGCGCGAAGACGTACACGATGTCGTTGCCGCCCGACATCCCCGCGGCCCGGTTCTGGTCGGTCACGTTGTACGACAACCAGACCCGGTCGATGCTGCAGACACCGCAACGCTTCCCGAGGGCCGGCAGCCAGAGCTACCCGTCCCCGGCCGCCGACGCCGATGCCGATGGGTCGACCACGATCCACTTCGCCCCCGAGAAACCGGATGGTGTCGGCCAGGGAAACTGGATCCAAACCGACCCGGAAAAGGGATTCTTCATCATCCTTCGGCTGTACAGCCCGCTGCAATCCTTCTTCGACAAGACCTGGCGACCGAGCGAAATCGAGCGGGTGCAGTAACGCGGTAGGGAAGTCTTCCGCGAGTGTCCCAGGGAGGCGACCTGATGTTCGACCACTCACCGGCGCCGACACGCGCGAGCCGGCGCGCACAGCTGCGCGGAGCGATTCTGCGTCCGATACTGACAACGGCACTGCTACTTGCGCTGTATTTTACTGTGCCACTGGACAATGTGAACGATCCACGGAGCTGGCTGCTGCTCGTCGGGGCGATTTGCGTGTTCGGTGCGGTGACCACGTGGCAGTTCCGCCGGATCCTGCGATCGCGGTACCCGGTGCCCCAGGCCGTCGAGGCGATCGCCACCGTCCTGCCGCTCTACCTGCTCGGATTCTCGATCATGTACTACCTGATGGCGGCGGTGAACCCGGGCAGCTTCTCGGCCGCGCTGTCCCGGATGGCGTCGCTGTATTTCACCGTCACCGTCTTCTCGACCGTCGGATTCGGGGACATCCTGGCCGTCTCGGACACCGGACGGGCGGTGGTCACCACCCAAATGGTCACCAACCTGGTGCTCTTGGGGATCGGCGGCAAACTCCTCTACGGCGCCATCGAGCGCTCACGGAAGCGCCGAGAGCCCACGGACCCCGTCTAGAAGAATCGGGCTCGCCCTCGACGTCGTGCGACCGGAGGCGCGAGGCGTCGAACCGTCGTGTCGGTGCAATTCTCAGGATTTGGAGGCCTCGTCGATCTCCTTGCTGACCTGCTCCGTGTCCGCCTCGAGCTGCTTCTTGGTCACCTTGGAGGCGCGTTCGAGCGCCTTCTCGACGCGCGCCTCGAGGTCCGTCGCCGCAACGACGATCAGTCCGCTGTCACCCGCGTCGAGCAGCTCACCCACCTCCTTGAGGTCGGAGCGGCTCATCCCGGCCGCGACGTGCCCGCCGAGGGCCCCGAGACCAGCGCCGCCGGCGCCACCCAACAACAGCCCGGCCCCGAGCCCTACGGCTGGGAACAGGGCAACGAGCGCACCCCCGACCAGGCCGATGCCGAGTCCGCCCCAGGCGCCCTGCCGGGTCGGCTGCTCATGCTTCTTGACTATCTTGACCTTGCCTTTGTCCGTTCTGGTGATGACGGCGGCGTCGTAGGTATCGACCAGGCCCGTCTCGACGTAGAGCTCGTGCACGGCGTCGTAGTCGGCGATCGCGGCGTCCTGCGAGTCGTAGGTCGCCGCCAGGAGGGCGAATGTATCGAGGGCCATGGTTTCCTCCAATTGATGTGGATGACGGTGGGTCAGTGAAGGCGCGGGCTAGGTCGGCCACCAGGCCGGTGGGTCGCCCGGCTCGGCCAGTAGTTGGCCTTCGCGCGGAATGGCTCCGACCAATCGCGGATATCGATTGACGTCACCTCGATCCGGTTGTGCATGCTGTAGCCGCCTCGCATTGTTGTCCGGCTTCCAGCCTCGACACCCGCAGCGCCGGTCACATCCCCCGAAACGGGTGACTACCAGGCGACCACCCGGGTAGTGGGTGCGTGCTCATGAGGCTTACCGACATGTCGCGATTGCTCGTCGGGGTTGTTCACCCCTGTGCTGCCACATCGCGCCGGTGGCCTATTGGCCGACGTGTGGAGCAGTAACGCCTTTTCCGCAATGTCGGAGGCTGCGGAAATGTCTGGGGGAGAAAGGAAGTCGTCGGTGCCGTAGGCGGGATCGGGATAGTTGTAGTATCCCCGTCCTGTCTGCAATCCCAGCAGACCCTGATCGAGGAAGTTCTTCTCGATGTAGTGGGCATTCCGGAGCATCTGCTCGTCGTTGTTCACATGCCCCCAGTGGTCGAGAACATTGAACACGGTGGTCATACCGACGACGTCCATCAGCCCCAATGGGCCCATGGAGCAGCCTCGATTGACGATCATGTAGGTGCGGTCGACGTCCTCGGCGGTTGCGACATCGTTTGTCACGAGGGTTTGTGCGGCATTCAGCAGGGGAACGAGCCAGGTATTGATGGCGTACCCATTCTGCTGCTTCTGTATCGGGACGGGGACCATGCCGATTTCGATTCCGAACTCCGTTGCCGCGATCAACGTATCTCGCGCGGTTTCCGGGTGCGCCATGATCTCCACTGCATTCAGTTTCCAGATGAGATTGGCGAAATGCATCGCGCAGTATTTTTCCGGACGGCCGGTCGCTGCTGCAAAGTCCTGCGGCAACAATGTCGACGAGTTCGTCGCGATCAACGTGTGTTCGGGGAGGTGCGGTGCCATGGTCTCGTAGACGCTGGTCTTCACGTCGGGCCTCTCCGATACCGCTTCGATGACCAAGTCTGCATGCTGAACGGCCTCGGAAATGTCGGTGCTGTAGGTCAACCGTTTCCGGGTCTTCGCGATGTCCTCGTCGGTGGCGGCGACGTCCACGCGGTAGATGTCGGCGTACATTTCGTGCGCAGCACGGCAATTGTCGATGGCCTTCTGGTGTAGGTCGTAGACGACAACGTCCTTTCCCTTGAACGCGCTGTGCCATGCAATCTGCCCGCCGAGGACACCTGCGCCCAATACGGTGACCCGATTCAGGTCGGACATAACTTCTCCATTCGTGTTCGGTGATGCACATTTCTGATGTGCGATGGGTGCCGTCTCACATCGTCAGTGACGGCGTGCTGCGGACGGGGTCGAGGACTTGGTGGAGAAAGGCGAGCTGGTCGGCCAGTGCCTGCTGCTGCCACGGCCCCTGGTAGACGTCGAAGTGATCGACGGGGTACTCGCGTAGTTGCGCGAGCGGACCGGCCTTCGCGGCGGTCCGGCGCGCGGCGTCAGGCGGCGCGATGCGGTCGCGTGTGCCGACTTGCACCAGGATCGGGCAGGTGAGACGACGGGCGAACGTAGTGGGCCGGTTCAACCCGACCTCCAGCGCTGTGCGTGCACACACTTCGTTGCGCCAGGTGGCGCCGGCCATGGAGGTGTAGGCCTCCTCGGCGCCGGGCGTGCTGATGATCGCCGCCGACCCGGGCTGCCCGACCAGCGGAACGTGGTGCGGTGCGCGCTTGGTCAGCGCACGGGCGACGTCCCGCAGCCCGTGTCCGGTGGCGCGAACCAGCTGGCCGGGTCCGGCATAGCGGGCGATCTGCACCAGGGCGGCCGACCCGTCGGTGGCCGGTGTCATGGAAACGACCGCCGAGATGCGCCGATCCTCCGCCGCGACCGCGATGACGTGACCACCGGAGTACGACGTCCCCCACAGTGCGATCCGGTCCGGGTCGACGCCCGGCAGGCGGCGGGCCGCATCGATCGCGGCACGGTAGTCCTGTCGCTGACGCCGGAACGAAACATCCTGGCGTGGACCGCCGTCCGAGTCACCGAAGCCGCGGTAGTCGAAGACGAACGCATCGATGCCTGCCTCAGCGAATGCCTCGGCGTAGCTCAGCAGGCCGGTGTCCCGGGTGCCGCCGAAGCCGTGTGCCATGACCACGCACGGCCGGCCGGGTTCCCGGTCCGCCGCGTCGGTGGTGGCCGAAACGTGCCAGGCCGCACAGGTGACGCCGTGGCTGGTGAAGGTGATCTCGTTCTTCATCGTGCTCGCTCCGATCACGAGGCCAGCAGAGCCGGCTGGTTGGCGGTGAATCGCAGGTCGGGGTCCTCGATCGGCCCCTCACGCAGCCGCTCGACGTCCTTCTCGTAGGCCATCGCGGCCGTCCACGGGCCGCTGGTGCCTGCACGGGGGAACGCGGCGACCGCACGCTGGACGTATCCGGAGGTGAGGTCGAGCAACGGGACCCGTTCCATGCCCGGATCGGTGAGGACCGGTTCGACTGTGGTGTAGCCGCGCTCGTCCATGTGGTCGAGCAGTCGGCAGAAGTGCTCGCTGATGAGGTCGACCTTGAGCGTCCAGGAGATGTTCGTGTAGCCGAGTGCGAACACGAAGTTCGGTAGGCCGCTGAGCATCATCGACTTGTAGACGGTCGTGTCGGGCGGATTCACCGGCTCTCCGTCGACACTGAGCTGGATCGCACCGAACGCGAGCATGTTCAGACCGGTGGCGGTGACGACGATGTCGGCCTCGAGTTCCTGGCCGGACTCGAGCCGGATCCCGGTTTCGGTGAAACGCTCGATCCGGTCCGTCACCACCGAGGCGTGGCCTGTCGAGATCGCCTTGAACAGGTCGCCGTTGGGCACCATGCACAGGCGCTGATCCCAGGGGTTGTAGCGGGGGGTGAAGTGGGTGTCGACGTCGAAGTTCTTGGGCAGTTGGCGGCGGACGTTGGCGATCAACAGCTTGCGCATGAGCTTCGGGGAGCGGCGGCAGGCCTTGAAGATCCCGCGGTGCATCATGATGTTCTTGCGCCGGATGATCGGGTAGGCACGCTTCGGGCCGATCAGCTTGTTGAGCGTGTTCGCGATCGCGTCCTCGGCCGGCAGCGAGAGCACGTAGCTCGGCGAGCGCTGCAACATCGTGATGTGCGCGGCGGTGCCGGCCATCGCGGGGATCAGCGTTGCCGCGGTCGCGCCGCTGCCGATGACAACCACCTTCTTGCCGGAGTAGTCGAGCTCTTCGGGCCAGTGCTGGGGATGAACCACTTGGCCGGTGAAGTCCTCGATGCCGTCGAACTCGGGCGTGAAGCCGGCCTCGTGGTTGTAGTAGCCGGTGCCGGAGAACAGGAATCGCGCGGTGATCTGCACGGTCTCGTCGCTGCCGGAACGTTGTGCGGTCACGGTCCAGCGCCCCGCCGACGAGGAGAACTCCGCCGACGACACCCGGTATCCGAATCGGATGTGCTCGTCGATGTGGTTCTCGGTGACGGTCTCCTGCAGGTAGTCCAGGATGATGTGCGCGTCGGCGATCGCCTTCTTGTGCGTCCACGGCTTGAATCCGAAGCCGAAGGTCGGCATGTCGGAGTCCGAGCGGATCCCCGGGTAGCGGAACTGGGTCCACGTCCCGCCGATCGCGTCCTTACCCTCCAGGATCGCGAACGTCGTGTCGGGTCGGCGGGTCTTCAGGTGGTAGGCCGCACCGATTCCGGAGATGCCGGCGCCGATGATCAACACATCGAAGTCCATGGTCTCCACCTCGGGAATGGTCGTGATCGTCACTGGGGTCTCCTGGTCGCTGTCGTGCGAGGTTGTGATGTGTTTCACAGTAGTTCTGCACCCGCGCCCAGCGACATGTCCGCTCGCCTAATCCTTGCCCCCGACTATGTGCGGTAGCACACTCGTTTCATGACCAGCGGAACGACCCCGACTGTGATCGTCGGTCTCATGGGTGATGTCGCCGAGTCGATGCTCGCCGAACTCGATCAGTTCGTCGAAGACATGGACGCCGAGGAGGTCAAGCTGGCCCCAGCGCTGGGCGCCGATGCAGCAATCGCGGCGGAGATGTCGGCAAGCAACCGCGCGAACGTCGCGCGCCTACTCACTACACTCGCACGCCGCGACGGCCGCGCCGCACCGATCGACGTCCCACCGGAGGCGCTGGATGTGGTCCGCACCGTCGTTCGCCGCGGCAGCGACCTCGACGTGATCTTCCACGCCTACCGCCGAGGGCAGAACCTGGTGTGGCAGAGCTTCATCGCGCACGCCGCACGGATCGTCCCACCGGGCCCGCAGCTCGTCGAGTTGTTGGAGGCGTTTTCGCAGCACCTGTTCGAGTACGTCGACCACGTGATCGGCCGTGTCATTGCCGACGCGCAGCGCGAGCGCGAGGAGGTGCTCGGTGGTGCGCTCGCACGCCGTGCCGAGACCATTCGTCTGATCCTCGACGGTGCCCCGATCGACAGCCGCCGAGCCGGCGAACGCCTGGGGTACGAACTGGCCCGGCGCCATACCGCACTCGTGTTGTGGGCCCAACCGCCCGGCGAGGTGCAGGGCGCGCTGGAGTCCGCCGCCACCAGCCTCGCCCGCGCCGCCGGTGCGCGCCCTCCGCTGACCCTCCCCGCCGGGACCTCGACGCTGTGGGCATGGTTCGGCACCGACTCCGACCCCGCGCTCGACACACTGCGCGACGCGCTCACCCGAGCGCAACCCAATGTCCGCGTCGCGGTCGGCCCCACCCAGCCCGGCATCACCGGGTTCCGCCGCTCACATGATGCGGCGCTGACCGTCCAGCGGCTGCTCAGCGGGCATCCGAGCGGCGCGCGCCTAGCGCTCTACCGCGACCTCGAAGTCACGGCGCTGGCAGCGCAGAACCCAGACCGCGCGGCCGATTTCGTCGCCACGACGCTGGGCCCGCTCGCCGCGGACACACCCAGTGCAGCTCGGCTCCGCGAGACCTTGCGGGTGTTTCTCGACGAAGCGGACAACGCACCCCGCGCCGCCGTCCGCCTGCACACCCACCGCAACACCGTCCTGCAACGCGTCGCGCGTGCAACCGAACTCCTCGGTCACCATCCCGGCGAACGCCGGCTGGCGCTCGAACTCGCGCTCGAGCTCGCCCACCAGATCGGGCCACGGGTCCTCACCCGGACCTGATGAACGATTCAGGATCCCGGGGTCGCGCGCGGACACCGGTCTCACAGGTCGCCGATGACGCCGGGGTGAGCGGACTCGGCCGAAATGCGAACATCCCACGTGGGCTTCGATGTTCACGGGACGCGGTGTGATTGCGGATTGCCGTCGAACGTGACTCTGTGACGGCTACGCTTGGTAGGTGCCGAACGAAGTGATCGATGGTGCACCCGAGCGCGAAGCCGGTCCCGTCCGGCCACCCGGGTATCGCCGCTGGCGTCCGGACCGCTATGCCTTCGGGGGGCTGGTGGTCGCGGTGCTGTTCGTGTGGCTGTCGTTGACGCCGACACTGCTGCCGCGTGGTCCGTTCTTCCAGGGATTGGTCACCGGCGTTTCGGCGGCGATCGGCTACGCCATCGGATTCCTCGGTTCCAAGTTGATCCGCTACCTCGTGCACCGGGAGGCGCCTGCCCGGGTGAAGACAGTGGTGCGCCGGGTGGCGTCGGTGATCGGGATCGTCGGAACCGCGGCGTTGCTGGTGTGGTTCTGGGATTGGCAGTCGCAGTTGCGGGCGATCATGAGTGCCGCACCGTTCCCGTGGTTCGGCTATCTCGTCATGGTGATCGTGGCGGTGCTGATCTACGTCGGGTTGGTGGCGCTGGCCCGCGTGCTGCTGCGGGCGGTGTGGTGGGTCGAACGCAAGATCAGCCGGGTGGTGCCGCGGCGGATCTCGGCGACGGTCATCGGTGTACTGGTGGTCGCGCTGCTCTTCGCACTCGTCAACGGCGCGGCGGTGCGGGTGATCATGTCGGGGTTGAACAATTCGTTCGCCGCCGTCAACCAGGAGACCAAGGCCGGTGACGAGCCGCCGACGTCGTCGCTGCGTTCGGGCGGGCCGGACTCGCTCGTCACGTGGGATTCGCTGGGTCGGCAGGGCCGTTCCTTCATGTCGCGTGGTCCGACCGTCGACGAATTGTCCGCGTTCAATGGAGGGCGGCCCGCGGTGGAGCCGATCCGGACGTACGCCGGGCTCGCCAGCGGCGGCGATTCGATCCGCGAGAACGCCCAACTGGCAGCGGACGAACTCGAACGCGCAGGCGGGTTCGATCGTGCGGTCGTCGGCGTGGCCACGACCACCGGTACCGGGTGGATCAACGAGAGCCTCGCCTCCTCGCTGGAGTACATGTACAACGGCGACACCGCGATGGTCGGGTTGCAGTACTCCTATCTGCCGAGTTGGCTGTCCTTCCTGGTGGACAAGGAGCGGGCCCACCAGGCCGGGGAGGCCTTGTTCGACGCGGTGTACGACAAATGGAAGGTCTTGCCGCCGGCGTCCCGCCCGAAGCTCGTCGTGACGGGGGAGAGCCTCGGCTCGTTCGGGGGCGAAAGTGCATTCGGCAGTGTCGACGACGTCGAGGCGCGCACCGACGGTGTGTTGTTCACGGGACCGCCGAACGCGAACGAGATCTGGACCGACGTCACCACGAACCGCGATCCGGGCTCGCCCGAATGGCTTCCGATCTACGAGCAGGGCGAGACTGTTCGATTCGGAGCGCGGGCGCCGGAGGACCTGCCGCGCCCCGACGCCCCGTGGGGACGGCCACGGATGGTCTATCTGCAGCACCCGTCGGACCCGATCGTCTGGTGGTCGCCGGAATTGCTGCTGAGCGAGCCGGATTGGCTGAAGGAGGACCGTGGATACGACGTCCTCGACAGCACCCAGTGGTTCCCGTTCGTGACGTTCCTTCAGGTGGCGGCCGACATGGCGGTGTCGACGGGCGTTCCCGACGGGCACGGACACACGTACGTCGTCGACATCGCCGACGCGTGGAGCGCAATCCTGTCGCCCGAGGGCTGGACCCCGGCGGATACCGAGCGTCTGCGGACGACGCTTGCGGCGATCGGGGAGGACGGCTGACCTGTTGTGCGGGCCGACGGCTACGGAGCCGCGAGAAAGGTCGTGACAGCAGGGGCGAGATCGGCTGCATTGGTGACGATGTCGAGGTGCCCGCCGGGGTGGAGGTGCAGGGTCGCGTGCGGCAGGAGCGCGTTCATGACGTGGGCGTTGGCGACGGGAATGATCGGGTCGTCGGTGCCCGCGACGATCAGCGTGGGCTGCCGGATGAGTGGTAGTACCGGCAGGCTCGTCCACACCGCCCCCGCGAGGAGTTGGTGGAGATAACCGATGCGCGAGCCCGTGTGCGTCTGCTTCCGAAAGATGCGCGCAACGCCCTCGCCGCCGTCGCGGGCCGTGCCGCCGTACAGGTCGCCGGCGATGGCCGTGGCGTAGCCGGTGTCGGTGAACCGTCTCGGAGTCAGCATCTTCGCGAGCACACGCGGGTGGCCGGGAATCATCACGGCACCGGTTCCGGTGGCGACGAGGACGAGTCGCCGGCAGCGCCGCGGGTTCTGCAGGGCGAACTGCTGGGCCAGCGCTCCGCCCCAGGACAATCCGAGGACGTCGACGGCACCGACCCCGATCTCGTCGAGGAGGCGGCTCAGGCCGCACGCGAGCGCGGGAATGGCGTACGGGACCGGTGATGCCGGCGAACCCCCGGTGCCGGGAACGTCGAAGCGGATGATCGGCACCGCCGGATCCATCGCGGCGACCAGCGGGTCCAGCACTTCCAGGCCCGCTCCGATGCCGTTGCACAGAACCAGGGGCACACCGGTCCCGCGGCGGATCCGCAACCGGATCCGCCGACCCCCGACCGGAACGACCCTGTCCTCGAACCGGTCGCTCCTGCCGAACAATTCGGTCACGCTCACGTGTAGAGCACCACGACGTCGGCGACGCACACCGGACGCGTTCCGCCGTCGATCTCGTAGGTCAAGCGGAAGACGGCCTCGATGCCGGCCGGTTTCTGCTCGCCCGAGATGACGGACACGGTGACGCGGAGCGCGGAACCGACGGGCACGGGAGCGGGGAACCGCACCTTGTTCAGGCCGTAATTGAGGGCGGCGTGGACGCCGTCGACGGTGAGAACCTCGGCGAGGACGCTCGGCGCCAGCGACAGCGTGAGGTAGCCGTGCGCGATCGTGCTGCCGAAGGGGCCGCTGGCCGCGCGTTCGGGATCGGTGTGGATCCACTGGTGGTCCCCGGTCGCGTCGGCGAACAGATTCACCTGATTCTGCGCGATTTTCAGCGTGCCGGTGGTTCCGATGGTCTGTCCGACGAGATCGAGGAGATCGGTGGGCTGTGTGTGATGCATGGGCATGGATTACCTCTGTGGTGTCGAGCGGGTCAGCTGTGGTGGACGTAGGTGCCCGGGGCGGGACCGAGCGGGGGGAACTGCCGGGCGCCGAGGCCGCCGGGCGCGTCGATGTCGGGTCCGCTGCGCTCGGCGAGCCAGCGGGCGTAGTCGGGCCACCACGAGTCCGGTGCGGTCTCCGCCGCGGTCAGCCACTCGTCCGGAGTCTCCGGGGCGGGCTGCCCGAATCGGAAGGACGCTCGCGGATTACCCGGCGGGTTCACGAGTGAGGCGATGTGACCGTTCGACGACAGCACGAACCGGGAGTCCTTGCTGCCGAGGAGGCGAGCGCTCCGGTAGGTGGACTGCCACGGGCAGAGGTGGTCGGCGGAGCCGCCGACGACGTACGCGTCGGCGGTCACGGTGGCCAGGTCGACGGGTGTGCCGAGCATGGTCGCAGCGCCCGGCGCCGTCAGCGCGTTGCGCAGTCCGAGCAGGACGAGATCGCGGTGCAGTGCCGCCGCCATGCGGGTGGTGTCCGAGTTCCAGAACAGCACGTCGAAGGCTGCGGGAGCCCGGCCCTGCACGTAGTTGTTCACCCAGTACCGCCAGATCAGGTCGGTCGGACGCAGCCAGGCGAACATCTCGGCGAGGGTGCGGCCGTCGAGATATCCCTTGGCGGCCGAGGCGCGGATGGCGGCTGCGGCGGCGCGCTCGCTCATGACGGCCGCCGCGGTACCGGCCTGGGTCTGGTCGAGGACGGTGACGGCCAGGGTGAGGCCGGCGACGCGGTCGCCCTCGCCGACCTGGGTGAGATGCGCGGCGACCATCGCCGCGAGAATCCCGCCCGAGCAGGTGCCCAGGAGGTGGGCGCTGTCGGTCCCGGCGATGCACTGCACCGCGTCGAGCGCCTCCACGATCGCGGCACCGTACGTGTCGGCACCCCAGTCCCGGTGGCGGGCGTGCGGGTTGCGCCAGGAGATCGCGAAGACCTGCTGACCCTGCTGCAGGAGGTACTCGACGAGACTGCGGCCCGGTGCGATGTCGAGTATGTAGTACTTGTTGATGACGGGCGGGACGATCAACAGCGGTGTGGCGTGGACCTTTTCCGTCTGCGGCGTGTAGTGGATCAGTTCGAAGGTGCGGGTCTGCAGGACCACGGCACCCTTCGTTGCAGCCACGTCCTCCCCGACGGCGAACGCGTCGGGTTCGACCATGGCAGGCACGCGAGGGCTCGACAGTATGTCGCGCACGAACGCCCGGACGCCGCGTGCCGCACTGAGACCGCCGGTGTCCACCATTGCCTTCCAGCCGAGCGGGCTGAGGAGTGGATTGTTGGAGGGGGACAGACCTTCGACGAGGTTGTCGAGAACGAACCGCATCCGCTCGTGGTCACGCCAGTCGAGTTCGGCGTCGTCGAGCAGGGCGGCGGCGGTGTGCGATGTCGCGAGATACGCCTGCATCGCCCGGCGCAGGGCAGGATTCTGTTGCCACGCGGCGTCGCCGAAGCGCTTGTCGGCCTTCGCGGGAGATCGGTCCGAGGTGCCGGCGGTAATTGCGCCGAGTTCGCGGGCGAGGGCGCCGCCGCGCCGGGCGAGGGTCCCCGGACGGCCGGCGAGGCTGACCCCGAGGCGGCCCCACGAGCTGTCGGGGAGCATGCGGGCGGCGACGCCGCGGGTTCCGCTGGTGAGGAGGAGGTCGAGGGGAGCGGTGAGCTCGTCGGGGATGGTGGGGAGGGGAGTGTCGCTCACGCTTGTGCTTTCGATATCAGAGTGCGGCCGGGGCGCGGCCGAGTTCGCGTTTGAGGATCTTGCCGGTGGCGGTCATCGGAAGGGTGGTGACGAATTCGACGGTGCGGGGGTACTTGTAGCTCGCCATCTGCTGCCTGGCCCAGGCGATCACCTCGTCCGCGGTGACCTGTGTGCCCGGCTCGAGGATGACGTACGCCTTGATCTCCTCGCCGTGGCTGTCGTCGGGGACGCCGACGACGGCGGCGAGAGAGATGGCGTCGTGGCCGAGGAGGACCTCTTCGATCTCGCGGGGGTACACATTGAATCCGCCGCGCACGATCAGGTCCTTGACCCGGTCGACGATGTAGTAGAAGCCGTCGTCGTCGACGCGGGCGAGGTCGCCGGTCCGGAACCAGCCGTCCCGCAGCACTTCTGCCGTGGCGTCCGGGCGGTTGTAGTAGCCCTTCATGATGTTGTGGCCGCGCAACGCGATCTCGCCGATGTCGCCGGCTCCGGTGACGGTGTTCCAGTTCCTGTCGACGAGCCGGGCCTCGATTCCCCACACCGGGACACCGATCGAGCCGGGCCGTGGATCGCCTCCGGGGTCGCTGAACGTCGCGAGCGGTGACGTCTCGGACAGTCCGTATCCCTCGAGGATCTGGACACCGAAGCGGTCGGCGAACCGGGTGAGGATCTCCACCGGCAGCGCGGCGCCGCCGGAGATCGCGAGTCGCATGTTGCCGGCGATGCGGTCGATGTCGGCGGGGTGTTCGTCGAGGGCGCCGAGCAGGCCCCAGTACATGGTGGGCACCCCGGCGAATACGGTGATGTTCTCCCGTTCGATGAGGTCGAGTACGGCGGCGGCCTCGAACCGGGGCAGCAGCACGAGGGTCGCCCCGACCGAGATTCCGGCATTGAGGGTGACGGTCTGGCCGAACGAGTGGAACAGCGGGAGGGTCACCAGGTACCGGTCGTGGGTGGCTGGAGTGCTGTCGAAGAGTCGGTTGGCGGTCAGCGCGTTGAGCACCATGTTGGCGTGGGTGAGCTCGGCGCCCTTGGGTTTTCCGGTGGTCCCGCTCGTGTAGAGGATGACAGCGGTGTCCCCGGGTTCGCGGACCACGGTCTCGACCTCGGTGTCGCGATCCGCGACGGCGTCCGCGAGCCTTCCGATGCCATCGATCGTGGCGGGAGCGTCGGGGTCGGCGGTGATGCGGAACATGGTGCGGCAGTCGGGACTCTGTGTGAACGCGGAGCGCCCGTACTCGCCCATCGGCAGGTCGGGGGTGCCGTCATAGCACAAGTACGCCTTGGCGTCGGAATCGGCGAGGTGGTACGCGATCTCGCGGTCCTTGAGCAACACGTTGAGCGGTACGACCACGGCGCCGGCCTTGAGGATGCCGTAGTAGACGACGGGGAACTGGGGGATGTTGGGACAGGAGAGCGCGACCTTGTCACCGGGTTCGATGCCGCACGACATCAGCAGGTTCGCGACCTGGTTCGACCGGGCGTCGAGGTCGGCGTACGTCATTCGTGTGTCGCCGAGAATCAGGGCGTCGCGGTCGGGGAATCGGCGGGCGGAGTCTTCGAGAAGGACGGAAAGGTTGAGCACGGGAAACTTTCTCGTGGTGGGCGGGTGGGAGAAGCGCTACGACAGCGCCGCTGCGGTGGCGGCGCGCACCAGGTCTGCGGTGACCCCGGGCGCGCACTCGCGCAACACGAGACCGGAGTCGGTGACGTCGACGACGGCCAGGTTGGTAATGATCCGGTGCACGACACCGCGTCCGGTGAGAGGCAGGGTGCAGCGTTCGACGATCTTCGGGGCACCGGACTTGTCGCAGTGCTCCATGACCACGATGACTGTGCGGGCGCCGTGCACGAGGTCCATCGCACCGCCCATGCCCTTGACCATCTTTCCCGGAACCATCCAGTTCGCGAGGTCGCCTGCCGCGGAGACCTGCATTCCGCCGAGGACGGCGGTGTCGATGTGGGCGCCGCGGATCATCCCGAAGCTGAGCGCCGAATCGAAGAACGATGCGCCCGCGTTGACGGTGACCGTTTCCTTGCCTGCGTTGATCAGATCCGCGTCGACCGCGTCCTCGTCGGGATACGGGCCGGTCCCGAGGATGCCGTTCTCGCTGTGCAGCGTCACCTCGACCCCCGGCGGCAGGAAGTTGGGGATCAGCGTGGGCAGCCCGATACCGAGGTTGACGTACTCGCCCGGCGACAGTTCCTGGGCAGCACGGGCTGCCATTCCCTCGCGGGTCCAGCCGATCGTCTCGACGATGGTCGTCATGTCAGTCCTTCCTCGCGGCGACGGTGCGTTTCTCGATCTGCTTGTCCTGAGTCCCGGTGTGGACGATCCGGTCGACGAAGATCCCCGGCAGGTGCACCCGCGCCGGGTCGAGGACACCGGGCTCGACGAGCTGCTCGACCTGCGCGATACAGACACGGCCGGCCATCGCGGCGAGCGGGTTGAAGTTGCCTGCGGCCTTGGCGAAGACGAGGTTGCCTTCGGCGTCGCCGATGCGGGCGTGGACGAGTGCGAAGTCGGCGGTGATCGACTCCTCGAGCACATACTGGCGGCCTGCGAACTCGCGGATCTCCTTCGGCGGAGACGCGACGGCCACCGATCCGTCGGCGGCGTACCGCCACGGCAGCCCGCCGTCGGACACGGGCGTTCCGACCCCTGCGGGGGTGAAGAACGCGGGGATCCCCGCACCGCCGGCACGCAGCTTTTCGGCCAGAGTGCCCTGCGGCGTCAGTTCGACCTCGAGCTCACCCGTCAGGTATTGGCGCGCAAATTCCTTGTTCTCCCCGACATACGACGCGGTGACGCGGCGAATCCGACTGTGGGCGAGCAGGATACCGAGTCCGTGGCCGTCGACGCCGCAGTTGTTGGAAAACACCTCCAGATCGGTGACGTCACCGGCGGCGATCGCGGCGATCAGCTCGTCCGGGATTCCGCACAACCCGAACCCGCCGACCGCCAGCGACGCACCGGAGGTGATGTCCGCGACCGCGTCGGCTGCCGAACCGAAGACCTTGCGCGTCATCGGCCACCTGCGTTCGCGAGCCCGGGAACGACCGTGCTCTCGATCAGTTCCCGGAGCAGTTCCTCGGCGTACGGCCAGTACCCGTAACCGGCGGCCGGGTTGAGGTGTCCGACCGCACCGAGGTCGACGAGCCGGCTCCCCCAGGCCTCGGCCATTCCGGCGACCCGACGGAATCGGGCCAGCGGATCGTTCGTGCTGGCGGCGACGACGCTGGGGAACGGCAGCCGGCGGCGGGGGACGGGATCCCAACCACCCTGCTCGAGTTCCTCGGGGGTGGGATACCCCGCGGGCAGTGGTTCCTCGAGGTCCGGTGGGGTGGCGAGCAGGGCGCCCTGGATCGGGCGGGTCGACTGCTGCGCCCAGTGGACGGTAATCGCGACTCCCGCACTGTGAGCGACCAGCACGACCGGGCCGTCGATGTCGGCGAGGACGGTGTCGAGGGCGGCGACCCGGGCCGCGAGGCTGAGCTTGTCCCGTTCGAGCGGCGGCACCGTCCGCGCGGTGTCGAGCCTCTCGGCGAGCAAGGTCTGCCAGTGGTCGGTGACGTGGTCCCGCAGTCCGGGCACGATCACCACGGTCGGTGAGGTGGAGGTGGAGGTGGAGGTGGTCACGGTCGGCTCCAATTCTTCGGAGGTGGATCAGGCGGGTGCGGCGGTGAGGGCGGCGAGCTTGCGGCGTCCGGCCGGGTAGGCGCGCTTGCCGAGGATCAGGGCCACGATCGCGACGATGTAGATCAGGGGAGCGATCTGCAGGGCTGTGACCAGGCCGAAGCGGTCGGCCAGCACCCCGACGACGAAGGGTCCCAGTGCCAGTCCGAGGAGGTTGTTGGCCAGGGTGAGTGTGCCGAAGGCTGAGGCGCGCACCGACGAGTGGGTGAGGTTCGCGACCATCGCGGCGATGGGGCCGGACGAGCCGGCGGAGAAGAAGGCACCGATGCCGATCAGGACCAGTTGGGGCGTGCCGGTCGGCAACTGGAACCCGGCGCCGAGGAAGACGAGGGAGATCACTCCGAAGACCACCGCGGTGGTCCATTTCCGCGCTGGGTCGTTGCGGCTCACGCGGTCGGTAATGATGCCGCACACCACCATGCCGCTGCCGACGAGGAGGACGAAGATCGAGGCCATCGCACCGGCCTTGTCGAGAGCGAGACCGTAGGATCGGTTGAAGAAACTCGGCAGCCACGCCAGAAGCACACCGGCAGTGAACATCTGGAGGCCACCACCGATGTAGGCGAACACGACGGCGGGGGTGGTGAACAGGCTCGAGATCGGCGCCCGGAATCCGGCGGGGCCGGGTGCGTCGGCCGGGTCGTCGTCGGCCGCATGCTGAGCAAGTTTGCGTTCGGAGACCAGAGCCCGGAACAGGGCGACGAGCATGAGCCCGAAGACGGCCATCGCGGCGAACGACCAGCGCCAGCCGAGGTTTACGGCGATCACGCCGCCGAGGGCGACGCCGATCACGGACCCGAACGATCCGCCGCCCATGAAGGCGCCGCTGAGTGTGGAGTGCACTCGCGGGGCGAACACGCTGAGAACCACCGCGATGCCGACGCTGCCGTAGGCGGCTTCACCCACGCCGACCAGGAAGCGGGCCCCGAGCATCTGCTCGTAGCTGCTCGCCACGGCGCAGAGCAGTGTGGCGATGCTCCAGAGCACGGCCATCAGGACGAGGCTCTTCACGCGACCCCACCGGTCGGCGAGCAGCGACAGCGGGAGGGTGAGCAGTCCGACCATCAGCGCGACGACGCTGCTGAGCGACGCCAGCTGTGAATCGGTCAGTGTCCATTCGGTTTTAAGGAGCGGGAAGACGGCACTGAGGACCTGCCGGGACATGTAGTCCGACAGCAGCAGGCCGAAGGTGAGTGCGAAGACGATCCAGGGGTAGAACCGCGACCGGGAGGCCGGGGCGGTGCTCCCGGTGGTGGTATTCGGGGTGGTGGTGTTCAGGGCGGTGGTGGCGGGCAATCCCATGAGGCCTCCTATGGCCGTCAGGAGTGATAAAGGGGTGGGGGAGAGAGCCGGCCGTGCTCGTGTGAGCGGCGGTCTGTCCGGCTCTCTCCCCGGCGTGATGCAAATCCCCCGGCGCCGAAGATCAGGCGTGGTGGGTGAAGCCGACCTGTCCGGGACGGCGGTTGGGCGCGTAGCCGAGCTTGGCGAGTGTCTCGTCGGCATCGGCGTAGGTCTGACCGATCCGGTAGATGTCACGGGCCTCCTTGCCGGTGGCCACCTCGCGGCCCAGTTCACCCGCGACGCGGACCAACTGCTCGACCTGCTGGACGGAGGTCATCTTCTCGCCCTTGCGTCCCCAGATGGTGTCTTCGTTACCGCAACGGGGGTGCAGGCCCATCGCGATCGCCATCGCGTTGACCGGCAGCACGCTGCGCATCAGGGTCTCGAGGGTCAGGCAGGCACCGTCCGGGACTCGCTGGATGAAGTTCATGATGTTGTACGGGTTGGGGCCGTCGAAGCCGCCGCCGATGCCGACCCAGGTCAGGTTGAGCGGACCGGTGTAGATCCCGCGCCGGATGAGCCGCTCGACGGTCTCGAGCTGGGGGATGCTCGAGAGCTGGAAGTGCGGCTGAATTCCGGCCGCCTGCAGGCGACGCAGATGCTCCTCGACCCACGCCGGGCCTGCCGGTACCGTCATCTCCCGGTACGCCTCGGCGAGCTCGGGCCGCTCCATCGAGGTGCCGGCGATGTCGTCGGCGGTCATGAGTTCCATGATGTTCATCTGAGAGGTGTTGATCGCGATCGTCACCTGGTCGGGTGCGGGATCGAGGTCGGCCAGCATGTGCCGCGTGTCGTCCGAGAGCCACTTCGCATCCGCGCCTTCGCCTTCGGGTGCGAAGGAGATCGATCCGCCGACCTGCAGGATCATGTCCGGCACCGCCTGGCGCAGTCCGGCGAGCAACTCGTTGAACTTCGAGAGCCGCTTGGAGCCCTTGCCGTCGAGCTCACGGACGTGGATGTGCAGGACGGTGGCGCCGGCCTCGTAGCAGTCCACTGCCTTCTGGACGTGCTCGTCCATCGTCAGCGGCAGGTCTTCGCGGAAGTCGTCCGGCTCCCACTCGGGACCGTACGGGGCACACGTGATGACCAGCTTCTCCTGGGTCTCGGGGAAGAGGGCGTCGTCGTGGAAGTGCATGGGTGTTCTCCGTTCGAAATCGGATCTGATGAATAGGGGCTGTGAGAATTCAGAAGGGCCGGTCGCCGACGATTCCGGCGCGTTCCATCTTGCGGACGGCCGGCCAGTAGTCCTGGACCGCGTAGTGCTGGGTGGACCGGTTGTCCCAGATCGCCACACTGTTCGGGGTCCACCGCCACCGCACCTGGTACTCGGGGATCGCGGCCTGGCTGATCAAGTAGTTCAGCAGGTTGCTGCTGCCGGGCGCGTAGTCGATGCCGTACCGGATGTTCTCGGGGGTGTGGTAGTTGACGAAGTGGGTCGCGAAAGCGTTGACGAACAGGATCTTTTCACCGGTCTCGGGGTGCGTGCGCACTACGGGGTGCTCGGCGTCCGGGAACCGCTGGTGCAATGAGTGCCGCTGCTCCGTCGGCTGGGCGGCGCCGAACGACGCCTCGATGCTGTGCCGTGCACGGAGTCCGTCGATCTGCTTCTTCACCGCGACGGGGAGTTTCGCGTAGGCCTCGGCCATGTTCACCCAGATGGTGTCGCCGCCGACGGGGGGCGTCTCCACACAGCGGAGCACACAACCCATGGGCGGGTTCTCCCGCCAGGTGGCGTCGCAGTGAAAAGCGTTCTCGTAGTGCTCGGCCGGGCTGTCGAGGTCCTTGTAGATCTGCACGAGCCCGGGATGATCCGGGTCGCTGCCCGCGACGGGGTGATCCTCGAGCGGACCGAACCGTTCGGCGAGCGCCACGTGCTCGGCGCGGGAGATGTCCTGGTCGCGCAGGAACAGGACCTTGTATTCGAGCAGCAGTTCCCGGAGTTCGGCGAACAGGGCGTCGTCGCGGGAGGCGTCGCCGAGGTTCACGTCGAACAGTTCGGCGCCGAGGGAACACGTCATCGGTGCCAGCCGGAAGGAACCGGAGGGGGAGGGAATCGTGTGCCGTTCGGGTGAATACGTCAGTTGCGCAGTGTCGTTCATGGTGGTGTCTCCGTCGTGGTGAGAGGTGTCGCGCCGTCAGAGGCGGAACACGGAGGAGCCGATGCTGCGGCCGGACTCGAGATCCCGGTGTGCCTGGACCGCGTCCTCGAGCCCGTAGCTCTGGTTGATCTCGATCCGGATTCGTCCCGCCTCGACGTGGTCGAACAGTTCACCGGCGAGTTCGGCGCGCTCGGCCGGGTCGGCGATGTAGTCGGCGAGCGCGGGGCGGGTGACGAACAGCGAACCCTTGACGGCCAGCTGCATCGCGTTGATCGGAGGAATCGGTCCGGAGGCCGTTCCGAAGCACACCAGCAGACCGCGCCGGGCGAGGCAGTCGAGCGAGGTCTGGAAGGTGGACTCGCCGATGCTGTCGTACACGACGGGGACGCCGGCACCGTTCGTGATCTCCCGAACCCGCTCGGCGACGTTCTCCCGGGTGTAGACGATCACGTGCTCACACCCGTGGGCGCGGGCGATCGCGGCCTTCTCGTCGGTGGACACGGTGCCGATGACGTTGATGCCCAGCAACTTTGCCCACTGCGTGAAGATCAGGCCGACGCCGCCGGCCGCCGCGTGCAGGAGCACGGTGTCGCCCGCCTTCAGCGGGTGGATGCGGCGCAGCAGATAGGCGGTGGTCAGACCGCGCATCGTCATCGCGGCCGCGGTGTCGAAGCGGATCGCTTCCGGCAGCGGGATCAGCGGTGCGGCCGGCATCACGCGTTCGGTGCTGTAGGCGCCGAGGGGGCTGCCCGTGTAGGTGACGCGGTCACCGACCTGCACGTGGGTCACGCCGGAGCCGACTTCCTCGACGACACCGGCCGCCTCGACGCCCATGCCTGCGGGCAACTCGGCCGGATACAGGCCGGTGCGGAAGTAGGTGTCGGCGAAGTTCAGTCCGACGGCCTCGTGCCGGATCCGGACCCCGTGGGGACCGGGCTCCCCGACCTCGACGTTCTCCCACCGCATGACCTCGGGTGCGCCGTGCTCGTAGAACCGAACAGCCTGTGCCACTGTACTTCTCCTCGTCGATGTGAAGGCCGCCGCTTCGGCCTCGTGCTGTGATGCACCTAACAGTAGGGTCGCGATGAGGCGCATGCTTATCCCTGCGGGACAGGCGGCGTATCATTTCGGGACATGCTGGAGGCGGTATGAAACCCCTTGCGCGGTACGCGTCACTGAACGGGTACGTAGAGCTGTGCCGGTCGCTCGGACTCGAGCCGGCACCGCTGCTGCGCTCCGCCGGTCTGGACCCCTCCGGGCTCGGCCTCCAGGACCGCTGGATCCCGGCCGCGGCGATCGCGTGGTTGCTCGAGGCGTCGGTTAGCGCATCCGGGTACGACGACTTCGGGCTGCGCCTCGCCGAGCGCAGGCAGTTCTCCAACCTCGGCCCTCTCAGCCTCGTCGTGCGCGAGGAGCCCGACGTCCGCAGTGCCCTGCGCGTCCTGACCAGGTACGAGCACACCTACAACGAGGCGCTGCGGACACGGATGTCGGAGCGCGGCGGTCTGGTGACCTTGCGCGTCGAATTGGACGTGGGCGAGACGACCGAGATTCGGCAGTCGGTGGAACTGGCCGTCGGGGTGCTGCACCGGCTGCTGCGCGGCTTCCTCGGGGGCGGCTGGAAACCGCTCGCCGTCTGCTTCACCCATCCGGCTCCGGCGGACACGGCGACCCACCGACGCCTGTTCGGGCCGGTGGTGAACTTCGACCACGAGTTCGCGGGCATCGTCATCGAGGCCGGCGACCTGGCTGCGCCGAACAAGATGTCCGATCCACTGCTCCGTCCCTACACCCAGCAACTCCTCGAGTCCTGGGAGCCGTCGGACGACGTGACCATCGTGAGCCGGGTGCGCGAGCTGATCGAACTACTGCTGCCGACGGGCCGCTGTTCCGTCGAGCAGGTGGCTCGCAGCCTGGGTGTGGACCGGCGGACGGTGCATCGCCGCCTCGCCGAGAGCGGCGAGACGTTCTCGACCGTCCTGGACGCGACCCGCGTCGAACTCGCCGAACGGATGGTCGCGAATCCCCGCCTGAGTCTCACCGAGATCGCGGACATGCTGGCGTTCTCGGCGCCGAGCAACTTCTCCCGCTGGTTCGGTGGGCGGTTCGGATGCAGCCCGAGCCGGTGGCGAACTCAGCGGTCGGGCGACACCGGCTGAACCGGCCGGCACCCGTCCAGATCGAGCCTGCTGATGTAGTGGGCGCCGTCGTCGATGGGGTTGTCCGGCGGCAGGTAGCCCTCGCCGACGCGGCGGAAGCCGGCCTTCTCGAGCGCGCGCCACGACGCCCGGTTGGGGACGACGACGGGGACGACGATCGCGGTGGCGTCGGGTAGGTCGGCGCGGCACTTGGCGACGAACGCGCTGATCATCGCGGTTCCCAGCCCCTGGCCGGTGTGTTGCGGGTCGCCGACGTAGTAGTCGATGGAGATGCTTCCCGGTGGGATTTCGACGAGGGCTGCGAGGAGCGTGAGGTCCTCGGGGTAGTCGGCGATCCGGTACCGCTGGATGAATCCGAACGGCAGGCCGCCGCGCAGGACGAGGAAGTCCTCGCACGGCTCGGTGCCGTCGATGCTGCCGCCGAAATCGCGCTCGATGTCGGCGTCCGCGGTGTCGTGGTTCCAGAACCGCGCGACGTGCGGCGCGCGGAGCCATCGTTGCAGTTGAGGGAAGAATTCGCGGGTCGTGCGGACGAATTCGAAGGTGACTGCGTCGGCGCTCACGACAGGAAACTAGCAGGAATCCTGTCGATTCAACTTCGGCATCGATAACGAGAATCTTTGACTTGGACATGTATCGACCATGCCTCTAGCGTGATTCCTATGACTCAGGTCACGCCTGGTAGCCGGGCGTGATCGGAGTCCTCCAACGTTCCCCGCACCACCAGCGCCAGCACACAGAGAGGAGTCACCGATGACCCTCCCCCTCGCCGTTTCCCCGGCAGTCGACAGCGCGGTCTCCAAGATCTTCCGTCGCGTCGTCCCGCTGTTCATCGTCATGCTCATCTGCAACCAGCTCAACAGATCCAACATCGGTTACGCGCAGACGCATCTCGAGGCGGACGTGGGAATCGGCGCCGCGGCGTACGGCTTCGGTGCAGGTGTCTTCTTCATCGCCTATGCGATCTTCGAACTGCCGTCGAACGTGCTCATGGAGAAGTTCGGCGCCAAGGTGTGGCTCACCCGCATCATGATCTCGTGGGGCCTGGTGTCCGCGGCGATGGTGTTCGTCAACGGCCCGGAGATGTTCTACGTCCTGCGGTTCCTCCTCGGTGTCGCCGAGGCCGGCTTCTTCCCGGCCATCATCTTCTACTTCACCCGCTGGCTGCCGAATAATCACCGCAGCCGCGCCACGGCACTGTTCATCGCCGGGTCCTCCATCGCGGCCGCCATCTCGGGGCCGCTGTCCGGACCGCTGCTGTCCCTCGACGGACTCGGTGGGCATCACGGCTGGCAGTGGATGTTCGGGCTGGAAGGCCTGCTGTCCGTCGTCGTCGGATGCATCGCCTACCGCCTGCTCGACTCGAAGATCGACGACGCGAAGTGGCTCACCGCCCCGGAAAAGCACGACCTGCAGGCCGTCATCGCCGAGGAGGACGTGCTGCGCAGCGAGGCGTCCGCGAAGCGTGGCGAGTCGGGCTCGCGCTGGAAGCTGCTCCTGCAGCCGCGGATCCTGGTGTGCTGCGGCATCTTCTTCGCGATCACCATGGCGATCTACGCCAACACGTTCTGGCTCCCGTCGATCATCCGCCGCATCCCGGGCACCAACGACGTCACCGTCGGGTTGCTCTCCTCGCTGCCGTGGATCTGCGCGATCTTCGCGATGTACTTCTCCAACCGCTCCGCCGACCGCACCGGACGGCACAAGCCCTACCTCGTCGCCGCGCTGCTCATCGGCGGTGTCGGCACGATGGCCGCCGCGTTCGTCACGCCCTGGCTGGCGCTTCCGCTGCTGTGCGTCGCGACGATGGGATTCAAGAGCGCGAGCCCGCTGTTCTGGTCCATTCCGCAGCGCACCCTCCACCCGATGGTGCTGGCACCGGCGATCGCGATCATCAACTCGCTCGGCAACCTGGGCGGCTTCGTGGCCCCGTTCGGCTTCGGAGTGATCAAGGAGCAGACCGGCACGGTGACGATGGGCCTCGTCGTGTTGTCGCTCTTCGCCCTGGCCGCCGCCGCGGCGGTGACGTACTTCCGGCGCGACAAGGAAGACATCGACGACGTCGCGGACCTGGCAGAGGTGGGCTCCGACGAGCCCACCGTGGCAGCCAAGTGAACTCTCACCGGCACATACGAAACGTAGACGAGAACTCGAGGACCCAATCATGACAGCAACGGTGAACCGGACCGACGTGACCGGACAGATGATCATCGCAGGGAAGCCCGTCCAGGGTTCCGGCACGACGATCCACGGCATCGACCCCACCACCGACGGCCGGCTGGAACCGGGCTTCGCGCACGGTGACGAACGGGACGTCGACGCCGCCTGCGCCGCCGCCGCCGAGGCGTTCGCGCCGTTCCGCGCCACGAGCAGCGAGAAGCGCGCCCAGTTCCTCGAGGCGATCGCCGACAACATCGAGGCCCTCGGCGAGACGCTCATCGCACGGGCGTGCGCCGAATCCGGACTTCCCCAGGGCCGCATCGCCGGTGAGGTGGGCCGCACGTCCGGACAGCTGCGGCTGTTCGCCGGCGTGCTGCGTGACGGCGGCTGGAACGGTGCCCGCATCGATCCCGCGATGCCCGACCGGACGCCCCTGCCCCGTGCCGACATCCGGCAGCGGAAGGTGCCGCTCGGACCCGTCGCGGTGTTCGGTGCGAGCAACTTCCCCCTCGCCTTCTCCGTTGCCGGCGGCGACACCGCGTCCGCGCTGGCTGCGGGCTGCCCCGTCGTCGTGAAGGCTCACGACGCGCACCCCGGCACCTCCGAACTCGTCGGCCGCGCCATCGCCGACGCGGTGACGAGCACCGGCATGCCTGCGGGCACGTTCTCCCTGCTGTTCGGCTCGGGCCGCGGGCTCGGCACTGCACTGGTCACCGACCCGCGCATCAAGGCCGTCGGATTCACCGGATCCCGTTCCGGTGGAACCGCTCTGGTCGCCGCTGCCGCCGGACGTCCGGAACCCATCCCGGTGTACGCCGAGATGAGTTCGATCAACCCGGTGTTCGTGCTCGAGAACGCCCTCGCCTCCCGCGGCGCCGACCTCGGCCGCGCGTTCGTCGGGTCCCTGACGCTCGGATCCGGCCAGTTCTGCACCAACCCCGGACTCGTCATCGCCGTCGACGGTCCCGGCCTCGCCGAGTTCGTCGCGGCCGCGAATGCCGCGGTCGCCGAGGCGGTGCCGACGCCGATGCTCACCCCGGTCATCGCCGGCTCCTACGCCGACGGGGTTGCCGCCCTCGAGGGCGCGGCCACCGTGGAGGCCCGCGGCGTCGAGTCCGACGCCCCCAATTCGTGCCGGGCCGCCCTGTTCAGCAGCGACGCCGACACGTTCCTGGGATCGGAGGTGTTGCAGCAGGAGGTGTTCGGCTCGTCCAGTCTGATCGTGAAGTGCCGCGACGCCGAGCAGGTGCGTGCCGTGGCGGCGCAGTTGGAAGGACAGCTGACCGCGACCGTCCACGTCGACGACGCCGATCTCGACGAGGCCGGACGGCTGCTGCCCGTCCTCGAGCTCAAGGCCGGCCGGATCCTGTTCAACGGCTGGCCCACCGGGGTCGAGGTCGGCCACGCGATGGTGCACGGTGGCCCGCACCCCGCGACCTCCGACTCGCGCACCACGTCCGTCGGCTCGCTGGCGATCGAACGGTTCCTGCGTCCCGTTGCCTACCAGGATGTTCCGAGCTCGCTGCTCCCCGCCGCCATCGCCGACGGCAACCCCGACCAGTTGTGGCGCCGCATCGACGGCCGACTCACCCAAGCCTGATTTTCCCTTCGTGAAGGAGTTCCCCATGCTCGACGGCGTCTTGTTCTTTCCCGTCACCCCGTTCACCGCATCCGGCGACGTCGACTACGACCGGCTCGCCGAGCACGTCGCCAAGGGTGTCGACGCCGGCCCCGGAGGCGTCTTCATCGCCTGCGGCACCGGCGAATTCCACGCCCTCGGGCTGGAGGAGTTCGGCAAGATCGTCGCCAAGGCCACCGAGGTCGTCGCCGGACGCGTCCCCGTGTTCGCCGGCGCCGGCGGCTCGGTGCAGCAGGCCAAGGAGTTCGCTGCCAGCGCGAAGGCCAATGGCGCCGACGGCATCCTGCTGCTCCCGCCGTACCTGGTGACGATGCCGCAGGCCGGACTGGTGGAGTACACCCGCGCGGTCGCCGACACCACCGATCTCCCGCTCGTCGTCTACAACCGCGGCAACGCCCGGTTCGACGAGGCGGCCGCCGTGGAGGTCGCGCAGTTCCCGACCGTGGTCGGGTTCAAGGACGGCACCGGTGATCTCGACAAGGTGGGCCGCATCGTCCGTGCGGTGAAGGACGCGCTCGCCCCGTCCGGCAAGCCGTTCCTGTTCTTCAACGGCATGCCCACCGCTGAGGTCACCCAGCAGGCGTACCGCGCGATCGGCGTCACGCTGTACTCGTCCGCGACGTTCGCGTTCGCGCCCGAACTCGCTCTCGGGTTCTACGAGGCGCTCGAATCCGGCAACGAGGAACTCACCGACGCGCTGCTCCGCGACTTCTTCCACCCCCTGGTGCGTCTGCGTGATCAGGTGCCCGGATACGCGGTGTCGCTGATCAAGTCGGGGGTCGCGATGGAAGGTATCGACGCCGGGTCCGTGCGGCCGCCGCTCGTCCCGACGAGCGAGGCCCACCTGCTCGAACTCGCGCAGATCACCGCAGCCGGTCGCGCCGTTCTCGCCGACGCGCTGGCCGTGCAGGCGGCGGTCTGATGACTGCCGCACCCATCCGGATCACCGGCGCACGGATCACGCCCGTCGCGTTCGTCGACCCGCCGCTCCTCAACACCGTCGGCGTGCACCAGCCCTACGCGCTGCGTGCGATCATTCAACTCGACACGGACGGCGGGCTCGTCGGCCTCGGTGAAACGTACGCCGACTCAGCCCACCTCATCCGGCTCGAGGCGGCCGCCGACGCGATCGTCGGGCTGGACGTGTTTGCGCTCAACGCGATCCGCGCGGCGATCGACGAGAAGATCGCCACCCTGACCGTCACGGGCGGTGACGGCGTCGCGGGCATGATCACCACGGCCAGCACCACCGACCGCGTGTTCTCCCCGTTCGAGGTGGCGTGCCTCGACGTGCAGGGCAAGACGCTCGGCCGGCCGGTGTCCGATCTGCTCGGCGGCAAGGTGCGCGACGCCGTCCCGTTCAGCGCCTACCTGTTCTACAAGTGGGCCGGGCACCCCGGCGCCGAGCCCGACGAATGGGGCGAGGCGATCGACCCCGACGGTCTGGTCCGTCAGGCACAGAAGATGATCGGCGAGTACGGCTTCGAGGCCATCAAGGTCAAGGGCGGCGTGTTCTCGCCGGACGAGGAGATCGCCGGCATCAAGGCGCTGCGTGCCGCATTCCCCGACCTGCCGCTGCGCCTCGACCCCAACGCCGCGTGGACCGTCGACACGTCGATCAGGGTCGCGTCGGAACTCGACGGCATCGTCGAATACCTCGAGGACCCGACGCCGGGCCTCGACGGCATGGCCGAGGTTGCGCGGGAGGCGAAGATGCCGCTGGCCACGAACATGTGCGTCGTCGCGTTCGATCAGCTGAAGCCTGCGGTGCTGAAGGATTCGGTCCAGGTCGTGCTGTCGGATCACCACTACTGGGGTGGCCTGCAGCGGTCGCGGTTGCTCGCCGGTATCTGCGACAACTTCGGTCTGGGCCTGTCGATGCACTCCAACTCGCACCTCGGCATCAGCCTGGCCGCGATGGTGCACCTCGCCGGCGCCACACCGAACCTCACGTACGCGTGCGACACGCACTGGCCGTGGAAGACCGAGGACGTCGTCAAACCCGGTGTGCTGAAGTTCGTCGCCGGCGCGGTCCCGGTGCCGACGACGCCGGGTCTCGGTGTGGAGATCGACGAGGACGCCCTCGCCGCCCTGCACCAGCAGTACCTCGACTGCGGGGTGCGCGACCGCGACGACACCGGATACATGAAGTCGGTGGATCCGACGTTCGAGAACACCTGCCCTCGCTGGTAACTGTCTCACCGAAGGCGCCGACGGCGGTCTCGGTCGGCGCCTTCGGGGTGGGATACATTGAGTCCACCCCGAGGCAAAGGAGTGGATCGAATGTTCTCCCTCGCGCGGCTGTCGTGTTTCATCGCCGTCGCGGAGGAACTGCATTTCGGTCGCGCCGCCGAGCGCCTGCACATGACGCAGCCGCCGCTGAGCCGTCAGATCCAGCAACTCGAAAGCGAACTCGGCGTGCAGTTGATCGACCGCACCAGCCGATCCGTCACCCTCACCGCCGCCGGTGCGGCGTTCCTGCCCGACGCTCGGCGCATCCTGAGCCTGTCGGAGAGTGCCGCGCTGACGGTGCGGCGCGTCCCGGCCGGTGACCTCGGCACCGTCGTCGTCGGATTCACCGGCGCGTCCGCGCACGCGGTGCTGCCGAGGTTGCTCGAGGCCGCACGGGACAGACTCCCGGACGTGAAAGTCGTTCTGCGGGAAATGGTCACCTCCGTGCAGATCGAATCGTTGATCAGCGGTGAACTGGACCTCGGTCTGATCCGCCCGATCCTCACCCGCCCCGGCATCGACACGCGCCCCATCCACCACGAACGGCTCGTCGCCGCGCTGCCCGCCGGTCACCCCCTCGCCGACGCCGAGCAGCTGGCTGTGGAGGACTTCGACGATCAGCCCGTCGTCATGTATTCGCCCGTCGATGCGCGGTACTTCCACGAACTGCTCATCAGCACGTTCACGATCGTCGGCGCCTCTCCCCGCTACGTGCAGTACGTCACGCAGGTGCACACGATGCTGGTGCTCGTCCGGTCCGGGCTCGGCATGGCCCTCGTCCCCGAATCCGCGCAGACGATGCACCCGGAGGGGGTCGTGTTCCGTCCCGTCTCCGCCGTCCGCGACCGGCCCGTCCAGATGAACGCCGCCTGGCGTTCGGACAACCGGAACCCCGCGCTGCGCAGGTTCATGGAGGACGTCCTGCCGCAGCGGGAGTGGGAATGAGAACCGGAGTGCTCAGAGCGTGAGCTTGCACGTCTGACCGATGTCGAGCACCCGCAGCACCCGGCCCGTCCCCAGCCACAACGCGCACGACAACGCCAGGTCGGTCAGGATCTCGTCGGTGAAATGCTCGTGACACCGCGCCCAGAAGTCCTCGTCGTCGCGGAGCGCCGTGTGATCGGTGGCGAACCGGTGGGCGAACTCCGCCGCCGTCCGCTCCTCGGCGCTGTACCCGGGCCACGACTCCCACTCGAGAACGTGATCGTAGAAGTGCTCGTCGATCCCCGCATCGGCGCCACTCCTGTCGCGGGTGCCGAGGCACACGGCGCACTCATTGGCCTCCGCGACCGCCATCCGGGCGATCTCCCGAACCCGTAACGGTAACCGGTTCCGGTTGTACACGGCGTCCGTGAAAGCGCCGAGCGCACCACCCAGCTCGGGTGAGATCGACAGCCAACCTGCCACGTCATCGTCACTGTAGCTACCTACTCGACTCATCCCCGAATGCTACAGCTGGAGGTGTCGCGGGCGGAAGATCTGACACGTGTTCTATCTTTCGAACGTCACGCTCGCAGTGTGCGGACGATGTCTTCGCGGGCGGCACGTGCCTGGCGGATCAGGGGGAAGAGTGCGTAGTCGTGCTGCATCCCGATCTCCTCGATGTAGTCGACTGTCGTGCCGGCCTCGCGTGCTCGCTGAGTGAGCGCGCGGGAGTCGGTGACGAGAATGTCGTGGGTGCCGGTGTACACGCTCATGGGCGCGAGGCCGGTGAGGTCGCCGAAGAGGGGGCTGACGCGCCAGTCGGTGACCTCGAGGTCGCCCGCGTAGAGTCGGCCGGCTTCTTCCAATCCTCCGCGCGCAAGGAGGATGTCACGCTTCTCGATGGTGGCTTGGGTGGGGTCGCTCATGGTGGCGTCCAGCCACGGGGCGACAAGGATCAGCCGCCACGGCTGTGGTGCGCCCCTACGTTTGAGTTCCTGCGCTGCGGCGAGCGCGAGCCCGCCACCGGCGGAATCGCCGATCACCGCCACGTTGTCGGCGCCTCGGGTGGAGATTGCCGATTCGACGAGGTCGGCCGCATCGGCGACGGTGCGGGCGGCCGTCCGGTGCGGGGCGAGGGGGTAGATCGGAAGCAGAAGCCGGACCGATGCCGCCGCGGTGATGGTGCGCGCGAACAGCCAGTGGAAGGACGTTATTTCGCGGACATAGGCACCGCCGTGGAAGTCGACCACAGTCTTTCCGTATCGCCCGTTGTCCGGTTCGACGGTGAAGACGGGAAACCCGCCGGTGCGGTCGGCGGAGAGCCGCACCCCGCGCAGGAGCGGAGATGGTGGCGGGTTGAACGAGGCCGGCCGCAGCGTCGTCGCGTGGACGTCGCGCCGCGTGTCCTCGGCCGTGCGGAGTTTGCTGCGGCCGAGCAGTATCCGAACCCCTGTGTGAACGATTGCGGGGCGAATGTCGGGAAGGTTCACGCCCCTCATTGTGACGTGTTCGCGGACTCGGCGCGGCTGCTCCGGCGAGTTGCACGGCAATTCGATCCTCAGTGGGCCAGCCGCTGGAGGATCGCGTCCAATGCCGCATCAGCGTTCTCGCTGTTGAAGATGTTCTGCCCGTGTGCGGAGCCCGGCAGAAGGATCACTTTGTTGTCGGCGCCCGGTGATCCGTCGGCGAGTTGCTCCGACACGCCGGCGACGGGCTCGTCCTCGCTGGCGATGAACAGCTTGGGCTCACTGCCGAGGCCGTCGACCACCCGGTTGGGGGAGAGCAGCACCAGCTGGTCGGGTAGGTCGGGCTGCTGCGAGGCCAGTTGCAGGATTGCGTCGGCGCCCGCGCTTCCGCCGACCAGCGCGACGTCGGGGTGCCCACTGTCCTGGAGGCTGGCGACGGTGGCCGCGATCGACTCCGGCGTGATGTCCTCGACGGCGATGACGGACGTGTCATTGCCCGCCGACGGTGTGCTGTCATCGCCGGAGCAGCCCACCACGACGGCGAGCAGCAGAGACAGAAGGGCGAGTATGGCCTTCATGTCTCGAACATACTGCCGAGGGCACGTTCGACGCGGCGAAAAGGTCCCGTTCTAGGTGACTTTCACGCTGCCCGAGAAGAAGAACGGGGCCATGTTGCCGAAGCAGAACGCGGTCACATTCGATCCCGTCGCGAATCCGTCGAGCGTGCCGAGACCAGCCGCGAAGGCACCCGTCTTGAACGTGAAGTTCGAGTCGAATGCGAAGCACGTCCAGCTTTCACCGGTCGGAATGTCGATCTTCACCTGGCCGGTTCCGCCCGCGCTCAGTGTCGGTGCCGCCGTGGCGGGAGTGCCGCCCGCGAAAACCAGGGTGGGAGCGATGACGGCGGCCACGACTGCCGATCGCACAGCGAATGTGTTTCTCATAATACTCACCTCATTCGATAATCCCCGACTCCTGCAGCGGGATTGTTACTTTCTCTCCCGAGTTCGCGCCACCGGTCTGTCAAATGGTCCTACGCCACTGGCGGAGGAATATTAACCCTGTTCAGGGTGTGGATTCTCGGCTACCGGTGGGAGCCGAGAATCCCTGTCCTGGATCACTCGATCGTCAGCCGAGTCCGAGAAATTCTCTTCCCTGTTGTTTATGTGAAACACGGGATCGTCGATCTCCGCTTACTTTGCCTATCGCACACGGGTCTGCAGAACGTTTCGATTAATGACGCTCTTTCTCACATTCTGATATTGAACAACTGTCCACCATGATTTCGTCACGTCGGTAGGAATTGAATTCCTACGTGTCGGCAGCTACCCCGTTCAGTCGAGAGTGAGCTGTTGTCGGTGGAAGTCGAAGTGCTTTCCCGGGTATCGAAAGACCTGCTCGACGGTCATCGTTTCGGTGAAGAACGGATCCCAACGCACCGGAAAGGACATGCTGCGCTGTAGGTCTGCATCGGTCTGCCGGGCGAGGGAGCCTTGCAGCGAAGCGATGACGCGGTCGAAGTGGCGGCCCATCCGGCGTCGGTTGTAGACGCGCGCCGCCAGGGCCGAGCCCCGAAAGTTGACCTCGTCGAAGACTGGGGTGGCGGCGTCGAGCACGTGCGCGAACCGTCGGCTCGCCCCCTCCGGCAACCGGGAGAACATCCGGATCAGCAGGAGCAGCCGGCGAACGACCATGTAGCCGAAGACCATGTGGAACAGCAATTGCTCGTTGGTCCATCGGGTTCCGGACGAACGCCTCGCGAGATCCGGGGCGCTCGCACCGTCGAGTAATTCGTGCAGCACGCTCCGGGCGCGTTCGAGGTCCACGGCGATCGCGGCACGATCGACAGGTTGCTGCTCGGACATCGTGTGCCCCAGTCGATTCGGAGGATTATCCGACGACGGGGGAGCGGCGCTCGAGAAACACGGTGTCGCGCCATATGTCGTCGAGTCGGGCGATGCGTTCGCGCACACCGAGGGTGCGGAATCCGGCGGAGTGGTGCAGGGCGATACTGGCCCGGTTCTCGGGGAAGATCGAGGTCTGCAAGGTCCACAGTCCGGCCTCGTCGGCGGCGATGACCTGGGAGCGCAGCAAGGCCTTGCCGACGCCGCGCCCGCGCATCCCGTCGGCGACGTAGATCGAGTTCTCGGCCACGCCGGCGTAGCAGGCTCGCCCGGACACCGGGGACAGGGCGGCCCAGCCGACCACGACGTCGTCGATCTCGGCGACCCACCGATGCCCGGGCAGCCACAGTCCATCGAGCGTCGCCTGGGTGGGGACCTCGGTGGTGAAGGTGGCGTTGCGGGTGGCGATGCCTTCGCCGTAGATCCGGCGCACGTCATCCCAGTCCTGATCGGTCATGGTGCGCACGGTGACGTCGTCGGGCAGGTCGTCCGGGCAGCAGGGACGCGGCGTCAGTACACCCATCACTGCGTCGGCGGCGTGCGGCAGTCCGGTGCAGCAGGCCGGATTGACCATGACGACGGTGCTGGTGCCGCTCTTGCGGACCGAGACGAACCCGACATCGGCAAGCTTGCGCACGTGGTGCGAGACGGTGGGCTGGCCGATACCCAGAGCCTCGGCCAGCTCGCCCACGTTGATCCCGGTCTGGTGGGAGGCGACGTGGTGCAGCAGCCGCACCCGGGTCGGGTCGGCCAGGCACGCGAACCACCCGGCGTAGGTGGCCGCATCCTGCGGCGCCAACGCATCCACCTTGTCCGCGGGGCGGGCGACCGGAATGTCGGGGGAAGCCATGCCCTCACTATATCGATATCCATCGATGGTTGCCTTCATCGACGCGCATCGATACTCTCTGGAAGGATCGATGAACATCGATGAAAGGACTCCGAAATGATCGCCTTGCCTGTTGTTGTCGTGGGGGCCGGACCGATCGGCCTCGCTGCCGCGGCCCAGTTGCGCGAGCGTGGCCTGACCCCGCTGGTCCTCGAACGCGGTCCGGTAGCCGGTGCCGCGATCACGCAGTGGAATCACGTGCGGTTGTTCTCCCGTTGGGGTGAGCTGATCGACCCGTCGGCCCGCCGCCTGCTCGACGCCACCGGCTGGGCGGCGCCGGACGACGACGCGTACCCGTCCGGCCAGGACTGGACCGAGAACTACCTGCAACCCCTCGCGACCGCACTCGGCGACATCGTGCAGCTGTCCACCGAGGTGGTCGGGGTGGCCCGGCGCGGCCGGGACCGTGTCGTCGACGCCGGCCGCGACACCGAACCCCTCTCGGTACACATCCGCCGCGCCGACGGCACCGAGGATCGGATCACCGCGCAGGCCCTGATCGATGCCTCCGGCACCTGGGCCACCCCCAATCCCCTCGGCGGGGAAGGCCTGCCCGCGCTCGGCGAGCGCGCCGCCGCCGACGTTCTCGAATACCGGGTTCCGCATGTCGACGATCCCGAGGTGCGCGCCCGGTACGCGGGTAAGCACATCGTGATCGCCGGCAGCGGGCACTCGGCGCTGACCGCCATCGTGGCGCTGGCGGGCCTGGAGAAGCAGACGCCGGGCACCCGGATCAGTTGGGTGCTACGCCGCGGAGATGTCGGGTCCACCTTCGGCGGCGGCGAGGACGACCAGCTGCCCGCCCGCGGCGCCCTGGGCCTGCGTGCCAAGGCGGCGCTCGACGACGGGCCGCTGACGGTGGTTCCCGGGTTCCGCACCGCCACCATCGAACCCAACGGCGACGTCGGCCGGGTGGCGTTGATCTCCGACACCGGCGCCCGCATCGAGGACGTCGATCGGGTAGTGGTGCTCACCGGATTCCGGCCCGATCTGTCCTGGCTGTCGGAGATCCGCCTCGGCCTGGACCCGGTGCTGCAGGCGCCGGTGGAGTTGGCGCCGTTGATCGACCCGAACGTGCACTCCTGCGGCACCGTCTACCCGCACGGGATAGCCGAACTGTCGCATCCGGAGCCGAATGTGTTCCTGGTCGGGATGAAGAGCTACGGGCGGGCGCCGACGTTCCTGGCGATGACCGGGTACGAGCAGGTCCGCAGCATCGCCGCCGCCCTTGCCGGCGACCACGCCGCCGCCGCCCGCGTCGAACTCACGTTGCCGGAGACGGGGGTATGCGGCGGCGCCGGGGTCTTCGACGAACCCGAACCCGCCGCCGATGGCGCCACCATCTCCTGACCTGCCTGATTCTGCTTCGGGTGCGTCCAACTCGAGGTTCGTTCGTCTGAGGAAGCGGACTCCCACTCACCACCGGGTGGGTGCACACCTTCCGAGAGGAACCTCCGATGACCATCCACCCGACTGCCCGCCCCGCCCCTTACCGGTTCGGGGGTGTGCGATGAACGCGCCGACCGTCGTGGTCGAGGATCTGCACGTCGCCTACAACAAGACGTGGGCTCTCGACGGTGTCGATCTGGAGGCTGCCGCCGGGACCACGCTCGGTGTGCTCGGCCACAACGGTGCCGGCAAGACCACCTTGATCCGCACCCTCACCACCTTGGTGCGGCCCACCATCGGCCGCGTGCAGATTGAGGGCCTCGACGTGGTCGTCCACGCCACCGAGGTGCGTCGCCGGATCGGTGTGACCGGCCAATACGCCGGTCTCGACGAATTCCTCACCGCCCGAGAGAATCTGGAGCTGATCGGCCGACTGACCGGGCTGCGCCGCACCGCCCGCGAACGGGCCGACGCGCTGATCGACCGGCTCGGGTTGCAGGAATACGCGTCCCGGCGGGTGGGGGAACTCTCCGGGGGCTCGCGCCGGCGGGTCGATCTGGCCGCCAGCCTCGTCGGCTCCCCGTCGGTACTGTTCCTCGACGAGCCGACTACCGGTCTCGATCCCCTCGCCCGCGCCGGATTGTGGGACGTCGTCGACGAGCTCACCGACGCGGGCACTACGGTCGTGCTCACCACCCAGTACCTCGAGGAGGCCGACCGGCTCGCCGACCACATCGTGGTCCTGCGCCGGGGCAGGGTCGCCGCCCGCGGCACCCCCGCCGAGCTCAAACGGATTGTCGGCGGCAAGGTCCTCAGCGCCACCATCCCCGCCGGTCAGCTCGCCGCGCTGCCCTTCGTCCCGGACACCGATCCGCGGGTCGACGGCGACCGCCTGCGGGTGTCGGTCACCGTCGACGACGCCCCCGCCGCGACCGCGCTGGTCGCTGACCTGCACCGCGGCGGCATCGAGGTCACCGACCTGGACGTGACCTCACCGAGCCTCGACGACGTCTTCACCCACCTCGCCCACACAGGAGCCCACAAATGACCACCACCACTGCGATCGGGCGGCCCTCGGCCTTCGACCAGCTCGCCGCACTCACCGTCCGGAACCTGCGCACCAGTGCCCGCGTTCCGCAGCTGTTGATGTTCTCGCTGACCATGCCGATGGCGATGCTGGTGCTGTTCAGTCAGGTGTTCCGCAGCGTCGCCGCCGGACCGGGTTTCCCTGCCGGGGTCAGCTACATCGTCTTCCTCACCCCGGCGATGCTCGCCGTCTCCACGGTGATGGCCGGCACCAACGCCGGAGTGTCCGCCGCGATCGATCACACCAACGGCCTGCACGACCGCTTCGCGGCCCTGCCGATGCGGGCGGCGCTGCCGGGGGTGGCTCGCACCATCAACGAGGCCGTCTTCACCCTCGCCCGGGCTGCGTTGCTCGGGATCGCCGCCGTCGCTTTGGGTTTCGAGTTCCACGGCACCGCAGGGGATGCCGTCGCCGCGGTCCTGGTGCTGGTGGTGTTGGCCGGGGCGATGAGCGCCCTGTTCGGGCTGATCGGGGATCGGCTCCGCAGGCCGGACGTGGTCCAGTTCGCCGGGATGATGGTGATGATGCCGCTGATGTTCGTCTCGAGTGCGTTCGCGCCGATCGAGACCATGCCCGGCTGGATGCAGGCGATGGCGACAGTGAATCCGGTCGCGCACGCCACCGATGCCCTGCGCGGCCACGTGCTCGGCACCGCCACCGCCGGCGACACTCTTACCGCCCTGGTCGCGGCGATCGGTTTGTGGGCGGTGGTGACCGCCGTTCCCGTCCTCACCCGCATGATTCGGTCGGCACGCACCCGCTGAACAACGAACCCGCCCTGCCCATCCCACAACGGGAGGGGCAGGGCGGTTTGGTGTGTGCCCTCCTGGTCCGGAGCCGGGCACTCTGATGGCCCCTACCCGGTGCAGGGGGAGGGGCTAGGAGAGCGCTGTGTCAGCGGGTGCGCCCGGTGCGGGCGTCGACGGCGCTCATGCGGCGGCGTCGAGCAGATGCAGCTCCTCCGCCACGATCAGATCGACCTCTTCGCTGGTCAGACCCGACAACAGATGTGTAGTCAGCATTGCTCTCACCTCCTCACCGTGCTTCTACTGGTACGTCGAACCGGAGAATCCGGAATCGACATCGACACCCATACAGACGAGGAACTTCGGATTCGGACGCAGGTGCGTCCGACCGCGGTCACCGTCGTCCGTACCTGAGAGAGGACGCCCTCAGGGGGTCGCGACCGCGACGCCAGGCGGGGATGCTGGAGACGGAAAGGAACCACAGATCATGAACGAGGACACGGCCACCACCGCGACGACACCCCAGCAGGCACCAGCTGATCTCGACCAGCTCTGGCGCCGCTTCTCGAGCGACTTGCGGGCCTTCATCGCCCGCCGGGTCTCGCGTCCCGAGGACGCCGACGACATTCTGTCGATCGTGTTCCTGCGGATGGCCAAGAGCCTCGACAACCTGCGGGAGCAGGACCGCCTCCTTGGCTGGATGTATGCCATCACCCGCAACGCGATCACCGACTACTACCGGTCCGCATCTCACCGCCGCGAGCTGGCCGTCGACACCGTCCCCGACAACCCACCCGACGGAGAACCTGACGCCGACGAGACGGCGGAGAAGGAACTCGCCTCCTGCCTGGTGCCGATGCTCTCCGGGCTGCCCGCCGAGCAGGCCGCGGCGGTGAAGATGGTCGACCTCGACAACCGAACCAACGCCGCCGCCGCCAACGAGGTGGGAATCTCGGTGTCCGGGATGAAATCCCGGGTCCAACGCGGCCGCGCTGCCCTCCAGGCCCAATTGCACACCTGCTGTCAGATCAGCCAGGACCGCACGGGCCACGTCCACGACTACCAGCCCCGCAGCGGATCCTGCGCCTGCGGAGCCACGCCATCGGACGACGAGTAGACCGGCGAATCATCTCTGGTGACGGCGACGGGGCGACCGGGCGAGGTCACGCTGACAAGACTGCGGTGCGGCGCGAGCCATCTTCGCTCGCACCGCACCGTTGTCACCTGAGGGCTACTGGCAGCCGCATCCCTCGCGGCCGGCCGTCGCCGCCGGACCGCAGCATGTCGACTTCTCACTGAGGTCGCAGCAGGTGGCCTGCCGTTCGGTGCTGCAACACGTCGGCGCCGCAGTCCGTGGGGTTGCGTCCGTCCTGTCCGTCGCCGAGGTCTCGAACTCGTTGGGGTTGGTCATGGTGGCTCCTTGATCCGTGGGGATGGGTACCAGATCAGACGAAGGAGACCGGAAATGGACGCACTTGCCCGTCGCGAAAGATGAGGTGCGCCCGTGCCTGGCCGCGCCCCACTGAGATAAGTCGCGTGTCGAAACTTGTGTGCGAAACCGTCGGCGACCAGCACGGGTGAATCCTGCGGAGGACAATGGGACGATGCGATCCGAGCCGAAGCCTGACGACGCCGGAATGGCGGCCGCGGGTGAGGAGCCCAGGTATGAGCTGGTGGCCGCTCTGCTGGGCCAGTTCGCTGGATTTGTCCTGGGAGTCGCACTGGGCTGGTATGCGATTACCTGGGGGGTGGATACGTTGAGGGACGTCATGAATGTCCCGGAATTGTCGCCGGTGCCCATCGCGATGTTCGCACCGCTGTGGATCTCGATCGATGTCGGCGGGTTCTCCCCGAGCTAGATCGCGCTCGTCGGCGCACCGCATGCAACATCTTCAACCTGAGAGTCGAAGGGGCCTTGCACATACAACCAATCGGTTGTATGTTCTGGGTGTGTCAGAAACAGATGAGGACCGGGCCGATGCCCTGTTCCACGCGCTGTCCGACCGAACGAGGCGCGACATCATGCGTCGCGTGCTGGCCGGCGAGCATTCCGTCTCGGCACTGGCAGCGAAGTACGACATGAGTTTCGCTGCGGTACAGAAGCACGTCGCCGTTCTCCAGAAGTCCGGCCTACTCGTCAAAAGACGCAGCGGCCGTGAACAACTCGCCACGGGCGATGTGGAAGCAGTACGCGCGGTGTCGTCCATGCTCGCGGAGCTGGAACAGGTCTGGCGTGGACGTATCGCGCGCATCGACGAACTGATCGCAACGCAACCCCAACGGAAGGAATGAACGATGCCTGTCACCAATGTCAGCCACGACATCGACGCACTGACCCTGACCATCACCGCCGAGTTCGCCGCGCCCCGAGCGCGGATCTGGCAGATCTATGCCGATCCTCGCCAGCTCGAGAAGATCTGGGGTCCGCCGACGTACCCGGCGACGGTGGTCGACCACGAGTTCACCCCCGGCGGGCGGGTCAACTACTACATGACCGGCCCCGAGGGCGACAAGCATGCGGGCTACTGGAACATCGTCTCCGTCGATGAGCCGACCGGCTTCACCTTCACCGACGGATTCGCCGATGCGGATTTCACCCCGATCGAATCGATGCCGGTGTCCACCAACGAGTACTCCTTCGAGGAGAAGGACGGCAGCACCATCGCCACCTACGTCAGCACCTACGCAACCGCCGAAGGTCTCCAGCAGGTGCTCGACATGGGTGTGGTCGAGGGTGCCTCGCAGGCGATCGGCCAGATCGACGACCTCATCAAGGGTTGAGCCTGCCGGTTCACCGCGCAACCGATCTCGCCGCCTCGCTCTCCACGCGCGAGGCGGCGAGCCGGAACGGAGGACGCGACACTCGTGTTGCGACCACACGTCGTCCAGTACGACGGCGATGAGTTTCGCAGTGGTTCCCAGTCTGTACCTACACCGACCACAACCGCATTCGAGGAGAACGACATGACCGCGACCTACACCTTCGACGTCTTTTCCAGTCTCGACGGCTTCGGCGGCATCAGCGGCGGCGACTGGGGCGGCTACTGGGGTAAGCAAGGCCCCGAGTTGCTCGACCACCGCCTTGGCTTGTACAGCACGGAGCAGCGGATGATTTTCGGGGCCAACACCTATCGGGCGTTCGCACAGATGCTGGCCTCGAGCACCGAGGAGTCCGAAGTGCGTGACCCCTGGGTCACCAGGATGAGGAGCCTGCCGGCGACGGTGGTGTCGACGACGCTGGAAGGACCTCTCGACTGGCCGGACGCGACCGTCGTGAGCGGTGACGCTGTCGATGTCGTCGCCCGGCTCAAGGAGGAGTCCGAGGTGCCGTTGCGCTCGCACGGCAGCCTGGCGATGAATCGGGCGCTGATGGCCGCCGGCCTCGTCGACCGCCTGCAGGTGACGATCTTCCCTGTGATCACCGGTCAGACCGGTGATGACCCGATCTTCCAGGGTGGGGCCGACTTCGACCTGGAACTGCTCGAGAACCGGACGCTGGACGGTCACATCCAAGAGCTCATCTACCGACCCACCCTCCATTCGACCTGAAGGAATTCCGGGCGCGGCCAATCAGCGATCGGCCCTCGCGTGCTGGAAATAGGTTGGACGGGATTCGGCTCAGGTTGATAGCGTGCGCCAGACCGTGACATCACGCGAGGAGGTGAGACCCATGAACGCAGTAACCATGTGGGTGCTCCCACTCGTGTTCACGGTTCGGCGATTGACATAGGTGTCGCCGGGAGCGCCTCGACAACAAGGCAATCCCGAAAGGCAACACCATGCATTTCACCTCTGAGACATCGTCGAACGGTGTCATCGAACGTACATTCACACTGGATGAGATCACCGGCGTGCTCTGGTCGCCCACATCCGGAACCGTCCGCGCACCGCTGCTGCTGTCGGGGCACTCCGGCGGCATGCACAAGAAGGCGCCGGGGCTGGTAGCCGGTGCACTCCACTGCGTGACCACCTATGGGTACACCGTCGCCGCCATCGACGCGCCCGGACATGGCGACCGGCCGCGAAACCTTCAGGATCAGCGGTGGGCAGAGGCGATCCATCGGGCCCGGGCGGCGGGCGAACCGATCGCCCCGATCGTGATCGACTACAACATGTCGCTGGCGGAGCGTGCGGTGCCGGAATGGCAGGCGGCACTGGACGACCTTCAGGCGCTGCCCGAGATCGGCGTCGAAACGCCGATCGGCTACGGCGGCATGACGTTGGGTGTCGTGACCGGGATGATGTTGACGGCGGTCGAATCCCGGATCGCTGTCGTGAGTTTCGGTGGGGTCTTCGTGCACGATGCTCTGATCGAGGCGGCGAGAAAGATCACCGTCCCGGTCGAGTACCGGATTCCTTGGGACGACGAGGAATTCGACCGCACCTCCGGGGTCGCGTTGTTCGACGCCTTCGCGTCGAAGGAGAAGACGTTGCACGCCTACTCGGGCAGGCACTACCCGGTGCCCGAATACGAGAGCGACAGCTCCGCTCGGTTCTTCGCCCGCCACCTCGGCCGGGCCGCCGACACGGTTTCGGACTGACGTGAACGGTATCGGCGTCCGGATCCGCGCCGGACGCCGATACCGCCGTTGCCGTGCTCCAGCCGGCCTGGATCAGGACAGGTATTCGGCGCCGGTGCCCTCGGGAGCGGTGTCCTCGCAGAGGTGCGGGCCGGCATCGAACCTCATCGCTTTTCTGGCGTCGTCGTAGGTGGGCCAGCCGGGATCTCCGTGGGTTGCGAAGTCGATCCACGCTTGGTGCATCGAGTGAGTGAGGGCGCCGGGTGCGTCGTCGCCGATGAGGCCGCGGCATGCCTGTGTGGTGTCGAAGACGAAGGGGACGTCGAGGCCGTGTGCGGCGCCATGCAGTGGTGATCGCCATGCGAATTCGTAGACGTAGGTGGGGCCTGGGTGGCGGCGGGCGGCGCGTCGGCTCGGTGATCGGAACATCAGGTCCGTGTACGCGGCTGTGAGTGCATGCGCGGGGGTGACGGCCGGGTCGTGGAGACCGTGTCGTTCGAGGAGCGCTTCGGCATCGGGGTAGGTGGCGGCCAGCTCGGCTACGGCGTCAAGCGCGTCGAAGGCGGCGAACTGGTCGGCACCGAAACCGAGGTTGGCCTCCTCGAGTGTTGTGCCGATCAACAGGTCGACGCCGCGCGAATGTGTGCTCGGGACCCCGACCGGGTCGGGGAGGACGTCGTCACCCGTGGTGGGGAGGAACAGCGCACGACGGTGGCCCGGGTCGACACCGTTGCCGTCGCGCAGGTCTGGGTGGGGTTCGTTTCTGAGCAGAGCTGCCTGTGCGCGCAGCAGGTCGGAGGCAGAGAATGCTCGGAATGCTTCTGTGGTCGGGGAGGTTCCGAGCCGGGCGGCGAGTGCCTTCGTGAGTTCTTCGGTGAGCTCGAGCCGGCGGGCCATCTCGTCGTGTCCGCTCTGGACGATCGCGCGCCGGAACAGTCCGGCGGCCAGCGGGGAGTGCAGCAGGAACGCGACGGAGGTGCCGCCGGCCGATTCGCCGAAGACGGTGACGTTGTCCGGGTTCCCGCCGAACCCGGCGATGTTGTCGCGAACCCAGCGCAGTGCTGCGATCTGATCACGCAATCCGATGTTCGTGTTCGCGACCTCACCGGACAGAGCGAGGAAGCCCTCCGCCCCGAGTCGGTAATTGACGGTGACCAGGACGACGCCGTCGCGCGCGAACGAGGTGCCGTCGAAGGCGGGGGCGGCGCCCGAGCCGATCATGAACCCGCCGCCGTGGACGTAGACCATCACCGGAAGCCCACTCGTGCCGGGGTCGGGTGTCCAGACGTTGAGATTGAGGTAGTCGCCGTCTCCAGTGACCCATCCGGGCCCGATCAGCGGCGCGAGATTCGCGTGAGCGGGGTGCAATGACGGCTGGGGTGCAGTAGCGCCGTAACCGGGGGCGTTCCTGGTCCCTGCCCACCGCTCGGCAGGGCCAGGGGGTGCGAATCGGCGTTCGCCCGCTGGAGCTGCCGCGTAGGGGATTCCCAGGAATCGGGCGACCCCGTCGGTGTGGTCACCGGAGAGTCGCCCTGCCTCAGTGTTCACGGTACGGACGGTCATCGGCGACGTCCCCTTTCGTATGTGCACACCACGCTGGAGGTCTTCGGTGACCGGCGGTAGGAACGGCGTGCCGCCACCGACGACGATCGGATTGCGGAACATGCGCAGCTCGTCGACGCGGCCGAGCTCGATCGCTGCCGCGGCCAGGCCGGCGCCGCCGATCGAGACATCGTCGTCGGTCGCGTCGAGATGAGGTACGCCCTGAGGCTCGACATCGGGCTCTCCTCCGTGCTGCGGTGCTTCGCCGTTGGTGACCGATCGCGAGACGAGAACGCATCGTCGCGGCTCCACGATCGTACGACCATTGCCGGTCTCCGCGAGACGAGTGCCTGTGGGCGTTCGTCCAGCCTGCGGCCCCGGGTCAGTCGACGACAGCGCCCCCGGTGAGGTTGATCTCGGTCGCGGTCATCGTCGGGGCCCAGTCGGACGCGGCGAAGATGGCCGCGTTCGCGACCTCGGCGTAACTCGGGCGCCGTGGCAGCAGCAGACGGGAGGCGTCCGGGTCGGGCTCGTCCGGTTTCGGGGCCACCATCGCCCGTATGGCTGTGCACCAGAGAAGGAGACACCTCCATCAAGACCGAAACAGTCAGGCAGGCAGTGCGGTACGCATTGACAGTCTCCGGGTCATAGCCCGGGCGCATCCTCGCAAGACGGCGAGGGACGGCCCTCGAGGGTGGGGTTGCGGTAACAACACGGCTGGTGATCGCGAAGTTGATCTTGTGTGGACACTGATACTGCGGTCTCGGGAGCGATTTCCGGTTTCGTTGCCGCGCGCCGCGGTTGGCGGCTGATGCGATCGATTGCCTGATCGAGGGGCGCATCGGTGGGAGATTGGCCGAGGGTGAGCATGCGCCGACTCTGCGGCAGAACTAATCCGGATGCATCGGCGCGAGTTTGAGAGTGCACAACTCGTCGAGCCGGCGTCGGACGCTGTCGTTCACGCCGTGGTGACGCGTGAGGAGGCGTTGCAGTTGCCGGTAGAACGCGGTCGGGAAGACGCCGAACTCGGGCAGAATGTGTTCGTCTCCGCCTCCGAAAGGTGCCCACTTGACCGCGAAGTCGAGCATTTCGAGTTCGTCTTCGGTCATGTCGTCTCCGTCCTTTCAGTCCCGATATGCGGTGGCGGGGCCGCGCGACATCTCGCGCGACCACGCCACCGGTCATCGCCTCGAGGTAGATGCTCTTCAGGCACACGTACTCACCGAGGATGAGCGCCGCGCCGACAGCCCGACCGTCGGTAGGCGCCCGAGGAAGGGCGCTACAGGTCGAGGACCAGTCGTGGTCCGAGGGCGCGGGAGACGCAGATCAGCATCGACGTGCCTGCCTCCCGCTCGTCGTCGCCGAGGATCAGGTCGCGGTGGTCGGGCACCCCGTCGAGCACTTTCGTCTCGCAGGTACCGCACAGGCCCTCTCCGCAGGAGGTGGGGACGACGACGCCGACGTCGGCTAACGCGTCAACGATCGACTGGCCCGGCGCCACTGAGCAGACCATGCCACTGCGTTCGGCGACGACGGTGAACTCGGCTGTCGGCGCGTCGGTGACTACGCCTGAGAATCGCTCCAGGTGTAATGACCCTGCGGGCCATGGCTTGCACAACTGCTGCACGGCGTCGAGCAGGCCGGTGGGCCCGCAGCAGTAGACCTCGGTGTCCGGCCGAGGTGTGCCCAGAAGCGCGGGCAGGTCGAGGCGCCCGAGTTCGTCCTCCGGGACCAGCTGGACCCGGTCTCCGTAGCGCTGTAGCTCGCCGGTGAAGGCCATCGAGTCGCGGTTCCGTCCGCCGTAGACGAGCTTCCACTCGCGCCCGTCCCGCTCGGCCTGTCTGATCATGGCGAGGATCGGCGTGATCCCGATTCCGCCGGCGATGAACAGAGCTCGGTGCCGGGCAGCGAAGGTGAAGTTGTTGCGTGGGCCCCGCACGGGGACCTCGTCACCGACGCGCAGTCGGGTGTGCACGTGCTCGGAGCCACCGCGGCTCTGCGGCGCGCGCAGCACCGCGATCTCGTAGGCCGCATCGTCCCGGGGGTCACCGCACAGCGAGTACTGGCGCACCACACCGTTCGGCAGCAGCACGTCGATGTGCGCTCCGGGCTCCCAATCAGGCAGCGGTGTGCGATCGCGACGCTCCAAGCGCACCTGCCGCACACCCGTTGCCAGAGGGACGACGGCGGTGACCTCGAGCGGGAACTTGGGGTCACCGGTCATCGCGGCCGCCGAAGGAGATGGCTTGTGCGATGTCCCAGCGCCCGGTGAGGTAGGCGGAGGCGAGCTGGGCCTGGAAGGCGCGGACGCCGTCCTCGCGCGCGTCGAAGGGCCCGGGCCGGTACCCGTTGCTCAGCAGGCCCTGGTACACGGACTCGCAGGCCGCGAAGTCCTGGCGGTTGGTGATGTCCCAGAACCCCGCGGCGTACGAGGGGTCGAAACCCGGACGCTCGGCCACATGGCGGGGGAACAGCCAGGAGCACTCCACGAACGTCTCACCGGGAGAGAGCGGCACCAGACGGTGGGTCATCACGTAGTCCGGCTGCAGGGTGAGCAGCAGATTGGGTGCGAGCATGAAGTAGATCGTCCGACGGGCCTGCTCGTCGCTGATTCCGGCGATTCGCTCCCCGCCGCTGCGACCGTCGAGGCTCATGGTTTCGGCATTTTCGCGCAACTCCAACGGTCCGCCCAGCCACATGCCGGTGTGCCGCAGGCCCATCGCCGTCTCCGGCGGGCTGACCCGGCAGAGCTCGGGGTGGATCGAGGGGCAGTGGTAGCACTCGAGGTAGTTCTCGATCACCAATTTCCAGTTGGTCTGGAGCGTGTAGCTGTGAGACTCGCCGACGACCATGTCCGTGGGATCCCAGGGGGCGACGACATCGGTCAGATTGCCGACCCACTCCTCGAAGTCGGGGGCATCGTCGGAGGCGTTGACGAAGATCCAGCCGAACCACTCGACTGCGCGCAATCCGACAAGCGGCCATTCCTCTTTGGAGAAGTCATCTGTGCCGGTGAACTGCGTCGCGGAGCGGAGTTCGCCGTCGAGTTCATAGACCCACGCGTGGTAGGGGCAGTGCACCACCCTCTTGTTGGTGCACGAGTCCACCGCCAGCAGCTCGTGTCCCCGGTGCCGGCATGCATTGTAGAAGGCGTGGAGCGTGCCGGCACCGTCGCGGGTCAGCAGGATGCCTTGGGTCCCGACCCGGACGGCGCGCTGGTCACCTGGCTTGCCGACGTCACTGCTTCGCCCCACGCAGACCCAAGCTGCCTCCAGCAGGTGCTTACGCTCCCAGTCGAGGACCTCGGGGGACAGGTAGGCATCCGCCGGAAGCGTTCGTGCATCTGAGAGTTGTTCCTGGAGCACGGAGTCCAGCGCATTGGCGGTGAGGGGTGCGGGCGGGAGGGCGGTGGTCATGTCATCGTCTCCATCGTGGGGGAGTGCCGGATCAAGTGACAATGAACTTAATCACTAATTCAGCCCGCCAACATATGTCAGTGCACAGTTCAAGGAGTGCGTACTGTGCACGCCCACAATCGTGCTCGCAAATTACGTCCAGATCGAGGCGTACTGCGTGAGGAGGTCGTCGGAGGCCGGCGTCTGGATTCCGAAGGTGACGCCGAAGGGGTCGGCGAGCACGGCGAAGGGGCCCATGGCTGATTCGGTGGCGGGCACCCGGACCCGGGCGCCGAGGTCGCTCAGGCGGGCGACCTCGGCTTCCAGGTCGAGGACCCGGAGGAAGGGGATCCAGTGCGGGGCAACGGCGGAAGGTAGGACGTCCAGCATGTCCACGACGCCGGCCACTGGTCGGTCCGCGGATACCAGCAGGCGGTAGTTGCCGGGGCCGGGTGCGGGTTCGTCGATGACCTGGCAGGCCAGGGTCTGGGCGTAGTAGGTCGCGGCTTCTTCGGCCAGTGGTGTGTACAGATCGACGAAGGCCACGTCCCCGAGCTGTTGATCCGGTGGTCGGGGGCCGGCCGGGTCGGTGAGGGCGAACAGTGCCCCGTCGGGTGCGGAGTATGCGGGCTGGTGTCGGCCGTCGATGGGTACGGTGCCGGCCGGGTGGGCGCCGAGGTCGAGTGCCCGGCGGCCGGCGGCGGCGGGGTCTGTGGTGCCGAAGCAGGGCACCCAGCATCCGGACGGTGGTGTGGGTACGTCGTCGGCGGGTACGAACGAGATGCGTTGTCCGGGGCGGTTTCCGGCTTGTTCGTGGTTCATGGCGAGGGTGTAGAAGGCGCGGCTGGCCGGGGTGTCGCCGCCCACGAAGAGGACGGTGTCGAGGGTGATCTGGGTGTTGCCGGTCATTCTGGGCCCCGCCCGTCGAGTAGTGACGACAGGTCGGCGGCGGAGCCGAGTTCCCAGCCGGTCGTGGCGAGCCAGAAGTGTGTGCGGCTGCTCGGCGAATCGATGTCGCGCCCGGTGAGTTCCTCGATCAGTCGCAGCCGGTTGCGTAAGGTGTTGCGGTGCACGAACAGTGCCGTCGCGGTCGCGGCCGGTACGCAGTCCTCAGCGAGGTAACGGCGTAGCGTGGTCACGAGTGCGGTGCCGTTCTTCTCGTCGTACTCGAGAAGCGGCGCCAGTGCCTCGGCCGCGAGATCGCGTAGCGGCATCCCGGCCTCGATGCTGGCGATCAGGAGCGCCGTGGCCAGGTCCTGGATCCGGTGCACGTGCACACCGTGGCCTTCGGCCAAGGCGTTGCGCGCTTCGAAATACCCCAACCGAAGGCCGCGCACCCCGACGCGCGCCTTGCTCACCCCCACGCGGGCGTCCGGTCCCAGGCTGGTGAGGTGCTCGTGGCACAGTTTGGCCACGAACAGTCCGGCGCCCTCGGGGACGACCAGAATGACTCGGTCGTGCACGATGGCACGCAGGTGTGGGTCGTGGTGCTGACTCAGCAGGGTGTGCAAGTTCCACGGGTAGGAGCGGAGCCGCCGAGGCGGACAAGCGACCGACCCGACGACTACCTCGTGGGCCTTGCCGGCGTCCAAACCGTGCTCGCCGAGCCGTCGCGCGGCCTCCTGCTCACTGGACTGACCGGCGATGACGTCCTCCAGTACCTGGCCGAGCAGTTCCCGTCGTCCGCTCAAGACGGCATGTCGGCGGGACAGCTCGATGCCGGCCAGCGTCGCGGCGAACGAGAGCAGCGCCGGTGGGATGTCCTGTCCCCGCGCACACAGCACTGCGACCGGCTCGCCTTCCAACTCCACCGGCCGAAGCATGCAGCCGGCCACCAGCTCCGCGGACTGGGGAGAGGCAGCAACCAGTTCTTCTGCCGACCACTCCGCCCGCGCCGGCACGCTGACCAACACCCCACCGCGGAGATCGATCACGGCGACCGGTGCGGCCGAGAGCCCGTGAAGCGCGGTCACCAGCGCATACAGTGGCCGCTCGGCGGTCAGCGCGTCGGCCAGGACCCGGTGGTCGGCGAGGTCAGGGTCGGCCGACGTCATAGCGTGCATCCTACGCACGGGCGACGTGGGCCACGCCGGTCGATGGCGGCGCCGAATCGGTAGACGATTCCTCTACGACCTGCGGAGCGAAGCGCGGAAAGGTGCGGGCTACTCGACGTCGACACGATGGCCGCTGCGGTTGAAATCAGCTTGCCGACGACGCCACCGGAGGCGTTGTCCGCGAAGAAGAAGGGAAAGCGCTGCCACCACCGAGCACGCCGACGTCGACTTCTCGCTCGTTCAACGCGGCCCCTCTTCCGAGTACGTGGCGAGACCGGCGTCGAGAACGGCCTCGCGCAAGAACCGCAGGACCTTCCGAGTGATTTCCCAGCGCAGCTGCGCGCCCGGCAGGACCGTCCAATAGTGCCCTGTGTACGTGACCTCCTCGGGGAGGACCCGGACCAGGGACGGGCGCCTATGTGCGATGTAGGAGGGCATGACGGCAATCCCCACTCCGGCTAGTGCGGCTTCCTCATGTACCAGGAGATTGTTGGACTGCAGTCGGATGGTGTTGGGCAGATTCGGCCTGAGAGCCACGAAGTCGGGCACGGCCGCGAGCGGGTCTTCTGCGTACCAGCACAGGACGTGCTGGTGCAGGTCCTCAACCCGTCTGATCTCGGCGTGTTCTCGTAGGTAGTCCTCGGTAGCGTAGAGCCCGATCTCGTAGGTGACGAGTTCTTGGATCCTGACGCGGGGAGACGTGGGCTTGGTGCGGACCACCGCCGCGTCGTACGACACCCCGTCCCGGCTCGCGAGCGAGTCCGCGGTCACGATACGCAGGATGACCCCGCTCTCGGCGATCAGGCGACCGCAGCGCGGTGCAAGGACTGTCGCCGCGAAGCCGTCCGGGGCCAGAATGGTCCATTCCTCCGGGCCGGACACGATCGGGTCGCCGTCCGCGAACACATCGACACCGAGGGAGACCATGCGTGCCGCCGGCAGGAGACCCTCGCCCGTGGGTGTCAGCTTCCACCCAGTCCCACTTCGGCTGAAGAGTCGAGTGCCGAGCTCCTTCTCCAGCCGACTTATCCGGCGGCTGACGGTCGTGTAGTCAACTCCCAGCTCCTGGCCGGCGCGCGCTAGAGTCTTGGCTTCGGCCACGACGTGGAAGTACTTCACGTCTTCCGCATCCACTCTCATCCGGTCCCTCATGTTGATCTCATTTCGATGCGTTCGACGACTGTCGGTGTCGCGGGACCGTCGTCGAGGTACCGGAAGCCCGCCGGTCATCGTCCTCGCATGGCCTTCACCGAGGTTCCTTCTCGAGTTCGGTCGGCGTCATCGGGTCACGGTTCTTCAGGTGGGTGGGCGAGGAATGCATCTGTTGCATCTCGTGCTCGAGGGCGAGAGCGTCGGCACCGTGAGGCATGGCAGGCGCAGGGAGGCGCCAGAGCATCGGAAGCTTGTCCTGGACCACGCGCCGATACGCATAAAGCACGACCGACAACAGCAGAACGGCCACCGCGACCAGAGACTCCCGGGCGCCCCCATAACCCAGCAGTTCGGGATTCAGGACGCCGATCACGGTGATGAAGATGTTGAACGCCACCAGAACTGCCACGACAGGAATCCAGCCATTGCTCCGCCGAATCGGCCGAGGCCAGTTCGGGCGGTCCTTGCGCAGCAACAGGAATGCCGCCAGGCCCAGGATGATCGCCAGCAGGTAGCCGAGGTTGCTCGCCAGCAAGATACTCACCGGATGGCCCACCAAGACCATGACGGTCGCGTTGAGGAGCACGTCCAGGGTCAGGGACCGGCCAGGCACACCCCAACGGTTGACCCAGTCGAGTTGCTTGATGGTCATGCCCTCCTGCGCAAGCCCGAAGAGCGCGCGGCCGCCATCGGCGGTCGTGGAGATGATAGAGATCAGCAGGGCCGACGCGATCACGATCGTTCCGATCCAGGCCGCGCCGCCGAAGGCTTGGTCGAATGCCACGGCGACGTAGGTCACCGGGTTGTCCCGGACCACGCCCTCGCCGAGACCACCCGCAAGGGCGGTCGGGACGACGACGAACAGTACGATCATGAACAGCGAAATTCGCGACATGGCCCTGGATGTGTCGCGGGCGGTGTCCTTGTACTCGGGAGCGAACGAAGCAACGATCTCGCCCGCGTAGATCGTCCACGCGGTCACGTAGAACACCACAGCGACTGTTTTCCAGTCGCCGGCGACCGACCAGGACAAGTTGGCCGTCGACCATTGAATTGATGGGCTGACCAAGCACGCCGCCGTTATCACGGCTAGACCCGCGACAACCAGCAATCCGAGCACCTTGTTGACGGTGGCACCGAATTTCAGGCCGAAGTAGTTGAACGCCCAGGCGAACAGCATGGCGCCGAGGGCGAAGAGGTGCTCGAGCCCGAGGTGGTTGCCGAAGATGTCGAAGGCGAGAGTGTTGTCCTGGAACCAGGTCGCCTCGATCAACTCTCCGAAGACGACCGAGGCCATCGAGATGGACAGGGACCAGCCGAGCCAGTAGCCGAACGCGGCGATGGCTCCGAGCGGGGCGAAGTACTTCTTCCAACCCTCGATTGCATAGCGTGCGACCCCGCCGGAGTCGCGGGGGAACATTGCCGCCATCTCCGCGAAGACTTGGCACTGCAGGAAGCTGATCACCGCTCCGATGAACCAGACCGTAATTGCGGTCCACGCGCCGACGACCCCGAGAAGGTAGCCGAACGTCACAAACAATCCAACCGGCAGGGTCAGCGCCATGGCCATGCCATCGCGCCAGGTGAGCTTCTTGGCGAGTCTTCGATGGTCCATGTGGTCTTCGGTCATGTCGCGTCCTTCGTTTATTGTCCCCCGGTTGTCAGCTGGACGCGATCTCCTGGATCGGCACCATCTGGTGATCTGTATGGGCAGCAGGGCCGGGACGCCAGGCCGCCGCCGGCATCCCGGCCCTGCATGTCTAGGCCTTCACCCCTGATTTCGCGTGCATCGAACTGCGCCGAAGGGGTACACCGTGCGACCGGGCTCAGCTGGGATTCCCGGAGATCCGCGCATGAATCTCTCGATCAGCCCGGATTCCGGATTCGATTGCGCCATCGATGAACCCGTTCCATCCATTGGCGAGATCCGAACCAGCAAAGAAGACCCGGCCTTCGGGCTTTTGTAGCTCCGCGAGCAACCTCGTCGTCTGGCCCGGTCTGAACATGCACCACGTGCCGCGCGAAAACTCGTCGCTCGCCCAGTCGTGTCCAGTGGTGGCGACGACCTCCAGATCCCCGAACAGTTTGCGGAGTTCCGCGCTGACTTGGTCGACGTCGCAAGCGTTCAAATCAGCCCCCTCGGGGCCGAATGCGATAAGCAACTGGCCGTCATCGAGGACCTTGTCTGTAACGACATAGTTGATCAAGTGGTTCTCCGGAGCAACAGCGAAGAACGGCTTGGGTAAGTCCCCTCGAACGTGCACCCACGCTTTCGAACCACGGCCGGGCTGACCCTCGGAAATCCCCGCTTGTTTCGCGGCGGACAGTGCGGGGCTGAAATCAATGGCTCCGAAGGTATTCAATGGTGCGGCGACAACCACATATTTGGCCCGCAAGGTATCCCCTTGTCGAGTGGTCACGACCACACCTTCATCCGATTGTTCCACCGCGGCAACCGGAGTGCTCAGCCGTATGTCGGCCGAGGAGTCGTCCGCGATGGCCTGGATCAGAGAGCGCGTTCCGTTCTCGAGTTTGTAGCGTCCCACCGTATCGAAGACTGCATTGATATCGAAGCCGCTGAGCGCATACCAACGCAACGCGGCAACCAGGCCAACGTCACCGCACGGCGCGGAGCCCATGGCTGTCCACAAGCCGTTGGCAAGGTCTTTCTCTTCTGGGGTCAGGTCAAGTCCGTCGATCCGGTCTTGGATCGACAGCTTGTCGATCACCTCTAACGCGTCCTTTCGGTAGAAGGGCTCGAAAGGCCGCTCGAGAACCTCGCGAGCGTCCTGAACAACCATCTCCATGAGGGACTCGATAGCAGACGCGGCCTCCTCGTAGGGAACGCTCTTTCGCCGGCCTGCGGTCACCGTGGCCGCGATCTCGGGCGCGGACACTCCGATGGTTTCGACGAGCTCGAGGTTGTAGCGCGAGATTTCCGCGAACGCATGTGGCTGGAACCAATGGACCCACGTGCCTCCCAGCTCCAGTGAGTGTCCCGGCAGAGCGTCGTCCTTGTACCAGGTTCTGCCGCCAATGCGATCCCTGCCTTCCAGCACCACCACGTCGTACCCTCGGCGACTGAGTTCCCGAGAAGCGGTAATGCCGGCGAAGCCGGCTCCAATGATCACAACATCACAAGACTGATTGTTTCCCATGTCCTCATCCACTAATCACAAAGAATTCTTCGGTGACAAACCGACTTGGTCCTCTTCCGAACGAAGTAATGTCCCCGGGCTCGGGGGTTACCGTCCTCCAGTTATCTGCACGGTCGCGCGGCCTTCGAATAAGCACTCCCTCTTCCACGAAGCTGCAATTCTTTACTTGACGATGTGAATGACGCTGGTGTCGGTGAACTCCAGGAGTCCTTCCATGCCGAACTCGACGCCGAGGCCCGATTGTTTGCGTCCGCCGAAGGGAACGTCGGGCAGGACGGCGCAATGCGTATTCACCCAGACGGTTCCGCTCTCCAGGCGCTGCGCGACAGTGGTAGCCCGCTCCACGTCGGTGCCCCACACCGAGTTACCCAGGCCGTATTCGGTTCCGTTGACCCGCTCGATCACCTCGTCGAGGTCGTCGTACTTCAAGATGGCGCGGACCGGCGCGAAGGTCTCCTCGGAGACGAGCGGACTGTTGTGGTCGATGTCGCGGACGACGGTGAGTTGCACGAAATAGCCGGGGGTGTCGAACACGTCGCCGCCGGCGATGATCTTGCCGTCACGCGCTGCGATGTCGAGCGCCTTCTTGGCGGCCTCCAACTGCTTCAGGTTCTGCACCGGACCGTATTCGGTGTCCGGGTCGAGTCCGTGCCCGACCTTGGCGTCGGTGGCCAACCTGGCGAACTCATCGCAGAACTCGTCGTATTGCGACGCGTGCACGAAGATCCGCTTGATGTTGATGCAGACCTGACCGGAGTTCCAGAACGCCCACTCGAAGATGCCTTTGGCGACCTTCGCTACGTCTGCGTCGTCGAGCACGACAGCTCCGTCGTTTCCGCCCAACTCCAAGACGACTCGCTTGAGGGTCTCGGCGCTGCTGGCCATCACCTTGCGGCCCGCAGCGGTCGAACCGGTGAAGGAGATCTTGTCGACCTCCTTGTGGGCGGTCAGGTAGGGGCCGAGATCGCCGCCGTCGCCCACCACGTTGACCACTCCGGCCGGAACCAGGTCCTGGAGCATCTCACCGATCAGCATCGCGTTGAGCGGCGTGGTCGGTGCCGGTTTGATCACTATCGTGTTGCCCGCAAGCAATGCCGGCGCCACCTTGTAGATGGTCTGGAAAAATGGGAAGTTCCACGGGATGATCCCGAGCACCACGCCAATGGGCTTGCGGTGGATCTCGATCCGCGAGTTCTCGTCGTCCCGCACCACCTCGGGGTCGAGGCGCAGGTCGGCGATGTGGCGCATCCAGACGAGGGCCGAGTCGACATCGCCGTCGGCCGAGGCGGCCGGCTTGCCGGTTTCCAAGGTGATGATCCGCGAGATCTCCTCCCGTCGGGCCTCGATCCGCTGCGCGAGTTGGTGCAGGATGTGTGACCGCTCCTGCACGGTGGTGTTCTGCCACTCTCCGAAGGCGCGGGCCGCGGCCCGGTATGCCTCATCGGCCTGCTTCGCATCCGCGACGGGCGCCGTCGCGATGGCCTCACCAGTTGCCGGGTCGCGGACCGGCTGACTCGTTGCCCCTTCGACTAGTTGCCCGTCGATCAGCTGCTTGAAGGTCTGATCCGACAGGTCGACTCGGGGAACCGAAGTTTCCAGCTGGAGGGGTGCGGGCGGTGGGGCGGTGGTCATGTCGTCGTCTCCATCGTGGGGAGGGATCTGCCGTTCAGGGGCATCGTCGGTCGCACCGTGCATCGTCGAACGCGGAGTACGCAGCACCGGCTGACCGTCGATAGGTGAAGGTGATCCGCTCGGCTGGATCAAGTGACAATGAACTTAATCACTAATTCGGCCCGGCAACATATGCGCGTGCACAGTTCGGAACGAACCTTCTGTGCACACCCACACTCACTTGGTGCTTGATACGTACTCTCTGAGGAGGTCGTCGGAGGCCGGCGTCTGGATTCCGAAGGTGACGCCGAAGGGGTCGGCGAGCACGGCGAAGGGGCCCATGGCTGATTCGGTGGCGGGCACCCGGACCCGGGCGCCGAGGTCGCTCAGGCGGGCGACCTCGGCTTCCAGGTCGAGGACCCGGAGGAAGGGGATCCAGTGCGGGGCAACGGCGGAAGGTAGGACGTCCAGCATGTCCACGACGCCGGCCACTGGTCGGTCCGCGGATACCAGCAGGCGGTAGTTGCCGGGGCCGGGTGCGGGTTCGTCGATGACCTGGCAGGCCAGGGTCTGGGCGTAGTAGGTCGCGGCTTCTTCGGCCAGTGGTGTGTACAGATCGACGAAGGCCACGTCCCCGAGCTGTTGATCCGGTGGTCGGGGGCCGGCCGGGTCGGTGAGGGCGAACAGTGCCCCGTCGGATGCGGAGTATGCGGGCTGGTGTCGGCCGTCGATGGGTACGGTGCCGGCCGGGTGGGCGCCGAGGTCGAGTGCCCGGCGGCCGGCGGCGGCGGGGTCTGTGGTGCCGAAGCAGGGCACCCAGCATCCGGACGGTGGTGTGGGTACGTCGTCGGCGGGTACGAACGAGATGCGTTGTCCGGGGCGGTTTCCGGCTTGTTCGTGGTTCATGGCGAGGGTGTAGAAGGCGCGGCTGGCCGGGGTGTCGCCGCCCACGAAGAGGACGGTGTCGAGGGTGATCTGGGTGTTGCCGGTCATTCTGGGCCCCGCCCGTCGAGTAGTGACGACAGGTCGGCGGCGGAGCCGAGTTCCCAGCCGGTCGTGGCGAGCCAGAAGTGTGTGCGGCTGCCCGGCCCGCTGCACAAGGTCCTGCGGTGCACGAACAGTGCCGTCGTAGTTGCCACCGGTGCGCAGTTTTCGGCCGGATAGCGGTGGTCGGCGAGGGCAGGGTCGGCCGACGTCATAGCGAGCATCCTACGCACGGTGCGTCCGGCTGATGCGGGTGACGCGGCGCGATCCGGCCTGGCGATGGGTGACCCCGCGCTCGGTTGTGGTGAATGGCTTTGCAGCACTGGAGTAATCGGCGCATCCGGGAGCCGAGAAAGGCCCTCGGTTGGATCCGGAACACGAAGGCGCGGACCCGGAACCCGTCTGACCTGCGATTTCTGCACGAATGCATGTTGCTCTGCAGGACTGTCTCTTGTCTGTCACCCGCGCTCGTTCCTACCTTGCTTCTAACCGCATCAGAAAGGGGACATCATGGTCCAGAGCGATTCAGTCTCGTCGGTTCGTGGTCTTATTCCAGCCCACCTCACCCCAATGTCGAGGGGCGGAGCGATTCACTGGGATGCACTCACCACTCACCTCCGGTGGCTTTCGGCAATACCAGGAGTCGAGTGGATCACCACCACTGCCCACGCCTCGGAGGTCGCGACCCTGACCACCGAGGAACGGCAGCGCATGATCGCACACGCCGTCTCGGTGGTTCCGGAATCCATTGGTGTGGTTGCCGGCGTCTACGACGACGGCAGCGCCCGGGCCGCTGCCGAGGCGCGACGTTCGGTCGAGTCCGGAGCGAAGGCGCTCTTGGTGTTCCCCTCGGGTGTCTTCGCCGGAGGTTCGCAGCGACGCTCGGAATCCCAGCGTTCCCACTATGAAGCGGTCGCTGAGGCCGTGGACGTGCCCCTGATCATCTTCAAGTATCCGGTCGGCAACCCTCTCACGCTGCCGCTCGAGACCACCCTGGAAATCTGTCAGACCATCCCGACCGTGGCGGCCATCAAGGAGTGGTCCTACGACATCGTCGAGTACGAGGACACGTGGCGGGCGATCAAGGCCGACGCTCCCCACGTCTCGGTCCTGAGCAGCTTCAGCCGCGCCCTCTTTGCGTCCCTTCTGGTGGGCAGCGACGGTGTGCTGAGCGGTCACGGCAGTATCGTCGCGGATCTGCAGAGTGAACTCCTTGCCGCAATGCAGGCCGGGGACCTGAACGGGGCGCGGAAGGCCTGGGATCGCATCTACCCCCTAGCCGTTGCCTGCTACGCCGATCCCTTCTTCGACCAGCACAATCGAATGAAGGCGGCCCTGGGCATCCTGGGCCGGATCCCGCGCGACGCCACGTATGTGCGGCGCCCTTTGGTGGAGGTCGACGACGCTGAGCTCGCCACTCTCGAGGCCGCCTGCATCAGTGCCGGGCTCGTGTAACGCGTATGTCCTACGCCCACCTCTTCAGTCCGAGCGCGATCGGCGGCGTCGAGATTCGCAACCGGGTCGTCCTGCCCAGCATGACTACTCGGCTCGCCACCCCCTCCGGGGAGGTCACGCCGGAGCTCGTGAGTTACTACCAGGAGCGGGCCAGGGGTGGCTGCGGTCTCGTGATCGTGGAGATGGCCTCGCCGCAGCGTCGTGGTCGGCACCGAGGGCGCGAGCTGGGCATCGACTCGGACGAGTACATACCCGGGTTGCGTTCCCTCGCCGCGGCCATCCACGAGCAGGGTGCCCGGGCCGGGATCCAGCTCGGCCACGGCGGCGCGCGGGCGCTCCCGAGGGAACTCGGCGGGCGCCCCCTGGCCGCGACTGCGGGGCCGGTACCGGTGTTCGAGACGGCACGCTTTGTGAACTTTCCCGAGCTCTTCGACGAGGACTCTCTGGAGCAGCTCGTGGTGGATCACGTCGACGCGGCCAGACGGGCGGCGGAGGCGGGGTTCGACATGATCGAGCTTCACGGTGCCCATGGATACCTCCTGGCGCAGCTGATCAGCGCCGACGAGAATCGGGTGCTGCCGGACGCTGCGGCCCGGTACGCCTTCCTCGCGTCATTGGTGCGCCGCATCGTCGACGCTGTCGGAATTCCCCTGAGCTATCGCCTCAGCGGTCAGGACTACTACTCCGCCGGACAAACCTTGGACGACTCGCTCGCGTTCCTTTCCTACCTCGAGGACGCCGGCATCTCCGCCGTCTCGGTGACCGGTGGGCACTACAAGTCCGTCGATCCCGAGATCATGATTCCGCCGATGCCGTACGAGGACGGCGTGTTCCTCGACGCGGCGCGCGTGGTCAAGGCACGCACGCGCCTGCCCGTCATCGCGGTCGGGCGGGTGAACACCCCGGCGGTGGCCGAGGACGCACTCGTACAGGGGTGGGCGGACTTTGTCGCGGTGGGGCGCGGCCAGATCGCCGATCCCCACTGGGCGCGCAAGACGCAGCAACAGCAGCAAGTACGAGAGTGCTTGGCGTGCAATCACTGTGTACGGACCATGCGCTCGGGTAAACAGCTGGCCTGCGCGGTGAACCCCACCGTGACGACCACGGATCGGCCTGACGCCGGAACCGCTGCGCAGCGTCGACTCGTGTTCGGTGCCGGGCCGGCCGGCCTGACCTATGCAGTGGAATCCGCACGAGCAGGACACGAGGTGTACGTCATCGCCCGGGATCGCACCTGGAAGGCGGCGGCAGCGCCCACCTTCAACGGCTACCGGCCGGATCGACAGCGGATGCACCGCTACTTCGACGGTCTGTGGAAGGAGGCCATCGACGCCGGCGTTCACATCTCGGCGGAGGGGGAGCGGGAACCGCCGCCCGAATGGCGTACCGGCGTCGACGTCGTCGCTGACGCCAGGGGCGCCACGTACGTGGGCAACCTCGGTCCCCTCGTCCGCATCCTCATCCGAGTCCTGTCCCGCGTACCCCTGCCGAAACGGCTGATGAAGAGCGACCGGCTCCATCACATATTGCTCTATGACCTCCGCAATCCGCGGATGAAGGAGCCGACCCGCATCCCAGGGGCTCGCACCATCAAGATCGGCGATGCGGCACAGCCGGGTGAGCTGGCCGCCGCCGTGCACGACGCATACATCCAAGCTTGGAAGGAACACAGTGATGACCAGTAACCCGCTGCGATGCATCGTCACCGGGGGCAGCCAAGGCATCGGCGAGGCCATCGTCGAGAAACTTCTGTCAGATGGAGCCGCTGTGGCGGTAATCGACCGGCAGGAGCCCAATGCCCGACTGAAGGGCCGGGTAGCTTTCGCCGAGTGCGACGTGAGCGATTCCGTTGCCATGGAGAACGCAGCCCTGGCGCTGACCGATGCGCTGGGAGGGCCCCCCGACACGGTGGTCGCCAACGCCGGAAGGTGCGTATCCGGTCGGTTAGCGAGCGACCCGGTCGACAACCTCGTGAACCACTTTCAGATCAACACCTTGGGTGTGCTCAACACCTTCCGCCCGCACATCTCCCACATGCGTGCGAACGGGGGTGGTTCGCTGATCGCAATAACCTCCAACTGCGCGCACAAGCCCCGCCTCGACCTCGGCGCCTACTGCGCTACCAAGGCCGCCACCAAAATGATGGTCGAATGCCTCGCACTCGAGCTCTCGGCAGAGGGAATCCGCGTCAACGCTGTCGCTCCGGGATCCTGCGACACCGAGATGCAGCGTCGGCAGTGGGAGGAGCTCGGTGTTCCGAATGATCGACAGGTCGTCGGCGACCTGAAGTCCTATCGGTCCGGCATCCCGGCAGGCAGGCTGGCGACGCCGAACGACATCGCGCAGGCGGTCGGCTTCCTCGCCTCACCGGCTGCCGAATTCGTTCGAGGTGTGACCTTGGTCGTCGACGGAGCGCAGTCACTCTGAATCAGCACGACGACGACGCGCATCGTCGATCGTTTTTCAGGGAACCACCGAGTGCACCCGAACCGGGTCCTCCCAACATCTCGGAGAGTTCGTCATGACCGACACCCAGGACCCCACGGCGAACTCCGCATCGGCGCCGCAACACGCAGGAGTCTCCCCGCCGGCCACCCGCAGGGCGATGCTCGGCCTCGGTCTGGGCAACACCCTCGAATGGTACGACTGGATGATCTTCGGCCTCCTCGCCGCGTTCATTGGGCCGCAGTTCTTCCCGTCGCAGGACCCGGTGTCGTCCACCCTCGACGCGCTGGCCGTCTTCGCGGTCGGGTTCTGCGTCCGGCCGTTGGGCGGAGTCCTGCTCGGCAACGTCGCCGACCGCGTCGGCCGTCGCCGCGTAATGCTCTGGTCGGTCGGCATCATGGCGGCCACCACCTCGAGCATCGCGCTACTGCCGTCCCACGACTCGATCGGCGTGTGGGCGGGGATCCTCCTGCTGGCATGCCGGCTGCTACAGGGCCTGTCCACCGGCGTCGAGGCACCGCTGTCCACGGCGTACGCCGTGGAACTGATGCCCGCCGGACACGAGGGTAGGGCGGCCGGCTACATCAGCTTCTTCCAGAACTTCGGCATCCTGCTCGCCTCGCTGGTCAGCTTCGCGACCAGCTACATCATCGGCGGCGACGCCATGTCGACGTGGGGCTGGCGGGTCCCGATGCTGGCCGGCGCCGCGATGAGCTTCTTCGTGCTCTACCTGCGGCGGGCTCTCCCCGAGACGCTGTCAGCGGAGGAGAAGGCCGAACACACATCGGGCACGTGGGAGGGCGTCCGACGACATTGGCTCGGCCTGGCCGCGATCATCTTCGTCGTCGGTGCCGCGCAGGCCTACAACTACGCGTGGAACGTCGGCCTGCCCAGCCTGGCCCGCGGCACCTACGGCGAGAACCCGACCACGATCTTCGCCGTCACCAGCGCGCTCGGCGTGATCATGCTGATCGGGTCGATCGTCACCGGCCGGGTCGCCGACCGGGTGCGCCTGTCCCGGGCATTCGTGGTCACCCGCCTCGCGGTCGTCCCCGGCATCTTCCTGATGCTGTTGTACGCCGGCCCTGGCTTGCGCACCTTCACGGTGGTCCTGCTGCTCGGTGGAGTACTGCTGGCGGCGAACATGACGCTCTACAACGTCGTGTCCACGTCGCTGATGCCCAAGTACTGCCGGGCGACCGGCACCGGGCTGGGCTACGGCGTCGCCGTCGCAGCCTTCGGTGGCACCGCGTCCTATCTGATCGTCTGGCTGCAGAGCCGTAGCTTGTTGTGGACCTTCCCCGTCTACACCGCTGTTCTGTCGGTCATCAGCGTTGTCTTGTACGTCGCGGCCCGTCGCCACAGCGGCACATTCGCTGGAGATTGAGCACCAACGCGATGAACATGAGGACCCTCAGCCATCCGGGCTCCTGTCGGGTCTGCGCACCGTTACCAGTCTCGAGAATGCAGTGACCAAACATGAAGGAGCACAAGGATGAACGACAGTGTCGACCATCATCGACTCGCCAAGACCCTGACCTGGCGCGATGGAATGGCCCTTGCGCTTGCCCTACCCACTGGGTTGTTCGTGACGTTCGGCTACCTTCTCGGGGTCGTCGGCGCGTGGACCGCAATTACGGTCTGGTTCTGCGGTGCTGTCATCAGCTACCTCCAGTGCCGGGTATTCGCGGAGATGGCATCGATGTTTCCGCGTGACTCCGGGGGCGTCGCACGCTATGCAATCGAGGGTTGGAAGAAGTACTTCGCCCCGCTCGGAGCCATCGCCGCGTTCGGCTACTGGCTCGGCTGGTCCCTGACCATCTCCATGGCGGCGGTGGTCTTCGGTGAATTGATCGAGGCGACCTGGTTCCAGGACAACACTCTCGCCTTCGACATCTTCGGCAACCACCTCGGGCTCGAGCACCTCTTCGCCCTCGGCGCCATGCTGTTCGCCTGGGCGTTCAATTACTTCGGCCTGAAGTTCGGTGCGGCGGTCAACAAGGTGCTCGGCCTGCTCGTGATCGTGGGTCTCATCGTGGTGTCGGTGGCGTGCCTGGTCAGCCCGTCGATCCAGTGGTCGACGAGTAACCTGTCGTGGTCGGTCACGGGAGACTGGAAAACAGTCGCTGTGGTGTTCTACGTGACCGCGTGGGCGGTCTACGCGGGCGAGATCGTTGCTTCGTTCGCTCCCGAGTACAAGGACACATCCCGCGACACATCCAAGGCCATGTCGCGAATTTCGCTGTTCATGATCGTGCTGTTCGTCGTTGTACCGACTGCTCTTTCGGGCGGTCTCGGTGAGGGAACGATCCGGGACAACCCGGTGACCTATGTCGCCGTGGCATTCGGCCAAGCCTTCGGCGGTGCGTCGTGGATCGGAACGATCGTGATTGCGTTTTCGCTGCTGGTCGGGATCATCTCCACGACCGCCGATGGCGGCCGGGCGCTCTTCGGGCTTGCGCAGGAGGGCATGACCGTCAAGCAACTCGACTGGGTCAACCGTTGGGGTGTGCCTGGCCGGTCCCTGACCCTGGACGTGCTCCTCAACGCGACCGTCATGGTCTTGGTGGGCCATCCGGTGAGTATCTTGCTGGCGAGCAACCTCGGCTACCTGCTGTCGATCATCTTGGGACTGTCGGCATTCCTGTTGCTGCGCAAGGACCGCCCGAACTGGCCTCGGCCGATTCGGCGGAGCAATGGCTGGATTCCTGTCGTGGCAGTTCTGGTGGCGTTCAACATTTTCATCACCGTGGTCGGTGTTTCGAATCCCTCCCTGCTGGGCTACGGGGGCACCCGGGAGTCTGTGATCGCCGTGTGCATCCTGCTGGTGTCCGTTGCGCTCTATGCCTATCGACGCGTCGTCCAGGACAAGGTTCCACTGGTCTGGAGGCTTCCCGCTCCGGCGATGCCCCAGGGTGCCGACGCTGTGGCCCTCGAGCGCGAAATGCGCGCGACTACGGGTGCTACGACCATCCACGACGGGTTAGTCGACAACGCTGACGGACTCTCCAACGCTCGACGGGAACAGGCATCGAGCGCGCGGCCGGTTCGGGTATCAGCAGACCACGACGACTGATCGGCGCAGCCTATTTCGCGGCTGACCGTTGATACGACAGGAACGATGCGGCCTGCGCCGTATTCGTCCGCGAGAGGAAGGGAGAGCAACTGTGAAGAACTCGGAAACCGGTGTGGGCCGCCGCGCCATTGTCACCGGAGGCACCAAGGGGATCGGCTACGCCTGCGCAGAGCTATTTGCGCGGCGGGGCTACCGGGTGCTGATCTGCTCACGCAATACAACCCAGGTCGATGCGGTGGCTGCGGAGCTGAACCAGCACACCGGTGGTCAAGTTGCCGGAATGGCTGCCGATCTGGCGGATCCGGACGTGGGCAACAGCATTGTCGATCGGTGCCTCGATCTGTTCGGCGGGGTCGATTATCTCGTCAACAATGCCGGCATCTATGAGCCGATTGCCATGGTCGACATGACGGCCGAAGGATGGGACACCACTTTGCACAACAACTTGCGCGGTGCGGCACTCGCCTCCGCCGCGGCTGCGCGTTCCATGCGGTCCACCGGCGGCGGATCGATCGTCAACATCGCCTCGGTCAACGCGCTGGCGGCGGAAGCGAACTTCGCGCCCTACAACGCCTCGAAAGCCGGGCTGATATCTCTGACGCAGACCAGCGCCATCGAGTGGGCCGATGAAAACATCAGGGTCAACTGCGTTGCGCCCGGCTGCATACGAACATCGATGGTTGATCCATTGGTCGCCGACCTGTCCGATGAGGTCATCGCACGGTACGTACCGATGCGCCGATTCGGTACGCCCGAGGAGATCGCATCAGTGGTGGCCTTCCTCGTCTCCGACGATGCTAGTTACATCACGGGGCAAACCATCGTGGTCGATGGCGGCACACTGACCCGCCAGCCGATGCTGTAGGGAATTGGGCCGCCCGGCGCACACCGCGACGCCGTGGGTCGGCTCATCACGACAAGCCGAGAAGCGGCGGCAGGAGAGATCACTGGCTATCGAGTGGATCACCGAGATCGGTGCGCGCGGCAGCACTGCCATCAGCGGTCGGCATGCTCAGTGTCGCAACAACTTTCGAACACCGTCCGATGTCCTCTCGCTGCCCCTCAATCTCGATAGGTCGCCGGGGGTGGGCCTGCGATCGGCCCGAGGGGGGCGGCGAGCCACCGGTCGTACAGGCGCATCCAGGTTCCGTCGGCGCGTATGCGTTCGAGGGTGCCGTTGACGAACCGCACCAGGTCGTCCCTGCTCTTGTTGACACCGATCGCCCAGTGCTCTTCTGCCTCCAGTCGTGGCCCCACGATCTGAAAATGCGGGTCCTGGGACACGAGCCCGGCCAGGATCGAGTCGGACGTGCTGGTCGCGTCGGCCTGCCGTTTCTGCATGGTGACGAGGCAGTCGTCCCAATCGGGGACCGCGACGATCGTGGCATCCGGCGCGACCCGCTGGACGGTGCCGAGCGACGTGGTGTCGATGAAGGTGCAGACCCGTTTTCCGGCCAGGTCCGCCGGGCCGGTGATGTCGGAACCCAGCGGGACCAGGATACGTTGGAAGGCGCGGACGTACTCGGTGGAGAAGGCGACGCGTTGGGCGCGTTCGCAGGTGATGGAGAAGCCATGGACGACGACGTCGACGTCGTTGTTCTCGAGTGCGGAGAACCGGCCGGAGGAGGTGAGCAGCCGGAACTCGACCCTGGTCGGATCGCCGAAGATGTCCCGGGCGATCTCCTTCGCCAGGTCGACGTCGAACCCCTGCAGAGTGCCCGAGGTCGGGTCTCGGAAGCTGAACAGGTTGGTGTTCTGGTCGACGCCGACGATCAACCGGCCGCGTGCGGCGATCGCGGCGAGTGACCCACCGGGCGGCATCTGCCCGGGCGGGGGCTGCGGGCCGGGTCGCAGGCTCGCGAGCGCCCCGCACGACTCGGGGAGCGGCGGCTCCGGCGGCGGACTGTTGGTGGGCGGGACGATCTGTGCGCCGCCCGTCATCGGACGTGCGGTGTACGTAGCCGCGATGGTCGGGGTGAGAGGATCGGGTGCGGCGCAGCCGGCGAGGACGGCGACCGCGAGAACGCCGACGAGGTGCCGGGCGCACGGTCTCGCCCCCGGTCTGGAAAGCCTCACCTGTGTCATCAGTGGTACTCGTTCAGTCGCGGCCAGATACCCCCGCCGACGGCGAATCCGCAGGACACGCCGATAATCATGCTACCGACTGCCAGCGACGACATCGATCGGTAGACGTCCGTCACGGCGTTGGCCTCGTCGTCGCGCAGTCGGTCGATCGCGTTCCGGAGGGACTCGTCCAGGGCGGCGAACTGCGCCGACGACGTGCGCGAGCCGGATCCGGCGGCGATCGCCGCGGCCGTCGGGTAGTCACCGCGCTCGAGGGCGATCTCGATGTCCCGGTGCGCGGCCAGCCAGCCGTCGCGGGCCGTCACGGCCTCGCGGAGTTGTTGCTCGGCGGCGCGACCGTGCGAGCTCTCCAGCTGTCGGGTGAGCTCGTCGGACAGCGCCTGGGAGTGCCGCGCGTAGTCGATTCCCGACTGGGTGTCGGACCCGCGTTGCAGAATGGCGAGCGTTTCGTCGGCGCGGGCCTGCTGCGCCAGGATGCGAGCGCGCGCAACTGCGTTGATGGGTTGCGTACCTTCGGTTCTCGCGTGTTCGCTTGCCGACGTCGACACCAGGCTCCCGGCGATCAGCCACAGCAGGAGTCCGGCCAGGAGCAGGGTGGCGACAGCGAGGCCGGGGTTGAATCGGCGCTTGCTCTTCCGGATGAGGTACAGCTGGGCGAGGGCGAGGGCGAAAAGTGCGGCCGCGGTCACCGTGAAGGCGGCCGCGGGCAGCTGGGCCGTGTGCGTCTGGGTGTCGGCGACCGCCTCGGCCTGGCGGACGTAGAGTCGCTCCGCCAACGGGAGGATGGTGTCCTGCATGAGCGCGGACCCATCGGCCAGATACGCCACCCCGACCGGGTTCCCGGCCCGGTCGTTGGCCTGAGCCGTCGCGACGAGATTGAAGTACTCGGCGAGGTTGCGCACGACGTCCGACAACAGCGCCAGCGATCCGGCGTCCTGCGACGACACCCCATTGGTCGCCGTGACCAGCGCGTTCGAGGCGTCTCCGATCGCCTGGGTGAACTGCTCCGCGCCGGTCGTCGACTCGGCACCACCGCCACCTGAGACGAAGGACGTGGTCGCTGCGGCGTCGGCGATCGACAGCGAGCTGTAGAGGGCCTGGGCTGCGTTTGCCAGGGGCTCGGTGTGGGTGCGCAGTGTCTCGACCCGCTGTTGCCGCGCGCCGACCGCCGCCGAGGTGATCGCGCCCGCGGCGATGACCGCGGCGATGAGCGCGATCCCCAGCACGGTCAGCCGTCCGGGCGTGGATGCGAAGAATTCGACCCACGGGCGGCGGCGGGCCGCGGGCTCGACGAGGAGGTCCTCGTCGAGCGTGGGGGCTTCGGTGACGGCGTGCTCGCCGCGGTGGAACATCCGGTCCTCCTGCACCGCCTCCGCGGTTCCGGTAAGAGCACCGATCCGGGCCGCGTGGCTGAGTTCAGTGTGCACCGACGGTGCCGACCGGCGCACCGACTCGGGAGACAGACACCGCAGGAACCGGATATCCGGTGATCGGGGCGGCTGAGCCGGGTGGAATCGGGTACTCGCACGGAATGAAGAGGTGGGTGTGCCGCGCCGCGCTGTCGCTGTTGGTCGCGGGCCTCGTCGCGTCCGCGTCCGGAGTGACGGCCCACTCGGCCCCGACGCCCGACAGGATCGACGACGTGCCGGGGCGGACGGCGCTGTCGTTCACGCACACCCCGAGCGGAACCCGCGTCGGGACGGCGAATCAGGGGGAGGCCCGGCCGGGTTTGTCGATCGTGAAGCTGTATGTAGCCGACTACATGCTCCGGCACGGCGACGGCTCTCCCGAGGACCTCGCGCTCGGACAGCGGATGATCCGCGACAGCGACGATTCCGCCGCCTCGCAGGCGTACGCCAAGTACCCGCAGTCGATCGATGCGATCGCCGCCGAGTATCGGCTGACCGGTACGCGCGGCTCCGGATTCTGGGGCGATGCGGTTACCAGCACCGCGGACACCGTGACGTTCCTCGAGGCGAAGAAGACCACCGATCCGGACAGCCGCATTCTGGAGTGGATGGCCACCGCGGCCCCCGTCGCCGCCGACGGAACCCATCAGAACTGGGGTACCGGGCGGCTGCCGTCGGTGACCGGAACCAAGTGGGGGTGGTCGGACCTGGGGCCCAGTGTTGTCGCGTCCGCGTCGTTCGGGCCCGATTTCTCGGTAGCGGCCAACACGTACGGCACTGCCGACCAGCACACCGGTGACGTTCTCGGTGCCTTCGCGGAGGATCCGGCGTCACCACCACCGCCGGTGGCGCAGGATCCCATCCAGGAGTTGATCGACCGGTTCGTGCCCCTGTTGATCACGCCACGATGATCGACATCCCGACGTGCCGGAGGAACAGCCCTGACCCGGTTGGTGGGGTGACGGCCTGGGTAATCGGGTCCCATGTTGCCCCCAACGGACGAAACACCGAACGCCGGACCGCACCTGCCGGCAGGACAGACGCCGGGCGGCGGGGTGCCTCCTTCCGACCCGCACGCCCATGACGCGGGTTCCGGGATACCGCCGGATGTGGCGAGAGGTAAGGGGATCAAGCACACGCGTACCGGGGCGACGTGGACTGGTCTGGTCATCGGCATTCTCGTTCTGATCCTGCTTCTCGTGTTCATCCTGCAGAACCTCGACAGCGTCGTCCTGGAACTGTTCGTCTGGGAGTTCACGGTCCCGCTCGGGGTCACTCTGCTGTTCGCGGCCATCGCGGGTGCGGTGGTCATGGCGCTCGTCGGCGGTGTCCGGATCCTTCAGATCCGGCGGGCAGCGAACCGGCAACGGAAACTGACCACCTGACCGTTGCTCATTTTCCGTGTTCGCATCGACCGATGCGTCGACCGGTCAGGCCCTCGGCCGAGAGATTCGAGTAGTCGACTACTCGGTTCAACTGGCGAGGGTCCTCGTACGGTCGGTCCTGTATCGCATCGACGAAAGGACACCGAAATGGCTTGGTCGACAACCCCTCAGGGGCTTTTTCTCGCCGCTGGGCAGGCGAATCAATTCTCCTTCTCGTTTGGAGACATCTGGAAGGGCCCGCAGTTGGCGACTGCGAGACTCGACGCCAGCCAGGGCGGTGGTGGCACGAAGATCCTGATGACGCAGTGGCAGGGCACCGCGAACGCACCGGTATTCGGCGGCCCCAGCAAGCAGTACTACGTGCTCGGCATTCACAACAGCTCCACGTCGGGCGTGTGGTTCCATCTGGAAGGAGGCGTCCTCGCATGACGACACAGGAATCACCAAGGGTTTCTCAGATGCAGGTCCTGACGGACGAACAGGGCGGCATTCTCGCCGCTGTCCTGCGGACTGCGGACGTGGCGGCGGGCACGGCATCGGGTGAGGACGTCCCGCCTCAGGTTTCGCTGGTTCCTTCGGAAGGCCAAGCGTTGCATGAACTCTCTGTTCCCGGTGGACCGTCGGGGGACGAGATGTTCGAGTCGCTGGATCAGTGGATGGTTCGGGTCGACGCCGGCGTACCGGCGTTGGTGCGACGCGCGGGCGCGTAGTCGCTGGTGGAGGTGCGCCGGGTCGGCACCTGCTGCGGAAGGGGAACGCTGGTCCGCGCGATCAGCGGTCCCTCCGCGCGATGGCGGTGCGAGGCCCGGAAAAGCCATCAAAATCACCTCGAGAGCCAGTTTGTCAGAACAAATGATTGACTTCGCTCGTGGCGCGCAGCACTGTCGTAGAGACACACGCCGCACCGATCAGTCCCGGAGTCGATCTTGACCAACGTCAACCCCACCGAAATCGCAGTAGCCGTCGCCGGATTCGGCTGGATGGGCCGCGTGCACACGAACGCGTATCTGCGTCAGCGCCACCACTTTCCGGAAGCGCCGTCCATCCGTCTGGGGGCCGTCGCCGACGAGGTACCCGGCCGCGCCGAGGAGGCTGCCGCCCAGTTCGGGTTCGGCGCAGCGCTGACCGACTGGCGCGACGTCGCCGCCGACGAGAACATCGACGCGGTCAGCATCACCGCACCCAACTTCCTGCACCGCGAGATCGGCGTCGCGATGGCGGAGGCGGGCAAGCACATCTGGATCGAGAAGCCGGTCGGGCTGTCGTCCGAGGACGCGAAGGCAGTCGCCGCCGCTGTGGAGAAGGCCGGCGTCCAGTCGACCGTCGGATTCAACTACCGAAACGCACCGGCCGTTGCGATGGCGCACGACCTCATCGCGGCGGGCGAATTGGGCACCATCACGCACTCGCGGTTCCGCTTCCTCAGCGACTACGCCGCGCATCCGGACGGCGCGCTGAGCTGGCGTTACGAGAACGCGCGTGGTGGGTCGGGCGTTCTGGGCGACCTTGCCTCGCACGGTGTCGATCTGGTCCGGTACCTGCTCGGCGACATCGACGCAGTCGTGGCCGACACCGCGATCTTCATCCCGCAGCGCGCCATCCCGTCGGGTGCCACCAGCGGGCACGCACGCGCGACGGGTGGCAAGTTGGGGCCGGTGGAGAACGACGACTTCGTCAGCGCCCTGGTTCGCCTGTCGTCCGGCGGACGGGTAACGCTGGACGCGAGTCGCGTGGCCGTCGGCGAGCAGAACAACTACGGGTTCGAAATCCACGGCACGAAGGGTGCGGTGTATTGGGACTTCCGCCGGATGAACGAACTCGGAACGAGCCTCGGGAGCGAGTACCAGGACCAGTCGATCACCACGGTGTGGGTGGGCCCCGACGCCGGAGCGTATGCTCGCTTCCAGCCGGGTTCCGCGTCCTCGATGAGCTACGACGACCTCAAGGTCATCGAGGGGAACAACTTCATCGCCTCGATCGTCGACGGAAAGCCCCGGGGCGCAACGATCGCCGACGCTGTGGCCGCGGCCGAAACTCTCGACGCCATCACGGCCTCGGTCGCATCTCGTGCGTGGGTCGACGTGCGCTGATCCGATCCGCAGAGCCAGGTCCCGGAGTTACGCTTTATCGGTTGGCGGGTCAATTCCCGTAGGCGCCTTTCTCCGCGGAGGTTGGTATGAATACCAAACCGTTCGGCTCGGGCTTTGCGATTCTCGCGTTGGCAATTTCGGCGGTCGCCTGTTCCTCGGGCAGTTCCTCTGACTCCGAAGACAATTGCGTGCGCGCGACAGACAGTGAACTGGATGCGCTCTTCACGAGTTGGAATGACGCACTGGAAAGCGGTGACGCGAGCAGGGTCGCCGCGTTGTACCGGCCGGATGCGGTGCTGCTGCCGACCCTGTCGGTGCCTATCGCCGACACTCCCGAGGAGATAACGGAGTATTTCGTCAACCTGATCAAGGCCGATCCCACTGCCCGCATGGAAGAAAGTTTCAAGTATTCGGATTGCAACCTCGCCTACAACGTGGGCCGCTGGGTCATCAACGCCAACGGCCAGGATGTGGCGGCCAGGGTGACATGGGTCTATCGCTACGAAGACGGAAAGTGGCTGATCGCCAACCACCATTCGTCGGTGAACCCCTAGAGCGGTGACCGCCGGTCGACCGTGATGTCGTCCGGCGGTCACGAGGAACCACCCGTCTAGGACGCCTTGGCTCGTCGGCCTGCGACGTAGACCTCGGAGATGGACGTGTCGCGTATCCCCATCAGCAGCGCGAACAGGGTCTGATCGCGGGCCAGGTCGGGATCGGCGGCGCGAACGGCGTTGCGCAGCAGCCCGTCGAGCGCCGGCGTGCCGGACGGGTCGACAACAACGAAGTCGGCTTCCTTCCCGACGTCGAAGTTGCCGAACCGGTTCTCCATGTCCAAAGCCCGGGCACCGCCGAGGGTACCGACGAACAGCATCTCGGCCGGATGCATCGACACCCCGTCGTCACCGGCCTCGCTGATGTGCACCTTGAACGCGTCGCCGAGCACCCGGGGAATCAGCCATTCGTCGCCGCCGCCGAAATCGGTTCCCACCGAGATGTTGACGCCCGACGCGACGGTGCGCTTCCACGGCATCGTTCCGGATCCCAGGAACAGCTGCGAGATCGGGCAGTGCGAGACGGACGTACCGGTCTCGGCCATCCGCTCGAGCTCGACATCCTGACAGTGCACGCAGTGGGCGAGGATGGTGCGTCGGCCCAGCAGGCTCTTCCCGCCCACTTCCGAACCGGGTAGGAACTTCCCGTCGTAGGTGTCCAGGTATGAATTCACCTGATAGGTCTCTTTGGTCGAGTCGACCTCGCCGGTGCCGGGGCGATTGTTCTCGTTGAGGTGTGAGTGCACGTACACACCGCGGTCCCGGACCTCTTCGTAGAGGTCCCCGAGATTTTTCAGGGTCTCGGGGGTCACCGACAGCGAGAACCGCGGGATGATCGCCACGTGCAGCAACGCGGTGTCGACATCGCCGGTGTCGGCGCCGTGCCATTTCTCGATCTCCTCGCGGGTGAGCCGGATCGCGTCCTCTTCGGAGGTCATCAGCGGCTGAGCGGTTTCGCCGCCGACGGTCTGAATTCCGCGGCCGCTGACGATGCGCAGACCTGCCTTCTGCGTCTCGGTGAACAACGCGTCCTGCGCATGTGGGAACGCCGACCCGAACACCATGGCGGCCGTGGTGCCCGCCGAGATCCGCCGGTTGGTGAACTCGACGGCCGCCTGTTGCGCGAACTCCGGGTCGGCGAACTTCGTCTCCGACGGGAACATGCACAGGGTCAGCCATTCCAGCAGCTGGCCGCCGCCGTAGGAGTCGCCGGCGTAGGTCTGCGGGAAGTGGATGTGGGTGTCGACGAACCCCGGCAGCAGAAAGCCGGGCCTGTGGTCGTGCACGGTGCCGGACTCGTAGTCCGACGGGATCTCGGCTCTGTCACCGCAGAACACGATTCGCCCGCCATCGTCCAGCACCAGGGCGCCGTCGGGAATCGATACCAGGGCGGCCGCGGCTTCGGTCACTTTCGGTGTGCCGGCGATGTGGAAGATGTGTCCGAGATGGGTATGCGTGGCCATGCGATGAACTCCCGTCGAGTGGTAACGGATCATGCCTTCTGCAATGAACTTCGGCGGCTGGACGAAAGCCCAGCCGAGTAGCACCTGTGCGGCCGTGCCGCACCCACGATGAGATAACAGCCCGTATTAACAATGCCACCGATCAGACCCGGGTCGCGGCCGAACAGGCCAAGCGCCCGCGGCAATCACCACCGGCTCGGTGCTACTGCGGGGGTGTGCGGTCGTCGACGAATCGACGGATGACCTTGTCCCAGCCCAAGGACTCGAGGAGTTCCGCGGCGGCGGCCCGCGACGTGAGCGGGCGAAGCACGTCGATGTCGAGGTCGCCGCTGGTGCCCAGGACGTCGTCGAGGCGCAGGCAATCGACGTATCCGTAGTCCGTCCAGGGTTCGACGTGGCTGTCCCAATCCGCGGTGTCGGCGTACGGCCCACCGAGACGCAGCTTTCCGCTGCGGTGGATCATCACGTACCGAGGCACCACCTGCATCGTCTCGTTGGCAGTCGCCAGAGTCATCTCGGGGTCGGCGGCGGGGTCTGCGCCTGCGAGCCGGCGGTCGTAGGACGCCGTCTTGACCGATGCGACCTCGACCAGTGCCCGCACGTAGACCCACCGCGCCCGCTCGATCGAGCCCGCCCACGCCGATTCCTCGTCCGCGCAGGAGAAGACGTTCTCGGCCGGGGTCCGTATCAGCAGTCGCGTCCCCACCCGTTCGTGATCGACAACCAGGTCTCCGTCGACGACGAGTTCGCCGTCGTGCTCGCGGACCCCGGTGATCGTCGCGACCGCGAGCACCTCGTCGTCCGGGGCGGTGACGAACAGTTCACGCTCGGAGCGGACGCTGTCGGCATCACCGGGGAACGTGCCACGACCTCTGGCGAACGCTTCGTGCTGGGTCAAGTCGGCCCGAAACCCGGTCTCGGTCATCCCCAACGGATGATCGCGCACCTCTCGCACGTTGCCGAGCCGAACCCTCGACGCCACAGGTCGATCCTCCCCGGTTTCATCTCCGGCGCACTGCCGGGTGATCCTATGATCATAGCTGTTGACCTGCGGTGATGCCTCATCAGCGTAACCACGGCTTCCCCAGTAGGGTCGCACTGTCGATACAACCGACCGAGGGGGACCGGTGACGGGTTCTGCGTCCGAAAAAATCATCTCGCCCGCATCACGCGCGTTCTGGGACCGCAGCTTCGCGGGCCGTCGCGCGATGTTCGAGGAGCTTCGTCAGCGATCGCCGATCGAGTTCCATGCGGAAACAGCCGGTCCGGGCTTCTGGTCGGTCGTCGGATACGACGACGTGGTGGCGGTGAGCCGGAACCCGGAGGTCTTCTCCTCGGCCAAGGGCTTCACCATCGACGACGTCCCGGCCGAGATCCTCGAGTTCGCCATGTCGATGATCGCCATGGACGATCCCCGGCACCGGCGTCTGCGGGGCATCGTGCAATCGGCGTTCACCGCGGCCTCGGTGCGGGGCATCGCCGAGCGGGTGCGTGGCACCGCTGCGCAGATCGCCGCGGACCTGCCCCGAGATGCCGAGTTCGACTTCGTCCCCGACGTCGCGACACGATTGCCGGTGCAGGTGATCTGCGAGTTGATCGGGATCCCGGAGAGCGACCGGCCGATGATCCTGGCCGCGGCGGCCGATGTCGTTGCCGGAGGCGGTGATCAGGAGTTCGTCACCGCACCCGGCGGCGCGGCCGGCCTGGGCCAGATCTATGGATACGCCCTCGAGCTGGGCGAGAGACGCAAGGCGGATCCCGGCGAGGATCTGACGTCCCGGCTGGTGTCGACGATGGTCGACGGCGAGGCCCTCGCACCGACCGAGTTCGGTTCGTTCGTCATCCTTCTGATCACGGCGGGTTTCGAGACCACCCGGCAAGCGTTGGCCTGGGCGCTGCATCTGCTCAGCGAGCACCCCGACCAGAAAGAACTGCTGCTCGCCGATTTCGCCGGCCACATCGACAACACGATCGACGAGGTGATCCGCTTCGCCTCCCCGGTGCCCTACATGCGGCGCACCGCGACCGTCGACACCGAGCTCGGCGGCGCCCACATCGCGGCGGGGGACAAGGTCGTCATGTGGTATCTGTCCGCGAACCACGACGAACGCGTCTTCGATGGTCCGGGCCGGTTCGACATCACCCGGGCGAACGCCGGCAAGCATCTCGGGTTCGGCGCGAAAGACATCCACCACTGCCTGGGCGTCAACCTCGCACGGCTGGAGCTGCGCGTCATGCTCGAAGAACTTTTCACCGCCCACCCCACACTTCACGCGGTGGGCGAACCGGAACTGCTGCTCTCCGCGTTCATCAGCGGCGTCGCCGCACTGCCGGCCCGGACACGTGACGGACGGTGAGGTTCACGCAGGCCGGCGCCCGGAAATCATGACCAGCGGCATCTCGCTGATGCGGGAAACGTGCTCGTCGACGAGATCGAGTCGGCTCGCGAGGTCACGCGCCTCGTCGAGACTGATGGAGCGGCCGGCGATCCAGGTGTGGAAGATCGCGAGATTGATGCTGCCGAGAACGCGCGGCGCCTTGTAGTTCTCGACGAACTTTTCGGCGTCCTCGAAACTCGTGCTGCGGTCTGCATCGGTGATCAGCAGCGGGCCACCCGGTTTGAGGACGCGCACGCACTCGGCGAGCCCGGCCTCACGCGACGACCAGTGCTTGATGGAGCCGTAGCTGATCACGCCGTCGAAGGTCTGGTCGGCGAAATCGAGCCGCGTGGCGTCGCCGACGTCGAACCGGACCCGGTCGCCGTAGTTGCGCATGCGTTTGGTGGCGCGCTTGATCTGGGCTTCCGACAGATCGAGGCCGAGAATATGCACGTCGGGGCGCTGGTCGGCGATGTAGTTCGTGAACAGCGCCCCGCCCGATCCGACGTCCAGAATGCGGGCGTTCGGTGGGAGATGGGGCAGAAAGTACTCGTCGATGACGTGGCGTGAGCGGTAGACGGCCGGTGCCACGATGGTCTCGTACATCCAGGCGTGCGCCGGTGTGTAGATCGCGGTGATGGGGCCGAACGGTGCCATCGGCATGGTCGCGCTCCTCGTTGACATCCCGGTTCCCACGGCGCCCGAACCCGTGCGGGTCGACGTCCTTCGCCGGTGTCGATTCGAGATTAACGGGTGCGCGGTCGGTTTTGCAGCATCGCCGCGTGCCTGACAGGGCTGTGAACAGGGGTGATGAGGTGTCGGCCCCGGTGTAGTCGATCTCCCGCGAGTGCGAATCCGGAAAATGCGCCAGTATTCTGGTCCCCACCTACAGGAGGGTGCTACCGGACCCCGGCACCGAATGGTTCCGTGCCACCGTGCGAAGAGCCCTGGGCGCCGAGGCGAATCGGAATGTAGCTACCGCGCGGTGAGCCGGATGACGGGGTATTCCCGGTCGGATTTGCTCTGGTACTTCGCGATGCGGGGCTGGGCGGCGGCTATGCGCTGCCATGCCTGCTCACGCTCGGCGCCGTCGAGCTGGTGCGGGATCACCGGCGTGGCGTCGTGGCCCGGCAATTCGACCGACGCCTTGTCGGGGTGCGCCATCAGATTGGCGTGCCAGTCCGGGTTCTGACTGCCGCCACCCGACGCGACCACCAGCCGGGCATCGTCACCGTCGTCGAACCACGCCACCGGCGATTGCCGCGGCTGTCCGCTGCGACGACCCACGGTGTTCAGGATCAGCACGTCCATACCCATGAACTGGCCGTGGCCGCGTCGGATCTTGCGGTTCATGCGGGCGTTCATCTTTCGCTGCATCCACCGCGAGAACGCGCCGGGGGTTCCGGCTTTACGCTTGCCTTGGTTGTTCGTCATGTGCTCTCTCCCATCGGTCACTTCGCCTCGCGACACCCACGACTGAGCCGCCGGCTCTACGGCTCTCGGCAATGACGTTAGTGCGGCCCGGTGGTCGGCGCTTCTCGATTCCTGATCGGTTGGACATCGCTGAGGACAACCTGTTCGGGATTCGCCCCAGCGCGCGCCTGAGACGGGCACTCGTGTGAGTGCCCGTCTCGCTGTCTACCGCAGCGGTGGTGCGATCACTCCGTCGTCGATCGGCGAGTCGTACGGCTGTTTGGTGGTGCGTTCCAGGAACTCCTCCGTCGCGAGCTTCAGCAGGGCTGAATCTGTGAGGAGGTTCATCGCCGATCCGGCCATGACCTTGGCCGCGTGGATCATGCCCTTGTGTGCGGCGGGGAGCTTTCCTTGGGCGACCAGCTGCCATGAATGCGCGGGGGTGCCGCGAGTGACACAGGCAGTGGTGCATTGCACGGTGGGAGTGACCCAGCTGACGTCGCCGACATCGGTCGAGCCGGTGAGCACGCGCCGGGGCGCGCTGGCGTCGAAGGTGATCACGCCGTCGTGGAGGGGGCTGTCGCCCTCTTCGATTGTGGTGCCGAACATGTCGATAGGCTTGTCCGTGCCAAACTTTCGTGCGGTTGCCAGGTCTTCCTCGTCGAACGGCACCGGACCGAGCTCGAGGAGCGTGTCCTGCATCGACACTTCCAGCACGGTGTTTCCCAGGAGGTTCGAGGAGCCGCCGTCGATCTCGATCTCCACCGTGGTCTCGGTCATCTGCGCGGCGCCTCCGGCGATCTTGCGAACGCGCGCGAACAACGCGCGCATCTCCCGGACGTTCGGCGCCCGCACGACGTAGTAGGCCTCGGCATAGGGCTGGACGACGTTCGCCGAGCGCCCGCCCCCGTCGAGGATGGCGTAGTGGATGCGGCAGTCGGAGTGCATGTGCTCGCGGAGGAAATTGACGCCCACGTTCATCAGTTCGAGCGCATCGAGTGCGCTGCGGCCGAGTTCGGGCGACGCTCCGGCGTGGGAGGCGACACCGGTGAAGCGAACATAGGACTGCATATACGCGAGGCTGTGGTCGCGTTGCACGAGGGTGCTGTCGCCGGGATGCCAGCAGATCGATGCGTCGACGTCGTCGAACGCCCCGGCCTTGACCATGAAGGTCTTGCCCGCCGCGGCTTCCTCGGCGGGGCACCCGTAGTAGCGGACGGTTCCCGGTAGCCTGTTTTCTTCGAGGTGGCGTTTGACGGCGGTGGCGGCGAGCAGCGAACCCGCGCCGAGGAGGTGGTGGCCGCAGCCCTGGCCGTTACCCGAGGTGTTCGACGGGTCGGGGGTGCGTTCGGGGTTACCGGATTCCTGGCTCAGGCCCGCGAGCGCGTCATATTCACCCAGAATGGCGATCACGGGTTCACTCGAACCGGCCTCCGCGCTGAACGCGGTCGGCACACCACCGATCGCTGGAGTGATGCGGAACCCCTCGGAGCGTGCCAGCTCGATATGTTGTTCCGCGGATGCGGTTTCTTCCCAACGTAATTCGGGATTATCCCAGATCGCATCACTGAGTGCTGTAAACCTGGGTGCGAGGTCGTCGATCAGTCGGGCAAGCTCGTGCGTGGTGCTCATGTGTTCCTATCCTTCGAATGAGATGGTGATGGTTGGTCAGTCGAGAGCGCTCCAGTCGGGAGTCGCCTCCATGCCGCGGTGGGCCTCGTACCACGCGGCGACCTGGAGAACGGTCAGGTCGCGCCGCCGATCTGCGGCGATCTGCAGGCCGATCGGCCTTCCGTCCTTGGAGAAGCCGCAGTTGATCGAGGCCGCGGGGGTGCCTGCGGCGTTGAACGCGGACGTGAAGTTGGCCGATCCGGCGAACTCGCTGATCATCGGACTCTCGGCCGGCCCGGCGAGGATGCCGGAGGTGGGGGACAGGACGACGTCGTAGCGGCCCAGCATGTCCACGGTCTCCTGAACGAGCGGCCCGATCGAGTCGTAGGCCCGCATGAGCTCGAGAGAGGAGAGCGAGCCGACGCTCGACACCGCCGCCACCATCTCCTGATTCGCATTGGTGAGATCGTCGACGATGTTCTTGTCGCGCATCTGCGCCCACAGATGCGCGGTGAAGAAGGGCATGAACCCAGTGGTCAGGTAGTCCCGGGACAGGTAGGGCTCGACGACGTCCACCTGGGCGCCGGCGGCTTCGAACACCGCGACCGCCCGCCGGACCGCCGCGACGATCTCGGGATCGGCGGACTTGCCCTCCACCGGAGCGAAATTGACGCCTATGCGCAGCCCCCGGATGTCGATGTCGAGGTCGGTCCACCGGATCGATTCGTCCGGGAGCGAGCTGTGGTCGCGTGCGTCGGGGCGGGACAGGTATGCCATCGTGTGGGCGGCGTCGCGGACGGTGCGGGTGATCGGGCCGGCGCAGCGGCCGAGGTAGGTGTCGTTGATCGGCACCCGCCCGTAGGACGGCTTGAACCCGAACGCGGCATTCATGGCTGAGGGTATGCGGATCGACCCGCCGATGTCGGTTCCAATGTTGACCGGCGCGTACCCGAGTGCGGCGGCGACGGCCGCACCGGAGGACGAGCCGCCGGTGTTCCAGGCGGGATTCCAGGCGTTGCGTGCGGTGCCGTGACGGGACGACACCCCGGACCCGAGCCCGCTGAAATCGGGCATGCTGGTGCTGGCGACCACCAGGGCGCCCGCCTCCTGCAGTCTGTCGACGACGGGCGAGTTCTCTCTTGCGATCACGGGTTCGCGTGCGGCGGTCCCATACGACTGCGGCAGACCGACTTTCGCGGTGTTTTCCTTGATGGTCACCGGGATGCCGTCCAGCGGGCCGAGTGGGGTGCCGCTGCGCCACCTCTCGGTGCTACGCCCTGCGGACTCACGAGCTTCGTCGGCGTCGATCACGTAGATCGCGCGGTGGGTGTCGTCCTTCGCTGCGATCCGCGCGAGGGTCGATTCCAGTGCATCGAGCGGCGTGAGCGATCCGTTTCCGAATGCCTCGTTCAGTTCGGAAATGCTCGTTGCGTGACTGGTAATTGTGTTATCGGGCAAAACTCATTCCTTTCGATTGAATGACGTGATCAGGCGACTGCGGGCGCGTTCTCGCCGACGGTCGGTGAGGGGACCTCGGAAGGGATCCGCGGGCGGCGAGAACCGAGGAACGGGGCCAGGACGGCGATGGCGATGCAGAGGGCGGCGCAGATCGCCCAGACCGTCGCGTAGGAGGTGAACGACGAAATCGAGCTCGTCTTCTCGCCCACGGTCACCGAGGTGACCAGCGATGACATGAGGAGGGCGAACATTGCCCCGGCGACCGATCCCGCTCCGGTTCGGGAGCTGTTGTAGAGGCCGGAGGCGATACCGACCGAATCCTCGGGAGCGCGATTGACGATGATCGCCGGCACCACACCCGCGAGTAGTCCGGCGCCGAAGCCCAACAAGAACAGCCAGATCGAGAAGGTGATCACACTTGCGTGCGCGACAAGCATCGCCACGTACCCGGCGGCGCTGACGAGTGCGCCGAATACGACGGCGAAGCGAGGTGTCAGCGTGCGCGCAATCCGGTCGCTGATCGTCGAGGCGATGAATGCTCCGGTGGCAGTGATCGACAAGAGGAGACCCGCGACCGTGGCCGTCACACCGAGGCCGTACCCGTACGCATTCGGATCGGCTCGCGAGAACAACGAGATGGGCGCCTGGGAACCGAACGACTGAGCTCCGAGCAGGGCGGCGATGAGCATCGGGAGCACGAGCCTGCCCCGCTTCAGGACGCGGAAGTCGATGAGGGGGTTGGTCACTCGATTCTCGACCACCACGAAAGCCGCCAGCGCGACCGCACCTGCGGCGACGAGAGCGACGATCAGAGGGCTTGCCCACCCGATCGCGTTGCCGTTGGAGACGCCCCCCATCACCATGAGCAGGCCGGACGACAGGAGCGCCGCCCCTGCCCAGTCGATGCGCCCCTCCTTGCGGACGGTCGTCTCCTGGACGAGGAAGTGTGCGACCGGGACGCAGATCGCCATCATGATCCCGGGAACCAACAGCACGAGGGTCAGGTTGTCGATTCCGGTCATGAACCAGCCCGCGAGGAATCCGCCGACGATGACGCCGCCGGTGAGTGCCCCGATCAGACGGCCGATGTTGCGCCCCGCCCTGCCTGGATCCCGGTGACGGACGATGGCGAATTCCAATGGCAGGAACGCGATCAACGGCGCCTGCAGGGCACGGCCGACGAGAAGGACGGCGAACGAAGGGGCGAAAGCGACGACGAAGGATCCCACGGCCACTGCCGCGGCGGATGCCACGAGCATTCTGCGATGGCCGTACATGTCACCGAGCTTGGCGATGATCGGCACGCAGGCCACCGATGCGAGTAGGAAGATCGCATTCACCCAGTTCAGTGCTGCTGCCGAGGTCCCGTGTTCCTGTCCGATGCTTGTGAGAAGCGGTGGGTACCACCCCTGCAACAGCCCGCTTCCGACCTCCATGACAATCAGGAATCCGACGGCCGCGGAGGTTCCGGTGGCCCGCCTCGCGCCGGTGTGCGGTGTAGTGCTCATATGTTCCTCCAGCGAAATCTGTGTGGTGCCCGTATCCTCAATTCGATTGAAATCCGATAAGTTAAATGTCAGGAAACGATGCAAAGTGACCACCTCGAGTCCGGATTCTCTGCGCAGAGACTCCGATCTACGGCTGATTCACGCTCTGCAACTCGAGCCGCGAGCATCGTGGACCGAACTGGGCCGGGCTCTCGGCACCGATCCGGTCGGGCTCGCCCGGCGATGGGCCAGGATTACCGATGAGGGGCTTGCGTGGATTACCGGGCAGCGTCGGCACTTCCCTGCAGTGGCCATCGTCGAGATCGAATGTGCGCAGGGGAAAGCCGCCGAGACTGCGAGTCTTCTCGCCGACGAAGAGATTGTGCGCACCATTGATCACACGTCCGGTGGCCGCGATCTCGTCGCCGTGGTCGCGGCAGCCGACCTCGAGGCGCTGTCGGCATTCGTGATCGATCGGCTGGGTGACCAGCGTCTGATCACACACGCTCGCACGCACCTGGTCACCGAGGTTCTCGTGGAGGGCAGCGACTGGAGGTTGAGCGCCCTCTCCGAGTCGGAGGCGCAGCGGGTTCCCCGGGCCAAAGCGCCCCGGCCCCGCGCAGCACGGCAGGTCCCTGCCGACCTCCAGGCGGCCCTCTTCCGTGAGTTGTACCGCGACGGACGCACCCCTACCGGTGACATCGCCGCGAAGGCGGGCGTGAGTAACCAACGAGTCGTCGATGCCATTGCGACACTCCGGCACTCGGGTGACCTTGTCCTACGGACGGATGTCGCCCGTAGTTATACGGGGTGGCCGATCAACGCCTGGTACTTCGTGCAGGTGCCTGCGTCCTCCATCCATCGGCTTCGGTCGACGCTGTCGCGGCTCGCGGAGGTCCGGCTCGCGGTCACCACCGCGAGCCGCTACAACCTCGTCATGACCCTATGGACTCGTGACCTTGCCGACGTCAACCGATTCGAAGCCTTGCTCGAGAAGGTCCTCGCTGGAGCCCGCATCGCCGACCGCGCCGTCGTCATCCGGCCGGCAGTACACCTGGGGCGCCTGTTGGATGCCCGGGGATTCGTCACCGGACTGTCGACTGTTCACAACGACCCTGCCCCGGCCCGGCCCGGGACGGGGCAGTGAACGCAGAGGAAGTGGGGCAGGCGTCTACCGACGTCGGCCGGTAACACCTCGACTCGACGTCAGCCGACTGTGCTGTGTCCGAGTGCGTCGATGGCCGCGGTCACCTCGGGCACGGCGGCAATCGTGACGTCTTCGAGGTCCGGCACGGATCGGTAGCTCGCGCGCACGGCCCCTCCGGTGCAGTCGTACTCGACGATGCCGAGTTGGTGGAGCGGCCCGGGCAGGGATTCACCCTCGCCGGCCACGAACCCGGTTGACGGCGCCCAGACCTCGCGCACCCCGTCGCGGACGGTCTGCCGATAGCAGTGCAGGTGCCCACTGCCGACGGCAGCGAGTGACATCTTCCCGAGCGCTGTGAGCAACCGGGTACGAGATTCCCCGATGTCGACGGCGTGCCCGACCGGCTCGTCCAGTGCGCTCCAGATCGGCTTGTGCAGGAATACGATCACCCGCTGCGAGTCGGGGACGTCCGCGGCCACGTCTTCGATCCAGGCCCACTGCGCGGTTTCCCGGTCGAGACCTGAACCGAAGAGCTCGCTGTTCAGTCCGAGCACCGTCCAGTCATCGACGTCGTGGCGCCAGTGATCGGGACCCCACACCTCCTCGAAAGCGGCGATTCGCTCATCGGTCACGCCGATTCCCTTCCACGGCGCAGAGCCCGGCTCACCGACGTCGTGGTTGCCGGGCACGACGAGCACCGGGGCGGCGAACCGCTGCATCAGTTCGTGGGCGTGCGCACGGTCGTCCGCTTCATCGGGGTGGATGATCACAATGTCGCCGGAGTGCACGATCAGATCGGGACGGACCTGATGGTTCACGTAGTCGACGACGCGTTCGAAGTTCTGCTGTGTGCGCCCGCCGCGGGCGGACAGGTGCGTGTCACTGATCTGGATGATCTTCATCGGAGCTCCTTCGGGTTGTGTTCGGCCGAAAGCTATTTGAGGCCAGACCGGACGAATGCGTCGCGCACGTAGCGCTGGAGGAACAGGTAGATCAGGAAGATGGGGAGGCAGGCGAGGCCGGACGCAGCCATCACAGCACCCCAGTTGTTGCCTTCCGCGCCGAGGAAGCCGCGAATTCCGATCTGGACGACCGCATTCGACTGACGCATGATCAGTGAAGGCCACAGGTACTCGTTCCATGCCGAGATGAACAGCATGATGCCCAGTGCCGCGAGCGCCGGTCTCATGTTGGGCAGCACCACCTTCCACAGGGTTGCCCACGAGTTCTGGCCATCGATCTGGGAGGCATCGAGCAACTCTCGCGGAAACGCCTCCATGTGCTGGCGCATCAGCAGAACACCGAACGCCGAACACAGATTCGGGATCACGATTCCGGCAACGGTATTCAGCAGGCCCATCTGTGAGATGAGAAGGTAGTTCGGAATCATGGTGACCTGGAACGGCACCAGCCACGATCCCACGAACAGCAGAAACAGCACCTGCTTCCCGAAGAAGGTCCACCGCGCGAACGCGTAGGCGGCCAGGATCGCGACCAGAAGCTGGCTGACGGACATTGCCAACGCCATGACGAACGTGTTGACGAGCATCGACGCCATCGGAATGGTCTCCCACACGTAGCGGAAGTTGTCCAGACTGAACGGAGACGGCACGGGGCTGACGGACAGGGAGTCCTCGGGACGGCGGAACGCGGTGGCGAACATCCAGTACACCGGGAAGATACTGAACATGGTGACGGCAGCGAGAACCACGTGCCCGGTCGCCATGCGGCCTCGGGAACGGGTGGTGCCCGGGGCGTCGCCGGGATCGCGGGTCGCGGCGGCGGCGGCGGTCGATCGGGCCGGCGCATCGACGAGTGCAAATGCCATGGGGTGTCCTAGTTGTCGTAGAAGCTCAGCCGGTCCGACACACGAACGAACACGACTGCGATCAGTCCGAAGCCCAGGAAGAACAGGGTTCCCGCAGCAGCCGACAGTCCTGCGTCGAAATTCTGAAATCCGAACTGGTACAGCAGGTAGTAGATGTTGGTGGAGGCACCGCTCGGACCCCCCTGCGTGACGATGTCGATGATCGGGTACGCCCACTGCGCCCCCAGTAGAATCGTCATGAGGCCGAGGAACACGAGCGTCGGGGACAGCAGCGGCAAGGTGATCTTGCGGGTGATGGTCGCTTGCGACGCGCCGTCGAGGGCCGCCGCCGACGCGTAGTCGGGATTGATTCCGGCCAGTCCGGCGGAGATGACGAGCACACCGAAGCCAAGCATCTGCCACCCGACGATCAGCACGACACCGAGCATCGCGAGGCCGGGTTCTCGAAAGACGTTGCCCAACTCGAAACCCAGGGTTGCGGCCACCCGGGGAATCGTGCCGCCCTCGGGATTGAACAGCCACCGCCAGATCGCGCTGCCGGCCACCGGGGTGATGAGGAACGGGACGAAGATCAGGGCCTGGTAGAGCGTCTTCCACCGCCCGGCGACCCGGTTCGACAGCAGCGCGACGACCATCGGCAGCAGCAACGAGAACACCATGAACGCGAGGACGTACACAATCGTGTTCCGCAGTGCCTGATGGAGCTCGGGCAGCGACAGTACGCGAACGTAGTTGTCCACTCCCACCGGAACCTTCGGGCTGGTGGGCACCATGTTCCACTTGTAGAACGACAGGCCGATGGTCTCCCCGAGCGGCTTGTAGATCCACACGATCAGCAGGACGACGGCGGGCAGGAGATACGGGTAGGGCGCGAGACCGCTCCGTACCCGGTCGGCCCGCGACGGAACCGCCGCTGTGTCGGCGCGGACGGCGGAGGCTGCGGCTGGAACTTCGACGAACATCAGACGCCGGGCGCCGTGAGCTGCTCGATCGACTGCCGAATATCGTCCGCAGTCATCTCGTACACGGTGGGGGACACGTCGAGGGGGACGACCGTGTGCAGGACACGGTCGCGGTAGACGTGCACCATGTTGAAACCCTGCGCGCCGTCCTGGCCGCGGATGCTGCCCTCGTCGACGAGCAGATCCTGGGTGTAGCAGGTGGCCGATGCCACCGACACCGGGATGCCCGCGAACGTGCACGTCGTGGAGTAGTGCAGGTGTCCGGCGAGGATTCCGCGGACGTCGGTGCCCGCGAGCACCGTCTCGAGCCGGTGCTGTTCCTTCAACTCCACCGATTCGATGGCGTCGAGCAGGCCCGGTACCGGCGGATGGTGCAGGGCGAGCAGGGTGCCGTGCGGTGCCGGCTCGGCCAGGACGTCCGTCAGCCAGGCCAGCTGTTCGTCGCTGATCAGGCCGTGGTGGAAACCCGGGACCGTGCTGTCCAGCACGATGATCCGCAATCCGTTGACATCGACGACCACGTCGACCGAGTCCTGGGTGGGTTCGGTGTCGAGCAGGCCGCTCCGGAAGGCGGGCCGGGCGTCGTGGTTGCCCATCACCCAGATCACCTTCGCGCCGAGGCGCTCTGCGGCGGGCTCGACGATACGGCGCAGGCGCACGTACGCCTCGGGTTCGCCCCTGTCGGCGAGGTCGCCGGTGAACACGATGGCCTCGGGCCGGCGGCCTGCCTTCTCGAGCCGCTCGAACAGCCGGGAGAGGTTGGCGTCGCTGTCGACCGAATCGTGAAGCAGGGCGCCGTCGGCGACGAAGTGGGTGTCGCTCACATGCAGGATGTAATGGTCGGGTTCCCCGTACTGGGACATGAAGTTCTCCTGTGGAAGTGGATGTCAGGCGACGAGTGCGCCGCGCAGGTCGTCGAGTTCCCGCTCGATCATGCCGTGGCCGAGGAGGTAGTCGCGGACGCCGCCGTGCGCGGCTGCAATGGAGTCGAGGGTCGTGCGCATCAGCACGGCCGGGCTGGCGCCGACCAGGTGATCGACGTCCACGTCGTCGGGAAGGCCGCGGCCGCGCATCTTCTCGGCCATACCGAGCGCCCAGTCGCCGGCCAGCAGAACCTCGGACATCGCATAGTCGGCGACGATGTCGCGTTGATCGACACCCACCGCCGCGAGGGTGAGAGCGACGACCAGCCCGGTGCGATCCTTTCCCGCGGTGCAGTGCACGACGGTCGGGTCATCGCCCGAGGCGGCGATGGCGCGGACGGCGCGGGTCAAACGATGTCCGTAATTCTCGACCATGTCGCGGTAGACGACCGCGAGGTCGAAGTTCGCGCCGTCCAGGTCGATCTCGCCCTCGTACACCGGCAGGTGTTCCACCCGGTGTCCGACGCCGTCGAGTGCGCTCGGACTGTCGTCGAGCTCCTGCTGTTCGCGAAGGTCGATGACGAGAGCGAGTCTCCGCTCGCGGAGGTTGTCGCGGGCCGGCTGGTCGAGCTGGTGAAGCGCGTCCGAGCGGAACAGTTTGTTCCACTTGGTGGTCCCCGTATCAGTAGGGAACCCGCCCAGGTCGCGGAAGTTATAGGTGCCGGTCAGATTCAGGCGTCGATGATTCGTCGACGCAGGCAGAGTGCTGGTCATGGTGTCGGTGTCTCGTTCTGTCGGAAGTGGTTACTGAATGAGTTCCTGCACGCGCTGCTGCGCCGCCTGCATGGTGGCGGCCGGGTCCTTGCCGTAGTAGACCGCGTCTTCCACGGCCTGGCCGAGGATGTCGTCGGCCTGCACATAGCTGTTGCCGGGATACGACTCCCAGGCCTCGAGCTTGTCGAGCTGGCCGAGATTCGGAGCCAGGAGAGGGTTGTCGTCGGCCCATTCCTTTAGCGATGCCGGATCCTCGGTGAGGGACGGACGAAGCGGAAGGTAGCCGATCTTGCTGGAGATCTGGGTGTACGCGTGGTCGCTCGTCATGAACTTGATGAACTCCCACGACGCGCGCTGCTTCGCCGGATCCTGGGAGAACGTGAACAGAGCCGACCCCGAATTGGTGGGCACCGCGGCGTGACCCTCGAAGGCGGGCATCGGTGCGGCGCGCAGGTCCCAGCCATCGGTCGCCGCCGACTTCATGAACATCCCCTGCAGAGCCGACGTCTGCAGCTGAATCGCCACGTCGCCCTTCGCGAAACTCTCGTACTGGGTGGTCGAGTCGAGGTTGGCGAGGACGCCGTCGTCGTACATCTGCCGCAACGCGGTCACCGCCGACACCGCACCGGGCTCGCCGAATTCGATGGTCTTGCGGTCCTGCGACAGCACATCGCCGCCTGCCGAGCGGAACAGCGCCTGCATGCACCAGTTGCCACCCTTCACCGAGCACGACACGGACAGCGCCGGCTTGCCCGTCGCCGCGGTCACGGCCTTGGCGGCAGCCGCCACCTTCGGCCACGTCGACAGGTCGGCGTCGGCGGTCAGCCCGGCCTTCGTGAGCGCGGTCGCGTTGTAGAAGAGGGTGGGTGTGGAGAACACGTAGGGGATGCCGTACGTTTCGCCGTCCCAGTCGCCGAGGGTGGCGGCCCGCGGGTGGAACGGATGCTCTCCACCGAACGTCGCGTCCACGGCCTCGGTCCCGAACAGTCCGTCGAGCGACTGTGCGCCGAGTTCGTTGACGGCGAAATCGAGAGTGTCGAAGGTTAATTGGGCCACATCGGGGGGCGAGCCGGCGAGCATCTGCGTCTGCACGCTACTCGCGGTTCCGGCGCCGGCCGTGCCGCTGCCCTGCGGCGGCTGGGCCTTCACGTGGATGTTCGGGTGCTGCGCCTCGAAGTCGGCGACAAGGCCGTTGATCGTGTCCGACCAGAGCCCGGCCTGCTGGAGGTTGTACGACTCGAAGACGATGTCGACCTGCTGGTCGGGGGAAAGATCCGGGACCGGTGCGCCGGTTCCCGAGGTGCCCGGCGCGGCTCCACCGGTGGCACAGCCGGTCAGAGCGGCGGCCACGGCCGCCACTACGACGACAGAGAATGTCGATCTACGCATCACGCTGCTCCTGTTGCGGAAAGTGTTTCGGGAGAGTGGTCCACAGCCGTGGGGGCCGCGGAGTCGAAGTCGGTGAGTTCGGGAACGTCCACCCATTCCAGGCGGCGTCCGGTCGCGCGGTCGAAGAGGTGCACGTGGGCGGGATCCGCAGTCAGGGCGGCGGTTCGATGGGGGCGCAATGCAATCGGTCGCGGTGCGCGCACGCAGACCGTGGCACCCCCGACCTCGCAGTACGCGACCTGCTCGCTGCCGAGATTCTCGACGGACGTGACGTCGACCGACAGCCGCACCCCCGGATGATCCACAGGGTCGGCGACGCGGAGATGCTCCGGCCGAATGCCCAGGACGACGTCGCGGCCGTCGGTCTGTCCACGCCACAACGGTGCGGTCACGCCCTCGGCGGACGCGACAACAGTGCCGTCGACGGTGCGGACGCGTGCGTCGAGCAGGTTCATCGCGGGACTGCCGAGGAAACCTGCGACGAACACGGACGCCGGCCGGTCGTAGACGTCCTCGGGTGTTCCGACCTGTTCGAGTGCGCCGTTGTTCAGCAGGGCGATCCGCGTCGCCATCGTCATCGCCTCGACCTGATCGTGGGTGACGTACACGAACGTGGCACGGAGGCGACGATGGAGTTCGGTGAGCTCACGCCTCGTCGCGGTCCTGAGCTTCGCATCGAGGTTGGACAGCGGCTCGTCCATCAGGAACGCCTTCGGATCACGCACGATCGCGCGCCCGACTGCAACGCGCTGCCGCTGGCCACCGGACAGTTCCTTCGGCTTTCGGCCGAGCAGGTGCGCGATGTCGAGTTGCCGAGCGACGGCCTCGACGCGCTCCGCTACCTCCGACTTGCGCATCTTTTTCACGCGCAACGGAAACGCGAGGTTCTTCGCGACGCTGAGGTGCGGGTAGAGCGCGTAGCTCTGGAAAACCATCGCGACGTCCCGGCGCCGGGAGGGCGCCGCGGTGATGTCGTCGTCGTCGAGCAGGATCCGTCCGCTGGTCGGCTCGAGCAGCCCCGCGAGCATCCTCAGCAGCGTGGTCTTTCCGCACCCGCTGGGCCCGAGGAGGACCAGGAAATCGCCGTCCCGGATGTCGAGGTCGATACTGTCGACCGCGGTGAAATCTGCGAACTTTCGACTCAGATTCTCGATCCGAATCCTGCCCATTGGCCTCTCCCGATGAAATGACGTTACCCAATCTCGGCGAGACGGGGAATTTCGTTACATCGGTAGTTAGCCAGGGTCAGGTTAATGGCGGGCGAATGGCGATCCAATCAGCGGTGATGCTTCGCGCAACGGCTGTAGCACCCGATGCCATCACGGATGGATCAGCGGCACAATCTGTTTGAACGTCTCTGCCGCAGCCTCGGCCGAGTCGCCCCGCGCCCGGCAGACAGCGATCTGCAGGCTGATGAGGAACGCGAGCTGCACCACCGTGGCCGATGCGCCGAGTCCACCCCACGGTCCCGTACCGCCGCCGATGACCAGTCCGATGTCGGATTTCTCCACGAGAGTCGAACGGGCGTAGCTGGTGACGCCGATGACCGTGGCCCCCGCTGCCCGCGCGGCCTCGACCGGACGCAGGGTGACCGAGTTCAACCCGCTGTCGCTCACCGCGAGGCACACGTCCCGGGAGGTCAGGCGCCCGGCAGTCAGTTGCTGGATCACGGCGTCGGTCGGCGCCTCGGCGTGGCGGCCGTTGAGAATGAACCGCACGGCCACGGCAGCCGCCGACGGTCCCGACGCTCCGTTGCCGACAACGAGCACCCGCTCCGCCTCCGCGAGCGCCGTCACCGCCCGCTCGAACGAGTCTTCGTCGAGCGGTGCCAGGGCGCCGGCGAGATCCGTCGCCAGTTCGGCGAACACGGCCCGCACCAGTCCGGTGCCGTTCTCTTCGGCGGCGGGTATTCCCCCCGTTCCGGTATCGGCCGACCCCAGATCCCGTAGCAGCAACATCCGTAAGTGCTGGAAACCCTTGAAACCAAGGTTCTGGCACGCACGGATGACGGTGGCAGTGGATGTCTCTGCGTGTTCCGCGACATCGGCCGCCGACCACCACGCAACATCCTGCGGACGCTCCACGCACACGTCCGCCACCCGACGTTCGCTCGGAGCCAGCTTGGGTGCGACGGCTCGGATGGCCGAGAGGGTGGCTCCTACGGGCGGATCGATCGACGACGCAGTCATGAGCCTTGAATAACACACAGCGGTGAACGAAGGGCGGCAGCAGCCTCCGCCGATTACCGACCGGCGGAGGTGCCGAACCGAGGGTGCGGCGAAAGGCACTGCCCCTCAGTGGGTATGCACACTCAGTTGATTGGGACGTTCCAGATGATCGGAACCTGATCGGTGGGCATGTTCTCGGCCCGGCGTTCCTGCCGCTGTTCGCGCTGCCGATCGCGGGTCCGATCGTCGTTGCCGCCGGGGATGTCGCGGCCGGTGTCAGGGGCGGCCACTGCGGCGACCGGGTGTTGCGCGGCCGGGGCGACCGCGCCCGCGACGCCGACGGGAAGGACGCCGAATGCGGCTGCAGCCACCACCACGGTCACGATCCGCTTCCGCAGCGAGCCGCGGTGGGTGCGTCGGTCGTCCTGGTGCGAATGTGTGGCGTTCATGGTCTGAATTCCTGTCCGAGTGCCGCGAACCCAACGTTCACGGCTACTCGAACGGTGTCTGCGAGGGGGCGAAACGTTACACCCTGCCGGACATTATTTTGCGGCGAGTTTCGCGCCGCTAACGCCACTCGCGGAACGCGGCGAGCAGGCGGTCCCGCAACGCCGGATCGAGCTCGTCCGGGGGGAGCGCGCCGAGGGTGTGCACCGTCTGCTCGATCTGTTCGAGATAGGTGGCGCATCCCTGGCATTCGCCCAGATGGGTTTCGAATCGGACCCGGGCATCGGGATCCATGTCGTTCTCGAGGTAGGCCGTGACGAGTTCGACGAGGTCCTGGCAGTCCATGTCTTCCATGTCTCACGCTCCCGTTCCAAGATAATCCTCGAGGGCCTGGCGCACATGCGCGCGACCCCGGTGCAGCAGCACCCGCTGGTTCGCCGGGGTGATCGAGAGCATCGCGGACACTTCTTCGGCGTCGTAGCCGAGGACGTCACGCAGAACGACCACGATCCGCTGGCGGTCGGGTAGGTGCTCGAGTTCGCGGCCGGCGACGTCGAGCACCTCCGCACCGAGGACCGACCCCTCGGGGGTCACCGGCCAGCTGGTCGGCGGAGTCGCCCAGTGGTGTGGATCCTCCGGGGAGGATGCGGGCAGGAACCGGGCCGGGTCCACGGCGGCGCTGCCCGCGTAGGCGGCCAGCGCGGCGTCGACATCATGCCGGTCCCGCACTCCCCGTTTCTTGGCGATGTTGACGAGTATCCGGAACAGCCAGGTACGGAGGGTGGAGCGGCCTTCGAATCCGTCGATGCCCTGGAGCACGGCGATCCAGGTTTCCTGGACGACGTCTTCCGCGACCTCGGCGCTGGCCACGTATCCCCGCGCCACGCGCAGCATCATCGGCGTGTGCTGGTCGACGAGTTCGGCGAACGCCGACTCGTCGCGTGCCCGTAGAGAGTCGACGAGGCACTGCTCGTGCGAGGTATCGATCTCGGTCATCCGCTCCTCCTCGGTGATCGAGGCGCTCCGGAAGCGTGGCCGCGTGAGACGGCCGGACGCCATCCAACATTACTGATCTCAGGGGCAGCCGTCGATGACGCTGCCCGATCTCGTGGTGGTAGGGCCGAACGGCCCTGTCTTGGCTTCGCGGTGCGGGGAAGACTCGGTGCGGAGGGGTGGCGGGCCGCGGCGATGCGGTGACGGTCGCGGCGGCCCGGGTGCCCCAGGCAACGATTGGACCTGGCAATCCAGGGAGGGCGACGCATGGACTTTCGGCGGACTCCGCTGGCGCGGTCGGAGAATTACTGGGAGCAGCTGGGTTCAGTGGAAGCTCGCCACCTCGACGGTGCCGAGCGGGACCGGCTGCCGGCCCCGGACGAACAGGTCTCGCTCGTCGACCACTGCCGAGGCGCAACACCCGACCCGGCGTGAGGAGCGTGCGCGCGGGCGAGTGGCGCTAGGCAACTCCGGTGCGACGTGGCACGATCTCGTATGTGACGAGCAGTACCGCTGAGAACCAGCGCTTACGCGATCTCGCGCTGCTGCGCCGCGTCCGTGACCGGATCGATCGGGAGCACGCGCAGCCGCTGGACGTCGAGTCGCTCGCCCGTGGCGTGAACATGTCGGCAGGGCACCTCAGCCGTCAGTTCCGGCTCGCGTACGGCGAGTCTCCGTACTCGTACCTGATGACGCGGCGCATCGAGCGGGCGATGGCATTGCTGCGTCGTGGTGACCTCAGCGTCACCGAGGTGTGTTTCGCGGTCGGCTGCTCGTCGCTGGGCACCTTCAGCACGCGTTTCGCCGAGCTGACCGGGGTCCCGCCCAGCACCTACCGGCGCCAGGAGGCGGACGCGACGGCGGGCATTCCGTCGTGCGTGGCGAAACAGGTCACCAGACCGATCAGGAATCGAGAAGCGCAGGTCGCTGATTCGTAATTATCGTGATCCCATGGACATCACAATTCACCAGACCTACCTCCCGCAGGACGACCCGGACGCCGCGTTGGCTTTCTATCGCGACGCTCTCGGCTTCGAGGTCCGCAACGACGTCGGATACAACGGGCTGCGCTGGATCACGGTGGGCCCGGCCGACCAGCCCGGCACGTCCATCGTTCTGCATCCGCCGGCCGCCGACCCCGGAATCACCGACGACGAGCGTCGCACCATCGCCGAGATGATGGCCAAGGGCACGTACGCAGCCATCAACCTGGCCACCAGGAACCTCGACGGCGTCTTCGAGAAGCTGCAGGCCAGCGACTCCGCGGAGGTCGTTCAGGAGCCGACCGAGCAGCCGTACGGAGTCCGTGACTGCGCCTTCCGCGATCCCGCGGGCAACATGGTTCGTATCCAGGAACTGCGCTGATCGACGCTGGCGGAAACCGCGAAGGCGGCTCCGCCCAACAGAGGGAGACACGATGAGCATGGCCACGAAGGCGGACACGACGGGCCGAGCGAAGCGACGGGAAAACTCGGAGTCGCCGGATCTGCACCTTGCCGACAGTCACGATCTCATCCGCGTGCACGGCGCGCGCGAGAACAACCTCAAGGACATCAGTGTCGAGCTCCCGAAGCGCCGGCTGACGGTGTTCACCGGTGTCTCCGGCTCGGGCAAGAGTTCGCTGGTGTTCGCCACGATCGCCGCGGAGTCGCAGCGGATGATCAACGAGACCTACAGCGCCTTCGTGCAGGGCTTCATGCCGTCACTGGCGCGACCCGACGTCGACGTACTCGACGGGCTGACGACGGCGATCATCGTCGACCAGGAGCGGATGGGTTCGAACCCCCGCTCCACAGTCGGCACCGCCACCGACGCCAACGCGATGCTGCGCATCCTGTTCAGCCGGCTCGGGAAGCCGCACATCGGCTCACCCCAGGCGTTCTCCTTCAACGTCGCGTCGATCTCCGGTGCGGGCGCGGTCACCATCGAGCGCGGTGGCCAGCAGACGAAGGAGCGGCGGAGCTTCAGCATCACCGGCGGCATGTGTCCGCGATGCGAGGGCCGGGGGGCGGTCACCGACTTCGACCTGACGGCGCTCTACGACGACAGCAAGTCGCTCAACGAGGGCGCGCTGACGATCCCCGGCTACAGCATGGAGGGCTGGTACGGCCGCATCTTCCGGGGCTGCGGCTACTTCGATCCGGACAAGCCGATCGCGAAGTTCACCAAGAAGCAGTTGCAGGACCTGCTCTACAAGGAGCCGACCAAGATCAAGGTCGAGGGCGTCAACGTGACCTATGAGGGTCTGATCCCGAAGATCCAGAAGTCGTTCCTGGCCAAGGACGTCGACGCCATGCAGCCGCACATCCGCGCGTTCGTGGAGCGGGCGATCACGTTCGCCACCTGCCCCGACTGCGACGGCACCCGACTCAGCGAGGGGGCGCGATCGTCGAAGATCAAGGGCAAGAACATCGCCGACGTCTGCTCGATGCAGATCAGCGACCTCGCCGACTGGGTCCGCGGCCTGAAGGAACCGTCGGTGGCCCCGCTGCTCACCGGGCTGCAGCATCTGCTCGACTCGTTCACGGAGATCGGGTTGGGGTACCTCTCCCTCGACCGGCCGTCGGGCACCCTGTCCGGTGGTGAGGCGCAGCGCACGAAGATGATCCGGCACCTCGGTTCGTCGCTCACCGACGTCACGTACGTCTTCGACGAGCCGACCATCGGCCTGCACCCGCACGACATCCAGAGGATGAACGGCCTGCTGCTGCAGTTGCGCGACAAGGGCAACACGGTGCTGGTCGTGGAGCACAAGCCGGAGGCGATCGCGATCGCCGACCACGTCGTCGACCTCGGACCGCGCGCCGGCACCGAGGGTGGCCAGGTGGTGTTCGAGGGCACCGTCGAGGGGCTGCGGTCCAGTGACACGCTCACCGGGCGGCACCTGGACGACCGGGCGTCGCTGAAACAGTCGGTGCGCACACCGTCGGGGGCGCTCGAGGTGCGTGGCGCAGACAGCCACAACCTGTGCGGCGTCGACGTCGACATCCCACTCGGCATGCTGGTGGTCGTGACCGGAGTGGCGGGCTCGGGCAAGAGTTCGCTGATCCACGGTTCCGTGTCCGGGCGGGACGGCGTGGTGTCGATCGACCAGGGCGCGATCAAGGGCTCCCGGCGAAGCAACCCGGCGACCTACACCGGGCTGCTCGAGCCGATCCGCAAGGCATTCGCGAAGGCCAACGGCGTGAAGCCGGCGCTCTTCAGTTCCAACTCCGAGGGCGCGTGCCCCACGTGCAACGGCGCCGGTGTCATCTACACCGACCTGGGTGTGATGGCCACCGTCGAATCCCCCTGCGAGGAGTGCGAGGGGAAGCGGTTCCAGGCCGAGGTGCTCGAGTACACGCTGGGCGGCCGGAATATCGCCGAAGTGCTCGCGATGCCGGTGGCCGAGGCCGAGGAGTTCTTCGGTTCCGGCGAGGCGCGGATCCCGGCGGCGCACAAGATTCTGCAGAGGCTCGCCGACGTCGGGCTCGGCTACCTCAGCCTCGGACAGCCGCTCACCACGCTGTCCGGCGGCGAACGGCAGCGGCTCAAGCTGGCCACCGCCATGGCCGACAAGGGCGACACCTACGTCCTCGACGAACCGACCACCGGTCTGCACCTCGCCGATGTCGAACAGCTGCTCGGACTGCTCGACCGGCTCGTCGACTCCGGTAAGTCGGTCATCGTCATCGAGCATCACCAGGCGGTCATGGCGCACGCCGACTGGATCATCGACCTCGGCCCGGGCGCCGGCCACGACGGCGGCCGGATCGTGTTCGAGGGCAGGCCGGAGGATCTGGTGTCCGCCCGCTCCACCCTCACCGGCGAGCACCTCGCGGCCTACGTCGGCACCTGATCGAGGCGCTCGTCGAGATGTGCCCCCGGTTGCCACGGCGGCCGGGGGCTTTCGCGTTCGGTGGCCGGCATTGGGCCGCAGTGCAACTGTGACGCCCGCCACGCGGATTCTGCCGAACCGAGACGTGCGGTGCCGAACTGAGACGTCGCCACCCTCCGCCCGGTCATAGCGTCACGTTCCATCAGTGACCACAGACACGACAGGAGAGTGGAATGTCCGATCTCAACGCCGCGCTCGGCAAGGTTCTCGACAGCGTGACCGAGGAAGGTGCGCCGAGGGTGCCCGGAGTGGTGGCGATGGTGACCGATCGCGACCACACGGTGTTCGAGGGCGCCGCCGGGGTGCGGTCCCTGGCCGACGGCGAGCCGATGACCGCCGACACCGTGTTCGCGATCTTCTCCACCACCAAGGCGATCACCGGGACCACCGTGCTGCAGTGCGTCGAAGAGGGTCTGCTCGACCTCGACGCGCCCGCCCGCGAATACGTTACGGAACTCGGTGACATTCAGGTCATCGAGGGATTCGACGCCCACGGCGATCCGGTGCTGAGGGCACCGAAGCGGGACATCACCACGCGGATGCTGTTGTTGCACACCGCCGGATTCGGATACGACTTCTTCGACGAGACCTACAACCGGTTGGGGGTGGAGCACGACCAGCCCGGCGTGATCACCGCGACCCGGGCGTCGCTGACCACGCCGTTGCTCTTCGATCCGGGTGAGAAGTGGCAGTACGGGACGAACATCGACTGGGCCGGCCAGGTGGTCGAGGCGATCCGCGGCAAGCGGCTCGGCGAGGTGATGGCCGAGCGGGTGTTCGCGCCGCTCGGCATGCACGACACAGCTTTCACCCTGACCGGATCGATGGCGGCCCGTCGCGCGACCATCCACCAGCGGGAGGAGGACGGCCGGCTCACTCCCTTGGATCTGGTGCTGCCGCAGGCTCCCGAGATCGACATGGGCGGGCACGGCCTCTACTCCACGGTGGGCGACTACCTGAAGTTCCTGCGGATGTGGCTGAACGACGGAGACGCCCCCGGTGGCCGAGTGCTGCGGCCCGACACCGTGCAGGCCGCCGTGTGCAACGGCCTCGAGGGACAAAAGGTCGGGATGCTGCCTGCCGTGATACCCGCCCTCACCAACGACGCCGAATTCTTTCCCGGCCAACGTAAGTCGTGGGCGTACACGTTCATGGTGAACGAAGAGGACGCACCCACCGGCCGGCCCCGGGGGTCGCTCGGGTGGGCCGGCCTCGCCAACTCGTACTACTGGATCGATCGTCGCAACGGAATCGCCGGGTACTGGGCCACCCAGATCCTGCCGTTCGCCGATCCCGTGTCTTTCGGCGGCTACCTGGACTTCGAGACGGCGGCGTACCGTCACGCCACTCTGGGCTCACCCGTCTAGGTCGGTCTCGAAGCCGGTTTTCCACTGGATGGCCGGTGGCCCTGCCCGGTACGATCGCGGGATTGTCTTCACCGCTGGGAGCCCATGAGGTTCGTGTGTGGGCTCCCGGCAGTTCCCGGGCTGAGAGCAGGTTTCGTCATGGCATGTCGTATCAGTGAGCTCGTGCTCGGTTGCCGCGACCCTGAGCTGCTTTCGCGGTTCTGGTGCGAGGTCCTGGACTTCGTCGTGCTCGATCACGAGGACGACGGGTCGGTGGAGATCGGGCCGCGCGATGGGTTCGGCGGTCCGCAGCCGACGATCATCCTCAGCCGCATGGATGAGCCGGAGAAGGGGAAATCCCGGCTGCACATCGACGTCAACGCCACCGACCGCGATCAGGACGCCGAGCTCGAACGCCTACTGAAGCTCGGGGCGCGCCCGGCCGACATCGGCCAGACAGGGCAGGAGCAGTGGCATGTCCTCGCCGACCCCGAAGGCAATGAGTTCTGCCTGCTGAAGGCTCGCCTGGACCCACTCTGATGCTCACCGGTCGGGGTCAGCGCAGGTCGGCGAGCTTACGCCCCAGCACCGTCCGCTCGCGCTCGTTGCCGCACAACCGCACGGCCGCCTCGAATTCGGTGCGCGCCTCGTCGGTGCGTCCCAGGCGGGTGAGCAGTTCGCCGCGAACGCTCGGCAGCAGGTGCGAATTCGACAGCGCCTGGGCGGCCACCAGCTCGTCCACGATCGGCAGCGCCGCGGCCGGTCCCTGGGCCATGGAGACCGCCACCGCCCGGTTGAGGTCGATCACCGGTGACGGCGCGAGCCGACCGAGTGCCTCGTAGATGAGGACGATCCGCTCCCAGTTCGTCGCGTCGACGGACGGCGCGACGGCATGACATTCGGCGATCGCCGCCTGCAGGCCGTAGGCGCCCAGCCCGCGGCCGACCTGCTCCGCTCGGGCGAGGGCGGCGCGTCCCCGGCGGATCGCGGTGCGGTCCCAGCGGCGGCGGTCCTGGTCCTCGAGCAGCACCGGCTCGCCGTCCGCCCCGGTGCGGGCCGGGAACCGCGCCGCGGTCAGTTCGAGCAGCGCCAGCAGGCCGTGCACCTCCGGCTCGTCGGGCACCAGCCGAGCCAGCACCCGAGCGAGGCGCTGCGCCTCGCTCGCGAGGTCGAGGCGGATCAGGTCGTCACCGGAGCTGGCCGAGGACCCTTCGGTGAAGATCAGGTAGATCACGCTGAGCACCGAGCCGAGTCGCCCGGTCCGCTCTGCGGCGGGCGGCACTTCGAACGGCACCCGGGCCGCCCCGAGGGTCTTCTTCGCCCGGGTGATCCGGGCCTGCACGGTCGCGGTCGGCACGAGGAACACCTTCGCGATCTCGTCGCTCGTCAGACCGCCGACCACCCGCAGGGTGAGCGCGACCCTCGCCTCCCGCGACAGCACGGGGTGGCAGGAGATGAACATCAACGCCAGCATGTCGTCGTCGATCTGGTCCGGATCCCACAGCACGTCCCCGGTGCCCCGGGCCGGATCGGCGGGCCCGCTGCCCGAGGCGGAGCCGCCCTCGCTCAGGTCGTGAGCGAGGGCGGCGTACCTCTCGTCGAGGGCGGAGCGCCGACGGAACGCGTCGATCGCGCGGCGTCGGCCGACGGTGAGCAACCATCCCGCGGGGTTGTGGGGGATACCGTCGCGTGGCCAGCTCACGAGTGCCTCGGCCAGCGCCTCCTGGGCGAGGTCCTCGGCCAGCGCGAAATCGCCGGTGTACCGCGCGAGCGCACCGACGATCCGTGCCGACTCGATCCGCCAGACGGCGGCGACGGCCTCACGCCCGGTGTGGCCGTCACCCGTCGATCCGCTCAGAGCTGACCGGTCGCTTCGCGCCACGCCCGCTCCTTCTGGATCCACACGTTGTCCTGCGGGAACTCGTCGATCGTCGCGACCCGGCGGATCTCTGCTTTGGAACCGGGACCAGCCATCGGGGCACGCTTGGCCCACTCGACAGCCTCCTCCTTCGACGCGACGTTGAGCATCCAGAAGCCGCCGAACAACTCCTTCGTCTCGCCGTAGGGGCCGTCGGTCACGACAGGTGTTTCCGAGGAGTAGTCGACCACCACACCCGATTCGGGGTCGGGGTCCAGACCCTCGGCCGCGAGCAGCACGCCGGCGCGGATCATCTCGTCGTTGAACTTGCCCATCGCTTCCATGATCTCGGTGAAATCAACGTCCTGGGACGCCGCGAAGGTCTCGTCGGTGGCGCGCATGATCAGCATGTACTTCATGGTTCCGTCTCCTTGGATGTCGGGGTCCCTCTTGGACCTTCTCATCCTCAGGTCGAACGGGGAGTGACATGGATCGACACACTCGCCGAAATCTTTTTCGAACCTATCGCGCCCGGCCGGCTCGGCGCCGGTCGGTTTCGGTGGTGCCGCCCCATATTCCGTGGGTTTCGCGGTGTTCGGTTGCGTGTGCTCGGCATTGCCGGGCGACGACGCACCCGTTGCAGATCTGTTTGGCGCGTCGTTCACGCCGGATCCGGGCGCCGCGTCGTTCGCCGTCCGGAGCGAAGAAGGCGGCGGGCTCGGTGGTGCGGCAGTGGGCGCGGTACCGCCATCCCCAGCGTTCGGCTGCGGTGGTGGGTAGGTCGTGAATTGTCGTGTGGTCGATCATCGGGTGTCCCGGGGATTCGGGCGGTGGACGGTGGGTACCGTCCACCGCGGTGGCTGCACCGACTCAGTGCAGGTGGCTGCCGCCGTTGATGTCGACGGTGGTGCCGGTGAGGTACGCGGCGTCCTGCGAGGACAGGAAGGTGATGACGGCGGCGACCTCGGTGGTGGTCGCGACCCGGCCGAGGGGGATGTCGCGGCAGAGTGCGGCTTCCTGTTCGGCGGTGCTGCCCACGCGGATGCTGGTGTCGACCGCACCGGGGGTGACGGCGTTGACGGTGACTCCGCTGTCACCGAGTTCCCGTGCGAGTGACTTGGTGAAACCGAGAACCGCGGCTTTGGCGGACGAGTAGGGCACCTTGCCGAAGACGCCGCCACCCCGCTGGGCGGAGACGGACGACATGTTCACCACACGCCCCCAGCCGTTGTCGATCATGGCCGGCAGGAACGCGCGGGTGACGAGGTAGGTGCCGGTGGCGTTGACCGCCATCACCTTGTTCCACAGTTCCAGCGTGGTCTCGAGGAACGGCACCGGCGAGGTGATGCCGGCGATGTTCGCGAGCGCACCCACAGCGGGGAGGTTGCCGCCGGCGACTTCGGCGGCGACACCGTCGTGCGCCCGCTGGACCGAGTTCTCGTCGGCGACGTCGATGTCGTGACCGAAGGCCGGTACCCCGAACTCGTTGCCGATCTCGGCGGCGACCTTCGCGGACTTCTCCCCGTCGAGGTCGAGAACGACGATCGCCCAGCCCTCTTCGGCGTAGCGGCGGGCGGTGGCGAGACCGATCCCGCGCTCGGAGGTGGCGCCGGTGATGACGGCGGTGCGCTGAATGGACGACATGATCGCTCCTCGTGTTGCTGGAATCGCGCGTCCCGTCCGATGCGGGGGAGAACAGGGAGGTCGACGGCGCGGTAGGTGACTGCCACCACAGTAAGCCGATCAACTGTTAACAGTCAACCGTCGGCGGGTAACGGTTGACATATTGACGTGGCTCGGATCACACTGTTGGAACCGCACTGTTGACAGTCAACAAATCGGCGGCAATCGTAGAAACCGGCAGCTCGAAGAGGAGTCCCCATGAGTACCGAAACACTCAGGATGCGAGGTCCTGTCCATGGCACGAAGGACGCCAAGCGCGTAGCAATCGGCTCCTCGGTGGGTGCCGTCATCGAGACGTACGACTTCATCGGCTTCGGCACGGCCGCCGCGCTGTACTTCGGTACCGCCTTCTTCCCGGGCGCCGACCCGGTCACCGGAACACTCGCCGCGTTCGCGACGCTGGGTGTCGGTTTTGCGGCGCGCCCGCTCGGCGGGGTGCTCGGCGGACATCTCGGGGACAAGCTGGGTCGCAAACCCGTGCTGGTGGCGTCGCTGATCGCGATGGGTCTCGCGACCTTCGCGATCGGCCTGCTGCCCACCTATTCGCAGGTGGGGCTCATCGCGCCGGTGCTGCTGGTCCTCGTCCGCGTCGTCCAGGGCCTCGCTTTCGGCGCCGAGTGGGGCGGTGCGATCCTGATGAGCTACGAGCACGCCCCCTGGAAGTCCAAGGGCAAGTTCACCGGCATCGTGCAGGCCGGCTTCCCCGTCGGACTGCTGCTGGCGAATCTGGTGTTTCTGTTCAGCGTGCACCTCGGCGGCGACTGGGCCTGGCGGGTGCCGTTCCTCGCCAGCATCGTCCTGGTGATGGTCGGCCTGGTCATCAGGTCGAAGGTGCCCGAGTCCCCAGTCTTCGAGGACGTCAAGAACGAGGGCGACATCGTCAAGTCCCCGGTACTCGAATCCATCAAATACGACTGGCGAAACATTCTGCGCGGCATCGGTCTTCGAGTCGCCGAGACGGCCGGTTACGCGGTGTCGATCACCTACATGATCTCCTACCTGCACAACCAGGGTCTCGCCGGGAAGTCCGAAACCCTTGTCGCCCTCTGCATCGCGTCCGCAATCGGCATCTTCGCCACCGTCGCCTGGGCCCGACTCACCGACCGTATCGGACGACGCCCCCTCTACATCGCGTCCTGCGCCTTCGCGGCACTGTTCGGAATCCCGATGTTCCTTCTGGTCAACACCGGCCTGTTCATCCTGGTCATCGCCACCATCGTGATCGCCTACGCGGTCTGCCAGAATTCGATGGCGGGAGCGCAGGGTGCGTGGTTCCCCGAACTCTTCGACGCCTCGCGCCGCGCCTCGGGAGCGTCCCTCGCCTATCAGATCTCGGCGATGGTCTCCGGCTTCACGCCCTTCGTCACCACATTGCTGTTCGTCTCCTTCGGCTGGTGGGGTCCGGCGCTGCTGTTCAGCACGTACGCCCTGATCGGACTGTGGGCGGCGTTGATCACCAGGGAGACCTGGGGACCCACCGAACGGCGCCTCGCCGCCGAGGCTGCGGCGCGCGCCGATTCCAAAAGCGTCGACGCGCCGACGTCCACCGGCACCACGCCCACGATCCGCAAGGAAAAGGAACTCCTGTGACCACCACAACCGCCACCACCACCGCGGCCGAAGACACGACCAGTGACGCGTCGCGCATCGCGAACGTCGAACAGTTCGCCTACCGCATGCGGCACAACGTCCTCGACATGGGTGAGGAACAGGGCCAGGGATACGTCGGGCAGGCGCTCGGAGCCGCCGACATCTTCGCCACCGTCTACGCCGACCAACTACGTTACCGCGCAGACGATCCCGCATGGGAGGGCCGGGACCGGTTCCTTCTGTCCACCGGCCACTACGCCATCGGCCACTACGCCGCACTCGCCGAGGCCGGAATCATCCCCCGCAGCGAACTGGAAACCTACGGCTCCGACGACTCCCGGCTTCCGATGTCGGCGATGTCCACGTACACCCCCGGCATGGAAATTTCCGGCGGCTCCCTCGGCCACGGTCTCACCATCGCGGTCGGGATGGCACTCGGGCTGCGTCACCAGCATTCCACCGCCCGTGTCTTCAACTTCCTCTCCGACGGCGAACTCGACGAGGGTTCGACGTGGGAGGCGGCCATGGGCGCCCATCACCACCAGCTCGGCAATCTCACCGCGATGGTCGACATCAACGCCCTCCAAGCCGACGGTGCGACCTCCACGGTCCTGAGCACCGAACCCGTGCACGACAAGTGGGCGGCCTGCGGGTGGCACGTCGAACGCGTCGACGGCAACGACGTCACCGCACTGGTGCGCGCGTTCGACAGCGCCGCCGCCGAATCCGACGGCAAGCCGTCGATCATCCTCTGCGACACCCGCGTCGGGAAGGGCGTGCCCCTGCTCGAGACCCGGGAGAAGGCGCACTTCATGCGCATCGACGAACACGAGTGGCAGATCTGCCGCGACCAGCTCACCGCCGGCTTCGACCACAAGGACGCCTGACATGACCACCGCCAGCAAGCCCAAGCTCAAGACGTCGGCCATGATCGCCTCGTTCGTCGACGACGGCCAGAAGACCACGTCCGCGCCGTTCGGGCACGCCCTGGTGAAGGCCGCCCCGGAGAACGACAAGATCGTCGGCCTGTCCGCCGACCTCGCCAAGTACACCGACATGCACATCTTCGCGCAGGAGTTCCCCGACCGGTTCTTCCAGATGGGGATGGCCGAACAGCTGCTGCTCGGAGCCGCCGCCGGGATGGCCGAGACCGGCCTGGTGCCGTTCGCGTCCACGTATTCGGTGTTCGCCGCGCGCCGCGCCTACGACTTCCTGTGCCTCGACATCGCCGAACCGAACCTCAACGTCAACATCATCGGTGGGCTCCCCGGACTGACCACCGGCTACGGGCCCAGCCATCAGGCCACCGAGGACATGGCCATCTTCCGGGGCATCCCCAACCTCACCATCGTCGACCCCTGCGACTCGATCGACATCGAACAGGCCGTCCCGCAGCTCGCCGCCTCCGACGGTCCCACCTACCTGCGGCTGCTGCGGGGGAAGGTCGCGACCGTGCTCGACGAGTACGACTACACGTTCGAACTGGGCAAGGCCAAGGTGCTGCGTGGCGGCAACGACGTCGTGTTCGTCACCAGTGGCCTTATGACGATGCGCGCGCTGCAGGCCGCCGACCGACTCGCCGCGCACAACGTCGACGTCGCGGTCGTCCACACGCCGACGATCAAACCGTTCGACGCCGAGACCGTCCTCGCGGAGGTGAACACCGACCGACTGGTGGTCACCCTGGAGAACCACACCGTGATCGGCGGTCTCTTCGAGACGGTGGCCGCCGCCGTCGTCACGGCCGGGCTCGGCAAGCGGATCGTGCCGATCGCTCTCCCCGACCAGTTCCTCGACGCCGGTGCCCTGCCCACCCTGCACGAGCGGTACGGCTTGAGCACGGACCGGATCGTCGCCAAGGTTCTGGGCGAACTGGCATGACCAGCGCGTACGGCCCACGCCGCAGGCAGGGCGGCGCGGGCCGTACGATGGCTGTCAACAGATTGCTGTCAACAGACCGCTGTCGACAGTTGATCGCTGACCCCACGGAGGCACCCATGGCCGGACAACCCGCCGCACTGCTCGGGCTGGAGAAGACCAGCCTCCGTCAGCAAGCCGTCGCCGCCCTGCGGGTCGCGATCACCAGCGGGGAGCTGGCGCCGAGCAGCCCGCTCGTGGAGACCGAACTGTCCGAGATGCTGCAGATCAGCCGCGGCACGCTCCGCGAGGCGATGCGGCAACTCCAGCAGGAGGGGTTGATCTCCGCCGGCGCGCGGGGCCGGCTGTACGTCCGGCACCTCGATTCCAAGGAGATCCGCGACATCTTCGCCGTCCGCGCCGCACTCGAGGCGCTGGCCGTTCGGGAACTCGCCGGCCTGGCCGACCGCACCACCGTCATCGCGGAACTGCGCGCCGCCCTCGACGTGATGGACACCGCCGTCCTCGAAGCCCGCATCGAGGCCGACCTGAACTTTCACCGCACCATGTGCTCCCTGACCGGTAACGACACACTCCTGCACTCGTGGATCTCCCTCGAAGGATCGATCCGGATGTCGATCATGTTCGCCGGCCTCGACCGCGCCGTCGGCAACATGGACGTCGACCGCCACAGCGCCATCGTCGACGCCATCGAAACCGGCGACGCCGACGAAGCGGCCAATGCGATTCAGACGCACATGGACTGGGCCTCAGCGAATTTGGTGTCCTGACCCAGGTGAGTGGGAAAGAGTGCGGGCACACGCTTTGCCGCTCACGTGCCCGGGACAGGCCGCCGTGTCACCCGCCGACGACACACGCGGGCTCGGTGGCGTCGAGTGTGGTCCATGCCCGTCGGCGGGCGTCGATCGGTGTGCCGGCGAGGATGCGGGCGCGGCGGTGCCCGGGTTCGAGCAGCACTGTCGCGAGGGTGGCCCAGCGCTGACCGAAGACGGCGTCCGGGGCGGGGACGCAGCACAGCTGGGGCTGCCCCGGATCGGAGTACAGGTACTCGACGAGGTGATCGGCGACGGCCGGCTCGGCGTACCGCTGTTGCCGTGAGGCGATCAGACCGTAGCGGTCCTGCGAGTCCGGCTCGTACAGACCGGTCTTCTCGCGGGCGGCGTTGGCCGGGTCGAGGAAGTGGTTGGTGTGCGTCAGGAATCCGCCGCTCGGGCGGAGCGTCGCGACGCCGACGGGGCTGACCTCGGCACAAGCGACGGTGTCGGGGTCGAGCAGGGTCAATGCGCCCGAGGTGGCGATCGGTGCCGAGCGCAGCAGTTCGAGGGCTTCGTCGACGGTTCCGGCTTCACCGAGGACCGCCGCCGACAGGACGTGCACGGGCACCCCGGCCGGTGCGTCGTCGCGGTGGCCGAGGATGTTGAAGAAGATTCCGAGACCCGCGCTGTTCATGCCGATCTTGCCGAGGATGCCGTGCTCGGTCAGCCCCACGTAACTGTGGCGGGTTCCGCGCACCTGATGGGTGTGCCAGTACGGGTCCAATTCCTCGTGCCAGTCCCAGGTCTGGACGCCGAACGGCGCCGACGGACGATCCGCGGGTGCGTAGGCGATGGTGGAGCACTCGCCGGGACGGGCCGCGGTTGCCTGCGACAGGATCTCCGTCCGGCCGTTGAGCGCCATCACGTGCCAGGGCTCGAGCCCGGCGCCGGCCGCGATGCCCTCGATCTCCTCGAGGTACCGGGGGCTCCACGCCGCCAGGACATCCGCGAGGCGGTGCGCGCTGTCGCGGGTGCGGGACTCGGTGACGCCGACCGTGTCGAACAGGCGCAGATACAGTTCCACGGACGCAGGCAGGTCGGTGCGCAGCTGCGTGCCGCGGGCGATGCCGCGTTCGTGCGGCCGGGTGTCGTCCACGCAGACGTGGGAGTGGGCAGTGCTGGTCTCGGTCATCGTGGTCCTCGTTGTGGTGCTGGTGTGAATAGTGCTGTGTGCCGATCGATCACAGTCGATCAGCGGGTTCGGTACGAACGCATCAGCGCGATGTACAGTGCTGCGGAGACGATCAACCCGACCGGCAGCGACAGGTCCACGCCGCCGGCCGCGTTCGCGATCGGACCGGTGTAGACCGGGGCGGCGACGCAGAGTGCGGCTGCGGCGATGCCGGTGAAGACGGCGACCGTTCCCGCCCAGTTGATCCCACCGCTGTACCAGTAGGGGCTGCTGCTGGTTTCGTTGCCGAGCTCGAGGCCGTCGTAGCGGTTGCGGCGCCACAGAACGTCGGCGACGTACACGGCCATGACGGGACCCATCACGGTCACGACGAGCTGCATCATGTTGCTGACGGTGTCGAGGAAGTTGGAGACGAGCAGGGCGTACAGCGTCATGGCCACACCCATCGAGCCGTCGAGGAGGACGCTGCGCGAGCGGCGCAGGCGCAGGCCGACCGATTGCAGGGCGAGCCCGGAGCTGTAGGCGGTCATCGCGTTGTTGGCGATGGTGCCGACGATGACGGCGAGCAGGAAGATCGGCGTGAACCATGCCGGGAGGATGGTTTCGAGCGCGATCTGCGGGTCGGCCATGTCGAGTCCGGTACCGGCGAGTGCGCCGAGCCCGGTGAACAGCACGCTGGGGACGAATGCGCCGAGCGCCGTCCACACGGTGACCGAGACCGGTGAGGTGGTCGCCGGCAGGTACCGGGCGAAGTCCGCGCTGTTGGTGTAGGACAGCGGGGCCGACGCCACGATCGACACACCCGCGGCCACCGTCGCCCACAGTCCGATTCCGTGGAGTGCCTCCGTCGGCTGGTAGCCCCAGTCGGCGTTGCCGAGGACGTATCCGGCCATCACCACGAAGATCGACGTCAGCACCAGGGCCAGCGGCTGGTAGAGCCGCACGATCGTGGCGTGCCCGTACACGCCGATGGCCAGCGTGACGGCGGCGATCGCCAGGATGACGACGACCTTGACGGGGGTGGTCGCGTCGATCCCGAACCGTTCGACGAGCCGGAAGGCCGTGTACGACGCGGCCGCCCAGTTCAGCGCCAGGTAGCAGACGCTGATGAACCAGCTGGTCACGAGAATGTTCACCCGGTTGCCGCGGATGCCGAAGATCGCCCGCGTGATCACCTCGCTGGGCGTGCCCGACGCGGGTCCGCTGGCAGCGACGATTCCGGTGAGGATCGAGAACAGGTTGCCGGCCACGATCACCGCCAGCGCCTGCCAGAAGGACAGGCCCATCAGGATCAGTGCGCCGCCGACGACCAGGGCCAGGTAGCTCACGTTGGGCGCCGCCCACACCGCGAACAGGTCCCGGGCGCGGCCGTGCCGTTCGCTGTCGGGGATGAAGTCGATGCCGTGTGTCTCCACCCGCCCGGCGCGGTCGGCCGGCGGTGTTTCGCCGGGCGTCACCGCGCGCGGGTCTGCTTTTGTCGATGCCATGGGGTCCTCCGGATAGATGAGCACGGATGTGCGGCTGGTGGGCGCAATCGCCGATCTGGCGTGACCTCGGTCACCGTACGGAACCAAATCGATTTGGACAAGAAGTGTGACAGCGAATTTACAAATCGATTTGGTGCAGGTTGCGCTGTTGGTAGCCTGACTGCGTGACGGAGAAGCGATCGAGGCCCACCATCGCCGACGTGGCACGGCACGCGGGGGTGTCGACCACGACGGTGTCGCACACGTTCAGCGGCAAGGGCGTCGTCGCCACCGCGACGCGCGAGCGTGTCCGCTCGGCCGCAAAATCCCTCGGCTACCGACCGGACGTGGTGGCGAGGAGCCTGCGGAGCAACCGTCTCGGCGTGATCGCCCTCGTGCTCCGGCCACTCGAGACACTGGATTCGTCTCTCCCCGAGGGGGTCGACTACTTCCTGCGGTTCGCGGGTTCGGCGGCCCTGGCCGCGATGGATTTCGGATACGGCCTCATGTTGGTATCCGATCCGACGCGCGACGAGTCCCCGGCCGCCGCCCTCGCCTGCGACGGGTTCCTGATCACGGAACCCGTCACGAACGACCCCCTCATCGAGATGCTCCTCGGGGAGGGTGTGCCGTTCCTGTCCGTCGGCAAGGATCCGGCGAGGGCCGCGTACGACGCCTGGCTCGACACCGACACCGAACTCATGACCGACCGAGTGCTGCAGCACCTCGAGGACGCGGGGGCGACGCGAGTGGCTCTCGTTGCCGGAACCGATCCCAATTCGTGGAATCTGGGCGCCGAGGCCGCCTACCGCGCGTGGGCAGCGACACGCGGTCAGGCCGCTCAGGTCGCCATCCGGCCCGAGACCACGGGTGAGGCCGGCGGACGCGACGCCGCGGACGAACTGTTCGACCGGAGCGATCCACCCGACGCGGTGTACTGCCTTACCGGCCGGCACGCGGCGGGGGTGCTCGCGCGGGTCCGGGAACGAGGATTCGACGTCCCCGGCGACGTGCAGATCGTCGGCGGCTCCGACTCGGAGCACACCCGATCCGCCGTTCCCCCCATCACCTCGGTGGACCTGAAGCCCGAACACCTTGCCCGCGTAGCCGTCACACTGCTGGTCAACCGCCTCGACAACTCTGACCGGCCGGTCCCCCCGGGACACCTCCACGGACGCCTCGTCGTGCGGGGCTCCACCCGGTAGTCACGTCGAGGACGGCAAAATGCACGTGCTCGCCGGCGCACCGTCGGTGATGCGCCGGCGAGCACGTTCGGCCGGATCAGAACAACCAGGGGACTTCGTCGTGACCGAAGTCGTGGAAGTCGCCGAACCGCCCCGAGTAGAACACCAGGCCGGTGCCCTCCCGACAGCGCATGTCGGTGACTTCGCCGTAGAACACGCGGTGGTCGCCGATGTCGTGTGCGCTGTGGACCCTGCATTCGAGCTGGGCCAGAGCATCTTTGATCAGCGGCAGACCCGAGCGGCTGCGATCGCAGGGCAGGTCGTCGAATCGGGCGCCGCCCCGTGTGGCGAAGCGGCGGGCGAGAGCTTCCTGGCGTGAGCCGAGAACGGACACGGCGATCGGATTCGCGCTCGCCGGCGCCGACCCCTACCTTCAGCTCCTGCTCTGGGTGAATTCGCCCGGCGTCGTCGGCATCGTCGTACTCCAGGCGATGGCAGCCGCAGCCGCCCTCGCCATGTTGAGCTACGCGACGTGGTTGATCGTGGCCAAGATGGACTTGCTCACGGCCGCGGGACCCGCCGTGAACACCGCCCTCGTCGCCGTCACACCGGTAAGCCTGGCGGTCGGGCTGGTGCTCGGTGCGCGGCTCGCGCGACGCGATCCCGATCTCTTTGCCCGGCTGGGCACCACCGACGTGGACGCCGAACTGTCGGTTCCGCCCGACGAAGTGAGCAACAGCCCGATCCAGCCCGGCAAGGCCACCTAGCCGTGCCTGCGCAGAAATCGGATCAGTTCGAGGTGGACGTCCGGCGTTACCGTCGGTGGCGCGATCGACGACGAGAAGCCGAACGACACCGCGTCCGGCGGCCGAGACCGGGCAAAGAGATCGACGACATCCTCGACTTCGCTCGGGCCTGGGCGCCATTCGGCGGTCGCCCGGAGGAGGAGACCCTCGTCAACTTCGGGATGTGCCCAACTCGATTCACCGAACGGCTCTGGCAAGTCATCGGTCAATTCGGCTGCGGGCGAGCCGACGAGACCTATCCGCAGCACGAATAGCGACGGTGCGGGTCCACGGGATCGTGATCGATAATGGTCGCATGCGGTCGCGGAGGAAGATCTTGGACGCCACGCTCGACTTGATCGCGAGTGACGGCTTCGAGGGGGTCACCGTCGCGGCGGCGGCGCAGGGTGCGGGCGTCACGCGACAGACCGTGTACTCCAACTTCGGGTCGCGCGAAGAGCTGGTGTCGCAGGCGATCGCCGGTCTCGCCGTCGAGGTGCTGGGCGGGATCCACTCCCGATCGAACGCCACCGACACCACGTGCGGGTACGTCGTCGAACTCATCGTCGCGGGCCGGGCCGCCGTGCGCGCGCATCCGGTGTTGGCTACCCTGCTCCAGGCGGAACGGGGAAACCCTGTCTTCGACACGGGCATGATGTCCCGCGCGAAACCCGTAGCGCGCGAACTGCTCGCGCCCCTCGTCGAGCGCGATCCCGGCGTGGAGTCGAGCCTGGACGACATCGTGGAGATCGCACTTCGGCTGGCGCTGTCGGTCGTCCTCTTCGACGACGACGCCGTTCACACCGACGACGACCTTCGCCGGTTTCTCACCCGCTGGCTGGCGCCGGCGATGCCGTCCAGCTCGTAACTGCAGTCACAGTTACTTCTTGACACATCTCGCTCAGAGTGTCTAGTTTGAGCTCGCCTAAGAGAAATGCTCCACGCTGATCTTTCGACATCTCGCCGAGTCCGTCTGTGATCTGGGGGAAATCTGTGTCTGCACTCAATCGCCGCTCCTTTCTGGCCGGGGCCGCTGCCGCGGGGGTCGCGTTGGCGAGTCCGCGCATCGCGCAGGCCGGGACCGGAGGCCGCCGGACTACCGTGCCGCTCACCCGCGAAGATCACCGAGTCATCGTCGTCGGGTCGGGGTTCGGCGGCGGCGTCGCGGCGCTCCGGCTCGCGGAGGCCGGCGTGCCTGTTCTGGTGCTCGAGCGTGGAATGCGCTGGCCCACAGGGCCGGACGCGGACACCTTTCCCCGTGCGACCGCCCCGGACAAGCGCATCCTCTGGTACCGGTCCAGTCCGCAACTGTTCGGTGAGCCGGTGGCGCTGGAGCCGTACACCGGTCTGCTCGAGGCGGTGCCCGGCGACAACATGACCGCACTGTGTGCCGCCGGCGTCGGCGGTGGTTCCCTCGTCTACCAAGGGATGACGTTGCAACCGGCCGAGGCCGTCTTCAACACGCACCTGCCCGAAGCGCTCGACTGGGCCACCATGGACCGGGTCCACTACCCGCGGGTCGCGCGGATGTTGCGGCTCGCTGTCGCCCCCGACGAGTTGATCGACAGCCCGAATTACCAGGCCGCGAGGGTGTTCGCGCAGAACGTGCAGCGCGCCGGGCTCCCGGTGTCGAAGATCCCGATGCCGATCGACTGGAACTTCGCGCTCGACGAACTCCGCGGCCGCATGAAACCTTCGTACACCAACGGCGACGGCGCCCTCGGTGTCAACAACGGCGGCAAGCACTCGGTCGACGTCACCTACATTGCTGCCGCCGAAGACACCGGCCGGGTGACGGTGGAAACCCTGCACCAGGTCACCGATGTCGAGCGAGCCGCCGACGGCCGCTGGACGGTATACGTCGACCGGATCGATACGTCCGGCAACGTACTCGAGAACAAGATCCTCACCACGAATGCCCTCGTGATGGCCGCCGGAAGCGTGGGCACCACAAAGCTGCTGGTGCGTGCCGCGTCGACGGGCCGCATCCCGGATCTGCCGGACGAACTCGGAACCGGTTGGGGAACCAACGCCGACCGAATCTATGTCTGGACGAGCCTCGAAGAAGAATTCGGCGCTCCGCAGGGCGGCCCGGTCGTCTACGGCAGTTTGAACTGGGACGACCCCGCCACCGCCGTCACGGTCATCCAGGCGTCGATGCCACCACTGTCCCTCGACGCACGCAGCACCATGCTCGTCGGTTACGGCGTCAGTGAAGGCCGTGGGAGTTTCGTGTACGACTCGGCCACCGACGACGCGGTACTGCACTGGCCGAGGGAAGGCGACTCCGTCATCCAGAACGGCCGCATCGACCCGATGGTGCGGAAGATCGCCGGGCCGGGATCCATACTCACGGACACTAATTCGCTCTTCCCCTCGACCTGGCATCCGCTCGGCGGGGCATCGATGGGCTCGGTCTGCGATCTCGAGGGCCGGGTGCTCGGCCAGCGTGGACTGTATGTGCTCGACGGTGCTCTGATGCCCGGCAACACCGCGGCATGCAACCCGTCGATGACCATCGCCGCGGTCGCCGAACGCGCCCTGGACCACCTGGTCGCCCGAGACGTCGGCACGGTGATCTGACCATGCGCACCACCCCTTCTCGTCTTCGCCGCTCGCACACACCGCACGCTGTCCGGGTCGCCGTCCTCACCGTCGTCAGCTGCATAGCCGCCGTGGTCGCGCTCACTGCCGGCGCTCATCCTGCACACGCCGCCCCCGGCGACGACTTCTACACTCCGCCGGCCGAATTCGCGTCGGCTCCGGGGTCGATCATCCGCACCGAACCGATGCCGTTGTTCGCCTCGGTGCCCGGAACGGACGGCACCTGGCCGGGCAGCGGGTGATGTACACGTCGCGGCTGCAGGACGGTTCCCCGACAGCGGTCACCGGGACCTTCATCGACGCCACCCGGCCCTGGAATGGCAGCGGCACGCGGCCGACCGTGATCATCGCGCCCGGCACGGTCGGGCAGGGTGATCAGTGCGCCCCGTCGCACGCGTTCTCCACAGGGCTGAACGTGACCACGGCCCCGTTCTCGTTGTCCGCCAACCAGGAAGCGCTGTCGGCCAACGTGTGGAGCGCGATGGGAGCGCGCGTCTTCGTCACCGACTACATCGGCCTCGGCACCCCCGGAGTCCACACCTACGTCAACCGGCTCGAAGAAGCCCACGCCGTTCTCGACGCCGCGCGCGCCGCGAACGCACTCGGCGGCAGCGATCCGACGACGCCACTGGCCCTGTGGGGATACTCCCAGGGCGGTGGAGCCGCCGCGGCCGCCGCGGAGCTCCAGTCCTCCTACGCCCCGGAACTGAACGTCAAGGGCACCTGGGCGGGCGGACCGCCGGCCGACCTCCTCACCGTGCTCGCCTAGATCGACGGCAACCTCATCGGCGGTGCCATCGGGTTCGCGATCAACGCTTCGTCGCACGCCATCCCGAGTTGCAGAAACCACTGCACGAACGCATCACTCCCGAGGGCCAGGCAATGCTGAACACGGTGAGCACCGAGTGCATCGGTGACGTCATCACCAACCAGCCGTTCCTGCGCACCAGCACGTACACGAACGACCACAAATCCTTGCTCGACAACCTACGCGACATCCCCGAAGCCGCCCCCGTCTTCGACGCGCAGCGCCTCGGCACCCTCACCCCGAGCAGCCCGGTGCTCGTCACCAGCGGTCGCAACGACGACACCGTGCCCTACGAGCAGGCCCGCCAACTCGCCACCGACTGGTGCGACCGAGGCGCACAGGTCACCTTCCGCACCAACGACCTACCGCCCATCGCACCGGGCACCACCATCCCCAACCACTTCGGCCCCGAACTCATCGACGGCTACGACACCAACGGCGCCGTGTCCTACATCGTCGACCGGTTGAACGACACCCCGATCGCCGAGGGCTGCAGGGTGAACTGACACCGGTGGGTCTTCGATCGCGAAGACGACGCGACGCCAGGGTGGTCACGGCACGAGGCCGCGACCACCCTGGCGCTCACCGAGGGTGCGTCAGAGCGACGCGTCGGCGACAGCGCGGGAGTGCTCCAACTCGTCGGGGACGGAGAGTTCCGCCGCGAGGGCGTCGGGATCGGGGGCACCGGGCCCGAAGTGGGCGTACTTTTCGATGTGCTGGTCCAGGGACAGCGGGCTCGGGGTGCCATAGGTGAAATACGACTCCCACGGCAGCTTGGCGCCTCCGACGGCCAGTCCGGTGTCGATGTCGGACATCTGCCAGGTCTTGGTCTCGGCGTCCGGGTCCAAGTGCAGGTAGCCGGCCTCGCCGAACAGCTCGATGCGGTTGCCGCCCGGTTCGAAGACGTACAGGAACTGGCTCTGCGTGATGCCGTGCTTGTCGGGGCCGGCTTCGATCTGAATGTCGTAGTCGCGGAACATCTCCACGGCGTCGATGTTGTGCTGCCCGGTGCCGTAGAAGAACGCGAGGTGGTGCAGCTTGCCGTGCCCGCCGGTCATGTCGCGCATGCAGGCGACCTCGTGACCGAGCAGGTTCGAGCTCATCCACGCCCCGATCTCGACGTTGCCGTCGACGACCCGCTCGGTGGTCCGGAATCCGAGGTGCCGTTCGAAGGAGTCCTTCACCGCGGTCACGTCGGACGACATCAGGTTGAGGTGGTCGATGCGCTTGACGGGGATACCCTGCAGCGGCTTCTTGGACGGCCGGGTGAGGATCTTGCTCCGCAGTTCCGGGGGAGCGACGTACTTCTCGGCTTCCCACAACAGCTGCAGATTGTGCCCGTCGGGTGACTGGTACTCGAAGGTCTTGCCGTACCCGAACTGGTCTTCGCTCCACGTGCCGTCGACGTTGCCGTCTGTCAGTGACTTGGCCCGTCGCTCGAGCGCTTCGGGAGAACTCGTCCGCATCGCGGCGTGGCCCATCCCGGCCTCGGGTGCTTCGGTGATCTTCAGGCTCCACGGATACGGGTCCTCGTATCCGCGCAGGTACACCGACTGCCCTTCCCTGTGGGTCACGTACATCCCGAGGAACTTCGTGAAGAAGTCCAGCGTCTCCTGCGGTTTGGGGCTGAACAGTTCGGCACGGGCGAGGTGCGCGATGTCGAAACGAGCGTCACTCATGGCTTCTCCTGGTTTCCGACGTCCGGGCCTGCTGCACCGGTTGTGGTCGATGTCACGAGCGTGGCGGACGGGGTCCGGGGCGGTCAGCGCTTTTCGTGATAGCCGAACAGTGGTCGCGTGAGGGCGCTCGCTGTCCGGCACAGCCGAATCGCCGGTCCCGGACCTGCGAATTCTTCCTAGCGTCGACCGCATCACCCCGCCTGCCCAGGGAAGGCCTAGAAGATGAGTCGATTGAAAGCCGCGATCGTCGGATCCGGGAACATCGGTACGGATCTGATGTACAAGCTGCTGCGGTCCGAGCACGTCGAACCCGTGTGCATGGTGGGCATCGACCCCGACAGCGAGGGATTGGCCCGGGCCCGCCAGGAGGGCCTCGAAGCCTCCGCCGGCGGACTCGACTGGCTGCTCGCTCAGCCGGAACTGCCGGACTTCGTCTTCGAAGCGACCTCGGCGAAGATCCACGCCGCCGCGGCGCCGCGCTACGCCGACGCCGGAATCACCGCCATCGACCTCACCCCGGCCTCGGTCGGCCCGTACGTCGTCCCCGCGGTCAACCTCGACGCGCACCTGAGCGCACCCAACGTGAACATGGTCAGCTGCGCCGGCCAGGCCACCATTCCGATCCTCTACGCCATCAACGAGGTCGCCGACGCTTCCTACGGCGAGATCGTCGCCGCCATCGCCTCCCACAGTGCCGGCCCCGGCACTCGGCAGAACCTCAGCGAATTCAGCGAGAAGACCGGCCGCGCCCTCGCCCAGGTCGCCGGCGCCGACCGCGCCAAGGCGATCTCGGTGATCAACCCGGCCGAACCGCCGATGAACATGCGCGACACCGTCTACGCCAAGGTCCGCAACCCCGACCCGGCCGCCATCGAACGCGCCGTGGTCGACATGGTCGCCAAGGTCCAGCGGTACGTCCCCGGTTACTCGCTACGCCTGGTCGACGTCGACGGCGACCTGGTCACCGTCATGCTCGAGGTCGTCGGCGCCGGCGACTACCTGCCCACCTACGCCGGCAATCTCGACATCATCACCGCCGCCGCCGTCCAGGTCGCCGACGTCATGGCCCAGCAGAACCTCGTCCAGGGAGCAGCACAGTGAGTAAGAAGATCACGATCGTCGACACCACCCTGCGCGACGGCATGTCCTCCGTCTCGCACCAGTTCACCCCCCAGAACGTGGCCGACATCGCCCGCGGCCTCGACAAGGCCGGAGTGCCGACCATCGAGGTCGCGCACGGCATCGGTCTCGGCGCCTCGTCCATCCAGTACGGGTTCGCCGCCGCCACCGACCCCGACTACGTCCGCGCCGCCGTCGACGCCGTCGAGAACGCCGACATCGCCGCCCTGTACGTCCCCGGCATCGCGACCCTCGCCGAACTGCAGAAGGCCATCGACGCCGGCATCAAAACGGTCCGCATCGCGGTGCACTGCACCGAGGCCGACTGCGGGCAGCAGCCGGTCGAGTGGGCCAAGGAGCAGGGCCTGACGGTGATGACGTTCCTGATGATGAGCCACAAGCTCGACCCCCAACCCCTCGCCGAGCAAGCCGCCAAACTCGACTCGTACGGTGCCGACGTCGTCTACGTCGTCGACTCCGCCGGCGCCATGGTTCCCCGGCACGCCGGTGAACGGGTCGCCGCCCTGAGGCAGGCCATCACCGCCGACATCGGGTTCCACGCCCACAACAACCTCGGTGTCGGGATCGCCAACGCGCTGACAGCCGCGGAGAACGGGGCCACGTTCATCGACGGGTCCCTGCGCGGTCTCGGCGCCAGCGCCGGCAACGCGCAGACCGAGGTCCTCGCCGCCGCGTTCGAACGCGCCGGCTGGGACACCGGGGTCGACCTTTTCCCGCTCATCGACACCGCCGAACACATCGTCGCGCCGCTGATGAAGGAACCGCAGATCGTCGACGAGACCGCACTGGTCCTCGGCTACGCCGGTGTGTACTCCACGTTCTTCCACCCCACCAAGCGGGCCGCGAAGAAGTTCGGGGTGCCCGCCCGCGACATCCTCATGGAACTCGGTCGTCGCGGTGTCATCGGTGGTCAGGAAGACATGATCATCGACGTCGCCTCCGAACTCGCAGGCCGCACCTACGAGACCCCGGCCCCGGCCGGGGTCTGACAGGCAAGGAGCACCATGACCACGACGGAATCCGTACCCGGGGTGACCGAGGTTCGTCACCTCATCGGTGGCGACTGGGCGGCCGCCTCGGACGGGGCGACCTTCGAAACCCGTGATCCGCACGACGGTTCACTGCTCGGGACGGTCCCCCGCGGAACCGCCGACGACGGCGAGGCCGCGATCACCGCGGCCCGCACCGCATTCGATGACGGTCCGTGGCCGCGGATGTCGCCGAAGGAGCGTGCGAAGATCCTGCACGCAGTAGCCGACAAGGTCGACGAACACCGTGAGGAACTCGCGCTGATCGAGACCCGTGACGGCGGCAAGAGCATCAACCAGTCCCTGCACGCCGAGATCCCGCGGGTGGCACACAATCTGCGGTTCTTCGCCGACTATGTGTCGATGGCCGCCAACGAGGCCTACCCGGACGGCGACCTGCTCTCCTACGTTTTGTACCCACCCGCCGGGGTGGTGTCGGCGATCAGCCCGTGGAACGCGCCGCTGATGCTCGCGACGTGGAAGATCGCCCCCGCATTGGCCTTCGGCAACACCACCGTTCTCAAACCCGCACCGCAGACGCCGCTCACCGCGCACCGGTTCGCGCAACTTGCCCTCGAGGCCGGCCTTCCCGAAGGCGTGCTCAACGTGGTCCACGGATTCGGGGGCGAGGCCGTCGCCGGTCCGCTCACCGCGGACCCGAGGGTCGACCGGATCACGTTCACCGGTTCGAGCGCCACCGGCGTGCGGATCCTCCAGGCCGCCGCGGTGAACCACACCCCGGTCTCGGCGGAGATGGGCGGCAAGTCCGCGAACATCGTCTTCGGCGACGCCGACCTCGACGTCGCTGTTCCGATGTCGATCCGGGCGATCTTCGGCGGCAACGGGCAGGTGTGCCTGTCCGGTTCGCGTCTGCTGGTGCAGAATTCGATCATGGGCGAGTTCCTCGACCGGTTCACCGAGGAGGCGAAGAAACTCACCGTCGGCGACCCGAAAGACCCGTCGAATTTCCTCGGCCCGCTGATCGAGCAAAGACACCTCGAGAAGGTGCACGGCTACGTCGAACTGGCCCAGGAGGAGGGCGGCAAGGTCGTGACCGGTGGGTCGCGGCTCACCGACGATGCGCGGGCGAAAGGCTTCTACTACCCGCCCACGGTGATCACCGGGCTCACCAACGACTCGCGCACCGCGCGTGAGGAGATCTTCGGGCCCGTCGAGACCGTCCTCGGGTTCGACACCGAGGACGAGGCGCTGCGCATCGCGAACGACTCGCCGTACGGGTTGGCAGGGATTCTGTTCACCGACAACCTCAACCGTGCGCACCGCATGGCCGCACGGTGGAAGGCCGGCACGGTGTGGATCAACACCTTCTTCGAGCGCGACCTCCGACTGCCGTTCGGTGGCGAAGGCAGCAGCGGCCTCGGACGCGAGGGCGGCCAGTACTCCCGCGAATTCTTCACCGAGCCCCGAGCGGTCACCATCCGCCTGCGGAGCTGATCGAACTCGTCCACCAGTGGCCGGGGCGGTACCCACCGTCCCGGCCATCGTCTTCCCGAACCGAGGAGAACTGTACTGTGACTACACCCGACCTCTGTGTCGTCGTCGGTGCGACCGGTGCGATGGGCACCGAAATCACCCTGCGACTGGCCCGCCGCGGGCTGCGAGTGCTGGCCGTGGCCCGCAGAGGCGACGAACTCGAGAAGCTCGCGATCTCCGACGACCTGATCACGCCGTGCGTGGCCGACATCGCCGACGACACTGCAATCGACACGATCTCTGCGTGTATCGACTCGCCCGTTCGGATGGCGCTGTTCGCCGCCGGCCTCCCGGTGCGGGGTTCCGTCGACACGATTCCACCAGGCGATCTGGCCGTGGCGACGAACATCAAGGTGGGCGGGCTCGTCCGCCTCCTGCACGCCGTCCGCGACCATCTCGTCGACGGCTCCCGCTTCGTCACCATCGCCGGCTCCCTCGGTCTCGAACCGGGTCCGCTCGATGCGGCGCCCGGCACGGCGAACGCGGCGGTCTTCAACCTCATGCGCCAACTCAGTGCCCTCTACGGGCCGAAGGGTGTCACCACCCACACGATCGCTCCCGGACCGGTGGACACTCCGAGGCTGCGTGCCTTCGTCGAAACCGAATCCGCCGAAACCGGGCAGGATCCGGAGAAGATCTGGAACCGCTACCGCGCCAAGACCAGCCTCGGTCGGCTGCCGACGCTCCAGGAGATCGGCTGGATCGTCGAGACCCTGCTCGCTCCGGAGGCCGCGGTGCTGCACGGCTCGGTGATCAACGTCGATGCCGGAACCCGCCACGGAATCCACTGACCGACTCCCGAAAAGGATTGTCACCTATGCCTGTCGCCCATTTCCACCTCGTTGACGGCGCCTACACCGCCGAGCAGCACCGAGAACTGCTCACCGCCGCGAGTCGGTGCTACTCCGAGGTTCTCGACTCACCGATGGACCGCGTAAGGGCGTTCATCGTGCGATACCGGCCCGACGATGTCGCCGTCGCGGGAACCACCGTTACAGATGGCGCGCCCGCGGCGCCCTATTTCACGGCGATCGTGCTCGCCGGACGCCCCGCCTCGCAACGTCAGGAACTTGCGGCGCGGTTCACCGATCTGATCGTCGACATCCTCGGTGCGCAGCGTGCGCTCGTGCGCGGACAGATCATCGAAGTCGACCCGGCGAACTGGGCGATCGCGGGGACCGCGGCCGCCACGACTCGTGCCGGTGAGATCGCGGCTCGTGCCCAGGCCGTGCCCTGAGCTGCACCACACATACGTATGGGCGGCCGCGACATTCGTCGCGGCCGCGCCAGCCGTCGGCACTCGGTTCAGAACCCCCAGGGCTCGTCGCGCCCGAGGAGTTCCAGCGACCGGAAACTGCCGGTGTAGAAGACGAGCGGGTGCCCGTCGTCGTACCAGAGTTGCTCGACCCGGCCCACGTGCAGCGTGTGGTCGCCCGCGGGGTGCGAGGCGACCACGGTGCACGCGAGATGCACCAGAGCGCCTTCGAGGAGCGGCACGCCCCTGCGCCACACGAACCGAACCCGATCCGGTTCGTGTGCCGCGCCCGCGAAGTGCAACGACACAGGTTCCTGGTCTCCGGCGAGAATCGAAACGCCGTACGTCCCGGTCTCTCTGATCTTCGTGTCCATCTTCGCGCGTGTGGAGATGGACACGAGCACCAGCGGTGGGTCCAGCGACACCGAGGTGAACGCATTGGCGGTCATCCCGTGCACCGAGTCCTCGTCCTCACATTCGGCGGTGGTCACGATGGTGACACCGCTGGCGAACCGTCCCAGCGCCTTCCGCAGGTGTAGCGGCGTCACCTCGGGATCGAGTTCGCCCACTGTCTCGGTCATGGCTGCGCTCCTCGTCGTCGGTTCCACTCAGCCCCGGACGATCCTCAGATCGTCGTTGCCGATCAGGTCGGGCCGGGTCCAGCCGTCCACGTCGTACTCGGACATGCACTGTTCTGCGAATCCCTTGAGCGCCAGATCCTGTCCGGTCGCCTGGTAGGCGAACAACGTCTGGAACCGGACGGCCTCGTGATCGCCGCCGTAATTGCGCTCGTAGAGTTCGTGCCGCCCACCGAACTCGGTGCCGACGGCGTCCCACAGCAACTTGAGCAACTGGACGCGGTCGATCGCGGCGACGCCGTTCGATCCGCGGACATACTGGTCGAGGTAGGGACGCATGGCCGGGTTCGCCCAGTCGCTCGCATGGGAGTTCAGGTAGATCAGCCCGCTCCCCAGCACCTGCTGGATGATCTCCTTGACCCGCGGGTACCCCACACCCATGAAGGTGCGATAGGCGAGACCGTAGTTCAGGTTCGGCTGGACGGCGCCGTTCACCCACTGTTCGGGTGACTTGGCCATCGCGTCGGACAGCCCCCAGAACATGTCGCGCCAGTTGAGGATCTCCCCGATCTGCATCTGCACACCGCGGAATCCCGCGGAGCCGGTCATTTCCACACCCTTCATCACACAGCCGGCGATGAAGTCGAGCTTCACCGCGAGCCGAGCGCATCCGTGGAACATGAAGCGGGAGAGAAATCCCGACTTCATGACGAAGCCGTTCGCGGTGTCGGTGTCGTAGGCGAAGACGTTCTCCCACGGCACCAGCACCCGGTCGAACACCATGATCGCGTCGTTCTCGTCGAACCTGCTCGACAACGGATAGTCGAACGGCGTGCCCATCACCGCAGCGTTCATCTCGTAGGAGGTGCGGCAGAACAACTTCAGTCCTGGCGAATCCATCGGCACCGTGAAGATCAGGCCGTATTCCTTCTTGCGCAGCGGCAGTCCGTAGTGGGCGATGAAATTCGCGTTAGTGATCGCCGATCCCGTCGCGACGACCTTCGCGCCGGACACGATCAGACCCGCATCGGTCTCCTCGACGACGTGCACGCACACGTCGGCGGTTTCGTCGGCCGGCTTGTCGCGGTCGATCGGCGGATTGACGATGGCGTGGTTGAGGTAGAGCATCCGCTCCTGCGCGTGCTTGTACCAGCGCAGGGCGTTGTCGCGGTACGGGCCGTAGAAGTCGGCGTTGGCTCCCAGCGTGCCGAGGAACGAGGCCTTGTAGTCGGGCGACCGACCCAGCCAGCCGTACACCTCACGCTGCCAGGCCACGATCGCGTCACGGGAGAGCACCAGGTCGTCCGCACTACGAGCGGTCTTGAAGAAGGGGTGCGTGAAGCCGCCGTTTCCGGTATCGGTGGGCACCGCCAGCACGCCCTTCGCCTCCGGCTGGTGCAGTGCGTCATACATCCGCGCCACCGACCGCGCCGAGTTACGGAAAGCCGGATGGGTGGTGACGTCGTCGACGCGCTCCCCGCGGAAGTAGACCTCGCGGCCGTCGCGCAGCGACTCGAGGTACTCGTCGCCCGTCATGGGCCGGACGTCGTTCGGAACTCCGACGCGATCGTCGACGAATGCTGATGTGGTCATGGAGTCACTCCTGGTCTCGTTGGGCAGGAACCTGTTTCGGAAGGCGAGGACGTCGGCGCGCCTCGGTCACCGCTGTCGGTGTCGTACTCGACGGGGTGGGGTATATTGACCCGAACGCCAAGTTCCTGTGATCTGGAACACTATTAGGCGGAGGTGTGGTGGAACATGGCTGAGCGCGAACAATCGAATGACTCCGCGCGCACCGACGTGCCCGCGATCGTCTCTCTGCGAACACGGGAGCTCGATACCGGGGAGGGCCGTATGCAGTGGGCGAGCACGCTGGAGCGGCTCTACTGCGAGACGGACGTGGCGTGGCCGGAGCCTCGGCGTCACTTCGACGCGGAGTGGGGCGGGCGGCCGTTCGGTGATCTGCATGTCAGCACGATCCGGGCCGACGCGCACACCGTCGTCCGATCGCCGGCGATGATCCAGTCCGATTCGGGGGAGGGGTATTTGGTCTGCCTCGTCACGGACGGAAGCGTGGAGGTCCGGCAGTCCGGCCGGGCCACGGTGGTGGAGCCGGGTTCCTTCGCGCTCCTCGACTGCGCCGCACCGTTCGTGTTCCACTCACCCGCCCCGTTCCGACAGGTCGTGGTTCGATCCCCCCGCGAGGTGCTCACGTCGCGCCTTCCGGGACGAATCGTCGAACACGGCACGGCGCGCTCGATTCACGGCGACACCGGGGCTGGCGGACTGGTCGGTCGGTTGTTCGTCGATATCGCGGACATGGACGCGCCGATGTCGCAAGGTGCTGCCGTGTCCTTCGCATCCTCCGCCGTCGACATGCTTGCCACGGCCCTGACCGAGGGCCTGTTGGCGACCAGCGCTGCAGACCTGCACCGCACGGAGGACCTCAGGCGAGTTCAGCGGGTGATCGAACAGAATCTCCACGACCCCGACATCACGCTGTCGGACATCGCCGCGGCAGCGGGTATGTCGCTGCGCACCGTGCACAAGTTGTTCAATGCGGAAGGCACCACGACGCGGGCCTGGCTGTATCAGGCCCGCCTCGAGGCTGCGCGAAAGTACCTGCTCACCACGAATCTGTCCGTCGCCGACGTCAGCGAGTGCGCCGGCTTCCGCGACGTGTCCCATTTCAGCCGGTTGTTCCGCAGCACCTTTGGCTCGAGCCCCGGCCTGTACCGGAAGGAGCACGCGCGCAGAGTTTCGTGATGCGCTGCGCCAACAAGTACGGTCAGGGAAGAACGGTGTCCTCATTGCTGAAGAGCATCGTGACACCACCGGTGGCGAAGTTCGCGAGATCTCCGGCGGCCGTCTGCCCAGCAGGTGACGACAGAGCCTGCGCGGCGGCATCCTTGGAGGCGAAGAACAACTCGGCGAGCGCGTACGCCGCGGGAGTAGTGCCGTCGAGGGTCTCACACTTGCCGGCGGCGAATCGGACGACCCCGGGCACCTGCCGGACCAGCGGCAGGTGTTTTGTGGCGTAGTACTCGTCGAATTCCGCCGGGTCGGTCGGCGGGTTGTAAATGATGCTCACTCGGTACATGAAATTCCTGTTCTCGGCGTCGTAGGTCGGGTTGGGGACAGTGGGATCACACGGCCTCGGCCGCCGGCCGAGGAGCGTTCACGGTGAACTCCTCCTTGAAGATCAACCGCGGCGACATGCGGCGGCGTTTCAAGGCCTTGACGGCGGCGACGACCATCGCGGGCGGTCCGCACAGGTATGCGCTGTGGCCACGGCAACTGGCGAAGTCACCCAGCACGGCGTCGGTGACCATTCCCGTTGCCCCGTCCCAGTTCTCCTCACTGAGGACCGGATGATAGTGGAATCGGGAATCGGTCGCCTCCATCGCGCGGAAGCACTCGACGTCGTAGAGGTCGGCTTCCCGGCGACCACCGTGGTAGAGGTGAATCGCCGGTAGCAGATCGTGGTCCAGTGCATGCCGGACAATCGATTTGAGCGGTGCGAGCCCGGTGCCTCCGCCGATCAGGATGGCCGGCTCCTCCCGGGATTCGACGACACCGAACTGGCCGAGCGGTCCACGCAGATCGATGCGGTCACCCACCGCGAGTGAGTCGAAGATCCAGCCCTCGGTGGCGAGGCCGCCCGCCGTATTCCGGACGTGGAACTCGAGCAGCCGTTGCTCGGACGGCGGGTTCGCCATCGAATACTGGCGCGCGACACCGGAGCCCGGCACGATCAGTTCGGCGTACTGACCGGCGTCGAACTCCATCGGTTCGTCGAGTTCGACGACGAGCCTGCGGGTCTGCCGAGCGATGTCGGACAGTTCCCGTACTGTGCCTGTGTAGTCGCGAAGGGGGTGCATCGGCCGGCCGGGGTCGGCGTGGTTCACGGGGGCGATGGTCAGGTCTCCGAGCGGTTTCGACTGGCAGGCCAGCGCGAGTCCCGACGAGCGTTCGTCGGCGGAGAGGATGGTCTCGTCGGCGGTGCCGTGGTCGACCTCCCCGCAGAGAACCCGGATCTTGCACGTGCCACAGGTCCCTTGTGAACAGGCGTGCGGAAGCCAGCGATTCGCCCGCAATGCGGCTTCCAGGACCGACGTGCCGGGTGCGACCGGGAACGCCCCGTCCTGCCCCGACACCGTCACCATACGGTCCATCGGTCAGACCTCCCAGGTGACGTGCAGGCCCTGCGGTCCGCGGAACGTCCATCCCCAGAACTGCGGGGCGCGGTCGGGATCGGGCTCGATGTTCGGGATCGTCTCGAACAGTGCCTCGAGTGCGATCCGCACGATCGCGGTACCGAGATACGTTCCGGCACAAGCATGGTTTCCCGCTCCGAACGCCAGATGCGGCATGATGGGCCGGTCGATCTCGTAGGCCTCCGCGTTCTCCCAGACGGACTCGTCTCGATTGGCCGAACCGTATGCCAGCATGACCGGTGTTCCCGTCGGCAGGTCGATGCCGCCGATGGTGACATCGCGGCCCGCGACCTTCACCGCGGCACTCCAGATCGGGGCCACCCAGCGCGCGCCCTCGTTGACGGCGCGCGGAATGAGTGTGGGGTCGTCGATGACGCGTTCGAGCTGGTCGGGGTGCTGGAATAGCCCTGCCAGGGTGGTCGTCATGACGTGCCCGGGCTCCTGAAGGGCGCCGAGCAGGAACACGTAGATGTTCGGGTAGATCTCGGACCGGTCGCGGACCTGGCCGTCGGGCATCCCGTCGTGCAGCCAGTGCGAGATCAGGGTGTGGTCGGGATGTTCGGTCCAGTGGTCGAGCATCGGGCCGACAGCGGCGACGATCTCGGCCTTCACCCGGTCACCGGCCTCGAACGGCCCGGGATTGGCGAAGTTTCCGTTCTCGTCGACTTCCGCGTTCCCGTACGACTGCGCCAGCGTCTCGAACCAGCGCACCAATGTCTCCGAAGGGATTTCGGTGAGACCCATCAGGTCCCCAACCGAACGCACACTGATCGGCGCGAAGTAGGCCTCCTGGATGTCTGCGGCACCCAGATCCTCGATCCCTTCCCGGAGGCTGCGCGCCTGCGGCCGGACCAGCGCTTCTACATAGGAGTCCACTGCACTGGGCCGCAATTGCGGATCGATCCATTCGCGAATTTTCTCGTGCTGTTCACCGTTGGCGGCGAGTACGGTACCTTTCCCGAAGGTTCGTCCACCCGAGGGCGCGATCACCGTGGACCAGGTCTCGGAATCCTGCGCGATCTGCAGACAGAGGTCGCGCGACGCCACGACGTGCATCCCTACCGCGGGTACGAACGCAACCGGGGCCTCGCGCCGGAGCCGGTCGTAGATCGGGTTCGGATCGCGGTCGAGTTCCTCCATGGTGATCGATTCGATCCACGTGGTGCTGGTGGTCATGGCGCTGTCTCCTCTGAAGTCGTTCGCAAGATTCGAAGTGGGCGCGGCCCGGAGCCTTTCGGGGATCGTCCGCGCGGGGAGTGCCTGTGATCTGGAACACTATGATGCGGAGGTGCGATCGAACATGACCGACAGTGCACAGAAGGATGACTCCGCCTGCACCGACAGCGCCGCGTCGATGGTGCTGAGTACGCGCGAGCTGGAGTCGACCGAAGGGCGCGTGCGCTGGGCGGACACCCTCGACTCCACCTACTGCGAGATGGACGTCGACTGGCCCGACAGACACGCCCGGTTCGCCGCGGAATTGACGGTGCGGCCCTTCGGGGACCTGACCGTGAGTGTGGTGCACGCAGACCCGCACACGGTCGTGCGCACGCCCGAGATGATCCGGTCCGACCCCAACGACGACTACCTGCTGTGTCTGATCACTCGGGGGACGGCCACCCTCCAGCAGCATTCGCGGAGTGCGACCCTCGAGCAGGGAGCATTCGGGATCCTCGACTCGGCCGCACCCTTCGTCGTGGACGGCCGGACGGAATTCGAGCAGGTCGTCCTGCGTGCACCCCGCCAACTATTGATCTCCCGGCTTTCCGCCGAGGCCATGGAGGGCGTCGCCGGGCTGGGGATCTCCGGGCAGACCGGGATGGGCGGCCTCGTCTCCCGTTTTCTCGTCGACATAGCAACGACCGACGCCCGGTTGTCGGTGGGGTCTTCGGCATCCGTGGCCGCGTCCGCGGTCGAGCTGCTCACCTCTGTCCTCACCGAGCAGGCGCGCCCCCTGACCGCGACGAAACGGGTCCACCACGACGACCTCCGGACGGTGCAGCAGACGATGACGCGGTACCTGCACGACCCCGACCACTCGACGGCCGAGATCGGTGTCGAACTCGGAATGTCCCTGCGCTACATCCACAAACTGTTCAGCTTGACCGACACCACCCCACGCACATGGCTGTACCAATTGCGCCTCGACCGCGCCCGAGGGCAGCTCCTCGACACCGACTCGACCGTCGCCGAGATCAGCGACCGTGTCGGTTACCGCGACGTCTCACACTTCAGCCGCGCATTCCGCAAGCGGTTCGGCGTCAGCCCCGCGCATTTCCGTGAACAGCACAGCGGGAAAGGCGGTTCACGTACGGACCGTTAGGTTTTCTTCGCTCTAGCCGGTGTGGTCACGCCCGAAGATCTGACGCGCCAGCACCCACCGTTGGATCTCGTTGGCTCCCTCGTAGATCTCGCCGATCTTGCTGTCGCGGTAGATGGCCTCCACCGGACCCTCGGTGTCGTCGGCGCCGAGCGACCGGACGAAGCCGAGTCCGCCGAAGGCCTGCACGGCATCTCGGGCGATCCGCGCGGCCAGGTCCGTGCCCCGCAGTTTCGCCATCACCGCCTCGGGTTCGGGGAATCGCTCGCCGGCGTCGAGCCGCAGTGCCGCTTTGAGATACAGGCTGCGGGCGGACTCCAGATCCGCGGCGTAGTCGGCCATCACGAACTGCCAGTGCTGTTTCGAGGCGAGCGAACCCCCGAAGGCGTGCCGCGACTTCAGATGGGCGACAGTCCGATCGAATGCGGCCTGCGCCATGCCGACGCCCGCGGCACCGATCCCGATGCGCCCGTAGGTGAGGGTCTGCAGCGCGAGGCGCAGTCCACCCCCGACCCGTCCGAGCACCGAATCCGGCCCGAGGCGGACGTCGTCGAGATTGACATCGGCGGTGATCTGCCCGCGGTTCCCCAGTTTTCGGTCGGGGGTTCCGATCGTGACACCCGACGCGTTGGTGGGCACGATGAAGGTCGTGAGGTCGTCACCGGTGCGTGCGAGCACCACCACCACACAGGCGACGACGGAGTTGGTGATCCACCGTTTCCGGCCGCGGAGGATCCAGCCGTCACCGTCCGGGATCGCTTCGGTGGACACGGCGTCGGGGGACAGGTCGCTGGACGCACCCGGTTCGCTGGTCGCGAAGGCACCCACGATCTCCCCCTCGACGAGGGGCCGCAGCCAGCGGCGTCGCTGCTCGTCTGTGCCCTGGTCGAGCGCGGTGCCCGCCAGGATGCAGTGCACGTCGTAGATGGCCGCGACGCTGTTGGAGTAATACGCCAATTCCTCCACCGCGACTGCGGTCGCGGTGGCGCGATGCGACAGACCGTCGCCGCCGACGTCGGGCGGGAACGGGATCCGGAACAGTCCCTCCGACGCCATCGATTCGAACGCGTCACGTGGGAAGCCGTCGAGCCGCTCGTCGCCGCCGGCGATGCGATGCGCGACGGGCTCGATCGCCCGGGTGGCGAAGTCGCGCACCCGCAGACGAAGGTCGCGAACCTCGTTCGGGGACAACAGGTCATGATACAACTCGTCGGACATGCGCGCGACGGCGGGCGAGGCGGGCGCTGCCTCCGCGACGAGGGTGACGGGACTGTTCGGGGGCATCGGATCTCCTGAGACGGACGGCATGCGTGCCTTCCCTGTGTAACCCGGGTCTGGTTTTCGCCTCGACGTCGAATCGCAATGCCCGACTCCTCAGGTGCCGACGTCGGTGGCCGTTCCGGATATCCGGATGTTCGCCGCTTCCTCCCGCTCGGCGAGCGTGACGTCGCCGGCCGCGAAGTGCGTCTTCGGTGTCTCGCGCAGGATCACACGGACGTTCGCGACGGGCGTCCCCACCGCCCGGTGAGCGGCGTGGGTGAGCTCGTGGATCAGCAGGCGCAGTTCCTCGGGGCTGCGGCCCTCGGCGATGGTGACCTCGATGATCGGCATCAGCGACCTCCCGCCACGGTGATCGTGCCCAGATTCGTGAAGTGCGCCGCAATCCGCGCGCCCGGCTCCACCGGCACCGCGTCGGTCATCCCTCCCGTGAGCACCACCCAGCCGGCCTCGATGGCGTGGCCCCGTTCGGCGAGCGTGTTGGCGGCGAACGCCAGCGCTTCGGCCGGATGTCCGTGTACCGCAGCACCGGTCGCCGAATCGACGATTTCGCCGTCGACCTCGAGCAGGCACGCCTCGAGCGCAAGGTCGAGATCTTCGGGCCGCCGGCTGATCGGCCCGGTGACGTAGCGTCCGGACGAGTTATTGTCGGCCACCGCGTCCATCATCGAGAACTTGTAGCCCGAGAACCGGCTGTCGATGATCTCGATCGCGCCCACGACGTGATCCACGGCGGCCAAGGCGGTCGCTGCGCTGATGCCCGGACCTTCGAGTCGGCGTCCCATGACGAACGCGATCTCCGGTTCGGCCCGCGCCTGGATCAGGCGGTCGCGGGGCACGGTCTCCCCGATCGGGAGGATCATCCGGTCGGTCAGCCACGCGGTCGACGGTGCGTCGACACCGACCTGACGCTGCTTGGCCTTCGAGGTGACCCCCAGTTTCACGCCGGTGACCTTCTCACCGCGCGCCACCCGGATGCCGAGGGCGATGTCCTGCGCGGCGTAGGCCGTTGCGAGGTCGAGGCTCTCCCACTCAGCTTTGATGGACGTCTGGGCCGTGGCACTTTCTTCCGCCTGTAAAAGTCGCTCCGCCACGAGTGCTGCGCTCCATGCGTCGGTACCCATCACTGTTCCTCCTTGGTGCCGAGGACGGCTGTCACACTGCCGAGCCCACTGATCTGCGCGACGATCGAATCGCCCGGATTCACCGGAAATGCCTTGGTCATCGAGCCGGGAAGCACGACATGGCCCGGTTCGAGTGTCACGCCCATCGGGCCGACAGTGTTCGCCAGCCAGACGAGCGCGTTGAGCGGCGAGCCGAGAACGGCACCGCCCGCGCCGGTCGCGACGAGTTCACCGCCGATGTGGAGGGTGCACCCCGCCAGTTGCAGGTCCGCCGCGTCGAGCGCGACCGGTCGGCTGCCCAGGATGACGCCGCCCGACGACGCGTTGTCGGCGATGGTGTCGAAGATGCCGATCTTCCAGTCCCGGATCCGCGAGTCGACGATCTCCAGTGCGGGAAGGACGAAGTCGACCGCCCGGACCGCCTCGGCGACGGTGACACCCGGTCCGGACAGAGGCCGGCCCAGCACGAACGCGATCTCGGGCTCGATCCGCGGCTGGAGGAACCGCCCCGAGGGTATGGGCTGGTGCTCGAGATGGAACATGCTCGCGGTCAGATGTCCGAAGTCAGGTTGGTTCACCCCCATCTGCCGCTGAATGGCCCGCGACGCGAGGCCCACCTTGTGCCCCTTCACGACGTCGCCGCCGAGCGTCCACTCCTCGACCTGCACTTGCTGAATGCGATAAGCGAGTTCGATCGACGCGTCGGGATGCTCCGGGGTCAGCGGGTCGATCGGTTCGCCCGTCCGGTACACCTCCAGCAACCGGTCGGCGGCCTTACGTGCGACGGTATCCATGGCACCTCTGCTCTGTGTCATTCGGTTCGGACTTCGGGTGACGGGACGTCAGGAGGCCAGCGCAGGCCGGCCCGATTCGGGAACGTCCCTGGTCGTGGTGGGTGTGGCGTGGTTCGTGTTCGCGACCGCGTGCGAGACGTCGCGGGCTGCCGCCATGACGGCACGGGTGAACTCGACGCGGCGGGGCACGAAACGGCTGACCGGGATGCTCATGCTCACCGCGGCCACCACGGAACCCATGTCGTCACGCACCGGCGCGGCGACGCAGTGGACCTCCGAGACGGCTTCACCGAGGTCGTAGGCGTGGCCGGCAGACCGCGCCACCGACAACGCGTCGAGCAGCGCCCCGGCATTCGTGATCGTCGACGGCGTGTGCCTGCGCAACTGGCGACCGGCCAGGTACCGGTGCAGTTCGTTCTCCTCGAGGCTCGCCAGGAGGACCTTGCCCACCGCTGTGCAGTGTGCTTCGAGACGGGCGCCGACGCGTGCACCCTGCACGGTGATGTTGTGCGTACCGACCACCTTGTCGACGTACAGCACGTGCCACCGTTCCATCACCGCGAGGTGACTGGTTTCGCCGTACCGCTCGACGAGGTTCTCGATGACCGGCGCGGCGCAGGACCGCACGTCGACGGTGCCCCGCAGGGTTTCGCCGAGTTCGATCACCCGCCACCCGATCCGGTAGCGACCACGCGTGCGGCACTGGAGCAGTCCGGTCTCGACGAGACTCGACAGCAAGGCGTGCGCACTCGATCGGGGGACGTCGATGGCAGCGGCGACCTCGGAGACCCCCCATTCCGGTTGCGCTGCGGTGAACAGGTCCAGCACCGGCCCGATCTTCTGGACCGTCTGCAGTGTCGCCACGGTGTCCGTCCTTTCTTCCCACGGCTCCGCGGGAAGCGAACGTGCACCTCGCTGAGCGTCTGTGATCTGAAACACTAGGAAGAACGCGGCCACCACACCATGACCACCAGCGCATGAATGGATGACTGCACGCGCACCACCTGCGATGGGGCGGTTAGCCGGATTCCCGAACCCGGGAATCTCCCCGATCAGAGGTCGTAGTCAACGACGACCGGAGCGTGATCACTCATCCGCCGGTCGGCCGCGGGCTCCCGGTCGGTGCCGGCCGCGACCGCAGCCTGTGCCAGGCGCGGCGTCGCGAGGCGGTAGTCGATGCGCCACCCGGTGTCGTTCACGAACGACTGCCCCAGCCACGACCACCACGAGTACGGACCGTCGACGCCAGGATGGTGCTGCCGGACCACGTCGACGAGAGTGTGCGGCGACAGGATGGAGTCGAACCACTCACGCTCCAGGTCGTCCACGGTGAGGACATCCGCCGTCCGTTGGGGCTCAGCCGCTGCTACCCGAGGGGAGGCCGTCGTCAGATCGCTGCGCCTGCAGACCCGGACCCCGGCGTCCTTCGGCGGGGCCAAGGAATTCGTGGCCGGTGTCCGGCTGACGGCAGAGGACGACGAACTTGACGGCTGGCGTGGACGTGAGGCCCGTGCCGCGCGCCCCATGTCACAACAGTTCAATCTGATTGGCCGGCGGTGACATTGGGCGACGGGCGACAGGCGGAGGGCACCGAGGTCCACGTCGGCTGAGCTACGGTCTGCCTATGGACGACGAGCACGCAATGGGCACGACTGGCGGTCCGGTGCGGTATGAGGGTGGACTGCCGGGACTGATTGCGCGCGCCCGGGCGCTCGCCGAGCCGGGCACGCGCCGGATTCTCGGTATCGCCGGACCGCCCGGCTCGGGCAAGAGCACCGTTGCCGCGGCAGTGCTCGCGGCGCTGGGACCGTCCGCGGTGGTGGTGCCGATGGATGGATTCCACCTGGCGGGTGCGGAACTGGTCCGCCTCGGCCGGGCCGGCCGCAAGGGCGCACCCGACACGTTCGACGCCGCCGGCTACGTGGCGCTGCTGCGCCGGCTGCGTGAACCCGGCGGCGAGACGGTGTACGCCCCGGAGTTCCACCGCGACGTCGAGGAGTCCTTCGCCGGGTCGATCGCCGTCCCGCCGGACGTGCCGCTGGTGATCACCGAGGGCAACTACCTGCTCCTCGACGAGCAGCCGTGGGCGAGGGTGCGCGACCTGCTCGACGAGGCATGGTTCCTCGCGCCGGACGACGAGGAGCGCGTCACCCGGCTCGTCGAGCGGCACATCCGGTTCGGCAAGTCGCCCGACGATGCGCGAGAGTGGGTGCGGCGCAGCGACGAACGCAACACCGCGTTGGTCGCGCCCGGCCGCGCCCGCGCCGACGTCGTCGTGCTCGGTGACCCGGTGTGACCGGGTTCAGGCCGGGTACTCGATCGGTTCCATCCGGCCGCTGGTGAGTGAGCGCGTCGCGGCTTCGGCGATCGCCTGCGCCTTCAGCGCCTCCGCCAGGGTCGGGCCGATGGCGGCACCGTTTTCCAGCGCGTCGACGAAGTGGTCGAGCGCGGTGCGGTAGCTGCCTCTGATCCGTTCGAACCATCCCGCGTGCAAGCCGTCGTCGACCACGCGGCCGGCGCTGTACCGGGAAACGGATCCGGCGCGCTGCCGTCGCGCCTCGACCATGCCGGTCGAACCGAGCACCTCGATGCGTTCGTCGTAGCCGTAGCCGATCCGCCGGGTGCAGTCGATCTGGACGAGCGCGCCGCCGGGCAGACGCAGGATGACTGCCGACGTGTCGACGTCGTCGTGCTCGGCGAGGCGGGGTTCGGCGAGCGTGGAACCGGTCGCGAAGACGGACTCGGGGTCGAGCCCGGAGATCCACCGGGCCAGGTCGAAGAAGTGGACGGTCTGGTCGCGCATCTGCCCGCCCGAGACCGCGACGTACTCGAGCGGCGGCATCGCCGGACCTCGGCTGGTCATCTGGATCAGCTCGACCGAACCGATCTCACCGGACGTGACCACCCGCTGCAGTTCGGCGTAGTCGCGGTCGAAGCGGCGGTTGAAATCGACCATCGCCGGCAGCGATCGGGTCTCGGCGAAGCGCACGATGTCGACGGCGCGCGCGAGATCGAGGTCGATCGGTTTCTCGCACAGGGCCGGGATCCCCGCCGTGGCCGAGGTGCGAAGGTGCTCGGCGTGGGTGTCGGTGGACGACGCGATGAAGACGGCGTCGATTGCCGTGGGGTCGAAGACCTCCGCGAGATCGGTGGTCGCACGGCTGCCGTGCCGCTTGGCGAGGTCCGTCGCGCGAGCGAGGTCGATGTCGAAGACGAAAGCCAGGTCGACGTCGGGGTGCGCGGCGAGGTTCGCGCCGTGCACACCGCCGATGAATCCGGCTCCGATGAGGGCGAAACGCTGCATGTCAGATACCGACCCTGTCGAGTGCGAAAGCGGGAACCACCCAGGCGGAGTCGGCGGCATGCGAGGCGGCCGTCGCCTCGACGAACTGCACGCCGATCAGCCCGTCGCGTCCGGTGGGGAAGGACAGATCGCGGAGGGTGGTGGGGGTGTCGTCGCGGCGGGCGCGGAGTTCGTCCGCGAGATCGCGGTAGAAGTTCGCGAACGCCTCGAGGAAGCCTTCGGGATGTCCCAGGCCGGGGCGGGTGAGTCGGTCGGCGTCCTCGGACAGCGTGCGCATCCCCTGCGCGAGGATCGTCGTGCCACCGTCGAGGTCGCGCACCGTCAGGTGCTGGGGGTCCTCGTGTCGCCATTCGATGCTCGCGGTGTCGCCGAACACCCGGATGCTCAGGCCGTGCTCGTTGCCGGTGGCGGCCATGCTCGCCCACAGTGTCGCGGGTGCCCCGTTGGAGAGGGTGAGGCGAACGGTGGCGTTGTCGAACACCCGCCGTCCGGGGACGAGGGGGTCCAGTTCGGCCGACACCCTGGTGGCTTCGAGTCCGGTGATGTATCGCAGGAGGTGGAAGGCGTGGGTTCCGAGATCGCCGACGAGGCTGGGGAATCCCGCGACGCCGGGATCGGTGCGCCAGCGTGCCTGACGGTGCTCGCCGAGTTCGACGGGTGCCGCGGCCCAACCGGACGCGTGCTCGACCGCGGCGAATCGGATCCGGCCGAGGTCGCCGTCGCGCACCATCCGGGCCGCCTGCCGGACCATCGCATACGCCGAATAGCAGTGCGGGACGGCGAGAATCGCGCCGGAGGACTCGGCGATCGCGACCAGTTCCGCAGCCGACGCCGAGTCGGGCGTGAGGGGCTTTTCGCACACCACCGAGATGCCCGCCTCCAGGAACGTGCGCGCGATGACGAAGTGGCTGTCGTTCGGCGTGGTCACGGCGACCACGTCGACGCCGTCCTCGCGGGCGGATTCCCGTTCCGCCATCTCCCGGTAGTCGCGATAGGTGCGATCTGCCGGAACACCGAGGCTCTCGGCGATCCGCGCCGACGATGCGCCGTCTCGCCCGAAGACCCCCGCGTGCAGGTCGTACCGGTCGTCGAGGCGCATCGCGTAACGGTGGCTCTTGCCGATGTCGGCGCCCTGCCCGCCGCCGACCATGCCCGCGACCAGGCGCAGGCTCCCTTGCTTGCTCAACTCGGCTCCTACTGAGGGGTTTTGACCGCGAGGACGGGGATCGGGGACTGCAGGATGAGGCGCTGGCTCACGCTGCCGAGCAGCGCCTTGCCGACCGCGCTGCGGCGTTTGACGCCGATCACGAGGCGTTCGATGTCGGGTCGTTCGTCGAGCAGGTCGAGCACGGCGGTCGCGGGATCGCGGTCTCCACGGCCGATCCGGTCGAGGACGGTCACGCCGTCGTCGGCGAGAGTGTGCACCTCTTCGGGTTCGGTGAGGGAGAGGTTCACCACCAGGAGGTCGGCACCCAGCATCGCGGCTTCCTTCTTGCCGGCCAGGAGAGCGTGCGATCCTTCGGAGGAGTCGGTTACGGCTACGAGCACTGTCATGGGATCAACCTTTCAGGGGACACGGTGCGGCGACTGGCACGAGTAGTCGCGCCGGAACTGGTCTTCGAGTTCCTCGAGGGAGCGGCCACGGGTTTCCGGAACCTGGGTTTTGATGAAGACGAGTGCCAACACGCCGAGGCCGGCGAAGATGAAGAACGTCGCACCGATTCCCAGTGCGGCCACGACGGGCGGGAAGAGCAGCGCGACAACCGCGTTGGCGATCCACAGCGCGAAGATGCAGACACCGATGGCGAAGCTGCGGATCTTCAGCGGGAAGATCTCCGACAGCATCAGCCACACCAGGGGGCCGATCGTGGCCTGCATCGAGAAGACGAACAGCACCACGAACGTCAGGATCAGGTATGCCTTGAGCGTGCCGTCGGGCAGCAGGAACGCGGACAGGCCGACGAGCACGTGGAACGTGGTGGTGAGGGTGAAGCCGCCGATGAGCATCTTCCGACGGTCGATCCGGTTGATCAGGGCGACGCCGGTGAGGACGCCGAGCACGCTGAACAGACCGTTGAGGGTGTTCGCGACGATGGCGGCGTTGGAGGAGAATCCGGCGTCGCCGAGCAGCTGGGTGCCGTAGTACATCACCGAGTTGATGCCGGTGGCCTGCTGGAACACTCCGAGGCCGACGCCGATGAAGATGAGGCGGCGGATCCACTTCACCGACAGGTCGGCGGCCCCGCCGGTCTGTGAGAGCTTCTCTTCCTCGGCGAGTGCCCGAACTTCCTCCAACTCGGCACGTGCCCGCTCCGGGGACCGAACCTGGAGAAGCACGGCGAGCGCTTCGTCGTGCCGGTCCTGCGACATCAGCCAGCGCGGGCTCTCCGGCATCCGCAGCATTCCGGCGAACAGGAAGATGGCCGGAATGACGGCGACCAGAAGCATGAAGCGCCAGACGTTCTCGTGCTCGCCCCAGATGTTGAAGATGATGGCGTTGATCACGAATGCGGCGAACTGTCCGACGACGATCATGACCTCGTTGCGGGAGACCACGCTGCCCCGTCGTTCGGTGGGGGAGATCTCGGAGAGGTAGACGGGCACGGTCGCGGATGCGCCGCCGACGGCGAGGCCGAGGATGAAGCGGAACAGTGCGAGCACCTCCCACGTCGGGGACAGCACGCAGCCGATCGTCCCGATCATGAAGATGATCGCGAGCACCAGGATGTTGTGCCGGCGTCCGAACCGGTCGGACATCCGTCCGCCGATGAGAGCGCCGATCGCGGCACCGAAGATCAGGATGCTCACCACCAGGCCCTCGGTGAACGAGGTGAGCTGGAGGTCTTCCTTCAGCGGTGCGAGTGCGCCGTTGATGACTCCGGTGTCGTATCCGAAGAGCAGGCCGCCGAAGGTGGCGACGACGGCGATGATGCCGAGTCTGTGCGAGTGCCGCCCAGAGGCGTCGGCAGGCAGGGACGGGGCGGTAGTTCGGGTGAGATCGCTGGCCATGAACATCTCCTCGACGTATTCCATGTACAGAACACGTAATGTGTTTATGTCCGAACAAAGCTAACCCATTGTGACTCGGGGCACAACGGCAAGCCAATCATCGGGCGGTTCCCGCGGCGCGATCGGTCGCTACCTACCCACGAGTAATAGAACGCATGATCTGTTATCGTTCGCGGTATGCCCAGGCCACGAGTCCACGACCTCGACGCCGCGCTCGATGCCGCCGAACGGCTGGCCGTCGATGGCGGACCCAGTGCGGTGACCCTGCGTGCGGTCGCCGCGGCCACGGAGATGTCCAACGGCGCCATCTACCACGCATTCGGCTCGCGGGGAGGGCTGGTCGGGCGCGCCTGGTTGCGGGCGGCGCACCGATTTCTCGACCTGCAACAGGAATCGGTCGAGGAGGCTCTGGGGCACGGTCCCGTGGACGCCGTCGTCGCGGCCGCCGACACCCCAGCCGTCTTCGCCGAGCGATTCCCGCAGTCGTCGCGGCTCCTTCTCACCGTGCGCCGCGACGAACTGCTCGGCTCCGAGGTCCCCGAGGACGTCGCCGCCGAATTGTCGCGCCTCGACTCCGTCCTCGTCGAACTGTTCGTCCGATTGGCGCTGGCGTTGTGGGGGCGCAAGGACGGTCGCGCGGTCGAAGTGATCGAAGCGTGCGTCGTCGGGCTCCCCACCGGACTCCTGCTGCACGCCCGGCGAAAACCGGACGATGCCATGCGCTTGCGCCTGGAGGCGGCGGTCCGCGCCGTCCTCACTCTCGACCCCCCGCCCCCGGGGAAACGTCACGACAGCAACACGAAAGGTTCCCGATGACCGCCACCTTGACCTACCAGGACACGATCGCCGTCCTCGACCTCGGCGACGACGAGAATCGTTTCTCCCCCGAGTGGCTCGACACCGTCGACCGGCTCCTCGACGACGCCCACGACCACGGCGCGCAGGCCCTGGTCACCACGGCCACCGGGAAGTTCTACTCCAACGGCCTCGACCTGGACTGGCTGATGGCCAACGGTGACCGCGCAGACTGGTACGTCGGGCGCGTGCAGGCCCTGTTCAGCCGGATTCTGACGCTCCCGTTGCCGACGGTGGCCGCGGTCAATGGGCACGCGTTCGGCGCCGGTGCCATGCTCGGAATCGCACACGACTACCGGGTGATGCGGTCCGACCGTGGGTACTACTGCTTTCCCGAGGTCGACATCCACATCCCGTTCACCCCGGGGATGGCCGCGCTGATCCAGGCCAAGCTGACACCGCAGACCGCGATCACCGCCATGACCACCGGCCGCCGCTACGGCGGCCCCGACGCGCAGACGAGTGGGCTGGTCGACGGGACCGCCCCCGAAGGGGCGGTCCTCGGCGCCGCTGTCGACCTGATCGCGCCGCTCGCGGGGAAGGACACCGGCACGCTCGGTGCCATCAAGTCCACCATGTTCGCGCCGGCCGTCGCCGCGCTCGCATCGGGCCGATCATGACCCGGTGGTGACGCGAAACCTACTGTGCGTGAATGGTGATCACTCGCCCGGGACGTGGAGAAGCAGGGCGTCGCCCTGTCCGCCGCCGCCGCAGAGAGCAGCGGCGCCGGTTCCACCACCGCGTCGCTTCAGCTCGAGCGCGAGGTGCAGCACGACCCGTGCCCCCGACATGCCGAGCGGATGCCCGATGGCGATGGCGCCGCCGTTCACATTGACCTTCGACGGGCCGACTCCGAGTTGCCGGGTCGACACGATGCCGACGGCGGCGAAGGCCTCGTTGATCTCGACGAGATCGAGCGCCGAGGGGTCGAGTCCCTCACGGGTGCACGCCTTGTCGATGGCATTGGCGGGCTGCTGCTGGAGCGTCGAATCCGGTCCGGCGACGACGCCGTGGGCGCCGATCTCGGCGAGCCATTCGAGTCCCAGCTCCTCGGCCTTGGCCTTGCTCATCACCACGACGGCGGCCGCGCCGTCGGAGATCTGCGACGCGGAACCCGCGGTGACGGTGCCGTTCTTGCTGAAGGCGGGCCGCAGCTTCGACAGCGACTCGGCCGTGGTGTCGGCGCGGACGCCCTCGTCCTCGGTGACGACGAGCGGCTCGCCCCGGCGCTGCGGGATGGTGACGGGTACGACCTCGTCGTCGAAGAGTCCGTTCTTCCACGCGGCGGCGGCGCGCTGATGTGAGGCGGCGGCGAAGGCGTCCTGCTCTTCGCGACCGATCTTGTCGGTGTTCGCGTTCCGGTCCTCGGTGAGCGCACCCATCGCCTGCTCGGTGAAGATGTCGTACAGGCCGTCATAGGCGAGGTGGTCGACGAGGGTGGTGTCGCCGTACTTGAAACCGCTCCGCGAGTTCGGGAGAAGGTGCGGCGCCTGGGACATCGACTCCTGCCCACCGGCGACGACGACATCGAATTCGCCGGCGCGGATCAGCTGGTCGGCGAGCGCGATGGCGTCGAGACCCGACAGGCACACCTTGTTGACGGTCAAGGCAGGCACCGACATCGGGATGCCCGCGTTGACCGCGGCCTGCCGGGCCGGGATCTGACCGGCACCGGCAGTGAGGACCTGCCCCATGATCACGTACTCCACCAGTTCCGGTGCCACCCCGGCCTTGTCGAGGGCGCCCTTGATGGCGATGCCACCGAGATCGGATCCGGAGAGTGACGCGAGCGAACCCGTCAGCCGGCCGACGGGGGTCCGGGCTCCGGCGACGATGACGGACCTGGCGGAAGAAGTCATGGGATTGTCCTTGGTGTCGTGACGAATGTTGCTCAGACGAGTGCGGATTCGCGGATCTCGAGGGGGGTTCCGGTGGCGGCGACGACCTCGTCGACGGTGACGCCGGGAGCGACCTCACGGAGAGCGAGGGTGCCGTCGCCGACCACGTCGATGACGGCGAGGTTGGTGATGATGCGGTTGACGACGCCCTGGCCGGTCAGCGGCAGGGTGCAGGCGTCGATGATCTTGGGGTTGCCGTCCCGGTCGGTGTGTTCCATGAGGACGATGACGCGGCTCGCGCCGTGCACGAGGTCCATCGCGCCACCCATGCCCTTGACCATTTTTCCGGGGACCATCCAGTTGGCGAGGTCGCCGGTGCGGGAGACCTGCATGCCGCCGAGGACGGCGGTGTCGATGTGGCCGCCGCGGATCATGCCGAACGACAGCGCGGAGTCGAAGAATGCGGCACCGGCATTGACGGTGACCGTTTCCTTGCCGGCGTTGATCAGGTCGGGGTCGACGTTCTCGTCGGTGGGGTAGGGGCCGGTGCCGAGGATCCCGTTCTCCGAATGCAGGGTCACGGTGACGTCGGTGCCGAGGTATCCGGGAATGAGCGTCGGCAGTCCGATGCCGAGGTTGACGTATTCGCCGTCGACCATCTCCGCGGCCGCGCGAGCGGCCATCTGCTCACGTGTCCATCCGTTGGTGCCGGTCATCGAGTGGCTCCTTCCGTGCTGCTGACTGTCCGCTTCTCGATCCGCTTGTTCTGGGGGCCGGTCTCGACGATGCGTTGAACGAAGACTCCGGGCAGATGCACCTGGGCGGGATCGATGGTGCCTGCGGGGACGAGTTCCTCGACCTGCGCGATGGTCACCTTCCCGGCCATCGCCGCGAGGGGGTTGAAGTTCAGGGCCGACTTGTCGAATACCAGGTTGCCGACGGTGTCGCCCCGCAGTGCGTGGACCAGGGCGAAGTCGGCGGTGATGCCGAGTTCGAGAACGTAGCGCTTGTCGCCGAACACGCGGGTCTCCTTCGGGGGCGACGCGAGCGCGACGGAACCGTCGGCGGCGTACCGCCACGGCAGTCCGCCGTCGGCGACGGGGCTTCCCACACCGGCGGGGGTGAAGAACGCGGGGATGCCCGCTCCGCCCGCCCGAAGGCGTTCGGCCAGCGTGCCCTGCGGGGTCAGTTCCACCTCGAGCTCACCGGAGAGGTACTGACGGGCGAATTCCTTGTTCTCGCCGACGTACGACGCGGTGACACGCCGAATCTGGCGGGCGCCCAGCAGAATTCCGAGTCCGTGGTCGTCCACACCGCAGTTGTTGGAGAAGACCTCGAGATTCCCGACACCGGAGTCGGCGAGCGCGCGGATCAGCGAGTCGGGGATTCCGCACAGGCCGAACCCGCCCACGGCGATCGACGCGCCGTCGGACACGTCCGCGACTGCTTCTTCCGGGGTGTCGAACACTCTCGATCCCATGTGCATCCTTTCTCCTGGCCGCCGTACCGGCGATACCGTCTTCCGCATCACATCGTCCACCTGGTGAACGTCTCCGTGCGACGAGCTTTGCTCCACTAAAAGGGGTCGCTTCATGCATTTCAAGGGTTTCGGAGAGAGTGCTCGCGGTTTGAACGTAGTGCCGGAGAGCGTTCACTGAGTGAACGTATACTGCGGTCATGGACGACGCGCAGCGGCCGCAGGTCATTCGGCGGGTGGGCGCCCTCTTCCGGGCCATCGCCGCCCTCGAATCGTCGGGATCCTCGACGTCCGCCCTGGCACGGGAGACGGGTCTCGCCCGCCCCACCGTGCACCGTCTCCTCGTTTCGCTGGCCGAGGAGGGGCTGGTGGACCGCGACCAGAAGTCGGGGAAATGGTCGCTGGGACCCGAGCTGTACCTGCTCGGCTCGCTCGCGGCCAGCCGGTACGACATCACGGACCGATCCCGCGACGTCCTGCGCGATCTGGCCCGCGAGACCGGCGAGAGTGTCTTCCTGTCCGCCCGCCGCGGCGACGAAACGGTCTGCATCGCGAGCGAGGAGGGCAGCTTCCCGCTGCGCTCCCACGTGCTGTACGTCGGCATCCGCCTACCGCTCGGGGTGGCGTCGGCGGGTCTGGTCATCCTGTCCCACCTGCCGGACCGCGACATCGACGACTACCTGTCGCGCGCCGACGTCACCGGCGAGTGGGGAACGCAGCACAGGCGGGACGAGATCGCCGAGCGCATCGCGGAGACACGACTGAACGGGTACGCCGTCAACCCCGGGCTGCTCGTCGAGGGCAGCTGGGGGATGGGCGCCGCCGTCTTCGACGCCCAGGGATCACCGGCCTGGGCGCTGAGCATCACCGGTGTGGAGAGCCGGTTCCGTGAGGAGCGTCGCCGAGAATTGGGAGAACTCCTCCTCCGCCAGGCGCACCGGCTCACCCAACTGCTCGCCGACAGGCCGCGGAGCCGGGGGTGAGCACGATTCGGTCCGGCGCCTACGCGGCTTTCCGTCGCCGCTGAGGTCGCCCGTGGCGGGTGTCGATACTCCACAGGTGGGTGCAGTCGGGGCACTGCAGATGGACGTGGGTGCCCTGATTGCTCAGCAGGTACTGCCAATGCCGGTCGCAGTTGCGGCCGGACCCGCAGTCGCCGCAGTCCGAGCCGTGGTCGCAGCCCGGGCAGGGCAACCAGGCGCGACGGGAGAAGTCCGCGGTCGGATCAATCGGTAACACGGCCCACCGTCCGATCCGGGAGCACACCCGCCTGGACCAGCTCGTCGTAGATGCGCTGCTGCTCGGGGTCGAGACCGGAGTACAGCATGTCGTACGCCCGCTCCTCCTCCGCGAGCACGGCGACGGGATCCCAGTCCTCGCCGATCGCCTCGAGAACAGCGGTGCGCCGCCGCGCCTCGTCCAGCGTGAGGTCGAGCGCGAACGAGAGTTCGGAGTCGCTACCCATGTGGTCACCTTCGTTTCGCAGTCGCCGTTATCGAAGGGGCCAGGGTCACTCGAGCCCGCGCAAGATCACAATGACCTGGATCACGTCGATCGAAAGTGTTGCGTCGTATTAACGACGAAACGCCCCGCCATCCGGGTGGATGACGGGGCGCGTGATGCGGGTGGGGTCAGGCCTGCAGGCCGGCCTCGATCTCGAGGGTGATGGTGATCTTGTCTCCGACGACGGCTCCGCCGCCTTCGAGGGGCATGTCGATGGTGATGCCGAAGTCCTTGCGGTTGAGGACGGTGGTGGCTTCGAAGCCGGCGACCGGGCCGTTGCCCATGCCGGGGTTGACGCCGTTGAACTCGAGGGCGAGCTCGACGGGGCGGGTGACGCCGTGGAGGGTGAATTCGCCTTCGACCACGTAGTCGTCGCCCTTGGCGCGGACCGCGGTGGAGGTGAAGGTGGCGGTGGGGTACTGCTCGGCGTCGAAGAAGTCGGCGGACTTGATGTGGGCGTCGCGGTCGGTGTTCTTGGTGTCGATGGACGCGACCTGGATTTCGGCGGTGACGGCGGCGGTGCCGTCCTCGGCGACGGTGATCGCGCCGGTGAAGTCGTTGAAGGTGCCGCGGACCTTGCTGACCATGAGGTGGCGGACGGAGAAGCCGACGGTGGAGTGGACGGTGTCGATGGCCCAGGTTCCGGCGGTGAGGTTGGGCAGGGTGGCGGTGGCGGTGGTCATGAAAACTCCTTGGGCTGTGGAACGGTCACTCGAAATCGAGGTAATTGAATCTGCAACTACTACGTTAGGCCGATGTCGTTGCGAAGTCAACTAAATTCTGCGAAAGGCTGGTGAACGGCGGTATTACTGCTTCGGCCGGACCGGATGGCGGCTGACGATGGAGATCCGGTTGAAGGCGTTCATGGTGACGGCGATCCAGCTCACCGTGGAGATCTCCTGCTCGGAGAGGAATCGCCGCGCGAACGCGTAGTCGGCCTCCTGGGTATGCGCGTCCGGGAGGGTCGTGATCGATTCGGCCAAGGTCAGCGCCGCGACCTCCCGGTCGGAGAACAGTGCCGTCTCCCGCCAGGCGGGCAGAACCGCGAGGCGCTGCTGAGTCTCGCAGGCCGCGAGCGCCGCGGCGACGTGAACGTCCAGGCAGTACGCGCAGCGGTTGATCTGGGAGACGCGCACGTTGATCAGCTCGACGAATCGCCGGTCCATCCCGACCTCGGTGGTCGCATGACGGACGGCCTTGGCGACGCCGATCTGCGCCTGATAGACGGCCGGACTCTGCTTGTCGATGTGGACGTACTCGTTCACGGGTGCCGTGCTGCTCATGGTCGACCTTTCCGGGCTCAGGGGTTTTCCAGCAGGTGGGTGCGCATTTCGCTGAAGTCGTGACCGAGGATGCCGACGTCGCGGGGGCTGAGCAGGTCGAACATGTTGCGGCGCACCTCCGCGACATGTCCGGGACTGGCGGCGGCGAGCTTCTCGGCTCCGGCGTCGGTCAGCTCGGCCAATGTTCCCCGCTTGTCGTCTTCGCATTCGACGCGGCGCACCCAGCCGGTGTCGACCAGCCTGCTGATGGCCCTGGTCACGCCGCTGCGGGTCGTGGTCACCGCGTCGGCGAGTTCGCGCATCCGGAGTTGCCGCTGCGGCGCCTCCGACAGCACGACGAGCAGTTCGAAGTCCGTGAACGAGATGCCGGCGTCGCGGGTGAGCTGTCGATCGAGCGCCTGCAGGAGTAGGCGGGTGGCGTCCAGGTAGGCGCGCCAGGTGTTCTGTTCGTCGGCGCTGAGCCATCGGGTCGGTTCCACAGCACCAGCATAGCTCAAGTAGTTGACAGCGCAACGACTTGCTGTAGCCTGAATTTAGTTGAAAGCGCAATCACTGCGCTCCGCGGAGAGGGGCAGGGCAATGAGCACCACAGACGAGCAGGAGCGTTCGCAGAGGTTCGCGGAGCAACGCGACCGGATCCGCGCCGAGCATCTGAAGCCGGTGGCGTCGAGGCCCGCGTCCTCGGCCCGCGGACTCCATCACACCGCGCTGATCAGCAGTGACGTCGAGCGCACCGTCCGGTTCTATCAAGACCTGCTCGAGTTTCCGCTCACCGAACTGATCGAGAACCGGGACTACGCCGGGTCGTCGCACTTCTTCTTCGACATCGGCAACGGCAACCTGCTGGCATTCTTCGACTTCCCGGGCCTCGACGTCGGCCCGTACCGGGAAGTGCTCGGCGGACTCCACCACATCGCGATCAGCGTCGAACCCGGCCGCTGGGACCACCTGCGCACGAAACTGATCGACGCCGGCGTGGAATTGGTCGAACACAGCGAGGTGTCGATGTACTTCCGCGACCCCGACGGTGCCCGCCTCGAACTCATCGCCGACCCGCTCGGCGAAATGTACGGCTCACACGTTCTGTGAGAACCCCGACTCTGAGAAGCCTGGCTCTGAGAAACCTGGAGAGGATTCGCTCATGACTGCCGCCATCACCCCACCCCGCATCGACGTCCGCCGAGCCGACGACCGGTTCAAGACCGACGCCGGCTGGCTGGATTCCAAGCATTCGTTCTCGTTCAGCAACCACTACGACCCGGCCAACACCCATCACGGGGTGCTCATGGTCAACAACGACGACATCGTCATCCCGGGTCAGGGCTTCGACACCCACCCCCACCAGGACATGGAGATCGTCACCTGGGTGCTCCAGGGTTCACTGGTGCACCAGGATTCGATGGGACACTCCGGCGTCATCTACCCCGGACTGGCCCAGCGCATGAGCGCCGGAACCGGAATCCTGCACTCGGAGAAGAACGACTCGTGGCGACTGGACGGCGTCACCGGTGAGCACGCCGACGAGCACACCGATCCGGTCCACTTCATCCAGATGTGGGTCGTGCCCGACGAAGCCGGCATCACACCCGGTTACGAGCAACTCGAGATCGACCACGAGTTGCTCGCCGGGGGACTGGTGCCCGTCGCATCGGGCATGCCGCACTACGCGGACCACTCGGCGATCCGGATCAAGAACAAGTACGCCGCAATGCACGTCGCACGTCTGCAGCCCGGGCAAGCGCCGATCACCCTGCCCGACGCCCCGTTCCTCCACGTGTTCGTCGCGCGCGGCGAAGCGTCGATGGAAGGCGTCGGCATCCTCGCCGAGGGTGACGCCGTCCGGCTCAGCGGTGGCGGCGGCCAACAGGTGACCACCGACACCGGTGCCGAGATCATCGTGTGGGAGATGCACGCGACGATCGCTGCATGACGCGAGCCGCGGGGCAGGTGCGGGTCTTCCGTTCGGGTTGCCGAAGCTGCTACTGTGCCCGACAGACAGTGACCTAAGGAAGGGCCTTACAACCGCGCAAGCGGCGACCCAGGCCCGGGTCCTGCATCCGAAGGAGTTCAGTCCCTTGGACACGGCTTCGACCGTCGTCCGCCGATCCACCGTCGAGTACGCCCCCGATCTGCTACTCGATCTCGTCCGTCCCGCCGAAGCAGAGCATCCCTTGCCTGCGATCGTGTGGATTCACGGAGGTGGTTGGCGGCTTCAAGACCGCACTGCATGCCCAGATCTGGTGCAACACTTCGCACAGCACGGCTATGTCATGGTCAGCATCGACTACCGGCTCGCGCCCGGAACCTGCCACCCCGGCCAGCTCTTCGACGTCCGGCGGGCGGTGCGCTGGCTGCGTGCCAACGCCGCGGACCACGGCATCGACCCCGACCGGATCGGTGTGTGGGGCTCGTCCGCCGGTGGGCACCTCGCGGCATTGACCGGAGTGCACTCGGGCACAACACGATTGCCCGGGGAAGAACCCGCGACCGTCGACAGCTCGGTGCAGGCCGTCGTCGACGGTTACGGGCCCGCCGACCTACCCGGCCTCGTCGACCTCTCCGCGGAACGGACACCGGGGGAGGATCATTCCCCGGAGGCGTCGTTGCTCGGCGGCGCGATCCGCGACCGGCTGGACGCCGCGAGATCCGCGAGCCCCGCACTGCAGGTGGCGCCTGGAGCGCCGCCGTTTCTGGTCATGCACGGGCTCGGCGACAACCTGGTGCCGTTCACGCAGAGCGTCGCGTTGTACGACGCGCTCGTCGCTCACGGCAACGACGCCGTTCTCTACCTGATCGAGGGATTCGGGCACGGGTTCTTCAACCCGGGCCACGTCCTCGAACTCGGCCCCGACCAGACCCTCGACCAAGGCCGTCTCGAACGAGATCCGCAGGCGCCCGCCTCCACTCGCGCGGTGAGCGTCGTCGGTCGCGCGCTGACCGACAGGTACCCCTCTGCTTCGTTCGCCGCGGTCGAAGCCTTCTTCTCGCACACACTGAAACCAGGTACCGGCACACCATGACTACTTTCGACATTCCCGTCCTCGACGAGATCCAGGCTGCCGCTCCGCAACTCGACGCCCTCCCCGGCCGCTGCGTGCCCTACGCCATGGCCGCCGGTGAAGGCGAGCGCCACGAACTCGGCGGGCAACTGATCACTGTCGTCGCCCGGCCGGAAGACACCGGCGGGCAATTCGGTGCCGCATATGTGTACGGCGGCAAGGGAACCGAGACGCCGTTTCTCGCCCACGATCGCGAGCACCGCTTCCTGTACGTCACCGACGGACGGCTGCAGATCTGGTTGCCGGGCGAATCGCACCTGCTCGTGCCCGGTGACTCGGTCACCGTCCCGGCCGGGACGCCGTACGCCTACCGCATGCTCGCGCACCGGACGCGGTTCCTGAGCTGGCTCACCGTCGGCGACGGGCACCGGTGGTCGCAAGCCACCGGGCAGGCCACCCCATCGCACGTCTTCGACGCCGAGGCTGCGCCGATGTCGGACGCGCGGCAATCCGAACTCGCGGACCGGTTCGGTGTCCGGGTCCACGATCTCGAGAAGACGGACCTGCCTGCGGTGACCGGCACGTCCTTGCCCGCCGCGGAGTCCCCCTACGTGCTGCAGGCGGGCGAAGGCGACCGCTGGGCGAGTCTCGACCAGCTGAACACCTACCTCGCACGGCCGCGGAACACCGGCGGAACGTATTTCGCGATGCACACCATGGGCGGCAAGAGTGCGTACATTCCCCGTCACTTCCACCGCGAGCACACCGAGAACTTCGTCTGCATCGAGGGTCGAATTCTCCTGCACGCCAACGGCCGGGAGATCATGCTGACCAAGGGTGATTTCCTCCATGCGCCTGCCGGAACGATCCACAGTTTCGCGTTCGACAGCCACGACACGCAGATGCTCGGCCTGCTGACCACGGGCGTGTTCGAGAAGTTCTTCGAGTACATGAACGTCCCGACGGACGCGCATGTCCACACCGAGGGCGGCGACATGCAGTTCCCGGCCGAAGGGTTCGCGCGGGCGCGTGCGGAGCTGGACCTCGAGGTCGTCGGGCCGCCGCCGGCGCGCGGCGACGGACGGTGAGCCCCGCCCGCTGCGCACACCGCCGGAGCGGCTGAGCTCTACACTCGTGCCATGGCGATCCAGAGCACCGTCACCCGGGCAGAGTCCCTGGTCGCCCACATCCAGGACCGGATCGCCGCGGGTGAACTCGCGCCCGGTGATCGGGTGGGCACCCGCAAGGAACTCCAGGCGGAGTCGGGGATGGCCCGCGGAACGGTCATCGAGGCGGTCCGGCTCCTGCAGGATCGGGGGGTCATCACCGTCCGGCCCGGGCCCGGCGGTGGCCTGTTCGTCGCCGAACCGTCCTCGGTGGTCCGGCTCGGCCGCACCCTGCTGACCGTCGAGGGCGACGCGGCGGGAGTCGCCGACGCGATCGCCGTCCGGGAAGAACTGGAACCCCTCGTGACGGAGCTGGCCGCCCGGCACCGGGCCGACGCCGACGTCGCCGACCTGCGGCAGGTGATGACCGTCCTCGAGGATTCGGCCGGTGACCCCGAGGCGTTCATCCGTGCTGTGTGGGATCTGCACCGCCGGATCGTGGCGATCGGCCCCAACCAGGTGTTGCGCGAAACCTATCTGAGCCTGGAAACCTATGTGGAGCAGCACGCGACGCGCGCGAGCCGCGAACGAAGCGCCACCAATAGCGAGTACTTCGCGCGACGGATCGACGTGCACCGTGCGCTGGTCGATGCGATCGAGTCCGGCGACGCGACCCGAGCCCGCGCGGCCGCTCAGGCGCACGCTCACTGAGCGATCACTTCTCGCAGTCTTTCTCGATTCCCGTGCTTGACAGGGGGCAGTGGTCTGTGGCTACCATCACACATAACGGTTATAACCGTTTATCGGAGGAGTCGATTCTCCCCCCACCGACCAGGAGTGTTCCGCATGAATTTCTCCACGTCCTCACCCGGCGGCCGCGGCAGAGTGCTCGTGCCCGTCCTCTGCTGGGCTGCCCTCCTCAGCGACGGATACGACCTGTTCGTCTACGGCGCCACCCTGCCCGCCCTGATCGGGCACGCCCCGTGGTTCATTACGGCGGGGGCGGCAGGCACCGTGGGCAGCGCTGCCCTGGTCGGAGTCCTCGTCGGCTCGCTGACGGCCGGGACGCTCACCGACATCCTGGGCCGTCGCCGCCTGTTCCTCGCGTGCCTGACGCTCTTCTCGACGGCAACCCTGGTCACCGCGATCGCCCCGACCTTCGAGATCTTCGCCGCCACCCGGCTGGTGGCCGGCCTGGGGATCGGCGGGTTGATGCCCACCGCCATCGCGATGGCGGCGGAGTTCGCGTCCCCGGCCTACCGGTCCCGGATCCTCGGCATGGTGCTCACCGGACCGGCGTTCGGCGGCGTCCTCGCATCGACGGCGTCCCTGGTGCTGCTCGAGGAGTTCGGTTTCCGTCCGGTCTACGCACTCGGTGCGGTTCCGCTGATCACGTTGCTGCCGTTGGCGTTCGCGTTTCTGCCGGAGTCGCGGGCGTTCGTCGCCGAACGATCCTCCGAGGAACGGGCGTCGAAGTCGCCGGTCGCCAAACTCTTCGGTGACGGGATGGGGCGGGCCACGGTCGGCATCTGGTTCGTCGCGATCTGCAGCATGCTCACCATGTTCGGGGTGACAACCTGGCTGCCGCAGATCATGCGCAATGCCGGTTACCCGATCGGTTCGGCGGTGACGTTCCTGCTCGTCTACAGCGCCGGCGCCATCGTCGGAACGCTGCTCGCCTCCGTGCTGGCCGAACGGTTCGGACCCAAGCCGCTGGTCCTGACCGGGTTCTCCACGGCCGCAGTCTCTCTCGCACTGATGGGCACGCACCCGCCGACCGCCGTCCTGATGCTGCTGGTGGCGCTGGCCGGATTCGGCGGCCTCGGCACCCAGAACATGCTCAACGATCACATCGCGACGTTCTACCCGGCCCGGTTCAGGGCAACCGGGCTCGGGTGGGCGCTCGGAATCGGACGGGCAGGCGCGATCGCGGGCCCCACGTACGGCGCGTTCTTCGTCGCCGGTGGCGGTGCCGTCATCGTCAGCTCACTGGCGTTCGCCGTGCCCGCGCTGATCGGCGGCGTCGTGATGGCGACCCTCCCACGACGCCCCCGCGCCACCCCCGCCGCCGCGAACAACCATTTCGAAGCAACCACCGCGCGCAGCACCGAAGTTTCCCGCTAGAACTCGTCACCGAACGGTGGCGGACGAAAAGGATGAAATAGATGAAGATTGTCGGCTACCGCAAGAAGGATCAGGACGCCGTGACCGTGGGTGTCCTCCGCGACGGCTTCGTTCGACCGCTCGCCCCGCTCGAGGAGTTCTGGAGCGACGCCGCCGGCTGGGTGGCACGGGCGGAACACCTCGAATCGCCGGAGATCGACGTCACGCTCGTGAGCGTGGTGCCGCCGGTGCCCGACTCCGCCCGCGTCATCTGCGTCGGCCTCAACTACAAGGCCCACGCCGCCGAGGGCGGCTTCACCCCGCCGCCCTACCCCACGTTGTTCGGGCGGTGGACCCCGTCGCTGAGCGTCGACGGAGCCCCGACGCCGGTGCCGGCCAACGAGGCGGGCCTCGACTGGGAGGGTGAGGTGGCCGCGTTCATCGGCACCCGGCTCGAAAGCGTCGACGCGGCCACCGGCCAGGCCGGGGTGCTCGGCTACGCCTGCTTCAACGACCTCACCGCCCGCAAGGCGCAGAAGCTGACCGCGCAATGGACGCTCGGCAAGAACGGCGACCGGTCCGGCCCCCTCGGCCCGCTGGTTCCCGCCGGTGAGGTCGGGGATCTGTCCGCGGGTCTGCGGGTGCAGACCCGCGTCAACGGAACGGTCGTGCAGGACGGCAACACCCGGGACCTGATCTTCCCGGTCGGCGAGATCATCGCCCTCGTCAGCGAGACGTTCACCCTGCACCCCGGCGACATCATCGCCACCGGCACCCCGGAGGGCGTCGGCTACGTGCGGAACCCCCCGTGGCTGCTCGGGCCCGGCGATATCGTCGAGGTGGAGATCGACAAGCTCGGCGTCCTGCGGACCCCGATCGTCGATGCCAGCGGAAGGAAGGGCGCATGACCGACGTCGCGTCCGGTGTCGACCGGACACCGGTACTGATCGCCGGCGGCGGGCCGTCCGGGCTCGCGGCCGCGCTCGAGCTGGCCCACCACGGGGTGGCAAGCCTGGTCGTCGAACCGAGGGTTGATGTCGACGCCGAACGCCCGCGCGCCAAGACCACCAACGCCCGCACCATGACGCACCTGCGGCGGTGGGGACTGGCCGACGAGGTGCGTGCCGCGTCGCCTCTTCCCGTCGAGTGGGCGCAGGACATCGTGTTCTGCTCGACTCTGCTGGGCCACGAGATCACCCGGTTCGAGAACGGCTTCCAGCTCGACGTCGCCACTCCGACGCTGGCGCCCGAACGCGGCCAGCAGGCACCACAACCTGTCGTGGAGACCGTGCTTCGGGAGGCGGTGCAGCGCAGCGAATTCGCCACCCTGCAGCTCGGGGCGCGGGTCACGTCGCTCGAGGAACTCCTCGACGGCACCGTCCGTGCGACGGTGGAGGGTCCGGGGCAGACCCGAACGGTCGTGGCGGACTACGTCCTCGGCTGCGACGGCGGCGCGAGCATCGTGCGCGAGTCCATCGGCGCCCGCTTCGAGGGCACGTCGGGCGAGCGCCCCAACCTCAGCATCCTGTTCCGTGCGCCGGGCCTGGCCGAGCGGGTGCCGTTCGACGGGGCCGTCCACCATTGGGTGATGGCACCCGGGGCGGCGGGCATAGTGGGCCGGCTCGACCTGTCGGACACCTGGTGGGCGATCGTGCAGGGCGTCGACGTCCGGGACGAGGAGGTCGACGCCACCGCGCTCGTGCACAGCCTCATCGGAGAGCCGGTCCCGGTCGAGATCATCGCCACCGACCCGTGGGTGGCACGAATGTTGCTGTCCGACAGCTACCGCAAGGGTCGGGTGTTCCTCGTCGGCGACGCCGCGCATCTCAATCCGCCGTGGGGCGGGCACGGGTACAACACGTGCATCGGTGACGCCGTCAACATCGCGTGGAAGCTCGCGGCGACGCTGCGCGGCTGGGCCGGGCCGCAACTGCTCGACAGTTACGAAGCCGAACGCCGGCCCGTCGCCGCCCGCACCATCGCCGAAGCCGGAGCGCAGGAAAAGGCTCTGGCGCACCACTTCTCCACTGTCGAGATCGGTCAGGACGGCCCCGCGGCAGACGAGGCGCGCCGCCGCACTGCAGAGGCGCTCGCCGTGAAGAAGAGCGAATTCCACTCGCTCGGACTCGTTCTCGGCTACGCCTACACCGACTCACCCGTCATCGTGCCCGACGGTTCGACGCCGCCGGCGGAAGATCCCGTCGAGTACGTGCCCACCTCGTGCCCCGGAGCGCTACTGCCGCACGCGTGGTTGGGCGACGGCCGTTCGCTCTACGACGCGCTCGGCCCGGAGTACACCCTCGTCGTGTTGGACGACGTGGGATCCTCGCGGCGTACCGCCGAACTCGACGCGCTGACGGCGAAGGCCGCGGAAGTCGGCGTCCCTCTGACGGTGCTGCGGCTGTCCGACACCGGTGGATCTCTGGGCAGTCTCCTCGGCGCCCCCTTCGTCCTCGTCCGACCCGACCAGCACGTGGCGTGGCGGGGCGGCGACCTCGCGGGCGCCGAGAAGGCGATCGACCTCGCGGCGGGATGGTGAGAACACCTCCCCTCGCCGGACGCTCCACCTCCACACTCGAGAAGGAAGATTCACGTGTCTGCTCTCCATGAGGCGCCCCAGACGGCGACCAAGCTGCTCGTGACCGCCATGGGTTTGATCGATACGTTCGACCCCCGGCAACGGGCGACCGCGATCATCGACGATTTCGACGACCCGCGGCGGCTGAACTGGGACATCATCCCCAAACCGGACCGCACCGGCATCCCGCTCCACCAGTTGGACCGTCACCAGAAGGTGCTGGTGTGGGATCTGATCCGGATGGCGGTGCCGCTGCGCACCTTCACGAAGGTGCTCTCGATTCCGCAACTCGAGCACGTGCTCCGGGACTACGAGCAGGACTTCCTCGGACCGGCACTGCAGACGTGGCGCACCTCGGATTCGTACTTCCTGACGTTCTTCGGCAGGCCGGGATTCGAGGACACCTGGACGCTGCGTTTCCTCGGTCACCACGTCTGCCTCAACCTGACCATCGTCGACGAGCGGTGGATCTCCGCCACCCCGGTCGCGCTGGGCGCCCAGCCCACCGAGTACGACGGGGTGCTCAAGCCCCTTGCCGACGACGAGGGCCTGGCCTTCGACCTGCTGGCCTCCCTGGACGACGAGCAGCGCGGCCTCGCCGTCATCCACGATGTCGCCCCCGCCGACTTCGTGACCCGGCAGGTGCCGCGGATCGGGGCCTACGAGTACCCCGACCATTACGACCTCGGCATGCCCGGGTACACCATCACCGACGCCGACCGGGTCGCCCTGAAGTTCGTCCGCGACCGGCCGTCCGGGATCAGCGGCGCGAAGTTGTCCGGTGACCAGCAGCACACGCTGCTGGGGATCGTGGACTGCTATCTCGAGCGACTGCCCGAGGAAGCCGGCGACCGCCACCGGCAGGCGCTGCGAGAGGGGGGCATCGACCGGGTGTTCTTCGCGTGGGCCGGTGCGCAGAAGCGCGGCGCACCGCACTACTTCCGCGTCCACACCGACCGGTACCTCATCGAAGCGGTCAACTCCGTCGGCGGTGGGAACCACCTGCACACCGTGCTGCGGGACTTCGACAACGACTTCGGGCACGACCTGCTCGCACTCCACGCCGGGACCGACTCGAAGTGGGGCGGCGGGCACCTGAGCAGCCGGACGGTATCCAGCGAACAGTCCGATCCGCACCTCGAACCCTGAACGCCGCTCGGCCCCGCACAGCGCTGAGCGGGGCCGACTCCGGCCCGCGGAGTGTGAGACTCGTCAAGTTTGTCCATTTCGGTTTCCCTGTTGCCTGATCAGTGGCGACACTGGTGAAGCTGATATTTAACGTGGACGAAACAATGAGGTGGATTGTGTTGGGGCGCTCGAAGGCAACCGTGGTGTACTCGGTGTCGGGTCGACCGTCCAACCCGTTCGCGCGACCCGTCGATCGCTTCGCGGCCACCCTGAAATCCGTCATCGTCACCCTCGGGGGTCTCGCGATCGTGCTCGCCGCCGTGATCGGCACCTGGGAGTACCACCAGGAGAGTGCGCGGGCCGCGCAACAACGCGCCACCACAACCCTCGTCGAGGCCGTCACCAGCGCCGACGCCCCGATCACCCTGTCGCCCCGCGGCTCGGTCCGGACCACCCCGATGGTGAAGGCGACGTGGGCCTGGGGCTCCGAGTCCCGCACCGACAGCATCGAGGTCCCCTCGGGGACCCCGGCGGGCACCTCGACGACCATCGCCGTCGGCGACGACGGAAGCTGGGCCGGCCCGCGGATCACGACCTCCGACGTCGTCAGCGCCGCGGTCGCGGCAGTGCTCGTCACCCTCGCCGCGAGCGCGCTGCTCCTGGGTGCGGTGTGGGCGATGTGCTCACGCGCGGTCGAACGCCGCCGCCAGCAGTACTGGGACGAGAGCATCCGCAGGCTGTTCGCGACCTACAGTCGCTGATCCTCCCGCAGGCCGGTTCGACAGGCCTCGCACCTCACCTCCGGCGGAGCTGAATCCGCTTCGGACGACACCCGATCGCGTTGTGCCGTGTCGGTTTCGGTGGACTCACTCCGGGTTATTCAGGTGATGCCGAGGAAAGGTGGGAGCCATGTCCGACCGGGATGCTTCTATATTCGAAAGCGAACGCGAGCTCGACGAAGAGTCCGTCCGTAAGGCGCAGCGGACCGTCGCCCACCACTCGATCGATGCCGAAGACTGCCGGATGCTACTCGCTGCCCTCGGCATCCCCCTCGTGCGCGACCTCGAGAACGAATCACTCTCCGGCACGGCCGGCGCCGAATCTCTCTGACCGGCGCGTCTCGCGAGACGCCCCACGGGACCGCTGCTGGGCGACAGGCGTTCACAGCGACTCCACAGCGAAGCTCGAGGGTGCCCGCACCGGCGACCGCTTGTATGGGATGTAACCCGAACAGCCCATGGAGAGGTCCTCATGACGAACAGCCCGCGTCACCACGCCGACGAAGTGCACGAGCACGATCGCGGCCTCAGCCACGACCTGAAATCGATGTTGTCGCGTCGCCGCGCACTGTTCGTGTTCGGCGCGGCGGGTGCGACCGCGCTCGCCGCGTGCTCGACCGCGGGATCGACGGCGACGTCGTCCTCGACAGGGGCGGCCGCGACCACGGCGGAGACGGTGAGCGACGGCACGTGCGTGGCGGCGGCGCCGCAGGAAACGGCCGGACCGTATCCCGGCGACGGGTCCAACGGCCCGAACGTGCTGGTCGAGTCGGGGATCGTGCGGCAGGACATTCGCAGTAGCTTCGGCGCGTACACCGGGACGGCGGAGGGTGTCGCGACGACCATCGAACTGAACCTGCAGGACCTGACGAAGGACTGCGCGGCCGGCGCGGGAATGGCCGTCTACCTGTGGCACTGCGACCGGGACGGCGAGTACTCGCTCTATGGTCAGGGCATCACCGAGCAGAACTACCTGCGCGGCGTTCAGCTGGCGGACTCCGCGGGCACGGTGTCGTTCACGTCGATCTTCCCGGCCTGCTACTCGGGACGGTGGCCGCACATTCACTTCGAGGTGTTCGACTCACTGGAATCTGCGGTGGCGGGCGAGGACGCCCGGTTGACGTCGCAGATCGCTGTGCCGCAGGACGCGTGCACCACGGTCTTCGCCTACGACAGCGGTTACGCGAACAGTGTCGGCAACCTGTCGAAGGTCTCCCTGGACTCGGACAACGTCTTCGGGGACGGCTGGGATGCCGAGTTGGCCACCGTGTCGGGCGAACCCGCCACCGGTATGACGATCTCGATCACGATCGGTGTCGCCGAGAAGTCGGCGAACGCGCAGTCCGCGCCGAGCGGTCCCGGTGGGGGTGGCGGACAGCCGCCGAACGGGGCGCCCGGCCGGTAGCCGTCGCGCTCGGTTCCGTCGTCGGTCAGCTGACGTGCCACCCGGGTGGACGGTCGAGTTCGTTCCATTCGCGCGTCAGCTGAGCCTGCTGGCGGCGGGACGCGACCCAGTGGACGACGAGGAACAGGAGGCAGTACCCACCGGTCGCGGTCACCCAGATCCCGCACGCGACGCTCACCGCCGTGGCGGCGTTCTGCGAACCGGTCTCCGGCGCCGGGACGAGATCGCCGCTCTGGTCGAGCCAGACGGTGACGGTCTGGCCGGCCTTCGCGGCCGATTCGGTCGGAACGTCGGCGGTGTGCGTCTGCCCGTTCGCCGACCACTGCACCCGTGCGTGGGCTTGATACTGGGGTGAGGCGGGCAGGGGTTCTCCTGCGCTCCCGGTGCGGGAATCGTCGACGAGCGTGGCGGGTGTCGGGTGCTGGGTGGCGAGTTCGGCTCGCGTCTGCTGGTCGAGCCGCGAGTACGTCTCGGTTCCGTAGGCCGCGGCCAGTGGGATCATCATGAGCACGAAGAACACCCCGATGAGGACCATCGCGGATCGGAGCCGGTCGCACCCCCGCATGAGAGGGTTGCGGCTCCATGGACCCAGACGCCACAGGCGTATCGGCGCTGCACACGTTTCGCTCATCGCGCACCTCCGGGTGGTTGCCCACCACCATTGTGCAACCGAAACGCCTGCACGTGTAGGGCCTTCTGGCAGGTGTTCGCGCGCGGTCGGCGTGGCTGCGTCAGACCCGCCGGGACAGGTCGGGCGACGGGGGAGCTGTCACGCGCCGATGCCGGTGAAGGCTTCGGTCAGTGCCTCGATCCCGGCCCGGACCGTGGGGCGGTCGTTGTCGGCGCGGCGGAGCGCGTAGATCTCGCGCTCGAGTGTGGGACGCACCGGGACGATCGCCACGTTGTCCGGTACCCAGACGCGGGCCAGGCGCGGCACGAGTGCGGCGGCGAGACCGTGCGCGACGAATTCGAGTTGAGCCGCGAATTCGGGCACTTCGTACCTGATATCCGGTTCGACGCCGCGGTTGCGCAACGTCTGCACCAGCCAGGTGTGGTACACCGCGCCCTTCTTCCACGTCGTCCACGGCATGTCCGCGATCTCGTCGAGGTCGACGTGGTCGCGAGAGGCCAGCGGATGGTCCCGGGACAGTGCGACGTCGGCGGAGTCGCGGTGCACCAGGGTGTGGACTGCGTCCTCGGGCAGGTGCAGCGGCATCGTGACCCAGCTGTCGACGACGGCGAGGTCGAGTTCACGGCGCACGATCGCGGGTATGAGGTCCTCGGTCTCGCCGGCGAAGAAGCTGACCGCGAGCTGCGGGTGGCGCCTGCGCAGCGTCGCCACGGCAGTCGGCACGACGACTCTGCCTGCGGAGGAGAAGGACCCGATTCGCAGTTCTCCCACCACATCGCGGTCGAGGGAGACGACTTCGGATTCGGCCTGCGCCAGAAGCGATATCACTTCCTGCCCGCGACGGGCCAGGAGCCGGCCCGCATCGGTGAGCTGGACGCCGCGGCCTGCGGGCACCAGGAGTGCGACGCCGACCTCCCGTTCGAACTTTCCGAGTTGCTGCGACACCCCGGACGGCGTCACGTGCAGGGCGCGGGCTGCGGCGCCGATCGATCCGTGTTCGGCGACAGCGCACAGCGCGCGGAGGCGATCGACACTCAACATAGTAGTAATGCTACTGTTTTCATGACACGACTATTCACTTGTTGTAATGGTTGGAGCCTCGGAGAATTCTCGGTGTGACTACCGCCCTCCGTTTGCGTCCCCGTGCCCTCGTCAGCCCCTCCTTCAGCGTCGCGTCCGTGGATCCGCGACTGCTGGTGCTGGCGGGTGCGGTGGCGACTTCGCTGACCGGCAGTCTCATCAAGCTGTCCGGGGTGGAGCCGGCCACGTCGACGTTCTTCCGGTGTGTGCTGGCGCTGCCCATCCTCGGTCTCCTTGCGCTGCAGGAGTTTCGGCGGTACGGCGGGATTCCGCGTCGGGTGATCGCGGCCCAGGTGCTCGGCGGGATGATGCTCGGCGTCGACTTCGCGCTGTGGGCGCGATCGATCCACCTGATCGGCGCCGGAATCTCCACCGTCGTCGTCAACGTGCAAGTCGTCGTCGTGCCACTGCTCGCGTGGGTCTTCTTCCGTGCACGAGTGCCGGTCCGTTTCGTCGTGGCGGTTCCCTTCCTGTTCGCCGGCGTGGCGCTCGCCGGCGGAATCCTCGGCGGCAGCGGCGACGGCGATCAGCTGTTCCTCGGAACTCTGCTGTCGCTGGCGGCGGGCGTGGCCTACGGGATCTACATCTTCGTCATCGGCCGCGCCGGATCCGCACACCGGGCGTCGTCGCAGGTGTTCGTGTCGACGATCGCCGCGGGCGTCGTCGGGACCGCAGTGGGATCACTGTGGGGAACGGTGGACCTGACGCCGGGATGGCCCGCGCTGGGATGGCTGGCGGCGCTGTCGTTCAGCAGCCAGGTACTCGGCTGGGTCCTCATCGGATTCGCCCTGCCGCGGCTCGCCGCCGAGGTGGGCGCCACGTTGCTACTGCTCCAGCCGGTGCTGGCGATGCTGTTCTCCATCGTGATCGTGCACGAGCGACCCAGCATCGGGCAGTTCGCCGGCTGCGCACTCGTCGTCGCAGCGGTGTGGATGGTCACCCACGTGAAGCCGGCGGACCGTCGTCCGGTGACCGCCCGAATCGCCGAATGACCCGGGTGCGGCGCCTGCCCGTGTTCACCCCGTCCGCAGCGACGGCTCGTCGGCGGGCGGTTCGGGTGGGCGCTGTCGCTGCTTCGCCGAGTACAGCTCGCGGTCGGCGTGTCGATAGAGCGCGGTGAGTGGGTCGGCCTCTCCGGTGCACGACGCGGCGCCGAAGCTGAACGGGGTAGGGCTCTGCCGGGCGAGTTGCGCCGTCACGCCGGGCAGCTCGGCGTGATGCTCGCCAACCACGCAGGTGACGAACTCGTCGCCGCCGACCCGGGCGAGAAGGGCGCCGCGGGGCATGTGCGCGGCGAGGTAGTTGGCGAGGTCGACGAGAACCGCGTCGCCCGCGGCGTGGCCGTAGTGGTCGTTGGTCGACTTGAACTGGTCGACGTCGATGAGGACCAACGACACGGAGACCTGTCCCGTGCCCGCGCTTTCGAGCGCATGCCGGAACGCGAGCTCGAACCCGGCGCGGTTGAGCAGGGCCGTCAGTCCGTCGGTGCTGGCCGATTCGATCAGGGTCCGGGTGAGGGACCCGAACATCCCGGCCGCGCCGACTACGCAGGTGACGGCCACGACGAGAACGGCGGCCTTCACGGTCACCGTGTCCACTTCCACCGGCACCAGCGTGAAGGCGGTGGGCGCGACGACGACTCCGACCACCATCAACCCGGTGAGGCATCCGACGAGGAGCCTCGACTGCCGTTTCGGGTAGAACACGACGAAGTACATCGCCAGGAACATCGCCGCGATCGCGCAGAGCAGTTGGGCGACGGCGAGAACGAGACCGGACATGACGATCGGTGTGGCGAGCAGTGCCGCCGCCGTGCAGACCTGGTAGGCGCGTCGGCTCGGCCTGCGCCCGCCCCGGTGCAGCACGACGAGTGCGAACACTCCGAGGAGAATGCCCGCCGTGCGAGCGGCGACGGTCTCCGGCCGGATCGACAACCCGACCATGGGCGGGAGGACGAACCCCGCGAGGTGCAGCGCAGTCGTGATCCACAGGTAGCGGCGCAGGATGCGCGGCTGATAGTCCTGCAGGACCGTGTCGACGGACGAAGCAGCGAGGGGCCTCACCCTCGCAATTATCCAGGACCTGTCCCGGAAAGGGCGGGCTCTCGCGACCGCCCCTCCCGGGAGACCGAGTCAGCTGGGCGTGGACGCGGGAATTTGCGTGGCGTCGTCGTGCCACGGCGGTGTCTGGATGCCCGCGCCTTCGTACATCGGGAGTCGAATCCCTTCGCCGTACCGGGCGATCTGGTCCCAGGGGCGGTTGAGGCCGAACGTGCCGTAGGTGCGGACCCGGGTCACCGCGTCGAGGTCGAGGGTGTCGACGAGGACTTCTTCTCCCGACCCTGCCTGCTGGCGGATGATGCCCTCGGGGTCGACGACGACGCTTTCGCCGACTCCGGCCGGGTCGGCGCCGTTCACGTTGACGACGTAGACCTGGTTGGTCCACGCGTTGGCGCGGGAGCAGACGAGTTCCATCTCGCGGTCGCGGGTGGTGGTGAGGGTCGGCTGGATGATCACTTCCGCGCCGAGCCAGGCCAGTTGGCGCGCGGTTTCCGGGAAGGAGCCGTCGTAGCAGATGGCCAGGCCGATGCGGCCGATGCCGGGAATATCGAAGACGACGAACTCGCTGCCGGGTGCGGTCTGCTCGTACGGCTGCCAGGGGAAGACCTTGCGGTAGCGGGCCACCACCTCGCCGAGAGGTGATACGGCGATGGCGGTGTTGTAGATCTTGTCGTCGTCGCCGCGCTCGTAGAGGCTTCCCGGCACCAGCCACAGGCCGGTCTCCTCGGCGAGTGCGCAGATCCGGTCGATGTGGGGGCCGGCGAGTGGGAGCGCCACCTTGTCCATCCAGTCGGCGCGGGCCTGCAGTAGGGGCGCCTCCGCGGCCAGCACGAGTTCGGGGACCACGACGAGTTCGACGTGCGGGAAGGTGTCCCGGACGGCGCGGACCTGGTCGGCGAACCGCTGCCAGGTGGCCTCCACGTCGAACGGGACGGGGGCGGTCTGGATGGCGGCGATGGTCAGTGTGCGCATGGGTTCAGTCCTCTGTGACGGTCAATTCGGTGACGGCGGTGCGGCCGTCTCGGAAGAAGCGGCGGAAGCGGGTGCGGACGAGCACCATCGCCACGGCGCCGACGGCGATCGAACCGACACCGAGCAGGAACACCCCGCCGATGCCGTGGAACGAGGTCGCCCCGTAGTCCGGGTCGAGCATGTCGTGGGCGCTGCGTGCGAAGGCGGCGAGCATGATCGTGCCCCCGAGTGCGGGCAGGATGCCCCGGAGGAACAGGTCGCGCGGCGAGTCGGTCAGGCGGTGGCGGAAGTACCAGACGCAGGCGAGACCGGTGACACCGTAGTAGAACGCGATGAGGAGGCCGATCGAGAGGATCGCGTCGCCGAGGAAGTTGCCGGAGACGAGCGTGAGGGCGGTCAGCAGCACCGCGGCGGTCGTACCGAAGAACACGGTGCCGAACGCGGGCGTGCGGTACGTGGCGTGGATTCGGGTGAAGGCGCGGGGAAGCGCGCCGTGGGTGCCCATGGAGAGGGTGGCGCGTGAGCTGCCGATGACACAGGTGAGCAGCGCCGAGATAGCCGACACACAGATGGCGAGTTCGACCACCTTCGACAGTCCCGCGCCGAGTACCGGCGGCCCGAGCGTGGCGAGCACGTCGCCCGCGTTGTCGGGATTGCCCAGGCCCAGCCCGTCGGTGCCGATGCCGGCGAAGCTGATCGCGGCGAATCCGGTGAACAGATACGTGCCCAGCAGGACGAGGGTGGAGATCACCGCGGCCTGACCCGGGATGCGGTCGCTGTCACGGGTTTCCTCGTTGACGGTGATCAGCGCGTCCCATCCCCAGTAGATGAACAGGCACAGCAGTACCGCCTCCGCGAAGGAGCCGAAGCCGCCGAATGCGAACGGGTTCAGCCAGGACAGGCTCGGTGTGGAGGCGCCGGTGCGGGCGAACGCGGCCGCTCCGAAGCCGAACAGGGCGACCAGTTGCAGCCCCAGCAGCACGTACTGCACGGACGCGGCCAGTTGCAGCCCGCGGTAGGCGATGGTGGTGACCGCAGCGACGATCAGGACCGCGGTGACGATCACCGCGACGTTGTCGGACGCCAGCGAATCCAGGCCGAGCAGGGTCAGGAGGTATCCGGCTCCGACGCGGGCGAGTGCCGTCATCGCGATGAGGGTCGCGATCTGCACCACCCAGCCGCCGGAGAGCCATCCCGTGTGCGGACCGAACGCGCGGGTGGTCCAGACGAACGTGGTGCCGCAGTCCGGCATCTCCCGGTTCAGCTCGCGAAAAGCGAACGCCGTCAGAAGGATCGGAACGAAACCGAGGAGGAGGGCGGCGGGGGCGAGGTTGCCGACGACCATCGTCACGAAACCGAGCGTGACCGCGATGCTGTACGCCGGCGCGACCGAGGACAGGCCGAGCGCGACTGCGGCGAGCAGACCCACGGAGCCGCCCCGCAGTCCCTTTCCGGTGGGTGCTGGTGGTGGGTCGAGACTCGTCTCGGCGTCGGTGGGATTGGTCGACACGGTGACTCCTGAGATCGGGGCGGATTCTTTAAATAAAAATTTAAGAACAGTGTGATCTACGTGTCAATACCTGGGCAGGTATTGTCTAAATCTCCATATAGAAACCGGGGAAGAGTGGAGCGAGGGCAGTGGCACGGAAGAAGGATCAGGGGGCCCGCCGGGCCGAACTCGGTGAGGCCGTCCAGCGGGCGGTGCTCGCGCGCGGACTGGAGGGGGTGCGTCTTCGTGACATCGCGGAGCAGGCCGGGGTCACCCCTGCGGCGGTGCTCTACTACGGCGACCTGGACGCGTTGATCTACGAGACGTATCAGCGGGCCATCGAACGGTTCAGCCAGGAGCGCGAGCGCGTCGCCGACCAGTTCCCCGACGCGCGCGACCGCCTCCGGGCCTGCATCGACCACGGCGTCGCGAGCGGACCGGACGACGAACTGGTCCGACTGCTGTTCGAGTGCTGGCCACGATCGCTGCGCGACGCCAAGGCGGCGGCCCTGGACAGTTCGCTGACCGAGCGCCAAATCGCCGTCTACTACGGCATTCTCGTCATCGGGCAGACTCAGGGTCACTTCACGCTCACCGACCCGCCGCGCCTGCTCGCAGCGAATTTCGTGGCCATGGAGGACGGCTATCAGATGGAGGTGCTGGCCGGCCGTCGCAGCCGCGCCGAGGTGATCACCAGCCTCCACTCCTACGCGCGCGCGGCCACCGGACACGATCTGAACGGTTAGGCAGGGTATGGGGAACTGTGAGTAACAGATAGGTTGGGTGCGCGTCGCCAGGCCCGGCCGCCGAGCACCGACAAGGAGCCTCCCATCAAGATCCTGCAGAACGTCTCTTCTCCGGACTAACGACTGCCAGTGGATTTCGGAGAGGGCGGTGGTGTCCCGGCTCAAGCGTTGCAGCGATATCCTGGTAGGACGTTTTCGTGAGGTGAGCGCCGTGCTGCATCGTCAAGGGTGTCTCGGATCGGGTGAATCGGCGTAGCCGATGGTTGATGCCGATCCGTACCGGACACAGCGCGCGGTGGATGCTTCAGTCACAGCGGAGCTAGCAGCCGCCGGGCTCGAAGACGCCCAGGAAATCGGGCGCGGGGGCTTCGGCGTTGTCTACCGGTGCATCCAGACTGAGCTGGACCGAACGGTCGCGGTGAAGGTCCTCACCGCCGACATGGAAGCGGAGAACCGGGCACGATTCTTCCGGGAACAGCAGGCGATGGGCAGGTTGACCGGCCACCCGAACATCGTCCCTGTCCTGCAAGCCGGTGCTACCGCCACCGGCCGCCCCTACATCGTCATGCCCTATCACCCGCAGGACTCCTTGCAGGTGCGGATCCGAGACCACGGTCCCCTGCCATTGAGCGACGCGCTGCGGCTCGGAGTAAAACTCGCTGGCGCGGTGGAGACGGCGCACCGCCTCGGCATCCTGCACCGCGACGTGAAACCGGCGAACATCCTGCTCACCGACTACGGCGAACCCGCGCTCACCGACTTCGGTATAGCGCACATCGCCGGAGGATTCGAGACGGCCACCGGCACCGTCACGGGCTCACCGGCCTTCACCGCGCCCGAGGTGCTGGCAGGCGATCCGCCGACCTCCAGTTCGGATATCTACGGTCTCGGGGCGACGCTGTTCTGCGCGCTCACCGGCCACGCCGCGTTCGAACGGCGCAGCGGTGAACAGCTGGTTGCCCAGTTCCTGAGGATCACAACACAGCCGGTGCCGAATCTGCGTGAACAGGGAATCTCCGCCGACGTGGCGGAAACGATCGAGCGGGCGATGTCGACGAATCCGGACGACCGCCCGTCCGCCGTCCAGCTCGGCGACGAACTCCGCGAGATCCAGCTCCACCGGGGATTTGTGGTCGACGGAATGGCCTTGCAGGGCGTTACGGGGTCCTCGCCGCGGAAACTGCCGAACTCTGTCGTGCAGCGCCTGACGATGGCGCGCACCGTGGGGGACGTCAAGACGAATATTTGCCTGGAACTCACCAGTTTCGTCGGCCGACGGAACGAGGTGACAGAACTCAAGAACCTGTTGTCGGTGTCCCGTTTGGTGTCGCTCACCGGGATCGGTGGTGTGGGGAAGACGCGCCTGGCGTTGCGGGTCGCGACCATCACGCACCGCGATTACGCCGACGGAGTGTGGCTCGTGGAGCTGGGCGAGCTGCGTGACGAGTCGTTGCTCGTCGACATGGTCGCCGCATCTCTCGGATTGGGTGATCACTCGGCCAGGCCGTTGATCGAGGTGCTGGTGGAGTTTCTGGTTCCGCGCGAGCTACTGCTGGTCTTCGACAACTGCGAGCACATCCTCGTCGGGGCCGCGGGGTTGGCCGAGACGCTGCTGCGGACGTGTCCGGGATTGCGAATCCTCGCCACCAGCCGCGAGCCACTCGGTATCGGCGGGGAATCACTGCTCCGGGTGCCCCCGCTCACTGTCCCCGACCCCGACCGACGGCCCTCCCTGCAGGGGCTGCCCAGCTACGATGCGGTGACCTTGTTCGCCGATCGCGCAGCAGCAGCTGTACCCGGATTCGAGCTCACCGAGGACAACGGTGTCGCGGTCGCCGGGATCTGCCATCGACTGGACGGATTGCCGCTGCCGATCGAACTGGCGGCGACACGGTTGCGGGCGATGTCGCCCGAGCAGATCCTTGCGCGGCTGACCGACCGTTACACGCTGCTGACCCGCGGCAGCCGAGGCGCACCCTCTCGTCAGCAGACCCTTCGGCTGTGTATCGATTGGAGCTACGATCTGTGCACCCCGCAGGAGCAACAGTTGTGGTCTCGGCTGTCCGTGTTCGCCGGTAGCTTCGAACTCGATGCGGTGGAACAGGTCTGCGGGATGGGCCTGGCATCGTCGGATCCGCTTGACGTCGTGGCCTCCCTGGTGGACAAATCGATCGTGATCCGGGTGGAATCCGGCTCGGCCGTGTGCTTTCGGCTGCTCGAGACCCTGCGAGAGTACGGGCATGAGAAGCTCCAGGCCACCGAGGATTATGTCGAACTGCGTCGACGGCACCGCGACTGGTATGAGCAACTGACCGCCGAGGCTGAAGCCGAGTGGATCAGCTCCCGGCAACTGGACTGGATCGCACGATTCGAGCGAGAACAAGCGAATCTGCGGGAGGCGATAGAGTTCTGCGTGTCCGACAGCCCCAACATCGGACTTCGCATCGCCGCGAGCTTGCTCCCCTTCTGGCTCTCCCGGAGCTTGCTCAGCGAGGGACGATACTGGCTGGGCCGCGTCCTTGCACACCTTCCAGCGGAGCCGACCCTGGAGCGAATCAAAGCGGTGTACGCCGGGAGCGTCCTGGCCGAATTGCAGGGCGACCTCTCCGCGGGGGCCGCACTGGTGGAGGAGGGCCGCGGGCTGGCCGAACAGACAACCGACGCGGTGAGCCACGCATACATCGAGTACGCGGACGGCCTTCTCTCCCTTTTCAGAGGTGATCCCACTCGCGCCTGCGCGCGACTGGAAAGCGCCGGCACCGTTTTCCGCACACAGGAGGACGTTTCACACGTCGGGGTCCTGCACCGGCTGGGGATGGCCTACGAACAACTCGGCGAATCCCAGCGGGCGAGTGACTGTTACGAACAGATCGTCGCGATCACGCAGGCGCACGGTGAATCGATGTACCAGTCGTTCGCGCTCTGGGCGATGGGTGACGCGGTGTGGCGCCACGGTGATACCGATCGGGCAGTTCAGCTACTCGAACAGTCACTGCAGTTGACCCGGCGGGTGAACACCCCGCGCACCGCCATCGCGTGCCTCGAGACACTGGGCTCGATCGCCGCCGAAGCGCATGACGCGCGACGCGCGGTCATCCTGATGGCGGCCGCCGACGAACTCGGACGCACCGTGGGCAGCCCCACGGTGGGGTTCCCCCAATTACTCGTCTCCCGCGAGGAGTCCGAACAGAGAGCCTATGGAGCGCTCGGCAAGAGCTCCGTGGAGGCGGCGCGCCGAGAGGGTCGGCGCTTGGGCTTTGACGCCGCCATCGCCTATGCCCTCGGCGAACGGCTCGCGGACGCGCCGCTTGATACCTCAGTGAAACTGACCAAACGTGAACGGCAGGTCGCCGAACTGATCGCCGCCGAGGGCCTGACCAACAGGGCGATCGCCGCACGACTGGTGATATCGCCCCGCACTGCGCAAGGTCACGTGGAGCACCTACTCACCAAACTCGGTTTCACCTCCCGCGCGCAGATCGCAGCGTGGGTCGTCGAGCAGGACCGGCAACCATGACACACGAAATGGCGAATGAAGACGGAGACGGGGATTTCCTCGATCCCCGGCCCCGGTAGATTTTCTGCAGTTGCGGATCTATCTATCCGCGCCAAAGCGAGGAAGGGATGAGTGCTGCTGGGCGACCGGTGATCTGGTCGCCCAGCAGGCCACCGGGTGTCAGGCCGGGCGGTCGCCTCTGAGGGTGACGCGGTGCATGCGCCTGTAGTGCGGGTGATAGTCGCCGACCGCGTAGTGTTGCGTCGACCGGTTGTCCCAGATCACGAGGGAGTTCGGTTCCCAACGGAATCGGACCTGATATTCCGGGGTCTTGGCGAGGCCCGTGAGCATGTTTCGTAGCGAGTCGCTCAGTTGCGGAGGAACCCCGGAGATGCGTGAGGTGAACAACTCGTTGACATAGACGAGTCTGCGACCGGTTTCTGGATGCTTGCGCACGACGGGGTGGGTCATCGGAGGATACTTTCGGCGTGTTTCCTCGTACCGTGCTTCCCCGTCCTCTCCTTGGCGGACGACGCCGGTCAGTTCCTTTTCCCAATCGTGCACGGCCTCGAGCCCGTCGATGAGGTTCTTCATCGTCTCCGGTAGCGCGTCATACGCGGCAGTCATGCTCGACCACAGTGTGTCACCGCCGCAGGGCGGGATGTCCTGGGCGTGGAGGCAGGTCGCGGAATTTGGAGTCGCCTGCCAGGTCAGATCGGAGTGCCAGACATCGGTTCCGGCTGCGCGACCGCGAGATTCGAGCACCTCGATGAACGGGTTTCCCGGAAGGGAGGGAAAGAATGCACTTACTTCCTGGGGGTCTCCGAACACCTTCGCGAATCGGAGCTGATCTTCTGGCTCGAGGTGCTGATCGCGAAGAAACAGGACTTCGTGTTCCAGGAAGGCTGTGCGCAGTTCGGTCTGGCACTGCGGTGTGATCTCGTCACGAAGATCCAGGCCGTGGATGAATGCCCCGATGGTGGGTGTTGCGCGTTCCAGGGTGAATGTTTCGTAGCGTGATTCATTGCTGCTCATAGGGTTTCCTTCCGTCAGCGTGTTATCTGTTACTAGATTTGGGCGAATTCTGTGCCGCGGCGGGCGGAGCCTGAAGCCCTAGAGCACAGGACGGTGAGCACCCCTTCTCCGAGAGGTTGTTCTTTCAGGAGTTGTGGGACCCGATCAGAGTTCGCTGTCATTGTGAGTGCTCCGTGCCCGAGGGGCGACGTCCATGAGGGGTATCACTCCGAGTAGGTGGGAGTGCGGAGCCCGCTCACGTTATCGGTGCCGATTCCGCTGTCGGCTTGCGTGTCTTTTTTCCGGTTCGTCCGTCCGAGCACCAGTACGCAGACGAACGATAGTGCTGCGGTGACGAAGACATACAGGGAAATGGAGATGGACGCATGGGTTGCGCTGAGTAGTGTTCCGGCGATGAGTGGCGCGATGGCGCTGCCCAAGAGGTTGCCGAGGGTGGTGGCCAGCGACAGCCCGCTGTAGCGGACTCGTGCGTCGAACGCCTCGGAGAAGTATGCCGGCTGCAGCGCCCACGGGATGTATACGGCGATGGTCGCGGCGACGTAGCAGACAGCGATGAAGCCGTACGAGCCCGAGTCGAGCGCCCAGTAGAGGGGGAAGGCGAGAGAACCGATGAGGGCAAGGCCGAGCAGGAAGAGTCGTTGCCGGCCGAACCTGTCGGAGAGCGCACCTGCGATCGGGGTGACCACGAATCCGACCGCGGAGGTGACGATTACCAGAATCAGCATGGAACTTTGGCTCAGGCCGCCTGCCTCTTGCGTGTAGACGAAGTTGTACACGGTCAGGAGGTAGAAGAAGATGCCCGGCGACAGGCTGGCGCCGGCGACCAGGAGCACCTGCTTCGGATGTGTGCGAAGAACTTCGATGATCGGCAGGCGCACGACGGCGTGCACATCCTTGACCCGGTCGAACTCCGGACTCTCGGCGACCTGTACCCGGATGATCAGTCCGGTGATCACCAGTACCGCACTGAGGAGGAACGGAACACGCCACCCCCAGGCCATGAAGTAATCATCGGCCATTGCATCGAGGGGTAGGTACACGGTCATCGCCAGGATCAGTCCGACCGCCACCCCCGCCTGCGGCCAGCTGCCGAAGAAACCACGTCGGCTATCGGGGGAATGCTCCGTCGCCATGAGCGCAGCGCCACCCCATTCGCCGCCGAGCGCGAAGCCTTGCGTCAGTCGCAGCAGCACCAGCAGCACCGGAGCGAAGGCGCCGATGGTGGCATATGTCGGCAACAGGCCGATCAGTACGGTGGCGACGCCCATGATCAAGATGGTGACGACCATCATCGATTTTCGGCCCACCCTGTCCCCGAAGTGACCGAAGACGATGGCTCCGATCGGACGGGCGACGAAGCCGGCGGCGAAGGTCGAGAAGGCCAGCAGGGTTCCGATGGCCGGGTCGAAGCTGGGGAAGAAGTGATGGTTGAACACGAGCACGGCTGCGGTGCTGTAGATGAAGAAGTCGTACCACTCGATGGTTGTGCCGATCAGGCTCGCCAGTGCGACCTTCTTCGGCGAGCCTGCGCCCGCTGGTCGTGCGATTGCACCACCCATATTGTGCCTCCCGGCTATTTGACGAACATGGGTCACGCGGCGCGTGAACCCGTGGCGAATCAGAGCGTTTTAGGGCGCCTCTGTTTCTGAATAACGTGCACAGATCGAAACCACCAAATTACTTAAGTGGTCAATATCTTAATGCTGAGGCTAGTTGTGCGCAAGCTCTCATTTCTTAAAGTTTGAGCCCTCAACCTGCTGTTATGCCGAACCGCGAGACCGCAAGATTCAGACACTGAGTGACGAATGAAATAGAGCGGAAAATGGATTCCCCGGCCCGAAACGCCGCTACGCATCTCGGTGGAATCAGCCACGCATGGCCGGCACGAAGAAATAGACCGTGTGCACAGTTAACGATTTCCACTCGTGGGCGGAAAGCAAGAGAAATCCACGTCGGATTAATGTGCGAAACATGGTCAGCGGCAAGCTGGCACACCACGAACAGAAATGTCCGCAGAGATGCGGATCCTGGCGGGGTTGCCGGCACTCACCCGAGCCGCGCGGGGTGCGATCGTGTGGGACGTCAGCGTGGATTCGACCATCGCGCAGGCTCACCAGCATGCGGCGGGCGTGCGCTGGGCTCCCGAGGCGCAGTCCGTGCCGCCCGGCGACGTCGAGATCGAGCCCGCCGACCACGCGTTGCGGCGCTCCCGAGATGGGTGGACCACCAGGACGCATCTGGCCTACCTGGCCTACCTGGCCGCAGCGGTCCCTGATCACCTCGGCCGCGGCGTCAGCGTAGTCGTCCAGGTCGAACCGACGTCCGGGATCCCCGCTGCGCCCGGATCCCGGGGCGTCCCACGCGAGCAGCCTCGGGGAACTGTTGAGCTCACCGAATTGTGGTGCGAAACTGTCGGCGCTACCACCGATTCCGCGCAGCAGGAGCACGGGACCGGTGCCAGCCCCGACTACGTGCGCCACGACGCCCGCCCGCTGTCTACCCGCCCGTTGGACGGCACCTTCCTCACCCCTGACTGATTGTGTCCACATGCATCGACCTCGACTTCGTGGGCCGGGAGTCCCGGTTGCGCAACTCGCGCTCAACCACTCTGAGTGGCGCACCTCACGAGAACTCGGTTTTGGCCGATTTCCATAATTTTTACGGCCATAATGTCCAATATGACCTCTCAGGCTGCAGCAGAACTGGACCTTGCAATTATCGGCGCGCTGCAGCTCAACCCCCGCGCTGACTGGGCGGACTTGGCGGAGGCACTTCAGTACTCGCCGAAGACACTCGCCCGAAGATGGAAGCTGTTGTCCGAGAGCGGCTCGGCATGGATCGCGGTGGCTCCGGGCCCGACCTTCCTGCAATTCGGATGTGCCGCATGGCTTGCGATCACCTGCAGACCCCAGAGCAAGCATGACGTTGCAGAAGCCCTGATTGCCGAACCAGCAGTCGACACGGTATCGAGCACATCCGGGACGTCGGACTTCCATGTGATCGTGTTCGTCTCCAGCATTGCCGACCTCACCCGTCTGCTCACCGACCGCATCGAGGTGATCGAAGGAATCAGGTCGGTGGCAACGACGGTCGTGCTCACCAACTACACAGAAGGCGCGCGGTGGCGCGTCCAGGCGTTAGACGTGGAACAGGCCAATCTTCTTCAATTGCCCCAGGCAGCGCCCACACGCAGGAAAACGATTCCATTCCTGGACGATCTCGATCGTTCTCTGCTCGGAGCTCTGGCGAAAGATGGGCGTCAAGCATGGACCACACTCGGCGAGCAATGCGATGTGACCGGACCGACCGCGCGACGCCGCGTCGAAAGGCTGATCGACGGGGGCCACGTGGCCCTGCGCTGCGAGGGAGCGAACACACTTGTCGGACCAGTCGTTGAGACGACTTTCATGATCACGACCGCACCGAGCGAGTTGAACACGGTCGGCAACCTATTGAGCCGGATTCCAAAATGCCGAATTGCAAACGCCACTACCGGAACCTCGACAATCGTCGCCACGATGTGGTTTCAGACGATCAGCGAGATCGCGCCATTCGCGGCTGCACTCACGCGAGAACTTCCGTCCATCACCATTTCGGACCGGTTCATCAGCCTCCACACATTCAAGAGGGCAGGACACGTCCTTGATCAGGATGGACGAACCACCGGATTGATCCCACGGGCCATCTTCTAGCGGGAACCGAACAACCCGTAACCAGCCGACACCCGGAGCTCTTGGGGGTGACCGGTCATCGATCCGCTTCCGGAAGTTGAGTTGGGCGGCGCCGGCGGTGTTGGTTGTGGTGTTCGGGTTGGTGACGGTTCCGTGGCGTGCTGCCCGTCAATTCGCCGTTCCGTTTGTGCTGGCGTTGCGCCGATCGCCGCGCCGGCGGCGTGGTTCGTCATCGGGGTGGACCTGTTTTTCACCCCGGATTGAGCTCGCCGGTGCCACTCGGGCGGCGCGTGAGTTGCTGCTGGGGCTGTTCGACGGTCCGCCCGTCGGGACCTATGTCGAGGGCCGCGACGATCGGCCTTGGCTGTACCCCGAGGTTTAGGTCGTGTTTCAAAGGTGGTTCGGCTGTGAGTTTTCGATCAAGTGGGTGTGTCGGTGCCGCCCAGCGTCGCGGTGCCGGGGCGGGCGGACGTTACCGACGTGCAATGGGCGCGGTTGGTGCCGCTGCTGCCTCTGGATAGGAAGGCGGGCCGTTCGCCGAAGTGGACGAAACGGCAGCTCATCGACGGGATCCGGTGGCAGATTCGGGCGGGTACGACGTGGCGGGATGTGCCGGCCCGGTACGAGCCGTGGCACGGTGTACTTGTTCCGGTGTTGGCGGCGGGCGGGGGTGTGGGTGCGGCGCCGAAGTGTCGCTGCGACGCAAGAACAGCGACGTTGCGCGTGAGGATGCCGCCGTCGGGTCCTGCTCCTGTCGACGTTCCGGTCGTCGGCGTCTGTGCCGACGACCGGTGGTCTGAGGTCCGGTTGAATTCAGGCGTGCGACAACGGCGGGAGACCGGGTACGCCGCCGGTTGAGAGTGCACGAAAGACGCGTTCTGGTGTCATCGGCAACTCGGTAAGCTGGGCACCGACCGCGTCCGCGATGGCCTGGGCAATCGCCGGGGCGATGGGGAGCATGCCGCCCTCCCCCATGCCTTTGGCGCCGAAGGGGCCGGCGCCGTGTCCCTGCTCCTGGGTGATCGAGACGAACCGCTCGGGGAGGTCCTCCGCGAGTGGGACGCGGTACAGCAGGGCCTCGGCGTTGAGAAGTTCACCGTTCTCGTAGCGCATTTCCTCGAACAGGGCCTGCGCGAGTCCAAGTATGGCGGCGCCTTCATCCTGACCGCGGCAGCCGATCTTATTGATCACCTTGCCAGCGTCTCCACTGACCGCGAGCTGAAGGACCGTAACCCTGCCGGTCTCCGGGTCGACTTCGACCTCGGCTGCCGCCCACCCGATCTCGTAGAAGACACACCGGGCGGCCAATGGCGCATCGGCATCATTGCGCACCTTGTAATAGCCGTCGGCCGAGAACTCGAACCCGGTGTGGCCGAAGAACTCCATGATCCGCTCGAAAAGCGGATATACCTCGCCTGTGGGGGTGCGCACCGTCCAGTCGTCGAGCACTGAGGTGGCCGGGTCGATGGCGAACTGTTCACCGGCCCACTCGAGCACTTGTCTACGCAGGTTCTCCGCCGCGTTCCGGACGGCCTGTCCCATCACCACCACGCCGGACGAGGCGTTGGTGCCCTGATCGAAGGGGGTGTGGTCGGTGTCGATGCGCGTGTACACGACGCGGTCGCGGCTGGTGCGCAGGACGTCGGCGACGATCTGGGACATCGCGGAGTGCCCGCCCTGGCCCATTTCGGTGAGCGCGCAATTGAGGAAGACGTCGCCGTTGGCGGTCACCTTGACCCGCGCCATCGCGGGCTTGTTGCCGCCGCCACTGTCCTTGAGCCCGACGCATACCCCCATGCCGCGGTTTCCGCTGCGATCCCTGGAGTGGTAGCCGATAGCGTCCGCGACCAGACGCATTCCCTCGGCGAGGTCGGAGTCGATCCCCGCATCCCCGGGGACGAATTCTTCGCCGAGCTTTTTGAGGTTTTTCAGCCGCAGTGCGTAGGGATCGATGCCGAGTCGCTGCGCGATGAGGTCGATCTGACGTTCGCCGGCCCACGTGGTCTGGGTGGCCCCGAAGCCGCGCATGGCGCCGGCGGGCACAGTGTTCGTGGTGACCGCCTTGCAGACGGTGTCGATGTGCTGCCAGCGGTACGCGCCCGGCATCCGGTAGCCGGCCTTCTCCGCCACCGCCGGACTGTGTTCGGCGTAGGCCCCGCTGTCGAGGAGCACCGTCGATTTGCGGGCGACAAAGGTGCCGTCCGCCTTGACGCCGGCCTTGACGATCAGCTTCGCCGCGTGCTGCGACACGGTGAGGAAGCCCTCTTCCGTGCTCATGCAGAACCGCACCGGCCGGCCGCCGCTCAGCTGGGACAGGCGGATGGCGACCGGGTCGGCCTTCGGGCCGTTCTTCGCGCCGAACGCGCCGCCGAGCAGGGCGACGTGCACCCGGATCCGGTTTTCGGGGAGGTTGAATACGTGCCCGAGTTCCTGGCGGAGGTTGAACGGGCTCTGTGTCGCCGTCCAGACCTCGATCTGTTCGTCGGTTGCCTCCGCGACCGTGACGAACGGTTCGAGATGCATGTGGTTCATCCGGGAGAAAAGGAAGGTGTCCTCGAAGATGTGGTCGCACTCCTCCCACACGTCCGGTGATCCAGTGCTGTAACGGAATTCGTAGCTGACATTGTGGTCGCTGCGCAGCGACGCCGACGCGCCGTTCCGGTACGGGGGCAACCCGCCGCGCGGCTCGAGCGGATGGATTGTCGGCGACGACGGATCGAGGGCCTCGTCGACGTCGAATACCGCGGGAAGGATCTCGTATTCGACCTGAATGAGGTCCAGTGCAGCCAGGGCCGTGCGCTCATCTACCGCAGCGACGGCGGCGACGATGTCGCCGACATAGCGGACGGTGTCGGTCGCGACGACCGGCTGGTCCTTGACCATGGTGCCGTAACACGCCAGGCCGTCGGTTTCGTTGCGGGTCAGTACCGCGGTGACGCCGTTCAGTGCCTCGGCGGCGCTCGCGTCGATGGACACGATACGAGCGTGCGCGTGCGGACTACGCAGCACCTTCGCGTGCAGCATGCCCGGTCGCACGATGTCGGTGTTGTAGACCGCTTTGCCGGTCACCTTGACCGCGGCGTCCGCGCGCGGCAGATCGCGTCCGGTGACCCGCTTGTCCGGAGAGGCGGTCGGCAGCGAATACACGGTGTATCCGGTGCTCGCGGCGTCGGGGTGGACGTCGTGAGTGAAGGACTCGGCTGTCGTCGTCACGCGGATTCCCCGTTCGTCTCACCGGTCAGTTCGGCAGCGCGCTCGACCGATTCGAGGATCATCTCGTATCCGGTACAGCGACAGGTGTTGGAACTGATCCATTCGCGGATGGTGCCGCGATCGGGTTGTGGGTCCTGACGCAGCAGCCCGGTGGTGAGCATCAACATCCCGGACGTGCAGAAGCCGCACTGGAAACCCCCGCACTCGGAGAATGCACGTTGCTGCGGGGACAGCGCGCCGTCGGGCGCGGCCAACCCTTCCACTGTCTCGACCGAGGCGCCGTCGATGCTGAATGCGAAGGTCGAACAGGAGGCGACGGGCAGATCGTCCACGAGCACGGTGCACGCTCCACAGACCCCGCGCTCGCAGGAACCGCGAACGCCGTTGCAGCCGTGGTTGTTGCGCAGGACGTCGAGCAGGATGGCGTTGGCGGCGACGCGCACGGTCTGCTTGACGCCGTTCAGGGCGAACTCGATGCAGGTGTCGAGTTCACCGTCGGGGGCAGCGGATCGGTCGGTCTCGCGATCGGGGTACTCGGTCATCTCGTTGTCGTTCCCTTCAGCTGCGCACACGCCGCGGTGAGCAGGCGGCGCGTCAGCACACGCACCAGGTGCCGGCGGTACTCCGCCGAGCCGGTGTAATCGGCACAATCGTCCGGTAGCTGCTGGGCAAGCTGCGCGCTCACCTCGAGCGGATCGAGTTCGCGGGCGCCGGTGTCGGCCGTCAGAGCGAATCCGTGGCGGTATTCGGAGCCCGATTGCGCGCGCACCTGCAGGGTGCCGTCGGGGTTGCGGCGCACCGCGAGGGCCACTGTCGCCGTCGGACGCATCGAACGCTCATATCCGAACCAGACGAGGTCGTCCGTTCGTACGGTGATGTCGGTCAACAGACCTCGCTGATCGGTTCCGCTGTCCGCCCACAACGACGCGACCGGGCGGGAGAGCGCGCCGGCGTCGAAGACCAGGTCCGCGCCGAGCGCCCCGAGAAGCAGCGGCATCTCGTAGCGGTACCGCCGCGCCATCAGGTTTCCGCCGACGGTCGCGGTGTAGCGGATCCGAACCGTGGCGATCGACGCCCATGCCGCCGCGAGGTCCGGGATCGCGGTGCCGACGGTCTCGTCCGTCGCACCCATGTGGTGGGTCACCATCGGGCCGATATGAAGTACGCCGGCCTCGTGACTGATGGCGCGGAGCGCATCGACCTTCTGCAGCGACACCAACGTGTTTGGGGCGCACCCCTCACGGATCTGGGCGACCAGATCCGAGCAGCCCGCGGCGATGACGGCATCCGGATGTTCGGACACGATCGCGAGGGCGTCCTCGATGGTGGTGGGGCGATGGAGCCGGAAAGGGGCCATCGCGAATTGGGTCTGCGCCACCAACCCGGCGCCGAGGGCCTGGATGCGCATCAGCGGGCTCCCCGCACGAGTGTGCGGCGCGGTATGCCATAGCCGGTATGCATGTGGTGATTCACCCCTTGTAGGGCGCGCCGTTCCACGGCCGCGGAGACGACGTCGAGTGCGGCGCGGACGGCTACCGGACAGAATCCGGTGTAGACGAACCTACGCCGATTCTGGCCCTGAAGATGCTCGCGAACGACGATCGGATCTTCGTCACCAACACAGTCGCAGGAGTCGGCCGGGTCGGTGTGGCACAGCACGGTGTCCAAGGTGCCGCGCGAGGCGTTCCTGCCGTCAGCTGGATTCTGCTCGGGGGTCGCATCGCCGCGCAAGGGTAGGGCAGTCACTGTGCCGCCGCCCTCCGCAGCCACCGTGGCAAGGCCGCTCTTGTTCATGTGCCTCGTTCCATTCGAAAGGACAACGGATGACGGTCCAAGAAGACTCAGCGCAAAGTATCTTTGCTATAAGATAGTTCTACGTTCCTGGCTCCCCGAGGTCAATAGCGCGGCCAAAGTTGTCCGGCCCGGTCATTTCGAGGATTGCGGCACCTGGAGCACACCCCTCCCCGAAGAGTTGCAGGTCACAGTCCTGGTTAGCCCCTGAAGCGCCTTCACCGCTCAGGGTTGCAATAACGTCGGGAACGCACGGGGGATCACGGCAGATCTTCGGCGAGCACACCCCGGAGCGCTCATGTGGTTTCGACCCCCTACGCAGGCGCTGCACCGACCGACTTTGCGGTGTTCTCGGATGCAGCAGCCTGTAAAGACCCCTCCAGAACGGACAGAAGATCGGCGAGCTGCTCGCGCTGACCACCCCCGAGTCCCCCCTGCATCCGGGCCAGTTCCGCGAAGTGTGCATCCGAAACAGCGTCGACAAGTTTGCGGCCCGCCCCGGTGAGCGTCACATACACCACGCGGGAGTCGATGTCATCGCGCTCACGTAGCACCAGGCCGGCCTCCTCGAGCCGGTTCACCCGCATTGTCAGGCCACCCGTTGTCACCAAGGTCTGTTTCGCCAGCTCCCCGGCAGTGCGCCGGAACGTCGGTTCCGCACGCCGAAGGCAGGCGAGAACGTCGAACCCCGCCTCGTTCGTCCCGAACCGTTCGAACAGCTCATTGATCTGAGCCCGGTACAGCAGAAAACTCCGATGCAGCCGTCCGAAAATCTCCAAAGCCGACACGTCCAGCTCGGGACGCGTCCGAGCCCACTGCCGGATGATCTCACCGACCCCATCCGCCCGATCCGATTCGGCCACTTCACACTCCAGATTCGATACGGGCACGGTGCCGCGAATCAGTCTCGCCTACCGGCGACCGACTCACCGACAATTTCAGGACTTATCTTTGCGCAAAACTATTGTACGATCCTCGCCACCACCGCGACGGCTCCCCAGCCCCCGGTCGCCGGAACCGTGACGCGAACAGAATTGCGAGGCACCCGTGAACACCGTCCTTCGCGACATCCACACTGAATGGGAAGCACACCGCGCTATCGCGGTCGCCACCGTCATCGCCACCCACGGGTCATCCCCACGAGACCCCGGCGCGATGCTCGCAGTCCACCAGGACGGAACCGTGGTCGGCAGCATCTCGGGCGGCTGCGTCGAAGGCGCCCTCTACGAAACCGCCCTCGACGTCCTCGCCACCGGGCACCCCCGAATCGAGCACTACGGCCCCACTGGCGACATCCTCGAACCCGGACTGACCTGCGGCGGATCACTGATCGTGCTCGTGGAACGAGTAGACCGCGAGACCATGCCGCAACTCGCCGACCTCATGGAACGGACACTGCGCGACGAAACCGTCATCCTCGAGACGATCCTCACCGGACCGGAAGCAGGTACCCACCGCATCGCAAACGAACTCGACGCCCCCACCGGCCTGACCTCCTCCGGAACGCTGATTCGTCGCTTCCCGTCCCGGCCCCGGATGGTGATCGTGGGTTCGACCGACTTCGCCGCGGAAACCGGGATAGTCGGTACCCGAATGGGCTACCGGGTAACCATTTGCGATGCCCGCCCCGTGTTCACGACATCGCAACGATTTCCCGATGTCGACGAGGTCGTATGCGAATGGCCATCAGACTGGATCGCACGCGAACGCAACGACGGTCAATTCGATTCCCGCACAGTCATTGTCGTTCTCACCCACGACCCCAAGATCGACATCCCCGTCCTCCTCGAATGCCTCGACGAGGCCAAATGGACACAGCCCCTCGCCTACGTCGGGGCCATGGGGTCACTCACCGCCGACACCAACCGACGGCGGGACCTGGCCGCAGCCGGCCTCCGCCCAGAAAGTCTCGCCACGCTATCCAGCCCGATCGGCCTCGACATCGGCAACCGCGGACCAGCCGAGACCGCCATCTCCATCGCCGCCGAAATCATCGCCAGCCGGTCCGTGCCAGTGTGCTCATAAAAAGATGACCCCCATCCCCGTAACCCGCTAATCTCCAGCGCCGACCAGGACCAAAACCACCAGATCGATGCGCTGCGCCGCCGAGGTGATCGCCAGCCTCCACTCCTACGCGCGCGGCCACCGGACACGATCTGAACGGTTAGGCAGGGTATGGGAAAACTGGGAGTAACAGATAGGTTGAATTCGCGTCGCCAGGCCCGGCCGCCGAGCACCGAAAAGGAGCCTCCCATCAAGATCCTGCAGAACGTCTCGAGCGAGATCCGCGAGTGGGAACGCGGCTTCAGGACGGTGATGCTCCGAGTACGCCAGATCGGGGTGCTGATCGACCGTCTGGGGCCCGCGCTCGACGACCTGTCCGAACTGCTGGACGCCGCCAAGCAGATCGCGGAGACAGCGGAGGGGCTCGCCGTGAGCGCAAAGGGCATCGACCAGAGCGCCGAGATCATCGCCCGCGACGCGGAGAAGATCGCGCAGGCGCTGCCCGCGGTCGAGCGGCTGGGGAGACTCGCAGACCGCCTACCCGGAGGGGGTAGACGGTCTGCTGCCGGGCGGTGACGGATGGACGCGGCCCCGTCAGGCGGTGTTACCGAGCGAGATCGTGAACGTCGGTGCCGACGAGGCGCAGCTCGGCGGGCTGCGCCTTCGGGTCGTCGGCGATCCCCGAAATCGGCATCATGGCGAGAGCCTGATCGAATGCGTCGACGAGCCATTCCCCGGTCACCGTCACGAGTTGGGTGTCTTCGGCGGCGGGCTGCTTCTGGAAGAAAGTCACCACCCACGGGTTCTGCGCGTCCGGATCGGAACTGAGATCCCCCGGTGCGTTGGTGGCGAGCAGGTGAATGCCGCGCTCGAAATCGACCCGGACGGCATAGCCGGTGCCGGTGTTGACGACGGTGGCTGGGCGGTGCGCGGCCAGGGCCAGCGTCATGAGGGCATCGGCGTAACGGGTGGTGTGCTCCACGGTGAGTGGCATGAACGATCACCTTTCAACTTCTGTGAGCGTCGCCGCGGCAGAGCAGGCCCGGAGTTCAGTGGTCCGGAAATGCAGTTCCTCCGACAGGTCACGAGAAGATAGAAGTAAAGCTGTTCGTCGGGAGCTTCGGCTGCGAGAGCGTCGTGCGGTGTGGTGCTCTCACTGTCGGCCACCTTCGAGGTGGGCGTCCTGGCACAGCGTGCACAGTTGGTACGCCCGATCAGAGCACGGACGCGTCGGGCGGTCCGTGAACTGCGGTAGCTGTGTACTCAACTACCACTAACCGTACGGTGCCGGAACCGGATACGCGACACGGGGGCGTCCGCCGGACAGCGTTGTGGCCCATGACCTGGGGTCATGGGCCACAACGTGTCGTCCTGCGGGTCGGCTCAGTGCTGCAACACCGGGTAGTCGGTGTAGCCCTTCGCGCCTTCCGAGTAGAAGGTCTCGGGGTCCGGGGTGTTGAGCGGCAGGTCTTCCTGCCAGCGCCGCACGAGATCCGGGTTGGCGATCGCGGGACGCCCGACGACGACGGCATCGGCGTGGCCGTCGTCGAGGATGGCCAGCGCCTCGTCGCGGGTGGTGACTGCCCCGAAACCACTGTTGATCAGCACCGGACCGCCGAAGCGCGTCCGCAGGTCCTGCGCAAGGGGCCCGGACGGGTCCTTGTGCAGAATGCTCAGGTAGGCGGGCTTCAACGGAGCAATGGCGTCGACCAGCGCGCCGTAGGTGGCCCGAACGTCGTCGGCGTCCAGTTCCAGGGCGTCCTGGATGTTGTGTTCGGGTGAGATGCGGATACCCACCCGGCCTGCGCCGATGGCGTCGGCCACGGCCTCGACCACCTCGACGACGAAGCGTGCCCGGTTCGTGGGGGAGCCGCCGTACGCGTCCTCACGCAGGTTGGACGCCGGGGAGAGGAATTCGTGCAGCAGGTAGCCGTTGGCGGCGTGGATTTCGACCCCGTCCATCCCGGCTGCCACCGCGTTCCGCGACGCCTGGACGAACTCCTCGATGACGGCGGGGAGTTCCTCGGTACGCAGCGCGCGGGGCACCGGGTACGGCTCCTTCCCCTCGTATGTGCGGGTCTCACCGTCGATGGCGACGGCGCTCGGGCCGACCACCTCGTGACCGCCGGTGGTTCCCTCGTGCGTGACGCGGCCGGCGTGCATGACCTGGGCGACGATCCGTCCACCGGCTCCATGCACGGCGTCGGCGACGTTCTTCCAGCCCGCAACCTGCTGGGGTGTCACCAGCCCGGGCTGGCCGGGGAAGCCCTGGCCGGCGTGGCTGGGGTAGGTGCCTTCACCGACGATCAGACCGAGAGAGGCCCGCTGACGGTAGTGCTCGACCACCAGCGGTCCGGGCACACCGTCACGCCCGGAGCGGACGCGGGTCAGGGGTGCCATCACGACCCGATTGGGCAGTTCGAGTTCGCCGAGTGTCAAGGGGGAGAAGAGATTCACAGATATCGGTCTTTCCGTAGGCGTGTTCGGCAGCTCCGTTCTCGGTGCCGCCGCGCAGGATCGGGATCCACTGGGGGAACGGGCCTACGGGTCGGGCTATTCCGACTCGTGACGGCCGTCACTGTGAGGGCACCGTCCCCGAGTCGGGGAATTGCGCTCGCCTACAGGCTGTGGTCGCATTCGAGCAGGGCGTCGAGCCAGAGCAAGGCTTCGACGAGGGCCTGCATGCGAATGAGTGCGGTGTCGGCAGGCACGGGCGGCGGGGGATCGGAGCCTGCCCGGTGCCTGCTCTGCAGGTGTCTCACGACGGCGGTGAACAGCCACTCGGCGGGCGCGGGCAATTCCTCGTTCAACTCTGCGGTGTCGTGCACGACGGGTACGACGCTGATGAAGCTGTCGACGGCGTCGGTGACGCTCGAGGCCGGATCCGCGATGAGGTCGGCGATGGTCGTGACGATCCACGCCACGACCGCCGTGAACGCCGACCGGTCGCTGCCGTGGTCGCACGCGAGCTGGGAGATCTCGGGTGCGAGCGCGTGGAAGTCGCGGTCGCCGACCAACGTCAGGAGGCGACCGCCCAGTTCCGCGCCCTCGGCGCGCTGAGGCCCATCGATCATGGCTGTCCCACGGCAGGTATTCGGCGCCGTCAGGTTTGCGGATGGGGCGCGAGGGCGTCACGGCCCTAACAGCCGAACGGAACGCACAGAGAACCCGTGCATGCCGCGGCGGCCGCGACAGAAAACGGCTGGACGAGTCCGGTGGCCAGGACGGTGGGGTGCCCCCGGTGACGGGCAGGGCGACCACGGTGCCCGAATCGAACTCGGTGACGTAGAGCGTCCCGCCGGACACCGCCACATCGAACGCGTTGCCCAGGCCGGTGGCGAGGGTGGTGGGCCGGTCGTGACGACCGCCCGACGGACGAGCGGGTGAACGGTGATCGGCGCGTCGGCAGTCCTCTCCTGGCCCGTGTCCGGAAGAATACAACCCGTCACTGTGCGATCCGCCGGGGTTCGGGCAGGACGTCCGTGCCGCTCAGACCTCTGCTGCGACGGGCGGCTTGACTCCGACGACCGGGCACTGCGCCTCGAGGAGCACACGCTGGGCGACGCTGCCCATGAGGAGTTTGCCGACGGGGGAGCGTCGTCGCATGCCGAGGACGAGGAGCTCGGCGGCGGAGTCGTAGGACGCGTCGATGAGGTTGTCGGCGTGGGAGCGGTCGGGTTCGTTCCGTGCGATGCGGTAGTCGACGCCGGCGGCGTCCGCTTCCTCCCGCGCGGAGTGCAGTTCGGCCCCGAAGCCGGGAGCCGAGGCGCTGTCGCCGTCCGCGATCACGACGAGATCGGTTGCGCGCATGCGGGCTTCGGCGAATCCGAAGGCCAGGGCGCCACGACCTTCGACTGTCGGAACGTAGCTGAGAATGACGCTCATCGTGACCTCGGCTCGAGTACGGGAGTGGTCAGGGTGCCCTGGGCGAGGTATTCGTCGAGGTTCTGCAGCGTGAGAGCCTCCATCGCGGCCCGGGTCTCGGTCGTGCCGCTCGCGACGTGGGGGAGGAGGACGACGGTGTCGAGGGCGAGCAGCGCTTCGGGCACATGCGGTTCGCGGGCGAATACGTCCAGTCCGGCACCGGCGAGCTTGCGTCCGGTGAGCAGTTCGACGAGCGCGTCCTCGTCGACGACGCTTCCGCGCGCCACGTTGATCAGGTAGCCGTCGGGCCCGAGGGCTTCGAGAACCGTTCGGTCCACGAGCTTTTCGGTGCCTTTGCCGCCTGCTGCGGCGACGATCAGCACATCCACCCCGGCGGCGAGTGCGGCGGCTGAGCCGACGTACGAGAACGGGGAGCCGGGAACCTCGCGCCGATTGTGGTACGAGATCGTGCAGCCGAAGCCGGTGAGGCGGGTGGCGATGGCGGAGCCGATGCGTCCCAGCCCGACGATGCCGACCCGCGTGCCGCTCACCTTCCGGGTGAGGGGGAAGTTGCCCTCTGCGGGCCAGCGGCCGTCGCGCACGAAGCGGTCGGCGGCGGAGAACCCGCGGAGCGTGTCGATCAGCAGTCCGACGGCGGTGTCGGCCACGCAGTCGGTGAGGACGTCGGGAGTGTTGCTCACGCCGATTCCGAGTTCCTCGGCGAGCACGACATCGGTTGTGTCGTAACCGACTCCGAAGTGCACGATGGCACCGAGGTTCGGTAGGTCCGTCATCAGTGCGGCGTCGACTCCGGTGCGACCGGACGTCACGACCGCGGTGACGGACTCGCCGTGCTCGGCGAGGAAGCCGGTGCGGTCTTCGCCCAGCGGGAGGTCGAGTGCGTCGTACTTCTCGGAGAGCGTCGCGGTGAGGGACGGCTTCAGCGGCCCGACCTTCAGGACGCGTCCTCCCGAAACAGTCTGTACAGCAGCTTCTTTCACGGACGACTCAGTGGTCACCATCGTGCCTCCTGGCGAGTGGTGACGCGACTCTCCGCGTCACCGGTTACTCGTACGTTAAGCGGCGCCCGGAATACCTGTCCAACACGTAAATAACATGGATCGATACTCAAACGGCATTGGTCGGCGGCGCGTTGACGTGCGCAGATGCCGAAACTCCCTGTATGTGCCGGTCAGGGGCCTGCCGGCGTGATCGCAGTCTCCATCAATTGTGCGTGTGACGGCCCTCACGAGCTGTTTCGGGCCGTTTCCCCCTGTTGACGCTCCTCCGGGCCGCTCATAGCGTGTGTCTACCGTCACAGGCGGGCCCTCTTCACTCGCGTCGAGTACGCGACACATCCCTACGGAGGACACCATGAGCCCTGCACGTTCGCTGCAGCAGGGAACCCGTTACCGCGCCGTCGTCGTGGCCACCGCCGCACTGACGGTGCCGGCTCTGGTCACAGGTTGCTCGGTGGCCAATTCGAGCCACAGCGACGCCGCCAGCCCCGACACGTTGCGGATCGTGCTCCCGCAGGAGCCGCCCACGCTCGAACCCTGCGACGCGTCACTGACCTCTACCGGAGTCGTCGTCCGCTCCAACATCACCGAGCCGCTGGTGGAACGCAACGCCGATACCGGCGATCTCGAACCGAAGCTCGCCGACTCGTGGGAGCAGACGTCGGACACCGTCTGGACGTTCCGGATCCGTCCGGGCGTCACGTTCAGCGACGGCAGCGTCTTCGATGCCGAGGACGCCGCCTTCTCGATCGATCGCACCGTCAACTCCACCATCGGCTGCGACGTCGACGGGTACGTCTTCGGCGACGACGAACTCGAGGTGAACGCCATCGACTCGTCGACCGTGACGGTGCAGACTCCCGTCGCCGACCCGATCCTTCCGCTGCGGATCTCGTTCGTGGAGATGGTGCCCTCCACCACCGACGCGCAGGACAAGGTGCGCGATCCGATCGGCACCGGCCCCTACGAGATCGACTACTGGGATCACGGGCAGCGACTCGCGCTGGTCCGCAACGACACGTACTGGGGCCCGGCGCCCGAGTACACGCGGGCGATCTACCAGTGGCGGACCGAGGGCAGCGTCCGGGCCGCGATGGTCACCAACGACGAGGCCGAACTCGCCACGTACCTCGGTCCGGAGGACGGCGCGGGCGACCTCGGTGTCGCCTACCCCAACAACGAGACGACGGCGCTGCGCATGATGGCCACCGAACCGCCGCTCGACGATTACCGCGTCCGCGAGGCCATCGACCTCTCCGTCAACCGGGCGGGGATCGTCAAGGCACTCTTCCAGGGTCTCGGCGAGCCGGCCGGGCAACTCGTCGGCAACAGCATCGTCGGGTTCGACCCCGACCTGCAGCCGACCCCCTACGACTCCGATCGCGCCGCGCAACTGGTGGCGGAGGCCAAGTCCGACGGCGTTCCCGTCGACAACCAGATCCGCCTGATCGGGCGCACGGGCCAGTTCCCGAAGATCAACGAGACCATCGAGGTCATCCAGAACTCGCTGAGCAAGGCCGGCCTGAACGTGAAGATCGAGATGATGGACACGGCCGGGCAGATGCAGTACCAGATCCGGCCGTTCCCGCAGGGCACCGGACCGATTCTGCTGATGATCCAGCACGGCAACCAGGCGGGTGACGCGCAGTTCACCGTCGACCAGTACATGCGCAGCGACGGATACCAGAGCTACTTCGGCTCGCCCGGATACGACGCGCAGATCGACGCCGCCGAGCAACTCGTCGGCGACGCCCGTCAGGACGCGTTCGCCTCGGTACTGGCCAACGAGCCGAAGGAGATCCGGCAGTTCGCGTACATCGCCCACATGAACGCGGTGCTCGCCAAGTCCCCGACCGTGCAGTACGCGCCCAACTCCGCGACCGGCGACGAGATGCGCCTGAGCGAGATGACCCACGCGGACACATCCGCGAACGGCTAACCCCTCTTCCCAGCCCCCCGGAGGAACTGAGATGTCCCAACCGAACCCGATCCGAAGGCGGTGAGTCATGTTCGCCTTCCTGCGCCGACGCGTCTACACCAGCCTCGTACCCCTCCTCGTCGTCCTCTTCGGTGTGTTCCTGCTCGCCCGCCTCACCGGCGACCCGACCAACCTCTACCTCCCGGTCTCCGCGACACCGGATCAGCGCGCCGAGTTCGCGGCCGAGAACGGCCTCGACAAGCCGGTCCTGAGCCAGATGGTCGACTACCTGTCCGGGGTCGTCCACCTCGACTTCGGCGAGTCGCTGCGCACCGGTGAATCCGCCGCGACCATGGCGTTGCGGGCGTTCCCGGCCACGCTGCAGCTGGCGTTCTTCACGATGCTGCTCGCGATCATCGGCGCCATCGTGATCGGTTGCTGGGCGGCGTACCGGCCGAATTCGCTCGCCGACCGGATCTCGAGCCTGCTGTCGATGACCGCGGCCAGCATCCCCGACTTCTGGTTCGCCATCACCGGAGTGTGGATCTTCGCGGTGGTGCTGGGGGTGCTGCCCACGTCGGGTACCGGAAGCGCGCTGTCGTGGATCCTGCCGATCGCCACCCTGCTGATCCGGCCGCTCGGCGTGCTCACCCAGGTGGTCCGCGGTGCGATGGTGTCGGCGCTGTCCGCACCATACGTACGACTGGCCCGGAGCAAGGGCGCCGGCGATCTGCGCGTCGTCACCCATCACGCGCTCCGCAACGCCGCGGCTCCGGCGCTGACGGTGGCCGGCGACCTCACCGTCGGACTGGTCAACGGCGCCGTCGTCGTCGAGGCGATCTTCGGCTGGCCCGGCATCGGCAAGCTGATGATCGACGCGATCCTGCAGCGCGATTTCGCGGTCCTGCAGGCGGCGGTGCTGCTGACCGCGGTCAGCATCTTCGTGCTCAACATCCTGATCGACGCGGGCTACGCACTTCTCGACGCGCGTGTCCGTGAGAAGTCCAAGGTCTAGGAGGCCGCCGACATGTCCATAGACAACGCACCCCGCCTGGACGGAGCCGGCGACGTCTACCCGGGCCCCGACGAGACGCCCGCCGTCGCGGTCCCCGTCGACGAAACCGTTCCGGCACCGAAACCGTCCCGGAGCAAGGCGCCGTTGTGGCGACTGCTCCTGCGGGACCGGATGGCCACGGTCGCGGCGGCGATCCTGGTGTTCGTGTTCCTCGTCGCCGTCTTCGGCCCGTGGCTCGTCGGCGACGCCGCGACGGATCAGAACCTCGACCAGTCCAACCTCGCACCGTTCCACGTGGCGAACGGGTGGATGAACATCCTCGGCACCGACCCCCTCGGACGCAGCATGCTCGCCCGGCTGATCGTCGCGTGCCGCACCACCCTCCTGGTGGCGCTGCCCGCGGTCGCGCTGTCCTGCATCATCGGGTCCCTCGTCGGCATGTGGGCGGGCTACCACCGCGGCTGGCGGGAGACGACGGCGATGCGCGTCGCCGACGTCATCATGAGCTTCCCATCGCTGCTGATGGCCGTCGTCGTCCTCTACGTGTTCTCGCCCAGCGCCGCGAACATCGTCCTGGTCCTGGCCATCACCCGCATCCCGATCTACCTCCGCACCGCCCGCGCGGAGTCGGCGGAACTGCAGAGCCGGTTGTTCGTGGACGCCGCCCGCACGTTCGGCGCCCGCAGCGGTGCCGTCATCCGCAGGCACGTGTTCCCCATCCTGCTGCCGACGCTGCTCACCGTCGCCACCCTCGACTTCTGCTACGTGATGCTCGCCGAGTCGTCGCTGAGCTTCCTGGGCATCGGCATCCAGCCGCCGGACATCAGCTGGGGCCTGATGGTGTCCCAGGGCCGGACGTACCTGCAGACGGCGTGGTGGCTGTCGTTCTTCCCCGGCCTCGCCATCGTGATCACCACCGTGTCGGCGACCGTGCTCGCGGCGTGGGCCCGGATCGCCACCGACCCCGCCCAGCGCTGGCGTCTGACCGTCCCGCGGTCGCGCCGCTCCCGGCTGTTCCCCACCCGAAAGGTCGTCTCATGAGTGCACCCGCACCGGCTGTCGAATCGCCCGACGTCGCAGACACCGACCGCGTCGCCCTCGAGGTCGCGGATCTGACCGTCGACCTGCGCACCCCCTCGGGCACGGTCCGGGCCGTCGACCACGTGTCGTTCACCGCGCGGCGAGGGGAGACCCTCGCGTTGCTCGGTGAGTCGGGTTGCGGCAAGTCGATGACCGCGCAGGCGCTCGTCGGCCTGCTCGAACCGATCGCCGGCATCACCGACGGCTCAGTCCGTCTCGGCGACGTCGACCTCGTGACGGCGAAGGCCAAGACGCGCCGAACCCTCGCCGCCACCGAACTCGCCATCGTGTTCCAGGACGCGCTGACCGCGCTCAACCCGGTGTACACGGTCGGCAAGCAGTTGGCCGAACCGTTCCGCATCCATCGCGGGCTGTCCTCGAAAGAGGCGCGACGGGAAGCGGTCTCGCTGATGGAGAGGGTCGGGATTCCCGAGCCCGAATCGCGCGTCGACTCCTACCCGCACCAGTTCTCCGGCGGCATGCGGCAGCGCCTGCTGATCGCGATGGCCGTCGCACTGAGCCCGACGGTCCTGCTCGCCGACGAACCGACAACGGCGCTCGACGTCACGGTGCAAGCACAGATCATGTCGCTGCTGCGGGACCTGCGCACCGAGCACGACATGGCCGTCATCCTCATCACCCACGATCTCGCCTTGGTCGCGGAGGAGGCCGACCGCGTCGCGATCATGTACGCGGGCAACGTCGTCGAGACCGGTCCGGTCGCCGAGGTGTTCTCGTCGCCGCAGCACCCATACACCAAGGGGCTGCTCGATTCGGTCCCCGTGCACGCGGTCCGCGGCGAAGACCTGAAATCCATCGGCGGCACCCCGCCCGACCTGCACTCCATTCCGTCCGGCTGCGTCTATCAGGCGCGCTGCCCGCTGGCCCGCGACCTGTGCCGCACCACCCGCCCACCGCTCGCCGACGTCGCCACATCTGGTCGCCGCTCGGCGTGCCACTTCCCCGAGGAGATCTCTCATGTCTGAGTCGATTCTGAAGGTGCGGGGCCTCACCAAGACGTTCAAGGTGCCTGCCAACGCGGCGGGCAAGAATCAGTTGCGCGCGCTCGACGGCATCGACCTCGACCTCGCCCGCGGCGAAACGCTCGGGCTCGTCGGCGAATCGGGCTGTGGCAAGTCCACTCTCGCCCGCACGCTGATGATGCTCGAGCGCCCGGACTCCGGTTCGGTGACGTGGGACGGCGTCGACCCGTTCTCGCTGAAGGGCAAGGACCTGCTCGCGCTGCGCCGCCGCGTGCAGATGGTGTTCCAGGACCCGTACGCGTCGCTGAACTCCCGGATGTCGGCGGCCGACATCATCGCCGAGCCGTGGCGCACCCACAAGACGATGTACAAGACGAGCCGCGACCGGGCGGCGCGCGTGCGGGAACTGCTGCACCTGGTGGGCCTGCGGCCGAGCGACGAGCACCGCTACCCGCAGGAGTTCTCCGGCGGTCAGCGTCAGCGACTCGGGATCGCCCGCGCCCTGGCGTTGAACCCGAGCGTCGTCATCTGCGACGAACCCGTGTCGGCGCTCGACCTGTCGGTGCAGGCGCAGGTGCTCAACCTGCTGAACGACCTGCAGAAGCAGCTCGGCATCTCGTACGTGTTCATCTCGCACGACCTGTCGGTGGTCCGGCACGTCGCCGACCGCGTCGCCGTGATGTACCTGGGACGGATCGTGGAGACCGGTGCGACGGACGCCGTCTTCGACCGTCCCGCCCACCCGTACACCGAGGCCCTGATGTCGGCGGCACCGAAGCTGGACGCCGCTTCCCGCGGCAAGCGGATCATCCTCGACGGTGAAGTGCCGTCGCCGCTGAACCCGCCGTCGGGCTGCCGGTTCCGGACCCGCTGCGCCCACGCGACCGACATCTGTGCGAGCACCGCGCCACCTGCAGCGGTCGACGAGCGCGAGAGCGGCCACGTCGCCGAATGCCACCATCCCCGGCGTCCGGTCGAACTCGGCGTCCCCGTCGCGGTCGGGTGAGCGGGGCAGAGTTCGCGATCATCGCGTTCGCCGTCTTCCTCGCCTCGTGCATGCAGGCCTCGATCGGATTCGGGATGGGCATGCTCGCGGCACCCGTCGTCGCGCTCGTCGACCCGGGCCTGCTGCCCGGGACGCTGATCATGACGGCGACGGTCGTCACGGTGATGGTGGTGTGGCGGGAACGCGACGCCCTCGATCTGTCGGGCACCGGGTGGGCGCTGGCCGGCCGGGTGCCGGGCACGATCGCGGGCGCGTTGCTGCTGGTGGTGCTGCCGGAACGGGGGCTGTCGCTGCTGCTCGCCGCCGTGGTGCTGGCCGGGGTCGTCTTCGCGACGCTGGGCTGGGCACCGCCGCCGCGACGCCGGAACCTCGCCGTCGCCGGCGCCGCGTCGGGTCTGCTCGGCACGGCCACCTCCATCGGCGGACCGCCGATGGCCCTGGTGATGCAGGGGTCGAAAGGGGCGCAGCTGCGCGGCAACATGAGCGCGTTCTTCCTGGTGGGATCCACGCTGTCGGTGGCCGTTCTCGCCGCGACGGGGTCGGTGCACCGCGAGTCGGCGGTGATGTTCCTGCTGCTGATCCCGGCGACGGTGCTCGGCTACGTGGCGTCGCGGTTCGTGAATCGCCACCTGGACGCTGCACGCCTGCGCCGGGCGTCGATCACGGTGTCCTGCGTGGGTGCGTTGATGCTGATCGGACAGCAACTTCTGTGATGCAGTGTCTGCATCGTTCGATGCTCAACAAGTCTTGGACATGTATCGATCGGGCAACTTAGAGTTTTGGTTGTGAGGCGCCTCACGGGCGGCGCTGCGCTGTGAAGGAAGGTTTTCGGAGATGAGTACAACGAGCACCCCGGTCGTCACCGACATGCGAGTGGTCCCGATCGCGGGACACGACAGCATGCTCCTGAACCTGTCCGGCGCGCATGCCCCGTACTTCACCCGGAACCTGGTGATCCTCACCGATTCCGACGGCAACACCGGTGTCGGCGAGGTGCCCGGCGGTGAACCGATCCGCCGTACCCTCGAGGACGCCCGCGCGATCGTGACGGGACGCAGCATCGGCGAGTACAACGGCGTTCTCGCCGATCTGCGACGCACGTTCGCCGACCGGGACGCGGCGGGCCGCGGCAACCAGACGTTCGACCTCCGTGTCGCGATCCACGCCGTCACCGCCGTCGAGTCGGCACTCCTCGACGTGCTCGGGCAGCACCTCGGTGTTCCCGTCGCGGCCCTGCTCGGCGAGGGTCAGCAGCGCGAGAAGGTGCAGGCGCTCGGCTACCTCTTCTTCGTCGGTGACCGCAACAAGACCGACCTCGAGTACCAGTCGGGTGCGGCGGAGTCCGACGACTGGCTGCGACTGCGGCACGAGGAGGCGCTGACACCGGACGCGGTCGTGAGACTGGCCGAGGCGGCTCAGGCGCGATACGGCTTCGCCGACTTCAAGCTCAAGGGCGGCGTCCTGGCACCCCGCGAGGAGGCGGCGGCCGTCACGGCGCTGGCCGAGCGATTCCCCGACGCCCGGATCACCCTCGACCCCAACGGCGGTTGGCTGCTGTCGGAGGCGATCGAGACCTGCCGCGGACTGAAAGACGTTCTCGCGTATGCCGAGGATCCCGTCGGGCCCGAGGGCAGCTTCTCCGGTCGCGAGGTGATGAGCGAATTCAAGCGTGCCACCGGACTGCCGACGGCCACCAACATGATCGCCACCGACTGGCGCGAGATGGGGCACACCATCCGCTCCGGCGCCGTCGACATCCCGCTCGCCGACCCGCACTTCTGGACCATGAACGGATCCGTCCGCGTCGCCCAGCTCTGCGACGCGTGGGGCCTCACGTGGGGTTCGCATTCCAACAACCACTTCGACGTGTCGCTCGCGATGTTCACCCATGTCGCGGCCGCGGCTCCGGGCGACATCACCGCCATCGACACCCACTGGATCTGGCAGGACGGTCAGCGGATCACCAAGGACCCGTTCGAGATCGAAGACGGCTACCTCACCGTGCCGTCGACCCCCGGCCTCGGTGTCGAACTCGACATGGACCGCGTCGAGGCCGCCCACGAGCTGTACCGGCAGAAGGGGCTCGGCGCGCGCGACGACTCGAGCGGCATGCAGTTCCTGGTGCCCGGCTGGACGTTCGACAGCAAGCGCCCGGCGTTGGTGCGCACCTGATGAAGGTCGTCGTCGGCGACCGGAACCTGCTGCCGCATCGCGAACTGTTCGAGTCGGGGCTGCCGCCCGGTGCGACGGTGTCGTGGCATCGGACGTTCGAGGAGTCGGCCATCGTCGCCGACCTCGCCGACGCTGACGTCTATGTGGGCGGCCGGTTCACCGCCGCGATGGCGGCCGCGGCGCCGAAGCTGCGCCTGCTGCACGTCGCCGGCGCGGGCACCGACAACGTGGCGTTCGCCGCGCTCCCCGCGGACACCCTGGTGGCCAATACCTTCCACCACGAGGACTCGATCGCCGAGTACATCGTGTCGGCGGCACTGATGCTGCGCCGCGGATTCCTCCGGCACGATCGCGCCCTCCGCGGCGACGTGTGGGCCACCTCGGTGTACGACGACGCGATCGCGCAGTGCCGGTCGATGCGGGGCGCGCGGGTCGGATTCGTCGGCTTCGGTCACATCGGCCGGCGGTCGTGGAACCTGCTGCGCGCGCTCGGGTCCGAGGGCTGCGCCGTGACCGGGCGGGGAAATCTCGACGCCGACGCGGAAGGCCTCGCCTGGGCAGGGGGCAACACGTCGCTGCTCCGGCTTATGGCGGAGTCCGACGTCGTGGTGGTGTCCGCACCCCTGAACGATCACACTCGCGACATGATCGGCGGCGCGGAACTCGACGCGCTCGGCCCCGACGGCATCCTGATCAACGTCGGGCGCGGCCCCCTCGTCCAGGAACAACCGCTGTACGACGCGCTGGCGTCGCACCGGATCGCGGCCGCGGCGATCGACGTCTGGTACTCCTACCCCGACGCCGGCGGTCACGGCGCCCCGAGCGCGCTGCCGTTCCGCGACCTGCCGAACGTCCTGATGACCCCGCACTCGTCCGGCGTCACCGACCACACGTTCGTCGGCCGCGTCGGCGACATCACCGACAACATCCGCAGGCTGGACACGGGGCAGACGGTCCTGCGCACCTGTCGCTGAGGACCGCCGCAGTCTTGCGACTCCTTCTATATAGGAGTTCCTATATAGAAGGAGTCGGTGTCACCGCGAGTGGCAGATCCTGAAGGATCGGCGGACGGAATCGCTGCGACCAGGCGATTTGGAAAACGGCGGACGGTTCGCGTAACTTATTCCAAGTCAGAGCGACACGGACACCGACCTTCACCGCAAGGTGAATGCAACGAGGTTGTACGAAGTGCCTGACCAATCCGAAGTTCACCATCGTGTATGGTTGTGCTTCAACCCCGGAATGTCTTCAGCGGGTGCCGGTTTGCGCCGGTCAGTCCGATGAGATAAGCTGGAAAAGTTGCCCCGGAGCGGCTGGCGAGTGTGCCAGAAGTGATGGTGTGTGCGTGTTCTTTGAGAACTCAACAGTGTGTCGATGAATGTCAGTGCCAAATGTTTTTGGTACTCCGCATCACGGATGATCAACCGCCTCTTGGGGTTTGGTTGTGAGGTGTGGTGTGGGTATTTGCTGGCTCTTCTCCTTCTTCCGTCGGAGGGGGGTCAGTGTTTGAAAATGCTAGTTTTGAGTTTTTGATCGCTAGTGATTTGACTCGATGTCTATGACTGATTAGAGGCCTCTTTTTGGGGGTTTCGAAATCTAGAGTCTTCAACGGAGAGTTTGATCCTGGCTCAGGACGAACGCTGGCGGCGTGCTTAACACATGCAAGTCGAGCGGTAAGGCCCTTCGGGGTACACGAGCGGCGAACGGGTGAGTAACACGTGGGTGATCTGCCCTGCACTTCGGGATAAGCCTGGGAAACTGGGTCTAATACCGGATATGACCTTCGGCTGCATGGCTGAGGGTGGAAAGGTTTACTGGTGCAGGATGGGCCCGCGGCCTATCAGCTTGTTGGTGGGGTAATGGCCTACCAAGGCGACGACGGGTAGCCGACCTGAGAGGGTGACCGGCCACACTGGGACTGAGACACGGCCCAGACTCCTACGGGAGGCAGCAGTGGGGAATATTGCACAATGGGCGAAAGCCTGATGCAGCGACGCCGCGTGAGGGATGACGGCCTTCGGGTTGTAAACCTCTTTCAGCAGGGACGAAGCGAAAGTGACGGTACCTGCAGAAGAAGCACCGGCTAACTACGTGCCAGCAGCCGCGGTAATACGTAGGGTGCAAGCGTTGTCCGGAATTACTGGGCGTAAAGAGTTCGTAGGCGGTTTGTCGCGTCGTTTGTGAAAACTCACAGCTCAACTGTGAGCCTGCAGGCGATACGGGCAGACTTGAGTACTGCAGGGGAGACTGGAATTCCTGGTGTAGCGGTGAAATGCGCAGATATCAGGAGGAACACCGGTGGCGAAGGCGGGTCTCTGGGCAGTAACTGACGCTGAGGAACGAAAGCGTGGGTAGCAAACAGGATTAGATACCCTGGTAGTCCACGCCGTAAACGGTGGGCGCTAGGTGTGGGTTCCTTCCACGGGATCTGTGCCGTAGCTAACGCATTAAGCGCCCCGCCTGGGGAGTACGGCCGCAAGGCTAAAACTCAAAGGAATTGACGGGGGCCCGCACAAGCGGCGGAGCATGTGGATTAATTCGATGCAACGCGAAGAACCTTACCTGGGTTTGACATATACCGGAAAGCCGTAGAGATACGGCCCCCCTTGTGGTCGGTATACAGGTGGTGCATGGCTGTCGTCAGCTCGTGTCGTGAGATGTTGGGTTAAGTCCCGCAACGAGCGCAACCCTTGTCTTATGTTGCCAGCACGTAATGGTGGGGACTCGTAAGAGACTGCCGGGGTCAACTCGGAGGAAGGTGGGGACGACGTCAAGTCATCATGCCCCTTATGTCCAGGGCTTCACACATGCTACAATGGCCAGTACAGAGGGCTGCGAGACCGTGAGGTGGAGCGAATCCCTTAAAGCTGGTCTCAGTTCGGATCGGGGTCTGCAACTCGACCCCGTGAAGTCGGAGTCGCTAGTAATCGCAGATCAGCAACGCTGCGGTGAATACGTTCCCGGGCCTTGTACACACCGCCCGTCACGTCATGAAAGTCGGTAACACCCGAAGCCGGTGGCCTAACCCCTTGTGGGAGGGAGCCGTCGAAGGTGGGATCGGCGATTGGGACGAAGTCGTAACAAGGTAGCCGTACCGGAAGGTGCGGCTGGATCACCTCCTTTCTAAGGAGCACATCTCCAATGTTGTTGTCACACAGGTGTACAACGGCTTGGCAGAGACCGTTTAGTCCTCATCAGTAGGGCTGCGGACGCTCATGGGTGGAACACTGACAAGCTTTCCCGCGTCACGGTTGATCTGATGATCGGCCGGCGGGTGATATATCGATGCACTGTTGGGTCCTGAGGGAACACGCGAGTGTTTTTTCTAGGCAAGAACTTACAAGTGATCATGGTGGTCATACCGGCCGGGTTTTTCTGGTGTTCGGTGGCGACGAGGACATGGTTGGTTGTGTGTTGTTTGAGAACTGCACAGTGGACGCGAGCATCTTTGTTGTAAGTAATGAAGAGCGTACGGTGGATGCCTTGGCACCAGGAGCCGATGAAGGACGTAGGAGGCTGCGATAAGCCTCGGGGAGCTGTCAACCGAGCTGAGATCCGAGGATGTCCGAATGGGGAAACCCAGCACGAGTGATGTCGTGTTACCCGCACCTGAATATATAGGGTGTGTGGAGGGAACGTGGGGAAGTGAAACATCTCAGTACCCACAGGAAGAGAAAACAATAGTGATTCCGTGAGTAGTGGCGAGCGAAAGCGGAAGAGGCTAAACCATGGATGTGTGATAGCCGGCAGGTGTTGCATTCGTGGGGTTGTGGGGTTCATCTTGTCAATGCTGCCGTGTTGGCCGACAGTAAGAAATCATTGTGTTAGTGGAAGTGGTCTGGAACGGCCTGTCGTAGAGGGTGAGAGTCCCGTACACGAAAACATGATGACTGTCGTGATGGAAACCCAAGTAGCACCGGGCCCGTGAAATCTGGTGTGAATCTGTCGGGACCACCCGATAAGCCTGAATACTCCCTGGTGACCGATAGCGGACTAGTACCGTGAGGGAAAGGTGAAAAGTACCCCGGGAGGGGAGTGAAATAGTACCTGAAACCGTGCGCTTACAATCCGTCAAAGCCTTCGAGCAGCTTGCTGCTGGGGGTGATGGCGTGCCTTTTGAAGAATGAGCCTGCGAGTTAGTGGCATGTCGCGAGGTTAACCCGTGTGGGGTAGCCGTAGCGAAAGCGAGTCCGAATAGGGCGTCCGTAGTGGCATGTTCTAGACCCGAAGCGGAGTGATCTACCCATGGCCAGGTTGAAGCGACGGTAAGACGTCGTGGAGGACCGAACCCACTTAGGTTGAAAACTGAGGGGATGAGCTGTGGGTAGGGGTGAAAGGCCAATCAAACTCCGTGATAGCTGGTTCTCCCCGAAATGCATTTAGGTGCAGCGTCGCGTGTTTCTCACCGGAGGTAGAGCTACTGGATGGTCTAGGGGGCCCACAAGCTTACCGAAATCAGCCAAACTCCGAATGCCGGTGAGTGAGAGCGCGGCAGTGAGACTGCGGGCGATAAGGTTCGTAGTCGAGAGGGAAACAGCCCAGATCGCCAGCTAAGGTCCCTAAGCGTGTACTAAGTGGAAAAGGATGTGGGGTCGCGAAGACAACCAGGAGGTTGGCTTAGAAGCAGCCACCCTTGAAAGAGTGCGTAATAGCTCACTGGTCAAGTGATCCTGCGCCGACAATGTAGCGGGGCTCAAGTACACCACCGAAGCTGCGGCATTCACACAATGCACCCCCTTGATTCTGCGGAGTCTTGGGCAGTGGTGTGGATGGGTAGGGGAGCGTCGTGTGGCCATGGAAGCGGCGGGGTGACCCAGCCGTGGAGGCCACACGAGTGAGAATGCAGGCATGAGTAGCGAAAGACGAGTGAGAAACTCGTCCGCCGAATGACCAAGGGTTCCTGGGCCAGGTTAATCCGCCCAGGGTGAGTCGGGACCTAAGACGAGGCCGACAGGCGTAGCCGATGGACAACGGGTTGATATTCCCGTACCCGTGTGAACGCGCCCCTGGTGAATCAGTGATACTAACCATCCTGAAGCGTCCTTACGCCCCTTCGGGGGCCCTGGATGTGGATGCATGGGACCTGATCTGGTAGTAGCCAAGCGATGGGGTGACGCAGGAAGGTAGCTGAGCCAGTCAGTGGTAATACTGGTGTAAGCCTGTAGGGCGAATGGTAGGCAAATCCGCCATTCATACAGCCTGAGAGGTGACGCATAGCCGAATGAGGCGAATTCAGTGATCCTATGCTGCCGAGAAAAGCCTCTAGCGAGCTTTCACACGGCCCGTACCCCAAACCGACACAGGTGGTCAGGTAGAGAATACTAAGGCGATCGAGATAACTATGGTTAAGGAACTCGGCAAAATGCCCCCGTAACTTCGGGAGAAGGGGGGCCTCGTCCGGTGATCACTCTTGCAGTGTGAGCTGGGTGGGGCCGCAGAGACCAGTGAGAAGCGACTGTTTACTAAAAACACAGGTCCGTGCGAAGTCGTAAGACGATGTATACGGACTGACGCCTGCCCGGTGCTGGAAGGTTAAGAGGACCGGTTAGCCACTTCGGTGGCGAAGCTGAGAATTTAAGCCCCAGTAAACGGCGGTGGTAACTATAACCATCCTAAGGTAGCGAAATTCCTTGTCGGGTAAGTTCCGACCTGCACGAATGGCGTAACGACTTCTCAGCTGTCTCAACCATAGACTCGGCGAAATTGCATTACGAGTAAAGATGCTCGTTACGCGCGGCAGGACGAAAAGACCCCGGGACCTTCACTACAGCTTGGTATTGGTGTTCGGTTCGGTTTGTGTAGGATAGGTGGGAGACTGTGAAGCGCTCACGCCAGTGAGTGTGGAGTCGTTGTTGAAATACCACTCTGATCGTATTGGACCTCTAACCTCGGACCATGATCTGGTTCAGGGACAGTGCCTGGTGGGTAGTTTAACTGGGGCGGTTGCCTCCCAAAATGTAACGGAGGCGCCCAAAGGTTCCCTCAGCCTGGTTGGCAATCAGGTGTCGAGTGCAAGTGCACAAGGGAGCTTGACTGTGAGACTGACAGGTCGAGCAGGGACGAAAGTCGGGACTAGTGATCCGGCACCGGCAAGTGGAAGCGGTGTCGCTCAACGGATAAAAGGTACCCCGGGGATAACAGGCTGATCTTCCCCAAGAGTCCATATCGACGGGATGGTTTGGCACCTCGATGTCGGCTCGTCGCATCCTGGGGCTGGAGTAGGTCCCAAGGGTTGGGCTGTTCGCCCATTAAAGCGGCACGCGAGCTGGGTTTAGAACGTCGTGAGACAGTTCGGTCTCTATCCGCCGCGCGCGTTAGAAACTTGAGGAAGGCTGTCCCTAGTACGAGAGGACCGGGACGGACGAACCTCTGGTGTGCCAGTTGTTCCACCAGGAGCACCGCTGGTTAGCTACGTTCGGAAGGGATAACCGCTGAAAGCATCTAAGCGGGAAGCCTGTTCCAAGATGAGGTTTCTCACCCCCTCGAGGGGGTAAGGCCCCCGGCAGACCACCGGGTTGATAGGCCAGAACTGGAAGTCCGGTAACGGATGCAGGTGACTGGTACTAATAGGCCGAGGACTTACCACAAAGAAGCTACGCGTCCACTGTGCAGTATCTGAAACAACACACACGTTTCAGAACAGAAGAAAGAAGAACACCCCCACCACAGAAGTGGTGATGTGTGTCTTCGCTGATGTTCCGTGTGACAGTTTCATAGAGTTACGGCGGCCATAGCGGAGGGGAAACGCCCGGTCCCATTCCGAACCCGGAAGCTAAGCCCTCCAGCGCCGATGGTACTGCACCCGACAGGGTGTGGGAGAGTAGGACACCGCCGAACATCCGTTACCGAAAGCCCCCCAACCTTGTTGGGGGGCTTTCGGCATTCCCGGGGCACGAACACCGGTGCCGCACATGCTCTTTCGTCCCGGCGCACCGTCGGCAGACGGTCAATCGGTCGGTCGATTCCGGCAGCCACCGCCAATCGCGTGAAGTCATGCCGACGCGTCGCGGAATCGACGCGTGAAATGCGTTCGGAGACCGCAGTCGAGGCGGCGGCTGGCGACAGCAGGGATCTGTGAGGTTCGACTCGATGTAGAGGCGAAGTCGCGCCCGCAGGCTGTGCTCGAGTGACTCCCGATGTCGTGCTTCGTCGTCGTCGGCGGCGCTCGCGACGAGTACGCGAGCGAGCCGGACCGTCGCGCACTCGAGATGGTCGAGAAGCAGCGGAGCCGCTGCGGCCGTCCGGGCCAAGTGGTGGAGATGCGTACACAGCATGTCATACAGAGGGTTCGCGGGAACCAGATACTCCACCGCCCCGGTGACAGTCGCCGCCGGCATATCCCATTGCGCGTGATCGAGATTCACCGCGATCCTTAGCCACCTGCGGCTTGTCGAACCAGTTGGATCACCCGGACGCACCAGCGCTCCGAGAAGTACTCGCCCGTCGCGGCGACGGATCCCGGAGTGAAGTACGAATGGCCGATGCAGTAGTCCTTGCCGAGGTTCGGGTCGGCCTCGATCACCTCGTTCAGCCTGGTCATCCGTACCGCGATGCGGTAAACGACCGATTCGTTGTAGCCGCGTTCGATGACGAACTCGCGCCAGGCATCGTTGTACTCCGGCCCCAGGTCGAAGAAGGCAAGTCTCCGCCGTAGCGCCATGTCGACCGCGGCCAGGGACCGGTCCGCGACGTTCATCGTGCCGATGAGGTGCAGGTTCGAGGGCCGATGAAACGGTCCTTCCCTGTCCCGCGGGTAGGCGAGGTTCAGCGCGTTCTCGGGGTCGCGCTTGTCGTGTTCGAGCAGGGTGAGCATCTCGCCGAAGATCTGTGCGGGATTGCCGCGGTTGATCTCCTCGATGACCACGACGTAGTCGTGTTCGGAAGTCTTGGCGGGCGTTCTGGGCGGCGGTGAGCAGAGGGCCGTCGATCAGGGTGAGTTTGCCGTCGGAGCCGGGCCGGAATCCACGGACGAAGTCTTCGTAGGACATCGACGGGTGAAACTGCAGGAGGGTCATCCGGTCGGAATGACGCTCGTTGCACAGCACCCAGCCAAGGCGTCGGGCGAGCCACGTCTTGCCGGTTCCGGGTGGCCCTTGCCAGATGATGTTCTTCTTCGACTTCACGGCCTCGATCATCGATTGCAGGAGTTGAATGTCGAGGAAAGAGCCATAGGCAACGATGTCGGCGACGACGTACTTCGATGCGACTTCCCGCACTGTCGCCTCGGGACCGTCGTCCGCTGACTCGACGTCCGCGGCGGCTGTGATGTCGTCGGCGGGTGCCTGTGGCGCGTCGCTGATCGCATGGAAATGCCACGCGCTCAGCGAAAGCTCCGGTGGCATGTCGAACGGAGAATCCCGGGACGAGAGCCAGGCGCTGATGGTCTCGGTGTTGGCCAGGAAGTCCTCGCCGGAGATCTTGCCCTCGAGGTTGAGCTGCGCGGCAACGTCGCCGTACTTGTTCGCGAAGAGATTTACGTTGACGCCATCGAAGGCGGTATAGGTTTCTGGCCTGACCCAGTACGCGCCCATCGTCAGCATGCGTGTCTGACCTGTGGCGGCCGCATCGAATGCGGTGATCAGCCGTTCTCGGTTGGCCTCGGTCCGGGATTCGGCGTACGCCAATTCGGCCTCGAAAAGGTCCCAAAGGATGTCGATGGCGCCGTCGGCGCGGTCGACTTCCCAGCGTATGAATCACGACTTCATGTTGTTCACCACGGGTATTCCGTCGAAGGTCACCAACGAGTCGCTACGCAAGCCCAAGACGGGGATACGTGCGGCCGCACGGGACCGGATGTACTACCCGGTCGGCGGTCTCGCGCTGAACGTCGCCATGCCCTGAAACGTGCATATCAGCTGAAACGGGCATATCGGGAGTGGTGGCTGCGCCTAGACTCCGAAGATGGTGCGCAACGCGAAGGCTGCACGTCAGCAGCCCACCGATCAGCGTTCGGCGTTCGACAGGTTCGTGGAGCAGATCGAACTCCGGGTCAGCCAGGCGCCGTTCTTCGGGATCTGCGCCGGAGTGGTCGCGCTGTGGGTCGTCAGCATTCCGCTCTGGAAGGACCTTCACGAGTGGCAGATCGCCATCCACACCGTCGGCGCCGTCTTCACGTTGCTCCTCGTGGTCCTGCTCGAGAATGCCAGCCGCCGCGCCACGGAGGCTCTGCAGGAGAAACTGAACGTCATCGCCGAGGCGCTCGCCGCCCTGCTCGATTCCTCCGCCCAGGACAACCCCGAGCTGAGGAAGGCAGAGGAGAAGTTGCGGGAGGCCGTCGGGCTCGAAGACCGGCACTAGCCACCCGCCCCTGTGACTTGGCACACCAAGCAGGTAAGTTATGTGTAACCGCAAAAACTACTAACCAGTAGGGGTACGAAATGCCTGTTCCATCCGCCGCCACGTTCGCGCGGCTCGCCGACCTCATCGCCATCCCGGATGCGGCGGATCGCCCGACGCGGTCCGTCGTCGAGGCGTTCACGGGTAAGGAACTGGCCACCGTCCCGGTCGGTACCGCTCAGGACGCAAAGGACGCGATCGCACGCGCCCGGGTGGCGCAGAAGGAATGGGCCAAGCGTCCCGTCACCGAGCGAGCCGCGATCTTCCACCGGTACCGCGACCTGGTGCTCGAGAACCGCGACGCCCTGATGGACATGGCTCAGGCCGAGACGGGCAAGTCCCGCGCCGCCGCGCAGGAGGAGGTCCTCGACATCTCGATGACCGCCCGCCACTACGCGCGCGTCGCCCCCAAGCTGCTGCGTCCCCGCCGCATCTCCGGCATGCTGCCCGGTCTCACCAAGACGGTCGTGCGGTACCAGCCGAAGGGCGTCGTCGGCGTCATCTCACCGTGGAACTACCCCATGACCCTCGCGGTGTCCGACGCCGTCGCCGCGCTCCTCGCCGGCAACGCCGTCGTCCTCAAGCCCGACAGCCAGACCCCGTACTGCGCGCTGGCCTGCGTCGACCTGCTGTACCAGGCGGGGCTGCCGCGCGACCTGTTCGCCGTCGTCCCCGGACCGGGCTCGGTGGTCGGCACCGCCCTCGTCGAGAACACCGAGTACCTGATGTTCACCGGGTCCTCGGCCACGGGTCAGCTCCTCGCCGAGCAGGCCGGTCGCCGTCTCATCGGCTTCTCCGCCGAACTCGGCGGCAAGAACCCGATGATCGTCACCGCAGGCGCGAACCTCCGTGAGGTCACCGACGCCGCCGTCCGCGCCTGTTACTCCAACTCCGGGCAGCTGTGCATCTCGATCGAGCGGATCTACGTCGAGGAGTCCATCGCACCCGAGTTCACCCGGATGTTCGGGGAACGCGTCCGCAACATGAAGCTCGGCGCCGGCTACGACTTCGGCATCGAAATGGGCAGCCTCGTGTCCGAGGCCCAGGTCAAGGCCGTGTCCAGCCACGTCGACGACGCCGTCGTCAAGGGCGCCACCGTGGTCGCCGGCGGCAAGGCGCGCCCCGACCTCGGCCCCCTGTTCTACGAGCCGACCGTCCTGACCGGTGTTCCCGAGGACGCCGAGTGCTACCGCGACGAGACGTTCGGACCGCTGGTCTCCATCTACCCCGTCACCGACGTGGACGAGGCGATCGAACGCGCCAACGACACCGAGTACGGCCTGAACGCCAGCGTGTGGGCGGGAACCAAGGCGGAGGGCGAGGCCATCGCCGCACGGATCCACGCCGGAACCGTCAACGTCGACGAGGGTTACGCCCCGGCATGGGGCAGCACCGGTGCGCCGATGGGCGGCATGGGAGTGTCCGGTGTCGGTCGCCGCCACGGCGACGACGGGCTCATCAAGTACACCGAACCGCAGACCATCGCCACCACCCGCATCCTCAACCTCGGTGGTCCGCGCGGACTGTCGCCGAAGGTGTGGGCCAAGATCATGCCGCCTTTCGTGAAGGCGCTGCAGTGGATTCCGGGCCGCTAGACGTGGACAGCGCGAGCATCCTGATCGACGTCCCGCCCGGCAAGGTGTGGGACGTGGTGACCGACGTGGAGGGCATGGGCCGGTTCAGCCCCGAGAACACCGGGGCGCGCTGGACGTCCGGCACCCCGGTGACCGTGGGTGCGCGGTTCGTCGGCGCCAACCGGCACGGGCCGGTGCGGTGGAAGACACACTGCACCGTCGTGGATAGCGTTCCGGGCCAGAAGTTCTCGTTCGAAGCGGACGAGCCGAAGGCGCGCTGGACGTATCACCTCGAACCCTCCGGCGCAGGCACACTCGTCACCGAGACCCGGGAGATCTACGCGACGCCCGTATGGTGGGTACGGCTGGTGCAGAAGTCGAAGGTGCTGGGCAGCAACCGCGACCAGCTGATGCAGGACGGGATGCGGCAGACCCTCGAGCGCATGAAAGTCGCCCTCGAGAGCTGATTTTCCACCCTAGGGTGCCGATTCTTCACCCTAGGGTGGATGTCGCCGCCGCGCGCAGGGCCCGAGACTGGACGCTGTCCACACCTCTCGGAGGCGCCTCCCATGAATCCTCGGCCGACACCCGTCGAAGCTGGTCGGTCGTGCCCTGACGTCCGCCGTGAGGACGTGTGGTTCTCCTCGCGGGGACAGCGCTGCGCGGCCTGGCTGTACCGGCGCCAATCCGAAACCCCTACGGCAGCACCCTGTGTCGTGCTCGCGCACGGTTGGAGCGGGGTGCGCGAACAGAGGCTCGACGCGTTCGCGGAACGGTTCGCGGCCGCGGGAGTCACGGCGCTGGTGTTCGACTACCGCTATTTCGGTGCCAGCGAGGGCGAACCCCGCCAACTGCTCGACATCGACAGCCAACTCGACGACTGGGACAGCGCCGTCGCGTTCGTGCGCAGCCGCCCGGACATCGACCCCAGCCGGGTCGCGCTCTGGGGTACGTCACTGTCCGGCGGGCTCGTCCTGACGGCGGCGGCGCGGGACCGGCGGGTGGCCGCGGTCGTGTCGCAGGTTCCGTACGTCGACGGTCTGACGAACCTTCCGCGACTGGGTGTGGTCGGCCTCGGCCGCATGGCGGTCGCCTACCTGCGGGACCGGTACGCCCAGCTGCGGCACCGGCCGCCGTACATGTTTCCCGTCGTCGGGCCGCCGGGCTCGTTCGCGGCCATGACCACACCCGACGCGGAGGCGGGATATCACGGGATGGATCCGCCCGGTTCGACATGGCGCAACGAGACACCGGGGCGGGTGGCGTTGCAGGCAGCGCTGTACCGGCCGACGAAAACGGTCGCGAAGATCGCCTGCCCCGTCTTCTTCGCCATCGCGGACCACGACGTAGTCACGTTCACCCGCAGCGCGCAGAAGGCCGCGGCCAAGACCCCGGGCGCCGAGGTGCACGTGTACCCGGGCGGTCATTTCGACCCTTACTTCGGCGAGCTCTTCGAGCGGGTGGTCGTGGACGAGACCGACTTCCTCGTCCGCCACCTCCGTCCCCCGGCTAGCCGCTGACCGTGCCGAACTGTTCCCGCAGAACACCTTTGACGACCTTCCCGCTGGCGTTGCGGGGCAGTTGGGGGAGGACCTCGACGAATTTGGGCCGCTTGTAGCGGGCGACCCGGCCGTCGAGCCAGTCCGCGAGGGCGTCGACCTCGAGCGCCGCCCCGGCCCGCGGGACGACGACCGCGACGGGAACCTCACCCCACCGCTCGTCGGCCCGCCCGATCACGGCGACATCCACGATGTCCGGGTGGGCGGCAAGGGCATTCTCGACCTCGGCGCAGTAGATGTTCTCCCCACCCGAGATGATCATGTCCTTCTTGCGGTCCACCACGTACACGAACCCGTCCGAGTCCACCCGCACGAGGTCGCCGGAGTGGAACCAGCCGCCGTCGAACGCGTCCGCGGTCGCCGCGGGGTTCCGCCAGTACCCCTCCATGAGTCCTGGGCCGCGGTAGACGATCTCACCGATCTCGCCCTGCGCCACGTCGTTCATCGCCTCGTCGACCACGCGCATCGCCACGGTGTCGATCGGTTTCCCGACCGACCCGATCTTGCGCACGGCGTCCTTGCCGTCGAGCATGCACGTCACCGGAGACATCTCGGTCTGCCCGAAGAAGGCGACGATCGCGGCGCCCGGGAAGGCGGCGTACAGGCGGTCGAGGAGTGTCGGGGTGGCCGGCGCGGCTCCCCAGCCCAGCACCCGCAGGGCGAGATCCCGGCCGTCGGGGCCGGCGTCGTCGAGGATGGCCTGCCACTGGGTGGGCACCATGAACACACTGGTCACCCGCTCGCGCGCGAGCGCGTCGAGTAGCTCGGCCGCATCGAACGCACCGGTCGGGTGGATCACGATCGTGGCGCCGATCAGCAGGAACGGCCCCACGCTGCCGAGGGCGGCGATGTGGAACAGCGGGGACGAGACCAGGTTGACCTCGGACTCGGTGTCGAACAGTCGCCATCCGCGGATCAAAGTCAGCGCCTGTGCCTGCAGATTGAGGTGCGACAGCACCGCGCCCTTCGGACGACCGGTGGTGCCGGACGTGTACATGATGGCGGCGGGGGAGTCTTCCGCCACGTCCACGATCGGGACGTCGGGATCGGCTGCGCGCAACTGCGTCTCGAGCGAGACGTCGTCGGGGGCGTCGCCGACCACGAGAACCGGCACGCTCTCGTCGACCTCCGCGGCGAGACCGGTGAGTGAATCCTCCACGACCACGACGGTGGCGTCGCTGTCGGCGACGATGAACCGCACCTCGCCGGGACTGAGCCGGAAGTTCACCGGAACCGCGATCGCACCCAGGCGAGTCGCGGCCAGCATCACCTCGAGGAACTCGGGGCGGTTGGTCAGCAGCAGCACGACGCGGTCACCGCGGCCGACACCGTGGGCGGCGAGGACCGCCGCCGTCCGCGCACTGCGGTTCTCGAGCTCCCGCCAGGTGGTCGAGGTGCCCCGGAACCGGAGCGCCACCGCATCGGGTTTCGCGAACGCATGCCGGGCAACATGATTGGCCCAGTGCGTGCGCCGGGAGGCGAAGGGCTGAGCGTTCGACGTCGCTGTCATCGTGATGCCGTCAGCCGTGGCCGAACACTGCGGGTCGCTTCTCCAGGAACGCCGCGACACCTTCCTGGTAATCGGGGGCGGCGAGGAGGTCGAGCTGACCCGTGCGCTCGCGGGCGAACGCGTTGTCGAGTTCGGTGAGGGTGGCGTCGTTGACCGCGTCCTTGGTGAAGTGGAACGCCTCCGACGGTCCGTCGGCGAGACGTCGCGCGAGGGCGTCGACGGTCGCGGCGAACTCGTCGTCGGGGACCACGTCGGCGATCAACCCGGCCGCGAGAGCCTCAGGTGCGGGCAGTCGTTCGGCCAGCAGCGCCATCTTCAATGCGCGGGCGCGACCGACCGACGCGGCGACGAGTGCGGTGGCACCACCGTCCGGCATCAGGCCGACCTTCGTGAACGCGAGCAGGAAATAACTCGACGCGGTGGCGATCGTGAGGTCGCAGGCCAGGGCGAGTGACACCCCGACGCCGGCGGCGGGACCGTTGACCGCACCGATCACCGGCCGGGGGAACGCGCGAATCGTGGCCGCCGTGCGGTTCGCGGCGTCGATCGTCGCGGACGACGGCGGGCCGGAGACGTTCTCGCCCCCCAGGTCTGCACCCGTGCAGAACGCACGACCGGCGCCGGTGAGGACAGCTGCCCGCACCTCCGCGTCGCCCGCGTACTTGTCGAATGCGTCGGCGACGGCATCGAGGGTTTCGGTGGTCACGGCGTTCATGCGGGAAGGACGGTCGAGGGTGATGCGGAGGACGCCGTCGTCGACGGTCGTGTCCACGCCGGGAATGTCGGAGCTCATGGGGATCCTTGTCAGGAAGGGCGGACGGAGAGGGCGATCTTGCCGGTGGCGGAGCGGGTTTCGAGCGTCCGCAGTGCGTCGCCGGCGTGTTCGAACGAGTAGGTGGTGGGCTCGGCGATCTGCAGCGCACCGGATTCGAGGAGCGGGCCCAGGGTCGCCCACTGCCTGCCCGTGTAGCCGGGGTTGGTGCGCACGTACTCGCCCCAGCCGGCCCCGAGAACGGAGATGTTACGCAGCAGAAGCCGATTGACCTTGACGGTGGGAATCTCGCCGCCGGTGAAGCCGAGGACAACCAGTCGCCCGTTGGGCGCGAGGCTGCGCAGGCTGTCGGTGAAACGGTCGCCGCCGACCGGGTCGAGAATGATGTCGACTCCGCGGCCTCCGGTGAGGTCGCGGACCCGGTCCTTCCAGCCGTCCAGGAGAACGACGTGATCGGCGCGGTTGGCCTTCGCGATGCCGGCCTTCTCCTCGGTGCTGACCACGGCGATCGTCTCGAGCCCCAGCGCGGCCGCGACCTGCAGGGCCGCGACCCCGACACCGCCTGCGGCGCCGTGCACCAGCACGGTCTCTCCGGAGCGGTAGCGGGCGCGCTCGTCGAGAGCGAAGTGCACGGTGAGGTAGTTCATCAGGAAGCCCGCCCCGGCCTCGAGCGACACCGAATCGGGCAGGGGGAACACCGAGTCCGGCTCCACCGCGACGGTCTGCTGCCACGCTCCGTCCGACGCGAGGACGGCCACCCGCTGCCCGGCACGGATGCCGCTGTCCGTGGGTGCGCTGCGGACCACGCCCGCGGCCTCGACACCGAGCACGAACGGCAGTTCCCGGACGAGCTGGTAGCTGCCCGTGGTCTGCAGAAGGTCGGGAAACGACACTCCGGCGGCGTGCAGATCCACGACGACGCGGCCGGTTCCGTCGGGTTCGTCGATCTCGACGAGCTGGACTCCGGCAGGGCCGGAAGCGGTGGTCAATTGCTGGGCATACACGTGGTGATCTCCTCCGTCGGTCCCTGACTATCCATACCAGACGCAACTGAACGGGCGCTAGATAAATTCGACCATTGACCCTGCCGATGACGCCGTGGTACTAACTTTAACGAGCGATCAGTAATCATGCCGAGGCGGAGGACGAGACGTGCCAGAACAGACGGAGACGACGGAGGCAGCCGCACTGTGGGAGCGGCGCGGAGGCATCGGCATCATCACGCTGAACCGCCCCAAGGCGCTCAATGCGGTGAACGGCGCGTTGTCGACCGCAGTGGGCAGTCTGCTCGAGCAGGCCGAGAACGACCCCGAGGTGCGGGTGGTCGTCGTGACCGGGGCCGGCCGCGCGTTCTGCGCCGGCGCCGACCTCAAGGCCCTCTCCACGGGCGGGAACATCGCTGCGGAGGGGCACCCCGAATGGGGCTTCGCCGGATACGCGCAACACTGGATCAGCAAGCCGACCATCGCCGCGGTCAACGGCTTCGCCCTCGGCGGCGGCACCGAACTGGTCCTCGCCAGTGACCTCGCGGTCGTCGATGAGGAGGCGAAGCTCGGGCTTCCCGAGGTCAAGCGTGGACTGTTCGCCGCCGCCGGCGGCGTGATCCGCCTGCAGCAGCAGATCCCGAAGAAGGTCGCGCTGGAGATCGCACTCACCGGCGAACCGATCACCGCGGCGCAGGGCAAGGAACTGGGCCTGGTCAACCGTGTCGCCCCGGCAGGCACCGCCCTCGACGTCGCGCTCGAACTCGCCGAGCAGATCGCTGCGAACGCACCGCTGTCGGTGCGCGAATCGAAGGCCATGATCCACCGCACCGCAACTGAACCCGACTGGGGCGACCGGGCGTGGGAGGCGAACAACGCCGCCATCGCCACCATCTTCACCAGCGCCGACGCCAAGGAAGGCCCGACGGCGTTCGCCGAGAAGCGCCAGCCGGTCTGGCAGGGCCGCTGACCCGTGAGTACTTGTTAACGCCCCGCGGTTAATAAGTACTCACAGGCGGCGCAGCCGCACACTTTCTCCTCCTCGAAAGGGAACATCATGACCAACGCTGTCATCGTGGACGTCGTCCGCCTCGCCTCCGGTAAGGGCAAACCCGGCGGTGCGCTGTCGGGCACCCACCCGGTGGAACTGCTCGCGCACGTGCTGCGCACCATCGTCGAACGCAACGGCATCGACCCCGCACAGGTCGACGACGTCATCGGCGGCTGCGTCGGGCAGGCAGGCGAGCAGGCCCTCAACATCTCCCGGACCGCGGTGCTGTCGGCGGGATTCCCGGATTCGGTTCCGGCCACCACCGTCGACCGCCAGTGCGGCTCGAGCCAGCAGGCGGCGCACTTCGCCGCGCAGGGCGTGATCGCCGGCGCCTACGACATCGTGATCGCCTGCGGTGTGGAGTCGATGTCCCGCGTTCCGATGGGCACGACGACCATCGGTCAGGACGCGTCCGGCCCGGGTATCGCCGCCCGCTACCCCGAGGGACTCGTCAACCAGGGCATCTCCGCCGAACTGATCGCCGCCAAGTGGAAGTTCGACCGCGACACCCTCGACGCATTCTCCGCGCAGTCGCATCAGCGTGCCGCCGACGCCCTGTCGAAGGGCCTGTTCGACAAGGAGATCGTCCCGATCTCGGTGACCAACGCCGCCGGTGAGACGGTGACGCATACCGCCGACGAGACCGTGCGCGCCTCCACCACCGCCGAGGGTCTGTCCGGGCTGAAGTCGTCGTTCTACTCCGCGAAGTACGCGGCCCGGTTCCCCGAGGCGCAGTGGCACATCACGCCCGGTAACTCGTCGCCGCTGACCGACGGCGCGTCCGCGGCGCTGATCATGAGCGAGGAGATGGCGTCGAAGCTGGGGCTGACCCCGCGGGCCCGGTTCCACTCGTTCGCCGTTGCCGGTGACGATCCGGTCTTCATGCTCACCGCGCCGATCCCGGCGACCAAGAAGATCCTCGCGAAGTCGGGGCTGAGCATCGACGACATCGACGCCTACGAGGTCAACGAGGCGTTCGCGCCGGTGCCGCTGGCGTGGGCGCACGAGTTCGGGGCCGACCCGGCCAAGCTCAACCCGTGGGGCGGCGCCATCGCGCTCGGACACGCCCTCGGCTCGTCGGGCACCCGCCTGCTCAGCACCCTCGTCAACAACCTCGAGGCCACCGGCGGACGCTACGGCCTGCAGACCATGTGCGAGGGCGCGGGCATGGCCAACGCCACCATCATCGAACGCATCTGACCCACCTCCCCGAAAAACCCTGCTTCCGAAAGGTATAGACATGATCGTCAACGACAGCGTCGCACTCGTCACCGGCGGTGCCTCGGGCCTCGGCCTGGCCACCACCAAGGCCCTGCTCGCCGACGGCGCCAGCGTCGTCATCATCGACCTGCCCTCGTCCAACGGTGAGACCGTCGCCAAGGAACTCGGCGACCGCGTGCGCTTCGCTGCCGGCGACGTCACCAGCGAGGCCGACGTGTCCGCCGCACTCGATGTCGCGGAATCGCTCGGACCGCTGCGTGTCGCCGTGAACTGCGCCGGCATCGGCAACGCCATCAAGACCGTGAGCAAGAACGGCGCGTTCCCCCTGGCCGACTTCACCAAGATCGTCACCGTCAACCTGATCGGCACGTTCAACGTGATCCGCCTTGCCGCCGAGCGCATCTCGAAGAACGAGCCGATCGACGGCGAGCGCGGCGTCATCATCAACACCGCCTCCGTCGCCGCATACGAGGGCCAGATCGGTCAGGCCGCGTACTCCGCATCCAAGGGCGGCGTCGTCGGCATGACCCTGCCGATCGCCCGCGACCTCGCGTCGCTGCTGATCCGCGTCAACACGATCGCGCCCGGCCTGTTCAAGACGCCGCTGCTCGGCTCCCTGCCGGAGGCCGCGCAGCAGTCGCTCGGCGGTCAGGTTCCGCACCCCTCGCGTCTCGGCGACCCGTCCGAGTACGGCGCGCTCGCCGCGCACATCGTCAGCAACCCGATGCTCAACGGCGAGACCATCCGTCTCGACGGCGCCATCCGCATGGCACCGCGCTGATCGGCGACCTGTGACTCTGCGCGAGGACGGGCCGACCATGACGGAGCCGCTGTACGCCGACTGGCGGACGTTCGAGGCCCTGCCGCTGACGCCCATCCTCGAGCAGGCATTGGATCTGTTCAACGAGAACGGTTACCACGGCACGACGGTGCGGCAGATCGCCCGTCGTGTCGGGGTGACCGTCCCCGCCCTCTACTACCACCACGAGAGCAAGGAAGCCGTTCTCGTGGCCCTGTTCGAACTGCAAATGCGCGAATTGAACGACCGCGCCGAGGCAGCCGCCCGCGAGGCCGGTGACGACGTGGTGGCGCAATTCTCCAACGTCGTCGAGGCGATCGTCCTGTACATGACGTACCGGGTGCGGCACGTCTCCCTCGACACCGAGTTGCGGCACGTCTCGGCCGACAGCCGCAGCCGCTACGCCGCGTCCCGCAAGCGGCTCGAACTGATGTTGGTCGACCTCGTCGCCGATTGCGTCGCCCGCGACGTGTTCCACAGCGGGGACGTCCCCGAGACCGTGCGCGCCCTTCTCGGGATGTGCCAGTCCATTCCGCGCTGGTACCAGCCGGGCGGGGCACTGACCCCCGAGCAGGTCGCAGACCGCTACGTCGACATCGCCCTACACACCGTCGGGTATCTACCCGCCCACTGACATCGCGCCGGGTCCACCGAGCCGAACTCGTCCCGGCGACAAGGAGAGACCATGCAGCGCACCCTTTTCGACAAGGATCACGAAGCGTACCGGGAGACCGTGCGCGAATTCCTCGCCCGCGAGATCGAGCCGAACTACGAACGGTGGGAATCCGAGCGGCTCATCGACCGCTCGGCGTGGCTGGCGGCAGGCAAGTCCGGGATCGTCGGACTCGGGGTGCCCGAGGAGTTCGGTGGCTCGGGCGTCACCGATTACCGGTTCCGGTACGTCGTCGCCGAGGAGATCGCCCGCACCGCGACGACGTCGTTCGGTTCGGGACTGTCCCTCCAGGACGACATCGCCATCCCGTACATCGTGAACCTCGGCACCGAGGAGCAGAAGCAGCGGTGGCTGCCCGGCATGGCCGCGGGCGAGCTGATCGGCGCAATCGCGATGACCGAGCCCGGTGCGGGCAGCGACCTGCAGGGCGTGAAGACCACCGCGGTGCGGGACGGCGACGAGTGGGTGATCAACGGTCAGAAGACGTTCATCACCAACGGCATTCACTCCGACCTCGTCATCGTCGTCGCGCGCACCGACCCGGGCGCCGGTTCCAAGGGCTTCTCCCTGCTCGTCGTGGAGCGGGGTATGCCCGGTTTCAGCCGTGGCCGCAAGCTGCACAAGGTCGGACTGGCCGGTCAGGACACGGCCGAGCTCGTGTTCGAGGACGTGCGGGTGCCCGCGAGCAATCTGCTCGGCACCGAGGGTCGCGGCTTCGTCCACCTCATGGAAAACCTTCCACTCGAACGTATTTCGATCGCGGTCAACGCGATCGCCGCCGCGAAGGCCGCCTACCAGTGGACGAGGGACTACGTGTTCGAGCGCAAGGCGTTCGGCAAGCCGATCGGCGATCTGCAGAACACCCGGTTCGCGCTGGCGGAGATGCTCACCGAGATCGAGGTGACCGAATCGCACATCGACCGGTGCGTACTCGCCTTGAACGCAGACGAACTCACCGCCGTCGACGCGTCGAAGGGCAAGTGGTGGGCCAGTGAACTGCAGAAGCGTGTCGTCGACCGCTGCGTCCAGTTGCACGGCGGCTACGGCTACATGATGGAGTACCCCATCGGCCGCGCGTACGTCGACAGCCGGATCCAGACGATCTACGGCGGCACCACCGAGATCATGAAGGAAATCATCGGCCGCGATATCGCGGCACGGTAGGCGGCTCCGCCGCCCGTGCGTGGTTGACGAGTCCCTGGACTCCTTAACCGCGCACGGGCGCGAAGCGCCTAGAGCAGGCGGGCTTTCGCGTCGGCGTACTCGCGGGTGAGGCGTTCGACGATCTCCGCGGCCGGGACGACGGCGTCGACGGCGCCGATGCCCTGTCCGGCGCCCCAGATGTCGCGCCAGGGCTTGGCTTCCGACTTCGCGGCGGTGTCCGCCTCCTCGCCGACACCGAAGTCCATGGCGGACGGGTCCGACACGGCGAGGTTGTTCGGGTCGAGTCCGGCGGCCTCGATGCTGCCGCGCAGGTAGTTGCCGTGCACCCCGGTGAACAGGTTGGAGTAGACGATGTCGGACGCGGTGGAGTCGACGATCATCTGCTTGTAGCCCTGGTCCGCGTTCGCCTCCTCGGTCGCGATGAACGCGGAGCCGACGTAGGCGAGGTCGGCGCCTGCGGCCTGCGCGGCGAGGACCGAGCGGCCGTGAGCGATGGAGCCCGACAGCAGGAGCGGCCCGTCGAACCATTCGCGGATCTCCTGGATCAACGCGAACGGCGACAGGGTGCCCGCGTGTCCGCCCGCGCCGGCCGCGACGGCGATGAGGCCGTCGGCGCCCTTCTCCACGGCCTTCTTCGCAAACTTGTTGTTGATGACGTCGTGGAGGACGATGCCGCCGTAGCTGTGGATGGCCTCGTTGACGTCGGCGCGGGCGCCGAGGGACGTGATGACGATCGGGACCTCGAACTCGACGATGGTCGCGAGGTCCTCGTCGAGGCGGTCGTTGCTCTTGTGGACGATCAGGTTGACCGCGTACGGCGCGGACGGTGTCTCCGGGTTGTTGGCGTCGTGCTTGGCGAGCTCTTCGGTGATGCGGGTGAGCCATTCACGCAACACCGGCTGCGGGCGGGCGTTGAGCGACGGGAACGATCCGACGATGCCCGAAATCGACTGGGCGATAACCAGGTCGGGACCCGAGACGATGAACATCGGCGACGCGACCACGGGCAGGCGAAGCCGGTCTTGCAGGATGGGGGGCAGGCTCATGAATTTCTCCTTGATGCAGTGGTTTACGACTGGGAGAGCTGGGCGGCCATCAGCGGGATGAGCGCCTGCAGGCCTTTCACGGGGCGGACCATCACCTTGAACGACGTGATCTGGTCGCGGTCGTTCCAGTGGACGAGGTCGATGCCGTTGACGTGGATGCCGTCGAGTTCGGTGGCGAATTCCAGGACCGCCGAACGGTCGCCGTACCACTCCTCGACGTAGTGGAAACCGGTGCCGTCGAAGACGGTCAGGGCGGCGCGGAGGTACGCGAGGACCTTCGCCTTCCCTTCCTGCGGAGTGAACACGGCGGGGGAGGAGAACACGGCGTCGTCCGCGATCAGGGCGTCGAGGGCGGTGAGGTCGCGATGGTCGACGACGTGGTGCCAGCGGTCGACGACGCCGGGGCGGGCCGGTAGTTCGGCGGTCATCCGCGGAACGCCGGGGTCGGGAGGTCTTCGCCGAACACGTCCGGCAGGTCGTCGCGCACGCTGTCGGGGAACACGGCCGGTCGTTTCTCGAGGAACGCGGAGATGCCTTCGCGCGCGTCCGGTCCGATGCCGCGGATGTTGATGCCGCGTGTCTCGACGCGGTGCGCGATCATCGGGTGCTCGGCGCCGAGCGCCCGCCACATCATCTGGCGCGACAGCGCCACCGACACCGGGGCGGAGTGCTCGGTCAGGCTCCGGGCCAGCGCGTACGCCTCGTCGAGCAGGGACTCGCGGGGGTACAGCTTGTACACGAGGCCGGCGTCGAACGCTTCTGTGGCGGGGAACACCCGGCCGGAGTACACCCAGTCGAGCGCCGTCTGCAGGGGGACGAGGCGGGGCAGGAACCAGGTCGAGCAGGATTCGGGGACGATGCCGCGCCGGTTGAAGACGAATCCGATGCGGGCGTCGTCGGCGGCGAGGCGGAAGTCGGCGGCGAGGGTCATCGTGATGCCCACCCCCACTGCCGGTCCGTTGATCGCGGCGATGATCGGCTTGCGGGATTCGAACATCCGGAGCACCACGCGACCGCCACCGTCGCGGCGGGAGTCGGCTCCCTCGTCCTCGTCCTGCCAGTGATCGAACGTGGCGGCCCCGGCGGACAGGTCTGCGCCTGCACAGAACGCTCGTCCGGCTCCGGTGAGCACGATTGCCCGGACGGAATCGTCCGCGTCGAGTTGGTCGTAGGCGGCAATCAGCTCGTTCTCCATGGTGGTGGTGAACGCGTTGAGCTGGTCGGGCCGGTTCAGGGTGATCGTCGCGATGCCGTCCGCGACGGCGAGTCCGATGTGATCCACCGCCCCAGCATGACATTGTTACCGAACGATCGCTAGAGCGGGTTCTGTGACGGGACCCACTACCCTGGAGTGGTCGTGTGACGATCGGATCGGGGACGGAGACCGAGGGATGTGCGCTGCAAAGGTGGCCGCCGTGGCAACGGGTACCGGGCGGCAGGTGATCCTCGACTCCGCGGTGGCCAACATGAACGAACGCGGCTATCACGGCACGTCCATGCGCGACATCGCCCGCGGCGCCGACATCACCGTCGCCTCGATCTACCACCACTTCGCGTCGAAGCAGGAGATCCTGCAGGACATCATGGTGCGCGCACTCCACGACGCCATCGCGATGACCCGCGGTGCCCTGCTGCGCTCGGGTGGCGCCCCCGCCGACCAGTTGCAGGCGCTGATGCGGGCGTGGGTCATGTTCCACACCACCCGGCAACTGGACGCAATGGTCGGCGCCACCGAGATACGCAGCCTCGACGACGCCGGCCGCCGGCTCGTCGTCGCCCTCCGCGACGAACAGGAGCACCTCTTCCGCGACGTCGTCGAGCGTGGTGTCGAGGAGGGCGACTTCGCGACCGAATTCCCGCGGGACGCCGTCCGCGGCATCATCAACATGGGTCAATCGGTGTGCACGTGGTGGCACGCCGACGGTCCGCTGAAGCCCGAGGAACTCGCCGAGCGCTACGCCGACCTCGCCCTGGCGATGGTGAAACCGACCGTCTGATCGCCGTGGCCGCAGCCCGGGCAGAATCGGGGTAGCGGGTGTCGCGGAAACGGAGCGTGAGATGAAGTTCGCCAGACGGCTCGACGCTCTCCAGCAGAAGTACCCGGCGATGGGCTTCCCGATCGCCGTCACGTACAAATTCCTCGACGACCAGGGTGTGTACCTCGCGGCGTTGATCGCCTACTACGGGTTCATCTCACTGTTTCCCCTCCTGCTTCTGCTCTCGACGGTGCTCGGGTTCGTGCTGTCGGGGCATCCGGAATTGCAGCAGGACATCATCGACTCGGCGCTGAGCCAGTTCCCGGTCATCGGCGCCGACCTGGCGGACCCGCACCGGATCGGCGGCGGGGTGACCGGCCTGGTGATCGGACTCGTCGGCGCCCTCTACGGCGGCCTCGGGGTGGCACTGGCCAGCCAGAACGCGATGAACACGGCGTGGTCGGTACCCCGCAACATGCGGCCCGATCCCATTCGCGGCCGGCTGCGGGGTCTGCTGCTGCTCGGCACGATCGGTCTCGCCGTCCTCGGCACGGCCGCGGTGGCAGCGGTCGGCGCCGCGACGCACCTGTCCGGATCGTTCACCGTGCTTCTCATGCTCGCCGCGATCACGATCAACTCGGCGATCTTCATCCTTGCCTTTCGGCTCGCCACTGCCCGGCCGCTGTCCGTCGCCGACGTCGCGCCCGGCGCCGTCGCAGCAGCCGTGGTGTGGCAGGTGCTCCAATCGTTCGGGGCGTACTACGTGAGCAAGGTGGTGAGCACGGCGTCCGTGACGAACGGGGTGTTCGCCGTCGTGCTGGGGTTGCTGGCGTTCCTCTTCCTCGCCGCCGCGGCGATCGTGGTGTGTGTGGAGATCAACGTCGTCCGCGTCGACCGGCTGCACCCCCGGGCGCTGCTCGGGCCCTTCACGGACAAGGCCGACCTCGTGGAGGGCGACAAACGGACGTTCACCGACCAGGCGAAGGCGCAACGCGCGGTACCGCACGAGGGCATCCACGTCACGTTCGACGAAGTTTCTGCGAAGATGGACAGGCCCAGGCCGCCGTCGAAGGAGGAACGATGACCGATCCGATCTTCGATAAGTCGGAGCAACTGAAACAGGTCCAGCAGGGCATCCTTCCCGGCGAGACGATCATCGCCGTGTACGACTGCATCGGCGCGGGTACCGGCTTCCTCGGGATCACGAACCTCCGCGTCGTCATCCAGGACAAGAGCTTCGTCGGCAAGCGCACCGCGATCACGTCCATCCCGTACAAGAACATCCGCTCGGTCTCGTTCCTCAGCAACAAGTCGTGGGCCGGCCAGTTCTTCTCCTCCAGCAGCATCGCCGTCAACGTCGCCGACACCACGTACGAGGCCGACTTCCGTGGCATGGACAAGGCCCACCACGTGCACACGGTCATCCTCGAACACATCACGTGACGTAGGTCGCTCTGCTCCGGTGGGTCGCCCCAGGTCACGGCGACGCACCCACACACCGCGCCGGTGAGTGGAATCACCCCCGCGTGAATTGTCAATTCGGTTGCAGCCTCGCCCATACTGGTACGAGCCGGTGTGCCACTATCTCGGCCCGGTTCATCCTCAGGCGAGTCCATTGGACGTGCTCGCCGATCCTACGATCAGCCCGACGGGAGTCTTGCTGCCATGACGCCGCCTGCAGTTCACCTCACCGAACCTGTGGTCACCGCTCGTCCGTCTCTGCGTCCGCGGATTCCGTCACCGAGTCGGCGGGGCGCGATGCTGGCGCTTGCCCTCGGCGGGTTCGGTATCGGCACAACGGAATTCGCGTCCATGGGCCTGCTGCCCGCGATGGCCGCGGGGACCGGGGTGTCGGAGCCGGTGGCCGGGCACTTCGTCTCCGCGTACGCGCTCGGCGTCGTCGTCGGGGCGCCCACGATCGCGGCGCTGGCCGCGCGCGTCGAGCGGCGCACGCTGCTCATCGCGTTGATGGCCACGTTCGTCGTCGGCAATCTCGCTACCGCCCTCGCCCCCGGGTACGAGTCGCTGCTGGCCGCCCGGTTCCTCGCCGGGCTGCCCCACGGTGCGTACTTCGGGGTCGCAGCGTTGGTCGCCGCGCACCTAGCGGAACCGGGCAAGCGTGCCAAAGCGGTCGCGACCGTGATGATGGGTCTGTCGGTCGCGAATGTGGTCGGGGTGCCTGCGACGGCGTTCTTCGGCCAGATCCTGGGCTGGCGGTCCGCGTTCGTGCTCGTGGTGATCATCGGAATCGTGACGCTGGTGGCGCTGGCACGTCTGGTCCCGCCGCTGGCCGGGGTGCACGTGAGCAACCCGGTGGCCGAACTCGGGGCACTGAGCCGGGTGCAGGTGTGGATGACGCTGATCTTCGCGACGGTCGGGTTCGGCGGTTCGTTCGCGGTGTACACGTACATCAGTTCGACGCTCACCGACGTGTCCGGGTTGCCGCACGCGATGGTTCCGGTGGCGTTGATGCTGTTCGGTTCGGGGATGATCCTCGGTAACGTCGTGGGTGGCCGCATCGCCGACAACGCGGTGGTCCCCGGGCTGTTCGGGTGCATGATCGCCCTGATCTGCGTCCTGGCCCTGTTCATCGTCGCCGCACACAACCCGGTGACGGCGCTGATCGTGCTGTTCTTCATCGGGATGGCGGTGACGGCGATCTTCCCGGCCGTCCAGTCGCGGCTGATGGACGCGGCGGGTGACGCGAAGACCCTGGCGTCGACGCTGATCCACGGCGCGTTCAATCTCGCCAATGCGGGTGGCGCGTGGATCGGAGGCGTCGTGATCGCGGCCGGATACGGCTACACCGCCCCGGCCGCCGTCGGCGCCCTCCTCGGCGTCGCCGGACTGATCGTCCTCACGATCGCGGTCCTCCTCGACCGCCGGCGCCGGCACGAACCGGCCGCCGACGGCTGACGGTTCAGGCGTGAACCCCGGCGGCGTACCGATCCCGTAGCGTGCCCTTGACGAGTTTCCCGGTGGGGGTTCGGGGGAGGTCGTCGCTGAACACGACGTTCCGCGGTACCTTGAACCGGGCGAGCCGTCCCCGCACGTGGTCGAGGAGTTCACCGGCCAGCGCGTCGTCCCCGATCACACCCGGAACGGTCTGGACCACGGCCAGCACCGATTCACCCATCTCCTCGTCGGGGATCCCGATCACCGCGACGTCGAGAACGGCGGGGTGTTCGGTGAGGGTGTTCTCGATCTCCTGCGGATAGATGTTGACGCCGCCGGAGATGATCATGAACGACTTCCGGTCGGTGAGGAACAGATACCCGTCCTCGTCGAGGTAGCCGACGTCGCCGGTGGTGGTCCACGTCGGGTGCTGTGGGTGCTGGGCGTCGCGGGTCTTCGCGGGGGCGTTGTGATATTCGAACGGCAGGGTGTCCCGCTCGAAGTAGAGGGTGCCGATCTCGCCCGGTGCGAGGTCGGCACCGTCGTCGCCGCAGATGTGGGCGAGGCCGAGCGCGGCGCGGCCGACGGTTCCGGGCTTGCGGAGCCATTCGTCCGAATTCACGAGTGTCATGCCGTTGAGTTCGGTGGACGAGTAGTACTCCGACAGGATCGGACCCCACCACTCGATCATCTGCCGCTTCACCTCCACCGGGCACGGGGCCGCGGCGTGGACGGCGACGCGCAGGCTGGAGACGTCGTACTTCTCCCGGGTCTCGGCGGGCAACTTCAGCATGCGGACGAACATCGTGGGCACCCACTGGCTGTAGGTGACGCGGTACTGCTCGATGTACGCGAGCGCCTTCTCGGCGTCGAAGCGGTCCATCACGACGACGGTGCCGCCGAGGGCCTGCACCGACGCGCAGGTGCGGAGAGGTGCCGCGTGATACAGCGGGGCGGGTGAGAGGTAGACGGTGTCCGGCGTGACTCCCCACACCGTCGCGTTCATACCGGTCATCGTGTCGCCGGGTTCGTGGATCTGACGTACGGGCAGTTCCGGTTTGATGCCCTTCGGGCGGCCGGTGGTGCCGGACGAATACAGCATGTCCGCCCCGCGGGGCTGGTCGGGGAGCGGGACGTCCGACTCCGCGGCGGCGGCCCGGTCGAGCGAGTTGTAGCCGGGAATGGTTCCCCCGAACGCGAGCCGGTGCTCGGTGGCCGGGGTGAGGGCGGTGAGGTCACGCGCAACCGCGTCGAGTGCGGCGTCGACGATCAGCGCCTTGGCACCGCAATCCTCGACGATGTAGGCGATCTCGGGCGGTGTGAGGTGCCAGTTCGCCATCGTGAGATAGAGACCGGAACGCATTGCCGCCCAATAGATGTCGAAGATCGCGGGAGTGTTCGTGGCCAGCACCGCGACGTGATCTCCGCGGCGCAGACCGAGGGCGTGCAGGTGGCGGGCGATCCGGATCGAGCGGGACTCGAGGTCGGCGAAGGTGACCGTCTGCCCGGTGCCCGCCATGATCACGGCCGGCTTGTCGGGGGTGGTGGCAGCATGAGCGCCGGGATACATGGTTACTCCGATTCGTGAGGGATCTCGAGGGGTGACATTGTCCGGCCGTCAGCCGAGTTGCTCCTGCGCGACCTTGGACCGGCGGGCCACACCGGCAACCGAGATCAGTCCGATCACCGCAGCGACGATCACGAAAACGGCAGGGGAGAGGACGTTTCCGGTCTTCTCCACCAGCCAGACGGCGACGAACGGGGCGGTGCCACCGGCGATGACGACGCCGAGGTTCCAGCCCATGGCGACACCGGTGAAGCGGACGTCCTTGTCGAACAGCAGCGGCATCAGCGTGTACGAACCGACCTGGGTTCCGACGGTGTTGACCATGATCAGCAGGTACGCGATCGCGGCGATCCACAGGCTGTGGTGCATGACGGCCATGGCGGGGTAGGTGATGATCGCGAATCCGGCGAGGCTGATCACGGTGAACCGCAACCGCCCGATGCGGTCGGCGAGCATGCCCCCGAGCGGCATCGCGAGCGCGACGACACCGATGACCGCGGTCGCGATCCAGTAGACCGGGGTGCGTTCGTAGCCGAGGCTCTTCATGAGATGGATGCTCATGTAGGTGAGGCCGATGTACGCGGTTCCGTTGCACGCCAGACTGATTCCGACCGACTGCAGGAGGGCGAGCGGCTGCCGCCGGAAGACGGCGACGACGGGCGCCTGGACCGGCCCGGAATCGGTGTCCTCACCGTGGGTTTCCTCGACCCGGGTGCGGGCCCACAGGCAGAGCAGCGTCAGCGGCAACGCGAGCAGGAACGGGACCCGCCATCCCCAGCTCTCGAGTTGCGCGTCGGTGGTCAACGCCGACACCGTGCCCGCGACCGCTGCGGCCATCGCGAATCCCATCGTGGATCCGAGCGGGGTGAACGCCCCGTAGGTGGCCTTGAGATGCCGCGGCGCGGATTCGGAGATGAACGTGGCCGAGCTGCCGACCTCGCCGCCCGCCGAAAATCCCTGGACCATCCGCACGACGACGAGCAGCACGGTGGCCCAGATCCCCGCTTGCGCGTGGGTGGGCAGGAATCCCATCGCCATGCTGCCGAGGCCCATGCAGACGAGCGTCGCGAGGAGGGCCTTCTTCCGCCCGAGCCGGTCGCCGATGTGCCCGAAAACGATGCCCCCGAGCGGACGCATGAGGTACGCGGTGCCGAACACGGCGAGTGCGGACAGCAGCGCGGTGGCTGGGTCGCTGCTGGGGAAGAAGAGCGGGGCCATCACGATCGCGAGGTAGCCGTACAGGCTGAAGTCGTAGTACTCGATCAGGGTGCCCACGCCGCCCGCGATCGCGGCGCGGCGCGCTCGGATGCGGTCTTCGGTCCGCCATTCGGTGGTGGCAGCAGACCCGGTCAACTGGTCCGTCATTGGTGTCCTGACCTTTTCGGAGGCGGGTGAGACGTGCATCACTTCTCGTGGATCATGCCAAGCGAACGATCGATTGGCAAGGTGTTCGGGTGGCGGGCCGTTCTCGGCAGTTCCGGGTATTTAGTCGCAGCATACGGAGATATTGACTTCCGACGTTCACTCGGTTGATGATGAGAACCTGCCGAACGAGCGTTTGGCTGAAGATTGAAGTACTCGAAAGGACGCAGCGGATGACGACGTCCCACGCCGAAGCGGACACCCACGAGGACCGGGAGGATTCGGCAGGCGTCGACCTCACCGCTCTCGCCCACTACCTCGACAGCGCACTCGACGGCGGTGTGCGCGGAGACCTCGCCGTCTCGCTCATCAGCGGTGGCCGATCGAACCCCACCTACCGCGTCGCCGACGCCGACCGGACATGGGTTCTGCGGCGGCCCCCGTACGGGCACGTCCTGCCCAGCGCGCACGACATGAAGCGCGAGTTCACCGTGATCAGGGGACTGGCCGGAACAGCCGTCCCGGTGCCCGACGCGGTGCTGCTGTGCGAGGACAAGAACGTGCTCGGAGCCGCGTTCTACCTCATGGAACTGGTGGACGGAACGCCCGTCGGAACGGTCGAGCAGGCGTCGGCGCTCACCCCGGACGACCGCCGCCGGCTCGGGCTCGATCTCGCCGACACCCTCGCCGCGCTGCACGGCGTCGACCCCGACGCGGTCGGGCTCGGCTCGTTCGGCCGCCCCGGCGGATACCTCGACCGTCAGCTCGACCGTTGGTCCCGGCAGTGGGAGGCCTCGCGCACCACCGATCGCCCCGAGGTGTCCGTGCTGCTCGACAAGCTGCGCCGGGCGCTGCCCACCTCGCACTTCCCGGGCATCGTCCACGGCGACGTCAAACTCGACAACGTGCTCGCGTCCCGCGACGACGCCGGGAAGATCGTCGCCGTTCTGGACTGGGAAATGGCCACGCTCGGCGACACGCTCGCCGACGTCGGGATCATGCTGAGCTTCTGGGACCAGCCCGGCGCCGTCGACAACCCGGTGACCAAGGGGCTCGCCCGACTCGACGGATTCCCCACCCGTACCGAACTTCTCGACCGTTACGCCACGCGGCGCGGCATCGAGATCCCCGACATCGATTGGTACACGGTGTTCGCCGACTTCAAGATCGCCGTCATCCTCGAGGGCATCAACGCCCGGCACGCGCAGGGCGACACCGTCGGTGGGGGTTTCGACGACGTCGGCGACATGGTCGGCCCGCTGTTGCAGCGTGCACTCGGACTCGCTGCCGTGTCGCCCGTGTCCGAACTCCGCCGCTGACCGCGGCACCACCGAAGAGATTGGAGCCACGGAAGTGGATTTCGACTACAGCCCGAAAGTGCTGGAACTGCAAGCGAAGCTGACGAAGTTCATGCAGGAGCGGGTACTGCCTGCCGAGACGATCGCCGAAGAGCAACTGGCGTCGAAGCCGGACCACTGGGGTGCGCCGCCGATCGTGGCCGACCTGAAGGCGGCCGCGAAGCGCGAAGGCCTGTGGAATCTCTTCCTGCCCGCGCGCGAGGGTGCCGGTCTGACGAACCTCGAATACGCGCCGCTAGCGGAACTCACCGGCTGGAGCCCGTTGATCGCACCCGAGGCGTTCAACTGCAACCCGCCGGACACCGGCAACATGGAACTGCTGCACCTGTACGGCACCGACGAACAGAAGCGGGAATGGCTCGAACCCCTGCTCGCGGGCGAGTTCCGGTCGTGCTTCTCGATGACCGAACCCGACGTCGCGAGCTCGGACGCCAACAACGTCCGCCTCGAGATCGCCGAGGACGGCGACGACTGGGTGCTGACCGGCCGCAAGTGGTGGTCCACCGCGGCCCTGCGCGACGACTGCCGGGTGGCGATGGTCATGGGCGTCACCGACCCAGGTGCCCCTGTCGGCAGCCGGCACAGCATCGTCCTCGTTCCCATGGACACCCCCGGTCTGACCATCGTCCGGTCCACGACGGTGCTCGGCTTCACCGACCGCCACGAAGGCGGGCACGGCGAGATCGTCTTCGACGAGGTCCGCGTCCCCAAGGCGAACCTGCTCGGACCGCGCGGCAAGGGCTTCGCCGTCGCGCAGGCGCGCCTCGGTCCGGGGCGCATCCATCACTGCATGCGGTTGATCGGCATGGCCGAGCGGGCGATTGCGCTGATGACCGAACGCGCCCGCACCCGGGTGGCGTTCGGCAGGCCCCTCGCCGACGAGGGTGTGGTGCAGGCGACCGTCGCGGACGCGCGGATCCACCTCGACGCCGCCCGGCTGCTGGTGCTGCGGGCCGCCTGGCGGATGGACGTCGAGGGCACGAAGGCGGCCCGTCACGACATCGCCGCCGCAAAGGTGATGGTCCCGCTCACGGTCAAGCGGATCGTCGACGACGCGATGCAGATCTTCGGCGGCGCCGGCCTGTCGCAGGACACGATCCTGCCGGTGCTGTACGCGCAGGCCCGGTTCCTGCAGATCGCCGACGGCCCCGACCAGGTGCACCGCCGCTCCCTCGCCCGGGCCGAGTTCGCCACCACCCCGGTCCTGAAGGAAGTCCGCGGGTGAACGAGGACACCACGCGCGCCCGGCAGCAGAGCATCGGCGACATTCCGCGGCGGTCCGCGGCGCGTTTCCCGGACAAGCTCGCCGTGGTGCACCGCGACGTCCGGCTCACGTTCGCCGAATTCGACACGCTGATCGACAGGGTCGCGGCGGCCCTGCACTCCGAGGGGTTGACGCGCGGCGACCGGCTCGCGTTGTTGTCGCACAACTGCTGGCAGTACGCGGTGCTGAACTTCGCAACCGCCCGGCTCGGTGTGGTTCTCGTGCCGGTCAACTTCATGCTGACCGGCGGGGAGATCGCATACATCCTCGACGACTGCGCAGCCGACGCGTTCGTCGTCGAGGACGCCCTGGTGCCCGTCGCCGAGAAGGCGCTCGCGGAATCGAAGGGAAGCGTCCGGGTGCGGGCGACCATCCCGCTCGGCGATACGGCCACACCGGGTGGCTGGCGTTCGGTGACGGACTGGGCGGAGGGTGAATTCGGTTCGCCGCCCGAGGTGTACGTGACAGACGACGACGTGGTCCGCATCATGTACACGTCGGGCACCGAGTCACGGCCCAAGGGCGCGATGCTCACCAGCCGGTCGCTGATGTGGCAGTACATCAGCTGCATCGTCACCGGCGGCATGAGCAGCGACGACGTGGAGGTGCACGCGCTGCCGCTGTACCACTGCGCTCAGCTCGACAACTTCCTCAGCACCGACATCTATCTCGGCGCGACGAGCATCATCGTCGACGGGCCCGACCCGCAGGTGTTGCTCCGCACCATCGAGGCCGAGCAGGTGACCAACCTGTTCTGCCCGCCGACGGTGTGGATCTCGCTGCTGCAGTTACCCGAGTTCGAGACCACCGACCTGCGTTCGCTGCGCAAGGGCTACTACGGCGCGTCGCCGCTGCCCGTGGAGATCCTGCGCGAAATGAACCGCCGGCTGCCGGGTATCCGGTTGTGGAACTTCTACGGGCAGACGGAAATGGCGTCACTCGCGACGGCGCTCGGGCCGGAAGATCAAGAGACGCGCGGTGGTTCGGCAGGCAAACCTGCTCTCAACGTGGAGACACGCATCGTCGACGACCGGGACCTGCCGCTTCCGGCGGGCGAGGTCGGCGAGATCGTGCACCGCAGCCCGCACGCCACCGTCGGCTATCTGGGACAACCCGAGAAGACCGCGGAAGCATTCGCGGGCGGGTGGTTCCACTCCGGCGACCTCGGCTACCTCGACGAGGACGGCTACCTGTGGGTGGTCGACCGCAAGAAGGACATGATCAAGACCGGCGGGGAGAACGTCGCGACCCGGGAGGTCGAGGAAACACTCTACGAACTCGACGGCGTCGGTGAGGCCGCCGTGTTCGCGGTGCCGCACCCACGGTGGATCGAAGCGGTCGCCGCGGTCGTGGTCCCCGCCGCCGGCGTCGAACTCGACGAGAAAGACGTCGTGGAGCATTGCCGCGGACGACTCGCCGGATACAAGGTGCCCAAGTACGTGATCGTCGCCGACTCCCTCCCGAAGAACCCGAGCGGCAAGATCCTCAAACGCGTTCTCCGAGACACATTCGGTTCCATTGCCCAAGACTGAGCAGGAGACCACCATGCCCACCGATTCGAACACACAACGCGCGGGCAAGCCCCGGGCCGCGCGCGCCTCGTTCGCGGCCGCCATCTCGACCTCACTCGAGTGGTACGACTTCTTCATCTACGCGACCGCCGCCGCGCTCGTCTTCAACGCCACGTTCTTCGCGACCGACAGCCAGGTCGTCGCCGCCCTCAACTCGTTCGCCACGGTGGCGGTCGGCTTCATCGCCCGGCCGATCGGCGGCGTCCTCGCCGGGCACTTCGGCGACAAGGTGGGTCGCAAACCGGTACTCGTCGCGGCCATCGTCATGATGGCCGTCGCGACCTCGCTGATCGGCCTCGTGCCCAACACCCAGCTCGTGTGGCTCGCACCGACGATCCTCGTGACCTTGCGGATCTGCCAGGGCCTCGCCGTCGGAGCGCAATGGGGCGGTGCCGTCCTCCTCGCCACCGAGAACGCCCCCGCCGGACGTCGCGGGTTCTACGGCAGCTTCGCGCAGCTCGGCGTGCCCATCGGCGTCGTGCTCGGAAACGTCGTCTTCCTGGTCATCACAGCGGTATTCGACTCCGAGTCGTTCCTCGCGTGGGCGTGGCGCATCCCGTTCTGGATCAGCCTCGTGATGCTTCCGGTCGCCTTCGTCATCCACCGCTACCTGGAGGAGACACCCGAGTTCCAGGAACTGTCGAAGAAGCTCGCCGAAGCTCCGGTCGCGCGGAAGTCGCCGATCCTGCAGGTGCTGCGCAACAATCCCGGCACCGTGCTCACCGCGGCCGGCGCGAACGCCATCGGCGTCATCTTCTTCTACACGATGATCACAGGGTCCGTGCAGTTCGCCACCACGTACCTCGGGATCGAACGTTCAACTGTGCTCGGCTTCATCCTCGCCGCCTGCGTTCTGATGATTCCGCTGGTCCCGCTGGCCGGATACCTCTCCGACATCTACGGCCGGAAGCTGATCTTCGGAATCGGCACCGCCGGGATGCTGCTGTGGGGAATCCCCATGTGGCTCATGATCGGACACTCGAGCCAGGGCACGCTGTGGCCGTTCGCGCTCGCCGTCTTCGGCGCCGTGATCGTCATGTCGTTCCAGACCGGAACGCAGGGAACACTGTTCGCGGAACTGTTCCCGCCCGAGATCCGATTCTCCGGTGCCTCCCTCGGCTACCAGATCTCCGCCATCATCGGTGGCTTCTCACCGATGGTCATGGTGCTGCTCATAAACGGCGACGCGTCCAACGCCTGGCGCGTCGGCGCGTTCCTCGCCGGCGCCGGAGCGGTCGGGTTGCTCTGCCTCGTCACGATCGTCCGCAAGTACTCGAAGCCCGGCATCCAGCAGGCGGCCCGCCAGTCCACCGTGGCGGTGTGAGGCGACGTGAGTGGCAAAGTGTGCTGGCGCACGCTTTGCCACTCACCTGTGATCGGAGGGCGAACATGAGTACCGAGTCCTGGAAGGACGTGCTGTCGCGATCGCAGCTGCACGGGATCCTCGAGGTTCTCGAGCTGTGCAGCGAGATCGACGACGCCGACGACTACAAACGGACCGTCGTGGAATCCATTGCGACGGTGTTCCGCGTCCGCGATGTCACGTTCTTCTTCGGGCCGACGTACGCCGACATCTTCGCCGACCCGGAGCCGTTGCTGACGGGCGCCGCCTCTCCGCTGCTGCACGAGTATCACGCCCGGTGGCGGGACAAGGACATCTTCGCGCTTCCCGAGGCACGCCGCTCGCTGACCGATACCGGGTTCATTTCCCTGGACCACCTGCACACGCTGCCCGCGCCGCAACGCTCGTACGTCGAGGACTACCTGCACCCGCACGGGATGGGAACGGCGTCGGCGCTGCACCTCCGGCTCGCCGACGGCGAGGCTCTGGTGGGCATGTTCGATCGTGAACGGAGCTGGGATGCGAGCGAGACTCTGGCGGTGCGGGTTCTCGCTCGCCAACTCCGCGCCCAGAGTAGGTCGATACGGCTGGCGGCGGTGGGGGACGACGGCACCGTCGATCCGCTGGGCAGTCTGACTCCACGCCAGATGCAGGTGGCCGAGCTGGTGAGCGACGGTTTGAGCAACAGCGAGATCGCCGGGGTGCTCTCGCTGTCCGAGTTCACCATCAAGAAGTATGTGAGCCGGATCTTCGAAACCACCGGTATCCGGAACCGGGCTTCGTTGGCTGCGTGCGTGCTTCGGCGAGAACAGCGACCTACGGTGTGAGCGGCGCGTAGGCGATGACCGTCAGTCCGTGGGGAGAACGAAGGACCACACGGCACTCGTGGTCGCCGACGGTCGGCTCACCCGCGTCCCACCCCGCCTCTCGCGCGAGTGCCGCGGCCGCGGCGACGTCGCGTGTCTTCCCCAGAAGGCACCAAGGCGGGACATCTGTTTCGTCGGACAAGCACAGCGTCGTGGTGTCGGTCGAAAACTTCGCCCACGCCCGCCCGTCGCTGAGGCCGGCCGGTCCGAGGATCTCGATGAGGTCGCCGAAGGTCCCCGCCCAGCGCGAGGTCGAATGCAGAATCGAGATCTTCTCGAACACGTGAGTCAAAGGGGAGTGTTCCATGGGGTCTCCTGACGCTGATCAATGATGGGCAGTGAGCAGTGCGTGGGTGAGGCGGTGGCCCAGCCGATCCCGCTTGGTCGAAAGGTAGTGGGAGTTGTCGTCGTTCGGTGCGGTCTCGAGAGGCGTGGTGTGGGCGACGGTGATACCGGCCGCAGCGAGGCCGGCGGCCTTGGCAGGGTTGTTGCTGAGCAGGTTGATGCAGTCGATGCGGAGGTCGCGGAGGATTGCTGCGGCGTCGGTGTAGTCGCGGGCATCGACGGGCAAGCCGAGTTGCAGGTTGGCGTCGACGGTGTCGAGGCCCAGTTGGTCCTGCAGTTGGTAGGCGGCGATTTTCGCGGCCAGTCCGATGCCGCGGCCTTCGTGCCCGCGAAGGTACAGCAGGACGCCGCGGCCGGCGTCGGCGATGCGTTCCAGTGCGGCGGAACGTTGGGGGCCGCAGTCGCAGCGCCGTGAGCCGAGGACGTCACCGGTGAGACATTCGCTGTGGACGCGGGTGAGTGCAGTGGTGCCGGCCGGCTGACCGAACACCATGGCAAGGTGTTCGATTCCTGTGTCGGATCGGTAGGCGACGGCCGTGAATGCGCCGTGGTCGGTGGGGATGACGGCGTCGGCGCAGCGGGCGACGGACCGAATAGGTTCCGCCGTGTTCACGCGGGGGTGAGCTGGTGGAAGGTGGAGGTGTAGAACAGCAGCGGGTCGGGGGTGTCGGTGGCGCCGAGTTCGACGACGCGGCCGACGACGAGGTCGTGGTCGCCGACGGGTTGGACGAGGTCGATGTGGCAGTCGATCCAGGCGTGGGCGCCGGCGAGGCGCGGTGATCCGGTGGTGGCGGGGGTCCAGTCGATTCCGTGGAACTTGTCGGTGCCACTACGGGCGAAGGCGCGGCCGAGTTCGTGTTGGTCGGCGGAGAGGATGTTGGCGCAGAAGCGGCCGGAGGCGGCGACCTTGGGGAAGGTGGTGGAGCCGCGGCCGACGAAGAAGGCGACGAGGGCGGGGTCGAGGGAGACGGAGCTGAAGGAGCCAACGGTCAGTCCGACGGGGTTGCCGGTGTCGTCGAGTGCGGTGACGGCGACGACGCCGGTGCAGAACTTCCCGAGGACGGTGCGGTAGGCGTCCGCGATGTCTTCGGGGGTGGTGGCGATGATGTGCGGTTCGGTGGGAGTTCGCATCGGTACCTTCTTCGGTGCTGATGGTCAGAGCCCGCCGAACAGGGGGCGGACTCTGACCGAGGTCTATCCGTGGATGGAGGGATTCGAGACGATGATCGACAACTCGTCGAGCGCAGCGCGATAGATCGACTCGATCGCCGTCGCCAGTTCCGATTCGGCAGCCTCCGAGCCAGCGGAGAAGTTCGCGGACCAATCCACCGTGCACTCCTCGGACGACACGCCGAGTACGGAGATGGTGGACCGGTACTGCTCCAACGGAAGCGGGCCGTCGATGTACTCGTAGGTGTATCGGCGTTCGCTGTCGCTGTGCTCGGCGATCCGCTCACGGGCCGGCTGACCGTCCGCGAAGACGATATGACGGATCTCCTGCTCCATCCGGGAGGCCGCCACCGACGGAATCCATCCGGCGATGGCGCCGGGGTCACCGACCCGGGCCCACACCGTGTCGGCGCCGACGGGAAACTGCTGGTGAATGTTGATCTCCGCCATCGGTCTACACCCGGCCCAACTCGGCCTCGTACTTCTTCGTCATGTGTTCGACGGCCTTCCGGTGCTCGTCCGCCTGCCCCTCCCGTACGCGGCGGGCCCTCTCGTCCGCGTCGAGCAGCGGCTGCGCCTGGCCCTGGAAGAACGGCATGACGTCCTGAGCGAACAGCTCGTACGAGCGCGCCGTGGCCTGCGGATTGGCCCAATCATGCCCCTGCAGAAGGAAAGTGCCGAAACCGCCGGACTGATCGATCAGACGCTGAACCTGCGCGCGGGCCTCTTCGGCGGTACCGATGACGCCGATCCCGGAGTTGTTGATGAAGTCGATCATCTCGCGTTTGTTCTCGCCCTCGACCGCCATCTGAGGGAACGCGGCAACGTGCTGCAAGTACTTGAACCAGTGCTCGATGCCGTGCTCGACGTCACGGTAGGCCTGTTCGCGGGTTTCGGCGATGTGGAAGGGGCCCACCAGTCGCCACTTCGAGCGATCGACATCCTCGCTTCGGCCGGCCAGCGTCGCGAATTCCTCCAGCATTCCCCAATGGTGTTGCAGGGCACTGAATCCGTCCGCAGTCAGCGTCGCGGCGATCGAGAGCAGACCGATTCCGTGGTGACCCGCCAACCGCGCCCCGGTCGGCGACGCGATCGCGGCCACGACCACGTCGAACAGGGGCGAGGAATACGGTGCCATCTGAATTCGAGCGTCGACGAGCTCATGCGTCCGCGTCTTGGCGCTCACGGTCTCGCCTCGCAGCAGACGCATGATGATGTCGGCGTTCTCCGCGAGTAGTTCACGGGTGTCGATCTGCGACAGACCGAGCATCGCTGCATCGGTCGGCAGAGATCCGGGACCGAGGCCGAACATGACGCGTCCGTGGGTCAGATGGTCGAGCATCACCATGCGCTCGGCCGCCCACAGGGGATTGTGGTACGACACCGACGTCACGCCCGTGCCCAACTTGATTCGACTGGTCCGTTCGCCGGCTGCGGCGATCATGATCTCCGGGGAGGCGTAGATCTCGGAGCCCGCCGAATGGTGCTCCCCGAACCAGGCCTCGTCGTAGCCCAGCCTGTCGAGCAACTGAACCAGCTCCAGGTCGCGCTGCAGCAGCAGCGTCGGATTCTGTCCCGGGGTGTGGATCGGCGCCAGAAACGTTCCGAACTTCAACTTGCTCATGATCACTCCTGTGTGACGGGGGCAACAGTGAGTGAAACGGTATGGCCGTGCGTACAGCGGGTGTAGTCCTCTAAAGAAGACACTTCGCACCGCGCGGGAGATCAGCGGGACAGTCGGCGCTGCCTCGCGTTGGCGGCGCCGACGAGCGCGCGCAGTGCCTGCGGCGCCCGCTTCGCGGTGCGCAGGATGGCCTGGTCGATCATCCCCAGCTTCGGCGCGAGTCGCGGAACGGTCCGGGGCGCGTGGTCCGCGTCGGTGAGGGAGTAGAGGGGCCAGCGGTCGGGCACGCCCTTGAGGTCGTGTTCCCCGGCGTCGGCGAACCGCAGTCCCGACCCCACCACGAGATCGCGCACGGTACGTGACACCAGCACTTCCCCGGCGCGGGCCGTCGCTCCGATGCGCGCGCCGATGTGGACGGTCATCCCGCTGACGTCGGGACCGTTGCGCTCGACCTGCCCCGTGTGGATGCCGGCCCGCACCTCGAGTCCGAGTTCGGCGGCGCCGTCGACGACCGCCCGCGCGCACCGGACCGCGGACGCGGGACCGTCGAAGATGCTGAAGGTGCCGTCGCCGGCGACGTTGAGGAGGCGACCACCTGCCTTCTCGACCTCGTCGCGGACCTGCCACTCGTGCGCGGCCCGGAGGTCGCGGTAGGCGGCGTCGCCGATCCGCGCGAGCACCTCGGTGGACCCGACGACGTCCGTGAACAGTACGGAGGCCAGGTATCGGCCGGCGTCGGATGCCGGGTGCCCACCGGTGGCCAACTGCTCGACGTGGTCGATGATCGGCTTCCAGGCCTCCCCGAGCGACGCGCCGGGAGGCGACGGCGGCAACAGGTGGAAGCTGCCGCCCGGGATGCGGTCCGCGACGTACTGCGCGGCGGCCACCGGCACCGGACTACCGGGGACCAGTATCGCCCGCGCCGGGCATTGGATGGACGGCAACGTGTCGGAGTAGTCGAGCCGGAAGATCCACTCGAGGTGGGCCTGTGCGACCGCAGGTGTCGCGGAACTGCGTTCGAGCATCGCCATCAGCCGACGGTTGAACGCCGAGTCCTCCCGGGGATCCCACAGGGGTACCGTGCCGCCCGACCCCCAGTTCCGGGCGGCCGCGCGCCACCCGTCGACGAAGTTGTCGCGTTCGGCGTCGCTCCAGCCGGAGGGATGGTCACCGCCCAGGAGGCGTTCTGCGAACGGCTGGATCAGGACGACGCCGGTGACCCGTTCCGGTGAGCGGGCGGCGACGAGTGCGACGGCACCGCTCCCGCTGGCCACCCCGACCAGCACGGCCTGCCGCATCCCGACCTCGTCCATGATCGCGACGATGTCGTCGGCCTGCTGCTCGAGTGTCGGCAGATGTTCGACCGGGTCGGACAGCCCCAGCCCCCGCTGCTGGAAGTACACCGTGCGGGCAAACGTGCTGCCCCGTTCCATCAGGTAGTGGATCTGCGGGTCCGTCCACATGAGGTCGAGGTGCATGTTGATCTCGAACAGCCACACCACGTCGCGTTCACCCGCGCCCACCACCTGGTATGCCAGCGCATGTCCGTCCCGCTGCACGTAGCGGACTGCCGGTGGGTCCATTTTCCCAGCGTAAACGCATGTGAGTGGCAAAGTGGGCGTCCGCACACATTGCCACTCACCTGGGGATGGTGCCCAACTCGCGGGCCCTGGCGATTGCGGAGGTCCGGGACTTGACGCCGAGTTTGCCGAAGATGTGGACGAGGTGGGACTTCACGGTCGTCTCGGAGAGAAAGAGTTCCTTACCGATCTCCCGATTGGATCGCCCGGCAGCCACCAACGTCAGAACCTGGATCTCCCGTGGGCTGAGGCTGGTGGCAGGTCGGCGTACACGCGTCATCAGTTTCGATGCCACGGCCGGGGAGAGGACGCTGTCGCCGGCCGACGCCGCGCGGACGGCGGCGAGGAGTTCGGGCGGGGGAGTGTCCTTCAGGAGATACCCGGCGGCGCCGGCCGCGACCGCGTCGAGGATGTCGGCGTCCGTGTCGTAGTTGGTGACGACCAGCACGTGCGGTGGGTTCGGCAGAGACCGCAGGTTCCGGGTGGCGTCCACGCCCGAGGTGCCGGCGCCGAACCGGAGGTCCATGAGCACGAGGTCGACCGGAGTCGTCGCGCACAACGCCACGGCGGTGTCGGCGGTGGCAGCCTCGCCGACCACCTCGATGTCGTCCTCGTGCTCGAGGAGGGCGCGCAGGCCCGCGCGAACGATCGCGTGGTCGTCGGCGAGCAGTAGTCGGATCATGCGCCGACCTCGAGCGGGAAGGACACCGCGACCGCGGTCAGTCCTGGTTCCGACTCGACCGACATCGACCCGTCGAGCAGCTCGACGCGACGGCGAATCGAATTCAGCCCGAACGCTTTCGACGGTTCACGGTCGAGGAGTTCGGCATCGAAGCCGATGCCGTCGTCGACGACGTCCAACCGGACCGCGTCCTCGTAGTAGGTGAGAGTGACCGCCATCCGGGATGAATGCGCGTGCCGGACCACGTTCGACACCGCACCCTGTGCAATCCGCACCAACGCCGCCTCGACGGGCATCGGCAACCGCACCGGCTCCCCCTCGACCACGGCAATGGTGTCGAACGTGTCGCTCCTCGCCTGCGTGCAGATCCGCGCGAGCGCGTCCGCGAGTGACTGCCCGTCGAGGACGGCGGGTGTGAGATCACCGATGAGCTGCCGGGTTTCGGCGAGGCTGTCGGCGGCCGTCTCCCGCGCCAATCGGATACGGTCCCGGGCGGGGTGGTCGGGGGCCGCGCGCTCGGCGGCGTGGAGCAGCATCTGAATGCTCGACAGATCCTGCGCGACGGTGTCGTGGATCTCGCGTGCGAGCCGCTCACGTTCGGCCAGGGAGCCGGCGGCACGTTCCTGCTCGGCGAGTTCGGCTCGGGTTCGGGTCAATTCGTCGATGAGGCGATCGCGTTCGACCGCCTCCCTGTACAACGCCCGGTAGCCGAGGCCGATCGCCACCGCGACGCACGCACCGATCACCGGACCGACGACACCCGCGACGCTCCAGCCGCGGTGCATTCCGGTACCCACGACCGCCACGACGGTCGCGGCTGCGACCGCAAGGACTCCCCAGCGTCGCGGCAGCAGATGCAGGTACAGGAAGAACAGCCCGAACGCGAGATAGGCGGCGTCGGGGGCGAGGACCATCAGCGCCACCCACAGTGCCGTCAGCGCTGCGAGCCACCACGTCCCGCGCAGCCGACGCGTCGCTCCCGCCGCGTACACCGCGAGGAACGCCACCGACAGCACCACGATCGCCGGTGCCTGTGGTGCGTCCGGAAGGACGGCGCGCAAGATCACGACTGCAGTGAGCGCCGCGATCAGCGCATGCAGTCCGAGTTGGAGTCCCGCGAACACGGGCGTGAGAGGGGAGCGGTGCACCCCGCCCAGCTTATCGACGCGAGCGAACCCGGCATCCATCGAAAGTCGGAACGCGCACCCGACCTTCGACCACCGAGAATTCCACCCCACGTGCGATGGAACCGTGTCGTGCCCGGGGCACGGTGAGTTCGGAGGCCGTGAGCGCCGCCCCGGCCCGTATCGACTGCGGCGCCGGTCGTGATCTGGAGAGGACCATCTGTGTTCGTCGCATCGAGAGACCTGCGTGCCGCGCGTGGTCGCTTCGCGCTGATATCCGTCGTCGTGGTGCTGATTGCGCTGCTCGTCACGTTTCTCAGCGGTCTCACGGCCGGACTGCGTCATCAGAACGTGTCCGTCGTGGAACGCATCGACGCGGAGTCGGTGGTCTTCGCCGCCTCCGCCGACGGTCCGTCGTTCGACGAGTCCGCGCTGACGTCCGAGCAGGTGGCCGTCTGGCGGCGGAGCGCCGACTCGGTGCAGCCGATCGGCGTCGGACGAGGCTCGGCGTCGGCGGTAGGAGGAGCGGCGAAGGGGGTGGCGCTAGTCGGCGCGGACGGCGGTGTGGGCGACCGTGCACCGTCCGCGCCGGGAACCGTGATCCTCGGGGCCGGCGCGGCGCGATCCCTCGGCGTCGGCGCCGGCGACAATCTCACCGTCGGCGACATCACCTTCACCGTGACCGCAGTCCGCGGCGACGACTGGTACGGCCACAGCCCGGCCGTGTGGATGACGCTCGCCGACTGGCAGCACGCGAACCCGCGTGGGGGTGCGGCGACGGTGCTCGCGGTGGCCGGCGGGGACGACGCCACGAACGCCGTCGCGGGGACGACCTCCCGAAGTGTGGCCGACTCCTTCTCCGCCATCGGCTCCTATACCTCCGAGAACGGGTCGCTGACGTTGATGACGGTGATGCTGTTCGCGATCTCCGCGCTGGTGATCGGCGCGTTCTTCACGGTCTGGACCCTCCAGCGGACCCCCGATGTCGCGACGTTGAAGGCGCTCGGCGCGTCCACCGGGTCGCTCGTGCGGGACGCGCTCGGGCAGGCGCTCGTCGTCCTGCTCGCCGGCGTGAGTGTCGGTGTCGGGATCGCGGCGGTGGCCGGGTCGATGATCGGCGATGCGGTGCCGTTCGTGCTCGACATCTCCACCACTGCGCTGCCCGCCACCGCCCTCGTCGGGCTTGGCCTCGTCGGCGCCGCGTTCGCGCTCCGCTTCCTGTTCACCACCGACCCCCTCACCGCCCTCGGGAGCACACGATGACCACACCCGCCCTCACCCTCGACGACGTCACCCTCACCTACCCCGACGGCGCGGGACGCGTCACCGCCCTCGACTCGGTATCGCTGACCGTCGGCCGGGGTGAGATCGCCGCGATCACCGGTCCGTCCGGTTCCGGAAAGTCGACGCTCCTCGCGGTGGCGTCGACGCTGATCCGGCCCGACTCGGGCTCCGTCCGGCTGGGCGCCACCGAACTCACCGCGCTGAGCCGCCGCGCGGCGTCCACACTGCGCCGCGACCGGATCGGCATCGTGTTCCAGCAGTCCAACTTGGTGTCGTCGTTGACGGCCCTCGAACAACTGGAGGTGATGGCGCATCTCGGGCAGAGGTTGTTCGTGCCGCGGCGGGCAGGGCGCGCGAAGGCTCGCGATCTGCTCGACGCCGTCGGCCTCGCAGACCACGCCGGGAAGAGGCCTGCGCAGTTGTCCGGTGGGCAGCGGCAGCGGGTGACCCTGGCCCGGGCGCTGATGAACGATCCGTCGCTGCTGGTCGTCGACGAGCCGACCAGCGCGCTCGACCAGGAACGCGGCGCCGCGATCATGGATCTGATCCTCGGTGTCGTGCGAGAGCGCGAGGTCGCAACGCTGCTGGTGACACACGACCACACGCATCTGTGCAGAATGGATGCAGTCCACCGCGTAGTCGACGGCTCCCTCACCCGTGAGCACTTGTTAACCGCGGAAGGTTAATAAGTACGCACAGGTGTGAATAACATGTTTCTTCCAAAGTCAAGGGTTGACGTTTCTCATGTGCGTAAGATTACATCTTAGTGGTAAGCCTTTGAGGGCTTAAGTAAATGCCTCGACCCGACCCTGAGGATGCTCATGACGACGGTATCGCCCGCCATGGCTGCCACAGCTGAGATGATCAGCGCCCGACTCGAACGCCTGCCGATGAGCAGGTGGCATATCAAGGCCCGCGTCATCGTCGGCGCCGTCACGTTCTTCGACGGCTTCGACCAGTTGATGATCGCGTACTCTCTCCCCGTCCTCATCCCCAAGTGGGGTCTGACCCCCGGCGACATCGCCTGGGTGATCGCCATCGGCGGCATCGGCATGCTCGTCGGCGCCCTCGCCGGCGGCTGGTTCGCCGACCGCGTCGGCCGGCTCAACGTCATCATTTTCTCGCTCGCGCTCTACGCAGTGATGAGCCTCGGCATGGCGTTCACCGACAGCCTGATGCTCTTCCTCGTCTTCCGATTCGTGCAGGGTATCGGCCTCGGCGCCGAGGTCCCGGTGGCAGCGAGCTACATCGGCGAGATCACCAAGGCCCACAAGCGCGGACGATTCGTGCTGCTCTACGAGGTGATCTTCCCGATCGGGCTCGTGATGTCGGCAATCGTGTCGGCGTGGGTGGTCCCGAACTACGGCTACAAGATCCTGTTCGCGCTCGGTGCGCTGCCCGTCGTGCTCCTGCCGCTGCTGTGGAAGCTGCCCGAGTCGCCGCGCTGGCTCGCGTCCCGTGGCCGCTACGAAGACGCGCACAATGCCATGACCCGCATCGAGAACGAGATCACCGGAAAGTACGGCAAGACGCTTCCGGCTCCGCAGCCGCTGCCCGCCGTCACCGTCGATCCCCGCCGCGGAACCTTCGCGGAGGCCTTCCGGGGTATCTACCTGCGTCGCACTCTCATGCTCGCGGCCATCTGGGGCTGCGCCTACTTCGTCAACTACGGCATCGCGTCCTGGCTGCCGACGCTGTACCGATCCGCATTCGACGTCAGCGTCGACACCGCCCTGCACTACAGCATCGTCACCAGTGTCGCCGGCCTGATCGGCTGCATCCTCGTCGCGTTCCTCATCGACAACCTCGGTCGCCGCATCTGCATCACGGCGTCGATGGTCCTGTGCTCGTCGCTGCTCTTCCTGCTCGCCGCCTCCGGCGCCGACACCGCGACGAAGGTCCTGTTCTGGTCGGCCGGATCCGCCCTGTTCGTCTTCGCGGTCAACATGGCGCTCTACGTCTACACCGCGGAGCTGTACCCGACCCGGATGCGAGCCATCGGCTGCGCGATCGGCGGAGCGAGCGGACGCCTCGGCATCATCGTCGGTCCCCTCGCCGTCGGCGCCATCCTCGACGGGGGCGGCACACTCACCGTCGTCTTCGGAATGTTCGCCGCGGTCGCAATGATCGGTGCCCTCGTGGTCGGCTTCTTCGCCGTCGAAACCCGCGAAAAGACCCTCGAGGAGATCTCCCAGTGACCATCCTCGACACCGCACCACACACACTGCCGTTCATCCCGGTCGCCGACCGGATCCTCGTCGCCGGGCAGTGGCGGCAGGCGAACGGCCCCGCCTTCGCGGTCACGGACCCGTCGACCGGCGAAACGCTGCAGGTGATTCACCAGGCCACTGCCGACGACGCCGACGAGGCGGTCCGGAAGGGCCGCGCCGCCGCCGACGACCCGGCGTGGCGCGCGCTGCTCCCGCACCAGCGGGCGAAGTACCTGCACAGCATCGCCGACGCGATAGAGGCGAACACGTCCCGGCTGGCGCTGCTGCAGAGCTACAACACCGGTAAGACGATCGCCGAGACCACGGCACTCGTCGGCAGCGCGGCGGGCACGTTCCGCTACTTCGCCGCCGTCCTCGAAACCGCGGACGACGACCTCACCACCCCGCGCGGCAACTTCCTCACGATGAGCGTTCTCGAGCCCATCGGCGTGGTCGGCGCCATCGCACCGTGGAACTCGCCGGTGGCCAGCGACGCGCAGAAGATCGCGCCCGCTCTGGCGGCTGGCAACGCCGTCGTCCTCAAGCCCGCCGAATGGACGCCGCTGGTGTCGCTGGAACTGGCGCGGCTCATCGACCAAACACAACTGCCTGCCGGCCTGCTGTCGGTGCTGCCGGGCAAGGGCTCGGTGGTCGGCGACGCGATCGTCACCCACCCCGGTGTCGGGAAGGTGACGTTCACCGGCGGCACCAACACCGGACGGTCCATCGCGCACGCGGCAGCCGACAAGCTGATGCCCGTATCGTTGGAACTCGGCGGCAAGTCGCCGACGATCGTGCTGGACGACGCCGACCTCGACGCCGCCGTCCACGGCGTGATGTACGGGATCTTCTCGTCCACCGGGCAGAGCTGCATCGCCGGATCCCGGCTGTTCGTCGACCGCCGCATCTACGACGAATTCCTCCGGAAACTGGTGGCCAAGACGCAACGACTGCGACTCGGGCCCGGCCGCGACCCCGGCACTCAGGTCGGGCCGATGGTCCACCGCAAGCACCGCGACAGCGTGGCCGCGTACGTCGACCTCGCCCGCGAAGAGGGCGGACGAGTGCTGTGCGGCGGGGCGATCCCCGACGACGACCGGCTCCGCGACGGCGCGTACTACCTGCCGACGATCATCGACGGGCTCCCCAACAATTCACGCACGTGCCAGGAGGAGATCTTCGGACCCGTCCTCGTGGTCCTGCCGTTCGACGGCGACGCGGATCTGGTTGCACAGGCCAATGATTCGGTGTTCGGACTGGCGTCGGGAATCTGGACGGGCGACTACCGCCGCGCCTGGAAACTCGCCCGCCGGCTCCAGGCCGGCACCGTGTGGATAAACACCTACAAGCAGTTCAGCATCTCGACGCCGTTCGGCGGCGTCAAGGAGAGCGGACTCGGGGTGGAGAAGGGGCGCAGCGGTATCGCCGCCTACTCGCGGCAGAAGAGCATCTACTGGGGCCTCGACGAGGAACCCAATCCCTGGGCTGACTGAAGCTTGCTCGCCGAATGTCACACGGGTTCCGCCTGACTGAACCGCTGTCACATCGGCCCACGGGGAAGCTGAAGTAGTAGGTCGTCCGGAAAGAAATTCTCGTCAGCTCTGTACGGCCTATTACTTTAGCGCTAAGATATTGAGACCTAAGCAACTGGAGGCATGCGATGAACCAACCCATAGCCCGGCTGCGGTGCCTGCGCTCCGTCGAACTGCGCACACAGGCCAGCATCGAATCCACCGACTTCTACTCGGAGGTGTGGGGACTGCGCGTGGTCGAGCAGGGCACGGACGGTGCCTGGCTGCGGGGGACCGGTGAGCACCACCACGCGCTGCAACTCACCCAGGCCGAGCGGAACGGCCTCGGCCGCATCACGTTCGCCGTCGCCACGCCGGCCGAGGTCGACGAGGCCGCCCGGCGACTCGAACTCCGCGGCGTCCCGGTCGTCAGCGGCCCGGGGCCGGTCGACGATCTCGGCGGCGGCTACGGCGTGAGCCTGGTCGACCCCGAGGGTCGCGTCGTCGAACTGCTCGCCGACGCGCTCGCCGTCCCGAAGCTCGGTCGCGAGGACGCCGTCCCGGTGGGCGTCACGCACGTCGTCCTCAACACCGTCGACATCGACGCCGCGGTGACGTTCTACTGCGACGTCCTGGGCATGCGGGTCTCCGACTGGTCCGAGCACCAGATGGCGTTCCTGCGCTGCAACACCGACCATCACAGCATCGCGTTCAACCAGGCCGAGTGGACGTCGGTGAACCACGTCGCCTACGAGATGCCCACCGTCGACCACTTCATGCGCGGCATCGGCCGGCTGCGTCACCACGGCACCGTGCCGCTGTGGGGTCCGGGCAAGCATGGCCCCGGCGACAACACCTTCTCCTACTTCGCCGACCCGGCAGGGCTGGTGTGCGAGTACACGTCCGGCATCGCACAGGTCGACGAGGACCGGTGGCTGTGCAAGGTCTGGCGCCGGGTTCCGGAACTCTCCGACCTGTGGGGCACCGCGGGCCCGCCGTCCAAGCAGGTCCGCGACCACATGGCCGGCATCCCCGACCCCGGTGCGTTCGAGCGGTTCGACCTCGGGCGGGCGTCGTGACGCACGTCGTCGAATCCGGTTCCGGCCCCGCGCTGCTCATGCTGCACGGGATCGGGGGCGGCGCAGACAGTTTCGCGCCGCAGTTCGACGAACTGTCGTCGTCGCTGCGACTGCTGGCCTGGGACGCTCCCGGATACGGCCGCAGCGACGACCCCGGCCGTCCGTTCGACCTCGACGACTACGCCGACGCCGCCGCCGACGTGATCCGCGACCGGTGCGGCGACGCGGGAGCGCACGTCCTCGGAATGTCGTGGGGCGGCGTGATCGCCACCCGGCTGGCTATGCGGCACCCCGCGCTCGTGCGGAGTCTGCTGCTCGGCAGTTCCACCGTCGGCTCGGGAGCGGACGGCGACGCCGCCGGCCGGATGCGCGCCCGGGCCGCGACGCTCGAGCAGGAAGGTGCGGAAGCTTTTGCCGCCGAACGGGCCCCGCGGCTGTTGTCCGGGACCGCCGCCGACGACGTGACCGCGAAGGCCACGGCGATCATGGCGTCGTCGATCCGCCTGCCCGGCTACGGGTACGCCGCCGAGTCGATGGCGGCCACCGATCACACGGCCGATCTGCCGAAGATCGACATCCCCACGCTCGTCCTCGGCGGAGACGAGGACAGGGTGACCGGGGTTCCCGCGAGTCAGGTTCTCGCAGGCGGAATTCCGGGCGCCGTGTTCGTCACCATCCGGGGTGCCGGACACCTCGCGAACCAGGAGCGGCCGGAGGCCTTCAACGCCTGGGTCGAATCCTTCATCCACATCACCGAACGCCTACGCAACCACCTCTAGAGAAGGAGCACGACATGACACTCGAATACGGCACCGCCGATCTGAAGGAATTCACCGACTCGCTGATCCTCACCCGTGGCTCCCGCCACGAGGACTGGGACACCCTGGGTTTCCAGGCCAAGGCCGGCGACCAGTTCAAGCGCGCGCAGATCCGCTACGTCGGCTCCGGCGCGACGGGTAACCACGAGAGCGACAACCGCACGATCGGATCGCGCGGATTCACGTTCTCCAACATGCTGCTTCCCCCCGGTGCCGAGGGCCCGGAGCACACCCACCATGACGCCGAGGAAGCCTTCTTCGTCCTCGAGGGCGAGGTGGAGGTCGGTGTTCACCGCGACGGCCAGGTGGAGAAGCGCACCCTCGGCTACCGCGACATGATCGTCGTCCCGGCCGGTGTTCCGCGCAGCCTGAAGAACAACGGCGACAAGGACGCTCTGTTCTGCGTCATCATCGGCGCGCAGAAGCCGCAGATCCCGACGTACCCCGAGACGTCGGCCATGCACGGCGTGACGCGGGACTGACCGTGAATCTCGACGGCCGCAGCATTCTCGTCACCGGGGCGGGGCGGGGTCTCGGTCTCGCCCTGGCCCGCCGGCTCGGCGAGGACGGCGCCACCCTGTGGCTCGCCGACATCCGCGAGGACTGGGGCGAGGACGCGGCGGCAAGCCTGCGCGCCGACGGCGTCAAGGCACAGTTCGTCCGGGTCGATCTCCGCGACGCGGAGTCCGTCGACGCGATGGCGGCGACCGTCACCTCCGGTGGCCCGCTGTACGGCCTCGTCAACAACGCGGCCCTCGCGGACGGCGTGGGCGGCAAACCGATTCACGAACTCGATATCGACGAGTGGGACCGGGTGCTGGGCGTCAACTTGCGCGGCACGTTCCTCGTGAGCAGGGCGATCGTTCCCTCCATCATCGGGAACGGAGGCGGACGAATCGTCACCATCGGCTCGGACGCCGCCCTGTACGGTTCGCCGCGTCTCGCGCACTACATCGCGTCCAAGGGTGGGGTGGCCGCGCTGACCCGCGCCATGTCCCGCGACCTCGGCCCGCACGGTATCACCGTCAACACCGTCTCGCCCGGTCTGACCGAAAGCGAATCGGCGCAGAAGGTTCCGGAGCACCGGCACGAGCTGTACCGCCTGGGTCGTGCGCTCGAGCGGCCGCAGCAGCCGTCGGATCTCGTCGGCGCCGTCGCGTTCCTGATGGGACCCGAGGCGTCGTACATCACCGGCCAGCAACTCGTCGTCAACGGCGGATTCGTCCTGCACTAGAGAAGGGGACCACGTCGTGGACCTGCAACTGAAAGACCGCACCCACCTGGTGACCGGCGGAAGCTCGGGAGTCGGGCTCGCCACCGTCGCGATGCTGCTCGAAGAGGGTGCCAACGTCGTCACCTGCGCGCGCGACCGCGACCGGCTCGACTCCGTGATCGCGCCGCTGCCCGGCAGCGACCGCGTCCTCACCGCGTCCTGCGACGTCCGGGACCCGGCCGCGGTCGCCGCGCTGGTCGACGCCGGAGTCGCCCGATTCGGCGGCCTCGACGGTCTGGTCAACAACGCAGGCAAGTCCCGCATGGTCCCGCGCGGCGAGGCGACCCTCGACGACTGGCGTGACGAACTCGACCTCAAGTTCTCCAGCGTCCTCAACACCGTCGAGGCCGCCCTGCCGGTGCTGCGCAAGTCCGACGCCGCGTCCATCGTCAACATCTCGGCGGTGCTCGCACGTCAGCCCGAGCCGCGGCTGGTGACCACCAGCGCCGCCCGGGCCGGGCTGCTGAACCTCAGTAAGTCGCTGTCGCTCGAACTCGCCGCCGACGGCATCCGCGTCAACTCGGTGTCGCTCGGACTGGTCGACACCGGCCAGTGGCGGCGCCGCTACGAAGAGTCGGGCACCGACGCCACATTCGCCGAATGGGAGGCGGAGATCGCCCAGGACCGCGGTATCGGCCTCGGCCGGTTCGGCCGCGCCGACGAGGTGGCCGCCATGATCGTGACCCTGCTGTCCCCACGCTCGTCCTACGTGACGGGCACCAGCCTCGACGTCTGCGGAGGCGTCGCGCGCTATGTCTGAGAGGAACACCATGTCTGCAGGAAACGACAAGCAGGTGGGTAATGGGGGTGACCTGCTCGTGAAGGTGCTGCGCGAGGCCGGTGTCGACACAGTCTTCGGCATCGTGAGCGTCCACAACCAGCCCCTGGTGCAGGCGGTCAGCAAGCACCTGCGGTTCGTGCCGGTCCGGCACGAGGCCACCGCGGTCAGCGCCGCCGACGGGTACGCCCGGGCCACCGGCGGACTCGGCTGTGCTCTCACGAGCACCGGCACCGGTGCCGGCAACGCGGCCGGGTCACTGATCGAATCGCTCAGTGCCGGAACGTCGGTGCTGCACGTGACGGGCAACGTCGAGAGCCGGTACCTCGGCTCGGGTCGCGGCTTCATCCACGAGACCAAGGATCAGCTGGGGATGCTGACGGCGACGTCGAAGCACGCCGCCACCATTCTCGACACCGACAGCGCCGGAAAGGTGTTGCGGGAAGGCGTCGCTGCCGCGCTCGCCGCGCCCGGCGGCCCGTCGAGTATCGAATGGCCCATCGACCTCCAGTACGCGGAACACGTCATCGACGTGCTCGAACCGGTGTCGGAGTCGCCGCGCACACCGGACGTCGACGAGTTGGCCGTGGCCTTCGCCCTGCTGCAGTCGGCGGAACGCCCGGTGATCTGGGCGGGCGGCGGTGTCGCCACGGCCGGTGCCGAGCTGACCGAACTGGTGGAGCGGTGGGGAGTCCCGTTGCTCACCAGCAACTCCGGGCGCGGCGCCGTGCCCGAGGACCACCCGCTGTGCATCGGCAACTACGGCAACACCCCCGTGGGGCGCGAACTCCTCCAGGATGCCGACCTGCTGCTGTCGCTGGGTACCCACTTCCGGTCCAACGAGACCGGCGACTACTCCATGCCCGTTCCCGCCGTGCACATGCAGGTCGATATCGACGCGGCCGCGATCGGACGCGTCTACCCGGCGCAGGCCGGGGTCACCGCCGACATCGCCACGTTCCTCCGGCAGCTGTCGCGCCTCGCGCCCGTCGACGCCGCCTGGACCGAACGTGCCCGCACCACCCGCGAACTCGTCCGCAGCAAGCAACGCGCCGGACTCGGCGATCACGCGGTGCTGTGCGACGCCGTGCGTGCCGCGTTCCCGCAGGATTCGGTGATCGCCCGCGACGTCACCATCGCGTCGAGTTCCTGGGGAAACCGGCTGCTGCCGATGTTCGACCCCAAGTCCAACGTCTTCCCCCGCGGCGGCGGCATCGGGCAGGGCCTGGGCATGGCCATCGGTTCCGCACTGGCCGACGAGACCCGGCCAACCCTGGCGCTCGTCGGCGACGGCGGCCTGGCCGTCCACTTCGGCGAGATCCTGACCATGGCGCAGGAGAAGCCGTGGCTGGTGCTGCTCGTGTTCAATGACGGCGGCTACGGCGTGCTGCGCAACATGCAGAAGGGCGGCGGCGACGACACCTACGCCGTCGATCTCGTCACCCCCGACTTCCCGTTGCTGGCGCAGTCCATCGGTGTGCCCTACCTGCGGATCGGTGCCGCAGGCGAGGCCCACGACGTGCTCGCCGACGCCGTGTCGCGGCAGGCGCCGGTGATCGTCGAGGTCGATCTCGTCGCCTACGGCGACATGCCGGCACCGTTCACGCCTCCCGTCACGGTGCCCGGAAAGGGTGCACAGTGACCACGGTCGCCGTCTGCGGCGGCGGCATCGGTGGACTGGCGACGGCGATCGCCCTCCGCAAGTTCGGTCTCGACGTCACGGTCTACGAACAGGCGCGGCAGTTCGCGCGCGTCGGCGCCGACATCAACCTCACCCCCAACGCGGTCCGGGCTCTCGACGGACTCGGCATCGGGCCGGCGATCCGCGAATCAGCCGCCCGGCCCCAGTTCCGGATCAGCCGCACGTGGGACACGGGAGCCGAAACGTCCCGGCTGCCGATGGGCGACAGCGCGGAACAGCACTACGGCGCACCGCAGTTGACCATGCACCGGGGCGACCTGATGACCGCGCTCGAGAACCGGCTGCCGTCGGGTGTCGTCGAAATGGGTCGCCGGGTCAGCGGCGTCGCCGAAGGCCGCATCGAGTTCACCGACGGCAGTACGGTTTCCGCAGACGTGATCGTCGGTGCCGACGGGATCCACTCCGCGGTCCGAACCTCGCTGCTCGGGCGGGAACAACCGACGTTCACGGGGGTCGTGGCGTTCCGCGCAGTCGTCCCCACCGAACGCGTCGGCAACCTGCCGAACCTCGACTGCTTCACCAAGTGGTGGGGGCCGGATCCGTCCACGCAGATCGTGACGTTCCCCCTCAACCAGGGCAAGGACATCTTCGTCTTCGCCACCTGCGCGCAGGAGGAGTGGACCGAGGAATCCTGGACCACACCGGGATCCGTCACTGAACTACGCGAGCTGTACCGCGACTTCCACCCCGATGCGCGAGCCCTCCTCGACGCCTGCGACGACGTCCTGAAATCCGCTCTCTACGTGCGCGACCCGCTGGCATCGTGGACCGACGGACGCTCCGTGCTCCTCGGCGACGCGGCCCATCCGATGATGCCGTTCATGGCGCAGGGCGCCGGCATGGCCATCGAAGACGCCGTCGTGCTGTCCCGCTGCCTCAGCCTGTTCGGCGACCCCGCAGTCGCGCTGCAGACCTACCAGGACACGCGACTGCAGCGGACCTCACGCATCCAGCGGGGCTCCCGGTCCAACGAATGGCTGAAGGTCGCAGGCAGTGGCGACTGGGTCTACGAATACGACGCCTGGCACGTGCCACTGGAGTTGGCCGCCGCCCGAACGGACGCATGAATGGAAGCCGTCGGCGGACACGCTCTGTCGAGGCGGCGGGCGCTGGCCCTGCTGGGGTCCGCCGCCACTGCCGTCGCCGCGACGAGCTGCGCGTCCCACACCTCGGACGCGCAGCCGAGTGGCGCGACGCCACCGGATGCCTACGAGTTGTCCGGTGACGTCGACGGTTACGCGACGACGCTGATTCTGCTCGGCACGGCAGCCGGTCCCATCGCCGTGCCGGGGCGGAGCGGCACGTCCAGTGTGCTCGTCGTCGGCGACAGACCGTATCTGATCGACGCGGGTCCCTGGTCGAGCCGAAAGCTGATCCAGGCTGGTATCGCCGCGGATTCGCTCGGTGGCGTCTTCGTCACGCACATGCACAGCGATCACATCGCCGACCTGTTCAACGTCTTCTGGCTGCCCGGCGGGACACCGTCCTACACGTTCCGCGACGTGGTGCCGGTGTACGGCCCCGGCTCGGCGGGCAGATTGTCGGGGTGCGTCCGCCGACAACACGGCGCCGGAGATGGAACCGTTCCCGGTGTTCGAAGACGACCGGGTCCGGGTCACCGCGACGCTGGTTCCGCACGGCCCCGTCTATCCCTCGCTGGCGTACCGGTTCGACACGGAGGACGGTGCGGTCACGTTCTCCGGCGACACCGCGAAATCGGCGAATGTCGTCCGGCTCGCCCGAGGATCCGACATCCTCGTCCACGAGGTGATCGACGTCGACTTCTACGCGCAGACTTCGGGTCCCGCACTGGTCGAGCACATGATCAGGCGCACTCCACCGCGCAGGACGTCGGGCGCGTCGCCACGGACGCGGATGTCCGTCAGGTGGTGCTCTCCCACATCGGGCCGGGCGACCCCCGGCAGGTCACCGACGACCAGTGGGAACGAGGCGTGAAGTCCACGTTCGCCGGCACCGTGACAGTCGGGCACGATCTCGTCCGGATCGGCGTCGGGCAGCGGCGGTAGCGCCATCTCGGACCGGCAGGATCTTGCGCGCCGCCGCTGTCCCGAGAAGGCTTGTCCTCACGACACCGTGACGTGATCGGAGCCAGGGATGGACACCACGATTACCGAGATCGCTCCCGACATCTACCGGTTGTCCACGTATCTGGACGAGCCCAACCTGATCATGAACCAGTTTCTCGTCGACGGTGAGGAACCGCTGCTGTTCCACACCGGTCAGCGTGCGCTGTTCCCGTCCGTGTCCGCGGCGGTCGGCCGGCTGATTCCTCTCGACAGACTGCGGTGGATCACGTTCGGGCACGTGGAGGCCGACGAGTGCGGTGCGATGAACTCGTGGCTGGCGGCCGCGCCGAACGCCGTGGTCGCGCACGGGGCGATGGGTTGCTTCGTGCAGGTCAACGACCTCGCCGATCGCATGCCGCGTCCCCTGCAGTACGGCGACGTGATGGAGACGGGCACCAGGCGGGTCCGTCATCTCGACACTCCGCATGTTCCGCACGGGTGGGACGCCGGGCTGGTTTTCGAGGAGACGACGCAGACGCTGTTCTGCGGCGACCTGTTCACCGCGTTCGGGCATCATCCGCCTGCCACGGAGGAGGAGATCGTCGGCCCGGCCATCGCGGCGGAGGACATGGGGAACGCGACGTGCCTGTCACCGGCGCTCGGCCCCACGATCCGGGGACTCGCCGATCTGGAACCCCTGCTGCTGGCGCCGATGCATGCGCCGGTGTTCACCGGTGACTGCGTGCAGGCTCTGCACGACCTCGCACAGGCATACGAGGAGCGGCTCGCGGCCGAGACCGTGCGGTACCGCGAAGCGGAGTAGCTCGGCCTGTACTCGACGAATTTCCCCTCAACTGTGGCGCACGATACATCTTAGTGCTAAATTATTGAGCACTAAGGAACTATGCCTTCGGTTGAGCCTGGGAGTGAGCGATGACAACAGACGCAGACACCGTCCCCATGATGGTGCGTCAGATGCGGGTCGAGTCCTCGGGCGTGGTGTCGCTTCGCCTCGAACGACAGGACGGCGGCGCGGTCGACCGGTGGACGCCGGGCGCCCACCTGGACCTGCACCTGAACCGCGGGACCATCCGTCAGTACTCCCTCTGCGGAGACCCCGACGACAAGACCGGGTACCGCGTCGCGATCCTCCACGAGGTGACCGGCCGAGGCGGTTCCCGGCACGTCCACGAGACGCTGCGGCCCGGCGACAGCCTGTCGGTGAGCGCACCCCGCAACAATTTCGAACTCCTGCCCTCGCCGCGCTACGTGTTCATCGCCGGCGGCATCGGCATCACGCCGATCCTCACGATGATCGGTGAAGCCGAACGCATGGGCGCCGAATGGGAACTGCACTACGGCGGCCGTGCCCGCGCGTCGATGGCGTTCCTCGACGAACTGTCCGGATACGGCGACCGCGTGCACGTCGTCACCGAGGAGGCCGCCGGCATCCTCGACCTCGCCGGCATCCTCGGCGCCGCCCGTGAGGAGACGCTCGTCTACGCCTGCGGCCCCGAGGGTCTGCTCGGCGCGGTCGAGGGGTACACGGATTCCTGGCCGGACGGCGCGATCCGGCTCGAGCGGTTCAAGGCGAAGGAGATCCCCGCCGACACCCTCGCCGGCGACCGTCCCGTCCGCGTGATCTGCGAACGATCCGGCATCTCGGCCACCGTCGCCCCCGACCGGACCATCCTCGACACCCTCGAGGAATCCGGCGTCGACGTCCCCAACTCCTGCCGCGAAGGCATCTGCGGGACGTGCGAAACCCGCGTCCTCGCCGGCACCCCCGACCACCGCGACTCCCTGCTCTCCAGCTCCGAGCAGGAGTCCGGCACCACCATCATGATCTGCGTTTCCCGCGCCCGCTCCGACGAGCTCGTGCTGGATCTCTAGAAGGGAAGAACCATGAGCCTGTATCTGCAACCACGCCAGTCCGGCACGGCACCCACCCCGTACGAACGGAAGCTGGCCGGTGCGATCGAAGAGGTCTTCGGCACCGGTGTGCACCACCTCGAAGGCCTGGTGAAGGGTTTGAACGCCCTCGGCATCCACAGTCCCGGCGGCGACGCCTGGACCACCGACACTTTCACGGACGAGATCCGACGGATGGGGGCCTGACATGGTGAACCGACTGCACAAGGCGGCACTGACCGGCGACGAGATCTTCGCGACCGGGATGCGTGACCAGTGGCACGCGGTGTGCCCGTCCGACTTCGTCGCGCGCGGCGACATGAAGAAGGTGCGGCGCCTCGGCGAGGACTGGCTGCTGTTCCGTCAGTCCGACGGCACCCTCCGCATGCTCGCCGACCGCTGCCCGCACCGCGGCGCCCCGCTGTCGCAGGGTCAGCACCTCGGCGATCGCGTCGCCTGCCAGTACCACGGCGTGCAGGTCGACGGCGGCGGCACCGTCGTCTCCGTCCCCGGAATGCCCGGCTGCAACCTCGAGGGCAAGCGGCTGGTTACCAGCCTCCCCGTGCGGGAGGTGGCCGGCGCCGTGCTCGCCTGGTTCGGCACCGACCCCGACGCCGAGCCCGCGCCCCTCGAACTCCCCGAGCGACTCACCGACGACGGCATCTCGAACTTCCTCTGCTACGCGGAGTGGAAGGCGCCGTGGCGGTTCACGCTGGAGAACCTGCTCGACCCGATGCACGGAGCGTTCCTGCACCGCGAATCGCATTCGATGTTCGGCGGCGAGACGTCCGCGAAGTTCCGGATCCGCGAAACCGATCGCGGGTTCTTCTTCGAGAAGACCGACCAGCGGGGCGTGAACTTCGACTGGGTCGAATTCTGCCGGACCGGCATCGACTGGGTGGACCTCGAGATTCCCTACCCGCCGACCGCGGGCCCGGGTGGCTCGTTCGGCATCGTCGGCATGGGAACGCCGATCGACGCCGAGACCACCGCGGTGTTCTTCTGGCGGTACCGCCGCGTCGAGGGCTGGGAACGCGACGTCTGGCGGTTCCTGTACCGCACCAAGCTCGAGGAGCGGCACTGGGTGGTGCTCGAGCAGGACCGCGCCATGCTCGAGGCGATGGCATTCGACGCGGACCAGGCGGAGAACCTGTACCAGCACGACCTCGGCGTCATCCGGCTCCGCCGGCTCTACCGGGCTCAGGCCGAAGCCCAGGCGAAGGCACTTCAGGAGGCGTAGGGTCGCCCGGGTTGACGTGAATGAAATGTCAACTAAGAATGTGTGACGGCCGACACGTCGGGCGCCGGCCGGGGTACGAGGAGGCGCGAGCGGTGCTTACGAACGGTGACGATCGAGGTCGGCTCGCGTTGGTCGAGGCGGCGGGGCGGTGCTTCGCCGAGCTGGGATACGAGCGCACCACCGAGGCGGTCATCGCCGCTGCCGCCGGAGTGTCGCAGGCCGAATTCTCCGCCCGGTTCGCATCCCGGGACGACGCGTTCCGTGCCGTCGCGGCCGCGGTGTTCGACATGTTCGTCGAGGCTCAGCGCATCCCGGTCCCGCCGGACGCGGACCCGCGCACCGTCCTGCGCGCGGCCACCGCGGCGTTCATCGAGACCGTCTACAGCAGCGGCCGCCTGTTCACGATGATCGAGGACCGCGCCGCCGTCGACCCGGTGATCGGGGAACAGCTCGAGGCGGCCCACAACCGGATCCTCGGCCGGTACATCCGGTTCATCGAACGGCTCAACCAGGCCGGGATCGCGACGCCGTGCGCCGAACCCGCCCAGCTCGCCCGCAAGCTGTCCGAGGCGCAGTGGACGGGTGCGGCGCGCCTGATCGGTGCATCGCAGGACGAGCAGCGACGTTTCATCGTGGAGATGACGGCGGCGTCCGAACGGTTCATCGGATTCGGTGAGGTCGCCGACCTGACCGCCCGCGCGGCCAGCTGAGTCCTCCGCTCAGGCGGTGGGGGCCTGGTTCTCCACGATCGAGTGCTCGAGCTTGCGGAGCAATTCGGCCAACGCCGCCTGATCGTCCTGCGACATCCCGCTGAGGATCTGCGACTCGTTGGCGAAGTGGGCCTCCGCGACCTTCTCGATCACCCGCAAGCCCTCGTCGGTGAGTTGCGCGTGCACGATGCGGCGGTCCTCGGCGTCACGCTCCCGCTGCACCAGTCCCGCCTTCTCCAGGCGGTCGACGCGCAGTGTGACTCCGCCGGTGGTGACGAGGGCGGATTCCGCCAGCTGTCCGGACGTCATCCGGTACGGCGGACCTGAACGTCGGAGGGCGGCCAGAACGTCGAACGACGCCATGTTGATGCCGTGCTCCTCGAACACGGCGGCGAGGGACGTCTGGTAGCGCAGATACGAACGGTGCAGGCGGCCCAGCACTTTCAGCGGACTCACATCCAGGTCGGGCCACTGGTGGGCCCACTGGTCGACGATGTCGTCGACGGCATCGCGATCTGGAACGGGGCGTTGCGTCACCGGGCGCACCTCCTGGATCCTCGAGGGTCTCATCTGTTTAGTACCAAGATATCGAACGAGCATAGGTGACGGCGACGCGCCGCGGGTCCCCGTCGATTCCTCGGAACGGGGACCCGCGGCGCTGCCGGGCGGGGTGCGCTGTCAGCGTCCCTCGACCGCCGCGACGGCGTCGATCTCGGCGATGGCGCCGTAGGGGAGGCTGCTGACCTCCAGGAAGGTGCGCGCGGGACGCGGCTCGTCGAAGATGCGCTCGAACTGGCGGTTCGCCTCCTCGCGCAACGACAGGTCGGTGACGTAGTAGGTGAGCTTGACGACGTCCTTCAGCTGTCCGCCGACGGTGGCGAGGCGATCGACCATGCGGTCGACGGCGGCGTCGAGCGCCTCGGTGCGGCCGGGGACGGCGGTGCCCTCGGCATCGACGGACAGTGCGCCGGAGACGAACGCGAGTCCGCCGGCGACCACGGCCGGGCTGTAGGGGTGGTGGGCGGTGACTTCGGTGAGGGACATGGAGGCTCGCTTTCTCGGTGGGCTTCTCCGGTGATTATATCTTAGCGCTAAACTAATTGACAGGGTTGCGCGAATGAAGCTCCGCCCGACGGGTACTCGACGCCCATGCCCCGAGCCACGAAGCCCTCGGCCGCACCGTTCGTGCCGGACACCGTCGACCTCGACGCGCTGTCCCGCGCGGCGGACGGGTGCCACGGCTGCGATCTGTACCGCGACGCCGAGCAGACCGTCTTCGGCGCGGGCAGGCGATCCGCACGGATGATGCTCGTCGGCGAACAACCCGGCGATCAGGAAGACCGCGTCGGTGAACCGTTCGTCGGTCCGGCAGGAAAACTCCTGAACAAGGCGCTCGACGCGGCGGGCATCGACCGGGACCTCACCTACGTCACCAACGCGGTCAAGCACTTCAAGTTCGTCCCCGCCGAACGCGGCAAGCGTCGAATCCACAAGAAGCCGAACCGCACCGAGATCGTCGCGTGCCGGCCGTGGCTGATCGCCGAACTGGCGGCGGTCCAGCCCGACGTCCTCGTGTGCCTCGGGGCCACCGCCGCGCAGGCGTTGCTCGGCCCGTCGTTCCGCCTCACCGAACACCGCGGGGAGCTGCTGCACCTCGACGGCGAGGTCGACGTCGACGTGGATCCGGACGTCTTCGTGACGATTCACCCGTCCGCCGTGCTCCGCGGACCTGCGGAGGATCGGGACGACGCGTTCGGCGCCCTCGTCGCCGATCTGAAGAAGGCCGCCGCAGCCCTGTGATCAACCAGCCGAATCTCTGGCGCGACGGACCGCCGAGGACGAGATTGTTGGCATGACGAATTCCAACCCGAAGCAGACCATGAAGGCAGTCTCCTACTCGTCCTACGGTGGTCCCGAGGTGCTCGAGACCCACGACGTCCCCGTCCCCGAACCCACCGGCAACCAGGTACGCCTCGTCATCCGGGCCGCCGGAGTGAACCCCATCGACTGGAAGCTGCGGTCGGGCTCGATGGCCGAGGTGATGTCGGTGCAGTTCCCGAAGATCCCGGGCAGTGAAGTCGCCGGCGTGGTCGACGCGGTCGGTCCGGACGCGACCGGCGTGGTGGTGGGTGACGAGGTGTTCGGCTGGTCCGACACCGGCGGCTACGCCGAATACGCGCTCGCCTCGATCGTCGTGCCGAAGCCGCAAGGGTTGAGCTGGACGGACGCCGCCACCATCCCCGTCGCCGGCGAGGCAGCCACCCGTGGACTGCGGCCCCTGAAGCTGAAATCCGGTGAGACGTTGCTGGTGAACGGCGCATCGGGGGCGGTGGGAACCCTTGCGGCGCAACTGGCGCTGGATTCGGGTGTCACCGTGATCGGCACCGCGAGCGAGAAGCACCACGACGCGCTGCGGGAGCTGGGCGTGACCCCCACGACGTACGGCGAGGGGCTGGCGGGCCGGGTCCGCGAACTGGCCCCGAACGGTGTCGACGCCGTCCTCGACGTCGGCTTCGGCGGACTCGAGGCGGCGATGGACCTGCGCGGGGGCACCGACCGGATCGTGACGCTGTCGGACGGTGCCGCGTTCGGGCTGGGAATCACGTTCTCGTCCGGCAACGCCGGCGACCGGAACGCGGAGACACTGCGCCGGCTGGGCGCCCTCGCCGCGGACGGGAAACTGGCCCTCCCGCCCGCCCGCACGTTCCCGCTGACCGACGCGGCCGACGCGCAGCGCGCCGGCGAGAAGGGCGGCAGCCGCGGAAAGATCCTCTTGCGCTGACGCGCCCGTGAGTACTTATCAACCGCCGCACGTTAACAAGTACTCACGGGTCAGGCGGTGGTGGCAAGGGCGGCGGCGAGACCGAACGGAACGGCCATCACCACCACCTCCACGATCGCCCGTCGCAGGGACCCTTCGGCGCTGATCCGGTGCGCGGCCGCCTGCCCGACCCACGTTCGCCGCCACCACCAGCCGAGTCCGAGGAGCGCCGCCAACGCCACCGCCTTGGCGAGCACGATGCGGCCGTAACCGGTGTCGAACAGCGGCGTCACCCCGCCCAGCCGGACCGCGGCGTCGACGATCCCGGTCGCGGTCAGCAGCCACACGCACCGCCACGCGACGACGGAATACCGCGGCAGCCACGACGACCAGTCCCCGCGCGACCGGAGCGTCAGACCGAGGGCGGCGAGGAGCCCGAACCACACGGCGGCGGCGAGGGCATGGACGACGTCGAGGACCGAGCCGAGAACCTGCTGCGACATGTGGCCGGTGATCGGGCGGGCCACCAGGGCGAGCGCCGCGAGCACCAGCACCGGGACGGGGAGCCGGGCGTCGCTGCGGCGGAACGCGACCGCCGACCACGCGGTGGCTGCGGCCGTGCACACGAGAACGGCGAGGTCGACGCGTCCCGCGCTGATCTCGGTCACGTACGCGCCGAACCGTCCGACCGACAGCTCGGACAATCCCAGGGCGTCGGCCTCCGCCGCCGTCATCGACAGCAGCACCGCCTCGGCGAGCATCCACGCACCGGCGACGGCGGTCGACAACCGCCACAGCCGTTGGTCCCGCACGAGGGGACGGTTGTCCGCGCGACTCCACCAGCCCAGCGCGGCGAGTCCGAGCACCGCCGAACCGAGCACCAGGCACAGCGCCCGGACGGCGCTCGACGGTGAGGGGTCTTCCGGTTGCGCCAACGCCCAACCGCACGCGACCCCGACGAGCGATGTGGGTACCGCGAACAGCAGCCAGGACTGTCGCGCCGTACCCACCGGGCTCAGTTCTCGCCGCGAGGCTTGCGGAGCGCGAACCACAGCCCGCCGCCGAACACGACCACACCGGCAACGATGAACGGCCACAACGGAACTCCGCCGCTGCCGGTTTCACCCGAGCTGTCCGCTGCGGCGCCGGGGGTGCCCGACCCCTCCTCGGTGAGGGTGAACGTGCGGGTTCCGCTCACCGGATGCCCGTCGGCGGACGTGACGCGGAACGCGACGGTGTACACACCGGCCGGCCCCAGCTCGCCGAGTTCGGCACTGACCGTGGGGCCCTCGACGGCCGGGTCACCCTTGGTCCACAGGTTGCCGTCGGGGCCCACCACGGTGAGGGACGCGAACGATTCCTGCAGCGCCTCGTTGAACGTGACGCTCACCCGTTCCGGGCCGGCCGCGATCTGCGCGCCGTTCTCGGGGGTCGAACTGATCACGACGGAATGAGCGACCGCGGTGCCGGCCCCGAGCATGCTCGCGAGCATGGTCAGCAGCCCGACCGCGATCACCTTCACCGACGTGAAGGTGGTGGGTCTTCTCATGAGCGACGGCTCCGGACCATGGCGCCGAGGCCGAGGGCCGCACCGAGCGCGCCGAGGACCAGGCCGATGCCGCCCAGCCAGCGGGCGGTGTCGTCGGTGCCGGACGCCGTCGTCTCGGTCTCCTCGGACGTCGTGGCGCCGCCCGCGTCGTGGCTGTGGTCTTCACCGCTCGCCGCGGCCAGCGTGAGCGTGGGTGCCGGCTTGTCGGGCTCCGCCCCGTCGGCGCCGACCGCCTGATCCCAGTTGACGACCTCGCCGTCGCTGTATGTCTGGGCGGCCGGGAACGACACCTCGTCCTGCTCCGGCAGCGGTCCGGCGGACAGTTCGAACTGCTGGAACTGGCCGGGCGCGACACCGACACCGGGGTCGGCGGTCCACGTCACGGACTTCGCGAGCTTGGACGTCGGGTCCTTCTCGACGACGGACGTCCACCCCGGCAGCGGTGTGGTTCGCGCCGACTTCAGGTCGGGGAGCGTGACGGTCAGCTTGGTGGTGGACGCCGTCTCGGATTCGGTGGGAACGCGGAACGTCAGGACGGAGTAGCCGCCCTGCTCGGCGCCGGGGGCGACGACGGTCACGTGGGCGGCGGCGACACCGGCCGCGAGCAGCATGGCGCTACCGGCGGCACCGGCCGTGAAAAGGGCACGGGAAACGAGGGAATTCATCGAAGGTCCTTTGAGGGTCTGAACGGAGAAGAGGTGAGAGTCAGACCGGGACCGGGGGACCGCGACGCGAAATGCTCGCGCGCAGCAGGGCGACCACGGGATTCGCGGGACGCGCGGGGACGTGTGCCGTGGTCACCGCCGAGACGGGCTGCGGTGCGCCGCGGAGCACCACCCGCCAGACGTGAACGAGGGGGCCGTACAGACGCTCGGCGTTCGCGACCAGCAGGGCGCATATCGCGGTGGCGGCCGCGTGCGCGGCGAGCATCGGCAAGGCCGGGACCACCGAGTGCACGTGCGAGGTGAGCGTCAGTGCGAAGTGTCCGGCCACCTGGCCGACACCGAGGGCACCCATCAGCGCGAGCGGTCCGTGGAAGCGGGCGGGCAGTTGCGCGGTGACCGCACCGACACCGCTGCACGTGACGAGCAGCAGGGTCAGCGCGGCGGATTCGGGGAGGCCGCCCCCGCCGATGCCGTGCGCGGCGACCGCGAGAGCGGCCACGAGCGCGCCGACCGCCGAGCCCCGAAGGGTGGCGGTCGCGGCGGGGCGGGCAGGGGACATTGCGGTGGGTCGGGTCGTTCAGCGCACGCCGAGGCGGGCGAGGAGATCGGCTTCGACTCCGTCGAGTTCGGACGAGATGGCGTGATGAGCGGCCTTACGGCGGGCCTGCGGCATCTGCTCGGCCGCGCGGACCGCGGTACTGAGATCACCGAGGCGGTCACGGATCGCGGCGGCGAACTTCTGCGTCTCCGCGTCGTCCGGCTTCTGCCCGAGGATCTCCGTGGTGGAGCTTTCGGCACCGGCGATGCGGGCGCTGAGCTTGGCGCCGTGCCCGGTGAAGTTGGCGAGCTGGTCGATGTCGACGCCCATCCGGTCGGCACGGCGGGCATCGATCTGCCCGCGCACGACCGTGGCGGCCCGGTAGGCGATCGGCAGCAGCACCGGCGTCAGCAGGCGTGCGACACCGAGGTACCTGCGGACGGCGGCGACCGTGAAACCCTTCTGGGCCGCGGCCTTCTCCTCGGCCTTCAACGCAGCGATCTGAGCCTTCTCGACCTTCTTCAGCGACTTCAGCTCGGCAGCCTCGAGCTTGCGGCCGACCTTGGCGGACTGCTTGTCGCGCTTCCGTTCGTTCTTCGCGCTCAGCTTCGCCTCCACTCCGGCCTTGTGCCTGAGTGCCTTGGCTTCCGCCTTGCGGGTGGCTCGGGACTTACGTTTCTTGAACAACCCCATCGAAAAGACCCCTTTTCCTGGTGTTTCAGCGCAGCCCACGCTACCAACTGCATCCGGTGCTTCGGGATCAGCCTAGGGGAGCACATAATCTTCGTCATCGTGTGTTCCCATATCGGTCAGCAATCAGAACCCGACGCCTCTCCCGGAAAGGCGTCGGGGACGGTGATCGATGCCAGCGCACTGACGCGGTGCCGCCACCGGGTGCACCTCGATGCGGCGTTCCCCGAACAACTCGCGGCCGCGCCAGAGGACCCGGGCGTCCGCCAGCGTCAGGATGCCGCCGCCGCCAAGCGTGAAGACGTCCGCCGGATCCTCACCGGCCACGCACCGGAACGGTGGGTCCAGATCGACACCGAGCAGAGCCTGCGCCTGCGGGCCGAGGACACCCTGGCCGCGTGCGAGGCGGGCGCCGACCGCATCTGGGGAGCCGTGCTCCCACTCGACCGGGACGCCGGCCGGCGGGCGCGCTGCGAGATCCTCATCCGTGACGAGGACCACGGCGGGTACATCCCCGTGATCGTCGTCAATCACAAGGTCACCGATCCCGGCCGCGGCGCGCTGACGTCGGACATGTTCGAGTGGCGACCGCGGGAGGACGCGACGCGGAAGCCGCGCAGCCAGGTCCGCGACCAGATGCGCGTCGCGCAGGTGTATCGGATGCTCGAGCGGCACGGGTTCGCGAGTCCGGCCCTGGTGGCCGGCGCGATCGGCTACGGCTCCGACGTCATCTTTGTGCACGACCTCACCACCATCCTCGACGACTACGACGAACGCTTCGCCGACCGGCTCGCCGTCGCCCGCGGGGAATCGGCGACCGTGCCGTCGAGGATCGGCGAATGCCGTTCCTGCCCGTGGTGGCCCGGGTGCGAGGAGCAGTTGACCCAGACACACGACGTGAGCCTGGTGGCCACCGGTTCCCGCGCCGACATGCTGCGCGACGCGGGCTGCCACACCATCGACGACCTCGCGGCGTGGGACCGCGAACCGCTCGAGGACTGGCCGCACGGCGCGTTCGAGGACGCCGTCGTCACCGCGAAGGCGTGGCTCGCGGGAGCACCGCTGGTGCGACGGTTCCCGGAGATCCGGGTGACCCGCGCGGACGTCGAGGTGGACGTCGACATGGAGAGCTACCAGGAACACGGCGCCTACCTGTGGGGCACGCTGCTCAACGTGGACGGGGTGTCGGCGTACCGGCCGTTCGTCAGCTGGGATCCGGTGCCGACGCAGGACGAGGCACGGTCGTTCGCGGAATTCTGGACGTGGCTGATGGCCGAGCGCGAAGCGGCGGCCCTGAGCGGCAGAACCTTCGCCGCGTACTGCTATTCGCGGTCCGCGGAGGACAAGTGGTTGCTGGACTCCGCCCGCCGGTTCGCCGGGGCACCCGGAATCCCTACCGAAGCCGACATCCGCGAATTCATCGACAGCCCACAATGGGTCGACATCTATCAGGCCATCAGCGACCAGTTCATCTGCCCGGGCGGCAAGGGCCTCAAGAAGATCGCCCCCGTCGCCGGATTCCGGTGGCGCGACGCCGACGCCAGCGGTGAAGCGTCGATGAGCTGGTACCGCGAAGCCGTCGGCTACGACGGCGAACCCGACCTCACCCAGCGCGAACGACTGCTGCAATACAACGAGGACGACGTCATCGCCACGAAAGTGCTGCGCGAATGGATGTCGGATCGGGCCGAGAAGGAGATCCCGCTCGCGTCCGACCTCTAGGCTGCAAAGCAGGCCCGATTCGGTAGGGGTGGTCAGGTGGAGGTGCCGAAGACATCCACGACGCTGCGGTTCGCTCTGCTCCTCACCGCCGCGGGCGGCTTCCTCGACGCCTACACCTACATCAGCCGCGGCGGCGTCTTCGCGAACGCCCAGACCGGCAACGTCATCCTCATGGCCATCGACCTGTCGGAGCGGCACTTCCACGCCGCCCGGGCACACCTGTGGCCGATCCTCGCGTTCATCGTCGGTGTCGCGTTCGCGCACCTGCTCAAGAGCGAACTCGCCCACAGCGTCTTCGACCACCCCATCCGGATCGCCATGGTCGCGCAGATCGTCGTCCTCGTCGCCGTCGCGTTCGTTCCCCCCAACGTCCCCAACGCGCTGGTCACCGTTCCCATCGCGTTCGTCGCCGCCATGCAGTTCGGCCTGTTCCGCACCATCGGGTCGCTGTCGTACATCGCCGTCGCCACCACCGGCAACCTCATGCGCTTCACCGAGTCGGCGTACGCCGGATTCATCGAGAAGGTCCCCGAATCGCGTCAGCACACCCGGGTGTACGCCGCCATCGTCACCAGCTTCGCCGGTGGGGCCGTCGTCGGAGCGTTCGCCACCCGCTACTTCGGCGGATCCGCCGCCTGGATCCCCGCCGCCCTCCTGTGCGGAGCCCTCGTGCTGTTCTACATCGACGACAGGCGGCGCCGCCGCCTGTGAGCGGTCGACGAGTCCCTGGACTCCTCAACCGCGCACGGGTGGCGAAGCCGCAACTCCGAGAGAATAGGCGCCGACGATCTTCGGCGCGGATGTCTCGTAGAACCGGTCGAGGTCCCGGACGTCGAATCCGGCGTTCGTCACCAGGGTGGGAATGTCGCGGGTGAGGTGGCATCCACCGGCGACGGCCTTCTGGATCGGTTCGAGCCGGCGCTGCCACCGCTGGACGTTGGCGTCCGGGGCGAGACCGTGCTCGACGAAATGCAGTGTGCCGCCAGGTTTCAGGACACGTCGGACCTCCCGGAGTGCGGCGTCGACATCCGGGATGGTGCACATCGTCCACGTCGACAGTGCGGTGTCGAAACTGTTGTCCGGGAAGGGGAGTGACTGGCCGTCCAGACCGGACCGCTCGACCGGTGTCGTCGACGCCGCCAGACGCTTGCCCGCCAGCTTCCAGCCGAGGTCGGCCGGTTCGACGGCGCTCACCGAATCGACGGCGGCCGGGTAGAACGGGACGTTGAGACCCGACCCGAATCCGATCTCCACCACACGCCCGTGCAGACCGGCGCAGACGCGTCGCCGCGTCGGCTCCGTGAACCTCATCCCGCAACTGATGTCGACGAGCCGCGGAACGATCCGGTCCGAGTAGAACCCCATGCCCACCTCCCAGCGAAGGGCGCTTCGCGCCCCGTGCGCGGTTGAAGAGTCCAGAGACTCGTTAACCACGCACGGGTGGCGGAGCCGCCTACCGCGGCGCCATGCGCAGAGCGCCGTCCATACGAATGGTCTCACCGTTGAGGTAGTCGTGTTCGACGATCATCTGGGCGAGCTGGGCATACTCGGCGGGCTGACCGAGGCGCGAGGGGAACGGCACGCCCGCTTCGAGGCCCTTGCGGTATTCGTCGGTGACGCCGGCGAGCATCGGGGTGTCGATGATGCCGGGGGCGATGGTGTTGACGCGGATGCCGAACTGCGCGAGGTCGCGGGCGGCGGGGACGGTCATGCCGTGCACGCCACCCTTGGACGCGGAGTACGCGATCTGCCCGATCTGGCCCTCGAACGCGGCGACGGATGCGGTGTTGATGATGACGCCGCGCTGCCCGGACTCGTCGACGGTGTCGGTCTTGGCGATGGCGTCGGCGGCGAGGCGCATGACGTTGAACGTGCCGAGCAGGTTGACCGTGATGACGGTGCGGAACAGTTCGAGGTCGTGGGGGCCCTTCTTCGACAGGATGCGCCCGGCCCAGCCGACGCCGGCACAGTTGACGACGATGCGCAGCGGCAGACCCGATTCGACGATCTTCTCGATAGCGGCCTGGACCTCGTCGCCGCTGGTGACGTCGGTGGCGAGGAGGGTCACGCCGTCGGGGACGTTGTCGCCGGCGCGCTCGATGGACTGCTGCAGGTCGAGTCCGAACACGGTGGCTCCGGCGTCGGCGAGGCGCTTGGCGGTGGCGGCGCCGAGGCCCGAGGCTGCTCCGGTGACCAGTGCGGCGGTTCCCTGAATTTCCACAGTTCGCATCCTTACTTTCCCGGCGGCCTCCATTGGCCGACCCTGGTGACCTGCACCATAACGCCCGCTCGGTGTGACGGCAGCAGCGAGGGAAATGTGGTGGGCGGCGGACCGGGTAGTTTGTCTTCTCGCGCGGATCAGGGGACGCGCAGGACCGTAGGGGGACGGATGAGCGAGGACCGGCTCGAAGTGGATCGCGACGCGTTGGTGCGGTGCATCGCCGCGTGCGAGGTGTTGGCTGCCGACATGCAGGACCTGCGAGAGCGAGCGCATCGCGAACTCGCGCCCGGGAGCTTCGGTCTCGGCGAAACCCATCTGCGGTCGGCGGCAGACCTGGCGGCCCGGTTCCGGGCGACGGCGATCGGCGGCCAGGGCGTCGCCGTCGAGAACTCGGCGGTCGGGACGTTCGCGGCGCACGAGCGTTACGCGCTGGACCTGAAGGCGACGTTCGAAGCGGCGCTGGCCCGGTACGACGAGCAGGATGCGGCGACGGCACACCGCCTCGAGCAACTCTGACCACTCGCGTCAGTGAATGTGCGCCTGCCAGTCCGCCGGAACCCGAGGGGCGGGACCGGGGACGGTCTGGTCGATCGGATGATGTTGCGGCGGGGCAAGGTCGGGTCCTTCGAAGGCAATCTCGGTGGCGTAGTTCCAGAACCAGATCTCGCCCGGTTCGAAGCTCCGCACGACGGGGTGCCCGGTGTCGGCGGCGTGCTTGGTGGCGTGCTGCTCCGGGGAGGTGTCGCAGCAACCGATGTGGCCGCACTGCGCGCACCGGCGCAGGTGCACCCACCACCCGCCGTCGCGGTCGCACTCGGCGCACCCCTCTCCGCTCGGCGGCACGCTCGGGTCGATTCCCTCCAGCTCACCCATCTGAGGCTCCTTCTGCTGCTGCGACTTCGGGTTCGATCGGGATGCGGACCTGGAACCGGGTGTCGCCCGGTTCGGACTCCACACGCAGGTCGCCGCGATGCTTCTTCACGACGATCCGCCACGAGATGTCGAGGCCGAGTCCGGTTCCCTCACCCACGGGTTTCGTCGTGAAGAACGGTTCGAAGATGCGCGACCGGATCTCTTCGGGCACACCCGGTCCGGTGTCGCCGATCTCGATGAGGGCCATGTCGCCGTCGCGGCGGGTGCGGACGGTGAGGGTGCCGTGGCCGTCCATGGCGGCGACGGCGTTGTCGATGAGGTTCGTCCACACCTGGTTGAGTTCCGCGGCGTACGCCGGGATCTGCGGCAGCGTCGGGTCGTACTCTTTAACCACCGTGACGGAGTCGCCGATCTTGCGGCCGAGCATCACCAGCGAGCTGTCGAGCAGTTCCCGCAGATCGACGCGCTGGTAGGGGGCGCGGTCCATCTGCGAGTACTGCTTCGCGGCGTTCACCAGGGTGGACACCCGGGCGGTCGAGTCGGCGATCTCGTTCATCAGCAGTTCGGTCTCGATGGTGTAGTTGAGCCAGCGGATCGCGCTCTCGACCATCGATTCGTCGTCGACGCTGGCGACGATCCGCTCGAGCCACGGCACGTCGAGACCCGCCTGCACGAACGTGGGCGCCAGGTCCCAGCCACCGGAGACGCCGTGGTCGTCGAACCAGTCGCCGAGTTCGTCCTCGCGGTCGGACGCTTCGAGCGGGGTCAGCGTCGGCGCCTTCGCGACCAGTTCGGCTGTCTCCTCCTGCAAACGGATCAACGTGGCCAGCGCCTGCCGGTCGTACACGCCCGAGGCGATCACGCTCAGTTTCTGCCGCATGTGCGACACCCGGTCGCGCAGCGACGCCGTCGCCCGGACCGCGGCGGCCGCCGGGTTGTTGAGCTCGTGGGTGAGCCCCGCCGACAGCGACCCCAGCGCGAGGAGGCGTTCCCGCTGATCGACGACTTGCTTCGCGTTCTGGCTGCCGAAGAACAGCCCCTCCAGCAGGTGTACGGCCATCGGGAACCATTCGCGCATCAGCTGCCCGAAGCGGTCGGCGTCGAGGACGAAGAACCTCGACGGGGCGGTGACGCGCATCGACGCGGTGTACGTCTGGGGTGCTCGGTCACCGAGATACGACTGCCAGGCCCCGGAGTACACGCCGCGCTGGGACGTCCGGCTGAACTCGATCTCCTCGCCGCCCGACAGCTTGCTCAGCACGAGCTCGCCTTCGATCAGCACGTAGAAGCACGTCGCAACCTCACCTTCCGCGAACACGGGGCCGGGTTCGATCAGTTCGACGTGCCCTTTCTCGCACAGCTGCTCGAGCTGGTGGTCGGTGAGCTTCTCGAAGAGGAACAACGTCCTCAGCTCGGGGGGATTGCACGGGAGTTGGCTCATGGTCTGCCCCTGGTCACGGTTGGCCGATGTAGCGGTGGACGAGCATCACGGCCATGGCGCCTTCCCCGACCGCCGACGCCACCCGCTTCGCCGATTCGGAGCGCACGTCACCCGCCGCGAAGATCCCCGGGACGCTCGTCTCGAGGTGATGGGGGAGACGGTCGAGGGGCCAGCCGCTCGGCGGTTTCCCGTCGACGACGAGGTCGGGTCCGGACACGACGAACCCGTTCTCGTCCCGCGCGACGACACCTTCGAGCCACTCGGTCCGCGGGATGGCGCCGATGAACAGGAACAGGAACCCGGCGTCGACGGTCTCCTCGTCGCCGGTGGCGTTGTTGCGCAGCCGGACCTTCTCGAGGTGACCCTCGCCCTCGACGCCGATCACCTCGGTGCAGGGCCGGACGCGGATGCGCGGGTTCCGTTCGATCTGCTGGACGAGGTAGTACGACATCGAATCCTCGAGCGACTGCGCCCGGACGACGATGGTGACGGACCGGGCGCCCCGCGACAGGTAGACCGCCGCCTGTCCGGCGGAGTTGGCCCCGCCGACGATGTAGACGTCCTGGTCGGTGCAGCGGGCGGCCTCGGTGACGGCGGATCCGTAGTAGACGCCGCGACCGGTGAGGTCGTCGACTCCGGGAGCGGGGTGACGCCGGTAGGAGACGCCGGTCGCCAGGATCACCGTGTGCGCGTCGATGGTGTCCCCGTCCGCGAACCGGACGGTCCGCGCCGATCCGTTGACCTCGAGCGCCACCACGTCGCGGGTGGTGATCAGTTCGGCCCCGAATCGGGTGGCCTGCCTGCGGGCCCGCTCGGCGAGCTGCGCGCCGGACACGCCGTCGGGGAAACCGAGGTAGTTCTCGATGCGGGAACTCTGACCCGCCTGCCCGCCGGTCGCGGTCCGTTCGATCAGGGCGGTGCGCAGACCCTCCGAGGCCCCGTACACGGCGGCGCCCAGACCGGCCGGTCCGCCGCCGACGACGACGAGGTCGTAGAAGTTCTCCGACGGGTCGGTCCGGAGTCCGAGATGCCGTCCCAGTTCGGTGTCCGACGGCTCCACCAGGCATTCGCCGTCGGAGCAGATCACCACGGGCAGGCGCCGGCCGTCCTCGCCTGCGGCGGTGAGCAGCCGCCCGCCCTCCGGCTCGTCCGACATGTACCAGCGGTACGACAGCTGGTTGCGGGCCAGGAACTCGCGCACTTCCGAAGACCGCGGCGCCCAGCGATGACCCACGACCTTCGTCTCCTCGGCGGGGTGGTGATCCGACGACGCCCACGCCTCGAGCAGCGCGTCGACCACCGGGTACAGCTTCTCCTCGGGCGGGTCCCACGGTTTGAGCAGGTAGTGGTCGAGGTCGATGACGTTGATCGCCTCGATGGCCGCGTCCGTGTCGGCGTAGGCCGTGAGCAGCACGCGCCGCGCGACCGGATACAGGTCCATGGCCTTCTCGAGGAACTCGATCCCGCTCATCGACGGCATCCGGTAGTCCGCGAGGATCGCCGCGACGGGATCCCCGCGCAGCTTCATCTGCTTCATCGCGTCGAGTGCGGACTCGCCGGATTCGGCGCGGATGATCCGGTACTTCTCACCGTATCGGCGCCGCAGATCGCGGGCGACCGCGCGCGAGACCCCGGGATCGTCGTCGACGGTGAGAATCGCAGGCTTGCCGCTCGCTACGGGATGGTTCACACACGCCCTCTCGTCCGTGAGAACTGCGAGGTACTCCAAGACTTCCGAGTATTGCCCGAGGGCGCGTCTTTGTCGACCGGGTTCAGTCCTGGTGCTGCATCTGTTCGGGCTCAGCCGCGGCACCGCGGCGGCGCCGCGACCACACTGCGCGACCGGCCGCACCGGCCAGCGCCAGAACGACGACGGCGGCGCCGGCGATCGGGCCGGCCACGTTGCCGGGGAGCAGGCCCTCGAGCAGCAACCAGATGCCGAACGCGAAGAACAGAACGGCCGCACCGATGCGGATGACACTCTCGGGCAGATGCTTACCCAGCACGGCGCCGACGACGATGGCGAGGGCGTCGGCCGCGACCATGCCGACGGTCGAGCCGATCCACACGCCGATCGTGTCGTGGTCGGTGGCGAGCGTGATGGTGGCGAGCATGGTCTTGTCGCCGAGTTCGGCGAGGAAGAAGGCGGACGTGACTGCCAGGAACGCCGAGCGGGTGGCCCGCCCTGCCTTGAGCTGCTCGTCCTCGCTGAGGTCGTCGCCGCGCAGCGTCCACGCACCGAAGATCAGGAAGGCCGCACCGCCGACGATGCTGATCGCCGCGGTCGGGAGCGCGACACCGAGGTAGTGGCCGACGGCGACGGACACCAGGTGGACCACGGTGGTCGCGACGGTGATGCCGGCTATCACGACCCACCAGCGGTAGCGCAGGGCGAACGTCATCGCCATCAGCTGGGATTTGTCTCCCAGTTCGGCGACGAAGATCACGCCGAAGCTCAGTAGTGCTGCGGTCAGCACGGGCATCCTCCTCCTGTGTCGGTCGGAGGATGGGGGGTGGATTCCTCCGGCCTGGCAGACGCGGGTACGTCTGTCCGGCCGAAGGTCTCGCCCACCGGCGCCGAGTGATCCGGCGGCGGTTCGCCAGGCCGGGTCCGGTGCGGTGAAGCAACGAGCCAGTATGTCGACACAGGCGATTGGGGGCTACTCCCCTTCGATGTCCGTAACGTTAGCGTGACTTATTTGAAAAGGCAAAGGCGGCAATAAGTTTGGGGCACCGACCGCAGAAACTTCGGGTACCCTCACGAGGCGAGCAGCATGGCCAAAACGGCCGTGTCGGGATCGCTGATCGGGTCGATGCCGACCCGGCTGACCATGGACGTCACCGTCCCGTCCGCTTCTGCCTCCACCCACGCCGCCCGGTGTTCCAGCCCCAGGTGGGGGAGTCCGGGGAGCAGGACGCAGCCCGACGCGGCGCCCGCGCACTCCGGGAGCGACGGGGTCGTCTCGGACGGCGGGTGCAGCATCATCAGCGCCGGCGGCTGATGATCCGCGAAGCGGCCGGGAGCGAGCGCGAACTCCCCGAGAACTGTGCCCTCGGCCACCACGAGGCCGACGGTCTCGGGTTCGGGCTCCTCCGGCAGGTCCTCGTGCGCACCGAAGACGGTCGTGGTGTGGAGCAGCCCCGGAACGCACGCCACCCGCACGGCGAGCGCGAGCAACTGGGCCCATTCCTTGGTGGTGTCGGGCCAGCGCCCGGAAATGACGAATCCCCGCAAAGTACCCGCGGCCTGGAAGGGCGAGATGCCGATGTAGCCGTCCCTGTTCATCTCTGCCTCCTCGGTGTGATGACACGCTTCGAACATGATTCGTTCTGCACACCTCGTTGGGTACTTGAAGAATGCGCCCGACAGTGCCTGGCACACAAGAGCAGGCGAGTGCTAAAGGGTCTTCACGCGGGCGAACATCTCAGAGAATCCTCAGAATCGCCACAATCTGCCGCTACGAAAGCCACCTATCCTCACCGGAATGACCTCTGAGCGCGCACGGAATTCCGCGAATCACGCCCGAACCGAGTCGACGCGAAAGGTCCTCACTTCGCGGCGCGTCGCCGCGGCCACGATGGCAGGCCTGGTCCTGGCGTCCGCGGGGGGACTCGGGTACGTGTTCCTCGGTGACAGCGCGGCAGACAGCCGGACCGTGGCCATCGTCAACACCGACGCCGGCGCCACCGTGGACGGAAAACCGGTGCGTGCGAGCGACACCCTCATCGAGAAGCTCGAGGCGAACGAGGTCTTCGACTGGCAGGTGGTCGACGCGGACGCAGCGGCGGGCGGCGACTGGTTCGCCACGGTGACCGTGCCCGAGGACTTCAGCGAGGCGGTGTCCTCGGTGTGGGGCGCGAAGCCGCGGCAGGCGACCCTCGACCTCGACGTCGCGGGTTCCGACACCGGTGCGTCAGAGGAACTCTCCGGAGTGGTGTCCTCCCAGATCGGCGCGGACGGCATCACGGATCTGCTGGCGGACATGTCCTCGTCGCGGACGCGGTTCCAGCAGGCGGGCATGACGGCCGGGTTCCTCGCCGCCGGCACGGCCGCGGCGGACGATGCGGCGCAACAGCTCACGGAGGGCGCCGACACTCTCCTCCCGTATCTCGAGAAGGCACGTTCCGGCTCGGTGCAACTGCTGGGCGCCGCCGACCAGGTGGCCGGTGTGGTCGACCAGACGTCGGGAACGGCCGACGACCTCGCGGACCGGTTGAGCGCGCTGGGCCTGACGCTGGGCGAAGCGAACGACAGCGCCACCCGGATGCGCACCAGAATCGACGAGGCGATCCGCGTTCTCGACGCCACACCCGTTGCATCGGACGTGGTCCCGTCGCTCCGACAGGTCAGTGCCGACCTCGAACTCTTCTCCGCACAGCTGGGTTCGGTGCCCGGACTGGTGGGCGGAGGAGTCGGCCCCGACACGGACTTGGGCGAACTCGTGCGCGTCGCGATGGGTCAGCTCACCGACGCCAGCAATCAGCTGAGCAGCGGGGCACGGCAACTGAACGACGGCATCGTTCCGATCGCCGATCAGGCACCGGAGATGCTCGAAGGCGCCACCTCGCAGATCGTCGACGGGTTCGCGAAACTGAAGACGTTGTCGGGGCAGCTGTCCACCGACCTCAACAACGGTGTCGCGGCGATGCCGGTGCGTACGGCGGCTCAGCAGAACCAGTTGGCGACGGTGCTCGCCGAACCGGTCGCGGTGACCCGCACACTGTCCGCGCCGTCACCGCTCCTCACCGCCGAGCACCTCGCCGTCGGCTTCGGGATCACCACCGTGCTGCTGGCGGGTGCCGTCGTGTGGATGGGCCTGCGGCGCAGGGCCTGACCGTCAGCGGGCGTCCTGGATACGACGCCACGGTGTGGCCTGCTCGAGCTCGAACGCCAACTCGAGCAGCGTCCGCTCGTCGCCGTGGTCGGCGGAGAAATGCGACGCCAGCGGCAGGCCGCGGGACGTCTCGTGCAGCGGCAGCGAGATGGCCGGTCCGCCCGAAGCGTTGTTGAGCGGCGTGAACGCCGTATAGGCGATCAGCTTGTCGAAGAGCTCCTCGAAACTCTGTGTCGGCGAGAGGTATCCGAGCTCCGGCGTCGTGTGAGCCAGGGTGGGCGACAGGATCACGTCGTACTTCTGGAAGATCTGCGCGTACTCACGGTACGTGCGCCGCAACCGGTAGAGCACCCGCGGAGTCTTCGCGATCTTCCTGCGGTACATCGCGGCGAGTCCGCGCGTCAGGTTGTCGGTGGCGTCGCGGTCGAAGTCCGGTCCGAGCATCCGCTTGCCGTTGCTGGAGATGACGAACGACAGGAATCCCCAGTAGATGCAGAAGTCCTCGACGAACGAGGAGTTCACCGGCATCGGGCACTCCTCGACGTGGTGCCCGAGGTCGGCCAGCAGATCGGCGGTCGCGTGGACCGACTTGCGGGTCTCGTCGTCCGTGCGGGAGGCGGTGACCGAGTCGACCACCACCCCGACCGTCAGCCGGGTGCTGCTCGGCCCCTCGACCAATCGGATGGGTGGCAGCGCCGGATTGCGGTAGTAGCGTTCGGCGGCCGCCATCCACTGTGCGGTGTCCCGCACCGAGCGGGTGACGGCGCCCTGCGCGATGATCCGGATCGGCAACGTCTTGTCCATGGCGTCGGGGACCGTCCGCCCGCGGGACGGTTTCAGGCCGACGAGCCCACACGCGGCCGCGGGAATGCGGATGGATCCGCCACCGTCGTTGGCGTGCGCGATCGGCACGACACCCGAAGCGACGAGCGCGGCCGAACCACCCGAGGACGCTCCCGGCGAAAACGCGGGATTCCACGGATTGTGCACGGCCTCGGCGTCCATGAACTCGGTGGACGCGCTGAACCCGAACTCGGGGAGCCGGCTCTTCCCCAGCGAGAGCACACCTGTGGACAGGTACTGCGTGACGAAGTCGCTGTCGACCGGGGCGGGCTGCGCGGCGAAGGCGACGCTGCCGTGCTGCGTGGGCAGGCCGGAGACGTCGACGTTGTCCTTGACGACGGTCGGCACCCCCGCGAAGGCGCCCTCGTGCGGGCGGTCCGCCTCCGTCAGTGCACGGTCGAAGTCGGCGAACGCCAGGGCGTTCAGGGCGGGTCCGACGGATTCGGCGCGCGCGATCGCCGCCTCCGTCACCTCGCGGATCGACACCTCTCCGGAGGCGATCCGTGCCGCGAGGCCAGTGGCGTCGAGGTCGCCGAGCGCGTCGTCGCGGAATGCGTGGACGACGGTGTCGTCCCGGGCGGGGTTGCTGAACTCGGTCACTTCCGAAGCCTATTGGACGCTCGGCCTGCTCGGAAGGAATTCCGGACCCGAAACGAGCACGGGCGCACGGACACACCCGAGAGTGGTCCGTGCGCCCATGGCTGCGAAGAAGAAACTAGACGATCAGGCCCGCGGTCTGCGTGCGTGCCTTCTCGAAACGAGCGGCGACGTCCGCCCAGTTCACGATGTTCCAGAAGGCCTTGACGTAGTCGCCCTTGACGTTCTGGTAGTCGAGGTAGAAGGCGTGCTCCCACATGTCGAGGAGCAGCAGCGGCGTGAGGCCGATCGGGATGTTGCCCTGCTGGTCGTACAGCTGGACGATGAGCAGGCGCTGGCCGATGGAGTCCCAGGCCAGGATGGACCAGCCGGAGCCCTGGATGGCGTTGGCGTTGGCCGAGAAGTGGTTGCGGAACGCGTCGAAGCCGCCGAACTGGTCGTCGATCGCGGCAGCGAGCTCACCGGTCGGCTTGTCGCCACCGTCGGGCGAGAGGTTGTTCCAGAAGACGGAGTGGTTGGTGTGGCCGCCCAAGTGGAAGGCGAGGTTCTTCTCGTGCAGGTTGACCACGGCGGGCAGGGTGTCCGACTCGCGGAGCTCGGCCAGCTTGTCGAGGGCCGTGTTGGCACCGGTCACGTACGCGGCGTGATGCTTGTCGTGATGCAGTTCCATGATCTTGCCGGAGATGTGCGGCTCGAGAGCTGCGTAGTCGTACGGGAGTTCCGGCAGCGTGTAAACAGACACGAGGGTCCCTTCATCTATGGGCGTGTGAGCCCTTGTGTTTCCGGGTGCCGACGACACGTGGGCACGCGTCTGACACCCGCCTTTGGCGAATCGTTCTCGGGTATATACCCAATCTCATTGGTACACCCTGCGCAACAGTTGGGGTCACCGAGCGATTCCCTCACAGGAAAGTTCGGGCACCCGAAAAAATGCTGACGAGGTGACACTGGATGTCGTGAGAATTCGTCCGACCGGTGAACGGAACCTTAAGCTGACGCGATGCCTTCGCTGATACCTGTTGCAGATTCGCATGCGGCCGCGCCGCGTGTGGAGCTCACGGGCGCGAATCTGCTCCGCTTCTTCGCAGTTCTGGCCGTGATCTACTCGCACATCTCGTTCTATCTGATCGACGACCTCGGAACCGGATGGTGGTTCATCGACGTCGTCTATCAAATCTTCATCGAGCGGGGCGGTCTCAACCAGCATCTGTCCTTTCTCGGGGTCGCCGTCTTCATGATGCTGACCGGGGTGTTGATCACCCGTTCGGCCATTCGTCACGAGCCCGGGCAATTTCTGTTCAACCGGCTCGGACGAATCCTGCCCGCATTCTGGGTGGCCGTTCTCGCCGCGATCGTGCTCGTCCGCCTCGGCATCAACGGCATGTTCAGCGGCCAGGACGGGGTGTCGAATGTCGACGCGGCCCTGAGTTTCGTGCTCGGCGGTTTCTTCCTCAAACCCGAGGTGGCGGTTCTCGGGGTCACCTGGACCCTCGCCGTGCAGATCTGCTTCTACCTCGCCTGCGTGGCCGCGCGCCCCGTGCTGCGCACGCTGCCCATCGCGATGCCGATGGCCGGCGCCGCGGTCTGCGCGCTGATCCTGCTCTACAACCTGTACGCGCCGCAGCCGTACACGGTCCCGATGCTGTCCAAGATCGCCGCGACGCTGCCTGCCGTGTTCCTCGGGCAGATCATCTACCTCGGCTGGGCGCGACTTGCGGACTGCCGGTGGATCGTCGTCGCCGGGCTGGCCCAGGTCGAGGTCATCCGCCTCGCCACCGACTTCCGCGTGTACTGGGCCGGCGACCACTACCTCTGGACATTCGCCGTCGTCACCGCGTGCGTCGTGCTGGTGGGCCGATACGACGGTCCCGCGGCGCACTGGGCCGTCGTGCGGTGGACCGCGACGCGCAGCTACGCGATCTACCTCGTCCACACCCTGATCCTCTACCGCGTGTACGAGCACACGGTCGGCTCGTTCGGCGAGACCGGGGCGGTGATCGCATTCCTCGTGGTGACGGCACTCGTGTCGGAGGCGCTGTACCGGTGGGTGGAGATCCCCGCGACGGGGTGGGTCACGGCTCGCGTCGAGCGGATGCGCGCACAGTCGGCGCTCGCGCGGGAGGCCACCCCGGCACCGCGCGTAGCATCGAATCATGTCTTGGTACGACGAGCTTCTGGGTCGAGCAGCCGCTAAGTCCGTGATGGTCACCGCCGAGGATGCCCTCCCCGGACGTAGTCAGCCGATTCCCGTTCCGGCGACGCACTTCGTCAACGGTCACCCCCTGCAACCCCCGTTCCCCGAGGGCATGCAGACCGCGGTGCTGGGCATGGGATGTTTCTGGGGCGCCGAGAAGGAGTACTGGCAACTCGACGGCGTCTACACCACCGCGGTGGGATACGCCGGCGGCTACACGCCCAATCCCACCTACGAGGAAACGTGCTCCGGTCGCACCGGGCACACCGAGGTGGTGCTCGTGGTCTTCGATCCCAAGGTGATCTCGTACGCCGAGATCCTCAAGGAGTTCTGGGAGAACCACGACCCCACGCAGGGCATGCGGCAGGGCAACGACCAGGGAACGCAATACCGTTCGGCCATCTACACGATCGACGAACAGCAGGTGGAGATCGCCGAGGCCACCGGTGAGGCCTTCGAGAAGAGGCTCGCCGAAGCCGGATACGGGGCGATCACCACGGAAATCGCCCCGCTCACCCAGTTCTACTACGCCGAGGACTACCACCAGCAGTACCTCGCGAAGAACCCCGGCGGTTACTGCCCCGTGCACGCCACCGGCGTCAGCTGCCCGGTCGGTCTGCTGAAGCAGGACGAGGTCCCGGCGCAGACCGACATCCTGCCGCCCTCGTAGTCCCCCGTCTCAACCGCGGGTCGCGGACCACGTGAGCACCGCAGACGCCGCGACGGCGCTGACGGTGCGCACGTGGTTCCACCCGGTCCATCCCGACACGTAGTCGCGCCAGTACGCCGCCGAGTCGGCAGCGGTGGGGTCGATCGCGTCCAGCGCGTTGTTGTGCGGCACGTGGTAGACGATGGTCAAGACGATCCCCACGAGATACAGCGCGCATGCGATCACCGCGTAGACGGCCGAACCGTCGTGCCGCACCACACTGACGACCGCGAGCACGATCGACGTCAGTGCGGTGCCGAACAACGCCGTCATGAACCAGAAGTTCGGCGCCTCGCGGTTGATCGCATGCATCGCCGCGATGCCCTGAGCCGGTTCCAGGCGACCGAGCCCGGTCATGATGAACGTGGAGAACGCGAACATCACGCCGCCCACCACGCCGGCGCCCACCGCCGTGACGATCGTCAGATAACGCTCCATCGGTCAGACCCTCCAGACACCGGCCGCTGCTGCGGCACGGACGTAGTCGGTGAAGTCGCGGGGCGCGCGCCCCAGTGCGCGTTCCACCCCGTCGGTGAGTGATGCGTTGCGCCCGTCCAGCACTTCGTCGAACAGGTAGGTGAGCAGGCCGATCGCATCGGACGGTACCCCCTGCCCGGCGAGTTCCGTCGAAGTCACTTCGGAAGTGACTGGGGTGTACCGGATTTCGCGACCCGTTGCCTCCGAGATCTCGGCGACGGCGTCACCGAACGACAGCAATCGTGGCCCGGTCAGTTCGTACAGTTCGCCGGCGTGACCGTCCCCGGTCAGTGCGGCGACGGCGATCTCGGCGAGATCGTCGGCGTCGACGAAGGGTTCGAGCACGTGCCCGTCGACGGGCAGTGCGAGCTCGCCCGCGAGCAGTGAGTCGAGCATGAAGCTCTCGCTGAAATTCTGGCTGAACCAACTGGACCGGAGGATCGTCCACTCGGCTCCCGCCTTGCGGATCGCGAGTTCGCTGCGCTCGGCCTCGGTTTCGCCGCGACCGGAGAGCAGGACGAGTCGCCGGGCGCCGTTCGCGACGGCCAGGCCCGCGAATTCCTCGACGACCTCCGCCGCTCCCGGCACCGCGAGATCCGGGTAGTAGGCGATGTACACCGAGGTGATTCCTTCCAGCGCAGGACGCCACGTGTCCCTGTTCTCCCAGTCGAACGGGGGACGGCCGGAGCGGGAACCGCCCCGCGCGGGTACTTCCGCGGCGGCGAGCTGGGCGAGGACGCGGCTGCCGATCTTGCCGGTGCCGGTGAGGACGAGTGTGTGCGGTGTCGTTGTCATGTCTTTCAGTCAAGACGCCGGCGCTGAGACTTTCCATGGCTGAAACGCGCTGATCCATACGCGAGCGTCTACGCTGGATGTGTGGATCCTCTCGCCGGTCTCATCAGTGGTCCCCGCGCCGCAGGCGCGTTCGTGCTCCGCTCGATCATGGAACCGCCGTGGTCGCTGCAGATCGACGACCACGCGCCGCTCAGCCTCGTCGCGATGGGTCGGGGCGAGGCGTGGATCCTTCCGCACACCGGCGACCCGGTGCAGCTCACCGAGGGTGACGTCGCGATAGTCCGCGGACCCGAGCGCTACGTCGTCGCCGACCATCCGGACACCCCGCCGCACGTGATCATCAACCCCGACCAGAGTTGCACGACCCTCCGCGGGGAACCGCTCGCCGAGGCGATGGACCTCGGCGTGCGCACCTGGGGAAACAGTGCGGACGGCCGCACGGTCATGCTGACCGGGACGTACCAGACCCCAGGCGAGATCAGCATGCGACTGCTGACCGCGCTCCCGGAACTCGTCGTGCAACGCCGCGCCGACTGGGACTCGCGGCTGGTCACCCTCATGCACGACGAAGTGGTGCGGGACGAACCCGGACAGGAAGCGGTGCTCGACCGCCTGCTCGACCTGCTGCTGATCGCGGTGCTGCGCGCCTGGTTCGCGCGGCCGGCGGCCGAGGCGCCGTCGTGGGTGCGGGCGCAGAGCGACCCGGTGGTGGGCAAGGCGATGCGCATCCTGCAGAACAACCCCTCCCGCCGGTGGACCGTGGGGTCGCTCGCCGCGGAAACCGGCATGTCGCGGGCAGCCCTCGCACGACGGTTCACGGACCTCGTCGGAGAACCGCCCATGACGTTCCTCGCCGGCTGGCGGCTGTCCCTGGCAGCGGATCTGCTCCGCGAACCCGACGCCACGGTCGCGTCGGTGGCCCAGCGGGTGGGGTACGGGAGCGGATTTGCGCTGAGTGCGGCGTTCAAACGCGTGCGCGGAGTGAGCCCCAAGGAGCATCGTGAGATGGCGGGGAGCAGATGAGTGTATTACGGCACAGTGCCCAAAGACACACCGGATTAACTTGATCTTGTTTGCCTTGCGTACGACCCTGGACGGTAGGGAATTGTCGGCGAGAGGACCGGATCCGGAATGTGGAACAACTCTCAAGCACGGGGGCTGCGTAAGCGGTCGGCCCGTCAGCGGCACAACCCGCTACTCCGACGCTCGGACCGGATCGAGAACATGCTCACCCTCGCGGTCGTGGTGCTCGCGTTCGCGATGCTCCCCCTGGCCATCCTCGTGGGTGCCCGGACCATCGACAGTCAGCTGACGCTGGCGGAGAAGCAGGTCGCGGACTACCGCACCGTCTCGGCCACCACGCTCGCCGACTCCACCGGCGTGTCCGTCACCTCCGACGTCGCACCGTCGGGCGTCGACACCGCCCCCGCCAAGTGGACATGGGGCAACGAAACCCGCCACGCCGACATCACCGTCGACCCCGCCACGCCTTCGGGGACGAAGGAAGACATCTGGGTCAACGCCGACGGCAACCTCACCACCGAACCGATGTCGCCGTCCGCGGCACGAGTCGCCGGCGTGATCGCCGGCCTGTTCACCTGGTTCGCGGTGATGATGATCGCGCTGTCCGGCTTCCTCATCTGCCGCGCGTCCCTGAACCGCGCCCGCGACGCGCAGTGGGACCGCGACCTCCGCCAATTCCTGGATTCGACCACCCGGCACTGAGCTCGCTCAGCTGATCGACCCCCTGAACTCGACTGCCTGCTGCGCAGCCTGCGTGGTGACGGCGATGTCGGCGACCGGGTAGACGTGGAACTCGAAGAAAGGTCCGAATTTCGTCGGACCGTCCAAGATGTCGTTCGGGTCATCCGCCTCGACGAAGGCGAATCCCCCGGTTCCGTCCAGACGACCGAGGAAATGATGGAAGGTCGTCCCTTCCGCCGGCGTCCATCTCGCGAACACTTCCAGGCTCCGCCGCGCAGCTGCCTCGTTCTCGGCGGCGGACCCACCGTCACGCAGCGTCCAGGTAATCACGTATTTCATCGCACCCTCCCGAGGGTGTGCCGGGATCAGCTCGCAGGGATCGCGCCGAGCTGCTGAAGGAATCCGAGTGTGTCCCACACCTGCCAGGTCTCGGCGATCTTGCCGTCGGCCAGCCGATGGATCGAGATCGCATCCACTCGGATCTTGTTTCCGGTCGGCGGAATCCCGTTCACCTCACCGACGTGCGTTCCCGTGCCCGTCCAGCGCACGACGACGCGGTCGCCGGCCGAGAACATCTCCTCGATGGTCCAGTGCCCGTCCACCCCGTTCTGATAGACCGAGATCGCCGCAGCCATTCCCGCGGGACCCGGCCCACCCGGGACCTGGGGATCGTGCATCTCGTGGTCGCTGCTGAACAGCTCCTCCGCTATCTCGTTCTTCCGATCGTTGTTCATCTCCTCGTAGAATCGACGCACTACCGCTTCTTCCGCAGAACCCACGACAACCTCCGGCGCACTCGAGTGACACGGCCGTTCCGGTCGTACTTCGAGCATTCCACCGCTGGAAAGGGAACGGAATGGTGCTGAGCACGCCGAATGACCCGGGCAGTCGTCGAGCGGAGGGGTGATGGGCGCGGAGTCCCGACTACGTGATCTGGGGCTGGTGCTGCCCCGCGCCGTCCAGCTGCCGCCGGGGGTGGAGTTGCCGTTCAGCTGGGTACGCGTGCACGGCCGCAGGGTGCTGGTGTCCGGTCACGGGCCGCTCGCCGAGGACGGCACACCCGCCGGACCGTTCGGGTCCGTTCCCGCCGACGTGTCGGCCGCCGATGCCACGCACTCCGCCCGGCTCACCGCCCTCGCGGTGCTGGCGGGGGTTCGCCGCGCGGTGGGCGATCTCGACCTCATCGGTGCGTGGCTCACCGTCACGGGGTTCGTCAACGCCGAACCGGGCTACGACCAGACGACCGCGGTGCTCAACGGGTTCTCCGAGGTGGTGCTCGACGTATTCGGCCCGGATGTCGGCGACCACGCCCGGACGGCGATCGGGGTGGCCGCGCTGCCCCTGAATCTGCCCGTCGTCGTGGCCGCCGAACTCGAGCTCGCCTAGCCCAGTTGCGGAACGACCTCACTGGCGACCAGTTCCAGGTGGTCGAGGTCGCTGAGATCGAGGGTCTGCAGGTAGATCCGCTGCGACCCGGCCTCGGCGTAGCGGCCGATCTTGTCGACGAGCTCGGCGGGCGACCCGGCGAGTCCGTTCTCGCGCAGCTCGCTCACTTCGCGTCCGATGTTCATGGCGCGTGTCGCGATCTCCTCCTCGGTGCGCCCGCAGCACAGGACGAGCGCGTTGGAATACACCAACCTGGTGGGGTCGCGATCGATCGACTTGCACGCGAGCCGGACCCGTTCGAACACGTCCCGCGTCTCGTCGACGGACTGGAACGGGACGTTGAACTCGTCCGCGTACTTCGCGGCCAGCGCTGGCGTCTTCTTCTTGCCGGTGCCGCCGATCAGGATGGGCGGGCCCTGCGGCTGCCGCGGCTTCGGGAGTGCGGGCGAATCCTTGACGGTCAGGTGCGTCCCGTCGTAGGAGAAGGTCTCACCGAGCGGAGTGCGCCACAGCCCCGTGATGACGGCGAGGGTTTCCTCGAGCCGCTCGAACCGCTCCTTCAGCGGCGGGAACGGGATGCCGTACGCCTGGTGCTCCTCCTCGTACCAGCCGGCGCCGATGCCGAGGTCGACGCGGCCGCCGCTCATCTGATCGACCTGCGCCACCGAGATCGCGAGCGGTCCGGGATGCCGGAACGTCGCGGACGTGACGAGGGTGCCGAGGCGGATCGTGGACGTCTCACGGGCGAGACCCGCCAGCGTGATCCACGCATCGGTCGGTCCGGGAAGGCCCTCGGTGTTCATGGCCAGGTAGTGATCCGACCGGAAGAACGCGCCGTATCCGAAACGTTCGGCGGCCTGCGCCACCGCCAGAAGATCGTCGTAGGTGGCACCCTGCTGGGGTTCGGTAAAAATTCGCAACTCCATGTGAACCACTCTGCCCGATCCGTGATCGGTACGCTGATTTCATGGCCAAGATCCCACTGAACCTGCCGAAACCGCTGGCCGACAAGCTGCCCGACGCGTTCGGGGGCTCCGGCGCCGGCGTGGTGCCGGTGGTCCGGCTGCAGGGCATGATCGCGTCCGGCGGAGCGGGTTTCGGGCGCGTGCTGAGTGCGGAATCGGTCGAGGAACCGCTGCGCCGCGCGTTCACCACGCACGGTGCGAAAGCGGTGGCGCTGCTGATCAACAGTCCCGGCGGGTCGCCGACGCAGAGCGAATACATCGCCGCCCGCATCCGTCAGCTCGCCACCGAACACGAACTGCCCGTACTCGCGTTCTGCGAGGACGTCGTCGCGTCCGGCGGCTACTGGCTGGCTTGCGCGGCCGACGAGATCTACGCGACCGCCACGTCGGTGGTCGGCTCCGTCGGTGTCATCTCGGCGGGCTTCGGGTTCTCCGAACTGATCGACCGCCTGGGCATCGAGCGGCGGCTGCACTCGGCCGGCGAGGCGAAGGCCCGCCTCGACCCGTTCTTCGCGGAGAAGTCCGAGGACGTGCAGTGGCTCGAACAGATCCAGGAAGGCATCCACGACGAGTTCCGCGACTGGGTGGTGGGCCGCCGTGGGGACAAGCTGAAGGCGGACGGGGCCGAGTTGTTCAACGGCGACGTCTGGCTGGGGCGCCGCGCCGTCGAGCTCGGCATCGTCGACGGGATCGGCACGCTGCGCGAGGTGGTGGAGAAGCGGTTCCCCGACGCGACCCTCGAGATGACCGGGCCGCGCCGCTCGTTGTTCGCGAAGCTCGGGCTGCCCGCCGCGAGCTGGGACGAGGTGGCTGCCGCGATCGTCGGTGCGGCCAGTGCCCGCGTCGCGTGGTCGCGGTACGGGCGGTAACTACTTCGGCACGACGACCCCGACCGGGCCTGCGCCGATGCACAGCGACAGGTCCGGGGTCAGGGTGCTCACCCGTACGCTCTGCCCGCCGCCGGTGAGCCGCACGAACACCGAATTCGGGCCGCGCTGCACCGGCACCCGCACCGGGCTGCCGACCTCCATCGCGACGGCGATCTCACCGTCCGCGGTGGCCATGTAGTTGAGCTGCGCAGTCCACTCCCAGCCGGTCAGCGGTCCGTCGAGGGGGAGGGACACGAAACTGCGCTGATCCACCAGGTTCCCGCAGTCGGGGACGGGTCCGGGCTCGATCGCGCGCACCCACGTGACCTGGGCGTCGACCACCGAACCCGCGTCGTCGATCATCCGGAGGTCGGGGGTGCTGTCGGAGAACGCGGGGCGGTCCCGCAGCGGAGCGAAGACCCGGCTCACCAGATTGTTCGGGTACGCCACCGGCAACAGCACCCAGATGGACGCGGGCTGCTGGAGGATCGGCGCGTCGTCCCGTTCGGCGAGCGACGCACGCGCGGTCGCGAGGTAGGCCGTGGTCGGGTTCTCCTCCCAGCTGCGGGTGAACGTGTATGTCGACCACAGGCTGCTCGCGACGAACGCGACCACGGCGGTGACGGCCACCAGCGGCCGCACCCGGACGGGGTCGGCGCGTCGGCGGGGTGCACGGGCGATCACCGCGACGCCGATCGCGAGGATCACGGCGGTGTCCGTGAAGTAGCGCAGCGTCTGCGCGAGTTCGTAGGTGGTGTCCGCGCCCCAGCGGGTGACGACCATCGCCGTCACCGACAACAGAAAGTACGCGGCCGTGAGGATCCACACCCAGCCGATGCGGCGCTTCAGCCGGACCGTCGCGACGACCGCCGCGACGAGGACCACCCAGCCGACCACCTCCAGCGCCGTCGACGGGGAGGCCCACGGGGGACTCGGAATCCACCGGTCCCACGTCCACGGCCCACCCACGAACGTGGGCAGCAACCCGAGCGACGTGCCGTGGTGGAACAGTTCGAACGCGCGCGATGCGCCCGCCCATTCCCACTGCGACGCGACGGTGGAGACATAGAACGCCGCCCAGACCGCCAGCACCGCCGCCGACGGGACCCAGAGGGCCGCACCTCGCCGCAGCGTCGACCGCACCGGCCGCTCCCGCTCGCCGACGTACGCGAGCAGCGCCACGGTCGCGAACGCGACGAACGGGACCACGACCGACTTCTCGAAGAACAGCAGCGACGCGATCAGCACGAGCGTGCCCGACACCGCGTACCGCCGCCGCCCGGTGCGGCACAACTCGAGGGCGTCGCGCGCCACCCACGCCAGCGCGATCTGCAGCGGCAGTGCGTTGAGCGCCGCCGCCCACCAGGCGAAAGCCGGCACGGTCAGCGGAGAGAACAGATAGATCGCCAGCGGAACCAGCAGGACCGGACGCAGACCGAGAATCGTGCGAAGCAGCCGGAAGACCGCATACGACGCCACCGCCTGCAGCGCGATCATCGTCAGCATCGGCAGGATCCACTCGTACGGCGCCAACCGCGTCGCGATACCCGCCACCAGGAAAGCGCCGGGCATGAGGTGACCGTCGTGGTCGTAGAGCAGGAGGTCGGCGGAGAGCAGCGGGAGGCTTCCGCCGCGCCCGGCGAGGATCAGATCGTCCCAGTAGAAGTCGCTGCTCGCGGCCACCCACGTCCGCACGAGAAGTTGCACCACGACGAGGGCGGCCGCCACCTGGAGGACACGGGCGGGCCCGAGGTGCCACCGCGATCCGACGTCGTCCGTCATCGTTTTCCGAGATTACAGATCAGGTGGAACCAAACCGCGCCGGGCTGCGTCAGATCAAGTGTCGGGGCATTTTCGCCCGGCACAGGTGGGGGAGACGACGGCCGGTCCGGAGTTCTCGGGTCGCTTCGCGGGCGATCCGAACTGGAGGGGTAATTCCGGGCCGAGCCGTCGGTCACCGAGTCCGATTGTTCACCGAGCTGCGATGTCAAATTCATCCACCGTTGTGGACCGTTCATCCGAAGCTGTCAACAATCCCGGATTCGCATGCGCTCTGACCTGTGTATGAGCACTACTCACACTGTCCATAACTGTGTATGAACCTGTGGAAACTGTGGATAACTCGGCATTTTCCGTGGTGCAGCTCACACATTCTCCCCAAAAAGGACGATTCGGTCGTGGGCTGCCCGCATTCGCGGGTCGTGACAGAATCGGCAATGTGAAGTGGGTGCGGAGGGGATGAGCGTCGTCGTTCAGGTGTGCGCGCGATGCGCGGCTCGGTGGCCGGTCCTCGGCTCCCCGGCGCAGTGGTGCCCCCGTTGCCACGGCGTGCTGCTCGCCCCCGTCCGCACCGACCAGCACCAGCCACCCGCGAGCCGGGGATTCCGCTGGATCGCGCGATCCCCGCTGCGGCGGAGTGGCCTCGCGGCCGAGCCGCCGGCGCCGAGCCCCACCCCGCACTACACCGAGATCCCCCGCTGGGGACTCCACGATCACGTCGAGACCGCCGCTACGCGGCGCGACTGGCCGGAACTGCTCGCCGGCAAGGCGGCCTTCTTCCTCACCCTGACCGCCGGTCTGTACGCGTTCGCCGTGATCGCCGAACTGGGCCGGTACGCCGTCCTCCTCCGCAACCGCACGCGGCTGATCGACCCCACCCTGCTCGCCGTGTCCGACATCGCGGTGTTCCTCGGCCAGGCCGGCGGGATGCTCCTCGCGCTGCTGTCGGGCATCGGCGGTGTGTGCTGGTTGCTGCGGATGCGTCGCCGCACGTTCGCCCGAGCCAAGACGTCCGACCCGCGCACCCCCACCGAGGTGATCGTCGGTTGCGCGGTGCCGGGCCTGAACCTGGTGATGCCGGGGGTATACCTGCTCGAGGTGATTCGCCGCGACCCCCGCGCCGTCCTACTGGTCCGAGCCTGGTGGAGCCTGTGGGTCTTCGGCGCCGTGCTCGTCGTCTTCAACTGGTTCTGGCGGTCCAGGCCCGGACTGCAGGCCATGGCGGACGGTGTCCTGCTGGCCGCCTTCACGGCGCTGGTCGCCTCCGCGACGGCCGTACTCGCACTGATGGTGCTCCGACGACTCGAGGGCCGGACGCTGAAGGGGGCGAAGGAACCCGTCACCCGCTGGGTGATCGCCACCGACCCGCCGCCGCAGACGGACGCGGAGAAGTCCGCGGAGAAGACGTCCGAGGCCGGCGACCGGGAAGCCGTCGCATCGTGAGCCCCGACCGGCGCGGACCCCTGGTCGTGGCGCACCGCGGCGCCTCGGCGGCCATGCCGGAACACACCCTCGCGGCGTACGAGCTGGCGCTGGAAGAGGGCGCGGACGGACTCGAATGCGACGTGCGGCTCACCCGCGACGGCCACCTCGTGTGCGTCCACGACCGCACCGTCGACCGGACGTCCACCGGAACCGGCGTCGTCAGCGAGATGACCCTCGAGGAGCTCGCGGAGTTCAATTACGGCACCGAAGAGGAGCCCGCCGAACTCCTCGAGCTGAGTGCGCTGATCGCGCTCACCCTGGACTGGTCGGCGCGCCCGGTGAAACTCTTCATCGAAACCAAGCACCCCGTGCGTTTCGGCGGCCTCGTCGAGAGCAAGGTGCTCGCCGAACTGCAACGCTTCGGCATCGCCGCACCGCCGTCCGCCGACCACTCCCGCGCCGTGGTGATGTCGTTCTCCGCCGGAGCGGTGTGGCGGATCCGCCGGTCGGCGCCGATGCTCCCGACCGTCCTGCTCGGCGAATCCGCCCGGTACCTCGGCGGGGGAGCCGCGACCACCGTCGGCGCCACCGCGGTCGGTCCGTCGGTGAAGACGCTGCACGAACACCCGGACATGGTCGACAAGGCCGCCGCCGCAGGACGAGCCACCTACTGCTGGACCGTCGACAACCGCAGCGACGTCGAACTGTGCCGCGAACTCGGGGTCAGCTGGGTGGCCACCAACCACCCCGGCCGCACCAAGAAGTGGCTGGCGTCCTGACCGGACCGGCGTCGGCGTGTAGGTTTTGGCGTCGTGGCAAAGAAGAGCAAGAGAAACAGTGGTCCGAAGCCCGGTAGTGCCCGCGCCGAGAAGCTCGCGCAGCGGCAGGCGGAACGGGAGAGCGCCGCAGCGGCCGTGACCCGGCCGTTCGAAGGCCTCGCCGCCGAATGCGATCTGGTGGCGCTGCGCGAGTTCGTCCCGTCGGCGACCGCCCCGCTGCCCGTCAAGGATTCGTCCCGTCCGGTGACCCTCGCGACCGTGCTGCCCGGTGCCGTCGCGGCGTTGGTCCGCGACGAGGGCGACAGTGCAACCGGGTTCGTCGGTGTGCAGGTCCAGGCGCATTCCGCGGATCTCGGCGCCGATCTGGCCGCCTCCGTCGCCTGGGTCCGTGACGCCGCGGCCGGCGAATCGCTGACCTCCGCCAACCCCGGATCCGACACCCCGGCACTGGCCGACGTGATCGACGCGGACGCACCGCTCGACATCACCGTGCACCAGGATTTCAACTGGTGGATTCCCGAAGGCGTGGAGCCGGCCCCCGAGGTCGCGACCACCGTGCAGCACGCGAATGCGGCGATCATGCCGTCCGCGCGCGTCGAGGCCGAAGGTGTCGTCGCGGCGTGGTGGGTCGATGCGGGAGAGAAGGCGCACATCCGCTGGGTGCGCCCGGAGAACGAAGACGACCTGATGCTGGCCCTGGCGCGCGTGCACGCGACCGGCGGCCTGCACCTCGGTGAGGGTTCGCGCTACGCGGGGTCGTTCCGGACACACGGCCTGCTGGTCCCGGTGTTCGACCTGGACCGCGAAAAGCATGCGAACGAGTGGGCGGCCGCCACCGTCGAACTCGGTCAGCGACTGGCCGAAGCGCTCGCCGTCGACGCGCCGCTGAGCACCGAGGAGCGTCGCGCCCGCGACGGACTGCGCGGCCGCCAGGTCACGTTGCGATAGGCCCTACGGGCCCGTGAGTGGTTGAGGAGCGCAGAGACTCGTCAACCCCTCACGGGCGGCGGAGCCGCCTAGATGGAACCACCGGCCGCGTGCGGTGCCCCGGACGTGTCTGCGGGGCCGCTCATCTCGCGCGCGACGAACTCCTCGAGATCGAACAGGTTGCTGCCCGCGCGGTCGGCGATGGTCAGCAGCGTCGTCATGCTCGCGACCTCCTCGACCTGCTCCTTGAGGAACCACTGCATGAACTGCTCGCCGAGGTAGTCGCCCTCCTCGCGGGCGGTGCTCGCCAGCTGCACGATCTGCTCGGTGACCGTCTGCTCCTGCGTCAGGGCGAGGGCGATCGGCTCGCGTGTGTTCTCGAACTGGCCCTTCGCCGCGTCGACACCCGACAGTTCCACGGAGATGTCGCGGTCGAGGAAGTACTGGACGATCATCATGGCGTGGTTGCGCTCTTCGACGGCCTGCTTGTAGAAGTGCTTGGCCAACTGCGGCAGGTCCGCATTGTCGAAATAGATGGCAGTCGCGATGTACTGATGTGACGCGTTGAATTCGTTGCGAATCTGGTCGTGGAGCAGAGCGTGGAATTTCGTCTTGTGCGCGTCAGCGGAAGTCATGAAATGGATAATATCGCTGGTCAGAGCGGGTGTCATCCAAGTTCAACCTAATTTTGGGAAGCGTTCCCAAACTAAAGTCAACCTAATTTCGGGACCATTCTGATGTCATTTTCCTAACCTGAGCTGGCGGCGGAGGCTCGACGGGAACGGGGCAAACCACGTCGGCGGGCGCCCGCCCGTGTATAAAATTCACAGCGTTCCGACGGTGCGGAGGGGCAGGCACATGTTGAGACGATTCGGTACGTGGCTCGCGTTGATCCTCGGTGCCCTTTTCCTGGGGGCGACCATTCCCGCCCCGGCGCAGGCCGAACCGTTGTATCCGTGGCCGGATCCCGACCCCTTCTATCTCGCTCCGCCCGACCTCGGGGTCCTTCGTCCCGGCGACGTCGTCCGGACGCGGCGGATCGACACCTGGATGTACGCGAACTCGGACGGGTGGCAGATCGCGTTCCGGTCGACGAACTCGACGGGGCATCCGATCCTGGCCGTCACGACGGTGCTGCTTCCCCGCGGTGTCGCGAATCCTCCGCTCGTGTCGTATCAGGCGATCGTGAATTCGCTCGGAACCAAGTGCGCCCCGTCGCGGTCGTTGTTCAATCTGGAACTGCAGGAGTCGCCAGGCCTGTATCTGGGTCTGCAGCGCGGCTGGGCGGTCTCGGTGCCCGACCATCTCGGCCCGACCGGCGCGTACGGTGCCGCGAAACTCGGCGGCATGATCACCCTCGACAGCGTCCGGGCGGTGCAGCGGGTGGCCGAACTGGGGTTGTCGCACAGCCCGGTGGCGCTCGCCGGATATTCGGGTGGGGGAATGGCCAGTGCCTGGGCCGCCGCGCTGGCCCCGAGTTATGCGCCGGAGCTGAAACTCGACGCGGTGGTGGCGGGTGGGATTCCCGCGGACCTCGAACAGATGGCCCAGGGCCTGGGCTTCAATCCGCACCCGGGGTTCGGGCTCGCGTTCGCCGCCGCGATCGGCTTGGAACGCGAATACCCGGACCAGCTACCGATTTCGTCGCAGCTCAACGAGACCGGGCTGTGGCTGCGCGAGTGGATGTCGAACGAATGCCGCCGGTTCCTCCTGTTTCACGGCGCCTTCCGCAGCGCCGGACAGCTGGCGGCGTCGACCAGTCTCATGGCGAGTTCGGGTGCGCATCAGGTGTTGCGCGACAACAGTCTGCGGTATTTCGAGGGTGTCCCGACCGCGCCTCTCTACCTGTGGCACGGCACGCTCGACGGGCTGACACCGTTCGATTCGGTTGCCGAGACCGCGCACCGCTATTGCGCTGCAGGCGCCAGACTGACGTTCGTCCCGTACGAGATCTCCGAGCACATGACGACGGCAGTGGTGGGCTTTCCGGACGCGTACGAATACGTCGCCGCGCGGTTCCGCGGCGAACCGGCGCCCACCCGCTGCTGACCCGGAAGGGTCAGACGCCGCCGCCCGCCCTCTTCGGCGCGCCCGGACGGATCGGTGAGTTCCCGCTCATCTCGCGGGCGATGAAATCCTCGATGTCGAACAGGTTGTCGCCGGCACGCTCGACGATGGTGAGGAGCGTGTGCATGCTGGCGACCTCCTCGACCTGTTCTTCGAGGAACCACTGGATGAACCGCTCGCCGAGGTAGTCGCCCGTGTCGCGGGCCGTGCGGGCGAGCTTGGTGATCTGTTCCGTGACGGCGCGTTCCCGTTCCACCGCCAGAGCGACGGGGGCGCGCACCGAATCGAAATCGGTGACCACGTCGTCGATGCCGGGGACGGTCACGCGGAGATTGTTGTCGATCAGGTACTGGATCATCATCAGCGCGTGGCCGCGCTCCTCGGCGGCCTGCGAATAGAACCGGCGAGCCAGTTGCGGGAGATCGTGCGAGTCGAAATAGACGGCCACCGCGATGTACTGCTGGGATGCGGTGAACTCGTTGCGGATCTGCTGCTGCAGGAGGGCATGGAACTCGCTGGGTGCTTTCGGCGCCGACTGAGACATGGGTGTCAGTTTACGGGCGTCGGTCACGGTCCGGTGGTGACCAGTTCGGCCGGGACCTGACGATCGTTCGCCAGCGCGTCGAAGAACTGGGACGCCCGCTCGTGATCCCAGAGCAGCACGTTCCCGGCACCGTCGACGTCCTCGAAACCGCCCACGGGGACGGTGGTGGTGACCATGTCGCCGCGTACCGCCCAGGCGAGTGCGGCGAGGTGCCAGATGTGGTCGCTCTCGTCGACACGCAGCGATGCGGCGGTGTCGGTGACGAGCGGCCAGACACGGAACGGGTTGAGCCACGTCGCGGGACTGGTGGCCTTCGACATCAACGCCGCCATGAACATCCGCTGATGGTTCATCCGGTCGATGTCGGCGAGCGCCGTCGCGCGGCTGCGGACGAAGCCGAGGGCCTGCGCCCCCGACAGTTCCTGGCAGCCGGGCGCGAGGTTGATCCCCGCGAGCGGATCGTCGATGGCGGTGTCCAGGCACATGTCGACGCCGCCGATCGCGTCGACGATGCCGGCGAAACCACCGAACCCGATCTCGGCGTAGTGGTCGATGTGCAGACCGGACGCCTCCTCGACCGTCTGGGTCAGCAGTTGCGGACCACCGAACGCGAACGACGCGTTGATCTTGTCCTCGCCGTAGCCGGGGATCGACACGTACGAGTCGCGCGGGATGCTCACCATCGTCGCCGGTCCGCCGCCGCTGGGGACGTGCACCACGATGATGGTGTCGGTGCGGTCGGGGCCGCTGTTGCCGCCGGTCGACAACTCCTGTTCCTGCTCGGGGGTCAGCCCGGTGCGGCTGTCCGAACCGACGAGCAGCCAGTTCGTGCCGGGGGTGTCGTCGATCCGGCCGGGGTAGTCGGCCAGCGCGTCGATCCGGTTCAGTGAACTGTCGAGGTAGTACGTCATGCCCGCGAGAGCCAGGACCAGCACCAGGAACAGGATGCCGATACGCCGGCCCCAGTTCCGCTTGCGCTTGGGACGTCGCTGCGCCGGGGGCTCCGGGGTCCGCGGCGGTGCGAGCGGAGGGGGTGGTGGTGGCGTGCGAGGGGGACGCCGGTCGGGCACCCGAGGCGGCGGTGGCGGCGCGTCGCGGTACGGCTGCGGCGTCTGGGTGGGCGCGTAGCCGCGCGGACCCTGCGGCGGCGCCGACCGGGACAACTGCGGTTCGGGGGCCTGCGACCACGCCTGCTGGGGCGGCGGCGGGGCGCCCCGACCGTCGCGGCGGATCACCTGGGTGCCCTCCGGCGGCGGCGCCGGGGGACCCTGCCGGGGAGCGGGGTGTCGCGGGCGGGGCGCAGGAGGTCCCTGTTGCGGGGGACCCTGCGGTGGCACCCGCCGCGTCTGCGGAGGAACCCGCTGGTCAGGTGGCGGCATTCGGCGGTTCGGGGGCGGCGGCACCTGCTGCCCGCCCTGCGTCCGCCGGGGCGGACGGGGCGGCAGCGGAGGGTAGGGGGCGTCGCCGGTCACCCGCACGACTTTACTGGTCCCGCCGGATTACGGAATCCAGCCGACGTGCCCGCGCAGGGCGGCGTAGCCGACGAACGCGACCGAATCGATGGTGGCGTGGGCGATCACGAGAGGCCACAACCGTCCAGTCTTCTGCCAGTACCGGCCGAACACCAGACCCATGGCCACGTTGCCCAGCCCGCCGCCGAAACCCTGGTAGAGGTGGTACGTCCCGCGGAGCACCGCCGACGCGAGCAGCGACGAATTCTCGCTCCACCCGAGTTGCCGCAGCCGGGTGACCAGATATGCGACGACGAGCACTTCCTCCGCGCCGGAGTTCGCGATCGCCCACAGGATCAGGGCCGGCAGCCGCCACCAGTGATCCCCGATCGTGCTGGGCACGACGGTGAGGTTGGCGCCGATCGCGCGGGCCAGCAGGTAGAAGCCGAGCCCGGGCAGACCGATCAGGGCAGCGAGCCCGACACCCTGCGTCGCGTCGGGACGCCAACGGGGTCGGCCGAGCCCGACGGCGCGCGGCCCGAGGCCGCTGCGCCACAGGAGATACAGACCCAGCGCGCCCCAGGCGAGAAGTTTCACCACGCCGAGCAATTGCCGGGCGACGTCGATGATCTGGTTCTCCGCGCGGGAGACGTTGAGGGCGACGGCCTGATCGGCGAGGTTGCCCGGGGTCAGCAGCGATTCGGACAGCGACAGCAGTCCCGACAGTCCGCTCGTCCCGAACGTGACGAGCAGCACGATCGTGATCTCGATCCACAGGGCACGCCGCTCACTCCCGGTGGCCGGCGGAGCGGCCGGTTCGGGTGATGCGGGCCGTATCCAGGAGGCGAGCGTTGCACGCGAGATCACGCGGCACACGCTAGCGCGCGCCGAACCGGAATGCCGATCAGCCGCGCGCGCGGAGTCCGTTCACGAACGGGCACCCCACCAGCAGCCGGATCGCCCTGCTCAGCGCGACGGCGTCGTCGACCGGCGCGGAGAACGGCATCCAGATGTCGCGGTCGCCGTGATCGTTCTCGACGCGCAGTCGCAGTCCGTACCGGTCGATGCCCAGCGGGCGGACACGTCCGCGTCGCATGTGGGGCGGCAATTTACGGGCCAGCATGTCGATGAGGTCACGGTGGTCCTCGTCGAGGTGCTGGAGCCAGGCGGTTTCCATTTCCCAGAACGGGTCGGGCCGGGCGGCGAGCAGGTCGTCGAGGGCGACGGGTTCGGCGCCACTGGAATCGGCGACCACCGCCGACTCGAGGCGGAGTTGCAGCAGCGTCGCATCGTGCCCGACGTCGAGAAGTCCGGGGTGCGGGTATTCGGACGCCACCTCGTCGGCCAGCGTCCGGGTGTGTGCCTCGCAGAGCGCGTGGAGGTTGCCGCGCAGCCAGACGAGCGACCGCACGGGCTCACGCAGCGCGAGCGGTGAGTTGTCGGTCAGCTCGAGCACGGCGGGGATCCCACCGCCACCGGCGAGCCAGGACAGCGTGGCGGCCGCCGATTCGGTGGGCACGGCGACCACGACGTCGCCGCTGGACCGCAGGTGGTGTACCGACGTGACGGTCGGTGCGCTGCCTTCGACGGCGAGTACCGCGTCCTGGGTCCGTGCGCACGAGCTACGCACACGCTCGGCGGTGGACGGACCGGTGGTCGTGACGGGCATGGAGCCTCCTTCAGGGTTCCGCGATACTGAGGTAACCCTAACCTAATGTGGGCGAGTCGGCGATGGCAAGACCCCGAGACGAATCCGGTCCTCGAGGTGGGCATTACGGTGGGGAGGTGGCTATACCCCTCTCCCTCGGTGTCCCGCGCTCCCGCGAACCGCAGTCGTTGCTCACCGAACTTCTCAGCGGATCCCAGGACACCGGCCCGGCCGCAGGCGGCGCACTCGGACCGCGGGTCGTTCCGGCGTCCGCGCTGCTCGACGCCGCCGGGACCGACGCCGGCCGCATCATCGTGGGTCTCGACGTCGACCCCGCCGCTCTCCGCACCAGCGAGCAGGCCTCCTACGAGGCGGTCCGGTTCCACCTCGACTGCCCCGCGGACCAACTCGGCGACGCGGTGGCGCTCCGGCTGCCGTCTCCGCTCGCGGTGTTCGTCACCGCAGACGGCAGCGACGACCCCGGTCTCGCCGAGACGGCGCAGCAACTCGCGGACGCAGGCCGCATCCCGGGCCTCGCGAGCGGGCACGCCATCGGCGACGTCGCCGACTTCCTGGCCGTCCTCGCGCACGCGGGCGTCGGATACGTGGCCAGGGCCCGGGACACGGCCGAGGTGCTCGCGCTTCTGTCCGGGACGGTCGCGTCCCTGCGCGGCGACGACGTGCGGGCGGCGCTCGCGGCACCGGATCCGACGAGGCTCACCTCGCTGATCCCCGAGGCCGCGGAGGCCGTCCGCGAGGTCCTGCTGGGGGTCGAGGTACCCGACCCGGCGCTCGTCGCCCGTGAGCTGGCGGACGCGGGTCTGCGGTAAACATTCACCGACAATGCGCCGGTCCGTCAACGCTCGGTGCGTAATCTCGTAGGCGTGCCAAAGATCGCGTATTTCGGACCCTCGGGAACCTTCACGGAGATGGCGCTCGCCCAGCTCGAGGCCGCGGGTGCCTTCGACGGCCCGGTCGAGCGGGTCGCCGCGACCAGTCCGCCCGCCAGCCTGGCCAAGGTGCGCGACGGCGTCGTCGACGGTGCCGTCGTTCCCATCGAGAGCTCCGTCGAGGGGGCCGTGGTGCCCACCCTCGACTCGCTCGCGCTGGGCGACCGCCTGCAGATCGTGGCCGAGACCGAGCTCGACGTGGCGTTCACGATCCTCGGCAGGGCCGGCATCGAGCGGCTCGATCAGGTGCGCACCGTGCGGGCGTACCCGGTGGCGGCCGGTCAGGTGCGAATCTGGCTGGAGGAGAACTGCCCCGGCGCCGAACTGCAGACGGCGTCCTCCAACGCGGGCGCCGCCGAGGACGTTGCGAACGGCCTCGCCGACGCCGCCGTGTCCACCGCCCTCGCGGGCGAAAGGCTCGGGCTGCGCAGCCTCGCCGACGGGGTGGCGGACGAGAAGAGCGCCCGCACCCGATTCGTTCTCGTCACCGCGCCGACCCAGGTGCCCGCACGCACCGGCGGCGACCGCACGTCGGCCGTGCTCGAACCCCACAACACCCCCGGCTCCCTCGTCGGTGTGCTCTCCGAGTTCGCTACCCGCGGAATCGATCTCATCCGGATCGAATCGCGCCCGGTGCGCACCACCCCCGGCTTGTACCGCTTCTTCGTCGACTGCATCGGGCACATCGACGACCCGCTCGTCGCCGAGGCGTTCCGTGCGCTGCACCGCAAGTCGCACGTGCGGTTCCTCGGGTCCTGGCCCGCGGCGAACCCCAGCGGCCCGCCGCCGCCGTCCGACGGAGACGCAGCGGACTGGATCGAACGAATCCGTCAGGGAGAGAGGGAATCGTGAGCGGCAAGCTGATCCTGGTCCGGCACGGGCAGACCGAGGCCAACGTCGAGCGCAGGCTCGACACCCGGCTGCCCGGTGCCCGGCTGACACCCGAAGGGCTCTCCCAGGCCGAACGGCTGGGCACCGACCTCGCCGCGAAGGCGACGACGGTCGCCCTCGTGTCCTCGCAGGCACTGCGCGCCCGGCAGACGGCGCGCTTCGTCGAACTCGCGTCGGGCATCGCCGTCCAGGTACGGGAGGGCCTGCACGAGGCCCAGGCCGGTGAACTCGAGGACCGCAGCGACGAGGAGTCGCACAAGCTGTTCATGAAGACGTTCCACCTGTGGCACACCGGCGAACTGGACGCCCGCGTCCCCGGCGGGGAATCCGCCCACGACATCCTCGAACGGTATGTCCCGGTCGTGGACTCCCTGCGTGAGCAATACCTCGACGACCCGGCGGAATCGGGAGACGTCGTGCTGGTCAGCCACGGCGCCGCCATCCGGCTCGTGGCAGCGCAACTCGCCGGGGTGCCCGGGCTGTTCGCCGCCAACAATCATCTGGCCAACACACAGTCGGTCGAGCTGACACCACTCGCGGGTGGCGGCTGGGAGTGCGTGCGCTGGGGAACCGTCGAGCCACCGTTCGAGCACCGGGTGATCCCCGGCGCCGACGACCCGATGGGGTGACGTCGTTGCGTGCACCCTGGGGTTGCGCGACGATGGAGGAAACCGTCCTCGAGGAGTGACGGCGGTGGATTGGTTCGTTGGCGATGACTATTCGCTCGGTCGGCTGCTCGTCACCGAGGGGCTCGCCGCGATCTATCTCGTCGCGTTCGTGGCTGCGAGAAACCAGTTCAGGCCGCTCGTCGGCAGCAACGGGATGCTGCCGATCCCGAACTTTCTCCGCGCCGTCACGTTCGGACGTTCACCGAGCATCTTCCATTTCCACTACTCGGACCGATTCTTCGAGGCGGTCTGCTGGACCGGCGCCGGACTGTCCCTCGCCGCGCTGCTCGGTCTGACACAGGTCATTCCGCTCGCGGCGTGCATGTTCGTGTGGTTCGCCCTGTGGGTGCTGTACCTCTCGATCGTCAACGTCTCCCAGATCTGGTACAGCTTCGGCTGGGAGTCGTTGCTGCTCGAGGCGGGTTTCCTCGCGATCTTCCTGGGCAATGCCTCGGTCGGTCCGCCGATTCTCGTGCTGCTCGTGCTGAGGTGGTTGCTGTTCCGCCTCGAATTCGGCGCCGGGCTGATCAAGATGCGCGGCGACCGATGCTGGAAGGACCTCACTTGCCTGTACTACCACCACGAAACCCAGCCGATGCCCGGGCCGTTCAGCTGGTACTTCCACCGGCTGCCGACACCGCTGCACAAGGTGGAGGTGCTCGGCAACCACTTCGCCCAGTTGGTGGTGCCGTTCGGGCTGTTCGCACCGCAACCGGTCGCTGCCGTGGCCGCGACGATCATGATCGTCACCCAGCTGTGGCTGGTGGCGAGCGGTAACTTCTCGTGGCTGAACTGGACGACCATCGTGCTGGGACTGTCCGTCATCCCGGACAGCGTGTACGAGAAGGTGCTGCCCGTCGACGTCCCGGCCGCCGGCGACTCGGCGCCGATGCCCTTCGTCGCGGCGGTGATCGCGGTGACGGCGCTCGTCGTCGTGTTGAGCTACTGGCCGATTCGCAACTTGATCTCCCACGGGCAGCGCATGAATGCGTCGTTCAACAAGTGGCATTTCGTCAACACGTACGGCGCGTTCGGCAGCATCACCCGGGTGCGTTACGAGGTGATCGTGGAGGGCACGTCGGACGCACATGCGAGTGTGAGTTCCGAGTGGAAGGAGTACGAGTTCAAGGGGAAACCGGGAGACGTTCGCCGGCGGCCGCGCCAGTTCGCGCCGTATCACCTTCGGCTCGACTGGTTGTTCTGGTTCACGGCGATCTCGCCCGGCTACGCCGAACCGTGGTTCCGGGGTTTCGTCGAGAGGCTGCTGCGGAACGATCGCGACACTCTGAAGCTGTTGCAGTACAACCCGTTCCCGGAGGAGCCGCCGAAACACGTGCGTGCGCGCATGTACCGGTACGAGTTCACCACCTGGAAGGAGCGCCGCGAGACCGGCGCATGGTGGAAGCGGCAACCGGTGTAGGTCAGCGGAGCCGGTCGGCCAGCGACTCCAGCGCCTGCCGCAGGCGCTGCGGGGTGCCGGGGCTGAGCGACGACCACGCCACCCCGTGCGCGGAAACACTGGACGTGCGCCGACGTGTCGAAGACCGTGACGGGCCCACCCACGGGATCGTATCGTCCGTCGCCGTAGACGATCCCGACGATCTCGGCGTAGGTGGTGCAGGCTGCCATCCCGTTGCCGAGGACGGTCGCGTCGGCCGCCGTCACCCCGAGTGCGGTGAGGGCGGCGGCGAGCGACTTGCCGTCCCCACCCTGATCGAAGACTTCGCCGAGCTGGACCGTGGGTGCGTTGACGACGCCGACGTTCATCGGGTCCGCGGCCCCCAGCGCTCCGATGACGGGGGCGAAGATGTCGGCGCCCGCATCCTGGACGACGTACGTGTCGCCGGCGCGCAGGGCCAGCACCGAGAGGGTATCGCCCCAGGAGATGCACAACCTCGAGATGCTGCCGTCGACGTACCAGCGCAGGGCGATCTCCCACAGCGGTCGGGCGAGAACCCGGAGGCGGTCGGCGAGTTCGGGGTGAACCCCACCGCCCGGGAGCAGATCCCGGGCGGCGAGGGTGTCGACGGCGCCGCGAAACGCTGCGTCCCTCGCGTCGTACGTGTCGTACCGCGGGATGGCGTCGAGCACCACCGGCAGCACGTCGAGTGCGAGCGTGTCGACGAGATAATCCATTTCGTCGAGGCTCAGGGTCACCGCCGGGAGGGTCGGTACGCCCGGCTGGGTGCCCAGATCGATCACCGTCCGGACTCCCGGTGGTCGGGGTTCGCGCCGATGACCGACGGAATGACGGTGCGCCCGTCGGAGAAGTGCTCGAAGTTCTTCAGGTAGTCGGGGGTCTCCCGCTCGTCCTCGTCCTGTGAACCCGCCCCGGCCGCGCCGCGCCCGACCGTCATCGGTCCGCTACCGGTGGTGCCGCGCGCCGCCGCAGCCGGGTTCACTTCGGCGCGAACGTCTCCGATCACCCCGCCGGGTGCCGTTGCCGGTGCGCCGGGCCGCGCGCCCTGGCCGCCGTCCGTCTTGCCCCAGCCTTCGGGCAGGGTCGCCCCGCCTGCGGCGCCGGCGCCGATCGCACCGACCGAGGTGCGGGCTGCCGCAGCGCTGGTCGAGGCGGAGCCGCCACCGTACGCGCCACCGGACACCATCGGCGCGCCGCCCACCATCGGCGTGACGCCGCCACCGGTGACCGCGGACAGCGCCGCGCCACCGATGTTGCTCGCCGCCGACGTGGCGGTGGAGACCGTGGTGCCCGCGATGCTGCCGACCTGCGACGCGGCCGTGGTAACGGCCGGGTTCTGGCCGGCGGCCATCAGGGCGGCAGCCGCGGCACGGGTCGGATCGAATTCACCGTCGGACGGGATTTCGTCGAACGTCCCGACCTCCTTCGAATCGGCCTTCGTGACGATCCGAGGGGGCTGCCTGTACGTGCGCTCGAGCGCCAGGATGTTCGACGCGGCCTCGTAACCCTCCATCACGAGACCGGCGCGAATGTCCATCGCGCGGTCCGCGGCTTCCGCGGCCGCGGCGGTGCCGTTGAGCGCCCCACCCGTCGAATACGCGGTGGCCTTCGCGGTCTTCACGGCGACGATCTCGGGGATGCTGGGCATGATGAGCGCGGCAGTGGTGTAGGCGCCCGCTTCGAGCCCCGCCTTCGCTGCGGTGTCCGCGGCGAGCTCGGCGCATTCGGCGGTCCACACCGTGAACGGCGTGATCTTCGCGAGCGCCGCGGCCGCCGAGACACCTTGCCAGCCGGCCGCGAGTTCGGCCATCACGCGGACCAGTGTGAGGTTGGCGTCGACGAAGCTCGTGGACAGCGCAGTCCACGCCGCGCTCGCCACGCTCAGCGGCACCGGGCCCGCGCCTGCGGCGAGGGTGGTCGAGTTGACGGTCGCCCCTCGGGGCAACCAGATGACACCTGTCAGTCCCATGGTCATGCTTGATCTCCTAGTGGTCTCGAGCCGCCGGCCGTCACATGCCCGCAGCGAGGGACGCGCCGAGCGCGAAGTCCTCGGCGACATACAGCGCGGCCTGGGTGCGGAGCGTGTTCGCGGTCTCGCGCATCTCGAGAATGCCCTGGGCGACAGCGGGAGTGAACGTGTTGGCCACGGTGTCGAAGTAACCGGCCGCGTGCAGAGACACCTCTTCGCTCCCGGAGGGGAGCACGCGGATGGCCGCGGAGTTGAGAGCGACCGCGGTCTCGAGACGCGCGGCGAGAGCGTCGAGTTCCACGGCGGCGGCGACAAGAGCTTCAGGTGCGACGTGCAGAGCTGGCATGGCGTCGAACTCCTTCTTGACCTAGGCAGGCGGAAGGCAGTTGCCCCCCGGCAAACGAACTGCATGTGCAGCTGTCCCTACACACTTGGACGCTGCAACGCGCTCTTCGGTTCCCCCCGATCCCGAGAATTTCTTCTCGGGAAAACCGTTCATCCCCAGCCGAGCTCGTGCAAGCGATCTTCTTCTATCCCGAAGTAGTGCGCAACCTCGTGTATCACGGTGACGGCCACCTCGTGGACGACTTCCTCCTCCGAACTGCAGATTTCGAGGAGGGCGTCGCGATAGACGGTAATCGTATCGGGCAGCGATCCGCCGTAATGGCTGTCCCGTTCCGTCAGCGCGATCCCGTGGTAGAGGCCCAGAAGATAGGGGTCCTCGTCGTTGCGGTCGTCGACGAGGACGACGACATTGTCGATCGCGGCCGCGAGTTGGGGTGGGATCAGATCGAGTGCGTCGCCCACCAATTCCTCGAATCGGTCGGGCGTCATGCTCACCGCCACATCAGTTCCCGGGGACCGGAGCTGCGCCGGGAAGCGGCGTCGGCATCGACCTGCCCTCGGGAACCGGCGGCGGCGGCACGGGCGCCGCGCCGTTGATGAGGATCTCGCCCTTCGCCGAACCGGTGATGGTCGAGAAACCGCCGGCGTCGGTCTCCTTGCCCACCGAGCAGTTCACCCGCCTGCTGCCCGCGAGCCAGCTGTCGAGTTCCAGGTTGTCCCAGAACAGCGTGAGCGTCTTGTTCCGCAACGCGTCGGCGGAACCGAGGTACTCGTTGGCGGCCTGCGTGCACACACCCTCGAGGTACTTGTCCTGGTCTTCGACGGTCGGCATCGACGAGGGGAACTGGGTGGCCAGGTCGACGACGGAGATCACCTCGAAGGCGTGCGGTTGCGCGCAGTCGACGGGATCGGTGGGCACGTTCTGGTTGATGCCGATGCAGGTGCCCGGATCCCAGATGTTGGATTGGTCCTGCTCGGCCACCTTGCCGGCGAACGGCAGCAACGTCCCTGCGGTGCTGGAGAATTGGAGGCCGCACCGCAGTGTGCGCTCGCCCGCCGCCCAACCGGACTCGCTGGGGAACATGAGACCCACGCTGAACTTGCCGTACGGATCGAACTTCGCGCCGAGGTAGGTATCGACGGCGGGCACACAGTGTTCGTCGCGCAGCGCGGCGAACCGCAGCGCACCCGGGTAACGCGAACCCGGACCGAACTCGGCACCCGGATACACGCTGAGATCCAGCGGAGCCGCCACCTCGAACCGGTGTTCCTCCGAGCAGTCGACCTTCGCGACGTCCTTCCGGTCTTCCTGCGGATCGTTCGACGGCGTCCAGTCGAGGCAGTCGCCTGCCGCCGCCGAAGCGAACGCGTCGCCCTCCACCGAACCCGTCGCCTGCGGTCCGGCACCGGTCGAGTGCGCGGGGAGGTTCTCGCTGCGGTTGAAACCGCCGGCGATCGCGAACGTCGCGATCGCCGCCACCACGGCACCTGCCGCGACGGCCGCGAGCGCGCGACGCGTCGTGGTCGCGGACATGCTGCGGGGCGCCTTCTCCGGTTGCCCGGCATTCTTCGGCTGGGGTTCGGCGCCGTTCGACTGATCTGAGGACATCGATTTCCATAATGCCTGTTCCGATCGTGGAAGCAGAACAACTCCCGCAATCGGCTCGAACCTGGCGTAACTTCGACGACCATGAGTGACGATCCTCAGCAGTCCGCCGAGCCGGTGGATCCTGAACTGCAAGAGCTCGCCGGGCGCGTGTTCGACACGGCACGATCCGGTGACGCCGTGTCCTTGGCCACGTATCTCGACGCGGGCGTCCCGGTGAACCTGGCCAATCAGAACGGCGACACCCTGGTGATGCTGGCCGCCTACCACGGTCATGCCGAGACCGTTCAGGTCCTGATCGACCGCGGCGCCGACGTCGACCGCCTCAACGACAAGGGGCAATCTCCGCTGGCGGGGGCGCTGTTCAAGGGTGAGGACGCCGTTGTGCGGACCCTCGTCGCCGGTGGCGCCGACGCCACGGCCGGCCACCCGACCGCCGTCGACGCCGCCCGCATGTTCGGCCGCGAGGACCTTCTGAGCCTGCTCGAACCGAAACCGGAGTGAGCCGCTCAGCGGCGCCCGGTAGGGTTTGAAGCCGTGATTGACCTGAAGTTCCTCCGCGAGAACCCCGACGCCGTCCGCGAGTCGCAGCGCACCCGTGGCGAAGATCCCGCCCTGGTCGACGCCTTGCTCGAGGCCGACGCGTCCCGGCGCGCCGCCGTTCTCGCCGGCGACAATCTGCGTGCCGAGCAGAAGGCGTTCGGCAAGAAGGTCGGGCAGGCATCCCCGGAGGAGCGTCCGGCGCTGCTCGAGGGCTCCAAGGAACTCGCGGCCAAGGTCAAGCAGGCCGAGGCCGAGCAGCACGAGGCGCAGGCCGCGCTCGACGCCGCGCACCGGGCGATCTCCAACGTCGTCCAGGAGGGCGCACCCGCGGGCGGCGAGGACGACTTCGTCACCCTCGAGACGGTCGGCGACATTCCCGCGTTCGACTTCGAACCCAAGGACCACCTCGAGCTGGGTGAGTCGCTGGGGCTGATCGACATGGAGCGCGGCGCGAAGGTTTCCGGCGCCCGCTTCTACTTCCTCACCGGCTTCGGCGCGATGTTGCAGCTGGGAATGCTGCAGCTGGCCGCGCAGAAGGCGATGGCCAACGGCTTCCAGATGATGATCCCACCGGTGCTGGTACGGCCGGAGATCATGGCGGGGACCGGGTTCCTCGGCGCCCACGCGGACGAGGTCTACCACCTCGCCGACGACGACCTGTACCTCGTCGGCACGTCCGAGGTCCCGCTCGCCGGGTACCACTCGGGCGAGATCCTCGACCTCGCCGACGGCCCCAAGCGGTACGCAGGCTGGTCGACGTGCTTCCGCCGCGAGGCCGGCAGCTACGGCAAGGACACCCGCGGCATCATCCGGGTCCACCAGTTCGACAAGGTGGAGATGTTCACGTACTGCAAGCCCGAGGACGCCGACGCCGAGCACCAGCGACTGCTCGCGTGGGAGCGCGAGATGCTCGCCGCCATCGACGTGCCCTACCGGGTGATCGACGTGGCCGGCGGCGACCTGGGGTCGTCGGCGGCCCGCAAATTCGACTGCGAGGCCTGGGTGCCCACGCAGCAGGCGTACCGCGAGCTCACCTCGACGTCCAACTGCACGACGTTCCAGGCGCGTCGTCTCGGTGTCCGGTACCGCGACGAGAACGGGAAGCCGCAGACGGCCGCGACCCTCAACGGCACCCTCGCCACCACCCGGTGGATCGTCGCCATCCTGGAGAACCACCAGCAGTCCGACGGCACCGTCCGGGTGCCCGAGGCGCTCGTGCCGTTCGTGGGGACGGATGTCCTGAAGCCATAAAAGCAGGCCCAGGGTTTTGGGAAGGCTACCCTTGCGCGAATTCCGAAATGATGTAACCCTTACCTAATCGAGTCGGTAAGGAGCTCCACATGTTCGTGTGCATCTGCAAGGCAGTGACGGAAGACGAAGTGCACGAGCACTGCGCCGCCGGAGCTGACAGTGCCGATGCCATCGGTGAGCGTTGCGGCGCCGGATGGGGATGTGGGACGTGCGTCGATCGGTTGAAGGAGATTCTGGAGCGGTCGGCCGCGAACAGCGTGGCCGCGTGACGCTACCGCAGCACAACTGAATCCCGCGATCTTCGACATCGCGGTTACTGCCGGTGGTACGTTCGCCTCAACCAGGGCGAACGGAGAAGTCATGCGCGGCGACGACGAAGTAATTGCTCTTCTCAACGAGCAGTTGACCAGTGAGCTGACTGCGATCAACCAGTACTTCCTGCACTCCAAGATGCAAGCCAACTGGGGCTTCACCAAACTGGCCGACAAGACTCGGGCCGAGTCCATCGAGGAAATGAACCACGCCGAGATCCTCACCGACCGGATCCTTTTCCTCGAGGCGCTTCCGAATTATCAGAAGCTGCTGCCGCTGCGCATCGGGCAGGACCTGCGCGAGCAGTTCCATTCCGACCTCGCCATCGAAGTCGAGGTCGTCGAGCGACTGCGTCCGGGAATCCAGATGTGCCGCGACAAGGGCGATGCCACGTCGGCGAAACTGCTCGAGACGATCCTCAAGGAAGAAGAGGATCACATCGACTACCTGGAGACTCAGATCGAATTGATGGACAAGATGGGCGACCAGCTCTACATGGCCCAGCTCGTCGATCAGCCGCCGACCGTCGGATAGGTCGAAAACGGGGTGACACCCCCGGCGCGGAGTGCGAAACTGGGCGCGTGAGATATCCCGCCGCCCAGCCTTGACCCAGTTCGCAGCGTTCTCTCGCCGTCCGCGTGGTCGGCTACGTGTCCACGCGCGACCTCATCCCGCTCTACGGTCTGTACGACCTATTCTTCGCCGACCACGGACTGAGTGTCGGTCAGATCTCGTCCCTGTTCGTCATCTGGTCGGTTGTGTCCTTCGTCGCGGAGGTGCCGTCCGGCGCGTGGGCCGACACCGTGTCTCGACGTGGCCTCCTCGTGTTCGCGTCCGTGCTGTGCACGGCCGGATTCACCGTGTGGATCCTCGAGCCGTCGTACGCGGGATTCGCCGCCGGATTCATGTTGTGGGGCATCAGCGGCGCCATCCAGTCGGGCACGTTCGAGGCGCTGCTGTACGACGAACTCGTGGCGCGCGGCGCTGCCGGTGACTTCGCGAAGTTGCTCGGCTACGCCAACTCCGGCGCCATGGTGTGCAACCTTCTCGCGACGCTGACGGCGGCGCCGCTCTACATCATCGGCGGATATCCGCTGGTCGGGTGGGTCAGCGTCGGCGCGACCGTGGTCCACGGAAGCTTCGCCCTGCTGCTGCCCGCGGCACCCAGGGTCGAGGAGGCGGACGAGACTCTCGAAGCCGCGGACGAACGACGGGGACTCGCGGCCCGGTACGCCACGATGCTTCGGGCCGGCCTCGGCGAGGTGACCCGCGAGGCGGTGGTCCGGCGCGGAGTGCTGCTGTCGGCGGTGCTGATCGCGTTCCTGGCGTTCGACGAATACTTCGGGCTGCTCGCGCGCGACGGCGGAACATCGACGGCGTCCGTTCCGCTGCTCGTCGCGATCACGGTGAGCGGTCAGGTCGTCGGCACAGCCCTCGCCGGACGCACGGCGACGATGCGTGCCCTCGCGATGGGGCGGGCCGTCGCCCTCGCCGCGATCCTGCTCGGCGGGGGAGCGCTGCTCGGCGGTGTCCCCGGATTCCTCGCACTCGGCGTCGGCTACGGCATCCTCGGCAACGCGATGATCGTGTCGGAAGCGCGCGTGCAGGATGCGATCACCGGTCCCGCACGCGCCACCGTCACATCGGTGGCCGGATTGCTCGGTGAGGTGGCCGCGGTGCTGATCTACGCGGGCATCGCCGTCGGATCACTGTGGCTGTCGGTCACGACGCTCGTCGCGGCACTCGCCGTTCCGGTGCTGCTGTCGGCGGTCCTGGTGCGTCGGTGGCTGCCGCCCGTCCGAGCCGACGCCCCCTCTGCCGGGTGAACGTAACGTTCGCCGCCTCAGGTGCGCCGAAGGGTACGTTCGCCCGCCGGGGTCAGAGCTTCGTGGACCGCAGTTCGTGGCCCTTGGACGTCTTGCAGCGCCCCGATTCGAGGTCCCACTGCCAGCCGTGCAGGTTGCAGGTGAGGTTGGTGCCGTCGACGACGCCGAACTTCGACAGGTCGGCCTTCAGGTGCGGGCAGCGGCGCTGGATCTCGTACCCGCCGAGTTCGATCGACGCGGAGTCGTCGTGGGCTTCGGCGAACCAGCCGTCGGCGTAGGCGATGCGCTCGTCGGTGAGGCACTTGAAGAACGTGTAGAGGAATTCGTTGTATCCGCCGACGCGCCACGCCTCGAAGCGGGTGGACAGGAAGATGGTGTTCACCCAGTCGGGCTCGTCGTCGCGCAGCACCGTGCGCACCAGTTCGGGGGCGATGCGGAAGCCGTACCGGTACTTGCCGTCCTTCTCGCCGCGCGGGCGGACGGTGCGCTGCGGGAAGTCGAGGACGACGGTCTCGTCGCCCATCACCAGGCCGACGGGGTAGCCGATGCCGTCGCAGATCAGGTCGGACTGCTTCATGATCGGCTCGAACTTCGCCTTGAGCGCCTCGAGGAGCGGCTCACCCTCGGCGGGGGCCCACGTGGCCTTCTCGGCAGCGAGGACCGGCGCCATGCGCTTCGCCATGTCCTCGATGTACGCGGCCTTGTCGGAGAAGATCTTGTCGACCTCGGCGTCCGGGATCGGGTGCGTGAGCGTCAGCTCGCCGCCCTTCAGGTCCGCGGTCGACCCCGGGATCATCAGGACGCCGCCGTCGTTGCCGTGGATCCGCATCTGCTCGAGGAACGTGATCTGGTCGGGGAAGATGTTGCCCTCGTCACCCCGGTCGTCGTTCAGGTAGCGCAGTGCGTCGTCGAGGAACACCGGCGGTCCGGCGGACGGCACCACCCACGTAGCCGCGACCTGCTCGATGTAGCTGCGGCAGCGGTCCATGCCGCGCTGACGCTTCTGCTTGCCGAAGTTGGCCTTCGTCTTGGTGGGGATGTCGTACACCATCGGGTACCAGATGGCGCCCGAGTACTGCAGCAGGTGGATGTCGATCTTGCCGAATTCGTCGTGCAGGACGTCCATGTCGACGGGGCGTGCGTCGTTCATGTTGAAACACGTGGTCTCGCCGTCGGACACCACGAGACCCGAGTCGCCGATCGGACCGTCCGCGGGGGCGCGCAGCGCGATGATCATGATGTCGAGGTCACCCTTGGGGCCGGTGACCTTGTGTTTGACCGAATCCTCGGTCTCGAAGAACTTGTGGAAGCCCAGCGCCTCGAGTTCACGCCTGAGGTCCGGCACCGGGTAGTCGGGGAGCAGCACCGTCGCGTCCTTGTTGACGTGCTTGCTCAGGTTCTCCGGATCGAAGTGGTCCTTGTGCAGGTGCGACACGTACAGGTAGTCGCAGTTGCCCAGGGCGTCCCAGTCGAGCTGGGTGTTGTCCGGGAACGGGAACCAGGACCCGAAGTACGCAGGGTTCACCCAGGGGTCGCACAGGATCGAGCCTGCCTCGGTCTGGATATGGAATCCGGCGTGTCCGACGCTGGTGACCTGCACTGGTATGCCTCCTGGGAGCTGAGCGACTGTTCCAGAGTAGGCGTTCCCCCCAGGTGAGTGGCAATGCGCGCTCCAGCACACCCTGCCACTCACGTGCGGTCAGGTCACTTCGCCCAGGCAGTAGCCGTCGGGGCCGATGGACAGCGTGACCTGCCTGGTGTTCGTCACACCGGACACGTCGGTGACCGGAACGGACACTTCCAGGTAGTCGCCGCGGACCGGGGTGGCGGTCATCGCGTCGGCGGCGAACGCCGTGGTCCCGGCCAGGACGTCGGGGTCGAGCTGGAGTGGCGGCCGGCCCCCGTTGCCGGTGCCGGACGGGTCCCAGGGGCTGAATCCGGGGCAGATCAGCGGGTAGGCGGCTTCGGTGTCCGCCCTGTTCACCGGCGCGCCCGACTCCCGCGACAGGAAACGGGTGACGGCGTACTCGGCGTCGGCGGGGGAGTAGAAGTCGACGGTCCCGGCGGGGTGGACGTGCGGGCAGGCGTAGCCGGAGGCGATCTCGCTGCGTTTGACGGACACCGTGGTGCCGCCGCCGGTCCACGAGACCGTGAACTGTCCGTCGACGCCGGGCCCCGCGAGCGCCCCGAGGATCGCGGACGTGTCGGCATACTGGCCGGCGGCCTGGGCGGGCGGCAGCGTCCAGCACTTCGCGGGGACGGTGCCGGGCCGGGTGACAAGGTCGGTGGCCCAGGCGCGGACGGCGTCGACCGCTGCGGGGTTGCCGGGCACCTCGCCGACGATCACCTGAGGCACCGGGGTGGGCGGCACGGTGGTCGTGGGCTCGGCCGCGGACGTCGGCGCGGAAACGGTGTCGGCCGGAGGCTCCTCCGTCGGGATGCCGGACTGCGAATCGCACGCCACCCCCGCGCCGAGGATCACCGCGACGACCGGCGCGATGAGCGCCCTCCTGCCCCTGCCAGCCATCTCCAGCGCGCCCTTTCTCTCGACTCCCCACCGAATGTCCGTCCCCGACGGCGGGCCAGATCGCGGATACCCGGCTACGCTAGCCGATTGTGGAACCCGTCTACCGAACCGTCATCGGCATCGCCCGCACCGTATTCGCCCTCGAGGGGCTGAAGTTCACGGTCGAGGGCGATCAGCACATTCCGTCGACGGGTGGGGCGGTGATCGCGATCAATCACACCGGCTACATGGACTTCACCTACGCCGGACTTCCGGCCCGCAGGGTGAAGCGGTACGTCCGCTTCATGGCGAAGAAGGAAGTGTTCGACAACAAGATCTCGGGCCCGATCATGCGCGCGCTCAAGCACATTCCGGTCGACCGGGCCGCCGGCGCGGATTCGTACAAGGCGGCCGTCGACTTCCTGCGCCGCGGCGAACTGGTGGGCGTCTACCCGGAGGCCACCATCAGCCGGAGCTTCGAGATCAAGGAATTCAAATCGGGTGCCGCGCGCATGGCGATCGAGGCGAATGTGCCGATCATCCCGGTGGTCATCTGGGGTGCGCAGCGGGTGTGGACCAAGGGGTTCCCGAAGCGGCTGGGCCGCACGAACACTCCCATCTCGATCGCCGTCGGCGAGCCGATCCAGCCGTTCGAACCCGCATCCGAGCTGACCGCGAAGCTGCACGCCACGATGACGACGATGCTCGCCGACCTCCAGCAGGGCTACGACCACCCGGCGGGCGAGTACTGGGTGCCCGCGCGCCTCGGGGGCAGTGCGCCGACGCTCGACGAAGCGAACAAGATGGACGCCGCCGACGCCGAGGCGAAGGCGCAGTCCCGTCGGGCCCGGGAGACCGGCAGCTAGAGAAGGTGGCGGTGGAGCCTGTCTACGCGGCTGTCGAGGCGACGGCCAAGGCGTTGTCCCTGTTCCAGGGGTTGAGGATGACGCGAGTCGGCCTGGACAACATCCCCACCGAGGGTGGTGCGGTACTCGCGGTCAATCACACCGGCTACCTGGATTTCGTCCAACTGGCACTGGCGGTCGGTGCGGTGGACCGCAAACTGCGGCTCATGGCCAAGGCCGAACTCGCGAACAACAGGGTGATGGCGTTCCTGATGCGTGGGTGCGGGGTCATCCCGGTCGACCGGACCGCAGGCGCGGGCGCGTACCTCGCTGCGGTGGAGCGGCTGCGCGAGGGCGAACTGGTGGGTGTATACCCGGAGGCGACCATCAGCCGGAGCTTCGAGATCAAGGAACTGAAGTCCGGTGCGGCGCGCATGGCGATCGACGCCCGGGTGCCGCTCGTGCCCGTCATCGTGTGGGGAGCCCAGCGGATAGCGACGAAGGGCAGACCGAGAAACCTTGGGCGGCATCGGTTCCCGGTCACCGTCGAGGTCGGCAGGCCGATCGAGCCGCGGGAACCGGCGGAGGCCCTCACCGCGACCCTGCACACGGAGATGGACGCGATCCTGCGCCGGGTGCAGGACGGCTTCGACCATCCGGCGGGCGCGTACTGGGTGCCCCGGCGACTCGGCGGCAGCGCGCCGACCATCGAGGAGGCCACCGAGATGGACCGCCGCGAAGCCGAGGAACGGCGGGCCCGGTAACGGCCGCCCGGTGGCGCCGCAGACTCGGCAGGCAGAATGGCTGGGTGAGCCCAGACCGACCGAGCCTTGTAGCGTCCGATGTCGACGGCACCCTGATCGGGGAAGACGAGCGCATCAGTGCCCGCACCCGCGACGCCGTCGCGTCGGTGGTCGCGTCGGGAACCCCCTTCGTGCTGGCCACCGGCCGGCCCCCGCGCTGGATCCATCCCGTCGTCGACGGCCTCGGCTACGCGCCGCTCGCCGTCTGCGCGAACGGCGCCGTCATCTACGACAGCGACAGTGACCGCGTGCTCAGCGCCGCGACCCTCGACGTCGACACCCTCACCTGGCTGTCGGAGATCGCGCTCCGCGTGCTGCCCGGCGCCGGGCTCGCGGCCGAGCGTGTCGGGGTCAGCGCCCACGACGCCGCGACACCGCAGTTCGTGAGCTCCCCCGGTTACCAGCACGCCTGGCTCAACCCCGACAACACCGAGATGTCCGAGAACGAGGTCGTCGCGGCTCCCGCGGTGAAGCTGCTGATCCGGGTGCCGGAAATGTCCAGTCAGGCAATGGTCGACGCGCTGGCTCCGCACATCGGTCGCCGGGCGGATGTCACGTTCTCCACCGACAACGGGCTGATCGAACTGTCGGCGTCGGGAATCACGAAGGCGTCGGGTCTCGCGCTGGTGGCGGAACGGCTCGGCGTGACGGCGTCGCGGATCGTGGCCTTCGGTGACATGCCCAACGACATTCCGATGCTGAACCTCGCGGGCCGGGGTGTCGCCGTCGAGAACGCGCACCCCGACGCCAAGGCCGCCGCCGACGAGGTGACGGCCACCAACTGGGACGACGGCGTCGCGAAAGTGCTCGAGCGCTGGTGGTCCTGAGACCACCAGCGCCCGAGAGGGTGAAACCCGATCAGCCGGCCGGAACCGGTGCCGGCTCGACGGGTGCGGGAGCCGGGTCGGGTGCCGGAGCCGGCTCTACCGGGGCCGGCGGAACCTGCGCCGGGTCCGCGGGCGGTGCGACGGGGGCCGCGGCATCGACCCGGGCACCGTTCTTGTAGGCCTCCGCGTATGTGTCGTTGTAGGTCTTCAACACCTTGGTGACGATGCCGGTGATCTCGTTGAAGATCAGCGAACCGTTCTCGAAGTCGGTGCGCAGACCGCCCGGGATCGGGTACTCGTCACTGGTCGGCAGGCCCAGTTCGCCGTTGTCGGCTCCGAGGTTCTGCCACGTCTTGAAGATCTGGCCGAGGACCGCCCACACACCGCCGTTGGGTGAGGTGAAGATGGCGCCGTTGGCGAACTGTGCGCCCGAGTTACCGGCCTTGGCCTGCAGCAGTCCGGTGAGGGCCTGGCCGAGCCGGCCGGTGTCGCCGCCTTCCGCCACCCACTTCTGGGCGACCGGCGACGGGTCGGTGAGCCGCAGCAGCTCGTTGACCAGGGCGGGGATTCCGGCGCCGAGACTGGCGCTGGCGTCCGTGCCGGGTCCGCCGGACGGCGCCGGAGCCTCACCCGCGGGTGCGTCCGAGGCCAACGAGGCGTTGCCGCCGCCGAGGCTGGCCGCCGCGATCTGCCGGATCTCGTCCATGTGTGAGTACGCCGCGTCTCCCGGGCAGGACGTGTTGCCGACGTCGCGGTGCGCGAAGATCACCGGAAGATCGACGGCCTCACCCTCCGCGTAGGGAGTGAATTCGGTGCCCTCGGAGTACATCGTCGTCTCACCGAGTGGGTCGAGTCCGGCCTTGCCGAGCTTCCAGCCCAGGAACTTGCCGACGGCGTCGAGGGCGGCCTGCGGCGGATCCTCGGACGAGAAGTCGCCCATCATCGCGACTCCGGTGGTGTTCTCGTTGAACCCGCCGGCGTGCGCGCCCTGGACCGGACGGTCGAGACCGCCTGCGCGACCCTCGAAGATCTGGCCGTACTTGTCGACCAGTGCGTTGTATCCGATGTCGCACCAGCCCAGCGTCTGCGCGTGGTAGGCGTAGATCGCGCGGACGATCTCCGCCGATTCGGCCTTCGAGTAGTCGTTGGCTCCCGCGGTGTGGTGCACGGTGGCACCGCCGATGAAGTCGTCGTAGTCGGGGTCCTGGCACCGGATGGACTCGTCGGCACCCCACTGCTGGCGGCTGATGACCTTGGGGCCGCCGCTGTCGAGCGGGCTCGCGATGTCGCCGAGCGTCGCGTCGCCGGGGCCGCTGCCCGGTTCGATGAGGACGGCCGTCACGTCGTCGGCGCCGGCGCGTGCCGGCTGCTGCCGCAACGGCGTGTTGACGGCGGCGGGGGTGTAACCGAGCGGTGCGGCACCTCCGGCGGCGGGTGCCGGTGCGGGAGCGGGGGCTTCGGGTGCCGGTGCGGGAGCGGGAACTGCAGCGGGTGCACCGGCCGCAGCGGGCGTCGAGGTGGGCGTCAGGATCTGGATCGCCTTCGTCAGCCCGACGTAGACGGGTTCGGTGGCGACCTTGCCGTCCGACGCCGTCTTGTCCGTCCGCCGCGTGTCGATCATGTCGGGGGACACCCACTGTCCCCACGTTCCGTCGGCCTGCAGCGCGCGGACCTTCGACTCCGCGGACGCGAGGGTCTCGGAGGTGAGAGCCACCATGCTGAACGGGGTGTCGCGGGACAGTTCCTTGACGATCGCGCCGGGCTGCTGATCGGCCGGGGGCAGGATCGCGGGGTCGGAGACGTCGCCCGGGGTGGGGAGTTTCAGCGGGATCTGCAGGTTCGGGATCTGGATTCCGCCGGGGAGCTGCACATTGCTGGGGATGTGGAGGTACGGCGGGATCTTCAGGTTCCGCAGGTCGCCGATGTTGACGTCGGGCAGGTTCAGCCCGGTCAGTTCCTTCAGCGGAATCACGATGTCCGGGATCTGCGACAGCACGACCTGCGCGATCTCGGTGGACACTGCGGAGTTGGAGGTTTCGTTCGTGGATTTGACGTCGGAGGGTGCGCTACTGATGCCGTAGACCGCAACGGGACTTGCGACAGCCAGAGCGGCGACAGCCCCGAGGACAATCGAGGGCTTCGGTCGACGGTGCGGCAAGGGGGACTCTCCTCAGTTGTAGTTTCCTGCGAGCGACCTCGCGTGTCTGCAACTCGTGATGCTCGTGTGACTGAAGAGACTGTTGTTGCTAACTCCAACCACTCTTGCCACACTAGTCACACAGGTCCATAACGCTCAACCTTACATTGAGACTTTATCCCGAATTTCTCCGACCCGCTGAGACGAGGTGCACGCCCCGTTTCAGCGCTCGTTGTTCAGCGATGAGGAGTGCAGTGATGGCGAAGACCGAATTCGGGGTTCGTGCAGGTAGACCTGCCTGGACCCGCAGGAGGCGGTACATCGCGGGCCCTCCCACCCCGCGCGGATTCAGGGCCAAGCTTCTGCGCGCGTCGGCGCTCGGCATCGCACCCGTCCTCGTCATCGGCGCCGTCACCGGCGTCGTCGTGCAACTGCGCTCCTCCGGCCAGGACGTCCGGGAAACCGTCGCCTCCGACACGCCGTTCACGCTCTCCGGGCACGGCAACGGCCACGGCCGCGGGATGGGCCAGTGGGGCGCCTACGGATACGCGAAGGATCAGGGGTGGGCGGCCGAGCGCATCCTCGGCCACTACTACGGCGGCACCACGCTCGGGACCCTCGCCGACGCACAGATCAGCGTCCGGCTGCAGGCACGTGACGATCAGCCGCTCGACGTCTACTCGGACGCCGGCGCCGTCGTCGCCGGCAAACCCGTCGGGCCGGGGGAGGCCGTCCACCTCACGCCGACCGCCGACGGCGGCGCCAACGTCGTGGTCACCCGCGGATGTGCCGGCGAGGTCCTGTGGCAGGACGCCACCGACCACCCGTGGGTGGACCCGGTCGACCTCGCCCCGGACCGTCCCGCCAACGAGCACCTCAAGCTGTGCGCCGGTGACACCCCCTACCGCGGCGCCCTCGGGGTCGCGCTCGACGGCGCCGCCGTGCGCACCGTCAACGTCCTCGACATGGACGACTACCTCCTCGGTGTCGTGCCCGCCGAGGCGAAGGCCGGCTGGGCCGACAGCGGTGGGGCCGAGGCGCTTCGGGCGCAGGCCGTCGCGGCCCGCTCCTACGCCGCCGCCGAGAACCGGGAAGAGTGGGCGAAGACCTGCGACACCCAGAGCTGCCAGGTGTACGGAGGTTCGGCGAAGGAAGACCCGCGGACCACCGACGCCGTCCGTTCCACCAAGGGCATGATCCTGACGAAGGACAACAAGCCCGTCGCCGCCGAATTCTCCTCGTCCACAGGCGGATACACCGCGGGCGGCGAGTTCCCGGCCGTCGAGGACCAGGGCGACACCGTGTCACCGAACCACGACTGGACGGTGACCCTCACCGCGGGCGACATCGCGTCCGCATTCAACGTCGGAGACCTCGAATCGTTCGAGGTGGTCACCCGCAACAACTTCGGGGTCGACGGCGGGCGCGTCACCGGTGTGAAGGTGGTCGGATCGTCGGGCACCGCCGAGGCGACGGGCGCCGAGGCGCGGTCGAAGCTGAAGCTCAAGTCCGACTGGTTCACGGTCGGTGAGGGGCTCGGCGTCCCCGCGCCGCCCGCCGCTCCCGAACCCGAGTCCACCCTCGCGTCCGCGGGTGAGGACGAGGACACCGTCGGCACCACCGAGGGTTCGCCTATCGCCGAGAAGTACAAGGAACTCGGCGGCGTCAACAGCACGCTGGGAGCGCCGATCGGTCCCGAGTTGATGCTGCCTTCGGAGGCGGGGAAGTTCCGGATGTACACCAACGGAACCATCATCTGGACCAAGAAGCTGGGTGCACAGGTGATCGACGCCAGCGTGCTGCGCGAGTGGTTACCGACGGGCGGCAGTTAGGCCGGGCAGCGAGGACCGGTTCCCTCGAGCACCGCGAGCATCCCGTCGACGGACTCGCCCCAGCCGAAGTCCTCGGCCCGCCTGCGGGCCGACGCCCGGCGCGTACGCGACGGGATCGCGAGAATGCCGCTGACCGCTTCGGCGAACGCGGGACCGCGGTCCCGGGCCAGGGCGCCGCACCCGGGTGTGATGATCTCGGCGAGCGCCGACGACTGTGACGCGACCACCGGGGTGCCCGCCGCGAGTGACTCGAGCGCCGACAGGCAGAACGTCTCGTGCGGTCCGGGTGCCAGCGACACGTCCGCCGACGCGAACAGCGACGCCAGGCGGCCCTTGTCGCTGATGAACCCGGTGAAGTGCACGGGGAGCCCCCGGGCCCGGTACTGCAGCGCCTCGCGTCGCGGACCGTCCCCGGCGATGACCAGCCGGGCGTCGTGACCCTGCCGCCGCAGCAGCCGGACGGCGTCGATGCTCCGTTCCACCTGCTTCTCCACCGACAGCCGACCGCAGTGCAGAAGGAAACGCTGCGCCGGGTCGGCGAACGAGTCGCGCATCACCTGGTCGTGTTTGCCGGGGTGGAACAGGGTCAGGTCCACGCCGAGCGGCACGCGGTGCAGGTTGGGGGCCCCGATGCGGGTGAACTCCTCGCTCGCGAAGTCCGTCGTGCAGACGACGGCGTCGTAGTTGCGGGCCATCCGGCGGTTCGCGACATCGGCCCAGCCGCGGGCCATGCGGCGCGGAGCGACTTGGCCGAGCAGCCGGTCGAGGCGTTCGTGTGAGACGACCACACTGCGCACCCCGCGGGCGCGGGCCCAGCCCCCGAAACCGCGCAGTGTGAGCCGGTCGGACACCTCCAGGACGTCGGGCCGCAGACCGCTGACCACGTCGGCCACCCGCCGCGGATTGACCACGCGATAACCCCCGGTCGCGGGGATGGTGGGAGCCGACCGGGTGATCCGCAGGACCCCGCTCGGCAGCAGCTCCTCGCAGTCGCGCTGACCTGGGACGACGAGGATCACCTCGTGTCCGCGTTCGACGTACCCCTGACCCCAGTTGTGGAGGGCGGTGCGGAGCCCCCCGGACCGCGGTCCGTAGAAGTTCGCCAGCTGGACGATGCGCACCCGCTCATCAAGCGCGATCGCCGCGTCGGCGGGAACAACGAGGTCTGCAGAACCGGTGAATACAGGGAGAACTCCTCGTGCGTGCCGAGGGGGTGCTTGCCCCCTTGGCCGCGCACGGGCGGCGGAGTCGCTTACCCTGGTTCATCGTGACCGCTGCAACCCCAGAGACAACCGCCCCTGGCCGGTACGACCTCATCGTCGTCGGCTCCGGATTTTTCGGACTGACCGTCGCCGAGCGTGCAGCAACACAGCTGGGTAAGCGTGTGCTGGTGCTCGACCGTCGTCATCACCTGGGCGGAAACGCCTATTCGGAGGCCGAGCCCGAGACCGGCATCGAGATCCACAAGTACGGTGCGCACCTGTTCCACACCTCGAACAAGAGGGTGTGGGACTACGTCACCCAGTTCACCGAATTCACGAACTACCAGCACCGGGTGTTCGCGCTGCACAAGGGGCAGGCGTACCAGTTCCCGATGGGGCTGGGCCTGGTGTCGCAGTTCTTCGGGCGCTACTTCACCCCGGACGAGGCGCGGAAGCTGATCGCCGAGCAGTCCAGCGAGATCGACTCCGCATCTGCGTCCAACCTGGAGGAGAAGGCGATCTCCCTGATCGGGCGGCCGCTGTACGAGGCGTTCGTGCGCGACTACACCGCCAAGCAGTGGCAGACGGACCCCAAGAACCTGCCCGCGGGCAACATCACCCGCCTGCCGGTGCGGTACACCTTCGACAACCGCTACTTCAACGACACGTACGAGGGCCTGCCCGTCGACGGCTACACCGCGTGGCTCGAGAACATGGCGAAGGACCCGAAGATCGAGGTCCGGCTCGAGACCGACTGGTTCGACGTCCGCGACGACCTGCGCGCCGAGAGCCCCGACGCCCCCGTCGTCTACACCGGCCCCCTCGACCGCTACTTCGACTACTCCGAGGGCGAGCTGGGCTGGCGCACCCTCGACTTCGAGACCGAGGTGCTGGAGACCGGTGACTTCCAGGGAACCCCGGTCATGAACTACAACGACGCCGACGTGCCCTTCACCCGGATCCACGAGTTCCGCCACTTCCACCCGGAGCGGGAGTACCCGAAGGACAAGACGGTCATCATGCGGGAGTTCTCGCGGTTCGCGGAGAGCAAGGACGAGCCGTACTACCCGATCAACACCCCAGACGACCGCGCGATGCTCGCCGCCTACCGCGACCGTGCGAAGGAGGAGATGGCGTCGAACAAAGTTCTGTTCGGTGGCCGCCTCGGCACCTACCAGTACCTGGACATGCACATGGCGATCGCCAGCGCGCTGTCGATGTTCGACAACTCCCTGCGTCCGCACTTCGAATCCGGTGCGGCCCTCGTGGGGGATGCCGAATGAGCGCCCGACATCTGCTCGAATCCGAGAAGGTCACCGAGGACGCCCCGTTACTCGGCAAGTCGCTGCTGCAGCGGGTGATCCTGCCGCGCGCCGGTGAGCCGCTCGACGTCCGCACCCTCTACCTGGAGGAGGCGAAGACCAACAGCCGTCGCGCGCATTCGCTGTCGCGCACCTCGCTGTCGGTCGGCGCCGAGGCGGAGGCGTCGTTCTGCACCTACTTCAACGCGTTCCCGGCCAGCTACTGGCGCCGGTGGAGCACCCTGAACTCGGTGGTGCTGCGTCTCGAGCTGTCGGGGCACTGCCGCATCGACGTGTACCGCTCGAAGGCCGACTCGTCGCGGATCCATGTCGAGGGCCGCGAGTTCCAGGACGGTGACGCCGCGCTGGAATTCGAGATCGAACTCGCCCCGTTCGAGGACGGCGGCTGGATCTGGTTCGACATCACCACCGACACCGAGGTCGTCCTGGAGAGCGCCGGCTGGTACGCACCGGTCGACGCCCCCGGTGAGGCCACCGTCGCCGTCGGCATCCCCACGTTCAACCGGCCCACCGACTGCGTCAAGGCACTGACGGCGCTGGCGTCCGACGAACTCGTCATGGACGTCGTCAAGGCCGTCATCATCCCGGACCAGGGCACCCGCAAGGTCAAGGACGAACCCGGCTTCACAGAGGCCGCCGAAGCGCTCGGCGACCGGCTGGCCATCCACGACCAGGCGAACCTCGGCGGGTCCGGCGGCTACAGCCGGATCATGTACGAGGCGCTGAAGACCACCGACTGCCAGCACATCCTGTTCATGGACGACGACATCGAGATCGAGCCCGACTCGATCCTGCGCGCGCTGGCGATGTCGCGGTTCGCGAAGACGCCGATGCTCGTCGGCGGGCAGATGCTGAACCTACAGGAGCGCAGTCACCTGCACTCGATGGGCGAGGTCGTCGACCGGTCCATCTTCATGTGGACGGCCGCCCCGAACGTCGAGTACGACCACGACTTCTCCCGCTACCCGCTCAGCGACCGCGAGAACTCGCGTCTGCTGCACCGCCGGATCGACGTCGACTACAACGGCTGGTGGATGTGCATGATCCCGCGGCAGGCCGCCGAGGAACTCGGTCAGCCACTGCCGCTGTTCATCAAATGGGACGACGCCGAATACGGCCTGCGTGCCCGCGATGCCGGTTACCCGACCGTCACCATGCCCGGCGCGGCGATCTGGCACATGGCGTGGAGCGACAAGGACGACGCCATCGACTGGCAGGCGTACTTCCACCTGCGGAACCGGCTCGTCGTCGCGTCCCTGCACATGCCGGGCAACGGCCGCGGCCTCGTGATCAACACGGTCAAGGCCACGATCAAGCACCTGCTGTGCCTCGAATACTCGACCGTCGCGATCCAGAACCAGGCCATCGCCGACTTCCTGCAGGGCCCCGAGCACATCTTCGAACTGCTCCCCACCGCGCTCGGCAACGTCCACGCGATGCGCAAGGAGTACCCGGACGCGGTGGTCCTGCCGTCGTCGACGAGCCTGCCGCTGCCCTCGGGTGAGGAAGTCGGTGCGGTCGGCCTGCCCACGAACCCGCTCGCGAAGATCGTGCGCCTCGGCAAGGGCCTGATCCACAACGTCAAGCCCGCGCACGAGCAGCACCACGAGCGTCCCCAGCTCAACGTGCCCACCATCGACGCGCGGTGGTTCCTGCTGTCCCAGGTGGACGGCGTCACCGTCACCACCGCGGACGGGCGGGGAGTCGTCTACCGCAAGCGCAACCCCAAGCTGGCGCTCGCGCTGCTGAAGGAAGCGATCCGGCTGCGCCGCGAACTGGGCCAGCGGTTCCCCGAACTCAAGCGCGAGTACCAGGACGCCGTTCCTGCACTGACCAGCAAGGAGAGGTGGGAACGTGTCTTCGGCATCAAGTGAGGTCCAGATCCTGCAGGCCGTCCAGTCGACGATCGCGAGCCGTCCCGGCGTCGTCTCGACGGCACGGGGTATGTCCCATTTCGGTGAGCACGCCCTCGGGTGGGTGGCCGTCGCCGGCATCGGCGCGGCACTCGACAAGCCTCGTCGCCGGCAATGGGCGGGAGTCGCGGTGGGTGCCGTCGGCGCCCACGCCGCGTCGATCGTGATCAAACGCATCGTCCGCCGCCCCCGGCCGAACGACCCGTCGATCCAGGTCAACGTGTCGACGCCCAGCAAATTGAGCTTCCCGTCGTCGCACGCGACGTCCACGACAGCAGCTGCCGTGCTGCTCGGCCGCCTCACCGGGCTACCCTTGCCTGCGTTGTTGGTACCGCCGATGCTGCTCTCCCGGCTCGTTCTGGGAGTGCACTACCCGACCGATGTGCTCGCCGGATCTGCCCTGGGGGCCGCCTCTGCGGTCGCGGTGCTGAAGGCCGAGCAGAAGTTTGGAGAGAAATGAGCGAGGAACCGGCCGTCGTCACCGGACCCCCGACATCCCTGGCGGCAGGCATCGTCAAGGCCGTTCGCCCGCGTCAGTGGGTCAAGAACGTCCTGGTCCTCGCAGCTCCCGTCGCCGCGGGCACGGCGACGGAATCCGACGTCCTGCTTCCCGTCGCACTCGCCTTCGTGGTGTTCTGCATGGCAGCGTCCGGCATCTACCTCGTCAACGACGCGATGGATGTCGAGGCCGACCGCGCGCACCCCACCAAGCGATTCCGCCCCATCGCGGCCGGTGTGCTGCCCGTCAACCTGGCCTACGGCATGGCGGTCGTGCTGCTCGGTGCGTCGATCGCCCTGTCGTTCCTCGCCAACTGGCAGCTGGCGGTGGTGATGGCCGTCTACATCGGCATCCAGCTCGCGTACTGCTTCGGTCTCAAACACCAGGCCGTCCTCGACATCTGCATCGTCTCGTCCGGGTTCCTGCTGCGCGCCATCGCAGGCGGTGTCGCCGCCGAGATCGCACTGTCGCAATGGTTCCTGCTGGTCATGGCATTCGGTTCGCTGTTCATGGCGGCCGGTAAGCGGTACGCCGAACTGCAGCTCGCCGAGCGCACCGGCGCGAAGATCCGCAAGTCCCTCGAGAACTACACCACCACGTACCTGCGTTTCGTCTGGACGCTCAGCGCCACCGCGGTCGTGCTCTGCTACGGGCTGTGGGCGTTCCAGCAGGACGACCTGAAGGCCACCAACTGGTACGCCATCTCCATGGTGCCGTTCACCATCGCGATCCTGCGTTACGCCGTGGACGTCGACGGCGGCGAGGCGGGGGAGCCCGAGGAGATTGCGCTGGGCGACCGCGTGCTCCAACTCCTCGCGATTGCCTGGATCGGAGTGGTGGGTGTCGCTGTCTACCTCGTCTGACTTGGTAGGAGGCGCCGAGGACTCGGACGCCGCCGCGGAGCGGACCACCGAACGCCACCGGAAGGCCATCCTCTCGAGGGTGGTCTTCCTCGGGGGTGTGGCCGTCTCGGCTCTCCTGATGTTCTGGGGTGCCTGGGAACGGCGATGGATTGCCGACGACGGCCTGATCGTGCTGCGCACGGTCCGTAACCTCCTCGCAGGCAACGGTCCCGTCTTCAACTCGGGCGAGCGTGTCGAGGCCAACACCAGCACAGCGTGGACGTACATCGTCTACGCGTTCAGCTGGCTCTCCCAGGCCCGGCTCGAATACGTCGTCCTGACGATCGCGCTGATCCTGTCCACGGCGGCGATCGTGCTCGCCATGTTCGGCACCGCGCGCCTGTACCGCGGTGGGTCCTTCGCCGGCGGCGGCACGCTGTTCCTGATGCCCGCCGGTGTGCTCGTCTACATCGCGGTGCCCCCGGCCCGCGACTTCGCGACGTCGGGTCTCGAAAGCTGCCTCGTCATCTTCTGGATCGCGCTGCTCTGGCTGCTGCTGGTCCGGTGGAGTCAGGCGACCACCCCGTCCACCACTTCGGTGCTCGTGCTCTCGTTCGTCGCGGGCATGGGACCCCTCGTGCGCCCCGAACTGGCGATCCTGGGTGTGCTGTCGCTGGCCATGATCTTCCTCGCGCCCGGTCTCACCTGGGGGGTGCGCGTGGCGATGGTGTTCGTCGCCGGCATCGTTCCGGTGGGCTACCAGATCTGGCGCATGGGCTACTACGCCCTCCCGTACCCCAACACCGCGGTGTCGAAGGACGCCGGCGGCGCCAAGTGGTCGCAGGGTTTCGCCTACCTCTGGAATCTGCTCGGCCCGTACCTCCTGTGGCTGCCGCTGGTCTTCCTTTTCGCCGGCGCCGTGATCGCCTGGCGGGGCCGGGACAAGTCCATCGGAGATGGTGTTCGTCACACCGAGGGGAATCGGCTGACGCGTCTGCGCGGATGGCTGCGGACGCAGAATGCCGTCGTCGTCTTCATTCTGGCGAGCGGGCTGATCCTCGGTCTGTACTCGTTGCGCGTCGGCGGCGACTTCATGCACGGCCGCGTTCTTCTCCCCGTTCTGTTCTGTTTCATCGTTCCCGTCGCCGTAATTCCGGTGCGAATTCCGGACCGGGCCGCGTGGGGGCGTAATAGGGAATCGTCGATTTTCCTCGCAATGGCTTCTCTGTGGGTCGGCACCGTCGTGTGGGCATTCTTCGCGTCGAACACGACGGGAATGCCGGAGGGTGTCGTTATCGGACGGTCCGGAATTGTCGACGAACGCGCCTTCTACGTTCTCAACACCGGTCATGCGCACCCGATTCGAGCGGACGATTATCTGGACTACCCGCGGATGCGCGCCATGGTCCAGACCATCTCGGACACCCCCGACGGCGGCCTGCTCATCCCGTCCGCCGATTACACGTACTGGTTCGTCGTTCCTCCGCCCCTTCCGATCCCGGACGGCGGCGCAGGCCACACCGTGTACTTCCTGAACCTCGGCATGACGAGCATGAACGTCGGCCTCGACGTGCGGGTGCTGGACCAGATGGGTCTCGCCTACCCGCTTGCGGCGCACACCGAGCGGTTGGACGACGGCCGTATCGGGCACGACAAGGCCCTCTACCCCGACTGGGTCGTGGTGGACACGGGAATGATCGACAAGCACCCGTGGATGCCCGGATTCCTCGACGAGGAATGGGTGACCGAGGCGCGGGTCGCGCTCACGTGCCCCGAGACACAGGACCTGCTGACGTCGTACCGGTCCGAACTGACGTGGCCGCGATTCAAGCAGAATTTCAAGGATGCGCTGCATTTCGCGAGTTATCGATTCGAGCGAGTGCCCGCATATGAAATTCAGCGGTGCAATCTCGAGCCACCGTTCCCGGAACCGGCCAAATAGGGCGAACCGGGCGGTGCGTGTGTCACCGGGGCGTCCCGGGCAGATCTCGATGTCGGAACATCAGATCTCGTTTGTGTAACGCTGGAACTGTCGTCGACGATGTACGTCGATGATGAGTCATCGGTGACGGTGGTCTGGAAGTTCCTCGAAAAACGCTCCGTGAGCGTTTGTCAGGGAAGTTCGTGTGACATACAGTCCACCAAGCGCAGTGTGACTTGGAAGAGGTCCGCTGCCGACCCGGTTTCAACGCCCGGGCCGGCAGGTCGCCTGTTCCCCGACGGAATCCGCCGGAGCCGCCCAGTGGCGGAGTCCGCAGACGAAGAGAGTGAGCAGTATTCATGCGTTTTGCCAGACCGAGGTTGTCTCAGCGCCTCAAGCAGCGTGCGATGGCCATCGGTGCCGTCGCACTGGTACTGCCTGTGGGCGCAGGAATCGCTGGTGGAGCCGTCGCCGCAGCAGCACCGACGCACGCGGGTCCCGCCAAGACCGCGCCGGCCGGTGGCTACGAGGAACTGTGGGTTCCCTCTTCCATGGGACCGATCAAGGTCCAGGTCCAGTGGGCAGCCCGCGGCGGTAGCGCCGCGCTGTACCTGCTCGACGGACTGCGCGCCCGCAACGACCGCAACGCGTGGAGCTTCGAGACCAACGCGTTCGACCAGTACCGCAACGACAACGTGACCCTGGTCATGCCCGTCGGCGGCGAGTCCAGCTTCTACTCCGACTGGTACTCGGCGAGCAACTTCAACGGTCAGCCCGTCACGTACAAGTGGGAGACGTTCCTGACCAAGGAACTGCCCGACTTCCTCGCCAACTACGGCGTCTCGCGCACCAACAACGCCGTCCTCGGCCTGTCGATGGGTGGCAGTGCCGCCCTGACCCTCGCCGCGTACCACCGCGACCAGTTCAAGTTCGCCGGTTCGCTGTCCGGTTACCTGAACATCTCGGCTCCCGGCATGCGTGAGGCGATCCGCGTCGCGATGATCGACGCCGGCCGCTACAACGTCGACGCGATGTGGGGCCCGCCGTGGAACCCGGCGTGGCTGCGTAACGACCCGTTCGTGTTCGCCCCGCGCCTGAACGGTCTGTCGATGTTCATCTCGGCTGCCAGCGGTCTGCCCGGCGAGTTCGACCACCCGCGCGCTCCGATCGACTACTACAACACCGCCAACGGCATGGGCCTCGAGGCTCTCGCCCTGGCCAACACCCGCGCCTTCCAGGTGCGTCTGGCCACCCTCGGTGTCCCGGCCACCTTCGACTTCCCCGCCAACGGCACGCACTCGTGGCCGTACTGGGGTGCCGAGCTGTGGAAGGCCCGCGGCCAGATTCTGGACACACTGGGCGCCTGGTGATCTGACACCACCCCCGTGACGAATGCCGCCCCGCCGATCCGGCGGGGCGGCACTCGTGCGCTCCGGGGTGCCCGCGCCCCGGCCGGGTACGTGAGGGAAAACCCAGGATTCCCTTCCCCGGGAGTGCACAACGGAACGTTTTGTCAGTAAGGTGATCCCGTCGAGACGCCACCCGCGCAGCGAGCGCTGCGCGGGTGGCGTCTGTACGTGAGATTTTCACGAGAGTTATCGAGAGGTTGCCGCGGCCGCGGCGCGAGACGGATCAAGCGGAGGGAAGACGAGTTCATGCGAGTTGGGGGTTCGACGAGAACAAGCGGATGGGCCAGGCGTACCGCCGCCGCAATTGCTCTGGCGGTCGCACTGCCACTGGGCGTGACCATGGTGGGCGGCGGCGCAACGGCATCCGCAGCCTTCGACCCCGCCGCACAGGACTTCTGGGTCGACTCCGCCATGGGACCGATCAAGAGCCGCATCTGGCGTGCCGCCGACGGCAACACCAACCGGGTCGTCTACCTGCTCGACGGTCTGCGCGCGCAGGACGACCTGAGCGGCTGGGAGGTCAACACCGACGCGGGCCCGTTCCTCGCCTCGCAGAACATCAACGTCGTCCAGCCGGTCGGCGGGCAGTCCAGCTTCTACTCCGACTGGATTTCGAACTCGAACCTCAACGGCCAGAAGACGCCGTACAAGTGGGAGACGTTCCTCACTCAGGAACTGCGCGACGCACTGGCGAACCGCCTCGGGTTCCAGTCCACCCGTAACGGCGTCATCGGCCTGTCGATGGGTGGCAGCGCCGCCCTGACCCTCGCCGCCTACCACCCCGAGCAGTTCAACTACGCGGGCTCGCTGTCCGGTTACCTGAACATCTCGGCTCCCGGCATGCGTGAGGCGATCCGCATCGCGATGCTCGACGCCGGCCGCTACAACGTCGACGCGATGTGGGGCCCGCCGTGGAACCCGGCGTGGCTGCGCAACGACCCGTTCGTGTTCGCGAACAAGCTTCGCGACAACAACACCCGCCTTTGGGTGTCGGCGGCCAACGGCATCCCCGCCCCCGGCGGAGCCGCACCGACCGGATTCATGGACGTCTTCAACGCGAGCACCGGTGCGAGCCTCGAGGCACTGTCGCTGGCGAACACCCGTGCCTTCCAGGTCAAGATGGCGACCCTCGGCGCGAAGAACGTCACCTACAGCTTCCCGCCCCGCGGCATCCACACGTGGCGTTACTGGCAGCAGCAGATCCACGATCTGGCCGGCGACCTCGGCAACACGATCGGGTAGCTCGGAAGTAACAATTGCACCAGCTGTAACAGCGCGGCACTCCCACTCGTCTGTCGTTTGCGTGTAGAAAGAACCGGAACGCGAGGCCGTGCTCCGTGTTGGCCTCGACGCGCAGAGAGAGAGTGAACGTCATGCGAGTAGGCCTGTTCAAGGCAGAACGTCAGCGTTCGTCGGCCGGAAATGTTCGAAGGCGGACGCTGGCCTCGCTTGCCGCTGTGCTCGTGGTGCCGGTGGCGGTCGGGTTCGCCCAGACCGCCACCGTCTCGGCTGCGCCCGTCGCCGCGCAGGCTCCGGTGGCCACGCAGGCCCCGGGCGCCGCGACGATCCATCACGTCGACTGGCTCACCGACCGTCGCGTGGCGATCTGGATCAACTCTCCGTCGATGGGCGTGCCCATCCAGGTGCAGATGCTGCTTGCACGGGACTGGAACTCGAAGCCCACCGAGAAGTTCCCGTCCGTCTACATGCTCGACGGTCTCCGCGCGCAGGACAACGAGAACGGCTGGACGCTCGAGACCGATGCCGAATCGTTCTTCGCCGACAAGAACATCAACGTCGTCCTCCCGGTCGGCGGCCAGTCCAGCTTCTACTCCGACTGGGTGGCCCAGGACAACGGTCAGAACTACCAGTGGGAGACGTTCCTCACGAAGGAACTGCCCCCGATCCTCGAAAGCGACTGGCGCACCACGCAGACACGCGGCGTCATCGGACTCTCGATGGGCGGCACGTCCGCGATGTTCCTCGCGGCCCGCAACCAGGGATTCTTCAAATTCGCCGCGTCGCTGTCGGGCATGCTCACCACCACCGCGCTCGGCATGCCGCAGGCCGTTGCGTACGCGATGAGCGACGCGGGCGGATTCGACGCGGACGCGATGTGGGGTCCCCCGACCAGCGCGGCGTGGGAGGAACACGACCCCTACCTGCTGGCCGACAAGCTCAAGGGCGTCAGCCTGTACATCTCCAGCGGTAGCGGAACCACGGGCCCGTACGACCAGCCGTCCGGAATCCCCGGCGTCAGCACCAATTACGCGGGTATGGGCCTCGAGATCCTGTCGCGGCTCACGTCCCAGACCTTCGCGACCAAGCTGAACAAGCTGGGCATCCCGGCCCAGGTCAACTACCGGCCGTCCGGCACGCACTCGTGGCCGTACTGGCAGTTCGAGCTCCACCAGCTGTGGCCGCAGCTCGCCAGCGCCGTCGACGTCGAACCCGACAAGCCGGTATGCGCCACAGGCGGTTCCATCGCCGGGGTGGCCGGCGCGAACCCGTGGATCGGCGACTGCCTCACCCCCGAGTACAGCCTCGCGGGCGGCACGGTCCAGGACTTCCGCAACGGCCGGATCTTTGCCAAGTCCGACACCGGCGCGCAGCCGGTGGCCGGCGCCATCGGCGGCGTCTACCAGGCGACCGGTGGTCCGGGTGGGCCGCTCGGCTACCCGACGACGCCCGAACTGGCCACCCCCGACGGTCGCGGTCGCTTCAACCACTTCGAGCACGGGTCCGTGTACTGGTCGCCGCAGACCGGGGCACACGCCGTTCGCGGCGCGATCCGCGACGAGTGGGCACGTCAGGGCTGGGAGGGCGGACCGCTCGGATACCCGGTGGCCGAGGAAGTTCCCACGCCCGGCAAGGACGGCGCGGTGCAGGGCTTCGAGATCGGCGCCATGTACTTCAGTCCCGCGAACGGCACCCACCGCGTGCAGGGAATGATCATGGGCAAGTACGCCGAACTCGGTTACGAGGGCGGGTGGCTCGGATTCCCGAAGACCAGCGAGATCGCGGTCAAGGATGGTGGCCGGTTCAACCAGTTCGAGGGCGGCAACATCTACTGGAGCCCGCTGTCGGGTGCGTGGGCCGTGGAGAACGGACCGATCTTCGACGCCTGGAAGAGCGCCGGCTACGAGGGCGGTCGACTCGGCTTCCCGATCAGCGACAAATTCGCCATCCCCGGCGGAGTTCAGCAGAACTTCCAGACCGGTTACGTCACAGTGATCGACAACAAGGCCGAGATTCACTGATGGCCGGATCGCACTAGAAATCTCACGCGCAGCGGGCGGGGCCGGGTCCGGCGGACCAGGCTTCCGCCCGATCTGCGTCTGTACCCTGTCGAGAGACAACGACTTGGAAAGCAAGGACGGAAATAGATGCCGCAGCACTCACGTATCAGCACCACCTTCCGACGGGCGATCGCCGTAGGCGCGCTCGCCGTCGCAGCGAGCGGATTGTTGGTCGGGTGCGGCAGCGACGATTCCACGGCGACGTCGAACCCGTCCACCAGCGCCGCGACGTCGGCTGCGGCGTCCAGTTCCGCCGAGAGTTCGGCGTCCGCCGCGCCCAGCGCGAGCGCCTCGGCTTCGGCCTCCGCGCCGGTGACGAGCCCGGGTGAGGCGGCGACGGCGCCGCCGCAGCAGCCCGAGGAAGTTCCGGGTGATTTTCCCGGCCCCGCCGAGGTCCCGGTCAGCGCCGAAGGCCAGAAGTTCCTCGACGCGCTGAAGAGCAAGGGCATCGAGCCGGCCGCTGACGGCACCATGGCCGTGAGCACCGCCGACTTCATCTGCCAGGCCAAGGCCGAAGGCAAGAGCGACGCCGAAGCGATGGTGTTCGTCACAGCGATGGTCGGCACCGAGGCGTCGGCTGCGGGTCAGGAACTGACCCAGGAGCAGGCGACGGCCAACGCCCAGACCTACATGGATGTCGCCCACGCGACCTACTGCAAGTAGACGCCGATGTCGTTGACCGGAACGCGGAAGAAGAAGAGCAGCCTCCTGCGCAAGCTGATGGTGCTGATCGTGATCCTGCTGGTGATTCTCGTCGCAGTGATCGCGCTCTGGTATCTCCTCGCAGGGCGGCTGCCCAAGCCGATCCCGACCCCGCCCGGTCCCGAGCGTCCCAACGCCCAGCCGGCCAGCTGTCCCGACGTCCAGGTGGTGGTCGTCCCGGGCACGTGGGAGTCCAGCGCCGCCGACGACCCGTACAACCCGACGGCCAACCCGGCGTCGCTGATGCTCAACGTGTCGCGGCCGCTGCAGGAGCAGTTCGAGCCGTCGCGTGCCGACGTGTACACGGTTCCGTACGTCGCACAGTTCTCCAACCCGGTCGCCTTCCCGCCGGACGGGCAGCAGTCGTACAACAACAGCCGCGGCGCGGGCACGGCCGCCACCAACGACATCCTGATCCGTCGTCACGCCGAGTGCCCGCTGACCAGCTTCCTGCTCACCGGCTTCTCGCAGGGCGCGGTCATCGCCGGCGACGTCGCGTCGAGTATCGGCGCAGGTGACGGTCCTGTTCCGGCGGATCTCGTACTGGGTGTCGGGCTCATCGCCGACGGTCGCCGCGACCCGGCCGCCGCCACGAATATCGGGCAGCCGGTCGCCGGTGTCGGAGCCGAACTGTCGCTGGCCGGTCTGCAGATCCCGGGAATCACGATGACCGGTCCCCGCCCCGGCGGTTTCGGTGATCTCACCGACCGGGCGGTCGAGATCTGCGCCCCGTCGGACGGAATCTGCGACGCCCCGGCGCAGGCGTTGAAACCGAGCAACTGGATCGGAAGCGGTCTGCGTCTGCTCGAGTACAACAACAACCCCGTCCACGCGATGTACAACTCGTACGTCGTCGACGACTCCGGCACGACGGCCACGCAGTGGATCGCCGGATGGGCTGCCGAGAAGATCGAGGCCGCCCCGACCCCGGCACACAGTTGATTTTGTGGCGGATGGGTTCACCGTGGTCGGTGAGCCGTGAAACGTCCCAAACAGATAGGCGAGACGCGTACTGGCCGGTAGTGTGCGTTTCTCGGCACCGGTAGAGTGCTGCACTGTTGCGGCATCACCGGTGCCCGACCCCACCGATGTTCACGTCCTGAAACGCGGGCGTTTCACCACAGGAGAAGCTATTCATGAGTTCCGACGCCAGCTCGTTGCGTAAGTTTCGATTCGCAGCAGGCGGAGAGGGCAACGCGGACGAGGGCGGCGCGCGTCGGTTCGTCAAGCTCGCGCAGAAGGCCGAGGAACTCGGGTTCGACAGCTTCATGATCCCCGACCACCTGGGGAACCAGGTGGGACCGATCGCCGCTCTCGGTGCACTCGCGATCGCCACGGACAAGATCCGGCTCGGCACCGCTGTACTGGCCAACGGCTTCCGGCACCCGGCGATCCTCGCCAAGGACGCCGCCACCATCGACGTCCTGTCGGGTGGCCGCCTCGAACTCGGCATCGGCGCCGGCTGGATGAAGGAAGAGTTCGACAAGGGCGGCATCGACTACGAGCGCCCGGGCGTCCGGATCGCCAAGCTCGAGGAAACCCTGCAGATCCTCGACGTGCTGCTGCGCGGCCAGGAGTGCAACTTCGACGGCAAGTACTACCAGATCAAGGGCCTGACCGGCAGCCCGCGACCGCGGCAGGGCCCGCGTCCCCCGATCGCCGTCGGCGGCGGCGGCCCCAAGATGCTGGCGCTCGCGGCCAAGTACGCCGACATCATCTCCGTGGCGACGCCGACCAGCAAGGAAGGCAAGCTCCTGCTCTCGGGTGTCACGCTCGAGAAGACGATGGAGCGCGTCGACCGGATCCGGGAGGCTGCCGGTGACCGGTTCGACGACATCGAACTGAACTGGACGATCACCACCATCGTCATCACCGACGACCGTGAGCAGACCGCCGAGATGGCGCTCGCCGCACTCGATCAGGGCTTCCCGCCGAACATCGAGGTCGACACCAAACTGTCCGTCGAAGACATCCTGAGCTCGCCGTATCTCGCGATCGGAAGCTTCGAGGAGATCGCCGATCAGATACGTATGGTGCGAGAAAAGACGACAATGTCTTACGTCGGTGTGTTCCCCACACAGATGGATGCGTTCGCGCCGATCATCTCGCAACTGAAGGGCGAGTAGACGCAGCGTACCGAGGGCGGCGATGCCAATCTGTAACATATCGATGGTTTGGAATCGATGAACTTATTCGGGTGAGTGGCGTGTTACGTCGTTCCCCACGAGTTGTACAAGATCCGATTCGGCGAAGGAAGTCTGGGGCGCAGTCATGCCGGTGGCATGCCTGTGTGATCGCTTCGGAGGAGATGGAATGAACGCGAAGTTCGATGATTTTATCGACGAGAAGGGCCATATCAGGCTCGACTCGGGAAGCACGCTGGTCGACTACGTCCAGCGGCACACCCGGGAGAACTCGGACGAGCTGGCATACCGCTACATCGACTATTCGCGGGACAGAGACGGCGAAGCACAGGAGCTGACCTGGGAACAGTTCGGCCACCGCCTGCGCGCCGTCGCGGCTCGCCTCCAGCAGGTCACCAAGCCCGGCGACCGTGTCGCAGTCCTGGCGCCGCAGGGTCTCGACTACGTCATCTCCTTCTTCGCCGCCATCCACGCCGGAACGATTTCGGTGCCGCTGTTCGACCCCGACGAACCCGGCCACACCGACCGTTTGCACGCCGTCCTCGGTGACTGCACGCCTGCCGCCATCCTCACGGCCACCTCCTCCGCCGCGGGTGTTCGACAGTTCTTCCGGTCCCTCCCCGCCGCCCAGCGCCCCCGCATCATCGCCGTCGACGCCATCCCCGACAGCGTCGGCGAGTCCTGGGTGCGCCCCGAGATCGATCTCGACGACGTCGCGTACCTGCAGTACACGTCCGGTTCCACCCGTGTGCCCGCCGGTGTGGAGATCACGCACCGCGCCGTCGGCACCAACGCGCTGCAGATGGTCGACTCCATCGAGCTCAACGAGAATTCGCGCGGCGTCACGTGGCTGCCGCTGTTCCACGACATGGGTCTACTGACCGTCATCCTGCCCGCCCTGGGCGGCAAGTACATCACCATCATGAGCCCGCGCGCGTTCGTGCAGCGGCCGTACCGGTGGATCAAGGAACTGGCAGCGGTCTCCGACGGTGCGGGCACGTTCGCGGCCGCACCCAACTTCGCGTTCGAGCATGCGGCCGCCCGCGGTCTGCCGAAGAACGGTGAGAGCCTCGATCTGAGCAACGTGATCGGTCTCATCAACGGCAGCGAGCCGGTCACCACGTCGTCGATGCGCAAGTTCAACGAGGCGTTCGCGCCGTACGGCCTGCCGAAGACGGCGATCAAGCCCTCGTACGGCATGGCCGAGGCCACCCTGTTCGTGTCCTCCACCCGGCACTCGGACGAGGCCCGCGTCATCTACGTCGACCGCGACGAGCTCAACGCCGGTCGCGTCGTGAAGGTGGACCAGGACGCCGAGAACGCCATCCCGCAGGTGTCGTGCGGCTACGTCGCGCGAAGCCAGTGGGCCGCCATCGTCGACCCCGAGTCGCGGATCGAGCAGCCCGACGACCGGGTCGGAGAGATCTGGCTGCACGGCGAGAACATCGGGATCGGCTACTGGGGTCGCACCGACGAGACCGCCGAGACGTTCCACAACAAGCTGACCAACCGGCTCGCGGAGGGCAGCCACGCGGAGGGCACGCCCGAGGACGCCAACTGGATGCGGACCGGCGACTACGGCGTTTACATCGACGGCGAGCTGTTCATCACGGGCCGCGTCAAGGACCTCGTGATCGTCGACGGCCGCAACCACTACCCGCAGGACCTCGAGTACTCGGCGCAGGAGGCGAGCACCGCGCTCCGCCCCGGCTTCGTCGCCGCGTTCGCGGTCCCGGCAAACCAGCTGCCCGCCGTCGTGTTCGAGAACACACATTCGGGTCTGAACTACGACGCGGGCGACTCCTCCGAGCAGCTCGTGATCGTGGCCGAGCGTGCACCGGGTGCGGGCAAGGCCGACCCCCAGCCGATCGCCGACACGGTGCGGGCGGCGTTGTCGAGCAGGCACGGGGTCACCGCGCGCGACATCCTGCTGGTGCCCGCGGGCTCGATTCCTCGTACGTCGAGCGGCAAGATCGCCCGCCGCGCGTGCAAGGCGAGCTACATCGAAGGCACCCTGCGCGGCGGATACACGCAGACGGCCTTCCCCGATAGCGTTTCCGAATAGTCCACTTCCTGACGGGTAGCTTGGTGAGTTGATGGCTGAAAAAGATGATGACCGGACCAGCAGTACAGGTGACATGACGGTCGCGCAGCTGCGCGAGTGGCTGCGTAACTGGATTGCCGACGCAACCGGGCAACCGGTCGGTCAGATCACCGACGACCGCCCGATGGAAGAGTTCGGTCTGTCGTCTCGCGACGCCGTCGCGCTCAGCGGCGAGATCGAGGAACTGGTCGGCGTCACGCTCACCGCGACCGTCGCCTACCAGCACCCCACCATCGCGTCGCTGGCCACCCGCATCATCGAGGGCGAACCCGAGCAGCTCGACGACTCGGCCGACGCCGCGTACTACGCGTCGGCGCCGACGTCGGATGCGCACGACATCGCGATCGTGGGCCTGGCTTCCCGTTTCCCCGGTGCGGGTAAGACTCCTGCCGAGATGTGGCAGATGCTCGCGGAGGGCCGCGACGGAATCTCCGACCTGCCCGAGGGTCGCTGGGAGGAGTTCACCTCCGACCCGCAGATCAAGGCGGCCGTCGAGAAGGCCAACACGCAGGGCGGCTACCTCGACGACGTGAAGACCTTCGATGCGGAGTTCTTCGCGATGTCTCCGCTGGAGGTCGCGAACGTCGACCCGCAGCAGCGCCTTGCGATGGAACTGACGTGGGAGGCACTCGAGCACGCTCGCATCCCGGCCAGCGACCTCAAGGGTGAGCAGGTCGGTGTGTTCATCGGCAGCTCGGCCAACGACTACCAGTTGCTCGCGGTCAGCGACCCCGTCCACGCGCACCCGTATGCGCTGACCGGTACGTCGACGTCCATCGTCGCCAACCGGGTTTCGTACTTCTACGACTTCCGCGGGCCGTCCATCGCCCTCGACACGGCGTGCTCGTCGTCGCTCGTCGCGGTGCACCAGGCGGTCCGCTCGCTGCGGTCCGGTGAGTCGGATCTCGCGCTCGCCGGCGGGGTCAACATGCTGGTGGCGCCCCCCGCCACGCTGGGCTTCGACCAGCTGGGTGTGATGGCCCCCAACGGCCGCATCAAGGCGTTCTCCTCCGACGCCGACGGCATGATCCGCGCAGAGGGCGGCGGTCTCGTGGTCCTCAAGCGTCTCGAGGACGCCGAGCGTGACGGCGACGAGATCCTCGCCGTCATCGCCGGCAGCGCCGTCAACCAGGACGGCCGCTCCAACGGTCTCGCGGCCCCGAACCCGGATGCGCAGGCCGACGTCCTGCGCCACGCCTACCGGGACGCGGGCATCAACCCCGCCGGTGTCGACTACATCGAGGCGCACGGCACCGGCACCATCCTCGGCGACCCCATCGAGGCCGACGCGCTCGGACGCGTCGTCGGGCGTGGACGCGCCGACGACAAGCCCGCGTTGCTCGGCTCGGCCAAGACCAACTTCGGTCACCTCGAAGCCGCCGCGGGCGCCGCGGGCCTGATCAAGGTCGTGCTGTCGATGCAGGAAGACACCCTGCCGCCGACGCTGAACTTCGCCGGACCCAACCCGTACATCGCGTTCGACAAGGCGCACCTGCAGGTCATTCCCGAGGGTGCGGCGTGGCCGCGCTACACGGGCACGGCCGTCGCCGGTGTGTCCGGCTTCGGGTTCGGTGGCACCAACGCGCACGTCGTCGTGCGCGAGTACACCGGACCTGCCGCGGATGACGCGGCCGAGATCACCGAGCCCGCTGTTCGCGCCGAGGAATCGGTGGCCGAGGCCGTCGAGCCGACGGTCGTTCTCGCCGTGTCGGGTGCGCTGCCGTCGCGTCGTCGCCGTGCCGCCGCCGATCTGGCCGACTGGCTGGAGACCGAAGAGGGCAGCACCACTCCGCTCGCCGACGTCGCGCGCTCTCTCGCCCGCCGCAACCACGGCCGCTCGCGTGCCGTCGTCCTGGCGAAGACCCGCTCCGAGGCCGTTACCGGGCTCCGCGCCATCGCCGCCGGAAAGCCTGGGCAGGGTGTGTTCTCGGCGGATTCGCCGTCGTCGAAGGGCGCCGTCTGGGTCCTGTCGGGCTTCGGTTCGCAGCACCGCAAGATGGCCAAGCAGCTCTACCTGGAGAACCCGGTCTTCGCGGCCGCCATCGACGAGGTCGACGCGCTGATCGAGGACGAGGCCGGCTACTCCATGAAGGAGAAGTTCCTCGACGACGCGATCGACTACGACGTCGAGACCTCCCAGGTCGGCATCTTCACCATCCAGATCGGTCTGGCGGCCCTGCTGCGTCACCACGGCGCCGAGCCCGAGGCCGTGGTCGGACACTCGATGGGTGAGGCTGCCGCCGCGTACATCTCGGGTGGTCTGCCGCTCGAGGACGCGGTGCGGGTGATCTGCGCCCGGTCCCGCCTCATGGGCGAGGCCGAGGCCACGCTCGAGGGCGACGACATCCGTCTGATGGCGCTCGTCGAGTACAGCGCGTCCGAGATCGAGACCGTTCTCACCGACTTCCCGCACCTCGAGGTCTGCGTGTACGCGGCGCCGACGCACACCGTGATCGGTGGCCCCGAGCCCGAGGTCAACGCCATCGTCGCGCGCGCCGAGGGCGAGGAGAAGATGGCCCGCGTCCTCAAGACGAAGGGCGCCAGCCACACCTCCCAGGTCGATCCGCTGCTGGGCGAGCTGGCCGCGGAACTGGCGGGCATCGAGCCGACCAAGTTGAAGCTGGGCGTGTACTCGTCGGTCGACCAGGACACGTACTACCGCGCCGGCCACGAGCCGATCCACCGCGAGGAGTACTGGACCAAGGGTCTGCGCCACAGCGTGTACTTCACCAACGCCGTCCGCCTCGCCGTGGGCAGCGGGCACACCACGTTCGTGGAGCTGGCGCCCAACCCGGTAGCCCTGATGTCCGTCGCCGCCACCGCGTTCGACGCCGGTCTGCACGACATGCAGCTCATCCAGACGCTCAAGCGCAAGGAGGACGAGCCGCTCGGTGTTCTCGCAGCGCTCGCGCAGCTGTACGTGCACGGGCACGCCGTCGACCTGTCGTCGCTGCTCCCCGAGGGCGACTTCGCGTCCGTTCCGCGCACCGCGTGGATCCGCAAGCCGTACTGGGTGGAGACCCGCATCGATTCCAGCGGCAACACCCGCGTCCCCGGTGCGCACGTGTCGCTGCCCGACGGCCGCCACGTGTGGGAGGTCCAGGCAGGCGCGGTCACCGACCTGCCCGCACTGGTCACCGCCGCCGCGTCGCAGGTGCTGTCGGACGTGACGCTCGCCGCGTCCGTTCTGCACGCCCACGCTCCGGCGGAGGGCACGCTCACCACCACGCTCAACCCGCATCCGGGTGGCGCGTCGCTGCAGGTGCACGCGAAGAGCGGCCCGAGTTTCACGCTGCTGTTCGATGCCGCCGTCACGTCCGGTGCGGCGCTTCCCGAACCCGTCGTCGCGCCGCCGGTGCAGTCGACCTCCCCGGTGGAGGAGCTGCCCGAGGTCGTCGAGGACATCGGTGAGAAGTGGGACCCGAACGGTTCGCAGACCCTCGAGGATCGTCTGGCGCTGATCGTCGCCGAGTCCATGGGCTACGCCCCGGAAGACCTGCCCGCCGAGATCCCGCTCATCGAGCTGGGCCTCGACTCGCTGATGGCCGTCCGCATCAAGAACCGTGTCGAGTACGAGTTCGACATCCCGCAGCTGCAGCTGCAGGCGGTCCGGGACGCGAATCTGATGGAGGTCGGCAAGTACCTGCGCTACGCGGTCGAGAACCGCGAAGAGGTGCAGGCGCTGGCCGACAAGCAGAAGGCCGAGAAGGAAGCGGAGGAGGCGGCAGAGGCCGCGGAGGCCGACCGTGACGCGGGGGCCGACCGTGACGCAGAGGCCGCTCGTGACTCCGAAGTCGCTGCGTCCCCGCTCGACGCCGAGGACACGTCCGTGGAGGCCGAGGCCGAGGCGATCCTCGCGGCCACCCCGGTGCCGGAGACGGCCGCGGCTCCCGAGGCAGCCGCCGTGGACAGCCAGGAAGCGTTCGCCGACGCGACCGATTCCGACGTTCCGCCGCGCGACGCCGCCGAGCGCCTGACGTTCGCCACGTGGGCCGTCGTCACCGGCGAGTCCGCCAAGGGCATCTTCAACACGCTGCCGATCCTGAACGACGAGACGGCTGAGAAGCTGGCGGCGCGGTTGTCGGAACGCGCGAACGGTGAGATCACGTTCGACGACGTCCTCGACTCCACCACCATCGAGGAACTCGCCAACGTGGTGCGTGGATTCCTCGAGGATTCCGGCAAGATCGACGGGCTGGTCCGCGCGCTGCGGCCTCGCCCGGAAGGATCCGACGCCGTCCCCGTGTTCGTGTTCCACCCGGCCGGTGGTTCGACCGTCGCGTACGAGCCGCTGCTGAAGCGTCTGCCCGAGGGCACGCCGATGTACGGGTTCGAACGCACCGAGGGTCCGATCGAGGTCCGGGCGGCGGAGTACCTGCCGCTGATCCGCGAGATCCAGGGTGACGGACCGTACGTGCTCTACGGCTGGTCGCTGGGCGGTGTGCTGGCGTACGCGGTGGCGAAGCTGCTGCGTGAGTCGGGCGCGGACGTTCGCATCGTCGGCCTGATCGACACGGTCATGGCCGGTGAGAAGGTCGAGGACACACCGGACGAGATCCGTAAGCGCTGGCAGCGGTACGCCGCGTTCGCGAAGAAGACGTACAACGTGGACTACCCGCTGCCGTACGACAAGCTCGCCGCAGCGGAGAGCGACGAAGAGCAGATCAAGATCCTGACGGAACTGCTCAAACTGAGTGGCACGAAGATTCCGGGTGGAATCATCGAGCACCAGCGCACGTCGTGGCTCGACAACCGGGCCATCCAGACCGCAGAGCTCGAGCAGTACGACGGCGACGTCGTCCTGTACATGGCCGACCGCTACCACGACGACGTGATGAACCTGGAGCCCGCGTTCAAGACCCGGAAGCCGGACGGCGGCTGGGGCGACGCGGTGAAGAACCTGGAGATCATCCACGTGGGCGGCGATCACATCCAGATCGTCGACGAGCCGTACATCGCGAAGGTCGGTGCCGACCTCACCAAGAAGCTGGCGGCGATCCAGGCCGCCGGGACCGGAGCGCATCAGTGACAACCACGACCGCAGAGAAGCTTGCCGAACTGCGCGAAAAGCTCGAAACGGCAAAGGAACCCGCGGGCGAACAGGCTATCGCCAAGCGCGCGAAGAAGGGCATTCCGAGTGCGCGCGAACGCATCGACATGCTGCTCGACCCGGGAAGTTTCATCGAGGTCGGCGGCCTGATGCGCCAGCCCGGTGATCCGGGTGCCCTGTACAGCGACGGCGTCGTCACCGGCCACGGGACCGTCGAGGGACGCCCGGTCGCGGTGTTCTCGCACGATCAGACCGTGTTCGGTGGTTCCGTCGGCGAGATGTTCGGCCGCAAGGTCGCCGCGATCATGGAGTTCGCCGCCAAGATCGGCTGCCCCTGCGTCGGCATCAACGACTCCGGTGGAGCGCGTGTGCAGGACGCGGTGACGTCGCTGGCCTGGTACGCGGAGCTCGGCCGTCGGCAGGAACCGCTGTCGGGTATGTGCCCGCAGATCTCGATGATCCTCGGCAAGTGCGCGGGCGGTGCGGTGTACGCGCCGATCAACACCGACGTCCTGGTGGCCACCGAGGAGTCGTACATGTTCGTCACCGGACCCGACGTGGTCCGGAAGATCACCGGTGAGGACGTCAGCCTCGAAGAACTCGGCGGCGCCCGGAACCAGGCCCAGTACGGCAACCTGCACCATGTGGCGGCCGACGAAAAGGCTGCGTTCGAGTGGGTGCGCAAATACCTCAGCTTCCTGCCGTCGAGTTGCATGGAGAAGCCGCCGGTGGTCAACCCGGGTCTCGAACCGGAGATCACGGACTCCGACCGCGACCTCGACACGTTCATCCCGGACGCCGACAACGCCGGCTACGACATGCACGACATCCTGCTGCGGATCTTCGACGACGGTGAGTTCCATGAGATCGGTGGGCAGGTGGCGCTGAACATCATCACCGGCTTCGCCCGCGTGGACGGGCGCACGGTCGGCGTGATCGCCAACCAGCCGCTGGTCGCGGCGGGCGCGCTGGACGCCCAGGCCTCGGACAAGGCCGCGCATTTCATCCGCATCTGCGACGCCTTCGACATCCCGCTGGTATTCGCGGTCGACACGCCCGGGTTCCTCCCCGGCCTCGAACAGGAGCGGATCGGTGTCATCAAGCGTGGCGGCCGGTTCATCTTCGCGTTCGTGACGGCGACGGTCCCGAAGGTGACCGTCGTGATCCGCAAGGCGTACGGCGGCGCGTACGCCGTCATGGGCTCGAAGCAGCTGGGCGCCGACATCAACTTCGCGTGGCCGACCGCCCGCATCGCGGTGATGGGCGCGGAGGGTGCTGTCGACCTCATCGGGCGCAGGCAGATCGAGGCCGCGGGTGAGAACGCTCCCGCCGTCCGCAGGCAGCTGATCAACTTCTACAACGAGAACATCGCGACGCCGTACATCGCGGCGGAGCGTGGCTACATCGACGCCGTCATCGAGCCCGCCACCACCCGGCTCGAGATCCGCAAGGCGCTGACGATGCTGCGCGACAAGAAGGTGCAGCGCAACCCGCGCAAGCACGATCTGATGCCTCTGTAGGTGACTCATGCCGACCGCAGCTTCGGTTCGGTGTGGACGAACACCGACGGCCGGGGGCGCGACGCCGCCAGCGTGTGTGCCGCGCGGAGATCCGCGAGCACCGTCGCCGAGTCGGCCTGGATCTGCTTCGGCAGGTGCGTCACGACGATGATGCCCTCGCGCTGCATGCGCGCCCGCCGCCTCATCGTCGCCTCGTGGAGTTCTGGCGAGAAGTGGTACTTCAGCGAGTCGATCTCCCAGGCGACGGCGACGTCGTCCAGCCAGCCGTCGGGACGGGCGATCCACAGCCCGGCAGCGGACAGGACGTCCACGTTGTGCCGCATCGGCGGAAGATCGCTCGTCGCATACACCTTCTGCGCGTGGACCTCGGCGACGGAATGCGCGTCGGCGCTCAGTTCACGCAGGACCGCGCGGGGCAGGCGGCTTCCGCGGTCGCTGCCGTGCGCGAGTTCACGAACGAGTTCGTCGACGGTCACGTCGCCGCGCTGGATGCCGCCGGCGAGGAGTGCCCGGCAGCTGTCGGCCTGAAGCGTGCGGCGTCCGGCGTCCAGGAGGCTGCGCGCCGGGGGAGCGAGGCGCAGGAGCCCCCGGTGGACCGGTGTGGGCATGCGCCACGTCCGCTCGACCTTCACGTACGCCCAGTCCCGTCGGTGCCGGGTGGACGGGATGAGCAGCAGCACGTCGTTCCGGGCCGCCGACGAGGTGTAGCCGAACGCGGCGAGCGCGGCGTGACCCGACAGCAGCGCGTCCGGACCGCCGTATTCGAGCGCCGCCAGATTGCGCTGCAGCGTCGTCGGCGGCCCGTTGTGCAGCAGGACCACGCCGGGAAGGATCCGCTGCCAGGGACCGCCGTCGGCGCAGCGTGAGGAGATGGTGCCCTTCGCGACACCCAGCCGTTCCAGTGTGGCCGCGCGGACCACACCGTCGCGGCTGACGGCGGCTATCGCAGAGAGATCTTCGGCCCAGGGTCCTCGTCGCATGGGTCAGAGCATGCCGCGGGCGAATCGGACCGTCGCCGGAAAGCCCACGTCGGAAATTGCCCTGTGGATGGACGGAAGGCTGTGGACAACTCCGCGGGTGGCGGAGCTGTTTCGCCGTGTCGGACCGCCTGGCGCGGCGCCCGATGTGACATTCGTTCAGTCAGACGGAACGCGTGTGACATCGGGCGACGCAAGCAGGGCAGGCACAAGAGAGCAGGCGCAAGCGGGCAGGCCTACGGGCTGCTGTACACCCGCAGGGTGCCCGGCTTCCACAGTCCGGATCGGGTGGCGGTCTCGGTGTCGACCGTGGCCGCGGTGGCGTCCGGGTAGTACCGGTCGAAGCGCTCGAGGGAGCCCCAGTCGCGGCCCCAGTCGTCCCGCATGTAGGTGGGGATGGCCGTGGCGCTGGCGAGCAGTTCGGTGAAGCCGAGGGGGCCACCGTTTTCCGGGGACTGCCAGGTGTCGGTGGAGCTGACGGCCAGCGGGCGGTCGGGGAGGATGCGGTAGTTCGGCATCTCCGCGACACCGTACTGGTGGTCGAACGGACGCTGGCACGGGAACTGCAGTCCGACGGCCCAGTCCAGCAGCACCGGCTGTGAGCTGCCGATCGTCGAGTTGAGGGTCTCGAGCTTGGGAACCCGCGGTGGGGTGAAGGCCAGCCACTGGTCGCCGGTGAGGTTGGGATCGTTGGCGACGATCCGCACGGAGTCGGCGTCGGGGGACAGTTCGCTGATCGGGACGCGCAGGTTGCGCCACGACGGTGCGGGTCCGATGTCCTTGGGCAGGTAGGTGCCCTGGGCCTGCACGGTGCCGTCGGGCTGACGCCTGCCGTATTCGAGGAGCAGCGACTGACCGTAGGTGAGGGCGCCGGTCGAGTCGACCGACCAGATGCGTCCTGCGGCGGACATGACGATCAGCGGGGCGTCGTCGCTGCGTTCGGGGAGTGCGTACCAGCTGGACGACAGCGTCGCCGGTTCCTGCACGCCTTCCTGGTAGCTGCCCATGACGGGTGTGGTGCCGGGGTCGAGTCCGAACGGCAGCTTGGCGGTGCTGCCGTTGACGCCGACGTTGCCGGTGCCGCCGCTGGTTCCGGCGCTCGATCCGGTCTCGAAGCTGGGCCCGACGCTCTGGTTGTCGGTGTTGCCCATGCCCTGCTTGACCTCGACGTAGTCGGCGGTCAGGTCGGACGGCACCCCGTTGGGGGAGAAGCCGACGGGATCGGCTCCGCCGAGCGGGTCGGCGGGGTTCGCCAGCGGCTGCGCGGGATCGTTGATGGGCGTGAGGTTTCCGCCGTTGGTATTGCCTTCGACAAGCACGTCCTCGGCGAGTCCGCACGTCTGCCCGGTGAGGGAGTCGAAGTTCGACCGTGCCAGCGAGTATGCCGGGTACTGGGAGACGGCGCCCTTGAGGAGTGAGAGGACTTCGAACAGCACCATGATGCCGGCGATGACGGTGAGCGGGGCGGCCGCGAATTTCCTGATCCGCCTGCCCTTCTCGGTGTTGGCGCGGGCGGGTGGCGCGGCGAATCCCTCACGCAGGTACTGCCAGGCGGCCAGCGCGACGGCCAGCGCGAACAGGACGAGGAAGAACGTGTTGGACTGGCGGCCGCCGATGGAGACGGTCTTGTCGAACCACGGCACGCCGTAGCTGGAGACGTACCAGTAGCCGTTGATTCCCGCGAACGTCAGGGCCAGCATGAGGAGCAGGCCGGCGAGGAAGATCGTGCGGTTGCGGCGCGACCGCAGCGCGGACGCCGACACGGCGACGGCGGTGAGTGCGGCCAGGGAGCCGGCGATGCCCGCGTACGCCCCGAAGTGGTGGGTCCACTTGGTGGGGTTGAACATCATGAAGAAGATCGTGCCGAACACGACACCGAGCAGACGCCACGACGGTCCGGTGGCGGCGCCGGGGATCCGCTTGCGGCGCAACAGGATGAACAGCGTCGTCAGCAGGCACAGGATCATCGTCAGGAACGCGAAGCGGCGAGCCACGGAACCGTCGACGGTCGGGACGAAGAGGTAGTAGTAGCGCAGGAAGTCCTTGTACCACTCGAGGTTCGGGCCGATCAGGGTGCGGACCCGGGTGGCCTCCATCACCGCGGCGACGGTCTGGTCGGCGAACACCACCACCAGGACGATCGTGCCCGCGGCTGCGATCGGAGCCAGCAGCGGCAGCGTCCCCACCTGGCGGTGGCGCTTGACGACGATCCGGACGAGCGGACGGGCGCCGGCGAGCAGGGCGGCCACACACATCAGTCCCGTCGGGGCGGCCGCGAGCGTGAACGCGCCGATCAGGACGGCGACAGCCGCGGGGAGGAGGCGTCCGGTCGCGATGGAACGCTCGATGGAGCACCACGTGAGCAGGGCGCCGAGCGCCACGATGGGCTCGGGCCGCAGGCCGTTGTTGTAGGGCAGCCAGAACGCGAGGAAGACGAGTCCGCCGGTCCACAGCGCGACCTTGTTGCGCCGGACGGACCGGCCTAGGCGCGGAGCGACCTCCCTGCTGATCACCATCCAGCACAGGATGCCGGCGACGAGGGCGGGCAGCCGCATGAACGGGCTGGCCGTCGAGATCTTCGCCATCGCGGCCAGGACGTCGTAGTACCAGCCGAACGGCGCCTCGGGGACACCGAACCAGCGGAAGTAGTTGGCCATGTAACCGGCGTGGTCGGAGACCCGGGCCATGGTGAGGAGGTAGCCGTCGTCGGACGTGTTGGCGCCGATGAAGTGCCACAGCACCAGCGTGCCCACAACGATCGTGTCGAGTCCGGTGAACTTCCACCAGTGCGACGGAAGGAAGTTGCGGTGCCCGCGCCCGTCCGTGCCGTCGAGGCGGCCGAGGGCGACCAGGGCGACGGCCGTGGCGAGGAGGGCCACGATCATGGCGACGAGCTTGATCAGCGTGGGGCTCGACGAGAACCGGGAGTCGACGTTCATCGTGAACGACAGGCCTGCCGGCGCCGCCCCGTCGCGGAGGTCGCTGAACACGCCCACCACCTGCGGGCGGAGGTCACCGGTGAGGGAACCGGCGATCGGGTCACCGGTCGGAGTGGTCAGACCCACGAACTCGGCGGACGTCGCGTCGATGTTCGACGTGATACGGATCTCGGTGCAGGCGCCCGACTGCACCTGTTCGCGCGGCGCCGTCGCGATGGTGACGTTGCGGTCGAGCACGTCGACGGACTTGTCCGATACCCGCACGAACATCGCATTCAATGCCGCACCCTCGCCCTGTGCGGGGGCGGTGGCCAGCAGGATTCCGCCCTGCGGGGGGAGCCCGGCCACGGCGGAACACGGGATCGCCGCCGACAGATCGACCGGGACCTGCGACATCAGCGGTGCCTCGAGGTCGCCGACGACGCCGTTCTCCGGCCAGTTCACCGCTGCGGTGGTCTGCTGCACCGGCATGAACGGAGTGGCCACTGCCAGCACGAACCCGATGAGTCCGGTGACGATGGCGATCAGACGAGCGGTCCGGTACTCACTCCGCCGGTCCTGGCGAGCAGGCGGCGAAGTGGGTTCGGCGTCGGAGACGGAAGTTGTCAGAGCGTCGGGCACGGTTGTCGATGGTATGTCAGGAACCTGAGTAGGCATATTGCCGCCTACCAGAGGGTAGGGACACTTCTAGTAGTAACGCACCGGTCCGGCCGACCAGATGCCCGACCTGGTCACCTGTTCGGATTCGACCTGTGCGGGCGTCGCCGACTCGTCGAGCGGTGTGTACCGCTCGAGCGAGCCCCAGTCGCGGTCCCAGTCGTTCGACAGGTAGGTGGCCAGCGTGCTCGCCGACAACAGCTGGTCGGTCCAGCCCAGCGGGCCGCCGCCGAACTTGTCCTGCCAGGCATTGGTGGACTCGGCGCCGATGCGGTCGGGGAGGACACGCCACTGCGGGACCTCGGCGACGCCGTAGCGGTGGTCGAAGGGCCGCTGGCAGGGGAAAGCGAGCCCGACGGCCCAGTCGAGGAGCACGGGGTCGCTGGAGCCGACGACGGTCTGCAGGGTCTGCATCGTCGGCACGCGGGGCGGTGTGACCGCCAGCCACTGGCCGGGGTCGGTGTCCGGGTCGTCCGCGACCAGTCGGACCGTGTTCGCCTCGGCGGGCAGCTGGTCGAGCGGCACGCGCAGGTTGCGCCACGACGGGGACGGTCCGATGTCGATAGGGTCGACGGTGCCGAGCGCGGTGACGGAACCGTCGGGGCCGGTGACCCCGTACTCGACCTTCAGACTCTGACCGGGGGTGACGACGCCGTCCGCGTCGACCGACCGGATGCGTCCGGCGGCCGAGATGGTGAGGATCGGGGCGTCGTCGCTGCGGTCGGGCAGCCCGTACCAGCCGGTGGTGAGGGAGGCGGGTTTCTGCTCCCCGCCCGGCTGGTAGCTGCCGAGGACCGGGGTCCGGGCGGGGTCGAGGCCGAACGGCAGCGTCACGGTGCTGCCGTTGACGCCGGCGGTGGCCTCGGTGCCGCCACCGGTGCCGGAGCTGGTGCCCGTCGTCGTCTCGTCGGTCTCGGTGTCGACGGTGTTGGCGCCGCCGGTGGCGATCTTCTCGGAGTCGGCGGTGAGGTCGTCGGCGATGCCGTTGGGGGTGAAGCCCTCCGCGGACGTCGTGCCGAACGCGCCTGCGCCGTTCGGGTCGGTGACCGGGGTGAGCGGCTGGAGGAGGGCGGCGGTGGGGTCGGTCTCGACGAGGACCTCGTCGGCGAGCGCGCACGAGTTGCCGGTCACCGACTCGATGTTGGCCTTCGCGATGGAGTAACCGGGGTACTGCGCGACAGCCCCCTTCAGCAGCGACAGCACCTCGAACAGGACGACGGCACCGGCCGCGACGGTCAGCGGCGACGGCGCCAGCATCCGGGCACGTTTACCGTTGGGCTTCTTGCCGCTCTCGTACGGTTCGCGGACGTGGTACCAGGCAGCGAGGAGCAGCGTCAGGACTGTGAGGCCCAGGAACAGCGTGGAGAAGCCCTTGCCCGCGATCATCGGCGGCTTGTCCCACCACGGAACGCCGTAGCTGGACACGTACCACCAACCGTTGGAGCTGGTGAACGCGACCGCGAGGATGAACAGGACACCCGCGGCGAACAGAGTGCGGTTCCGTTTGGAGCGAATGCTCGCGGCCCCCACCCCGACCGCGGCGAGCACCGCGACGGAGCCGGCGAGACCCGCGTACACACCGAAGTGGTGCGTCCATTTGGTGGGCGTGAACATCATCAGCAGCAGGGACGCGAACACGATGCCGAGGATGCGGCGGGACGGTCCGATCGCGGTGCCGGGCACCTTCCCCTTGCGGAGGATCAGCATCACGCAGACCACGACGCACAGCAGCATCACGAACACGCCGAATCGGCGGGCCAGCGAGCCGTCCGGCGAGATCCCCATGAGCGAATCCCAGCGCAGCCGCTCGTCGAACCAGGCCACGTTGGGGCCGAGGGCGGTGCGGACGCGCGTCGACTCGAGCACCGTCGCCAATGTCTGATCTGCGAAGACGGCCACCATCACGACGGTTCCCGCGGCGAGGATCGGCAGGATCTGGGACGCGAATCCCACCCGGTGGCCCCGCGCGATGACGATCTGCAGGATCGGCCGCGCACCGGCGATCAGGGCGGCGATGCAGATCAGGCCCGACGGCCCGGCCGCGAGCGAGAACGCGGCGATGAGCACGGCGACGGCACCGGGGAGCAGTCGTCCGGTGGCGATGGCGCGCTCGATCGAACACCACGTGAGGAGGGCGCCGAGAGCGATGACCGGTTCGGGACGCAGCCCGTTGTCGTACGGCAACCAGAAGGCCAGGAAAACCAGTCCGCCGGTCCAGAGGGCAGTTCTGTTGCGCCGCACGGCCACACCGAGGCGGGGAATGACCTCCCGGCTGATCACCATCCAGCAGAGCAGGGCGGCGAGGAGCGTCGGCAGTCGCATCCACATGCTCGCGGTGCTCACCTTCGCCAGCGCCGCGAGGAGTTCGTACGACCATCCGAACGGCGCCTCGGGGACACCGAACCAGCGGAAGTAGTTGGCCATGTAGCCGGAATGCTCCGACACCCGCGCCATGCCGAGGAGGTAGCCGTCGTCGGAGGTGTTGGCGCCGACCACGTGCCACAGCAGCAGCGTCCCGATCACGACGGCGTCGACACCGGTGAACTTCCACCAGTGCGCGGGCAGGAAGCGGCGCGCGCGGCGACCGTCGATGCCGTCCACACGGTGCAATGCGTACAGCGACGTCAGCGTCGCGAGGACGCACACGATCATCGCCAGCAGTTTGAGCAGGGTGGGGCTGGACGAGAATCGGGAATCCGGGTGGACGTGCACGTTCAACCCTGCCGGCGCCGCACCCTGCAGGTCGGTGAAAAGGCCGACCATCTGCGGGCGCTGGTCGCCCTCGACGGAACCGGCGAGCGGTTCGGCGGTGCCCGTGATCTCCGCCGACGTCCGCTGGTGGTCGGACGTGACCGACAGGGCGGTGCAGCCCTGGAGATCCGCGGCGTCCGCCGAGATCAGGGAGATGCCGCGAATCGTGACGTCGACAGTGCCGCCGGCACCGCCCTTCACCACGAGGCCGTTCTGCTCGAAGTCGGGCGCGCGATTCGGGAGGGTGGAGACGACGGTGCCGCCGTCGGGTCCGAGTTGCGTGAACACCGAGCACGGCACGGTCACCTGCATGTCCAGCGGTGTGTACGAGACCAGTGGCGCCTCGACGCTGTTCAGGGTGCCGTCCTGCGGCCAGTCGATCGACGCGGCATCCTGCTTCACCGGGAGGAACGGGGTGGCCAGCGCGAGCACGAACCCGATCAGGCCGGTGACGATCGCGATGAGCCGGGAAGTGCGGATGGTCCGAAGGTCAGGCGGCGGGGGTTGGGACGGCACAGAACGATGTTAGGCGATTGCGGCTCCGCCACCCGTGAGTACTTGTCAACGCCCGGCGGTTAAGAAGTACTCACGGGACCGAAGGTCACGACCGCGGCGACGTCGTCGAGGGAGAGGTCGAGAACCCGGGCGACCGCGGCGATCGTGAAGAACGCAGGTGTGGCGATGCGACCGGTCTCGATCTTGCGCAGGGTTTCGACGGAGATGCCCGCGTCGAATGCGACCGTGACCATGCTCATGTCTCCCCGCGCGGATCGCAGCAGCTCACCCAGCCTCTGCCCGCGTTCGAGTTCCTCTGCTGTCAACGGCACACGCACCATGTGTCATAAAGTAATACCGGTATAGAAATTGGATCCCGACGTGGAGGGTGAGCCGTGGTCGAGTTGAAGTCGGCGGCCGAGGTGCAGGCGATGCGCGCGGCGGGCCGGGTGGTGGCCGACGCCCTGGCCGCCGTGCGCGAGGCGGCCGCGATCGGGGTGACACTTCAGGGCCTCGATGCGGTCGCCGCGACGGTGATCCGCGACGCGGGGGCGGAGCCCGTGTTCCTGAACTATCACCCGAACTGGGCGCCCAGCCCGTTTCCCGGGGTCATCTGTGCGAGCGTGAACGACGCGGTGGTGCACGGCATTCCCGGCGAATACCGACTCCGCGACGGTGACCTCGTCAGCATCGACTGCGGCGCCAGGCTCGCCGGCTGGTGCGGGGACGCCGCCGTGAGTTTCGTCGTGGGAACGGCCGACCCCGCCGACATCGCACTCGTCGAGGCCACCGAAGCCGCTCTCGCGCACGGCATTGCGGCCGCCCGGCCAGGAAACCGGTTGGGAGACATCGGTGCCGCCATCGGACTGTTCGCGCGCGGCGCGGGGTACGGGATGCTCGCCGACCACGGCGGGCACGGCATCGGCAGGCAGATGCACGAAGATCCGCACGTGCCCAACGAGGGTCGCGTCGGGAAGGGAATGCTGTTGCGTCCCGGGATGGTGATCGCGATCGAACCCATGCTCATCGGCGACGGCACCGACGACTACCGGCACGAGGCCGACGGCTGGACGCTCCGCACGGCGACGGGCGCCCGTGCCGCGCACAGCGAGCACACCGTCGCCATCGGTGAGGACGGACCGGAAGTGTTGACGCGGTAGGACTTTCCTACGTCAGTGCTCGCACGTCCCACACCCACACGCCGTCGACCGGCTTCGCGGGCGCCCCGACGAGCTGCTGGACCGTCTCGCGCAGAACGCGATCGTTCTGGGTGTGCGGCAGGACCAGGACGTCGGCGTTCCAGAACTTCAGGTCCGTCAGTGCCTGGGCTTTCGCCGCCTCGTCGATGACAGGCACCTGGCCGGACGACTGTGCGGACGCGAGCAGTAGTGCGGTGGGGCGGTCGTCGGGCCCGTACTTGCCCTGGTCCTCGCTGCCGGCCGGGCCGACAAAATACCCACCGGCGATGGGAAATGCGAGATCCTGCTCGGTCTGCCAGCGCAGCATCCGCGCGTTCTCCGGGGAGGGAAGCGGCACCGTGACGACGGAGCCGTCGGTGACGTACTCCCGCCACGTGCCGTCGGCGAAGAAACTCGGTGCGGTGTCACGCTGCACGACGGCGAGCGGCGTGGGCGTTAGCGGAAGCAGCGCCACCGCGAGCCAGCCGACCCACAGCAAGGTGGTGGTCCGCTGGCCCTCGCGGGCGGACGCCAGGGCGCGGTCGGTGCCCAGCGCGAGCAGCAGGGCGGCGGCGGGCAGGCAGCCCATCGCGAAGCGCGATTCGAGTACGGATTCGAGGAGCGGCAGGTGTGAGATCAGCTTCCACGGCAGGGGAATTCCGGTGTCCCAGCCGCCGATAGTCAGCGAAGTCCCGAGCGACAGGACGCCCATCACTGCGACGGTCGCGGCCGCGGCGCGAGCCAGGGGCATGCGCCACAGCCACAGGGCCGAGAGGCCGAGGAGGATCAGCAGGGGCCAGCCGAAATACGCGTTCTCCTCGGTGGCGTTCATGCTGAACTCGGCGGACCCGGGCTCGCCTGCCAGTGAGGACGTCGGAAAGCTGGTGAACGCTTCGGTGTCGTTGCCGACGGGGCCGTGTTCGATCGCCCGGTAGCTGTCGGGCCCGAAGAACTGCCACCACAGGGGAACGGCGGCGATGGCCAGCGCGACGCCGCCGGCAATCGCGAACCCCTTGATGCTGCGCGTGGCCGCCGCGAATGCCGCACGCGGACGTGACGCCGCGAAGGCGGCCCCGAAAACCGCGAACGCCAGCGCGTAGATCAGCAGCGGTTCTTCGCCGAGGAAGATCTGATAGGCGATCAGCAAGCCGAGGACGATGCCGTCGCGCACCGGGCGCACACCGCTACCCAGCCTGATCACGGCCAGCGCGATGAAGGGCAGCAGGAACAGGGCGACGAAGTTGGGGTGCCCGTTGGTGTGCGAGATCAGGGCGGGGGCGAAACCGCACAGACCGCCGCCGACGGCGGCCGCGAGCCGCGACGACACGACATGCCGCGAAAACACCCAATACCAGGCAATTGCCGTGCCCGACAGGCCAAGTGTGAGAGCGAGAGTGAAGGTGACGTTCGGTCCGAACAACAGCGTGACCGGCGCCAGCGGGATGCTGATGCCGAACATGGCCGTGTTGCCCATGAGATTGACGCCCAGCGGGTAGTTCTGCAGGTCGCTGGAGAGCGGATTGTCCAGATGGACCAGAGAGCGGGCGGCGACCGCGAAGAACCACTCCCACATCGTCTGGTCCTGGCCGCTGCGCACCAGATAGCCGGTCCCGAGGTGTTTCCACTGGCGGGCCAACACGAATGCCGCGAGGCCGCCGTAGAAGACGACCGCCGCGACATCGGCCGGGTGCGGCCGGAGACGGGAGCGGAGAGGGCGAGCAGTGGTGCTGGTGCTCGATGCCTGGCGAGTGGTCTCGACCTGGGTGAGTATCTCAGTCACGCAGCTGCGCCTCCGGTTCTCGGGTCGATGTCAATCGACCGAGGGTACCGGAGGTCGCTGAGAGCTTCCTGGGTTGCGATCGCGTGATTGTTGCGTGTATCACATCAAGTTGATTTGTGAACTTCTGATCAATACAGGGATATTCTCCTGCCCCACTGGTTACGCTCAGCATGCTTTTTCGTATCGGTTGCAGTGCACTCTGAATGGGGTCGGCATGACGGACATCAGCACATCTCGATTTGGGTACAAACGGTTTACACGCTCGGTGGCAGTCGCAGGTATCGCCGCGCTCGCCATGGTCATGGGCAACGGCACCGCGTCGGCCGGCGTGGACAATTCCAGCTCCGTGATTGATGCAAAGGGAAATCGCATCGAAGTCGTGCAGGGCGACACGGTGTATCAGACAGTTCCGCCGCTGGACGGCGTGCCCACGAGCGTGGAGTTCTTCCACAACGGTTACGCCGGGGTCGCCATCACCGGGCCGAACGCGGAGGAGTTCGAGGGAACTCAGCTCACCGTCGGTTATCAGATCGGTTACCCGGTCGCACTGGCCGGCGCGACGATCGTCCTCAACTCGCCCGGTCTCGGGTTCGCGATCGGGTCGAGCAACGGAATCGACATCGGTTTCGGCACGATGGGATTCGAAAGTCTGAATCTGAACGCGGGGACCAACGCGGAACTCGCCGGTGACATCATTCCCTCGCAGGAACTCGACATCGACCTGGAGCCCGGTGGAATCACCACCGTTCCGCTCCTCGAGGGTCAGGAGTTCGACGGATCGGCCGCTGTGGTCAGGATGCAGGGAGTTCATGGCTCCATCTCCGGTGCTATCGGGCCGGTCACCATCCGTCCGTACGCGATGGCCGTCACGGAGAACGGTGACACCGTGATGACTTACGGTGTGCCGCAGAAGCTCAACTAGGCAGCCCGCCCGACAGGGTGCCTGACAGGGGTCGCCGGACTGACGTCCGGCGACCTTTGTCGACTGACATGGACGACGACGTCGCCTGTGATCCACGCGGCGGCACCGAGCAAGGCGATCACGAAAAGCATCCAGTGCCCGACGTAGGCACCGACGATCGCTCCGATCGTCACGGCGAGTCCGGCATGCACCACCACCTCACCGCCGGCGGTGCCGAGGAGATAGTCTTCGGCACCGCTACCGGCACGTCGAGGCTCCACTGCATCCGGCATGACCGCTCCTCGCGACGACCCGACAATTCCCCTCGGGGCGCGGAAAATACCCGCCTCCCTGATTGGCTGCGGGGTTCCCGCGAGGTAGGCGAGATAAACGTGAACATACCGATCAGTTTTTTGTGACGACCACGAACGGCCCGGTCTCCGACACCGTGAATCGGGGGTCGTCGAACAGTTCTTTCGGGAACGTGACGGTGTAGCGGCGCACGTTGGGATCGTTGGGGTACACGTCCTCGGCGAGCCGCAGGGTGTACCCGTCGGGGCCCTGCCGGAACACGAACGCGTCGGGGGCGCGCCACGGCGCCGCGTCGAGTGCGGCCACCAACTGGTCGGGCGTCTCGAGTTCGCTCCAGTTCGCGATGGTCCGGGCGCGTCCGGCGAAGTCCGCCAGGGGATTCGAGTAGTGCGACGTCAGCGCCTGGAACCCGAGGTAGGGGTAGAAGCTGAGGAAACTGGTGTCGGCGGTGAGGACCACCGTGTCGTCGCGGTCGCGGGGGACCCGCGCCTGGATCAGCTGGTCGACTGCCGCGTAGTGGGCGGCGGCGCCGGGTGGGCGCTGGTCGGCGCGTTCACCGTTGCCGTCGGTGTCGGTGTAGGCGACGGCGATGTCGGAGTCGAGGAACTTGGGGATGTTCTGGACGAACGACAGCGCGCCCAGCACACCGATCACCAGGACCGCCCCCTTGACCCGCGGGTTGTCACTGGTTGCGAGCACGAGCCAGCCTGCGAATTCGACGAATCCGAAGACACCCGCCGCGCCGAGCAGGACGATCAGCACAGGCTCGAGCCGGAACGAGAGGAGGGTGCTGCCGAGCACGGTGACCGCCATCGACAGCAGCGACCACAGGTAGATGGCCACCACCCCGACGCCGAGTGCCTGCGCGCGCCGCGACGTCGACGCGCGGGCGACGAGCCAGATGGTGCCGAGCAGGCACAGTGCCCCGGTGAGGGAGAAGTGGATCATCGGCAGCGGCAGATGCGCGCCTGCCTCGGGCAGATAGTGCAGCGCTGTTCCCGACGCCGCGGGCGAACCGCCCACGACCTTCAGCAGATACGGCAGCCAGACGGTCAGTGCGAGAAGGCCGGACACTGCGGCGATCACGATCAGCCGGACCAGCGGATCGATCGCCGCCCGCCACGACTTCCGGGCGCGTATCCGCAGGGTCGCGGCGAGCAGTGCGAGCAGGGTGATCGCGAAGGCGGCGAGTCCGAGGTACAGCGTGTAGAACGTGGCGGCGAGGCCGAGGAACAGTCCGGTGCCGATCACGGCGCCCCAGCCGCCGCGCCCGTCGACGCGGTTCAGACCGCCCCAGGCGAGGACGAGTGCGGGGCCGATCAGCAGGGTGATGACGGCGCCGTACGGTTCGGGTGATCCGTAGGCCAGGACGAGTGCCGTGGTCGCGAGGGACACGACGATGGCCAGGTCGTGGCGGATCAGGTTGCTCCACAACACCAGTGCCACGACGGCTGCGACGGCGAGCGATCCGATGGCGTACGGCTTGAAGGCTTCCCAGCCGTCCGTACCGAGGAGGTTGGCGACGCGCCCGCCCACCCAGAACCAGCCGGCCGGGTAGTACGGCGGCAGGTCGGCGTACGTCATGTCGCGCAACGCCGCCGAGTCGGTCAGCCGCGTGAGGTACTCGGTGCGGAACTCCTGGTCGACGGAGACGCCGTGCAGGTAGAGCTTGGTGGCCGCGAGCGGCAGACCGAGGGTGACGGTCACGAACCCGGACAGGCTCGCCCACGACAGCAGCCGGGCGAAGCGCGGGGCCCGGTGCAGTCGCACGAGCAGCACCGACACCGCGATACCTGCGATGGCCACGACCTGGCCGACGGTGGTGACGGCCTGGGTCACGTTGGACGAGTTGAACGCCGGCCACTGCACCCGTGCGAACGCGAACAGTCCGACCGCCGCCACCACTGCGGCCACGACGGCCCCCAGCAGCATTTCGACAGCTGTCGACAGGGACCGTCGGGCCGGTGCTACGTCTGCTTCCGTCACGAGGGCGAAGCTTAGATGGGCAGCTTCTTGAAGATCGGTCGCGGGATGTGCCGCAGGATCATCATCACGTAGCGGAAGGCGCCCGGCGCCCACACGAGATCCTTGCCCTTCTCCGCCGACGTGACGGCGAGCTTGGCCACGTCTTCCTTGTTCACGGTGAGCGGGGCTTCCTTCACGTCCGCGGACATGCGGGTGCGGACCTGGCCGGGACGGATGACGAGGACGCGCGGACCGAACTCGCGCAGTGCCTCGCCGAGTCCGAGGTAGAAGCCGTCGAGTCCGGCCTTGGTGGATCCGTATACGAAGTTGGAGCGGCGCACGCGCTCACCGGCAGCGGACGACATGGCGATGATCTGCCCGAAGCCCTGCGCCTTCATCTTCTCGCCCACGAGCACGCCCACCGACACCGCGGCCGTGTAGTTGACCTCGGCGATCTGGACGGCCTTGCGCTGGTTCTGCCACAGTTCCTCGGCGTCGCCGAGCAGGCCGAACGCGACGATGGCGACGTCGACGTCGCTTTTGGCCCACGCCTCGTCGATGACCTTCGGGTGGCTTTCGGTGTCGACGGCGTCGAAGTCGATGACGTCGACGGCGTTGGCGCCGGCCGCCTTCAGCTGGGCGACGGCGGCATCGCGACCGGGATCGCCCGGCAGTGCGGCGAGGATCACCCGCATCGGCGCCTTCTTCAGGTACTCCTCGCAGATCGCGAGACCGATCTCGGAGGTGCCACCGAGCAGCAGCAGAGTCTGGGGGTTCCCGACAGCGTTGATCACTAGAGTTCCAACCTTCTGGACATATCGGAGGCGAAGACATTGGTGGGGTCGTACTTGCGGCGGGTGGCGATCCACTCGTCGATCCGCGGGTACATGGCGTGGAAGGTCTCGGCGGTGGTCCGCGAGTCCTTGGCCGTGTAGAGGCGGCCGCCGAACTTCAGGACCCGCTTGTCGAGTTCGGTGACGAACTCGTTCAGGCCGGGCTTGATGCGGAAGTCGACGCAGATGTTCCAGCCCGGGATCGGGAAGCTCAGCGGGGCCTGGTTGCCCTCGCCGAACAGCTTGAACACGTTGAGGAACGAGTAGTGCCCCGACTTCTGGATGTCGCGGATGATGGTCTTGAACTCCTCGACCGCGGTGGTCGGCACCACGAACTGGTACTGCAGGAACCCGTTGGATCCGTAGGCGCGGTTCCACTCACCGAACATGTCGAGCGGGTGGTAGAACTGCGTCAAGTTCTGAACCTTGTCGCGGTAGGTGCCGGACTTCCGGAACCACAGCTCGCCGATCATCGAGAAGTTGAACTTGTTGGCCAGGCCGTTAGGGAAGACGTCCGGGAATGTCAGCAGCTGCGGAGCGTCGAACGCGAGAGGGTTCTTCTGCAGCTTGGCCGGCAACTGGTCGAGCTTCGCGAGCGAACCGCGGGAGATCGCCGCGCGACCCAGCTTCGGCGGCGCCGCGATGGCGTCGAACCAGGCGCTCGAGTACTCGTAGTTGGATTCGCTGCCGTCGCTGTGCAGCGCGATGGTCTCGTCGAGCGTCTGGGTCACGTCACCGTCGGCGATGAAGTACGCCGTCTCGGTGGGCGTCATCTTGATGGTCGCCTTGAGGATGATGCCCGTCAGGCCCATGCCGCCGATCGTCGCCCAGAACAGTGCGCCCTTGGGGTCGTTGCGGCCGCCCTTCGGCGTCAGCGTGCGTACCTTGCCGTCGGCGGTGAGCAGGTCCAACGACACCACGTGGTTACCGAAGCTGCCGGCGCTGTGATGGTTCTTGCCGTGGATGTCGGAGCCGATGGCGCCGCCGATGGTGACCTGCCGGGTGCCCGGCAGCACCGGAACCCACAGCCCGAACGGCAGGGCCGCCTTCATCAGCTGGTCCAGGTTGACGCCGGCGTCGACCTCCACCAGGTGGGTGTCGCGGTCGATGCGGTGGATCCGGTTCAGCGCATTCATGTCGATGACCAGGCCACCGGCATTCTGCGCCGGGTCGCCGTAGGAGCGGCCGAGGCCACGGGCGATCACCCCACGCTGCAGGTGAGCGGGCTTCGACTCGTTCTGCTCCGCGACCTGGGCGACCGCTCGCGCGATCACTTCCACGTCGGGAGTGGACAGCACCTGCGCGGTGGTGGGCGCGGTGCGTCCCCAGCCGGTGAGGGTGCGGGTCTGTGTGGGGAGCGCCTGGGTGGGCGTCTCTTCTGCTGTCGTGGACATCGAGGTAGAGGGTACCCGGAGGCCGGCCCCGCGGGCCCGTGCGTACTTATCCCCGCATGCGGTCGACAAGTACTCACGGGGCGCTAGCCTCGTCGTCGTGTCAGAAACCCAGCCGAGTCACGAGCACGAACCGCACGTTCCGCTCCCCGTCGAGATCCCCGTCACCGAGAACATCGCGGACGACGCACTGGACCTGAAGACGCAGATCATCCGTTTCGTCCTGACCGGCGGATTGTCGGCGATCGTGGACTTCGGCCTGTACGTCTTGCTGTTCGAAGTTGTCGGGCTCCCCGTGAACGTGGCGAAGTCGATCAGCTTCATCGCGGGCACCACCACCGCGTACCTGATCAACCGCCGGTGGACGTTCAAGGCCGAACCGAGCCGTGCCCGCTTCGTGGCCGTCGTCATCCTCTACGCGGTCACGTTCGCCGTGCAGGTGGGCCTCAACTGGGTGATGTATCACGCTTTCCCTGACGAATGGTGGCGTCTGCCGCTCGCGTTCGTCATCGCCCAGGGCACGGCGACGGTCATCAATTTCGTCGTGCAGCGCGCTGTGATCTTCAAGATCCACTAGGGCCTGCCGGGCAACCGCACGGCAATGCCCTGGCGGGTGCTGCGATGACCCGATCCGGGTGTTTCGGTAACGACTCAGCAACTTCTCTGGCGCGGCAGGCGTGTTCGGTGAGAATCGATCAATGCTGATTGTTCTCGACACCTCGGCCGTCACACGAGACGCGCGCTTCGAGACGTTCGTCCGGGACGCCCTCGACCAGGGCAGCCGGGTACTCGTTCCCCGCCTCGTCCTCGTCGAGGTCGCGCACCGGTACCAGCGGGAGTCCGTCGCGATGATCGACGCCCTGACCGTCCAGGCGCGGATGTACGACCGGCTCGGGCTCCGGGAGGACCTGTCCGTCTTCGTCGACGCCGCCCGGGCCAAGGCCGACGGGTACGTCGACTCGCTCGCCAGGCAGTTGGAGGCGATGGGCTGCGACGTGATCGAGCCGGCACACGCCTCACACCTCGAGATCGCCCGTCGCGAGTTGCAGCGTCGTCGGCCCTATGTGGACAAGAAACGGCACGGCTACACCGCCACGGTGAACTGGCTGACGGTCCTGGACATCGCCGATCGCCGCCCGTCCGAGGACGTGGTGTGGGTCAGTGCGAACTCCCGGGCGTTCGGCAGCGGCGAACCCTCGACGTGGCACGACGAGATCTGGGCCGAGCTGCAGGACCGTGGCCTCGAGAACCGGGTGCGGTGGGTGGTCGATCTCGACGACCTCGATCTGGGGGACACGGACGTGCCTCGCCGCGAGCGGGTCTTCGAACCGGTCCTGCCGCCGCCGCCCGTGGCCGCGGTGCCGGCGCCACTCCCGCCCCGGCCTCCCCTCCCGCCCCGGGCACCCGTAGCGACTCCCGACACCGTGGAACCCCCGGCCGCGACGCTTCCTCCCGTGCACGTGGCACGACCCCGGGTGGCGCCGCAGCGGATCCTGCCCTCGGCCAACGCGGACACCGGCGGGCGCCGCGGCATCGGCAGGATGATCGGCGGACGAAAGCGCAAGGTCACCGTGGTGGACGAGCTCGACGAGCTCGATTTCGGCTGAGCCCACCCCCGATGGCCCGCTTGCCGCGCCTGCGATAACGATTCGGGCAGAGGGGATAACGACTTGGGGCCGAAGCCACCATGAGTGACACACGACCGCGGCGGGTACTCCAAGGTTGAAGTTACGTACCCGTCAACGGCGAGGGGTACCGGCGACCAGGGGAGAAGGCATGAAATCTGTGCCGAACGACCGCAAGCCGTCCGCGCAGCAGCGGAGCGGGACACCGATCGTCCAGTACCGTTCGGGGGCGAGGCTCGCGGGGCCGAGTATCGAATCCCAGGTTCTCTACCAGGCGTGCAGGTGGTTTCTCCGGCCTGTGGTGCGGATGGCCCCGATCAACGAATCGGCGATTCGCAGGGCCGCGTTGCTGGATTTGGCGGCGGGGATCCGTCCCGCGTCCGGTATTCGCCGCCAGAAGGTGCGACTGCCCGGATTCGACGCGGAGATCGTGCGCGCGCCGGGGGTGTCTCCGGATCTGGGCGACGGTGTCGTCCTCTACCTGCACGGCGGCGGGTTTCTGTGTTGCGGGCTGAACACGCATCGGCCGGTGGTCGCGACGATCGCGAAGCTGACCCGGCTGCCGGTGATGCACGTCGGCTACCGGCAACTGCCCGACACGAACATCAGCGGTTCGGTCGACGACTGCCTGACGGCGTACAAGTGGTTGCTGGAGAACGGAGCCCGCGCGGACGGGACGGTGTTCGCCGGCGACTCGGCCGGCGGGTTCCTCGTCTTCGCGACTGCGCTGAAGGCCCGCGAGGAGGGCGTCGATCTGCCCGCCGGCCTGGTCGGACTGTCGCCGCTGCTGGACCTGGACTGCGCCGACAAGCTGGTGCACGCCAATGCCGCCCGCGACGTGTTCGCGCCCGTGGAGGCGCTCGTCACCATCGGCAAGCTCGGCGGCGAGGTGGACGGCGTGCTCGACCCCGCGCTGTCGCCCGTGAACGGGACTCTCGAGGGTCTGCCGCCTGCGCTGCTGGTCGCTGCGGAAGGTGAGGTGCTGCGGTCGGATTCGGAGCTGATGGCGTCTCGGCTGAGCGCGGCGGGTGTTCCGACGACGCTGCAGATCTGGGACGGCCAGGTGCACGCGTTCCCGGCGTTGTGGCCCGGTCTGCCGGAAAGCCGTGCGGTGCTTCAGCGTATCGCGCGTTTCGTCGCGACACGTGTGCGACCGGAGGACGGCGTCGCCCGGGACAAGACCGCCTGACTACCGCGGCGGGCCTTTCTCGAGCACGATCGTCGTCGATCGCTGTTGTCCGGTCTCGTCGAACCAGCGCACCGCGACCTCGTCGCCGGGGTGCCGCCCGATCATGCGTTCGCTGAGATCATCCGAGGACCGGACGGGTGTTCCGTCGAAATCGGTGATGACATCTCCGATCTCGATGCCCGCTTCGTCGGCGGGGGTGCCGATGCTGACCCAGAGCACTTCGGCGCCCCGATCGTCGTCGGTGACACTGATCCCGAGGAGGGGGGTGTCGCCGATGTGCACGGTGGCGGACGTGGTTCCGGCGCGGACCTGATCGACGATCGTCATCGCGGTGTCGATGGGCACCGCATACGATCTCGTCTGGGAGGGAGCGGGTTTCGTGGGGTCGGAGTCGGCGTTGCCCGCGGTGTTGACGCCGATGACGGCGGCGGTGGCGTCGACGAGGGGGCCGCCGGAGTCGCCGGGACGTACGGCCGCGTCGATCTGGATCAGCCCGTTCAACCGGTTCCGGGAACCGTCGGTGGAACTGCGGGCGGTGATCGTCTGCTCGACGTCGGTCACGAACCCGCGGGCCGCCACCGGAACTCCGCCTCCCTCCGCGTTACCCACGGCGGTAACCGGGTCGCCGATGCCGATGGTGGTGTCCTTCGCGAGGGTCGCCACCGGGAGGTCGCCCGCGCCCCGGAGCCGGAGTACTGCGACGTCGCGCGAACTGTCGTAGCCGAGGACGTCCGCGACGTACGCCGCACCGTTGCCCAGGCTCACCGCGCTGATGTCGAGGGCGCCGTCGATCACGTGGTGGTTGGTGAGGACGACGCCGTCGGGGGTGAGCACGATCCCCGTTCCCGCGGTTTCGACGAGGCCCGAATCCGCGACGAGGGTGACGATCGCCGGGATCACCCTGGCCTCGACCTCCTCCGGGGCCAGGGCCACGGGCGGCGGCGGAGGAGGCGCGGCGGGCTGGGCGACCGTCGCCGCGGGCGGTCCCGGTTCGCGGACCGGTGGTGCGCTCAGCAGCAGGCTGCCGATCACCGCCGTGGCCACGGCGAGGACCGTTGCGGCGCGGGGCGTCGTCATGCCCGGTTGTCGTCGTCGCGGAGTCGGTTCAGGACTGTTTCAGGGATCCCCAGCCGTGCCAGGTGTCGATCTCGATCCAGGCGCTGACCCGTTTGCGGTCGCGGACGGGGTACGGCTTGCCGGTGTAATGCGTGGCGAGGCGGTCGATGTCGGCGAGTTCTTCGTCGACCACGAACTCGGCCACGCGGCCCTGGACGCTGACGTGGGTGATCCAGTCGTCGGGGTCCATCGCGGTGAGGCTGACGCGGGGGTCGCCGCGCAGGTAGTCCAGGCGTCGACGCTCGGCGTCCATGTTGACCAGCACCCTGCCGTCCTCGAATAGGTACCAGGTGGCCACGGACACGGGCTGGCCGTCGGGTCGGACGCAGGCGATGGTGGCGTAATTGGGCCGAGCGAACATCTCGGCGGCTTTCGGTGTCAGAGGTGGCTTCGACATGTCCGAAAGATACTCCGAAGGCCTCCGGCCCTGTGCGTGGTTGACGAGTCTCGGCGCTCGTCAACCCCGCACGGGGAAGGCGGCCGTGGACTCGCGGACGACGAGCGTCGGGGTGAACGAGAGCTGCTGGTGCCGGTGGGTGTCGGGGTTGTTGACCTGGTCGAGCAGGAGTTCGGCCGCCGCCCGTCCCAGTTCGTTCCGCGGCTGGGCGACGGAGGTCAGCGGCACGGCCGCACCGGCGGCGTAGTCGATGTCGTCGTACCCGACGATCGCGAGGTCTTCGGGCACGCGCTTGCCGTGCTGGATGAACTCCTGGAGCACTCCGAGCGCGAGCAGGTCGTTGGCGCAGAACGCCGCCGTGGGCCGCTCGTCACCCGCCATCGCGAGGATCTCGCGGGCCGCCTGGGCGCCGGCCTCGATGCTGAGGGACCGGGTGGCGACGGTGCGCATGCGGGTGCTCGCCGATTCCGCGACGGCGCTGAGCGCCCCGTCCCGGCGGTCGCGGACCTGCCTGATGGTGTCGGGCCCGCCGACGAACACGAGGTTCCGATGCCCCTGCTCCATGAGGTGGCGGGCGGCGATCCGGCCGCCGTGGACGTCGTCGACGGCGACGGAGGATCGGCCGGGTGTGCGGGACCCGCGGTCGAGCAGGACCACCGGTGTGCCCTGACGGTCGAGGTTGGCGAGCATCGGGGTGCTCTCGCCGGTCGGGCAGAGCAGGATTCCGTGGACGCGCTGTTCCATGAGCTGGCCGAGCTGCCGGTTCTCGCGTTCTTCCGATTCGCCGGTGCTGACCATGACCATCAGCAGCTCGTTCGCCTCGGCGACTTCCTCGGCGCCCGACGCGACGTCGACGAAGAAGGGGTTGCGCGCGTCGAGGACGACGACGGCGAGCATCCGCGACTGGCCGGCGCGGAGTTGGCGGGCGGCGTCGTTGCGGACGAAGCCGAGCTGTGTGATGGCCGCATGCACACGCTGGCGGGTCGCCTCGGAGACCAGCTCGGGGTGATTGAGCACGTTGCTGATCGTTCCCATCGAGACGCCCGCGAGTGCGGCGACCTCGCGCATGGACGCTGCCATTCGGTTCCCCCTTCAGCCGGCTCGTTCGACAGCGCACATTGTCGCGTCGGCCGGTGCCCGAGAACAATCCGGCGCTCTTGAATCGCTTCAGTCCCAGTATCGCCGTCCGTCGTTGCGGAATCAAGGCCGGCTGCCAGGCGAGACGATGCAGGGCGGTCAGTAATGGACCTGGCGTGCTTTTATAACGATAAGATCACGGTGGTGACCGGGTTTGCCGAACCTCTTGACTTGTGGCGCCTATCACTTCTAGCTTCATGAACGAGAAATGAACCGTTTCAATCGGAGGTGCTGAATGAGCGTCCCCCCTGCGGTGCCGTTGCTGGAAGTGCGGGACGTCACCAAGTCCTTCGGCAACGTCGCTGCTGTTCAGGGTGTGTCGTTTCCGCTCTACGGCGGCGAGGCACACGCCCTCGTCGGAGAGAACGGTGCAGGCAAGTCGACCATCGTGAAGATGCTCGCCGGCGTGCACGGCCCCGACACCGGATCGCTCCTCGTCGGCGGCGAGGAAGTGTCGCTCGGGTCACCCTCGGATGCCAAGGCCCGGGGCATCGCGGTCATCTACCAGGAGCCGACGCTGTTCCCCGACCTCACCATCGCGGAGAACATCTTCATCGGCACCCAGCCGCGGGCCCGGCTCGGAATGATCGACCGCGGCGCGATGAACACCGCCGCCCGCGCGCTGTTCGACCGTCTCGGTGTCCCGATGGACCCGGACCGGCTGGCCAGCGGACTGTCGATCGCCGACCAGCAGCTCGTCGAGATCGCGAAGGCGCTCTCCACCGACGCCAACGTCATCGTCATGGACGAGCCGACCGCGGCGCTGTCCGGCAACGAGGTGGAGCGGCTGTTCAAGGTCGCCCGGTCCCTCTGCGCGTCCGGCTCGGCGGTCATGTTCATCTCGCACCGCTTCGAGGAGATCTTCGCGTTGTGCCAGCGGGTCACCGTGATGCGCGACGGACGGCACATCTCGACCTCGGAGCTGGCGGGGCTGACGGTCGACGACCTCGTCCGCAGCATGGTCGGCCGCGACCTCGGCGCGCTGTTCCCGAAGATCGACGTGGAACCGGGCGCCGTCGTCCTCGAGATCGAGAACCTGTCGCGTGCAGGGGTCTTCTCCGACATCAGTTTCCAGGTCCGGGCCGGCGAGATCGTGGCGCTGTCCGGGCTGGTCGGGGCCGGCCGGTCCGAGGTCATGCAATCGGCGTTCGGTGTGGACCCCCGCGACAGCGGAGACGTCCGGGTGCGCGGCAAGAGCCTGCGCAAGGGCAGCCCGAAGGCCGCGATGCGTGCCGGGATGGCGCTCGTCCCGGAGGACCGTCGCCAGCAGGGTCTGATCCTGGACATGTCGATCGAGCGCAACGCCACATTGACGCGGTCGTCCGCTCTCGCGCGGTTCGGCTTCCTCTTCGGGGGACGGGAGCGTCGGTCGGCATACGAGTGGACGAAGAAACTGCAGACCAAGTACGCGCGCATCACCGACCCCGTCGGGGTGCTGTCGGGTGGCAATCAGCAGAAGGTCGTGCTCGCCAAGTGGATGGCCACCGCGCCGAGCGTCCTGATCGTGGACGAACCCACCCGCGGAATCGACGTCGGCACCAAAGCCGAAGTGCACCGGATCATCTCGACGCTCGCCAGTGAAGGCGTCGCCGTCGTGATGATCTCCTCCGAACTGCCGGAGGTGCTCGGAATGGCCGATCGCGTCCTTGTGATGAGGGAAGGACGAATCGTGTCGGAACTGAGCAGGTCCGAGGCCGACGAGGAGAAGATCATGTTCGCTGCAACGGGTTCGGAGGCTGCCGCATGAGCGCACCCACCCGCGTCGCACCTGCAGGTGCCGCGAAGCCCTCGGTGAAGTCGGACGAGGGGCCGTCCCCGATCGAGAAGGTGCTGCAGGTCCGGTCGCTCGGCATCCTCGCCGCGCTGATCGTGCTGATCGTGGTCACCACGATGCAGAACAGCAATTTCCTGTCCTCCCAGAGTATTCGCGACATCCTGCTGGCGGCATCGATCGTCGGGGTTCTGGTGGTCGGGCAGACCGTCGTCATGATCACCAAGAACATCGACCTCTCGGTCGGCTCGGTTCTCGGCCTGTCGGCGTTCGCCGCGGGCAGTGTCATGAAGGGCACCGACGGCGCACCGATCGTGGTGGGGATTCTCGCGGGCATCGCGGTCGGTGCGATCTGCGGACTCGCCAACGCGCTGCTCGTGCGGTTCGGCGGAGTTCCCGCCCTGGTCGTCACGCTCGGCACCATGTACATCTTCCGGGGCATCGCCTACCTGTGGGCGGGCGGCGAGCAGATCACCGCCGACGAGATGCCGTCGAACTTCCTGACACTCGGTACCGCAACGCTTTTCGGTGTCCCGGTGCTCGTCGTCGTCGCGGTGGTGGCGGTGGTCCTCGCCGGGGTGTATCTCCGTCGGTACCGCAGCGGCCGCGACCTCTACGCCATCGGGTCGAACGGCCATGCCGCCGAACTCGCGGGCATCGCCGTCGGCAAGCGCATCCTGCTCGCCTTCGTGTTCTCCGGGGCCATGGCCGGAATCGCCGGGGTCATGTTCGCGGCGCGTTTCGGCACCGTCGACGCCGCCGCCGGATCCGGATACGAACTCAACGTGATCGCGGCCGCCGTCGTGGGCGGTGTGGCCGTGGTCGGTGGCGTCGGCACCGTCTGGGGCGCCGCGCTCGGCGCGCTGCTCCTGACCACCATCAACAGTTCGCTGCCCGTTCTCCAGATCAACCAGTTCTGGCAGCAGGCCATCGTCGGTGCGCTGATTCTCATCGCCATCGCGGCCGATCGGCTGCTCGCGGTGCGTGCCGCACAGCAACTTCGGAAGAGGAGCGCCCATGTCGACTGACACCATCGAGCCGGCGACGACCGCACAGCCGGACACCGCAGGTCGGACGTCGACGGTCGGCCGGGCCCGCGAGGTGCTCGCCGGCTGGGACTCGGCGATCATCGCCATCACGGTCGTCGTGCTGGTGGTCGCCTCGGTCACCAACCCCGACTTCGGGAGCAGCCGCAACTTCGCGTTCCTCGTCCTCGATCTCGCGCCGATCTTCCTGATCGCACTGCCGATGACGTTCATCATCATCACCGGGGAAATCGACCTGTCGGTGGCGAGCGTCCTGGGGCTGAGCGGCGCCGCGATGGGTTGGATGTGGAACAACGGCTTCGCCATCGAGATGATCATCCCGATGTGCATCCTGCTCGGCTGCGTCCTCGGTGCCCTCAACGGGTTCCTGGTCGCCAAGCTGGGGTTGCCGTCCCTGGCCGTCACGATCGGCACCCTGGCCCTCTTCCGTGGGCTCGCGTTCGTCCTCCTCGGTGACCAGGCGGTGTCCAACTTCCCCCGCGCGTACACGTCGTGGGTGACGGGAACTGTCGGGGGCACGTCCATCCCCAATCTCGCGATTCCGCTGGTCGTGGTGGCCTTGGTGTTCGCGGTGATCCTCCAGGCCACGCCGCTCGGCCGCGACATCTACGCGACCGGCGCCAGCGACACGGCGGCACGCTTCGCCGGTATCGACGGGGCGCGGCTGAAGTTCTGGCTCTACGTGGTGTGCGGGGCGGTCGCCGCCCTCGCCGGAGTGCTGTGGAGTCTGCGGTACTCGAGCGCCCGCGCCGACAACGGATCCGGTCTCGAACTGGCCGTGGTCGCCGCGGTGCTCCTCGGCGGTGTGTCGATCTTCGGCGGCAAGGGCCGGTTGGCCGGCGTGCTCGCCGCGGTGGTGCTGCTCGCCACGCTGCAGAATGCGCTGCGGCTCGAGGACATCTCGAACGAGGCGCTCACCATCGTCACCGGCGTTCTCCTGATCGTGGCGGTACTGCTTCCGAATCTGCTGAAGACCGTGCGGACGTCCGCGCAGCGTCGAAAGCTGCAGAACGCCTCCTGAATTCTCCTGCTCCACAGCTCTTTCTCACTTCAGCGTTCGCAGTGACGCGAACACGAGGAAAGGATCCACCATGACCCGATTCCGCCGGACCTTCGTTCCCCTGGCGGGGATCGTCGCAGTCTCGATCGGACTGACGGCCTGCGGCGGCACCACCCAGGATTCGGCGTCGAACTCGGGAGGTGGCGACCGCGCCACCGGTACCGCGAACCCCGACGCGCCGATCCAGGACGGCCTGCAGGTCGCGTTCCTCCCCAAGCAGCTCAACAACCCGTACTCCGACATCGAGGTCGGGGGCGGCGAGACCGCAGTGGAGGAGTTCGGCGGCGAGTACAAGCTTGTCGGCCCCAACGATGCGAGCGCGTCCTCGCAGGTGTCCTACATCAACACGCTGATCCAGCAGGGCCAGAACGTGATCAACATCGCGGCCAACGACCCGAACGCCGTGTGCCCGTCGCTGAACCAGGCCCGCGACGCCGGCATCAAGGTCGTGACGTTCGATTCGGACGCGGCCGAGGACTGCCGCGACCTGTTCATCAACCAGGCCACCACCCAGGGGGTCGGGGAGACGCTCGCGAAGATGACGAGCGAGCAGATCGGCGGCACCGGCAAGATCGCGGTGCTGTCCGCCACCCCCAACGCCACCAATCAGAACGCCTGGATCGAGGTGCTGAAGGCCGAGCTCGCGAGCAAGCCCGAGTACCAGAACATCGAGCTGGTGGCCACGGTGTACGGCAACGACGACGACCAGAAGTCGTTCCAGGAAACGCAGGGCCTCCTGCAGACGTACCCCGACCTGAAGGCGATCGTGTCGCCCACGACGGTCGGCATCGCCGCGGCGGCGCGCTACATCTCGTCGTCGAGCTACAAGGGCAACATCGTGCTCACCGGCCTCGGCACCCCGAACCAGATGCGGGAGTACGTGAAGAACGGCACCGTCAAGGAATTCGCCCTCTGGGACCCGACCAACATCGGCTACCTCTCCGCCTACGCCGGTGCCGCGCTGGCATCCGGCCAGATCACCGGCGCCGAGGGGCAGAAGTTCACGGCAGGCAAGCTCGGCGAGTACACGATCGGCGCCGGCGGCGAGGTCGTCCTCGGCCCGCCCACCGTGTTCGACGCGAACACCATCGACCAGTACAACTTCTGAACCGTCCGATGAACAAGTACTGCTTCACCCTGCAACTCCGGCCGGACCGGATCGACGAGTACGTTCGCCGGCACGCCCAGGTCTGGCCGGAGATGCTCGAAGCCCTGAAAGCCAGCGGGTGGCACAACTATTCGCTGCACATCCGGCCGGACGGGCTGATCGTCGGCTACGTCGAGGCGGCCGATCTCGAACAGGCACAGGCGGCCATGGCGCGCACCGACGTCAATCGGCGTTGGCAACACGACATGGCGCCGTTCTTCGAACTCGAGGGTGTGGCCCCCGACGAGGGATTCACGCTCCTCACCGAGATCTTCGACCTGGACGCCCAGCTCCACACCCCTCTCGACCACACGATCTCCACCGAAGGATGATTCACCATGACGGCAACTGACACTCGGCGCGCGGCCGGCGACATCTCCGCCCTCGCCGACTTCGGAATCGAAGTGCCCAGTTGGGCATACGGGAATTCCGGCACCCGATTCAAGGTGTTCGCCACCGCCGGCGTCCCGCGCGATCCGTACGAGAAGATCGAGGACGCCGCACAGGTGCACCGGGTGACCGGAGCGGCGCCGCGGGTGTCGCTGCACATCCCGTGGGACCGTGTCGACGACTTCGGCAAGCTCGCCGCGTTCGCCGCCGATCAGGGGGTGTCGCTGGGGGCGATCAACTCCAACGTCTTCCAGGACGACGACTACAAGCTGGGGTCGCTGACCAACGCCGACCCGAAGATCCGCGCGAAGGCCGTCGCCCACCACGTCGAGTGCATCGACGTCATGCGGGCGACGGGCTCGAAGGATCTGAAGCTGTGGCTGCCCGACGGCACCAACTACGCCGGCCAGGATTCGATCCGCGCCCGGCAGGATCGGCTCGCCGATTCGCTGCAGAAGATCTACGCCGAACTCGACGACGATCACCGCCTGCTGATCGAGTACAAGTTCTTCGAGCCGTACTTCTACACCACCGACATTCCCGACTGGGGAACGTCGCTGCTGCACTGCCTGGCGCTGGGCGAGAAGGCGCAGGTGGTCCTGGACACCGGTCATCACGCGCCGGGCACGAACATCGAATTCATCGTCGCCCAGCTGATCCGGCAGGGACGGCTCGGCGCCTTCGATTTCAACTCCCGCTTCTACGCCGACGACGACCTGATCGTCGGATCCGCGGACCCGTTCCAGCTGTTCCGGATCATGCACGAGATCGTCCGGGCGGGAGCGCACCTCCCGGATTCCGGGGTGAACTTCATGCTCGACCAGTGCCACAACATCGAGCCGAAGATTCCCGGCCAGATCCGGTCGATCATGAACGTCCAGGAAGCCACGGCCAAGGCACTGCTCGTCGACGGCGACGCACTCGAGGCGGCCCAGCAGTCGGGTGACGTGCTCGGCGCCCACGCGGTATTGATGGACGGGTACAACACCGACGTCCGGCCGCTGCTGGCGGAACTGCGCGAATCGCAGGGCAGGGAAGCCGACCCGATCGGCGCATTCGCGCGCTCCGGATACCTGGAGCGGATCGAGCGCGAGCGGGTCGGCGGAAACCAGGCGAGCTGGGGCGCGTGATGACCGCGACGACGGCGGACGCCGTGCCCGCCCGCCTCGACCGCGTGCGTCCCCGGAAGACCCGGCTGGGGCTGGTGTCAGGTGGGCTCGGCGCCTACTGGCCGCAGTTCCCCGGACTCCTGGGGATCCTGCAGGAGTCCGCCCGTTACGTGACGGGCCGATTCGAGGAGCAGGACTGTCAGGTCGTCGATGCCGGGTTCGTCTCGGACCCGCAGGAGGCCGCCGTCGCGGCCGAGACGCTGCGGCAGGCCGACTGCGACCTGGTGGTGATCTTCCTGACCACCTACCTGACGTCGTCGATGGTGCTGCCGATCGCGCAGCGGACCAACGTTCCGGTGCTGCTGATCGATCTGCAGCCGACCGAGGCGATGGATCACGCGAACACCGACACGGGGACGTGGCTGGCCTACTGCGGACAGTGCCCGCTGCCGGAGGTCGCGAACGTGTTCCGGCGCAGCGGCATCGACTTCCGGTCGGTGTCGGGGTATCTGCACGACGAGAACGCCTGGCGGCGTATCGACGCCTGGGTGAGTGCCGCCTCGGCACGGGCCGCCCTGCGGCACGGCCGGCTCGGACTCATGGGTCACCTGTACCCGGGGATGCTCGACATCTCGACCGACATGACTCTGTTGTCGTCGCAGTTCGGCGCGCATGTGGAGGTGCTCGAATTCGACGACCTCCGGGTGCGGGTCGATGCGGTCACCGATCGTGAGACGGCAGACCGCGTCGCGCTCGCGAAAGAGATTTTCGCGCTCGACAGTTCGGTGAACGCGGACGATCTCGCCTGGGGAGCCAGGGTCTCCGTCGGACTCGACCGCCTCGTCGCAGACTTCGCGCTCGACGCCATGGCGTACTACCACCGCGGGCTCGGCGGTGAACTGCACGAACAGCTCGGCGCCGGAATGATTTTCGGAGCGTCCCTGCTCACCGCCCGCGGTATTCCGCTGGCCGGGGAGTACGACATTCGCACCGCGGTCGCGATGCTGGTCTCGGACCGGATGGGCGCCGGTGGATCGTTCACGGAACTGCAGGCACTGAACTTCCGCGACGGGGTCGTCGAAATGGGTCACGACGGACCTGCGCATCTGCAGATCTCGTCCGCCGAACCGCTGCTCCGCGGTCTCGGTGTCTATCACGGCAAGCGGGGGTACGGCGTCAGCGTCGAGTTCGACGTGACCCACGGGCCCGTCACGACCTTCGCGGTCGGACAGAACCGCGACGGTTCGTACACCTTCATCGCGTCCGAGGGCGAAGTGGTTCCCGGCCCGTTGCTGGCGATCGGCAACACCACGTCCCGGGTCGACTTCGGCCGGGATCCGGGGGAGTGGACGGACGAGTGGAGTGCCACCGGGACCGGTCACCACTGGGCGTTGTGCGTCGGGCACCGCGCCGGCGCGATCAAGGCCGCAGCAGAGTTGCTCGGCATCGAATTCATCCGGGTCTGAAGTCAAGAATCTCGAGGGAGAAACACGAAGTGAACGCCACGAGCACGATCGCCGAACTGATCGCACGGTCCAACAGACTGGGCGCCGACGCTCGGAACACCAACTACGCCGGCGGCAACACTTCCGCCAAGGGAACCGACGTCGACCCCGTGACCGGCGCCGAGGTGGAACTCGTCTGGGTGAAGGGTTCCGGGGGTGACCTCGGCACGCTGAAGCCCGCCGGTCTCGCCGCGCTGCGCCTCGACCGGGTCCGCGCCCTGACCGACGTCTACCCGGGCCTCGACGCCGAGGACGACATGGTCGCCGCCTTCGACTACTGCCTGCACGGCAAGGGCGGCGCCGCGCCGTCGATCGACACCGCGATGCACGGTCTGGTGAACGCGCCGCACGTCGACCATCTGCATCCCGATTCCGGCATCGCGTTCGCGACTGCCGCGGACGGTGAGGAGCTGACCCGCAAGTGCTTCGGCGACCGGGTGGTGTGGGTGCCGTGGCGCCGCCCCGGTTTCCAGTTGGGCCTCGACATCTCGGCCATCGCGGAGGCGAACCCGCAGGCGATCGGCTGCATCCTGGGCGGTCACGGCATCACCGCATGGGGGTCGACGAGCGAGGAATGCGAGCAGCGTTCGCTCGAGATCATCCGCACCGCCGAGCAGTTCATCGCCGACAACGGCCGCGAGGAGCCGTTCGGTCCCGCGATCGCGGGCTACGCTGCTCTGCCCGCCGAGGAGCGCCGCCGCCGCGCCGCCGCACTGTTCCCGCTGCTGCGTGGACTGGCGTCCACCGATCGCCCGCAGGTGGGGCACTTCACCGACAGCGACGAGGTGCTGAACTTCCTGGCGGCGCAGGAGCATCCGCGTCTCGCCGCGCTGGGCACGTCGTGCCCGGATCACTTTCTCCGCACCAAGGTCCGGCCGATGGTCCTCGACCTGCCGCCGACCGCGTCGCTCGAGGACGTCACCGCGCGACTGCGTGAGCTGCACACCGCCTACCGCGAGGACTACGCCCGGTACTACGCCGAGTACGCGGAGCCGGGCAGCCCGGCGATGCGCGGCGCCGACCCCGCCATCGTTCTGGTCCCCGGTGTCGGGATGTTCTCGTTCGGCGCGAACAAGCAGACCGCGCGGGTGGCGGGCGAGTTCTACGTCAATGCGATCAACGTGATGCGCGGTGCCGAGGCCATCTCCACGTACCAGCCGATCGACGAGCGGGAGAAGTTCCGCATCGAGTACTGGGCCCTCGAGGAGGCGAAGCTGGCGCGCATGCCGAAGCCGGCACCGCTCGCCACCCGCATCGCCCTGGTCACCGGTTCGGCGTCGGGGATCGGCAAGGCGATCGCGCAGCGCCTCGCCGCGGAGGGTGCGTGCGTCGTCATCGCCGACCTGGACCAGGCGAAGGCGGCCGAGGCCGCCGCCGAGATCGGCGGCAGCGATGTCGCCGTTGGCGTCGCAGCGGACGTGACCAGCGCCGATCAGGTCGCCGCGGCGTTCGAGGCCACGGTGCTGGCGTTCGGCGGCGTCGACCTCGTCGTCAACAATGCCGGACTGTCGATCTCCAAGCCGCTGCTCGAGACCACCGAGAAGGATTGGGACCTGCAGCACGACGTGATGGCGAAGGGCTCGTTCCTGGTGTCGCGGGAGTCGGCGCGGGTGATGACCGCCCAGGCGATGGGCGGCGACATCGTCTACATCTCGTCGAAGAACTCGGTGTTCGCCGGGCCCAACAACATCGCGTACTCGGCGACGAAGGCCGACCAGGCCCACCAGGTGCGTCTGCTCGCGGCGGAGCTGGGCGAGTACGGCATCCGCGTCAACGGCATCAACCCGGACGGTGTGGTGCGGGGTTCGGGCATCTTCGCCGGCGGCTGGGGCGCCGAGCGGGCCGCCGTGTACGGCGTCGAGGAGGAGAAGCTGGGCGAGTACTACGCGCAGCGCACCCTGCTCAAGCGGGAGGTGCTGCCCGAGCACGTCGCCAACGCGGTGTTCGCGCTCACCGGCGGCGACCTCACGCACACGACCGGACTGCACATCCCCGTGGATGCCGGTGTCGCTGCGGCGTTCCTGCGCTGATGGATGCGTTCGCCGCGATCGACCTGGGCGCGTCCAGCGGGCGGGTGATGCTGGGCCGCGTCGCCGACGGCGTGATCACCCTCGACGAGGTCGCGCGCTTCCCGAACCGCCCGGTGCGGCTGGACGGATCGCTGCACTGGGATCTGGCCGGCCTGTACCGGGGTGTGCTGGACGGACTGCGGGCCGCGGCGACGGAGGCCGAGGCCCGCGGTGATGTTCTCGTGTCGATCGGTATCGACACGTGGGCGGTGGATTACGGGCTCCTCGGCGGCGACGGCTCGCTCCTCGGGATGCCGTACCACTACCGCGATCAGCGGACGTGGGGCGTCGCGGCCGGGGTGCGATTGTCGATACCGGACCGGGAGTTGTTCGAGCGCAACGGTATCGCGCAACTGCCGTTCAACACGCTGTACCAGCTGCTGGCCGAGCGGGAGAGCGGCGCGCAGCGGCTCGACGTGGCGGAGCAGTTGCTGATGATCCCCGACCTTCTGGCGTACTGGCTCAGCGGGGTGCGCGTCGGCGAGGTGACCAATGCGTCCACTACCGGTCTGCTCGATCCGGTGAGCCGCGACTGGGATCGTGCGCTGGTTACCCGGCTCGGTCTGGATGACCGCGTGCTACCGCCGTTGGCGGAGCCCGGTTCGGCGATCGGACCCGTCCGGCCCGATGTCGCCGAAGACATCGGCGCGACGGACCGTCCCCCGATGGTGGTGGCGGTCGGCAGCCACGACACGGCGTCGGCCGTCGTCGCGGTACCCGCGGCGAGCACGCGGTTCGCGTACATCGCGTCGGGGACGTGGTCGCTGGTGGGAACGGAACTGCCCGGCCCGGTGCGCACCGAGGACGTGCGGGCGGCGGGGTTCACCAACGAGGCCGGCGTCGACGGCACCACCCGGTTGCTGCGGAACGTGATGGGCATGTGGCTGGTGCAGGAGTCGATGCGGCAGTGGCAGGCGGACGGGCTCGAAATGTCACTGCAGGAACTGTTGGAGGACGCCGCAGCGCTCACCGACCTCGGCTCCGTCGTCGACCCGGACCTGCCGGTGTTCCTGCCGCCGGGAGACATGCCCGCCCGCATCGCCGCCGAATGCGCGCGGACGGGTCAGCGCGTGCCGGAAAATCCGGCCGAGGTGATCCGATGTGTGCTCGACAGTCTCGCGGACGCGTACCGGCGGTCGGTGCAGTCGGTCGTCGAGCTCACCGGCACGCCGATCGACGTGGTGCACATCGTCGGCGGCGGATCCCAGAACGCCCTGCTGTGCCAGCTGACGGCGGACGCCACCGGGCTGCCCGTCGTCGCCGGACCCGTCGAGGGTTCCGCCCTCGGCAACGTCCTGGTGCAGGCTCGGGCGGCCGGTGTGCTGTCCGGGGGACTCGCCGAACTGCGTGCGGTCGTGTCGGATTCGTTCACCCTGCGCGAGTTCGCGCCGTCGGCCGCTGCGCTGTCCCGGGCCTGACGCCTGTCTCTGCCCTAACGCCGGTCCCGGAACCGGGGTTCGCGCTTGTCCTTCCGCGCGGCGGTGGCCTCCTCGAAGTTGTCGGTCAGCAGCCGCACCAGCAGCTGCCCGAGTCCCTCCTGGTGGATGTGGGCTTCGAGTGAGGCGGCGTCGAGCCCGGACCACAGCGTGCGCTTCGTCAGTTCCAGGCCCGGCCGGGAGAACCGCGACATGCGCTCGGCGAGGTCGAAGCATTCGTCCAGCAGGTCCTCGCCGGGCACGCACCGCGACACGAGTCCGATCCGCTCGGCCTCGTCGGCGTGCACGTCGCGACCGGACAGCATGATCTCGAACGCCCGGGACGAACCGATCGCCCGCGGCAGCAGGTAGCTCAGGCCCAGCTCGCTCGCGGTCAGGCCGTTGTTGATGCCCGCCGCCCGGAAGTAGGCGTCGTCCGCCGCAATCCGGATGTCGGAGGCGAGCGCCAGGCACAGGCCGCCCCCGATGGCGGCGCCGTTGACCGCGCTGATCACCGGCTGGTGCATCCGGCGGAGCGAGAGCACCACGTTGTCGAGCATCTCCATGGCCCGCAGGGCGACGGTCGGCGGGGTGAGGCCGTCGACGTGGGGGAGCGTGCCCGCCGACCTCTGGTCGGCGCCGGAGCAGAAGCCGCGGCCCGCGCCGGTGATCACCACCGCGCGCACCGCGTTGTCGTTGCTGATCTCCTCCAGCGCGTCGCGGAACGGGATCATCACGTCGAACGCCATCGCATTCATGCGTTCCGGACGGTTGAGCGTTACCAGGGCGATGCCCGGCCGGGGGTGGTCGACGACGACGAAGTTCACGCACTCGATACTAGAACACGTTTCAATTCTGTGGATCGATTTGGGGTCGCGGACGTCCAGGGGCGACCGTGCGCGCGAGGATGCCCAGCGTCGCGCGCAGGGCGTTCTCGGAAATCACCGGGAAGATCCCGGACTCGCGCCAGACCGGGTCGATGGACGACCAGTCGTAGAACGACGTCACCATCGTTCCCTCGTCGATCGACTCGAGCCGGTACCCGTACACGTGCCCGATCTGCGGCCGGATCTGCCCGAGAACCTTCCAGGAGATCTCCCGGTCGGGCACGAACGTCTCGATCGTCACCGTCACGTCGTAGAGACCGAGGTCGAAGTCGTTCAACGCGTCGCGGTCCATGTGCACGACGAACGTGTCGCCCGCCGCCGTGACGCGGTCCCCTTCCGCGGACATCAGCATCCCGGAACTGTCGATCGCCACGTGTCCCGCGGGATCGCAGAGAAGGCCGAAGATCGTCGCCGGGTCCGCGGCGACAGCACGCCGGACCTCCAACCGCTCGCCGGTGTCAGTTGTCATGTCCGCATCCTGCCACCCCACGTGAGTGCCATCGAGTGCTCGGGCACGCAAAAACACTCACGTGGGGAAGGTGGGCAGCACTCCGGCGTCCAGGGCCTGCTGCAGAGACGGTGCGGCCGAATCCTTCTCGGACAGCTGGAACGTCAGCGGGCTGCCGTCCCGGCCCACCGTGGGCCAGTCGATTCCCAGTTCGGGATCGAGGGGATGGAGGTCGTGGTCGAGGGCCGGGGTGTACTCGATCGAGCACAGGTACATCACGGTCGACGCGTCCTCGAGGGACAGGATCGCGTGGCCGACACCGGCCGGAAGGTAGACGGCGCGGCGGTCGGCGTCATCGATGAGCACCGAATCCCACTGCCCGAACATCGGCGACCCGACCCGCAGATCGACGATGATGTCGAGGAACGCACCCTTGACGCAGGTGACGTATTTCGCCTGTCCGGGCGGGTTGTCGGTGAAATGGATGCCGCGCAGGACCCCGGCGGCGGACACCGAGCAGTTGGCCTGCGCGAGTTCGAGGCTGTGCCCGACGGCGGCCTCGAACTCCGAGCCCTTGAACCATTCGAGGAACACGCCGCGGTCGTCGCCGAACTGCCGCGGGGTGATCTCCCAGGCGCCCGGAACCTTCAGTTCCCGATACTCCACGTCACCAGTCCTTGCCGCGTTCGAGAAGTTCGAGGAGATAGTCACCGTATCCCGACTTGCCGAGAGTTTCGGCGCGGGCGCACAATTCGGCGTCGGTGATGAACCCGTGGCGCCACGCGACCTCTTCCGGGACGCCGATCTTCAGGCCCTGCCGGTGTTCGAGCGTGCGCACGAAGTTCGCCGCCTCGAGCAGCGAATCGACGGTGCCGGTGTCGAGCCACGCGGTTCCGCGGGGAAGCACCTCGACCTGCAGCCGTCCGGCCTGGAGGTACGCCTGGTTGACGTCGGTGATCTCGTACTCGCCGCGGTCCGACGGCCTCAGGTCGCGCGCGATCGACACGACGTCGTTGTCGTAGAAATACAGCCCGGGGATCGAGAAGTTCGACTTCGGGGTGGCGGGCTTCTCCTCGATCGACATCGCCCGGCCCGTGTCGTCGAATTCGACCACACCGTAGGAACTGGGATCGGACACCCAGTAGGCGAACACGGCGCCCCCGTCGATGTTCTCGAAGCGGTTCAGCCGGGAACCGAGACCGGGGCCGTAGAAGATGTTGTCGCCGAGGACGAGGGACACGGACTCGTTGCCGATGTGATCGGCGCCGAGCACGAACGCCTGCGCCAGGCCGTTCGGTTCCTCCTGCACCTTGTACGTGAGGTTCACCCCGAACTGGGAGCCGTCGCCGAGGAGCCGGCGGAACTGCTCGGCGTCGTGCGGGGTGGTGATGACGAGGATGTCCCGGATGTTGGCCAGCATCAGGGTGGAGAGCGGGTAGTAGATCATCGGCTTGTCGTAAACCGGGACAAGTTGCTTGCTCACTCCGAGAGTGATCGGGTGCAATCGGGACCCGGTGCCCCCTGCCAGGATGATTCCGCGCATGTGCGCAGTGTTCCAGTGTTCGCGTCGGATAGAAACTCGGGTACGCCACTAGGGTGGGTGCACATGAGGCTTCTCGTGACAGGCGGCGCCGGGTTCATCGGTGCGAATTTCGTGCACCAGACGGTCGCCGAGCGCCCGGACGTGCAGGTGACGGTGCTCGACGCGCTGACGTACGCAGGCAACCGGCGGTCGCTCGACCCGGTGTCCGATCGCATCGAGTTCGTGCACGGCGATGTGGCGGATTTCGCGCTGGTAGACCGTCTGGTCGCGGACTCGGACGCGGTGGTCCACTTCGCCGCCGAATCGCACAACGACAATTCGCTGGCCGATCCGACGCCGTTCGTGCAGACGAACGTGATCGGCACGTTCTCGCTGTTGCAGGCCGTCCGCGCCCACGACGTCCGGTATCACCACATCTCCACCGACGAGGTGTACGGCGACCTCGAACTGGACGACCCCGAGCGCTTCACCGAGTCGACTCCGTACAACCCGTCGAGCCCGTACTCGGCCACCAAGGCGTCCAGCGACCTGTTGGTGCGGGCCTGGGCGCGGTCGTTCGGGGTGCGGGCCACCCTGTCGAACTGTTCCAACAACTACGGCCCGTACCAGCACGTGGAGAAGTTCATTCCGCGCCAGATCACCAACCTGATCGACGGGGTGCGCCCCCGCCTGTACGGCAGCGGGAAGAACGTGCGCGACTGGATCCACGTCGACGACCACAACGCGGCCGTCTGGACGATCCTGGAGAAGGGGAGTCTCGGTCAGACGTATCTGATCGGTGCGGACGGCGAGGTCGACAACCGGACCGTCGTCGGAACGCTGCTCGAGCTGTTCGGCCGCGACGCCGACGACCTCGACTTCGTCACCGACCGCCCGGGCCACGACCTGCGTTACGCGATCGATTCGACGCGGCTGCGCACCGAACTGGGCTGGACGCCGCAGTACAAGGATTTCCGCAGCGGCCTCGAGGCCACCGTGCGGTGGTACCGCGACAACGAGTTGTGGTGGCGGGCGCAGAAGGAATCCGCGGAGAAGGCGTACGCGGCCACGGAATCCGTCATCGGCTGACGGTTCCGCGGAACGCCCACGCTCTCGCGGTCAGTGCGATGCGGCCTGCGTCGTCGCGCCTCGAGCGGGTATCGAGCAGGTCGCGAAGCGCGTCTCGCCGCAGGGCGGGCAGGGACGTGCAGTATCCGGGCGCGGGCCCTTGACCGCCCAGAAACGGCCGCCAGAAGTCGTCGAAGTCGGCGAACACGGTGGGAACGTCGAGTGGGTGCACCTCCACGCCGGCCAGCCCCGCGGCGGACAGCGCATCGCGGAGCGGCTGCGGCCGGCAGAGCGGGAAGCGGACGCCCTCGTCGAGGTTCGCGGCCGCCTCGTCGAGTTCGCGCGCGGCGTCCCAGAACGCGCGAATGATCTGCATTCCCTCGGCGTAGTCCCACACGTACCCGGCGACCGTCCCGCCGGCACGCGTGACCCGGCGCATCTCGGCGAGCCCCTCGATCGGGCGGGGGACGAAATTGAGAACGAGCCCGGACACCACCCGGTCGAACTCGGCGTCGTCGGCGGGGATGGATTCGGCGGTGCCCGACCGGACCTCGAACCGGGGATCGTCCGTGCCGGCCCGAGCCGCCGCCGCGAAGGGCTGCGACGGTTCGACGCCGACCACCCGGGCCGGATCTGCCGTGCGGAGAACGGTGTGGGCGAGGGCGCCGGTCCCGCAACCCACGTCGCACCACATCTCGCCCGCGCCCGCGGCCAGCCACCGCAGGAACTGCGACGCGACCAGCCTGCTCCAGCGGCCGATGTAGAGCTCGTACGCGGGATCGATCTCCCAGGCGTCCGTCATCGCGGTCTCCTCAGGACGGCTGCGGCACCCGGGAATCCTCGTGGACGAGGGCGTTGCGCAGCGAACGGGAACCGGCGATCGCGGCGACGAACCCGGCGAGCACCTCGCACAGCGTGAACACCAGGCGTGACGCGAGGGCCAGCCCGAGCGCGACCCCGCTGTCCATGAACGGAGACAGCGCCGCGACGACGACGGCCTCGCGGACCCCGATGCCGGACGGCGCGACCACCACCAGCACGCCGGCGCACATGCCGAGGGCGATCGCGCCGATGCACTGCATGAGGGTGCCCGCCGCGAATCCCACCGAACTCGACGCGAGGAACCAGAGGTGCACGCCGTAGAGGACCCAGCTGACGGCGCACCAGCCGAGGGCCCGCGCGATCTTGTGCATGGTCAGCTGCCGCTGCAGCGGGGCGCGCCGCAGGATCCGCAGGGCCAGGTTCACCAGCCGGGTGAGGACCGGGGGATAGCAGCAGATGAGGGCGATCGGGACGAGAACGATCACCGCGACCGCCGCGACGGTGCTGATGTGGAACAGGGCGGGCAGCGCCAGCAGCCCGACGACCAGCGCCGACGTGATGCTCAGCCCGACGGTGACGAGGACGGCGACGAATCCGTTGGCCCGCGACACCCCGGCCCGGCGCACCAGCTCGGTCTGGAGGACGAACGCCCACACGCTGCCCGGCAGGTACTTACCGAGCTGACCGACCAGGTAGCAGCGGGCGGCGTCGAAGGCGGGGATCGGGTGTTCGAGGGCGCCGAGCGCGTGCTGCCACGCGCGCACCGCCGCGCCCATGCCGAGGAAGACGAACACCGCGGAAACGGCGAGCGCCCACCAGTCCAGCTGGGTGATCGTGTCCCTGACTTCGGCCCACTGCGATTTCACGGCGAACACGACGGCGACGACGATCGCGAGGGTGACGAGGATCCGCAGCGCGGTCATCAGGACGGCGCGACCGCCGCGGTCCGGGACGATCTCGGGATCGGCATCCACGAGAACCACCCCCTCACCGGCAGTGCGCTGCGACGGTGCAGCGTTCGTTTCCGACGATAGCAATCGGAGGGCGCCGGATCAGGAAACGAGCGGTTTCACCGCAAGCTCCCGCCACCAGGCGAAGGCGCCGGCGAGCGACTGCGGGAGTTCCGCGTCGGCGTCGAGCCGCCCCGAGGCGTACAGCGCCGCCACGGCCGCGATGTCCCGGTCGGCGATCCCGGCGCGGCTCATGCCCACCCGGTTGGTGCCGCGCAGGGCCGCGGGATTGCCGAACACCGTGGCGAACGGCGGAATGTCCTTGGCGACCACCGATCCCATTCCCACCATCGCGCGCGCACCGATCACCCGCCGCTGATGCACGACCGCGCTCATGCCGAGATTGACGCCGTCGCCGAGGGTCACGTGACCGCCGAGGGTGCTGGACGGCGAGAGGACGCAGTCTTCGCCGATCCGGACGTCGTGCTCGACGGACGTGTGGTTCATGACGAATCCGCCGCGCCCGATGGTCGTCGGCCGCTCGGCGCCCTGCTGGACGGCGCTCATCTCCCGGATCACGGTGCCCGCGCCGATCACGACACCCTGGTGCGGGCTGACCTCCGTCCACGTGCGGGGATGCGTCTTCCCGATCCACTCCGGCGGCGCCCCGAGAGTCGCGTGGGCGCCGATCCAGCAGTCGTCGCCGATGTCGAGAGGGCCGGTGAGGACGGCATACGGTCCGATGCTCACCCGGTCCCCGACGGTGACGCCGTCGCCTATCACGACGGTCGGATGGATCTCGCAGTTTTCACCGATGGTCATGAAAGTTGGCGATTCCTTCCAGGAGCCGTGCAGACCGTGGGAACCTTCAAGTGGGTGCAATCTGTGAAGACGGTGTGAACGCACGTCAATCTATCGGAGGAACCGTGATCGCGATCTCGAGTATCTCTTTCGGAGAGGACGTCGAGCGCGAGGTTCTCGACACCCTGCGATCCGGGATGGTCGCGCAGGGACCGAAGGTCGCGAGGTTCGAGGAGGGGTTCGCCGAACTCGTCGGTACCCGGCGCGCCGTGGCCGTCAACAGCGGCACCACCGCGCTGATCGCGGCGCTGCGGGTGCTGGATCTTCAACCGGGCGACGAGGTGCTCACCACCCCCTTCACGTTCGTGGCCACGCTCAACGCGATTCTCGATTCCGGCGCGACGGCCCGGTTCGCGGACATCGGGGAGGCCGATTTCGCGCTCGACCCCGACGTCGTTGCGGAGTGCGTGAACGAGCGCACCCGGGTGCTGATGCCGGTGCATCTGTACGGGCAGACCGCGGACATGGGTGCGTTGATGCCGCTGGCCGAGACCGAGGGGCTCGCCGTCGTCGAGGACGCCGCCCAGGCGCACGGTGCCACGTTCGACGGCAAGGGTGCGGGCAGCTTCGGGCTCGGTTGCTTCTCGTTCTACGCGACCAAGAATCTCACCACCGCCGAGGGCGGCATGGTCACGACGGACGACGACGCGGTGGCCGACCGGTTGCGGGTGCTGCGGAATCAGGGCATGCGACGGCGCTACGAATACGAGATGGCGGGCCAGAACTTCCGGATGACGGATCTGCAGGCCAGTCTCGGGTTGCCGCAGCTGGGTTCCTATCTGCAACAGGTGGAGTCGCGCCGCCGCAATGCGGAGGCGCTGCGGACCGGTCTGAAGGACGTCGAAGGTCTCGTTCTGCCTGCGGAACTCGCGGGCCGCGGGCACGTGTGGCACCAGTTCACCGTGATCCTCGCACCCGATGCGCCGATCGACCGCGACACCCTCGCGCAGCGTCTGAGCGAACGGGACGTCGGCAGCGGCGTCTACTACCCGAGAACCGTTTACGACTACGACTGCTACCGCGAGCATCCCCGGGTGATCGCCTCACCGACGCCGGTCGCGACCTCCGTGGCCCGCCGGTGCCTCAGCATCCCCGTCCACGCCGCACTCTCCACCGACGACGTCGACCGGATCGTCGCCGCGGTGCGCGAGGCGATGGAGGCGTGATGACGTCCACGCGACCGCGGATCGCGCTCGTCGGATCCGGCAAGATGGGTTCGCTGCACGCCCGCGTTCTCGCGCAATCCCCGCTGTGTGACCTCGCCCTGCTGGTGGAACCGCGTGAGGAACACGGGCGGGACGTCGCCGCACGGTTCGACACCGCATGGGCTGCGGATTTCGACGAACTCGACGGCATCGATGCCGCCGTCGTCGCGGCGGCGACACCCGCCCACTACGAGTTGGCGGGCCGCATCCTCGACCTCGGCAAGCCGGTGCTGGTCGAAAAGCCGCTCGCCGCAACGTACGAGGAGAGCACCGATCTGGTGAAGCGTGCGGCCGCGACCGGTGTTCCGCTGATGTGCGGCCTGCTCGAGCGCTACAACCCGGCGGTCCGGACGGCCCGCGAATTCGCCGGTGACGTGTGGCAGGTCAACGGAATCCGGCACTCGCCGTTCGTCTCCCGCATCCCCACCGGCGTCGCGACCGACCTGCTGATCCACGACGTCGACCTCGCGATCGGTTTCGTCGGATCGCCGCCCGTCGGCGTGAAGGCCGAGTTCGGGTACTTCCACGACAGTTCGCGACGCAACGAGGCCGAGGACTGCGCGGAGGCGGTGCTGCGTTTCGAATCCGGTGCGGTGGCCACCATCTCGGCCAGCCGGGTGAGTCACCGGAAGGTCCGGCAGTTGTCGCTGCTGGAGCCGGACCGCCTGATCGAGATCGACCTCCTGCGTCGCGACATCACCATCTACCGGCACATCGACGACGACCTGCCCGCCGACCGCGACGGCTACAAGCAGCAGACGGTGATCGAGATCCCCACCCTCCGCTACAGCGACGAACCCCTCGCCGCCCAGCTCGCGCATTACGTCGGGCTGATCGGCGGCGAGGGGGACGCCGACGCGGAACGCGAGTCGATCCTGCCCGCGCATCGCGTGGTCCACGAGGCGACGGTGTCGGCTACCGGCTGAGCGCTCCGGCGACTGCCAGGCGGGTGTCTTCCGCGATGAGGTCGGCGTTGAGTGCGGCCGCGGCGCTCAGGCCGGCTCCGGCGGCGACGATCACCTGCGCCTTCGGGTCTGCGACGTTGCCGGCCACCCACACGCCCGGGACCGCGGTGGCGCCGGTCGCGTCGGCGGCGACGGCGGTGCCGATCACGTGTCCGGCCATCTCCATCTCGGTCGTGTCCAGGCCCAGGCTGGTGAGGAAGTCGGCGCGGGCCCGGAACAGCGGCGGGACCACCACGGCGGTGAGGGGGAAGACCTGACCTGTGCGCAGCCGGACCCCGGTCAGCCGGTCGTCCTGCACCTCGAGTCCGGCCACACCGCCGTCGAACACGGCGATACCGCGTGCCGCGAGTTGCTCGTACTCCTCGCCGGTGGGTTCGTTTGCGTCGTTCAGGAACAACGTCACGTTGTCGGTCCACTGCCGCCACATCAGCGCCTGGTGCACCGCCGGCGGACTGCCGGCCAGGACGCCGACCGGCTGGTCCCGGACCTCCCAGCCGTGGCAGTACGGGCAGTGCAGGACGTCGCGTCCCCAGCGCTCGGCCACGCCGGGGATGTCGGGGAGCACGTCGACGAGGCCGGTGGTCACGAGCAGTCTCCGCGCACGCACGGTCGCGCCGTCGGCGAGCGTCACCCGGAACTGGCCGTCCCCGACCCTGTCGGCGGACGTGACGGTGCCGGTCACGATCTCGCCGCCGTACCCGGCGACCTCGTCGCGTCCGATGGCCAGTAGTTCGCCGGGAGGGGTGCCCTCTCGGCCGAGGTAGTTGTGAATGTGCCCGGCCGGTGCGTTGCGCGGGGCGCCGGCGTCGATCACGAGCACCGATCGGCGTGCCCGCGACAGGGCCAGTGCCCCGCCGAGTCCGGCCGCGCCCCCGCCGACGACCACTACGTCGTAACTGTCTTCCATCGCGTTCTCCTTCGTTCGTCGACCTCGTGACGTCCACTGTCCGGGGAGGCCGCAAAACTGGCAAGCAAGTTTGCTGCCGTGGCAACATGGTGGGTGTGAACGACGACGTACCCGACCTGGACGGCGTCCTCGACGCCGTGGGACCGCGGCTCAAAGCCCTCCGCCAGCAGCGCGGCGCGACCCTCGCCCAGCTCTCCGAGTCCACCGGGATCTCGGTGAGCACCCTGTCGCGGCTCGAGTCCGGCCAGCGCAAACCCACGCTCGAGCTGATGCTCCTGCTGGCCCGCGCCCATCAGCTGCCCCTGGACGAACTCGTCGACGCACCCGCCACCGGCGACCCCCGCGTCCATCTGCGGCCCCTCGAGCGGAACGGCTCGACGATCATCCCGCTGACCCGCAGGCCCGGCGGGATCCAGGCGTTCAAGCACGTGATCCCGCCGGGTGACCCGAACGGCATACCGAACCTGCAGGTCCACGAGGGCTACGAATGGCTGTACGTCCTGTCCGGCCGGCTGCGACTGCTGCTCGGCGAACACGACGTGATCCTCACGCCGGGGGAGGTCGCGGAGTTCGACACCCACGTCCCGCACTGGTTCGGCAACCCCGGACCGCAACCGGCGGAGATCCTCAGCCTGTTCGGCCCCCAGGGCGAGCGGGCGCACGTCCGCACGGTCCCGCGGGGATCGGCAGCCGAGCGGGACCGTCGGTAGAATTCGTCCGGACCGGTGACGAGCGCTCCCTCCGAGGCGCAGGACGTGATGGGGAGGCCCCGTGCGACGCTGGATTCTCGGTGTTCCCGTGGCGGTCGTGATTCCGCTCCTCGCAGCCTGTTCCACGACTGTGGCACCGCCGGTGGCGCAGCCGCAGACACAATCGCCGCCGCCGACCGCGACCCTCGTGGGCCTGGGGGACTCCATCCCGGCCGGTGACGGATGCCCCGGCTGCACGCCGTTCGTGGAACTGTTCGGTGATCAGCTGTCCGGCGACGACGCGGTGGCCGTGCAGGTGGCCGATCTGGGTGTCGGGGGCTGGACGAGCGCCGACCTGCTCGACTCACTCGAACCCGGCGAATACGACGCCGACGCCGTCCGCGACGCCGACCTCGTCACCGTCACGATCGGCGCCAACGACTTCTACGCCGAACTCGACGACTACCTGGACGGCGACTGCGGTGGCGACGACGGGCTGGGCTGCTTCGAACCCGTCCTGCCGCAGCTGCAGACCACGCTGACGTCCGTGCTCGACCGCATCGCCGAACTGCGGGCCGGTCAGCCGACCGCAGTGCTGGTCACCGGGTACTGGGACGTCTTCCCGGACGGTGACGTGGCCCGCGAGTTGTACGGGCCGCAGTTCCTCCGGGACAGCGCCGCGCTGACGCTGCGCGCCAACGACGTCATCTCGGAGGTCGCGGGCGCGGAGGGCGCCACGTACGTCGACCTGTTCAGCACGTTCAAGGGCACGTGGGGCGACGGCGACCCCACCGGGCTGCTGGCCGACGACGGCGACCACCCGAACCAGATCGGCCACCAGCTGATCGCCGACGCGTTGTCGTCCGCCGCGGTCGCGGGGTCCGGTTCCACCGAGGCGTCGGCGTTCACGTCGTCCGAGTGGTCGCCGCGCTGAGCTTCCGCCTGCGCACCACCGGATCGACGACGGACAGGATCAGCACCACGACCGTCGCGGCGCCGAACGCCGCCACGGACAGGTTCTGCCGAGGCGGGCGGAACGTCACGACCAGTTCGTGGTCACCCGGCGGAATCGGCACCGCGAGCAGACCGTGCCACCCCGCGGTCGTCTCCACCGGCTCGCCGTCGACGGCGGCCGAGTAGCCGGGCCACGCGAGGCGCGCGAACCAGACGGTGCCGCCGCTGCCTGCCACCCGCACGGTCTCCGTCGCCGCGCTCGTCTCGGACGAGAGCACCCGGACGCCGTCGGACGCGAACGACACGCGTCCGGGCAGGGGCAGCGGCCGGTCACGCTGCAACACCGTCCGGGAGTCGCTGCGTTCGGTGACGTGCCAGCCGGGTGGGGGCGGTGCCGTCGCGACCTCGGGCACGAGCCCGTGCTCCACGACGAGCGTCGACACCCGGAGGTAGTCGATCAGCGGGATCGGGATGTCCGCGTTCACCGGCTGCCACAGCGCCCCGTACACCCCGGGGCAGACGGCGCCGCGGTAGTCCATGCACAGGGCTTCCTGGAACTCGGTGAACCCGATGCCGGTGTAGGCGTTGATGCTGCCCTCGGCGGACGACGCCATGATCTCGTTGCCGAACAGGATCCGGCCGGCGCTGACGTCCTCGTGGGACGTGTCGTCCAGGTCGGCGAGTTGCAGCACGGTGCCCTGGTAGCGGTCCGTCTGAGCGGACAGCACCGACGTGCTCGACGGATCGACGCGGCTATCGCGTTCGACGTCGCGGGTGAGGGACCAGACCTGCGCTGCGGTCACCACCACGGTTCCCAGGACGAGGGCGGCGACGAGAGCATTCGGGCCCCGAGTGCGCCAGGCGGTGTACGCGAGCACGCACAGCGCCGCGACGAGCAGCGCGAACAGCGTGTGCCGCAGCGTCAGGGCGGGTGAGGACGAGAACGCCAGGTAGAAGCCCAGCGCGATCAGCACCGCCGACGCCGTCGCCCGGTGACGCACCCGGTCGTGCGCGATGCCCAGCGACAACGCGAGCGCCAGGCCGATCACCCCGCACAGGTACAGGTATTCGACGAGCCGGATCGGCCACCGGAACATTCCGACGTTCGACGGTCCGAACGTGAAGAGGAAGTAGACGACCGCGATCACGAGCAGGCTGATCAGTGGTCGCCCGTGCGCGCGACGGAACTCCGTGGACGCGAACAGCCTGCGGATCCGGCCCCACGGCAGCCACGGCAGCAGTGGCAGCACGAACCACGAGAGGTACAGCGACGGGATCACCTCGACCGGCCCGCCGAACGTCATGATGACGGGCAGATACGACGGGCTGCTCATTCCCGCGAGGCCGCCGATCTGCGGCTGCAGGAACGTGTCGTTGAAGATGCCGGTGCTGCCCGCGCGGGTGGTGACGTCGACGCTGAGGAACAGCGGCAGGTAGGTCACCAGCGCGGCGGTGCCCGCGCATGCGCCGGTGATCACCAGAACGAACAACCGGAAGAACTGCCGCTGCGCGAGCAGGCCGATCCCGATGCCGAGGAGAACGACGACGGCGCCCAGCGCGGCGTACGGGTTGCCCATGCTCACCGTCAGTACGCCGATCACGAAGGTGACCAGCGGGTTCGTGCGACCGCGGGAGAGGCGCAGCGCCGACCACCAGAACAGCGTCACCCACGCGACGGCCATCATCCCGGAGGGCCAGCCCGCCGCCTCGTAGAACAGGGTGAAACCGCTGAACGGAATGGTCAGTCCGGCGAGGATCGCCGGACCGCGGCGGGCGCCGTATTCGCGGCACAGCAGATACGCGGCGAGGGCGAACAGCGCGAGGAACTCGGCCATGATCACGAACGCCGCGACGGACAGGTTCTCGAATGTCGCGGCCAGGATGTAGTTGGCCAGGTTGACCGGGTTGTAGAGGCCGTACGCGGCCTCGCCCGCATAGTTCCCGCCGATCCAGGCGTCGGGATTGACGGTGAGCCACCGCCCGGCGAGGAGTTCGGTGCCGATCCGGTGCCAGGACGGCACGAACGATTCCAGCATGTCGCCGCCGTAGTAGAAGCGGTCGTACACGATCCGGGGAATCGTCGCGATTGCCGCGGCAGCCACCGCGACCGCCGATGCCACCATCCACTCGGGCACGCGGTGTATCGATCGGGTGAACGTCGAGGACACGGACGCGGAGGGTGCCACGGACTCCGAGCCTACGAGTTAGGCTGCGCCCGTGCGCCTTTTCGGTTGTTCCCACGACCAGAAAGGCGCACGTGCGCCGAAGGCGCTGTCGGTCGTCGTCCCCGCCTACAATTCCGCCGCCGTCATCGAGCAGACCGTCCACCGGCTGGCCGAACGCCTGGCCGGTCACGACGTCGAGATCATCGTGGTGGAGAACGGATCCACCGACGACACCGCGGACATCTGCGGCCGCCTTGCCGCCGAGTGGACGCCCGGACCCGTGTCGCTCACCGTGCTGCGGAGCGAGAAGGGCATGGGCAACGCGTTGCGGACGGGAGCGGTGGCGAGTCGCGGCGCGCACGTGCTGCTGACCGCCGACGATCTGCCGTTCGGGTTCGACGACCTCGATGGCGCCGAGACGCTCGCCGGCCACGACGGCCGGCTGCCCGAAGTCGTGATCGGTTCCAAGGCCCACCCCGACTCGCAGGTGCAACGCGGTGCGCTTCGGGGAACCCTGACGTGGGGTTTCGCGGCGCTGCGCCGCGTGGTTCTCGGGATGCGCACCGGCGACCCCCAGGGCACCGTCCTGATGGACGGCGACCTGATGCGAAGACTGGTTCCCGACCTCGTCGAGCCCGGGTTCCTGTTCACCACCGAACTCGTCTACCTCGCGGAGCGGGCGGGCATCGTGCCGGTCGAGGTCCCGGTGCGTCTGAGCGCCGATCACGACAGCCACGACACCCGCATATCCAGGGGCGATGTGCTCGCGATGGGGGTGGGGCTGTTCCGGCTGCGGGCCCGTCACCGGGACGGAGGGCGCCTCGCATGGTCGGGGAGCACGTCGCGAGGTTGATACCCTGCGAACCGAGAAGAGGATCGTGCCGTCGCCGTGGCGCGGTCCAGCCCACCTCTCGCGGGGAACAGTAGGAGCACTATGAACGAGTCTGCGTCGGTAGCACCTGTGGACGGGAGCACGGCCGCGGTACGGAGTGCTCTCACCGAGCATCGCGCACCCGACCGCCTCGTGGTGGCGCGAGGTCTCTTCACGGGACCGACCACCCGGGTCAAGGACGACCTGTACGCCAGGATCGTCAAGGGCCGCGCCCACCGCGAGCGTTACGTCGTACACCTCGAGAAGGGTGCGACGGTCGACACCGACACGTACTTCGGCCGGTTCGCTGCCAGCTACTACCAGCGCTGGACCACGGTCACCGACGTGACCGTCAGGTTCCACCACGAGGCCGGCGGTCGGGCCGTGGTGGCGCTGCGCGGCTCCGATTCGGGCGGCAACTCGCGCATCCTCGCGACGACGGAGATCGACGGCTCGGGCACGGCGACGCTGTCCGCGAAGCTCGACGCCTACCTCGACGGCGGTTCCCTGTGGGTGGAGTTCACCGCCGTCGACGGCCCCCTCGCCGTGAGCGAACTGGAGTGGACCGTCGCCGCGCCGTCGGTGATTCGGCCCGCCGCGATCGCGATCTGCACGTTCAACCGCGCCGACGACTGCGCCGAGACCGTCGCCGCCATCGCGAACGACTCGACGATGGCATCCGGCATCGACGCCGTGTACGTGGTCGACCAGGGCAGCGACCACGTGTCGGACCGGGAGAAGTTCACCGAGGTCGCCGAGATCCTGGGCGACAAGCTCGTGTACCTGCGGCAGCCGAACCTCGGCGGGGCCGGCGGATTCACCCGCGGCATGTACGAGGTGTCGGGGATCAACGAGCACGCCAACCTGATCCTGATGGACGACGACATCCTGTGCGAGCCGGAGTCGATCCTGCGGATGAATGCGTTCGCCAACGTCACCACCGAGCCGACGCTCGTCGGCGCGCAGATGCTGTACCTGATGAACCCGGAGCACCTGCACGTCAGCGCGGAGGAAGCGGACCTGTCGAAGCTGAAGGCGGGACGTTGGGCGGCCGGGTCGCGGCACGACATCAATCTGCTCAAGAAGAAGCAGCACAAGCGCGTCGACGCCGGCTACAACGCGTGGTGGTCGTGCCTGATCCCGGCCGAGGTGGTCGCGCAGATCGGGCTCCCGCTGCCGATGTTCTTCCAGTGGGACGACATCGAGTACGGCATCCGTGCCCGCGCGGCCGGGTTCGTCACCGTCACCCTGCCCAATGCCGGTGTGTGGCACGCGGACTTCCACTGGAAGGACCGCGACGACTGGGCCAAGTACTTCAGCATCCGCAACTCGCTGATCGCGGCCGCGCTGCACAGTGACTTCGACGCCAAGTCGCTGAGCAAGAGGATGACGCGGGAGATCACCCAGTACCTCGTGTCGATGCAGTACGGGTTGGCGTACACCATGATTCGCGGTATCGAGGACTTCCTCGAGGGCCCGAAGGTCCTCGAGGACGGCGGTCAGGCCGTGCTGGCGTCGATCCGTGAGGAGCGCAAGCGGTTCCCCGAAACCGTCAAGCACCCCGCGTCGAACATTCCCGGTGTCCGCAACTCCGACCTCGTCACCCGCTACGCCGGTTTCGAGCCGGACAAGAGCAAGATCGACCTCGTCCTCGCCAAGCGGGCCGCGTACCAGTGGCTCGGCCGCACCCAGCACGGTGTCGCGAGTATTCCTGTGGCCGAGGCGCACTGGTGGCACGTGTCGCTGTTCGACACCGCCGTCATCACCGACGCCTCCCAGTCCGGGGTGCGGGTGCGCCGCCGCGACAAGGAGACGGCCCGTGAGCTCACGGCCCGGACCGCGAAGCTGATGAAGCGGTTCCGCGAGGATGCGGCGTCGACGCAGCGCCAGTACCGGGATGCGTTGCCGCAGCTCACCAGCCGGGAGAACTGGGCTCGCCTCTACGGTAAGTGACGTCGGCCGCACCGTTGCAGGCCCGCGATGTGCGTGGGCTGCTCCGGGATTCGTTCCTCGTCTTCGCTGTCGGTGTGGTGCTCGGCGCGGCGTGGAGTTGGCGTCCGTCGTTCTGGTACGACGAGGTCGCGACGCTGTACTCGAGTCAGCGGTCCCGGCCCGACCTGTCGAATCTGCTCGCCCACATCGATGCCGTGCACGGGTTGTATTACGTCGGGATGCACTACTGGTTCGCGATGTTCGGTGCCTCGGAGTTCTCGGCCCGGTTCCCGAGCGCCCTGGCCGCGGGCGCGGCGGGCGCAGGGGTGGTGGTGCTCGGTGCGCTGATCTCGACCAGGCGGGTGGCGGTGCTGTCCGGGATCCTGTTCGTGATCCTGCCCAGCGTCACGTGGGCGGCCGCGGAGGCTCGCGGCTACGCGGCCACAGCTGCCGCCGCGGTCTGGCTGACCGTGATTCTCCTTGCGGCACTGAGGCTCCGGCGGTGGTGGCTGTGGGCGCTGTACGCCGCCGGCCTGGCGGTGTCGATCGTGTTGTTCGTCTACCTGATCACCCTCGTTCCCGCGCACCTGCTGACGATCCTTCTGCTGCGCGAGGTCCGGCGGTCCTGGCTCGGATGGGCGTCCGCCACGGCGGCGGGGGCAGTGGTCGCGGCGCCGTTCGTGGCGCTGGTGCGCCGGGAATCCGTCCAGGTGGCGTGGATCCCGCCGCTCGACGGGCACCTGCCGCGGGCCGTCGCCGAGTACCAGTGGTTCGTCGGCGCACCGTGGTTCGCGATGCTGTTCGCCGTCCTGGTGGTGGCCGGGGTGGTGGCGCTGGTGCGCGGTCGCCGTGTGCCCCCGGTGCTGTCCGTCGCGCTGCCGTGGATCGCCGTGCCGATGGCGGCGTTGCTCGCGTATTCGCTCCTGCGCAGCCCGGTGTATCTGCCGCGGTACTTCACGTTCACCACGCCGGCGGTGGCCCTCGTCGGCGGACTCTGCCTGGCCGCCCTGGCCCGGAAGTGGTGGCAGTCCGCGGCGGTGCTCGCGGTGTTCGTGGTGGCCGCATCGCCGAGCTACCTCGACCAGCGCGAGCAGTGGGCGAAACCCAGCGGCATGGACTTCAGCACCGTCAACAGTTTCGCCGGGGAACACCTCCGCCCCGGCGACTGCGTGCTGTTCGACAAGCCGGCCTGGAACCCCACGTCGCTGCGGCTCGTGAAGAACGTGCGGCCGTCGGCATTCGACGGCACCCGCGACATCGGGCTCGGGACCACGGCCGCGAGCCGGGGGTCGCTGTGGGACGACGAACTCGCCGTCCCGGACCTCGCGGGCCAGCTCGAGTCGTGCTCCGTGGTCTGGTTCTTCACCGACTACGAACGCGACACCGAGCGCGTCATCCGGCACACGTCCAACGAGGTGTGGACGCTGCCGCCGTACCACTTCGAGGACACCGAGGCGTTCGCGGCGCTCGCGCGGTCCGGACTGCGGATCGACGAACGCGCGACGTTCAACGTCACGCAGGCGGTGAAGCTGGTGCGGTGATCCGCACGACCACCTGCTCGTGGTTCGCGGTGTAGCTCAGGTACTCGAAGCCGACGCCGGTGCGGTCGACGAACTCCGCCCACGCCCGGTACTCGTGCTCCTGCCAGCCCGGGAAGTTGAAGAACTCGTCGAACACGATCACCGTGCCCGCGACCAGCCGGCGTTCGATCCGGTCGAGCACCGACTTCGTGGACGAGTACAGGTCGGCGTCGAGATGCACGAACGACACCGGTCCCGGATGCTTCTCCAGGAACCCCGACAGGGTGTCCTCGAACAGTCCGGGCACCAACTGGGCGCCCCGCACCTGCGGCAGATTCTCCTGCGCGAACTCCCCGGCCGGGAATCCGGTGCGCCACGTCTGCGGCAGACCGGAGAACACGTCGAACCCGAATACCTCGTGCTCGGCGTCCTTCAACTGTTCGACGATGATCCGGAGCGTGGTGCCCGACGCCACCCCGAACTCGAGGGCCAGCCCCTCGACCTCCACCTGCGACAGTCCGTAGCGCAGCGTGTCCTGCGGATTCCAGAACACGGGCGCCTTCGGCATGTGTTCGAGCACGAACGCCGCCGCCTCGTTCGTGGCCCGCACGTCCAGTGCCTGCGTGATGTCGCGGCGGGCCTGCTGCTCCAGTTCGCCGAGCCGCTGCTGGACGTCGGAGATCTCCATGCGGGCATCGGACAGCTCGGACAGCACCCGGGCGAGTTCCTGATTGGTCGCGCTCAGCTCTGCCAGGGTCTGGTCGTGCTGGTTCTCGGTGAGCTCACGGGACCGTCGATCCGACTCGGCCACCACCTCGGACATGGCACGTTGAAGCTTGAGACGGGCCTTTCTCCGAAGATCGAACATATACCCATGTTGCCAGTCCGCATCCCGGCTCACCGCTCGAACCGGGATGCGGTCGGACGCCCGTGTCAGTGACCGCGACTGCGGTACATCTGACGTTGCCAGCGGGCGATGCTCTTCCACTCGCGTTCGCGTTCGGCTCGGAGCCTCGCGTCGGTGCGTGACGCGATCCACCCGTTCTCGCGAATCAGCTTGCGGTAGCTGGCAAGCCTGCGTTCGGGCAGTTCGCCGTGCTCCACCGCGCCCTGCACCGCGCAACCGGGTTCGGCCGTGTGGGAGCAGTCCGCGAACCGGCACCGCGCCGCGAGCTCCTCGATCTCGGGAAACGTCTTGTCGATGCCGTCGGACGTGTCCCACATGCCGACACCCCGCAGTCCCGGCGTGTCGATCAGGGCACCCCCGGAAGGCAGCGGCAGGAGTTCACGGTGCGTCGTCGTGTGACGTCCCTTGTGGTCGCCCTCGCGGACACGACCGGTGGCGAGCACGTCCTCGCCGAGCAACGCGTTCGCGAGCGTCGACTTGCCCGCGCCGGACGGTCCGATGAGCGCGACCGTCCCGTCGATGACGGCGGTGAGGACGTCGATGCCGTCGCCGGTGTCGGCGCTCACCGCGAGGACCGTCGCACCCGGTGCCACCGCCGCCACCTCCGCGGTCGCGGGGGAAACATCCTGCACGGTATCGGATTTGGTCAGCGCGACCACCGGCTGGGCGCCGCTCTCCCACGCCAAGGCCAGCAGGCGTTCGATGCGTCCGAGATCGAGGGCGGTGTCGAGTGCGGCGGCGATCACCACCGTGTCGACGTTGGCCGCGAGGAGCTGGCCCTCCGACCGGCCGGACGAGGACGATCGGACGATCGCGCTGCGCCGGGGGAGCAGGTCGGCGACGGCGATGTCGTCGCCGTGACGGTGGAGTGTCACCCAGTCGCCGGTGCAGAGCGTGTGCTCGCTTGCGAGCGCGCGGACGATGCCCGCGGGCGTCGCGACGTCGCAGCGACCGCGGTCCACGCGGATCACCCGACCGGGCTCCCGACCGTCGGCCGGGTAGTTGTCGAAGGTGTCGGAAAGTGTGTCGTTCCAGCCGTAGGGCAGGAGTTGTCCAGGGTCGAACATGGTGGGTGTGATCCTCGGGTCGATGAGCGCCGACCGGACCACTGCGCGGGTTCGGTCAGGCGAGGGGGAAGGGGGAGTGGACGCACAAGGCGTCGACCGACGAGACAGTCATCGGACACTCACTCCTTCGCAGCACATCGAGATCGAAACACAGCGAGATCTTTCGACCGGAACCCCACGATGCTCCCACCCGGCGGAACCCGGGCGCAACCGAATTACGGGCGCTCGAACCGCTCCTGCCGGCCCAGCTTCCGCAACCGCATCCACTCCCGCAGACCCTGCGGATCACGCCGCGTGACGAGGAAGTACCACCCGAACCGCACCCATTCCTGCGGCAGCAGCTTCCGCATGCCCGGCTGGGACAGCAGATAACCGCGGTTGCGGTACGTGAAGAACCGCTTCGTCTCGTTGTCCGGGTACTGCGTGTGCATCCGGCCGCCGAGGATCGGCTTGAACTCCTCCGCGCCGTTCGGGTGCACGTACGCCGTCTGCAGGCAGGTGCCGAACGGCAGCCCCGACCGCACCAGCCGGCGATGCACCTCCACCTCGTCGCCGCGGACGAACAGACGCAGGTCGGGAACGCCGACCGTGTCGATCGCCGACGCGCGGAACAGGGCACCGTTGAACAGCGACGCGATGCCCGGCAGCAGGTCGGCGGAGTCGTCGCCGTCGGCGAACAGTTCGGAACGGAGCCGTCGCCACTCCACCCCGCGGCGCAGGGGGAACGCGAGTCGGTCGGGGTCGTCGATGTCGCAGACCACGGGAGAGACCTCGGCCAGCCCGTGCCGCTGCGCGCAGTCGAGCAGCGTCTCCAGGACCTTCGGTCCTTCGGGCCGTCCGTCGTCGTCGGCGAGCCACACCCAGTCGGCGCCGAGCGAGAGGGCGTACAGGATGCCCAGCGCGAAGCCGCCCGCCCCGCCCAGATTGTGCTGCGAACCGAGGTAGCTGACGGGGATCCCGGACGATTCGACGAGCTCACGCACGTCGTCCTCGGCGGCGTTGTCGACGACCACCAGATGGTCCAGCGGACGCGTCTGCGAGCCGAGGACCTTCAGCGATTCCGCCAGCAGTTCGCGGCGCTTGTGGGTGACGACGACACCGACGATCCGCTCGGCAGGAGCGCTCACGCGGACTCCGCCTCGGCTTCCGCGGCCGTACGAACGGGACGCTCGTTCGATCTGTCGCTACGGGCGTCCCGTTCGGCCGAAGCGGTGACCCCGGACTTCTCCCGGTCCAACTCGTAGATGACGTGGCGGACGTGGTCGGCGGCGTCGTCACCCTCGTACGCGCGGACGACGTCCTCGATGCCGCCCTGCTGCCGGATCCGACCGTGGTCGATCCACATGGCCGTGTCGCAGAGCTGGGCGAGGAATTCGTTGGAATGGCTGGCGAACACCAGGATGCCGGACCGCTCCACCAGCGCCTGCAGACGCACGCGCGCCTTCTTCATGAACTCCGCGTCGACGGCGCCGATGCCCTCGTCGAGCAGCAGGATCTCCGGGTCGATGCTGGTGACCACACCCATCGCGACGCGCACGCGCATACCGGTGGAGTACGTGCGCAACGGCATCGACAGGTACTCGCCCAGCTCGGTGAACTCGGCGATCTCGTCCATCTTCGCGAGCATCTGCTTGCGGGTCTGCCCGAGGAACAATCCGCGGATGATGATGTTCTCGTAGCCGGAGATCTCGGGGTCCATGCCCACACCGAGGTCGAAGACCGGGGCCACACGGCCGCGGATGCTCGCGCTGCCGCGGGTGGGTTCGTAGATGCCGGACAGCAGCCGCAGCAGCGTCGACTTGCCGGCGCCGTTGTGGCCGACCAGGCCGATCCGGTCGCCTTCCTTCAGCGACAGATTGATGTCGCGCAGGGCCTCGACCACGACGACGTCCGAGTTGTTGCGCCCGATCGACCCGCCGGCCTTGCCGAGGAACGCCTTCTTCAGAGACCGGGACTTGGCGTCGAAGATCGGGAAGTCGACGCAGGCGTCCCGCGTCTCGATACTCACATGCTCTGTCATTACTTCAGACCCCTAAACCCAGTAGGGCACACGGGCCCGGTACTTGCGAAGCGCGAGGATGGCGGCGGCCCACCCGACGACGGTGATGGCCAGCACGATGTACCAGTGGTACGCCTGCTGATCCTGACCGATCATGGGCGCGCGCACGATGTCGAGGTAGTGGAACAGCGGGTTCAGCTCGGCGAGCTTGACGCGCTCGGCGGCCTGTCCACCCTGCGCCTCGAGGCTCTGCGTCGTCCACATGATCGGTGTCAGCACGAACAGCAGCAGCGTCATGCTGCCGAGGATCGGCGCGATGTCCCGGTACCGGGTGGAGAAGATGCCGAACATGATCGACACCCACGCCGCGTTGACGACGATCAGCGCGATCGCCGGAATCGCGGCCAGCGACATCCAGGTCAGGTGCCGCCACACGCCGAACGCGAACAACATGATCACGTAGATCACCAGGTTGTGGGCGAACAGCAGCAGCTGCCGCCACACCAGCCGGTAGACGTGGACGCTCAGCGCCGACGGCAGCTGTTTGATCAGCCCCTCGTTGGCGATGAACACCTCGGATCCCTCGAGGATGCTCGCGCTGATCAGGTTCCAGACGATCAGACCCACGGTGACGTACGGCAGGAACTCGTCCAGCGGGATGTCGAGCAGGGCGGAGTACAGGATGCCCATCGCCGCGGCCTGCACGCCGGTCGCGATCGTGATCCAGAACGGGCCGATCACCGACCGGCGGTAGCGCTGCTTGATGTCCTGCCAGCCGAGGCTCAGCCACAGCTCGCGCTGAGCGAAGCCGTCCCTGAGGTCCTTGAACGCGCGACGGAAGGTCTGCGAGTCGGACGCCGGGAGCGGGCCGCCTGCGGCCTCGGTTTCGATAGCGGATGCTGACACGGGCACCGAGCCTACCGGGAGTCGAGTTCCATGCTGTTTCGCCCGTTGCTACAGGTACTGGCCGGTGCCGCTCGACTGCGACCCCGGGTCGGGATTGTGCGCCCCGTGCGGGTTGCCCATGCTGATGCCCGGAGGCAGTGCTCCCTGACGCATCTGTTCGAGCTGGGAGCGGGCCGCCATCTGCTGGGCGAACAGGGCCGTCTGGATGCCGTGGAACAGTCCTTCGAGCCACCCGACCAGCTGCGCCTGCGCGATGCGGAGTTCGGCGTCGGTGGGGACGGTGTCGTCGGTGAAGGGCAGGGTGAGGCGTTCGAGCTCGTCGCGCAGTTCGGGGGCGAGGCCCTGCTCGAGCTCGTGGATCGACGACTTGTGGATCTCCTTCAGCCGGTTGCGGCTGGCGTCGTCGAGCGGTGCGGCGCGCACTTCCTCGAGGAGCTGCTTGATCATCGTGCCGATGCGCATGACCTTGGCCGGCTGCTCCACCATGTCGGCCACCGACTCCGTGCCGTTGGCGTTCGCGTCCGCGGCGGATTCGGAGCCCTCGGGCTTGGTCGCGGCCTCGGCGACGGGGATGGCCATGGGCTGACCGTCGGGGCCGATCACAACGACGTGTTCATTCTCCGAGTTCGTCATGCCTCCATCTTGGCTGTTCCCGGTCGGCAGTGCGAAGGTGCGTCCGATTTGGGCCCATTCCACCTTTGTTGCACTCCACAACAATCGATGGCTGGCTTCGACCGTATTGACTTGGGGTCTTAGAGTGTCGGGCATGGCTTACGACGTTGCCCGCGTTCGGGGACTCATCCCCTCACTCGGCGACGGTTGGATCCATCTCGATCCGCAGGCCGGCATGCAGATTCCCGACGCGGTGTCGCGCACTGTCTCCACGGCCTTCCGGGCGTCTGCCTCTTCGTCGACCGGGCGACATGTGTCCAGTCGGCGCAGTGCGGCGGTACTCGATGCGGCCCGAGCAGCCGTCGCCGACCTGGTCGGAGGCGATCCCGCCGGGGTCGTGCTCGGACCCGACCGATCCGTTCTCCTCGCCTGGCTGGCGGAGTCGCTGAGCACGCGACTCGGCCTCGGCACCGGGCTGGTGCTCTCCCGCCTCGACGAGGAAGCGAACGTCGCGCCCTGGCTCAGAGTCGCCAGCCGCTACGGCGCCCAGGTGCGGTGGGCGGAGGTCGAGATCGAGACGTGCGAACTTCCCAGCTGGCAGTTCCAGGACCTCATCACCACCACGACGCGCCTCGTCGCACTCACCGCCGCATCCCCGATCGTCGGATCGGCGCCCGACGTCCGCGTCGCCTCGGACCGCGTCCACGAAGTCGGGGGACTGATGGTCGTCGACGCGATCGGCGCGGCCCCCTACGCGCACGTCGACATCAACGAACTCGGAGCGGACGTCGTCGCCGTCGGCGCCACCTCCTGGGGCGGGCCGCAGGTCGGGGCACTCGTCTTCCGCGACCCCACCCTCCTCGACCGCATCCCCGCCGTGTCGCTCAACCCGTATGCGCGGGGTGTCGAACGTCTCGAGGTCGGGGTGCACCAGTTCGCGCTCCTCGCCGGCCTCACCACGTCGATCGACTTCCTCGCGAACCTCGACGAATCGGCCACCGGTTCCCGGCGTCAGAAACTCGAGACGTCCATCAGCTCGCTGCAGAATTACCAGGACACCCTGTTCGACCACCTCATGTCCTCGCTGAAGCGGCTGCCGCAGGTCATGGTCATCGGGCGCTCGCCCAGCCGGGTTCCGACGCTCAGCTTCACCGTCGCCGGAGTCTCGGCCGACAAGGTCGCGTCGCACCTCGCCGACAAGCGCATCGCCACCGTCAGCGGCGTCCACGGCGGCTCCCGGCTGCTCGACGCGCTCGGCGTCAACGACGAGGGCGGCGCCGTCACCATCGGTCTCGCGCCGTACACCACCCGTCACGAGATCGACCAGCTCGTGAACGAGCTCGCCACCCTGGGCTGAGCCGGCCGCCGGCTTTGCCCGCTGCGCGCCCGCTGCCCCGCCGCGCCCAATGTGACACTCGTCCGTTGGAGTGGACGAATGTCACACCGGGCGACGACTGCAGCAGGCAGACCGTCAGTTCCGCGGGATCGTCAGGATCACCTTGCCGACGGTGTCCGCCGAGTCCAGCAGTTCGTGCCCGCGCGGAGCCTCGGTGATGGGCAGTTCCGCCGCGACGATGGGATGGACCGCGCCCTCCGCGATCAGCGGCCACAGCCGCTTGCGGACGTCGGCGACGATGTCGGCCTTGCCCTCGTGTCCCGACTCGGCCCGCCCCCGCAGTCCGGCCGCCGTCACGTGGCCGCGCTTGGACAGCAACTTGCCGAGGTCCAGTTCACCCTTGCGGCCGCCCTGCATGCCGATGACGACGAGCCGGCCGTCGGCGGCGAGCACGTCGACGTTGCGGTCGAGGTATGAGCCACCCATGTTGTCGAGGATCACATCGGCGCCGTGACCGTCGGTCGCCTTGCGGATCTCCTCGACGAAATCGGCTTCGCGGTAGTTGACGAGGATGTCGGCGCCGAGTTCGCGGCAGCGCGCCAGCTTCTCCTCGGAGCCGGCGGTGACGGCCACGCGGGCCCCCAGCGCAACGCCCACCTGGATGGCGTGGGTGCCGATGCCGCCGCCACCGCCGTGCACCAGCAGCACGTCACCGCGGGACAGTCCGGCGCCCATCACGACGTTCGACCACACCGTGCACGCGACCTCCGGCAGTGACGCGGCGACGAGCAGGTCCACCCCCTCGGGCAGCGGGAGAAGCTGCGACGCGGGGACGGCCACCTTCTCCGCATATCCGCCGCCGGCGAGCAGCGCGCACACCTGGTCGCCGACGGACCACCCCGACACTCCCTCGCCGAGTTCGGCGATCGTGCCGGAACATTCGAGCCCGAGGACGTCGCTGGCTCCAGGCGGCGGGGGATAGAACCCCTGACGCTGCAACAGGTCGGCGCGGTTGACGGCCGTCGCGGCTACGTCGAGGAGAACGTGACCGGGTGGGAGTTCCGGGTCCGGCTGCTCCGCCCACTTCATGACTTCGGGGCCGCCCGGTTGATCGATCGTGATCGCATACATGGGGACGACGCTAGCGAAATGCGTCGGCGCCCGGTGGATGTGAGCGATTACAGCGGTCCCTCGGCATTCCCGGGGACCGCACGCTACTGGAAAGTAATGTCGCACTACTAGACTGTGAACCTGTGACAGCAGAAACCTCCGACGCCGAAGCCGCGACCAACTGGTTGACCCCGGCCGAGATGCGCGCCTGGCGCGGGTACATGGACGGCAACCAGCGGCTGATGGACGTCCTCAACCGGGATCTGCAGGAGAAACACGATCTGTCCCTCGCGGATTACCGCATTCTGGTGATGCTGTCCGAGTCGCCGGACGGTTCGCTGCGCATGAGCGACCTCGCGGACGGCGTCCTGTCCTCCCGCAGCCGCCTCACCCACCAGATCCGGCGGATGGAAGCGCAGGGCATGGTCACCCGCGACACGTGCCTCGAAGATGGCCGCGGGGTGCTCGCCGTCATCACCGACGAAGGTCGCGCCCGGCTGGCCGAAGCGGCCCCCACCCATGTGGCCGGGGTGCGGAGCAACCTCGTCGATCTGCTCACCAAGTCTCAGTTGAAGGTTCTCGCCGAGGTGTTCGAACGCGTCGACAAGGCCATCGGCGACCGCTGACCGGTTGCCCGCCGACGCCTCCCTACCGATAAGATCGCCCACGGAAGCGTGGCAGAGCGGCCGAATGCACTCGCCTTGAAAGCGAGCGTCGTGAAAGCGACCGGGGGTTCAAATCCCTCCGCTTCCGCCAACGACCGGCAGCCCTGATCTGGTTTCTTCCAGGTCAGGGCTGTTGTCCTCTCTCTACCTCTTCCGGGGTTTCGGCTGCTTCGGCGGCAGTGCGCCGATCTCGGCGATCGCGCGTTCCACCCACGGTGTGGCGCGGTCCGGGGTGTCGCGCCACCGGTCCGGCAGGGCCAGGTACTCGCGCAGCGGCTTTTCTCCCGGACCGAACGGGCCGACGCCGTCGGACGACGCCAGCTCGTCCCTCGCCTGCTCGGTCAGGAATCGCATCCCGACTTTCGGTCCGAGGAGTCCGGCGAACATGTTGCCGTTGACGAACGCGCCCAGGTTGCCGAACATCGGCTTCACCTCGACGCCGGGGGTGTCGGGGATCAGCGACCGGAAGAACTGTTTGTCCTCCTCGGAGGGTCTGGGCATCTTCACGGTCTACTGATCCTGACGTTCCTCGGGCGTCATGATGCTGAAGATCGCGCCCTGCGGGTCGGTGACCGCGGCCATGCGACCGACGGTGGGGATGTCCATTGCTTCTTCGACGATCGTGCCGCCGAGTTCGACAGCCTTCGCGGCGCTGGCGTCGACGTCCTCGACGGCGAAGTACACCCGCCAGTGGTTCGGGGTGCCGGGCTTCATCGGCTCACCGCATCCACCGACCTGGTCGTCGCCCACCTCCAACAGCGTGTAGGTGTACTCCGGTCCCATCGGCATCTTCGACGACGTGATCCCGAAGACGCTGTTGTAGAACGCGAGCGCCGTGTCGACGTCGTCGGTGTTCAGTTCGTTCCACAGGCAGGCGCCCGGGTCGCCGACGAGGGTGGCGCCGATGTGCTTGTTCGCCTGCCACAATCCGACGGCCGCCCCGGTGGGGTCGGTGACGAAGGACATGCGGCCCGCTTCCCCCACGTCGAACGCGGGCATCAGAACTTGGCCGCCCGCGCCGGGGACCTTCGCGACCGTCTCGTCGACGTCGTCGACGGCGATGTAGGTGTTCCAGTTCGCCGGCGCCCCGGCCGCTGCTGCATCGGGTTGTAGTGGCGCGATGGCGGCGACGTTCTCGCCGCGCACGGTGGCCATCGAGTAGACGGGGCCTTCGGGCATCGGCCGGTCGTCGTATTCCCAGCCGAGTAGTTCCGCATAGAACCTCTTGGCGGCGTCCTGATCGCTGGTTTGGAGGTCTACCCAGTCCGGTGTTCCCTGGGCGTATTCCGACTTGATGGGCATGACTGGACCTTTCCGTGTGAGGTGTCTAGGCCGCCGGGACGGGGCGGCGACCGGTGTAGGCGATGAGCCGGGTGACCGCGTCGCTGGTGTGCGGGGCGGGTACGGGGTCGTCGAACCCGACGACCTTCCTGCCTTCGGGCGTGATGATCTTGTGTGTCAGCGACAGCACGTATTCGGCGAGAGGCTCGGATACGGCCACCTCGCCTCCGATCGCGACCGCGAAATCCCAGGCGTGGACCAGGAATTCGATCGAGAGGATGCCCACGGCGACGGTGGCGGGAGGGTGGTTCGTCCCGATCGTCACCGTGCCGTCCAGGCCGCGACTGCGCCACGCCTCCAGCGCGGGTTGGGCGAGGTCGGCGATTCTGGCCTCGACGGGTTTGCCGGGGTCGTCCTCGAACGTCGCGCCCGCCGCGCCGCCGAGGGCCGTGATCGAACCGACGAGGTGGTCGGCGAGCTGCGAGACGGTGAACTCGGCGCATGCCGTCTGCTTGGACATGTCGGCGGCCGTGACGTCGCGCAGGACACGTTGCACGACGGCCAGTGTCGCCTCGGCACTGGACAGTTCGTCGAGTGGATCGGGCACGGCCGCCCACTCGTCGGGTCCGGCGTCGCTCTTCTGCGCGGCGGCGACGAGACGGTCGAGGTAATGGTTCCAGCCCTCCGCGTGGCGGACGGCCTGTTCGTCGGTGAGTCCGTCGTGCACGAGTCGCACCTCGGTTCCACCGGCCGTGGGGGTGAGCGTCACCGTCACGGTGGACGATCCCGGTGGGAGTTCGTCGTCACCTTCCCAGCCCCATGTGTACACCACCCGCTTGCCGGGCACGACCTCGCGGAACGTGCCCGCGGCCGAATGTCCGGGAACGACGGTCCACCGGTACTCGCCACCGGCCTGCAGGTCGACGCGGGCCGCGACGGTCTGCCATCGCCGCAAGCGTTCCGGTCGGGTGACGAGGTCGAACGTGGCGTCCGGGTCGAGCGGGACGACGACGGTCTTGTCGAATGGCATCAGCTGTCTCCTTTGGAAGCTGCTTCCTCGGTGGCGTCCGCGACGAGGCGGTCGAGTTCGTCGATCCAGAAGGAGTCGAACAACGCGCGCAGTTGCGCGAGTCCCTGTGGGTCGAGCCGGTAGTACCTGAAGCGTCCGTCCTTGCGCGCAGTGACCAGCCCGGCCTCGGTGAGCACCCGGAGATGTTGCGATATCGCCGACCGGCTCGCGGGGAAGTGTGCGGCGAGATTGTTGACGGTCTGTTCGCCTGATGTCAGCAGTTGCATGAGGCGTCTCCGGGTGGGCTCAGCTGCGACTTCCAACTGATCGAGCACGACCAATACGTTAGTCGTGACTAACACGTTGTGCAATGGGTCTCGCCGCAGCAGTCGTGAGGTGGGAGAATTCATGGCGACGAGGGAGTGAGAAATGACAACGTCAAGCCCCTGGCCCACGATTCACGACGAACGCCGCGCACTGGTGGACGACCTCGAACCGCTGACCGACACACAGTGGTCGACGCCGTCGCTCTGCGAGCGGTGGACCGTGCGGGACGTGTTCGCGCACATCACGGCGACGGAGAAGATGACGCCGCCGAAGTTCGTCGGAAAACTCGTCGGGTCGGGATTCCGGATCAACACCATGTTCGAGAAGGACATCGCACACGAAGAGGAAGGAACACCGGCGGAGTCGCTCGACGAGTTCCGGGCGCACATGGGTGACTCCACGCATCCGCCCGGCCCGATCGACGCCATGCTGGGCGAGATCATCGTCCACGCCGAGGACATCCGCCGACCGCTCGGCATCGCACACGAGTACCCGATGGACGCGGTCGTCCGCGTCGCCGACTTCTACAAGGACTCGAACCTGCTGATCGGGTCGAAGTCCCGGGTCGCGGGGCTGACGCTGCGGGCGACCGACACCGACTGGTCCACCGGATCGGGGCCCGAGGTCTCCGGCCCGATGTTGGCGCTCGTGCTGGCGATGACGGGTCGCCGTGCCGCGCTCGACGAACTCAGTGGCGACGGTCTCGACCAGCTGAAGTCCGCCCTGCCCAAGTAACGGCAAGGCATCCACACGCACCCCTTCTGCGTAGCCGCACTCGTATCAGGCCCGGAAGGGGTGCGGCTGCGTGAAACGGGTGCGTCTGCCGAGGCGGATGAGCCGGGACGACCGGCGGCGGACCGTGATGACTACAACCCGATCACGCCGGAGCACACAGCTGTCACAAAACCTCTAAGCTCTTGTTGACCGGACGCATTTTGTACTGTGCAATCGGGGTCCACACAGTCCGGGGAAGAGGAATTTCTTTATGCGTCGCGAAGCATTGGCTGCCGTCGGTCTGGCAGTGTCACTGACCCTCATGGGGCCGGCGTTCACTGCTGTGGCCGATCCGGCGCCTGCTCCGGTCGCGCCTCCGGGAAGCGGCGTCGCGAGCGTCGACAAGATCGTGCCGCTCACCGACACCCGTAGTGCCGTCTTCATCAATTCCCCCGCCATGGGCCGCGTCGTGCAGGTGCAGGTGCTGCACCCCGCCGGTGGCGGGTCGAGGCCGTCGCTGTACCTGCTCGACGGGGTCAGCGCGGGCGCCGAGTCGGACTTCCGGGAAAGCACCTGGACGCAGAAGACGGACGTGGTCCAGTTCTTCGCGGACAAGAAGGTCAACGTGGTGCTCCCGGTCGGTGGCACCGCCAGCTACTACACCGACTGGCAGCAGCCAGACCCCACGCTCGGTGTCAACAAGTGGGAAACGTTCCTGGCCAACGAACTCCCGCCGATCATCGACAAGAATTTCAGCGGCAACGGCGTCAATGCCGTCGCGGGTGTGTCGATGGGCGCGATGGGCGCCGCCAACCTCGTCACCCGGCACCCGCAGCTCTACCGCGGGCTCGCCGCCTACAGCGGATGCCTCGACAACACCCAGCCCAGCTCGCGGGACTCGGTGCGGGGCACGGTGGCGTTCAAAGGCGGGAACCCGGCCAACATGTGGGGTCCCGACACCGATCCGGCCTGGACCGCACACGACCCCTCGGTGAATGCCGAAGCCCTGCGCGGCAAGCAGATCTACATCTCGACGGGCAACGGGCTTCCCGGACCGTACGAGATCAGCGGCGACATCGCGTCCACGATCGCGGTAGGCGGACCACTCGAGGCGGCGGCGAACGTCTGCACGCAGACGTTCCAGCAGCGCCTGACCCAGCTCTCGATCCCGGCGACGTTCATCTACCGCAACTTCGGCACGCATTCGTGGCCGTACTGGCAGGACGAACTCCGCACGTCGTGGCCCGTCCTGAGGGGCGCGCTCGGCGTCTGACCGGCGTCTCTAGCCGACCACGGTGATCCGGTCGGTGTTCGGCGGCGCGACCGGTGACTTCGTTCCCAGATATGCCGTGAAGGCGTCGAGGTCGCAGCCGGCGTGCACGGCCTCGGCGCGGGTGCGGAAGGCGTCGAAACCGTCGCCGCCGTCGGCGAGGAACTTGTTGACCGCCACCCGGTAGGTGCCCTCGGGAACGACGGCGTCGCCGTTCACCCGGATGTCCGAGATGCGTTCGCCGACAGTCGCCGAGCGGTTCATGGTGTACGTCAGCGAATTCGACGGGGCGAGGATCCGCTCCGTGATCGTGCCGTCTCCGCGCGGCTGGAACTGCTGCTCCAGGGCAGTTTTCAGGGTCGCGCCGGTGATTGCCAGGACCTCGAGGGTATTGCCGAAGGGCTGGGCGGCGTAGGTCTGCCCGTAGGTGACGGCACCGTCCGGGCCGCGCAGCAGATCCTCGCGGAGTCCACCCGGGTTGGTGAGTGCCACCTGGGCGCCGTGCCCGGACCCCGCAGCCAGCTGGGCGTCGGCGACGACGTTACCGAGGGTGGACTCGCCGCTGCCGGTGTCGTCGCGGGTGAGGTCGCCCGACAACGACGCCACGCGCGCCGCACCGATCTCGGAGGCCTGGGCGGCGGCGCCGTCCGCGAGCGCCTGGATGTCGGGGTCCGACGGGATGTCGTGGGTGACCACCTGATTGAACGCCGACGCGCGGTCACGCAGGACGTCGCGGGTAGTGCGGTCGATCGACACGTCGACCACCGAGACGATGCGCCCGTGCGACGCGCCCTGCATCATGACGCGCGGGTTCCCCATCGGGTCGGGAAACGAGCAGTTGTACTGCTGGTGGCTGTCGGCGGTGAAGATGACGTCGACCTTCGGGGACGCCCGCAGCGCGAGGTCGCGAGCGGGGCCGGATGTCACCTCGCACGAATTGGGACCGTTGTCGGCGACGGGTTCGGCTCCCTTGTGCATCAGCAGCACGATCGCCCGCACGCCGAAGAAGTCGAGGAGATCCGCCGTCCGGTCGACGGCCGCGAGTTCGTCCGTGAAGCGCAGCCCTCCCACCCCCTCCGGGGTCACCATCGTCGCGGTGTCGGCGGGCATGGTCGCGATGACCCCGACCGGGATTCCCTCGACGTAGTCGACGGTGAACGGCAGGGTCGCGGGCGCGCCGTCGTCGAACTCCATGTTCGCTGCGAGGAGCGGAAAGTTCGCGCCCTCGAACGTGTTTCCGAAGCGGCAGCCGTCGGTGGGATGGCAGCCGCCGGTCTGCATCCGCCGGAACTCCGTGTATCCCTCGTCGAGTTCGTGATTGCCGATCGCGGACGCGTCGACGCCCATCCTGTTGAGCAGCTGCACGGTCGGTTCGTCGTGGAACATCGCGGATTCGAGTGCCGACGACCCCCAGCTGTCACCCACGGAATACAGCAGTGAATGCGTGGCCTGGCCGCGCAGCTGATCGACGTACGCGGCAAGGTAGGCGGCACCGCCGGCCGGGACCAGTGAGCCGTCGGCGTGCTTCACCTGACTGCGGACGCCGGGCGGCGGTTCGAGGCTGCCGTGGAGGTCGTTGAAGGCGAGGAGCCGGACGGAGACCGCGGTGTCCTGCGCCTGCGCCACAGACAGCGCCGCCGTCACCGAGATCGCCAGAGCCATCGCCAGTCCGGCAGCCGGCACGGCAGTGCGGAGCGCGGCGCGGCGACGCATGTGGGGGCTCCCTTCGGCAAAACCTCACTGAGTCTGCCAACAAGGAGTCACGGGCGTTATACCCGTGGGTAACGTTTACGTCTCGAGCGTTACGCCCGGACCGCGACGTTCGCGAGCGAGCGTGCCTCGGTGCTCGTCGCGAAGGCGAGGAACGCGTCGTTCTCCGCGGGATCGCCGATCGTGATCCGTACCCCGTCGTCACCGTACGGGCGCAGCAGCACACCGGCCTCGGCGCTGGCGGCGGCGAACGCCCCGGAGTGGGCGCCCAAGGGGAGGTAGACGAAGTTGGCGGCCGATTCGGGCACCTCGTACCCGGCGGCGAGCAGAGCGTCGCGTACCCGCTTCCGCTCGGCGACGACGCCGTCCGTGCGTGCCAGCAGTTCGCCGGACGCGGCCAGCGACGCGATGGCGGCGGCCTGCGCGACGGCGTTGACCGCGAACGCGATGTGCACCTTGGTCAGCGCGGTGACGACCGCAGGATCGGCGACCGCGTACCCGACGCGGATGCCGGCGAGGCCGTAGGCCTTGGAGAACGTGCGCAGCACCACCACGTTGGGGCGTCCACGAAACAGTTCGATGCCGTCGGCGTCGGACCGGTTGTACTCGAAGTAGGCCTCGTCGAGGGCCACCAGGACGTCGTCGGGGACGGCGTCGAGGAACCGCTCGAGTTCGGCCTTCGTCAGCGCGGTGCCGGTGGGGTTGTTCGGGTTGCAGACGAAGATCAGCCGGGTGCGGTCGGTGATCGCGGCCAGCATCGCGTCGAGGTCGTGACCGTGGTCGGCGGTGAGCGGAACCTTGACGGGCGTCGCCCCGGCCACCTGCGTGACCACGGGGTACGCCTCGAACGACCGCCACGCGAAGATGACCTCGTCTCCGTCGTTGCAGGTGGCCTGCACCAACTCCTGGCACAGGCTCACCGAACCGCAACCCGCGGCGATGTTCTCGGTGGCCACCCCGAGGTGGTCGGCGAGCGCCGCGATCAGGGCGACGTGACCGTTGTCCGGGTACCGGTTGGCGTTGGCGGCGGCGTCCGCGATCGCGTCGCGCACACTCGGCAACGGGCCCAGTGTGGTCTCGTTGCTCGCCAGCTTGATCGCGCCCGGAAAGTTCTTGCCGGGGATGTAGGCCGGAATCGTCTCGAGGTCTGCCCTGGTTCGCGGAGTCACCAGGCGATTATGCGCCTCCCGATCCACTGCGCCGACGCCCCCTTCGTGCCAAGGTAGGGACATGTCGGGATTCTTCAGGGACAGTGCAGCCCTGCGGACGTCCGGAGGCGCGCCGGAAAGCCCTCAGCTGCGTGTTCCGCTCACCGCGGTGGAACCGGACGGTCCGGCGCGGGGCGGGATCGTGGTCCTGCACGAGTCGCGTATCTTCAGCGAACCTCTCCTCGATCTGATGCGCTCGCTCGCGATGGAGGGGTGGGTGACGGTCGCGCCGCACCTCTTCCACCGGGACCCGGCGCCCAGCGATGTCGAGGTGTTCGGCGACGCCCTGTTCGCCGACTTCGACGCCACGTTCGACTGGCTGATCGCGCGAGGGATCTACGCCGACTGCGTGGGCGTGCTGGGTTTCGACGACGCCGGGACCGCCGCCTTGCTCGTTGCCACGACGCGTCCGGTCGGCGCAGCCGTGAGTGTTGCCGCCCGCGGGATCGTCGAGCCGCTGTCGGAGGACGCGCCCGCGCTGGTGCACGCCGCCCCCGACCTGAAGGCCCCGTGGCTCGGTCTGTACGGGGAGGACGATCCGTCCACGCCGCCCGATCAGGTCGAGCTGCTGCGCGACGCCACCGCCAAATCCGACGTCGCGGGGCTCGTGGTGAGTTACGCCGGGCTCGCGCACCGGGCCGACGAACCGCCTCAGGTGCCCGACGGCAGGGACGACGACCCGGGTGCCCAGGCCATCGTCGACGCACAGCGGCGGATCTTCGACTGGTTCGACAGCCACCTGCGATAAAGCGGCCATCCTTACGCTCTGACCAGCCGTTTTGCCTTTGTGGTGGAAAGGTGTGTAATCTTTCGCACCGGCGGTCCGAAGGGATCGGAACCACCCCAGGGAGGCGTGCCAGAGCGGCCGAATGGGACTCACTGCTAATGAGTTGTCCCTTTTACGAGGGACCGGAGGTTCAAATCCTCTCGCCTCCGCCACACCGGGCCTAGTCGGCCGGTGCAAGCTAGACAACTGAAGAACATGCGCCCGTAGCTCAACGGATAGAGCACTTGACTACGGATCAAGAGGTTAGGGGTTCGAATCCCTTCGGGCGCACAAAGAAACCCCGTCAACTGCAGTGATGCAGGTGGCGGGGTTTCTCTTTGTCGCGATCCGGCCCGTCGCCGCCTAGCAGCAGGACGTTCCCGCGGAGGCCTTCGCCCCGTCCGCGGCGGTGCCGCAGCAGGTGGCCCCCTCGGCGTCGGGGTCGAGGTGCCGGGGGCTCGACCCGAACGTGTCGGAGTCGGCGAGCACGGTGTAGACCTCCCACTTCTCGCCGGAGGGGCCGGTGACCCACACCTTGTCCTGGGTCGCGAAGCAACAGGTGGTGCCGATCTCCTCGTCGGTGAACAGGCCTTCCCCGGTCAGCCGTGCGATCTCCTCGTGCACCCGGGCGCTCGATTCGACCTCGACGCCGAGGTGGTTGACGGTGCCGCCCTCGCCGGGGTTCTCGATCAGCACCAGCTTGAGGGGTGGCTGCGCGATGGCGAAGTTCGCGTAACCAGGCTTCAGTTTCGCCGGTTGTGTATCGAACAGTTTCGAGTAGAACGTGACTGCTTCCTCCAGATTATCGACATTGAGGGCGAGTTGGGCGCGGGACATGACAACCTCCACCTGTGTGACATATGTCGAATTACTTGCACTCATAGAATCCCACCTTTTTGACATATGTCAAGAAGCTGGGAGGATGGAGCCATGCCCAAGACGTTGCCGGTCGTAGATGTCTCCGCGCCGATCTGCTGTGCGCCCGTCTCGGCCGCCCCGATGGCCGACGAGGCCGCCCTGCACCTCGCGCTGCGCCTCAAGGCGCTGGCCGACCCGGTCCGCATCAAGCTGATGTCGATTCTGCTGACCGCGAGCGACGGCGAGGTGTGCACGTGCGATCTCGCGACCGGCGTGGGCCTGTCCGAATCGACCGTCAGTCACCATCTCGGCCAGCTGAAGAAGGCGGGAATGGTCCAGCCCGTCCGCCGCGGCATGAACGTCTTCTACAGTGCGCGGGCGGACGCCCTCGACGCGCTGCGGGTGGTCCTCGACCCCAACTGCTGCACCTGACACCGCCCGGGATCGGTCACGACGTTCGCGTGCTCGATTCGAGACCGATCGTGGTGGTAGTCGAACCGAGGCCGATCCGTGGCCAGCCTGCGGTGACCGCGATGAATCCCGACGTGGGTATCGCGTCCAGCCAGTAGTGCGGTTCGGTGCGGTACTCGGGCGGCCCGCTCCGGCACGGCTTCGCCGCCGCCGCCGGATGGTACGGATCGGCCTCGCCTTCGACGTCGTCGACGCGCGCCCGCACCGACAGATAGGACCACCGCGTCGAGGGATCGTCGGGGTCGGACAGCGGGCGGGTCTCGTACTGCGCCAGCTCCGCGGGCCTGCCCGTCGCGGTCAGGGCCATCCGGAGGTGGAGGCCGTCCGGAAACGCCACCACCTCGAACAGCTCGAGCGTGAGATGGTCTTCGGCCGTGAGGAGCAGGGGGCCGTGCACCCGGTGTCCTCCGGTGGTGGGTGGTGCTACTGCCGGCCAACGCGGTCTGCGCATGACCCCTATAGTCCCACCGATCCGAATGCAGATGCAATGGTGGACAACGAAGTTCATGCCGTGTAGGGGTCGGTGCAGCCGCGACCTCAGCGGGTGGGCGGGGCGAACTCCGGCTGGTCGAGCAGTCGGAGCCAGCTTCCGTCCGGTTGCCTGCGGACGACCTGCGCCCGCGCGCCGGATCCGTCCTTGGGTGGCGTGGACGTGAGGGCGAGGTCGTCACTGATCAGCGTGGGGAGTGGCGCCTCCGGTTCGAAGTGCGGCGCGTTCGCGAGCACCGACTCCCACAACTTCTGGATGGCTGCCCGGCCGACGGTCCGACTGCCGGGGGGATACGCCATGACGGCATTCTCCTCGTAGAGGGCGGCCACTCCGGCCGCGTCGCCGGCGTTGCTGCGCTCGACGAACAGTCGGGTGAGATCTTCGGGGTTCAGGGCCTTCTCGTAGTCGGACACGGGAATCCTTTCGTGGGTGAACAGCTGTCACATACCAGAGTGGTGTCGCCTCAACCGGAAGTCCAACAGATAGTTCTGCTTAATACTAGAATTTCTGCTTATGGAACTGAGGCAGCTGGAGTACTTCGTCGCGGTCGCCGAGGAAGCGAACTTCACCCGTGCCGCGGAACGCGTCCACATCAGCCAGTCGGGGATCAGCGCGCAGATCCGGCAACTCGAGCACGACCTCGGCGCCACGCTGATCGACCGGTCGAGCCGGACGGCGACGCTCACGTCCGCGGGAGAAGCGGCGCTCGTGCACGCCCGCGCGGCCCTCGCCTCGGCCGACGCGATGCGGCAGGCCGTGGACGACGTGAACCAGCTGATCCGGGGCCGGCTCGTCGTGGGGATGGTCACCGCCTGCACGGTGAAGCCGCTGTTCGACGCGCTGTCCGCGTTCCACGTCGCGCACCCCGGGATCGAGATCACGCTGACCGAGGACAGCTCCGACCGCCTCGTCGAACGGGTCCGCGCCGGTGCGATCGATCTCGCTCTCGTGGGCACCGCGACCGCCCCGCCGGACGGGTTGGATGCCTTCCCGATCATCAGCGAGGGGCTGGTCGCGGCCGTGCCGCCCGGGCATCCGCTGGCCGGGCGTTCCCGCGTCACCCTGGCCGAACTCGGCGACCATGCGATCGTATGCATGCCGACCGGAACGGGGATCCGAACGGTTTTCGACCAGGCGTGTGCGGCCGCCGGCCTCCGCCCCGACATCGCGTTGCAGGCGAGTGCACCCGACGCCGTCGCCGACCTCGCGATCCGCGGACTGGGGGTCGCGATCCTCAGCGAGTCGATGGCGACGGATTACCGGGGGCGGTTGACGGCGGTCACACTGGACGACGTCGACATCCCGGCCGTGCTCGCGCTGGTCTGGAAGAGTCTCGCGGGTCCGGCGCTCCGCGAACTCGTCCTGCACACCCGCCGCATTTTCGGGGAAGTGCCGGCCGCGGTCGGCCGGTGAATCCTCACACCACCGATGTCATCCCGCCGTCGATGAAGATCACCTGACCGTTGACGTACCGGGAACCGTCCGACGCCAGCCACACCGCGGGACCGACGAGATCGTCCGGGGTGCCCCACCGGCCTGCCGGCGCGCGGCCGCGGAGCCACGAGTCGAACTCGGGGTCGTCGACGAGGGCCTGCGTCATCTCGGTGTGAATGTAACCGGGCGCGAGGCCGTTGATCTGCAACCCGGACGCCGCCCATTCGGCCGTCATCGCGCGGGTCAGATTCCGCAGTCCGCCCTTCGCCGCGGTGTACGGCGCGATGGTGGGCCGGGCCAGGTCGCTCTGCACCGAGCAGACGTTTATGATCTTCCCGCTCCCGCGGGCGATCTGGCACCGTGCGACCGCGCGCCCTACGAGGAAGGCGCTGGTGAGGTCGGTGGTGAGCACCCTGTTCCAGTCGTCGAGAGTGACGTCGAGCAGCGGCTGACGGTGTTGCAGCGCAGCGTTGTTCACCAGAATCTCGATCGGCCCGACCTCCGATTCGATCCGTTCGACGGCGTCGGTCACCCGATCGGGATCCGTGACGTCGAACGCGTACGCGTGGACGCGGGTCTCGCCGAACTCCTCGCGGAGGCGCTCACGTGCCTGCGCGAGGCGCTCACCCGAAACCCCGTTGAGGACGATCGTGGCGCCCGCCTCGGCCAGGCCGCGCGCGAGTGCGTAGCCGATTCCCCGGCTCGAACCGGTGACCAGGGCGATGCGCCCGGACAGATCGAAGAGATTCACAGCGCACGCACCGGGTTGGCCAGCGTGCCGATACCGTCGAGCGTGATCTCGGCACGGTCACCCGGTTCGACCGGGGCGAGCGTGAACGGGCAACCCGTGAGCACGACGTCTCCCGGCCCGAGGGTCAGATACCGGGTGAGATGGACCAGTTGCTCGGACACGTTCCACGCGAGCTGCCGCGTGGACGCCTCCGCCACGGTCACGCCGTTGACGCGCACGGTGATCGGAACGTCCCCGGAGCCGAGATCCGTCTCGATCCACGGTCCCAGCGGGGTGAAACCGTCGCCGTGCTTCGCCTGGGTGAGCTTGTCGTCCAGCGCTATCTGCTCGACGGCGGTGACGTCGTTGCCGATCGTGTACCCGAGGATCGCGGACGGGACGTCCTCCGGGCGAAGCCTGCGGCACGTGCGGCGGATGACGACGGCCAGTTCGCCCTCCACGTTGACCTGCCCCAGCCCCTCGTCGACGACGATCGGATCCTCGGGGCCGATCACCGTGCGCGTCGACTTCATGAACGCCTGCAACGGCAGGTCACGATCTCCGGGTGCGCCGTTGTGGGCCATCCCGAGCAGGACTCGCGGTTCGGCGGGCGCGAGCAGCCGTGCGCCGTCGAGGTCGTGTGCGGGTCCGGTGAAGGTCGGTGTGTCCGCGTACGGATCCGCCACCTCGTGCCAGCGACCGTCGCGCAGGCACACCGGCCGCGGTCCCGATTCGGTGGCGATGCGGGCCAGTCTCATGCGTCGACCCGCGCCTTGGACTCGGCGGCCGCGACATCCGGTCCGTGGACCGGGTCGGCCATCGCATCCCAGGCCAGCCCGAGGTCGCGGCCACGGGTTTCGGGTGTCACGAACGTGGTGGCGAACGTGATGACACTGAGGATCAGAACGTAGATCGCGAGCGGCACCCACGAGTTGTTCAGCAGCGACAGCAGCAGTGCGCCGACGAAGGGGGCGATGCCGCCTGCGAGGATGGCGCTCGTCTCCCGGGCGACGGCGACGCCGATGTAGCGGTGGCGATTTCCGAACAGTTCGGGCAGGGCCGCGCACTGCGCGCCGAGCATCACGTTGACGCCGATCCCGTAGCTGACCGCGAGCGTCGCCACCACGAGGTACGGGTTGCCGAGTGAGAGCAACCACCACGACGGGACCGCGAGGACGAGCTGCAGCGCCGCACCGAACCGGTACACCCGCATCCGGCCGAAGCGGTCCGACAGCGCGCCCGAGAACGGGATGACGAGCATGCCGATGGCGGCGCCACAGGCGATGGCGAGCGGTCCGATCGACTTGCTGACACCCACCACCGTCGTCACGTAGCTGATGCCGAGGGTCTGGAAGATGTACGAGCCGCCGTTCTCGGCCATCCGCAGGCCGATGCCGCGGAGCACGCTGGGCATCGAGCTGTCGATCAGTTCCCGGAACGGGCTCTCACTGATCTGATCCTGCTTCTCCAGCTTGATGAACGTGGGGCTCTCCTGCATGCGGAGCCGGATGAACACGGCGACCGCGATGAGGAAGACCGACGCGAGGAACGGCACCCGCCACACCCAGGCGAGGAGGAGTTCGCGATCGATCTGGCCGAGGATCGCGAAGACCCCGGACGCCATCAGGGTGCCCACCATGATCCCGACGAACGGGAGTGCGGAGAAGAATCCGCGGCGCTCGGTGGGCGAGTACTCCGCCATCAGCGTGGTGGCACCGGCCTGTTCGGCGCCCGCGCCGAAGCCCTGCAGCAGTCGCAGCGCGACCAGCAGAATCGGGGCCCAGATGCCCACCTGCGCGCCGGTCGGCAGAACGCCGATGAGCGTGCTCGCGCCGCCCATGATCGCGATCGTGATCATCAGGACGGCCTTGCGTCCGAGGCGGTCCCCGAGGGCGCCGAAGAACAGGCCGCCGACGGGCCGGGCGAGGAAGCCGACGGCGTACGTGCCGAAACTGGCCATCAACGCGGCCGACGCACCCATGGCGGGGAAGAACAACTGGCCGAAGATCAGTGCAGACGCCAGGCCGTAGAGGGCGAAGTCGTAGTACTCGAGCGCGCTGCCGATGGAACTGGCAAGCGTCGCGCGTTTGAGGTTTGCGGCGTACTCCGGGTCGTCGGAGGCGCGCACCGGTGGGGTGGAGTGGCTGCTGCCTTCCGGCATCTTCGAGTCTGCGCCTACTTGAATCTTCGATTCTGGGGACATCTTCTGCTCCGTTGTGGGACGGGACCACGTCGAGCGCGGTCACAAACAGGTCGGTGTAGTGACCCAGGTCACTGGCGTGTCGAGGACGATATCGTGCGGACGGCTATTTGTCATACATAACTGAAAGTGTTGACTGAATCACATGATTAGTGCAGAGTTTTTGATCTGAACATATGGTCAGTAACGGCCCGTACCGGAGGAATCTGCAGTGAGCGCACACGACCCGAAGCCACTCGACGGGCGACTCCGCGTCGTCGCCGCGACCCCCGTCAGCGAAGAGCTCATCAGTCTCGTCACCCGGGCGGAACCGCGCATCGACTTCATCCGTGAGCAGGACCTGCTGCCGCCCTCCCGATTCCCGGGTGATCACTCCGGCGATCCGTCGTTCTCCCGGACCGCGGAGCAGCAGCAGGCCTTCGACGACCTGGTCGATTCGGCGCACGCCCTGTACGGCGTGCCCGACGAGAATCCCGCGGCACTGACGAGGACGGCAGGCGTCAACCCCGACCTCCGCTGGGTGCACACGATGCCCGCCGGCGGCGGGGCCCAGGTGAAGGCGGCCGGGCTCACCGACGAACAACTCGACCGCATCGCATTCAGCACCTCCGCCGGTGTGCACGCGGAACCGTTGGCCGAGTTCGCCGTATTCGGCCTGCTGGCCGGCGCCAAGACCCTCCCGCGCCTCCTCTCCCAGCAGCGTGACAAGGTGTGGAGCGGCCGCTGGGCCATGGGAACCGTGTCCGGGCAGCGCATCGTCATCGTCGGACTGGGCAGCATCGGCTGTGCGACGGCACTGAAGCTGAAGGCCCTCGGCGCCACCGTCGTGGGAACGAGCAGGCGCGACACCGCGGTCGAGGGCGTCGACGAGATCGTCCACCCCGACCGGCTGGCCGACGTGGTCGGGGACGCGGACGGCATCGTCGTGACGCTTCCCGGAACCAGCGCCACCGAAGGCCTCGTCAGCGCAAAGGTATTCGGCGCCGTCAAGCCCGGAGTCACGGTGGTGAGCGTGGGCCGGGGCACCGTCGTCGACGAGGTCGCCATGACCGCCGCGATCGAGGACGGGCGGGTCGGGTTCGCCGCGCTGGACGTGTTCGCGTCCGAGCCCCTGGCAGCGGACAGTCCGCTGTGGGCTCACCCGAACGTGCTGGTCAGCCCGCACACCGCGGCGTTGAACCCCGCGGAGGATCGCCTCATCGCGGAATTGTTCGCGCGCAACGCCACCCGGTTCCTCGACGGCGAGGAACTGATCAACCGCGTCGACACCGTCGAGTTCTACTGACGCTTCCGGCGTTCATCCCTCACGGATGATGTCTCGTCGCCCCTGCTCTGTGAGGCTCGAACGCAGTGCTGTCCGGCGGTTCGAGAGACGGGGTGATGCATGCCTTCCGTGGGAGCCTCGCTGTTCTGGATCGTGGCATGCGGCGTGATCGCACCGCTGCTCGCCGGGTTGTTTCCCCGGAAGCTGGTGCCCGAGGTCGTCCTTCTGCTCGTCGCCGGGATCGTCATCGGCCCTCACGTCTTCGACATTGCGGTCGAGGGCAGCGAGATCGAGTTGCTGCGCGACCTGGGTCTGGGTCTGCTCTTCCTGCTGGCCGGGTACGAGATCGACACGGCCGAGATCACCGGTCGCGGCGGCAGGCGGGCCCTGCTGACGTGGCTGGTCTCGCTGGCCCTGGCGTTCGCTGTGGTGTCACTGCTGAGCATCGTCCACGTGGTCGACGCCGGAACCGCGGTGGCCATTGCCATGACGTCGACAGCGCTCGGCACGCTGCTCCCGATCCTTCGTGACGCGGGCGCCCTCGACACCCGGCTGGGCCGGACGATCCTCAATCACGGCGCGTTCGGCGAACTCGGACCCGTCGTCGCCATGGCGGTTCTGCTCGGCTCCCGAGGGTCGGTGGCGTCCATCGTGGTCCTCGGACTGTTCACGGCCGCGGCGGTGCTGGTCGCGTTCATCCCCGCCCGCGTGCGGCGGGAGGGTTCCCGGATCACCGCGATCATCCGGTCGGGATCGGAGACGACGTCGCAGACGACGGTCCGGCTGACCATGCTGCTCCTCGTCGCGCTCACCGTGCTCGCGGCGTCGTTCGGGCTCGACACGATCCTCGGTGCCTTCGCGGCGGGATTCATCCTGCGGCGGGCCACACCCGAAGGCGACGAAACGCTCGAAAAGAAGCTCGACGGCCTGGCGTTCGGGTTCCTGATCCCGATCTTCTTCGTGACGTCCGGCATGGCCATCGACGTCGCCGCGGTGGCGTCCGAACTCGGCGTCCTCATCGCGTTCGTCCTGCTGATCCTGCTGGTCCGGGCAGGCCCGGTCTACGTCGCCGGGAGGTTCGACCGGGGTGCGAACGGCACGGATCCGCCCTTCACCGCCCGCGAACGCACCCAGCTGGCGCTGTACGCGGGAACCGGCCTGCCGCTGATCGTGGCCGTCACCGGAGTGGCCGTCGACTCCGGTGACATGACGTCCGCCAACGCCTCCGTGCTCGTCGCGGCCGGCGCGATCACCGTCCTCCTCTTCCCGCTCGCCGCGTCGCTGCTCGCGTCGAGCCCCGAACCGGCGGCCGATACGGCGGGTCCACGAGGAGACCAGAACCCCGGGAGCAGGCAGTGACTCGAACCGAAACGACGCAGGCGCCGGCCCGAGCGACGCTGATCCTCGCGACCCTGATCCTCGTCGCCGCCGTCGCCAACCTGAACCTGTCGGTCGCGAACGTCGCGCTCCCTGACATCGGCCGGGCCTTCGACGCGAGTCAGACGCAGCTGAACCTCGTCGCCGTGGCGTACTCACTCGGGCTCGCCGCGTCGGTCCTCTATCTGGGGGCACTCGGCGACCGCTACGGGCGTAAACAGATGCTGGTGCTCGGCATGGCGCTGTCGCTGCCGGCGTCGGCGATCGCGGGATTTGCCGGTAACTTCGAAATACTGTTCCTCGCACGTGTTCTCGGCGGTGTGTCCGCCGGCCTCGCGTTCCCCACCACGCTCGCGATCATCACCGCACTGTGGTCGGGACCGCCCCGGACCAAGGCGATCGCACTCTGGTCGGCCCTCGGTGGCGCGATCTCCTCGCTCGGGCCGATCGTGTCGGGCGCGCTGCTCGAGCATTTCCATTGGGGCTCGGTGTTCCTCGTGACCCTTCCGCTCGCCGCTCTCGCCCTCGTCGCCGCCATCCTGTGGGTGCCCGCCCACGTCAACGAGACGACCGATCCCGTCGACAATCTCGGCGGCATCATCTCCGTCGTCTTCATCGCCGCCCTCATCCTCGCGATCAATTTCGCGCCGGTGGACGGCTCCGGGGCGCTCGCCATCGGTCTCGGGTTGATCGCGCTCGCCGCGGGAGCCGCGTTCTTCCTGCAGCAACGACGGGCGGCGCACCCGCTGTTCGATCTGCACGTCGCCGCCCGCCCGACGTTCTGGGTGGCCGCCGTCGGCGGGGTGATCGTGTTCGGCGCGTTGATGGGTGCGATGTTCATCGGGCAGCAGTTCCTCCAGAACGTGCTCGGATACTCCACGCTCGCCGCCGGTTCCGCGATCATCCCGGCCGCCGTCGCGATGGTCGTCGTCGCACCCCGCTCCGCGAAACTCGTCGAATCACACGGCGCCCGGTTCACACTGCTGCTCGGCTACCTGTTCGTCGTCCTCGGACTGGTTGTCGCGCTGGTGTGGTGGGACGAGGACGCAACCTTCTGGTGGGTGGCGCTCGCGTACGCGTTCGTGGGCATCGGGGTCGGGTTCGCCGGGACCCCCGCGTCGCGGTCGCTCACCGGTTCGGTGCCGGTGTCGCGGGCGGGCATGGCGTCCGGCACGTCCGACCTGCAACGCGACCTCGGGGGCGCGATCATGCAGTCGATCCTCGGCGCGGTGCTCACCGCCGGTTACGCGAAGTCGCTGTCGGCGACTATCGCCTCGTCGCCGGACGCCAGCCAGATCACCCCGGAAACCCAAGCGGCGCTCACGAAGTCGTATTCCAGCGCCGAAGTGCTCGCGGAACGCTACCCGCAGTACGCCGAGCAGATCATCGCCGCCGCCCGCAACGCCTTCCTCGACGGCGACGATCGCGCGTACCTCGCCGCGATCGTGGTGGTGTGCGCCGGGGCCGTGGTGGTGTTCTTCTTCTACCCGCATCGCGACGAGGAGAAGCGACTGCTGGCCGAATACGCGACCGACAGAGCGCAGTAGGGCGAATGTATCGCCGGTCGCCTCAGAAGCGCCGAAAGGTACATTCGCCCGGCGGTCGCGGAGTAAGTTCCCGGGAGGGGCACCTCGACGACGGGACGCACGATGACAGCTCAGGTCGTGACCAGGACGAATCGGCGACGAGGCCTCGCGGCGGCCGCAGCGGCACTGCTGCTGGTAGTGCCCGCGGCGTGCTCCGACGACTCCTCCTCCACGGGCACCTCCGCTACCTCCACGACGACGCAGGCGGAATCACCGAACGCCGGGGCCGACGCGCAGATCGACCCCGGTGTCGCGGACCGACTCGACGAGGCGATCGAGAAGACGATGTCGATGGCGGCGATTCCCGGCGCGATCGTGGGGGTGTGGGGGCCCGACGGCAATTACGTGAAGGCGTTCGGCGTCGCCGACAAGACGACGGGCGCGCCGATGGAGACCGATTTCTTCCACCGAATCGGCAGTGTGACAAAGACGTTCACGGTCACGGGACTGTTGCAGCTGGTCGACGAAGACAAGGTTGCGCTCGACGACCCCATCTCGAAGTACGTGGAGGGTGTGCCGTTGGGTGATCAGATCACGCTGCGCGAACTTGCCCGGATGCAGAGCGGGCTGGCGAACTACTCCGCCAACGAGGACTTCCAGAAGGCGTTGCTCAGCGACCCGCAGGCCGCGTTCACCCCGCAACAACTGCTGGGTTACGCGTTCGCGCAGCCCGCGACGTTCCCGCCGGGGCAGGGATTCGAGTACTCCAACACGAACACGACCCTGCTGGGACTTGTCATCGAGAAGGTCAGCGGACTGCCGCTCCCGGACTACGTGACGCAGAAGATCGTCCAGCCACTGAAGATGGCGGACACGAGCTTCCCGACCACCAACGCGTTCCCCGAACCGCACGCGCAGGGCTACACCGAGCAGACCTTGGACGACAAGGAAGCCGTGGCCACCGACTGGAATCCGTCCTGGGGATGGGCGGCGGGCGCGATGATCTCGACCCTAGACGACCTGCACATCTGGGCGCCCGCGCTGGCCACCGGCACACTGCTGCAGCCGGCCACACAGGCGCAACGGCTCGAGACGGTCAACGCACCGGGTCTGGCATCGGACGTCGGCTACGGGTTGGGCATCTTCGACGTCGCCGGCTGGATCGGGCACAACGGCAGCCTCCCCGGGTATCAGACGGTCTGCGTCTACCTACCGGAGCAGGAGACCACTCTCGCGATCATGATCAACACCGACGTCCCCTACCAGGGCAGCGAACCGAGCACCGCGCTGGCGGGGGCCGTCACGGAGATCATCTCGCCGGAACACATCTACAAGCTCAGCGCCGGAGTGCAGAATCCGGACGCGTCGACCCCGGCCACGCCGACGCCCTCGGAGACCCCGGCGACGTCCTCGACGTCCGCCCCGCCGACGAGCTGACCCCATGTGAGTGGCAAAGCGTGCGCGAGCACACTTTGCCACTCGCATGCCCTCCCGCGGCGGTAGCGTGCAGGGCATGACGATTCTCGTGACGGGGGCAACCGGGAACATCGGCAGAATGCTCGTCGACCACCTGCTCGCGCGGGGTGCGACGGACGTCCGGGCCCTCACGAATCATCCTGACAAAGCGCAACTTCCGGACTCGGTCACCGTCGTCGAGGGATACCTCCGCAGGCTCGGCAGCCTGCCCGCGGCGTTCGAGGGCGTCGATTCCCTCTACCTCGCACCGACTCCCGACACCGCCCCGGACGCGCTCGCCCTGGCGAAGCAGGCCGGGGTCCGGCACGTCGTCGACCTGTCCGGTCCCCACGACGGCCATTGGGGTGACGTCGCACGGGCCGTCGAGGCGTCCGGCATCGAGTGGACGCACCTGTGGCCCGGCGAGTTCATGGAGAACGCGGGAATCCTGGCACCGCAGATCACCGCGGGAGACACCGTGCGTGAGCCATACCCAACGGCGGCGAACGCGCCGATCGCTATGGACGACATCGCCGAGGTCGCGGCCGTCGCCCTCCTCGAGTCCGGGCACGTCGGCGCGTCGTACGAACTCACCGGCCCCGAGACGATCACCCGCGCCGAGCTCGTCCGAGAACTCGGCGCCGCCCTCGGCCGGAACATCGAGTACCGGCAGGTGTCGCTGGACGAGGCCGTCGACGTCCTGACGCCGGCGATGGGGGAGTACGCCCGCTGGTACCTGGAAGGGATGGCGAGCCTGGTCGACGCTCCCCAGCAGGCGAACCGGCTCGTCGAGCAACTCACCGGACGCCCCGCGACCACGTTCGCGCAGTGGGCGTCGGCGCACGTCGACGAGTTCCGCTGACGTCGTACCGGCCGAGTCAGCGGTTCGGGGTGAGCGCGATGACGGGAATCGGCCGGTCCGTCTTCTTCTGATACTCGCTGTACCGGCCGTGGTTGATCGCATTCATCGTCGCCCACATCCGGTCGTACTCCGGGTCGCCCGGCACAACCTTCCGCGCCACCACGGTGATGCGGTCGCGGCCCACTTGGATCTCGCAGGTCGGCGCGGCCAGCACGTTGTGCATCCACGCGGGCGACGTAGGCGCACCACCCTTCGACGCGACGACCAGATAGCGTGCGCCGTCACGGCCGTACGTCAACGCGGACGTCCGCGGCTTCCCGGACTTGCGGCCGACACTGTGCAACAACAGGGTCGGCATCCCGAACAGCAACCGATGCCCCACCCATCCGCCGCTGCGTTCGTAGACGAGCTGATGCAGCTGAAGGGCTTTCACGAACAAGTCGGCCACGGTGTCCTCGTCTCGGCACTCGGAACAGATCGTGCCCACACAGTAGACCGTCGTCAGGCCCGGCGAACCGCGTGCAGAACGGTGTCGTGAACGGTGACGGATTGCCCCTCGGGGTCGCGCGCCTCACGCGAGGGTGCCGCCGACACCAGGATGTCCCACTCCTCGGCGTCCAGTACGGCAGCGACCTGTTCCGGTGTGAACAGCATGTCGGGAACATTGGGCCGCCCGACGGACGTCTCCGGATCGGAAGGGTGATGTCCGACGACGAGAAGCCGCCCGCCTCGTCGGACCGCTCCGGCCAGGCGACGGTGCAGGCCGGCAACCGGCAACCGGCAACCGGCTACGGGCTGGGGAATGTGTAGATGCGGCAACCGCTCATGTTCGCCGCCGACACGACCCCGTCGGCACGCGCGTAGTCGCCCTTCGATGCAAGGTTGTTGGCGAGGGCGGCCTGGTCGTCGCAGAAACTCTGGTCCGTCGGGTTGGCTGGGGGGTTGCTGATGTAGGTGTCGCCTGGGGCAGCCACGGCAAAGGTCGCCGGACCGACGAGTGGGACGGCCGCTGCTGCAAACGCAATGGAGGCCGCCGCGACGATACGGCGGATCATCATGCGCCTCCGAAGGTGGTTCGAATGTTTGCTGTGACACCATCCTGCACCGATCGGCGGCGGGCGACCATACCCCTAGGGGTGGAAAATTCAACACCTCGACCGCCGCCGCCGGCGAAGCGGGGGTCACGCGTCGCCGAGAGCTTCCTGGACCCTGTTCGCCGCGACCACCGGATTCTCGTGCTCCCAGACCCGCACCACCGTCCACCCGGCGTCGGTCAGCCTCGTGTCGGTGTCACGATCGCGGGTGACGTTCCCGGCGAGTTTCTCGGCCCACCACTGCGCGTTGTTCTTCGGGAACGTGGCGTGCTGCGGGCAGCTGTGCCAGAAGCACCCGTCCACGTACACGGCCACCTTCCGCCGCGGAAACACCAGGTCGGCGCGCCGTCGGACACCCTTCATCGGCGCCCGGTCCACGTAGTACCGGACCCCGCGCCGGTGCAGTTCCCTGCGGAGTGCGAGTTCGGGTGCGGTGTCGCGACGCCGCTGCGCCCGCATCCGGGCGCTGGTCGCGGGATCGGTGGCGGGCATCGCGGGTCCGCCCGCTACGCGGCGGCCTCGGGGAAGCCGCCCATACGGTCGAGGTGGCTCTCGACGTCGTCGATGAACCCCGGAACGAAACGCAGATTGCCCATCCGCGCCCGCTTCAGGAAACCGGCGGTCGCGCGGGCCGACAGCAGCCGGGTGTCCTCGAGGAATCCGCTGAGATCCTCGTACGGTTCCTGCACCGGCCACGTCGAGGTGTGCACCCGGAACGCCTGACGATTGCTGCCCCACGCTGCCACCGGCCACGCGTCGCCAGGCTTCATCGGCGTCTCGATACCCCGCTCGTAGTCCGCAGGCTCGAGCAGACGCCGACCGACCCACGACGCCATCCGCACACTCACCGCGTTGCCGACGAGCTTCCACCGATGACTGTTCCGCAACCCGGGGACCAGCGCGGCGGGCGCCGTCCAGTCCGGGTCGAAGCCCTGCAGGCGTTCGGCGTCCACGAGCCCGGGCGTCACGATCTCGCCCGACGGCAGTCGCACGGCGGGCGGGCTCGCGATACCGACGGACGAACCACCCTTCAGCGTCGGAACCGCGTTGACCGCCCACCCGAGGCCACGGGTGCCCTCGGTCCAGTAGAAACCGCACGGGAAGTCGGCATGGTCGTCGACGGGACGTTCCCCGGCGTCCTCACCGAACAGCACCGCCCGGGGGTCCTCGGTGCGCGAGGCGAGCATCAGGACCCGCTGACGGCGCTGAGGGAGCCCGAACGCGCGCGCATCGACCACCCGGTACGCCCACGTGTAGCCGAGGTCCTCGAGAGCGTCCGTGATGTGCCTCATAGCCGCCCCGCGACCCAGCTGCAGCATGAACGGCACGTTCTCGATCAGGAGCCAGCGCGGACCCTTCTTCCGCTTCACCAACCGGAACACCTCGTCGACGAGGCCGGAACGCGAACCCGTGATACCGGCCGTCCGGCCCGCCTGCGAGAGGTCCTGGCACGGGAAACCGGCGGCGACGAGTTCGATGTCCCGGGGGAGGGAACGCAGCTTGGTGACATCGGAATGCACAGGGACGTCCGTGAATCGGGTACGCAGAACCGCCTGGGCGCCCGGGTCGATCTCACAGAGCAGTTCGGTGTTCCAGCCGTGCTCTCTCAGACCCAACTCGAGCCCGCCGATACCGGCGAACAGGCCCACCATGCTCCCGGTTGACGTCACGGCACCCTTCCTCACGAACCAGTCACCCGAGAACGTTACTCGAGATCTGTGCCTGCTTTGACCAACGACCCGTGAGTACTTATTAACCGCGGGGGGTTAACAAGTACTCACGGGTGGCGAAGCCACATAGACTTCCTGTAGGTGGGAGCACAGGGAGGCGCCATGATCTCGGGTTTCCGGAACCGGCCGCACCTCCTGCGCGACGCCCAGGGCAGCGGCCTCGTCGAAGCGTTCGTCATCATCGGGATCGTCACGATCCTGCTCACCCGCGCCTATCTTCACCTCACCGGTTATCCACAGGTCGGGGGCTCGTCGCTGCACATCGCGCACGTCCTGTGGGGCGGACTCGGCATGGTCGTGGCGCTGGTGACCGTGTTCTCGTTCCTCGGGATGAAACCGCGCGTCCTGGGCGTCGTGATCGGCGGCATCGGGTTCGGGTTGTTCCTCGACGAGATCGGCAAGTTCGTCACCAAATCCAACGACTACTTCTACCGGCCGTCCGTCGCGATCATGTATGTGGTGATCGTCGTGTTGCTGCTGGTCAACCGGTCGCTGCACGACGTCCGGCCGCCGACCCCGACGGAGGACGTCGCCAACGCCGCCGCCATCGCGCTCGCCGGCCTGGACCGTGGTCTGGACCGCGCACGCCGGGAGCAGGCGCTGGCGCAGCTGCGCCGGGCGGCCGCCGCGGGCGCGGACGAGGCGACGCTGACCTCGGTCCGGGATCTGCTCGCCCACTGCCCGGACCGGAACGGCCGGACCGTGCCCACCGCGCGGGAGCTGGCCCGGCGCGCGACCCCCGCGTTCGCCAAGGGTCCCGGCATGCTCTGGACCGCGGCTGTGCTCCTCACCCTGTTCTCCACCCTGGGACTGCTCAGTGCCGTGATCACACTCGACGACGACCTCCGCGGCGACGAAGGAACGGACATCACGACGGTCGGCCAGCTCACCGGGTCCGCGATCGCGTTCGTCCTGTGCTGGTCGGCGATCGTGCGACTGCGGAGCGGGAAGCTGTGGCCGTTGCAGTTCCTGCGGGCCGCGGCCCTGGTCACGGTGCTGCTCACCGAGGTGTTCGACTTCGTCGCCCAGGAGTTCGGGGCACTGCTGAACGTGGCGGTCGGACTCGGCGCGCTCGTTGTCTTCTCGTCGCGCATCGCGGTCACGGAACGAGCCCGGGCACTGGCTGTCGACAACTCTGCTACAACGAAACTCGGCCCGTTGCCACCCCGGGAGCCGTCGTCGCTTACCGTAGACAGGTGAGCATCCAAGCCTCCGGTGCCTCGACCTGGCCCGCAGTACTGACGTGGCGGGCGGACAACGCACCCCGAATGGAATCGGTGCGCGTCCAGCTCAACGGCGACCGCATCAAGGCAGCAGGTCGGATCATCGGCGGCGAGTGCCCCGAGCATCCGGCGTTCAGCGCGTCCTACGACCTCGTCACCGACGAAAGCGGAATCACCCGCAGGCTGTCGCTGCGGACGTCCGTCGCGGCCGGTGAACGGCAGATGTCGATCAGCCGGGACGAAGAGGGCACGTGGATGGTGGAGCACGGCGCCAACCACCAGCGGTCCACGTTCGACGGCGCCCTCGACGTCGACATGGTGCTCAGCCCGTTCTTCAACGCCCTGCCCATCCGGCGGTACGGACTGCACCTCGGATCCGAGGACGTCGAGGTCCCCGTCGTCTACGTGAACCTCCTGGACCTGCGGGTCGAGGGCGCGATCCTCACCTACAGCAGCGGTCCGGACGGCATCCACGTGCTGTCGCCGGTGTCGAGTTCCTCGGTGACCGTCGACCGCGACGGGTTCATCATCGACTACCCGGGCCTGGCCGAACGGATATAGGCGGCGCAGCCGCCCGTGCGTGGTTGACGAGTCTCTGGACTCGTCGAGCACTCACAGGCGGCGGAGCCGTCCTCCCCGCCGACCCGCATCACGCATGTCGTCGATCCAGCCTTCGCGGCCGGGAACGATGCCGGTGATCTCCCACGTCTCCTGGTTGTCGTACGTCAGGCGTGCGGTGTGGCCGGCCTCGACGAGCGTCGCCGTCGACGACTGTTCCGCCAGTTCGGTCCGCGCGTCCTGCAGCAGTACCAATGCTTCGTCCAGGGCGATCAGCAGGGCGTCCCGGTTGCCTTCGCACATGGCCCGGACGAGTCCGGGCGCGCTGCCCGCCACGCGGGTGCCGTCGCGGAACGAGCCGGCCGCCAGGCCCAGGGCCAGCGGTCCGCCACGGGCACCGGTGATCGCGAGGGTCTCGGCCAGCAGGTGCGGCAGGTGCGAGATGCGCGCGACCGCCCGGTCGTGTTCGGCGGACTCGGCGGGCACGACGACGGAACCGCAGTCCAACGCGAGTTGCGCGACCTGTGTCCAGATGGCGGGGTCGACGCCGTCGTCGGTGCCGACCACCCACACGGCCTCCCGGAACAGGTCGGCGCTGCCGACGCTCCACCCGGACGCCGACGTTCCGGCCATGGGGTGCCCGCCCACGTAGCGGTCGGCGAGTCCCTGACGGGCTGCCGCCGCCGCGACCTCCGCCTTGACGCTGACGACGTCGGTGATCGAGCAGTTCGATGCGTACAGGGCGATCGCGGTGAGCGTGGCGGCGACCGCGGGCACGGGGACCGCGATCACGATCAGCGCCGACTCGGCCGACGCGCGCTGGAGTACCGCGACCAGATCGGTGTCGGCGTCGAAACCGTCCGCCCGGGCGGCGTCGACGGACGGCGCGGATCGGTTGTGACCCCACGCTTCGCGGCCCGCCCGGACCGCCGCACGCAGCAGTGAACCGCCGATCAAGCCCAGGCCGAGCACGCACACCGGAGGTGCGGAAGGGGTATCAGACACCCGAACAGGTTGGCACATTCGAGTGCGGACTTCATTTACCGGCACCCCGCGGGCTACCGTTGCGCTCATGGGTGCACAGCGCGCGGAAAACAACAGCGCCTCCTCGGATCGGGCAGAGGATCTGGAGGGCTTCGGTGTCGCGGTAGTACACGAGGACGGCCGGTGGAAGGTCAAGGCCCTCACTTCGGCTGCTCTGACCAGTCTCAGCGTCGCGGAGGAGGAGCTTCGGGCCCTCCGTAGCGCGGGCGCGTTCTTCGGTCTGCTGGACGTGGACGACGAATTCTTCGTCGTGCTCCGGCCTGCGCCGTCGGGAACGCGTCTGCTGCTGTCCGACGCCACCGCGGCCATCGACTACGACATCGCCGCCGACGTCCTCGAGGCGCTCAACATCGAGGTCCCGGACATCGACCCGGACGAACTCGACGACATCGAGCCGTGGGAGGAGGGTGACCTGTCGCTGCTCGCCGACCTCGGTCTGCCCGAACCCGTTCTGGCTGTCATCACGTCCGAGACGGACCTGTATCCCGACGAGCAGCTCGGGATGATCGCGCAGCGGCTCGGGTTCACCACGGAGCTGGCCGGGGTTCTCGACAAGCTTCCCCGGTAGTTCCACGCGCCGTGACTCTTCAGGACGACGAGCGGATGATCCGCGCGGCGATCGAGGCGGCCCGCGCCGCCACCGACGCCGACGTGCCCGTGGGTGCGGTGGTGTTCGACGCCGACGGTGTGGAGGTGTCGCGGGCCGTGAACTCGCGGGAGGCGATGTCGGATCCGACGGCGCACGCGGAGATCATCGCGTTGCGGGCCGCCGCGCGGGTATACGGCGACGGGTGGCGCCTCGAGGGGGCGACGCTCGCGGTGACGCTGGAGCCGTGCACGATGTGCGCGGGTGCGCTCGTGCTGGCCCGGATCTCCCGGGTGGTGTTCGGGGCGTGGGAGCCGAAGACCGGTGCCGTCGGCTCCCTGTGGGATGTGGTCCGCGACCGCCGTCTCACCCACCGACCGCAGGTCAGGGGCGGTGTTCTCGAGGACGAATGCGCCGGCATCCTCGAAGACTTCTTTCGTGAGCGGCGCTGACCGGTTTCAAACTCTTTCGTGGGGTACTCGACACAATGTGGCCGGGTCCGCATGACCCGTGCTTCGCTGGAGACAGGCGCCGACGAGGCGCCGCCGGACCCGTTCCCGGGTTCGAAATCGGATTCACGGAGGTATCTCGTGGGAATCGCAGACAAAGCTTCGAACAAGGCGGAAGACCTCAAGGGCCAGGCGAAGGAAGCCACCGGCAAAGCCACTGGCGATCCGGACCTGCGCGACGAGGGCAAGGCCGACCAGGCGTCCTCGGCGGTGAAGGATGCCGGCGAGAAGGTCAAAGACGCCGCCAAGAACCTCAAGGACAAGCTGACTTAAACGGCTTCACCTGGCGATTTCGGGCTCGGGCGTCACATCCGGTAAAGTCACCGGCGGTGGCGTGTCCGAGCGGCCTAAGGAGCACGCCTCGAAAGCGTGTGACGGGTAACCCCCGTCCGAGGGTTCAAATCCCTCCGCCACCGCCAAAGCTCCCCACCTGCACACGCAGGTGGGGAGTTTTTGTGTATCCGGGCCGGGCATGTTCGTTAGCGTGTCCTGGAGGGAAGGGGCACCGACATGCGCATCGACTCGACGGGCAGAACGGCGCTGGTCACCGGTTCGACGCAGGGCATCGGCGCCGCGATCGCAGCGGGCCTCGCCCGCTCCGGCGCGCGGGTGGCGATCAACGGCCGCACCGAGAGATCCGTGAGTTGGGCGATCGAACGACTGCGGGCCGAGGTCCCGGACGGCGAATTCGTTCCGGCGGCCGCCGACGTCACGACGGACGAGGGCGCGCGGCGGGTCCTGGAGATCGTTCCGAGCGTGGACATCCTGGTCAACAACCTCGGGATCTTCGGCTCCCAGCCGGCCCTGGAGATCGACGACGACGAGTGGCGGCGTTACTTCGAGGTGAACGTGCTGTCCGCGATCCGGCTGACCCGCCTGGTCCTGCCCGGCATGGTCGAACGGTCCTGGGGCCGGGTCCTCGACATCGCCAGTGACTCCGCGATCGTCATTCCCGCCGAGATGATCCATTACGGGATGTCGAAGACGGCGCTGCTGGCGGTCTCACGGGGATTCGCGAAAGAGGCGGCGGGGACGGGTGTCACGGTCAATTCGGTTCTGGCCGGCCCCACCCACACGGGTGGTGTGGAGGATTTCGTCTACAGCCTGGTCGACACGGACCTGCCGTGGGACGAGGCGCAGCGCGAGTTCATGAAGAAGTACCGGCCGCAGTCGTTGCTGCAGCGCCTCATCGAGCCGGAGGAGATCGCGAACATGGTCGTCTACCTCAGTTCGGCGCAGGCGTCGGCGACCACCGGTGCCGCGGTGCGGGTCGACGGCGGCTACATCGATTCCATCGTCCCGTGACCGCCGGTTCACAGCACTCTCGCAGGTCGTACCGAGTGACATCCATTGAAGCTGCAACTAGCCTGATCTCATGAAAAAGCTGTGGTGGTTGGTCGGCGCAGTTGTCATCGTCGTGATCGCGGTGCTGGTGGGACCGTGGTTCTACGGCCAATTCATCGCAGAGGACGACGCACCGGCGGCCTCGGTGTCGACCGAGGGTGCGGAGGCGGCCACAGGATCGGTCGACGGGCAGTGGACCGTCACACCGGGGCAGGGCTCCAACCAGACTGCGGCGGGGTACACCGTCCACGAGATCCTCAACGGCGCGAGCGTCACGGTGGTCGGGTCGACCGCCGACGTGACCGGCAACGCGACCGTCGAGGATGAGAAACTCACCGCGGGCGAGGTGACCGTGCAGGTGGCGACCATCGCGACCGATCAGTCCCGCCGCGACAACCAGTTCCGCGGCAACGTCATGGACACCGGGACGTTCCCGACCGCCACGTTCACCGTCGATTCCCCGGTCGATCTGTCCGGGCTGCCTGCGGACGGCTCCGTGGGAACGGTCTCAGCCCAGGGCACGCTGACGCTCAAGGGGCAGTCGCGTCCGGTGACGGTCGACATCGACGTGCTGCGTTCCGGCGACGACCTCATCGCCTCGGGCAGCATCCCGGTCACCTGGACGGACTTCGGTGTGACGCCGCCGTCACTGGGCTTCGTGACCGTGGACGGCGACGGCACGGTCGACTTCCTGGTCAGCTTCGCGCGTTCCTGACGGGGCCCAGCCGGGCGGTCCGAACACGTAGCCGAGCTTGTCGCGCCACGACGACGCCCGGCGCCAGTCGCGGACGATGGCACCGTATTCGCGGGTCTGCAGCTTCCAGATGTTGTAGGTGCCTACCGGTGTGGTGAGTCCGTAGGTGGGGCGGTGGGTTTCGGGTTGGAACGTGCCGAACATCCGGTCCCACACGATGAGGATGCCTGCGTAGTTGCGGTCGAGGTATTCGGGGTCGCAGCCGTGGTGAACGCGGTGATGCGAGGGAGTGTTGAACACGAACTCGACGGGCCGGGGCAGCTTGTCGATGCGCTCGGTGTGGACGAAGAATTGGTAGACGAGGTTCACGGAGAATCCGATGAACACCATCCACGGCGGAATGCCGATCAGCGGCAACGGAATCCACATCAGGATTTCGGCGCTGTTGTTCCACTTCTGGCGGAGCGCGGTGGAGAAGTTGAAGTACTCACTCGAATGGTGTGCCTGGTGGGTGGCCCAGATCAGGCGGATGCGGTGCGCCATCCGGTGATACGCGTAGAACAGCGCGTCGACACCGAGGATGAGGATCACCCACGTGTACCAGGCGTCCGCGGGTAGGTGCCACGGCGCGACGTACACCCAGATGGCGGAGTACCCGATCAGGGCCAGTAGCTTCCAGAACGTGGTCGTCAGGACGGACACGGCGCCCATCGACACGCTCGCCCGCGCGTCGCGGCGCTCGTAACCGCCGCGCACCGGGCGGGACCGTCCGTCGGGGTCGAACGTCGCGTCCTCGAGGTGCCGGGCCGCGAACCATTCGATGGCGAGGAACAGCACGAACGCCGGGATGGCCAGCGTCACCGGCTCGTGCAGGGGCGTCAGCAGCGCCGAATTCCACGCCGACGTCACGGTCTCCCACATGCTGCTTCCTCCACAAGACGATCGTCCAGTTCAATGTACCTCGGAGTGACACGCATCACTATCCGCCCCGATTCGAAAATAAAAGTGCTCATTGGATGCGCACTTTGCCGCGGAGAATGAATTCCGTCAGCACGAACCGGATCAGGCGAAAGGACTCATCATGTTGCGAGGACTCACCACCGTCAGCCTCTTCGCCGACGACATCCCGGCGGCCCGCGAGTGGTACAGCGCCCTGCTCGGTATCACCCCGTACTTCGAACGCCCCGACTCCGACAACCCGGCGTACATCGAGTACCGGATCGGGGATTACCAGCACGAGCTCGGCATCATCGACCGTCGATACGCCCCGCACGGAGCCGCGGACGGCCCGTCCGGCGTGGTGGTGTTCTGGCACGTCGACGACGTGACCGCCGCCGTCGAGAAGCTGCTGTCGATGGGGGCGAAAGAGCACGAGCCGCGCACCGAACGAGAGTCGGGATTCGTCACCGCCTCCGTCGTGGACCCGTTCGTCAACATCCTCGGCGTCATGTACAACCCGCACTACCTGGACGTCCTGGGTTCGCGCGGCGAAGCGTGAGTTGCCCGTTTTCATACTTGGATGGTAGGAATTCGGTGTGCACATCACCGCAAAGGTGGACTACGCCGTGCGGACGCTGATCGAACTGGCCGCTGCCGGGCCGTCCCCGTCCAAGGCCGAGTTCCTGGCACAGTCGCAGACGATTCCGCACAAGTTCCTCGAGGCCGTCCTCGCCGACCTCCGGCGCGGGGGACTGGTCAACAGCAGACGCGGACCCGACGGCGGCTACTGGCTGGCCCGGCCCGCCGAGGACATCACGATCGCCGACGTCATCCGGACCGTCGAGGGTCCGCTGGCGTCGGTGCGGGGGGAGCGCCCCGAGGACGTCGACTACTGCGGGCCGGCCGCCAAACTGCAGGACGTGTGGATCGCGGTGCGGGTGAACCTGCGCGCCGTGCTCGAAAACGTGAGCCTCGCGGACGTGGCGAACGGGCAGCTGCCGGGTTTCCTCACCACCCTGACGTCCGACCCGGGGGCCTGGGAGCGTCGCACCCGGCCGGCTACGACGGCTGACGAGGGCGCAGCGCGCGGCTGATCGTCCGGCCGGCCGCACGCACCAGCGGGACCAGCGCGTTCAGTGACGCGTTCTCCGCCGACACCACCAGCGACACAGCCGCGACCGCCGCTCCGGGACGCTCGAAGATCGGGGCCGCGACGGAGACCGCGTCCATGGTCACCTGACGATCACTGATCGCGACCTCGGATCGGCGGATCTCGGCGAGCGTCCGCCGCAGAACGACGGGGTCGGTGACGGTCCGGTCGGTGAACTTCTCGATCGGCCCGCTCAGCACCTGCTCCTGCACGTCGGCGGGCATGTACGCGAGCAGGGCGAGGCCGATGCCGGACGCCGTCAGCGGGAACCTGCCGCCGACGCGGGTCTGGACGGGCACGGCCTTCTGTCCGGCGATGCGTTCGACGAACACGACCTCGGTGCCCTCGGCGATGCCGAGCTGGACGTTCTCCCGCGTGATCTGCGACAGGTCCTCCATCACCGGCATCGCGAGTTCGCGCAGCATCGTGCCGCGCGGTGCGAGCGACGCGATCTCCCACAGCTTGAGCCCGACCGTGAAGCGGCCGCTGCTGTCACGTTCGAGGGCGCCCCATTCGATGAGGTCGCTGGTCAGCCGGTGCACGGTGCTCAGCGGGTATCCGGACTTACGCGACAGATCGCTGAGGGTCAGCCGCGGCGTGGACGGGGTGAAGAGCTCGAGGAGCCGCAAGGAGCGAATGGTCACCGATCCGGTGATCGCCATTGCTCGTTCTCCGTCTCACAGTTCCAGCGTCAGACGTGGACAGCTCGCACGCGAGACGCAGATCATCATAGTGTCGTTGGCAGCCTGCTCGTCCGCTGTGAGCAGGGAATCCCGGTGATCGACAGTACCGCCGAGCACGGCCGTCTCGCAGGTTCCGCAGGTCCCCTCCTCGCAGGACGACAGGACCTGGACGCCGGCGGCGGTGACGGCCTGCAGGATCGACTGCTCGGGTGTCACCGTCACGGTCTTGCCGCTCAGCCTCAGCTCCACCTCGAACCCCTCGGCCCGAACCGGTTCCTCGAGATCCTTCGCCGCGAAGCGCTCGATGTGCAGCGCGCCGGACGGCCAGCTGTCGCAGTGACCGGTGACGGCGTCGAGCAGCGGGGCGGGCCCGCAGCAGTAGACGAGGGTGTTCTCCCGGACGTCGCCGAGCAGCCCCGGTAGGTCGATGAGGCCGTGCTCGTCCTCGGGGTGGACCACCACCCGGTCGCCGAACCGCTCGGCGAGTGCGTCGGCGAACGCCATCGAACTGCGGCTGCGTCCGCCGTAGACGAGGGTCCAGTCGGCGCCGGCGTTCTCCGCGGCGTGCGCCATGGTGAGGATCGGCGTGATCCCGATGCCGCCCGCGACGAACACGTACCGCGGTGACGGCTCGAGCTCGAAATGGTTGCGCGGTCCCCGGACCGTGACGTGGTCGCCCTCGCTCAGCTTGTCGTGCACGAACTGCGAGCCGCCGCGGCCCATCGCCTCCCGCAGCACGGCGACGCGCCAGGTCCCGGTGTCGGCCGGGTCGCCGCACAGCGAGTACTGGCGGGTGAGCTCCGGCGTCAGCACCAGATCGATGTGCGCACCCGGCGTCCACGCGGGCAGGGCGGCGCCGGACGGGTCGCGGAACTCCAGGACGACGACGCCGTCGGCGCCGGTGGTCTTGGAGGTCAGCTCCAGCTCGAGCACGGGTTCGGGTGGGATAGGCATGGCGGTCTCTCCGGGTCAGACGGGAACGGGAGCGGATTCCGGCGCCGCGGGCAGCGGCGTGGCAGGCGCCGGCGGATCGGCGGGGTGGTGTCCCTCGGGGTGGGCGAGCAACCACTCCCAGAGGGCGGCGGGTTCTTCCGCCACGTGGCGCGCGCCGCAGTGGCACTCGCCCTCGAGCAGGTCCGACCCCGGAAGCCAGACGATGCGCATCACGTTGGCCCCGCGGAGCATCCTGGTCGGTTCCACGGCTCAGCCCACCGCCGCGGTGACGGCCTGCGGCGCGTCGACCAGCTTCTTCAGGATCCGCCGAGCGCCGAGGCCGCCGGCGTCGATGTTGATCGACAGCTCCTGGTAGCCGTCCTTCTCCGTGTCGAGCGCCTTCTGCAGAATGTTCAGCGCCACGACGTCCTGCATCACGACGGTCCGGTTGTTCTCGGCGAGGAACGTCGTAACGGCGTCGTCGCCGACTGCGAAGTCGCGGGCCACGGCCCAGAAGTCGAGGGTGGAATTCTCCGTCGACGGGGTGATCGCGTAGACGATCTCGCTGTGGAACGCGTGCGGGTCGGAGCCGTCGTCGCCGGGCAGGGGCGCGCCGATCGGGGCGATGCGGCTGTGCAGCAGGTACAGGCACGGCGGCGTGTACTCGATGTCCTGCCAGCGGGTGATGCGTCCCTCGATGCCCGTGGACTTGGAGTAGAACGGCGGGCACTCGGCGTCGTCCATGTGCCGGGACACGTAGATGACGTTCCGGTCCTCGTCGATCTCCGTGGTGATCGGGGTTTCCGCCACCTCGGGGGTGCCGATGTAGCCGCCGTGCAGGTACGTCTCGTGCGACAGGTCCATCAGGTTGTCGACGAGCAGGCCGTAGTTGCAGTCGATCGGTTCCATGCCGCTGACCACGGTGTAGTCGGGGGAATCCATCCACGGCGCGCGGGGGATGCGCGTCGGGTCGCCCTGCTGGGGGTTCTGCGGGTCGGCGATCCAGACCCACACGAACGAGTCCTGCTCGACCACCTGGTACGAGCGCAGCCGCGCGGTGCGGGGGACGCGTGCCTGGCCGGGCACGAACACGCAACCGCCGTCGCTGCCGTAGGTGAAACCGTGATAGCCGCAGACCACCTTGTCGCCGTCGAGCCGGCTCGGCGCTTCGGACAGCGGGTAGCGGCGGTGCACGCACCGGTCGCTCATCGCGACGGCCTCGCCGGCCTCGGTCCGCCAGAACAGGATCGGCTCCTCGCAGATGGTGCGGGAGAACAGTTCGCGTCCGACCTCACGGCCGTAGGCTGCGACGTACCACTGGTTGCGGGCGATCGTGGACATGGGGCCTCCGGAATATGCTGGGCTGCTGCGTTATTCGTGACGCCGGACTCGGTGGTGCGTCAGCGTCGTCTCCACCACTGTGCGGCACCGGAGGTGATCCACCACACTCGGTTTCCGAATGTCGGAAGGGTTTCGTCAGGGCTTGCGAACGAGGTAGGCGAACATCGTCACCGACATGTGGAAGTCGCCGCTGCGGGCGGCGGCGTTCAACTGGTCCAGCAGTGCGGCGCTCTGCGCGTCGGTGATTGCCCCCTCGGCGATCGCCGCCGCGGTCATCATCTGGACGAGTGGGCCGGTCACGTCGCCCGGATCCTGGATCAACGCCTCCGTGCCGATATCCTCGACGACGAGCCCGGCGGAGGTGAGCTGCCCCGGGAGCAATCGTCCGGAGTGCGGGTTCGCGGTGTGCGAGAGCATCACGTCCATGATCTTCTGCAGGACCACGGGATCGCCGGGGTGCATGATCGCGGTTCCCCAGTCGCTGTCGACGATGACGCCGCGCCCGCCCGGTCGCAGAACTCGGGCCACTTCCGCCGCCGCGCGATCCGGTTCGCTCAGGTGCTGGAAAACCCGCTCACTCCGCACGACGTCGAGGCGGTCGTCGGGGAACGGCAGCGAGTAGGCGTCGCCGATTACGAACTGCGCCGTCGAGCCCTCCTCCTCGGCCCGCTCCCGGGCGAGGAGGGCCATACCGGGATTGGGATCGAGCCCGATCGCGCGACCCGACGCGGTGACCGCGGCGGCGAGGGCCCGCGTCTCCGACCCTGTGCCCGATCCGAGGTCGAGTGCGCTCTCGCCCGGCTGCACGTGCAGGGCGGCAAGCGACCACTCGCGCAGTCGCCGGATTCCCGGGCGCGCGGCCTGCAGGTCGAGGACGGCGGCGAGTTGGTCCAGGGCGGCGCGGTCGATCTCGTCCGCCCGGAACGACAGCGGCGCCGTCGGATCGGACATGAATCCACCGTAACGCCGCGGTGACTCCCGACACAGTGCTGCGCGGACTGTGGGCAAGAACATAAAAGTTGCACTCTCGCGCAAATTTGCAGAGCCCTGCAAGTTCTGTACCGTCGGTGTAGTGATTTCGGAAATCGGACTGCGGGACCGCAAGAAGGCCGCCACGCGCGCAGCCCTCAGCGGCGCCGCCGCACGCCTGGCCCGCGCGCTGGGCATCGAATGCGTCACTGCCGACGCCATAGCGTCCGAGGCGGGGGTCTCGACTCGGACGTTCCACAACTACTTCTCCAGCAAGGAGGAGGCGGTACTCGCGCACTTCGAGCAGTCCGTCCACGACTGGGTGGACCTGCTCCGCGCCCGCCCCGAGGACGAGCCGATCTGGGATTCCCTCGAGCACGTGGTGGTCCAGATCGTCACCGATCCGGCGAAACCGCTCGAAGAGACCGCGGTGATGATGGAACTCGTCGAGACCAGCCCCGCGCTGCTCGCGAAGAAACTCGAAGTGCACCTGCGCGTCACCCGTCTGGTCGGTGAGGTGATCGCCGAACGCACGGGCACGAACATCGACACCGACCTCTACCCCAACCTGCTGCACCTGGCGGTCGGGTCGGCGTGTAAGGCGTCGCTCGACCTGTGGATGAGTGGCAAGTCCGGTGCGAGCGGACCCGAAGAACTCGTCCGCGACGCCATGCGTCAACTCCGTCAGGGAATCCCGCAGCCGTAGCCGGCTGCCCCGAATCACTCTTCGTTCCACCGACTCAGAAGGAGCCTCTCGTGGCCACCTATCTCTATCGGATCGGCAGATTCGCCTACCGGCGAAAAGGCGCGGTCCTCAGCGTCTGGTTGGTGATCCTGGTCCTCATGGGCGTCGGCGCGGCAACGCTGTCCGGGCCCACGAAGGACTCGTTCTCCATCCCGGGCACCCCCGCGCAGCAGGCGCAGGACCTGATGGCCGAACGCTTCCCCGAGGCCGCGGGCAGCGACCCGATGAACGCCGTCAGCGCGCGTTACGTGTTCGCCGCTCCCGAGGGGCAGACCCTCGAGAGCGAGCAGAGTCAGCAGGCGATGGACGCGGTGCTCGCCAAGGTGCGCGGCATCGAACAGGTCCAGGACGCCGCCAAGGTCGATCCCGCCACCGCCTCGGGCGCCGACGCCGCGAAGGCACTGGTCAACCCCGTCACCGCGAACGAGCAGCTCGTCGAGATGGCGAAGTCCACCGCGGCCGACAAGGGAATCAGTGAGGACGCCGCCCTCGCGAACGCGCAGGCGCTGTCTCCGCTCAACGCCGACAAGACCGTCGGCTACGTCGAGGTGCCGTTCAAGGGCGGCATGGGCGACGTCGACCAGGCTCTGCGCGACCAGATCTCGGCCGCGGCCGACGCCGGCCGCAACGCCGGACTGACCGTCGAGATCAGTGGTTCCGCCGCCAACGAAGCCGAGCCGCCCGGCGGCGCCACCGAACTCGTCGGTATCGGCGTGGCCGCTGTCGTGCTCGCGCTCACGTTCGGTTCGCTGGTCGCCGCGGGTCTGCCGTTGATCACCGCGATCATCGGCATCATGATCGGCAGCCTCGGAATCACCGTCGCCACCGGATTCACCGACCTCAGCTCGATGACACCCACGCTGGCCATCATGATCGGCCTGGCCGTCGCCATCGACTACTCGCTGTTCATCGTGTCCCGTTTCCGACACGAGCTTTCGCTCACCGACGACCGCTCGGAAGCGGCCGGACGTGCCGTCGGCACCGCCGGTTCCGCCGTGGTGTTCGCCGGTCTCACGGTGATCATCGCCCTGATCGCGCTGCGCGTCGTCGGCATCCCGTTCCTCTCCGACATGGGTGCGGCCGCCGCGTTCACGGTGTTCATCGCCGTCTCGATCGCGTTGACGCTCCTGCCCGCGATCCTCGGACTGTTCGGGAAGAAGGCGTTCGCAGGCAAGATCCCGTTCCTCAGCAGTCGTGACCTCGAGGACGACGAGGGCAAGCCGAGCCTCGCCCTGCGGTACATCAGCGCCGTGGTCCGCAGGCCCGCGATTCCGCTGATCGCCGGAGTCGTGGTGCTCGGGGCGCTCGCCATCCCCGCGACCGGCCTGAGCCTGGCCCTGCCCAGTGAGGGCACCGGCGACCCCGCCACCAGCTCCCGGCAGGCCTACGACCTCGTGAGCGAAGGCTTCGGACCCGGCAAGAACGGTCCGCTGCTCGTCGTCGTCGACGCCAAGGACGTCACCACCGGCACGCCGTCGGAGGCGTTCGGTGAGGTCGTGAAGACCATCACCGCGCAGGACGACGTGTCCAACGCGCAGGTCGTCGGCGTGAACAAGGCCGGTGACACCGCGCAGATCCTGGTGACGCCGAGCAGCGCCCCCAGCGATCCGGCGACGATGGATCTGGTGAACAACATCCGCGGTGCGGAGGCGGACCTGCACGACTCGATCGGCGTCGACTACGGCGTCACCGGGCAGACCGCGCTCGAAGGCGACGTGTCCGAGACGCTGCAGGACGCGCTGATCCCGTACCTCGCGGTGGTCGTGGGCCTCGCCTTCCTCCTGCTGCTGCTGGTGTTCCGCTCGGTGCTCGTGCCGCTGACGGCCACCCTCGGCTTCCTGCTCAGCGTCGCGGCCACGTTCGGTGCCACCGTCGCGGTGTTCCAGGAGGGCTGGGGCGGCATCATCTCCAACCCGCAGCCGATCGTCAGCTTCATGCCGATCTTCCTGATCGGCGTCGTGTTCGGTCTCGCGATGGACTACCAGGTGTTCCTGGTGACCCGGATGCGGGAGGAATACGTCCACGGCGCAACCGCGAAGCAGGCCGTCACCGTCGGTTTCAACCACGGTGCCCGGGTGGTCAGCGCCGCCGCGGTCATCATGATCTCGGTGTTCGCGGCCTTCATCGCCGAGCCGAACTCGTTCATCAAGTCGATCGGTTTCGCCCTGGCGGCGGCCGTGTTCTTCGACGCCTTCGTCGTGCGCATGGTGATCATCCCGTCCGTGATGGCACTGCTCGGCGACAAGGCCTGGTGGCTGCCGAAGTGGCTGGACAAGATCCTGCCCAACGTCGACATCGAGGGCGAGAAACTGAAGAAGGTCCTGCACGACGCGGACGAATCGCTAGTAGGCGCTTCGCGCCCGTGAGTGGTTGAGGAGTCTCTGGACTCGTCAACCACTCACGGGGCCGCAGGCCCCGAAAATCCGCGGGCCTGCGGTCGTTTCTGTTGGTAACCTTCGGACATAATGATGACCCGCCAGGATCGCTGCCCATGTTGAATGCCCTGCTCACCACGTACCTCCGCCCGTACAAGCGGGAGCTCACGGCGGTCGTCCTGTTCCAGCTCGTCGCGACCGCGGCAGCCCTGTACCTGCCCAGTCTGAACGCCGATCTCATCGACAACGGCGTCACCAAGGGCGACACCGGGTACATCCTGTCCACGGGCGTCACGATGCTGCTCGTCACCGTCGTGCAGATCATCTGCTCGATCGGTTCGGTGTTCTTCGGCGCCCGCGCCGCAATGGGTTTCGGGCGCGATGTGCGCCGCGCCGTGATGCATCAGGTCGGGAGCTTCTCATCCCGCGAATTCGGGCGCTTCGGTGCGCCGTCCCTGATCACCCGCAACACCAACGACGTGCAGCAGGTGCAGATGCTCGTCGTGATGAGCTGCACGATTCTGGTGATGGCGCCGATCATGTGCGTCGGTGGTGTCGTGATGTCGATCCGCGAGGACGCCGGGCTCGCCTGGATCCTGGCGGTCACCGTGCCGGTGCTCGCGCTGTCCATGGGGTTCGTGATTTCGCGGATGGTGCCTGCGTTCCGGGAGATGCAGACCCGGATCGACGGGGTCAACCGGGTGCTGCGTGAGCAGATCACCGGTATCCGCGTGGTGCGGGCGTTCGTCCGTGAGCGCTCCGAGGTGGCGCGGTTCGGCGACGCGAACGAGCAACTCACCCAGACCGCCCTGCGGGTCGGCAGGCTGACGGCGGTGATGTTCCCCCTCGTGATGGTCATCGCGAACATCACCAGTGTCGCCGTCATCTGGTTCGGCGGCCACGAGATCAACAGCGGCACCATGCAGGTCGGCTCGCTGACCGCGATGCTCAGCTACATCATGCAGATCCTGATGTCGGTGATGATGGCGTCGTTCATCGCGATGATGGCCCCCCGCGCCACCGTCTGCGCCGAACGCATCGGCGAGGTGCTCGACACGGATTCCACCGTGGTCCCGCCGGTCGACGCCGTCACCGTGCTGGAGAACCCCGGTGTGGTGGAACTGCGCGACGCCCAGTTCAAGTTCCCCGGTGCCGACGCACCGGTGTTGCGCGACATCAGCTTCCGCGCCGAACCGGGCAAGACCACCGCGATCATCGGCGGCACCGGTTCCGGTAAGACGACGCTGCTGTCGCTGATCCCGCGCCTCATCGACGCCACGTCGGGTTCGGTCACCGTGTCCGACACGGATGTGCGCCGCATCGACCTGGACGTCCTGCGGTCCGGCATCGGACTCGTTCCGCAGCGGCCGTACCTGTTCTCGGGCACCGTCGCCACCAACCTCCGGTACGGCAAACCCGATGCCACCGACGACGAACTGTGGCGGGCTCTGGAGATCGCGCAGGCCGCGGATTTCGTCCGCGCGATGCCCGAGGGTCTCGACACCCCGATCGCGCAGGGCGGCACGACCGTCTCCGGTGGTCAGCGGCAGCGACTCGCGATTGCGCGGGCACTGGTCCGTCGTCCGTCGATCTACCTGTTCGACGACTCCTTCTCCGCCCTCGACCTCACCACCGACGCCCGGCTGCGTGCGGCGCTCAAACCCGAGACCTCGGATGCGTGCGTCATCGTCGTCGCCCAACGTGTCTCGACGATCGTGGAGGCCGAGCAGATCGTGGTCCTCGAGGACGGCGCGGTGGTCGGAATCGGCACGCACGACCAACTGCTCGAGACGTGTCCGTGTTACGTCGAGATCGTCGAATCCCAACGATCGGTCCAGGAAGCACTATGAGCGATCGCGCAACCACCACCACTGCCGAAAGGCCCGCCGGCCCGCGTATTCCAGGACCGGTCGCTCCGGGTGCCCCGGGGTCCAAGCCGAACGACCTGTGGCCGTCCACCAAGCGGCTGCTGAGGCGGCTGCGTCCCCACCGGATCGCCGTCGGCGTCGTTCTCCTGGTCGCTGCCGTGTCGGTGGTGCTCACCTCGATCGCGCCGCGCATGCTCGGTCAGGGCACGAACCTGATCTTCGACGGCATCATCGGCGCACAGTTGCCCGCCGGGATGTCGAAGGATCAGGCCGTCGCCGCACTGCGGGCCGACGGGCAGAACACGTTCGCCGACATGGTGTCCGGCATGGCCGTCGTGCCCGGTGTCGGTATCGACTTCAGTGCGCTCGGCCGGGTGCTGGCGACCGTGCTGGCCCTGTACCTGGGGTCGTCGGTGTTCATGTGGCTGTCGGGTTTCCTGCTGAACATCATCGTGCAGGGTGTCGTGAAGAATCTGCGCGCCGAGGTCGAACGGAAGATCCACCGACTTCCGCTGCGCTACTTCGACTCCCACTCCCGCGGCGACCTGCTGAGCCGGGTCACCAACGACATCGACAACGTCTCGCAGTCGTTGCAGCAGACGATGAGTCAGCTGATCGTGTCGGCGATGACGGTGATCGGCATCCTCGTGATGATGATCGTCATCTCGCCGCTGCTCGCGTTGATCGCGGTGCTGACGGTGCCGCTGTCGATCCTGGTGACGGCGCAGATCGCGAAACGGTCCAAGACCCATTTCGTGTCGCAGTGGAAGTCGACGGGAGCGCTCAACTCTCACGTGGAGGAGGCGTACACGGGCCACGAACTGGTCACCGTGTTCGGCCGCAGCCGCGAGGTGGAGGCCCGGTTCGAGGAGCAGAACGAGGCGCTCTACCAGGCCAGTTACCGGGCCCAGTTCATCTCGGGCCTGATCATGCCGGCGATCATGTTCCTCGGAAACCTCAACTTCGTGGCCATCGCCGTGCTCGGTGGCATGCGGGTGGCGTCCGGCACGATGAGCCTCGGCGACGTGCAGGCGTTCATCCAGTACTCGCGCCAGTTCACCCAGCCCCTCACCCAGATCGGGGCCATGGTCAACCTCATGCAGTCGGGTGTGGCGTCCGCCGAGCGGGTGTTCGCCATCCTCGACGAGGACGAGGAGGAACCCGACCTCGCCGAAGCGCCCACGCCGGCCGAGCCCCGTGATGCGGGTCGCGTCCATACGTTCGGCCGGGTGGAGTTCTCGGACGTGTCGTTCAGCTACTCGCCGGAGAAGCCGCTGATCGAGAACCTGTCGCTGGTGGCGGAACCCGGTCAGATGGTCGCCATCGTCGGACCCACCGGCGCCGGCAAGACCACACTCGTCAACCTGATCCTGCGGTTCTACGAACTCGACGGCGGCAAGATCCTCCTCGACGGCGTCGACATCGCCGAGATGTCGCGCGACGACCTGCGGTCCCGCATCGGCATGGTGCTGCAGGACGCCTGGTTGTTCGGCGGCACCATCCGCGACAACATCGCGTACGGACGTCCCGACGCCACCGAGGACGAGATCCAGGCGGCCGCACGAATCAGCTACGTCGACCGGTTCGTCCACTCGCTGCCCGACGGCTACGACACCGTCATCGACGAAGAGGGCAGCAACATCAGCGCCGGTGAGAAGCAGCTGATCACCATCGCCCGCGCGTTCATCTCGCAGCCGTCGATCCTGATCCTCGACGAGGCAACCAGTTCCGTCGACACCCGCACCGAGTTGCTCGTGCAGCACGCCACGGCGGTCCTGCGCAGCGATCGCACGAGTTTCGTGATCGCACACCGCTTGTCGACCATCCGCGACGCCGACCTCATCGTCGTCATGGAGGACGGTCGCATCGTCGAGCAGGGCAGCCACGACGACCTGCTCCTCACCCGCGGCGCGTACTACCGCCTCTACAACAGCCAGTTCGTCGGCGCCGAAGTCTGACCACCCGTGAGTACTTCTCAACCACGGGCGGTTGAGAAGTACTCACAGGCACGCAGTGCTTCCCCCGGCTTCGAAGGTGGCGGTGTCGCAGTAGGCGGCGCGTGGGTAGTACGGACCCATCGTGGCGGCCGGGTCGGTGTGATTGTTCTGCGAGGCCTGCACCGACTGTGGGTAGAAGGCGTCGGACGGCAGCATGTACCGCAGGAACAGGACCTTTTTCGCGACGTCGGTGGAGCCCCAGGGGATGACGGTGACGGCCGGGTCGGACGCGGCGCGGGCGGGGACGTCCTGCGGTGCGGCGACGACGTACGTGTAGTCGCCGTCGCCGTCGGTGCGTGTCTGGAAGTCGGCGGCGCATGCGACGACGGGGTACGGCGTCGCCTGATCGTTCTGGCACATCGACCAGTACCGCACCTGGCGGCCGGGTGCCGTGACGGGCTGGCCGGCACGGGTGTCGGGGAATGTCGGTGCCCGGCCCTGTACGACGACGATGCGTCCGGGCCGGTACGTCAGGCCTGCTCCGACATATTTGTTGTCGCCGTTGGGGAACAGGCCCGACGTGCTCGCGGGGTTCACGAACGTCGCCTCGGGCACGTTGCCGGGGAACGCACCGGACGCGGCGCCGGCGATGATCTGGTCGAATGCGGCCTCCGCGACCTGTCCGAGTGGGCCGTCGTCGTAGGCGGAGGGATCGAATTCGGCTCCGCAGGTCGGCACCGGCGACGTTCGGGCCCCGAACGTCAGCGTCACGTCGGGAAGCGGAACACTACCGGTCGGCGATGCCGGGTCGTCGGGGACGTACACCCGGATGATGAGGAAGCCGACGGGTACCGACTGCGTGTCGGCCCCGGCGGGCAGGGCCTGAATCTGGTTGCGGGAGCGGTCGGCCGGACCGGTCACGACGGTCGCGTGCCAGCGCTTCTGCGTGGCGGGCAGGGCGCCGGCGGTAGCGTCGGCGAACGGGTTTCCGCTGCCGGGGTCGGGTCCGATCTGGTTGTCGCGCAATGTGTCGACGGTGTCGAAGTTCGTGCCGTACGTGTTGAGCGAGAAGTAGCGGGCGGCCGGGTAGGTGCCGCTCAGTTCGATGGTGTCACCCGGGGCCAACGCGTAGGGCAGGACCCAGTATGTCGCGTTGGCGTCAGGGAAGGCGACGTTGAGTACGGTCGAGTCGGACATGAACTGCCACGCGCACTGCGCGGTCGGAGGGGGCGCCGCGGACGCGAGCGGGGACCCGCCCGACCACAGCAGCAGAACCAGCGCGGCGGCAACGACTTTCCCGGTCATGTCCGTCAGAACACCTCCCCGAACGCGGTCAGTTTGTCGATGCCCTCGCGGTCGATCTCGCCGGGTGTGTACCGGTTGATCAGCTGGATGTAGGCGAGGTACCGGGCCATCGCGTCGGCGCCCTGCTGAGCGAACGCCGGGGGGAGCGGCGCGGCGAGCTGAGTCGGCAGGTACTGGGTCATCAGCTGGGCGGCCATGGCCGGACCGCGCGGGTCGTGATCGAAGGTGTTGTCGAGTTCCGCCCGACCGCGTTCGGTGGCGTAGTCGTAGAACTCGTACTGGAACGACGCCGGGTCGACGTAGGCGGTGGGCCCCAACCACTTCGAATACACCGCGACCTTCGCCTCGGGGGTGCGGAGCACGTAGATGTGGGTGGGGGAGTTGTTCCAGTTGACCCCCTGCGGTGCGTGTTCGTTGGTGGCGAGGACGACGTGGTCGCGACCGGCCGCGGTGTTGCTCCGCAGCAGCGGCATGAGGTCGGCGCGTTCGGCGTACGTGGCGAACAGGTCCCCGGACATCCAGTTCCGGTTGCCGTGCCCGAGCGTCGCGAGCAGCGGCGCAACGTCGACGCTCGACGTGAGTTGGCCGCGCGGGGTGTCGGTGTCGCCGGTGAATCGTCCGGTCGAGTCGGCGACGATCAGCGGGATGTGGAACGCCTCGTCGTAGGCGGTGGACAGTTTGCCTGCGACGAAGCCGTGCGCGCCGGCGTATTCGCCGTGATCGGACGTCATGACGAAGACGGTGTTCGCCGCGACATCCTCCGGCAGTGAGTTGATCACCGTGCCGATGTGGTGGTCGACCATCGACAGCACGTTGGTGTAACTGTCGAGGGCCCGCTCCCAGTAGGTGTACGGCGCGAACGCGATGTGCCGGTCGGGATCGGTGCCCTGACCGTAGGGCTGGAGGTAGTAGTTCGACAGATTCTGGATGTCGTCGGTGACGCCGCCCCACACCAGGGCCTGGAACTCCCGAGCGAACACCTGGGTGCTCGGTTTCGACTGCAGTGCCTTCTCGGGTTCCCAGTTGGGCGGCACCGAGGGATAACCCAGCCGCGGAGGGTCGCTCTCGCCGGTGGTCACCGACCAGGCCCGGGCGGGGCTGAGTGGGGGAACGTTGTTCGCGTACAGCGACTGATACCGTTCCGCTTCCGTTCCGGCCCAGAAGAACTGCTGGTCATGGGGATTGACGAAGCTCGCCGTGAGGCAGAACGGGCCGTCCCCGGGTTTTCGCGTCGACAACCACGCCGCGGCCTGGTCGGCGATGTGCCCGTCGAATTCGAATCCCTCACCGTTCATTCCGATGATGTCGGGCATGGTCAGTCCGTCGAACCCGTACTCCTCGAGGTAGCCGGGCGCGAGCCCCGAGTCCTCGTCAGGGGACGGCGACAGATGCCACTTACCGACGTACGGCGTGACGTAGCCCGCCTGCCGCAGCAGCTTGCCGTACGTCGGAAAGTCCCGTCCCATCGCGGGCGACGGGACGGGGGAGGCCCGATTACCGGTCCGCGTCTGCAACATCCAGTTCTGCAGCGGATACAGCCCGGTGACGAAACACGCACGGCCGGGGCTGCACGCCACCCCGGCCGTGTAGTGCTGCGTGAACTTCACCCCGGACGCCCACAGCGTGTAGAGGTTGGGCATGAACCGCTGCAGAAACTGGTCCGGAGTAGTGATCCCCGCGGGAAAAACCTGGGGAAACCGCATCTCGTCGACGACGATGAACACGATGTTGGGCTGTACGTAATTGCTGGGCTGACGGTGTAGCGGCTTCTCCGACGCGTCCGCCCGACGGTCGAAGAGGCCCGACATCACGGTCACCCCGCCGGCGACCGCTGCACCCGAGAGAAACGTTCGCCTGTCGATCCGATGGCCGGCCTGCTCGTCGCTCATGGCGGTTCCTCCGGTCGAAGGGGTGGGATCGTCACACTCTCTGTACCCACTTTCGAACGAAGTAGTGATGTGTCGCCGGAAATGTCGCCCGTGATTGGATACACCCGTGAATGCCGTAGTCCCGACCCCGCCCGATCCGTTCTTCACCGTCGGTACCCGACTCGACGGGCAGCTGGGTCGTACCGGAACCATTCACACCCCACACGGCGACATCGCGACGCCGTCGTTCGTCGCCGTCGGCACCAAGGCCACCGTCAAGGCGGTGCTGCCGGAGAGCATGAAGGAGCTGGGCGCGCAGTCGCTGCTCGCCAACGCCTACCACCTGTACCTGCAGCCCGGGCCGGACATCGTCGACGAGGCCGGCGGTCTGGGCAAGTTCATGAACTGGGACGGCCCGACGTTCACCGACAGCGGCGGATTCCAGGTCATGTCGCTGGGCGTCGGGTTCAAGAAGGTCCTCGCGATGGAAGCCGTCGGGGTGCGCTCCGACGACGTCATCGCGAAGGGCAAGGAACGCCTCGCGACCGTCGACGACGACGGCGTCACGTTCAAATCGCACCTGGACGGGTCGCGGCACCGGTTCACCCCCGAGGTGTCGATGCAGATCCAGCACCAGCTCGGCGCCGACATCATGTTCGCGTTCGACGAGCTCACCACGCTGCTGAACACCCGCGGGTACCAGGAGCAGTCGGTGGAGCGGACGCAGGCGTGGGCGGTGCGCTGCATCGCCGAGCACGAGAAGCTCACCGCCGAGCGCGCCCATCGCCCGTACCAGGCGCTGTTCGGGGTTGTGCAGGGCGCGCAGTACGAGGACCTGCGGAGGCAGGCCTGCAGGGGGCTGGAGTCGATCACGGGGGAGAGCGGCCGCGGGTTCGACGGATACGGCATCGGCGGTGCGCTCGAGAAGCAGAACCTCGGCACCATCGTCCGCTGGTGCAACGAGGAGCTTCCCGAGCACAAGCCGCGGCACATGCTCGGCATCAGCGAGCCGGACGACTTCTTCGTGGCCATCGAGAACGGCGCGGACACGTTCGACTGCGTGAATCCGTCACGGGTCGCGCGCAACGCCGCGATCTACCACCCGGACGGCCGGTTCAACATCAACACCAGCCGCTTCCGTCGTGACTTCACGCCCATCGACGAGAACTGCGATTGCTACACCTGCGCGAATTACACCAGCGCCTACATTCACCATTTGTTCAAGGCGAAGGAAATGCTGGCGTCCACGTTGTGCACCATCCACAACGAACGCTTCACCGTGCGGTTGGTCGATCAGATACGCGCCAGCATCGAGGGCGGCTACTTCGACGAGTTCAAAGCCGAAACCCTGGGCCGCTTCTACCGCACGTGAGTGGGAAAGCGTCCTCGGGCACACTTTCCCACTCACGTGGGGGTCAGAGCTGGTAGGTGGGTTCGCGCTTCTTCACGTACGCGATGACGCGGTACGTGATCGGCATGACCAGTACCTCGACGAGGGTCTTCCACAGGAATCCGACGATCACGTAGTTGACGAAATCGCTCCACGTGCTGATGCCGATCGCGCCTGCGGCGATGGAGCAGAAGATCAGGGTGTCGGCGAACTCACCGACGATGGTGGACCCGATGAGCCGCGCCCACAGGTGCTTCTCCTTGGTGCGCTCCTTGATCAGGACCAGCGTCACCGAGTTCAGCATCTGCCCGACGAGGTAACCGGCCAGCCCGGCGAGCAGCAGTCGCGGGTAGACGCCGACGACGGACCGCAGCGCTTCCTGGTTTTCGTAGAAGTCGGCGGACGGCAGCTCGATGAGGAGCCAGAAGCAGAACGCGGCCAGGATCAGGGCGCCGAAGCCCAGGTAGATCGCTCGACGCGTCGACTTGAACCCGTACACCTCGCTGAGGACGTCGCCGAGAATGTAGGCGAGCGGGAACAGGAAGAAGCCGCCGTCGGTGATGACGGGCAGGATCTGCAGCGGCCCGATGGTCAGCGACGAATCGGCGAAGAACGCGACGCCCTTCGTCGCGCAGATATTCGAGATCAGCAGCGTCGCGGTGAAGAGGGCGACGAACGTGGGGTAGTACCCCCGGCTGACGTGCGCGAACGTCGCGTGGTCGTCTGGCTTGGTCTGCTGATCTGAGGCTGTCACGCCGCAATCCAAGCACCTGCAGGTGGACGTGCGCGAATCAGGAACGGGTGAACGTACCTTTTGTCCGATCTGACGCGACGAAAGGTACGTTCACCCGCACGGTAGGACGGGTTCGGGCTAGCCCTGGACGACGCGCGTGCCGCCGGCCAGTTCGTCGTGCTTGCCCTGCTTGGTGGGGCTGCCGTTGATCGTCACCCCGATGATGATCGCGGCGACGACGCCGAGCACACCGAACAGGAACCCGAGGAGAGGGAACCCGCCGAGCGCGGACAGAACGTAGAAGCCGTTCCTGGTCAGCGACTGCTGCTGGGTGGGGAACCCGCCGTTCGGGCCCTCGACGCGCAGACCCAGGATCTGCTTGCCCAGGGTCTGCCCCCTCGTCGTCTCGAGGAAGACGAAGTAGCCGACGGCGGCGGCCGCGGTGAGGATCGCGCCGAGGACGCTGCCCAGGAAGTTGCCCAGCACCAGCGCGAGGACGGTGCCGACCACGGCCATCGGGATGCCGACGACCAGGCCGTCGATCACCCGTGCGCCGAGGCGGGGAAGAAGTTCACCGGGACGGGACGCGTCGAACCCGAAGTCCGGCTGCGCGAACGGCTGGGTGCCGAACTGCTGCGCCGAATCGAACTGCGGCGGTGCGCCGAACTGCTGTCCGTAGTGCTGCCCCGCCCCGTTGTAGTGCGGTTGCCCGTACTGCTGCCCGCCGAACGGCTGTTGTCCCTGGTCTGGATCGAATCCACCGGTAGTCATGTGTTCCCCCTCGAATCTCGAGTCCTGAATGTCTCGGATGACGCCTGAGCACCTTACGCACGGGGTGGGAGTGACTCGAGTGACGGGAGTAGCAAAACGGGTGAGCGTACTTTCCGTCCTCGAAGGACAGGAAGCACACTCACCCGTGGGAGCGAGCGGTCAGGCCGCGACGTAACGGCCGGTGAGCACGCGGTACGCGTAGGTCGACGCGATGATAGTGATCGGGATCGAGACGAGAAGTCCGACGCCGCAGAGGAGTGCACCGACGATGTTGATGCCGACGAGAGCGAGGGCCAGCAGCAGCACCGGGCCGACGTTCTGCGAGATCACGCGGAAGCTCGACTTGATGCCGGTGATCGCGTCCTCGTTCTGATCGATGACGAACTGCAGCGTCCACCAGGTCAGGAAGATGACGATGAGGCCCGGGATGATGAGCAGGACGAAACCGATGGTGGCGGCCACACCGATGATCACGCTGGCGATGATGATCGCCGCGACGTTGGTGAACTGGAAGAACGAACCGAACGCCGGCTTGTTCCCGTCCACCTCGTGCAGCGCGCCCCGCACGAGAGCCGCATTGATCAGGTAGCCGACGATGGTCGTGACGATCGTGCCGATGATGCGCCACACCGAGAACGCCGCGCTCATGTCGGACGACGTGCTGAAGCCGCCGAAGACGAGGTTCAGCACCACCTGGATGATGGCGGCGATCAGCAGGATGCCGATCCAGATGAGCGCGTTGTCCTTGAATTTGTTCCAGCCGTAGCCGATCGCGTTGCCCACGGAGAACTGCCCCGGCGTCTGCCCGGGCGTGCCGTAATCCGACATCGGCGGGGGCGGCGGATATCCGCCGGGCGGCGGTCCCTGGGGCGGCGGCGGGTAATTGCCCTGCGGCGGCGGGTAATTACCGGGGGGCGGCGGATAGTTTCCGCCGGGGGGCGGGTAGTTACCGCCGGGGGGCGGGTAGTTTCCGCCGGGCGGCGGTGGCGGATATCCGCCGGGCGGCGGTCCCTGCGGCGGCGGAGGGTAATTCCCCGGGGGCGGCGGATAACCACCGGGCGGCGGTGGAGGATTGCCCCGCGGGGGGTATCCGCCCTGGTCACCACCTTCAGGTTTGTCGTTAGGGTCGTATCCACCAGTCGTCATGTGATCCCCTCAGCAAGAGTTGAATGCTCGCGCGTGACAGTGCGAATAAACACTACGTGGACAATCCTTTACTCGCCTCCCTTTGGTCTGCTTCTTCTCCTGCGGTTTTGATGCTTTACGCTGGTTATCGTGACTAATTCTGGGGGATCGGACGATTCGAATCCGTACAACGGGCAAACACCACCCACTTACGGTGAGGTTCCCGGCTTGCCGCGCGACGGATACGGGGTCGACGAATCCGGTTATCCCACCTATTCGGCGCCCACCGAGAAGTACCCCGACTATCAGCAGCCGGGCGCGTACGGGACTTCTCCGAATCCGTATGCCGCGCCGAATCAGAATCAGTACGGCGGCGACCAGTACGGGGCGCCGAACCAGCAGTACGGGACGCCCAACCCGTACGCCGCCCCGAATCAGTACAGCGCCCCCAACCAGTACGGGGCTCCGGGCCAATACGGCGGTCCCGCCCCGCACAACGGCGCACCGAACCCGTACGGCGCGCCCTACCAGCGGCCGCTGGGGACGAACGGTCTCGCGATCGCGTCGCTGATCACGTCGATCGTCGGCGGATGCTTCTACGGCCTCGGCTCCATCGTCGGCATCATCCTCGGCATCATTGCGCTGGGCCAGATCAAGCAGTCCGGGCAGGAGGGCCGCGGACTCGCGATCGCAGGAATCGCCATCGGCGGCGCCTACGTCATCGGCTGGATCCTGTTCTTCCTGATCATGGTGATTGCGGCGGCGTCGGGAGCCTGACCACCCACGGTTCGCGGTGCAGGCGGGCCGGGTCGAACCGGTCGAGGAGTATCCCGAGATCCACGACCTCGTCCGGTTCCGCGAGCCCAAGTGACGTCGCCAGCACTCCGAGGACGTCGCTCGCGGTGCGTCCCAACGCTTTCTGGTCGGCGAGGGTGACGGCGCCGTCGCGCTTCGCGAGCCGTTTGCCGTCCTCGTTGAGCGCGAGGGCGACGTGCGCGTAGGTGGGGGCGGTCAACCCGAGCAGCCCCGCGAGGTAGGCCTGGCGGGGCGCGGACGAGAGCAGGTCGTCGCCGCGCACCACCTGATCGATTCCCTGGGCAGCGTCGTCGACGACCACCGCGAGGTTGTAGGCGGGTGTCCCGTCGCCGCGACGCAGCACGAGATCGTCCACCATGCCGGAATAGCTGCCGTGCAGGACGTCGTCGATGGTGAACGACGTGACGCCGGCGCGCAGTCGCAGCGCGGGTGGTCGTCCGCCGGCGAGCCGGTCTGCGCGTTCGTCCGGTCTCAGGTTGCGGCAGGTCCCCGGGTACGCGCCCTGCGGCGCGTGCGGCGCCGACGCGGCTTTCAGGATTTCTCTTCTCGTGCAGAAGCACTCGTACGTGAGGCCGGCGGCGTGGAGTTCGGCGATGGCAGCGTCGTACCGCGACAGTCGCTGCGACTGCGACACGACGTCGCCGTCCCAGTCGAGGCCGAGGTCGGCGAGGTCGGCCAATTGCCGGTCCCGGGCGCCCTCGCGGACGCGGTCGAGGTCTTCGACGCGCAGGAGGAACCGCCGGCCGGTGGACCGGGCGAACAGCCACGCCAGCACGGCCGTCCGCAGGTTGCCGAGGTGCAGGTCGCCGGACGGGCTGGGCGCGAACCGTCCCGCGCCCCCCGCCCGATGTGACAGCGGTTCACTCTGACGAGACGGATGTGACATCGGCCGAGGGGTCAGCTGGCCAGTTCGATCGACGACGACGGCACGACGTCGGCGCCCTGCAGAATCATGCCGATCTGAATGTCGAGGGCGTGCTCGAGGTACTCGGGCGGGTACAGCGCCGGACTGCCGATCGCATCGAGCGCGAGGCCGTCGACGGTGGCGAGGAGAAGCGCCGCACGGGTTTCCGCCTCGGGGGTGCCGATCCCGATGAGCACGGCGGACAGTCCGGTGCGGATGGTGAACAGGGTCTTGCGCCGGATCTCGGCGAGCGAGGGGGAGGTCGCGGCCCGGACGGCGAATGCCGCCATGACGTGCGCCTCCCGCGACCGCGCCTCGTCGAGTGGCAGCAACTGGGACATCGCGGCGAACAGGGCCCGGGCGGGATCCCCGCCGCGCTCGACCGCCGACAGTCGGGCGAGGAGTTTGTCGACGAGGGTCCGCAGGGCGAACGCGAACATCTCGTCCTTCGTGGAGAAGTGGTGCTGCACGGCTCCGATGGACACACCCGCCCTCTTGGCGACCTCGCGCACGCTGGCGCCCTCGAGACCCGACTCGGCCGCGACGTCGAACAGGGCCGCGGCCAGGCGTTCGGGGCTGGTGGACGAGTATCGGCGTTCGCGCATGCCTCGAACATTACTGACGTATTGAATCAATACATGCGTCAGGTGCCCGTGTTGCCGCGAGTGGCGGGTGTGACTTCGGTTATCGGCGGACGTACGTCAGGAAAATCATCCCGCTCTCGAAGGCGCGGCTCGCGGCCAGCCGGAACCGCTGAGGGCCGAATTCGCCGTCGAACAGCGGAATGCCGGTGCCGATCGCCACGGGATTGAGCTTGATCCGGAGCTCGTCGATCTCGGGCTGCACTGCGGCGGCGAGCTTGCCGCCGCCGCACAGCCAGATGTCCTTGCCGTCCTCCCGCTTGAGTTCGCGCACCTTCTCGATCGGATCGCCCGAGACGATCTCGACGTCCGGGTCGGGCGACTCGGTGATCGTGGTCGAGAAGACGTACTGCCGCAGGTGCGCGTACGGGCTGGTCACGCCGAGGTCGAGGCCGGGCTGGTAACTGGCGCGGCCCATGAGCAGTGTGTCGAAATGTTTGTTGGGGGCATCGATTCCCAGCGGTGCCCGCATGTGGGTGGGGACCGTCTCGGGGTACTCGGCGATCATCACGGGCATGTGATCGCCGTCGATCTCGAAGATGGTGCCGGTGGGGTCCGAGCCGTCGGCGCCGGCGATGAATCCGTCGATGGTGGCGGCGACGTAGTAGACGAGCTTTCGCATGTGAGTCCTCCCGTGATCGGTAACCACTCCATTTGTAGTACTATGGCTGCAGTGGTTGCAAGTCCTTTGCCGAGGAGTGTCGATGGCGCAGAATCCGGAACGACGTGCGGCTCTCGTGAACGCCGCGATCGAAGTGCTTGCGCGCGAGGGTGCGCGCGGCCTCACCTTCCGCGCCGTCGACGTCGAGGCGAACGTCCCCAAGGGGACCGCGTCCAACTACTTCGCCAGCCGCGACGACCTGTTCGACCAGGTCGGCAAGCGGATTCACGAGCGGATGGGCCCCGACCCCTCGGTCGTCGAAGAAAGCGGGCGCAAGCCGCAGAATCTCGAGCTCGCGATCGAGTACATGCAGGGGTTGTTCGGCAGGATCACCCGTGACCGCACGGGCTATCTCGCGTTGCAGGAATTGCGTCTCGAAGCGGTCCGGCGTCCCGAGTTGCGGACCACGCTGACGCGCACGATCTCCGAGAATCTGAAGCGCGACATCGGTTTTCACCTCGACTCGGGACTGCCCGGTGATCGCAGCACCGTGCTGATGCTCTACCTCGCGATGAATGCGCTCATCGTCGAGCACCTGACGCTACCCGGCGTGCTCGAGGGGGTCGACACGGAGCGACTCGTCGCCGATCTCGTGACGCGCGCCGTCGCTACGCCGGACGCCTGAGCGCGTAGTCGTCCACGTACTCCTGGCCCGACAGTGTCATGAGGGCGTGCATCAGCTCGTCCGTCGCGGCCCGGACGATGTGCCGGTTGTCGCGTAGCTCGGCGAATCGGGTGAAATCGAGCGGTTCGCCGACGGTCACCGTCACCTTGCCGAACCGCCATATCCGCGATCCGACGGGGTTGACCTGCCGGGTGCCGTGCATGGCGACAGGCACGACCGGGGCGCCCGTCGCGAGCGCGACCCGGGCGATTCCGGTCTTGCCCTTGTGGAGTCGGCCGTCGGGCGACCGGGTGCCCTCGGGGTAGATTCCCCAGACCTTGTCGTCGTCCAGGATCTTCCGCGCGGTGTTCAGCGCGGATTCCGCCGCGGAGGCCCCGGACCGGTCGATCGGCACCTGGCCGGCCGCGGTGAAGAACCAGCGTTTCGCTCGGCCCTTCGCGCCGCCTTCGGTGAAGTACTCGCTCTTCGCCACGAACGTGATGCGCCTGCGCACCATCAGGACGAGGAAGAACGAGTCGACGACGGTGAGGTGATTGCTCGCCAGAATCACCGGACCCGACGCCGGGATGTGGTGTGCACCGTCGATCGTGGGGCGCCCGAAGATGCGTAGCACCGGTCCGATCAGCAGGTATTTGAAGATCCAGTACCACACGGTGAACTCCTCACTCGGGCGACGAAGTGTGAGTAGACATTGTCTACTCACGTCATGATAGACACTGTCTACATGAGTGGAGAAGTGCAATCCCTGCGCGTGCGGCTGATCGACAGTGGCCGCGAATTGCTGGACCAGGGTGGCATCGACGCCGTCGGGCTACGCGCCGTCGCCCGGCACGCGGGTGTCTCACACGGCGCGCCGCGGCGGTACTTTCCCACTCACAAAGCGTTGCTCGCCGCGATCGCCGCATCAGGATTCGCCGAGCTGTCCGACGAGCTCCGGTCGGCGACCGCGTCCGAGTCGGACCCCCTCGCACGAGTGCGGCGGACGGCACGGCAGTACCTCTCCTTCGCCGACACCCACCGCACCCTGTTCGAGTTGATGTTCCGGCACGACCTGCTCGAAGGGTCGGGAGAGGACCTGCGGCAACAGTCGAAACCCCTGTTCGAGACGGTCGTCGCATTCGTCGCGGACACCGGCTCCGCGGACCCGCACGTGGTCGCGTTGAACCTGTGGACCCAGCTGCACGGGGTGGCGACCCTCCGCGCCACCCGCAGCATCGAGGTGATCGTCGGCGACTTCGACGTGGACAGTTTCGTCGCGCAGCTGATCGACCTACATCTCAGGGCGCGGGCATGACGGCGCGCGGCATATCGGCCCGCAACTCCACATCGGTGACGAAGTCCCCGTCACCGGGCTGGTAGCGACGCTGCGGATCGAAGTCCTCCACCCGGAAGCTGTCCAGCGTGGGGGAGTGCGTCGTGACGGCGAGCGTTCCGCCGTCGAGATCGAACTGCAGGAGTCGCTGGAACCCGGTCTCGCGGCGGCTGTCCACCGTGAAGTACTGGTAGTCGGCGAGCAACTCCACAACCTTCCGATCCGTGTCGCCCACCTTCCGGTCGGTGACCGTCGTCTGCCCGTCGACGTGTCCCGCGAGGACCAGGAACACCGTGTCGAACGGAACGACGAGCCGGTTCCAGATCTGCTGTCCCGCACTGCTACCGATGTCGCCGAACCCACTCATCCGCAGCGAGCCGTCCTCGTCCAGGTAGTAGTGGCTGCCGATCATCACGTTGCGGTCCGGGTGGTCGGCGAGCACGTCCTCGGCCCACTGCAGTACGTGTTCGGGCGGGTTGTAGCCGATGTAGAGCATCAGGAATTTCGCGCCGGCGATGTCGAGCAGGTCGTAGTGCGCCGAATTGTCCGTGTCCGTGACGGATTCGCCCCAGTAGGGCCGGTCGCGGTACCGCCACGGCCCGAAGAACTCGTTGTAGAGGGCGTGGTTCTTCTCGTGTTCGCCGGGAATGAGCCGTCCGCCGACGTTCCACAGGTTGTCGTGGTTGCCGGGCAGGACGCCGTAGGGAATGCCTGCCTCTTCGAGCGCCGCCATCGCCTTGTCGGCCACCTCGAACTCGGGCCGGGCGCGGGACTCGGGTGCACCCGGACGTATCCAACTCTGGACGAGGTCGCCGGTGTGCATGGAATAGGCGATCTTGCGTTCGGCGGCGTTCTCGGCGGTCCAGCGGGTCATGTCGAAGTACACCTCCGGCCGGTCCCGCGACACGTACTGGGTGTCGGAGATGTGCTGCAGCGCGAAGTCGTACGCGTTCGGGTCGGCGAACTGCTGATCGGCTGTCGCGTTGGCTTCGCGGAAACTCCGGTCCCGTCGCGGACCGTCGATGACGAGGATCTGCGCGGTGTCCTCGCCCTCGATCCGGGTGGTCAGGGTGACCGGACCGCCCGGATCGGACGGCTGGGCCGTCGCGACCGGCTCACCCCAGCTCTGCTCCTCCTCGTCCCACACGTGCATCGCGAGGTCGTCGAGATTCACCGAACGTCCGTGCCAGGTCACGTCCGTTCCTGCGGGCTCCGGACCGAACCGGACCTCGTACCGCATGTACGGGTACTCGCCGAAGCGATGGCTGGTGGCCGACTGCCCGTCCGACTCCTCACCCGGAACCCGCTGTGAGGGAGCGGCGTTGCTGGTGGTCCCGGCGAACATGACCGCGGACGCGATCGGCGCCGAGGTGACGAGGCCACGCGCAGGCAGACCGGACGCGCCCCGGGGTTCGGGATCGGCCACCGCGACCACGTCACCACCGAGCAGCGCCGCGGCCAGTGACACCGCCGTCAGCGCGGCAATCCTGCCCGGCACGCTCATGACCCGAGGTTACAAGCGCGACCGGGCAGGCGCTCGGGTCAGGCCTTGCGGCCGAGGAAGGCCAGGACCCTGGTCTGCTCGTCGGCGCCCGCGGGGACGTCCACGGCGGGGCCGCACACCCCGGCCGTGCGGATGTTGTCGCCCAGTTGCTCCGCGACGCCACCCACCCAGGTCAGGTCGTCGGCCGGGATGGTCTCGTCGAGGCCGGTGGCCCGGGCGAGGTCCCAGCCGTGGACCACCAGGTCGAAGCAGTAGAAGCTGTCGATGGTCTTGCCGAGGTCGGTGCGGCCGAAGTGCCCGTCGTACTCGCGGCTCACCCGGGCCGGGTCGTCCAGGATCTCCTGCATGCCGTCGCGCGTGGCCGCCCAGGCGGCTACCGGGTCTTCGTCGACGGACGGCGGCACCGGCAGTTCCAGATCGACGACGGTGACGATGTAGCGCTGCGTGTCGATCACGTGCCTCACGACGTCGCGGGCCGTCCAGCCGTCACACGGGGACGCGTCGTCCCAGCGTTCCGTGGGCACGGATTCGACGCGCTTCGTGAATTTCGCGGCAAGGTCGCGGTAATGGGCTGCGGGGGTTTCGGTTGTCGAGGTCATGCGGCCGATTCTTCTCCCGTCCGGGGCCCGATGGCTTGAACATTTCCGACATCGACGACGGATTCCGTCCCGTGCCAGTCGGGGGCCTCGCTGGCGAGGAGGTCGGACGGGGTGAGCGAGGAGATCCGCCGGCATTCCCGCGACAGGTGCGCCTGGTCGCTGTAGCCGGCGGTGGCGGCGAGGTCGGCGAGCCCGGCCCGCGTCCCCGACTGCGCCAGCGCCATGAACCGCTGCAGCCGCAGGATGCCGCGGAGGGTGGCGGGCCCGTATCCGAACGCGTCGTTGCATCGCCGCTGCAGTTGCCGCTCCGTGACGGAGGCGGCGTCGGCGAGCGCGCCCACGTTCCACGAGTGCCGGGACAGCGCCTGCCGGACGGTGCCGATCAGCGGGTCGGCGTCCGGTCCACGGTTTCGCCACGCGCGCACGGCGTTCTCGAACAGGGCGATTCGTTCCGCGTAACCGGGCGCATTGTCGAGCCGGTCGGTCAGTGTCCGTTCCCATGTGGACCCGACCACGTCCCCGAGACCGACCCGGATGTTGCGGACCTCGGCCGCCGACGTCCGCAGCAGATGCGAGGCGGCGCCGGGACGGAAACGGACGCCGACGGATTCGGTGCCCGGCGGCAGCGTGAACGACCACGCCGTGGTCTCGGGACCGCACACGCGGATTCCCACCCCCCGGATCCACAGGATGTCCATGCACGCGTCCGGCACCAGCAGATGCTCGCCCTGCGTGCGCGCGGACCACCCGCACACCAGGGTGTCGGTGAGGTCGGGCGACGGTGAGGTCGGCGTGTACCAGCCCATGCACAGGAGCCTAATCACGCAGACCGACACGTGCGGGCCGGTCACATCGCCCGAAGTGCCCGCACCGGCACGCAACTCGAGGTGAACTGTATGCACGGGTCCGCAGAGGTTCCCCGGAGGCCCGCCACTTCGCCGTCACAGAGAACGAGGACTCCATGAGACGAACATGGGCGCTGGCAGCGATCGCCGCCGTCAGCCTGACCTTCTCGAGTTGCGCCTACGACAGCACCGATTCCGGCGACACGGGTGGCAACGCCCCGGTGTCGCCGACGCCGACGTCCCCGCCCGCCGCGCCCGGAACACCAGTCCTGAAGATGGGACCGACGACGCTCGGCGAGGTGATGGTCGACGACGGCGGCATGACGGTCTACGTGTACGACAACGACGAGGTCGGCTCCGGCGCCAGTTCGTGCCGCGACACCTGCCTGCAATCGTGGCCGCCGGTCACCTCCGTCACCGAGAACCCGACGGTCCAGGGGCTGCAGGAAGTCGTCATCGACACCATCCCGGCGCCGGACGGCACCCATCAGCTCACCGTCAACGGCCGCCCCGTGTACCGCTACAAGGACGACAACGAACCCGGTGACGCATTCGGACAGGCAGTCGGCAGCGTGTGGTGGACCCTCGACTCCGCAGGCAACCCGGTCACGACAACTGCGGGCGGCGAGTAGCGCGGTCGATCCTCAAGTGGACGGTGACGGTCAGCGCTGCCGACAGGACGGCAGCGAACCACAGGGCGTCCAGCCCGATCCAGTGGTGCGCGAGGGCGCCCGTCACCGCTCCCACCACCAGACCGGCCCACAACGCGAAGTGCCGTAGCCACGCCCACCGCGGTCCGCCGAACAGTGCCCCGGCCAGCCGATGTCCCATCTTCACGAGCGCGCCCGTCATGTAGGTGAGACCGATGGTGACCTCGCCGTCGCGCTGGAAGATGGAGTTCTCGGCGCCCATCGCGAGCAGCATCGCGCCGACGGCCACCGTGCTCGCCCCGACAGTCGCGGCCACCGCGCCGACGATCAGCAGTCCCGACACGACCGCGAGCACCGTCGTCCGGACGGGCAGGCGCCGACGATCGGACAGGTGCACGACCACTGCGCCCAGGGCGCAGCCGAGAACGAACATGCCGATCACCGCGGCAGCCGTCGCCGCGTGCGCCCACGCGGCGTCCGCGAACCCGACACTGAACCGGGTGAGGTTGCCGCTCATGAACGCGACGAAGAACCCGCCGAGCGTGATGAATCCCAGCGCGTCGACGTAACCGGCCAGCGTGGACAGCACCACCGCCAGCGCGAGCATCTGCCTGCTGTCGTCGATCGGCACACTCCACATCAAACACCGCAGCCGACGACAGTGGCCCCCGATCCGGAGATCGGGGGCCACTGTGGCGTAGGTCAGGCGCTCACGACGCCTCGCTCAGGAGGTTCCGAGGGCGGGCGCCAGCGTGTTGGCCCAGGACTCGTGCAAGCGGTCCTGCCAGTAGTTCCACGTGTGGAGGCCGTCGTCGGTGATGTGGGTCTGCAGGTTGGCGCCTGCGCGCTGTGCCGCGGGCACGAACACCTTGCTGCTCAGACCGGAGGCGGTCTCGAGGGGGACCGTCTGCGAGAACTTCACCGGGTCGAACGAGGCGCTGTCCGGGTCGACGGTCGGATCGCTGGCCGTCGAGCCTGCGCCCGACGAAATGTAGACGGACTTGCCGCGCAGCGCGCCGACGTTGAGCAGCGGGTCGTTGCGAAGCCACGCACCCGACGGCCAGAAGCCCCACATGTTCAGCGCGTTGCCACCCATCTGGGCGACGGACACCTGGATGCCCTGCGCGAAGCCGGGCGAGCTGGCCGTCGGGTAACCGCTGTACGACGCGACCGCCTTGTAGAAGTCGGGGCGGTGAGTGGCGAGGTTCAACGCGGAGGTGCCGCTCATCGACAGACCCGCGACCGCGTTGTTCACCCCGTCGCTGCCGAACTGGGAAGCCATCACCGGGGGCAGCTCATTGGTCAGGAACGTCTCCCACTTGACGCGGCCGAGCTTCGGGTCGTCGCGCTGCCAGTCGGAGTAGAAGGTTCCGCCGCCGCCGAACGGGATGACCACGTTGACGTGCTTGCCGGCGAAGAAACTCTCCACGTCGGTCTCGATCAGCCAGCCGTTGTTGTCGTCGGGTGCCCGCAGACCGTCGAGCAGGTACAGGGTCGGCGCGGGGCCGCCGCCCGCGGCCTTGAGCACCTTGACGGGAATGTCCTTGTCCATCGACGGTGAATACACCGAGATCAGGGCCGAGTCGGCGTGGGCGACGCCGGTTCCGGCCAATACGGACACGAGGCCCGATGCCAACACTGCGACCAAACCCACGATCAGTGCGCGGGTGCGACGAATCGCCATACGAATGTCCTTTTATCTCGAATCGACACACAGCACAGCGAACGCTGCACCGCCGACGATAACAGGAAGATAACGGGTTGCGCCCGTTGTGGCCAGGACTTTCGGCTCCGGCAGCCGGTCGGTCGTCGCTCTGAGGACCGAAAAAGGAACCCCTGCGAACCGCTTCTCAGCAGTTCACAGGGGTTCCTGTGGCGGAGGATAGGGGATTTGAACCCCTGAGGGCGTTAACCCAACCCGCGTTCCAGGCGAGCGCCATAGGCCACTAGGCGAATCCTCCGTGGAGGAGCATACCCAACGACGGCGGCTCACCGTTAAACGACCAGGTAGCCGCCCGTTCTAGGCCCACTTCAGCTGGGTGAGGGCGTGCTCGGCGAGGGGGACGGACCGGTCGCAGGACGTGTCCGGGTTCGCGGTGGCGTCGAGACCGAATTTCGTCTCGATCGACAGGGTGCCCGCATCGGTGGTGACCTCGAGGATGCACTGGTACTTGCTCTCGGCGAGTGCGCGCCCCTCGAGTCCGCCGACGTCGATCGTGCGCAGCGGGTCGACCGGTTCCGGCGCGCTCGTAGTGGTGATCGTCACGGTGTTCAGTGCCTCGGGCTGGCCCCACGTGCAGGCGCGACGTTCGGGACTGTCGGTGGCGGTGCCCTCGCCGGCGCCTGCCGTGAGAAGCGGTGCGAGCGTCGCATCGTCGGCGAGCGTGCACGGCTCGGCCGCGTCCCAGCTCACCGCGTCCGACGTGGCTGCGTCGTCGCTGCCTCCGCCGCACGCCGACAGTGCTGCCACGACGGCGGCGAGTGTCACCGCGTGTGCTGTCCTTCTGAGTTTCATCCCGATCCTTTGCCGAAGGTGGCCGAATGCGGGGGCGACGGTAGCACTGGCCGTGGTCAGAGGTGCGGCGTCGGGCCCGGGCCGGGGTGGATCCCGACCACGTGTCGGGGCCGTCTACACTCTGTGGTGGATCCCGCGCGGCGCGCATCCTGTGAACTCCCCCAGGGCCGGAAGGCAGCAAGGGTCAACGGGCTCTGCCGGGTGCGCGGGGTCCCCTATCTTTCGCATACCCGACCCACGACGTCGGTGAGAGGCCGCTCCTGATGACCAACCAGACCCAGATCGGGTTGATGAGCCATGAGGAACTACTTTCGGAGCACGAGCGCCAGACTGCGAGTTACGCGCAGCTGAAGACGGAGAAGCTCACGCTCGACCTCACTCGCGGCAAGCCCTCGCCCGAGCAGCTGGATCTGTCTGCGGCGCTGCTGACACTGCCCGGTGACGGCGACTTCCGCGACGGCAACGGCACCGACACCCGCAACTACGGTGGGCTGACCGGTCTGCCGGAGCTGCGCGCCATCTTCGGTGAACTGCTCGGCATCCCCGTCGAGAACCTGCTCGCCGGCAACAACGCCAGCCTCGAGATCATGCACGACAACGTCGTGTTCGCCCTGCTGCACGGCACCCCCGACTCCCCGCGCCCGTGGTCGCAGGAGGAGAAGGTCAAGTTCCTGTGCCCGGCACCCGGTTACGACCGCCACTTCGGGATCACCGAGACCTACGGCATCGAGATGATCCCGGTGCCGATGCGCCCGGACGGCCCCGACGTGGGCGTCATCTCCGAGCTGGTGGCGAACGATCCGCAGATCAAGGGTCTGTGGGCCGTCCCCAACTACTCCAATCCCACGGGCGCGGTGTACTCGGAAGAGGTCACGCGGACGTTGGCGTCGATGCCGACCGCCGCCCCCGACTTCCGGCTGTTCTGGGACAACGCCTATGCCGTCCACCCGCTCGTCGGCGAGACGGCGCCGTCGCTGGACATCCTCGGGATGGCCGCGGAGGCGGGTAACCCGAACCGGCCGCTCGTGTTCGCGTCGACGTCGAAGATCACGTTCGCCGGTGCCGGCGTCAGCTTCTTCGGTTCCTCGACCGCGAACCTGGCCTGGTACCAGAAGTACCTCGGTAAGAAGAGCATCGGTCCCGACAAGCTGAACCAGCTGCGGCACCTGCGGTTCTTCGGTGACGCCGATGGCGTGCGCGCCCACATGGAGAAGCACCGCGAGATCCTGGCGCCGAAGTTCGCGCTCGTCCTGAAGATTCTCGAGGATCGTCTCGGGGCGTCGAAGGTGGCGTCGTGGACGGAGCCGAAGGGCGGATATTTCATCAGCCTGGACGTCGTCGAGGGCACCGCGAAGCGCGTCATCGCTCTGGCGAAGGACGCGGGGATCGCGCTCACCGCCGCCGGATCGGCGTTCCCGTACGGTGTCGACCCCGAGGACAAGAACATCCGGCTCGCGCCGAGCTTCCCCTCGATGGAGGATCTGGACAAGTCGATGAACGGTGTCGCGACGTGCGTGCTGCTCGCGGCCACCGAATCACGCCTGGACCTGCCGAAGTCCTAGTAGACGCCGTCCGGCCGCTCACCCTTGGCGGGTGAGCGGCCGGACGTGTCTCTACATCCTGGCGTAGCGCGCCATCACGAAGCTGTACAGCCCGTACGCGGCGATGCCCAGTCCGGCGAGGACGAGGAGGAACTGCCCGAACGGCGCCGAACCCAGGGTCTTGACCGCGCCGTCGAGGCCCGTGGCCTTGGACGGGTCGGCGTTGAAGACCGCCACGATCACCAGCACGCCCGCGCCCGCGATGACGAGGCCCTTGGCTACGTAGCCGACCACTCCGAGGGGCTCGACGAGCTTCGACGGGGTGCCCTTCAGGTCGTCCAGGAAGTTCTTCGACGCCCCCTTGTAGATGTGGTAGCCGCCGATCGCGATTGCGCCGAGACCCACCACCACGAGAAGGATCTTGCCTCCCCCGGACTCCATGAGGCGTGCACTCATTCCGGCGTTCTGCTGACCGCTCGATTTCCCGCCGCCGCTCGCGAACTGGTAAGCCGAGAAGGCGAACGCGAAGTAGACGACGGCCAGGCCGAACGCCTTCGCGCGGTCCAGCAGGGACGTCTCGTCGCCGTCGCCCCCGGAATTCTCGGTGGCATGGGGTCCGAGAACGGTCTCGGCGAGCCGCCACAGCGCCATCGCGATGAACGCGACCATCGCCACCCACAGCACGAACCGGCCACCGGGTTTGGCGGCCAGGGCGCCGAGGGCCCCGGACTGATCGGCGTTGCCGCCGGTGCCGAACGCCAGCTGGACGATGATGTACGCGATCAGCAGGTGGACGAAACCGCTCATCACGTGGCCGGCGCGCGCGACCCGTTCGAAAGTGTTGCTGTCGGTTGCCCTGTCGACGGCGCGGCTCATCCCGTTGGCTCGGTTCGTTTCGTTCTGGGCCATCGGGTGTCCTTCGGGTTGTGCGAACGGACCGGAGTCCCTTTCACGTAGAGGTACCCGGTATGGGCCGCGCCGACACGGGGTGAGCGTTATCGCACTGTGTTCGTGACCCGGTCGATCAGGTTGGACGCGCTGTAGTAGTCGAGGCGGAAGCTGTCCTTCCCGAGTCCGATCACCTGCTTCTTCTCCACGGACGGCGTCTCCCGCAGCGTCGGATCGGCGAGGAACCTGTCGGCGTCCGCTGCTTCACCGATCACGATGAACGTGGTGTTGCCGGGCACCGCACGCGGCAGGTTCTCCTGCCCGGCAGGCACGACGTCCTGGCGGCCGGCCATGATGCCCTTGTCGGCGGCGGTGAGGTCGGACGGCAGCTCGGCAAGCGAGAATCCGAGGCGTTCCAGCAGGATGCCCTGCGCCGATTCGGCGGTGAAGATCCGCGACTCCTCCGGCGAGTTGTATGCGAGCACATTCACCGGGTTCGCCGCAGCGACCCTGTCGCCCAGCGCCGACTTGGCGTCGTCGAGTTGCTGGTCGAACTTCGCGACGACGGCGTCGGCCTGCTCCTCGGCCCCGGTGGCCGCGGCGATCTGTCCGCTGAGGGCCTGCCACGACTTGTCGTCGTATCGCAGCACCACGACGGGCGCGATCTGCTTCAACGTGTCCACCTGATCGAGCGCCGAGTCGCCGCCGGTGGCGGACACGAAGATGAGGTCCGGATCGGCGGCGGTGATCTTCTCGACGTTGGGTTCGCCCTGGTACAGCGTCTCGACGCCGCGCTCGGCGGCGATGTCCGCCCACTGCGTGAACAGACCGTTCTCGTCGGTGACGTCGCTGGCTCTCTGCGCGCCGGTACCGATCAGGGGGGCGTCGAGGGCGAGTAGTGAGCCGGTGAGGGTGACGCTGGTGGACACGATCCGCTCGGGCTTCTGTTCGATCGTGACGCTGCCGGTCTCGTCGGTGACGGTGCGCGGCCAGTTCTGGTCGGACGCGGCGGTGGTGCCGGTGGTCGCGGCGTCGGAATCGGGATCGGACGAGCACGCGGCAGCGCCGATCCCGACGGCGAGGACAGCGACGGCTGCCAGTGAGCGACGAAGTTTCACGGTAAGACTCTCTTTCGCACGGGTAAGGAAGCTGATTTAGGCTAGCGTTACCTACATTCGATTGGGGAGTTGGATGCTGCAACGAGTGCCGGGACCCGAGCGTCGCGTCGTGCGCGCACGGTCGATCGACGACCTGACGCGTGACGGCGTCCCCGCGTTCTGGGACCGTCTCACCGCCGTGGGCAGTCCCCTCATCGAGCGGGATGGGGGCGACCCCGGCTGTGTGATCGCGACGTTCTGCTGGCGGGATCCGGACGGCGACGAGCGCACGTCACGCACGCGGCACGTCTACCTCGACGCCAACGGAATCACTGACCGCTCCCGCCTGGAACAGGCCGCGCTGTCGCGGCTACCCGGCACCGACCTGTGGTCGCTCTCGATCGAGGTCCCCGAGAAGTGGCGGGGCGCTTACCGTTTCATTCCCCGGACGGAACCACTGACAGTTCCCGGCGACACCCCGGGCTGGCAGTGGTGGCGGAGCGTGCTCGCCGACGCGCAACCCGACCCGTTCAACCCACTGCCGACGCGGGTGGTGCAGACCGGCGACAGCTCCGAGGCGGTGATGCCGGCAGCGCCCGCGCAGCACTGGTGGACGGACCGGCCGGGCCGCGGCGCGCTTCACGAGACGACGTTCACGCTGTCGGGCACGCGACGGTCGGTGTGGGTCTGCGAACCGCCCGGACTCGCTGCTCGGAATCGTCCGGTCGTGGTGTTGCTGGACGGCCGGACGTGGGCGGTCGACCTGCCGATCGCGGGCGCCGTCGACGCACTCGGACGTGCCGGGCACCGGGTTCCGCTCGCCGTGATGGTCGACAGTGTCGGACCCGAACTGCGATCCCGAGAGCTCGGCTGCAGTCCCGCGTTCGGCGCCGGTCTCGCCGGCGAACTGCTTCCCTGGCTGCGGCGGGAATGGGGTGCCACCGACGACCCCGCGTCGACGATCGTGGCCGGCTGCAGCCTGGGCGGACTGACGGCGTGCCACCTCGCGCTGACGGCCTCGCACGTGTTCGGCTGCGCCGTCAGCCTGTCCGGATCGTTCTGGTGGCCCGGCTCGGGACCTGGAGTCCCGTTCCAGGACCGCGTCCGCGCCGCGGCCCCGTCGACCAGTCGGTTCAGTGTGGAGGTCGGGACCCTCGAATGGATGCTCGTCGAACCCAACCGCGAGGTGCGCGACCTGTTGGCCGGCGCCGGCCACGACGTGCGGTACCGCGAGTTCTGCGGGGGCCACGACGTCCTGCACTGGCGCGACGGTCTGATCGCCGGCGTGGCCGCGATGCTGGAGCGTACCGACCGGTAATGCAGTGATGTGGATAACTCTGTGAATAAACCGCGCGTCGAGGTGAAGGGCGCACCCGCCCGATCGTGGGATGGCAGGATCGGACCATGGCACGCACGCTGAATCTGGCAGGGGATCCGGACGCCGACGCACTCCTGGCGAGTGATCCGCTGGCGTTGCTCATCGGGATGTTGCTCGATCAGCAGGTGCCGATGGAGACGGCGTTCGCGGGTCCGAAGAAGCTGGACGACCGGCTCGGCGGCCTCGAGGTGCATCGCATCGCGGAGATGGATCCGGAGGAGTTCGCGGCCGTCTGCTCGCAGACCCCGGCGGTCCACCGGTTTCCCGGATCGATGGCCACCCGCATCCAGTCGCTGTGCGCGTTCCTCGTCGAGAACTACGACGGCAGCGTCGAGGCGTTGTGGACAAGCGGCGACCCCGACGGCAAAGAGGTCCTGAAGCGGCTGAAGGCGCTGCCGGGGTACGGCGATCAGAAAGCCCGCATCTTCCTGGCGCTGCTCGGCAAGCAGATCGGTGTGGAGCCGAAGGGCTGGCGGGAGGCCGCAGGGGACTACGGCACCGAGGGATCCCGGCGTTCGATCGCGGACGTCGTGGACGACACGAGTCTCCACGAGGTCCGCGAGTTCAAGAAGGCCGCGAAGGCCGAGGCGAAGAAGGCTGCGGCGGCGAAGAAGAAGTAGCCCTACTCGGAATCGGAGGGGTTCTGCTTCCGTTCGGCGTCCAGGTGCCGCCGGCGTTCGGCCTCGTGCATCCACGGGAAGACACTGTTGCCCTGACCGCCGCCGCCCGGACCGTGCCCGAGCACACCGTGTTCGTACGCCGATTCGGCGTGCAAGGCGAGGTCGATGCCGGACGACTCGTCCTCCGCGCTCACCCGGAATCCGAAGATCCGGTCGATCAGTTTCCCCAGCGCGTACGTCACACCGAACGCGTACAGGGCGACGACCACCACCGCGAGCACCTGCTTACCGAGTTGCGCGAACCCGCCCCCGTAGAAGAGGCCTTCCGGTCCGCCCGTCATGACCTCGGTGGCCAGCAGTCCGATCAGGAGGGTGCCGACGATGCCGCCCATCAGGTGGACTCCCACGACGTCGAGCGAGTCGTCGTACCCGAGACGGAACTTCCAGCCGACGGCGAACGAGCAGACCACACCGGCGACGGCGCCGACGACGAGTGCCCCGACCATGCTCACGGTGCCGCAGGACGGGGTGATCGCGACCAGGCCGGCGACGACGCCGGACGCCGCACCGAACGTGGTGGGGTGACCGTCCCGCTTCTGTTCGACGAGCAGCCAGCCGAGCAGACCGGTGCACCCGGCGACGAGGGTGTTCAGGAAGATCGCGGCGGCGGTGCCGTCGGCGGCGAGCGCGGAGCCGGCGTTGAAACCGAACCAGCCGAACCACAGCAGGCCGACGCCCAGCAACACCAGCGGAAGGTTGTGGGGACGCATCGACTCGGACCGGAAACCGAGACGCGGGCCCAGGACCAGCGCCAACGCCAGGCCCGACGCTCCGGACACGATCTCGACGACCAGTCCGCCCGCGTAGTCGAGGGCACCGAACTGCGCGATCCAGCCCTGCGGGTTCCACACCCAGTGCGCGACGGGTGCGTAGACGACGAGGGCCCAGACGGGCACGAAGATCATCCAGGCCGAGAACTTGGCCCGATCGGCGATCGCACCGCTGATCAGTGCGGCGGTGATGATCGCGAACGTCAGCTGGAACGTGGCGAACAGGATCTCGGGCACCTGCCCGTGGACGGTGGTGGGGTCGATGCCCACCATCCCCAGGTGCTCCAGCCCGCCGATCAGTCCGCCGCCGATGTCGTCACCGAAGATGAGGGAGTACCCGGCCACCAGCCACGCGACCGTGACCAGCGCGATCGACACGAAGCTCATCATGATCATGTTCAGTACGCCGGTGGAACGGACCATTCCGCCATAGAACAGGGCGAGCCCCGGCGTCATCAGAAGGACCAGCGCGGTACTGATCAGAAGCCAGGCGGTTGCTCCGGCGTCGATTGCAGGCACGACATTCTCCTCACACCCCGGGACGAAACCCGGCGCGGAAAGTCACGATGACCGCGAGCGGTTTCGACTGTGCTGCCGCTGCGTTGCGAACGTGTTACGCAATGCGGTCAGGTTCGGACTTGCGCCTGTGAGTAGCGCCCCGAGCGGGTGCCGAGCGGGCGCTTCGACCACCCGGCCCGGACTGTCGGGGACCGCCGGTAGTCTTTCCGCGTGGCCCTGTACCGGAAGTACCGACCCGCATCCTTCTCTGAGGTGGTGGGGCAGGAGCACGTCACCGAACCACTGAGCACCGCTCTCGACGCCGGACGGATCAACCACGCGTATCTGTTCTCCGGTCCCCGCGGCTGTGGCAAGACGTCGTCTGCCCGCATCCTGGCCCGATCGCTGAACTGCGTCGAGGGTCCCACCTCGACACCGTGCGGCCAGTGTCCCTCGTGCGTGGCGCTCGGCCCCGGCGGTTCGGGCAACCTCGACGTCACCGAACTCGACGCGGCCAGCCACGGTGGTGTCGACGACACCCGTGAGCTGCGCGACCGCGCGTTCTACGCCCCCGCCGAATCCCGGTACCGGGTGTTCATCGTGGACGAGGCCCACATGGTCACCACGGCCGGTTTCAACGCGCTCCTCAAGATCGTCGAGGAGCCGCCGGAGCACCTCATCTTCATCTTCGCCACCACCGAACCCGAGAAGGTGCTGCCGACCATCCGTTCGCGCACCCATCACTACCCGTTCCGGTTGCTCGCACCGGCGACGATGCGCGGGTTGCTGGAGAAGATCTGCCAGCAGGAGAGTGTGCCGGTCGCGGACCCGGTGTATCCGCTGGTCATCCGTGCGGGTGGCGGTTCGCCGCGTGACTCGCTGAGCATCCTCGATCAGCTGCTCGCCGGAGCGGGCGACGAGGGCGTCACCTACCCGCGCGCGCTCGCGCTGCTCGGCGTCACCGACGTCGCGCTCATCGACGATGCCGTCGATGCGCTCGCCACCGGCGACGGTGCAGCGCTGTTCGGAACGGTCGACCGCGTGATGGACGCCGGACACGATCCGCGCCGGTTCGCCGTCGACCTGCTCGAGCGTCTGCGCGACCTCATCCTGATGCAGGCGGTGCCCGACGCCGCCGAACGTGGCCTGGTCGACGCGCCCGGCGACGTGCTCGAGCACATGCGCGCCCAGGTCCAGCGGATCGGTCCCGCCACGCTCACCCGCTACGCCGAGGTGATGCACGCAGGTCTCGGTGAGATGCGCGGCGCCACCGCCCCCCGCCTCCTGCTCGAAGTGATGTGCGCCCGGATGCTGCTGCCCTCGGCGTCCGATGCGGAGTCCGCCGTGCTGCAGCGACTCGAACGCGTCGAACGCGGACTTCCGCCCGCCGGGTCGGCGCCGGCCGTCGACGCGGCCGAGCGGCCCGCGGCGGCTCCTGCGCGTGCGCCACAACAACCCGCCGAGCCGGAGCCGGAACCGAAGTTCCAGCGACCGTCGATGCGCCAGGCCGCGGCGGCCACCGTCCCCCCGCCGCCCGAGCCGGAACCCGAACCGATGCCGCGGCCGGTTCCGGAGCCCGCGCCGACACCTGTTCCCGAACCGACGCCCGCGCCCGAGCCGGCCCCTGTCCCCGAACCGACGCCCGCGCCCGAGCCGGCCCCTGTTCCCGCGCCCGAGCCCGAGCCGACTCCCGCACCGGCGCCCGCTCCGGTCCCGGAACCCGAGCCGACCCCTGCATCGGAGCCGACTCCTGCACCGGAGCCGACTCCCGAACCCGAGCCGGAGCCGCCGATCGCCCCCGAGGTGGAGGCGGAGCCCGCCGCATCCGCCGGCCCGGATGCTGCCGCGCTGCGGGAAGCCTGGAATTCGCTGCGCGAAAAGGTGAGTCAGCGGAACAAGATCCTGCCTGCCATGTTGTCGGCCGCGACGGTGCACGACGTTCAGGGCTACCGCCTGATCCTGGCGCACCCCGTTCCCAACCTGGGCGCTCGCATCGCGTCGCCGCACAACGCCCAGGTGATCACCGAGGTGCTCGCCGAGATGTTCGGCGGCACCTGGGAAGTGGAGTACCAGGCCGGTGCTCCGACAGCGCCGCCGCCGGTCGCGAAGGCCGCCGCAGCGCCGACGAAACCGGCAGGCGCACCACGGTTCTCCCGGCCCAGCCAGGAGCGGACCGCACAGCGCCCGCCGCAGCAGCAGTCCGACACGCAGCGCTCCGATTCGGCGGGTCCAGCTGCGGGACAGGCACGTCCGTCGCCCGAACCGGACGACGACATTCCGCCGCCGGAGGCACCCGACTACCCGGATGATCCCGGGCCGATCGACTACGAGGCTTCGGCGACCACGCCGCCCGTCTCCACACCCGAGGACGAGGAAGAGATGTTCGCGGAGGCGGCGGAACCCGTCGATCCCACGACGCGCCGCGACCCGGAAGACGTGGCGTTCGAACTGCTCAAGGACATGCTCGGGGCCAAGAAGCTCGAGGGCTGATCCGACGGGGCCGTCGTCGGCGGTCCCGCCACATCGGGACATCCGCCCCTGGTGCCCGGGACGCCGGGTGGCCGATTCTCGTCCCATGAGCACAGTGAATGTTCCAGACGGCGTGCAGAACGAGGTCCCGGCGACGGCACGACCGCGAAGTGGCAGCCGATCGTGGGCCTACGTCGGCGTCCTCGCCGGCGTGGCCGGAATCGTGGGCATCCAGGCGAGCATGTCGATCGACGCCGTCTACGCGGAGGCGTCGGCCGGCGATGCGGTCGCCATCATGAACGGCCTCGCCGGACAGCGCACCGGGATCCTCGTCATGCACGTGTCGATCATGACCGCGGCGCTGCTGATCCTCGTCTTCGCCGCCGGGCTGTCCCAGCGGCTGCGGGCAGCGTTGCCCGCCGACAGCATCCTGCCGTCGGTCGCGGCGTTCGGTCTGGTCCTGACGTCGGCGGCGTGCCTGCTGGGAACCGGACTGACCACCGAGTTGGTGTTCGGTCTCGGTGACACGGACCAGTTGGTGCCGGAGTTCGCGGTGGTCGGCGGCCACTGGATGGGCACCATCCCGTGGCTGTGGGCGGGCGCCGGGGTCAGTGCGCTGGCGGTGGCCGTCGCACTGCTGCGCGGACAGGCGGGCCCGCGGTGGATCGGCTGGGTCAGCCTGGTCCTGGGCTTGGTGACGGCCGTCATCGGCGTCTCGCCGCTGCAGTACCTCGCCGGGTTCACCGGACCGCTGTGGGTGCTGGTGAGCGCGATCGGATTCGCTTTCGCCGACACCGTGCGCGAGTAGGGGAGATACTCGTTCGCATCATGGTGACGCAGAAGGACACTCGAATGACCGAGGGGTCGGCAGGTACGGGCGGTGCGCCCGTACCTGCTGCTGTCATGGCGGTGTCCGCGTGGATTCTGGTCGTCCTGTCCGTGGTGGCGTTCGTCCGGGCCGATCCGGGCATCGATTCGAATCAGCTGTTCTTCCTGGTGGACGTCGTCGGGGCGGCGGTCTACGGGACCGTGGCGGGGGTCGTCCTCGCGCGGCGGGTGCACCCGGTGCCGATCATCATGGGGCTCACCGCGATCGGCGTGGGTGTCGCCGCGCTGGGCTACAGCTATTCGCAACTCGCGCTCGTGCGTCCGGGGTTGCCGTGGGTCGACGTGCTGTCGCCGCTGCAGAACACCGCGTGGATTCCGGGGACGCTCAGCCTGTTCCTGATCGTGCCGTGGCTGATCCGCGACCACCCGCTCGGCGTCGGCGCGAAACTCGGCGTCCTCGCGGGCATCGCGGCGACGTCCTGGTACTTCTGGTCCCGTACGTTCACGGAGATCCCCGCGGTGTGGGTGATCGCGCCCGTTCTCGTCGTCGGCTCCGCGGCGGCGGCGGACTGCGGGTGGCGGTGGCGGCACGGCCCACCCGACGAGCGTGTCGGGCTCGGATGGATGTGCCTCGGCACGGCGCTGATGACGGCCGCATACGTTCCGTTGGCGCTGCCCGCGTCGCTGCCGGGACTGTGGGTGCTCAACCCGTTGGTGCACTTGGCTGTTCAGGCGTTCTATCCGGTCGCGATCCTGGTGTGCATCCTGCGCCAGCGCATGTGGGGGCTGAACCTCGCCGTCAGCCGCGCGACGGTGGCCGGCACCCTCACCGTCCTGCTGCTGGTGCTCTACGTGGTGGTGGCCACGGCCGTGGCGGCGCTGCTGCCCGAAGGCGATTCGGTGGGGGCGCAGGTGGTTGCGGCGGGTGTCGTCGCCGTCGCGGTGCAGCCGGTCCGGTTGTGGCTGCAGCGGCGGGTGCACCACCTCGTCTACGGCGAGGGCGCGGATCCGGCGCGGGCCGTCCGGACCCTGGGCCGGCAGTTCGGCAGTGCCGAGACCCCGGAACAACTCCTGGAGGGTCTCGCTGCCGGGGTGGGCGTCGCATTGCGGCTCGAATCCGTATCCGTGCGGCGCACCAGCGGGGTTGCCGCGGTGTGGGGTTCGGCGACGGGGCACGCCGAGTCGGTGGAGTTGGTCCACCGCGGTGCGGTGCTGGGGACGATGGTCGTGACGGCGCCGCCGGGGGAGTCGCTGGGGGCGCGCACCCGCCGGTCGCTCACCGAACTGTCGGCGGTGGTGACGGCCGGTCTCGTCGTGCTGCAGTCGGCGGAGAACCTGCAGGAGGCGCGACGCCGGCTGGCGTCCGTGCGACTGGAGGAGCGGCAGATGATTCGCCGCGAACTGCACGACGGACTGGGTCCGTCGCTGGCGGGTATCCGACTCGGCCTGCAGGGCGCCCGGAACCTGCTCGGGTCGGATCCGGTCGCTGCCGCGGAACTCATCGACGCACTGCAGGAGCAACTCGACCATCAGGTGGAGGGCGTCCGGCAGCTGTCCCGCAGCATGTTCCCGCCGGTGCTCGACGAGCTCGGCTTGATCCCGGCCCTGCACGAACTGGCCGCCAATCAGTTGCGCAGCGGATTCCAGCTGAGGGTGCAGGCCGATCCGCCGCCGAGGCTGGGCGCGGAGATCAGCGCCGCGGCGTACGGGATCGTCGTCGAGGCCGTCACCAATGCGCGCAGGCACAGTGGCGCCGACGGCTGCCGGGTCGACGCCACGTTCGCGCGGGAGATGCTCACCGTCGTCATCCACGACGACGGGTGCGGGTTCGATCCTGCCGGGGGCGGCGGCGTCGGGACCCGGTCGATGCGCGAGCGGGCCCACGAACTCGGCGGCACGCTCCACATCGAATCCGGCCGTCCGACAGGCACGGTGGTCACGGCCCGGTTACCGTTGACCGCATCATGAGCGCCGCCGCGAATTCCACCACCTCGTCCATCCGGGTCGCCGTCGTCGACGACCACCCGGTGTTCCGGCTGGGCATGGTCGCGTTGCTGTCGACCCTGGACGGCATGGAGGTGGCCGCCCAGGCCAGCTCCGTCGCGGAGGCGCTCGACGTCGTCGACGGTGACGTCGACGTGGTGCTGATGGACCTCGAACTCGGGGACGGTTCGGGGGTGGACGCCACCCGGCGGCTCGTCGAGCGGCACCCCGCACTGCGGGTGCTCGTGGTGACCATGCACGAGGACGACGAATCGCTGGTCGCGTCGGTGCGTGCCGGGGCTCGCGGCTACCTGGTGAAGGGGGCCGACCCGGGGGAGGTGGAACGGGCGGTCCGGGCGGTCGCCAACGGTGAGGTGATCCTCGGCGCCGCGGTCGCGGCCCGCGCGATGAGCTTCATGGCCGCCTCGCGCAGGGTGGGTCCCACGGTGTTTCCCGAGCTGACCGACCGGGAGCGTGAGGTCCTCGACCTCGTTGCCCGCGGCTATGACAACGCGAGCATCTCGCGCCGACTCGTGCTGAGCCCGAAGACCGTGCGCAACCACGTGTCCAACGTGCTGGCCAAACTCGGTGTGCCCGACCGTCCCGCCGCGATCGTTCGGGCACGGGACGCGGGTCTCGGCCTCGACGCCTGACCTCGCGGCATCCAGCCGGTGCTCGGCGAACATCCGGTTGTAAGTCGTGCTGGAAGCGCAGCCGTGCGCGTTCGAGAGCGAAGTAGTCCGCGACAGGCAGGGCAAGGCTCGCCATCGCCGCGGTGGCGGCGAGCGCAGACTCCGGGCCGTATGCCGGGAGCCGGTCCGCGAACTGCCGGTGATACGAGCCGAACTCGGCATAGTCGCCGCTCAGCAACCCCTTCGGGACGTCGGGCTCGGTCACGTCGACGATGTCGCCGCCCAGTGCGCGGACGAGGTCGAGGAAGCCGGCGAACGAGGTCCCTATCGGGCCGGGCAGGTCGTCGGCGACACCCAGCGGCAACCCGATGCGCATGCCGGACAGCGGGCGTGACCCACCCGCGGCGGCCAGCGGACGGTCACCGCACCCGCGGTCGCGGCGCCGAACAGTTGCCGGCGGGACAGTCGGGTGGTCACAGCGTGTTCTCCTCCGCTCGGGTCGGGTCGGGTCGAGCGCCGCGTCATTACAGCACGAAAAGGCGGGCCGGGCAGGGCGCAGACAGGCCGATCGTGATCGCCTGGGTCACGATCCAGGATCGCTTCGGTCCTTCCTTCCGTTTTGCAACACGTTCTAAGGTGGACGTGCCGGGGTATGCCCCGTGCAGAGCGCCGTGTGCACGGTCGGCGTCGACGCAGATAAGGAAGGAACACTCCACAGTGACCACAGAGGCATTCATTTATGAAGCCATCCGCACCCCGCGCGGCCGCGGAAAGAAGACCGGTTCGCTGCACTCGGTCAAGCCGATCTCGCTGGTCACCGGCCTGATCGACGAGCTCCGCGCCCGCTTCCCCGACCTCGACGAGGATCGCATCTCGGACCTGATCCTCGGCGTCGTCACCCCCGTCGGCGACCAGGGCATGGACATCGCCCGCGTCGCGGTCAACGACGCCGGACTGCCCGACACCGTCGGCGGCGTCCAGCTGAACCGGTTCTGCGCGTCCGGCCTCGAGGCCGTCAACACCGCCGCGCAGAAGGTGCGCTCCGGCTGGGACGAACTGGTCATCGCCGGCGGCGTCGAGTCGATGTCCCGCGTGCCGATGGGCTCCGACGGTGGACCGTGGGCGCTCGACCCGGCCACCAACTACGACAACTACTTCGTTCCCCAGGGTGTGGGGGCCGACCTGATCGCGACGATCGAGGGCTTCTCCCGCGAGGACGTCGACGCGTACGCCGTCCGCTCGCAGGACCTCGCCGCGAAGGCGTGGACCGGCGGCTACTTCGCCAAGTCCGTCGTCCCGGTCAAGGACATCAACGGTCTCACCGTCCTCGATCAGGACGAGCACATGCGTCCCGGCACCACCCTCGAGAACCTCGCGGGCCTCAACCCGTCGTTCGCCGGCGTCGGTGAGATGGGCGGCTTCGACGCCGTGTCGCTGCAGAAGTACCACTGGGTCGAGAAGATCAACCACGTCCACCACGGCGGCAACAGCTCCGGCATCGTCGACGGCGCCGCACTGGTCCTCGTCGGATCCGAGCAGGCGGGCAAGGACATGAGCCTGACCCCGCGCGCCCGCGTCGTCGCGACGGCCACCAGCGGTGCCGACTCCACGATCATGCTCACCGGCCCGACCCCGGCCTCGAAGAAGGTCCTCGCCGCCGCCGGTCTGACCGTCGACGACATCGACCTGTTCGAGATCAACGAGGCGTTCGCGTCCGTGGTGCTCAAGTTCCAGAAGGACCTGAACATCCCGGACGAGAAGCTCAACGTCAACGGCGGTGCCATCGCGATGGGACACCCGCTCGGAGCGACCGGCGCCATGATCACCGGCACCATGATCGACGAGCTCGAGCGCCGTAACGCCCGGTACGCCCTCATCACCCTGTGCATCGGCGGCGGTATGGGCGTCGCCACCATCATCGAGCGCGTCTGACCGCCCGGACCATCAGGAGACTTGAAGCAGTGAGCGAGCAGAACATCATCAACTGGGAGCAGGACGCCGACGGCATCGTCGTGCTCACCATCGACGATCCCAACCAGGGCGCGAACACCATGAACGACGCCTACATCTCCTCGATGAAGGCGACCGTCGACCGCCTCGTCGACGAGAAGGACTCCATCACCGGTGTCGTCATCACGTCCGGCAAGAAGACGTTCTTCGCCGGCGGCGACCTGAAGAACATGATCAAGGTCGGACCGGAGAACGCCGACGAGATCTACAGCCACAGCGTCGCGATCAAGTCGGACCTGCGCCGCCTCGAGACGCTCGGCAAGCCCGTCGTTGCCGCCATCAACGGTGCCGCGCTCGGTGGCGGACTCGAGATCGCCCTGGCCACGCATCACCGCGTCGCCGCGGACGTGAAGGGCGTCAAGATCGGCCTGCCCGAGGTCACCCTCGGCCTGCTGCCCGGTGGCGGCGGCGTCGTGCGCACCGTCCGCATGCTCGGCCTGCAGAACGCGCTCATGCAGGTGCTGCTCCAGGGTCAGCAGCGTGGACCGGTGCAGGCCAAGGAGGTCGGACTGATCGACGAGGTCGTGTCCTCGGTCGAGGAGCTGGTTCCCGCCGCGAAGGCGTGGATCAAGGCCAACCCCGAGGGCGGCGTCCAGCCGTGGGACAAGAAGGGCTACCGGATCCCCGGCGGCACCCCGTCCACCCCGGCATTCGCAGCCAACCTGCCCGCGTTCCCCGCGAACCTGCGCAAGCAGCTCAAGGGTGCTCCCATGCCGGCACCGCGGGCCATCATGGCCGCCGCCGTCGAAGGTTCGCAGGTCGATATCGACAACGCGCTCCTCATCGAGGCCCGCTACTTCACGTCGCTGGTCACCGGCCAGGTCGCGAAGAACATGATCCAGGCGTTCTTCTTCGACCTGCAGGCCATCAACTCCGGGGCCTCCCGCCCCGAGGGCATCGAGAAGACACCGATCACCAAGGTCGGTGTGCTCGGTGCCGGAATGATGGGCGCGGGCATCGCCTACGTGTCCGCGAAGGCCGGCTTCGACGTCGTCCTCAAGGACGTCACCATCGACGCAGCCAACAAGGGCAAGGCGTACTCCGAGGGCATCGAGGCCAAGGCGCTCTCGCGTGGCAAGACCACCGAGGAGAAGTCGAAGACGCTGCTCGACCGCATCACGCCGACCGCCGACCCCGCCGACTTCGCCGGTGTCGACTTCGTCATCGAGGCCGTGTTCGAGTCGCAGGACCTGAAGCACAAGGTGTTCCAGGAGATCGAGGACATCGTCGAGCCGACGGCCCTGCTCGGCTCGAACACGTCGACCCTGCCGATCACCGGGCTGGCGACGGGTGTGAAGCGTCAAGAGGACTTCATCGGAATCCACTTCTTCTCGCCCGTCGACAAGATGCCGCTCGTCGAGATCATCCGCGGCGAGAAGACGTCCGACGAAGCCCTCGCGCGCGTCTTCGACTACGTGCAGGCCATCCGCAAGACACCGATCGTCGTCAACGACTCGCGCGGCTTCTTCACCTCCCGCGTCATCGGCACCTTCATCAACGAGGCCATCGCCATGCTGGCGGAGGGCATCGAGCCCGCCACCATCGAGCAGGCAGGCATGCAGGCCGGCTACCCGGCGGCACCGCTGCAGCTGTCCGACGAACTGAACCTCACGCTGATGCAGAAGATCCGCAAGGAAACCGCGGAAGCTGCGAAGGCCGAAGGCAAGGAACTGCCCGCCGATCCGGCAGGCGACGTCATCAACACGATGGTCGACAAGTTCGACCGCAAGGGCAAACTCGGCGGCGCCGGTTTCTACGACTACGCCGACGGCAAGCGCACCGGCCTGTGGCCCGGGCTGCGGGAGAACTTCGGTTCCAAGGAACTCGAGGTCCCGTTCCAGGACCTCATCGAGCGCATGCTGTTCATCGAGGCCATCGAAACGCAGAAATGCTTCGACGAAGGCGTGCTCCTCACCACCGCCGACGCCAACATCGGCTCCATCATGGGTATCGGCTACCCCGCCTGGACCGGCGGTGTGTCGCAGTACATCCAGGGCTACGAAGGCGGCCAGGCCGGCTTCGTCAAGCGCGCTGAAGAACTCGCCGCCAAGTACGGTGAGCGCTTCACCCCGCCGGCCTCGCTGAAGTAGGCGGCTCCGCCGCCCGTGCGTGGTTAAGGAGTCTCTGGACTCGTTAACCACGCACGGGCTGAGTTATCCCCAACCTGTGGGTTATCCACAGGGCAATTCATTTCCCCAGGTGCGACACCGAGAGCCGTCGGGGGTCTCGGTGACCGTGCCCGGTATGACCTCTACGCAATTCGCCGCCCTGAAAGACGTCGCCGACGCGCAGTTCGGCCTGATCAGCCACACGCAACTCCACGCCCTCGGGTTTCCCCGCAGCAGGGTCCGGCACCGCGTCGAATCCGGTCGGTGGCAAGCAGTGCTCCACGGTGTCTATTCGGTGAGCAACGGACCGATCACACGCGAGATGTCGCTGGAAGCCGCGCTGCTTTTCGGGGGCAAGGGCGCAGTCCTCAGCCACCACACGGCCGCCGAGGAATGGCAGATGATTCGCGTCGATCCCGCACGCCCCGTGCACATCACCGTTCCTTATGGACGATCGGCCATCACCCAGCCTCCGACCGTTGTCGGTGCGGGCCTCGCTTCGGTCAGTCTGTGCCACCGGGAAGGAACTGTCGTGCATCCGGGAGTTGTCGTGCACCGGTCGAGGGCCCACGATTACATTGCCGTCGACACGGACCAACCCCGGACGGCAAGGGCGGATACGGCTCTGGATGTAGCTGTCGCCGAGCCCACGGTCCGGGACGCGTACACCCGGCTCGTCCTCGTGACCAATGCCCGGATCCCGCTGCGCGACATCCGGCGACGCATGGAGGAGCGACGACCACGTCGGTACGGCAAGGCGCTCGTGGATGCGGTACGACTGCTCGCCGACGGCGTCCAATCGGTGCTCGAGTACCGCTACGCCACCGACGTCGAGGACGCGCACGGGCTTCCGCGGGCGCGGCGGCAGTCACCCGTGGTCGTGGACGGGCGCACCCTCTTCGAGGACTGCGACTACTCCGACCACGGTGTGCCGCTCATCGTGCGACTCGACGGACGCCGCGCGCACGCCATGGCGGAGGTCGCGTTCCGGGACCGACGACGCGACAATGCCGCGGAACTGCAGGGGCGGCCTCGACTGGTCTACGGATTCGACGAGGTGACGAAGAACCCGTGTGTGGTGGCCCGCGAAGTGGAGACCGTCCTGGTGCGGGAGGGGTGGGTGAGACCCGGCGACAACCCCTGCCGGGCCTGTGAGTGGTTAAGGAGTGCAGAGACTCCTTAACCACTCACGGGCGGCGGAGCCGCGTATTACTTCCACCACGGACGCAGCGGGACGTGCGCCTCGCCCTTGGGGCCGAGCTTGACGGCGAGGACCTGGTGCAGCTGAACGACGTTGCGTTCGAAGCCCAGCCGCGACCCGGCCATGTAGAGGCCCCAGACGCGTGCGGTGCCTTCGCCGACTTCGGCGACGCAGGCGTCCCAGTTGTCGACGAGGTTCTGGCACCATCCGGCGAGGGTGAGTGCGTAGTGTTCGCGCAGGTTCTCCTCGTGACGCACCTCGAGTCCAACGTTCTGGATCTCGGTGATGATGCGTCCGGAGCCGGTGAGTTCGCCGTCGGGGAAGACGTACCGGTCGATGAATCCGCCTGCGCGCGCCTGACTCTGGTTGTCGGGTCGGGTGATGCAGTGGTTCAGCAGCCGGCCGCCCTCGCGGAGTTTGCTCTGCAGCAGTCCGAAGTAGGCGGGGTAGTTACCGACACCGATGTGCTCGGTCAGGCCGATCGACGAGATGGCGTCGAATCCGGTCTCGGGGACGTCGCGGTAGTCGGAGAACCGGACCTCGGCGAGGTCGGACAGTCCTTCTTCGGCGATGGCCTTCTGCGCCCATTCGGCTTGTTCGCGGGACAGGGTGGCGCCGATGACCTTGACGCCGCGGCGGGCGGCGTACCGGACCATCGATCCCCAGCCGCAACCGATGTCGAGCAGTCGGTCGCCGGGCTGGAGACCGAGCTTCTCGAAGACGAGGCGGTACTTGTTCTCCTGTGCTTCTTCGAGGGTCTGCTCGGTGTTCTCGTAGCACGCACACGTGTAGGTCATGGACGGGCCGAGGACGTACTCGTAGAAGGTGTTCGAGACGTCGTAGTGGTGGTGAATGACCTCGGCGTCGCGGGACTTGGAGTGCCGCAACCCTTCCGCGACTCGACGCCACCGCGGGAGATGCTCCTGCGGGGGAGGGGCGATGGGGCGCAGCAGATCCCAGCCGAGCGAGCGCGTGATCGCGGCGAGCGTGAGCGCGGACGGGCGACGGAAGTGCAGCTCGTCGCCCATGACACGGAGGATCTCGTAGGGGTCACCGGGGTGGACGCCGCGGGCCTCGAGGTCGCCGGACACGTAGGCCCGGGCCATGCCGAGGTCGCCGGGGGCGGTCGCCAGGTAGGTGGTGCCCCGGGTCGTCTTGAGGTGGAGACCGTACGGGGCGTCCTCCGGGCCGGCGGCGCTGCCGTCGTAGGCGGAGAACCGTAGGGGGAGCATACCGTCGGACAGAGTTTCGAGTATCTCTGCGATGGTCAGCTTGTGATCTTGGGAGCGTGAAGCTTTCAGAGTTGTCATCGACGTTGCACCGCCTTGGAGAAAAGGTCCAGTAATCGTGATTTCGGGTCGTAGCGTTTTTTCAGTTCCGTGTATCGATCGCCGCCGTAGTAGAGGCGTTCGAAGTCTTCCCGTGAATAGTACGAATCGGAGTAGAGGGACTTGTGTCCGTCGAAGTCGCTGACCTTGTCTTCGATCAGCCGATTCGCCGCCCCCTCGGGTCGGCCCGGAACGATGGGCACCGACGACCAGAATCCGATGTTCACGTATGTGCGTTTCGGTTCGAGGGGGTACAGGGGCCAGGGGCGTTGCGAGGACGCGCCGGCGGGGGCGGGTTCCCGCAACCGCAACGGGCACAGCCACAGCGGTTCGATCGGGATCTCGTCGAGGAACCATCGGACGAAGTCCGCGGTGCGGTCGATGGGCACTTCGACGTCCTGCACGACGCGTTCGCGCGGCGGGTTGCCCTTGCGCTTCTCGAGTCGGTCGCCGATGTCGTACTTGTGGTCGAGGGCGATGAGCTTCCAGTAGAAGCTGCTGCGGAGGAGGCTCTTCGGCCACAGCCGGCGGATGGTGGGGTTCTGGGCGCCGAAGGCGCGCGAGCACCAGAACCAGTCGGTGTCCCAGCGCCACAGGTAGTCTCGGATGGTGAGTTTGTCCGTTTTGGGGTGGTTCACGGAACTGTGCTGAATGGACCGGTAGAAGATGTTCTGCCCGGTGTAGTCACTGACGGGGCCGCCCTCGTCGGTCTGATGGCCCAGCGTCAGGTAACTCTCGGATGCGGTGAACACGACGCCGTCCAGGTAGTCGACGGGGATGCCGTCGTGGATGCGCTCGGTGACGATGCGATCCATCGCCGACTGCAGTTCGTCCAGGGAATCGAAACGCAGATGCCGCAGTGCCACATACCGTTTGATGGGCTCGAGTTGGATGCGCAGCCGTGTGGAGTAGCCGAGGGTTCCGTAGGAGTTGGGGAATCCCCAGAACAGGTCGGAGTTCTCGCCTTCCGGTGTCGCGGTGACGATGTCGCCGTTGCCGGTCAGGACGTCGATCTCGAGGACCGATTCGTGGGGGAGCCCGCTGCGGAACGACGTCGACTCGATGCCGAGGCCGGTGACCGCGCCGCCGAGTGTGATGGTCTTGAGTTGCGGAACCACCAGCGGCGCCAGCCCGTACGGCAGGGTGGCGTCCACCAGGTCTTCGTATGTGCACATTCCGGCGACATCCGCGGTGCGGGCCTGCTCGTCCACCGAGATGACTCCGCCGAGACCGGAGACGTCGAGGCCGGGCGCGCTGGTGTGGGCCCGTGCCCGGAACAGGTTGGACGTCTTCTTCGCGAGTCGCACGGTGGCGTCCGTGGGAATCGCGCGGTAGGACGCGAGAAGCCGTTCGACGCCGGCGCGGTGAGCGTCGATCCCGGTGACGGGCAGAGTGCGATGCGCACGGAAGGGGCGTCCACCCTCCCGCATGCTTTTCAGTAGTTCAACCGAAGAGGCAGCCACACCTTGACGCTATCCCTCTCCGCGGGTTCAGGCCACGCATATCGGTGCGGTCGAGCGAAGATTCACACAAATGTCTCATCAACGTGCGGGTCGTGACCACGTCGAAGTGAGCTACCTCACAATAGATTGTCACGTCATCGCCCGGACTCGCCGACGGAAGGCAGGATGAGAGGAGGAAGCAGTTTCGTACAAATCGTACAAGAGGAGTCAGAACAGTGGGCCAGGTCAGCGCGAGCAGTTCGATCACCGTCGCAGCCACACCGGAGAAGGCGCTCGCGGCTTTGACGGACTACGAGACGGTGCGTCCGCGCATCCTCTCGGAGCAGTACCTGGACTACCGCGTCCTCGAGGGTGGGCAGGGCGGCGGCACCGTCGCGCAGTGGACGTTGAAGGCCACCGAGAAGCGGTCCCGCGACATCAAGGCCACGGTCACCGTGGCGGGCAACACGATCACGGAGACGGACGCGAACTCGTCGCTCGTCACCACCTGGGTCGTCGCCCCGAGCGGCAGCGGTTCCACGGTCACCACGACCACCGAGTGGAAGGGCGCGGGCGGGATCGGGGGCTTCTTCGAGAAGACGTTCGCGCCGCTGGGTCTGAAGAAGATTCAGGGGCAGGTGCTGGCGAACCTCGAGCGCGAACTCGCCTGACGCGACGCAGGTTCGCTCCGGCGCCGTCGGCGTGAGTCCCACGACGGCGTCGGTGCCGGACCGCACTGACGGTCACGGTCTACTCTGGCAGGGGAAACAGCAGAAAGGACCACGTCAGTGCAACCAGGTGGACAACCCGACATGTCGGCGCTCCTCGCGCAGGCACAGCAGATGCAGCAGCAGCTGATGGCCGCCCAGCAGGAGATGGCCGAGGCCGAGGTCACCGGGCAGGCCGGTGGCGGACTCGTGACCGCGACGGTCAAGGGGACAGGTGAAGTGGTCGGTCTGAAGATCGATCCGAAGGTCGTCGATCCCGACGACGTGGAGACTCTGCAGGACCTCGTGATCGGTGCGATCGAGGACGCGTCGAACAAGGCGCAGGAGATCGCGGCGCAGAAGCTCGGTCCGCTCGCGGGTGGATTCGGTGGGGGAGGCCTGCCCGGTCTCCCCGGTTTCTAGAGGCGCGGCGTGTACGAAGGTCCGGTTCAGGATCTGATCGACGAGCTCGGCAAGCTGCCCGGCGTCGGGCCGAAGAGCGCACAGCGCATCGCGTTCCACCTGCTCAGCGTCGAGCCGCCGGAGATCGACCGGCTCAAGAATGCGCTGCAGCGGGTGCGCGACGGCGTCCAGTTCTGCGTGGTGTGCGGCACGGTCTCCGACAAGGAGCACTGCCGCATCTGCGCCGATCCGCGCCGTGACCGCACGGTGATCTGTGTGGTCGAGGAGCCGAAGGACGTCCAGGCCGTCGAGCGCACGCGCGAGTTCAAGGGTCGCTATCACGTTCTGGGCGGCGCGCTGGATCCGCTGTCCGGGGTGGGCCCCGATCAGCTCCGTATCCGGGAGTTGCTCGCGCGCATCGGCAATCAGGAGGACGGCGTCGACGTCTCCGAGGTGATCATCGCGACCGACCCCAACACCGAGGGGGAGGCCACCGCGACGTATCTGGTGCGGATGCTGCGGGACTTCCCCGGGCTGACGGTCAGCCGGCTCGCGTCGGGTCTGCCGATGGGCGGCGACCTCGAGTTCGCCGACGAGCTCACGCTGGGCAGGGCGTTGTCGGGGAGACGCACGCTGTGACGTCGGATCCGGGCACTGCCGCGCCGGTGAAGCGGACGGCCGAGCAGTCGCGGTCGCTGATCGTCGACGCGGCGGGGCGGGCGTTCGCGACGCGTCCGTACCGGGAGATCACGCTCAAGGACATCGCCGAGGACGCCGGGGTCAGCGCACCGCTGATCATCAAGTACTTCGGGTCGAAGGAGCAGCTGTTCGACGCGCTCGTCGATTTCCGCGCGGCCGCGGAGATCGTGTTCAGCGGTCCGCTGGACGGTCTCGGTGAGCGGATGGTGTCGATGTTCGCGCGGCCGCTCGAACCGTACAAGCCGCTGTCGTTGAACATTCTGTTCATGAGCGGGCCGAGCGAGGAGAGCAGCCGCAAGCTCCGCGCCAACTATTCGGCGCAGATGATCGACGCGCTGGCCGAACGACTGCCCGGGCCGAATGCCCGGCTGCGCGCCGAACTGGTGATGTCGATGCTGACGGGTCTCGCCGTCATGCGTCGCAAGATGATGCAGGAGCACGCGACGGGCACCCCGGAAGAGGTGGTGGCGCACTACGCCCCGCTGGTGCAGGAGTTGCTCGACGGCTGAGGGCGGATTGTCCGGCTTGCGGGGTAAATGGTTGTTCACCTAATCTGGTGAACAATTATTTACCAGCTGTGCAAGGGGTGACGCTTGACGATCTCGTTGCCGCGCCCACTGTCGGCGCTTGCGGATCAGCCGGTCGCACCGCCGGACTCTGCCGGCCGATCGCGTTACCTCTTCCCGATTCTCGCATTCGCGGGCGTGTTCCAGGCCGTCCTGCAGACGGTCATGGTGCCCCTCCTGCCCAGCATGCCGACGTTCACCGGCGCGAGTCAGACGTCCGTGTCCTGGCTGATCACCACCACCCTCCTGGTCGGCGCGGTCGTCACCCCCATCTTCGGCAGGCTCGCCGACATGTTCGGCAAGAAGCGGATGCTTCTCGTCGCCTTCGTCTTCATGACGCTCGGAGCGTTGATCTGCGCCGTGACGTCCGACATCGCGTTCCTGATCTTCGCGCGGGGACTGCAGGGGGCAGGTGCCGCCGTCATCCCGGTCGGAATCTCGATCCTCCGCGACGAATTGCCGCGGGAGAAGGTCAACGGCGCCATCGCCATGATGAGCTCGACCCTCGGGATCGGCACCGCGCTCGGATTGCCGTTCGCGGCCTCTGTCGCCGAGTACTCCAACTGGCACGTCCTCTTCTGGGTCATCGCGGGAATCGGACTCGCCGTCACCACGGCCGCGGTGCTGTTCATCCGCGAGTCCGAGGTGCGGTCGGGTGGGCGGTTCGACGGCGTCGGCGCCGTCGGTCTCACCGCGGCCCTCGTCTGCCTGCTCGTCCCGATCACCCAGGGCAGCTCGTGGGGCTGGGGCAGTCCCGCGGTGCTGGGCATGTTCGCGTCCGCGGTGTTCCTGTTCGCGCTGTGGGGGCATCAGCAGCTGCGCAACCGGAACCCGCTCGTGGACCTGCGGGTGTCGGCGCGACGGTCGGTGCTGCTGCCGCATGTCACGGCGCTGCTCGTCGGGTTCGCGTTCTACGGAAACGCCCTCATCACCACCCAGCTGCTTCAGGCGCCCCGCGGGGACTCCGGCTACGGCATGACGATTCTCCAGGCCGCGGTGTGTCAGCTGCCGACGAGTCTGTCGATGATCGTCTTCGCGCAGGTCGGGGCCCGGGTGTCCGAACGCTACGGGTCGAAGGTGACGATCCTGTCGGGCGCGATCTGTCTCGTCCTCGGCTACGCGCTGCACACGGTGCCACACAAGGAGTTGTGGATGGTGATCGCCGCGCTCGGGGTCGCGGCCGTCGGAACCGCGCTGGTGTACAGCACGCTGCCGATGCTGATCGTGCGGGCCGTGCCGTCCACGCAGATGGCCGCGGCCAACGGCGTCAACGTGCTGCTGCGGACGATGGGGACCACCATGTGCAGCGCGGTGGTGGCGACGGTCCTGGCGGCGAGCATGGTGGGCGGTGTCGCCTCGGCCGCCGGATTCTCGATCGCCTACGGGGTATGCGCGGTGCTGGCGGTGCTGGTGTTCGCAGTTTCCCTGGCCCTGCCGGGGCACGATCGGATGAAGAAAAGTCCGATCGAGCCTCTTGTGACGTAGATCACTCGCGTGTATCGTCAGTGATGCGGATCGAGGAAATGTACCTGTGAGCAGAGAAAACTCGAGAAGCAGAGATCCGGCCGAGAATGCAGAAGCATTCCCGGCCGAACCCCTGTCTGGGGTCTTTACTCCTCCATCGATTCCGCGATCTGCTTGATGGCGGCCAGCCGGCGGTCCCACTCGGCGCCGATCCGTTCCAGCGTCCGCGCCGTCTTGTTGAGTTCCGCGCCCAGCGCGCGGTAGCGGATCTCGCGGCCCACCTTCACCGACTCCACCAGTCCGCAGGCCTGCAGCGCATTCAGATGCTTCGCGATGGCCTGCCGCGACACCGGAAGCCGGGTGGCGAGCGACGACGCCGACTGGTCGGCCCGCCCGAGTTCGGTGAGGATCTCCCAGCGGGTCTCGTCGGACAGCGCCGCGAACACCGAGGCCAGTTCGGCGTACGTGCCCACCGTCATGCCTTCACGCCGTGCAGGTACGCGACCAGTTCGTCGAGTTCGGCGTGCCAGCCCTGGACGTTGCCCTCGCGGGCCCGCTTCTGGTCGGCCACGTCACGGTCGAGGGTGTCGAATCCGGTCTCGACGACGGTCAGTTCGGTGCCGGACGCGTGCTCGGACAGCGTGAACCGCACCAGGGTGGAGTTGCCGATCACCGGGTCGGCGTCGATGTCGGCGGCCCAGCGGAAGCCGAAGGTGTTCGGCTCGTCGACCTCCGTGACGACGGCGCGGGCGGTGCCGTGCTCGTCCCAGGTGAAGGCGGCCTTGCCGCCGACGCTGAGGTCGAGCGACGTGCGCTGCCCGAACCACTGGCTGATCTTGTCGGGATCCGTGATCGCCGCCCACACCGCCGATCTCGGGGCGTTCACGACGACGGTCCGGGTGATGCTGCTCGATGCGTCCATGGTGGTTCACCTTTTCGACGACGGTTGATGTGCAACTTCATGGTTGCACTCTTTTTGTCTTTCTGCAACCCTCTGGTTGCGCTCGGCGCGTGAGTGCCGATGTGTACCCGGATGCGCATCGGCACTCACAGGGGTTATCCACAGGCTGTGGAAAAATGGTGGGAAGGGGCGGTTCCTGTCGGGGCGGGCCGACACCGTTCCGGGCATGGAACACGACTCATGGCAGGCCCTTCTCGACGCCCAGGACGGCGTCGTCACCGCGGCACAGCTCCGGGCGCACGGCGTCAGTGCGGGCTGCCGGGCGGGAAACGTCAGATGCCGCACGTCGTGGACGGCCGGATTCTGTACGAGGACGTCGATTACAGCCCCACGGGTGTGCCGCTGATCGTCCGGCTCGACGGGCAGCAGTATCACAGCGCGCAACAGTCCCGCTTCCGTGACCGTCGCCGCGACAACTCGGCGGAGCTGGCCGACCGTCCACGGCTGGTCTACGGGTGACGACGCTTTGCCGCTCACGTGCCTAGACGCGCAGGCGCTCCCGGCGCAACTGCGCGACCTCCGGCAGATCGAGCGGCGCGAGTTCGTCGACGCCCAGCGCCCGCTTCAGGAGCAGGTCGGCGAGTTCGGGGTTGCGGGCGAGCGCGGGTCCGTGCATGTACGTGCCGATCACGGAACCCTGGACGACGCCTTCGAGTCCGTCCCCGACGCCGTTGCCGACGCCGTGCGTGACCCGGGCGAGACCGCGGGCGTCGGCGCCGAGTGTGGTACCGCCGCGGTGGTTTTCGAACCCCGTGAGCGGCTGCGTCAACCCGTCCATCCGTGGTGTCGTGATCACTTCACCGATGGAACGGGTCGCCTGCGGGGACGTGGTGACGTCGAGCATCGAGACACCCTCCACGCGTTCGCCGCTCGACGTCTCGTACCAGTTGCCGAGCACCTGGATCGCGGCGCAGATCGCCAGGACGGGGGCGCCGCGTTCGGCGGCCTTCTGCAGTCCGGGGTACTTGGCGAGGTGCCGGGTGGCGAGGCGCTGCGCCGAGTCCTCGGCCCCGCCGAGCGTGTACACGTCGAGGGACTCCGGGACCGGGTCGTTCAGCGTGATCTCGACGATCTCCGCGTCGTATCCGCGCATGCGCAGTCGCTGCCGGAGGATCAGGGCGTTGCCGCCGTCGCCGTAGGTGCCCATCACGTCGGGCAGCACCAGGCCGATGCGTACGGTCGAGTCAGGCATTGCGCGCCTCCTTCGCGATGGCGGTGTTCAGGTCGCGGAAAGCGGTGTAGTTGGCGAGCACCTCGACGCGCCCGGGTGGGCAGGACGCGATGGCCCGCAACGGGTTCGGGTCGAGCGTGTGCTCGACGCCGGCGTACGTGAGGCGGACGGCGAGGTCGGTGCCGCGTTCGCCGGCGGCCACCACCTTGACGCCCTCGAAGTGCTCGAACCGCACGTCCCACAGCCAGGACAGGTCCTCGCCGTCGGGAACCTGCCCGTTGACGGCGATCACGAGTCCGTCGACGGTGGGGTCGATCATCGACAGCGCCTCCTGCCAGCCGGCGGGGTTCTTGGCGAGCAGCATGTGCACGGAGTGCGACCCGACCTCGACGGTGCTGTAGCGGCCCGCGACCTCCTGGACGGTGGCTGCCGCGGCGACGGCGTCCTCCGCCTTCGCGCCCATCGCGACCGCCGCGGCGACGGCCTGCGCGGCGTTGCCGCGGTTGGCCCGCCCGGGCAGGGCGAGGGTCATCGGGATCTTCAGACCGTCGGGCCCGTAAAGGTTTTCGTCGTCCAGCCACCAGTCGGGGGTCGGGCGTGCGAAGTCGGAACCGGTGCTGCGCCAGTGCGAGCCCTCCCAGACGATGGGTTCGCCGGTGCGCGGACAGCTGGCGGCGTCGCTGGCCCATCCGCCGCCTGCGGCGACCCAGACGACGTTCTTCGCGTCGTAGGCCACCGAGGTGACGAGGACGTCGTCGCAGTTGGCGATCACGACGGCCTCCGGGTGTGCGGCGACGCAGGCGCGGAGTTTGCGTTCGATCATGTTGATCTCGCCGACCCGGTCGAGCTGGTCGCGGCTGAGGTTGAGCAGCACCAGGGCTTCGGGGTTGACGGCGTCGGAGACGTGCGGGACGTGGAGTTCGTCGACCTCGAGGGCGGCGAGGGGCGCGTGGACGCGGGTGCTGAGCGCCGCGACGATGCCGGCGTCCATGTTGGCGCCGTCCGCCTGCGTCGCGACCTCACCGAGGGTGGAGAGCGCCGCCGCGGTCATCCGGGTGGTGGTGGACTTGCCGTTGGTGCCGGTGATCACCGCGGTGCGCCGGCCTGCGCCGAGCTGCTCCATCAGTGTCGGGTCGATCTTCAGGGCGATCAGTCCGCCGATCATCGAGCCCTTGCCCCGGCCCGCCTTCTGTGACGCCCACGAGGCCGCTGCCGCTGCGCGCAGGGCGAGCTTGCCCCGCGTCGTGATCCCAGTTCCAGTACTCACTCCGCGAGTTTTGCACAGGGTCCGGTCAGACGCCGACTCGCGCGGGAGCAGGTGAGTGCGAAAGTGTGCTCGGACGCACTCTGCCACTCACCTGGGTGGCGGCGGCACCGGCGATGACGACGACCCCGCCCATCAGCGACAGCATGCTCGGCTCCTCGTGCAGCACCAGCCAGGACGCCCCGATCCCGACGATCGGAACCAGCAGGGAGAACGGTGCGACCATCCCGGCGGGGTAGCGGCTGAGCAGCGCTGTCCACAGACCCGAGCCCGCGACCGTGCCGAGAATCACGATGTAGGCGAGGCCCGCGAGCGCGAGCGGGCCGGTGCCCTCCAGCGACGACGTCAGGGAGTTCCAGCCCGCGGACGGGCCCTCCACGCCGAACGACAGCGCCAGCATCGGCAGCGGCGGAATGACGCACATCCACAGCATCAGGCGCATCGGCTGGTCCGACGCGGCCTTGCGGTTGCCGATGTTGCCCACCGCCCACGACAGTCCCGCGAGCAGCGTCAGGGCCACCGGCAGCAGCGCGGCGTGCTGGGCGCGGTCCCAGCCGATGAGGGCCATTCCGGCCATCGCCACCAGCAGTCCGCACACCTGTGCCGGCCGCAGGCGCTCCCGCAGCAGGACCGCGCCGAGGACCACGGTGAACGGTGCGGACGACTGCAGGACCAGCGACGCCAGCCCGGTGGGCATGCCGACGTGCATGGCCCAGAACAGGAAGGCGAACTGGCCGACGCCGAACCCGAGGCCGTACACCAGCAGCCACTTCAGCGGGACCTGGGGCCGGGGAACGAACAGGATCACCGGGATCGCGATGACGAAGAATCGCAGCGCGGCGAAGAAGAACGGCGGGAAGTGATCGAGGCCCGCGCGAATGGCGAGGAAGTTGAGCCCCCACAGGACGACGACGGTGAGTCCGAGGAGCCGGTCGCGGGAGGTCATGCATTCCATCGTGAGGTCCGGAAATGATCAGGACAAGCGCATTAAAGTGCATCATCGATGTAGTTTTGCTACATGGATGCGACCCGGTTGCGCGTGCTGCGCGAACTGGCGGACCGTGGGACGGTGGCGGCGACCGCGCAGGCGTTGTCGATGACGCCGTCGGCGGTGTCGCAGCAGCTCAAGATCCTCTCGCGGGAGGCCGGGGTGACCCTGCTCGAACCCGCCGGACGCCGGCTGCGGCTCACGGATGCCGGTCAGGCACTCGTCGTCCGCGCCGACGACGTCGTGGCCGCCCTGGACCGTGCGACAGCGGAGATGAGCGCCTACCGTGGTTCGCCGCGCGGGCGGGTGCGGGTGGCGCTGTTCCCGTCCGGTGCCGCGCTGCTGCTGCCCGGACTGCTGGACGCGCTCGCGGGCAGTGGGGTGGATCTGCAGGCGCGCGACGAGGACCTGCCCGCCGCCGCGGTGCCCACCCTGCTCGCCGATTACGACGTGGTCCTCACCCATCGCGACGAGCGGGCCCCGGACACGTCCTCGCCGCGGGTGACGGCGGAACCGCTGATGCGCGAACCCATCGACCTCATCCTGCCGCCGGGCCATCCGCTCGCCGGCCAGGATGCGGTCCGCCCGGACCAGTTGGCGGACGAGCGGTGGATCAGTGTGCGCGGCGGGTTCCCCGTCGACGACGTGCTGATGTCGGTGGCCGCCGCGACCGGTGTGCAGCCGCATGTGGTGATGCGCATCAACCACTTCCGTGTCATCGAGGAACTCGTCGCCGGTGGTCACGGCGTTGCCCTGCTGGCACGCCATGCGGTGACGAACCGCTCGGTGGTCCAGTTGCCGCTCGCGGGGGTGCGGGCGGCCCGCATCTACGAGCTGGCCAGGCGGCCGGCCGCCGACGACGTTCCCGCGGTGGCGACGGTGCTGCAGGCGTTCCGGGACGTCGCGGCGCGGATCGCGGACTGAACGGGCCGGAAACGGACGAAGGCCCGCCGGGTGGGCGGGCCTTCCTGTGGATCGGGAACTCAGCTGCTCAGCGCCTTCGCCTTCAGCGTCTCGTACTCCTGCTGAGTGATGGTGCCTGCATCGAGTAGGGCCTTCGCGTCCGCGATCTGCTCGGCCGAGGACTTGCCTGCCACGGAACGGATGTAGCTGTCCTGGGCCTGCTTCACCTCCTGCGCGGCCGCCATCGACCGCTGGGCCATGCCGTCGCTCTTGACGATGAGGTACACCAGCGCGGTCAACAGGGGGACGAAGAACAGGAAGATGATCCAGATGGCCTTCGCCCAGCCCGACGTCTTATGGTCGCGGAACAGGTCGGTGATGATGGAGAACAACAGGATCAGGTAGGCCACGAAGCCGAAGGTGACGATGATCACCCAGAGAAAGTCCCAGAAAGAGTCCATTGCAGCGCTCCATTCACAGTCGAATTCACTCTGCGCTGACTATCGCACCGGGCCGGGGCACCCGCGTCATCCGAAACAGGTGAAATGCGGCCGGTGCAGACTCCCCACCCGCGGTGGCGGAAACGCCGAACGGCCGCGACACCGGTAGGTGCCGCGGCCGTTCGGGTGGGACTACTTGCCTGCTTCGACAGCCCGGCGCATGCCGCGCTCGACCGCGCCGATGATGTACGGACGCAGCTCGACGGCCGGGATGACGGCGTCGACGGAGCCGACTCGCTGTGCCCGCTGGATGTTGTGCACGGCCTCGAACTCGGCCGCGACCTCACCGAGCTTCTCGTTGCGCACCGCAGCCTGCTGGGCCGCCAGCTCCACCCGCAGGTGAGCCTGCTGGGCGTCGTTCTGGGCGCCCGCCAGGTTGGCCTCGAGCTCCCGGATCGACGGGTCGGCGGCCACGCGCGAGTTGACCTCGCGGGTGAACACCACGGCCGCGGCGGGGGCACCACCGAGGACCGACGCGAACGAACCCTCGACCGCCAGCACCTCCATGTTGTCGTTCAGTGCTCCGGAGAACACCACGAACGCGCCACCGTGGTAGCGGGAGACGACGCAGAACACGATCGGGCCGTCGAAGTTGACGATGGCGCGGCCGATCTCGGCGCCGTACTCGAGCTGGATGTGCCGCAGCGAGTCCGGGGAACCGTCGAAGCCGGACAGGTTGGCCAGCACCACGAGCGGACGGCTGCCGCTGGCGGCGTTGATCGCCCGGGCCGTCTTCTTCGACGACTGCGGGAACAGTGTTCCCGCGGTCCACTGGTCGGGACCGTTGGCCGGCGACCATCCCTTACGGGCGATGGCCCGCGACTCGATGCCGATGACGCTCACCGGGTAACCGCCGAGGTGCGCGTCGAACACGACGGACGTGTCGGCGTCCGCCATGTCGGCCCACCGCTCCAGCACCGCGTGGTCCTGGTCGACGAGCGAACGCATCACCGTGCGAATGTCGAACGGCTTCTTGCGTTCCGGGTTCGTCTCCGCGGAGAAGATGTCGCCGACCGTGGTGAAGTCGCTGGACGGGTGGATGTGCGGGAAGGACCGCACGTCGCGCCCGATCGGGTCGCTGGTCTGCGCCCGGCGCGGGAAGCGTTCTCCGGCAACGACGTACGCGTGGTCGTAGTGCGCGAACAGGATCTCGCACGCGGCGGGCAGATTCGGCGCCCAGTACTGCGCCTCACCGTTCGGCCCCATCACGCGGTCGTAACCACCGATGCCGAAGTTGTCCTCGGCCGAGACGCCACCCGAGTAGTCGAGCGAGTTCTTACCGGTGAGCACCATGGCGCTGTCCGGCGTCATGACAAGGATGCCCTTGGTGTGCATCAGCATCGTGGCTTCGGCGTTCCAGTACGGCTGCGCACCGACGTTGATGCCGGCCACGATCACGTTGACCTCGCCACCGTTCTGCGTGAACGTGATGAGGCGACGCAGGCCGCGGGACACCCAGTCCATGTTCTCGGTGCCGCTATCCATGGAGATCGTCGCGCCGGACGACAGCGCGAACCACTCGACCGGGACACCCAGCTTTTCGGCCAGATCCACACCGGCGACGAGGCGGGCGCACTCGGCTTCCGCGACGGTGCCGAGGGCCTTCGTCGGGTCACCGAAGAGCGCGACACGGGTCATTCCCTCGGGATGCCGGTCGGTGCGGGCGGTGACCAGACCGACCACGAGGCCGGCCTTGTTCTGACCGTACGGACGCTCGACGGGAACCAACTGGCCCGACTCGTCCAGGTCGTGCTCGACGAAGCTGCCGTCTCGGCCGGTGAGCAGTGGGATCAGCTCGTACGGGTAGACGGTGCCGCGGGCACGTGAGCTGCGGACCTTCTGCGTGTACGCGTCGAGCGGCTGCAGCGGCTCGGTCGGCGGTTCGGTGACCTTGACGACCACGCCTGCACCGGTGCGGTAGGAGAAGCGCAGAGCCTTCTCCCGCGACTCCGTGCCGGGCTCGCCCTGGAGCCGGGCGATCACGGTGATCTCCTCGAGTCCGGCGCCCGCGGTGAGCGGTGCCGCGACCCGGGCGAACGCCTCGAGGTCCTCGACCGGAACGTCGATCTTCGGCCACACGTACAGCACGACGCGGTTGGCGTCGAGCTTGCGCTTGCTGCCGCGCGTGGCCTGCGCCCGGCGGATGCCGTCGAGGCACGACTGCAGGACGCGTTCCGCGGCGGGAACGCCGATGACCTGGCCGTCCTCGTTGCGGACCGGCGTGATGTCGCGGATCTCGGCGAGCGCGATGAGGCGTTCGTCGGTCGGGTTGTCGCGCGAGACCAGGTTGAACAGGAACGTGTCGGCGACCGCGGGGAGGCGGGTGCCGTCGAAGTTCTTCAGGCGCCACAGGTCGAGTCGCTGGCCGGTGAGCGGGTGCATGTCCCGGATCAGCTTCTCTTCCGCGAGGACACCTGCGTCCGGGCGGTACGTGAACTTGCGGACGTCCACGTCGGTTCCGCCGAAGACGGACACCGTGACCCGGCGGCAGGTCGCGGCCAGCGGCAGCGCCGCCAGCGCCTTCCGCAGATCCTCGGACATGGTGTTCGGGTCGGCGGGCGGTGCGGTCCACGACAGGTAGAGGTCGAGGACGAGGTTCTCGGGGTTCTCCGAGGCGACGGCACCGATCTCGTCGAGCGCACCGGGCAGTTCGGCGTACTCGGCGACGGCCGACACCAGGTTGAGGCGCTCGCCGAGCAGATCGAAGTTGCCGGTGACGAAACGCCGTCCGTTGCGGTCGAAGGACGTGACGTCCTCGAGCGTGCGGATGTCGTAGTAGCGACGGGTGACGACCTCGAGCAGCGGCCCGACGGTCGTGCTCTTGCGTGCGATCCGCTGCCCGAGGAGCTCGGTCAGCGACTGCGGGGTGGCGACCAGGGCCTCGAGACGTTCCTGGTAGTCGACGGCGTCGGGACGCTCGGCGAGGTACTCGAGGCTGCCGCGGACACCGTCGTAGACCTGCTCGCGGGCCTTGCGGATCTGCGGCTCGTCGAAGAACCGGAACCGCACGTTGCGGGCGACGTTGCCGATCACCGGGTAACGGACCTGGGTGGCGATGATCAGCCGGTCCAGGACCTCACCGAGTCCGCTGGGTGCGCGGCCGGGAGCGTTCTTTTCGTTCAGCCACCGATCGAGCAGGGCGGCGATGACGGGAACCTGGTTGTCCATGCGCTGCTGCGCGAGGAACAGGCGGTAGACCGCCTCCTCCAGCTCGGCGGTGCGCTCGAGGTCGGTGACGTCGTAGTGACGCAGTGCCCGCGACAGCCGGGTCGTGAACGACTCGGGCAGGCCTTCGAGCTCGACGTCGAGGGTGTGGAGGTAGGTGTGGAAGTGCTCGCGCGGGCTGTGGACGCGCTCGTCACCGTCCTCCTCGTCGGCGGTCGGACGGTTACGTCCGATCTCGCAGATGTCCGCGAACGTGTTCAGCAGGGCGAGCTCCGCCTGCACGAGATCCGGGTCGCCCGCGATCTCGGCGCGCAGCTTCTCGTACTCGGCGAGGAGCACTCCGGCCCGCTTCGCGCTGACGTCGTAACCGGTGAGCAGTGCGGCGAGTGCGTCGATCTGCTCGAGGGCGTCGGCCCGGGTGTTCCCGTGCGAAGCGGGAGCACCGAGATCGAACTCGACGCGCGGCGACTTCGGAGCGGTGGACTCCTCGGAGCTCTCCTCGACGCGCAGCAGTGCCGTTCCGGCGTCGACCTGGGAGTTGACCATGGCGAGAACTTCCCGCACCCGGCCTGCGACGGGGGCGCGGACCGCGGTCTCCATCTTCATGCTCTCAAGGACGACCAGCGTGGCGCCGACCTCGACCTCGTCGCCGACGGACACGGGCACCGCGACCACGACTGCGGGAGCCGGTGCGCGGACGACGCCGGCCTCGTCCTGGCTGATCTGGTGGCTGATGCCGTCGACCTCGACGAGGTACTGGGCGCGGCCTGCGACCGAGACGACGTGGTGGCGGCGGTCGCCGATCACCAGGCGGCTCTCGAACTCGCTGAGGCGGTCGACCTCGACCTCGGTCTCGGGGGCGTCCCCGTCGACGCGGTAGCTGTGGGCGCCGACCTGCGTGACGGTGAGTCCGTAGGCCTGGCCCTGGTAGCTGAGCTCCACCTTGCGGCCGATGGCGTGGCCGGCGCGGGGGCGTCCACCGCGAGCGGACGACAGGAACGCCTCACGCTCGAGCTTCTCCTCGGCGTCGTAGACGTCGATGGCGGCGGCGATCAGGGCGACGTCCGCGGTCCGGGACGGGACGTTGGAGGTGCCTGCGTCGGTGCGGTCCAGCCAGCCGGTGTCCGCGGACGCCGAGATGACCTCTTCGCGGTCCAACAGGTCCAGCAGGAACGACTTGGTGGTGGTGCCGCCCTGCAGCACGACCGTGGTCTCGCGGAGAGCGGTGCGCAGACGCGCCAGCGCCTCGGAGCGGTCGCGACCCCAGGCGATGACCTTGGCGACCATCGAGTCGTAGTCGGGCGGGATGACGTCGCCCTGGGCGATGCCGGTGTCGACGCGGAGACCGCTGCCGAGCGGGAACTTGAGCAGCTGCACGGCGCCGGGCGCGGGAGCGAAGCCGTTGGCGGCGTCCTCCGCGTTGAGGCGGGCCTCGACGGCGTGACCGAACTCGGGCGGGCAGTCGCCGACCAGCGGCTCACCGCTGGCGACGAGGATCTGCAGCTTCACCAGGTCGATGCCCGTGGTGGCCTCGGTGATGGGGTGCTCGACCTGCAGGCGGGTGTTGACCTCGAGGAACGTGAACGTCTTCTGCTCGGGCTGGTACAGGTACTCGACCGTGCCGGCGCCGCGGTAGCCGGCGGCGCGCACGAGCTCGGCGGAGACGGTGCGCAGATGGTTCGCCTGCTCGGTGGTGAGGAGCGGCGAGCTGGACTCCTCGATGACCTTCTGGTTCTTGCGCTGGATGGAGCAGTCGCGCACACCGGGAGCCCAGACGTTGCCGAAGTTGTCGGCAATCACCTGTACCTCGACGTGGCGTGCGTCGGTAACCAGTCGTTCGATGAACACGACGGGGTCGCCGAAGGACCGCTGGGCCTCACCCTGGGTGCGCTCGAGCGCGAGTTCGAGTTCGTCCTCCGACCACACCTTGCGGATACCGCGGCCACCGCCACCGGAGCGGGCCTTGATGATGAGCGGGTAGCCGATGGCCTGGGCGTGACGGCGGGCGTCGGCGCGGGTGGCGACGGGGCCGCCGCTCCACGGTGCGACCGGGACCTCCACCTTCTCGGCGAGGAGCTTGGCCTCCACCTTGTCGCCCAGCAGGCGCATCGATTCGGCGGGCGGGCCGATGAACGTGATGCCGAGCTGCTCGCAGACCTCCACGAACGCGGGATCCTCGGCGACGAAGCCCCAGCCGACCCACACGGCGTCGGCCTTGCTCTCGCGCAGCGCGCGGGCCAGTTCGGCGTGATCGAGGTAGGCGGTGCCGGTCTTGACTGTGCGCAAGCACACACCCTCGTCGGCCTGCCGAACGAACATCGCGCGGCGTTCCGCCTCGGTGTGCAGTGCGATCGTGCGGATGCCGTAATTGTGCTCGGCGTTCAGTTCGCGCACCGCACGAATCAGGCGGACTGCCGCCTCGCCGCGGTTGACTATCGCTATTCGCTTGAACATCTGTTATCGCTCCGTTTCCGTAAAACTCATTGATCCGCAGAGTGTTTCGATGGCCAAGGCCATGTCCGCCGAGGACTGGGTGCCGCCTTCGCGGACACGTGCACCCCTGCACAACCCACTTGACTACCTCCAGGGGCGCCCCGAACGCGATCGTCGGACCTGCGCCATTGCGGGACCGATGCTCGGGGAATGCGAGCATAACGTCGAAAATATGTACCCGCGCGTAACTTCTGTGAGGCCCCGATCTGCTTGTCAAGCGTTCAATGACTTGCGTGTCGACCCTACGGCGGAGTAATGAGGCCGGAATTCCGGCGAACTGGGCGTCCTCCGGACGTGTATCTGCAACCCGTTGTCACAGAGTCGTTTTCGTCCGGTTCCTCGAGAAGCTCTCGGGGAAGGGAACTTTCACGCGGAAGTTACTGGCGGTTCACCTTCGGGTCGGCGCCTGCGGGTTCGGTCGCGTGCGCCACCGCGCCCCGCACGCCGACATGTGCCTCGCGGTGCATCCGGTCGACCATGTGCGGATAGTGCAGCTCGAACGCAGGACGCTCGGAGCGGATGCGCGGCAGTTCGGTGAAGTTGTGCCGCGGCGGCGGGCACGTCGTCGCCCACTCCAGGGAGTTGCCGAACCCCCACGGATCGTCCACCGTGACCACCTCGCCGTACCGGTAGCTCTTGAAGACGTTCCAGACGAACGGCACGGTCGACGCGCCCAGGACGAACGCGAACACCGTGGAGACCGAGTTGAGGACGGTGAAGCCGTCCGAGGGCAGGTAGTCGGCGTAGCGGCGCGGCATCCCCTCGGCGCCGAGCCAGTGCTGGACGAGGAACGTGCCGTGGAAACCGGTGAACGTGGTCCAGAAATGCCATTTGCCGAGACGCTCGTCGAGCATGCGTCCGGTCATCTTCGGGAACCAGAAGTAGATGCCGGCGTACGTGGCGAACACGATCGTCCCGAACAGCACGTAGTGGAAGTGGGCGATCACGAAGTAGCTGTCGGTGACGTGGAAGTCCAGCGGCGGGCTCGCGAGGATGACGCCGGTGAGACCGCCGAAGATGAACGTGATGAGGAAGCCGAGCGAGAACAGCATGGGGGTCTCGAACGTCAGCTGCCCTTTCCACATGGTGCCGATCCAGTTGAAGATCTTCACCCCCGTGGGCACCGCGATGAGGAACGTCATGAACGAGAAGAACGGCAACAGCACCGCGCCCGTCGCGTACATATGGTGCGCCCACACGGCGATCGACAGGGCCGCGATGGCGATCGTCGCGTAGACGAGCCCGCTGTACCCGAAGAGCGGCTTGCGGCTGAAGACCGGGAAGATCTCCGACACGATGCCGAAGAACGGCAGCGCGACGATGTACACCTCCGGATGGCCGAAGAACCAGAACAGGTGCTGCCACAGCAGCACGCCGCCGGTGGCCGGGTCGTACAGATTGCCGCCCAGGTGGCGGTCGACGAACAGCCCCATCAGCGCTGCGGTGAGGATCGGGAACGCCACCAGGATCAGGATGCTGGTGATGAAGATGTTCCACGTGAAGATCGGCATCCGGAACATGATCATGCCCGGGGCGCGCAGGCAGATGACGGTGGTGATCATGTTGACCCCGCCGAGGATGGTGCCGAGACCGGACAACGCAAGCCCCATGATCCACAGATCGGCGCCGACACCCGGCGCATGCAGCGCGCTCGTCAGCGGCGAGTACGCCGTCCAGCCGAAGTCCGCGGCACCGCCGGGGGTGATGAAACCCGCGATCGCGATGGTGCCGCCGAACAGGAACGCCCAGTAACTGAACGCGTTGAGACGGGGAAACGCGACGTCGGGGGCGCCGATCTGCAGCGGCAGGATGTAGTTGGCGAACCCGAACACGATCGGCGTCGCGTACAGCAGCAGCATGATCGTGCCGTGCATCGTGAACAGCTGGTTGTACTGCTCGTTCGACAGGAACTGCAGACCCGGGACGGCGAGCTCGCCGCGGATCAGCAGGGCCATCAGACCGCCGGCCATGAAGAAGACGAACGACGTGATCAGGTACAGAATCCCCAGGTCCTTGGGATCCGTCGTCGTGATCATCTTGTAGAAGAAGCTGCCCTTGGGGCGGCGCCGGGCCGGAAACGGACGGACCGGAAGATGCTGTTGAAATGCCAGATTCACGACGCCCCCCGAAGGGTCCGAGGCGGTTCGGGTCCGGTGTGGACTCCGTTACCAGGGTAGTCACCCGACGGCCGGAGGGAGTCGCTTTCCGTGGCTGGAAACGGCGTGGCCGGAAACGACGCTGCCGCAGGTGCGCGTGGTGCGCGCCTGCGGCAGCGAGGGTCGGGAAGCGGTCAGTGCGCGCGGTTGACCGCCGACACGACGGCGCGCAGCGACGCGGTGGTGATCGACGTCGCGATGCCGACACCCCAGACCACGGTGTTCCGTCCGTCGGGAGCGGTCACCGCGCACTCGACGTACGCGGCCGCCTGGGCGTCGTCACCGGCCGACATGGCGTGCTCGGAGTAGTCGAGAACCCGCACGTCGAAGTCGATCGTGGCGAGCGCGTCAACGAACGCGGCGAGCGGGCCGTTGCCCGAACCCGAGATCTCGTGCTCCTTGCCGTCGACCTTCACGGTCGCGGTGATGGAGTCGGTGCCGCCGTCCTCCTCGGACGCCGTGACCTTCTGCTTCATCCGCTCGAGCGGCGTGATCGGAGCCAGGTACTCCTCGTGGAAGACGTCCCACATCTCCTTTGGCGACACCTCGCCGCCCTCGCCGTCGGTGATCCGCTGGACGGCCTGCGAGAACTCGATCTGCAGGCGACGCGGCAACACCAGACCGTGATCGGCCTTCATGATGTACGCGACGCCGCCCTTGCCGGACTGCGAGTTGACGCGGATCACGGCCTCGTAGGTGCGGCCCACGTCCTTGGGGTCGATCGGCAGGTAGGGAACCGCCCACAGGATGTCGTCGACGTCCGCGTCCTGTGAGTCGGCGTCGAACTTCATGGCGTCGAGACCCTTGTTGATCGCGTCCTGGTGGCTGCCGGAGAACGCGGTGTACACGAGGTCGCCGCCGTACGGGTGACGCTCGTGGACGGGCAGCTGGTTGCAGTACTCGACGGTGCGGCGGATCTCGTCGATGTTCGAGAAGTCGATCTGCGGGTCGACGCCCCTGGTGAACATGTTGAGTCCGAGCGTGACCAGGCAGACGTTGCCGGTGCGCTCACCGTTGCCGAACAGGCAGCCCTCGATGCGGTCGGCGCCGGCCTGGTAGCCCAGCTCGGCGGCGGCCACGCCGGTGCCGCGGTCGTTGTGGGGGTGCAGCGACAGGATCACCGAGTCGCGGCGGGCCAGGTTGCGGTGCATCCACTCGATGGAGTCGGCGTACACGTTGGGCGTCGCCATCTCGACGGTGGCGGGCAGGTTCAGGATCACCGGGTTCTCCGGCGTCGGCTGCAGCACCTCGGTGACGGCGTCGCACACCTCCTTGGCGTACTCGAGTTCCGTGCCGGTGTACGACTCGGGGGAGTACTCCCAGCGCCACTGCGTGTCGGGGTACTGCTTCGCCTCTTCGAGGGCCAGGGTCGCCGCGTCGGTCGCGATCTTCTTGATCACGTCACGCTCGGCCTTGAACACCACCCGGCGCTGCAGGATGGACGTCGAGTTGTAGAAGTGGACGATCACCTTGTTCGCGCCCTCACAGGCCTCGAACGTGCGCTTGATCAGTTCCGGCCGGGACTGCGTGAGTACCTGGATGGTGACGTCGTCCGGAATCGCGCCGTCTTCGATGATCTCGCGGACGAAGTCGAAGTCCGTCTGGCTCGCCGACGGGAAGCCGACCTCGATCTCCTTGTAGCCCATCCGCACCAGCAGTTCGAACATGCGGCGCTTGCGGGCGGGGCTCATCGGGTCGATCAGCGCCTGGTTGCCGTCACGGAGGTCGACCGCGCACCACTGCGGCGCGCGGTCGATGACCTTGTCGGGCCACGAGCGGTCCGGCAGCGACACCGGCTCCACTTCCTCGGAGAAGGAGCGGTAGCGGAACGTCGGCATCGACGAATTCTTCTGCGTGTTCCACTCCGGCTGATCGGAGGGAGCAGGCTTGGAAGGCGGCGTGATGGTGCGCGTTCCGGAGGTAAAGGCGTCAGCGGGGGACATGGGATTGATCTCCAGATTCGATGTGGACTTTCTGAGTCCAACGGCTGTGTCGACCGGCGCACGAGAAACCCCGCGACGGGAAGCCAGTCTGGATCAGACCCCGTCGCGGCAACCAAGGAGGAGTGCGCGCTGCATACTCAGCACTGTACTCCGGGCACCATCGTTCGCGTGCCGGGGTTCGAAGTCCGAGTGAGGAGACAGCGGTGGGCCGCAGCACGACGGTGGTATCACCGCTGGTGGCCGCACTTTTTGCGGTACTGCTCGCGTCGTGTGCCGGGGTAGTCGAGGGGGCGCCGAGCGTGGCGGGGGTCGGCGAGCCGATCTACGGCCTGCCGGTCAGCGACCACAGCCGCGTCGAGTTGGCCGCCGCCGCCGCGGCCCGCGACATCGCCCCGTGCTCACTGCTCGACGAAAATCTGGTCGCCTCGCTCGGGCAAGTCACCGCGTTCGGTCCCGTCGGCGATCTCTCGACGTGCCACGCCGAGTTGGTGCCTCCCCGCGGCACGCCCGCCAACCCCGTCTGGGTCGAGGTGACGGTGGGCGAGCGCGAACCCACTGAAGAAACCGGTGCGGGCGAGGCGACGGCGGGAATCGAGGTGCGTCCCGCGGTCGGAGCACTCCCGGGCACGTGCACCCTCTACTTCTCGCTGCCCCCGGTTGCGGGAGTGCCGGCGGACGACGCCACCGCTCCGGGGCGATGGGGGCACGTCTCGTACCTCGATGGGGCGGGCGGAACGGGTGACTCCGCCGCCGGCGACGACTGCGCGGAGGCCCGTACCGTGCTCGGATCGATCGCCGGCAGGCTGCGCACCCCGGTGCTGTTGCGCTCGGAAATCCCTCTCGCGCAGCAGGATCCGTGCCGGGTGGTCGAGAAGATGTCCGGACGGGGCGTCGAGACGTTCACCCCGGGCAGCCGTCCCTACGAGTGTCTCCTCACTCTCCGCGGCGGCGACGCGGCGTCCGTGCAACTGGCCCTGTCGCCCGAACCGTCGCAGACCGGCGGCCCCGAAGCGGTCGAACTCGACGGCAAGACGTTCACGTACTTCCGGGACACACGCGAATGCCACTACTACTTCTACCCGGGTGCGGTGTTCGACACGAACCTGCCGTCGAGTCCGGTGAGCGAACGGGACAAACGCACCAATCGGCTGACGGCGTCCGTGGCGGCGTCCGCGCCTAGCTGCGACGACGCGGAAACGCTGGTGCTCGCCGCGGCCGAAATGTTCGACTACTGACATGAACACACAGGTCGATGTCGCCCGGGCCTACCTGGACGCGTTGCTCAGCCACGACGGCAACTCGGTGCCGATCGAGCCGCGCGCCGTGCGCTACGAGGTGGGGCTGAAGACGGCGTTCTCCGGAAATCACCTGCGCCGAAGCCTGTCCGGCGGCCCTCAGTACCGCGTGATCCGGGCGATCCGCGACTGTGTGTGGACGGTCGACGGCGACGACGTCACCGTCGACTACCTCCTCGACGCCGGACTGTTCGGCCGCACCCTCGTGACGGTCCGGGTGGTCGAGACGTTCCGGATCCCGCAGGACGACCTGCGTATCCACCGCATCGACGCGAAGATCCGGCGCCCCTGAGTGGGACGCCGGACCGTCTGTCGCGCACTGTCTTCCGCACGTGAGTGGCATTGTGTGCCCGGGCACGCTTTGCCACTCACGTGGGGTCAGTCGAGCGTTTCGTGCGCCGCGGGAACGGAACCCAGGCGGCCGGCCTGGAAGTCCTCGAACGCCTGCAGCACCTCGGCCTTGGTGTTCATGACGAACGGTCCGGCCATCGCGACCGGCTCGCGGATCGGCTTGCCGCCGAGGAGGAACACCTCGAACGCCTTGGTCCGCGAATCCTGCGTGTCGGCCGCGGCGATCGTCAGCGTGTCACCGCGTCCGTAGACAGCCGTCTGCCCCATCTGGATCGGACGACGCTCCGAACCGACGAGCCCCTCACCCGCGAGGACGTAGGCGAGCGCGTTGAACTCGGGGTTCCACGGCAGCGTCAGGCTCGCGCCCGGTGCGATCGTCGCGTGGACGAGACTGATCGGCGTGTACGTGGAACCGGGACCGTGGTGTCCGTCCACGTCACCGGCGATCACGCGAACGAGCGCGCCGCCGTCCGGCGAGGACAGCAGGGCCACCTTCTGGCCGGTGATGTCCTGGTATCGGGGTGCGGCCATCTTGTTGTCGCGCGGCAGGTTCACCCACAACTGGACGCCGTGGAACAGGCCACCGCTCATCACCAGGTGCTCGGGCGGGGTCTCGATGTGCAGGATGCCGCCACCCGCGGTCATCCACTGGGTGTCGCCGCCGCCGATGGTCCCGCCGCCGCCGTTGGAATCCTGGTGCTCCATGATGCCGTCGATCATGTAGGTGACGGTCTCGAAGCCGCGGTGCGGATGCCACGGTGTGCCCTTGGGTTCACCGGGTGCGTAGTCGACCTCACCCATCTGGTCCATGTGGATGAACGGGTCGAGGGCGGGCAGGTCGATGCCCGCGAACGCGCGGCGCACCGGGAAGCCTTCGCCCTCGTATCCGACGGGTGCGGTGGTGAGCGAGCGGACCGGGCGGTCGACGGCGCCGGGAACGGGTGCGTCGATACGCGGCAGGGCAAGGATGTTGTCGACCGTCACGGCAGGCATGGGGTGTCTCCTCGTACTCAGGTAATTGATTGTTCAACTACTTCATGGTGTGTAACACCGGCTGCGTCCAGGTATTCCCCAGGCAGCGGCTCCGCCGCCCGTGCGCGGTTGACGAGTGCAGAGACTCGTTAACTGCGCACGGGCGCGAAGCGCCTACTACTAGTTGAGGACGTTCTCGTGATCGGGGCAGTACCGCGTGATCGCACCGATGATGTACGGGTAGACGCCGTCGTTGGTGAGCATCGGCGTCCACTCCTCACGCACCTGATCGAGGGGCTTGCCCGCGTCGAGGGCGGTGCAGATCTCACCGGCCTGATGGACCGCCAGGTCGTCGTCGGTGACGGTCTGGTTGTTCGCGCGCAGGTAGGCCAGGTAGTCCGCGGCCGTCTGCGGGTCGTCGGCGACCGAGAACACGCGGCTGCCAGGGGCGGTGGCGGCGGTCGTCCTCGCCGCCACGGAAGCCGAGGCGGACGTCGTCTCGGAGGCGGCGGTGTCGCTGTCGCCACCGCAGGCGGTGAGGATTGCCGCGGAGCAGACGGTGAGGGCGGTCAGAGCAAGGGTGCGGCGCATGGGGCGTGGATTCCTTTCGAGGCCTGTGACGGCGACGATCGTATCGCCTGCGGGGCCGGTGTTCCCGGCGGCGATCACCCGCACTGTTTCGGGTCAGAGTCCGCGATCGATGAGATCGAGGATCTCCTCACTCGTCGCGGCGTGAATCTTGTCGACCGCGGCCGCATGCGCATCGTCGGACGTGCCGACCTCGGCCAACAGGCTTCCGAGACGCTGCGCGATGGCGGACCGCGCCTCGCTGTCCTCGCCGAGTTCGGCGATGGTCGCACGAAGCCGATCGACGTCGGCCAGAGCGACGGACATCGGGTCCGGGACGAGTTCGGAGCGCAGGAACTCGGCGACGGCACGCGGACTCGGGTGGTCGAACACCATGGTCGGCGGCAACCGCAGACCCGTGGCGGCGCCGAGATGATTGCGGAGCGCAACGGCCGCCAGCGAATCGAAGCCGAGTTCCTTGAACGCCTGGTCGGGGTCAACCGAGTCCGACGCGTCGTAGCCGAGCACCGTGGCCGCCCCGCCGCGCACCAGATCGAGCATCAGGTGCCGCTGTTCGGGGATCGACCGGTCGGCGAGGCGCTGCGCCCAATCCGACGGCCCGGACCCGCTCGCTCCGGTCACGACCGCGTCCGACCCCGCGGCGTGCGGGCGCGATTCCCGGATCAGGCCGCGCAGCGGGGCGGGAACGTACGGTGCGGCCGAACCGGAGTGGTCGAACCGTGCGGCCGCGACCGTGGGTGCACCGGCGGCCAGCGCGCTGTCGAAGAGGGCCAGGCCGTCGGCCGCGGGCATGGGAATCATTCCGCTGAGGCGGGCGCGGGCGAGGTCGATCGCGCCGAGGTTGTCGGTCATGGCGCTCGGTGTCGCCCACATGCCCCACGCGATCGAGAGCCCGGGCAGCTCGAGGGCGTGGCGGTGATGGGCGAGGGCGTCGAGGAACATGTTCGCGGCCGCGTAGTTCGCCTGCCCGGGGGCCCCGAGGATGCCGGCGAGCGACGAGAACATGACGAACGCCCGCACGTCGCTGTTCGCGGTCAGCCGGTGCAGGTTCCAGGCCGCGTCGACCTTCGGGCGTAGGACCGCGTCGAGCCGCTCGGGGGTGAGTGACGCGAGGGTGCCGTCGTCGATCACGCCGGCCGCGTGGATCACCGCCGTGAGTGGGTGTTCGGGCGGTATCCCGGCCAGCAGCGCGGCGACCGCCGACGCGTCCGACGTATCGCAGGCAACGATGCTCACCTCGGCGCCCAGACCGCTCAGTTCGCTGCGCAGCCGGTCGCTGCCCTCGGCGTCGGGTCCGCGCCGGCTGGTCAGCAGCACGTGCCGTGCTCCGTGCTCGGTCACGAGGTGCCGGGCTACGAGAGATCCCACCGTGCCGGTGCCGCCGGTGACGAGGACGGTGCCGTCCGGATCGAACGGTGTCGGTTCGTCGACGGCGGGCATGCGCCGCAACCGCGGTGCGCGCAAGGTGCCGTTCCGGACCGCCAATTGCGGTTCCCCGCTCGCCAGCGCCGACGTGACCGCGGTCTCGGCGTCGGATTCGTCGTCGAGGTCGATCAGCACGAACCGGTCCGGGTTCTCGTTCTGTGCGGAACCGACGAGACCCCACACGGCCGCGGCCGCGAGGTCGGGACGGGCGTCGTGGTCCTGCCCGTCGTCGGTGACCATGGCGTTGCGCGTCACGATCACGAGCGGGCTGTCGGCGACGGCCTCGTCGTCGAGCCACTCCTGGAGCAGCCGCAGTACCCGAGCGCACAGGTCGTGGGCCGCGTCCGGACCGTGGTCGCCCTCGGTTGCACAGCCGACCAGCACCGTCCACGGACGCAGATCGTCGTCGTCCGGCCGGGACTGCATCGCGGTCCGCAACGTCTCGAGGTCGGGGTAACCCGGGAACGTCGAACCGACCCCCGGGTCGCCGAACCCCTCGGCGTCGAGGACGACCGCCGGTCCGAGGGGCCGTTCGGACGAGGCCACCTCCACCGGGATCCAGGCCGCCCGGTGCAGTCGCAGGGACGGCGACCGGCCTGCGTCCTGCCCGTCGACCGCCCTCTGCGCCACCCGCAGCGCATCGACGGTCAGCACCGGCTCACCCGCGGGGTCGACGGCGGCAACGCGGTACCGCCCGTCCGGGCCGGGGGTGAACCGGGCGGTCATCGCCTCCGCGCCGACGGTGTGCAGACGGATCCCCGACCAGGTCACCGGCCAGCCGTCCCACCCGAGGAGGGGCTCGATCGCCGCCTGCAGCAGTTCCGGATGAATGCCGAATCCAGTCGTGTCGGTGCCGTCGTCGAGACGCACCTCGGTCTCGGTGTCGCCCGGGTCCTGCTGCGGCACAGCGGCGACGGGGCCGACGACGTCGTCGATCGTCGCCGAAGCGTTCCGAACCCAGCTGTCCGGGCCGTCGAGGTCACCCGACTTCGACGAGATCGTGACGGTGCGAGCGCCGTCGGTGCCGGGCGGCGACACCAGTACTCGAATCGAGGCCAGTCCCGACGGCGGGAGGACGAGCGGATGGTCCAGCGTCAGTTCGTCGATGTGGTCGAGACCGACGTGGTGGGCCGCGTGCAGGGCGAGTTCGACCGGCACCGCCGGCAGCAGCGTCTTCGCTGCGCCGGTCGCCGGCTGGTCGCCGTCGTCGATCGTCGGTGGCACGAGCCATGGATCCCGGTGCAGCGACAGCTGTCCGGTGAACAGGGTCGCGTCGTCGTCGAGGGTCACCGCGGCACCGAGCAGCGGATGGTCGGCCGGGGTCAGACCCAGCTCGGTCGGATCGCCGGTGTGGCGGGTGGCCGCCGTCGGCCAGTAGGAACGGCGCTGGAATGCATAGGTGGGCAAGGCCACGCGGCGGCGACCGGGCAGTACCCGATCCCAGTCGATCGTTGCGCCCTGCACGTAGGCGGCGGCGACCGCCTCGATGATCCCGTGTGTTTCGTCTCCGCGCCCGGGCAGCGTGGCGATCGTGTTCGGGACGACCTCGGCGGCCAGTGCCGCCAGCGCCGCGCCCGGGCCGACTTCGACGAGGCGGGTGACGCCGAGTTCGTCGAGGGCGCAGACGCCGTCGTGGAAACGCACCGCGTGCCGGATGTGCCGGGTCCAGTACTCCGGGGACATGAGTTCGTCGGCGGTGGCGACGCGTCCGGTGACATTGGAGACGACCGGAATCTTCGGCGGCTGCGCCGTCAGCCTCGCCACCACGGCGGCGAACTGGTCGAGGATGGGGTCCATCAGGGTCGAATGGAAGGCCCGCTCGACCCGCAGGCTCGTGGTCTTCAGTCCGGCGGCGGACAGTTCGGACGCGACGGCGTGCACGTCGCGTTCGCTGCCGGCGAGGACGACGGATTCGGCGCCGTTGACGGCCGCGAGATCGACGCGGCCGTCGATCCGCGGCAGGATGTCCTCCTCGCGTGCCCGTACGGCGATCATCAGCCCCGGTTTGGTCGACTGCATCAACCGTCCACGGTCACCCACCAGGGCGGCGGCATCGGGCAGGCTGAACACCCCCGCGACGTGGGCCGCGGTGATCTCGCCGATCGAATGGCCGATCAGGTAGTCGGGGGTGATGCCCCAGTCCCGCAGCAGCCGATAGAGCGCGACCTCGACGGCGAACAGTGCCGGCTGGGTGTACTCGGTGCTGTCGAGCGTCGCGCCGCCACCGTCGGACTCGTCCCAGATGACCTGCCGTACCGGGGTTTCCACGTGTTCGTCGAGTGCGGAGCAGACCTCGTCCAGTGCCCGTGCGAACACCGGGTAGGCCTCGTAGAGGCCGCGGCCCATCCCGATGCGCTGCGCACCCTGGCCGGTGAACATGAAGGCCGTCTTGCCTCGGGCGCTCGTCCCGGTGACGACGTTGCCGCCGGGGCGCCCCGTGACGATGCGGGCGAGGCCGTCGCGCAGGTCGGCGAATGTTTCTCCGATCACCGCGGCGCGGTGGGTGAAACCGGATCGGGTGGTGGCCAGCGAGTAGGCGAGGTCGGCCGGATCCGGGAGTTCGGACTCGTTCGTGTCGAGGAACTCCGCCAGCCGGGTGGCCTGCGCCCGCAGCGCGTCCCCGGTCTTTCCGGAGATCACCCAGACCAGCGGCGACGTCGACGGAGAGACCTCCGGCGCCGCGTCCTCCGGCGGTTGTTCGAGGATCATGTGCGAGTTGGTGCCGCTGATACCGAACGACGAGACGGCCGCCCGCCGGGGCCGTCCGGTCTCCGGCCAGGCAACCGATTCGGCGAGCAGTGAGACCTCGCCCGCGGTCCAGTCGACGTGCCGGGTGGGGACGTCGCCGTGCAGGCTCGGGGGCAGGATCCCGTGCCGCATCGCCATCACCATCTTGATCACGCCTGCGACGCCCGCCGCTGCCTGGGAGTGGCCGATGTTCGACTTGACGGAACCGAGCCACAGCGGCCGGCCGTCCCGGCCCTGCCCGTACGCCGCCAGCAGTGCCTGCGCCTCGATCGGGTCGCCGAGCGTGGTGCCGGTGCCGTGCGCCTCCACGGCGTCGATGTCTGTGGGGCCGAGCGAGGCGTCGGCCAGCGCCTGGCGGATGACCCGTTCCTGGGACGGCCCGTTCGGGGCGGTCAGTCCGTTGGAGGCCCCGTCCTGGTTGACCGCCGATCCGCGGATGATCGCGAGCACCCGGTGGCCGTTGCGCCGGGCGTCGCTGAGCCGCTCCAGCACCACCATTCCCGCGCCCTCGCTGAGCCCGGTGCCGTCGGCCCGGTCGGAGAACGGCTTGCAGCGTCCGTCCGAGGCGAGGCCTCGCTGGCGGCTGAACTCGATCAGCACACCGGGTGTGGCCATCACCGTCGCCCCGCCGGCCAGCGCCAGCGCGCATTCCCCGTCGCGGAGAGCCCGCGCCGCCAGATGCATGGCCACCAGCGACGACGAGCAGGCCGTGTCCACGGTGACCGCGGGACCGGTGAAGCCGAGGGAGTAGGAGATGCGGCCGGACGCCACACTGTTGCTCGTCCCGGTCATCAGATAGCCCTCGGCGTCGACGTTGCGCTGAGTCATCAGGTGGAAGCCGTAGTCGCCGCCCATCAGCCCGACGTACACGCCGGTGTCGGTGAGGCCGGGCGCGGTCGGCCGGATTCCGGCCTGTTCCAAGGCTTCCCAGGCGCTCTCGAGGAGCAGCCGGTGCTGCGGGTCCATCGCGATCGCCTCGCGCGGGCTGATCCCGAAGAAGGCGGCATCGAATTCGTCTGCGTCGTAGAGGAACCCGCCCTCCTTCATGTACGTGGTGCCGGCCCGGTTCGGGTCGGGGTCGTACACCTCGTCGAGATTCCAGCCCCGGTTGTGGGGGTACGCGCCCACGGCGTTGCGGCCGTCGTGGACGAGCCGCCACAGGTCCTCCGGGCAGTACACCTTGCCCGGGTAACGGCAGGCCATTCCCACGATCACGATCGGGTCGTCGTCCCTGCGGGCACGTGTCGGCCCGGCCGGCTGCGGAGCCGCATCGTCCCCGAGCAGGCGCGCCACCAGCTCCTGGGTCAGCGCGTCCGCGGTGGGGTGGTCGAACACCACCGTCGCGGCCAGTCGCACGCCGGTGGCGGTCGCCAGCTGATTGCGCAGTTGCACGGCGGTCAGCGAGTCGAAACCGAGTTGTTTGAAGGCACGTTCCGGGTCGATCGCCTCCTTGCCTTCGTGACCCAGCACAGCCGCCACGTGGGTGGTGACGATGTCGAGCACTCGACTGTGCCGCTCCCCGGGGTCCAGCGCCCGCAACTCCTCGGCCAGGCCGGTCGGGGAATCGGCCGCCGCGGCACGGCGACGACGGACGCCGAGCACCCGGCGCAGGATCGGCGGCAGCGACTCGCCCTCGGATCGAGAGGCCCTCGTCGAGAGCCGTATCGGCACGATCAACGGACGGTTCACGGCGAGAGCAGCGTCGAACAGGGCCAGACCCGACTCCGGGCTGATGGTGTCGATGCCGCTGCGCTGCAACCGATCGAGGTCGGCCGCATTCAGATGGGACGTCATGCCGCTGGGCCGGTCCCACAGTCCCCAGGCCATCGACGTCGCGGGCAGCCCGCGGGCACGGCGGTGCTGCGCGAGTGCGTCGAGGAAGACGTTCGCCGCCGCATAGTTCGCCTGGCCTGCGCCGCCGAGCACCCCCGCCGCCGAGGAGAACAGCACGAACGCCGACACGTCGCGGTCCCGGGTGAGTTCGTGCAGATGCCAGGCACCGTCCACCTTGGGACGAAGGACGGCGTGCAACTGGTCCTCGGTCAGGGTGGCGGCGGTAGCGTCCTCGAGCACCCCGGCGGCGTGGATCACGCCGGACAGGTCGGGAATGCCGGCGAGGAGAGCGGCGACCGCGGCGCGGTCGGCCACGTCGCAGGCGACAGCGCTGACCTCCGCCTCCGACTCGGCGAACTCGGCACGCAGTTCGGCCGCACTCTCGGCATCGAGTGCGTGCCGGCCGGTCAGCAACAGACGGCGCACCCCGTGCCGCGCGACGAGGTGGCGGGCGATCAGTCTGCCGATGGTTCCCGTGCCGCCGGTGATCAGGACCGTGCCGTCCGGGCCGAAGCGTGCCGGTCCCGGTTCGGGTGCCGATGCGGCGGGCGTCACCGCGGCGAGCATGGGCGCCAGCAGTACACCGTCCCGGATGGCCAGCTGAGGCTCGTTGCAGGCCAGGGCCATGGCGATCAGCGAAGGGTCACCGGGGTGTACGTCCAGGTCCACCAGCGTGATGCGGTCCGGGTGCTCGTTCTGCACCGCGCCGATCAGTCCCCACGCGGGGGCGGCAGACACGTCGTCGACCGGATCGTCGTCGCGGACCGCCACCGCGAGCCTCGTCGTGACCAGTAACCGGGTCTCGGCCAGGCGATCCTCGCGGAGCCAGGACTGGACCGCCCGCAACGTCGCCTCCGCGGCGGCGTGCGCGCGAGCCGGCGTGTCCGGTTCGTCGCCCGGTTCGCGGTCGAGCCACAGCACGCGACCTTCCGGATCACCGCCGGCAAACGCCTCCTCGAGCGGCATCAGCTCTGCTGGAGCCGTGCTGGACGCACCCACCGGCATCCATTCCACGCGGTAGAGGCTGTCTCGGACCCCGGCGGCGGGCACGCCCGCTGCCCCGAGCGGCCGCAGTGCCAGCGAATCGGCGGTCAGCACCGGTCCGCCTGCCGCGTCGTACGCGGAGACCCGGTAGCGCTCGGGTCCGATAGTGGTGACGTGCACGCGCAGGGCGGTGGCGCCCACGGCGTGCAGCTGCACCTTGTCCCAGGCGAACGGCAGCCGGACACCGGTGTCGGCGGCCCCGAGCGCAATCACGTGCAGCGCCGCGTCGAGCACCGCCGGATGGATTCCGTATCCCGCGACCGCCGCAGCCGGGTCCTCTCCGCTCAGCCGCACCTCGCCGTACAGGTCGTCGCCGCGCCGCCACGCCGCGCGGAGACCACGGAAGGCCGGGCCGTACTCGTAGCCGGCCTCGTCGAGTACGTCGTACAGACCTCGGACGTCGATCGGCGTCGAATCGGCGGGCGGCCATTGCTGTTCGGGGGAGTCTGCGGTGTCCACGGCCGCCGTGAGCGTGCCGGTGGCGTGCCGGGTCCACGGGGTGTCCTGCGCGGCATCGGCAGGCCGGGAGTGCACCGACACCGTGGATCGGCCCGATTCGCCGTCGGCCAGCACGCTCACCTGCAGTGCCGCCTCACCCTCGGCGGGAATCACCAGGGGTGCTTCGATGGCGAGTTCTTCGAGCCGGCCGCACCCCACGCGGTTCCCCGCGTGCAGGGCGAGTTCCACGAAAGCTGTGCCCGGCAGAATGACCGTGCCGCTGACGCCGTGGTCGCTCAGCCACGGAAGGCGTTGTGGCGACAGCAGACCCGTGAACACCGCGCCCCGGCCGTCACCGAGCTCCACCGACGCGGCGAGCATCGGATGCCCACCGGTTTCCATGCCCGTCGACGCGAAGTCGCCCTGCGGCACCGGGCTTTCCAGCCAGTAGCGGCGGTGCTGGAAGGCGTACGTGGGGAGGTCCACCCACTGCTGCCGATCGTCGTGCCGAGCCCAGCTCACCCGGTCCCACTCGACGTGTAGTCCGTACACCTGCGCCTCGGCGAGTGCGGCGGTGAACTGGCGCAGGCCCGCACGGTCGCGCCGGATGGTGCCGACGGCTCGGCCTGCGACGCCCGCAGCGTCGAGGGTTTCCTGCAACGGCACGGTCAGGACGGGGTGGCTGCACGACTCGACGAACAGTCGGTACCCGTCCGCGGCCAGCGATCTCGTCGCCTGCTCGAAGCGGACCGTCCGTCGCAGATTGCGGTACCAGTAGTCCGCGTCGAGTGCGGTGCCGTCCAGCACACCACCGGTCACCGACGAGTAGAACGGAATTCGCGACCGGCGGGGAGTGATCGACGCGAGGACGTCGAGAATGGGTTCCCGCAGGACGGAGACGTCCGCGCAGTGCGACGCGTATTCCACGGCAATCCGCCTGGCCTGGACGCCGTCGCCCTGCAACTGCCCGATCAGGGCGTCGAGGGCGTCGACGGGGCCCGAGATCACCGTCGCGGACGGCCCGTTCATTGCCGCGACCTCGACGGCGCCGGCCCAGGGCTGAATCTTCTCCCGCACGGTGTCCGCCGGCAGTGCCACCGAGGCCATCCCGCCGCCCCGCCGGGCCGACGCGCCGATCACCCTGCTGCGCGCGGCCACGACGAGCGCTGCGTCCGAAAGGCTCAGCGCGCCCGCGACATAGGCGGCCGCGATCTCGCCCTGCGAATGTCCGACGACGGCCGCCGGTTCGACGCCGTGGGAACGCCACAGTTCCGCGAGACCGACCATCATCGCGAACAGCGCCGGTTGCACCACGTCGACCCGGTCCAGCGCCGCGGGATCGCGGTCGCGCAGCACGTCCAGCAGCGAGAAGTTGGTGTACGGGGCCAGCGCGTCGGCGCACTCCCGCACGGTGTCGGCGAACACCGGCGACGTGTCCAGGAGTTCGGTGGCCATGCCCACCCACTGCGAACCCTGGCCGGGGAAGACGAACACCGGCCGGTCGCCCGCTTCCAACGCCACGCCGGTGACGACGTCGGCGCTGGGCGCGCCTCGGCTGAGTGCGTCGAGGCCGTTCAGCAGGCCCTGAGGCCGCGCGCCGATCACGGCGGCGCGGTGGTCGAACGTGGCACGCGACCCCAGCAGTGCGCCTGCCACGGCGGCGGGCGTCAGGCCTGGGTGCTCGGTGACGTAGTCGCGCAACCGCTCGGCCTGGGCGCGCAGCGCCGGCTCGGTGTGGGCCGACACGAACCAGGCCACGACTTCGTTCGGGGGAGAGTCTGATTCAGACGCCGGCGGCTCGACCGGTGGGGACTCCTCCAGGACGACGTGGGCGTTGGTGCCGCTGATGCCGAACGACGAGACCGCCGCCCGCCGGGGCCGATCGGATGCCGGCCACTCCCGGTTCTCGGTGAGCAACGACACCGAACCGGCGGACCAGTCGACGTGCGGGGTCGGCCGGTCGACGTGCAGAGTCTGGGGCAGGACGCCGTGCCGCATCGCCATGATCATCTTGATGACCCCGGCGACGCCGGCGGCCGCCTGGGTGTGCCCGAGGTTCGACTTCACCGAGCCGAGCCACAGCGGCCGGTCGGCGGGGCGGTCGCGGCCGTAACCGGCCAGCAGAGCGGACGCCTCGATCGGATCGCCCAGTTTCGTGCCGGTGCCGTGCGCCTCGACCACGTCGACGTCGCCCGGGCCGAGTCCCGCATTGGCCAGCGCCTGCGCGATCACCCGCTCCTGAGCCTGCCGGTTAGGGGCGGTCAGACCGTTGCTGGCGCCGTCCTGGTTCACGGCGCTGCCGCGGATGACGGCCAGTATCCGGCGACCCTTGCGCTCTGCGTCGGACAGGCGTTCCAACGCGACCATCCCCGCGCCCTCGCCCCACGCCGTGCCGTCCGCGGCGGCGGAGAATGCCTTGCACCGGCCGTCCCGGGCCAGCCCGCGTTGGCGGCTGAACTCCACGAACACCGCGGGGGTCGCCATGACGGTCGCCCCGCCCGCCAGCGCCAGCTCGCACTCGCCGCTGCGCAGCGCCTGCATGGCGAGGTGGATCGAGACCAGCGACGACGAACACGCGGTGTCCACCGTGATCGCGGGACCGTTCAGGCCGAAGCTGTAGGCCACACGGCCGGACGCGACGCTCATGGCGTTGCCGGTGATGAAGTACCCCTCGAGGTCTTCGGGCGGCATGCCGCCCGCCCGCGCCGCGTAGTCGATGCCGGACAGCCCGGTGAACACGCCCACCTGGCGGCCGTGCACCGACCGCGGATCGATGCCGGCGTGCTCGAACGTCTCCCAGCTCGTCTCCAGCAGGAGTCGCTGCTGCGGGTCCATCGCCAGCGCCTCGCGCGGCGAGATGCCGAAGACCTCGGGGTCGAACCCCGCCGGGTCGTCGAGGAAGCTGCCCTGCACCGTGTATGTCTTGCCGGCCTGCTCGGCCGTCGGATCGTAGAGGTCCGCCAGGCCCCAGCCCCGGTCCTCGGGGAACCCCGCGACGGTGTCGGTGCCGGACTCCACCAGGCGCCACAGGTCCTGCGGCGATCGCACCCCGCCGGGGAACCGGCAGCCCATCCCGATGACGGCGATCGGTTCGCGGCTCACACCCTCGACCTCGCGCAGCTTTTCCCGCGCTTGGTAGAGCTCCGCGGTGACTCGCTTCAGATAGTCGAGGAGCTTCGCCTGATCGGCCATATCGGGGTCCTATCCGAGATCCGCCATTAGTTGCGCGGAAACCTCGATTGTATCCGCCACCACCATGCGGAGGCAGCGGTCCGAGCATCACCTTCGATCGATCTGCCTGGTCAATTCGGGCAGGTCACATGGGATACCCGCCGCTGCTCCGGTCCACACCACTTCCGGTTGTTCGGATGCCCGGCGACCGCGGATGGAGGTAATGTGGCGACTCCGAGCAGGATCCGTATCGAGGAGGTGAGACCTGTGTCCGTTCGTTCAGTTCGGGTGCTCTCACTCCGCGACCGCGCGGTCGTACCGACGTAAGGTGACCGGGAGAGCGCCCATCGGCATTCCGGAAGGCTCTCCCATGTCAGTGTCTCTCTCACCGTCCCTCGAATTCGTTCTCGTCACGAGGCTTCGCGCCGCCGGCTGTGTGTTCGCCGAGGACGAGGCCAGTTTGATCGTCTCCGCGGCCCGCACGTCCGACGAACTCGCGTCGATGCTGGACCGCCGCGTCGCAGGCGTCCCCCTCGAACACGTCCTCGGCTGGGCCGAGTTCTGCGGGCTCAGGATCGCGGTCGATCCGCGGGTGTTCGTGCCACGTCGTCGTACCGCGTTCCTCGTCGAGCAGGCCGCCGCCCTCGCGGGCCCGCGTGCTGTCGTAGCCGACCTGTGCTGTGGTTCGGGCGCGGTAGGTGCGGCGCTCGCCGAGACGGGCGACGGCATCGAGTTGTATGCGGTGGACATCGACCCCGCCGCCGTCCGCTGCGCGCGACGCAACGTCCCGGACCCCGGCCGGGTATTCGAGGGCGACCTGTACGAGCCGTTGCCCACCGCGCTGAGGGGAGGCATCGACGTCCTGGTGGCCAACGCCCCGTACGTGCCCACCGACGCGATCCGGTTGATGCCGCCGGAGGCCCGGTTCCACGAGCCGCGGGTCTCGCTCGACGGCGGCGCGGACGGGCTCGACATCCAGCGGCGAATGACCCTCGGGGCGCGCGACTGGCTCGCACCGGGCGGTCATCTCCTGATCGAGACCAGTGCGGGTCAGGCCCCGCTCACCGCGGAGGCGTTCGCGGACGCCGGGTTGATCACCCGAGTCGAGACGTCGGACGAGATGGACGCCACCGTCGTCGTCGGCGCCAACCCCAGGTGAGTGCGAAGCGTCCCGGGACACGCTATGTCACTCACGTGCGGGTGGCTGCTCACTTTCGATCCGCACGCAGCAGTACCCGTCGGCGGGTGCCAGTGTGGCGCGGCGATCCTCGCATCCCGCGCCGTCGAGCAGTCCGGACAGCAGCGCGAGGTTCATTCCGCACACCATGTCCGTGTGCTGCCGGGCGAGCGCGTGGAACGGGCAGTTGACCAGGACGAGGGTGCCGTCGCTACGGCGCGGCTCGTAACCGCACGTCGCGAGCGCCGCGAGCAGGTCGTCGTCCGTGCAGCCCGTGTCGGCGCCGAGGCCGCGCCCGAAGTCGTGGGCACGCGCGGAGAGGGCCGCCCGCGGTGATGCGCCGGTGGCGTCCGCGTCCTCGATAGCCTGGGCGAACAACTCGCCGGCGAGCGCGTACGCACGCTCGGGCAGGTGTACCGAGAACTCACGGTCGGACCGTCGGTAGAGCTTGGCGGGCCGCCCCGCGCCCGGACCCGAGCGCCCCCCACGCCGAGCGAACTCGACCGCCAGCAGCCCCTCGTCGGCCAGCTTCTCGAGATGGAACGCGGACGTCGAGCGGGCGAGTCCCAGCGCCTCGGCGACGTCGTCGCGGCTGACCGGCGTCGCCTGCGCGCGCACGTGGTCGTACACCCGCCTGCGCACCGGCTCGTCGAGGGAGGAGACGGCCGAGACGTCCGAGCGTGGAGTGTCGTCCATGGACCCATTGTAAAACCGGGAGTCGTTGACTTAATTGTGTCGAGAATTCTATAGTCAAGATATATAGTTTTTAGAAGGAGTCGTCATGGCTACCAACACACCCCACGAGGTCAGCCACGGTTCGCACACCCTGGCCGACCCCGGCTATCAGGCCTTCCTCGTGCTGCGCACAGTCTTCACCGTGGCGCCCATCCTGTTCGGCCTGGACAAGTTCACGAACTGGCTCACCGACTGGCCGACCTACCTGGCGCCGTGGATCGACGGCATCCTGCCGGGAACCGCGCAGCAGGGCATGTACGCCGTCGGCGTGATCGAAGTGGTCGCAGGAATCCTCGTCGCCGTCGCGCCGCGGATCGGCGCCTGGGTCGTCGCGGCCTGGCTGGCCGGAATCATCGTCAACCTGGTCACGCTGTCCGGGTACTACGACGTCGCACTGCGCGACTTCGGGTTGCTCGCCGGTGCCGTCGCTCTCGGCCTGCTCGCCGCGGAGTACGGGCGCCCGCTCCGTCACCCGCACGGCTGATCGGTACCGCGGCCCCACGTGAGATGCACCTCATCGACTGTTTCGGGCGACTCGACCGCTCGTAGTCTGTGTGGTCGTGTCGCCAGGAGCGCAGGATCAGGGAACCGGATCGCGGGATCACGGTGTGCCGATCCCTGCGCCGGCCCCGGCACGCTCGTTGCTTCTGGGGGTGCCGGGGCAGGGTCGGCGCTGGCCGGGAGTGGTCCGCGCCGGCGTGGCGGCGTGTCTGCCCGCGCTGGCGGGGGTCGCGCTCGGACACTCTGCGGTTGCCGCGACGGCGACTGTGGGAGCCTTCGCCGTCGTCTACGGCGAGGGCAGGGCGTACCGGGTGCGGTGGCGGGTGGTCTCGATCGCCGCCGCCGTGATGGTGCTCCTCGCCGGTGTCGGCGCCGCGGTCGGCGCGCTCGTTCACGACGCGACCGCGGCGGGCGGTTCCCCGCTGTGGGGGATGGCGCTCGTCCTCGCGATGACCGTCGTGGTTGCCGTCTGCGCCTTCGTCGTCGACGGGTTGCGGCTCGGGGCGCCCGGTGCCTTCCTTCCACTGCTCACGGTGGAGATCTCGTCCGCGCTGCCCGCCCTCGGTGTCTCCGTTTCGGAGGTGACGTCCTGGGCGGCGGCCGGTGCGGCGTCGGCGTTGCTCGTGTCGATGTCGGGGCTGCTCGCGCGTCCACGAACCCCCGAGCGGGCCGCGGTCGCGACCGCGGTCGCCGCGGTGGACGCCGCACTCGCCGACTCGCCCGCACCGAATGCCCGCCGGGACGCGGTGCGGTCGCTGCACGCCGCCTGGCAGTGCCTCCACGACGCCGCCCTCGTCGGCCGCGATCATCCGCTCACCCGCACGTTGCGTGCGGCTCACCTGCGGTGCGCCGCCGTGGTCGACGGCCACGACGCGAACCACGCCTCCGACGAAGACGACCTGCGGCCGCAGGTCCCGCTGCCCAGGCCGTCGATCCGCTACCGGCTCGCGCGGGCGGCCCATCTCCGGGGCCGGTCCTGGACGATCGTCGCGCGACTGCTGGTCGCGTGCCCCGCTGCCGGTCTCCTGGCGCTGGGTCTCGGTGTCGCCCGCCCCGACTGGGCGGTGATCACCGCGGCGATGATCCTGCACCAGGGCCCGGACCGGGTGCTGGGGACGTACCGCGGGCTGCACCGGTTCTTCGGAACGGTGCTCGGACTCGCCCTGTTCGCAGCGCTGGCGACGCTCGACCTGTCGCCGGCCGCGCTGGTACTCGTCGTGGCGCTCCTGATGGCGGAGACGGAAGCCTTCCTCGTCCGCAATTACGGCCTGGCGATGGTGTTCATCACCCCGCTCGCGTTGGTTCTCGGCGGTCTCGGAACGCACGTGGACCTCGTCGCGGTCACCCGGGACCGGCTTCTCGAGACCGTTCTCGGCGTGGCGGTGGCGCTCCTCGTGCTGTGGACCGTGCTTCCGGGTTCGTACCGGCGGATCCTGCGCGACGCGGACGTCCAGGTGGCCGGGACGATCGGGCGGCTCGGCGATGCGCGGGAACCGGCCGCCGTCGCGGAACTCTGCCGGGATCTCGAGTTCGATCTGCACAGTTCCACCACCGCCGCGATCACCGCCGCCCACACCGACCCGGCGTGGACCCGCGACCGGTGGCCCGAGCACCACCACCTCCACGAGCTCGGCTACCGAATTCTCGCCCGGCACTTCGGACCTCGTCTTTAGCCGGTCGGCACCGGATCCCCGCTGTTAGGGTTCGGTGATGGGTCCTGTGACGGGAATCGGAACGGCAATTCGGGCCTCGTTGGCCGCGGCTCTCTGCGTCGGCATGCTGGCCGCGTGCGCGTCGGACGAGGAACCGCAGAGCGATCCGGCGGCCACGTGTGCGGACGTTCCCAACGGCACCCCGATCGCCAAGGCGCCGCCGCCCCCGGGCCCGGCGCCGACCACCCAGAACCTCGCGACCAACCCCGAGATCGCCACGGTGTACCGCTCCGGGATGGTGCCGGTGAACACGGCGTCGTACGCGGTCTCCACCGCCAATCCCGTGTCGACGCAGGCCGCCTGCGAGGTGTTGCGGGACGGGGGCACGGCCGCCGACGCGCTGATCGTGGCCCAGACCGTTCTCGGGCTCGTCGAACCGCAGTCCTCCGGAATCGGGGGCGGGGCGTTCCTGCTCTACTACGACGCCGGGCAGAAGAGCGTCGAGGCGTACGACGGCCGCGAGGTCGCGCCGATGGCGGCGACGGAGAATTACCTGCGCTGGATCAGCGACACCGACCGCACCGAGCCCAAGCCCGACGCCCGGGCGAGCGGGCGGTCCATCGGCGTTCCCGGGGTGGTGCGGATGCTCGAGCTGGCGCACCGCGAACACGGCCGGGACGAGTGGCGGGAACTGTTCGACCCGGCCATCTCGCTCGCGGACCAGGGACTCGAGATCAGCCCACGGATGGCCGGACAGATCGCCGAGTCCGCACCCGATCTGGCGCTCGACGAGCCGTCGAAGGCGTATTTCCTCAACCCGGACGGCAGCCCCAAGCCGGCGGGCACGAAGCTGACGAACCCGGCCATGGCCAAGACGCTCGGTGCGATCGCGGCGGGCGGTGCCGACGCCTTCTACACCGGGGCCATCGCCCAGGGCATCGTCGATGCGACGGCGACGGCGTCGGGCGGGCGCACCCCCGGACAGATGACGCTCGACGACCTCGCGAACTACCAGGCGAAGAAGCGGACGGCGCTGTGCACGCCGTATCGGGACCACGAGATCTGCGGCATGCCCAACCCGTCGTCCGGCGGGACGGCGGTCGCGGCGACGCTCGGCATCCTGGAGAACTTCGACCTGTCGGAGTACGGGCCCACGAACCTCGACGACAACGGCGGGAAGCCGACGGCGGAGGCCGTGCATCTCATCTCCGAGGCGGAGCGACTGGCGTACGCCGACCGGGACAAGTACGTCGCGGACTCCGATTTCGTTCCGCTGCCGGGCAATTCCCTCGACACTCTGCTGAACGAGGACTACCTGAAGCAGCGGGCCGACCTCATCGACCCCGGCAAGAGCATGGGCACCGCGCAACCCGGAAACTTCGGTCCGGTCCCGCTCGGTGTGCAGCCGCAGGACAAGGAACACGGCACCAGCCACATCTCGATCGCCGACCAGTACGGCAACGTCGCGTCGATGACGACGACGGTGGAATCGGCGTTCGGCTCGTTCCACATGACGGACGGCTTCGTCCTCAACAATCAGCTCACCGACTTCTCGGCCCAGCCCGTCGGGCCGGACGGGACGCCGCTCGCCAACCGCGTCGAACCGGGTAAGCGGCCCCGCAGTTCGATGGCGCCGACGCTCGTCTTCGACCGCAGCAGCGACGGGTCGCTGGGGGACGTCCAGTACGTGACGGGGTCGCCGGGCGGTTCGGTGATCATCCAGTTCGTCGTGAAAACGCTCGTGGGAATGCTGGATTGGGGTCTGAACCCGCAGCAGGCGGTGTCGGCGGTCGACTTCGGGGCCGCCAACACCCCGGTCACCGGCGTCGGCGGGGAGCATCCGAACATCAACGCGGTCAACGACGGCGCCGACGACCCGTTGATCGTGCAGTTGCGGGCGATGGGTCACCAGGTGTCGGTCGCACCGCAGTCCAGTGGGCTCAGTGCGCTGCAGCGTCAGGACTCGGGGTGGGTCGGCGGCGCGGACCCACGACGGGAGGGCGCGGTGATGGGTGACGGTACGGGTTAACGCACCGCCACCGCAGGAATTACGCCTGTTCGACGAGCGGGGCCACCTTGGTGCCGAGCAGTTCGATCGCGCGCATCACCTTGTCGTGGGGCAGCGGCCCGACGCTGGGGTGCAGCATGAACCGTTCGATGCCCAGGGTGTCGCGCATGCCGACGATCTTCTCGGCCACCTGTTCGGGGTTGCCGAGCACGAGCGAACCGCCGGGTCCGCGCAGACCGTCGAATGCCTGCGGGTTCATCGGTGCCCACCCGCGTTCGCGTCCGAGGCCGGTCATGGCCGCGGCGTACGACGGGTAGAACTCCGATACCGCTCGGTCCTCGGTGTCCGCGACGTAACCGTGCGCGTGGACGGCGATGGGCTGCGGTTCGTGCCCACCCTCCGACACCGCACGGCGGTGCAGGTCGGCCAGCGGTGCGAATCGGGCGGGTTGTCCGCCGATGATCGCGAGCGCCATCGGCAGGCCGAGCAGTCCGGTGCGAGCCACCGACTCGGGATTGCCACCCACCCCGACCCATATGGGAAGGGGACGTTCGGGCCGTGGGTAGACGGACTGGTCCGTCAGCGCCGCCCGGTGCCGTCCCGACCAGTTCACGGTCTCCGAGTCGCGGAGGGCGAGTAGCAGGCCGAGTTTCTCGACGAACAACTCGTCGTAGTCGGCCAGGTCGTAACCGAAGAGCGGGAACGATTCGGTGAACGAGCCGCGACCGGCCATCACCTCGGCGCGCCCGTCGGAGATCAGGTCGAGGGTGGCGAATTCCTCGAACACCCGTACCGGGTCGTCGGAGCTCAGGACGGTGACCGCACTGGTCAATGCGATGCGGGACGTCCGGGCGGCAGCGGCCGACAGCACGACGGCGGGTGCCGACGCGGCGAAGTCCGCGCGGTGGTGCTCACCGACGCCGTACACGTCGAGGCCGACCTGCTCGGCCAGGACGACCTCTTCGAGCAGATCCTTCAGACGCTGCCGCGGCGACACCACCCCGGACCCGCCGGAACCGACCTCCGCGAACGTCGTCAACCCGAGTTCCATCGCACACCCTCGCTCTAGATAGTTGAATCATCAATTAGGCGGTGTAACTGCGTGGGTGGACGGGATATTCCGTCCGATGATTCAGACCCGGGTGGGCGGGGAACCCGACGACCATGGCGAAATACCGAGTGATCGATCCCCAGGGCAGTGTCGTCGAAACGAAGGAGATTCCGAGCGCCGGTGACGCGCACGCGTGGTTCGTAGACGTTCGCGCGGACAATTCCGAACTCGGATGGCGGATGGAAGTCGACGAGGACGGCACCTGGGCGTTCTTCGACGACACCGAGGGTGCCACGGAGAAATAGAATAGAAATAGAGGCACATCGTGCTCGCCAGCGACCCACGGAAAGTGGGCGTCGAGGAGGAATTCCACCTCATCGATCTGAAGACCCGGCGCCTGACCACCCGCGCGCCGGAGTTGCTGGCACGACTTCCCGACGACGTGTACGTCGACGAACTCCAGCAGTGCGTCGTCGAGGTCAACAGTGGTGTGTATGCCGACCTCGACGGCCTGCGGAACGATCTGGAGCGACACCGCAGGCTGCTCGTCGACGCGGCCGAAGATCTCGGCATCGGCGTGGCGGCCGCGGGCTCGGTGCCGCTGGCGTTGCCCGCCGAGATGCACGTGACGGGAACGCAGCGCTACGGGCGCATGCTCGCCGACTATCAGGTGCTCGCCCGCGAGCAGCTGATCTGCGGCACGCAGGTTCACGTCGACCTGCCCGATCGTGACGAGGCCGTGCAGGTCGCGCACCGCGTTGCTCCGCACATGCCCGTCCTCCTCGCGCTCAGCGCGAGTTCCCCGTTCCGGTCCGACGGCGCGGACACCGGCTATGCCAGCGCGCGCACACTACTGTGGCTGCGCTGGCCCAGCACGGGTCCGGCCGCACCCGTCTCCTCGGCAGCCGAATACGGCGCCCTGATCGACGACCTGGTCGCCAGCGGGGTGATCAGCGATCCCGGCATGGCGTATTTCGACGTCCGGCCGTCGGTGAAGCTTCCGACCCTGGAGTTGCGGGTGTGCGACAGCTGCCCGCGACTGGACACGGTCCTGCTCGTCGCCGCCCTGTTCCGTGCGCTCGTGGAACGCGAGGTGGAGGGATTGCGCGCCGGGAGGAAGGGCGTCGAGGTACTCCCGACCCTGACGAGGGCGGCGCTGTGGCGGGCGGCCCGGTCGGGGTTGGAGGAGGAACTCGTCGACGTGACGGTTCCGCAGGCACGTCCTGCGTCGGAACTCGTCGGCGACTTCGTGAATTCGCTGCGCCCCCAGCTCGAGGAGACCGGTGACTGGGACCGCGTGGTGGAGTTGTCCGCCGAGGCGACCGCCCACGGGAGCTCCGCCGCCCGGCAACGTCAGGCGCTCGGTCGCCGAGGCCGGCTCACCGACGTGGTGGATCTGCTGCTGGCGGAGACGGCGGGCCGCACCGAGCATCTCCCCGACGTGGAAGTGCCGCCGCCGCGCGAACCCGGCCCGAAGTCGACCGGGGCGGGCCGGACCCGGAGATATTGGAGCGCGAGGTTCTGGGACCGCGGCGACACCGCCGACATGACCTGGACGGAGTCGACGGAGCTCGACGAGAAGAAGCTCGTCGAGTGGCGCCGCGACCTGCACGCGCATCCGGAACTGTCGTTCGAGGAACGCCGGACCACCGGAGTGGTGCGCGATCATCTCGTCGGTCTCGGGCTCGAACCCGTCCTGATGCCCGGCGGAACCGGCCTGTGGTGCGACGTCGGTCCGGAGACGGGCGAGTGCATCGCGCTGCGGGCCGACCTCGACGCGCTGCCGGTCGCCGAGACAACCGGCCTCCCGTTCGAGTCGAGGGTGCCCGGAGTGTCACACGCGTGCGGTCACGACGCCCACACGACGATGCTGATGGGCGCGGCATCCGTCCTGACGAAATACCCGCCGCCGACCCGCGTCCGTCTCGTCTTCCAGCCGGCGGAGGAGACCACCCCCGGCGGCGCGGTCGACACGATCGCCGCGGGCGCACTCGACGGGGTGTCGAAAATCTTTGCACTGCACTGCGACCCGCACCTCGAGGTCGGCAAACTGTCCACCCGGACGGGGCCGATCACGTCGTCCAACGACTCCGTCACGGTGCGGTTGTGGTCGGCGGGCGGCCACACCGCCCGACCTCACCTGACCGGCGATCTGATCCACGCGACCGCTGTCCTGGTGACCGGACTGGCGTCCGTACTCGACCGCCGGATCGACGCCCGCACCGCGACCGTCCTCACCTGGGGGAAGGTGGCCGCCGGGCAGGTCGCGAACTCCGTGCCCGAGTCGGGTGAACTGGTGGGCACCCTGCGCAGCGCGTCCCGCGAGACGTGGGCGTCGCTCGAACCGCTGGTTACGGACGCGATCTGCCACCTGCTCGCACCGTACAACGTGCGGTACGAACTCTCCTACCTGCGGGGCGTCCCGCCCGTCGTCAACGATCCCGACTGCACCGCCGACCTACGGGAGGCGATCGAATCGGTCGTCGGCTTCGACCACCTGGCCGAGGCCCATCAGTCCAGCGGCGGCGAGGATTTCGCGTGGTATCTGGAGAAGGTTCCGGGCGCGATGGCCAGACTCGGGGTGTGGGACGGGACCGGCACCCGGCAGGAGCTTCACCAGCCGGGTTTCAACCTCGACGAGCGCGCGATGATTCACGGGGTCCGAACGCTGGTGGCGCTCACCCGGCTCGAAGACCAGTCCGGGTGAGCGCGGCGTCAAGCCGATTTGGCGGCGGCCTCGGCCAGTTTCGGTACGAGTGCCTCGACGGCGTACGGGAGGCTGAGGACGGTGCCCCAGGTGAGCGCGCCGGAGACGGTGGGGTCGTCGACGAACACGGCCGCCTTCGCCACCGGTAGCGACTGATAGACGGGGTCGGCGGTGATCTGCGCTTCGGCGCCGGGACTGCTGCCCACGTTCCAGACGAGGACGTCGACGTCGACGATGTCGAACTGCTCCTTGCTGATGGTGAACGCATCCTGATCGCCGGCGAGTTGCGCGATCCGCTCCGGGACGACGAACCCGAGCGACGTCATCAGCCGTGAACGCGGGTCGTTCGGGGAGCGGACGTAGAACGTGCCTGCGTCGCCCAGTTCGGCGACCGCGACCGTCTTGCCCTCGAATTCGGGGTGAGCGGCGCGCTGCTGCGCCACCAAGTCGTCCACACCGGCGACGAGGTGGTTCGCCTTCCCGTCCTCACCGAGGGTGGTGCCGACGATCCGGACTGCGTCCTGCCACGGCATGCCGAAATCGGGGTAGTCCGGCGACGTCGTCACGGTGGGCGCGATGGCCGAGAGCCGTTGATATGCGTCGTCGTCGACGTCGATGTACAGCGCGAGGATCAGGTCGGGATCGAGTTTCGCGATGGCCTCGTACGCGAAATTGGCCTCGCCGGTGAACTGTCCGCGGTTGAAGACCTCGGGGTGCGTCCCGCTCAGCGCGTCCTGGGCCCAGGGCCACGTGGCGTCCGGGTAGTCGCCGTACCAGTCGGTGACGCCGACCGGCTGACGTCCGAACGCGAGGAGCGTGTCCTGGTCGGAGTAGCCGACCGTGACGATGCGCCGGGGGTTGTCCGGGACATCGGTCGTTCCCTTCTTGTGCGTCACCGCCCGGGTGCCGCCTTCGGTGTCTGCCGCGGTTCCCGAGGAACATGCTGCGGCGACGACGGCCAGGCCGACCACGGCGCTCACGGTCAGGAACTTGCGACGGTCGAGCGTTCGCATCCACATACCTCCCTGTAGGTGAGGCTAACCTACGGGGAGTGGCCCCGGCCGTGCATCTGCGGCGGAAACGGGGGAGTCGGCTCGGGAATCGGGGGCTGCGGAGGTCCCGGATCCGGCGGCCCCGGTTGCGGCCCGGGCTCGGGAGGTGCAGGTTCCGGCCCCGGCTCGGGCGGAAACGGGTGAGGCGGCGTCGGCGTCGGCGGGACGGGCGGAGGGCTCGGATCCGGCGGCACCGGCTCCGGGTCCGGCACGGGACTGCCGAGCTCGTCGTGGGCACTCGTCATCCACTGACCACCTTCCGATCGGCTGATTGAGTGGTACCCGGAACGGGCATCCCGCAACCACGGGGTGAGCTGTGGCCGCCCGGGAACAAAACGCGGGATCGGTGCGTTGTCTAGCAACCGTGCCCCGCAAGTGTGGAATTTCACGACACGGGGAACATGAGCCAAAGGGAGGAAGTCATGGCAACCGACTACGACGCACCACGGGTTACCGTCGACGACGAACTCGCCGCGGACTCGCTCGAAGAATTGAAGACACGGAGGAACGACTCACAGTCGTCCGTCGTCGACGTCGAGGAGACCGACACGGCGGAGTCCTTCGAACTGCCCGGCGCCGACCTGTCCGGTGAGGAACTCACGGTCCGCGTCGTTCCGAAGAGGGCCGACGAATTCACTTGCAGCAGTTGCTTCCTGGTCCATCATCGGTCGCGTCTCGCGTCCGAAGAGGGCGGACAGCTGATTTGCCGCGACTGCGCATAGGAGGCCCGAGTGGCCGAGGTCAGTAGAACGTTCACCGTCGCCGCACCGCTCGAGAAAGTCGTCGCGTACCTGCGCGACTTCGCGAACACCGAGGCCTGGGATCCCGGGACCGACACGTGCGAGCAGGCCACCACCGGTCCGGTGGCGGTGGGCACGGAATGGCACAACGTGTCGTCGTTCTTCGGCCGCACCACCGCACTCACCTACCGCATGACCCGCGACGACCCCGATCACGTCGTCTTCGAGGGTCGCAACGGCACCGCAGCCACGTCGGACGATCTGGCGTTCGAGAAGGTGGACGACGCCTCGACGTCGATCACCTACCGCGCCCGTCTCGAATTCACCGGCCTGGCGCGATTCGCCGACCCCGTCGCCCGCCTCGCATTCGAGGTGCTCGCGGCCAAAACCGTCACACAGATGACCGGGGTCCTCGAAGCGAGGTAAGCGGTATCACGTTTCAACAGCGCCCTCACTCGTCGAGTGAGGGCGCTTCGTCGTGTCGTGGATCAGGGAATGATGCGGTCTTCGTGATCCGAAAAGATGCGCCGCACACTGTGTTTGCGGGAGACCGGGTCGAAGCTGCGGGTGGGTATCCAGACGGCGAAGTACATCGCCCGGACCAGCCACACTCCGATCCACGAGACGCGTGCCTGCTTCGTCAACCCGTGGGCGCGCAGCGTGCGGGGGAGTGATGCCGTGTACTCGAAGTATGACTTGCGAGACGAGAGCATCCGTCGCCCGGACACCTGCACCTTCATGCCGGGCAACATGGCAATCTTGATTCCCGCACCGTGGAGGGACAGCGAGATGTCGGAGTCTTCCCAGATGCCGCGCCCCTCGTGCAGTGCCGGAAGGATGGTTTCCCACGCCGTCTTGCGGACCGCCATGTTCGCCCCGTACACGCCGCGAGCTTCCTGAACGCCGGCGTCCTTCTTCGTGTCCGATGCCACGCGCACCATGAAGCGCTGGAGCCCCTGTAGAGGCATGTCGTACTGCTCGAACGGTCCGAGTGCTGCCCCGAACTCCGGGTCGGCGGTGGCGAAGAACTCGCGGATCGACTGCGCCCAACCCGGCTGCACGACAGTATCGGCGTCGATGCGCGCGACGATCGGCGTCTTCGCTGCCGCGATACCTGCGTTGCGGGCGGGGATCAGGCCGGGCTCTTCCTCGGTGATGATGCGAAGTCTGCCTGCGGCTTCGTGTGCCTGGGCCACGGCGACGGTGCCGTCGGTGCAGTTGTTGTCGACGATGATGATCTCGTCGATTTGGTCGCCCTGCGCAACGAGCGCGTCGAGCGCTCGACCGATGGTGGTCTCTTCGTTGTAGGCCGGTATGACGACGGTCAGTGTTGGTGCAGGTCCAGGTGCGGTTGGCTGGCGGTCGGGCTGCTGCCCGGGGGTGGGGGGCTGCGTCATCGCACGATCCTTTGGTGGAGGGTAGTCGAACCGCACTCTACATACTTAGAGGTTTGTTGTGGTAAGGGTGGGAACAAGGACCCAACAATACGACCGCCGGGTCGAGAGCGAAGGACGTCGCCGATCCCACGTGAGTAGACCGCGATATGTTTCGCGGTTCGAGTAGTCCCCAGCCGGAGTCACCCGGTCGGTTCGAGCCTCCTGGCAATCGATAAGCTACCGCCGAGAGTGCTCGATTTTCGTCAAGCACTTCCCTCGGCGGGTTGGCGAAACGACCGTCGGGGGAGTCGCACTGCGTGCGGCTCGCGCGCTACTGCTCGTAGGGAGCGCGGAGCGCGATTCGATCGATCGTCGTCCACGCAAAAGGAGCGCGAAGAAGTGAAGTTGGCACCACGCGACGCCGCATGGGTGTACCTGGAGCGTGCGAACACCCCGTTACTCAGCATCGCGATGTACGTCTTCGACACGTCGACGGATCCGCGAGGTTCGATGACCCCGGACGAGGTCAGGGCGTTCGTTGCCGAGCGGGTGCAGACGGTGGACGTGTTCACGCGTCGACTGCAGCGGGTGCCCCTCGATCTCGACCATCCGAGCTGGGTGGAGGACCACGATTTCGACATCGACAACCACCTCGAGGTCACCGATGCGCGAGGTGGAGGGTGGGTCGAGTTCCGCCGCATTGCCTCGGAGTTCGTTGGCCGCGGGTTGGATCTGCAGCGTCCGCCTTGGGAGATGCAAGTCGTCACCGGGTTGACGGACATCGACGGTGTCGCGCACGCGTCGGCCGTGTTGCTGAAGTTCCACCACTCGGTGGGCGATGGCACGGCCACCCTGGAGATGACCCGACGACTCTTCGCCGCTCATGTGGACCGTCAGCCGGTAACGGGGCCGCATACGCCCGTCGGATCGAGATCGGTCAGGCAGGCGCTTCCGACGATCTCACGGCAGTTGCGCGCGTTCGTGCGAGGCATCCGGCACGTCTCCGCCGCGGGCAAGGAAGTGAAGGCCGCGATCGACAGCGGAGACATGCAGATGCCACCGAGGATGCGACCGGCCACCAGGTTCAACCGGAGCGTGGGCCCGGAGCGGTCGTTCGACGCCGCGTCGTTCCTGCTGGACGACGTCCGGGCCATCCGGGCCGCAGGGGACGCGACGGTCAACGACGTGGCATTGACGGTGGTGTCGGGCGCCCTCCGCGACTACCTGCGGGAAGTCGGCGAGGAAACCGAAGAGTCGTTGGGGGCGAATGTTCCCATGTCGCTCCGGTCGCTCGGACACTTGGAGTCGGCAAACCAGATCACAGTCCTGCAGGTTGATCTTCACACCGATATCGATGATCCCCTCGAGCGGCTTCGCGCGATCCACACCTCCACCGCGGCGGAGCGGGACCGCAAACAGCGCGCCGAGGTATTGCGTTCCGAGTCGCTGGTCGACGTGACTCCGGGTTTCGTCGTGCGGGCGATCAACTGGATCGCATCACGGTTGCCGTCCTCTTCCTCGTCGGTTCCATACTTCAACGTCGTGACGACCAACGTCGCACGCGGTGGCGTAGATCTGTGGCTGCGGGACGCGCAGGCCGTGTCGACGTACGGTGCCGCGGCGCTGACGGACCGGCAGGGTCTGACACATGCGATCCACTCGCTCGGCAACACACTGACCATCTCGGTGCTCACGAATCCGAATATGATGGACGACCCCGAGCGCTACGTGGCGCTGATCTACGCACAGTTCGACTCGCTGGCGGCGGCAGTGGGGGTATCGACCTCGACCGTGTGACCGCTGCGCGCTTCGGCGCCCCGCACGGTGCGGGGCGCCGCTGCGTATCAGGGCCGATCAGCTGAGGTGATGCACCTCCTGCAGCCCATACACCGGTGTCGGGATCTCCTCGTGCCGGGCCTTGAGCTGCAGAGCGAGGTACAGCGAGTAGTGCCGCGACTGGTGCAGGTTGCCGCCGTGGAACCACAGCGCTTCCTGCTGCGTCGGCTTCCACATGTTGCGCTGCTCGCCCTCCCACGGTCCGGGGTCCTTGGTGGTGTCGGAGCCGAGGCCCCAGCACTTTCCGACCTTGTCGGCCACTTCCTGACCCATGAGGTCGGCGGCCCACCCGTTCATGGACCCGTAGCCGGTGGCGTAGACGACGAGGTCGGCCGGCAATTCCGTCCCGTCGGTGAGAACCACGGCGTCCTCGGTGAGGTGGTCGACCTGCCCGGACACGAGGTGGATGCTGCCGTCGGCGACGAGTTCGGACGCGCCGACGTCGATGTAGTAGCCGGATCCGCGGCGCAGGTACTTCATGAACAGACCGGAGCCGTCGTCACCGAAATCGAGCTTGAATCCGGCCTTTTCCAGTCGGTCGTAGAAGTCCCCGTCCCGTTCGGCGATCTTCTGATAGATCGGGATCTGGAACTCGTGCATGATCTTGTACGGCAACGACGCGAACGTCAGGTCGGCCTTCTCCGTCGTCATGCCCGCCGCGACCGCGCGCTCCGAGTAGAGGTCGCCGAGGCCGAGGTCCATCAGCGAGTCCGACTTCACGATGTGGGTGGACGACCGTTGCAGCATCGTCACGTCGGCGCCGTTCTCGAACAGCGCCTTGCAGATGTCGTGAGCCGAGTTGTTGGCACCCACGACGACGACGCGCTTGCCCACGTAGGCGTCCGGACCGGGGTGCCGGCTCGAATGATGCTGCTCGCCCCGGAAGACGTCCTGGCCCGGGAACGACGGAACGTTCGGCTTGCCCGACATGCCGGTGGCGAGCACCAGCTGCTTCGGGTGGAGCACCACGTCCTCGCCGTCGCGGTCGAGGACGACGGTCCACTCCTTGGTCTCGTCGTCGAACGTCGCGGACGTGCAGGTGGTGGACGACCAGTACGGAATCTCCATCACCTTGGTGTACATCTCCAGCCAGTCGCCGATCTTGTCCTTCGGCGCGAAGACCGGCCAGTTGTCCGGGAACGGCATGTAGGGCAGGTGGTCGTACCAGACCGGGTCGTGCAGGCACAGCGACTTGTACCGGTTTCGCCACTGGTCGCCGGGGCGTTCGTTCTTGTCGACGACGATGGCCGGGACCCCGAGTTGGCGCAGCCGCGCGCCTAGTGCGATGCCGCCCTGGCCGCCGCCGATCACGAGAACGTACGGCTGGCGGGTGTAGCCGAGTTCCCGCTCCTCGATCTCCCGCTTCTCCGCCCAGCTCAGGGTGTCGCCGCCGGAGCCGTGGACGGCACCCTTGACGCGGTTCCGTCCGCGGCGTTCCTCGTGGCCCTTCAACTCCTGCATGGTGGTGAGGAAGGTCCACGCCTCGTCGCCTTTCAGGCGCAGGTGTCCCTTGCCCCGGCCCGTCGCGGTTTCGAACTCGATCCATGCCGAGGTGACGCCGTCGGCCTCGTCCGGTGTCTCGGTGGTGCGGAAGTTGACGGGGTCGGTGTCGTCCAGGCGTGCGTGCAGCATCGCGGCGACGGCGTCGCGTCCCTCGACCGTCTTGAGGTTCCAGGTGAACGCCACCAGATCGCGCCAGAAGCTGTCGACTGCGAACATGCCCGCGGCGCGGTCGACGTCGCGCGCGGCGAGAGCGGATTCGAAGCTCGCCAACCACAGGTCGACTCGTTCCTGAGGTGTCAGGGACGTCTGCACCGCAGCCGGCTGGACCGTCTGTGTCATGTACCTCTCCTTCGCTTGGTATGTGACATACAGCACACTCCGGAGTAGGGCGGGCGGCAAGCGTTGCATCGTGTTGCAGTCCCCGCCCGTGAGTACTTACTAACGTCCCGCGGTTAATAAGTACTCACGGGGCGCGAATGTCGAAATTGGAGGTAGCCCGTTCGACGTACTGTGTGAGTCCACGGCACGAAGGCCGGGACCGACCACAATCGAGGAGAAAATCATGCGAGTCATGGTGATGATCGAGGGTGCAGGTGCCGACGAAGACAAGATCGCCCCGACCGAGGAAATGCTGGCGGCGATGGGTGCGTACAACGAGGAACTGGTGAACGCGGGCATCATGCTCGACGGTCAGGGTCTCAAGCCGACCAGTGCGGGGGCGCGACTGGTGTTCGAGGGCGGGACGACGTCGGTGGTCGACGGTCCGTTCACCGAATCGAAGGAGATCATCGCCGGGTTCTGGCTGTGGGAGGTCAGCTCGCTCGAGGAGGCCGTCGAGTGGGCGAAGAAGTGCCCCGTCGATCCGGACGGCGGATTGCGTCAGGTGCTCGAACTGCGGCCGATCTTCGAGGCCGAGGATTTCGGGGACGAGTTCACGCCGGAACTGCGGGAGAAGGAAGCCGCTCTGGCGGAGCGGATCCGTGAGCAGCACCCGAACGGCTGAGTCCGGTGGACGTCCAGCGGACGGTCGAGGCGGTGTGGCGCATGGAGTCACCGCGCCTCATCGCGTCGCTCACCCGCGTCGTCCGTGACGTCGGGATCGCCGAGGAGATCGCTCAGGATGCGTTCGTGCTCGCGCTCGAACAGTGGCCGGAGCAGGGCGTTCCCAACAAACCGGGTGCGTGGCTGACGGCCACGGCCAAGCACAAGGCGATCGACCGCATTCGCCGTGACCGGTCGCGGCAGTCGAAGTACACGGAGATCGCCGTCGACCCGTCCGCGCAACCGCCGAGCGCCATGCCCGCGCCGGACGCCGTCGACGGCGTGGACGACGACCTGCTGGCTCTGGTCTTCGTGGCGTGTCATCCCGTGCTTCCCCGGGAATCGCGGGTGGCGTTGACCCTTCGCCTGGTCGGGGGTCTGCGCACCGACGAGATCGCGCGGGCGTTCCTCGTCCCCTCGGCGACGATGGGGCAGCGGATCAGCAGGGCCAAGCGGACGCTGTCGGAGGCGAAGGTGCCGTTCGAAGTGCCTGCACGCGAGGAACTTCCGGCGCGGTTGGCGGCGGTGCTCGAGGTGGTCTATCTGGTGTTCAACGAGGGGTACTCCGCCACGTCGGGTGAGGACTGGATTCGGCGTGACCTCGCGTCGGAGGCGATGCGGCTCGCCCGTGTCCTCGCCGGCCTGCTGCCCCGGGAACCGGAGGTGCACGGACTGGTGGCGCTCACCGAGTTGCAGGCTTCCCGGTTCGCCGCCCGGGTGGGCGTCGACGGTGAGCCGATACTGCTGCAGGATCAGGACCGGTCTCGTTGGGACCGAACCCTTCTGACGCACGGCACTGCCGCGCTGGAGCGGGCTGTCGGGCTCGGCCGCCCGCTGGGCCCCTATTCGTTGCAGGCCGCGATCGCCGGGTGTCATGCCAGGGCGCCACGTTTCGAGGACACCGATTGGGAGGCGATCGTCGCCCTGTACGACGCGCTGGCGCAGGTGGCGCCGTCGCCGGTGGTGGAACTCAATCGTGCGGTGGCGTTGCTGCATTCGGACGGGCCCGAGGCCGCGCTCGCTGCGCTCGATGCCGTGCGGGACGACCCTCGGCTGGCGCGCCTGCACCTCTACGGCGCCGTGCGGGGCGAAGTCCTCGAACGCCTCGGCCGCTACGGCGAGGCGGCCCGGACCCTCGAGGACGCCGCGGCGACCGCACCGACGCGCCGTGAACGGAACCTCCTCATGGCCCGCGCCGCCGCCGCGTCGGAGCAGACCGAACCGTGAGTCTCCACAGTTGGTTCACGATTTCCTGAATACAGAAATCGCTGTACAGTAGAAATCATGGAGACACTGGTCCACCGGGACGCCCTCGCGCGTTTCGGGTACGCGCTGTCGGACACCACCCGCACGCAGATTCTGCTGAGCCTGCGGTCCGGGCCCGGGTATCCATCGGAGTTGGCCGAGAAGATCGGGGTATCCCGGCAGATCCTGTCGAATCATCTGTCGTGCCTGCGTGGGTGCGGTCTGGTCGTCGCGGTGCCGGAGGGTCGGCGGAGCCGGTACGAACTCGCCGACCCGCGGATCGCACGTGCCCTCGACGACCTGCTCGGCCTGGTGCTCGCGGTCGATCCGTCCTGCTGCCCGGACGCGGAGACCGAAGGCTGCTGCTGATGGCGTCCGAACTCGGCATGCCCACCAGCCCGTCCGGCGAACGCAGGCAGGTCCTGTCCCGCCGGATCAGGTTCTTCGTGGCCGCGACGATCTCCTACAACGTGATCGAAGCGATCGTGGCACTCACCGAGGGTGCGCGGGTGTCGTCGACGGCATTGATCGGGTTCGGCTTGGATTCGGTGATCGAGGTGTCGTCGGCGGCCGCGGTCGCGTGGCAGTTCGCGGGACGCGATCCCGAGTCGCGGGAGAAGGTCGCGCTCCGACTCATCGCGTTCTCGTTCTTCGGGCTCGCCGCGTACGTGAGCGTCGACGCGGTGCGGTCACTGCTGGGAGTCGGCGAAGCGCAGCATTCGACGGTCGGAATCGCGCTGGCCGCAGCAAGTCTGGCCGTGATGCCGGTCCTGTCCTGGGCGCAGCGCCGGGCCGGTCGTGAACTCGGTTCCCTGTCGGCAGTCGCCGATTCCAAGCAGACACTGCTGTGCACCTACCTGTCCGCGGTGCTGCTGATCGGGTTGCTGCTCAACAGCACCCTCGGCTGGTCGTGGGCCGATCCGATCGCCGCCCTGGTGATCGCGGTCATCGCCGTCAGGGAAGGCGTCGACGCGTGGAAGGGCGACACCTGCTGCCCTGCGCCGGTCGGTGGTCGCGCGGCCGATCAGGATCCCGGCTGCGACTGCTGCGACTTGTGATCGCCGAACGGCTCGTCGCGTTCGCGGACGGCCTCACGGAATCCGGCCGTGGCCGAGCGTAATTGGAACGCGTACCCCTCGCGGGTGTGCCGGGACATGCCGTCGAAGACGGTGCTCACCATCGTCGAGTTGGCGACGCCCTGCGCCAGCAGTGCGCTGTTCAGTGCGAGTTTCACCATCATCAGCTGATTGACGGGCATCCTCGCGATCCGCTCGACGAGGTCCTCGGTGCGACTGTCGAGTTCCTCCGCGGGCGCCGACTCCACCGCCAGACCCCACTCGGCCGCCTGCCGCCCCGTGATGCAGTCGCCGGTGAGGAGGAGTCGTTTCGCCCGCTGGTCGCCGAGGCGGTGCGCCCACATTCCCGCAGCAGGCACACCCCACACCCGGGTCGGCGGATAGCCGATCTTCGTGTCGTCCGCGGCGACGATCTGGTCGCAGTACAGCGCGATGTCGGTGCCGCCGGCCACGCAGAATCCGTGGATCTTCGCGACCGTCGGCTTGTTCGCGTGGAGCAGGCTCGCGAAGCCGCGGTTGAACCGGCTCATCATCGCGTAGTCGGCCATCGGATCCCAGTTGCCGAACGGATCGTGGTTGCGCGCCTGAACGATCGGATCGAGCACAGTGCCCGTCGTGCGGTCCGGTCCCTCGTCGGCGTGGCCGCCGTGCTCGGCGAAGATGCCCAGGTCGTATCCGCCGCAGAATCCCTTCCCGCGCCCCGACAGCAGGATCACGTGGACGCGAGGATCGAGGTCGGCGCGTTCCACGGTGGCGGCGAGTTCGACAGGAGTGTCGGCGGTGATCGCGTTGCCGTGGTCGGGACGGTTGAACGTGATCCGGGCGATCCGCCCGGTCACCTCGTAGGTGAGGGTTCGATACTCCGCCGCGTCGTCTGCCCGGTCCGGTTCACGACCCGCGAACAGGGAGTCGCCGCCCTCGTCCCAGCCGTCGCGCCAGGCCGCCGGACGGGTGCCGGCGTGGTCGTCGCGGCCGGTCACGACCCCACCTTGGGAGTGGCGCGGTCGATGATGGCGGCGGTGTCGACGCCGGTCGGCAGCGTCCCGAACACGGTGCCCCAGTCGCCGGACAGCCGGCTGACGCAGAATGCGTCGGCCACCGCCGGGTGTCCGTGGCGGATCAGCAGCGACCCCTGGAGGGCGAGCGCCATGTCGCCGACGACCCGCCTGGCCCGGTGCTCGAGCGTGTCGCGATCGCTGAAACTCGCCTTCAGATCCGCGACGGCGGCGTCGAGTCGCGCGTCGGCTCCCGCGGTGGAATCGAGTTCGTCGAAGAAGACCTGAAGCGTCTCCGGCTGTTTCGCCATCGCACGCAGAGTGTCGAGGGCGGCGACGTTGCCGGATCCTTCCCACACCGACAGTAGGGGAGCCTCCCGGTACAGCCGCGGCATCCGCGATTCCTCCACGTACCCGTTGCCGCCCAGGCATTCCAGGGCCTCGGCGGCGTGGATCGGGCCGCGCTTGCAGACGAAGTACTTGCTGACCGCCAGCGAGATGCGACGCAGGGTGTTCGCGTGCTCGTCGCCGGCGGTCGCCCGGTCGGTGAGCGCGGCCAGCCACAGGGCGACGGTCGTGGCCGCCTCCGACTCGACGGCGAGGTCGGCGAGCACGTTCCGCATCAGCGGCTGATCCACCAGGTGGGCGCCGAATGCGCTGCGGTGCACGGCGTGGTGCGCGGCCTGCGCGGTGCCGACACGCATGCCGGTGGCGGTGCCGATGGTGCAGTCGAGTCGGGTCATGTTGACCATCTCGATGATCGTCGGAACGCCGCGGCCTTCCTCGCCGACCAGCCAGGCCACCGCCTCGTCGTACTCGACCTCGCTGCTGGCGTTGGAATGGTTGCCGAGCTTGTCCTTGAGGCGCTGCAGGTGCATCCGGTTGCGGGTGCCGTCCGGCAGCACCCGGGGGAGGAAGAAACACGACAGTCCGCCGGGGGCCTGCGCCAGCACGAGGAACACGTCGGACATCGGCGCCGACGTGAACCACTTGTGGCCGGTCAGGAGGTAGCTGCCGTCGGACTGCGGCACCGCGCGGGTGGTGCCTGCGCGGACGTCGGAGCCGCCCTGCTTCTCCGTCATCGACATCCCGGCGATCAGTCCGGCCTTGGTCAGCGGAGGGTGCAGCGCCGGATCGTAGACCCGGGCGGTGAGGGGCGGTTCGTACTGTTGCGCCAGCTCACGGTTGTGGCGCAGGGCGGGGACGACGGCGTACGTCATGGAGATCGGGCAGCCGTGTCCGGCGTCGACCTGGCCCCACACGGCCATCTTCGCGGCCCGGACCAGGTGGGCGCGCGGGTGCGGGTCGGCCCAGGGTGCGCCGTGCAGGCCCATCTCGACGGCGGTGGTCATCAGCCGGTGATATGCGGGGTCGTACTCGACCTCGTCGATGCGGTTGCCGTAACGATCGTGGGTGCGCAGGACGGGAGGGTGCGCCTCGGCGAGATCACCCCAGCGCTGCGCGTCCTCGCTTCCGGCGAGGCGTCCGACGTCGTGCAGTTCCTCGAGCACGTCGTGGGCGCCCTCGCGTTGTAGCGCTTCGAGGATCGGTGGGTAATCGGCCGCGTCGAAGTTGACCAGTGGCGGCACCTGGTTGACGACCTCGTGTGTGGCACTCATGTCGGGCTCCCGAGGGATCGAAGGGTGAAGGTGAGCAGGGCGGGGATGATCGCGCCGTCGGCGGCACCGCGGGCGAGTGGCAGAATCAGCGCTTCGCCGATGGCGCCGACGATGCAGGCAGCGGTCACCGACGCGTCCTGTTCCGGGATCTCCCCGGCCTCGACGGCGGCGGCGATCGCGACCGCGAGGGCGTCGCGGAAGGACTCGCGGAACAGGAGGCGCTCGGTATCGACCTGCGGGTCGACGGGTTCGACGAGCAGCGCGTACGCCAGGGTGGGTGCGCGCAGCGCGCGTTCGGCGAACGTGCCGACGGAGGCGGATACCGCGGCGACGCACCGACCTTCGGCGCCGCGGGCGGCGTTGCCGGATTCGACGGCGGCGCTCACCTCGCGGCTGCAGACGATGCGGAAGACTTCCGCGAACAGTTCGCCCTTGTTCGCGAAGTGCCGGTAGACGGTGCCGGTGCCGACGCCCGCCTCGGCCGCGACCGCGGAGATCGAGCACCCCGCGTACCCGTGGCGGGCGATCAGCCCGATCGCGGAATCGATGAGGGTGGTGCGGAGAGCGTCCAGGCGTTCCTGGACGGCGGGTGTGCGCCGGTAGGCCATATTCAAGGAGTGAACACCCGTTCCGTTCTTCCGTCAAGGGTGCTAGCGTCGGCTACACCAGCGAGGAAAGGCGCACTCGATGACTTCCGACGTGGTACTCGTTCGCAAGGACGGCCCGGTCACGACGATCAGCCTGAACCGGCCCGAAGTCCGCAATGCCGTCGACCGGCCCACCGCCGAGGCGCTCGCCGACGCCTTCCGCGCATTCGACGCGGACGAGGACGCGTCGGTCGCGGTACTCCACGGCGAGGGCGGAACATTTTGCGCCGGAGCAGATCTCAAGGCGATCAGTTCAGGGACCGGGAACCGGGTGGCGCCGGACGGTGACGCACCCATGGGCATCTCCCGGATGCGGTTGTCCAAACCGGTGATCGCCGCGATCGACGGGCACGCGGTGGCAGGCGGGCTCGAACTGGCGCTGTGGACCGATCTGCGGGTAGCCGGTGCGGACGCCGTCCTCGGAGTGTTCTGCCGACGCTGGGGCGTGCCACTCATCGACGGCGGAACCGTCCGCCTGCCGCGGCTCATCGGGGAAAGTCGCGCGATGGATCTCGTCCTCACAGGGCGGCCCGTCGACGCCGACGAAGCCCTGAGTATCGGGCTGATCAACCGGAAGGTCGCGGCGGGGGAGGCCCTCACCGCGGCCCGCCGGCTGGCCGCCGAGATCGCCGGCCTGCCCCCGGTGTGCCTGCGGCAGGATCGGTTGTCGCTGCTCGAGCAGGCGGGACTCACCGAGGATCAGGCCATGCTGAACGAATTCCGGCACGGCGCAATCTCTCTGGCCAACGGAACGGTGGAGGGTGCCGCACGCTTCGCCGCCGGGGCAGGCAGGCATGGGGATGCTGCGCCCGTGAGTACTTATTAACGGCGGGCGGTTAATAAGTACTCACGGGCGGCGGCAGCACTTCCGGTGGGCGGTGTGGTGTGCGTACCTGCTCGCGCTGGCCGTCACGATCTACACGCTGGGGTTCCCCACCGACCGCATCTACCAGGCGACGTGGATCGTCGCCGGCCTCGTCGCCTTCACGATCGATCGGCCGTGGCAGGACCATGTGCGCGTGGTGCGGGACTGGTTGCCACTCATCGCCGCTCTCGTGGTGTACGACCTCAGCCGGGGCGTCGCCCACGAACTCGGGATGCCGGTGCGGGCTGAGGAACTGGTGACCGTGGAGAGCTGGCTCTTCGGCGGCGCGATCCCCACGGTCTGGTTGCAGGAAACCCTCCTACCCCCGACGGGCGAGCTGCCGTGGTGGACTCTGCTCACGGGAATCGTCTACACCAGCCACTTCATCGTTCCGTGGGTGGTCGCCGCCGTCTTCTACGTGTACTCGCGCGACCTGTGGTCGGGGTACATGCGGCGGGTGCTGTTGCTGTCGTATCTCGGTCTGGTCACCTACATCCTGCTGCCGTCCGTCCCGCCGTGGCTGGCCGCCGAGGGGGACGTGATCTCCGGCAGCGTGGGCCGCGTCGCCGGTTTCGGTTTCGGTGTGGTCCCCACGGATGTCAGTACGCGGTGGCTGGAGGCGCAGAGCAACCCCGTCGCCGCGCTGCCGTCCCTGCACGCGGCGTTCGCCCTGCTCGTGGCCGTCGCTCTCTGGCCGTTCGCGAAGAACGTGTGGTTGCGGACGCTGCTGGTCGTCTACCCGCTCGCCATGGCGTTCGTGTTGGTCTACGGCGGTGAGCATTACGTCGTGGACGTGTTCGCGGGGTGGGCGTACGTGGGCCTGGCGATCCTGCTGGCACGGGCGTGGGAGTCCCGCACGACGGCGTGGCCCGGCCGGACCGTCACCGCCGGCCGCCCGCTACGTCGCTGGTGACCGACACCTCGTCGAGAATGGGCTGGAGGAAGGGCAGGATGCGACCGACGATCGCCTCGTTGTACGCGACCGGTTGCTGGTTCGGATTCGCGTGACCGGTCCCGTCGAGCTTCGCCACCAGCAGCGTGCCGTCGGTCCCGCCGGACTGCTCGACGAGGATCTTCTGCGTGTAGTCGACGTCGACCACCGCGTCCTTCCACCCCGCTCGGGGACGCACGAAGACGATCCCGGGCCGCGGCTTGTCCTCCGTCTCCACCGCCACCGACTTCAGGTTGTCGATCGCACCGGACGCGACGATGGTCTTGAACTGCGATTCGATCAGCCCGTTGCTCGCCACGTCCTCCGACAGGACCTTCTCGGTGAGGACCTCGTCGACGACGTCGCGGAACTCGTCGACGTCGACATGCGGATACCAGTCCGACTTCGTGTCGAGGAACCTGCTCTGCCGGGCCGCGGTCTCCACGAGCAGGCGCATGGTCCGGCTCTCCCGCGCGCCGGGGAGCCAGCCGATCCACCGCAGCATGTCCTCGCCGCTGTCGCGGCTCCCGGCCCGGACGGCGTGCAGGTCCACCGGGGTGCAGTCGAGCACCACCCCGATGAGGTTGGCGTCCGTGTCCTCGTAGATGTGCTGCGCGACCTCCAGCGCGACGACGCCGCCCATGCTGTGCCCGGACAGGACGATGTTGTCGATGCCCTCGTCGGCCGCGCGGGTGGCGATCAGTTCGCTGATCACCCTGGTGTCGATACCGCCGTTGTCGTATTGGACCGCCCATACGCGCCCGATCCGGTCGTACGAGGACAGGGTGCGGGCGGTGTCGGTGGCATCCTTGTTGCCCAGTCCGACCAGGTCGACGACGGCGGTGTCGTGGTCGGCGGGCGACTGCGCGTCGTACACCTCGTGGATCTGTGGCTGGGTCAGCGCGAGGCGCTCGCGTTCGGGTTGCACGTCGTGAACCCAGTACTGTCCGCCGGCCAGGAGCAGGGGGACTGTCCCGAGCGCGACCGCGGCGAGGAAGCGCCGGGTGCGACCGAATTTCTGCCATTGGTGACCGAGCCGTGTCGCGTGCAGACGCGCCTTGCGGCGATCGTTGCTCCAGTCGGCCACGGTGGACGGATGGCGTGTCATTCTGTCCGACATCCACTCCGAGGGTACGCGCGGGAGCAGAGGGGCCCTGCTACGCGCGAACGAGCTGGGTGTACTCCACCCCGGTCAGCTCGACGGACTTCTCCCACAGGGCCGCCGCGAGTTTCGTGTTCCGCGCCCCACCGGTGCGCGGCGAGCGCGCCACCGGTCCCCGAACCCCGAACAGTTCGTTCGGGCCCAGGTAGTCGTCCGTGCGGACGTCGGGCATCGTCGCCGCGTACAGCTGTCCGAGCGCGCCGTCCTTCTCGTCGTTGCCGACCACCCGCAATCCGAGGTGGGTCACGGCGAGAGCCCCCGGGATCGGCGGGACCATCGAGTCGAAGAGATTGGTGGCGGCGATGCCGGGGTGCGTCGCCACCGAGAGAAGTGGAAGACCCGCGGCTGCACTGCGCCTGGCCAATTCGCCACTGAACAGAAGGTTGGCGAGCTTCGACTGGTTGTACGCGCCCATCCGGGTGTACTTGCGGCGGTCGAAGTTCAGGTCGTCGAGCACGATCCGGCCGCGGCGGTGCGCGATGCTGGCGAGAGTCACGACACGCGGTGCGGGAGCGCCGAGGAGTGCCGGGAGGAGCTGTCCGGTGAGCGCGAAATGGCCGAAATGGTTTGTGCCGATCTGCAGTTCGAAACCGTCCGCCGTGCGGCCGAAGGGAACGGCCATCAGTCCCGCGTTGTTGATCAGCACGTCGATTCGCGGTGCGACCCCGCAGGCGTGCTGCGCTGCGTCACGGACCGAGGCCAGGTCGGTGAGATCCAGAGGAATCAGGTGGTGCTCGGCGTCGCTGCCCGCCTTGCGTATCCGGGTGAGCGCGGCGGCGCCGGTCTGCGGATTGCGGCACGCGAGCAGGACCGTCGCGCCCGCACCGGCGAGCGCCGTCGCGGCGTGGAGCCCGAGTCCGTTGTTCGCGCCGGTGACGAGGACAGTCCTGCCCCACTGGTCGGGGATGTCGCCGAACCCGAAGTGCCTGTTGTCGAGTGCTGTCATGAAGGAACCGTCTCCTCGGAGGTGCTGTCAGATGTCCAGGACGACGCGCTCGCCCTGGGTTCGTTCGACGCAGAGCAGCATCTGGCCGGAGGTCCGGCCCTCGTGCTCCACGCGGACGGCGCAGGTGCCGCAGAACCCCTGCCGACAGGAGAAGGCGAGCCCGGGACGCACGTCGGAGATCGCGTCGAGCGCAGTCCGGTCGGCGGGAACGACGACCACCTCGCCGGTGCGGGCGAGTTCGGCCTCGAACGGCCGGCCGTCGACGATCGGTGGGGGCGAGAACCGCTCGTAGTGGAATTCGGCACCAGGCGGCAGGGCGTCGTCGATCGCCTCGATCATCGGGATCGGTCCGCAGCAGTACACCGCGGACGTATCGGTCACCACGCCGAGAAGCTCTGCTGCGGTGGGGATTCCGCCGTCGTCGTCGGTGTGCACCGTCACCCGGTCGCCGAACTCCGCGAGCTGGTCCAGGAAGGGTAGCGACTCGCGGTTACGGCCGGTGTAGGCCATCGACCAGTCGAGGTCGAGGCGATGGGCAAGGCGCACCATCGGAAGGATGGGGGTGATCCCGATTCCGCCGGCGACGAAATGCAGACCATCGGCAGTCGATCCGTGTCCGGGCAATGCCAGGGGGAACGCGTTGTACGGGCCGCGGACCTTCACCGAGGCTCCGGGGTGCAGGGTGTCGTGGACCTCGAGTGAGCCCCCGCTGCCGTCGGGAATGCGCCGCACCGCAATGGTGTACGCGCGACCGTCTGCGGGGTCGCCGCACAGGGAGTACTGACGCCGCCGCCCGGACGGCAGCTCGAGGTCGAGATGCGCGCCCGGCCGCCACCGGTCGAGTTCGCCGCCGTTGGGCGCGGCCAGCGTGAGGCTCACGACGTTCTCGTCGTGCGCCACCACTCTGCGCTCACACACCAGCATTCGCCGGCTACCGTCGCTGACCGGTGGGGTGAGGTCGGTGCGGTAGAGGAGGCGCAACGACCGCATGTACGCGGTGGTGACACCGGCGACGGCACGCAGCAGCGGGTCGCGTTGCCGCTTCCCCCACAGATCACCCGGTACGGAGGTCGGTGCCGGATACGTCGGAGTCACTACGCCGCCGCCCTCGCGGCAGGCGACTTGGCCAGGTAGGCGATCGCCTGCGCCGTGTCACCCTCGGCCTGCGGCGAGTACCGGGGGTTCAGGTATCGGAGCGCGCCCCGGAACAGGCTCGACAGCCCGGGCAGGGAACCGCGGCGCATCGCCGCGAACAGCCCGATCCACAGCGAGAAGTAGCCGCGGTCGCGCATGGTCGGGTCGGCGTGCACGATGAACTTCAGCCCGCGCGTCATCACCACGAGAAACGCGAGATACGACACCAGCATCGCGAGGTTGCGGCGGAAGTACCCCACCCCGAAGTACATGGCGACGTCGTGAGCGACGTTGCGATGCTCGACCTCCTCCGCGCCGTGCCAGCGGTACAGGTCGGTCATGCTCGGGTCGGCGTCGAAGTCCTCGAGGCGCGCGTTCAGGATCCAGTCACCCAGGAATGCCGTCATGTGCTCGATCGCACCGATGAACGCGAGCCGTTCGACGAGTTGCTGACGCTGCGCGCGGGCGCTGCCCATCTCCCTGCGGCCCAGCACCTTCCGCATGAGGAATTCCGACTGCAGCACGAACGGCCGCGGATCCACGTCGTGTGCGTCCAGGAACTCGTACAGCACCACGTTGTGGGTCTCGGCGTGCATCGCTTCCTGCCCGATGAACCCGCGGACGTCGGCGCGGAGCCGGTCGTCGTTGATCAGGGGGAGCGCCTCGGTGAACGTGGCGCAGAACCACCGCTCCCCCTCGGGGAGGATCAGGTTGATCGCGCTGAGCGTGTGGGAGGCGATCGGTTCGCCGGGAATCCAGTGCAGCGGGGTCCGGGACCAGTCGAACTTCACGTTGCGTGCCTGCAGGGTCACGTCACCGGGGTCGACGTCGATCGCGTCGACCTTCTTTCCGTTCCGCAGTGCCATCAGTGATCTCCTCGAAGTCGGCTTCGGGCGAGGGACGCCGTTCGGCCGCGTGGCCGCTGGTACCGCGAGACACGATGAGCGTTACCCGCGGTTACGTTTGTGCGAGTCGAGTGTCACACCGGCGAACTTCGGTGTCAACCACTACTGCCGTTGTCGGAACACGGTCCCGTACCCTGGGTATCGGCACGCGGTCCAACGAGTATTCGGAGTCCAGGCGAAGTGGCAGAAACAGACACCCCGCGGTCGTGGGACCGGCGGGCACGCGCCCGTGAAGAGTTCATCGACGCCGCCTACCGGGTGATCGACACGCACGGCCCACGCCCGAGCATGAACGACATCGCCAAGGAAGCGGGGGCCACGAAGCCCCGGCTGTACCGGCACTTCGCAGACAAGGCCGACCTCTACAAGGCGATCGCCGACCGCACCACCCACGACGTCTACAAGCTGGTGGCGCCCAAGTTCAACTTCCTGCTCACCACACCGCACGAGGCGCTGAACCATGCCATCACCGGCTACGCCGAAGTGGTCGCCGAGCACCCGAACGTCTTCCGCTTCCTGGCGGACGGGGAGCTGAAACAGGACGGCGCGGGATCCGCCCTGTCCCTCGACGTCGAGCGCGACCTCACCGACCGGCTGGCCGGCGTCGCGTCGACGATCTTCGAGTCCGTGTCCGCCGAAGTCTCCGACGTCCGGTTCACCGCCCGCGCCGCAGTCGGGATCATGGTCTCGACCACCGACCTCTGGCTCGAGTCGTCGAAGGGTTCCGCGAAACCGGACACCGAGTACTTCGTCGGCCAGGTGGCGCCCCTCGTGTGGGGCGTGCTCGACGCGTTCCTCCGTCGACACGGGATCGAACTCGACCCCACCGAACCGCTCTACCTCGCGCTCGCCCGCATCAACGCCCCGTGAGTACTCGTCAACCGCGGGTGGGTGACAAGTACTCACGGCGGAAGCGGCTGGACTCCGGGCAGAGGGCGGCGACCGGTGCGACGTCGGTCGCGTAGTCGACGTCGCGGAGCGTCGGCAGCGACAGCACCTCGGCGCCCGCCGCGAGGAGGGCCTCCCGGGTGAGGCGTCCGGTGTCCGGACTCGACGTGGGAACCGATCCGATCGCCTCCGTCGCCACGGCGTCGGGCACTCCGAGGATCCACCACCCGCCGTCCTCCGCGAGTCCGAGGACGCATCGGCCCTTCCGCTCGGTGAGCAGGTCCGCCGATTCCGCGAGCAGGCCCGCGGTCACCTGCGGTGTGTCCATCCCGATCTGGAGTATCGGCAGGCCGAACGTGTCGAACGTGTCGGCGTGGGCGTTCACCAATCGCTCCGCGAAATTCTCACCCCGCTGCGGAAGCACCGTGAAACAGTCCAGCGCCGAGGCGATGTCGGTGCCCCGGACCGCCCGGCCGAGGTCACCGGTCATCGCCACCACCCGCTGCGCGACGCGGGCACCGGTGACGGCGTCCAGGGTGTCCAGCAGCGAGGCGGCAGCGAGGTCGGCGGCCCGGGCGTCGCCGACGTCCCGCGCGAGCCGGGTCTTCGCGAACCCGGGCACCGGCGCCTTCGCGACCACGAGTACTGCGACGTCGAGGCTCACCCGATCACCTTCCAGAAGTCGTGGACGGCGACGACGGTGCCTTTCAGCGAACCCGACACCTTCGACGTGCCGGCGGTGCGCGGCCGATACGTGATGTCGCGCTCCACGACCCGCCAGTGGGCGCGGCCGGCGAGCACGAGAAGCTGCAGCGGATAGCCCGACCTGCGGTCGTCGACACCCAAGTCGAGGAGGTCCTGTCTGCGTACGGCTCGCATCGCCCCGAGATCGTGGATCGGCAGCCCGTACCGGCCCCGGAGCCGTGCGGCGACGACGGCGTTGCCGATCCTGCTGTGCAACGGCCACGTTCCACGCCGATCGGCCCGCCGCCGCCCCACGGCGAGGTCGGCGCCCGAGTCCAGCGCAGCGACGAGTCGCGGCAGTTCACCCGGATCCATCGAGCCGTCGCCGTCCAGCACACAGACCACCGGAGTCTGCGCCGCCAGCACCCCGGCGTGCACGGCCGAACCGTATCCCGGGACGTGCTCCCACACCACCGACGCACCGTGCGCCCCCGCGACCGCGGCGGTGTCGTCGGTGGAATTGTTGTCCACCACCACCGTCCGGTAGCCGGGTGGCACCGCGGCCAGCACTCCGGGCAGGGAACCGGCCTCGTTCATGCACGGGATCACGACGGTGACGTCCCGCGCAGAGATCGGCACGCGCTCAGACACGGGGAGGTCCCGCCGGCACCGCGTCCCTCAGGGGTGCGTGCGCGAACGCCGCGATCCCGTCGGCGGGCCTGATCTGCGCCCGGAATCCCAGCCGCTCCCGGGCCAGCCAGGGGTCGGCGACGATGTGCCGCACGTCGCCGGGGCGGTACTCGCCGGTCACGACGGGTTCGGGCCCGCCGTGCGAACGCGCAAGGGTCGCGGCCACCTCGCCGATCGTGATCGGGTGCCCCGAGCACACATTGAACGCCGCGAATCCGGGCAGCGCCGCCTCGACCGCGGCCACGTTCGCCGCCGCGACATCGTGGACGTGCACGAAATCCCGCGTCTGCCTGCCGTCCTCGAACACGTGCGGAGGATCGCCGTTCTCGAGGGCGGAACGGAACATCGCGGCCACCCCGGAATACGGGGTGTTACGCGGCATGCGATCGCCGTACACGTTGTGATAGCGCAGAGCCGTCACGGAACCACCGGTGGCCAGTGCCCAGGCGAGCGCGTAGTTCTCCTGGGCGACCTTGCCTGCGGCGTAGAGACTCCGCGGCCGCAGCGGCGAGTGTTCCTCCACGAGTGCCCACTCGAGGGGCTCTCCCGTGTCGGGATCCGTCTCGTCGAAGAACCCCGCCGCCAGGTCCTCGGCCCGGCGGGCGGCCGGTTCCACGAACTCGCCCCGCCCGTTGCGGTACCGGCCTTCTCCGTAGACGACCATCGACGACGCGAGTATCAGCGTCTCGCAACCCGACTCGTGCATCGCGGCGAGCAGCGTCGCCGTACCGAGATCGTTGTGGCTGGCGTAGGCCGGCGCATCACGCACATCCACACCGGCGCCGACGACGGCGGCCTGATGACACACGACGTCCACCCCCCTCAACAGTTCGATCAGAGCGGGACGGTCGCGGACGTCGGCTCGTCGCACACCGTCCGGCGGTTCGGGGTCGGCACCGTGCGCGGACGGGAGCAGGGCATCCACGGCCACGACGTCGTGACCGGCTTCGATCAGCGCGGCGTGGACGTGGCCGCCGATGAATCCGGCTGCACCCGTGAGCAGTACACGTGTTCCCGTCATGGCAACTCGATCGGCAGTGTCACACCCTCGTGGACGCGACAGGCTTCACAGGGGCCCTCGGGGGCGGCGGCGATCGCGGACCGCACCAGCGTCTTCAAGGACCCGAGATTGCGCTGGAACTCGGCGAACACGTCCACTGCGCGTACCCCGTCGCCGGCCTCGATTCCCGCATCGAGGTCGGTGACCAAAGCGATGGTGGCGTAGCACATCTCGAGTTCCCGGGCGAGGACCGCCTCGGGGTGGCCCGTCATGTTGACGAGAGTCCAGCCCTGCCGGGCGAACCACAGACTCTCCGCCCTGGTCGAGAAGCGCGGTCCCTCGACCACCACCAGCACCCCGCCCTCCACGGTGCCCGGTCGGGCGGCGGCCTTGCGCAGGTCCGAGCAGTACGGGTCGGCGAACTGGACGTGCACGCCGCCTCCGTCGAAGTAGGTCTGCGTGCGGCCGCTGGTGCGGTCGACCAACTGATCCGGCACGACCATCGAGCCCGGTCCCAGGTCGGGGGTGAGCCTCCCGGCGGCGCAGGGTGCGAACACCTGCCGCACGCCCAGCGTGCGCAGCGCCCACAGGTTCGCGCGGTACGGGATGGTGTGGGGCGCGAATTCGTGCCGGACGCCGTGGCGGGGGAGGAACGCCACCCGCCTGCCCTCCACGTCGCCGACGGTGATCGCGGCGCTGGGGCTGCCGTACGGAGTGTCGATCGTGACTTCCGCGGCGTCCTCGTCGAAGAACGAGTAGAAGCCGCTCCCGCCGATCACGGCGACGTCCGCGCGGCCCGGTTCGCGTGCACTCATTGCGGTCATGCAGTCAATCCTCCGTCGTTATGCTGGGCGCGAGTGCGACTTTCGCCGAAGGAGATGACGTCATCGGATCCCCGCAGCGCGCCGAGGAGCGGAATTTCCGGTACTGCGACGTCGTGGGCACCGCACTCGCCCTGATCCTGGTGGTGGTCGCGTTCGTCGTCCCGCGCCTGGGAAACGAGACGATCACACCCATCGTCCACCGCACCGCGGAGAGCGTGCGGGACTTCGCGGACGCCGCGCCGCTGTTCGGATTCCGCGACGTGCACTTCGGGTGGGGGACGCCCGTCGCCGTCGCCGTCGCGGTCGCGGTCGTGTCGTGGGGGCCGGGCCTGGCGCAGAGGCTGGCGTGGCGTCGTCTCACCGTGGGAGTGTGGCTCGCGTCCGCCCTGTGGGCGATGGCGCTCGCGCTGGTCGACGGCTGGCAGCGTGGGTTCGCTCGGCGCCTGACCTCGACCGACGAGTATCTCCACGAGGTTCCTCGTGTCACGGACATCCCCGCGACGCTGCGCGGTTTTGCGGGACGAATCCTGGACCTGCAGCCCGATTCGTGGACCACGCACGTGTCCGGACATCCGCCCGGTGCGCTCCTGACGTTCGTCTGGCTCGACCGGATCGGACTCGACGGCGGCGCCTGGGCGTCCGCGCTGTGCGTCGCGGTCGGATCCAGCGCCGGTGCCGCCGTGATCGTCGCCGTCCGTGCGCTCGGTGACGAGGCCATGGCTCGTCGCGCGGCCCCGTTCCTCGTCCTCGCACCCGCCGCGATCTGGGTGGCGGTGTCGGCGGACGCACTGTTCGCCGGCGTGGTGGCGTGGGGGATCGCCCTGCTGGCCCTCTCGGCGACTCGTACCGTCCCGGTCCTCGCGCTCGTCGCGGTGGCGGCGGGTGTGCTGCTCGGATTCGGTGTCTACCTCAGCTACGGCCTCACGCTGATGGCGATCCCGGCGGTCGCCGTTCTGATGATCGGGCGCACGGCCCGCCCGCTGGTCGGCGCCCTGGCCGGTGCACTCGCGGTGGCGGCCGTGTTCACGCTGTACGGATTCTGGTGGTTCGACGGCTACCAGCTGGTGCAGGAACGGTACTACCAGGGCATCGCATCGGATCGTCCCTTCGCCTACTGGGGCTGGGCCAACTTCGCGTCGCTCGTCTGCGCGGTGGGGTTGGCCGTGCCCGCCGCACTGCCCCGGGCGTTCGCCTGGACGCAGGTGCGGGCACTGTCGCCGGTTCCCGTCCTCGTGCTCTCCGCGCTGGCGGCGGTGGTGATCGCCGATCTGAGCGCGTTGAGCAAGGCGGAGACCGAGCGGATCTGGTTGCCGTTCGAAGTGTGGCTTCTCGCCGCCCCCGCACTCCTGCCGCGCGGAAGCCATCGGTTCTGGCTCGCAGTGCAGGCCGCCGGTGCGCTGGCCGTCAACCATCTGCTGTTCACGAACTGGTGACGGCCGGCGCATCCGAGGTGCCGTTCGGGGGGGGCAGACGGTCACTTGGTCGCGATCGTGATGGTGGCGATTCCGACCAGCAACCCCGGCTTCACGGCGTCGGTCTTGAACGTCTCGTTCAGCAGTCCGGCCGCGTCCTCCGAGATCTTGACCTCGGTACCCTGCAGGATCGCGGTGTCGTTCGGCCCTGTCTGCAGCGGCTTCAACGTGCGGCCGTTGAGATCGAACAACACCGCATCGGTGGCCGCGGACGCACCGTTGACGCTCACGTCGCCGGTGAGGAGCGACGTGCCCGGGTCGATCGCGAAATCGGTGAGTTCGACGACGGTGCCGGGCGCCGCCAGCGACAATCCGCTGCCGTCGTGCATGATCTCGCCCTGTACGTAGGGGTCGACCGTGCCCGGCTCCCAGTACTTCACGTTGCCGCCGGTGATCGGGAAGCTGACCGATCCGTCGGCGAGGGCCGCCGTACCCACCACTCCGGGTGTGAGGCCGAGCGTCGTCAGGGCCCCGGTGAAGCCGGAATCCAGTGCGACGGCGGTACTCACCCCGGTCAGGTTGTCGACCTGGGCGACGGGTGCGGGTTGCGTGGATGCTGCTGCGCTCACATTCGACGACGCATTCGAGTCGTTGCTCGAACACGCCGCCAGCGGGGTCAGGGCCAGGGTGCCGATGGCCGCCGCTACGAGTGCTTTTCGATAGTTCGACATGATGATCAAACAACCTTTCCGGGAGGAAGGGGATGGGTGGATGTTCACTAGGTATTCGGTGCGACCTCGCCGGCGGATTGGAGCTCTTTACACCCATTCCATCCGCACGAAGTACCGATTCGCGTGCTGCAGAACATCGATCACGCTCAGCCCGGCGGCGCGTGCGACCCCGGACACCGCCGCGACACCCACACTCGCCCAGGCGAACCATTCGCCGGCGAGATGCTCGGTCTCCCAGCGCAGTAGTTCGTGACGAACTCCTGTCGTGGTCGGTGGATCCACCTCGGCGATCACAATTCCGTGTGGTTGCAACAGTTCTCGCGCGCGGCGCAGGATCCGCACCGGGTCTCCGCCGATGCCGATGTTGCCGTCGGCGAGCAGCACCCGGTCCCAGTGTCCGGACCGTGGAAGCGGCGCGAACAGGTTCCGGTGCAGCGCGAGGCCGCCGCGGCGGATCGTGAGTTGGACTGCCGTGAACGACGAGTCGACGCCCAGCGCCGAGACGCCGGCCGAGACGAGCGCCGCGGTGAGGCGGCCCGGTCCGCATCCGAGGTCCACGGTGGCGCCGTGGCACCCGGTGAGCATCACGCGGTCCGCGACCCGATCGGAGAGGGTGGATGCGTCCCCGCCCATCCACCGGCCCACCGGCAGGGGGCGACGCATCCCCCGTGCGTCGCGCACCCAGCACGGGAGACCCGCCGACGCGCGCCGCATCAGGAGGTCCGTGGAGACGTCGGTTCTCCTCATGAGCCGCGTACCGTGTCACCAGTCTTGCGGGACAACGCGAGTCGCATGGCGTAGGCGACGGCGGACACCGCGAAGAACACGGCGGTGAGCAGCAGCCAGCGTTCGAGGAACGGTTCCTGCGTCAGCCCCGTCGCAGCGAGATACGCGTCGGCGCCCTGCTCGATGATTCCCGGCAGGAACAGCAGCAGCGTAAGACCGGATGCGAGCGCCGGCACGCGAATGTAGTTGAGCGCCGAGACCGACCGCGGTCGTGGAATTCGTCTGCCCCGCATCGCATTCAGCCCGGACGTCAGGGACCGGTCCGCGAGCGCGTACAGAGGGAACAACACCAGGTCGTGCGCGATCACCGCGCCGAGGAACCACACGGCGATGGACTTCCACCACACGTCCTGATTCCACAGATTCTGCGGACCCACCACCGCCACCGCATATCCGACGAGGGCGAACGTGAACAGCACCGCCAGCAGATGCAGCGGGTCGGCGCCGTAGAAGCGGGCGAATCGGCGCATCTCACGCCTCCCGGAATTCGATGGCCTGCACCCACTTGGTGTTGTGGACACCGGGCAGGGCGGGAACGATGATCCGGGCGGGGTAGCCGTGGTCGAGGGACAGGTCCGCGCCGTTGACCTCCAGCGCGAGCAGGGCATCGGCGTCGCGCACCTGATCGGACGTGAGCACCGCCTGATTGAACGCCCCGGACCGTTCCAGCGACGTCACCTTCGCCGAGGCGAAATCCGTCACCCCGGCAGCGTCCGCGAGGTCACGCAGTCGCACGCCCGTCCATGTCTCGGTGGTGGACCATCCCTCGACGCACGCGATCGGAAGAGTCGCGGTGTGCGACGGCATTGCGCGCAGCTGACTTCGGCTCAGCTGCACGGGTTCCGCGCCACCCGTCACCGAGAGCCGCCAGGTGTCGCCGATCTGCTCCAGGGTGACCTGCGCGGCCGCGGCGGTGCGGTTGATCTGAAAGTCGTTGGGACCGTCGCCGTACGAGCGACCCCGGGGGAGGAGCAGTGCGGCATTGCGCAGGAACCCGCCGGTGGTCTGCCCGACCGACAGGACGGCGACCAGCGCGGCGCCGCCCCCGACCAGGGCGAGGGCGCCGCGGCGGCTGATCGTGGGCGAGGTGGGGTCTTCGGCCACGAGGCCGTTCTCGTCCGGCGGTTCGGGGCGCGTGTCCGCGCGGGAGGTGCGCAGCATTCGACGGAAAGACCGGGAACGCAGCGACCTCACCATCACCGGCACCTTCAGGGTCGTGTGCGTCACGAACCCGGCGATGAAGACCCACGCGCCCCAGTAGTGGGCCGTGTAGAAGTCGAAGCCGAAGATGTAGTCGTACTGGATGTTCAGGACCCCGGTGATGATCTCGAACAGCGCACCGCCGACCAGGGCGATCAGCGACAGACGTTCGAGCGCCTGCGCCGGCGACCGCACCGGCGGAAACACGAACAGTTTCGGGATCACCGACCACAGCTTGGCGAGGACGACCGGCACCAGGATCAGTCCGAGCCCGACATGCAACCCCTGCGTGAGCCGGTACAACCACGACGGCCGGGTGGGCCACGCGAAGTACGGAAGGTGCAGCCACCCGACGTCGCCGGGACGGGCCTGCCCGAACTGCGGACCGTACGCGATGTAGGAGAGCAGTCCCGTGACGATGACAACCGGAAGTCCGATCAGCAGGACGAGGCCGAATACGGAGGTCAGCCACGATCCGCGCAGTGGACTGCGTAATCGTGGGCCGCGAGAGTGGTCGGTCATGGTGTATCAATCCCTCCGGCTCGATCATCTCGAGCCTCAGAGGTAATTCGGTGCCGCCGCCGTCCAGGACTGCTCCGCCCGTGAGTACTTGTTAACCGCGGGAGGTTAACAAGTACTCACGGGTGCGCGCCGTGCCGGATCTCGTCGCGGGGCTGGTCGTACCGGACCATTTCGTATCCGATCATCGCGAGCAGGACCGCGGTGAGCACACCCAGTGTGGCGAGGGCCGGGATGTGCCAGACGACGGGGAGGAGCGCGATCAGGACGACCGCCGTCACGACGCGCGGCACGGTGACCGACCTCGTCGCGTACGCCTTGAACGCGACCAGCGCGAGAACGTACAGCGCCGCGCCACCGAACAGTGCGATCAGCGGCCAGCCGTACAGCGGGTCGGTGAGCCGGTGATGGTTGCCGTCGCCGACGTACGACAGGATCTTCTTCAGGCCGAGCGACAGCATCACGATCCCGATCACCATCGGCAGGTGCAGGAAGCTGTAGCAGTTGCGGGCGATCTTGATCTGACGCGCACCGGTGGCCTCCTCGAAGGCGTGCTCGACGGCCAGCGACGTGACGTCGAAGTACGACCACCACAGCAGCCCCGACACCGCGAGTCCCAGCAACGAGGCGACGATGATCGCCCAGGAGATCGGCAGGCTCGCGACGCCGATGCCGATCGAGACGATCGACTCGCCGAGCGCGACGATGATGATGAGGCCGTGTCGTTCGGCGAAGTGGCTGATCGACCGCAGCCGCCAGTCGGTGCCGCCGATCAGGGTGCCGATGTAGTCGCCGGCGAGGGCGAGGATCCACATCACGGTCTGCGCCGTGCCGGTGAGCTGCGATGCGATGAGCAGGAACACGGTGCCGGTCACCATGCTCGGCGCGAACCGCAGCACCTGACCGCGCAGCTGGGGGTCGGTGCGGCTGATGACCCAGAACATCACCAGGTGCAGCAGGCGGACGACGAAGTAGCCGAGGGCGAAGATGACGGGGCCGTCGAGTCCGCCGGGCAGATCGTCGAACGCCTCGGGGATCGTCAGGGCGGTGACGAACATGGCGCCCATCGCGCCGAACATCACCACCCGCACGATGCCCTCGTCGGCGCGCACGAGGTTGCAGAGCCAGGCGTACCCCACCCAGCTCCACCACAGGACGGCCATCACCAGTGCGCCGCGCAGCAGGTTCACCCCGGTGGGGTCCTCGGCCATCAGATCGGTGACGCGGGTGAGGGCGAACACGAAGACGAGGTCGAAGAACAGTTCGAGCGGCGACACCGACGCTCGTTCTTCGACGAGACGGGGACGCAAACGATGGGCAAAGGTCACGGGGAGAATGCTGCCACCGGACGGCGACGCGGGAAAGTCCTACGAACTGCGACGATCCGTGGGGTCGGGCTCAGCCTTTCGTTCGGGGGTGCCGACGGGGGTGCGGGGGATCCGCCCGGTGAAGAACAACGCCGCGATGGCGAGCAGCGCGGTGACGGCGTACGCCACCTGGAGTGCCTCGAGTCGCGCGTCGGAATTGATGTCGAGGATGTCCTGGGCGGTGGCGTCGGGTACCGACGCCTCCTCCAGGGCCGCCGCCAGTTGAGTGTCGGAGAGGAACGGGACACCGCTCGCCAGTTCGGTGGTCGCCCGCTCTTGGACCGACTGCGGAACGTCGGGATCGGCTTGGATCCCCGCGACGATCGAGGTGCTCAGGGTCGCGATGAGCACCGATCCGATGAGCGCCGTCCCCAGGGACGCGCCGAGGTTGGTGGCGGTGTTCTGCAGCCCGCCGACCTCGGCGCTCTGCGAGTCGGGGACGGCCGAGACCGTGACCGCGCCGAGTTGGGAGGCCAGTGCACCGAGCCCGAGACCCATCAGCAGCATCGGAACGGCCACGACGCCGGCGTTGGCCCCGGGGTCCATCCCGGCCACGAGGAACAGGATGCCGACGATCATGGACGCCAGACCGAACCGGACCACCCTGCGCGGGTTGGCCTCGGGCCGGACTTTGGGGATACCGGCAGCAGCCAGCAGCAGTGCGACAGACAGCGGGATGAGCCGGATCCCGGTCTGGAGCGCGTCGAGTTCGAGCACAACGGACAGGAAAAGGGGGACGGTGAAGAACACGCCCGCTTGGACGGTGAACTGGGCGAAGAACATGCTGAGCCCGCCGGCGAGCTGCCGGTTCCGCAGCAGCCGGGGGTCGATCAGCGGCTCGCCGCCGGTGTCGGCGAGATGGGCTTCCCACCGCAGGAACCCGTAGAGCACCAGGAGACCACCGAGCACCAGCCACACGACCGGCGACAGTCCCGCGATCGCAGTTCCACCGGGCTTGGCCTGCACCCAGCCCCACTCGCTCGAGCGGAGGACGCCGAACACGATCATCCCGAGGCTCACCACCGACAGCGCCGATCCGACCAGGTCGAGGCGCACCTTCGCCGGTGGAACGTCGTTAATGCGTCGGAGCACCAGCAGGATGAGGAGGACGATCACCACCTCGCCGGCGAAGACATACCGCCACGACGCGAACGTGGTCACCGCACCGCCGATGAGGGGTCCGGCGGCAACCGCCATCGCACCGGCCGCGGCCACCAGACCGTAGGCGGCGGGACGCCTTTCGGGCGCGAAGTTCGCCGCGACGAGGGCGACGATCGCGGGCATGATCAGCGCGGCGCCGATCCCTTCCAACAGGGACCATCCGATCAGCAGCACCGCCAGGTTGGGAGACAGCGCCGTGGTGAGCGAGCCCGCGCCGTAGACGATCAGGCCGAGAGCGAACGCCTTGCGACGACCGAGGATGGTGCCGATCTTGCCGCCGGTGATCATCAGCGTCGCCATGACGAGCGTGTACAACGTGATGGCCGTCTGGATGCCGGTGATCGTGGTGCCCAGATCCGACGCGACCGTCGCCATGGACACGTTCATCACGGAGCTGTCCAATGTCATCAGAAACTGGCTGGACGCCAGCACCGTGAGCACCAGACCGGACCCGGCGACCGCGACCGACTCTTTGCCTGGACTCACGACGGCCTTTCCTGGGGCATCTCGAGACTCGTTTCGGTGAACACTTCCGTGGGCTGTCGCTGGGGAAGGTCGTCCTCAGCGTCGCATGGAGGCAGACCACGAAAATCATCCGAACAGGGTGAAAGCTCGTGAGACGGTCTCGAACCGGATTATGCTCGGAGAATGGCCGGAATTCTCGTGGGGGATCCCGGATTATTGTGACCAAGCCCTGATCCGGGGTGACATCCGCGGATCCCTCGGCATGCACGAAGAGAGGTTTTCCGGTGAACGATATCGACCCGGAGGATAGCGGACCCATCGATTATCTCGTGGTGGAGTTCCCTGCCGACCGAAGACCGGATGGATCAGCGTTGGCGATCCTCCGCGAACTCGTCGAGCAGGGCACCGTGCGAGTGCTCGACCTGGTCTTCCTACGCAAGGAAGCGGACGGCTCCGTCGTGGCGATCGACGTCGTCGATGTCGGACTCGAGGGCGATATCGATGTGTCGCTCTTCGCCGAGGCCTCGACCGGCCTGCTCGACCTGACGGACATCGCCGACGCCGGATCCGTGCTCGAGCCGGGTGCCTCGGCCGCGGTACTGGTCTACGAGAACAGTTGGGCCGCACCGCTCGCAACCGCCCTGCGTCGCAGCGGAGCGCAACTCGTGGCGTCGGGCCGCATCCCCGTGCAGGGCATCCTGGCGTCACTCGACGCGCTCGAAGCCAGAAACTGAAACCGAGGACAACATCATGCCCGGACTCCTCCGCGGGATCGCCCGCACCGCCGTCATCGCCGGAACCGCCACCTCCGTGTCGAATCGAGTGTCTCGACGTCAAGGCCAGCGGTGGGCGGCGAAAGAGCAACCGCAACAGCAACCACAGCAGCAACCGCAAGCCCCGCAGAACGAGGCCCCGGCCTACGCCCAGGCACCCCCGCCGCAGGCCGCCCCCACCCCCTCCGCGGGAGGAGGGAGCGTCGACCGGATCGCCGCTCTGAAGGATCTCGGAGAACTCAGAGCGCAAGGTGTGCTCACCGAAGCCGAATTCAACGCCGAGAAGGCAAAGATCCTGGCGTCCTAGGACGACCCCGGCAGTCGCCTACTTCATCCACGGCATGAAGGTCGCGAAGCCGGTGGCGACCACCCGCTGATACGACGACCCGATGACGCGGGCCAGTACGTCGAGGGCCTTCGCCTCCCAGCCGATGATCACCCGGGCTTTCCCCTTGCGGACTCCGTCGAGGATCGTCTTCGCGGCCATCTCCGGCGAGTGCAGGGCCAGCCGCTTGTCGAAAAAGTCCGCGAAGGTCTGTGCGTCCTCGTCCTCGGCGACAGTGGCGTTGCGGGCCACGGCGGTCTTGATGCCTCCGGGATGCACGCACGTCACCTCGACGGGGTGCTTGGCGATCAGCATCTCCTGCCGCAGCGACTCGGTGAAGCCGCGCACGGCGAATTTCGCGGCGTTGTAGGCGCTCTGGCCCGGCACGGCGATCAGCCCGAACAGGCTCGAGATGCTGACGACGTGCCCGTCGCCGGACGCGATCAGATGTGGCAGAAAGGCTTTGGTCCCGTTGACGACGCCCCAGAAGTCGACGTCCATGATCCGCTCGATGTCCTTGAACTCGGACTTCTCGACGTTGCCGTTGTAGCCGATGCCGGCGTTGTTGTAGACCTGGTGGACGGTGCCGAACGTTGCGACGACGGAGTCTGCGTATTCCAGCATCTCTTCCCGTTCGGCGACGTCGATTCGGTCGGACCTGACCTCCGCGCCCAGCGCCTTGGCCTGGCGGACGGTGTCGGCGAGTCCGACGGTATCGACGTCGGAGAGGGCGAGCCTTGCGCCCCTCTTCGCGAGATCGAGGGCGAGGGCCCGGCCGATGCCGGATCCTGCTCCGGTGACGACGGCGACTTTTCCTTCGAACGTGCTCATGTGGATGCAACCTTTGCTGTGTCGGGGTGAATTTCCTGGATGTGACGGCGCAGTGCCGCGCCGAGGTCGGTGACCGCCTCGCGTGCCTCGGCGAGGAGGCTGACCTGGAGGTGGAAGTCGTGCCACAGGTCGTCGAACCGGCGATGGTGCAGGACGCCCGCCGCAGCGGCGACGGCTGCTTCGATCTTCTCCGCGTCGACGGAGATCGGATCGTCGCCGGCCGTGTGCATGACGATCGGCGGCAGACCTGTCATGTCGCCGTACACCGGGGAGATGCCGGGTGATCTCGGATCGTGCTGTCCGGCATAGCGCGGGGCCCATTCGGCCGTCATGGACGGCAGGATCAGGGGATCGCGCAGCACCGGTCGCGACCGGTCGACGTCGATCGCGAGGTCGGCCCACGGGCAGATCAGGCCGAGTGCGGCCGGGGCGGGGAGGCCGCGGTCACGCAGTGCCGTCGCGAGCGCCAGCGTCAGTCCGCCGCCGGCGGAATCGCCCGCGACGACGGTGGTGACCGGGTCGAGTCCGTCGTCGAGTAGCCGGGAGTAGACCGCGACCATTTCCTCGAGGGCAATCGGATAGCGGGATTCCGGTGAGCGTGAGTAGTCGGGGATCACCGCCGTCGTCCCGGCGGCCGCGGCGAGGTGCGTGACCAGGCCGCGATACCCCTTCGCGCTCCCGAGGGCGTATCCGCCACCGTGGAGGTAGATCAGCGTCCCCCCGGTGGTGTGCGCCGGCCGCACCCGCACGACGGGGACGCCGGCGACCGTGTCGCGCTCGGACCGGGTGCCACGAGGCGGGCGGGCGGCGGCCGTCACCATTTCGACCATGAGGCGCTTCGCCCCGACGGGCACGCGGTGGGACGCGAACAGGGGGCGTGCGCTGCGCAGGCAGGCCCGGATGGCACCTCGGCTGACGTTCCTCATGCCGGCGCCCCGAACTGCAGAATTCCGTCGTGAACAGGGTCGTCGAGGAGCATCGTGGAGTCCTTCTCGTAGTGCATGAGAACCTTCCACGGCTCCGCGGACCCCTGGCGGGGCATGACGTCCTTACCGCGCTGCACGTACCCGGACTGCAACTGATCGAGCATGCCGATGTCCATCGCGGAGTTCTCGACGTCGCGGGGCGTCGCGACGGTGTGACCGACCTCGTCCATGTACCGGAGGAGCCGGCACAGGTAGGCGCCCGCGATATCGGACTTCAGGGTCCACGGCGCGTTGGTGTAGCCGAAAACCCATGCCAGGTTGGGGATTCCCTCGACGAGCACGCCCTTGTAGGTCATCTGACCGTGCAGCGGACGGGGCTGCCCGTCCACGGAGAGTTCCATTCCGCCGAGCATCTGGATCTTCAGGCCGGTGGCGGTGACGATGACGTCCGCCTCCAATTCCAGGCCCGACTTCAGCAGGATGCCCTTCTCGGTGAACGTGTCGATGTGATCGGTGACGATCGACGCGTCTCCCGACGACAGCGCGGTGAAGAGGTCCGCGTCCGGCACCGCGCAGAGGCGCTCGTCCCACGGCATGTAGTTCGGCGTGAAGTGGCTCATGTCGAATCCGGGGCCGAGGCGTCGTCGCACCTGCCAGAGCAGGAATCGGCGCATTTGCCGCGGCCACCGTCGGCACGCCAGGTACAGCCCGCGCTGGAGAGCGATGTTGCGCTTGCGGCCGAACGAATACACCCACTCGGCGGGCAGGAATCGGCCCAGCACCTCGGAGATCTTGTCGAGGGCGGGGATCGAGAAGATGTACGACGGCGAGCGTTGCAGCATGGTCACGTGCTCTGCATCGCCGGACATCGACGGGACCAGCGTGACGGCGGTGGCGCCGCTGCCGATCACGACGACCTTCTTACCGGTGTAGTCGAGGTCCTCTGGCCACTGCTGTGGGTGGACGCACCGGCCCCGGAATCGGTCCGTGCCCGGGAAGTCCGGCAGGTAGCCGGCGTCGTAGTCGTAGTAGCCGGTGCAGCTGACCAGGTACCCGCAGGTGTAGGTGCGGATGTCGCCGGTCGCCTCGTGCAGGGCGGTCACCGTCCAGCGTTCCTCGGTCGTCGACCAGTCCGCCCCGACGATCTTCAGGCCGTAGCGGATCTTGTCCTCGATGCCGAACTCCCGCGCGGTGTCCGCGATGTACCGGCGGATCGACGCACCGTCCGCGAGCACCTTCGAGTCACGCCACGGCCGGAACTTGTAGCCGAACGTGAACATGTCGGAGTCGGAACGAATACCGGGGTAGCGGAACAGGTCCCACGTACCGCCCAGCCGCTCGCGGCGCTCCAGCACCGCGATGCTCTTGTGGGGGAACTCGGCCGTCACCTGGCAGGCCGTTCCGATGCCGGACAGTCCGGCACCGATGATCAGAACGTCGAAATGTGTCGTGCTCATGGCTTCCTCGCGCTTCTGCCTGCTGGATTCGCAGGATGGGGTACAAACAGAATGACTGTGTGCCACGTCACAGGTCTTGACACTTTCGGACATGCTTTTAGCATTTCCCGACATCGTTTCCGGCGAGAGGAGAGTTGACCCCGTGGGAAGTCTGATCCGGGCCACGAACCTCTGGGGGTACGGCGACCTGATGCGGGAGCTGGGCGCCGACCCGGAGTCGTCCCTCGCGCGCTTCCACATCCCACCGGGAGTCGAGCACGAGGAGGACGCGTTCGTGTCGTTCGAGGCGGTCGTGCACGTGCTGGAGGCCGGCGCCGCCGACCTGGGCTGCCCGGACTTCGGGCTCCGGCTCTCGCACTGGCAGGGCTTGGACATCCTCGGGCCCGTCGCCGTGATCGCGCGGAATGCGCAGACCGTGCACGGTGCATTCGAGGCGATCGCCCGCTACTTCTACGTGCACTCGCCCGCCCTGAAGCTGACCGTCGAGCCGCGCACCGCAGGCGACGTCCGGTTCGTCTACGAGATGACGGAACCGACGCTGCCCTATCTGCCTCAGGGGTACGAGCTGGCGATGGCCAACGGCGTCCGCATCCTTCGGCTACTCGGCGGCCCGGACGCGCGTCCCTCGCTGATCTCGTTCGTGCACGACCAACTCGGGTCGGACGCCGCCTACCGCGGCGCGCTGGACTGCCCCGTCCTGTTCGGTCAGACGTGGTGCGGGTTCGAACTGCCCCGAGTCCTGGCGGACCGGCGGATCGACAGCGCAGATCCGGAGACCCGGCGCATCGCCACGAAATACCTGGAAACGCATTACCTGCCGAGCACCGCGGCGCTGTCCGAACGCGTGGCCGAGTTGGCCCGGCGTCTGCTGCCCACCGGCCACTGCAGCGCCGAGGCCATCTCCGACCAACTGTCGATGCATCCGCGCACGCTGCAACGGCGGCTGGCCGAGGAGGGTGTGCGATGCCAGGACCTCATCGAACGGGAACGTCGCGCCCAGGCGGCGAGATACCTCGCCGAACCGGGATTTCATCTCGGCCAGATCGCGGGACTGCTCGGCTATACCGAACAGAGCACCCTCAACCGTTCCTGCAGGCGGTGGTTCGGGAAGACGCCGAGGCAGTACCGGGCCGACCTGCACCCGTGAGTACTTATTAACCGCGGGCGGTTAATAAGTACTCACGGGCGGCGGAGCCGCACGCGCTACTTGACGCCACCGGCGGTCAGGCCGGACACGATGCGGCGCTGCAACAGCAGCACGATGATGACGAGCGGGATGGTCACGACCGTTCCCGCTGCCATCACGGACGTGAACGGCTCCTCGTGCGGCTTGCTGCCCGCGAATTGTGCGATGGCGACGGTGGCCGGCTGGGTCACGTCGTTGGACAGCTGACTGGAGATCAGGTACTCGTTCCACGACGCGATGAACGCGAGGATCGCGGTGGTGAACAGTCCCGGCGCGGCCAAGGGCAGCAACACCATTCGGAAGGCCTGCCGCCTGCTGGCCCCGTCGATTCGGGCGGCCTCCTCGAGTTCCCACGGCAGTTCCTTGAAGAACGCGGTGAGGGTGTAGATGGTGAGGGGCAGCACGAACGAGATGTTCGGGATGATCAGCGCCTGGTATGTGCCGAACCAGCCCATCGACGTGAACAGTTGGAACAGCGGTGTCAGGACGGCGACGCCCGGGAACATCGACGCCGCCAGGATGATTCCGAGGACGACGTGCTTTCCCCGGAAGTGCAGTCGCGCCAGCGCGTACGCGGTGCCGACACCGACGACCAGACCGATCGCGGTGGTGACGGCGCCGATGATCGTGCTGTTGACGAGTGCCCTGGCGAAGTGGTTGCCCGCCTCCGTCGAGAACACGCTCGCGAAATTCTCCAGCGTGACGTGGGTGGGCCACGGGGTGGTGTCGAACGTGTAGTCGGAGTGGCGGAAGGCGGTGACCACCATCCAGTAGACGGGGGCCAGACCCCAGACGACGATCACCGCCAGGCCCAGGTAGGTGCGGATGGAGGCGAGCGACGGTGCCCGGCGCCGGCGTGCCACCGCGGCACGGGGGATCCCCGGTGTGACGACTGCTGTGGACATGGATCAGGCCTTTCGCTGCTGCTCTTGGGTGTCGATCACGTTGACGCCCATCACCTTCACCAGTACGTAGGCGACGGCGAAGATGAACAGGAACGTGATCGTGGAGAGGGCGGACGCGCTGTTGAAACCCTGGCGCATCTGGTCGATCACCAGGATCGACAGCGTGGTGGTGGCGGTGCCGTCGCCGCCACCGCCGCCGGTGAGGATCGCCGGGAGGTCGTAGATCCGCAGGACGTCGAGCACCCGGAAGAGGACCGCCACCAGAATGGCCGGCTTGATGAGGGGCAATGTGATCGACCGGAACCGTTGCCACGCATTGGCGCCGTCCATCCGCGCCGCCTCGTACACCTCGGCGGGCACCATCTGCAGTCCGGCGAGGATCAGCAACGCCACGAACGGTGTGGTCTTCCAGGCGTCGGCGATGACGACGGCGAACCGGGCGGGCCACGTGTCACCGGTCCAGAGGATCTCCGTGCCGAGCAGTTTGTTGGCGATGCCGTCGTAGGCGAAGACGAAGTACCACAGCTTCGCGGTGACGGCGGTCGGGATGGCCCACGCCACGAGGATGCTGGTGCGCAGCAGTGCACGACCGCGGAACGCCCGGTTCATGATGGTGGCGAACCACAGTCCCAGCGCGACCTCGATGGCGACGGTGACGACGGTGAAGAACACGGTGACCCACATCGACTGCCAGAACAGCGACCCCAGCGTGCCGCCGGGGCAGGACACCGACGCTCCGGTCGTGTCGGTGCACCGCTGGAACAGCCAGTGCGTGTAATTCGACAGACCCGCGAAACCCTGGTCGACGAACTTGCCGGTGGCGGGATCGATCGTCGGGTCCTTGAACAGCGACATCACCATGGCGCTGACCACCGGGTACAGAACCACGATGCCCAGCAGGATCATGGTCGGCAGGATCAGGAACATCGCCGCCTTGCTGCGGCCCTTCCGCGGTCGCGCGCCCTGCGGTCCGCCGGATCTCGCGCCGTCCCGATGTGGGGGAGCGGGCGTCTTCTCGAGCGAGAGTTCGTGAACGGTCATCGGCTGTCTCCTCTAGGACCCGGCCGCGGCGATCGCGGACTGGATGTCGGCGGCGGCCTGGTCCACCGTCTTCTCGCCTTTGATCGCGGCGTAGGCGTTGTTCTGCACGGCCCGGGTGACCGCGGGATAGAACGGGGTGATCGGCCGGGTCACGGCGTTCTCGATCGACGTCTTCAACGTGGGGAGGTACGGGTACTGCTCGATCAGCTCCGGGTCGTCGTAGACGTCGGCGCGGACGGGGGCGAGCGATCCCTGCGAGAGGAAGAATGCCTGTGACTTCTTCTCCAGGAAGAACTTCAGGAAGTCCGAGGCGGTCGCCTTGTGCTCGGAGTACACGTTGATCGCGGCGCTGTGCCCGCCGAGTGTCGAGTGACCGGGCCCGCTCTTCCCCGGCAGCGGCGCCACCGCGAACTTGCCCGACACTGCGGAACTGCCCTGACCGTCCATCAGGCTGTACGCGTACGGCCAGTTGCGCATGAACAGCAGGTCGCCGCTCTGGAACGCCTGCCGTGCCTGCTCCTCCTGGAACGTGACGGACTCGCGGGGGATGGCACCCGAACGGTAGGCGTCGACGAGCGATTGGAGCCCCGCCTTGGCTTCCGGGGTGGTCATCGTCGGGGTCACGCCGTCCGGTCCGAGGATCGACCCGCCCGCGGTGTTGATGGCCTCGGACGCGTTGACGGTCAGCCCCTCGTACTTGGCGTACTGCCCGGCGTAGCAGCCGATTCCGGCGTGTTGCGCCGTCCCGCACGCGCCGAGGAGCTCGTCCCAGGTGGCGGGCGGATGATCCAGCAGGTCGGTGCGGTAGTAGAGCAGCGCGCCGTCACTGGTCTGCGGAGCCGCATACAGGACGTCCCCGTACGTGGCCCCCGCGACCGTCGCGGGGAGCAGGCCGGACGTGTCGATCGCCATCGGGCCCTCGAGTGGTTGCAGCCATCCGCGGGCCGCGAATTCGGCGGTCCACACGACGTCGACGACGGCGACGTCGTACCCGGAGTCGCGGGACTGGAAGTGCTGCACCAGGTCCTCGTGCTGCTGGTCTGCCTGGTCGGACTGCTCCTTGAACGTCACCTCCTCGCCTGGATGGGTGGCGTTCCACTCGTCGATCAGCGGCCGGATGACGTTGGAGTTGTCCTTGCCCTGCACGTAGGTGATGGGCCCGCGGCCATCCAGGTTCTCCTTCTCCGCCTGCGCGGCTGCGTCGATGCCCTGATCGGCGCAGGACGTCGCCGCGAACAGGACGCCGACGGCCACCGCGGCGGCGGCGACGCGCTTCATCGTGATTCACCCGCGCCCGGTTCCGACACCCACACCGCGGCGTCGGACGGAAGAACCCCGCCGGTGATGCCGGCGACCGAACCGAGTACGACGGTCAGTCGTTCGGGGAGTGCGATCGGTTCGGTGCCGGTGTTCACCCAGCACTGCACTGCCCCGCGGGCGAACGCGAGCACGTCCCGGGGAGTGTCGAGCCACTCGACGGCATGCGGGGTGTCGAAGAATTCGCGTCGCAGTTCCAGCGCCTCGCGGTACAGTGTGAGGAACGACTCGGGGTGGCCGGCCTGCGCTTCCGCGGTGTGCGGGGCCCAGTGTCCCGGCTGCGGAAGCCACGTGTCCTCCTCCGCGTCGAACGGGGAGAAGCCGTACGGCACTGCGTCGTTCGACCACGGGATCGGAACCCGGCAGCCGTCCCGGCCGCGGTCGGTGAAGCCGGTCTGGAACCACGTCGGATCCTGCCGGACCTCGTCGGGAAGGTCCTCGACCTCTTCCAGTCCGAGTTCCTCGCCCTGGTAGATGTATGCGGTGCCAGGCAACGCCAGCTGCAGCAGCGCGGCCGCGCGGGCACGACGCCGGCCCAGTTCGTGGTTCGGTTCCTCGAGCGCCCAGCGGGCCCGCTCCCAATCGGTTTCGACCAGGTGGTCGGGCTGCGAGCGCGAGTAGCGGGTGACGGTGCGGGGAACGTCGTGGTTGGAGAGCACCCACGTGGCGGGTGCGCCGACGGTCGCCGCCTGCTCGAGCGCGTCGTCGATCACGGCGCGGATGCTCACAGAACGCCAAGGGGCGCGCAGGAAATCGAACTGGAACGCGGTGTGCAGCTCGTCGGGCCGCAGGTAGCGGGCCAGGCGGTCGTTGCCGGGTACCCAGGCCTCGGCGACGAAGACGCGGTCGGCGTAGGTGTTGGCGACGGCCCGCCAGCCCCGGTACACCTCGTGGACGGCATCCTGATCCCACGCGGGGTGGGGGTCGGTGTGCTGCGAACCGGGAAGGCGCTCACCGGCATCGGGGAGTGCGGGATCCTTGGCCAGGCCGTGGGCGACGTCGATCCGGAAACCGTCGACGCCCTTGTCGAACCAGAAGCGCAGGATGTCCTCGAACTCCGCCCGGACCTCGGGGTGCTCCCAGTTGAGGTCGGGCTGGGCGGGAGCGAACAGATGCAGGTACCACTCGCCGGTGTCCAGGCGGCTCCACGCGGGACCGCCGAACGCGCTCTGCCAGTCGTTGGGCGGCTCGTCGCCTGCCGGACCGCGCCCGGGGCGGAAGATGTAGCGGTCGCGGGCTCCGGGCTCGTCGCGGAGGGCGGCCTCGAACCAGCGGTGCTCGCTGGAGGTGTGGTTGGGCACGATGTCGAGGATCACGCGGATCCCGAGCTCGTGGGCCTCGGCGATGAACGCCTCACCCTCCGCGAGCGTGCCGTACGACGGCTCGATGTCGCGGAAGTCGGCCACGTCGTAGCCGGCGTCCGCCATCGGCGACGGGTACCAGGGATTGATCCACACGGCGTCGACGCCGAGGTCGGCGAGGTAGGGCAGCTTGGAACGCAAGCCGGTGAGGTCGCCGATGCCGTCGCCGTTCCCGTCGGCGAAGCTGCGGATGTAGACCTGGTAGACGACGGCCGTCTTCCACCAGGCCTCTGGGTGCCGGCTCGCGACGGTGGTTGCGGTCGACTCCACGGACTGGGTCATCGAATCTCCTCGGTGGGGGGATGGGATGGAGGAATGTGATGCGTAAACGTTTGCGTAAATAGCGTGAGGCACGTCACAGGGGGCTGTCAACTCGAGCGGTGGGATTACTTTTTCGCACTACATCGGCATGGAACTTGTGAGAATTCAACGCAAATATTTGCGTTACTCGCTTACTGTAGGAACGTGATCCCCAAGCAGTCCGTCAACATGGCCGACGTCGCGCGCCGCACCGGAGTCTCGATCGCCACCGTCTCGCGCGCGTTGCGCGGCGAACGCGGCGTGTCTGAAGCGACCCGACTGCGAATTCAGAGGGCCGCCGACGAGTTGGCGTACGTCATCTCACCCGAGGCGTCGAAGCTGTCGGGCGGCGCGACGGGCCGGGTGGCCGTCGTGGTGCCGTGGATCGACGCCTGGTTCTACTCGCGGATTCTCGCCGGCATCGAACACGAACTCCGCGCCGCGGACCTGGACGTGTTGCTGTACTGCCTCGAGGAGTCGTCCCAGCGCGAATCGTTCTTCGAACGGCTTCCCTTGCGCCGCAAGGTCGATGCCGTCATCGCCGTGGCGTTTCCTCTCACCGGGCCGGAGCGGGCGCGGCTCGAGGAGATGGATGTGACCGTCGTCGTCATCGGCGCGCACGCCGGCGAGTTCCCGTCCGTCCGGATCGACGACGAACTGGCCGCGCGTCAGGCCGTCGGGCACCTGATCAGGATCGGCCACACCCGGATCGGAATGATCCGCACCGTGGACCCGGAGGGTCAGTACTGGGAGGGCGACATCGCCCGGGTGGCGGGATTCCATGCCGCTCTCGCCGACGCCGGACTCGACGACGACTGCACGGCGACCGTTCCCTGGGGAATCGAGGGCGGTGAGCGCGGCATGGAACTGCTGCTCAGCCGTGCCGAGGTGCCCACCGCGGTGTTCTGTCATTCCGACGAGGTCGCCGTCGGAGCGTTGCGCACGCTGCGACGTGCGGGGATTTCCGTTCCGGCCGGGATGTCGGTGATCGGGATCGACGATCACCCGACGGCCGAGCTGGCCGACCTGACCACGGTGCGGCAGCCGGTCGGGGAGCAGGGTGCGGCGGCCGGCCGGGCGGTCGTGGAACTGCTCAGCGGACGGGAACCGGCGGAACGGGCGGTCGTGCTCCCGACCCACCTGGTGGTTCGGGGCTCGACCGCCCGCCCTCCGGAACTCTGACGTCAGCGCACGAGACGCTCGCCCGCCGCGTCGGTGGCGAAGATGTGCGCGTGTGCATCGTCGACGCGGACGTGCACGACCTGGCCCTTCTCGGGTGGGTTACGCCAGTCGACCCGTGCGACCAGGTTCTCGGTCCGGCCGCCCACAGTGGTGCGGCCGAACACGAATGCCTCGGAGCCGAGTTCCTCGACGACGTCGATCTCGAGTTTCAGTCCGCCGGAGTCGGCGATCTCGACGTGCTCGGGCCGGATCCCGAAGATCACCTCACGCCCGCCCGCCGCGGTGAGGGCGTCGCGGGGAACGGGAACCAGCTGGTCGCCGATCTGCACCCCGCCGTCGGTGACGGGCACGGTGAACAGGTTCATCGACGGTGAACCCATGAATCCCGCGACGAAGACGTTCGCGGGCCGGCGGTAGAGCTCGCGGGGGGACGCGCACTGCTGCAGCACGCCGCCCTTGAGGACGGCGACCCGGTCGCCCATCGTCATGGCCTCGACTTGGTCGTGGGTGACGTAGACGGTGGTGGTGCCGAGTCGGCGCTGGAGCTGGGCGATCTGGGTGCGGGTCTGCACCCGGAGTTTCGCGTCGAGGTTCGACAGCGGCTCGTCCATCAGGAACACCTGGGGTTGGCGGACGATGGCGCGGCCCATCGCCACCCGCTGTCGCTGGCCGCCGGAGAGGGCCTTGGGTTTGCGGTCGAGGTAGGCGCCGAGGTCGAGCATGTCGGCGGCTTCCCCGACGCGCTTGCGGATCTCGGCTTTGTCGGTGCCTGCGAGTTTGAGGGCGAAGCCCATGTTCTCGGCGACGGTCATGTGCGGGTAGAGCGCGTAGTTCTGGAAGACCATCGCGATGTCGCGGTCCTTGGGTTCGGCGTGCGTGACGTCGCGGCCGCCGATCAGGATCTGGCCGCCGTCGACGTCCTCGAGTCCGGCGAGCATCCGCAGGGAGGTGGATTTGCCGCAGCCGGACGGGCCGACGAGGACGAGGAATTCGCCGTCCTCGATGTGCAGGTCGAGTTGATCGACCGCCGGGACGTCCGAGCCGGGGAAGAGCCTGGTCGCGCCGTCATAGGTGATTGTTGCCATGAGAAATGAATCCCTCCACCGGCAGGAACGTGCCGGACGATCCGAGTGTTAGGGGTGTGCCGGCAGACACCGACGAGGAAGAACTATGGCCTAGATCACAGTTCTTGTCCACTTGGAGGCCAGCGGGCTTTGTTCTCGGAAAGACGGAAGTGTGTATTGATGAAAATCCAAAGGTCCTCTACTGTCAGCGTGACACCCCTCACTCGCAGATTTGAAGAGGACACGAGACATGGCTCTGACAATTGGCATCGACGTGGGTGGCACGAAGATCGCAGCCGGCGTGGTCGACACCGAAGGAGTCATCCACCGGATGGTGCGTCGTGACACCCCGTCCCACGATGCGCGCCGTGTCGAGAACGTCATCGCCGAACTCGTCCGCGACCTGGCAGATACCCACCCGGTGCAGGCGGTCGGCATCGGCGCGGCCGGCTTCGTCGCCGCGGACCTCAGCACCGTGCTCTTCGCCCCGAACCTGGCCTGGCGCAACGAACCTCTCGGCGAGGTGGTCGAAGCGGCGTGCGGACTGCCGACGGTGGTGGAGAACGATGCCAACGCCGCGGCATGGGGCGAGGCGCGCTTCGGGGCCGGGCGGACGGGGCAGACCGTCGTCGTGCTCACGGTCGGAACCGGGATCGGCGGCGGCATCGTCGTCGACGGCGTGCTCCATCGCGGCAAATTCGGTGTGGCCGCGGAATTCGGGCATCTCAATGTCGAACCGCACGGTCGCCGATGCGGTTGTGGCAACCACGGCTGCTGGGAGCGTTACGCCAGTGGCCGGGCGCTCGTCCGCGAGGCGCAGGATCTGGCGAACGTCTCGCCCGGTTTCGCCGCCGACCTCCTGACCCGCGCCGGCGGACGGGCGGACGCCATCACGGGCCTGCACATCACCGCGGCCGCGCAGGAAGGTGACCCCGCCGCGCTCGAGTGTTTCCGGGTGATCGGCTCCTGGCTGGGTCATGGCATGGCGGACATCGCGGCGTTCTTCGACCCCGACCTGTTCATCATCGGCGGGGGAGTGTGCGAGGCGGGCGAACTGCTGCGCGGTCCCGCCGCCGCCGCGTTCGAGAACCGTCTCACCGGACGCGCACACCGACCGGTCGCCGAGGTGCGACTGGCTGAACTCGGCGCGAACGTCGGCATCGTCGGCGCCGCCGATCTGGCCCGGGAACGAATTCTCGGGCTCGCACACAACGGCTCACGAGTATCTGGAGGAGTGCAATGTCCAATCGGTTGAGTCTTCCCATTCCGGTCGCCGAGGTGTGGGACTGGCAGAGGGACGCCGCGTGCCGCGGCTACGAGTCCTCCACGTTCTTCCACCCCGACCGCGAACGTGGCCGGGCTCGCGAGATGCGGGACTTCCGCGCCAAGATGATCTGCCGCGGATGCCCCGTCCTGGTGCAGTGCCGGGAGCACGCGCTCAGTGTCGGTGAGCCGTACGGCATCTGGGGTGGACTCTCCGCGAACGAGCGTGAAGAACTGCTCGCCAATCACCACGGCCGGGTGGACGAGGCCGTCGCGGAATCCTTCGGCTTCGATCTGGCGCGCCAGGCCTGAGCGCGAACGGTCAGCTTCCGGCGGGCAGCATGACCACTCGGCTGTTGTCGGTGTCCGCGACGTACACGTCGCCTCGGCTCGACACGGCGATCCCCTCCGGCTGGTCCAGCCCGGAGAACGGGAGAACCTCCTGCTCGTCCGAACCGGCGGCCAGTCGCAGAATGCGATTGTGGTTCTGATCGATGGCGTACAGGGTTCCCTCGTCGTCGACCGCGACACCACCGACGCTCTGGAGGTCGGTGAACGGCAGATAACTCTGGGCATGGGTGGCGGCGTTCCACGCGAGAACCTTGTTGGGTGTGCCGACATAGAGATCCCCGTGTTCACTGACGGCGACGGCGAACGGGCCGATCACCGTCAGCGGCACCGCGACGGGAGCCGCGGTGACGTCGTGCAGCGACATCACCCGATTGTTCAGCGTATCGGCGACATACAGCGTGGCGTCCGGCCCGAGTGCGATTCCGAACGGCTGGTCGAGTCCGGCGAACGGCAGCGGCACCTGGGTGCTGCCGTGCAGCATCGTCACGGTGTTGGTCACCAGATCGGAGACGTACACGTCGCCGGACGCACTGACCGCGACTCCCTGCGGAACCTCGAGTCCGGTGAAGGGAAGAACTGTCTGCTCGTACGTCCCGGCGCTCACTTTCAGGACCTGTTTGGCCGCGCTGTCGGCGATGTACAGGTCTCCGGTGCCGGAGACCGTGAGCCCTGCCGGACCCTGTAGACCGGTCAGCGGGAGCACGACCTGCGCGCTCGTCGACTCCTCTCCCGGCCAGGCGACATAGGCGACGGCGGCGACGACGAGGACGAGGACGCCGGCCAGCAGCGCGGCGAGCAGTCGGCGCGTCCGCCGCCCCGCGACCGGTGTCGGTTTCGTGGGCACCGCACCCGGCACGGTGTCGGGACGGGTCACGTCCGGACCGCTCGCGCGGGTGGTCGAGGCGGGGTCGACCAGGGCAGCAGGCCGGGTCACGTGGCCGGGCCCGGACCACTCGATCGCGCGGACGGCGTCGCTGAACTCACGACAGGTCGAGTAGCGATCTTCGCGGTCCTTGGCCATGGCGCGCGCGACGACCGCATCGACACCGGTGGGCAACCCGGGGCGCACCACGCTCGGCTGGGGAATCGGTCCGTTCAGATGGCCGTGCATCACCGAGGACGCGGTGTTGCCGGGGTACGGCGGTTCGTTGGTGAGCAGGTGGAAGAAGGTGCAGCCCAACGCGTAGATGTCGACGCGATGGTCGAGTTTCTCGCCCTCGATCTGCTCGGGCGCGGCGTAGTGCAGGGTCGCCACCAACATCCCGGTGCGGGTCAGCTGATGTGTTTCGTCCAGGGCCTTGGCGGTGCCGAAATCGGTGAGCAGGACCCGTTCTGGGTCGCCCGGCGCGAGCAGGATGTTCGCCGGCTTCACGTCGCGGTGCAGAATCCCGGCCTCGTGGGCGTGGTCGAGTGCCTTCCCTGTCTCGCTGACGATGTGGACGGCGCGCTCGACGTCCAGGGCGCCGGAGCCGAGCGCTTTCCTGGCGTCGCTGCCGGGAACGTACTGCATCGCGATCCACAACCTGCCGCCTTCGCGGCCGCGGTCGTGGACGGTGACGATGTTGGGATGGTCGAGATGCGCGGCGTGGTCTGCTTCCGATTCGAAGCGTGACCGGACGTAGTCGTCGTTCGTCCACGACGTGTCGAGCAGTTTGAGGGCGATCTTGCGCGGCAGGTTGGGATGCTGGGCGAGGTAGACGGTGCCCATGCCGCCTCGTCCCAGAACCCGTTCGATCACGTAGCCGGCAAATACCGTGCCCGGTTCGAACTCGCCGCTCACATCGGCTTCACCGCCTCCCGGGTCCCTCCAACCATTGAACGCCGACGCCGGGTCAGTCCGGTAGCCGCCGCATCTCGATGACGGTCAGTCCCAGCGCGTCGAAGCGTGCCAGCATGCCCCGGAGATCCGTCGGGCTGTCGACCGGGCCGTAGAGCGTGGTGTCACCGGTCGTGACGTCCGAGACGTCCAACTCGGGGAACGCGGCCAGCACCCGATCGGAGAGGGCGCCGCTGATCAGGAAGGCGTACCTGACCTTGCCGGGCCAGTTCGATTCAGGACGCACCACGGTGGGCTCCTTCATTCGCATCGTCGTTCCAGAACTCGGTCAGCCGTAAATTTCAGGGTGACCGACGAAACGGCAACGCGCCTCACCCGCAAGTGGTGAACCGGCTCAGAGCAAGCCGTTGTGTTGCGCGGCGGCGATGGCGTCGCGGCGGGAGGTGACGCCGAGCTTGCGGTAGATCCCGCGCAGGTGGGTCTTCACGGTGTTCACCGACACGCACAGATCTGCGGCGATCTGCTCGGCGGTCCGCCACGACGGAAGTTCCACGAGGAGTTCCAATTCGCGGGGAGTCAACATGTCGGACGCAGCACTCTCCGACCGCGGGAACGACGCCCGGAGCCTGTCCGCGAAGGGTTCGAGGACACCGAACCGGCCGGTGCTCCGCACGAGTAGTTCCCGGATCTGCGGTCCGCAGTCGTGGAACGGGCGCAACGCCGACTGCGGTTCGGCGAGACGCAACGCCTCGGTGAGCGCGCTGTGGGCTCGTGAATCATGTTTGCGGGCAAGCGCGATGGATGCGTCGACGAGCCACGCCGCGATCAGGTTGGTTCCCGCCGCGCACTCCAGTTCACCGTCCAGGACGGGTTGGAGTGTCTTACGTGCCAGGTCGAGGCGATGGAGGTGCAGATGGACGATCGCCTCGACGACGGCTGTGTCGCCGGTGGGTCCGAGGAGGGCATGCGTCTCGGACGCCAGCTCGTGCGCCCACCCGGTCTCGCCGGCGAACAGATAGGCGTACTGGATGGCAGGCAGCAGCACCGCCCGGATGCCGGGCGGGACCGGCAACGAGGACGACACGGGGCTCTCCGCGTGCAGCGTTGTCACCGAACTGTGCCGGTTTCCGGTCTCGTCGAGACCGAACAGGGTGGCGGCGCCGTCGGCGAAACCCGCCGTCTCGGTATGTGCGCGATGCAGTGCCTCGGCGGACTCGGCGGCGAGACGTGCGGCATCGGGGTCCATCCGAATGTAGCGGCACCAGGAGTCGATGAGCTTCGCCAGCTGGAATGTCGGGTCGCTCGTTGCGGAATGGGTCCGGCCGATCGCCAGTGCCTCGTCGGCCAGTGCGGACGCCCGCACCACGTCCCCCCGCGACATCGCGACGCCGCCGAGAGTTCCCAGGCAGTACATGACGCCCAGCGGCGCATCGCCGAGTCGAGCGTGGGCAAGCGACTTCCCGAGCACGACCTCCGACTCGTCGTTCCGCCCGAGGAACAGCAGCGCGCGCCCTTCCTGGAGCAGGACGAACGCGTCGAGATCGGGATCGCCGCTCGATCCGACACCGACATTGCGCAGCCGGTTCAGGGCGGTCTCGATGCCCCCGGTGCCGATCGCGGTCTGCACCCGGAGCGATTCGCGGAGCAGCAGGTGTACCCGGGACTCGGCGGCGCCGTCCACCAGCAACCCCGACCGCCTGCGGTCGAGAAGCTCGAGGGTGGACGTGGCCACCGGGATGTTGCCCGATGCGAGCGCCGCGGCGGCGCGGATGAGCCGCGCCGTCGGGTGGTCCTGCGAAGATCGGGGTGCCCGGGTGAGGAGCCGGTCGACGGTCTCCCCATGACCTCCGACGATCAGGGCCAGCGAAGTCCGGGCGAGCAGCGCCACGATCTCGTCGTGATCACCGGAGTTCACCGCGTGCTCGAGTGCGAGCAGCGCGTCCCCGAATTCGTCGTGCCAGTGGGCGGCCGTCAATTCGAGATGCTCGACTTCGACGTGCCCGATCCGGCTGATCTCCGCCCGCAGATAGCTCCGCAGCAGCGGGTGGTAGCGATAGTGAGTGGGGCTGTCGGTGATTCTGCTGATCAGAAAATTGTGGTGTTCGAGCCAGTCGATGTTGCCGTGCGCATCCGTGCAGCCCGTGAGCTTCTCCGCGAGTTCGACTGTGAACGAGACGGGTACGGACGTGCGCAGGAGGAACTCGCGCATCTCGTCGGTCTGGCCGGCGAGGACCTCTTCGATGAGATAATCGGCGACCGCCCGGCGGTCGCCCGTGAACTCGGCGATCAACCGGCTCGGATCCGGATGTCCTTCCAAAGACATTCCCGCCAAACGAATTCCGGCAGCCCAACCCTCCGTGCGATCCATCAGCGCGTCGAGATCGTCCGCGCTCAGCACGACGTCGTGCTCGTCGAGCATCTCGGCCGCCTCGTCGGACGTGAAGGCGAGATTCTTGGCCGTGAGCGTGAACAGCTTGCCGTCCAGGCGAAGTCGCTGCAATGCCAGCGGCGGCTCGAACCGTCCGATGATGACCATTCGCAGCATCGGAGGTTGCCAGCGCACGAACGACTCGAGGTCGGTGAGTACGTCGGTGTCGCGGAGGAGGTGGGCGTCGTCGATGACCATCCAGATGTTCTCGCCCAGTTCGTGCAACGCGGCCGACAACTGCGCGCCGAGGTCCGGTGCCTCGGAATCGAGCCTGGCGCATGCCTTCTGCACGCGAGCATTCCCGGTGTCGGTGAGTGAGCGGAGGATCGCCCGGTGGACTACGTCGAGGTCGTTGTGCCGCTCCTCGATCGTGAGCCAGGCAATGGTCGGAGCGTCGCCCGCGGCGAGCAGTTCCCGCGCCCAGTCGCCCACGGCCCGCGTCTTTCCCGACCCGGCCGGTGCGCAGACGAGCGCCACCGGGCAGGGGTGGGAGTCGTCGGTGAGCGCTTCGGTGAGCATGGTGTGCAGGCGGGTCCGAGTAACCGTCCGACCCCCCGCACTCGTAGGTATTCGAGTGCTCAGATGAAATTCGCCGAGAGGTGCTGCCGTCACGCCGACCCCCAATTCTCGCTGCACCGAGAAACGATCTTCGACAAACGCCAATCCCGGACGCCGTTGGCCGGTTTGACGATTTTAGCGAGAATGCGTTGTCTTGTGTGGGTGAACGTGTTTTACCGAACGGGAACGCCACGCTGTCGTGCTGGTGTTCGGACTACTTCGTCATCGCGATCCTGCACCCGATTCGGAGTCCGTCACTCCGCGGGGACCTGGGAAAATTAGCCAAAGCCGCGTTGCAGGCGTGAGCCTGCGGAAGCATTCGACGCACTCGTCAACGGAAGTAGACAGCATGCACACACAGGGTGCCTGCCGCGGGCCCACCCGATCACGAACTCGATGCGTTGCGGGCCGAGGTGCGAACGTTCCTGCGCGAGCAGATCGACGCCGGCGTGTTCACACCCGGTGTGGACACGTGGCTCACCAGGTGGAATCCGGACTTCACGAAGGCCCTCGCAGCCCGCGGCTGGCTGGGCATGACGATCCCGGCGGAGTACGGCGGGCAGGGCCGCACGTTCATGGAGCGGTTCGTCGTCACCGAAGAACTGCTGGCCGTCGGCGCGCCCGTCGCCGCACAGTGGGTCGCGGACCGGCAGACCGCGCCGTCGCTGCTCACCTACGGCACCGAGGAACAGAAGCAGCGGTTCCTCCCCGGAATCGCGGGCGGCGAGATCAGCTGGGCGATCGGAATGAGCGAACCGGAATCGGGCTCCGACCTCGCGAGCGTCCGCACGAAAGCGGTCCGGGTCGACGGCGGCTGGCGGATCACCGGGACCAAATTGTGGACGTCCGGCGCCCACCGGGCCGACGCGTTCTTCGCTCTCGCGCGGTCGGCTCCGCTGGATCCGGCGCAGCGCCACGCCGGGCTCAGCCAGTTCATCGTTCTGCTCGACTCCCTGGGGGTGCAGATCAGGCCGATCCTCTCGATGTCGGGAGATCACCATTTCAACGAGGTGATCCTCGACGACGTGTTCGTGCCGGACGAGTTGCGGCTCGGCCGCATCGGCGAAGGCTGGAAGCAGGTCACGTCCGAACTCGGGTTCGAATGCAGTGGCCCGGAACGTTTCATGTCCACGTTCCCGATCCTCGCCGCGATGGCCGAGGAAACCCGGGAGGGACGGCAACCGGCCGATGCCCGCATCGGAGCGCTCGTCGCCCGGACCTTCGGACTCCATCACATGTCCCGTGCGGTGTCGGAGGCACTGGGGCGTGGTGACGACGCCGAACTCGGCCTCACGAGGCTCACCGGCCCCGAATCCGAGGGCGGCAGCGACGCCGGGTGGACGGAGTCGGCGTACCTGCTGGCGGCCGCGGGCGCCGCCGATCTCCCGATCGCCGAGAACGACCTGCTCGCGGGATGGCTGCTCGGCAGGTCCGGGTGCCCGACCGCGAACTCCGGCCCCGCCGTGGTCCGCACCGCAGCCGTGCTGGACGCCGACGGCACTGCGTGGCACGTCCCGTGGGCACGCTCGGCGGATGCGCTGGTGGGGCTGTGGGAGGCGGACGGAACGTGGCGGGTCGCCGAATTCGCCCGCTCGGACCTCGAGGTGACGGAGGCGGCCAATTTCGCGTCGATGCCGCGGGATCACGTCCGGGTCGACCTGTCCGCACAGCAGGGCACACCGGTGCCGGCGGACGTGGTGATCGAGTTCCGCCGCCGCGGCGCACCGGCCCGGGCGCTTGCGATGGCCGGGACCATGGAACGCGTCCTGACCCTCGTCGTCGAACACACCTCGGCGCGCGCACAGTTCGGTCGCGCGGTGGGCAAGTTCCAGGCGGTGCAGGCCATGGTCGCCGACATCGCTGCGGAGGGCGCCCTGGCACGCGCCGCCGCGAACGCCGCGGTGTCGATCGCCGAGGAACACGGTTTCGGAAGCCCGGAGGCCGGTTTCGCCGTCGCCGGGGAACGGGGCCTGTGGCCGCTCATCACCGACGGGTAGGCGGCTCCGCTGCCCGTGCGCGGTTAGCGAGTGCAGAGACTCGTTGACCGCGCACGGGCGCGGAGCGCCTACGGCGTGACGATCGGGAACGCGCTGTCGGGTGCGTCGAGGAGTTCCGTGAGGACCAGGAGCTTCGACGGGTCGCCCGTCACCTCGATGCCCTCCAGCCCCTTGCCGGCGAACAGTCCGAGTAACTGCATCTTCGTCAGTGTCAGCGAGACGTCCGGTTGCGTCGGGGTCCTCGGCGACAATGTCTGGATGAGTGCACCGTTGGACAGCGTCGTCCGGTAGTGCGCTTCGGGTTCGGTGAAGTGCCACTCCGCGACAAGGGTCTTGTCCCAGGCTCGTGGACCGTTGATGCGGAGGGCGATGGAGTCGAAGATCTGCTCGATCGTCAGGGCGCTCAGCATGTCGGCGCCGAGGTCGCCGAGCGGAGGGGCGACGATGCCGCCGCGCAGTTCGAGTGCACCCGTGAGGTAGAAGTTGCGCCACGTCGCGTTCTCCGCGCCGAACCCGAGTTGCTCGTAGGTGCGGGCCAGCAGGTCCTTGGCCGCACCGTCGGAAGGGTCGGCGAAGACGGCGTGCTTGAGCAGTTCGGCGGCGAACCGCAGATCGCCTTGCTCGAGGTACTGCGTCGCCTTCGACCGCACCTCGCTCTGGCCGCCCATGCACTCGACGTAGCGTGTGGCCGCGTTCTCGGGTGGGTGCTGCCACAGCGACGTCGGGTTGCCGTCGAACCAGCCCATGTACCGCTGGTAGATCGCCTTCACGTTGTGGCTCACCGAGCCGTAGTAACCACGTGCGTGCCAAGCGGATTCGAGAGCAGGCGGTAGCGGGAAGTCCTCGGCGATCTCGATTCCCGTCCTCCCGGTGTTGAGCATCCGCAGGGTCTGGTCGTGCAGGTACTGGTACAGGTCGCGCTGCTGCGACAGGAATGTCACCACCCGGTCGCGACCCCACGTCGGCCAGTGGTGGGAGGCGAAAGCGACGTCGTAGCCGCCGTCGAACATCTCGATCGCCTGGTCGAGGTACCGCGACCAGGCGCGGGGGTCCCGCACCAGCGCGCCCCGCAGCGTGAGGAGATTGTGCAGATTGTGGGTGGCGTTCTCCGCCATGCACAGTGCCCGGTGGTCGGGGAACAGGAAGTTCATCTCGGCGGGCGCCTCCGTTCCCGGCGTCACCTGGAAGACGATCCGGATGCCGTCGACGGTCTCCTCCTGGCCGGTGTGGGTGATGTCGACGGTCGGTGGGATCAGTCCGGGTCGACCCGCCGAGGTGTTCGTTCCGAGCCCCGCCCCGAGGTGCCCGCGCGCGCCCTTGGGGAGCAGCGGTCCGTACATGTAGGTGGCGCGCCGGCCCATTGCCGTTCCGGCATAGACGTTCTCGGATACCGCGTGTTCGAGGAAACCTTCGGGGGCGAGGATCGGGACGTCGCCGCGACCGTCCGGGAGAACGCCGACGACGCCACCGAAGTGATCGATGTGGGAGTGCGTATAGATGACTCCGGTGACGGGCCGGTCGCCACGGTTCTTCCGGTACAGCGCGAGCGCGGCGGCCGCCGTTTCCTGCGAGATCAGCGGGTCGATCACCAGGACGCCAGTCTCGCCCTCGACGATCGTCATGTTGGACAGGTCGATTCCGCGTAGCTGGTAGATGCCCTCGGTGACTTCGTACAGACCGTTCTTCGCGCACAGTTGCGACTGACGCCACAGGCTCGGGTGGGCGGTGTCCGGGCAGTCACCGTTCAGGAACGAATACTCCTGCATGTCCCACACCACGCGACCGTCCCCACTCGTGACGGTGCAGGGGTCGAGGCGGTCGACGAAACCGCGGTCGGCGTCCTCGAAATCGGTGGTGTCCGAGAAATCGGGTGTCATGTTTCTTCCTTCTCGTGTCGCGGTGGGGAGGGGGCAGGAACCGGTGCAGGGGGAGTGGGAGCGCTGCTGAGGATCGTGTTCACCCACCGCGTGGACGGGTCGATGTCGATCAGCAGCGCCTTCGCCATCAACGACAACGGGATTGCCAGGATCGCGCCGAGCGGCCCGAGGATCCACGCCCAGAACACCAGCGACAGGAACGTGAACGTCACGGACAGGCCCACCGCGTCACCGACGAACTTCGGCTGGATCACCGACTGGATGATGACGTTGATGACGCTGTACACGACGATGACCGTCAGCATCAGTCCCGGACCACCCTGGAGCAGCGCGAGCAGGGCCGGCGGAACCAGCCCCAGGATGAACCCGACGTTCGGGATGTAGTTGGTGATGAACGACAGCAGTCCCCACAGGATCGGCAGCGGAATTCCCAGCGCCCACAGTGCCCCCGTGTCGATGACGGCGACGATCAGCCCGAAGACCGTGGACACGATCAGGTACGTGCGGGTGCCGGCCGAGAACGACGTGAGAGCGGTGGCGATATCGGGACGCATCTGCGTGACGATCCGCATCCGCGCACCGTAGGAACTTCCGTCGACGGCCATGAACAGCAGAAGGGCGAGGACGAACAGAAGATTCGAGAAGATGCCCAGCATTGACTGCAGGATCGCCTCCACGAAGCCGAAGACCTTGCCGTAATCCACCTGGGAGAGCAGGGTCTGGGAATCGGTCGAGTTCACGCCGTTGCTGTTCAGGAAACTCTGGGCGTCATCGATGAGGGCGGTGAAGTCGTCCGCGTACTCCGGTAGGAGCGTGGCGAGTTGGGCAACCGACAAGGCCAGCGACAGCACGAGGACGAGAATGATGCTGTTGACGACCAGGATCGCCGCGATCGTGGCGAGCCAGGTCGGGAGACCCTTTCGGTGAAGCCATTCGGGCAGCGGGTGAACCGCGACGGTCAGCATGAGAGCGAGAAAGATCGGGCCGACTATCGACGCGGCCACCTGTATGCCGGCCACGGTGACGACGAGTGCGGCCAGGCCGAGGATCACGATCAGACCCCGCGGCATCGACCACTGAGAATCCGGCGCCGCGCCGGATACGTCCTGCGGATCGGTCATCGCGTGTCCCTTCGCAACAATCGGCCAACCGGGATGCCCCGAATCGACTGTTGCACCCGGCCGACGACGACACATCATCCGTTGCAGATGAGGATCACCCGGCGCGGATGATGCCGATGCCATCGCGAAGCCGCACGATTCCACTGTTCGAGCACATCCTTTCGAGAAGGGCATGGACATGACGACAAATCCGGAGTCCAGGACCACCAGCCCTGTCAAACAGGGCTTTGCCGCGGGAACGTCGCTGGCAGCGGCGATATTGCTGCTGACCGTCGGCGTGATCTCCTTCTTCCAGGGCATCGCCGCGGTCGCCTCCGACAACCTGCTGGTCATCGGTGTCCAGTACACCTACCAGTTCGACACCACCGCATGGGGATGGATCCACATCCTTCTCGGCGTCGTTCTGGTCATCAGCGCGATCGGCCTCATGACGGGCGCCACCTGGGCCCGTGTCGTGGCCGTCTGCATCGCCGCGCTGTCGATCCTCGCGAACTTCCTCTGGCTGCCCTACTACCCGCTGTGGTCGATACTGATCATCGCGCTCGATGTCGTCGTGATCTGGGCGGTCACCACCTGGGATACCGCCAGGGACTAGGACGATGACGACGTGGTGAGCTCCGCGACCGGCACTTGGCCGGTATTCGGCTCGCTGCAGGAGTATCGGAAAGGGTGGGTCAGGCCCGACGTCATCGCGGGCCTGACCGTGTGGGCCGTGCTGGTCCCGGAGGCCCTGGCCTACGCGACTATCGCGGGAGTTCCCCCTGTCGTCGGTCTGTACGCGGCGACACCGGCCCTGGTCCTCTACGCCGCGGCAGGCAGTTCCCGGCATCTGGTGGTCGGGCCGATGTCGGCGACGGCCGCCCTGTCGGCCGCGATCGTCGCGCCGCTCGCCGGGGCGGACGGTGGCAAATACGCTGCCCTGACAGCGGTGCTGGCAATCGCCACCGGCATCGCCGGGCTGCTCGCGGGGCTCCTGCGTATGGGCTTCATCGCGGCTTTCATCTCGGAGCCGGTGCTGAAGGGCTTCATCGTCGGGCTGGCTCTGACCATCATCGTCGGGCAGGTTCCTGCCCTGTTCGGAGTGGAGAAGGAGCACGGCAACTTCTTCGAACAGGCCTGGGGAGTCGTCACCCACCTGGGCGACATCGACTGGGGCACATTCGTCGTCGGTGTGCTCAGTCTCGTCGTGGTGCTCGGATTCAGACGGTGGCTGCCGCTCGTGCCCGGTTCGCTGCTGGCCGTCCTCCTCGGTATCGCCGCGGTCGCCGTGTTCGGTTTGGACGGTAGAGGTGTCGACATCGTCGGTCACATCGACTCCGGTCTGCCGTCGGTGGGACTGCCGGGCGGTGTCGGATTCGACGACTACGTCGACCTTCTCGGGCCCGCAGTGGGCGTGCTGCTCATCGGGTTCGCGGAAGGGCTCGGTGCCGCGAAGACGTACGCCGCGAAAGAGGGCTACGAGGTGGACGCCAACCGGGAACTCCTCGGCCTCGGCATCGCCAATCTCGGCTCCGGGCTGTGCTCGGGGATGGTGGTGAACGGCAGCCTCTCCAAGACGGCGGTCAACGGCGAAGCGGGCGCAAAATCGCAGGTCAGCGGTCTCGTCGTCGCGGTCCTCACCGTGGTGACCCTGCTGTTCCTCACCGGACTGTTCGAGAAACTCCCCGAGGCGACGCTGGCGGCGGTGGTCATCGCCGCCGTCATCGAACTCGTCGACATCTCCGCGCTGCGCCGGCTCTACGGGGTGTGGACCGAAAGGCTCGGCAGCATCTACGGATACGCTGCGCGCGCCGATTTCGCGGCCGCGCTCGCCGCCATGGTGGGCGTGCTCGTGTTCGACACCCTGCCCGGACTCGTCATCGGCATCGGGGTGTCCATGCTGTTGTTGCTCTACCGGTCGTCGCGTCCCCACGTCGCGGCGCTGGCGAAGGAAGGGTCGCTGTGGGTGGACGCCGAGCGTCACCCCGACCTCCCGACCACCCCGCACGTGGTCGTGGTGCGCGTCGAGGCTGGACTGTTCTTCGCGAACGCCGATCACGTCAAGGACCGCATCGAGGCCCTGTGCGCCGACGACACGCGAGTGGTGGTAATCGACGCCGAGACGTCGCCGTTCGTCGACGTCAGTGCCGCGCAGATGCTCGTGCAGTTACGGGATGTGCTCGCACGCAGGGGAATAGAGCTACGTGTGGCGCGGGACATCGGGCAGTTCCGGGACACGATACGACGCTCGGGCTCGGACGCGACCCCCGTCGGCCTGTATCCGACCGTGCGCGAGGCCCTCGGGGAACCGGATCGGCGTAGCGAGGATTCATGACAGGGCCGACGTTTCGGTGTGAGTCACCGTGACCGTTCTCGCGCCGACCCTCGTCGGGTACCGGAAGAAGTGGCTCCGCGCCGACGTGGTCGCGGGCCTCAGCGCCGGCGCGGTCGTGATTCCGCAGGCGATGGCGTACGCCACCATCGCGAACATGCCCGTCCAGATCGGCCTGTACACCTGCATGGTGCCGATGGTGGTCTACGCGATGCTCGGCGGATCCCGCACCGCCAGTGTAAGTACCACCTCGACCATCGCGACCCTCACCGCGTCCACCCTGATCGGAGCGGGAATCGCCGCCGGTTCCGACGACGCCCAGACGTCGCTGATGACGCTGACGCTGTTAGTGGGCGTGATCCTGCTGCTGGCGAGGCTGCTGCGGCTCGGTGCGATCATCGAGAACATCAGCGAGGCAACACTGTCCGGGATCAAGGCCGGGGTGGGGCTGACGGTGGCCGCGAGCCAGCTGCCGAAACTGCTCGGCGTACCGTCCGATCCGGACGCCACCGGATTCTTCCGCGTCGTGTGGTCGGCGCTCCGGCAGGTCGGCGACGCGAACGCCGCCACCGTGCTGCTGGCCGCCGGGTCGATAGCGGCGCTGTACGCGATGGCGAAATTCATACCGCGGGTCCCAGGGCCGCTGGTCGTTGCGGTCGCGGGGATACTGCTCGTCGCGCTTGCGGGCATCGACGGCCGCGGGGTCGCGTTGATCGCCGAGGTGCCGCGTGGCATTCCGCTACCCGGTATCCCACCGCTCGCCGACATCGGTGCGCTGGTGCCCGGGGCACTGGCGATCGCGATCATGGCGTTCCTGGAGACGGTGTCCGTCGGGCGTGGAGTGCGGCGGCAGACGGAACCGCCGATCGACAGCGACCGCGAACTGCTCGCCAACGGCGCGGCGTCTGTGGCGGGCGCGTTCTTCCACACCCTGCCGCCGGCGGGCGGATTCTCGCAGACCGCGGTCGCGTTGCGGGCAGGGGCGAGGACCCAGCTGAGTGGGCTCGTCACGGCGGCGCTGGCGGTGCTCGTCGCGCTGTTCCTCGCCCCGGTGCTCAGCGACCTGCCGCAGGCCACGCTCGGCGCGATGGTGGTCGTCGCGACGCTCGGACTGCTCGATTTCGGGTCGTTCGCACGGTTCTGGCGCATCGACAGGACAGAGTTCTGGGTGGCGCTCGCGACCGCACTCATCGGTCTGGTCGCCGGACTGCTGCCCGCCGTCGCGGTCGGGGTGCTGTTCACGTTGTATCTGGTACTGCGCGAGCTGAACCGGCCGCACGTCGTGCAAATGCAGAAGGACGGACACGGCCAGTGGCGCGCGGGGGAGGAAGACGCGCCGACCGTGCCCGCCGATCCTCTCGTACTCCGGCTGAACGTCGGTCTCTACACCGCGAACGTGCGGGCGAACACGGTGGCGATCCGCACCCGCCTGGGGGTGGTCGAGGGCCACGACACGTCGACCGTGCCCCACACGCTGATTCTCGACTGCTCGCGCCTGCAGAAGGTGTCGCTGACCGTGATGCGCAGCTTCCTCGACCTCGAGCGGGAACTGTCGGACGCCGGGGTCACCGTGTACTTCGCCGAGTTGCCCCGCGCCAACCGCGACACGGTGCTCCGCACGGACCTGGGGCGCGAATTCGACGGCAGGGGCCGGTTCTTCCCCACCGTCGACGACGCCGTAGGCGCTGCGCACCCGTGAGTGGTTGACGAGTCTCTGGACTCGCTGACCACTCACGGGCGGCGGAGCCGCCTACTGGTGGCGCAAGGCCGCGGCGAGGGCGTCCTCGGGGTCGATCAGGTGGTTGTGGTCGTCGTCGCCCAGTTCGATGTCGGCCCAGTCGATCTTGCCGTTGAACTTGCCCCGCGGCGTGGTGTACCCCTCGTAGACGGGCATTCCGGTGTCCACGCCGACGTCGAGTCCCTCGTCGAACGAGAAGTACAGCGGATGGGTCCGTTCGACGTGCTCGCTGCCGGCCTCGTCGCCGTCGATGTACAGGGTGGCGGTGCCGCCCTTGCCGATGCCGCCGCCGTCGTACGCGAACTCGACGCGAACCTGATGCTCGCCCGCCGTGAGTGCGGTCGGCGCCAGCACCGTCGTTCTCCGTAGACCGCAGTAGTTGTAGTGGTAGCCGAGTGTGCCGCCGACGGTGAACAGGGCCCAGCCGCCGGTGCGTCCGCCCTGGGTGACGATCACCCCTTCGGCGCCCGATTCCGGAACCTGGATCTGCGCGGTGACCGAGTAGCTGCGGTTCTTGATGTTGATCGCGACGTTCTCGCCGAGCCGGGTCATGCCCTCGAACAGCCGGAGCTTGTCGCCCCGGACGAGGGTCGGCCGTCCCGCGATCTCCGGGTTCATCCGTTCGGCGGCCCGGTCGTCGAGCGGGAGCACGTTGTGCCGCACCGCCTCGATCAGGAACAGCTGCTGCAGTTCGGCGAGCTTGTCGGGGTTGTCCTTCGCGATGTCGTGGGCCTGCGTCCAGTCCGTGGTGGTGTCGTACAACTCCCACACGTCCAGGGAGAAGTCCGGGGCCTTCGCGACGACGTCCCACGGTGTGCGGTGTTTGGTGACGGCGGTCCACCCGTCGTGGTATACACCGCGATTGCCCATGAGCTCGAAGTACTGCGTCCGGTGACGTTCGCCTGCGTCCGCATCGTTGAACGTGTATGCGAAGGACGTGCCGTGCATCGGCACCTGAGTGACGCCGTTGACCGTGTGCGGTTGCGCCAGTCCCGCCAATTCGAGGATGGTCGGCGCGACGTCGATGACGTGATGCCACTGGTGACGGGTCTCGCCCTTGGCCTGGATGCCGCCGGGCCAGTGCATGATCGTCCCGTTGCGGGTTCCGCCGTAGTGGGAGGCCACCTGTTTCGTCCACTGGTACGGGGTGCACATGGCGTGCGCCCACCCGACCGCGTAATGGTTGTACGCCTCGGGGCCGCCGATCTTGTCGAGGTGCTCGTTCCAGAACTCGACAGTCTCGTACTCGCCGCCGCCGTTGGAGGCGGTGGTGATCATGTACGTGCCCTCGAGCCCGCCCTCGGCCGAGGCACCGTTGTCGCCGATGATGTAGAGGATCAGCGTGTTGTCCAGTTCGCCGATCTCCTCGACGGCGTCGACGACGCGGCCGACGTGGAAGTCCGCGTACTCGAGGAACGCCGCGTACTCGAGGAACGCCGCGTACACCTCCATCTGGTGCCGGAGGATCGGTTTGCGCTCCTCCGGGATGTCGTCCCACGCCATGATGCCGTCGGGGCGGGCGGTGAGATCGGAGTCGGGTCCGATGACGCCGAGTTGCAGTTGCTTCCGGAACGTTTCGTCGCGGACGGCGTCCCACCCCTGGTCGAACCTGTCCTTGTACTTGGCGATCCATTCCTTCGGCACGTGGTGCGGGGTGTGCGTCGCACCCGGCGCGAAGTACGTGAAGAACGGCTTGTCGGGTGTCAGCGCCTTCTGCTGTTTGATGTAGTCGATGGCCTTGTCGGCCAGGTCGGGCATCAGGTGGTAGTCGGGGTCGTCGGGCGGGAGGACGGCGGTCACCCCGTCGACGAGCGCGGGCTGCCACTGGTTGGTCTCGCCGCCGATGAATCCGTAGAAGCGTTCGAACCCGCTGAACGCAGGCCAGTGATCGAACGGGCCCGTGGGCCCCGATTCCCAGACCGGAATCTCGTGGCACTTTCCGAATTGTGCGGTGTTGTAACCGCTCTGCCGCAGGATCTCGGCAAGCGGTGTGCACGAGTTCGGCCGCGTCGACCGATAGCCGGGTGCGGGGGTGGCGGTTTCGGTGATGTGGCCCATCCCGACCGCGTGGTGGTTACGGCCGGTGAGCATGGCGGCGCGCGTCGGCGAGCACAGCGACGTGGTGTGGAACCGGGTGTATTTCAGACCATCCGCCGCGAGCCGCTCGGCGGTCGGGGTGCCGACCGGACCTCCGAACGCGCTCGACGCCCCGAATCCGACGTCGTCGAGAAGGATCAGCAGCACGTTCGGGGCGCCGGCGGGAGGGCGCTTGGCGGTGATGGGAGGCAGCTTCTCGGTGGCGTGTTTGGCGTCGAAGTACAGCGGCCCCTGATACTGCTGATCGGGGAGCGGGAGGATCGATCCGGGAAGCTCCTCAGGCATGGTGTTCGCCCTTTCCATGGACAGCACGGTCTCCCCGCCGACGCTAGGGCCGGCAACTCCGTTCCGGCTCACACTTTCCGGGTGAAGCCGTGACCCGTCCCGCCGTGGTCGCATGGATCGGAGACCGCGGGACAGGAGCCAGTCGTGAGTGCAGAACTGCAGGAACTCGCCGCCAAGGCGTGGGTGTACGGTTTCCCGCTGGTGTTCGACCTCGACCAGGTGAACCGCTTCGTGGCGGAGGGGATGGGGAGCCTCGATGCCGCACCCTTCAACACGTTCGGTCACGCGCGCACGCTCGCCGGGCCGCAGGACACGTTCGTCTCGGTCAACAACGACACCATCTATTCGATCGCCCAGATCGACCTCGGCCACGGACCGCAGTTGCTGCGAGTCCCGGACGCCGGTGGGGCGTACTACGTGCTGCAATTCGTCGATGCGTGGACCGACAACTTCGCGTACGTCGGCAAACGCGCGACGGGAACGGCGGCCGGCCGTTACCTGCTGACCGGTCCCGGGTGGTCCGGTGAGGTCCCCGACGGCGCGACGCAGATCGCGTTCCCCACCGCGGTGGGCACCGTCATCGGCCGCTGGGCCTGCGACGGCGAGGCCGACCTGGAGCGGGTGAAGGGATTGCAGTCGGCCCTCACGTTGGAACCCGTCGGCGACCAGGAACCGGCGGAGGGCCTGCCGGTACCCGACCCGAATGTCCCCGAGGAACTTCAGTTCTGGGAGAAGCTGCGGGTGTACTCGCAGGCGTACCCACCCGCTGCGCAGGACCTCGCCGCGCAGCAGGCGTTCGCCCCGCTCGGGTTGCTCGAGACGGGGCAGTCGCCGTACCTCGAAGCGCCGCCGGACCTCGCATCCGTGCTCACCGCTGGTGCCGAGGCCGGGCGCCAATCACTGGTCGCCGCACTGAAATCGGGTGCAGGAAGCGAGGTGGTCAACGGGTGGCAGTTGATGTACCACGCCTTCGACTACAACGACGACTTCTTCGAGATCGGCACCCTCGACTCACCCGAGTGGCGGATCGAGGACCGCTCGAAGGCGCTGGGACTGCGGGCCGGCGCCGCGATGGCGGGGCTGTGGGGAAACCATGGTTACGAAGCCGCATACGCACCGATCTACCACGACAGCGAAGGCAACGAACTGTCCGGCGAGCACACCTACACACTCACGTTTGCGCCGACCCCACCGGTCGACGCGTTCTGGTCGATCACCATGTACGACCTCCCGGACTTCTACCTCGTCGACAATCCGATCGACCGTTACTCGATCGGTGACCGCACGCCGGGACTGGTGTTCGCGGACGACGGTTCGCTGACCATCACACTCAGCGCGGACGCCCCGGCCGATCCGGTGGCCCGCGCCAACTGGCTGCCGACACCGGCAGTCGGGTTCCGGCCGCTGCTCCGGATGTACAGCCCGAAGCCGGAGGTGTTCGACGGAACGTTCGAGATCCCGCCCTTCGTGAAGACCAGGTGATGAGGGGGCGCAGGTGATCGGACTGATCTGAGTGCGAACGTCGTACGACGCCGCCGACACGTAGTCGTCCCAGTCGGGAAGGAGCAGGACGACGCGCAGTTCTCCCATCGCGGGGTCGGTGATTGATCCTCGACAGCAGAGTTCCCACGCAGTCGATGGCCTGCATCAGGGCGTCACCCACCCGGACCCGCATCCGCACGAGGACAGCCGCCCCGCGCGCGAGGTGCGCCAGCTTCGGCAGGTCGATCTGACAGAGCATCCCGCCGGTGCCGGTCCACCGGATGGTTGACGACCAGGCCCGCCGTGGTCGCGAAGACGAAGAAGCCCAGGAACATCCCGAAGGAGTTCCACACCAGCGGGTCGTCGCGGAACAGCGTCAGTCGCGGGGTCAGAGTCGTGGCACCGAACTGACCCACGAGGAACAGCAGCGAGAACACCACGCTCGCCGGCGTGATGACGGCGCCGGCGAGAGTGAACAGCAGGGTGGCCACGCTGGTGCCGCTCGTCCGGGGACCGATGTCGAGGGTGGGGAGCGCGAGGCCGAGGAGGAAACCGCCGAACAGATAGCCGAGCTGGACGAGCCCCAGTCGCAACGGCGGCCGGCGGCGAAGCGCGCGCAGAATGGGTCGCGAATCCGATCCGGACCGGGGGAACTCGGCTGCTCTGTTCACGGCGTCCCCTTCGCCCTCCGATGATCCCGAATCGGCGGTAGGGTTCGTGCCGATTCGAGGGGGGATCGAGTGAAGAAAGTTGCCGCGGCGCTCCTGTGCGCCGCGATCACGTCCGGGTGCGCGCACAGCGTGTCGGGGACTGCGGGGGCGTCTCCGCTGCAGGAACTGAGCACCGGGCAGCAACGGCACATCCACGTCGAGAACGCGCTCCGCGACGCCGATCCGTGCGGACTGCTCGACGTGGCCGTGGTGCGGGGCGCCGGAACAGTCCAGCAGTACGGGTCCGCCGTGCAACTGCCGGTGTGTTCGGCGTTGATGGCCGGGCCCGGCGGCGCGACCACTTACGTGGAGTTGTCCCTGCTGCCGTTGATGCTGTCCGACGCGGCGCTGACCCGGCCGGAGACGGTCGACGGGGTGACCGTCTACCGCGGTGCGGGCGCCGACCCGATGCGCGGGACGTGTGAGCGCGTCTTCCGGCTGAACCTCGGAACCGACCGGGAACAGGTGGAAGGGCAGCTGGCGACCGTCCGCGCCGGAACCGTCGCCGGCCAGGACGCCTGCCCGATCGCCGACGCGGTGCTGGACTCGGCGATCGACAGGATGCGGTCGGGACTGCCCGCTCGCGACGTCACGTCCGCGCATCAGGTGGCGCTCGCGGTCCACGACCCGTGCGAAGTACTCGACGTGCTGGGCGCCACGGCGGGCGGACGCGTCGTCGATCCGGAATCGCCGCCCACCCCGTTCGACTGCGTGCTGTTTCCGAACCCGAATCGGGTGCCGGGGAGTGAGGTGACCGTGTCGTTCACGGTGTCGCCGGTCAAGGAAAACCGACCATCCGTTCCCGCCGAGCCGGAGACGGTCGGCGACCGATGCCGGTGGACGAGCCCGATGGGCGAGCCGATCGACATCACTCGTCCCGGAGCGGGCGTCGACGAGTTCACCCGCAGGCTCGGTCACGCGGGTGCAGTCGTCACTGTTCACGGCCCGAACTGCGCGGCGGTGGCGAGGGTCGCGGACGCCGCGAACACGGCGTTCGGATAGGCGTCCGAATGGACTCACCCGGGATCAGATTGGACTCCGCCGGTAAGCTCGACAGCTGGACCAGTACAGATTCATCGACCTGGAGGTAGAAACGCGTGGCTCTCGTCGTCCAGAAGTACGGCGGATCCTCGGTGGCAACCGCCGAGAGAATCCGACGAGTGGCTGAACGGATCGTCGAGACCAAGAAGGCCGGCAACGATGTCGTCGTCGTGGTTTCAGCGATGGGGGACACCACTGATGAGCTGCTCGATCTGGCTCAGCAGGTGTGCCCAGCCCCACCCGCCCGCGAAATGGACATGCTGCTGACCTCCGGTGAGCGCATTTCCAATTCTCTCGTCGCGATGGCAATTCATTCGCTCGGTGCGGAGGCCCGTTCGTTCACGGGCTCCCAGGCGGGCGTCATCACCACCGGTGCTCACGGCAACGCCAAGATCATCGACGTCACACCGGGCCGCGTCCGGGATGCGCTCGACGAGGGCTCGATCGTCCTCGTCGCCGGGTTCCAGGGCGTCAGCCAGGACAGCAAGGACGTGACGACCCTCGGGCGCGGCGGTTCGGACACCACCGCGGTGGCCCTCGCCGCGGCCCTCGAGGCCGACGTCTGCGAGATTTACACCGACGTCGACGGCATCTTCACCGCCGACCCGCGCATCGTTCCCGACGCGCAGCGTCTCGAGACGGTGTCGTTCGAGGAGATGCTCGAGCTCGCGGCGTGCGGCGCGAAGGTGCTCATGCTCCGCTGCGTCGAGTACGCCCGCCGATACAACGTGCCTGTGCACGTCCGTTCGTCATACACGACCAAGCCGGGCACCATCGTGTCCGGATCGATGGAGGACATCCCCGTGGAAGAGGCAATCATCACCGGAGTCGCGCACGATCGCGGCGAGTCCAAGATCACCGTCGTCGGCCTGCCCGACACCCCGGGTTACGCCGCGCAGGTCTTCCGCGCGGTGGCCGAGGCGGAGATCAACATCGACATGGTGCTGCAGAACATCTCGAAGGTCGAGACCGGCAAAACCGACATCACGTTCACCTTGCCCACCGCCGACGGCCCGCGCGCCGTCGAGAAGCTGACGAAGCTGCAGGGCGACATCGGCTTCACGCAGGTGCTGTTCGACGACCACATCGGCAAGGTGTCGCTCGTCGGCGCCGGCATGAAGAGCCACCCGGGCGTCACCGCGACGTTCTGTGAGGCTCTCGCGAAGGCCGGTGTCAACATCGACCTCATCTCCACGTCCGAGATCCGTATCTCGGTGCTCGTCAAGGACGTGGAGCTGGACAAGGCCGTGAAGGCGATCCACGATGCATTCGGGCTCGGCGGCGACGAAGAAGCCGTCGTGCACGCAGGAACGGGACGGTAGATCATGACCACCATCGCTGTCGTCGGTGCCACCGGACAGGTCGGCATCGTCATGCGCACCCTCCTCGAGGAACGGAACTTTCCCGCGGACAAGGTGCGGTTCTTCGCTTCCGCGCGGTCGGCGGGCAAGAAGCTGCCGTTCCGCGGCGAGGAGATCGTCGTCGAGGACGCGTCCGCGACGTCCGACGAGGACTTGAAGGGCATCGACATCGCCCTGTTCTCGGCCGGTGCGACGCTCTCTCGTGAGCAGGCCCCGCGGTTCGCGGCGGCAGGCGCCACGGTCGTCGACAACTCGTCGGCGTTCCGCAAGGACCCCGACGTTCCGCTGGTCGTCAGCGAGGTCAACCCGGAGCAGGCGAAGAACCCGCCGAAGGGCATCATCGCCAACCCCAACTGCACCACGATGGCCGCGATGCCGGTGCTGAAGGTTCTGCACGACGAGGCCGGTCTGCAGCGTCTCATCGTGTCGAGCTACCAGGCCGTGTCGGGCAGTGGCATCGCCGGTGTCGAGGAGCTGCTGGGCCAGGCCCGTGCCGTCATCGACGATGCGGAGAAGCTGGTGCACGACGGCAGCGCCGTCGACTTCCCGGCCCCGAACAAGTACGTCGCACCCATCGCGTTCAACGTTCTGCCGCTGGCCGGCTCGATCGTCGACGACGGCAGCGGTGAGACGGACGAGGACCAGAAGCTCCGCAACGAGAGCCGCAAGATCCTCGGCCTGCCTGACCTGCTGGTGTCGGGCACGTGCGTCCGCGTCCCCGTGATCACGGGCCACTCGCTGTCGATCAACGCCGAGTTCGAGCGTCCGCTGTCGGTGGAGCGTGCGCAGGAGCTTCTGTCGAAGGCTCCCGGTGTGCAGTTGGTGGACGTCCCCACCCCGCTCCAGGCCGCGGGCAGCGACCCGTCGCTGGTCGGGCGCATCCGTCAGGATCCGGGTGTCCCGGAGGGCCGCGGTCTGGCACTGTTCGTGTCCGGCGACAACCTGCGTAAGGGTGCCGCCCTCAACACCATTCAGATCGCCGAACTGTTGGTCTGATCTCCCCCACGTGAGTGGCAAAGTGTGCTTCCGCACGCTTTGCCACTCACGTCTGTTTGTGCGGGTGGATACTGAGCCGATGAGAGTCGTCGGTGCTGCGGTGGCGGCGATTCTGTTGCTGCTCACCGGTGCGAGCGAGGCGCCCGCGCAGCCGGGAATCCTGCTGTCGCAGGAAGAACTTCCACCCGCCGCGGTCCCCGGCCAGGCAGGCGACAGCGTCCGGGTCCGCTACTCGACCCTGCGCACCGCGACCGCGACCGGTGAGTCGACCGGATCGATCTTCCTTCCCCGTGGCGATCCCCCCGACGGCGGCTGGCCGGTGGTGTCCTACGCGCACGGCACGGTCGGGGTCGCCGACCAGTGCGCGCCGTCCGTCGCCGGGTTCAACTACGTCGAACTGCCCGCGATCGAGCAGTGGCTGGCCGCCGGGTATGCCGTCGCAGCAACGGATTACGCGGGAATCGGCACGCCCGGTGTCAATGCCTACCTCGACGGCCCTGCCGCCGCCGCGAACGCCGTCGACATCGTCCTGGCCGCCCACGACGTCTACGGGGACGTGCTCAGTGACCGGTGGATCGTCACCGGACTGTCGCAGGGCGGGCACGCGACCTACTTCGCTGCCCGCGGGGCCTCCGCCCGGGCACCCGCGCTCGACTTTCGCGGCGCCGTCGCGGTGGCCGCGCCGACACACCTCGAACAGCTCTTCCCGGCCGCGGGTCCCTCGATTCCGGCGCTGCCGACAACCGGAATCGTGAACTACGGGTTGCTGAGCCTCGCCGGCATCGACGACCAGCGTCCGGAGGTCGACATTCGGCGGTATCTGTCGCCGAAGGGAATCGAATTGATGGAGCTGGCGGAGGTGACGTGCATCCGGGAACTCGGCCGGTACCTGCTCGCCCATCCCGCTTCGGGCGGGGACCTGTTCGCGGCGCCCCTGTGGAACGAGCAGTTCCGGGCGCTGTTCCGGGAGATGCAGCAGGTGCCCGTCGACGGGTTCGACCGCCCCCTGCGGGTGGTGCACAGTCTGTCCGACACGTCGGTGCCGATGCCGTTGACGTGGGCGCAACTCGCCGAGATGCAGCAGCGCGGGGTGAACGTCGAATATCAGCAACTCGCCGCCGAGGATCACCGCGAATCACTGATGGCCTCCATGCCGGAGTCCCTGGCGTTCGCGGCGCGCGTGCTGTCCCCCAGGTGAGTGGCACCGCGTACCCGAGCACACTTTGCCACTCACCTGGGTTCACCCGGCACGTGCGAGGCGGAGACGGCGCCCCGAACCTACGGTTCGGACATGGGCTCAGTCATCGGAGAACTGTTACCGCTCGCAGTGGGTGTCGCGATCTCGCCGATACCGATCATCGCCGTCATCCTGATGCTGCTGTCGAAGCGTGCGGGCGGTGCGAGCGCGGGCTTCGGTGTCGGCTGGATCCTGGGGATTCTTGTTGCGACGGGCATCTTCATGCTCCTCGCCGGCAGCATCGACACGTCCGGCTCCGACGGTCCGTCGGCGGCCGCGTCGTGGGTGAAGGTGGTTCTCGGTGTGCTGCTGCTCCTGCTCGCGGGGCGGCAGTGGAGAAGCCGCAATGCCCACGCGGAGCCGCCGAAGTGGATGCAGGCCATCGACGACCTGAACTTCGTGAAATCCACCGGTCTCGGATTTGCGCTGGCGGCAATCAATCCCAAGAACCTGCTGCTCTGCGTGTCCGCGGGCGTCGGGATCGGTACGGCCGGGGTGAGCGGCGGCGAGCAGGTGGTGGCGCTGATCGTGTACACGGTGCTGGCCGGATCGACCGTCCTCGTCCCGGTCATCGCCTACGCCGTCGCAGCCGACAAGATGCGCGGGACCCTCGACAACCTCAAGGTCTGGCTCCAGTCCAACAACGCCGCGGTGATGAGCGTGCTGCTACTCGTGATGGGGGCCGTCGTCCTCGGTAAGGGATTCGGCGGCTTGTTCTGACAAGCGCGGACTTCGCCGTGGGAGTGAGGGTCAACGCGGGTGCGTGCGGCCGATCGGCGGCGCAACGTATAACTCGGAAGAGCGGTGCGGGGCCGAGCGGTTGCGGGGATTCTTGGTCCCGGCGCGCGGAGAAGGTGGCCGAACCGACGGCGCGGCATCGTTCGTGGAGCTGCCAGTCCCAGAATTCGGTGACGGCGGTGAGCTTGGCCTGCTGGAGAGTCGACTGCGGCACGGTGGTTTCTCCTCAGGAGGGAGAGGGAGCCGGGTGACGGTCCGCCGCGGGCAATGAGGTGTCGGCGGACGTGGTTGTCCGTGGCCGGCCGGAGGGGTGGGTGCGCCACGCTCCCCACCCCGCCGACCGCCGACGGTCAGCGAATTCCTACGCGGGGATGGGGGTGCCGCGGTGGGTTTCGCTGAGCTCGGACGGGCGCGCGGACTGTCCGGAGCCCGGGTCCTTGTGGAAGGCACCGTTCTTCATGATGCCCACGATCTTGGACTGGTCCTGAAGGATGGTGATGTCTTCGAGCGGGTCACCGTCGATGAGGATCATGTCCGCGTAGAACCCGGCCTTGACCTGCCCGAGGTCGTCGGGCATCCGCATGATCTGCCCGCCGAGTGCGGTGGCCGAGAGCAGCGTGTCCTTCGGGGAGAACTCGAGTAGTTCGACGAAGTGCTGCAGGTCGCGGGCGTAAGTGCCGTGCGGGGTCCAGGCGAAGCCGTAGTCGCCGCCGGGCAGCACCCGGATGCCGCGTTCCTTCATCTTCTTCAGATTGTCGATCGCACAGTCGAGTTCGTGCTGGTATCCGGCAGCTTCGGCGGCCTCGGGGGGATACCCGAACGCTTCGGCGTCGTGCAGGGTGGCGACCAGCCAATTCAGCCCGGGTGCGACGAAGATGCGGTCCTTCTGCTCTTCGAGCATGTCCAGACCCTCCTCGTCGGTGAAGGAGGCGTGGTAGATGATGTCGACGCCGTTGCGCAGCGACATCTTCACGCTCTCCCCGGACCTGGCGTGGGAGCACACCCGCAGTCCGCGGCGGTGCGCCTCGGTGACCGCGGCGAGGGTTTCCTCGTCCGAGAAGTAGTTGTCCTCGGCGTGCTGGTTTCCGGTGATCTCCTCACCGGACATGCTCAGCTTCACCAGGTCCGCGCCCAGGTCGACGTTGCGCCGGACGGCCTTGCGCATCTCCTCGGGACCGTCGGCGAAGGCGGTGATGCCCTTGACCAGGGCGCCGCCGGTGACCGCGATTTCCTGACAGTTCGCCAGGTAGCGGGGTCCGGGGATCTGGCCGGCGTTGATGGCGTTGCGGATGACCACATCCAGTCGCGGCTTGGCGGCCGCGGCACCGACGCACATGGTGTAGCCGGAATCGATGTAGGTCTGCGCCGAGCGGGCACACAGCAACGTGTGTTCCTCGACGCCCATCGTCCCGAGACCGGGCAGGTCTGCGGAGTTGACCCAGGAGAAGTGGGTGTGAGCATCACACAGACCCGACATCAGGAACTTGCCCTGGCCGTCGATGACCCTCGCGCCTTCGCGAGGCAGATCTCCTGTGCCCTTGCGGACCTCGGCAATGCGTTCGCCTTCGACCAGCACTTCACCCTCGTACGGGTCGGAGCCGGTGGAGTCGAAAATCCGAACGTCGGTGAAAAGGATGGACTGATCGGGGGTGTTGGCTGACGTCATTGTCGCCACTCCTTTCTTCGGAGAAGCTCAGGGCTTGTTCAGGAATTCCTGGAGCCGGTTGGTGACAGCACTGGGATCTTCGAGGGAGTGCCAGTGGCCCACCCCGTCGAGCACGTGCTTCTGGGCGTTGGGGTAGATCGAGAGCAGTTCGTCGTTGATCGCGACCGGGCTGACCTTGTCCTCGTCGCCGGTGAGCAGCAGAACCGGGACCTCGATCGACGCGAAGTCGGGTTCGACGGCGGCGGCGAGTGCCTCGCAGGCGCTCGCGTAGCCCTCGGGGTTCTGGCCGAGCAGCAGTTCGCGGACCAGGGCCACCGACGTCGGGCGGGTGCTGTGCGTTTCCTGCGACAGCGCCGCTGCGACGACGGTGTCGGCGACGGCGGACATACCGCCTTCGCGGACGGTGCGGGCGCGGGCGCGGGTGGCGGTTTTGGCTGCCTCCGGCTGAGCGCGGACCGCCCCGAGGAGCGCGACCTTGCTGACACGCTGCGGGTACTTGGCGGCGAACGTGTTCGCGACCAGGGTGCCCATCGAGTGCGCGACCAGGGCGGTCTGCTCGATGCCCTCCGCGTCGAGCAACTCGCGCAACTCCTCGACCCAATTGTCGATGCTCGCGGGACCGGCGAACGGGGAGCGGCCGTGACCGGACAGGTCGTAGCGCAGCACGGTGTGGGTTTCGGCGAGCGTCGCGATCTGCGGCTCGAACACGGTGGTCGCACCGCCGAGGCCGTGGATCAGCACGACCGCGGGTCCGCTGCCGGTCTTCTCGACGAACAGCTCGCTGGTGCCGACCGGGGTGAGGTGGTCCGCAGTGGCCGGGATGCCGATGGTGTTGCGCAGTTCGCCGAGGCCGGGTGCGGAGACGATGACCTCGTCGCCCTCGCGGAGGTACTTCGGCGGGTCGAAGCCGATGCCGACGCCGACCGGGGTGCCGGTGGCGATCACGTCACCGGGTTCGAGGGTGATGCCGGCCGAGAGCGTCTCGATGATGGTGGGCACGTCGAAGATGAGCTGGGCGGTGTTGGTGTCCTGGCGGAGCTCGCCGTTGACGCGGGTCTGCAGCTGCAGGTCGTTGATGTCGATCTCGTCCGCGGTGACGGCCCAGGGGCCGAGCGGGCAGAACGTGTCGAGGGACTTGCCGATGAACCACTGCTTGTGGTCGCGCTGCAGGTCACGGGCGGTGACGTCGTTGATGAGGGTGTAGCCCCACACGTAATCCATCGCGTCGTCGCGGCTGACCTTGGAGGCGCGCTTGCCGATGATGATGCCGATCTCGCCCTCATAGTCCAGGGCCGAGGTGATGTCGGTGTGCGGGTCGACCGGATCGCCGGAGGCGATGACCGTGGCGGCAGGCTTGGTGAAGACCACCGGGTACTGGGGCACGTGCTGACCGTCCGCGGAGCCGGTCGCGTCGAACCCGCTCTTGGCGAACTCGGCGGCGTGCTCGGAGTAGTTCCGCCCGACGCAGAACACGTTGCGGTGCGGGGTGATGGGGGCGAGCAGCTTTCCGCCTTCGGCAGGGGTGCTGGTGCTCAGCCGGCCGAGTGCGGCCCGGCCGCCGGCGATGATCTCCTGCAGCTCGCGCACTGGGGCACCGGTGTCACCGAACTGCACGGGCAGTGCAGCTCCGTTCGCGTCCACGGCGCAGACGACCTCGCCGTTCTTACCTTGAATCCGCGCGAAGCGCATGAGACCTCCTGTGAAACCAATGTGAACCAAACCGGGTTGCGGTTCGTATTGGTTACGATAGGTCGAGGCTGGTGTGATCGTCAACACGTGATTTTTCCGATTGTTGTCAGGGGAGCTGTTGACCAAGCCCCTATAATTGGTTCGAATTGGTTCGTCGAGAGGAGTTGTTGTGACCCTGGCTGTGGGACCTACGGCTGCCGCTCTGCGGCACATCGAAGCCGTCGTCGCCGAGCGGCAGTTAGGCCCGGGCGACAAGCTGCCGACCGAGCGGGAACTCGCCGCCGAGGCCGGTGTCAGCCGTGCCGTGGTCCGGTCTGTACTCGAGGACCTCGAAAACCGTGGAACAGTGGTGCGTTACGTCGGCCGGGGCACGTTCCTCGCCCCCAGTGAATCCGCGGCCGCGGAGACGGCGAATCATCCCAGCCCCAGCGAAATCATGAGCTCGCGGCTCATCCTCGAACCGGAACTGCTCCCACTCGCCGTCGCCGCAGCGACCCGTGACGACATCGAAGAAATGCGGCGCTGCCTGCGCGGCGGCGACGGCGCCCGATCCTCGGAAGAGTTCGAACGATGGGACACCGCGCTGCACCACAGCTTCGCGCTCGCCACCCACAACATCGTCCTGATCGGGGTCAGCCAACTCCTCATCGACAGCCGTCAACAACCGATCTGGGGTGGCCTGAAGAAGCGCACCTTCAACCCGGAGTTACATCGCGAATACTGCGGCGAGCACGAGGACATCGTCGAAGCCATCGCCGACCGGGACCCGGACAGCGCCCGCACCGCGATGCGCGTGCATCTGCGGCACGTCCGCACGACCCTGTTGGGCGACAACGCCTGACCGCACCACAGCACCACCGACGAAGTGGCCACCGGTCGACCATACTTCGGCGGTCTCGGCTCATACGCGTACGACGACGTGGCCCCGCGCGGCGTCCGTCAGGCCGCGTCGTCGTGTGCGGGTGAGTCCAGCGCGGGGGCAGGTCCGCGCAGATATTGCCCGACGTAGCCTTCGTCGAGCGCGATGGCCTTGACGATCACCGCGGACCCCACGATCACGACCGACAGGACGAACAGCCAGCTGATCGCGGTGAACACCAGGCCGAGCGGTCCGAACTGGTGTTGCGCGGCGGCGGTGATCCGGGGCAGGACGAGACGTCCGCCGACGTGGAGAGCGGTGAGCGCGGCGGCGGTCAGCGCCCCCGTCGCCCAGAGCACGCGACCCTTGAGGGTGCCCATCGTCAACAGGTACGGACTGAGGGTCCACACGGCCATCCACACCGCGAACTCCACGGCGACTGCGAGAGGTGGCCCGATGAACCGGACGGTCGTGAGCTCGGCGGCCAGGCCGATCGCCGTTCCCGACATCGCAACGGCGAACAGGACGACGAGCCACCGCCAGGCGTCTCGGAGGGTGATCGACGGGACGTTCCAGATCTTTCCGTAGATCCGGGCGAGGGCCCTCGCGAAGGACGTGCCGCTGATCGCGATCATCAGCAGACCGACGACCCCGAACGCGGCGAAGGAGGGGTTGGTGGTGTCGACGGTGCCGGACGTGGTCGTCAGTTCCGTGGGGTCGAAGCCGAACTGGGTCTTGATGGTGCGTGCGGTCACGTTCCAACTGCTCAGCGTCGATGCCGCAATCATCACGGGCAGCACCGACGTGAAGATCCTGGCGGCGAGCGTCATCGACCGGTCGACGAGTTCGATCGCGATCAGCCCGTCGATGACGCGTCGAACCGTGCGGCCGGGTGGTGTGCCCTGCAACCAGCCGTTGGCCGTTTCGGTCCGCGCGGCCAGCGCTTCCCGGGCCAGCGCCACAGACAATTTGGTGGACCGCACACCACCGACTCAACCGCAGTGGACGCGGCGCGTCTTCATCCCCGTGAGGTGAGAAAGACCGTCACGGGCGGATGATGCACCGGAACCCGATGTGGCAGGTCGACGTCTCCTCGGTGTCGCCCTGCCGGGCGGCGGGTCGGTAGCGCAGGCAGTAGTTGGGCGCGCAGAGGTGCGAGCCGCCCTTGATCACGCGGCGCGCGTAGGGCTCGTCGGGATTCTCGACGCGCGCCGTCTCGACTCGCGGGTTGGTGGGAATGCAGCAGGAACTGGCGGGCGCGACGTTCTTCCCGCTCGCCGAGTGATCGGCGGTGAAGTAGTCGGTGGTCCATTCCCACACGTTGCCGGCCATGTCGCTGAGTTCGTAACCGTTGGGCCGGAAATGGCCGACCGGCGACGTCCCGGCGAAGCCGTCCTCGAGGAGGTTCTCCCACGGGAACCGTCCCTGCCAGACGTTGCCGCCGGGCCTGCCGCCTGGTTCGTGCTCCTCGCCCCAGACGAACGGCTTCCGGTCCAGGCCGCCGCGGGCGGCGAACTCCCATTCGGCCTCGGTCGGCAGGTCCTTGCCGGCCCATTCCGCGTAGGCGCGGGCGTCGAACCACGACACGTGCGTGACGGGATGGCGTTCGCGTCCGCCGACGTTGCTGCCCGGACCCTCAGGGTGGCGCCAATCCGCTCCCGGCGTGAACGACCACCAGCGGGTGTAGTCGTCGAGCGGGACGGGCCCCGGTGTCGGGGTGAACACGAGCGAACCGGGCACGAGCAGAGCGGGATCCGCGCCCGGGTACTGCGCGGGATCGGGTGCGATCTCGGCGGTCGTGACGTGGCCGGTGTCCTTCACGAACCGCCGGAATTCGGCCACGGTGACCTGGTGCGCGTCCATCCAGAATCCGTCGACGGTCACCTGGTGAACGGGGCGTTCCTCGGGGTAGAAGTCCTCCGAGCCCATCCAGAAGGTGCCCCCGGGGATCCATGCCATGTTCTTCGGAGCTGCACCGGTCATGGAGTCAGACTGGCACGACGGTGGTCGCTGCGCGAAGAGACGCCCCGTAAACCCGGTGAGAGGGGCAACGGTTGCGGTACCGTCGGCTACTCGATTCGCAATGCTGTTCTCACCGTGCAGGGGGCTCCTCCGAATGGATCGACGGATTCCGCGTAGGTCGTTCGTTCGTGGATTGGCGCTGACGGCCGGGCTCGGGGCCGTCGGGGTGGGATCGGCGAGCGCCTACCCGTTCGGGATCGATCCGTTGCGGCCGTTCGTCTTCTCCTCGCCGCCGCTCCAGCCGTTCCGGGAACAGTTGCCGCCGTTGCCGATGATGGGTGGGAGCGCTGTCGAGGTGCACGCGAGCAGCACGACGCACGTGTTCCATCCCGATCTGCCCGCGTCGCCGGCCCTCGGCTACGGCGGCATGGACTACCTCGGCCCGACGATCGAAGCCCACGTCGGCGAGCGGACCTCACTGACCTACCGCAACGACATCGCGAGCAACCCCCTCGCCGCCGACGTCGACCCGCGGATCCACGGCGTGAGCGAGCAGGACCGCACCCAGGTGCCGACGTCATTGCACTTGCACGGTGGTCGGACGCCCCCCGAGTTCGACGGGCACCCCGAGGACACGATGCGGCCCGGGCAGGGGATGGTGCACGAGTTCCCGAACCGGCAGGAAGCCTGCGCGCTCTGGTATCACGACCACGCGATGGGCGTCACCCGGCTCAACATCTACGCCGGGCTGGCGGGCATGTACCTGCTGCGCGACGAGTACGACACCGGTCGGAGCAGCAACCCGCTCGGTCTGCCGTCGGGCGAATTCGAACTCCCGCTGGTGTTGCAGGACAAGAACTTCACCGACGACGGACGGCAGAGCGTCCGTTCCAACCCGCTGAATCCGCAGGGCAGCTGGGAGGCCGCCACACCCGGTGACGTGGGGGTGGTCAACGGCAAGGTGTGGCCGGAGATGTCGGTGGCGCGGGGCCTGTACCGCCTGCGGATGGTGAATGCCGCATCGTTCAGCGTGTGGAATCTGTTCTTCGAGAACCGGATGAGGTTCTGGGTGATCGGCGCCGAGGGCGGGCTGCTCGACGCGCCGGTCGCCACCGACCACGTCCGGCTCGGACCCGGCGAGCGGGTGGACCTCCTCGTCGACTTCGGAACCCTCGCACCCGGCACGACGGTGGAACTGCGCAACGACGAGCCGATCCCCGCGCAGGTCGCGCAGCGCGGGGTGCAGATCATGCCGCGGTTCTGCCGGTTCCAGGTCGGAACCGCTGCCGGGTTCACCGGTGGCGTTCCGGAGACGCTTCGGGGCGGAAGCCGTGGTCTCGCCGTCCTCCCGCCCGTCGCGCCCCCATCGGTCGTACGCAACGTGTCGGTGATGCAGCTCGCGCAGGGCCCCGGTCAGCCGTCCCCGCTGATGTCGCTGAACAACCTGCGCTACACCACCGACGACATCGAGATGCCCCGGCAGGGCACCGTCGAGCAGTGGAACATCGTCAATGTCACGCCGGAACCGCATCCGATCCACCTGCATCTGGTGACGTTCCGGGTGGTCGGACGGCAGTCGATCGACACGAACGCCCTGATGCAGGCCGTCCCGGTGCCTGCCGTCGGGATGCGGTGGACGCCGTCGGCGGACCCGTTTGCTCTCGGGCCGAACCTCGCGCCGCAGGTGTGGGAGTCGGGGTTCAAGGACACCGTGATCGCGGACGCGAACTCGATCACCCGGATCATCGTCCGGTTCCCGACCGCGGACGAACTCGGCTTCGACCCGGATGCCACGTTCGGGATGTCGGCGCACACGATGGATCACTCCGAAGGCGGACACGGCCACATGGAGCAGGCTTCGCGTCCCCTGCAGGGTTACGTGTGGCACTGCCACATGCTCGACCACGAGGACCACGACATGATGCTGCGGTACCGCGTGGTGCCCTAGGCCCGTGAGTACTTATTAACCGCCGGACGTTAATAAGTACTCACAGGCACGCAGCGCAAACTTAAAAGCAGTCTGGACTGTTTTCTTTTTTCCGCCTACAGTGCTGGGTGTGACACCTGACACAGAAGTGGTCAAACCGACCCGCACGCAGGCCGAGCGGACCGCGGCGATGCGCACGAAGCTGCTCGACGCGGCCGTCGACTCCCTGGTCGAGCTCGGGTATGCCCGCACCACCACGCAGGGCATCGCCCGGCGGGCGGGGGTGTCGCGCGGCGCGCAGCTGCACCATTTCCCGACCAAGGAATCGCTGGTGGTGGCCGCCGTGGAACATCTCGTGGACAAGCGGATGGAGGAGATCCTCGCCGCCGACGTGGACGCCGGCCGCGGCGTCGACGTGCTCGCCGACGCCTTCTCCGGCCCGCTGTTCTATGCCGCCCTCGAGTTGTGGGTGGCCGCCCGCACCGACCCGGCGCTGTACGAGGCGACGGTTCCGCTCGAGCGGAAGGTCAACGACGCTCTGCGCCGCGGGTCGGCGGAGGTGTTCGGCGATCGGTTCGACGCCGACACCATCGAGCTCAGTATCGAATTGGTTCGCGGTCTGGCGGTGTCGGCACTGTTCCGCACCCCCGAGGCCGAGCAGTCACTACGCGCGCGGCTGTTGCCCGTGTGGGAATCGAAGGTGGAGAAGTCGTGAATCTTCCGCAGCACGTACACACCCTCATCGTGGGGGCAGGTTTCGCGGGCATGGGACTGGCGGCGCGCATCCTGCAGACCCAACCGCAGGCCGACGTCCTGATCATCGAGCGCGGCGACGACGTCGGCGGCACGTGGCGAGACAACACCTACCCGGGATGTGCGTGCGACGTCCCGACGTCGCTGTATTCGTACTCGTTCGCGCCGAGCGCCGACTGGAGTCACACGTTCGCCCGCCAACCCGAGATCCACCGTTATCTGAAGAAGGTCGCGGCCGACACCGGTGTCCGGTCTCGGGTGGTGACCGATTGTGAACTGCAGGAAGCGCACTGGGACGACGACGAGGCCGTGTGGACCGTCCGGACCAGTCGCGGAACGGTGACGGCGGACGTCGTGGTGGCCGCGACCGGTGCGCTGTCGACTCCCAGCGTCCCGGACATGCCCGGGTTGGAGACGTTCGGCGGCACCACGTTCCACTCGGCCACGTGGAACCACGACCACGACCTCACCGGTGAGCGCGTGGCGGTCATCGGTACGGGTGCGTCCGCCGTGCAGTTCGTGCCGGAGATCGCCCCCGTGTCCGAGCATCTCACCGTGTTCCAGCGCACTCCCGCCTGGGTGATCCCGCGCCTCGACCGCGAGCTGTCCGGCTCCGAGAAGGGCCTCTACCGTCGACTGCCATTGGTGCAGAAGGCCGTCCGCGGGACCGTGTACGGCTTCCGCGAAGCGCTGGGTGGAGTGCTCGCCCACGCTACCGGGCTGCTGCCGGTGTTCGAGATGGTGGCCAAGGCGCATCTGCGCCGGCAGGTGCGGGATCCGGAACTGCGCCGGAAGCTCACACCGAACTTCACGATCGGCTGCAAGCGGATGCTGCTGTCGAACGACTGGTTGCGGACCCTCGACCGTCCCGACGTCACCCTCGTCGACGCGGGACTCGTCGGGGTCACACCGGACGGCGTCGTCGACGCGGTGGGTAACGAGCACAAGGTCGACACCATCATCTTCGCGACGGGCTTCACGCCGACGGAACCGCCTGTGGCGCACGCATTGCGCGGTGCGAACGGCCGCACCCTCGCCGAGCACTGGGACGGGAGCCCGAGTGCGTACAAGGGGACCACTGTCGCCGGTTTCCCCAATCTGTTCCTGATGTACGGTCCCAACACCAACCTCGGGCACAGCTCCATCGTCTACATGCTCGAATCGCAGTCCGCGTACATCGCCGACGCCTTGAACGTGATGCACCACAGCGGGATCACCGTATTCGAGGTCACCGAGGAGGCGCAGCGCCGGTACAACACCCGCATCCAGTCCGAACTGCAGACCACCGTGTGGAACAAGGGCGGCTGCTCGAGCTGGTACTACGACTCCGAGGGTCGGAACTCGGTGCAGTGGCCGACCTTCACCTGGAAGTTCCGCTCCCAGTTGCAGCGTTTCGATCAGGAGAACTACGTCTCACGACGCAGGGCCGCGAAGGAGACCGTCGCGTGACGCATTACGACGTGATCGTGGTCGGCTCCGGTTTCGGTGGCAGCGTCGCGGCGCTCAGGCTGACCGAGAAAGGGTACCGGGTCGGCGTTCTCGAAGCGGGCAGGCGCTTCGCCGACGACGAGCTGCCCGAGACGAGCTGGCGGCTGCGGCGTTACCTGTGGGCGCCGTGGCTGGGCTGCTACGGCGTGCAACGGATCCACCTCCTCCCCGACGTCCTGGTCATGGCCGGGGCGGGGGTCGGGGGTGGGTCGCTGAACTACGCGAACACCCTCTACCAGCCGGCGCGCCGCTTCTTCGAGGACAAGCAGTGGGCGCACATCACCGACTGGCAGTCGGAGCTGGCCCCGTATTACGAACAGGCGAAACGGATGCTGGGCGTGACGACCAATCCGTCGTTCACCCCCGCCGACGCCGTCATGCGTGAGGTGGCCGAGGAGATGGGCGCCGGTGAGACGTTCACGTCCACACCGGTGGGCGTCTTCTTCGGCGAACCGGGGTCGCGGGTGGCCGATCCGTTCTTCGGCGGAGTAGGGCCCGAGCGCACGGGGTGCACCGAGTGCGGCGGTTGCATGACGGGTTGCCGTGTGGGCGCGAAGAACACGCTCGTCAAGAATTACCTCCACCTCGCCGAGAAGGCGGGCGCCCGGGTCCATCCGCTGACGACGGTGAAGGAGTTGCGCCCGCGATCGGGCGGGGGCTACGAGCTGCGGACCCGCCGCACCGACGGCCTCCGCAAGCGGGAGCACACGTTCACCGCCGACCAGGTGGTGGTCGCCGCAGGCACGTACGGCACCGCCCGGCTGTTGCTGGCGATGAAGGACTCCGGTGCGCTGCCGCGGTTGTCGCCGAGGCTGGGGTCGGTGGTGCGCACCAATTCGGAGGCGGTCCTCGCGGCCACGGCGAAGAACCGCGCCACCGACTTCACGAAGGGCGTGGCCATCACGTCCTCGTTCCACCCGGACGATCACACCCACATCGAGCCCGTGCGGTACGGCAAGGGCAGCAACGCGATCGGACTGTTGCAGACCGTCCTCAGCGACGGCGGCGGCAGGACGCCGCGGTTGCTGAAGACGGTCGGCGTCGCGTTGCGCCGCCCCGGGGCGTTCGTGCGGAGCCTGTCGGTGCGGCACTGGTCGGAACGCACCGTGATCGCGCTCGTGATGCAGACCGACGACAATTCGCTCGAACTGGCCAAGGGTCGGGGCCGCCTCGGTCGCGCGGTCACCAGCCGTCCCGGGCCCGGAGATCCGCCGCCCGAGTGGATCCCGCAGGGTCACACGGCCATCCGCAAGGTGGCCGAACGGATCGGGGGAGACCCCGGCGGTTCGTTCGCCGACGTCGTGAATATTCCGATGACCGCGCATTTCCTCGGGGGTTGCACCATCGGGGACTCGCCGGACACCGGCGTCGTCGACCCCTACCTCCGGGCGTACGGCCACGACGGTCTGCACGTGGCCGACGGTTCCGTGGTGAGCGCGAACCTCGGCGTCAATCCGTCACTCACCATCACCGCCCAGGCCGAGCGTGCATTCGCGCTGTGGCCCAACAAGGGTGAGGCCGACACCCGGCCCGAGCCGGGCAAGCCATACGTACGTATCGAACCGTCGCCGCCCCGGAATCCGGTGGTACCCGCCGACGCGCCGGGTGCGCTGCGGCTCCCGCTGACGGTCACCACCCGAAGGGAGACAGTCGATGTGGAGCGTGCCTGAATCGACCACCCGGCGCACCGACTGGCCCGAGAGCGCGCCACCGCCGTGGCCGGCGGGGGTGCGCGCGACACTGTGGTGGCACCGCAGCACCACGGCCGCTCGCGCGCTCGGACCCGACGGTGCCACCGTGCCGTTGACCCTCGCGATGATGGTCGACTACCTCGACTCGCCCGTCGGCCCCTACCGGGAAATCCTCGCCAGTCCGGTGCTCCGCGCGCCCGGACGTCGCATCGGCCTCCTGCCGCGCATGGCGGTCCCGTTCATTGCCGTGGATTCGGAACCCTCCGTGCACGGCGGCCGCGTGCACTGGAGCCTGCCGAAGGTGCCTGCCGAGTTCGGCGGCGACGTGCACGGCGACTTCGAAGCCTCGTCCGACACGTGGCGCGTCGTCACGAGCACTCGTCCGCGCGGACCGCGGCTACCGATCGCCGGCGCGCTGGGTTTCGCTCAACCCGGCGACCACGGCCTCGTCACGGCGTCCGCGCGACTTCGGGGCCATTTCCGATACGCCCGCGTGGACGTGACGGCCGAAGGTCCCACCCTCGGTGACTGGCTGACGCCCGGCACCCACCACGGCATCGTGATCACGGACGGCCGGATGACCACCGGACCCGCGCAGCACCGCTGACCCGCTCAGGCCGGTCGCTGTCCGATGCCCGCGACCACGCCGGTGAGGCGTGGCAGCACGGTGTCGCGCCAACCCGGACCCATCCGCTCGAACGCGTCGCGGCTGCGCTTGTCGTCGAGGTCGAAGCGGGAATGGTCGAGGAACAGGCGGGTGCCCGCACCTCGGGAACGAGGCGCCAGACAAGCGTCCAGTTCTCAGCGGTCAGGTGGTAGTGCCGTTGCCGCCCGGACGGTTCGTCGCGGACGAGCCCGGCCCGGCGCAGGACCTGCAGGTGCTCTGCCACGGCGGGCCGGCTGAGGTCGAACCGGCCGGCGAGGTCCCCGGCGGTGAGGGGGCCGTCCACCGGGATTTCCGGCAGGCGCCGTCGCACGGGGTTGGCGAGGGCGACACATCCTTTTCTTGACTAATTCCAAAAAGGAGCGATACTTGAACACATGCGACACGACACGGATCCCAAAGCGCAGCTGCGCGAGGTGGGCCTGCGTGTCACTGCACCACGTGTTGCAGTGTTGAATGCGGTTGCCGTGCGGCCGCATTCCGACGTCGACGACATTGCGGCCGTAGTTCGTGAAGAGCTGGGATCGGTCTCCACCCAGGCGGTATACGACGTCCTCAAGGCGTGCACCGCCGCCGGCCTGCTCAGACGTATCGAGCCCGCGGGATCGCCCGCACGGTTCGAAACCCGTACCGGAGACAACCACCACCACCTCGTGTGCCGCAGCTGCGGGACCGTCGTGGACGTGGACTGCGCCGTCGGTGAGGCTCCGTGCCTCGACCCGTCGGAGGCCCACGGTTTCGAGATCGACGAGGCCGAGGTCGTCTTCTGGGGGCTCTGCTCGCAGTGCCGGATCGGCGCGCAGAGCGGAACCGGGTCGGCAGCAGCCCTGACCTGACCCCGTCCGTCCCCACCGCTCCACCCTCACCCGATGCAACCTGGAGGCTTTGCCATGCCTGAAACACAGCGCGCCACCACCAACAACTTCGGAATTCCCGTCGCCAGCGACAACGAATCCCTCACGGCGGGCACGCAGGGCCCTATCCTGCTGCACGACCACTACCTGATCGAGAAGCTCGCCCAGTTCAACCGTGAGCGTGTCCCGGAGCGCGTCGTCCACGCCAAGGGTGGCGGTGCGTTCGGCGAACTGGTCGTCACCCACGACGTGAGCCGCTACACGAAGGCCACGCTGTTCCAGCCCGGCGCCAGGACCGAGTCACTGGTCCGCTTCTCCACCGTCGCCGGCGAGCAGGGCAGCCCCGACACCTGGCGTGACCCGCGCGGATTCGCCGTGAAGTTCTACACCGAGGACGGCAACTACGACCTCGTCGGCAACAACACGCCCGTCTTCTTCATCAAGGACCCGATCAAGTTCCCCGACTTCATCCACTCGCAGAAGCGACTGCCGGGATCCGGTCTGCGCGACCACAACATGCAGTGGGACTTCTGGACGCTGCGGCCCGAGTCCGCGCACCAGGTGACCTGGCTGATGGGTGACCGCGGAATCCCGAAGACTTGGCGTCACATGGACGGTTTCGGCTCGCACACGTACCAGTGGGTCAACGCCGAAGGCGAACGGTTCTGGGTCAAGTACCACTTCAAGACCGATCAGGGCATCGAGTTCCTCACGCAGGACGAGGCCGACACCCTCGCAGGCAACGACCCCGATCATCACCGCGCCGACCTGTACGACACGATCGCCCGTGGCGAGTTCCCCAGCTGGACGCTGAAGGTTCAGGTCATGCCCGTCGACGAGGCCGAGGGCTACCGGTTCAACCCGTTCGACCTCACCAAGGTGTGGTCGCAGAAGGACTACCCGCTGATCGAGGTCGGCAAGTGGACCCTCAACCGGAACCCCGACAACTTCTTCGCGCAGATCGAGCAGGCGTCGTTCGAGCCGTCGAATGTCGTTCCGGGAATCGGCTTCTCGCCCGACAAGATGCTGCTGGGGCGGGTCTTCTCCTACGCGGACGCGCACCGGTACCGCATCGGCGCCAACTACGCGCAGCTGCCGGTCAACGCACCGAAGAACCAGGTCAACTCGTACTCGCAGGACGGTGCGATGCGGTACGCCACCAATTCGCCCGAGACCCCCGTGTACGCGCCGAACTCCTACGGCGGCCCGCACGCCGACGCGTCGCTCGCGGGCGACGAGGGACAGTGGGCGTTCGACGGCGAGTCCGTGCGAGCCGGCTACATCGAGCACGCCGAGGACGGCGATTTCACGCAGGCGGGCACGCTCGTCCGTGAGGTCCTGAGCGACGACGAACGCGACCGCCTGGTGAACAACATCGTCGGCCACGCGCTCGGCGGCGTCAGCGAACCGGTTCTGCTGCGGGTCTTCGACTACTGGAAGAGCGTGGACCCCGACCTGGGCAAGCGAGTGGAAATCGGTGTCCGGGAAGGGCAGAGCCAGAACTGATGTCGGTGGTGGGGCAGGCTCAGAGCAGGCCCCACCAATAGATCAGCACGGCGAGAACGAACACGATCACAGTTTCCACGACGACCCTCCTCCGCCCGACTGCACGCATCTCCATCATCCACCTTCAGCGGGGACGGACGCCACTGCGCTTCGCGCCCGTGAGTACTTGTCAACCGCCCGCGGTTAACAAGTACTCACGGCCGTGTGACAGGTGTGTCGGATGTTGTTGCTAGGTTGGGCGGTGTCAGGACACCGGCTCGGATGACCGTGTCCCGAGTCGGGGTCGAAAGGTGCTGTCTTCCATGGTGATGGGTCCCACCCATGCAATGTCCGGTGCGGCTGTCGGTCTGGCGGTGGCGGATCTGCTGCCGCTCGACTGGGGTGGGCCCACGTCGACCGCCGAGACCTTCACGTTCGCGGCGGTGTGCGCCGGAGCGGCGCTTCTCCCGGATCTGGACACCAGCCAGTCCACGGTCGCGCGCTCGTTCGGTCCGGTCAGCAGCGTCGTCGCGAAGGGCGTCGATGCGGTGTCGCTGGCTTTCTACACCGTCACCAAGGGCAAACGCGACGGCAAGCGGCGTGGCGGGCACCGCACGCTCACCCACACGGCCCTGTTCGCCGCCGGTATCGGGGCCGGGGTGTCCGCGCTGGTCGTCCAGTTCGGCAAGCCGGCCATCATCGCGACGCTGTTCGTCTGCCTCGGGCTCGCGCTCCGCGGGCTGGCCGGGGAGCTGGCCAAAGAAAAAGGCTGGCTGGCGGTTTCGGCGGTCGCCGCGGTGCTGTCCGCGCTCACCTGGCAGTCGTATCCCACCGAGGCCGGTTCCACCGGACTCGGAGTCGCGGTGGCCCTCGGCTGCGCCACCCACTGCCTCGGCGACGCCATCACCAAGGAAGGCGTCCCCTTCCTCGCCCCGTTCCTCACACTCGGCAAGGAACGGTGGTGGGAGTTCCGGCTCCCGTCGTTCCTGTCCATCCGGGCGGGCGGGCCCTTCGAGAAGGTCGTGCTCGGGCCCGCCCTGACGGTGGCCGTCGGTCTCATGGTCATCTGGGCCATCGACGGTGCGCCGCAGGCAATCTACGACGCGTTCATGCCTGTCCCGCAGTGACTCAGGCGGCCGCGAGCATGTTCTCGAGGTCGTCGAGGACGAGCATCGCCCCGGTGGGTCCCAGCGCGAGGAACCAGGTCTCGTCGCTCACGTGCACGGCCTTGCCGTCCTTCACCGCCTGCATCTGATTCCACAGCGGGCCGCCGACCACGGTCGACTCGTCGGTGGTCTCGGGCGCGCCGTAGCTGGAGTAGAAGATCCGGTCGGCGTTCGCCTCACCGATCGTCTCCTGGCTCACCTCGACGGCGAGTTCGTCGACGTTCTGCACCGTCGGACGCGGAAGTCCGACGTCCTTCAGGATGACGCCGATGAACGACAGGTTGCCGTACAGGCGGATCTTGCCGGACATGAACCGGACCAGCGAGATCGTCGGCTCGCCCGTGATGGTCTCCCGGACCTCGTCGGCGCGGGTCTGATAGGCGTTGAGTACCTCCTCCGCCTTGGTCTCCTCACCGAGGGCGTCGGCGACCAGCAGGAAGTTCTCCTTCCACGGGAAACCGGGGCGGATGCCGAACACGGTCGGTGCGATGGACGACAGCTGCGGGTACAGCTTGTCGGCGCGCAGCTTGCTGCCCAGGATCAGATCGGGCTGCAGCGCGGAGATCGCCTCGAGATTCAGGTTGTTGGTGGTCCCGACGTCCGGCACCCCGGCCAGCTTGTCGGCGAGGTACGACGGCTGGCCGGCGGCGCTCTCGGGGCTGGCCAGTCCGACGGGCGTGATGCCCAGGGAGAGCACGTCGTCCAGCTCACCGCCGTCGAGGACGATCACCCGTTCGGGCTTCTTCTCGATGACGGTCTCGCCGAGCGCGTGGGTGATGGTCCGGGGGAAGACGCCCGGTTCGGCGTCGGTGCCGAGCTTGGCGGTCTCGGCGTCCGCCGTGGCGAACAGACGGCCGCCGGTGGCGACGTCGGCGTTGCCAGCAGACGACCCGGTGTCGGTGGTGCCGCAGGCGGCGAGAAAGACGGTGGCCAGGGCGACCAGCCCGGCGCGTACGTAGAGCCTCGAAGACATGAGGTGAGGCTAGCCTGAGGTTTCTGGCGGGTGCTCGCGGGGTCCCGGGCAATCGGACAACGCCTCCACCATGCAGAAGAGGCCCTGACCGGCGAACCGGTCAAGGCCTCTTCTCGGTGTCTCACACTGTCGGGGTGGCGGGATTTGAACCCACGACCTCTTCGTCCCGAACGAAGCGCGCTACCAAGCTGCGCCACACCCCGTGTTGAACCTCGGCTAGCTTACATTACCCAACCAGTGACCATTAAATCCCCTGGTCAGTTGCGTATAACGGTGCTCTCCGACGGCTCGGTGCGACCCCGCGCGGCGTCGGCGTCCGCGCCGCCGCGCTGAGCCGGAACCAACGTCAGGAGCGTCGCCTCGGGGCGGCAGCAGAAGCGGGCGGGCGCCCACGGGGACGTCCCGATCCCCGCGGACACGTGCAGCTGGGTGTGCGCACCCCACTTGGACGGACCCTTCACCCGCGAACGGTCGATGTCGCAGTTGGTGACCAGCGCGCCGTAGAACGGCAGGCACAACTGACCGCCGTGCGTGTGGCCCGCCAGGACGAGGTCGTAGCCGTCGTCCGCGAACCGGTCGAGCACCCGGGGCTCGGGCGAGTGGGTGATGCCCAGCCGGAGATCGGCCAGCGGATTGGGCGGACCGGCGATCGTGTCGTACCGATCGCGCTTGAGGTGCGGATCGTCGACACCGGCCGACGCGATCCGGACACCCGACACCTCGAGGTCGCGGCGGACGTGCGTGACGTCGAACCAGCCGCGCTCGGTGAACGCGGCCCGCAGGTCGCCCCACGGCAGCGGCTCGCCGAGGACACGCTTGTGGTCCTTGCGGAAGTACTTGAGCGGGTTCTTCGGCTTGGGCGCGAAGTAGTCGTTGCTGCCGAAGACGAACAGTCCGGGGCGGGCGAGCAGATTCCCCAGCGCCTGGACCACTGCGGGCACGGCGCGCTGGTGCGACAGGTTGTCGCCGGTGTTCACGACGAGGTCGGGGTCGAGGTTGTCCAGTTCCCGCAGCCAGTTCTGTTTCAGCCGCTGGCCGGGCATCATGTGGAGGTCGCTGATGTGCAGCACGCGGAGCGTCGACGACCCGGGTTCGAGTACCGGCATCGTGACCTCACGCAGCGCGAACGCATTGCGCTCGATGAGCGAGGCGTAGCCGATGCCGAGGGCGGCGGCACCCGCTGTACCCAGGGCGGCGCGGGTCAGGTTGGCACGGAACTCGTCAGACACTCTTCCAGGATACTGATGAGCGCAATCGAGATGCAGTGGACGAATCGGGGCGCGTAGCGTTTCGCCCATGCCAGATTCACTGAAAGCAAGACTGCGCTCCGACATGACGGCCGCCATGAAGGCCAAGGATTCGCTGCGCACCGCCACCATCCGCATGCTGATGGCCGCCGTGCAGACCGAAGAGGTCTCGGGCAAGGAAGCCCGCGAACTCACCGACGACGAGGTGCTGAAGGTCCTCGCGAAGGAGTCGAAGAAGCGTGGCGAGTCCGCCGAGATCTACACCGAGAACGGTCGAGGTGAGCTGGCGGCGCAGGAGCGGGCCGAGGCGCAGATTATCGACGAGTACCTCCCGACGCCGCTGACCGACGCGGAACTGGTCGACGTCGTGGACACCGCGATCGCTCAGGTGGCCGAGGAAATCGGTGAGCGTCCCGGCATGCGTCAGATGGGTCAGGTCATGAAGGCCGCCGGCGCGCTCGCGGGCGGCAAGGCGGACGGTTCGCGGCTCTCGCACGCGGTGAAGTCCCGCCTCTGACTCCCCGAGGTGAGGGGAAAGCGTGCGTCGACACACTTTCCCACTCACCTGCGGTCACCGGGGTATGGGCGGCAGCTGGATCGGCGGCAGGCCGGGCAGCTGGATGGGCGGAACGGGGATCCCCTGAGCCGGCGCCTGCGGGGGAGCGGCCTTCACCGATCCGTCGCTGACGTAGATCGTGATGGTCGACCCCGGAATGGCCGAACCGGACGGCGATGCGCTCGTGACCGTCCCCTTGGCCGCCTGCGACGCGGTGGTGACTGCGTTCACGGTGAACCCCGCTCCCTGCAGGCGGGACGTCGCGGCCGACTGGCTCAGCCCGGTGACGTCCGGAACCTGACCGTTCTGCGATCCCCGCGCGTACTTCTGGTCGACCGGAGGCAGCGTCGTCGGCCCGAAGTTGTTGGCGATGGGGTTCATCGCCGCGTACCAGGTCCGCGCCGGTTCGTTTCCACCGAACAGGTTGCCGTCGCCACACGGCCGCAGCGGCGCCGAGCAGATCTCACCCGGCGTCGGCGAGTCGCCGAACACGTAGACGGCGGCGGCGAAGTTGTTGGTGAATCCGAGGAAGCCCGAGGACATGTGGGATTCCGTGGTACCCGTCTTGCCTGCCATCGGCAGCGTCCAGCCGACGCTGCCCGCCGCCCCGGCGGACGTGCCGCCGGGCTTGTCGTCCTTGCTCATGGCGTTGGTGAGGGTGTCGGCGAGCCCGGGTTCGACCACCTGCTCGCAGGCCTGCTGGGTGACCGAGACGGGCTTGCCTTCACGGTCGAAGACCGAATCGATGGGGGTGGGCGGGCACCACTTGCCGTGCGAGGCGAGCGTCGCCGCGACATTCGACAGTTCCAGGGGATTGATCCATGTGGGCCCGAGGGTGAACGAACCCAGGTTCTGATCCTTCTGGAAGTCGGCCATGCTGCGGTCGTCGAATCCCGAGGTGCCGGGCTGGGTGTACGAGCGAAGACCCAGCCGCACCGCCATGTCGACGGTGGGGGCGACTCCGGTCGCCTGGATCAGCTTGACGAACGCGGTGTTGGGCGACTGTGCCAGCGCGTCCGTCACCGACAGTGCCGCGGGGTACTTGCCTGCGTTCTCGACGCAGTACGTGGCCGCGGGGCAGCCTCGTGCACCACCGCTACCCATGCCCCTGGCCTCGAACCGCCCGGGCACGTCCAGGATGGCGTTCGTGCCGAGGCCCTTCTCCATGGCGGCGGCAGTCGTGAAGATCTTGAAGATCGACCCGGCGCCGTGACCGGCCAGTGAGTACGGCTGCGCCTGCACGGTCTCGTTGGCATTCGCGTCGAGGCCGTAGGTGCGGCTACTGCCCATCGCGAGGATCCGGTGCGAATCCTGGCCGGGCTGGACCACGTTCATGACGTTCGCGATGCCGTCGAGTTCCGGGCTGGCGTTCGCGTTGAGCGCCGCCTTGGTCGACGCCTGGACCGCGGGGTCGAGCGTGGTCTTGATCAGGTAGCCGCCCTTGTCGATCTGCTCGCGGCTGATGCCGGCGTTGGCCAGATACTGCAGGGCGTAGTCGCAGAAGAAGCCGCGGTCGCCGGCGGCGATGCACCCGCGGGGCAGCCGGTTGGGTTCGGGCAGCACGCCGAGGGGTGTGTCCTTGAGCTGCCGGAGTTCGGCGGCACGCTCGGGAATGTTCGAGATCATCGTGTCGAGAACCACGTTGCGTCGTTCGAGGACGCCCTCGGGGTTCGTGTACGGGTTCAGCGCCGAACTCGACTGCACCATGCCCGCGAGCATCGCGGACTGCTGAGTGTTCAGTTCGGAGGCGTCGATGCCGAAGTAGGTCTGTGCGGCGTCCTGGATGCCGAACGAGGCGTTGCCGAACGGAACGAGGTTGAGATAGCGGGTGAGGATCTCGTCCTTGGTGAGTTCTTTGTCGAGCGTCAGCGCCATCCGGATCTCGCGGATCTTGCGGGCGGGCGTCGTCTCGATCGCGGCGCGGCGTTCGGCGTCGGTCTTGGCCACGACGAGCAGCTGGTAGTTCTTCACATACTGCTGGTCGAGGGTGGACGCGCCCTGCTGCACCTCACCGCTCGTGGTGTTGGTCAGGAAAGCGCGCATCGTGCCCTGCCAGTCGACGCCCTTGTGCTCGGGGAACCGGCGGTCCTCGACGGAGACGATGGCGAGCTTCATCTCGTTGGAGATCTTCTCGCTGGGCACTTCGAAGCGCCGCTGGTCGTACAGCCACGCGATGGGATTGCCCGCCGAGTCGACCATCGTCGAGACCGCGGGAACCGTTCCTTCGACCAGTTCGGCGGACACGTTGTCGACGGTGTCAGCCGCCCTGTTGGAGGCGTAACCGAACCCTCCGGCGAGCGGAAACATCACGCCGGCGAGGAGCACTCCTGCCAAGGCGGAGGATCCTGCGAGCTTCCCCACTGTTTTTGCAATCGACACGATCTACAGACTACGTGGGGTCTGTGGGTGCGCTGGTTGGGCGCAGAATTCGGCCAGGAAAAAGCCCTGAGCACGGGGTATGGACGGGCGTACCAAAAAAGCGTGTTCTTCGTCTTGCGCGTTGCGGTTTCTTTACCTAAATTGTTGGAACAGTGTGATGGAGATAACACTCCATCGCTTATGTGGTGCAGCCTCGGCGTGCTAGGTGCTGGGTTGCGCAGACTCGAAGAGGGGAAACGAATGCACATGACCACCCCAACCAGCCGTCTGGACGTCGAGCAAGCAGAAGCGCGAATCGCCTGGGTCACCCAGGCCCGTTGCCGGGAAGTCGATCCCGATCAACTCTTTGTACGCGGCGCAGCACAGCGCAAGGCCGCAACCATTTGCCGGCATTGCCCGGTACTGATGCAGTGCGGAGCCGATGCTCTCGACAATCGTGTCGAGTTCGGCGTGTGGGGTGGCATGACGGAACGTCAGCGCCGGGCGTTGCTCAAGCAGCACCCCGAGGTGGAATCATGGTCCGATTTCTTCGAAGCTCAGCGGCAGCACCAGTCCGCTGTCTGACGTTCGGGATCTGATTCGCAGAACAGGTAAGACACAGGCGGGTGACCGGTTCTCCGGCAGCGAGCTGATCAGCTCGTGCGGGTGAGCTGGTCACCTACCGCTCTCAAGGCCTCGAGGTCCGACACCTCGAACGGCAGCGAGGGCACGCCGACGATCGGCACCCGAGGGTGGGCGGCCGTGAACCGGCTCAGCAATTGGACCTCACGCTTGGCGATCACCGCCCGATGGGCGTGGATCCGCAGCACAGCGGCGGTGAGGGGGTCTTGGTCCCCGAGTTGGTCGGCGGCAGTGACCGCATGATCGGCCGACAGGGAACTGAGAGTGGGGTGCGTCCGATTCAGGACGAGGCCCGCGAGCGGCATCTCGTCGCCCGCGAGCCGGTCGACGAAGAACGCCGCCTCCCGCAGTGCATCCGGCTCCGCCGCCGCGATCACCAGGAACTTCGTGCCCGGCTGCCGGAGCAATTCGTAAGTGCGCGTGGCTCTTTCCCGGAAACCACCGAACATCGAGTCCAGTGACTGCACGAAACTCGAGGCGTCCGACAGCATCTGACTGCCCACGATGGTGGAGACGCCGCGCAGGGCGAGGCCCATCGCACCGGTGACGAGCCGGGTGAGACCTCGACCCGGCGCGGTGAGCAGCCGGATCATGCGACCGTCGAGGAATGCGCCCAGACGCTGGGGCGCGTCGAGGAAGTCCAGGGCGTTGCGGGACGGCGGGGTGTCGACGATCACCAGGTCCCACTTGTCGCTGGAGGCGAGCTGCCCCAGCTTCTCCATCGCCATGTACTCCTGCGTTCCCGAGAACGAGGTGGCGACGGTCTGATAGAAGGGGTTCGCGAGAATCTGCTCCGCCTTCTCCGGTGTGGAGTGCTCGATCACCATCTCGTCGAACGTGCGACGCATGTTGAGCATCATGGCGTGCAGTTCGCCCGTCGCGTCCGGTCCGAGTTGCACGGGTTGCGGCGTGTTGTCGAGTTCCGCGACGCCGAGCGCCTGCGCGAGCCGGCGCGCCGGGTCGATGGTCAGCACGACCACCTTTCGCCCCTGCTCCGCCGCACGCAGTGCCAGCGACGCGGCCGTGGTGGTCTTGCCGACGCCGCCGGCGCCACAGCACACGACGATCCGCGTGGCCCTGTTCTCCAGAATCCCCGCGACATCGAGAGCGGAGGCGGTGCGGCGACGCTCGTGTTCAGTTGTCTGGGTCATCGGACACCCTGTTCCGTCAGATATTCGGCGAGTTCGTAGAGCCCGCCCAGGTCGACACCGTCGGCGAGGGACGGCAGATGCAGTCGCGCCCCGTCCACTTCGCTGAGTGCTCCGGCACTCTCCTCCTGTGCTTCGAGGACCGACGCGTGCTCGATCGTCTCGGTGAGCAAACCGGCGAAATCGTGTTCGTCGAGGGTGATCCCGCTCTTCTGCAGTCCGGCCTGGATGACCTCGGCGTCGATGCGGCCCTTCGCGGCGTCGGCCAGCGTCTCGGCAGGCAGGAACTGCGGGCTGGTGCGGTTGACCACGATGGTGCCCAGCCGCAGGTCGGCGCGGGCCAGTTCCTCTGCGGCGTCGGTGGTCTCCTGCACCGGAAGCGCCTCGAGCAGCGTCACGAGGTGGACGACGGTCTCGTCGGAGTGCAGCAGGCGCACCACGCCCTCACTCTGCGAACGCACCGGCCCGCCTTTCGCGAGGTCCGCCATCGCCTTCGTCACGTCGAGGAAGTTGCCGATCCGCCCGGTCGGCGGGGCGTCGACGACGACGGCGTCGTACACCCGCTTGCCGGACTTGTCGGTGCGGACGACACATTCCTTGATCTTGCCGGTCAGCAGCACGTCCCGAAGCCCGGGTGCGATGGTGGTCGCGAACTCGATGGCGCCGAACTTGCGCATCGCGCGGCCGGCGAAACCGAGGTTGTAGAACATCTCGAGGTATTCGAGGAAGGCGGTCTCGATGTCGATGGCCAGGGCCATGACCTCCCCGCCACCCTCGGCGGCCGCGACTTTCGTCTCCTGCGGCGGCAGCGGGGGCACGTCGAAGAGCTGGGCGATCCCCTGCCTGCCCTCGACTTCCACCAGCAGCACGCGACGCCCACCCTCGGCCAGCGCGAGAGCCAACGCGGCGGCCACCGTGGACTTTCCGGTGCCGCCCTTTCCGGAGACGAAGTGCAGCCGGGCCTGCGCGGCCTTCTCGGGCCACGTCGGGGTGAGCTGGTCTGGGGATGCAACCACGGGGTCGAGCCTATAAGTCTGGGAGCCGGGATGTGCGGGGGATAGGCTCACCGGCATGAGTGAATTGACTTCCTGGGAGTACGCCACCGTTCCGCTGCTCACACATGCGACCAAGCAGATCCTCGACCAGTGGGGCACCGACGGCTGGGAACTGGTGACGGTTCTGCCCGGGCCCACCGGTGAGCAGCACGTCGCGTACCTGAAGCGTCCGAAGGGCTGACGGCCGTGGCAGAGACACAGAACTGGTCCGCCCGCCTCGCCGAACTCGGCATCACGCTGCCTTCCGTCGTTCCGCCGGTGGCCGCCTACGTGCCCGCCGTGCGCACCGGCAACTACGTCTACACGTCGGGGCAGCTGCCGATCGTCGAGGGCAAGCTGACGATCGCGGGCAAGCTCGGCGCCGGCGTGTCGGACGAAGACGCCAAGGCCGCGGCCCGGGCGTGCGCACTCAACGCGCTGGCGGCAGTCGACGCGCTCGTGGGCATCGACTCGGTGGTGCGGATCGTGAAGGTCGTCGGATTCGTCGCGTCCGCCGAGGGATTCACCGGTCAGCCCGGTGTTGTGAACGGCGCTTCGGAATTTCTCGGCGAGGTGTTCGGCGACGCGGGTGCCCACGCACGTTCGGCTGTCGGCGTCGCGGAATTGCCGCTCGGCGCCCCCGTCGAGGTGGAGCTGATCGCCGAAGTGCAGCCGGAGTCGTAGTGCCATGACTCTTGCCCATCCGGCCTACGCCCAGGTGCGGGAGGTCACCCCGATCGTCTCGGTGATGCTCGAGAACAATCCCGGCATGATGACGCTCGACGGAACAAACACGTGGATTCTGCGTGCGCCGGGCCGGGACGAGTGTGTGGTGGTCGACCCGGGTGACGCCGACGAGGAGCATCTCGCCCGCGTCGCGGCGCTCGGACCGGTCGCGCTGACGCTGATCACTCACCGTCATTTCGACCACACCGGGGGAGTGCAGCGGTTCTTCGAACTCACCGGCGCGCCCGTGCGTTCGGTGGACCCCGAATTTCTCCGCGGCGGCGGCGAAACCCTCGTGGACGGCGAAACCATCGACGTCGCGGGACTCACCCTCACGGTGATCGCCACGCCCGGGCACACGAAGGATTCGGTGTCCTTCACCGTCGAAGGCGAGGGCACCGTCCTCACCGGCGACACGATCCTCGGCCGCGGCACCACCGTGCTCGACGACACGGACGGCGACCTCGGCGACTACGTGTCGTCGCTACGCCGCCTGCTGGACCTCGGAACCGGACACCGGGTCATGCCCGGCCACGGACCCGAACTGCCCGAACTGAACGTCGTCGCGCAGCAGTACCTCGATCATCGCGAGGAGCGACTCGACCAGGTGCGGGCCGCGATCGAGGCACTCGGGGGCACGCCCACCGTCCGCGAGGTGGTCGAGCACGTCTACTCCGACGTCGACCCCAAGTTGTGGCCGGTGGCGGAGAAGTCCGTCAACGTGCAGCTCGCCTACCTGCGCAGCCACGACTAACCACTGAAACGACTGCGGCCACCCCCTCGATAGGAGGGGGTGGCCGCAGTCGTAGGTGCGGGAACTACCGCGCGCGACGTGCCAGGCGCTCGGAGTCGGAGATCAGCACGCTCTTGCCTTCGAGGCGCAGCCATCCGCGGTGCGCGAAGTCGGCGAGCGCCTTGTTGACGGTCTCACGGGAAGCGCCGACGAGCTGGGCGATCTCTTCCTGCGTGAGGTCGTGCGTGACGCGGAGCGAGCCCGCCTCCTGGGTGCCGAACCGCTGCGCGAGCTGCAACAGCGCCTTGGCGACACGACCGGGGACGTCCGTGAAGATGAGGTCGGCCAGGTTGTTGTTGGTACGACGCAGACGGCGCGCGAGCACCCGCAGGAGCTGTTCGGCGATCTCGGGGCGGTGGTCGATCCACGCCTTGAGCGCTTCGCGGTCCATGCTGACCGCGCGGACCTCGGTGACCGTCGTGGCGGTGGACGTACGCGGGCCCGGGTCGAAGATGGACAGCTCACCGAACATGTCGGACGGGCCCATGATCGTCAGCAGGTTCTCACGGCCGTCCGGCGAGCGGCGGCCGATCTTCACCTTGCCCGAAACGATGATGTACAGGCGGTCACCGGGCTCACCTTCGTTGAAGATGACATGTCCGCGGGGGAAGTCGACAGGCTGCAGCTGCTTGGTCAGCGCCGCTACCGCTGAGGGCTCGACTCCTTGGAAGATGCCGGCTCTTGCCAGGACGTCGTCCACGTGCGCTCCTTGGGAATATTGTTCGTCTGTATGCATATTGTGCGCGATTTGCTGCATGTCGACGATGCCCCGGTGATCCGCGGCGTGTCGCTGTGCAACAGGTACGGCTCTGAAGTCTACGTTGAGACGGCTCGGTCTGAGTGACCGATACCACGGAAGTCGCAAAAGTTAACCGGGGGAAGCGGCCTGCGGTGTGCTGTTTCGGGGGCTTCCCAGCGCTCAGCTGGCGCGCCGCGAGCCCACTTCGGTGACGGCGGCGTCGTCGGATTCGAAGCCCGACCGACCCTTGCGCCGTCGATGGAAGCGTGCCAATGCGTGGGGAAAACCTTCGTGGGCCAGGGTGGCCACTTCGTCGTGACTTGCCTGGTCGAGGAACTCTTCCACCTCTTGCTGACGAACCGTGAGCCGGCGGAGTCTGAACTCCACCCGCTCCATTGCCAGCGCAAACAGCATCAGCAGCACTGGGAAGAGGACCACAGCGAGACCTTGCATACCGGGAAGTAAACACTGCAAATGTCTCAGAAGCGACACAGCGGCAATTCGGATCGGTCGGGTATCCGTAGAGTTGATCCCGTGCATGCGACCCCCAGCGACGGCTCCGAAGTGCGTGGACGCACCCGTTCGCGGGCCGCGAAGCAGGACGAAACCCGGCTCGGACTCGTCCGGCGCGCCCGGAGAATGAACCGGCGGCTCGCCGAGGCGTTCCCGCACGTCTACTGCGAGCTCGACTTCACCACCCCACTCGACCTCGCCGTCGCGACCATCCTCTCCGCGCAGTGCACTGACGTGCGGGTGAACATGGTGACGCCGGCGCTGTTCGCCCGCTACCCCGACGCCAAGGCGTACGCGGAGGCCGAACGCACCGAACTCGAGGAGTACATCCGGTCCACGGGTTTCTACCGAAACAAGACGAATTCTCTGATCGGGCTCGGGCAGGCTCTGCTCGAACGGTTCGACGGCGAGGTCCCCGGCAACCTGAAGGACCTCGTGACGCTGCCCGGGATCGGCCGGAAGACGGCCAACGTGATCCTCGGCAACGCGTTCGATGTGCCCGGAATCACCGTCGACACCCACTTCGGGAGGCTCGTCCGACGCTGGAAGTGGACCGAGGAGGAAGACCCGGTCAAGGTCGAGCACGCGATCGGCGCCCTGATCGAGCGCAAGGATTGGACGCTGCTCTCGCACCGGGTGATCTTCCACGGCAGGCGCGTCTGCCACGCCCGCAAGCCCGCCTGCGGGGTGTGTGTGCTCGCCAAGGACTGTCCGTCGTACGGGCTCGGTCCGATCGATCCGGACGTCGCCGCCGAACTGGTTCGTGGACCGGAGACGGAGCATCTGCTGCGTCTGGCCGGCAGGTGAGGGTAGATACGAGTGTCTAGCGCAGCGCGGTGGAGTCTGGCCGCCCTCGTGGTCGTGGTGGCTCTCGTCGTCGCGATCTGGCCGCGGGGCGACGACGCGGAGACGCCGTCGTACCAGGATCGGTTCGGTTCGGGTGGTCGCACGCCGACAGCGGTGAGCGCCGATCCCGACGCGCTCGCGGCACTGAGGACGCAGGCGGGGCTGGCATCGTGCCCGGCCGCGACGGCCACGTCCGAGCCGTCGCCGGGTTCGGTCCTGTCCGGCATCACGCTGGAATGCGTGGGCGACGGCAGCCAGGTGGATCTGGCCGCCGCGCTCGGTGGTAAACCGGCGCTGCTGAACCTGTGGGCCTACTGGTGCGGCCCCTGCGCCGAGGAGCTGCCCTATATGCAGCAGTTTTCGGATCGTGCAGGCGACGCGGTTACCGTGCTTACGGTGCACACCGATCCCAACGAGGCCAGCGCGCTGTCCCGGCTCGTCGATTACTCCGTCACCCTGCCCGGTGTGCAGGACGCCGACGGGCGTGTCCGCGCCGCGGTCGGAGCCCCGCCCGTCCTGCCCGTCTCGGTGCTGATCCGACCCGACGGCACGGTGGCCAAGGTCCTGCCGCAGCCGTTCCGCAGCGTCGACGAGATCGCGGACGCCGTCGAACAGAACCTGGGGGTGGCGGCATGACGAACTCCGTGGACGGTGTCGCCGTTCCGCCGTGGCTGCGCCGGGTCGTGCACCGGACCCCGGCCGACCCGCACAAGATCAACCCCGTCCTCGATCGTCGCGCACCCCGCGGCGCAACCACCCGTGAGGCGGCGGTGCTCGTGCTGTTCGGCGGCCCCGTCGAGGCGGACCCGCTGATGTCGGGAGGCCTGCCCGCCGACGCCGACATCCTGCTCACGCAGCGTGCGTCCACGATGCGTCAGCACAGTGGCCAGGTGGCATTCCCCGGCGGCGCCAGCGATCCCGGCGACGAGGGGCCCATCGCCACCGCTCTGCGCGAGGCGCAGGAGGAGACGGGACTCGACCCGTCCGGTGTCCGCCCGCTCGCCGTGCTCGAGGAGATCTTCATCCCGCCGTCCGGTTTCGACGTCACTCCCGTCCTCGCGTACTGGGAGAAGCCCAGCGAAGTCGGGGTGGTCGATCCCGCGGAGGCCGAACGTGTCGCCCGGGTGCCCGTGCACACCCTGATCGACCCGCGGAACCGGTTCCAGGTGCGTCACCCGGCCGGATACCAGGGGCCCGCGTTCGCCGTCGACGGCATGCTCGTGTGGGGTTTCACGGCCGGCATCCTGGCCGCGCTGTTCGCTGTCTCCGGCTGGGAACAGGAGTGGGACCGCCACGACATCCGCGACCTCGACACCGTCCTCGCCGAACTCGACAACGATCTGGACGACGACCATCTGACCCACGGTCACGGCCGGCCGGCGGCCGAGCGATGACGGGCTCGCACTGGATCGACCTGGCGATCGTGCTGATTGCCTTCGTCGCCGCGACGTCGGGCTGGCGGCAGGGCGCGGTGGCGTCGGTGCTGGCCTTCATCGGGGTCGTGCTCGGTGCGGTGGCGGGCATCCTGATCGCCCCGCACGTGCTGGTGCACGTGGACGAGGGCCGCGGTCGTGTGCTGGTCGGTATCGCCCTGATCGTGGTGCTGGTGATCGTCGGCGAAGTCGCGGGCATGGTCCTCGGCCGGGCCGCGCGGGGAAGCATGCACAGTCCGGTCGCGCGGTCCGTCGACAGCGTGATCGGCGCCTGCGTGCAGGCCGTCGCGGTGTTCGTCGCGGCGTGGCTGCTGGCGATCCCGCTCACGTCCTCGTCCCAGCCTCAGCTGGCGGCGGCGGTGCGCGGGTCGAGTGTCCTCGAAACGGTCGACAACATCGCGCCCGCCTGGATGCGGCAACTGCCCACCGAGTTCACCGCCCTGCTCGACACGTCCGGGCTTCCCGACGTCATCGGGCCGTTCGGGCGCACCCCCATCACGACCGTCGACCCGCCGGACGCCAGCGTCCTGCAGAGCCCCGTCGCGTCCTCGCTGCAATCGAGCGTGCTGCGGATCCGGGGTGTGGCCCCGAGCTGCCAGCGGGCGCTCGAGGGGTCCGGATTCGTCGTGGCCCCCGACCGGGTGATGACCAACGCCCACGTGGTCGCGGGGACGGCGGGCATCGTCGTCGACACCGCGAACGGGCCGATGGACGCCGAGGTCGTGCTGTTCGACCCGTCCGCCGACGTCGCGGTGCTCGAGGTGCCCGGACTGGACGCCCCCGTCCTGAACTTCGCGCCCGAGCCGGCGCAGACCGGCGACAACGCCCTGGTGCTCGGCTACCCGGGCGGTGGGCCGTACACGGCCAGCGCCGCGCGTGTCCGGGAGATCCTGGACCTCAGTGGTCCCGACATCTACCGGGCGGGAACGGTTCAGCGTGAGGTGTACACGGTCCGCGGTTCCATTCGGCAGGGCAACTCGGGCGGCCCGCTCGTCGACAGCGACGGCCGGGTGCTCGGGGTGGTGTTCGGCGCCGCCGTCGACAACAGCGACACCGGGTTCGTGCTCACCGCCGCCGAGGTGTCGCGTCAGCTGCAGGCGGCGTCCGGGGCGTCCGTCGCCGTGGACACCGGGGCGTGCATCCTCTGACGGCCGGTCAGACCGTGCGGGGTGCGACGAGGTCCAGCAGGGCGGCGTTGACGCGTTCCGGGGCTTCCCAGTGCGCGTAGTGGCCGACACCGGTCACCGTCTGCATCTGCTGGGTGGGCGCGAAGCGGTGGCTGCGGCGCACGGTGTCCGCGAGCACGTACGGGTCGAGGTCGCCGTGGAGGTGCAGCACCGGGATCCGCAGCGTCTGATCCATCGACGCCATGAACCGGCTGCCGTCCGGACGGAACTGGCTGCGGAACGCCCACCGCTGGTACTCCAGGGTGCAGTGCGCGGTCCCGGGAATCTGGATCGCCGAGCGCATCCGTGACATCACGACGTCGAACTCCGGGTTCTCCGACCAGGCGGGGCCGGAGCGCTCACGGATCAACCGTTCGACCTCCGATCCGTTGTCCCGGGTGAGGCGACGTTCGGGACGCCACGGCACCTGGCAGGAGACGAACGAGGGCAGCAGGGCCTTGCGCTGGTAGCGGTCGTGGAGGACGGCCTGCTTGAGCGCGACGGGATGCGGCGAGCTGACCAGTGCGATCGACCGGACGAGGCGAGCGTGGAGGACGGCCGTCGCCCAGCAGACGAGTCCGCCGTCGGCGTGCCCGACGAGGGTGGCCTCGCCGTAACCCATGGCGCGGATCAGACCGGCGATGTCGCCGGCCAGCGTCCACCCGTCGTAGCCGCGCGGCGGTTTGTCGGAATCGCCGTAGCCGCGGAGGTCGACGGCGACAGCCCGATATCCCTCCGCGGACATCGCGGTCAGCTGATGGCGCCACGACCACCAGAAGTCCGCGAATCCGTGCAGCAGGACGACGAGCGGCGCATCCGGTGCGGATGCGCCGACCTCGACGGTGTGGAAGCGGATTCCGTTGGCGTGGATGTCGCGATGAATCCAGGGGCCGTCGAAACGGACGGTAGACGGATCGGGTGATGCCACAGGAGCGAGTTACCGCGCGTGACGTCCGCTGGACGACGCGAGATGGGCTTCCGCGTCCGAATACGACGTCGGAAGGACCGTCTTGGCCTGCTTCAGGGAGTCGATGGTCTTCTCGGGCGCGCGGAGTTTGCGTACCCGCAGATAACCGAGCAGCGCGAGGAGCGCCGTCACCACGACCATGATCAGGAAGACGATCAGGAACGCCAGCCAGCGGGCGATCCACACGTCGAGGAGTTCGGCGAGGAAGAAGAAGAAGAAAAACGAGCTGAACAGCAGCACGGTGAACGCGAGGATGAAGAACAGGCTGCCCTGCAGGCCCTTCTTGACCTCACCGGTGACCTCGGCCTTGGCGAGCTCGACCTCGGCCCGGAACAGGGTGGACACCTGTGCGGTCGCATGCTTGACCAGCGTGCCGAGGCTCGCCTCGCCGGGTGTCTGAGCGTCCACGTCCGTGAGCGGGATCGACGACACCGTGTTCGGCACCCCGTCTCCCGTGTATCGCGGGCTGTCTCCCTTGCCGTGAGTGATGCTCACTTGTCGACCCCTCCAGGTAGCTCTTGCACGTCCGAGTCATCCTTCCGGGCCGCATGGGCCCGACCGCGTCGCCACAGTAACGCTGATCCGATCAGCGACGCTGTCAACGATGTCACGAGCACCGCGACCTTAGCTATCTCGGCCTCGCTGCCGTCACCGATTCCCGCAAGCGCGAGATCCGCTACGAGAAGGCTAACGGTGAACCCGATCGCACCGAGCACTGAGAGGGCAAACATGTCCCGGAACCCCAGTGCTCGCGGCTTCTTCGCGATACCCAGGCGGATCGCGAGCCAGGAGATGCCGAAGATGCCGACGGTCTTGCCGACGAGGAGCCCCGCGATCACGGACTGCGAGATGGGGTTGGTGAACAGCTGCCCGAGGAGCTCGCTGCTCAGGGCCACGCCGGACGCGAACAGGGCGAACACCGGGACGCAGACGCCCGCCGACAGCGGCTGGATGCGGTGCTCGAGGCGGGAGGCCGGGGATTCGCGCTCGCCGGGGTCGCGCCGGACGCGGGTGAGGAGGCCGAGAGCGACACCGGCGAGGGTGGCGTGGATTCCGGCGTCGTGCATGCAGTACCAGGTCAGCAGTGCGAGTGGAACGTAGAGCAGTGGGGTGGTGATGCGCCGGTGCTGGGCGAACGCGTAGACGGCCAGGCACACGATGGCGCCCAGAAGCCACAGCAGGGCGATCGAGCTGGTGAACAGGACCGCGATGAGCACGATCGCGAGGAGGTCGTCGACGACGGCCAGGCTGAGCAGGAACACGCGGGCGCTCGTCGGGATGCGAGACCCGGTCAGCGCCAGCACTCCCAGTGCGAACGCGATGTCGGTGGCGACCGGGATCGCCCAGCCCCGGTCCATGCCGGGAGTGCCGGCGCCGATCGTCGCGGCGATGATCGCGGGCACCACCACACCGCCGCAGGCGGCGATGATCGGGAGGAGGGCGCGTTTGCGGTCGGCGAGTTCGCCCACCACCAGTTCCCGCTTCAGTTCGAGGCCGGCGACGAAGAAGAAGACCGCCAGCAGCCCGTCCTGCGCCCACGTCCCGACCGTCAGGTTCAGGTGGAGCGCCTGCGGGCCGATCTGCCAGTCGCGCAGTGCGAAGTACGAATCCGAGACGGGGGAGTTCGCCCACACGAGGGCGATCGCCGCGGCGATCAGCAGGATCGAACCGCCGACCGTCTCGGTGCGGAGGTAGCGGGAGAGTTCGGAGCGGAGAGGCTGGGTCACCGGGGACGCTCGCTTTCGATGTGGTCCGGGTACGGCAAATGCTCTGCCGACCAGACTTCCCGGCGCACCGAGAAGAGCTTATCCAATTTGCCAAGCGAAAGACACGAGGTGTTCAATTCCTAAGAAATGGACTCTCGTCCCAATAGTTGAAATAGCATCGTGCAGGAGTAAGTCGAGTGAGCAGTGCCGTCGATACGTCGAAGCCAGATCCGGACGGCGGGGCCACCGTCGCCGGCGTACCCAGAAGCCGGATCGTCGTCGCGAGCATGGTGGGAACATCCATCGAGTTCTACGACTTCTACATCTATGCCACCGCGGCCGTGTCGGTGTTCCCACACCTGTTCTTCCCCAAGGGAAACGGCACCACCGCCTTGCTGGCATCGCTTGCCACGTTCGGTCTCGCCTTCGTCGCCCGGCCGCTCGGCTCGATCCTGTTCGGCCACTTCGGCGACCGCATCGGACGCAAGACGACGCTTGTCGGCTCACTCCTCACCATGGGCATCGCCACGTTCGTGATCGGACTGCTGCCGACGTACCACCAGATCGGCCTCGTCGCGCCCGCCCTGCTGGCGTTGATGCGTTTCTGCCAGGGTCTGGGACTGGGCGGTGAGTGGAGTGGCGCGGCGTTGCTCGCGACCGAGACCGCGCAGAAGGGCAAGCGGGCCTGGGCCGCCATGTGGCCGCAGCTCGGCGCACCCATCGGGTTCTTCCTCGCCAATGGTCTGTTCCTGATCATCACGCTGTTCCTGGACCACGACAACAGCAGTCCCGACCTGGACGGCGCGTTCCTGACGTGGGGCTGGCGTATCCCGTTCCTGCTCAGCGCGATCATGGTGATGATCGGCCTGTACGTGCGGCTGAAGCTCGAGGAGACGCCCGTGTTCGCCCGCGCGGTCGCGCGGGGCGAGAAGGTGAAGACCCCGCTGGCCGAGGTGTTCAAGACCAGCTGGCGTCAGCTGATCATCGGCACGTTCGTCATGCTCGCCACCTACACACTCTTCTACATCATGACCACCTGGGTGCTCAGCTACGGCACCGGCAAGACCCCCGCCCAGGGCGGCACCGGAGCCGGCTTCCACTACACCGACTTCCTCGTCCTCCAGCTGATCGCGGTCCTGTTCTTCGCGGCCGCCGTCCCCGTCTCCGGATGGCTGGCCGACCGCTTCGGCCGCCGCATCACGCTGCTCACGATCACCGGGCTCATCATGGTCTTCGGGCTCACGTTCGGTGTGATGCTGAACCAGGAAGGCATGGGCAACGCCCGCATGCTCGTATTCCTGGCCATCGGAATGTTGTTGATGGGCATGACGTTCGGGCCGATGAGCGCCGTTCTGCCCGAGCTGTTCCCGACCAACGTGCGCTACACGGGCTCGGGGATCGCCTACAACACCGCCAGCATCCTCGGTGCCGCCGTCGCGCCGTTCATCGCCACCTGGCTCGCCACGTCGTACGGCGTCGGCTGGGTCGGCATCTACCTGCTGATCGCCGCCGCGCTCACGTTCGTCGCGCTGCTCCTCATGCGCGAGACGCGCGACCAGTCGCTCGACGACGTAGGGGCGTAGCCCCCGTGCGTGGTTGACGAGTCCAGGGACTCGTCAACCACGCACGGGCCGCGCAGCGGCCTATAGTTCTTGCATGGCGAAAGCCGTGCTGCTGTCCAGGACGGCCCGGATCCGGCTGCCGAAGCAGGATCTGTGGTCGTTCCTCGCCGATACCGATCGGCTCAACCGCAACATCGATCTGTCGCCGGTGCACTTCGCTCCGATGCTGGACCGTCGGCGCAAGGGTCATTATTCGGCGGAGACCCGTTCGTACGGGCGGCGGGTGCGGTACGAGGAATTCCCGTTCGAGTGGATCGAGGGCCGCTTCTACCAGGTCCTTCGCCGCTTCTCCCGCGGTCCGCTCGCGGAGGTCTCCACGGGTGTCCGGCTTCGCCCGGCCGCCGACGAGACCGAGGTCGAGGTGTTCGCCCGGATCGTCCCGCGGACCTGGTTCGGGGCGATTGCGGCACGAACCCTGCTGGCCCGCACGGGCATCCGGAAGACGGTGGCGCTCGCGCGGGCGTTAGAACTCCACATCCGCGACCCGCACACGCATGCCGTGCCCGCCCTGCCGCCGCCGGAGCAACTCGACGCCGGCCGACTGGAACTCCGCACGGCACAGCTGTCTCGATCGCACGATGACCCGAACCTGATCGGGCGCTTGGAATCCCACCTGCGGACCGCGTCCGACCTGGAGGTGACGGGCATGCGGCCGTTCGAGCTGGCGGACCGCTGGGGGATCGATCGGATGCAACTGCTGTACGTCTTCCTCCACGCCGCGGACTGCGGACTGCTGGACCTGAGCTGGAGCGTGCTGTGCCCGGTCTGCCGGACGGTCCGCGAGGACGCCGGTCGGATTCGACAGCTGGCGAGCCGCGTCCACTGCGACACGTGCGACATCGCCTTCGACACCGACCTGGCACGGTCGGTGGAGATCCGCTTCGACGTCAACCCGGCCGTGCGCCGGGCCGAGCGGGCCCGGTACTGCATCGGTGGTCCGGCGAATTCCCCGTCGGCGGTGGCGCAGCTGCGGCTCGAGCCGGGCGAGCAGCGGTCCGAGCGGCTCGAAGTCGACCCGGGGTGGCTGCGGCTCCGGTGCTATCAGGTGGGCACCCCGGTGGCCTGCGAGGTCGGCCCTGCCGGTGGAACGCTGCGGGTCGAGTGCGGGCCCGGCGAACTCCGGGTGCATGGTTCGCCCGACACCGACGGCGCTTTACGGCTGGAGGTCGACAACCGGCTCCCCGGCGAAGCGCTGGTGGTGGTCGAGCGGGAGCGGTGGAAGGACGCCGCGGCGACCGGCGCGCTCGTCACGTCGCTCGACGGTTTCCAGGACCTGTTCCCGGATCAGGGGGTGGAAACCGTCGAGCGACGTGACGAGCGCGCCCGGCGACGAGATCGGGATAGCGAACCTGGCGGTGCTGTTCACGGATCTGAGCGGTTCGACCGCCCTGTACGAGCGCATCGGGGACGTCCGGGCGTTCGCGTTCGTGCAGAGCCATTTCCGCTACCTGCGTGACGCCGTGGTGCGCGAGAACGGCGGTGTCGTGAAGCAAATGGGCGACGCGGTCATGGCGACGTTCGCCGATGCGAGGGAGGCCTGGTCGGCGGCGTCGACGATGCAGTCCGGCTGGGACAACTTCCGTCGCGGGCACCTCGGCGACGACGACTCGGTGGCGTTGAAGGTCGGGCTGCATCAGGGGCCCGCCGTGATGATCGACAACGACGGCCGGATCGACTACTTCGGCGCGACCGTCAACTTGGCGGCGCGGGTGCAGGGTTGTGCGGCGGGCGGCGACATCGTCCTGTCCCGGGCCGTTCACGACGACCCGGAGGTGGCGCCGCTGCTGGCGGAATCGGACTACGGGTGCAACGTCTTCACGACCGGTCTGAAGGGTATCGGCGAGGAGCAGACGCTGTGGCGGCTTCGCCGCCCGTGAGTGGTTGAGGCGTGCAGGGACTCGTCAACCACTCACGGGGCGCGGAGCGCCCTACTTGCCGCGGATCGCGTCGAAGACCTTGGGGTCGACGAGCGTGGAGGTGTCGCCGAGGTCGCGGCCTTCGGCGATGTCCTTGAGCAGGCGACGCATGATCTTGCCGGAGCGCGTCTTGGGGAGTTCGGGGACGATCGTGATCTGGCGGGGCTTGGCGATCGGGCTGATCTCCCGGGACACTTCGGCCTTGAGTTCGGCGATGAGGGTGTCGCCGGTGTTCTCGACGCCCTCGCGGAGGATGACGAACGCGACGATGCCCTGGCCGGTGGTCTCGTCCGCGGCGCCGACGACGGCGGCCTCGGCGACACCGTGGTGTCCGACGAGGGCGGATTCGACCTCGGAGGTGGAGATGCGGTGTCCGGAGACGTTCATGACGTCGTCGACGCGGCCGAGGACCCACAGGGCGCCGTCCTCGTCGTACTTGGCGCCGTCGCCGGCGAAGTACCAGCCCTGCTCGGGGTAGCGGGACCAGTAGGTTTCGCGGTAGCGGTCCATGTCGCCCCAGATGCCGCGGAGCATCGCCGGCCACGGCTTGTCGAGCACGAGGTAGCCGGAGCCGCCGGCGCCGAGTTCGTTGGCGTCGTCGTCGACGATCTTCGCGGAGATACCGGGCAGGGGTGCCATCGCCGATCCGGGTTTGGTGGCGGTGATCCCGGGGAGCGGGGAGATCATGATCGCGCCGGTCTCGGTCTGCCACCAGGTGTCGACGATCGGGGCTTTGTTTCCGCCGATCACCTCGCGGAACCACTTCCAGGCCTCGGGGTTGATCGGTTCGCCGACCGAGCCGAGGAGCCGGATCGAGGTCAGGTCGTGGGCGTCGGGAATGTCGCGACCCCACTTCATGAACGTGCGCACCAGGGTGGGTGCGGTGTAGTAGATGCTGACGCCGTACTTCTCGATGATCTGGAAGTGGCGGTGCTCGTCGGGGGAGTTCGGGGTGCCCTCGTAGACCACCTGGGTGACACCGTTGCTCAGTGGCCCGTAGACGATGTAGCTGTGGCCGGTGACCCAGCCGATGTCGGCGGTGCACCAGTACACGTCTTGACCGGCCTTGTGGTCGAAGACGTTGTGGTGGGTGTACGACGCCTGGGTGAGGTAGCCGCCGGAGGTGTGGATGATGCCCTTGGGCTTTCCGGTGGTGCCGGAGGTGTACAGGATGAACAGCGGGTGCTCGGAGTCGAACGGCTGCGCCTGATGGGTGCCCTCCGCCTTCTCGACGGTCTCGTGCCACCACAGGTCACGGCCCTCGGTGGTGTCGACGTCGATGCCGGTGCGCTTGACGACGAGCACGTGCTTGACGGACTCGGCGCCGTTGACGGCCTCGTCGACGGCGGGCTTGAGGGGTGCGGCCTGGCCGCGGCGCCACTGTCCGTCGACGGTGACGACGAGCTTGGCTTCGGCGTCGTCGATGCGTGAGCGCAGGGCGCTGGCGGAGAAGCCGGCGAACACCACCGAGTGGGTCAGGCCGAGGCGGGCGCAGGCGAGCATGGTGACGATGGCCTCGGGGATCATCGGCATGTAGATCGCGACGCGGTCGCCGGCGACGAGTCCGAGGTCGGTGAAGGTGTTGGCGGCCTTGCTGACTTCGGCGAGCAGGTCGTTGTAGGTCAGGTCGCGGGTGTCGCCCGGTTCGCCCTCGAAGTGGATGGCGACGCGGTCGCCGTTGCCGGCGATCACGTGGCGGTCGACGCAGTTGTAGGCGACGTTGAGCCGTCCGTTCACGAACCACTTCGCGACGGGGGCGTCGGACCAGTCGAGGACCTCGGAGAAGGGGGCGTGCCAGTGCAGGCGCTCGGCCTGCTTCGCCCAGAACGCGAGGCGGTCTTCGTCGGCGGCAGCCTGGAGGTCGGGGCCGGCGTTCGCCGTGGCGGTGAACTCGGGGCTCGGGGGATACACCTGCGGGACGGAATCAGAATGTTCCGACTTCTCCGTCGCTCCGCTCGCCTGTGCTGCACTGGTCATTGTGGCCCGGCCTTCTTTCCAGTCTCGAATTCGGCACTTCTAGCACGTGTGAGGGTAGTCACATGGTCTCCCGAGCGCACCGTTGCACAGGGTTGCATGCCCATATTCTGCGACGATCGGTCGACTGGACGCGACGGACGGCGACCGGGTGCGACGAGTGGAGACCCCTGCGCCGACGATGTTTCGATCAGGTGCCGATTGCACGAGTTTCGCCCGTCGTGGCTACACAAATTGAAACGTTGACTTATCGTCATCCCATCATTCGGGCTGCGCCCGGAACCGCTGCCCGGAACCATGCAGATCTGGGAGGATCGTTTTGCGCATCACACGTGTGGCAACCGCCGTTCTGGCGGTCGGCCTGGCAGCAGGGATGCTGTCCGCCTGCTCCTCCGGAGATTCGACGAGCGGGGGTGGTAGCGGAATCGTCAACGCCTGGGCAGGTGAACCGCAGAATCCGTTGATTCCCACCAATACCAGCGAGAATCAGGGTGGCCGCGTCGTCGATTCGCTCTTCGCAGGGCTCGTCTCCTACGACGCGGAAGGCGGGGTGAACAACGAGGTTGCCGAGTCGATCGAGACGACCGACGGCAAGAACTTCACCGTGAAGCTGAAGGACGGCTGGACGTTCACGGATGGCACGCCGGTCACGGCGGCCTCGTTCGTCGACGCCTGGAATTACGGCGCGCTGTCCACGAATGCACAGATCCAGGCGTCCTTCTTCGACCCGATCCAGGGCTACGACGAGGTGGCCGCCGAGAACCCGACGGCGCAGACCATGTCGGGACTGAAGGTGGTCGACGACTCCACGTTCACGATCGAACTGAAGCAGCCCGAGTCGGCCTTCCCGGACCGCCTCGGGTTCGCGGCCTACTACCCGCTGCCTGCGGTGGCGTACCAGGACATGGCCGCGTTCGGCGAGAATCCCATCGGCAACGGCCCATACATGATGTCCGGCCCCGGAGCGTGGCAGCACAACGTCCGGATCGACACCGTCGTGAACCCCGACTACAACGGCAACCGCAAGCCGAGGAACGCCGGCGTCGACTTCGTCATGTACAACAGCCTCGACACGGCGTACACGGATCTGCTCGCCGGCAACGTCGACGTCCTCGACCAGGTGCCGCCGAGCGCGGTCACCACGTTCGAGACCGACCTGCCGGGCCGCACCGTGAACCAGCCGTCCGCGACCATCGAGACGTTCACGATCCCGGGCCGTCTGCCGCACTTCAGCGGTGAGGAGGGCACGCTGCGCCGCCAGGCCATCTCGATGGCGATCAACCGCGATCAGATCACCCAGCAGATCTACAACAACACCCGCACCCCCGCGCTCGACTTCACCAGCCCCGCCATCGAGGGCTGGTCGGATTCGCTCGTCGGCAACGGCAACCTGAAGTACGACCCGGAGGTGGCGAAGAGGCTGTGGGCCCAGGCCGATGCCATCGCACCGTGGTCGGGCAGTTTCGAGATCGCGTACAACGGCGACGGCGGCCACAAGGAATGGGTCGATGCCACCGCCAACAACATCCGCAACACCCTCGGTATCGACGCGAAGGGCAAGGAGTACCCCACGTTCGCGCAGATCCGCACGGAGGCCACCAACCGCACCATCCCCAGCGCGTTCCGTTCGGGCTGGCAGGGCGACTACCCGCAGCAGTACGGCTTCCTCGCGCAGAACTACCAGACCGGTGGCAGCTCCAACGACGGCGACTACTCGAACCCCGAGTTCGACCGGCTCCTGCGCGCCTCCGCGGGTGAGGTCGATCCCGGCAAGGCCCAGGAACTGCTGAATCAGGCGCAGGAAGTTCTCCTGCGCGACCTGCCCGCCGTCCCCACGTGGTACCGCAACGCCGCCAGCGGCTGGTCGGAGAACGTGTCGAACGTGGTCATCGATTGGAAGGGCATTCCGATGTACTCCGACATCGAGAAGAACTGACGCACCGGAGATTCTTCGACGACGGGTGGGGCCGCGAGCTGTCAGTTCGCGGCCCCGCTCGGGAGTACGAGCCGAGGCTACGGATTCCTGACGTCACTGCTCCCGACGAATAGGAGGTGATCCGATGCTCTGGTACGTCGGTCGCCGTTTGCTCCAGATGATCCCCGTTTTTCTCGGGGCCACGTTCCTGATCTACGCGATGGTGTTCCTGCTGCCCGGAGACCCCATCGCCGCGCTGGCCGGCGACAAGGCACTCAGCCCCGCGGTGGCGGCCCAACTCCGTGAGCGATACCACCTCGACGAGCCGTTCCTGACGCAGTACCTCCTGTATCTGAAGGGCATCTTCACCCTCGACTTCGGTACGTCCTTCTCCGGCCGCGCCGTCAGTGAGGTTCTGGCGCAGGCATTCCCGATCACCATCAAGTTGTCCCTGATGGCACTCGCCATCGAGGGGATCTTCGGGGTCGGCTTCGGCCTGTGGGCCGGACTCCGCAAGGGCGGCATCTTCGACAGTTCCGTCCTCCTCGTGAGCCTGGTGATCATCGCGATCCCGATCTTCGTCATCGGCTTCCTGGCCCAGTTCTTCGTCGGCGTGAAATGGGGGCTGGTGCCGCCGACGGTCGGTGGCAACACCAGTTTCAAGAATCTGCTGCTGCCCGCGTTCGTCCTCGGGTCGGTGTCGTTCGCGTATGTACTCCGGCTCACCCGGACGTCGGTCGCGGAGAACCTCACCGCCGACTACGTGAGAACCGCGACGGCCAAGGGTCTTTCGCGGCGCCGCGTGGTGCAGGTGCACGTGCTGCGGAACTCGCTGATCCCGGTGGTCACGTTCCTGGGCGCCGACCTCGCGACCCTGATGGGCGGTGCGATCGTCACGGAGGGCATCTTCAACATCAACGGTGTCGGCGGCACGATCTATCAGGCGGTCACCCGCGGTGAGGCGCCGACGGTGGTGTCCTTCGTGACGGTGCTGATCGTCATCTATCTGCTCGCCAACCTGCTCGTCGACCTCCTGTACGCCGCGCTCGACCCGAGGATTCGCTATGTCTGAGAAAGTGGAGAACGAGTCGCCTCGGACGGGCGACCGGAAGACCCGGCAGGCGCATTTCGTGGCACCCGAAGAAGTGGCGGCGCCGGGAGAGACCGACGCCGTCCACATCGACCAGCCGCCGACGAGCATGTGGTCGGATGCGTGGCGGGACCTCCGCAAACGTCCGCTGTTCCTGGTCGCCACGGTGATCATCGTGGTGGTGATCGCCGTTGCGGCTTTCCCCGGTCTGTTCACCGGCACCGATCCCAGGTTCTGCGATCTCGCGTTCAGCATGCAGGGGCCGTCGTCGGGGCACTGGTTCGGATTCGACAAGCAGGGCTGCGACATCTATTCCCGCACGATCTACGGGGCGCGGGCGTCGGTGCTGGTGGGTGTCGGGGTCACGTCGATCGTGCTCGTCGTGGGCGTGGTGTTCGGTGCGGTCGCCGGGTACTACGGCGGCTGGGCCGACTCGCTGCTGTCCCGGGTGGCCGACATCTTCTTCGGCATCCCGCTCATCCTCGCCGCGATCGTCCTGATGCAGCTGTTCGCCAACCGCACCATCTGGACGCTGATCGTCGTCCTCGCCCTGTTCGGCTGGCCTCAGATGGCGAGAATCGCTCGCGGCGCAGTGATCTCGGCGAAGAACAACGACTACGTGATGGCGTCGCGGGCGCTCGGGGTGTCGAACATGCGCACCCTCGTCCGGCACGTGCTGCCCAACTCCCTCGCCCCAATCATCGTGATCGCGACCATCTCGCTTGGCATCTACATCGTGGCCGAGGCGACGCTGTCGTTCCTCGGCATCGGTCTGCCGTCCACCGAGATCTCCTGGGGCGGAGACATCAGCACCGCCCAGGTCACGCTGCGTCAGGGGTCGCCGATCCTCTTCTATCCGGCGACCGCGCTGGCGATCACGGTGCTCGGTTTCATCATGATGGGCGACGCTCTGCGGGACGCGCTCGATCCCAAGGCCAGGAAGAGGTGAGCGCGGTGTCCACGAACGAACTAGCCGGACCGCAGAATTCGGCCGACGAGGTGCCGCTGCTCGAGATCCGGGACCTGGAAGTGTCGTTCCAGTCCCATTCCGGGCTCGTGCCCGCGGTGCGCGGTGTCAGCCTCACGGTGTATCCCGGGCAGACTGTGGCGATCGTCGGCGAGTCCGGTTCGGGCAAGTCCACGACCGCCCACGCGATCATCAACCTGCTGCCCGGAACGGGAAAGGTGACCGGCGGCCGGATCCTGTTCGAGGGGCAGGACCTCGCGGAGGCGTCCGAGCGCGAGTTCGTCGCGCTGCGCGGTCAGAAGATCGGCCTCGTCCCGCAGGACCCGATGTCCAACCTCAACCCGGTGTGGAAGGTCGGCTTCCAGATCGAGGAGGCGTTGGAAGCCAACGGGATCGCGAAGGGCAAGGCCGCGAAGGCGCGTGCCGCCGAGCTGCTCGAGGAGGCCGGACTCGCCGACGCCGAGGACCGCCTGGGCCAGTATCCGCACGAGTTCTCCGGCGGCATGCGTCAGCGCGCCCTCATCGCCATCGGGCTGTCGGCCCGCCCGCAACTGCTGATCGCGGACGAGCCCACGTCGGCACTCGACGTCACGGTCCAACGCCAGATCCTCGACCATCTGGACGGTCTCACCAACGAGCTGGGTACCGCGGTCCTGCTCATCACCCACGACCTCGGCCTGGCCGCCGAGCGGGCCGAGCACCTGATCGTCATGAGCAAGGGGCGGGTGGTCGAGGCGGGGCCGGCGCTGGAGATCCTGCAGCGGCCGCGCCACCCGTACACCCGGAAGCTGGTGGCCGCGGCGCCGTCGCTGGCGTCGCAACGCCGGAGTTCTTCACTGGCCCGGGCGGACATCCGGGAGCACGCCCTCGAGGTGGTGGGCGAGGCCGAACAGCACGGTGAGATCGGCGTCGAGTTCGGCAACGCCACCGACGACGTGGTCGTCGCCACCGGACTGACCAAGGTGTTCAAGATCCGGCACGGGCTACGGAAGTCCACCGACTTCACCGCGGTCGACGACGTCTCCTTCGCGGTCCGGCGCGGAACGACAACGGCCATCGTCGGCGAGTCGGGGTCGGGCAAGTCGACGGTCGCGCAGATGGTCCTCGGGCTTCTCGCGCCGACGTCGGGGAATGTCGTGTTCGACGGCAAGGACGTCGCGACGCTGGACCGCCGGGAGACGCTCGCGTTCCGTCGCCGGGTGCAGCCGATCTTCCAGAACCCGTACGGCACGCTCGACCCGATGTACTCGATCTTCCGCACCGTCGAGGAGCCCCTCCGCACCCACAAGGTGGGGACGAAGGCGGAGCGGGAAGCGCGGGTCCGCGACCTGCTGGACAAGGTGGCGCTGCCGGCGTCGGTGATGCGGAGGTTCCCGAACGAGCTGTCCGGTGGCCAGCGGCAGCGGGTGGCGATCGCCCGGGCGCTGGCGCTGCAGCCGGAGATGGTGGTGTGCGACGAGGCGGTGTCGGCGCTCGACGTGCTGGTCCAGGACCAGATCCTGACGCTGCTGAACGACCTGCAGGCGGAGCTGGGGTTGACGTACCTGTTCATCACCCACGACCTGGCGGTGGTGCGGCAGATCGCCGACGACGTGCTCGTCATGTCCACTGGCGCGATCGTGGAGAAAGCGACCACGGATGAGGTCTTCACGTCACCGAAGGAGGAGTACACGCGGAAGCTGCTGGACGCGATTCCGGGCGGATCGATCCGGCTCGGCGCCTGACGCTGGACGGCGCCGGGTAGCGTTCCGGTACGTGAGCGACCCGTTGCAGCCCCTCGTCGACCTTCCCGGCGTCCGCGAAGCCGCGGACCGTGCGCGCGACGCGCTCGGTGCGGTTCACCGCCACAAGACCAACCGGCGCGGCTGGCCGACCACGGCGGCCGAGGCGGCGGTCCGCGCGGCCCGCGCCTCGGCGTCACTGGACGGCGGCAGTACCGAGTTACCCGCTCCCGGCGAGGCAGGCGACCCGATTCTGTCGGGGGCGCTGCGGGTCGGGCAGGCCCTCGACGGTGACGCCCTCACGCTTCTGCAGTCCACCTGGCAGCGGGCACCGCTGCAGGCCCTCGCGCGGCTCCATCTGCTGGCCGCGGCCGACCTCGTGGAAGATCAGGAATTGCTCGGCAGGCCGCGTGCCGGGTCCGGCGTCGCGGAGCGGCTCGACGGTCTCGCCCAGCTCGTGACGGGGGGAACGGCTGCCCCCGCGCCGGTTCTGGCGGCCGTGGTGCACGGGGAATTGTTGACGCTGAAGCCGTTCGGGGTCGGCGACGGTATCGTCGCGCGCGCCGCGTCACGCCTGGTTTCCGTGGCGAGCGGGCTCGATCCCCACAATCTCGGGGTCCCGGAGGTCAGCTGGTTGCGCCGTCAGCAGGCGTACCGCAACGGGGCGGCCGCGTTCGCGTCGGGCGAGCCGGAGGGTGTCGGCAGCTGGGTCGTCCTCTGCTGTGGCGCTCTGGAGGCCGGAGCCCGGGAGGCCACCTCGATCGCGGAGGCCGCGGCGAGTTAGCCGAAATGCCCTGCGCTGCAACAAGTTCCCGAACATGTGAAACGGGCGGCGCTGCCGACTGGTGTCGACTTCGCCGCCCGTTAGCACGGACAACCGGTTACCAAGCGTGCAAAGGTGGGTTGTGTGGGTGGCCTCGGCGAGAGTCCGAATATCCTCGGGTCGTCCTTGCAACCTGTGCAGGGTCCTTGCCGGTGAAGACTCGGGTCTCGCAGGCCCACAACGCTTCTGCCCTTATAGTGGCTTATGCTTCGCGTGGGTACCTAGTGCCCGTGCTGGGAATCCTGGTCGGGAGATCGATCCTTCTCTTCTGGGTCGACCTTGGCCTTCCGTTCTTCCGTAACTCCTTTGTACCCCGTGACCCCCCTCACAGCAAGTATCAAATTCGGTTTGTGACCGTGTCGCGGGTTGCGGCGGTCAGCGCTTGCGGCGCAACACTCCATACGTGAACGCACCCGCGACCAGGGCCCCGACGCTCACCGCCGCTGTGGTCACGACGGTGGTCGCGGACGGCGCCTGGAGGCGTGCCCGGAGGGAGACCGGATTGGAGAAAGTTAATATGGGCCAACCGTTTCCGGCCGCGGCCTTCCGCAAAGCCCGGTCCGGGTTGACCGCCGTCGGGTGGCCGACCGCGGTCAGCATCGGGAGATCGGTCACGGAGTCGGAGTAGGCGTAGCATGCCGACAGGTCGTAGTGGTATTCGTCGGCCAGTTGCCGCATCGCGTCCACTTTGCCTTCGCCGTAGCAGTAGAACTCCACCTCGCCGGTGTAGAGCCCGTCCGCGACCGCCATGCGGGTGGCGGTGCTGCGCGTGGCCCCGAGTGCTTCGGCGATCGGCGCCACCACCTCCTCGCCTGACGCCGACACCACGATGACGTCGTGGCCCCGCAGCTTGTGGTCCGCGATGAGGTCGGCGGCCTCCGCGAACACCAGAGGGTCCACGATGTCGTGGAGGGTTTCGGCGACGACGGACCGGACCTGGTCCACGTTCCAGCCCGCGCACATGCTCGTGAGGTAGGCGCGCATCCGCTCCATCTGATCGTGATCCGCGCCCGACAGCAGGAACAGGAACTGCGCGTAACTGCTCTTGAGAACCGATCGGCGGTTGATCAGGCCCTGGTCGAAGAACGGTCTGCTGAACGCGAGGGTGCTGGATTTCGCGATGATCGTCTTGTCGAGGTCGAAGAATGCGGCAACCCGACCTGTCTCGGTGTGTCGACCTGTCTTGGCACTTCTCTGTGGCTTCGCGGTCACAATTTCCAAGGATATGCGGACTTCGGGTGGGGTGGGGGCTCGTATGACGGGGCGGAGGAAGGGTCTTTCGGCACTATCGACACGACGGAACGTTTCAACAGTTGAACTTGCAAATACTGATCGGGGGAGGTGTAGTATTGCTGATGTCCGGATTTGATCCGGGCGATGTTCAGCCCGACCCCCCGGGGCTGAACACTGACGACCCTCGCCTCCTCCCCCCCTGGCGAGGGTCGTCCTCTGTCTGCGGCGGGTCTGCCGCACTCCTCGGCTCGAACCCTTGAAATTGGTGCGCTGGTACCAGTTTCTATCCACAGGGCCGAAGTTGTCCACAGTTCGAGCCGAGCCCCTTCCGGCAGTCTCCGGCAGCGGGCACGCTCGCTGCATGGACGCAGAAGGCAGGGGTGAAGTGCTGGTTCTGGTCGACGACCCGGCATTGCTGCACAGCATCAGGCGCGTGGCGGCAGCGGCCGACCGGGCGCTGAACGAGGTCGACGTCGCCGACGCCCGGCACGTCTGGGGAAGCGCCCCGATCGTCGTGCTCGACGCGCGAGCAGCCGCCGCGTGCCGCAACCGGCTCCCGCGCCGGCGGCGGGTGGTGCTGCTGTGCGACGGGCCGCCGGGCATCGACGAGTGGCGGATCGCGACCGCGGTCGGGGCAGAACACGTGCTCGCGGTACCCGAGGACGAGTCCGCGCTGGTCGCCGTGCTCGGCGAGCAACCCCAGCGTCCCGACGCGGACGGCACCGTCGTCGCCGTCGTCGGCGGATGCGGCGGTGCGGGCGCCTCCACGCTGGCGGCGGCCACAGCCCTCACCGCGGCGTCGCGGCCGCAGCCGGCCCTTCTGCTCGACACCGATTCTTGGGGGTCCGGCCTCGACGTGCTGCTGGGCATCGAGGACATGCCCGGACTGCGATGGTCGGGTCTGTCGATCGAGGGCGGCCGGATCTCCTCGGGCGCGCTCCGGGACGCCCTCCCTGCCCGCGGCGAGCGGCTGCGGGTGCTCGCCTGCAGCCGGACGGGGCACGGCGCCGGACCGACAGAGGCCGCGGTCCGTGCGGTCACCGATGCCGGCCGTCATGCCGGCGATCTGGTCGTGTGCGACGTGTCGCGGTTCCCCGGCCCGGTCACGGAAACCGTCCTCGAACTCGCCGATCTGGTGGTCCTCGTGGTGCCCGCGACCGTCCGGGCCTGCATCGCCGCGGGAAAGGTATCGCAGTGGATCACCGAGAGGAACTCCAACCAGGGACTCGTGGTCCGCGGCCCCGCACCCGGTGGGCTCCGCGGCGCCGACATCGCGGAGGTTCTCGACCTGCCGCTGATCGCGTCGATGCGCGCCGAGCGCGCGCTCACCGGAATGCTCGAACACGGCGGATTGAGGCCTGGCAGGCGCTCCCCGCTGGGCGCCGCGGCCGAGGCGGTCCTCGACACGGTCGGCAGCAGACCGCGGTCGCGGGAGTGGGCGGCATGAGTTCCCTCGTCACACAAGACCTCCTCGACCGGGTGCGCGAACGTCTCGCGCACACGTCCGGCGAGCCGACGCCGGCGACGGTCGCCGCTGCCATCCGTACCGAGTCCGGTGGCGTGCTCGGCGACACCGATCTGCTCGGGGCGCTGCGGGTGCTCATGACCGAACTCACCGGCGCCGGCCCACTCGAGTCGTTGCTGACGGAACCGGGAGTAGCGGACGTGCTCGTCACCGCGCCCGACCGCGTGTGGGTCGATCGAGGCCGCGGGCTCGAACGTGCAGCCGTCCGGTTCACCGACGAGGCGGCGGTGCGCCGGCTCGCGCAGCGGCTCGCGCTGTCTGCCGGGCGCCGCCTCGACGACGCTCAGCCGTGGGTCGACGGAAGGCTGCGCGACGTCGGAAACGGCTCGTTCGGTGTGCGGCTGCATGCCGTCCTCGCTCCCGTGGCTCAGGGCGGCACCTGTCTGTCGCTGCGGGTGCTGCGCCCGGCCACCCAGGGGCTCGGCGCGCTCGTCGCGGGCGGTGCCGTGGCTGCGGCGGCCCACGACCTGCTGATGACGATCGTGCAGGCACGGCTCGCCTTCCTGGTCACCGGCGGCACCGGCGCAGGCAAGACCACGCTGTTGGCCGCATTGCTGGGGGCGGTGGACCCGGCGGAACGGATCGTGTGCGTGGAGGATGCCGCGGAGTTGGCGCCGACGCACCCGCACGTGGTCCGGCTCGTGGCCCGGGCACCCAACGTCGAGGGCGTGGGTGAGGTCACCGTCCGGGACCTCGTCCGTCAATCGCTGCGTATGCGACCCGACCGGATCGTCGTCGGCGAGGTTCGCGGCGCCGAGGTCGTCGACCTGCTGACGGCGCTCAACACGGGTCACGACGGCGGTGCCGGAACGGTGCACGCCAACTCGCCCGAAGAGGTTCCGGCACGGCTCGAAGCGCTTGCGGCACTGGGTGGAATGGACCGCGCGGCGCTGCACAGTCAACTGACCGCTGCCGTGCAGGTGGTCCTGCACGTCCACCGGTCGTCGAGCGGGGCGCGGCGGCTGACGCAGATCGGTGTCGTCACTCGGGACGAACACGGGCGCGTCACGATCGTGCCTGCCTGGAATCACGACACGGGTGAGGGTCCGGCGGTGGACCGTCTCCGCCACTTGTGTTCTCGGCGTGGACCGGTGGACTCGGGGACGGTGGTGCCGACGTGATCGCCGGTCTGGTGGTCCTCGGCTGCGCGGTGCTTGCGGTGCCGTCCGCGAGATCGCGGCCCCGGTTGCTCGCGGTGACGGGCAGGGAGGGTCCTCGTCGCCGGTTGCGTCTGCCCTGGGTGGTTCCGGCGGCGCTCGCGGGCATTCCGATCGTGTACGAAGTGGGCGGGCTCTGCGCGGTCCTCGCCGCGACGATCGTCTGCGCAACTGTGCGTTTCAGATCGGCGCGACGCAGGGCGGCGAAAGCGAAGGATGCCGATCTGCGTGTCGTACTGTCGAGTCTCGAGGTGGTGACGGCGGAACTTCGGGTGGGTGCTCATCCGGCTGCCGCATGCCAGACGGCGGCCGACGAGTCGGCAGGCAGTGTGGCGGCGGCATTCCGGGCTGCGTCGGCGCGCTCGCGGCTCGGAGGATCGGCCGCGGACGGGTTCCGGATCACGGACTCCCGCGTCGGTACCGAGTTGGGGCGGATCGCCGATATCTGGGCGGTGGCCGATGCGCACGGTCTCGCGCTGGCGGAACTGCTCGAGGCGGCACGGACGGACCTGTTGGGACGCAATCGCTTCCGTCAGCGAACGGAGGCCTCCCTGGCCGGCGCGAGGGCGACGGCGACCGTACTCGCCGGGCTGCCGCTGCTGGGTGTCGGTCTCGGCCAGATGATGGGGGCGGCCCCTCTGACGGTGCTGTTCGGCGGTGGTGTGGGCGGAATCCTGTTGCTGCTCGGTGCGGGGCTGGTGTGCGCGGGCCTGTTGTGGACCGACCGGATCACCGGACGCGTGACGGGATGATCTGGTGCGCGGCACTTCTCCTCGCCTGCGGCGTGCTGGCGCTGCCCGCACCCAGCTCGCCGGTACAGCGAGTGCGCGGCAACGGCGGTCGCGGCCCGGGTGACGCGGCGTCCGCGGTCGACGACACCGCGCGCCGTGAGGACCCGCTCGCGATCGCCGCGACCTTCGACCTCCTGGCAGCGTGTCTGCGCGCCGGACTGCCCGTCGCGACCGCGGCGCAGGCCGTGTCGCGGACGGCGCCGGCACCGCTGTCGGAATCGTTGCGCCGCGCCGCGGACCTGCTGTCGCTGGGGGCGGATGCGGCGACCGCGTGGGAGGCGGCGGCGTCGGACCCAGCCACCGAATCGCTCGCCCGCATGGCGCGCCGGTCGGCCGCATCGGGATCGTCGCTCGCGGGTTCGATGACGGAACTCGCCGCCGACGGCCGGATCCAAGTCGAGCACTTGGCGGCGGCGGCGGCCGAACGAGCGGGCGTGCTCATCAGTGGCCCCCTCGGGCTGTGCTTCCTGCCGGCATTCATCTGCCTCGGCATCATCCCGGTCGTCGTCGGGCTGGCCTCGCGGGTGCTGGACGGCGGGCTGTTGTGACACATCGGCACTTCCGGAGCAGAACCGCTGCGCCGGACACTCTGAAGGGGGAACACCATGGGACACGGAATCCGGGCCTTGGCGGAAGTTCGAGCACTGATCGCTCGCTTGACGCTGCTCGCGACGGACGAGGACGGCATGTCGACGGCGGAGTACGCCATCGGCACCATCGCGGCGGCGGCCTTCGGCGCCGTTCTGTATTCGGTCGTCACGGGATGTCAACGAGTACTGTAATGGCATGGATGCTGTCGTGTACGCCCGGATTTCCCAGGACCGTGCAGGTGCAGGGCTAGGCGTAGAACGCCAGGAATCCGACTGTAGAGCCCTCGCCGAGCAACTGGGCTGGAACGTCACCCACGTTTTCGTGGACAACGATGTGAGCGCCTACGGCAGCAAGCCCCGCCCGCAGTATCTCGCCATGCTCAAGGCGTTCGAGTCGGGCAAGTATCAGGGTTTGCTGAGCTGGCACGTTGACCGGTTGTATCGGTCGATACCGGACCTGTCGAAGCTGGTCGAAGTCTGCGACGCCAACAAGGTTGAGATCCGGACCGTGAAGGCGGGAAAGATTGATCTATCGACATCGGCGGGCAGGTTGAACGCCACGATGTTCGCCAGCATCGCCCGGTATGAGGTGGAACGTTCAGCGGAGCGCATCAAGAGCGCTAAGCAGCAGCAAGCGTTGGATGGAAAGTTCAGGGGTGGCCCGCGACCGTTCGCTTACAAAGAGGGCGGCATGGAATTGGAACCCACTGAGGCTGATGCGTTGCGTGACGCTGCCGAGCAGTTCCTACGGGGTGTGTCGCTGATGTCTATCTCGCGGCAGTGGATGGATGCAGGAATCAAGACTGCTCGCGGGACGGAGAAATGGACTGTGACTGCGCTGCGGAAGGTGCTGACGCGGGCACGGAACGCTGGGTTGGTGGAGCAGGGGGACAAGATCGTTGGTCCGGCGTTGTGGCCGGCGGTGTTCGATGCGGAGACGCTGCACGCTGTCCGGGCGGTTATTGCTGATCCCTCACGACGTGTGAGTACCTCGTATGAGCGTGTGCATCAGGGCGCGGGGATCTATCGCTGCGGGAAGTGTGGGGAACCTATGAAGGTGTTCACCATGCGCGGAGGTGGGGATACCTCGTACAAGAGCTATCGGTGCGCTGCCAAACCTCACCTATCTCAGCGGAAGGAACCGTTGGATGACTTCATTGATCAGGTGGTGGTTGCGAGGCTTTCCCGCGCGGACGCGGAGCTGATCCTGGACCACGGTCACGGTGTGGACGTTGTTGCGTTGCAGATGGAGCGTGACGGGCTACAGGCGCGGAAGAAGGAGTTGGTGACGCTCTTCGCGAGCGGAGATATCGACGGTGTGCAGTTGAAGGCTGGCAGTGCTCACCTGCAAGCGAAAATTGACCGCCTTGATGCGCAGCTTTCGTCTGCGAGGCAGTCTTCGCCGTTGGCTGACCTGGTGTTGTCCGGGGATGATCTGCGTGCGGTGTGGGAGGGGTTGTCGGCTGACGTTCGGGGGAAGGTAATTGGGCAGCTGATGAGTGTGACGATTCTGCCTGTGGGGAGTGGTCAGCGCCCGAAGGGTGGGGGTTTGGATATGGAGCGGGTCAAGATTGATTGGAAAGTCTGACTCCTACACTGACAATCCGGGTAATGCAGTGATCTACACCACAGTAAGTATATGATCTAGATCACCTACGTTATCAAATCGTTACCTTATCTAGAGGCGGTTCTCACACTGACGTGGGGTTACTGCGAAACTTGACCCTCTAGACAACTGTGTGTATAAGCAACCCGTCGTGCTAGCTTTCTCTCGGTCCGGATTCGGACAAGAGGTTTTGCTAATTAGAGGTTGGTTATGACTGATAAGAAGAACCCCGCCGACGTACTGCCATTGCGTCCCCATCAGGCCGGCTATATCGGATGCCTCAAGAAGTGGTACGACGAAAAGAAGCCTGCGCATGCAGACATGCACGACCTGTGGGCGAGGACGTGGCTGGACGAGTTCGACGCGGCGCGATTCGCCGGTAAGACGACCCGGACGCTACGGCGCTGGCGACAGCAGGAACTCCTGCGCGCGAGGCCGGATGTACACGGCGTGATGCGCTACAACAAGCTCTCCCTGATGTTCGCGTCTATGGCTGCGCAGTACAACTATCGCAACCGCCCCTTCGTTGCTGGTCCCGGACGTGGACACAAGAAGGAAAAGGTCGTGTCCGCGTAACTCTCTATGTTGGGGTGTATGTGCAAGTAGTTGCAGATTCCCCAACCCGAGGAGGGTTGCAGTGACCGAACAACTCACCGAACCAGACGCAGCCCTCTATGTCGACCGCAGCATCAGAACCCTGAAACACTGGCGCAGTCGCGGAGACATAACCGCCGAGAAGGATGGTCCGGGCAGGATTCTGTACCGGACAACTGATCTCGATGCGGCGCTCGCTTTGCAGGCTGAACGCTATCTGGCACGCCCCAAGGGCGGAAGGCCACGACGTAACACCTAATTGCAGGCCACTGGCTGCCTCGCTGAGCGCCTAACGATTGCCACTTGGATAGAAGGGTTGCGCATGCCCGCAACTGAACTTAGAAAGCAATGCTACACAGATAGCCACATCACAGAGTACGTCAAATCTCTGGTCAGTCAAGCTCCGCCTATCAGTGCAGAGACGTTGGACCGGATCACCGCACTCCTCAGGACTTCCCGCTGACGCGGGGCGCATAACCGCAAATAGGAGAACCGACCGATGAACGAACGACCCTACGTAGCAAACAATTTCGTGGTTGCCGAACGATTCTCACGCAACCTCAATATGAGCCTCTTTCGAGTGATCTTCAGCCAGTCGTCACGTGAGTTCACTGTGAACCTGGAAGAGATGCGGCGCCTGGCCGAAGTGCTCGACGACGTGATCACAAAACACGAAAAGTAAAGCCCCGCTTCCCTTCGAACCCCTCTCATACGAAACCGAGTGCCGCACGCAGCGGACGATTTGAACTGATGAGCTGAAGGAATAACCCCAATTGATAACCAAATACCGCGAGTACGCAACCGCATACGCGCCGGCTGGACTCGAAGTCCTGCCGCTACGGCCCGGAACGGAACTTGTCAAGGTGTTTGAGTCCAACAGGTGTTACGCGGCGAGCTGATCCGCGTCGGGTTCGGCCTCCTCGGACTCGGCGACGGGCTGGTTGATCCAGGCGTCGGTCGGCAGGTCGAGGATCTTCGGGGTACCGGTCGTGCCGAACCGCTCGGGATGCGCGAGCCGGGCCGCAGCGAGCACCGCAGAGCGTTCGTCGGCCTTGTGCGCGGCCAGTCCGAAGTGCAGGTCGGCGGGGGTGTGCAGGCCTATGCCGGTATGGCGATGTTCGTGGTTGTACCAATGGACGAACGAGTCCATGAACTCTCGTGCGTCGTGGATGGACCCGAACCGCTCCGGGAATGCCGGGCCGTACTTGAGGGTCTTGAACAGTGACTCTGAATAGGGGTTGTCGTTGGATACTCGCGGCCGAGAATGCGAGCGGGTGACCTCGAGATCGGCGAGCAGGGTGGCGACGGTCTTGCTGGTCATCGAGGTTCCCCGGTCGGCGTGCACGACGTTCGGTATTCCGTGCACAGCAAAGGTTTCGGTCATCATCTCGGCAGCGAGGAGCCCCGACTCGTGGGTCTGGACGTGGGCGCCGACGATGTAGCGGGAGAAGATGTCGATCATCACGTACGCGTCGAAATACGTGCCCTTGACTGGGCCTGGAAGTTTAGTGATGTCCCACGAGTACACCTCCCGCGGTGCGGTCGCCACCAGTTCCGGACAGGCCCGGGCGGGGTGGCGGGCCTGCCGTCGACGGTCGGTGACCTGCGCGTTTTCGCGCAGTATCCGATACATCGTCGAGACCGAGCACAGGTAGATGCCCTCGTCGAGGAGTTGGGCATAGACCTCGGCCGGGGCTCGGTCGACGAACCGGTCACTGTCGAGAACGTCGAGGACAGTCCGGCGTTCGGCGTCGGTGAGCTTGTTCTCCGGGGTGCGCGTGACTGCGGCGGCGGTCGGATCCGGTGCCGCGGGCCGGGTCTTGTCTCGTGCTGCGGTGGATCGAATGATTCCCGTCAGTTGGGTTGCATCCCTTGTTGTTACACCGGAATCGGTGAGTTCGTGGTGGGTGCGCATCAACGTTTCTTGCGCTGCTCGTCCGCATCCGCGCTCTCGGAGAGTTGCTCCAAGAGCGAATGTGCTTTTCCCATGATTTCCAGTGCAGTCTCGGTGGTGGCCAGTCGCTTGTTTGCTCTCTCCAACTCGCGTTTGAGGCGTGCGATCTCGGCCTGCTCGGTGGTGAGTTTGCCGATCTTGTCGCCGGGCTTCTTGCCGTCGAGGACGCCGGCATCGCGTTGTTTGCGCCACTCGCTGATCAGGGACGAGTACAGGCCTTCGCGGCGCAGGTACGCGCCTCCGCCGTTGCTCTCGCAGGCCTGTTCATAGGCGGTCAGGTGGGCGAGCTTGTCGGCGGCGCTGAAGGCGCGTCGTCGCTGCGGGCCGTCGGCGCGTGGGTGCGAGGGGTCCATCCGGACATTGTCCTCGACCAGAACCGTGGGAGAAATCGTCATCGCGGGTTGATCCGTATCTCGCCCTGCAGGCGGGTTTGCTGTGAACCACTGGACTCAACTCACCCTGACACCCAGGGGAACGAAGATTCCGGACTGCGAGCATGGCAAAGACGATGCCACCACAGACCCCGACCGGATCAGCCGTTGGTGGGATGAGAACCCCAACCGCAACGTCGGCATACGACCACCAGAAGGTTTCCTAGTCCTCGACGTGGACCGCCGACACGACGGGTGCCAGAACCTATTGGCGCTGACTCAGGCGCACGGGGACCTCCCGCAGACGTGGACCGCCGTGACCGGTGGACAAGGTCTGCACATCTGGCTACGCGCAAAAGGGCCGTTCAAAGGGCAACTCTGCGAAGGCGTCGACCTGAAGTCGCACACCGGATACGTGGTTGCGCCACCATCCCTGCACCCGAACGGAAGCAACTACGAGTGGCTGAATGATCTCCCTATCGCGCACGCCCCCAAGTGGTTGCTGACGTTGGCACGCAAGCCGCTACCCACCCCACGGGACGACCGCGCCGCACAGGGCAACTCAGACGGCCTAGTTCGTGCTGTCGCTGAAGCTGTCGAAGGCAACCGGAACCACGTCCTGTTCTGGGCTACCTGCCGTGCAGTCGAAGACGGCACCTTGAGCGCAATCCGCGCTGACCTAGAAGCCGCTGCAAGAAGCATCGGACTCGATGACATCGAGATTGAGAACACCATCCGTTCCGCTGAGAACGGGGGCCGATAGGTGGACTTCAGCAACGTCAACGCACCCCCACCGAACGACGAACCATCTCCGTTCCCCAAGTTGGACTGGCACCGAGCATTCCAGGCGCAGCCGGTGGAGATCCCCTGGTTGATCGAGGACCTGTTCATTATCGGTCGGTCCTACGCGATGGTTGCCGCAGCAAAGGCCGGCAAGTCGCTCCTGATGCTCGACCTGTGCGCTGCACTCTCCAGTGGCAGGACGGCGCTAGGCAGGGCGAAACGGGAACCGATCAGCGTTCTCTACGTAGACCTCGAAAACACCGAGCAGGACGTTATTGAACGGCTGTTGGAGATGAACTACGGCCCTGACGACCTGGCGAATCTACACTATCTGTCGTTTCCGTCGATGGAAGCACTGGATACCCGGACTGGTGGGCAACAGTTGGCCGAAGTCGCTCGGTACTGGGATGCGCAACTCATCGTCATTGACACCCTGTCCCGCGTCGTTGAGGGCGATGAGAATTCTTCGGACACGTACCGGAACCTGTACCGATGTGCGCTCGCACCGCTGAAGGCGGAGCGGCGGACCATCGTCAGATTGGACCACCTCGGCAAGGATGCAACGAAGGGTGTCCGTGGTTCATCGGCGAAAAACGATGATGTGGACGCGGTCTGGTTGCTGACGCAGAAGTCTGAAGATGTTGTAACTCTGCGTCGTGAACGGCAGCGCTCGAATCACCATCCCGAGTTCATTGAGGTTCGACGGGAAGATTCCCCGTTGCGTCACGTGGCAGCCGCGGGCACCGATAAACCGGAACTCGCGAAGTTGCTTGCAGATATGGACCGCTTGGGAATCCCACCCGAGATGGGACGAACTACGGCGCGCGCAATCCTGAGCAACAACGGGATCACCGCGAAAACGAAGCTGCTAGCGGAGGCGATCAAGCATCGAAAAGCTGTCCCCGACAGTCAACCGATGAGTCTCCTGGAGGACAGCGCGTGATGCTGACCCTGAACGAAGGGACAGCGGGCACAAGTGGTCCAAACCGTGAGGTGAACACTGTCCCCGGTCGTGGGGACAGTGGGGACAGTCCTGCTGCTGTGCATACGTCGGGGGCTGTCCCCAGAAGTCCCACCCTTAAGGGGGGACATGGGGGACAGTCCACGCGCACCGAGATCTCAATGGTTGATGCGGTCCGCAATCTCTTGGCGGCAGGGATGAGCCCCACGTCTGACCCTGAAGTCCTGCTCGGGTACTGGCGCAAGTCCGGTGAACCCATATACCTACGGAAGGAACACCCCATGCCTGTGCGCGTCCACTTTGACGATGCCGGCCCCGACGGCTACCTGCTGACGTTCCCCTACGACGCAGAGGTGGTTGGTCTTGTGAAGGCACTGCCGAAGAACAGGCGCAGGTACTCACCAGACACGAAGCAATGGGCAGTGCACCCCGACGTTGCACGGGACCTAGTGGGCGCATTGCACGCACACGGACACACCACGACCGGGCTCGACAGTTCGGATGGTGCCCAGCAAGGCACCCAACGTGAGCCGAGACCGACGCCTGTGAATGTCAGTGGTGATCCGCGTATCAGGCAGGCAATTGCACTGCTGGAAGCGGTGCTTGCTGACGATCCGGGTTTCTGAAACGTGCACCTAAGTACTCCTGGACCTGAGAGGGCATCCGATGACTGAACCGGCCAATCCATACGCGAAGAAGTCTCAGGGGCGCGGACGGCAGGGGGTTGAATGCGCCGAACCTGGCTGCGCCGACCTCACCAGATCCACGCAAGGACGTTGCGCGAAGCACCGGCCCAAGCCGACAGTCCGCCTACACAACCGTGACTGGATCAGCGTGGGACCTGTCCAGTTTAAGGCCGATGTTGCTCGGCAGATCGCTGACGAAATTCATGACGTCCTCGACCGCGCAGGACTCTAACAAGAAAGACCAACATGACTGAACCGCAGTACCCGCCCGAATGGGATACACGCCCGCAACAGGTTGAAGAGGCACCCGCACGGGACTACCCCACATCGTGGACCCGACCGGAGGACCGTGTCAGCCCCTCAAGTTTCTCGTTAGACGACGAGCTTCTGCCAACGTCAGATGCCAGACGGGATAACCCTGAGACGCGCGTCCCACCCTTATCCGAGGACGCACGCGGACAGCAGCAACTCGACGCGCTGTACCGCGCCGTAGGCAAACCCGAACTAGCGGACCGATCCGCACACCCCTTCACGATCAACTGAAAGCAGAACCAACATGACGAAGACCTTCAACCTCGCCCACGGCGTCAGCATCAGCACTTGTCGCGGATTCCTCGCCAACGTCGCCGCACTCGGTATCGAAGCGCCCGCCGAACTCACCAACATTCTGGCGTCCTGGGATGACCTGCGGAACTTCACGAACGCCCCCGACACCACCGCAGACGAGATCAAGGCGCACGCAGCAGCCGGGACACTCACCGAGAAGAAACTCGCTGAACTCGCGAAGCGCGGAGCAGACGAAGCCGCACGCCGCCAGTACGTCAGCCAGCTCACCGGAAACGAAGTCGCCATTGCAAGCCGCTTCCACCAGGCTCTCGCCGATGGCGCGGCAGACACCGTTCTCGACCAGCTACGCCCCGTCGTGGAAAAGGCAGCCGAAGGTATCGCACAGGCCAAGTCGGTAATCAACGGTGACGAGGATCCCACCACGTTCCTTGACCGTGCTGATGCGGAAACCCTGAAGGTGTGGCAGGGACTCCCCAAGCACACCGGCACCCTGGATCAGTGCGAACTGCTGGTCGCCGAGTTCACGCCGCAGGGCAAGTTCCCCCTCATCGAAAGTGCCGCCGGCGCAGGATTCATCAACACCTTCGCGTTGTTCTTCGTCCCCGTCGAGACCGGCAAACTCTACGAAGCATCCACGTTCCGAGTAGTCCACGGGCTCGGTCCGCGCGGTAGCCGTTGGTTCCGGGCAGGAGTGCCGATCACCCTGAACACGGTTGCTGAGGCACGTGAGCGCCTGCGTTCCTACCTCGAGCAGTCGTGGGATGCGGCGATCACACCGGGTCGTTCGGGGCGGATGAGCGAGACTGAGGGGTTCGTCCCGGACGTGCACGTGAACCCGTACAAGGTCGCTGACCAGGGCTGACCACAGACTGACTGACCTGGGCGTCAAGGTCGCCGGCACCGGATGGACCGGACGGAACCATGCACTGACCACGACCCACCTTTCCGGCGAGTCAGTAGCAGCGCCCCACGTGGGCGGGCGGGCATCACTTCCAAGCGAGGTGGTGCCCGCTCGACGGGTCAGAACTGATTCCACCACTGGGCGAACATGTTCCATTGAACGGTGCCTGGCCAATAGTCACCGACGTCAAAGAACCCTGGAAGATCGAACACGATGCCGATCATGATTTCTCCTAGAACTGATTGAACCAAAGGGCGAAGTTGTTCCACGCCTCTGCGAATGGACCAAGCCAAATCATGAAGAACAAGTCAGGCAGGTTTCCGGTCATAATGGGTTCCACCAGTTGGCGATTTGAACCAGTACGGGAAACCAAAAGGCGGTTTCTCCTTCTGAGAACCATCCTGGTAGGTCTGGCAGGTTGCCGATCATGTCGACTCCTAGAACTGGTTGAACCAGTTGGCGAAGTTGACGTACCAAACGCCCGGAGGCCAGATCGGGTCACCGAACACCGGTATGTCAAACACGTTGCCGATCATGACTGTCTCCTGGTCCTCCCGACCTGCATGAACTATCGCTGACGGTGTGACCGCCGTTACTCACCGAGGGCTGAGAGATGCCCCCAATTCAAGGACAACCCATGACACACAACTGGGGTTCAGGCGACCCCCGAACCAGCACCGCCGCATGGCGCAGACTCCGCCGAACCATCCTCGAACGCGACAACAACACCTGCACCACATGCGGACAACCAGCCACCGAGGTGGACCACATCCGCAACACCAAAGCCGGTGGCACCGACCAGCCAGACAACCTGACCAGCACATGCCGCAACTGTCACCTCAAGAAGACACAGGCTGAGGCAGCCACGGCGCGAGCCGCACGACGAGTACGCCTGAGGCTCCCCACCCAACGGCACCCAGGTCTCAAGTGACCGGGGCCTTCATCTGACCCCCACCGGGATACCCCACGACCACTCCCGCGAGTGCACACGTTGCACATACAGCCCAGGACTCGCTGCATCGCATGGGGGAAACCCACGGGGTAGCGCACCGGACCGTGAGTGCTGCTATGGCGCAACAGAATGCGCGTCAGGTGTGCAGGGGTGGGCGAATCCGGCACAGGGCAACTCAGGGCTCACGCAATCGGTGAGCCGCATCGGTGCAGGTCAGAGGTATCGAGTCGTAACAGACCAACGTAAGGAATGAAGACATGGGCAGACGAGCACGAACGGCCGGCGAGAAGGCCGTAGACCAACTGGCGAAGCTACTGACGCCGCCGATGGAGTGGGATGAGGCGGAGCTATTGACCCTGGATAGCATCCGTAAGGCCACTGATAGAGGCGCGATTCTGGCCGATTTGCTGGCGATAGAGGTTGCGAAGACTCCTGTCAGCACCCGGCGCGTTGTCGAGTTGGCCGCCGAGATCCGCCAGACGGAGTCGAATGTGCTCCGGTGGTCTGCCTCGCTGAATCCAGACGCAGCCGTGAATGCGCCGAAGAGTGTGCGACACCAGCAAGCGGCGAACATCAGGTGGGGGAACTGACATGGCGAGGATGCCACGCGGGACAACGTCGAACGGGTTGCGCGAGTACCTACTGCGTGAGGCTGAAGACTTCCGCAACCAGTACGGACACCTCGGCGCAAAGGTGTACGACGAACTGTCGAAGCCCGTGCAACTACTGGCATCAGGTGAAGTAGTTCAGCTACGCCGGTACCAACTCCCAGACGATCATTACGCACGCAACGCGGGCCAACCCCACGACGTGCTGATACTCGACGCCGCCAACGTGCTGCACCTTGAGGGCTGATGCTGTCATGGCAGGGAACCCACGAGACAGCAGACGCTACCGCCACGCAGCCAAACGACTACGGCGCGCCAACCAGGTCTGTTGGCTCTGCGGCAAAGGCATAGACCCCGACCTCCCCTACACCGATAAGGGCGCTTGGACCGCGGACCACGTTGTGCCTCTGAACGCTGGCGGGGACGTGCACGGGGCTCTCCGACCTGCACACCGGGGCTGTAATTCCTCTCGCGGCGACGGCATCCGTAACCGGAAGCGCGACCAGAAGCCACCCACCAGCAGGGACTGGTAAACCCGTCGGCTAGGCCGGCAAATTCTGAAGGGGTGGGACCGGGACCACCTCTGACCCGCTGACGCTCGCTCCGCACTGTGTCAGCTTCCCTCTCCACCAGGTGAAACGAATGGACCTATCCAGAATGGACGTACCAATGACGGAAGTTACTGCCCCAGAAGGGCTGTTAGAGGCCGGTAAACGGCTGTGGGGTGCACTCTCAGACGAGTTCGAGTTGTCCCCGCACGAGTTGGAGTTGCTGCGGGAGGCTGCGTCTACCGCTGACCAGATCGCTGCGTTGCAGGCGTTGGTGGAGTCGGACGGGTTGATGATGGCTTCGCCGCAGGGGCAGAAGGTGCACCCGGCTGCTGTGGAGGCCCGTCAGCAGCGGATTGTGCTTGCTCGACTCCTGGCGGCTCTGCGTATCCCCGCTGAGGAGGACGACGAGCGTGGATCAGTTCGTGGTGCACCTCGGGGCGTGTATCGGGCGAAGTTGTGAAGCGCCGGCGGGTGTTGGGTGATCCGCCCCCTGAGCGCCTGGTGGTCTTCACGGAGGCTGATTGGCCTGGTGAGACTCGTGCGGAGCGGGTGACGGCCTGGTGTGATGCCCGTAAGTCCTGGTATCGGGTGAGCGGCTGGCCGGGTGGGTTCGTTCGACTGCTCCAGGAGCACGGTCCTGTGCGGGGGGTAGGGCCTTCCCTACGTGAGGGGGCATCACCGCCCCCGAGGGCGACCCTCGGTGTGGAGGGTTCAAAAGTTTCTCGGCGAACAGGCTAACGAGACCTTGATAGGGCACGATCTGTGGATAGGGATGTGAGCACTGTGTGGATTGATCCTCGGGTAGTGTCAGACACCTCGGGTATACATCCAGTTGACGAGAAGGAGGCGTTCATGAGCATCGCAACAGATGTGATGGGCCAGGTCACTGTGGTGGATGGTAAGGAAAGCTCAGACTTGTTCGACCAAATCGCCCGCCAAAACATGGGGATAACTGGAGCTCAGTTCCTTGTGCGTTGGGACAGCGGTGAATTTGATGGAGTGGACTGGGACGACGTGCCAGGCCTAACTGAGGTGGCTATGGCGCTACCCTTCGCCCGCTAGACCCATTCATGCCTGGACATAGCCCGCAGGAAGCGGTCAAGAATTACATTGATCCACTTCAGCGGGCTGTTTCATGCCTCAAGGGCGGCGCGAAGATAGTGCAGACCAACAAGGTGAGGCGGGTGGGTGACACCGGCGCCTGGATCCTGAATGGCGCAACTGGCATGGTCTTGCCACGGTTTGGGGTTTTCCACGCTCAACAGTTGTTCGAGTTGGTGGAGTGCGATCCCAAGCGATTCGATCTGTCGGCAGGCAAGTACCGGGTTTCGACGAGGATGTACGCATACAACCTGGTTGCCGATGAAGGGTGGAAGATGCAATGGCATTGGCATCCTGACGGCAACAGCCCAGAGCATCGGCCTCATATTCATCCGACCGTGAACCCGAAGGCTCATATGCCGAGCGGTCGCCACACGCTCGAAGATATTGTGGAAGGTTGCATTCAGCTTGGTGCTCAGCCGGGTTGTGATGACTGGGCAAAGCGGTTGTTGGAGACCAGTGGTCCCCACAAGCTGTATCGAACGTGGGTGAATGATCCCAACGAGAACGCCCCGGCCTCTTCTAGCACCGCCGAGTGAAGAAAAGCGCATTCGTTAAGGCTCCCCAACGGGGGTCCGTGGTGGGGGTAGGGGTCAGTGCAAGGGCGGGGTTCCGCTTGTCGCACTGGCGTGTCCGTCACGTGAATGAGCGATACGGCGTCTGGTACACATCACAGGCATGAAGCTGAGAAGTGTTTCCCTTGCAGTATTCGCGGCTGTCCCGGCGGTCGCCTTGCTGACTACCGGCACGGCTGCCGCGGCACCGGAAGATGTCGCCCTGACCGCTACGGTCAGTGGCAGCACCGTCACCACGACGATCACCAACAACACTGGTGCGGATGTCTTTTGCATGGTGTACGGCACGAAACCGGGAACGAACCCCGAGGTGGACCCGATCACGTTCTCAGCCGGGTTGGGTGATTGGCTTGAGGGTGGCGCTCTCGATCCCGTGAAGATCCCGGTCGGCGGCGGTCCGCTCACCTACCCGGACGTTCCCGTGGGTGAGTATCAAGTCGACTGGGCGTGCGCGAACAACTATTCCGGTGAATCTGGCCACGAGGAATGGGGAACGCCGGGGGCGATTAGCGCCTCTGCGACAGCACAACCCGTCCTGGTCACTGTCAGTGCTGCGCCTGTCCCGGCTCCAGCTCCCGGGAATGGGTCTGCCTCAATTTTCGGTTCCTGAGAATCAAGGCATCTGTTCCCGTGTCACCCACCGCTCACCAGGTGTGAAGTCCTGGCCGGCGCATGGTGGGACGAATTGGGTGGTGTCGCATCTCCGGCAATAAAAGGTGCGGTGACCACCGTATGAGGCATTGGGGCAGGAGCAGACTGTCCAGCCCACCAAACATCCGCCGCTGACCAGTGGGTGACCGTTCGGGCAGGTCGCGGGTGCCTGCTCGACCTTGGGTGCCATAGATCGACCCTACTCTGATTCGAAAGTTTGTTCGACACGCCTCACTCGTCTGAGGTAGCGTCTGTTGTGTGGGTATCGGGGTTGTCGGAGGGAAGCTGCCGGCCCCGGTCCCTGCGTTCTCTGCGGTCGTGGAGCAGTTCGAGCGTCCACAACATGAAGTCCTCGCGCCAATCGTTGTCCATGCTGGATTCGACGCACCAACACCGGTTTCGGTTCCATCGCCCTGCTATCAACTTCGGTCGGTACGTCCGGCTAAGCTCCCGCTACCAACAGGGAGCGGAGACGATGGCAGTAATCAACAACCCACGCGACGCAGAGTTGTTCGCTGCCGACTACATGCGAAGTTCCTTCGGCTTCTCTGACGCTCGAGCCGTCTCGGGTGGGCCAGATGGAGGCGTGGACGTCCGCTCCAGGCACGCGTTGGCGCAAGTGAAATGTAAGTCGGCGCAGACGGGACGGCCTGATCTTCAGCGGCTCTATGGTGCTCGTGGAGCCGACATGTCGAAACAGCTCCTTTTCTTTAGTGCCTCTGGGTACAGCAGGCACGCGATCGAGTATGCAAACGAGCACGGAATCTGTCTGTTCGAGTACGACCTTTTCGGGAACGTTGTTGCGGTGAATGTGTCAGCGCGGCGACTCGCGCCCCGCACCTCCAGTACAGGGTCTGGGTTCTGGGCTTGGTTGGCTGCCGAATGGCGAAGTTTGCTGATAGCGGGCATGCTCATTTGGCTCGTGGTCGCGTGGATTAGCTCGGGGAGTTTGGGTTCCGCAATCGGCTCCTTGCTCTGCCCCGGCATCATCGTTGGAGTGGTCACAATGGCGCAGAATACGAAGAAGTAGCAAACGACTGGCCATTTAAGACGATGCCCCCGGACCCATTGTGGGTTGCCGGGGGCATCTTTTGTCGTTCTGGGTCATTCGAATGAGCGGAACCACTCCACCCAGTTGCCGCCGACCAGCTTGGAGATCCGGTACACGTCATCAATGCTCAGCCCGTTGGGGTTTTCAGCCGACAGGACGGGGGTGCGTAGCTGGTGTTCTGCGTAGCCGAGGTGTTCTGCAACCTGCGGGATGGTGTAGCCAGCACTGTGGATGTCGTCGTGCATCAGTGTGAGGAAGTTGGTGTGCTGGGCTGTGGTGATGAGGGTGGTCACGTAGGTTCTCAGTTCTCTGTGCGGGGAGCTAGATTCGGCTCCGGTGGGTAAGAGCGATGGTTCAAAGTTTCGTGGGTTCGGTCCAGGGAAGGAACGGACTAAAGGCAGAAGGCTTGGAACCTCCCAAGCCCTACCTCCCAAATTCCGCCGACCGTCGTTCCGCTCCACGACCTCTAGCCACTCGCGCCTGTGAGCGTGAGCGGCTGTCGGTTGATCCTCTGGCGGATGATCAGTCAGCTAGGGGACTCCCCGAACCTGGTTCCGGGGATTGTCAGCACTGGCAACAGGAGCGGTCGGTTTACGTCGGACCCACCAGATAGCGACGTACAGCTATGGGTGGATCAGCGCTGAATGCGTTGTGCGATGACGTCGAGGTCACTCTTGCTGAGGACAGGGACCTGCCGGTACTGGCACGCGTCGAGCCCATCCTGCTCTGCGGCATGTTCAAGTTCGCCAAGGGTGAGGCCGGATGCGTCCACGATCTCGGCTGGGGCGACACCAAGCCGGGATGCTGCCTGGTTGATGCTGACGAGGGCGCTCATGCGACGTACCAACCGAGTGCGATGCAGAGGCGCAGTACACCGATGGTGGCGGCGTAGAGGCCCAGGAGGGCGAGAAGGCTGATGCAGGTGAGCAGTGGCTCGAACCTGTCACTGGACAGAGATATGATGCGAAAACGGCTCATCGGGAATGGCACTTTCCGTAGAAGCTGAGGCCCTGGAAGAGTGTTGGCGCACTCTCTGGGGCCGTTGTCGTATTTGACAGTCCAAGTTGTACCCCCGTCGTCACCGGCGACAGCATCGTGACGGCGTTGACGAACATCATCGACAAAGCGCTGAACACCGCGGTGTGATGAGTGCTGCCGAGAACCTGCGCCGGTCGGAGGCCGGCGGCGTGACGGTCGAGGCCGCCATCGCGATCGCGTCGATCGTGGCGGTGGTGGTGCTGTGTGTCGGCGCGATCACCGCGGCGACGCTGCACGTCCGGTGCGTCGACTCGGCCCGTGAGGCAGCACGGCTCGCAGCCCGTGGAGATCGCGAGTCGGCGATCTCCACGGCGGCGAAGGTGGCACCCGACGGTGCCGACGTGTCGGTCCGGGCCGAGGGGGAGTTCGTCGTCGCGACCGTGCGGGCACGCAGTCCACTCCTTCCGCTCGTGAACATCTCCGCGGAGGCGGTGGCGGCTCTCGAACCCACCGTGCCGGGGTGGGGCGGGGGAGGGTGGTGAGTTCGGTGATCACCGACGATCGTGGTTCCGTGACCGTCACGGCGTGCTGTGCGCTCGCGGCGCTGGTGGTGGTCACGGCGATGTTGGTGCACGTCGGCTCGGCGGTGTCGGTGCGGCACCGGGCGCAGTCCGCTGCGGATCTGGCTGCCGTCGCCGCGGCCGTCGGGCTGGACCGCGGCACCGAGGCGGCGTGTGCCGCGGCGCGGGAGGTGGCGGGGCGAATGCGCACCGAAGTCGTGTCCTGTGAGATCGACGACTGGGACGTCGAGGTCGCGGTCACCGCGCCGGTGCTCCTGTCCTCGCTGGGTGTCCGGGATGCCCGGGCGGTCGCGAGGGCAGGTCCCGCGGAGTGACGTCGGAGCGAGGAGGTGGTCCGGTGAGGCGCATCACTCCAGCGTGTGCAAGGTTTTGGTGATTGTGACCGGAATCGCAATAATCCCCCGCTCAGGAAGTATTGGACGGCATCGATCCTGTGATGCGAGTCTCACTGGTGCGAGCTGGTTTTCATCCACACCACTCCCTTTGGCGAGAGAGGGCATTACATGACCACGGCACCACCGAAGCGGACCGAGGCCGAGACAAAGGCGCGGAGGGCGGGCATTGCCTCGTTCATCGGCACCACGATCGAGTGGTACGACTTCTACATCTACGGCACCGCGTCGGCGCTGGTCTTCGGTCAGGTGTTCTTCTCCGACACCCTCCCGGCAGGCATGGGCACCCTGCTCGCGTTCGTCACGTTGTGGGCGGGGTTCCTCGCCCGTCCGATCGGCGGTATCGTCTTCGGCCATCTCGGCGACAAAATCGGTCGAAAGAACACCCTGGTCATCACGCTCATGATGATGGGCACCGCCACCGTCGGAATCGGACTCCTGCCCTCCTACGCGCAGATCGGGATCTGGGCGCCCGCCGCCCTGGTGTTCCTCCGGGTCGTCCAGGGTGTGGCAGTAGGCGGTGAGTGGGGCGGGGCGGTGCTGATCGCCAGTGAGAACGCACCCAAGGGGAAGGGGATTCTGTACTCGGCGTTCGCCCAACAGGGGTCGCCCGCCGGAAACCTCCTGGCGACGATGGCGTTCTTCCTTCTCTCCGCCATGCCCACCCCGGCTTTCGTGCTCTACGGGTGGCGCATCCCGTTCCTGATCTCCGCGGCCCTGGTGATCGTCGGCATGATCATCCGCCTCAGGCTCGAAGAGTCGGATGCGATGAAGACCGTGCTGAAGCGCAAGAAGACTGTCGCACTGCCGATCGGTGAGGTGCTGCGCAAGCATTGGGTCCTCGTCCTCCTCGGTGCGGGCGCGCTGCCCCTGGCCCAGGTGACGTACTTCAAGAACACCTTCGCGTTGTCGTGGGCCACCAGCGAACTCGGCTACGACCGGGGCACGTTCCTCGGAGCCATCGCCATCGCCCTCGTGGTCCAGTTCATCGTGCAGCCGTTCGGCGCCGTCCTGGTGTCGCGGATCGACATGCGGAAAGCCATGTGCATCATGGTGATTCCCGAGTTCGTCCTGATGCCGGCCATGTTCTTCGCGATCCGGACCGAGAACTTCGCGATTGCCGTCGTCGCGATGTGCCTCGCGACCATTCCACACTCGATGTTCTACGGCGCCATCGCCGGAGTGCTCGCGCGGGCCTTCCCCGCCAACATTCGCTACACCGGCCTTTCCGCGGCGTACCAGCTGTGTTCTCTGATCGTCGGCGGCGGCACCCCGGTGCTGGCGCAGTGGATGCTCAACTCGTCCGGAAACATCGTCGGTGTTGCGTTCGTGTCGGCCGGCTATGCCGCCGTCTCCTTGGTCTGCACGCTGTTGCTGCTGAACCGGACCGGATTCGACGCGCGCCGGTTGTCGACCGCGGAGCAATCCGACGCGGACGAGATGCAACTCGAGATCGATGAGGACGATGCGGTGGACACCGCTCCGAATGCAAGGCAGGCCCGTGCGACAGCCCACTCCTGACCGCGGGGGTCATTCCGGCGTGGGCAAGGCCTCTTCGGACAGCCGGAGGACTTCCCGCAACGCGGCGTTGTCGTCGTCCGCTCTCCAAGCGATCCGCAGTTGCAGGGTGCTGGGACCGCCGACCAGCGGCAGGAACACGACATCGGGGTTGTTCACGTTCTCGGCCACGGAGGAGACGGTCAACGCGCAACCGACCTCCGCGGACACCAACGCCATCAACGCCATCGAGTCCGGGGCGCTCTGCACGATCCGGGGCGTGAAACCGGCGTCGTGGGCCGCCCTCTGCAGGGAGTCCCGCAGCGCCGATCCGGGATCGGCGGGCAGCGTCACCCAGGGCTCGGTGGACAGTTCCTCGATGCGAACGCCGTCCCTGCCTGCGAGCGGGTGGTCGGTGGGCAGGGCCACCACGAAGTCCTCGTTGAGGATGACGCGGGACGCGATGCCCGGCGGGGTGAAGATCCACCGGACCAGGCCGATGTCGAGGGTTCCGTCGAGGAGCTTGCTCAGCGCTTCGCTCGCGAAAGCGGAACTGTCCAGCACGAATTCGATACCCGGGTGGGTGTGCCGGACGAGTTTCGCCCACCTTCCGATGAGCAGGTGGGACGAAACTCCGGCGAAGCCGATGCGCACCCGGCCGACCTGTCCGCGCCCGGCGGCGGCGACGGCGATCTCCGCGAGCCGGCAGGCGTCCAGGATTTCGCGCGCCGGGCCGAGCAGTGCCTCACCGGCGGAGGTCAACCGGACGTTCCGCGTGTTTCTTTCGAAAAGAGTTGCTCCGAGCTGTTTTTCCAGTTGCCGAATCGTTCGGCTCAGCGGCGGCTGGGCCGAGTGCAGGCGCTGCGCGGCGCGGCCGAAATGCAACTCCTCGGCAACTGCGAGAAAGGCAGTGATCTGAGAAATCTCCACGGGAGAACTATTGCAGTTCCAGCAACAGATTTGTCAACACTATTGATTCACACGGCGGTAATCCGGTGGGAGAGGTTCCGAGGCGGCCTCCCGTCGTTCCGGAGAAGGGCATGGCGATGAGCAAAGTGGTCAGCATGGCGGAAGCCATGGAAACGTATGTCGAAGACGGGATGACCGTGTGCCTCGAGGGCTTCTCGCATCTCATCTCCTTCGCGGCTGCGCACGAGATCATCCGGCAGAAGCGGCAGAACCTCACGCTGTGCCGGATGACGCCCGACATCGTGTCGGATCAACTCGTGGCCGCCGGGTGTGTCACCAAGCTCGTGGCCTCGTTCTTCGCGAGCGGCTCGGCCGGATCGCTGCACGAGTTGCGACGCCGAATCGAGCACCACGATCCGGTGGCCCTCGAGGTCGAGGAGTACAGCCACTACGGAATGGTCTGCCGCTATCAGGCGGGCGCCGCACGACTCCCGTTCTTTCCGCTGCGCTCCTATGCCGGAAGCGACCTTCCGCGGCTCAACCCGCGAATTCGACTCGTCGACGATCCCTACGGCGAGGGCACCGTGTACGTCGTGCCTCCGCTGAACCCGGACGTCACCATCGTCCACGCGCAGCGCGCCGACCGTCACGGCAACGTGCAGATCTGGGGTATCTCCGGGGTTCAGCAGGAAGCGGTGTACGCCGCGGGGAAGGCGATCGTGGTCGTCGAGGAGATCGTCGACGACGAGGTCGTCCGCTCCGACCCCAGCCGCACGTTGATTCCCTCCCACGCGGTCGATGCCGTCGTGGTCTGTCCGCGCGGGGCGCATCCGTCCTACGTGCAGGGGTACTACGACCGGGACTGCGCGTTCTACCGGCGATGGACCGCGATCAGCAAGGACTCCGCACTCCTGCAGGCGTGGCTGAAGGAGTGGATCCACGGCACCGCGAATCACGACGAGTACCTGGACAAACTCGGCGGCGACTACTGGAACGACCTCGCCGTCGAGCCCCGATTCTCCGAACCAGTCGACTACGGGAGCCGGAAATGAGCACAGCACCACTCGGAGCGATCTCGGCGACGGAGATCATCGTGTCCGTCGCCGCCCGCGAACTCGCCGGGAAGGGGCGCGTCTTCGCCGGCGTCGGCTTGCCGACTCTCGCCGTCGATCTCGCCAAGAGGACAAGTAACCCGGACGTCGAATTGATCTACGAATCGGGAGTGTGCGGCGCGCACCCCGCCGCGATGGCCGAGGGCATCGCCGACTCGGTCGTCGTGTCGGGCGCGGAGTCGGTGGTATCGATGTCGGCACTGTTCGGTTACGTGCTGCAGGGCGGCAACGTCGACGTCGGATTTCTCGGTGCGGCCCAGATCGACCGGTACGGCAGCCTCAACACCAGCATCATCGGCGACTGGGACAAGCCGACGGTCCGGTTGCCCGGTGCCGGTGGCGCCGTGGAGATCATGCCCAACGCCGGCGAGATCTTCGTGGTGATGCGGAGACACGACCCGAGCGCCTTCCCGGCGGAACTGGACTTCTGCACGTCCCCGAGCCCTGTCCGGGCCCGGGAGGCAGGTGACGGAATCATGCCCCGAGGCCGAGGGGTGACGAAGGTGTTCACGAACCTGGGGGTGCTGTCGAGGCAGGGTCCGTTCGACGAACTCGAGCTGGTCAGCGTGCACGAGGGGGTCACCGTCGACGACGTGCGAGCGCAGACCGGCTGGGAACTGAAGGTCGCCGACGATCTCACCGTCACCGCCCCGCCGACCGGCGAGGAGATTCACCTGCTCCGCGATGTGATCGACAAGGTTCGGCTGTATCTGCGCTGACCCGTCAGCCGAGTGAGTCCAGTACCGCCGTCAGGACCCGGATCGCGCCGTCCTTGTCGAGGGGGTCGTTACCGTTTCCGCACTTCGGTGAGTACACGCACGACGGGCAGCCTGACGTGCATTCGCACGATTCGATCGCTTCACGGGTCGCGCCGAGCCAGCGAGTGAGTTCGGCGTGACCCCGGTCGGCGAACCCGGCGCCGCCTGCATGACCGTCGTAGACGAACACCGTCGGAAGTCCGGTATCGGCGTGCACCGCCGTCGAGACGCCGCCGATGTCGCCTCGATCGCACACCGCGACGAGAGGCAGGAGCCCGATCGCGGCATGTTCGGCGGCGTGGAGCGAACCGGGCACGCGTTCGGCCGGAACACCCGCCCGCACCAGAAGTTCCGGGGTGACGGTGTACATCACCGCGCGGGTGTGGAGGGTCTGCTTCGGCATGTCCAGTTCGACCGCGTCGAGGACCTCGCCCGAAGGCAGCCGTCGCAGGTACCCGATCACCTGATGGGTCACCTCCACCTCGACGAGCGCAACCTCGACGTCGCCGAACTGCTTCTGCTCGAGTACCGAGGTGACGGTGATCTCGGTGGTCTCGCGGGCCGACGTCGTCCAGTCCGGGTCCTCCGCGTGCACCAGGGCGAGTCCCTGGTCGAGGTCGAGTTCGTCGACGACGTACGACTCACCCTGGTGGATGTGGACGGCGCCGGGGTGTGCCGTGGCGGGAGCGCGGCCCGTGTCGACAGTTCCGAGCATGCGTCCGGATTCCGACACGACAATTGCCACCTGGGTTCCGATTCCACCCCGGATATCCACTGCGCCATGAGGATTTGTGCCGGCGGTGACGAACCAGCCGTGTGCCCGCCGGCGGATCAGGCCCTGCTCGGCCAGCTTTCCGAGAACGTCGATCGCCCCGAACGCCTCGGCCTCGGCGTCGGAAAGTGGTAGTTCCATTGCCGCGCAGAGCAACTGCGGTCCGAGGACGTACGGATTGCTCGGGTCCGTGACGGTCGCCTCGACGGGTTTGTCGAGCAGCGCGGACGGGTGGTGGACGAGGTAGGTGTCGAGAGGGTCGTCACGCGCGATCAGGACTACGAGCGAACCTTCGCCGCGTCGGCCGGACCGGCCTCCCTGTTGCCAGAACGACGCCACCGTGCCGGGGAACCCGGCGACCACGACGGCGTCGAGGCCGGCGATGTCGACGCCGAGTTCCAGCGCATTCGTCGTCGCCGCCCCCAGCAGCGTGCCGTCGGCGAGTGCGGTCTCGAGCTCACGCCGGTCCTCGGCGAGGTACCCGGCTCGATACGACGCGACTCGCGACGAGAGTTCGGGATCGATCTCCCCGAGTAGGCGTTTGGTCGCCATAGCAGTCAGCTCCGCGCCCCGGCGGGAACGCACGAAGGTGAGCGTGCGGGCTCCCTCGACCATCAGGTCGGCCATGATGCGCGCGGCCTCCGAACCGGCGGGCCGTCGAACGGGGCTTCCGTTCTCCCCGGTGACCTCCCGCATGAGCGGGGGTTCCCACAGCGCGACCGTCCGGGGGCCGTGTGGTGAACCGTCTTCCACGACCTCGGCGCAGGGCGCTCCGATCAGCCGTGACGCCGCCGCTCCAGGGTCCGCTGTCGTGGCGGACGCGAGGACGAAGACGGGGTCGGCGCCGTACCGTGCCGCGATGCGCCGGAGCCGTCGCAGCACGAGCGCGACATTCGAGCCGAAGACACCACGGTAGGAGTGGCATTCGTCGATCACCACGTACGCCAGGTTCCGGAAGAAGTGCGCCCATCGCTGATGGGTCCGGAGGAGGGAGATGTGCAGCATGTCGGGGTTCGTGAAGAGCCACCGCGAGTTCTCCCGTGCCCAGTGCCGCACCTCGAGTGGGGTGTCGCCGTCGAACATGCACGGGCACACGCCCCGGAGGTCGTCCCCGGCGTCCAGGACTTCCGAGTCGATGAGCGAGGTCACGGCCCGGAGTTGGTCTGCTCCCAGCGCCTTGGTCGGCGAGAGGTAGAGGGCGGTCGCCCGCGGATCCGTTGCCAGAGTGGTGAGTACCGGAAGCTGGTAGGCCAGGGACTTGCCCGAGGCGGTGCCGGTCGACACCACGACGTTCGTCCCGTGATGTGCCAGGTCGGCGGCGGTGGCCTGGTGGGTCCAGGGACGGGGGATCCCGTTCTCCTGCATGGCCCGGACGACGCTCGGGTGCGCCCATGCGGGCCATTCCGACAGCTGAGAAGTCCGGGCAGGCATTTCGGCGGCGAAAGTGAGCGGGTTTTCGTCTCGGGGAACACCCTCGAGGACTCGGTTCAGCAGCGCCCGGCCGTATGTTTCGCCCGTATTTCCACTGTCGTCACGTGGTGAAAACGGTGTGCTCACTGATGTCTCCGGGCTGTCGTAGGGTACGGGCGAGTAGCTTCCACACCGCCACGACCTGCGCATTTGATGATAACGAGTCCCTTTCCGGGGCTGTCGCCCGGGGTGTCGTGACCCCCGCGCCAATCCGCTGTTTCGTGCCTGTTCGCTACAAGATCAACTTTTTGTGTGAATTGTTCGGATTTCGACTGTTGCGTTCGCGGAGTTCATGGTTGACTACAACTGGTCGCAGCTTCTGTGTTCGTAGGCTTGAAAGAGTGAACGTTCGCAGGATCGATGTTGCGAACGCGGTGCTCTGCTTTTCCTGAGGGGGAAATCTAGAAGTACAGCGGTCGGAACCGGCCCGGCGGACTGTATGTGCTGTCCGCCGAATCCGGTGGTTAGAAAGAGAAGGAAAAGCATGGCACAGGGCACTGTGAAGTGGTTCAACGCGGAAAAGGGCTTCGGCTTCATCGCACCCGAAGACGGCTCCGCTGACGTCTTCGTTCACTACTCCGAGATCCAGGGCAGCGGCTTCCGCACCCTCGAGGAGAACCAGCGCGTGGAGTTCGAGGTCGGCCAGGGCACCAAGGGCCCCCAGGCTACCGGCGTTCGCGCAGTCTGATTCTGCCGTTCACATTCGTGAACACGTAAATCAGATAGGCGGGGTCTTCGTGACCGCGTCTGATTCGTCCCCCATCGCCTGAGGCGGTGGGGGACGAGTCGTTTTCACGGCAACGGTGCCGTGGCAAAGGGGGTACTTCAGTGAGCCAGCTCTCCTTCTTCTCCGCGGAGGCGATGCCGCCGGCAGTCACCGATCTGTGCGGTCTTCTCGCCGCGACGGGTCAGGTGGTCACATCGGCCGGGCGTGCGCGCATCTCGATCGTGGTCGACGCCCAGTGGCGGGCGGAGGCGATTGCGGAGTTGATCACCCAGGCCGGACTCGAGGTCGAGATCACGCGCAGCGACGAGGGCAGCCCGCTGGTCCGCACCGCATCGGTCGTCGACTTGCGGCCTCTCGCGGACCAGTGGACGAGAGGGGCGGTCAAGGCGGTGCCCTCCGGCTGGGTGCCGTCGGGGCGTCAGCTGAGGGTGTGGGCTCTCGCGTCGGGCAGGAGTGAAGCGGAGGGGGAGCGGTTCGTCCTCGGACTCGATCCGCATGCCCCGGATACCCACGCGCCGTTGGCTCAGGCATTGATGAGAGCGGGCATCGCGCCGACGCTGATAGGTACCCGTGGCTCCGGTCCGGGGCTCCGAATCTCGGGTCGGCGTAGGCTCGGCAGACTCGTCGAGAGCATCGGTGAGGCGCCCGGAAATTTGGACGACCGTACCGGTTGGCCCCACGTGTAGAGCCGCGCACACGGTACTGATCTGCGAGGATGGGTTCCGGGTATGTCACTCTAGTAATAGGCGAACCGGGTATAAAAGGGTTTGTCTGCACAACTGCCGAGTGGCAGCGATCGACTTCAGGAAGGCTCGGGCTACAGGTGGCTAAAGGGGACAACGGCAGTGCACAGGGTGCGGCGGGAGCGTCCGGCCAGCCTCGCCGCCTCGTGATCGTCGAGTCGCCGACCAAGGCCCGCAAGATCGCCCCGTACCTCGGAAAGAACTATGTCGTCGAGGCGTCGGTCGGTCACATCCGCGACCTTCCGCGCGGAGCCGCAGACGTCCCGGCCAAGTACAAGGGTGAATCCTGGGCGCGGCTCGGAGTCAACGTCGACCATGATTTCGAACCCCTCTACGTGGTCAGTCCAGAGAAGAAGTCCAAGGTCACGGAGCTGAAGAGCCTCCTCAAGGACGCCGACGAACTCTTCCTCGCCACCGACCCCGACCGTGAGGGCGAAGCGATCGCCTGGCATCTCCTCGAGACGCTCAAGCCGAAGATCCCGGTTCGCCGGATGGTCTTCCACGAGATCACCGAGCCGGCCATCCGCGCCGCGGCCGAGGACACCCGCGAACTCGACAACGACCTGGTCGACGCGCAGGAGACCCGCCGCATCCTCGACCGTCTGTACGGCTACGAGGTCAGCCCCGTGCTGTGGAAGAAGGTCATGCCGAGGCTGTCGGCAGGCCGAGTGCAGTCCGTCGCCACCCGTGTCATCGTGCAGCGGGAACGTGAGCGGATGGCGTTCCGCTCGGCGTCCTACTGGGACATCTCCGCCACCCTCGACGCCGGCGCCGACGCCAGCCCCCGCAGTTTCGGGGCGCGTCTGGTGAGCGTCGACGGCTCCCGGGTCGCCACCGGCCGCGACTTCGGCGCCGATGGCCAGCTGAAGACGAGCACCGTTACGGTTCTGGACGAGGCGCGAGCGCAGCGTCTGGCCGAGTCCCTCGCCGGTGTCGACCTCACCGTCTCCTCCGCCGAGAGCAAGCCGTACACCCGCAAGCCGTACGCGCCGTTCATGACGTCGACGCTGCAGCAGGAGGCGGGCCGCAAGCTCCGCTTCACGTCCGAGCGGACCATGCGCATCGCGCAGCGGCTGTACGAGAACGGCTACATCACCTACATGCGTACCGACTCGACGACCTTGTCGTCGTCGGCGATCGCTGCCGCCCGCGCGCAGGCCACCGAGTTGTACGGCGCCGAGTACGTGCACGACACACCGCGCCAGTACACGCGCAAGGTCAAGAACGCGCAGGAGGCGCACGAGGCCATCCGCCCGGCCGGTGACGTGTTCCAGACCCCTGGTCAGCTGCACTCCCGCCTCGACACCGACGAGTTCCGCCTGTACGAGCTGATCTGGCAGCGCACCGTGGCGTCGCAGATGGCGGACGCGCGGGGCACGACGCTCACCTTGCGGATCACCGGAACCGCGGGCACCGGCGAGGAATGCACCTTCTCCTCGTCGGGCCGCACCATCACGTTCGCCGGATTCCTGAAGGCCTACGTGGAGAGCGTCGACGAGGAGGCCGGCGGCCAGTCCGACGACGCCGAGTCGCGCCTGCCGGTGCTCGTCGAGGGCCAGGCGGTCACCGCCACCAAGCTCGATCCCGATGGCCACACCACGAACCCGCCCGCCCGCTACACCGAGGCGAGCCTGATCAAGACCCTCGAAGAGCTGGGCATCGGCCGCCCGTCCACCTACTCGTCGATCATCAAGACCATTCTCGATCGCGGATATGTCTACAAGCGCGGCAGTGCGCTGGTCCCGTCCTGGGTGGCGTTCGCCGTCATCGGTCTCCTCGAGATGCACTTCGGGCGGCTGGTGGACTTCGACTTCACCGCCGGGATGGAAGACGATCTCGACGCGATCGCCGGTGGCCGGGAACAGCGCGGCAACTGGTTGAGCAGTTTCTACTTCGGCGGCGATCACGGCGCCGAGGGTTCGGTTGCCCGTGAGGGCGGCCTGAAGAAGATGGTCGGGGTCAACCTCGAGGAGATCGACGCTCGCGAGGTCAACTCGATCAGGCTCTTCGACGACGCCGAGGGACGGGAAGTGCACGTCCGCGTCGGACGGTTCGGTCCGTACCTCGAGCGGATGGTCCAGAACCCGGACGACCCCGAGGGCGACCTCATTTCCCAGCGGGCCAACCTGCCCGACGACCTTCCGCCGGACGAGCTGACACCGGAGTACGCGGAGAAGCTCTTCTCGACGCCGCAGGAGGGTCGCAAGCTGGGCGTCGACCCGCTCACCGGCCACGAGATCGTCGCGAAGGAGGGCCGCTTCGGCCCCTACGTCACCGAGATCCTTCCCGAGCCGGAACCGGAGCCCGAACCGGCAGTGGTGCCGGTGACGGACGAATCCGGCGACGGGACGACCAAGACGAAGACAGCTGCCAAGAAGGCGCCCGCGAAGAAGGCGGCGGCGAAGAAGGCCACCGGTCCGAAGCCGCGGACGGGTTCGCTGCTCAAGTCGATGGACCTGGCGACGGTGACCCTCGACGACGCCCTGAAGCTGCTGTCGCTGCCGCGCGTCGTGGGTGTCGATCCGGAGTCCAAGGAAGAGATCACCGCGCAGAACGGCCGCTACGGCCCGTACCTGAAGAAGGGGACGGATTCGCGGTCCCTCGCCACCGAGGACCAGATGTTCACGGTGACCCTCGACGAGGCGCTGAAGATCTATGCGGAGCCCAAACGCCGCGGACGTCAGGCTGCGGCCACCCCGCCGCTGCGTGAGCTGGGCGTCGACACGGTCAGCGAGAAGCCGATGGTGATCAAGGACGGCCGGTTCGGGCCGTACGTGACCGACGGTGAAACCAACGCCAGCCTCCGCAAGGGCGACGAGGTGGAGTCCATCACCGACGCCCGCGCTTCGGAACTGCTGGCGGATCGGCGTGCCCGCGGTCCCGTCAAGAAGAAGGCCGCCGCGAAGAAGGCGCCCGCCAAGAAGGCTGCAAAGAAGACCGCCGCCAAGAAGGCGCCGGCCAAGAAGGCGGCCTCGAAGAAGGCAGCGGACAAGAAGGCGTGAGCCGGTACCTCGGGCCGGTCGTGCTGTCGCATGTGCCGGTTAGGCTGGCGCGGTGACGGTATTCGACCGGTTGGTGGGCCAAGAGGACGTCGAGGCCGAGCTGACGGCCGCGGCGACCGCCGCCCGTCGCGGAGTCGGCGCGATGGGCTCCTCGATGACGCATTCGTGGCTGTTCACGGGCCCACCCGGATCGGGTAGGTCGGTGGCCGCGCAGTGTTTCGCCGCAGCACTCCAATGCACCAGCGACGGCGTTCATGGCTGCGGCGTCTGCCACGCGTGCACCACCGCGATGGCCGGTACCCACGGCGACGTCCGGCAGGTAGTCCCCGAGGGGCTGAGCATCAGCGTCAAGGAGATGCGCGCCATCGTGCAGACCGCCGCCCGACGGCCGAGCACCGGGCGCTGGCAAATCGTGGTCGTCGAGGACGCGGACCGGCTCACCGAGGGGGCGGCCAACGCCCTCCTGAAAGTGGTGGAGGAGCCGCCGGATCGCACCGTGTTCCTGTTGTGTGCGCCCTCTGTCGACCCGCAGGACATCTCCGTGACGCTGCGGTCGCGCTGCCGGCACGTCCATCTCGTGACCCCGTCGGCCGACTCCATCGCCAAGGTCCTGCGCGAGCGGGACGGCCTGGATCCCGCCGATGCGCAACTGGCGGCCTCGATCAGCGGCGGTCACGTCGGGCGCGCCCGACGTCTCGCGACGGATCTCAATGCCAAGGTGCGCCGTAAGGATGCTCTGGATCTCGCCGTCGCGGCGCTGCGGCCCGCCACCGCGTTCGCCGCCGCGGAGGAACTGGTGCGTTCCGCCGACGCGGAGGCGAAGGAGATGAGCGCGTCCAGGGACGAGCAGGAGACCGAGGAGTTGCGCACCGCGCTGGGGGCGGGCGGCACCGGCAAGGGTGCTGCCGGAGCCCTGCGAGGCTCGGCCGGCGTGCTGAAGGATCTCGAGAAGCGCCAGAAGTCCCGGGCCACTCGCACGGGCCGTGACGCACTCGACCGTGCACTGATCGATCTGGCCGGTCTCTACCGCGACGCGCTCGCCGTCGCATGGAAATCGAACGCGGCCGCGAACCACCCGGACATGGCGGATCGGGCCGCCGACCTCGCCTCGCGAACAACCCCGGAAGGCCTTCTGAGGTGCATCGAAGCCGTCCTCGAGTGCCGCGAGGCGATCACCGTCAACGTCAAGCCGCAGTGGGCTGTCGACGCCATGGTGGCCACTCTCGGCGACGCGTTCAGGGAGCCGTTTTCGCATACTCGGGGTTGAGGCGCTAGACTCGCCACCGCCGAAAGGCACCGCTGCCTTAGCTCAGTCGGTAGAGCATTTCACTCGTAATGA